>NZ_JACYHF010000009.1 GCF_016482685.1 Streptomyces sp. DSM 110735 | reverse complement strand
ATCGTTCGACTTGCATGTGTTAAGCACGCCGCCAGCGTTCGTCCTGAGCCAGGATCAAACTCTCCGTGAATGTTTACCGGTAATCCGGTTGAACACCACGATGAGCGGAACAGTCGAGCGGAATAGGCTCGACCGTTCACAGCGTCCTCGCTGTGTTTTTTCAAAGGAACCTCGTCCCAGCAGATGCTGGAGACGGGGTATCAACTAAATCTGGCGTTGATTTTTGGCACGCTGTTGAGTTCTCAAGGAACGGTCGCTTCCTTTGTACTCACCCTCTCGGGCTTTCCTCCGGGCTTCCCTTCGGTGTTTCCGACTCTATCAGATCTTTTTCCGATCCGATTTCCTCGGTGCTTTCCAGGTTCTCGCTTTCGCGTTTCCCTTTCCGGCGGTTCCGACTCTATCAGAAGTTTTTGGCCGGTCTTACCGGCCGCTCATTTCTGAGTAATCGGATTGCGCTTCTCGGAATCGCCTGAGCGACTTCTTCGGGAAGCAGATAGATTTTAGCGGTCAACCTTGAGCTTGTCCAGCTCCAGGCAACTGTTTGACTCTACCTCCCCGGTCGACCCGTGTCAACGGGTTTCTTGGGGCGATCAGGAGACTAGCAGCTCACAGGCCGTTTACGCACATCAGGCGGCTGTGGGGACGGTCGCGCTGCGCTCGGCGGCCAGGAGGTCGCCCGTCTCACCGGCGCGGACCGCGCGCCCGCCCAGGACATAGACGTAGGTCAGGAACGCCAGCTCGGCTGCGATGCCGATGCCGATGCGGGTCCAGGTGGGCAGGCCGGAGGGGGTGACGAAGCCTTCGATGGCGCCGGAGACGAACAGGACCAGGGCGAGACCGATGGCCATGCCGACGGCGGCGCGGCCTTCTTCCGCCAGTGCCGTGCGGCGGCTTCGCGGGCCCGGGTCGATCACTGTCCAGCCGAGGCGGAGTCCCGTACCGGCGGCGACGAAGACCGCGGTCAGTTCGAGCAGACCGTGCGGGAGGACCAGGCCGAGGAAGGTGTCGAGGCGGCCGGCGGAGGACATGAGACCGAAGCCGACGCCGAGGTTGAGCATGTTCTGGAAGAGGATCCAGAGCACGGGGAGCCCCAGGAAGACGCCCAGGACCAGGCACAGGGCGGTGGCCTGGGCGTTGTTCGTCCACACCTGTGCGGCGAAGGAGGCGGCCGGGTGGCTCGAGTAATAGGTCTCGTACTCGCCACCGGGGCGGGTCAGCTCGCGGAGGTGGGCGGGGGCCGCGATGGTGGCGCGTACTTCCGGGTACGTGCCGATCCACCAGCCCAGCAGGATGGCGACCGCGGTCGAGACTAGTGCGGTGGGCACCCACCAGTGGCGGGTCCGGTAGACCGCGGCCGGGAAGCCGTGGCTCAGGAAGCGGGCGGCGTCGCGCCAGGAGGCGGGGCGAGTTCCGGTGACGGCGCTGCGGGCGCGGGCGACGAGTCGGCTGAGGCGACCGGTGAGCTGGGGGTCCGGCGCGCTGGACTGGATCAGGGAGAGATGGGTGGCCGTGCGCTGGTAGAGCGTGATCAGCTCGTCGGTCTCGGCGCCGTTGAGCCGGCGTCTGCGACTGGTCAGGGCGTCGAGGCGGTCCCACTCGGCTTGGTGGGCGTAGACGAAGACGTCCAGGTCCATGGGGTCCGCCTGCTCCTCGGCCGGTCGTCGTTGCATGTGCCGCTGTCAGCTTGTCGTACCGCGACGCGATGTGCGCTCAGCTTGGCAGACTTGCCCCAAGGGGCGGATCAGGGGAAGGACGGCGGGGCATGAGCGAGTTGGTGACCGGGGAGGCGGTGGCGCTCGAACTGCGGCCCGCGAAGCTGCCGAGCAGGGCGCTGGCGGTGTTTCTGGACCTGGTCGTGGCCGTGTTCGTGTACATCGGGGTGTCCATCGTGGTCCTGCTGGCGACCGCGTCGCTCGACGACGCGGCGCAGATGGCGCTGTCCATCGCGGTGTTCCTGCTGGTCCTGGTCGGTGCTCCCGTCGCGGTGGAGACGCTCAGCCATGGGCGCTCGGTGGGGAAGCTGGTGTTCGGGCTGCGGGTGGTGCGGGACGACGGGGGTCCGATCCGATTCCGGCACGCGTTGGTGCGCGGTGCCGTCGGGGTGGTCGAGATCCTGCTGACGTTCGGGGTGGTGGCGTGCATCGCGTCGCTGGTGTCGGCGCGCGGGCGGCGGCTCGGGGATGTGTTCGCGGGGACGCTGGTGGTGCGGGAGCGGGTTCCGGTGGGGCGGGCGTGGCCAATGCCGGCGCCGCCGCCGGGGGTCGTGGAGCGGTTCGCCGAGCTGGATCTGTCGGCGGTGCCGGACGGTCTGTGGCTCGCGGTGCGGCAGTACCTGGGGCGGATGCGTCAGCTCGATCCGCGGGTGTCGGCGGCGATGGCCGGGCGGCTCGCTGCCGATCTCGCGGGGTGTACGGGGACTGCGGTGCCACGGGATCTGCCTCCGGCGCTCTTTCTCGCCGCCGTGGTCCAGGAGCGGCAGGCGCGTCAGGCCGAGGCGCAGGTGGAGAGCGGCGCGGGTCAGGGGCCGGTGATCGGTGGGGAGGTGCCGGGCAGCGGTGGACACGGGCCGAGCGGTGGCGGCTGGGCTGCGCCGGGGAGCGCTTCGGTGCGCGAGGTTCCGGTCCACGAGGCTTCGGTGGAGCAGGCGCCCGCGGTGAAGGCGCAGGATTCCGGTTCCCGGCCGACCGGATTCGTCCCTCCGGCCTGAGCGGCGCCCCGGTTCTCAGGTCCGGTTATCGGGCGCGGTTCTCAGTCGAACGTCGACGGTGGGGATTTGAGGTCTTCCAGCTCGATGCCGGGGGCGGAGAGGACCACGTCCCCGGCGAGGTGCACGGTGTGCTGTTCGCCGGTGTCCAGGGCTGTGACCTGGTACGCGTCCACGATCAGGGGTCCGTTGTCAGTGGCGTGTGTTTCTCTGTCGACCAAGGCCCAGGACTGGTCCAGGGTGCGTGGGGCGAGCACCGGGTCGGTGAGGGCGACGAGGCGTACACGGGTGGCGGTGGACGAGGGGGTGAGGCGCAGCAGTCGGGCGGTGGCGACGAGGAACGCGGGGGACGTGCCGGTGAAGGCGTGGGCGCGCACATTGCCTTCGGTGGCCTGGGTCCCGGTGGGGTCCGTGCGGACCCAGGAGATGCCGTCGAGGGCGGCGCCGCGTACCTGCCAGTCGCCCGCGTGGATTTCGAGGCGCAGGGGGCGGCCGAGGTCGTCCAGGGCGAGGTCGACGGAGCCGCCGTGGTCGCCGGCCGGGGTGGTGAGCTGTGAGACGTAGCGCCAGCCGGAGGGGCCGGGGGCGCAGTGGAAGTGTTCTTCCGCGAGAGGGGTGTGATCGTGCGGATCGTGCAGCGAATAGCGGCCACGCGGCATGACGGGTCCTGGGGTCTGGCGGGCTGACGGTGCGGCCGCGGGGCCGACGGTCGGCCGGAGCGGGACAGGCCCCCGGCACGGGGGTGCGGGGGCCTGTCCGGGTCGCTCAGTAGCGGTAGTGGTCCGACTTGAAGGGGCCGTCGACCTCGACGCCGATGTACGCGGCCTGCTCGGGGCGCAGCTTGGTGAGCTTGACGCCGAGCGAGTCCAGGTGGAGGCGGGCGACCTTCTCGTCCAGGTGCTTGGGGAGCACGTAGACGCCGGTCGGGTACTCGTCGGGCTTGGTGAACAGCTCGATCTGGGCCAGGGTCTGGTCCGCGAAGGAGTTGGACATCACGAACGAGGGGTGACCGGTGGCGTTGCCCAGGTTCAGCAGGCGGCCCTCGGACAGGACGATGATCACCTTGCCGTCGGGGAAGGTCCAGGTGTGGACCTGCGGCTTGACCTCGTCCTTGACGATGCCGGGGATCTTGGCGAGGCCGGCCATGTCGATCTCGTTGTCGAAGTGGCCGATGTTGCCGACGATGGCCTGGTGCTTCATCTTGGCCATGTCGGCGGCCATGATGATGTCCTTGTTGCCCGTCGTGGTGACGAAGATGTCGGCCTTGTCGACGACCTCGTCGAGGGTCGTGACCTGGTAGCCGTCCATGGCCGCCTGGAGCGCGCAGATCGGGTCGATCTCGGTGATGATCACGCGGGCGCCCTGGCCGCGCAGGGACTCGGCGCAGCCCTTGCCGACGTCGCCGTAGCCGCAGACGACGGCGGTCTTGCCGCCGATCAGGACGTCGGTGGCGCGGTTGATGCCGTCGACGAGGGAGTGGCGGCAGCCGTATTTGTTGTCGAACTTCGACTTCGTGACGGCGTCGTTCACGTTGATCGCCGGGAAGAGCAGGTCGCCATCGCGCTGCATCTCGTACAGGCGGTGGACGCCGGTGGTGGTCTCCTCGGTCACGCCGCGGATCTCGGAGGCCAGCAGGGTCCACTTCTGGGAGCCGTCGCTGATGGTGCGGTTGAGCAGTTCGAGGATGACGCGGTGCTCGTCGGACTCGGCGGTGTCGGGCGAGGGGACCTTGCCGTCCTTCTCGTACTCGACGCCCTTGTGGACGAGGAGGGTGGCGTCACCGCCGTCGTCCAGGATCATGTTCGGGCCGCCGGTGGGGCTGTTCGGCCAGGTCAGCGCCTGCTCGGTGCACCACCAGTACTCCTCCAGGGTCTCGCCCTTCCAGGCGAAGACCGGGACGCCCTGGGGGTTGTCGGGCGTGCCGTTCGGGCCGACGGCGATGGCGGCGGCCGCGTGGTCCTGGGTGGAGAAGATGTTGCAGGAGGCCCAGCGGACCTCGGCGCCGAGGGCAACCAGGGTCTCGATGAGCACGGCGGTCTGCACGGTCATGTGCAGGGAGCCGGTGACGCGGGCGCCGGCCAGCGGCTGGGCCTCGGCGTACTCCTTGCGGATCGACATCAGGCCGGGCATCTCGTGCTCGGCGAGGGTGATCTCCTTGCGGCCGAACTCGGCCAGGGAGAGGTCGGCGACCTTGAAGTCCTGTCGGTTGTCGACAGTCGTCATTGCGGGCTGCTCCTCGGAGTTGGGGCGAGGTGGGTGGGGCTGGTCTGCGCGGCGACGGACACAAGGGTGCCCGAAAAGAGGACACGGGCGTGCCCGGGTGCGCGCAGCGCAGTCCGTCGGAGGCCCTCTCTCCCTCGGACGGTCCGCTCAAGGACCGCCCGACCGCCATCAGCAGCGACGTCTGGCTCCGTCCCAAGCTAACACCGCAGACGCGGGCTGCCCCAGTCCGCCTCTCGGGCCGGTGGGGTGTCCGGTACGGCGGACGGGGCCCGCCCGGGTGGGGGCGGGCCCCGTCGGGCGAGGTGACCGGGTGGCCGGAGCGGTGGCTCAGTGATCGGCCGGGTGGGGGGTGGGACCGCCAGGGGTTGCCTTGGGGTCCGGACCCTTGGCGGCCTCGGCCTCGCTGTAGATGTCGGGCTCCAGGTAGATGACGCGGGCGATCGGGACGGCTTCGCGGATGCGGGCCTCGGCGGCGTTGATGGCGTGCGCGACCTCGGTGGCGGTGTCGTCGTGCTCGACGGCGATCTTGGCGGCGACGAGCAGTTCCTCGGGTCCGAGGTGGAGGGTGCGCATGTGGATGACGCCGGTGACCGTGTCGCCGTCGACGATGGCGGCCTCGATCTTCTTGACGTCCTCGATCCCGGCGGCTTCGCCGAGGAGCAGGGACTTGGTCTCGGCGGCCAGGACGAGGGCGATCAGGACGAGCAGGACACCGATGCAGACGGTGCCGATGCCGTCCCAGACGCCGTCGCCGGTGAGGAGGGCGAGACCGACGCCGACGAGGGCGAGGACCAGACCGATCAGGGCGCCGAAGTCCTCCAGCAGGACGACCGGCAGCTCGGGAGCCTTGGCGCGGCGGATGAACTGGGCCCAGGAGAGCTTGCCGCGCAGCTCGTTGGACTCCTTGATGGCGGTGCGGAAGGAGAAGCCCTCGGCGATGATCGCGAAGACCAGGACGCCCACCGGCCAGTACCAGTGCTCGACCGGGTGGGGGTGGCTGATCTTCTCGTAGCCCTCGTAGATGGCGAACATGCCGCCGATGGAGAACAGGACGATGGAGACGAGGAAGGCGTAGATGTAGCGCTCGCGGCCGTAGCCGAAGGGGTGCTGGGGGGTCGCCTCGCGCTGGGCCTTCTTGCCGCCGATGAGCAGCAGGAACTGGTTGCCGGAGTCGGCGACCGAGTGCACACCCTCGGCGAGCATCGACGAGGAGCCGCTGAACGCGAACGCCACGAATTTCGAAACCGCGATCGCGAGGTTGGCACCGAGTGCCGCCACGATCGCCTTCGTACCGCCTGACGCGCTCATGTGTCCGCGTGTCCCTTCACTGTCGTACGTCTACGCCGTCTCGGCGTGTACCCGTCTTTGCCGGTGCTTTGCCGGTGGGACATTGTTGCAGCCCACCGGGGTGGCGGGGCGTCAGTTGTCCACAGGCCCGGTCATACGATCACAGTGGCACGGAAGACGGTGCCCGTTCCGGCCACGTCGACGCGCTCACCTGCGGGGACGTAGACCGAGTGACCCGGCGACAGCTCGTGCTCGCCCGCGCGGACGGTGCCCGCCGTGCACAGCAGGATCTGCGGGGTGTCGCGGGTCAGCTCGCGGACGGCGCCGCCCTCGGGCAGGACGAGGCGGGAGAGCCGGAACTCGTCGATCGGTGTCTCGTAGACCTCCTCACCCTCCGGCGACGCCTCGGGGCGCAGGACGCCCGGGTCGCTCGACTCGAAGCGGACGATCCGCAGCAGCTCGGGGACGTCGACGTGCTTGGGGGTCAGACCGCAGCGCAGGACGTTGTCCGAGTTGGCCATGATCTCCACGCCCAGACCGTCGAGGTAGGCGTGCGGGATGCCGGCGCCGAGGAACAGGGCTTCGCCGGGCTGGAGCCGGACGTGGTGGAGCAGCAGGGCGGCGATGACGCCGGGGTCGCCCGCGTAGTGCCGGGCTATTCCGGCGTAGGGGGCGTAGGGACCGCCGAGGCGGGTGAAGGCGGCACTCGCCTCGGCGACGGTGCGGGCCATGTCCGCGCGGTCGGCGGTGAGGATCGCGGTGAGGACCTCGCGCAGGGCGGCGTCCTCGGGGCGGGCGCGCAGCGCGTCGGCGTAGGGCTTGAGGGAGTCGACGCCGAGCCCTTCGAGCAGCTCGGCCGCCTCGGCGGCGGGGCGGAAGCCGCACAGCCCGTCGAACTCGGTGAGCGCGCAGATCAGCTCGGGCTTGTGGTTGGCGTCCTTGTAGTTGCGGTCCGGAGCGTCCACCGGGATGCCCCGGCGCTCCTCGTCGGCGTAGCCCTCCCGCGCCTGGGTGAGGTCGGGGTGGACCTGGAGGGAGAGCGGGGCGCCCGCGGCGAGGAGCTTGAGCAGGAAGGGCAGCCGGGGTCCGAACTTCGCGACCGCGGCGGCGCCGAGTTCGCGCTCGGGGTCGGCGGCGATGACCTCGGTGAGCGGACCGCGCGGGGTGCGCGAGGGGGCGCCGGGGTGGGCGCCCATCCACATCTCGGCCTGCGGCTCGCCGGTCGGCTCGGTGCCGAGGAGGTGCGGGATGGCGGTGGGCGAGCCCCACGCGTAGGGGCGGACGGTGTTGTCGAGGCGGTCCATGTGTCTCTCTGTCTCCGTACGTGCGCTGCGCGGCCGGTGCCGGGGATGGGCGCGGGCCGGACCACTGGCTCTCACAGGGGCGGGCGGTCCGGGAGCAAGGTCAGGCGGCGGAGGCGAGCGCCAGGTAAACGGCGGCGAAATCCGTGACGGCGATCAGTTCCGCGAGGGTCTCCAGATCGCCGCCCTCCTCCGGCTCGAGTTCGCTGATCGGCGTGTCGTGGCTGAGGGCCAGGTCACGGGCGGCGGGGGCGGCGGTGAGACCGCCGAGGGGGCGGTCGCGGAGCAGCACCACGCGCGCGTGCAGGGCGGGCGCCTCCTCCACGCGGTCGCGGAAGAAGTCGTCGGGGTCGGCGCTCGCGGCCAGCGGACCCGCGAGGAGGGCGCTGTGCGCGGCGAGTGCCTCGGGGAGTTCCGCGACGAGCGCGGGGCGTCCGGAGAGTTCTGCGAGGGCGTCGGCGAAGCGGCGGCCCGCCGGACCCGCGGAGGTGCCCTCGGTCCAGACGACCGGGAGCGCGTCGGCCAGTTCGGCGGCCAGGGTCTTCGCCGGGTTGCTGTAGGTCACGACGGCGGGTCCGCAGCGCTCGGCCACCCGGTCCAGGCGGTCCGCGACCTTCTCCAGGGCGTCCGGGTCCGCCGCGAGCAGACCGACGCGGTCCAGCAGGGCGAGCAGCGGGGTGAGCAGGGCCCAGAAGACGCCGGGCGAGGCACCGGCGAGGGGCTCCTCCTGGTCGTAGGGGGTCGTGGCCATCGGGATGAAGAGACCGTGCGCCCCGGCGACCGCCTCGCTGAGCGGGGAGCCGGAGGGGGCGACCGCGACGACGGAGCAGCCCCGGCGGTATGCCTGTTCGGCCAGGAGGGACAGGCTCGGTTCGCCGCCGTCCGGGGTGGCGATCAGCAGCAGGTCCACGGAACCGGCCCAGCCGGGCAGTTCCCAGCGCAGGGCGCCGGGGGCGGGGGCCACGCCGGTCGGGGCGAGACGGATGACGGGGCTGCCGGGTCCGGCCAGGGTGCCGAGCAGGTCGGCGGCGTGGGTGGCGGCGGCTCCGGGTCCCGCGATCAGGACGGCGCGGGGGCGGCCGTCCGGCCTCAGGGTGCCGACGCCCGCCTCGACGGCGTGCCGGGCGGCCGTACGGACCCGGGCTCCGGCCTCCGCCGCTCCGCGCAGGAGCCCTCGGCGGTCGGCGTCGGCGAGGCCCTCCGGGGTGTCCAGGAGCGATTCGTCGAGCATGGGCGGCAGCCTCCGGTCGCCGGGGATCCTGTCGGTGTGGTCGGGCGCGCGGATCGCGGTGAGGCTCCGGCGCCCGGCGGTGCTACAGCGGGCGGCGCGCCTCGTCGACGAGCAGGACGGGGATGCCGTCGCGGACCGGGTACGCGAGACCGCAGTCCTGGCCGGTGCAGACCAGTTCGGTGCCCTGCTCGGAGTCCTGCGCGCCGTCCTGCTCCTTGAGCGCGGAGTGGCAGGCCGGGCAGGCCAGGATCTGCAGGAGGCCGGCTTCGAGCGCCATGGGGTGTCCCTTCGGGCGGCGGTACGGGATGTACGGATGTGCTGGTCAGATTACCGCCGTACGGCGGCACGGCCGGGACCGGTCGGTCGCCGCCGGTCGGAGCGCGGGCGGCCGGTTCAGGCGCGGATGAGCGCCAGTGCCTCGTCGCGGATCTTCTCCATGGTGGCCTCGTCCCTGGCCTCCGCGTTCAGGCGGAGCAGGGGCTCGGTGTTGGAGGGGCGGACGTTGAACCACCAGTCGGCGGTGGAGACGGTGAGTCCGTCGAGGTCGTCGAGGGTGACGCCGGGGCGGTCCGCGTAGGCGGCGCGGATCGCGGCGAGGCGGCCCGCCTGGTCGGCGACGGTGGAGTTGATCTCGCCGGAGCCCGCGTAGCGGTCGTACGCGGCGACGAGGGCGGACAGCGGGCCGTCCTGACCGCCGAGGGCGGCGAGGGTGTGCAGGGCGGCGAGCATGCCCGTGTCGGCGTTCCAGAAGTCCTTGAAGTAGTAGTGCGCGGAGTGCTCGCCGCCGAAGATGGCGCCGGAGCGGGCCATCTCGGCCTTGATGAAGGAGTGGCCGACGCGGGTGCGGACCGGGGTGCCGCCGTTCTCGCGGACCACCTCGGGGACCGTGCGGGAGGTGATCAGGTTGTGGATGACGGTGCCGGAGCCGCCGTTGCGGGCCAGCTCGCGCACGGCGACCAGCGCGGTGATCGCGGACGGGGAGACCGGGTCGCCGTTCTCGTCCACGACGAAGCAGCGGTCGGCGTCGCCGTCGAAGGCGAGACCGAGGTCGGCGCCCTCCTGCACGACCCGCTTGCGCAGGTCGACGATGTTGGCGGGGTCCAGCGGGTTCGCCTCGTGGTTCGGGAAGGTGCCGTCCAGCTCGAAGTACATCGGCACCACGGTCAGCGGCAGCCCGGCGAGGACGGTCGGGACGGTGTGACCGCCCATGCCGTTGCCCGCGTCCACGACCACCTTCAGCGGGCGGATCTCGGTCAGGTCGACCAGGGAGCGCAGGTAGGCGGCGTAGTCCTCCAGCGTGTCGCGCGCGGTGAGCGTGCCCGGGACGGCGGCGGGTTCCGGGGCGCCCGACTCCAGCCACCGCTCGACCAGTGCGCGGATCTCGGCGAGCCCGGTGTCCTGGCCGACCGGTGCGGCGCCCGCGCGGCACATCTTGATGCCGTTGTAGCGCGCCGGGTTGTGCGAGGCGGTGAACATCGCGCCGGGCAGACCGAGCGCGCCCGAGGCGTAGTAGAGCTGGTCGGTGGAGCACAGACCGATCTCGGTGACGTCCACGCCCCGCTCCGCCGCGCCGCGCGCGAAGGCGCGGGTGAGACCCGGCGAGGAGGGGCGCATGTCGTGGCCGACGACGATCGCGCGGGCGTCGGTCACCTCGGCGAAGGCGGCGCCGAAGAGCGCGGCCAGGGACTCGTCCCACTGGTCCGGGACCACTCCGCGCACGTCGTACGCCTTCACGATCTGCGACAGATCAGCAGTCACGGCCCAGCCTCCCGAAAGTCCTGTGGGTGCCCAAAACTACCCGCCCGGGGGATTCGGCCGGGCGCGGGACACCACAAGGGGGGCGCGAAGGGGCGGACGCCGTGTCAGTTGTCGGGTGAGCGCAGGACCCGCAGATGACCGCGGCGGGCCACCTCCATGGGGTCCGCGGTGCGCGCGCCGCCCGCTCCGGCCGATCGCTCCTGGGGGCGGGCCGCCTCGCGCACGGCGTTGGCGAGTGCCTCCAGGTCGTCACCGCTGGGGCGGGCGGGGGCCGAGCCGTCGAGCAGGCGGACGACCTCCCAGCCGCGCGGGGCGGTCAGGCGCTCGGAGTGCTCGGCGCACAGGTCGTAGCAGTGGGGCTCGGCGTAGGTGGCGAGGGGGCCGAGGACCGCGGTCGAGTCGGCGTAGACGTACGTCAGCGTCGCGACGGCGGGTCGGCCGCAGGCGGTGCGCGAACAGCGACGTACAGGGCTCACGACGTTGGACGGTACCGCACTCTTGAGCGGGCCGCGACGACTCTCCACCAGGTCACTCCACCGTGTCGTGCTGTGAACCGCCCCACACGCCCTTCCGGACAAGCCCTGTTGACCTGCTGCGACGCGTGTTCGCGCAATTCCCCGGCGGGGTGCGAGCGGTCACGAGTCGGCGCAAACCTCGTCAATTACCTTGTGTGTGCCGGTCTTGGAGAGTTACGGAAACGAGCCTTGGAACGGCCGGACCGGTCATCCGCGGACACCTGGGTCCGGCGCGGACCGCCGCGTGGAGCCGGGCGCGGCGGGCGGCCGAGGACTAGGCTTCACCGGTGATGGACAACCGTGTACCGCCCCGTGCCGCAGGCCCCGGGCCCCGCCGCCGTGATCGTCACGGGCGGGGCATGCGGGGGCCCATCGCGCCTCCCCAGGTACCGCTGGCCGCCAGTCGTGGCGAGGTGTTCGCGGATCTCGTGCAGGACTCCGTGGACCGGCTGGAGCGGCGGTGGCCGCAGCTCGCCGAGGTCGACTTCCTGGTCCTTGAGGTGCCCCGCCTTGAGGGCACGGGCGACGCGTGGGCCGACGAGGCGGTGCCGCTCGGCGGGATCATCCCCGCGCGGGAGGGCCGGCGGGCGCGGGTCGTGGTGTACCGGCGGCCGGTGGAGATCCGCACCAAGGGGCGCGAGGAGCGGGCCACGCTGGTGCACGAGGTCGTGGTGGAGCAGGTGGCCGAGCTGCTGGGGCTCACCCCGGAGACGGTCGATCCCCGGTACGGCGAGGACTGACCGGTAGGGCGAGGACCAGCCGGTGCGGAGAAGAGCGGCCGGTGCGGAAAACAGCGGCCGGGCCACGCGTGCGTGACCCGGCCCTCCCCGTGAACTCCCGTACGCCGGGCTACTTCTGAAGGATCGACAGATCCTGGTCCGCCTGCGGTACGGCCACCAGTCCGCGGTCGCTCGGCAGCGTCTGGACGGTGAAGCCGGGGACGCCCTCCTCCGTCGCCGACAGGGTGCGCGAGCCGTACACCGGGCCGCCGGAGACGGGCTCCACCGTGAGCGCGTAGGTGCCGCGCAGACCCGAGGGGACCGGCGCGTCGACGTTCTGAGTGGTGCCCGCCTTGATGGTGAACGTCTTGGTGGCGGGGCTGCCGCCCTCGCTGCCCGCCGAGGCGGTGACCTTGACGGTGGCGGTGGCGGTGGGCGCGGTCAGGGCCAGGGTGGTGCCCTTGCCGCTGTTGTCGGCCGAGGTCGCGCGGCGCCCGACGGGGGCGGTCGCCGGGATGTACGCCGTCTCCTTCTTGGCTCCCGTGCCCCGTACGACACGCAGCGCCGCGACCACGGGCACGGAGTCGTCGCTCGGGGTGAGGATCAGGGAGCCCGCCTGCCCCCGGGTGACGGCGCCGAGGTCGGCGAAGGTGGTCATGCCGGACTTGACGTGCAGGGTCTCGTTCCCCGCCGGGGTGACCGTGCCGTTCTGCGCGGCCAGGCGGACCTTCAGGTCGGCGTCGTCGTCGCCGGGGGTGAAGGCGACCAGGCGCACGTCGGTGGCGTCCTTGGGGATGCCGGGCAGGACCAGGCTGCCCGCGGGGTCGGCGGACGCGGCGAGCCAGTCGCCGCCCCCGGAGTCGTCCTGAGCCTGGACGGCGGCGCCGACCCGTCCGCTGCGCACGGTGACGTGCACGGTCAGGTCGGTCTGCCGCTCGTCGGTGAGGGTGGACAGCAGCACCGGTTCGCTCGCGTGCGGCTTGACGGTGATGCCGTCGGCGACCTCCGACTTGATCGCGCCGTCCTTGCCGTAGAGCTTGATGTCCACGACGGCGGCGGAGTCGTCCGGGTTGGTCAGGTGCACGTAGTCGGTGCGGCCCGCGGCGGTGCTCGCACCGGGGAACCAGAAGTCGGTGTCGGCGGGGGTGCAGGTGACGCCCTGGAGACCGCTGCCGGTGCCCGCGGCGATCTCGGTGGTCTCCTGGACGGTCCAGCCGGGCGCGTACTTGCCGTCGGCGGTGCCGATGAACGCGGGGGCGTCGGCGCCGGAGGTGTCGCCGGTGGCCGGGGTGCCGGGGTCCTTGGGCTTGAGGGGCGGCTCGGAGTCCGGACCGCTCTTGCTCTTGCCGCTCTTCCCCGAGCCGGAGTCGTCGGGGGTCTCCTCGGTGGCCGCCTGGAGGGTCGCCTTGCCGCCGCCGTCGGTGCCCTTGGTGACGGGCGTGAACGACGTGTACGACGTGTCGGCGATGTCGGAGAAGCTGGGCGCCGGGCAGAGCAGCCCGGTGCGCTGCACGGGCAGTTCGGCGGCCGCCCTGGCGGGGCTCGCGCCGGACGCCCGGGGCGGGTCGACGGTGGCGTAGGCGGTGACTCCGGCGAGCGCGGTGGCGCAGGCGAGGAGGGACAGGGTGGTGCGGTTCACTGCTGGCTCCCGTCGTGGCGCTCGTCGCCGGTGCCGTAGGGCTGCTGGGCGGGGTTGTAGCCGTGCGGGTGGGCCGCCGGGTCGTAGGGCTGCTGCTGGGCCGGGTCGCCGTAGCCGTAGGGGTCGTACGGGTTCGCCTGGCCCTGCTGGTACGGGTCGTTGCCGTAGCCGCCCTGGTAGGGGTCCTGGTACGGGTAGGGGTTCTGGTCGGCGGGGTAGCCCGCGTACTCGCCCTCGGTGTACTCGGGCTCCTGGTAGGCGGCCTCCGCATAGGCGGGGGCGTCCCACTCGGCGTAGTTCTGCTGGTGGGGGACGGCTCCGTCGGGGAGTTCCTGGGGGAAGTCGCCCTCGGGGAAGTCCTCGTGGGGTCCGTCGGGGAAGCCGGGGTTCCCGGCGTCCGCCTCCGGCGTCTCCTGCTCGTGCAGGGCGGCCTCGCGTGCGGCCTGTTCCTCGGCCTGGGCGCGCAGGCGGCGGGCGCGGCGGCCGTCGCCCGCGAGGTCGTCGGCGGTGGGCAGGTCCTCGTCGGGGAGGTCGTCGTCGACGTCGCGGCGGCGGCCGGGCAGGGCGAGGACGACCAGGACGACGGCGAGGGCGCCCTGGGCCCACAGCCACAGGGTGTGGGTGAAGGGGGCGTCGTAGGTGACGTCCAGCTTTCCGCCGCCGGACGGGAGCTGGAAGCCCTGGGCCCAGCCGTCGACCGTGGTGCGGGTGAGCGGCTTGCCGTTCAGGGTGGCGGTCCAGCCCTCGGCGGCGGAGTCGGCGAGCCGGAGGACCCGCCCGTCGGCGCCGCTGGGGACGGTGGTGTGGATCTCGACCGGGCCCGCGGCGACCGGCTTGGGCGTGCCGGAGCCGCCCCGGTCCACGATGGCGGCGCGGGAGACCTGGGCGTTGACGCGCCACAGCCCGCTGCCGTTCTGCTGGCTGAGGCGGCTCAGACCGGGGGTGGCGTCCAGGACGCGGCTGATCTGGCGGGGCGCGCCCTTGTGGACGAGGACGTAGCGCACGGCGAAGCCGCCGAGCTGTCCGGCCTGGTCGGCGCCGGAGCCAGCGACCAGGTTGGCGACGATCTTGTCCAGGCGGGTGTTCGCCCCCTCGGAGGCGGTGAACTCGGCGTCGCCGATGCGGGCGCCCGCGCCCCGGACGAGGCTGTAGCGCACCTGGGCGGTGGAGTCGCTGTCCAGGACGAGGGTGCGTGCCTGGTCGCGGGTGGAGGCGTCCTCGGCGACGAACGCGGGGACCTGCGCCGGGTCGCGGCGCTCCAGCGGTCCGTCGGCGCCGCCGATCATCCAGCTCACGGCGGCCACCAGCGGGCCCACCACCGAGGCGAGGGCGATCAGGGCGGCGACCGGCTGGCGCCAGCCGAAGCTCTGCTCGGCCACCCGCGCGCGTGCCCCGTCGGCGCCGAGCGCGGCGGCGGCGAGCAGGGCGATGCCGTAGACGAGGGTGGCGGGTCCGGCCCAGGCGGAGCCGTTGGACAGGACGGCGAGGACGAAGCCGGTCAGGGCGACGGCCCACGCGGCGCGGATGCCCAACTGCCGCTCGGAGCGCAGCAGCGCGGCGAGCGCGGCCAGGACGAGACCGATGAGCAGCAGACCGGACACGGTGCCGGGTCCGCCCGGGCTCGTGCCGAGCAGGTCGGACGCCGAGGCGGCGGAGGGACCGTAGTCGAGGCCCGCCTCGCCGAAGAAGTTCGTCGGGAGCAGGGTCAGCGACCAGGGCGCGAGGACCAGCAGCGGGGTGCCGAGCTGGACGACGAGGCGCAGCAGGGAGGCGATCAGGTCCGAGCGGCGCAGCACCAGGACGCCGACGCCGAGCACCAGCGCGGCGGGCCAGACGACGGGGGTGAACGCGGTGGTGATGGTGAGCAGCAGCGCGTACGCCCAGGTGGCGCGCCAACTGCCGCGCCCGCCGGAGCTGTTGGTGAGACCGCTCGCGGCGACTGCGGCGCGCGCGATGAGCGGCAGCAGCACGGCGAGGACGGCGGTGCCGATACGGCCGCCCGCGAGCGCGCCGGTGACGGCGGGCAGGAAGGCGTAGGCGATGGCCGCCCAGGCGCGCAGCAGCCGGGAGTCGACCAGCGGCCGGGAGGCGAAGTAGGCGGTGAAGCCCGCGAGCGGCACCGAGCCGACCAGCAGCACGGTGACGGCGAGACCGGTGGAGCCGAGGAGCAGGGAGGCCAGTGAGGCGAGGGCCGCGAGGTAGGGCGGTGCCGCCGGGGTGCCGCCCGCGCCCGCGGGGTGCCAGGCGGCGCCGTAGGTCGCCCACAGGTCGCCGGCGCCGGCCGGGAGGGGCAGCAGGGCACCGCCCGCGAGGGCGCCGCCGCCGAGCAGGGCGCGGCAGGCGATCAGGGAGATCAGCAGCAGGCCGAGGAAGAGTGCCGGACCGGGGTTGCGGGCGATGCGCTTGAGGCGGGCGTACCGCTCGACGACGAAGAACTCGTCGTCGCTCCCGGTGTCTCCGCCGCCGCCGTGCCGTCCGACGGGGGTGGTGTCGGACTCGGAGCTGGTGGAGAAGTTGGCGGCGACCTGTTCGATGGTGACCCGGATGGTCGCGCCGGGCGGCGGGAAGAGCGGGCGGAGTTCGTCCTTGTCGACGACCGGGCGCCCGCGTCGCTTGCGGGCGGCGAGGATGCGTTCGGGGCGCAGCAGGGTGCCGAGCAGACCCCGGATCTCGTCCACTGCCTGTCCGGGCACCTTGCCGACGAGGTAGGCGAGGGTGCGCAGCAGGGTGCCGAGGACGAGGCGCAGCAGCACCCAGGGCAGGGCGGCGGTGCGGGTGTTGACGAGCAGGGTGTGGACCGCGCCCGCCTTGTCGACCTTGTGCGGGGAGGCGGCGGTGCGGCCCGCGCAGTCCACCGCGCGGCGCTCGCGGGAGGCGGCCTCGGCGTGCCGGACGATCGCGTCGGGGGCGACGAGGACGCGGTGGCCCGCCAGATGGGCGCGCCAGCACAGGTCCACGTCGTCGCGCATGAGGGGCAGCCGGCGGTCGAAGCCGCCGAGTTCCTCGAAGACGTCGCGGCGCACGAGCATGCCCGCGGTGGAGACGGAGAGGACGGGGCGCACGTGGTCGTGCTGGCCCTGGTCCTGCTCGCGGCGGTCGAGACCGGTCCAGCGGCGGCCGGAGTTGGCGATGGAGACGCCGACCTCCAGGAGCTGCCTGCGGTCGTACCAGCCGCGGAGCTTGGGGCCGACGACGGCCACGTCGTCCCGGCCCAGTTCGAGTTCGTTGTCCACGACGCGCAGCATCTGGGCGAGTGCGTCGGGCTCGGGGGCGCAGTCGTCGTGCAGCAGCCAGAGCCACTGGACGGGTTCGCCCTGCGACGGTCCGGGCCGGTCGTAGGCGTCGTCGCCCCAGGCGCCGCCCGGTGTGTTCCAGCCGCCGGTGCCGCGGAGGTAGGGCAGGTCGTCGGCGGTGAGGACGGGCGCGTGCCGGTCGGCCTCCTCGACGGCCGCGCCGAAGCCGGTGCGGCGGGCGAGGTGCAGGACGTTGGCGTCGCCGAGCGCCTCGGCGACCAACTGGGCGGAGTCGTCCGCGCTGCCGGTGTCGGCCGCCACCGCGTACTGCACGGGGCGCTCCTGGCCGATCAGCCCGGCGAGGGCGTCGGGCAGCCAGCGGGCGCCGTCGTGGGTGACGAGGACGGCGGTCACCACATGACGCGGGAACTCAGGGATGGCAGCGTCGTGTTGGGCTGCCGTATGGCTGTGCACGGACATCGAGGTACGGGCCCCGGTTCGATGGACTGCGGTGGACGCGTGCGCCCCTGGTGCGGGGCGGGGCGTCTCGGACGAGCGACCACACTATCGGCTGGCCATGACGACGGCCCGCCGCCTGTGGACAACCCACCGACGACGGGCCGTTCGCCCCTTATGCGCACAACTCTTCCCACCGCTCGGCCGTCAACGGCCGGAAAGTGATCGGGAGTCGGTCAGACGGCGGCCTTCTTCAGGCGGCGTCGCTCACGCTCGGACAGACCGCCCCAGATGCCGAAACGTTCGTCGTTGGCGAGGGCGTACTCGAGGCATTCGGAGCGGACCTCGCACGCGAGGCAGACCTTCTTGGCCTCTCTCGTCGAGCCGCCCTTCTCGGGGAAGAAGGACTCGGGATCGGTCTGGGCGCACAGCGCGCGCTCCTGCCAGCCGAGCTCCTCGTCCGCGTCGTCGACCAGCAGTTGCTGCACCAGCTCGGTCATGTGCGCCCCTCGTCCGTCTTTCGCGTCCCCGTGCGTCGCCGTAACCGTCCGGCTGAACGACACGAGTGAAATTACAAGTGTGCTGCTCCGGGCGAGTCAAGCCGAGATCTGCTATTGAGCCCGTTATTCACTCTGCGGAACCAAGGCCGTGCGGTAAGTGTTCAAATCGCCATAAACCTTGACACGCGTGCGGGCCCGGACGGACGGCGGACCTCGCACCACCTCTGTACGAGGAGAGACGCCCTCGTGTTCGTCCCCGTTCCGCGTGGGTGGCACGCGGTCCGCGCTCGAGCACCCGGATGTGCCCCATGTGTCCCGAGCATCGGATGAACAAACCTTTCACCTGACAGAAGAACCGGATGAGGTGAAACATGTCCCACATTCCGGGCATCGAGTTGACACCGCTGGTGTGAGCCGCTGTCCTAGTGGGCATGTTCGCGAACTTGGCGCTCACCTCGACCCGCACCGGCGGGTCCCTCGGTGCTGCCCTCGTCCGCCGAAGCTGTTGCTGTTGTCCTTGCTGTTGAGCCCACCGCGCTCCAGTTGGACCCCGGACCCATCCAGGTCCGGTCGCGTCTCCCCGTCCTGACACCTGCTCCAGGACATCCCGCACGCCCGTGATCCGGGCGCCCCCGCGTGAACCTTCCGCCCCCCACTCCTCTTCCGAGGGACCACAGCACCCCGATGAACAGCGACAACGATCTCCAGATCGCCGGCGACATCCTCGAAGTACCCCATCTGCTCCAGCCGCCCCGTGAACACCCGGTGACCGTCGCCGAGTTCGCCGGGCTGGCCCGCGCCGTCGCCGCCGACCGCGCCCAGTGGGCCCATCTGGTCCGCTACGACGCCACCACCCGCTGGTACCACCGGCTGCGCACCGGACCCGGCTACGAGGTCTGGCTGCTGTCCTGGGTGCCGGGCCAGGGCAGCGGGCTGCACGACCACGGGCGCTCCTCCGGTGTCCTCACCGTCCTCGCGGGCAGCCTGACCGAACGCACCGAGCGCGGCACGCGGGCGCTCGCGGCGGGGGCTCAGCGGGTCTTCGCACCCGGATACGTGCACGAGGTGGTCAACGACTCCCTGGAGCCCGCGGTCAGCCTGCACATCTACTACCCGGGTCTCACCGCGATGCCCATGCACACCCCGGGGCAGCGCGAGGCGCAGGGCGAGCCGCACGGTGAACCGCGGGCCGAGCCGTGCCCGGCCGTGGTGTGAGCCACTCCCTCCGCTGAGCGCTCACGGCGGCTGACAGACTGTGGTCATGCGCATTGTGGTTCTGGCAGGCGGCATCGGCGGTGCCCGGTTTCTGCGCGGTCTCAAGAAGGCCGCCCCGGACGCGGACATCACGGTCATCGGCAACACCGGCGACGACATCCATCTCTTCGGTCTGAAGGTCTGTCCGGACCTCGACACCGTGATGTACACGCTCGGCGGCGGCATCAACGAGGAGCAGGGCTGGGGCCGGGAGGACGAGAGCTTCCGGGTCAAGGAGGAGCTGGCGGCCTACGGCGCCGGTCCGGGCTGGTTCGGTCTGGGCGACCGGGACTTCGCGACCCACATCGTGCGGACGCAGATGCTGGACGCCGGGTACCCGCTGAGCGCCGTCACCGAGGCGCTGTGCGCCCGCTGGCAGCCCGGCGTGAAGCTGATCCCGATGACCGACGACCGGGTGGAGACCCACGTGGCCGTGGAGGTGGACGGCGAGCGCAGGGCCGTCCACTTCCAGGAGTACTGGGTGCGGCTGCGCGCCTCGGTGCCCGCCGAGGCGGTCGTACCGGTCGGCGCCGAGCAGTCCAAGCCCGCGCCCGGTGTCCTGGAGGCCATCGCCGAGGCGGACGTCGTCCTCTTCCCGCCGTCCAACCCGGTCGTGTCCGTGGGCACGATCCTCGCCGTGCCCGGCATCCGGGAGGCGATCGCGGAGGCGGGCGTGCCGGTGGTGGGGCTCTCCCCCATCGTCGGGGACGCGCCCGTGCGCGGGATGGCCGACAAGGTGCTCGCGGCGGTCGGCGTGGAGTCCACCGCGGCGGCCGTCGCCGCGCACTACGGCTCGGGTCTGCTCGACGGCTGGCTGGTCGACACCGTCGACGCGGGCGCGGTCGAGCGGGTCGAGGCGGACGGCATCCGCTGCCGTGCCGTACCGCTGATGATGACCGACGAGGACGCGGCAGCCGCCATGGCGCGCGAGGCGCTGGCGCTGGCCGAGGAGGTGCGGGGCGCGTGAGCACGAGCGAGTACCGCGTCTGGGCGCCCGACGGGCTGCCCGAGGTGGCGCCCGGTGACGACCTGGCCAAGCTGATCGCTGCCGCCGAACCGGGGCTCGCCGACGGGGATGTCCTGCTCGTCACCTCCAAGATCGTGTCCAAGGCCGAGGGGCGGATTCTCGAGGCGTCCGACCGTGAGGCGGCGATCGACGCCGAGACGGTCCGGGTCGTGGCCCGGCGCGGTCCGCTGCGCATCGTGGAGAACCGGCAGGGTCTGGTCATGGCCGCCGCCGGAGTCGACGCGTCCAACACCCCCGGCGGCACCGTCCTGCTGCTCCCGGAGGACCCGGACGCCTCCGCGCGCGCGATCCGCGAGGGTCTGCGCGACGCGCTCGGTGTCGACGTCGGCGTGGTCGTCACCGACACCTTCGGGCGGCCGTGGCGCGCGGGTCTGACCGACGTGGCGATCGGCGCCGCCGGGGTGCGGGTCCTGGACGACCTGCGCGGCGGCACGGACGCGCACGGCAACCCGCTCTCCGCCACCGTCGTCGCCACCGCCGACGAACTCGCGGCGGCGGGCGACCTGGTCAAGGGCAAGGCTGCCGGGCGACCCGTGGCCGTGCTGCGCGGTCTGCCGCACGTCGTCACCGGAGCGGACGAGGACGGCGAGGGCGCGCGGGCGCTGGTGCGCTCCGCGCGCGACGACATGTTCCGGCTCGGCACCTCCGAGGCGGTCCGCGAGGCGGTGACCCAGCGGCGCACCGTACGGACCTTCACCGACGAGCCGGTGGACCCGGGCGCCGTGCGCCGCGCGGTGGCCGCCGCGGTGACCGCGCCCGCGCCGCACCACACGACGCCGTGGCGGTTCGTGCTGCTCGAGTCGCCCGAGTCCCGGCTGCGGCTGCTCGACGCGATGCGGGACGCCTGGATCGCGGACCTGCGCCGGGACGGCAAGAGCGAGGAGTCCATCGCCCAGCGGGTCCGCCGGGGCGACGTGCTGCGCAACGCGCCGTACCTCGTCGTGCCCTGCCTCGTCATGGACGGCTCGCACACCTACGGCGACGCGCGGCGCGACGGTGCCGAGCGGGAGATGTTCGTCGTCGCCATGGGCGCGGGCGTGCAGAACCTGCTGGTCGCGCTGGCCGGGGAGCGCCTTGGCTCGGCGTGGGTGTCGTCCACCATGTTCTGCCGCGACGTCGTGCGCGAGGTGCTGGACCTGCCCGCCGACTGGTCCCCGATGGGCGCGGTGGCGGTCGGGCATCCGGCTCAGGATCCGGCGGCGCGTCCGGCGCGGGACGCGGGCGCGTTCATCGAGGTGCGCTGACGGTGGGCGGGGGCTGCCCTAGTCTCGTAGGGCAGCCCCCGCAGCCCCCGCACCACCCGCATCCCTAGGACCTCATCCCGTGGCAGGACGTTTCGCTCCCCGGCCCGTCTCGCGTACGACCGTGCGCGGCGGGGAGGTCACCGTGTCCGCCCCGGTGCCCCGGCAGGCGACCGCGCCCCGCACCCGTACATGGGTGCCGGACGGTCCCCTCGACCTCGGGCTCGTGCTCGGACCGCTGCGGCGCGGACCCGGCGACCCGATGTTCCGGGCGACCCGTGACGGCTCGGTGTGGCGAGCCTGCCGTACGCCTGCCGGTCCGGGCACGCTGCGGGTGTCCGCGCGCGGCGGCGAGGTGTGCGGGGAGGCGTGGGGACCAGGCGCCGAGTGGCTGCTCGACCGGCTGCCCGAGCTGCTGGGCGCCGCCGACGACCCCGAGGCGTTCGCGCCCCGGCACCGGATCGTGGCCCTGGCCCGGCACCGGCGCCCCGGACTGCGGCTGACCCGCACCGGTCTGGTGCTGGAGTCGCTGATCCCCTCGGTGCTTGAGCAGAAGGTCACGACCGACGAGGCGTACCGTGCCTGGCGGCTGCTGGTACGGCGGTTCGGGGAGCCCGCGCCGGGACCCGCCGGTACGGGCGACAACCCCCTGTGGGTCATGCCCGCGCCCCGCGCCTGGGCGCTGATCCCCTCCTGGGAGTGGCACCGCGCGGGTGTCGACGACAAGCGCGCCTCGACGATCCTGCGGGCGGTACGGGTCGCTGCGCGGCTTGAGCGGACGACGGCTCTTCCGCCCGCCGAGGCGCGGTCCCTTCTGGAGGTCGTGCCCGGTATCGGTCCGTGGACCTCGGCGGAGGTGGTTCAGCGCAGCCATGGTGCCGCCGACGAGGTGACCGTCGGGGATCTTCATCTGCCCCGGATCGTCGGGTGGGCGCTGGCGGGAGATCGTGACGCCGACGACGCGGTGATGCTGCGCTTGCTTGAGCCGTATGCCTCTCAGGGGCAGCGGCATCGGGCGGCTCGGTTGATTCTGCTGAGCGGGAGCGTGCCGGCTCGGCGGAAGCCGAAGATGCCTCGGGTGGATATCGGGCTTCTGTAGAGGACTTGGGGCTGCGCCCCCGGCCCCCGTTCGGGGCTTCGCCGTTGGGGGGTCTGGGGGCGGCCGGGTGCGGGTGCGTTGGGGCTTGTCGCGCAGTTCCCCGCGCCCCTACGAAGCGTGGCCCCTGCTGCATCGGCGCCCCTTGCTTCCGTTCGGAGCTTCGCCGGGTGCGGGTGCGTCGGGGCTTGTCGCGCAGTTCCCCGCGCCCCTACGAAGCGTGGCCCCTGCTGCGTCGGCGCCCCTTGCTTCCGTTCGGGCTTCGCCGGGTGCGGGTGTGTTGGGGCTTGTCGCGCAGTTCCCCGCGCCCCTTCGTGACGTGCCCCTCGCCCCGAAAGCTCGCTCGCACCGCTACATGTCGGACGAGAACCGCACCGCGCCCGCCGGGATCTGTGCCCCGCACCACACCCGGACCCCGTCGCGCAGTTCGTTGTCGGCGCCGACGACCGCGCCGTCGC
Organism: Streptomyces sp. DSM 110735; assembly: GCF_016482685.1. GTDB lineage: Bacteria > Actinomycetota > Actinomycetes > Streptomycetales > Streptomycetaceae > Streptomyces. The sequence continues at coordinate 221,019 of NZ_JACYHF010000009.1, read as the reverse complement.
CCACGACCGCCCCGGTGACGACGGAACGCTCGCCCACCCGGGCCCGCGCGCCGATCAGTGAGTCGGTGACGACCGCGCCCGCCTCGACGACCGCGCCCGGGAGGATCGCGGAGCCGGAGACGCGGGCGCCCTCGGCGACGAAGGCGCCCTCGCCGACCACCGTGCCGTCGGTCAGCTTGGCGTCGGGGGCGACGGTGGCCGTGGGGAGGATCAGGCGGTCGCCGCGGCGGCCGGGGACCGCCGGGGAAGGCGCCCGGCCGAGCACCAGGTCGGCGGAGCCGCGGACGAAGGCGGCGGGAGTGCCGAGGTCGAGCCAGTAGGTGGAGTCGACCATGCCCTGGAGGTGGGCTCCGGCGGCGAGCAGTCCGGGGAAGGTCTCGCGCTCGACCGAGACGGGGCGCCCCGCCGGGATCGCGTCGATGACGGAGCGCCGGAAGACGTAGGCGCCCGCGTTGATCTGGTCGGTGACGATCTCCTCGGGGGTCTGCGGCTTCTCCAGGAAGGCCAGCACGCGCCCGGTCTCGTCGGTGGGGACGAGACCGTACGCCCGGGGGTCGGTCACCTTGGTCAGGTGCAGGGAGACGTCCGCGCCGGTGGACTCGTGGGTGTCCACCAGGGCCCGGATGTCGAGCCCGGTGAGGATGTCGCCGTTGAAGACGAGCACCGGCTCCTCGGGTCCGGAGCGCAGCCGCGCGGCGACGTTGCGCAGGGCGCCGCCGGTGCCGAGGGGTTCCCGCTCGGTGACGTACTCGATGTGCAGACCCATGCCGGAGCCGTCGCCGAAGTACGGCTCGAAGACCTCGGCGAGATAGCTGGTGGCGAGGACGATGTGCTCGACGCCCGCCGCTCTGGCCCGCGCCAGTTGGTGGGTGAGGAACGGCACCCCGGCCGCCGGGACCATGGGCTTGGGCGTGTGCACCGTGAGCGGTCGCAGCCGGGTGCCCTTGCCGCCGACCAGGAGGATCGCTTCTGTCACCTGTCGTCTCTGCTTCCTGCCGGGACCGCCGAAACGTCTCGTTTCGGCCGGCCAGTGTATGCAGACCGTGCGACGGTGCCCGGGGTGGCCGCGCGGTGTTTCCCCTGGATCGGCGTGCGGACTTCCCCCGGTCGCCCCGCCGTCTCCCCCGCCCGCCCCCCGACGGCCGTGCACGCGCCACATCCGGTCGTGCGCTCTTCCCCTACGGGTAGAGAGTGCCACCGCCGGACGCCGGGCAACCCTGGCACCGGACCGCCCCGGTGCCGGACCCGCCGGTGCGCGCGGCTCGCGCGGCGTACTCTTGCGCGGGTGACTGCCACCGATCGCACCCCCGCCGACCTGCTGCGTTCCGCGCTCGCCGCGGACGCGGGCCGCCCCCTGGTGACGTACTACGACGACGCCACGGGCGAACGTGTCGAGTTGTCCGTGGCCACCTTCGCCAACTGGGTGGCCAAGACCGCCAATCTGCTCCAGGGCGAGCTGAACGCCGGACCCGGTGACCGGGTGGCGCTGCTGCTGCCCGCGCACTGGCAGACCGCCGTGTGGCTGCTGGCGTGCGCGTCGGTGGGCGCGGTGGCCGACGTGGACGGCGACGCCGCCGCGGCCGACGTGGTGGTCAGCGGCCCGGACTCGCTGGAGGCGGCACGCGCGTGCAGGGGCGAGCGGGTGGCCATGGCGCTGCGCCCGCTGGGCGGCCGGTTCCCCGTGGTCCCGGACGGTTTCCTCGACTACGCGGCCGAAGTGCCGGGCCAGGGCGACCGGTTCGCGCCGTTCGCGCCCGTGGACCCCGAGGAGCCCGCGCTGATCGTGGCCGGGGCGGAGTTCAGTGCGGCCGAGGTGGTCGAGCGTGCCCGCGCGGCGGCGCCCGAGCTGGATCTGACCGGCCCTGGCTCCCGGCTGCTGTCGGGGCTGCCGTACGACACCTGGGAGGGGCTGAGCGCGGGTCTGTACGCCCCGCTCGCCGCCAGTGGCTCGGTGGTGCTGTGCCGCCACCTGGACCGCCTGGACGGCGACGCCCTCGCCAAGCGCATCGAGACCGAACGGGTCACGGCCGCGCGCCACTGACCCTCCGCGGGCCGTCCTCACCCGTCCGGCGCAGCAAAGGGCGGCCCGGGACCCGCTTCGCCGCCATGGTCGTAGGAGAGGGATGTGACGCTCGTACGCCATGGATCGGGGTGGACCTGACGTGCCCGACAGCGCAGGCAGGCCACCCGCTCCCGGCCCCGGGTCCTCGGCCACCGGGGACGGGCTGGCCCGGCGGCGCAGACGCCGGTGGGTCAGGGGTGCGGCGCTGGGCTCGGCGGTGCTGCTGCTGGCGGCCGCCGGAGCGGGCTGGGCCGTCTACGACCGGCTCAGCTCCAACATCACCCCCGACGACGCCGCCGCCCGCGAGCTGGCCCGCTACGAACGCGAGCGGCCCACCGCGCTGGTGAAGGACGCGCAGAACATCCTGCTGATCGGCTCCGACACCCGGGCCGGGGACAACGGCGCCTACGGGCGCGACACGGGCAGCGCGCGGGCCGACACCACGATCCTGCTGCATCTGGCCGCCGACCGGCGCAGCGCCACCGCGGTCTCGCTGCCCCGCGATCTGATGGTGCGCGTCCCCGAGTGCGTGGGCGCGGACGGCGACCGTACGGAGCCGGTGTTCGCGATGCTCAACCACGCCTTCCAGCTCGGCGGTTCGGCGTGCACGATCCGTACCGTCGAGGAGCTGACCGGCATCCGCGTGGACCATCACATGGTCGTCGACTTCAGCGGGTTCAAGGAGATGGTGGACGCCGTCGACGGGGTGCGGCTGTGCCTGAAGGAGCCCGTCGACGACAAGGCGGCCAAGCTCAGCCTGCCCGCGGGCACCGTGACCCTCGACGGGGAGCAGGCGCTCGGCTACGTGCGTGCCCGCAAGACCCTCGGCGACGGCAGCGACACCGATCGGATGGAGCGCCAGCAGCGGTTCCTCGGCGCGCTGGTGGACAAGGTGCGCGGCAGCGACGTGCTGCTGAACCCGGTGAAGCTCTATCCGGTGCTGGACGCGGCGACCTCCGCGCTCACCACCGACCCGGAACTGGCCAATCTGCGGGGTTTGTACCAGTTGGTACGCGGGCTGCGTGACATCCCCACCGAACATGTGCAGTTCCTGACGGTTCCCCGCGAGGCGTACGTCTACGACTCCAATCGCGACCAGCTCGTGGAGCCGGACGCCGGACGCCTCTTCGCGCGGCTGCGGGCGGATCAACCCGTCGCGGTGGCCAAGGACACTTCACCCGAAAATACCGGTAATGCCCATCAGCAAGGCTCCACGAACGACCCTTCTCCGGTGCCGACTTTTCACGGGAACACGGCTGCCGAGCGGGCCTGTGAGTAATGCGCGCACCAAAACGGCGAACCTTTGTTCAGGAATATGGGCGGGATTGCCCGGTTGTAGGAACGTGGAATTTGTCACGCGCGTCGCCCGACGCTGAACTGGGCGGATAGTGTGAGCGATCCGATGCACCCCGCCCCGAGGTTCAGGCCCTGAGGCCGTGCGTCGATTCACCGAGACCCGAGCGCCTACGAGGGGGAAGGCGCCGCGTGGCCCCGACGGAGGATTCAGGCAACCGTGGACGCGCAAAGCCGTGGGCGGGCGGACAACATCGATCCCGCAGACCAGTGGGTACTCAATCCGAACACCGGCGAATACGAACTGCGACTAAATCCTTCCGGAGCGCAATCGCCGGTTCCGGGACCGCGTAGGTCAGCCCGCCGCGACAACGGCGCCGCGCCCCCGCGCCAGCGGGGCGACGCCCCGCCCCGGGAACCCCGGGAGCGCGAGGCGGAGGTCCCGCAGCAGCCGCGGCGGCGCCGGGGTGCCGAGCCCGAGCCGGAGCCACAGGGGCGGCGCGGTGCCCGGCGCCCCCCGAAGAAGCCGAAGAAGTCGAAGGCGAAGAAGATACTCGCCTGGACCGGCGGCAGCATGGCGCTCGTGCTGGTCGCCGTGGGCTCGGCGGGCTACCTCTATCTGAAGCACCTCGAAGGCAACGTCGCCACGACCGACGTCGGCAGCGTGGCCAAGAAGGGCTTCAGCAAGGACGACGCCTTCAACATCCTGATCATCGGCACGGACAAGCGCACCGGCAAGGGCAACGCGGGTTACGGCGACAAGAACAGCGTCGGCCACGCGGACACCAACATCCTGCTGCACGTCGCCAAGGACCGTACGAACGCGACAGCGCTGAGCATCCCGCGTGACCTGATCGTGGACATCCCGGACTGCAAGACCGTCGAGCCCGATGGCAAGGAAGACATCATCGGCGGCACCGACCAGCACCGCTTCAACGAGAGCCTCGGTCAGGAGGGCCGCAACGCGGGCTGCACGATGCAGACCGTCCAGGCCGTCACCGGTATCAGGCCCGACCACTTCATGATGGTCGACTTCAACGCGGTGAAGACGCTGACCTCGGCGGTGGGCGGTGTCGAGGTGTGCGTGGCCCACGCGGTGAACGACCCGGACTCGCACCTGAACCTGCCTGCCGGAAAGTCGACCGTCAAGGGCGAGCAGGCGCTGGCGTTCGTCCGTACCCGGCACAGTTTCGGCAACCACGGCGACCTGGACCGCATCAAGGCGCAGCAGCAGTTCATGGGGTCGCTGATGCGCAAGATGTCCTCCAGCGACACGCTCAGCAACCCGAAGAAGCTGTTCGACCTGGCGGACGCCGCCACCAAGGCGCTCACCGTCGACCAGGGCATCAAGTCCGTGAGCACGCTCAAGGACATCGCCCTGGAGATGAAGAAGGTCCCGCCGAAGAACATCACCTTCCTCACCGTGCCGGTGAAGGACAACCCGGCGGACGGTGTCATCCACAAGACCGTGATCGTCGACCCGGTCGCGGCGCCTCCGATCTTCGACGCCATCAACAACGACGTCTCCTTCACGGACGTCAAAAAGAAGAAGAAGGCGGCCAAGGACGCGCAGGCAGCCCGTCTCAAGGGCAGCCGGTCCGCCGCCTCCGACGTACGGGTGCGGATCCTCAACGGCGGTGCGCAGGCGGGCAGCGCGCAGTCGACGCTCCAGTGGATGCAGACCGACAAGGGCATCCTCAAGTCCGAGAACGCGGGCAACGCCCCGGCGGAGCTGAGCAAGACCACGCTGGAGTACGCGCCGGACCAGGCGTCCCAGGCGCGTGAACTCGCCGCTCTCATGGGTCTGTCGGGCTCCGCGCTCAAGCCGGGCAAGAGCGTGACCAACAGCCAGGGGCTGCCCGCGATGACCCTGACCCTCGGCAAGGACTTCAAGGGCGCGGGCGTCTCGATGACCGCCCCCTCGAAGGCACCGGAGGTCGCGAACAAGTCGACGGCCGACAAGGCGCAGTGCGCCTCGTAGCCAACGGCTCGTAGGCAACGGCTCGCAGGCAACGGTTCACAGGAAAACGGTTCACAGGTAACGGTTCGGGCCCGTCGTGCGTCTATAGGGACGCGGGACGGGCCCGTTTGCTTGGTGCGGTACAGGAGGCCGGGGAGTTGGCGCAGAGCAGCGTACGGGGGAAGGCCGGTCCGGAGGGGGCGGTGACGGCCGCGCCGGGCGGCCAGGGCCCGTCGGGAGGCGGCAGAAGAGGTGCCCGGCGGGAACGCGGGCGCGGGCGGCGGGTGCTGCGCTGGGCGGCGATCGTGCTCACCCTGGCGATACTCGGGTCGGCGGGGGCCGGCTATCTCTACTATCAGCACCTCAACGGCAACATCACCAAGGGCAGCAGGATCAGCGGCGACGACTCCAAGGTGCGCCGTACCCAGCCCGACGCGGCGGGGCGTACTCCGCTGAACATCCTGCTCATCGGCTCCGACAGCCGTAACTCCGCCGAGAACGTCAAGCTCGGCGGCAGCAGGGACAACCGGGGCAATCCGCCGCTCGGCGACGTGCAGATGCTCATCCACCTCTCCGCGGACCGCAAGAGCGCCGCCATGGTGAGCATCCCGCGCGACACCCGCGTGGCGATCCCCAAGTGCGTGGACCCCGACACCAAGCGGGTCTACCAGCCCACCGAGGACATCATCAACACCACGCTGGCGCGGGGCGGGGCGGGCTGCACGCTGGCCACCTGGGAGAAGCTGACCGGCGTCTACATCGACCACTGGATGACCATCGACTTCGCCGGTGTGGTGCGGATGGCCGACGCGATCGGCGGTGTCGACGTCTGCGTCAACCAGAACGTGTGGGACCACTCGACGCCCGCCCAGCGCGGCGGCTCGGGGCTGAAGCTGAAGGCGGGTCACCGCAAGGTGAAGGGCGTGCAGGCCCTGCAGTGGCTGCGCACCCGGCACGCCTGGGGCAGCGACGTGATGCGCGCCCGCGCCCAGCACATGTATCTGAACTCGATGATCCGCACGCTCAAGGGGCAGAACGTCTTCACCGACAGCGGGCGCCTGATGGACCTCGCCGAGGCGGCCACCAAGTCCCTGACGGTGTCCCAGGAGATCGGCACGGTCAAGAAGCTCTACGACCTCGGCACCCAGCTCAAGTCCGTCCCCGCCGACCGGATCACCTCGGTCACGATGCCCAACGTGGAGGACCCGCTCAACAAGGAGCACGTGGTGCCGCAGACGACCGCCTCCGACAAGCTGTGGGAGATGCTGCGCGACGACGTCCCGCTGGACCGCAACGGCAAGCCGTCGAAGTCCAAGACCAAGTCCCCGCGGACCAAGGCACCTTCGCTGCAGCCGTCCCAGTTGGGGGTGGTCGTGGCCAACGGCACCGGCAGTTCGACCCAGGCCGCCGTGCCGGGGCGCGCGGCGGCGATCGACACGGTCCTGGCGCAGGCGGGGTACGGCAGGGCGACCAGGGACACCTCGGCGGCGCTGTCCGAGGACGAGACCGTGGTGCGCTACCCGAGCGCCGACCTGGAGGGCGATGCGCAGGGCGTGGCCAAGGCGCTCGGCATCCCGCTGGGCCAGGTGGAACGTTCCACCGACGTCTCGGGCGTGACGGTGGTCGTCGGCGCGGACTGGCGCACCGGCACCGCGTACCCGAAGAAGTCCGCCCCGAAGGCAGGTGACATACCCGAGGGATCGGACGCCATCAACGGCGCCGACACCTCCCGCTGCATGGACGTGTACCAGCCCTACCGCTGGTAGGAGACGCGGGAAAGGGGTCCCTTCCCGCGGGACGCGCGCGGAGGGACCCCTTCGGCCGACGTGCCGTCAGCGGGCTTCGAGCACCGCCGGGCGGCGCGAGGCGATGACCCGCTGGGCGAGGGACTTGGGGCTGGTCAGGAAGCCGAAGCCCCAGGACATGTGCATCGTGGCCAGCGCGACCGGGATCTGGAGGCGCGCCTTGAGCGGGAGACCCCTGCCCGCCGGGAGCGAGCCCGCGACGATCGCCGCGAGGTAGCCGCCGGGTATGACCAGCCCCCACGGGGTGAGCGCCACGCCCACCACGAGCCCGGCGGCGATCGCGCACACGGCGACCGGCGGGGCGAGGTAGCGCAGGTTGATCGAGCCCTCGTGGTAGCGGGCGACGACATGGCGCCAGCGACCGTAGTCCTTGTACTGCTTGGCGAGCGCCTTCACGCTCGGGCGCGGCCGGTACGACACCTTCAGCTCGGGCGAGAACCAGATGAGACCGCCCGCCTCGCGGATGCGGAAGTTCAGCTCCCAGTCCTGGGCGCGGACGAACTCCTCGTTGTAGCCGCCCTGCTGCTCCAGCGCCTCGCGGCGGAAGACACCGAGGTAGACCGTCTCGGCGGGAGCCGCCTGGCCGCCGGTGTGGAAGGCGGCGTTGCCGACACCGATCTTGGAGGTCATCGCGGCGGCGACCGCGTGCTCCCAGTCGTTCTCGCCCTCGGCGTGCATGATGCCGCCGACGTTCTGCGCGCCGGTCTCCTCCAGGAGGCGTACGGCGGTGGCGATGTAGTGGGGGGAGAGCATCCCGTGCCCGTCGACGCGGACCACGACGGGGTGCCGGGACGCCTTGATCGCCGCGTTCAGCGCGGCGGGGGTCCGGCCGGTCGGGTTCGGGACGGTGTGCACCCGGGGGTCCTCCGCCACCAGTCCGGCCGCGATCTCGTCCGTGCGGTCCGTGGACGGACCGAGGGCGATCACGACCTCCATGTCGCCCGCGTACTCCTGCGCGAGGATCGCCTCGACCGCCCCGCGCAGATGCCGTTCCTCGTTGAGGACGGGCATGATCACAGAAACAGCGGGGAGCCGCACGTCGGGCTTGGCGTTCATAAGGGCCTCACGTTACCGCGAATGGGGGACACCGTTGCGCGCCGCCGGGGCTGCGACGCGGGCTGGAGATCGTATCGGCCTACGGTTCCTACAAACCCCACGTACGGCCCAGCCCGGAGGTGTCCCTTGCCCAGACCGCCTCGGCCCCCCGCCTCCACGGCCAAGGGCGGTGCGGCCGCCCCCGGCCCGCAGCGCCGTCCGCAGCCGCCCGGGCGGGCGCCACGGGCGGCGCGCGTACGGCGCAGGCGTCCGCGCTGGGGCGTGCGGGCGGTGACCGCGCTGTCCGTGACGGTGCTCGCGACCGCCGGGATCGGCCACGCGCTCGTCACCGGGCTCGACTCGGGCATCGCGCGGGTGGACGCCTTCAAGGACATGAAGAACCGGCCCGCCGCGGGCCACGGCATGAACGTCCTGCTGGTCGGCACCGACGGCCGCGACAAGATCACCGAGCAGGAGCGGAAGGCGTACCGGCTCGGCGGGGCGCCCTGTCACTGCACCGACACGATCATGATCGTGCACATCTCGCAGGACCGGGACCGGGCGAGCGTGGTGAGCCTGCCGCGCGACTCCTACGCCGAGGTGCCCGCGCACGTCGACCAGAGCACGGGCGAGCCGCACCACGCGCACCCGCTCAAGCTGAACGCCGCCTACGCCGAGGGCGGTCCCCAGCTCACCGTGCGCACGGTCGAGGCGATGACCCATGTGAAGATCGACCACTATCTGGAGGTCGACTTCGCGAGCTTCATGCGGACCGTGGACGTGCTCGGCGGGGTCACCGTCTGCACGCCGACCACGCTGAAGGACTCGTACACCGGGCTCGACCTCGCACCCGGCAACCACAACCTCACCGGCGGGCAGGCGCTGCAGTACGTGCGCGCCCGGCACGTGGACGGGGCGAGCGACCTGGGGCGGATGCAGCGGCAGCAGCGGTTCATGGCCGCGCTGATCGAGCGGGCGACGTCCTCGGGGGTGCTGCTCAACCCGATGCGGTTCCGGAACGTGACGCGGGCGGTGCTCGGCTCCGTGCGGGCGGACGCCGGGTTCGGCACCAACGAGCTGCTGGACCTCGGGCGGGCGATGCGGAACTTCTCCCCCTCGTCCTCCGAGTTCACCACCGTGCCGATCGGGCAGATGGGCTTCGTCGTCAACGGCATCGGCTCGACCCTGAAGTGGGACAAGGCCAAGGCGGACCGGCTCTTCGCCGCCCTGCGCGACGACAAACCGCTCGCCCCGGTCCGCGCGAAGCACGCCCCCGCCGCGACCACCGTCGAGGTCGCGCCCTCCTCGATCCGGGTCCGGGTGGAGAACGGCACCGGCACGGCAGGGCTCGGCAGAAAGGTGGACGCCGCCCTCGCCTCCACCGGCTTCGCCACCACCCGCCAGCCCGTCACCGGTCACCCGGTCCCCCGCACGGTCATCTCCTACGACCCCCGCTGGGACCGCTCCGCCCGCTCCCTCGCCGTCGCCCTCCCCGGCAGCGAACTCCGCCCCGCCCCCGGCCAGGGCGCGGTACTCCGCGTGACAGCGGGTCCCGACTTCAAGGACGTCCACAAGGTCAAGGGCCCGGACACGGCGCAGCCGGACTCCCCGGTGGTGCACGGGGACGAGGTGGTGTGCTCGGGCAAGGCGTGAGGGCTCCGCCGGTTTACCGGGGAGGGACCGTCAGTCCTCGATGCCGTCGGCCGCCCGCTGCTCCCGCAGCTCGCGGATGGCGCGACGGCGGGCCAGGCGGTGGCTGCGGCGGATCTGCGCCTCCTGGTGGCGGCGGCGGTCGCGTTCGGTCTCCGGGAGGACCGGGGGGACCGAACGCGGCTTGCCGTCGGCGTCCACGGCGGTGAAGACCAGGTAGGCGGAACCGACCTGGGTGGGCGGCGCCGACTCGTTCCAGCGCTCGGCGAGGACACGGACGCCGATCTCCATGGAGGTCCGGCCGGTCCAGTTGACCTGTGCCTTCACATGGACCAGGTCACCCACGCGCACCGGCTCCAGGAAGGCCATCTCGTCCATGGACGCGGTGACGGCGGGACCCCCGGAGTGCCGGCCGGCCACCGCGCCCGCGGCGTCGTCGACCAGTTTCATGATCACCCCGCCGTGCACCGTCCCCAGAAGGTTGGTGTCGTTGTGGGTCATGATGTGGCTGAGGGTGGTGCGAGAAGCCGAGGTGGGCTTGCCCGGGATCTCCGGAAGCTCGGTCGGCGGGGCCTGCTCTGTCATGTCCCCACCTTAAGCGGAAGCGGCATTAGCGATATTTGTGTCGCCTTCGCAACAGCCCCGCTCCGATTTTCCGACAACCCTTGTAAGCCACCTGCCCGCACCCTGCACACTTGGGCCCATGAATGACTGGCCCGAGGGATGGTCCGACGACGAACGCGGACCCCGCTACGGACGCGGCAGCGCCGGCGCACAGCCGGAAGGCGCCCGCGCGATGCGTCAGGTGGGGCGCGGCCCGGTACCCCCGGGCCAGCGCTCGTACGGCTCCCAAGGCCCCTCCGCGCCGCCCTACGGCGCCGGGGTGCCGCAGCAGCCGTCGTACGTCGACGGCCGGGGGACCGCCGGGTACGACAGCGGTTACAACACGGGCCAGGTCTACGGCGGCGGCGGTCCCGGCGGACCTGCCGCGCCCGGCACCCGCGCTCCGCGCCCCGCCCCGAACTGGGGGCGCCGGATCAAGCTGACGACGATCACCGTGCTGAGTGTGCTCATCGTCACCTCGGTCGCCACCTACTTCTGGGCCGACTCCAAGCTGCACCGGGACGTCGACCTGTCCAAGGTGATCGACCGCCCCGCCGAGGGCGAGGGCACCAACTATCTGATCGTCGGCTCCGACAGCCGCAAGGGCATGTCGGACGAGGAGAAGAAGAAGCTGCACACCGGCTCCGCCGAGGGCCAGCGCACCGACTCGATGATGATCCTGCACGTCGGCTCGAACGGCGACACGCTCATATCCCTGCCGCGCGACTCGAACGTCACCATCCCGAGCTTCAAGGGCTCGGAGTCCGGCAAGCTCTACCCCGCCTCCGGCGCCACCAAGCTGAACGCGGCGTACGCCAAGGACGGCCCCACGCTCCTGGTCCGCACGGTCGAGTACAACACCGGTCTGCACATCGACCACTACGTGGAGATCGGCTTCGCGGGCTTCGCCAGCATCGTGGACGCCGTCGGCGGTGTGGACATGAAGCTCGACCAGGGCTTCAAGGACAAGTACTCCGGCGCCGACTTCAAGGCGGGCGAGCAGACCCTCAACGGCGAGCAGGCCCTCGCCTTCGTCCGCACCCGGCACGCCTTCGCCGCCTCCGACCTCCAGCGCACCAAGAACCAGCAGAAGTTCCTCTCCGCGCTGTCCCACCAGGTGGCCACCCCGTCCACCGTGCTGAACCCCTTCAAGCTCTACCCGACCATGAGCGCGGGTCTGGACTCCCTCACGGTCGACAAGGACATGAGCCTGTGGGACCTCGCCTCCATGTTCTGGGCCATGAAGGGAGTCAGCGGCGGCGACGGCACCTCCATGAACATGCCCGTCTCCGGCTCGGTCGGCGGCAACCTCGTCTGGGACAAGGCGAAGGTCCAGACCCTGGTGAACGAGCTGAAGAACGACGAGAAGGTGACGGTGTCGGGCAACTGAGGCGCTGACACAGGAAAGGTGCCTCCCCGCGCGATGGGGAGGCACCTTTCGCGTATCCGGAGGCGTGTCAGCACGCGCACAGACAGAACGGATGCCCCGCCGGGTCCGCGTAGACCCGCCAGGTGCGCCCGTTCTGCGTGTCCAGGGGCTTCGCGCCCAGCGACAGGGCGTGCTTCTCGGACTCGTCGAGGTCCGCCACCGTCAGGTCGAGGTGGAACTGCTGCCCCCCGTCCGGGGCGGGCCAGGACGGGGGGACGTGACCGGGGGCTCGCTGGAAGGCGAGGGTCGGACCGGACGGGGTCTTCAGGTCGATCCAGGTGTCGTCGCCCTCCGGAGTGCCGCCCAGGAGACCGGCGTAGAAGGCGGCCAGGGCATGCGGGTCGGGGCAGTCCAGGACGATCGCGCCCAGGGTGGCGAGGGGCATGGCTTCCTCCTCGAAAGTGGTTACCTGTAGAGACGGGTAACCGGTAACGGTTACCTCATGCTGCCGCAGTGGGGGTAACGTCGCAAGCATGAGTGACAGATCGGCCGCCCCCGGGACGCTGGTCCTGGTGGAGTCCCTGGTCAACAGCCTGGACATCGAGAGCGGCCACGACCTGCTCGACACCGAGGAGGGGCGGGCGAACCTCGGGATCGGACCGGAGGACGTGGCGGACGCCCGTACGCTGCGCGAGTCCCTGCGCGCCGCCCTGCTCGCGCACGCCGGGCACCGGCCGCACCGCGCGGTGACTCCGCTGGGCGCCCTGCTCGCCCACGCCCCGCTGCACCTCGCCGTCGACGACACCGACGGCTCCGCCCGCCTCGCCCCCGCCAACCCCGCCCCGCTGCTCTCCCGCGTCGCCGCCGCCGTCGCCGAGGCGCTGGTCGCGGGCACCTGGCAGCGGCTCAAGGCGTGCGAGGCGCCCGACTGCCACTGGGCGTACTACGACCGCAGCCCCGCAGGACGCGGCCGCTGGTGCTCGATGCAGGTGTGCGGTGCCCGCGCGAAGATGCGGCGCTACCGGGCCAAGGACGCCAAGGACACCGAGCCCGCCAAGGGTCCCGGAGACGCCGACGGCGCCACCCCGCACACCAAGGGCAGGTAAGGGCCCGGGGGTTGCGCGGCCACGCTCGCGCCCCGTGGTGCACAATGCGCACAGACGCCGGTTCGGCCGACTGAGCCTCGGCCGAACCGGCGTCCCCGGCGCAGCCGAACCGGCGTACCCCCGAAGGGCGTTACGCGGTCGGGCGACCCATCGCCCGGTACGTCCACCCGGCCCGCCGCCACAGCTCGGCGTCGAGCGCGTTGCGCCCGTCGAGCACCACCCGCTCCGCCGCGACCCCGGCAAGTTCCGCCGGGTCCAGCTCGCGGAACTCCCGCCACTCCGTCAGATGCAGCACGACGTCCGCGCCGCGCACCGCCTCCAGCGCCGAGTCCGCGTAGCCGAGGGTCGGGAAGACCTTGCGGGCGTTGTCCATGCCCTTCGGGTCGTACACGGTGACCTGGCCGCCCTGGAGGTGTATCTGCCCGGCGACGTTCAGCGCGGGCGAGTCGCGGACGTCGTCCGAGTCGGGCTTGAAGGCGGCGCCGAGCACCGCGACCCGCTTGCCGAGGAACGAGCCGCCCCCGACCGCCTCCCGCGCCATCTCGACCATCTGACCGCGGCGCCGCATGTTGATGGAGTCGATCTCGCGCAGGAAGGTCAGCGCCTGGTCCGCGCCCAGCTCACCGGCGCGCGCCATGAAGGCGCGGATGTCCTTCGGCAGACATCCGCCGCCGAAACCGATCCCGGCGCGCAGGAACTTGCTGCCGATCCGCTCGTCGTGGCCGATGGCCTCCGCGAGCTTCGCCACGTCGCCGTCGGCCGCCTCGCAGACCTCCGCCATGGCGTTGATGAAGGAGATCTTGGTGGCCAGGAAGGAGTTCGCCGCCGTCTTCACCAGCTCGGCGGTCGGGAAGTCGGTCACCACGAACGGGGTGCCCTCGCCGATCGGGGTGGCGTACACCTCGCGCAGCAGCTTCTCCGCGCGCTCGCCGCGCACACCGATCACGATCCGGTCGGGGTGCAGGGTGTCCTTGACGGCGAAGCCCTCGCGCAGGAACTCCGGGTTCCAGGCCAGCTCGGCGTCCGCGCCCACGGGCGCGTGCTCGGCGAGGTAGGCGGCGAGGCGGCCCGCCGAGCCGACCGGCACGGTGGACTTGCCGACGACCAGCGCCGGGCGCTTCAGGTGCGGGGCGAGCGAGGCGATGGCGGCGTCGACGTACGACATGTCGCAGGCGTACTCGCCGTGCTTCTGCGGGGTGTTCACGCAGACGAAGTGCACGTCGCCGAACTCCGCGACCTCCGCGAAGTCGGTCGTGAACCGCAGCCGCCCGGTGGAGCCCTCGATGCCCGCGACATGGCGGCGCAGCAGTTCGTCCAGCCCCGGCTCGTACATCGGGGTCTCGCCGCGCTCCAGCAGGGCGATCTTCTCCGGCACCACGTCCAGGCCCAGCACCTCGAAGCCGAGTTCGGCCATGGCCGCGGCGTGCGTGGCGCCGAGATAGCCGGTGCCGATCACGGTGATCTTCAGGCTCATTGATGCTCCAGCCAGGGGGTACGTCGACGGTGCGGAGCCCGAGCATAGTCGGGCGCCGCGCGGGGCAGTTCTCCCGCTGTCGCCAAGCTCACGTATGCGGGCTCCGGGCAGCCCTCTAAACTTCAGTTACTTAACGGTAATTAGCGTCAGTACCACAGCGTCCTTGGAGCGTGAGAGACCGTGGCCGGATCGGCTGACTTCGACCTGTACCGCCCGTCCGAGGAGCACGACATGCTCCGAGACGCCGTCCGCTCGCTGGTCGAGGCGAAGATCGCGCCGTACGCCGCCGCCGTGGACGAGGAGGCCCGCTTCCCGCAGGAGGCGCTGGACGCCCTCGTGGCCGGCGACCTGCACGCCGTGCACGTCCCGGAGGAGTACGGCGGCTCGGGCGCCGACGCGCTCGCCACGGTGATCGTGATCGAGGAGGTGGCCCGCGCCTGCGTCTCCTCCTCCCTGATCCCCGCCGTGAACAAGCTCGGCTCGCTGCCGGTGATCCTCTCCGGCTCCGAGGAGCTGAAGAAGAAGTACCTGGGCCCGCTCGCCAAGGGCGACGCGATGTTCTCGTACTGCCTCTCCGAGCCGGACGCCGGTTCGGACGCGGCGGGCATGAAGACCAAGGCGGTCCGCGACGGCGACTTCTGGGTGCTCAACGGCGTGAAGCGCTGGATCACCAACGCGGGCGTCTCCGAGTACTACACGGTGATGGCGGTCACCGACCCGACGAAGCGCTCGAAGGGCATCTCCGCCTTCGTGGTCGAGAAGTCGGACGACGGTGTCTCCTTCGGCGCCCCGGAGAAGAAGCTCGGCATCAAGGGCTCCCCGACCCGCGAGGTCTACTTCGACAACGTCCGCATCCCCGCCGACCGCATGATCGGCGAGGAGGGCACCGGCTTCGCGACCGCCATGAAGACCCTGGACCACACCCGCATCACCATCGCCGCCCAGGCGCTCGGTGTCGCCCAGGGCGCCCTCGACTACGCCAAGGGCTACGTCCAGGAGCGCAAGCAGTTCGGCAAGCCGATCGCGGACTTCCAGGGCATCCAGTTCATGCTCGCCGACATGGCCATGAAGATCGCCGCCGCCCGCGCCCTGACCTACCAGGCCGCTGCCGCCTCCGAGCGCGGCGACAAGGACCTCACCTTCCAGGGCGCCGCCGCCAAGTGCTTCGCCTCGGACGTCGCCATGGAGGTCACCACCGACGCCGTCCAGCTCCTCGGCGGCTACGGCTACACCCGCGACTACCCGGTCGAGCGCATGATGCGCGACGCCAAGATCACCCAGATCTACGAGGGCACGAACCAGGTCCAGCGGATCGTGATGGCGCGGAACCTGCCGTAACACCGGTCTCCTGAGCCAAAGACCTCACGGCCCCCGGCACCTTGCCGGGGGCCGTTGCCGTGCCATGGCTTCTGCTCACGAGCCGTGTGCCTCGTTCTGATGTCGCCTCAGTCTCACGTTGCAATCCGAGACGGCGCTGTAGTCGCCTGTCGATCGTGCGTTCTTGCGAGCGACCGAAAGAGAAAGACAGTCCGGGCAGCCCGGACGGGGAGACGGTTCGGGAGGAAACTCCGTCCATGACGTGGTGTCGATCGCGGGACCGGACGTTCTCTCTTGACTCTCCATGGCGCTCATCTTCGGAGGGCCGCGTCCGAGCCTCTAGCGTGTTTCCTGTTCCCGCAAGAAGTCGTCCCGGATGTCTCCGAGCAGGTTCCGCATGTCGTCACCGGCCAGCGCCACCCGCTCGAACCCGTCGAATTTCCGCACGTAAACGGCGACGTCTCTGGGGTCCGTGACGAGCACTTCCGCGTGCACCGTTTCGACCGTGACCATACGGTCGTCGCGGATCGCGAACGAATGGTTGGCCATATCGTTCTGCTGAATGTTCAGAGGAACCACGCGAATATCGACGTGAGCAAGTCGCGAAACCGACACGATTCGGTCCAACTGTGCGGCCATTACGGATGGCGCGACAATTCTCCACCGCAGCACGGGCTCAGTGATGATGAACCGCAGAGATTTCGAGCTGTCGTAGAGGACTGCTTGGCGGTCCAGCCTGCCGCTGATCGTGCGGGCCAGGGTGTCGTCGCTCAGGTCGTGGCGTCGCAGCACAGCCCGGATGTACTCGGGGATCTGAAGCAGACCAGGGACCAACGCCGGCTGGAACATCCGCAGCATCGACATCTGCGCTTCGAGTGCCTTGACGTCCTGCTGGCCCTTGTGAACTCCCACCCGCTTGAGCAGCCGCCACTCGGTGGTCTCCGTACCGGCGGTGCGGGCGGCTTCGGTGTATTCGGCCCTGATCTCGTCGCTCACACCGATGGCGAGAAGGATGCGTTCCACGTCCGCCGCGCTGGGTGCCAGCTTCGCGTTCTCGATCTTGGAGAGCTTCGACGGGGACATGAGGGCGCCGCGGGCGACTGCTTTGGCCTCCATGCCGGATGCCTGTCGCAGCGCCCGCAGCGCAGCCCCCAACTGTGCCCTGTTCACGTTCCGTGCTTGGCCCACCATGGGGGGAACGGCTCCGCGTGGGCGAGTGCCAGGTCGCGGTACTGCTTGAATCGCTCCGCCTGCTCCCCCGGCAGAACTTCCGAGCCCAGGTACTTACCGTCTCCGTCGTAGCTCATCACGGCCACCGATTCGGAGTCGAAGAACCAGAAGTCCGGGACGCCCTCCAAGGGATTGGGCTTCTCCGTGACATCGAGAATGAAGAACTCCTCCCCGCCGGTCATGTTCTTCCGGTAGCCCCAGCCGAGTTCGAACCGCAGGTAGTCCGTCAGCGGGCGGGACAGAATGTGCACCCGGTAGACCCGCTTGCCATTTCCGGTGTACGAGCGAAGCCTTTCGACCCACCCCGCGTTGTAGTCGTCAGGCTGGGGTTCTCCGGCCAGAAACGCGTGATACGCGTCAACACTCCCGGACTTGCTGTAGTCGTCCAGGGTTTCGAGCCGGAACGCCTCATGCTCGAAGGCGTCGAAAAGGTCGCCGACTGACCAGCTTGGTGACCTTCATGATCCGGGTTCCCCTCTCCCATGGCCGCTGCCGCGCGTGATCGATGGTCCCGAGCCCGGAGCGCAGGGGTCAAGCGATCACGGTTGACGGAACGGGAAACCACCCGTCCTAGCCTTCCTCCGCCGCCTCGATCACCCCCTCCAGCGCCTCCCGCGACCGCCGCAAGTCCCCGATCAGCCGGTCGATCCGGTCGCGTTCGGCGGTGAGGGCTTCGAGGAGGCGGGGGGTGGCGGTCGCGGAGGGGCCGCCGTCCTGGTCGCGCATGCAGGGGAGGAGGTCGCGGATTCCGGGGCTGTGCAGGCCCGCGGCGTACAGCTCCTGGATGCGGACGACGCGGTCCACGGCGGTCGGCGGGTAGTCGCGGTGGCCGCCGGGGGTGCGGTCGGCGGAGAGCAGACCCTGGGTCTCGTAGTAGCGCAGGGACCGCTCGCTCACTCCGGTCAGCCGGGCCAGTTCACCGATCCGCATGTCCGCCTCCCCAGGGCTTGAATCTGACACCGGTGTCAGCTTCTACGGTACGGCCATGACGGACTTCCTGGCCCCGGCCCGGCTCGGCCGGCTCGCGCTCCCCCACCATCTCGTGATGGCTCCGCTGACCCGCAACCGCGCGGAGCCCGACGGCACGCCGACCCCGCTCATGGCGGAGTACTACGCACAGCGCGCCTCCGCCGGTCTGATCATCGGTGAGGCGGCGACACCCAACGCGGTCGGGCAGACGTACCCGGACATCGCCGCCCTCCACACCGACCGGCACACCGAGGGCTGGCGGAAGGTGACCGAGGGCGTCGAAAAAGCAGGTGGGCGGATGTTCCTCCAGCTCCAGCACGGCGGGCGAGTCAGCCATCCGCTGACCACCGGGCTGACCCCGGTGGCGCCCTCCGCCGTCCCGCTGCCCGAGACGGTCTTCACGCGGGAGGGACACCTGCCCGCTCCCGTGCCCCGGGCGATGACCAGGGACGACATCCGGGACACCGTGGCGGACTTCGCCGCCGCCGCGCGCAGGGCGGTCGACGCCGGGTTCGAGGGGGTGGAGGTGCACGCCGCCAACGGGCATCTGCCGCACCAGTTCCTCGCCGGGAACACCAACCTCCGCACGGACGCGTACGGCGGCACCGTCGAGCGGCGGACGCGGTTCGCCATGGAGGTGACCGAAGCCGTCGCCGGGGCGATCGGAGCCGAGCGGACGGGGGTGCGGATCTCCCCCGGCGGCACGGTCAACGGCATACGGGAGGACGACAGCGACGCCCTCTACCCCGCGCTCGTGCACCGGCTGCGCGGGCTGGACCTCGCCTATCTGCACCTCGTGCGCGCCGAACCCGGCAGCGCGCTGTACCGGCGACTGCGCGCCGACTGGCCAGGCGTCCTGATCGGCAACCCGGTGCTGACCGACCTCACCACCGAGGGAGTCTCCCGGGGCGCCCGGGAGATGCTGGCCGCCGGAGCCGACCTGGTCGCGCTCGGGCGGCCGTTCCTCGCCAACCCGGACCTCGTCGAGCGGCTGCGGCGGAACGCGCCGCTGAACCCGCTGCGCGAGCGGTATCTGATGTACGTGGGCGGGGCCGACGGCTACACCGACTACCCCGCCCTCGTCGGCTAGGCGCTAGCCGTCCAGGGACTCGATCGTCGCCGTGGACGCCGGGCGCGTGGCGCGCAGGTCGCGGGAGACGTCCTCGGCGGCACCCAGGACGCGGACCGCGTTCTGCCAGGTGAGCTTGGCGAGGTCGGGCTTGGACCAGCCCCGGTCGAGGAGTTCGGCGATGAGGTTGGGGTAGCCGGAGACGTCGTTGAGACCGTCGGGCGTGAACGGGGTGCCGTCGTAGTCGCCGCCGATGCCGAGGTGGTCGATGCCCGCGACCTCGCGCATGTGGTCGAGGTGGTCGGCGACCGTGGAGACGGTGGCGATGGGGCGCGGGTGGCTCTCCTCGAAGGCGCGGTGGACCTTCATGCCCTCCTCGGTGGTGTCGAGGTGGTGGAAACCGTGGGCGCGCATGTTCTCGTCGGCGGCGACCGTCCAGTCGACGGCGGCCTGGAGGACGAACTTCGGTACGAAGGTCACCATGGCCATGCCGCCGTTGGCGGGGAGGCGTTCCAGCACGTCGTCCGGGATGTTGCGCGGGTGGTCGCACACCGCGCGCGCGGACGAGTGGGAGAAGATCACCGGCGCCGAGGAGGCGTCCAGCGCGTCCCGCATCGTCGTCGCCGCGACGTGGGAGAGGTCGACGAGCATGCCGAGCCGGTTCATCTCGCGGACGACCTCGCGGCCGAAGGCGGTCAGACCGCCCGCCTTCGGCTCGTCGGTCGCGGAGTCCGCCCAGTCCACGTTGTCGTTGTGGGTGAGCGTCATGTACCGCACACCGAGCGCGTACAGACCCCGCAGGGTGCCGAGCGAGTTGGCGATGGAGTGGCCGCCCTCGGCGCCCATCAGGGAGGCGATACGGCCCGAGGCGCGCGCCGCCTCCATGTCGGCGGCGGTCAGCGCGGGCGCCAGCGCGTCCGGGTACCGCTCGATCAGCCGCGTCACGCAGTCGATCTGCTCCAGCGTCGCGGGCACCGCGTCGGGCAGGTCCGAGCGCACGTAGACCGACCAGTACTGCGCGCCGACCCCACCCTCGCGCAGGCGGGGCAGGTCGGTGTGCAGATGGGCGTTCTGGTGACCGGCGATGTCGCGCGCGGTCAGGTCGTAGGCGACCTGCTCACGCAGCGCCCACGGCAGGTCGTTGTGGCCGTCGACCACGGGGAACTCGCGCAGCAGCGAGCGGGCTTCGTCCAGGGAGGTCATGCGCGTCTACTTTCCGAATCCGAAGCCGCCCGAACCCTCGACCTTGGAGCGCAGGCGCTTGCCCTTCTCGGTGGCCTGGTCGTTGAGGTCCTGCTGGAAGTCGCGCATGCGCTGGAGGAGGTCCTCGTCGTACGCGGCGAGCATCCGGGCGGCGAGGAGACCGGCGTTGCGGGCACCGGCGACGGAGACGGTGGCGACCGGGACACCGGCGGGCATCTGGACGATCGACAGCAGGGAGTCCATGCCGTCCAGGTACTTCAGCGGGACCGGCACGCCGATCACGGGCAGCGGGGTCACGGAGGCCAGCATGCCGGGCAGGTGGGCGGCGCCGCCCGCGCCCGCGATGATCGCCTTGAGCCCGCGCTCGGCTGCCTGCTCGCCGTAGGCGATCATCTCGCGCGGCATCCGGTGCGCGGAGACGACATCGACCTCGTAGGGGATCTCGAACTCGTCCAGTGCCTGGGCGGCGGCTTCCATGACGGGCCAGTCGGAGTCCGACCCCATGACGATGCCAACGAGGGGGCTCATTCGGTGATCGTGCCCTTCAGATAGCCGGCTGCGTGACGGGCGCGTTCCAGTACGTCGTCCAGGTCGTCGCCGTAGGTGTTGACGTGACCCACCTTGCGGCCGGGTTTCACGTCCTTGCCATACATGTGGATCTTGAGCTGGGGGTCGCGCGCCATGCAGTGGAGGTACGCGGAGTACATGTCCGGGTAGTCACCGCCGAGGACGTTCACCATGACCGTCCAGGGGGCGCGCGGGCGCGGGTCGCCGAGCGGGAGGTCGAGGACCGCGCGGACGTGGTTGGCGAACTGCGAGGTGATCGCGCCGTCCATGGACCAGTGGCCCGAGTTGTGCGGGCGCATGGCCAGCTCGTTGACGAGGACACGGCCGTCGCGGGTCTCGAACAGCTCGACCGCGAGGTGTCCTACGACGTCCAGTTCCTTGGCGATGTTCAGCGCCATCTGCTCGGCGCGCAGCGCGAGACCCTCGTCCAGACCGGGCGCGGGCGCGATCACGGTGTCGCAGACACCGGCGACCTGGCGGGACTCCACGACCGGGTAGGCGACGGCCTGGCCGTGCGGGGAGCGCACGACGTTGGCGGCCAGCTCGCGGACGTAGTCGACCTTCTCCTCGGCGAGGACCGGCACGCCCGCGCGGAAGGGCTCGGCAGCCTCCTCGACGGAGTCCACGACCCACACGCCCTTGCCGTCGTAGCCGCCGCGCACGGTCTTGAGGACGACGGGGAAGCCCTCGCCCTCCGCCGCGAACGCCGCCACGTCGGCGGGGTCGCGCACGATGCGGTGGCGCGGACACGGCACGCCGATCTCCGTGAGCTTCGCGCGCATCACGCCCTTGTCCTGGGCGTGCACGAGCGCGTCGGGACCCGGGCGCACGGGGATGCCGTCCGCCTCCAGGGCCCGTAGGTGCTCGGTCGGCACGTGCTCGTGATCGAAGGTGATCACGTCACAGCCGCGCGCGAACTCACGCAGCGTGTCGAGGTCGCGGTAGTCGCCGATGACGACATCGCTGACGACCTGCGCCGCGGAATCCTGGGGAGTGTCACTGAGGAGCTTGAACCTGATGCCCAACGGGATGCCCGCCTCGTGCGTCATACGCGCGAGCTGCCCCCCGCCGACCATGCCGACTACCGGGAACGTCACCCCCCTAGCGTATCGGCCGCTCGGACCGGCCCGGTTCGCGCGCGTCCCCGCGCCCCCGTGCGCGTTCTCTTACCCGCCCCTTGCCCCGCTCTTGCCGACCCGTTTCCCGGCTGTGGCCCGGTGCGCGGGCATCGTGAAGGGCTCGTGGATAGCATGGCGGGGCCTACGGAAGCTACGGACGGGAGCTGCACAGCCATGGAACACCGTTCCTCAAGGCTGAACCGGCTCGCGCGCGAGCTGGCCAAGTTCGGTGCCGTCGGCGGCGCCGGTGTCCTGGTCAATCTGGGCGTGTTCAACCTGGTCCGGCACGTCTCCGACCTGCCGGTGGTGCGCGCCAGCATCATCGCGACCATCGTCGCGATCATCTTCAACTACGTGGGCTTCCGCTACTGGACGTACCGGGACCGCGACAAGGGCGGCCGCACCCGGGAGCTGATGCTGTTCCTGGTGTTCAGCGCGATCGGACTGGTCATCGAGAACGGCGTGCTGTATCTCGCCACCTACGGGTTCGGCTGGGACACGCCGCTGCAGAGCAACGTCTTCAAGTTCCTCGGCATCGCCGTGGCGACGCTCTTCCGCTTCTGGTCGTACCGCACCTGGGTCTTCCGGGCGCTGCCCGCCGGAAGCGGGTCGGTCGTCAAGGGCTCGGGCGGTCCCCGCCCGGACGAGAAGGAGCGGGTGCGCTAGCCCGCTCCCGGCTCCTCGCCCCTTGCCCCTTGCCCCTTGCCTCAGCGGACCGTCGGCTGCCCCTCGCCGTCCGCCTTGGGCGGCGGCGCCGTACGGGACAGGAACAGCCCGAAGACCGCGGGCTGGGTCTGGAGAAGCTCCAGACGACCGCCGTCCGCCTCCGCGAGGTCGCGGGCGACGGCGAGCCCGATCCCGGTGGAGTTGCGGCCGCTGATGGTCCGCTCGAAGATCCGCGCGCCGAGGTCGGCGGGGATGCCGGTGCCCTCGTCGGTGACCTCGATGACGGCCTGGTTGCCGATGACCCGGGTGCGCAGGGCGACGGTGCCGCCGCCGTGCATCAGCGAGTTCTCGATCAGCGCGGCGAGCACCTGGGCGACCGCGCCGGGGGTGCCGACCGCCTTCAGGTGCCGCTTGCCGGAGCTGACGATGGCGCGGCCCACGTTGCGGTAGGCGGGGCGCCACTCGGCGAGCTGCTGCTGGATGACCTCGTCGAGGTCGAAGGAGACGGCGGAGCCGGTCCGGGGATCGCGCGAGTTGGTCAGCAGCCGCTCCACCACGTCCGTCAGCCGCTCCACCTGCGTCAGCGCGATGGTCGCCTCCTCCTTCACCGTGTCCGGGTCGTCGGTGAGGGTGATCTCCTCAAGCCGCATGGACAGCGCGGTCAGCGGCGTGCGGAGCTGGTGGGAGGCGTCGGCGGCCAGGCGCCGTTCGGCGGTGAGCATCCGGCCGATGCGCTCGGCGGAGGAGTCGAGCACGTCCGCGACCCGGTCCAGCTCGGGGACGCCGTAGCGCTTGTGCCGGGGGCGGGGGTCGCCGGAGCCGAGGCGCTCGGCGGTCTCGGCGAGGTCGGTGAGCGGGGAGGCGAGCCGGTTCGCCTGGCGTACGGCGAGCAGCACGGCGGCGATCACGGCGAGCAGCGCGACCAGCCCGATGATCAGCAGGGTGCGGCCGACCTCACGGGTCACGGCGGAGCGGGGCTCCTGCACGGTGACCGTCTCGCCCTCCTCGCCGTGCTGCGTGGAGTGGATGACGTCACCCTCGGGCCGGGTGCCGATCTCGATGGGGGTCCGACCGGGGACGCGGATGACGGCGTACTGGTCCTTGCTGACCGGGTTGCGCAGCGCCTCGGCGTCGACGTGCTCGGAGGCGAGGATGCGGCTGTCCACGATGCTGGCCAGCCGGACCGCCTCGGACTCGACGCGTTCCTGGGCACTGTTGCTGATCGTCCGGGTCTCGACGATCACCAGGGACACCCCGAAGACCGCGATCACCACCAGCACGACGGCAAGCGTGGACTGAATGAGACGACGGCGCACGGGTCCCTCCGGGAAGACTGAGAGCCCTAGTGTCCCCCGGCCCAGGGCAGCGCCCTAAAGGGGCGCGGGGAACTGCGCGACCAGCCACGACGCGCAGTCGGCCGCCAACGATCTCGCAGCCCCCGCCCGGTAGGCGAACCTCAGCTCTTCTCGAACCGGAAGCCGACTCCCCGCACCGTGGCGATGTACCGCGGGTTCGCCGCGTCGTCACCGAGCTTCTTCCGCAGCCACGAGATGTGCATGTCCAGCGTCTTGGTGGAGGACCACCACGTCGTGTCCCACACCTCCCGCATGAGCTGATCGCGTGTGACGACCCGCCCCGCGTCCCGCACCAGCACCCGCAGCAGATCAAACTCCTTCGCCGTGAGCTGGAGTTCCTCCTCCCCCATCCACGCCCGGTGCGACTCGACGTCGATCCGCACGCCGTGCGTGGCCGGCGGCTGCTGCGGCTCGGTGGCGCCGCGCCGGAGCAGCGCCCGGACGCGGGCGAGCAGCTCGGCGAGCCGGAACGGCTTGGTGACGTAGTCGTCGGCGCCCGCGTCGAGACCGACGACGGTGTCCACCTCGTCGGCGCGCGCGGTCAGGATGAGGATCGGCACGGTGTGGCCGTCGGCACGCAGGCGGCGGGCGACCTCCAGGCCGTCCATGCCGGGCAGGCCCAGGTCCAGCACGACCAGGTCGACACCGCCCTGCATTCC
This sequence comes from Streptomyces sp. DSM 110735, assembly GCF_016482685.1. Taxonomy (GTDB): domain Bacteria; phylum Actinomycetota; class Actinomycetes; order Streptomycetales; family Streptomycetaceae; genus Streptomyces. Next base: position 196,509 of record NZ_JACYHF010000009.1, on the reverse strand, counting down.
GGCGTCGAGCGCGGTGGGGCCGTCCTCGCGGACCTCGACCTCGTAACCTTCCCGGCGCAGGGCGCGGGCCAGCGGCTCCGAGATGGACGCGTCGTCCTCGGCGAGCAGTACACGGGTCATGAGGTGATGGTAGACCGCCCGCGCGTGGAGTCGGGGTGTGGTCCGCTTCCGTGCTCTTACCTTTGTCCCCCGCTGGTACAAACCATTGCTCGTGACGTGGGATCGTGGAAGAGCCTTGGAAACCCCTGATGCGGTTCCCCTGATTCCTGTGATCCGCGTCTCAAGTCCTTCCATATCCGGCAGTGTCCTGCCGTATGGTGATCTGAACGCCTGTAGCACACACCGGGGACCTCTTGGCGGGCACATGTCGCCAAGGGTCTCTTCTTTGATGTGCGGGCTGACGATGGTCAGCCCTGAAAGGAATGACCTCTGGCCGGGCTCCGGACGCAGTGACGCGTACGGGGCGTGGATCTCGGTGGTCGCCGTCCACCGCCCTCTCGGGAGGCGGGGCCCCCTGGGCGTGGGGGTGGACGACCGACCCGCCGGTGCCGGCCGCACCCCCACCGGGCGCGCCGCGCTCCAACGCGCGTCCCGACCAGCAAGGAACGACCATGGCGTCCAGCCTGACGAAGGACTCGGTCCGCCCGGACATCGGGGCCGAGAAGACCTTCTTCGGCCACCCCCGCGGACTGGCCACCCTCTTCATGACCGAGATGTGGGAGCGTTTCTCCTACTACGGCATGAGGGCCCTGCTCCCGCTGTACCTGGTCGCCCCCAGCGGCCTGCACATGAACGCGGGCACGGCGACCGCGATCTACTCCGTGTACGTGTCGCTCGTCTACCTGCTCGCCCTTCCCGGCGGCTGGGTCGCGGACCGTCTGCTCGGTCCTCGCCGGACGGTGGCCGTTTCCGGTCTGATCATCATGCTCGGCCATCTGTGCCTGGCGCTGCCGGTCTCCGCGAGCTTCTTCGTGGGCCTGGGTCTGGTCGCGATCGGTTCGGGTCTGCTGAAGGCCAACATCTCCACCATGGTCGGCCACCTGTACAAGGGTCCGGACGACGCGCGCCGTGACGGTGGCTTCACGCTCTTCTACATCGGCATCAACCTCGGCGCCTTCATCGCGCCGCTGGTCATCGGTACCGTCGGTGAGAACGTCAACTGGCACTTCGGCTTCGCCCTTGCCGCGCTCGGCATGGCGCTGGGTCTGGGTCAGTACCTGCTGGGCGGGCGTCACCTGAGCGAGCAGAGCAACGTCGTCCCGACGCCGCTCACCGCCGAGGAGAAGCGGTCCACGCTGCGCAAGGGTCTGATCTGGCTCGTCATCGCCGCGGTGTTCTACGGCGTCGTCGGCGGCACGGGTCACTTCACCCTGAACTGGGCGCTGATCCCGCTGACGATCATCGGTCTGGTCATCCCGATCATGGTGATCGCCCGGATCCGCCGGGACAAGGACCTGGACGACTCCGAGCGTTCGAAGGTGTCGGCGTACATCTGGTTCTTCGTCGCCGCGGCCGTGTTCTGGATGATCTACGACCAGGGTGGTTCGACCCTGTCGATCTTCGCCGACGCCTCGGCCAAGAACACGATCGCGGGCTGGAACTTCCCGGTCTCCTGGTACCAGTCGGTCAACCCGGTCATGATCATGGCGCTGGCCCCCGTGTTCGCCTGGCTGTGGCTGTGGCTGAACCGGCGCGGCAAGGAGCCGAGCACCATGGTGAAGTTCGCCTCCGGTCTCGTGCTGGTCGGTGCGTCCTTCTTCCTCTTCCTGGCCCCGCTGTCCATCGCCGAGGGCGGTCACAAGGCGGCCGCGCTGTGGCTGGTCGCGATCTACTTCGTGCAGACCGTCGGTGAGCTGACGCTGTCCCCGGTGGGTCTGTCCGTCACCACCAAGATGGCGCCCAAGAAGTACGCCTCCCAGATGATGGGCGTCTGGTTCCTCGCGGTCACCGCGGGCGACTCGATCACCGCCCTGCTGTCCAACCCGGCGATCGGCGGCGTCAACCTCGACCGCATGGGCTTCGTCGGCCTGGAGGCCGTCCTCGCGGTCGTCGCCGGCCTCGCGGTCTGGATGTACCGCAAGAAGGTCAAGGCGATGATGGGCTCGGTCAACTAGCCCTTCCCCCGCCTGAAAGGGGCCCCGCATCCTTGGGATGCGGGGCCCCTTTCGTACCCGGGCGCGTTCCCCACGTGAGTTCGCCCCGACGGCCTGGTCCCGCCCGGACGCACCACCGGGCGGTACGCCGCCTGCCCTGAAGGGGGGCCCGCGGGACACTCCGACGCGGCTGCGGGGGACGACACCGGAGGAAGCCGCGCCTTCCGCCCTGGGGGCCACAAGCGGCTGAGTGCACGGTTCAGCGGGGGCGCGCCGCGAGACGTCCGGCATCCCTCACGTGGGACGCGTGCGGTCGGGCTCCGCTTCGGGGCAGGACGGGCCGCGCGACCCGGGCGGCGGCACTCCGCCGGGGAGCCCTCAACCGGCAGTCCCGATGACGAGCGGCGCCCTCCCGGCGGGATCGTCCGCGGGCGAGACGCATCGCGAGACACCGACGTCCCTTTGCACAGGTCACCTGGCACCTCGTTCCGCTACCAGGACCGGGAGACCCGCGCGGCCGGCGACAGCACCCGGCGCCCCTGCACGGGCACGGAGCGCCGCCGCCGGGGTCCGACCCGCGCAGCGGCACTTCGCACAGGGAAGCCCTCGGCCGACAGCTCAGGCAACAAGCAACGCCCTCCCAGCCGGGGCAGCCACAGAGAGGACGTATCGCGCGACACCCGACGCCCCTCCGCGCGGGGCACAGGGCGCCGCAGTCCACCCACCGGAGCCCGATCCGCACGGCGGCACTCCGCAAGGGAGTCCTCGGTCGGCAGACCCGGCAACGGGCGACGCCCTCCCGGCGGGGTCGTCCGCGGGGAGGGCGTGTCGCACGGCGCAGGTGCAGCGGGGCGGTGTCGAAGCGCCGCAGGTGTCAGGCTGGGGCGCCCAGTTCCGCCCAGACTGTTTTGCCGGGGTTGTCGGGGCTGCGGACGACGCCCCAGTCGAGGCAGAGGCGCTGGACGATGAACATGCCGTGGCCGCCGGGGCGGCCGGCGCGGTGCGGGGTGCGGGGGGCGGGCTGGCCGGTGCTGCGGTCGGAGACCTCGAGGCGGATCACCTTGCGGTCGCAGGTGAGGTACAGCTCGTCGGGTCCCCCGGCGTGCAGGCAGGCGTTGGTGACCAGCTCGGAGACGACGAGGAGGACGTCCTCCGCGGCGGCGCGCTGCTCGGCGCCCGCGGCGGGCAGCCAGCCCCAGGCGTACAGCGCCTGGCGGGTGAAGTCCCGGGCAAGCGGCACCACCCCGCTCTCGCCGTCCAGGCTCAGTCTGCGGACCTGCCGCCCCTGCGCCTCCCGGACGCCCTCGACGGGCGCGGGCGGCGCTGCGGCCCCCGCGGACGCGCCGTCGGACGGCGCACTCCCTTCGGGCACCCCGGAAGCGCCGCTCGGCTCCGGGCCGCGGTCGCCCGGCGAGTAGGGCCGGGTGGTGCTCATCAGCGCTTCACCTCACCGATTCACCAGTTCACGATTCAAAAGTCCGACTCCGTTCGGATCGCGGGCGGTCCGTCCGCCGCCCGCACGGCGCCCAAGAGCGCCCACTCCGCCGCTCTCGCCCGTACGCCTCCACCCCTACGTCGCGTCCAGGCCGTCCGCCGGTTCCCGGAAGGGTGCGGCCGGCGGCCGACAGATTCAGAATGTTCTCCTGCCCGACCGAGGCGCCGGAACACCCGCGTGTTGCGCGTGACCGGTGCGCCGGACGGGCGCGGGCGCGAAAGGGGCGCGGCGTCAGCCGTCCTCGCCGGCCAGGGCGGCGTCCAGGGAGTCATGGACGGTGAACACCGCCTCCGCCCCTGTGATCTCGAATACGCGCGCGACGACCGGCAGCATCCCGGCCAGATGGACCCCACCGCCCGCGGCGTCGGCCTTGAGCCGCGCGCCGAGCAGAACGTTGAGGCCCGTGGAGTCGCAGAACTCCAGTCGCGAGCAGTCCACGACAAGGCGCGAGAAGCCCTTCGCCAGGAGGTCGTCGAGCGGCTCGCGCAGTAGATCGGCGGTGTGGTGATCGAGTTCACCCGCCGGTGTCACTACGGCGCTGGAGCCCTCTTCCCGCACCTCCACCAGAAGCCGGCCCGACTGTGCGCTGCCGACCGTCCCGTGGTCCATGCCGTCTCTCTCCCGAGGTCGTGGCTGCTGATGCCCTCGAACACTACGCCTTCCCCACGCACTCCGACACCTGAACAACCCCGCAAAAACGGGCATATCGCCAGATAAGGAACTTGCCACCGGCTCCATGAAGCGGGTAGGGCTAGTAGGGACACATACGCCCGCACGCCGGCTTCGGAGGCGCCGCACACCGCAGTGCACGTATTTCGGCTTCGGCAGCCTTATGCCGAGAACGATGGAGGACACCCATGTCACCCCGGCTCGACGCATCGCATACCCCGATCGCGACGTCGACACCCCCACCGGACCAACTGGATCATGCCATCGATCCTCTCGACCCCCTGGCGGGGCTCCCCGAGATCCCGCCCTACGACGAGGTCGGCCCGGTGGACGCGCGGGCCCTTTCCAAGACCCTCTTCGAGCGCCTGGAGGCGCTGGAGGAAGGCACGTACGAACACGCCTACGTCCGCAACACCCTCGTCGAACTGAACCTGGCGCTCGTCCGGTTCGCCGCGTCCCGCTTCCGCTCGCGCAGCGAGCCGATGGAGGACATCGTCCAGGTCGGCACGATCGGCCTGATCAAGGCGATCGACCGCTTCGAGATGGCACGCGGCGTGGAGTTCCCGAGCTTCGCGATGCCGACCATCATCGGCGAGATCAAGCGCTTCTTCCGTGACACCTCGTGGTCCGTGCGCGTACCGCGCCGACTGCAGGAGCTGCGCCTGGACCTGGCCAAGGCCGGGGACGAGCTGGCCCAGCGCCTGGACCGCGCCCCCACCGTCGCGGAACTGGCCGAGAAGCTCGGCATCTCCAACGAGGAGGTGGTCGAGGGCATGGCCGCCTCGAACGCCTACACCGCCGCCTCGCTGGACGCCCAGCCGGAGGAGGACGACTCCGAGGGCGCGCTCGCGGACCGCATCGGCTACGAGGACCACGGACTCGAAGGCATCGAGTACGTCGAGTCGTTGAAGCCGCTGATCGCCGAACTCGCGCCCCGTGACCGGCAGATCCTGTCGCTGCGCTTCGTGGCGGGCATGACCCAGTCGGAGATCGGCGAGGAGCTGGGCATCTCCCAGATGCACGTCTCCCGGCTGCTCTCGCGCACGCTGGTGCGGCTGCGCCGGGGGCTGACCGTGGAGGAGTGAGGCGGCACCTCACCCTCGGCTCACGAGGCGGTCCGGCGACAGCGCCGGGCCGCCTCGCCGCGTTCCGCCGCGGACGCGGCCGTGGCGCCCCTCACACCACCCGTACACCCCCGCGCCACACCGCCTCGACCAGCGGGACGCCCGGCCGGTAGGCGAGGTGCACATGGCTCGGCGCGTCCAGCAGGACCAGGTCGGCCCGGCTGCCGGGCGCGAGACGGCCGATGTCGGTGCGGCGCAGCGCCGCCGCGCCGCCCGCCGTGGCGGACCAGACCGCCTCGTCGGGGGTCATGCCCATGTCCCGTACGGCCAGCGCGACACAGAACGGCACGGACGAGGTGAAGGACGAGCCGGGGTTGCAGTCCGTGGACAGCGCGACCGTCGCCCCGGCGTCCAGCAGCCGCCTGGCGTCCGGCCATTGGGCGCGGGTGGAGAACTCGGCGCCGGGCAGCAGCGTGGCCACCGTGCCGCTGTTCGCCAGCGCGTCCACGTCGGCGTCGGTGAGGTGCGTGCAGTGGTCGGCGCTGGCGGCGTCCAGCTCTACGGCCAACTGGACGCCGGGACCGTAGGAGAGCTGGTTGGCGTGGATGCGGGGGTGCAGCCCCTTGGCGCGCCCCGCGGTGAGGATCGCGCGGGCCTGGTCGCCGTCGAAGGCGCCCTTCTCGCAGAACACGTCGATCCAACGGGCGTGCGGGGCGCAGGAGTCCAGCATCTCGCCGGTCACCAGGGCGACGTACGCGGCGGGGTCGTCGGCGAGTTCCGGCGCGACGATGTGCGCGCCGAGGTAGGTCACCTCGTCGGTGTGCCGGGCGGCGAGGCGCAGGGCGCGGGTCTCGTCCTCGACGGTGAGCCCGTAGCCCGACTTGGTCTCCATCGTGGTCGTGCCCTGGCGCAGCGCCTCGGCGAGATACCGCGTGAGACCCGCCTCCAGTTCCGCGTCGCTCGCGGCGCGGGTGGCCGCGACGGTGGTGCGGATGCCGCCCGCCGAGTAGGAGCGGCCGGACATGCGGGCGTTGAACTCCGCCGTGCGGTCGCCCGCGAACACCAGGTGCGAGTGGGAGTCCACGAAGCCCGGCAGGACCGCCTTTCCACCGGCGTCGAGGCGATTGTCAGTGGCGGGTGCTTTGCTTGACTCACCGGCCCACACGACGCGTTCGCCGTCGATGACCAGGGCCGCGTCCGTGATGAGTCCGAGGGGAGTCCCGTCACCGAGGGAGGGGTCGTTGGTGACCAGCGTGGCGATGTTGGTGATGGCGGTGCTGCTGCTCATGGTGTCCTCGTGGATGCCGGTGGGGGTCAGCCGCTCAGGGCAGCGATCGCGTCCGCGAGCGCACGCGGCACATCGGGTACGAGCGTGTGCGCCCCGTCGCGTACGACGTGCCGCCCGCCCACGACCGTGTGCCGTACGTCCGCCGCGCTCGCCGCGAATACGGCCGTCTCGGCGCCGAGCCGGGGCGGCGGACCGGCTGTCCTGACCGAGTCGAGCGCGATGGTCGTGAGGTCGGCCGCGCGCCCGGGTTCGATGGCGCCCGCCTCCGGCCAGCCGAGCGCGGCGTGCCCGTCCTCGGTGGCGGCGCGCAGCAGCGCGGCGGCGGTCCAGTGACCGCGAGTGCGGGTGCGCAGCCGCTCGTCCAGCTCCATGGCGCGCGCCTCTTCGAGCAGGTCGATGACGGCGTGGCTGTCGGAGCCGAGGGAGAGCGGTGAGCCCGCGCGCTGGAGGGCGACGGCGGGTCCGATGCCGTCCGCGAGGTCGCGCTCGGTGGTCGGGCACATGCAGGTGCCGGTGCCGGAATCACCGAGGAGCGCGATGTCCTCGTCGGTGAGGTGGGTGTTGTGCACCCCGGTGGTGCGCGGGCCGAGCACGCCGTGGTCCGCGAGCAGCCGGGTCGGGGTGACGCCGTGCGCGGCGAGGCACGCGTCGTTCTCGGCGGTCTGCTCCGACAGATGGACGTGCAGCGGCGCCCGCCGCTCCTCCGCCCAGCGGGCGACGGTCGCCAACTGCTCCGCAGGCACGGCCCGTACGGAGTGGATGGCCGCTCCGATCCGCGCGTGATCCTGTTCCTTGAGAACTGAACAGCGTTCGGCCCAGGCGTCCGCGCTGCCGTCGGAGAAGCGGAGCTGGTGGGCGGTGGGGCGCTCGCCGAAGCCGGAGGAGAGATAGGCGGTGTCGAGCAGGGTGATCCGGACACCGGCTTCGGCGGCGGCCACGATCAGCGCCTCGCCCATGGCGTTGGGGTCGGCGTAACGGGCGCCGCCCCGGTCGTGGTGCAGATAGTGGAACTCGCCCACGCAGGTGATCCCGGCAAGCGCCATCTCGGCGTACACCGCGCGGGCCAGCGCGTGGTACGTCTCGGGGGTCAGCCGGTCCGCGACGGAGTACATCACCTCGCGCCAGGTCCAGAAGGTGCCGCTGCCGACCTGGACGGTGCCGCGCAGGGCGCGGTGGAAGGCGTGGCTGTGGGCGTTGGCGAGCCCCGGCAGGGTGAGACCCCGCAGGATCTCGGCGCCGGGCGGCGGAGCGTCCGTACCGGTGCGGACGGCGGTGATGCGGCCGTCCGCCACCTCGACGGTCACGCCGGGCTCGACACAGTCACCGAGCCAGGCGTGCTCCAGCCAATAGGTTCCCCTGGTCACCTGCGGGCCAGTCCTTCCAGTACGTCGGCGAGCGCGCGCACCCCGGCCACGCAGTCGTCCTCGGCGGCGAACTCGGCCGGGGAGTGCGAGACACCGGTGGGGTTGCGCACGAACAGCATGGCGGTCGGCACGCTCGTCGCGAGGATCCCGGCGTCGTGTCCGGCGCCGGTCCCGAGCACCGGCACCTTGAGGTCGGCGTCCCGGCCGAGCAGCCGGGCGAGTTCGTCGCGCAGCGCGTGGTCGAACTCCACGACGGGCGTGACCGACTCCCGTACGACCTCCAGGTCGATCCCGTGCGCCGCCGCGTGCTCCCGCGCGGCGCCCTCGATCTCCCGCACGACCGTGTCCAGGGTCTCCTGTCCTGCGGCCCGGGAGTCGAGCCAGCCGCGCACCAGGGAGGGGATGGCGTTGACCCCGTTGGGCTCGACGGCGACCTTGCCGAATGTCGCGACGGCACCGGCGAGTTCGGCGGCTCGCCGGGCGGCGAGCACGGTCTCGGCGTAGGCGGGCATCGGGTCCCGCCGGTCCCCGAGCCGGGTCGTGCCCGCGTGATTGGCCTCGCCGCGGAAGTCGAACCGCCAGCGTCCGTGCGGCCAGATGGAACTGGCGATGCCGACCTGGTCGCCGGACAGGTCCAGCGCCCTGCCCTGTTCGACGTGCAGCTCGACGAAGGCACCGATGCGGGCGAGCCGTTCGGGGTCGGCGCCGATGCCCTCGGGGTCGTATCCGGCGGCTTCCATGGCCCGGGGCAGGGTGATCCCGTCGCCGTCGGTCAGCAGGCGCGCCTGCTCGACGGTGAGCTGCCCCGCGGCGAGCCGCGACCCCACACAGGCCAGCCCGAACCGCGCCCCCTCCTCGTCCCCGAAGTTGACGATGCCGAGCGGGCGGTCCAACGGGACGCCCCGCGACCGGAGTTCGTCCAGCGCCGCGAAGGCGGACACCACTCCGAGGGGTCCGTCGAAGGCACCGCCGTCCGGTACGGAGTCGAGATGCGAGCCGGTGACGACGGCGTCCCCTGCGGCGGGGTCACCGAGCCACGCCCACTGGTTGCCGTTCCGGTCGACCTCGTAGTCCAGCCCGCGCGCTTCCGCCTGCTCCCGGAACCAGGCGCGGCAGTCGGCGTCGGCACCGGTCCAGGCGTAGCGCCGGTAACCGCCGGAGGCGGAGCTGCGGCCGATGGGCAACAGCTCGGTCCACATGTCCTGGAACGAAACACCGCTCAAGGGCCGTGGGCAGTCGTTCCGCAGGGCGATGGGGGTCCCCCCTGCTTGAGCGGAGTCGAAAGCTTGGGGGAGGGTGGGCACGGCCCGGCCCGCAGTCGGCGACGAGACCTCAGGGGCCACCGAAGAGCCGCCGTCCGTCACGCGTCCTCACCCTCACGCATGGGCACCCGCACGCCCCGCTCCTCGGCGACGGACTCCGCGATGTCGTACCCCGCGTCCACATGCCGGATGACACCCATACCGGGGTCGTTGGTGAGCACCCGACGGATCTTCTCCCCCGCCAGCGCCGTACCGTCGGCCACCGTGACCTGCCCCGCGTGAATGGACCGCCCCATCCCCACGCCACCACCATGGTGAAGGGAAACCCAGGACGCCCCGGAAGCCACGTTCACCATCGCGTTCAGCAGCGGCCAGTCGGCGATCGCGTCGGACCCGTCGAGCATCGCCTCGGTCTCCCGGTAGGGCGACGCGACGGACCCGCAGTCGAGGTGGTCGCGCCCGATGGCCAGCGGAGCGGCAAGCTCACCGCTCGCGACCATGTCGTTGAACCGCTCGCCCGCCTTGTCCCGCTCCCCGTACCCGAGCCAGCAGATGCGCGCGGGCAGCCCCTGGAAGTGCACCCGCTCGCCGGCCATCTTGATCCAGCGGGCGAGGGACTCGTTCTCGGGGAACAGCTCCAGCATCGCCTTGTCGGTCTTGGCGATGTCGGCCGGGTCGCCGGAGAGCGCGGCCCAGCGGAAGGGACCCTTGCCCTCGCAGAAGAGCGGGCGGATGTAGGCGGGGACGAAGCCGGGGAAGGCGAAGGCGCGGTCGTATCCGGCGAGTTGGGCTTCGCCGCGGATGGAGTTGCCGTAGTCGAAGACCTCGGCGCCCGCGTCCATGAAGCCGACCATCGCCTCGACGTGCCGGGCCATGGACTCACGCGCGCGGGTGGTGAACCCGGCGGGGTCCTTCGCGGCGTAGGAGGCCATGTCCTCGAAGTCGACGCCGACCGGGAGGTACGCCAGCGGGTCGTGCGCGGAGGTCTGGTCGGTGACGATGTCGATGGGGGCGCTCATGGCGAGGAGCTGCGGGACCAGCTCGGCGGCGTTGCCGAGGACGCCGATGGAGAGCGGGCGGCGGGCGTCGCGGGCCTCGGTGGCGAGCTGGAGGGCGTGCTCCAGGCTGTCGGCCCTCACATCGAGGTACTTGTGCTCGATGCGGCGCTCGATGGCGCGGGGGTCGACGTCGATACAGATGGCGACGCCGTCGTTCATGGTGACGGCGAGCGGCTGGGCGCCGCCCATGCCGCCGAGTCCGGCGGTCAGGGTGATGGTGCCCGCGAGGGTGCCGCCGAACTTCTTCGCGGCGACGGCGGCGAAGGTCTCGTAGGTGCCCTGGAGGATGCCCTGGGTGCCGATGTAGATCCAGGAACCGGCGGTCATCTGGCCGTACATGGTGAGCCCGAGAGCCTCCAGGCGGCGGAACTCCTCCCAGTTGGCCCAGTCGCCGACCAGGTTGGAGTTGGCGATGAGGACGCGCGGCGCCCACTCGTGGGTCTGCATGACGCCGACCGGGCGGCCGGACTGGACCAGCATGGTCTCGTCCTGCTTCAGCGTCCGCAGGGTGCGCACCATGGCGTCGAAGGAGCGCCAGTCGCGGGCGGCCTTGCCGGTGCCGCCGTAGACGACGAGCTTGTCGGGGTGCTCGGCGACCTCGGGGTCGAGGTTGTTCTGGAGCATCCGCAGGGCGGCCTCCTGCTGCCAGCCCAGCGCGCTCAGTTCCGTGCCGCGCGGTGCTCGTACGGGCCGAGGTCCTGACATCTTCGTCCTCCTGTAGCTACGGCTATTCACATCCTCCAGTCGTGAATAGGACTAGTCAATAGCGTGGGGCGCCCGCGTCCGCGCGTCGCGGGTGTTTGGCTGGAAGCGACGACAGAAGCGAGGACGGCAGGAGGGGCACCCCGTGAAGCAGGACACCCAGCACGGCACCGAGCAGGATCTCCCGGAGCACAGCCACCCCGGCGCGGACGACGGCGCGCAGACACGCGCCGCCCGCCGCGACACCGCCGTCCGCGCCGCCGTGGCGCAGGGGCTCCTCGGCCCGGACACCCCCCTCGTCGCCCTCCTGGACGTCACCGGTATCCGCGCCTCGGCCGCCGCCCTGCGCGCCGCGTTCGACGCCGTGGTGCCGCCGGGCACGCCCGTGCTGCACGCCTTCGCCGTGAAGGCCGCCCCGCTGGTGCCCGTGCTGAGCCTGCTGGAGGCGGAGGGTCTTGGCGCCGAGGCGGCGAGCCCCGGCGAGCTGGCGCTGGTCCGCGCGGCCGGGGTGCCCGCGTCCCGCACGGTGCTCGACTCCCCCGCCAAGACCACCGGCGAGCTGCGCGAGGCGCTGGCGCTCGGTGTCGCCGTGAACGCGGACAGCCCGCAGGAGCTGGACCGCCTGGACGCGCTGGTACGCACCGCGCCGACCCGTTCCCCGCTCGGCATCCGGGTCAATCCGCAGCTCGGCGCGGGTTCCATCGGGGCGACCTCGACGGCGACGGCGACCTCCAAGTTCGGGGTGGGGCTGCGCGACGACGGAGCCAGGGAGTGGGTCGTACGGGCGTACCTGGACCGGCCGTGGCTGACCCGGCTGCACACCCACACCGGCTCCCAGGGCATCCCGCTGCCGCTGCTCGCGCGGGGCGTGGCGGAGGCGTACGCGCTCGCGGAGGAGGTCAACGCGCGGACCGGGCGGCGGCAGATCGACACCGTCGACATCGGCGGCGGTCTCTCGGTGGACTTCGGCTCGGAGGCGGCGGGTCCGGGGCACGCGCGCTACGCACGGCTGCTGGCCGAGGAGGTGCCGGGGCTGTTCGACGGGCGGTACGGGCTGGTGACCGAGTTCGGCCGGTCGCTGCTGGCCAAGCACGGCACGGTGGTGGCCCGGGTGGAGTACGCCAAGAGCGCGGGCGGGCGGCGGATCGCGGTCACGCACGCGGGGGTCCAGGTGGCGACCCGGACCGTGTACGCGCCGGAGCTGTGGCCGCTCCGGATCGCGGCGTACGACGCCGAGGGGCGCCCCAAGTCCGGTCCCGAGGTGGTGCAGGACGTCGCCGGTCCAGCCTGTTTCACGGGCGATCTGCTGGCCGAGGGGCGCTCGCTGCCCGCGCTGGAACAGGGTGACCTGGCGGCGGTCCTGGACACGGGCGCGTACGCCTTCGCCCACCACTACCCCTACAACTCCCTTGCCCGGCCCGGGATTTACGGCTTCGTGCCGGACGGCTCGGGGAGCGTGGCGTTCGCGACCGTACGGGCGCCGCAGACGGTGGCGGAGATCGTGGCCGAATCCGGAGGGGCGCACGCGGCCGCGCTCACCACCCTGGGTGCGTCCGGGAGCCGTTGACGCGGGCCGGGCGACCCAGGGACAAAGGGACCAACTTCCGTGAAACGCGGGCCAATCGACCCACATTAGCGCGCCGGGCGCACGTTCCAACGGAAAATGCCAAAGCCCTCACCCGCCACGCACACGATGCGTAGTGTCGTTGTCACTCAACCGGAGTCACAGGCGGGAGGGGAGCCACGGTGCCCGGAATCGACGAGTGCTTACTGGAAGCCATGCGGCTGCCCGGCGCCCGGGGGGCGGCGCTGGTGGACTGGACGAGCGGACTGGCCCTCGGCACCGTCGGGGAGGCGCCCGGCGGCGACCACGAGACCACGGCCGCCGAAGCCGCCGAACTGGCCCGGATGACCGCCGAGCACGGCGCGTTCGCCGCCGCCGGACCGGACGAGGGACGGCCACCGGTCGAGGACGTGATCGTCAGCAACCACGACAGCTACCACCTGCTGAGATTCGTGGACACGTCCTTCGACAGCAGCGTCTTCCTGCATCTGTGGCTGGGCCGCGAGGAGGGCAACCTCGCCCTCGCCCGCATCCGGCTGGGCGAGATGGCCTCCCGGCTGGTGCTGGGATGACCGTGGTCGAGATACCTCCGCCGCTGCCGGTGCGGGACAGAACGGGACCGCACGAGAGAGCCGCGGGCGCGGTGTCCCCGATGCTGCGGCGCCTGGCCGAGGAGGAGGCGACCGGCGTCCTGGTCCGCGAGCACGGCACGCTGTATCTGGTGCGCGGGCGGGTGGTGCACGCCGAGAGCCCTTTCGCGCCCGGTCTGGACGTGCTCCTCACCGCCCACGGCACCCTCGCCGCCACCGCCTGGCAGCGGGCGGCCGAGCGGACGGCGACCGTCCCGGAGGCAGCCCGGCTGCTGCTCGACTCCGGGCTGCTGCCCGAGGGCGCGCTGGAGCTGTGCCACCTGGACGCGCTGTACGACGCCGGATACTTCGCGCTCTCCCCGAGCAGCACCCCGGGCCGCTTCCGCTACGACGGCTCGCCCGGCGCGGGTCCGCTGCCCTCGGTGCCGGTGGTCGCGCTGGAGCGCGAGACGCTGCGCCGCCGCCTGCTGCTGCACCGGCTGTGGCCCGACCCGGCGACCGACAGCGCGCCACTGACCCGCGCCGCGCCGGTGGCGGCGGCGCCGGTCACCGCCCGCCGCAGGGCGGTCCTGGAGCGGGCCGACGGCGTCCGCACGGCCACCCTGATCGCCCGGGAGCTGGGGCGGCAGGCGTTCCACACGCTGGTGGACGTCCGCCGTCTCGCGGCGGCCGGGCTCCTCGCCCCGGTGCGCGGCGCGTCCGCACCGGCGCACACCGCCCCCGCGCCGCCGCCGCTCCCGCCGACTCCCCCCCTGCTGACGGTCACCGACCCCGACATCGCGCTGCTGAAGAGGCTCAGGGATGCGCTGGAGGCCCTTTGAACGGCACCGCCCCGCCGAGAGGACAGAGCTGATGCTGCGTGAACAGGACCTGGAAGCCGTCCTGGACGAGCTGCGGCGGCTGCGCACCCGGGTCCCCCAGCTCACCGGCGCGCTCGCGGCCGGTGTGGACGGACTGGTCGTCGCCCACGACACCCCCGGCGTCGACCCCGACGGGCTCGCGGCGCTGACCGCTGCCGCGCTCGGTGTCTCCGTCCGGGTCGCCGAGGCCACCGGCAACGGCGGTTTCCGCGAGCTGCTGGTGCGCGGCGAGCGCGGCTACGTCGCGACCTACGCCGCCGGACGCACCGCCGTGCTGACCCTGCTCGCGCAGGACCGGGTCAACGTCGGACGGCTGCACCTGGAGGGGCGCCGCTCCGGCGCCCGGGTCGGCGAACTGCTCGACGCCGCCGAGGCGGAGGCACGTACGCGCCCCGTCGAACGTCCCGCCCGGCCGCCCCAGCCGCGCACCCGCACCCCGCGCGTCCTGCGCACCCCGACCACCGAGACACCTACCGCAACCGACAGTTGAACCTCCGAAAGGACCCCATCATGGCGAACACCGAGACGGCCCTGAAAGAAGCGCTCACGACCATCGAGGGCGCCACGGGCGTCGCGCTCGTCGACTACACCAGCGGCATGGCGCTGGGCACGATGGGCGGCAGCAAGACCTTCGACCTGAACGTCGCCGCCGCGGGCAACACCGACGTGATCCGCGCCAAGATGCGCACCATGGAGCACCTGGGTCTCAACGCCGAGATCGAGGACATCCTGATCACGCTGTCCGACCAGTACCACCTGATCCGCCTGCTCACCGGGCGCGGCGGCAACGGTCTCTTCCTGTACCTGGTGCTGGAGTCGGGTCGCGCCAACCTGGCGATGGCCCGGCACCAGCTCAAGCGGATCGAGGCGGAACTGGAGGTCTGATCAGACGGCGGCCGGAGTACGGCGGCGTGCCCCGCCCGGGGCAGCGTCGCTGGCCGCGACGCCCGTGGCGCGCAGCGCCTTGACCGCCTTGCCGACGGGCGCGCCGCCCCGCCCGTCGAGCCAGTCGACCCGCACCCACAGCAGGGCGTCCAGCGCGCGTTCGCGCCGCCCGATCCAGCCCGCCTTCAGCCGCAGCCCGAGTCCGGCTCCGGCGAGCAGCAGTCCCCCGGCCACGGGCACCGCGAAGGCGCTGCCGAGCGCTGCGGCGAAAGCCAGGAGCAGCCACCAGCGGTGTCCCCGGCGCCAGGCGCGCACGGACACCCGGCGGTCCTGGAGCACGTCGTGCCGACCCGCCCGCACCGCACCGCGCGCGAGCGCCACGTACCGCTTCCGGCGCGTCAGCGCCACTACGGCGGAAGCTGCGGCGAACAGCACAACTCCGGCCAGGATGCCGGGCGTTCGCCCCGTCAGTCCCGACGGCACCGCGCCGATCCCCGCCGCGACCACGCCGAGCCAGCCGAGCGGTGCGGCTCCGGCCCGTACGACCACGGCCACCCGGGCCAGCCCGTGCCCGCCGCGTCCCTCGCGTCCGCCGCGTCCTTCACGCGCCACGTCACCCTCCCGTGTCACGGTCTCGTCGATCACCCGGTCCGCGCCGGGGATCACCTGTGTCAGCGCGGCACGCTAGCGCCGGAACCTGAGACGAGTCTTAAGACAGCGCCGGTTCACTCCACGAACAGCCCACGAGCCGCCGCCCGCGCGTCGAACTCCTCCAACCGCGCCTGGGCGTCCGGCAGTCCGTCGCACAGCGCCTCCAGGAGCACCCGGCCGAGCATCATCGGCGCGCACGGGGTGTCGAAGGCGAGCCCGGTGCCGACGGCGGCGGGCAGCAGCAGGTCGGAGTGCTTGGCGACCGGCGCGAACACGGAGTCCGCGACGGTGACGACGGTCAGCCCCGCCTCCTTGGCGTAGGCAAGGGCGTCGAGGACCTCGCGCGGATGCCGGGGCAGCGCGAAGCAGAGCAGCGCGGAGGCACCGGCGCGTACGGCTGCCTCGATGCGGTCCTGCACCATGGAGCCGCCCTCGTCCAGCAGCCGTACGTCCGGGTGGACCTTGGCGGCGAAGTAGGCGAAGCCGAACGCCTGCGGGGCGGCGGCGCGCAGCCCGAGCACCGGCAGCGGACGTGAGGCGGCGAGCAGCAGCCCCGCCTGCTGGACCGGCGCCGGGTCCGCGAGCAGGTCGGCCAGATGGCGCAGGTTCTCGATCTCCGCCTCGACGGCCTGCTGGTACTCGTTGAACGAGCCCTGTTCGGCGGCGGGTTCGGCCGGGACCACCTCGCGCAGATGGCGGCGCAGCGCGGGGTAGCCGTCGAAGCCGAGGGCGACGGCGAAGCGGGTGACCGAGGGCTGGCTGACCCCGGCGAGGTCCGCCAGCTCCACGCTGGACAGGAACGGCACGTCGGCGGCGCGGCGCACCATGCTGTGCGCGATACGCCGCTGGGTCGGTGTGAGCCGGTGCCCCTCGAAGAGCTCCTGCAACCGTTTCGCAGGACTGTCGCTCACACTCATCCCTCTCACCGACCCCACCCGCTATTCACTCCAAACGCTCCCTGCATACCGTTATACAGGGGCGGGGTGTGCGATGCCCGGGGTATGGCGGAGGCGGGCGGAGAAAGAAGGCGCGAGGGCGCGGGAAGCGGCTTGCGCGGGGACCGCCGCACCCCCGTCACCGGGGGGCGGGACGACGGCGGTCCCCGCGAGGGACGCGCGCCGGGTCAGGCCAGGCGGGCGCGTCCTTGGCGTCCATGGAGGTCCGGGAGCCGCTCCGGAGGTTCCTGGGGCGCCGTATGGGCACCGGCCGGGGCGGGGAGCCGCTCCCACCTGGCCGGTACCCCCTACTGTGCGGGACCCGTGTTAAGCACGTGCTGCGCGCACGTGACACTCAGATGCCGTGTGCGCCACGGGTCGGCGAGAGCGGCGCGAACGCCTCAGCTCTTGCCGCCCTTGGCCAGGAAGGACAGCAGGTCCTGGCGGCTGACGACACCGGTCGGCTTGCCCTCGACCAGCACGATCGCGGCGTCCGCCGAGCCGAGCACCTGCATCAGGTCCGCGACCGGCTCGCCGGAGCCGACCTGGGGCAGCGGAGCGCACATGTGCTTCTCCAGCGGGTCCGAGAGCGAGGCGCGCTGCGAGAACAGCGCGTCCAGCAGCTCGCGCTCGACGACCGAGCCGACGACCTCGGCGGCCATCACGTCGGGGTGACCGGCGCCGGGCTTGACGACCGGCATCTGCGAGACGCCGTACTCGCGCAGCACCTCGATGGCCTGGCCGACGGTCTCCTCGGGGTGCATGTGCACCAGGGAGGGGATGGAGCCGTGCTCCTTGTCGCTCAGGACGTCGGCGACGCGGGCGCTGGGGCCCTCGTCCTCCAGGAAGCCGTAGTCGGCCATCCACTCGTCGTTGAAGATCTTCGAAAGGTAGCCGCGACCGCTGTCCGGGAGCAGGACGACGACCACGTCGTCCGGGCCGAGCCGCTCGGCCACGCGCAGCGCGGCGACGACCGCCATGCCGCAGGAGCCGCCGACGAGCAGACCCTCCTCCTTGGCCAGGCGGCGGGTCATCTGGAAGGCGTCCTTGTCGGACACCGGCACGATCTCGTCGGCGAGCGTGCGGTCGTAGGCGGTGGGCCAGAAGTCCTCGCCGACGCCCTCGATCAGGTACGGACGCCCGGAGCCGCCGGAGTAGACCGAGCCCTCCGGGTCGGCGCCGATGACCTGGACCTTGCCGTCGCTGGCGTCCTTGAGATAGCGGCCGGTGCCGGAGATGGTGCCGCCGGTGCCCACGCCCGCCACGAAGTGCGTGATCTTCCCCTCGGTCTGCTCCCACAGCTCGGGGCCGGTCGAGTGATAGTGGGAGAGCGGGTTGTTGGGGTTGGAGTACTGGTCCGGCTTCCAGGCGCCCGGCGTCTCACGCACCAGCCGGTCGGAGACGTTGTAGTAGGAGTCCGGGTGCTCGGGGTCCACGGCGGTCGGGCAGACCACGACCTCGGCGCCGTAGGCGCGCAGCACGTTGATCTTGTCCGTGCTGACCTTGTCGGGGCACACGAACACGCACTTGTACCCCTTCTGCTGGGCCACGATGGCGAGACCGACACCCGTGTTGCCGCTGGTCGGCTCGACGATCGTGCCGCCCGGCTTCAGCTCGCCGCTCGCTTCCGCCGCCTCGATCATGCGCAGGGCGATGCGGTCCTTCACGGAACCGCCGGGGTTGAAGTACTCCACCTTGGCCAGGACGGTTGCCTGGATGCCCTCGGTCACGTTGTTGAGCTTCACCAGCGGGGTGTTGCCGACGAGGCTGATCATCGAGTCGTGGAATTGCACCGTTGTCTCCGGTTGCTTGCAAAAACAGTGGTCGTAGTTGTTTCCGCCAGCCTACGGCCCCCGGGTGACGCCGGACGGACCTTCACTCCCTGTGGAGATTGGCACACGTGCCGTACGGGGCAAGGAGTGGGTGTACGACCAGGAGGAGGTGGCGGCGTCGCATGGCGAACCTGTCGAGGGCGAGAGTGGCCCGGCGCATCGCGGCCGGGGCGGCGTACGGCGGCGGCGGAGCCGGGCTGATCGGGGTCGCCGCGGTCGGCCTGGTGCTGGCGGAGATGCGGCTGGCACAGCGCCAGGTGAACAACGGCGCGACCGGCGGCCGGGTGCCGCAGGCGGACGGGGTGTACGGCAGCGGGTTCGAGGAACCCGGTGAGCCGCCGCTCCGGCTGACCCTGCTCGGCGACTCCACGGCGGCCGGACAGGGCGTGCACCGGGCGGGACAGACCCCGGGCGCGCTGCTGGCCTCGGGGCTCGCGGCGGTGGCGGAGCGACCGGTGGTGCTGAAGAACGTGGCGCTGCCCGGCGCGCAGTCCGACGACCTGGAGCGCCAGGTGGCGCTGGTCCTCGCGTCCCCGCTGCCGGTGCCCGACGTCTGCGTGATCATGGTCGGCGCGAACGACGTGACCCACCGGATGCCCCCGACCCGCTCGGTGCGGTACCTGTCGGCGGCGGTACGACGGCTGCGCACGGCCGGCGCCGAGGTCGTCGTCGGCACCTGTCCCGACCTCGGCACCATCGAGCCGGTGCAGCAGCCGCTGCGCTGGCTGGCCCGGCGCGCCTCCCGGCAGCTCGCGGCGGCGCAGACCATCGGGGTCGTGGAACAGGGCGGGCGCACGGTCTCGCTCGGCGATCTGCTGGGTCCGGAGTTCGCGGCGAACCCCCGCGAGCTGTTCGGACCGGACAGCTACCACCCCTCGGCGGAGGGGTACGCCACGGCGGCCATGGCGGTGCTGCCCACGGTGTGCGCGGCGCTGAGCCTGTGGCCGGCCGAGGAGGAGGGTCCGGACGTGGCGCGCCGCGAGGGCTTCCTGCCGGTGGCCCGGGCGGCGGCCGAGGCGGCGGCGGAGGCGGGCACCGAGGTCACCGCCGCGATGCCCTCGGGACCGCGCGGTCCGTGGGCGCTGCTGAAGCGGCGGCGCAGGCGCGGGGTGCCGGAGACGGAACCGGCGGCACCGTCGTCCTGAGCCCGACCTGAACAAAGCAAGCGCTTAGACAATTGCGGTCAGCGTCACACTCGCACCCGGGTGACCCGGGCCATACGTACGGGTAACTTCCGAGTGGGCCCTGCCCTTTCCTCTCTACGCCACTGGAGCCGTGATGCCCGAAGCCGTCATCGTGTCGACCGCCCGCTCCCCCATCGGCCGCGCCTTCAAGGGCTCCCTGAAGGACCTGCGCCCGGACGACCTGACCGCCACGATCATCCAGGCGGCGCTCGCCAAGGTCCCCGAGCTGGACCCGAAGGACATCGACGACCTGATGCTCGGCTGCGGTCTGCCCGGCGGCGAGCAGGGCAACAACCTCGGCCGGATCGTCGCCGTGCAGATGGGCATGGACCACCTGCCGGGCTGCACGATCACCCGCTACTGTTCCTCCTCGCTCCAGACCTCCCGCATGGCGCTGCACGCCATCAAGGCGGGCGAGGGCGACGTCTTCATCTCGGCCGGTGTCGAGATGGTGTCCCGGTTCGCGAAGGGCAACTCCGACAGCCTGCCGGACACCCGCAACCCGTTCTTCGCCGACGCCGAGGCCCGCACCGCCGAGGTCGCCCTGCAGGAGGGCACCACCTGGCACGACCCGCGCGAGGACGGGCTGGTCCCCGACGCGTACATCGCGATGGGCCAGACCGCCGAGAACCTGGCCCGGCTCAAGGGCATCACCCGCCGCGAGATGGACGAGTTCGGTGTCCGCTCGCAGAACCTCGCCGAGGAAGCCATCAAGAACGGTTTCTGGGAGCGCGAGATCACCCCGGTCACGCTGCCCGACGGCACCGTGGTCGCCAAGGACGACGGCCCGCGCGCGGGCGTCACCCTGGAGGGCGTCGAGGGCCTGAAGCCGGTCTTCCGCCCCGACGGTCTGGTCACGGCGGGCAACTGCTGCCCGCTCAACGACGGCGCCGCCGCCCTCGTCATCATGAGCGACACCAAGGCGCGCGAGCTGGGTCTGACCCCGCTCGCCCGGATCGTCTCCACCGGCGTCTCCGGCCTCTCCCCCGAGATCATGGGTCTCGGCCCGGTCGAGGCGAGCAAGCAGGCGCTGAGCCGTGCCGGTCTCGGTGTCGGCGACATCGACCTGGTCGAGATCAACGAGGCGTTCGCCGCCCAGGTGATCCCCTCCTACCAGGAGCTGGGCATCGACCTGGACAAGCTCAACGTCAACGGCGGTGCCATCGCGGTCGGCCACCCCTTCGGCATGACCGGCGCCCGCATCACCGGCACCCTGATCAACTCGCTGCGGTTCCACGACAAGCAGTTCGGTCTGGAGACCATGTGCGTCGGCGGCGGCCAGGGCATGGCGATGGTCATCGAGCGCCTGAGCTGACCGCGCCCGACCCGACGCGCTGATCGACCCTCGGTGACCGCTCGGGCACCGAGGGTCCGAAAAGGTCCGGAACCCGGGAAATCCCCCGGGCGCTGGGCCTTTTTGTGATCCAATCTCCCTCAGGGTGTGACCTATCTCGCTCGATGGGGGATCGACGCAGGTCAGTGCCGTGGGCCGGGAGGCGTCACGCGCCGCCGAGGCAGAAGTCCCGTCCGTTTCGTGACGTTACGCACTGACAGCCGGTCAGTCCGCCCTTCAAGCTGTTGTAGGAAGTCGGGGGTCGACTTTGAACCTGGGAGTACGTCAGTGAGCGCCATGCCCATCGCCCTGCTGCTCACCACGGTCGCCACGGGCGCCGTGGGCGTCGCCGTCCTGTGCACCGTGCTGCGGCTGCGCCGTCAGCTCGCCGAGCTGCAGGCCCAGCTCACGGACGACCAGGCGGCCGCCCTGCGCGCCCTGCTGCCCGCCGCCCGCACCACCGCCGACGCCGAGGAGATACGCGCGGCCGTGGCCGAGGCGCTCGCCGAGGAGCGGGAGCGCGAGCTGGCCGAGGCGCGCGCGTTCTGGGCCGCCCAGGAGTCGCGCGACTCCTCCGACGCCCCCTCGCTGCACGGTCTGGCCGACGTCGAGCCCTTCCTGCCCCGGCAGGCGGACTTCGCGGGTCTCGAGCCCGTGGCCGAGCCCGCCGCCGAGTCCGAGGAGCAGACCGGGGAGTCCCCGGAGCTGGCCGCCGCCCGCCGCCGCCACCCCTCGCACCCGGACTTCGTCCCCGTGCAGGCGACCGCGGGACACGAGGACGAGCGCGCCGCCACCACCCTGGAGCAGCTCGCCACCCAGCAGGTCGCGCTGAGCGACGTACGCCCCGGCCCGCTCGGCACCCTCGACGTCTACGTCTTCGCCGACGGCACCACCCTGTGCATGACCCCGGGTCACCGCGAGACGGCGGAACGGCTCGCGACCGCGCTGCGCTCGGGCGAGTCGCCGTATCTGCTGGGCGGTTCGGGCATCTCCGGCGCCTACACCCTGACGTTCGCCTGCGGCGACGAGACGGTGTACGTCCTCGCGGACCGCGTCATCGCGTCCCTGTAAGCGCCAGGGCTCCTCACACCCCGGCCCGCTTGCGGGCCTCCTCCACCAGCTCGACCGCCTCGGCGACCTGCTCCTCGGTGTCCAGCACCAGCGCCAGGTCGTGCCCGGCGACGGTGATCTGGTCGGCCGCCGCGAACATCCCGGCGTCCGGCATCTCGCGGGGCTCGGTCCCGGGCTCCTCCACCGCCTGCGTGCGCCGGGCCATCTCCCGCGCCAGCGCCAGCGCCTCGGCGGCGGCGCTGCGTTGCAGACGGCTCTGCGGAGCCGCGCGCAGCCGGTCGGCGAAGTGTTCCACTGCTTTGGTCAGGGGCGTCGTATCGAGCACCGCCCGAGCGTAACGCGGGCACTGTTGCCAAGCGGCGCGTGCTCGGGCACGGTGACGGAGAGGACCGGCCTGTATCCCCTTTGCGTCCGGAGGCGCCGATGTCCCAAGTCTTCTCCGAAGAGACCCATCGCAACATGCTTGCCCGCATTCCTCACTGCACCGGCCGTGCCGTCTCCGACTGGCTGCGCGCGGTGGAGGAGGGTCCCGCCCTCGTCCGCTTCGAGGAGAAGGTGAGCTGGCTGCGGCACGAGCACAACCTGGCCTACGGTCACGCCAAGGCGATCATCCACGAGTACGACTTGCGGAGGGCCGCGCGCAAGCTGCGCTAGCGGCAGCTCCCCCGCACCACGCGAAGGGCCCCCGGTGTCGAACCGGGGGCCCTTCGCGTGGTGCGGCGGTGTCGTCCGCGAGTCGTCGCCGCTAGTCGTTGTTGCTGAAGATCGCGACCAGGCGGAGCATCTCGATGTAGATCCACACCAGGGTCATGGTGAGACCGAACGCGGCGAGCCAGGACTCGTCACGCGGGGCGCCGTAGGAGATGCCGTCCTCGATCTGCTTGAAGTCGAGGGTCAGGAAGAACGCGCCGAGCAGGATCGCGATGATGCCGACGATCGCGCCGAGCGGACCCATGCTGCGCAGTCCGCCGTCCTCGGCGACGCCGAAGGCGACCAGCAGCAGGTTCACCGCCATGACGACCACGAAGGCGATCGCGATGGCCATGCCGATCCGGGCGTACCGCGCGGTGACGCGGATCCAGCCCGCCTTGTAGACCAGCAGGGTGGCGCCGGTGACCGCCATGGTGCCCAGCACCGCCTGGAAGGGCGCGCCGCTCCAGCGGCTGTTGAACATCTCGCTGATCACGCCGAGGAAGACGCCCTCGAAGGCGGCGTATCCCAGGATGAGCGCGGGGGTCGGGGTGCGCTTGAAGCTCTGCACCATCGCCAGGACGAAGGCGATGATCGCGGAACCGATCGCCAGGCCGTAGCTGGTCGTGGAGACCGGCAGCAGCGTCCAGGCGAGGACGGCGCCGACGACGACCGTGCCGAGCGTGAAGGCCGAGCGGGTGACGACGTCGTCCATCGTCATCCGGCCGGCGGCGGGCGGGGCCTGCGGCGGGGCGCCGTGCGCCAGGTCGGGCTGCGCGTACGGGTTCTGGGCGTACGGATTCTGCGCGTAGGGGCTGCCCTGTGCGTACCCGGCCTGCGGTGCGGTGTTGAAACCGGCGTAGCCGTTGTCGCGGCTGAACCCCCGTCGCGAGAAGACCGGGTTGCTGCTCCTCATTTCACTCCTCCACGGCCGCGTTGTGCGGCCTCGGCCTCAAGAGTAATGGATTGGCAAAGGAGGGATCGTAATCCCTGAGGAGGATCTTTCCCTCGCCATGCTGCCGAACACGTTATGCCGAACCGGTGTTCCCGGCCATGGAGCAGCGTTGCCCGGCGGACGTACGGGCTCCGTAAGGAAGAGGGCGTACGGGCTCCCGGAGGCAAAGGGGCCGGCCGCCGGTCCGCGGGAGGCGCTCGCGGGACCGGCGGCCGGCCGGGCGGGACGGTCAGGTCGCGGTCAGTGGCGCGGCCAGCCGTCCAGTCGGCGGTGCAGGGTGACGTCGGGCCGCTCGTGGCCCTTGGGCGCCTTGGCGACGGCGTTCTGCAGGATGCCGTTGACCTCTCCGGCCAGCGCGTCCACCTTGGTCTGCAGTTCGGTGGCGGGCAGTCCGGAGCGGGTCAGCGCGTCCAGCCGGTGCTGGACGCTGTCGAGCTGACGGCGGGCGCCCGCGTCGAGCTTGAGCGGGTTGGGCGTGGAGACGACGAACTGGTAGGCGCCCGCGAGGGTCTGGCAGCCGTCGCAGTACTTGTTGGCCGCGTCGCTGACGTTGACCGCCTTGAGCCGGTGCACGTCCCCGGCGATCGTGACGATCTGGAAGGACAGCGCGACCGAGCGGCACTTGTCGTCGACCGAGCAGCCCATGGAGACGGCGTTCGCCTGGTTGCGCACGGAGGCTGCCCGGACGTTGCCGAACTCGCGGACGGTGAAGGAGTCCTTCGCCTGGGTGTGGTGCAGCCGGTTGGCGTTGGTGAACACGTTGTCCGACACGATCGCGGCGCGGGCGGGCCCGGTCGCGGCGTGGGCCGGGACGGCGGTCGCCACTCCGGCGGCGCCCGCGGCGAGGAGGACGGTACGGACCGCGCGTCCGTTGAACGGACCGCTGCTCGCGCGTGGCTTTCGATGACTTCCCATGGAGTCTCCCGAAGAAATGGATGCGATGTGGTTCAGGGGGGTGCGACCCGCGTGGTCACACGTGGCCGTAGGGGGTCAGGACGACGCCGCCTGGGCCGGGGGGTCGGTGGACGGAGGCGTGCTCCCGGGCGGCTCGCTCGTCGGGAGGCTCTCCGTGGGGGTCGGGCTGGGGCTGTCGGTCGCGGTCCCCGTCGGCTGCTGCGTCGGACCGCTGCCCGTACCGCCGTTGCTCCCGGAGTCGCCGGGCTGGGTGGTCCCCTTGGTCGGCTTCCTGCCGGGCTTCGCCGAGGGCGAGGAGGACGGCTCCGGGGCGGACGCGGACGCGCTGCCGGAGGCGGTGGCGCTCGGGCTGCCGGAGGCACCGGAGGGCGCCGCGCCGGGCACGGCCGAGGGTGACGTGGACGCGGTGCCGGGGCTCGCGGACGGTCCGCCCGTGCCGTTCTCCGGCGTGGAGGCGTCCATGGGCGGCGGCGCGGTCGTGGGCACCCCGGGCTGGAGGATCGGCGCGATCGGCGGCTTCTTGGGCAGCGGCTTCGGGGTGACGCCGGACATCCAGGCGTAGCTGAGCCCGCCGAGTCCGACGAGCAGGACCGCGCACAGCGTGACGCGCAGCGCGGGCCGTCCCGAGGTGGCGCGCTTGGCGGCCCGGAAGAGCCTGCCGCCGATCTTGATGGTGAGGTAGATGACACCCGCCATCGGGCACAGCAGCATGAAGGTGCCGAGCACGCCGACCAGACCCTCGACGATCTTGCCGTCGGCGATCGCGGACCAGGTGCCGACCAGTTGCTCGGTCAGCGAGCGGACCATGGTGGTGAGGATGCGCGGCAGGTTCCACAGGCCGTAGCCCAGCTCGGCGATGATCAGCGGGACCATCGTGAGCACCCAGGTCGCCACGATGACGCGCGCCGACTTCTTCAGCCCGGCGACCTCCTCGCGGGCCGCCCGTCCCTTGGCGGTGGGCAGCAGGGAGAGGAGGATCGGCTTGATCTTGCCGTAGAGGTCCGGGACTCCGGCGAGGTCGCCCAGGATGTAGTAGCCGTCCAGGCGGACGGCCGGCATGAGCTGTTCGAGGATCTCGAAGTGGCCGAGGTAGACCGCGGCGAGGAAGAACTGTTCCCCGGTGGCGAAGTAGGCACCCGCCATGGCCAGCATGAACACGACGTTGAAGTAGACGCCGCCGAGGTCGGTGCGGATGCGGCCGCCGCGGTTGATCCGGTAGACGTCGGTGACGTCGGTGTACATGGACGGCCAGATGAGGAAGAGCCCGCAGCCGATGCAGCCCGGCCGGGCGCCGCCGTATCTGCACGCGGAGGCGTGGCCGAACTCGTGGAAGACGAGGGAGGCCACGGTGAGGAGGAAGACGATCAGGATCAGGACCGGCTGGTCGAGGACCTCAAGGACCGGTTCTATCGCCCCGAAGAAGCCGAACAGCCACACGTCCATGGCGACGGCCGAGAGCAGTACGGCGGCGACGACCACCGGCTTGTGCAGCCACTGGAGCGAGCGGGCGATCTTCGCCGTGCGGCGCTCGTTGAAGATGACCCGGTGACCCTTGAGGGCCAGCAGCAGGTCGGAGCGCGGGGCGTCGACCTCGTCGCTCTCCTGGCCCTCGGGGACGGTCACGCCGAGCGGTTCGAGCTTGTTCTCCACCAGGTAGCGGATGTTCTCCCCGCTGACCTCGCGGCCGAAGCGCGCGCTCACCCGGTGGGCGATGGTGTCGACGTCGCGGACGCCGTCGACGGACGACGCCACGAGATACAGCAGCCGTGAGAGCTGCACGACCTGCCCGTCCCCCCGACGGGCGATGTACTTGGGCTCAGTGAAGCCCGAACCCTGGTACTCGCCGTGCAGCTTCAGCCCCGCGCTGATGCGCGGAACGGGCCGGGACGGCACCTCCGCGTCCGGCAGGCTGCCGGTCGCCACCTGCTCGTACGTCACCGGCCAGCCACCGGGCCCGGGCAGCGGGCCGGTGTCGTAGAGCGTGGTCGTGCCGTTTCCCGACACCGTCATGTGTGGTCTCCCCCCACGTCATGCACGTCATGACCGCCGCTTCCCCCCGGCATGGCCGCGGGGGCGGACCGCCCCGGACTCGGGCACGGTCCGCCCCCGTGGCCGCCTGTGCGGCGGTGCCGTTACTGCTTGACGGAGATCGCCTGGCCGGCCTGCGACTGGGCGTCCGACCACAGGGAGTGGTCGTTCGAGGCGATCGACTGGTTCTGGGCCTCGATGTTCGCGATGTGCTTGGTGACGTTGGTCGTCTTGTTGAAGCTGAACTTCAGCTTGCCGAGAGCCTCGCGGCCCGGCAGCAGCTCCGCGGACTCGGCGTCCAGGTCACGCATGTCCATGCTCATGATGGTGGTCCTTTCGGAAAGATCTCGGAGGGTGGTGGTGCGCGGGTGTTACTGGGAGACGCTGATGGTCTGGGCGGCGCCGGAGCTGGCGACGGAGTACGCCGAGTGGTCGTTCAGCGCGGCGGACTGGTTCGAGGCCGCGATGTTGGCGACGTGCTTGGTGACGTTCGTCGTCTTGTTGAAGCTGAACTTCAGCTTGCCCAGGGCCTCGCGGCCCGGCAGCAGCTCCGCGGACTCGGCCTCGAGCTCGTGAGCGTCCATCATGATGATTCCCCCTTGGGAATAGGCATTTCCGGTCGAACGGAGTCAGGTTCCCCCCGGACTCTGTCCGACTTGGTCGGACGAGCTGTCCAACGAGATTGGACACTAGGGCCTCGCGGGCGCTCTCCGCAACCCGTTCGGGGAATCACCCTTTCGGCCGTCCCCCTACTCGCCCGTAGAATCCCCCCGACAGCGCGGTTCGGCGACGGGCGAGCAGGACGAGCGGGAAGTGACCAGGTGACCAACGCACTGCAGGAGCTGATTCGCGAGCGCCTGGACCGTGAGGGCTGGTCCTACGGCGACGTGGCGAGACGCGGCGGCGTCCCCCGCTCCACCGTCCACCACCTGGCCACCGCCGAGCGCGTGGTGCGGATGCCCCAGGCCACGACCCTGGAGGGACTGTCCAAGGGACTCGGACTCCCGTTGGACACCGTGCGGCGCGCGGCGGCGGAGGCGTGCGGCATCCACGTGTACGGCACGGCCGAGAACGGCGCGGCCGACACCGGCGCGACCGGCGACCCCGAGGTCGACCTCCTCATCGCCAGCGTCCAGCGGCTCTCGTCCGACGACCGGCGCCATGTCGCCGCCCTGGTGGAGTCGCTGCTCGGCCGCTCCGCCAAGCGCCCGCCGGAGAACTGACCGCCTCTGGCCGCGGTTGCCCCCTCTTCGGCCCACTCGGAGCCCAAGTCGGAAAAAGAATGCAACTGGGCCCGAATATGCCGAGATACCCCGCTAGTCTCACGACTGCCCGAGGAGCGAGAGCCGCACGACCCCGGGCTCTTGGGGGAAACGTGTTGTTCGTGCATGGCGGGCCGGCCACCGCGGTGGTCCGCGGCCCCGACGGCGAATCCGTCGTCCTCTTCTCCGGCGAACTGCCCGAGATCCTCACCGACGCGTCGGTCGGCGAACTCCTCGACCTGGCCGCCGCGA
This sequence comes from Streptomyces sp. DSM 110735, assembly GCF_016482685.1. Lineage (GTDB taxonomy): Bacteria > Actinomycetota > Actinomycetes > Streptomycetales > Streptomycetaceae > Streptomyces. The sequence goes on along the minus strand of NZ_JACYHF010000009.1, from coordinate 168,507 downwards.
TCCTGAACGCGGAAGAACTGACCCTCTTCCACACCTGCCTCCTCACCCTCCGCGCCAACGGCATGAGAGCGGGCCGCCGCATCGAGGCGGACGGGGTGGTCCTGACGGTGTACGAGGGCTGAGAACGAGACCCGGAGTGGGCCGAAACGGGACCGCCGTACCAGTGTTTTCGCTGGTCAGCGGTGGTGAGCATGTGCCCGGAGCCGGACTTGAACCGGCACGCCCGCGAAGGGGCAGCGAGGTTTAAGCTCGCCGTGTCTGCATTCCACCATCCGGGCAGGCCATGGGCTCCGCTTCGAGTTCCCGAGCCTATCGGGAGGCTCCTTGAGGACAGCGGAGAGTGCGGACCGATGTTGTCTTATTTTATTGATGTCTGAGGGTGCATCAGACCACGGTGCACGCCATCCGCACTTGCCAACAGCGTGACGGGGCCGAGTCCCCCGCGTACGGGGAATGACGGAATTTCACCTACCGAACGAGGGCGACCCACCTGTTCCCGCCGGGAGCGGTCCCACCGGGCTCCACCAGCGGCGCCACCCGGGTGGCCTCAGGGTCGGGGGTCCTCCCCAGGTATGACACCGGGGCGTCCCGTCCGACCGGAGGGGGTTCCGGGAACCGGAGCAGCGGCTGACCGGCGCGGGGAAAGGGGAAGGGACGATGGAGGTCCGTCCCCACAGCCGTACCGACAGGAGCGCCCTTCCGTGACCACCACACCCACCGCCGGCCGGAGCACCGCCGTGGCCGCGCGCGCCACGGAGCTGTCCAAGATCTACGGGCAGGGTGAGACCCGGGTGGTCGCCCTGGACCAGGTCTCCGTCGACTTCCGCCAGGGCGAGTTCACCGCGATCATGGGGCCGTCCGGCTCCGGCAAGTCCACGCTGATGCACTGCGTGGCCGGGCTCGACAGCTTCTCCTCGGGTTCCGTGCGCATCGGTGACACCGAGCTGGGTTCGCTGAAGGACAAGCAGCTCACGCGGCTGCGCCGGGACAAGATCGGCTTCATCTTCCAGGCGTTCAACCTGCTCCCCACGCTCACCGCGCTGGAGAACATCACGCTGCCCATGGACATCGCGGGGCGCAAGCCCGACAAGGCGTGGCTCGACCAGGTCATCGACATGGTCGGACTGTCCGGGCGCCTCACCCACCGCCCCGCGCAGCTCTCCGGCGGCCAGCAGCAGCGCGTCGCCGTCGCCCGCGCCCTCGCCTCCCGCCCCGAGATCGTCTTCGGTGACGAGCCGACCGGAAACCTCGACTCCCGCTCCGGCGCCGAGGTCCTCGGCTTCCTGCGCAACTCCGTGCGCGAGCTGGGCCAGACCGTCGTCATGGTCACCCACGACCCGGTCGCGGCGGCATACGCGGACCGCGTGATCTTCCTCGCCGACGGCAGGATCGTGGACGAGATCCAGGACCCGACCGCCGACTCGGTCCTCGACCTGATGAAGCAGTTCGACGCGAAGGGCCGTACAAGCTGATGCTCCGCACCGCCCTGCGCAACGTCCTCGCGCACAAGGCCCGGCTCCTGATGACCGTGCTCGCCGTCATGCTCGGCGTGGCGTTCGTGTCCGGGACGCTGGTCTTCACCAACACCGTCTCCCAGGCTTTCCAGAACAGCTCCGCCAAGGGCTTCGACGGGGTCGACGTCGCCGTCACCCCCCGCCATCAGGCGTCCAGGGGCGACCAGGTCGGGCACAACCCCGAGCTGACCGACGCCCTGCTCCAGAAGGCGGCGAAGACCCCGGGGGCGCGGTCCGCCACCGGTGTCGTCGGCGGCTTCACCGCGCTGGCGGGCAAGGACGGCAAGCTGGTCGGCGGCGGCTGGCAGTCCTCCGGCGGCAACTACTGGGGCGACAAGGACCCCCGCTACCAGCTCGTCTCCGGCAAGGCACCGCACGGCGCCGACGAGATCGCGCTCGACTCCAAGACCGCTGAGCGCGCCGGATACAAGGTCGGCGACAAGGCGCGCCTCTCGGTCGACGGTCCGGTCCTCAGCCCGCGCGTCAGCGGCATCTTCACCACCGACGACGGCAACGTCTCGGCGGGCGGCAGCCTCACCCTGTTCGACACGCCGACCGCGCAGACCCTGTTCGGCAAGAAGGGCACGTACGACGAGATCGACGTGAAGGCGGCGCCCGGCACCAGCCAGAACGCGCTCAAGTCCGCCCTCGACAAGACGCTGCCGACCAAGCTGGTGGAGACCACCACCGGCAAGAAGCTCGCGGACGACCAGGCCCAGCAGATCGCCGACAGCATGAGCGGTCTCACCAAGGGGCTGCTGGTCTTCGCCGGGATCTCCCTGTTCGTCGGTTTGTTCATCATCGCCAACACCTTCACCATGCTGGTCGCCCAGCGCACCAAGGAGCTGGCCCTGCTGCGCGCGGTCGGCGCCTCCCGGGGTCAGGTCACCCGTTCGGTGCTGGCCGAGGCGGTCGTGGTCGGCGCGGTCGCCGCGGTCGCCGGACTCGCCGCCGGTGTGGGCATCGGCGCGGGGCTGCGCTCCCTGCTCGGCTCCTTCGGCGCCGACCTGCCCGACGGACCCCTGGTGATCACCCCGGGCACGGTGGTGGCCGCCCTCGTCGTCGGCGTCGTCGTCACCGCGCTGGCCGCCTGGCTGCCGAGCCGCCGCGCCGCGAAGATCCCGCCGATGGCGGCGATGAACAGCATCCACGCCAAGGCGACCACCAAATCGCTGGTGGTGCGCAACACCCTGGGCGCGCTGTTCGCCGGTGCCGGTGTCGCCGTGGTCCTCGCGGGTCGCACGATGAGCACCGACCGCGGGCAGGTCGCGATGGGTCTGGGCGCCGTCCTGCTGATCATCGGCGTGTTCGTGCTGACGCCGCTGCTGTCGCGCCCGCTGATCGCGGCTGCCGCGCCCGCGCTGCGGATGTTCGGCATCTCCGGCAAGCTGGCCCGCCAGAACTCGGTGCGCAACCCGCGCCGTACGGCGGCCACCGCGTCCGCGCTGATGATCGGTCTGACCCTGATCACCGGTATGACGGTGATGGCGGGCAGCCTCCAGAAGTCGATCGACAAAATGGCGAGCGACTCGATCAGCGCCGACTACGTCGTCTCGATGTCCACCCACGGCCCGCTCTCCCCGAAGGTCGCCGACAAGGTCGCCGGTGTCGACGGGGTCGCCGCGAGCAGCCCGCTGCGCAACGCCCCCTCCCGCATCGACGGCAAGACCGAGTACCTGACCGGTGTCGACGGCCGCACGATCGGCGAGCTGACCGACCTGAAGACCGACCAGGGCACCTTCGCGGTCAGCGGCACCCGTGTCGTCGTCGACAAGGACCGGGCGAAGCAGTACGGCTGGACGGCGGGGTCCCGCTTCACCGTGCACTACGCCGACGGCAAGTCCGAGCGCCTGACCGTCGCCGGGGTCTACGAGGGCAACGCGATGATCCGGGGCATCATGCTCGACAACCGCACCCTCACCCCGCATCTGACCACCCCGTCCGACATGCAGGTCATGGTCAAGATGAAGGACGGCGCCTCGGCGGGGGCGAAGGACGAACTGGAGAAGGCGCTCGGCTCCAACCCGGCGATCGCGGTCCAGGACAAGAAGGACATCTCCGACGGCGTCGCGAAGATCTTCACGTTCATGCTGAACCTGGTCTACGGGCTGCTCGGCATGGCGGTGGTCATCGCGGTCCTCGGTGTCGTCAACACCCTGGCCATGTCGGTCTTCGAGCGCTCGCAGGAGATCGGGATGCTGCGCGCGATCGGTCTGGAGCGCCGGGGCGTCAAGCGGATGGTGCGCCTGGAGTCCCTGGTGATCTCCCTGTTCGGCGGCGTGCTCGGCATCGGTCTGGGCGTGTTCTTCGGCTGGGCGGTCGGCGCGCTGATCGGCACGAAGATGCCGACGTACCAACTGGTGCTGCCCTGGGACCGGATGGCGCTCTTCCTGATCCTGGCGGCGGCGGTCGGCGTCCTGGCGGCGCTGTGGCCGGCCCGCCGGGCTGCCCGTCTCGACATGCTGACGGCGATCAAGGCGGAGTAGCACGGCAGGTGTACGGCGCAGGGGCCCCGTTCCGGACCGGAGCGGGGCCCCTGCGCGTGCGGTCAGCCGTGCCAGGTGCGCGGGCGGAGCGGGAGACCCGAGGTGCCCGGCTCCGGGGTGCGGACGGCGAGGACCTGGTTGACGCCGATCCGGTTGCGCTCGAAGGCGAGCGCGGAGGCGGCCATGTACAGCCGCCAGACCCGGGCGCGACCGTCCCCGGCGAGCCGTACCGCCCGCTCCCAGTCCTCCTCCAGTCTGGTGACCCAGGCGCGCAGGGTCAGGGCGTAGTGCTCGCGCAGCACGTCCACGTCCCGGACCTCGAACCCGGCGCGCTCCAACTGGGTGACGGTGGTGCCGAGGGGGGCGAGTTCGCCGTCGGGGAAGACGTAGGCGTCGATGAACCGGTCGACCTCGTACGCCGACTCGTCGCCCTGGGGGCGGCGGGCGATCTGGTGGTTGAGCAGCCGTCCGCCGGGCTTCAGCAGACCGTGCAGGTCGCGGGCGTAGTCCAGATAGCGTTCGGCGCCGACGTGTTCGGCCATGCCGATGGAGGAGATCGCGTCGTAGGGTCCGTCGCGCACGTCGCGGTAGTCCTGGACCCGGATCTCGACCCGGTCGGTCAGACCCTCGTCGGCGACGCGCTTGCGGGCGTAGGCGGCCTGCTCCTGGGAGAGGGTGACGCCGACGACGCTCACGCCGTGCTCGCGGGCGGCGTGGATGGCCATGGAGCCCCAGCCGCAGCCGACGTCGAGGAGCCGCTGACCGGGCTTCAGACCGAGCTTGCGGCAGACCAGTTCGAGCTTGTCGCGCTGGGCGGACTCCAGGGTGCCGCCCGTTTCGGGGTCCTCCCAGTAGGCGCAGGAGTAGACCATGGACGGTCCGAGGACGAGTCCGTAGAAGTCGTTGCCCACGTCGTAGTGGTGACTGATGGCCCGCCTGTCGGTGCGCCGGGTGTGCAGATGGCGGCGGGGGCGGACCTCCTCGCGCGGCGGGGCAGGCGGCAGCGGGGGTCCGGCGAGCCGCAGCAGATCGCGGACGCCCGCCCGGACGGCGGGATCGCGCAGGGCCTGGGCGAGGGTGCGGGAGTCCTCCCCGCGCTCCCAGATGAGTCCTGCCATCACGCCGAGGGCGCTGTAGAGGTCGCCCTCGATGTCCAGGTCGCCGGAGACCCAGGCGCGGGCGAGACCCAGTTCTCCGGGCTTGAAGAGGATCCGGCGCAGCGCCCGGCGGTTGCGCACGACGAGTACGGGTACGTTCGGCGGGCCCGCCTGGGAACCGTCCCAGGCGCGGATCCGCACCGGGAGCGGGGCTCCCAGCAATTGCTCGGCAACACTCACCAGTCGCGACGCGGCGTCGGCCATGGCGCACACCTCCAAGACGGCAATCCCGGATGTCCGTTACCACCTAAACGACATGGCTACCCGGCACAGTCCCGCAATGGAGTTACAACAGGGCAAAAGAGCGTAGGCCGCACGGCGGCGGAAAACGCCGAAGGGCCCCCCGCACCACGGACAGCGGGGAGGCCCTTCGGAGAGAACGGGTGACCGGAGGTCAGGAGGCCTTGGCCTTCTCCTCGGTCTTGGCGGCGGCGGGAGCCGGGGCGGGCTTGGCCGCCTCGTAGAACTCCTCGCGCGGGTGCTCCATGGCGCCCAGCGACACGACCTCGCGCTTGAGGAACATCGCGAGCGTCCAGTCCGCGAAGATACGGATCTTGCGGTTCCAGGTCGGCATCGCGAGACCGTGGTAGCCGCGGTGCATGTACCAGGCGAGACGGCCCTTGAGCTTGATCTTCGTCTTGCCCAGGACGATCATCGCGACGCCCTTGTGCAGACCGAGACCCGCGACGGCGCCCTTGTTGGCGTGCTCGTACTCCTTCTGCGGGAAGCCCCGCATGCCGGAGACCACGTTGTCGCCGAGGACCTTCGCCTGGCGCAGCGCGTGCTGGGCGTTCGGCGGGCACCAGGCGTTCTCGTTGCCCGCCTTGCGGCCGACGAGGTCGGGAACCTGGGCGTTGTCACCGGCGGCCCAGATGTAGTCGGTGCCCTGCACCTGGAGGGTGGGCGCGCAGTCGACGTGACCGCGCGGACCGAGCGGCAGGCCGTAGCGGGCCAGCGCCGGGTTGGGCTTGACGCCCGCGGTCCACACGATCGTGTCGGAGTCGACCTCGAGGCCGTTCTTCAGCACGACGTGGCCGTCGACGCAGGAGTCCATGGAGGTGGAGAGGTAGATCTCCACGCCCCGGCTCTCCAGGTGCTCCTTGCCGTACTGGCCGAGCTTCGGGCCGACCTCGGGAAGGATCTTGTCGGCGGCGTCGACCAGGATGAACCGCATGTCCTCGCGGGACACGTTCTTGTAGTACTTCGCGGCGTCGCGGACCATGTCCTCGACCTCGCCGATGGTCTCCGCGCCCGCGAAGCCACCGCCGATGAAGACGAAGGTGAGCGCCTTGCGGCGGATCTCCTCGTCGGTCGTGGAGTCGGCCTTGTCGAGCTGCTCCAGCACGTGGTTGCGCAGGCCGATGGACTCCTCGATGCCCTTCATGCCGATGCCCTGCTCGGCGAGGCCGGGGATCGGGAAGGTACGGGAGACCGCGCCGAGCGCGACGACCAGGTAGTCGAAGGGGAGTTCGTACGCCTCGCCCACGAGCGGGGCGATGGTCGCTACCTTGCGGTCCTGGTCGATGGTGGTGACCCGGCCGGTGAGGACCTCGGCCTTCGGCAGCACGCGTCGCAGCGGGACGACGACGTGCCGGGGCGAGATGTTGCCGGCGGCGGCTTCGGGCAGGAAGGGCTGGTAGGTCATGTACGACCGGGGGTCGACGACCGTGACGGTCGCCTCGCCGTAGCGCATCTTCTTGAGGATGCGCCGAGCTGCGTACAGGCCTACGTACCCACCGCCTACTACGAGGATCCTGGGACGCTCCGTGGTGCTCATGGCATCGAGTATCCACCTGCCCCTGAGGGGTGGCTCGTGCGCCCCTTCACAAGGTTGGAGAGGGGCTGTGTTATCCTCCGCCGCTCACGTGACACAGATCATGTTCCGCGCGGGGAACTCAAGGTCGTTCTGACCCGTTGTCAAGGCCGCGTGAGCTGGTCCTCCGGGTTCTCGGCACCCTCGCGGAGCACCTTCCGGAGGCCCCTCGGACACCTCTGCGAAACACCCGCGCAACGCTCTCGTGAGCACCCTTCAAGGGCCGTTGAGCCCCTGAATGGGTCAAGGGGACCCCTTGTGTTGCCCCCGGGGACCGAATTCCTTGTGAAGAACTTCACGAAGGTTTCCGGCGGAGGGTCGCGAAGCGGCGTGTCGGCCACTCCGCGACCCTGCTCATCCGTCGTACCGCCTGCTCAGCCGCTCACTACCGGGCGGTAACGAGCCGTCTCCGTACGGCCGTAAGGGCGCCCCGTACGGTCTAGCGCGCCCGAGCGCTACGCCAGGGACCAGGCGATGCCGTCGAGGATGTCGTGCTCGCTGACGACGACCTCCTCGGCGCCGACGCGCTCCATGAGAGCGAGCAGGACCAGCGCGCCCGCGCCGATCACGTCCACCCGGCCCGGGTGCATCGAGGGGACCTCGGCGCGCTCGGCGTGCGTGGAGGAGAGCAGCCACTCGGTGATCTGGCGGACCCGGCCGCGCGTCATGCGGGAGTGGTGGATGCGCGCGGAGTCGTACTCCGGCAGCTCCTGGTCGATCGCGGAGACGGTGGTGACCGAACCGGCGAGCCCGACCAGGGTGCGCGCCTCGCGCAGCGGCACGGTCTTCTCGGCGAGGTCCAGCGCCGCCTCGATGTCCGCCCGCATCGCGGCGACCTGCTCGGCGGTGGGCGGGTCGGTGACCTTGCCGTCCTCGACCAGATGACGCTCGGTCATGCGCACACAGCCCACGTCCACCGAGCGCGCGGCGCGCACGCCGTCCTCGCCGACGACGAACTCGGTGGAGCCGCCGCCGATGTCCGCCACGAGGTAGGGCGTGGCGAAGCCGTCGCCGCCGGTCAGCTCCTTGGTGGCACCGGTGAAGGAGAACTCCGCCTCCTGGTCGCCGGAGATGACCTCGGGCTCGACGCCGAGGATGTCCACGACACCGCGCGTGAACTCGTCCCGGTTCTCCGCGTCACGGGAGGCGGAGGTGGCCACGAACCGCACCTTCTCGGCGCCCAGTTCGCGGATGACCCCGGCGTACTCGCGGCACGCGGCGAAGGTCCGCTCCAGCGCCTCGGGGGCGAGGCGGCCGGTGCGGTCGACGCCCTGGCCGAGGCGGACGATGGTCATCCGGCGGTCCAGCTCGCGCAGCTCGCCCGTGGCGGGGTTCACGTCGGCGACGAGCAGCCGGATGGAGTTGGTGCCGCAGTCGACGGCGGCGACGCGGGCGAAGCCGTCGGCGGACCGCGAAGCGGTCTCGGCGGACTCCGCCGTCTCCTCCGCCGTCCCGCACGCCCCGCCCTCCGGCGTCACGCACGGGCCCTTGGCCCACCACTCGGGCAGCATCGCGATCGCCTCGTCGCCGAGCGGGTTCACGCCCGGTCCCGCGGCCAGCGAGTGCGCGACGAGGACGTGCAGGCACTTGACCCGGTCGGGCATGCCGCCCGCGCTCGGGAAGCCCGCGAGGACCTCGATCTCGTCGCGGCGCCGGATGTAGTCCTCGTGCGCGGCGCGGTAGGCGGCGGCCAGCTCCGGGTCGGTCTTCAGCCGCTCGGTCATCTCCTTCATGACGCCGTTCGCCTCCAGCGTGCCGATCGCCGAGGCGGCGCGCGGGCACGTCAGGTAGTACGTCGTCGGGAAGGGCGTGCCGTCGGGCAGCCGGGGGGCCGTCTCCACGACGTCCGGCTGTCCGCAGGGGCACCGGTGGGCGATGGCCCGCAGTCCGCGCGGCGGACGGCCGAGCTGCTGCTTGAATGCCTCGACGTCGGCTGCGGTGGGCTCGGTGCGCGAAGTGGGCGGCGGGGGCGTTTCCATGACTGCTTCCAGAGTGGCTTTCTGTGGGTCACCGGCGGGTGCCGGTCACTGGTCGGAGGCGTCGGCCTTGTCGACGCCGTCCCAGACGTTCGCGTACCAGGGCCGTCGGTCGGCCCCCTTGTCGACGCGGGACTGCTTCGCCGCGCCGGGGTCGACCACCACGTACCCGGTCTCGCCGGGCAGCACGTAGTGCAGCCTGCGCCGGATCTGCTGTTCGGCGTAGGCGTCGTCCTGCCAGCGCGCCTTGGTGTCGCGCAGCTCCTCGACACGGGCGCGGGCCTGCTGCTGGCGGCGCTGGAGGTCGGCGATCTCGGCGCGCTGGGAGACGTACTGGCGCATCGGGTAGGCGAGCGCGACGATCAGCGAGCACAGCACCATGGCGAGCAGGGCGGCGCGCCCGGTGAGCCGGGAGCGGCGGGCCTGGCGCTTGGTCTGGGAGCGGTAGACGCGGGCGGCGGTCTGCTCGCCGAGCAGCCGCAGCCTGGTCGTGGTGGAGAAACGGTCCCGGTCCCTCGTGGCCATCTTCCCCGCCTCCCCTTCACGCGTACGTCCCCGGACACGGTACGGGACCGGGTCCGGGGACGTAGGACGACTGGCGGGAGCGGACTCCCGCGCGGGCCCGGTCCTCGCTGAGCGGACCGGGCGGTTGTGGTGATGTCAGCCCTTGAAGCGCGGGAAGGCGCTGCGACCGGCGTAGACCGCGGCGTCGTCGAGGATCTCCTCGATGCGCAGGAGCTGGTTGTACTTGGCGACGCGCTCGGAGCGGGCCGGGGCGCCGGTCTTGATCTGGCCGCAGTTGGTGGCGACGGCGAGGTCGGCGATGGTGACGTCCTCGGTCTCGCCGGAGCGGTGGGACATCATGCACTTGTAGCCGTTGCGCTGGGCCATCTCGACGGCGTCCAGGGTCTCGGTCAGCGAGCCGATCTGGTTGACCTTGACCAGCAGGGCGTTGGCGATGCCCTCCTCGATGCCACGGGCCAGGCGCTCGGGGTTGGTGACGAACAGGTCGTCACCGACGATCTGCACCTTGTCGCCGATGCGGTCGGTGAGGACCTTCCAGCCGGCCCAGTCGTCCTCGAACAGCGGGTCCTCGATGGAGACCAGCGGGTAGGCCGCCACCAGCTCCTCGTAGTACTCCGTCATCTCGGCGGCGGAGCGCTCCTTGCCCTCGAAGAGGTACTTGCCGTCCTTGTAGAACTCGGACGCGGCGACGTCGAGCGCCAGGGCGACCTGCTCGCCGGGGACGTAACCGGCCTCCTGGATGGCCTCGATGATGAGGTCGAGAGCCTCGCGGTTGGAGCCGAGGTTCGGGGCGAAGCCGCCCTCGTCGCCGAGACCGGTGGCCAGACCCTTGCGCTTCAGGACCTTCTTGAGGGTGTGGTAGACCTCGGCGCCCCAGCGGACGGCCTCGGAGAAGGACTCCGCGCCGATCGGCGCGATCATGAACTCCTGGATGTCCACGTTGGAGTCGGCGTGCGAGCCGCCGTTCAGGATGTTCATCATCGGCACCGGGAGCAGGTGCGCGTTGGGTCCGCCCAGGTAGCGGAAGAGCGGCAGGTCGCTGGCCTCGGAGGCGGCGTGCGCGACGGCGAGGGAGACGCCGAGGATGGCGTTGGCGCCGAGCGAGCCCTTGTTGTCGGTGGCGTCCAGGTCGAACATGGCCTGGTCGATCAGGCGCTGCTCGGTGGCGTCGTAGCCGACCAGCTCCGGGCCGATCTGCTCGATGACGGCGAGGACGGCCTTCTCGACGCCCTTGCCCTGGTAGCGGTTGGGGTCGCCGTCACGGAGCTCGATGGCCTCGAAGGCACCGGTGGAGGCACCGGACGGAACGGCGGCACGACCCGTGCTGCCGTCGTCGAGGCCGACCTCGACCTCGACCGTGGGGTTGCCTCGGGAGTCCAGGATTTCCCGGGCTACGACGACGTCGATGGACGGCACGAGCATCTCCTTCTTGGATGTGACGCTGAGATGTGCGGGGCGGTGTGCCGTACGGCACTGCCTTGCGACTAGAGCCTAACCGTCCCCGGGGTGTCGGCCGTCGACCGACCGTCCCGTGGACAGGGAGACCGTACTCATTGTTCACGCCCGGAACAAAGGGGTGCCGGGGGGTCTGGCCAGCGGGGTGGTGCGGGACCGGGTCGCGGCGGCCGGGGTACGGGCCCCCGGGGCGGTCCAGGGCGCCGCGAAGCCCCGCTCCGGCGCGTACGGGGGAACACGCGCCGGTGCGGGGCCTGGTGGGGGGAGGGGGCTCACCGCGGCCGTGCGTGGGGCGGCGGTGCGGTGAGCGGGTGCGGGGGGGTGCGGGGGCGCCGCTCGACGGGCGGCGCCGGTGCCGCTACTTCAGGTGCAGCATCTGGCCGGGGTAGATGAGGTCGGCCTTCTGGACGATGTCCTTGTTGAGGTCGAACAGCTTCTTCCAGCCGCCCTTGACGTGGTGCTTGGTGGCGATGGTGCTGAGCGTGTCGCCCTTGACGACCTTGTACTCGCCGTCGCCCTTCTTGACCTTCTGACCGGTCGGGGTGGTGACGGTCGCGGCGGGACGCTGCGCGGAACGCGAGGCGGTCTCCGGGGCGGTGGTGCGCGCGGCGGCGTCCGTCGTGGCCTTGGCGGTGTCCGTGGTGGTCTTCGCCGTGGTGGACGGGGTGCTCGCGGCGGCGGAGCTGTACGGCGTGCTGGACAGGCCCGTGCCGCAGACCGGCCAGGCGCCCTTGCCCTGGGCGGCGAGCACCTTCTCGGCGATGGTGATCTGCTGGTCCTTGGTGGCCTTGTCGGCGGTGGCGGCGTACTGCGCGCCGCCGTAGGCGCCCCACGTGGCCGCGGAGAACTGCAGACCGCCGTAGTAGCCGTTGCCGGTGTTGATGGACCAGTTGCCGCCGGACTCGCACTGGGCGACGGTGTCCCACTCGGAGGCGGTGGCGGCGGAGGCGTTGCCGGCCGCCATCAGCGGACCGGCGATCGCGGCGCCGGCGACACCGGCGAGCGCGAGGGTGCGGACGGCCTTGGCCGGGCGACGGTGCGTGCCCTTGCTGGAAAACAGCATGGATCGATCCCCTCACCGACGCCTGCGAGGTGAGCTGTCGGGTTCGGGCCGGTTGAGTTGCCCGGCCACCCTCCCCGTCGTGGAGGGGGTGGCTTCACCCCAAGCCCGTCCCGGCGTCAATCACCGGTTCGGGCACTTACCTTGGTTCCCCCGCTCCTGCCGGCGGCGCTTGACGCGTCGACTGTTCCCGGGTGACCGCTGGCAGGATTCGGCGTGCCGGTCATCGGGGCTCGTGGTGACGAGCGGACCGACCGTAGACACGGACAGAGGGGAATTTCAAAGACGATCAGGGCCCTTGAGACTCATCCCACACTTTCGCCAAAGGGGACATACGGCCAGAAGAGGGACGTCAATCCCGTCCCGAATCGGGCTACTTGCCGTCCGTCCCGCCGGGCACCTCGAGCGTCTGACCAAGGACAAGCTCATCCGGGTCGGCGCCGATGGTCTTCTTGTTCGCGGAGTAGAGCGCCTGCCAGCCGCCCTCGACATCAAGGGAGTCGGCGATGGACTCCAGCGTGTCGCCCTCGTGGATGGTGTATGTGCTCGGAGAGGGCAGCGCATGGCGCCCGGTGTTGTCCGCCTTCTGACCGCTTGTCACGCTTTCGTCCGCGCTGCCGCCGCGGTGGCGGCCGCCGCCGGAGAGCGCGCCGGTGTCGACGAGGCTCCAGGAGCCGCCGTCCCGCCAGGCGTCGTCCGACGCCTCGGAGGCCGGGGCGGAGTAGTCGCCGGAGGCGCCCGGGTCGTCCTTCGAGGCACTGGCGCCGGACTTGGCGTCCTTGCCCTTGGCGGAGCCCTTGGCGTCGGCGTCCTTGTCCTTGCCGTGCGACGGCTTGGCCGAGGCGTCGGCGGAGGAGTCGGACGAGGCGGACGCGGAGGGCGAGCCGGAGGACTTGTCCGAGTCGGACGAGCCGGACTTACCGGCGGAATCCGACGCGGACGGCGAGGCGCTGCCCTTGTCGTCGGAGGAGCCGGTGCTCGGGGAGGCGGTGTCCGCGACGCCCGTGTCGACGTCCACCGAGGCGGAGTCGGAGGTGAGACCGGCCGTCAGGGCGCAGGTCGCCCAGTGAGTGGTGCCCTGCTCGGCGAGGATCTTCTCGGCGACGGAGATCTGCTGGGAGCGGCTGGCCTGGTCGGCGGTGGCCGCGTACTGGTCGCCGCCGTACTTGTCCCAGTCGTCCTGCGAGATCTGGAGACCGCCGTAGTAGCCGTTGCCCGTGTTGGCGCTCCAGGAGCCGCCGCTTTCGCACTCGGCCACCCTGTCCCAGGTGGTGCCGTCGGCCGCGTGGGCGCTGGCGGCGCCGAGGAGCGGGATCGCGATGGCGGAGGTGGTCACACCGGCCGCGACGAGGAGCGCCGGAGCCTGGCGGGGGCGACGGTGACGACCGTTCCCGGAGAGCATACGGGGGCCTTTCGTACGACAGCAGTACGGCGTGGCGAGTGGTGCTCGGCGCCACACTGATGGGTGAACGTATAGGCAGACGATCGCTTGTCACAAGTTCATGCCGCACAGATCACGTGAAGATCACATCGTTGAGTGTCCGTCATGTTCCTGTTTGCCGGTGCGTGTTCCGTGGGTAGGGCTGATGGATCGCGCCGCCGGACCGCTCACGCGTGCGCCGGGTCCACCGGGGTGAACTCCACCGGGAGCGTGCGCAGTCCGCGCATGATGAGCCCGCCCCGCCAGCGCAGTTCGGCCGGTTCGACGGCGAGGAGCAGGTCGGGCAGCCGGGTGAAGAGCGTGGCCAGCGCGGTCTGCCCCTCCAGGCGGGCGAGCGGGGCGCCCAGGCAGTAGTGGATGCCGTGCCCGTACCCGAGGTGCTGGTTGTCGGCGCGGCCGAGGTCCAGCACATCGGGTTCGGCGAACCGGGCGGGGTCGCGGTCGGCCGCCGCCAGCACCACGAGGACCGGGTCCCCGGCCGCGATCTCCTGCCCGGCGAGGGTGAACGGCTCGGTGGCGAACCGCCAGGTGGCCAGCTCCACCGGACCGTCGTAGCGCAGGAGTTCCTCCACGCCGGTCTGGAGCAGACCGGTCTCGCCCGCCGCCAGCGAGCGCTGGAGCCGGGCGCGCTCGGCCGGGTGGGTGAGCAGGGCGTAGGTGCCGTTGCCGATGAGGTTGACGGTGGTCTCGAACCCGGCGAACAGCAGGATGAACGCCATCGCCGCGGCCTCGTTCTCGGTGAGGTGCTCACCGTGGTCCGAGGCGCGGATGAGACCCGAGATCAGGTCCTCGCCGGGGGCGGGTTCGGCGGGCAGCGCGGCGCGCTTGCGGTGGATCAGCTCGGCCAGGTAGCCGCGCATCTTCTTCACCGACCGCGCCACTCCGCCCCGGGGTCCGCCGCCGTGACGGATCATCATGCCCGCCCAGTCCCGGAAGTCGTCCTGGTCCTCGGCGGGGACGCCGAGCAGGTCGCAGATGGCGTAGATCGGGAGCGGGAAGGCGAAATCGTGGATGAGGTCGGCGGAGCCCTTGGCGGCGAACGCGCCGATCAGGTCGTCGGTCAACCGCTGCACCCGGGGCGCGAACTCGGCCACCCGGCGCGGGGTGAACGCCTTGCTGACCAGTCGGCGCAGCCGGGTGTGGTCCGGCGGGTCGATGTTCAGCAGGTGCGTCATCAGATCCGCCTTGCGCTCGCCGGGGATGCCGGTCTTGCCCTTGGCGTGCGCGGGCTCGTCGTGATGCGCGGGGTTCTTGCTGAGCCGGGGGTCGGCGAGCGCCTGGCGGGCGTCGGCGTACCGCGTGACCAGCCATGCCTCCACTCCGCTGGGCAGCCTGGTCCGGTGCACGGGCGCGTGCTCCCGCAGCCAGGCGTAGGCGGGGTAGGGGTCGGTGGCGAACTCCCAGGTGAAGAGGTCGGGGGCGGGCTCGCCGGGTCGGTCGCAGGAGGGCTGATCGGTCACGGGTCGACGGTATCCCGGGGGCGGGGAGGGACACCCGGCCAGGCTCTCGGTTAGGCGGCGCCTGAACCGTTTCCCTCCGCCGTACGTATCGCATCCCGGTAGACCCGTGCGGCCGCTCGCAGCGCCGCCTCCGGGTCGACCCCCTCGGACTCGGCGCGGGCGGCCAGGGCCAGGAGTTCGTAGCCGATGCCGTCGCCCTCGGGGAGGGGGACGTCCAGGTGGGCGGTGCGGGTGCGGGAGGCGAGCTTGGCGGCGAGGGCGAGACCGGGCTGGCCGAGCGGGACGCCCTCGGTCACGGAGGTGCGCTGCTTCTCCTCGGCCTTGGTGCGCTGCCAGTGCCGCTTGACGTCCTCCGGCGTCTCGGCGCTCTCGTCGCCGAAGACGTGCGGGTGGCGGTGGACGAGCTTGGCGACGATGCCTCCGGCCACGTCGTCGATGTCGAAGGGGGCGTCGGGGTCCTCGGCGGCGATGCGGGCGTGGAAGACGACCTGGAGCAGCACGTCGCCCAGTTCCTCCCGCAGCTCCTCGCGGTCGCCCGCCTCGATCGCCTCGACCATTTCGTACGCCTCCTCGATGCCGTACTTGGCCAGGCCCTCGTGGGTCTGCCGGGAGGACCAGGGGCACTCGGCGCGGATGCGGTCCATGACCTGCACGAGGTCGAGGAGGCGGGCGCCGGGCAGGTCGTAGGAGGCGGGCAGCAGCTCCAGGTCGGGCATCCGCACCCGGCCCGACCCGGCGAGCCGGGCCAGTCCGTCGGTGAGGGCGGGCTCGCCCTCGCCCGTGGCCACGACCACCACCGTGCGACCGCCCGCGCAGGTGTCGACCAGCTCCTCGGCGGTCGGCGCCGCCTCCGACACCGCTATACCTGCCTCGCGCAGATACGGCACCTGCGGATGCGCGCCGTCGGCGCACAGCACGGCGTCGGCGGCGTGCAGAGCCTGCCAGGCGGGCCAGGACAGCAGTCCGGGCGCGACACGGTGGCTGGTGGTGAGCAGGACGATGCGGCCGGGGGCGGCTTCGGTGCTGGTTGCGTTCACGATCCGAACGTAACCCACGGTGCGGAGGGGCGTCGCGAGTTGTCCACAGGGGGCGGGAGCTTCTGTGATCGTAGGACTGCGGCTGCCCTCGCGGGCGTCGCCGCAGCCGCCACCCGAGCCGCCTGAGCCGCCTGAGCCGCTAGGCCGACTGCGCCGCCGACGCGTCCCGTACCCACGGCGTCTTCACGTCCACCCGGCTGCTCTTGGTCGCGTCCCAGGTGCCGTAGCGCGGGTTGAGGTCGATGTGCAGCTTCTTCGACGCCTGCGACAGGGTGTTCCAGAAGGCGGGCTGGGTGGTGTCGGTGCCGAGCTTCGCCGCGAGTTTCTGGGCCTCGATCTGGAGGCGGAGGTTGTCGTCAAGGCGCTCGGGGGCGATGCCGTACTTCTGGAGCCACGCCGCCTCCAGACCCTTGGCGCCGCCCGCCTGCTTCTCGAGGTCGGAGCGCAGCTTCTGCACCTCCTTGCGGGAGACGCCGACGCCCGCGTCCCGCGCGGCCCGGGCCAGCACCTGGTCGAGGACCATGGTGTGCAGGGTGTCGCGGGTGAGGCTGCCGCTGGAGGCGAGGACCTGCTGGTACTGCGTCTCGTCGGGCGAGGCGGCCCGCTGCGCCGCGCGCACCTCGTTCACCCGGCTCTCCAGTTGGGCGACGGTGATGCGCTGCCCGCCGACCACCGCCGCGGCGCCCGGGTGCGCGTCGCTCCCGCAGGCGGTGAGGAGGGGGCCCGCGGCGACGATCGCGGCGGAGAGGACGAGCGCGGAGCGACGACGGCGGTGCAAGGGGACCTCCTGAGGAGTTTGTGCGGCGGTGCACAAGGTCTTGCGGTGATCGATGGTAGGCAGCCGATCAGCTCCGGCCAACCCATAGGACCAACGATTCACCACGAGTTCGGGCACCGCCGTGTCACTCCGGAGGGCGTGTCAGCCGGTGATGGCCACCGGCGCGTCCCAGGCGTCGCGGTCCACGGTGAGCGTGACGCCGCCGTGCGACTCCTTGCTGTTCACCATGTACTGGTGCGCCCGGCTGTGGCCGGTGAACTGCGTGGCGCCCCACGGCCAGTCGGAGGTGGTGGTGTTCTTCTTGTCCCACAGCGCGTACCAGAGGTTGCCCGGCAGGTCGCTCTTGTCGGACGCGGTGGCGATCGCCTTGGCGCTGGAGCTGGTGAAGCCGTAGTAGCCCGCGCGGTAGGTCTTGGCGTGCAGGGCCTTGTCGAACGCGCGCACATAGGTGAGCACGGTGTCGTCGCACGCCTTGTCGGTCGTGTCGTACGGCTCCATGTCCAGGTAGATCGCGCTGCCCGCCTTCATGCCGAGCCCGGACGCCTTGGCCACCGCGTCGGCGGCGTCAGACGCGCCGAGGGAGGCGGCGTTGGCGGCCGTCATCTTCTCCGGGTTGGAGCCGGTCTGGCAGGACGGCTGGGCGCCCACGTAGAGCGGTATGAGCTTCCAGCCGAGCGCGCTGACCGACTTCACCCAGGAGGCGGTCAGGTTGGGCTGGGCACAGCCGCGGTTCTTGCCGCCCACGTAGACGGCGGCGGCGCCGTAGAAACCGGTGTGCCACGCCTTCATGGTGGACAGCGAGGGCGCGGTGCAGGTGTCGAAGGCCCGCCCGGTGAACGTCTTCTGCGCGGGCCAGGTCGTCGCCGCCATGGACGCCGTGGCGGCCACTCCGGCTCCCGCCACGACGGCCGCGCCCGCCGCCGACCACGCGATGTACCTGACCTTCTTCGACTGCCGGTGTCCGGCCATCCCCACCCCTGTGTCCGTACGAACGAGAAGGACGCGTCGGCGTCCGCCGCTGCAACGTAGTCGACGGCACGCGCGCGCGAGAAAACGGAAACCCCGTGCTTGCCCATGACTTTTACAAGGACATGCCATGGACCGGGAAAATGTACGGCCGCCCGGCCTCCGCCGTACAACTCGCGCCGTCCCCAGGAGGTCTCCCCGTCGCCGTTTTCCCTTGTCAGCACCCTTATCGGAGTCCTCGATGGCCATCAGCGCCCGCCGTGAACGACAGTTGCTCGAAGCAGCCGCCCCCCTCCTTCTGCCGGACGAGCGGGTGGAGATGACCAGCCTGGCGGCCATCGGCACCGTCTCCGTGAAGAAGCAGGTGCTCACCGCCGCCGTGGTCGGCATCCTCAGCGCGGGCACGGTGATGGCCACGGTCAAGCCGCGCCCCATGTACATCGTCCTGACCGACCAGCGGGTCCTCTTCTTCGACGGCCCCAACGGCGGCAAGCCGGGCAAGCTGCTCATCAACTTCCCCCGGCGGTACATCTCCGCGGGGAAGACCAAGAAGGGCTTCCTCGGTCTGACCTACATCACCCACCTCACGCTGGAGGGGCAGGAGCAGAACCTGAAGGTGCTCTTCCCCGTCCAGCACCGCAAGGACGGACCGAAGTTCGTCGCCGCGCTGCCGATGACGCACTGAGCCGGCACGCAGACGCTCAGCCCCGCACCTGCCCCAGCCACTGCAGGGTGCGCCGGATGTCGGCGGCCAGCGGATGCCCCATGCCGTGCACCCGCTCCACGTCCATCAGCAGCCGCGCCAGCATGTCGTGGGCGGCCGGGCGGTCGCCCAGGGCGAGCAGCAGATGGCCGATGCGGCGGCGGACGTCGTGGGCGAGCTGGGGGTCGCCGGAGACGTACCGGTTCTCGTAGTACGGCAGCAGCGCGCGGTACTCCGCGAGCGCGGCCGCCGGTTCGCCGAGCTGCTCCAGGCACTGCGCGGCCTCGTAGCGGTGGCGCAGGGACTGCGGGTCCGCCTGGCCCGCCTCGGCGGCGCGTTCGTCGGCGAGGCGGCGCAGTTCGGGCAGTGCGCGCCGGTACTGGCCGTCGTCCAGGAGCGTGGCCGCGTACTGCTTGCGCAGGGTGCGGACCACCGGGGAGTGCTCGCCGTGCTGTTCGGCGGCGGTGGGCAGGATCGCGCCGAGGATGTCGACGGCCTGGGTGATGCGCCCCTCCCCCAGCAGCCGCTTGACCTCGTCCACGGCCGCCGCCACGTCCGGCTTGTCGTCCACCGGCGGCGCCGGGGCGACCTGCGCGGGCTGCGGCGCCGGGATGCGGGCGCGGTCCGGCCAGGGGGCGTGCGGGCGCAGGAAGGGGCGCGTGGGGTCGAGCGGCGCACCGGTGGGGGTGCCGGGCGCGGGCAGCAGCGGCACCAGGTGCTCGTACACCTCCTGCGCGGACGCCGGACGGTCCTGCGGGTCCTTCGCCAGCAGCCGCAGCACCAGCCGCTCCAGCGGCTCCGGCACCTCCGGGCGTATCCGGCGCACCGGCAGCGGCGGCTCGTACAGGTGCCGGTGCAGCACGCCGAGCGCGGTGGAACCGGCGAACGGCACCTCGCCGCTGAGCAGTTCGTGCAGCAGCACCCCGAGCGCGTACAGATCGGTGTACGGTCCGACCGCGCCGCCCATCGCCTGCTCCGGCGCCATGTAGGCGGGCGAGCCGATCGGGGAGCCGGTGTGCGTGAGGCGGGTGGTGTCGGTGTCCATCACCGAGGCGACGCCCAGGTCGAGGACGGTGACCGTGCCGTCCTGCTTCACCATCACGTTGCGCGGCTTGAGGTCGCGGTGCACGATCGGCACCGCGTGAACCGCGCTCAGCACGGCGCACAACTGCGCGGCGACCGTCACCGCCCACTGCCACGGGTACGGGTCGTGCTCCGCGAGGTGGTCGGAGAGGTCGGCGCCGTCCACGTACTGCATGACGAGGAACAGCTCGTCGCCCTCGCTGCCCGCGTCGTGCACCGTGACCAGCCCCGGGTGGTCGACCTGCGCGGTCACCCGGCACTCGCGCAGGAACCGGCGGCGCAGCTCGTCCGCCTCCTGCCCGGCCACCTTGTCCGGGCGCAGCAGCTTCACCGCCACCCGCCGGTCGAGGCGCCGGTCGTACGCCGTCCAGACCTGGCCCATGCCGCCCTGACCTATCAGCGTGGCCAGTTCGTACCGGGCCGCGACGACCCGTCCCTGCCCCATCGTCACTGTTCGCCCTCACGCCGGTCGTGCCTGCGCAGATAGTCGCTCAACTCGTCGAGCTCGGCGCGCACCTGGTCGATCCGGGCGGGCGCCGGGGACTGCGGCGGGGGCAGGGGCGGCGGACTCTGCGGCGGCACGGTTCCGTGCGGCAGCGGGTGCTGGGGGTACAGCGGCGGCATGGGGTGTTCCGGCTGGGACGCGGGCGGCAGGAGGGTGGGCGGCAGGGGGGTGGGCGGCGCGTAACTGTACGGAGCCGCGAGCGTGTCGGCGTAGGGCTGGGCGTAACCGGCGCGCCCGTAGCGGTTGTTGCGGTAGTGGTAGACGTCCACGAACAGGAAGCGGACCGCCGAGGCGACGCCGATGAGCAGCGCCCCGGCCAGCGCCATGTCGCCCCGGCTGTCGTCGTAGGGCACCGTGCCGACGATGTCGAAGCAGACGAGGCTGAGCACCAGACTCACCGGTGCCAGCAGCCAGTCCACCCACTTGCGGCTGAGGAACGCGGCGCGGAACAGCGGCACGCACGCCAGGGTGCCGCACGTGAGCAGGCCGCACGCGACCATCAGCACGCGCAGGGTGATGATGGCTCCCGTGGGGCGGGCGGGCGGCGGCTCGCCATGGCCGTACATGACTGCTCCTGGACCGGTTCGTTGTCGGAGTCCGAGCGTATAGGCCGATGCCGACAAGGCGTTATGAGTTGTGCCGAACCGTTGTCCGGGCCTCCGGTATGTTCCGCGCGCCCGCCTGACTGCCGGTCACTCCGGCGCGACGGTGCCGTCCGTGAGCCCGTCGTACATCCCGCGCAGCAACTGCTCTCCTAGTTGTCCGGCGTGGCGCAGCGCCCGCTCGAACTCGTCCAGGGCGCGGAACCGGGCGCCGTAGCGGAGCTGTTCGGCCAGCGGCAGCCGGGGCAGTTGCAGACGGCGCACGTCGAGGCGGGTGGCGGTCGAGGCGTAGCTGCTCGCCTGGCGGTTGTTGGCGGTGCCGCGCAGGAACCCGGCGAGGAACCACGGGTCGAGGGCGCTCGGGTCGGGGCGCAGCAGCACGAGGCTGCGCCCGAGGGCGGCGCCCGCCGTCGCCTCGTCCACCACGCGCGCGACCGAGCCGCCGCCGACCACGGGCACGACCACGTCGCCCGGCTCGGTCAGCACCGTCTCGTCGTCGCCGTCCGTGAGGGTGCCCGAGGGGGGCGATCCGGCGAGGACGTCGTGGTCGGTGAGGACGGGGACGCGGGCGGGGACGGCTGTGGTGCTGATGCCTGGGGTGTGCGGGGTTCCGCCGGTGCGCAGGACGAGGGCGCCGCCGCGGGCGAGTTCGCCGACGGTGGTGAGCGGCCAGCGGGTGGCGGGCGCGGTGGTCGCGGTGGGCGGGGTCAGCTCGGCGGTCAGCCGCAGGGTCTCGCCGAGGCGCCGGCGGACCTCCGCGAGCTGTTCGGCGCCGTCGGCGGCGGCCGGGGGCGGGAGATGGCGGGCGGGCGCCAGGTCCACGTCGTCGTCGAGGAGTTCGATGACCGGCACGGAACGCGCGAGCCCGGGGCGCTCCGCGAGCCGCCCCTCGCGCGCGAAGCCGCGCCAGGCGTCGAGCGCGGCGTCCCGCACCGCCTGCCAGTCCGGACCGCCGCGCGCCTCACCGGCGAACCGCCCGGTGTCCACGAGCAGCACCTCCGGCGTCTTGGGCGTACGCCCCGGCCTGCTCAGCACCCACACGTGCAGCGGGATGTTGTACGGCGGCGCCGCGCCGACCGGCAGCGCGATCACGGCACGCAGCGCGCCCCGCCGCAGCAGGTCGGCGCGGATACGGCGCCCGGAACGCCGCGAGGCGGTGGCGGGCGGCATCAGCAGCACGGCGGTGCCGCGGTCGGCCAGCCTGGCCAGCGCGTGCTGCACCCAGGCCAGCTCGGACTCGGTGCGCGCCGGGAAGCCGTACTCCCACCGGGGGTCGTACGCCAGCTCGTCGTGCCCCCAGTTGCGCTCGTTGAACGGCGGGTGGCACAGCACGGCGTCCGCGCGCAGCTCCGGGAACGCGTCGGCGCGCAGGGTGTCGCCGACGGCGCCCCGGACGGTGGCGCGGCTGTGCAGGGCGAGCCGCAGCGCGGTGAGCGCGGCGAGGTCGGGGGCGCTGTCCTGGGCGTACAGGGCCTGGTCGGGGCGGGAGTCGACGGCGCGCAGCAGGGCGCCGGTGCCGCAGGCGGGGTCGAGGACGGTGCGGGCGGGACCGGTGAGGTCGGCCAGGTCCGCCATCAGCCCGGCGAGTTCGGCGGGGGTGAGCGTGTACTGGCGCGGGTTCGCGTCCAGGTGCCGGCCCAGCAGGAACTCGAAGGTCTGCCGCGCCCCAAGTTCCCCGGCGAGTTCGGCGGCGCCGCGCAGGAGGGGGGCGGAGGGGAGGAGCTGGGGGCCGGTGGGGGTGTGAACGGCGGGGGCGCAGGCGGTGGGGGCGTGAACGGCGGGGTTGTGAGCGGCGGGGTTGTGAGCGGCAGGGCTGTGAGCGGCAGGGCTGTGAACAGCGGACGCCGGGTTCACGGGTGGGTGGGTGTTCACAGCCGGGGGGCTGTTTTGCTGGTTCTCGGCGTTCACAGCATCCGGTGTGTTCACAGCAGCGGCGCCCGCATCGGGGCGGCGCGTGTGAACACCGCGCGTCGACGCGACGCCGAAGCGCGGACCGATCACGTCGTTCAGCGCGCCCGGCAGCATCGCGGCCAGGCGCTCGTCGGAGCCGGCACTGATGTCGAGCCAGACGGTGGGCCGTTCCTGGATGAGCAGCAGGACGCAGCCCACGTGCACCAGGGCGGTGACGGGTCCCTCGGGGTGACCCGCGAGCTGCTGCCAGACCCGCTCCCGCAGCGGTACTTCGGCGAGTTTCCCCTGCTTGCGCAGCCAGGACTCGACCTCCGCGAGGGCGAAGGAGGGGCTGGTCTCGGTACCGCCGACCGGCTTGGGGAAATCACCGTGCCGACGCCGCCAGTTACTGACGGCGGCACGGCCCACACCGGCGAGCCGGGCGATCCCCGCCGCGGTCACCTCTGTCGCGTTGTCCTGCACCGGCTCCACTCCCCTCGTCGCATGTGTGCACCGAGCATACCGACGCACACAAGACTTACCGATTCACACCTGTGCACTGCTCATGTTCTGTGAACCGTGTTGACTCGGTTCACAGGCTCTGCT
This sequence comes from Streptomyces sp. DSM 110735, assembly GCF_016482685.1. Classification (GTDB taxonomy): domain Bacteria; phylum Actinomycetota; class Actinomycetes; order Streptomycetales; family Streptomycetaceae; genus Streptomyces. The sequence continues at coordinate 145,450 of NZ_JACYHF010000009.1, read as the reverse complement.
CTTATTGACCCAGCGAACGAGCGACCGGCCGGAGGGGGCGGTCGCACGCATCGGGGAGGGGACCGTCATGGGCATGAAGGGCAGGATCGCGCTGAGCGCCGCCCTGGGGGTTGTCGTCATCGGTGTCGTGTCCGCGAACGCCGGCCAGGGAATGGACGGCGGCCCCGACGGCCCGCGCAACGGCCCTTCCGCCTCCTCGGAGGACAGCGCCGAGGACGGCAGACCCACGGGAAACGCCGGACCGGGCGCGGACACGGCCGCCTTCGGCGGTGACGGCGCGTTCCGGGTCGGCGCCGACATCCGGCCCGGCACCTATCGCACGACCGGCAACCCCGGCCGCCGCTGCCACTGGGAGCGCGCCGAGGACGCCTCGGGCTCCCTGGGGTCGGCGCTGGCCGGCGGGAGCGTGGGCGGCACCGGGTACGTCACCGTCGAGGTCACGGACAAGGTGTTCACGTCCAGCGGCTGCGCGCGGTGGCGGGCGGTGCCGGTCGCCGCGCAGGGCCACCCCGGCACGTCGATGGACGGCGACGGGGGGATGTTCCGGGTCGGCGCCGATGTCGCGCCGGGCACCTACCGGTCGGCGGGCAACGCCCCCGGCTCCTGCTCCTGGGAGCGCGCCGAGGACGCCACGCATGAGCCCGGTTCGGTCCTCGCCGAGGACGACGTGACCGGCACCGCCGTCGTCACGATCCGCGCCACGGACGCCTACTTCACGACGACCGGCTGCGGCGACTGGAAGAGGACGGACTGACCCGGCGTCACTCCCGCCCCCGCACCGCTCACCACCGCTTCCTCCCACCTCACTTCATCTCGTCACACCTCTCTCATCAAGGAACCGACATGCGCCGTACCGCACTTGCCGCCGTCTGCCTCGCCACCGCTGCCGCCGCCGGGCTCACCGGCTGTCTGTCGGGGGCGGACACGGCGCCGAAGGGACCGTTCGCCGGGCTGAGCGGCGGTCAGATAGCCGACCGTGCGATGAAGACGACCACCAAGGCGACGACCCTGCGGATGCGGGGCACCGTCACCGACGGCGGCGACGACATCAAGATCGACATGGCCCTGAGCAAGAAGGGCGAGTGCGCCGGCACGATGGGCATGGGCGGCAAGGGCAGCGCCGACCTGATCAAGAGCGGCGACACCATCTACATGAAGTACAACGAGGCGTTCCTGCGGGACCAGGGCAAGGGCGAGTCGAAGGCCGACACCGACGCGGTCGTGAACATGATGGCCGACAAGTGGACCAAGATGGCGGCGACCGGCAAGGACGCCAAGGACATCGCGGGCTTCTGCGACCTGGACACGGTCCTGGCCGGAGCGGTCGACGTCAACTCGGACGCCACCCGCGGCAAGACCACCACCATCGACGGCACCCCGGCCATCACCCTTCACGAGAAGGACGGCAAGGACCGCTACACCCTCTACGTCGCCACCAAGGGCAAGCCCTACCTGCTGCGCGTGGACAGCTCCGCGGGCGCCAAGGAGCCGGTCCACCTCTCCTTCCTCGACTACGAGAAGCCGGTCGAGGCCAAGAAGCCCGCGGGCAAGATCCTCGACCTGGACGCCCTGGGCGGCTGACCCCGCGCGGCGATGCCGTACGGCGACCTTGCGGCGACCCGACTCAGCGTGCCCGGAAGCGTGAGGGTGCGTTCGTCGGGTTGCCGCCCGTGGGGAGCTTCTGGCCGGGGCAGGTGGTCAGGACCTTTTTCATGGCGGTCTTTTCGGCGGAGGTGACCCAGAGGCCGTACTTCTTCTTCACGGCGACCTGGGCGGCGACGTAGGTGCAGCGGTAGGACTTGGACGGGGGGACCCAGGTGGCGGTGTCGCCGTCGCCCTTGCCGCGGTTGGTGCTCGCGTCGACCGCCAGGAGGTTGAGGGGGTCGTTGGCGAGGGCTATGCGCTTGCTGGGCTCCCAGTACTTGGCACCCTTCTGCCAGGCGTCGGAGAGCGCGACGACATGGTCGATGTCGACCTGGCTGCGGCCCCGCCGGTAGGTGATGGTCTTGCCCGAGTAGGGGTCGTGCTCCAGCACGCCGTAGGTCACCTTGCACTGACCTCCGCTGAACTTCACCTCCTCCAGGTCGCGCTTGAGGATGTCGTCACGGGTGTCGCAGGAGTTGGAGTCGGTGTCCGCCCAGGCGCTGCCGAAGCGCTCGCGGGAGTAACCGGTCTTCGGTGCGCGGCCCTTGACGGGCAGTGCCTCGGCGGCGCTCAGGGCCGCGCCGGAGGCGCCGGTCTCCTGGGGACCGGAGGAGCCCTCGGTCTGTTCGGTCCGGCATCCGGTCACGGCAGTCGTCATGACCACGGCGATGACCGCCCCGCCCCACAAGCGCCTCACGGTGCGCCCCCCTCGTTCGCGCCTGCCCGTCCACCGGTGCGGACGGTTCGATCCGTCCTCCACCGTAGCCGCCGGGCGGCGGCTGACGAACAGGAACCAAAGGGGCGTTCAGGGGCATTGGGTGCATCAGGGGCTCATGTTCTTCCCGGACCCCACGAGTTCGCGCGCCTCGTCCACGAGTTCACCCGCCTCATCTCCACGGGTTCGCCCGCCTCGTTCACACCTTGCCTATCCCCAGGGTCGATTCCGAGGGGAGCAGTCCGGAGGAGAGGACCGCGACCCAGCGGTCGCCCAGCAGGTCGGCCAGGCGGTCGGCGGCGGGTGCGCCGAGCGCCTGCCACGGGGCGGCGGCGAGACGGTCGGTGTGCTCCTCGACGCGGCGGCGCAGGGCGCGGCCCGCGTCCGTGGCCATGCCGTCCGGCTCCACCAGACCGCGCCCGGCGAGGCGTTCGCGCGCGGACTTCCACTCCTCGGGGCTCCAGCCCCGGCTCGCGAAGCGTTCCACGGATGCGGCGCCTATCGCCGCGAAGGACACCAGCGACTCGACGGGATCGAGTCCGGCGACGAGCAGGGCGGCGAGATGGCCGTCGCCCCGGTGTTCGCGCAGGATCGTGGCCGCGTGCCACAACTGGAGGTGCGGGGGCTCGGGCCAGGGCAGTTCGGCGTTGGCGGCGGCGAGGGGGCGACCTGCGGTGTCCGCCGCCTCGGCGGCGCGCCGGGCGAGCGTGGCGGCTTCTGCCAGCTCCGGACTGTCGACCCGGGCGCCGAGGACGGCCCGGTAGGCGCCGTCGATGCCGCGCAGGCGGGCGGCCAGCACCTCATGCGGAGCGGCGACCTCCCACGCGCCGTCCATGTGCCGGGCCACCATGCGGGGACTGAAGCTGTAGAACGCGGAGGTGACCCGCTCGGCGCCGACCTGACCCAACGGAGCGGCGCGCAGCGGGAAGTAGCCCGGCCAGCGGTCCCCCGTGTCGTACCCGAGCGCCGCCGACTCCCGGTCCACCTCCGGGGCGTAGTAGAGCAGTGCGTGGAACGGCTCCAGCAGGTGCCAGAGCTGGCGTACGCGTGCCGTCCCCACCGTTTCCTCGGACATGCCGTGACTCCTCCCCCGTACGCGACCCGCATCGGTCGCCCGAACTTGACACTGTCCAGATTGCCGGGACCGCCGGAACTTGTCAATGCCTAGATCGGGCGTACTCTGGGACGCATGAGTTCCTCGAAGTCGGCTCCCGCCGAGCGCCGTTCGTCGTATCACCACGGCGATCTGCGGCGCGCCGTCCTCACCGCCGCGCTCGACGCCATCGCCGCCGAAGGACCCGCCGGGCTGAGTCTGCGCGACCTCGCCCGCCGGGCCGGGGTCTCGCACGCCGCGCCCGCGCACCACTTCAAGGACCGCACCGGGCTGCTCACCGCCATCGCGGCGGAGGGGTTCGGGCTGCTGGCCGAGGCGCTGCGGGAGGCGCCGGACCTGCGGGAGGCGGGCGTGCGCTACGTCCGCTTCGCGCGCGAGCACCCCGCGCACTTCCAGGTGATGTTCTCGCCTGAGCTGCTGCGCGCCGACGACCTCGAACTGACCACCGCGCGCACTCTCGCCGCCGACGCCCTGAGCGCCGTCGTCGCCGCCGTGGACCCGGGCGACCGGGGCCCTGACGCCCGCCTCGCCGGCGTCGCCGCCTGGTCCCTGGCGCACGGCTTCGCCACCCTGCTCCTCGGCCACAACCTCGACGGACCGGTGGGCGGCCAGGACCCCGAGGAGGTGTTCCACGCGCTCACGGCGATGCTGTTCCACTCGGCGGACGAGGTCCGGCCCACCGGGGACTGACCCGCCACGACCCGACAGCCCCGCCCGCTACGGCACCGGACACGACATCGGGCGCGCCCCCAAGGGAGACGCACCCACCGTCACAGCCAGGAAGCCGCCACAACCGCGGAGCCCTCACGCCCCCGGAATCGTCACGACCCCAGGATCGACGCCAGGAACTCCCCGACCCAGCCCAGCAGTTCCCGCCCGACCAGCGGCTTGCCGCCGACCTTCGCGGTCTTGGGGCGCGGGACCAGCACCTGGTGCGCGTTGCCCTTGACGAGCGAGCCCGGGTACAGCCGCTTCAGCCGCAGCTCCTGCGACTCCCGCAACTCCACAGGAGCGAAGCGGATGTTGTTGCCCTGAAGGACGATCTCGCCCACCCCGCAGGCGCGCGCGAGCATCCGCAGTCCGGCGACCAGCAGCAGGTTCTCCACCGGCTCGGGCAACTTGCCGTAGCGGTCGGTGAGTTCCTCGCGGACCGCCTTGACGTCCTCCTCGGAGTTGGCGGCGGCGATGGCCCGGTACGCCTGGAGGCGCAGTCCCTCGCCGGGCGCGTAGTCGTGCGGGACGTGCGCGTCGACCGGCAGCTCGATCTTGACCTCGAGCGGCGGCTCCTCCTCGGTCTCGCCGGTCTCCAACTGGCGCCGGTAGTCGGCGACCGCCTCGCCCACCATGCGGACGTACAGGTCGAAGCCGACGCCCGCGATGTGCCCGGACTGCTCGCCGCCGAGCAGGTTGCCCGCGCCGCGGATCTCCAGGTCCTTCATGGCGACGTACATGCCCGCGCCCATCTCGGTGTGCTGGGCGATGGTGGCGAGGCGTTCGTGCGCGGTCTCGGTGAGCGGCTTCTCCGGCGGGTACAGGAAGTACGCGTACCCGCGCTCGCGACCACGTCCGACACGCCCGCGCAACTGGTGCAACTGCGACAGACCGAAGTTGTCGCCGCGCTCCACGATGAGCGTGTTGGCGTTGGAGATGTCGATGCCGGACTCCACGATCGTGGTCGAGACCAGCACGTCGAACTTCTTCTCCCAGAAGTCCACCACGACCTGTTCCAGAGCCTGTTCGGACATCTGGCCGTGCGCGGTCGCGATGCGCGCCTCGGGGACGATCTCGCGCAGCCGGGCGGCGGCGCGGTCGATGGACTCGACCCGGTTGTGGATGTAGAAGACCTGGCCCTCGCGCAGCAGTTCGCGGCGGATGGCGGCGCCGATCTGCTTCTCCTCGTACGGTCCGACGAAGGTCAGGACCGGGTGGCGCTCCTCGGGCGGGGTGGTGATCGTGGACATCTCGCGGATGCCGGTGACCGCCATCTCCAGGGTGCGCGGGATGGGCGTGGCGGACATGGTGAGCACGTCCACGTTGGCGCGGAGCTTCTTGAGCTGCTCCTTGTGCTCGACGCCGAAGCGCTGCTCCTCGTCGACGATGACCAGACCGAGGTCCTTGAACTTGGTCTCGGAGGAGAACAGCCGGTGGGTGCCGATGACCACGTCCACCGAGCCGTCCTTCAGTCCCTCCAGGACCGCCTTGGCCTCGGTGTCGGTCTGGAAGCGGGAGAGCGCCCGCACGTTGACCGGGAACTGCGAGTACCGCTCGGAGAAGGTGCCGAAGTGCTGCTGCACCAGCAGGGTCGTGGGCACCAGGACGGCGACCTGCTTGCCGTCCTGGACGGCCTTGAAGGCGGCGCGGACCGCGATCTCGGTCTTGCCGTAGCCCACGTCGCCGCAGATCAGGCGGTCCATGGGGACCGTCTTCTCCATGTCCTCCTTGACCTCGGCGATGGTGGTGAGCTGGTCGGGGGTCTCGGCGTACGGGAAGGCGTCCTCCAGTTCGCGCTGCCAGGGCGTGTCGCCGCCGAAGGCGTGGCCGGGGGCGGCCATGCGCGCGCTGTAGAGCTTGATCAGGTCGGCGGCGATCTCCTTGACTGCCTTCTTGGCGCGCGCCTTGGTCTTCGTCCAGTCGGCGCCGCCCAGGCGGTGCAGGGTGGGTGCCTCGCCGCCGACGTACTTGGTGATCTGTTCGAGCTGGTCGGTCGGGATGTAGAGGCGGTCGCCGGGCTGACCGCGCTTGGCGGGGGCGTACTCCACGACCAGGTACTCGCGGGTGGCGCCCTGGACGGTGCGCTGCACCATCTCGATGTAGCGGCCGACGCCGTGCTGTTCATGGACGATGTAGTCGCCCGTCTCCAGGGTGAGCGGGTCGATGGTCTTGCGGCGGCGCGCGGGCATCCGGGTGCCGTCGCGGCCCGCGGCCTTCTGGCCGGTCAGATCGGTCTCGGTGAGGACGGCGAGACCGAGGGCGGGGTCCACGAAGCCGTGCTCGATCGAGCCGCAGGAGACGTGCACCAGGGACGGGCTCAGCTCGCCGAGGTCCTGGTCGAGGCGGGCGGCGATGCCCTCGCCGCCGAGCACCTCGGTCGTACGGGCGGCGGGACCGTGGCCCTCGGTGACGAAGACCGTGCGCCAGCCGTCGGCCAGCCAGCCCTTGGTGTCGGCCAGGGCGCGCGCGGTGTCGCCCCGGTACGCCTCGGGGGCGCGCATCCCGAGCTTGAGCGTGTCGCCGTCCGGCTCCTCGTCGGCGGCGAACGGCGAGACCGACCACCACATCATGTCCAGCTCGCGCGCGCGCTCGCGCACGTCCGCGATGGACCACAGGGAGGCGGCGCCGACGTCGATGGGCGCCTCGCCTCCGCCCGCGCTGGCCGCCCAGGACGCCTGGAGGAACTCCTGGGAGGTGGCGACGAGGTCGGCGGCGCGGGTACGGACCCGCTCCGGGTCGCAGACGACGGCCATGGCGCCCTTGGGCAGCACGTCGATGAGCAGTTCCATGTCGTCGACGAGGACCGGCGCCAGGGACTCCATGCCCTCCACCGCGATGCCCTCGGCGATCTTGCCGAGCAGTTCGCCCAGCTCGGGGTGGTCCTCGGCGAGCGCACGCGCGCGGTCCCGTACGTCGTCGGTGAGCAGCAGTTCGCGGCAGGGCGGCGCCCACAGACCGTGCTCGGCGACCTCCAGGGAGCGCTGGTCGGCGACCTTGAAGTAGCGGATCTCCTCGACGTCGTCGCCCCAGAACTCGACGCGCAGGGGGTGTTCCTCGGTGGGCGGGAACACGTCCAGGATGCCGCCGCGTACGGCGAACTCACCGCGCTTCTCGACCAGCTCCACGCGCGCGTACGCCGCCGCCGCGAGGGCTTCGACGATCTCGTTCAGGTCGGCGGTCCGGCCGGTGCGCAGGGATACGGGTTCCAGGTCGCCCAGGCCCTTGACCTGCGGCTGGAGCACGGAGCGCACGGGGGCTACGACGACGGAGACCGGACCGGTCTCGGGGTCGTCGGGGCGGGGGTGGGCCAGGCGGCGCAGGACGGCGAGGCGGCGGCCGACGGTGTCGCTGCGGGGGCTGAGGCGCTCGTGCGGGAGCGTCTCCCAGGAGGGGTACTCGACGACGCCCTCGGGCGGCAGCAGGGAGCGCAGCGCGGCCGTCAGGTCCTCCGCCTCGCGCCCGGTCGCCGTCACGGCGAGCACCGGGCGGCCGGTCTCGCGGGCGAGGGCGGCGATGGCGAAGGGGCGGGCGGCGGGGGGACCCACGAGGTCCACGTGCGTGCGGTTGCCGTCCGCTGCCGCCGTGGTCGCTTCCGCGAGGGCGGGGTCCTTGACTACTGCGTCCAGCAGACCGTGCAGGCTCATGCGAGGGGCTTTCCGTCCAGGGAAGGGGAACGCGAACGGCCCGACTCGTTGCACGGGCCGGGGGTACGTTCCAGCGTACGTCGCTGCCGCTCGGCTTGGCTGGGGCTGTGGACAACCGCCCGCTTGTGTACCAGGGGGCTCTGCCCCCTGGAACCCCGATCTCGCCCACGCAGACCCGCCCGTCTCGGTTACTTAGAAAGTTGCCCTCCAAAAAAAGCACCTGTGCCCCCGCAGGCTCTTCGAGCCTCCGGGGGCACAGGATCGAACACCCCCTACTCCGTCGCGATCGCGTTCAGCACGTTCATCCGCCCCGCCCTGAACGCCGGGATCAGTGCCGCGAACAGGCCCACGAAGGCTGAGGCGATGAAGACCGTGATGATCGTCGGCCAGGGGATTTCGAGGACGTTGAGGCCCTCCAGGGCGAGGAGTTTCTGGGCGGTGGCGCCCCAGCCCATGCCGAGTCCGAGACCGAGGAGGGCGCCGAAGAGGGCGATGACGACCGACTCCAGGCGGATCATGCGACGCAACTGGCGGCGGGAGAGACCGATGGCGCGCATGAGACCGATCTCGCGGGTGCGCTCGACCACGGAGAGGGCGAGGGTGTTCACCACGCCGAGGACGGCGACGATGATCGCGAGGGCCAGGAGACCGTAGATCAGGTTCAGGAGCTGGCCGATCTGGTCCTTGAGCGCCTTCTTGTAGTCGGTCTGGTCGCGCACGGTGTACTGCGGGTAGTCGTGCAGGGCCGACTTGAGCGCCTTGTAGGCGGCCGCCTGGCGACCGTCCTTCGCGGTGGCGAAGACCAGGACGTCGAGCGGCATCCGGTCGGCGGGCACGTACCGCTTCACCGTGGCGATGGAGGCGTACATCGCGCCCTTGTCGACCACCACGTCGTCACTGGTGATCGCGCGGACCGTGAGCTTCGCGGTGCGGGCGTCCGTGAACGCGACCGTGACCGTGGAGCCGACCTTGATCCCGTGCTTGCGGGCGAAGCCCTCGGGGACGGACATCGAGTCGTCCCGGTAGGCGTCGGCGAGCGTGCCCGAGACCGTCTTGGTGCGCAGGTCCTGGGCGTAGGTCGGGTCGGCGGCGTTGAGCGTCTCCTTCTTGGAGACCTTGCCGTCGGGGGTGGTCAGGTCCGCGGGGACGACCTTGTACTCGGTGACCCGCTCCAAGTCGGCGGTGTCCTTGACAGCCTTGACCGCCTGCGGGGTGATCAGACCGCCGTTGTCGTTCTGGACGATGAAGTCCGTGCCCACGGTCTTGTCGAGCTGGTCGGTGGCGGACGCCACCATGGACGAGCCGACGACCGACAGACAGGCCACCAGGGCCAGCCCGATCATCAGGGCGGCGCCGGTCGCGCCGGTGCGGCGCGGGTTGCGCAGCGCGTTGCGCTCGGCCATGCGCCCCACCGGACCGAAGACCCGGAGGACGATCACGCCGAGGACGCGCACCACCCCGGAGGCGAGCAGCGGACCGATGACGACGAAGCCGAGCAGGGTCAGCACGATGCCGACCCCCAGCCAGCCCGAGCCGGTCGTTGCCTGGTCGGTGGTGGCCGCCGCGTACAGGCTCGCGGCGCCCGCGCCGGTCAGGACCAGACCGAGCAGGGCACGTACGACACCCGAGCGGGCGTCGGCCGGGGCGCCCGCGTCGCGCAGGGCGGCCATCGGGGAGACCTTGCCGGCGCGGCGGGCGGGCAGGTAGGCGGCGAGGATCGTGACGACCACGCCGAGCAGCAGACCGAGGGCCGGGGTGGTCCAGGCGACGGTCAGGTCGTCGGTGGACAGATGCATGCCGATCGCGCCCATGAGCTTCATCAGACCGACGGCGATGCCGATGCCCGCGCCGACGCCGAGGACGGAGCCGAGGACGCCGAGCAGCAGCGCCTCGACGAGCACCGAGCGGTTGACCTGACCGCGCGAGGAGCCGATGGCGCGCATCAGACCGATCTCGCGCGTGCGCTGGGCGACCAGCATCGAGAAGGTGTTGACGATCAGGAAGATGCCGACCAGGAAGGCGATCCCGGCGAAGCCGAGCATCGCGTACTTCATGACGTTCAGGAAGCTCTCGACGTCCTTCTGGTTGGCGTCGGCGACCTCCTTGGCGGTCTGCACCTTGTAGCCGCCGCCGAGCGCGGCCGTGACGTCCTTCTTGAGGCGGGCGTCGGATACGCCCTTGGCGGCGGTGACGTTGACGTTGGTGTAGACGCCGGTGCGCCCGACCAGGGTCTGCTGGGCGGTCTTGGTGTCCAGGTAGAAGATCGCCGCGCCGGGGTTGGTCACGGTGAAGGTGGCGATGCCGGACACGCGCGCGTGGTGCGTGCCGAGCGCGGTGATCAGACCGATGTCGTCACCGAGGCGCAGATGGTGCTTCTTCGCGGTGTCGGCGTCCACCATGATCTGCCCCGCGCCATGGGGCGCGGCACCGGTGGTGACCTTCATGGTGCGCGCGTCGTTGCCGTTCCAGCTCCCGACGATGGTGGGCGCCCCGCTGCTGGGCGACAGCCGCTCCTTGTCGGCGTCGACGACGGTGACCTGGGTGGAGAACACGGTGCCCTCGGCCGCCCGCACGCCCTGCGCCTTGCGGATCTCGCCGACCACGGAGGCGGGCATCACCGGCGGCTTGCCGGTGCCGGACATGGTCTCGCCGGTGTCGGAGGCGGTCTTGGCGCTCACCGTGACGTCCGAGGACGTCGCCTGGAAGAGCTTGTCGAAGGTGGTGTTCATGGTGTCGGTGAACACCAGGGTGCCGCAGACGAAGGCGACCGACAGCAGGACCGCGATCGCCGAGAGCGCCATGCGGCCCTTGTGCGCGAAGAAGTTGCGCATCGAGGTCTTCAGCACGGTCATGACGTGCGCCCCCGCGCGTCGAAGTCCTTCATGCGGTCCAGGACCTGCTCGGCGGTGGGGCGGCGCATCTCGTCCACGATCCGGCCGTCGGCCAGGTAGAGCACGCGGTCCGCGTAGGAGGCGGCGACCGGGTCGTGGGTGACCATGACGATGGTCTGGCCGAGGTCGTGCACCGAGCGGCGCAGGAAGCCGAGGATCTCGGCGCCCGCGCGCGAGTCGAGGTTTCCGGTCGGCTCGTCGCCGAAGATGATCTCCGGGCGAGCGGCGAGCGCGCGGGCCACGGCGACGCGCTGCTGCTGTCCGCCGGAGAGCTGGGTCGGCCGGTGCTTGAGCCGCTCGGCGAGTCCGACGGTCTCCACGACCTTCGCCAGCCACTCGCGGTCGGGCTTGCGCCCCGCGATGTCCATGGGCAGCGTGATGTTCTCGAGCGCGTTCAACGTCGGCAGCAGGTTGAACGCCTGGAAGATGAAGCCGATCCGGTCGCGGCGCAACTGGGTCAGCTTCTTGTCCTTCAGACCGGTGATCTCGGTCTCGTCCAGGTAGATCTGACCGCTGGTCACCGTGTCGAGCCCGGCGAGGCAGTGCATCAGGGTGGACTTGCCGGACCCCGAGGGGCCCATGATCGCGGTGAACTGGCCCCGGTCGATGTCCACGTCGACATGGTCGAGCGCGACGACCCGGGTCTCCCCGGCGCCGTACGCCTTCACGACCTGCCGCGCCCGCGCGGCAACGGCCGTAGGTCCTCCAGTGCCCCCGTGCCTGGGTACGGTCACAGCCGATGTCACGGTATGTCTCCTATGGGATGGCAGGTCGGAGCGCGCGCCGGCGGCGCGTGCGGTCGTACGGGTTCTTGCCGGTGATTCTCGCGGGCCGAGGGGGTGCCGCGCGCTGGTGCGGAGCCCCCGGTCCCGGTGGGGCAAACCCCACTCCGGCGACTCGGGTACGCCGCCCCCCAGCGGCGTAAAGCCAGGTTAAGGAGCGCGGGGGCGCCTTCTCGTCCTCCGGGGGGACGAACGCTCCCCGAGCCGTAGTACGGAGATACCCCTAGGGGTGCTCCACCATCGGGTGGAGACGTTCTCAGGGTCGTCTCCACCCCCGGCCCGCCCAGCCTCCACCCTCACGCGACGTCAGGGTCAACCCGCGTCCCGGGCGGACGGCCACCGTGACGGTCCCGCGCGCGTGACGCGTGTACGGGACATCGAGGGACGGCGGATCAGGGTCGGCACCGTGCGGGCGGGCAGGGTCGGCGGGTCACAGTCGGCCGAGCCGACCGGAGTTCAGCGCAGGGCGACCCGGGTTCAGCGCCCGGCGACCCGGTTCAGCGCCTCGCCGCCGCCATCGACGCGCTCAGCCGGTCGCGGAGGTGGTCGACCTGCTGGCGTACCTCGTCCCAGATCTCGCCGTGTTCGCGCAGGACGCGCTCGGTCTCGCGGGCGGTGCGGTCCTCGTGGTCCAGCGCGGCGGCGAGGAGTTCGGCGGCGCGCGCGTCCGCCAGCTCCTGGATCCGGGGCGCACGGACCTTCTCCGCCGCGAGCGCGCGCTTCGCCGCCGCCAGCGCCGCCTCGGCACGGACCTGCCGTTCGGCGGTGCTCACTTCGAGCGCGGCCGCACGCTCCGTCAGTTCCCGTTCGGCCGCCGTGCGGCGCGCGGTGTGCTCCCCGGGCTGCGCGGCGAGCAGGGCGGCGGCACGGTCGCGGGTCTCGCGCAGTTCCTCCAGCGCCGTCCGGCGCAGCTCGCGCACCTCGTGCCGGGTGCCGACGCGCAGCTCCTCCGCCTCGGCGCGGGACGCGTACAGCCGCCGCTCGGCGGTCTCCACCGCCTCGGCGCGCAGCGCCTCCGCCGCCTCCCGCGCCGCACGGCGCACGCCCCGCGCGTGTTCCTCTGCCGCCGCGACCTGCTCGCGCGCCTCGTCCCGGGCGCGCTCGCGCAGCCGTACCGCCTCGGAGCGCACCAGTCGGAACACCGTGGACGCGGGTTCGCCCAGGCTGTCGTACGTCTGCGGTTCAAGCCCGGCAGCCCGCTCGCGCAGCCGCGCCGACTGCGCCTCCATGTCCCGGGCGAGGACGGTCAGCCGCGCGACGCGCTCCCACGCCGCGTCCCGCTCCCGCGACAGGGCGGCCAGCCGGGCGTCGACCTGACCGGGGTGGTAGCCGCTTGCCCGGGCGGTCCCGAAGCCGTACGACGTCGCCGCTGCGCTGCTCACCCGTGGAACCCCTCTCCGCCCGGACAGTCCGACATACCCGACAGGATGATGGGATGCATGTCGATATGAGCCGAAGAGACGCCAGGGTTCGTCAACGCGGTCGGGCCCTTCACTCCCGAGGGTGAAGGGCCCGACGCGAACGGCGGAGAGGTGAACCGGCTCCCGCTACAGCAGCCCGTCCCACATCTGTTCCAGCAGCACCGACCACCAGGTCTCCGGCGAACCGAGCGCCGCCGGGTCCAGGGAGGCGAGCTGCGCCTGGAAGTCGACGGTCCAGCGACCCGCCTGCTCCTGGTTCAGTCCGTAGCGCAGCCGCCACATCCGGCCGAGCAGCGCCAGGCAGCGGGTGAACTCCGGCAGCCCGGTGTTGACGAACTGCGGCGGCACCGGAGCACCGCCCGGACCGCCCTCGACGGGCACCGCGACGATGTTCGCCGTGCCGTACTGCACACAGATCGCCTTGCCGAAGTCCGTGCCCATCACCAGGTACGAACCCGCGTCCGAGGCGGGCAGCACCCCGCGCTCTGCCGCCAGCTCCGCCAGTGTCGGCACCGGACGGCCCGGCTGCGCCTGCGCCCAGAAGAACGGGCCCATGTCCAGCGGGAGTCCGGCCACCACCAGCGTGTGCGCCACGACCGGCGGCACGCCCTGCCGCGACACCGCCTGCTGGTCGAACCGGTGCACCCCCGGCCCGAACGCCGCCGCCAGCTCGTGCGCGATCCCCTCCGGGGGCACCGGCGGAACCGGCTGCACCGGCGGCAGGGGGGCGCGCACCGGCGCCGGGCGCGCGGGACCGTCCGCCACCTGGTGCAGCTCGCCCTGATGCGCCAGCAGCTCCTGCATCCCCTGCTGCCTGCTCGCGTGGTCCGTGCCGTACGGCGCGATGCTCGCGATCCGCGCCTGCGGCCACTGCTCCCGGATCATCCGCGCGCAGTACGCGCCCGGCAGCTCGCACGACTCCAGCTCCGTGTGCAGCTCCAGGACCTGGTCCGGCGGCACGTTCATCGCCCGCAGCTCGTGGAAGATCTGCCACTCCGGGTGCGGCATGCCCGGCGCGGACCGCCGGATCAACTGCTGCTCGGAACCGTCCTGGGCGCGGTAGCGCAGCACCGCCTGGTAACCGGGACCGACCGTGGGCTGCGCCGGGGGCGGATAGCCGTACGCCGGGGGCTGACCGGGCAACGGCGCGCCCGGCGGGGGCAGTGGGGCACCGTGCGGGGGCATGGCACCGGGCGGCGGCGTCGCGCCGGGAGGCGGGGGCATCGCGCCCGGGGGCGGCATGGCACCCGGGTACGGCACGGCGCCGGACGGCGCGGGACCGGTGGGCGCCGGACCGGTGGGCGGGGGCATCGCGCCCGGCGGTACGAAACCGGGGGGCGGGGTGGACCCGGCGGGCGCGGGCGCGGCGGGGGGCGGCATCGCGCCCGGCGGGGGCAGCGGGGCGCCGTGCGGGGGTGTCGCGCTCGCCGGTGCGGGCTGCGGCGCACCCGGCGCGACCGGACCGCCCGGAGCGGGCGACGCGTACGAAGCCGACGGCACACCCGGCGCGGGCTGCGGCGGCGGAGGTACGCCCGGACCGCTCACCGGCGGCGCGGCCAGCACCGTCTCCGCGTGGTCAGCACCTGGGGCACCAGCGGACCTGGGCGCGGGCGGCGCGGGCGGCGGCGCACCCGGAGCGCCGGACGGACCCGGCGCGGACGCACCCGGCGCGGACCGCGGAGCGAACGGGTCCGGGTCCTCCGGGTCCAGCGCGGAGACCAGTTGGGTCGGCACGTACTCGTCCCCGCCCGCACCACCCGGACGCGCACCCGGCGCGCCCGGGGCGCTCGGCGGCGGCGGAGGCGTGCCGGGACCCTTGCGCGGCGGGGGCGCCGCCTTGCTCGTCACGGCGTCCGCGATGTCACCGGCGTCCGGCGGCAGCGGGCGACCCGTGGGCCGGGGCGCGTCGGGGGCGCCGCTCGGCGGGTAGGCGTAACCGGGCTGCGCGGCAGCGGCGGGAGCGGTCACCTCGGGGGTGACCGCCGTGGGCGGCAACTGGCTGCCGCCCGACATCAGCGCGGTCTTGGCGTCCGGCTCGGACGCGGGCGGGCGCGGGGCGCCGTCGCCCACCGGGGGCGAGAACACCGTGGCGGGCAGCGGTACGGAGCGGTCCTCGCCCTCGTCGGCGTTGGTGTCCGTACCGGCCCAGGGCGTCTTCGCGGAGGTGTCCTCGGGAGCGGGCCACGCCGACCCGCCGCCGTCTCCCACGGGCACCCCGGGCTGCGTCCGGGCGAGACCGCCGCCGGAGGACGCGGTACCCGAGCCCGCACGCGGACCCGGCACACTCCCCGAGCCAACTCCCGTACCCGAAGCCGGAGTCGGGGCGGAAGCCGGAGTCGGGGCGGAAGCGCCCCCCAGCTTCTTCTCCGCCGCCTCCTGCAGCCACTCCGGCGGGCTCAGCAGGAACGACGTCTGGTTCAGGTCCACCCGTGCCGCCGCGGGCACCGGCACCGCGTCCTCCGGCTCGTCGGGACGCCCGTACGTCTCCTCGTACCGGCGGATCACCTCGCCCACCGGCAGGGCGGGCCACAGCGTCGCCTCGCCGCTGTCGCGGGCGATGACCAGGCGCTGCGCGCCCGCGTCCACCCGCGGACCCTCCGCACGGTCCTCGCCCCAGACGACGAAGCCCAGCTCGAACTCCCGCACCCGCACCTCGCGGTGCTGGTAGGCGGGGACGTCCCCGTTGATCCACTCCTCGGCGCGCTCCTGCGCCTGTGCGAACGTCACCATCGCCGGAAAACTCACTCCCCCGCAGCCGAGGACACCGGCACCGCACGCGCGAAGCCGCCGTCCACCATCAGACCCGCCACCGTCTCCAGCTCCGGCGGATCGCCCGCGAGCCGCGACAGGAACGCGTCGAAGTCGTCGCCGCACGGCAGCAGCAGCCGCTCCACGCGCTCCGCCGGAGACCACGCCGGATCCACGTCCCGTACGTCGTCGTACGCGCAGAACCACACCGAACCCGCCCGCTCGCCCCTGACCTTCACCGCGAGCAGACCGCCCTGCACGAACCCGACGCCCAGGTAGTCCTTCGTCAGGTGGTCGCGCAGACACTTGTTGACGTACACCAGGTCGTTGACCGCCGCCTCGTCCCGCACCGTGAAGAACGGCTGGTCCACCAGCAGTCCCAGCTCCGCGTCGAGCGCCGCGCCCACCGGGGCGCACCCGCCCGCCGCCTTCAAAAACGAGCGGTAGGCGCCCGGCAGCCGGTACCCGAGGTCCTCCTCGACCCCCTGCACCTGTGACTCCGTCACCGCCACACCCGACTTGGGCAGTCCGAAGTGCGCCGGACGCGTCTCCGGCAGCGGTCGCGTGCCCCGCTTGTCGTGGTCCACCACCGCCGTCGCCAGACCGCCGTGATGCCGCAGCAGCGCCTTCACCTCGACCGGGACCAGCTCAAGCCGACGCGAGCCCGCCACGTGGTGCCACGTCCAGTTGTGGGGCGTCGCCACGTCCGGGACCGTGTCCCACAGTTCGTGACCCGACGCCGCCAGCGCCGCGTTCGCCGACACGTAGTCCGTCAGCCGCAACTCGTCGACGCCGAAACCCTCCGGCGGGTCCGCGATCTCCGCGGCCGCGCGCGCGTACGGCGCGAAATCGGGGTAGCCCCGCTCGTCGACCCGTACCCCTCGCGGATGACGCGCCGCCCGCACCGGGTCCGGGAAGTGCACGACCTGCCCGGCATAAGCCGCGTTCGGCGGCGCGGCCTCCTGCCCGAGCCGACCTGTCGTCATGGCGGTTGCCCCCTGCGGCACTCTGTACGAGCCGGTGCCCGCGCCCTCGACCGGCGCACGCACCCCGACCCGTATCCGACTGTCTCAGGCGTCACCGACGCCTCGACCGCGACCGGCGCGGTGCCGACAGCCTATGCGGTACGCGCACACCGGTCACCGGCCCGCCGGACCACCGCCCCGAGCACCCGCCGGACCACCGCTCCGAGGTCGCCGATCCTCCTCGCCCGCATGACATACAGTCACACAGCGTCACGACTCTGGCGTGTCGCGCCGCCCCAGCTTCCGCAGCAGCCACGGCATTTGGCACTCTGTGTCCCTCGGGGGAGCTCCAGGGGAGGGAAAGACGATCATGAACACGATGGCGGCGAAGAGCACCGACACGCCCTCCGGCGACCCCCGCGTCGGCTGGAGCGCCACCGACGCGCCCCCCGCGCCCACCCTCCTCCACCGGCGTGACGGCATCCTCCCCACCATCGCCGCCGCCCTCTCCGTACGCGGCGAGACCCTCACCGGGACCGCCGCCCGGGGCGACCGGCCGCCCGCGCTGCACCCGCTCGTCCAGGACTTCCTCGACACCCTCACCAGCAACCAGCGCGACCGCTTCACCGGACGCTGCGCCGAAACGATCCTCATCTCCCGGCACCTCACCGCCGTCGAGGCGACCCGCAGCAGACGCGCCGCGCGCCGACCCCTCACCAACGGCGAGGCTCGCAAAGCCCTCAAGCAGGCCAAGCTCACCGCCCGCCGCATACGCGAGGACGGCGACCCCCTCCACGGCAGCTTCGCCGCCCCCTGCCGCGCCTGCTCCGCCCTCAGCGCCCACTTCGGCGTCCGCATCGTCGACCCGGCCACCGGCGGCAACTGACACCCGCGGCCCGACCGGCCACCGGAAACCACCGCGCGCACGACGACCGCGCACACGACGACCGCACGCACGACGATCGAAGGCACATGCACCCCAACCGCACCACCGCACCCGGCACCACCACACTCGGCCAGCCACCCGCCGCCCCCCGCTTCCCCGGCGCCGCCGACAACGCCCTGCGCACCGCGGGCTGGCACCCCGGACGCTGGGACATAAAACAGGCCGAGGTCTGGGCCGACACCCTGCGCGAACACCTCTCCCCCGCAGGCCACCGCCACACCGTCTTCCCCGCCGCCGTCGAAGCCTGGGCGGAATTCGGCGGACTGCACGTCACCCCCACCGGCACCGGCCGCCAGATCGCCCCCGCCACCCTCCACCTCGACCCCCTGCACGGTCTCCACCTCGCCCGCACCCTCGGCGACCTCGGACGCGCGCTCGGCACCGAGGTCAGCCCCCTCGGCGAGGAGACCGCCACCGCCGCCCTCCTCGCCATCGACGCCGAGGGCCGCGTCTACGCCCTCGACCACAGCGGCGACTGGTACCTCGGCCCCGACATCGACCACGCCCTGGCCGCGCTGATCACGGGCACGCGTCCGGTACGGCTGACGGCGGGCTGAGCGCGGACCGCTCCCCGACAGCACCACACCACCGGGGAGCCCCTCACACCGCCGGAATCACCGCCGACACCCGGAAGCCGCCCTTCTCCGTCGGCCCCGACACGAACACGCCCCCCAGCGCCACCACGCGCTCGCGCATCCCGAGCAGACCGTTGCCGCCGGACGGCAGACCCGCCGACGCCGACGCCACCTCCGGCGGAGACTCGTTCTCCACCTGCATCGCGATCTCCGCCCGCCGATGCGCCAAGCGCACGAAGGTCCGCGCACCCGCCGCGTGCTTGTGCACGTTCGTCAGCGCCTCCTGCACCACCCGGTACGCCGTCTGCTCCACCTCCGCCGCGTACGAACGCACCTCCCCCTCCACCGACAGGGCCACCACCATCCCCGCCGCCGCGGACTGCCCCACCAGCTCCTCCAGCTCGCCCAGGCTCGGTCCGTCGAGGACCTCCTCGGCAGCCGCCCGCGACGCCGCCTCCGCGGCAGCCGCCCCCACCGCCGCCAACGGCACCGGCTCCGCGGCACGCCGCCCCGCGTTCCCCGACCGCAGCACGCCCAGCATCTCCCGCAGCTCCGTCAGCGCCTGGCGACCCATGTCCCCCACCAGCGCCGCGTTCCGCACCGCCTTCTCCGGGTCCTTGCGGGCCACCGCCTGCAACGCCGCCGCGTGCACCACCATCAGACTCACCCGGTGCGCCACCACGTCGTGCATCTCACGGGCGATCCGCGTCCGCTCCTCGCCCCGCGCCCACTCCGCCCGCTCCTCCGCCCGCTCCGCGAGCAACTGGAGCTCCCGCTCCAGGCTGTCCGCCCGCTCCCGCAGACTCTCCATCAGCCGACGGCGCGCCCCCACGTACAACCCGAGCAGCAACGGCGGCGCCGTCAGCCCCAGCGACGTCGTGACCGCCGCGAACGGCACGAACCAGTCGCCCAGCGTCAGATCACCCCGCGCCATGTCCTGGCGCACCCGCACGAACGTCACGATCATCGTGCCCACCAGCGACATGCCCGCGAGCGCGACGATGATCCGGCGCGGCAGCTCGCACGCCGCCAGCGTGTACAGCCCCACGATGCCCATCAGGAAGCCCATCTGCGCCGGGGTGATCGCGATCGCGACGAGCACGACCGCCACCGGCCACTTCCTGCGCACCAGCAGCACCGCACCGGCCAGCAGACCGAACACGATCCCCACCGACAGCGGCACACCCGCGTCCCGGGCGAACGGGATGCCCTCCGCTCCGCACTCCACCGCGGACGCCAGGGCCAGCGCACCGTCCAGCGCCGCGCCGCGCCGCCTCTCCCACCACCATGGGCCGGTCAGGGCCCTGGCGCGGTCTTCCCCCGTCGTGGTCATGCCTCCAGCCTACGGGCGGCGAGGGCGGCTTTTCCGGCGAGTTTCGCCCTCCGCCCGGATCACACACCGTAATCGAATGCCGTCGAAACCATCTGAAATCGCTCGAACTGCTGAACCCCGGCTCATCACCACCGGACCTACCCGTTCCGCCCGGACGGTATGCACATGGCACATTCACCGGGCAACGACGGACGGCACGCGGACTTCGAGGCGTTGCGGGAGCGAGCGGTCGCGCTCCGCCGCGCGGGGCTCAGCCTCCGCCAGATCCGCGACGAACTGAAAGTCTTCAACAACGACCTCCTCAACCGCCTCGTCCACGGGGAGCCGCCCCCGGACTGGACAAAACGCCCGAACGCGAAGGACGACCTGCGGGAGAGGGCACGGGAGCTGAGGCGGCAGGGGTTCACGTACGACCGGATCCAGATGGAGCTGGGCTGCTCGAAGAGCTCGATCTCACTGTGGGTACGGGACCTGCCGAAGCCGGAGCGCCGCACCCCCGAGGAGGCGTCGGCCATCGCCCGCAAGGGCTGGGAGGAACGGCTGCGCGTCCGCGACGAGGAACGCCGGCGCACCAAGGAGCAGGCCGCACGGGCCGTGGGCCCTCTGTCGGGGCGCGAGCTGTTCCTGATCGGCGTCGGGCTCTACTGGGCCGAGGGCGCCAAGGACAAGCCGTACGACCGCCGCGAGATCGTCACCTTCGTCAACAGCGACCCCGGCATGATCGAGGTCTTCCTCGCCTGGCTGGACCTGCTCGGGGTAGCGCGCGAGCAACTGCGGTTCATGGTGCTCATCCACGAGAGCGCGGACGTCCCGGCCGCCGAGCGCTACTGGGCGGATCTCGTGGGCGCCGATCCCTCCGCCTTCAACAAGACGGGACTCAAGCGCCACAACCCCAGGACGGTCCGGAAGAACACCGGCGAGGGCTACCGGGGCTGCCTCGTCATCAAAGTACTGAAAGGTGCCGACTTGTACCGTCGCATTGAGGGGTCCTGGTACGGCATAGTGGAGGCCGCGCGCGAGATCGATCAACCGAATCGGACCTAGCGCGCCATCCATCCCGGATCGTCTAAGGGCAGGACAAACGGTTTTGGTCCGTTGAATGAGGGTTCGAATCCTTCTCCGGGAGCCCACAGCACACTCATCCCACGTTCGGGTCCCGACCGGCATCCCCCCGGCGGGACCCGCTCTCATGTCCCCCGGATTTCCCCCCGGTATCCTGCGCTCGTCACCCCCCACACCCTTCATGAGCCGAAAGGCAACCCCGTGAGCGCCATTCGCCCGGCAGCCGTCGTCGTACTCGCAGCGGGTGAGGGCACCCGTATGAAGTCCGCCACACCGAAGGTGCTGCACGAGATCTGCGGTCGGTCCCTGGTCGGTCATGTGCTGGCCGCCTCCCGTGAGCTGGACCCGGAGCACCTCGTCGTCGTGGTGGGCCACGCCCGTGAGCAGGTCGCCGCGCACCTGGCGGAGATCGACCCCGGCGTCCGCACCGCCGTGCAGGAGACGCAGAACGGCACCGGTCACGCGGTGCGGATGGCGCTGGAGGAGCTGGGCGGTCCGCTGGAGGGCACCGTCGTCGTCGTGTGCGGTGACACCCCGCTGCTGACGGCGGACACGCTGCGGGACCTGGCCGGTACGCACCACGCCGACGGCAACGCGGTGACCGTGCTGACCGCCGAGGTGCCGGACGCGACCGGGTACGGCCGGATCGTGCGGGACGGGGCGACCGGCGCGGTGACGGCGATCGTGGAGCACAAGGACGCGACCGAGGAGCAGCGGGCGGTCCGGGAGATCAACAGCGGGGTGTTCGCGTTCGACGGCACGCTCCTCGCGGACGCGCTGAAGCAGGTGCGCACCGACAACAGCCAGGGCGAGGAGTACCTGACGGACGTGCTCGGCATCCTGCGGGAGGCGGGGCACCGGGTGGGCGCGTCGGTGGCCGGGGACCACCGGGAGATCGCCGGGATCAACAACCGGGTGCAGTTGGCGGAGGCGCGCCGGACGCTCAACGACCGTCTGCTGACCGCCGCGATGCTGGACGGCGTGACGGTGGTCGACCCGGCGACGACCTGGGTGGACGTGACGGTCACCTTCGGCCGGGACGCCCTGGTGCACCCGGGGACGCAGCTCACCGGCGCGACGCACGTCGGCGAGGGCGCGGAGGTCGGTCCGAACAGCCGGCTGCACGACACGCGGGTGGGCGCGGGCGCCCGGCTGGACAACACGGTGTCGGACGGCGCCCGGGTCGGGGAGGGCGCGTCGGTGGGTCCGTTCGCGTATCTGCGACCGGGGACGCGGCTCGGCGTGAAGTCCAAGATCGGGACGTACGTGGAGACGAAGAACGCGTCGATCGGTGAGGGGACGAAGGTTCCGCATCTGTCGTACGTGGGCGACGCGACGATCGGTGATTTCACGAACATCGGCGCGGCGAGCGTGTTCGTGAACTACGACGGTCAGGACAAGCACCACTCGGTGATCGGCTCGCATTGCCGGACCGGTGCGGACAACATGTTTGTGGCGCCTGTCACGGTCGGGGACGGTGCGTACACCGCCGCCGGGTCCGTGATCATCAAGGATGTGCCGCCGGGTTCGCTGGCCGTGGCGCGTGGCCAGCAGCGCAATATCGAGGGCTGGGTGGCCCGTAAGCGGCCCGGGAGCGCGGCGGCGAAGGCGGCCGGGGCGGCGTCCGGTCCGGCCGGGGACGAGGGCTGAGGCGGGCCCCGGCAGGGCTCGTCCGGACCCCTTCCGGACACGAGTGCGTCAAACACGGCGTACCGTGATAAGTGCACAACCGCACCCCCTACCAGCTAATTCGGCCCTCTCGTGCCCAGCCGAGAGGCCGCTTGGCCGAGGCTGGCCGACACACCTCTGAGGAGACAGTGCTGTGACCGGGATCAAGACGACCGGCGAGAAGAAGATGATGTTCTTCTCCGGCCGCGCCCACCCCGAGCTTGCCGAGGAGGTCGCCCGCGAACTCGGTGTGGGGGTCGTCCCGACGAAGGCTTTCGACTTCGCCAACGGTGAGATCTACGTCCGCTATCAGGAGTCGGCGCGAGGCGCGGACTGCTTCCTGATCCAGAGCCACACCGCTCCGATCAACAAGTGGATCATGGAGCAGCTCATCATGATCGACGCGCTGAAGCGCGCGTCGGCGCGCTCCATCACGGTGATCGTGCCGTTCTACGGTTACGCCCGCCAGGACAAGAAGCACCGTGGCCGTGAGCCGATCTCGGCGCGTCTGATCGCGGATCTGATGAAGACGGCGGGTGCGGACCGCATCCTGACGGTGGATCTGCACACGGACCAGATCCAGGGCTTCTTCGACGGTCCGGTGGACCACCTGTTCGCGCTGCCGCTGCTGGCGGACTACGTGGGCGACAAGGTGGACCGGAACAAGCTGACGGTGGTCTCGCCGGACGCGGGCCGGGTGCGGGTGGCGGACCGGTGGTGCGACCGGCTGGGCGCGCCGCTGGCGATCGTGCACAAGCGCCGGGACAAGGACGTGGCGAACCAGGTCACCGTCCACGAGGTCGTGGGCGAGGTCGAGGGCCGGGTGTGCGTGCTGGTCGACGACATGATCGACACGGGCGGCACGATCTGCGCGGCTGCGGACGCCCTGTTCGCGCACGGCGCGGAGGACGTGATCGTGACGGCGACGCACGGTGTGCTGTCGGGTCCGGCGGTGGACCGGCTGAAGAACTCCCGGGTGAGCGAGTTCGTGTTCACGAACACGCTGCCGACGCCGGGTGAGCTGGCGGCGGACCTGGACAAGATCAAGGTGTTGTCGATCGCCCCGACGATCGCGAACGCGGTGCGTGAGGTCTTCGAGGACGGCTCGGTGACGAGTCTCTTCGACGAGCAGTGAGGTTTCTGCTGACCCGTTCCGCGGGCTAGCCGAAGATCCTTTTGGGTGCGGCCTCCTTGCCGGGTAAACTGCTGAAGTTGCTCGGCGAGGGAGGCCGCACTCGTGTTCTCACGAGGCGGTTGTCCGTTATCGACGCGCTCTTCGTAGCAGGCCGTTCGTGGCCGGGTGACCACGTCCGTATCTACCTCTACGAGGAGTGATTCACATGTCCGAGGTGAAGATCGCCGCCGAGACCCGCACCGAGTTCGGCAAGGGTGCGGCCCGCCGCATCCGCCGTGACAGCAAGGTTCCCGGTGTCCTCTACGGCCACGGCTCCGAGCCCCTGCACCTGACCCTCCCGGGCCACGAGCTGCTGCTCGCGCTGCGTACGCCGAACGTCCTGATCGCCCTGGACATCGACGGCAAGACCAACGAGCTGGCGATCCCGAAGGCCGTCCAGCGCGACGCCATCAAGGGCTTCATCGAGCACGTCGACCTGCTGCTGGTCAAGCGCGGCGAGAAGGTCACCGTCGAGATCCCGGTCGTCGCCGAGGGCGAGCTGGCCCCGGGCGGCAACCTGCTCGAGCACGTGCTGAACGCCCTGCCGGTCGAGGCCGAGGCCACGCACATCCCCGAGTCCGTGACGGTCTCCGTCGAGGGCCTGGAGGCCGGTGCCTCGATCCACGCCAAGGACATCAAGCTGCCCTCCGGTGTCTCGCTGGCCGTCGAGGACGACGCCGTCGTCCTGCAGGTCCTGGCCGCCCAGGCCGAGGAGGCCCCCGAGGCCGAGGCCGTCGAGGGTGACGAAACCGCCGAGGCGTAAGCGCCCCGGTTCTGCCGCCGCGTCCGTGGCGGCAGCCGTTTTCGCTCCAGCCGCTGCTTCCCTTGGGGGAGCAGCGGCTGTCGCACGTGAGGAGACTGGGACGTGAGCACGTCCGAGAGTGCCCCCTGGCTGGTCGTCGGGCTCGGCAATCCGGGTCCTGAGTACGCGATGAACCGGCACAACGTCGGTTTCATGGTGGTGGATCTGCTCGCGGAGCGGATCGGCGGGAAGTTCAAGCGGGCGTCCAAGGCGCAGGCGCAGGTGCTGGAGGGGCGGATCGGTCCGGCGGGTCCGGGCAGCCGCCGGGTGATCCTGGCGAAGCCGATGTCGTTCATGAACCTGTCGGGCGGTCCGGTGAACGCGCTGCGCGACTTCTACAAGGTGCCGCTCGACCACGTCGTCGCGGTGCACGACGAGCTGGACATCGACTACGCGACGCTGCGGCTGAAGCTGGGCGGCGGCGACAACGGGCACAACGGTCTGAAGTCGATGACGAAGGCGATGGGCGCGGACTACCACCGGGTGCGGTGCGGGATCGGGCGTCCGCCGGGGCGGATGCAGGTGGCGGACTTCGTGCTGAAGGACTTCTCGTCCGCCGAGCGCAAGGAGCTGGACTGGTTCGTGGACCGGGCGGCGGACGCGGTGGAGTCGTTGGTGACGGAGGGTCTGGAGCGGGCGCAGTCGGCGTACAAC
Source organism: Streptomyces sp. DSM 110735 (assembly GCF_016482685.1). GTDB lineage: Bacteria > Actinomycetota > Actinomycetes > Streptomycetales > Streptomycetaceae > Streptomyces. The sequence continues at coordinate 120,601 of NZ_JACYHF010000009.1, read as the reverse complement.
TCCTGACTTGTCCGGTCTGCTCCCCACCGGAGTTGACCGGTCGTAGGGGTATGGCCAATGATCCCGGCCATGCCTGCCAGAGCCAGTTCTGTCCGCCGGGCTTCCGTGACCGCATTGGGGGTGGGGCGGGCCGTGCTGATGGGCGTGTGTGCCGCGCTGATCCTCTTCGCCGGTGCGTGGGGTTCCTGGGGCACCGCGCAGCACGTGATGCTGCCCAAGGGCCGTGAGCACGGCACGATGCGGGTGACGGACTGTTCCGGCGACCGCTGTACGGGTCCGTTCGCGCCGACGTCCGCCGGTGCGGTGCGCCGGGACCGGGTGGTGCTCGCGCGGACCGTCGCGGTGCGGGAGGGCCGGACCTACGACGTGACGGTGGAACCCGGCACGGACGTGGTGGTGCGCTCGGGTCTCTCGGGGACGCTGTTCGCGTGGCTGCCGCTGGGCGGGGCGCTGGTGCTGGCCTCGGTGGTGGTGGCGGGCGGGATGCGGCTGACGCGGACCGGCTGGGTGCTGGGGGTGCTGGGCGTGGCGCTGCTGACGGGGGCGTTCGTGACGGCGCAGTAGGTCCTTCCGGGCATGACGGTGCCCCCGGAGCCTTTCGGCTGCCGGGGGCACCGTCGTGTCGTACGCCGGGGTCAGCCGGTGTTGCGCAGGCCCGCCGCCACGCCGTTGACGGTCAGGAGCAGGGCGCGGGCGAGGAGCGGGTCGGGTTCGGCGTCCTCGGCGACCGCGTCGCGCTGGCGCTTGAGCAGGGCGACCTGGAGGTAGGAGATCGGGTCCAGGTAGGCGTCGCGGATGGCGAACGTCTGCTTGAGGACGGGCTGGGCGGCGAGGAGTTCCTTCTCGCCGGTGACGCGCAGGATCTCCGCGACGGTGAGGTCGTGCTCGGCGCGGATGGTGTCGAAGACGTGCTTCAGCTCGTCGGGCACGAGGGTGTCGACGTAGTGCTGGGCGATCCGCAGGTCCGTCTTGGCGAGGGTCATCTCGACGTTGGAGATGAAGTTGCGGAAGAAGTGCCACTGTTCGTGCATCTCGTCGAGCACGGTGTCCAGACCCGCCTCGCGCAGCGCCTTGAGCCCGGAGCCGACGCCGAACCAGCCGGGCACGATCTGCCGGGACTGGGTCCAGCCGAACACCCAGGGGATGGCGCGCAGTCCGTCGAGCGAGACACCGGAGCCGGGGCGGCGGGAGGGTCGCGAGCCCAGGTGCAGGTCGGCGAGCTGGTCGACCGGGGTGGAGGCGAGGAAGTACGTCGGCAGGTCGGGGTCCTCGACCAGCTCGCGGTAGGCGGAGTGGGCGGCGTCGGAGACGACGTCCATGGCGGCGTCCCAGCGGGCGAGCGCCTCGTCGGACTGGCGGGGCGCGGTGTGCAGGGCGGACGCCTGGAGGGTGGCGGCGACCGTCAGCTCCAGGTTCTCCCGGGCGAGGGAGGGGATCAGGTACTTGTCGGAGATGACCTCGCCCTGCTCGGTCACCTTGATCTCGCCCTCCAGGGTGCCCCAGGGCTGGGCGAGGATCGCGTCGTGCGAGGGACCGCCGCCGCGCCCCACGGTGCCGCCGCGGCCGTGGAAGAGGCGCAGGCGGACGCCGTAGCGGTGGGCGACGTCGCGCAGGCGGCGCTGGGCGCGGTGGATCTCCCACTGGCTGGTGGTGATGCCGCCGAACTTGGAGGAGTCGGAGTAGCCGAGCATGACCTCCTGGACGTCTCCGCGCAGCGCGACCAGGCGCCGGTAGGAGGGGTCGGAGAGCATGTCCTCCAGGATGGTGTCGGCGGCCTTCAGCTCGTCGGTGGTCTCCAGCAGCGGCACGATGCCGATCTTCGCCCACCCGGCGTGCAGGTCGAGCAGCCCCGCCTCGCGGGCGAGCACCGTGGCGGCGAAGACGTCGTCGGCGCCCTGGCACATCGAGATGATGTACGACTCGATGACCTCGGGTCCGAAGACCTCGAGCGCGCGCTTGACGGTCTGGAAGACACCGAGGGTCTTGGCGGCTGCCGCGTCGACGGGCGCCGGGCTCGGGGCGAGCGGGCGGCGCGAGCGCAGCTCCTTGGCGAGCAGCTTGGCGCGGTAGTCGCGGGGCATGTCGGCGTAGCGCCAGGACTCCTCGCCGAGGCGGTCGAAGAGCTGGCCGAGGGCGTGGTGGTGGGCGTCGGCGTGCTCGCGGACGTCCATGGTGGCGAGCTGGAGACCGAAGGCGGCCAGGGTGCGGATGACGCGGGCGAGGCGGCCGTCGGCGAACAGGGCGCCGCGGTGCACGCGCAGGGAGGTCTGGATGATCCGCAGGTCGTCGAGCAGCTCGGCGGTGCCGAGGTAGTCGCGCCCCTCCTGGTGGGGGGTGTTGCGGGCCAGGCGCTGCTTGGTGTTCTCCAGCTTCTGGCGGATCGCGGTGGCCTTGAGCCGGTAGGGCTCCTCGGCGTTGAGGCGCTTGTAGCGGGGGCTGATCTCCGGCAGGCGCTCCAGGTCTGCGTCGAGGGAGGTGAGGAGTTCCTCGGTGGCGCCGGTGTAGCGGATGGAGTTGGAGAGCAGTCCGCGCAGTTCGTCGATCATCTCCAGGGCGTCGTTGATGCCGTGCTCGTGCTGGAGGATGAGGACGTCCCAGGTGACCTGGGGGGTGACGTTGGGGTTGCCGTCGCGGTCGCCGCCGATCCAGGTGCCGAAGGTGAGCGGGCGGGTGTCGTCGGGCAACTGGACGCCGACGCGCTCCAGCTCGGCGGTGAGGTCCTCCAGGACGTCACCGACGGCGTGGGCGTGGAGTTCGTCCAGGTAGTAGATGGCGTTGCGTGCCTCGTCGGTGGGCTCGGGGCGCACCACGCGCAGCTCGTCGGTCTGCCAGACGAGGTCGATGTTCTCCGCCAGGCGCACGTCGTGGCGGCGGCGGTCGGAGTCGAGGACGGGGGTGTCCAGGAGTTCCGCGATGCGCCGCAGCTTGTTGAGGACGGAACGCCGGGCTGCCTCGGTGGGGTGCGCGGTGAAGACGGGTCGCACGTTGAGGTTGCGGACGGTCTCGCGGACGTGCTCGGGGTCGGCGTCCTTGAGGCGGTCGGCGGTGCGGGCGATCAGACCGCCCTCGGCGGCGCGCCGGGCGCGCAGCTCGCGGCCGCGGTGCACCTGCTCGGTGACGTTGGCCAGGTGGAAATAGGTGGAGAAGGCGCGCACGAGCTTGGCGGCGGTCTCCAGTTCGGTGCCGCGCAGCAGCTCGGCGGCGGCCTCCCCGTCCTCGCGGGTCAGGCGGCGGACCTTCTCGACCAGTTCCAGGAGTTCGGGACCCTCCTGCCGTACGAGGGTCTCGCCCAGCAGGTCGCCCAGGCGCCGGATGTCGGCGCGCAGCTCGCTGCCGGCCGTGGTGGTCTGGTCGTCGGCACTGCTCACAGGTGCGGCTCCTTGCAGTGTTGAAGCTCAACTGGGAGGGAACCCGGGGCATCCATCCATCGCGGCGCAAAACGCCGCATACGGCCTGGAACGTCCGGGAAGTAAACAGAGCGGACGGCGCTGTCCGACCGTTTCCAAGGATAGGTGTCCACCGGGACGCGCAGGGCTTGGGGCCCTTGCCGCGCCCCGACTCGCTGCCATACTTACGACGCCGTAGGTTACGGAACCGTAGGGAAGGACTCCCTTCCTTCCCGTCCGGTCCCGACTGGCCCGGCACCTGCCCCGACCCTCGACCCCACAGGGGACGCGCATGACCTCAAGTTCCGATGTGATCGACGAAGCCTCACCCGATGCCTCCCTCGCCACGCTGGGCGGCGAGAAGAAGCGCTCGATCGAGCAGATCGCCCTGCTCGTGTTCATCGTGGTGCCGTTCCTGGCCCTGGTGGCGGCCGTGCCGCTGGTCTGGGGCTGGGGAGTGAGCTGGCTCGATCTGGGCCTGCTGGCACTCTTCTACTTCATCGGCTGCCACGGCATCACCATCGGTTTCCACCGGTACTTCACCCATGGCTCGTTCAAGGCCAAGCGGCCCCTGCGGATCGCGCTGGCGATCATGGGCTCGATGGCGGTCGAGGGCCCGATCGTGCGCTGGGTGGCCGACCATCGCAGGCATCACAAGTTCTCCGACGCCGAGGGCGACCCCCACTCCCCCTGGCGCTACGGCGAGACGCTCCCGGCGCTGCTGAAGGGCCTGTGGTGGGCCCACATCGCCTGGATGTTCGACGAGGAGCAGACCCCGCAGGACAAGTTCGCTCCGGACCTGATCAAGGACCGCGCCATCCGGACGATCTCCCGGCAGTTCGTGATGTGGACCGCGATCTCGCTGGCGCTGCCGCCGCTGATCGGCGGGCTGGTCACGATGTCCTGGTGGGGTGCCTTCACCGGGTTCTTCTGGGGTTCACTCATCCGGGTGGCGCTGCTGCACCACGTGACCTGGTCCATCAACTCGATCTGCCACGCGGTGGGCAAGCGGCCGTTCAAGTCGCGCGACCGCTCGGGCAACGTGTGGTGGCTGGCGGTCCTGTCCTGCGGCGAGTCCTGGCACAACCTGCACCACGCGGACCCGACGGCGGCGCGGCACGGTGTGGAGCGCGGCCAGATCGACTCCTCGGCGCGGATCATCCGCTGGTGCGAGCAGCTCGGCTGGGCGTACGACGTGCGCTGGCCGTCACGCTCGCGTATCGATTCGCGCCGCAGCGACGGTGCGGACTCCTCCCGGAGCGGGAAGGCCGGCGCCGAGGCGGCATGATTGACGGCGTGGCGACCGACTCCAGCAGCATCCAGGGCAACGACAAGCAGCGGCGGACGCGCCGGACCCGTATGACCGGTGCCGAGCGCCGCCAGCAGTTGCTGGAGATCGGTCGCACCCTCTTCGCGGCGAAGGGCTTCGAGGGCACGTCGGTGGAGGAGATCGCGGCGAAGGCCGGGGTGTCCAAGCCGGTGGTGTACGAGCACTTCGGCGGCAAGGAGGGGCTGTACGCGGTGGTGGTCGACCGCGAGATGCGGCGGCTGCTCGACATGGTGACCGGCTCGCTGACGGCGGGGCATCCCCGCGAGCTGTGCGAGCAGGCTGCCTTCGCGCTCCTGGACTACATCGAGGAGTACACGGACGGGTTCCGCATCCTGGTGCGCGACTCGCCCATCCCGCAGTCCACGGGCACCTTCGCCTCGCTGATCTCGGACATCGCGACCCAGGTGGAGGACATCCTGGGCCGCGAGTTCAAGAGCCGCGGCTTCGACTCCAAGCTGGCACCGCTGTACGCGCAGGCGCTGGTCGGGATGGTCGCGCTGACCGGGCAGTGGTGGCTGGACGTGCGCCGCCCGAAGAAGGCGGAGGTCGCGGCGCATCTGGTGAACCTCGCGTGGCACGGGCTCGACGGTCTTGAGCAGAAGCCGCGGCTGATAGGGCACCGCAAGAACTAGCGCCGCTTCTCCTGCGGCACCGCGGGCTCGGTCGGCTCCAGGAACTCCAGGCGGTTGCCGACCGGGTCCTCGGCGTAGCAGCGGCGGTGACCGGGGAGGTTGTCGTCCCAGGTCACGGGGGTGCCGTGGGCGGTGATCCGGGCGGCGTACGCCTCGATGTCCCGGACCCGCAGCCCCGGGTGAGCCTTGCGGGCGGGGCGGAAGTCGTCCTCGACGCCCAGGTGGAGCCGCACCTGACCCGCCTGGAACCAGCAGCCGCCGCGCGCGGCGAGCACCGGGGGCTTGGGGATCTCGGTCATGCCGAGGGCGCCGGTGTAGAAGGCGCGCAGCGCGTCCTCGCTCCCCGCGGGGGCGGCGAGCTGGACATGGTCGACGGCGACGAGCACGGCTCAGACCTCCCGGACGGCGACGGCGAAGAGACGGCGGAACGGCAGCACGGTCCCGTACGACGCGCTCGGGTAGGCGGTGCGCAGCAGGTCGCGGTACTCGGCGAGGAAGGCGTCCCGCGCCTCGGGGTCGTCGCCGAGCGCGGTCAGGGCGGGGCGCAGTCCGGTGCCCTTGACCCAGTCGAGCACCGGGTCCTCGCCGGTCAGGACGTGCTGGTACGTCGTCTGCCACACGTCGGTGGCGAGACCGAGGCGGGCGAGGCGGTCGAGGTAGACGCCGGGGGTGTGCACGGAGTCCGGGCGGCGCAGGACACCGGCGAGGCGGGACTTCCAGCGCGGGGTGTCCGCGAGGTCCCGCATGAGGGCGTGCAGCGGGGCGTCGGTGTTGTCGGGGACCTGGAAGGCGAAGGTGCCGCCGGGGTTCAGGGCGGCGGTCCAGTCGGGGAAGCGGTCGAGGTGGCCCGGCACCCACTGGAGGGTGGCGTTGGAGACGAGCACGTCGCAGGGCTCGTCCGGGGTCCAGGTGCGGGCGTCGGCGGGGGCGAAGTCCAGACGGCCGCCGCCTTCGGTGGGACCCTCGTGCTCGGTGTGGGCGCGGTCCAGCATCTCGGGCGAGTTGTCGTAGCCGGTGATGTGCGCGGTGGGCCAGCGGGCGGCGAGCAGGGCGGTGGCGTTGCCGGGTCCGCAGCCGAGGTCGGCGACGCGCGGGCGGGTGCCCGGCGGGTCGGGGACGCGGGCGAGGAGGTCGGTGAAGGGGCGCAGGCGGTGACCGGCGTGGCGGAGGTACTGGGCGGGGTTCCACTGCGGCGTCGTCATGGGGTCCAGCGTGGCGCGGTCGATATCTCGATGTCAAGACACTTGACATCAAGAGACTTCACGTCGACACAACCACTACACTGATCTCCATGGAGGACGAGGTCGATCGGCTGGTCGCTGCGTGGCGCCGGGAGCGCCCGGACCTCGACGTGGAGCCGCTGGAAGTACTGAGCCGGGTGAGCAGGCTGGCCCGGCACCTGGACCGCGCGCGTCGGCTCGCCTTCGCCGAGCACCAACTGGAGCCCTGGGAGTTCGACGTGCTGACCGCGCTCAGGCGCGCCGGGACGCCGTACCAGCTCTCCCCCGGCCAGTTGCTCACCCAGACGCTGGTCACCTCGGGCACGATGACCAACCGGATCGACCGGCTCGCCAAGAAGGGTCTGGTCGAGCGGCTGCCCGACCCGAGCGACCGGCGGGGCGTGCTGGTGCGGCTGACCGACACCGGGCGCGACCGGGCGGACGAGGCGCTGGCGGGGCTGCTGGCGCAGGAGCGGGCGATCCTGGGCGAGCTGTCCACCGCGCAGCGCTCCGAACTGGCGGGACTGCTACGCCAGTTGACCGCCCCGTTCGACAACGTCCCCGGCTAGGTCCACCGGTCCCACCCCGGCCCGGCGCGCGAGCGCGACGGCGGCGAGCGTGGAGTGGACGCCGAGTTTGCCCAGCACGTTCTGCATATGGGTGCGCACGGTGTGCGGGGAGAGGAACAGCCGCTCCGCGACCGCCTTGCGGCCGAGCCCGGCGACCATGCAGCGCAGCACCTCCCGCTCGCGCGGGGTCAGCGACTCCACCAGGCGTTCGCTCTCGCTGCGGTGCTTGCGGGCGGCGGTGATCTCCTTGAGGACGCCGGTGAGCAGGGCGGGCGGCAGATGCGTCTCGTCGCGCAGGACACCCCGGATGACGGTGAGCAGCCGGGACAGCGAACAGTCCTTGGCGACCCAGCCGCAGGCGCCCGCCTGGAGCGCGAGGGCTGCCCGGCGGGGCTCGTCCTTCTCGGCGAGGACCACGCAGCGCACGCCCGGCTGGGCGGTGCGCACCCCGGCGACCAGGGAGATCCCGTCCACCGGACCCTCGGCGTCGCCCAGTTGCACGGGGATGGCGGCGCGTCCGCCCGGCAGCACCCTGCCCAGATCGGCGTCGACCAGCAGGACGTCGTACCTGCGCCCCTCCGCGGCGGCCCGCTCCAGGCAGCGCAGCGCCGCCGGACCGCTGCCCGCGGCGAACACGTCGACGTCCGGCTCCGCGGCGAGCGCGGCGGCGAGCGACTCGGCGAAGATGCGGTGATCGTCGACGACCAGGACTCGGATGCGAACCACGTAACCCCCTATCCCCAGGCTCCGCGTGGGAGCGGGGGAGACCCCAGGCTGGGAGAACGACGACGGCTCGCGGTCACGGCACCCGCGAAGGGGCCCGACCGCGCGGCCCCAGCCGTCGCGGACAGTGCTACCCCCCTCGCGGGTGCCGTACCCGCCTGTCTCGCCCCCTGAATCGGCACCGGCCCCCACCGGCACCGCTTCTCAGCGTACGGGCGGGGACCTTCGGGGGCGGGCGAATTGGCGGAACTGACCGGGCTGCGCGTTTATGGTGTGCCGCATGTTTCGTATCGAGACGGAAGTCGACAAGGACCGACGTGCTCTGCTGCGGGCGCGGCTACGGGACACCAACACGGCGGCCTCCCCCGTCCTCGCCGCCCTGCGCGGCACCCCCGAGGCGCGGGAAACCCCGCTCCACGTCTGGGCGTTGGACGACGCGGGCGCCCTCTCCGGCGGCCTGGTCGCCCACACCTGGGCCGGCTGGCTCCACATCACCCACCTCTGGGTCGACACCGCCCACCGGGGCACCGGCCTGGGCACCCGCCTCCTCACCGACGCCGAGAACCTCGCCCGCACCACCCGCGCCTGCACCCACGCCCGCCTGGAGACCTGGGACTTCCAGGCCCCCGCCTTCTACCGCAAACAGGGCTACGAGATCGTCTGCGAGATCCCGGACTATCCCCCGGGGGTCACGGAGTACACGCTGACGAAGAAGCTGGGGTGACCGCAGCGCTCAGAGCACGCGGCGGGCTCCCGGCGACGGCACCGCTTCGAAGACGCGGGGGGTCGTGTACCCGGCGTTCGTGAAGGACTCCTCGATCGCCTTGGTGATGGTGTCCACCGAGGTCGCTTCCACCAGGGCGATGGCGGAGCCGCCGAAGCCGCCGCCGGTCATGCGGGCGCCGAGGGCTCCGGCTGACAGGGACGTGTCGACGGCGAGGTCCAGTTCCGGGCAGGAGATGCGGAAGTCGTCGCGGAGGGAGGCGTGGCCCTCGGTGAGGAGGGGGCCGATGTCGCGGACGTTGCCCGACTGAAGCACGGCCACCACCCGTTCCACCCGGTGGTCCTCCGTGACGACGTGGCGGACCAGGCGGCGGACCTCGTCCTCGTCGCCGAGGTCCGCGAGGGACTTGTCGAGGTCCTCGTACGGCACGTCCCGCAGCGCGTCCACGCCCAGCAGTGCCGCGCCCTTCTCGCAGCCCGCGCGGCGCTTGCCGTACTCGCCGCTGCTGTGGGCGTGCTTGACCTGGGTGTCGACGACCAGGAGGCGCAGGTCCTCGGCGGCGAGGTCGAAGGGGATCTGGCGCTGGGAGAGGTCGCGGGTGTCGAGGAAGAGGGCGTGGCCCTCCTCGCAGCAGGCGGAGGCGGTCTGGTCCATGATGCCGGTGGGGGCGCCGACGTAGACGTTCTCGGCGCGCTGGCACAGGCGGGCCAACCGCCAGCGGGGCAGCCCGAGTTCGTGGAGGTCGTTCAGGGCGAGGGCGACGACGATCTCCAGTGCCGCCGAGGAGGACAGACCCGCGCCGGTCGGCACCGTGGAGGACAGGTGGATGTCCGCGCCGGTCAGCGCACAGCCCGCCTCGCGCAGCGCCCAGACGACGCCCGCCGGGTACGCCGTCCAGTCCGTGTCGGAGCCCGGCTCCAGCGCGGACAGCTCCAGCTCCACGGGGTCGCCCCCGATGTCCGCCGAGTGCAGGCGCAGCACCCCGTCGGTGCGGCGCGAGACCGCCGCCGTCACCTGGTGGGGAAGTGCGAACGGCATCACGAAGCCGTCGTTGTAGTCGGTGTGTTCGCCGATCAGGTTGACCCGGCCCGGCGCCGCCCACACCCCCTCCGGCTCGGCTCCGTACAGCTCGGCGAAGCGTTCCCGGACCGACTCTGCGCCCACTATTGCTCCTTGTGCGTCCGACGCGCGAACTGCCAGGCGTCCGCGATGATCCCGGCGAGGTCCGCGCGGGAAGGGTTCCAGCCCAGTGTGGCGCGTGCCGTCTCGGCGGACGCCACCAGGACCGCCGGATCGCCCGCCCGGCGCGGGGCGGTGATCTCGGGGACCGGGTGCCCGGTGACCTCGCGGACGGTCTCGACGACCTCGCGGACGGAGAAGCCGTTGCCGTTGCCGAGGTTGCAGATCAGGTGCTCGCCGGTCTTGGCGGCGTCGAGGGCGAGGAGGTGTGCCTCGGCGAGGTCGGCGACGTGGATGTAGTCGCGCACGCAGGTGCCGTCGGGGGTCGGGTAGTCGTCGCCGTAGACGGAGATGGCGTCGCGGCGTCCCTGGGCGACCTGGAGGACGAGCGGGATGAGGTGGGACTCGGGGTCGTGCCGCTCGCCGTAACTGCCGTACGCGCCCGCCACATTGAAGTAGCGCAACGAGACCGCCGCCAGTCCGTGCGCCGCCGCCTCGCCGGTGATCATGTGGTCGACGGCGAGCTTGGAGGCGCCGTAGGGGTTGGTGGGCTTCGTCGGGGCGGACTCCCGGATCGGGACCTCCTCCGGCTCGCCGTAGGTCGCGGCGGTGGAGGAGAAGACCAGGCGGCGCACGCCCGCCTCGCGCATCGCGGCGAGCAGCGCCATGGTGCCGCCGACGTTGTTCTCCCAGTACTTCTCGGGCTTCACGACCGACTCGCCGACCTGCGAGAACGCGGCGAAGTGCAGCACGCCGTCGTAGGAGGCGTCGAGCCACTTGGCGGCGTCGCGGATGTCGCCCTCGACGAAGGTCGCCCCCTCGGGGACGCCCGCGCGGAAGCCGGTGGAGAGGTTGTCGAGGACGGTGACCTCGTGCCCCGCCTCCAGCAGATGCTGGGCCACCACGCTGCCGACGTAACCCGCGCCACCCGTCACCAGGTACTTCATGAACTCGCTACCTCTCGCAGTCGCTCGGCCGCGCGCTCCGGCGGCACGTCGTTGATGAATACGTTCATGCCGGACTCGGAACCCGCGAGAAACTTCAGCTTGCCGGAAGTGCGTCGGATGGTGAAAAGCTCCAGGTGCAGCGCGAAGTCCTCGCGCTGCGCGCCGGGGACACCCGTGTCGCCGAACGGCGCCTGGTGCCAGGCGGCGATGTACGGCGTCGGAGACTCGCTCGGAGTCCCGCCCACAGCGCTTCCCTCTCCCTCCCGCTCGAAGATCCGGTCGAAGCGCCTCAAGAGTTCCAGATAGACCTGGGGAAACTCTGTGCGCGCGTCCTCGTCGAGCGCGAGCAGATCGGGCACCCGGCGCTTGGGGTACAGGTGGACCTCGTACGGCCAGTGCGCGGCGTACGGCACGAACGCCGCCCAGTGTTCACTCTCCAGGACGACCCGCTCACCGGCGAGTTCCCGCGCGAGGACGGCGTCGAAGAGGTTCTCCCCGCCGCTCTGCTCCTTGTGCGCGGCGACCGAGCGGAGCATCAGCGCGGTGCGGGGTGTGGTGAACGGGTAGGCGTAGATCTGCCCGTGGGGATGGCCGAGGGTCACACCGATCTCGGCGCCCCGGTTCTCGAAGCAGAACACCTGCTTCACCGCGGGGAGTTGGGACAGCTCGGCGGTGCGGTCGGTCCATGCGTCGAGGACCAGCCGGGCCTGCTCCTCGGTGAGGTCGGCGAAGGACGCGTCGTGGTCGGAGGTGAAGCAGACGACCTCGCAGCGCCCCGAGTCCCCGGCGAGGGAAGGGAAGCGGTTCTCGAAGACCACGACGTCGTAGGAGGAGTCGGGGATCTCGCTCAGCCGCTCGCCCCGGCTCGGGCACAGCGGGCACTCGTCGGCCGGGGGGTGGTAGGTGCGGCCCTGGCGGTGGGAGGCGATGGCGACCGAGTCGCCGAGCAGCGGGTCGCGGCGGATCTCGGAGCGGGTGACGGTGGGCTCAAGGGGGCGCCGGTCCACCGCGTCGCGCACCGCGCTGTCGCGCAGGTCGTAGTAGATCAGCTCACGCCCGTCGGCCAGTTGCGTCGGGGTCTTCTTCACGCCGGACTCCTTGATCGACCACCCCGCGGGGCGCCCACACCCAATCACTCAACACAAACAAACATAACAAACCACAACTCGACAACGGGTCGCACGATCACAATCAAACAAAGAACACCAACAGAACTGTTCAAATACTGAAGGCCGCGGCGTAGGTTCCGCTCTGGATCAGTTCGCGCAACGAAGCGAGTTCTCATGCAGACGTCCCCGACCGGCCCCGCGCCCCTGGCGGCGGGCCCCACCTATCTGGCCGCGGAGCTACGGCTCCCCACCAACTGGCTCGATTACACGATCCTGGCCATCTACTTCGTCGTCGTCCTCGGCATCGGCTTCGCCGCCCGCCGCTCGGTGAAGACCAGCCTGGACTTCTTCCTCTCCGGACGCTCGCTGCCCGCCTGGATCACCGGTCTCGCCTTCATCTCGGCGAACCTGGCGGCCACCGAGATCCTGGGCATGGCGGCCAACAGCGCGCAGTACGGCGCGTACACCGTGCACTGGTACTGGATCGGCGCCATCCCCGCGATGGTCTTCCTGGGCCTCGTGATGATGCCCTTCTACTACGGCAGCAAGGTCCGCTCGGTCCCCGAGTTCCTGCTGCTGCGCTTCGACAAGGCAGCCCATCTGCTCAGCTCGATCCTGTTCGCGTTCGCGGCGATCCTGATCGCGGGCGTCAACCTGTACGCGCTGGCGATCGTGGTCGAGGCACTGCTCGGCTGGCCGCAGTGGGTGGCGATCGTGGTCGCGGGCGCCTTCGTGCTCGCGTACATCACGCTCGGCGGTCTCTCCTCGGCGATCTACAACGAGGTCCTCCAGTTCTTCGTGATCCTGGCCGCCCTCATCCCGATCACCTTCCTCGGTCTGAAGAAGGTCGGCGGCTGGGACGGTCTGACCCACAAGCTGGACGCCACGCACGGGGCGAACTTCACCACCGCGTGGGGCGGCACCGGCATCGGCAGCACCAACCCGCTCGGCGCGAACTGGCTGACCATCGTCCTCGGTCTCGGCTTCGTGCTGTCCTTCGGCTACTGGACCACCAACTTCGCCGAGGTGCAGCGCGCCCTGTCCGCGAAGAACCTCTCCGCGGGACAGCGCACCCCGCTGATCGCCGCGTACCCGAAGATCTTCATCGTCTTCCTGGTGATGATCCCGGGTCTGGTCGCCGCCGCCCTGGTCCCCAAGATCGGCACCGCCGGTTCCGGGCTCCAGTACAACGACGCGATCCCCTATCTGATGCAGGAACTGCTGCCCAACGGCGTGCTCGGCATCGCGGTCACCGGTCTGCTCGCGGCGTTCATGGCGGGCATGGCGGCCAACGTGTCGTCCTTCAACACCGTGTTCACCACCGACATCTGGGCGCGCTACGTCAAGCCCGGCCAGGAGGACGGCTACTACGTCCGCTTCGGCCGCCTGATCACCGTGATCGGTGTTGCCGCCTCCGTCGGCACGGCGTTCCTGGCGTCCTCGTTCTCGAACATCATGAGCTACCTCCAGACGCTGTTCTCCTTCTTCAACGTCCCGATGTTCGTGGTCTTCATCGTCGGCATGTTCTGGAAGCGCGCCTCGGCCAAGTCCGGCTTCTGGGGTCTGCTCGCGGGCACCGCGACCGCGATGGTCAACTACTTCGTGTTCTACAAGCAGGGCATCATCTCGATCCCCTCCGACCAGGGCGCCAACTTCGTCTCCGCCATCGCGGGCTTCGTCGCGGGCGCGGTCGTCATGGTCGCGGTGTCGCTGTTCACCAAGGCCAAGCCCGCCGAGGAACTCCAGGGTCTGGTCTACGGCACCACCTCGCCGGGCATGTCCGAGGCACCGGCCGAGGGCGACGACGCCTGGTACCGCAAGCCCGCCCTGCTCGGCTGGGGCGCCGTCGTCCTGGCCGCCGCCTGCTACATCCCGTTCTCGTTCTGATCGCGGGAGGATGAGGAAACCATGACCGAAGAATCCCCCCGCCCCGAGCACGAGACCAGCGGGCACGGCGCGACCGAGCACGACGTCCAGCGCGAGGTCACCGAGCTGGAGGGCAAGTCCGCGACCGCGGCCCGCATCTTCGACCTGCGGCGCATCATCGGCGGACTGTTCGTGGTCTACGGCATCATCGTCACGATCGCCGGGATCACCGACTCCCAGGCGGCGATCGACAAGGCCGAGGGCGTCAACATCAACCTGTGGACCGGCATCGGCATGCTGATCCTCGGCGTCTTCTTCCTGGCGTGGCTCAAGCTCCGCCCGACCCCGCCCCCGCTCCCCGCGGAGGGCGTGAGCGAGGAGGACCCGGCTCACTAGCCGGGCGTGGACCGTGCGGGGCCGGAGCTGTGCGTCACAGCTCCGGCCCCGTCGTCATGTGCGGCAGGGGTCCCGCTCTGTCCAGCAGACCGGTGCGGGCGGCGAGGGCGGCGGCTTCCAGGCGGGAGCCGACGCCGAGCTTCATCAGGACGCGCTGCACATGGGTACGGGCGGTGCTGGGCGCTATCCCCATGCCCGCCGCGATACGGCGCGTGTCTTCACCGTCCGCGACCCGGACCAGCACCTCGACCTCGCGCGGGGTGAGCAGCCGCAGCAGCCGCTGCCCCTCGTCGTCGGGCTGGGCGGCGGGGTTGAGCAGCTCCGCGAAGGCGCCCTGGAGAAGCTGGGGCGCGACGGCAGCCTCGCCCGCCCGTGCCTTCATGATGGCCCGCTCGACGCCCTCGATGCGCTCGTCGTGCCGGACGTACCCCGAGGCACCGGCCGCGAAGGCAGCCGCGATGCCGCGCGGGGACGGCACGGGTCCGAGGACCACCACGGCCACCTGCGGACGCTCCCGCTTGATCCGGACCACCGGGTCGAAGGCGCCCGGCTCGGCGGGTGCCGCCGTACCCAGCAGGCACACCTCGGGTGCCCGTGTGATCACCAGCTCGGCAGCGCCCGCCGCCGGTGCCGCCGCCGCGAGCACCCGGTGCCCGCGCAGCTTGAGCGCGGAGGCCAGCGCCTCCGCGAGCAGGCGGTGGTCGTCGACGACCATCAGCCGCACTCCCATACTGCAAACCCCCCAGTCCCCCGGTGGATGCCCCACTATGGACGCCCACCGGTCCCCGGGGACAGAGGGCCCCCCGGCGCCTCGTCCCCCATGTCCCGGAAGTTACACGCTTGTTCGACGTCGCGCCGCCACTATGCGGAGAAGTGCCCCGGACCGATGAAATCCGGGGCACTCGGGACGAGGCGGGGTGCGCTCAGCCGTCCTGCGCTCAGTCGTCCTGCGCGCTCAGTCGTCCGTGCCGAAGGCGAGCACCAGGTACTCCTTGCCGTAGGTCACCTTGTGCGCGAAGACCGCGGACATGAACAGACGGCCACCCGCGAACCGGAGTTCCGCGTAGTCGGGCGGCATGGTCGCCTCCGACTGGTGCACGTCACGGGTGGCCGGGTTCTCCAGCAGCTTGGTCGCCTTGAAGGAGGAGCCGTCGATGCTGAGGACCTGGCCGCCCTTGTCGTAGGGCGGGTGGTTGTAGGCGAGCAGGTTGGTGCCGTCCATGCGCAGCGGGTAGAGCGTGTAGCCGTTGCCCGCGGGGGCGCGCTGGCCGGTCTGCTTGCCGGTGGTCAGGTCGAAGGCGACGATCTCGTTGGTCTTGCTGTACTTGTCGCCCGTGCCGTCGTGCTCCTCGGTGGCGAGGTACAGCTTGCCGTTGCCCGCGACGACGCCCCGGCAGTCCTCGACCCGTGTGATGCTGTCGCACTTGCCCGCGTAGGTGTCGCCGGGTGCGGAGATCCGGGTGAGCAGCTTGCCGGTCTTGTTGTCGATGGAGAAGTAGTCCGAGATGCCGCTGCCGTCGCCCGCGCTGTCGCCCACGTCGGCGGCGACGACCAGGGGCTCGGTGGAGATCACGGAGGCGTACTCGATGCCGGGGGCCATCTTGTACTCGGAGAGCACCTTGCCGGACTTCGGGTCGATGGTCTGGATGTGCAGCGTCGGGTTGTCGTAGCCGCCGCACTTGCGGACCGCGACGAGCTTGGCGCCCCCGCCGTATCCGGCGTCGTAGCAGCCGTCGGACGGCTTGGGCTGCCAGAGCGCCTTGCCGGAGTCGATGTCGAACGCGGCGCCGCCCTCGTTGCTGCCCGCCGCGACGGTACGGCCCGAGACGGTGACGTTGTCGAAGGTGACGGGGAAGTCGCCCTCCCCCACCGTCTTCGTCCACAGCCGCGTGCCCTTGACGAGGTCCACGGCGGCGACCTGGCTGCAGCCCGCCCGGGTGTCGTTCATCTTCGGCTGGAAGACGATCGCGGTGCGTCCGTCGTCGGTGAGCTGCCTGCTCGCCGAGCAGACCGGACCGGGCAGCTTGAGCGTCCACTTGCGGGTGCCGTCGGCGGGGTCGTACCCGGTGATCTCCGCGACGCCCGACTTGGCGTACACCGTGTCCGTCAGCCAGGAACCCGCCGTCACGACGGTGTTCTTGGTCTGCGGCAGCGGCACCTGGAACAGCAGCTTGGCGCTGGGATCGGCCGGAGCCTTCTCCTTGCCGCCGCCCGCCGTCCCGCCGGAGCCGTTCTTCCCGCCGGTGCCGCCGGAGGAGTGCGCGGTGTTCTGCTTCCCGCCGCCGTCACCGGAGTTGGCGTACCAGAACCCGAGCCCCGCGATCAGCGCGATCGCGAGCACGGCGGCGACGACGATGTACACCACGGTCCGCTGCCCGCCCTGCTTCGGCGCGGGGTACGGCGCGGTGGGGTGCTGCGTGTACGGCGGCTGCGGCCCGCCCGGGTAGCCGTACGGCTGCTGCGGCTGCCCCGGGTAGGCGTAGCCGGGGGGCGGCGGAGCCTGGGGGTAGCCGTAGGGAGCCTGCGGCGGGGCGGCGGGGTGCGGTTGCGGGGCGGTGGGGTGGGCGTACGGCTGCGGGTAGGCGTAGCCGGGGGTGGGGCTGCCCTGCGGGACGGGACCGTAGCCGGGGGGCGCGCCGTATCCGCCGGGCTGGGGGGCGGCGGGGGGCGTGCCTTGGGGCGTGCCGTATCCGCCGGGCTGGTCCTGGGGTGCGCCGAATCCGGGCGCGGACGCGGGGGGCTGACCCTGGGGTGCGCCGAAACCGGGCTGGGGCGCGGCAGCGGGGGGCTGCGGCGCGCCGTATCCGCCGGGCTGCGGGGCGGCGGCGGGCGGCTGGGGCGCGCCGAACCCCGGCTGGGACGCGGGCGGTTGGGGTGCCGGTACCGGCGCGGTGGGCGGCTGGGGCGGGCCGAAGCCGCCCGGCTGGGGGACGGGCGCGAGTTGCGTGGTCGGGGGGTCCTGGGCGCCGGTCTGCGCGCCCGGGGATGCCTGCGAACCACCCTTGTCCGCATCGGAGTTGTCCCCGGCGGCAGCCGGAGTCGCGTCCACGGGCGGGACCGGCTTCAGCAGCGTGGTCGGCGGGTCCTGCGCCTCGGGCTCCTTGCTCAGGGACGCCGTGGAACCGCCTTGTGCGGCAGCGGAGTTGTCCGGGGGCTCGGCGGCAGGCTCGGGGGCGTCCGTCGGCGGGACGGGGGCGAGCTGGGTGGTCGGCGGGTCCTGGGTTTCCCGCTCCTTGCTCAGAGGCGCCTTGGAACCGCTTTGCGTGGCACCGGAGTTGTCCGGGGACTCGGGCGTGGCGGGGTCGGTCGGCTGCGAGGTGGCCGGGGACGGCTCCTGCGGTGCCGGAACCTGCGACGCCTCACCGGAGGTGTCCCGCTGGGGGTCGTTGGGGGGTGGCTGGGTCATGGGGTGGGTACCTCGGGGTGGGGAGGCGGGGCGTGGGTCACTTGCCGAACGCCATCATCAGCTTTTCTTTGTCGTCGTCGTTGCCGGTCAGCCGGTTCGAGGAGAGGTAGAACCGGCCGTCGGACCACGCGATCGCGCTGCTGAAGAAGGTGTTCTCGATCTCCGCGGTCGAGGACGGGTTCTGGAGCAGCGTGCCCGGCTTGTGCGAGGACCCGGCGGTCGGGATCGCGACGATCCGCCCCCCGGTGTCGTACGACGGGTGCACATAGGCGACGAGCTTGCCGCCCTCCGCCTTGATCGGCGTCATCGACTCGTCCGTGGGGGACTTGACGCGCCACTTCTCCTTGCCGGTGGCGAGGCTGACGGCGACGATCTCGTTGGGTCCGGTGGTCCTGCTGGTCGGCAGATAGAGCGTGTCGCCGGAGACGACGGCACCCTGGCAGCCCTGGAGCGCGCGGTTGAGCACCGCCCATCCGCAGCTCGTGGTGAACTTCTCGTCCACCTTCACCTCGGAGCGGAACGTGCCGCCGTCGGTCAGGGTGGAGATGTTCCACGCCTTCTTGTCGTCGTTGACGAGGTAGATCACCAGCGGGTTCACCGCGTACGCGTGCTGGACCCGCCAGCCCTTCTTGATCTTCTGTGTCCACTTCACCTTGCCGGTGACCGCGTCGAGCTGTCGTACCTCGTCGTGCTCGTCGCTGCGACCGGCGCCGCAGGAGGCGACCTGGACCAGCCGTCCGCCGCCGCCCGTGAAGCCGACCGGGAAGCAGTCCTCGCCGTACTTCTTGGACTCGTACATCTTGTGCCCGGTGCGGATGTCGAACGCGACGCCCGACTGCGAGCGCCCGACCAGCAGGGTGTTGCCGCTGGTGACGAGCTGCACGTTCATCGCGCTGTCGAACAGCCCGCCGTCGGGGACCTCGCCGTGCCAGCCCTTCTTGCCGGTGTCGAGGTCGATCTGCTGGAGCTGGTTGCACTTGGCGCGGTCGCTGACGCCGTTCATGTACCCGACGACGATCTTGCCGTCGGCGGGGTCCGGGGTGACCGCGCAGATCTTCTGCGGGAAGGAGATCGGCGCCCAGGCGGGGGTGCCGTCGGTCACGCGGTAGGCGAAGACCTGCTTGTACGCCGCCTTCACCGCCGTACGTCCGGTGATCCACATGCCCGGGGCGTCCGCGCCCGAACCGGGGGCGTCGGGGGCGGTCTTGTACCAGAGGACCTTCGCCTCGCCGGGCTTGCGGCCCGCGTTGAGGTCGTCGGTGTCGGAGCCGCCGTCGCCGCTGCCGTCGCCCGGGTCGACCGGGGCGGTGACGGTCGGCTTGGGGTCGTCGCTCTGGTGCGCGACGGGCTTCTTGCCGCCGGAGTCGCCGGAGGTCACGGCGTAGACCGTGCCGCCGACGAGGAGCAGCGCGGCGGCGACGGCGCCCGCGATGACGGCGACCTTCTTGCCGTTGCCGCCGGAGCCGGGCGGGGTGCCGGGGGCGCCGGGGTACGGCTGCTGCGGGTAGCCGTAGGGACCGGGCTGCTGGGCGTACGGACCGCCGGGCTGGGGCGGGTAGCCGTAGGGACCCGGCTGCTGGGCGTACGGACCCGGCTGCGCGTAGGGTCCGGGCGGCTGCTGCGGGAAGCCGTAACCGGGCTGCTGGGGCGGGGTGTTGGGCGGCTGCGCGGGGGGCGGGGGACCCTGCGGGGCGTTCTGCGGGGCGTTCTGCGGAGCGCCGAAACCGGGCTGCGGCGGACTCTGCGGAGGCGGACTCTGCGGCGGCTGACCCTGCGGAGGCTGGCCGTGCGGCGGTTGCGCCGGGGGCTGGTGGCCCTGCGGCGGCTGGTCCTGCGGTGCTCCGAATCCGCCCTGCGGCGGCTGACCGGGTGGCTGAGTCATCAGCGCTGTTCCCCCTCGTCCACTGATTTTTAGCCAAGTGCTCCGAGGCGGTGGCCGACCCGCAGGCCGGCGCGCGCTCCCCCGAACGGCTCTTTTCTATCACCCGCCGCCGACAGCACAGCAGCGCACGAGAGCCGGTCCTCCCAAGCGTTCCCAAGGGAGGACCGGCCCGTGATGCCGTCGTTACGCGTCCTCGGCCAACTCCAGCCAGCGCATCTCCAGTTCCTCGCGCTCGTCGGCGAGACCCCGGAGCTGGGCGTCGAGTTCGGCCACCTTGCCGAAGTCGGTGGCGTTGTCCGCGATGGCCGCGTGGAGCTTGGTCTCCTTCTCGGAGATCTTGTCCAACTGGCGCTCGATCTTCTGGAGTTCCTTCTTCGCGGCGCGCTGGTCGGCGGCGCTGCGCTCGGGGGCGGCGGCGCTCTTCGGGGCGGGAGCGGACGCGGCGACCGCCTCCTCCATCCGCTGCCGCCGCTCCAGATACTCGTCGATACCGCGCGGCAGCATCCGCAGCGTGCCGTCACCGAGGAGGGCGTACACCTTGTCGGTGGTGCGCTCGACGAAGAAGCGGTCGTGGGAGATGACGATCATCGATCCTGGCCAGCCGTCGAGGACGTCCTCCAACTGGTTGAGGGTCTCGATGTCGAGGTCGTTGGTGGGCTCGTCCAGGAAGAGGACGTTGGGCTCGTCCATGAGCAGGCGCAGCAACTGCAGACGGCGGCGCTCACCGCCGGAGAGGTCACCGACCGGCGTCCACTGCTTCTCCTTGCTGAAGCCGAAGGTCTCGCAGAGCTGACCCGCCGTCATCTCACGGCCCTTGCCGAGGTCGACGCGCTCACGCACCTGCTGCACGGCTTCCAATACCCGGGTGCTGGGGTCGAGTTCGGCGACCTCCTGGGAGAGGTAGGCGAGCTTGACCGTCCTGCCGACCGCGATGCGTCCGGCGGCGGGCTGCGCCTCGCCCTCGGTGCGGGCGGCCTGGGCCATGGCGCGCAGCAGGGAGGTCTTGCCCGCGCCGTTGACGCCGACCAGACCGATGCGGTCGCCGGGACCGAGCTGCCAGGTGACGTGCTGGAGCAGCAGCTTGGGACCCGCCTCGATGGAGACGTTCTCCAGGTCGAAGACCGTCTTGCCGAGCCGGGAGGAGGCGAACTTCATCAGCTCGCTGGTGTCGCGCGGCGGCGGCACGTCCTTGATCAGCTCGTTGGCGGCCTCGACGCGGAAGCGCGGCTTGGAGGTACGGGCGGGCGCGCCCCGGCGCAGCCAGGCCAGCTCCTTGCGCACGAGGTTCTGCCGCTTGACCTCCTCGGTGGCGGCGATGCGCTCGCGCTCCGCACGGGCGAAGACGTAGTCGGAGTAGCCGCCCTCGTACTCGTACACATCACCGCGCTGCACGTCCCACATGCGGGTGCAGACCTGGTCCAGGAACCAGCGGTCGTGGGTGACGCACACCAGCGCCGAGCGGCGCTCGCGCAGATGCCGGGCCAGCCAGGAGATGCCCTCGACGTCGAGGTGGTTGGTGGGCTCGTCCAGGACGACGAGGTCCTGCTCCTCGATGAGCAGCTTCGCCAGCGCGATACGGCGCCGCTCACCGCCGGAGAGCGGACCGATGACGGTGTCCAGCCCCTTGGGGAACCCGGGCAGGTCGAGCCCGCCGAACAGCCCGGTCAGCACGTCCCTGACCTTGGCGTTGCCCGCCCACTC
The DNA here is from genome assembly GCF_016482685.1 of Streptomyces sp. DSM 110735. GTDB lineage: Bacteria > Actinomycetota > Actinomycetes > Streptomycetales > Streptomycetaceae > Streptomyces. The sequence continues at coordinate 99,531 of NZ_JACYHF010000009.1, read as the reverse complement.
GTGGTCGGCCATGTCCCCGATGACCTCGTGCCGGACGGTCGCCTCCGGATCGAGCGAGTCGTGCTGCGTCAGCACGCCGAGCCGCAGCCCCCCGGAGTGCGTCACCCGCCCGCTGTCGGCCTCCTCCAGCCGCGCGAGCATCCGGATCAGCGTGGTCTTCCCGTCCCCGTTCCGCCCGACGACCCCGATCCGGTCCCCCTCCGACACACCGAGCGAGACACCGTCCAGCAGGGCACGCGTGCCGTAGACCTTGCTGACGTTCTCGACATTGACCAGGTTGACGGCCATTTCACTCCTGTGCGCGCGGGGCGGATCAGCCTTCAAGCGTAGGGCCTGTAGTGGGGGTGGCGGATCGAGAGGGGGTGGTCACCCTGCGCGATGAGGTGCTCAGGTCTCCAACCGCTGATCAAGTGACTGTGGGTCGCTGGGGTGTCCCTCGATGAGGTGAACGGCGACCGATTCCCAGGGCCGCGCGCGCATGGAACGCATGATCGGTGGTGGCGGCTGAGTACGAGGCGGCCAGGGGCGGCTGGGTCCTATGCAGGCACAGGGGACAAAAGGGAAGGGGAGCAGACGTGATCCGCACATACAAGTTCCTCCTTCGCCCCACGACCCGTCAGGCCCAGGCACTTCGCGAGATGCTGGCCAACCACTGCTCCCTCTACAACGGCGCGCTCCAGGAGCGCCGGGACGCCTACCGGCACAGTTCGATGACGAGAATCACGTACGGCGGCCAGTCCGCGCAGCTGAAGGAGATCCGCGCATTCGACCCTGAGCGGCAGGACCGCTGGTCCTTCTCCTCCCAGCAGGCCACGCTGCGCCGCCTCGACAGGGCGTTCACCGCGTTCTTCCGCCGCGTGAAGAGCGGTGCAACGCCCGGATACCCTCGCTTCAAAGGCGTTGGGCGCTTTGACACCGTCGTCTTTCCCAGGGACGGCGACGGCTGCCGCTGGCACTCCACCCCGCACGATCCGCAGACCCGCGTGCGGATCCAGGGCATCGGACACATCCGCGTTCATCAGCATCGCCCGGTCAAGGGGCGGGTGAAGACGGTCACGGTCAAACGCGAGGGAAGCCGCTGGTACGTCGTCCTGTCCTGCGACGTTCCCGCCGAACCCCTGCCACAGACGGACGCGGTCATCGGCATCGACATGGGCATCACCCACTTCCTGACCACATCGGACGGCAAGCACATCGCCAGCCCCCGCTTCCTCCGAGAAGCGGCCCAGGAACTCGCCGAGGCACAACGGCAGCTGGCGACGTTTCCCAGGCGTGCCAAACGGCGCACGAAGAAGCACCGCGCCGCCGCACGGAAGGTGGCCAGGATCCACGCGAAGATCCGGCGCCGACGCCTGGATCACGCGCACAAGACCGCTCTCATGCTTGTCCGCGACCACCAAGTGATCGCCCACGAACGGCTGAACGTCGCGGGCATGACCAAAGCGCCCGTACCCAAGCCCGACCCCGAACAGCCTGGCGCCTTCCTCCCGAACCAACGGGCCGCAAAAGCCGGGCTCAACAGGTCGATTCTCGACACGGGTTGGGGGGTGTTCCTCGCGATCCTCGCCAACAAGGCTGAAAGCGCCGGTCGGACCGTCGTCGCGGTGGACCCCCGCAACACCTCCCTCTCCTGCCCCAGCTGCGGGCATATCGCGAAGGGGAACCGCGTCACCCAGGCGAGGTTCGCGTGCATGGCGTGCCGCTTCACAGCAAACGCGGATCGCGTCGGCGCTCTGAACATCCTCAACAGGGGCCGGGCCGGCCCTCTGCGACGCTGCACAGCCAGCGATCCAGGAAGCCCTCGCGTGCACGCGAGGGTGGGGTCACGGGAGGAACCATGACCGAGTCCGAGTCGGCATCGCAGTACAGCCGCTGGCACGTGCCGCCCAAAGACGGCTTCACCGTGGACGACCTGCTCACGATGCCCGGCCTTCCGCCGCATATTCAGCTGATCGACGGCACCCTGGTACTCGCGCGGCCGCAGTCCACGTACCACTCCGTCGGGGTCGACCTGCTGGTGAGCGGCCTTCGTGCCGACCGACCGGACGAGTACAAGGTCAGTCGGCAAATGACCGTCATCCTCGATGAGCACAACGGTCTCGAACCAGATGTCATCGTGACCTGGGCCGACGCACTCAGCGGGCGCGCCCAGGTCAGCTTCCTGGCCAAGGATGTCCTCCTGGCCGTCGAAGTCGTCTCGCCCGATTCCGAGTCCCGGGACCGCACGACCAAGCCGCAGAAGTACGCCGCCGCCGGAATTCCGAACTTCTGGCGCGTCGAGGCGACGAACGGCAAGCCCGTCGTCCATGTCTACGAACTCGACCCGCTCACCAGGTCCTACGTGCACATGGGCATGCACCGCGACCAGATCAAGGTCGACAAGCCCTATCTCATCGGCATCGATTTGACCGCCGTCGACCAGCTCTGACGCGTCAGACCACCAACGCCCCCGGCGCAGGACCGGACGCCACCCGTACCGTCCTGCACGTGCCGGAGGTCAGCAGCGCCTCCGCGACCTTCGTCGCCGATTCCGGGTCGCGGGTCAGGAAGGCGGTCGTGGGGCCGGAGCCGGAGACCAGGGTGGCGAGGGCGCCTGCCGCGTGGCCCGCCGCGAGGGTGGCGGCGAGTTCCGGGTAGAGGGAGAGCGCGGCGGGCTGGAGGTCGTTGGAGAGGGTGGCGGCGAGGGCGTCCGGGTCGCCCTTGGCGAGGGCGTCGAGGAGGTCCGGGGAGGCGACGGGTTCGGGGATGTCGCGGCCCTCGGCGAGGCGGTCGAACTCGCGGAAGACCGCCGGGGTGGACAGACCGCGCTCCGCCATCGCGAAGACCCAGTGGAAGCCGCCGCCGATGTCGAGCGGGGTGAGGCGTTCGCCGCGGCCGAGACCGAGAGCCGCGCCGCCGACCAGGCTGAAGGGCACGTCGCTGCCCAGCTCGGCGCAGATGTCGAGGAGTTCCGGGAGGGACGCCCCCGTGCGCCACAGCGCGTCGCAGGCGACCAGCGCGCCCGCGCCGTCCGCGCTGCCGCCCGCCATGCCCCCGGCGACCGGGATGTCCTTGGCGATGTGGATGTGGACCGCCGGTTCGATGCCCCGGCGCCCGGCGAGGGCGATCGCGGCACGCGCGGCCAGGTTGGTGCGGTCCAGCGGGACCGACGCGGCGTCCGGGCCCTCGCAGGTGATCCGGAGTTCGTCGGCGGGGGTCACGGTGACCTCGTCGTAGAGACCGACCGCGAGGAAGACGTTGGCGAGGTCGTGGAAGCCGTCGGGGCGTACGGCGCCGACCGCGAGCTGGACGTTGACCTTGGCCGGTACGCGTACCGTGACGCTCACGCGCCCGCCCCCTTGTGCTCCGCGATCCGCGCGAACTCCTCGACCGTCAGCGACTCGCCGCGCGCCTGCGGGGAGATCCCTGCCGCGACGAGAGCCGCCTCGGCGGCGGCTGCCGAACCGGCCCAGCCCGCGAGCGCGGCGCGCAGGGTCTTGCGGCGCTGCGCGAAGGCGGCGTCCACGACCGCGAAGACCTGCTTCTTGGTGGCGGTGGTCTCGATCGGCTCGGTGCGGCGGACCAGCGAGACGAGCCCGCTGTCGACGTTCGGCGCGGGCCAGAAGACGTTGCGCCCGATGGCACCGGCGCGCTTGACCTCGGCGTACCAGTTCGCCTTCACCGACGGCACGCCGTACACCTTGGAGCCGGGCGCGGCGGCGAGCCGGTCGGCGACCTCGGACTGGACCATCACCAGGGTGCGCTCGATGCTCGGGAAGGTGTCGAGCATGTGCAGCAGCACGGGGACGGCGACGTTGTAGGGCAGGTTCGCGACGAGCGCGGTGGGCGGCGGGCCCGGCAGCTCCTCGACGAGCATCGCGTCGGAGTGGACGAGCGCGAACCGGGCGGCGCGTTCGGGCATCCGGGCGGTGATGGTCGCGGGCAGCGCGGCGGCGAGCACGTCGTCGATCTCGACGGCGGTGACCCGGTCGGCTGCCTCCAGCAGGGCGAGGGTGAGGGAGCCGAGACCCGGTCCCACCTCGACCACCACGTCGTCGTCGCGCACTCCGGCGGTGCGGACGATGCGGCGGACCGTGTTGGCGTCGATCACGAAGTTCTGACCGCGCTGCTTGGTGGGCCGGACGCCGAGCACGGCCGCCAGTTCGCGGATGTCGGCGGGTCCGAGCAGGGCGTCGGGGGTGGGGCTACTCACGGAACAAGGGTACGGGGCGGCGGGGCGCCTCCCGCGCGGCGGACTCCCGCGACGGGGGCGTACGGCGTCGCGGGAACGCCCGGTCCCTGTTCCGTACGGCGTCGCGGGAGGGGCAGGTCCCCGCTCCGTACGACCGCGCAGCGCGCCCGTTCAGCCGCGCAGCCGTCCCCCGCAGTGCGGCCACGGGCTGGCTCCCTGTCGCTGGTAGAGCTTCTTGGCACGGTAGGTCTGCTCCTCGGCCGGGGCGTCCTGGGGGCGGCCGTGGCCGCCGAGGCTGTGCCAGGTAGGGGCGTCGAACTGGTAGAGCCCGCCGTAGGTGCCGGAGGGGTCGACGGCGTCGGGGCGCCCGCCGGACTCGCAGACGGCGAGGGCGTGCCAGTTGAGGTGGTCGCCGCCGCTCGGGGTGGCGGGGCGCGGGCGGGTGCCGAACCGGACCTTCCCGCGGCGCGGCTCGCGCACCACCTCGGTGCCCTCCAGGCGGGGGCGCTGCCGTACGCCGTTGACGGTGCGCACCAGATAGGTGGACCGGCGCAGCCCGGGGCTGCCCTGGCGGTCGACGACCTCGGTGCCCTGGAAGAGGTCGGGGTCCTCGGTGCGCTCCACGGCGTATGCGAGGGGTTCCTCGCGGACCTCGCGGGTGCCGGTCACGCGGAGCACGGTGACCGTCTGGCCGTCGCGCGGGAAGCTCGTGGCGGGCACGGAGGTGGTGTCCTCGCCGTGCAGCTCGATCCCGGCGTCGTCGAGCGCCTCGGCGACGGTGGCGGCGTTGGTGCGGACGGTGCGGCTGCGCCCGTCGGCGACGATCGTGACGGTGCGCTCGGTGCGGACGTCGAAGCGGAGCCCGGCGCGCCCGATGGGCTGGGAGCGGGAGACGGAGAGGTAGGCGCCCTCGGCGCGCACCCCGAACTGCCGCAGCGCCTCCTCCACGGTGCCGGCGGTCGTCCACACCGTGCGCCGCTCGCCGTCGATGGTGAGCCGGAGCGGGCGGCCGTGCCGGACGGTGATCTCGTCGCCGTCGGCGAGCGGGGTGCCGGGGGCGGGGGCGACCACGTCGTGCCGTCCGAGGCGGACGCCCTCGTCCTCCAGCAGCCCGGTGACGTCGTCGGCGAAGGTGTGCAGGGTGCGGTGGCCGCCGTCCACGGTCAGCTCGACGGACTTGTCCTCGGCGACGAACGCGCTGGTGCCGCCCGCGAGGAAGGCGACGACGAGCGCCTGCGGGACGAGCCTGCGCACGGCGGAGTCGGGGCGCTCGCCGGACCAGGAGCCTGACCTGGAGCCGGTCCTGGAGCCGGACCGAGAGCCGGACCCGGCGCGGGTCCTGGCCCGTCTGCGCGCCGCGCGTCCGCCCGCCGCCGCCTCGTCGTACACGTCCGGCGCGGGTCTGGGCACCGGCAGCGCGGGCTCGGTGGCGAGGTACGCCTCGGACTCGTAGGCGGGGCGGTAGGTGTCCCGGCCGCCGGGCAGGTCGTACGGCAGGGTGTCCGCGCCGTGCAGGGCGGTGCCGGGGTCGGCCACCGTGGGCGCGACGCTCCCGTGGGTGCCGTGCGGACCCACGGGGCCGTACGTCTCGTACTGCGACTTGGTCACGCCGACACACGCTCCAGAAGGCCAGGGGTCCGGATCGGGCCCCCAGAACCTAGCGGAGCGGGCGTCACTCTCCAAAGCGACGCGACTACGGTCCGTCGTGCCTCGAACGGGCGCTCCATACCCGCCTCGAACGGGCGCTCAGTACCCGAAGGCGCGCGCCGTGTTCGCGGCGAGCGCGGTGGCGAGGGTGTCCTCGTCGGTGCCGCGTACGGCGGCCATGGCGCGCACGGTGACCGGGATCAGGTACGGCGCGTTCGGGCGCCCCCGGTACGGCGCCGGGGTCAGGAAGGGCGCGTCGGTCTCGACCAGGATCAGCTCCGCGGGGGCCACGGCGAGCGCGTCGCGCAGGTTCTGGGCGTTCTTGAAGGTGACGTTGCCCGCGAAGGACATGTAGTAGCCCTCGCGGGCGCAGATCTCCGCCATGTCGGCGTCGCCGGAGTAGCAGTGGAAGACGGTGCGCTCGGGGGCGCCCTCCTCCTTCAGGACGCGCAGGACGTCGGCGTGGGCGTCGCGGTCGTGGATGACGAGTGCCTTGCCGTGCCGCTTGGCGATCTCGATGTGGGCGCGGAAGGAGCGCTCCTGCGCCTCCTTGCCCTCCGGACCGGTGCGGAAGTAGTCGAGCCCGGTCTCGCCCACGCCCTTGACCTGCGCGAGCGCGGCGAGTCGGTCGATCTCGGCGAGGGCGTCGTCGAGCGCCGCGTCGCCGCCCGCGACCCGCGCGCCCTGCCTGGACCAGCCGTCGGGGTCTCCGTGGACGATGCGCGGCGCCTCGTTCGGGTGAAGGGCGACGGCCGCGTGGACGCCGTCGTGCGCGGCGGCCGTCTCGGCGGCCCAGCGGGAGCCCGCGAGGTCGCAGCCGACCTGGACGACGGTCGTCACCCCCACGGACGCGGCTTTCGCCAGACCCTCCTCAACAGTGCCGGACTGCATGTCGAGGTGGGTGTGCGAGTCGGCCACGGGCACCGCCAGGGGTGCCGGGAGCGGCGGGGCAGCGTGCTTGTCGTCCTGGGCGGGACCGGCGTTCGAAGGCATGTGCCGATCCTACGGAAAAGCCGCCCTCAGCTCGCCCGGCGCTGGAAGGGATGCAGCAGGTCGGAGAGGTGCCAGTGGTGCGGCTCCGCCTCCGGGGGCGGCGCGGCGACAGGGCGTACGGCGTGCGACCCGGGCTGGGCGCAGGCGCGCACCGACGACACCTGTCCGGCGCGCATGATCCGCACCACGTGTCCGTCGCAGTTCTGGCACGCCGGGCGGCTCAGCGGGGACGGCACGACCCGCCCCTCCGCGACGTACCGGACGCACTCGTGGCCCTCGGTGTCGGTGTGGTGGGCTATCTCGTACGACTGCTCCCAGCCGTGCCCGCAGCTCATGCAGGCGAAGGAATACGACTCGTGAACAACGGCGCCGGCCGTCGCCCGGAGGCCGACCGTTCCTGCGATCTCGCTCATGCCCGCTCCTCTTGTCCGCCGGAGGCGAGGGACGAGGTGGTCCCTTCGACCAGTGGACGCCGGACCGTGAGCGAGCGCATCCGTCCTGTCGAGTGTTGGACCCGTTTTGGGCCGCCCTTGCCGAAACGCCCCTGTGGCAGGGGGCAGCCCTTTGCCTGGGACCCGCCCCTTTTGCCCGTGCATGGGGCGCACCTCCGGCGCACCGGAGAGGGACGGGTACGCCTCTCAGCCCTGCGGCTTCTTCGACGCCACCACCGCGTCGAACACCACCCGCTTGGGCAGCCCCGCCTCGGCGGCGACCGCGGCGATCGCCTCCTTGCGGCGCTCCCCCGCCTCCTCGCGGACGCGGACGCGGCGGACGAGTTCGGTGGCGTCCAGGTCCTCGGGACCGGGTTCGGGGGCGCCCTCGACGACGACGGTGATCTCGCCGCGGACGCCGTCGGCCGCCCAGGCGGCGAGGTCGGCGAGACCCCCGCGCTTGACCTCCTCGTAGGTCTTGGTCAGCTCGCGGCAGACGGCGGCGCGGCGGTCGGCGCCGAAGACCTCGGACATCGCGGCGAGCGTGTCGTCCAGGCGGTGCGGTGCCTCGAAGTAGACGAGGGTGCGGCGCTCGCTCTCGACCTCGCGCAGCCGGGAGAGCCGTTCGCCCGCCTTGCGCGGCAGGAAGCCCTCGAAGCAGAAACGGTCCACCGGCAGCCCGGACAGGGCGAGCGCGGTGAGGACGGCGGAGGGTCCGGGCACCGCGGTGACCTTGACGTCCTTCTCGACGGCCGCCGCGACCAGCCGGTACCCGGGGTCGGAGACCGAGGGCATCCCCGCGTCCGTGACGAGCAGCACCCGCGCCCCGCCGAGCAGTTCCTCGACCAGCTCGGGGGTGCGCGCGGACTCGTTGCCCTCGAAGTACGACACGACGCGCCCGCGCGGCGTCACCCCCAGGGCCTGGGTGAGGCGGCGCATGCGGCGCGTGTCCTCGGCGGCGATCACGTCGGCGCCCGCCAGCTCCTCGGCCAGCCGGGGCGGGGCGTCCGCGACGTCGCCGATGGGGGTACCTGCGAGGACAAGGGTTCCAGTCACGCCCCCATCCTCCCAGGGCCCCGGGGGCGGACGGAAAACGATCGCGTCCCAATCGGTACCGCACATGCGCGGGACTCCCACAGCACGTTTCCCTACCATGGCGCGGTGACCAGTACCGCGTCCTCCACGGACCTCCGGCAGGGCCAGGCGCCGCCCGACGACGAGCGGCCCTCCTGGCAGCGGCGGCTGCGCCGATTCGGCTACGCGCCCGCGGGAGGCGCGCCGGGAGGGGACGACGTACGCGACCGCCTGGTGCCGCCGTACGCCGAGCCCTCACCGCGCCTGTGGCAGGTCCTTGGCGCGCCCCCGCTGCTCGCGGACCGGATCACCCGCTGGTCGGCGTGGGGCGGCCCGCTGCTCGTCACGCTCCTCGCGGGCGTGCTGCGCTTCTGGAACCTGGGCAGCCCGCGGGCGGTGATATTCGACGAGACGTACTACGCCAAGGACGCGTGGGCCCTCGTCCACCGCGGCTTCGAGGTCAACTGGGACAAGAACGCCAACGACGCCGTCCTCCAGACGCACGGCCACCTCTCCATCCCGCTGGACGCGGCGTACGTCGTGCACCCGCCGGTCGGCAAGTACGTGATCGGGATCGGCGAGCTGCTCTTCGGGTTCGACCCGTTCGGCTGGCGGTTCATGACCGCGCTGCTCGGCACGCTGAGCGTGCTGATGCTCTGCCGGATCGGGCGGCGGATGTTCCGCTCGACGTTCCTCGGCTGCCTCGCGGGTCTGCTGATGGCGCTCGACGGTCTGCACTTCGTGATGAGCCGCACCTCGCTGCTCGACGGGGTGCTGATGTTCTTCGTGCTGGCGGCGTTCGGCTGCCTGATCCTGGACCGGGACCGCTCCCGCGCGAAACTCGCCGCCGCGCTCCCGGTGGACCAGGACGGTCGCGCCCGCCCGGACGCGGAGGTCGCGGACCGCTTCCGCTTCGGCTGGCGCCCCTGGCGCTGGGCGGCGGGTCTGATGCTGGGTCTGGCCTTCGGCACCAAGTGGAACGGTCTGTACATCCTGGCCGCGTTCTGCGTGATGGCGGTGCTGTGGGACGTCGGCGCGCGCAAGGTCGCGGGCGCCCGGCACCCGTACGAGGCGGTGCTGAGGTACGACACCGGCATCACGTTCCTCGCGACGGTTCCCGTGACGATCGCGGTGTACACGGCGTCCTGGATCGGCTGGATCCTCTCCCCCGCCGACGGCACCGGCGGCTACTTCCGCGACTGGGCGGCGACCGCGGGCAAGGGCGGCTCCTGGACCTTCCTGCCGGACTGGCTGCGCAGCCTGTGGCACTACGAGCACGAGGTCTACGAGTTCCACGTCCACCTGTCGTCCCCGCACACCTACCAGTCCAACCCGTGGAGCTGGCTCGTGCTGGGCCGCCCGGTGTCGTACTTCTATGAGTCCCCCTCCGCCGGGACCGACGGCTGCCCGGCGGACACGGCGGGCAAGTGCGCCCGCGAGGTGCTGGCCATCGGCACCCCGGCGCTGTGGTGGGCGGGCTGCGCGGCGCTGCTGTACGTGCTGTGGCGCTGGGCGTTCCGCCGCGACTGGCGCGCCGGTGCCATCGCCTGCGGTGTCGCGGCGGGGTATCTGCCCTGGTTCATGTACCAGGAGCGGACGATCTTCCTCTTCTACGCGGTCGTCTTCGTGCCGTTCCTCTGTCTCGCGGTGGCGATGATGATCGGCGCGATCATCGGTCCGGCGCACTCGTCCGACACCCGCCGCGTGGTCGGCGCGACGGGCGCGGGCGTCCTGGTCCTGCTGATCGCCTGGAACTTCATCTACTTCTGGCCACTGTTCACGGGGACCGCGATCCCGCTGGACCAGTGGCGGTCGCGGATGTGGCTGGACACCTGGGTGTAGCCCGTTCCCTCGGGTGTGAACGTTTCCTGTCGACGGCCCGGCGGCTCACCGCCGGGCCGTCGACGTTTCCTGGACGGGGTACTCGGCGAGCAGCGTCTCGGCTGCCTTCTCGCTGATCAGGTAGACGGCGGAGGCGATGAACAGACCCGGGATGTCGGGGAAGACGGAGGCGTCGACCACGCGCAGTCCCCGCACTCCGCGCACCCGGAAGTCGCCGTCGAGCACGGCGGAGGGGTCGCCGTCGGCGCCGATCTTCGCGGTGCCGCAGGCGTGGTGGCCCCAGGACTGGGTGCGGATCCACTCCTCCAGTTGACCGGCGGTGCGGACCTCGGGACCTGGGACCAGTTCGCGGGCGACTCCGGCGTCGGCGGCGTGGGCGATCACGTCGCGGGCGATCTCGATGCCGTCGACCATCCCGCGCAGGTCCTCCTGCCAGCCGGGGGTGCCCTCGGAGAAGTAGTGGAACCGGATGTCCGGCGGCTCGGCGGGGTCGGCGGAGCGCAGGCTCACCACGCCGCCCCGGTTCTTGGTGTGCCCCTTGAGGACGACGACGGCCAGCCGGTCGCGGGCGTGCGAACCGTCCTCGGCGTAGCCCGGGTAGTAGCCGTGGAAGTCGACGGGCAGCACCAGCAGCATGAGGTCGGAGTCGCCGTCGGCGACGCTCGACTCGGCGATGATCGTCGCCAGCAGCCCGTTGGTCGAGTACGGACCGCCGTGGTCGTCGTCCCACTCGCCGATCAGCGCGTCGCGGGGTTCCCCGTCGGTGGGGACGTTCAGTGAGGAACCCTCGAACAGGGCGTAGTCGTGATCGAGTTCGGCGACCACGGACGCCTCGTAGCGGTCGTGGAGGTTGCGTCCCACGCCGGGGGCGTCGACGCGCACGGGGATGCCGAGCCGCTCCAGTTCCGCGCGGGGTCCGATGCCGGAGAGCATGAGCAGTTGGGGCGTGTTGTAGGTGCCGCCCGCCAGGACGACCTCCTTGGTGGCGCAGGCGGCCTTCTCGGCGCCCTCGGCGCTCTCGTCCTCGGTCCCGTCGGCCGGGTCGGGGTCGAGACGGCAGGTCTCCCGCGAGGAGGCGCCGTACGCCCGGTGCTGCTCGCGGTAGGCGACGCCCACCGCCCGGTCGCCGTCGAAGAGCACCCGGGTCACCAGCGCGTCCGTCCTGATCGTCAGCCGGTCCCCGACCTGCCGCCGCACGGCGAGCAGCCGCTCGCGGGAGCCGTTGCGCACCCCGTCGTCCACGGCGGTCGGGACGAACCCCATGCCCTGGAAGTCGGGCGGGGTGTCGGCGGCGTTCGGGTCGCGGGGCAGCGGCACGTCGTCGGGGATGCCGAAGCGGTCGCGGGCGGTCCGCTCCACCGCGCCGATGATGTCGAGGAACTTCGGCTCGCGCCCGGCCAGACCCGGGTCGGCGCGGGTCGTGCCGAGCCAACCGTCGGTGCCGTGGCGGGACTTGGCGTCCCGCTCGGCGGGTGTCTCGCCGGGCAGGGGCTCGGCGTCCTTGCCCTGCCAGTGCTCAAGGCGCCGGAACCGCTCGCGCATCGCCTCGGTGGACCAGCCGGTGTCGCCGGTCAGCTCCACCAGCCGCTCCCACTCCTTGCCCTGAGGAAAGAGGGTGATGAGCGCGTTCACCGTCGTGCTGCCGCCGAGGGAACTGCCCCGCGGATAGAGAACGCCGTTCTCCGCGTCGACGAATTTGCGGTCCTCGCGCTGGTTCTCCGGATCGTCCCAGTGCCGCACGAAGAAACTCCACGCCATGTCCGGATCTTCACTGGCGAAAGCCTGCATGATCGGAATGGAATAGTACGGGCACGCGTGGTCGTCACCGGCTTCGAGCACCAGCACGCGATGCCCGGCCAGGGCGAGACCGGCGGCAAGCGGACCGCCTCCGGCGCCGGAGCCGACCACGACGAAGTCGAATTCCTGGGATGTTTCAAGCGGTTGCCGAGCCATACGACGCCTCCTCCCGACCACTGTGCACCTGCGGAAAGAGGCTCGCCACCCATCGCCGCGCAGCCCCTCTGACAGGCTCGTACGCGCGGGTTAGCCTGGGCGAGGGGTGCCCCGAACCATCGCCGACACAAGGGTGTGAGCATGATGGCAACGGCTTCCGGCGAGCTGAGCAAGGACCCGACTCCGGACCCGGCCGAGGACAACGCCTATTTCCCCTCGCCGTATTCGCTGAGTCAGTACACCTCACCGAAGACCGATTTCGACGGCGTCAAGCACAAGGACGCCTATTCCGGCGACAAAAAGGTCCTGATGATCGCCTCGGCGGAACGCTACGTCCTGCTGCAGAACGGCAAGATGTTCTCCACCGGCAACCACCCCGTCGAGATGCTGCTGCCCGCGCACCATCTGATGGAGGCGGGCTTCGACATCGACGTGGCCACCGTGGGCGGCTATCCGGCGAAGCTGGAACTGTGGGCGCTGCCGGAGGAGGACAAAGCCGTCATGTCCACCTACGAGGCACTCAAGCCGAAGCTCAAGAGCCCCCTGGACCTCGCGGACGTCGTCGCGGACGACCTCGGCGAGGACTCGCCGTACATCGGTGTGTTCATCCCCGGCGGGCACGGCGCCGTGGTGGGGCTGCCGAGGAGCGAGGAGGTGACGCGGACGCTGGACTGGGCGCTGGCGAACGACAAGTACGTCATCACCCTGTGCCACGGTCCCGCGGCGCTGCTCGCCGCCTCCCTGGGCAAGACGGAGTCGCCGTTCAAGGGCTACTCGGTCTGCGTCTTCCCCGACGCGCTCGACGAGGGACCCAACCTGGAGATCGGCTATCTGCCCGGACGCCTGGAGTGGCTGGTCGCCGACCTGCTGCGCGAGCAGGGACTGAACGTCGTCAACGACAAGATGACCGGCCAGGTCCACCAGGACCGCAAACTCCTCACCGGCGACAGCCCGCTCGCCTCCAACGCCCTCGGTCTGCTGGCGGCGGACACGCTGGTGGAGGCGGTACGGGACGAAGGCTGAGAAGCAGGACGGGAACGGGACCGTGACGGCAGGCGGTACCCGCCCATACGCCAGGTTTCGCCACCCCCACGCGTCCCTCGCCTGCGGTTTCTCCATTCGCCATCCGAACGCGCCAGTCGAACACCCCGGCGCCCGCCACCGGCAAACCGGGGCGAACCCCCCGTCGGCCCGGGCGCCGGACGCTTGAGCGAGGGGGGTCGAGTGGGGTTGTCTCTCTTCCCGGAGGCCCCAGGGGGAGAGCCTCCCGCACGGCCCCCGTGCCTTGAGGCCCGGCTCCGGAACGCACCCCGGAGCCGGGCCGGCGGCCGGGGGCCCCGGTGGGTCCGGCCGGTCCGACGTCGGCCGGACTCACCCCTGCGCACCCCGGCGAGGACGCCGCCGCGCCACGACGGATACGCGCACGCCACGGCACTCAGCCGCGCAACATCTCCATTCGGTCAACAATCGACAACTCTCGTCACGAGGGACCCACGAGCGGTCCACGAACGCATACAGTTCCTCCGCACCGATTTTTGAACGCGTTCAGTACATCGGGACGCATCGGTCACCACGGGGACACGGGGCTGGGGAGGGACGCGTCATGGGCAGGAAAGTCAAGGTCGCCGTCATCAGCGGGGTCTGCGTCGCGATGCTGAGCGGCGCGGGCTACGGCATGTACAACGTCGCCTCGGCGCTGGGCGGGGTCGGGGGCACCGGTGCGCCCAAGGTGAAGACCGGTCCGCCCGACAAGGATGAAGTGGCCGACACCAGCAGGGCGTTCTTCGCCGCCTGGACGAAGAACCAGCCCGAGCGGGCGGCGACGTACACCAACTTCCCCGAGGACGCCCAGCAGTTGCTGTCGGCGTACGGCGACGACGCGCACATCACCGGCGTCCGCATCACCCCCGGCACAGCCGACGGCACCACCGTGCCGTTCAAGGTGACCGCGAAGGTGTCGTACGGCGAGAAGTCTGAACCGATCTCCTACACCAGCAAGTTGACGGTCGTGCGCGGGGTGACCTCGCACCGTCCGCTGGTCGACTGGGCGCCCTCGGTGGTCTACCCCAAGCTGGAGAAGGGGGACACGCTGACCGTCGAGGAGGCGGCCACCCCGCAGATCGAGGCCGTGGACCGGGACGGCAGGGTGCTGACCCGGGAGAAGTACCCCTCGCTCGGACCGATCCTCGACGAACTCCGGGAGCGCTACGGGGACAAGGCGGGCGGGCGGGGCGGCGTGGAGCTGGTGATCCGTCACCAGGACGCGACACAGGGGGAGACCGCCGCCGACACCACCTTGATGACCCTGGTGAAGGGGCGGACCGGCAAGCTCAGGACCACGCTCAGCGCGGGCGCGCAGGCGGCTGCCGAGTCGGCGGTCGCCGGCTACACCAACTCCTCGGTGGTGGCGGTCAAGCCGAGCACCGGCGAGATCCTGGCGGTCGCCAACCACCGCGACGACGGCTTCAACGCGGCTTTCCTCGGGGAGCTGGCGCCCGGCTCCACCATGAAGATAGTCAGCGCCGCGACCCTCATCGACCACGGTCTGACCACGGCGAACGGTCCGGCGCCCTGCCCGCCCAGCGCCGTCTGGCAGAGCCAGACCTTCACCAACCTGACCGGTCTGACGCCCAACGAGCACGCCACCCTCTCCGAGAGCTTCGCCCGCTCCTGCAACACGGCGTTCGTGAAGTTCGCGGACGACGTGCATCCGGACTGGCTGACCAACGAGGCGGGGCAGCGGTTCGGGATCGGCCGTAACGACTGGAAGATCGGCGTCCCGTCCTTCGACGGCCGGGTGCCCGCGCCGGGCGGTCCCGACACGGCGGCGGGGCTGATCGGACAGGGCCAGGTGCAGATGAGCCCGCTGAACATGGCGTCGGTGACCGCGACCGCGATGACCGGGGTCTTCCGTCAGCCGGTGATCGTGCCGCTGAGCCTGGACGGCCGCAAGCCGGCCACCGCGCAGGGACTGCCCGCCGCCACGTCCCAGCAGTTGCGCGCGATGATGAACCGCACCGCCCGCTCCGGCACCGCCGCGGGCGTGATGGGGCGGATGAGCGGCGTCATCGGCGCCAAGACCGGCTCCGCCGAGGTGGACAGCCAGACGAAGTCCAACAGTTGGTTCACCGGGTACCGCGACGACGTGGCCGCCGCGGCGGTCACCGAGGACGGCGGCCATGGCATCGACGCCTCCGGTCCGATTGTCGCAAGAGTGCTACGGAGCATGGGCTGAGCGCGACCCCGCGCGCGGGGACTCTAGTGTGGTGCCGACGTCGGGGACGTGTGAGGGCTGCGGGGACCCTGGGGAGAGCGCGGAGGACTTGGAACTGTGGGCAAGAGAAGGCGTGCCGCCGAGCGGCCGAAGACCAGGCCCGCCGTACTCGGCGGGATGATCGCCGTGGTCGTCGGCGGCGCGGGCTTCGGCCTCTACGCGCTGTACGAGGGCGGCGCGTCGGCAGACGACCGGACCCTGTCGGACCACAAGGAGGTCAAGACGGGTCCGCCGAGCGCCATCGAGGTGAAGACCGCCGCCACCCGCTTCCTGACGGCCTGGCAGAAGAACGAACCGGCCAAGGCAGCCGCCGTCACCGACGACGCCCCCGCCGCCACCGCCCTGCTCACCGGGTACACCAAGGACGCCCACCTCAAGGACGTCACGCTGACGGCGGGCAAGCGCGCGGGCGCGAAGGTGCCGTTCTCGGTGAAGGCGACCGTCTCCTTCGAGGGCACCGACAAGCCGCTGGCGTACGACAGTTCGCTGACCGTGGTGCGCCGCAAGTCCGACGGCGCGGCGGTGGTGGACTGGCAGCCCTCCGTCGTCCACCCGGACCTCAAGGACGGCGACAAGCTCGTCACCGGCGAGTCCGGCACCCCGCCGGTCAAGGCTCTGGACCGCGACGGCGGCGAGCTGACGGCGGCCAAGTACCCCTCGCTCGGCACGGTGCTGGACGGGCTGCGCGAGAAGTTCGGCAAGCAGGCGGGCGGCAAGGCGGGCGTGGAGCTGCGCGTGGTGCGCGGCAAGGCGTCCGGGAAGGCAGGGCTGTCCGACAAGACGCTGGTGGCGCTCAGCGAGGGCACCCCGGGCACGGTGAAGACCACGCTCAGCCCGGTGCTCCAGGCTGCCGCCGAGAAGCAGGTGGACAAGCAGGAGAAGGCTGCCGTGGTCGCGCTGCGCGCCTCGACCGGTGAGATCCTCGCGGTCGCCAACAGCGGGCACG
This sequence comes from Streptomyces sp. DSM 110735, assembly GCF_016482685.1. Classification (GTDB taxonomy): domain Bacteria; phylum Actinomycetota; class Actinomycetes; order Streptomycetales; family Streptomycetaceae; genus Streptomyces. Next base: position 83,200 of record NZ_JACYHF010000009.1, on the reverse strand, counting down.
GCTTCAACACCGCGTTCCAGGGCTCGCTGGCGCCCGGCTCCACCATGAAGATCATCACCTCCTCGCTGCTGATCGACAAGGGTCTGGCGTCGCCGGACAAGAAGCACCCGTGCCCGAAGACGTACACGTACGGCGGCTGGAAGTTCCACAACGACGACGACTTCTCGATCAAGGGCGGCACCTTCAAGGCGAGCTTCGGCCGCTCCTGCAACACCGCCTTCATCAGCCAGGCGAAGAAGCTGAAGAACGACGACCTGACCAAGCAGGCGCAGCAGGTCTTCGGTCTCTCCCTGGACAACTGGCAGATCGGCGTCCCCACGCTGGACGGCTCGGTGCCGGTGCAGTCGGGTGCCCCGATGGCGGCGTCGCTGATCGGGCAGGGCGGGGTGCGGATGAACCCGCTGAACATGGCGTCGGTCGCGGCGACCGTGAAGACCGGCACCTTCCACCAGCCGTACCTGGTCGCGCCGACGGTGGACCACCGCACGCTGGCGACCGCCTCGCGCACGCTGTCGGCGAAGACGCTGGCCGATCTGCGCGAGCTGATGCAGTTCACCGCCGCCTACGGCACCGCCGCCGAGGCGATGTCCGGGCTCGGTCCGGACTACGGCGCGAAGACGGGCTCCGCCGAGGTGGACAACCAGAAGAAGCCCAACGGCTGGTTCACCGCCTACAAGGGCGACCTGGCGTCGGCGGGCGTCGTCCAGGCGGGCGGGCACGGCGGTGACACGGCGGGTCCGATCGTCGCGACCCTGCTGAAGCTCGGGAGCTGACCCGCACAACTCAGGTGAGACGCGAGCCCGTTCGCAGGTGGTTCAACCGCGGACGGGCTCTGCCGTGTAGGTGCGGCGCAGGAAGCGCATGAGGGCTTTGACGTCGAACTGCACCACCTCGACGCCCTGCGGGGAGTGGAACTCGACGACCGCCTGGACCCGGCCGCACGGCCAGACCCGTACGTCCCCGTCACCGCTCTCGGCGGGCGCCCGCAGCCCTTCCTCAAGGAGGGAGCGCGAGAAGGTCCATTCCTGGGGTCCGGGCAGACCCACCCGGACGGACCAGGGGTCGGTGTCGGGGTCGTAGGTCAGCATCACGGGTACGGCTCCGGGGTCGTCCTCGTCCGTGACGATGTGGGCGCGCGCGTACTGCTCGACTACAGACATCGGATCGCCCTCTCACGTGGGGTGACATCGCCGGTGCCGTCCAGCCACCTCGTCTCTAATGTCCCATATTTTCCGATTTATGCCCCTGGAGCGCCGCGAGACCAGAAGCTGAGACCCCCTCTCTCTTGCAAAGGGTTCGCAACAAGCCTCTAAAATCGTCCTGTGCATGTACCTGACGGATTCATCGACGCCCCGACCTCCGCCGTCACCGGAGTGGTCGCCGCCGGCGCCCTCGCGGTGAGCCTGCGCGGTGCCCGCCGCGAGCTGGGCGAGGAGCGCGCCGCACCGCTGGCCGGGCTGGTGGCGGCGTTCATCTTCGCCGTACAGATGCTCAACTTCCCCGTCGCGGCCGGAACAAGCGGCCATCTCCTCGGCGGCGCGCTCGCCGCGATACTCGTCGGCCCTTGTACAGCGGTGCTCTGTGTGTCGGTCGTGCTGCTCATGCAGGGCGTGCTGTTCGCGGACGGCGGGCTGACCGCGCTCGGCGTGAACATCACCGACATGGCCATCACGACCACCGTCGTCGCGTACGCCGTCTTCCGGGGACTGCTCGCGCTGCTGCCGCGCACCCGGCGCTCGGTCACCGGCGCGTCCTTCGTCGCCGCGCTGGTCTCCGTACCGGCCGCCGCCGTGGTCTTCACGCTGATCTACGCGATCGGCGGCACCACCGACGTCTCCCTCGGCAAGGTCGCCACCGCGATGATCGGCGTCCATGTGCTGATCGGCATCGGCGAGGCGGTGATCACCGCGCTCACCGTGGGCGCCGTCGTCGCCGTACGCCCCGACCTCGTCTACGGCGCGCGCGGACTGCGCCGGCGGCTCCGGCTGCAGGTGAACGGCGAGCTGGTGGACGCGCCTTCCGCCACTCCCGCCCCGGTGGCGGCGCGCACCTCCCGGCGCACCCTGTGGATCACCGGTCTGGTCACCTCGCTGGTCCTCGCCGGGTTCGTCAGCTTCTACGCCTCCGCGAACCCCGACGGACTGGAGAAGGTCGCCCACGACCAGGGCATCGACAGGAAGTCGGAGCGGCACGCCTCGGCGGACTCCCCGCTCGCGGACTACGGCGTCAAGGACGTCTCCGACGCGCGCCTGTCGGGCGGACTCGCGGGCGTGATCGGCGTCGGCGTGACCGTCGTCGCGGGCAGCGCGGTGTTCTGGGCGGTGCGCAGGCGGCGCTCCGTGCCCGCGGAGGTCTGACATGGGCGCCGGACACGCCCACCGCCTCTACCGGCACGGCCACTCCCCCGTGCACGCCCTGCCCCCGCACACCAAGCTCGCCGCCACGCTCGCCTTCGTGATCGTGGTGGTGGCCACCCCGCGCGAGGCGATGTGGGCGTTCGGGGTGTACGCCGTGCTGCTGGCGTGCGTGGCACACCGGGCGCGGGTGCCCGCCGGGTTCCTGCTGCGGCGGCTGCTCATCGAGGTGCCGTTCGTGGCGTTCGCGGTGCTCATGCCGTTCGTGGCCGAAGGCGCGCGGGTGCACTGGCTCGGACTCTCGCTGAGCGTGGACGGTCTGTGGGGCGCCTGGAACGTGCTCGCCAAGGGCACCCTCGGCGTCGCCGCCTCCGTCCTCCTCGCGGCAACCACCGACCTGCGCGAACTGCTCCTCGGTCTCCAGCGGCTCAAGCTGCCCCCGCTGCTCGTCCAGATCGCCTCCTTCATGATCCGCTACGGCGACGTCGTCACCGACGAGATGCGCCGCATGCGCATCGCCCGCGAGTCCCGCGGCTTCGAGGCACGCGGCGTACGGCACTGGGGCGTCCTCGCCAAGTCGGCGGGCGCCCTGTTCATCCGCTCCTACGAACGCGGCGAGCGCGTCCACCTCGCCATGATGAGCCGGGGCTACTCCGGCACGATGCCGGTCATCGACGAGGTCACCGCGTCCCGCGCCCAGTGGTCGTACGCCCTGACCCTCCCGGCGACCGCGCTGGTGGTCTGCCTGGTGGGGTGGGCGCTGTGAGGGGTGTGCTGGGATGGTCGGCGTGAGTACTGCTTCTGCTTCGCTGGAGGTCTCCGGCCTCGCCTTCGCCTACCCCGACGGCCACCAGGCGCTGTTCGGCGTGGACTTCTCGATCGCCCGAGGCGAGCGGGTCGCGCTGCTCGGCCCGAACGGCGCGGGCAAGACGACGCTCGTGCTGCATCTGAACGGCATCCTGGGCGGCGGCACCGGCACGGTGACCGTCGCCGGGCTGCCGGTCGGCAAGCGGCACATGGCGGAGATCAGGCAGCGGGTCGGCATCGTCTTCCAGGACCCCGACGACCAGCTCTTCATGCCGACCGTACGGGAGGACGTGGCCTTCGGACCGGCAGCAGCCGGGCTCAAGGGAACGGCGCTGGAGGAGCGGGTACGCGGCGCCCTCGACCGGGTCGGCATGGCGGACTTCGCGGACCGCCCCCCGCACCACCTCTCCTTCGGCCAGCGCCGCCGGGTGGCGGTAGCGACCGTACTGGCGATGGAGCCGGAGATCCTGGTCCTGGACGAACCGTCGTCCAACCTGGACCCCGCTTCCCGGCGCGAACTGGCGGACATCCTGCGCTCGTTGGACGTGACGGTCCTCATGGTCACTCACGACCTGCCCTACGCCCTGGAGCTGTGCCCCCGCTCGCTGATCCTCAGCGACGGAGTGATCGCGGCGGACGGCCCGACCGGCGAACTACTGAGTGACGACGCGCTGATGCGGGCGCACCGGCTGGAGCTGCCCTTCGGCTTCGACCCGAGGGCAGTGACGCGGGGCGCGTGACATGTGAGCCGTGTCCCACCGAGGAATCGAAGGCGAAGCCTCCGTGTTTCACTCGTGAGCGCAAGCCAGTGAAGGGGCTCGGGTGTGGAAGCGAACGTGAACGGCACGGTGGCCGAGGGTTTCGAAGCGGTCGGGGAGGCGTTCGCGGCGAACTTCGCCCGGCTCGGTGAGCGCGGCGCCGCCGTCACCGTCTACCGGGACGGCCACCGAGTCGTCCACCTGTGGGCGGGCACGCGAGACGTGGACGGCACCGAGCCCTGGCAGGAGGGAACGGCCCAGATCATCCGCTCCGCGACCAAGGGCGTAGTAGCCGCCGGACTCCTCCTCCTGCACCAGCGCGGCGAACTGGACCTGGACGCGCCGGTGGGCGAGTACTGGCCGGAGTACAAGGCGAACGGCAAGGAGCACACCCTCGTACGGCACCTGCTCGCCCACCGCGCGGGCGTGCCCGTACTCGACCACCCCCTCACCCCCGAGCAGGCCGCCGACCCCGACCTCGGCGCGGCAGCCGTCGCCGCCCAGGCACCGGTGTGGGAACCGGGCACCGCGCACGGCTACCACGCGCAGACCTATAGCTGGCTCACCGGCGAACTGATCCGCCGCGTCACCGGCCGCCCGGTGGGCGAGTGGATCGCGGACGAGATCGCCACCCCGGCAGGCGCGACCCTCTGGCTGGGCCTGCCCGCACAGGAACAGTCCCGCGTCGGCCGAGTCGGCCCGGTGGACCCACCACACATCGAGGGCGCGCTACGCACCCGCCCCAAGAAGGCGGTAGCCGACGCCTACGCCAACCCAGCCTCCCTCACCCGCCGCGCCTTCGCAGCGATCACCCCGCTCCCGGACGAGAACGCCCCCACCTACCGCTCCGCCGCCCTCCCCGCCTCCAACGGCATCGCCACGGCGGACGGCTTGGCGCGGGTGTACGCCTCCCTGATAGGCGAAGTGGACGGCGGCGTACGCCTGTTCACCCCTCAGACGATGGAGCTGACCCGAACGGAACAGTCGGCTGGCCCGGACCAGGTCCTGGTGGTGAACACCCGCTTCGGCCTGGGCCCCATGCTCCACAGCCCGGCGTCCCCCCTTCTGACCCCCCACTCCTTCGGCCACCCCGGCCGAGGCGGCGCCCTGGGCTTCGCAGACCCGGAATCAGGCATCGCCTTCGGCTACGTCACCAACGCCTTCCAGCCAGGCGTAACAGCAGACCCAAGGGCCCAGGCACTGGTACGAGCACTAAGGGAAACACTGCGCACCTGAGCGAACGTAAGACGACGTACAACAAGACCCACGCACGGCGGACGTCGGACGGCGGACGGCGGACGGCGGACGGCGGACGGCGAACGCACCGGACGGCCGCAAACGGCGAGGAGGGGACGTGGCGGGGGGTGTCCGCCCGCAGCGGCCGGCGAGAACTCCACGCGCTTGTCAGCATGCAGCCCGCCGGACCGAGGACGGATACCCCCCGCCGCGGCCCCGCCCCACGACACACGCAGGCGCGCGCCGGAACCGACCACGACCGCAGGACGGACGCCGACCGACGCCCGCCCCCACGACACGCCGCCGCGCTACACGTGGATCGGATGCGAAATCCGCCCCGAGTCCTCGTCGATCTCCTCGTGCGCCTTCTCCAACAACCGCATCGCGAGTTCATTGAGCGCCCGAGCACCCGCGATCTCCTCACCGACCCGCGGCTGGTTGTTGTCGACCTGGTGCCGGGTAGCGTGCCCATGCGCACGCACCTCGCTGCCGTCGGGCAGACGCACCATGGCCACCGCGCGCGTGTGCTGGTCGTCCTCCATGAACTCCAGCTCGATGTGCCAGCCCACAGCGGTGTGCATCATGACGACCACCTCCGGAAAACCTCTGCTTCCAGGGTGCGACAGCACGCGACGAATCTCATGTCGACGCCCGCCGCAGGCGCCCCGCTCAGCCCTCAGCCCTCAGCCCTCAGCCTTCTCCGCGAAGCTGGCGAAGTAAGCGGCGGCCATGTCCTCACCCCCATGCCCCTGCGCACCCGCCCGGGCAAACCGCTCAGCCGTAGCCTCGGCGAGATCGAGCCGCACACCCCCACGCTCAGCCGCCGCCAGGATCAGCCGCGCGTCCTTCTCGGCGGTGGCGACGGCGAAGGACGCCGGAGTCAGCCGACCGTCGAGCACGAGCGCGCTCTTGGCCCGCAGGTACCCCATGTCCAACGGCCCGCCCTCGATCAGCGAGAAGAAGGACTGCGGATCGACACCGAGAGCCTGCGCGAGAGCCAGCACCTCCCCGGTCGCGGCGGTGACGGCGAGCACCCAGTCGTTGGCGACCAGCTTGAGCCGACTGGCACTCGCCTCCGCGCCGTCCTCGCCGGTCCACACGGTCCTGGAGCCGACCGCGTCGAAGACGGGCGCGAGCGTGGCCCGTCCCTCCTCCGGTCCGGCGGCGAGGACGGTCAGCGCCCCCGCCTCGGCGGGCTCGCGGGTACCGAGGACGGGGGCGTCGTAGAAGAGGAGGTCGTGCTCGCGGGCGAAGGCGGCGAGTTCGCCGGTGAGTTCGGTCCCGGCGGTGGTGCACTGCGCCCACACCGTGCCGGGGCGCAGCGCGGGTACGGCCTCGCGCATCACGTCCAGGACGGTCCCGCCGTCGTACAGCATGGTCAGGACCACGTCGGCACCCTCGACGGCGTCGGCGGGCGTGCCGGTGACGCGGACACCGTCGGCGGCCAGCGGCTCCGCCTTGGCACGGGTGCGGTTCCAGGCGCGGACGCCGAGCCCGGCGCGGGCGAGGTTGCGGGCCATGGCGGCGCCCATGATGCCGGTGCCCAGGACGGCGACGGTCGGCTGTGCGGTCGTCATGTGACGGCTCTCCCTGTCGGTGCGGTTCAGGTGCTTCCGGTTGCTCGTGCCCCATCCTGCCCGCACTCACCGCACAGCCCGCCGTGACGCATCCGGCGCGACCGCCGTGGCTCAACCGGTCTACTGGTGCTGCTGCTACTGCTACTGCTACTGCTACTGCTACTGCTACTGCTGGTGCTGCTCGAAGAACGCGACCAGTTCCTCGGCGCTGGGCTTGCGGGCGGCGTCGGCGCCCGCCTCGGCGCTGCGCGGGAACAGCACCCGCTCGTACGCGGCGAGCGCTGCCTCGACGTCGCCGGGGTGCGCGGCGAGTGCCTCACCGAGTTCGGCGCCGTCCAGCATGGCGAGGTTGGCGCCCTCACCGTTGGGGGCGGAGAGGTGGGCGGCGTCACCGACGAGGGTGACGCCGGGCACGCGGTCCCAGCGGTGTCCCACGGGCAGGGCGTAGTGGGGGCGCAGGACGGGGGCGGTGTCGGACTCGGTGATGAGGGCGGTGTGCTCCGGCGCCCAGCCGTCGAACTCGGCCGCGATGCGGGCGGTGGCCTCGGCGGTGTCGGTGAAGTCGATTCCGGCGAACCACTCCAGGGACCTGGTGAGCATGGCGTAGGTGTGGATGGTCTCGCCGCTCTCCCGGTGCGCGGCGATGGTCTGCGCGTCGTCGTCGGGGTCGAACACGCCGAACGATCCGCCGCCCACCATCTTCGCGACGGCGGGGTGCCGGGTCTCGACGTCGTACAGATAGGTCTCGACGAAGGCTTCGCCGACGTACTCGGGCGTGGCATCCGACAGCAACGGCCGTACGCGCGACCACGCCCCGTCCGCCCCGACCAGCAGCCCGGTCGTCACGGAGGTGCCGTTGTCGAAGCTCACCTCATGCCGTCCGTCACCGAGCGCACGCACCCCGGTGACCTTGTGCCCCCAGCGCACGGTGCCCTCGGGCAGCGCGTCGAGGAACATCCGCCGCAGCTCCCCGCGCTGCGCCTCGGGCCGCCCGCCGGTCCCGTCGTCCTCCTTGTCCAGCAGCACGGTGCCGTCCCGCCGGACGAACCGCATCGCCTGCCGCCCCTCAAGGACGATGTCCCGGAACTCGTCCATCAAGTCCGCCGCCTTGAGCGCCAGTTGCCCGTTGTAGTCATGAATGTCGAGCATCCCGCCCTGCATCCGCGCCGCCGGAGACGCCTCCGCCTCGTAAACGGTGGCCGCCATCCCGTGCACATGCAGCACCCGGGCCAGCGTCAGTCCGCCGAGTCCGGCACCGATGATCGTGACATGAGTGGTCATGAAGAGCTCCTCGCTGCTCGCGACCCGACCGGGCAGACGCCCAGCCGGTGCTCCACCAACCTGCCAACGCCGCCCGACAACCCACCGACATCCCCCTGACAGCCCCGACAGGCAGCCGACAGCGTGCCTTACCCCGTGCCCTGTCCAACGGGTTCCCCCTCGGACCAGTCCTCGTCCCAGGTATGCCGCCCGCCGTGCCCCGCGAAGAGGCAGCAGCTCTCCTCAGGGGCACCGTCGCTCCGCACCGGACAGTCGGCCAGTACGACCCGCGTGGCCTCGTCACCGGCCCAGCGCAGCCACCACGCGGTCGCGTACGTGGCGTCGTCGAGGAAGCCGTAGTGATCACGGGAGCCGTGTTCGGAAAGCTGGCACTGCACGGCGCGGTCGACGCACCCGGAGGGTGACCGTTCCCTGGCCTCCCGCAGTACGTCCACCGGCACGCGCCGCCAGTGCTTACAGCGCGTCATGGGGCCGTCCCGAGGACGGTTGCCGAGCGCGGCTCGCGGTCCGTGCAGCGCGGGCATGAGCAGGGCGGAAGGCCGATGGGGTTCTCAGGAAGCCTCCGCTCCTTCTGTTCCCGCACCTCGACAACCGGGCCCCAGGTCCGCCCGGAGTCACGAGAGACCCTGAGCGTCATGAGAACGCGCTGCCGAGGAACGGAGTCCTCCCTCGGAGCGCTCTCCACCGGGCGCCCCCGTGCATCACCTCTGGCACTCATGACCGAACTCCTCCTGGCATAACCGATGTTCCGGGACGGCATCCAGGAAATCGCCCGAAGCCGGAGGTATCCACGGCGTTCATGCGGCACTCTTGTCGCAGATCCGGGCACGCGCCGTAGCCGGGGCGGGGACGGCCGGGGAAAGGACGGTCATGGGGCTGGCACGTCGTCGCAGGACCCTGGGCTACAGTCAGGAAAAACTGGCCCAGTTGGTCGGCGTGGACCGCACCACGGTCGGTCGCTGGGAAAGCGGCAGAATCGCTCCCCACCCGACCCAGCGACGAGCGTTGGCCGCCGTACTCGAGATCAGCCTGGCCGAGTTGGACGCCCTCCTGACACCGCAGCGAGCGGTCGACGCGGAGGAGTGGGAGCGGCAGTCCGGCGGCCCTCAGGACGCGGGAGACCCCGACGAGATGATCCGCCGCGAATTCCTTCGCCTGCTCACCATCAGCGGGGCGCTTGCCGCGCTCCCGGCCGAAGAGGCCGAAGCTCTCGCGGAGGGGGTCCGGCGTGGGACTCCCTCCGACTTCGCCCGGATGAACGGCCACCTCTGGCAGGTCTACCAACTGGCGCGCTCCAAGCGCTCCGTGTACCCCGTGGTGCGCGACCAACTGACCGCTCTCACCGAGGCGCTGGCAGGACACCGGGGCAGTACCCGCACCCTGCTGACCGCGGCGGCCGACCTCTTCCAGTTGGCCGGTGAGGTGGCGTTCGACGCCGACCGGTACTCCGACGCCGTCGCCTCGTACGCGCTCGCCGCGACGCTCGGCAAGGACGCGGGCGCGTACGACCTGTGGGCCTGCGCTCTCGTCCGGCACGCGTACGTCGAGATGGCGGAGCACCGTTACGCGCAGGCAGCCGAGATGCTCGGCGCCGCCGAAGCGTTGGCAGGCCGGGGCGACGAGGGGCTGTCGACCCGCTACTGGGTCGCCTCGGTCCGGGCCGAGGCGTACGCCGGTCTCGGCGATCTGAACGCGTGCGAACGGGCGTTGGACCGGGCCGACGAGGTGCGGCGCCTGAGTCCCGACGGCAACAACGGCGGATGGCTCAGGTTCGACGGGTCACGGCTGGCCGAGGAACGCGGCGCACGCTATGTACGGCTCGGCCGCCTGGACCTGGCCGAGAGCACGCTGAAGGGGGCTCTGGAACAGGGACCTTTGGCATCGCGGCTGTCGTACCGACGGCGGGCATCGGTGCTGACTGACCTCGCGGCCATCGGCGCGAGGCGCGGAGATCCGGAGCAGGTCGTCGCCTACGGCAGTGAGGCCGTCGAGCTGGCTCGTACCTCGTCCTCGGGGTACGTCACCCGTAGACTCCGGGATCTGTACGACGAGTTCGGCCCCCTGCGCCAGGACCGCCGCGTGGCAGAGCTGGGGGCGGAGATCGTCGCGCTGAGCACGTCGTCACGAGAGGGGTAGCCATGTCGGAGACCGAGGGCGCGCGATTGTTCCGGGACGCCTGGATCGCCGGTGTCCAGCGTCACTTCCCCGGTGAGCCCAAGCCCGGCTATGTCGCCCCGTGGGAGGAGACCCCGCGGTGGGAGCGGGAGGCGGCGGGGGCGGTCGCCGCGCAGGTGCGCGAGCTGATGATCCTCAGCGACGGCAACGCCTCCCGGCTGACCCGTGAGCAGAAGAGCCGGTTCGTGGCCATCTCCTGGACCGCCCAGATGTACAGGCACTTCACGGACCCCAAGCCCGCCTATGTGGCCGACTGGTCCGAGCTGCCGTCCTGGCAGCGGGAGACGGACGCGGACATCTTCGAGGCGATCGAGAAGTCGCTGGGGTGAGCCAGTCGCAGGACGGCTCCGCACAGGACCGCGCTCACCCCGCGTGCAGCATCAGTCCGATCCCCACCACCAGCAGTCCCGCCGCCGCGATCCGGGGCGCGCCGAACCGTTCCTTGAAGAAGAGCGCTCCGATGGCCGCGCCGACGATGATCGAGGACTCGCGGAGGGCGGCGACGGGGGCGAGGGGGGCGCGGGTCTGGGCCCACAGGACGAGGGCGTAGGCGGCGACGGAGAGGGCGGCGCCGAGGAGTCCGAGGGTGGCGTAGGGGCGGAGCTGGCGCACCATGTCGCCGCGTACGCGCACCCACATGTACGCCGGGATCACCACGCCCTGGAGTGCCATCAGCCAGGCGATGTAGCCGAGCGGGGTGTGTGCCTGGCGGACGCCGAGGCCGTCGAGGACGGTGTACGAGGCGATGGTGAGCCCGGTGGCGACGGCGGCGCCGATGGCCTTCCAGTCGGGGCGGCGGCCACGCAGTCCCCAGAGGCTGACCCCCAGCAGCCCCACGCACGACACCGCGACCCCGGCCGCCGCCCACACGCCCGGCACCTCGTGCGCGAACACGGCCGCGAGGACGGTGACCACCAGCGGGGCGGTACCGCGGGCGATGGGGTACGCCTGCCCGAAGTCCCCGAGGCGGAACGAGGTCATCAGCAGCGCGTAGTACGCGACGTGCACCCCGGCCGACACGAGCAGATACGGCCACGAGGGACCGGCGGGAAACGGCGCGAACACGGCCATCAGCAAGCCGATGATCAGCCCGCCTCCGGCGATGAGGGTGAACCCGGTCAACTTGTCGTCGATCCGGTGCGCGATGGCGTTCCACCCGGCATGGGTGAACGCGGCGAGCAGGACGGCGGCGGTGACGAGCGGCGTCACCGGTCAGGACCAGTCGTCGTCATACCCGGCACGCTAACGGATCACTACGTGGCCTGTACAAGGGGTTTGGGTGACATCCGGGTATCGGTGGGGCGTCCGGCGGGAACGGCGAACGGCCGGTGAGGGGCTCCTCACCGGCCGTTCGCCTCACGGGTACCGAAGCGTCGACCGCTCAGGCGTGCACCAGCTCCCGCTTCGGGTCCTCGTCGGACTCCGAGCGCAGCCCCTCGCCCTCGACGTCCACGTTCGGCAGGGCGCGGTCCAGCCACGCCGGGAGCCACCAGGCGCGGCGCCCGAGGAGGGAGAGGACCGCCGGGACGATGGCCATGCGGACGATGAACGCGTCGAAGAAGACGGCGATCGCGAGACCGAAGCCGATCATCTTGATCATCGCCTCGCTGGAGCCGATGAACCCGGAGAAGACGGCGATCATGATGACGGCGGCGGCGGTGACGACCCGGGCGCCGTAGCGGAAGCCGGTGACGACCGCCTGCCCGGGGTTCTCCCCGTGGACGTACGCCTCGCGCATCCGGGTCACGAGGAAGACCTCGTAGTCCATGGCCAGTCCGAAGACCACACCGACCATGAAGATCGGCATCATCGACATGACCGGACCGGTCTGCTCGACGTTCATCAGACCCGACAGCCAGCCCCACTGGAAGACCGCGACGACCGCGCCGAGGGCGGCGAGCACGCTGAGCAGGAAGCCGAGAGCCGCCTTCAGCGGGACCAGGACCGAGCGGAAGACGACGATCAGGAGCAGGAAGGCGAGACCGACCACCAGGGCGAGGTACGGCAGCAGCGCGTCGTTCAGCTTCTGGGAGACGTCGATGTTCATCGCCGTCGCGCCCGTGACCAGCAGCGTCGCGTCCGTCGCGGAGGTGATCCCGTCGCCCTTGCCGCGGATCGCGTGCACCAGGTCCTCGGTGGTGGCAGACGACGGCTTGGACTTCGGTACGACCGTGATGATCGCGGTGTCGCCCGCCTTGTTGGGCGTGGGCGGGGTGACGGTGACGACGTCCTTGAGACCCTTGATCTCGTCGCCGACCTTGGTGAAGGCAGCCTTCGGGTCGTCGCTCTTCTTGGCGTCGACCACGACCATCAGCGGTCCGTTGAAGCCCGGTCCGAAGCCCTCGGAGAGCAGGTCGTAGGCGCGGCGCTGGGTGGTGGAGACGGGCTGGGAGCCGTCGTCGGGCAGACCGAGTTCGAGTGAGGCGGCCGGTACGGCGGCGGCGCCGAGACCGATGACGCCGAGCAGCAGCACGGCGACCGGACGGCGGACGACGAAACTCGCCCACCGGGTACCCATGTTGGGGCGGTCGGGCTTCGCGGACTTGCGCCCGCCGCCGAGCAGCTTGCTCTTCTCTCCCGCGGGCTTGACCGTGCGCCCCGCGTAGCCGAGCAGCGCCGGAATCATGGTGAGCGCGATGAGGACGGCGATGGCGACCGTGCCCGCGGCGGCGACACCCATCTTGGTCAGCATCGGGATGTTGACGACCGAGAGCCCGACCAGGGCGATGACGACGGTGAGCCCAGCGAAGACCACCGCCGAGCCCGCCGTGCCGACGGCACGTCCCGCCGCCTCCTCGCGCTCGCGCCCCTCGGCCAGCTCGGCGCGGTAGCGGGAGACGATGAACAGGGCGTAGTCGATGCCGACCGCGAGACCGATCATCGTCGCCAGGGTGGAGGTGGTGGAGCCGAGGTCGAGCGGCTTGGCCAGCGCGGTGATCGCGGAGACGCCGATGCCGACGCCGACGATCGCGGTGAGCAGCGGCAGCCCGGCAGCGATGAGCGAGCCGAAGGTGATGACCAGGACGACCGCGGCGATGCCGATGCCGATGACCTCGCTGGAGCCGGTCTCGGGCGTGGCGTTGAGCGCGTCGCCGCCGACCTCGACGGTGAGCCCTGCCTTGCGGGCGTGCCCGGCGGCTTCCTTGAGGGCGTCCCGGGAGGCGTCCTTCAGCTCCATGCCGGAGACCTTGTACTTCACCGAGGCGTAGGCGATCGCGCCGTCCCGGCTGACGGCGTGTCCGGCGTAGGGGTCGGCGACGGAGGCGACCTCGGAGCCGGAGGACAGCTCCTTGACCGTCTTCCGCACGGCCTTCTTCTCGGCGGCGTCGGTCATCTTGTGCCCGGCGGGCGCCTTGAAGACGACACGGGCGGTGGCGCCGTCGGCGCTCATGCCGGGGAAGCGCTGTTCCAGCAGGTCGAAGGCGCGCTGCGCCTCGGTGCCCGGGATGGAGAAGGAGGAGTTCCCGGCGGGCGGTGCGGAGGCGGCGCCCACCCCGGCGAGGGTGAGCAGCGCGATCCACAGCAGGGCGACGAAGTGCCGCCGCCGGAAGGCGAACCGGCCTAGTTTGTAGAGATACGTGGCCACGAGGGCGTACTCCCGGTCAGGTCGTGACGGGCATCTGGGCAGGGGGGATCAGCCCGGCGACGTGAGCGGTGACGTCAGGTGGTGGGCTTGCGGGGAAGTCTTGGGCGTTGTCCGAAAACGCGGGATCAGGAGGCGGGGACGCCGAGGGCGGGGAGGACCACGGCGTCGATGTACGAGCGCAGGAACGCCTGCGTCGGCGGCTGTTCGTCGACGAGCGCGCGCGTCGCGAACGCGCCGATCATCATGTGCACCACGAAGGGCAGCGCCGGGTTGTCCGGCGCGACCTCGCCCCGGTCCACGGCCCGTCCGACCATCGCGCGCAGGGCACTCATCTCGGGCTCGACGAGGTGCTCCCGGAAAGCCGCGAGCAGGTCGGGGTTGTTGTGGACGGCCATGGCCAGACCCCGCATCAGGGCGCTGTTCTGCTCCATGGCGCAGTCGTCCTCGTGACTGACGATCGCGTGGAAGTCGCCGCGCAGCGAACCGGTGTCCACGTCGGAGATCCGCCCGGGTTTTCCGTGCCGTATGGCGCGGGCGACCAGCTCGGCCTTGCCGCCCCACTGGCGGTAGAGGGTGGCCTTGCTGGAGCGGGTGCGGGCGGCGACGGCGTCCATGGTGAGGGCGTCGTAACCGACCTCGCGCAGCAGGTCGAGCACGGCCTCGTACAGCTCGGCGGCACGCTCGGGTGTGAGCCTGCTGCGCCGCGCGGTGGCGGCATCGGTCATCGGTCTCACCCTCCCGCTGGTCAACGACACGGTCCCGTACGGGACTTCATACAAAAGTCCACTACGACACAGCGTAGGAGACCTCGTACGAGACGAAGGTAGCGCAGCCCCCCGCGAAACGAAACCGTTTCGTACGTGTCCTGCGTCACGGGCGCCCGGGTCAACCGGAACGGCCCACCCGGCGTCCCCCGAAGAGCCCCTTCCCGCCGTGTCCGGAAAGCCCGAGTTGCCCCGCCCCCGCCGCCGGAAAAGCATGGATGGGTGAGCTATCTGCGCCTTCCCCACATCAACGGCGACGAGCTGTGCTTCGTGGCCGAGGACGACCTCTGGCTGGCGCCCCTGGACGCGCCGGGGCGCCCCTGGCGGCTCACGGCGGACCGCACCAAGGCAGGTCACCCGCGTTTCTCGCCGGACGGCAGCCAGATCGCGTTCACGAGCTGGCGCAGTCTGATGCCCGAGATCCATCTGGTCGGCACCGACGGCGGACCCGCACGGCAACTGACCCACTGGGGCACCGCCGACACCCAGGTGTGCGGCTGGACGCCCCCGGACCAGAGCGGCCGCAGCGACATCCTGGCCGTCTCCTCCCAGAGCCAGCCGTTCTCGTACTTCAGTTGGGCCCACAAGGTGCCCACCGACGGCGACCCGGGCGGCAGACTCCCCTGGGGTCCGGTCGGCGACATCCAGGTCGCCGACATCGACGGCGAGCACATGACGCTGCTGCTCACCGGCACCCCGCCGCACGAGATGGCGTCCTGGAAGCGCTACCGGGGCGGCGCCATGGGCCGGCTCTGGCTCCAGGGCAAGCGGCTCCTGGAGGACATCGACGGTCAGCTCGGCTCCCCGATGTTCGTCGCCGGGCGCATCGCCTTCCTCTCCGACCACGAGGGCATCGGCAACCTCTACTCCGTCGCCATGGACGGCTCCGACCTGCGCCGTCACACCGACCACGACGCCTTCTACGCCCGGCACGCCTCGACCGACGGCGACCGGGTGGTCTACCAGTGCGCGGGCGACCTGTGGATCGTGGACGACTTCTCCCCCACCGGCACCTCGCGGAAGCTGGACGTACGGCTCAGCGGACCCAGCCCCGGGCGCCGCCCCTACCAGGTGCCCGCCGCGCACAACGTGGACGGACTCTCCGTGGACGAGACCGGGCGGGCCAGCGCGGTCGTGGTGCGCGGCAGCCTGTACTGGCTCACGCACCGCGACGGACCCGCCCGCACCATCGCCGACACCCCCGGCGTCCGGGTCCGGCTGCCGGAGATGCTCGGCTCGACCGGGCAGATCGCCTACGTCACCGACGCCGAGGGCGACGACGCGATCGGCATCGCCCAGTTGCCCCGCGCGAGCGGCGACCGGGAGCCCCGGCTGCTGGCGCAGGGCAGGCTCGGGCGGGTCCTGGAGATGGTCTCGGACCCGGAGGGCGAGCGGATCGCCGTCGCCTCCAACGACGGGCGGCTGCTGCTGATCGACGTGGCCGAGAACGCCGGGGACGGCGAGGACGCCGAGGGTCCCGAGCCGGGCACCGTCACCGAGCTGGTCCACTCCGTCAACGGCCCGGTCCGCGACCTCGCCTTCTCCCCCGACGGCGCCTGGCTCACCTGGTCCCACCCGGGCATCGGGCGCTCGCTGCGGCAGATCAAGCTGGCCCGGATCAAGGACCGGATGGTCGTGGACGTCACCAACGGCCGCTTCGAGGACGAGAACCCGGTCTTCACCAGCGACGGACGCTATCTCGCCTTCCTGTCCTGGCGCGGCTTCGACCCGGTCTACGACGTGCACACCGGCGACCTGTCCTTCCCGCTCGGCTCCCGCCCGTACCTCGTCCCGCTGTCCTCCGCGACGCCCTCGCCCTTCGCGCTGAACCCCGAGGGGCGCCCGGCGGCGGGCGGGCTCGACCCGCTGGAGACCGAGAGCGGCGAGGGCGGCACGGTGACGGTGGAGCTGGAGGGTCTGGAGAACCGGGTCACGCCCTTCCCGGTGATCGCCTCCAAGTACTCGGCGCTGCGCCCGGTCGCGGGCGGCGGTCTGGTCTGGCTGCGCTGGCCGATCTCCGGCGCGCTCGGGGAGACCTTCGTGAACCCCGCCGACATCTCCGGGCGCCCGACGCTTGAGCACTTCAACCTCAGCAAGGCGAAGAAGTCCGAACTCGTGGGCCATCTCGACTGGTTCGAGGTGAGTGGCGACGGCACCCGGCTCGTGGTGGTGGACGAGGGCGAGCTGCGCGCGGTGCCCGCGACCGAGCCGGGCGACAGCGACACCACCGTCTGGATGGACCTGCGCCGCATCCTGCACGAGGTGGACCCCGGCGCCGAGTGGCGGCAGGCGTACGGCGAGGCGGGGCGCCTGATCCGGGAGTACTTCTGGGCGCCGAACATGTGCGGCGTCGACTGGGACGGGGTGCTCGACCAGTACCGCCCGCTGGTCGAACGGGTCGGCTCCCCCGACGAGTTCGCGGACCTGCTCCGCGAGGTCCTCGGTGAACTCGGCACCTCGCACGCCTATGTCACCCCCGCCCGGCGCAGCGAGGGTCCGCCGCACTACCAGCGCAGACAGGGGCTGCTCGGCGCCAACTTCGTGCGCAGGGACGGCAACTGGGTGATCCGGCGCATCCTGCACGGCGACTCCTCCGACTCCCGGGCGCGCTCGCCGCTGGCCGGCACCGGCATCCGGGAGGGCGCGGCGCTGACCCACGTCAACGGGCGCCCGGTCGACCCGGTGACCGGTCCGTACCCGCTGCTCGCGGGCTCCGGCGGCACCACCGTGGACCTGACCTTCACCCCGCCGCCGGGCGAGCCGGGCGGTCCGCGCCGGGTCGCGGTGGTGCCGCTGATCGACGAGCGCCCGCTGCGCTACCAGGACTGGGTGGCGGGGCGCCGCCAGGTGGTGCGGGAGCTGAGCGGCGGCAAGTGCGGCTATCTGCACATCCCCGACCTGGGCGGCTCAGGGTGGGCGCAGTTCAACCGCGACGTGCGCCTGGAGGTCTCGCGTCCCGCGCTGATCGTGGACGTGCGCGGCAACGCGGGCGGCCACATCAGCGAGCTGGTCATCGAGAAGCTGACCCGGACCATCCTCGGCTGGGACCTCACGCGGGACGCGCAGCCGGTGTCGTACGCCTCCAACGCGCCCCGGGGTCCGGTGGTGGCGCTGGCCGACGAGGCGACCTCCTCCGACGGCGACATGATCACCGCCGCGTTCAAGCTGCTGGGGATCGGTCCGGTGGTCGGGCAGCGGACCTGGGGCGGAGTCGTCGGCATGACCGGGCGGCACCGGCTCGGGGACGGCACGGTCATCACGGTGCCGATGAACGCGGCGTGGTTCGACGAGTACGGCTGGTCCGTGGAGAACCGGGGCGTCACGCCCGACCTGGAGGCGCTGCGCACTCCGCTGGACTGGGCCGAGGGGCGCTACGCCCAACTGGACGACGCGGTGCGGCTCGCGCTCGACATGCTGGAGACGACGCCCGCCTCGGTGCCGCCCGACTACAGCGACGTACCGGACCGCTCGCGACCCAAGCTGCCGCCGCGCGAGGAGAGTTGAGAGAGCCGCGAGAGTGACCCCGGACGAGGGGCGCGGAGAGGAGGCGACGGGAGGAGTACGCACTCCCCGCCACTGACAAGCTATAGCGCAAGGGGGGCCTTGCGGCAAGGCCCCCCTCATGCCGCAGAATCGCTCGCCGAGCCCAGAACCTGCGGAAATGAGTGATCCACTACATGTGTGCGCTGCTGTCCGAGCGTGAGCCCGCGCCGGAGTCCCGCGCGTTCGACCTCCCCGAGCGGCTCGCCGCCAAGGCGGACCCGGCGCTGATCGCCGCCGACGAGCGGCACTTCGCGGCCATCGCCGCGAGCCTGGAGCGGACCGTCGCCGAGCTGTCCGCGAGCATCGACGCGCTGCGCCGGGCGCCCGGCGGGGTCGGCCGGGAGGTGCTGGAGCGGGACCTGGAGATCCACCGGCTGACCGCGCGGCTGCGCGCCCTGCGCCGCTTCGGTCTCGACCTGTGCCTCGGCCGCGTCGTCCACGCCGACGACCCTGAGGGCGCCGAGCCCGTCTACATCGGACGGCTCGGTCTCACCGACGGCGAGGGGCGACGGCTGCTGGTCGACTGGCGCTCCCCCGCCGCCGAACCGTTCTTCGCCGCCACCCACGCCCGCCCGATGGGACTGGCCAGCCGCCGCCGCTACCGCTGGACGCGCGGCCGGATCAGCGACTACTGGGACGAGGTGTTCACCACCGAGGGACTGGAGCACCACGCCGCCCTGGACGACCAGTCCGCGTTCATCGCCACCCTCGGCAGCAACCGCTCGGAGCGGATGCGCGACGTGCTCGCCACCATCCAGTCCGACCAGGACGCCATCATCCGCGCCTCCTCGCGCGGCGCCCTCGTCGTGGACGGCGGTCCCGGCACCGGCAAGACCGTCGTCGCCCTGCACCGCTCCGCCTACCTCCTCCACTCCGACCCGCGCCTCGGACACCGCAAGGGCAGGGTCCTGTTCGTCGGCCCGCACCAGCCCTACCTGAACTACGTCGCGGACGTGCTGCCGAGCCTCGGCGAGGAGGGGGTGCGCACCTGCACCGTGCGGGACCTGGTCGCGGAGGGCGCCTCGGCGGGCGTCGAGGCGGACCCGGAGGCGGCCCGGCTGAAGTCCTCGGCGGAGATGGTGAGGGCGATCGAGAAGGCGGTGCGCTTCTACGAGACCCCGCCCACCGAGGGGCTCACCGTCTCCACCCCCTGGGCCGAGCTGCGGCTGACCGCCGCCGACTGGACCGAGGCGTTCGAGGCGGCGGAGACCGGCGTCCCGCACAACGAGGCGCGCGACCTCATCTGGGAGGCGCTGATCACGATCCTCCTGGACAAGCTCGACGTGGAGGTCCCGCTCAAGCTGTTCCGCCGGGCGCTGGCCGCCGACACCGAGCTGACCGGCACCCTCCGCAAGGCGTGGCCCCTGCTCGAAGCCGCCGACCTGGTCGGTGACCTGTGGACCGTCCCCGCCTACCTGCGCATGTGCGCCCCCTGGCTCACCCCGGACGAGGTACGTCTGCTGCGCCGCGCCGATCCGCAGGTGTGGACGGTGTCCGACCTGCCCCTGCTGGACGCGGCCCGGCAGCGGCTCGGTGACCCGGAGACCGCCCGGACCAAGCGCCGTCAGGCGGCCACGGTGGCCGCCGAGCGCGAGCGCATGGCCGCCGTCATCGACAGCGTGATCGCCGCCGACCCCGACGGCGAGGGCGCGGTGACCATGCTGCACGGTCAGGACCTCAAGGACAGCCTGGTCGACGAGGACGCGCTGCCGGCCCTCACCACGGACGAGCTGGCCGGTCCGTTCGCGCACATCGTGGTGGACGAGGCACAGGAACTGACCGACGCCGAGTGGCAGATGCTGCTGCTGCGCTGCCCGTCCCGCAGCTTCACCATCGTGGGCGACCGCGCGCAGGCACGGCACGGCTTCACCGAGTCGTGGAAGGAGCGGCTCGCGCGGGTCGGTCTCGACCGGGCGGAGGTCGCCTCGCTGAGCATCAACTACCGCACGCCGGAAGAGGTGATGGCGGAGGCGGAGCCGGTGATCCGCGCCGCGCTGCCGGACGCCAACGTGCCGGTCTCCGTACGGTCCAACGGGATTCCGGTCACCTACGGCGCGGTGTCCGAGCTGGACAAGATCCTGGACGACTGGCTGGCCGGACATGCCGAAGGGACCGCCTGTGTCATCGGCGATCCCGGATTCACGGAGCGGCCCCGAGTCCGGTCGCTGACACCGGAGTTGGCGAAGGGGCTGGAGTTCGACCTGGTCGTGCTGGTGGAGCCGGAGGCGTTCGGCGCGGGCATCGAGGGCGCGGTGGACCGCTACGTGGCGATGACCCGGGCGACCCAGCGGCTCGTCGTCCTCTCGGGCGCGTAGTCCTCGCGGACGTAGCCCTCGCGGACGAGCAGAGGACGGCCGGGGCGGGGTGCCCGGTGGCCTACCGGGCACCCCGCCTTCACGGCTGACGCCGGACGTCGCCCTTAGGCGCTGTGGTCCGGGTCGAAGCTGTCCGCGCGGTGGTCGCGGTGCGCCTCGTGGGCACCGGCCTGGCGGGCGTCGCGCTCCGGACGGCCGTCACGCTGCTGCTGACCACGCTGACCGGCGGCCTTCTCACGGCCCTGAGCCGCCTTGTCGCGGGCCTGTCCAGCCTTCTCGCGAGCCTGGCCCATCTTCTCCTTGGCCTGGTCCTGAGCCTGACGGGACTTCTCCTGGATCTGGTCCTTCATACCCATGTGGGTTCACATCCCTGGTGGGGTGAGGGGAAATCGGCCCTTGCTGGGCCTCGACCAGATTCACACGGGCGAACACGGAGCGCATGTCGATCAGTTACGTTGCGTAGTTCTCTCCGCCTCGTCCGCCGCGCCGCCCGCGCCCACCAGCCCCGAGCGCATCCCCTGGAGGCGGGAGGCGTAGCGGCGCATCTCGCGCTGTCCGACGGTGCCGATCAGCGCCGGGAGGTAGCCGCGCACCCCCTGCATCCCGCGCAGCCACCACTGCCCGTACACATGCGACGAGCGCCGCTCGATGCCGTCCGCGATACGGTCCACGGCCGGACCCAGCGGATAGGTCTTGTTCGACGGCCAGGGCAGCCGCTGCCTCAACTCCCGCATCACGTCGTCCTGATCGGCGCCGCGCACCATGTCGGTGTCGGTCCAGGACAGATACGCGACGCCCACCCGCACGCCCTGGTAGCCGACTTCGGCGCGCAGGCTGTGCGCGTACGCCTCCACGCCCGACTTGGAGGCGCAGTACGCCGTCATCATCGGCGCCGGGGTCATCGCGGCGAGCGAGGCGACCTGGAGGAGATAGCCGCGGCTCTCGGTCAGCACCGGCAGGAAGGCGCGGGCGGTGACGGCGGAGCCGATCAGGTTCACCTCGATCACCCGGCGCCAGGCCACCGGGTCGGAGTCCACGAACGGACCCCCGTTCGCCACACCGGCGTTGGCGACCACGATGTCCACCTTGCCGAAGCGCTCCTTGACCTCCCGGGCGACCCGGCTCATCGCCTCGTGATCGGTGACGTCGGCGTACCAGTACCCGCCGTCGCCGTGCAGCCGCTCGGAGGCAGCCTTCAGCTCTTCTTCCTCAAGACCGACCAGCGCCACCGTCGCCCCGCGCGCGGAGAGCTTGCGCGCCAGCAGCTCCCCGACGCCGCGCGCCGCCCCGGTGACGACCGCGACCTGTCCTTCGAGACCCACCCTGCTCATGCGCCCTCCTCCAGCGATGCGGGGGCGTTCCCCGCGACGTACGTGGTGACGAGTTCCCGTATCCGGGCGGTCACAGCCTCCGGTGCCTCCACCGGGGTCATGTGGCCCGCCCCTGGCAGCTCCTTCAGTCCGACGCAGCGGGGCAGCGCGGCGACCAGCGCGTGCGCGTGCGCCACGGGGGTGAGCCGGTCGGCGGTGCCGTGCAGCACCTCGGTGGGCACGGTCAACTGCCGTACGCCGTGGTCGAGATCGAGCGTGTCCAGGACCGCGCCCCAGGTGTAGCGGGCGGTGCGGGGGCAGCCGTGCACGATGCGGGCGCAGGCGTCCACCATGTGCGGGGCCGAACCGGCGCCCATGGTCGCGTACTTGAGGACCGCCTTCGCCACCGGCGTGACCGGACCGAGCGGTGCGCGCGAGCCGAGGACGCGTCCGCTCAGCCAGGTGCGCACCCGCCCGGCGGGCAGCGGTACGACGCGGGCGCGGGCGGTGAGCCCCGAGCTGCCGGTGCTGCACAGCAGGACGGCGGCGGCGTGCTCGCGGAAGCGGGGGCGGTTGGCCGCCGCCATGATGGTCATGCCGCCCATGGAGTGCCCGACGATCAGTGCCTGTTCGCCGGGCGCCAGGGTGTGCGCGAGGACGGCTTCGAGGTCGTCGGCGAGCGTGTCCGTGGAACAGGCGGGGCTCAGCGGGCTGCGACCGTGGCCACGCTGGTCGTAGGCGATCACCCGGTGGTCGCGCACCAGGTCCCGTATCTGCGCCGCCCAGAAGGCGGTGGAACAGGTCCACCCGTGGGCGAGCACGACCGCCGGGGCGCCCTCGGGCCCGTGCACCTCGACGTGCAGCCGGGCACCGTCGGCGGAGATGACGTCCACGGTCCGGTCGGGAACAGGCGGCGCATAGGGACCGGAGGCAACCGGCACGGGGCGGCTCATGCGCCGGCCTCACTGCGGGCGGAGGGCTTAGCGGGGGAGGGCTTAGCGGCGGGGGGCTTAGCGCCGGGGGACTTCCTGGCGGAGGGCGTCCCGACAGCGGGCTCCCCGGCGGCAGGCGCCCCGACAGCGGGCGTGCTCGCGACGGACACCTTGGCGGCGGGCTCCTCGACAGCGGGCGCCCCGGCAACCGACGCCTCGGCAGCGGGCGTCCCCGCAGCGGGCGTCCCGGCGGCAGGCTTCCCGGCAGCGGGCGTCCGGGCGGCAGGCTTCCCGGCAGCGGACGTGCTCGCGGCGGACACCCCGGCGGCGGGCTCCTCGACAACGGATGCCCCGGCAGCCGACGCCTCGGCAGCGGGCGTCCCCGCAGCGGGCGTGTTCGCGGCAGGCGTCCCGGCGGCAGGCTTTCCGGCGGCGGGTGTGCTCGTGGCAGGCGCCTCGGCGGCGGGCTGCTCGGCAGTGAGCGCACCTGCGGCGGGCTCCTCCCCCGCAGCGGGCGCCCCGGCAGCCGACGCCTCGGCAGCGGGCGTTCCCGCAGCGGGCGTGCTCGCGGCAGGCGTGCTCGCCGCATCCGTCCCGGCGGCGGCGGTCGCCGCCCCAGGCGGCTCCGGTGCTGTCGTCCCCCGGGCGCGGATCACCTCGTACTCCCCGAGGTCCACCCGGCGGACCGCGCGGCGGAACTCGGCGGTCGTGCCCGGCCAGAGGGTGGTGTTGCGGCCGCTGGCGTCGAGGTACCAGCTCGTGCAGCCGCCGTTGTTCCACACCGTGCGCCGCATCCGCTCCTGGACCCGGTCGTTCCAGGCGTCGACGGCGGCGGGACGGGCGTCGAGCGCGGCGCGCCCGCCGAGCACGTCGAGCTGGCGCAGATAGTCGGCGAGGTAGTTCAACTGGGACTCGATCATGAGGATCATCGAGGAGTTCCCGAGCCCGGTGTTGGGCCCGATGACGCTCAGCCAGTTCGGGAAGCCCGCGGCGGCGCCCCCGCGCAGCGCCTGCATCCCGCCCTTCCAGGACTCCGCGAGGGTGACGCCGCCGACGCCGACCACGCGCTCGGCGATCGGCATGTCCGTGACGTGGAACCCCGTGCCGAAGATGATCGCGTCGACCTCGGTCTCCGTGCCGTCGGCGGCGACCACGGTCGAGCCGCGGACCTCGCTGAGCCCGCTGGCGACCACGTCCACGTTGGGCCGGGCGAGCGCCGGATAGTAGGCGTTGGACAGCAGGATGCGCTTGCAGCCGATGCGGTAGTCCGGGGTGAGCTTGGCGCGCAGGGCCGGGTCCTTGATCGCGCGGGCCATGTTCCGCTTGGCCAGGCGCTCGACCAGACCGAGTTCCTCGGGGTGTTTGGTGAACGCCTGCACCTGGAGTTCCCGGATGCCCCACAGCAGCCCGCGCCGCAGCCGGGTGGTGAAGGGCAGCGCCCGGTGCAGCCGCCGCTCGGCACCGCTGATGGCGCGGTCCACGCGGGGCATCACCCAGGGCGGGGTGCGCTGGAAGAGGGTGAGGCGACCGACCTTGGGCTGGATCTCGGGGACGATCTGGATGGCGGAGGCGCCGGTCCCGACCATGGCGACGCGCTTGCCGCGCAGGTCGTAGTCGTGGTCCCAGCGGGCGGAGTGGAACACCTTGCCGGGGAAGGAGTCCAGACCCGGGATCGCGGGGATCTTCGGGTCGGACAGCGGTCCGGTGGCGGAGACCACCACGTCGGCGGAGAGCGAACCGCTCGCCGTCTCGATGTTCCAGCGCAGCCGCTCCGCGTCCCAGGTCATCAGCTTGACCTCGGAGTCGAAGCGCAGATGCGGGCGCAGTCCGAAGGTGTCCGCGACGTGCTCCAGGTAGGCGCGGATGTGCTCCTGCCCGGAGAAGGCGCGCGGCCAGTCGGGGTTGGGGGCGAAGGAGAAGGAGTACAGGTGCGACGGCACGTCGCAGGCGCAGCCGGGGTAACTGTTGTCCCGCCAGGTGCCGCCCACCCCGCTCGCCCGCTCCAGGACGACGAAGTCGGTGATCCCCTCGCGGCGCAGCCGCACAGCGGCCCCGAGGCCGCCGAACCCGGACCCGATCACCGCCACCCGTACATGCTCGTGCTCGGCCATCCCGAAGCCTCCACGCATCAGCTTGGACTCTGCCAGTGAACACTGGCGCAATGGGACTGTAGAGCAGCTCCGTACCGAGCGGTAGGGGGCGCGGAAGGAAAGTTACCGGCGGTACGCCATAGGCTGCGGGCGTGACGGAAGAGGGCGGACACAGCGCGGAGCAGACCGGCGGCGTACGCGAGTACCGCATGGAGGAGCTGGCCCGGCTGGCCGGCATCACCGTGCGCACCCTGCGCTTCTACCGCGAGCGCAAGCTGATCCCACCGCCCCGCCGCGAGGGACGTATCGCCTGGTACGACGACCACCACCTGGCCCGGCTGCGCACGATCTCGGCGCTCCTTGAGCGCGGCCACACCCTCAGCGGCATAGCCGAGCTGGCCGAGGCGCTCGACAACGGGCGCGACGTCGCCGACCTGCTGGGCGTGGGACCGCCGAGCGAGGAGGAGCCGGTCCGGCTGACCCCCGAGGAACTCGCCGCCCGCTTCGAGGACCACATCACCCCGGAGAACCTCGCCGCCGCCCTGGAGCTGGGCTACGTCGGCACCGACGGCGACGAGATCGTGCACATCAGCCGCCGTCTGCTCGACGTCTCCTCCGCCCTGGTCCGCGAGGGCATCCCGCTGGCCGAGGTGCTGGCGGCGGGCGCCCGCGTCCGCGAACACGTGGACGCCCTCGCCGACCTCTTCGCCTCCCTGGTCCTGCGGCACGGTCCCGAGGAGGACCTGCACCGGCTGCGCCCGCTCGCGCGGAGCGTGGTGGAGGCGGAGCTGTCGCTGGCGATGGACCGACGGCTCAGGAAACCGGAGTGAGCGGACCCGAGGGCGCTCAGCGCTCGTAGACGACCGTCACCGGCGCGTGGTCCGACCAGCGCTCGGCGTGCGTGGCGGCGCGCTCCACGTACCCCTTGACGGCCCTGGCGGCGAGCCCGGCGGTGGCCAGGTGGTAGTCGATGCGCCAGCCGGAGTCGTTGTCGAAGGCGCGCCCGCGGTAGGACCACCAGCTGTAGGGACCGGTCACGCCCGGGTGCAGGGCGCGCACGACATCGACGTAGCCGCCGTCCTCGGGCGCGAGCACCCGGCTCAGCCACTCGCGCTCCTCGGGCAGGAAGCCGGAGCTCTTGCTGTTCGCGCGCCAGTTCTTGAGGTCGGCCTGCTGGTGGGCGATGTTCCAGTCGCCGCAGACCAGGACCTCGCGCCCCTCGGCGGCGGACCGCTCGCGCAGCTCCTTGAGGTGGGCCAGGAACTCGCCCATGAAGCGGATCTTCTCGTCCTGCCGCTCGGTGCCGACCTCGCCGGAGGGCAGATAGAGCGAGGCGACGGTGACGCCGGGCAGCTCCGCCTCGACGTAACGCCCGGAGCCGTCGAACTCGGCGGAGCCGAAGCCGGTGCGGACCCGGTCGGGCTCACGGCGCGTGTACAGCGAGACACCGGCGCGCCCCTTGGCGGCGGCCGGGGCGTGCACGACGTGCCAGCCGTCGGGCTCGCGGACCTCCGCGGGCAACTGGTGCGGCTCGGCGCGCACCTCCTGGAGGCAGACCACGTCGGCGGAGGTCCGCGCCAGCCACTCCACGAAGCCCTTCCTGGCGGCGGCGCGGAGCCCGTTCACGTTCACGGAGGTAACAGTCAGCACCATGGCACGATACCGGCAGACCCCGACAACCCGACGACGCTCCACAGCACGCATGGAAGTACGGTCACCAGCATGAACATACGCCGCGTCCGCTTCGACCACCCCGACGCCGTCAAGCTCAACGACGAGGTCCAGGCCGAGTACCACGTGCGCTACGGCGACGGCGGCGACGCCACCGCGCTGGACGTCACCGACTTCGACCCGCCCCGGGGCGTCTATCTGATCGCCTACGACGAGCGCGACCGCCCGGTCGCCACCGGCGGCTGGCGCGGCCAGGACAGCAACGGCGAGGGCAACGAGGACGGCGACGCCGAACTGAAGCGCATGTTCGTCGTCGCGGACATGCGCGGCCGCGGACTCGCCCGTCTCATGCTCACCGCCCTGGAGAACGACGCCCGCGCCGCCGGACGCCGCCGCATGGTCCTGGAGACCGGCACCCGCCAGCCGGAGGCCATCGCCCTCTACACCTCCAGCGGCTACACCCTCTGCACCAAGTTCGGCTTCTACCGCGAGTACGAGAGCAGCCGCTGCTTCGCCAAGCGGCTGTGACCGGGCGGGGGCGGTCTCGGGGTTCCAAGCGCCTTGGCGCGGAGCGGACTTGACCGCCCCACGGTTCAAGAGCCGGGGGAAACCGCGGGGAGACGGCTCAACAGAACCCGGAAACGCCGAGATCCCCGTCCGATGAATCGGACGGGGATCTCGTGACCGCCTCGAAGGCGGCGCTGCGTGGACCTGAGGGGATTTGAACCCCTGGCCCCCTCGATGCGAACGAGGTGCGCTACCGGACTGCGCCACAGGCCCTTGCAACGAGTGAAACTCTAGCATCCCGATCCGGGTGCTCGGAAATCCGCTCCCGGACTGGTCAGGGCGGGGGTCACTCGTTGGCGGCGCGGGGGCGCCCGTCGGTCTCGTACTGGTCGAAGAGGGGGGTGCGCCCGCGCTCGCGGGAGCGGCGGGCGGAGGCGGCGCGGCGGGCGGCGTCGCGGGCGTCCTCGGCGCGGGGCTCCGCGACTTCCTCCGGCGTCTCCGACTCGTGCTCCGACACGACCGGACCGGAGCGGGCGGAGCTCCAGGTGTCCGGGGCGCCGAGGTCGACGTCGGGAGTGGCGCGCGGGGCGACCGGGGCGGTGACGTAGGTGGGCAGCGGGACCGGGACCGGGTCCCAGCTCTCGCCGTGTCCGGGCGGCCGGGTGCGCTCGCGCTGCTGGTCGACCCATTCGGCGTGGTCGGTCTGCTCGACGAGGGCGCGGCGGTCGGCGGCGAGCGCGGCGGACAGGGCGGGGTCGGTCTTCGGCCCTGATCCCTCCTCCGGTTCGTCGGCGACGGCACCCGCGTCGACCGGGGTGCGGCGGCGCGGACGACGCGCGTTCTCGCGCAGGTGGCGGGCGGCGTCCTCGGCGCGGCGGCGGTCCATCTGGTAGGCGAAGCGGCGCCGTTCCTGGGTGCGCAGATAGGCGATGTAGCCGCTGAGCAGGAGGGCGGGCACGGCGGGCGCCCACAGGAAGGCGAGCCCGCCGACGGCGGCGACGATCGCGCCGCAGGTGAAGGCGAGGAAGAGCACCACGGTGGTGCGTCTGCGCCGCGCGAGCACCTTGGAGCGCTGGGCGCGGGCGGCGGCCGTCTGCGGTGCCGGGGCGCGCCGGGCGCCCTGGGCGCCCTGAGCCCTGGCGGAGGCGGGGTTGGCGCCCCGCTGCCGCGCCGACGCGGGCGCGGGCACCGGCGCCGACACGGGCGCGGGCGCCTGGTGCGAGCCGGAGTGATGCGCCTGCGCCGAGGGGGACTTGGGGGTCGGCTCGGGATGCCCGGGCTCCTCCGCGGGGACGTCCGCGCGCGCCTGACGGCGGGTCGGAGGCATGGCGAAGGCCCGGACGTCCACCGAGTCGGTGACGGTGTCCGGGTCACCGGCGTCCGGCTCCCCCTCGTCGGCGGAGCGCGCCCGCAGGTCCTTGGCGTACCGGCGCTCCATTCCCGCCCGTCCGGACAGCAGCCGGATGGCGGTGCTGAAGCGTTCCGTCGGACGGGCCTCGTTCAGCTCGTCCTGCCTACGGAGCCACATCGGCACCAAGTAGGCGGCCCAGGCCCCGACGATGACTGCGTAAATGAGGCCGCTGCTGCTCACGCCTCACACGGTAGAGGGGTTTGTACGGGGCCATCCGCCAATTGAGCCGGTGTGTCGCACGATCTGGCTGATATTCCGAGCTTTTTTTGCGACCGATGCGATCAGCCGACCGTCGAAGTCATGAATTGATATGCCTCGGAACGGTCAGTGACCGATCGAATTCGAACACTTATTCAATTTCCGGGGGTCGGCTGATTTCCGGACGCGTTCTCCGCACGCGTGCGCCGCCAGCGCGAGAGCAGTCCGTCGGGGACCTCCTCCGCCGTGAGGGCGTAGACGAGGTGGTCGCGCCAGGCGCCGTCGATGTGCAGATAGCGCGGTCGCAGCCCCTCCTCGCGGAATCCGAGTTTCTCCACGACCCGGCGGCTGGGCCGGTTCTCGGGGCGAATGCACACCTCGAGGCGGTGCAGACCGACCGAGCGGAAACAGTGGTCCACCACCAGCGCGACGGCGGTCGGCATGACCCCGCGCCCGGCGACGGACTCGTCCACCCAGTAGCCGATGTGCCCCGAGCACATGGAGCCCCAGGTGATCCCGGCGACCGTGAGCTGGCCGACCAGACGGCCCTGGTACTCGATGACGAACGGCAGCATCCGCCCCGCGTGCGCCTCCGAGCGCAGATGACGGACCATCTGGCGGTAGGTCGGCCGGTGCGTGATCGGACCCTGCGGAGTGGGCGGCGGGATGGTCGCCTCCCAGGGGCGCAGCCAGTCCCGGTTGCGCCGGTTCACCTCGCGCCAGGCCCGCTGGTCGCGCAGTCTTATCGGCCGGAGGACGACATCCGCGTCCGCCAGCGCGACGGGCCAGGACCGCCCGGTCAGCTCGCACCCCCGGAACCGGCGGCGGGCTCCGCCGCGGCGGGGCGGGGGTGGTCGCCGCCGCGGATCTGGTCCACGGCGTGGACCAGCAGCGGCTCCAGGACGGCGAGCCCGTCCCGCACTCCCCCGGTCGAGCCGGGCAGGTTCACGATCACCGTGCCGCCCGCGACTCCGGAAAGACCGCGCGAGAGGACTGCGGTGGGGATCTTCTCCCGGCCGTACGCCCGGATCGCCTCCGCGATGCCCGGCACCTCGTAGTCGAGGACCTCGCGGGTCGCCTCCGGGGTGCGGTCGGTGGGCGAGATGCCGGTGCCGCCGGTGGTCACGACCACGTCGTACCCCGCCGCCACGGCCTCGCCCAGCGCCGCCTTCACCGGCTCGCCGTCGGGCACCACCCGGGGTCCGTCCACGGCGAAGCCGAAACCGCGCAGCCCCTCGGCGACCATCGGTCCGCCCCTGTCGGCGTAGACCCCGGCGGCGGCCCGGTTGGAGGCGGTGACGACCAGCGCGCTGTACGGCGCGGTCAGGGCGCCGCCCAGGGGCGCGTCCGCGCTCACGCCCGGCTCCAGTCGCCCGACTTGCCGCCCGTCTTCGTCTCGACCCGGACGTCGGTGATGACGGCGCCCTTGTCCACGGCCTTGATCATGTCGATCACGGTGAGCGCGGCGACCGACACGGCGGTCAGGGCTTCCATCTCGACGCCCGTACGGTCGGTGGTCTTCACCGTCGCGGCGATCTCCACGGCGTCGTCCGCGACCGCGAGGTCCAGCTTCACGCCGGAGACCGACAGCGGGTGGCAGAGCGGGATCAGGTCCGGGGTCCGCTTGGCGCCCATGATCCCGGCGATCCGCGCGGTGGCGAGCGCGTCGCCCTTGGGCACTCCCTCGCCGCGCAGCAGCTCGATCACGCGGGGTGAGACGAGCACCCGGCCGGTGGCGCGCGCGGTGCGTGCCGTCACGTCCTTGCCGGATACGTCGACCATGCGGGCCGCGCCCGCCTCGTCGATGTGCGTCAGTCGGTCCTGCGTACTCATGGTGTGCCGTGCTCCCGGTCCCGGCCCGTCGCCGATGCTGGTTGTACGGGCCTGTGTGCGCGACACGGTACCTCCAAGTCGGCCCGCGCACCGGGTCGAGACCCCGCGCGGCCCCTGTCAGGACCGCGCGGAGAGCGCCCGGTCAGCCGAGCAGCACGACCTCCACCTCGGTGCCGTCCTCGGCCGAATCCACGTCCTCGGGAAGGACGATGAGGCAGTCGGCGTGGGCCAGCGCGGCGATCAGGTGCGAGCCCGCGCCGCCCACCGGGGCGACCTCGCCGTCGGCGTAGGTGCCGCGCAGGAACTGGCGGCGTCCCTTGGGCGAGCGCAGCGGCTCCTCGGTCCGCAAGGTCGCCCGGGTGTGCGGTCGGTGCACGTCCTCCAGACCCATCAGGGCGCGGATCGCGGGGCGCACGAACAGCTCGAAGGAGACGTACGACGACACCGGGTTGCCGGGCAGCGCGAGGAGCGGGGTGTGGTCGGGACCGACCGAGCCGAAGCCCTGCGGCTTGCCGGGCTGCATGGCGAGCTTGCGGAAGTCGACGCCGCCGCCCGCCTCGTCCTCGTCGGCGACGGCGGAGAGCGCCTCCTTGACCACGTCGTACGCGCCGACGCTCACCCCGCCCGTGGTGACCAGCAGGTCGGCGCGGACGAGCTGGTCCTCGATGGTGGAGCGCAGCACGTCGGCGTCGTCCTCGACGGCGCCGACGCGGTAGGCGATGGCGCCCGCGTCCCGGGCGGCGGCGGTCAGCGCGAAGCTGTTGGAGTCGTGGATCTGCCCGGGACCCAACGCCTCGCCGGGCTGGACGAGTTCACTGCCGGTGGACATGACGACCACGCGCGGGCGCGGGCGTACGCGCACCGAGCCCCGCCCGATCGCGGCGAGCAGCGCGACCTGCGGCGGTCCCAGGACCGTACCGGCGGCAAGCGCGAGGTCACCGGCGCGTACGTCGCTGCCGCTGGGGCGCACATGGGCGCCGGACTCGACGGCCTCGTAGATCCGCACCTGGCCCTCGGCGCCCTCGGGAGCCTGCGAGCGGGCGCGCATGCCGGTCGCCGGACCCTCGCCGAGCCCGGCGTCGGTCTGCTCGACGGCGACGACCGCCTCGGCGCCGGGCGGCAGCGGGGCGCCGGTCATGATGCGGGCGGCCTGCCCCGGACCGACCCGCACGAGGTCGGCGGCACCGGCCGCCACGTCGCCGACGACCTCCAGGACGGCCGGGTACTCCTCGCTCGCCCCGGACACGTCCGCGACCCGGACCGCGTACCCGTCCATGGAGCTGTTGTCGAACGGGGGCAGGGACACCGGCACCACCACGTCGTCCACGAGGACGCAGCCCTGGGCCTCCAGGACCGGCAGCTCGATGGGTTCGAGCGGGCGGATGGTGGTGAGGATGTCCTCCAGGTGCTCGTCCACCGACCACACGTGGTCCGGTCCGGCGGGACGGTTCGGGGCGGTGCTCAACGTTCCTGCATCTCCTCGGCTACGTACGTGCGAAGCCAGGTCCGGAAGTCCGGGCCCAGGTCTTCACGTTCGCACGCGAGTCTGACAATGGCACGCAAGTAGTCGCCACGGTCACCGGTGTCATAGCGGCGCCCGGTGAAGACGACGCCGTGCACGGGACCGCCCGCCTTCTCGTCCTGGGCGAGCTGCTGGAGGGCGTCGGTGAGCTGGATCTCGCCGCCCCGGCCCGGCTCGGTGCGGCGCAGGGTCTCGAAGATGCCGGGGTCGAGGACGTAGCGCCCGATGATCGCGTAGTTCGAGGGGGCGTCCGCCGGGTCGGGCTTCTCGACCAGTCCGGTCACGCGGACGACGTCACTCTCACCGGTGGTTTCGACGGCGGCGCAGCCGTAAAGGTGGATCTGCTCGGGGGCGACCTCCATGAGCGCGACGACGCTGCCGCCGTGCTGCTCCTGGATGTCGATCATGCGCTGGAGCAGGGGGTCGCGGGGGTCGATCAGGTCGTCACCGAGGAGGACGGCGAAGGGCTCGTGTCCGACGTGCGGGGCGGCGCAGAGGACCGCGTGGCCGAGACCCTTGGGGTCGCCCTGGCGCACGTAGTGCATGGTCGCCAGGTCGCTGGACTCGCGCACCTTGCCGAGCCGTTGGGCGTCGCCCTTCTTCTGCAGCGCCGATTCCAGCTCGTAGTTGCGGTCGAAGTGGTCTTCCAGGGGGCGCTTGTTGCGTCCGGTGACCATGAGGACGTCGTCGAGGCCGGCCGACACCGCCTCCTCCACCACATACTGGATCGCCGGCTTGTCGACGACCGGCAGCATCTCCTTGGGAGTGGCTTTGGTGGCCGGCAGGAACCGGGTGCCGAGGCCCGCCGCCGGGATGACAGCCTTGCTGATCCTTGGGTGCGACTGAGTCATGCCGGCAACCCTATCCGGTGTCTTGGCAGGGAATCCGCTACTCCGGTTGGCTGACCCTCATATGAGTGGATTGAGTGACATGCCAGAAGAACAGACCGGTCCCTGGGGACACCGAGGACGTGTCGACGAGCCTGACAAGCGTGCGTTGCGACGGGAATTCCTCCAGGTGAGGAGCGCATTGCCGGAGGATGACATCCGGTCGTCGGCCGCCGCGTTCGCCGGGCAGGCGCTGCTCCTGCCGGAGCTGACCGGCGCCCGCACGGTGGCGGCGTACGTCTCGGTGGGGAGTGAACCCGGCACCCGCGCGCTCCTCGATGCCCTGCGCGCGCGGGGCGTAAGCGTCCTGCTGCCCGCCCTGCTGCCCGACAACGACCTGGACTGGGCGGAGTACACCGGTCCCGGCTCGCTGATCCCGGTCCGGCACGGCGGCCGCATGGAGCTGCTGGAGCCCTGCGGACCCCGGCTCGGCCCGGACGCCGTCACCACGGCCGACGCCGTGCTGCTGCCCGGACTCGCGGTGGACGCGCGCGGGATGCGGCTGGGGCGCGGCGGAGGGTCGTACGACCGGGTGCTCGCGCGCCTGGAGCGCGCGGGCGCGTACCCGGCGCTCGTGGTGCTGCTGTACGACACGGAGGTCGTCCCGCGCGTGCCCGCCGAGCCGCACGACCGCCCGGTGCACGCCGTGGTGACCCCGACGGGCGTGCGCCGCTTCGTACGCCCCTGAGCAGACCCGGTCGGGGGCTTTTCCCCGGAACACGCGGAACGGCCCTCCACGAGTGCGTGGAGGGCCGTTCCGCGTAAAGGTCGCCGTCAGGGGATCACGGCTTGAGGACCAGGGTGTCCTTCGTGCTCCCGTCGACCGCCTTGCCGGTGAACGACCAGGGCAGCAGCTCGCCCTTGGCCCACTTGTCCGTCTGGTCGGTGTAGTGGGCGCTGAAGGCGTGGCCGGAGGCGCCGGAGACGTTGATCCACTTGGACTTGTCCAGGTCGGCCAGGTTGACCACCATCCGCATGGACGGCACCCAGACCACGCCGTAGCCGCCCGCCGCGTTCCAGCCGGTGGCGTCCACGGTGGCCTCGCCGCCGCTGAGCTTCCAGGGACCGCGGTTGAGCGCGTACTGGAGGATCTCCGGGCCGTTGGTGCCGAGCGTCTGGTTCTTCAGGAACAGCCGGTGCAGCCGTCCCCAGCTCCAGGTGTCGATGTCCTTGCCGAGCTTGGCGGTCAGCTCCCAGCGCGCGTCGATCATGGCGCGGGTGAAGAGCTGGTCGCGGTTCTCGGCGGCCGGGCGGTTGCCCGCCTTCGGCGCCTTCCACCAGTCGCTGTCGGGCTTGTCCATCAGGGTGCGCACGACCTCGAACCAGCGGTCGCCGCCGTCCGGCTGCGCCTGGTCGGCATCGCGCTGACCGCACTCGCGCACCTTGGTGTCGTCGTCCACCGGACCGGTCGAGTCGGCGCGCTCGACCCACAGGCACTGGCCCTTGACCCGCAGCTCCTTGGGGAGCTTGTCGCCGAAGGCGAGCTTGAGGATGTTGCGCCAGACCGCGTTGAAGTACGCCGCCGCCGCCGAGTCGGCGTCCTGGGTGTAGTCCCAGCCCTCCAGGAGCTTCTGCGCCTGGCGGACGTCCGGGTCGTCCAGGTTGAGCTTCAGCAGCTTGGGCACGAGGAGCCGCGCGATCTCGCTGCTGTTGTCCGTCTGCATCTGGCGCATGTCGTCGGTCGAGATCTTGCCGCCGTCCTTGATCTTGGACTCGATCAGGTCGGTGATGCGCTGGCTGCGGGTGCCGTAGCCCCAGTCGGTGGTCAGGGTGTACGGGTACTTGTCCTTGTCGATCACAGCCTGGTTGGCGGTGACGATGTAGCCGCGCTTGGGGTTGTACTCGTACGGCAGCGCGTCCTGCGGGATGTAGCCGGTCCAGCGGTACTTGGAGTCCCAGCCGGGCGCCGGGAGCGAGCCGTCGTCGGACGCGGAGCGCATGGGGATCCTGCCGGGCAGGGTGTAGCCGATGTTCTTGGCGTCGGCGTAGACCAGGTTCTGCGACGGCACGTCGAACAGGCGGGCGGCGGAGCGGAAGCTCTTCCAGTCGGACGCCTTGTCCATGGCGAACACGGCGTCCATGGAGGTGCCCGGCTGCAGCGCGGTCCACTTCAGGGCGACGCCGTAGCCGTCGCCGCGGTCGGGGGCGGCGGTGTCGACCCCGGCCTTGCGACCCACCTCGACCAGTTCGTCGTCGCGGTCCGACAGCAGCGGCATACCGTCGGCGGTCTGGCGCACGACGATCTTCCGGGACGGACCGCCCGCGACCTTGATGGTCTCCTCGCGGGTGCGGAAGGGGCGGACCTTGCCGTCGTAGAGGTAGCCGTCGCCGGTGATCTTCTCCAGGTAGAGGTCGGTGACGTCGACCCCGGAGTTGGTCATGCCCCAGGCGATCTGACCGTTGTGCCCGATGATCACACCGGGCATTCCGGCAAAGGTGTAACCCGTGACGTCGTACTGGCACTTGCTGCTGACGGTCCGGCAGTGCAGACCCATCTGGTACCAGACCGAGGGCAGCGTGGCGGACAGGTGCGGGTCGTTGGCGAGCAGCGGCTTGCCGGTGATCGTGTTGTCGCCGGAGACGACCCAGGAGTTGGAGCCGATGCCCTGGCCGTTGACGCCGACGGCGGTCGGGAGGTCGTCCAGGACCTTGGAGAGACCCATGAGCTGGCTGGTGACGGCGGAACCGGAGTTCGCGGCGGTGCCGGAGGCGCCCGTGGAGCCGGTCGCGCCCGTGGAGCCCGTGGTGCCGGTGGTGCCGGTGGTGCCGGTGGTGCCCGTGGTCCCGGTGCCGCCCGTGGCGCCCGAGGTGCCGTTCTCCCCGAAGGTCTTGGTCAGCTCGTCGTACTGGCCGTTCTGCACGATCGGCTTGTTCCGGCTGTACGGGTAGTCCGGGTAGAGGTCGCGGATCTGCTGCGGGCCGAGGCGGCTCGTCATCAGGGCGCGGTCGGCCTCGTCCCGCATGTTGCCGCGCAGGTCCCACGCCATCGCCTTCAGCCACGACAGCGAGTCGACCGGGGTCCACGCCGAGGGCTTGTAGTCGTTGGAGAGGTTCAGGGCGGCGTACTCCAGGGAGATGTCCTTGCCGTTCTTGCCCTGGAGGTAGGCGTTGACGCCCTTGGAGTAGGCGTCGAGGTACTTCTTGGTGGAGGGCGACAGCTTGCTGTCGTACTCCTGCTTGGCCACGCGGTCCCAGCCGAGCGTGCGCAGGAAGGCGTCGTTCTTGACCTGGCTCTTGCCGAACATCTCCGACAGGCGCCCGGAGGTCATGTGCCGGCGCACGTCCATCTCGTAGAACCGGTCCTGCGCCTGGACATAGCCCTGCGCCATGAACAGGTCCGCGTCGGAGGACGCGTATATCTGCGGGATCCCGTAGCCGTCGCGCTTCACGTCCACCGGGCCCGACAGACCCTTGAGCGTGAGTGAGCCGCTCGTCTGCGGGAAGGAGGCGCGCACGGTGCTGACGGTCCAGTACGCGCCGAAGGCGATGCCGCCGATGACGGCCAGAACCAGGACCAGCACGATAAGTCGGGCTTTGCGCCCCTTCTTCCTGCCGGACTTGCCAGGCTTGTCACCTGTTGTGGCGGTGGTGTTGGGGGGCATCGCTGTCCTTGCTGTCCTAACGCGAGCGGCAGGTCGGGCCATGACTTTGAATGAGCGCTGGAGCAACCATAGGCGCAGGGCCCCGAGCCACTTGACGCGGAGTCGGGAACTGGCGCGCACGGGCGTTCGATCTTGCCAACGCGAGCGTCAAGGAAACGTCAAGAGTTAGGTAAGGTAACGAAGTACTTGGGTGCGGTGCGCCGCAGCCTCGGGTCTTGTGTACTGAGCCCCGCCCCCGCGCCGGACGCGGGGCAGAGGAAGGGAAGCGCCGCTGACTGTCCACCACCTCAACCAGCTCCTGCTCGCCTGCTCGCTCGTGCTCCTGGTCGCGGTCGCGGCCGTGCGGATCTCCTCGCGCAGCGGGCTCCCCAGCCTGCTCGTGTACCTGGGGATCGGCGTCCTGATGGGCTCCGACGGCATCGCGCACATCCACTTCGACAACGCCGAGATGGTCCAGGTCATCGGGTACGCGGCCCTGGTCGTGATCCTCGCCGAGGGCGGTCTGGGCACGAAGTGGAAGGAAGTGAAACCCGCGCTGCCGCAAGCCTCCGTGCTGGCGACGCTCGGCGTCGCGGTCAGCGTCGGTGCCACGGCGGCGGGCGCGCACTATCTGGTCGGGCTGGAGTGGCGGCAGGCGCTGATCATCGGCGCGGTGGTGTCCTCGACGGACGCGGCGGCGGTGTTCTCCGTGCTGCGGCGCATCCCGCTGCCCGCGCGCGTGACGGGCACGCTGGAAGCCGAGTCCGGCTTCAACGACGCCCCTGTCGTCATCCTGGTCGTCGCCTTCTCCCAGACGGGTCCGATCGACCACTGGTACGTGCTCCTCGGCGAGATCCTGCTGGAACTGGCCATCGGCGCCGCCCTCGGTCTCGCGGTGGGCTTCCTCGGCTCCTGGGGACTCAAGCACGTCGCGCTGCCCGCCTCCGGCCTCTACCCGATCGCCGTCATGGCCATCGCCGTCACCGCCTACGCGGCGGGCGCCCTGGCCCACGGCAGCGGCTTCCTCGCCGTGTATCTGGCCTCCATGGTGCTCGGCAACGCCAAGCTGCCGCACTGGCCGGCCACCCGGGGCTTCGCGGACGGGCTCGGCTGGATCGCGCAGATCGGCATGTTCGTCCTGCTCGGTCTGCTGGTGACCCCGCACGAGCTGGGCGACGACATCGTGCCCGCGCTGGTCATCGGTCTGGTGCTGACCATGGCGGCGCGTCCGCTGAGCGTGGTGCTGAGCCTGACGCCGTTCCGGGTGCCCTGGCAGGAGCAGGCGCTGATGTCCTGGGCGGGACTGCGCGGCGCGGTCCCCATCATCCTGGCGACGATCCCCATGGTGAGCGGCATCGAGGGCAGCCGCCGCATCTTCAACGTCGTCTTCGTCCTGGTCGTCGTCTACACCCTCGTCCAGGGTCCGACCCTGCCCTGGCTCGCCCGCAAGCTGCGGCTCGGCGAGGAGGGCGAGGCGTCCGACCTCGGGATCGAGTCGGCGCCCCTGGAGCGGCTGCGCGGGCATCTCCTCTCGGTCGCGATCCCCGAGGACTCCAAGATGCACGGCGTGGAGGTGGGCGAGCTGCGGCTGCCGCCCGGCGCCGCCGTCACCCTGGTCGTGCGCGACGGCAAGTCCTTCGTGCCCTCGCCGACGACCGTGCTGCGGCACGGGGACGAACTCCTGGTGGTCGCCACCGACCCGGTGCGCGACCAGGCGGAGCGGCGGCTGCGCGCGGTCACCAAGGGCGGCAAGCTGGCGGACTGGCTGGGGACGGGGCAGCCGGACGGCGGACGCCCTCGGCGGTGAGGCGGGGGGCGCTTTCGCGGCGCCTTCAGGGTGCCTCCGGGGCGCCGGGGGGTGCCGTGGAGCGCCGTGGGGTGCCGCGGAGTGCCGCCGCGAGTGCCGTGAGGGTGCTGGTGAGGGTGCTGGTGAGGGTGCCCGTTCTCACAGACCGCGCGCCGGGTGCCGCCTGTACGATCAAGGCATCTGATCGAACCAACTCTGTCTGATCTGTCTGACGCAGAGCTGGCGCGACCGTATGGCGGCCGGAACGCCTTTCGTAGTGCAGCACCGGTATCTACCGCAGTCCCGCGCAAGAGGACAGCTCTCGGTGCCCCCCGCACGGGCGCGCTACCAGGCGGAAGGAAGGCACGGGCCGTGGAGTCCACGGTCATCACCGAGCCGGCCGAGAAGCGGCAGGCTCCGTCTCGTCCTGGCTACGGACAACTGCTGCGCACCCGGGGCGCCTGGACCTTCCTGGTCCCGGGCTTCGCCGCGCGCCAGCCGTTCGCGATGCTCACCATCTCCATCGTGCTGCTCGTACGGCACACCACCGGCTCGTACGGCGCCGCCGGTGCCGCCGCCGCCGTCACCGGCGTCTCCATGGCGCTCTGCGCGCCCTACGGCGGCCGTCTCGCGGACCGCTACGGCCAGCGCGCCGTCCTGGTCCCCGGTGTCGTCGTGCACGCGCTGGCCGGGCTCGGTCTGACCGCGCTCGCCCTGTCGCACGCGCCCCTGTGGGCGCTGTTCGCGGCGGCCGTGCCGACCGGCGCCTCGGTGCCGCAGGTCGGCCCCATGGTGCGCGCCCGCTGGGGCGTGAAACTCCAGGGATCGCCGCTGATGAGCACGGCGGCGGCGTTCGAGTCCGTCACGGACGAGCTGACCTTCGTGGTCGGACCCCTCCTCGCGACCGCCCTGTGCACCACCGTCACGCCGTCGGCCGGGCTGGTCACCGAGGCGCTGCTGACGCTGGTGGGCGGACTGCTCTTCGCCGCCCAGCGGGGGACGCAGCCCTCCGTGGACGCGCCCGCCGCCGACGAGCACGCGCGCGTGCCGCACACCTCCGCCCTGCGCGTGCCCGGCGTACGCGTGCTGATCGTGACGTTCCTCGGCATCGGAGCGGTCTTCGGCGGGATGCAGGTCTCGCTGGCGGCGTTCACCGAGTCGATCGGCGAACCCGGTCTGAACGGCGTCCTGTACGGCGTCTTCGCGGCGGGCAACATGCTCTCCGGCTTCGTCTGCGGCGCCATCGCCTGGCGCGCCACGCCCCGGCGGCGGCTCGCGGTCGGGTACGCGGGGCTCGCGCTGACCGCGTCCGCGCTGTGGACGGCGCACTCGCTGCCGCTGCTCGCCGGGCTCGGTCTGCTGGTCGGCGTCTGCATCGCGCCCGCGCTGATCACCGGCTACACGCTGGTCGAGGCGCTCGTACCGGCGGGCGCCCGCACCGAGGCGTTCACCTGGCTGACCGGCGCGGTCGCACTCGGCCAGGCGGCGGCCGTCACCGTCGCCGGGCAACTGGAGGACCGGCTGTGGGGCGGCGCGGGATTCCTGGTGCCGATGGCCGGTACGGTGCCCGCGCTGGCGACGCTGTTGCTGCTGCGTTCGCGGCTCGTGCCCCGGCCGCTGAACCGTACGGTGGCACGTGGCGTGGGTCACCGCGCGCCGGTCGCGGTGGACTGATCCCCGGGAATGCGTCAAGATGGACCGTCGTTAGCACTCATTGAGTGAGAGTGCCAGGAGGAAGACAGTGCCGACCTATCAGTACCAGTGCAAGGACTGTGGCGAGGGCCTTGAGGCGGTGCAGAAGTTCACCGACGACGCCCTGACCGAGTGCCCCAACTGCGGTGGCCCCCTGAAGAAGGTGTTCTCCGCGGTCGGCATTGTCTTCAA
Source organism: Streptomyces sp. DSM 110735 (assembly GCF_016482685.1). Classification (GTDB taxonomy): domain Bacteria; phylum Actinomycetota; class Actinomycetes; order Streptomycetales; family Streptomycetaceae; genus Streptomyces. The sequence continues at coordinate 43,192 of NZ_JACYHF010000009.1, read as the reverse complement.
GGGCTCCGGCTTCTACCGCAACGACTCGCGCGGCGCGTCGTCGAGCAGCAGCCCTGCCACGAAGTCGTCGTCCTCGTCGTCGTCCGACTCGAAGGCGTCCTCGTCTTCGTCCACGTCGACGTCCTCTTCGTCTTCGTCGTCCTCGTCCGGCTCCGCCGCCTGAGAACCGCGCTTTCCGACCCTGCCGTCCGGCTGTCCGTGACGGTGGGGTCTTCGGCGTTCCCGGGGGCGGTCTGTCGTGGTGCGCGTGACGTTCCCGAACCGTTCCCGATGGCCCCTGGGGACCGTTTTCGGCTCCGGCTAGGGTGCTCGGCATGGCGAACGCAGAGATCGGCGTAATCGGCGGGTCGGGTTTCTACTCCTTCCTGGAGGACGTGACCGAGGTCCGGGTGGACACCCCCTACGGCGCCCCCAGCGACTCCCTCTTCCTCGGCGAGATCGCCGGTCGGCGGGTCGCCTTCCTGCCCCGGCACGGCCGGGACCACCACATCCCGCCGCACCGCATCAACTACCGCGCCAATCTGTGGGCGCTGCGTTCCGTCGGGGTCCGCCAGGTCCTCGGCCCGTGCGCGGTGGGCGGTCTGCGCCCGGAGTACGGTCCCGGCACGCTGCTGGTGCCGGACCAGATGGTGGACCGCACCAAGGCGCGGGAGCAGACCTACTTCGACGGGCTGCCGCTGCCGGACGGCACGGTGCCGGGCGTGGTGCACGTGTCACTGGCCGACCCCTACTGCCCCAGCGGACGCGCCGCCGCGCTGAAGGCGGCGCGCGGGCGGGACTGGGAGGCGGTGGACGGCGGCACGCTGGTCGTGGTCGAGGGTCCGCGCTTCTCCACCCGCGCCGAGTCGCTGTGGCACCAGGCGCAGGGCTGGTCGGTGGTGGGCATGACCGGGCATCCCGAGGCGGCTCTCGCCCGTGAGCTGGAGCTCTGCTACACCTCGCTGACCCTGGTCACCGACCTCGACGCGGGCGCCGAGACCGGCGAGGGCGTCTCCCACGAGGAGGTGCTGCGGGTGTTCGCGGCCAACGTGGACCGGTTGCGGGGGGTGCTGTTCGACGCGGTGGCGGCGCTGCCGGGGACCGAGGAGCGGGACTGTCTGTGCGTGGGGGCGCTGGGTGGGGTGGAGCCGGGGTTCGCGCTGCCTTAGCGGCTCTCGAAGCGGGGGTCTCCTCGTTCGGGTGAGGGAGTTTTCCACAGGCGCCGGGCCGTTCACAGCTCCCGACGGACCTCGGCGAAAGCCGTCATCGTGGGCATCGCAAGCAGTCGATTCCCTCGCAGCAGGCGGTGATCCCGATGCCTTCGGTCAACCTCGTTCCTTCCCACGCCCCGGCGTTCCGTGTCCCGCGTCCGCCGGGCACGGACGTCCCCGCGACCCGTGAGGTGCCCGGCTTTTCGCCGGTGTGCGTACGCGGCGGGGGACGGTACGCGGCGCGGCGGCTGCTGCGGAGCCGCAGGCGGGCGGTGGCGGCAGGACTGGCCGTGACGGCGGCGGCGCTGGTCGCGGCGGGTCCACGGGCGGTGTCCGGACCTCGGGACGCGAGCGCCGAGCGACCACGCGGCCGCCCTGCCGCGGAGCCGCTGGGTCGGCACGGCCCGGCGGAGCTGGTGCGGGCACCGGTGCGGATCGCGGACGCGGCGACGGTACGACTGCTGCGGCCCGGCGACCGGGTCGACGTGATCGCCTCCGAGGAACGGTCCACGGGCGGGGGTGCCCGGGTCCTCGCGCGCGGCGCGCGGGTGACGCGGCTGCCGGAGCCGCTGGGTGAGCCGGAGGACGGGGTGAGCGCGGGCGGTGCGCTGGTGGTGCTGGCCGTGCCACGTGCGACGGCGGCCCGGCTGGTGGGCGCGAACCCCTCGGCGCGGCTGGCGGTGACGCTATGGTGAACGGCCCGCGCCCTCTGCTCGCAGGCGCGCTGTCAAGTCGCTCGATCGAGCGACGGGATTGGACACTATGGCCGCGCGGTGCCGTAGGTTGCGGAGCGCTTTGTTCCACAACCTGTGCACACGACGAGGAGAGTCACCGAGGTGAGCAAGACGAAGAAGGAAGCCGCGAGCATTCTGGACGGCTTCAAGGCGTTCCTGATGCGCGGCAACGTCATCGACCTGGCGGTCGCGGTGGTCATCGGAGCCGCCTTCACGAACATCGTCAACTCGGTGGTGAAGGGCGTCATCAACCCGCTGGTCGGCGCGTTCGGTTCGCAGAACCTGGACCACTACAGCGTGTGTCTGAAGGACCCGTGCAAGATGGCCGCGGACGGCACGGTCAAGAGCGGTGTGCCGATCCTGTGGGGCTCGGTCGTGGGCTCCGCGCTGCAGTTCCTGATCACCGCGGCGGTGGTCTACTTCCTGATGGTGCTGCCGATGGCCAAGTACCTGGCGCGCCAGGAGGCCCGCAAGAAGGCCCGCGAGGGCCAGGCGGCGAACGAGCCGACCCCGGTGACCGAGGTGGACGTGCTCCAGGACATCCGCGACCTGCTGGTCGCCCAGCGCAACGGCAGCGCGGACGGCGCGGTCACCCAGCAGCGCACCGCCGGACCGGACGAGCGCTAGCGGCGCTCTTCCGTACCGCTCAGAAGTGGTGGGGCGGCTTCTCGTCGAGGAAGCGCTTCAGGTCGGCGGCGCTGTCGCCGTCCGGGCGCTCGCCCCACCCCCGGTCGGTGTCGTCGGAGGACTGCTGGCTCAGCGGGTCGTCGAAGACGAGCGCGGCCTTGGGGTCGCGCGGCTCGGGTGCGGGGGCGGTGCTCATGGCACCAGGGTACGGCCGCCCCCGCCGGCCACGGTTCGGCGCTCACCGAACCGACCGGTTCCTAGGCTCCCGCCATGAACACGTCGACACTGTCCGACCATGTGACCATCGAGCCGAGCATCCTCTACTTCGGGACACCGGTGGTCCTCCTGACCACGGAGAACGAGGACGGCTCGGTCAACCTCGCCCCGATGTCCTCCGCCTGGGCGCTCGGCCGGACCGTCGTCCTGGGGCTCGGCCGCGAGGGCCAGACCGCGCGCAACCTGGGCAGCCGCCCGGACCTGGTGATCAGCCTCCCCGGTCCCGGCCAGTGGCGGGCGGTGGAGCGCCTGGCCCCGCTCACCGGCCGCCACCCGGTCCCGCCCACGAAGGCGCACGGCTGCCGGTACGAACCGGACAAGTTCACTGCCTCCGGTCTGCGTCCGGAGCCCTCCCATCTGGTCCGCCCGCCCCGCGTGGCGGAATGCCCCCTCCAACTGGAGGCCCGCGCCGAGCACGTCCGCCTCGACGTCTCGGGCGACCACCTCATCGTCGAGACCCGGGTCCACAAGGTCCACGCGGACCCCCGCCTCCTCGTCCCGGGCAGTCACCACGTCGACCCCGCCGCCTGGAGCCCGCTGATCTACAACTTCCGCCACTACTTCGGCCTGGGTCCGGAGCTGGGCCACTCGTACCGGACGCGGACGCCCCGGGACGCGGGGGCGGCGGAAGCGGTGTGAGTCCTGGGGCGCCGGGTCAGACTGAGGGGCATGACGGCTGACGGGGTGACCGATGTCGGGGGCGTGCGGGTCGGGCACGCGACGCGGGACGGGGACGGGTGGCTCACCGGGGTCACCGTCGTGCTGGCGCCGGAGGGCGGTGCGGTCGCCGCCGTGGACGTGCGCGGGGGCGGACCCGGCACCAAGGAGACGGACGCGCTGGACCCGCGCAACGTGGTGCGCACGGTGGACGCCCTCGTGCTCACCGGCGGCAGCGCCTACGGGCTGGACGCCGCGTCCGGGGTGATGGCCTGGCTGGAGGAGCGGGGGCGCGGGGTGCGGGTCGGGGCGGACCCCGCGCACGTCGTGCCGGTCGTGCCGGCGGCGTGCGTCTTCGACCTGGGGCGCGGCGGGGACTTCCGGGCCCGTCCCGACGCGGCGCTGGGACGCGCGGCGGTCGAGGACGCCGCGGCGAGCGCACCGGGCGCCCCGGTGCCGCAGGGCTGTGTGGGCGCGGGGACCGGCGCGGTCGCCGGGGTGCTCAAGGGCGGGGTCGGCAGCGCGAGCACGGTGCTGGAGTCGGGGATCACGGTCGGCGCGCTCGTGGTGGTGAACGCGGCGGGGTCCGTGCTGGAGCCCGAAACCGGCGTGCTGTACGGGGAGTTCTTCGAAGGGAGGGTGACGTATCCGCAGGAGCGGACGCACGAGGCGGCGCGGCAACGGCTGGCCGAGGTCGCCGCGCGGAGCCCCGAGCCGCCGCTCAACACGACGCTCGCGGTGGTGGCGACCGACGCCGAACTGACCAAGGCGCAGGCGCGGAAGCTGGCGGGCACCGCGCACGACGGCATCGCCCGGGCCGTACGCCCGGTGCATCTGCTGCACGACGGGGACACGGTGTTCGCGCTGGCGACCGGTGCTCGACCGCTCGCCCCCGAGCAGCCGCTGGCGCTCAACGAGGTGCTCGCGGCGGGCGCGGATCTGGTGACGCGCGCGATCGTGCGCGCCGTGCGCGCTGCGCGCCCGGTGGCCGGTCCGGGCGGGGAGTGGCCGTCGTACGAGGAGCTGTACGGAGCGCGGGGTGCGGGCGGGGTGGTCCGGTAACGCCCGCTTTTTCCAAGGGGGTTGGGGCTGCCGTGACAGAAGAGACGGACGGATTTTTTTCACGGAAGCCCAGCTCGCGGGAACCATCCGGGCCCGGCGGGCGTTTACCCCTAGTACGTTTCTCGGTTCCCGGGCACGATGTCCGACCGAGGGGCTACGGTATGCACCCACCAGGTGACATGCAGCGACGCCGGGAGAAACCTTGAGCGTTCCGTACGAGACGGCGGAGTACGAATCCGCCGAGTCGCCCGAGTCTCCCGAGGAGCACCTCGAGCGGCTCCTCGGCCGCACCCTGAACTCCTTCGAGCTGCCCGACGAGGTGATACGCCGACTCGACTGCGCGCTGGCGCACGACAGTTCGCTGCACTCCGCGCACCACAGCGCGGGGCTGCACCGCGAGACGTACCGCCACACCTGGCTGCTGGCGGACGGTTCGGCGGTCACCCTGTGGGAGCTGGTCCACAACACCGCCCCGGGCGGCGACGCCCAGCACGAGGTGTACATCGACGAGGAGGAACTCCAGACGGCCACCGCACGCCTCGCGCTCCCCCAGGAGACGCCCGACTTCGAACTGCCGCTGCTGGCCGAGCTGTCGGCGGTGCCCGAGCCGCGCCATGTGTACGTGGCGGACAACTCGGCGGACCATGCCCGTCGGCTGCTGCGCCGGGCGGAGAACCCGGACCGGCCGGACGCGGAGACGGCGGCGCTGCTCGCGACGACCGCCGCGCACCAGATCACCCAGGCGTTCGGCCGTCCCGGTCGGAAGACCGCGCGGGCCGGGCTGAGCTTCGCGCTGTACGAGCACGCGTTCCTGCTGCGGGACGGCCGGGAGGTCTCCCTGTGGGAGGTCGAGCACACGGCGACGCCCGACGGGCGGCACATGTGCGAGGTGTACACGAGCCAGGACGCCGCGCGGGACGCCATGGAGCGGCGGGCGGCCACGCACGGCTGACGGTTCGCCCCCGTCCGAGACCTGCCCCGGGAGCCGAAAAGGCGTCACGGTCCGGGACTCGGAGGTCCGGGCCGTGACGCCTCGCGTCGAAGGCGGCAGCCGTCAGGCGGCTATCGGCTGCTTCGCGCCCTGCTTGTCCTCGGCGGGAGTTCCGGCGGAGCCGGAGACCGCGTCGCCGGGCTGCTTGCGGGTGCCCTTGAGGAGGATCACCAGGGCGGTGCTGACGCAGACGCCCGCGGCGATGGCGACCAGGTAGAGGAACGCGTTGCCGATCAGCGGGACCACGAAGATGCCGCCGTGCGGGGCGCGCAGGGTCGCGCCGAACATCATCGAGAGCGAACCGGTGACCGCGCCGCCGACCATCGCGGACGGGATGACCCGCAGCGGGTCGGCCGCCGCGAACGGGATGGCGCCCTCGGAGATGAAGGAGGCGCCAAGGACCCAGGCGGCCTTGCCGTTCTCACGCTCGGTCGGGGTGAAGAGCTTGCCGCGCACGGTGGTGGCCAGGGCCATCGCCAGCGGCGGGACCATGCCGGCCGCCATCACCGCGGCCATGATCTTCATCGCGGAGTCGCTGGGGCTGGCGACGGCGATACCGGCGGTGGCGAAGGTGTACGCCACCTTGTTGACCGGGCCGCCGAGGTCGAAGCACATCATCAGACCGAGGAGGGCGCCGAGCAGGATGGCGTTGGTGCCCGTGAGACCGTTGAGCCAGTCGGTCATGCCCTTCTGGGCGGCGGCGATGGGCTTGCCGATCACCACGAACATCAGGAAGCCGACGATCGCGGAGGAGATCAGCGGGATCACCACCACCGGCATGATGCCGCGCAGCGCCGCCGGGATGTTCACCCGCTGGATCGCCATCACCACGCCACCGGCGATCAGACCGGCGACGAGACCGCCGAGGAAGCCCGCGTTGATGCTGAGCGAGATCGCGCCGCCGACGAAGCCGGGCACGAGACCTGGCCGGTCGGCCATGCCGTAGGCGATGTAACCGGCGAGGACCGGGACCAGGAAGTTGAACGCCATGCCGCCGATCTGGAACAGCAGCGCGCCCCAACTGTCCGCCTGGGTCCACACGAAGTGGTCCATCACGGAGGGAGCCTTGTTGACCGTCCAGCCGCCGATCGCGAAGCCGAGGGCGATGAGCAGACCGCCCGCGGCGACGAACGGGACCATGTAACTCACGCCGGACATCAGCCACTTGCGGAGCTTGGTGCCGTAGCCCTCGGTGGAGTCGCCCGCGCGTTCCACGGGGGTTCCTCCGGTCGCCGCGCCCGAGGGGGCGGTCTTCTCGCCGCGCTCCGCCTTGGCGCGGACCTCGGTGATGAGGTCGGCGGGGCGGTTGATGCCCGCCTTCACGCCGACGTCCACGGTGGGCTTGCCCGCGAAGCGGTCCTTCTCGCGCACCGGCACGTCGTGGGCGAAGATCACGGCGTCCGCCGCCGCGATCACGGACGGGTCGAGCCGGGTGAAGCCCGCCGAGCCCTGCGTCTCCACGACCAGCTCGACGCCCGCCTCCCGGCCCGCGTTCTCCAGTGACTCGGCCGCCATGTAGGTGTGGGCGATACCGGTGGGGCAGGAGGTGACGGCGACGATCCGGAAGGGCTGCGGAGCCTTCCCGGCTGCCGTCTCGTCCGGGACCGCCGGAGCGGTACTGCCCGCCGCGGCGTCGGCGGAGGCCGCCGCCGACGCCGTGGCGGTGTTCTCGGGGGCACCCTTCGCGCCCTCCACACCCTCGGCACCCTCGGCACCCTCGGCGCCCTTCGCCTCGGCACCCTTAGCCTCGGCACCCTTCGCCTCAGCCGCCGGAGGCTCCTCGCCCCGGATCAGCGCCGCCGCCGTACCCGGGTCGGAGACCGCCCGCAGCGCGTCGGTGAACTCGGTGTTCATGAGCTGGCGTGCCAGCGAGGACAGGATCGTCAGGTGGGCGTCGTCGGCACCGGCGGGCGCCGCGATCAGGAAGATCAGGTCGGCCGGACCGTCCGCCGCGCCGAAGTCGATCCCGGCCGCGCTGCGCCCGAAGGCGAGGGTCGGCTCGGTGACGTGTTCGCTGCGGCAGTGCGGGATGCCGATGCCGCCGTCGAGACCGGTCGGCATCTGCGCCTCGCGGGCGGCCACGTCGGCGAGGAAGCCCTCCAGGTCGGTCACCCGGCCCTGGGCCACCATCCGTTCGGCGAGGGCGCGCGCCGCCGCTTCCTTGCTCTCGGCGGACAGGTCGAGGTCGACCAGGTCCGCGGTGATCATCTCGCTCATCGCGGGCTCCTTTGCTCGCGTATCGCCCGGGGCGTGGGGTGGGCGTGACGGGGGACGAGGGTGCTGCTGTGGGGGAAGTGGAAGGGGTGGAGCAGGGCGGTCACGGCATCGGCCGCCCTTGTGGACCGTCGGGGCGGGAACGCGGCGCTCATGACACCGGCTCCCTGAGCGGGCGGTCGGACGGGATGTCCGCCGTGACCGTCACGCCCGCCGGGTCCAGGTCGGCGGGCGTCGGCATCACGCTGCCGGGCAACTGCACGGCGGCGGCGCCGTGCGCGACGGCGGAGGCCAGTGCCTCCGGACCGCTGCCGCCCGCGATCAGGAAGCCGGCGAGCGAGGAGTCACCGGCGCCGACGTTGCTGCGTACGGCGTCGACGGGGGCGGTCGCGAACCAGGCGCCGTCGCCGTCCACGAGCAACTGACCGTCGGCGCCGAGGCTGGCGAGCACGGCGCGGGCGCCCATCGCGCGGAGTTCCTCGGCTGCCTTGACCGCGTCGCCCACGGTGAGCAGGGGGCGCCCGACGGCTTCGGACAGCTCCTCGGCGTTGGGCTTGACCACGTCGGGCCGGGCGCGCAGCGCCTCGAAGAGCGCGGGTCCCGAGGTGTCCAGGGCGATGCGCTTGCCCGCCGCGTGCGCCCGGGTGACGAGGTCGGCGTACCAGGCGGGGGCGAGCCCCCGGGGCAGGCTGCCGCAGCAGGCGATCCAGTCGGCACCGACGGCGTGCGCGCGGACGGTGTCGAGGAGCGACTCCTGCTCGTCCGGGGAGAGTTCGGGTCCCGGCGCGTTGATCTTCGTGAGGACGCCGTCGGACTCCGCGAGCGCGATGTTGGACCGGGTGGCACCGGCGATCGGCACCGGCGCGACCTCGATGCCCTGCGCGTCGAGCAGTTCCGAGATCAGTGCGCCGGGGGCACCGCCCAGGGGCAGTACGGCGACGGTGCGCTGCCCGGCGGCGGCGACCGCACGCGAGACGTTCACGCCCTTGCCGCCCGGGTCCATGCGCTCGCCGGAGGCGCGGATGACCTCGCCGCGCTCCAGGGCGGGGACCTCGTAGGTGCGGTCCAGCGAGGGGTTGGGGGTGACGGTGAGGATCATGCGCGTACTACTTCCGTGCCGCCGCGCTCGATGGCGGTCGCGTCGTCGGGGCTCAGCCCGCTGTCGGTGATCAGCAGGTCCACGTCGTCCAGTCCCGCGAAGCGGGCGAAGTGCTCCTGGCCGTGCTTGGCGGAGTCCGCGAGGAGGACGACCCGGCGCGCGGCGGCGACGGCGGCGCGCTTGACGGCGGACTCCGCGAGGTCGGGGGTGGTCAGACCGTGCTCGGCGGAGAAGCCGTTGGCGGCGACGAAGGCGACGTCGGCGCGGATCTCGCCGTAGGCGCGCAGCGCCCAGGCGTCCACGGCGGCGCGGGTACGGTGCCGGACCCGGCCGCCGATCAGATGGAGCTGGATGCCCGGGTGGTCCGCGAGGCGGGCGGCGATGGGCAGGCTGTGGGTGACGACGGTGAGCGAGGACTCCAGCGGGATCGCGGCGGCGAGGCGGGCGACGGTCGTACCGGCGTCGAGGATCACCGTGCCGTCGACGGGCAGTTCCGCGAGGGCAGCCTTGGCGATGCGGTCCTTCTCGTCGGCGGCGGTGGACTCGCGCTCGGTGAGGTCGGGTTCGAAGTCGAGGCGCCCGGACGGGATGGCGCCGCCGTGCACCCGGCGGACCAGACCCGCGCGGTCGAGCGCCTTCAGGTCGCGGCGGATCGTCTCGGCCGTGACCTGGAACTCCTCGGCCAGCGACAGCACGTCCACCCGGCCGCCCTCACGGGCGAGCCGCAGGATCGCCTGCTGCCGCTCCGGTGCGTACATCTGCGCCGCCTCCGCGTCGTCTCCGGACCGCTGTCCGGTCGTCGTACGGTTCACTCGTCTCGTACCACGCGTCCGGTCATCGCCGTTGATGCCCGAACGTGTGGTTTCACTCGGAGGCTACGCCGGGATTTCCGGAAAGTAAACGGGTTCGGACGTGATTCGGGCATGAACGGACTTCCGGGCGGACAGGAACGGAAGCCTCCCGGGAAAGCGGCAGGGAAAGCGGACAGCCTCTGTCCTCGTTCTCCGCCATGCTCGGTCCATGACGACGGACACCCCGGCCCGCCTGCTCCGCCTCCTCTCCCTCCTCCAGACCCCGCGCGAGTGGCCCGGCGGCGAGCTGGCGGACCGGCTCGGGGTCTCGCGCCGTACCGTGCGCCGGGACGTCGAGCGACTGCGCGAGCTGGGCTACCCGGTGCGGGCCACCCTGGGCGCCGAGGGCGGGTACCGGCTGGTCGCGGGCACGGCGATGCCCCCGCTGCTGCTGGACGACGAGGAGGCGGTGGCCATCGCGGTCGGGCTGCGCGCGGGGGCGGGGCACACGGTGGCGGGCGTGGACGAGGCGTCGGTACGGGCGCTCGCGAAGCTGGAACAGGTGCTGCCCGCCCGGCTGCGCCATCGCGTCTCCACCCTCCAGGCGGCGACCACCCCGCTGACCGGCGGCAGCGGTCCGAGCATCGCGCCGGAGACCCTGACCACGCTGGCCTCGGCGGTCACCGGACGCGAACGGCTGCGCTTCGCCTACCGCGCCGGGGACGGCGGCGAGTCCCACCGGCTGACCGAGCCGTACCGGCTGGTGTCCACCGGCACACGCTGGTACCTCGTCGCCTACGACCTGGAGCGCGAGGACTGGCGGACCTTCCGGGTGGACCGGGTGAGCGAACCCTTCGCCACGGGCGCCCGGTTCACCCCCCGAGACCTGCCCGAGGGCGGCGTCGAGGAGTACCTGCGCCGCTCGATCCGCCTCCACCAGGACACCTACGCCTTCACCGTCCGCCTCGCGGCTCCACCGGACACGATCGCCGCCCGGCTCCCCAAGTGGCTCGGCTCACTGGAGAGTTACGGGGACGACGGCTCGCTGCTCACGGGGACGAGCAGCGAGCCGGTGGAGTGGCTGGCGGTACGGCTCGGACTCGCGGGGTACGACTTCACGGTGCTGGAGCCGGAGGAACTTGTGTCTTGCGTACGGGAGTTGGGCGCGCGCCTGAGCCGTGCGACGGATACGCCCAGCACCTAGGCAGCCTCAACCCCTAGCCCTCCCCCGGCTCTTCCTCCCAGTCGAACCCCGTCAGCGCGTCCAGGTTCCGCAGGGCGAGCGCCGCCGGACCCGTGGCACCGGTGTGCGGGGCGGTGGTCTGGGCCCAGGACTCGACGGCGACCCGTACGGCGGCACCCGCGACGGCGGCGGCGAAGCGGAGGCGGGGGGTGACGGGGGCGGGCTCACCCTCAGCGCCGACGGCGGACCCGGAGCGTGCCGCGGACCCGGCGCCCGTGGCGGCACCAGCACCCGCCGAGGAACCCGCGCCCGGCGCAGGACCAGCGCCCGCCACGGGACCAGCGTCCGCCGCGAGCCCGACACCCGTCGCAGACCCGGCGCCCGCCGAGGACCCGGAGCGCGCCGCGGACCCGGCGCCCGTGGCAGCACCAGCACCCGCCGAGGAACCCGCGCCCGGCGCAGGACCAGCGCCTGCCACGGGACCAGCGTCCGCCGCGAGCCCGACACCCGTCGCGGACCCGGCGCCCGTCGCAGATCCGACACCCGCCGCAGACCCGGCGCCCGCCGAGGACCCGGCAACGTTGTCGGACCCCTCCGCCGAGCGGACCGGCGCCGCCGCCCCCGCGCCCGCCCGCCGTTCCGCCAGTGCCCGTGCCAGTTCCTCCTCCGCCTCCTGGCAGACCTCCGCCCACACCTTCCGCAGGGCGGGCCCGGTGTGGGCCATGCGAATGAGGGTGCGGGCCCACTCCCAGGTGGAGGCGGAGACTCCGCTGCCGGGGGCGAGGGTGTGCTCGACCGCGTGGCGCAGCGCCCCGGGGACGGTGAGGTGCGCCGGGGCGGCGCGGACCGCCTGGGTCCAGCACTCGGCGCCGGCCGCGTAGAGCGGGGCGACGGCTTCTTCCTTGGAGGCGAAGTAGCGGTAGAAGGTGCGCGGGGCGATGCCCGCCGCCGCCGCGATGTCCTCGGCGCGGGTGGCCTTGAGACCCTGGCGGACGAAGAGGGTGGCCGCGGCGCGGGCGATCTCCATGCGGGTCTCGGCCTTGCGGCGCTCGGTCAGGGACGCCGAGGGCGAGGCCGGAAAACGCTGCCGGTGTGCGGTGGTGCCGGTGGTGCCGGTGGTACGGGTGGTGCTCACGTCGGCAGGCTATGCCCATGTGGCAGAATCTGCCATTCGGTGGGCCACCCCGCGGTTCAGGTGCGGGGTGGCCCACCTCTCCACAGAATTCTCGCCCCGTCCCGCCCCACGCAAAAGCCGGGCCCGGCGCCTGGGGGGGATAGGCGCCGAGCCCGGCTGGGGAGTCCCGGCGCCGGGGGGGATGGCGCCGGAACTGGCTCATAGGTGGTGCGTGGGGGAAGTACGGCCGGACTCAGGTGGGAGTGCGGCCCCGGGAGCACTCGAACTCCTGGGCCCGGAAGGGTTGTTCCCCCGGTGCCGGGCGTTGAAGCGGCGGTACCGCGCCATGTTGGCGCGGCGCTCCGCGACGCGCGCCCGCGCACTCCCCGGCGATCAGGCGGCCGCGTCGAACCCGGTGTCGCGGGCCAGCTTCTTCAGTTCGAGCAGGGCGTGCTTCTCGATCTGCCGGATGCGCTCGCGGGTCAGACCGTGCTCCTTGCCGACCTCGGTGAGGGTGCGCTCGCGACCGTCCTCGATGCCGTACCGCATCTTGATGATGGAAGCCGTGCGCTCGTCCAGGCGGCCGATGAGGTCGTCCAGCTCCTCTCGGCGCAGCAGGCTGAGCACCGACTGCTCCGGGGAGACCGCGGAGGTGTCCTCCAGCAGGTCGCCGAACTGGGTCTCGCCCTCGTCGTCCACCGACATGTTCAGCGAGACCGGGTCGCGGGACCAGTCGAGCACGTCCGTCACGCGCTCCGGCGTCGAGCCCAGCTCGGCGGCGATCTCGACGGGCTCCGGCTCGCGGCCGTTCTCGCGGTTGAACTCGCGCTGGACGCGGCGGATGCGGCCCAGCTCCTCCACCAGGTGGACGGGGAGCCGGATGGTGCGGGACTGGTCGGCTATGGAGCGGGTGATGGCCTGGCGGATCCACCAGGTGGCGTACGTCGAGAACTTGAAGCCCTTGCGGTAGTCGAACTTCTCGACCGCGCGCACCAGTCCCGCGTTGCCCTCCTGGATCAGGTCGAGCAGGGGCAGTCCACTGCGCGGGTAGCGCCGGGCCACGGCCACGACCAGGCGGAGGTTGGAGCGGATGAAGACGTCCTTGGCCCGCTCGCTCTCCTCGACCAGCGTCTCCAGCTCTTCGCGGCTCACCTCGGCGGCGGTCTGCTCCGCTCCGTCGAGCACCTGCCGCGCGAACACACCCGCTTCGATGGCCTGAGACAGCTCGACCTCCTTGGCGGCATCGAGGAGCGGCGTGCGCGCGATCTCGTCGAGGTACATGCCGACCAGGTCCCGGTCGGCTATCTCGCCGCTGTGGACGCGAACGCTGCTTGCCGAGTCGGCCGTCTTGCCGGTGACCGACCTACGACGGGCGACGGCACGGGTTGCCATGCGTGCTCCCTTGCGATTGGGCGGGTGGGTCCTGAAACGAACGCTCAGCACTCCTGGGACTCTCTCGGGACTCTCCTCGAGTGCCCTGCATCTGTGGGAAACAACGACTGGAATCCGGACAGAATTCCCCACGCGCCCCCCGAATTTCCTGATCATGCAGTACCCTGCGGGGCCACACAGGGAGGGGCGATGGTGTCCGGACGTACGGAGGCGCAGGTCAGACCCGGCACGGAGGCGGATCTCGGCGCCCTCACGGACCTCTACAACCACTACGTACGTGAGACGGCCGTCACATTCGACACGGCGGAATTCACCCAGGAGGCCCGACGGCACTGGCTGCTCTCCCACCCGGAAGACGGCCCGCACCGCCTGATGGTTGCCACGGACCCGGATTCCCGGCGGATCCTGGGGTACGCCACCTCCAGCCCGCACCGCCCGAAGGCGGCGTACGCGACCTCGGTGGAGACCTCGGTGTACCTCGCCCCGGAGGCGACCGGACGCGGCGTCGGCACCCTGCTCTACACCGCCCTCTTCGCCGCGCTGGCGCAGGAGGACGTGCACCGCGCCTACGCCGGGATCGCGCTGCCCAACGAGGCGTCCGTGCGGCTGCACACCCGCCTCGGCTTCCGGCATCTGGGCACCTTCGGCGAGGTGGGCCGCAAGTTCGGGCGCTACTGGGACGTGGCCTGGTACGAGAAGGAGCTGCCGGGTCGCTGAGGCTGCCCGGACCGCCGAGACCGCCCACGCCGCCGCGCGGTCACCCGAACTGCAGTGACCGCTTGGCCAGCCCCATCCAGAAGCCGTCGATCACCGAGCGCGGACCGTCCAGGTCGCCGTCGGCCGCGCCCATGGTGACGAAGAGCGGTGCGAAGTGCTCGGTGCGCGGGTGGGCGTAGCGCCCGGCCGGGGAGGTCGCCTGGAAGTCGAGGAGCGCGTCCCAGTCGCGCGCCTCCAGCGCCCGCCGCCCCCAGTCGTCGAACTCGGCGGACCAGCTCGGCACGCCCGCGTGGCGCAGCGCGGCGAGGTTGTGGGTGAAGAACCCGGAGCCGACGATCAGCACCCCTTCGTCGCGCAGCGGGGCCAGCCTGCGCCCGAGGTCCATCAGGCGGGCCGGGTCGAGGGTGGGCAGCGAGACCTGGAGGACGGGGATGTCGGCGTCCGGGAACATCTCGACCAGCGGGACGTAGGCGCCGTGGTCCAGACCCCGGTCGGGGATGTCCTGGACGGGCGTGCCGGGGGCGCGCAGCAGCTTGCGGACGGAGTCGGCCAGCTCGGGGGCGCCGGGGGCGGCGTAGCGGACGCGGTAGTAGTGCTCGGGGAAGCCCCAGAAGTCGTAGACCAGCGGGACGGTGCTGGTGGCGCCGAGCGCGAGCGGTGCCTCCTCCCAGTGGGCGGAGACGACGAGGATCGCGCGGGGGCGGGGCAGCTCCGCGGACCAGGCGGCGAGCTGACCGGGCCAGACGGGGTCGTCGGCGAGCGGCGGGGCACCGTGGCTGAGGTAGAGCGCGGGCATGCGGTCCGGGCGGGCGGGCTCCTGCTGGACGGCGGCGGACATGGCGGCGGCTCCCGGTGGTCGGTCCCCCTGAGAGGAATGCTTTAACTCTCAAGCTTTACAGAAACAGCGTACGCTCCGGTTGTTCAACTTTCAAGGACACGCCTCGTACAGTGGGGCGCATGAACACGGCATCGGACCCCGCCGACCGGCACCGCTGGCTCACCGACGAGGAACAGCGCGTCTGGCGCTCGTACCTCCACGCCACGACGCTCCTGGACGACCATCTCGACCGGCAGCTCCAGCGCGACGCCGGTATGCCCCACATGTACTACGGACTGATCGTCAGCCTCGGCGAGGCACCGCGCCGCAGGCTGCGGATGACCGAGCTGGCCCGGAAGTCGAAGATCACCCGCTCCCGGCTCTCGCACGCCGTCGCCCGCCTGGAGAAGAACGGCTGGGTGCGCCGCGAGGACTGCCCCTCCGACAAGCGCGGCCAGTTCGCGGTGCTCACCGACGAGGGCGCCGAGGTGCTGCGCCGGACCGCCCCCGGCCATGTGACCGCCGTACGGCAGGCGCTGTTCGACCGGCTGACCCCTGAACAGCAGAAGACCCTCGGCGAGATCATGCAGATCGTCGCCGAGGGTCTTCAGCCGAGCGAAGCGGGTGCCGACCTGCCCTGGCTGCGCTGAGCCGGGCAGGCTCTCCTCACGTCAGGGGCGGCGGCTCAGTGCGCGACCACCGGGATCTGCACCTCGTCCGCCGCGCCCTCGCCGTCGCCGGACGCCACCTTGACGGAGCCCGGACGCCCGGCGTTGACGAAGGTGAACGCGATCAGCGAGGCCAGCGCCAGGATGCCGACCGCGAACCAGATCGCCGTGCTGTAGCCGTGCACCATGCCCTGGAGCTGGACGAACTGCGCCTGCGGCTTGGAGGTGGCGCCGGCGATGTGGTCCTTGATGTACGACGTGGTCGCGGACGCGGCGATGGTGTTCAGCAGGGCGGTGCCGATCGCGCCGCCCACCTGCTGGGAGGTGTTGACCATCGCGGAGGCGACACCGGCGTCGCGGGGCTCGACGCCCATGGTCGCCAGCGACATGGCGGGCATGAACGCCGTACCCATGCCGAGACCGAGCAGCACCATGGCGGGCAGCAGCGTCGCGGCGTAGGAGGTGCCGACCTCGAGCTGGGTCAGCAGCAGCATGCCGACACCGGCGACGAAGAAGCCGGGACCCATCAGGAAGCGCGCCGGGACGCGGGTCATCAGGCGGGCGCCGATCTGGGTCGAGCCGGTGATCATGCCCGCGACCATGGGCAGGAACGCGAAACCGGTCTTGACCGGGGTGTAGCCCTTCACGATCTGCAGGTAGTAGGTCAGGAAGAGGAACAGACCGAACATGCCGATGATGGCGAGACCGAGCGAGAGGTAGATGCCGCCGCGGTTGCGGTCGGCGATCACGCGCAGCGGGAGCAGCGGAGCCTTGACGCGGGACTCGACCAGCACGAACGCCAGCAGCAGCACGGCGGAGCCGACGAACATGCCGATGGTCACACCGTCGCCCCAGCCGTCGGACTCGGCGCGGGTGAAGCCGTAGACCAGGGCGACCAGGCCCAGGGTCGAGAGGATGACGCCGGGGATGTCCAGCGGGGAGCGGTTGCGGCCGCCCTCCGGCTCACGGATGACGAACCAGGCGCCGAGCGCGGCGACGACGGCGAACGGGACGTTGACGAAGAAGGTCCAGCGCCAGTCCAGGTACTCGGTGAGGAAGCCGCCGAGGATCAGACCGACGGCGCCGCCGCCGCCCGCGATCGCGCCGTAGATGCCGAACGCCTTGGCGCGCTCCTTGGCGTCCGTGAACATCACGGCGAGCAGGGAGAGCGCGGCGGGGGCGAGCAGGGCGCCGAAGACGCCCTGGAGGGCGCGGGCGCCGAACATCATGACGCCGCTGGTGGCGATGCCGCCGAGCGTGGAGGCGGCGGCGAAGCCGATGAGACCGATCAGGAAGGCACGCTTGCGGCCCCACTTGTCGGCGATGCGGCCGCCGAAGAGCAGCAGACCGCCGAAGGCGAGGGCGTAGGCGGTGACGACCCACTGCCGGTTGCCGTCGGAGATGCCGAGGTCGCGCTGGGCGGACGGCAGGGCGATGTTCACGATGGTGGCGTCGAGGACGACCATCAACTGGGCGAGCGCGATGAAGACGAGCGCCTTCCAGCGGTTGTTGTCACCGCCGGACGCGGCGACGGGAGCCTTGTCGGCTGTCTGAGACATGGGGGTACCCACTCCGGTACTTCGTGAGGAGGAATCGCAACGGAAACTCGTGGCGATTCCTGATGATTCGTGAGGATGAAGACCGCCTCGCGGGCGATTCGTACGGCGCTGTACGGACGCGAGGCGTGCGGTATCGGCGGCGCGCCCTCGGGGCGGCCGGAAGCGTGCGGTTCGGAGCCGGGGCGCGGGCCCGGCCGGACCGGTCGGTCAGGCGGTCAGATCGGTTCGGTCAGGGCCGGCGCAGGTCCTCCATGGTCACGGCCGTACCCGGCAGGGCGGAACGGGCCGGAGCCCGCAGACCGTCCAGGAACAACTGGAGATGACGGTGGACGAAGCGGTCGACGCTGAAGCAGGCCGTACCGGCCGGGGGCCGGCTGAGCTGCGCCGCGGCGACCAGCAGGTCACCGACGCCGACATCGGTCCGCAACTGCCCGGCGGACTTCGCGCGGTCCATGATCTCCGCGACCAGCCCCTCGATCCGTCGGCGCGCGGCTTCCAGATCGGGGTGGTCGTGGTCGAAGTCGCTGGAGATCATCGGACACAGCGCGCTGATCCGTTCCTCGGCGGCGGCGTGCACGAAGCGCTCCAGCGCGGCGAAGGCGTCGCCGGTCTCCGCGAGAGCCTGCTCGGCCGCGCGGGCCGTGCGGTCCATCACGGAGCAGACGACCTCGCGGGCCAGGGCGTCGCGGTCCGGGAAGTTGCGGTACAGCGTGGCGTTGCCGACGCCGGCCCGGCGGGCGATCTCGTCGAGCGGCACGTGCAGGCCGTGTTCGACGAACATCTCGCGGGCGGCGGTGACGATCCGCTCCCTGTTGCGCAGCGCGTCGGCGCGGGGCCGGGACGCCTTGCGGGCGGGGGCTGCGGTCTGCACGGCGAACTCCACTTCAAACGAGTCGGGCGGTGGGACGGAAGGCTTCGGATGGGCGGAAGGCTTCGGGTGGACGGAAGGCTTGCCGGTCCGGCGTTCCGGGGAGCGCTTCCCCGTTTCGCGCGGACACAGGTCTAAACGGGGAGGGGTTCCCCGGTTATTTCCCGTCGCGGGAATTTCGCATGTGACCTGGGTCACGCCGCCTTCCCGCCTCTGCCCCACTTGCCGCGATTCACCCCCAGCCTATGTGATTCACACCCGCTCGTACGGAAATCCCACGATCGGTCTCTCCCAGCGCGCGACCGCGACACCGCCGACACAGGGTGAGCGCATGGGTGCAGCCGGAGACGGGTGGCTGCCGTGGAGCGAGAGGTCCATGTATGCAGCCGCAGTCGCCCCGCCGCATACGCTCGCGCCGTGTGGCCGCCCTGGCCTCCGTGACCGTCCTGACCTTCGCGGTCAGCACCTCGGCCGGGTCCGGACCGCTCACGGCGCACCACTCCGCGGGTCCCACGGGTCTCACCCGCACCAGCGCCGCCCTGGCGCCCTGCATGATCCACGGCGGCACCGACGTCCAGATGACGGAGGGCGTGCCCACCACCGGCGGCTACTCCCGCTCCACCGGCACCGTCCACGCACTGACCTTGATGATCGACTTCCCCGACGCCAAGGGCCGGGGCAGCGCGCTCGACCGCTTCCACGAGTTCTTCCCGCAGACCCAGGAGTGGTTCCGCAGAGCGTCGTACGGCCGCCTCGACTACCGTCCCGAGACCCCGATCACCCACTGGCTGCGGATGCCGAAACCGTTCAAGGACTACGGCATAGAACGCGGCGCCCCCTTCGACCCCGGCTACCGCGACCTGGTCCACGACATCGTGGCCGCCGCCGATCCCGAGGTGGACTTCCGCTCGTACGACCTGCTGAACGTCCTGGTCACCCCGAACGCCGGACCTTCCGCCCTGGACACCGTGCTCTCCGTGACCTTCGCGGGCAACGGGGACGCCCCGGTCGCCGACGGCACGCCCGTCGCCAACGCGTCCTTCGTCTACTCCCGCCAGGACGACGGCTCCGGCACCTACGACAAGACCGGCTACCGGGTGCTCCCGCACGAGAACGGCCACACCTTCGGACTGCCCGACCTCTACACCCAGGACGGCGGCAGCTCGGTGGGCCACTGGGACATCATGAGCGAGGACTGGGGCGCCAACAACGACCTGCTCGGCTGGCACAAGTGGAAGCTCGGCTGGCTCGACACCTCCCAGGTCGCCTGCGCGACGGCCAAGGGCAGCACGGAGTACACGCTGACCCCGCTGCACGAGAAGGGCGGCGGCAAGCTGATCCTGGTCCCCGTCGGCGGCAGCACCGCGTACGCCCTAGAGCTGCGCACCGAGGGGGGCAACGACGAGGACGTGTGCCGCCCCGGCGTCCTCGTCTACAAGGTGGACGCCGACGTCGACACCGGCCGGGGACCGGTGACCGTCGCCGACGCCCACCCCGACAGCGGCGGCTGCACCCGCAGCCCCAACGTCCAGGCGGAACTCTCCGACGCCGCCTACACCCCCGGCGAGACCTTCAGGGACCGCAAACACGGGATCACCGTGCAGGTCACCAGCGCGGACGGGTCCGGGAAGTACCGGGTGCGGGTGACGCGGACGAAGGGGGTGCCGGAGGGGACGGGGGCGGCGGGGGCGGTACCGGAGACGCTGGGGCGGCGATGAGGGGGTTTGTGGTTCTCCCGACTCTGTTTCTGGCTCCGGCTAGGCGGTGACGCCGCCGTCGACGACGAGGTCGTGCCCGACGACGAAGCTCGACTCCTCCGACGCGAGCCAGAGCACGGCGTTGACGATCTCCCGCGTGGAGGCGACCCGCCCGGCGGGTACGGCGGTGGCGAGCCGCGCGGCCCGGTCGGCGTCGCTCTCCCCCGGCCGCAGCGACATGGTGGTGTCGGTGGCGCCGGGACTGACGGCGTTGATCCGGATGCCGTCCCCGATGTGGTCGAGGGCGGCGACCTTGGTGAGCGCGCTGACCGCCGCCTTGGAGGCGGCGTAGGCGGCCATGCCGGGACGGCGCCCGTGATAGCCGATGTTGGAGGCGGTGTTGACGATGACGCCACCGCCATGTGCCCGCATATGACCGACCTCTTCACGCATCGCGAGCAGCACCCCGGTGAGGTTGACGTCGAGCACGTGCTGCCAGTCGGCGGGGGCGAGATCCCCCACGGGAGTGGGCTTGCCGAAGATCCCGGCGTTGTTGTGGGCGATGTGCAGCGCGCCGTACCGCTCCACGGTGGTCCGCACGAGCCGCGCCATGTCCTCGGCGCGGGTCACATCGGCGACCACGGCACTGGCGACCCCGCCCTCGCCCTCGATGATCCCCACGGTCTCCTCGATCGACTCCCCCCGTGGCCCGGCGACGACCACCCTGGCCCCCTCCCCCGCGAACCCCCTGGCACTGGCCCGCCCGATCCCCGCCCCACCTCCGGTGACGACGACGACCTTGCCCTCGAACCGCCTGCCCATGTCCACTCCCCGCTCGATGCCCGGCGACCGTTGATCAACGACGCGCGAGATCAACCAACGCGCGTGGGGGCCGAGTTAATCCACCCGGCCGATCCCGCCCTGATCTCCCCCCACCCCCCACCCCTCGATCCGCTACGCTGTCATGGGCAGCCACAACGTGGCCGCCCACACCCTTGCCGGAGCCCACCGCTCCCCAAGGCCCCGCCTTCGTAGCTCAGGGGATAGAGCACCGCTCTCCTAAAGCGGGTGTCGCAGGTTCGAATCCTGCCGGGGGCACAGGGAAGCACCTGGTCAGGGGGCCCTTCCGTCCATCGGACGGAAGGGCCCTTCGTACTCGCAGCGCAGATGCGGCTGTGGCCAGAGGCGGGGGGGGCCGTGCGATGTGTGCGCGAAGGCCGAACAGGCCAGGCATCCGCACGAGAAGCTAGTTGAGCGGCTTGAGTCGCTGACGCGGGCCGCTCTCAAGCTCGAATACCAGGGCTATCACGGGCATCTGATCCTAGGCGGCGATCTTGCAGAGCTGGGCGAAGCTACTCCGCTCGAGTCGAGAAGGTCTCAGCGAAGACGCACGCACCTCGCTCAGACCGCTCGCTGCGCATTCCCCCGAGCGATCCGGGCCTTCACCGAACAGTACTCATCGGCATGTGAGGCCGGGAGACCCCGTGAACACGTGCGAATCACGGAGGGGGAGCTTTCCCAATCGCGTTCGCGGCGTTCCTGCCGGGCGCGGTAGTCGGCTGCGGAAGCCAACCCAGCGGGTCAGCGTACGGTCGAAGGGATGCGTCGTCTAGGTCCAGCACGCTTCAATCAGGCACCGGATGTGGGCCAGCAAGGGCAGCCGGACCAGCTCCGAGAGTTCGCCAATGCGATGGTTCCTCACGGCAAGGGCGCCGATGAGGGTGCACATCGACCTGCGAGCCCCATCGCAAGCGTACGGGCCGAGTGCTCACCGGACGCGGGAACGAGCACCATGGCGCGGGCGGTGGCCCGGATCAAGGCGTGTTAGCGCGTCGAGCTGGCCGGGGTACAAGAAGCCCCAAATACTTGGGACAGCGTAGGGCGCTACTGCCAGGCGCCCTTCGAAGGATCCCAGTTGCCCTGCACGCTGCCGTCGAGCAGTGGGTTGAGGAAGATCTCGGCGGCTTGAGTTGCTTCCGGGAAGGTGCGGCATCCCTGGAGCCCAATGACCAGTGCCGCAGCAGTCGGATAGTGGTCCTGCCAGGCCGTTCCGGGAGCCTTGAAGTTCTGGGGCAGTACGAGGTCAATGCCTCGTTGACGCCGGAGTTCGGCTTCTTGCTGTACGGCCTGGTAGGCCGTAGGGCCGTCAACCGTCTCCTGCTGGCTGATCAGCAGGAGGTCGGCCAAGTCGCGGTAGCGGCTGGAACTTCCGTCGCCGTGTCGTTCGTACAGGGCGCAGATCTTGTCAGCGATGTGGTCGATGAGGGGGTAGAGGCGCACGGTGGGCCAGTCGATGGGCCAGGGCAGGTCCACGGCGGAGGCGAGGAGGCGGGTTTCGGGAGTGCCAGCGATGGATCGGCGGACCGTGATGTCTACTTTGACGCTGTCGACGCGGGTGGGCCCGAGGAAGACCTCGAAGTGCTGGGAGCCGCCGCGGGTGGGGTCGGCCGCCGACGTGTATTTGCCGGGGGCGAAGCGGAGGAAGTCTCTCAGGTCGTGGGCGGCGGCTTCCAGGACGCGCTTTCGTGCCTCGTCCGGGGCCAGTCCGGGCTGGGCAGCCTGTAGATCGATGTCGCCGCTGAGGCGGGCTGCGCCCCGGTAGCGGACGAGGAGAGCCTGCCCGCCTTTGATGAGCCAACCGTCGGGGTCCAGGGTGAAGACCCGAGCAGCGAGGCGGTTGAAGTAGAAGATCCGCATGAGATCGGAGACGTTCATGCCCGTCTGCTTGGACATCTTCTTGGCGGACTGGTTCAGAGCGGTTCTGAAGGCCGTCGGAGTCTGGTAGGTCTTGCCCACGGATCGCCCCCCTGGCGTGCTGGCTTGGATCCGCAGACTCTACGCCCAGTTGATCGACTTCAGTTCGTCTGGATGTCAGGTCCCTCCGGTCCTTGGCTGCTGGTGCCATCCGGTTCTTGAGAGCCTCCGCCGGAGGTGGCGGTGCTTTCTGTCTCCGATGGGCCGGACAACGGGCTTGTGCGTTCGGGTGTCGGCTTAGGGGCGGTTGCACGCTCAGGAGCCTTGAGAATGCCGAGTGGGAGGGCGGCGGCCTGCTGAATGGCACGCACCGTGCCCGGGTCCGGCATCATCTTGCGAATCGACTCCATGAGCGCAGGATTCGGCATCGTCTTCCGCATCGCGGCGCGGATCGCCGGGTCCGGCCGTGTCAACTTCCGAATCGACTCCATCGACGCAGGGTTCGGCTGCGACAGCTTCCTGATCAACTCCATAAGCGCAGGGTTGAGCGCAGGCACCGTGGGCGACAGGTTGTGTTGTTGGCGTGCTGCTGCCCGCGTCGCCCTCATGAGCTCGATGAGTTCGGGGCGTTCAGCCAGGAGCTGGACGGCTTGATCGAACCCTTCCCGGCTTGCCCGGTCGACTTCCTGACGGCGCAGACTCTCACCAGCCTGTGCGACGAGGTGGTCGATCAGGTCGTATCCGGAGGCGTCAACTTTCAAACCGTACTTCCGAGAGAATGGTTGAGCCCGTTCTGACAGGTCGTCCACAGTGATCAGGCCGCGGCGCTCGGCGTCCGCGATGACTCCGCCGATGTGTCCGCCGTCGACCCCGGCATGCAGCAGGTCGGTGATGGTACGCACGGCCGTGGTGACGGGCAGGCCGTCAACTGTGGTGATCTCTGTTGTCCCGACCTGCGCGGTACGCAGGCGCACGAACGGTTCGGTCGTAGTCCGCCGACGCGGGACACTGATCTCTACCTCTGGGGCGGGGATGTCTCCGAGGTCCAGCAGTTGGCAGGCGGAGGCGTGCGAGACGACACCGGAGTCCGGGTCGCCGACGGGCCGCTCCCAGAGGAACTGCTTGGGCTGCAAGCGTAGCCAGGCGACCTTCATATCCAGGTGGGACGGTACGCCCACTGCGGTCAGCAGGTAGACGCCGCGGCCCACGCTCGACAGAAGGCCGGCCTCCGTCAGCCGCGACAACTGCACGCCGTTAACGCCCAGCCCCTTGGCTTGCGCGGCCGTCACCAGGCCCCATTGATCTGCGGCGGCTCCGGAGAGAGCAGCCATCTGCTCCGCACGGTCCATACAGAGATAGTTCCACACTCTCGCAGAGTTAGTTACTCTCTAGAGGTAAAAAAATCTGCAGAAGAGCTCACGAGAGTGAAACTTTCTCTGCAATATGCGCGTCACGGGTCAGGTGTGGGCCACTGAGCCACAGCCAAGCCGCCCTAAAGCACACGCGGACGTGTGCGGGCAGCCGCTTGGATGCCCAGTCCCCCAAAGGTGGTCGAGTGCCGCTGACGCCCGGCGGACAGGTACCTGCTGCAATTGGCTACCCGTACGGAAGCGGCGGCGGGTCGCCACTGGACCGGGGCCCCGCAGTGGTGGCACTGGCGTGTCGGCCAGCAGAGTGACGGGAGGACGACAGGAGTGCGGTACATGCGCCGCGTGATGGCCCGACTGCGGGACGGCAGTGGTCGGTTGGTTGATCGTGCGGGGCGTGCCGGGTCCTCTGCCCGGTTGGCTGGACCGGCGCGGCCGGTGACGGCTCCCATGGAAGCGGTGAGCGGTCCTACGGGCCCGTCCGAGGCCCGCCCACCGCAGGGTTGAATGGCCCTCCAAAAGCAGCCGCGCGCATGCCGCCGACGGCCGGTGGCCGCTTCCCAACACTGGAGCAAACCTCCGGTCGAACCCGCACACCACCACCATGGGCATTCAGCACACATGAGGCCGGGAAGCCCGTGAACACCCGAGAACAACAGAGGGCGTTTTCGCAGCTCAACTACTCTACGCTCGACAGTCCTGCAGGTCACAGCCCCGCCCAGGGAAACGCCTAAAGCGGGTGTCGCAGGTTCGAATCCTGCCGGGGGCACCAGACGAAAGGCCCCCGTTCCATCTGGACGGGGGCTTTTCGGTGTTCCAGCGGTCCGCGTGGGTCAGTAGTTGGCGTTCGAGATCATGTCGCCGTCCGAGCCGTAGACCGTGACGAGGCCGTTGTCGGACTTGTAGCAGGAGGTGAAGGCGCTGGCGATGAGTTTGGCGTCGCCTGCGTTGGCGCTCATGAAGCCGCCGGTGAAGTCGGTGTAGACCTCGGCGCTGTCGAGGAGGTCGTTGCGCTTGTCGGTGCCGGTCACCTTGGTGACGTGCTTGACTGCGGCCTTCTCGGTGGGGGTGCCGGTCTTGGCGACGCACGCCTTGAACTGGTCGGCCTGTGACTTGGTCTGCTCGGCGGGCTTTTCGGCCGGCTTCTCGGCCTTCTTGGGTGCTTCCGCCTTCGGCGCGGCGATCGTCTTGTCCTTGCCGCCGCTGTCGCTTGAGTCGCCGCCGCTCATCGCCGCTCCGGCGATGCCGAGGATGACCACCAGACCCACCACGCCGAGACAGCCGAAGCCGACGATCTTCCCCGCGCTCGACTTCTTCGGCGGCTGCGGCGGGACGCCCCACTGCTGCTGCGGGCCGGGACCGGCCCATCCGGTCGGCGGCTGGCCGGGCTGCTGCGGGCCGTTCCAGTTGGGCTGCTGAGGCGGCTGAGGCTGCTGCGGGTACTGCTGGTCCATGGGTCCCCCGAGGGTTACGAGTGTGGAGTGCGCATGTATGACTCGTGGAGGAGTTGTGTGGTTGTACGCTCAACCAAGATTTTTTGAGGACCGGTCAGGTCACGGGGGTCTCAGGTAAAGGGTGCGTATTGATCACGGTCCCGGGCCCGGGATTCCATGGTCAACTCGCGCTGGGGGCGGATAGCCTGCCGCGTCGCCCGTCGGGAACAGAAAGCGTGCCGGTAGAAACGTGAACGTCCGTCTTCTCATGCAGTTCGTGGTCGTGATGGCCATAACCCTCGGTCTGTTCTTCGGTGGTCTGGCGGAGGGCGGGATGATGCTCGGGCTGCTGGGGATGGTGTTCGCCTTCTTCGTGCTCGTCCCGCTGGTCCAGGCCCTGTTTCCGCCGTCCTTCTTCCCGGCTCCGCGAGGGGCGCAGGCGACCTGTGCGCTGTACCGGGGGTGGGGGGCGAAGCTGGCGATCAGGCTGGGGAGGGGGCCCTCCCGCACCGTGCGGGCGGATGCCGAGCGGCTGCGGCGCGGGGTGCGGCTCAGCATGCTCGCGTACGGGATGCGCGACGGGAGTCAGACGCTCGGGTATCTGCTGCTCGACCAGTCGGCGGACGGCGCGGTCCGGGTGGCCTGGCGCAAGCGGGGGAAGGGTGCTGTCGACCAGCCGGTCCAGCTTCGGAGCGCGGTGGTCGTACGTCCGGAGCGGGAGCAGCAGAACGGCGTCCAGGCCCGTATGGGGTACACCGCGGCCGTGGACCTCGGTGAGGCGTCGTACTGGCTGCGTCCCCACGACGCCGCTCTGCTCCAGCTCGTTCTCGCGAACTCCGCGCCCGTCGCCCCGCACCTCCCCCGCTGACGCGGCGTCAGTCGTTCAGGCTCGCGCCGAACAGACCCCCCGTCGGGTCCGGCAGTTTCAGGGACTTCACGTCGAAGGTGAAGGCGCCCGCGGCGGTGATGCCGGAGGCGGTGGTGGGGAAGGTCCAGACGCGGCCGGTGTCGTGGTCCTCGCCGGGGGCGGAGACGGTGAGGTCGGCTCGGCCGTCGCCGTTCAGGTCCCGCAGGGAGACGGCGCGGCCGAAGACGTCGTTGATCTCGTTGCCGCCGGGGACACCGGGTGTGCCCTGGTGGAAGACCGCCGCGCCCTTGCCGGTGAGACCCTTCGCGGAGCCGTACAGGAGGGTGACGGAGCCCGCGTTCCCCGCGGAGCCGATCGCTTCGAAGGGGGCGCCCACCGCGAGGTCGTCGTAGCCGTCGCCGTTGACGTCCCCGGTGGAGAGCGCCGCGCCGAAGTAGTCGTTCACCTCGTCGGCGCCGGGCACCCCGGGGGTCGCCTGGCTGAGGTCGGCGGAGCGGGCGGGACCGTCCGGGCCGCCGTAGACCACGTGGACGGAGCCGCCGTCGGAGAGCCCGGAGCCGCCGTACCAGCCGGAGGCGATGTCCGCGTAGCCGTCGTGGTCGAAGTCGCCGCTGGTGAAGACCGCGGCGTTCGCCGAGGGGAAGGTCCAGGAGGGCTCGGGGGTCAGCCCCAAGGGGGTGCCGTGCTGGTAGCCGACCTGGTTCAGGAACAGGTCGGCGCGGTCGTCGCCGTCGACGTCGGCGACCGTGCCGTGGGGTTCCTGGAGCTGGTCGCGGTAGACCTCGTGGGCGGCGGGCGGGGTGGTGCCCGGTGTGAAGGGACCCGAAGTGACGCTGACGCTGTGGAACTTGGGGTCGGGGGCGACGTTGAGGCTGACCAGGTCGGTGGCGCCGTCGCCGTCGACGTCGGCGGGGAACAGCCCGGCGCTGCCGAGGGAGTTGACGTTCGGGGCGGGGGCGGGCAGGAACGTGCCCCCGGCGAGTCCCGAGGCGCTGCCCCACAGGATGGTGGTCCGGCCGTTCTGGACGCCGTCGGCACCGGCTTCGCCCGAGGCGGAGACGACGAGGTCGGCGTAGCCGTCCCGCTTGAGGTCGGCGCTGCCGCGCTTCGCGCCGAAGTAGTCGTTCGCCTCCGGGGTGCCGGGGACCGAGGGGCTCGCCTGGCTGATGACGCGCCGGGCGGACGTCTTCAGCCCGGTCCCGGAGCCGGGGATCACGACCAGGTAGCCCGCCGACCTGGCGCCGTTCACCGTGCCGCGCGGGACGCCGATCACCAGGTCGCGGTAGCCGTCGCCGTTGAAGTCGTACGCCCTGGCCGCACCGGAACCGGCAGCGGTGCTGGCACCGGCACCGGGACCGGCACCGAAAACGGCAGCGGCACCGGAACCAGCCGCGGAAGCCGGAACCGCACCGGACGCCAGGAGTCCGCCGGTGAGGGCGGCCGCGGCGGCGGTCGCCAGGGTGAGGCGGGTACGGGAGTGCATCGCGTGTCTTCTCCTGGGCTGACGGGACGGGACGCACAGCAGACCGGCAGGTGGTGCTTTTGGTTGCGCGCGGGACCAATCCGCCGCCCCCGCGGCCTCGGATTACGCGGAGATGTTCTGGTTCGTCGCGCCCGGGGAGTTCCGCAGTGAAGGAAGCCGTCCACATCGGCCCAAGTCCGTCGTCCAAACCTGATCTCCAGCGCCTGGTGCACGAGGTGGCCCTCGGGGACCAGGAGGCGTTCGCGGCGCTGTACGACGCGGTGTCCGGTTCCGTGCTGGGTGTCGTCCGTGCCGTGCTGCGGGACCAGGCGCAGTCGGAGGAGGTCGCGCAGGAGGTGCTGGTGGAGGTGTGGCGCACGGCGCCCCGCTACCGCCCCGAGCGCGGGACCGCCGTCAACTGGATCCTCACCCTGGCGCACCGCCGCGCGGTGGACCGGGTCCGGTCGGTGGAGGCAGCCGCCGCCCGCGACACCAGGGCAGCCCTGCTGGACCGGACACCGGCGTACGACCAGGTGACCGAGCAGGTCGAGACCCGTCTTGAGCAGGAGCAAGTGCGGCGCTGTCTCAAGACGTTGACCGATCTGCAGCGGCAGGCGGTGACCCTGGCGTACTACCGGGGACTGACCTACCGCCAGGTCGCCGAGTCGCTCGCGCTGCCGCTCGGCACGGTGAAGACCCGCCTGCGCGACGGACTCGTCCGGCTGCGCGACTGCCTGGGGGTGACCGCGTGACCACCGCCGATCCGCACCTGCTGACGGGTGCCTACGCCCTGCACGCGCTGCCCGACGAGGAGCGCGCCGCCTTCGAACGCCATGTGTCGGGATGCGCGTCCTGCGCCCAGGAGGTGGCGGAGTTCACCGCCACGGCCGCCCGGCTCGCCTCGGCGTCCGCCGTGCCCGTACGCGACGGGATGCGCCGCGAGGTGCTGCAGCGGGTCACCACCGTGCGCCAGGTGCCCCCGGCCGCCGCGCCGCTGGACGAGGTCCGGCGCCGGCTGCCGCGCGGGCGCGGACCCGCGCGGTGGGCGCTGGCCGCCTGCCTCGCCGCCGCGGTGGGCTTCGGCGGTACGGCGGTGTGGCAGTACGAGCGCGCCCAGGACGCCCAGCGGCAGGCGGCGCTCGCCGAGCGGCAGGCGGACGAGGTGGCCGGGGTGCTGAGCGCGCCGGACGCGCGGACGCGGTCGGCGCGGGTCGCGGGCGGCACCGGCACCCTGGTGGTGTCCGCCGACCGGGACCGGGCCGTGTTCGTGGCCTCGAAGATGCCCGCGCCGCCGGAGGGCAAGGTGTATCAGCTCTGGTTCGCCGACGGCGGCAGCATGCGCCCGGCGGGGCTGATGAACGCCGACCGCACTGCGCAGACCGTGCTGATGCGGGGGCGGGTGGACGGCGCCTCCGCCGTCGGCATCACCGTCGAGCCCGCCGGTGGTTCGCCCCGGCCGACCAGCGCGCCCGTCGGTCTGCTGACCATGCCGTCCTGAGCAAGGAGCGGTGGCAGGACGCCGAACGCGCCGTACGGTCCCTCCGCGAAGGAGACCGTACGGCGCGTTCCCGCATCCGGTGAAGGCGTCAGCTCTTCGGCATCAGGACCGAATCGACGATGTACACACGGGCGTTGGCGGTGCTGACGTTGCCGCAGACGACCTTCGAGGAGCCGTTCACGGTGTACGACTCGCCCGAGCCGGAGGTCGTCAGCTTCGACTTCTCCAGGGTGTCGAAGGAGCCGTTCGCCAGATCGGCGGGCATGAGCTGCTTGCCGACAACGTGGTAGGTGAGGATCTTCGTCAGCTCTGCCTTGTCGCTCAGGACCTTGTCCAGGGTCGCCTTCGGGATCTTCTTGAAGGCGTCGTTGGTCGGCGCGAACACCGTGATGTCCTGGGCGTTGTTGAGCGTGTCGACCAGACCTGCCTTCTTGACCGCCGACACGAGCGTGGACAGGGCGGGGTTGTGGGAGGCGGCGGTGGCCACCGGGTCCTTGGCCATGCCGTCGAAGGAACCGGCGCCGTTCTTCGGCACGGCGGCACAGGCGGAACCGAAGGGCTGCCCCATGGCGGAACCGCCCATGTCCCCGCCGTCCTGCGATGCGGACGCGGAGGCGGACGCCTTGCCCGACGCGCTCGGCTTGCCGGAGTCACCGTCCTTGTCGCCGGAGCCGGAACAGGCGCTCAGCGCCAGCGGCAGCACCGCGGTCGCGGCGAGGGTGACGGCGATACGGCGGGCACGGGTGTTCATCAGAGATCTCCTCTTGAGAGTGCGGCGGACTGCCGCGTTCAGGGTGGAAAGGAAAGGGAGTTGGTCCGGTGGGGGCGTGAACGCCCCTGGTTTCACTCGACGGTGACCACCACCGAGTGCCGCCCGCTGGCGCCGTCGGGGACCGTGCGCGTACGGCGTGCGGTCTGCACGGCGCCGGTGCGGTCGGTCGCGCGCACGGTGAGGGTGTGTCCGCCCTTGGTCGCCTGCCAGGGGAAGGACCACTGCCGCCAGGTGTCCCGTCCGGCGTCCTCCGCTAGCCGGGCTTCCTGCCAGGGACCGTCGTCGACGCGTACCTCGACCTTGTCGATGCCCCGGTGCTGCGCCCAGGCGACCCCGGCGACCATCACCGGACCGGCTTTCGGGCGGGCGAACGGCTTCGGGGTGTCGATCCGCGACTGGGTCTTGACCGGTGCCCGGCGCGCCCAGCCCCGCTTCACCCAGTAGGGGTCGTAGGCGTCGAAGGTGGTGAGTTCGAGGTCCTCGATCCACTTGCAGGCGGAGACGTAGCCGTAGAGTCCCGGCACCACCATGCGGACGGGGAAGCCGTGCGCGAAGGGCAGTGGTTCGCCGTTCATGCCGAGGGCGAGCAGCGCGTCGCGGCCGTCCAGCACGTCCTCGACCGGTGTGCCCAGCGTCATGCCGTCGACCGAGCGCGCCACCAGTTGATCGGCGGGACCGCCCTGCGACGGCGGGCGCACCCCGCACTCGGCGAGCAGGTCGGCGAGCCGTACGCCGAGCCAGCGGGCGGTGCCGGTGTAGGGACCGCCGACCTCGTTGGAGACGCAGGTCAGGGTGATGTCCCGCTCGACCAGCTCCCTGCGCAGCAGGCTGTCGTAGGTGAAGACGGCGGGTCGTCGTACACCCCTGCCGTGCACGCGCAGCCGCCAGGTGCCCGCGTCGACCTTGGGCACGACCAGGGCGGTGTCGACCCGGTAGAAGTCCGTGTTCCCGGTGACGAACGGGCTGATCCCGGGGATGCGGAGACCGGCGCGGGCGGGGACGGGTCGCGCGGGTGAGCCGGGGCGGGGCAGGACGACGGCCGCGCGCGAGGCGACGGCGCCCCTGCCGCTCGCTCCGTTCAGGTACCTGCCGGTCGCTCCGGCGGCGGTCGACGCGGTCGCGGTGGCCACCGCCGTGAGGACGAAGCCCCGGCGGTCGAAGGCGCCGGTGGCTCCGGGGGCGGGGTCGGCGGTGGGGTCGGACTCGTCCCGCTGGTGTCGGAGGCGCCCCGCGAGGGCGTACAGGAGCAGCGCTCCCGTTACGGCGCCGAGCAGGGACGGCAACGCGTCGGTGAGCCCCGTGGAGTCGGGGCGACCGGTCGCGGCGATCGCGCCGACGACCCCGAAGAGCAGGACCCCGGCGGCGCCCGCGCGCCGGAACCGTACGGCGAGCGCGCCCAGCCCCGCCGCCAGGACGGCCAGCACGACCACGATGCCCGTCTGGAGCACCAGCTTGTCGGCGGTGCCGAACTGGCGGATCGCCCAGTCCTTCACGGCGGCGGGCGTGCGGTCGATGGCGGCGCCGCCCACGGCGACGACGGGTCCGGACTGCGGACGTACGGCGGCAGCCGCCAGCTCTGCCGTCGCCAGCGCGCCGAATCCGGCGAGCAGCCCGCTGAGCGCGCCCAGTGCCCGGCGCAGCGTGCCCGGGCGGGCGGCGGGATCTTTCTCCTCGTCTCTCACGAGGGGAATCCGGCGCTGTGACCTGGGCGGATGGGTGGGTTCGCCGGATCAGGTGAAAAACGCTCCGGGACCCATCCGGACCGGTGCGCGGCGACGTATTACCTGTTCGGGGTCCCGAGGGCTGACTGCTCGGGGTCCCGAGGGCGCGGACCCTCTTCGTCGGCGCGGGTAAAGTTGCCTCTTTCCCGAGCACGACAGGTTCGTTTTCCCTTGCCCTCCTCCGTACCGTCCCCGGCCGCGTGGTCGCGTGGTCTGAGCCGTCCGTCCTGGCTGTCCGATCCGAGGGTGCTGCGCACCGAGGTGCTGGCCGGGCTCGTGGTCGCCCTGGCGCTGATCCCGGAGGCGATCTCGTTCTCCGTGATCGCGGGGGTCGATCCGGCCATCGGGCTGTTCGCGTCGTTCACGATGGCGGTGACCACCGCCGTGGTCGGCGGACGCCCCGCCATGATCTCCGCCGCCACCGGCGCCGTCGCCCTGGTCATCGCCCCGGTCAACCGCGAGCACGGGTTCGGTCATCTGATCGCGACGGTGATCCTGGCCGGTGTCTTCCAGATCGTCCTGGGCGCGCTCGGCGTCGCCAAGCTGATGCGGTTCGTGCCGCGCGGCGTGATGGTCGGCTTCGTGAACGCGCTGGCGATCCTGGTGTTCCTGGCGCAGGTGCCGGAGCTGACCGGTGTGCCCTGGCCGGTGTATCCGCTGCTCGCCGCCGGGCTGGTGCTGATGGTGCTCTTCCCCAAGGTCACCAAGGTGGTCCCGGCGCCGCTGGTGTCCATCGCCGTGCTCACCGTGGTCACCGTCGCCGCCGGGATCGCGGTGCCGACGGTGGGCGACAAGGGGAGGCTGCCGTCGTCCCTGCCGGTACCGGGGCTGCCGGACGTGCCGTTCACCCTGGACACGCTGATCACCATCGCCCCCTACGCGCTCGCGATGGCCCTGGTCGGTCTGATGGAGTCGCTGATGACCGCCCGGCTGGTGGACGACCTCACCGACACCCGCTCCTCGAAGACCCGCGAGTCCGTCGGGCAGGGCATCGCCAACATCGTCACCGGTCTGCTCGGCGGGATGGGCGGCTGTGCGGTGATCGGCCAGACGATGATCAACGTCCGGGTCTCCGGCGCCCGGACGCGGCTGTCCACCTTCCTGGCGGGCGCCTTCCTGCTGACGCTGTGCGTCGTCTTCGGTCCGGTCGTCTCCCGCATCCCCATGGCGGCGCTGGTCGCGGTGATGGTCATGGTGTGCTGCGCGACCTTCGACTGGCACTCGATCGCGCCGAAGACGCTCCGGCGGATGCCCGCCGGGGAGATCGCCGTCATGGTGATCACCGTGGTGTGTGTGGTCGCCACCCACAACCTCGCCGTCGGGGTGGTGGTCGGCTCGCTCACCGCGATGGCTGTCTTCGCCCGCCGCGTGGCGCGTCTCGCGGAAGTCACCGCCGTCACCGACCCCGACGGCGGCACGGTGGTCTACCGGGTGACCGGCGCCCTGTTCTTCGCGTCCTCCGACGAGCTGGTGGGCAGCTTCGACTACGCCGGTGACCCCGGCAGGGTGGTCATCGACCTCTCCGCCGCCCACGTCTGGGACGCCTCCTCCGTCGCCGCGCTGGACGCCGTCGAGACCAAGTACGCCCAGCGCGGCAAGACGGTCGAGATCACGGGTCTGAACGGACCGAGCGCCCGCATCCACGGGACGCTCAGCGGAGAGCTGTCCGCGAAGGACTGACGTCAGCGCAGGGAGTCCAGGGCGTCGAGGACGTCCCCGGGCTCGGCACGCTTCGTGTAGTCCGTGTCGACGAACGCCCAGCGGATCACGCCCGTGCCGTCGATGACGTACGTCGCCGGGATCGGGAGCGTGCGGGCGTGGCCGCCGTTGGAGCGGTGGAGGTCGATGCCGAGCCGGGTGTAGACGGCGGCCAGGTCGTCGGGGAGGTCGAAGGCGAGACCGTACTGCCGCGCGACGGCGGAGCCGGGGTCGCTGAGCACGTCGAAGTCCAGCGCGTGCTTCTCGGCAAGGGTGAGGGACTCGTCCGGGACCTGCGGGGAGACCGCCACCAGCCGGGCGCCGCGCGCGGTGATGTCCTCGTGGTGCCGCTGGAGGGCGCGGAGCGCGAGGTTGCAGTACGGGCACCAGGCGCCGCGGTAGAAGGTCAGGACGACGGGACCCTCGGTGAGCAGCGCGTCCAGCGAGAGCGTGCCGCCGGTGGCTGTGGTGAGCGTGAAGGCGGGTGCCTTGTCGCCGGTGGTCAGGGCGCGGTCCGCCTGTCCGGAGGCGGCGAGTTCCCCGTCCGCGCGCCGCATGACCTCGCGGATCTCGGCGGGGATGTCCTGCTGGCGCGCGGTGTAGAAGGCACGCAGTTCGGTGTTGAGCGTGGTCATGGCTCTCGCCCCTCCCGGGTTCGTCTTGGAACGACCGTTCCAAGATAGCCGCTTGCCCTTGATCCGGGGCGCGTATCTTGGAATCGGCATTTCAAGATGCCTTCAGGGCGACTTCAGGAGGACGAGGCAGGACCATGCCGGACATCAAGCACTTCGACCCGGACGCCACCCTGGACACCGTGGTCCGGCTGTTCTGGCGGCAGGGCGTGACCTCCACCGGCATCCAGGACGTGGTGACGGCGACCGGGCTCAACCGGTCCAGCCTGTACGCCACGTTCGGCGGCAAGCGGGAGCTGTACCGCGCCGCACTGCGCCGCTACGTGGAGCAGTGGTCCTGGCCCGCGTTCCGGCGCCTGACCGAGGACGGGCGGGGACTGCCCGCCGTCGCCGAGTTCTTCGGCGCCCTCGTCGAGGTCCGCTGCACGGGCGAGTACGCCCGCTGGGGCTGCATGATCGCCAACGCGCACGCCGGTGCCGAGCACGACGACCCCGAGGTGCGCGCCCTGCTGGAACGGCACCACCAGGAACTGCGCGACGCCATGGCCACCGCCCTCGCGGGCGCCGAGCGCCGGGGACAGCTCGCGCCCGGGACGGATCCCGCCGCCTCCGCCGAACTCCTCGCGCTGCTTGCCTACGGGGTCAACCTCCGCTCCCGCACCGGCGCCGACCCCGCCACGCTGCACCGGACCGTCGCCGTCGCCCTCGACTCGATCGGGGCGGGCGCCGGGGCGTAGGACCCACGCACACCCCCTAACGCCGCCGCTTCGCGCCCGCGCACTCCACGCACATGGTCGCCGCGGGCCGTATCGCCAGCCGTTCCGGCGGGATCGGGTCGCCGCACGTCTCGCAGTGTCCGTAGGTGCCCTCGGCGAGGCGGGTCAGGGCGTCGTCCAGGGTCTCCAGGTGCGCCTCCGCCTGCTTGAGGAGGGAGGCGACATGGGCTCGTTCGAAGGCGGTGCTGGAGCCGTCCGGGTCGTGTTCGTCGTCCACCGCGACCAGGGCGTTCGCCTCGACGATCGCCTGGAAGTCCCTGTTCAGCGCCTTGATCCGGGCGTGCGTGGCCTCGCGTTCCGCCGCCAGGCGGTCGCGGACCTCCGTCGTCCAGTCGGTCATTCCACCGCAAACGACGCCTTTCGCGGGCGTATTCCGTGCGGCGATTCTTTGCGCGGTCATGACCCGTGCGCTCGCATCCGCGCGCCTCCCCGTCGAGTCCTTCTCCTTGTCCGGGCCGACCGGAGGAGTCGCGTCGGAGAATGGAGTGCCATGGACGGCGCCGTCGTCGCAGAGGTGGTCGTGGCCGTGTTCCTGCTGCTCGTGCTGAAGAGCGGGATGCGGGTGGTCAACCAGGTGGAGCGCGGGGTGGTGTTCCGGCTGGGGAAGGCGCTGCCGGGGGCGCGGCAGCCGGGGATCACCTTCCTGGTGCCGTTCGCCGACCGGATGCGCAAGGTGAACGTGCAGGTCGTCACGATGCCGGTGCCCACCCAGGAGGGCATCACCAAGGACAACGTCTCGGTGAAGGTCGACGCGGTCGTCTACTTCCGGGTGGTCGACCCGGTGCGCGCCGCCATCGAGGTGCAGGACTACGTGTTCGCCGTCGGCCAGGTCGCCCAGTCCTCGCTGCGCTCCATCATCGGCAAGAGCGACCTGGACGACCTGCTCAGCGACCGTGAGCGGCTGCACGAGGGGCTCGCCCTGATGATCGACAGCCCGGCGGCGGGCTGGGGCATCCACATCGACCGGGTCGAGATCAAGGACGTCCAGTTGCCCGAGTCGCTCAAGCGGTCCATGTCGCGCCAGGCGGAAGCCGAGCGGGAGCGGCGGGCGCGGGTCATTACGGCGGACGGCGAGTTCCAGGCGGCGCAGCAGCTCGCCAACGCCTCGCGAATCATGTCGGACACGCCGGAGGCGATGCAGCTCCGGCTGCTGCAGACGGTCGTCGAGGTGGCAGCGGAGAAGAACTCGACGCTGGTCATGCCGTTCCCGGTCGAGCTGCTGCGGTACTTCGACAAGGCGGCGCAGCAGTTCGGGGGCGGCGCTGGGACCAACTCCGGCGCCAACTCCGGTGCGTCCGCGCCCCAGTCGGCACCTGAGGTCGCTGCCGCTCCCGAGGTCACCCCTGCCCCCGCCGCTCCCGAGCTGACCTCGCCCGAGGCCAAGCGGCTTCCCGAGCCGCGCCCGCGGGAAGACTC
Organism: Streptomyces sp. DSM 110735; assembly: GCF_016482685.1. GTDB lineage: Bacteria > Actinomycetota > Actinomycetes > Streptomycetales > Streptomycetaceae > Streptomyces. Next base: position 7,199 of record NZ_JACYHF010000009.1, on the reverse strand, counting down.
CGGCCGGCCGTAGCCAGGGCCAGCGTCACGGTCGCGGACGCCGCCGCCATCACGGTCATCGCCGTTGCCGGAGAGATGAGTTGGGCGACCGCACCGGCGAGCGTCGCGCTCACGCCCTGGAGGGTCAGCATCCCCGCCGAGTGCAACCCCAGGGCGTGACCGGCGAGTTCGTCCGGGGTCAGGCTCATCAGCCGCTCCTGCTGGACCAGGCTCGCGCCGAAGCCGACGGAGGCGAGCGTCACGCACACCACCGCCACCGGCAGCGGCGGGTGCGCGGCGAAGAGCAGGTACGGGACCGCCAGCAGGAGCAGCAGCGGCGTCGCGAGGCGGGTACGCACCACGGGCGGGATCAGGCGCCCCACGGACACGTCCCCGGCGAACATGCCGAGCGCCGCGCAGGCGAACAGCGTGCCCGCCGCGCCGGGGGCGTACGACACGTAGAGCGATTCGCAGCCGACGACCAGTCCGTTGGGCACCCACAGCCCCAGATAGGTCAGGCGGCGCGAACGGTCCGCCCACAGGCGGGCGTTGGTGCGCCAGGTCACCGCCGGGGACGGGCGTCCGCCGACGCGGGGCGGGCGCGGGGTCAGACCGAGGCGCAGCAGCAGCGCCGCCGCCAGATACAGCGCCGCCGCGGCGAGCAGACAGACGCGCGGGGAGAGGGCGGTCAGCAGGGCGCCGCCGGTGACGTACCCGGTGATCTGCGTCAGACCGCTCATCATGTTGAACAGTGAACGTCCGGGCAGATAGCCGTCCTTGGTCAGGATCTCGTTCAGCAGTCCCCAGCGGACGCCGACGCCGAGCGAGGCGACGAGCCCGAGCAGCAGGACGATCAGGACGAGGACGCCCGTGGGCAGACCGGGCAGCGCCTGGAGTGCCGTACCCGCCGCGAAGGTCAGCGCGATGACGGACAGGGCGGTGCGCGGGGGCAGCCGGTCGGCGCCGGAGAGCAGCACGGTCGCGCCGAGGACCTGGGCGAGGGAGGAGCCGAACATGCTGACCGCCGCGAGCAGCGGGGAGCCGGTGGCGCGGTAGACGAGGGTGCCGAGGGCGAGTCCGCCGAGGGTCTGGGCGGCGGTCTGGGCGGCGGAGCCGAGGAAGAGCGGGGTGAACTCCGGGGTGCGGAACAGGGATCGGTAACTGGACATGCCGGGAGTCTCAAAGGCCGTCTTCCGCGCCGATATTGTTTCGCCGGTGCGCGAAAGCTCGTGAGGGGGAGCCGACTTGGGATGGTGGCAGCTCGACGCTGACACGCTCGCGCGCGGACGGTTCGTGATCTCCCCGCTCGCCGAGACCTTCGCGGCGCTGTGGCTGCTGCACACGGGGAGCGGTTCGCATCCCGGGGAGCGGGAGTGGCTGACGGCTCATCTCCCGGACTACCGCGCCCTGCTGGCGTCGGAGCCGGTCACCGCTCGCCTTGTCCGGGCGGGGCTCGGCCGTCACTGGACCGCCGACTTCCTGACCCCCGCGCCCCGCCCCGGCGAGGACTTCGCCACCGAGGTCGCGCGGGTACGCGCCGCCCGTCCGGCGGACGCCCGCGCCCATCTCCTGCTCTCCCTCGAGGGTCCGCTCCCCGCCGTACTGGAGCGCGACGACCTGCCCGAGCGGGCTGCCGCGCTCCTGGAGTGGGTGTGGGAGGAGACGGTACGCCCCACCTGGGAGCGGCGCCGGAAGGTCCTGGAGGCGGATGTGCTGGCGCGCACGGCGCGGGTGAGCCGGGACGGCTGGGCCGGGGTGCTGGACTCGCTGCGACCGGGGCGGACGCGGTGGCTCGGGGACAGCCGCCTCCAGGTCAACCTTCAGGCGTATCCCCCGCGCGACATCACGGGCGCCGAGCTGTCCTTCGTCCCCGTGACCCCGCAGCGCGGCGGCTGGGTGTGCTGGGAGGACGGGCTGCGCTACGCCAAGGTCTACCCCTGCGCCGGTTCCCTCGCCTGGCACCGGGACCGCTCGGCACCCGCCGCCCTGGCGACCCTGCTCGGTCCCGCCCGCGCGAGCGTCCTGCTCCTCCTGGACTCCCCCATGAGCACCACCCAGCTCACCGCCGTCACCGGGCAGAGCCTCGGCTCGGTCGGCCGCCATCTGAAGGTGCTCCTGGACGCGGGGCTGCTGGTCCGGCGCCGGGCGGGTCGCTCGGTGCTCTACGAGCGCACGGCGGCGGGGGACGGGCTGGTGGCGGCGGGGCGGTCCGCCGGTACGGCCGGGTGACCGGGCTGGTCGTCCCCGGCGACCACTGACCCGGTTAGCATCCGCCCATGACGACAACCGATGACAACACCGCCGTACTGGACACCCCCATCGGCGCCCTCCAGGGCGGCGAAGCCGATCTCGCGCAGTACGCGGGCGGCGCCGTCCTGATCGTGAACGTGGCTTCCAAGTGCGGGCTGACCCCGCAGTACACCGGTCTCGAGCGGCTGCAGGAGCGCTACCGCGACCGCGGGTTCACCGTGATCGGGGTGCCCTGCAACCAGTTCATGGGGCAGGAGCCCGGCTCCGCCGAGGAGATCGCGGAGTTCTGCTCGGCGACGTACGGCGTGACCTTCCCGCTGACCGAGAAGGTCGAGGTGAACGGCGCCGACCGGCACCCGCTCTACCAGCGGCTCGTGGACTTCGCGGACGCCGAGGGCCACACCGGTGACATCCGCTGGAACTTCGAGAAGTTCCTGATCGGACGCGATGGCGCCGTCGTCGCCCGTTTCTCCCCGCAGGCGGAGCCGGAGTCGGCGGAGATCGTGACCGCGATCGAGTCCCAGCTCGGCTGAGCGCTCGCCCCGGTCGGACCCGGCCCGGGTCGGTCCGGACACGGAAGGTGCTGGCGGGGAGGCCGGCGTGCGGGTGTCCGGACGACCGAGGTCGCTCACTCGAAACGCGGAGCCCCCTCGGCGAGGACGGCGTCAGGCCGAGAGGGCTTCGCGGGGTGGTGCGTGTGCTGTTGTCGTCGAAGCATGGTTCGCGCTTCTACGAGGGCGGAGGACCGGGAACGGTCCCTTACGCCTTGACCGAGGCCACGAAGGTGTTCCAGGCCGTGGCCGGGAAGGCCAGCACGGGCCCCTCGGTGACCTTGGAGTCGCGAACGGCGAGTTCGGCGGCGGTCGGCGACTTGACCTCGACGCAGGCGCCGTTGCCCGCGGAATAGGAGGACTTCATCCACGTCTCCGAAGCGCCCTGAATCAGTGCCATGTCCACTCCTGTTGCGAGTTGCGGTGGTGCGGTTCACGCCAACCCTGTCGATCGATTGGCGTGATCGACGCTACCCGGCAACAGGCTTCCGCGGCTGGGCCGTTCACCCGAGCGGATGGCATATTCCAAACGCGCCTCCGCTCGGGCGGTCCGACGGTGTACGATCCCTCGCCGCCTGTCCGGCGACCTCAGTCCGCGAAGTTTTTGGCCGCCTTCGCGATGAACTCCCGGGAATGTTCCACACTGAGGGACTGTGCCCGCAGATGTTCGTACATCACGGCGTACTTCTGCACGTCGGGCGCCTTCTCCAGATACAGGTCGCTGGTGACGCCCTCCAGGTAGACCACGCTGGAGTCGGCCGCGTCGGCGAACTCGAGGATGGCGTACTGGCCGTTGAGCCCCGGGTGGGCGCCCGCCTCGAACGGCAGGACCTGCACGGTGACATGGGGCAACTGGCACATCTCGATGAGGTGCTCCAACTGCTCGCGCATCACCAGCCTGCTGCCCACCACCCGGTGCAGCGCCGCCTCGTCCAGGACGACCCACAGGCGCAGCGGGTTGTTCTCCGCGGTGACGCGCTCCTGCCGGCGCATACGGACGTTGACCCGCTTGTCGATCTCGGCGGTCGAGGTCTCCGGCAGCGCGCCGCGCACGAGCGCCTCGGCGTACGCGCGGGTCTGCAGCAGACCCGTCACCAACTGGGGTTCGTAGACGCGCAGCGACTGCGCGTCCGTCTCCAGACCGATGTACACGCTGTACGGGATGTCCCCGAAGGTGTGCCACCAGCCCTGCTGGCGGGAGTCGCGGGCCATCTCCATCAGCGAGTCGACGACCCGCTGGTCCTCGACCTCGTAGACCCCGCACAGGTCGCGCACGTCGCGCTGGCTGATGCTGCGGCGGCCGTTCTCCAGCCTGCTGATCTTCGACTGCGACACGAGCAGACGGTCGGCCACCTCTTCGGCGGTCATACCTTTCTGCTCACGGAGTCTGCGCAGCTCCTGGCCGAGACGGCGCCGCCTGACGGTGGGATTGACATTGGACGCCACGGTGAGCGCACCTCCGGCTGCCTGCCTGTTCCTGACACTTTGTGTATCTGCTGTTCAGCAGACTGCCACCACAGTGCTTTCCAGCGCTGGAAAACATCGGATATGCGGCGCGTACGCGTCAGTTCGGACATGATTCGGGTGAACGCCGAGGCGGCGGGGCGACGTTCGCCCCACCGCCTGTCGTCGGCCGTACGCGTGGATTCAGTGCGCGGCGGCCCGTGCCATGGAGCCGTGATGCGGCTGCATCGGCACCCCGCGCGCCGGTTCGGCGCGCGCGGGACCGCTCGGCCGCGGCGGCCCTGCCGGACCCCGGCGCGGCTGCGCGGCGGCACCGTTCTGCACGTCCATGACGGCGTGGGCGACGAGCCCGCCCATCGGGTCGTGCCGGATGAGGTCGCGCAGCCGGGAACGGGACGAGCGGCCCTCGTTGCCCGGGTACAGATGCTTGCCGAGACCGACGGCGTGCGCCAGCGCGGCGAGCGCGGCGGTCCGCGGGTCCGGTGGTACGCCGGTGCGGATCGCGGCGTCCAGACGGGAACGGATCTCCCGGCTGATCGCCGTGTCCGTCGCCTGGTACCGCGTCGTCGGCAGCACCCCGCACATCTGGCCCGGCACCGCGGCGACCATTCCGCACCGTTCGAGGTGGGAAAGGTAGGTCTGGCGCAGGCCCAGGCGTGGGCCGCCGATCCAATGGACGGCACGCACCGGAGCGCCGCGCCTGCGCAGCAGCTCCAACGCGCTGTCCAGAGTCGGATCTCCTGTCGGCCGTGGCACCACCACGGCGATACGATCCCCGTCTGGGGCTATCCGTCCGGCCAGCGCCAGCTCCACTAGCTGTGCACCGGCCAGACCGAGGTCGAGCGACTGCGGCTGCGCAGTGGTACCCGTGGCCGGGTCCAGTGCGAGCAGCAGAAGCTCTTCCGGAAGTGTTCTGCGGCTCCTGCCCATCCATGCCTCCCCGCGTGGATGAATGACAGGGTGACGCCTCTCACATTCATCTGTCGAGGGTGCGTGCCCGGTTCGTGGGGGAACCGGTAGGTATGTCGTTCTCGTCTACCACCCTGGGCAAGCCCCCACACAGGACACTGGTACATGGTTCGGACAGGGCGCGCGGCGAGCGTGCGGCGCATGGAGGAGGCATCGGTGGCGGGCGAGTCCCCCGACAGGTCGAAGCAGGGAAACTCCGTCGGTTCGGCGGAGGGGGTGGATTCGGCCGAGTCCGAGGAGAGGTCCGCGGGGGCGGGGGCGAAGGGGGGCGCCAACTCCGTTGCGGGCGGGGTGAGTACGTCTGCCTCCGGCGGGGGTGCGGGTGCGGACTCCGGCGGGGTTGCCTCCGGCAGGTTCGGCAGCGGGAAGACTTCGGAGGGGTCCGCCTCCGGCAAGGGCGCGGGCAGGAACGACGATGCGTCCGGCACGGCTGCGGGTCCCAACTCCGTTGAGGGCAAGGACGATTCCACCGAGACGGCTTCGGAGAAGTCCCGCTCCGGGAGCGGTGGCGACAACGTTTCCGCGGGTTCCGCTGCCGCGGCCAAGGGCGGCTCCGCTTCGCGCGCCGCTGACGCCTCCGAGCCGTCCGCCTCCGGCGCCGAGGACGCTCCCGAGAGCAGCGAGGCTTCCGCTGACGCGGCCGAGCGCAGCGGTTCCCCCTCCGGGGCTGCCGATGCCCCCAAGAGCCCCGCAGGGGGCGCCTCCCGCGCGACCAAGGGTGGTTCCGCCTCGGGCGCCGACGACTCCGCCGAGGACGGCAGCGGTGCCGCTGGCGCGGCTCAGGGCTCCTCCCGTGCTGCCGAGGGCGCTTCCGCCTCGGGCGCCGACAGCGCTCCCAAGGGCGGTAACGGTTCCGCTGGCGCGTCCAAGGGGTCCGACGGGGGCTCCTCCCGCTCGGGCAACGGCGCTTCCGCCTCGGGCGCCGACAGCGCCCCCAAGGGCGGCGACGATTCCGCTGGCGCGGGCGAGGGCTCCCCCCGCACGGGCAGGGATGGTTCCGCCTCGGGCGGCAACGGTTCCGCTGGCGCGTCCAAGGGGTCCGACGGGGGCTCCTCCAGCGCGGGCAAGGGTAGTTCCGCTTCGGGTGCCGATCGCGCCTCCGAGGCGAGCGACAAGCCTGCGGCTACGGAAACGCCTGACGCCAAGTCCGGCTCCGCCGAGGGCAAGTCCGCCTCTGCCTCCCGGTCGGGGTCTGCCGAGAAGCCGGGCGCCGCCGGTAAGGCTGCCGCCTCCGACGCCAAGACCGACCCCGGTCAGAAGCCGACCTCCGACGGCTCGCCCACTCCCGCCTCCAAGCCGCAGTCCGCCGGTGCTGCCGCGCCCGCCTCCGGCGCCGACGGCACGTCCGCCGCTGGCTCCCGGTGGCGGTCTGCCGAGAAGGCCAAGGGCAATTCCGCTGGTACTGCCTCCCCCGCCTCCGGCGCGGCGTCCAGCCCCGCCGACAAGGCCCAGAGCACCGTGTCCGGCGCCGCCGGGCGGAACGACGCCAAGTCCGGCTCCGCGTCCAGCCCCGCTGTGAAGTCTGCCTCCGGGCAGAAGGTCGAAGACGAGTCGGCTCCCGGTACCAAACTCGACGACAAGTTCACCCCGACCGGGAAGACCGCCTCCGGCGACAAGGACACCTCCGCCTCCGAGTCGGAGTCTGCCGACAAGCCCGGTCAGGACGCTCCCGGTGGCAAGACCGCCTCTGCCTCCCAGCCGGAGGCTGCCACCAGCGCCAAGCCCGGCTCCGCCGACGGCTCCGACCGTAAGTCTTCCCCCGCCTCCAAGCAGGGACCGGCCGACAAGCCCACCTCCGGCACCAAGCCCAGCCCCACCGACAAGGTCGAGGGCGACGCCGCCCCCTCGGACAGGGACGACGAGAAGTCCGGCTCCGCCGACAGCTCCGACCGTAAGTCTTCCCCCGCCCCCAAGCAGGGACCGGCCGACAAGCCCACCTCCGGCACCAAGCCCAGCCCCACCGACAAGGTCGAGGGCGACGCCGCC
>NZ_JACYHF010000008.1 GCF_016482685.1 Streptomyces sp. DSM 110735 | reverse complement strand
GCGACTCACGCCGGACTGCCATGAAGATGCGCGGCATGACCGGGAAGTGGAACGCCATGTGGCATTCGTCGCCGCCCGCCTGGTAGTCGCCGAAGTAGTCGACCACGTCCTCGGGCCACTGGTTCGCCTCCGCCAGCAGGACCTTGTCGGGGTACTGCGCGTCGATCTCCTTGCGCACGCGCTTCAGGAAGTCGTGCGTGGCGGGCAGGTTCTCGCAGTTGGTGCCCTCCTGCTGGTACAGATACGGCACCGCGTCAAGCCGGAACCCGTCGATCCCGAGGTCCAGCCAGAACTTCAGGGCGGAGATCATCTCCTCCTGGACGGCCGGGTTCTCGTAGTTCAGGTCCGGCTGGTGCGAGAAGAAGCGGTGCCAGTAGTACTGCTTGCGTACCGGGTCGTACGTCCAGTTCGACGCCTCGGTGTCGACGAAGATGATCCGGGCGTCCTGGTACTGCTTGTCGTCGTCCGCCCAGACGTAGTAGTCGCCGTAGGGTCCGTCGGGGTTCTCGCGGGACTCCTGGAACCACGGGTGCTGGTCACTGGTGTGGTTCATGACGAAGTCGATGACGACACGCATCCCGCGCTGGTGCGCGGCGTCCACGAAGTCCACGAAGTCCGCGAGGTCCCCGAACTCGGGGAGTACGGCGGTGTAGTCCGAGACGTCGTAACCGCCGTCACGCAGCGGTGACTTGAAGAACGGTGGCAGCCAGAGGCAGTCGACGCCCAGCCATTGCAGGTAGTCGAGCTTGGCGGTGAGACCCTTGAGGTCCCCGATGCCGTCGCCATTGCTGTCCTGGAAGGAACGCACCAGGACCTCGTAGAAGACGGCGCGCTTGAACCACTCCGGGTCACGATCCCGGGCGGGAGTGTCCTCGAACGTGTCCGGGACGGGCTCGTTGACGATCATATGGTGGGTGACCCTCCGATCTGCGGGTTGGACGGTCGCAGAACCGAGAACACATGCGCGGGTCGACGACCCGGTTCGAGTCGCACATAGTTGGCCCTGCCCCAGTGATAGGACTCGCCGGTGAGCAGGTCGCGCACCGGCACCGACTCGTGCCAGTCGAGGCCGAGTTGCGGCATGTCCAACGAGACCGTGGCCTCCTGGGTGTGGTGCGGGTCGAGGTTGGCGACCACCAGAACCGTGTTCGAACCGCTGCGTTTCGAATAGGCGATCACCGATTCCTTGTCCGTCTCGTGGAAGTGGAGGTCGCGCAATTGGCGCAGCGCCGGGTTCTGCCTGCGGATCTCGTTGAGGCGGGTGATCAGGGGGGCGATGGTCCGTCCCTCCAGGGCAGTCGCCTCCCAGTCACGGGGCTTGAGCTGGTACTTCTCCGAGTCGTAGTACTCCTCGCTGCCCTCCCGCAGCGGGGTGTTCTCACAGAGTTCGTAGCCGCTGTAGACGCCCCACGAGGGGGAGAGGGTGGCGGCGAGGACGGCGCGGACCTCGAAGGCGGGGCGCCCGCCGTGCTGGAGGTAGGCGTGCAGGATGTCCGGCGTGTTGGGGAAGAAATTGGGCCGCATGTACGCCGCCGCGTCCCCCGAGAGTTCGGTGAGGTACTCCGTCAACTCCCGTTTGTCGTTGCGCCACGTGAAGTAGGTGTACGACTGCTGGAAGCCGATCTGCGCGAGGGTGTGCATCATCGCGGGACGGGTGAACGCCTCGGCCAGGAACAGGACATCGGGGTCGGCGCGGTTGATCTCCCCGATGACCCGCTCCCAGAAGACGACCGGCTTCGTGTGCGGGTTGTCCACGCGGAAGATCCGGACGCCGTGCTCCATCCAGTGCCGCAGGACGCGGACGGTCTCGGTGACCAGTCCGTCCATGTCGGCGTCGAAGGCGATGGGGTAGATGTCCTGGTACTTCTTCGGCGGGTTCTCCGCGTAGGCGATCGTGCCGTCGGGGCGGTGGTGGAACCACTGGGGGTGCTTCTCCACCCAGGGGTGGTCCGGGGAGCACTGGAGGGCGAAGTCCAGGGCGACCTCAAGTCCCAGCTCCCGCGCCCGGCTCACGAAGTGGTCGAAGTCCTCCAGCGTCCCCAACTGCGGGTGGACGCTGTCGTGACCGCCCTCGGGGGAGCCGATCGCCCAGGGCACACCGACGTCGTCCGGCGTCGCGGTCAGCGTGTTGTTGCGGCCCTTGCGGTGCGTGGTGCCGATGGGGTGGATCGGCGGGAGGTACACCACGTCGAAGCCCATCTCGGCGACGGCTTCCAGGCGGCGCTCGGCGGTGCGGAAGGTGCCATGGGGTTGTTCGGGGGTGCCCTCCGAGCGCGGGAAGAACTCGTACCAGGAGCCGTAGAGCGCCCGTTCGCGCTCCACCAGTAGCGGCATCGGGTCGGACGCGGTCACCAACTCCCGTAGCGGGTAACGCTCCAGGACCTCCAGCACCTCGGGCGCGAGGGCTGCCGCCAGGCGCCAGGACGCCGGGCGGTTCTCCGCGCGCAGCGCGGTCGCCGCCTCCAGCACGGTCTTCCGCCGCTCCTCCGGCACCCCGTCCGCCGCCCGCTCGTGCAGCCGCGCGCCCTCGTCCAGCACCAGCGCGGTGTCGATACCGGCGGGCACCTTGATCCCCGCCGTGTGCCGCCAGGTGGCGATCGGGTCCGACCACGCCTCCACGGTGTAGGTCCAGCGCCCCGTCGCGTCCGCGCTCACGTCGGCGCCCCAGCGGTCGGTGCCGGGCGCCAACTCGCGCATCGGCGCCCAGGGTCCGGTCCTGCCGTCCGGTCCCCGCAGCACGACATTGGCGTTCACCGCGTCGTGCCCCTCCCGGAACACGGTGGCGCTGACCTGGAACGTTTCTCCGACCACGGCTTTGGCCGGCCTGCGCCCGTGCTGGACGACGGGGCGTACGTCGAGGACGGGGATGCGACCTACGACGGTGGGGGGTTCGGCGTGTGGGACCGGAGGTCGGACGGCGGTCCCCGCGGCCGGAGCCGGGGGGCGCTCGGCGACGGGCTCGGTGTGCGGGGACGAGGAGCGCCCGTGCTCGGACCCCGACGCTCCCGCCCGCACGGCGGCGTCGACCCGTGTCGTCCGCGCCGGTCCGGACTCGGCTCGCGTCGCCTTCGCCGGTGCGGCTTCCGCCTCCGGCCGGGCGGGCAGCCCGCGCGGCGTCCCCGCCTGGGCGGTCTCCGCCTCCGCCCGTCCGGTCGTGGCGCGCCGCGCCCCTGGGTGTTCGGCCCCGGCGTGCTCGGACCCTGGCGTCCCCGGGCGGGTGGTCTCCGGTCCCGGGCGTACGCCCTTCGCCCGCTGCGTCCCGCCCGACCCGGGGTCGGTGTCCTCGGGGCGCTGAGCGGGTGGGGGTTTTCTGGCGGTGGGCTTGGGGGTGGGGCGGGGGGATGGCGTGTGGTGCTTGGCGGGCATGACCGCTCCTGTCCGCGTCAACGTGGCTATGGGCGGATGGACATGGGGAGGTGGGTCCTGCGGTGGTGCTGTGGTGCGCCTGTGGGGTCGTACCGGAGGAGCCTTCCCACCCGGTTCGGGTGGGCAATCCGGCACTTTGTTAACTACTCGCGCGTATGTCTACGTACAAGACCGGCCCCTTTCCCGGATTCCCGCCGGGACCGCGTTGACTCCCCAAGAGAAGGTCAGCAACTGCCCTCGTAGGAAACAGGATTGACTCCTGCCCAGGCTGCCCCGGGAGACACGCCCGCCGGACGGCGCCGCCCGCGCATTCGGCTGGAACCCGCCCGTGCCCCCGGGTAAAGGCATGTCACCGTTTGCGCCACGTTCCGACCGCTTCACCCGGATGCGTCCCCACCGACCCCCCGGTAACCACTACCGTCGAGAATGACGACGGGACGCACAGCGCTGTGCGTCCCACCTAGCGACGCGTCCGAGGTGGAATGTGAAGGCCATCCGTCGGTTCACCGTCCGTCCCGTTCTCCCCGAACCCCTGCGCCCGCTGAGCGACCTCGCGCGCAATCTGCGCTGGTCCTGGCATGTGGAAACGCGCGATCTGTTCCAGGCGGTGGACCCCGAGCACTGGAAGGCCGCCGGAGGCGACCCGGTGCGGCTGCTGGGGCGGGTGAGTCCCGTGCGGCTCGCCGAGCTGGCCGAGGACCGGCGGTTCCTGCGCCGTCTCGCGGCGGTGGCCGGGGACCTCGGGGACTATGTGAGCGGCGACCGCTGGTATCAGCACCAGGGCGACGGGCTGCCCGCAGCCGTCGCGTACTTCTCGCCCGAGTTCGGCATCACCGCCGCGCTGCCCCAGTACTCCGGCGGTCTCGGCATCCTCGCCGGTGACCACCTCAAGGCGGCCAGCGACCTCGGCGTCCCGCTGATCGGCGTCGGGCTGCTCTACCGGCACGGCTACTTCCGCCAGACCCTCTCCCGCGACGGCTGGCAGCAGGAGCACTACCCGGTGCTCGACCCCAACGAGCTGCCCGTCACCCTGCTGAAGGAGGCCGACGGCACCCCGGCGGGGGTCCGGCTCGCGCTGCCCGGCGGCCGCGCCCTGCACGCCCGGATCTGGGTGGCACAGGTCGGCAGGGTCCCGCTGCTGATGCTCGACTCCGACGTGGAGGAGAACGACCTCGGCGAACGCGGCGTCACCGACCGGCTCTACGGCGGCGGCAGCGAGCACCGGCTGCTCCAGGAGATGCTGCTCGGCATAGGGGGTGTGCGGGCGGTGCGCACGTACTGCCGCCTGACCGGACACCCCGAGCCCGAGGTGTTCCACACCAACGAGGGGCACGCCGGGTTCCTCGGTCTGGAGCGGATCGCGGAGCTGTGCGAGGACGGGCTCGACTTCGACGCGGCGCTGGAGACCGTGCGCTCCGGCACGGTGTTCACCACGCACACCCCCGTCCCGGCCGGGATCGACCGCTTCACCCAGGAGCTGGTCGCCCGGTTCTTCGGGGCGGACGGCGAGCTGCCAGGACTCGACGTACGGCGGATCCTCGCGCTCGGCACCGAGACGTACCCGGGCGGCGAGCCGAACCTGTTCAACATGGCCGTGATGGGGCTGCGCCTCGCCCAGCGCGCCAACGGGGTGTCCCTGCTGCACGGGCAGGTGAGCCGGGGGATGTTCGCCGGTCTTTGGCCCGGGTTCGACACCGAGGAGGTGCCGATCACCTCGGTCACCAACGGGGTGCACGGACCGACCTGGGTGGCGCCCGAGGTGCTGCGGCTCGGCGTACGGCAGCTCGGCGCGCAGCGGGCCGAGGACGCGCTGGCCACCGGCGGTTCCGAGCGGTGGGACGCGGTGGCCGAGATCTCCGCGGAGGAGATCTGGGACCTGCGCCGCACCCTGCGCGAGCAGCTCGTCTTCGAGGTGCGCGACCGGCTGCGGGCGTCCTGGCGGCAGCGCGGGGCGGCCGGTGCCGAGCTGGGCTGGATCGACGGGGTGCTCGACCCCGACGTGCTCACCATCGGGTTCGCGCGGCGCGTGCCGTCGTACAAGCGGCTCACCCTGATGCTGCGGGACAAGGAGCGGCTGACCGAGCTGCTGCTGCACCCGGAGCGACCGCTGCAGATCGTCGTCGCGGGCAAGGCGCACCCGGCGGACGACGGGGGCAAGCGGCTGGTGCAGGAGCTGGTGCGGTTCGCGGACGATCCGCGGGTGCGGCACCGGATCGTGTTCCTGCCGGACTACGGCATGGGGATGGCGCAGAAGCTCTACCCGGGCTGCGACGTCTGGCTGAACAACCCACTGCGCCCGCTGGAGGCGTGCGGCACCTCGGGGATGAAGGCGGCGCTCAACGGCTGTCTCAACCTCTCGGTGCTGGACGGCTGGTGGGACGAGTGGTTCCAGCCCGACTTCGGCTGGGCGATCCCGACGGCGGACGGCGCGGCGACCGACCCCGACCGGCGGGACGACATCGAGGCGGCGGCGCTCTACGAGCTGCTCGAACAGCGGGTCACCCCGCGCTTCTACGAGCAGGGGCGGGGCGGGCTGCCCGACCGCTGGATCGAGATGGTCCGCCAGACCCTCACCCTGCTCGGCCCGAAGGTGCTCGCCGGGCGCATGGTCCGCGAGTACGTCGAGCGGCTCTACGCCCCCGCCGCCCAGGCTCAGCGCGCGCTCGACCCGGACACCGCGCGGGACCTGGCCGGGTGGAAGGCACGGGTGCGCGCCGCGTGGCCCGGCGTCAGCGTGGACCACGTGGAGACGACGGCGCCCGCCGCCACCGCCGAACTGGGCACGAGCGTCGGACTGCGGGTCCGCGTCGGACTCGGCGACCTCACCCCGGACGACGTGGAGGTCCAGGCGGTCTCCGGGCGCGTGGACTCCGGCGACCGCATCACGGACGCGAGCGCGGTCCCGCTGAAGCCGGTCGGCAACCCCGACCTGGAGGGACGCTGGCTCTACGAGGGTCCCCTCTTCCTCGACCGCACCGGACCCTTCGGCTACACGGTCCGCATCCTCCCCACCCACCGCCTCCTCGCCTCCGCGGCGGAGACGGGGCTGGTGACGGTGCCGCCGGAGGACGTGGTGGAGACGTCGGGGGTGGTGCTGCGGTAACCGGACCGCGGGTGGTCTACGCCTCGTCCTCGTCGGCGCACAGGCGCCTCAGGGTCTTGCCGCAGCGGCGGGCGTAGGCGTGCTGGAAGGCTCGGGCGGCGGGACCGGCGGCGTGGGCGTACCACTTGGCGGGGCGGCTGTAGGCAGCGACGGTGAGCCAGACGGTGCCGTCGCCGGTGCGGGAGACGACGAACGCCTCCTCGCCGCATTCGGGGTGCCCGGGGAGGGTGCCGTAGGCCCAGCCGGCGCGGCGGGGTTCGTCGGTCGTCCAGACGACCCGGCAGGGGGCTTTGATCAGGCCCGCGAGACCGACCGTCACGTCCGTGCCGGGGGCGGCGCGGTCGGCGGTGGTGTCCATGCCGATGCCCATCTCGCGGTGCATCTCCCAGGTGAACAGCGCCTGGACGGCCCGGTGGAAGAGACCGGTGCCCTCGCCGATGCGGGTGCGGACGTAGAGGTGGTGGAACCCGGGCGGGCAGACGGTGAGGTCGTCGCGCGTCGCGCCGACGGGTTCGTACGTGTAGGGCGCCGAGGACATGGGTCACAAGAGTAGGGCGCCCACCGGAAGAGCTCCTTCCCGGGGGCGCCCTGGCTCAAGTGGCCGTCGGTCAGCTGACGTTGACCGCCGACCAGGCTGCCGCCACCGCATTGTACTCGGCGCTGCCGGAGCCGTAGAGGGCCGACGCCGCGTTCAGCGTGCCGGTGCGGGCCGCCTTGTAGTTGGTCGTCGAGGTGAAGTACGTCGTGAGCGCCTTGTACCAGATCTGCAGCGCCTTGGCGCGGCCGATGCCGGTGACGGTGGAGCCGTTGGACGTCGGGGAGTTGTAGGACACCCCGTTGATCGTCTTCGCGCCGCTGCCCTCGGACAGCAGGTAGAAGAAGTGGTTGGCGACGCCGGACGAGTAGTGCACGTCCTTGTTGCCGACCGTGGAGGACCAGTAGTCGGCGGAGCCGCCGTCCTTGCTGGGCTTGTCCATGTAGCGCAGCGGGGTGCCGTCGCCGTTGATGTTGATCTTCTCGCCGATGAGGTAGTCACCGGGGTCCGAGGCGGTGTTGGCGTAGAACTCCACGCCGGTGCCGAAGATGTCGGAGGTCGCCTCGTTCAGACCGCCGGACTCACCGCTGTAGTTGAGACCCGCGGTCGCCGCCGTGACACCGTGGCTCATCTCGTGGCCCGCGACGTCCAGCGAGGTCAGCGGGTGGTTGTTGCCCGAGCCGTCGCCGTAGGTCATGCAGAAGCAGGAGTCGTCCCAGAACGCGTTCACGTACGAGCTGCCGTAGTGGACGCGGGAGTAGGCGCCGACGCCGTTGTTCTTGATGCCGCTGCGGCCGAACGTGTTCTTGTAGAAGTCCCACGTCTCCTGCGCGCCGTAGGCGGCGTCAGCCGCCGCCGTCTCGTCGGTGGTGGAGCTGGAGGCGGTGCCGGTGCCCCACGTGTTCGTGGTGTTGGTGAACAGGGTGCCGGTGCCGGAGCTGGTGGTGTGCTTCAGGTTGTACGTCTTGTGGTTGCCGCGCGAGGCGTCGGTCAGCGAGTACGTCGAGCCCGACAGCGAGGTGGTGAGGCTGACGGTGCCGGAGTACAGCGTCTTGCCGGTGCCGGTCGCGTTCTCGATGCCCTGGTACTCGAAGAGCTTCTTGCCGGTGGCGGCGTCGGTGATGACGTGGAGCTGGTTGGGGGTGCCGTCGTCCTGGAGACCGCCGACGACCGTCTCGTAGGCGAGCACGGGCTTGCCGGAGCCCGCCCAGATCACCTTGCGGGCGCCGTCCGCCGAGGACTTGGCGGAGCCGAGCGTCTCGGCGGCGCCGACCGCCTGCTTCTCCGCCTTGGCGGCGGTGATCTGCGGCTTGAGCGACGCCACCTTGATCGTGGTCTTGGTGGCGCGGGTGACGCCCTCGGCCTTGCCGGACTTGGCGGTGTGGACGACGAGGTCGCCGCCGAGCACGGGCAGACCCGCGTAGGTGCGCTCGTAGCGCGTGTGGACGGTGCCGTCCGCGTCCTTCACGACGTCTCTGACGACCAGCTTCTCCTTGGCGCCCAGACCTATGCGCTGCGCGGTCTCGGGGGCGTCGGTCTGCGCCTGCTGGATGAGCCCGGTGCGGGCGGCTGCCGACAGGAGGGTGGGGGCGCCGGCCAGCGGCTTGGCGGCGGCCGAGGTGGGCTGCGCGCTGGCGCTGGTGGCCAGGCCGGTGGAGATGAGGGCACCGGCGGCGACGGCGGTGGCGATGACGAGGGTGGTGCGCTTGCGACGCGCGTAGAGGGGGCTCACAGTAGCTCCTTCACGTGGGGGAGTCCGGGCGGCGTGGGGTCACCGTCCGGGGTGGTGCTGAAGTTGCTGTGCTCGTGCTGCTGCGGCGGGTGGGGGAAGCGTGGCACCACGGACGCGTACATGTCATGACCCCGCGGTGATGTTGGCCGAAAACAGGCGTCCGATAGTTGTTGCGGCCGTGTGAACGGGTGCCGTCCGGGGCGTGGAAACCCCGGACGGCACCGGGTTCACCGGGCCGTCGGCCATGGCCCGGCGGGCGTTTACGGGAAGGTCACCTTCCAGCCGTTGATCCGCCCGGTGTCCTGCGCCGCCTTGTCCTGGACCTTCAACGTCCAGGTCCCGTCCGCCGGTTCGGCCGAGGCGTCCACCACATAGGTGTCGTCGACGTCGTCCGCCGAGTCGGAGGGGCTGGCGTCCTTCAGGCGGTACGAGGTGCCCGAGGGTCCGAGCAGGTCGATCACGAGGTCGCCGCGCCAGGTGTGGGTGATGTCCACCGTGACCCGGAGGTTGCTGGGCGCGTTTCCGCCACGCCCCGCCACCGTGATGGCCGAGGTGACGGCGGGACCGTTGTCCGGGATCGCCACCTGTGTGGTGCTCTCGTACGAGGTGCCGGTGTCGCCGCCGGGCCGGGTGCCGACCCCGATGCCCGCCCACGCGTCCTGCACCGCCGTGTACTCCGGGCTGTCCGTGCCGTACAGCTCCCCGGCGGCGGCCAGGGTGCCGGTGCGCGCCGCCTTGTAGTTGGTGGTGGAGGTCCACTTCGTGGTCAGCGCCCGGTACCAGATCTGCAGCGCCTTGTCCCGCCCGATGCCGGTGACCGGGAGACCATCGGCGGTGGGGGAGTCGTAGCTGACGCCGTCGATCACCTTGGCGCCGCTGCCCTCGCTCAGCAGATAGAAGAAGTGGTTCGCCGGGCCCGAGGAGTAGTGCACGTCGAGTCCGCCGAGTCCGGAGTACCAACTGTCCTTCGACGCACCGTCCTTGCTCGGCTTGTCCATGTAACGCAGCGGCGTGCCGTCGCCGTTGATGTCGATCTTCTCGCCGATGAGGTAGTCGCCCGGGTCGGAGCTGTTGTTCGCGTAGAACTCCACGCCCGTGCCGAAGATGTCGGAGGTCGCCTCGTTCAACCCGCCCGACTCGCCGGAGTAGTTGAGCCCGGCGGTGTTCGAGGTGACACCGTGGCTCATCTCGTGACCGGCCACGTCGAGGGCGGTCAGCGGGTCGGCGTTGTTCGCGCCGTCGCCGTAGGTCATGCAGAAGCAGGAGTCGCTCCAGAAGGCGTTGATGTACGCATTCCCGTAGTGCACACGGGAGTAGGCGCCCACGCCGTCGTTCCTGATGCCGCTGCGTCCGAACGTGTTCTTGTAGAAGTCCCAGGTCTCCTGCGCCCCGTAGTGCGCGTCCGCGCCCGCCGTCGCCGCGTCGGAGATCGTGCCGTTGCCCCAGGTGTCGGAGGACTGGGAGAACAGGGTGCCGGTGCCGGAGGAACCCCGGTTGAGGTTGTACGTCTTGTGACCGCCGCGCTCCCCGTCGGTGAGCGTGTACGTCGACCCCGACTGCGTGGTGGTGAGCGGGACCTGCCCGCTGTACTGGGTGTTGCCGACGCCGGTTTCTATCCCCTGGTACTCGTAGAGCTTCTTGCCGGTCGTGGCGTCGGTGACGACGTGCAGTTCGTTGGGCGTGCCGTCGTCCTGGAGACCGCCGACGACCGTCTCGTAGGCGAGCACGGGCTTGCCGGAGGCGGCCCAGATCACCTTGCGCACGCTGTCCGCGGCGGACTTGGCGCCGCCGAGGGTCTTCGCGCGGCTGACCGCCTGCTTCTCGGCGGCGTCCTTCGTGACCGCCGGGGTGAGACCGGCGACCTTCAGCGTGGCGCCGGTGGCGCGGATGACGCGCTGGGTCGCGCCGGACTTGGCGGTGTCCACGATCAAGTCGCCGCCGAGCACGGGCAGTCCGGCGTAGGTGCGCTCGTAGCGGGTGTGCACGGTGCCGTCGCCGTCCTTGACGACATCGCGGACGACGAGCTTCTCCTTGGCTCCGAGTCCGAGGGAGCGGGCCGTGGCTGCCGTGCCGGTGTCGGCGTGCCGGATCAGCTCGGTGCGCTGGGAGGGGGTGAGCCGTACGGCCGTGTGCGCGGCGTCGGCTTTTCCGGGGCGCGGGGCGGCAGGCGCGGCGCTCGCCACACCCGACTGGACGGCGGCGGCCAGCAGGGCGGCGACACCGGCCAGGGCGACGACGGCGGTGCGACGGGGGGCGGGGGCGGTGCGTCTGCGGGAGGAACTGCTGCTCAACACTGACTCCTTCTGCGTGGCCGCCGGTCGTGCGGCCAGGGGAGACCGGACGTTGGTCGAGCGCCCGGGCAGAACAGGGCTGTGCGCGGAACCTGTACGCGTGCGGGAACCGGCTCACACGGTGCGCCGTGAGAGCTGTGGGGCTGCTGTGAGCCGGTGCGACAAGGTTGTCAGGTGAGCGGGACGGCTGTCATGACCGCATCGACAACTTGGCCGGAATGGGCTTCGCCGGGGGGTGGGGGCGGGCGCGGTCCGTCCTCCCGCGCCCGCCGGTCAGCGCTCCGCCAGGCTCTCCCGCCAGGCGCGGTGCAGGTCGGCGAAGCGCCCGGTGCCCTCGATCAGGGTCTTGGGTTCGCCGTCCTCGACGACCCGACCGTGTTCCATCACCAGGACGCGGTCCGCGATCTCGACGGTGGAGAGGCGGTGGGCGATGACGACGGCGGTGCGCCCCTGGAGGACCGTCGCCATCGCCTGCTGGACGGCGCGCTCGCCGGGGATGTCCAGCGAGCTGGTCGCCTCGTCCAGGATGAGGACCGCCGGATCGGCGAGCAACGCCCGTGCGAAGGACACCAGTTGGCGCTGCCCGGCCGAAATGCGCCCCCCGCGCTTGCGGACGTCGGTGTCGTACCCCTCGGGCAGGCGGCTGATGAACTCGTGGGCGCCGATGGCTTTCGCGGCGCGCTCGATGTCGGCGCGGTCGGCGTCGGGGCGGCCGATGGCGATGTTGTCCGCGATGGTGCCGGAGAACAGGAAGGACTCCTGGGTCACCATCACGACCGCGCGCCGCAGTTCGGCGGTCGACAGCTCGCGCAGGTCCACCCCGTCGAGCAGCACCCGCCCGGCGGAGGGGTCGTAGAAGCGGGCGACCAGCTTGGCCAGCGTGGACTTGCCCGCGCCCGTCGAGCCCACCACGGCCACGGTCTGCCCGGCGGGGAGCGTCAGGTCGAAGCGGGGGAGCACCTCGCCACCGGTCCGGTAGGCGAAGCCGACCCCCTCGAAGACGACCTCGCGACCGGTGAACCCGTCCCGGACCGGCGGGAGTTCACGCGGCGACTCCGGCTCCGGCACCGAGGGCGTCTGGGCCAGCAGCCCGGCGATCTTCTCCAGCGAGGCGGCAGCCGCCTGATAGGAGTTGAGGAACATGCCGAGCCGGTCGATGGGGTCGTACAGCCGCCGCAGATACAGCACCGCCGCCGCGAGCACACCGAGCGCGAGCGAGCCGCTCGCCACCCGGTAGGCGCCCCACAGCACGATGCCCGCGACCGTGGTGTTGGCGACCAGCCGGGAGCCGACCACGTAACGCGCCATCTCCAGCAGGGTGTCGCCGTTGCGCAGCTCGTACGTACGGTTCAGCGCGCCGAAGCCGGCGTCGTTCGCGTCCTCGCGGCGGAACGCGCGCACCGGGCGGATGCCGTTCATCGTCTCCACGAACTTGACGATCACCGACGCCATCGCCGTCGAGCGCGCCCGGTACGCCCGCCCCGCGCGCCGCTGGTAGATCCGCACCAGCACGTACAGCGGGGCGAACGAGGCGACCGCGACCGCGCCGAGACCGAGGTCCAGCCACAGCAGCAGAGCCGCGATGTACACGAACGACAGCACCACGCCGACAAGTTCCTGAAGACCCTCGCCGAGGAGTTCGCGCAGCGCCTCGACGTCCGCCGTGGCGCGGGAGATGAGCCGCCCGGAGGTGTACCGCTCGTGGAAGTCGACGCTCAGCGCCTGCGCGTGCCGGAAGATACGGCCGCGCAGATCCAGCAGCCCGTCCTGGTTGACCCGCGCGGACGCCTCGACGAACGCGAACTGGAAGCCCCCGGAGCAGAGCGCGCACAGCGCGTACGCCACCGCGACGGCGAGCAGCGGTCCGTGGTCGTGCCGCCCGAGCGCGGGCACGGCGGTGTCGATGGCGTACGCCACCAGCAGCGGACCGGTCTGCGCCGCCGCCTGCTGGAGCAGCAGCAGGAGCACGGCGAACAGGACACGGCCCTTCATGGGGGCGAGGAGTGAGCGCAGCAGGGCGCCGGTGGCGCCGTCCGGGGCGGGCAGGACGTCACGGTCGAAGGGGTCGCCGTCCGCAGCGGAGGGGGCGGGCGCGGGCGGGGCGGACTCGGGTTCCGGCAGGTCGTCGCCGGTGCCGGGCGCGGCGGACGCGGTCGTCGTCATCGGCGGTCCTCCGAGGCGTGGGGGGCGGGCTCGTGGGGGAGGGGCTCGTGGGGCGTGGGCTCGTGAGGGGCGGGCTCGTCAGGGGTGGGCTCGCCCGACATCAGACGGGCGTACTCGGCGTTCGTGCGCAGCAGTTCGCGGTGTGTGCCGACGGCGGTGATCCGGCCGCCGGAGAGCAGCGCGACCCGGTCCGCGAGCAGCACGGTGGAGGGGCGGTGGGCCACGATCAGCGCGGTGGTGTCCGCGAGGACCTGCCGCAGCGCCGCCTCGACTGCCGCCTCCGTGTGCACGTCCAGCGCCGAGAGCGGGTCGTCCAGGACCAGGAACTCCGGGCGCCCGACGACCGCGCGGGCCAGCGCGAGCCGCTGCCGCTGACCGCCGGAGAGGCTGAGCCCCTGCTCACCGACCCGGGTGTCGGGTCCCTCGGGCAGTTGGTGCGCGAAGTCGGCGCGAGCCACCGCGAGCGCCCGGTCCAGGTCCGTACGGTCCGCGTCCTCACCAGCGCCCATCAGCACGTTCTCGGCGACGCTCGCGGAGAACAGCGTCGGCTCCTCGAAGGCGACGGCGACCCGGGCGCGCAGCTCCGCGCGGGACATCGCGGTGATGTCGACGCCGTCCAGGGTGATCCGCCCGCCGGTCACCTCGTACAGCCTCGGGACGAGCGCCGTGAGCGTCGTCTTGCCGCTGCCGGTGGCGCCGACCAGCGCCATCGACTCGCCGCGCCGGATGTGCAGATCGACGCCGTCCAGCAGGGGAGCGGAGCCGTCCGGCACGTCGGGGTGGCGGAAGGCGACGCCCTCGAACCGCAGCCCGTCCCGCTCCGCCGCCGCGCGCGGGGCAGGGCGTCCGGGAGCGCCCCCGGTGTCTCCCGCGTCGCTGAAGTCCTTGGCGTCCTCCGGCGCCTCGTCCATCACCTCGAAGTACCGCTCGGTCGCCGTCGCCGCCTCCTGGCTCATCGCCAGCAGGAAGCCGATGGACTCCACCGGCCAGCGCAGCGCCAGCGCCGTGCTGAGGAAGGCGACCAGCGTGCCCGCCGACAGGTCGCCGTCCGCCACCCGCAGTACGCCGAGGACCAGCGCCGCGCCGATCGCCAGCTCGGGCAGCGCCATGATGACCGCCCAGATCGACGCCAGCAGCCGCGCCTTGTGCAGCTCGGTGCCGCGCAGCCCGATCGCCAGCTCCCGGAACGCGCGCGCCTGGCTGTGATGGCGCCCGAAGCCCTTGACGACCCGGATGCCGAGCACGCTCTCCTCCACCAGGGTCGTCAGATCGCCCACCTGGTCCTGGGCGCGCCGCGACGCCAGCGCGTACCGCCGCTCCACGACCGCACAGGTGACCAGCACCGGCACCGCGGGCCCGAGGACGACCAGACCCAGCGCCCAGTCCTGCACCAGCATGATCACCACACCGGCGGCGATCGTCACCGAGTTGACCACCAGGAACGTCAGCGGGAAGGCGAGGAACATCCGCAGCAGCATCAGGTCGGCGGTGCCCCGGGAGAGCAACTGACCCGAGGGCCAGCGGTCGTGGAAGGCAACCGGCAGCCGCTGGAGCCGCCGGTAGAGCGCCGCCCGCATGTCCGCCTCCACCCGCGACAGCGGCCGTGCCACCAGCCACCGCCGCAGCCCGAACAGCAGCGCCTCGGTGATCCCGAGCAGCAGCAGCCACAGCGCGCCGAGCCACACCCCCGCCGGGTCGCGGCGGGCGACCGGACCGTCCACCATCCACTTCAGCACGAGCGGGATCACCAGCCCGGTGCACGAGGCGACCACCGCCACGGCGACGGCGCCGCTCAGCCTGGCCCGCACGGGCCGGACGAACGGCCACAGCCGCAGCAGGGTGCGCACGGTGGAGCGCCGGACCTCGGGGTTCTCGTGTGGAGTGGCCATCATCGCGAGCGTACGGACGGACACCGCCGCCGCCCACCGAGTTTCGGCCGGACCCCGGTCCGCCGCTGGTCCTACGACCAGCGGTTTCCCGCGCAAGCACACGGAGGTCGTAGCCCAGGATCAACCGATCGGATGATGCTGCTCCGAGCGTCGGATGATGCCGCTCCGAGCGCGACGGCCGATGCGGCGGGCACCCCGCGACCGCGAATCTCGGAGCATGGCATCCGTCATCGAAGTCACCGACCTGCGCAAGTCCTATGGCGGTCGCGCCGTCGTGGACGGCATCTCCTTCACGGTCGAGGAGGGCGAGATCTTCGGCGTCCTCGGTCCCAACGGCGCCGGCAAGACCACCACCGTGGAGTGCGTGGAGGGGCTGCGCGTCCCCGACGCGGGGCGCGTCCGCGTCACCGGGCTCGACCCCGTCGCCGACCACGCCGAGGTCTCCCGGGTCCTCGGCGCCCAGCTCCAGCAGAGCGAACTCCAGCCCAAGCTCACCGTGCGCGAGGCACTTGAGCTGTACGCCTCCTTCTACCCCGCCCCGGCCGACTGGCGGACCCTGGCCGAACGCCTGGAGCTGACCGCCAAGTTGGACACCCGGTTCGCCAGGCTCTCCGGCGGACAGCAGCAGCGGCTGTTCATCGCGCTCGCGCTGATCGGCAGCCCGCGCGTCGTCGTCCTGGACGAGCTGACCACCGGGCTCGACCCGCGCGCCCGCCGGGACACCTGGCAGCTCATCGAGGAGGTGCGCGCGAGCGGGGTCACCGTCCTGCTCGTCACCCACTTCATGGAGGAGGCGCAGCGCCTCTGCGACCGCATCGCGGTGATCGACAAGGGGCGGGTCGCCGCCCTCGACACCCCGGCCGGGCTCATCCGGCGCTCGGCGGGCGCGACCGTCATCAGCTTCACCCCGTCCGCCCCGCTGGACGACACGGACCTCGGCGCGCTCCCGGCTCTCGCCTCCGTCGCGCACCAGGACGGCCGGATCACGCTCTCCGGCACCGACGAGACGGTGAACGCCGTCCTCACCCTGCTCGCCCGCCACCGCGTCACCGCCCACCAGTTGCGCGTGACCGACGCCACCCTCGACGACGCGTTCCTGGACCTCACCAAGGAGACCGCCGTATGACCACCGCAGCCCCGGGCACCCCTGCCCTCAACACCGCACTCCTCAACACAGCCGTCCTGCGCACCGAGTTCCGCCTCTTCCGCCGCGAACCCGGCGCCGTCTTCTGGATCCTGCTGTTCCCGACCCTGCTGCTGGTGATCCTCGGCTCGATCCCCAGCTTCCGCGAGAGCGACGACGGGCTCGGCGGGCAGCGGCTGATCGACGTCTACGTTCCCGTCGCCGTCCTCATCTCCCTGATCATGGCCGGAGTCCAGTCGATGCCGCAGACCCTCACCGGCTACCGCGAGCGCGGCATCCTGCGGCGGATGTCCGCCACCCCCGTACGCCCCGCCGCGCTGCTGACCGCCCAGATGACCGTGCAGGGCGTGGCCGCCCTGTGCTCGGCGCTGCTCGCGCTCGCCGTCGGCCGTATCGCCTTCGGGGTACGCCTGCCCGGGCAGCCCCTCGGCTATCTGGTCGCGCTCGTCCTCGCCGCCCTGGCCGCCCTCGCGCTCGGCTCGGTCGTCGCCGCGGTGTCGGGCACCACGAAGATCGCCGGGGCGGTCGGCACGATGGTGTTCTTCCCGATGATGTTCTGCGCCGGGCTCTGGCTGCCCGTGCAGTCCATGCCGCACACCCTCGCGCGCATCGTCGGTCTCACCCCCTTCGGCGCCGCCGCCCGCGCGATGGGCGAGGCGGCCACCGGTCACTGGCCGGGCTGGGAGCACCTCGGCGTGCTCGCGATCTGGACGGTCCTGCTCACCGCCGCTGCGGCTCGCTGGTTCCGCTGGGAGTGAGCCCGTGCCCGACACCGGCACGGCGGTGCCCGACACTGAGGGGATGACGCAGGCGGTGGAGCGCGACCGACGGGCCTTCTTCGACAGTTGGGGACCCTACGCCCTGCTCGCCGCCGGGGCACTGACGGCTGCCGGTTCGGCCCGGCTCGTCGGCATGAGCCGGGCCGAACTGTACGTCTCCGGCGTCCTGGTGGTGTTCGCCGTGGTCCTGCAACTGGTCTGGGGACGCGTCGGTCGCGACCGGCCGGGACCGAGCCGGACCGGGGCGGTCCTCTACTTCGTGCGCTGGGCCAACGGGTTCGTCCTGACCTGGCTCAACCCGTTCTTCGCCTTCTACGCCGTCACCGGCTACTACAACGGCGCCCGCCGACTGCCGCGCCGCCTGATGATGCCCGGCCTGTGCCTGACCGCCGCCACCATGGCGGGCAGCGAGATCGGCGGGATGCCCCCGCGCGGACCGGTGCTCTGGCTGGGCTTCGTGGTGGTGTTCGGGGTCAACATCGGCATGGTCGCCCTCTTCACCCGGTTCAACGAACAGGAGGAGGCGCGCGCCCGCGAACAGGCCGGGACCATCGCCGAACTGGAGCGCACCAACACCGCGTTGCAGCAGGCACTCGACGAGAACGCCGCCCTTCACGCCCAACTCCTCCTCCAAGCACGGGAAGCGGGGGTCGCGGACGAGCGGCGCAGGCTCGCCGCCGAGATCCACGACACCATCGCCCAGGGGCTGACCGGCATCATCGCCCAGCTCCAAGTCGTCTCCAGCGCCCAGGACCTGGCCACCGCCCGCACCCATCTGGAGCGCGCCTCCGCACTCGCCCGGCACAGCCTCGGCGAGGCGCGCCGCTCGGTGCACAACCTCGCCCCCGTGGCCCTCGCCGCCGACGGACTCCCCGAGGCGCTGAAGAAGACGGTCGCCGAATGGGGCGAACGCACCGGGGTGCGCGCCGAGTTCACCCTCACCGGCACCGCCGAGCAGCTCCACGAGGAGGTCGCGGCGACCCTGCTGCGCATCGCCCAGGAAGCCCTGTCCAACGCCGCCCGGCACGCCCGCGCCCACCGCCTCGGCGCCACCCTCTCCTTCATGGGCGACGAGGTCGTCCTCGACATCCGCGACGACGGCACCGGCTTCGACCCGGACACCCTGCCGCCCCGCACCCGCACCGGAGGCTTCGGTCTGGACGGCATGCGCGCCCGCGCCGAGCGCATCGCGGGCACCCTCACCGTCGAGTCGGAGCCGGGCCACGGCACCGCCGTCTCGGCTCGCGTACCGTTGGTGCGCGATGACCGCTGACACCCCCATCACCCTGCTCGTCGTGGACGACCACCCCGTCGTACGGGACGGGCTGAGCGCCATGTTCGCCGCCGCGCCCGGCTTCACCGTGCTCGGCGAGGCGGCCGACGGCGTCGAGGCGGTCGAGCGGGTCGCCGCCCTGGACCCGGACGTGGTGCTGATGGACCTGCGGATGCCCGGCGGCTCCGGCGTCGAGGCGATCCGCGAGCTGACCCGGCGCGGCGCCCGCGCCAAGGTGCTCGTCCTCACCACCTACGACACCGACTCCGACACCCTCCCGGCCATCGAGGCGGGCGCCACCGGCTATCTCCTCAAGGACGCCCCGCGCGAGGAGCTGTTCACCGGGGTGCGCGCCGCCGCCGAGGGCCGCACCGTGCTCTCCCCTGCGGTCGCCTCGCGCCTGGTCTCGGCGGTCCGCGCGCCCGCCGCCCCCGGCAAGGAGCCGCTGTCCGCGCGCGAGCGCGAGGTCCTCGCCCTGGTCGCCCGGGGCACCTCCAACCGCGAGATCGCTCGTGAGCTGTTCATCAGCGAGGCGACCGTGAAGACCCACCTCACGCACCTCTACACCAAGCTGGGCGTCAAGGACCGCGCGGCGGCGGTGGCGGCGGCGTACGAGCGGGGCATCCTCGGACAGCCGCCCACCCAACAGGCGTAGGAGGAGCGCCGGTTCAGAGCGCCCGCAGCAGCAGCACCGAGCGCGCCGGAAGCGTGATCTCCGACCCCGCCGCATGGACCGCGCCCGGCGCACGGCTCTGCTCCTCCAGCGAGGTGTCGACCACCACCTCGTACGACCGCGCCCACGGCGCCCCCGGCAGCGTGAAGCCCACCGGCTCCCCGCCTGCGTGCAGCACGGCGAGGAAGCTGTCGTCCAGGATGGGCGCGCCCCGCTCGTCGCGCCCCGGGATGTCCCGTCCGGACAGATACATGCCGAGCGTGGCAGCCGGGGCGTACCAGTCGCCCTCCGTCATCTCCCTGCCCCGCGCGGTGAACCACGCCAGGTCCCGCAGCCCGTCCGCCGAGTGCGCGCGGCCGGAGAAGAAGGCGCTGCGGCGCAGCACCGGGTGCCGGTGGCGCAGCGCGATCAGCCGCGCGGTCAGGTCGAACAGCGGGCGCCACTCGGGGTCCTCCAGCAGCGACCAGTCCACCCAACTGGTCGCGTTGTCCTGGCAGTAGGCGTTGTTGTTGCCGCCCTGCGTGCGCCCGAACTCGTCCCCGGCGACCAGCATCGGCACCCCCGTGGACAGCAGCAGCGTGGTCAGCAGGTTCCGCAACTGCCGCCTGCGCAGGGCGCGTACGCCCTCGTCCGCCGTCTCGCCCTCCGCCCCGCAGTTCCAGGAGCGGTTGTCGTGGGTGCCGTCGCGGTTGTCCTCGCCGTTGTCCTCGTTGTGCTTGTGCTCGTACGACACCAGGTCGCGCAGGGTGAAGCCGTCGTGCGCGGTGATGAAGTCGACCGAGGCGTACGGGCGCCGCCCGCCCCAGGCGTACAGGTCGCTGGAGCCGGAGAGCCGGTAGCCCATCTCCCGTACGTCCGGCAGCGCGTGGCGCCAGAAGTCGCGCACGGTGTCGCGGTAGCGGTCGTTCCACTCGGTCCACAGCGGCGGGAAGGCGCCCACCTGGTAGCCGCCCGAGCCGATGTCCCACGGCTCCGCGATCAGCTTGACCCGGCGCAGCACCGGGTCCTGCGCGATGACCGCGAGGAACGGCGAGAGCATGTCCACGTCGTGCATCGAGCGGGCAAGGGCGGCAGCCAGGTCGAAGCGGAAGCCGTCCACGCCCATCTCGGTGACCCAGTAGCGCAGCGAGTCGGTGATCAGCCGCAGCACCTGAGGGCGGACCACGTGCAGGGTGTTGCCGCAGCCGGTGTAGTCCGCGTAGCGGCGCGCGTCCTGCTGGAGGCGGTAGTACCCCCGGTTGTCGATGCCCTTCAGGGACAGCGTGGGACCCAACTCGCCCGCTTCCGCCGTGTGGTTGTAGACCACGTCGAGGATCACCTCGATCCCGGCGGCGTGCAGCGCGCGCACCATCCGCTTGAACTCGCCGACCTGCTGCCCCGCCGTACCGGAGGCGGAGTAGGCGGCGTGCGGGGCGAAGTAGCCGATCGAGTTGTAGCCCCAGTAGTTGGTCAGCCCCCGGCGCAGCAGATGGTCCTCGTGCGCGAACTGGTGGACCGGCAGCAACTCCACGGCGGTGACGCCCAGTTGGGTCAGGTGCTCGATCGCGGCGGGGTGCGCGAGTCCGGCGTAGGTGCCGCGCAGCTCCTCGGGGACACCCGGGTGCAGCTTGGTGAAGCCCTTGACGTGCAGCTCGTAGATGACCGAGTCCGTCCACGGCGTCTTCGGGCGGCGGTCGTCGGACCAGTCGTCGTCGTCGTGCACCACCACGCCCTTGGGCACGAAGGGCGCCGAGTCCCGCTCGTCGCGCACGGTGTCCGCGACCCGCTGGTCCGGCCAGTCCCGGACGTGCCCGTACACCTCCGGCGGCAGCGCGAACTCCCCGTCCACGGCGCGCGCGTACGGGTCGAGCAGCAGCTTCGCCGGGTTCCAGCGGGCGCCGGTCCAGGCGTCCCAGCGACCCTCCACCCGGTAGCCGTACCGGGTCCCCGGCAGCACGCCCGGCACGAAGCCGTGCCAGATCTCGTGCGTCAGCTCGGTCAGCCGCACCTGCGTCTCGCGCCCCCGCTCGTCGAACAGGCACAGCCGGACCGCCTCTGCCCCGCCCGCCCACAGCGCGAAGTTGGTGCCCGCCACCCCGTCGGGACCGGTGCGGAACCGCGCCCCCAGCGGGGTCGACGACCCCGGCCACACCGGCGGACCCGGCACCGCCGCGCGGTGGCCCTCGCGCACCACGGCGGGTACCGGGCCGCCCTGTGCGGGCGGCTGTCCGGCCCGCGCCCGCCGCTCGGCTGCGCTCGTCACCAGTCGGCCCCTCTTTCACGGCTCGGTCCCGGGGCGCGCACGGCCGTACCGGGCGGGCTGCCGCGTCCCGGGGCGTCCGACCCCAGGACGCGGCAGGACCCGCCCGGTGCGACTGCGCCCGACGGCTCCACAGCGGGCTGCGGACACCCCGCCGGAGCCGGTCGCACCGACCCCGGCGGGGCACCCTTCCTGTCGTCCTCCCCACTGTTCTGCCCAGCCCTGGCGTCGCACTCACGTGCCCCCGGGACGGGCTTGGTCGTTATGTCCGGTGTGAGGCATCTACAAGGACGCGCGCGGCGCGCGCTGGCCGCGCTGGCCACTGCACTGACCTGGGCGGGACTGGTGGCCGGAGCCGCCGGCTGCACCGCCGACGGCTCCGGACCGCTGGGCATCGGCGGACCGCCGGGCAGATCCCCCGCCCCCGAGGACGTCATCCGCGTCACCCCGCGCGACGGCGGCACGGGCGTGCGCCCGGCTGAGCGGCTGCGTGTGCGGGTGCCCGACGGGAGGCTGGAGAAGGTCACCGCCACCCGCTCCCAGGACGCCCAGGACACCCCGGTCACCGGGAAGATCAGCGCGGACGGACGCAGTTGGGAGCCCGACGACAAACAGCTCGCGCTCGCCGCCCGCTACACCCTGGACGTCGTGGCGGTCGACGGCGACGGGCGCCGCTCCGCCCGGCACACCACCTTCACCACCTACGTCCCCGACGAGCGGTTCATCGCCTACGTCACCCCCGAGAACCGCTCCACCGTCGGCACCGGCATGATCGTCTCCCTCGCCTTCAGCCGGGAGATCGCCGACCGCGCCGCCGTCCAGCGCGCGGTGCGCGTCACCGCGAAGCCCCCGGTCGAGATCCGCCCGCACTGGTTCGGCAAGAACCGCCTCGACTTCCGCCCCGAGAAGTACTGGAAGCCCGGCACCAAGGTCACCATCGACCTCGACCTGCGCGACGTCCAGGGCGCCCCCGGTGTCTACGGTCTCCAGCACAAGACCGTCACCTTCACCGTCGGGCGCAGCCAGGTCTCCAAGGTGGACGCCTCCGCGCACACCATGCAGGTCCGCCGCGACGGCGCCCTCCTCGCCACCGTGCCGATCACCGCGGGCGCCCCCAAGACCCCCACCTACAACGGCAAGATGGTCGTGATGGACATGCTGGAGGTGACCCGCATGAACGGCGGCACCGTCGGCTTCGGCGGCGAGTACGACATCCCCGACGTCCCGCACGCCATGCGGCTCACCGACTCCGGCACCTTCCTGCACGGCAACTACTGGTCGCCGGACGCCCCCGGCGAGACCAACGTCAGCCACGGCTGCGTGGGGCTCAGGGACGTCAAGGGCGGCGGCGCGGACACCCCGGCGGGCTGGTTCTTCGACCGCAGCCTCGTCGGCGACGTCGTCGAGATCGTCCACAGCAAGGACAAAACCGTCGCCCCGGACAACGGGCTCGGAGGGTGGAACATGGCATGGAACCAGTGGAAGGCGGGCAGCGTGCTCAAGTGACCGTGTGAGCTGCGGGGTTCCGGTGCGCGGGGACTGGTTGAAGTTGCGACGGAACGGTGACATGGGGCGGGCGTTCAGGCCGGAACCCGGCGGCTAACATCCCTGGTGTGCGCGGGACGCGCCGGGGTGTGCGGGCCTGTTTGAGCCAGGCCACGGAGGGGAGACCGACTTGAACGTGCGGCCGATATCGGGGGCTTCGGCGGGGAGCCGGCGCAAAGGTCGTGGTGGACTCGCGCTGATGGCGGGCGCGCTGGTGCTGTCGCTCGCCGCGTGCGGCGGCGGAGGCGACGCCGGGAGCGGGTCCAAGGACGGAAAGGGCGGCTCGTCCGCCCAGCAGGAGAAGCAGTCGGTCGCGGCCGTCAGCATCTCGCCCAAGTCCGGGGCGAAGAGCGTGAACACCAGCGGGGCACTGAAGGTCGAGGTCGCCAAGGGGCGGCTGACCAAGGTCGTCGTCAAGGACGCCAAGGGCACCGAGGTCGACGGCAAGATGACCGACGGCGGAGCCACCTGGACCCCCTCGGCTCATCTGTCCGCGAGCACCAAGTACACGGTGCACGCCGTCGCCGAGGACTCCCGGGGTCGTGAGGCGGCCGAGGACTCCTCCTTCACGACGCTCACGCCGAAGAACACCTTCGTCGGCTACTTCACCCCCGAGGACGGCTCCACGGTCGGCGTCGGGATGCCGTTCTCGGTCCGCTTCACCCGGGGCATCACCGACCCGGCGGCGGTCGAGAAGGCCATACACATCAAGACCGAGCCGGCCGTCGACGTCGAGGGCCACTGGTTCGGCAACGACCGCATCGACTTCCGCCCCGAGAAGTACTGGAAGTCCGGCACCAAGGTCACCGTCGACCTCGACCTGGACGGCGTCGAGGGCCGCGACGGGGTCTACGGCAAGCAGCACAAGACGGTGAAGTTCACGATAGGCCGCAACCAGGTCTCCTACGTGGACGCGAGCAAGCACACCATGAAGGTCACCCAGGACGGCAAGACCGTCCGGACCATCCCGGTGACGACCGGCAAGCCCGGGTACGACACCTGGAACGGCCAGATGGTCATGACCGAGAAGCTCAGCGTGACCCGCATGAACGGCGAGACCGTGGGCTACGGCGGCGAGTACGACATCAAGGACGTGCCGCACGCCATCCGCCTCACCGACTCCGGCACCTTCATCCACGGCAACTACTGGGGCGGCGGCGCGTTCGGCAACTACAACGCCAGCCACGGCTGCGTCGGTCTGCGCGACGTCAAGGGCGGCTACGACAAGGGCGTTCCGGCGGCCTGGTTCTTCAACCACTCCATGGTCGGTGACGTGGTCGTCGTCAAGCACTCCCACGACCGCACGGTCTCCCCGGACAACGGCCTCAACGGCTGGAACATGAGCTGGGCGGACTGGAAGAAGTAGGACCCCACGAGACGGGCCCGGCGCTGTGACACACGGCACCGGGCCCCTCGTCGTTAGCGGACGTTAACCTGCTGAGCATGACCGTGAATCTCGAAGTCTCCGAGGGCGTCGGCACGCTGCGGCTCGACCGGCCGCCGATGAACGCGCTGGACATCGCCACCCAGGACCGGCTGAAGGAACTCGCCGAGGAGGCCACGCGCCGCGACGACGTGCGCGCCGTGGTGATCTACGGCGGGGAGCGGGTGTTCGCCGCCGGGGCGGACATCAAGGAGATGCAGGCGATGGACCATCTGGGCATGGTCCGCCGGGCCCGCGCGCTCCAGGACGCCTTCACCGCCGTCGCCCGCATCCCCAAGCCCGTCGTCGCCGCCGTCACCGGGTACGCGCTGGGCGGCGGCTGCGAGCTGGCGCTGTGCGCCGACTACCGCATCGCCGCCGACGACGCCAAGCTCGGCCAGCCCGAGATCCTGCTCGGACTCATCCCGGGCGCGGGCGGCACCCAGCGGCTGCCCCGGCTGATCGGACCGTCCAGGGCGAAGGACCTCATCTTCACCGGTCGCATGGTGAAGGCGGACGAGGCGCTTTCCCTCGGACTGGTGGACCGGGTCGTCCCCGCCGCCGAGGTGTACGAGCAGGCACACGCCTGGGCCGCCCGGCTCGCCCAGGGTCCGGCGGTCGCGCTGCGCGCGGCCAAGGAGTCGATCGACACCGGTCTGGAGACCGACCTCGACACCGGGCTCGCGATGGAACGCAACTGGTTCGCCGGGCTGTTCGCCACCGAGGACCGCGAGCGGGGGATGCGCAGCTTCGTGGAGGAGGGACCGGGCAAGGCCAAGTTCCTCTGAGTACCGGGTGAACGTGAGCGTCGGGTGAACGCGAGCGTCGGGTGAACGCTTCGGAGCGATCCCCGGCAGGGCCGAAGTTCCGGGCCAAATGCCCTCTTGGCCCTTGCAATTGACGCGTCGTCTGATTCGGTCCCCTCGGTGCAGCGGTTTATGGGAGCCTTAACCCCACCTTAAGCCTGCCTCGCCGAGGGGAGCCCTTCGCTTGCCAGGAACCGAGCCGTCTCCGCAGGTCGGAGGCGCCTCCGCCGAGTCTGTCGTGCCGTTGGCATATGACAAGCGCATGGAGCGCACCAGGGGCGTACAGGGGGCGTATTCCACCGGAACGCCCCCGGAGCCGCTCGATGACGGCCATCATGGGGGCATGGCGGGGCTGGAGGGCATCGAACAGCCACGGGGACACAGCCGTGCGGCCGCGGCGCGCTGGTCGCCCGCGGTCGAGGACGAACGGGCGCTCAAGGCGCTGGAGCTGTTCGGCAACCCGGTCGAGGCGGAGGTCCGGCTTCCGTCCCGCCCCGAGTCCGCCGCCACCGCCCGCCGGCTCGTCCAGGTCGTCGTGCTGCGGCACTGGGGGCTGAGCCCCAAGATGACCGAGGACACGGTCTTACTCGTCTCCGAACTCGTGGGCAACGCCGTACGGCACACCGGCGCCCGCGTCTTCGGACTCCGCATGCGCCGACGGCGCGGCTCGATCCGCGTCGAGGTACGCGACCCCTCCCGCGCCCTCCCCTGCCTCCTCCCCGTCCGCGAACTGGACGTCAGCGGCCGCGGTCTCTTCCTCGTCGACAAACTCTCCGACCGCTGGGGCGTGGACCTCCTCCCCCGCGGCAAGACCACGTGGTTCGAGATGCGCCTGGCGGACCGCTGAGCAGGTCCGTCGGCAGTCCTCCCCGCGCCCGCTTGAGTCTCCAGCGGGTGGAGACCGCAGACTCGGCTGCGTGAACGACGACGGCACGGGCTTTCTCACCATCGGCGATCTGGCGCGGGCGACCGGTCTGACCGTCCGCACCATCCGGTACTGGTCCGACGAGGGCGCCCTTCCTCCGGTGACCCGCTCCAGTGGCGGTTACCGGCTCTACGACGCCGCTTCGGTGGCCCGGCTGGAGCTGATCCGGACGCTGCGCGAACTGGGGCTCGGTCTCGCGGACGTGCGGCAGGTCCTGGCCGGGGAGCGGACGGTGGCGGAGGTCGCCGCCGCCCATGTGGTGGCGCTGGACGCGCAGATCAGCTCGCTGAAGGTGACCCGCGCGGTGCTGTCGTCCGTCGCGAGACGTGGCTCGAGCGCGGAGGAGACGACCCTGATGAACAGACTGGCCCGGCTGTCGGCAGCCGAACGGCGGCGGATCATGGAGGAGTTCGTGGAGGAGATGTTCCACGGACTCGACACGGCGGACCCCGAGATCCGCACCCGGATGCGGAACAGCGCGATGAACCTGCCGGACGACCCCACCCCCGAACAGGTGGACGCGTGGGTGGAGTTGGCGGAACTGGTCCAGGACCCGGAGTTCCGGGCGCAGATGCGGAGGGCGGCGGAGTTCAACGCCGCCGACCGGGGGCAGGGCGCACCGCCCGGCGCGTCCATGTGGTTCGCCCGTCGGCTGGTCCAACTCGCGGGCGCCGCACGGGAGAAGGGCATCGATCCGGCGTCCCCCGAGGCGGAGACGGTGCTGCGGGAGCTGCTCGGCGACACCGACCGGGACAAGGTCCTTGAGCGGATGCTCGCCTCGCACAATCCCCGGCTCGCGCGGTACCGCAGACTGCTCGGCGTCCTGAAGGGAACGCCCGTCTTCGACCACGAGGAGGACTTCGGGTGGGTGGTCGCCGCACTGCGGGCGCGTACGGACGGTTAATCTGACCAGCGTCAGTATGCCGGTACGGCAGCGCACACACGAGATAAAAAGGGGCGGATCGGTGGCCGACATCGAGGAAGCACGCAAGCAGTTCCAGCGGATCGACGCGGACGGTGACGGGTTCATCACCGCGTCGGAGTTCAAGAGCGCCCTCGCTCAGCAGGGCGACTGGAACGTGACCGAGACGGTGGCGGCGGCCATCATCAAGACCCGCGACCTCAACGGCGACAAGGTCCTGTCGTTCGACGAGTTCTGGGCCTACCTGGCCAAGTGACACGTGTGCGGGAAGGGGCGCCCTGCCGGGGTGCCCCTTTTTCGCGCTCCGACGCCCGACGCCTGACCCCCGACGCCCCGCGCCCTGCGGCTGTCACCTGTTCGCCGTACCCGCCGGAATAGCCCGCCCCGCCCCACGGTTGTCGCCCACGGCAGAAGAATGCACATGCATGAACCCTGAGAGGTTTTCATGAAGATCGGCATCATCGGCGCGGGCAACATCGGCGGCAACCTCACCCGGCGGCTCACCGCCCTCGGTCACGACGTGTCCGTGGCCAACTCGCGCGGTCCCGAGACGCTCAAGGCGCTGGCCGAGGAGACCGGCGCGACACCCGTACGGGCCGAGGAGGCGGCGAACGGCGCCGAGGTCGTCGTGGTCACCGTCCCGCTGAAGGCGGTCCCGGACCTGCCCGCAGGGCTGCTCGACGGCGCCGCCGAGGGAGCCGCCGTGATCGACACCAACAACTACTACCCGCGTGAGCGCGACGGCCGGATCGCGGGCATCGAGGACGAGGGCATCACCGAGAGCCGCTGGACCGAGCGCCACCTCGGACGCCCCGTCGTCAAGGCGTTCAACGGCACCTACGCCCAGGACATCCTGGACCGCCCCCGCCCCGCCGGCGACCCGGACCGCCTGGCCCTCCCGGTCGCCGGGGACGACGAGGCAGCCAAGACGAAGGTCCGCGCGCTCATCGACGCACTCGGCTTCGACACCGTCGACGCGGGCGGCATCGACGACTCCTGGCGCCAGCAGCCCGCCACCCCGGTCTACGGTCTGCGCGAGGGCGTGGACGCGGTCCGCGCGGCGCTGGCGGCGGCTTCCCCGGAGCGCCCGGCGGAGTTCAAGGGCTGACCCCCGACGGAACCCGGCAACGCCGCCCGGTGCCTCCTACGAGCTGAGGTGCGCCCAGGCCACCAGGGCGGCCTTGCTGGAGAAGTCGGCCACGTCCTTGTCGAGCGGCTCGCTGGTGTACTGGTGGAACCGCCACTTCGCCTTGATGCGCGGCTTGCCCGCGCTCACATAGTCGGCGATCCACAGTCCGTCACCGGCGTACGAGGTCGTGTCCACGTTCAGCCAGAAGTTGCGGTTCGTGTAGAGCACGACCCGGTTCTTCGGGCGCAGTTGCTTCAGCTTGCGGATGAACGCGTCCTTCTCCGCGTTGCTGGCGTGGGTGCCGTCGCCGGTGGTCTCCCAGTCGACGGCCAGGATGTCCCCGGGCTTGTCCGGCGCCTTCGCCACGAAGTACTCGGCCTGATCGGTGAGATTGCCGGGCCACAGGAAGTGGTAGAAGCCCACGACCAGACCGGCGTCCCGCGCGGTCTTCGTCTGGGCCGCGAGTCTGGAGTTGACGTACGACCGGCCTTCCGTCGCCTTGATGAAGGCGAAGGAGAGCCCGTCGGTGTCGTACGACGAGGACTGGTAGGCGCTGACGTCGATCCCATGGAGCATGAAGAGGTTGTGCCCCCGAGAGGGGCAGTCGGAACATGGGACTCCCTTTGTGGCGGCGCCGGTTGTCAGCGCGCGGACACAGTCGATCCGTGCTCCGGGTGCCGTTTCCCGCCCCTGGCCTCGGACTTCGCCGGGGCGGTGAAGATCCGGTCCAGGTGGTGACGCAGTACCTCCGCCGCCGATTCGGGACCCCGCTGGCCGACGAGGACGCCGGTGCCCAGACCGGCCGCCATGGCGAGCAGCCCGATCGCCTCCGTACGGGCGTCCGCCCCGGGGTCGGCAAGACCGTCCTCCTGCGCCTGCCGGAGCAGGGCGGTCAGGACGTCCTCGGCGGAGTCCGGGTTGTCGATGAACGGCTGCGCGGCCAGCGCCTCGTCGGTCACCGACAGGATCGCGTACGAGGTGTAGAGCAGGTGGAAGACGCGGCTCTCCTCGTCGGTCGGCAGGGACGACAGGAGGATGGCCTCGACGGTCGCACGTGGTCCCGGCCACCCGGACGAGCGCCTCGGCGATCTGGGTCCGCCGCTCCTCGTGGTCTACACTTCGCGACCTTCGCCCCCAAGGCGCTGCGCCCCCGGCTCGCCGCCTGGCTGGACCAGCCGGTGCTCGTCGTCCCCGAACTGCGCACGATGGCCCAACTGCGCGCGCGTGCCTTCCGGATGCGCCGCCCCGCCCCGCTGCCGCTGTCGGACGCGGAACTGGGCTCGATCCGCACGCCGTTCTACCTGGTCATGGGCAGGCGCAGCCTGCTCGTCCACCCCCGGCGGCAGGCGGAGCGGGTGCCCCGCCTGATCCCCGGCGCCCGCGCCGAGATCGTCGCCGCCACCGGGCATGTGCCGCAGATGGACCACCCCGACCTGCTCAACGCCCGGATGCTGAGCTTCATGGACGACACCGACTCCGCCACCGCTCTACGATCGGACCGATGAGCACATGGACGAAGAGCCTGGACGCGGCGGACATCCGGGACGCCGGATTACGTGAGGACTACGGCGCACAGCGGGAGTTGGTGAAGCACTCCCGCTCCACCGCCTACCTGGCCGCCCGCTGGCTGCTGCCCCGCCGGGTCCTGCCCCACGTCCTCGCGGCGACGGCCGTGATGGAACACGGCGACAACCTCCTGGACACCGGTCCGCTGCCCGAACGGGAGCGTGCCTGGGCCGCCTGGGAGGAACGGGTGCGCAAGGCGCTGGACACCGGCGACAGTGACGACCCCCTGATCCGCACGCTGGCGCACACCATCACCGCGTACCCCCGCATGAGGGAGACGGCGGAGACCTATCTGGCCACCGCACCGGCGGAGTTGACCTTCACGGGCTTCGAGACGGAGTCCGACTACCAGTCGTACCTCGACGCCTACTCCGTCCCCGCCTTCATGCTCATCGGCACCCTCCTTGGCCCCCAGGACGACACCACCCCCTCCTTCCGAGCCGCCTGCCGGACGTTCATCGAGGGCGCCCAACGCCTGGACTTCGTCAACGACTTGGCGGAGGACCTGCGCGAGGGACGCCCCGGCATCCCGACGGACACCCTGACCCGCTTCTCCCTCACGGTGGACGACCTGACGAAGGACCCCGACCCCTCTGCCCTGCGCGCCCTGGTCGACCACGAAGTCACCCTCGCCCGCACGTCGTTGGAGAAGGCAAGGAACCTGCCCCTCCTGGCGCCGCCCCCGCACCGCCGCCTGCTGAGCACCCTGGTCGAGGTCGAACTCCTCACCGCCGACGCGGTGTCGAAGCGCGGCGCCGACATCCTGAACGGCTCGGCGTCCCCGTCCCGCCTGCGGATGCTGGGGCTGTTGCTGCGGGGACGCTGACACACGCCCCGGCGGCCATGGTCAGATTTTGATCACGCGGACACGGGGACCGCACAGCATGCGGAGATCCTCGGGGTCCGACGTCAGCACGGTCACGGGGGAGGGCGAGTCGAGTGCGGTGGCGGCCACGATCGCGTCGAGGGCGTACTTGTGGCCGTGCAGCCCGGCCGCGGCAAGCAGCTTGCTCGCGTGGCGGGCGACGGCTTCGGTGGGCGGGACGATGTTGACGCGCGACACCGCGTAGTCGAAGCGCGCCTGGCTGGTCCTGGGGTCACGCGCTTCCACGAGGGTGACGGAGCTCGTGACGACGCGGATGTCCTCAGCCTCCGCCGCGGCCAGCCACTCGGTGAGCTCGGGTGTGCGCCGCACGAGGTGGGACAGACCCTCGCAGTCCAGGACGAGCGTGCCGCTCACGCGGCGTCCGCCGAGCCCGCGTTGTCCCCGCGCAGCACGGCTCGCTTCGCTTCGACCGCTGCCTGGTCCACGGGCCCGTGCTCGGCTTCCGCGTCGTCGATGAGTTCGCGCAGCCGGTCGCGCTCCAACTGGCGCTGGATGAGGGCTTCGACGTAGGCCGACATGCCGCGCTTGCCGGTACGGGCCTTGAGCGCGGCGATGGTGCCCTCGTGCAGGGAGACAGAGACCGGCCGGACGGGACCTTCGCCGGGTGCCGGGGAGGTAGCCATGCGGCCAGCTTAACAAGAGTCTTGTTATTAAGCTGTGTTTCCCCTCAGCACTCGATGATGTTCACCGCCAGCCCGCCCCGAGCCGTCTCCTTGTACTTCACGCTCATGTCCGCCCCCGTCTCCTTCATCGTCTTGATGACCTTGTCGAGGGAGACCATGTGGGCGCCGTCGCCGCGCATGGCCATCTTGGCGGCGGTGACCGCCTTCACCGCGGCCATGCCATTGCGTTCGATGCAGGGGATCTGTACCAGACCGCCGACGGGGTCGCAGGTGAGGCCGAGGTTGTGTTCCATGCCGATCTCGGCGGCGTTCTCGACCTGCTCGGGGGAGCCGCCGAGGACCTCGGCCAGCGCGCCCGCCGCCATGGAGCAGGCGGAGCCGACCTCGCCCTGGCAGCCGACCTCGGCGCCGGAGATGGAGGCGTTCTCCTTGAAGAGCATGCCGATCGCGCCCGCCGCCAGGAGGAAGCGGATCACGCCCTCCTCGTCGGCGCCGGGGACGAAGTTGACGTAGTAGTGCAGCACCGCCGGGATGATGCCGGCCGCGCCGTTGGTGGGGGCGGTGACCACACGCCCACCCGCCGCGTTCTCCTCGTTGACCGCCATCGCGTAGAGGGTGATCCACTCCATGGCGTGCGCGAGCGGGTTGCCCTCGGCGCGCAACTGGCGGGCGGAGACGGCGGCGCGGCGGCGGACCCGCAGACCGCCCGGGAGGATGCCCTCGCGGGACATGCCCCGCTGGACGCACGCCCGCATGACCTGCCAGATCTCCAGCAGACCCTCGCGGATCTCCTCCTCCGTGCGCCAGGCGCGCTCGTTCTCCAGCATCAGGGAGGAGATCGACAGACCCGTCTCCTTGGTCAGGCGCAGCAGCTCGTCGCCCGTGCGGAAGGGGTACTTCAGCACCGTGTCGTCCAGCACGATG
Organism: Streptomyces sp. DSM 110735; assembly: GCF_016482685.1. Classification (GTDB taxonomy): domain Bacteria; phylum Actinomycetota; class Actinomycetes; order Streptomycetales; family Streptomycetaceae; genus Streptomyces. The sequence continues at coordinate 236,595 of NZ_JACYHF010000008.1, read as the reverse complement.
CGGTCCGCGCCCACCGCCTCCTCGTCCACGACGAAGCCGCCGCCGACCGAGTAGTACGTCTTGGTGAGCAGCTCGGCGCCCGAGGCGTCGTACGCCCACAGGGTCATGCCGTTGGCGTGGTACGGCAGGGCTTTGCGGCGGTGCAGGACCAGGTCGTCGTCGAAGGAGAACGGGATCTCGCGCTCGCCGAGCAGACGGAGACGGCTCGCCGCCTTGATCTGCTCCACCCGCTCGTCCGCGCCCTCCACGTCCACCGTGCGCGGGGAGGCGCCCTCCAGACCGAGCAGCACCGCCTTCGGGGTGCCGTGGCCGTGGCCGGTCGCGCCGAGCGAGCCGTACAGCTCGCAGCGCACGGCGGCGACGGAGTCCAGCAGACCCTCGTTGCGCAGACGGCGGGCGAACATGCGCGCCGCGCGCATCGGGCCCACGGTGTGGGAGCTGGACGGGCCGATGCCGATCGAGAACAGGTCGAAGACCGAGACGGCCACGGTGACTCCTCAATGACGAACAAGTACAAAAGTGATGCTGACAGACCACGGGTGCCCCGCCCACGGGACGGTGGGCGGGGCACCCAGGTGAACTTCGGGGTACTACTCGCCCAGCGTGGGGTACAGCGGGTGCTTGTCGGCCAGCGCCCGCACGCGGGCGGCGAGCGCTTCGACGTCGTACGACGGCTTCAGCGTCTCCGCGATCACGTCCGCGACCTCGGCGAAGTCCTCGGCGGTGAAGCCGCGGGTCGCGAGGGCGGGCGTGCCGATCCGGAGACCGGAGGTCACCATCGGCGGACGCGGGTCGTTCGGGACCGCGTTGCGGTTGACCGTGATGCCCACCTCGTGGAGGCGGTCCTCCGCCTGCTGCCCGTCCAGCTCCGACTCACGCAGATCCACCAGGATCAGGTGCACGTCGGTGCCGCCGGAGAGCACGTTCACCCCGGCCGCGCGGGCGTCCGGCGCGGTCAGCCGCTCGGCGAGGATGCGCGCACCCTCCACCGTACGCTGCTGGCGCTCACGGAAGTCCTCCGAGGCGGCGACCTTGAAGGAGACCGCCTTCGCCGCGATCACGTGCTCCAGCGGACCGCCCTGGAAACCGGGGAAGACCGAGGAGTTCAGCTTCTTGGCGAAGTCCTTCTTCGCGAGGATGATGCCGCCGCGCGGACCGCCGAGCGTCTTGTGCGTGGTGGAGGTCACCACGTCCGCGTACGCGACCGGGTTCGGGTGCAGTCCCGCCGCGACCAGACCGGCGAAGTGCGCCATGTCGACCCACAGGTGGGCACCGGTCTCGTCCGCGATCCGGCGGAACTCCGCGAAGTCGAGCTGACGGGGGTACGCCGACCAGCCCGCGATGATCACCTTCGGGCTGTGCTCCTTGGCGAGGCGCTCGACCTCGGCCATGTCGACCAGACCGGTCTCCTCGTCCACGTGGTACGCGACCACGTTGAACTGCTTGCCGGAGAAGTTCAGCCGCATCCCGTGGGTGAGGTGGCCGCCGTGCGCGAGGTCCAGACCCAGGATCGTGTCCCCGGGCTGGGCCAGCGCGAACAGCGCCGCCTGGTTCGCGGAGGCGCCCGAGTGCGGCTGGACGTTGGCGTACTCGGCGCCGAACAGCTCCTTCACCCGGTCGATGGCGATCTGCTCGGCCACGTCCACGTGCTCGCAGCCACCGTAGTAGCGGCGGCCCGGGTAGCCCTCGGCATACTTGTTGGTCAGGACGGAGCCCTGCGCCTCCATCACCGCGAGCGGCGCGAAGTTCTCGGAGGCGATCATCTCGAGGGTGGACTGCTGACGGCGCAGCTCGGCGTCGACCGCGGCGGCGACCTCGGGGTCCAGCTCGTGCAGGGGCGTGTTCAGGACGTCAGTCATACGGCTCCGGCTCCTCAGCCTGCGGTGTAGGCGGTGTACTCGTCGGCGGAGAGCAGCTCCTCGGGCTGCTCCGCGGCGCGCACCTTGAACAGCCAGCCGCCCTCGAAGGGCGCGGAGTTCACCAGGGCGGGGTCGTCGACGACGTCCTGGTTGATCTCCGTGATCTCACCGGTGACCGGCGAGTACAGCTCAGAGACCGACTTGGTGGACTCCAGCTCGCCACAGGACTCGCCCGCGGTCACGGCGTCGCCGACCTCGGGGAGCTGGACGAAGACCACGTCGCCGAGCGCGTTGGCCGCGTGCTCGGTGATGCCGACCGTCGAGACGCCGTCCTCGGCGTCCGAGAGCCACTCGTGCTCCTTGGTGTAGCTCAGCTTCTGCGGGTTGCTCATGACCTGAATTCTCCTGTACGCGAGGGCGTGCTGGACGGACGAAGGGGACGTAAACCGCTGATGAGCGGGGAAAATGTGCGCAGGCTCACGCCGGGGTGGTACCGGCGGCGCTCCGGGCGGGTGACCGCTTCCGGTCCTGCCCGGCGGGGGCTACTTCTGGCGCTTGTAGAACGGCAGCGCCACGACCCGGTACGGCTCGTGGCTGCCCCGGATGTCCACGCCGACGCCCTCGGTGCCGGGCGCCGCGTGCGCCGCGTCCACGTAGGCGATGGCGATGGGGCTGCCCAGGGTGGGGGAGGGGGCGCCGGAGGTGACCTCGCCGATCACCTCGCCGCCCGCGACGACGGCGTACCCGGCGCGCGGCACCCGGCGGCCCTCGGCGATCAGCCCGACCAGGACGCGCGGCGGGTTCTGCTCGGCGCGCTCGGCCGCCTCCGTGAGCGCGGCGCGGCCCACGAAGTCGCCGTCCTTGCCGAACTTCACGACCCGGCCGAGACCGGCGTCGAACGGGGTCAGCTCGCGGGTCAGCTCGTGCCCGTACAGCGGCATGCCCGCCTCAAGGCGCAGGGTGTCGCGGCAGGACAGACCGCACGCGACCAGCCCGGACGCCTCGCCCGCCTTGGTCAGCGCCTGCCACAGCTCGACCGCGTGCTCCGGCTTCACGAACAGTTCGAAGCCGTCCTCGCCGGTGTAGCCGGTGCGGGCGATCAGCGCGGGGACGCCCGCGACGGTGCCGGGGAGCCCGGCGTAGTACTTGAGGTTGTCCAGGTCGGCGTCGGTGAGCGACGTGAGGATCGCGGGGGACTCCGGTCCCTGGACGGCGAGCAGCGCGTAGGCGTCGCGGTCGTCGCGGACCTCGGCGTCGAAGCCCGCGGCGCGCTCGGTCAGCGCGTCGAGGACGACCTGGGCGTTGGAGGCGTTGGCCACGACCATGTAATGGGTCTCGCCGAGCCGGTAGACGATCAGGTCGTCCAGGATGCCGCCGTCGGACTGGCAGATCATGGTGTAGCGGGCGCGGCCGGGACCCACCGAGGCGATGTCGCCGACCAGCGCGTAGTTCAGCAGCGCGGCGGCGTCGGGGCCGGTCACCGTGATCTCGCCCATGTGCGAGAGGTCGAAGAGACCCGCCCGGGTGCGCACCGCCAGGTGCTCGTCGCGCTCGGAGCCGTAGCGCAGGGGCATGTCCCAGCCGGCGAAGTCGGTCATGGTGGCGCCGAGCGCGCGGTGCACGGCGTCGAGCGCGGTGTGACGGAGTTCGGTGCTGCTCATCGGTCGGTCGTCTCCCAGGGCAACGGGGGATGGGGCGAGGAACGTTCCTCCCCATCTGTCATCGGAACCTGAGAGGTTCGCCATGACCCGCACGGTCACGGTTTGCACCTTGGGTGGAGCCACTGACGGCAGCGGCCCGCTTTTCAGATGTGCCTCGCCCGCGCGGTAACGGGGCCTGAGAGATTCAAGGGAGGGACTTGCTCCTTCGGCGCCCCGGCGACGTACTGCCAGGGACTCTCCCGCGCGGATTCAAGCGGCCGGTATGCAGTTGGCGGCCACATCATCGCACGGCGATCGCCGCCGCTGAAGGGGCGGCCGCCTGTGACCGGACCGTGGCAGGACGGACACGGAACCACCGACTTCCCGCATTACCTTCTCTTTACATTCGATGGGCAAGGGATTACCTGAACCCAAGGGGAGGACGATCTCGGTGAACAGGACTCCGGCGTACGCCGCCACCGGCCTGGCGGTGCCGCGCCAGCCCTCCGCACCGGCGCGGGAACGCCGGGCCGCCGCCCGCCCCGCCCCCCTCGTGCGTGACCTGCGCGAGCGCCCCGGAGGCACACCCCGCGCGCTGCGCTTCGGTCCCCGGGACCTCGTGGTCGTCACCGGGCTGCCCGGCAGCGGCAAGTCCACCCTCATGCACCGCGTCGTCCCCGGTCGTCGCATCGACTCCCAGGACACCCGCGACCGCTGGCAGCGCCGCCTGCCCGCCCTGCCGTACGCGCTCTACCGCCCCCTGGTCCGCCTCGCCCACTACGCCGGGCTGCGCCGCGCGCTGGCCACCGGCGAGGGCGTCGTCGTGCACGACTGCGGCACCCAGTCCTGGGTCCGCGCCTGGCTCGCCCACGAGGCACGGCGCCGGGGCGCCGCCCTCCATCTGGTCCTGCTCGACGTCGACGCCGAAGCCGCCCGCCGCGGCCAGCGCGAGCGCGGCCGGGGCGTCTCCCGCTACGCCTTCGGACGCCACCGGCACACCACAGCGCGACTGCTGCGCGCCGTGGAGCGCGGCGAACTGCCCCCGGGCGTCGCCTCGGCGGTGCTCCTGGACCGCGCCGCGGCGGACGGACTGCGCCGGATCGACTTCGCGGCGTGAGGTCCGCCGCCCGCACCGGTTAGCCTTCTGCACCACAGCATGGTTTTCCCGGCAGGCGGTAGGAACATGGACTTCCCGGCGGACTTTCCCGCGGACTTCCCGGCACAGGCGCACCCCCACCCGCACGGCGGGTGGCCAGGCAACGAGTTGGAGGAGGTGCTCTCCGCCTCCCTCGGCGTGCCCTCGGCGGGCGCCCGGATCGTCGAGGTCCTCTCCCGTAGCTTCGTGTGGATCCCGCTGCCCAACGGCGGTGGCCCGCAGAGCGGTTCGCTCGACCTGCCCTCCGTGGAGATCGAGGGCCAGGTGTTCATCCCGGTCTTCAGCTCCGAGGAACAGTTCCGCCAGTCGCCGGGCGCCCACCTCTCCTTCACCGTCGCCCCGGCGGTGGAATTCGCGCGCGGGCTGCCGCCGCAGGCGGGCATCGTGCTCAACCCCGGTGGCGTGGTGGGCGTTCCGCTGCCCCCCGAGGCGGTCGCCGAGCTGTGCCGCGCCGACCGCACGGCGCTCGACGGTCCGGCGGGCGGCGCCCGGGTCCGGCTCTTCGAGCCCGACTGGCAGGAGGACCCGGTGGACTTCCTCGCCGCCGCCTCCGCCGAGTTCGCGGGCACGGGCGTCGTCGTCACGGCCCGCCGCTGCCTCGCCGCCATCGAGACCGCCGACCCGGTCCTCTTCATCGGCGTCGAACTCTCCCAGTGGGAGGGCGACTCGCGCGCCCGCCCGCTGGAGGCACTGGAGCGCGCCCTCGCCCAGTCCCCGGCGCCCTGGCCCGTCAACCTCGTCCTCCTGGACGTGGCCCAGGACCCGGTGGGCGACTGGCTGAAGACGAACGTGCGCCCCTTCTACCAGTACGGCACCTAGTGCCGCGGCACTGGCCATCGGTACGGCAAACAGTCCGTCATGGGGATCCCGGCGATCGCCGCTTAAGCTGTCCTCCACACTGGGGCAAGAATCGAAGGGGCGGTAAGACAGGTGAGCGCGAGCCCGAGCGCCGGCGTCGAACACACACTCCGCCAGGTCACCCCCGGCCGTTACGACGCCTACGAGGCACTGCTGCGCGCCCTCGCCACCCCCTCGACCGGGCAGATCTGGATGCTGCTCTGGCACGGCCAGGCAGGCTCCCCGGACGCGCAGTACGGGACCATGGAGGTCGACGGCTTCGGCTACGCCCCCTGTGTGACCTCCGCGCAGGAGCTGTCCGCCAGCGGCTGGAGCCGGTCGTACGAGGTGGCCGAGGGGCTCGACGTGGCCCGCACCCTCTACCCCGACCACTACGGTCTCTGGCTCAACCCGCACGCCCCCGGCGGCGGCGTCGGCATCCCCTGGCTGGACCTGCGCCGCATCGCCACGGGGCTGGACCGCCAGCCCGCGGGTCCCCTCAGCATGTCCGAACCCGCCATCGAGGTACCGGCGTTCTACGCCCTGCTCGCGCAGAACGCCCACCGCACCCCCGCCCTGCGCTCGTTGCGCCGCGCCTGGGTGCAGCCCGCGCTCGGCGCCCCGTACCTCGCCATCGGTCTCGACGTGTACGAGACGACCCCGGCGGCGGTCGACTCGGTGCGGGCGATGATGCAGCAGTCCATCGGCGCGGTCCCCGACGGGCTGCCCGTCTCGACCGTCGCGATGACCGACGACTACGACCCGGTCGTGATGTGGATGCGCGCCAACGCGCGCCCGTTCTACGACCGCGAGGCGCACGCGGTCGCCGCGCAGCCCCAACTCCCGCCGTCCGTACGCCCCCAGGCACCCGCCGCCGGGTACGGCTACCCACCGGTGCACGGCGGTTACTGATCAACAGGCCCTCCTCGGAGGGCCTTTGGTTTTCCGCGAGCAAAGTTTACGTAGCGGAAGGACAAGGCGCCCGAGCTGCGGCGCCGTTCCATCCCAACCGCGTGGAATTGCCAGTCTGTCCCAACTGGCCACCATTCGGAGATGGTTACCCGCGGATCCGGTAACGGAAACCCCCTTCGGTGGATCACGGTTGCGCATCCTTTCCCCGTCAGGGCTGGCGGGTGATCGCGACGACGCTGAAGACTCCCGAATAGAACACGAGGTGGAGACCTTGTGTTCGAGTGCAAGTCGACATAGCCGCAATCCGCGGCAGGCACAGGCCGGTCACCACCGGCGAGAGGGGTCGGGTCACTGTGACCGCACCGATCGAGACCACCGGGGCGGCAGCCGAAGTACAGCCGGAAGCTGTGCTCGACGGCGCCGGCAAGGGGAAGATCGAGGGTCGTTCTCTCGGACAGATCGCCTGGACGCGGTTCAAGAAGGACAAGGCCGCCGTGGCCGGGGCGGTCATCGTCGTCCTGCTGGTCGTGCTGGCGGTGCTCGCGCGTCCGATCCAGGCTGCCCTCGGCCTCGATCCCAACGCCTTCCACCAGGATCTGATCGACGCCAACACCTCGCTGCCCAAGGGCGGTTGGGGTGGCATGAGCCTGGAGCACCCGCTGGGTGTGGACCCCAAGTTCGGCCGTGACATCGCGACCCGCATCCTCGAGGGCTCCTGGGTGTCCCTCGTGGTCGCCTTCGGCGCGACGATCCTCTCCAACGTGATCGGCGCCATCCTCGGCGTCGTCGCCGGGTTCTACGGCGGTCGCGTGGACTCGATCATCAGCCGTCTGATGGACACCTTCCTCGCCTTCCCGCTGCTGCTCTTCGCCATCGCGATCTCGGCCACCCTCCAGGGCGGCGCCTTCGGCCTCACCGGCCTGCCGCTGCACCTGAGCGTGCTGATCTTCGTCATCGGCTTCTTCAACTGGCCCTACCTGGGCCGCATCGTGCGCGGCCAGACCCTCGCCCTGCGCGAGCGCGAGTTCGTCGACGCCTCGCGCGGCATGGGCGCCAAGGGCCCGTACATCCTCTTCCGCGAGCTGATGCCGAACCTGGTCGGCCCGATCATCGTCTACTCGACGCTGCTCATCCCGACCAACATCCTCTTCGAGGCGTCGCTGAGCTTCCTCGGCGTCGGCATCCAGCCCCCGCAGGCGTCCTGGGGCGGCATGCTCCGCGACGCGGTCAACTTCTACGAGGTCGATCCGCAGTACATGATCGTCCCCGGTCTCGCCATCTTCGTGACTGTCCTGGCGTTCAACCTGCTCGGCGACGGTCTCCGCGACGCTCTCGACCCGCGCAGCCGCTGACGTCTGCCGCGGAGAGCCCAACCAAGTTTCCGATTCTGAAGGGGAAAGCGCCCATTATGCGAAGGTCAGCGCTGGCCGCTATCGCGGTCCTCGGGTCCGCGAGCCTGTTCGTCACAGGCTGCAGCAAGGCCGATTCCAACAAGAACGACGCCAAGTCGGCCCCGGCCAACGCCGCGACCAAGGGTGTCGTCAACGCCTCGGACAAGAAGGGCGGGACGGTCACCTACGAACTGTCCGACGTCCCGGACTCGTTCGACCCCGGCAACACGTACTACGCGTACATGTACAACCTCAGCCGGCTGTGGGCCCGCCCGCTCATGACCTTCGAGCCCGCCCCGGGCGAGAAGGGCAACACCCTGGTCCCCGACCTCGCGGCGAGCAAGGGTGTCCCGAGCGACGGCGGCAAGACCTGGACGTACAAGCTGCGTTCGGGCCTGAAGTACCAGGACGGCACGCCGATCACCTCGAAGGACGTCAAGTACGCCGTCGAGCGCTCCAACTTCGCGCGTGACGTGCTCTCCCTCGGCCCGAACTACTTCCAGCAGTACCTGGCCGGCGGCGACAAGTACAAGGGTCCCTACAAGGACAAGAGCGACAAGGGCCTCGCGTCCATCGCCACGCCGGACGACACCACGATCGTCTTCCACCTGAAGCAGGCGTTCCAGGAGTTCGACTACCTGGTCGCCGCGCCGCAGACCGCGCCGGTGCCGAAGGCCAAGGACAACGGCGTCGACTACGTCAAGAACATCGTTTCCTCCGGCTCCTACCAGTTCAAGAGCTACGACGAGGGCAAGCAGGCCGTCCTCGTGCGCAACAAGAACTGGGACGCCAAGACGGACCCGCTGCGCAAGCAGCTCCCGGACCAGATCGTCGTCAAGCTGAAGGTCAACCCGGAGACGATCGACAAGGACGTCCAGGCGGGCAAGGCCATCGAGCTGGCCGGCACCGGCGTCCAGGCGTCCACCCAGGCCCAGGTCCTCTCCGACCCGGACCAGAAGGCCAACACGGACAACACCTACGGTGGCCGTCTCGTCTACATGGCGATCAACACCAAGGTCGCCCCGTTCGACAAGCTCGAGTGCCGCAAGGCGGTCGAGTACGCGGTCGACAAGGCGTCGGTGCAGACCGCCGAGGGCGGCCCGATCCGCGGTGACATCGCCTCCACCGTCCTGCCCCCGGACATCACCGGCTACCAGAAGGCCGACGCCTACGCGACGACCGGCAGCAAGGGTGACGCCGCCAAGGCCAAGGAGCAGCTCAAGGCCTGCGGCAAGACGAAGATCAGCACCAACATCTCCGCGCGTTCCGACCGCCAGCAGGAGGTGGACGCGGCCACCGCGATCATCAACTCGCTGAAGAAGGTGGGCATCAACGCCTCCCTGAAGCAGTACCCGTCGGGCAAGTACTTCACCGACTACGCGGGCGTGCCGAAGTTCACCAAGAAGCAGAACATCGGCCTGATGATGATGCAGTGGGGTGCCGACTGGCCCTCCGGCTACGGCTTCCTGCAGCAGATCCTGAACGGCAAGGCGATCAGCCAGTCGGGTAACACCAACCTGTCGCAGTACGACAACAAGGACGTCAACAAGCTCCTCGGCCAGTCCATCGCGACCCAGGGCGACTCCGCGCGCAACGCCCTGTACGCGCAGATCGACAAGAAGGTCATGGACGACGCGGCCCTGGTTCCGCTGACGTACTTCAAGGTCCTGCTGGCCCGCCCGTACAACAACACCAACCTGGTCTCCACTGCTGCCTTCAGCGGTCAGTACGACTACCTCAACATCGGCTCCAACCAGAAGTAGCAGCCCCGGAAGGCAGGTGAAGGCATTGGTGCCCGCGGGTCTACAGCCCGCGGGCACCAGCGCCGGTCCCCGTGATCTCGTACATCCTCCGCCGGACGTTCGCGGCAGTGATCCTGCTGCTGGTCGTCTCCGCGGTCACCTTCGCCATCTTCTTCCTGCTGCCACGGCTCGCCGGCCAGACAGCGGACCAACTGGCGCAGCAGTACATCGGCAAGAGCCCGTCGAAGGCGGACATCGCCGCGGTCAAGCACAACCTCGGTCTGGATCAGCCTGTCTACATCCAGTACTGGCACTTCATCAAGGGGATCGTGTCCGGCGCGACCTACGACCTCGGTCCCACCACGGTGCTCTGTGCGGCACCGTGCTTCGGCTACTCCTTCAAGACCCACCAGGCGGTCTGGCCGGAGCTGGTCGACCGCCTTCCGGTGACCTTCTCGCTGGCCGTCGGCGCGGCCGTGCTGTGGCTCGTCTCCGGTGTGATCGCCGGTGTCGTCTCCGCCCTGAAGCCCCGCTCAGTCCTCGACCGCACCTTCATGGGCGTCGCCCTCGCCGGTGTCTCCCTGCCCATGTTCTTCACGGGCAACCTGGCGATCCTGCTCTTCGTCGACACCTGGCCGATCTTCGGTGACACCTACGTGCCGTTCACCGAGAACCCCAGCCAGTGGGCCAACACCCTCTTCCCGGCGTGGTGTTCGCTGGCCCTGCTGTACTCGGCCATCTACGCGCGCCTGACCCGTTCGGGCATGCTGGAGACGATGAACGAGGACTTCATCCGCACGGCGCGCGCCAAGGGTCTGCGTGAGCAGCGCGTCGTCTTCCGGCACGGTCTGCGGGCCGCCCTGACGCCGATCATCACCGTGTTCGGCATGGACATCGGTCTGCTCCTGGGCGGTGCGGTGATCACCGAGTACGTGTTCTCGCTGCACGGCATCGGCGAGTACGCGGTGCAGGGCATCACCGACAACGACCTGCCCAAGATCCTCGGCGTCACCATGCTCGCCGCCTTCTTCGTCGTGATCGCAAATCTCCTGGTGGACGTGGTGTACGCGGCCGCCGACCCGCGCGTGAGGCTCTCGTGACCGAACTTTCCAAGACCGGCGCCGCCGTGGAGGAGCCCTCCGGCTCCTCCGGCAAGACCTCCCAGGCGTTCCTGGAGGTCCGTGACCTCAAGGTGCACTTCCCGACCGACGACGGCCTCGTCAAGTCCGTCGACGGGCTCACCTTCTCGCTGGAGAAGGGCAAGACCCTCGCCGTCGTGGGTGAGTCCGGCTCCGGCAAGTCGGTGACCTCGCTGGCGATCATGGGTCTGCACCGGCTCGGCGCGCGCGGCAAGAACGTCCAGATGTCCGGCGAGATCCGTCTCGCCGGCAAGGAACTGGTCTCCGCCTCCCCGGACGAGGTGCGCAAGCTCCGCGGCCGCGAGATGGCGATGATCTTCCAGGACCCGCTGTCCGCGATGCACCCGTACTACACGATCGGCAACCAGATCGTGGAGGCGTACCGGGTCCACCACAAGGTCAGCAAGAAGGTGGCCCGCACCCGCGCCATCGAGATGCTGGACCGCGTGGGCATCCCCGAGCCCGGCAAGCGCGTCGACAGCTACCCGCACGAGTTCTCCGGCGGTATGCGCCAGCGCGCCATGATCGCCATGGCCCTGGTCAACAACCCCGAGCTGCTCATCGCGGACGAGCCGACCACCGCGCTCGACGTGACCGTGCAGGCGCAGATCCTGGACCTGATCCGGGACCTGCAGAAGGAGTTCGGCTCCGCGGTCATGATGATCACCCACGACCTGGGTGTCGTCGCGGAGATCGCGGACGACGTGCTGGTGATGTACGGCGGCCGGTGCGTGGAGCGCGGTCCGGTCGACGAGATCTTCCAGCGGCCGCAGCACCCCTACACCTGGGGTCTGCTCGGCTCGATGCCGCGCATCGACCGGGTGACCGAGGAGCGGCTCATCCCCGTCAAGGGCCAGCCGCCGAGCCTCATCAACATCCCCTCGGGCTGCGCCTTCAACCCGCGCTGCCCGTACGCGGACATCCCCAAGGGGAACGTCACCCGTACCGTGCGCCCCGAGCTGGAGCTGGTGGACGCCGGGCGGCACTGGACCGCCTGCCACCTCTCGGCCGAGGACCGCGAGCGGATCTGGACCGAAGAGATTGCGCCGAAGCTGTGACTGAGACCAAGAAAATCGGCGGGGCCGCGATCCCGCGTCCGGCGGGCTCCGAGGACGGGGCGGCGGACAGCGACGTGCTGCTCCGGGTCGAGGGCCTGACCAAGCACTTCCCGATCAAGAAGGGCATCCTCCAGCGCCAGGTCGGCGCGGTGAAGGCCGTCGACGGGATCGACTTCGAGGTGCGCAAGGGCGAGACCCTGGGCGTCGTCGGCGAGTCGGGCTGCGGCAAGTCGACCATGGGGCGGGTCATCACCCGGCTCCAGGACCCGACCGGCGGAAAGATCACCTTCGAGGGCCAGGACATCACCCGGCTCAGCACGGGACGGATGCGGCCGCTGCGGCGCGACATCCAGATGATCTTCCAGGACCCGTACGGCTCCCTGAACCCGCGTCACACCATCGGCTCGATCGTCTCGGCGCCCTTCCGGCTCCAGAACGTCACGCCCGAGGGCGGGGTGAAGAAGGAGGTCCAGCGCCTCCTGGAGCTGGTCGGTCTGAGCCCCGAGCACTACAACCGCTACCCGCACGAGTTCTCCGGCGGTCAGCGCCAGCGCATCGGCATCGCCCGCGCGCTCGCGCTCAAGCCGAAGCTGGTCGTCGCCGACGAGCCGGTCTCCGCGCTGGACGTGTCGATCCAGGCCCAGGTCGTCAACCTCATGGACGACCTCCAGCAGGAACTGGGTCTGACGTACGTGATCATCGCGCACGACCTGTCCGTCGTCCGGCACGTCTCGGACCGGATCGCGGTGATGTACCTCGGCAAGATGGTCGAGCTGGCGGACCGCAACTCGCTGTACGAGTCGCCGATGCACCCGTACACCAAGGCGCTGATGTCGGCGGTGCCGGTGCCGGACACCCAGCGCCGGGGGCAGAAGAGCGAGCGCATCCTGCTGCGCGGCGACGTGCCCTCGCCGATCGCGCCGCCGTCGGGCTGCCGGTTCCACACCCGGTGCTGGAAGGCCACGCAGATCTGCAAGACGACCGAGCCGCTGCTCAAGGAGCTGCGTCCCGGTCAGCGGGTCGCCTGCCACCACCCGGAGAACTTCGCCGACCAGGCGCCGCAGGACGTGGTCCTGCTGACCGCGGCGAAGGCGGCCTCGGAGCTGGTGCCGGAGACGGTCCTGGAGGAGTCGGCGGAGACGTCGGCGGCGGTGGCGGCGGAGGTCGCGGCGGAGTCGGCGACCGAGACGGAGACCCCGGCCGAGACCGTGGCGGAGACGCCGGCGAAGACCGCCGAGAAGCCCGCCGCCAAGGCGGAACCCGAGACGGAGTCCGAGCCCGGGAGCCCCGAGCAGAGCGGGAAGTGACCCGCTCCGACCGGTGACACCGGACGGCCGCCGCACTCGCGGCGGCCGTTCGCGTTTCCGGCCCGGGCCTGGCTTTGCAAGGCGCGCACCCCGCGTCAGGTGAGAATGGCAGGGTGCAGATCCAGCAACTCTTCAGTCCCTCCGTACAGCACACCCTGGATGTCATCGGCATCTTCGTGTTCGCGATCTCCGGCGCCCTGCTGGCCGTACGGAAGAACTTCGACGTCTTCGGCATCGCCGTCCTCGCCGAGGTGACCGCGCTGGGCGGCGGGCTGATCCGCGATCTGATCATCGGGGCGGTGCCGCCCGCCGCCTTCACGGACCTCGGCTACTTCGTGACCCCGCTGCTCGCCGCCGTGGTGGTCTTCTTCCTGCATCCGCACGTCGAGCGCATCCAGTCCGCGGTGCTCGTCTTCGACGCGGCGGGGCTCGGTCTCTTCTGCGTCACCGGCACGACCAAGGCGTACAGCTACGGGCTCGGTCTCACCGCCTCCGCGACCCTGGGTCTGGCCACCGCCGTCGGCGGCGGTGTGCTGCGCGACGTGCTCGCCAACGAGGTGCCCTCGCTGCTGCGCTGGGACCGCGACCTGTACGCGGTCCCGGCGATGGTGGGCGCCGCCCTGGTGGTCCTCTGCATCCGCTACGACGCGCTCACCCCGCTCACCAGCGGCGTCGCCGTCGTCACCGCCTTCGTGCTGCGACTGCTTGCGATGAAGTACCACTGGCGGGCACCGCGCGCCTGGAACCGGCGCTCGACGGTCATGGAGGAGTAGCGGAGCCGTGCGCGCGAAGATCTTGTCATCTCCCCGCAACACCAAAAGCTACTGCTTAGTAATGTGTTGTTGTACGGTTCACCCATGCCAGACGCAGCTTCCGTACCCGCCGCAGCGGCCCTGATCGGCGACAGCGAGTTCGACCGCGACACCGCGGTCGTCCGGCGCGAGCCCGGGGTCTACGACATCGACCTCTCGGCGGGCTGGACCATCATCAACGCCGTGAACGGCGGCTATCTGCTGGCCGTCCTCGGCCGGGCCCTCGCGGACACCCTGCCGCACCCCGACCCGTTCACGGTCTCCGCGCACTATCTGACGGCGTCCCAGCCGGGTCCCGCCGTCGTGCGCACCGAGACCGTGCGCACCGGCCGCACGCTCTCCACCGGCCAGGCGTCGCTCTTCCAGTACGACGCCGACGGCAACGAGGTGGAGCGCATCCGCGTCCTCGCCTCCTACGGCGACCTCGGCGCCCTCCCCGACGACGTGCGCACCACCGCCGTCCCGCCCGTGATCCCGCCGCTGGAGCGGTGCCTCGGTCCCGAGGACGGTCCGGCGCCGGTCGAGGGCAGCTCGGCCATCACCGACCGGCTCATGCTCAAGCTGGACCCCTCGACCCTCGGCTGGGCGCTCGGCGCGCCCTCCGGCAAGGGCGAGATGCGCGCCTGGTTCGGGCTCGCCGACGGACGCGACGCCGACCCGCTGTCGCTGCTGCTCACGGTGGACGCCCTGCCGCCGACCGCGTTCGAGATCGGGCTGACCGGCTGGGTGCCCACCGTGGAGCTGACGGTCCACGTCCGCAGGCGCCCCGCCTCCGGCCCGCTGCGGGTGTCGATCACCACCCGCAACCTGGCCGGAGGCTTCCTGGAGGAGGACGCCGAGGTCTGGGACAGCGAGGACCGGCTCGTCGCCCAGTCCCGCCAGCTCGCCCGCGTCAGGCTCGGCTGACCGGCGTACGCCCCAGCCACGCCGCGAGCCGCCCGTAGGCGTCGGCGCCCTCCGGGGCGTCGCGGCGCTCACCGAACGGCAGCACCTCGCGCGGGCGCGACTCCGGGAGCTGCCGCTCGGCCACCGCGAGCGCGAACGCGCCCACCTCCGGGTCGAGCGGGAAGGGGTGGCCGAGCGCGTCGGACAGGTCCCAGGTGTGGGCGACGATCTCCATCACATAGCCCGCGAGAGCCGCGTGACCGGGGACCTCGCCCCACGGCACCCGGACCGCCCGCGTCATGAGTTCGTCGTCGTCCCACGCCTTCAGCATGAGGGTGCGGACCTCGTCGTAGGCGGCGCCCCAGCCGTCGTCGGAGACCTCTCCGGCGGCGCGTCCGCCGGGTGCGGGTGCCGCGCCGCCGGGGATCGCCGCGATGCCCCGGGTGCCGTTGACGACGTGCTCCAGCAGCCCGCGCACGTCGAACTCGGTACACGCCGTGGGCAGGGCGAGCTGATCGGGCCGTACCGCCGAGATCAGGCGCGCCGCCTGCTCGCTGGCGCGGTGGTAGACGGGGCGCGGGTCGGTGAAGTCGGTGGTGGTCATGGTGGTGCCTCTCCGTTGATCGGCCCCTGGATCGGGGGCGCGTGAGCCGGTGGAGCGAGCATCGGCGGAAAACCTGACAGATTCCGTCAACATTTGTGCGCGTCCCCCGGTCGGCGCAATCCTGGGCACGTGAAGTCCGACCGGCTGCTGTCGATCCTGCTGCTCCTCCAGACCCGGGGGCGGGTGCCCGCGCGGGAACTCGCCGCCCGTCTGGAGGTGTCGGTGCGCACGGTGTACCGGGACGTGGAGGCGCTGTCCGCCGCCGGGGTCCCGGTGTACGCCGAGCGCGGGCGGCACGGCGGCATCGCGCTGCTCGCGGGCTTCCGTACGGACGTCACCGGGCTCACCGCCGACGAGTCCCGCGCGCTGTTCATCCTGGCCGCCGAGGGCGCGCACGCGGCGCTCGGTCTGGACGCCGCCCTCGGCTCGGCGCTGCGCAAGGTGATGGCCGCGCTGCCCGAACCGCACCGCCCCGCCGCCGAACTGGCCAGCCGCCGCGTCCTGGTCGACGCCACGCGCTGGCGCGGCGGACCGCGGGCGGCGCTCGATCTGGAGGTGCTGCGCGAGGCGGTGTTCCGCGACCGGCGGCTGCGGCTGCGCTACCGGCACAGCGGGCAGCGGGAGCCGCGCACCTACACGGTGGACCCCTACGGGCTGGTCGCCAAGGCGGGCGTCTGGTACCTGGTCGCGGACCGGCGTGCCACCCCGCGGCTCTTCCGCGCGGACCGGGTGGCCGCCGCCCGCCTCCTCGACGACCCCGTGCGGCGCCGGACGGGCGTCGAACTGGCCGATGTCTGGGAGGTGTTGCGCCGTCAGGTGGAGGACCGTCCGGACGGCGCGATCGACGTGACCGTGCGGGTGCGCCGTGAACGCCTGGACCTCTTCCGGCGCATCGCGGGAGCGCAGCTCGCCGAACTCCCGCCGGACGCGGGGGAGGAGGAGTGGGTCACCGCCCGGCTGACCTATCCGGTGCTGCGTGCGGTGCGCCAACTCCTGGGCTTCTCCGACCAGGTGCAGATCCTGGACCCGCCCGAGGCGCGGGACGAACTCCTGCGCGGCGCGCGCTCCGTGCTGGAGCTGTACGGCGAACAGGTCTCGCTGTAGGAGGAGTTGAGCCTCTTCAGTCCAGCCAGTGCCTGCTGCCCCGGGAGATGAGCCGCAACTGCTGGGTGGCGAGCCGTGCCACGCGCTCGCGCTCGCCGGGCGGTCCGTCCTGGGACTCCAGGAACAGGGAGGCGGTGATGAGCATCTGGTCCACATAGAGGTGGGCGAGCATCAGCACATCGGCGTCGGCCCAGCCCTCCGTCTGCTCGTCGGTGGCCAGTTCGGCGCCCACCTCCTCGGCGAACCGCGCCAGTTCGGCCTGGATCGCCTCGCGCACCGCCTTCACCCCGCCGTGCCGCTCGCGTGCGATGAAGCGGACGTGCGCGGGATAGGTGTCCACGTGGTGGGCGATCAACTCGACGGCGCGGCGGATGCGTTCCTCGCTGTCGTCCCCGGCGGCGACCGTCGGGCGCACCATCGGGTGCAGGCTGCCGAGCGCCTCGCCGACCAGGGCGACACCGAGGTCGGCGGTGGAGCGGAAGTGCCGGTAGAAGGCGGTCGGCGCCACACCGACGGCCCGGGTCACCTCGCGCAGCCCCAGACTGCTCAGGCTCTGCTCCTCCAGCAGGGTGAGCGCCGCGTCCAGGAACGCCTGACGGGTCCGCTGCTTCTGGGCCTGCCGGGCGCCGAGCGTGTGACTCATGTCATCCAGTTAACAACTGTTCTCTCTATTTGAAAAGTCGTACGGCGCGCTAGACTCGGTGTCAGTGAACAACTGTTACTACAACTGTTCACCCAGACTCGGAGGGGGGATCTGATCCCATGCTGTTCCTCGTCGCCGCGCTGATGCTGCTCGGTGTCGTCCTCGGCACCGTCGCCCACGCGCCGCTGCCCGTCACCGCGGCCGTCGCCGTCCTCATCGCCGCCTGGCTCGGCGTCTTCGCGCTCCGCGAGTACCACGGCCGCAGGCGCCACCACTCCGCCGACTGACCGTCCGTCACGATCCGTAGGAGCTGAGCACCATGCGACTCACCGCACCGGCCGTCCGACCCGCCGAGGCAGCCCCGCGCACCCGGGACGCCGACGGCATGGCGGTGGCCTCCTTCGTCCTCGGCCTTCTCGGGCTGCTCGCCCTCAACCTCGTCCTCGGCCCGGTCTCCGTCGTGCTGGCCGCCGTGGCCCTGTGGCGCGGCACCTCCCGCCCGGGGCGCGCCTGGCTCGGCATGGCGCTGGGCGTGGCCGACCTGGTGGTCCTGGTCGTCGCCATGCAGATGTCCCACACGGTGTCCTGGAGCCTGTGACGCCCGGCGTGAGCCTGTGGCGCCCGGCATCCGGGAGCCGGTGGCACCGGTCCGGGAACCCCGGCCGGTGCCCGCGGGCCCGCCGCCCGAAGGGCGGGGTCCCGGCCGCCGTAGAATCGGCGTCACCATGGCTTACCTCGACCACGCCGCCACGACCCCGATGCTCCCCGAGGCCGCGGAGGCGCTGACCGCCCGCCTGGGCGTCACCGGCAACGCGTCCTCGCTGCACGCCTCCGGCCGCCGGGCCCGCCGCACGGTCGAGGAGTCCCGCGAAACCCTCGCCGAGGCGCTGGGCGCCCGCCCGAGCGAGATCGTCCTCACCTCCGGCGGCACCGAGGCCGACAACCTCGCGGTCAAGGGCCTGTACTGGTCCCGCCGCGCCGCCGACCCCGCGCGTGTCCGCGTCCTGTCCAGTCCCGTCGAGCACCACGCCGTCCTCGACGCCGTGCACTGGCTGGGCGAGCACGAGGGCGCCGTCGTCGAGTACCTCCCCGTGGACCGCTACGGCCGGGTGAGCCCCGAGGCGCTGCGCGCTGCCATCGCCCGCAACCCCGCCGACGTCGCCCTGGCCACCGTGATGTGGGCCAACAACGAGATCGGCACGATCATGCCGGTCCGCGAACTGGCCGACGTCGCCGCCGAGTTCGGCATCCCGCTGCACGCCGACGCGGTCCAGGCGTTCGGACAGGTACCGGTCGACTTCGCCGCCTCCGGGCTCGCCGCGATGACCGTCTCCGGGCACAAGATCGGTGGTCCTTACGGCATCGGCGCGCTGGTCCTCGGGCGCGAGCACAGCCCCGTCCCCGTGCTGCACGGCGGTGGGCAGGAGCGCCATGTCCGCTCCGGCACGCTCGACGTGCCCGCCGTCGCCTCCTTCGCGGTCGCCGGACGTCTCGCCGCCGAGCACCAGGAGCGGTTCGCCCGCGAGATCGGCGCCCTGCGCGACCGGCTCGTGGACGCCGTCCTCACCGCCGTCCCCGACGCGATCCTCGGCGGCGACCCCGCGCCCGGCGGCAGGCTGCCCGCCAACGCCCACTTCACCTTCCCCGGCTGCGAGGGCGACTCCCTGCTCCTGCTGCTCGACGCGCAGGGCATCGAGTGCTCCACCGGCTCCGCCTGCACGGCGGGCGTCGCCCAGCCCAGCCACGTCCTCCTCGCCACCGGCACCGACCCCGACCTCGCCCGCGGCACCCTGCGCTTCTCGCTCGGCCACACCTCCACCGACGAGGACGTGGAGGCGGTCGCCAAGGCGATCGGACCGGCGGTGGAGCGGGCGCGGGCGGCGGGGCTGACCTGAGGGATCTCCGGGGTGCTCGGCCGAGCGGGCACCCCACGATGTCAGTGAGGCATGCTTCCCCCGTACAGATGACCGCACATCCCAGCGAGGTGGGTTATTACCGTCACGCGGATCGACCTGGACGACAAGGCACTGGCCGAGGCCATGAGGTTGATGGGAACCACGACGAAGAAGGAAACCGTCAACAGGGCTTTGCGCGAGTACGTGCAGCGCGCGGAGCGCCTCAAGGCGGCCGAGTCCCTGGCCGAACGCGGTAGGCGCGGGGAGGTCGACGCTGCCGCTCAGATCCGCGCGATGGCGAAACGTGCCCGTCGGGAGACCGCTCGGTGACCCGCTCCGCTTTCTGTCGCACCCGCGTCGAAACGCACCTGACCTGCTGGTCTGCGCCACCGCCGTGCACCACGACCTGACCGTCCTGCATCTGGACGAGGACTTCACCACCGTGGCCCGTGTGGTCACGGAGCTGCGCGAACGAAACGTGCGCGACCACTGAACCGCGCCCCCGTACCCTGGAACCGTTATGACTGAGACCCCGCAGCGCCCCCTCCGCGTCCTCGCCGCCATGTCCGGCGGTGTCGACTCCGCCGTCGCCGCCGCGCGCGCCGCGGAAGCCGGGCACGACGTGACCGGCGTCCACCTCGCGCTCTCCGCGAACCCGCAGTCCTTCCGGACCGGAGCGCGGGGCTGCTGCACCATCGAAGACTCCCGCGACGCCCGCCGCGCCGCCGACGTCATCGGCATCCCCTTCTACGTCTGGGACCTCGCCGACCGCTTCCGCGAGGACGTGGTCGAGGACTTCATCGCGGAGTACGAGGCGGGACGCACCCCCAACCCCTGCCTGCGCTGCAACGAGAAGATCAAGTTCGCCGCGCTCCTCGACAAGGCGCTCGCGCTCGGCTTCGACGCGGTCTGCACCGGCCACTACGCCCAGGTGATCGTCCGCGAGGACGGCACCCGCGAGCTGCACCGCGCCTCCGACATGGCCAAGGACCAGTCGTACGTCCTCGGCGTCCTGGACGACCGCCAGCTCGCGCACGCCCTCTTCCCGCTCGGCGACACCGTCACCACCAAGGACGAGATCCGCGCCGAGGCGGAGCGCCGGGGACTCGCCGTCGCCAAGAAGCCCGACTCGCACGACATCTGCTTCATCGCCGACGGCGACACCCAGGGCTTCCTCGCCCAGCGGCTCGGCAAGGCCGAGGGCGACATCGTGGACGAGGACGGCAACCGCCTCGGCACCCACGAGGGCGCCTACGGCTACACCATCGGCCAGCGCAAGGGACTGCGCCTCGGCACCCCCGCCCCCGACGGCAAGCCGCGCTACGTCCTGGACATCTCCCCGGTGACCAACACCGTCACGGTCGGTCCTGCCGCCGCCCTGGACGTCACCGCGCTCACCGCGATCAAGCCCCGCTGGTGCGGCGCCGCCCCCGAGGGTCCCGGCACCTACACCGCCCAGTTGCGCGCCCACGGCGGCGAGACCGAGGTCGCCGCCGAACTGGTGGACGGCGAGCTGCGCGTCACCTTCACCGAGCCGGTGCGCGGCGTCGCCCCCGGCCAGGCGATCGTGCTGTACGACGGCACGCGCGTGGTGGGCTCGGCGACCATCGCCGCGACGACGCGGGCGGCGGCCGCGACGGTCTGACCGCGTCCGGAGCGGGCCGTGTCCGGGCGGCCCGCGTCACTCCGCGAAGTCCGTGAAGAAAGCCGCCAGCACCGGTGCCAGGGCGGCCGGTTCGATCATGTGGGTCTGGCCCGCCAGCTCCAGATACGTGCCGTCCGCCGCCGCCTCCGCGACCGCGAGGGCAGCCTCCCGCATCCAGGCAGGGCTCATCCCGCCCGCCACCGACAGGACCGGCACCGGGATCGCCGCCAGCCGCGCGAGGGGCAGCAGCCCGTCGCCCAGCACCGCCGCGTCATGGGCGAGGCTCGGCGCGACCGCCTCCATGCCGGGCCACATCGGGGACTGCCGGGCCCGCTGGATCATCTGCTCCGCGAGCCCGGTCAGCCGCAGGAACAGCTCCACCGCGTCCCCGAGGCGCCCCGCCTCCAGCAGACGCGACAGGTCGGCCGCGTAGACCGCCTGCTGCTCGGCGCCGCCCGCCAGGAAGTCCGCGAACGGCACCTCGTACACCGCCGCCCGGGTCACCGGCAGCCCGCTCGCCGCCGCCTGAAGGACCAGCGCACCGCCCGAGGACACCCCGAACAGCGCCGCCTCGCCGCCCACCGCCGCCAGCAGCGCCGCCAGGTCCTCCACCTCGCGCTCCACCGCGTACGGCGGGGTGTCACCGCTCGCGCCGCGCCCCCGGCGGTCGTAGACGACGGTCCTGCACCGGTCCGAGAGGGACAGCGCCAAGGGCGCCAGCGTGCCCCCGGTGGACATCGCGCCGCTCACCAGGATCACCGTGGGTCCCTCGCCGGTCACCTGGAAGGCGAGCGAGGTGCCGTCGGCGGAAGTCGTCTTCTTGTCCATGCCCGTGGAGACTGCCGTACCGCGCCGTACTCGTCGGTCACGACACGGCGGCGGCGCCCTAGGTCACACCCGAGGTCAGGACACTTCGGGCGCGTAGAAGCAGTAGTGGTCCAGGATCTCCGCCACCTCCGGCTTGGGATCGGGGTACGCCCACACCAGGTCGGGCGCGTCCGGCAGCGACCAGTAGGACGCGGTGCCCTTGAACGGGCAGACGGTGTGGGTCTCCGAGGGCGTCAGCAGATCCAGGCGGACGTCCTCGGCAGGCAGGTAGTAGCGCGGCGGACAGCCCGTCTCGCGCAGCACCAGCGGTCGGTCGGTCTCCGCGAGCACCTGGCCGTCGTGTACGACGCGCACATGCTGCTCGCCCTTTTCGATCGTGATCGTGTGTCCATCGGCCATACCGGAAGAGCACCGGCGGCGCCGCCTATGTTCCCGCGTACCGTGGGCGGCATGAATATCTGTGTCTTCCTCTCCGCCGCCGACCTCGACGAGCGCTACACGCGCCCCGCCCGGGAGTTCGGGAAGCTGCTCGGAAAGGGCGGCCACACCCTCGTCTGGGGCGGCTCCGACTCCGGTCTGATGAAGGTCGTCGCGGACGGTGTGCAGGACGCCGGAGGCAGGCTCGTGGGCGTCTCCGTGGAGTTCCTCTCGGCGGTGGCGCGCCCCGGCGCCGACGAGATGGTGGTCGCGAGCACCCTCGCCGAGCGCAAGAAGCTGCTCCTGGAGAAGGCGGACGCCGTGGTCATCATGGTCGGCGGCACCGGCACCCTGGACGAGGCCACCGAGATCCTGGAGCTGAAGAAGCACGGCCACACCGACAAGCCGGTGGTCCTGCTCAACACGGCGGGCTTCTACGACGGACTCCAGCAGCAGTTCCAGCGCATGGAGGAGGAGGGCTTCCTGCCCCGCCCGCTCTCCGAGCTGGTCCACTTCGCCGCCGAGCCCGCCGCCGCGCTCGCCCACCTGGAGGAGTCCCTCGCCGCCCGCTGATGCGAGCATGGCGGACATGGCTACTCATGTGATCACCGGCGCCGGTTCCGGCATCGGCGCCGCCGTCGCCCGCCGTCTGCACGCGCGCGGGGACGAACTCGTCCTGCACGCGCGCGACGCGGGCCGCGCCAAGGAGCTCGCCGCCGAGTTCCCCGGCGCCCGCACCTTGGTCGGCGACCTCGCCGACCCGGACAAGCTGTCCTGGGCCTTCTCCCACCAGAGCCTGCCGGAGCGCGTCGACTCGCTGCTGCACATCGCCGGTGTCGTGGACCTCGGTGAGGTCGGGGACCTCACCCCCAAGTCCTGGCGCCACCAGCTCAACGTCAACCTGATCGCCCCCGCCGAGCTGACCCGGCACTTCCTGCCCCAGTTGCGCACCGCCCGCGGTCAGGTCGTCTTCGTCAACTCCGGCGCGGGTCTGAACGCCCACGCCAACTGGTCCGCGTACGCCGCCTCCAAGCACGGTCTCAAGGCTCTCGCGGACTCCCTGCGCCAGGAGGAGCACGGCAACGGCGTGCGGGTCACCTCCGTCTACCCCGGGCGCACCGCCAGCCCCATGCAGGCGAAGGTGCACCAGCAGGAGGGCAAGGAGTACGACGCGGGGAAGTTCATCGACCCCGAGTCGGTCGCGGACACCATCCTGCTCGCCCTGGATCTGCCCAGGGACGCCGAGATCAACGACCTGACGGTCCGTCCCGGCCGCTGACCTGCGGCGCCGGTGCCGTACGGCATACCCTGCCGGGGTGAGTGAGAGAGCTGAGTTCACCTTCCCGGCCGCCACCGGCGTCGGTTCCATGCCCGGCGAGGACGCGCGCGAGACCGCCAAGACGGTCACCGGCAGCCTGGAGGACTTCCCGTACCTGGCCGAGCTGCCCGCGCGCGGTCCCGGCGCCGACATGATCGGCCGCACCGCCGGGATGCTCGTCGAGCTGTACGCGCGCGTGGAGCCCAGCGGCTGGCGCCTGTCGGACCACCCCGGGCGCGACACCCGGCGCGCGCACGCCTGGCTGCGCCAGGACCTCGACGCCCTGGAGGAGTTCACCCAGGGCTACGAGGGCGACCTCAAGGTGCAGGCGGTCGGTCCCTGGACGCTGGCCGCCGCCCTGGAGCTGCGAGGCGGCGAGGCGGTGCTCTCCGACCCCGGCGCTTGCCGCGACCTCACCGCCTCCCTCGCCGAGGGACTGCGGCTCCACCTCGCCGACGTGCGCCGTCGCGTCCCAGGCGCCCGCGTCGTCCTCCAGCTCGACGAGCCCTCCCTCACCGCCGTACTGCGCGGGCAGATCCGTACCGCCAGCGGCTACCGCACCCACCGCGCCGTCGACCGGCAGGTCGTGGAGTCCGCCCTGCGCGACGTGCTCGGCGCCAACGGCGAAGGTCCCACCCTCGTCCACTCCTGCGCCCCCGACGTGCCCTTCGCGCTGCTGCGCCGCGCGGGCGTGGACGCCGTCTCCTTCGACTTCGCGCTCCTCACCGAACGTGACGACGACACGATCGGCGAAGCTGTCGAGGCGGGCACCCGGCTCTTCGCCGGTGTCGTGCCGGGGACGGACACGGCATTGTCAGACCCTGCCGGTAGCGTCATGGGTGTCAGGACGCTGTGGCGCAGGCTGGGGCTGCGTCCGGGGCTGCTCGCGGAGGCGGTCACGGTCACGCCCACGTGCGGTCTGGCGGGTGCTTCCCCCGCCTACGCCCGCACCGCGCTCGCCCACTGCGTCCGGGCGGCGAGATCCCTCGCGGACAACCCTGAGTAACGGGAGGACCACACGGTGGCCGGCGACAAGCAAGCGGCGACGACAACGGTGCCCGCCGAGGCGCGCGAGCGGCACGGGCGGCTCGCGGAGCAGGTCGAGGAGCACCGCTTCCGGTACTACGTGAAGGACGCTCCCGTCGTCAGCGACGCGGAGTTCGACCAGCTCCTGAAGAGCCTGGAGGCACTGGAGGAGGAGTACCCGGAGCTGCGCACCCCGGACTCGCCCACCCAGAAGGTCGCCGGGTCCTACGAGACCGAGTTCACCGCGGTCGCCCACCGCGAGCGGATGCTCTCCCTGGACAACGCCTTCGACGACGAGGAGCTGGCCACCTGGGCCGACCGCGTCCAGCGCGAACTGGGCGACCAGGACTACCACTTCCTGTGCGAGCTGAAGGTCGACGGACTCGCCGTCAACCTCACCTACGAGCACGGCCGTCTCACCCGCGCCGCCACCCGGGGCGACGGCCGCACCGGCGAGGACATCACGCCCAACGTCCGCACCATCGCCGACATCCCCGACCGCCTGCACGGCGACAAGGTGCCCGACCTCGTGGAGATCCGCGGCGAGGTCTACTTCCCGATGAACCGGTTCCTGGAGCTCAACGAGCGCCTCGTCGCCGCAGGGGACAAGCCCTTCGCCAACCCCCGCAACGCGGCGGCGGGTTCGCTGCGCCAGAAGGACCCCCGCGTCACCGCCACCCGCCCGCTGCACATGGTCGTCCACGGCATCGGCGCCCTGGAGGGCTTCAGCGGACTGACCCGGCTGTCCGAGGCGTACGACCTGCTGGGGACCTGGGGTCTGCCCACCTCCTCGCACAACCGCGTGGTGGACGACCTCGACGGCGTACGGGAGTTCATCGCCTACTACGGCGAGAACCGCCACTCCGTGGAGCACGAGATCGACGGCGTCGTCGTCAAGCTCGACGAGATCCGCCTCCAGGGGCGCCTCGGCTCCACCGCGCGCGCCCCGCGCTGGGCCATCGCGTACAAGTACGCGCCGGAGGAGGTCAACACCAAGCTGGTCGACATCAAGGTCGGCGTCGGCCGCACCGGACGCGTCACCCCCTACGCCCAGGTCGAGCCGGTCAAGGTCGCGGGCAGCGAGGTCGAGTTCGCCACCCTGCACAACCAGGAGGTCGTCAAGGCCAAGGGCGTGCTCATCGGCGACACCGTGGTGCTGCGCAAGGCGGGTGACGTCATCCCCGAGATCCTCGGTCCGGTGGTCGACCTACGCGACGGCAGCGAGCGGGAGTTCGTGATGCCCGCGAACTGCCCCGAGTGCGGCACCCCGCTGCGCGCCATGAAGGAGGGCGACATCGACCTCCGCTGCCCCAACGCGCGCACCTGCCCCGCCCAGTTGAGAGAGCGCGTCGCCTATCTCGCGGGGCGCGAGTGCCTGGACATCGAGCACTTCGGGGGCGTCGCCGCCGCAGCCCTCACCCGCCCCCTCGAACCCGCCGAGCCGCCGCTGGTGGACGAGGGCGACCTGTTCGACCTGACGGTGGAGAAGCTGCTCCCCATCAAGGCGTACGTCCTCGACCCCGACAGCGGGCTGCCCAAGCGCGACCCGAAGACCGGCGAGGAGAAGGTCGTCACCGTCTTCGCCAACCAGAAGGGCGAGCCGAAGAAGAACACCCTCTCCCTGCTGGAGCACATCGAGGCGGCCAAGCAGCGCCCGCTCGCCCGCTTCATCAACGGTCTGTCGATCCGTCACGTCGGACCCGTCGCCGCCCAGGCGCTCGCCCGCGAGTTCCGCTCCATCGACCGCATCGAGGCGGCCACGGAGGAGGAACTGGCCGCCACCGACGGCGTCGGTCCCATCATCGCCGCCGCGCTCAAGGAGTGGTTCGCCGAGGACTGGCACCGCGAGATCGTGCGCAAGTGGAAGGAAGCCGGAGTCCCCCTTGAGGAGGAGGCGGGCGACGAGGAGCAGGGTCCGCGCCCGCTCGAAGGACTCACCGTCGTCGTCACCGGCACCCTGGAGAACTTCACCCGCGACGGCGCCAAGGACGCCCTCCAGACCCGGGGCGCGAAGGTGACCGGATCGGTGTCCAAGAAGACCTCGTTCGTGGTCGTCGGTGACAACCCCGGTTCCAAGTACGACAAGGCGATGCAGCTCAAGGTGCCCGTCCTGGACGAGGACGGCTTCACCGTCCTGCTGGAGCGCGGACCCGACGCGGCGGCCGAAGTCGCCCTGGCGACCGAGGAGTAGCGGTTGAAGGCCACCCGATCGGCGCATATCAGATGCATACGGGTGGCCCGGCCGCATTCGGGCAACCGTCCACGACCGCTGCCCGAGGAAGCCCTTGGCGGCCTACTGTTGAGGTGTGCGCCCGCCGTGCCCAGCCGCGGCCGGGGCATCCCCGAGGCCGTCGGCCGGCCCGGGGGAGGGCTGTACACCGCCGGGCCGCCGATGGCCGACGGCCATCGAGCCGCGTGGCGTGGGCACCGCCGGCTGTGAGAGGGACGGGAATGGAACCGACCGAGAGCGTTGCCCCGGACTCACGGCGGCCGCGCCGCCGTCCGGGCGCGTGGCGGGGGAACCGGTGGACGGGACAGAGCGGCGACCGCGCCGGTCCCCGCACCCCGGCACCCCTCCCCGCCCAGACCCGAACTCCCGCACTCCCCGCGCCCCTCGGCGCACCGGTCCCCTCCCGGCTGCGGCAACTGCGGTCGCTGCCCGCGCTCGTGGTCGCCGCCGCCGCGCTGACCCTCATCGGCGGTCTCGCCGCCGCCTTCGCCGAGGGCCACGCCCTCTTCCCGAGCGGCACGGCAGGCTGGGCGCTCGCCCTGCTCACCGGCGTCATCGTCGGACACCTCGTCATGCTGGGCCGCGCCCGCTGGTGGGGCGGCACCGGCTCCGGCGCCGCCCTCACTCTCGCCGTCCTGCTGCTCTACGGCTGGATACCCGCGGCCCTGGTCAGCCTCACCGTCGTCGTCCTGGTCGGCATCGCCCGGCGGCAGCGGCTGCGCCAGGGCCTGCTGCACGGCGCGGTGGACATCCTCGGCATCGGGGCGGGCGCCCTGGTGCTCGGCGCGTTCGGCCGGGTGCCCACCGTCGAACGGCCCTGGGGCATGGGCGGCTGGGGCATCGGCACCGTCCCCGAGACCGTCCTCGCTGCCGCCGCCTATCTCGTCGTCGGCAGAGGACTGCTCTGGTACCTGCGCGCCCCGCGCGGGCGCGGGCTGCCGACCATCGCCCGCAGCGCCCTGGTCAGACAGGGGCTCGTCGCGGTGGCGCTGCTCGGCATCGCCCCGCTGGTGTGCGTGGTCGCGGACGCCCAGCCGGTGCTGCTGCCGCTGTTCGCCGTCCCGCTGATCGCGCTCGACTCCGCGCTGTGGATGGCCCGGGCGCGCGCCGAGGAGCAGTTGCGCGACCCGCTGACCGGACTGCCCAACCGGCAGTGGCTCCTTGAGCGCATCTGGACCGCCCTGGACGACGCCGAACGCATCGGGGCGCGTTCCGCGCTCCTCCTGATCGACCTCGACCGCTTCCGGTCCGTCAACGACACCCTCGGACATCTCGCCGGGGACCGGTTACTGCTGCAGATCGCGGAACGGCTGCGGCACGCCCTGCCGCGCGGGGCGGAGGCCGCGCGGCTGGGCGGGGACGAGTTCGCCGTCCTGCTGCCCGTGGCCGACTCCACCACCTCGGCCACCCGGATCGCCCGCGGTCTGGTCACCACGCTCGGCTCCCCGCTCGACCTCGACGGGCTCACCCTCGTCCTGGAGGCCAGCGCGGGCGTCGCCCTCTTCCCCGACCACGCCCTGGACGCCGAGGGGATGCTGCGCCGCGCCGACGTGGCGATGTACCAGGCGAAGCGGGACCGCTCCGGCGTCGAGGCGTACGAGTCCAAGCGGGACTCCAACACCCCCGACCGGCTCGCCCTCCTCGGCGATCTGCGCCGCGCCCTGGACGCCCACGAGGTCCAGTTGCACTACCAGCCCAAGGTCCGCTTCGACGGGCAGGTCGCCGGTCTCGAGGCGCTGGTGCGCTGGGTGCACCCGGAGCGCGGAAAGGTTCCGCCGGACGAGTTCATCGCCATCGCCGAGACCTCCGGGCTGATGCCGCTGCTCACCGAGTACGTCCTGGAGACCGCCCTCGCACAGGTCGCCCGCTGGCGCGAGCAGGGGCTGCGGGTGCCGGTCGCCGTCAACGTCTCGCCGCGCGACGTCCATTCGCCCGGCTTCGCCGGGTCGGTCGCCGCCCGGCTCGCCCGGCACGGTGTCCCCGCGGGAGCGCTCCAACTGGAGATCACCGAGCACGTGCTGCTGGAGGACCCGACCCGGGCCGCCGACACGCTCGCCGCGCTCACCGGGCACGGCGTCAAGATGTCCCTCGACGACTTCGGCACCGGGTACTCCTCGCTCGTTCATCTGCGACGGCTGCCCGTCAGCGAGCTGAAGATCGACCGGTCCTTCGTGGCACGGCTCGCGGTGGACGCCGAGGACGCGGAGATCGTGCGGTGCACGGTCGATCTCGCGCATTCCCTGGGGCTCGTGGTCGTCGCCGAGGGCGTGGAGGACGACGAGACGTGGGAGCGGTTGCGGGATCTGGGGTGTGACGCGGTGCAGGGGTGGCTGGTCGCTGCCGCCATGCCTCCCGAGGAGACGACCGCCTGGCTGCGGGCTCGGGGGTCTCGGGGGTGGCGGTCGCCTGCGGCGCTTCCGGCAGGGGAGTAGTTCTCCCACCCGCCCGCCCGTTTCGACTTGGTCGAGTGGTGGACGTTTGCCGTGGCTCGTCCTCGCCGTTGGCGGGTGCGGGATCGTCGTGGCTGATCGCGCAGTTCCCCGCGCCCCCTTAGGGAGTTGTCGTGAAGTGGTTGATCAGTAGAGCCAGCCTTGTCTCATGGGCTTCTTCCGGCAGACGGCCGCTTCGCATCAGCGTCACCAAGCCGTGCAGGGCTGCCCAGTACGTCTCCGTGAGCAGGTCGGGGTTCTCGCCCTCGGCTGTGATCGGCTCCACCGCCTGGAACAGCTCGCCGAACGCCTCCTTCAGTGGCTCCGGGGCTTCCGGTGTGGCGAAGGGCAGGTCCACGTGGTGGGTGAACATCGCGTCGTAGAGGGCGGGTCGGCGGTGGGCGAAGTCGGTGTACGCCCTGCCCACGGACGCCAGCGCCTCCCTTGAGTCCGCCGCCCCGGTGCGGGCGGCGCGCAGTTCCGCCGCCAGTTCCACGCAGCCCTCGACCGCGACCGCGGCCATGATCGCGTCCTTGCCCTTGAAGTGGCTGTAGAGGACCGGCTGGCTGTACTCGATCTCGGCGGCCAGGCGGCGGGTGGTGACCGCGTCCCAGCCCTCGGTCTCGGCCAGTTCCCGTGCGGCGGTGACGATCAGCCGCTCGCGTTCCGCTCGTTCGCGCTCCCGGCGCGTCTGGATCGACATGGTCGGGATTCTAGCAGCGCTAGCATTTCTGCTCCTGCTCTGCTAGCTTCGCTATAACTGCTAGCGCTGCTAGAAATCAGGGGGAGAAGACATGCTCGTCACCGCGTACACCCTGGCCGTCGTACTCGACCTGTTCTGCCTGTTCCTCGGCTACCGCTTCCTGTTCCAGCCCGCCTCCGCCGCCGCCGGTTACGGCGTGCCCGCCCGTCCCGAGGGCGACGCCGGTGCCTATCTCTCGGTCAAGGGGCTGAGGGACGGCACGCTCGGTCTCGTCGGTCTCGCGCTGCTCTTCCTCGTCGGCGTGCGGGCCGAGGCGTGGTTCATGCTCTGCGTCGCCGTCATTCCGCTCGGCGACACGCTGATCGTCCTGCGCAACGGGGGTACGCGGGCCGTCGCCTTCGGAATCCACTTCGCCACCGCCGTCGTCGTCCTGATCAGCGCCGCCCTGCTCTTCGCCGTCTGACCGTCACCGTCGCCACCGCCGTCACAGGGGGAAGTCATGTCACTGTTCGTGCCGAAGTTCGACGACACCGTGCTCGTCCGGGGCGCCGACGCCGAGGTGGTCGGCGGGGACCCGGTCGGGGTCCGGCTGCTGGCCGACAGCAGCGCGAGCGGGGGCGCGCTGTCCACCGTGCGCGTCACCCTCGCGGAGGGGGCCGACGGAGCCCACCCGCACGTCCACCATCACTCCGCCGAGATGTTCTATCTGCTCGACGGCGCCGCCGAGGTCCTCTCCGGCGACGACATCGTGACCGCCGAGCGCGGCGACCTGATCATCGTCCCGCCGGACCGCCCCCATGCCTTCGCCGCCGTCCCCGGCTCCGGTGCCGATCTCCTGATCGTCATCACCCCCGGCGTCGAGCGCTTCGACTACTTCCGCCACCTCCAGCGCGTCCGCCTCGGCGAGCTGACCCCGGAGAGCCTCCTTGAGGTCCAGGAGCGGTACGACAACCACTTCCTGCGGAGCCAGGCGTGGGAGGACCGGCGCGGTTGAGCGAGACGGCCGTCGTCCTGTGGGGCGGGCCCGGGGAAACCGTTTCACGGGCACCCGGGCCCGCCCCATAGGATTGGGCCAAAGCACACACACTCACCCCAGAGGATCGCTGAATGCCTGGCATCACGCGCGAGGAGGTCGCCCACCTCGCCCGGCTGGCGCGTCTGGAGCTGAAGCCCGAAGAGCTCGACCACTTCGCGGGCCAGCTCGACGACATCATCGGCGCGGTCGCCCGCGTCAGTGAGGTCGCCGACCAAGACGTACCGCCGACCTCGCACCCGCTCCCGCTGACGAACGTCATGCGCGCGGACGAGGTCCGTCCCTCGCTCACCCCCGAGCAGGCGCTCTCCGGCGCCCCCGCCCAGGAGCAGCAGCGTTTCAAGGTGCCGCAGATCCTGGGGGAGGACTAAGAAGTCATGACCGACATCATCAAGCTCACGGCCGCCGAGATCGCCGACAAGATCGCCTCCGGCGAGCTGACGGCCGTCGAGGTCACCGAGGCCCACCTCGCCCGCATCGGCGCCGTCGACGAGAAGGTGCACGCCTTCCTGCACGTCGACCGCGAGGGCGCCCTCGCCCAGGCGCGTGCCGTGGACGCCAAGCGCGCCCGTGGCGAGAAGCTCGGCCCGCTGGCCGGCGTCCCGCTCGCGCTGAAGGACATCTTCACCACCGAGGGCGTGCCGACCACCGTCGGCTCCAAGATCCTCGAGGGCTGGATCCCGCCGTACGACGCGACGCTCACCAAGCGCCTCAAGGACGCCGACGTCGTCATCCTCGGCAAGACCAACATGGACGAGTTCGCCATGGGGTCCTCCACCGAGAACAGCGCCTACGGCCCGACCGGCAACCCCTGGGACCTCACCAAGATCCCCGGCGGCTCCGGCGGCGGCTCCTCCGCCGCGCTCGCCTCCTTCGAGGCGCCGCTCGCCATCGGCACCGACACCGGCGGCTCCATCCGCCAGCCCGCCGCCGTCACCGGCACCGTCGGCGTCAAGCCGACGTACGGCTCGGTCTCGCGCTACGGCATGGTCGCCTTCTCCTCCTCCCTCGACCAGGGCGGTCCCTGCGCCCGTACGGTCCTGGACGCGGCTCTGCTGCACGAGGTCATCGCCGGGCACGACCCGCTGGACTCCACCTCCGTCGACGCCCCGGTCCCGCCGGTCGTCGAGGCCGCGCGCAACGGCTCGGTCGCGGGGATGCGGGTCGGCGTCGTCAAGCAGTTCCGCGGCGAGGGCTACCAGGCCGGTGTCCTGCAGCGCTTCGACGAGTCCGTCGAGCTGCTCAAGGAGCTGGGCGCCGAGATCGTCGAGCTGGACTGCCCGTCCTTCGACCTCGCCCTGTCGGCGTACTACCTGATCGCGCCGTCCGAGTGCTCCTCCAACCTCGCCCGCTTCGACGGCCTGCGCTACGGCCGCCGTACCGGCGACGACGGCACCCACTCCGCCGAGGAGGTCACCTCCCTCACCCGTGAGGCGGGCTTCGGCGACGAGGTCAAGCGCCGCATCATGCTCGGCACGTACGCCCTCTCCAGCGGCTACTACGACGCCTACTACGGCTCCGCGCAGAAGGTCCGCACCCTCATCACGCGGGACTTCGAGAAGGCGTTCGAGCAGGTCGACGTGATCGTCTCCCCGACCACCCCGACCACCGCCTTCGCGATCGGCGAGCGCGCCGACGACCCGATGGCGATGTACCTCGCGGACCTGTGCACCATCCCGACGAACCTCGCGGGCAACGCCGCCATGTCGCTGCCCTGCGGTCTCGCCCCGGAGGACAACCTCCCGGTGGGTCTGCAGATCATCGCCCCGGCGATGAAGGACGACAGGCTGTACAAGGTCGGCGCCGCCGTCGAGGCCGCCTTCGTGGAAAAGTGGGGGCACCCGCTCATCGAGGAGGCACCGTCGCTGTGAGTGCACTGAACAAGGCCAAGGGCTTCAAGCAGTCGAGGTCCGGCACGTACCTGTCCATGGCCGGGACCGCGTTCAGCGCGGTCGGTGTCGCCAAGCAGATCAGGAAGGCCCGCGCGGAGCACGACACGCTGCGCCTGATCGACGCCGCCGCGTCCGCCGTCGCCATCGTCACCGGACTCGCCATCCTCTACCGCGAGCTGAAGCGGCTGGGCGACGACGACGTCCTGCTGGGCTGAGAGGGAAGTTTTCACCGTGACCACCACGACCGACCTGGTGTCGTACGAGGACGCTCTGGCGTCGTACGACCCCGTCATGGGCCTTGAGGTCCATGTCGAACTCGGCACCAACACCAAGATGTTCTGCGGGTGTTCGACCGAGCTGGGGGCCGACCCCAACTCGCAGACGTGCCCCGTGTGCCTCGGCCTGCCCGGCGCGCTCCCGGTCGTCAACGCGACCGGCGTCGAGTCCGCCATCAAGATCGGCCTCGCGCTGAACTGCTCGATCGCCGAGTGGTGCCGCTTCGCCCGGAAGAACTACTTCTATCCGGACATGCCGAAGAACTTCCAGACCTCCCAGTACGACGAGCCGATCGCCTTCGACGGTTACCTCGACGTGCAGTTGGAGGACGGAGAGACCTTCCGCGTGGAGATCGAGCGCGCCCACATGGAGGAGGACACCGGCAAGTCGACGCACGTCGGCGGCGCCACCGGCCGTATCCACGGCGCGTCCCACTCCCTGCTCGACTACAACCGCGCGGGCATCCCGCTCATCGAGATCGTCACCAAGCCCATCGTGGGCGCGGGCGAGCGGGCCCCCGAGGTCGCGCGCGCCTACGTCCGCGAGCTGCGTGAGGTCATCCGTGCCCTCGGCGTGTCCGAGGCGCGGATGGAGATGGGCCAGATGCGCTGCGACGTGAACCTGTCGCTGCGCCCGCACGGCCGCGAGAAGTTCGGCACGCGCTCCGAGACGAAGAACGTCAACTCGCTGCGCTCGGTCGAGCGTGCCGCCCGCTTCGAGATCATGCGCCACGCGGCCGTGCTCGACGGCGGCGGCACGATCGTCCAGGAGACCCGCCACTTCCACGAGGACACCGGGTCGACGACCTCGGGCCGCGTGAAGGAGGAGGCCGAGGACTACCGGTACTTCCCGGAGCCCGACCTCGTCCCGGTGGCGCCCTCGCGCGAGTGGGTCGAGAAGATCCGCGCCGCGCTGCCCGAGCTGCCGCTGGCCCGCCGTACCCGCCTCCTTGCGGAGTGGGGCATCTCGGCCACCGACATGCAGTCGATCACCAACGCCGGTGCGCTGGACCTGATCGTCGCCACCATCGACGCCGGTGCCGACGCCGCCTCCGCGCGCAAGTGGTGGATGGGTGAACTGGCGCGCAGCGCCAACGAGTCGGGCACGTCCCTGGACGAGCTGGCGATCACCCCGGAGCAGGTCGCCCGGGTGACCGCGCTGGTCAACTCCGGTGATCTGAACGACAAGCTGGCCCGCCAGGTCATCGAGGGCGTCCTCGCGGGTGAGGGCACCCCGGACGAGGTCGTCGACAAGCGCGGTCTGAAGGTCGTCTCCGACGACTCCGCGCTCGGCACGGCCGTGGACGACGCCATCGCCGGTAACCCGGGCATCGCGGACAAGATCCGCGGCGGCAAGGTGGCGGCGGCCGGCGCGCTGGTCGGCGCGGTCATGAAGGCCACCCGTGGCCAGGCCGACGCCGCCCGCGTCAAGGAGCTGATCCTTCAGAGGCTGGGCGTGAGCGAGGGCTGATCCCCGCACACACCGGTCGTGGCCCCGCAGGACTTCGCGTCCGGCGGGGCCACGCTCTTGTGTACGGGGGCGCGCGGGCGCTGTTTTACGTGCGCCGCCCCACGATCCGGGCGAAGCCCAGCAGTTCGTCCTCATCGGCCTTCAGCAGGTCCACGCAGTCGCGCGCGAGACCCCGCATGAACTCACTCGGGCTCTCCTCGGCGCACACCTCGCTCCACAGCAGCCACTCGCGCGCGCCGTCCTCCAGCCAGTCGGCCGTCTCCACGGTCACGGCACCGGTGCGCGTCCAGTTCCGGCGCCACCAGGCGGGGGAGTGGAAGCACCAGTACCCGGGCTCCCAGTACGGCGCCAGCGGGGCGGGCGGCTCGGTGCCCTCCAGCTCCTCGCGCAGGGACGGCACGACGACGCCGATCCGGCCGCCCGGCTTCAACAACCGGGTGAGCTGCGGGAGACAGAGGTCGTCGGTGCCGAAGTACTGGTACGCGTCGACGGACACGATCGCGTCGAACGAGCCGTCCCCGAAGGGCAGTTCATGCGCCTCGGCGTGCACGGGCAGCACCCGGTCGGCCACGCCCGCCTCCGCGATCCGTACGGCGTTCTCCTCGGGCCGTACCCACAGATCGGCGGCGACGACCTGGACGCCGTACTCGCGGGCGAGGAAGACGGAGGTCATCGCGCGCCCGCAGCCGAGGTCGAGCACGCGGGCGCCGGGCGGCAGTCGGTCCAGACCCAGCGCGGGCGCCAGCCACTCCAGCAGCCACAGGGCGTGCGGACCCATCTGGTTCTCGATGGTCCAGCGGGCGTCGTAGCGGGCGGAGCGCGGACAGCGGGGGAGGGTGAGACGGCGGGTGAGTTCGTCGTAGCTCTGCGGATTTCCGGTCACGAACGACCAGGGATAGCACCCTTACGGGCAGCCCCGCACCCGGATTGATCCGGGCGAGGCGCTACGCTCGCGCGGCATGAGTGGACGTACCGATTCCGGCACCGCACCCGTCACCGCCGAACGGGACGACCTCGCGCAGGGCACCGGGGACAGCGACGAGGAGACGGCGGGTGCGGACGCCGACTTCGAGGGGGACGGGGACGACGCGGGTGACGTGGCCGGTTCGGACGAGGCGGACGGCTCCGACGACGCGGGTGACTCGGATGCCGCCGACCCGGACGACGACGGTGATGACGACGAGTACGACGACGCCCGGCGTGCTCGCTGGGCCTCCGTCCTCACCGGTGTCGTGCTGTGCGCCGCCGGTGCCGGGGCCGCGCTGTTCCGGCTGACCGGGGGCGAGCCCGCGCTGGTGCCCGCCGCCTACGCCCTCGGTGCCGCCGTGTGCGCCCTCGCGGGCTTCCTCGGCTCCCGGGGGCGTACCCGCCGCGCGCTGTGGCTCCTGGTGGCCGGGACGATGATCATGGCGCTCGGGGACCAGTTCGACTGAGGCGGCCGAGGTCGCCGGTTCGGCAGGGGGCGGAACGGTTCGGCGGGGTGTGAACGCGCGGTGTGAAAAGCTCGTCGCGGCCCGGGACGGAGGAACGCCGGGGACTGCGGAAGGAAGCGGAGCACGATGTACGCGACATCCCTCGGTGACGACGGCGCCGAACTGCGCCCCATGGAGGTCTGGCACGCGGAGGCCATGTTCGCCGCCATCGACGGCGCGCGGGACTTCATCGGGCAGTACGTCGGTCTGCCGGACGCGGTGCCCGACCTGGACGCCGCCCGTGCCTATCTCAAGCGGTACGCCGACAAGCGCGCCACCGACAGCGGCAGCCTGCACGGCATATGGCTGGACGGCCGACTGGTCGGTGGCCTGCTCTTCCGCATCTGGGACACGGAGACGGGCACCTGCGAGGCAGGCTGCTGGCTGGTGCCGGAGGTGGCCGGGCGCGGGCTGGTCACGCGCGGGATGCGGGTGCTGCTCGACTGGGCGTTCGACGAGCGCGGGATGCACCGCGTGGAGTGGCAGGTCGCGCCCGCGAACCAGCCGAGCGTCAACGTGGCCCGGCGCCTGGGCATGAGCCGCGAGGGCGTGCTCCGCGAGAACTTTCCTTACCGGGGGGTTCGCCAGGACACCGAGATCTGGTCGGTGCTCGCCCCGGAGTGGCGCGCGGCACGCGCGCGTACCGGCCACAGCGATCGTTAAGAAGACTCTCAGACTCCGTCCGTACGGTGCCGGGCATGGCTACGAAGACAGACGTCACCAAGACCGACGACGAGCGGGCACCGGAGGAGGTACCGGTGGCCGAGGCCCCCGAGAAGGAGGCACCCGAGGCCGAGACCGGCACCGAGCGGACCGAGCCGTCGGCCGAGGAGCACGAGGAGCACGACGAGATCCTCGCCGAGGACGACGAGACCGCCGCTCCCCGTGAGAAGTCCGGGGTCGGTCAGGGCGCCGCCGCCGTGGTCTCCGCCGCGCTCGGTCTGGTCTCGCTCAACGGCGGCTGGATCGGCACGCTGGCCTCGGCCCGCGCGCAGCTCATCGGCCAGCTCAAGACCTCGTCCACCGCGAGCGTCTCCCAGCAGATCAAGGCGGTCTACGGCGACTCCTGGCACGCCACCGCGCTGTGGGCAGGTCTGTTCGCGATCGTCGCGCTGGTCACCGGCGCGGTCGTCCTGATCCGCCCCGCCTTCGGCGCCCCCGGCCGCCCGCAGGCTCCCTGGATCAAGTCGGTCGCCTGGGCGGGTGTCTCGCTCGGCGTCATCGGCCTGCTGCTCGCGGTGCTGAAGTACTCCGACGCCCTGCTCGGTCTGCCCTCGGCGAGCTGACCCCGGCGCCTCCTCACAGGGGGCCTCAGAGAGTTCCCGGAGTGTCCTTAGGGTCCTCCGAGACCTCTCTGAGGCCCCCTTACGCATGTCCGGGGCTGCGGCGGCACCCGCAAGATGCGGAACTCGCCCGATGCGGGGCGGTCCCCTGGGAGCGGAGGGTGGAGTCCTCGCGAGAAGCGAGCGGCTCGACCCGAAAACCCAGGAGGAGATGTCATGTTCGCTTACGACGACTACCACCGGCTGCGCTCCGCCGAACTGCGCCGCGAGGCGGAACAGGCCCGGCTGGTCCGCGAGGCGACGCGTACGGCACGCGAGGCGCGGCGGGCCGGGGCGCGGGGTGCGGGTGCCCGGCAGGCGGGGCGGGACGGCACGGAGGCGGAGTCGCATACCGGCGGTCCGGGCCGCTCGGGTGGCTCCGGCGGTCCTGACCGGCATCGGTTCTCGCGTGCGGCGTGAGAGGCGGGCCGGTGAGCTGATGATCGCACCGGCCCTGTGGAAAAGTCCTGCCGTCTCGTCCCCGACCCGTGCGATGCTCGGGCACGTGGAAACCAGGTCCGTCAGTCCCGTGTTCGTCGGCCGTGCCGACGAGTTGGACACCTTGAAAGACGCGCTCGCCCGCGCCGCCCAGGGGGAGCCGCAGGCGCTGCTGCTCGGCGGCGAGGCAGGGGTCGGCAAGACCCGCCTCACCGAGGAGTTCGGCGCCCTCGCGGTCACCCGGGGCGCGGTCGTCGCGCGGGGCGGCTGCGTGGAGATCGGCGCGGACGGGCTGCCGTTCGCCCCCTTCTCCGGCGCGCTGCGCACCCTGCGCGCGGCGCTGCCCGAGCCGTTCGCGGACGCGGCGAGCGGGCAGGAGGCGGAACTGGCCGGACTGCTGCCCGAGTTGGGCGAGAGCGCGGCAGCACACCGGCCCGACGAGCAGGGCACCGCCCGGCTGTTCGAGCTGACCGCCCGGCTCCTGGAGCGGACCTCCGCCGAGCGGACCGTGGTGCTGGTCCTGGAGGATCTGCACTGGGCCGACACCGCCACCCGCCATCTCCTCGCCTACCTCTTCCGCACCCTGCGCACCGGCCGCGTCCTGCTCCTGGCCACCTACCGCTCCGACGACATCCACCGCCGTCACCCGATGCGCCCCCTGCTCGCCGAGCTGGACCGGCTGCGCACCGTCCGCCGGATCGAACTCGCCCGTTTCACCCGCGAGGAGGTCGGCCGCCAGATCGCCGGCATCCTCGCCACCGAACCCGACCCGCGCCAGGTCGACGCCATCTTCGAACGCTCCGACGGCAACGCCTTCTTCGTGGAGGAGCTGGCCGTCGCGGACTGCGAGGGCTGCGGCACGGGGCTCACCGGTTCGCTGCGCGACCTGCTCCTCGTCCGGGTCGAGGCGCTGCCCGAGAGCGCCCAGCGGGTCGTCCGGATCGTCGCCGAAGGCGGCTCCACGGTGGAGCACCGGCTCATCGCCGCCGTCGCCCGGCTCGCCGAGGACGACCTCATCGAAGCCCTGCGCGCCGCCGTCGGCGCCCACATCCTCATCCCCGACCCGGACGGTGACGGCTACCGCTTCCGGCACTCCCTGGTCCGCGAAGCCGTCGCCGACGACCTGCTGCCCGGCGAGCGTTCCCGGCTCAACCGCCGCTACGCGCAAGCCCTGGAGGCCGACCCCGGGCTCGTCCCCGCCGACGCCCGGGTGCTGCGCCTGGCGGGGTACTGGTACCACGCCCAGGATCCGGCCAAGGCGCTGCCCGCCGTCCTCGACGCCGCCGTGGTCGCCCGCCGCAGACACGCCTACACCGAGCAACTGCGCCTCCTGGAGCGGGCGACGGCTCTGTGGGACACCGCGCCGGAGGAGACCCGCGCGGCCCTGCGCCCCCTCGACTGCATGGACGTCTACCCGGCCGCCGCGCTCCCGCCCGGGGAGGCGGACCGCCCGGCCGCCCCGCTGCGCTACGTCGACCTGCTCGCGGAGGCGGTGGTGGCGGGCAGCTTCGGCGGCGAGCGCGAACGCGCGCTGAAAATCTGCAAACGCGCGCTGCGGCTCCTGGACGACGAGTCCGACCCTTCCCCGGGCTCTCCACCGCGTTCGAGCGGGGACCGCTATCGCGCCGCCTGGTTCTGGGTGCAGCGCTCGTGTCTGGTCCAGGCGCTGGCCCGGGGCGACGGCTGGCGCGAACTGGCCACCGCCCAGGACCTGGTGCGCGGACTGCCGCCCTCCGAGGTGCACGCCGAGGTGCTGACCCTCGTCGCCGGGTGGTCCATGCTGCACCGGCCGGGTCCGGACGCCTTCGCCGCCGCCGAACGTGCCGTGGAGTACGCGCGCATGGTCGGCGCCCGCGAGATCGAGCTGAACGCCCGGCTCACCCTCGGCAGCCTCATGATCGACGCGGGCGGTATCGACGCCGGGCTCGCCGAGCTGCGCCAGGTCAGCGCCGACGCGCTCGCGGAGGGCGTGACCGAGGTGGCCCGCCGCGCCTACATCAACCTGCCCTCCGTCCTGCTGAACCTCGGGCGCCAGCGGGAGGCCGAACCCCTGCTGCGCGAGGGACTCGAGTTCGCCCGCCGCTCCGGACCGCGCGACCCGCAGGCGTGGATGTGGGGCAACCTCGCCGACACGCTCTACGCCCTCGGTAGCTGGACCGAGGCGGCCGAAGCGGCCGAGCGAGCCCTGCGCACCGGCACCAGTGCCCGGCCGCAGGGCGGCGGCGCGCTGAGCCTCGCCCGGTTCGCGCTGTCCCGGGGCGACAGCGCGGAGGCGTCCCGGCACCTGGCCGTAGCCCGCGAGCGCTACGGCACGCAGGACCCGATGCCCCAGCAGTGGCTGCCCCTCGCCCGGGTCGCCCTCGGGGTCGCCGCCGCGGAGGGCAGGTTCGAGGACGCCCGCGCCGAACTGCGGACGGCACTGGAGCGCGGGGTGCCCACCGGCGCCCACCGGGACGCCTGGCCGCTGCTGCGGGCCGCCGCCACCGCCGAGGCCGACCTGCGCACCCTGGCCGCCGCCGAGCCCGGTCGCGCCGCGCAGCTCGCCCTGCTCCGCGAGACCGTGCGCACCCTGCCGACCGGTGTCCCGCTCTGGCGGGCGTACGAGGAGTGGACCCGCGCCGAGCTGCTGCGCGCCGAGGACCGGGACACGGCAGCCGACTGGTCGCCGGTGGCCTGCGCCTTCGAGTGCCTGGACCGGCCCTACGACCTCGCCCGGGTCCGGTACCAACTGGCCGAGGCGCTGCTCGCGGAGGGCGGGGAGGACGAGCGGGACCGGGCGGTGGAGCTGCTGCGGCTGTGCGCGGCGGTCGCCGACCATCTGGGCGCCCGTCCGCTGGCCGAGGCGGTCGCCCGGCTCGTCCGGCGCGCCCGGCTCACCCTGGCCCGCGTCCCGAAGCAGACCCTCGCCGTCGCGGACCCCGCCGCCGCCCTCGGTCTCACCGGGCGGGAGCGGGACGTGCTGCGCCTGGTCTCGGCCGGGCGCACCAACCGGCAGATAGCCGAGGAGCTGTTCATCTCCCCGAAGACGGCGAGCGTGCACGTCTCCAACATCCTCGCGAAGCTGGGGGTCGCGAGCCGGGGCGAGGCGGCGGCGCTGGCCCACCGGCTGGAGCTGTTCCCGCCGGGGGAGGAGCGGCTGGTGGCGGGGTAGCGGGCGGCTCGCGCGGTGCCTGCTGTCGCCCTGGTGAGCGCCCGTCAGCTCACGCGCAGCTCCAGGAGCCGGTCGTCGCCCTTCTTCGGGTCGCCGCGTCCGTCGGTGTTGCTGGTGAGCAGCCAGAGGCGGTCGCCGCCCGCCGGGACCACCGTGCGCAGGCGGCCGTACGTCCCGTCGAGGAACGCCTGGGGCGGCGCGGAGGCGGCGGTGCCGCGCAGCGGAACGCGCCACAGCCGCTCGCCCCTGAGCCCCGCCATCCAGATCACGCCGTCCGCATAGGCGATGCCGCTGGGGGACGCCTGGTCGGTGTGCCACTGGGCGAGCGGGCTGGTGAACCGCTTGTCGCCGGACCTGCCCTCGGCGTCGGGCCAGCCGTAATTGCCGCCCGGGGCGATCGCGTTCAGCTCGTCCCAGGTGTCCTGCCCGAACTCCGAGGCGAAGAGCCGCTGCTGGGAGTCCCAGGCGAGACCCTGCACATTGCGGTGGCCGTAGGAGTACACGGGGGAGTGCGGGAAGGGGTTGCCGGGTGCCGGGTCGCCCTCCGGGGAGAGGCGGAGGATCTTGCCGCCGAGCGAGGTGCGCTTCTGGGCGAGGTCGCCGCTGCCGCTCTCGCCGGTGCCCGCGTAGAGCATCCCGTCCGGGCCGAAGGCGATGCGGCCGCCGTTGTGGATGCGGCCCTTGGGGATGCCCTTGAACACCGTGTCCGGGGCGCCCAGTTGCTCGCCGGACGGCTTGTTCTCGTCGTAGCGCACGCGGACGATGCGGTTGTCGGAGGCGGAGGTGAAGTAGGCGTACACCATGTGGTCCGAGGCGAAGTCCGGGGACAGCGCGATGCCCAGCAGACCGCCCTCGCCGTCCGGGGAGACCCCGGAGATCCGGCCCAGCCCGGTCTTCTTCCCCGTCTTCGGGTCGATCCGGGTGAGCGTGGCGTCGTCCCGCGAGGACACCAGCAGATCCCCGCCGGGCAGCGGCGCGAGCCCCCACGGGGTGTGCAGCCCGTCCGCCACCGTCCGCAGCACCTTCACCGAGCCCTTGGCGGCGGGAGCGGACGGGGACGCGGTGTCCGTGGCCACTCCGCCGGGCGTGGTGCTCCGCCCGCCGTCGACCGCCCCGCCACCGTCGCCGGAACAGCCCGCCACAAGGAGCAGCGCCGTCGTCGCCAGCACCGCCGGCAGGATTCGGCTTCGCACGATCAAGGTCCTCTCGGAGCGCCGGGCGTGGAACAGCTACCCGTCCAGGACGAAAACGTACCGGGCCACCCCTCCCGTTCCCGAAGCCCCACATCCGGAGCACGGGATTCCCTCCCGGACCGGCCCCAGGACCCCGCGGATCAGTCCCACGCCCCCCGCACGCCCGGCGCCGCCGAAAGCTCCGCCACGTCCTGCGCCGTCAGCCGCAGCTCCGCCGCCCCCGCGTTCTCCTCCGCCCAGTGGGCGTGCTTGGTACCGGGCAGGGCGATCACATGGCACCCCCGGGACAGGACCCACGCCAGAGCCACCTGGGCCGGGGTGACGCCGGGACCGTGGCGGCGGGCCACCCGGCGCAGGTCGGCCACGATCGGCTGGTGGGCGGCCATCATGTCGGCGGTGAAGCGGGGATGACGGGCGCGGGCGTCGTCCGGCTCGAAGCCCTGCCCCGGGGTCAGGGTGCCCGTCAGGAAGCCGCTGCCCAGCGGCATCGCCGCGAGGAAGGTGACCCCCCGCGCCTCGCACCACGGCAGCAGGGAACGAAGCGCCCGCTGCGACCACACCGACAGCTCCGCCTGCACCGAGGCCACCGGGAACACCTGCTGCACGCGCCGGAGTTGGTCCAGTGTGGCGTCGTAGGGCCCGGCGCCGGAGCGGCGGGTGGCGCGTGGGTCCAGCGCGCAGAGCCCGAGCGCCCGCACCTTGCCGGCCCGTACCAGCTCGGACATCGCGCCCCAGGTCTCCTCGACGGGGACCTCGGGATCGGCGCGGTGCAACTGGTAGAGGTCGATCACATCGGTCTGCAGGCGCCGCAAAGAGGCGTCGCAGGCGCGCTTCACGTAGCCGGGGCGGCCGTTGGCCACGATGTGCCGGTCGCCGCCCACCAGCAGCCCCGCCTTGGTCGCCACGAAGGCGTCCGCGCGCCGCTCCTTGAGCACCCGCCCGAGCAGCAGCTCGTTGGTGAACGGGCCGTACATGTCCGCGGTGTCCAGGAAGTCCGCGCCCAGGTCCAGCGCCCGGTGCACGGTACGGAGCGACTCCTCGCCCCGCCGCCGCGAGGCGGTGTAGGCCCAGCTCATCGGCATGCATCCGAGCCCGACGGCCCCCGCGGCGAGGATCCCCGCGCCGATCGTCCTGCGCTCCACCTGCCCGCGAACCTCCCTCGCCCCTCGCGCCCCAACCTAACCTCTGCCGCCCGCCCCGCAGGAATCGCCCTCCCGCCCGCGACCACCCGAAACGCCCCGCGCCACGGCGAGGTGAATTAGCCTCCCGCACATGACCGACGACGTCTGGCTGCCCATTCCGCCCGAGAAGATCCGCGGACTCCCCGACGGGTTCCGTTATCTCTTCTGGGACGGGGGCGAGAACGGCGAGCAGGAGTTCCCCGGCGACCCGGCCGACTGCGCGGTGTACGTCGTGCCGTATCTGCGCAGCGCCGCGATCAAGCACCGCCCGCTGAAGGAGATGACCCGGCTGCGGCTGGTCCAGACCCTCACCGCCGGGGTGGACGACATGATCCCGGCGCTCTCGGAGACCGCCCCCGGCGTTCACCTCTGCAACGCGCGCGGGGTGCACGAGACCAGCACCGCCGAACTGACGCTCACCCTCGTGCTGGCCACGCTGCGCGGCGTCCCCGGCTTCGTGCGGGCCCAGGACGAGGAGCGCTGGCGGCCCGAGCCGAGGCCGTCGCTGGCCGACCGGACCGTGCTCGTCGTCGGCTACGGCGCGATCGGGGAGGCGATCGAGGACCGGCTCGTACCGTTCGAACCGGCGCGCGTGCTGCGCGTCGCGCGCTCCCGGCGCACCACCGAGCGCGGTCTCGTGCACCCGCTCACCGAACTGCCCGCGCTGCTCCCCGAGGCCGACGTGGTGATCCTCTCCACGCCGCTGACCGAGGAGACCCGGCATCTCGCCGACGCCGCCTTCCTCGCCCGGATGAAGGACGGCGCCCTGCTGGTCAACGTCGCGCGCGGACCCGTCGTCGACACCGACGCCCTGCTCACGGAGCTGGAGCGCGGGCGGATCACCGCCGCGCTCGACGTGACCGATCCCGAACCGCTGCCGCCGGGGCACCCGTTGTGGCGGGCACCCGGTGTGCTGATCAGTCCGCACGTGGGCGGAATGAGTTCCGCGTTCCCGCCGCGTGCCGAGCGACTGCTCGTGGACCAATTGAGCCGGTTCGTGAACCATGAGCCGCTGCGCAACGTGATCCTCACCACCGGCCCCGGTACCACCGGCGGTTGACCGGTCCGGGCACCCTCCGCGACCCTTCGGGCGCGGTCCGTGCCCGCATCGCCGCTGGTCGTCACGGAGAGTAGAGAAGCTATGTCCCTGAGTGACGATACTGGTGTATCGTCCCGACAGGGGCAGCGCCGCCGACCGTTCGGCGCCGGGGATGGACACTTCGGAAATGGTGAGGGGGGCGACGGGCGATGCACGGCCTATGGACGAACGATCCGACGCGGCGAAGCCGCCGACGGCGACCCTGGCGCACGACCGCGCGCGGTCGCGGCCATCACACGAGCCATCACAGGCACCACGGCTCGCAGCACGGCGCGAGTCCCGGCCCGCACCACAGGCCGGGCGCCCGCAGGAGGCCCGTCCACCGTCCCCCCGCCGACCGGGGACCGGCAGCACGGAGCGGGAGGCCCCGGTGAACGCGCTTCCCTCGCTCACACCCACCGCGCTCGACGGGGCGCTGCGCGCGCCGGAGC
Organism: Streptomyces sp. DSM 110735; assembly: GCF_016482685.1. Classification (GTDB taxonomy): domain Bacteria; phylum Actinomycetota; class Actinomycetes; order Streptomycetales; family Streptomycetaceae; genus Streptomyces. The sequence goes on along the minus strand of NZ_JACYHF010000008.1, from coordinate 192,057 downwards.
CGCCCCAGGCCCCGAAGCCGGACCCGCGCCCCGCCACCGAGAACTCCCGCCTGGCCCAGCAGCTCGTCCTCGCCCTGATCTGCGGGGCGTACGGCATCGGAGCCGCGCTGGACTGGGGCAGCAAGCAAGTCGCGCTGTTCATGGGCGACTTCGGTCTCGCCGCCGCCGCGGGCACCGCCGCGGTCTCCTGCTTCCTCTACGCCCGCAGCCCCGGGGTGCGCTTCCGCCCCGCCTGGCTGCTCTTCGCGCTCTCCTCCGCGATGGCCGCCCTCGGCAACGCGGTCTGGGGATGGTACGAGGTCGTCCTCGGCCGCGACGTGCCCAGCCCGAGCTACGCGGACCTGTTCTTCCTCTGCTTCGCGCCGCCCGCCATCGTGGGACTGCTGGTCCTCGCCAAACGCCCCCTCAACCGGGCGGGCTGGATCTGTCTCACCCTGGACGCCTGGCTGATCGGCGGCTCGCTGCTCACCCTGTCGTGGAGCCTCGCCCTCGCCCAGGCCGCCCGCTTCGACGGCCCGAGCGTCGCGCACACCGCGCTCTCGCTGGCGTACCCACTGCTCGACATCGCGCTGGTCAGCATGGTGCTCGCGCTGCACTTCCGGCGCAGCCCCGGCAACCGCACGGCGGTGAACACCGCGATCGGCGCCCTCGCCCTCACGGTGATGTGCGACGCGCTGTTCACCTCCCCGCTGCTGCACAGCCACTACCGCTCGGGGCAACTGCTCGACGCGGGCTGGTTCGCCGGTTCGCTGCTGCTCGCGTACGCCCCCTGGGCCGCCCCGAAGCAGCACACGCACGACGGACCGCCCCGCGCCGCCCGCGAGCGCGTCCCCGGCCCGCGCAGCGGGGGCTCCGGCTGCCCGCCCGCACCCGACACCGAACAGGTCAGGTACCCGGCGGGCCGCCCGATCACCGGCTCGCTCGCCGCGCTGACGCCGTACCTCGCCGCCGCCGTGTGCACGCTCGGCATCCTGTACAACGTGCTCAACGGCCGCAGGCCCGACCACGTCGTGCTGATCACGGCCGGTGCCGTGGTCCTCGCCCTCGTCGTCCGCCAGGGCATCATGCTGCTCGACAACATCACCCTCGCCCAGGAACTGGCCCACAAGGAGAACCACTTCCGCTCCCTGGTGCAGGGCTCCAGCGACGTCATCATGATCGCCGCGCCGAGCGGCATCCTGCGGTACGTCTCCCCGGCCGCCGCCGGGGTCTACGGCCGCCCCGCCGAGGAACTCGTCGGCACCGAACTGGCCAAGCTGATCCACCCCGAGGACCTGGGCTGCGTCCTGCACGAGGTGCGCCGCTTCCTCGCCGCCAGCCCCGCGGACGAACCCACCACCCGCATCGAGTGCCGCTTCCGCTCCGGCACGGGCGGCTGGCTCAACGTCGAGTCCACCGTCAACCGGCACCACGGCGGGCTGATCTTCAACAGCCGCGACGTGACCGAACGCGTCCGGCTTCAGGCCCAGTTGCAGCACAACGCCGAGCACGACCCGCTCACCGACCTGCCCAACCGGGCCCTGTTCACCAGACGCGTCCAGCAGGCACTGTCCGGGCGCCGGGCGAGCGACCGGGGCGCCGCCCTGCGCGGCACCGCCGTGCTCTTCATCGACCTGGACGGCTTCAAGGCCGTCAACGACACCATCGGGCACCAGGCAGGGGACCAGCTCCTCGTCCAGGCCGCCCGCAGGCTGCACGAGGCGGTGCGCCAGTCGGACACCGCCTCCCGGCTCGGCGGCGACGAGTTCGCCGCCCTGATCACCGGCGACGGCACCCGCGACCGCGCCGCCCGGGAGCGGAACATCCTGGAGCTCGCCGACCGCCTCAGGATGACCCTCTCCCAGCCCTACCCCATCGACGGCAACGATGTCCGGGTCAACGCCTCCATCGGCGTCGCCTTCGCCGAGCCCGGTCTCGGCGCGGGCGAGCTGCTGCGCAACGCGGACCTCGCGATGTACCGCGCCAAGGCGGGCGGCAAGGGACGCGTCGAGCTGTACCGCCCGCAGATGCAGCAGGACGTGGTCCGCAAGGCCGAGCTGGCCGGACGGCTGCGCGCCGCGCTGCACGACGGCGAGTTCGCGCTGCTGCACCAGCCGGTGGTCTGTCTGGAGAACGGCCGGATCGCGTCGGTCTCCACACACGCCCGCTGGCGCTCCTCGCAGGGCGTGCTGTTCACCCCCGCCGAGTTCCTGCGGGTCGCGGACGACGGCGACAAGACGGCCGAGCTGGAGCGCTGGATACTCCGCGAAGCCGTGGAGCAGGCTGCCGAGCGGGCCGCCGGGGGACTGGTCGTCCCGGTCGCGGTCCGGATGAGCGCCCGGCGGCTCCTGGACCGCTCGCTGCCCCCGCTCGGCACCATCGAGGCGCTGCTGACCCGGCACGGGCTGCCGCCCGGGGCGCTCGTGATCGAACTGTCCGACACCGACCCGCGGCTCTCCCTGGACGAGCTGGAGCGGCGCCTGACCGCCCTCAGCCGGCTCGGGGTGCGGATCGCCCTGGACGGCTTCGGGGGCGGCTGCGCGGCCTTCACCGCGCTGCGCAGGCTCCCCGTGGACATCCTCAAGCTCGACCGCGGGCTGGTCGAGGGCGTCGTGGAGTCCGCGCGGCTGCACAAGATCACCAGCGGGCTGCTGAAGATCGCGGGCGACCTCGGGCTCCAGTCCGTGGCCGAGGGGGTCGACCTGCCCGAGCAGGTCGTCGCCCTGCGCGCGATGGGCTGCACGCACGGCCAGGGCATGGCGTTCGCGGGACCGGTGGACGAGTACCGGCTGCGCCGCGCGCTCGCCGCCGGGCGCTATCCGGTGCCGCACGCCCCGGGCGAGCCGGTGCTGGCGGGCAAGGGCGCGGGGGCGAGCGGGGGTGCGAGTGCGGGTGCCGGGGTGTACTCCGGAGGCATGTCCACGGTGATCGGCGGTACCACCACCCTCCGCTCACATAATGAGACGGCCGTCCCACCCACTTGACAGGCGGTGCGCGCCGGAGGGAGGGTCAATGCCATGCGCACCCGAATTCTCGTACTTGGACAGCGCGTCGGCTGAGCTGGGACGACCGGAGGACGATCCGGAAACCCCAGCGCCCCTCACCGACGCGCTCCCCTCGCTTGCCATCCCGGCACGAGGGGTTTTTTGTTGCACGAGTGCCCCTCGTGCGGCGCTCCAGCTCCGCTCAAACCTCGCAAAAACCCTCAGCATCGAGAAGAGAATGCCGATGACCGAGCAGGCCACCGGGGCCCACCATCCGCAGCCGCGGCCCCGATCCGGAGGGCAGCACGTCGCCCCTGTCGAGCACGTGACGGGCGCCCAGTCGCTCGTGCGCTCGCTGGAGGAGGTCGGGGTCGACACCGTGTTCGGCATTCCCGGGGGCACGATCCTCCCCGCCTACGACCCGCTGATGGACTCCAAGCGGGTGCGCCATGTACTGGTCCGCCACGAGCAGGGAGCGGGGCACGCGGCCACCGGCTACGCGCAGGCCACCGGCAAGGTCGGCGTCTGCATGGCCACGTCGGGACCCGGCGCCACCAACCTGGTCACCCCGATCGCGGACGCGAACATGGACTCGGTCCCGCTGGTGGCGATCACCGGCCAGGTCGTCTCCAAGGCGATCGGCACGGACGCCTTCCAGGAGGCGGACATCGTCGGCATCACCATGCCGATCACCAAGCACAGCTTCCTGGTCACCAAGGCCGAGGACATCCCCCGGGTGATCGCGGAGGCGTTCCACATCGCCTCGACCGGCCGCCCGGGACCGGTGCTCGTCGACATCCCGAAGGACATCCTGCAGGCGCGGACGACCTTCTCCTGGCCGCCGGTCACGGACCTGCCCGGCTACCGCCCGGTGACCAAGCCGCACGCCAAGCAGATCCGCGAGGCAGCCAAGCTGATCACCACCGCCAAGCGGCCCGTCCTCTACGTCGGCGGCGGCGTCCTCAAGGCACACGCCACCGCCGAGCTGAAGGTCCTCGCCGAGCTGACCGGCGCGCCCGTCACCACCACCCTGATGGCGCTCGGCGCGTTCCCCGACAGCCACCCGCTGCACGTGGGCATGCCGGGCATGCACGGTTCGGTCACCGCCGTCACCGCGCTGCAGAAGGCCGACCTGATCGTCGCCCTCGGCGCCCGCTTCGACGACCGCGTCACCGGCAAGCTCGACGGCTTCGCGCCGTACGCCAAGATCGTGCACGCCGACATCGACCCGGCGGAGATCGGCAAGAACCGCGAGGCCGACGTGCCGATCGTGGGCGACGCCCGCGAGGTCCTCGCCGACCTGGTGCAGGCGGTGCAGAAGGAGCACAGCGAGGGCAACCAGGGCGACTACACCGCCTGGTGGCGCGATCTGACCCGCTGGCGCGAGACCTACCCGCTCGGCTACGACCGCCCCGAGGACGGCTCGCTCTCCCCGCAGGCCGTCATCGAGCGCATCGGCCAACTGGCCCCCGACGACACGATCTTCGCGGCGGGCGTCGGCCAGCACCAGATGTGGGCCGCCCACTTCATCCAGTACGACAAGCCCGCGACCTGGCTCAACTCCGGCGGCGCCGGGACGATGGGCTACGCGGTCCCCGCCGCCATGGGCGCCAAGGCCGGACAGCCCGGGCGCACGGTCTGGGCCATCGACGGCGACGGCTGCTTCCAGATGACCAACCAGGAACTGACCACCTGCGCGCTGAACAACATCCCGATCAAGGTCGCCATCATCAACAACGGCGCCCTCGGCATGGTCCGCCAGTGGCAGACCCTGTTCTACAACCAGCGCTACTCCAACACCGTCCTGCACTCCGGCCCCGAGGACGTCAACCCCGAGGCACGCGGCACCCGCGTGCCGGACTTCGTGAAGCTGTCCGAGGCCATGGGCTGCGTGGGTCTGCGCTGCGAGCGCCCCGAGGACCTGGACAAGGTCATCGAGGAGGCCAACGCCATCACCGACCGCCCCGTGGTCGTGGACTTCATCGTCCACGAGGACGCCATGGTGTGGCCGATGGTCGCCGCCGGCACCACCAACGACGAGATCATGGCCGCCCGTGACGTCCGCCCCGACTTCGGCGACGGCGCGGACGACTGAGCGAGAGAGACGTAAACGACCATGTCCAAGCACACGCTCTCCGTCCTGGTGGAGAACACCCCGGGCATCCTCGCCCGCATCGCCGCCCTCTTCTCCCGCCGCGGCTTCAACATCGACTCGCTCGCGGTGGGCGTCACCGAGCACCCCGACATCTCCCGCATCACCATCGTGGTCGGCGTCGAGGACCTGCCGCTTGAGCAGGTGACCAAGCAGCTCAACAAGCTCGTCAACGTGCTCAAGATCGTCGAGCTGGAGCCCGGTCAGGCCGTCCAGCGCGAACTCGTCCTGGTGAAGGTCCGCGCCGACAACGAGACCCGCTCCCAGATCGTCGAGATCGTCCAGCTCTTCCGCGCCAAGACCGTCGACGTCTCCCCGGAAGCCGTCACCATCGAGGCCACCGGCTCGGGCGAGAAGCTGTCCGCCATGCTCAAGATGCTGGAACCCTTCGGCATCAAGGAGCTGGTCCAGTCCGGCACGATCGCCATCGGACGCGGCGCCCGCTCCATCACCGACCGCTCGCTGCGCGCCCTCGACCGCTCGGCGTGACCCCCGGCCCGGTCGCCGCAGCACCGGCGCGGCGACCGGATGCCGAGACCCCCAGACCTTCCCTCACCCCGCCGCAATACGGTGGGACGCACATCCGCACATCAAGGAGAGTTCCAGTGGCCGAGCTGTTCTACGACGACGACGCAGACCTGTCCATCATCCAGGGCCGCAAGGTCGCGGTCATCGGCTACGGCAGCCAGGGCCACGCCCACGCCCTGTCGCTGCGGGACTCGGGCGTCGACGTCCGCGTCGGTCTGCCCGAGACCTCCAAGTCCCGCGCCAAGGCCGAGGAGCAGGGGCTGCGCGTGGTCACCCCGGCCGAGGCCGCCGAAGAGGCCGACGTCATCATGATCCTGGTCCCGGACCCGATCCAGGGACAGGTCTACGAGGAGTCCATCGCCCCGCACCTGAAGGACGGCGACGCGCTGTTCTTCGGCCACGGCTTCAACATCCGCTTCGGCTTCATCAAGCCCCCGGCGGGCGTCGACGTCTGCATGGTCGCCCCCAAGGGCCCGGGCCACCTGGTGCGCCGTCAGTACGAGGAGGGTCGCGGCGTCCCCTGCATCGTCGCGGTCGAGCAGGACGCCTCCGGCGACGGCTTCGCGCTGGCCCTGTCGTACGCCAAGGCGATCGGCGGCACCCGCGCCGGCGTCATCAAGACGACGTTCACCGAGGAGACCGAGACCGACCTCTTCGGCGAGCAGGCCGTGCTGTGCGGCGGCACCGCCGCGCTGGTCAAGGCGGGCTTCGAGACCCTGACCGAGGCGGGCTACCAGCCGGAGATCGCCTACTTCGAGTGCCTGCACGAGCTGAAGCTGATCGTCGACCTCATGTACGAGGGCGGTCTGGAGAAGATGCGCTGGTCCATCTCCGAGACCGCCGAGTGGGGCGACTACGTCACCGGCCCGCGCATCGTCACCGACGCCACCAAGGCCGAGATGAAGCAGGTCCTCGCCGAGATCCAGGACGGCACCTTCGCCAAGAACTGGATGGACGAGTACCACGGCGGTCTGAAGAAGTACGACGAGTACAAGAAGCAGGACTCCGAGCACCTGCTGGAGACCACGGGCAAGCAGCTCCGCAAGCTGATGTCCTGGGTCGACGAAGAGGCGTGACCGACGGGCCCCGCGGCCGCGCTCCCCGCTCACCGGGGAGCGCGGTCGCGGAGCCGCGCGCGGGCACCGTACAAAGCGGCGCTTCCCGTCCGGGTGATCCTTCCACCGAGGCAGACTCCGGCGCCCGTGGCGCCACTACACTGCAGCACTACATACGCGTCAGGCCCACAGTGTCGTGCGTCTTCCACGCGGCTAAGCGACACCGAGAAATTTCCGGCACACCCCCGCGCCGCCCGGCACGCACTCCCGCCGCACCGGCCAAAGGTCCTAGTAGCTCCGCTACGAGGACCTTCGTCCGGCACACCGAGAGCACGCACCGAACGACGCGTGAGCGCACCGGGAATTCCCCGGCGCCGCTCCCCTCCGCCAGCGGCCGTCGGGACGGCCGTCCGCATTGGACTTGTGAGGACTCACGTGAGCTCGAAACCCGTCGTACTCATCGCTGAAGAGCTGTCGCCCGCGACCGTCGACGCACTCGGACCGGACTTCGAGATCCGGCACTGCAACGGAGCCGACCGCGCCGAACTGCTCCCCGCCATCGCCGACGTGGACGCGATCCTCGTCCGCTCCGCGACCAAGGTCGACGCCGAGGCGATCGCCGTCGCCAAGAAGCTGAAGGTCGTCGCACGAGCCGGCGTCGGCCTGGACAACGTCGACGTCTCCGCCGCCACCAAGGCCGGCGTGATGGTCGTCAACGCCCCCACCTCCAACATCGTCACCGCCGCCGAGCTGGCCTGCGGTCTGCTCGTGGCCAGCGCGCGCAACATCCCGCAGGCCAACACCGCGCTGAAGAACGGCGAGTGGAAGCGCAGCAAGTACACCGGCGTCGAGCTGGCCGAGAAGACCCTCGGTGTCGTCGGTCTCGGCCGCATCGGCGCCCTGGTCGCGCAGCGCATGTCCGCCTTCGGCATGAAGGTCGTCGCCTACGACCCCTACGTGCAGCCCGCCCGGGCCGCGCAGATGGGCGTCAAGGTGCTCTCGCTGGACGAACTCCTCGAGGTCTCCGACTTCATCACCGTCCACCTGCCGAAGACCCCCGAGACCCTCGGTCTGATCGGCGACGAGGCGCTGCGCAAGGTCAAGCCGACCGTGCGGATCGTCAACGCCGCGCGCGGCGGCATCGTGGACGAGGCGGCGCTGTACGCGGCGCTCAAGGAGGGACGCGTCGCGGGCGCCGGTCTCGACGTGTACGCGAAGGAGCCGTGCACCGACTCCCCGCTCTTCGAGCTGGACCAGGTCGTCTGCACCCCGCACCTGGGCGCCTCCACCGACGAGGCTCAGGAGAAGGCGGGCATCGCGGTGGCCCGCTCGGTGCGCCTCGCGCTCGCCGGTGAGCTGGTCCCGGACGCGGTGAACGTCCAGGGCGGTGTCATCGCCGAGGACGTCAAGCCCGGACTGCCGCTCGCCGAGCGCCTCGGCCGCATCTTCACCGCGCTGGCGGGCGAGGTCGCGGTCCGCCTCGACGTCGAGGTCTACGGCGAGATCACCCAGCACGACGTGAAGGTCCTGGAGCTGTCCGCGCTCAAGGGCGTGTTCGAGGACGTGGTGGACGAGACGGTCTCCTACGTCAACGCGCCGCTGTTCGCGCAGGAGCGCGGCGTCGAGGTCCGCCTGACCACCAGCTCCGAGTCCGCCGACCACCGCAACGTGGTCACCGTGCGCGGCACCCTCGCGGGCGGCGAGGAGGTCTCGGTCTCCGGCACGCTGGCCGGTCCCAAGCACGTCCAGAAGATCGTGGCGGTCGGGGAGTACGACGTCGACCTCGCGCTCGCCGAGCACATGGTCGTCCTGCGCTACGAGGACCGTCCCGGTGTCGTCGGCACCGTCGGCCGGGTCCTGGGCGAGGCGGGCATCAACATCGCCGGTATGCAGGTCGCCCGCGCGGCGGCGGGCGGCGAGGCGCTGGCCGTGCTGACCGTGGACGACACGGTCTCCCCGGCCACGCTGACCGAGCTGGCCGAGGAGATCGGGGCGACGTCCGCCCGGTCGGTGAACCTGGTCTGAGTACGTACCCTCCGCGTACGTGACGGAGCGCCGGGCGGACCGATCATCGGTTCCGCCCGGCGCTCCGCCGTTTCCCGCTACCGGGGGTCGAGCTGCTCCACGGGACGCTTGTCCGCGTCGCGCCGCTCCTCACCGGGCTGACCGGTGCCGGTCCGCTCCGTGGCCGGCCTCCGCAGGCTCACCACCGCCCCCACCGCGGCAAGCACCAGCACCACCGCCCCGGTGACCGCCGCCGCGCACATCCCGTGCGTGAACGCCTCGCGTGCCGAGGTCAGCAGCGCCTCGCCGGTACGGCCGGGCAGTTGGGCGGCGGTGGCCAGGGCGCCGCCGAGGGTCTCGCGGGCCGGACCGGGCGCGTCCGAGGGCATCTGGTGCCGGTAGACGGCGGCGCCGACCGAGCCCAGGAACGCCATCCCGAGCGCCCCGCCCAGTTCCGTGGCCGTCTCCAGCAGCGAGGACGCGGTGCCCGCCCGCTCCGCCGGTGCGGTGCCCATCGCCATGTCCGTGAGCTGCGACATCACCATCACCGCGCCCGACGCCAGCACCCCCGCCCCGGCGAGCACCAGCCACAGCGAGTCGGTCCCCGTGAGCGCCAGCAGGACGTATCCGGCGGCGGAGACCGCGAACCCGGCGGCGACCACCCGGCCCCGGTCCGCGCCCCGGGCGACGAGCGCCGCGGTCACCGGACCCACCACCCCGATGAGCACCGAGGGCAGCAGGCTCCACAGCGCCGCCGAGAGCGGGCTCTTGCCGAGCACCGACTGGATGTACTGCGTGGTGTAGATGGCCGAGCCCAGCATCCCGAACGCGGACACCAGCGTCAGCACCAGCGCCGGGGTGAACCCGCGCCGCCGCAGCAGGGTGAGCGGCACCAGCGGCGCGGCGACCGTGCGCTGGCGGTGGACGAAGAGCGCGGCGAAGAGCAGACCGACCGTCACCGAGACGACGTACAGCGGGTGCCAGCCCTCGGAGGGGATCTCCTTCAGCCCGTAGACCACGGGCAGGACGGCGGCCAGGGACAGCGGCACGCTCGGCCAGTCGAAGCGACCGGAGACCGTCCTGCGTGACTCGGGGAGCAGGACCGGACCGAGCGCCAGCAGCAGAAGCATCGCGGGCAGGTTGACCAGGAACACCGAGCCCCACCAGAAGTGCTCGACCAGGACCCCGCTCATCACCGAGCCCAGCGCGATGCCGCCGGTCATCACCCCGGACCACAGCCCGATCGCCTTCGCTCGCTCGGCGGGGTCGGTGAACATGGTGCGCAGCAGCGCCATGGTCGACGGCATCAGGGTCGCGCCGCCGACGCCGAGCACCGCGCGGGCCGCGATCAGGGTCGCCACGCTGTCGGCGTACGCGGCGAGGACCGAGGCGGCGCCGAAGGCGGCGGCGCCGGTGAGCAGCAGCCGACGGCTGCCGAAGCGGTCGCCGAGCGCGCCCATCGTCATCAGCAGCCCGGCCAGGACGAAGCCGTAGATGTCGAAGATCCAGAGCTGCTGGGTGCCGCTCGGACGGAGGTCGGCGCTGATCGCGGGGGTCGCGAAGTACAGCACCGAGACGTCCATCGAGACCAGCAGCAGCGGCAGCATTAGCACGCCCAGCGCGGTCCATTCGCGGCGTCCGGCGCGAACGGGCGTGTCCTGGGCGGGAGTCGGGGTGGTGCTCGTCGGATTCACCATGCCGAGAAATGTACGCACGTATTAAACGCTTGTCTAGAACGCTTGTATAAGTCATGCGTCTAGGACGCTTGTATGGCTCCGGGTACGCTGACCGGCATGGGACACCGTGAGGATCTGCTCGAAGGCGCCAAGCGCTGCCTGCTGGCGAAGGGGTTCGCCCGGACCACGGCGCGCGACATCGTGAAGGAGTCCGGCACCAACCTGGCCTCCATCGGCTACCACTACGGCTCCAAGGACGCCTTGCTGGCACGGGCGTACGTGGCGCTGGTGGACGACGCCGGGGACGCCTTCGGAGGAGCCGAGCCCGAAGGTGCCCCCGGCTCGCTGGAGCGCTTCCGCTGGGTGTGGTCGAACATCGTCACCACCATGCGCGAGCCCGGGTCGGTCTTCCGGCTCGGCATGGAGGTCATGACCATCGAACTGCCCGAAGTGCGCGAGTACCTGGCGCGCGAACAGCGGGAGGGCGGTCGCGGTCTGATCGCCCTGCTCATGGGCGTCCCGGAGGAGGAGGTGGGCGACGAGACCGCCGACACCCTCGGGCGCTTCTATCTGACCCTGATGACCGGTCTCATCGGCCAGTGGGCCTTCGACCCGAAGACCGCCCCGGACGGGGACGCGCTCACCGAGGGGTTGCGCCAGGTCATCGAGGCCGCCGGAAAGGGCTGAGACCGGAAGGGCTGAGTTCGGCAGGGCTCATCTCGGAAGGGCTGATCTCGACAGGACTGAGCACACAAGCGCTGACCTCAGCCCAGCCGCGCCCGCTTCAGCGCCATGTGCAGCAGCAGCCGGTCCTCGCCGTCGTCCAGGTCGAGCCCGGTCAGCCGCTCCACCCGGGAGAGCCGGTAGTACAGCGTCTGCCGGTGGATGCCCAGCTCGGCCGCCGCCCGCCCCGCCTGGCCCGCGCAGTCGAGATACACCTCGGCGGTGCGGGCCAGTTCGTGCTGGGCGGGGGAGAGCAGCGGCAGTACCACCGGGTCCTGCACCACGCTCGGCGGCAGCGCGGTCAGCAGCCGGTACGGCCCGATCCCGCGCCACTGCGCGACCGGTCCGAACCGCGGCTCGGCCAGCGCCGCCCGCGCCGCCGCCGACGCCTCCCGCCAGACCGCCCCCAGCTCCGCGATCCCGCTCCGGGGTTCACCGACACCGACACCGACACGGGACCCCGCCCCCACACCGACGCCGGACCCGCCCGCGCGACCCCCGCCCTTCGCGCCCTCCGCCTCCTGCGCCAGCCGCGCCGCCGCCGTCAGCGCCGGAGCCGTCACGTCCGTACTGCGCAGCCGCACCAGCACCGCGAGGCTCTGCCCGGTGGCGCCCCACGGCACCGTGCACAGCGCGGTGGCGTGCGGGACCGTCCGCACCGAGGGGGCGTCGTCGGGGTCGGCCGAGGGCCAGGGAGCCAGACAGACCACGGTGTGCGGGCCGTCCGCGCGCGGACCGAGCGCCGTGCGCAGCTCGGTCACCGCCATGTCCCGCTGCCACCCCTCCTCGGCGGTCAGCACCGCCCGCAGCTCCCGCCCGAGCCCCGCCCCCGCCCGCGCCTCGTCCGCGAGCAGCGCGCCGATCCGCCCCGTCACCTGCATGGCGGCGGCGAGCTGCGCGTCGGTCGGACCCGGGTCGTAGTCCAGCAGCCAGACATAGCCGAGGACGACACCCCGATGGCGTACCGGAAGGCAGATCCTTCCCCGGTACACGCCCGCCTCCGGAGTGGGCGGGATGCGCACCGGCGCCGTCGCCCGGGTGATGCCGAAGCCCTCGAACCACGCCCGCACCGCCGCCGTCGAGCGCCGGGTCAGGATCGAGCGGGCGCGCACCGGGTCCAGCGCCGTGGGATCGAGGTCGCCCTCGCTGTCGTACGCCCCGAAGGCGATCAGCTCGAAGTCCCGGCTCTCCAGGGTCGCCGGGGCGTCCAGCAGCTCCGAGATCTCGTCCACCAGCTCCTGGTAGTCGCCTCGGTGAAACGATCCGGTATCCGCCGCCACCCGGGCATTCTGCCGCATATCCGAGAGCCCTTCATACATCTGTCTGAGATCGGGGGAACGGATGCGTGACAGGTGTCGATGGCCGACGATCGAAGAGATCCTTAGGTTTCACGGTGGTTCTCCGCGCCGTTGCCGAAATCGTCGGCCGACGGCCGGCTTGGTGCTTGTGCTGTTGGAGGTGCCCCGTGCTGGGTCCTGTGATTCTCGCCGCGTCGCGCAGCGACCGGATGCGCCGTCTCGTCACGGCGGCGCCCGTGACCAAGCAGGTCGTGGACCGCTTCATCCCCGGCGAGGGCGTGGACGACATCGTCCCGATCATCGAGGATCTGACCGCCCGGGGTCTCCAGCTCACGATGGACGTCGTGGGCGAGGACATCACCACTCCCGAGCAGGCGTACGCCGCCCGCGACGCCTACCTCGCGCTGATCGACCGCCTCGCGCTCCTGGAGCTGGGCGAGAAGGTCGAGATGTCGGTCAAGCTCTCCATGTTCGGCCAAGCGCTGGACGGCGGTCACGAGCTGGCCCTCGCCAACGTCCGCCCCGTCGTCGAGGCGGCCGCCGCCATTGGCACGACGGTGACGCTGGACGCCGAGGACCACACCACCCTCGACTCGATGTTCGCCATCCACGAGGAGCTGCGGAAGGACTTCCCGCAGACCGGCTGCGTCATCCAGGCGTACCTCTTCCGCACCGAGGCCGACGCCCGCCGCCTCGCCGCCGCGGGCAGCCGGGTGCGCCTGGTCAAGGGCGCCTACAAGGAGCCCGCCGAGGTCGCCTACCAGCAGAAGCACGAGATCGACAAGGCGTACGTGCGCGTCCTGCGGATCCTCATGGAGGGCGAGGGCTACCCGATGATCGGGTCGCACGACCCGCGCCTCATCGCCATCGCGCAGGAACTCGCCCACCGCGCCGGTCGTAAGCTCGACGAGTACGAGTTCCAGATGCTCTACGGCATCCGGAGCGAGGAGCACCTGCGGCTCGCCGCCGAGGGCCACCGGATGCGTGTCTACACCGCCTACGGCACCGACTGGTACGGCTACTTCATGCGGCGCCTCGCGGAGAAGCCGGCGAACCTGCGCTTCTTCCTGCGCTCGATGGTCAGCAAGGGCTGAAACCCCCCACCCCGCTCGGCCGAGCCCCCCACCACCCGCTCACACCAAGGAGTAACGGATCACATGGACGCTGTGACCCAGGTCCCCGCCCCCGTCAACGAGCCGGTGCACGGCTACGCCCCCGGCTCGCCCGAGCGCGCCCGCCTGGAGGCCAAGCTCAAGGAGCTGGCCGAGAACCCGGTGGACCTGCCGATGACCATCGGCGGCGAGAAGCGGATGGGCGGCGGCGAGCCGTTCCAGGTCGTCCAGCCGCACAACCACAAGGCCGTCCTCGGCACCCTGCGCAACGCCACCCGCGAGGACGCCCAGGACGCCGTCGACGCCGCCCTGGCCGCCGCCCCCGCCTGGCGCGCGATGTCCTTCGACGACCGCGCCGCGATCATCCTGCGCGCCGCCGAGCTGCTGGCCGGACCCTGGCGCGAGACCATCGCCGCCTCCACCATGCTCGGCCAGTCCAAGACCGCCCAGCAGGCCGAGATCGACAGCCCCTGCGAGCTGGTCGACTTCTGGCGCTTCAACGTGCACTACGCCCGCCAGATCCTGGCCGAGCAGCCCCCGGCCAACTCCCCGGGCGTGTGGAACCGCATGGACCACCGCCCGCTGGAGGGCTTCGTCTACGCGATCACGCCGTTCAACTTCTCGGCCATCGCCGCCAACCTGCCCACCGCGCCCGCCCTCATGGGCAACGTGGTGGTCTGGAAGCCGTCCCCGACGCAGACCCACGCCGCCGTGCTGCTGATGAAGCTCCTTGAGGAGGCCGGGCTGCCCAAGGGCGTCATCAACCTGGTCACCGGCGACGGCATCGCGGTCTCCGAGGTCGTCCTTGAGCACCGTGACCTCGCGGGCATCCACTTCACCGGCTCGACCAAGACCTTCCAGTACCTGTGGAAGACGGTCGGCAACAACATCGAGAAGTACCGCGCCTACCCGCGCCTGGTCGGCGAGACCGGCGGCAAGGACTTCGTGGTCGCGCACCCCTCCGCCGACCGCGCCGTGCTCAAGACCGCGCTGACCCGCGGTGCCTTCGAGTACCAGGGCCAGAAGTGCTCGGCCACCTCCCGCGCCTACATCCCCGCCTCCATCTGGAACTCCGGTTTCAAGGAGGAGTTCGCGGCCGAGATCGACGGCATCACCATGGGTGACGTCACCGACCTGTCGAACTTCATCGGCGCGGTCATCGACGAGCGCTCCTTCGCCAAGAACAAGGCCGCCATCGACCGCGCCGCCGAGGACCCCACCTGCACGATCGTCGCGGGCGGCTCCTACGACGACTCGGTGGGCTACTTCGTCCGCCCGACCGTCATCGAGTGCACCGACCCGGAGAACGAGGTCTTCCGCACCGAGTACTTCGGCCCGATCCTCGGCGTGTACGTCTACGACGACGAGAAGTACGACGAGATGCTGACCCAGATGGAGTCGGTCTCGGACTACGCCCTCACCGGCTCGGTCATCGCCAACGACCGTGCGGCGGCGGCGTACACGATGGAGAAGCTCCGCTACGCGGCGGGCAACTTCTACATCAACGACAAGTCCACCGGCGCCGTCGTCGGCCAGCAGCCCTTCGGCGGCGGCCGCGCCTCCGGCACGGACGACAAGGCCGGCGCCCCGCAGAACCTGATGCGCTGGACGCTGACCCGCGCCATCAAGGAGACCCTGGTGCCGCCGACCGAGTACGGCTACCCGCACATGGGCTGACGCTCCCCGCGAACCGGCCCGGGAGGTCCCGACCACGAGTCGGGACCTCCCGGGCCGTTCCCGTACCCCGCCCGTCGTCCGTCCGGCCCCTGTTAGCGTCCGCGCCATGGACCCCTTCTCCCTCTCCTGGACGGCGCTGCGCGAGACGGTGGCCGCCCTCCCGGACGCCGACTTCGCCCGCCCCTCCGGCTGCGCGGGCTGGCTCGTCCGCGACCTGGTGTGCCATCTGGTCGTCGACGCCCAGGACGTCCTGATCACCCTGGTGACCCCCGCCGACGCGCCCCCCACCCACGACGCGGCGACCTACTGGACCGTCACCCCCACCCCGCCCACGGGCGACGACCCCCTCGACGCCCTGACCGTCCGCCTGGCGGCGGCGTACGAGGACCCGGCTCTCCTGAAGTTCCACCTGGACGACGTGGGCTCCGCGGCGGGCCGCGCGGCGGAACTGGCGGACCCGGCGACCTGGATCACCACCCAGAACCAGATCCTCACGACCGCCGACTACCTCTCGGCCTACGTCCTGGAATGGACCCTCCACCACCTGGACCTCATCACCCACCTCCCGGCCGCCCCACCCCCGCCCGCCGAGACCCTCGCCGCCGCCCGCGCCCTCCTGGACCGCATCACGGGCGAACCCTTCCCCACCGAGATGTCCGACACCGACACCCTCCTCCTCGGCACGGGCCGCCGCACCCCGACGGCGGCGGAGCGAACCCAACTCGGCACCCTGGCCGAGCGCTTGCCGTTCGTCCTCGGCTGAGGCGAAGCGCGCGAAAGCGCAGGTCAGGCTGCTCGGGCGCGACGCGCCGTCTCAGATAGTAGGAAGTCCGAGTAATGGTGCAGACAGGCGCGGGCCGGTCCCTTAGCTTGGGATGAGCCGAACGACTCGCTTCATCAGCGAATGGCGGTCGTGAGCCGCGCCTTGTGCAGGCAATCCCTGCGGTGCCCGCTCTCCGCCCCTTCCGGCGTCTCACCGTTCATGTTGCCGTGCTCCCAGCCTGCCGAAGGAGTCGATTTCCCATGGCCGAGACGACCGTCCGCCGCCGAGTCCGCCACACCTCCCGTACGAACGAGACCGACCGCGCCCGGGCCGCAGCCGCGCTCCAGCGTGCCCTCGACCGCCGGGACAACGGCGGAGAGACCGGCCACTGAGCCGTACGAAACGCCGTCCTGTCCGTATCGCGGACAGTCCGTGTCATCACCTGGGACGCCGGAGTAGGGTGCCGACATGTCTCGCAGCATCGATCTCGCAGTGATCCCGGGTGACGGCATCGGCCAGGAGGTCGTGGCCGAAGGTCTCAAGGTCCTCTCCGCCGTCCTCCCGGAGGACGTGAAGCTGGAGACGACGGAGTACGACTTCGGCGCCCGGCGCTACCACGCCACCGGGGAGACCCTCACCGACGCCGACCTCGCCTCCCTCAAGGGGCACGACGCCATCCTGCTCGGCGCGATCGGCGACCCGGGCGTGCCGTCGGGCGTCCTGGAGCGCGGCTTCCTGCTCAAGCTCCGGTTCGCCTTCGACCACCATGTGAACCTGCGCCCCTCCAAGCTGCTCCCCGGCGTCGAGACCCCGCTCGCCGGGCAGCCGGAGATCGACTTCGTGGTGGTCCGCGAGGGCACCGAGGGTCCGTACACGGGCAACGGCGGCACCATCCGCACCGGCACCGAGCACGAGGTCGCCACCGAGGTCTCCGTGAACACCGCCTACGGCGTCGAGCGCGTCGTCCGCGACGCCTTCGCCCGCGCCCAGGCACGCCCGCGCAAGAAGCTCACCCTGGTCCACAAGAACAACGTGCTGACATTCGCCGGGCACCTGTGGACCAACATCTTCAACAAGGTGGCCGAGGAGTTCCCCGCGGTCACCACCGAGTACATCCACGTCGACGCGGCGACCATCTACCTGGTCACCCAGCCCGAGCGCTTCGACGTGATCGTCACCGACAACCTGTTCGGCGACATCATCACCGACCTCGCCGCAGCCGTCTCCGGCGGCATCGGGGTCGCCGCCTCGGGCAACATCAACCCGAGCCGGGAGTTCCCGTCGATGTTCGAGCCCGTCCACGGCTCCGCCCCGGACATCGCCGGACAGGGCAAGGCGGACCCCACCGCCACGGTCCTCTCCGTGGCCCTCCTGCTGCGCCACCTCGGCTACGAGGCGGAGGCGGACCGCGTGGACGCGGCGGTAGCCGCCGACCTCACCGCCCGTGTGGGCACTCCCGCCCGCTCCACCGCCGAGATCGGCGACGCGCTCGTAGCGGGCGTAACCGGCTGACCCGCCGGGCCCTTCGAGGGCCGCCGGGTCGCGTCCAGCGCCCGGCGGCCCTTTGCCATGCGCCCGTGCGATGCCACCATCAACCCCTGGGTCGTATTCACCCCGATTCCTTCCGGCCCCGCCTCCGCGCGATAATCGAACGCGGAGCCGCGGTATGAGGGAATGCTCGGGACGTCCTCACACCGGCCCCCGGCCGGTGCGGGCGGCGTGAGCGCGGCCCGCCACGACCGGTGCTGCGTTTTCGCCGGGGGCGACCCCGGTCCGGTCGGAAGACCGGAAGCCGCCCCGACCCGCCAGGAAGAGAAGGATTCCCGCTCATGACGACGCCCACGATCGAGCTCAAGCCCTCCGCCCACCCGCTCGCCGCCGCCGAGCGCGAGGCGATCCTGGCCAACCCCGGTTTCGGTCGCCACTTCACCGACCACATGGTGACCATCCGGTGGACCGAGGGCCGCGGCTGGCACGACGGCCAGCTCGTCCCGTACGCCGCCATCCCGCTCGACCCGGCCACCAACGTCCTGCACTACGCGCAGGAGATCTTCGAGGGACTGAAGGCGTACCGCCGCCCCGACGGCTCGGTCGCCACCTTCCGTCCCGAGCAGAACGCCCGCCGCTTCCAGCGCTCCGCGCACCGCCTCGGCATGCCCGAGCTGCCCGTGGAGACCTTCGTCGAGGCATGCGACGCACTGGTCTCCCAGGACAAGGAGTGGGTGCCCGCGCACGGCGGCGAGGAGTCCCTCTACCTGCGCCCCTTCATGATCGGCACCGAGGTCGGTCTGGGTGTGAAGCCGTCCAACGAGTACCTGTTCCTCGTCATCGCCTCCCCGGCCGGCGCCTACTTCAAGGGCGGCGTGAAGCCCGTCTCCATCTGGGCCTCCGAGGACCGCGTCCGCGCCGTCCCCGGCGGCATGGGCGACGCCAAGACCGGCGGCAACTACGCCGCCTCCCTGCTCGCGCAGGCCGAAGCCGCCACCAAGGGCTGCGACCAGGTCTGCTACCTCGACGCCGTCGAGCACAAGTGGGTCGAGGAACTGGGCGGCATGAACCTGTTCTTCGTCTACGGGAACAAGATCGTCACCCCCACCCTGACCGGCTCCATCCTGGAGGGCGTCACCCGCGACTCCCTGCTGACCGTCGCCCGCGACCTCGGCTACGAGGCGGAGGAGGGCCGTATCTCGGTCGACCAGTGGCAGCGCGACACGGAGAACGGCACCCTGACCGAGGTCTTCGCCTGCGGCACCGCCGCCGTGATCACCCCGGTCGGCACCGTCAAGCGCGAAGGCGCCGAGTGGAAGCAGGGCGACGGCGAGCCCGGCGAGGTCACCCTCCGCCTGCGCGAGGCGCTGCTCGACCTCCAGCGCGGCGTCACCGAGGACAAGCACGGCTGGATGCACGAGCTGGCCAAGTAGCGCGAGCCGTACGCCCGGCGACAGCCGACGGGGAAAGCGCCCCGGACCTCCGCGGGTCCGGGGCGCTTCCCCATGTGCCGTTCTGGACACCCCCGCCCGCATATTGAGACACCCGGTGGGACGGCGGGTGTTCTGTGCCAGAATTCCCCCGTGTTCTCGCTCTCCATGATTATGGGCAGCAGGCGCGCCGGTCCGCAGTGACCATCTCGTACGACCACGTGCGGGTGGCACCGTCGTCCTCGACCCGCGCGCAGACCTCTCGCACCCGCGAGAGGTTTTTTCGTTTTCGGCCCACCCACGGCCGGTGACGGAGCGCGAGGGAAACTGGGGGGAACGGTGGAGCCGGTCATCCGGTAAGACCGACATCACAACAGGAGCCTTGAGACCATGACCGCAACCAGCGAGCTCGACGATTCCTTCCACGTCTTCGACACCACGCTGCGCGACGGCGCGCAGCGCGAGGGCATCAACCTCACCGTCGCGGACAAGCTGGCCATCGCACGGCACCTGGACGACTTCGGCGTGGGCTTCATCGAGGGCGGCTGGCCCGGCGCCAACCCGCGCGACACCGAGTTCTTCGCCCGCGCCCGCGAGGAGCTGCGCCTGAAGCACGCGGTGCTCGTCGCCTTCGGCGCCACCCGCCGCCCCGGCGCCAAAGCCGCCGACGATCCGCAGGTCAGAGCGCTGCTGGAGTCCGGCGCCCCCGTCGTCACGCTGGTCGCCAAGGCACACGACCGGCATGTCGAACTCGCCCTGCGCACCACGCTCGACGAGAACCTGGAGATGATCCGCGACACCGTCGCCCACCTGCGCGCCGAGGGGCGCCGGGTCTTCGTGGACTGCGAGCACTTCTTCGACGGCTACCGCGCCAACCCCGAGTACGCCAAGGCCGTCGTACGGACCGCCGCCGAGGCGGGCGCCGACGTGGTCGTCCTCTGCGACACCAACGGCGGGATGCTCCCGGCGCAGATCGGCGCCGTCGTCTCCACCGTGCTCGCCGACACCGGCGCCCGGCTCGGCATCCACGCCCAGGACGACACCGGCTGCGCGGTCGCCAACACCCTCGCCGCCGTCGACGCGGGCGCGACCCACGTCCAGTGCACGGCGAACGGCTACGGCGAGCGCGTCGGCAACGCCAACCTGTTCCCGGTCGTGGCCGCGCTGGAGCTGAAGTACGGCAAGAAGGTGCTGCCCGACGGCGCGCTGCGCGAGACCACCCGCATCTCGCACGCCATCGCCGAGGTCGTCAACCTCACCCCCTCCACCCACCAGCCCTACGTCGGCGTCTCCGCCTTCGCCCACAAGGCAGGGCTGCACGCCTCCGCGATCAAGGTTGACCCCGACCTCTACCAGCACATCGACCCCGAGCGGGTCGGCAACACCATGCGGATGCTGGTCTCCGACATGGCGGGCCGCGCCTCCATCGAGCTGAAGGGACGCGAGCTGGGCGTCGACCTCGGCGGCGACCGCGAGCTGGTCGGGCGGGTGGTCGAGCGGGTCAAGGAGCGCGAACTGGCGGGCTACACCTACGAGGCCGCCGACGCCTCCTTCGAGCTGCTGCTGCGCGCCGAGGTCCAGGGCGGTCCGCTGAAGTACTTCGACGTGGAGTCCTGGCGGGCCATCGTGGAGGACCGCCCCGACGGCACCCACGCCAACGAGGCGACCGTGAAGCTGTGGGCCAAGGGCGAGCGGATCGTCGCCACCGCCGAGGGCAACGGCCCGGTCAACGCCCTCGACCGGGCGCTGCGCGTGGCGCTGGAGAAGATCTACCCGCAGCTCGCCAAGCTGGAGCTGGTGGACTACAAGGTCCGCATCCTGGAGGGCAAGCACGGCACCTCCTCCACGACCCGCGTGCTGATCTCCACGGGCGACGGCGCGGGGGAGTGGTCCACGGTAGGCGTCGCGGAGAACGTCATCGCCGCCTCCTGGCAGGCACTGGAGGACGCCTACACCTACGGACTGCTGCGCGCGGGCGTGGAACCGGCCGAGTAGGCGCCGGAGAGAGCGGGTGCGGCGGCGGTCAGGGGGCGCGCCAGACGTTGTCGAAGGCGTCCTCCTCGATCCGCCGCCGCTGCCGCACCGCCTCCAGCTCGGTGAGCGCCTCGCCGACGGTGGCCAGCACGAGCGCCACCCGGTCGTCCTCCGGGTTCTCCTCCGTGCCGCCCTTCACCCCGGGCTCCCCGATGCCCAGCTCGGCGGCGAGCCCGGTCAGCACGGGCTCCCGTACGGCCCAGCGCTCGGCCGCCTGCCGCCGCTCGGCGGAGTCCGCCGGTTCGGGGCGCCGGAACAGGTGCCGCAGTCCGGAGCCGCCCGGCTCCAGCGCGTCCGTGTAGGTCGCGGCGAGCCCGTCCCCGCGCCGCCACAGCCAGTCCCGCACCGGCTCGTACGGCTCCTCGCGCACCAGCGCCGCTGCCGCCTCGTCCAGGAGCCGGTCCCCGGTCAGGTGCCCGGAGGTCGGCACGATCAGGTCCTCCCGCAGCTCGGCCACCCCGGCCCCGAGAAGATCCAGCAGCTCGGCCCCCGCCAGCGCCAGCGACAGGTCCCCGCGCTCGACGGGCCGGTCGGCGCGGACGTCGAGCACGACGAACAGCAGATCCTGCGGTGTGGTCATCTCGGGCTCCCGGTCAGGAGGGGTGATACGGGCCGCGTACCACCGCCGTCCTGCCGGGAAACCCGTCGCGCGCCCGTGCGGACCAGTCGTGCGCGCTAGCGCAGCGTCCATTTCTGGTTGGCGGCTCCGGTGCAGGACCAGATCTGGGCCCTGGCCCCGTTCGCCGAGGAGTTGTCCGTGACGTCCAGGCACTTGTCCGCCGCCGTGTTGACGACGTCGCCGGTGGAGGCGTTGTAGGACCACTGCTGGGCGCCGGTGCCGTTGCAGTCGTAGAGCTGGACCTTGGCGCCGTTCGCGGTGGAGGCGGAGGTGACGTCCAGGCACTTGCCGAGGGCGCGGACCGAGCCGTCGGCGCTGACCGTCCACTGCTGGGCGGTGCTGCCGTTGCAGTCGTAGAGCTGGACGGCGCTGCCGTTGGCGGACGAACCGCCCGCCACGTCAAGGCACTTGCCCGCCAGACCGGTGAAGGCGCCGGTGCGGGCGCCGTCGCCGGACGGGGTGCCGGACCAGGTGAAGGTGGCGGAGGTGCGGGCGGGGAGGGAGTAAGTGGCGTGCTGCCCACCCCAGTTGATGGTGACCGACTTGGCCGAGGAGCCGCCGTTGTAGGCGATCAGCGCCTTGCTGCCGTCGGGGTTGCGCCAGGCGACGTTGGGCACGGCGGTGGAGGCGGTCGAGGCGATGCGCTGGGCGCCGGGGCGGACGAACTTGGTGAGGTGACCCATGTCGTAGTACTCGACGGTGTAGTCCACGCTCCCGCTGCGGCTGTCGCCGTTGTGCACGGTGATCAGACCGGTGCAGGTGCCGCAACCGCCGTTGTGCGGGCCCATGTTCTGGTCCACCGCGAGGGACCACTTGGTCACCGACTTCGCCCAGTTGCGGGTGTAGTCGATGATGTTGGACATGTCCTCGCGCTGCTGGTCGGCGATCCAGGTGCCGCCGGAGTGCTCGGTGGCGAAGGCGTCCAGGTTCGGGTACTGGTTGTGCACGGTCGTCTGCTTGCCCACGTCACCGCCGTAGCCGTGCCAGGCGATCCCGCCGAAGTTGGGGTGGCTGCGCACCGCCGCGTCGTCCACGGTCTGGGCGGCGTAGGAGTCGTAGGAGTCCCAGTTCCAGTCGTGCGCCAGGACCTTGGTGGACAGACCCGCCTGCTGGAGCTTGGGCAGCAGCTCGCTCTTGGTGAAGTAGGCGAGCCCGCTGGCGTTCCAGCTCATCGAGGGGTAGCCCGAGCAGCAGGTCGGCTCGTTCTGGGCGGTGACGTAGGAGACGTTCACGCCCTGATCGCGGTACGCCTGGAGGTACTTCACGAAGTACGACGCGTAGGCGCCGTAGTCCTCCGCCTTCAGCCAGCCGCCGTTGAGCGAGCCGCTGTCCTTCATCCAGGCAGGCGCCGTCCATGGGGAGGCCATGACGGTGAGGGACGGGTTCAACTGGAGCGCCTGCCGGGTGAGCGGGGCGACGTCCGCGAGGTCGTGCGCGATCGAGAACTTGGCGAGCGAGGGGTCGGTCTGCCCGGCCGGGACGTCGTCGTAGGTGTAGCCGGAGCGGGCCAGGTCGGAGGCGCCCATCGGGTTGCGCAGGAACGACAGACCGATGCCGTCCGTGGGGGAGAACAGCTTGCGCAGGGTGGCGTCGCGGGTGGACTGGGAGAGCGCGCCGCTGCTGTTCATCAGCCAGGCGGCGGTGTCGGTGAAGGACGCGCCGCCGCCGGTGAAGGTCTGGTAGCGGGTGCCCTCGTCGACGGTGATGTTCTCGCCCGAGCCGCCGGTGCCCGAGGAGAAGGCGAACGGCGCCTGTTGCTGGAGCCCGCGGGTGACATGGCGCCCGCCGGAGTCGTCGGTGGTGGTGAGCCAGGCCGTCACCGGCTCGCCCGCCGCGTGCGCGGCGGGGACGGCGAGGGTGCCGAGCCCGGCGGTCAGCAGCGCGGCCAGCAGCAGCCGGACCGGGCGCAGGGGTGGTCTCATGGTGCGCCGCCCTTCGAAGAGGTGGGGGGAGGTGGGGAACAGCGGCGTGCGAGGCGTGAGTAAATGACGGCTTCCACCGTCCGTCAAGGGGTCGCGCATTCAGAAGACGAACGCACAACACCCCTGCTCCACACATGAGTCGACGGTGTACCACTTCCGGCGTGAAGCCTTGACGCCTGCCGGGGGCGCCAGTTGACTCACGCCGTGAGTTAAGTCATGAGTGAACCGTGAGCCAAGGGAAGGTCCATGCGCAGAACCGCCCTGCTCGTCTCCGCCGCTTTGCTGACCGCGACTCTTCCGCTGACCGCCGCCGCCACCGCCTCCGCCACCGCCTCCGGTGCCGCCGACCCGCCACCCGTGTCCGTCGACCGCTTCGAGGGCGAGGTCCCCTTCGCCGCCCAGCCCGCCGAGGGCATCTTCACCTGGGGCGGCGACAGCGACGACCCGCCCGCCCTCGAACTGGCCACGCGCGCCGACGCCCCCGAGGGCGCCAAGGTCCTCTCCGGCGGCTACGACATCAGCGGCTACGGCGGCTTCACCCACGACTACGCCGCCGCCGGACCCGCCCACGACTGGTCCGCGCACCGGGGCATCCGCCTCTGGTGGGACGGCCAGGGCAACGGCAAGAAGATCGCCTTCGAGATCAAGGACGGCGGCGCGAACGGTGAGGCGTCCGAGCTGTGGACGACCTCCTTCACCGACGACTTCACCGGCTGGAAGCAGATCGAGCTGCCGTTCAGCGCGTTCACCTATCGCACCGACTACCAGCCCGTCGGCGGCATCGACCACGTCCTCGGTCTCACCGAGATGTGGGGCTACGCCGTCACCCTGCCCACCGGCGTCAAGGGCCGCTTCGCCATGGACGGCGTCGAACTCTACGGCGCCGCCGACCCCGCGCTGCACGCCTCCGTCACCACCGACGCGGCCGTCCACCCGGTCCGTGAGGGCGGCACCGCCTCCGTCCGCGTCACCGTCTCCACCACCGGCGACAAGCCCCTCACCGACCCGGTGACCGTCGCCTACACCACCTCCGGCGGCACCGCCCACCCCGGCACGGACTACAAACCGGTCGACGGCACCCTCACCTTCCCGGCGGGCACCCCCTCCGGCACCGCGCGGACCGTCAAGGTGACCACCCTGAAGGACCGCGCCGCCGAGCCCGCCGAGACGATCCCGCTCAAGCTCACGGTGACCGGCGCCAAGGCGCCCGCCGAGAACCCCGAGGTCGTCATCGACGCCCACGGACTGCCGTACCTGGACGCCAAGTTGCCCGTGCGCAAGCGGGTGGCCGACCTGCTCGGACGCATGTCGCTCGCGGAGAAGACCGGCCAGATGACCCAGGCCGAGCGCGGCGCCGTCAGCGACCCGGGCGACATCGCGTCCTACGACCTCGGCTCGCTGCTCTCCGGCGGCGGCTCCACGCCCACCCCCAACACCCCGGCGGCGTGGGCGAAGATGATCGACGGCTTCCAACTGCGCGCCCAGGCGACGCGGTTCCAGATCCCGCTGATCTACGGCGTGGACGCTGTGCACGGCCACAACAACCTCGTCGGCGCCACGATCATGCCGCACAACATCGGCATCGGTGCCACGCGTGACCCCGGGCTCGCCCAGCAGACCGGGGCGGTGACCGCCGCCGAGGTCCGCGCCACCGGCATCCCCTGGGACTTCGCGCCCTGCCTGTGCGTGACCCGCGACGAACGCTGGGGGCGCGGTTACGAGTCCTTCGGCGAGGACCCGGCGCTGGTCGAGTCCCTGGAGACGGTGATCCAGGGACTCCAGGGCCGCGCCGACGGGCGTGACCTCGCCCGCCCCGACAAGGTCCTCGCCACCGCCAAGCACTTCGTCGGCGACGGCGGCACCGCCTACGGCTCCTCCACCACCGGCACCTACACGATCGACCAGGGCGTCACCAAGGTCACCCAGCAGCAGTTGGAAGCCGTCCACCTCGCGCCGTACCAGGACGCCGTGGACCGGGGGATCGGCACGGTCATGCCGTCGTACTCCTCGCTCGACGTCATCGGCGACGGACGCGGTCCGGTCAAGATGCACGCCCGCGCGGACATGATCAACGGTGTGCTCAAGGGCCGCATGGGCTTCGACGGCTTCGTGATCAGCGACTGGAACGCCATCGACCAGCTCCCCGGCGACTACGCCGCGCACGTGCGCACCTCGGTGAACGCGGGCGTCGACATGATGATGGTCCCCTACACCTACAAGGACTTCACCGCCGCCCTCACCGCCGAGGTGAAGGCGGGACGGGTCACCGAGCGGCGTATCGACGACGCGGTCTCCCGCATCCTCACCCAGAAGTTCCGCCTCGGTCTCTTCGAGCACCCCTACGCGAACACCTCGGGCGCGTCCTCGATCGGCTCCCCGGCCCACCGCGCCGTCGCCCGCCAGGCCGCTGCCGAGTCCCAGGTGCTGCTGAAGAACAGCGGCGGACTGCTGCCGCTGAAGAAGAGCCAGAAGGTGTACGTCGCCGGGTCCAACGCCGACGACATCGGCAACCAGACCGGCGGCTGGACCGTCACCTGGCAGGGCTCCTCCGGCGACATCGTCCCCGGCACCACCATCCTCGAGGGGATGCGGAAGGCGGGCGGCGACGTCACCTACTCCAAGGACGCCTCCGCGCCGACCAAGGGCTACGACGTGGGCGTGGTCGTCGTCGGGGAGACCCCCTACGCCGAGGGCGTGGGCGACGTGGGCAACGGACACAGCCTCCAGTTGTCCGCCGCCGACCGGGCCGCCGTCGACAAGGTGTGCGCGGCCATGAAGTGCGCGGTGCTGATCGTCTCCGGACGCCCTCAGCTCGTCGGGGACCAACTGAACAAGATCGGTGCCCTGGTCGCCTCCTGGCTGCCCGGCACCGAGGGCGACGGCGTGGCCGACGTGCTCTACGGCAAGCGGGCGTTCACCGGACAGCTCCCGGTCACCTGGCCGAAGTCCGAGGCGCAGTTGCCGATCAACGTCGGTGACGCGTCGTACGACCCGCAGTACCCCTACGGCTGGGGTCTGACCACCCGCGCCACCGTGCCCAAGGGCGGCGCGGCGGAGCTGACGGCGCTCGGCACGGCGGCGCAGCGGGCCGGGCGGGCGCACGACAGCGCGACCGGACGGGCGCTGGTCACCAAGGCCCGGCTGATCGTCCAGGACAAGGTGGGGCAGCGGATCACGGCGGCGGTGGCGAAGCCCTTCGCCGAGGCCGACCACGCGCTGCTGACCGGGAACTACGCACTGGCGCTGCGCAAGCTGGCGGCGGCCTACCGGGCGGCTTGATTCACCCGAACCAGTGATCCGCACACCTGACCGAAAAGGGGAGGCTTCGGGTAGCGTCGAAGGATGAAGGCCGTCCTGCCGACCCGAAGCCTCCCCGCGCTGCTCCTCGCCGCGCTGGCCCTGGCTTTCACGACCGTGTTCGCCCCCGCCGCGAGCGCGGACACGAGCGTCTCCACCATCGGCCGGGCGCTGCGCGAGAACCCGGTCTACGTCGACCCGGCCGCCTCCGGGCAGCTCTCCCGCGCGGACGCCGACGCGCTGTCCAAGCGGATCAAGGACGCGGGGAAACCGGTGTTCATCGTGGTCCTGCCCGCCGGGTATCCGACCGACAAGCTCTTCTACGACCTGCGCAACGCCACCGGCATCACCGGTCTGTACGGCATAAGGCTGGGCGACCGCTTCGACGCCAAGGCCGACTCCGTGGTCATATCGGACACGGCCCGCAAGAACCTGGTGTCGAGCGTCCAGGGCGAGGACGCCAAGGCGCAGCTCACCGACTTCACCGACCGCGCTCTCGACACCGTCCAGGGACACGCGCCGTCCCACTGGGACTCCTCCGGTGGGGGAGTGTCCGGCACCGGGCTGATCGTGGCCGCCGGTGTCCTGGTGGCGGCGGGCGCGGGCGCCTACACCCTGGTCCGCCGCAACCGCCGCCGCCGCGACGAGGAGCAGCGTGCCGCCCTGGACCGGCTGCGCGTGGTGGTCGACGAGGACATCACCGCCTTCGGCGAGGAGCTGGACCGCCTCGACTTCTCGCCCGGCGAGCCCGGCGCCGACGACGCGATGCGCGCCGACTACGAGCGCGCCCTCAACGCCTACGACAACGCCAAGCAGCTCATGGACCGGGCCCGCAGACCCGAGGACGTGCGCGCGGTCACCGAGACCCTGGAGGACGGCCGCTTCTCGCTCGCCGTGCTCGCCGCCCGCCGTGAGGGGCGCCCGCTGCCCGAGCGGCGCGCGCCCTGCTTCTTCGACCCGCGCCACGGTCCGTCGGTGACCGACGCCCTGTGGACGCCGCCCGGCGGCAGCCCGCGCGAGGTCCCGGTCTGCGCGGCCGACGCCACCCGTCTTGCCGACGGCCACGACCCGGCGGTGCGCGAGGTCGAGACCGAGTACGGCCGCCGCCCCTACTGGGACGCGGGCCCGGCGTACGGTCCCTGGGCGGGCGGCTACTTCGGCGGCGGTCTGCTGCCCGGTCTGCTGGTGGGCACGATGCTCGGCGGCATGATGTCCACTCCCGCCTACGCGTCCGACTACGGCGGTGGGTACGGCGATGGCTTCGGTGGCGGGTTCGGCGGCTTCGAGGGCGGCGACGTCTCGGGCAGCAACTTCGACCCCGGCGACTTCAGCGGCGGTTTCGGCGACGGGGGCGGCGGCGACTTCGGGGGCGGCGGGGACTTCGGCGGAGGCTTCTGAGCCGTCCCGCGCGTGCACGAGCGCCCCGTTCCCTCCTCGGGAACGGGGCGCTCGTCGCTGCCGCGGCCGGACCGCCAAAGGCTCACGCGTTCTTGATGGCCGACACGTCGAAGCTGAGCTTGATCTTGTCGGAGATCAGCACGCCACCCGTCTCCAGAGCCGCGTTCCAGGTCAGACCCCACTCCGAGCGGAGCAGCTCGGCCTTGCCCTCGAAGCCCACGCGGTCGTTGCCGAACGGGTCCTTGGCGGAGCCGTTGAACTCCAGGTCGATCGTGATCGGCTTGGTCGTGCCGAGGATCGAGAGGTCACCGGTGATGCGGTAGTCGTCGCCGCCCAGGGACTCCGCCTTGGTGGAGCGGAAGGTCATCGTCGGGAACTCGTCCGTCTTGAAGAAGTCGGCGGACTTCAGGTGGGTGTCCCGGTCCGCGTTGCCGGTGTCGATGCTGTCCATCTTCACGTCGAGGCTCGCGGTGGAGTTCGCGGGGTTCTCGCCGTCCAGGTGCAGCGTGCCGGTGAACTCGGTGAAGCTGCCCTTGACGTTGGTGACCATCGCGTGCCGCGCGGTGAAGCCGATCGAGGTGTGCGCGGGGTCGATCGTGTAGTCACCGGTCAGACCCGCCAGCGCGGCGCCGGCCGGGGCGGCGGTGGTCGTCTCGGGGGTGCTGTCCTTGCGGCTGAAGATGCCCATCGTGTGCTCCTCGGAAGTTTGTTTAAGGTTCAACGAACCCTGCTGTTACGACCGTAACGCCATTCTGTTTGGTTTTCAACATCATCCGGTGCGTGTTTTCACGCCAACACACAGTCACCACGTACGCCCTCTGGCGGACGCGCGTAGAACTCGGGCACCATCTGCGGTGCACCACCTGCACAGCCGCCCCACAGGAAGCTCGGCCCACCGCAGGAAGGGTTCCCCACGTGAAGATCCGCTCCGTCCTGACCGCGCTCGCGCTCGTCGTCGCGCCGGGTGTCGCCGTCGTCGGCACCGCCTCCCACGCCTTCGCCGTCACGAAGATCAGTCACGCGACCGCCACCCAGATGTTCCGCGACGTCGGCGTCACCTGGTCCTCCTCCGGAGGCTGCTCGGACCGCAACAACTCCACCTGTACGTCCTTCGACCAGCTCAACCTCCCCACCGCCCAGGGCGCCCAGACCCTCAAGCGGGCCACCGGCTGCGCGCTGAACATCACCGGCGGCACCGAGACCGGCCACGCCTCGGGGACCTACTCGCACTGGAACGGCTACAAGCTGGACTACGGCAAGAACACCTGCGTGACCTCGTACATCAAGAACACCTTCGCCTACATCGGGCTGCGGGGCGACGGCGCGCCGCAGTACCAGTCCGGCTCGGGCAACATCTACGCCGACGAGGGCAACCACTGGGACGTCCTGTACTACAACTGCGGCGGCTGCTGAGCGGGTCGCGGGCGGGGTCGTACCGGGGCGGAACACGCCGGGACGGCCCTCGCCGCCGTTCGGGGTACGGTAGGCGCGGTCGGCCGTCCGGAGGTCCCGTTTCACCCCACGGTTGGCGTGTCGCGGCGCCTGATCCGCGTCGCGTTCCGGTACCGCTCTTTGTGGCACCCCTACAACGCCGACGCCCTCCGGGCAGTAAGAACAGCTACACCTGGGCGTGGTTCTGTCCGGTGGTACCAGGAAAACGCGTCGGAGACTGTACGGAGTGGACGGCTCGCTTTCCTTGATGTCCTTCGTAAGGTCGCTACATGACCGTTTTGGAAGAGACGACGGGTGAGCCGACGGACGCGCGTGGTCGGGTCGCCGAGCTGCACGAGATCCGTGCGCAGGCCCTGGCGGGCCCCAGCGAGAAGGCGACCGAGGCGCAGCACGCCAAGGGCAAGCTGACGGCACGGGAGCGCATCGAGCTGCTCCTGGACCCGGGTTCCTTCCAGGAGGTCGAGCAGTTGCGCCGGCACCGCGCGACCGGCTTCGGCCTGGAGGCCAAGAAGCCGTACAGCGACGGCGTCGTCACCGGCTGGGGCACGGTCGAGGGCCGCACGGTCTTCGTCTACGCGCACGACTTCCGCATCTTCGGCGGCGCGCTGGGCGAGGCCCACGCCACGAAGATCCACAAGATCATGGACATGGCCATCGCGGCCGGTGCGCCGCTGGTCTCCCTCAACGACGGCGCCGGTGCCCGTATCCAGGAGGGCGTCTCCGCGCTCGCCGGCTACGGCGGCATCTTCCAGCGCAACACCAAGGCGTCCGGCGTCATCCCGCAGATCTCCGTGATGCTCGGCCCGTGCGCGGGCGGTGCGGCCTACAGCCCCGCCCTCACCGACTTCGTCTTCATGGTCCGCGAGACCTCGCAGATGTTCATCACCGGACCGGACGTCGTCAAGGCGGTCACCGGCGAGGAGATCTCCCAGAACGGCCTGGGCGGCGCCGACGTGCACGCCGAGACCTCGGGCGTCTGCCACTTCGCGTACGACGACGAGGAGACCTGCATCGCGGAGGTGCGCTACCTCCTGTCGCTGCTCCCGCAGAACAACCGCGAGAACCCGCCCCGGGTGGAGTCCTCCGACCCCGCCGACCGGCGCGGCGACGTCCTGCTCGACCTGGTCCCCGCCGACGGCAACCGGCCCTACGACATGACCAAGGTCATCGAGGAGCTGGTGGACGACGGCGAGTACCTGGAGGTCCACGAGCGCTGGGCGCGGAACATCATCTGCGCCATGGCCCGCCTCGACGGCCAGGTCGTCGGCATCATCGCCAACCAGCCGCAGGTCCTCGCGGGCGTCCTGGACATCGAGGCGAGTGAAAAAGCTGCGCGCTTTGTCCAGATGTGTGACGCTTTCAATATCCCGATCATCACGCTCCTGGACGTGCCGGGCTTCCTGCCCGGTGTCGACCAGGAGCACGGCGGAATCATCCGGCACGGCGCGAAGCTCCTCTACGCCTACTGCAACGCGACCGTGCCGCGGATTTCGCTCATCCTGCGCAAGGCGTACGGCGGCGCCTACATCGTCATGGACAGCCAGTCCATCGGTGCGGACCTCACCTACGCGTGGCCCACGAACGAGATCGCCGTGATGGGCGCCGAGGGCGCCGCCAACGTCATCTTCCGCCGCCAGATCGCCGAGGCCGAGGACCCCGAGGCGATGCGCCAGAAGATGGTCAAGGAATACAAGGCCGAGCTCATGCACCCGTACTACGCGGCGGAGCGCGGTCTGGTGGACGACGTGATCGACCCCGCCGAGACCCGCGAGGTCCTGGTCAAGTCGCTGGCGATGCTCCAGTCGAAGCACGCCGACCTGCCCTCCCGCAAGCACGGCAACCCGCCGCAGTGATCGAGCCCTCGGAGACCGAAGCCATGAACACTCCCGAC
Organism: Streptomyces sp. DSM 110735; assembly: GCF_016482685.1. Taxonomy (GTDB): domain Bacteria; phylum Actinomycetota; class Actinomycetes; order Streptomycetales; family Streptomycetaceae; genus Streptomyces. The sequence goes on along the minus strand of NZ_JACYHF010000008.1, from coordinate 160,575 downwards.
ATCCGTGTCGAGAAGGGCCACGCCGAGCCCGAGGACATCGCCGCCATCACGGCCGTCCTCCTCGCCCGCGCAGCGGCCCGCCAGACCACCCGCCCCTCCGCCGGACGCCCCCGCGCCGCCTGGCGCCGCCTGGAGCGCGAGCCCGGCTTCCGCGCCCCGCACAGTTGGCACTGAGCCCCGAGCACGACGACAGGGCCCCGTCTCCTCCCTCCGGGGAGAGGCGGGGCCCTCGTCGTGCCGGAGCGGGCAGGGGGCACGACGAGGACCGGGCACGACGAGGACCGGGCATGACGAGGACCGGGTACGACGAAGACCCGGGTACGACGAAGACCCCGTCCCGCGCGGCGGCGGGACGGGGTCTTCGGACGTGGTCCGGGTGCGCCCGCTACCGCAGGCGGGCCATCAGCGCGTGCTCCACGAGGGTGATCAGCGCGCTCTTGGCGTCCGCGCGGTGGCGGGCGTCCGTAGTGATGATCGGGGTGTCGGGGCCGATCTGCAGGGCCTCGCGCACCTCGTCCGGGTTGTAGGGCTGGCTGCCGTCGAAGCCGTTGAGGGCGATGACGAACGGCAGACCCGAGTTCTCGAAGTAGTCGACCGCGGGGAAGCAGTCGGCGAGACGGCGGGTGTCGACCAGGACGATGGCGCCGATGGCACCGCGGACCAGGTCGTCCCACATGAACCAGAAGCGGTCCTGACCGGGCGTACCGAAGAGGTACAGGATCAGGTCCTGGTCCAGGGTGATGCGGCCGAAGTCCATGGCGACCGTGGTGGTCTTCTTGTCTCCGGTGTGGGTGAGGTCGTCGATGCCGGCCGAAGCGGACGTCATGACGGCCTCGGTGCGCAGCGGGTTGATCTCCGAGACGGCGCCGACGAACGTGGTTTTGCCCACGCCGAAGCCGCCCGCCACCACGATCTTCGCGGACGTGGTGGAGCGGGAAGGCCCTCCGCTAGAGCTTGCGAAGTCCACTGAGCACCCTTTCGAGCAAAGTCACGGCTGGCTGGCCACCGGCGTTCTCGTCGCCGCCGGGCTGATGGATGGCGACCAGGCCCGCCTCCGCCAAGTCGGCGACGAGAATCCTGGCCACGCCGAGGGGGATCGTCAGCAGCGCCGAGATCTCGGCCACCGACTTGATCTCCCGGCACAGGTTGCAGATCCGCTGATGCTCGGGAAGCTGACCCTGCATCTGATGCGGAGCGGCGGTGGTGTGCACCAGTGCCTCGATGGCGAGCTGGTAGCGCGGGCGCGTCCGGCCACCGGTCATGGCGTACGGACGCACCAGGGGGTTGTTCGCGGCCGGGGCCGCCGCGGGCTCGGAGCGGCGCGGCGGGACCGGCTGTATACGCGGGGCCCGGGGCTGCTCGTAGGGAGACGGACCGGGACCCTGCGGTGCGTAGGGCTGCCGGTGGTCGGGGGTGGAGGGAACGTACGGGTTCGCGGAACCGCCGTCCTGTCCCTGTGCGGGACCGTACGACCAGTTACCCGTATGCGAACCGCCTGGGGGTGTTGCCACTTTCTCTCCTCCTCCGACTGTGCCGGGCACCCATGTGCGTGGGGCCGCGTCCCGAAACCTTACGGCCCCGGGACGCGAACGCGCACCGTCCACTTGCTAGTTGAGAAGGCTGCCCTGGAGTTCCGCACGCAGATCCGGGGTGAGGACCGTGCCCGCGCGGTCCACCAGAAGGGCCATCTCGTACCCGATGAGGCCGATGTCCGCTTCCGGGTGGGCCAGTACGGCGAGCGAGGAACCGTCGGATACGGACATGATGAAGAGGAATCCTCGCTCCATCTCCACAACGGTCTGGTTCACACTGCCTCCCTCGAAGATCCGGGAGGCGCCTGCCGTCAGAGACGTCAGGCCGGAGGCGACGGCCGCGAGCTGGTCGGCGCGGTCGCGCGGAAAGCCTTCGGACATCGCCAGAAGGAGTCCGTCGGCGGAGACCACCACCGTGTGGGACACCCCCGGGGTGTTGTCCACGAAGTTGGTGATCAACCAGTTCAGGTTCTGTGCCGCCTGGCTCATCGGGCTCACACTAACGCTCCTGGTTGTAGGTGCTGTCAGGACCACCGTGCTGATTGTTGGTGGCCTGGCCGTTCGTTTCACTGCCTGCGTTGCGTCCGCGTTCGACGCCTCGACGCAGGTTGCTCAGCCTGCCCCGGACGTCTTCCGGGGCGCGGGAGACCTGTGGGCCCCCCTGAGGGGTGCTCTCGGCGGTGCCCTCGACCAGGTTGGCCTTGGGTACCCGCCGCGGCAGACCGGAGGAGGTGACTCCGCCCGCCTTGGGTTTGCGCAACTGCGACGCCTGCTGCCAGCGGTCGTCGTTCGCCGAACGCCAGCCGCTGTCACCGTTGTTCGCGGCGAGCGGGCCCGCCGCGGGAGCCGGCGCCGCCTGCTGCCCCTGGGCCGTGCCGTTCACGCCGTTCGCACCGCTCGTGACGCCACCGCGGCGGGGAAGCCCGGCGTTCGTCATGTCGTGGGCGGCGGGGGAGGAGGCCGGTCCGGGACGCTCGAAGCCTACGCGGTTCCGCTCACTCACGTCACCGGCCTGCGAAGACTCCGTTTCCGCAGCGTACTGGGCCGGATAGTCGTTCTGGAAACCGTTCTGGCCGGACCAGTCGTCCTGGCGGTTGCCGCCGTCGTACGGACCGAACGCGTCCGCCGCCGGGGCGTGCGCCGGCGCATGGCCGTTGTGGCCCTGCTCCTGGTACGCGTCGGGGTAGCCGCCGTTCTGGGCGAAGCCGTCGTTCTGGCCGAAGCCGTCGTTCTGCGGCAGCCCGGCGTCCTGCGCGTAGTACTGCTGCTCGTCGTACGGCGCCTGCGGCAGCTCCTGGTACGGCTGCTGCGCCTCGGGGGCGGCGCCCTGCGGGTGCTGCTGGACCGGGAAGCCGGAGGTGTCCTCGAAGCCCTGTCGCGGCTGCTCGAAGGCGTCGGGGAACGCGGGCTGCTGCCCGGTCTCCTCCTGCGGCTGGTGGCCGTGGGTCTCCAGCGCGGCCCGGCGCTCCTCGCGCATCAGCGAGCGGCCGACCGGGTCCAGACCCCGGATGTCGTCCGGGACCTCGTAGCGGCTGTCGTCGAAGCCGAGTTCGGCGGCGGTGCGCATCGGCTGCTGCTGCGGCTGCTGTTGCTGCGGCTGACCGAAGTTCTCGCCCCGGAACTGCTGCTCCGGGATGATCTGCGAGACCGTGAACTCCTCGCGCTCCAGCGGGGTTTCGCCGCCACCACCGTGGGTGATCGCGTCCGGGAGCATGACCAGCGAGGTGGTGCCGGCCTGCTCGCCCGAGGGGCGGAGCTGGACGCGGATGCCGTGCCGGTCGGACAGCCGGCCGACCACGAAGAGTCCCATGCGCTGGGAGATCGCGGCGTCCACGGTCGGCGGGTTGGCCAGCTTGTGGTTGATGTCCGCGAAGTCCTCGGCCGTCAGACCGATGCCCTTGTCGTGGATCTCGATCATCACGCGGCCGTCGGGGAGACGGGTCGCGGTGACCTTGACCTTGGTCTGCGGGGAGGAGAACGTCGTCGCGTTCTCCAGCAGCTCGGCCAGCAGGTGCACGAGGTCGGTGACCGCGCGACCGTGGATCTCGGCGTCCGGGACACCGGACAGCTCGATGCGCTCGTACTGCTCCACCTCGGAGGAGGCGGCGCGCAGCACGTCGACCAGCGGCACCGGCTGGTCCCAGCGGCGGCCGGGCTCCTCGCCCGCGAGGACCAGGAGGTTCTCGCCGTTGCGGCGCATACGGGTCGCGAGGTGGTCCAGCTTGAAGAGGTTCTCGAGCTGGTCCGGGTCCGCCTCGTTGTTCTCCAGGTCGGTGATCAGGGTCAACTGGCCCTCGATCAGCGACTGGTTGCGGCGCGACAGGTTGGTGAAGATCGCGTTGATGTTGCCCCGCAGCAGCGCCTGCTCGGAGGCGAGCCGGACCGCCTCGCGGTGGACCTGGTCGAAGGCGCGGGCGACCTCGCCGATCTCGTCCTTGGTGTGGATCGGGATCGGGGCGACCCGGGTGTCGACCCGGCCGGGGTCGGTGCGGGAGAGCTGGTCGACCAGCATCGGCAGCCGCTGCTCGGCGATGCCGAAGGCCGCGTTGCGCAACTGGCGCATCGAGCGGCTCATCTGGCGGGCCACCGCACCGGCGAGGAGGAAGGCGAGCAGCAGCACGAGCACGACGGCCGCACCGGTGATGATCGCGGAGGTCTTGGCGTCGTCGGCGATGCCCGACGCCTCGTTCACCGCCTTGTCGGTCAGGTCCGACTCGATGGAGCGGTACGCCTTGAACTTCAGCGTGTTGACCGCCCACCAGTTGGCGGGGGTGATGCCCTGCTGGGCCAGCGCCTGCCGCTCGACGGGGTCGGTGGTCTTGAGCTGGCCGAGCGCCGAGACCATGTTCTGCGGGTCGGTCGGAGGCGCCTTGTACGAGGGGTCCTGGGCCTTCGCCTCGGCCACCATCTTGGCGCCCTGTGTCTGGATGTCCCGCTTCTCCTGGTCGAGACGGTCCGAGTCCTCCTGGGTGCCGCCGCCGAGGTACTCCTCGACCGCGATGCCCTCCAGATAGGCGTAGGACAGGAGCGCCACGCGCTGGCTGGCCAGGTTGGGGGCGTCCGGACCGGGCTTGACCAGCATGTGCATACCGATGGAGCGCTCAAGGGAGAGCGCCGCCTTGGTCAGCGAGATGGCGTAGACGGTACGGCCGTAGGAGGTGATGTTTCCGGTGCCCAGACCCAGCTCGTTGGCGAACTCCATGAGCGGGTGGGCCACCTCGATGTAGCCCTCCTCCGTCTTCACCCCCGTGAGCTTGGGCGTGTAGGCGAGCGTGCGGAGAGCCTGCAGCTTGGGCTCGGTCTCGCGGAACAGCTTCAGCCGGCGCTCCAGGCCCGGCTTGTGCGGCATGTTCTGCGCGGCCTTGTCGAAGGCGTCGGCCGCCTCGTCGGTGGACTTGCGCGCCGCCGCGACCGTCGCCTTGTCCTGGGCGGTCTCGGCCTTGCCCTTCAGCAGGGGGGCGGCGCTGATGTCGCGCTCGTTGTACAGGGCGTCGGCGTACGACAGCGACGCCCGCACCAGGATGGCGGTGTTCTCGGCGTCCTCGGCGTCCTGCCAGGTGTCGATCGAGTTCTTCACCTGGAAGCCACCCATGATGAGACCGACCATCACGGGTATGAGCAGGATCGCGTTCAGCCTGGTGGGCACCCGCCAGTTGCGCGGCGAGAACCGGCCCCCGGAAGCCGCGGGCGCCGCGGCCTCGGGCTCCGGTCCCGGTGCAACCGGTGCGGGGGCCGCAGCGCGCGGCGGCGGGGTGAAGTTGCCCCGCGCCGACGGCTCGGGACCGTTCTTGCTTCGCCTCACTCGACCAACAACCTCTCGGCGGTCGGCACCGTCTCGTGCCGCAGTCTCTCAGAGCCCGGTTTGTCTTCGCAGAGCCCGGTTCGTCTTCGACCACTCAGTACGTCTTTGACCCCTGGGCAGTTCAGGCATTCCAGCACGTGGACCAGCGCAGTTCCAAACAGGGGGAGCGCGGTTGTAAGGCCCAGATAAAACGGGTCAATACCGAGCGAGCCCCGGCAAAAGGCCGGGGGTTCGTGCGCGCAGCGGTACCGGTCGAACGCGCCGTGTGGCGATCCCCGGATATTCCTCTGCCGAACTGTTATGAACACCGGAGCCGGCCGTGTCCAAGGCCACAGCCGGCTCCGGTCCGTTCAGGACAACTGCCGTACGGCAGATCCCACTTGAGTACCGCAGTGCCTCTACTACCGCAGGCGCGCCATCAGCGCGTGCTCGACCAGGGTGATCAGCGCGCTCTTGGCGTCCGACCGGTGCCGGGCGTCCGTGGTGATGATCGGGGTGTCGGGGCCGATCTGCAGGGCCTCGCGCACCTCCTCCGGGTTGTACGGCTGCTGCCCGTCGAAGCCGTTGAGCGCGACGACGAACGGCAGACCCGAGTTCTCGAAGTAGTCCACGGCCGGGAAGCAGTCCGCCAGGCGGCGGGTGTCCACCAGGACCACCGCGCCGATGGCACCGCGGACCAGGTCGTCCCACATGAACCAGAAGCGGTCCTGACCGGGCGTACCGAAGAGGTACAGGATCAGGTCCTGGTCCAGGGTGATGCGGCCGAAGTCCATGGCGACGGTCGTCGTCGTCTTGTCTCCGGTGTGGGTGAGGTCGTCGATGCCCGCGGACGCGGACGTCATGACGGCCTCGGTACGCAGCGGGTTGATCTCCGAGACGGCGCCCACGAACGTGGTCTTGCCCACGCCGAAGCCACCCGCCACCACGATCTTCGCGGAGGTCGTGGCCCGCCCTCCGTCAGAGCTTGCGAAGTCCACTGAGCACCCTTTCGAGCAGCGTCACATCGGGAGCGCCGCCGTTGTTCTCGTCGCCACCCGGCTGATGGATGGCGACCAGGCCGGCCTCGGCGAGGTCGGCGACCAGAATCCTTGCCACACCGAGCGGCATGGCCAGTAGCGCGGACACCTCCGCGACCGACTTCACCTCGACGCACAGTTGGCAGATGCGCTGGTGCTCCGGGAGCAGTCCCATGAGCGCTGCCGGGTCGGCCGTCGTACTGATCAGCGCCTCGATGGCGAGCTGATAGCGCGGCCGCGTCCGGCCGCCGGTCATCGCGTACGGACGTACCAGCGGCTGGTCCCCCTCGTCGCCGTACGACTCCGCGTACGGATCATGAGAGGCGGTGGGCGGGGTCATGAATCCTCCGGGCGGGACAGCAGTTGGTCAGTCGTGCCGTCTGACGGGGCCGGTGGGGGGATTGTGGCGGCCGGACGGTTGTTTTGTGAGGTGGGTGGTGCCGGGGTGGGTCAGTGCAGCAGACTGCCTTGTAGTTCGGCGCGCAGATCCGGGGTGAGTACCGCACCCGCACGGTCGACGAGCAGCGCCATCTCGTAGCCGACGAGACCGATGTCGCACTCGGGGTGGGCCAGGACGGCGAGGGACGACCCGTCCGAGACGGACATGAGGAAGAGGAAGCCGCGTTCCATCTCGACGACGGTCTGCGACACGCTGCCGCCCTCGAAGATCCGGGACGCCCCGGCCGTGAGAGAGGTCAGCCCGGAGGCGACCGCCGCCAACTGGTCGGCGCGGTCACGCGGAAAACCTTCGGACATCGCCAGCAGAAGGCCGTCGGCGGAGACCACCACCGTGTGGGACACCCCTGGGGTGTTGTCCACGAAGTTGGTGATCAACCAGTTCAGGTTCTGTGCCGCCTGGCTCATCGGACTCAACTAACGCTCCTGCTGGTGAGTGGGGCTGGGAAAGCTGCCGGTCTGGCCGTTGCCGGCCTGGCGGCCCTGCGCGATGCCCCGGCGGAGATTGGTCAGCCGGCCGCGCACCTCGTCGGGCGAGCGCGAAACCTGCGGACCGGTCGGGTTCTGCTGCTGCTGTTGCTGTGCGGTGCCCGGGACGAGGTTCGCCTTGGGCACCCGACGCGGCAGACCGGAGGTGGTGATGCCGCCCGCCGCGGGCTTCCGTACGCGCTCGGCCTGCCGGACGATCTCGTCGTTCGGCGAGGTGCGCCAGGAGCCCGTGGTGGACGAGGGAGACGAAGGAGACGCGGAACGCTGCGGAGCGGGCGCCTGGGCGGGCGCCTGCTGGGCCGGGGCCGCCGGAGCGGGAGCCTGCTCGGCCTCCTGCTGGCCGCCGCCGTGGAACCAGTTGGTCTCCAGCGTGTCGTACAGCGGGGTACGGCCGTCGCCGGGACCGCCGGCCGGGGGCAGCGCCGCCCAGCCCTCGCTCGGCGCCTGCCGCTGCGCGGGGCTGCGGTCGGGCTCGGGAGCCGCCTGGCGCTGCGGGAACTGCGGGCGCTGCGCGCCGAAGTCCGCCGGACCGCCCTGCTGCGGACGCTCGAACTGGCCGGTGTGCGGGCCGCTGGCGCCGTGGCTGCCGGGCAGCGCGTGCTGACCGGTGTTGCCCGCGTCGTAACCGCCGTCGTACGCCTGCGGCGCCGCGAACTGGCCGGTGCTCTGCGGGTCCTGGCCGTTCGCCTGGCCGCCGAAGCCGCCCTGGGCGTACGGGTCGTGACCGTTGTTCTGCTGGGCGAACCGGTTGCCCTGCTGGGCGCCGGGGCGCTGGAACTGGCCGGAGTTCTGCTGCTCGCCCGCACCGGGACGCGCGAACTGGCCGTTGTTCTGCTGGTCGTTCATGCCGGGGCGCTGGAACTGCCCGGTGTTGTGCTGCTCGCCCGCACCGGGACGCGCGAACTGACCCGTGTTGTGCTGCGGGTTGCCCGCGCCGGGCCGGGCGAACTGGCCGGTGTGGTGGCCCTCGTTGGTGCCGTAGAGGTCCTGGCGCGGGAACTCACCGGTGCCGGACGGGCCGTTCGCGTCGATGCGGGGCATCTCGGCGGTCGCGCCCGGGCCCTGGCGGTCGTCCACACGCGGCATCCGCGCGGTGTGCGGTGCCTGCTCGTCGTGGCCGCGCGGGGCGTCCATCGCCGCACGGTTCTGCGGGGCGTCGCCCCACTCCGGACCGCGCTGCTGCGGGTTGCCGCCGGGCAGCTCGGCACGCGGGCCGCCACGCGGCGGCAACTGGGGCTGACGGCCCTGGTCGGCACCGCCCCGCGGCGCGGCCGGACCGCGGCCGCCGAAGGCGTCCTGCTGACCGCCGGGCTGCGCGGCCTGGAGACCCTGCGGGCCACCGGGAGCCTGACCGTTCTGGCCGTTGTGACCACCGGCACCGGCACCCGCGGCCTGCCGGCCCTGGAACGCGGCACCGGCACCCTGGCCACGGCCGCCACCGGGACGGCCGCTCTGTCCGGCGCCGGGCAGCGCCGCACGCGGACCCTGGCCCGCGCCGACCTGACCGCGCGGCGCGGAGCCGCCGCCGAGGAGTCCGCCACCGGCGGGAGCGCCGCCGAGGGCGCCGCCCTGGCCGTTGCCGCCCGCGTTGCGCCGGGCCGCCGCGGCACCCGCGGCCGCCTGCGCGGCGGCGGGACCGCCACCGGCGCCGGGGCCACCGCCCTTGCCCGGAGCGGGCTTCTTGCCGCCCTGGGCGACGTCGACGGGCAGCATGACCAGCGCGGTCGTACCACCGGAGTCGGACGGACGGAGCTGGATGCGGATGCCGTGTCGCTGGGACAGACGGCCGACCACGAACAGACCCATGCGGCGGGACACCGAGACGTCCACCGTGGGCGGCGCCGCGAGGCGCTCGTTGATCGCGGCGAGGTCCTCGGGGGAGAGACCGATACCGGTGTCGTGGATCTCGATCAGCACACGCCCGTCGGGCAGCGCGTGACCGGTCACCTTGACCTTGGTCTGAGGGGAGGAGAACGAGGTGGCGTTCTCGAGCAGCTCGGCGAGGAGGTGCACGAGGTCGTTGACGACGCGGCCCGCGACCTGGGTGCTCGGCACCGAGGCCAGCTCGATGCGCTCGTACTGCTCCACCTCGGACGCGGCGGCGCGGAGCACGTCGACCAGCGGGACCGGGCGGGTCCACCGTCGGCCCGGCTCCTCACCGGCGAGGACGAGGAGGTTCTCACCGTTACGGCGCATACGCGTCGCGAGGTGGTCGAGCTTGAAGAGCGAGGAGAGCTGGTCCGGGTCGGCCTCGCGGGACTCCAGTTCGGAGATGAGCGAGAGCTGACGCTGGATCAGACCCTGGGAACGGCGCGAGAGGTTGGTGAACATCGCGTTGACGTTGCCCCGCAGCAGGGCCTGCTCGGCGACCAGTCGGACCGCCTCGCGGTGCACGTCGTCGAAGGCCGCGGCCACCTGGCCGATCTCGTCGCTGGAGTGCACACCGACGGACTCGACGGAGGTGTCGACGTCCTGCGGGTCGGACTCGGAGAGCTGCTTGACCAGCTCGGGCAGGCGGTCCTGGGCGACGCGGGTGGCGGTCTCCTGCAGGCGGCGCAGCGAGCGGATCATGGAGCGGGCCACGACGAAGGCGCCGACCAGCGAGACGCCGAGCACGAGCAGGATCAGCGCACCGGAGAGGATCGCCTCCTGCTCCGAGGTCGACTTCAGCTCACGGGCCTTCTGCTCCATGTCACCGAGCAGCTCGTGCTCGATGTTCTTCATCTGCTGGAGCTTGTTGGTGCTGTCGTCCAGCCAGTCGCGGTAGGAGCGGGCGGGCAGGTCCGCGAAGCCGTTGGGGGCCAGGGCGCGCTTGGCGTACTGGTCGGCCGCCTGGATCTGCGGGGAGTCCCCCTCGATCGGCTGGAGGGTCGCCTCCGCGCCCGAGCCGTCGACCTTGCGGAAGATGTTCAGCTCGGCGCGCTCGCTGTCGAGGGCCGACTGGCCGTAGAGGCGGTCGTTCGTGGAGAGCTTGCCCTTGCTGCTGGTGTTGGCGGGCAGCGCGGCGGCGATGACGGCCCGCTGCACCGAGGCGTACTCCTTGGCGCTGGAGAACGCGGACAGGGCGCGGGTGCGCTGGATCATCTCCGGGTTGCTCGTCGCCTCGGCCATGTCCTGGGACAGGTCGATGAGCTGGGTGATCAGCCGGTGGTACGACTCGATGGTCTGGCTGGAGTTGCCCTCGGTGGTGTACGCCTCGCCGCGGACCTTGTTCAGGGTGTTGAGCTGGCCCACCAGGGCGACCACGGTGTCGCGGACGCCCTTGAGGTTGCCGTCCTTGCTCGCCGCGTCGATCTGCTCGGCGGTGTCCTCGAAGTTGGACTTCGCGCGGTCCGACTTGTCGCGGAAGCCCTTGAGGGTGAAGTCCGACGCCTTGACGCCGTGCGACATCGGACCGGCGGACTGGTCACGTTCGTCCTGGAGCGCCGCGGCCAGCTCGGTGGCGCGCTGGGTCATCTCCGTCAGCAGCTTCATGTTGTCGAGCTGCTTGATGTCGTCCATCGAGTCGCCGATGCGCAGGCCACCGAGGGTGGTGGCCGCGACGACCGGCAGAGCGAGCAGCGACACCAGCCGGGTCGAGATGCGCCAGTTGCGCATCGCGAGCCGCGAACCGGGGCCCTCGACGTCCTTGGCCGGCTTCACCGTCGGCGTCGGGGTCACGGAACCGGGCGTGCCCGACAGCGGGGACGCGCCCGGACCTCCGGAGCGCTCCCCGTTCTCGCCGGACTGGGCCGGAGTCGGGTTCTGGGCGTGCTGGGGCGAGGCACCGCGGCCGGTCCCGCCGTGCGGCTCCGGCTCGGCCGAAGCGCTGCCATCCCTCTTGAAACGTCCCTGCACTAGCGTCGCAACCTCTGGACCAGGCGCCCCTCCGCGCGAGCGGCGGGACACGGTGTCGGCGTCTCGGAGAGCGCCCTGAATGCGCCCCCCGTGTTGGTCTTGAAGTGACCGGCGCTGGATTTCCCCCTTGGCTCTCACCGCCGCGCGGCGCAGTTTCGCGCCCCCCGCGCCGGCTCGATCCTGCGGCGGTCCGTGGCATTCCAGCACAGTGCCGGATCTCCAACAAGGCACGTACCCCGAGCTGTGACCTAGGTGACAGGGAGTGGCGCGCGGGACACGAAGCGTGCAAGTCGATCTCCCGCAAAGCGGGCACATCCCGGCGAACCACCGAGGGTCGACGGGTGTCCCAGTCGCCATGATCAGGAGCGGAATGGTGGCTTCAGGTCGTCAATGTCCGTTTCGGCATGCCGAATTGACGGTCGGGATTGACCGTTTTGTTCGCGAGCGAGTGAGCAAACTCACATGCGATTGAGGCGTGCTTGGCGTCGGTGGCGGCGAATCGCATGTTTAGCCTGACGCTTTACAGGATGAGCGGCTCTGCCCACCGACCGCCCCCCACCACCCGAGGCCACAGGAAGACAACGGTGAAGACGACTCAGATGTTCCAGAAGACCGCCAACCCGCGCCGTACGACGCTGGCACACCTGGAGGACGCCACCGAGCTGTGGGCGCCCGAGCCGCAGGCGCACACCGAGGAGCTGCCCGCCAGCACCGCCAACCCCCGGCGCACCATCCTGATGGAGCTGCCCGCCTCCGTCGGCGCCTGACCGGCACCGCGGACGCGCACTGAGCGCGGCCGGGAAGACCACGCACCGCCGTGTTCTTCCCGGCCGCGCTCAGTCATTTCCGGACCCGTCCCCGGACAGCGGACCCGGCCCGATAACCGCTAATCCCGCAACCGCCGTCCCGCGCGGCATTTTCCCCGCCGCCGACCGGAAAAGCCACGGAATTTCCCCGCACCCCGGATGCCGGGTCAGGCACCCGCCGAGCCGAGCCGCCCGGAGCGCGGGCCCGGGGCGCCCCACGAGGCGCGCAGCCGTCCCGGTCCGGCGAATTCGCAATTCAGCCCGGCCCGGTATTCGGCGCCGATAAACTCCACCGCCGCGGGCTACGGCGAACACCGCGCCGCCGGAGCGGTTAACCTGGGACGACAGTACGCCGGTTCTCAATGAGAGGCGCAGGAATCCCGTGCGCATCGCCAGGTTCTCCATCGACGGGAACGTAGCCTTCGGCGCGGTCGAGGGCGACAAGCAGGACGAGCTGGTCCTCGACATCATCAAGGGCATCCCGTTCGCCGACCACGAGCTGTCCGGGACCAAGGTCCCGCTGAGCAAGGTCAGGCTGCTCCCGCCGGTGCTCCCCAACAAGGTCGTGGCCTTCGGCCGCAACTACGCCGAGCACGCGAAGGAACTGGGCCACGAGGTGCCCGACGTCCCCTTCGCCTTCCTCAAGCCGTCCACCTCGGTGATCGGTCCGGGCGACGACATCCAGTACCCCTCCTTCACCGAGGACCTCCAGTACGAGGCGGAGCTGGCCGTCGTCATCGGCCGCATGTGCCGCGAGGTGCCCCGCGAGCGGGTCAAGGACGTCATCCTCGGCTACACGTGCGCCAACGACCTCACCGCCCGCGACGTGCAGCGCCGCGAGAAGCAGTGGGCCCGCGCCAAGGGCTTCGACACCGCCTGCCCGCTCGGTCCGTGGATCGAGACGGACCTCGATCTCGCCCGCGCGAACGACCTCACCGTGCAGCTCACGGTGAACGGCGAACAGCGCCAGCTCGGCCGCACCAGCGAGATGATCCGTCCCATCGAGGACCTGATCGTCAACATCTCCGAGGCGATGACCCTGCTCCCCGGCGACGTCGTCCTCACCGGCACCCCCGCGGGCGTCGGACCCCTGAACGTCGGCGACGAGGTCGCCGTCACCATCGAAGGCATCGGCACTCTCACCAACAAGGTTGTCAAGCGTGGCTAGCGCACCTGCCCCCGTACGCGTCCGTTTCTGTCCCTCGCCCACCGGCAACCCCCACGTCGGCCTGGTGCGCACCGCCCTGTTCAACTGGGCGTTCGCCCGGCACCACGAGGGCACCCTGGTCTTCCGCATCGAGGACACCGACGCGGCCCGCGACTCCGAGGAGTCCTACAACCAGCTCCTCGACGCGATGCGCTGGCTCGGCTTCGACTGGGACGAGGGCCCCGAGGTCGGCGGCCCGCACGCGCCGTACCGCCAGTCGCAGCGGATGGACATCTACCAGGACGTCGCGAGCAAGCTCCTGGACGGCGGCTACGCCTACCGCTGCTACTGCTCCCAGGACGAGCTGGACACCCGCCGCGAGGCCGCCCGCGCCGCCGGCAAGCCCTCCGGCTACGACGGCCACTGCCGCGAGCTGAGCGCCGAGCAGGTCGAGGAGTACCGGGCGCAGGGCCGCGAGCCGATCGTCCGCTTCCGGATGCCGGACGAGTCGATCACCTTCGACGACCTGGTGCGCGGCGAGATCACCTATCTCCCGGAGAACGTCCCGGACTACGGCATCGTGCGCGCCAACGGCGCCCCGCTGTACACCCTGGTGAACCCGGTCGACGACGCGCTGATGGACATCACCCACGTCCTGCGCGGCGAGGACCTGCTCTCCTCCACCCCGCGCCAGATCGCCCTGTACAAGGCGCTGATGGAGCTGGGGATCGCCCAGCGGATCCCCGCCTTCGGCCACCTGCCGTACGTGATGGGCGAGGGCAACAAGAAGCTCTCCAAGCGCGACCCGGAGTCGTCGCTCAACCTCTACCGCGAGCGCGGCTTCCTGCCCGAGGGTCTGCTCAACTACCTTTCCCTGCTGGGCTGGTCGTTCTCGGCGGACCAGGACATCTTCTCGATCGAGGAGATGGTCGCGGCCTTCGAGATCTCGGACGTGAACCCCAACCCGGCGCGCTTCGACCTGAAGAAGTGCGAGGCGATCAACGCCGACCACATCCGGCTGCTCGACGTGAAGGACTTCACCGAGCGCTGCGCGCCGTGGCTGAAGGCGCCGTTCGCCCCCTGGGCGCCGGAGGACTTCGACGAGGCCAAGTGGCAGGCGATCGCCCCGCACGCGCAGACGCGCCTGAAGGTGCTCTCCGAGATCACCGACAACGTCGACTTCCTCTTCCTGCCCGAGCCGGTCTTCGACGAGGCGTCGTGGACCAAGGCGATGAAGGAGGGCTCCGACGCGTTGCTGCGCACCGCCCGCGAGAAGCTCCAGTCCGCGGACTGGACCTCGGCGGAGTCGCTGAAGGAGGCCGTCCTGGCCGCCGGTGAGGCCCACGGCCTCAAGCTCGGCAAGGCCCAGGCCCCGGTCCGCGTGGCCGTCACCGGACGCACCGTGGGTCTGCCGCTGTTCGAGTCCCTGGAGGTCCTCGGCAAGGACACCACGCTGGCCCGCATCGACGCGGCGCTGGAGCGCCTCGCCGCGTAACGCACGCCACACCCACGAGGGGCGGCACCCGGTCACCGGGCGCCGCCCCTCGCTGTCGGTGCCGGGCCCTACGCTGCGGGAAACGACCCCGTGGAAAGGCGCTGTCATGCCGATGTCCGCCCGCGACTACACCTGGCTGTTCACCCCCGGAAGCTCCTTCGCCTGCGAGGACGTGGGCCCGACCGGCGTGATCCACGTCGTGGACGGCGGGGAGCTGTCGCTGCCCACCGGGCGCGTGATCGCCTGCGACCCGTTCGTCTATCTGGGCACCGGCGGCATCGAGCCGTTCACGGCCGCGGTCGCGCCGGGCCGCTACCGCGTCGAGACCGCCGTGGCGACCCTCACCCACCCCGGCGAGGAGCCCTCGGACACCCCGCACCACCGGGTGGCCGCCGCCCGCCTCGTCATACGCGACGAACCGACCGCCACCTGGGAACTCGCCCTGCTCCCCGACCAGGACCCCGCCGAGCTGGGCGAGGACGAGTTCTACGGCTACGGCGTCGACGCGGGCACCGGCTGCTTCTACGACGCGTCCGCCGACGGCGCCTTCCCAGACTGCGAGGGCGACGAGGGTCCGCTCTGGGACGCCTTCGAGGACAGCGAGTGGGCTCCGGGACCGCACCGGGTGACGTCCCCCGACGCCGGGCACGACCTGATCGCCTTCTCCTCCGGCTGGGGCGACGGCGCCTACCCGACCTGGATCGGCCGCGACGCCGCGGGCGAGATCACCTGCTTCCTCACGGACTTCTTCGTCGCCCCCGACCCGACCGGCGCCTGAGCCGCGCAGGCCCCTGGGGATACCCGTTTTGGAGCCCCGTCCACCTTCGGGTAATGTTCTTCCTGCGCCGAGGGGAACAGGCCGAAAGGCCGGGCCCCAAGCGCACAAACTAGAACAAGATCCCCACTCGGGGCTTGCGTTCCAGTGGCCTATGGTGTAATTGGCAGCACGACTGATTCTGGTTCAGTTAGTCTTGGTTCGAGTCCAGGTAGGCCAGCTCGCAGAGCTCATCTGCACCCGCGGATCACATCCGCAAGCCCCCGTTGTGTAGCGGCCTAGCACGCTGCCCTCTCAAGGCAGTAGCGCCGGTTCGAATCCGGTCGGGGGTACTGGTTCCGATCACTCGGAATCGCTAGGGCCCCCGTTGTGTAGCGGCCTAGCACGCCGCCCTCTCAAGGCGGTAGCGCCGGTTCGAATCCGGTCGGGGGTACGACTGGTCTAAACCATCATTGGTCTATGGTGTAATTGGCAGCACGACTGATTCTGGTTCAGTTAGTCTTGGTTCGAGTCCAGGTAGACCAGCTCGGACCTGCGGAAACGCAGTGTCCACGCCCCCGTTGTGTAGCGGCCTAGCACGCCGCCCTCTCAAGGCGGTAGCGCCGGTTCGAATCCGGTCGGGGGTACGCAGTTCGAAGGCCCTCCACTTCGGTGGAGGGCCTTCGGCGTGTGCGCTGACCCCTCGGGCGCCGTCACTTCCCCGTGAACCGGCGCCGCGACTCCTCCGCCTCGGCCAGCCGCCGCAGGCTCAGCAGCACCGGCTCGTACAGCACGGTGAGCGCCACCGCCGCCTCCACCTGCTCGTCCGCCGAGCCGCCGTAGCGCTCCAGCAGGTCCAGATCGGAACCGGCGAGTGCGCCCATCGCCCGCCCGTACGGCTCCAAGTCCTCGACGGCGCACGGGTATCCGAGCCGGGTGAGCGCCGCGATCGCGCCGACCAGCATCCCGTAGGCGGGTCCCTGGGCGACGTCGTCGTCATGACCCCAGCCGAGCCGGCGCACCAGTTCACCGGCGCGCCGCGCGGACTCGGCCGCCACCGGGTCGTCCGGGGCGGGTGCGGGACCGTGGGGGAGCGCCCGGACGGCGGTGCCCAGACGCTCGTTGTGGTCGAGGTCCTCGTCCTGGAGCGCGGCGAGCACCTCACGGGCCGAGGACACCGTGACGCCGCCCACCTGGATGAGCGCCCGCACCAGACGCAACCGGCGCAGATGCCCCTCGTCGTACTCGGCCTGGGTCGCCGTGACCCGGCGTCCGGCCGGGAGCAGCCCCTCGCGCAGGTAGTACTTGATCGTGGCCGTGGAGACCCCGCTGCGCTCGCTCAGCTCCGCCAGTCGCATATCCGCCCCGCCTTCGCGCTTCCTCTTGCGCCCTCCATTGGAGAGTGCCACTATCCAAGCATGGATAGTTCAGCTATCCAAAGCAGGTGCACGGCAGGGAGAACGGGCGAAGGACAGGCGAGAGACCGACAGGGAGTGGGGGACGTCATGAGCGAGACGGTCGAGGGGCGTGTGACCGCCGCGGCGGAGGACGAGATCGTCGTCTTCCTCATCGGGATGCGGATCAACAGCTTCGCCGCGTTGCGGAGTTGGGTGCCCGTGGCCCGCGCGATGCCGAAGATGATCAAAGAGCTGGCGCGCGAGAAGGAGAACGGACTGCTCGGATTCCAGGCACTGCTGGGCTTTCCGCGGGTGGCGTACGTCGTGCAGTACTGGGAGTCCAAGGAGAAGCTGCTCGCCTACGCGTCGGCGCCGGACAAGGAGCACCGGCCCGCGTGGGGCGAGTTCAACCGGCGGCTGCGGCAGGGGAGGGGCAAGGTCGGCATCTGGCACGAGACCTACGTCGTACCGGCCGGGTCCTACGAGTCCGTGTACGTGAACATGCCCGCCTTCGGGCTGGGCGCGGCCACGGGTGTCGTGCCGGTGGGGCGGCGGGGCGAGCGCGCTGCCGAGCGGCTCGGTCTGAAGCGGAAGTCGTCGGCGCCGTGAGCGATGTCCGGTGCGGGGAGGGTCTGCCGCGGCGTTGAGGCGGACCCTCCCCGCACCGGACCCGGTGGAGAAGGCGGAGGGAAGCGGTCAGCCCGAGCGCCGCAGCGCCTCCGAGAGGCGGGCGGCCGCGTCGATGACCGCCTGCGCGTGCATCCGGCCGGGGTGACGGGTCAGGCGCTCGATCGGTCCGGAGACCGAGACGGCGGCCACCACACGGTTGGAGGGACCCCGCACCGGCGCCGAGACCGAGGCGACGCCCGGCTCCCGCTCGCCGATGGACTGGGCCCACCCGCGCCGCCGTACGCCCGACAGGGCCGTCGCCGTGAAGCGGGCGCCCTGGAGCCCCCGGTGCAGCCGCTCCGGCTCCTCCCACGCCATCAGGATCTGCGCCGAGGAACCGGCCTTCATCGTGAGCGTCGAGCCCACCGGCACGGTGTCCCGCAGTCCGGACAGCCGCTCGGCCGCCGCCACACAGATGCGCATGTCCCCCTGGCGCCGGTAGAGCTGCGCGCTCTCGCCCGTCACATCCCGCAGATGCGTGAGCACCGGGCCCGCCGTCGCCAGCAGACGGTCCTCACCGGCCGCCGCGGCCAGTTCCGAAAGGCGCGGACCGAGGATGAACCGGCCCTGCATGTCCCGCGCCACCAGCCGGTGGTGTTCCAGAGCCACGGCCAGCCGGTGAGCCGTGGGCCGTGCCAGTCCGGTGGCCCCGACCAGACCCGCGAGGGTGGCCGGACCGGACTCCAGGGCGCTCAGGACAAGGGCCGCCTTGTCCAGAACGCCGACGCCGCTACTGTTGTCCATGAAACGATACTCCCGTCTCACTCTGTGAAACGCAAGTTCAATTTTCTCCGGAACGCGCCACCCTTGAAGCACACGGCGGTCCGCGCACGGCGGGCCGGGTGCCGGACGCCCGTATGCACCGAGATCACGGCGCGGGCGTCGCTTCCTCAGGTTCTCTAGATGTGTCGGCGGGACCGTGGCCGACCGGAGGGAAAGCGATGGGTAGGACACTCGCGGAGAAGGTCTGGGACGACCATGTCGTCCGGCGCGCCGAGGGCGAGCCCGACCTCCTCTACATCGATCTGCACCTGCTGCACGAGGTGACCAGCCCGCAGGCGTTCGACGGGCTGCGCAAGGACGGCCGCCGGGTGCGCAGGCTCGACCTCACCATCGCCACCGAGGATCACAACACCCCGACGCTGGACATCGACAAGCCCATCGCCGACCCGGTCTCCCGCGCCCAGCTCGAGACGCTGCGCCGCAACTGCGCGGAGTTCGGCGTCCGGCTGCACCCGCTCGGCGACGTCGAGCAGGGCGTCGTCCACGTCGTGGGACCGCAGCTCGGACTGACCCAGCCCGGCACCACCGTCGTCTGCGGCGACTCCCACACCTCCACGCACGGCGCGTTCGGCGCGCTGGCGTTCGGCATCGGCACCTCCCAGGTCGAGCACGTGCTGGCCACCCAGACGCTGCCGATGGCCCGCCCGAAGACCATGGCCATCACCGTCGAGGGCGAACTGCCGGGCGGCGTCACCGCCAAGGACCTGATCCTCGCGATCATCGCCCGCATCGGCACCGGCGGCGGCCAGGGCTACGTCCTGGAGTACCGGGGACCGGCCATCGAGAAGCTCTCGATGGAGGCGCGGATGACCATCTGCAACATGTCCATCGAAGCGGGCGCCCGCGCGGGCATGATCGCCCCCGACGAGACCACGTTCGCCTACC
Organism: Streptomyces sp. DSM 110735; assembly: GCF_016482685.1. Lineage (GTDB taxonomy): Bacteria > Actinomycetota > Actinomycetes > Streptomycetales > Streptomycetaceae > Streptomyces. The sequence continues at coordinate 141,507 of NZ_JACYHF010000008.1, read as the reverse complement.
TGAAGGGGCGCCCGCACGCCCCCGAGGGCGCCGACTGGGACGCGGCGGTGGAGTACTGGAAGACCCTGCGCACCGACGACGACGCGGTCTTCGACGCCGAGGTCGTCATCGACGCCTCCGCGCTCTCCCCGTTCGTCACCTGGGGCACCAACCCCGGCCAGGGCGCGCCGCTTTCGGCGTCCGTCCCCGACCCGGCTTCGTACGAAGACGCTTCGGAGCGGTACGCCGCCGAAAAGGCTCTGGAATACATGGGGTTGACCGCCGGGCAGCCGCTGCGCGACATCGCCGTGGACACCGTCTTCGTAGGCTCCTGCACCAACGGCCGCATCGAGGACCTGCGCTCGGTCGCCGAGATCCTGGACGGCCGCAAAGTCGCCGACGGCGTACGGATGCTGGTCGTCCCCGGCTCCGCGCGGGTCGGTCTCCAGGCCGTCTCCGAGGGGCTGGACGTGGTCTTCAAGGAGGCCGGTGCCGAATGGCGGTACGCGGGCTGCTCGATGTGTCTCGGCATGAACCCCGACCAGCTCGCGCCGGGGGAGCGTTCCGCCTCCACCTCCAACCGCAACTTCGAGGGCCGGCAGGGCAAGGGCGGCCGTACGCACCTGGTCTCCCCGCAGGTCGCCGCCGCCACCGCCGTCCTCGGCCATCTGGCCTCGCCCGCCGACCTGTCCGCCGCCACCGCGCCCGCCGGCGCCGGAGTCTGAAGAACCGGAGCCCGATCACCATGGAAGCCTTCACCACCCACACCGGCCGGGCCGTACCGCTGCGCCGGAGCAACGTCGACACCGACCAGATCATCCCCGCGCACTGGCTCAAGAAGGTGACCCGGGACGGCTTCGAGGACGGACTCTTCGAGGCGTGGCGCAAGGACCCCTCCTTCGTCCTCAACCGCCCCGAGCGCCAGGGTGCCACGGTCCTGGTCGCCGGTCCCGACTTCGGCACCGGTTCCTCCCGCGAGCACGCGGTCTGGGCGCTGCAGAACTACGGCTTCAAGACCGTGATCTCCGCCCGCTTCGCCGACATCTTCCGCGGCAACTCGCTGAAGAACGGGCTGCTCACGGTGGTGCTCGACCAGAAGGTCGTGGGCGCGCTGTGGGAGCTGACCGAGAGCGACCCCGAGGCGGAGATCACCGTCGACCTCGAAGCCCGCGAGGTGCGCGCCGAGGGCGTCACCGCCTCGTTCGAGCTGGACGAGAACTCCCGCTGGCGGCTGCTGAACGGCCTCGACGACATCTCCCTCACCCTGCGCGACGAGGACGACATCGCGGCCTACGAGGCGGAGCGTCCCGCCTTCAAGCCCCGGACGCTGCGGGTCTGATCCGGAGCCGTCCGCAAGACGGGTTTCGGCCACCCCAACGTCCCCTCTGTACCCCCGATCACCACGATTGGGGGTACAGCCATGTCCGGGTCCTGACGACTTCGGACCGGTCCCTCTCCTTCCCCAACTCCCTTTCCCGCACGCTTAGTTGCAGGTCAGGACGGCCCTCCGGAAGGGCTCCTCGAAGGGCTCTCGCGCGGCACGCGGAGGCGGCAGTTGCCCCCTGCGCAGGCGACAACTCGCCCCAGATGGCACAATCTGTGCATGGAACACGACGGCCAACTCCAGCTCTATGCGGCAGTCGCGGACCAACTCAAACAAGCGCACACAACAGTGCGCGCACTGCAAGTCCCGGAGGGCGTACGGATGGCGCTGACCCGGAAGCTGCTGGTCATCACGGCCATGGCCAAACACGATCTCGCCGGTGCGGCAAGGCGGCTGGAGCGGTTCACCGAAGACCTCGACGCGGGCCGAGTGCCCGAAGAGGACAACTGAACTTCTCCGGAAGAAACGCCGATTCCGTTGCGGCACAAGGGTGAGAAGCCCGTTTCGTGTTTGATTTGCGGTATATATCTGCCTAACGTGCGAAAAAGCTTGAACACTTTCGTTCTGGCGATGTCTCCGAAGGGGAAGACGTGAACAAGGCGCAGCTCGTAGAAGCGATTGCCGACAAGATGGGGGGCCGCCAGCAGGCCGCCGATGCTGTCGACGCGGTCCTGGACGCCGTCGTCCGCGCCGTCGTCGCGGGCGACCGGGTCTCGGTCACCGGCTTCGGGTCCTTCGAGAAGGTGGACCGCCCCGCCCGCTACGCCCGTAACCCGCAGACCGGCGAGCGGGTCCGGGTGAAGAAGACCTCGGTGCCGCGCTTCCGCGCCGGCCAGGGTTTCAAGGATCTGGTGAGCGGTTCGAAGAAGCTGCCGCGCGGTGGCGAGGTCTCGGTGAAGAAGGCGCCCAAGGGCAGCCTCACCGGCGGCGCTTCCGCGACGGTGAAGAAGGCCGCGGCCAAGAAGACCACCAAGGCCGCCGCCGCGAAGAAGGCCACCGCCAAGAAGGCGGCCCCGGCCAAGACGACGGCCGCCGCGAAGAAGACCACGGCGAAGAAGGCGCCCGCCAAGAAGTCGGCGGCGACCGCCAAGACCGCCGCCGCGAAGAAGACCACCGCCAAGAAGGCTCCGGCGAAGAAGGTCACCGCGAAGAAGGCGCCCGCCAAGAAGTCGACGGCGCGCAAGACCGCCGCCAAGAAGGCCACCGCCCGCTAGGCGTCAGGTCCCCGACGGTCGGCCGGAACACCCGAGGGCGCTCAACACGCCGGGCCGGACTCCCACCGGGAGTCCGGCCCGCGGTGTGTTCACAGGAAGGTGTGTCCATAGGAAGGTGCGTCCACCGGAAGCGGTGTGCTGGGGGACGGTTCAGAACGTCTGGAGGGTCACCAGCGTGATCCGGCGCTCCCCGCCCGCTCCTTCGGCGCCCTCCGCCCCACCGGCGCCCTCGGTCTCGATCCGTACCCGCTGACCCGGCCGGAGCAGCCGTAGCCCGCCCGCGTCGAACGCCGCCGCGTCGAAGGGCAGCGGGGTGCCGTCGTCCAGCAGCACCTGTCCGCTGCGGGTTTCGGGGTCGTAGGTGTAAGCGGTCGCCTGCATGACGGCAGCCTACTGGCCGGGCGCGGGCACCGCCGAGGGTCGCAGCGCCGCCGACGCTGCCGTGTACGGACCCACCCCGAGCGCCAGCGCCGCCCGCAGATCCGCGCCCGTGTCCACGTCCTGCCGTACCGAGTCCACGTCCGCGAGCAGCAGTTCCGCCGCCCCCGAGGCGCGGTGCCGGTCCCGGGAGGCGCCGCCGAAGCCGGGTTCCAGCGGATGCCCCGGGGTCGCCGTGAGCAGCGTGGTGCCGATCCCGGCCGCGTCCGCGAGGAACGCCCGCGGAAAAGCGGCAGCCGCATCGAGGACCCGGGACAGCTCCGCAGGACGCAGCGCGGGCAGATCGGCGTTGAGGGCGGCGACGGCGGCACCGGGTCGCAGGGCGCGCACTTCGGCGGCGCCGTGCGCCAGGGCGGCGTTCAGACCCCCGCCCGGCACGTCCGGGACGATCCGGGCGCCCAGCGCCGCCAGTGCCCGCCCGGCCACCGCGTCGTCCGTGACGACCGCCACACCCGTCACTCCCGTACACCCCAGTACCGCCGCCACCGTGTCCTGCGCGAACGCCAGAACCAGCCCCGCCCGCACCCCGTCCGGGACGGCTGCCGCGAGCCTGCTCTTGGCCTGTGCCAAGGGTTTCAGGGGGATCACCAAGGTCCACTGCACCGGCGTACCGTCCCTCTCTCGTCGCGATCATTGTCACCCGCGGACCCGGGCGTCTTCCGTCCGGCCGGTTTTGGGGGAATGCTGTGAAGCCCCGTCCGGGGGCGGTGCGTACTGACGTGCGGGCGTACGGTGTTCTCGACAGACCGGCGGCCTCAAGTGAAACTTGTGCGACCACCGGCCGAGATGACGGCCCTCAGAGGCCCTGGAGGAAGGTGTCCGCGTGTCCCGCCGCAGAATCGGCTTCTGGTACCGCTTCGCCGCGGTGATCTGCAAACCGCCGCTGGCGGTTCTGATCAAGCGCGACTGGCGCGGAATGGAGCACATTCCGGCCGAGGGCGGATTTATCACCGCGGTGAACCACAATTCACACGTCGACCCCTTCGCGTACGCGCACTATCAGTACAACACCGGCCGGGTTCCGCGATTCCTCGCGAAGAGCGGCCTTTTCAAGAAGGGATTCGTGGGCGCCGCGATGCGCGGCACCGGACAGATCCCGGTTTACCGCGAGAGCACCGACGCGCTGAGCGCGTTCCGCGCCGCGATCGACGCCGTGGAGCGCGGCGAGTGCGTCGCCTTCTACCCCGAGGGCACCCTCACCCGCGACCCCGACGGCTGGCCCATGACCGCCAAGACCGGAGCGGCCCGCGTGGCCCTCCAGACCAAGTGCCCGGTCATCCCCGTCGCGCAGTGGGGCGTCAACGAACTCCTGCCGCCCTACGCGAAGAAGCCCCATCTCTTCCCGCGCAAGACCCACCACGTCCTCGCCGGGCCGCCCGTCGACCTCTCCCGGTTCTACGACCGCGAGATGACCGCCGAGGTGCTCAAGGAGGCGACCGAGGTCATCATGGCCGCCATCACCCGCCAGCTCGAGGAGATCCGCGGCGAGAAGGCGCCCGCCATCCCCTACGACCCGCGCCGCGAGCGGATCGAGCAGCGCCGCAGGACCCGCGCCCAGTCCGGCGTCGAGGGCCCGGCCGTGCAGGAGCCCGCCGTCAAGGAGCCCGCTCCCGCCGAGACCGCCGCCACCGAAGGGGGGAGCGGCAAGTGAGCGCACCCGTCCGCGCCGCCGTCATGGGCACCGGATCGTGGGGCACCGCCTTCGCGATGGTGCTCGCCGACGCGGGCTGCGAGGTGACCCTGTGGGCGCGCCGCCCGGAGGTGGCCGAGGTGGTCAACTCCACGCGCACCAACCCCGACTACCTCCCCGGTGTCGAACTCCCGGACAACCTGCGCGCCACCTCGGACGCCGCCGAGGCGCTGCGGGACGCGGACTTCACCGTCCTGACGATCCCCTCCCAGACGCTGCGCGCCAACCTCGCCGAGTGGGCTCCGCTGCTCGCCCCGCACACGGTCGTCGTCTCCCTGATGAAGGGGATCGAACTCGGCTCCGCCATGCGGATGAGCGAGGTCGTCGAGGACGTCGCCAAGATCCCGGCCGAGCGCGTCGCGGTGGTCACCGGACCCAACCTCGCCCGTGAGGTGGCCGCGCGGATGCCGGCCGCCGCCGTGGTCGCCTGCACCGACGAGTCCGTGGCCCGGCGCCTCCAGGCGGCCTGCCACACGCCGTACTTCCGGCCGTACACCAACACCGACGTGGCGGGCTGCGAACTCGGCGGCGCGGTCAAGAACGTGATCGGGCTCGCGGTCGGCATCGCCGACGGCATGGGGCTCGGCGACAACGCCAAGGGCTCGCTCATCACGCGCGGTCTCGCGGAGACCACCCGGCTCGGCATGGCGCTCGGCGCCGACCCGCTCACCTTCTCCGGTCTCGCCGGACTCGGGGACCTGGTCGCCACCTGCTCCTCGCCGCTCTCGCGCAACCACACCTTCGGCACCAACCTCGGCAAGGGCATGACGCTTGAGGAGACCATCGCGGTCACCAAGCAGACCGCCGAGGGCGTCAAGTCCTGCGAGTCCGTGCTGGATCTGGCCCGCAGGCACGGGATCGACATGCCCATCACCGAGACGGTGGTGGACATCGTGCACGAGGGCAAGCCGCCGGTGGTCGCCCTCAAGGAGCTGATGTCGCGCAGCGCGAAGCCCGAACGACACTGAGCGACACGGCACCCGAAAGCGCCCCGGTCAGCGCTGTCGCCACGGTGTACTAACGGGTACGCTCATCGCGATATGAGCACCGAGAACCTCCCCCAGAGCCCCGAGCAGAAGCCGTCGCGCAAGCCGCGTGTGGCCGTCGTCTTCGGCGGCCGCAGCTCCGAACACGGGATCTCCACGGTCACCGCCGGCGCCGTCCTCGGTGCCGTCGACCGGACCAAGTACGACGTCCTGCCGATCGGCATCACCCGGGACGGCCGCTGGGTGCTGACGGCCGACGAGCCGGAGCGCATGGCCATCGCCGAGCGCCGCACCCCCGAGGTCGCGGACGTGGCCGAGCCGGGCGAGGGCGGCGTGGTGCTCCCCGTCGACCCGGCCAGCCGCGAGGTCGTCTACAGCGAGCCCGGCGCGGTGCCCAAGGCGCTCGGCGAGGTCGACGTGGTCTTCCCGGTGCTGCACGGTCCCTACGGCGAGGACGGCACCCTGCAGGGACTCCTGGAGCTGTCCGGTGTGCCGTACGTCGGCTGCGGTGTGCTCGCCTCGGCCGTCGGCCAGGACAAGGAGTACATGAAGCGGGTGTTCACCTCCTTCGGGCTCAAGGTCGGTCCGTACGTGGTGATCCGGCCCCGCGAGTGGGAGCGGGACGAGTCCGCCGCCCGCAAGAAGATCGTGGACTTCGCGGGTGAGCACGGCTGGCCGCTGTTCGTGAAGCCCGCCCGCGCGGGCTCCTCCATCGGCATCACCAAGGTCGACGGTCTCGCCGGTCTGGACGAGGCGATCGCCGAGGCACAGCGGCACGACCCGAAGATCATCGTGGAAGCCGCGCTGAGCGGTCGCGAGATCGAGTGCGGTGTCCTGGAGTTCGAGGACGGTCCGCGCGCCTCCGTCCCCGCCGAGATCCCGCCGCCGAGCGCGCACGCGTACTACGACTTCGACGCCAAGTACATCGACTCCACGCCCGGTGTCGTCCCCGCCCCGCTCACCGGCGAGGAGACCGCCGAGGTCCAGCGGCTCGCGGTCGAGGCGTTCGAGGCGGCGGCGTGCGAGGGGCTCGTGCGCGCGGACTTCTTCCTCACCGACGGCGGCGAGTTCGTCATCAACGAGATCAACACCCTGCCCGGATTCACGCCGATCTCGATGTACCCCAAGATGTGGGAGGCGTCCGGCATCTCCTACCCGGAGCTGGTGGACCGCCTGATCCAGGCGGCACTGCGCCGCTCGACCGGGCTGCGCTAGGGTCTGTCGTCAAAATCCCGTCGTCCGCCCGGAGGGCGGGCGGAGCGGCGTCAGGTGCGTGCTCTCGGCGTGCCGGGCGTGGACCCTCGTACTGGACGTACGTGGGTTCGCGCCCGGTGCGGCGAGTGGGGGCACCCCCTGCTCGCAGAGCTTGGGGGAGCGTGCATGGCGTCGCTCCGCAGGCGGGAGTTTGACGACAGGCCCTAGTCCGCTCTCAGTGCCGCATGGAGGCGATCCCCTCGGGGATCGCCTTCTTCACGGCCGGGGCCAGGGCGACGAGCGCCGGGGTGGCGTCGTCCGTGCTCGCGAGGTCCCGCAGGGTCAGCTCCACGTACGCACGCCGGTTGGCGCTGGTGAACCGCCAGACGCCGTCGCCCTGTTTCTCCATGAGCCAGTCCACGCCGTCGACCCCGCCCGGGATCGCGTCGGGGTCGTCCCCCGTGGCCACCTTGGGGTCGATCATCTTGGGCGGCCGGACCACCCCGCAGCGCAGTATGATCGCCGAGCCTCCCCAGCCCGCCGTGTACACGGACCGGGGACCGGGGTCGCTGCGGCGCTTGCCGTCCACCGTCCCGGGCAGCACCTCGTGCAGCTTCCGGCACAGGGGGGCGGTGCGCGCGTCGGGGCGGGGAGCCTCGACCGGACCGCCGCCCGGCGCCGGGGAGCAGCCCGCGACCGCGATCAGCAGCGCGGGCGCGAGCAGGCCGAGGAGCCGGTGACGGAAGAAGTTCACCGGCCAAGGGTAGACGGGGGCTACAGATGGACGACCGGGCAGGTCAGGGTGCGCGTGATGCCGTCCACTTGCTGGACCTTCGCGACCACCATCCGACCCAGCTCGTCGACGGTGTCGGCTTGTGCGCGCACGATGACGTCGTAGGGCCCGGTGACGTCCTCGGCCCGGATCACTCCGGGAATCCTGCCGATCGTCTCGGCGACGGTCGACGCCTTGCCGACCTCCGTCTGGATCAGGATGTACGCCTGTACCACGGAACCTCCAGGGTGCGGCCACGAGGATCATGTGGGGGAAAGGAACGCCACGGTATCGCGTCGCCGGTCCCCGCGGGGAGACCTCCGCGACCGGGTCCGCGTGCCGGGGTGCGAGCGGGACGAAAGTTGACGGCCGGCGTCCCCGGGAAGGCCGCTCGGGCGGTATCGGGGACACTGAAGACGCGACCGGGCACGGACAGGCAGAGAAGGGGCTTGACGCCATGAAGGGCACAGTGGGTGAGCTCGGCGAGTTCGGGCTCATCCGGGAGCTGACCTCCCGTCTCACCACCACCCCGGCGGTCCGGGTCGGCCCCGGTGACGACGCCGCGGTGGTCGCCGCTCCGGACCGCCGGGTGGTGGCGAGCACCGACATCCTGCTGGAGGGCCGGCACTTCCGCCGCGACTGGTCCACCGCCTACGACGTGGGCCGCAAGGCCGCCGCGCAGAACCTGGCGGACATCGCCGCGATGGGAGCGGTGCCGACCGCGCTGCTGCTCGGTCTGGTCGTCCCGGCCGAACTGCCGGTCACCTGGCCCAGCGAGCTGATGGACGGACTGCGCGACGAGTGCCGGGTCGCCGGTGCCTCCGTGGTCGGCGGGGACGTCGTACGCGGGGACACGATCATGGTGTCGATCACCGCGCTCGGCGATCTGCGCAACCAGGAGCCGGTCACCCGCGGGGGCGCACAGCCCGGCGACCTCGTCGCCGTCACCGGCTGGCTCGGCTGGTCCGCCGCCGGGTTCGCGGTGCTCTCCCGGGGCTTCCGCTCGCCGCGCGCGTTCGTGGAGGCGCACCGCCGCCCCGAGCCGCCGTACCACGCGGGTCCCGCCGCCGCCGCGCTCGGCGCTACCGCGATGTGCGACGTGAGCGACGGGCTGATCGCGGACCTCGGGCACATCGCGGAAGCCAGCAAGGTGCGCATCGACATCCGCTCCGGCGCGATCGACATCCCCACCCAGATGAACGACATCGGGCAGGCTGTCGGCGTGGACCCGCTCCAGTGGGTGCTGACCGGGGGAGAGGACCACGCGATCGTGGCCACCTTCCCGCCGGACGCCAAGCTGCCCGCCCGCTGGAAGATCATCGGTGAGGTCCTCAACCCCTCGGCGCTGCCCCAGGTGACCGTGGACGGGGCGCCCTGGACGAACAAGGGCGGCTGGGACCACTTCGGGGACGTGGAGTCGTGAGCGGGTCCCGGGTGCCGCCGCGCGTCCTGACCGTCGCGGGTTCGGACTCCGGCGGAGGCGCCGGGATCCAGGCCGACCTGAAGACGATGCTGGCGCTCGGCGTGCACGGCATGAGCGTGATCACGGCCGTGACGGCACAGAACTCGCTCGGCGTGCAGGGCGCCTGGGAACTGCCCGTGGAGGCGGTACGGGCGCAGTACCGCAGCGTGGTCGACGACATCGGCGTCCAGGCCGTGAAGACCGGGATGCTGTCCTCGGCGGAACTGGTCGAGGCGGTGGCGGAGTTGATCTCCGGCACGGACGCGCCCGCCGTGGTGGACCCGGTGGGCGTCTCCAAGCACGGTGATCCGCTGCTGGCCGAGTCCGCGCTGGACTCCGTGCGCACCAGGCTGCTGCCGGTGGCCACCGTGGCCACACCGAACCTGGACGAAGTGGCGCAACTCACAGGGATTCGGGCCGAGTCGGAGGGCGATCTGCGCCGGGCGGCCGAGGCGGTCCTGGTGTTCGGACCGCGCTGGGTGCTGATCAAGGGCGGTCATCTCGCCGGGGACGCCGTGGATCTGCTCACGGACGGTTCCGCGGAGTACTGGCTGCGTGCTCCGCGTCACGACAACCGGCACACCCACGGCACCGGCTGCACGCTCGCCTCCGCGCTCGCCTCCGGGCTGGCCAAGGGGCTCTCGGTGCCGGAGGCGGCGACGGAGGCGAAGGAGTACGTCACCGGGGCGATCGAGGCGGGGTTCGCGCTGGGCGCGGGCATCGGACCGGTCGACCACGGCTGGCGCTTTGGGGACTGAAGCGGCGCCTGAGGGTCGTACGGACGCCGTACGGGCAACGCGAAGAGCCGGTCCACCCGAAGGTGGACCGGCTCGACGCAGCAACCGACAGTGGCCGCGCGCTTAGCAATTCGTCAGCGCGAGACCTTGCCGGCCTTGATGCACGAGGTGCAAGCGTTCACGCGCTTCGGCGTCCCGCCGACCACGGTACGGACGCGCTGGATGTTCGGGTTCCAGCGACGAGGCGTACGGCGGTGCGAGTGCGAGATGTTGTTGCCGAAGCCCGGCCCCTTGCCGCAGACGTCGCAGTTGGCAGCCACGGGTCACTCCAAAGACTTCAGATGCACTTACGGTTGATCCCGGCAGGCCGGGATCGAGACCCGGAGGTCCGAGATCTTGAGTGGCGTTGCCAGGGGAATGGCCCGACCGGGATCGGGCAACCGGAGCAGCATACAACGGCTGCTTCCGTACAACGAAACTACCACGGTCACGGGGGAGGCCCGCTCCCGGCCCTGCTCCGGGGCACCCCGGCGCTGGGTCTACGCTGCGACCCACGGCCGGCCAGTCAGGGAGGCGCAGGTGGCGCAGGTGCCGCTGACATTCCTCGATGCTCTCGCGGTGCGCACCTGGTGCGGTGGGGCGCTGCGGGCGCTCGGACGCGCGCGCGAGGAGATCGACGCGATCAACGTCTATCCCGTCGCCGACGGGGACACGGGCACCAACCTCTACCTGACCATGGAGTCGGCCGCCGCCGCCGTGGAGGCGGTCTTCGCCGGGTACGGGACCGGCACCGGGCGCCCCTCGCTCGCGGACGCCGTGCGCGCGATGGCCCACGGCGCGCTCATCGGGGCGCGCGGCAACTCCGGCACGATCCTGGCGCAGCTCCTGCGCGGGATGTCCCAGGTGCTCGCGGGGAGCGAGGGTGACGCCGGTCGCGTCGACGGGGTCCGGCTGCGGCTGGCCCTGCGGCACGCCGCCGACTCCGCGCGCGAGGCGGTGGCCCACCCGGTCGAGGGCACGGTGCTGACGGTGGCGTCGGCGGCCGCCCGCGCCGCGGAGACGGCCGGTGAGGACTGCGGCGCCGTCGCACGTGCCGCCCACGAGGGCGCGCGGACCGCCCTGGCCGAGACGCCGGGGCAGCTTGCGGTGCTGGGCCGGGCGGGAGTCGTGGACGCGGGCGGGCGGGGGCTGGTCGCGGTGCTCGGGGCGCTGGTGGAGGCGGTCACGGGGGAGACGGTCGAGGACACCGCCGTCGCCGCCGAGGGGGGCGCCGCCGAGGGGGGCTCCGTCGCGGGGGGTGCCGTCGTGCCCGCCGCCGTGCCGGTCGAGGCGTGCCCCGAGAGCGCGGAGCCCGGCGGGCCCGCCTACGAGGTCATCTACCTGCTGGAGGCAGGGGACGCGGCCGTGGCGCGGCTGCGCGAGCGCCTGGACGCCCTCGGGGACTCGCTGGTGGTGGTCGGCGGCGACGGGCTGTGGAACGTCCATGTGCACGTCGACGACGCCGGGGCCGCCGTGGAGGCGGGGGTGGAGGCAGGACGGCCGTACCGGATCAGGATCACCCACTTCGCGGCCGGGGACGTCCACACCGGCGGTGAGCCGCCCGCGCGCGAGCGCGTCCAGCGGGCCGTCGTGGCCGTCGTACCGGGGGAGGGGCTCGCGGGGCTGTACGCCGAGGCGGGGGCGACCACCGTGCTCGCCCGGCCCGGGGAGCCGCCCGCGAGCGGGGAGCTGGCCCAGGCGCTGCGGCGCGCGCACGCCCGCGAGGTGGTGCTGCTGCCCAACGACGCCGAACTGCGCCACACCGCCGCCGCTGCCGCCGAGCAGGCGCGCGCCGAGGGGATCCGCGTGGCGCTCATCCCGACCCGCTCGGCGGTGCAGGGCATCGCCGCGCTCGCCGTGCACGAACCCGGGCGCCGCTTCGACGAGGACGTGGTCCAGATGACCTCGGCGGCGGGCGCCACCCGGCACGCCGAGGTCGTCGTCGCCGAGCGCCAGTCCTGGACCACGGCCGGGATCTGCCAGGCCGGGGACGTGCTCGGGCTGATCGACGGCGACGTGGCGGTCATCGGACCCGACCTCACGGCCACCGCCGAGACCGTCCTGGACCGGATGCTCCAGGCGGGCGGCGAGCTGGTCACCCTGGTGGTGGGCGACGAGACCCCCGAGGAGGTCGCCGACCGCCTGGAGTCCCGGGTCCGCGAGTCCTACCTGGCCGTGGACACGGTGGTGTACCGGGGCGGCAGGCAGGGATCGCTGCTGCTGATCGGCGTGGAGTAGGACCCTGCTCCGGGGAGCGGGCGCGCCTCAGACGTCCCCGGGCGGCCGGGGCGGCTCGGGCAGGTGGTCGAGCAGGTGCGCGGCCTCCGTGCGGCGGGCGTGGGCGACCTCGTCCGTGTCGTCGGCGTCGGCGTAGAGCGCGAGGACCATGCGGGCGCGGGCCAGCGCGCCCTCCTGGTGACCCAGGTCGAACTCCAGGCGCCCGGCGGCGAGTTCGGCGCTCGTACGGCTGTGAAGACCGTCGGATCCTAGGGTGCCGAAGACCGTCGCCGCCCGCTCCATCTGCTCCAGCGCTCCGGCCAACGCGCCTTGCACCGCCTCCTCTTCAGCCGCCTCGGTGGCCAGGCGGAACAGCAGGTCACCGAACTGGCGGTGGGTGTGGCCGAGTTCGGCGGTGAGTTCGGTGTGCGCCACGGGGTCGGGCGCGTTCTCCCGTGCCTCCCCGCACGCGCGCGCCGCCTCCGCCATCAGCCGCCGCGCGTCCTCGGCGCCGTCCTCCTGGCCCGCCGCCAGCCACGCGCGGGCGCGCAGCGAGCGGACCAGGAAGCGGGCGTTGCCCAACTGCCGCCACAGCTCGGCGGCTTGCGCGTAGGCGCGGTCCGCCTCGACCGGCAGACCGGCGTGCCCCAGGGACTCGCCCGCCAGGTGCGCCAGCGTGGCGTGGTCCTGCTGCTCGGGCCAGTGCCGGGCGATCTCGGCGGCGAGCAGCCGCTGTTCTGCCGCGTCCCGGTGCTCGCCCAGCTCGCTCAGACAGTCCCCGAGCCACCAGCGGGTCTGCACCACCGTGCCGTCCCCGTGCCGCTCCACCGACAGCTCCGCGAGCGCCGACTCCAGCACCTCAGCCGCCTCCGCCCAGCGACCCCGGCGCAGCAGGGCGCCGCCCAGCAGATGCCGGGCCCAGGCGCCGAGCGTGCCGCTCTCGCCCGCCTCGTCCGCCCAGTGCGCCGCGTCCAGCGCCTGCGCGGTCGCCTCCTCGGCGTCGCCCCGGCCACCGGTCACCTCGGCCAACTGCAGATGGAGCTGCGCCCGCGCGACCGGTTCGAGGTACGGTCCGCCGTGCGCGAGGGCGTCCCGCAGCGCCTCCTCGGTCTCCTCCGTCCGCCCGAGCCGGTGCGCCAGCGCCGCGACCCGCACGTCGTACTCCGGCGTCAGCCAGGGCAGCCCGGCGGTCACGAACTCCTCGGTCGCCTGCCGGAACAGCGTCACCGCCTGCTCCAGATCACCGCTCAGCTCGGCCAGCTCCGCCAGCATCGCGTGCACCTCGGCCGCCCGCGCCGCCATCCGCACGTCGTCGCCGGTGTGCCCGTCGACCAGCGCCAGGATCTCCCGCACGAGCCGTACGACCGCTTCCGCCGCTTCCGGATCGGGCTCCGGCGCCCGCTCGTCCTCGGGCGCGTCCCCGAGGACGGCGACGCCGCCGTGCACCGCGCGCATCAGCACCCGCGCCCGGCTCATCAGCACCGCCGCCGTCTGCCGGACCCCGGTGGCGTCCTCGGCGTACAGCGCGAGCGCCCGGTCGTACAGCTCCCCGGTCGCGGCCAGAGCCGGTGCCACGTCGCCGGTGAGGGCGCGGATGTACGCGGCGCGCCCCCGGGCGGCCAGCGCCTCCCCGGGGTCGCCCGCCTCCAGGTACAGCTCGGCTGCCCGCTCGAAGAGCGCGATGCCCTCCGGACCCCGGTCCATCGCCTCGTGGTCCGCGATCTCCGCCCGGTCGCGGGCGTCCAGCTCCACACCCTCGGCGGCTCGCGCCACCGCCGCCCACGCCTCGGTCGCGTGCGGGCGCAGCCCGTCCGACAGGCGCCGCGCCTGGGCGAGCAGCGCGGGCAGCCCCGCCCGGTCCGGTACGGCGGACACCTCGGGCGGCGCGGCCACCGGCGCCGCGGCGGTCCGTACCGTCCGCACGCCCAGCGGCAGCCGCTCCACCAGCGGCTCCTGCGCCATCCGCGCCCGCGCCTGGTCGCCCACGTACGCGGTGCCGTTGCGGGCGTCGAAGCGCCCCGCCAGCTCCAGCACCTCCGCCCGCGCCCACCCCGCCAGCTCCCGCGCGGTCCAGCCCCGCCCGGCGGGTCCCGGCACCTGGCGCTCGCCGAGCCCGAGCCCGGTCAGCCGGTCCATCAGCAGCGTCACCACCGCCAGGAAGTCCAGACGGCTGCGCGGATGCCCGGTGTCCGTGAAGTACGCGGGGCGCTGCGCGAGCAGCTCCAGACCGCGCGCCTCGTTGCCGGTCAGCGCGCAGAACTCCACATGGTCCGCGTAGGCGTTCCGCATGCTCTCCATCGGCCGCACCAGCCGGAAACCCCGCAGATGATGGGCGCGCGCCTCATCCATTCGCCCCAGCCGCAGCAGCGGGAGCAGCGAGGAGCCCAGCACCTGGTGCGGCTCGTGCGCACAACTGAACTCGCCCTCCAGGACCGGACGCCACAGCTCCAACGCCTCCGCGTCCCGCCCGAGTTCGGCCTGCCACACCCCCTGCCCGTGCAGCTCGCAGGCGTGGCAGTCCGCCATCGAGTCCCGGTCCGCCGCCAGCCACGCGGCATACGCCCGCTCCGCCCGCGCCCGGTCACCGACATGCGCGGCCACGCTGAACTCCGCGCTGCGCACCGCCCGTTCGGAGTGACCGGCGATCCGGTACCGCTCCTCCATCTCGCGCAGCCACGTCTCGACCGACGCCAGCGGGATGTGCGGCTGGCCCAGCATCCCCGCCGACATCCACTTGAACACCCAGTGCAGCGAGTGTGCCTCGTACTCGTCGAAGTCCTCGGGGCGTTCGTCCCACATCCGCAGCAGCCGCGCGAAGGGCACGAACATGCGGTCCTTCTCGGAGCTGTAGTTGTAGACGTTCAACTGGTGGCCCAGCGCCTCGATCACCGCGAGCGGAACGCCCAGCTTCTCCGCCTCGGTGAGCAGTTCCTCCGCACGCGCGTTGCGCGCCGGACCCTCGGGCCGCTCGGCGTTCTCCGCCATGGCCCGGCGCAGCGCGTCGAAGTCCCCGATCACGTCCGTCACTTGCCGTCCTCCCCATGGGTCGCCCACTCCAGCAGCCCGATGAACGCCCGGTTCAGCAGCGCCGTGTCGGCGGGCCTGAGCGGTCGCCGCGCCATCAGCAGCGCCTGCCCGTACAACGACTCCGTCGCCGTGCCGATCAGCTCCGCGTCCCCCAGCGAACCGATGCGCCGGATCAGCGGGTTGAGATGGTTCAGCACCAGCCGGGCACGCGGGGCGCTGCCGCGCAGCGAACCCAGGATGCCCGCCCACAGCTCGTCCGCCTGCTCCTCCGCCTCCGCGCGCGCCTGCTCGTGCCGCGCCGCCCGGTCGTCCAGATGCAGCGCGGGCACCGACAGCGGATGGAAGGCGCGCAGCACGACGTCACAGCCCAGCGGGTCCAGCTTCGCCCGCGCCGCCGCCAGGAACCCCGACAGCGCCAGCTCCTCCGCCGGGTCCACGGCATCCAGATGCGCGGTCACGGTGTCCGGGTCCAGCTCCGCGACCACCGTCCCTGGCCGCACCGACGGCAGCGCCTCCACCAGCTCGCTGTCGTAGGTGTAACCGCCGTTGATCACCCCGATCCCCTGCGCCGAGGCGATCGCGGCGACCTGCCGGTACTCCTCCACCGTCCGCGTGAAGTGCACCACCGGGTGCCGCTGCGCGAACTCCTCCAGGGAAAGGCGTCCGTCCGTCGTCTCGAACGGCAGCCAGGGCAGCATGATCCGCAGCATCTCGGCGTCGTGCCGCGCCAGCGACTTCACGCCCAGGTGGTGCACCGCGAGGAACGCGCTCAGCCGCTCCGGATCGCCCGCCGCGAGCCCGGTCAGCCAGCCCCGGATGCGCTCGCCCAGCGCCTCCCGCACCGCCGCGAGGGTCTCGTCCTCGTACAGCGCCTCGCGCGAGGCCGTCGGGCGCAGACTGTCCGTGTCCAGCACACAGCGCACGAAGAACGCCCAGTCGGGCAGGAGCTGTTCGGCCCGCTCGGTCAGCAGCATCCCCTTCAGGTGCACCCGGTGCGTCGCCCGCTGCGCGGGGCTCACCGCCGAGGGCAGCACGTACGCCACCCCGCGCACCCCGGCCAGCGGCACGTCCAGCGAGATCGAGTCCAGCGGGGTGAACCCGAACAGCTCGTGGCAGTGCCGGGCCAGCCCCGCCCGCCGCTCGGCCGGACTCGGCCAGGCGCGGTCCCAGGGCGCCGGGAGGTCGGTCACCGCCTCCTCGCCGACCCGCACGTCGTACGGCAGCAGCGAGCCGAAGTCCCGGGCCAGCGCCCGCACCCGCTCCGGCGACAGCCACTCCGCCGCGCCCGCCCGCGCCACCAGGTGCACGGTGGTGCCCGGCTCGGTCCGCGCCGAGGCGGGCAGCGTGCGCACGGTGTACGACCCGTCGTCGCGCGCCGTCCACTCCACCGGCGCCGCCTCGGGATCGAGGGCGCTGCGGCTGACCACGCGGACCCGCTCGGCCACCACGAAACAGGCCAGCAGCCCGATGCCGAACTGCCCGAGGAACCCGGACCGCGCCTCCTGCAGCCCCTCGGCACGCTTGGAACTGCGCCCGATCGTCGCGAGCAGACTGTGCACGTCCGGCTCGGTGAGCCCGACGCCGCTGTCCTCGACCCGCAGACCGCCCGCGCCGTCGGCGTACAACCGCACGGTCGCCGGGGCACCGGGGTCCCGCTCCCGCCGGGCGGTGACGGCGTCCACGGCGTTCTGCAGCAGCTCGCGCAGATAGACCCTGGGACTGGAGTAGAGGTGATGGGAGAGCAGGTCCACCAGACCACGCAGGTCGACCTGGAACGTATGGGGCGACGGGAAAGCCTGGGATGACTGTGAGGTCTGGGAGTCCATCGTCACGGCGCCGGTGGGGGGAAACGTGTCCGGCGCGGGGTCGGGCGGTCCGGGTGGGGCGGTGACCGCGAAGGGATGGCTGGGGCGGGCCATCCTAGGCCCGAGCCGATGACCTGACCAGGGGTTTCCCCGATGTCCCTGACCAGCGCGCCGCCCGCCGTATACGGCCGGGGGTGGCCGGGTGCCGTTCGCGGCCGGAGCCGGGGCGGGGCGGCGGCTGGGGCATTGTCGGTGGCGTGGTGTGCAATGGATCTCGTGCCCGCGCTGCGAGAACCACTGAAGAAAGTGCTCGGCCCCGCCACCGCGAAGGTGATGGCCGAGCACCTCGGCCTGCACTCCGTCGGCGATCTGCTGCACCACTACCCGCGCAGATACGAGGAGCGCGGCCAGCTCACCCACCTCGCCGACCTCCCCATGGACGAACACGTCACGGTGGTCGCCCAGGTCGCGGACGCCCGGCTGCACACCTTCGCCTCCGCCCGCGCCCCGCGCGGCAAGGGCCAGCGCCTCGAAGTCACCATCACGGACGGCATGGGACGCCTCCAACTGGTCTTCTTCGGCAACGGCGTGCACAAGCCGCACAAGGAACTCCTGCCCGGCACCCGCGCGATGTTCTCCGGCAAGGTCTCCGTCTTCAACCGCCGCCTCCAACTCGCCCACCCCGCCTACGAACTGCTGGACAAGGACGACGACAGCGAGGACGCGGCGGAGAACTGGGCCGGCGCCCTGATCCCGCTCTACCCGGCCACCGCCAAACTGGAGTCCTGGAAGATCGGCAAGGCGGTCCAGACGGTCCTCCCCAGCGCCGCCGAAGCCCTCGACCCCCTCCCGCCCGCCCTGCGCGAGGGACGCGGTCTCGTCACCCTCCCCGAGGCACTCCTCAAGATCCACCGCCCCGCCACCAAAGCCGACGTCGCCGACGCCCGCGCCCGCCTGAAATGGGACGAAGCCTTCGTCCTCCAGGTCGCCCTCGCCCGCCGCCGTCACGCCGACACCCAACTCCCCGCCGTCCCCCGCGAACCCCAGCCCGACGGCCTGCTCACCGCCTTCGACGACCGCCTCCCCTTCACCCTCACCGAAGGCCAGCAACGCGTCTCCGCCGAGATCTTCACCGACCTCGCGACAGCCCACCCGATGCACCGGCTGCTCCAGGGGGAGGTCGGATCGGGCAAGACCCTGGTCGCCCTGCGCGCCATGCTCACCACCGTCGACGCGGGCGGGCAGGCGGCCATGCTCGCGCCCACCGAAGTGCTCGCGCAGCAGCACCACCGGTCGGTCACCGAGATGATGGGGGAACTGGCCGAGGGAGGGATGCTGGGCGGGGTCGAGCACGCCACCAAGGTGGTGCTGCTGACCGGCTCGATGGGCGCCGCCGCCCGCCGCAAGGCGCTGCTCGACATCGCCACCGGGGAGGCGGGCATCGTCATCGGCACCCACGCCCTGATCGAGGACGTGGTCCAGTTCCACGACCTCGGTCTGGTGGTCGTGGACGAGCAGCACCGGTTCGGCGTCGAACAGCGCGACGCCCTGCGCGGCAAGGGCAAACAGCCCCCGCACCTGCTGGTCATGACGGCCACCCCGATCCCGCGCACCGTCGCGATGACCGTCTTCGGGGACCTGGAGACCTCCGTCCTGGACCAGCTCCCGGCCGGCCGCTCTCCGATCGCCACCCATGTCGTCCCCGCCGCCGACAAGCCCCACTTCCTCGCCCGCGCCTGGGAACGCGTCCGCGAGGAGGTGGCGGGCGGTCATCAGGCGTACGTCGTCTGCCCCCGCATCGGGGACGAGCAGGACACCGCCGCCGAGAAGAAGGCGACCGAGGGCGACAAACGCCCCCCGCTCGCCGTCCTCGACATCGCCGACCAGCTCGCCAAGGGTCCCCTCCAGGGACTGAGCGTCGAGGTCCTGCACGGCAGGATGCACCCCGACGACAAGGACGCGGTGATGCGCCGCTTCGCGGCAGGGGAGACGGACGTCCTGGTCGCCACCACGGTCATCGAGGTCGGCGTCAACGTCCCCAACGCCACCGCCATGGTCATCATGGACGCCGACCGCTTCGGCGTCTCCCAGCTCCACCAGCTCCGCGGGCGCGTGGGCCGGGGCTCCGCGCCCGGGCTCTGCCTCCTGGTCTCCGAGATGCCCGAGGCCAGCCCCGCCCGCCGCCGCCTCACCGCCGTCGCCTCCACCCTCGACGGCTTCGAACTCTCCCGCCTCGACCTGGAAGAACGCCGCGAGGGCGACGTCCTCGGCCAGGCCCAGTCCGGCGCCCGCACCAGCCTGCGCGTCCTGGAGGTCATCGAGGACGAGGAGATCATCACGGAGGCGCGAGAGGAGGCAACGGCAGTGGTCGAGTCCGACCCCGACCTGGAGCACTACCCAGCCCTCCGCACAGCCCTGGACGCCCTCCTGGACGACGAAAGAGAGCAGTACTTGGAAAAGGGCTGAAGTGTCCCTATCTCCAGGGGCGCGGGACTGTATCGATTTGCGGCTCCGCCGCGTGGGCGCGAGCAATCACAACGGACCCGCACCCGCCGACGAAGCGCCCCACCCCCCACCACCTGCGAAAATAAAACGAACCCGCAAAAAGAAGGACCCCTCACATGACCCGCGTGATCGCCGGTACGGCAGGCGGACGGCGCCTCTCGGTGCCGCCCGGCACTGGAACCCGCCCCACATCGGACCGCGCACGCGAAGCCCTCTTCTCCACCTGGCAGTCCCTCCTCACCACCCCCCTGGACGGCACCCGGGTCCTGGACCTCTACGCAGGCTCAGGAGCCGTAGGTCTGGAAGCCCTCTCCCGAGGCGCGAGCCACACCCTCCTGGTCGAAGCCGACGCCCGCGCAGCGAAAACCGTGCGGGAGAACGTGAAGAACATCGGTCTCCCCGGCGCCGAGGTCAGAACGGGCAAAGCGGAGCAAGTCATCCGCACCGCGCCCCCCGCCGAACCGTACGACCTGGTCTTCCTGGACCCCCCGTACGCGGTCTCCGACGACGATCTCCGCGAGATCCTCCTCACACTCCGGTCCGGGGGCTGGCTGACCGAAGACGCCCTGGTCACCGTGGAGCGCAGCACCAGAGGCGGCGAATTCGGGTGGCCGGAGGGCTTCGAGGCGATCCGGTCCCGGCGTTACGGCGAGGGAACGTTTTGGTACGGTCGCGCCGCCTCTACGTGCGAAGACGCACGATGACCGGACTGGAGAGCGAGGGATCTCAAGTGCGCCGCGCCGTCTGTCCCGGGTCGTTCGACCCGATCACCAACGGACATCTCGACATCATCGCCCGGGCGTCCCGCCTCTACGACGAGGTCTACGTCGCGGTGATGATCAACAAGTCCAAGCAGGGCCTGTTCGACGTCGACGAGCGGATGGCACTGATCCGCGAGGTCACCGCCGAGTACGCCAACGTCCGCGTCGAGGCCCACCACGGTCTCCTCGTCGACTTCTGCAAAGAGCGTGACATCCCCGCCATCGTCAAGGGTCTGCGCGCCGTCAGCGACTTCGACTACGAACTCCAGATGGCCCAGATGAACAACGGACTCACCGGCGTCGAAACGCTGTTCGTGCCCACCAACCCCACCTACAGCTTCCTCTCCTCCTCCCTGGTGAAGGAGGTCGCCGCCTGGGGCGGCGACGTCTCCCACCTGGTGCCCCCGGCGGTGCTCACCGCGCTCCGCGACCGCCTGAAAAGAGACTGACCGCTCCGGTGCGCCCGCGCCCGCGCCCCACCGGCACGCGCCCGCGCCCCCTTGGAAGGTGACAAGACGTCACCCCGTGTCGGACGGCAGCCCCAGGGCCGTACAGTCGTGCCGTCCGTCTCCAACACAGCTTTAGAGAGTGGCGAGCACAGGTGGACATCCAGAACAAGCTCGACGAGATCGTCTCCACGGTCTCCAGCGCCCGGTCCATGCCGATGTCGGCCTCCTGCGTGGTCAACCGCGCCGAGCTGCTCGCGCTGCTCGAAGAGGTCCGCCAGGCGCTGCCCGGCTCCCTCGCGCACGCGCAGGAGGTGATCGGGGACCGTGAGCAGATGGTCGAGCAGGCCCGCCTGGAGGCAGACCGGATCATCGAGAGCGCGCACGCCGAGCGCGGTTCGCTGATCGCGGGCACCGAGGTCGCCCGCCAGTCGCAGGCGGAGGCGGACCGCATCCTGTCCGAGGCCCGCGCCGAGGCAGAGCAGGTCCGCGCGGACGCTGACGACTACGTGGACTCCAAGCTCGCGAACTTCGAGGTCGTCCTCACCAAGACCCTCGGCTCGGTCGGCCGCGGTCGCGAGAAGCTGCTCGGCACCGGACCCGGTCTGGACGAGAACGGCTACGAGGACGAGGACGCCCCCGAGCGCAGCCAGGACCCCGAGACCCTGCGCCACACCGCCGACTCCTACGTCGACGCCAAGCTCGGCGCCTTCGAGGCGGTCCTCGCCAAGACCCTGGACGCCGTCCACCGCGGTCGCCAGAAGCTGCACGGCCGGATCGCCACGGACGACCTCGGCGCCCTCGCCGACGACACCACGACCTTCCAGCACTCCAGCGACGCCGATTACCTCGCCGACCTCGCCGCCCTGTCCGACACCCCGGCCCAGCGCACCCCGGCGCCCCCCGTCGCCCAGGAACCGGCGTACGACCCGTCCGCCCAGGAGACGGCGTACGACCCGGGCGCACAGGAGACGGCGTACGAGCCGCAGGAGGCGTACGGCTACCAGCAGCAGCCCGACGCCTACCCCGGCTACCCGCAGCAGCCCGGCTACGCCCCGCAGGAGGCGTACGCCTACCAGCAGGACCCGTACGCGCCCAGCGGCTACGCGCCGCAGACTGACGGCGCCTTCCACGGCTACGACCCGCAGCAGGGGGCGTACGACCCGAACCAGGGGCAGCCCCCGCAGCACCAGGGGCAGCAGCAGGACTACGCGCTCGACGAGGCCAGCCTCTTCGACACCAGCATGATCAGCGCCGAGCAGTTGCGGGCGTATGAGCAGGGCAGGGGCATGTAACGGGGTCCGGACCGGTGCCGGGGGACCGGATTGGGCCCTGAGCGAAAGGTCCAGTATCCTGGCTCTTCGGTCGCGTGTATGTCCGCGATCACCGCTGCCCGGAACACCTGCGGGCGGCGTCCTCCGAGCTCGAAGACCGAAAGCGGCCATGGCCTCCAACGCACGCCTCGACCACCGAAACCCTCTCGTGATCGACACGCACGAGCTGGGCCGGCGTCCTGGTGCGATGCAGCGCCTGACCCGTGAGGTCGACGCCCCCCGGGACCTCGGTATCGAGGGGGTCATCGGAGTGCCGGAAGGCGCCCCGCTGGAGCTCGACCTCCGCCTGGAGTCGGTCATGGAAGGGGTGCTTGTCACAGGCACCGCCCGTGCATCGGCCAAGGGGGAGTGCGTAAGGTGTCTGGAGCCGGTCGGGCTGGAGCTCGAAGCGGACTTCCAGGAGATGTTCTCGTACCCTGACGCCGACGACCGTGGCCGCGTGATCGCGGAACCGGGCGACGACGCCGAGGACGACGAGGACAGGCTCTACATCGAGGACGGTCTGATCGACCTCGAACCCGTGCTGCGGGACGCGGTGGTGCTCGCACTGCCGATGCAGCCGGTGTGCCAGGACGACTGTGCGGGTCTGTGCTCCGAGTGCGGAGCGCGCCTCACGGACGACCCGGACCACCACCATGACGCCGTCGACATCCGTTGGGCGGCTTTGCAGGGACTCGCCGGTTCACTCGAAGACGGCGAGAAGGACGAGATGAGCGGCGCCGAAGCGGGCGTCGACGAGAAGCAGGAGAAGTAGCCGTGGCTGTTCCGAAGCGGAAGATGTCGCGCAGCAACACGCGCCACCGCCGGTCGCAGTGGAAGGCTGCGGTCCCCACCCTGGTTGCGTGCGAGCGCTGCCACGAGCCCAAGCAGCAGCACATCGCGTGCCCGTCTTGCGGCACCTACAACAAGCGCCAGGTCCTCGAGGTCTGAGCGGCTGGTGAGAGGCACTGTGTCCACTGCCAAGAAGGTGGAAGACGCCGAAGCAGGTACGTCCCGCCGACGCGGGAACGGCTCGGCGGACAACAAGGCCTCGTCCCACACGCTTCTGGAAGGGCGGCTCGGCTACCACGTCGAGTCCGCCCTTCTGGTGCGTGCGCTGACCCACCGCTCCTACGCCTACGAGAACGGCGGTCTGCCGACGAACGAGCGGCTGGAGTTCCTCGGGGACTCCGTGCTCGGACTCGTCGTCACCGACACGCTGTACCGCATCCACCCCGACCTGCCTGAAGGCCAACTGGCCAAGCTGCGGGCCGCGGTGGTCAACTCGCGTGCGCTTGCGGAGGTGGGCCGCGGTCTCGACCTGGGCTCCTTCATCCGGCTCGGCCGTGGTGAAGAGGGAACGGGCGGCCGGGACAAGGCATCCATTCTCGCCGACACCCTTGAAGCGGTGATCGGCGCGGTCTATCTCGATCGGGGCCTCGACGCGGCCTCCGAACTGGTGCACCGCCTGTTCGACCCGCT
Organism: Streptomyces sp. DSM 110735; assembly: GCF_016482685.1. Taxonomy (GTDB): domain Bacteria; phylum Actinomycetota; class Actinomycetes; order Streptomycetales; family Streptomycetaceae; genus Streptomyces. The sequence continues at coordinate 118,056 of NZ_JACYHF010000008.1, read as the reverse complement.
CATCGAGAAGTCCTCGAACCTCGGCGCCGGCCTGGACTGGAAGACCAGTCTCCAGGAGCTGACCGCGACCGAAGGACTCGGCGTGCCCGAGTACCTGGTCACGGAGACCGGCCCCGACCACGAGAAGACCTTCACTGCTGCTGCCCGCGTCGGGGGCGTCTCGTACGGCACCGGCACCGGCCGCAGCAAGAAGGAGGCGGAGCAGCAGGCCGCCGAGTCCGCCTGGCGGGCCATCAAGGCCGCCGCGGACGAGCGCGCCAAGGCAGCCGCCGCGGCGAAGGCGGCCCCGGCCGCCGTGGACGGCACCCCGCCGCCCGCCGAGACGGCGGAGGACGACGCCACGTCGTCCGCCACCGCCTGACCGAGCGTTTCCCCGAGCGCCCGCACCCGTACCACGGGGGCGGGCGCTCGGTCCTTTTCACCAGGTCCCACAGGTCCCACAGGTCACCAGGTTTTCCCACAGGGGGTTGTCGATGCCCGAGTTGCCCGAGGTCGAGGTCGTCCGGCGGGGTCTGGAGCGGTGGGTGGCCGCGCGGACCGTCGCCGAGGCGGAGGTGCTGCATCCGCGTGCGGTGCGGCGGCATCTCGCGGGCGCCGACGACTTCGCGCACCGGCTCAAGGGGCACACCTTCGGGGTGCCGAGCAGGCGGGGCAAGTACCTGTGGCTGCCGCTCGCGGACACCGGGCAGTCGGTCCTGGCGCACCTCGGCATGAGCGGACAGTTGCTGGTCCAGCCCCGGACCACGCCGGACGAGAAGCACCTGCGGGTCCGCGTGCGCTTCGCCGACGGGCTCGGCACCGAGCTGCGCTTCGTCGACCAGCGCACCTTCGGCGGGCTCTCGCTGCACGACAACACCCCCGACGGTCTGCCCGACGTCATCGGACACATCGCCCGCGACCCGCTGGACCCGCTCTTCGACGACGAGGCGTTCCACCAGGCGCTGCGCCGCAAGCGCACCACGATCAAGCGAGCCCTGCTCGACCAGTCGCTGATCAGCGGCGTCGGCAACATCTACGCCGACGAGGCGCTCTGGCGCTCCCGCCTGCACTACGAGCGCCCCACGGGCGGCTTCACCCGCCCCGTGACGACGGAACTCCTCGGCCACGTCCGGGACGTGATGAACGCGGCGCTCGCCGTCGGCGGCACCAGCTTCGACAGCCTCTACGTCAACGTCAACGGCGAGTCCGGCTACTTCGACCGCTCCCTGGACGCCTACGGCCGCGAGGGACTGCCCTGCCGCCGGTGCGGTACGCCGATGCTGCGCCGCCCCTGGATGAACCGCTCCAGCTACTTCTGCCCGAAGTGTCAGCGGGCGCCGCGCGCCATGTCGTAACGCTCGCGCGCGGCGAGGACGTCACCCATGGCGCCCTCCACGCAGTGGATGAGCGCGAGCAGTCGCTCGGCCACCTGACGGCCGAGCGGGGTGAGTTCGTAGTCCACGCGGGGCGGGTTCACCGGCTGCGCCTCCCGCAGTACGAGCCCGTCGCGCTCCAGCGCGTGCAGCGTCTGGGAGAGCATCTTCTCGCTCACCCCGTCGACGCGCCGCCGCAGCTCGTTGAACCGCAGCGACCCCTCGTACAGCGCCCCGAGCACCAGCGACCCCCAGCGCCCGGTCACATGCTCCAACGTCCCACGCGACGGACACGCCTTGGCGAACACGTCGAACGCGTCCGGCTCCGCCGACTCCCGGGTGATCCCACTCATGGGCCCAGCGTAGGCGAGCGGAGCACTGACCACCAGGTAGCGCTGTGTATCGGTTAGCGCTGCGATCAGAGGTCGTCCATGCTCGCGGGGCCCGCGACGCATTTCCCCTTCTCGTCCACCAGGTAGATGACGGCACGGCTGCCCACCTCACCCTTTGCCTTGCCCGGCTCGGGGTCGATGACGGGGCAGACCGACTCCACCCCTCGGACGACGACCTTGTACGTCACGGGCCACGGACGTGTTTCGTTCCACCCGACGTACGTACCGCCCTTGACCATGGCACCGTGCTTTCCACAGGGCGGACAATCGACCACCCGGGCATCCCACGCCGACTGATTGACCACCCGCACGGGCAGCCCCTCATCGTCGGAACCGCCGCACCCCGTGACGGCGAAGGCGGTGACGGCCGGCGCGGCCACCAGCGAGCGTCGCATCGAACTCCCCCATGATCGGCAACGCTTCGCGCTGCGGTACGGCGGGAAGGCGTGGGGGTACAACTACGCCATGACAACTCGACCGACGCGGGCGATGTGGTGGGCCGAAACGGCGGTCTTCCTTGCCGTAGCCGCCGCGACCTTCGCCGGGATCATCGTGTTCCTGGCGTCGTCGGCACCCCCAGGTCGCCACGCCACCGTGGACGGCGGGGCCTCCATCACGCTGATCGCACTGTCCACCGGCGTCGGCGTCCTCGCGAGCGCCCGGTTCAGGGCATGGGGGCTGCGTCGGCAGCCCGCGTCCCCCGCACGTCCTTGACCAGGCGGCGCTGTGCATCGGTCAGCGCCGCGGGCCGCTCGGCCATGTCCCCGCGCGGAACGGTGCCCGGGTTTCCGACCCGCGACTCCCTCAGTAGCCGAAGTCCTGCGTCCACCAAGGGCCGCCCTCGCCGAAGTGGACGCCCACGCCGAGGGTCTTGAAGTCGCAGTTGAGGATGTTGGCGCGGTGGCCGGGGCTGTTCATCCAGGCTTCCATGACGGCGGCCGGGTCGGTCTGGCCGCGGGCTATGTTCTCGCCGCCGAGACCGGTGATGCCCGCCTTGGAGGCGCGGTCCCAGGGGGTGGCGCCGTCAGGGTCGGTGTGGTCGAAGAAGTCGCGCGCGGCCATGTCGCCGCTGAACGCCTCGGCGAGCTTGGTGAGGTCGGTGTTCGCCGTCACCGGGGTGCAGCCGACCTTCGCGCGCTCCTGGTTGACGAGCGCGAGCACCTGCGCCTCGGCGTCGGCCTGGGCCGAGACGGCCGCGGAGGCGGAGGACGAGGGGTCCTTCGCCGCGGGCTTGGAGGAACTGTCCGACGGCGCCGAGGGCTTGGGCTTGGCCGGAGCAGGCTTGTCGGCCGACTGCGACGGCGCCGAAGGCTTGGGCTTGGCCGGGGCGGGCGCGGGGGAGGTGTCCGAGTCGGACGGGGTGGGCGCCGGTGCCGCGGGCCGCGTGGACTGGCCGCCCGTGGCGGCGCCGTCCCCGGCCTGCGTGTCCGCGCTGCCCGCCGCGCCGCCCTGCTCGCTGGCCGCGTTGCCGGGCAGGTCGGCTGCCTGCACCTGCTCGCCCTCACCGGCGCTCGCGCCGCTGCCGAGGCGGTAGTTCTGGAGTCCGGGCACCACGCCCGCGCCCACCGCGGCGGTGCCGAAGGCGACCGCGGCGGAGACACCGAGCAGACCCGTGCGCACCGGCGTCGCGGCCTTCTTGGCCCGGCGGCGCCCCTTCTGGGAGCCCCGGCCGTCCATCGGCTCGTCACCGGTCAGATAGACGGGCCCGCGCGGGCCGACCGAGTAGGCCTCGGGGTTCAGATACGGCGCGGTCCCCCTGGACTCGCGCCCACCCGCATACGAGTGCGGCGTGTCGCTCCCCGCCCCGGCGCGTCGGTGGCGTCCCATCCCCTGCCCTCTTCCTCGTGCTCGCGGTCGGCCGGGCGCCGGAACGGGCCCGATGCCACCCCCTGGCCAACCCGGCTCACTCGATCGAGTGAGTTTCATATGAGATTCATTGGGTCGGGACGGTACCGCATGGCGCGGGGGGCGGGTGGGTCGCGAGCGACATTGGCCGGTTGGGTTGCCCCCATGCGTCCGGTTAGGTTGCACCCATGAGTGAGGATGCGAGGCTGGTTGCCTGGGTGCGCGGGCAGGTCCAGGGTGTGGGTTTCCGCTGGTTCACCCGGGCGCGGGCGCTGGAGATCGGCGGACTGAGTGGCTTTGCTCTCAATCTCGCCGACGGCCGGGTCCAGGTCGTCGCCGAGGGTCCCCGCACCGGCTGCGAGGGGCTGCTCGACTGGCTCCAGGGCGATGACACGCCCGGGCGGGTGGACGGAGTCACCGAGATCTGGGACACACCCCGCGGCGGCTACGAGGGCTTCGCCATCCGCTGACCGACCCGCCCCGGACCTCCTCGGCAGGGCCACCGGTACGTGCCAGGGGCACCTGCCCGGGGGGAAACGGCCTGGTGGTTGCCAAGAAGGGCGCTCCGTGAAAGGCTCCCGGTGTAACGCTGATCGACACACATCCAGGGCCCCGCAGAGACGCAGCGCCGCCGGCCACCGGCCGCGCGCCCCGGGTTCGCCCGCCGATACGGGGTGTGATCGTGTTGACCGTCAAACTTTTTGGTGAGACGCTGAAAGCCCCGCGCACCTTAGCTGTTTGGCATGGCGACGCAGAGCAACACTCGAGTGTGCCAAGCACCGCGGGTGCGAATCCCTCACGACCCACACCGCATCGGTCGGTCACTCAGTGTGGAGGACCATCCATCATGGCAAAGGCGCTTCTCGGTTACGTCGGCGGCTCCGACCCTCGACTCCTTGCCGAGATGCGACGGCTTCAGCAGCGCGTCCAGGACCTGGAGTCCGAGCTCGTACGGATCCAGGCGGAGAACGACGCGCTGGCGGCTGCCGCCTCTCAGGACAGGATCATGGAGAGCATCGACGCACACCAGGCGGAGCCTGCGCTCACCTGATCGCTGCATCAGCTCCACGAAAGCAATCGCAGCGGTCGGGCCGCCCGTGACAACCGCTCAGGAAGGTTCGGGCACAGGCCAGGACCCGGCTGTCCGAGCCGCAAGGGACGCTTCGGCGTCCCTTCGTACTTTCCCCCGCATCCTTTCAACCGTTTCACCATCTGGTGTGCCCTTCTCGTTCATGTACGAAACCGTGGGGTTGCGAGTGTCCGTGGAGTGAGATAGCCGCTGCCGGTAAAGTCCGATTGCGTGCATCTCAAGGCATTGACCCTGCGCGGTTTCAAGTCGTTCGCCTCGGCGACCACGCTCCGGTTCGAACCGGGGATCACGTGCGTCGTCGGTCCGAACGGTTCCGGCAAGTCCAACGTCGTGGACGCGCTGACCTGGGTCATGGGCGAGCAGGGCGCCAAGTCGCTGCGCGGCGGCAAGATGGAGGACGTCATCTTCGCCGGCACCACCGGCCGCCCGCCGCTGGGCCGCGCCGAGGTGTCCCTGACCATCGACAACTCCGACGGCGCCCTGCCCATCGAGTACGCCGAGGTCACCCTCACGCGCATCATGTTCCGCAACGGCGGCAGCGAGTACCAGATCAACGGCGAGACCTGCCGCCTGCTCGACTTCCAGGAACTCCTCTCCGACTCCGGCATCGGCCGCGAGATGCACGTCATCGTCGGCCAGGGCCAGCTCGACTCCGTCCTGCACGCCGACCCCATGGGCCGCCGCGCCTTCATCGAAGAGGCGGCCGGAGTCCTCAAGCACCGCAAGCGCAAGGAGAAGGCGCTGCGCAAGCTGGAGTCGATGAAGGCCAACCTCGCCCGCGTGCAGGACCTCACCGACGAACTCCGCCGCCAGCTCAAGCCGCTCGGCCGCCAGGCCGCCGTCGCCCGCCGCGCCGCCGTCATCCAGGCCGACCTGCGCGACGCCCGGCTGCGCCTGCTCGCCGACGACCTCGTGACCCTGCGCGAAGCCCTCGGCGCCGAGATCGCCGACGAAGCCGCCCTCAAGGAACGCAAGGACAGCGCCGAGCGCGAACTGCGCGACGCCCTCCAACGCGAGGCCCGCCTGGAGGACGAGGTACGACGGCTCGCCCCGCGCCTGACCCGCGCCCAGCAGACCTGGTACGAACTCTCCCAGCTCGCCGAGCGCGTCCGCGGCACCGTCTCCCTCGCCGAGGCCCGCGTCACCAGCGCCACCTCCGCGCCCCCCGAGGAACGGCGCGGACGCGACCCCGAGGACCTGGAGCGCGAGGCAGCCCGCGTCCGCGAACAGGAGGCCGAGCTGGAGGCCGCCCTCGACGCCGCCCGGCACGCCCTGGACGACACCGTCGCCCACCGCGCCGAGCTGGAACGCGCCCTCGCCGTCGAGGAACGCCGCCTCAAGGACGTCGCCCGCGCCATCGCCGACCGCCGCGAGGGACTCGCCCGGCTCTCCGGACAGGTGGGCGCCTCCCGCTCCCGCGCCGCCTCCGCCCAGGCCGAGATCGACCGTCTGGCCGCCGCCCGCGACGAGGCGGCGGAGCGCGCCGCCCGCGCCCAGGAGGAGTACGAGACCCTCCAGGCAGAGGTGGACGGTCTCGACGCGGACGACGCCGACCTCGCCGTACGGCACGAGGACGCCCGCGGGCGGCTCGCGGCGGCGGAGGACGCGCTGAGCACGGCACGCGAGGCACTCGCCGACGCCGAGCGCCGCCGCGCCGCGACCCGTGCCCGCCACGAGACGCTGGCGCTGGGCCTGCGCCGCAAGGACGGCACCGGCGCCCTCCTGTCCTCCCGCGACCGCCTCACCGGCATCCTCGGCCCGGCCGCCGGACTCCTCACCGTCACCCCCGGCCACGAGACCGCCGTCGCCACCGCCTTCGGCGCCGCCGCCGACGCCATCGCCGTCACGGGCCCCACCGCAGCCGTCGAGGCGATCGAACTCCTCCGCAAACAGGAGAGCGGCCGCGCGGCGTTGTTGTTGGCAGGGGGACCGGAGGAGGTGCCTGCCAAGCGGGGCTCGGAGTCTCCCGGGCACGGCGCGGTCGGCGCCGACACGACGGGAGCGGGAGCCGCACCCGGCGCTCGCGCGGGCGCCACACAAACCGGGGCGGGGGAGACGACCGGCGATTCCGCCGAGCCCCCCGCGATCGCCCGCCCGCAGGGAGCCCCGGGCCTCGTCGCCGCCCAGCGCGGCGGTCCCCCCTTCGCCGCCGACCTCGTACGCGGTCCCCACGACCTCATGCCCGCCGTACGGCGGCTGCTGCGCGGGATCGTCGTCGTCGGGACGCTGGAGGAGGCGGAGGAAGTGGTGCGGGCGCGGCCCGCGCTCACCGCCGTCACCGCCGAGGGCGATCTGCTCGGCGCCCACTTCGCGCAGGGCGGTTCCGCCGGGGCGCCCAGCCTGCTGGAAGTCCAGGCGTCCGTGGACGAGGCAGCCGCCGAGCTGGGGGAGCTGGCCGTGCGCTGCGAGGAACTGGAGCGGGCGCGGCAGGCGGCGGCCGAGGAACGGACCGCGAGCGCCGCGCTCGTCGAGGAGCTGGGGGAGCGGCGCCGGGCCGCCGACCGGGAGAAGTCGGCGGTGGCCCAGCAGCTCGGCCGGCTCGCCGGGCAGGCGCGCGGCGCCGTGGGCGAGGCGGAACGCTCCGCCGCGGCGGCCGCCCGCGCCCAAGAGGCGCTGGAACGGGCGGTACAGGAAGCCGAGGAGCTGGCCGAGCGGCTCGCGGTGGCGGAGGAGATGCCCGGGGAGGAGGAGCCGGACACCTCCGTACGGGACCGGCTCTCGGCGGACGGCGCCAACGCCCGGCAGACCGAGATGGAGGCGCGCCTCCAGGTCCGTACGCACGAGGAGCGGGTCAAGGCGCTCGCCGGGCGCGCCGACTCGCTGGACCGGGCCGCCCGCGCGGAACGCGAGGCACGCGCGCGGGCCGAGCAGCGCCGGGCGCGGCTGCGGCACGAGGCGGCGGTCGCCGGGGCGGTCGCCTCCGGAGCGCGTCAGCTCCTCGCCCACATCGAGATCTCCCTCGCCCGCTCCGAGCGGGAGCGCACCGCCGCCGAGGCAGTGAAGGCGCTGCGGGAGCGGGAGTTGGCGGACGCGCGCACCGCCGGGCGCGAACTCAAGGCGGAACTCGACAAGTTGACGGACTCCGTGCACCGGGGCGAGGTGCTCGGAGCCGAGAAGCGGCTGCGCATCGAGCAGTTGGAGGCCAGGGCGCTGGAGGAGCTGGGCGTCGAGCCGGAGGGGCTGGTCGCGGAGTACGGCCCTGACCAGCCGGTGCCGCCCTCGCCCCCCGCCGAGGGGGAGACGCTGCCGGAGGACCCGGAGCACCCCCGCAACCGGCCGCGCCCCTTCGACCGCGCCGAGCAGGAGAAGCGGCTGCGGTCCGCCGAGCGCGCCTATCAGCAGCTCGGCAAGGTGAACCCGCTCGCGCTGGAGGAGTTTGCGGCGCTGGAAGAGAGGCACCAGTTCCTCAGTGAGCAGCTCGAGGACCTGAAGAAGACCCGCGCGGATCTTCTGAAGGTGGTGAAGGAGGTGGACGAGCGGGTGGAGCAGGTCTTCACGGAGGCGTTCCGCGACACCGCGCGCGAGTTCGAGGGCGTGTTCTCCCGGCTCTTCCCCGGCGGCGAAGGGCGCCTGATCCTGACCGACCCCGAGGACATGCTGGCCACCGGCGTGGACGTGGAGGCGCGCCCGCCCGGCAAGAAGGTCAAGCGGCTCAGTCTGCTCTCCGGCGGCGAGCGGTCGCTGACGGCGGTCGCGCTGCTGGTGTCCATCTTCAAGGCACGCCCGAGCCCCTTCTATGTGATGGACGAGGTCGAGGCGGCGCTCGACGACACCAACCTCCAGCGGCTCATCCGGATCATGCGGGAGCTGCAGGAGTCGTCCCAGCTCATCGTCATCACCCATCAGAAGCGCACGATGGAGATCGCGGACGCGCTCTACGGGGTCTCCATGCAGGGCGACGGTGTGTCCAAGGTCATCTCCCAGCGGCTCCGCTAGCCCCCGCTTTCAAGATCAACAAATCTCTCGTTCACTTCTTGAACATCTGTTGGCTCGACGTATCTCTTACGTCACAGTCATCTAGGTATTGACTTCGAAACTTGAACGCATATTCTCTGCAACGTTGCATTTACCTTCAGGTGTGAGCGGTGCCAAGTTGTGCGCCACTGGAACCTGGAAGGGCTCGCCCCCACCCGGCAGCGTTGCCGTGGCCCGAGGAGTTACACGTGACCAGCACAGCGCAGGCACCCCAGCCAGGAGCCGGGACGGCTCACCCCGAACATCTCGGGCACGTCATCTTCATCGCGGCCGCGGCCGCCATGGGCGGTTTCCTCTTCGGCTACGACAGCTCCGTCATCAACGGCGCCGTCGAGGCCATCCGTGACCGTTACGACGTGGGCTCCGCCGCCCTCGCGCAGGTCATCGCCATCGCGCTCATCGGCTGCGCCATCGGTGCCGCCACGGCCGGGCGTATAGCCGACCGGATCGGCCGTATCCGCTGCATGCAGATCGCCGCCGTCCTCTTCACCGTCAGCGCCGTGGGCTCCGCCCTTCCGTTCGCGCTGTGGGACCTCGCGTTCTGGCGCATCATCGGCGGTTTCGCCATCGGCATGGCCTCGGTCATCGGCCCGGCGTACATCGCCGAGGTCGCCCCGCCCGCCTACCGTGGTCGTCTCGGCTCCTTCCAGCAGGCCGCGATCGTCATCGGCATCGCCGTCTCCCAGCTCGTCAACTGGGGTCTGCTGAACGCCGCCGGCGGCGACCAGCGCGGCAAGCTCATGGGTCTTGAGGTCTGGCAGGTCATGCTGGGCGTCATGGTCGTCCCGGCCGTCCTCTACGGTCTGCTCTCCTTCGCGATCCCCGAGTCCCCGCGCTTCCTGCTCTCCGTCGGCAAGCGTGAGCGCGCCCGCGAGATCCTGGCCGAGGTCGAGGGCAAGGACGTCGACCTCGACGCGCGCGTCAACGAGATCGAGCACGCGATGAAGTCCGAGCACAAGTCGTCCTTCAAGGACCTGCTCGGCGGCAGCTTCTTCTTCAAGCCGATCGTCTGGATCGGTATCGGTCTCTCGGTCTTCCAGCAGTTCGTCGGCATCAACGTCGCGTTCTACTACTCCTCGACGCTGTGGCAGTCGGTCGGCGTCGACCCCTCGGACTCGTTCCTCTACTCCTTCACGACGTCGATCATCAACATCGTCGGCACCGTGATCGCGATGATCTTCGTGGACCGCATCGGCCGCAAGCCGCTGGCGCTCATCGGCTCGGTCGGCATGGCCGCCGGTCTGGCGCTGGAAGCCTGGGCGTTCAGCTACCACCTGGTCGACGGCAAGCTCCCCGCCACCCAGGGCTGGGTCGCGCTCGTCGCCGCCCACGTGTTCGTCCTCTTCTTCGCCCTCTCCTGGGGTGTCGTGGTCTGGGTCTTCCTCGGCGAGATGTTCCCGAACCGGATCCGCGCCGCCGCCCTCGGTGTCGCCGCCTCCGCGCAGTGGATCGCCAACTGGGCCATCACCGCGAGCTTCCCGTCGCTGGCCGACTGGAACCTCTCCGGCACCTACGTGATCTACGCGATCTTCGCCACCCTCTCCATCCCGTTCGTCCTGAAGTTCGTCAAGGAGACGAAGGGCAAGACCCTGGAGGAGATGGGCTAGCCGCCCCCTCGACCCGGGGAGAAGGGCCAAGTCCCCGCTGCCCCTCTCCTCGAACCCTCCACCGCCCCCGACCCGGCCACTGCCTGGATCGGGGGCGGTGGCGTATGCACTGGGCTTTGGCGGGGTGGTGAGTGCCGGTGCTGCGAGCGGTTCAGGTGCTCCTGTGCGCGGGGGCGGGGGCTGCTTGGAGTTACGGGGTGTGGTGGCTGTCGGCTGGTGTCCCTTCGGGGCGGTGGCATCACGGGTACGTGGGCGGTGTCCGGCCGGGGCGGCTCACGCGCTGCTGCGGGCATGGGGCGCGTGGCGTTCGGCGCGTGACGGATGCCGATGGGGTGCGGTCCGTGGTTGATGGCCCTCTCGGCGACCGACTGCCCGACGGCACTCCGCCCGTACGCCGACACATCCTGCCGGGACGGCTCGCAGACCTGGACCGACGTAGCAAGAGTCCGCTCGGGCGACACACGAGTCCGACCAGCCACGGACGTCGACCTCGGACGCGGTCCGAAAACGCGTGGACCCTCAGACCCGCCCTGGCCCATGATCCTCACGTGACCACCTACCTCGAGTCCGAGCGCCTGACCCTGCGCCCCTTCGCCGCCGCCGACGCGGACCTGCTGATCGAGTTGGACAGCGACCCGGCGGTGATGCGCTACCTGACCGGCGGCGCTCCGACTCCGCCGGAGGAGATCCGCGACCTCGCCCTACCCAGCATCCTCGCGGGCTACGAGCGCTGGGATCACGACCTCGGTCTGTTCGCCGCGCACGAGAAGGACGGCGGCGCGTTCGTCGGCTGGTTCTGCCTGCGTCCGCTCCGCGGCGGTCCGCGTGAGGAAGCCGAACTCGGCTACCGTCTGCGCCGGGCGGCCTGGGACCGGGGCTATGCCACGGAGGTCTCGCGGGCGCTGCTGTCGAAGGGGTTCGCCCAGCTTGGAATCCGCATGGTCTGGGCCGAGACGATGACCGTGAACCGCCCTTCGCGCAACGTCATGGAGAAGCTCGGGATGACGCTCGCGAAGAGCATCCCCACGCCGGACGACATGATGGCGGTCGAGGGTTCCGAGCACGGGGGAGTGCGGTACGAGATCACGAAGGAGCAGTGGGAGCGGCGCCAGGTGTAGGCGGCGCGTCTCCCACCCGGAGCGCGCGAGCCTCCCCGGACCGATCGGGACCGCACACCCCACCCCTCAGCTCCGCCGCCACCGTGGCGCCTCGTCGTCCGGAACATCCGGGGAGGCGAAGTGGAACGGGACGTCGAGGTGGGCGGCCAGGGCACTGACCGCCTCGGTGGCTCGGGTGGCGGGGGCGGGGGCGTCCCGGCGGTGGTGGATCGTGGCCAGGGGGGACTCGCCGGGTGCGGTGTCCAGGATGGCGAGGAGGACGACGAACCAGTCGTGGACGGTGTCGCCGTCCCATACCGCCTCGATGGCGATCACGCGGCCCGGGAGGGCGGCGGCGCGGGCGGTGAGGGAAGGAGTGTCGAGGGGGTCGGGTGGGCGAGGGGCGGGGGCGAGGGAGGCATAGCGGGTGTGGATCAGGGTCTCGGCTTCGTGGAGGCCGAGACCCTGGGGGCGGAGGGGCTCCCAGACCGCCGTGACCGTCCACAGGTAGCCGTCGTGACGGACGCGGGTGTCCGCCTCCCGCCGCGTCGCCTCGCCCAGGCGGGACCCCGCGAGGGAACTCCCCGTACGGGTTCAGACCGCGGCCGGGACGCGTTCCTCGGCAGGGACCGCAGCCCGTGCCGCCGAGGCGACCCGCGGCTTCGGCAGCAGCAGGTACAGCCCGCCCGAGACCACGATCGCCGCGACCCAGCCCAGCCCGTACTCGCCGACGAAGTTGTTCTTCGCCAGCGGCCCGCTGAACCAGTCCGACGTCGTGAACAGCAGCCCGGAGACCAGACCGATCGCCCAGGAGGCCACCGCGGCGGGGGAGAAGCCCGCCCGGTACCAGTAGGCGCTGGTGCGACCGGTGTCGGCCATGGCGCGGGCGTCGTACTCCTTGCGGCGGAACATGTCCGCGCCGAAGACGCCGGTCCACGCGGAGAAGGCGACCGCGAGCATGGAGAGGAAGGCGATGAAGGAGCCCATGAAGCTCGTCGCCACCAGCATCAGCACGCCGCCCAGCGCCAGCGAGATCACGGCGTTCACGGAGACCGCCCAGTGGCGCGGGATCTTGAAGCCGAGGGTCTGCGCGGTGAAACCGGCCGAGTACATCGACATCGAGTTGATCAGCAGCATGCCGACCACCGCGATCAGCAGATACGGCACCGTGATCCACAGCGGCAGGATCGTGCCGAGGAAGGAGACCGGGTCGGATGCCGAGGCGAGGTCGGGCGTGCCGACCGCCATGACCGCGCCCATCAGCACCAGCGGCAGGACGACGATGCCCGCACCGCCGACCGTGTTCCCGACGATCGCCCTGGAGGACGCCGTACGCGGCAGATAGCGCGTGAAGTCCGGCGCGGACGGGATCCAGCTCACGCCACCCGCCGCGATCATGCCGACGGCGGTGATCAGCGACGCCGTGGACCCGGCGCCCTGGTGCATCACCTGCGACCAGTGGGTGTGCACCGCGAGGTACCCGAGCACCAGGACCGAGAAGACGCCGAAGAGATACGTCGCGTACTTGCTGCACTTCTGCACGGCGTTGATGCCGAGCCCGGAGATCGCGAAGGTCGCGATCACGAAGAGCAGCAGCGTGACCATGTCCAGCACGCCGTTCGCCTTGATGCCGAGACCGAGGTCCAGGATCGTCAGCAGCGCGTACGCGCCGGTCACCGCGTTGATCGTCTCCCAGCCCCAGCGCGCGACCCAGATCAGCGAACCGGGCAGCAGATTGCCGCGCTGTCCGAAGACCGCCCGCGACAGCGCCATACCGGGCGCGGCACCCCGCTTGCCCGCGATGCCGAGCAGCCCGACCAGGCCGTAGGAGACGACGGGCGCGACGCCCGCGACGACGAGCGCCTGCCAGAAGTTCAGGTGGTACGACACCACCAGGCTCGCGCCCATCGTGAGCAGCAGCACGCTGATGTTGGCGCCCACCCAGGTGGGGAAGAGCCCGCGCGTGCGCGCGGTGCGTTCGTGATCGGGGACCGGCTCGATGCCACGGGTTTCCAGCGCGCTCTCGCGCGCGGCCGTCTTGCTCATGAAAAAGGGGTGTCCTAGCGGTGGGGGACGAGGACGACGGGCTCAACGCGCGCGGCGGAGCCAAACGTCATCGTAGTTTAATCCGACTCCATTGCTCCTGTGGCATTTGTCTCTTGGAGGAAGCGACAAGCGTCCGCAAGCCTCTTCGGCGGATACCCCATGGCCGATACTGGACGCGTTATGGAAACCATCATCCTTGCTGTAGTCATCGCCGTGGTCGTGCTCGGCGCGCTCGGCGGGCTCCTCATCGGCAGCACTCTCAAGAAGAAGAAGCTGCCACCGCCGCCGCCCGCCGCGCCCGACCTCACCGCGCCCCCGGCCGAGCCACAGGTCGGCGAAGAGGCCGAGACTCCGCGCGACGAACCGCGCCGGACGATCGAGGAGGTGGACCTCCCGGGCGGCGGGACCACCACCGTCGAGGAGCCACCCGCCGCCGAGAAGGCTCCCGAGATCGAGATCCCGGAGCCCACCGCGGGGCGGCTCATCCGCCTCCGCGCCCGTCTCTCCCGCTCCCAGAACGCCCTCGGCAAGGGCCTGCTCACGCTGCTCTCGCGCGAGCACCTGGACGAGGACACCTGGGAGGAGATCGAGGACACCCTCCTCACCGCCGACGTCGGCGTGCAGCCCACCCAGGAACTGGTCGAGCGGCTGCGCGAGCGCGTCAAGGTGCTCGGCACCCGCACCCCCGAGGAACTGCGCGGTCTGCTCCGCGAGGAGCTGCTCAAGCTCGTCGGCACGGACATGGACCGCGAGGTCAAGACCGAGCCCGAGGGCCGCAAGCCCGGCATCGTGATGGTCGTCGGCGTCAACGGCACCGGCAAGACCACCACCACCGGCAAGCTCGCCCGCGTCCTGGTCGCCGACGGCCGCACCGTCGTCCTCGGCGCCGCCGACACCTTCCGCGCCGCCGCCGCCGACCAGCTCCAGACCTGGGGCGAGCGCGTCGGCGCCTACACCGTGCGCGGCCCGGAGGCCGGCGACCCCGCCTCCGTCGCGTTCGACGCGGTGAAGGAGGGCAAGGAGATGGACGTCGACGTGGTGCTCATCGACACCGCGGGACGTCTGCACACCAAGACCGGCCTCATGGACGAGCTGGGCAAGGTCAAGCGCGTCGTGGAGAAGCACGCCCCGCTCGACGAGGTGCTGCTCGTGCTCGACGCCACCACAGGGCAGAACGGTCTGGTGCAGGCCCGCGTCTTCTCCGAGGTCGTGGACATCACCGGCATCGTGCTGACCAAGCTCGACGGCACCGCCAAGGGCGGCATCGTCATCGCCGTGCAGAACGAGCTGGGCGTGCCGGTCAAGCTGATCGGCCTGGGCGAGGGTCCCGACGACCTGGCGCCCTTCGATCCGGAGGCGTTCGTGGACGCGCTTCTCGGTGACTGAGCCACCGGACGCGATCACCCCCCACTCCACGGCGAAGCGCCCGTCCCCACACCACGTTGGGGGACGGGCGCTTCGCCGTACGAGCCGGTGAGCCGGCGCATCCGAAGGCTCCCTACGCCCCCGCCCGCGACCGGTGCGCCACATACGCCAGCGTCCCCAGCAGGAGCCGGGCCGCCGGAAGCCGGGTCGCGCTGTCCAGCGCCGGGGGTCGCAGCCAGCGCACCGGACCGCGGCCGCCGCGGTCGGAGGGCGGGGCGGTGATGTACGTACCCGGGCCGAGTCCGCGCAGGTCCAGGGCGGCGGGGTCGTCCCAGCCGAGGCGGTAGAGCAATCGGGGCAGCTCGGCGGCGGCGCCGGGGGCGACCAGGAAGTGGGCGCGGCCCTCGGGGGTCGCGGCGACCGGGCCGAGGGGCAGACCCATGCGCTCCAGACGGACCAGGGCGCGACGCCCGGCGGGCTCGGCCACCTCGATCACGTCGAACGCGCCGCCCACCGGCAGCATCGCCGAGGCGCCCGGCACCTCCGCCCAGGCGCGGCCCACCTCGTCAAGGGTGGCCCCGGCGGGCACCGGCGCGGCGAACTCCAGCGGATGCGCGCCCGGCGCCGGGCAGTCCGTACGCCCGCAGGAGCAGACACCCCCGGCGGCCCGCGCGCCCGGCACCACGTCCCAGCCCCACAGACCCGTGAACTCGGCGACGGCCGTGCACTCCGACGAGCGGCCGCGCCGACGCGTGCCGGAGCGGATCTCGCGAATGCCGCCGATCGTGAAGCCCATGCCCCCTCCAACGGGTCCAGCGCGCCGGTGGTTACGAACCGGAGCGAGATGGATGCGGAACGTGACGCCACGACATCCGCCTTCCCGGGGTGCCCCGGGAGCAAGGCGGCGCGTCGTGGCGCGGCGGGTGGTGCGCGGGGTTCCATGCGCCCCCGCGCGCTCCGCTCCGCCCACTTCCGTCCGTCCTATGTCAAGTGAATCGCGAGGACGCGATCGTGAGTTCATTCGAAGGGGTGGCGAATGGTGGCGTTTCAAGGATCGCCGTGGTTGGAAGGGTGATCGTGGGGTTACTGTGAGTATGCGAGCCCCGGGGGCACTTGCCTTCGTGGGTATGCCGGAGGCAAGTCGTCAGCTCGTTCGAAGGGTGAGAACCGCCGGACGGGAGGCCGTATTTACCGGCATTCTGATAGGGCTTGGCGCACGGCGACAGGGTTTCAGGGATGGGGGCGTTCCAGTGGGCGGCAACGGCGGAGGCGGGACGAACGCTGACAAGCGCCCCAACGAGCTGCTCGGCTCGTGGTTCGTGCGCAGCGGCTGGTCGAAGGGCGAGCTGGCCCGGCAGGTGAACCGCAGGGCCCGCCAGCTCGGCGCCAACCACATCTCCACCGACACCTCGCGCGTGCGCCGCTGGCTCGACGGGGAGAACCCGCGCGAGCCCATCCCGCGCATCCTCTCCGAGCTGTTCTCCGAGCGCTTCGGCTGCGTCGTCTCCACCGACGACCTCGGTCTGCGCGTCGCCCGCCAGTCCCCGTCCGCCACCGGCGTCGACCTGCCCTGGACCGGCCCGCAGACCGTCGCCCTGCTCAGCGAGTTCTCCCGCAGCGACCTGATGCTCGCCCGGCGCGGCTTCCTCGGCACCTCGCTCGGTCTGGCCGCCGGACCCGCCCTCGTCGAACCCATGCAGCGCTGGCTGGTGCCCTCGCCCTCCTCCCCGCTGCCCCCCGGACCCGACCCGCTGCACGACTCCCGAAGGCCCGGGCGGCTCTCCCGCCCCGAGCTGGAGCTGCTCGAGTCCACCACCCGGATGTTCCGCCAGTGGGACGCCCAGTGCGGCGGCGGACTGCGCCGCAAGGCGGTCGTCGGCCAGCTCCACGAGGTCACCGACCTCCTCCAGGAGCCCCAGCCCGAGGCCACCACCCGCCGCCTCTTCAAGGTCGCCGCCGAACTGGCCGAGCTGGCCGGGTGGATGTCGTACGACGTCGGTCTCCAGCCCACCGCGCAGAAGTACTTCGTCCTCGCCCTGCACGCCGCCAAGGAAGCCGGGGACAAGCCCCTCGGGTCGTACATCCTCTCCAGCATGAGCCGCCAGATGATCCATCTCGGCCGCCCCGACGACGCCCTGGAGCTGATCCACCTCGCGCAGTACGGCAGCCGCGACTGCGCCGGACCCCGCACCCAGTCCATGCTGTATGCGATGGAGGCCCGCGCCTACGCCAACATGGGGCAGCCCGGCAAGTGCAAGCGCGCCGTCCGCATGGCCGAGGACACCTTCTCCGAGTCCGACGAGTGGGACGAGCCGGACCCCGACTGGATCCGCTTCTTCTCCGAGGCCGAACTGCACGGCGAGAACAGCCACTCCTTCCGCGACCTCGCGTACGTGGCGGGCCGCAGCCCCACCTACGCCTCCCTCGCCGAGCCCCTCATGGAGCGCGCGGTCGAGCTGTTCGCCAAGGACGACGAGCACCAGCGCTCCTACGCGCTCAACCTCATCGGCATGGCCACCGTGCACCTGCTCCAGCGCGAGCCCGAGCACAGCACCGAGTACGCCAAGCGCGCCATGGACATAGCCCGCAAGGTCCGCTCCGAGCGCGTCAACACCCGCATCCGCAAGACGGTCGACACGGCCGTACGCGATTTCGGGGACCTCGCCGTCGTGGTCGACCTCACCGACCAGCTCGCCAGCGACCTCCCGGAGTCCGCCGAGGCGGTCTGAGCCCGGCACCCCCTGCCCCGGCCGCGGCCGGTCCTCCCGAACTGCCCGACTCGGCTCCCCCATGCCAGGTCATCGAGAGGCCGGACGCGGCCGGTTTCCCGTCCGTGCCCGCCCCCCGGCGGATGGTTGCGTCACGATAACGATCGCCGCGCCCGGCATCCGGCAATTCATCCACGCGTAACACGCGAGGTGCCTTCGTCACCCCGGTGAAACAGCGAGGGGCGCCCACCGAAACCGCGCTGCGTCAGTCTCGTGGCCCATAACCGCCCCCCTCAACCGACCGGACCGCTCAGGCACCGCGCCCGCACGGGGCCGTACCCACCGATGAGGAGACGCCGATGGCTCCAGCCATCACGCTTGCGGCGGAGGCACCCAAACTGTCCTCCGCGAACACAGGCTTCATGCTGATCTGTTCCGCCCTGGTGTTGCTCATGACCCCGGGCCTGGCCTTCTTCTACGGAGGCATGGTCCGCGTCAAGAGCACCCTCAACATGCTGATGATGAGCTTCATCAGCATCGGGATCATCACCATCCTCTGGGTGCTCTACGGCTTCTCGCTCGCCTTCGGCTCGGGCTCCCCGTTCATCGGGTGGAACGCCGACTGGATCGGCCTCAGCGACATCGGCCTCACGGAGCTGTGGCCCGGGTACACCATCCCGGTCTTCGTCTTCATGGTCTTCCAGATGATGTTCGCCATCATCACCCCGGCGCTGATCAGCGGCGCCCTCGCCGACCGCGTGAAGTTCACCGCGTGGGCGCTCTTCGTCGCCCTGTGGGGCACGATCGTCTACGTCCCCGTCGCCCACTGGGTCTGGGGCGCGGACGGCTGGGCGTACAAGCTCGGCGTCATCGACTTCGCCGGTGGTACGGCCGTCCACATCAACGCCGGTGCCGCCGCCCTCGGCGTCATCCTCGTCATCGGCAAGCGCGTCGGCTTCAAGAAGGACCCGATGCGCCCGCACAGCCTGCCCCTGGTCATGCTCGGCGCCGGTCTGCTGTGGTTCGGCTGGTTCGGCTTCAACGCCGGTTCCTGGCTCGGCAACGACGACGGCGTCGGCGCGCTGATGTTCGTCAACACCCAGGTCGCCACCGCCGCCGCCATGCTCGCCTGGCTCGCCTACGAGAAGATCAAGCACGGCGCGTTCACCACCCTCGGCGCCGCCTCCGGCGCGGTCGCGGGTCTGGTCGCCATCACCCCGTCCGGCGGCGCCGTCTCCCCGCTCGGCGCGATCGCCGTCGGCGCCATCGCCGGTGTCGCCTGCGCCGCCGCCGTCGGCCTGAAGTTCAGGTTCGGCTACGACGACTCCCTCGACGTCGTCGGCGTCCACATGGTCGGCGGCATCGTCGGCTCCCTGCTGATCGGCTTCTTCGCCACCGGCAAGGGCCAGTCCGCCGCCACCGGTGTCTTCTACGGCGACCACAGCTTCGACCAGCTCTGGAAGCAGTGCGCCGGAGTCTTCGCGGTCCTCGCCTACTCCCTGATCGTCTCCGCCGTCCTCGCCTTCCTCCTCGACAAGACCATCGGGATGCGCGTCCCCGAGGACGTCGAGGTCTCCGGCATCGACCGCGCCGAGCACGCCGAGACCGCATACGACTTCAGCGGAGCGGGCGGCGGAGTCGTCGCCGGCGCCCCCGCCACGGCCGCTTCGCCCAACAAGAAGGTGGACGCATGAAGCTGATCACCGCGGTCGTCAAGCCGCACCGCCTCGACGAGATCAAGGAAGCCCTCCAGGCTTTCGGGGTCCACGGGCTCACCGTCACCGAGGCGAGCGGCTACGGCCGCCAGCGGGGTCACACCGAGGTCTACCGGGGCGCCGAGTACACCGTCGACCTCGTCCCCAAGATCCGCATCGAGGTGCTGGCCGAGGACGACGACGCCGACCAGCTCATCGACGTCGTCGTCAAGGCAGCCCGCACCGGCAAGATCGGAGACGGCAAGGTCTGGTCCGTACCGGTCGACACGGCCGTACGGGTCCGCACCGGCGAGCGCGGCCCGGACGCGCTCTGAGCACGACGACACGAACAGGAGCCGCTGGGTGACGCGTACGGATGACCGGGATGACCGGAAAGAAGCGGACGACTCGGGACGACCCAGCGGCTACGCGGCGGCCCGGCTGCGCCTCCTCACCGAGGGGGAGCGGCCCGGGCCGCCGCGCCGTGCCGCCCTCGCCGAACTGACCGACGACTGGCTCGCCGGACTCTTCGGCGCCGCCGCCCCCGGCGTCAAGGGCGTCTCCCTCGTCGCCGTCGGCGGCTACGGACGCGGCGAACTCTCCCCGCGCAGCGACCTCGACCTCCTGCTGCTGCACGACGGCAGCGACCCCACCGCCGTCGCCGCCCTCGCCGACCGCCTCTGGTACCCCGTCTGGGACCTCGGCCTCACCCTCGACCACTCCGTACGCACCCCCGCCGAGGCCCGCAAGACCGCGGGCGAGGACCTCAAGGTGCACCTCGGACTCCTCGACGCCCGCCACCTCGTCGGCGACCTCGGACTCACCGCCGGACTGCGCACCGCCGTCCTCGCCGACTGGCGCAACCAGGCACCCAAACGCCTGCCCGAACTCCAGGAACTGTGCGCCGAACGCGCCGAACGCCAGGGCGAGTTGCGCTACCTCCTCGAACCCGACCTCAAGGAGGCGCACGGCGGTCTGCGCGACGCCACCGCCCTGCGTGCCGTCGCCGCCTCCTGGCTCGCCGACGCACCCCGCGAGGGACTGGCCGACGCCCGCCGCCGCCTCCTCGACGCCCGCGACGCCCTCCACCTCGTCACCGGGCGTGCCACCGACCGCCTCGCCCTCCAGGAACAGGACCAGGTCGCCGCCGAACTCGGGCTCCTCGACGCCGACACCCTGCTCCGCCAGGTCTACGAGGCCGCCGGGATCATCTCCTACGCGGGCGACGTCACCTGGCGCGAAGTGGGGCGCGTGCTGCGCTCGCGCGCCGTACGCCCCCGGCTGCGCGCCATGCTCGGCGGCGGGAAACCGCCCGTCGAGCGCTCACCGCTCGCCGAGGGCGTCGTCGAGCAGGACGGCGAGGCAGTCCTCGCCCGCGCCGCGCGCCCCGAACGCGACCCCGTCCTCCCGCTGCGCGCCGCCGCCGCCGCGGCCCAGGCCGGGCTCCCGCTCTCCCCGCACGCCGTGCGCCGCATGGCCGCCCTCGCCCGCCCGCTGCCCACCCCCTGGCCCGCCGAGGCACGCGAGCAGCTCGTCACCCTGCTCGGCTCGGGGCGCCCGACCGTCGACGTCTGGGAGGCACTGGAGTCCGAGGGGCTGATCAGCCGCCTGCTCCCCGACTGGGAGCGGGTCCGCTGCCGCCCGCAGCGCAACGCCGTCCACGTCTGGACCGTCGACCGGCACCTCATCGAGACCGCCGTCCGCGCCTCCGCCCTCACCCGCCGCGTCAGCCGCCCCGACCTGCTCCTCGTCGCCGCCCTGCTGCACGACATCGGCAAGGGCTGGCCCGGCGACCACTCGGTGGCCGGGGAGATCATCGCCAAGGACGTCGCCGCCCGCATCGGCTTCGACCGCGCCGACGTGAGCGTGCTCTCCACCCTCGTCCGCCACCATCTGCTCCTGGTCGAGACCGCCACCCGGCGCGACCTGGACGACCCCGCCACCGTCCGCGCCGTCGCCGAGGCGGTCGGCACCCAGAGCACCCTGGAACTCCTGCACGCCCTCACCGAGGCCGACGCGCTGGCCACCGGGCCCGCCGCCTGGTCCTCCTGGCGCGGCTCCCTCGTGGACGACCTCGTACGCCGCGTCTCCGCCGTCCTCGCCGGGGACACCCCCGACGAACCCGACCCCGGCGCCCCCACCGCCGAACAGGAACGCCTCGCCATCGAGGCGCACCGCACCGGCGGTCCCGTCCTCGCCCTGCGCGCCCAGACCGAGCCCGCCGTCGCGGACGAGCACTCCGGCGAACCCGAGCCGCTCGGCGTCGAACTCCTCATCGCCGTACCCGACCAGCCCGGCGTCCTGCCCGCCGTCGCGGGCGTCCTCGCCGTGCACCGGCTCACCGTCCGCACCGCCGAGCTGCGCGCCCTGCGGCTGCCCGACGCCGTGGACGAGGGGGGCTCCGTCCTGCTCCTGGACTGGCGCGTCGCCGCCGAGTACGGCTCCCTGCCCCAGGCCGCCCGCCTCCGCGCCGACCTGGTCCGCGCCCTGGACGGCACCCTCGACATCACCGGACGCCTCGCCGAACGGGACGCCGCCTATCCCCGCCGCCGCGGCTGGCCCGCCCCACCGCCCCGCGTCACCGTCGCCCCCGCCGCCTCCCACCACGCCACGGTCATCGAGGTCCGCGCCCAGGACGCCCCGGGCCTGCTCTTCCGCATCGGCACGGCCCTGGAGAAGGCGGGCGTACGGGTACGGAGCATGCACGTGAGCACGCTCGGCGCCAACGCCGTGGACGCCTTCTACGTCACGACCGGCACGGACGCGCCCCTGCCCGTCGAGGACGCCGGATCGCTGGCGCGGGCACTGGAGGAGACGCTGCGCTCCTGAGCGCACACCGGTTGTCCGTGGGCGGGGGTGATTTGCCTGCGCGGCCGGATACCCTGGAGGGCAGCCCAGAACGACTCCGACCCCGAGGACCGACGCCGCCGTGTTCGATACTCTCTCCGACCGCCTGTCAGCGACTTTCAAGTCTCTCCGGGGCAAGGGTCTGCTGACCGAGGCGGACATCGACGCCACGGCCCGCGAGATCCGCATCGCCCTCCTTGAGGCCGACGTCGCGCTCCCTGTCGTCCGCTCGTTCATCAAGAACGTCAAGGAAAGGGCGCTCGGCGCCGAGGTCTCCCGGGCACTGAACCCCGCCCAGCAGGTGCTCAAGGTCGTCAACGACGAGCTGATCACCATCCTGGGCGGCGAGACCCGCCGTCTCCGCTTCGCCAAGCAGCCCCCCACCGTGATCATGCTGGCCGGTCTCCAGGGCGCCGGTAAGACCACGCTCGCGGGCAAGCTCGGCCGCTGGCTCAAGGAGCAGGGCCACTCCCCGCTGCTCGTCGCCTGTGACCTCCAGCGCCCCAACGCCGTCAACCAGCTCAGCGTCGTCGCCGAACGCGCCGGTGTCGCGGTCTACGCGCCGGAGCCGGGCAACGGCGTCGGCGACCCGGTCAAGGTCGCCAAGGACTCCATCGACTTCGCGAAGTCCAAGGTCCACGACATCGTGATCGTGGACACCGCAGGGCGCCTGGGCATCGACCAGGAGATGATGCAGCAGGCCGCGGACATCCGTGACGCGGTCTCGCCGGACGAGATCCTCTTCGTCGTCGACGCGATGATCGGTCAGGACGCGGTCAACACCGCCGAGGCGTTCCGCGACGGCGTCGGCTTCGACGGCGTGGTGCTCTCCAAGCTCGACGGCGACGCCCGCGGTGGTGCCGCCCTGTCGATCCGTCAGGTCACCGGCAAGCCGATCATGTTCGCGTCCAACGGCGAGAAGCTGGACGAGTTCGACGCGTTCCACCCCGACCGGATGGCCTCCCGCATCCTCGACATGGGTGACCTGCTCACCCTGATCGAGCAGGCGGAGAAGACGTTCAGCCAGGAAGAGGCCCAGAAGATGGCCTCCAAGCTGGCGTCGAAGAAGGGCCAGGACTTCACCCTGGACGACTTCCTGTCCCAGATGGAACAGGTCAGGAAGATGGGCAGCATCTCCAAGCTGCTCGGCATGCTCCCCGGCATGGGCCAGATCAAGGAGCAGATCAACAACATCGACGAGCGCGACGTGGACCGCACGGCCGCCATCATCAAGTCGATGACCCCGGCCGAGCGCCAGGACCCGACGATCATCAACGGCTCCCGCCGCGCCCGTATCGCCAAGGGTTCCGGTGTCGAGGTCAGCGCGGTCAAGGGTCTGGTGGAGCGCTTCTTCGAGGCCCGCAAGATGATGTCCCGCATGGCCCAGGGCGGCGGGATGCCGGGCATGCCGGGGATGCCGGGCATGGGCGGCGGTCCCGGCCGCAGCAAGAAGCAGCCGAAGAAGGCCAAGGGCAAGCAGCGTTCGGGCAACCCGATGAAGCGCCAGCAGCAGGAGCTGGAGGAGGCCCAGCGCCGCGAAGCCGCCGCGCAGGGCGGAGGCGCCTTCGGTGTCCCGCCGCAGCAGGGCGGCCAGGACTTCGAACTGCCCGACGAGTTCAAGAAGTTCATGGGCTGACCGAGCCCCGCGTACGACCTCCCCGAGGGCGCCCTTCTTCACGAGGGGCGCCCTCGCGCGTGCGGGGACGGGTCAGGGCACGCGGGCTATCAGATACCGGAAGACGTTCGGCATCCACACGATGCCGTCCGCGCGCAGATACGGATGCAGCGCCTCCGTCAGCTCCTTCTCCACCTGCTTGCGGTCGGTCGCCGTGATCGCCGCGTCGAACAGACCGGTCGACAGCAGCCCGCGTACGGCGCTGTCCGGACCGGCGTAGCCGAAGGGGCAGGCGACCCGCCCCGAGCCGTCAGGGCGCAGCCCCGCACGCTGGGCGACCTCCTCCAGGTCGTCCCGGCGCCCCGGACGCCGCCCGCGCACGCCGTGCAGCGGGTCGGCCAGCTTCGCGGCCACCCCCAGGACGGCGGAGGTCGCGCACCGCTCCGGCGGGCCCCAGGCGGTGAGCACGACGGCCGCGCCGCGCGCCGCGAGGGGAAGGGCGTCGGCCAGCAGCGCGCCGAGGGAGCCGGCGTCGCCGGAGCGGCAGCCGATGGGATCGAAGACGGTGATCAGGTCGTAGCCGGGCGCGTCCGCCCGTGTGGGCAGGGTGTCCAGCAGCCAGGGACCCGGGGCGGCCGTGTCCGCGCCCCGCGCCGCGTCCGGCGCCAGGCGGTCACGGGCGAGCGCGAGCCGTTCCGGTGAGGAGTCGGCCCCGGTGACGGTGGCGCCCCGCGCCGCCGCGAGCAGCAGGGCGAGCCCGGAGCCGCAGCGCAGACCGAGCAGCCGGGTGCCGGGTCCGACATCGAGTCGGTCGTACACACTCTCGTAGAGCGGTTCCCACATGCGCTCCTGGATCTCGGACCAGTCGCGCGCGCGTGCTCGGGGGTCCGCGCCGGGTGGTGCGGAACCCGCGTGGGACAGGTGCTCCCGCACGAGCGTAGGTGTCATAGGTAAGCGCCCCAATCGCCGACAGTTCGCGTACGTGCCCGTGGGCGTGGCCCCCCCGTGGTCGTGCGCGCACTCCACGTATGCCAGGTAACTCCGGGCGCGCGGTGGCGTCCAGTGGTTGCGGCGTCCGGCTTGGGGGGTGTGGGCGTGTGTGGCGAGATTTCACGCCCCCGCAACCTGAGGGGCGGGTGCGGGGCGGCGAGCGGGCACCGGTAACGTCGCGGGGGCCGGGAGCCCCGCTGAGCACCGGCTTGGTACGAGCTGTGCGGCTTCTTCCGCAGATCGCCGTACCCGCCCCGCGTCGGCCGCATCGGCGGCAACTGACGGGTAGGTGCAAATTATTTGAGATGCCCCGGAATAGGAACACGAGGGCACCCACGCTCGTTGTCATTACGTGAGCACGACACAGACACCACCTGTCCTCGCCGCGGAGCTGGCACAGGCGTGGGCCGACATTCAGCGGTACCACCCCGAGCTGCCGGACCTCGCCGCGCCGGAATCCCTGATCGGGGAGTCGTCGTCCGCGTGCGGACACGAGCTCTCCTTCGAGCGACTGCTGCACGAGGCAGTCCACGGCATCGCCGCCGCCCGGGGTGTCCGTGACACCTCGCGCGCCGGTCGCTACCACAACCGCCGCTTCCTGGCCGTCGCCGAGGAACTGGGCCTGGACCACCCCGAGGAGCCGCACCCCAGCAGCGGTTTCTCGCTGGTCACGCTCAATCCCGAGGCCAAGCGGCGGTACCGTCCGACCATCGAACGCCTCCAGCGCGCCCTGAAGGCGCACACGGTGGCCACCTCCGCCGACACCGCCCGCTCCTTCCGGGGTCCTGCCGCCCGGCACGGTTCCTCCGGCGGCGGGGTCCGCGTCAAGGCGGTCTGCGACTGCGGTCGCAACGTCCGCGTGGTCCCCTCGGTCCTCGAACAGGCCCCCATCGTCTGCGGCGGCTGCGGCAAGCCGTTCCGCATCCCGGAAGCGGTGGCGGCGGCAAGCTGACGCCACGGCTGCTCGTGGCAGCCGCATCGTCAGCCACCCCACCCCACCCCATCCCCCCTGCGGGCAGTCGTGCCGCAGGGCGGCACGGGTGGGCGCAGGGCTGCAGCACAGGGCGCCCTGTAAGCACGCCCAAGATCGCCAACCCAGTCCCAGAGAGCCCCGCAGGGTATGGCACAATGGCTAGCTGTACTCGACAGTCGCACAGGACCCCTCTCTCCTCCGGCTGACGCGTCCATCGGGCACTCGGGTACCGCAACCCCACGCGGCAACTCCGCCGTGCCCAACACGTCAAAACCTGGAGAACTCACTCCCGTGGCAGTCAAGATCAAGCTGAAGCGTCTGGGCAAGATCCGTTCGCCTCACTACCGCATCGTCGTCGCCGACTCCCGTACCCGCCGTGACGGCCGGGCCATCGAGGAGATCGGCAAGTACCACCCGACCTACAACCCGTCGGTCATCGAGGTGGACGCCGACCGCGTCGCCTACTGGCTGGGTGTCGGCGCGCAGCCGACCGAGCCGGTTCTCGCCATTCTGAAGAAGACCGGCGACTGGCAGAAGTTCAAGGGCGAGCCGGCTCCCGCGCCGCTGCTCGTCGCCGAGCCGAAGCCGGCCCGCCCGTCGTTCGAGGCGCTCGGTGGCGACACCGAGGGCAAGGGTGAGGCCATCACCCAGAAGAAGAAGGCTGAGAAGAAGGACGAGGCCGCTGCCGAGTCCGAGTCGACCGAGGCCTGAGCACCATGCTCGAAGAGGCGCTTGAGCACCTCGTGAAGGGCATCGTCGACAACCCTGACGACGTGCAGGTCGCCTCGCGCAACCTGCGCCGCGGGCGCGTGCTGGAGGTCCGGGTGCACCCCGACGACCTCGGCAAGGTGATCGGTCGCAACGGCCGTACCGCGCGTGCCCTGCGCACCGTCGTGGGCGCCATCGGCGGCCGTGGTGTCCGCGTCGACCTGGTCGACGTGGATCACGTCCGCTGACGCATCACAGCAATCCGGCTCGGGCCGGGGAGGGCCACTGGGCCGTCCCCGGCCCGTAGTCGTATGACAGGAGAGTTGGACTCGTGCAGTTGGTAGTCGCACGGATCGGCCGTGCTCATGGCATCAAGGGCGAGGTCACCGTCGAGGTGCGTACCGACGAGCCGGAGCTGCGGCTCGGGCCGGGCGCCGTCCTGACCACCGACCCGGCTTCGGCCGGGCCGCTGACCATCGCCGCGGGCCGCGTCCACAGCGGCCGTCTCCTCCTGCGCTTCGAGGGGGTGAACGACCGGACCGGCGCCGAGGCGCTGCGCAACACCCTGCTGATCGCCGACGTGGACCCGGACGAACTCCCCGAGGAGGAGGACGAGTACTACGACCATCAGCTCATGGACCTCGACGTGGTCACCGCGGACGGCACGGAGGTCGGCAGGATCACCGAGATCTCCCATCTGCCCTCGCAGGACCTGTTCATCGTCGAGCGCCCGGACGGCAGCGAGGTCATGATCCCCTTCGTGGAAGAGATCGTCCGCGAGATCGACCTGGCGGAGCAGAAGGCGGTCATCACGCCCCCGCCCGGTCTGATCGACGACAACGCGGAGATCGCCTCGTCGCGGGACGAGGACGAGGACGCATGAGGCTCGACGTCGTCACGATCTTCCCGGAGTACCTGGAGCCGCTGAACGTCTCCCTCGTGGGCAAGGCGCGCGCCCGGGGACAGCTCGGCGTGCACCTGCACGACCTGCGCTCCTGGACGTACGACCGGCACAACACGGTCGACGACACCCCCTACGGCGGCGGACCCGGCATGGTCATGAAGACCGAGGCGTGGGGCGACGCCCTGGACACCGTCCTGGCCGACGGCTACGAGTCCGGCGCCCAGGCTCCCGCGCTGATCGTCCCGACGCCCAGCGGCCGTCCCTTCACCCAGGAACTGGCCGTCGAGCTGTCGGAGCGCCCCTGGCTGATCTTCACCCCGGCGCGGTACGAGGGCATCGACCGGCGCGTGATGGACGAGTACGCGACCCGGATGCCGGTCTACGAGGTCTCCATCGGCGACTACGTCCTCGCGGGCGGCGAGGCGGCCGTCCTGGTCATCACGGAGGCAGTGGCGCGGCTGCTCCCCGGTGTCCTGGGCAACGCCGAGTCCCACCGGGACGACTCCTTCGCTCCCGGCGCGATGGCGAACCTCCTGGAGGGACCCGTCTACACCAAGCCGCCGGTGTGGCGCGAGAGGAACATCCCCGAGGTGCTGCTCAGCGGCCACCACGGCAAGATCGCCCGCTGGCGCCGCGACGAGGCACTGCGCCGTACGACCCTCAACCGGCCCGATCTGATCGAGCGGTGCGACCCGAAGGTCTTCGACAAGAAGGACCGGGAGATGCTCTCGATCCTGGGCTGGGCGCCCGATCCCGAAGGGGTGCCGTTCGGGCGATTTTGGCGCAGGACCGAGAGCGTGGAAGAATAGTCCGCTGTTGTGCGTCCGTCCGGCGTGCGCCCCTGCCACAGGGGGACACGACGCCCGTTCCGACCCGCACGGCAGACCCTGTTGTTCCACCTAGCTTCCGTTGATGACCTGTGGCATCAGCGAAGAAAGCAGACGAAATGTCTCACCTGCTCGACACCGTCGACGTCGCGTCGCTGCGCAGCGACATCCCGGCCTTCCGCCCGGGTGACACCGTCAACGTCCACGTGCGCGTCATCGAGGGCAACCGCTCCCGTGTGCAGCAGTTCAAGGGCGTCGTGATCCGCCGCCAGGGCTCCGGTGTCCGCGAGACCTTCACGGTCCGCAAGGTCTCGTTCTCCGTCGGCGTCGAGCGCACCTTCCCGGTGCACACCCCGATCGTCGAGAAGATCGAGCTCGTCACCCGTGGTGACGTGCGCCGCGCCAAGCTGTACTACCTCCGTGAGCTGCGCGGCAAGGCCGCGAAGATCAAGGAGAAGCGCGACAACTGAGTGCCTTCCCGGAGTCACAACGGGGCCGGATAGCATCTGGCCCCGATGGACACCGAAGCACAGCAGACGGAACGCGACCGCACCTCCCCGCCCGGGATTCCGGGTGAGGAGGCGCGGTCGCGTTTCGCGTTGGTGGAGCGGACCGCCGGGTGGCTGCCGGGCGGCCGTATCACCCTGACCGCCCTGACCTGTCTGGTCTTCCTGCTCCTCCTCAACGCGTTCGTGGTGCGTCCGTTCCAGATTCCGAGTGGATCGATGGAGCCGGGATTGAGGATCGGGGACCGCGTACTCGTAAATAAGTTGGCGTACCGTTTCGGTGCCCAGCCGCACCGCGGCGACGTGGTCGTCTTCGACGGCACCGGGTACTTCGGCGACGCCGACTACATCAAGCGCGTAGTGGGGGTGGGTGGCGACCATGTCGTCTGCTGCGACAAGAAGGGGAGGATCGAGGTGAACGGCCGGGCGGTCGACGAGACGGCGTTCCTCCATCCCGGGAACGCACCGTCCGGTGTGCCCTTCGACGTCGTGGTGCCCGGGGGACGGCTGTTCCTCCTCGGCGACCACCGCAGCCGCTCCAGCGACTCTCGCGACCATCTCGGTTCGCCGGGCGGCGGCATGATCCCGGTCGGCGCCGTCGTCGGCCGGGCCGACTGGATCGTATGGCCGTACGACCGCTGGACGCGCCTGGAGCGTCCCGCCGCCTACGCGCGCGTGCCGGCCGCGGAGGGCACGCATGGGTAATCGTGGAAGGCCGCGCGGGGTGCCCGGCGCCTCCGCCGAGGAGCTGCTGCCCACCGGGGTGCGGCGCGCCACCCGCCCGGCGCCGGGCAGATCGCGCGCCGAGCGGCGCAAGCTCCAGCGCAAGGTCAAGCGCAAGCGCAGACGTTCGGCCGTGCGCGAGATCCCGCTGCTCATCGGCGTCGCCGTCCTCATCGCGCTGGTCCTGAAGACCTTCCTGGTGCAGGCGTTCGTGATCCCCTCGGGCTCCATGGAGCAGACGATCCGGATCGGCGACCGGGTGCTGGTCGACAAGTTCACGCCGTGGTTCGGCTCCGAGCCCAAGCGCGGGGACGTGGTGGTCTTCCACGACCCGGGCGGCTGGCTGAACGACGAGCAGACGCCGAAGAAGAACGACCCCGTCGGCGTCAAGCAGGTCAAGGAGGGGCTGACCTTCATCGGACTGCTGCCCTCCGACAACGAGAAGGACCTGATCAAGCGGGTCATCGGGGTCGGCGGCGACCACGTCAAGTGCTGCGACGCCGACGGCAAGGTCACGGTCAACGGCGTCCCCCTGTCCGAGACCGACTACCTCTACCCCGGCAACGCCCCCTCCACCATGCCCTTCGACATCACGGTGCCCAAGGGGCGCCTGTGGGTGATGGGCGACCACCGCGGCAACTCCGCCGACTCCCGCTACCACCAGAACACCTCCTACGGCGGCACGGTCGCCGAGACCTCGGTGGTGGGCCGCGCCATGGTGATCGGCTGGCCGTTCGCCCACTGGACGCGCCTGGAGGAACCTAAAACCTTCGCAAGCGTCACCGACTCCGTGTCGGGAGCGGCTGCCGCCCCTCGCCCGTCGCATAGGGTTGCCTCGGACGACCCGAACGGAATGACCCGGCTCCCGACCCCTGCGGAACTCCCGCTCGTTATGGGAGTGGTGGGCCTGCACCGGCTCCGGGGCAGGCGGCGGCAGAGAGTGAGGAGTTGGCGTGGGGGATGTGGCGGTTGGCGCACGGTCCGGGCACGACGGCGAGGAGCACGGCGGCCGGTCCGCGGCGTCCGGAGCCGAGGCCCAGGCCGGCGCGGTGAACTCCGCGAACGGCTCCGCGGCGGACGGTGACGGCACCCCGCCCGAGGGCCGTTCGCACGGCGGGGACGAGGCCGGACGCCGGCCGAACAAGCCGCGCTCCTTCTGGAAGGAACTGCCGATCCTGGTCGGCATCGCGCTCGTCCTCGCCCTGCTGATCAAGACGTTCCTGGTGCAGGCGTTCTCGATCCCGTCCGACTCGATGCAGAACACCCTCCAGCAGGGTGACCGCGTCCTGGTGGACAAGCTCACGCCGTGGTTCGGCTCCCAGCCCGAGCGCGGCGAGGTCGTGGTCTTCCACGACCCCGACAACTGGCTGCAGGGCGAGCCCACGCCGGAGCAGAACGCGATCCAGAAGGGTCTGAGCTGGATCGGTCTCATGCCGTCCGCCGAGGAGAAGGACCTCATCAAGCGCGTCATCGGCGTCGGCGGCGACACCGTCGAGTGCAAGAACGACGGCCCGCTGAAGGTCAACGGCAAGGCGCTGAACGAACCGTTCGTCTACCCCGGCAACACCCCGTGCAGCGTGGACGACGAGGGCGGCCAGTTCAAGGTCAAGGTCCCCAAGGGCTACATCTGGGTGATGGGCGACCACCGCCAGAACTCGCGGGACTCGCGCTACAACCAGATGGACAAGCACCACGGCATGGTCCCGGTGAAGGACGTCGTCGGACGCGCGATCGTCAAGGCGTGGCCGATCAACCGCTGGGGCACGCTGCCCATCCCGGACACCTTCGACCAGCCCGGGCTCGGCGACCAGAAGTAGTCGCGACGGCGCCGGGGAGCAGTACGGCAGGGACCCCGGCCGCGGGTCCCGGCAGCCGAGGGCGGTGCGCCCCGGACACCGGATCTTCACCGGTTCCGGGGCGCACCGCCCTCGCGGTGTCCGGGGCCGGTGTGCTATCCAGGCCGGATCGTGCTTCGCCGGGCAGGCGGCGGGCCGGAACCGGGAGACGACTCATGGGAAGTGCCGCACGCGGCGGCGAAGGCTCGGGCGGCGGCGTCGGCGGGGTGCTCTCGGGCATCGCGGTGGCCCTCGGACTCGTGCTCTTTCTGGCCGGGTTCGGCTGGGCGGCGCTGGTGTACCGGCCGTACACCGTGCCCACCAGCTCGATGACCCCGACCATCGACGCGGGCGACCGGGTGCTGGCGCAGAGAGTCGACGGCGCGGATGTCCGGCGCGGTGACGTGGTCGTCTTCCGCGACAAGAGCTGGGTCACCAACGCCGACGTGGTCAAGCGCGTGGTCGCGGTCGGCGGCGACAAGGTCGCCTGCTGCACCGACGGCAAGCTCACGGTCAACGGCAAGCCGATCGAGGAACCGTATCTGCCCAAGGGCACCCAGGCGGAGATCGGCGGCATCCCGACCGTCACCGTGCCCAAGGGGCGCCTCTTCCTCCTCGGTGACGAGCGGCAGGGCTCGCTGGACTCCACCGCCCACCTGACCGACGCGGCCGGTGGCACGGTGGCCCGCTCCGCCGTCTCGGCGCGGGTGGACTCCGTGATCTGGCCGATGAAGGGCATGATCGCGCGACCGACGGGCTTCGAGACGCTGGGGAAGCTCTCGCAGCCGGGTCCGCTGCGCTCCATCGAGCTGCTGATCGTCGCGGGCGCGGTACTGGTGCTGGCGGGCGGCGCGTACGGGCCGATCGCGGCGCGCCTGGGCCGCTCGCGCGCCCGGACCGAGCCGGAGGCCGTCGGTGCCGCCTGAGAGCGACGGGCGGGGCGAGGAGAAGGCTGTGAACGGCGCGGACGGCGCGGACGGCGCGGACGCCTTGGACGCGTTGGACGACGGCGGGCGCGGGGACGGCTCCCCGGGCGGGCTGCGGCGGGTGGCGCGGGTCGTACTCCTCGACCCCGAGGACCGCATCCTGCTGCTGCACGGGCACGAGCCGGACGATCCGGCCGACGACTGGTGGTTCACCCCGGGCGGCGGTCTGGAGGGCGACGAGACGCGTGAGCAGGCGGCGCTGCGGGAACTGGCCGAGGAGACCGGGATCACCGACGTCCAACTCGGTCCGGTGCTGTGGCGGCGCCGTTGCTCGTTCCCGTTCGCGGGGCGCCGCTGGGACCAGGACGAGTGGTACTTCCTGGCCCGTACGGCCACGGCGGCCGAGAGCGTCCCGGGCGGTCTGACCGAGCTGGAGCGGCGCAGCGTCAGCGGAGCACGCTGGTGGACGTGCGGGGAACTGGCGCGGGCCCATGAGACGGTGTATCCGACCAGACTCGCCGGGCTGCTGCGCACGCTGCTCGACGAAGGTCCCCCGGTCGGCCCCGTGATCCTGGACACCGAAATCGTCTGAGGGTCCGCGGGACTGGCGCACAATGGGGGGATCGCACGGCTGAAGGGGATGCCATGAGCGCCGAGGACCTCGAGAAGTACGAGACCGAGATGGAGCTGAAGCTCTACCGGGAGTACCGAGACGTCGTCGGTCTGTTCAAATACGTGATCGAGACGGAACGGCGCTTCTACCTCACCAACGACTACGAGATGCAGGTGCACTCGGTCCAGGGTGAGGTGTTCTTCGAGGTGACCATGGCGGACGCCTGGGTCTGGGACATGTACCGCCCGGCCCGGTTCGTCAAGCAGGTCCGCGTCCTCACCTTCAAGGACGTGAACATCGAGGAGCTGAACAAGAGCGATCTGGAGCTGCCGAGCGGCTGACGGGTGGGCGTTTGTCCCCCGGGCGGTGCTGTGGTCCGGCGATGTCCCCCACAGGGGTGGCGGAGTTTTCCACAGTCGCCGGAGAGTCCACCAAGATCCACTCCACTCCGGGACCCGCGTCACCGTGGGTCCCGGAGGTGGTGCCGACATGAGCAAGGCACGCAGTGGACTGGGCAGGTACGGCGAGGATCTGGCCGCGCGGCGGCTGACCGAGGCCGGGATGAGCGTCCTGGAGCGCAACTGGCGCTGCGGACGCTCCGGTGAGATCGACATCGTGGCCCGCGACGGGGACACGCTGGTCGTCTGCGAGGTGAAGACCCGCAGGGGCGGCGGCTTCGAGCATCCGATGGCCGCCGTCACCCCACGCAAGGCACGGCGGCTCCTCGGACTCGCCGAACGCTGGGTCCATTCGCACGGAGGCGCCCCGCCCGGCGGCGTCCGCGTCGATCTGGTCGGCGTCCTGCTGCCCCGCCGGGGCGCGGCCGCCGTGGAGCACGCGCGGGGGGTGGCCTGAGATGGGTTTCGCGCGTACGTGCTCGGTGGCCCTGGTCGGTGTCGAGGGCGTCGTCGTGGAGGTCCAGGCCGACCTGGAGCCCGGGGTCGCCGCCTTCGCCCTGGTCGGGCTGCCGGACAAGAGCCTCACGGAGAGCCGGGACCGGGTCCGCGCGGCGGTGGTGAACTCCGGCGGCGAGTGGCCCCAGAAGAAGCTCACCGTCGGACTCAGCCCCGCCTCGGTGCCCAAGGGCGGCTCCGGGTTCGACGTGGCCGTGGCCTGCGCGATCCTCGGCGCCGCCGAGCGGATCGATCCCCGGGTCCTGGCGGACGTCGTGATGATCGGCGAACTGGGTCTGGACGGCCGGGTCCGCCCGGTGCGGGGCATCCTGCCCGCCGTGCTGGCCGCCGCCGACGCCGGATACCAGCAGGTGGTGGTGCCCGAGTGCGCCGCCGCCGAGGCCGCGCTGGTCCCCGGGGTGTCCGTCCTCGGGGTGCGCACCCTGCGGCAACTGATCGCCGTCCTCGCCGACGAACCCGTGCCCGACGAGGAACCGGACACCGAGGGCCGCCCCGACCCGCTCCTGGCCGGGCTGCGGATGCCCGGCACGGGCGCCTCCGCCGCCATGCACAGCGCCGGAGCCGCCCAGCAGGACCAGGGGCACGACCTGGCCGACGTGGTGGGCCAGACCTCGGCCCGTACCGCCCTGGAGGTGGCCGCCGCCGGAGGACACCACCTCTTCCTCGAAGGTCCGCCGGGCGCGGGCAAGACCATGCTGGCCGAACGGCTGCCCGCCGTGCTGCCCCGGCTCAGCCGCGAGGAGTCCCTGGAGGTCACCGCCGTGCACTCGGTGGCCGGGCTGCTGCCCCCGGGCAAGCCGCTGGTCGACGTGGCGCCGTACTGCGCCCCGCACCACTCGGCGACCATGCAGTCCCTCGTCGGCGGCGGTCCCGGCGTCGCCCGCCCCGGCGCGGTGTCCCTGGCCCACCGGGGCGTGCTCTTCCTGGACGAGGCACCCGAGTTCCACAGCCAGACCCTGGACGCCCTGCGGCAGCCCCTGGAGTCCGGGCACGTGGTGATCGCGCGCAGTGCCGGGGTGGTGCGGTTCCCGGCCCGGTTCCTGATGGTCCTCGCGGCCAACCCCTGCCCCTGCGGACGCTTCTCCCAGCGCGACTCGCTGTGCGACTGCCCGCCGTCCGCGATCCGGCGCTACCAGTCCCGGCTGTCCGGTCCGCTCCTGGACCGCGTGGACCTGCGCGTCGAGGTCGACCCGGTCACCCGGGCCCAGCTCACCGGTCCCGGCGCCCGGGGCGAGTCCACCGCGAGCGTCGCCGAGCGGGTGGGCGCGGCCCGTGAGCGCGCGGTGGCCCGGCTGGCGGGCAGTCCCTGGCGCACCAACAGCGAGGTCCCCGGCCGTGAGCTGCGCACCCGCTTCCACGCGGAGCCCGGCGCGATGGACGAGGCCGAGCGCGGTCTGGAGCGCGGCGTCCTCACCGCGCGCGGCATCGACCGGGTGCTCCGGGTCGCCTGGACCATCGCCGACCTGGCCGGTCACGACCGCCCCACGGCGGACGACGTCCGCCTGGCCCTCCAACTGCGCACGGGCGTGCCCCGGGGCGTGCCGATGGCGATCGGGGCGTCGGCGTGAGCGGGGGAGGGGACGGGCTCTGGCAGCTACCGGAGGGCGATCCCGACGGCGGTCTCCCGGGCGCCCCCTCCGGGGAGCCAACCGGCGGCGACGACGACCGCATCGCGCGGGTCTTCCTCACCCGGGTCGTCGAGCCCGGTGACGAGACGGCCGGGCGCTGGCTGCGGCGGTTCGGGGCGCCGGAGGTGGTCCGGCGGCTCCGGCGCGGCGGGAGAGCGCTGCCCGGGGTCAGCCCGAAGCGCTGGCAGGGGCTGCTCGCACGCGTCGAGGGGATCGAGCCCGAGCGGGACCTCGCCGTCGCGGCGGAGGCAGGGGCGCGGTTCGTGTGTCCCGGCGACACCGAGTGGCCCGCCCAACTGGACGACCTCGGCGACGCGCGGCCCGTGGGGCTGTGGGTGCGCGGGCGCCCGGGGCTCAGGATGTGGGCGCTGCGATCCGTCGCGGTCGTGGGGGCGCGTGCCTGCACCGAGTACGGCGCCCACGCGGCCGCCGCCCTCGCCGCCGGGCTCGCCGAGCGCGGCTGGGTGGTGGTCTCCGGCGGCGCCTACGGCATCGACGGCGCCGCCCACCGGGGCGCCCTCGCGGCCGACGGTGCCACCGTCGCCGTCCTGGCCTGCGGAGTGGACCGGCCCTATCCGCGCGGCCACACCGCGCTGCTCGACCGGATCGCGGAACAGGGGCTGCTGGTGGGGGAGTTGCCGCCGGGCGACCATCCGACGCCGAGCCGGTTCATCGTGCGCAACCGCGTGATCGCCGCGCTCACCAGGGGAACCGTCGTCGTGGAGGCGGCGTGCCGCAGCGGTTCGCTGGTCACCGCTCGGGCCGCTCAGCGGTTGGGCAGATCGACGATGGGGGTGCCCGGTCCGGTCACGAGCGCGCTGTCGGCCGGGGTGCACGAGCTGCTGCGCGGCGAGGCGTTCCTGGTCACCGACGCGGCCGAGGTGACCGAGCTCGTCGGCGCCGTCGGCGAGCTGGCCCCGCCCCGGCGTGGCCCGGTGCTCCCGCGCGACCTGCTGGAGCCGGCCGCCCGCGAGGTGCTCGCCGCGCTGCCCGGCGACCGCGCGGCGGGCGCCGGGGAGATCGCGCGCGGCGCGCGGACCACACAGGAGGAGGCGGTCGCGAGACTGTACGAGCTTCGAGCGCTTGGCTACGTCGAACGACACGACGACGGCTGGAAGTTGACACGCCAGGCGGTGATCGCGGTCCGGGCCGGGCCCGCCCCGGGCTGACCGGCGGGTTCGGCCGTCCGGGGGAATGCCCCTACACCCTTGGGTTTTCCCGGAGTTGACGCCCCGGACGGCTCACGGCGACCCGCTCCCGGGGCGCGGGGAGGCGGTCGGCGGAGGGGGTTCGCGCACGGGTGGTGCCTCGCTGTTCGCACACCGCGACAGCTCAGTCACGCTACGCTCACGAGGTCTCGGGTGAGGATCGCGCGACCCGGCACCGCTCCGGCATCCCACCCGGGTGGCCCACCCCACCCCTCTCGTACGACCCGCACCCCACCCGTCCCCGCACACCCCGCACCTCCTTCGTACCGCACGGCACTTCACAGCACTTCACGGCAGAACGGCACTAGGCGACGAATGCCCCAGCACACCTCCGGGTCCGACCGGGCGGCGATCCCCCCAGCCGCCCGCGACGGTGGCAGCGCGCGGCCGCCCGCTCCCTCGACACTCGACGAGCTGTGGCGGTCGTACAAGGCGACGGGGGACGACCGGCTGCGGGAGCAGTTGATCCTGCACTACTCGCCGCTGGTCAAGTACGTGGCGGGCCGGGTGAGCGTCGGTCTGCCGCCCAACGTCGAGCAGGCGGACTTCGTCTCCTCCGGGGTGTTCGGACTCATCGACGCGATCGAGAAGTTCGACATCGACCGCGAGATCAAGTTC
This sequence comes from Streptomyces sp. DSM 110735, assembly GCF_016482685.1. Lineage (GTDB taxonomy): Bacteria > Actinomycetota > Actinomycetes > Streptomycetales > Streptomycetaceae > Streptomyces. The sequence goes on along the minus strand of NZ_JACYHF010000008.1, from coordinate 81,050 downwards.
GAGACCTACGCGATCACCCGCATCCGGGGCGCGATGATCGACGAACTGCGGGCGCTCGACTGGATCCCCCGCTCGGTGCGGCAGAAGGCGCGCAACGTCGAACGCGCCTACGCCACCCTGGAGGCACGGCTGCGGCGCACGCCGAGCGAGGGCGAGGTCGCCGCCGAACTGGGCGTCGAGGTCGAGGAGCTGCACGCCGTCTTCAGCCAGCTCTCCCTGGCCAACGTGGTCGCCCTGGAGGAGCTGCTGCACGTCGGCGGCGAGGGCGGCGACCGGCTCAGCCTCATGGACACCCTGGAGGACACCGCCGCCGACAACCCGGTGGAGGTGGCCGAGGACCGCGAGCTGCGCCGGTTCCTGGCGCGGGCGATCAACACGTTGCCCGACCGGGAGAAGACCGTGGTCACGCTGTACTACTACGAGGGGCTCACCCTCGCCGAGATCGGCAACGTCCTCGGCGTCACCGAGAGCCGCGTCAGCCAGATCCACACCAAGTCCGTCCTCCAGCTCAGAGCCAAGCTCGCGAGCTTCGGACGGTGACGATCTCCCCTTGGGGGCGGCGGGTCCGTAAAGTGGTGGGGTGCCAAGGATTCGAGCGGCCTCCGTGGCCGAGCACCGGTCGATGCAGCGAGCCGCCCTGCTGGACGCGGCTCGGACCCTGCTGTCCGAGGGCGGCACGGAGGCGCTGACCTTCCCCGCCCTGGCCGAGCGCACGGGACTCGCGCGCTCGTCGGTGTACGAGTACTTCCGGTCACGGGCCTCCGTGGTCGAGGAGCTGTGCGAGGTCGACTTCCCCGTCTGGGCCGCCGAGGTCGAGGCGGCGATGGCCGGGGAGCCGTCCGCCGAGGGCAAGGTCGAGGCGTATGTCCGCAGCCAGCTCGCGCTGGTCGGGGACCGGCGGCACAGAGCCGTGGTGGCGATCTCCGCGAGCGAACTGGACGCCGGGGCACGGGAGAAGATCCGCGCCGCGCACGGCGGGCTCGTCGCGATGATCGTCGAAGCGCTCGGGGACCTGGGCCACGCCCAGCCCCGCCTCGCCGCGATGCTGCTCCAGGGCGTCGTGGACGCGGCCGTGCGCCGTATCGAACTGGGCGCCGCGGAGGAGCCGGAGGCGATCACGGACGCCGCGGTGACGATGGCGCTGCGCGGCGTACGGGGCTGAGGTCGCTCAGCCGGGCGGCACCGGCACCCCCAGCACCGGCAGCAGTCTCGACGGACCCCGCTCCAGCAGCCACGGCGGCAGCAGGTCCAGCGGGTTCAGGTACGTCTTCCCGCGCAGCAGACCCCAGTGCACGCACGCCTGTGCGCAGTGCGGGCCCGCCGTTTGCGCCACCGTGCCCACCACGTCCCCCGCCTCCACCCGCGCGCCCTTCTCCACCGAGGGCGTGACCGGCTCGTACGTCGTCCGCAGGTCCGTGCCCGCCAGTTCCACCGCGACGACGCCCCTCCCCGCCACCGGGCCCGCGTACGACACCCGCCCTGGCGCCACCGCCCGCACCGGTGCGCCCGGTGGTGCGCCCAGGTCGACACCCCGGTGCCCCGGACCGTAGACGGAGGCGGGCGGTTCCCAGCCGCGCAGCACGGCGGGACGGGTGCCGACCGGCCAGAGGCGGGCGGCCTTCGGGACCGGCGCACCCTCCTCCGACGGCGGCCGGGGAACCGGTTCCGGCACGTCCGCCCAGGCCGCCGGGGCGAGCGCGGCCAGGACCGTACCCAGGGTCAAAGTCACCCACAAGGTCACGTAACGCAGTACTCGTCGCATGGGAGAACCCTGCCGCTTTCCGGCCGATCCCGGCGCGGACTGTGGACGGCCGTCCGGTTGTGGACAGGGGCGTCACCCGGTGCCCTGCCCGTCCCGTACACTTCTTACGGCGATCCGGGTCACCGGGTCGACTTCGCACGCCCCGGTACGAGGCCGGTCACCCGACTCGTATCAGCGCCCCTCGGTCCTTCGCGGCTGGGCGCACGCGGGCGTCAGGCGCGACCGCCGTCCGGCGGACGCGGCACAACCGAGAATCTCAAGGAGATGGCCATGGCCGTCGTCACGATGCGGGAGCTGCTGGAGAGCGGCGTCCACTTCGGTCACCAGACCCGTCGCTGGAACCCGAAGATGAAGCGCTTCATCTTCACCGAGCGCAACGGCATCTACATCATCGACCTGCTCCAGTCGCTGTCGTACATCGACCGCGCCTACGAGTTCGTCAAGGAGACCGTCGCCCACGGCGGCACGGTCATGTTCGTCGGCACGAAGAAGCAGGCGCAGGAGGCCATCGCCGAGCAGGCCACCCGCGTCGGCATGCCCTACGTCAACCAGCGCTGGCTGGGCGGCATGCTCACCAACTTCTCGACCGTCTACAAGCGTCTGCAGCGCCTCAAGGAGCTTGAGCAGATCGACTTCGAGGACGTCGCCGCCTCCGGTCTGACCAAGAAGGAGCTGCTGGTCCTCTCCCGCGAGAAGGCCAAGCTCGAGAAGACCCTCGGTGGTATCCGCGAGATGCAGAAGGTGCCCAGCGCCGTCTGGATCGTGGACACCAAGAAGGAGCACATCGCGGTCGGCGAGGCCCGGAAGCTCAACATCCCGGTCGTCGCCATCCTCGACACCAACTGCGACCCCGACGAGGTCGACTACAAGATCCCGGGCAACGACGACGCCATCCGCTCCGTCACCCTGCTGACCCGTGTGATCGCCGACGCCGTCGCCGAGGGCCTCATCTCCCGCTCCGGTGTCGCCACCGGTGACAAGGGCGAGAAGGCTGCCGCCGAGCCGCTGGCCGAGTGGGAGCGCGACCTGCTCGAGGGCGAGAAGAAGGACGAGGCCGTCGAGGCCGCCGCCGAGACCCCCGCCCCCGACGCCAAGGTCTCCGAGGCCGTCGAGGAGGCCGCCGCCGAGGTGGCCGAGGGCGAGCAGGCCTGACCCACGGTGCTGACGGTGGGGGCGGCATGAACCCCGCCCCCGCCGGTCACCCGTAGGCCGACATGACGCCCGCGACCCGGCCGCACGCCGGTCGCGGGCCCGTGCGGATCTCCGATCTTTCAAGACTCCAGAAAGACTCACAGACTCATGGCGAACTACACCGCCGCCGACGTCAAGAAGCTCCGTGAGCTCACCGGCGCCGGCATGATGGACTGCAAGAAGGCTCTGGACGAGGCCGAGGGCAACGTCGAGAAGGCCGTCGAGGCGCTGCGCATCAAGGGCCAGAAGGGCGTCGCCAAGCGCGAGGGCCGCTCCGCCGAGAACGGCGCCGTGGTCTCCATCATCGCCGACGACAACTCCTCCGGCGTCATCGTCGAGCTGAAGTGCGAGACGGACTTCGTCGCCAAGGGCGACAAGTTCCAGGCCGTGGCCAACACCATCGCCGAGCACATCGCCAAGACGAACCCGGCCGACCTCGAGGCGCTCCTCGCCTCCGAGATCGAGCCCGGCAAGACCGTCCAGGCGTTCGTGGACGAGGCCAACGCCAACCTCGGCGAGAAGATCGTCCTGGACCGCTTCGCGCAGTTCTCCGACGGCTTCGTGACCGCGTACATGCACCGCACGATGCCCGACCTGCCCCCGCAGATCGGTGTCCTCGTCGAGCTGGACAAGCCGAACGCCGACGTCGCCAAGGGCATCGCCCAGCACATCGCCGCGTTCGCGCCGAAGTACCTCTCCAAGGACGACGTCCCGGCCGAGGTCGTCGAGACCGAGCGTCGCGTCGCCGAGGAGACCACCCGCGCCGAGGGCAAGCCCGAGGCCGCGATCTCCAAGATCGTCGAGGGTCGTCTGAACGGCTTCTTCAAGGACGCCACGCTGCTCGGTCAGCCGTACGCCCTGGACAACAAGAAGTCGGTCCAGAAGGTCCTGGACGAGGCCGGTGTCACCCTGAAGCGCTTCGCGCGCATCAAGGTCGGCATCTGAGTCCGTACCGCGCTCGACGCGAGACCCGGATAGGGTCGACAGCAGTCGTCCGCGTACACCGCCGGCCGGGCGTGTGACGGACGGCAGCAGATCTGACGAGGAGGCCATTGCCGCGCAAGGGAGCGAGAAGCGACCCCACCGGCAATGGCCTTCTTCGTATGTGCACCACGTGAAAGACGGGATTCCCCATGACCACCAAGGCCCAGAAGAGCGACGACGGCAAAGTAAGCGGCCGGTTTCTGCTGAAGCTGTCCGGAGAAGCCTTCTCCGGCGGTGGGGGCCTCGGCGTGGACCCGGACGTGGTGCACAAGATCGCCCGTGAGATCGCCGCCGTCGTGCGTGACGGCGCCGAGATCGCGGTCGTCATCGGCGGCGGCAACTTCTTCCGCGGCGCCGAGCTGCAGCAGCGCGGCATGGACCGCGCCCGCTCGGACTACATGGGCATGCTCGGCACCGTCATGAACTGCCTCGCCCTCCAGGACTTCCTGGAGAAGGAGGGCATCGACAGCCGCGTGCAGACCGCCATCACCATGGGCCAGGTCGCCGAGCCGTACATCCCGCTGCGCGCCGTGCGCCACCTGGAGAAGGGCCGCGTGGTCATCTTCGGCGCCGGCATGGGGATGCCGTACTTCTCCACCGACACCACCGCCGCCCAGCGCGCCCTGGAGATCGACGCCGAGGCGCTCCTCATGGGCAAGAACGGCGTGGACGGGGTCTACGACTCCGACCCCAAGACCAACCCGGACGCCGTCAAGTTCGACGCGCTCGGCTACGGCGAGGTCATCACCCGCGACCTCAAGGTCGCCGACGCCACCGCCATCACCCTGTGCCGCGACAACCGCCTTCCGATCCTCGTGTTCGAGCTGCTCGCCGAGGGCAATATCGCGCGGGCCGTCAAGGGTGAGAAGATCGGCACGCTCGTGGGTGACCAGGGCAGCCGGGACTGACCGGCACTCCCCGCCCAGGGGCGCGACTTGTCCGGGTGCCGGACCGGACGCACCCTGGCCGGGGGATGGACAATGTCCTGCCGGTGGGGAACCGTGCAGGATGCAGACGCGACGCAGCCGGCCGCCGCCCGATCGGGGAACCGCAGCCGGGCCTTACTCAAGACACGCAGGAGCAAGTGGTGATCGAAGAGACCCTCCTCGAAGCCGAGGAGAAGATGGAGAAGGCCGTCGTGGTCGCCAAGGAGGACTTCGCCGCGATCCGCACCGGGCGTGCGCACCCGGCGATGTTCAACAAGATCGTGGCGGACTACTACGGTGCCCCGACGCCGATCAACCAGCTCGCCTCGTTCTCCGTGCCGGAGCCGCGCATGGCCGTGGTGACCCCGTTCGACAAGAGCGCGCTGCGCAACATCGAGCAGGCCATCCGTGACTCGGACCTGGGCGTCAACCCCAGCAACGACGGCAACATCATCCGTGTGGTGTTCCCCGAGCTGACCGAGGAGCGCCGCCGCGACTACATCAAGGTCGCCAAGCACAAGGCCGAGGACGCCAAGGTCTCGATCCGCTCCGTGCGCCGCAAGGCCAAGGACGCCATCGACAAGCTGATCAAGGACGGCGAGGTCGGCGAGGACGAGGGCCGCCGCGCGGAGAAGGAACTCGACGACCTGACCGCGAAGTACGTCGCGCAGGTGGACGAGCTTCTCAAGCACAAGGAAGCGGAGCTGCTCGAAGTCTGATGAGCGACTCTTCCTGGGGGGCGCCGCCGCAGGCGGGGCAGGCCGGCTACTGGGGGCCCACCGACGGTGGGCCCGTCCAGGGGGCTGCCCCGGCGGGTCCGGCGTACGACGGGGCATTCGCCCCGCAGCACGGCAGCCCGTATCCGAGCCTTTCGCAGAATCCGGAGCCCATGCCCGACTCCCCGCAGCCGGCGCCCGCGCCGCAGAAGAAGAGCGCGGGCCGCGACCTGAGCGCGGCCATAGGGGTCGGCGTCGGACTCGGCGCGGTGATCATCGCGTCCCTGTTCGTCGTCAAGGCCGTGTTCGTCGGCGTCATCGCGGTCGCGGTGGTCGTCGGGCTCTGGGAGCTGACCAGCAGGCTGCGCGAGCGCAAGGAGATCAACGCGCCGCTCGTGCCGCTCGCGGTCGGCGGCGCGGCCATGGTGATCGCCGGGTACGCGCGCGGTGCCGAGGGCGCCTGGATCGCCATGGCGCTCACCGCGCTCGCGGTCCTGGTCTGGCGCATGACGCAGCCGCCGGAGAACTACCTCAAGGACGTCACGGCCGGTGTCTTCGCCGCGTTCTACGTGCCGTTCCTCGCCACGTTCGTCGCGCTGCTGCTCACCGCGCACGACGGTGCCTGGCGGGTGCTGACCTTCCTGATCCTCACGGTGGTCAGCGACACCGGCGCCTACGCGGTCGGCTGGCGCTTCGGCAAGAAGAAGCTCGCCCCGCGCATCAGCCCCGGCAAGACCCGCGAGGGCCTGGTCGGCGCGGTGCTCTTCGCCATGGTCGCGGGCGCGCTGTGCATGCGGTTCCTGATCGACGACGGCGCCTGGTGGCAGGGCCTGGTCCTCGGCCTCGCCGTCGCCGTGAGCGCCACGCTGGGCGACCTCGGCGAGTCCATGATCAAGCGAGACCTCGGCATCAAGGACATGGGCACCCTGCTCCCCGGCCACGGGGGCATCATGGACCGCCTGGACTCCCTGCTGCCTACGGCTCCGGTGGTGTGGATGCTGATGGTGGCGTTCGTGGGGTCGTGAACCCTGACTTACGGCTCTCGGGCCCCGTTCTGCTTCGGCGGGGCGGGGTCCGAGGCGTTTGTGGGGCTGGAGTTCTGTTCGGATCACCGGAGACGGGCAATCCATGGTCGCGGTGCCGATCCGGTCAGGTGCTTGGCGCTTGGCTCAGCTCAGGGCCTTACCGCCTTCGTAGATCGTCGGCCTGTCTTCGGCGGCTGGACGTGTACTGCCCTTGCGGACCGGGTCGAAGCCGATTCCAAGTCCGTCGAACGATGGGTCAACCTGGGGCGTACGTCGCGCCTTCAGTCCCGAACTTGTGGCGCTCTACGACCAGCGGGCGGACGTCCCCGTGTCCACCTTGATGGACGTGCTCACCCAGGCCCGCGAGCACATCGACGTGTTGGTGTACGCGGCAGTTTTCCTGCACGAGGGGTTACCCGCAGCTCAACGGCCTGTTGCGACAGCGAGCTGTCGATGGGTGCGCTGTCCGTATCGCGATCGGCGACCCGGACAGCACGAACGTCCAACAGCGCGGCAGCGAAGAGAAGTTCGGCCATGGGGTCGAGTCCCGTTGCCGACTCGCCCCCACGCACTATCGCCCCCTTGCTGCGGTACCTGGCATCGAGGTGCGGACCCACGCCACCACGCTCTACAACTCGATCTACCGTGCGGACGACCAGGCGATGGTCAATGCCCATGTCTGGGTGTGAACGCCTACGGTGCTCCCGTGTGGCATCTTCTGCGCAGCGGCAAGGGCGGCCTGTTCGACACCTACGCCGACAGCTTCGAGGCGGTGTGGGAGACCGCGACGCCGGTACGAGAAGGGTGACCATGGCACGGACCGAGTACTACGACGACCCAGCGGCGCCGGAGCCGAACAGCTTGGTGGTCGCCGCGTCCGTTGTGGTCACCGATGGCGAAGGGCGCATACTCCTTCAGCGCCGCCGGGATAACGATCTCTGGGCGCTGCCTGGCGGCGGCATGGAGATGACCGACTCACTCCCGGGAACGGCCGTCCGGGAGGTGAAGGAGGAAACGGGCCTGGACGTAGAGATCACCGGGCTCGTGGGCACCTACACCGACCCTCGCCATGTCATCGCCTACTCGGACGGTGAGGTGCGCAGACAGTTCAACGTCTGCTTCACCGCCCGCGTGACCGGGGGCCGACTCGCCATCTCGGACGAGTCCACGGAGCTGCGGTTCGTTCCTCCGGAGGAGATCGATCAACTGCCGATGCACCATACGCAGCGGCTCCGGATCCGCCACTTCCTGGAACACCGCGAGCGGCCCTACCTCGGCTGATCGGGACCTGCGCGACAAACGCAGGATGGCCGCACACTCTCCTACCAGGAGCGGAACGAGTCCGATCAGGCCGACCAGAGCGCGGTAAGACTTTCCCTACTTCATCAAGGCCCGCGCACGGCGCGGGCGCGCGCCGCCTCTGCGGCGCGGCCTGCCTCCTGTCTGCGCCCCGGCTGGCCACGCCCGGCGGCGCGCTACGTGCAGCGGGCAGAACAGAGAGAACTTTCTGTGGCTGAGGCCGGTCGACTTTGGGCAGCCAATTTGGCGCGAGCCTCGAAGATCATGGCCCAAAATCGGCCACTAACAGGCAGGCTCACAAACCTGCCCGATCCGCGAGCTAGTGTAATGGCCCATGATCACTCGTGTCAAATCGGCTACCCAAAGCCGTTCCGTCGATCTAATCTCTCATCCCGTCCATTTCGACGCACTAACTATCGTCGTCAACAATCAATAGGACTGAAACAAGCTGCTGAGCCATAAGGAGATCACTCCTGGCGTTATATTTTGCGAATATGGCAGCCGCTTCCTTGAGACAGTTTATTGCTTCCTCTATTTGCCCTGATATCCCGTAAGCCCTACCTAGATTGGCGAGCGCACGCCCAACGTCGGCCAAGCCATTAAAATTTGCGAGAAGATCAAGCGACTCCTCAAAGTGAGAAATGGCCTGATCCACTTCTCCCAGATCCGTACAGATGAGGCCAAGTTGATTGCATGCCCGCGCCCGCCCGACACTGTCATCAGTGGCGGCATGTAGCTCCAAAGCCTCGTTGCATGAAGCCAAAGCGCCGTCTAGATCACCATTTTCCCTCAAAGTGTGTGATAGATTAATCAGGGCGTAACCTGCCACATTGAGGAGGTGGTTATCTTTCAGTAGCTCGCTCGCCTGTCGATGTGCCGCTATGGCTTCGTCGAGACGACCAAGCTCCTGCAACGTACAGCCCATATGTGTGAGAGTTCGGGCCTCGCTCTCGGTAGCACCACCCTCTCGGAACTTTTCGATTGCCGCTTCGTGTAGGACGATGGCGTCCTCCGGCCTACCCAATTCACGCAAGGCGCTAGCTGCATTATCTGTCGATCGAGCGAACCCAAGGTTGTCGGCGTGGTCAAGGAACAGGCCCGCCGCTTCGGAATGCGCCCCCAGTGCCGCATCGAATTCACTTACTGCGTAGAGGGCATTTCCCAAATTGTTGAGAAACGGGGCCAACATATCGGTCCTGTCCGTGCTCCTCGCGAGCTCTCTCGCTTCCCGATGAAAAGCGAGAGAAGCATCCCACTGATAGAGTTCCCTACATGCCATGCCCAGGCTGTCGAGGGTCCTCGCGCGCAGCTCCGTGAATTCCGCAGACGTAAGTGACGTAAGGAAGACTTCCATCACCTCCTTCCAGTCATTGAAGAAGCGTCGTGCATCGAAATAAGGTGCAAGCCTGTGCGACATCTCAGCCGCATATCCGACGAGGCCGTCTTGCTTCGCTCCAATATGCACACTTGCCACAAGGTTATGTCGCTCAGAGTCGAACCATTCAAGTGCGGACTCACGGTTTAAGTACAGGTCTCCAGAAATGTTGCCGAGGAGGACTGCAGATGCTTCCCTAGCGTGATCAATGTAATATTCCAGAAGGCGCACCAACGCTTCTTCCTGCCCGGGGAATTCTTCAACTGCCTCCAAGGCGTACAGTCGCACCAAGTCATGAAGCCGCCAGCGCCCCCACACCGTCCCCTGCTCAACTAGGTGCGCACGGCTGAGACTGATTAGCAGTTCCTCCGTAGCGTCTTCTGGGCTATCGATCAGGCGAGCGGCAGCAGTCGTAGACACGTCGGTCCCTGGACTGAAGGAAATGAAACCCAGAAGTTTCTTTTCCTCCCCGGATAGACGTGCATACGATAGGTCGAAGACTGGGCGAACCGCGTCTCCCTCTCGGTGGAGACGGTCTATGCGGCTCTGGGCCGCCTTCAGAGATGCAGCCAATGAAGAGATCGGCCTTCTCGGTGTGTCGATCAAAACTGCCGCGCATATCTGCAGTGCGAGCGGCAAGTACCCACAGAGCCGCGCCAACTCATGCCCGCCTCCAATCTCGGCGTCAATTCGGTGGTCATCCTCGCCTAGCCCGATCAATAGAACTCTTCGCAGCAGTTCGATAGCAGAGTCGGAGTCGAGCACCTCAACCTGATGAACACGTGCGCCTATGCTCAACAAGTGTCGTGAGGTGACAAGCGCTGCATTGACCCCATCTGAAGGCAGTAGAGGTTTCACCTGGTCGGCGGATGCGGCGTTGTCGACCACTACCAGAATCCGTGCGCCGTCTCTGGCGTAAGTCGCTAGAATCGACCGATACAGTCGGCTCCTGTCTTGCAAATGGACCGGGATTTGTTCTTCTGGTACACCTAGCGCGTGAAGCAGGCTTGTCAAAGCCCTGTCTGGGGCTATATAGCGCTGATCATCGTAGCCGAAGAGATCAATGAATAGGACGCCCCCGGGGAACCACCCAGATTTCGCACGCACGGAATGCGCGACCTGGATAGCAAGCTCCGTTTTACCAATCCCGCCCATCCCTGAAATCAGATGGACAACGGTGCCCGAAACTACTTCCCGATCTGGTCTAAGTTCATTTACAAGAGTCTGGAGTTGAGAGTCCCTTCCTGTGAATGAAGGGGATTTTGTGGGCGTGCCCGTGAGTGCGGGTTGGATTTCCTTAGGTAGCTGTAGAGTGATATCTCTGCCTTGGATAACCGCATGGAAGAAGAGGCCGTCGTGAACCTGGTTACTGACGCTGCTTCTGTCGGAATCCCCTACGTGCATCGCTTACTATTTCTCGCTCAATCTCAGTTCTGGCTGGGGTCGTTGAAATTGATCCCTGAAAAGTCGCGCCCTTGAAGTACAGGGCCATTCTGTGTGCCACCGCTGATGGTATTGCTGGTCTTACCGTCACCGGTCCGTAGGGTCTGTGCTTGTTGATGCCACTGGGACAGGGCTGTACGAAATTCAGGATCTTGTGTTGCCCGACTATGAATGACTTCGCTGAGGGCTTGCGCTCGTTCTGGATCATGCGGGTTATCGCTCAGGGAAGCGAGTTCCAGCTCTCCACTGACCGTTGATCCTTCGGGCTTCCGCCTTACTAGGCCAGTCAGCCTGGTCCAGAGATGCTTCCCGGCCTCACCGCCGGCTCCAGTCGCTATTGCCCCCAGGAGCGCTGCTGAGATTGGGTCCACGCCTATTCCTCGTCCATGAAGGGATCGAAGCACCATGTTCCCAGGGAAGCCGTCAGCGGGAGGGGCAAACGCCTGAAGTCTGTTGCCGGGCGTCAACGCCTGAGAGAAGGGCTGGCCCCCCCATCCCTCACCGCGCAGGGAGTGCGCCGGTCGACGAGTGATCACCACTGGGCCGTCTCTGGGCCGTCCGAGGCCGGTCAATGCCGATCGGTGGCGACCACTAACGACAGTCCTAGCGGCCGACAGCCGCAGGTCACCCGGTTGGATCTGCGACACTAGAACCACCATGCCCAAGCCCGGAGAACTCACATTCGTCGCGCCGCGCGGAGCCAAGAAGCCGCCGCGGCATCTTGCTGATCTCACGCCTGCCGAGCGCAAGGACGCTGTCGCGGAGGTCGGGGAGAAGCCGTTTCGCGCCAAGCAGTTGTCGCAGCACTACTTCGCGCGGTTCGCGCACGACCCCGAGGAGTGGACGGACATTCCGGCCGGTTCCCGGGCGAAGCTGCGGGAGGCGCTGTTCCCGGAGCTGATGTCGGTGGTGCGGCATCTGGCGACCGACCAGGGGACCACGCGTAAGACCCTGTGGCGGCTGTTCGACGGCACGCTCGTGGAGTCGGTGCTGATGCGGTACCCGGACCGGGTGACCATGTGCATCAGCTCGCAGGCGGGGTGCGGGATGAACTGTCCGTTCTGTGCGACCGGGCAGGCGGGGCTGGACCGGAATCTGTCGACCGCCGAGATCGTGCACCAGATCGTGGACGGGATGCGGGCGCTCAGGGACGGGGAGGTCCCGGGTGGGCCCGCTCGGCTCTCCAACATCGTCTTCATGGGGATGGGGGAGCCGCTCGCCAATTACAAGCGGGTCGTCGGAGCGATTCGTGCGCTTACTGATCCCGCTCCGGACGGGCTCGGGCTGTCGCAGCGCGGTATCACCGTGTCGACGGTCGGGCTCGTCCCCGCCATCCACCGCTTCGCGGACGAGGGCTTCAAGTGCCGGCTCGCGATCTCCCTGCACGCCCCCGACGACGAGCTGCGCGACACCCTCGTCCCCGTGAACACGCGGTGGAAGGTGCGCGAGGTGCTGGACGCCGGGTTCGAGTACGCGGAGAAGTCGGGTCGCCGGCTGTCCATCGAGTACGCGCTGATCCGGGACATCAACGACCAGGCGTGGCGCGGTGACCGGCTCGGGCGGCTGCTCAAGGGCAGGCCCGTGCACGTCAACCTGATCCCGCTGAACCCGACCCCCGGCTCCAAGTGGACCGCTTCCCGTCCCGAGGACGAGAAGGCGTTCGTCGAGGCCATCGCCGCGCACGGGGTTCCGGTGACCGTGCGGGACACCCGGGGTCAGGAGATCGACGGGGCGTGTGGTCAGCTCGCCGCCACCGAGCGGTAACCTGGGCCGGTCCACATAACGTCATACCGGTATAACTTCATACGCGTCATACATCTGCATATTCCGACAGGGGAGCGCCACAGCGCTGAGAGTGCGGCACCAAGGCCCGCAGACCCTCTGAACCTCGCCCAGGTCATTCTGGGTAGGAAGTTCGGTCACCACTCAAGCTGTTGCGCCCTGCCCGGGCTCCGTCCGCGGAGACCGGGCAGGGCCGCGTCTCTTCCTGGCCAGACCCAGGAGGAACATCCAGTGCACACCAAGACCCTCGTGGCCGCGGCGGTCGGCCTCGGCATGGTCACGCTGTCCGCGTGCGGCTCCGGCGGCGCCGGAAGCGGGCACACCGCCGCCGACACCAAGACCGTCACCCTGGTCAGCCACGACTCGTGGGCCGCGTCCAAGAGCGTCATCCAGGACTTCGAGAAGCAGTCCGGCTACAAGGTCCGCGTCCTCAAGGACGGCGACGCCGGTCAGGCAGTCAACAAGGCGATCCTCACCAAGGACCACCCCCAGGGCGACGTGCTCTTCGGCGTCGACAACACCCTGCTCTCCCGCGCCCTCGACAACGGTCTCTTCCAGCCGTACGCCGCCAAGGGCCTGGACAGCGTCGACCCCGCTTTCCAGCTCGACGCCGCCAAGCACCGCGTCACGCCCGTCGACTACGGCGACATCTGCGTCAACTACGACAAGGCGTACTTCAGCAAGCACAAGCTCACGCCGCCGCGGAGCTACGCCGACCTCGCCGACCCGAAGTACAAGAACCTCCTGGTCACCGAGAACGCCTCCACCTCCTCGCCCGGTCTCGGCTTCCTGCTCGGCAGTGCCGCACGGTACGGCGACAAGGGCTGGGAGGGGTACTGGAAGAAGCTCAAGGCCAATGGCGTGAAGGTCGTGGACGGCTGGGAGCAGGCGTACTACCAGGAGTTCTCCGGCTCCTCCGAGGGGAAGAAGGCGGGTGGCGACCGCCCGCTCGTCGTCTCCTACGCCTCCTCGCCGCCCGCCGAGGTCATCTACGCCAAGAAGCGTCCCTCGACCGCCCCGACCGGCGTCTCCGAGGGCACCTGCTTCCGGCAGACCGAGTTCGCCGGGCTGCTGAGCCACGCGAAGAACCCCCAGGGCGGCAAGGCGTTCCTCGACTTCCTGCTGTCGAGGAAGTTCCAGCAGGACATGCCGCTGAACATGTTCGTGTACCCGGTGGTCAAGGGCGCCGAGGTGCCCGCCGAGTTCACCGAGTACGGTCCCGCCGCCAAGCACCCCGAGACCATGGCGCCCGGCAGGATCGCCGCCAACCGCGACCAGTGGGTCAGCTCGTGGACGTCGCTCGTACTGAAGTAGCCGCGCGGCGGGCGGCCACGCGGCGCACCCGCGCGAACGCGACCCGGCTCGGTCTCATGGCCGTGCCGGTCGCGTTCTTCGCGGTGTTCTTCGCCTGGCCCGTCGCCGCGATCGTGCTGCGCGGGCTGAAGGCGGACGGCACCTGGCACCTCGGGCGCGTCACGGACGTGCTCGCCCGCCCCGACATCCGCCATGTCCTGTGGTTCACCACCTGGCAGGCGCTCGCCTCCACCGCGCTCACCCTGCTGATCGCGCTGCCCGCCGCCTACGTCTTCGCCCGGCTCGACTTCCCCGGCAAACAGGTGCTGCGCGCCGTCATCACCGTGCCGTTCGTGCTGCCGACCGTCGTCGTCGGCACCGCCTTCCTCGCCCTCGTCGGGCACGGCGGGCTCCTGGACGAGCTGTGGGGCGTACGCCTGGACACCACGGTGTGGGCGATTCTCCTCGCGCACGTGTTCTTCAACTACGCGGTCGTCGTGCGCACCGTCGGCGGTCTGTGGGCGCAGCTCGACCCGCGGCAGGAGGAAGCCGCCCGGATGCTGGGCGCCTCCCCGCTGCGCGCCTGGCGGCAGGTCACCCTGCCCGCGCTCGCGCCCGCCGTGGCAGCCGCCGCGCTGATGGTCTTCCTGTTCACCTTCACCTCCTTCGGCGTGGTCCAGATCCTCGGCGGGCCCACCTTCTCCACCCTGGAGGTCGAGATCTACCGGCAGACCTCCGAGGTCTTCGACCTCACCACGGCTGCCGTCCTCACCCTGCTCCAGTTCGCCGCCGTCGGCGCGATCCTCGCCGTGCACGCCTGGACCGTACGGCGGCGCGAGAGCACCCTGCGCCTGGTGGACGCCTCGGTCACCGCCCGCCGCCCGCGCGGCGCCGGACAGCGGGCGCTGCTCGCCGGGGTCCTCGCCACCGTCGCCCTGCTCCTGGTCCTGCCGCTCGGCGTGCTCGTGCGCCGCTCCCTGGACGCGCCCGGCTTCGCCTACTACCGGGCGCTCACCGACACCGACGGCGGTACGTTCCTGACGGCGCCGCTGAACGCGGTGTGGACCTCCCTCGAGTACGCGGTCGCCGCCACCGCCATCGCCGTGGCGATCGGCGGACTCGCCGCCGCCGCGCTGGCCCGCCGGGACGCGGGACGGCTGGTGCGCGGGTTCGACGCGCTGCTGATGCTGCCGCTCGGCGTCTCCGCCGTGACCGTCGGCTTCGGCTTCCTGATCGCCCTGGACAAGCCGCCGCTGGACCTGCGCGAGTCCTGGATCCTCGTCCCGCTCGCCCAGGCACTGGTCGGCGCCCCCTTCGTCGTACGGACCATGCTGCCCGTGCTGCGCGCGGTGGACGGACGGCTGCGGGAGGCGGCCGCCGTGCTCGGCGCTTCGCCCTGGCGGGTGTGGCGGGAGGTCGATCTGCCGCTGGTGCGCAGGGCGCTGCTGATCGCGGCGGGGTTCGCGTTCGCCGTCTCCCTGGGCGAGTTCGGGGCGACCGTCTTCATCGCGCGCCCCGACAATCCGACCCTGCCCGTCGCGGTGGCCCGGCTGCTGAGCCGCCCCGGGGAGCTGAACTACGGCCAGGCGATGGCCCTTTCCACGATTCTCATGGTCGTCTGCGCGGCTGCCCTGCTCCTCCTGGAGCGGGCTCGCGTGGACCGGACGGGGGAGTTCTGATGCTGCTGAGCCTTCGCGAGGCGACGGTACGTCTCGGCGGGCGTCCGGTGCTGGACGGCGTCGACCTCGATGTCGCCGAGCACGAGGTGGTGTGCGTGCTCGGGCCGAGCGGCAGCGGCAAGTCCACGCTGCTCAGGACGGTTGCCGGGCTCCAACCACTGGACGCCGGGCGGGTGTTGCTCGACGGGCGCGACCAGGCGGGGGTGCCCGCGCACCGGCGGGGCGTGGGGCTGATGTTCCAGGACCACCAGCTCTTCCCGCAGCGGGACGTGGGCGGCAACGTCGCCTTCGGACCCCGGATGCACGGGGTGTCCAGGTCCGAACGGGACGCCGAGGTACGGACGTTGCTGGAGCTGGTCGGGCTGCCCGGTGCCGAACGGCGGGCGGTGGCCGGGCTGTCCGGCGGCGAGCAGCAGCGGGTCGCGCTCGCGCGGGCGCTCGCGCCCCGTCCCAGGCTGCTGATGCTGGACGAGCCGCTGGGCCAGCTCGACCGCTCGCTGCGCGAACGTCTTGTGGTCGAACTCAAGGAACTGTTCGGGCAGTTGGGCACCACCGTGCTCGCCGTCACGCACGACCAGGGCGAGGCGTTCGCCCTCGCCGACCGGGTCGTGGTGATGCGGGACGGGCGAATCGCCCAGTCCGGTACGCCCCTTGAGGTGTGGAAGCGGCCCGCCGACGCCTTCGTGGCCCGCTTCCTCGGCTTCGACAACGTGGTGGCGACGACCGTCACCGACGCGGTCGCGGACACCCCCTGGGGCAAGCTGCCGGTGCCGGAGGGCTCGCCCCAGGGCAGCCGCGAACTGCTCGTACGGCCCGCGGGCGTACGGCTCGTGGCGGAGGACGCGGGGTTGCCCTGCACGGTGGTGGCACGCACCTTCAAGGGCACCCATGTCGCGCTGCGGTTGCGACCCCACGACGGCGGACCGCTGCTGGAAGCCGCCTGCGCGCTGGCCGAGGCGCCGGAGACCGGGGCGGAGACGGGTGTGGTGTTCGACGCGGCGGACGTGGTCGTCCTCGGCTGACCGGCTGACCGGCGGTGCGGCGGTGCGGAAACGCGACCGCGGCCCGCCCCCGTGGATTCGGGAGCGGGCCGCGGTGGTGAAGCGGTGGTGGGTGAAGCCCGGCGTCAGCCGCCGTTCTTCGCGCCACGGCGGCGCATACCGAAGTACACGGCGCCGCCGCCGACGACCACGAGGGCGCCCGCGACACCGGCGATCAGACCGGTGTTGGAGTTGGCACCGGTCTCGGCGAGGTTCGAGTCACCGATGGCCGCGGACGGCGCGTTGCTCGGGACGTCGGACGCCGGGGCGGCGGCGCTCTCGGACGCCGAGTCGGACGGGGAGGCGCTCTCCTCGGCCGGCTTGGTCTCCGACGGGGACGGCTTGGCGGACTCGGAGGCCGAGTCGCTCGGGGCGGGCGAGTCCTCCTTCTTGCAAGCGTTCGCCGGGGTCTTGAGGTTGTCCTTGATGTCCTCGTCGACGAGTCCGGGAACCTTGACGTGGATACGGTAGGTCGCGTTGGCCTGCCAGTCCTCGTCGAAGGAGACCTTCGCGCCCTCGCGGGCCCCGGTCACCTGCTTCTCGCCGACCTGCTTCTCGTCGGCGCCGTTGTTCTCCAGGAACACGGTCACGGTGGCGGTCCGCTTTGAGGCATCGATGTCGGTGACGACGATCTGGCCCTTGTCGCCCGTGCACACGGCCTCGGCCGAGAAGTCACGGATGTTGCACGCGAGAGCCTGGCTGGAAACGCCCAGGACCAGCGCGGCGGACGCGGAGGCGAGACCCAGGATGCGCACGGAGCGGCGTGCGTTGCGGCGGGATATGGACAAGTCCTGTCCTTTGCTGAGTGCAGAACTGCGGGGGGTAGTGGGGGAGTTGGGGCGGGGTGAGGCGCAGCCCCGGCACCCCCACGAGACACACAGGTTTATAAGCGCTCCATAAGGAGTGTCAATGCGTAGGTGTCTGTGAGCCGCTGACTTTACTGTCTTATTAACTGAAGAGACGTTTCAACGCCTCGGCCGCCGACTCTATCCGGTCGCTCACCTGGCCAACTACCGCCCCTACAACGGCAGAAGGCGTCGGCGTCCGGTCGCCCGGACACCAACGCCTTGCTCCGCTCAGCACATTGACGGTCAGCCCTGGATCGCCGCCGGGTCCATCCACATGACCTCCCAGGTGTGCCCGTCCAGGTCGTCGAAGGCGCGGCCGTACATGAAGCCGTGGTCCTGGGGCTCGCCGTGGGCGGTGCCGCCCGCCGCGATCGCCTTGTCCACCAGCTCGTCCACCCGCTCGCGGCTCTCGGCGCTCAGACAGAGCAGCACCTCGCTGGAGGTCCGCGCGTCCACGATCTCCTTGTCGGTGAAGCGGGCGTAGTGCTCGCGCGTCATGAGCATCGCCACGATGGTGTCGCTGATGACGACACAGGCGTTCTCGTCGGTGCTGAACTGCGGGTTGATCTCGTAGCCCAGCTCCGTGAAGAACTTCCGGGTGGCCGGGACATCGGCGGTGACCAGGTTGACGAAGATCATCTGGCGGTACATGGGGCCCTCCGGGGTCCGTGTGTTCGATGGTGTCCGCCGGTGTAGACGGCGGACCGCCCCGGAACTCATCGGTGCGCTCAAGGCTTGTTCAGCGGGCTGTGCTCAGCGGCTTGTCGGCAGCGCGGACAGATAGGCGATCAGCAGGGTCAGCGGACCGAACACGGCGAGCAGGGCGGCGGCCCGCAGCGCGGCGGCGCCGCGCAGCATCGTCGCGGGGGCGCCGAGGCGCAGCAGCGCGGCGGTGGTGTCGGCGCGGGTCTGGCGCGCCTCCACGGCGGCGGTCAGCAGCGTGGCCAGCGTGCAGCCGGCCACCACCAGCGTGCCGAGCAGGGTCAGCGGGCCGAAGGGCGGCGCGGAGCCGTCGTACAGCACGGTCATCGCGAACGCGGCGGACGCCACCGCGCACAGCACGCCGAGCGGGCGCCCGATCCGCGTCGCCTCGGCCATCAGGACCCGCCCGGCCAGCAGCCTGAGCGCGCCGGGCTGCGCGCTCTGCAGCAGGCGCCCGGCGAGGTACGTCAGCCCCGGCGCGGCCAGGACGAGACCGAGCGCGGTGAGCATCCAGCCCGCGAGCACCGCCGCGCCCTCGGCGGGCAGCGCGGCGAGCGAGGGGGCGGGGGTGACCCGGCCCGCGTACGCCTGGACGGCGAGACCGCCCGCCAGCGCGGCGACGCCCCAGGGGAAACCGGCGGGTGCCTCGCGCGGGGCGGGCGGTACGGCGACGACCTCGGGCGCGCCGACAGCGGCAGCGACGTCCGCACCGACGGTCGTACCGGCACCCGCGTCGGCACCGGCATCGGCACCCGCGCCGAAGGCAGCCTCACCGGCGCTCTCGTCGTCGGTCAGGGGCTCGGGCGCCCCGTCCGGGCGGCGTCCGAGCGCCGTGTCGTACCAGCGTGCCCCCGGCCGCCCGTCTCTCGGGCGCAGGGCGAGGGCGACCGTCAGCGAGGCGACGGCCGGGGCGAGGGCGAGCAGGGTCAGTGCCGCCGGTACGGGCAGCGGCTGGTCGGCGGCGAGCAGCTTGGCGCCGTCGCCGTCGAACGGCATCCCCGTGATGTCGCCGCGCAGGTGCAGGAAGAACATCAGGGCCACCAGCGAGCCCAGTACGCAGGAGAGCGCCGTGGTCAGCGCGGAGATCGCCATCAGCCGCCCGGGACCGAGCCCGACCGCCGAAAGCCCCGGGCGCGGCCGGGTGCCGGGGTCGGTGCGGGCCACCGCGAGCGCGAGGTACGCGGTGGCGGCGAGCGGCGCCAGGCACCAGGCCAGGCGCAGCGCGCCCGCGCCCGGGGTCGCGGGGTGTCCGAGCGCGTAGCCGAGGGAGCCGAGGAGCAGGAACCCGGTGCCCGCCGAAGCCGCGGCCACCAGCAGGCGGCGCAACTGGACGGCGGGCCGGGCGGCACGGGTCAGGCGGAGAGCGAGCACGCGGCCCGGCCCTCCTTCTCCTCCGCGTCCGGCAGATGCACGGTCTTCACGCGCCGGCCGTCGAGCAGGGAGACGGTGCGGTCCGCGAGGGCCGCGGTCTCGGGGTCGTGGGTGGCGAGGACCACGGTGATGCCGTGGGAGCGGGCGGCCGTGGTGAGGGTGCGCAGGACGTGTCCCCGGTCGGCGCGGTGCAGCGGGGCGGTCGGCTCGTCCGCGAACAGGACCGTGGGTCCGGTGGCGAGCGCGCGGGCGATGGCGACGCGCTGGCGTTCGGCGTGCAGCAGCGCGTGCGGGCGCTTGCGGGACTTGTCCCCGACGTCCAGGCGCTCCAGCCACTCCATGGCGGCCACCTTGGCCCGGCGCCGGCTCGTACCGCGCAGCATCAGGGGGAGCGCGGCGTTCTCCCAGACGTTCAGCTCGGGGACGAGGGCGGGCGCCGGGTCGATCCAGCCGAACCGGTCGCGGCGCAGCCGTTCACGGGCGAAGGGGCCCATGGTGTGCACGGGGGAGCTGTTGAACCAGACCTCGCCGTCCCGCACGCGCACCTGGCCGGACAGGCAGCGCAGCAGGGTGGTCTTGCCGCTGCCGCGCGGACCGCCGACGGCGAGGATCTCGCCCTCGCGCACGCCGAGCGAGATCCCGGCGATGCCGGGTGAGCCGTCGGGGTGCCTGAAGGTGAGGGAGCGTGCCCAGAGCACGTCGTTGTCCGGCGGGGCCTCCATGGGCGTACACCTCGGTTCTGATCCGTTTTCCCGTGTCCCGTCCCCCGTCCGGGGGAACGAAACGCCGGGCCGATCGGTCACTGGGCACGCTAAGGAGCCGTCGCCCTGAGGCCGGACAGCACACGGCCCCGGGCCGCCGTTCTCACTCGAACGGGCGGCGCCGGGGCCGGGGCCGGTCGACCGACCGGAGGCATCCGCGCGGGGAGGTCAGACCTTGGTCCACGCCTCCGTGAGGGTGGCGCGCAGGATCTGCTCGATCTCGTCGAAGGTCCCCTGGTCGGAGATCAGCGGCGGGGCGAGCTGGATCACCGGGTCGCCCCGGTCGTCGGCGCGGCAGTACAGACCGTTCTCGAACAGCTTCTTGGAGACGAAGCCGTAGAGGATGCGCTCGATCTCGTCGCCGTCGAAGGACTCCTTGGTGTTCTTGTCCTTGACCAGCTCGATGCCGTAGAAGAAGCCGTTGCCGCGGACGTCGCCGACGATCGGCAGGTCGTGCAGCTTCTCCAGGGTCGCGCGGAAGGCGTCCTCGTTGTCCAGGACGTGCTGGTTGAGACCCTCGCGCTCGAACAGGTCGAGGTTGGCGAGACCGACGGCGGCGGAGACCGGGTGACCGCCGAAGGTGTAGCCGTGCAGGAAGACGTTGTCGCCCCGGTAGAACGGCTCGGCGATGCGGTCGGAGACGATCGTCGCGCCGATCGGGGAGTAGCCCGAGGTCATGCCCTTGGCGCAGGTGATGATGTCCGGGACGTAGCCGAACTTGTCGCAGGCGAACATCGTGCCCAGGCGGCCGAAGGCGCAGATGACCTCGTCCGAGACGAGCAGCACGTCGTGCCGGTCGCAGATCTCGCGCACCCGCTGGAAGTACCCGGGCGGCGGCGGGAAGCAGCCGCCCGCGTTCTGCACCGGCTCCACGAAGACCGCGGCGACCGTGTCCGGTCCCTCGAACAGGATCTGCTGCTCGATCTGGTCGGCGGCCCAGCGGCCGAACGCCTCGGGGTCGTCGCCGAAGACCGGGGCGCGGTAGATGTTGGTGTTCGCCGCCTTGTGCGCGCCGGGCACCAGCGGCTCGAAGGGCGCCTTCAGGGCGGGCAGACCGGTGATGGAGAGGGCGCCCTGCGGGGTGCCGTGGTAGGCGAGCGAGCGGGATATGACCTTGTGCTTGGTGGGCTTGCCGACCAGCTTGAAGTACTGCTTGGCGAGCTTCCAGGCGGTCTCGACGGCCTCGCCGCCGCCGGTGGTGAAGAAGACCTTGTTGAGGTCCCTGGGCGCGTACCCGGCCAGTCGCTCGGCCAGCTCGATCGCCTTGGGGTGGGCGTAGGACCACACCGGGAAGAAGGCCAGCTCCTGGGCCTGCTTGAGGGCGGTCTCGGCCAGCTCCGTGCGGCCGTGTCCGGCCTGGACCACGAACAGACCCGCGAGGCCGTCGAGGTACCGCTTGCCCTTGTCGTCGTAGATGGAGGTGCCCTCGCCCCGGACGATGGTCGGGACGGGGGAGTTCTCGTACGAGGACATGCGGGTGAAGTGCATCCACAGGTGGTCGTACGCGCTGCGGCTGAGGTCCTTCTGGGTCACGGTTATCGGGTTCCCCACATGTAGGTCTGCTTCTTGAGCTTCAGATAGACGAAGCTCTCGGTGGAGCGCACGCCGGGCAGGGCCCGGATGCGCCGGTTGATCACGTCCAGCAGGTGGTCGTCGTCCTCGCAGACGATCTCGGCGAGGACGTCGAACGAGCCCGCGGTCATCACCACGTACTCGACGTCCGGCATGGCGGTCAGCGCGTCCGCGACGGACTCGACGTCGCCCTCGACATGGATCCCGACCATCGCCTGCCGACGGAAGCCCACGGTGAGCGGGTCCGTGACGGCGACGATCTGCATCACGCCCTGGTCGAGCAGCTTCTGCACGCGCTGGCGCACGGCCGCCTCGGAGAGACCGACCGCCTTGCCGATCGCGGCGTAGGGCCTGCGGCCGTCCTCCTGGAGCTGCTCGATGATGGCGAGGGAGACGGCGTCCAACTGGGGAGTGCCGCTCCTGGACTCGCGGGCGGAGTCCCTGGGTTCTGCGCTTCGACTGGCCACGCCCACACTGTGCACGACGTCTCGACAGTTTCGCAAGGCTCGATCGATGAAATTCGTTGTTTACGAGGGTGCAGTGTGCGGATTTCGCAGGACTGGTGGTGGTGGGGGTGTTGAAAACGTGGGTGTCGCGACTAGGGTTGGGCTGTCTCAGCCACCGGACAGCCGTGCTGCCTCCGGGGCGGGACCGCTCCAACCCTCGAACCAGATCAGGAGGCCGGCAGTGAGCACCGAGCTGCGTCGTCTGCGCAACTACATCGACGGTGAGTTCCGGGACGCCGCCGACGGACGGACCACCGAGGTGGTCAACCCCGCCACCGGTGAGGCGTACGCGACCGCGCCGCTGTCCGGGCAGGAGGACGTGGACGCCGCCATGGCGGCCGCCGCCGCGGCCTTCCCCGCCTGGCGCGACACCACCCCCGCCGAGCGGCAGAAGGCTCTGCTGAAGATCGCGGACGCCTTCGAGGAGCGGGCCGAGGAACTGATCGCGGCCGAGGTGGAGAACACGGGCAAGCCCGTCGGGCTCACCCGCACCGAGGAAATCCCGCCGATGGTCGACCAGATCCGCTTCTTCGCGGGCGCGGCCCGGATGCTGGAGGGGCGCTCCGCGGGCGAGTACATGGAGGGTCTCACCTCCATCATCCGCCGCGAGCCGGTCGGCGTCTGCGCCCAGGTCGCGCCGTGGAACTACCCGATGATGATGGCGGTGTGGAAGTTCGCCCCGGCGCTCGCCGCGGGCAACACGGTCGTGCTCAAGCCGTCCGACACCACCCCCGCCTCCACGGTCCTGATCGCGGAGATCCTCGGCTCGATCCTGCCCAAGGGCGTCTTCAACGTCGTCTGCGGCGACCGCGACACCGGGCGCCTCATGATCGAGCACCCCGTCCCGGCGATGGCGTCCATCACCGGCTCGGTGCGCGCGGGCATGTCGGTCGCCGAGTCCGCCGCCAAGGACCTCAAGCGGGTCCACCTGGAGCTGGGCGGCAAGGCGCCGGTCGTCGTCTTCGAGGACACCGACATCCCCAAGGCTGTCGAGGACATCTCGGTGGCGGGCTTCTTCAACGCCGGGCAGGACTGTACTGCCGCCACGCGCGTCCTCGTCCAGGAGTCCATCCACGACGAGTTCGTCGCCGCGCTCGCCAAGGCCGCGCAGGAGACCAAGACCGGTCAGCCGGACGACGAGGACGTGCTCTACGGCCCGCTGAACAACCCCAACCAGCTCAAGCAGGTCGCCGGTTTCATCGAGCGGCTCCCCGCCCACGCCAAGGTCGAGGCGGGCGGCCACCAGGTCGGTGACAAGGGCTACTTCTACGCCCCGACCGTCGTCTCCGGCGTCTTCCAGGACGACGAGATCATCCAGAACGAGGTCTTCGGTCCCGTCATCACCGTCCAGTCCTTCACCGACGAGGACCAGGCCGTCGAGTGGGCCAACGGCGTCGACTACGCGCTCGCCTCCTCGGTGTGGACCAAGGACCACGGGCGCGCGATGCGGATGTCCAAGAAGCTGGACTTCGGCTGCGTGTGGATCAACACGCACATTCCGCTGGTCGCGGAGATGCCGCACGGCGGGTTCAAGAAGTCGGGCTACGGCAAGGATCTGTCGGGGTACGGGTTCGAGGACTACACGCGGATCAAGCATGTGATGACTTCGCTGGACGCGTAGTCGCTCTGCTGGGTTCGGCTGGTTTTCCGGCCGCGGGCGCGTGGGGGCTGTTCGCGCAGTTCCCCGCGCCCCTTAAGGGTCGGACCCGGATTGTCACTTTTAAGGCTCGGGCGGCACACTTTCCGGGTGCTTCACACCTCTGTTCGTGGTTCCGCCCCCTCCCGTCGGACCCTGCTGCGTGCTCTCGGGGGTACCGCCGCGCTCGGCGCTCTGGCCGGGTGCGGGGTGCCCTCGGCGTACGTACGTGCCGGGGAGCGGTCGGCGCCGGACCGGTCCGCGGGTGACCACCGGCTGGTCTGGTCGAACTGGCCGCTGTACATCGACACCGATGACGACGACCCGAACAAGCGGCCCACGCTGGACGTCTTCGAGAAGCGCACGGGGATCTCGGTCGACTACGTCGAGGAGATCAACGACAACGACGAGTTCTTCGGCAAGATCAGCCCCGCGCTGATGAACCACCGGCCGACCGACCGCGACCTGATCGTCATCAGCGACTGGATGTGCGCGCGGTACGTCCGCCTCGGCTGGGTCCAGCGGATGGACCGCGCCCACCAGCCCAACGTCGCGAAGTACCTGGACCCGCTGCTGCGCTCGCCCGCCTTCGACCCCGGGCGCCTGTACACCGTGCCCTGGCAGTCGGGCATCACCGGCATCGCCTACAACCACCGCAGGCTCGGGCGCGAGATCCGGGGCGTGAAGGACCTCTGGGCACCCGACCTCAAGGGGCGGGTGACGCTGCTCTCCGGTCTGGACGAGGCGTTCGCGCTGCTGATGCAGTCCAACGGCGTCGACATCACCCGGTGGACGGCGGACGACTTCCACACCATCTGCGACCAGGTCGCCCACCAGGTCCGCCGCGGTCAGATCCGCCGCTTCACCGGCAACGACTACACCAAGGACCTCGTCAGCGGCGACGTCCTCGCCTGCCAGGCGTACTCCGGCGACGTCATCCAGCTCCAGGCCGACAACCCCGACATCCGCTTCGTCGTCCCCGAGGAGGGCGCCGAACTCTGGTCGGACTCCCTGATGATCCCCGACCTGGCCGCCCACAAGACCAACGCGGAACGCCTGGTCGACTACTACTACGCCCCGGACGTCGCCGCGAAGCTCGCCGCCTGGGTCAACTACGTCTGCCCCGTCCCCGCCGCCAAGGACATCCTCGCCTCCTCCAAGGACAGGGACACCGCCGCCCTCGCGGACAACCCCCTGATCTTCCCGGACCCGACGATGCGCTCCCGGCTCGCGATAGCCCGGGACATCACGTCTACGGAACGGGTGGAGTTCGCGCGGCGCTGGAACCGGATCGTGGGGCTCTGAGAGCACTCAGCCCAGTCCCCGCTCAGCCCAGCCCCCGCTCCTCTCAGCCCAGACCCCGCTCCTCCAGTGCCGTCCGCAGTGAGCGCAGGGCGTAGTAGACGCGGGACTTCACGGTGCCCTGGGGGACGCCGAGGGCAACGGCGGCTTGTTTGGTGGTGCGGTCCTCGAAGAAGGTCGCTTCCAGGACGTCCCGGTGGGCGGGGGTCAGCGCTTCCAGGGCGTCCTGGACCACGATCGCCGAGAGCATGCGCTCCATCTGGTCGGCTTCCGCGCCCAGTTCGGTCAGCCAGGTCGCGCCGCTGACCTCCGGGGGACGGGCGCGGCGGGTGCGGTGCGCGTCGATGACGAGGTTGCGCGCGACGCGGAACATCCAGGGTCGTACTTCCATCCCCTCGCGGTCGGTCAGGTTCCGCTTGTTCCAGCAGCGCAGCAGCGTCTCCTGGACGACGTCCTCCGCCCGGTGCGTGTCGCCGCCCAGCAGCCGCAGCACGTACGCGTGGAGCGCCGGGCCGTGCTCGACGTAGAGGTCGCCCAGCGCCCGTTCCTCCGGGGTCGTCGCGCTCGCCGACCCGATCACCGTCACGTTCATGGTGTGCTCCCGCTCCTCGTGCTCCTCCGGGACTCGGGAGTGTCGCGAGGGCGGTTCCACACTCGATTGACGGTCGTTCTACGGCGGCGTACATGCGAGCGCGGGGCGCCGGGTCAGGCGTACGCCTCCAGGGACTCCACCTGGTCGCGCACCCGCTCGGCGAGTTCCGCGTGGCCGGGCGGGAGCGGGCCCAGGCTGCCGAGGCGGTCCCACATGTGCAGCAGCTCGCGCCCGTGTACGAGGGCTGCCCGCTCGTCGTCGAGTCGCTGCCAGGCGGCCGCCGCCCGCACCACCTCGGTCGGCGCCTGCGCGTCCCCGGCTCCGCAGCGGCTGCGGGCGACGGACAGCGCGAGCACGGTCGCCTCGCGGTGCCGCCCGCTCAGGTGCGCGAGGTACGCCTCCACGGCGCGGGCCTGGAGGGTGTGCGGGTGCTCGGTCCCGGCCGAGCCGGTCAGGCGCTCGCGCAGCGCGGTCGCCTCGGTGAGCGCTTCGTCCAAGTGGCCTGTGCGTGCCAGGGTGTTGATGCGGGTCACGGGCTCCGCGAGCTGCGGCGGGACGTCGGCGTCGGGGTCGGGGTCGGAAGCGGGTGCGGGGGTTGCCGGGGGAGTGGCGCGAGCGGCGGCGGTGGCGCGGGCTCGGGCGAGTACGGCGGCGATGGCGGAGCGGTCCGGGGTCCTCTCGGGGTCCTCGGGGGCGTCCTCCGGCTTCCCGGACGGGTCCTCGGGTGCGCCCTCGGGCGTGCTCTCGCGTGCGCCCTCCGGCTCCTCGGACGGCAGTACGCGGCTGGAGCCGTCCGGGGAGACCTCCAGGACGAAGCGGTCCGTGTCCTCGGCCACGGCCGCCGCCACCGCCGAGCCCCGCCGCTCGGCGTAGCGCTGCAGCCGGTCGAGGACGGCGTCGTGCACGGAGCCGCCGGGTCCCGCCGTGACGGTCTCCCCGTCGATGACGGCGAACTCGCCGCCGGACACGCGTACCTGGTGACTGATCATGACCATCCTCCTCAGAGGGAACCGTCGGTGGGGGTGGGAGTGACGCCGGGGGTCGCGCCGTCGGGCGGGGCGGCGACGCCCGCGTACTTGGCGAACTGGGCGCGGATCGAGGCGACATACCCCTGCGCCTCCGCCGTGTTCGGTACGCCCTTCGCCGCGAGGACGGAGTCCATCCCCACGTCGTACGCGGCCAGCGCGAGGTCCAGCGCGGTGCCCTGGGCGCGACCGTCGTCGATCGCCTGCTGCGCCTGGTCGGCCAGGTCGCACAGGTAACGGCCCTGGGCCAGCACGGAGTCCGCCGCGTCCAGCGCGGAGACCTTGTCGTTGTCGTCGTCGTCCTTGCCGTACTTCTCGAAGACGTCGAGCGGAAGTTGGGAGAGCCCCTTCTCGCCGTCCGGTCCCACCAGCGAGGCGTTGAACGAGGACTCCCGCTCCACCTGCGCGGCGATGACGATCGGCCCGATCGCGTCGCACAGGGCGCCGGCCTTCTCGATGGGGTCGACGAGGTCGTCCGGGACGGTGTCCTCGTCGAGGGTGCCCTTGCCGTCGCCGTTGAAGATCTCGACCGCCTGGCTCGCCTGGTCCTCGGGCGAGGAGCCCCCGGAGTCGCCCCCGCCGCCGAACAGCAGGATCAGCGCGATGAGCGGGGCAAGGAGCACGCCGAGCCCGCCGAAGACGATCACCACCACGATCGTGCCGATCAGAGCCACGGGCGACAGCAGACAGCCGCAGCCCGCCCCGGCCGCCATGGTGTTCCTGACGGCGTTCGAGGCGCTCTGCTCCCCGCCCGCTCCGTTCTCCGCGCTCATCGCGCCTGCCTTCTTCCTCTCGCCTTGAACCGCTGTGCCCGGACGGCCCGTTGTGCTGTCCGTCGGACTCGGCACACCCAACGGGTCCTGGAGCGAAGAAGTTCAAACCGGTGGAAAACAGATGAGCGGAGAGGGAGGCGGGGCACACATGGGCACTCCGTCGGCGACACCGCCGGGTCCACGGGCCTGGGAACGGGGCCCCAAGGTCGCGTCCGTGTCCGGGACCGCGGCAACACCCGTGGTCCCGCCAGGAGTTCGGTCGACAGCCGGTTCCGCACCAACACCCGTCGCCCCGCAGGGAGTTCGACCCGCGACCGATGTCGCGCGCACCGCGCCCCGCTCGGCGCCGCCCGCGCGCCGTACCGGCGGAGCCCCCTGGGACGAGCCCCGGCGCACCGTCCCCACGCGGGCGGAGTCGAAGGACGCCGTCGGCTGGGTCAAGGCGCACGGCGGAGCCGGTGCCACCTCGCTGGCGGACCTGCTCGGCGGGGTGGACGTGGGCGCCCGCTGGCCGGAGCCCGCGCGGGGCGAACCGCGCCGGATCGTGCTGGTCGGACGCACCAGCGCCCACGGGATGCGGTCCGTCTCGCGGGCGCTCGGCGCGCTGCACGAGGGCAGGGCGCCGCACGGGCTCGAACTGCTCGCGGTGGTGCTCGTCGCCGACGCCCCCGCCCGGCTGCCGCTCGGTCTGCTGCGCCGCGTCCGCATCCTGCGCTCGGCCGCCCATGTGCACCGGGTGCCGTGGATACCGGCGTGGCGGGTGGGTGCCGAGCCGAGGTCCATGCCCCGTCAACTGGCCACGCTCGCCCGCCTGGTGGGCGCCGACCCGCACGCGGAGGTGAGCGCGTGACGAGTCACCGCCTCCTCGCGGGTCCCCTGCTTGCCGCCTTCGACCCGGGCGTCGACGCGGGAACCCTGATCAACCTGCTCGCCTGGTGCGCCTCCGCCGCAGGGGTCGGCGGACTCATCGTCGTCGGCACCCGGATGTCCCTCCAACTGCGCCGGGGCGACCCAGGGGAGGGCGGCGAGCACTTCCGCGGCGTCTTCTACGTCACCCTCGGCTGTCTGCTCGCCACCTGCGCCGGACCGCTCGTCGCGGCCCTCGGCTCGCTGCAACTGCTCGGCCCCTGAGCGCCGTAGCCCCTCATCGCCACCGCACGTCCCCGTCGCCCGCCGTTCGCGCCGGGCGCCCCGACTCCCGGAGATCCCCATGTCCTCACTGCTGTTCGAAGCCTCCCGCCTCCTGGCCTCCGGCGTGCCCCAGCCGACCCGGCAGGCGCCCGGCGAACTGACCGCGAAGGTCGACACCGTGCTCGGCATCGCCGCCTGGGCGGGTACGGCCGCCGGGGTCGCCGGGGTGCTGGTCACCGGCGCGATGATGGCCCTCTCCCTGAAGCGGGGCGAGAGCTCGGAGCACATGAGCCGCCTCGGCATGGTGCTCGGCGGCTGCGTCCTGGTCGCGACGGCCGGACCGCTGGTCGGCTTCGTCTTCAACTGACGTCTTCGACCGACCTCGCCCAGCGTCGACTTCGACGGAAGCGCACACAGGGAGCACTGGTGATGTTCACACGCAGACGGCGCCGGACCGAGCAGGAGGGGCCGTACTGGAAGCAGCGCGGCTGGCAGATGTCGGCGGGCTTCCTGGCGGCCGTGGTCGTCCTCGCCGGGATCGTCGCACTGACCTCGGGGAGCGACGGCGCGGACCGTGCCGAGGCAGCCGCCCCCGGTGGTCCGCCGAAGGGCGGCGCCCTCGCCACCGACGGGCGCCCCCCGGGGTGCCACACCGACGAGGCGCCCGGGAACACGGTGCCCGCGACCGCCCCGACGGACATCCGCTGGCGCGCGATCGGCGTCGTCCGCGTACCGGTGTCGGCGGCCGCCGGTCCCACCGTGACCGACCGGGCGCCCTGGTGGTGCTTCGCGCACACGCCGGTCGGCTCCGTGCTCGCCGCCCAGGTCATCACCTCCCAGATGAGCGAGGCGCACTGGCGGACCGTGGCCGACCGGCAGCTCGTGCCGGGCCGGGGTCGCGACCGGTTCGTGTCCCACCGCTCCACCGTGCGCACCACCGGCACCGAGCGGCGCCCGGACAGCGCCTCGGTCTCGTCGTACGCGGGGTTCGCCGTGACCCGGTACGACGGCAAGGACTCCACCGTGGACCTGCTCATCAGGAGCAGCCAGGGATTCGCCGCGACCAGCATCGACCTGCGCTGGAGCGGCGGCGACTGGAAGGTGCTGCCCGCCGGGGACGGCTCCCTGCACAGCCCGGTGCGCTCGGTCCAGAACGCCAACGGCTACCTCGTGTGGGCAGGGGCGCGGACATGAGCTGCGACGACGGCAATCCGCTGCTGAACGCCCTGGTCGGGTTCTTCAGCTTCCTCGGCGACCCCATCGGCACGATCATGAAGGGGATCGCGGACTTCGTCCTCGCCGCCGCCGTCGAGGTGTTCGGCGATCTGATCACCAGCATTCCGACCCTGCCGAACACGGACACCTCCAAGGACATCAACAACCAGTCCCAGTGGATCGTGGTCTACCTGGCGGTGGGCTCGCTGCTGTTCGCCGCCGCGCGAATGGCGGTCGAGCAGCGGGGCGACGCGGGCAAAACCGCGCTGAAGGGCATCCTGCGGGTGATCCTCGTCTCCGGCGCGGCCACCACCGTCGTCACGGCGGCGGCCAGCCTGTCGGACCGTTACTCGGACTATCTGTTCCAGCAGGGCGCACAACGCCAGCTCGACTCGATCGGCCAGTGCTCGGACGGCGGCGGCATCCAGGCGTTCCTGCTGATGGTGCTCGCCTTCCTGCTGCTGCTCGCCGGGATCGTCCAGACCGTCCTGCTCTACATCCGGCTCGGCGTGATGATCCTGCTGCTCGGCACCCTGCCGATGGCCGCCGCCGCCTCCATGACGGACTGGGGCGCGGGCTGGTGGCGCAAGCACGTCGGCTGGATGGTCGCCTGGCTGCTGTACAAACCGGCGGCGGGACTCGTGATGTACGCGGGTTCGGTGATGACGACGTACAGCTCGGGCGACGGTGACGGCAGCGACGTCAACGTCCGTATCGCCGGTATCGGCGTGATGCTGCTGTCCGCCGTCGCGCTGCCCGCGCTGCTGAAGCTCGTGGTGCCCGCGACCGCCGCGCTGGGCACGGGCGGCGCCATGCCCGGCGCCGTCTCGGCGGTGGGCGGCGGCATCGCGACCGGCGCCCGTTCGCTCGGCGGCGCGAGCGGGGGCAGCGGCAGCGCCGGATCGGGCGGGCGGGGCGGTCCTTCGGGACCCTCCGGGGCGTCGGGCACCTCCGGCGGAGGCGGCTCGGCAGGACGGAGCGGCATGGCGGGGGCGTCGGGCGAGTCCGGTGCCTCCGGGTCGTCCGGCGCGTCGGGTGCCCGCCCGGCGGCGGCGAGCGGTGCGGGCGCGGGCGGCGGCGCGGGCGGTGGCTCGGGTGCCGCCGCCGGAGCCGGACGCGCGGCGGCAGCCGCCGGAGGACCGGTCGGCGCCGCGGTCGTCGTGGCGGCGAGCGCCGCGCAGGCTCTCGGC
This sequence comes from Streptomyces sp. DSM 110735, assembly GCF_016482685.1. Classification (GTDB taxonomy): domain Bacteria; phylum Actinomycetota; class Actinomycetes; order Streptomycetales; family Streptomycetaceae; genus Streptomyces. The sequence continues at coordinate 49,911 of NZ_JACYHF010000008.1, read as the reverse complement.
AGGACCGCCGCCGGTGCCGTGGACGGCGCCGACGGCAACCACGGCCACAACACCTGACCTCCCCCTGAACCACCGTCAACGAAAGGAGACCGGACCCCATGTCCACGGAAGCCGTGACCCATCCGACCTACGGCAACTGGCGTCGGCCGAGGCGGCCGGGGCTCGGACCGCTCGGACTCGTCGGCACCTTCGGTGTCTTCGGCGGGCTCGTCATCACCCTGCTCGCCTCGCTGATCTCGCTGTACGCCGCGCTGGTCGTGCTCGTGCCGACCGTCCTGTTCCTGGTGCCGCTCGCCGTGCGCACCCAGGACGGGCGCAACGTCTACCAGTTGCTCGCCCTGCGCGTCGGCTGGCGCCGCCGCCGGGCCAAGGGCGCGCACCTGTACGTCTCCGGGCCGCTGTCCGCGCGTCCGGGCGGCAGGTTCCGCCCGCCCGGGCTGCTCAACAAGGTCACCGTGTCCGACGGCCGCGACGCCTACGACCGCCCCTTCGGCGTGCTCCACCACCCCGCCCGCAACCTCTACACCATCGTCCTGGGCTGCGACCCCGACGGCGGCTCCCTGGTCGACGCCGACCAGGTGGACGTGTGGGTCGCGCTGTGGGGGGAGTGGCTGGCCCGCCTTGCCCACGAACCGGGGCTGCGCGGGGCGAGCGTCGTCGTGGAGACCGCGCCCGACACCGGTACCCGGCTCGCCCACGAGGTGCTGCCCCGCATCCACCCCGACGCGCCGGACGCCGCCCGCGCCGTGATGGAGGAGGTCGTCGAGCGCTATCCGACCGCCTCCTCCGAGATGCACACCTACGTCACCCTCACCTACGGCGTCCCGCCGGGCCAGCGGCGCAAGAAGGAGGACGTCATCGCCGACCTCGCCGTGCGCGTCCCCGGTCTGCTCAGCGGTCTGGTGGCGGCGGGCGGCGGCGCGGCGTACCCGCTGACGGCCGAGCGGATCGCCGAGGTCGTCCGCGTCGCCTACGACCCCGCCGTCGCCGCCGACGTCCTCAACGCCCGTGCCCGGCACGGCGGTACGGGACTGGAGTGGGACGACGCGGGACCGGCCGCCGCCGTCGAGACCGTCGGCAGCTACCAGCACGACTCGGGCGTCTCCCGCACCTGGCTGATGACCCTGGCACCGCGCGGAACCGTACGTTCCTCGGTGCTGCGCGGGATGCTGGAAGCCGCGCCCGGCACCCGGCGCAAGAGGGTCGCGCTCGTCTACCGGCCGATCGACCCGGCGACCTCGGCCCGGATCGTGGAGTCGGACCGGCGCAGCGCCCAGTTCATGGCGACCTCGGGCCGGGGCATGGTGCAGGCGCGCGCCGCCTCCGAGGTACGGGCGGCGGAGCAGACGGCGGCCGAGGAGGCGGCGGGCGCCGGGCTCGTGGAGTTCTCCCTGATGCTGACCGTCACCGTGGACGACGTCGCGCAACTGGCCGACGCCAGCGTGGCGGTGCGCAATCTGACCGCCGCCTCACGGGTGCTGATGAGACCCGCCGACCGGATGCAGGCGGCGGCGTTCAGTTGCACCCTGCCGGTCGGCGTCCTGCCCTGGGAGCAGACCCTGATCCCGCACGAGCTGCAGGAGGCGCTGTGAGCCGCCGCGCGGAGAAGCGGGCCGAGCGGGAGGACCGCGCGGCCGAGGAGAGGGCGCGCGCGGAACTCCTCGCCGGGCGCTCGGGACAGGACCCGTCCTGGACGGGGAAGCCGGGAGCCGGGGGCGCCGCCGGTGCCGAGGGCCGGGGCGGACGCGACGGCGCGCGGAAGCAGCCGTCCGCCGCCCGGGAGCCGTTCGTGCCGCCGCGCGGCTGGTACGGCGTCGGCGGCGGACGGGTCGGCTACATGGACCCGCCCACCATGTGGCGGGCCACCACCGTCCAGGCGTGCGGCATGTGGCCGTTCGCCGCGGGTTCGGGCTCGCCCATGACCGGAGTGCCGCTCGGCCAGCACCTGTTCACCGGCGCCACCGTGTGCGGCGACCCGCTGAACTGGTTCACCCGGGCGCGCTTCATCTCCAACCCGTCGCTGTTCATGCTCGGCATGCCGGGTCTCGGCAAGTCCACGCTCGTCAACCGGATGCTGATCGGGCTCGCCGCGACCGGGGTCGTCCCGCTGGTGCTCGGCGACCTCAAGCCCGACTACGCCGACACCGTACGGGCGCTCGGCGGCCAGGTGATCTCCATCGGCCGGGGCCGGGGCGGCATCAACGTCCTCGACCCCGGGGCGATGGGCGCGGCAGCGGCCCGGATCGGCGGCGAGGCGGGGGAGGTGCTGAAGGCGGAGACCCACGGCCGTGTGCTCAACATGGTGGCCGCGCTGGTCACCATCGTGCGCGGGCGCCCCATGGACGACCACGAGCAGTCGGTGCTCTCCGCCGTCCTGCACCATCTGCGCGAGCGCACCCCGCCCGGCCGGGCGCCCCTCCTGCCCGACGTGCTCCGCGTCCTGGCCGAGGGACCGGACCGGGTGCGGGCCGTCACCCTGGACCGGGGCGACGACGCCCGCTACCGGGACGCCGTGGACCCGCTGCACCGGTCCCTGCTCGGCATCCTGGACGGTCCGCTCGGCGACACCTTCGCCTCGCAGACCTCCACCCGGATCGACCCGGACGCCCCGGCGGTGTGCATCGACATCTCCGGCATCGGAGAAGCCGACACCCAGCTCACGGCCGCCGCGATGCTGGCCGCCTGGTCCGACGGACTCGGCACGGTCGCCGCCTCGCACGCCCTCGCGGACGCCGGACTCGCGCCCCGGCGCTGGTTCTTCACCGTCCTCGACGAGCTGTGGCGCCCGCTGCGCGCCGCCTCCGGCATCGTCGACCGCATCGACGCCCTCACCCGGCTCAACCGCTCCCTCGGACTCGGCGACGCCAAGATCACCCACACCCTGAAGGACGCCGAGGCGCTCGGCACCGACGCCGACCGCGCCAAGGCGCGCGGGTTCGTGGAGCGCGCCGGGATGGTGGTGTGCGCGGGGCTGCCCCGGGCCGAGATGGAGGACCTGGGCAAGGTGGTCGGGCTGTCGCGGCGGGAGATCGAACTCGTCTCGTCCTGGTCCTCGCCGCCCGGCTGGGGCGTCACCGGCGACCACGAGGAGCCGCCGGGGCGTGGCCGCTTCCTCATCAAGGTCGGCGGCAGGCCCGGCATCCCCATCAAGGTCGCCATCACCGACGCCGAACGGCGGCTGCACAACACCAACACCCGCTGGACGGACGCCGAGGACGCCGTCGAGCGTGCCGTGCGCGCCAGTGCCGCGCAGGTCGCCCTGGAGGCGGCGGAGGGACCCCGCGCGCTGCCCGCCGGTCTGCCCGGGGCGGCGGAGCCGGGGCGGTGGACGGCATGAGCCGCGCGGGCTCCGGCGGCGGAGCGCACGACCAGGTGCCGTGGGCGCTCGCCGCGCTCGCCGGGAGCGGTCTCGCCCTGTTCACCGTCGCCTGGGCGGGCGGCACGCTCGGCGCGGGACTCGCCGGGCACGGCTGGCACGCCCCGCCGTTCGCCCTGTCCACCGCCGCCCGGCTGACCGGGGACGGTCCGGGCGCCCTCTGGCCCGGCGCCCCCGCCGGTGCCGTCTACGCCGGGATGCTCGGACTGCTCGTCCTGCTCACGGTCCCCGTCGTCGTCGCCGTACGCCTGCTCGCCGGGCGGTGGAACCGCCCCAAGGGGCTCGCCGGGCGCCGGGAGCTGGCCGCGATGTGCCCCAAGGGCATCGAGGCGCGCGCCCGCGAACTGCGGCCCTCGCTCAAGGGACGCGAGCGCCTGCACCCGGACGAGACCGGCAACCTCCTCGGCGACCTCGCCCCCGACGGTCCCGAACTGCGCAGCAGCCACGAGGACGTGGAGCTGGACCTGATGGCGCCGCGCGCGGGCAAGTCCACCGGGATCGCCGTCCCGCGCGTGCTGCGCGCCCAGGGCGCGGTCCTGCTCACCTCCAACAAGTCCGACGTGTACGCCGTCACCCGCGCCCTGCGCGCCGAGGCGGGCACCGTGTGGACCTTCGACCCGCAGGGCATCGCGCACTCCCCGCGCGCCATGTGGTGGAACCTGCTCGGGGAGTGCCACACGATCGAGGGCGCGCGCCGCCTCGCCGGTCACTTCGTCGCGTCCGTCAACGACGACACCGCGAAGAAGGACTTCTGGATCTCGGCCGCCCAGAACACCCTGACCGCGCTCTTCCTCGCCGCCGCGCGCGGCGGCGCCCCGGTGCACGAGCTGCTGGGCTGGCTCGCCGACCCGGCCGACCGCACCCCGGTGGACCTGCTGCGGGAGGCGGGGATGACCGCGATGGCCGAGCAGTTGCAGGGCACCGTGCGCGGCGCGGTGGAGACCCGGGACGGCATCTACGAGACGGCACGGCAGACCGTCTCCTGCCTTCTCGACCCCGAGATCCTCGCCTGGGTCACCCCCGACCCGGCACTCCCCGAGTTCCGCCCCGACCGGCACGTCCTGGGCAGCGACACCCTGTACCTCCTGTCCAAGGACGGCGGCGGCTCGGCGGCGGGGGTCATCGCGGGTCTCGCGGACGCGACGATGCGGGCGGGCGTGGTCGCCGCCGAGCGGATGGGCGGGCGTCTCGATCCGCCGCTGACCGCCGTGCTCGACGAGGCGGCGAACGTCTGCCGCATCTCCGATCTGCCCGACCTGTACTCGCACTTCGGCTCGCGCGGCATCAACGTCGTGACCCTGCTCCAGAGTTACCGGCAGGGCGCCCGGGTGTGGGGCGAGGTCGGGATGGACGCGCTGTGGAGCGCGGCGACCGTCAAACTGCTCGGCGCGGGCCTGGACGACGCCGACTTCGTGCAGAAGATCTCCACCCTCGTCGGCCAGCACGATGTCCGCACCCCGAGCATCTCCCGCAGCAAGGACGGCACTTCACGCTCCTACTCCTACCGGCAGGAGGCTGTCCTGCCGCCCGACCGCATCCGCGCCCTGCCCAAGGGCACCGCCCTGCTGCTCGCGACCGGCGTCAAGCCCGCGCTGATCCGGCTGCGGCCCTGGTACAAGGAGCCCGGCGCCGGGGAGATCTCGGCGGCGGCAAGGGCGGAGACGGAGGCCATCACGGCACGGGCCGTGAGCCGGCTGTCGCCCGTGACGCTGGAGAAACCGCCCGCGCCGACGCTGGAGAAGCCGTTCGTGCCGTGGCGACGGGACGCCGCGCCGAGGTGACCGAACGCAGCAGCCACTCGGCGGGACCGTACCGAAATCGCCTCACCAGGCGCGTGCTCAGGGCGAGTTGGACCGCGTACAGCGCCGCGCAGCCCAGCAGCAGCGGCGCGGTGCCGACCCGGTCGTACAGACCGAGCCCGTAGCCGGTGAAGACGAGGGCGAGGACCAGGGACTGGGCCAGATAGTTGGTGAGCCCCAGGCGCCCGGTGGCGGCGAGCGCGGTCGCCGCCGGACCGCGCCCGCCGAACAGCAGGAGCAGCCCGCAGGCGTACGACACCGTCAGCGCCGGACCGGTCAGCACCGCGCACGCCTGCCCGACCAGGAACCACCGGTCGTCCAGCGGTCCCGCGGTGCAGCACGCGGAGACCACCGCCCCGGCCAGCCCGAGCGGCAGCCACCGCAGCGCCGTCCGCCGCAGCCAGACCCGGTCCCGCCCGCGCCGCCCGGCCAGACGGGTGCGGGCCGCCACCAGACCGGCCAGGAAGGCGGCCAGCATCTGCGGGGCGTACAGCAGATCGGCGCTGAGCGCGGGGCGCAGGTCCCGCAGATGCGCGCCGAGCACGGCGAGGACGCCACCGCGGTGGGCGGCGACCGCGTCCGCGACCTGCGGCGCGTACCGCGCCGCCGTGACCGGCTCGGTCAGGGCGACGGTCAGCAGTCCCCCGGTGAGCAGCAGCGCGCAGAGCGCCACGACCAGCCCGACCGCCAGGCGGAGCGCCGTTCGCGCGCGCAGCCCCCGCAGGCCGTACAGCACCAGCCCGAGGACGGCGTACGTCATGAGGACGTCGCCGGGGTACAGCAGCACGGCGTGTACGGCGCCGAGCGCGAACAGGCAGACGCAGCGCCGCAGATGACGCGGGGCGAAGGCGTGCCCGGACCGGCGGGCGGACCGCTCCTGGAGGACGAGGCTGTAGCCGAAGAGGAAGGAGAACAGCGGGTAGAACTTGGCGGTCACCAGCGCGCTCACCAGCCACGCTGCCACCCGGTCCGCCCCGCTCGCGTCCGGCGCGCCGCCGAACGCCGTGTAAGGACCCGCCATCAACTGGGCGTTGACCAGCAGAATCCCGAACAGGGCGCAGCCGCGCAGGACATCGAGCGCGGCAAGGCGCTCGGAGCCGATGCCGGGCGTCCTCACAGCGCCACCACCACCCCGGTGCCGCACACCAGCGCCGAGGACAGGAACCAGCCGAACGACGGCGCGAGCAGATGCCGCATCGTCCAGAGCCGGGCCACGACCGGACGGTCCCGCGCGTACACCACGGGCACGCTCCCGCCCACCGGCGGCAGCCCGCACAGCGGACCGCACATCCCCGGGTCGAGGAGCAGGTCCCGGCCGAGGTGGTCGCGGAACAGCACCAGACCGCCGGGGCGCCGGTCGGCCGCCGCGCGGGCCGTCACGATCCCGGTCACCCGCAGTCCCCGCGCCCACAGCCGTACGGCCGCCAGCAGCGCCCGGAGCGCGAGCGCCAGACAGCCCAGACCGAAGCCCGTGCACAGCGCCAGCACCAGCAACCCCGCGTTCATACCGCCCCTTTCACCGCCCGCGTGCTCCGCAGGCACAACGGGTCCAGCCCGTACGGCGGTTCACGCCGGGGCTGAACCGCCGTACGGACCGGCGCCGTTGTACGGGCGCCCGATCCGCTGTACGGGCGCAGCCCGCGCGGCTGCCGCCCCACGAAGGGAGTTGTGGCCCGATGAGAGGGACACCCCGCACGAGACGGCTGTCCCGGCACCGCGTGCCCGCCGCCGTCGCGCTGGCCTGCGCCCTCACGGCGGTCGTCCAGCCGCCCGCGCACGCCGCCCCCGAGACGCTGTCCCAGGTGCAGGCCCGGCTCCAGCGCCTCTACCACGACGCCGAGGTCGCCACCGACCAGTACAACGCCGCCGACGAGAAGGTCACCGCGCAGACCGCGCGCGTACGCGCCCTCAAGCGCCGGGTGAGCACCACGGAGGCGAAACTCGCCCGGCTCACCGCGCTGGCCGGGGCGGCGGCGCGCGCCCAGTACCGGGGCGGCGGACTGCCCGCCGAGATGCAGTTCGTGCTCGCCCCCGACCCCGAACGCGCCCTGGACGACGCCTCGTTGGCCCAGCGCGGTCAGCAGGCGACACGCGACGTGCTGACCGCCCTGACGAAGACCCGCACGGCACTGCGCACCCGCTCCGCCGACGCCTCCGCCGAACTGCGGCGCCTGGAGGACAACCGCCGTACACGGGCGGCCCGGCAGAGCACCGTACGGAAGAACATCGCCGCCGCGCGGCAACTGGAGTCCCAGTTGGCCGAGAAGCAGCGCAGGGAACTGGCCGCGCTGGAGAAGCGGCAGGCAGAGCGGTCCCAGGCGGCGTGGGAGAAGACCGGCGTTCCCGAGCGGCTGAGCACCAGGGGCAGCGCGGCGGGGCGCAGGGCCATCGCCTACGCCACCCGCCAGCTCGGCAAGCCCTACGTCTGGGGCGCCGAGGGACCCGACTCCTTCGACTGCTCCGGGCTCACCTCCCAGGCGTGGCTCCACGCGGGCGTGGCCATCCCGCGCACCTCCGAGGAGCAGTGGCGGCAACTGACCCACGTGCCGGTCGACCGGATGCGCCCGGGCGACCTGATCATCTACTTCTCCGACGCGAGCCACGTCGCCCTCTACATCGGCGACGGCAAGATCATCCAGGCGCCGCGCCCCGGCCGGTGGGTGTACGTCTCCCCTGCCGCGTCGATGCGGATCCTCGGCGTGGTGCGCCCGGACGCCTGAGCCGTGCCATCGCCCTCGAACTGTCTGTCGTAGCAATGTCGTTGACTGAGGAGAGTGCCATGTCGACCACGCGGACCGAGAGCCCCGGGACGGTGGCGGGCGAGCCCGCCGGGGGTCAACCGCCCCCCGAGCCACCGAGGTTCATCCTCTATCTGGAGGGCGCCGCGTACGCGGGGGAGCTGCGGGGGCTGACCCTGTGGGTCCACCATGTGCTGCTGCCCGTCTACGGCAGGGAGGTCACCTCGTCGTCCCCCTGGTGCTCCCGCTGGTGGGAGCACCCGGAGGCGGTCGCCCGGCTGCACGGACTCTGGCTCGTCTGGGGCGAGTTGACCGGTCCCGGCGCGTCGGTGGCGGGACCGGCCGAGTGGCACCGGGACCATCTGCCGTCGGTCATGGACGCCCTGCGCGATCCGCAGGGTCCCTTCGCCGGGTGCAAGCCCGGCATGCACCGCGCGAAGGAGGCGCCCGTCGTGGACGCCGTCGACCCGTTCGCGCCTCCGCCGCCCCCGCCGCCGCCCCCGCCCGTCTGACGGCGTGAGGCGGTCGTTGAACCGGCGGACCCGGACGGGCCGTTGTAGTCGCCGAGCGGAGGAGCTGTCCGGCATACCGGGCCGTATCCGGCGACTCCGCACGTCGCGCGGGGCGTCGGACCATGGCTCCGCGCGACGGTCGACCACACGGAAGGAAGGGTGAAATGCCAGGATCGGACATCTCCGACGGGAGCGGCCACTCCAACGCCAGCTCCTACACCTCCGTCAGGCTCTCCGACGGCGGAAGGCAGATCGAGGACGGCCGCCGTGCCGTCCCGGAAGACGCGCCCGCGCTGTTCCCGGACGCCGGGCACGGTGTGTACGACGAGCGGCACAACACCTTCTACGCGGTGGACCCCGAGCGGCAGGCCGTCGCGCAGTACGACGCGAACCAGGGCACCTGGACCTGGGCGAACGCCCGCCAGGCAGCCAGCAGCCTGATCCAGTGGGTGTCGCAGAACCGGGGTCGCCTCATGCAGGCGGGCCGCGACATCGCGCCCAGCGCCCTCCAGGGCGTCTCCGCCTTCGTGCCCGGCACCGCCGGTACCGCCCTGAACGTCGGCGGCATGGTCGGACAGGGCCTCGTGGCGGCGAACGAGTACCGCAACCAGTACAACCAGTACCGGGCGGGCGGCCATGTGGACCCCGTCGACGTGGCCGCCAGCACCGGACGCGTGCTGTCGGCGGCGGCGAACGCGGCCGGTGCGGCTCTCGGCTCGGACTCCACCGTCGGCACCCGGCTCACCGGGGTGGGCACCGCCCTGTCCACGGCGGCCACCACCGCCGACTTCGTCCACCACGCCCACGTGGAGGCGGCGCAGCGCCAGGCGGACCCGGCGAACCAGATGTACGCGCTGCACCAGAACCCGCAGCTCGGCACCGGGGTGGGGCAGGTGCCCCCGGGATGGAACCCGCCGTCCTCGGCGCCCTCCTCCGCGTCCACCACGTCCGTCACCCCGCAGCCCCCCGTCACCGCGCCCGCCGGGTCCCATCTGCCGTCGGGCGGGGAGTCGAGCCGACGCGCGGCGACCTCGGGCGAGGGCTCCTCGCGCCACTCCACGCACCACGAGCGGCACCGCCGCTCGACCCAGGAGAGCAAGAACAAGACCAAGGGCAAGGAGGTCCGCAGGAAGTAGCGGCAACGCGGGAGCCCCGCCGTGTCCCGGTCGGGACGCGGCGGGGCCCATCGGTGAAGGGGTGGTGCGGTGTCAGGCGGGGTGTACGGGCGGTTCCGGGGCGGCGGGTGTCTCCTCGGGCGCGTCCAGGCGGTCCAGGCGCTCGCGCATCCGGTCGGCGTCGGGGTGGCCGAAGTCGACGAAGACCGCGAGGGCCTCGGTCCAGCTCTCCCGGGCCGCCTCGGTCTCGCCCGCGTCCAGCCGCACGTCGCCGAGGTTGCCGAGGGTGGTGCCCTCGCCCCAGCGGTTGGCGATGTCCCGGTGGGCCTGAAGCGCCCGCCGGTAGTACGCGACGGCTTCCTCGTGGCGGTGCAGGCGGTGGTGGATCGTGCCCAGGATGTCCAGGGCCACCCCCTCCACCCAGCGGTTGCCCGCCTCGCGCACGATGGTCAGGGCTTCCTCCAGACAGGCGACGGCCTCGTCGTACCGCCCCTGGCGCTGGTAGGCGTCGCCCAGGTTGCACAGCGCGATGCCCTCGCCCCAGGTGGCGCCGGTGGCCCGGTCGAGGACAAGCCCGCGGCGGGTGTACTCGACGGCCTTGTCGAGCCGCCCCGCCTGGAGGTAGGCGTCACCGAGGTTGCCCACCGCCATCAACCGCCCGCGCAGATTGCCGAGTTCACGATGGCGCCGCATCGCCTGGTGCAGATGCTCGATGGTCTCGTCGTACCGCCCCGCCACCCGCAGCGCGGCGGCCGTGTCGGTCAGGGCCTGCGCCTCGCCCACGCGGTCGCCCGCCGCGCGGGCGGCGGCGAGACCGGTGCGCGCGGTGTCGAGCCAGTCGTGCGCGTGGCTGCGCAGATAGAAGAAGCCCCACAGCACGGCGGGCAGCCGCCAGGCGATGCCGGTCAGACCCGCCTCCGCCGCCTGGTGCACCGCCGAGACCAGGTTGGCCCGCTCGGTCTCGCACCAGTCCAGCGCCTCGTCGTGCGAGCCGAACTCGGGCGCGGGACCGCAGGCGGGCAGGTCGCCCAGGGGGACGCGCGGACGGTTCGGGGTGATGTGCGGATAGGCGGCGTCGGCGGCGCGCAGATACCAGGCGAGCAGCCGCTCGACCGCCCGCTCCCGCTCCGGCGGCGTCTCCTCGGCCTGGACGCGCTCGGCGGCGTACACCCGCAGCAGGTCGTGCAGGGTGTAGTGGCCGGGGAAGCGCTCGGTGAGCAGATGGGCGCGGGTCAGCTCGGCGAGCGGAGCGCGCACGTCGCACGGGGCGAGTCCGGCGAGCCCGGCAGCGGCGGACACCGGGATGTGCGGTCCGGAGTGCAGCCCGAGCAGCCGGAAGAGCCGGGCGGCGGGGGCGGACAGCGCCCGGTAGGACCAGGAGAACACCGCGCGCACGTCGGTCGTGAGGTCGTCGCCCCCGGCGAACGCGTCCAGACCCCGCCCCGCGCGCAGCTCCTTGGCGACGGCACGCAGCGGGAAGCCCGGGTGCTCGGCGGCGTGCGCGGCGACGATGGCGAGCGCCAGCGGCAGCCGGGCGCACCGCTCCACGATCTCGTCCACCGCCCCCGGCTCCGCCGCGAGCCGGTCCGCGCCCAGCCTGCGCGCCAGCAGATCGCGCGACTCGGCGGCCGACAACTGGTCCAGCGTCAGCGGATAGGCGCCCTCGCCCGCCACCAGCCCGGCCAGTCGGCTGCGGCTGGTGACGATCACCAGACAGCCGGGGGAGCCGGGCAGCAGCGGGCGCACCTGCTCGGTGTCGCGCGCGTTGTCGAGCAGCACCAGCATCCGCCGCCGGGCGAGCAGACTGCGGTAGAGCGCCGTCTGCGCGTCGAGCCCGGCGGGAATGCGCAGCGGATGGACGCCGAGCGCGTCGAGGAAGATCCGGACGGCTTCCTCGGGCGGCACCACCTGCCCGACCGGGTCGAAGCCGCGCAGATTGACGTAGAGCTGCCCGTCGGGGAAGCGGTCGGCCGCCTCATGGGCCCAGTGCACGGCCAGCGTGGTCTTGCCCATGCCCGCCATGCCGCCGATCGCGCTGATCACCACGGCGGGCGGGGCGCCCCCGTCGTCCGGCAACAGGGCGCGCAGCCGGTCGAGTTCGGCACTGCGTCCGGCGAACGTCGCGAGCGCGGCGGGCAGTTGCGCGGGGCGGGGCGCCCGTACGGCGGGCTCGTCGGCGGGTTCGGCGAGCCCGGTGGGCTCGGCGGACCGGGGCGCGGGCGGCGGGACCGGGTCCGGCAGCAGGGAGGCGTCGGCGGCGAGGATGCGTTCGTGGAGGTCCTGGAGGGCGGCGCCGGGTTCGATGCCCAGCTCCTCCACCAGCGCGGCGCGTATCGCGCGGTAGGCGGCCAGCGCCTCCGCCTGCCGTCCGGACCGGTACAGCGCCAGCATCAGCAGCTCGGACAGCCGCTCCCGCAGCGGATGCGCGGTGGTCAGCGCCCTCAGCTCGGCGGTGACCTCGGAGTGCCGCCCGAGCGCGATGTCCAGGTCGAGGCGCGCCTCCAGGGCGTTCAGCCGCTCCTCCGTCAGCCAGGAGCGGCGCGCCTCGGCCAGCGGACCCGGTACGCCGGTCAGCGGGGGTCCGGACCAGTCGTCCAGCGCGGAGTGCAGCAGCCGGTGCGCGGCGGCGACCTCACCGGCCGCGCGCAGCCGCCGCGCCTCCTCCGCCCGCTGCTGGAACACGGCGAGGTCCAGGGCGTCGTCGGGGACACGGGCGAGGTAACCGTCCCCGACGGAGACGAGGACGCTCGGGGGGCGGGCGGGGGAGCGGTCGGGCTCAAGTGCCTTGCGGAGGCGGGACACATAGGTGCGCAGCACGGACACGGCGGCCGGGGGCGGCTCGTCCCCCCAGACGGCGCTCAAGAGCTCGTCGAGCAGGACGGGGCGCCCCCTGCGTAAGAGGAGAGCGGCGAGGACCGCCCGCTGCTGCGGCGAACCGAGGTCCAGTTCGTCGGCGCCGCGCCACGCCCGTACCGGCCCCAGCACGGCGAAACGCAGGCCATTGTCAAAGGCGTTCACGCCACGACCTTACTGAGCCGCGCACGCCCGTCGGCGCCCTTGCCGGAACATGCGGTTCCGTCCCTAATGCGCAGGTCACACCCCTTCCGCCCGGACGAAGTGAACCGCCGCGACCCGGCAGCCGTTGTGGTGCGCGGCAGCCGCCACGAGACAGGCACGAGGGAAGGGGCGCGGATGGGTACGAACGGGAGCGAAGCGGCGGACGCACCGGCGGGGGACGACGGGCCCCGCTTCACGGTGGTGATCTCCGACGACGGCTCCGCCGCGATCGACGGCGAGCCGGTCCTGCCCGAGAAGGGCGAGTCGGTCGACGCCGCCGTCCTCGACGCCCTGCACCGGCACGCGCGCGAGAGCGGCGCCCCGGTGACGGCGGCCGTCCGCGACCCCTCGGCCGGATACGTGGCGCACGTGGAGGTCGCCCCGGACGGCTCCAGCAGGCTGCTGGGGCAGGAGGGGGAACGGCTGCCGGGGGAGCGGAGTGCGGATGGTGCCGGGCCGGTGGAGGCGGAGGGTACGGAGGACGCCGCTGTCCTGGCCGGTGCCGCCGAGGGTGCCGCCCCGGCCGGTGTCGCCACCCCGCCCGGCACCGCCCCGGAACCCGGAGCGCGCCCCGACAAGCCCGTCCCCGTCCCCGCCCCCGACTCCGCCACCCCCGTCCCCCCACGCCCCCGCGCCCGCCAGTCCGACGACGAGTACGAGCCCCCCGGCTTCCTCGGCAGGCCACTGGTCGTCGGTCCCGTCGCTCTCGGCGTGGCCGCTCTCGTGGTCGTACCCCTGGTGATCATCGGCAGCGGCGGCTCGGACGACGGCCACCAGCGGGAGACCGCCCGCGCGAGCAACGTGAAGAGCGCGTCCCCGGGGACCACCGAGGCACCCCGGACCGCCCCGCCCGCTCCCCGTACCGCCTCACCGTCGCCCGCCCCCACCACCGCCAAGCCGAAGAAGCGGCACGGGAAGCCGAAGAAGCCGAAGGAGAAGGGCCGGACCGGAGGCACCGGAGGCGGCGTCACGGTCACCGTCACCGCGCGCCCGCCCGGCGCCACCGCCACCGTCACGGCGAAGCCCCCGGCGGAGACGGCCGGGACCGCCGTGAACCGGCTCGCCGCGAGCGACCCCGGGGGACGGCACATCTGCTACCGCGCGTACGTCTCGGGACAGGGCTGGCAGAAGCCCGTGTGCGACGGCACGATGGCCGGGACGACGGGACGGAACCGCGCGATCAAGGCTCTGGAGTTCGCGGTGCGCGGCACGGGCGGCTCGGCCGCCAACGCCTTTGTCCACAAGGCGGGTTCGACCGACGGCAAGGGCGTGTGGCAGCCCAGGTGGACCGCCGTGACGGGCGACGGCAGGAACTTCCGCGTCGGCGGCACCGCCCACGGCGCCCCGGACATGCTGGGCTTCGCCGTCAACGTCGGCAGCGGCCGGATCTGCCAGGCGACCCGCCTCGTCGGCTCCACCGCCTGGAGCGGAACGGGATGCGCCGACGCCCGCCCCGCCTACGCCTTCGGCGGCACCCTGGACAACAAGCGCCGCCTGGAGGCGGTCAGGTTCACCGTGTGACCGACCGATCGACCGCGAGGGGCACCCCGCCCCGCGCCCGCTGTGGCACGCTTTGGGCGTGACCAGGCAACCCCCCGCCCCCGACCTCCGCGACCTCGTCCGGCTGCGCAAAGTCCGGGACCGGATGGACCGGGAGTACGCGCAGCCGCTCGACGTGGAGGCGCTGGCCCGGGGGATCGGGGTGTCGGCGGGGCATCTGAGCCGGCAGTTCCGGGCGGCGTACGGGGAGTCGCCGTACGCGTATCTCATGACCCGGCGGATCGAGCGGGCGATGGCGCTGCTGCGGCGCGGGGACATGAGCGTGACCGAGGTGTGCTTCGCGGTGGGGTGTTCGTCGCTGGGGACGTTCAGCACGCGGTTCACGGAGCTGGTGGGGGTGCCGCCGAGCGTGTACCGGAGCGAGGCGGCGCGGGCGACCGTGGGGATGCCGTCGTGCGTGGTGAAGCAGGTCACCCGGCCGGTGCGGACACCGGTGCGGAAGACAGCGCCGAAAGCGGTGCGGAAGGCGGCGTCCGAAGTGGTCAGGAATCGAGAAGCGGCCGAGGAGGGCCACGGCTAGCGTGACGGGCATGGACCTCAGCATTCACGCCAGTTTTCTGCCCCAGGACGACCCCGAGGCGGCCCTCGCCTTCTACCGGGACCTGCTCGGTTTCGAGCTGCGCCAGGACGTCGGCTACAACGGACTGCGCTGGCTCACCATGGGCCCCGCCGGGCAGCCGGAGACCTCCGTCGTGCTGACCCCGCCCGCCGTGGACCCCGGTATCACCGAGGACGAGCGCCGTACCATCACCGAGATGATGGCCAAGGGCACCTACGCCACCCTGCTCCTGGCCACGCCCGACCTCGACGGCACCTTCGAGCGCCTGGCGGCGGCCGACGCCGACATCGTGCAGGAGCCCACCGAGCAGCCGTACGGGGTGCGCGACTGCGCCGTGCGCGACCCCGCGGGCAACCTGCTCCGTATCCAGGAACGCCGCTGACGACCGCCCGCCGCACAGGTACCGATGGAGAGACGATGACCAAGGCCAACCGGGCCGACGAGCACGCCGCCGACAGTCACGACATGATCCGCGTGCACGGGGCGCGCGTGAACAACCTCAAGGACGTCGACGTCGAGATCCCCAAGCGCCGCCTGACGGTGTTCACCGGGGTCTCCGGCTCGGGCAAGAGCTCGCTGGTGTTCGGCACCATCGCCGCCGAGTCGCAGCGGCTGATCAACGAGACGTACAGCGCGTTCGTGCAGGGCTTCATGCCCACCCTCGCCCGGCCCGAGGTCGACGTCCTCGACGGTCTGACCACCGCCATCACCGTGGACCAGCAGCGCCTCGGCGCCGACCCGCGCTCCACCGTCGGCACCGTCACCGACACCAACGCGATGCTGCGCATCCTCTTCAGCCGCCTCGCCGAGCCGCACATCGGTCCGCCCGGGGCGTACGCCTTCAACGTCGCCTCGGTCGAGGCGAGCGGGGCGATCACCGTGGAGCGCGGGGCGCGCCGGGCGGAGAAGGTGACGTTCAGCCGCTCCGGCGGGATGTGCCCGCGCTGCGAGGGCCGGGGCGCGATCACCGACATCGACCTC
The DNA here is from genome assembly GCF_016482685.1 of Streptomyces sp. DSM 110735. GTDB lineage: Bacteria > Actinomycetota > Actinomycetes > Streptomycetales > Streptomycetaceae > Streptomyces. The sequence goes on along the minus strand of NZ_JACYHF010000008.1, from coordinate 34,214 downwards.
ACCCAGCTCTACGACGACTCCAAGTCGCTGCGCGAGGGCGCGCTGACCATCCCGGGCTACAGCGTGGACGGCTGGTACGGGCGCATCTACACCGGCTGCGGCTTCTTCGACCCGGACAAGCCGATCGCCAGGTTCACCAAGCGCGAGCTGCACGACCTGCTCCACAAGGCGCCCACCAAGATCAAGGTGGAGGGCATCAACCTCACGTACGAGGGGCTGATCCCGAAGATCCAGAAGTCGTTCCTGTCCAAGGACGTGGACGCGCTCCAGCCGCACGTCCGCGCCTTCGTGGAGCGGGCGGTGACCTTCACCGTCTGCCCCGACTGCGCGGGCACCCGGCTCAACGAGGGTGCGCGCTCCTCGAAGATCGAGGGCAGGTCCATCGCGGACGTGTGCGCGATGCAGATCACCGACCTGGCCGCGTGGGTGCGCGAGCTGGCGGACCCCTCCGTCGCGCCGCTGCTCACCGCCCTCGGCCACACCCTCGACTCCTTCGTGGAGATCGGGCTCGGCTATCTCTCCCTGGACCGCCCCTCGGGCACGCTGTCCGGCGGCGAGGCGCAGCGCGTGAAGATGATCCGGCACCTCGGCTCCTCGCTCACCGATGTCACGTACGTCTTCGACGAGCCCACCACCGGACTCCACCCGCACGACATCCAGCGGATGAACAACCTGCTGCTGCGCCTGCGCGACAAGGGCAACACCGTGCTCGTCGTGGAGCACAAGCCGGAGACGATCGCCATCGCCGACCATGTGGTGGACCTCGGTCCCGGCGCCGGTGCGGCGGGCGGCGCGGTCTGTTACGAGGGCGATCTCGCGGGGCTGCGCGCCGGGGACACCGTCACCGGACGCCACTTCGACGACCGGGCGCGGCTGAAGGACAGCGTGCGCGAGCCCTCCGGTGCCCTGGAGATCCGGGGCGCCGACGCCAACAACCTGCACGACGTGGACGTGGACATCCCGCTCGGGGTGCTCACCGTCGTCACCGGGGTCGCCGGTTCCGGCAAGAGTTCGCTGGTGCACGGCTCTGTCCCGGCCGGTGAGGGGGTCGTCTCGGTCGACCAGAGCCCGATCCGGGGCTCACGGCGCAGCAACCCCGCCACCTACACCGGGCTCCTCGACCCGATCCGCAAGGCGTTCGCCAAGTCCAACGGGGTCAAGCCCGCGCTGTTCAGCGCCAATTCGGAGGGCGCCTGCCCGACCTGCAACGGCATCGGTGTCGTCTACACCGACCTGGGGATGATGGCCGGGGTCGCCACCACCTGCGAGGAGTGCGAGGGCAAGCGCTTCCAGGCGGCGGTGCTGGAACACCGGCTCGGTGGGCGGGACATCAGCGAGGTGCTCGCGATGTCCGTGTCCGAGGCGCTGGAGTTCTTCGCGGACGGCGAGGCACGCACCCCGGCCGCGCACCGCATTCTGACCCGCCTGTCGGACGTGGGACTCGGCTACCTCACCCTCGGCCAGCCGCTCACCACCCTCTCCGGCGGTGAACGCCAGCGTCTGAAGCTCGCCACGCACATGGCGGAGAAGGGCGGGATCTACGTCCTGGACGAGCCGACCGCCGGTCTCCACCTCGCCGATGTCGAGCAACTGCTCGGTCTGCTCGACCGGTTGGTGGACTCCGGCAAGTCGGTCATCGTCGTGGAACACCACCAGGCGGTCATGGCCCACGCCGACTGGATCATCGACCTCGGTCCCGGCGCCGGGCACGACGGCGGCCGCGTCGTCTTCGAGGGCACCCCGGCCGACCTGGTCGCGGCCAGGTCGACGCTGACGGGGGAGCACCTGGCGGAGTACGTGGGGTCCTGACGGGTCAAGTCCCGGGAGTCCGGCGGAAGGTGGCGGGAAAGGGTCACGACATCGCGCGCATCCGGCTGATCTCGGCCGTCTGCTGCGCGATGACGTCGTCGGCCATCTCCTCGATCCGGACGCTGTGCCCCCGGGCCTTCACGTCCGTGGCCATGGTGATCGCCCCCTGGTGGTGGGCGATCATCAGCTTCAGGAAGAGGGCGTCGAACGCCTTGCCCCGGGCGGACTTCAGCTTCGTGAGCTGCGCCTCGGTCGCCATGCCGGGCATCGACATGTGCGTGTGGGCGTGGGTGTCACCGTGGTCGTGCCCGCCCCCGCCGTCGGTGCGCAGCCAGCTCTTCATGGCGGCGATCTCCGGTCCCTGGGAGGCGGCGATCCGCTCGGCCATGCGCTTCACCGCCGTCGACTCGGCTCGCTTCGGGGCGAGTCCGGTCATCTTCAGCGCCTGGGCGTGGTGCTCGATCATCATCGTGGCGTACGAACGGTCCGCCGTGTTGGGGGAGTTGTCGTCCCCGCGCTGCCCCGCTGCCTCCTGGGCGGACAGGGTGCGGTTCGGCTCGCCGGGTCTGCCGGGGGCGATGACCGAAGGACCGCTCGCCGCAGCGGACCTGGTGTCCGCACCGGCATCACAGCCCCCGACCGCGAACACGACCGCCGTGGCCAGCGAAGCCGTGACGAGGGACGCGAGGGACGCACGACGGATGAGCACGGTGAACTCCTGTCGCTGGCGGAAGGGCGGGGGCGACGCGCGCGGGCGGGGTGCTCAGCGGCGGGACGGACCACCGAGAGTTTTCAGCCGTGTCACATTGCCCACTGTTGACCTGTGCATGACGCAGACGATACTGCGGGGAAGCGTGCACCGCGTCCACACGACCGGCACCAGGGAGGCAGCAGTGACCCTGTCGAAGAGATCCCGAACGCGCCGCAGACGCCTGGGAGTCGGTGCCACGGCTGCCGGTCTCCTGGCCGCGCTGCTCACCGCCGTCCCGGCGTCCGCGACCCCCGACCCCGGCGACGCCCCCGCCGCACGGCACCCCGTGTCCCAGGGAGAGGTCGCCGGAACGAAGAGCGCCATCGCAGCCGGTGAGATCCCCGGCCAGGACGAGATCGTCCACTCCCGCAACATCGAGCACCTCGCCAACATCCCCAAGGACGCGCTGGCCGGGGTCAATTCCGACCTCGCCTTCCAGGGGAAGTACGCCTTCGCCGGGAACTACGACGGCTTCCGCGTCTTCGACATCAGCGACCCGAAGGCGCCGAAGACGGTCGCCCAGGTCCTGTGCCCCGGCTCGCAGAACGACGTCTCCGTCTCCGGCGACCTGCTCTTCCTGTCCACCGACTCCTCGCGCAGCGACGACTCCTGCGCCAGCACCGCGCAGCCCGCGACCGAGGAGTCGTCGTGGGAGGGCATGAAGATCTTCGACATCAGCGACAAGGCGAACCCGAGGTACGTCGCCGCCGTGGAGACCGCCTGCGGCTCCCACACCCACACGCTGGTGCCGGAGCGGAAGAACGTCTACCTCTACGTCTCGTCGTACTCGCCGAATGCCACTTTCCCCGACTGCCAGCCGCCGCACGACGGCATCTCGGTGGTCAAGGTGCCGCGCAAGGCACCCGAGAAGGCGGCCGTGGTGGGCTTCCCGGTGCTCTTCCCCGGTGACGGTCCGGACGGCGGCGGCAATCCCGGAGCGCCGACCAACCCGGGCGTGTCCAAGACGACCGGCTGCCACGACCTGACCGTGCTGCCCTCGAAGGACCTCGCGGCGGGCGCCTGCATGGGCGACGGCATCCTGTTCTCCATCAAGGACCCGGAGCACCCGAAGGTCATCGACCAGGTCGAGGACAACGTCAACTTCGCGTTCTGGCATTCGGCGACCTTCAACCAGAAGGCGGACAAGGTCGTCTTCACCGACGAGCTGGGCGGGGGCGGCGCGGCCACCTGCAACGCGGCGATCGGACCGAACCGCGGCGCCGACGGCATCTACGACATCACCGGCCGGGGCGAGCACCGCAAGCTGGTCTTCCGGGGCTACTACAAGATCCCCCGCCACCAGGCCGACACCGAGAACTGCGTCGCCCACAACGGCTCGCTGATCCCGGTCAAGGGCAAGGACCTCATGGTCCAGGCGTGGTACCAGGGCGGCGTCTCCGTCTGGGACTTCACCGACTCCGCCCGCCCGAAGGAGATCGCGTACTTCGAGCGGGGTCCGCTGTCCACCGAGACCCTCCAGCTCGGCGGCGCGTGGTCGGCGTACTACTACAACGGCTACGTCTACTCGAACGACATCGTCAAGGGACTCGACGTCCTGAAGCTCGACGACCGGCGCACCGACCCGGCACGGCGCGTGCACCTGCCCGGGCTGAACGTCCAGACCCAGCCGGACTACTTCGACTGAGCGGGCTCTGGGACTCCCCGGACTCCTAGGACTCCTTGGCCAGCACCGACCTCAGGGTGCCGACGCGGTTCGTGGTGATCGCGTCGGCGCCGAGGGTGATCAGACGGCGCATGGAGCGCCGGGTGTCCGGGGTCCACACCGACAGCAGGTAGCCGTCGTGGTGGACCCGGGTCGCCAGGTCGCGGTCGACCAGGGAGAAGCGGTAGTTGAGCCAGCGCGGACGGACCGCGTCGAGGACGCCGGGGCGCGGGCGGGCCAGGCTGGTCCAGGTCAGGGCGATCTCGGCGGAGGGGTCGGCGGCGCGGAGGGTGAGCATCGACTCGGCGCCCGCGCAGTAGTAGACCCGGTCGTCCGCGCCGCAGTCGCGGACCACGCCGAGGACGCGCTCCACGCTGCGGCGCGTGACCGGACCGCACAGGTCCACCAGGACCCGGGCGCCCTCGGTCGCCTCCAGCGCCTCGACGAGGGTGGGCACCTGGCCGTCGGTCAGCTCGCGGAGCTGCTCGGCCCTCAGCGTGGACAGCGGGCGCTCGGTCTCCCACAGCCGCTTCAGCGTCTCGTCGTGCAGCAGCACGGGGACGCCGTCGCGGGTGAGCCGTACGTCGATCTCGACCGCGTCCGCGCCCTGGTCGAGCGCGGAGCGCAGCGAGGCGACGGTGTTCTCGCGGAAGCGGTAGGGGTCACCGCGATGGGCGACGGCGGTCACGGTCTGCATGGGACCCATTCTGGCAGCCGAGTGGATCTCCGAGGAGTACTCGCCACCGTTCAGGAGCACCCGCCACCGATCAGCGGGCGAGCCAGGCGTCCGTGTATGTGTCGATCTCCGCCGCGATCCGCGCCTTGCCCGCCGCGTCCAGGAAAGACGCCTCGACGGCGTTCTTCGCCAGTTCGGCCACGCCCCGCTCGTCCAGGTCGAGCAGCCGGGCGGCGACCGCGTACTCGTTGTTCAGGTCGGTGCCGAACATGGGCGGGTCGTCGGAGTTGACCGTCACCAGCACACCCGCGTCCACGAAGTGCTTGATCGGGTGCTCCTCGAGGGTGCGCACCGCGCGGGTGGCGATGTTGGAGGTCGGGCAGACCTCCAGCGCGATGCGGTGCTCGGCGAGGTGCGCGAGCAGCTTCGGGTCCTGGGCGGAGCTGGTGCCGTGCCCGATGCGCTCGGCGCGCAGCTCGGTCAGCGCGTCCCACACCGTCTGCGGACCGGTCGTCTCGCCCGCGTGCGGCACCGAGTGCAGACCGGCGGCGATGGCACGGTCGAAGTACGGCTTGAACTGCGGTCGGGGCACGCCGATCTCGGGACCCCCGAGTCCGAAGGACACAAGACCCTCGGGGCGGACGGCGTCGTCGGTGGCCATCCGTGCCGTCTCCTCGGCGGCGTCCAGACCCGCCTCGCCGGGGATGTCGAAGCACCAGCGCAGCAGCGTGCCGAAGTCCGCCTCGGCCGACTTGCGGGCGTCCTCGATCGCCTCCATGAACGGCTGCGCCGGTATGCCGCGCCGGGTGGAGGAGAAGGGGGTGATGGTCAGCTCGGCGTAGCGCACCTGCTGGCGGGAGAGGTCGCGGGCGATCTCGTAGGTGAGCAGCCGGACGTCCTCCGGGGTGCGGACCAGGTCCACGACCGACAGATACACCTGGATGAAGTGCGCGAAGTCGGTGAACGTGAAGTACTCCGCGAGCGCCTCGGGGTCGGTGGGCACCTTGGAGTCGGGGTGGCGCGCGGCCAGTTCCGAGACGATGCGCGGGGAGGCGGAGCCGACGTGGTGGACGTGCAGTTCCGCCTTAGGCAGCCCGGCGACGAAGGCGGCGCGGTCGTCGTGCCCGGGGGCTCCTGCGGTGCTGCTGTCGGTGCTGCGCTCGGTCAAGGGGTCCTCCCCGGGGGAACGGCGCTCGCGGACGCACGGTGGTGCGCCGGGCGCGGGCGATCGGCTGATCGATGGTGCCCGGACATCCTAGGGCCTGTCCGGCGGATCTTCGTGGGCCCGCGACGCCTGGCACGCACTCTCGCCGCACGCCCGAATCACCCGAGTACGTCCAGTACGAGGGAGATCCGGGCGCACGCCGAGAGCACGCACCAGACGCCGCGGGCTGCTCCACGAAGATCCGCCGGACAGGCCCTAGGCCGGGGCGCCGACAACGCCCGAAAACGGCCATCGGGGCGGGTGCACACGGCGTCGCCTCCGGCCTGTCACAGGTCGGCCACCGGACGCCGGGAAGGTAAAGGCAAGGCTTTACGATGATCCGACGTTCAGACGGAGGGGGATGGGTCACGTGACCGAACAGCCGCAGCCCGGTACGGGCGAGGGACCGGACTACGACCCGTGGGCGCCACCCGCGAGCGGACCGTCCCTGGAGAAGGGCGCCCCCGCCCCCGGCTCCGCCCCGGCTCCCGGCTCCGCCCCCGCCCCCGGCGCACAACCCCCCGCCCAGCAGCCGTCCGTGCCCCCGTCCTCGGTGCACGACCAGGCGACCATGACCTCCTTCCCGGCAGCCGGATTCGGCCCGCCGACGGTGGCGGGCCAGCCGTTCGCCGGTCCGCCGGTGACAGGTCAGCCCGTCGCCGGTCCGCCGTTCGGCGCCCCGCCCGTCGGCGGTCCCGTACCGCCCCCGTCGCAGGGCTGGAGCGACCCCTCCGTCCCGCCCCCGCCGTACGCCCCCACCGGACCCGGCATGGCGGCCCCGCAGCCGCCGGGCGGTTACGGCTACCCCAACTACCCCGGTCCCGCGCAGGGTTACGGCTGGAGCGGCGGTCCGGCGCTGCCGCAGAACGGCATGGGCACCTCCGCGATGGTGCTCGGCATCCTGTCCCTCTGCCTGTTCTGCTTCTACGGCATCCCGTCCATCGTGCTCGGCATCATCGCGGTGGTCCTCGGCGTCAAGGGCAAGCAGCGCGCCGACCGGGGCGAGGCCACCAACCGGGGTTCCGCCCAGGGCGGCTTCGTCATGGGCATCATCGGGATCGTGCTCGGCATCCTGGTGGTCGCCTTCTGGGGCGTGCTGTTCGCGAAGATCGCGCACGACTCGGACACCGGCTCCGACGACGACCCGTACGGCTCGTACAACTCCGCGCCCAGCGTGTCCGCCCCGCTGCTGCCCCGCGCCTGACCCGGCACCCGGCGGCAGCCACCCGGACACCAGACACCCGGACACCCGGACACCAGGCACCTGACACCTGACACCCGGCGCCCCACGGCCCGCCCCCCCCGCTCGGGGAGGGCGGGCCGCGTCGTTCAGTCGCCGCGCAGCCGCTCCCGCGCCGCCATCAGCGCGAAGCCCAGCAGGTTCGGACCCCGCCACCGCTCGGGGTCACCGGCGTGCTCGTCGTCCGCCGCGAGTCCGATGCCCCACACCCGGTCCACCGGGCTCGCCTCCACCAGCACCCGCTCACCCGTGCCGAGCAGGAACGCGCGCGGCTCGTCGTGCGCCGCGAACTTGTGCACGCTGCCCTCGACGACGATCCCGAACCGCTCGCGCTCCCATATCGCCCCGTCGAAGCCCCGGACCAGCCGCCCCGCCTTCTTCGCCTGCGAGGGATGCGCCGAGGCCAGCACCTTCCGCTCCGCCTCCGCGTCCTCGAACAGCCGCGCCTTGGCGGCCATCATCCAGTGCTCCGCCGTCGCGTACTCCACGCCGTCCACCGTGAACGGCGCCGGCCACCACTGGCTGAGACACCCCGCGCCCGCCGTGCCGTCCGGGCGTGGCCGGTGCCCCCAGAAGTGCAGGTACTTCACCCGGGTCCCCGCCCGGACCTCGCCGATCAGTGTGCCGAGATCCTCGATCTTCCCCATGATCGCGAGTGTGGCACGCGGCACTGACACTCCGTCCGTCCCGGCGCATGGCGACTCGACACCTGGTCGACAGATTCCGTCGCGTAACCAAAAGGCAACAACGGAATCCCTTGTTGGCTGGATACCGCTCTGTCAGGATCGGCACTCAAATCGAGCTGGAGCCACGCCACCCGGCCCCCACGGGGTGCACGGCGGAGGAGAGCGACATGCACATCCCGGGCACCGTCATCCCGGAACGATTCCCCGCACGCGACCGATTCCCCGACGGCGCGCAGTTCATCGCGGGCCGGACCGCCCGGGGCACGTCCGGCAGGACCCACACCGTGACCGACCCCGCCACCGGTGACGAGATCCTCACCTACGAACTCGCGGGCGCCGACGACGTGGACGCCGCCGTCGCCGCCGCGCACGCTGCCTTCCCCCACTGGGCTGCCACCACCCCCGGCGAGCGCTCCGACACCCTGCACCGCCTGGCCGCGCTGCTCGCGGAGCGCGCCGAGGAATTCGCCCGCGCCGAGTCCCTCCAGTGCGGCAAGCCGCTCAAGCTCACCCGCGAGTTCGACGTGCCCGGCACGATCGACAACACCGCCTTCTTCGCGGGCGCCGCCCGGCACCTCCAGGGCCAGTCCGCCGGGGAGTACTCCGGCGACCACACCTCGTACGTGCGGCGCGAGCCCCTCGGGGTCGTCGGCTCGATCGCGCCCTGGAACTACCCGCTCCAGATGGCCGCCTGGAAGATCCTCCCGGCCGTCGCGGCGGGCAACACCATCGTCCTCAAGCCCTCCGAGCTGACCCCGCTGACCGCCCTCCTCTTCGCGCGCGCCGCCACCGACGCGGGGGTGCCCGACGGCGTGATCAACATCGTCACCGGGACCGGACCGGAGGCGGGGGAACGGCTGGTCGGACACCCCCTGGTCGCCATGACGTCCTTCACCGGCTCCACCGCCGTCGGCCGCCGCGTCGCCACGCTCGCCGCGGGCACCGCCAAGCGCCTCCACCTGGAGCTGGGCGGCAAGGCGCCGTTCGTCGTCTTCGACGACGCCGACCTGGACGCCGCCGCCAACGGCGCGGTCGCGGGCGCGCTCATCAACACCGGGCAGGACTGCACGGCCGCCACGCGCGCGTATGTGCAGCGCCCGCTGTACGAGGCGTTCACGGAGCGGACCGCCGCCCTGATGGAGACCGTACGGCTCGGCGATCCGTTCGCGCCCGGCACCGACCTCGGACCGCTCGTCTCGCACGTCCAGCGCGACCGGGTCGCCGCCTTCGTGGACCGGGCGCGCGGGTACGCGCGCGTGGTCACCGGCGGCGAGGCTCCGCTAGGCGCCCTCAAGGACGGCGCCTACTACCGGCCCACCCTGGTCGCGGACGCCGCCCAGGACAGCGAGATCGTCCAGGCGGAGATCTTCGGACCCGTCCTGGTCGTCCTCCCCTTCGACACCGACGACGAGGGTCTGCGGCTGGCCAACGACACGCCGTACGGGCTGGCCGCCTCCGCCTGGACCCGGGACGTGTACCGCGCGAACCGGGCCACCCGGGAGATCGCGGCGGGCTGTGTGTGGATCAACGACCACATCCCGATCATCAGCGAGATGCCGCACGGCGGCTACAAGGCGTCCGGCTTCGGCAAGGACATGTCGGCGTACTCCTTCGAGGAGTACACGCAGGTCAAGCACGTGATGTTCGACAACACGGCGGTCGCGCGCAAGGACTGGCACCGCACGGTCTTCGGGGACCGCGCGCACCCGGACACCCCCTGACCCGTCCCCCGCGCTCCCTTTTCCCCGCCGATCTCCCCTCCGACCTCTTCTCCGGCGGTTCTTCTTCTCCGACGGTTCTTCCGAAAGGGCACCACGCGCATGGAGCAGTACGAGCCCGACTGTCCGAGCCCGGCCGCGCAGGCCGCGATACGGCGCGGCCTGCGCGGCGCCCGGGCGGCGCTCACCCGCCGGTCCCTGCTGCGCGCCGGGGCGGGCGGCGCCTTCGCCGCCGGGGGACTGGCCGCCCTGAGCGCCTGCGGGATCCCCCCGGCGGGCCGGGCACCCGGCGGCACGCCCGCCGACGACCACTCGGCACGGGAGAAGACGGTGAACTTCTCCAACTGGACCGAGTACATCGACGTCGCCGACGACGACAAGAGCCACCCCACCCTCGACACCTTCCGGCGGCGCACCGGCATCAAGGTCGCCTACACCGAGGACATCAACGACAACAACGAGTTCTTCGGCAAGATCAAGCCGCAGCTCGCCGCGGGCCAGGACACCGGGCGCGACCTCATCGTCGTCACCGACTGGCTCGCCGCCCGGATGATCCGGCTCGGCTGGGTGCAGAAGCTCGACCCGGCGAACCTCCCGCACGCCTTCGCCAACCTCTCGGCCCAGTTCCGCAGCCCCGACTGGGACCCCGGGCGTGCCTACTCCTACCCCTGGCAGGGCATCTCCACGGTCATCGCCTACAACAAGAAGGCGCTCGACGGCGTCGAGGTGAGATCCGTCTCGGACCTGCTCGACAATCCGAAGCTCAAGGGGCGCGTCGGCTTCCTCTCCGAGATGCGCGACAGCGTCGGGATGACCCTGCTGGACATGGGCAAGGACCCGGCGCGCTTCACCGACGACGACTACGACGCGGCGATCGCCCGTCTGCAGAGGGCCGTTGACAAGGGACAGATCCGCCGCTTCACCGGCAACGACTACACCTCGGACCTCACCAAGGGCGACTTCGCCGCCTGTGTCGCCTGGGCCGGGGACGTCGTCCAGCTCAAGGCGGACAGCCCCGACGTCGACTACGTCATACCCGACAGCGGATACCTGACGTCGACGGACAATATGCTGATCCCCAACAAGGCACGTCACAAGACGAACGCCGAGCGGCTGATCGACTTCTATTACGAACCCGAGCAGGCCGCCGCGCTGGCCGCCTACATCAACTACGTCAGTCCGGTCGACGGGGTGAAGCCCTGGCTTGCCAAGATCGACCGGGACGCGGCGGCCAATCCGCTGATCGTCCCCGACAAGGCCATGCAGGCGAAGTCCCACGCCTTCCGCTCCCTGAGCCAGAAGGAAGAGACGGCCTACGAAGAAAAATTCGCGAAGCTCACAGGGGCGTGACGAGGATGAAGACGACGACAGACGGCAGCGGAGACGTCCGCCTCGACGGGATCGGCAAGACGTACGGCGATTTCACCGCCGTGCACCCGCTGGACCTGACCGTGCCCCAGGGCTCCTTCTTCGCCCTGCTCGGCGCCTCCGGCTGCGGCAAGACCACCACCCTGCGCATGATCGCCGGGCTGGAGGAACCTTCCTGCGGCACCGTGCGCCTCGGTGACCAGGACGTCACGCGTCTGCCGCCGTACAAGCGGCCGGTGAACACGGTCTTCCAGTCCTACGCCCTCTTCCCGCACCTCGACATCTTCGAGAACGTCGCCTTCGGTCTGCGCCGACGCGGGATCAAGAGCGTCAAGAAGCAGGTCGGGGAGATGCTGGACCTGGTCCAGCTCGGTGAGCAGGCGCGCAAGAAGCCGCACCAGCTCTCCGGCGGCCAGCAGCAGCGCGTCGCGGTCGCCCGCGCCCTGATCAACCACCCCAAGGTGCTCCTGCTCGACGAGCCCCTCGGCGCCCTCGACCTCAAGCTGCGCCGCCAGATGCAACTGGAGCTCAAGCGCATCCAGACCGAGGTCGGCATCACCTTCATCCACGTCACGCACGACCAGGAGGAGGCCATGACCATGGCCGACACGGTCGCCGTGATGAACGCGGGCCGCGTCGAGCAGCAGGGCTCGCCCACCGAGCTGTACGAGAACCCGCGCACCACCTTCGTCGCCAACTTCCTCGGCACCTCCAACCTGATCGAGGCGGAGGTCGACTCCCGCTCCGGCGACGACATCGTGCTGCGCGCGGGCGACGGCAAGCTGCTGCTGCCCTCGGCCCGCTGCTCCGCCCCCGCGGCGACGGGGGAGAAGGTCCTCGCCGGAATCCGCCCCGAGAAGATCGCGCTCACCCACGCCGACGACGCGGGCGCGCTCCCAGACGGTCGCAACCGCCTCACCGGCACCATCGCGGACGCGAGCTTCATCGGCGTCTCCACCCAGTACGTGATCGACACCCCGGTCGCGGGCGCCCTCGCGGTGTACGCGCAGAACGTCGAGCGCGACACCCGGCTGGCGCCCGGCGCCGAGGTCGTCCTGCACTGGAACCCGGCGCACACCTTCGCCCTCGACGCCGCCCAGGACATCGACGCGGGCACCGAGGAAGAGGCGGCCCTGTGATGCCGACGCTCACCGAGGCGCCCCCGCCCCTCACCACGGCCGAACCCCCGAAGGCGCCCCGCAGGCGCGGCAGGTTCACGCCGTACTGGCTGCTGCTGCCCGGCATCCTGTGGCTGGTCGTGTTCTTCGCGCTGCCGATGGTCTACCAGGCGTCGACCTCCGTGCAGACCGGCTCGCTGGAGAAGGGCTACCAGGTCACCTGGCACTTCGCCACGTACTGGGACGCACTCGCCGAGTACTGGCCGCAGTTCCTGCGCTCGGTGCTCTACGCCGCCGCCGCGACCGTGCTCTGTCTGCTGCTCGGGTATCCGCTGGCGTATCTGATCGCGTTCCGCGCGGGACGCTGGCGCAACCTCATCATGGTGCTGGTGATCGCGCCGTTCTTCACCAGCTTCCTGATCCGCACCCTGGCGTGGAAGACGATCCTCGCGGACAACGGTCCGGTCGTGCACGCCATGAACAGCCTGCACCTGCTCGACCTCACCGACTGGCTCGGCTGGACGGCGGGCGACCGGGTGCTCGCGACCCCGCTCGCGGTGGTGTGCGGACTGACGTACAACTTCCTGCCGTTCATGATCCTGCCGCTGTACACCTCGCTCGAGCGGATCGACGGACGGCTGCACGAGGCGGCGGGCGATCTGTACGCCCGGCCCTGGACCACCTTCCGCAAGGTCACCTTCCCGCTGTCCCTGCCCGGCGTGGTCTCCGGCACCCTGCTCACCTTCATCCCGGCGGCGGGCGACTACGTCAACGCCGAGTTGCTCGGCTCGACCGACACCCGGATGATCGGCAACGTCATCCAGACCCAGTTCCTGCGCGTCCTGGACTATCCGACGGCCGCCGCGCTCTCCTTCATCCTCATGGCCGCGATCCTGGCCATGGTGACCTTCTACATCCGCCGGGCCGGGACGGAGGACCTCGTCTAAATGCCGCTCGTCACCTGGCTCAAGCGCCGGCTCGTGGTCATCGCGGGTCTGCTCACGCTCGCCTATCTGCTGCTGCCGAACATCGTCGTGACGGTGTTCTCCTTCAACAAGCCCAAGGGCCGCTTCAACTACGCGTGGCAGCGGTTCTCCACCGACGCCTGGAAGGACCCGTGCGGGGTCGCCGACATGTGCGGCTCGCTCTCGCTCAGCCTCCAGATCGCCCTGTGGGCCACCATCGGCGCCACCGCGCTCGGCACGATGATCGCCTTCGCGCTGGTGCGCTACCGGTTCCGGGCTCGGGGCGCGGTCAACTCGCTGATCTTCCTGCCGATGGCGATGCCCGAGGTCGTCATGGCCGCCTCGCTGCTCACCCTGTTCCTCAACATGGGCGCGCAGCTCGGCTTCTGGACGATCCTGATCGCCCACATCATGTTCTGCCTCAGCTTCGTCGTCACCGCGGTCAAGGCGCGCGTGATGTCGATGGACCCGCGTCTTGAGGAAGCCGCCCGCGATCTCTACGCGGGACCGGTGCAGACCTTCTGCCGGGTCACCCTGCCCATCGCGGCACCCGGAATCGCCGCGGGCGCGCTGTTGTCCTTCGCGCTGTCCTTCGACGATTTCATCATCACCAATTTCAACGCGGGCTCGACCGTCACGTTCCCCATGTTCGTCTGGGGCTCGGCACAGCGCGGTACGCCCGTCCAGATCAATGTCATCGGCACGGCCATGTTCCTGGTCGCCGTGCTGTTCGTGCTGGTCTCGATGCTCGTCACGAGCCGGCGCGGCCGTCAGAAGGCGTGAGCCGTCACCAGGCGTAACAGCCCTGTAGGGAGTTGAAATCATGGCCCCGAGCGCCATGAGCCGTGGAAAAGACAACTGGATCTCCGCTCTCTCCGAAGCCCAGCCGGTCCCGTACTGGCTGGAAGACCCCGGCAAGCCGCACGCCGAGGCCGCCCTGACCACCACCGAGACCTGCGACCTGCTCGTGGTGGGCGGCGGCTACAGCGGATTGTGGAGCGCGCTCAATGCCAAGGAGCGCGACCCCGGCCGTGACGTGGTGCTGCTCGAAGGCCGCGAGGTGGGCTGGGCCGCCTCCGGCCGCAACGGCGGCTTCTGCGCCGCCTCCCTCACCCACGGGCTGCCCAACGGCATGGCCCGCTGGCCGGGGGAGATCCACACCCTCCAGGACCTCGGGCGGCGCAACCTCGACGAGATCGAGAGCGCCCTCGACCGCCACGGCATCGACTGCGACTTCGAGCGCACCGGCGAGATCGACGTCGCCACCGAGACCTACCAGGCGTGGGAACTGCGCGACTGGCACCGGGAACTTGAGGACAAGGGTCTCGCCGACGGCATGGAGTTCCTGGACCGCGACGCCCTGCGCGCCGAGGTGAACTCGCCCACCTTCGAGGCGGGGCTGTGGGACCGCCGGGGCGTCGCCATGCTCCACCCGGCCAAGCTCGCCTGGGGTCTGAAGCGCGCCTGCCTCGCCCTCGGCGTGCGGATCTACGAGCACACCCCCGCCCTCACCCTGAAGCCGTACGGCGCGGGCATGGCCGTCACCACGCCCTACGGCGCCGTCCGCGCCCGCAAGGTCGCGCTCGGCACCAACATCTTCCCGAGCCTGCTGCGCCGGGTGCGCTCGTACACCGTGCCGGTCTACGACTACGCGCTGATGACCGAGCCGCTGAGCCCCGGGCAACTGGAGTCCATCGGCTGGAAGAACCGCCAGGGGCTCGGCGACTCGGCCAACCAGTTCCACTACTTCCGGCTCTCCGCCGACAACCGCGTCCTGTGGGGCGGCTACGACGCGATCTATCCCTACGGCGGCAGGGTGCGCGCGGAGTACGACGACCGGCCGGAGACCTACGCCAAGCTCGCCGGGCACTTCTTCACCTGCTTCCCGCAACTGGAGGGCGTCCGCTTCAGCCACGCCTGGGGCGGCGCCATCGACACCTGCTCCCGCTTCTCGGCGTTCTTCGGCACCGCCCACCGGGGCAGGGTCGCGTACGCGGCGGGGTACACCGGGCTCGGGGTCGGCGCGACCCGGTTCGGCGCCGACGTGATGCTGGACCTCTTGGACGGCGCGGACACCGAGCGCACCCGCCTGGAGATGGTGCGCAGGAAGCCGCTGCCCTTCCCGCCGGAGCCGTTCGCCTGGACCGGGATCGCGCTCACCCGCTGGTCGCTGGCCAGGGCGGACGCGCAGGCGGGGCGGCGGAACTTGTGGCTGCGGGCGATGGACCGGCTGGGGCTGGGGTTCGACAGCTAGCCGTTTCGCGGGGGCGGCCAGGGCGGCGTGGTCCCAGGACCTCGCCGCCCCGAGCCCGCTGTGTGACCTGGGTCACCCGAAAGAGTGCCGGAAAGCCGCGTAATGCTCCCCGGTCCACCTCCCTCTCCCTCCCGGGCGCGACGGCGTCCAGGTGAGAGAGGGAGGTCTGCTCATGACAGGGGCGAAGACGGCGGTCGAGTGGCTGGCATCCGTCGCACCGGATCCGGACGCGTGCCGCTGGGAGTGGGAACGCAGCGCCCTCGGGGTGGCCCTGCTGCCCGCGGGCAAGGCGTGGGACGTGCTGATCCTGCCCGGTGACCTCGGCTATCCGACGCTCGACGTGCTCACCCGCGTCCTCGACCAGCCCGGCCCGGTGCTGGCCGACTTCGGGGACAACCGGGTGGGTTTCTTCGTGCCGCCGGGCACCGCGGCCCGCTGGCTCGGCACCGGTATCCGCACCGCGGGGTCCGGCACCTGGATCGTGGTGCCGCATCCCGGGCGGCCGACGCACGGGGTGCGCTGGCTGGTCCCGCCGGACGGGTCCGGCACGCTCACCGACCCGGCGCTGCTGGAGCTGGCGATGCACGAGGCGGCCGCGCGGCTGGCGCGGGACGGAGACGGATAACCTCCGGGCGACTTGACAGGAGGATTGGTCTGGACCAGGTTTGGTGCGCCCCCTGACCTCCAACTCCCCCATGCCTGGAGGCATTTGTGGATCGCTCCAGACCTCTGGTCGCCCTCCTCGCGGCAACGGCCCTGGCCGTGCCCGGCGTCACCGCGCTCTCGTCGGCCGCCCGTGCGGCCGACGCGGACGCCGTGGTCAACGGCGGTTTCGAGTCCGGTCTCTCCAACTGGACCTGCACCGCCGGGACCACCGTCAACTCACCCGTGCACAGCGGGAGTTCCGCCCTCCAGGCGACCCCCGAGGGCAGCGACAACGCCCAGTGCACCCAGAGTGTGACCGTGCGCCCCAACGCGCAGTACACGCTGTCCGGTTGGGTGCGCGGCTCCTACGTCTACCTCGGCGCGAACGGCACCGGCACCACCGACGTGTCCACCTGGACCCAGTCCGCGCCCGACTGGCAGAAGCTCACCACCACGTTCACCACCGGACCGAACACCACCAAGGTCACGCTCTACACGCACGGTTGGTACGGCACCGGCGCCTACAACGCCGACGACATCTCCCTCGTCGGACCCGGCGGCGGCTCCACCACCCAGCCGCCCGCCGCACCCGGCGGTCTGACCACCGGCGCCGTCACCGCGAACTCCGTCGCCCTCTCGTGGTCGGTGGTCTCCGGCGCGACCGGCTACGCGGTCTACCGCGACGGCACCAAGGTCCAGACGGTGAGCGGCACTTCGGCCACCGTGAGCGGACTTTCGCCCTCGACGGCGTACAGCTTCCAGGTCACCGCCGCCAACGACGCGGGCGAGTCCGCCAAGTCGGCCGTCGTGACCGCCACGACGAAAGCCAACGGCGGCGGGGGAGGCGGCGGTTCGACCGATCTGCCCACCCACGCGCTCGTCGGTTATCTGCACGCGAGCTTCGCCAACGGCTCCGGCTACACCCGTATGGCCGACGTGCCCGACAGTTGGGACGTCATCGACCTCGCCTTCGGCGAGCCGACCTCCGTCACCTCCGGCGACATCCGCTTCAACCGCTGCCCGGTCTCGGAGTGTCCGGGCGTCGAGAGCGACGCCGACTTCAAGGCGGCGATCAAGGCGAAGCAGGCCGCGGGCAAGAAGGTGCTGATCTCCATCGGCGGCCAGAACGGCCAGGTCCAGCTCACCACCACGGCCGCCCGCGACGCCTTCGTCTCCTCCGTCTCGAAGATCATCGACCAGTACGGGCTCGACGGACTCGACATCGACTTCGAGGGCCACTCGCTCTCCCTGAACACCGGCGACACCGACTTCAAGAACCCGACCACCCCGGTGATCGTCAACCTGATCGCCGCGCTGAAGACCCTCAAGGCCAAGTACGGCGCCAAGTTCGTGCTGACCATGGCGCCCGAGACCTTCTTCGTGCAGAACGGCTACCAGTTCTACGGCAGCGGCAAGTGGGGCGGGCAGGACCCGCGCTGCGGCGCCTACCTCCCGGTCATCTACGCCCTGCGCGACGACCTCACCCTGCTGCACGTCCAGGACTACAACTCCGGCCCGATCATGGGTCTGGACAACCAGTACCACTCCATGGGCGGCGCCGACTTCCACATCGCCATGACCGACATGCTGCTCACCGGCTTCCCCGTAGCGGGCGACGCGGGCAACGTCTTCCCGCCGCTGCGCCCCGACCAGATCGCCATCGGCATGCCCGCCTCCGTGAACGCGGGCAACGGCTACGTCGCCCCCGCCGAGGTCACCAAAACCCTGGACTGCCTCACGAAGCGGACGAACTGCGGCTCGTACCCGACCCACGGAACCTGGCCCGCGCTGCGCGGTCTGATGACGTGGTCGGTGAACTGGGACCGCTTCGCGAACTGGGAGTTCCAGCGGACCTTCGACGGCTACTTCGGCTGAGCGCCCACGCGAGCGCGGTCAGCAGCATCGTGCCCAGGCACCAGGAGGCCAGCACGTCCAGCGGCCAGTGGAAGCCGCGCCGTACCAGGCCGTACGACACCGCGAGCACCAGCGCGGCGCCGACGGCGGGCACGGTGCGGCGGGCGGCGGGGGTGCGGCACCAGGGGAGGAGGAGCAGGACCGCCGAGCCGTAGGCGACGCACGCCGTCGCCGTGTGCCCGGAGGGGAAGTAGCCGGTGGCCGGGGGCACCACGGGGGTTCCCGGCCGTGCGGTCCACAGCTTCAGCGGGACGACCAGCGCGGGGAGCAGGGCCATCAGCAGAGCCGCCGCGAGCGGGGGCAGCCACCAGCGGTGCGACCCGGCGGAGCGTCCGCGCACGGCGGCGTATCCGGCGGCGAGGAGCAGCACCGGGACGGCGACCTGGACGTTGCCGAGGTCGGAGAGCAGCTCCGAGAAGCGGTCCGGGTGGACCAGGTCCCGGCTGAGCCGGGCGTCCTCCCGCAGCAGCGGACCGTGGACCAGCACCTGCCAGGTGAGCAGCGCGAACAGCAGACCGGGCAGCGCGATCAGGGCGGCGTACGGGGTGCGGCGGGGGACGGACACGGGACCCAGCTTCGCAGGTCGGCGCGTGTCGTTGGAGGAGGAGGTCGGCCGCCCCGGAACAGGGGGGGTGGTTCCGAGGCGGCCGTCCGGACCGGAAACGCCGCACGCCCCGGGGGGTTTGGGGCGGCGGCCGTCCGATCGGTGAGGAGATCCCGGAGCCGTCGGGCCCCGGCTGTGTGCGCGAGGGCACGACCAGGTCGAAGCTGGGGATGCTCCGGCCTGAACCCGCCCGCAGTCCCCTGGGGGCGAGGTGTATCTCTCTTCTGGACGAGAACCTACGGCAGTCCCCGCCGCTTGGGCAGCCGGAATCCGGTCCCGCCATCCACCCCGCACACCTTCTTCACACGGCCTGCGGGTACGGCACCCGGGGGCGCCGTACCCGGCACGGTCCGTGGCCGTGTCCGCTCCGGCTCAGACGCGGGTGAAAGCCTGCTCGATGATGTCCAGACCCTCGTTCAGCAGGTCCTCGCCGATGACCAGCGGGGGCAGGAAGCGGAGCACGTTGCCGTAGGTGCCGCAGGTCAGGACCAGCAGACCCTCCTGGTGGCACGCCTTGGCCAGCGCGGCGGCGGCCTCGGCGTTGGGCTCCTTGGTCGCGCGGTCCTTGACCAGCTCGATGGCGATCATGGCGCCGCGGCCGCGGATGTCACCGATGATGTCGAACTTCTCGGCCATCGCCGCGAGGCGCCCCTTCATGACCTCCTCGATGCGCTTGGCCCTGCGGTTGAGGTCCTGCTCCTTCATCGTCTCGATCGCGCCGAGCGCGGCGGCGCAGGCCACCGGGTTGCCGCCGTAGGTGCCACCGAGCCCGCCCGCGTGCGGGGCGTCCATGATCTCGGCGCGGCCCGTCACGGCGGCGAGCGGCAGACCGCCCGCGATGCCCTTGGCGGTGGTGATCAGGTCCGGGACGATGCCCTCGTCCTCGCACGCGAACCACTGGCCGGTGCGGCAGAAGCCGGACTGGATCTCGTCCGCCACGAACACGATGCCGTTGTCGTTGGCGAACTTCACGATCTCCGGCAGGAAGCCCTTGGCCGGCTCGATGAAGCCGCCCTCACCGAGCACCGGCTCGATGATGATCGCGGCCACGTTGTCCGCGCCGACCTGCTTGGTGATCTGGTCGATCGCCATCTTCGCGGCCTCGGGACCCGCGTTCTCCGCGCCGGTCGGCCAGCGGTAGCCGTAGGCGACCGGGACGCGGTAGACCTCGGGCGCGAACGGACCGAAGCCGTTCTTGTACGGCATGTTCTTCGCCGTCAGCGCCATCGTGAGATTCGTACGGCCGTGGTAGCCGTGGTCGAACACGACGACCGCCTGGCGCTTGGTGTACGCGCGGGCGATCTTCACCGCGTTCTCGACCGCCTCGGCGCCGGAGTTGAACAGCGCGGACTTCTTCGCGTGGTCACCCGGGGTCAGCTCGGCCAGCGCCTCGGCGACGGCGACGTAGCCCTCGTACGGGGTGACCATGAAACAGGTGTGGGTGAAGTCGGCGAGCTGGGCGCTCGCGCGGCGTACGACGGCCTCGGCGGAGGCGCCCACCGAGGTCACGGCGATGCCGGAACCGAAGTCGATCAGGCTGTTGCCGTCCACGTCCTCGATGACGCCGCCGTCCGCGCGCGTCACGAAGACGGGCAGCGTGGAGCCCACGCCCTGGGCGACGACCGCGGTGCGGCGGGCCTGAAGCTCCTGCGACTTCGGGCCGGGGATGGCGGTGACGACGCGGCGCTCCTGCGGAAGTGCGGTCATGCGGGGCTCCTGGGGGTGATTACGGACGCTTGTCTTCTTTTCTCGCAGGTTAGGACCGTTGCCGGGGGCCGGTCATGCTCCATGTGGGCGTTGTCCGGCACGGCGGTTGTCCGCCGTGGACATAGCAGGGGGTGACAGCCCCGGCCGACCGGTCCCGGACACCGGCCGCGTAACCGGTGAACTCCCCTTTCCGGGGCGTTAGATTGACTCGCTGACGGTGGACGGAGCGGCTGCTCAGGGGGCAACGGCGATGGAGAGCGACGGCACGCGGGACACACGCGGCACGGAAACGGGCCCGGTCCCACGCCCGGCGGTACCGCCGCAGGGCCCTGCCGTGCCGCCGCGTCCGACCCGGGCGCCGGACGCCACACCCGCGGGGACGCCTCCCGGGTACCCCCCACAGCCCGGTTCGCCCGGTCAGCCCGGTTCGCCGGTGGCCGACTGGCTGGACGACCCACGCCCGGCCGCCGAACCCGGTATCTGGCGCCACCGCTACCGGCTGCCCAAGGCGGCGCGCCAGGAACAGCGCCTCGCCCCCGTCACCGTCGTCGGCTTCCTCGTCCCGCTCGCGGCAGGACTGCTGCTCTGGTCGCTCTGGAAGCACGGCAGCATCCCGTACCAGTGGGCCGTCCTGCGGCTGCTCACCCCGAGCGACTGGTGGTGGGGTGGCACCACCAGCCCCAAGGGCTACCAGGGCGCCGAGGCGATCACGGTCGCGGGCGGGGTGTTCTTCGCGATCCTCGTCTACGCCATGGCACGCCTCGGTAGCTGGGCGGACATCATCCGGCACCTGGTCACCGGCCGCGCCCAGCCCGCCCGCGCCCTCATCGCCGCCCTCGGCGGGCTCGCCACCCTCACCCTCGTCTTCCCCAGCGCCTTCGGGCTCGGCTGGGACGCGCTGCCGGTGCAGGACCCCCTGTTCTCCCTCATCGTCCTGATCACCGGCGACTACACGGTCTTCGCCTCCCAGCCGCTCACGTACGGTCTGTACACCCTCATCACCCTGCTGGTGCTGTGGCCGTTCGCCAGGATCGGCGGCTGGTGGACCCTCGTGAAGGACGCCGTCGCCGCGCGGGAGCGGGCCAAGAGCGCGGACGACACCGCGCGGCCGGTCACGGACCGCAAGCCCTCGCAGTGGCCCGACCTCCGCGACGCCGGGCAGCACGAGGCCGCCGACGTGCTCACCACCGCACTGCGCGCCGGGCGGATGAACGACGTGGACTGCGTCCGCATCGACGGCATGTGGACCCTGGCCCGCGCGGAGGCGCGCATCCCGTCGTTCACGGCGACCGTCCTGCGCGACGGCGCCGCCGCCTGGACCCACCCCTCGGGGCAGCGCGACCTGCCCGGCCGCGAAGGGCGCCACGACCTGCCCGCCGGACAGGTACGGATCGGACGCTGGGCACCGGGGGACCGCACCCCGCTCGCCTACGGCGGGGCGGGAGCCGCGCTCGGACCGGAGACCCTCGCCACCTCGCTGCTCGCCGTCGGACCCGCCGGTTCCGGCAAGACCCGCCACCTCGTCCGCCCCGTCGTGGAGTCCCTGGGACTGCACGCCCTCGCCGGGCGCTGCGCGGTCGTCGTGGTCTGCGCGGCCGGGACGCCGCTCGGGCCCGACTCCGCCTACGACGTCGTCGTACGGCTCGGTGATCCCGCCTCCGTGTACGACCTCGACCCGTACGCGGAATCGCGCGACCCGGACGAGGCGGCCGCGCTTCTCGCGGAGGCTCTGGTCGGTGATCTCGAGACGACGAGCGGATCGCGTGTGGTCACGGCGCTCTCCCAGGTGCTCGGACCGTACCGGGCCGCCTACGGCCGTTTCCCGACGCTGCCGGTGCTGCGCGAACTCCTGGAGGGCGAGCCCGCGGCCCTGAGCGCGCTGCGTGCCGCGCTCGCCTCGGAGGAGCACGCGGTGATGCGCCGCGAACTGGACGCGCGGGCCCGGCAGTCGGGCGGTCCGGGCGACCCCGGACCCCTGCTGGCCGACCGGCTCGCCGTGCTGGACCGCCCGGCGTTCGCGGGGTTCTTCGGCGCGGACGAGCGGCAGGCACGCCCGTTCTCGCTGCGGGCCGTCGCCCATCACCCGCTGCGGGTGCGCGTCGAGGTGCCCGAACGGGGTCACGAGGAAGCGGCGCGGATCGTCACGCGTCTGGTGCTCGCCCAGTTCGACGCCGTGGCGTCCGTCGGCGGCCGTACCCACTTCGCCTGCCTCGTCCTCGACGACGCGGCGGGCGCGGTGACGAGCGAGTCCGTGCGGCGTATCCAGCGGCTGCGCTCCCGCAACGCGGGCGTACTGCTCGCCCTGCGCACGGTGGGCGACGTCCCCGAGGCGCTGCACGGACCGCTGTACGCGGCCGTGGGCTGCCGCATGGCCTTCTCCGGGGTCACCACGTGGGACGGCGGCCGCTTTGCGGAGGCGTGGGGAACCGCGTGGGTGGAGACCAAGGACGTCGCGCAGCACACGGTGTTCGCCGACCAGCCGATGACGCGCCTGATCCACGCCCTGCGCAAGCTGGTGACCGGGAAGGCCGTGACGACGGAGGCGGTCACCGTCCGCCAGGTCGAGCGCGAGCGCTGGTCCGCCTCCGAGCTGGCGCACGGGGTGCCGCCGGGGCACGCGGTGCTGTCGTTGACCACGGTGCGGGGGGAGCACGCGCCGCCGTTGCTGGTGGATCTGCGGGGGTGAGGTGGGGGACCGTACGGTGAGGCAGAATCGGGGTGGGTCGTTCGTACGCGGCGGCCAATTGATCTCCGGTGCCGAGGCACCGGACCGCTTCGACCTGAAGGCCCCATGCCCCCGACCCTCGCCTCGCTCGTCCACCACTCCGCGCTCAAGCTCACGGTCCGCGCGGGGGAGGACCGGCTCGACGTGCCGGTCCGCTGGGCGCACGTCAGCGAGCTGGCCGACCCGGTGCCGTACATGGAGGGCGGGGAGCTGCTCCTCGTCACCGCGCTGAAGCTGGACGCCGAGGACCCCGAGGCGATGCGCCGGTACGTCAAGCGGCTGGCCGGAGCGGGGGTCGTCGGGATCGGCTTCGCCGTCGGGGTCAACTACGACGAGATCCCCGAGGCACTGCTGGAAGCCGCCCGCGAGGAGGGGCTGCCGCTCCTGGAGGTGCCCCGCCGCACCCCGTTCCTCGCCATCAGCAAGGCCGTCTCCGCCGCCATCGCCGCCGAGCAGTACCGCGCCGTCACCGCCGGATTCGCCGCCCAGCGCGAGCTGACCCGCCAGGCCCTGACCACCGGCCCCGAGGGACTGCTCGGCGCGCTCGCCGCGCAGCTCGACGGCTGGGCCGCGCTGTACGACGCCTCGGGCGCCGTCGTCGCCGCCGCGCCCGAGTGGGCCCACCGCAGGGCAGCCCGGCTCACCGCCGAGGTCGAACGGCTGCGGGAACGCCCCGCGCCCGCCTCCTCCGTCGTCGGCAGCCCCGACAACGAGGACCGCGTCGAGCTGCACTCCCTCGGCACCGGGCGCCGTCCCCGCGCCGCGCTCGCCGTCGGCACCGCCGCCGCCCCCGGCACCGCCGAGCGCTACGCCGTGCACTCCGCCATCGCCCTGCTCACCCTCACCACCGAACGCTCCCGCTCCCTGCACGCCGCCGAACAGCGCGTCGGCGCCGCCGTACTGCGCATGCTCCTCGCCGGGGAGCCCGACCACGCCCGCGCCGTCGCCGGGGACCTGTACGACGGGCTCCTCGACGCGCCGTTCCGCGTACTGGTCGCCGAGGCGAGCACCGGGGCGGGCGCCATGGCGAGTACCGGCACCGGCGCCGACGGCGATCCGCTCGGCGCGCTCACCGAGACCGTGGAGTCGGCCGCCGCCCGCTCCGGCGAGGCGGTCCTCGCCGTGCCCGACGGGGAGCGCCTGGTGGTGCTCGCCGCCGACGGGGGAGCGGCGGTCGCCGCCTGTCTCGCCCACGCGGGCGCCCTGGAGACCGCCCGTACGGCACCGGATACCCCGGGCGCCGACGAGAACGCGCTGGTCGTGGGACTGTCGGCACCGGCGGGACCCAGCGCGGCACCCGCCGCCCACCGCCAGGCGGAGCAGGCGCTCTCGGTCGCCCGGCGCCGGGGCCGGGTGCTCGTGGAGCACGAGCACCTCGCGGCGGGCTCGGTGCTGCCGCTGCTCGCCGACGACGCCGTACGCGCCTTCGCCGACGGTCTGCTGCGCGCGCTGCGCGAGCACGACGCCACCGGACGCGGCGACCTCGTCGCCTCCCTGCGCGCCTGGCTGTCGAGGCACGGCCAGTGGGACGCCGCCGCCGCCGACCTCGGCGTCCACCGGCACACCCTGCGCTACCGGATGCGCCGCGTCGAGGAGATCCTCGGACGCTCCCTGGACGACCCGGACGTGCGCATGGAGCTGTGGCTGGCGCTGAAGACGACGGGCACGGAACAGCCGTAGAGGCACGTGAGGGGGTACGACCTGCCGCTTCACGCCAAACCGGAGCATCACCGCCCCGCATCCGTACGACTCGGACAAGCGACGCCCCGACGCGCCCGCCCTACCGTGGACCACGCACCGAAGAACAACTCCGACAACGCGGAAGGGCCGGGACCCGTCAAATGACTTCCACCCACGCCTTCTGGCTCGCCGGCCGCCAGGTCACCGGCGAGGACAGCTTCGACGTCACCAACCCGTGGGACGGGCGCCTGGTCGGCCGGGCCAGTGTGCCGACCGACGCCCAGGTCGAGGAGGCCGTGGCCGCCGCGTACGCCGTCCGCGACGACTTCTCCGCCGTGCCCGCGCACGTGCGCGCCGCCGCCCTCGACCACGTCGCGAAGCGGCTGACCGAGCGCGCCGAGGAGATCGCCCAGCTCATCTCGGGCGAGAACGGCAAGCCGATCAAGTGGGCGCGCGGCGAGGTCGGCCGTGCCGTCTCCGTGTTCCGGCTCGCGGCAGAGGAGGCGCGCCGGTTCAACGGCGGCGAGGCCCAGCGGCTCGACACCGACGCGGGCGGCCAGGGCCGCATGGCGCTGATCCGCCGCTTCCCCAAGGGCGTCGTCCTCGGCATCGCGCCGTTCAACTTCCCGCTGAACCTGTGCGCGCACAAGGTCGCCCCGGCCCTCGCCGCCGGTGTCCCGATCATCCTCAAGCCCGCCCCGGCCACCCCGCTGTCCGGGCTGGTCATCGGTGAGTTCCTGGCCGAGACGGACCTGCCCGCCGGGTCCTGGAGCATCCTGCCGGTCGCCAACGACAAGATGCCCGCCCTGGTCCAGGACGAGCGCCTGCCGGTGATCTCCTTCACCGGGTCCGAGAAGGTCGGCTACGCGATCATGGACTCGGTGCCGCGCAAGCACTGCACCCTGGAACTGGGCGGCAACGGCGCGGCCGTCGTCCTCGGCGACTGGGCGAGCGACGCCGACCTGGACTGGGCCGCCTCCCGCATCGCGACCTTCTCCAACTACCAGGGCGGTCAGTCCTGCATCTCGGTGCAGCGCGTGATCGCGGACGCCGCCGTGTACGACCGTCTCCTGGAGCGCGTCGTCGCCGCCGTCGAGGCGCAGGTCACCGGCGACCCGGCCGACGAGCGCACCGAGGTCGGTCCGCTGGTCAGCGAGGACGCCGCGAAGCGCGTCGAGTCCTGGGTGAACGAAGCCGTCGAGGCGGGCGCCACCCTGCTCGCGGGCGGCAAGCGCGAGGGCGCCAGCTACGCCCCGACCGTCCTCACCGACGTGCCCGCCGGTGTCACCCTCGCCACCGAGGAGGTCTTCGGACCGGTCCTCACCGTGCAGAAGGTGGACGGCGAGGACGCGGCGTTCGCCGCCGTCAACGAGTCCAAGTACGGTCTCCAGGCAGGCGTGTTCACCCACGACATCCAGGCCGCTTTCCGCGCCCACCGCGCGCTCGAGGTCGGCGGCGTCGTCATCGGCGACGTCCCCTCCTACCGCGCCGACCAGATGCCGTACGGCGGCGCCAAGCAGTCCGGCGTCGGCCGCGAGGGCGTCCGCTCCGCGATGGACGACTACACCTACGAGCGCGTCCTGGTCCTCACCGGACTCGCTCTCTGACCTGACACCCCAGGTCGCCACGACGGCCGGAGCCCACTCTGTGCGGGGGCTCCGGCCGTTGGCGTTTCCCGCACACCAACCGGCTTGCTTCCAGGCGCGGTTCATGTCGGATTCCTGCCAGAAGACAGACCGCGTACGGTGCTTGACTGCCGTCATGACGCACACGCACGCGGCCGACGCCCGCCTCTTCCGCTCCCTGCACACCCCCTCCGCCCCGCTCGCGCTCGCCAACGCGTGGGACGTGGCGAGCGCCCGTCTCGTCGAGGCGGCGGGCGCCCCCGCGATCGCCACCACCAGCGCCGGGGTCTCCTGGGCGCTCGGTTCGCCCGACGGCGGCGCCCTCACCCGGGAGCAGGCTCTCGATGTGATCGCCAGGACCGTCGCCGCCGTCACGGTGCCGGTGACCGCCGACATCGAGGACGGGTACGGCGCGGACGCCGCCGCCGTCGCGGAGACCGTCGCCGGGGTGATCGAGGCGGGCGCCGTCGGCGTCAACATCGAGGACGGCACCCGTCCCCCGGCCGAGCTGGCCGCCCGGCTCACCGCCGCCCGGCGGACCGCCGAGCAGGCGGGCGCGGACCTGTTCCTCAACGCCCGCGTCGACACCTATCTGCTGGGTCTGGGCGACCCGGAGACCCGCCTCGCGGAGACCCTGAGCCGCGCCCGGCGGTACGTGGAGGCGGGCGCCGACGGCGTCTTCGTCCCCGGCGTCACCGACCCCGTCACCCTCAAGGCGCTGGCCGAGGACATCGCCGTACCGCTCAACGTCATGGCCGGTCCCGGGGCGCCGTCCGTCGCGGAGCTGGGCACCCTCGGCGTGGCCCGGGTGAGCCTCGGACCGGGGGTGGCGCTGGCCGCGTACGCCGCCGCGCGCCGTGTCGCGCGGGAGCTGTTCGGGACCGGCGCCGTCACCTCGCCCGCCGACCCCCTGTCCTTCGGGGAGCTGGACGGGCTGCTCGCCCAGCCCGTCGGTGATAGGCGCGACCGATGACGCGATAGATTTGACCGATTAAGTCGGGATAAGCAATGCCTATCACGTCATTAATTCGACTTTTGACATTTCTGGATCGGCGGGCGCACACTGCTCCACGCGTGAGAGTCGGACAATCCGACCACGAGTGAGCAGCACTGAGAGGGCCACCGTGCCGATACCCCTTGAAGAAGCCCTGGACGACCAGATCGCGGCAGCGCGCGGCAAGGCGAAGCTGCTCCGCTCTCCCGGACGCTATCTGGTGCTCTCCGCGCTCGCGGGTGCCTTCATCGGCGTGGGCGTCGTCCTGATGATCATGGTGTCCGCTCCGCTCACCCTCGCGCACTCTCCCTGGGTCAAGCTGATCCAGGGGCTGGTCTTCGGTGTCGCGCTGACTCTGGTGATCTTCGCTGGGGGCGAGCTGGCCACCAGCAACATGATGACGATGGTCCAGGGCGCGGTCCGCCGCGCCTTCTCGCCCCTCGTGGCGCTCGCCGTGATCGTCGGTTCCTTCGTGGGCAACCTGGTCGGCTCGGTCGCCTTCGCCGGGCTGGTCCACTGCTCCGGCGTGCTGGGCGTCGTACCCGCCCCCGGAGCGCCCGCCCCGGGTCTGGTCGGTCTGACCGGCATGCTCACCGCCAAGATGGCCGAGAGCGGCGAGGCGATGTTCTTCCGGGGCGTGCTCTGCAACTTCCTGGTCTGCCTGACCGTGTGGATGGGCATGCGCACCCGCTCCGACGCCACCAAGATCCTGCTGATCTTCGCGGGCATCCTGGCCTTCGTCGCCTCCGGCTTCGAGCACGTCGTCGCCAACATGACGACCTTCTCGCTCGGTCTGTTCGAGCACGTCCCCGGCGTGACCGTGGGTGCCTTCGCCCACAACCTGCTCTTCGTCGGTCTCGGCAACCTGGTCGGCGGCGGACTGCTGGTGGGCGTGGCGTACGCGTACACCGGGCGCCGTACGAAGCCCGCCGCCCCCGCGACGACCGCCCCCGCGACCGCCGTGCCCGCGCCGCGCGCCGGGGACGAGACCGCCGCCGCGCTCCCGGTGACCGAGACGGTCTGAGGTCCGATACGGCACCGTCCCCCGCGGACACCCGCGACTCACCCCGCCCCCGCCACACTTCACCCGTTCGC
Source organism: Streptomyces sp. DSM 110735 (assembly GCF_016482685.1). Lineage (GTDB taxonomy): Bacteria > Actinomycetota > Actinomycetes > Streptomycetales > Streptomycetaceae > Streptomyces. Next base: position 5,773 of record NZ_JACYHF010000008.1, on the reverse strand, counting down.
CGCACCGGACGCGTGAGGGGTGGTGGGGGCGGCCCGTTTCCGGTACCAACGATCCAGTAGCACCCCTTTCCGGGTGACCAGGATCAGGCAGCAACGGTCGGTACCGCACGGACCGCAACCGTCCCTCTTCGCGGTGAGGTGAGCCTCATGTCCGCTCCCACCACTCAACGCACCACCGTCTCCGAGCGCGAGGCCCGCCAGGTGGCGGAGGCCGCCCGGGAGCAGGGCTGGCGCAAACCGAGCTTCGCCAAGGAACTGTTCCTCGGGCGCTTCCGGCTCGACCTCATCCACCCCCACCCGCTCCCGGACCCGGAGAGCGTGCGGCGGGGCGAGACCTTCCTCGCGGAGCTGCGCGCCTTCTGCGAGAACGGGATCGACGCGGCCCGCATCGAGCGCGAGGCGCGGATCCCGGACGAGGTCGTGGCCGGACTCAAGCGGCTCGGCGCGCTCGGCATGAAGATCGACCCCAAGTACGGCGGTCTCGGGCTGTCCCAGCTCTACTACAACAAGGCGCTCGCGCTGGCCGGCTCGGTCAGTCCGGCGGTCGGCGCGCTGCTCTCCGCGCACCAGTCGATCGGTGTGCCGCAGCCGCTGAAGATCTTCGGCACCCAGGAGCAGAAGGACGCGTTCCTGCCGCGCTGCGCGAGCACCGACATCTCGGCGTTCCTGCTCACCGAGCCGGACGTGGGCTCGGACCCGGCACGCCTGGCGACCATGGCCGTCCCGGACGGGGACGACTACGTCCTCGACGGCGTGAAGCTGTGGACCACCAACGGCGTCGTCGCCGACCTGCTGGTCGTCATGGCGCGGGTGCCGAAGTCCGAGGGGCACCCCGGCGGCATCACCGCGTTCGTGGTCGAGGGCACCGCCGAGGGCGTCACCGTCGAGCACCGCAACGCCTTCATGGGGCTGCGCGGCATCGAGAACGGCGTGACCCGCCTCCACCGGGTCCGCGTCCCCGCCGCGAACCGCATCGGACCCGAGGGCGCGGGTCTGAAGATCGCGCTCACCACGCTCAACACCGGGCGCCTCTCCCTGCCCGCGATGTGCGCCGGTGCGGGCAAGTGGTGCCTGAAGATCGCCCGGCAGTGGGCGGCCGAGCGCGAGCAGTGGGGCAAGCCGGTCGCGCTGCACGAGGCGGTCGGGTCCAAGATCAGCTTCATCGCGGCGACCACGTTCGCGCTGGAGGCGGTGGTGGACCTCGCCTCCCAGATGGCCGACGAGGACCGCAACGACATCCGCATCGAGGCCGCGCTCGCCAAGCTCTACGGCTCCGAGATGTCCTGGCTGATGGCCGACGAGCTGGTCCAGATCCGCGGCGGCCGGGGCTACGAGACCGCCGAGTCCCTCGCGGCGCGCGGCGAGCGGGGTGTCCCCGCCGAGCAGATGCTGCGCGACCTGCGCATCAACCGCATCTTCGAGGGCTCGACCGAGATCATGCACCTGCTGATCGCGCGCGAGGCCGTCGACGCCCACCTCTCCGTCGCCGGTGACCTCATCGACCCCGACACCACGCTCCAGGACAAGGCGAAGGCCGCCGCCGACGCGGGCGTCTTCTACGCCAAGTGGCTCCCGAAGCTGGTCGCGGGTCCAGGTCAACTCCCCACCTCGTACGGCGAGTTCAAGCACGGCATCGACCTCTCGGGCCATCTGCGCTTCGTCGAACGGCACGCCCGCAAGCTCGCCCGCGCCACCTTCTACGGCATGTCCCGCTGGCAGGGCCGCATGGAGACCAAGCAGGGCTTCCTCGGCCGCATCGTGGACATCGGCGCCGAACTCTTCGCCATGAGCGCCGCCTGCGTCCGCGCCGAACGCCTGCGCCGCGAGGGCGACCACGGTCGCGAGGCGTACCAGCTCGCCGACGCCTTCTGCCACCAGTCCCGCCTCCGCGTCGACGACCTCTTCACCCGCCTCTGGTCCAACACGGACGACCTCGACCGCAAGGTCGTCAAGGGCGTCCTGGGCGGCTCCTACGACTGGCTGGAGGACGGCATCCTCGACCCGTCGACGGAGGGCCCGTGGATCGCGGACGCGACGCCCGGCCCGGCCCAGCAGCCGAGCGCTCGTCGGCCCTTCGGCGGGTGACTCGCTAGAGGCTGCCCGGCGGCATCAGCCACTGGGTCGGCTGCCCCGTGACCGACGCGATGGTCTCGAAGTCGTTGTCGTAATGGAGCACGGTGAGCCCCTGGAGCTCGGCGGTCGCGGCGACCAGCAGGTCGACCGTGCCCGCCGAGCGGTGTTCACCGGTGGCGGCGAGTTCCCGCTGCACGCTCCACGCCCGGGTGACGGCCCGGTCGTCGAGTGCGGCCCAGCCGAACAGTGCCTCCAGATCCGAGGCCATCCCTTCGCGGTCCTGGGCGTTCTCCGCGCTGCGGAGGAACTCGATCTCGGTGACCGGACAACGGGCGATGAGCCCTTCTTCCAAGGGCTTCGTCCAGCGGGACAGTGCGGGCTGCTTGAAGATCCGCACGAGAGCGCCGGCGTCGATGAGGAACCGAGCGGCTGTCATCGACGGCGGTCCTCCCTGTCCAGGAGCATGTCGAAGTCGCCCGCATCGGCGCGAGCGGCCAGTCGCGCCAGCGCCAGCGCCCGCTTCTTGCGCTCGACGCCCTCCTTCAGGGCGGCCGTCACGGTGTCCTTCTTGGTTTTCGTGCCGAACGCTATGGCCGCGTCCGCCAGCAACTGCTCGTCGATGTCGATCAGGGTCTTGGCCATGACTGCACCCTCCGTATATCTGGCGGACTTGCTCGTATATCCATAGTAGCCCGGCGAAGGACATCACCCGCCCGAGAACCGGACGCGCTGTCCGTCGTGCTCTCGCGGGCGGACACAATGGGGGAATGACCGACAGTCTTGTCAGCCCCGCGCCCCTTGCCGATCCGCACCTGGTGTACGACCCGCTCGCCGGTGGCGGGCCGAAGGATGTGGTGATTCTCGGGTCCACGGGGTCGATCGGCACGCAGGCGATCGACCTCGTGCTGCGCAATCCCGACCGTTTCCGGGTGACCGCGCTGTCCGCCAACGGCGGGCGGGCGGCGCTGCTCGCCGAGCAGGCGTACCGGCTGCGGGTGCGGACCGTGGCGGTGGCGCGGGAGGACGCCGTGCCGGAGCTGCGCGAGGCGCTGGCCGGGCACTACGGCGGCGAGCCGCTGCCGGAGATCCTCGCCGGACCCGACGCGGCCGCGCAGCTCGCCGCGTCCGACTGCCACACCGTGCTGAACGGCATCACCGGCTCGATCGGTCTCGCGCCGACGCTCGCCGCGCTGGAGGCGGGCCGCACCCTCGCGCTCGCCAACAAGGAGTCGCTGATCGTCGGCGGACCGCTGGTCAAGGCGCTGGCCAAGCCGGGCCAGATCATCCCGGTGGACTCCGAGCACGCCGCCCTCTTCCAGGCGCTCGCCGCGGGCACCCGCGCCGACGTCCGCAAGCTGGTCGTCACCGCCTCCGGCGGTCCCTTCCGCGGCCGTACGAAGGCGGAGCTGGCGGACGTCACCGTCCAGGACGCCCTCGCGCACCCCACCTGGGCCATGGGCCCGGTCATCACCGTCAACTCCGCGACCCTCGTCAACAAGGGTCTGGAGGTCATCGAGGCGCATCTCCTCTACGACATTTCCTTCGACCACATTGAGGTGGTCGTGCATCCCCAGTCGTATGTCCACTCGATGATCGAGTTCACCGACGGCTCCACGATCGCCCAGGCGACGCCCCCCGACATGCGCGGGCCCATCGCCATCGGTCTCGGCTGGCCCGAGCGCGTCCCCGACGCCGCCCCCGCCTTCGACTGGAGCAAGGCGTCCACATGGGAATTCTTCCCGCTGGACAACGACGCCTTCCCCTCGGTGAACCTCGCCCGGCACGTGGGGCGGCTCGCGGGGACCGCCCCGGCGGTGTTCAATGCCGCCAACGAGGAGTGCGTCGCGGCTTTCCTGAGCGGCGCGCTGCCCTTCAACGGGATCATGGAGACCGTCACCCGGGTCGTCGAGGAACACGGCACCCCGGTATCGGGAACTTCACTCACGGTGTCGGACGTCCTCGAAGCGGAGACCTGGGCGCGTGCCCGGGCCCGCGAACTGACAGCCACGACGGCGACCGCGGAGGCGCGTGCATGACGACCCTGATGTTCATCCTCGGCATAGCGGTCTTCGCGGTCGGTCTGCTCGTCTCGATCGCCTGGCACGAGCTGGGGCACCTGTCGACCGCCAAGCTCTTCGGCATCCGCGTCCCGCAGTACATGGTCGGCTTCGGCCCCACCATCTGGTCGCGGCACAAGGGCGACACCGAGTACGGCATCAAGGCCGTTCCGCTCGGCGGCTACATCCGCATGATCGGCATGTTCCCGCCGGACGACGCGGGCCGGGTCTCCGCCCGCTCCACCTCCCCGTGGCGCGGCATGATCGAGGACGCCCGCTCGGCTGCCTTCGAGGAACTCCAGCCCGGTGACGAGACGCGCATGTTCTACACGCGCAAGCCGTGGAAACGCGTCATCGTCATGTTCGCCGGACCCTTCATGAACCTGATCCTCGCGGTCGGTCTGTTCTTCACCGTGCTCATGGGCTTCGGCATCCAGCAGCAGACCAACACGGTCGCCTCGGTCTCGCCCTGCGTCATCGCGCAGAGCCAGCACCGCGACACCTGCAAGAAGTCCGACCCCGCCTCCCCGGCCGAGGCGGCGGGGCTCAAGGCGCACGACAAGATCCTCTCCTTCGACGGCAAGCCGACCAAGGACTGGAACACGCTGTCCGACCTCATCCGCGACAGCGCGGGCAGGAGCGTGCCGATCCTGGTCGAGCGCGACGGCAAGCAGCTCACCCTGCACGCCACCATCGCCACCAACCAGGTCGCCAAGAAGGACGCGAGCGGCACCTACGTCCAGGGGGAGTACGTCAAGGCGGGCTTCCTCGGCTTCAGCGCCGCCACCGGCGTCGTCCAGCTCGGCTTCGGCGACTCGGTGGTCTGGATGGGCGACCAGGTCGGCAACGCGGTGGACTCCCTTGTCGCGCTGCCCGGCAAGATCCCGGCCCTGTGGAACGCCGCCTTCGGCGACGGTCCGCGCGAGCCGGACTCCCCGATGGGCATCGTCGGCGCCGCCCGCGTCACCGGCGAGATCGCCACGCTGAACATCCCGGCCTCGCAGCAGGTCGCCATGTTCGTGTTCGTGCTCGCCGGGTTCAACCTCTCGCTGTTCCTCTTCAACATGCTCCCGCTGCTCCCGCTCGACGGCGGACACATCGCGGGCGCGCTGTGGGAGTCGCTGCGGCGCAACCTCGCCCGGGTGCTGCGCCGCCCCGACCCGGGCCCCTTCGACGTGGCCAAGCTGATGCCGGTGGCCTACGTCGTGGCGGGAATCTTCGTCTGCTTCACGCTCCTCGTGCTGATCGCGGACGTGGTGAACCCGGTCAAGATCTCCTAGCGGTACGGCACCCGAAGGCGGCCCGGAGCACTCTGCCCCGGGCCGCCTTCCATTGAGTGGGTTTCGCCGGGTGGGATGTGCCCGCGCCGCGCCCCGTACCGTAATCTCAGAGCCTGGAGCCCGGCGTTTCATGGGGCCGGATCTTCATCCACGACTTGGGGTTGCACAGCAGATGACTGCGATTTCTCTCGGTATGCCGTCCATCCCGACCAAGATCGCCGAGCGTCGCAAGAGCCGGCAGATCCAGGTCGGCACCGTCGCGGTCGGCGGCGACGCCCCCGTCTCGGTGCAGTCCATGACGACGACGCGTACGTCGGACATCGGCTCGACGCTGCAGCAGATCGCCGAGCTGACGGCGTCGGG
>NZ_JACYHF010000007.1 GCF_016482685.1 Streptomyces sp. DSM 110735 | reverse complement strand
GCCTGCCGAACTGTCGCAGACCGGTGGTGGCCTTCCGGGTTGCCTGGAAGGTTCCGTTGTGCGCCCCTGCCGGGGCTTGGGAGGGTGGGTGCGTGCCCCTGCCGTTCGTCGAGGGGGGCGATGCCCGTGCCTGTCGAACCGTCGGAGATCCGGTGCTGCCGCCTTCCGAGTTGCCCGGACGTTCCGGCGCGTGCCCTGCTGGGGCGGGGGAAGGCGGGCGCGTGCCCCTGCCGTTCCGTCGGGAGGCCGGTGCCCGCGCTTGCCGAGCCGTCGGAGACCGGTGACGGTCTTCCGAGCTGCCCGGTAAGTCCCGGCGCGCGCTCCTGCCCGGTCCGGGAAGCCGGGCGCCTGCCCCTGCCGATCGGTCGGGAGCCGGTGCCCGTGCCCCTGCCGGACCCGTCGGGGGCGCGGTGTGCGCCGCCACAGGTCTGCCGGGAGATTGTCTCCCCGAACCGTCGCAGACTGCCCGCCCCTGCGGAACCGTCGGAGATGTGACGTGCGGGCTTCGCGTTGCTCGGAGTGTCCGGGTGTGCGTCCCGCGTGGATGTGCGGGGGCGCCGGTGCCGTTGAACTGTCGGAGACTGCCCGCCCCTGCGGAACCGTCGGAGATGTGACGTGCGGGTTTCGCGTTGCTCGGAGTGTCCGGGTGTGCGTCCCGCGTGGATGTGCGGGCGCGCCGGGGAGCCGTTGCCGTCGAACCGTCGGAGACCACCCGCCCCCGCCGAACCGTCGGAGACGCGCGTGCGGGACAATGGGGTACGTGACTCGGATCGTGATCATCGGTGGTGGACCCGGCGGGTACGAGGCGGCGCTGACGGCGGCGCAGCTCGGCGCGGAGGTGACCGTCGTCGACTGCGACGGTCTGGGCGGGGCGTCGGTGCTGACCGACTGCGTCCCGTCGAAGACGCTCATCGCCACGGCGGAGGTGATGACCACGTTCGACTCCTCCTACGAGGAGCTGGGCATCATCGTCGCCGACGACACCCCGCACATCGAGCAGGCGGCACGCGTCGTCGGCGTGGACCTCGGCAAGGTCAACCGCCGGGTGAAGCGGCTCGCGCTCGCGCAGTCGCACGACATCACCGCTTCCGTCACCCGCGCCGGTGCCCGTGTCATGCGCGGTCGCGGTCGCCTGGAGGGCATGCAGGCGCTCGACGGTTCCCGCAAGGTCGTCGTCACCGCCGCCGACGGCTCCGAGGAGACCCTCACCGCCGACGCCGTCCTCATCGCGACCGGCGGTCACCCCCGCGAGGTGCCCGACGCGCAGCCCGACGGCGAGCGCATCCTGAACTGGACCCAGGTCTACGACCTCGACGAGCTGCCCGAAGAGCTGATCGTGGTCGGCTCCGGCGTCACCGGCGCCGAGTTCGCCGGTGCCTACCAGGCGCTCGGCTCCAAGGTCACCCTCGTCTCCTCCCGCGACCGCGTGCTGCCCGGCGAGGACCCGGACGCCGCCGCCGTCCTGGAGGACGTGTTCCGTCGCCGGGGCATGAACGTCATGGCCCGCTCCCGCGCCCAGTCCGCCAAGCGGGTCGGCGACCGGGTCGAGGTCACGCTCGCCGACGGCCGCGTCATCACCGGCACCCACTGTCTGATGGCCGTCGGCGCGATCCCCAACAGCGCCGGGCTCGGTCTGGAGGAAGCCGGCGTCAAGCTGCGCGAGTCGGGCCACATCTGGACCGACCGGGTCTCCCGTACGACCGCCCCGGGCGTGTACGCCGCCGGTGACGTCACCGGCGTCTTCGCGCTCGCCTCGGTGGCCGCGATGCAGGGCCGCATCGCGATGTACCACTTCCTCGGCGACTCGGTGGCCCCGCTGAACCTCAAGACGGTCTCCTCGAACGTCTTCACCGACCCCGAGATCGCCACCGTCGGCTACACCCAGGCCGACGTGGACGCGGGCAAGATCGACGCGCGCGTGGTCAAACTGCCGCTGCTGCGCAACCCGCGCGCCAAGATGCAGGGCATCCGGGACGGCTTCGTCAAGATCTTCTGCCGCCCGGGCACGGGGATCGTCGTCGGCGGTGTGGTCGTCGCGCCGCGCGCCTCGGAACTCATCCACCCCATCTCGATCGCCGTCGACAACAACCTGACGGTCGAACAGATCGCGAAGGCGTTCACGGTCTACCCGTCCCTGTCGGGCTCGATCGCGGAGGTCGCACGGCAGTTGCACACGCGGAAGGCGGGCGCGGAGGGCTGAGAAAGCCCCTCTGAACCTTCTGTTTCATCTTCTGTTTCACGCGAACTCCCCGCCGGGCGCGGGGAGTTCTCGTGTTTCCGGCGACACGGCGGTGTACGGCGGTTCCTATACCACCTCGGGCCCCACGTTGCGAACAACTTCTGCTATTCGGCGCAAACTGCTGAAAGCAGACGGTCGTTGGGGTTACTGTCAGTTTCGTGTTCGCTGCAGAACGTCGTCAATTGATCCTCGAAATGGTGCGAGCGAACGGGGCCGTGTCGCTCCGTGAACTCGCCCGCGTCGTCCAGACCTCCGAAGTGACCGTACGGCGGGACGTGCGCGCGCTGGAGGCAGAAGGACTCCTCGACCGCCGGCACGGCGGTGCGGTGTTGCCGGGCGGGTTCACGCGAGAGTCCGGCTTCCCGCAGAAGTCCCATCTCGCGACCGCCGAGAAGACGGCCATCGCCGATCTCGCGGCGGGGCTCGTCGAAGAGGGCGAGGCCATCGTGGTCGGCGCCGGTACGACCACGCAGGAGCTGGCCCGCAGACTGGCCCGGGTGCCCGGGCTGACCGTGGTCACCAACTCCCTGCTGGTGGCACAGGCGCTCGCCCATGCCAACCGGGTGGAGGTCGTCATGACCGGCGGCACCCTGCGGGGGTCCAACTACGCCCTCGTCGGCTCCGGCGCCGAGCAGTCCCTCCAGGGGCTGCGCGTCTCCAAGGCGTTCCTCTCCGGGAGCGGTCTGACCGCCGAGCGCGGGCTGTCCACGTCCAACATGCTGTCGTCCTCCGTCGACCGGGCGCTCGTCCAGGCGGCCGCCGAGGTCGTGGTCCTCGCGGACCACACCAAGCTCGGCACCGACACCATGTTCCAGACGGTTCCGACCGAGCTGATCACCCGTCTGGTCACCGACGATCCGCCTCCGCACGACGACCGCGCCGCCACGGAACTCCAGGCGCTCGCCGATCAGGGGGTGCAGATCGCCGTCGCCGGGGCGAACGGGGCGCCGGGGGGTGAGCCGGGGCCCGCGGCGGCTCCCCGCCAGCGGGGGCTGCCCGGGCCGCGCCGGGGGCACCCACCGACGCTGCGGCCTGCGGCGGGGCATGGCGAGGGGCGCGTCGCTGATCTTCGGCGGCGGTAGTTCGCCGTTGGGGGTTGCGGTGCGGGTGCGTTTTTGGCCGGTCGCGCAGTTCCTCGCGCCCCTTTGAGGGGTGGCTCGGGTTGAGATTCGTCTGTGGGTCCGCTTCGGTCGGTCGCGCGGTCCCCGCGCCCCTTGAGGGCGGCTTGCGACGCGTTTCCCTGTGCGGTCCGTCTTCGGTTCTCGCGCAGTTCCTCGCGTCCCTTGGGGCGTCTTCGCTTCTTGTGTACTTCCCCCGTTGCCGCGAGGGTGGGGGCGGTTCGTTCTCTGAAACGGGGGACGCCCGGCCGGGGCCGGGCGTCCGTGGTGTGGCGGGGGTTGGACCGGGGGTTTCAGTCCTTGATCTCGCAGATCGGGGCGCCCGACGTGATGGACGCGCCGACCTCTGCCGTCAGGCCCTTGATGGTGCCGGAGCGGTGGGCGTTGAGGGGCTGTTCCATCTTCATGGCTTCGAGGACGACGACGAGGTCGCCTTCCTTGACCTCCTGGCCCTCCTCGACCGCGATCTTGACGATCGTGCCCTGCATGGGGGAGGCGAGGGTGTCGCCGGAGGCGACGGGGCCGGACTTCTTGGCGGCGCGGCGCTTGGGCTTGGCGCCCGCCGCGAGACCGGTGCGGGCCAGGGACATGCCGAGCGAGGTCGGGAGAGAGACTTCGAGGCGCTTGCCGCCGACCTCGACCACGACCGTCTCGCGGCCCAGCTCCTCCTCCGCCTCCGTGTCGGCGGCGGCGGTGAAGGGCTTGATGTCGTTGACGAACTCGGTCTCGATCCAGCGGGTGTGGACCTTGAAGGGGTCCGCGGAGCCCGTCAGCTCGGGGGCGAACGCCGGGTCACGCACGACCACACGGTGGAACGGGATCGCCGTGGCCATGCCCTCGACCTGGAACTCGTCCAGCGCACGCGCGGCCCGCTCCAGCGCCTCCTTGCGGGTGCGGCCGGTGACGATCAGCTTGGCCAGCAGGGAGTCCCACGCCGGACCGATGACCGAGCCGGACTCCACGCCCGCGTCCAGACGGACACCGGGACCGGACGGCGCGTCGAAGCGGGTGACCGTACCGGGGGCGGGGAGGAAGCCCCGGCCCGGGTCCTCGCCGTTGATGCGGAACTCGAAGGAGTGGCCGCGCAGCTCCGGGTCGCCGTAGCCCAGCTCCTCGCCGTCGGCGATGCGGAACATCTCGCGCACCAGGTCGATGCCCGCGACCTCCTCGGTCACCGGGTGCTCGACCTGGAGCCGGGTGTTGACCTCCAGGAAGGAGATCGTGCCGTCCTGGCCGACCAGGAACTCACAGGTGCCCGCGCCCTCGTACCCGGCCTCCTTGAGGATGGCCTTGGACGCGCGGTACAGCTCCGCGACCTGCTTCTTGGACAGGAACGGCGCCGGAGCCTCCTCCACCAGCTTCTGGTGGCGGCGCTGCAGCGAGCAGTCACGGGTGGAGACGACGACCACGTTGCCGTGCTTGTCGGCCAGGCACTGGGTCTCCACGTGCCGCGGACGGTCCAGGTAGCGCTCCACGAAGCACTCGCCCCGGCCGAAGGCGGCGACCGCCTCGCGGACCGCCGAGTCGTACAGCTCCGGCACCTCTTCGAGCGTGCGGGCGACCTTCAGACCGCGACCGCCACCGCCGAAGGCGGCCTTGATCGCGATCGGCAGCCCGTGCTCCTTGGCGAAGGCGACGACCTCGTCGGCTCCGGAGACCGGGTCCGGCGTACCGGCGACCAGCGGGGCACCGGCGCGCTGCGCGATGTGCCGCGCGGCGACCTTGTCACCCAGGTCCCGGATCGCCTGCGGCGGCGGACCGATCCAGTTCAGACCCGCGTCCAGCACGGCCTGCGCGAACTCGGCGTTCTCCGAGAGGAAGCCGTAGCCGGGGTGGATGGCGTCCGCGCCGGACTCCCGGGCGGCGTTCAGGACCTTCTCGATGTCCAGGTAACTGGTGGCCGGAGTGTCACCGCCCAGGGCGAACGCCTCATCCGCGGCCCGGACGTGCAGAGCGTCCCGGTCCGGGTCGGCGTATACGGCCACGCTCGCGATCCCGGCGTCCCGGCAGGCCCGGGCTACGCGGACAGCGATTTCGCCACGGTTGGCGATGAGCACCTTGCGCACGATTGAGGCTCCCTCCTTGAAACAAGCCGAGTTTAGGGACTGCCGACACGGCACTACGACCCGTCCCCAATGGTGAGCTTGCCCACACGGAGCGTGATGCGAGGCCCACTCGTTCCACGAAAGCCCATGTCGCACCTGGGTGCGCAGGACTCCACCGGAAAACCCTAGCCCTGCCATGTGGCCAAGGTCTCTGTGAAAGCGTGCTGCGGGCCACGCGGTTTCTTTGTGGAGTCCCTACGAATGGCCCAATGATTCTTTGCGGCCGCCCCGCCGCTTGTCCTCCGCTTTACCCTCCGCCGACCCCTCCCGGTCTGCCGTGACCGGATGTAGCGTTCGCGGTTGACGCGAACGTACTTCGGGTAACAGCAGAACTGTTCGGGCTTGGGTCGAGAGTGGGTGGGGGCCGGTGGTGCGCAGACCGGTGGCATGGATCGTGGCAGTCGTCCTGCTGGCCGAGGGCTGCGTGATCGCGGCGTTCAACTGGTTCCTCGGCATGGTCGCCGACCGCCAGCACATGTCGCTCGCCGGAATCGACCCCGACCTGATGTCGGTGTCCTCGAAGGTCGGCGGCGTGGTCTTCGGGCTCTACTTCGCGCTCTGCGCGCTCGTCGCCCTCCTGGTGGCGGTGCGCGACCGCGCCCCGGCCGGGTTCGGCCGCATCCTGCTGATCAGCGCCGCCGTGGTGCACGCCCTGCTGGCCGCCGCCGCACTGGCGCTCACCGACCCCGCGGTGTTCGTCACGCTGATGGTGACCTTCGCCCTGCTCCTGCTGCTCCTGATGACCTACGACGCGGAGCCGGTGCCCCAGCGGGTGGACGGCGGCGACAGTGGCAAGGGCGACGGTACGGCGACCGCCGAGACCGCGCCGCAGACCCTGGCGCCCGTCATACCCGCCCCGCGCACGAAGGACGCGCCGGGCCGCGCCCCCTTCACCCGGCCGGCGCCCACAACTCCGTGATGCCGACGCCCAGTTCGGCCAGCAGCTTGCGGACCAGGGGCAGGCTGATGCCGATCACGTTGCCGTGGTCGCCGTCGATGCCCTCGATGAACGGCGCCGAACGACCGTCCAGGGTGAACGCCCCGGCGACGTGCAGCGGCTCGCCCGAGGCGACGTAGGCGGCGATCTCCTCGTCCGAGGGCTCGCCGAAGCGGACCACCGTGGAGGCGGTCGCGGACACGTACCGCTTCGCCGCCGTGTCCCACACACAGTGCCCGGTCTGCAGCACTCCGGCCCGCCCGCGCATCGCCTTCCAGCGGGCGGTGGCCTCCTCGGAGTCGGCGGGCTTGCCGAGCGCCTGCCCGTCCAGCTCCAGGACCGAGTCGCAGCCGATCACCAGCGCGCCCTGCACCTCCGGCTTCGCCGCGACCACGGACGCCTTCGCCTCCGCCAGCGCGAGCGCCAGCTCGGCGGGGGTGGGCGCGGTGACGGCGTCCTCGTCGACCCCGCTGACGATCACCTCCGGCGTGAGCCCCGCCTGCCGCAGCAGGCCGAGCCGGGCGGGGGACTGGGAGGCGAGAACGAGACGGCGCTGCTGGTCGGTCATGCCGTCAGCGTAGCGCCGCCCGGCGGCTCACCTCAGGCCGATCACGATCATCGTCAGGACCATCGCCAGGGCCACGAAGAGACCGAGCCGCCTGAGCTTCTCCTCCATCCGGCGGAGATCCTCGGGCGGCTCGTTCTCGGGGTCTGACCACAGCATGCTGTCCAGCGTGCGGCGGCGGCGGGGTCCGGCGCCTGAGTACGCGTACTCACCTGAGGCGCCTCTTCCGGATCCTGGCTGTGCCCGCGGGTCAGCTCGGCCAGTAGGTGCGGCTCCAGGACACCGGGCCCGGCTGCGGCAGCCGCCGCCCCGCGATCCGCGCCGGGTCGGACCACGCGTCCCGTACTCCCGCCGCGCCGGACGGCGCCTCGGCGGCCGCCACGGCGCGGGCTCGCACCACCGCCAGTGCGGCGGCCAGCTCCTCCGGGGTCGGATTGCCTCGTACGACCTTGATGTTCATGACGGCTCCCGGTCTACGTCCGCGTGGTCCTCGGGTCCTACAGGGGGATGTTGCCGTGCTTCTTCGGAGGCAGGGATTCCCGCTTCGTGCGCAGTTGACGCAGACCCCGCACGATGTGCGAGCGGGTGTCGGACGGCATGATCACCGCGTCGACGTACCCGCGCTCGGCCGCGACGTACGGGTTGAGCAGCGTGTCCTCGTACTCCTGGATCAGCCGCGCACGCGTCGCGTCACCCTCACCGGCCGCCTCCGCCTCCGCGATGGTGCGGCGGTGCAGGATGTTGACGGCGCCCTGCGCGCCCATGACGGCGATCTGCGCGGTGGGCCAGGCGAGGTTGAGGTCGGCGCCCAGGTGCTTGGAGCCCATCACGTCGTACGCGCCGCCGAACGCCTTGCGGGTGATCACGGTGATCAGCGGGACGGTGGCCTCGGCGTAGGCGTAGATCAGCTTCGCGCCGCGGCGGATGATGCCGTCGTGTTCCTGGCCGACGCCGGGCAGGAAGCCGGGGACGTCCACGAAGGTGAGCACCGGGATGTTGAAGGCGTCGCAGGTGCGCACGAAGCGGGCTGCCTTCTCGCTCGCCTTGATGTCCAGGCACCCCGCGTACTGCATCGGCTGGTTGGCGACGAGCCCCACCGGGTACCCCTCGACCCGCCCGAACCCGGTGACGATGTTCGGCGCGAACAGCGCCTGCGTCTCGAAGAACTCCCCGTCGTCCAGGACGTGTTCGAGCACCGTGTGCATGTCGTACGGCTGGTTCGCGCTGTCCGGCACCAGGATGTCCAGCTCGCGGTCCTCGTCCGTGACGGCGAGGTCGGCTTCCTCCGCGAAGACCGGCGCCTCGCTGAGGTTGTTGGACGGCAGGTACGACAGCAACTGCTTGATGTACTCGATCGCGTCCTTCTCGTCGCCCGCCATGTGGTGGGCCACGCCGGAGGCGGTGTTGTGCGTACGGGCGCCGCCCAGCTCCTCGAAGCCGACGTCCTCACCGGTGACGGTCTTGATCACGTCCGGTCCGGTGATGAACATGTGGCTGGTCTGGTCGACCATGACCGTGAAGTCGGTGATCGCGGGCGAGTACACGGCGCCACCGGCACAGGGTCCGACGACCAGGCTGATCTGCGGAATCACACCCGACGCGTGCGTGTTGCGCCGGAAGATCTCGCCGTACGCCCCGAGGGAGGCGACACCCTCCTGGATGCGCGCGCCGCCGGAGTCGTTGATCCCGATGACCGGACAGCCCGTCTTCAGCGCGAAGTCCATCACCTTGACGATCTTCTGCCCGTACACCTCGCCGAGCGCCCCGCCGAACACGGTGAAGTCCTGCGAGAACACGGCCACCGGACGCCCGTCCACCGTGCCGTACCCGGTCACGACCCCGTCGCCGTACGGCCGGTTCGCCTCAAGCCCGAAGTTCGTCGACCGGTGCCGGGCGAACTCGTCCAGCTCCACGAACGACCCCTCGTCCAGCAGGAGTTCCACCCGCTCACGAGCCGTCAGCTTTCCCTTGGCGTGTTGCTTCTCGACGGCTCGCGCCGACCCGGCGTGCGTCGCCTCATCGATCCGCCGCGTGAGGTCCGCGAGCTTCCCCGCGGTCGTGTGAATGTCGATCTCGTGACGCTCTTCCGGCTCGGACATCGGGATGCGGCTCCCTGCCTGCTCAAAAGGGGGGACGGTAAGTCATCCGTAGCGTAGTGGCGCACCTGCCGGTCGGCAGTGCGGTGTTTCCCACACCTAGGGTTACTTGCTTGGCCTCTTCCTCCGCTTTAAGGGCGGAGTCCGGCGGTCGCCCGCCGGGTTTCCTGCTTCACGGGCGGCTGCCCCGTGCGGGAGGACTCCCGCCGAGGTCTTGCACCGCCTCCACAGGCAGTGGCCGCCAGCCCGGCGGTCAGGATGTTGCGTGCCGCGTTGTCGTCGCGGTCGTGCACGGTGCCGCAGCGGTCGCACGTCCATTCGCGGGCGTTCAGCGGCAGCGTGTCGCGGACCGTGCCGCAGTTCCCGCACAGCCTGGAGCTGGGGAAGAAGCGGTCGATCACGACGAGGTCGCGCCCGTACCAGGCGCACTTGTAGGTCAGCATCGACCGGAGTTCCGTCCAGGCAGCGTCGGAGATGGCGCGTGCCAGGCTGCGGTTCTTCAGCAGATTGCGGACGGCGAGGTCCTCGATCACGACCGTTTGGTTCTCACGGACGAGCCGAGTGGTGAGCTTGTGCAGGAAGTCCCGGCGCCGGTCGGCGATCCGGGCATGGACACGCGCGACTTTCCGGCGCGCCTTTTCCCGGTTGTTCGAGCCCTTGGCCTTGCGGGACAACTGGCGCTGGGCCTTGGCGAGCCGGGCGCGGCCGTGGCGTTCGTGCCTCGGGTTGGTGATTTTCTCGCCGGTGGAGAAGGTCAGCAGGGAGGTGATCCCGGCGTCGATGCCGACCGCCGCTGTCGTGGCGGGAGCAGGGGCGATCGTGTCCTCGCAGAGCAGGGACACGAACCAGCGCCCCGCCCTGTCGAGGGACACCGTCACTGTGGACGGCTCGGTGTCCTCGGGCAGGGGACGCGACCAGCGGATGTCCAGGGGCTCGGCCATCTTCGCCAACGTCAGCCGACCGCCACGCCACGTGAATCCGGAACGGGTGTACTCCGCCGACGTGCGGGACTTCTTCCGCGACTTGAACCGCGGGTACCTGGCGCGCTTGGCGAAGAAGTGCGCGAACGCCGTCTGAAGGTGCCGCAGTGTCTGCTGAAGAGGTACCGAGGCGACCTCCGCGAGGAAGGCGAGTTCCTCGGTCTTCTTCCACCTGGTCAGCGCAGCCGAGGACTGCGCGTAGGAGACCCGGCGCCGCTCGTCGTGCCAAGCCCGCGTGCGTTCCTCCAGCGCGCGGTTGTAGACGAGACGTACGCAGCCGAACGTGCGCGACAGCTCCGCCGCCTGCTCCTCCGTGGGGTAGAAACGGTACTTGAACGCCCGCTTCACCAGCCGCGCCATGCCTCGGATCCTAGTGACTTCCGAGTGGGCCGCGGGGACGGTCGGCAGTGGGCGGACTTTCGATCTCACCCGGCCCGAAGGCCGGGGTGCCCACGAAGGAACCCCGATGACGCCCCGCGATGCAGCAGAGAACAGTCGTTGGTCCGATCTTGACCGGCCGCCCCTGAATTCCGTCGCGTTGCGGCGGGGGCTGGTGCGGGAGGGGGGACTGTGGTCGCGGGTCGACGTGGTGCCGAGTACGGGGTCGACCAACTCCGATCTGGTCGCGCGGGCGAACGCGGGGGAGGTGGACGAGGGGGCGGTGCTGGTCGCCGAGGCGCAGACGGCGGCGCGGGGGCGGCTCGACCGGCGGTGGACGGCGCCGCCGCGCTCGGGGCTGTTCTTCTCCGTCCTGCTGCGACCCGCCGAGGTCCCGATGGAGCGGTGGGGCTGGCTGCCGCTGCTGACCGGCGTCGCGGTGGCCACCGCGCTCTCCCGTACGGCGGGCGTCGACACGGCTCTGAAGTGGCCCAACGACCTCCTTGTCACCGTCGGCGGCGAGGAGCGCAAGGCAGGCGGCATCCTCGCCGAGCGCGCCGGTGCGGACGGCGTGGTCATCGGCGTCGGACTCAACGTCACCCTGAGCGCCGACGAGCTGCCCGTCCCCCAGGCGGGCTCCCTCCTCCTGGCGGGCGCGGTCAACACCGACCGCGACCCGCTGCTCCGCGCGGTGCTCCGCTCGCTGGAGGAGTGGTACGACCGCTGGCGCGCCGCCTCCGGCGACCCCGCCGCGAGCGGTCTCCAGGCCACCTACGCGGCAGGCTGCGCCACCCTGGGCCGCCAGGTCCGCGCGGAACTGCCCGGCGACCGGGTCCTGCGCGGCGAGGCGACGGCCATCGACGGCGACGGGCGACTGGTCATCACGACGGCGGGTGGCGAGCGGGAGGCGGTGGGGGCGGGGGACATCGTGCATCTGCGGCCGGAGTAGGGGCGGTGGGGGAGGGGCGGCTTGGGGTGTTTTCGGCGGGGAGCCGGGGCGGTTCGGGAGTGGCCGCCGGACGCCCGTCCACCGTGCCGTACACCCGGCACGCCTCTCCTGAGACACCTCGGTGGCGTCCCGGCGGGGGCGCGGAGTGCCCGTCTCGGGGGCGGTCGGGGTCGTGGCAGGGGGCGCGTGGCGATGGGAAAGCGCCGGGCCGTGTGCGACCGCTTCGCCGCCGGAGGCAGCCCGCGCCCCCTGCGACCCGGGTGCTCCAGTGGCGGGGCGCGTTCGTCCGGTCGGCCGGTCCCAGCGGAGTGAGCTGGCGCACACCTGCCGTAGAGTTGAGGCCGGTCGGACCTGACCGCGGCAGATCGGAAGGGCAGCAGGCGTGAGCGTCGACGACACGGGCTCCGGCGCGGGCGCGGAGGGCCGGGTGGACCCCGATGCCCCCGAACCCGGCGACGACCCGCTCGCCCTCCGCCTCGAACAGTTGATCCTCGGCGCCGAGCGCCGCTACACCCCCTTCCAGGCAGCCCGCAGCGCCGGTGTCTCCATGGAGCTGGCGTCCCGTTTCTGGCGGGCGATGGGCTTCGCGGACATAGGACAGGCGAAGGCGCTCACCGAGGCGGACGTACTCGCCCTGCGACGGCTCGCCGGTCTCGTCGAGGCGGGTCTGCTCAGCGAGGCGATGGCCGTACAGGTCGCCCGGTCCACCGGGCAGACCACCGCCCGTCTGGCCGAATGGCAGATCGATTCCTTCCTGGAGGGTCTGACCGAGCCCCCCGAGCCGGGCATGACCCGGACCGAGGTGACGTACCCGATCATCGAGCTGCTCCTGCCCGAGCTGGAGGAGTTCCTGGTCTACGTCTGGCGGCGCCAGCTCGCCGCGTCGGCGGGTCGCGTCATGCAGACCGTGGACGACGCCGAGATGGTCGACCGCCGTCTCGCCGTCGCCTTCGCGGACCTCGTCGGCTTCACCCGCCTGACCCGGCGGATGGAGGAGGAGGAGCTGGGCGAGCTGGTCGAGGCGTTCGAGACGACCGCCGCCGACCTAGTGGCGGCGCGCGGCGGACGGCTGATCAAGACCCTCGGCGACGAGGTGCTGTACGTCGCGGACGACGCCGCCCTCGCCGCCGACATCGCGCTGCGCCTGGTGGAGACGCTGGCCAACGACGAGACGATGCCCGAGCTGCGCGTCGGCATGGCGTTCGGCACGGTGACCACCCGGATGGGCGATGTGTTCGGTACGACCGTGAACCTCGCCTCCCGGCTGACCTCGATAGCCCCGCGTGACGCCGTACTGGTGGACAGCGCCTTCGCCGAGGAACTGATCCGGAGCGGCGTCGCGCCCGCCTCGGAGGCGGAGGCAGCCGAAGCCGTGGCCGCCGCCGAGAAGGAGGGCGAGGAGCCGCCCCCCTACCGCTTCGCGCTCCAGCCCATGTGGCAGCGGCCGGTGCGTGGCCTCGGCGTGATCGAGCCCTGGCTGCTCTCGCGTCGTCCTTCCTGACCGACTGGCCTGTCCTGACCGACTCGCCCGTACTGACCGACCTGTCCGTCCTTGCGGACCTGCCTGTCTTCACGTGACCCGCTGTCCTTGCGGACCCGTCCGTCCTTGCGGACCGCGCGCACCGTACGGCGCCTCACGAGCTGCCCAGTCGCAGGCACAGCCCGAGCAGGCATACCCCGCTCTGCTGGGGCGGGGCTGCGCTGTGGGTCGGTTCCGGCGCGGGGGCGGCGGTGCGGGACGGCGCGGGCGCGGGGGCGGTGGTGGCGGGCTGAGGCGCGGGGGCGGGTCCGGGGTCGGTGGTGTGCGGCGCGCCGTGCGACTGGGTGCCGGTGCCCGTATCCGTGCCGGTGTCCGAGTGGGGCGCGGTGTCCGCCGCTGAGGCGCCGCCCTGGTCGACCGTTTCTGCAGTGTTCTTCCCCGCGGACGACTTCTTGTGCCCGGCGGCGTCCGTGCCGGTCGGCGCGGGGCGCGTACCGCCCAGTGCCGTGGCGGTGGACGGCAGTGCCGTGGGCGCGGCGGCGAGCGTCGCGGACGCGCCGGGCGAGTCGCCGGTGCCCTGCGCGCCCCACCCGTGCTGCGGCTCTGCCTCGGCGGTGGCGGGTCCGGCGAGCCCGGACTCCGGGGCGACGCGGACGAGGCTCAGGACTCCGGCGGCGAGGGCGAGACCACCCGCGGCGAGGAGCACCTTGCGGGGGCGGGGACGGCGGTGCCGACCCCGGCGCGGCGGGGGTACGACGTCCTTCGTCGATTCCGGCAGATCCGCCAGGGTGATCGCGATCGGCCGGGTGGGGGCGGGGGCGTTCGACGGCGTGCCGGACCGGCCGTCGCGCGGTGTCCCCGGTGTCGTCGTGCCCGGTGTCTTCGCATTCGAATTGCTCGGCGTCATGTCATCCCTCCCCGCCGCGCACGTTATGCGCTGCTGTGGGCGGTGTGGGAGGAGTCGAACGGGATGTCACTCGAACGGGTGTAGGGCTACCTCAGGGTCGAGTCAGGGCGACGTCAGGGTCGGTCGGCCTTCCCCTGGGCCCGGCGGGGCTGCGATGATCGAGGCGGATTCAGTTAACCCGCGTTAACCGGAGGGTGTCATGAGCGAGGAGCGGTTCGGGGAGTTCGTGCTGGTGCGGCGGCACGGGCACGTGGCGGAGCTGGTGCTGGACCGGCCCAAGGCCATGAACGCGGTCTCCACGGAGATGGCCCGCTCGCTCACGGCGGCGTGCGCGGCGCTGGCCGCCGACCGGGACGCGCGGGTGGTCGTCCTGACCTCCTCGCACGAACGGGCGTTCTGCGTCGGGGCGGACCTCAAGGAGCGGAACTCCTTCACCGACGCGGACCTGATGCGCCAGCGACCGGTGGCGCGCGCCGCCTACACCGGGGTCCTCGAGCTGCCCATGCCGACCATCGCGGCGGTGCACGGCTTCGCCCTCGGCGGCGGCTTCGAGCTGGCGCTCGCCTGCGACCTGATCGTCGCCGACGGTACGGCGGTGGTGGGGCTGCCGGAGGTGTCGGTGGGCGTGATCCCGGGCGGCGGCGGTACGCAGATGCTGCCCCGGCGGGTGGGGGCGGCGCGCGCGGCCGAGCTGATCTTCACGGCGCGGCGCGTGGAGGCGGCCGAGGCGGGGCGGCTGGGGCTGGTGGACCAGGTGGTGGAGGCGGGGCGGGACCGCGACGAGGCGTTGGCGCTGGCCGCGCGGATCGCCGGTAACTCGCCGGTGGGGCTGCGGGCTGCGAAGAGGGCGTTGCGGTTGGGGGTGGGGCTGGAGCTTCGGGCGGGGCTTGAGGTGGAGGACGGGGCGTGGCGGGCTACGGCGTTCTCGGGGGATCGGGCGGAGGGGGTGGCGGCGTTCAACGAGAAGAGGGTGCCTGTGTGGCCTGGCGAGTAGTTCGGGCGCGGGTTCGTTGTGGCTGGTCGCGCAGTTCCCCGCGCCCCCAAAGGCAAAAGCCCGTCCTGCCCCGTGCTTTACAGGGGAGGCGACTTCGCACAATCCACCTGATCGCCCTGCCGGAGGCACCCGTGGGGCAATTGATGCCTAACCTGGAGTAATGGGTGAGGACATGCGGCTGGCGGCGGTGGTGGCGCTGGCTCAGGGGATGGCGGCGGCGCGGACCGGGCCGGAGTCGTGGCGGGCGGCGGCGCTCGGGGCGTGTCGGGCGCTGGACGGGAGTTTTGCGGCGCTGTCGGTGTGGGAGCGGGAGCTGGGGCGGCTGCGGGTGCTGGTGAACGTGGGGGAGCGGGCGGCGGACGAGGAGGAGTTTCCGGAGGCGGAGGCGTATCCGGTGCACCAGTTCCCGGAGATCACCGAGTTCCTGCACGAGAGGTGGGCCGGGGGCGGGGAGCCGAACGCGTGGGTCGAGACCGCGCGGGGTCCGGCTGCCGGTACGCCCGGTTACTTCCATCAGCGGGTCGCCGCGCTGCGCCGCCGGGGCCGGGGCTGCTGCGTGGTCGCGCCGGTCGTGCTGCACGGCAGGGCGTGGGGCGAGCTGTATGTGGCGCGGGCGGCCGACGCGCCGGTGTTCGACCGGGGGGACGCCGACTTCGCGACCGTGCTCGCGGCGGTCGTGGCGGCGGGCATCGCGCAGACCGAGCGACTGGAGGAGGCGAACCGGCTCGCGTTCACCGACGCGCTGACCGGGCTCGCCAACCGGCGGGCTGTGGACGTACGCCTGGAGGAGGCCATCGAGCGGCATCGTGCGGAGGGTGTGCCCGTCAGTCTCGTCGTCTGCGATCTGAACGGGCTCAAGCGGGTCAACGACACGCACGGGCACGCGGTCGGGGACCGGTTGCTGGAGCGGTTCGGGTCGGTGCTGTCGCTGTGCGGGGCGATGGTGCCGGGGGCGCTCGCGGCGCGGCTCGGTGGGGACGAGTTCTGTCTGCTCGCGGTGGGGGCGCCCGCCGACGACGTGGTGAAGGCGGCAGACGAGCTGTGCCGCAGGGCGGGGGAGCTGGAGCTGGGCGAGGGCGTGGCGTGCGGGGTGGCCTCGACGGAGGACCCGATCGGTCCGGTGCGGGACGCGCGGCGGCTGTTCCGGCTGGCGGACGCGGCACAGTACCGGGCCAAGGCCGAGCGGGCGGACCGGCCGGTGGTGGCGGGGCGGGAGGGTCCGGACGACCCGGTGGTCCGGCTGGCCGACGAGGCGTCGCCCGCCCGTCCCGAGCGCCGTCGCTTCCGGGGTCGGCTGCCGTGAGCGGCGGAGCCGTCGGCGTGGGGGCTGGGCTCGCCGTCGTGAGCGGGAGCACAGGAGAAGTAAGGGGCGAGACCGCAATCCACTGGTGACAGCGTCGAATTCAATGCGTACGCTCCTGAATATGGATATGCACACTGTGGTGGTGGGGACCTCCGGCGTGACCGCGTCCGACGTGCTCGCCGTGGCGCGCGGCGGCGCCCGCGTCGAGCTGTCGGCCGAGGCGGTGGCGGCTCTCGCCGCCTCCCGCGAGATCGTGGAAGCGCTCGCCGCGAAGCCCGACCCGGTCTACGGCGTCTCCACCGGCTTCGGCGCCCTGGCGACCCGGCACATCAGCCCCGAGCTGCGCGCCCAGCTCCAGCGCAACATCGTCCGCTCGCACGCCGCGGGCATGGGTCCGAAGGTGGAGCGCGAGGTCGTGCGGGCGCTGATGTTCCTGCGGCTGAAGACCGTCTGCTCCGGGCACACCGGCGTCCGCCCGGAGGTCGCGCAGACCATGGCGGACGTGCTGAACGCCGGGATCACCCCGGTCGTGCACGAGTACGGCTCGCTCGGCTGCTCCGGTGACCTCGCCCCGCTGTCCCACTGTGCGCTGACCCTGATGGGCGAGGGTGACGCGGAGGACGTCGACGGCACGGTCCGTCCCGCAGGTGAGCTGCTGCGCGAGCACGGCATCCAGCCCGTCGAGCTGCGCGAGAAGGAGGGGCTCGCCCTCCTCAACGGCACCGACGGCATGCTCGGCATGCTGGTCATGGCGCTCGCGGACCTCGACACGCTCTACAAGTCCGCCGACGTCACCGCCGCCCTCAGCCTGGAGGCGCTGCTCGGCACGGACAAGGTGCTAGCCCCCGAGCTGCACGCCATCCGCCCGCACCCGGGCCAGGCGGACTCCGCCGCCAACATGCTCGCCGTCCTCAAGGGCTCCCAGCTCACCGGGCACCACCAGGACGACGCGCCCCGCGTGCAGGACGCGTACTCGGTGCGCTGCGCGCCGCAGGTCGCCGGTGCCGGGCGCGACACCATGGCGCACGCCCGCCTGGTCGCGGAGCGCGAGCTGGCCGCCGCCGTCGACAACCCGGTGGTGCTCCCCGACGGACGGGTGGAGTCCAACGGCAACTTCCACGGCGCCCCGGTCGCCTACGTCCTCGACTTCCTCGCCATCGCCGCCGCCGACCTCGGTTCCATCGCCGAGCGGCGTACCGACCGGCTGCTCGACAAGAACCGCAGCCACGGTCTGCCGCCCTTCCTGGCGGACGACGCGGGCGTGGACTCCGGGCTGATGATCGCCCAGTACACGCAGGCCGCGCTGGTCAGCGAGATGAAGCGGCTGGCCGTACCGGCGTCCGCCGACTCCATCCCGTCCTCCGCGATGCAGGAGGACCACGTCTCCATGGGCTGGTCGGCGGCGCGCAAGCTGCGCACCGCCGTGGACAACCTGACGCGGATCGTCGCCGTCGAGCTGTACGCCGCCACGCGCGCCGTCGAGCTGCGCGAGGGGCTGGAGGCGGCGCCCGCCTCGCGGGCCGTCATCGACGCGGCGCGTGCCGCCGGGGTGCGGGGTCCGGGTCCGGACCGCTTCCTCGCGCCCGACCTCGCCGCCGCCGAGGAGTTCGTCCGCACGGGCGGGGTCGTCGCGGCTGCCGAGACGGTCACCGGACCGCTGCGGTAAGGAAGTTGGACAGCAGGGGCTTCGTCCGGTCGGGCGGAGCCCCTGTCCGTCAGCGCAGCTTGGCCGACTGCGCGCCGATCACCCGCGCCGGGACCGTGTACGTCCGACGCGCCATCATCGCGCCGACGTTCACCGTCATGTACGTCGCGAGGGTGCCGCCGTGGCGCACCACCTGGAAGTGCACCGAGCCGCCGCCCGCCGAGCCCTCGCCCGCCGGACCCCTGGTCGCCCCAGCAGCCGAGCCGCCGCCCTCCGCCGCGAACGCCACCGACTCCTCGCCCGCGTCCGAGGCGTGCTCGCGGGTGAAGGCGGTGAACGTCCGGACGCCGGGTCCGGTGCCGCCGAAGCCGTCCGCGCACGCCCGTACCGCGCCGGAGACCGAACGCAGCGCGCGGTGGGCGCCGTTGCCGCCGTAGGAGGCGAGGGTGATCACGGTGACGTCGCGGTCCATGCTCCGGCGCACGGCGTCCTCCGCCTCGTCCTCGGACAGTCCGTCCAGGGCCGTCGCATGGGTCTCGGGACCGTTCTTCTCCGCCGCCGTGCGGCTGACCTGTGCCGCCGGGGTGCCCGGCGCGGTACCGGCGAGGAGCGGGAGCAGGGGGCGGCAGGCGACCTCGGCGGAGCGGGGCGGATCACCGGCGGTGGTGCCGGGGTCGGTGGGGCGTATCTCGTAACCGGGCAGCTCGCCCTCGGCGATGACCAGTTGGTCCAGCGCGGCGGCGTTCAGCGCCCGGCCGCGCGTGCCGTAGCCGGAGCCCGATCCCGAGCCCGATCCGGAGCAGCCCGTGACGAGCGCGACGGACAGTGTGCTCACGGCGGCGGTGGCGCACAGGCGCACGCGCGGTGATCTCCTCATGGGGCGGACTATGCGCGCTCGGTCAAAGGATCGTCAAACAGACGTTATGTCATATTCACCGATCCGAAGAGCCCAGCCCGTCGAGCATCAGCCCGATGGTGAAGTCGAAGCGGTCGTGGACGGTTCCGGCGGTCAACTCGGTGGCGTAGCGCTTGGTCTGCGGGAAGGTGTCGGGCAACGCGGCGAAGCGGCGCAGCAGTTCGTCGCGCCCGACCACCCAGCCGCCGCCGCTGGTGTCCCCGTCGCGGTCGAGCCGGCTGTTGGCCAGGGAGACTTCGAGGCTGTAGGCGCTGACGTAGAGCATCAGGGAGTCGATGGCCCAGGCGGCGGCCTGGGGGGCGACGCCCCCGGCGAGCAGGATGGCGAGCATGCCCTCCCCGACGCGCAGGGTGTCCAGGTTGGACGGAGCGGCGGCGAAAGCCGCCTGGGAGATGCCCGGGTAGCGCAGATACTGGTCGCGCAACCGGGCGCAGACGTCGGTGATCTGCCGCCGCCAGTGGGCGGGGTCCGGCTCGGGCAGCTCGATCTCCGCGCAGAGTCGCCCGATGAGCAGCTCGTCCAGGTCCTCCTTGTTGACCACGTGGGCGTAGAGCGAGGACGGTCCCGTCTCCAGCGCGGTGGCCACGCGCCGCATGGTCAGCGCCGCGTAGCCCTCCCGCTCCACGATGCCGAACGCGGTGTCCAGGATGGCGTCGACCGTGATCGGCTTCTTGCGCCCGCCGGACGGTCCGCGCCGCGTCGCTGAAGTGCTCGATCCGGCGCCGTGCCGTGCTGCGCGCCGCTGCTGCGGAGTCGGTGACATGGGGCAAGTCTAGCGAAGGGCGAACAGTGTTCTGCGTCACTGTGAGCGCCGTTCGTTTTGCTACGAACACTGTTCCGGAGTAGAACACTGTTCGTGTCCATCAATCAGCGCGCCTCCGGGGCGCCTCCCGTCACCACGCCGCCGCTGCGCACCGCGTGGCTCGTTCTGGTCGTCGTGGTCCTGGCCGACGTCATGGATCTGATCGACTCCAGCGTCGCCAACCTCGCCGGACCCGCCATCCGCGCCGATCTCGGCGCCGGTCAGGTCACCGTCCAGTGGGTGCTGAGCGCCTACACCGCCGCCTTCGCGCTCGGGCTCGTCACCTCGGGGCGGCTCGGGGACCTGCTCGGCAGGCGGCGGCTGTTCCTGCTCGGCATGACCGGCTTCACCCTGGCATCGCTGGCCTGCGGTCTCGCGCCCGGCGCGGTCTTCCTGATCGTCGCCCGCACGCTCCAGGGTCTGTTCGGGTCGGTCATGATCCCGCAGGGGCTCGCCCTGGTGAAGGTGGTGTTCCCGCCGAAGCATCTGCGCCGGGCGCTCGCCCCGGTCGGTCCGCTGATGGGGCTGACGATGGTCGGCGGACCCATCCTGGCGGGCTGGCTGCTGCACCTGGACCTGTTCGGCAGCCAGTGGCGCTCGATCTTCCTGATCAACGTGCCGTTCGGTCTCGCCGCCCTCGCCCTCGGCCACCGCGTCCTGCCCCGGCGCGGCGGCGAGGACCGCACCGCCCGGCTCGACCTCACCGGCGTCGGACTGCTCACCGCCGCCTCCGCCCTGCTGATCGTGCCGCTCATCCAGGGGCGCGACCTCGGATGGCCCGCCTGGACCTACGGCATGCTCGCGGGCTCGGTCGTCCTGCTCGCCCTGTTCGTCGCCTCCCAGCGGCGCACCGACCACCCGGTCATCACGCCGTCGCTGTTCCGCAAGCGCGGATTCGTCGTCGGACTCGTGGTCGTGGCCGGGTTCTACGCCTCGCTCAGCGCGTTCGTCCTCGTCGTGAACCTGCTGCTCCAGCAGGGTCTTGGCTGGAGCCCGCTGCGCACCGGGCTCACCCTGATCCCCTGGGCGCTCGGCACCGCCGTCGCCGTGCTGCTCGCGGGCGCCGTCCTGGCCGAGAAGCTGGGGCGCGCGAGCCTGCGCCTCGGGCTGTCCGTCGCGGTGGTGGGGCTGCTGTCCCTGTGGTGGACCGTCGCCCGCCTGGGCGCCGACGTCACCGTCTGGACGCTCGCGCCCGCGCTGCTGGTCACCGGCTTCGGCTCGGGGCTGGTGTTCGTCCCGCTGGTCGACTTCGTCATCGGCGACGCCACCCCCGAGGAGGTCGGCACCGGCGCGGGTCTGCTCAACGCCGTGCAGCAGTTCGCGGGCGCGCTCGGCGTCGCCGCCCTCGGCACGGTGTTCTTCGCGCGGGCGGGCAGCGGGTCGGTGTCGTCGTACCTGGGCGCGGCGGAGCTGGTCTTCGGCATCGCCGCCGCGCTGAACGTCGTCACGCTGCTGCTGGTCGGGCTGCTGCCCCGGCACGCGCAGTCGGCGCACGGCTGAGGGCGCGGGTATTTCCGCGGGGCGGAAAGCGGGGAGCCGGAATTCCCGCGCCGGGAAGCTACGGCGAGCTGCGGAAGCTACGGCAAGCCGCGGAAGCCGCGGAAAAAGGAACCCGAAAGCCTCAGAAACCCCAGGAACCCCGAAAATCCCAGAAACCTCGGAAGCTCCCGAAACCCCGGAAACCCCGGAAGTCTCAGAAACCCAGCCGTTCCCGGCGCACCGAATACACCACGAATCCGGCGCCCACCGCGAGCAGCAGCGTGCCGGTGACGACGTACGGCGTGGTGTCGAAGCTGCCGGTGTCGGCGAGTTCGGTCTCCTCCGTCACCTGCCGCCCGGTGTCACCGGACACCGTGGCGGTCTGCTGGGTGATCCGCGTCGAGGAGTCGGCGACGGCCGACTGCTCCACCACGTCTCTCGGAAGACCGTCCTGGGACGCGTTCGCGGACGGGACGAACCACAGAGCGCACAGCAGCGTGCCCGCGGCGGTGGCGGTCAGCAGCGGACGGCGAGCGGATGACACGGAATATCGATCCCCCTTGTGGCACTGGCGAATTGGCCGTGTGGAGCGATGTTAGTGAAAATCGCGGGTCACAGGAAAGTCACGACAGGTTTCGGCCCTAGGCTCACGTCATGGACGCTGAAAAGACATCACGTTTTGTACGACTTCAGGTGGAGCTGATCCTGGAGGTGACCGACGAGGACGAGCTGACGCAGGCCGCGGTGAACCGGCTGGCCGGCGATCCGGACGTCCCGGAGGGTGAGCGGGCGCACGCCGAGTCCGCTGTGACGGAAGACACCGAAGAGGCGCTGGCGTATCTCGTCGATCCGTTCAGCCTGGTCAGCGGGTTGGCCGGGGTAGAGCTCCAGCAAGCCTCCTGGTCGAGCGAGCAGATCGACTACGACCCGGATTCGCCGGAGTGGGACCTGGGCGAGGATGATGGGTCGGACGACGACGAGGAAGACGGCATCGGCTGAGCGTCCTGGGGCATCCGTGAACCCGGACGGCAACCACCGTCCGGGTTCTCTCGTCTGTACAGGAGAGCACGGTCGATCCCGCCCCCTGCAGGGGCGTGGCGTGTCCCACACCTCCCCGGAACGGGGAACGGGACGGCGTGGCCGTGACGTTGAAACCTTCCAGCGGGGACTCTCGGGGTTTTCGGATTCGGCAACGATGGAGAAGCGTGTGATGACGGACAGTAAGCGGCGCAAGGGCCTCACGGTCGCGTCCGCACTGCTCGGTGGTGTGCTCGTACTGACGGGCTGTTCCGGTGGCGGTGACGCCAGCGCGGCGGACGGCGGCGACAACTCGGCGGCCAAGGCCGACGAGGCGGCGGCGGCGAAGTCGTCCGAGGCGCAGATCACGATCACGCCGAAGGACGGCTCGAACAACGCCTCCATCAACAACTCGGCGGCCGTCAAGGTCGCCAAGGGCAAGCTCACCGATGTGCGCATGACCACGTCGGACGGTCACGACGTCGCGGGTGCCCTCTCCGCCGACAAGCTGAGCTGGAAGCCGAGCGCCCAGCTCGAGCGCTCGACCACCTACAAGGTCTCGGCCGAGGCGAAGGACTCCAAGGGCCGTGTCGCCCACGAGAACGCGTCCTTCACCACGGTCGCCCCGGCGAACAGCTTCATAGGCAACTTCACCCCGGACAACGGCAGCACCGTCGGGGTGGGCATGCCCGTGTCGATCAACTTCGACAAGGCGATCACCAACAAGTCCGCCGTGCAGAAGGGGATCACGGTCACCTCCAGCAGCGGTCAGGAGGTCGTCGGGCACTGGTTCAACGCCAACCGCATCGACTTCCGCCCGGAGACGTACTGGAAGGAGAACTCCACCGTCACGCTGAAGCTGGCGCTCGACGGTGTCGAGGGCGCCAACGGCGTCTACGGCGTCCAGCAGAAGACGGTCACCTTCCACGTCGGCCGCAACCAGGTCTCGTACATCGACGCGGCGACCAAGCAGATGAAGGTCACGCACGACGGCAAGGTGATCAAGCAGATCCCGATCTCCGCCGGTTCGCCCGAGAACAAGACCTACGCCGGCATCATGGTCATGTCCGAGAAGTTCCAGCAGACCCGCATGAACGGCGCGACGGTCGGCTTCACGGACGACGACGGCAAGGGCGAGTACGACATCAAGGACGTGCCGCACGCCATCCGGCTCACCAGCTCCGGCACCTTCCTGCACGGCAACTACTGGGGCGCGAAGTCCATCTTCGGCAGCGTGAACACCAGCCACGGCTGTGTCGGTCTGTCCGACACCAAGGGCGCGGGCGACCCGAACACCCCGGCCGCCTGGATGTTCAACCACTCCCTGGTCGGTGACGTCGTGGTCCTGAAGAACACCGGCGACAAGACGGTGGCCCCGGACAACGGTCTCAACGGCTGGAACATGGACTGGGCG
The DNA here is from genome assembly GCF_016482685.1 of Streptomyces sp. DSM 110735. Lineage (GTDB taxonomy): Bacteria > Actinomycetota > Actinomycetes > Streptomycetales > Streptomycetaceae > Streptomyces. Next base: position 331,592 of record NZ_JACYHF010000007.1, on the reverse strand, counting down.
CAGTGGAAGGCGGGTTCGGCGGTCTGACCCCACCGCCACCCGGCACCCCCCGAGCGCACCGATGCCGCCCTCCCCGAGGGCGGCATCGGCGTTTCCCGGCGCTTCTCATCCCGCTCTTATGGCGGCCTCAGCAAGCCATCAGGCAACTTTCCTACCGTGCCGCCATGTTCTTCACCTACCTGAGGCGCGAACTGCGCCGCCGTAGAAAGGCGGCCCTCGTCGTCGCCTCCGGTCTCGCCCTGGGCATAGCCCTGGTCATCGTCGTCAACTCCGTCTCCAGCGGCATGAGCAGCGCCCAGGACAAGGTGCTCCAGTCGCTCTACGGACTCGGCACGGACATGACCGTCACCAAGGCGTCGACGCCGGACTCCAGCGGCGCCGGACGCCCCCGCTTCAAGTTCGACGCGCGCGGCAGCGACGACGACTCCAAGCAGAGCAGCGACCGCGTCATGGTCCAGGGCTTCACCACCCTCTCCTCCTCGACCGTCGCCAAGGTCGCGGCGCAGAAGGGGGTTTCGGCGGCCACCGGCGGTCTCAGCCTCAACGTGTTCAAGGTGGACGGGCAGTTCACCCGGGGTCAGTTCCAGCAGAACGGCGGCTCCGGCGGCGGACGTTCGCGCGGCTACGGCCAGCCGCAGGGCGAAGTCAAGGGCGGCGGCGCCAACTTCGACATCAACCAGTACACCGTCTTCGGCACCGACGTCACCCGCACCGCGCTCGGTCCGCTGTCCTCCTCCAAGCTGACCAGCGGGCGTACGTTCAAGGCGTCCGAGACCGACGCCAAGGTGGCCGTCGTCGACTCCGCCTACGCCAAGCAGAAGAAGTACAAAGCCGGTTCGACCGTCACGGTCAAGGGCACCAAGTTCAAGGTGATCGGCATCGCCACCGCCGACAGCGGCGACGCGGCGGCCAACCTCTACATCCCGCTCCAGCGCGCCCAGAGCCTCGCGGACGAGAAGAACAAGGTCACCACGGTCTACGTCCGGGCGACCGACTCCCAGCGGATCGCGGCCGTCAAGAGCGCCATCCAGAAGAACGTCTCCGGTACGACGGTCACCACCTCCGCCGACCTCGCCAAGACGGTCTCCGGCTCGCTGTCCACCGCCTCCTCGCTCGCGACCAAGGTCGGGCGCTGGCTCTCCATCGCCGTGCTGGTCGCCGCGTTCCTGGTCGCCGGGCTGCTCACCTCTGCCGCCGTCTCCCGCCGGGTGCGCGAGTTCGGCACGCTGAAGGCGCTCGGTTGGAAGTCGGGCCGGGTGGTGCGCCAGGTCGCCGGTGAGGCGATGGTCAACGGGCTGGTCGGCGGCGTCCTCGGCATCGCGCTCGGTCTGGCCGGTGCCTACGCGGTCACCGCGATCAGCCCCACCCTCCAGGCGCAGCTCGGCAGCACGGGCGGCGGTTTCGGCGGGGGCGGCGGCGGTGGCTTCGGTGGTGGCGGTGGCTTCGGGGACCGCGGCCGGCAGGCGGCGAAGACCCTGGAGGTCGCCCTCACCGCGCCGGTCAGCGTCACCACGATCGCCCTCGCGGTGGGTCTCGCGGTCGCGGGCGGTCTGGTCGCCGGTGCCTTCGGCGGCTGGCGTGCCTCCCGCCTGCGCCCGGCGGACGCCCTGCGCCGCGTCGAGTAGCGGCAGCGCGCCCCGGCCCACCCCGAACCCCTCCCAGGAGCCCCCATGTACGAACTGAGAAACGTCACCAAGCGCTACACCCGCGGCAAGGACACCGTGCTCGCCCTCGACGGCGTCGACCTCACCATCGGCGCCGGTGACCGCCTGGTCATCCAGGGTCCGACCGGCGGCGGCAAGTCCACGCTGCTCCAGATGCTGGGCGCGCTCGACCGCCCCACCTCCGGCGAGGTCGTGCTCGACGGCACCGATCTGGCCAAGCTGTCGGAGGCGCGGCTGACGAAGGTGCGCAGCGAGAGCATCGGCTTCGTCTTCCAGTCCTTCAACCTCATCCCGACGCTCACCGCACAGGAGAACGTCGAGACCGCCCTCGTCCCGCTCGGCATCAAGGCGAAGCAGCGGCGCGAACTGGCCGCCGAGGCGCTGGAGTCGGTCGGTCTCGGTGAGCGGCTCGGACACCTCCCCTCGGAGATGTCCGGCGGTCAGCAGCAGCGGGTCGCCATCGCCCGCGCGCTGGTGAAGAAGCCCAAGGTGCTGCTCGCGGACGAGCCGACCGGCAACCTCGACGAGAGCATGCGCGACGAGATCATGGACGTCCTCGAACGGCTGTGGAAGGAACAGGGGTTGACCTTCGTCATGGTCACCCACGACTCCGCGATCGCCCGCAAGGCGCCGCGCCTGGCGACGATCCGCAAGGGGAAGATCACCGTGCGGGAGAACGCGGACGCCTGAACGGACGCGCGGGCAGGCGCCCGAGCGGACGCCCGAGCGGCGTTGTCCCGGAGCCTTTGATTCCCTGTCACACCCATGTCACAGAGGGCGACTTGACCCCCTGAACCCTCTTGAGCCCCCTGACCACCCCCGGCATACTCCATGATCCGGGGGTGGTGGAGCATACGTGCGAACAATCCCCCGAACGGATGAATCACGGATTCGTCCGTCACCTCATCTCCAGGGGGAGAGTCTTGCGCAGACAAGTGAAGAACGCGGCGGCGGCCACCGTGGCCACCGCCGCGGCCGTCGCCCTCGCAGCGGGAATGACCAGCCCCGCGTCGGCGAACCCTGTGCGGACCGCCTCGGCGACCGCCAAGAGCGCGCCCGGCAGCACGACCGGCACCGGGCGCCACCACGTCACCCTGATCACCGGCGACCGCGTCGTCCTCGACGCCAAGGGCCGTGTCGTCGGGCTCGACCGGGCCAAGGGCCGCGAGCACATACCCGTCCAGGTCCGTAAGGCAGGCACCCACACGCTGGTCGTCCCGGCGGACGCCGCCCGGCTGCTCGCCTCCGGCACCCTCGACCAGCGGCTGTTCGACGTCACCGAGCTGAACAGGCCCGCCACCCGCAAAGCCCAGCGCGACGGTCTGAAGGTCATCGTCGGCTACCGGGGCGCCGCGGGCGCCGCCCGCACCGACGTGCGCGACGCGGGCACCCTGCGCCACAGCCTCGGCGCCCTCGACGCCGACGCCGTACGCACCCCGGCGGCGGACACCACCGCCCTGTGGCACGCGGTCACCGACGGGGACCGGGCCGCCTCCGGCATCGCCCACGTCTGGCTGGACGGCGTCCGCAAGGCAGCCCTCGACAAGTCCGTGCCGCAGATCGGCGCCCCCACCGCGTGGGCCGCCGGATACACCGGCAAGGGCGTCAAGGTCGCCGTGCTCGACACCGGCGTCGACACCAGTCACCCGGACCTGAAGACCCAGGTGATCGCGGCGAAGAACTTCTCCACCGCCCGCGATGCCACCGACCACTTCGGGCACGGCACCCACGTCGCCTCCATCGTCGCGGGCACCGGCGCCAAGTCGGGCGGTAAGTACAAGGGCGTCGCGCCCGACGCCCGGCTCCTGAGCGGCAAGGTCCTCGACGACGACGGCTTCGGCGACGACTCCGGCATCCTCGCGGGCATGGAGTGGGCGGCCAAGGAGGGCGCCGACGTCGTCAACCTGAGCCTCGGCGGCGAGGACAGCCCCGGCATCGACCCGCTCGAAGCCGAGGTCAACAAGCTGTCCAAGGAGAAGGGCATCCTGTTCGCCATCGCGGCGGGCAACGAGGGACCCCACTCCGTCGGCTCGCCCGGCAGCGCGGACGCCGCGCTCACCGTCGGCGCCGTGGACGGCAAGGACAAGCTCGCGGACTTCTCCTCCACCGGTCCCCGCAACGGCGACGGCGCCATCAAGCCCGACCTCACCGCGCCCGGCGTCGACATCACCGCCGCCGCCGCCAAGGGCAGCGTCATCGACGACGAGGTCGGCGAGAACCCGCCGGGCTACCTGACCATCTCCGGCACCTCCATGGCCACCCCGCACGTCGCGGGCGCCGCCGCGATCCTCAAGCAGGAGCACCCCGACTGGGGCTACGCCGAGCTGAAGGGCGCGCTCACCGGCTCCACCAAGGGCGGCGCCTACACGCCGTTCGAGCAGGGGTCGGGGCGCGTGCAGGTCGACAAGGCGATCGGGCAGTCCGTGATCGCGGACCCGGTCTCGGTCAGCTTCCCCGAGCAGCAGTGGCCGCACACCGACGACAAGCCGGTGACCCGGGAGCTGACCTACCGCAACCTCGGCGACAAGGACGTCACCCTCGACCTCTCCACCACCGCCACCGGACCCACCGGCAAGGCTGCCCCGGCCGGGTTCTTCCGGCTCGCCGACGACCACGTCACCGTGCCCGCGCACGGCAGCACCGCCGTCGGTCTCACCGTCGACACCCGCCTCGGCGGCACCACCGACGGCGCCTACTCCGCGTACGTCACGGCGACCGGCGGCGGTCAGAGCGTCCGCACCGCCGCCGCCGTCCAGCGCGAGGTCGAGTCGTACGACGTGACGCTGAAGTTCCTCGGCCGCAACGGTAAGGCGACGCCCGACTACGAGGTCTCCCTCAGCGCCCTCACCGGCGAGGCCAAGGGCGACACGGTGACGCCGTACGACCCCTCCGGCACCGCGAAGGTGCGGCTGCCCAAGGGCTCGTACGTCCTGGACAGCTCCATCTCCGCAGCCAAGGGCATGGACTGGATCGCCCAGCCGCACCTGACCGTCACCAAGAACGCCACGGTCACCGTCGACGCGCGCACCGCACGGCCGGTGGACATCACCGTGCCCGCCAAGGGCGCCAAGCTGGAGGCGGGGTACAGCGGGTACGACGTCGAGGCCGGTGAGTACGGCTTCGGCGCGGGCTGGTTCATGGACAGCTTCAAGGGGCTGCGCGTCGCCCACCTCGGCCCGAAGGCTCCGGCGGGCACGCTGACCCAGCAGTGGGACACCCACTGGACCAAGGGCAAGACCGAGGAGTACGACACCACCACCGGCGGTCCGGTCTCCCGCCTCGCCACCGGCTACACCAAGCACTACAAGGCGAGCGAACTGGCCACCGTCAAGGCAGGTCTCGGCGCGAGCGCCGCGAACAAGACCGGCGCCGTGAGCGCGGTGGGCTGGCTGCCCGACGTCTCCAGCGCCTCCTCCATCTCCGTCACGCAGAAGCTGCCCGGCACCCGCACCCTGCACCTGTCCGCCACCGGCGGCGCGAAGTGGGAGCTGGACTTCGAGCAGTACGGCGGCAAGGACGAGGACGGCTTCCCGCTCAGCGACGCGGGCTACGTCGGTGACCCGCGCGGCTACAAGGCGGGCAGGACCTACAGCGAGAAGATCAACACCGCGGTCTTCGCCCCGCGCGTCAGCGACGTCTCCGGCGTCTTCCGCGAGGGCAACACCCTCTACGGCCGTCTCGCCCTCTTCACCGACGGCGCGGGCCACCTCGGCGGCTCCGCCGTCAGCTCGGCACACACGACCCTGTACCGCAACGGCAGCAAGGTCGGCTCCAACGAGGACCCGCTGAACGGCGACGGGCTCTTCACGGTCCCCTCCGGCGACGCCGCCTACCTGCTGACCACCTCGGTCAAGCGCTCGGCCAAGGTCGCGGGAGCCACCTCGCGGGTCGACGCGTCCTGGACCTTCCGCTCGAAGAAGAAGTCCGACGACATCACCGTCCTGCCCGTCTCCTCGGTCCGCTTCGGCGCCTCGGTGGACCTGGACGGACGGGTCGCGGCGGGCAAGAAGGTCACCTTCCCGGTCACCGTCGAGGGCGCGGCGGCGGGCCGCAACCTCAAGTCCCTTGCGGTGTACGTCTCTTACGACGGCACGACCTTCACCAAGGTCGCCGTGCACGACGGGCGGATCACCGTGAAGAACCCGGCGAAGAACAAGAGCATTTCGTTCCGCGCCAAGATCGCGGACAAGAAGGGCAACACCGCGCGGATCACGGTGCACGACGCCTATCGGGGCAAGTGATTCCGCCGCTTCACAAGGGGGGCACCCGGGCTGCGGCTCGGGTGCCCTTCCCGTTTCCTACAACGTGGCGCGCGCCGCGTCCGTGCCCCAACTGGACAGCAGGCGCAGGGACTCGGCCGACGGCGAGCCCGGCTCGGCGTGATAGGTGACCAGGGAGAGGTCCTGGTCGCCGGTGGCGCGGAAGCTCTCGAAGCTGAGGGCGAGCGGACCGACCAGCGGATGGTGCAGTTGCTTGACGCCGTGGCACTGTTCCTTGACGTCGTGCGTGGCCCAGAGCCTGCGGAACTCCTCGCTCTTCACCGACAGTTCGCCCACCAGCGCCGACAGCCGGGCATCGTCCGGGAAGCGGCCCGCGTCCATGCGCAGCCCGCACACCACGTCGATCGCCTTCTGCTCCCAGTTCACGAACAGCTCGCGGTAGGGCGGGTGCAGGAACACCAGACGCGCCCAGGTGCGGTCGGCGGGCGCCAGCCGGGACCAGTCGCCGAAGAGCGCCGCCGCCATCCGGTTCCAGGCGAGGATCTCCGAGCGGCGCCCCACGACGTACGCGGGCACCGAGTCCATCGCGTCGAGGAGTTCGCGCAGCGCGGGCCGTACCTGCGGCTGACGCGCCGCAGGCCGCTTCTTGTGCGCCTTCGGGCGGGCCAGGTGGATCAGGTGGGCGTGCTCGGCGTCGGTCAGCCGCAGCGCGCGGGCGATGGAGTCGAGGACCTCCGCGGAGACATTGCGCCCGTTGCCCTGTTCCAGGCGGGTGTAGTACGCCACCGAGACCCCGGCCAACTGCGCCAGCTCCTCGCGGCGCAGCCCCGGCACCCGTCGCTGCCTGCCGAAGCCGGACAGACCCACGTCGTCCGGCTTCAGCCGCGCCCGTCTGCTGCGCAGGAACTCGCTCAGCTCGGCCCGCCGGTCCAGCGCCGGACCGCCGCCCGCCTCCGGCTGTTCGTTCATACGGCCAGTATCCGTGCCCGGGTGTGTGCGTGGGTCCGGGAGCCTGACCTTGCCAGTGGTAGGCACGGCGGTCGTACGCAAAGGCGTGGACTGGGCGGGCGGGGGGAAGCCGAGGCAGGCTGGAAGAGTGCCCGCGCCGGACCCCGGCCGGGCAGGTACGACCACCCCCACCAGGAGAGTTCCGGCATGACCACTGTTGCCGCGTACGCCGCGCCCGCCGCCAAGGCACCGCTGGAGCGGACCACCATCGAGCGACGGCCGGTCGGCGCTCACGACGTACTGATCGACATCCAGTTCACCGGCATCTGCCACTCCGATATCCACCAGGCACGCGACGGCTGGAGCGAGGGCATCTTCCCGATGGTGCCCGGCCACGAGATCGCGGGTGTCGTCGCGGAGGTCGGACCCGAGGTGACCAAGTTCGCGGTCGGCGACCGGGTCGGCGTCGGCTGCATGGTCGACTCCTGCCGCGTGTGCGAGAACTGCGAGGCGGGCCTGGAGCAGTACTGCACCGGCGGCGGCCCCGTCTGGACGTACAACGCCGTCGGCAAGGACGGCGAGCCCACCTACGGCGGCTACTCGCAGAACATCGTCGTGAACGAGGACTTCGTCGTCCGCGTCCCCGACGGGCTGTCCCTGGACGTGGCCGCGCCGCTGCTGTGCGCGGGCATCACCACGTACTCGCCGCTGCGGCACTGGGGCGCGGGTCCGGGCAAGAAGGTCGCGGTCGTGGGCCTCGGCGGTCTCGGACACGTCGCCGTCAAGATCGCCCACGCGCTGGGCGCCGAGGTCACCGTCCTCTCGCAGTCCCTGCGCAAGCGGGACGACGGTCTCCGTCTCGGCGCCGACCACTACTACGCCACCGGCGACCCCAAGACCTTCGAGGAGCTGGCCGGCACCTTCGACCTGATCCTCAACACGGTCTCCGCGCCGCTGGACTTCGCCGCCTACGCCTCGCTGCTGCGCACCGACGGCGCCCTCGTCAACGTCGGTCTCCCCGAGGAGCCCGTCCAGATCACCCTCCAGTCCCTCTTCGGGCACCGCCGCAGCCTCTCCAGCTCCGGCATCGGCGGCATCGCCGAGACCCAGGAGATGCTCGACTTCTGTGCGGCGCACGGGATCGGCGCGGAGATCGAGCTGATCGCCGCCGAGGAGATCAACGAGGCGTACGAGCGCGTCCTCGCCAGCGACGTCCGCTACCGCTTCGTGATCGACACCGCCACGATCTGACGTCTTGAGCAGGGGCGAGGCCCCGGCCCGATCCCCTCACCCGAGAGGAATCAGCCCGGGGCCGACCCCCATCACACCGACGTCCGCCCGCACCCCGTCCACGAACCCCCGCAGCGCCCTGTCCAGCACGTCCGACCCCACCGGCGCGCTCCACACCCCCGGGTCGTACACACCCCCGACCCGCCACCCGCCGTCCCCGCGCACGATCCGCACCGCCCCGACCTCGTCGTACGACATCGACGCGAACGCGAAGTCCCCCCGCTCCGCCTCGTCCCCCCGGAGCCACCCCACCAGCTCCCGAGCCAGCTCGGCCACCGGAAAGAGCCCCTCCTCCATCACGACCCGCTCCCCGTCCCGCACGGTGAAGTCGGCCTCCAGGTCGACCAGCAGGACGTGCGCGGGCGCGCTCCGCGGGGTGAGCCCCCGCCGGGGCAGGTCGCGCGCCCCGAGATTCCGGTACGTGAACTCGACGGCCACGGTCCCCCCTTGTCTCGAACGGCTCGGTCAGCCCTCTGCCGGGGCCACGCCGATCGGGCAGGAGACGCCGGTGCCGCCGATGCCGCAGTAGCCCGCGGGGTTCTTGTCGAGGTACTGCTGGTGGTAGGGCTCGGCGGGGTAGAAGGGGCGGCCTTCGGCGGGGAGGATCTCCGTGGTGATCGTGCCGAGGCCGGAGGCGGTGAGGACCTTCTGGTACGCCTCGCGGGACATCTCGGCGGCGGCTGCCTGGGCGGGGGAGTGGGTGTAGATGGCGGAGCGGTACTGGGTGCCGACGTCGTTGCCCTGGCGGAAGCCCTGGGTGGGGTCGTGGGACTCCCAGAAGGTCTTCAGGAGGCGGTCGTAGGAGATCACCGCGGGGTCGTAGACCACGCGGACGGCCTCCGTGTGACCGGTCAGACCCGAGCAGACCTCCTCGTAGGACGGGTTCTCGGTGTAGCCGCCCTCGTAGCCCACCAGCGTGGTGTAGACACCCGCCGGGAGCTGCCAGAACTTGCGCTCGGCGCCCCAGAAGCAGCCGAGCCCGAAGTCCGCGATCTCCAGACCCTCGGGGTAGGGACCGAGCAGCGGGGTGCCGAGGACGGTGTGGCGGTCGGGGACGTCGAAGGCGGGCGCGGTGCGCCCGGCCAGCGCCTGCTCAGGGGTGGGGAGCTGCGGTGTGCGGCCGAAGAGCATGGGGTCTCGTCTCCCTGTGGTGGTTCGGGGATGGCGGAAGGGCCACCGATTAGTGCAACGGGCCGGGTACCCCTCGCATTCCGCCCGCTACACCCCCTCCGCCGCCTTCGCCGTCGCGTTCCTGAAGGCGCAGTACTCCGCCGCCGGGTCCGCCCGGTAGCGCCAGGGAAGCGCCTCGACGTACCCGTCCACCAGGCGGAACTGCTCCAGCGCCGCCCGGTCGCGACCCTGGAGGCGGAGGAAGTACCCGAGCAGGTGGCGTACCTCGGGCAGGCGCGGGTGGGACGGGTCGGCGGCGGCGACGTCCGCGAGGACGGCGTCCACGCGGGCGATCATCTCCGGTGTGTTCTCGGCGGTCGTGTCGTCGGACTCGTCGTGTTCCAGGTGGGCGATCAGCGGCAGCGCCGTCAGCAGACTGCCCGCCGGGGCACCGGCCGCCGCCTTGTCGGCGAAGCCCGCCGCCAGGCGCTCGGAGCCGCGCCACTTCGCGCACCAGTACTGGAGCGCCGAGAAGTGCGCCTCGTAGTGGTGCGGCGCCCGCTCGGTGAGCTTGGTCCACAGCGTGTCCATCTCGGCGTTCGGACGGCCGAGACCGAGCGCGATCCAGATCTCCTTGACGTACGGCGTCGGGTCGTCCGGGTTCAGCGCGGCAGCCCGCGCCACGTCCCCGCAGGCGCTCTCCAGCGTCCGGTGGAAGCCCTCGAACTGCTCCCGCGTGGTGGACCCGGCACGCTGCGCGCCCCGCACCTTCCAGGCGAGGGTCACCGTGGAACTCGCCCGGACCACCGCCGCGTCCGGGTCGTCGGGACGCGCGTCCTCCCAGCTCAGCAGCCACTCGTCGGCCTCGGCAGCCTTGTCCCCGAGCAGGGACGTGAACGCCGAGCGCCGCTCCCAGTCCCGCCCGATGCCGCGCAGCACCTCCGCGGCGGGCTGCCACGCGCCATGGCTCACCGAGGCGAGCGCGGCGGTCCACTCGGCGGGCAGCGGGGCGGCGAGTCCGGTGTTCTGCCGCTCGGCGGGCAGCAGCCCGAGCCGCTCGGCCACCGCCGCCGCCTCGGCCGCCTCGTCGTCGGCGAGCGCGGCATCGGTGTCCGTGGTGAAGAACTCCTTCAGGAACACCCAGGCCAGCCACCCGCCGAGCAGCACGAGCGGGGTGGCCAGGACGGCCAGGATCCAGAGCAGGACGGTCATCGGGAGGGGGGTCCGTTCAGGTGCGAAGGGCTGGTTGCCAAGTGAGGGAAAGTGCCCCGGTCCTCACACCGGGTGGGGCGCCGCCCGCTCCAGCAGCGCCCGCAGCGGCGCCGTGTCCGGGCGGTCCGCGACCGCCGCCGACAGCGCCGCGTCCAGCACGGCGGCCGGGTCCGCGTCCGCATCCGCGTCCGCATCCGCGTCCGCATCCGCGTCCGCGTCCGCCGTCAGCGCGGGCAGCCGTACCGCCGCGGGCTGCGACCAGGAGAACTCCCACCGCAGCAGCGACCGCGCGCTCAGCTCGGCCAGCACCATCGTCCGCAGCGACTGGATCAGCCGGGGTCGCGCGAACTCGCGGTACGCCCGCCCCGTCGCCGCCGACGCCTCCTCGGACCGCGGCATCCGCTCGGCCACCTGCCACAGCCGCCCGTCGTCGACGACCGTGAGCAGCGCCTCCAGCGTCGGCGGCTGCCCGGTGTAGTCACCGAGCGCCCGCTGCAACGGCGTCCGCCCCGACGCCAGCCCCTCGGTCATCGTCGCGTCCAGCAGCGCGGGCCAGTCCGCCGCGCGGGGCAGCGCCAGCGCCGACTCCACCAGCGCCGCGTCCTCCAGCAGGGTCAGCGTGCGCGCCGGATCGGTCAGCAGGGCCAGCGCCGGACCGCCCGCCCCGGCCGGGCGCCCGTCGGCGGGCAGTTCCTCGATCCGGCGCACCCGCTCGGCGATGGGCGGGTGGGAGTCGTACGGCGACACCTCATCGGTCGGCAACTCGGCGCGCATGGCGGCCAGTTGCTCCTCACGCGCCGCCAGCAGCCGACCGAAGCCGCCGAAGAACTCGCCGCGCGGCGGCATCGACCCCGCCGACAGACCGATGGTCGCGTACGAGGCGAGGTAGAACTCGTGCCGGTTCGCCAGCACCGCCACCTCCCGCAGCGCCGAGGCGGTCGCGTCACGCCCGGCGAGACGGGCTGCCGTACGGTCCGCCGCGTACTCCTGGGCACGCGCCGTGGACAGCGAGTCGCGCAGATAGAGCTTGCCGTACTGCGTGTAGAGCCACGCCATCGCGCGGTACGTCGCCCCGGCGTGCGCGGTGTCGAGCGCGCGGGGCTGCTTGCCCTTGGCGATCCGCTTGGCCGCCGCCTTCTCCTGGCGGTCGTGTTCCTCCGCCGCCTTCTTGCGCGCGCTCTCGTGGAACCGTCCGACGACCCGCCCGATCTGCATCCGTCCGCGCACCACCAGCACGGACAGCCGGGTGTCGCCGCCGGTGAAGTGGCCGTACTCGTGACCGAGGATCGCGCGCAACTGCGCCTCGCTCAGCCCGGTCAGCAGCGGTACGCCGAGGGTCAGGCGGCGCGGTCCGGGGAGCAGACCGAGCAGGCGGGGCTCCTCGCGGACGGAGGCGTTGACGTCGGGGGTGAGCAGTACGCGGTCGGGCGCGCGGGTGCCCGCCTCGGCGGCCAGCTCACGCACCAGCGCCCACAATCGGGGCTCGTCGGTCTCGGTGACCTCGATGCCGGGCGGGTCCTCGCCCTTGGGCGTGCGCAGCATGAACAGTCCGCGCACGACGGGGACGGCGAGCAGCACCGAGAGGCCGACGAGCTTGAAGGCGGCGTAGCCGTGGACGTACTCCAGCAGGGAGACGTCGAGGGCGGCCAGCGCGGCGAGCACGAGAAGGCTCAGCAGATAGAAGCCGAGGAGCAGGACGAGGGCACGCAGCGCGCGCAGGCTGGCGAGCATCGGGCAGAGATCCCCCCACAGGACCCGGTGAATCGGGAAACCGGAGATACGAAACCGGAGATACGCGGACAGGGCGGTGCCGGGTGACGGTGCCGCCGGTGAGTGTGGGGGGACTCGGAGCGACCCACGGCAAAGCGGGAGCAAAGACCGGGGCAAGCGGAGTATGCCTTACCCCAGGTCAGCGGGGCAATCCTGATCCCGGATCAGGTCAAGCGAGGTTGACGCCGAGGTGGTGTCAGCCCGGGAGGTTCGCCGGGCTGCCGCCGTTGGCCTCGTACCCCGCCACCGCCACCGCGCGGTACAGCGCGAACTCCGCCGCCGGGTCCGCCGACAGGGTCCACGGCAGCGCCCCGACATGCCCGTCCACGTGCACGAACTGGTCCATGGCTTCCGCCCAGCGCTCGGCGCGCACCAGGAAGAAGGTCAGCAGATGCCGGACGTGCGCGAGCACCGGGTCGTCCGCGCGGGCGGTGGCGACCGCGTGCAGCGCGCCGTGCATCGCCTTGGTGACGACCTCGCTCTGGTAGAAGCCCATCACCAGGTTGACCTCGGGCAGGTGCTCGAAGACCGCGAAGAGCGGCAGCGCGGACAGCAGCGAACCCTCGGGCGCGCGGGCTGCCGCCGCCTCCGCGAAGGCGTACGCCTCCTCGCGCGAGCCGTGCCACTTCTCGCACCAGTGGTGCAGCGCGGCCAGATGCGCGCCCATGTGGTGCGGGGCGCGGTCCAGGATCTTCAGCCAGAGCTGGTCGAACTCCTCGCGCTGGTAGCCGAGCCCGCGCGCCACCGACAGCTCCACGATGTACGGCACCGGGTCGCCGGGAGCCAGCAGCGCCGCCTGCGCGCAGGCGTCCCGGGCCTCCTCCATGATGATCCGGAAGTCGTCCGTGCCCGGCACCGACGTACGCCACGCCTGCTGCACCAGGAACTCCGCGTGCACCGCCGCGCCGCCCGCGTCCTTCGGCTGCTCGGTCCGCCAGACCCTCAGCCACTGACCGCCCGGCGTCTCGTGTATCCCGCCGGGGCGCTGCTGCAACTCGAGCGCCGCCGCGCCCGCGAACGCCTGCACCCGCTGCCAGCGCGTCTCGCTCTCCGCCTCGGTGCCCGCGAGCAACTGCGCCGCCGCCCGGTAGTCACCGGTGCGCTGCACCAGGTCCAGGACCTCCAGCAGGTCCGCGTCGGGGCCCGGCATCCGCACGTCCAGCTCCTCCTGGCGCACGAAGCCGTACCGCGCCGGGTCGGCGGCGTCCGGGTGCCCGGGGTGCACCTGCTCGATGCCGCGCCTGCGCCGCCGGAACGGGAGCAGCACGAAGCACAGCATGAGCAGCGCCATCAGCAGCCAGAGAATCGCCATGCCACAAGCGAACCAGACGAGCCCGACACTTGGCCAACCCCCCTCGGACAGCCTGTGGAAAACCTCCCGCGACAGCCTGTGGAAAGGTTCCCGTAACAGGGCACGGACGCTCGCGTCCGGCATCACCCCCGCGAGCGCATTACGCTCGGTGCACATGAGCGACAGGCACATCAGCGAGCACTTCGAGACTCTGGCGATCCACGCGGGCAACACCGCCGATCCCCTCACCGGCGCGGTCGTCCCGCCCATCTACCAGGTCTCGACCTACAAGCAGGACGGCGTCGGCGGGCTGCGCGGCGGTTACGAGTACAGCCGCAGCGCCAACCCCACCAGGACGGCACTGGAGGAGAACCTCGCCGCGCTGGAGGGCGGCCGGCGCGCCTTCGCGTTCGCCTCCGGTCTCGCGGCCGAGGACACCCTGCTGCGCACGCTGCTCGTCCCGGGCGACCACGTGGTGATCCCGAACGACGCCTACGGCGGCACCTTCCGCCTCTTCGCCAAGGTCGCCTCCCGCTGGGGCATCGAGTGGTCCGTCGCCGACACCAGCGACCCGGCCGCCGTACGCGCCGCGATCACCCCGAAGACCAAGGCCGTCTGGGTGGAGACCCCCTCCAACCCGCTGCTCGGCATCACCGACATCGCCGCCGTGGCGCAGGTCGCGCACGCCGCCGGAGCCAAGCTGGTCGTCGACAACACCTTCGCCACGCCCTACCTCCAGCAGCCGCTGTCGCTGGGCGCGGACGTCGTCGTGCACTCCCTGACCAAGTACATGGGCGGTCACTCGGACGTGGTCGGCGGTGCGCTGATCGTCGCCGACGAGGGTCTGGGCGAGGAGATCGGCTTCCACCAGAACTCGATGGGCGCCGTCGCCGGTCCCTTCGACTCCTGGCTGGTGCTGCGCGGCACCAAGACCCTCGCCGTGCGCATGGACCGCCACAGCGAGAACGCCACGAAGATCGCCGACATGCTCTCCCGGCACCCGCGCGTGACCAGCGTGCTCTACCCGGGGCTGCCCGAGCACCCCGGCCACGAGGTCGCCGCCAAGCAGATGCGTGCCTTCGGCGGCATGATCTCCTTCCGCGTCGAGGGCGGCGAGGAGGCGGCGGTCGAGGTCTGCAACCGCACCCAGGTCTTCACCCTCGGCGAGTCCCTCGGCGGTGTCGAGTCGCTGATCGAGCACCCGGGCCGCATGACGCACGCCTCGGTGTCCGGCTCCGCCCTGGAGGTCCCCGCCGACCTCGTGCGCCTCTCCGTCGGCATCGAGAACGCCGACGACCTGCTGGAGGACCTGAAGCAGGCCCTCGGCAAGTAAGCGCCCCGGCGGGCAGCGGGCAGCGGGCAGCAGCCAGGGTTCACACACCCGCGCTCTCACCAGCCGCGCACGGGTGGAGTCGTCCGCGACGGCGGCTCCACCCACGGCTGCGTCCGCGCCGCCCACACCACGAACGCCACCACCGCCGCGCACAGCAGCAGCCCAAGGACCCGCCGCGCCAGCCGCCCGAGCCACAGCGCCCGGGCACCCCGCCGCGCCGCGTCGGCGTACAGCCCCGGCGGCACGACCACCGGCGTGCGCTCCAGGAGCCGTCGTACGGCTGCCGCCCGCTCCGCCCGGCTCACGACGGACGCCCCGGACCCCGCGCCCACGACGCCACCCCGCGCACCCCCGCACGCCCGGCGGGCGGCGGCGGACGCAGCACACGGACCGTCGCGCGCTCGCAGATCCGGTACACCCGCTCGGCGGGCAGCCCCAGCAGCGCCGCCGTCTGCTCCTCGCCGACCCCCTCGCACACCCGCAGCACCAGCACCACCCGCTCCCGCGGGGTGAGCGCCGCCAGCGGACCCCGCGGACGGACCAGGGGCGCACGCCGGTACCAGCTCCCGCGTGCGAAGCGCACCGCGAGATGCGCGCGCGCCCGTTCGTACGGATCTTCGCCGGGCGGCCGGTCCCAGTGGGCGTAGACATGGGCGAGCGCCCGCGTCAGCAGGCGCCGCGCGCGGGGGTTGGCGTCCGGCGGCTCGGCGGTGAGCAGGGTCGCCGCGCGCAGCAGCCGCGCCCCCGCGCCCCGGGCGAACGCCGTGAACTCGCTGTCCCGGCGGGCGTCCCGCGTCGGCTGCCGACCGCGCACCGCGCCTCCCCCCTGACCGGCCCGGCACGAGGACCGGTCCGGCCCGCCGTCATGGGCCCGGTCTCATCCGATGCCCGGCACGCCCCGGGGTCAAGAGCCCGGACGGCAACAGCCCCACGCCCGGACCGCGCGCCTCAGGAGACGGCGGGCGGCTGCGTGGGAGGCGTCATACGGGCGGAGAGCGCGGTGTTGAAGCGCGTGAGCAGCGCGCAGAACTCCTCGCGCTCCACGGCGGTCCAGTCCTCGGTCAGCTCGGCCATCAACTGCCGCCGCGAGGTGCGCACCTCCGCGAGCCGGTTGGCGCCGCGCGGGGAGAGCTGGAGCACCACCGCGCGCCCGTCCTCCGGGTGCGAGGTGCGCTTGACGAGACCCGCCTCCACCAGCGGCGCCACCTGCCGGGTCACCGTCGAGGAGTCGATCCCCATGCTCGCGGCGAGCGCCTTGACCCCCATGGGGCCCTCGTTGTCGAGCCGGTTGAGCAGCAGATACGCGGCGCGGTCCATGGAGTTGCGGACCTGACCGACACCACCGAGCCGGGTCTGTTCGGCGCGCCGGGCGAAGACCGCCACCTCGTGCTGGAGCGTGTCGAGGAGGCCGGTGTCACCGACGGTCGTCATGTCCATCGACATGTCAGGTGTTGTGGGCATGGCCGGAGGCTCGCTTCATGAGGGACGGGCTGAGTTGGGGGACAGGGTACGCGGCCCGGCCCCGGCCCGTACGGGCCCTGGGGAAACCGGTTTTGGGGGCCGGGCGGTGCCACCGTGTGCGGGTGTGAACTGCGAGACTGGAGACATGAGCTACGGCATGGCCGGCTCCTTGCGCTCCGTCACTCTCGACGACGTGCGCGGAGCCCAGAAGATGCTCTCGGGCGTGGCCCGCGTGACCGCCATGGAGGGCAGCCGTCATCTGTCCCGCCAGGTCGGCGCCCCGGTCCACCTCAAGTGCGAGAACCTCCAGCGCACCGGCTCGTTCAAGCTGCGCGGCGCCTACGTCCGCATCGCGGGACTCCTCCCCGAGGAGCGCGCCGCCGGAGTGGTGGCCGCCAGCGCGGGCAACCACGCCCAGGGCGTCGCACTGGCCTCCGCGCTGCTCGGCGTGCACTCCACGGTCTTCATGCCCAAGGGCGCCCCGCTGCCCAAGATCAGCGCCACCCGCGAGTACGGCGCCGAGGTGCGGCTGCACGGCCAGGTCGTGGACGAGACGCTGGCCGCCGCGCAGGAGTACGCGGCCGAGACCGGCGCGGTGTTCATCCACCCCTTCGACCACCCGGACGTCATCGCCGGTCAGGGCACGGTCGGTCTGGAGATCCTGGAACAGTGCCCCGAGGTCGGCACGATCGTCGTCGGCATGGGCGGCGGGGGTCTCGCGGCCGGGATCGCGGTCGCGGTGAAGTCGCTGCGTCCCGACGTCAGGATCATCGGCGTGCAGGCGGAGGGCGCCGCCGCCTATCCGCCCTCGCTGAGCGCCGGGCGCCCGGTGACCGTGCCGCACCCGGCCACCATGGCCGACGGCATCAAGGTGGGTACGCCGGGCAACGTGCCGTTCGAGCTGGTGCGCGAGCTGGTGGACGAGGTGCGCACGGTCGGCGAGGACCAGCTCTCCGCCGCGCTGCTGCTGTGCCTGGAGCGGGCCAAGCTGGTCGTGGAACCGGCGGGTGCCAGCCCGGTCGCGGCGCTCCTCGACGGGCGCGGCGACTTCCGGGGACCGGTCGTCGCGGTGCTCTCCGGCGGCAACGTGGACCCGGTGCTGATGCAACGGGTGCTGCGGCACGGCATGGCCGCGCAGGGCCGCTATCTCGCGGTGCGGCTCCGTCTCACCGACCGCCCCGGCGCGCTGGCCACCCTGCTCGCCGTCCTGTCCGAGGCGGACGCCAACGTGCTCGACGTGAGCCACATCCGCACCGACCCCCGGCTCGGTCTGACCGAGGCCGAGGTGGAGCTCCACCTGGAGACGAAGGGTCCCGAGCACTGCACGGAGGTCGTCCGGGCGCTGAGCACGGCGGGCTACCAGGTGGTGGAGCGGCTGCCGGACACGTCCGTGTGAACGTCGTACGACCCGCTCGTACGACCCGCCCGTACGACCAGTCATCACCGAGACATGACGAAGCCCCCGCGTCCCGGGGGACGGCGGGGGCTCGGTCGGGTCCTGTGGAGGGGGTCAGCCCGAGTACGGCTCGGCCTTGAGGATCTTCACCGAAGCCTTCTTGCCGTTCGGCAGCTCGTACTCCGCGTTCTCGCCGACCTTGTGTCCGGTCACGGCGGAGCCCAGCGGGGACTGCGGGGAGTACGTCTCGATGTCAGAGCTGGCGTACTCGCGCGAGGCGAGCAGGAAGTCCAGCGTGTCGTCCTCGTCGCCGTCGAAGGCGATCGTGACGACCATGCCCGGCGCGACGGTACCGTCGGCGGAGGCGGGGGCCTCGCCCACCTGGGCGTTCTCCAGGAGCTGGGTCAACTGACGGACGCGCAGCTCCTGCTTGCCCTGTTCCTCCTTGGCCGCGTGGTACCCGCCGTTCTCGCGCAGGTCGCCCTCCTCGCGCGCGGCTGCGATCTTGGCCGCGATCTCCGTGCGCGCAGGACCAGTAAGGTACTCAAGCTCGTCCTTGAGCTTGTTGTACGCCTCCTGGGTCAGCCAGGTGACGTTCTCGCTGGTCTGGGTCACAGGGTGCTCCTCGTCGGTACTGGGAATACAAAGCATCGCCCTACCCAGAAGAATGTTCCCTGTTGGATGGGCGAAACCACGAGCCTAACAATTCAGGGGCGAAAGGGGGAGGACATAAGCCATCAGAATCACGTCGTCCCAGCTCAGCCCGTACTCATTCCGGGTGAAGGAGCGGACGGGGGAGCGGATGGGACAGCCGGGACCCGGTCAGCGGGCGTGGCAGCCCAGCAGCTCGGCCGTCGTGCCCTTCGCCGTCGTACGCAGCGTGACGACCTTGTCCACGCGCGTGGCCGGACCCGTGAAGGGGAAGTCCGCCCGGCCCACCTCGGCGCCGTCCGCCGACTGGGAGCGCACGGTGCAGTAGCCGTCGACCCCGGCGTCCTTGTGGACCTCGAGATGCACCTTGACCGCGTCGCCCTCGGACTTGAAGGTGATCACCTGGGCGCTGATCTCGTTCTGGGCGACGTAGTGGTACGCGAAATAGCCCACCAGCGCGAGCACCAGCGCGCCGAGCACCGCGCCGACGACCTTGAGCGTGCGGTCGGCGCGCTCGTCCGAGGAGCGGCCGTAGCGGCCCTGGGGGAGCCCCGCGCTCGCCGTACCCATGATCGTCCTCTCCGCGGAATTATTCGCCCCCCGATTCGGTCACTATAGAAGCCGCCCGCACGCCGACCGACCGCCGCCCCCGGGCGTCGTCCCGCGGGACGGCACCTGTTGACAGCCCCCATGACGCGGGGCGCCGACTTAACGAGGAACGAGTCTTGACTGACCAGCTACGACTGATGGCCGTCCACGCGCACCCCGACGACGAGTCGAGCAAGGGCGCGGCCACCATGGCGAAGTACGTGTCCGAGGGGGTGGACGTGCTGGTGGTGACCTGCACCGGTGGAGAGCGCGGCTCCATCCTCAACCCCAAGCTCCAGGGCGACGCGTACATCGAGGAGCACATCCACGAGGTCCGCAAGAAGGAGATGGACGAGGCGCGCGAGATCCTCGGCGTCGGCCAGGAGTGGCTCGGCTTCGTCGACTCCGGTCTGCCCGAGGGCGACCCGCTGCCCCCGCTGCCGGAGGGCTGCTTCGCCCTGGAGGACGTCGACAAGGCGGCCGGCGAGCTGGTGCGCAAGATCCGCGCCTTCCGTCCGCAGGTGATCACCACCTACGACGAGAACGGCGGCTACCCGCACCCCGACCACATCATGACCCACAAGATCACCATGGTGGCGTTCGAGGGCGCGGCGGACACCGAGAAGTACCCCGAGGCAGAGTTCGGTCCGGCGTGGCAGCCGCTGAAGCTGTACTACAACCAGGGCTTCAACCGCCCCCGCACCGAGGCGCTGCACCAGGCGATGCTGGACCGCGGACTGGAGTCGCCGTACGGGGACTGGCTCAAGCGCTGGAAGGAGTTCGAGCGGGTCGAGCGCACGCTGACCACGCATGTTCCGTGCGCGGACTTCTTCGAGACGCGGGACAAGGCGCTGATCGCCCACGCCACGCAGATCGACCCCGACGGCGGCTGGTTCAAGGTCCCGATGGAGCTCCAGAAGGAGGTCTGGCCGACGGAGGAGTACGAGCTGGCGAAGTCGCTCGTGGACACCTCCCTCCCCGAGGACGACCTCTTCGCGGGCATCCGCGACAATGCCTGACATGAGTGCAAGCGTGAGCCTGGCAGTGACGCATCTCGTCCCCCTCGCCAAGGAGGTCGACGAGAACAAGGTCACCCCCGGTGTCCTCGGCTTCATCGTGTTCGCGGTGATGGCCCTGGCGGTGTGGGGGCTGATGAAGTCCATGAGCAAGCACATGCGGAAGGTCGACTTCAAGGAAGCCCCCGCGCCGGAGGACTCCGGCAACGGCGGCGTCAAGGGCGGCACCGCCGCCGCCCGGACCGAACCGCAGCAGGGCTAGCCCTTCTCCGGCACCGCCACCCCCATCACCTCCCGGGCGTGGCGGTCCGGTGTCATGCGCAGCGACCACGCCTGCCAGCCCGTCTCCAGGGTGACGCCGCGCTCCAGCAGCAGCGCGTACGCCGAGGCGCACTCGGTCAGCTTCCTGTCGCGCAGCGGGTGCGCGGCGTCGATCAGGCGGGCCAGCTCCTCCTGTGCCACCGCGGTGCCCACCTCGACGCCGCCCGGCGCCGCGTACGGCAGCAGGGTGCAGCGCAGGAAGCGCGCCCAGTCCTCGCCGCGCCGGTCGCCGTACGACGTGAACAGCGTCAGCGCCTCGTCGCACAGGGTCAGCGCCTGCTGGGTGCGCCCGTTGCCCGCGTCCACCACCGCCAGCTCCAGGCAGGTCCACGCCTCGCCGTGGGCGACCCCGATGCGCTGGAAGTCGGCGCGGGCGTCCATCAGCAACTGACGGGCGAAGCCGGAGTTGCGCAGCGAACCGGTCTGCGCGGCGCGCTGGTCCCGGGTGACCCGCGCCGAGTGGTGCCGGGCGCAGGCGAGTCCGTACACGTCCCGCATCCGGGAGAACATCGTGCGCGAGCGCTCCAGCTCCCGTACCGCCCGGTCCAGGTCGCCGGTCTCCTCCAGCGCCTGCCCGAGGTGGAAGAGGGTCCACGCCTCGCCGCGCGCGTCCTCGTTCTCCACATGCCGGGCGGCGGCCTGGCGCAGCGCCTCCACGGCGGCCGAGGCATCGCCGTCGAACAGCCGGACCCGGCCCAACTGGGTCAGCGCCCACGCCTCGCCGCGCGCGTCACGGGTCCGGCCGTAGCGCTCCAGGGCGGCGCGCAGCTCCCGCTCCGCACGCGGTACGTCGCCGAGGCGCAGCGCGAGCTGCCCGAGCTGGTAGTGGGCCCATGCCTCGCCGTGCAGGGAGCCGCCCGCGCGGTGCAGCACCAGGGAGCGCTTCAGCAGGTCCAGTGCCTCGGGCAGCCGGGCGCGGTCGCGCTGGACGGCGCCGAGCGCGTGCATCGTCCAGGCGCGGTCCGTCGCCAACTGGGGAGCCGCCTGGAGGTCCAGCGCCTCCTGGAGCCGCGCCGCCGCCTCGGTGAGGTTGCCCTGGTGGTGCAGGGTGATGCCGAGCGAGCACAGGGCACGGGCGGCGCCCGCGTCGTGGTGCGCCTCCCGGTACAGGTCCACGACCGAGGTCAGCGTGGTGCGCGCCTTGTCCAGCTCGCCGAGCTGACGGGCCGCGATGCCGGTGCGCCACTGCACCGAGCGCACCAGCAGACCCTCGTCGACAGCCTGCGCGAGGTCGTTGATCTCACCGAGGCGGTAGAGGTCGCCGCGCAGCAGGCAGTAGTCGCACAGCGCGCCGAGCAGGTTCAGCACGGCGCCCTGGTCGACGCCCTCGGCGCGGCGCAGCGTGGCCGTGATGAAGCTCGACTCGTCGTCCAGCCAGCGCAGCGCCTCCTCAAGGGAGGTGAAGCCGTGCGAGCCGAAGCGGTCCGAGCGGGTCGACATGTTGCCGTCGACCAGGCGCAGCACCGAGTCGGCCAGCTCCCCGTAGTTCACGATCAGCCGCTCCTGGGCGGCTGTGCGCTCGGCCGGGTCCTCCTCGTCGAGGAGGCGCGCCTGGGCGAAGGCGCGCACCAGGTCGTGCAGCCGGTAGCGGCTGCCGCGCACATGGTCGATCAGACCGGCGCGGGTGAGCGCGGCGAGCTGCCGTCCGGCCGCCTCCTCGTCGGTGGCGAGCAGCGCGGCGGCGGCCGCGGCGCCGAGCGAGGCGCGCCCGGCGAGCGCGAGACGGCGCAGCAGCCTGCGGGCGTCCTCGGACTGGTCGGCGTAGCGCAGCCACAGCGCCCGCTCCACCGGCTCGACCGGACCGTACGCCCCCAGATCCGCGGCGAGTTGATGCGCGGTGCGAGGTCCGAGGGCGGAACCCGCGCAGCGCAGCGCCAGGGGCAGCCCGCCGCACAACTCCCGGATCTTTTCGATGGATTCGGCGTCGTAGGGCTGTGTGCTGTCCTGCGCGGACGCGTTCAGCAACTCCTCGGAGGCGGCTGAGTCCAGGGCGTCGACCGGCAACTGATGCACCCAGGCGGGCAGTTCGTCGGGCAGTGCCAGCGGGGCGCGGGAGGTGACCAGGACCAGGCTGTCGGAGCGCTCGGGCAGCAGCGCGGTCACCTGCTCCGGGTCGGAGGCGTCGTCCAGGACGATCGTCACCGGCAGCCCGGTCAGATGCCGGTGATACAACCCGGCCAGCCGTCTGACCTGTTGCTCGGTGGAGGCATGCTCGCGGAACAGCAACTGCTCGCGGGGCGCGCCGAGTCGGTTGAGCAGATGCAGCAGGGCGTCACGGGTGGACAGCGGGGGCGTCTCGCGACCCTCGCCGCGCAGGTCCACCACGACCGCGCCCCGGAAGTGGTCGCGCAGCTCGTGCGCCGCCCGCACCGCGAGCGCGCTGCGCCCCGAACCGGGCTCCCCGTGCAGCACGACCACCGTCGGCCGGGTCTCGGTCGCCGCGCGGGCCGCCTGCGCCCACTGCGCGATCCGCGCCAGCTCCTGCCGTCGCCCCGCGAACACGCCTTCTTTCTCCGGGAGTTGCCCGAAGGACTGCTCAAGGACCGTACGCCGCCTGGCCGCCGCGCTCTTGTCCGCGCCGCGCAGCGACGGGGCGCCCTTCTTCTGCTTCCGCGCGCCCTGCGCCGCGCCGAGCATCCGCTGCTGGTCCAGGAAGGGGCGGATACCGCGCACCTCCAGCGCCGTCAGCCACTGCAGCCGCAACTGCTCGGGCCCGCCCGGCTGTCCGGCCGCGCCCTTGCGGTGGTGCGCGGCGGGCAGATGCGCGCCGGCCACCTTCACGACGGTCGTGGCAGCCCCGGCCACGCCCACGACGACGCCCGCGCCGAGCGCCGTACCCGCGCCGGTTCCGAGGGACAGATCGGCGACTGCGGCGGCGACGGCGGCAACGGACGCCACGACCAGGGGAGTTCCGGCGCCCTCCTTCGCATACCGCTGCCCGAAACTGAGCCCCGACTCCGAGTCGTCCAGCGCCCGCGTGTACGCCTCGTACTCCTCCGCCGCCGCGAGCGCCATCCCGTCAAGCCCGTCCCGCGCCCGCGCCAGCAACGCCGCCCCGTCGGCCCGACCCCCCGACCTGCGCACTTCCTCCTCCACGGCCCGCACCAGCAGCCGCTCCGCCTCCACCCGATGCCCGTCCCGCACGTCCCGTCCCCCTCCGGCGACAACTCCGTTGCGTACGAGTGTCCTTCGGCGGGGGCGTTGGCGCGAGGGGGCGGGGCGGGACGGAGGGGGCACCGGGAGGTCGTTCACCGCGGGCGGCGCCCGCCCCCGCCCCAGCGCCGGGCCGTGTCCTGCGTGCGCGGCGGCGGCGCCGTCAGCCGGTGGGAGGCGGCGTACACGACCGCCTGGGTGCGGTCGCGCAGGCCGAGCTTGGCCAGAATGCGGGAGACATGGGTCTTGACCGTCTCGTCGCCGATGCCGAGACGGCGGGCGATCTCCCCGTTGCTGTGCGCCTGGGCCAGCAGGAGCAGGACGTCGTGCTCCCGGGCCGTCAGCCGGTCCAGTTCGGCGGAGGACGCGGGCGGGGCGATGCTTCCGGCGAACCGGGAGATGAGACGGCGGGTGACGGAGGGGTCGATCAGGGCGTCTCCGCGCGCGGCGACGCGCACCGCCGCGATGGTCTCCTCCGGCGAGGCGCTCTTCAGCAGGAACCCGCTGGCTCCCATGTGCAGGGCGCGGTAGACGTAACTGTCGTCGTCGTACGTGGTGAGCACGATGACCCGGGTGGTGTTCCCCGGCCGGGCGAGGATGCGCTCCGCCGCGCGGAGCCCGTCCAGGCGTGGCATACGGATGTCCAGGACGGCGATGTCGGGCGCCAGCCGTGCCGCCTCCTCGACGGCGGTCTGGCCGTCGTCCGCCTCACCGACGCAGCACAGGTCGGGCTGGGTGCTCAGGACCGCCTTGAGTCCCGAGCGGAACATGGCGTGGTCGTCGGCCAGGAGGATACGCAGGCTCATGTGCCGTCCAGGGGAAAGGTGACGGTGGTCTTCCAGGCGCCGCCGCCCGCGACAGGGCCGTAGGCGGCGACGCCGTCGAACATCCCGGCGCGGCTGCTGATGCCTTCGAGCCCCCGGTGCGGGGAGCCGGTCACGAGGTGACGCCGGGCGGCGGCCACCGGGTTGACGGCGGCGATCGTGAGCGACGCGGGCTCGAAACGCAGCGCCACGTCGACCTCGCCGTCGCCGTGCCGGAGG
This sequence comes from Streptomyces sp. DSM 110735, assembly GCF_016482685.1. Taxonomy (GTDB): domain Bacteria; phylum Actinomycetota; class Actinomycetes; order Streptomycetales; family Streptomycetaceae; genus Streptomyces. Next base: position 307,125 of record NZ_JACYHF010000007.1, on the reverse strand, counting down.
GCGTTGGTCAGCATCTCCTGCACCACGCGGTAGGCGGCGATGTCGAGGGAGTCCTCCAGTTGGCGGCGAACACCCTCGACGGTCACCGTCGTCCGGAGTCCGGCGGCGGACACGGCGTCCGTCAGCTCGTCGAGGTTGTCCAGCCCCGGCTGCCGCGCGCCCTCCACCGGGCTGTCGTGCAGGAAGTCGAGCAGGCGGCGCAGGTCGAGCAGGGCCGCGCGGCTGGAGGTCTCCACCGCCGTGAGCGCCGTCGACACCGGCGACGCCTCCCGGGCACCGAGTCCCAGCCGGGCGGCGCCCGCGTGGACGCCGATAGCGCTCACATGGTGGGCGATGACGTCGTGCAGGTCGCGTGCGATGGCGCTGCGCTCCCCGGCGATGGCGTCCGCGAGCGCCTGCCGAGCCCGCTCCCGCTCCCGTACGGCCCGCTGCCGCAGCTCGGCGATGTGGGCGCCCCGGGCGGTGGTGTAGCGGCCGACCAGCCAGGCGAGCAGAGCCTCCTTCACCGCGTGCAGCAGGAGGAGCCGCCACTCGGTGACATCGGTGCCGCCGAGCACGCGTGCGGCGAGCGACCCGGTGAGCAGATACAGCAGGGCCAGTACGGCCGGGAGTCCGTGCAGCCACGCACCTGCCCGGTAGGCCGCGATGAGCAGCCCCGCGTCGTTGACGTCCGGCAGCGGGGTGCCGCCGGGCAGCGCCAGCGCCCCGGCGACCGCCAGCGCCGCCTGCGCGAAGGCCACGACTCCCGACAGCCGCGCCGGACTCGCCAGGGCAGCGTCCGCGAGGACCACGCCCGCGAGGAGACACCAGAAGGCCACGGGGGAGTACACCTCCCGGCCCTCGTAGCAGAACGCGAACACGTCCGCGAGCAGGCAGAACCCCGCCACCATGATCGACTGACGGGTCAGGGACCCGCTCACGCCGTCCGTCCGAGCGGACACCGTCCCTCCCTCACCGTCCCTCCCTCCCCGCGCCGCCCCGGCCGGGCGGCGGACCATGGTGGGCGCACACATGTCCCGCACCATTCTCATGGGCCGCACGGGGGCGGAACTCCCGCCGACGAAGGAGGGAAGGTCCCCCGCGCGGGGGACCACGAGTGCCCCGTCCGCGTGACGACGCCGTGCCGGTGCGCTTCCTACTGTCTGCCGCGTGAACGTCAACTCCCCTTCCCCGCCTGCCCGCAGTGCGCCCGGAGCCAGGGCCGCACCGGGCGGCTCCCGCGCGGTCGGCGCGCTCGTGGCGGTGCTCTGCGCCCTGGGTCTGTGTCTCGCCCTGTCCGCCCCGGCACGGGCGGACTCCTCGACCGGAGGCGACCTCCAGATCGCGCAGACGCTCGGCGACCGCGACCTCACCTTCGTCCTGCGCCGCGTCACCGGTTTGCCCGGCCCGCTGCATGTCGACGTCCTCACCCACCGGGGCACCGCACCGGGCACCCTGCGCCTCGGCACCGTCCCGACGGGCGTCTCGGCGGACCGGGCGGCCGGTGCCACGGCGGGCACGACCACCAGCAGCACCTCGGTCAGGCTCGGCGCCGAACCCGGCTCGTACGGGGGCGCCCTGCGCATCGACCGGGCGGGGCCCTGGGAACTCGTCGTCCACGACGGCAGCCGTACGGCACGCATCCCCTTCGTGGTCCCCGCCCAGCGCACCTCGCCCCCCGAACTCGCCGTGTTCGCGGGCTTCGTGGCCGCCGGGGTGCTCATCCTGGTGACCCTGCTCGTCGCCGTCAGAGCCCGGCGCGGGGGCTGGGTGCTGATGCCCGCCGCCGGTGTCGTGGCCGCGCTGGCGACGGCCGTCACCGCCGCGCTGCTGTCCGCCTCCCTGCCCGCACCGCCCGCACCGGGCCGGGACGTGGACGCCACACAGGACAACGTCGCCGACCCGTACGCGGTCGTCCGCCCGGTGTCGAGCGACCACTCCCGCCCGCCCGCCGCGCTCATGCTCGCGCCGTCCACGACCGCCACGGGGAGACCGGTCACGCTCCGGCTGCACGTGACCGACGGCTCCACCGGTCTCCCGGCGGACGACCTGGTCGTGCACGACGGGGCGCTGATGCACCTGGTGGTGATCGGGCCCACCGGGCAGCTCTGGCATCTGCATCCCGTACGCACCGCCCCCGGGGCGTACGAGGTCCGGCTGCGGCCGACCGCCGCGGGCCACTACGCCGTGTCCGCCGAGATCGCCCGCCGGGGCGGCGGGGTCCAGCAGCTCCGCTCGGGGACGGGTCTGACGGTCACCGGTGCCGCCTTGTCCGCGTCCGCGTCCGCGTCCGGCAAGGACACGGAGCTGCCCGCCGCGCTCGTCCCGCAGGGACCGGGTACGCGGACCGTGGACGGCGTACGGGTGCGGTTGTCGGCCCTCTCGCCCCGGGCGGGCGCGGCGAGCACGCTGACCGCTCGGGTCGGTGACACATCTTCGCTGCAGCCGTGGCTCGGCATGATCGGGCACATGATCGTGGTCGGGCCGCTCGACAGGGCGGCGGCGACCAGCCGGACGCGCCTCGGGGAGGCGGCCCAGGGCGCGGATGTGTGGGCCCACGCGCACTCCATGGGTGGGGAGATGGGCTCGGCGTCTATGGGCTCGGGACCTATGGGCTCGACCTCCATGGGCGCCGCGTCCATGGGCTCGACCTCCATGGGTGCGACCTCCATGGGCTCTGCCCCCATGAAAAAGGAGGGGGACATGGGGTCGGCGCATGACATGGGGGACACGCCCACCCACGGCATGGACTCCATGGCGTCCGGCTCCATGAGCGGCTTGATGCCGGTCAACGGTGACAGCCCCGCCGACGAGACAGTCGCCGCCTACGGACCGGACGTCTCCTTCGTGTACGCCTTCCCCGCCGCCGGTTACTACCGCGTGTGGATCCAGGCCGAGCGGGACAACGCCGTCCTGACCGTCCCGTACCTCCTGCGCGTCGCCCCGCCCACGGGAGGAGCACGGTGAACGCCCGTGTCCCCGCGGTCCGGTTCCTGTACGCGGGTGCCGCGGTCCTGCTGGCGGTGACCGTCGCCCTCGTGGCCGTCGCCCTCGCGCCGTACTGGGTGAACGACTCCGTCTCCCTGACCGGAGGCAGCGCCACCGAGGAAGTGACCGTGACCGTTGCCGATCCGCGCGCCGGTGCCGTGACGGTCGACATCCGGGTGACCCCGCGCCGGAAAGCCGAGGGCGGTCCCCCTCCCACCGTCACGCTCCAGGCCGTACTGCCCACCGCCGGACACGCGACGCCGACGGCACCCGCGCGGTTCCGAGGGACCGGCCGGTACTCCGCCTCCCTCCACCTCATGACGCCCGGGCGCTGGGTCCTCCGCGTCGGCGTCGACGACGGCAGGCGCGGCGACCGGCTCGACTTCCCGCTGGCGGTCTCCGGCTGACCCGCGCCGACTTCACCCCCCATGAGAAAGGCAAGACCATGAGCACAGGACTGCCCCTCACCGGAATCACGGCTCCTCAGCCGGTTCCGTCGTCCGCCGCCGCCCGGCTGTCCCGCGGCGGGCGGGCCGGGCCGCTCGCCGCCCATCTCGTCCTCCTCGGCACCCTCACCTCCCTGCTCGGTCTGAGCTGGGACATCCAGTGGCACGTCGACGTGGGTCCGGACACCTTCTTCACCCTGTCCCACCTCGTGCTGTACTCCGGCAGCGCCGTCGCCGGTGTCACCAGCCTCGTCGTGGTGCTGCTCGCGACCGCCGCCCAGCGCGCCGGACAGCCCGTGGACCAGGTCGTCGGAGGCAGGCCGGTCCGCGTCTTCGGCGGGATGTTCCGCGCCCCGCTGGGCTACCTGATCACCGGTACGGGAGCGGCCCTGTTCCTGCTCTTCGGGCTCCTGGACCTGTGGTGGCACTCCCTGTACGGCTTCGACGCCGTCCTGGACTCGCCGCCCCACATCGGGCTCTTCGTGGCCATCTCCCTGACCATGGCGGGCAGCGTCATCGTCTTCGCCGCCGCGCGGGAGACCCGGTGGGGCAGGACGGGACTCGTCCTCGGCATCCCCGTGCTCATCGTCTTCAGCCCGATCACGGCGAACGCCTTCTCCGCCCTTCCGCTGCCCGTCGAGCCCGAGGTCGTCGGCACCGTCTTCTTCGCGACCCTGCTGCTGATCCTGGGCCAGTTCACCCTCGGCCGTCCGGGCTCCGCCCTGGTCATGGCGGTGGTCCTCGGTGCCATGCAGGGTGTCCTGTGGTGGTTCTCCCCGTGGGCGGCTCACGTCTACGCCGCCGCGGTCGGACTCCCGCTGCGCGACAACCTCGGCGACAGCCCGCCCGACCTGCCCTCCGACATCCCGATGTTCGCGCTCCTCGGCGCGGCCGCGGTGACGGCGGTCCTGTGGCTGTGCCGGAGGCGGGGCTGGTCCGGCCGTATCGCGCCGCAGCTCATGGGCGCGCTGGGCGGCGCCGTGATCGCCGTGTCCATGCCCGTCCAGGAGGCACTGCTCGGCGAATCCCGTCCGACCCCCGTCACTCTGCCGGCGATGGCCGGGACGGGACTGGTCACGGGCGCCCTCGCCGGTTTCCTCGCCGCACGGCTCGCCGTCCTGCTGCGCGAGCAGTCCACCCCGCCTGCCACGAAGGACCGATGACCCATGCGCTCCGTACGCCCACACCTGCGCGCCGCCGCGACCGCGGTGGTCACCGCCCTCGCGTTCCTCCTCGTCCCCATCGCACCGGCGTCGGCCTACGCACCCGTCGGCATCGTCCACACCGAACAGGTGCAGGCAGGGCCCTACCGCGTCACGGTCGGTTTCTCCCAGTGGCCGCTGCGTGCCATGCAGTCCCTCGACTTCACCTTCGCCCCCGCAGGCGGCATCGCGGGCAAGTCCGGCACCCTCACCATCGACGGACCCGGACTCGACAAGGACGACCGCGTCTCCCCGCTGTCCCGTCACCCCCGCAAGCTGGACGTCTGGGGACTGGACGTCGCCGCACTCCCGGAACCCGGAAAGTGGGACTTCACCTTCGCCCTCGACGGCCCCGCCGGTCACGGCCGCGGCACGCTCCACGCCATCGACGTACTCGACCAGCCGGGCCCGCCCCTGGCCGCCAGTTGGACCGTCTGCGCCGTACCGCCCCTGGCCATGCTCACCTTCCTCACCGTGGGCTGGCGCCGGAACAGGCCGGGGCGGAGGGTGGCGGAACTGGTGTGAACGGTGCGGTGCGGGGCGGCACTTGGAGGGCGAACTCGGCAGCGCCGCCGCGAGGCTGATGCCCGCCCGATACGGCAGCCTCCGGCTCAACTCCCGCCCCGCCGCACCCCCTCCAACGCCCCCACGATCCGCCCGAACGCATCCTCCGCCGCCCCCGCGTCGTACGTCTCCGGGCGGTCCTCGCGGAGGAACGCGTGCTGGGCGCCCTCGTAGACGCACAGTTCGTGGGGCACCCCGGCCGCCGCCAGGCGCTGGGCGATGCGGTGGCGCTCGTCGGCGTCGATCAGGTGGTCGCGGTCGCCGACGATGCCGAGCATCCGGGTGCCGTGGCGGGCGATCGCGGCGGCGCCGGATTCGCTCAGCGGTGCCTCGGGGGCGGCCAGGGGGATCCCGCCGTCGATCGTCCAGCCGCCGTACACACTGACGACGAGGTCGAAGGGGATGCGCGTCGCGGCGAGGGTGCCGAGGTGCCCGCCGAGCGAGAAGCCGACGTAGCCCCGCGGCGCGTCCGCCGGAAGCGCCGCCGCGAGTGCGAGCGCCGCCCGCGTGTCCTCCTCGACGCCCTCCCGCGTCAGCGCGCCCATGAGCCGGAAGCCACGCGCCCGTCCCGCCTCGTCCTCCCCGAGGCTCACCCGCCGGGTCCCCGAACGCCCGTAGTAGTCCGGCGCGATCGCCGCCCACCCCGCCTCCGCGAACCGCCCGCACATCCGCCGCACCCACGGCGTCACCCCGAACAGCTCGTGCCCGACGACCACCACCCCGTGCGCCGGCTTCCCGGCAGGCGACGCCACGTACAGGTCCGGCCCCCCGGTCGTCGTGTGCCAGTGCCCCGGATCGTGCCGCGTGAGCTCGCTCAAAACCATCCCCCTGAAGTCCGGCCGCGTCGCACACGACCCTACGTCGGTCCCGTCGACGCGCCCCGGCATTGTGAGAGGCTGGATCGCATGAACCGGCTAGCCGACGTGACCTCGCCGTATCTGTTGCAGCACGCTGAGAACCCGGTCGACTGGTGGCCCTGGGTGCCGGAGGCGTTCGAGGAGGCGCGGCGGCGGGATGTGCCGGTGCTGCTGTCGGTCGGGTATTCCGCGTGTCACTGGTGTCATGTGATGGCACACGAGTCCTTCGAGGACCAGGAGACCGCCGACTTCCTGAACGCGAACTTCGTGAGTGTGAAGGTCGACCGGGAGGAGCGGCCGGACGTCGACGCGGTGTACATGGAGGCGGTGCAGGCGGCGACCGGGCAGGGCGGGTGGCCGATGACCGTGTTTCTGACGCCGGAGGCGGAGCCGTTCTACTTCGGTACGTACTTCCCGCCCCGCCCCCGGCAGGGGATGCCGTCGTTCCGGCAGGTGCTGGAGGGCGTGCGGCAGGCGTGGGACGACCGGCGGGACGAGGTCGGGGAGGTCGCCGGGAAGATCGTGCGGGACCTCGCGCAGCGCGAGATCGTCCAGCAGGGGACCGAGCCGCCGGGGGACGCCGAGCAGGCGCAGGCGCTGCTCGGGCTCACCCGGGAGTACGACCCGCAGCGCGGCGGATTCGGCGGCGCGCCCAAGTTCCCGCCGTCCATGGTGCTGGAGTTCCTGCTCCGCCACCACGCCCGCACCGGCTCCGAGGGCGCCCTGCAGATGGCCCAGGACACCAGCGAGCGCATGGCGCGCGGCGGCATCTACGACCAGCTCGCGGGCGGCTTCGCCCGCTACTCCGTCGACCGCGACTGGGTGGTCCCGCACTTCGAGAAGATGCTCTACGACAACGCGCTGCTCTGCCGCGCCTACGCCCACCTGTGGCGTACCACCGGCTCCGACCTCGCCCGCCGCGTCGCGCTGGAGACCGCCGACTTCCTCGTCCGCGAACTGCGCACCGAGCAGGGCGGGTTCGCCTCCGCGCTGGACGCCGACAGCGACGACGGCACCGGCCGCTCCGTCGAGGGGGCGTACTACGTCTGGACGCCCGAGCAACTGCGCGCGGTCCTCGGGGACAAGGACGGCGACCTCGCCGCCCGCTACTACGGCGTGACCGAGGAGGGCACCTTCGAGCACGGCCGGTCCGTCCTCCAACTCCCGCAGACGGAGGGCGTGTTCGACGCGGACCAGGTCGCCGCCGTCCGCGAGCGGCTGCTCGCCGAGCGTGCGCGGCGCCCCGCACCCGGCCGGGACGACAAGGTCGTCGCCGCCTGGAACGGTCTCGCCGTCGCCGCGCTCGCCGAGACCGGCGCCTACTTCGACCGCCCCGACCTGATCGATGCCGCCGTGGCCGCCGCCGACCTGCTGGTCCGGGTGCACCTCGACGAGCACGGCCACCTCTCCCGCACCAGCCGGGACGGCAGGGTCGGCGCCAACGCCGGGGTCCTGGAGGACTACGCCGACGTCGCCGAGGGCTTCCTCGCGCTCGCCTCCGTCACCGGCGAGGGCGTCTGGCTGGACTTCGCCGGGCTGCTCCTCGATCAGGTGCTCGCCCGCTTCACCGACCCCGAGACCGGCGCGCTCTACGACACCGCCTCCGACGCCGAGCAGCTCATCCGCCGCCCGCAGGACCCCACCGACAACGCCACCCCCTCCGGCTGGACCGCCGCGGCAGCCGCCCTGCTCAGCTACGCCGCCCACACCGGCTCCGATGCCCACCGCACCGCCGCCGAGCGGGCGCTGGGCATCGTCGCGACCCTCGGTCCCCGCGTGCCGAGGTTCATCGGCTGGGGTCTCGCCGCCGCCGAAGCCCTCCTCGACGGTCCCCGCGAGGTCGCCGTCGTCGGTCCCGCACCGGACGACGCGGGCACGACCGCGCTGCACCGCACGGCGCTCCTGGGCACCCGCCCCGGCACGGTCGTGGCCGCCGGTACGGCAGACAGCGACGAGTTCCCCCTGCTCGCGGACCGCCCCCTCGTGAACGGCGCCGCCGCTGCCTACGTCTGCCGCCACTTCACCTGCGACGCCCCCACGACAGACCCGGAAGCTCTGGGAGCCACCCTGAACACCAACTGACGGATCTGGATCTCACCGGAAAGTGGTCCGACCCGTGAGGGGCGCGGGGAACTGCGCGACCAGCCACAACGAACCGGCACCCGCCAGACCACAGAACCCCCTCCTCAGTGGGCGCCCTCACTCCACCGAAGGCTCTCCGCCACGATCGCCTCCAACTGCGCATGATGCGCCCCCTTCCAATACGCCCGCCCACACTCCCCGCACACCGCGAAAACGTCGTACGACCTCCGCGTACCGTCCTCCAGCCGATCCGCCACCTCCTCCGCCGAAGCCGAGCGCAGCGCACCGTTGCAGGCGGTGCACCGCGTCCACGGCCGCAGCTCGGGCGCGAAGCGGTCCAGGACCTCGCGGAGCTGCTCCTCGGGGCGTGTGCTGTACACGTACGCCCCCGCCCACAGCTCGCGGCGCCGCAGCAGCCCCCGGTCGCGGCTGAGCATGACCCGCTGCTCGGCGGCGGAGCGGGCGGCGAGGGCGGGGTCGCCGATGTCGAGGGACTCGTACGCCGTGTCCACGCCGAGCAGGCGCATCCGGCGGGCGAGGGTGCCGAGGTGGACGTCGAGGAGGAAGCGGAGCGGGGCGCCGGGCACGCGCTGGGGGCGTACGACCGGGCGGACGGTCACCGTCTCGCCCGGTGCGGGGAGGTGGGAGGGCGGCACCTCGCGCCCGTCGGCGGTCAGGGCGCCGACCTCGGTCAGCGGGATGCCGAGGGACTCGACGAGGTGACCGAGGGTCGAGACGCCGTCCACGGCGACCTCGCACGCCACCCCGCCGCGCCGTGCCGAGGGGAGGAACAGGCGCAGGTCAGGGGCGACTTCGACATGGATCCCGGGAGTGCTCACCCCGCCAGCATGGCACGGCACCGCACGCCGTACGCAGCGGATTTCGCGGGGCTGGAGTCTGTCCGGCGGATCATGGCGCGGACGCGGGGCGGGGTCGAGTCGACACCGCCCCCCACCCGCACCGTCCTCCGCCGGACAGGCGCTACGCGTGCTGGTAAGCCACCAGCGAGATGCAGACGTAGTGGACGATGAACGCCGCCAGGGTGAGGGAGTGGAAGACCTCGTGGAAGCCGAACCAGCGCGGTGAGGGGTTCGGGCGCTTGATGCCGTAGATCACGCCCCCGGCGCTGTAGAGGAGACCGCCGACGATCACCAGGACCAGGACGGCGATGCCGCCGGTGCGCAGGAAGTCGGGCAGGAAGAAGACGGCGGCCCAGCCCATGGCGATGTAGCACGGGGTGTAGAGCCAGCGCGGGGCGCCGACCCAGAAGACGCGGAAGATTATCCCGGCCGCCGCCGCTCCCCAGATGCCCCACAGCAGCCACTGGCCCTTGGCGCCGGGCAGGAGCAGCAGGGTGAGCGGGGTGTAGGTGCCCGCGATGATCAGGAAGATGTTGGCGTGGTCGAGGCGGCGCAGGATGCCGTCCATGCGGGGGCTCCAGGTGCCCCGGTGGTACAGCGCGCTGACCCCGAAGAGCAGACATGCCGTCAGGGCGTAGATGCCGCAGGCGATTCTGCCCCGGGTGGAGTCGGCGAGGGCGGTGAGCACCAGGCCCGCGATGAGCGCGGCCGGGAACATCCCGAGGTGCAGCCAGCCCCGGAGCCGGGGCTTGACGGACTCTGGCAGGGAGAGCGCGGCGGGAGCGGACGCAGTCATGAGCCGCATCGTACCTACGGAACCGTAAGTTACGGATCAGACCCCCGCCGTACGGGTTCAAGGTCATCGTCTCACGCCGGACGACGGCACCGCGCGCAAAGAATGCGCCAGGGAAATGTCATGCGAAGGCAAAGCGCGCCCCGGTTGTCCAGCGGGAACACGGACCGCGTGGCGGCGCTCACTCCGCTCACCTGTGACGCCCTATGGACAGATGCGCACTCCCGTCGGATGATCAAATGAGTGCGATCGGCACCGGATGAGCGGCCACCTGACCGGGACGCCGCACGGCATCCGTGCCGCGGCCCCCGGGGGCGCGCGACGCTCCCCCGCCGGGGCCGGCGGACGAAGAAGACCCCCACCGGGGTCACGGAAACCCTCACCTAGGAGCGATCGTGGCGCGCGACAACGCGGCTCCCACCGTCATCCCCACCACCCATCAGGAACTGATCTCGTGGGTCAACGAGATCGCCGAACTGACGCAGCCGGACAACGTGGTCTGGTGTGACGGCTCCGAGGCCGAGTACGAGCGCCTGTGTCGTGAGCTGGTCGACAAGGGCACCTTCACCGAGCTGGACCCCGTGAAGCGCCCGCACTCCTACCACGCCGCCTCCGACCCGACCGACGTCGCCCGGGTCGAGGACCGGACCTTCATCTGCTCCGAGAAGGAGGAGGACGCCGGTCCCACCAACCACTGGAAGTCCCCCTCCGACATGCGGGAGATCTTCCAGGGCGCCGGGGGAGAGGGCGGTCTGTTCCGCGGCTCGATGCGCGGGCGCACGATGTACGTCGTCCCCTTCTGCATGGGACCCCTCGGCTCCCCGCTCTCCGCGCTCGGCGTGGAGATCACCGACTCGCCGTACGTCGTCGTCTCGATGCGCACGATGACGCGCATGGGCAGCGCCGTCCTCGACGAGCTGGGCGAGGACGGCGACTTCGTACGGGCCGTCCACTCCCTGGGCGCCCCGCTGGAGGAGGGCCAGGAGGACGTGCCCTGGCCGTGCAACCGGACCAAGTACATCTCGCACTTCCCCGAGACCCGCGAGATCTGGTCCTATGGCTCCGGCTACGGCGGCAACGCCCTGCTCGGCAAGAAGTGCTACGCCCTGCGCATCGCCTCCGTCATGGCCCGCGACGAGGGCTGGCTGGCCGAGCACATGCTGATCCTCAAGCTCACGCCCCCGCACGGGGAGCCCAAGTACGTCGCCGCCGCCTTCCCCTCCGCCTGCGGCAAGACCAACCTCGCCATGCTGGAGCCCACCGTCTCCGGCTGGAGCGTGGAGACCATCGGCGACGACATCGCGTGGATGCGCTTCGGCGAGGACGGCAGGCTCTACGCGATCAACCCCGAAGCAGGTTTCTTCGGCGTCGCGCCCGGCACCGGCGAGCACACCAACGCCAACGCGATGAAGACCCTGTGGGGCAACGCGGTCTTCACCAACGTCGCCCTCACCGACGACGGCGACGTGTGGTGGGAGGGCATGACCGAGGAGCGGCCCGCGCACCTCACCGACTGGAAGGGCAACGACTGGACGCCGGAGTCGGAGACCCCCGCCGCCCACCCCAACGCCCGCTTCACGGTCCCCGCCGACCAGTGCCCGATCATCGCGCCCGAGTGGGAGGACCCGCGCGGTGTGCCGATCTCCGCGATCCTCTTCGGCGGGCGCCGCGCCACCGCCGTACCGCTGGTGACCGAGTCCTTCGACTGGGACCACGGCGTCTTCCTCGGCGCCAACGTGGCCAGCGAGAAGACCGCCGCCGCCGAGGGCAAGGTGGGCGAGCTGCGCCGCGACCCCTTCGCCATGCTGCCGTTCTGCGGCTACAACATGGGCGACTACATGGCCCACTGGATCGACGTCGCCAAGGACAAGGACCCGGCGAAGCTGCCGAAGATCTACTACGTCAACTGGTTCCGCAAGGACGGCGAGGGCCGGTTCGTGTGGCCCGGTTTCGGGGAGAACAGCCGCGTCCTGAAGTGGATCGTGGACCGGCTCGACGGTCGCGCCGAGGGCGTCGAGACCCCGATCGGCGTGCTGCCGACCCGGGACTCCCTGGACACCGACGGGCTCGCCCTGTCCGACGCCGAGCTGGATCTGCTGCTCACCGTGGACCGGGACATCTGGCGCGAGGAGGCGGCGCTGGTCCCCGACCACCTGAACACCTTCGGGGACCACACTCCGAGGGAGCTGTGGGACCAGTACCGCGCGCTGGTGCGGCGCCTGGGCTGAGCGGGGTCAGCGGACCGCGCTGAGCTGCCTCGGCGCGGCCGGGCGCGTGCCCTGCTCGGAGAGGCTGGCAGCGTGCGCGTCCATCCGCTCGGCGGCGAGGATCGCGGCGGCGGTGTCCGCGCGGGAGGCGGCGACGACCAGGGCGCGCCCGGCGAGCGTGTGCGCCCGGCGGTGCAGCCGCGCGGCGTCGCCCGAGACCGCCGGGACCGCCCGCACCGGGGGAATCCCGCCGCGCAGCCGGGCCACCTGCTCGGCTAGGCGGTCGGCGGCGGTGTCCAGATCGGCGTCCGGCGTCGTCCCGCGCAGCTCGTCCGTGACGGCGAGCAGCGCGGCGAGGTGTCCGGCGAGCTGGATGTCCAGCTCCTCCTCGCGCGAGCGGTGCGGGAAGTCCGGGGCCGCCGGGGTGCTGTGGACCGACTTCGTGCGGATCGCTTCGTACATGGGACGGCCTCCTCTGCGCTGACAGGAAACCATCCTAGCTTGGATTCAGTCTAAAGTTGAGTCGAGTCACGGACGGCGGCCCGGCTGTCACGGCTGGTGCCGCCTCCGTGTGTCTACGGCTGTCCGTAGCCGTCCAGGAAGGTCCCGATCCGGGTCACCGCGTCCGTCAGGTCCGCGACGTTGGGCAGGGTGACGACCCGGAAGTGGTCGGGCTCGGGCCAGTTGAAGCCGGTGCCCTGGACGACCATGATCTTCTCCTCGCGCAGCAGGTCCAGGACCATCTGCCGGTCGTCCTTGATCTTGAAGACCTTGGGGTCGAGGCGCGGGAAGAGATAGAGGGCACCCTTGGGTCGTACGCAGCTCACGCCCGGGATCCGCGTCAGCAGCTCGTACGCCGTGTCCATCTGCTCCTTCAGTCGCCCGCCCGGCAGCACCAGGTCGTTGATCGACTGGCGTCCGCTGAGCGCGGCGGCGACCCCGTGCTGGCCCGGCATGTTGGCGCACAGCCGCATGTTGGCCAGGATCGTCAGACCCTCGATGTAGGAGTCGGCGTGCGCGCGCGGCCCGGACAGGGACATCCAGCCGACCCGGTACCCGGCGACCCGGTACGCCTTCGACATGCCGTTGAAGGTGAGGGTGAGCAGGTCGGGGGCGACCTTGGCGGTCGGGGTGTGGGTCGCGCCGTCGTAGAGGATCTTGTCGTAGATCTCGTCGGAGCAGACCAGCAGGTTGTGCCGCCGGGCGATGTCGGTGAGTCCCTTGAGCATCGCCGGGTCGTAGACCGCGCCCGTGGGGTTGTTCGGGTTGATGATCACCAGCGCCTTGGTGCGGTCGGTGATCTTGCGCTCGATGTCGGTGAGGTCGGGCATCCAGTCGGACTGCTCGTCGCAGCGGTAGTGCACCGCGGTGCCGCCGGACAGGGAGACCGCCGCCGTCCACAGGGGGTAGTCCGGGGCGGGGACCAGGACCTCGTCGCCGTCGTCGAGCAGCGCCTGCATGGCCATCACGATCAGCTCGGAGACGCCGTTGCCGATGAAGACGTGCTCGACGTCGGTCTCGATGCCCAGGGTCTGGTTGTGCATCACCACCGCGCGGCGGGCGGCGAGCAGCCCCTTGGCGTCGCCGTACCCGTGCGCCGTGGAGACGTTGCGGAGGACGTCCTCCAGGATCTCCGGGGGGCACTCGAAGCCGAAGGCGGCCGGGTTGCCGGTGTTGAGCTTCAGGATGCGGTGACCGGCTGCCTCCAGACGCATCGCCTCTTCGAGGACGGGTCCCCGGATCTCGTAACAGACGTTGGCGAGCTTGGTCGACTGGATCACCTGCATGACGCGAGCTTACGGCCCATGGACGGGCGCCGCGTCGTGTTTTGCACCACGTGGGGCGCGTCGGGTTTGCGGGGGTTTCGCCGCGCGCTGTTCCGGAGGTGTCACGGGGGTGTGCCGGGGACCCGCCACGTCTCTAGAATTCGCGATCATGTCTAGCGAACGCGAGTACGAGGCGGGGGCGTACGGCGCGCACGACGCGGACGGCGCCACCCCGGTCCCGCCCACCGTGTACCAGCCGCGGACCGCCGCTGCCCCCTCGTACGACGAGTACGCCGACCCGGCTCTCGCCCACGGCTGGCAGAAGGCGTACGACGCGACCCGTGAACTCCCGGTCATCGCGCCCCTCATGGAGCCGCCGCCCGCCCCGGCTGTCGTGTCGGGCTCGCGTGCGGACGCGCGGCGGCGGCGCAACGGCGGGCGCCGCCGGGTGGCGGTGGCCGGTGCCGTGGTCGGGACGGTCGGCGCCGCCGCCGCGATCGCCGGACTGGTGACCTCCTCCTCCGGGGGCGAGCGTCCGGCGACCTCCGACCGGGTCACCCCCGGCGTGTCCGAGGCGTCGACCGGGGTGCCGGACGCAGTCGAACCGCGGTCCTCGGCGCCGGTCGGCGCGCCCTCCGCCGCGCCGTCCTCAGCCGTCCCGCTGCGCGCCACCACACAGGCGGCAGCACCTTCGTCCGCTGCCCCGAGCGCCCCCGCGAGCAGCGCGCCCGTCACGAAGGCGCCGTCGACGCCCGCCGCGACGTCCGCTCTTCCGACGACCCCGCCGACCCCGGCCTTCACCGGCGGCTGGCCCACGCACGGCGGCGGAGGGCGGCACCGGCACCACTGGTGAGGGGGCGCCGACGCCCCCGGTCCTCCTCAGAACTCCTCGTGCGTCTCCGGATCGCCGCCGATACGGCCCTGCTCCAGGGCGGAGAGCGCGGCGATCTCCTCTTCGGTCAGCGCGAAGCCGAAGAGGTCCAGGTTCGCCCGACGGCGCTCGGGCGAACCGGACTTGGGGATCGGCAGCGCGCCGAGGTGCAGATGCCAGCGCAGGACCACCTGCGCCGGGGTCACCCCGTGCCGCTCGGCCGCCGCCACGACGACGGGCTCGGCGAGGAGTTCGCTGCCCCTGCCGAGCGGACTCCAGCTCTGGGTGGCGATACCCCGTGCCGCATGGGCGGCGCGCAGTTCGTGCTGGGGGAAACGGGGGTGCATCTCGATCTGGTTGACCGAGGGCAGCACACCGGTCTCCTCGTGCAGCCGGTCGAGGTGCCGTGCGGTGAAGTTGCTGACCCCGATGGAGCGCACCAGACCCTCCGCGCGGAGGTCGATCAGCGCGCGCCAGGAGTCGACGTACTTGTCCAGGCGGGGCAGCGGCCAGTGGATGAGGTAGAGGTCGAGGTGGTCCACGCCGAGCCGCCCGGCGGACTCGGTGAACGCCCGGCGGGTCTCGTCGTACCCGTGGGCGCTCCCGCGCACCTTGGTGGTGAGGAACACCTCCTCGCGGGGCAGCCCGCCGGTCGCGATCGCCCGTCCGACGGCGGCTTCGTTGCCGTAGCTGGCGGCGGTGTCGAGCAGGCGGTAGCCCGCCGCGAAGGCGTCGTGCACGGCCGCCTCCGCCTCGGCTCCCTGGAGCGGGTAGGTGCCGAACCCGACGACGGGGATCGACACGCCGTCGGAGAGGACGCGGGTGGGGACTGTGGTCATGGGGATCCTCGGTCTGGTGGCGGGTGACACGTCCGTCCGGCGCCCGGGGGGAGGGCGCCGGACGGACGTGACGCGGGGTCAGGCGGCGGGGGCGGGAGCGGGCTCGGAGATGTCCCGTACAGCTTCCTCCACGGGCTCGCGCAGGGGGCGCAGCAGCGTCCACGCGGCGAAGGAGGCGGCGAAGGCGAGCATGGCGAGACCGCACCAGAGGTTGACGTTCCAGCCTCCGGTCTTGCGCAGGTCCGCCGCGCTCGCGCCGGGCGCGCCCAGCACGGTGAGCACGGTTCCGTAGATCCCGAACAGGGCGGCGATGATGCTGCGCAGGTCGAGCAGCAGGTGCACGCCCTTCAGGGGCGGGGTCTTCCGGGGTTCGTTCTCGGGCATCGAGAGGTCTCCGTCTCTCACCAGAAGGCGATGTTCAGGGCGGTGGCGAGGGCGAGCACCCCGACGGCGAGCACGCCGGGTCTGCGGTACCAGCCCGCGTCCTCACCGCTCGTCTCGTGGACGCGGCTCTCGCGCGGGGTCAACGACCAGACCAGGCCGACCAGTTCGGCGTCGCTCTTGGGCTTGGTCACCAGGGAGACGGCGACGCTCAGCAGGATGTCGACCGTGAAGGCGGCGATCGCCCCGAGGAAGCTCGCGCCCTGCCCGGAGACGTGCAGCACGCCGGTGCGGTTGAGCAGGTCGATCGTGACCGCGGAGGCGGTGCCCGCGATGAGCCCGACGCCGCCCGCCGCCGGGGTCATGCGCTTCCAGAACATGCCGAGGAGGAACGTGGCGAACAGCGGCGCGTTGAAGAACCCGAAGAGCGTCTGGAGGTAGTCCATGATGTTGCCGAAGTTCCCGGCGATGAACGCGGTCCCGATCGCCACCACACAGCCGACCACGGTGAGCACCCGACCCGCGCGCAGGTAGTACGCGTCAGGGCGGTCCTTCTTCACATACGTCTGCCAGATGTCGTAGGTGACAACGGTGTTGAAGGAGCTGACGTTGGCGGCCATGCCCGCCATGAAGGCGGCGAGCAGACCCGCGATGGCGACGCCGAGCATGCCGTTGGGCAGCAGGTCGCGCATCAGCAGCTCGATGGAGTTGTTGAAGGACACGCCGTGCAGGCTCTGCACCGAGGGGTCCGCCGCGTTGGCCGCCTTGAGCGCGGCGAGTTGCGGCGAGAGCACCGCGGCGACCATGCCCGGGATCATGATCAGCAGGATCAGGAGGGTCTTGGGGTAGGCGCCGATCAGCGGGGTGCGGCGGGCGGCGGACATGCTCTTGGCCGACAGTGCGCGCTGCACCTCGGTGAAGTTGGTCGTCCAGTAGCCGAAGGACAGCACGAAACCGAGACCGAGGACGATGCCGAGCACGGAGAGCGTGGAGCTGCCGATGCCGGTGAGGTTGGTGCCCGGCCAGGAGTGCAGTTGCAGCCCGGCGTCGGCGTTGCCGTGCTCGATCTTGCCGACAAGACCGCTCCAGCCGCCGACCCGGTGCAGTCCGACGAAGGTGAGCGGGAGCAGCAGCGCCAGGATGACGAAGAACTGCATGACCTCGTTGTAGATCGCCGCCGACAGCCCGCCGAGCAGGGTGTAGACGAGGACGATGACGCCCGCCGCGAGGATCGACAGCCAGGTCGGCCAGCCGAGCATCAGGTTGACCACCGTGGACAGGGCGTAGAGGTTCACCCCGGCGATCAGCACCTGGGCGAGCGCGAAACTCGCCGAGTTGACCAGATGGGCGAAGCGGCCGAAGCGGCGCAGCAGGAACTCGGGCACGCTGCGGACCTTGGAGCCGTAGTAGAACGGCATCATCACCAGACCGAGGAACACCATGGCCGGGATGGCGCCGATCCAGTAGTAGTGCACCGAGGGCAGTCCGTACTGCGCGCCGTCCGCCGTCATGCCGAGGATCTCGACCGCCGCCAGGTTGGCGGAGATGAAGGCGAGTCCGGTGACCCACGCCGGCATGGAGCGGCCGGAGAGGAAGAAGTCCAGGCTGGACGCGACCTTCCGGCGGGCGAGGACGCCGATGCCCAGCACGAAGGTGAAGTACACCGCGATCAGCGCGTAGTCGACGGGCTGCGCGTTCAGCCGGAGATCGGCTTCAGCGAATGCGTACACCGCACGCTCCTTCCGGCTGCGCGGTCGTCGCTCCGCCCGGCGGCGGTCCGAGGGGGCCCGGCGACGCTGCCGGGTCCGGCACGGCTTCGATCATGTTGGTAGTCCCTGCTGTCCGACCTGGCGTTTTGTTGGTTAGGAAGGAGTCCTAACCAAAGAATTGCGCGTCAACGTAACAGCGGGGGCGGGGGGTCGCAAGGGTTTGGGAAGGAGTCCTCACCAAATCCCTGGGGGTCCGTGCCGGGGCGGCTGTGAACGGACGCCTTCTTGTTCTCTGCTGCCCACCTCATGACAATGCGCATGACAAGACAGACGGCCGGAAGATCTCCGGCCGTCTGCTCCGCAGAGAGGACCCCCACATGAACAAGCCTCTCCTGGCCGCGCTGTCCGCCCTGGCACTCGCCGGGCTCGGCACGGCTCCGGCGGCTGCTTCTCAGAGCGCGCCCCAAGCCAAGGCGGTGACCGTCGACTTCGCCGGGACGGTCTCGCTCAGCAACTGCTCCGGCTCCGTCGTGCGCCTTCCGAACTCCGCCGACACCGACCCCGCGCTCGTGCTCACCAACGGGCACTGCCTGGAGACCGGCTTCCCCGAGCCGGGCGAGGTCATCACCGGTCAGTCCTCCAGCCGCACCTTCGGACTGCTCAACTCCGCCGGGACCAAGGTCGCCACGCTCCGCGCCAACCAGGTCGTCTACTCGACGATGACCGACACCGACGTCACCCTCTACCGGCTGACCACCACCTACGCGGCGATCAAGAGCTCGTACGGCATCAACGCGCTCGCCCTGAACGACGCCCACCCGGTGGCGGGCAGCGCCATCAAGGTCGTCTCCGGCTACTGGAAGCGGACCTATAGCTGCAACACGGACGGGTTCGTCTACCGGCTCAAGGAGGGCGACTGGACCTGGAAGGACTCGCTGCGCTACACCGCCGCCTGCGACACCATCGGCGGCACCTCCGGCTCGCCCGTGATCGACACCGCCACCGGCAAGGTCGTCGCGGTCAACAACACCGGCAACGAGGACGGCCAGCGCTGCACCGAGAACAACCCCTGCGAGGTGGACGAGAACGGCACGGTCACCGTCCGCAAGGGCATCAACTACGCCGAGGAGACCTACCAGATCCCCGCCTGCTTCACGACGGGCAACAAGCTGAACCTCGGCGCCGCCGGGTGCGTCCTGCCCAAGCCGTAGGTATGTCCGGTGCGTTGGGGTCGGGCGGTCACACCGGAGTGCGCCGTACCGCCCGGCCCGCCAGTTCGTCCGTGCGCCTGCCGTCCTCGATGACGAACCGCCCGTCGACCAGGACGTACGGAATCCCGGTCGGCAGCGTGCGCGGCTCGGCGAACGTGGAGCCCGCGCCGACCGTCTCCGGGTCGAACAGCACCAGGTCGGCGCGGTAGCCCTCGCGCACCAGCCCCCGGTCCGGCAGTCGCAGCCGGGCCGCGGGTCGCGCGGTGAGGCGGGCGACGCACTCCTCCAGGGTCAGGACGCCCAACTCCCGTACGTAGTGGCCCAGATAGCGCGGGAAGGTGCCGTACGCGCGCGGGTGGGGCTTGGTGCCCTGGAGGATGCCGTCCGAGCCGCCGGTGTGGGCGCGGTGCCGCATGATCGCGCGGACGTTCTCCTCGTGCCCGACGTGCTGGAGGATCGTGGTGCCGAGCCGGTCCCCGACCAGCAGGCGGTGGGCGACGGTCCAGGGTTCCTCGCCGCGCTCGTCCGCCAACTCCCGCACGGTGCGCCCGACATGGTGGGCGAGTGCCGGGTCGCTCACGCCCGAGATCTCGATCGTCTCCCACTCCACCGGCACCCCGTGGCAGCCGTCCGCGCCGGTGACCTCCAGGTCGTGCCGGATACGCGCGGCGGTCGCCGGGTCGGTGAGGCGGGTCAAGGCGCCCGCCGGTCCGCCCTCGCTCGCCCAACTGGGCAGCAGGGCGGCGAGGGTGGTGGAGCCGGGGGTGTACGGATAGGTGTCCAGGGTGATGTCGGCGCCCGCGTCGAGCGCGTCGTCCAGCAGGGTCAGCAGCTCGGACGCGCGACCCTTGTTCACGCCGAAGTTCATGGTGGCGTGGGCGAGATGGAGCGGGCAGCCTGCCTCCCGGGTGAGGGTCACCATCTCGGCGTACGCCTCCAGGGCGCCCGCGCCGTAGGAGCGGTGGTGCGGGCAGTAGTAGCCGCCGTAGGAGCCCACCACCCGGCACAGTTCGGTGAGTTCGGCGTTCCCGGCGTACATGCCGGGGGTGTAGGTGAGCCCCGAGGACAGCCCGACGGCGCCCTGTTCCAGCCCCTCCGCGACGAGTTGACGCATCCGGTCCAGCTCCGCCGGGGTCGCCGGGCGGTCCTCCCAGCCGACGACCAGCGCGCGGACGGTGCCCTGCGGGATCAGATAGGCGGCGTTGACCGCGATGCCCCCGTCCAGCCGGTCCAGGTACTCGCCGACCGAGCGCCAGTCCATGTCGAGGTCGTCGCCGTAGCCGTTCCACCCGGTGATGGCCCGCCGTACCTCCTCAAGGGTGCGGTCGTCCACGGGGGCGTACGACAGCCCGTCCTGGCCCAGGACTTCGAGGGTGACGCCCTGCGCCGCCTTGGCGCTGTGGTCGGGGTCGCGCAGCAGGGCCAGGTCGGAGTGGGCGTGCATGTCGATGAAGCCGGGGGAGAGGACCAGCCCCTCGGCGTCCAGCTCGCGCATCGCCCGCGGACGCTGGCAGCCGGAGGCAGCCGCCTCCTTGACGATCTGGACGATCCGCCCCTGATGGATCACCACGTCGGCGCGGTAGGAGGGCGCACCACTGCCGTCCACCACGTCGGCGTCCCGGATGACGAGCTGGTCCACGACGGCCTCCTAGAAGAACGTGCGGATGTATTCCACGACCGTGCCGTCCGCCTCCGCCACGGGGATCAGCGGCCACTTGTCGAAGGACGTGCAGGGGTGGGAAAGACCGAAGCCGATCCAGTCGCCCACCATGACATCCGCCTCAGGTGTGGTGCGCAGCCACATGTGCTGGTCCGACAGGGCGCTCACCTCGACCCCGGTGGCGGGTCGTTCCACCCCGTCCCGGCGCACCACCTGTGCCTCGGGCAGGTCGAGGTCGTACGCCGCGTCCCGCTTGCCCGCGTTGGCGAACGCCTGCCCGGGCTCGGGGCGCGAGACCACCTGCGCCCACAGCCGGAACGCGGGCTCCAGGGCGCCCTCCTCGGGCACCCGGTTGAAGGGGGTGATCCTGCGGTAGTGCCCGTCGTCGTGCGAGAGGTAGGCGCCCGAGCGGAGCAACTTCAGTACCGGGCGGGACAGTTCGGGGATCTCCGCGAACACCTCCGCCACCGCGTCGAACCAGGCGCTGCCGCCCGCGCTCACCACGATCTCGTCCGCCCCGGCGAAGCGGTCCTCCGCGTCCAGGGCGGCGGCGAGTGCGATGAGCCTGCGCAGATAGGCGGTCACGCGCTCCGGGTCCGCCTTCGGCACCTCGCCCTCGTAACCCGCCACGCCGACCAGGCGCAGGGTGTCCGTCGCCGCCACGGCGGCGGCGACCGCCGCGCACTCCGCCTCGGTGCGCACACCGGTCCGGGCGCCCTCGCCCGCTGCCAGCTCCACCACCACGTCCACCGGACGGGCGGCGCCCGCGAGAGCCGCGTCCATCAGCTCGACCCCGCGCACGGAGTCGACGTAACAGACGAAGCGGAAGGCGGGGTCGGCGCTCAGTTCGGCGGCGACGCGGCGCAGCGCGGCGGGGTCCACCAGCTCGTTGGCCAGGAAGATCCGCTCGATGCCGAACTCCCGTGCCACCCACACCTGATGGGGCATCGCGACCGTGATCCCCCAGGCGCCGCACTCCAGTTGGCGCGCGAAGAGCTGCGGGGCCATCGAGGTCTTGCCGTGCGGGGCGAAGGCGAGTCCGTGGCGCTCGGTGTACGCCTCCATCAGTGCGAGGTTGTGCTCCAGGCGCTCGGCGGACAGGGCGAGCACGGGGGTGGAGAACCCGTCGGAGAAGAGGTTGCGCCGCTGGTCCGTCAGCTCGCCCACGGTCAGTCCGGCGGCGTCCGGCGGGAGGCCCTTGAAGCGGTGGTCGACCCGTTCCCCGGCGAGCCGGGACAGCGGGTCGATGCCGGTCTCACGGGCCATGGGAGCCTCCTGATCTGCGTCGTTGCGCTCTGCGCAACGTCCATTGCGTATTTCGCTGACTGCTGTCTAACATCTCGGCCAACACGGGGTCAACGAAGTCGTCACCCCGCCCCCCGGACCCCGGACCCACGGACAGGAGCCGAGACCATCGTGACCGCCGACGGACAGCCGAGCGCCGACCCCGACGCCGTGGATGTCGTCGCCCTCGGCGAGTCCATGGTCACCTTCCTCCCCACCCGTCCGGGGCGCCTCGCCGACGTCCCCTCCTTCGCACGCGGCATCGGCGGCGCCGAGTCCAACGTCGTCTGCACCCTCGCCGCCGCCGGGCACTCCGCCCGCTGGGTCGGCAGGGTCGGCGCCGACGGCTTCGGGCGGCACCTGGTGGAGCGGATCGCCGCCCACGGTGTCGACACCGGCGCCGTCCACGTGGACCCCGACCGGCCCACCGGCATCTACTTCCGCACCGCCGCCGACCGCGCCACCGACGCCCACGAAGTCGCCTACTACCGCGCCGGATCAGCCGCCTCCGCGATGTCCGTCGACACCGTGGACCTCGCGGCGGTGGACGCGGGACGCGTGCTGCACCTGTCCGGGATCACGCCCGCGCTCTCCGCCGACTGCCGGGAACTGATGCGCGCGCTCACCTCACCCCGGCCAGGACGCCCGCTGGTCTCCTTCGACGTGAACTTCCGCCCCGCGCTGTGGCGGGACGGGGGCTCCCGCGTGCTGCTGGAGCTGGCCCGGGGCGCCGACCTCGTCTTCGTCGGCGTGGACGAGGCGGAGGACGCCTGGGGCGCCCGGGGCGGCGCCGACGCCGTACGGCACCTGCTGCCCGAACCCCGGGTCCTGGTCGTCAAGGAGGGACCGCACGGCGCCACCGTGTACGAGCGCACCGACGCCGGTGAGCGCACCGCGCACGTCCCCGCCCTCACCGTCGACGTGGTCGCGACCGTCGGCGCGGGGGACGCCTTCGCCGCCGGGTTCCTCTCCGCCACCCTGCGCGGTCTTTCCGCACGCGACCGGCTGCGCCACGGTCACCTCATGGCCGCCGCCGCCCTCACCGTCCCCGGCGACCTCGCCGCACCGCCCGCCCGCGACCACGCCGACCGGCTGGCCGCCCTCGACGACCAGGCATGGGGGAGACTGCGACTCGGCCCCCACTGGACCGGAACCGGCCAGGTCACCGAGGAGACGAGCACCGCATGAGCCAGACCGTGGACCGCGCCCTGAGCATCCTCCCGCTGCTCGCGGAGGGTCCCGCCGACCTCGGCCAGGTCGCTGAGCGGCTCGGCGTCCACAAGTCCACCGCGCTGCGCCTGCTGCGCACCCTGCACGAACACGGTCTGGTCTACCGCCAGTCCGACCAGCGCTACCGGCTCGGCGCCCGCCTCTTCGCCCTCGCCCAGGAAGCGATGGAGAGCCTCGACGTCCGCGAGATCGCCCACCCCCACCTCGTCCGCCTCAACGAAGCGGTCGGACACACCGTGCACCTCGCCGTCCACGAGGAGAACGAGGTGCTCTACATCGACAAGGTCGACAGCCGCTACCCGGTGCGGATGTACTCGCGTGTCGGCAAACCCGTCGCCATCACCGTCGCCGCCGTCGCCAAGCTGCTCCTGGCCGACCTGCCCGAACCCGAGCGCCGCGCCCTCGCGGAACGGCTCGACTACCCCCTCTACACGGCCCGTTCCACCCCCAACGCGGCAGCTTTCCTGCGCGAGTTGGAGAAGGTGCGCGAACAGGGCTGGGCCACCGACCTCGGCGGCCACGAGGAGTCCATCAACTGCGTCGCGGCTCCCATCCGCGGCGCCGACGGGCGCGTGGTCGCCGCGATGTCGGTCTCCGCGCCGAACGTCGTCGTCACCGCCGACGAACTCCTCGCCCTGCTCCCGCAGGTGCGCCGTACCGCGGACGCGATCAGCGGCGAGTACTCCGGAAGAACCCCAGTGAAGGACCCCACCCCATGACCGACAAGATCGCGCTCACCCCCAAGACCCACACGACCCCGCCCGCGAAGTTCTCCCACGGGGTCAGGAAGGGCAACATCCTCCAGGTCGCCGGTCAGGTCGGCTTCCTCCCCGCCGAGGAGGGCAAGGCGCCCACCCCCGCCGGACCCACCCTGCGCGAGCAGACCCTCCAGACCCTCGCCAACGTCAAGGCGATCCTCGAAGAGGGCGGCGCGAGCTGGGACGACGTGATGATGATCCGCGTCTACCTCACCGACGTCGACCACTTCGCCGAGATGAACGGCATCTACAACACCTACTTCGAGGAGCAGGGGCTCACCCAGCCGCCCGCCGCCCGCACGACCGTCTACGTCGGGCTTCCGGCGGGGCTCCTCATCGAGATCGACGCACTGGCCGTACTCGGCTGAGGTCGTTCTCGTGACGTCGCGTCCCTAGCCGGCGTACGTCCCTCTCGCACCACCCGCACCAGGTACACGGCACGGCATCCCCTCGGGGTGCCGTGCCGCGCTCCACCCTGCCCGAAAGCCCGATGCACGTACGGTACTCACGCAGAGGACCCCCTCTCATGTCCTTCTCCCTCGCCGCACCCGCCCCCGCGGCGCCACCCCACACCGGCGGACTGCTCCTGCTCCTCGACGGCACCCCCGGTCTGCTCACCGTCGCCGGAATCGGCATCGCCCTGCTGCTCTTTTTGATCATCAAGGTGCGACTGCAGCCGTTCGTCGCCCTGCTCGCGGTCTCCATAACCGTCGGCCTGCTCTCCGGGCTCTCGGTCACCGAACTCTTCGGCACCGTCCAGCGCTCCGACGCCGTCTCCACGCTGGAGTCCGGCATGGGCGGCATTCTCGGTCACGTCGCGATCATCATCGGACTCGGCACCATGCTCGGCGCGATCCTTGAGGTCAGCGGCGGCGCGGAGGTGCTGGCGGCGCGGCTGCTGCGGCTGTTCGGCGAACGCCGGGCACCGCTCGCCATGGGGCTGACCGGTCTGATCTTCGGCATCCCGGTCTTCTTCGACGTCGGCATCTTCGTCCTGGCGCCGCTGGTCTACGCGGCCGCCAAGCGCGGCGGCAAGTCGATCCTGCTCTACTGCCTCCCCCTGCTCGCCGGTCTCTCCATGACCCATGCCTTCCTGCCCCCGCACCCCGGTCCGGTGGCGGCGGCGGGTCTGCTGCACGTGCAGCTCGGCTGGGTGGTCCTGATGGGCATCGTGTGCGGCATCCCGGCGGTGCTCGCGGCGTGGGCGTACTCCGCGTGGGTCGGTCGGCGGATCTTCGTACCGGTACCGCAGGACATGGTGGAAGCGGCGGAGGAGGCGCGGCGGACGGTCGCGGCGGAGCGGGTGGCGGTCGTGGGACAGCGGGGGGCGCCCGCCGCCGAGGCACCGGCTCTGGACGGCGACGTACTGGTCTCTCCTGCCGAACCCCAGGAGAAGCCCGTCCCGTTGGGCGTGGTGCTCGGCATCATCGGCACCCCGCTGGTGCTGATCCTCGCCGCGACGTTCTCCTCGGTCGCCCTCGACCCGTCCACCGGGCGCTCGGTGATCGAGTTCTTCGGTCACCCCTTCGTGGCGCTCACCATCGCGCTGCTCCTCGCGTACTACCTGCTCGGCATCCGGCGCGGCTGGTCCCGCAAGTCCCTGGAGAACGTCTCCACCGCCTCCCTCAAGCCGGTCGGCAACATCCTGCTCGTGGTCGGCGCGGGCGGGATCTTCGGCGCCGTACTGAAGGCGAGCGGGGTCGCGCAGGCGCTGTCGGACACGTTCCACGGCGTGGGGCTTCCGGTGATCGTCCTGGCGTATCTGATCTCGCTGGTGCTGCGGGTCGCGCAGGGCTCGGCGACGGTGGCGATCGTGACGACGGCGGGCATCGTGGCGCCGCTGCTGTCGGAGGGGCACCACTCGGCGGCGTTCGCCGCGCTGGTCATCATGGCCATCTCGGCGGGCTCGATCTTCGCCTCGCACGTCAACGACGGCGGCTTCTGGATGGTGGCCAAGTACTTCGGCATCAGCGAGCGGGACACCCTGAAGACGTGGACGGTGCTCGAATCGGTGCTGTCCGTCGCGGGGTTCGCGGTGGCGGCGGTGGTGAGTGTGTTCGTCTGACGGGCGCGTTGGGGACTTACCGGTGGGAAAGGAGCGTCGGGTGGTTCCGGCACAGGTAAGTCGTCCATACTGCCGCCGTGGACCAGCGCATAGGATCGAGCAGCAAGCCCGAGAAGGGCGAGCCCCTCACGGGCGCCGGATTCGACCCGGCCTTCATCCCCGGCCTGACGCCACCGGCGAAGCCGGCGGCGGAGGCGGGGAGCCCGGGGCCGGAGGAAGAGCGGAAGCCGAAGGCGGAGCGCGAGCCGGAGGCGGAAGCCGACACGGAGGCGGAGGCGGAAGCGGAGGCTGAAGCCTCGGCCGAACCGGAAGCCGGGGAGCCCGACGACGGTTCCCCGGAAACCACCGACGGTCCGGCTTTCGAGGCGGCCGACCGGCGCGCCCGCATACTGGCGGACCGCACCGGCGTCCATCTCACCCTCGACGAGGAGAACTGCGAGTTCACCTGGTCCGAGATCGCCGCCGTCGAAACCGAGTCCCCCCGCTTCGGCAAACGCTTCACCATCACCGTCCACACCCCCGACCACCGCTGGTACCCCATCGAGATCGAGGCGAAGTCCCGCTCCGATTTCAAGCAGTGGGAATCAGAACTGGACGCGGTACTGGACGCGTACTTCGAGGAAGCCTGACCCACCGTCCTCAGTCGGCATGCCGGTGACGCACATGACGGTGCCCGGACCTCCCCCGGTCCGGGCACCGTCATGTACAAGTGTTCAGCAGGCGTTACGGCAGCGCGTGGACGTGCGCGCCCACCGAGCCGGACCACGCGTTGCCCGCCGTCGCGTCCCAGTTCGTGGACCAGGTCATCGCGCCGCGCAGGGCGGGGTAGGTCTTGGAGGGCTTGAAGGAGCCGCAGGACGTGCCCTGGGTGAGGCAGTCGAGGGCGTTGTTGACCACCGTCGGGGAGACGTAGCCGCTGCCCGCGGCGCGGGTGGAGGCGGGGAGACCGAGACCGACCTGCGCGGGGGAGAGACCGCCTTCGAGCTGGATGCAGGCGAGGGCGGTGAGGAAGTCGACCGAGCCCTGGCTGTAGACCTTGCCGTCGCAGCCGAGCATGGAACCGCTGTTGTAGTACTGCATGTTGACGACCGTGAGGATGTCCTTGATGTTCAGGGCCGTCTGGAAGTAGGAGCCCGACGTCGACTGCATGTCGATCGTCTGCGGCGCCATCGTGATGATCAGCGAGGAGCCCGCCTTCGACGACAGGGAGCGCAGCGCCTGCGTCATGTACGTCGGGTTGAGACCGTTCTCCAGGTCGATGTCGACGCCGTCGAACCCGTAGGTCTGCATCAGGGAGTAGACCGAGTTGGCGAAGTTCGCCGCCGAGGTCGCGTCGTTGACGGACACCGTGCCCGTCTCGCCGCCGACCGAGACGATCACCTTCTTGCCTGCCGCCTGCTTGGCCCTGATGTCGGCCTTGAACTGGTCGACCGTGTAGCCGTTCAGGCCCGCGGAGTCCAGGTTGAAGGTCACCGCGCCCGGCGTGGAGGTGGCGTCCGCGAAGGCGACCGCGATGATGTCGTAGGACGACGGCACGTCGGAGAGCTTCTGGACCTGGGCGCCGTTGTTGAAGTTCTGCCAGTAGCCGGTCACGGCGTGCTTGGGCAGCGTGCCGCCCCCACCGCCGCCCCCGCCACCGGTGGACGCCGTCGTCGCGGTCACCGCCGACGACTTCGCGGACTCACCGGCCGAGTTCACCGCCGTGACCTGGAAGGAGTACGAGGTCGAGGCGGACAGACCGGACACCGTGGCCGACGTCCCGCTCGCCGAGGACACCTTCGAGCCGTTGCGGTAGACGTTGTAACCGCTCGCGCCGGAGACCGTGTTCCAGGCCAGCGAGACCGAGGACGAGGTCGTACCGGAGACGGCGAGCCCGCCCGGCGCCGCCGGGACCGTCGGGTTGTCGCCGCCGCCACCCCCGCCGTCGGGGCCGAAGACCTGGATGTCGTCGGCGTAGTAAGCCGCCTGGCCGTACCAGCCGTGGGTGTAGACCGTCACGGACGTCGTCGAGGCGCCCGTCGTGAAGCTGGTCGTGAGCTGCTTCCAGGACGGGGAGTCCGGGGTCCAGGTCGACACGTCGGTGGTGCCGGTGCCGGTGACGCCGAGGTAGGCATAGCCGCCCTGCACCCAACCGCTCAGCGAGTAGGTCGAGTTCGGCTTCACCGCGACCGACTGCGTGCACTGGGCGTTGTCCTGCCCGGCCGGGGTCGCCCTGAGCGCGGCGGAGCCGCCGTGCACCGGGGACGAGACGGTCGTGCCGCTGCCCGCCGAGCAGGTCCAGCCGCTCAGACCGGACTCGAACCCGGCGTTCTTCGCGTTGTTGACGTCAGCCGCGCTGGCCGGTGCCGCGGCGAGACCCGCGACCGCGAGCGCCAGCGCGGCAGCGGCCGACCAGGTACGGGCACGGACGCGTCCGCCGCGTCCGGGCATGACGGATACGAGGTCCAACTGGAGCCTCCAGTGGGGGAGATCGCGGGGGGGGAGAGAGGAGCGGGAAAGAACATCCACCCCATGGCTACAAGTTGGTCCAGACCAATCCAACTGTCAAGTCGTCACGCACGTAGTGGAGTTCACGTAGCTGATCAACCCGTCCCGGTTTGGTGCGACTTGCGCCCGGCAAGTTCCCCACGAGCTACACAAACGCTGTTCTCCCGTGATCGAGCCGTGGATACAGTGCTCAGGTAGTCACGCAATGAAGTCGTCCCGCCCCACAGGAGTGACACCGGTGGGGTGGGTGATGCGAAGAGCGGGGAGCTGCGCGTGCCAACTGCCATTGCCGTGACCAGTGCCGACCTGGCGCTGCCGGCGCAGGACGAACGGACGATGCCCGCCGTGGTGCTGCGCGATCTCGATCGGCGCCCGCTGGAGCAGACGCTGCTGGAACTGCAGTCCCTGATCGAGCAGTTCGGACACCTGGTCGTCGTCTGCTCGCAGGCCACCCCGCAACCGGTGCTGCGCCGTCTGTACACCCTGCGCGCGCTGCTGGAGAGCGACCGGGTCGCCCTGTTCCGGCCAGAGCTGCCCCCGCTCGGAGTCGCCGTCCTGGCACGGCAGTTACGCCAGCTCGCCTCCTGCGACCTGAGCCCCGGGGTGCTCGCCTCGGCGGGGCGGCTGCTCACCCACTACGTCCACGCCGGGGCGGTCCTCGGCTCGGTCGCCCGGCTGGACCGGGTACCGGTGGGACTCAAGGCGCACGCCAAGTCCTGGGTGCCCGGCACCCAGTTCGCGGTCGCCGCGCACCCCGAACCGCAGCTCGTCAAGGCGGTGCCCGGAGCCGCCCTGAAGGGACCGGAGTTCGGCACCTGGCTGCTGCTCGCCAAGGGGCAGCTCCAGTCCGACTGGATCGCCTCACTCGTCAACTCCTGGGGCACACAAGGGATGCGCGAGGCACCGCTGCCCGCCGAGTCCGCCGCCTGGTGGGGCACCGGGCGCCTGATCGAGTTCTGCGCCCATCTGGCAGACCTCTCCGTGCTGTACCAACTCGTCACGTCCGTACGGCAGTCCGTCTGCCACTGGTGCGGCGTCGACGTCATCGGCGACCTCTGCGTCTTCTGCTCGGCCACCCCGCCCACCGAACGACCCCCCGAACCCCGCGCCCTGGAACGACGCGCCCCCGCCTGACCGGCCGCCCGGCCCCCGCGCTCATATCCCGCACGACCGATTCCCCCAATGAGGTTGCACGGTTCATGAACTCCCGTCAGCGCCGCGGCGTGATACTCCTGATCCTGTCGGTCCTGTGCGCGCTCGGCGCGTTCGCCGGCGTGCTCTCCGTCGTCCACGACGTGCAGTCCAAGGTCGGTCCCGAGGTGACCGCGTACCGGGTGCGGTCGGTGGTACAGCCGTACACCGCCCTGAAAGCAGGGCAGTTCGAGAAGATCCGGATGCCGAAGCGGTGGCTGTCGGAGAACGCCGTGACCGATCTCGCGCAGGTGCGCGGCAAGATCGCGGTGACCACGCTGCGCCCCGGCTCGCTGCTCCAGAACGACATGATCGTGGACCGTCCCGCGCTGCGCCCCGGGCAGCAGGAGGTCGCCATCATGATCGACGCGGCGACCGGCGTCGCGGGCAAGATCACGACCGGCGCCCGCGTCAACGTCTACGCCACCTTCGAGGGCCAGAAGGAGGGCGACCCCGACCAGTCGAAGATCATCGTCACGGACGCGCGCGTCATCGACGTCGGCGAGATCAAGGCGCTCGACCCGGACGACGACAAGAACCAGCCGACCGACGCCGTCCCCATCACCTTCGCCCTCTCCACCCTCGACGCCCAGCGCGTCACCTACGCCGAGTCCTTCGCCAAGCGGGTCCGGCTCGCCCTGGTGGCGCCCGGCGGCGAGCCCGCCATACCCGACCGGGACCGCACCTACGAACTCGCGACGGACAAGTGAGAGGCCGCCCGGATGCCCACCAGGATTCTTCCGGCCGGCGCCGACCCGGACGCCGTCCGCACGCTCACCACCCTGCTCAGCCAGCTCCCCGACGCCGAACCGCTGCCCCCCGCCGCTGACTCGACCCACTTGGTCGACACCCTCGCCCGGCTCGCCGCCGAGTCGGTGGACGAACTGCCCGAGGTCGTCGTCGTCCACGAACGCATCGGTCCCGTACCGGCGTTGGAACTGATCCGCGAGATCGCCCTGCGCTTCCCCGCCGTCGGCGTCATCCTCGTCACCACCGACGCCGGACCCGCGCTGTTCGCCGCCGCGATGGACTCCGGCGCCCGCGGTCTGGTCGCGCTGCCGCTGTCGTACGAGGAACTCGCGCACCGCGTCCAGGCGGTCGCCCAGTGGTCCACCGGGGTGCGCCGCCACCTCGGGCACGGCGCCACCGAGGGACCCGGCGGCACCGTCGTCACGGTCAGCGGCGCCAAGGGCGGGGTCGGCGCGAGCCTGGTCGCCATCCAACTCGCCCTCGCCGCACAGGCGTCGGGGCGCAGCACCGCGCTCGTGGACCTCGACCTCCAGACCGGTGACATCGCCTCCTACCTCGACGTGCAGTTCCGCCGCTCGGTGGTCGACCTCGCCGCCATCAGCGACATCTCGCCGCGCGTCCTCGCCGACGCCGTCTTCCGCCACGACTCGGGGCTCGCCCTGCTGCTCGCCCCCGGCGAGGGCGAGCGGGGCGAGGAGGTCACCGACCGCGCCGTACGGCACACGGTCGCCGCGCTGCGCTCGCGGTACGAGGTCGTCGTCCTGGACTGCGGTGCCCAGTTGACCGGTGCCACCGCGGCTGCCGTGGAGGGCGCCGACACCGCGCTCCTGGTGGCCACTCCGGACGTGATCGCCGTACGCGCCGCCAAGCGGACCGTGCGGATGTGGGACCGGCTCCAGATCCGCAAGGCGGAGGAGACGACCGTCGTGATCAACCGGTTCAGCCGGGTCACCGAGATCCAGCCCGCGCTCGTCCAGCGCATCACCGGCACCGCCCTGGCGCGTACGACGGTCCCCGCCGCCTTCAAGGAACTCCAGGGCGTCGTGGACTCCGGGCGGCTGCACGAACTCGACCACCGCAGCACCGTCAAGCAGGCGCTGTGGAGCCTCGCCGGTGAACTCGGCATCGCCAAGCCCCCGGAGGGCCCCGCGCACCGGGGCGGGCGGCAGCGCGGCGACCGGGGCGCGGTCGGCTTCCGGCGGCGGAAGGAGTGAGGCGCGATGAGGACTGGGGCAGGGGGCGCGACGGGGGATGGCGCCAAGGACGCGCCGAGGAGAGCCGCCGGGGACCGTGGACAGGTCGCCGTCGAACTCCTCGGGATGACCCCGCTGATCGTGCTGACCCTGGTGCTCATGTGGCAGTGCGTGCTCACGGGGTACGCCTTCACGCTCGCGGGGAATGCTGCGGACGAGGGCGTACGGGCGGGCACGGCGGCGGCGCCCGGCGGCGCGCGCGAGGGCGCCTGCCGCGCGGCTGCCCTCAAGCACCTGTCGGGGGACTGGAGAGGGGGCGCGACGGTGGCGTGCGGCGGCTCCGGGTTCGTCACGGCGGACGTCTCCCTCAAGGTGCCCGTGCTCTTCCCCGGCTCGATCGACTTCCCGGTCACGGTGCACGGCCACGCCGGTGCCGTGGAGGAGGTGAAGCACTGAGATGCGGTACGGACGTGAGCGGACGCGGGTGCGAGTGCGGGCGTCGGCGCGGGCGCGGGCGCGCGACCGTGGCCAAGTGGCCATCGAGTACCTGGGGTTCATCCCCGTCCTGCTGATCGTCGGACTCGCCGGGCTCCAGATCGGCGCCGTCGCCTACGCCGCCGAGCAGGCGGCCACGGCAGCCCGCGCCGGAGCCCGCGCCGCCTCCCTGCGGCAGGACGCGCAGACGGCGTGCGCGGGCGCGGTGAGCGGGAGCCTCAAGGTGAGCTGTACGGGGGGCGGCGGGGGCGGCGACTCGGTCACCGTCACCGCCTCCGTCGACATACCCCAGCTCGTGCCCGGGTGGAGCTTCGGCGCCGCCCACAAGACCGCCACCATGCCGCTCGACCACTGACCAGGACCGAGGAGCAGCCGACCCATGAGTCTGCGGGCACGCATCAACTCCCCCGAGGAGCAGGGCAGCCGGGGCGAGGACGGCCATCTCGTCACCTCCTACCGCGCCAAGCTCCTGGAGGAGATCGACCTCGCCGAGATGAGCGCGCTCGCCCCCGCCGAGCGCCGCGCACGCCTGGAGCGGGTGCTCGGGCACATCATCAGCCGCGAGGGACCGGTCCTGTCCACGGTCGAGCGCTCCCAGTTGATCCGCCGGGTGGTCGACGAGGCACTCGGACTCGGCATCCTCGAACCGCTCCTGGAGGACGCCTCCGTCACCGAGATCATGGTCAACGGACCCGACGCGGTCTTCGTCGAACGCGGCGGTCGCGTCGAACGCCTCCCGCTGCGCTTCGCCTCCGCCGACCAGCTCATGCAGACCATCGAGCGGATCGTCTCCACCGTCAACCGCCGCGTGGACGAGTCGAATCCGATGGTCGACGCCCGGCTGCCGTCCGGCGAGCGCGTGAACGTCATCATCCCGCCGCTGTCGCTGACCGGACCGGTCCTCACCATCCGCCGCTTCCCGCGCTCCTTCACGCTCCAGGAGCTGATCGGCTTCGGTTCGCTGGACGAGCAGATGGTGTATCTGCTGGCGGGGCTCGTGCAGGCCAAGTTCAACATCATCGTCTCCGGCGCCACCGGCACCGGGAAGACCACCCTGCTCAACGCCCTGTCCGGGATGATCCCGGCGCACGAGCGGATCATCACCATCGAGGACTCCGCCGAACTCCAGCTCCAGCAGACCCATGTGGTCCGCCTGGAGTCCCGCCCGCCCAACGTCGAGGGCAGCGGGCAGATCACCATCCGCGACCTGGTGCGCAACTCGCTGCGGATGCGTCCCGACCGGATCGTGGTCGGCGAGGTCCGCGGCGGCGAGTCCCTGGACATGCTCCAGGCGATGTCCACCGGTCACGACGGCTCGCTGGCCACCGTGCACGCCAACAGCGCCGAGGACGCGCTCACCCGGCTGCAGACCCTCGCCTCCATGTCCGACGTGGAGGTGCCCTTCGCCGCGCTGCACGACCAGATCAACAGCGCGGTGGACGTGCTGGTGCAGCTCACCCGGTTCGCGGACGGCGCCCGCCGCATCACCGAGATCGCCCTCCTCGACAGTCACGGCGGCGAGCCGTACCGCCTGGCCACCGTCGCCCGCTTCGACGCCCGCCCCATGACCGCCGACGGCCGGGTGCCCGGCGCCTTCCAGTACTTCCCGCTGCCCCGCCGCACCGCCGACCGCCTCCACATGGCGAGCCAGCCCGTCCCGCAGGCGTTCGGCGTCGCCCACACCGACGCCCAGCTCGCCACCCGAGAAGCCAGGTAGGTAGGTCACGATGGAACTCCCCACGCTCGTCCGGCTCACCACCGGCATCACACTCCTGACCTGCGTCCTTGCCGTGCTCGGCGTACAGAGCTACGCCGCCGGTCGCGCCCGGCGCGCCGCCCTCGTCGACCGCCTCTCGCACACCGGCCGGCTCACCACCGGCGGTCGCAGGCGGCACTTCCGCGGACTGGACCGGCGGCTGCGCCGTACCGGACTCGGTCGCAGACTCGAACTACGGCTCGCCGCCACCGGGTTGGACATCACCCCGGGCGAGTTCTTCGTCTACATGCTCGCCGTGGTCGCCGGGCTGTGGATCGTCGGCGAGGCAACCCTGGCTCCCTTCTTCGGACCCATCGCCGGACTCCTCGGCATCTGGGCGGCGATCCAGTTCCTCAACTGGCAACGGCAGAAACGCATCGAACGGTTCATCGGCCAACTCCCCGAACTGGCCCGCATCCTGGCCAACGCCACCCAGGCGGGACTCGCCCTGCGCACCGCCATCGGCATGGCGGCGGAGGAGCTGGAGGCACCGGCGGGCGAGGAACTCGGGCGCGTCTCCGACCAGTTGGCGATCGGGCAGTCCATGGACGACGCGCTCGGCGAACTCGCGGACCGGCTGCCGTCCCGCGAACTCGTCGTCCTGGTGACGACGTTGGTCCTGGCCAACCGAGCGGGCGGACAGGTGGTCTCGGCGCTGCGCAACCTCACCGAGACCCTGGAGGAGCGCAAGGAGACCCGGCGCGAGGTCCGTACCCAGCTCTCCCAGGTGACCATGACCTCGTACGCCGTCCCCGTCCTCGGCATCGGCGCGCTCTTCCTGATGAACGGTGTCAAGGACGGCGCCCTGGAACGCATGACCGGCTCACCGGTCGGCCAGGCGTGCGTGATCATCGCCTTCGCCCTGTACGCCCTCGGCTTCCTCCTCATCCGCCGGATGAGCCGGATCGACGTGTGAGGGGGTGACGGACCGCATGGCACTCCTCCTCGCACTCGTCGCCGCCCTCGGTGTCTGGGGCGCCTTCACCGGCGTCCGGATGTACCGCGCCGACGCCAAACTCCCCGGCGACCTCGCCCTCGCCCTGGAGATCGGCGCCACCCGCACCGGCGCGGTGGACTCCGTGATCGACCGCATGGGGATGCGGTACGCGCCCTTCGTGCTGCGCCTGATGGGACCCCGCCTGGTCGCCCGCTACCGGCGCCGCATCGACCTCGCGGGCAACCCCGGCGGTCTCACCATCGACCGCTACGCCGCCCGCCGCGCGGTCTACGGCGCGCTCGGCATCACCGGCTGCCTGGTCTTCCTGCTGCGCGGCCAGTGGTTCGTCGCCCTGCTGCTGCTCGCCTTCGGCGCGCTGTGGACCGAGGTCGGGCTCTGGTCCGCCATGCGGGTCCGCAAGGACGTCATCGAACGCACCCTGCCCGACTTCCTCGACGTCCTCGCCGTCGTCGTCAGCGCCGGTCTCGGCTTCCGCCAGGCACTCGACCGCGTCTCCACCCGCTACGAGGGTCCCTGGGCCGACGAACTCCGCATCACGCTCCGCCAGATGGACCTCGGCATGACCCGCCGACAGGCGTTCGCCGAACTCCGCCGCCGCAACGACTCCGAACAGGTCGCCATGTTCGTCACCGCCCTCCAGCAGGGCGAGGAACTCGGCGCCCCCATCGTCGACACCCTGGTCTCCCTGGCCAAGGACATGCGCCGCACCGACGCCCAGAACGCCCGCCGCAAAGCCGCCCGCGCGGTCCCCAAGGCAACCCTCATGATCACCACCTTCATGGTCCCGGCCACGATGCTCCTCCTCGGCGCAGGGCTCATCCTCGGCTCGGGCGTGGACTTCGGGTCACTGGCGGGGAAGTGAGGGGGGTGGGGAGCGGGGGCGTGGTGGGCCGGGGTGGTGCGTCGGCGGGTGTGGATGCGGTGCGTGGGGTTGCTGCGCGTGGGGTGAGCTGGGGTGGTGAGGCGGTTGGCATGGATGCGGGGGGTGGGCGCCGTCGTGCGGCGTCCGTGGGAGCGGTGAACGGCGGGGGAGTTGAGGGGCTGACCGCTGGCACAGGGGGTGGGGAGGCGTCGGTCTCCGGGACGGCAGGGTGGGCTGCTGAGCAAGCGGCTGCGGGCGTGCTGAGCCGTGGCCATGGGGCGGCGGTCCCGGGCATGGCGGGGGAGGTCGATGAGGTGACGGCCTCAGGTGGTCGCCCGCTGCCGGGCGACGGCGTGACGCCGGGCGAGCGACTGGCACAGCATGACGACGCGCCTCCGGGTCGGGGCACGGCGCTGAGCAAGCGAGCGCCCTTGGAGGAGGTGCCGAAGCAAGGTGTGGGCGCGGCCTTGGGCGGGAGCACAAGCCCCGGTAGGGGTTCGGCGCCGGGTGACGAGACGGTCTTGGGCGGTGAGGGTGCGGTCAAGGACGATGATCCGGCACGAGGCGGGGACGCGGGTCCAGGCGAGGGCGCGGGGCCAAGCGAGGCAACGGCACCCGGCGGCGACGCTGCACGAGGCAAGGCCACGGCACAAGGCGGCGCCATGGCACCAGGCGAGGGAGCTGCCCTGGGCAAGGACGCGGCTCGGGGCGGGGACACGGCGCCGGGCGAAGCCGCCGCCCCAGGTAAGGACGCGGCTCCGGGCGAGGACACGCCCTCCGGCGAGTGGACCGGGCCCGGCGAGGACACGGTGCCCGGCGAGGGCGCGGGTGACGGTACACCGCAGGGTGGGGGCGAGCCCTCGGAGAGCACCGTCCCCGAGCCCCCCGAGCGCCTCCAGGTCCGTGCCCTCCAGGCGCTGTGCCGTCAGGTGTTCGGGTTTCGGCTCGCCATGATCGTGCTGGCGGCGCCGGCCGCGCTGCTCAATGCCGCGCCCGGGCTCGGGGCACGGCTGGTGGGGGCGGCGGTGGTCGTCACGTTCATGGGGTCGTACGTGCTCTTCCGGGACTGGGAGCGGTTCGGACCGCTGCTGCTGCGGCACCCCGCGCTGCTCGCCGCCGACACGCTCTTCGGCTCGCTGCTGCTCGTCTCGGCGGGTCCGGACACCACCCTCGCCTACGTCAGCGTGTGCACCCCGCTGCTGGCCGGACTCGTCTACGGCTGGCGCGGCGCCGCCTGCTTCGCGTCGCTCCAGTCGCTGATCCTCCTCCTGGTCCACGCCACGCTGAAGGCGGACCAGCACACCGGTCCCGCCGAGTCGCTGCTCCTGCCCGGACTGTGTGTCGTCACCGGAGCGATGGGATCCACCCTGCGCAACCTGATGCTCCGCTACGGCACCGCCACCCAGGCACTCACCGCCGTACGCGCCCGCCTCGCCGCCACCGAGGCCGTCCACGCCGAACGAGCCCGCCTCGCCCGCGAGATGCACGACTCCCTGACCAAGACCCTCCACGGAGTCGCCCTCGCCGCCGACGCCCTCGCGGCCACCGCCGCCGTCCCCACCCCCGACCCGGCGCTCCTGCGCGACCAGGCGTCCCTCGTCTCCCGCTCGGCCCGCCGGGCGGCGGCGGAGTCCCGGGCACTGCTGACGGACCTGCGCGAGGAGACGTCCCCGCCACCCGACCTGACGACGGAACTCGGCCACCTGGCAACGGACTTCACCACCCGCACCACCCTGCCCGCCACTTGCCGCACCCCCGAAGCCCTCCCACCCCTGCCCCCCTCCCTCACCCGCACCCTCCTCGCCATCACCACCGAGGCGCTGGACAACATCCACCGCCACGCCCACGCGACCCGTGTCGAGGTGACGGTCACCGTCCACGACGATCGCCTCCACCTGACCGTCCGCGACGACGGCAGGGGTCTGCCTCCCGACACCACCCTCGAACGACTGCGCAGCACCGGTCACTTCGGGCTTCTCGGCATGACCGAGCGGGCGGAGTCGGCGGGGGGACGGGTCGTGATGGGCCGGCGTGAGGACGGCGGCGGCACGGAGGTTCGGGTGGACGTACCCCTGCCGCCGACGACGGAGAGGACCGCCTGATGCGCCCCCGCACACCGTCACCGTCACCGTCGTACGAGGACTTCCCGCCCCCCGCCCCGCCCGCCTGCCTCCGGCTGCTGATCGCCGACGACAACCCCGTCGTCCGCGCCGGACTCACCGCGCTGCTCTCCGGCCGCCCCGACACCACGGTCGTCGCGGAGGCGGCGGACGGGCGCGAGGCGTACGAGGCGGCGCTGCGGCACCGTCCCGACGTGGTCCTCCTCGACGTCCGCATGCCCGGCGTCGGTGGAATCCCCGCATTACCGCACCTGGTCCGGCTCGCCCCCGTCATGATGCTGACCTACAGCCACGAGACGGATACCGTGCGGGAGGCGATGCGGCTGGGGGCGGGGGGTTATCTGGTGCACGGGGAGTTCTCGGCGGAGCAGTTGGTACGGGCCGTACGGGATGTCAGCGAGGGGCGGCCGCATGTGACGCCGGGGGCGGCGCGGGCGTTGCTGTCCGGGCTGGACGGCGATGCGAATGCACACACGGGTGGCGAAAATCCTTCTACTTCCCTGGAGTTGTCCTCCGAAAGCCTTTCGCGACTGCAATCCCCTGTGGGACAGTCTTATCGGTCGCGCTTTCAACTGAGCACCCGAGAGGCGGAGATCATGGACCTCGTCGCGTCCGGCCTGACGAACCGGCAGATCGCCGCCGCCTGCTTCATCACCGAGAAGACGGTCAAGAACCACATCAACCACATCTTCGCCAAACTCCACGCCGACAGCCGGGGGCGGGCCGTGGCGGTATGGCTGGGGGTGAACTGACATGCGACCCCACTCCGCGAACTGGGCCCGCTTATGGGCCCCCGGACCCTCGGACCCACGCTCCCTCCCGCCCTACGGTGAGCGGATTGAGGGCCGAGCCGGAGGGAAGCGTCATGAGCGATCCGATCCTGAAGCTGGTGACCGCGGTGCAGCGCCGCGTGGACGACAAGGGCCAGACGGCGGTGGAGTATCTGGGGATCATCGCTGTGGTGGTGGCGATCGTGCTGGCGGTGACGGGCACGGACATCGGGCAGGCCATCCTGGACAAGATCCAGTCCAAGATCCAGGAAATCACCTGACGCGTCGACGCTGCCTCGGTGAGCAAGGGCAGGCTTTCCCCATCTACATCACGGTGGTGGCGGGCCTGCTCTTTCTCGCTCTCGCCTATCTCGCGGTCGGTCAGGCTTCCGTGAACCGCAGCGGTGCGCAGACGGCGGCGGACGCGGCCGCCCTCGCCGCCGCCCAGAACGCGCGCAAGCAGCTCACGGACACGTGGCTGCGGGACCTGGCGGATCCGGCGAAGTGGGGAGACATCTTCAAGGGCAACGGCGTCCAGGACCCCTGCTGGCGCGCCGGACAGCTCGCCGCCCAGAACGACGCCGAGTTGACCCTCTGCGACCCCGGACTTCTCAAGTACAGGGTCGAGGTGAAGACGAACAAGCCCGTCGGGGATTCCGTCGTACCCGGCACGGAGAACATCAAGTCGACCGAGTCGGCGACGGCCGTCGTCGAACCGCTCTGCACGTTCGATCTCCCCGACGATCCCCCCGACCAGCAAACGGACCCCCCGGACCCCGGAAAGGGTGACCAGAAACCGGACGACGCCCCGCTGCCCGAACTCACCTGCGGGGCAAAGGTCTGGGATCTGCACGCGGACGACGAGACCGGACTTCCCGGACCCGATGACCTTTTCGATGTCCACCTGGCCGAATGAGAAGCGGACCAGTGACGATGAAGGAAGCGGAGCGATGAGCATTCGGTTCACTGCGCGGACCCGCAGGGGAGTGGTCGCCCTGGCCGTCGCCGTCGGTCTGGTGACGGGGGCGTCGGCCTGTGGAGGCGGCGACGACGGCAAGGACAAGGAGAAGCAGCCGACGGCCGCTTCCTCCAGGCCCGGGTCCGCTCCGAGCACCCAGGAAGGGCAGTCGGAGGCGCCGCTCGCCGAGATGAAGGGCCCCAGCGGCCTGCTCCTCAGGATCACCGCCGTCCAGCGGGACAGCGGCGGATTCGTCACCATCCAGGGCAGCTTGAAGAACGACGGCGGAAGCACCGCGGTCATTCCGTCGAGCGTGCGGGGCAACGAGACCGAGATCCTCAAGAACGGCAGCTCCCTGGGCGGAGCCACCCTGGTCGACCCCAAGGGCAAGAAGCGTTACTACGTCCTGCGCGACACGGACGGACGGCCGCTCACCACCACCGGACTGACGGCGCTCAAGGCCGGGGCCGAGACCGCGGTGTTCATGCAGTTCCCCGCGCCGCCGGCCGACACGTCGGACGTCGACTTCCAACTGCCCGGCTTCGCTCCGGCCACCATCAAAATCTCCTGATGAGGCCCCCCGTGACCCCCACCCCCCGCCTAGCGCTCCCCCTCGCCCTCCTCACCACCTTCCTCCTCGCCACCCCCCAGACCCCCGCGCGAGCCGACGACACCGGTCCCAGCGACCCCCCGGGGACGGAACCCTCCGCCTCCGCGCCCGTGAAGGTCGACCCCACGGATCCGGATCTGAAGTTGCCGGAGGGCGGGACGCTGGCGGAGCCGAAGGTGTTGGACATCAAGTCGGTGGTGGAGGACCAGAGCGGGGACGAGCGGCGGGAGGACACGAACGCGGACGTGACGTTCGCGCTGCAGGCGGAGGTGCTGTTCGGGAAGGACAGCGCCAAGCTCGGGGCGGACGCGAAGGCCCGCATCGCGACCATCGCCGAGGAGATCAAGAAGCAGAACGCCACGCAGATCAGGGTGTTCGGCTTCACCGACAACCTCGGCTCCGCCGCCCACGGCGACGTCCTGTCCAAGCGGCGCGCCAACGCCGTACAAGCCGTGCTCGACCAGGACCTCAACGACCCCGACGTGACGTTCGAGGTCCGCGGCTACGGCGAGCAGTACCCCATCGCCGACAACTCCACCGAAGCGGGACGGAAGAAGAACCGCCGGGTCGAGGTCAGCTTCCCCCGCACCGGGGAGAACGGCCAGTAGGAGAACGGCAGAACGGTCAGGAGGCGGAACCCTCAGGCGCGGCAGGCGACACCGACACCGACACCCGTACGCCCACCGCCACCCCCCACCCCGCCATCGCCCCCGCCGCCGCCTCCAGCACGTGCCGGGAGCGCGGTCGGGGCAGTCCCAGGCGCCCCGGCACCATCGTGCGGACCGCGATCACGGTGAGGTGCCGGTCGAGGTACGCCACGTCGAGGGGGAACCGCATCCGGAAGGTGTGCACGCTCCCGGCCGGTGTCAGCAGCATCGCGCCGTCCACGGTGTCGCGCCCGAGCAGCCCCCGGGTCCGCGCCCGGTACGACGCCGCGACCTCCACCGGGACCTCCACCACGCCCCCCGCCCCGTGCACCGCCAGCGTCCCCGGCCCGTCCTGCCACCGTCGCCCCATCCCCGCACCCCCTCCGCCGCGACCGTACCCACCCGAGCGGCACGGAAAAGCAGCACACAGAAAAGCAGCACAGAGAAAAAAAGGGGACGACGATCCCCGCGCCCCGCTGCCAGCATGGCCCCCATGACCGCCACCGACCCCTCCGCCTACGACACCCTCGTCGCCGAAGCCGTCGCCGTCCCCACCGACGGCTGGGACTTCTCCTGGTTCGAGGGTCGCGCCGGTGAGGAGCGTCCCTCGTGGGGGTACGCCCGCTCCGCCGGTGAGCGTCTCGCCCGCGCCGGAGCCGCGCTGGACGTGCAGACCGGTGGCGGCGAGGTGCTGGACTTCGCGCTGGGCGTGGCCGAACCGGGGCGCCCCGCGCTGGTCGCCGCCACCGAGGGTCGGCGCCCGAACGCGGCGAAGGCCACCGCACTGCTCCGCCCGCGCGGTGTCGTCGTGGTCGAGGTGCCGGACGGCGCCCCGCTGCCGTTCGCCGACGGCGCCTTCGACCTCGTCCTCAGCCGCCACCCGGTCACCCCGGACTGGCCGGAGATCGCCCGCGTGCTGCGCCCGGGCGGCACCTACTTCGCGCAGCACGTCGGACCGGCGAGCGCCTTCGAGCTGGTCGAGTACTTCCTCGGTCCCCAGCCGGAGGAGACCCGCACCGGTCGCGACCCCGGGAAGGAGCGCGCCGGGGCGGAGGCGGCGGGTCTGGAGGTCGTCGACCTGCGCGCCGAGCGGCTGCGGATGGAGTTCCACGACATCGGCGCCGTCGTCCACTTCCTGCGCAAGGTCGTCTGGATGGTCCCGGGGTTCACCGTCGAGGCGTACGAGCCGCGGTTGCGCGCGCTGCACGAGCGGATCGTCGCGGAGGGACCGTTCGTCGCCCACAGCACCCGGCACCTCTTCGACGCCCGCAAGCCAGCCCACGAATCGGCATAGCCGACCCGCCCCGGCCGCCCCGACCCGCCGGTGACCACATCGTTATCCGCGCCCACCGACCCCGCCGCCCCGCCCCCCGTCACCCCCCTTCGCGGCAGCAAAATCAACACCCCGTCACACCCCTCGCCACACCCGCCCTGAACTCCCCCGTCCCGGAGCGGAATCGTCAAGTCCGCCGTTCGCTGACGGGGTCGCTCTCAGGGGGGACCTCGGACAACTCGCCACGCGGTCACCGAGACGGCTCAAACCCTGTTGTTCGTTGCCTATCGGAGTGTTTCTCCTGCGATTCCGTCGGGAATCGGCCACTCGGACCCGCTGAATCAAGCATTCCGCGCCCACCAGGGCGCTATCGGGCGACTCCGCAGAGTAGTTGTGGCGCGCTGATGCACGCACCATCCCTTACGAAGGGTTATGGTGGAAACCCCCCCTCGGGCCGGTCCGTCTCCCCCCCCACGGACCGGCCCGTTTTTCTTGGGGGACGGCTCCGGCACCGAAACCCCCGGCCACCGGCGCACCTTGGGCGGGGGTAGGCTCGGCCTCCGCGGGGACCGCAACCGCGGCCGTTTTGGAGGGGCTCACACGTGAACCTGCGCGACAAGCTGCGCGGCCTGCTCGTCAGGCTCTACGCGCGCCGGGTGGAAGGTCACCTGGACCACGCTCAGGTGCCCAAGCACATCGGCGTCATCATGGACGGCAACCGTCGCTGGGCGAAGGCGGCGGGCTCCAGCACCGTCCACGGGCACCGTGCCGGGGCCGAGAAGA
Organism: Streptomyces sp. DSM 110735; assembly: GCF_016482685.1. GTDB lineage: Bacteria > Actinomycetota > Actinomycetes > Streptomycetales > Streptomycetaceae > Streptomyces. Next base: position 264,520 of record NZ_JACYHF010000007.1, on the reverse strand, counting down.
TCGAGGAATTCCTCGGCTGGTGCTCCGAGACCGACGTCGGCGTCGTCACCCTGTGGCTGCTGTCCACGGACAACTTCGACCGTCCGCAGGACGAGCTGGGACCGCTGCTCGGCATCATCGAGGACGTCGTACGCACCCTCGCCTCCGACGGCCGCTGGCGCGTGCACCACGTCGGCACCCTCGACCTGCTGCCCGCCGGGATGCAGCGCACCCTGAAGGAGGCCGAGGAGGCGACCCGCCAGGTCGACGGCATAGTGGTCAACGTCGCCATCGGCTACGGCGGCCGCCAGGAGATCGCCGACGCCGTGCGCTCCATGCTCCTGGACGCCCAGGACAAGGGCGTGCGCATGGAGGAGCTGGCCGAGTCCGTCGACATCGACATGATCGGCCGCCACCTCTACACCGGCGCCCAGCCCGACCCCGACCTGGTCATCCGCACCAGCGGCGAGCAGCGCCTGTCCGGCTTCATGCTGTGGCAGACCGCCCACTCCGAGTACTACTTCTGCGACGTCTTCTGGCCGGCCTTCCGCAAGGTCGACTTCCTGCGGGCCCTGCGCGACTACGCCGCCCGCCACCGCCGCTTCGGCGGCTGACGGACCCCACCGCCCACAGGGCGAAACGGCAGGACCGCGAGGACCGAGCGCCCCGTATACCCCCCTCCACCCGGATGTAACAACGAGTTCACCGGCGTGCCGCAGGGGGGTTCTGCATGGTGGCGGGGGTTGCCGGGCATAACGAAGGCAGGTCGACGCCCGAACCACGGGTGTCGTATCTCAGCGGGCGGCTCGGGGCCGTCCGCCCGGGAGGCCCTTTGCACCAGCCCGACCGTGCGGTCCTCGCGCGGAAGCAGCCGCGGAGGGCCGGTGTCCGGCCCGCCGCACGCGGGGGCCAGAAACCGGTCCAGCTCCTCTTCGTCGCTCCCCGACCTCATCCGAGGGGGTACGTCCTTCCGTGGTGACCAGCACAAAGCGCCGCAAGCCCGACCGGCGCACCTATGTTCTCGACACCAGCGTCCTGCTGGCCGATCCCAACGCCCTGACCCGCTTCGAGGAACACGAGGTCGTGCTCCCGATCGTGGTGGTCACGGAACTGGAGGCCAAGCGGCACCATCCCGAACTCGGTTACTTCGCCCGCCAGGCGCTGCGCCTGCTGGACGACTACCGGGTCCGGCACGGCCGCCTCGACGCCCCGATCCCGATCGGCGAACTGGGCGGGACCGTCCGTGTCGAGCTCAACCACTCGGACCCCAGCGTGCTGCCCACCGGCTACCGCCTGGGCGACAACGACTCCCGGATCCTCGCCGTGGCCCGGAACCTCCAGGCCGAGGGATTCGACGTCACCGTGGTGTCGAAGGACCTGCCGCTGCGCATCAAGGCGTCCTCCGTCGGCCTGGAAGCCGAGGAGTACCGCGCGGAGCTGGCGATCACGGACGCCTCCGGCTGGACCGGCATGTCCGAGCTGACCCTGCCGGGCGACCAGGTCGACGTCCTCTTCGAAGAGGGCCATGTGTACGTCCCGGAGGCGGCCGACCTCCCCGTGCACACCGGTCTGACCATCCAGTCCGAGCGCGGCAAGGCGCTCGGCCGGATCACCCCGGAGGGCAACGTCCGCCTGGTGCGCGGCGACCGCGAGGCGTTCGGCATCAAGGGCCGCAGCGCCGAGCAGCGCATCGCGCTCGACCTGCTGCTCGACCCGGACATCGGCATCCTCTCCATGGGTGGCCGCGCGGGCACCGGCAAGTCGGCGCTGGCGCTGTGCGCGGGACTCGAGGCGGTCCTGGAGCGCCGTCAGCACCAGAAGGTGATGGTCTTCCGGCCGCTGTACGCGGTCGGCGGGCAGGAACTCGGCTATCTCCCGGGCAGCGAGGCGGAGAAGATGGGCCCGTGGGCCCAGGCGGTCTTCGACACGCTCTCGGCGGTCACCAGCCGCGAGGTCATCGAGGAGGTCACCGCGCGCGGGATGCTGGAGGTCCTCCCGCTCACCCACATCCGCGGGCGCTCCCTGCACGACGCCTTCGTGATCGTGGACGAGGCGCAGTCCCTGGAGCGCAACGTCCTGCTGACCGTGCTGTCCCGCATCGGCGCCAACTCACGGGTGGTCCTCACCCATGACGTGGCCCAGCGCGACAACCTGCGTGTCGGCCGGTACGACGGTGTGGTGGCCGTGGTGGAGAAGCTGAAGGGGCATCCGCTGTTCGCGCATGTCACCCTGAACCGTTCGGAAAGGTCCCAGATCGCGGCACTTGTGACCGAAATGCTGGAGGACGGCCACATCTGACGCCCCCTCGAAAACCCCAGGCGCCGCCCGGAGAAGCTGAAGAGCTTAGCCGGGCGGCGTCTTCGTGCGCGGGTGTTTCCTGAAAACCCCTGGGCCAAACGAGGTGTGAGCTTTCACACGCAACTCGGAATTGCCACCCGGCGTCCGGTTACGGCAGAGTCTCATTCCTGTCAGGCCCCGCATACGACACACCTGTACCCCCGGGTACCGCCCTCGCCCCTGGCAGGGAGGGTGCGGCACCACCGGGAGCACGATTCCAACTCCATACTTCCGTCGTATGCCGCCCGAGCACCACGCGGCGCTCCCGAAAAGGGAGTTGCCCACCGGGCCCGCGTCTCCCGTGACCCTCAGTTGGGAGGCCAGCGCCAGGGGCACGATTGCGTCCGCCAGGGTCACCGAAGCGGGCGGTGCTGGAAGGAAACCGTGTGAGCCGGATTTCGGTCCGGGGATTCGCAGTGGTCTCGGCCACCGCGGTCACCGCCGTAGGAAGCGTCGTCGGAGTCGCGTCGGGCAGCGTCGCGCAGCCGAACGACCCCGAGGCGACGGCAGCGGACGCCACGCTCCTCGCGGACATCCCCGCGGGTCAGCAGGCGCAGGTGCAGACCGCTTCCCTGACGCAGCAGGCCGATGCCCAGGCCATCGCGGCCGACGCGAGCGCCAAGAAGGACGCCGAGGCCGCGGCCCGCAAGGCCGCCGCCGAGACGGCGATCGCCAAGAAGGAGGCCGCCGAGAAGGCGGCCAAGCTGGCCAAGGAGCGCGCCGAGACCAAGGCCGCCGCCGAGACCAGCCGCGACGACGTCCGCGACGCCTCCAGCTTCGCCCCGCAGAGCAGCTACTCCGTCGCGCAGATCCAGGCGATGGCCCGTCAGATGGTCGCGGGCGACCAGTTCCAGTGCTTCAGCAACATCGTGAACCACGAGTCGAGCTGGAACTACCGCGCCGTGAACGCCTCCTCCGGCGCCTACGGTCTCTTCCAGGCGCTGCCCGGCTCCAAGATGTCCTCGGTCGGCGCCGACTGGCAGACCAACCCGGCCACCCAGATCAAGTGGGGCCTGAACTACATGAACAGCCGGTACGGCAGCCCCTGCCAGGCGTGGTCGTTCTGGCAGGCCAATAGCTGGTACTAGGCCCGCGGCCGCACGCTCAACCCCGCGCAGCCCCTCCCCGTCCTAGGGGGAGGGGCTTTCGCGTTGTACGGTCGTACCCGGACGGCTCGCAGTGCCCTGGGAAATCCGGGGAAAGAGGGACGGATGATGTCGCGAATGCCAGGGTGGCTCGGCCGGCTCGGAGCCGGACTGACCGAGATGAGCGAGCGTCTTGACGAGCTCCGCGCCGAGGTCGAGAAGGAGCACGCCCCGCCGACCGACCCGGTGCCCGAACCCGTGGACACCGTCAAGGCGGTGGTGCCCCATCAGGCGGGCGCCGACCGCCGCCCGGACCCGGCGCAGGCGGTGCCGTGGGGCGTACGGGTCGCCGCCGAGGCGGGCTGGCGGCTGCTGGTCCTCGCGGGCACCGTCTGGGTGCTCATGCGGGTCATCAGCGCGGTCCAGTTGGTGGTGTTCGCCTTCGTCATCGCGCTGCTCGTCACCGCCCTGCTCCAGCCGACGGTCGCCCGGCTGATGCGCTACGGACTGCCCCGCGGTCCGGCCACCGCGCTCAGCGCCATATCGGGATTCGTCATCATCGGCCTGATGGGCTGGTTCGTGACCTGGCAGGTCATGGAGAACATCGACACGCTCTCCGACCAGATCCAGAACGGCATCGACGACCTGCGCAACTGGCTGCTGAAGAGCCCGTTCCATGTGACGGACAAACAGATCAACCAGATCGCCAAGAGCCTGCGCGAGGCCATCGGAGCCAACACCGACCAGATAACGTCCGCCGGTCTTGAGGGAGTCCAGGTCGTCGTCGAGGCGCTGACCGGCATCCTGCTGGTGTTCTTCTCGACGCTGTTCCTGCTCTACGACGGTCAGCGCATCTGGCAGTGGTTCCTGAAGCTGGTCCCCGCCGCCGCCCGCCCGGGTGTCGCCGGAGCCGGTCCGCGCGCCTGGCGCACCCTGACCGCCTACGTCCGGGGCACCGTCCTGGTCGCCCTCATCGACGCCGTCTTCATCGGTCTCGGCATCTACTTCCTCAACGTGCCGATGGCCGTTCCGCTGGCCGTCTTCATCTTCCTGTTCTCCTTCATCCCCCTGGTCGGCGCGGTCGCCTCCGGCGCGCTCGCGGTGGTCGTCGCGCTGGTGACCCAGGGCGTCTTCACCGCCGTCATGACCCTCGTGGTCGTGCTCGCCGTCCAGCAGATCGAGGGCCACGTCCTCCAGCCGTTCATCCTCGGTCGAGCGGTACGCGTCCACCCGCTCGCGGTGGTGCTGACGGTCGCGGCGGGCGGCATGGTCGCGGGCATCGGCGGCGCGGTGGTGGCGGTACCGCTGGTGGCGGTGACGAACACGGTGGTGGGGTACTTGCGGCAGTACTCACTCGCGGAGCAACTCTCCAGGTCGCGGGTGGATCCACCGGTTCGTCCCCCGATCGAGGAGACCGCCGTGGCCGAGGCGGGTCCCGGGGACGCGATCCCCGAGGACGCCGAGCCGGAAAACACCGAGGGCCTCGCCCACAAGGAGTGAGCGAGGCCCTACGGCCAACAGCACTGGTTACTCGGCGAGAACAGCCTCGGCGTCCAGCGTGACGCCGACCGCCTGGACCACGGAGGCGATCTTGAACGCCTCCTGGATCACGTCGCGCTCGACGCCGGCCTTGCGCAGCACCTGCTCGTGCGAGTCCAGGCACAGACCGCAGCCGTTGATCGCGGACACCGCGAAGGACCACAGCTCGAAGTCGACCTTGTCGACGCCGGGGTTGCCGATGACGTTCATCCGCAGACCGGCGCGCAGGGTGCCGTACTCGTGGTCCGACAGCAGGTGCCGGGTGCGGTAGAAGACGTTGTTCATCGCCATGATGGCGGCCGCGGACTTGGCCGCGTCGTACGCCTCAGGGCTGAGGTTCGCCTTCGCCTCCGGCGCCAGCTCGCGCAGGACGATGGGGGAGCGCGAGGCGATGGCGGTCGCCAGCACGGTGCCCCAGAGCTGCTGCGCGGGAAGGTCGGAGTTGCCGATGACCGAGCCCAGGTTGAGCTTGAGGTCCTTGGCGTAGTCCGGGACGCGGGACTTCAGCGAGTCGAGGGACATGGGTCACTCACCGGCCAGCAGCGCGACCGGGTCCAGGGTGGTCTCGCCCTTGGTCCAGTTGCACGGGCACAGCTCGTCCGTCTGGAGGGCGTCGAGGACCCGCAGGACCTCCTTGGGGTTACGGCCGACGGAACCGGCGGTCACCATGGTGAACTGGATCTCGCGGTTGGGGTCCACGATGAAGACGGCGCGCTGGGCGAAGCCGTCCTCGCCCTCGATGCCCAGGTCGCGCATGAGCTCGTGCTTGGAGTCCGCCATCATCGGGAACGGCAGGTCGGTCAGGTCCGGGTGGTCCTTGCGCCAGGCGTGGTGCACGAACTCCGAGTCGCCCGAGAAGCCGAGGATCTGCGCGTCACGGTCGGCGAACTCGTCGTTCAGCTTGCCGAACGCGGCGATCTCGGTCGGGCAGACGAAAGTGAAGTCCTTCGGCCACGCGAACACGACGAGCCACTTGCCCTCGTAGGACTTGTGGTGGATCTCCTCGAACTCCTTGCCCTTCTCCAGCGAGACGCAGGCGGTCAGTTCGAACTCGGGGAACTTGTCACCGACAGTGAGCACTTGCTCTCCTTGCAGCGAGGAAGCACCCCTGGTCGGGAGGTGCTTCCCATGGGTTGGACTGGGCCGATGGTGGCACAGGGTGCATTGATTAGGGAAATAGCTACACTCAGTGCCATTGATTGGAGGCGGTTATCGGTGACCAGTGGTAGCGGCGCCCGGAAGCAGCCGAGCCTGGCGCAGTTGCGCGCCTTCGCGGCGGTGGCGGAGCATCTGCACTTCCGGGACGCGGCGGCGGCCATCGGGATGAGCCAGCCCGCGCTGTCCGGCGCGGTCTCCGCCCTTGAGGAGACCCTCGGCGTGACCCTCGTCGAGCGTACGACCCGCAAGGTGCTGCTCTCGCCCGCCGGGGAACGGCTCGTGGTGCGGGCGAGGGCGGTATTGGACGAGGTCGGGGCGCTGCTGGAGGAGGCGGAGGCGGTGCGCGCGCCGTTCACCGGGGTGCTGCGGCTCGGGGTCATCCCCACCGTCGCGCCGTATCTGCTGCCCACCGTGCTGCGCCTGGTGCACGAGCGCTACCCGCAGCTCGACCTCCAGGTGCACGAGGAGCAGACCGCGAACCTGGTCGAGGGACTGCACTCCGGCAGGCTCGACCTGCTGCTGCTCGCGGTGCCGCTCGCCGTGCCCGGGGTGGCCGAACTCCCGCTGTTCGACGAGGATTTCGTGCTGGTCACCCCGTTGGACCATCCGCTCGGCGGCGGCGACAACATCCCGCGCGAGGCGCTGAAGGAGCTGAACCTGCTGCTCCTGGACGAGGGGCACTGTCTGCGCGACCAGGCGCTGGAGATCTGCCGCGAGGCGGGACGCGAGTTCCGGGGCGCGGGGCGCGGCGGGCGCCCGGCCACCGCGCCGGTCACCACCACGGCCGCCGGGCTCTCCACCCTGGTCCAGTTGGTCGCGGGCGGACTCGGCTGCACCCTGCTGCCGCGTACCGCGATGGAGCTGGAGACCGCCCGGGGCGACCGGCTGCGCACCGCCCGCTTCGCCGACCCCGCCCCGAGCCGCCGCGTCGGTCTCGCGATGCGCGCGGGCGCGGCGCGGGGCAGCGAGTACCAGCAACTGGCCGCCGCCCTGCGGGAGTCGCTGCGCCCGCTGCCGGTGCGGGTGCTGGACGCGGACGCGTGAGACGGGCGGGGCTCGTGAAAGCCCCGCCCGTGAGCGCTACTCCGTACGCAGCCCGTCGGGTCGCATCAGCCGCAGCAGCGGCGGCAGGCTGAGCAGGGTCATGGCCGCGACCACCGCCGCGCCCACACCCGTCAGGGACAGCACGCTCGGCCAGTCCACCCGTACCGGCGTCGCCGTCATGCGCAGCAGTACGGCGCCCAGGGCGATGCCCACCACCGAGGCCAGTGCGACGCCCAGCGCGATCGGCACCGCCGCCTGCCACAGCACCGACAGACCCACGGTCCGGCGCCGGGTGCCGAAGGCCACCAGGACCGACAACAGCCTGCGCCGCTCGCGCAGTTGCTCCAGTTGGGAGACCAGCAGGCTCGCCCCGATCAGCGCGAGCACACAGGTGGCGCCGATGAACAGACCGGTGCGCAGGGAGGCGAACCCGCTGTCGGTCGTGGTCGGTGCCCAGGCGAGGACCTCCGAGACCGGGTCCACCCGCGCGGCGGTGTTGCGCACGTACTCCCATCCGTCCGGCACCGAGGGGTCCATGCGCAGGAAGATCCGGCTGGACAGCGCCGGGTCCGCCGCGGCGGGCAGCGCGGACGGGGTGATCAGCAGCCCGTTGGCGCTCGGCATCAGGGAGTCCTTGCGGTAGGCGACGTGCGGAACCGACGCCGGAAGCCTGAGCGGGACCGCGAGACCCGGTCCGCCCGTGAAGCGCGGGTCGATCCAGGCGCGTTGGCCGGGACGCAGCACGGCTTCGCGCATCCGCTTGTCGAACGCGCTGGGGTGCTGGGAGGTGCTCACCGAGAACAGGTCGCCGTCGCGGCAGGACGCCAGATGGGCCAGCTCGCGCAGGGCGGCGCAGTCGCCGACGACGAGGTCGACGGAGGCGGCGGGGTCCAGCGCCCGGTCGCCGACGGTCGTGGTGGCCAGCCCCACCGCCCCCCGTACGCCCTCGGTCCGCGCGAACGCCCCGGTCGCCGAGGCGCGGTCGGTGCGGTCGGTGAGGTCGACCTCGACCTGCGCGCGGGCGGGGTCCTGCCCGGTGTCCTTCACGTACTGGCTCTGCACGCCCGCGAACAGCATCTGGAGCGCGACCGCCCCGGCCACCGCCACCGCGATGCCGTTGACCGTGCGTGCCGCCATGCCGCCGCTCAACTGGAGCCGCCGTACAGCGAGTTGCCAGGAGAGCGGACCCGCGCCGAGGCGGCTGACGCCCCGTTCGACGATCCAGGGCAGCAGCGCGGTCACGCCGACCAGGAGCAGCAGGACGCCGCCGATGACGAGGAGCTGGTTGAAGTCGCCGTGCGTACGCCCCTTGCCGATCATCGGCCAGAGCAGGGCCAGACCGGACAGCGGCAGGAGCAGCCGCCACCACAGCCGGCGCCGGGCGTTCGCGGCGGAACGCACCACGCCGAGCGGCTCGACCACCACGGTGCGCATCGCGAACAGGGTGACCAGCACCGCGCACACCGGGACCGCCACCGCGACCAGCAGGACCAGCGCGGGGGAGGGGGTGACATAGCTCGGGAAGAAGCTCTCGCCCCGGATCTCCACCAGGGTCACCAGTTGGCGTCCGGCCAGGAAGAGTCCCGCGCCGAGGAGGAGTCCGAGCACCGACCCCGCCAGCGCCTCGCCCGCCGCGATCCGCCGGGTCATGCGGCCGTCCGCGCCCACCAACCGGAGCGCCGCCAGCCTGCGGTCGCGCCGCTCGCCGCCGAAGCGCACGGCGGCCGCGACGAACACGGCGACCGGCAGCAGCAGCGTCACGAAGACGACCGACATCAGCAGGAGCAGCACCGGGTCGTCCCGGTCCTGCCACGGCTGGGTCTGCCCGAAGTGGGTCAGCCGGTTCGTCCGGGCGCCGCCCGCCCGGGGTTTGAGGTCCTCGGCACCGGCGTAGTAGGAGAGTTCGCGCGGACCGACCAGACCGCTCTCGCCGATGGTCCCGGTGATTTTGTACGGCAGCCGCTCGCGCAGCAGTCGGGCGCCCGGGGAGGCGAGCAGGTCCCGCAGCGCGGGGGAGACCAGCATCTCGCCCGTGGCCGGGAAGCGGCTCAGGCCCGGCGGCAGCGGCGCCTTCGGACCCTCCGGATCGAGCAGGCGCCCCCGGATGTTCTTGTCGCGCCACCAGGTGTCGGTGGCCGCGACGACCACCGTGTTGTCCGCCTTGGGTCGGTCCCTCGTGCTGAACACGATGTCCTGACGCGCCAGTTCGCGGTCGCCGCGCGCGTCCAGCATGCGCGGGAGCGCGGTCGTCAGCAGCAGCAACGCCACTCCGATACCGACACCGACCGCCGTCAGTGTCGTACGGACCCACCCCTCGCGCCCTCCGGTCACGGCGAACCGGACCCCCATCCCCAGGTCGCGGGCGTACTGCCGCGGGCTCATCCGGTCCGCTCCATGTCCCGGCTGCGACCGTCGCGTACGACGACCTCGCGGTCCGAGTAGGCGGCGACCCGAGCCTCGTGCGTGACGAGGACGACGGCCGCGTTCGTGGTCCGGGCGGCGTCGGTCAGCAGCTCCATCACGCGCTCGCCGTTGAGCGAGTCGAGCGCGCCGGTCGGCTCGTCCGCGAACAGCACCCGGGGTCCGGTGACCAGTGCCCGCGCCACCGCGACCCGCTGTCCCTGGCCGCCGGAGACCTCGCCGGGGCGTTTGCGCCGCAGGTCGTCCACCTCCAGGCGCTCCATCCACTCCAGCGCTGCCTTCTCCGCCTCCTTGCGCCCGGTGCCGTTCAGCCGCAGCGGCAGCGCCACGTTCTCCACGCAGGTCAGCTCCGGTACGAGCTGGCCGAACTGGAAGACGAAGCCGAACTCCCCGCGCCGCAGGGCGCTGCGCCCGGCGTCGCTCATCCCGGTCAGCTCGCGGTCGGCGTAGGTGATCGTGCCCGAGTCGGGCAGCACGATCCCGGCGAGGCAGTGCAGCAGGGTCGACTTGCCGGAGCCGGAGGGACCCATCACGGCGACGACCTCGCCGGGGTGGATGGAGAAGTCGGCGCCGTCCAGGGCGGTGGTGGGGCCGTAGGTCTTGCGCAGGTCCCGGGCGTGGAGCAGGGAGCCGTCGGGCGGTATCACGAGGTCACCTCCGTGCGGAGCCGGTCCAGACGCGCGGCGGTCAGCTCCAGCCAGCGCAGATCGGCCTCAAGATGGAACAGGGCGTGGTCACAGATGAGCTGGTCGGCGAGGTCGCCGCCGCGCTTGCGCTCGGTCAGCGCGCGCATGGCGCGCAGATGCTCGGAGCGCTGGCTGTCGAGCAGCCCGGCGGCGTCGCGCCGGGTCAGCAGCGCGAGGACGACCTTGGTGTAGAGGGTCGACTGGAGGTACTCGGCGGGCTTCTCCGGAGTGGCGAGCCAGCGCTCGACGTCGGTTATCCCGGCATCGGTGATGGCGTACCGTTTTCGTTCGGGTCCGCCGCCGGACTCGACGCCGTCGACCTCCACCAGCCCGTGTTTGAGCAGCCGGGACATGGTCGAGTAGACCTGGCCGTAGTGCAGTGGCCGGTCGTGGCCGAACGTCTCGTCGAAGGCCCGCTTCAGGTCGTAACCGTGCCGGGGGCCGGACTCCAGGAGTCCCAGGAGTGAGTGACCGATGGACATGGCGAGCACTCTACACACGGTGTATACACCGGGTTCATAGTGGGTCCGGAATCAAATACGTGATGCCAATCGCGCCCCATGAGGCAACCTTCGGCCTCTTGATTCCGTCGGTTCCGATAGGGCGGGGTGCTCATTCTCACGTCCCCGAAGGAGCGGATCAGGCGCTCTTTGTCACATAGAGGGGTGTTAGCTTTCGGAGCTGACCCCGAGACGGAAGCGGAGCGAAGGGACCTATGGGACGAGCGGAAGAGAGACGAGCGCGTCAGCGCGGCGGCCGCCGCGCGGCACCCGGAGGCCGCTCGCCGTCCCCGGCGCCCGGTGGCAAGCCCGCCAAGAGCTGGATACGCAGGCTCTTCACCTGGAAGAAGATCCTCGGCGCGTTTCTCGGCGTCTGTCTGCTGGGCATCGGCGCCTTTGTCGCGCTGTATCTGTCGGTGGACATTCCCGAGGGCAATGTCGCCGCCCAGCAGCAGAGCAACATCTACAAGTACAGCGACGGCAAGGTCATCGCCCGCTCCGGCAAGGTCAACCGCGAGATCGTCGACCTGTCGAAGGTGCCGAGGCCGGTCCAGCTCGACTTCGTCGCCGCCGAGAACAAGTCCTTCTACACGGACCCCGGCGTCGACCTGAAGGGCACCGCGCGCGGCATCCTCAACACCCTCGCGGGCCGGGGCAAGCAGGGTGGTTCGACCATCACCCAGCAGTACGTCAAGAACTACTACCTGAGCCAGGACCAGACGGTCACCCGCAAGCTCAACGAGCTGGTGATCTCCCTCAAGGTGGAGCGCGAGAAGACCAAGAACGAGATCCTCGCGGGTTACATCAACACCAGCTACTACGGCCGCAACGCGTACGGCATCCAGGCCGCCGCCCAGGCGTACTACCACAAGGACGCCCAGAAGCTCTCGGTCCAGGAGGGCGCCTACCTCGCCGCCCTGCTCCAGGCGCCCAGCCAGTACGACTGGCAGGCGGCCACGCCCACCGGGCGGACGCTGGTGAAGCAGCGCTGGAACTACGTCCTGAACAACATGGTCAAGCAGGGCTGGCTGTCCCAGACCAAGCGCGCCACCCTGAAGTTCCCGAAGCCCAAGGAACCCAAGGCCGCCCCCGGTCTCGACGGGCAGACGGGCTACCTGGTCGACCTCGCCAACAAGCAGCTCGAGCAGCAGCTCATGAAGCAGCAGGGTCTGACCGCCTCCCAGGCGGAGAACGCGGTCATCGGCAAGGGCTGGACCATCACCCTCAACGTCGACCGCAAGAAGCAGGCGGCGCTGGAGAAGGCGGTCAAGGCCCAGCTCACCTCCAAGCTCGACCCGAAGAAACGCAAGGTCGACGGCGACATCCAGGCCGGTGCCGTCTCGGTGGACCCCAAGACGGGCCATGTCGTCGCGCTCTACGGCGGCGAGGACCTCTTCAAGCACTGGACCAACAACGCGACGCGGACCGACTACCAGCCCGCCTCGACCTTCAAGCCGGTCATCCTCGCCGCCGCCCTGGAGCAGAACGCCACCACCCAGGACGGCCGTCCCATCAACGCGAACACCGTCTACGACGGCACCAGCCGTCACCCGGTGACCGACCACGGCACCGAGGTCGGCTTCGCGCCGCCCAACGAGGACAACGCCAGCTACGGCAAGATCAACGTCCAGCAGGCCATGAACAAGTCCGTGAACTCCGTCTTCGCGCAGATGGGCGTGGACGTCGGCATGGACAAGGTCATGGACACCGCCAAGCGGCTCGGCATGGACACCAAGGGCATGCAGGCGGTCCCCGCCCAGACGCTCGGCTCCATGGGCGCCAGCCCGCTGGAGATGGCCGGCATCTACGCCACCCTGGACAACCACGGCAAGAAGGTCACCCCGACCCTCATCAAGTCGGCGGAGGGCAAGGGCCGTACCGTGCGGATGCCGGACCCGATCGGCGAACGGGTGATCAGCCGCACCGCCGCCGACACCGTGTCCTCCGTGCTCACCGGCGTGGTCGACGACGGCACCGCCCGGCAGTCGGTCGCCAACAACCCGCTGCGCAACGGCCAGCAGGTCGCGGGCAAGACCGGTACCTCGGACGAGAACAAGTCCGCCTGGTTCACCGGCTACACGCCCGACCTGGTCACGTCGGTCGGTCTGTTCGGTGAACGGGGCAACGCGCACGTGTCGATGGCGGGCGCCACCGGTCTCCTCCCGGCGCCCGGCCGTATCAACGGCGGTGGCTACCCGGCGCAGATCTGGGCGGCGTACACCTTCGGCGTGACGGACAAGGTCCCCTTCGACCTCGACACCACGCAGGGTGCCGCCGTCGCCCCGACGGACACCCCGACCGTCAGCGACAGCCCGTCCGAGTCCGCCTCGGAGTCGCCCTCCAGCTCGCCGACCGAGTCGGAGTCGCCTTCCGAGTCGCCGACCACCGAGCCGCCCACGGAGACCGAGACGCGGACGCCGCCGGACCAGCCGACGACGCAGCCGCCGACCTCGGGACCGCCCACGGGCCAGTCCACCCCGCAGAACCCGTTCGACTTCCAGAACGGCAGGGACGACGACTGAGGTCACGGACCCTCAGACAGCGCGAAGGGCGCCCGGCGAGTCGCCGGGCGCCCTTCGTCGTACCGCACGCGGGCTGACCGGGGTCAGCTTCCGCTCAGCTCGAACCACACCACCTTGCCCGCGCTCAGCCGGGTCGCGCCCCAGCGCCGGGCCAGCTTGTTGACCAGGTACAGCCCGCGACCGCCCTCGTCCGTGGCGCGGGCCTGGCAGAGCCGGGGCAGGCGCGGGATGTCGTCGGAGACCTCACAGCGCAGCACGTCCGTGCGCAGCAGACGCACCGACACCGGGCGCGTGGTGTAGCGCACGGCATTGGTGACGACCTCGCTGACCAGCAGCTCCAGCGAGTCCGACAGGTCCTCAAGACCCCACTCGGCCAGCGCGGCGCGGGCCAGCCTGCGGGCCTTGCCCGGGGTGGCGTCCTCCGCGTCCAGCGACCAGTGCTTCACGTCGCTGGAGGTGATCCCGTCGAACCGGGCGGCGAGCAGCGCGATGTCGTCGTCCCGGTCGCCCGGACCGAGCATGTCGAGCACCTCGTCGCACAGCGCCTCCAGCGGCGGCGGATGCCCGGGACCGGTCAGGCGCGCGGTCGCGGTCAGCTTCTCGCGCAACTGCTCTATGCCCGTGGCCACGTCCCGCAGCCGGGACTCCACCAGACCGTCGGTGTACAGCAGCAGGGTCGCCCCGGCGGGCGCCTCCAGCTCGATCGCCTCGAAGTCGACACCGCCCACCCCGATCGGCGCGTTCGGCGGGACGCGCAGCACCTCCGCCTCGCCGCCCAGGTGCAGCAGCACCGGCGGGGGATGACCGGCGTTGGCGATGGTGATCCGCTGCGCTATCGGGTCGTAGACCGCGTACAGACACGTCGCCATGCGGTCGGTGCCCAGGCGCTGCGCCTGCTCGTCCAGATGGTGCAGTACCTCCTGCGGGGGCAGGTCGAGCCCCGCCAGGGTCTGCGCGGTCGTGCGGAGCTGGCCCATGATCGCCGCCGAGGTCATGGAGTGACCCATGACGTCACCGACCACCAGCGCCACCCGGCTGCCCGGCAGCGGGATCGCGTCGTACCAGTCGCCGCCCACCCGCGCGGTCTCCGCCGCGGGCAGATAGCGCGAGGCCAGGCGCACCCCGGTGGGGCGCGGCAGGGTCTCGGGCAGCATGGTGCGCTGCAGCTCGTCGGCGATGTACGCCTCGCGGCCGTAGAGCACCGCCTTGTCGATGCCGAGCGCGCTGTGCGTGGCGAGCTGCGCCGCGACCAGCAGGTCCTCCGCCTCGAACGCCAGCCGCTCCGGGCGGCGCAGGAACAGCGCCGCGCCGATCACCCGGCGCCGTCCGCGCAGCGGGGCGAGGATCGCGTGCTGACCGTCGGGGACGAGCGCCTCGCCGTCCTCGCCGAGGAGTTCGGGCAGCGCGGCGCGCGCGGCGGGCGTGTCCGCGAACACCGGACGCACCCCGCGCAGCACCTCGTTCAGCGCGCCGCCCGGGTGCACCTCGCACAGCTCGGCGGTCAGCGCCGAGGGTCCGGAGAACGCGGCGAGCCCGGGGGACTCCGTCTCCGGGTCGGGGTACGGCGCGGGCAGCAGCGCCTCGGTGTCCCGCTCGTCGGGCACCCGGTCGCTGCGCCGCAGCCGCAGCACCACAGGACCGGTCGGCCGCTCGTCGCCGACGGGCAGCGGGTCGCGCAGATAGACCAGGATCGCGTCCGAGAACGTCGGCACCGTGGCCCGGCACAGCCCCATCACGATCTCGTCGAGATCGAGGCCGCGCGCGATCCGCCGGGTCGCCGCGCCCACGAACCGGAGCCGGTCCCCGTCGCGCCGCATGGGCATCGGGCGCCCCGGCGGCAGACCGCGTCCGGTACGGCGCTCACGGGCGCCCGGCGTCCGCTCCTGCTCGGCACCCGGCTGTGCCGGAATGCCCTCGGGGGCGGGCCGGGGACGGTGGGTGCCCTGCTCGGCGGTGGCCGGCTGGGAGTGCTCGGGGCCGTTGACTGGGGGCTCCTTCCCCTTGTTTCCCTTGCCGCCGCCGCGCTTGGCGCGCGGCTCGGTGCCCGAGGGGGACGGCTGTCCGTCCGCCCGGGACTGTGCCGGTAAGCCCGGCGCACCGAGCGGCGTCGGGGTACGCAGGCGTGCCCCGCGGGACTCCGCGGGGTCCGCGCCCGACTGGGGGCGTTCGTAGGAGGAAGTGGGCTGCTCCGTCACGCGTGTCGAATCCGTCCGTCCGGGGCCGCGCGCCAGGCGCGCGTGTGGTGCCGCCGACATGCCGATACCCGCAATACGTGCCCCGGGAACGGATTTCCCGCGTGGTCAGGGGTGTCTCCGCCGATCCGGGCGCTCCTCGCCCGGCCGGTGCCGCCGTTCCCGTACCCCTCGCTCACGTCCTGCCGCCCCTCGGTGACGTATGGTCAAGCCCGGCGTCTGTTCCGGTAGTTGCAACTCGATGCCCTTGCGGAGGACGATCCTACGTTTGTGGTCCGGGGGCGCATCAAGGGTCTCATGAGGACACGTGCGCGGGCGTACGGTCCCAGTCCTCCGGCAGTGACGGTACCGCCCAGGCGGGGTCGGGGCGCCAGTGCTGCCAGCCGTCCGCGTACGGCGCCTTCCACGCCCGGATTCCCTCGACCGCCCGCCGGCCCGCCTCCCGTACGCGGGCGGCGGTCTCCGGGTCCATCAGACCGTCGCGCTGCGCCTGCGCGAACTCGTCCTCGTCCCGCCAGTGCCAACTGCGGTCCGGGTTCACCGAGATGTCCAGGAAGTGGTCCTCGGAGTCGACGCCGCCGCTCCAGCGGGCCAGCGGCTCCTCCAGGTTGACGTACCAGTTCTTGAACCGCCAGCCCGGCTCCCAGAACAGCCACACCGACCAGGGTTCGCCGGGTCGCGCCAGCTTCAGCACCCCGGTGCCGAACCAGCGGTCCCGGCGCACCCCGCGCGGCTTGGTGTAGCGGGACTCCAGCGGCTCCAGGTGGACCGGGGTGCCGTCGGCGAGCACGGGTTTCACGCACTCGGTGCCGGGCGCGAGCCAGACCGCGAGCAGGTCGGCGTCGTCCCGGACGACCGTGACGGGCCGGGCGATGTGGAAGCCGTCACCGGCGTTCTCCCGGTACCGCCACAGGATCGCGGTGCCCGCGGTCCAGTACGTCGTCGTGTCCGTTTCCGCTCGTCTCACCGCTTCGTCGTCCGCCATGGACAGATATTAGGTGCCATGGGCACCCGATGCCGTGGCCTCCGCCACGACCGGGCGCCGGTGGCGGAAAACGGGGGACGCCCGTTACGGGTGTGTCATCCGCAGGACATCCAGCGCCTCGTCGAGCTGTTCCCGCGTCAGTTGTCCGCGCTCCACGTACCCGCCCTCCAGGACGACCTCCCGGATCGTCCTGCGCTCCGCGAGCGAGCGCTTGGCGATCCGCGCCGCCTCCTCGTAACCCAGGTACTTGTTCAGCGGGGTGACGACCGAGGGCGACGACTCGGCGTACTCGCGGGCGCGTTCGCGGTCGGCGGTGATGCCGTCGATCGTGCGGTCCGCGAGCAGCCGGGAGACGTTGGCGAGCAGCCGCACCGACTCCAGCACGTTCTTGGCCAGCACCGGGAGCATCACGTTCAGCTCGAAGTTGCCCGCCGCGCCCGCCGTGGCGATGGTCGCGTCGTTGCCGATCACCTGCGCCGCGACCATCAGCACCGCCTCCGGGACGACCGGGTTGACCTTGCCCGGCATGATCGAGGAACCCGGCTGGAGATCGGGCAGCCGGATCTCCGCCAGCCCCGTGCGCGGACCCGAGGACATCCAGCGCAGATCGTTGGCGATCTTCGTCAGCCCGACCGCGATGGTCCGCAACTGCCCGCTGGTCTCCACGATCCCGTCGCGCGCCCCCTGTGCCTCGAAGTGGTCGCGTGCCTCGGTCAGCGGCAGCCCGGTGGCGCGCGCGACCTCCTCGATCACCGCGGCGGAGAACCCCGGGGGCGTGTTGATCCCGGTGCCGACGGCCGTTCCGCCGAGCGGCAGCTCCGCGAGCCGGGGCAGGGACGCACGCAGGCGCTCGACGCCGTAGCGCACCTGGGCGGCGTATCCGCCGAACTCCTGACCCAGGGTCACGGGGGTCGCGTCCATCAGATGGGTGCGCCCCGACTTCACCACGTCCGCGAACTCCTCCGCCTTGCGGGTGAGCGCGTCGGCCAGATGTTCGAGCGCGGGGATCAGATCGCGGGTGACGGCGGCGGTGGCGGCGATGTGGATCGAGGACGGGAAGACGTCGTTGGACGACTGCGAGGCGTTGACGTGGTCGTTCGGGTGCACGTCCCGCCCGAGACGCTCGCTCGCCAGGGTCGCGATCACCTCGTTGGCGTTCATGTTGGACGACGTGCCCGAGCCGGTCTGGAACACGTCCACCGGGAAGTGCTCGTCCCAGCGCCCCTCCGCCACCTCCTCGGCGGCGCCCTCGATCGCCTTCGCGACCTCGGGGTCCAGCACCCCGAGACCGGCGTTCACCTTCGCCGCCGCCCCCTTGATCCGGGCCAGCGCCTCGATGTGCGCCCGCTCCAGGCGCTGCCCGGACACCGGGAAGTTCTCGACGGCACGCTGGGTCTGCGCGCGCCACTTGGCGTCGGCGGGGACGCGGACCTCGCCCATGGAGTCGTGCTCGATGCGGTAGTCGTGACTCATGTCGGATACAGCGAACGGGAGCGGCGGGATGTTCCTGCGCCGGCCCGAACGGGTCTCAGTGCACCGAGAACCCGCCGTCCACGAACAGCGCCTGCCCGGTGACGTACCCGGAGGACCGGCTCGCCAGGAACACCGCCGCGCCCGCGAAGTCCTCGGCCAGCCCGTTGCGCCCGACGAAGGTGCGCGCGGCCAGCGCCCGTACGGTCTCCGGGTCGGACGACAGCCGCGCGTTGAGCGGCGTCATCACGAAACCCGGCACCAGCGTGTTGCAGGTGACGCCGTACGGCGACCACTCCTCCGCCTGCGAGCGCGCGAGCGACTCCAGCGCGCCCTTGGAGACGCCGTACGCCCCGGAACGCGCGAACGCGCGGTGCGCCTGCTGGGAACTGACGTGGATGATCCGCCCGAAACCCCGCTCGGCCATGCCCGGCGCGAACCGCCGGCTCAGCAGATGGGGCGCCTGGAGGTTCACCGCGAGGGTGAGGTCCCACTCCTCCTCGGTGAGTTCGCTCATCGGGGGACGGAGGTTGATCCCGGCGCAGTTGACGAGGATGTCCGGCTCCCCGAACTCCTTCACGACCTCGTCGCCCGCCGCCCGCACCCCGTCCCGGGTCCCGAGATCGGCGCTCACCCAGGCAGCCCGGCAGCCCAGCCCGGTGAGCTGCGCGACCGTCGCCTCCAGCGCCTCCCTGCCCCGCGCCACGACCACGACGGACGCCCCGGCCCGCGCCAGCGCCTCCGCGATGCCCCGCCCGATCCCGGAACTCCCTCCGGTCACGACGGCGACACGGTCGTCGAGGGAGAAGAGCCCGGAGAGGTACGCGGGGGAAGTCATGCCCGCACCCTAGAACGACCCCGGGGGCCAACCTCCGTCGGCCCCCGGGGTGTTGTCGCTCAGGGTGTTTCTCAGCCGAGCCCGGGACCCCGCACCGGAATGCTCGTGAACGTCGGCGCGGGCGCCGGGTCCTGGAAGAAGTCGTTCCCCTTGTCGTCCACGACGATGAACGCCGGGAAGTCCTCGACCTCGATCTTCCAGACCGCCTCCATGCCGAGCTCCTCGTACTCGACGACCTCGACCTTCTTGATGCAGTCCTGGGCGAGCCGGGCGGCGGGACCGCCGATCGAGCCGAGGTAGAAACCGCCGTGCGTGCCGCACGCGTCGGTGACCTGCTTGCTCCGGTTTCCCTTGGCCAGCATCACCTTGGAGCCGCCCGCCGCCTGGAACTGCTCCACGTAGGAGTCCATGCGCCCGGCGGTGGTCGGACCGAAGGACCCGGAGGCGTACCCCTCGGGCGTCTTCGCCGGACCCGCGTAGTACACCGGGTGGTCCTTCAGGTACTGCGGCATCTCCTCACCCGCGTCGAGGCGCTCCTTGATCTTGGCGTGCGCGATGTCGCGGGCCACGACCAGCGGACCGGTCAGCGAGAGCCGGGTCTTGACCGGGTACTTGGTCAGCTCGGCGAGGATCTCGTCCATCGGCTGGTTGAGGTCGATCTTCACGACGTCGGAGGACTCGTCCAGGTGCTCGTCCGTCGTCTCCGGCAGGAACCGCGCCGGGTCCGTCTCCAACTGCTCCAGGAACACGCCCTCGGCGGTGATCTTCGCGACTGCCTGGCGGTCCGCCGAGCAGGAGACCGCGATGGCGACCGGGCAGGACGCGCCGTGCCGGGGCAGGCGCACCACGCGCACGTCGTGGCAGAAGTACTTGCCGCCGAACTGCGCGCCGATGCCGATCTTCTGCGTCAGCTCGAAGACCTTCTCCTCCAGGTCCTTGTCCCGGAACCCGTGACCCAGCTCGGAGCCCTCGGCGGGGATCTCGTCCAGATAGTGCGCGGAGGCGTACTTCGCGGTCTTGAGCGCGAACTCGGCGGACGTACCGCCGACCACGATCGCCAGGTGGTACGGCGGGCAGGCGGCCGTACCGAGCGAACGGATCTTCTCCTCCAGGAACTTCATCATGGAGGACTCGTTCAGGACGGCCTTGGTCTCCTGGTAGAGGAAGGACTTGTTGGCGGAGCCGCCGCCCTTCGCCATGAAGAGGAACTTGTAGGCGCCGTCGTCGGTCGCGTACAGCTCGATCTGCGCGGGGAGGTTGGAGCCGGTGTTCTTCTCGTCCCACATGGTGAGCGGAGCCATCTGCGAGTAGCGCAGGTTGAGCCTGGTGTAGGCGTCGTAGATGCCGTGCGAGAGGTGTTTCTCGTCGGTGCCCTCGGTGAGCACGTTCTGCCCGCGCTTGCCCATGACGATCGCGGTGCCGGTGTCCTGGCACATGGGCAGCACGCCCGCGGCGGCGATGTTCGCGTTCTTCAGCAGGTCGAGGGCGACGAACTTGTCGTTGCCGGACGCCTCCGGGTCGTCGATGATCCGGCGGAGCTGGGCGAGGTGGGCCGGGCGCAGATAGTGCTGGATGTCGTGGATCGCCTCTTCGGCCAGCTTGCGCAGCGCCTCCGGCTCCACCTTGAGGAACGTCCGCCCGTCCGGTCCCTCGACGGTGGACACGCCCTCGGAGGTCACCAGCCGGTACGGGGTGGTGTCCTCTCCCTGGGGGAGCAGATCGGTGTACGCGAACTCAGGCATCTCAGCCCATTCCTCACTCGACGGACGGTCCCGCCGACGCTGGCGGGCCTGTCCAGCGTAGAACCCCTTTCGAAGAGGGCTCTTGTGAGGTAAGGCTCACTTGCGACACGCCGGGAGCGCGCGGCGGGGCGCGCGGTCGGGCGCGCGGTCGGGCGCGCCACTTATCCACACCCCCTAGAGCCTGTCCGGCGGATCTTCGTGGGCCCGCGACGCCTGGCACGCACTCTCGCCGCACGCCCGAATCACCCGAGTACGTCCAGTACGAGGGAGATCCGGGCGCACGCCGAGAGCACGCACCAGACGCCGCGGGCTGCTCCACGAAGATCCGCCGGACAGGCCCTAGTCGCGATCTATCGCGTTTGGGTACGCTGCCGTCGTGGACCTTCACCAGCACGCCCAGACCCCGGGCACGGAGGCGCGCGTGTCCGAGCTGCGCGCCTCCGACGCCGACCGCGACCGCGTCACCGACATCCTCCGCGAAGCCCTGGCCGAGGGCCGGCTGACCGCAGAGGAGCACGCCGAGCGCGTCGAGGGGGTGCTGCACACCAAGACGGTCGGCGAGCTGGACCTCTACATACAGGACCTCCCGGCAGGGCACGAGCGGCCCGGTCATGTCACCGCCGCCCCGCCGCGCCCGATCCCCGGCGCGGTCCCGGTCGACGCCGACGCCAGCGTGGTCGCCGTGTTCAGCAGCGCCGTGCGCCGGGGGCGCTGGCGCGCCGGGCGCCGGTTGCACGCGTTCGCGGTCTTCGGCAGCGTCGAGATCGACCTCAGCGAAGCCGTCTTCGAGTACCAGCAGGTGGTGATCAAGGCGATCTCGGTCTTCGGGGACGTCCAGATCCGCGTCCCGGAGAACGTGTCGCTGCGCGGCACCGGCGGCGGCGTGATGGGCAACTTCGAGGTCAGCACCCGCGACTCGACCGACTCCCAGGCACCCGTGATCTACGTGGACGGGTGGGCGGTCCTGGGCAACGTGGAGGCGCGGCCCAAGCGCGGTCGCTTCGTCGCGGACATCCTCGACCGGGTGCAGGACAAGGTCGACCACAAGCTGCGCAAACACCTGGACCGTTGACGGTCGCGAATTCCGGCGCGGTCCGCGCGGACGCGGCACCCGGGCGACCGGGCGCGAGGGGGTGCGAACAAGCCGCCGTGCGCCCGGGGTTGGGGACGCAGTGCATAGGCGCGCGCACAGCGGGTAGGGCTTGCTGCATCGTCTCTCGCTCGCGAAGCCGTCGTCAGGAGTAGACCGTGCTGCAACCGCCGCGTTCGTCCCTGCAGGTCGCCGCCGTCCCGGCCCAGCGGTCACCGAAGCGGGACAGGGACCAGGACGCGCCCTGGCACACCGAGGCGGTGTGCCGGCGTGACGAGGCCACTCTGTTCTTCGCCCCGTCGAAGGAACCGACCGCCGCCCGGCTCTCCCGCGAAGAGGCCGCCAAGCGCGTCTGCGCCCGCTGCCCGGTCATGGTCGAATGCCGGGAACACGCCCTCCTCCAGCCCGAGCCCTACGGCGTCTGGGGCGGCCTGACCGCAGCCGAACGCCGAGTGGTCCTGGCCCGCCGGAGGCGCCGCGAGGTGGAGCTGAAGAAGGCAACGGCACCTCGGATAGCGGGCTGAACCCCGAAGGTTTTTGGTTTTTGTCTTTTGTCTTCAGGGGCGCGGGGAACTGCGCGACCAGCCACAACGCAACCGGCACTCGCGAACGAACCCCGCCCCCCTCCTCAGTAGGCGCTATTTCGCCCGGTCGAAATCAACCGCGCTGTACGCCCGCAGCTTGCTCAAACGGTGCTCGGAGTCGATCCTCCGCACCGTCCCCGACTTGGACCGCATCACGATGGAATCGGTCGTAGCCGTCTCCGACCGATACCGCACGCCCCGCAGCAGCTCCCCGTCCGTGATCCCGGTAGCCACGAAGAACACGTTCTCCCCGTTGACGAGATCCTCCGTGGTGAGCACCCGGTCCAGATCGTGCCCCGCGGCGATCGCCCGCTGCCGCTCCTCCTCGTCCTTGGGCCACAGCTTGCCCTGGATCGTCCCGCCGAGACACTTGACCGCGCAGGCGGAGATGATGCCCTCGGGCGTACCCCCGATGCCGAGCAGCAGGTCGATGCCTGTGCCCTCGCGCAGCGCCAGGATCGAGCCCGCGACGTCGCCGTCGGTGATCAGCTTGATGCGCGCGCCGGTCTCCCGAATCTCCTTGACCAGCTCCTCGTGCCGGGGCCGGTCCAGGACGACGACGGTGACGTCCTCGGGCGCGCAGCCCTTGGCCTTGGCGACCCGGCGGATGTTGACCGCCACGGGCGCGTTGATGTCCACGAAGTCGGCAGCCTCGGGACCGGTGACCAGCTTGTCCATGTAGAACACGGCGGACGGGTCGAACATGGCACCGCGCTCGGCGGCGGCCAGCACGGCGATCGCGTTCGGCATGCCCTTGGCGGTGAGCCGGGTGCCGTCGATCGGGTCGACGGCGATGTCGACCTCGGGACCGGTGCCGTCACCCACCCGCTCCCCGTTGAACAGCATGGGCGCCTCGTCCTTCTCGCCCTCGCCGATGACGACGATGCCGTTCATCGACACGGTGGAGACGAGGGTCCGCATGGCGCGCACCGCGGCACCGTCGGCGCCGTTCTTGTCGTCCCGCCCGACCCAGCGGCCCGCGGCCATCGCGGCGGCTTCGGTCACACGGACCAGTTCCAGGGCGAGGTTGCGGTCGGGGGCCTCGGAGGGGACATCGAGTTCGGACGGCAGATGATGCTCGGTCATCGGAGCGCACCTTTCTGATACGACGACGGCCGGATGAGGGTTCGATTCCTGACTCTATCGTCGTACCGACAAAATGAGCAGGGGGCCCCACGGATGAGCGCACGGGGCACCTGCGACCATAGGGGGCGTGGCAGGTACGAACGGCAAGCAGAAGACGGTCCGGGACATGATCCTTTCCCTGGCCCTCATCGGTATCGCGGCGGCGGTCATCTATGTCTTCGTCCCGCACGACGATCACGCCCCCGATCTCAAGCGGGTCGACTACACGGTGGAGACGGCCGGCGCCCGCCGTGCGGCGAGCTACCCGGTGGCCGCCCCCGAGGGACTGCCGAGTACCTGGAAAGCGACCTCCGTACGCTTCCAGGCCGAGGATTCCGACCGCTGGCACCTCGGCTTCCAGGCACCGGGCGGGCAGTACGTGCAGGTCGAGCAGTCCACGGGCAAGCGCGCCGACGTCATCGACCAGGCGACCCAGGGCGCCAAGGCGACCAAGCGGACCGAGACGATCGACGGCCGCACCTGGACCCGGTACACCGGCGGCCGCTACGACGGTCTGGTCCTGGAGGGCACCCCCGGCTCCACGACCGTGGTCGCGGGCACCGCGTCCTTCGACCGGCTGACCACGATGGCGGGCGCGCTGAGGATGAAGAACGAGAAGTAGCCGGGCGATCCGCGACGGCACACGACGGCCCACGGCACGCGAAAGGGGCCCCGGACGGCGATCCGGGGCCCCTTCGCCGTGCGCTGCGTTCGTCCTGCGCTGTCGCCGTACGGCCGCTCAGACGGTCGTGACGACGTCGTCGTACGCCAGGCGCGGCGAGCGCGGGTACCAGGCGTCCGGGCCCGGGTGGCCGATGTTCACAACCATCAGCGGGGTGTGGTCGTCGTCCAGGAACTCCTTGCGGACGCCCTCGAAGTCGAAGCCGGTCATCGGGCCCGCCGCCAGACCGGCCGCCCGGACGCCGACGAGGAAGTACGCGGCCTGGAGCGCGGCGTTCATCCCGGCGGAGCGCTCACGGACCGGGCGCTCGGCGAAGAACAGGTCCTTGGCCTGCGGGAATGCCGGGAACAGGGTCGGCAGCTCCTCGTGGAACTCGTTGTCCGCCGACAGGATCGCGACCAGCGGCGCGGTGGCCGTCTTGGGCTTGTTGCCGTCCGCCATCAGGGCCACAAGACGCTCGCGGGCCTCGGGGGAGCGGACCAGCGTGATGCGCAGCGGGGTCTGGTTGAAGGCGGTGGGGCCGTACTTGACCAGGTCGTAGATCGCCCGGACCTGCTCGTCGGTCACCGGCTCGTCGGTGAAGGTGTTCGCCGTGCGGGCCTCGCGGAACAGCAGGTCCTGGGCGGCCGGGTCGAGAACGAGAGACATGCGTGACTTCCTCGGATACGCGTCCGGCCCGGGGTGCCGGGCCGAGTGAACGGGACGACCCTACGCGAGAGAAGTTAAAGCTTTAACGAAGGGTGTGCGCGCCCGCGAGACCGACGAAGGACGCGCGCCCCCGCTACTCGTCCCCCTCGCCCTCCGCCTCCTCCGCCAGCGCCGCGTCCAGCCGCGCCCGCGCCCCCTCCAGCCAGCGGCGGCACACCTTGGCCAGCTCCTCGCCGCGCTCCCACAGCGCCAGCGACTCCTCCAGCGTCGTACCGCCCGCCTCCAGGCGTCGTACGACGTCGATCAACTCGTCCCGCGCCTGCTCGTACGAC
Source organism: Streptomyces sp. DSM 110735 (assembly GCF_016482685.1). Classification (GTDB taxonomy): domain Bacteria; phylum Actinomycetota; class Actinomycetes; order Streptomycetales; family Streptomycetaceae; genus Streptomyces. The sequence continues at coordinate 239,561 of NZ_JACYHF010000007.1, read as the reverse complement.
AGCGCCTCGTCCACCTTGCTGGTCATCCGCCCACCCTAAGCATCGCCACCGACATCCCCCTCGCCACCGGCGTCCACCCGCACCGCGAACTCGCCCTCCGCGACCCGCGCCCGCAGCGTCTCGCCGCCGGTCACCTCCTCCGGCGCGCGCACCACGTGTCCGTCCGCCCTCTGGAGCACCGCGTACCCCCGGCGGAGCGTCGCGGCGGGGGAGAGGGCGACCACGCGCGCGTGCGTGTGGGTCAGCTCGGAGTCGGCGCGGTCCAGGAGATGGCCCAGCGTGCGCCTGCCGCGTTCCAACAGGGCGTCCACCTGCGCCGACCGCTCGTCCAGCATCCGGTGCGGGTGCTCCATGCAGGGCCGGGCCAGCGCGTGCGCGAGCCCCCGCTCCTCGCGCTCCAGGACCGCGTGCACACAGCGCCGCCCCCGGTCGCGCAGCATCCGCACCCGCTCGAACTCCTCGCCCACGTCCGGGACGACCTTCTTGGCCGCGTCGGTCGGCGTGGAGGCGCGCAGATCGGCCACCAGGTCGAGCAGCGGGCTGTCCGGCTCGTGCCCGATGGCGGAGACGACCGGCGTACGGCACGCGGACACCGCCCGCACCAGCTCCTCGTCGGAGAACGGCAGCAGATCCTCCACGCTGCCGCCGCCGCGGGCCACCACGATGACGTCCACCTCGTCCATCGCGTCCAGCTCCTTGACCGCCTGGACGACCTGCGGCACCGCGTGCACGCCCTGCACCGCGACATTGCGCACCTCGAAGCGGACGGCGGGCCAGCGGTGCCGGGCGTTCTCCAGCACGTCCCGCTCCGCCGCCGAGGCCCGCCCGCAGACCAGCCCGATCAACTGCGGCAGGAACGGCAGCGGCTTCTTCCGGTCCGCCGCGAACAGCCCCTCGGCCGCCAGCGACTTCTTCAGCCGCTCAAGGCGCGCCAGCAGCTCGCCCACGCCGACGGGACGTATCTCGGCGGCGCGCAGCGAGAGCTGACCGCGCGGGGCGTACCACTCCGGCTTGGCCAGGACCACGACCCGCGCGCCCTCGCCGACCACGTCCGCGACCGCGTCGAACACCTGGCGGTAGCACGTCACGCTCACCGAGATGTCGTGCGAGGGGTCGCGCAGGGTCAGGAAGACCACCCCCGCCCCCGGCCGCCGCGACAACTGCGTGATCTGCCCCTCGACCCACACCGCGCCGAGCCGGTCGATCCAGCCGCCGATCAGCCGGGAGACGTCACCGACGGGCAACGGTGCTTCGGGGGACGTGTTCACAGCCATGCCGCGAGACTAACGGCCCCCACCGACAAAGGAGCTGTGCGCCGGACACCCCCCTGGGGGGATCTACGGGCCCCCGTACCCGGCCTTACGATGGGACGCATGACCGCTTCGCCTGGCCGCCGTGTCCTGCTCGCCGCCCCCCGTGGCTACTGCGCCGGTGTGGACCGCGCCGTGATCGCCGTCGAGAAGGCTCTCGAACAGTACGGGGCTCCGATCTACGTCCGGCACGAGATCGTCCACAACAAGTACGTCGTCCAGACCCTGGAGAAGAAGGGCGCGATCTTCGTCGAGCAGACGGAGGAGGTGCCGCCGGGCAACATCGTGATGTTCTCCGCCCACGGCGTCGCCCCCACCGTGCACGAGGAGGCCCAGCGCGGGCGCCTGGCCACCATCGACGCCACCTGCCCCCTGGTCACCAAGGTCCACAAGGAAGCCGTCCGCTACGCCAAGGACGACTACGACATCCTCCTGATCGGGCACGAGGGCCACGAGGAGGTCATCGGCACCTCCGGCGAGGCTCCCGAGCACATCCAGTTGGTCGACGGTCCCGAGGACGTCGCCAAGGTCGAGGTCCGCGACCCGTCCAAGGTCGTGTGGCTCTCCCAGACGACCCTCTCCGTGGACGAGACCATGGAGACCGTCGACGCCCTGAAGACCAAGTTCCCCGGTCTCGTCTCCCCGCCGAGCGACGACATCTGCTACGCCACGCAGAACCGCCAGCTCGCGGTGAAGCAGATGGGCGCCGAGGCCGAGCTCGTCATCGTGGTCGGCTCGCGCAACTCCTCCAACTCGGTACGGCTCGTCGAGGTCGCCAAGCTCGCCGGGTCCCGCGAGGCGTACCTGGTGGACTTCGCCGGAGAGATCGACGAGTCCTGGCTGGAGGGCGTCACCACGGTCGGCGTCACCTCCGGCGCCTCCGTCCCCGAGGTCCTCGTCGAGGAGGTCCTCCAGTGGCTGTCCGAGCGCGGCTACGGCGACGTGGAGCTGGTCAAGGCGGCCGAGGAGTCCATCACCTTCTCCCTCCCCAAGGAACTCCGCCGCGACCTGCGCGACGAGGCGGCGGCGCTGATGGCGGAGCGCGGGGGCAGCGGGGCGTCCGAGGCGTGACACGCGGGGCGTGAGCCCATCGGTGTGCGGGGTGGTCCGTACGGCTCGTACACCGATGGGGATGCCCGGGGCGTGACCGTCAGTCGTACGTCGTAACGTGTTGCCATGCAGATCTTCGGCGTGGACATCGGCGGTTCCGGGATCAAGGGTGCCCCGGTGGACCTGGACAAGGGCGATCTCGCCCAGGAGCGCTGCAAGGTGCTCACCCCGCACCCGGCGACCCCCGAGGGCGTCGCCGACGGCGTGAAGCAGGTGATCGACCACTTCGGGTGGACCGGCCCGGTCGGACTGACCTTCCCCGGAGTGATCGCGGACGGCTCGACGGTCCTGACGGCGGCCAACGTCGACAAGAGCTGGATCGACACCGACGCCCGCGCCCTCTTCAGCGAGCGGCTCGGCGGACTCCCGGTGACCGTCGTCAACGACGCGGACGCGGCGGGTCTCGCGGAGATGCGGTTCGGCGCCGGGCGCGGTCGCAAGGGCACGGTCATCGTCCTCACCTTCGGCACCGGCATCGGCAGCGCGGTCTTCACCGACGGTGTGCTGGTCGCCAACACCGAGCTGGGCCACGTGGAGCTGAACGGCCACGACGCCGAGAAGAAGGCGTCCAGCAAGGCCAAGGAGGACGGCGAGCTGAGCTGGGAGCACTGGGCGCGACGGGTGCAGAAGTACCTCGCGCACCTGGAGATGCTCTTCTCGCCGGACCTCTTCATCATCGGCGGCGGCGTCAGCCGCAAGTCCGAGAAGTTCCTCCCGCACATCAAGGGCATCAAGGCCGAGATCGTCCCGGCCCAGCTCCAGAACAACGCGGGGATCGTGGGCGCGGCGATGCGGGCGGCGCAGCGGGCCGAGGCGGAGGCGCAGTAGCGGGACGGGGCTGGTCCGGCGGGTTCCGCCGGACCAGTTGACCAACCGGTCGGCCGGCCAGTCGGCCGGATGGCCCGTCCTCAGGCGCGGCGTCGCCGGCCGCGGATCCAGCGCACCCGGCGTACGAGGACGATCACCCCGGCGATCAGCGTCCCGCCGTACAGCCAGCCCGCCTGGGTGGCGAGCCCGGTGAAGACGCCCATCAGGGAGCCGAGGACGCCCGCGCTGCCGTCCGCGACCGCGAAGAGCCCGGCGCCGAAGGCGATCGGCAGGGCCACGGGGGCGGTCAGCAGGTCGCCGGGGCGTACCCAGAGCGCGGTCAGCACGCACACGGGCAGGAACAGCACGCCGTAGGCGATCAGGGACGAGCCGAACAGCAGCGCGTCCGCGGCGCCGAGCAGCAGCATCGCGGCCACGCAGAACAGACCGCCGCCGAGCCCGGTGAGCCGGGGGTCCGGAAAGCGCCGACCGGTGGGCGCGGGGTTCGGTTCGGCGGCGGGGCGGCGTACGTCCTCGGGGGCGCGGGCGGTCTGGGGCGCGCGTCCGGCCTGCGAGCCGCGTACGGCCTGGGAGGCGCGGCGGGCCGGGGCGGGCGCCTGGGCCGTGCCCCGTTCGGCGTCCGGGCCGCGCCGGGCCTGGGGCGGAAGGTGCGCGGGCGTGGGTGTGCCGCGTCGCGGCCCGTCCTGGGGAGGTCGCGTTCTGTGTTGCTCCACTGGACCAACTTAGGTCTGTTTATGTGCCGAATCGCCCATCAGACACGCCGAAGACGTGTCCGTGGGGCGAGTCCCGCCGGACGGGGGACGCTCCCGCTCATTGCCCCGCTCGGACGCCGTAAACTGGTGGATCGGCCGGTGTCCCCTGGGCCCTGGCAGCCCCTGGCCCACTCCTCTACGGGAAGTCGCAACGTGTCGCTCACGATCGGAATCGTCGGCCTGCCCAATGTCGGCAAGTCGACCCTTTTCAACGCCCTGACCAAGAACGACGTGCTGGCGGCCAACTACCCGTTCGCCACGATCGAGCCCAACGTCGGCGTGGTCGGCGTCCCCGACGGCCGCCTGGCGAAGCTGGCGTCGATCTTCGGCTCGGAGCGCATCCTCCCGGCGACGGTGGACTTCGTCGACATCGCGGGCATCGTGCGCGGCGCCTCCGAGGGCGAGGGACTGGGCAACAAGTTCCTCGCGAACATCCGCGAGTCGGACGCGATCTGCCAGGTCATCCGCGCCTTCAAGGACGAGAACGTCGTGCACGTCGACGGCAAGGTCTCGCCCAAGGACGACATCGAGACGATCAACACCGAGCTGATCCTCGCCGACCTCCAGACCATCGAGAAGGTCCTGCCGCGCCTCCAGAAGGAGTCCCGGATCAAGAAGGACGTCGCGCCGAAGGTGAAGGCGGTCGAGGAGGCGAAGGAGATCCTGGAGAAGGGCGACACCCTCTTCTCCCAGGGCATCGTCCAGGGCAGCGAGCGCGCCGAACTCCTCCACGACCTGCACCTCCTCACCGCCAAGCCCTTCCTCTACGTCTTCAACGTGGACGAGGACGAGCTGACCGACGAGGACTTCAAGAACGAGCAGCGCGCGCTGGTCGCCCCCGCCGAGGCGATCTTCCTCAACGCCAAGCTGGAGGCGGACCTCGCCGAGCTGGACGAGGAGGACGCCATCGAACTCCTCGAGTCCGTCGGCGCCGAGGAGCCCGGCCTCGCCACCCTCGCCCGCGTCGGCTTCAACACCCTCGGCCTCCAGACCTACCTCACCGCCGGCCCCAAGGAATCCCGCGCCTGGACCATCAAGAAGGGCGCCACCGCCCCCGAGGCCGCCGGTGTCATCCACACCGACTTCCAGAAGGGCTTCATCAAGGCGGAGGTCATCTCCTTCGAGGACCTGGTCGAAACGGGGTCGGTCGCAGAAGCCCGCGCCAAGGGCAAGGCGCGCATGGAGGGCAAGGAGTATGTGATGCGGGACGGGGATGTGGTGGAGTTTCGGTTCAACGTGTGACGGGTGACATATCGCCACGTCGCTGATCCGGCATACGTGCGGGTCAGACGGGGTCCGGCTCTTCGGGGTCGGGCCCCTGCTCGTTCTCCTCGCGGACATCGCGCTGCGGGGTGTCCCCGGCGGACGGCGGTGCCACGTCGTCCGGGTCCTCGTCCTCCGGATCGTCGTCCCCGTCCTCGGCCGGCGTCAGAAGGGTCCGCCTGATCTCCTCGGCGGCGTCCACGAGCCCCTCCGCTTCCAGGCTTCGCACCACCCGGTGCACGAACACCGTGTACTCGTCCATGTCCGGTTTCAGACCCAGTGCGTCGAGCAGCAGGAGCAGCCGATCCGCGACTCCCACGTCCTCCTCGCGGCCGAATGTTCCCCCAGTTCCGTCGTCCCCGTCCCACAGCGGATCCCCGGCGGTCGTCTCGCTCCACGTGCCCCTGGGCGGGACGAGCAGATGGTGGAAGAGCTCCGGCACCTCCTCGTCGTTGGCCGCCGCCGAGATCTGGGCGAGCGGGCCGATCATGGCGACCGCCTTCTCGATCTCGTCCTCGTGGCGGGCGAGCCACCACACCACCGCGCTGCCCGCGCTCTTGAGCACGTCGTCACCTAGGTAGCGCCGCTTGTTGCGCTCGTGCTGACGCTCGTACTCCCAGACCTCCTCGTCCTTGCGAAGGTCGTTCAGCTTCCTCAGGCGCTCCCGGTCGGCGTGGGCGAGGGTCAGGGTCACATCGGCCGCGAGCGCCTCCACCCGTCCGCTCCGGTCCGGGAGCGAGACAGCCAGCTCTCCCTCCAGGAGGTACCGGGCGAAGCTCGCCCGGCCGGGCTCCTCGCGGTGGACGACCTCCAGGGCCCGGCTGACGATCGAGGACACGGCGAGGGCCTGGGAGGCGCCGTCGGACCGGACGGGGTGCCCGGGAAGCGGCGTCCACCACACGGTGGCCGAGAAGAGGAAGTCGTAGCCGTCCACGGCGCTCGGCAGCGCCGCGTCGAGGACCCGCGTCTCCTGGTGCGGCGGCGCCGTCGGTGTGGGGGGCTGTTCGGGTTCCTCCTCGTAAGGAGCGGCCGACGTACGGCCACCGCTGAGCACTGTCATCACGAGCAGCAGGGAGCCCGAGACCGTGACCATGGACATGAATCCCCACAGCCACGCCGACCAGTGCATGAGATTGCCGAGCACAGCCGGTGCGAAGCCGCAGAGAGCGACGAACAGCAGGCTGGGGAAGCGGTGTCTCATTGTCCCTCTTCCGTGATCCGTGGACCGGCGCCCGAATGCTTCGTGCTCTCCGAACGGGCGTACTGTGCCTGGTCGATGTGCTCCCAGAAGCGCGTGGCGACGGCTGCCCGGGAGGGGCGGTGCGCGGTCCCCGACCAGTCGCAGGCGATGGCGTAGAGACGGTGGAGAGCGATCGCGCGGCCGTGCGTTGCCGCGACCATCCCGCCCAGCGCCGCCTCCCGGGAAGCGTCGCCCGTCGCGGCGTCGAGCCAGCTACTCACCAACGGGTTCCAGAGTCGCGTCGGGGACTGGGCGAAAACCGTCTCCCAGCCCTGGGACAGGTCTGGCCACGGTGGCGGGTCCGGCGTTCGGTCGCTCCTCAACAACTCGGTCAGCAGCCGGAGCTGCGGCTCCGCCGTGCGCGGCTCCCGATGCGTACGGTTCCGCAGGCTCTCCAGCAGCAGCCGATAGCGCCGATGATCACGGCGGACGAGGCCGAGGAGCGCCTCCCGGGCCTCACGTGCCGCCTCCCCGTCCCGTACGGCGAGATGGCGGAGCCGCACCATCGCCTGATCCGGGTGCGTCGCGACGAGGCTCTGGAGACATACGGTGGTCAGGACGCGGACGAGTCCGTCCGGCAAGGTCCTGGATGTCGCGCAGTCGTACATCCAACTGCGAAACCATCCCCCGAATCCCTCGTGGCCGAGTCCGAGTTCGAGGACCGCCACGGCTCGGGGGTCACGGGACGTCCCGGTCGCGCGGTCCGTCCAGCGGACCACCAGGTCGATCAGATGGTCGGGGCGCCCGACGGCCAGGGAGTGCTCGGCGAAGCGGACGACCACCTTGACCCGGTCGTCGCCGGTCAGACCGGGCAGTCCGGCGGCACCGCCGATCCAGTCCCTGAGGTCGTCGCGTATCCCGGGAAAGTTCGTCCAGAAGTACGTCCGCAGCGCGTCGGCGTAGGCAAGCCGCTCGAAGCGGAGCCGGCCGTCCGGGCCCCGTTCGACCCCGAGGTCCACCAACCGTGCCCCGAAGTCCGTCCGCGCCAGCTCGGTCGTCGCCTCTTCCTCGTGCCCCACCGTCCTCATCAGGCCCTTCCACGCCTCATAGACGGTGTCGGCACGCGCCTCCTCGAACACCGCTGTCGTGAGCAGGAGGGCCCGTTCGGGCGCGGTGAGGACCGCCTTCACCTGCTCGCGCACCTCATCGGCCCGGTCGGTCACCGCGTGTACCGCCTGGTCGAGCCATCCCGCGAAGTCGGTGCCGAACCGGCCGTCGACCTGAGCGGCTCGCACCAGCCCCGCGAGCCGTGCCAGTTCCCGCAGGGGGGAGTGGTCGCAGAGGCGCCGGAGGTCGGCGCCGCCCAGGTCTGCGGAACGGAAGGCCACCTGGTTCATGCGGAGGTGCCGTGTGACGACGGCGACGCCGCGGGGGCGCACCAGCTTCACCGTGTGCGGTTCGAGGTCCGGGGAGAGAGCGTGCTCCATGCCCCGTGGCAGGACGACGACCATGTGGGCTCCAGCCTCCAGGACCTGTGACCGGTGGATGGCCAGGCGGCGCTGGGCTTCGGCGTACTCTGCCCCGTCGGTGATCCTGGAGAGGTCGAGGAGGAACCGGTCCCCCCTCTCGGGAACGAGAGGGCTCTGGCCCTCCTCCGTGTCTGTGGCGGGGAGTTCGTCGAATCGGCCCTCCTCCCCGTCGGCGTCCGCATCCTCGCCGAGCTCGTGCAGCAGCATGATCGCTGCGGCACGGCGGCCGCTGCCGGGCGGAGCCTCCAGCAGCAGGACCGATCCCGGCTTCTCCAAGCGGTCGGCGGCGCTGCGGTAGCCCCCCGGGCGGACGAACCGGTCGGCCAGGCGTACGCGGTCCTCAAGGCTGATCCGGAGGGACTCGACTCCCTTGCGGATCAGCCAATCCGCGGCGACGCCGTAATAGTTGTGCTGGTGACCTTCGCCGTTGTTCACCGGGCCGCGTGGATGGTTGACGGTGACGTGTTCCCGCTCGGTCATCGTTCGTCGTCCGAGCGCCGGCGCTCGCGCTCGAAGCGCTGGTGGACCGTCCCGCTGTTGTCACCCGCCGTGAACTGGACCCCCGCGTTGTCGCCCTCGAAGTGAGGAGCGTTGTACTGGTTCCCGCGACCGGTGTTCACGGGACCCTGCGGCTCGTTGACGAAGGTGCCCGACAGGTCCCCGTTGAGGTTTCCAATGCCGCCGCGCACCCGCTGTTCGAGATCGCGGGTACGCATCCTGGACCGTCCGGAGCCATCGGTCGGCTGCTTCTCGCGCGCCTTCGCCTCCGCGTGCTCCTGTGCGGCACGGTCGTCGCGGTCCACCGCCGCCAGCTCGGGTAGCTGCCGCGCGAGGGCGTCGCCGATCGCCGTCAGGTCCGACTGGTCGTTGCGGTGGTCGAACCGCTTGTACTGGCAGTCCGCCAGCTCCCGCAGATCAGCGGGGAGGACGGCGGGGTCGATCCGCGTGAGCTTTCCGACGAGTACGGGGATCACGAGGATCCCGCGGTCGAGCGCGGTCCGGATCTCACGACGGGTCCAGTCCTGCTCGGACTGGAAAGCGGGGCGGCCGTCGGGTCCGCGCACCTCCGTCCAGCGCGGGCCGATGACGGCGAGGAGCGCCGTGCACTCCTCCAGTGCCCTGACCAGTTCCGCCGGGAAGCGGCGCCCCGCCTCAATCGACTTGCTGGCGAAGAAGACCCGCGGTTGACCGAACCGCCGGACGAGTTCCCGGGTGATCATGGTTGCTGCGGATTCCTCGTCGCCCGTGCGGTAGTTGACGAAGACGTCGGTCATGGAGATCCCCTTTGTGAGAGAAAGCCGGAAGGCGGAAGCCAAGGGCTACGGACGCGGCCCTGGCACCCGGACACATGAGGTCCCGGCCGTGTGACGGCATGACCCGTCCACGGGAGGGCGTACGGCGGCTCGGGCAGTGCGAGTCGGTGTCGGTCGTGGGGTCGGGGTCAGCCGTACGCGGGGGCGAACACCTGTGCCAGCGCCGGTTGCAGATCGCGTACGGCCCTGCTGCTCCGGAACCTGGAGAGCTCTTGGGCGAGACGCCGGATGTCGCTGTGCACCGTCGCCGAAGGCACGGCCGGCATCAGCCCCAGGAGCTTCCCGGCGATCGCGCACGCGTGCTCGACCTCGCCGGAGGCGGCATGGGCCAGGGACCGGCGAAAGCCGTAGCGGGTACGGGTGCGCAGCGCGTTCGGCGGCAGACGGCGGTATTCCCGGTCGAGGACCTCGGCGGCGGCTTTGGGGTGACCGAGGTCGTACAGGCACCAGCCGGTCGTCATCGCCGCCGGATCGCTCACGTGAGTGGTGCCGATCACGGGCTCGGCGCCGCTGCGGGCGTCGTCGCTGTCCAGCAGTTCCCGTGCCTTGTCGAGACTGCGGAGGCAGCCACGTTCGTCACCGGCCAGGGCGTGTCCCTGCGCCTCCCGCTGGGCCGCGAGTCCCCTGATGCGCGGCGGGAGTTCATCGCTCTGAGCCCTGCGGGCCAGGGCGATGGTGCTTGCGGCGTCGCCGCCGTAGAGGGTGAGCAGCGCGCGTCGCACGAGCGCGTAGGAACCGAGGTGCGGATCACCGCCGGCGCGCGCCAGCTCGGCGGCCTCGTCGGTCCAGTCGAGAGCCGCGCCGCTGTCCCCTGCCTCCTGGGCCATCCAGCCGGTGAATTCCGCGAACCGCGACGCGAGCAGGAGCACGGGGACCCGGACGGTGGACGGGACGTCGGCGGCCAGCTCGGCGATCCTGCGCGTCTGTATCTCCAGCAGGGGAAGCAGGGCCCTCGGCGCGGTGGACTGGCCGAGCTGTCGTAACTGGTCGAACTGCGCGCGGTACGAGGGGAGAAGGGATTCGGCGGCGGAGGACGCCTGACCGTCGTCCTTCGGACGGAGGTCGATCAGTGCCCCGGTACCCGCTGCGAGAACCGCCCGGCGCCTGACGGTGCCGAGGCTGGGACAGACGGAGGTATCGGCGCTGTCCGAGCCGGGTTCGGGGTGGTCGACAAGACCTTGCAGCTCGCCGTTCGCGCCGAGGAAGGCGTCGCACCGTCGGGCCAGTTCGGAGGATGCGGAACGCTTCCCGCGCTCGACCTTGCTGAGGTGCCCTTTGTCGTAATTCAGCGCCATGGAGAACTGAGTCAGGGACAGTCCCGCCACCTGCCGCAATCGGCGAAGTTCCGGCCCGAAACGTGAAGCTGTGCTCATTGCTGCCCTCCCCCTCGAACAGCGACCGCGAGAGCCGTGCACCCCCGCAGGGAACTTCCGTTCGACGTTCACTGGCGACGTCAAGCCCGACGGCAAGCACACATCGTGACGGATTCGTTTCGCTTCGCATCCGAGAGGGAGTTTGACATGAGGTGCACGTCGAGGGCCGGGGTTCGGCGGGGTTGCCCGTTGCCTCTTTGCCCGTGGGCCGCGTCGACCCGGACGCAGAACAGCCGGGCGGCGACGAAGTGGGCGTACGCGGCTGGCTCTCCGCCTAGGGGTGCCCAGCCGGACCGGTTCACGCACACAAGTGCACGCGCGGCAGAATCCCGGTGCCTGCAGATGGAGTAAATCTGTAGTGGCGGGAGTAGACATTGCCGTGCGGCAGGGCTAGCGTCGTCCTCGTACCCCAGAAGTCGCACGACGAGAAAAGGAGCGGAACGCCATCAGGATCGCCCGGGCGGGTATCGCCCGGGTACCGCAGGCCCCGATTGGAAGGTGGTCCCCGGTCACGCATCCGCGATCCCCGCAGTCCTGCCCCATCCGGCGGAACCTGCGGACACAGAAGATCGGCGAAATCAGCCGGTAGATGGTGTGATAGCTCGGGGCCCGGGCGCCATGTGGCGCTCGGGCCCCCCGACGCGTCCCCGGAAGAAGAGGTCTATGCCCCCTCGCAGTACCCGCCCCCTCGTCCCCCTCGACGACGACGACTACCCCGCCTACACCATGGGCCGGGCTGCCGAGATGCTCGGCGCCACCCCTGCCTTCCTCCGCGCCCTGGGCGAGCACCGGCTGATCACCCCGCTGCGCTCCGAGGGCGGCCATCGCCGCTATTCGCGCTACCAGCTCCGTATCGCCGCCCGCGCGCGTGAACTCGTCGACCAGGGCACGCCCATAGAGGCCGCCTGTCGCATCATCATTCTTGAGGACCAGTTGGAAGAAGCTCAGCGCATCAACGAGGAGCTCCGCGCCCAGCACGCCGGCGGGCCGAGCCCGTCGGCGTGAGGAGCGTGAGGACGCGGGCGGCTGCGGTCACTCCGACCACTGAGGGGTGCCGAGCGCCGCGGATGCCTGCTCGTAGGGGTCGGCCGTCGGCGCGGGGGCGGGCGCGGGTACGGCTTCGGCGCGGGTGCCGCAGGTGAAGCCGAGCTGGGTCATCGCCTTCAGGACCTCACCGGCGCTGAAATCGCGGCGGTCCTGCCGGGTGACGACCTGGCCGACCTGCTTCGCGGGGTACTGGCGTCGCCCGATGACGACGAACTCGGCGGTGACCTCCTCGGGCTTGACGCCCTTCATGGAGTCCAGCACGCCCTGCTTGCTCAGGTCGAAGGGGAAACGGGCGATGACACAGCGCATGATGCCTCACAGGGAGAGGAGGGAACGGATCCAGGTGGGGTGAGTGCGGTTCAGCGGGGGTGGACGAGGGTGCACGTAGTGTTGCCGTGTTCCTCGGTGATGTCACGCAGACGGACGTGGTCCGTGTAGCCGGAGCTGTCGCGGACGGTGGTGAGGAGGTCCAGGGTGACCAGGCCGGTGCGTCGGCCGTCCTCGTCGCAGACGACCAGACGCCCCGTACGGGCGGCGGCCATGACGGACAGCGCCACCTCCACGGTCATCGCGCCCCAGACCTGCGGCCCGGCCGCGTCCGAGGCGTCGAGCGCCGTCCTGTGTGCATGACTCGCGTCTGTCGGGCCGGGGTGCGTCCGGATCGGCGTCAAGAGGTGCCTCCTGCGGGATGGGTGGGTTTCCCGGGCGCGGGGCGCCTAGGCCGCCGCGTCGGTGACGGACCGCTGGGCGGGCGCGCGCCGGTTCGCCGAAGCGGCCGAAGCCGCCGAGGGGGCGCGGCGACGGCCGCGTGAGGGGGCGCCGCGTCGCTTGGGGCGTTCGGTGACGGGCGCGGTGATGACGACCGGGATCCCCGAAGGGGTCTGGGCGCCGGTGATGCGGCGCAGGGCCTCGTCGCCGGAGCGGACCTGGGTCGTCTGCGGGACGATCCCGGCCGCCGCCATGAGGCGGGACACGCCGCGCCGCTGGTTCGGGGTGACGAGGGTGACCACGCTGCCGGACCGCCCGGCACGGGCCGTACGGCCGCCGCGGTGCAGGTAGTCCTTGTGGTCGGTGGGCGGGTCGACGTTGACGACGAGGTCGAGGTCGTCGACGTGGATGCCGCGCGCCGCGACGTTGGTCGCCACCAGCACGCCGACATGCCCGGACTTGAACTGCGCCAGCGTGCGGGTGCGCTGGGGCTGCGACTTCCCGCCGTGCAGGGCGGCGGCGCGCACCCCGCTGTTCAGGAGGTGTTCGGTGAGCCGGTCGACGGCGTGCTTGGTGTCGAGGAACATGATCAGACGGCCCTCACGCGCCGCGATCTCGGTGGTGGCCGCGTGCTTGTCTGCGCCGTGGACGTGGAGCACGTGGTGCTCCATCGTCGTGACCGCACCGGCCGACGGGTCGACGGAGTGCACGACCGGGTCGCCGAGGTAACGGCGCACGAGCAGGTCGACGTTGCGGTCGAGGGTCGCGGAGAACAGCATCCGCTGACCGCCGGGGCGTACCAGGTCGAGCAGCGCGGTGACCTGGGGCATGAACCCCATGTCGGCCATCTGGTCGGCCTCGTCCAGGACGGTGACGTCGACCTGGTCCAGTCGGCAGTCGCCGCGGTCGATGAGGTCCTTGAGGCGGCCCGGGGTGGCGACGACGATCTCCGCACCGCCGCGCAGCGCGGAGACCTGCCTGCCGATCGGCATCCCGCCCACGACCGTGGCCAGCCGCAGCCTCACGGAGCGCGCGTAGGGGGCGAGGGCGTCGGTGACCTGCTGCGCCAGCTCACGTGTCGGTACGAGGACCAGCCCCAGCGGCTGCCGGGGCTCGGCACGCCGCCCGGCGGTGCGGGCCAGCAGCGCGAGACCGAAGGCGAGGGTCTTGCCGGAACCGGTGCGCCCGCGACCGAGTACGTCGCGGCCCGCCAGGGAGTTCGGCAGGGTCGCCGCCTGGATCGGGAACGGGACGGTCACGCCCTGCGAGCCGAGCGCGGACAGGAGTTCCCCGGGCATGTCGAGATCGGCGAAGTTTTCCACGGCCGGAAGCGCGGGAGTGATGGTCCGGGGAAGCGCGAACTCACCCTGCGGGGCGGAGCGACGGCTGTGACCACCGGAAGTCCCGCCGCGGGGACGAGCGGCGCGGTTGTTCATTCGTGTGCGGTTCATGCGGAACCTTCCTCGATGCGGCGCATATCAAGGAATTCCCGCGGCGCTGAACGGTGCCGAGAATTGCGAGAAACGGCCGAATGGAACGCGAAATAATAAAGCTGCCGTGCGGGATATACGGATGGGACCCGCACCCCGAAGGATGCGGGCCCATCTGCACGTGCGCGACAGTCGCGTCAGGCGGGAACGATGTTCTCGGCCGTCGGGCCCTTCTGGCCCTGCGCGATGTCGAAGCTCACCTTCTGGCCTTCGAGCAGCTCACGGAAGCCCTGGGTGGCGATGTTCGAGTAGTGGGCGAACACGTCCGCGCCGCCACCGTCCTGCGCGATGAAGCCGAAGCCCTTTTCCGCGTTGAACCACTTCACGGTGCCAGTAGCCATGTCATTCTCCTTCGGGGTATCGCCGGTGCCCGCACCGTGCGGACACCGTGTCGCCGCGATGATTACCCCGCCCGGAAAAGACCGGAATCGCTTTTGGGAACCACAACTGCAACCGAGATCGACAGTAGCACGTCGTAGCGGTTCGTGTGCGGTGGATAATTGCATTCGGTTCGCCGGGGCAATAAATCTGTGGGCGGCCCACGTCGAACCCTCATCCCGCGAACACAGATATTGCGTGGGGAATCGGTGGGTACTCGACTCGCGCCGGATCCATGCACGTGGAGTCCTGACGCAGGAGGCGCGATCATGACGGAACGAATGCACACCACGATGGAGTCCCACCCCGACATCCTGGAGATGCGGGAGCGCTTCGTGCTGGCGGAGCGGGCGGCCGCGACGCGGCAGGGGCAGGCTGTCGAGGCGCTGGCGCTGATCACGGGGCTGTACATGGCGGCGTCCCCGTGGATCGCGGGGTTCAACGGGTTCAGCACCCTCGCGGTGAACAACCTGATCGCGGGCGTCGCCTACGCCCTGCTGATGAGCGGCTTCGGCCACGCCTACGAGCGCACCCACGCCCGCGCGTGGGCGGCTGCCCTGATCGGCGTCTGGATGATCATCTCGCCGTGGGTGGTCGCGGGGAACGTGGCCACCACGCGCACGATCGTCAGCAACGTCGTCGTCGGCGCCGTCGGTCTGCTGCTCGCCCTCGCGGCCGGTGCCGCGGCCAACAGGACCGGTGGCGGTCGGCGTGACCGCGCGGCGGGGATGATCCGCCCGTAAGCCCGTAGGGCCCGGGGTTCACGGCCCGGCTTCACCTCGACCGGTGGGGCCGGGTCCGGCTTGCCGACGCCCGCCGGACCTCCGCCGACGCCCGCCGGACCTCCGCCGACGCCCGCCGGACCTCCGCCGACGCCCGCCGGACCCTCGCCGTACACCCGCCGGACCTCCGCCGCCCGCCCGCGCCGCGAACAGCCCGCCCGCCCGGCAGTGCCCCCAAGGCAACGTTGTCCGAGGCGACTGCCACAATGCGGAAGCTACTTCAGCGGACGGGGGGCGGTTCCGTGAGTGACGTCGGTCAGGTCGGACGTATCAGGGGCGGAAGATACGGCAGCGTCTACGTCGCCGTCACCGCGTTGCTGTGCTCCCTCGTGGCAGTCGGCCTGCTCGCGTTCGCGGGTCTCCAACTGCCCCGCACCGTCGAGCGCGACCGTGCGCTCAAGGAGGCGGTGCCCTGCCGCTCCGTGCCGCGTGAGCCCGCCGACTGCCTGTGGCGGCAGCCGTTCACCGTCACCGCCATCCATCTGTGGTCGGGCAGGCGCGGGGACGGCATCCACGCCACCCTGATCTCGCCCGGCGGCGGCAAGTGGCCCACCGAGTTCCGCAACGACGGTCCGGTGCTGTCCGGGCTCGACGAGGGCGACCGGGTCACGGGCACGATCTGGCGTGGTCGTCTGGTGCGGATATCCGCCGGCGGCGCGGTGCAGGTCACCGAGAACAGCCCGGACGCGCTGCCCGAGAGCATCGTCGCCCTGCTCGTCGTCTGCGGACCGTCCTGTCTGGTGCTCGCGGTGGCGTGTGGCTGGCGGCTGCGGTCGCCGAAGGAGCGCGGGTGGCGGCGCGGACCGAAGCTGACGGCAGCCCTGGCCGCTGGTCTCGCCGGGGCGGGGCTGATCGCGGCGCTGGTCGCCCTCAAGTTCGGGCTGCCGTTGTGGGCCATGCCCGCGATCTGGCTCCCCCTGGCCGCGCTCGCGACCGCCCTGGCGATCGCCGTCGGCCGTCAGACGCCGGGGGAGCGGCAGACGGTACCGGTGCAGAAGACCGCCCTCTGACCACAGCCCCGCCGACGGCAGACCGGCGTTGACAACCAACCTGCCTGTGAGCCGAGTTCACATGCCCTGGTACGGCACCGGCTCCGTCACCCACCCCGCCGTCAGGATCAGGCGGCTCTCGCGGTGGACGGCGAGGAAGGCGAAGGGGCGGTCGAAGGTCGCGCGGACCACCGTCGTCTCGTAGCGGTGGTCGGGCAGTCCGCCCGGCGTCGCCATCACCGCCGTCACCGCGCCCGCGCGGAAGCCGAGCGCGCCGAACTGCGCCACGGCCGACTGCCGTGCCGCGCCGATGGCGAGCGGCGCCGCGCTGATCCCGGGGAAGTGGGAGCCCGGCACCATGGTGGCCGAGGCGAGCCCGAACAGACCGGGCTGTTCGAGGAGGTTGTGGTCGGTCCGCACCTCGAACGCCACCGTCCGCACGTCAAGCGCGATCGGCTCGGGCTCGACCGCGGGCTGCGACTCGACGTGCAGCCCCGGTCCGACGTGCCCGAACGGCAGCGCGCCCCCGGGAGTCACCGCGACCGTACGCTCCACCACCCCGATGCCCGCCGCCAGCACCTGCCCCGGCGTCATGCGCTCCTCGCCGAGCACCAGATGGACGTCGACGCCGTTGTCCCCGGGCACCGTCAGCGTGGTGACGAAGCCCTCCGGGGCGCCCGCGACGCCCACCCGGTCGGGGCGCACGCTCCTGCGGTGCAGCCCGCGCAGCCTGCGCTCCCGCCAGGGTCCGGACTCCGGGAACAGCGCCGTCTCGCCGAAGGGCTGCCGCCAGGTCGTCCGCAGCGCGAGCGCGCTCGCCAGGACCAGCCGCGCGTCACGCGTCAGCGTCACCGGCATCCGCTCGACCAGACCGCCGGTCCGCTCGACCGCCCAGGCGTCCAGCCGTTCCTGAGCCGTGATCAGGTCGTCCCCGAACACCCCGTGGCTGCCCACCGGCAGACCCCCGCGCCACTCCTCGTGGAACCGCAGGCTCTGGTGCGCCCACAGACCGAGCGCCGCGTCCAGACCGGAGACCGAGTCCAGCGCGGCCAGCAGCCCCCGCGCCGCCGACGCCGCGTGCTCGGCGGGCACCCCGAGAGCCTCGGACAGCTCCGCCCGCGCCGCGCCGTCCGCGCCGTCCGCGAGGAACGCCAGCAGCGGCCACGCCCCGGCCGCCGAGAACACCGTGCCGTCCGCCGGGGTCTGCCACGCCCACCTCGCGGTCAGCCCGTTCACCGCGCGCACCGTGTCGCTCCCGGTCCAGGAGCCCACCCCGGCGCCCCCCACTGCCGCTCCGCCCACTGCCGTGCCCCCACTCCGCCCCTGCCGGTCAGGGTCCTCGCCGTCGCGTTGCGGGGCGGTCCGCCCCAGGAGCACCGTACCTGTCCGGTCTGTTCCCCGGACCGGAGTCCGGTACGTCCGCTTGCGCCCGCCCGGACACCCGCCGTGCACACCCCGACGCCGCCCCGCGCGGAAGCCGGACACCGCTCCGCAGGTGTGATCGTCGCCGGAGCGGGGAGTCATAGCGGGGACCTCGGCGGGAAAGCCCCTGGGTGTGGCTCTCCCCGGCTCCATGTCATCACTTCGAGTGATTCTCTGGCCTTTGCTTGCATGGCACAACCCAGGGTTGCCAGGCTGTTGCTGTCTGTACAACCTGATGGGAGCGGCCAGTGACTTTCGGTGAACAGCCGGCGTACCTGCGCGTCGCGGGAGATCTCCGCAAGAAGATCGTCGACGGTTCACTGCCGCCCCACACCCGCCTCCCGTCACAGGCCCGCATCCGCGAGGAGTACGGCGTCTCCGACACGGTCGCCCTGGAGGCCCGCAAGGTGCTCATGGCCGAGGGGCTCGTCGAGGGCCGCTCCGGGTCGGGCACCTATGTGCGCGAGCGGCCGGTGCCCCGGCGCGTGTCCCGCTCGGGGTACCGCCCGGCGGGCGGCGCCACGCCCTTCCGGCAGGAGCAGGCGGACGCGGCGGCGCGCGGCACCTGGGAGTCGAGCAGCGAGCAGGCCGAGGCCGACGCGGTCGTCGCCGAGCGGCTCGGCATCCCGTGCGGCGAGCGGGTCATGCGCACCAAGTACCTGTTCCGGGAGGCGGGGGAGGCGATGATGCTCTCCACCTCCTGGGAGCCGCTCGCCGTCACGGGGCGCACCCCGGTGATGCTGCCCGAGGAGGGTCCCCTCGGCGGGATGGGCGTGGTCGAGCGGATGCGCGCCATCGACGTCATCGTGGACAACGTCACCGAGGAGGTCGGCGCCCGCCCCGGTCTCGCCGAGGAGCTGCAACTGCTCGGCGGCGTGCCCGGCCATGTGGTCCTCGTCGTGCAGCGGACGTACTACGCCTCGGGTCGTCCGGTGGAGACGGCCGACGTGGTGATTCCGGCCGATCGGTACCAGGTGGCGTACCACCTCCCCGTGAGGTAGCGCACACTCGATGCGCCCCCCGGGGACCGGTCCCCGTCGGCCGGCCCCGTGTCGCGTCTCCTCGCGTGCGCCGCGATCCGGCCGTTTTCCCAGGTGATCGAAGGTCTGTTCGTCTACCCTCCGTGTTGCGGCACCTCCGCGTCGACCGGGCGCGTTCGTCCGTGCGCGCCCCCTTACGTTCTGGCCGGTTGCGTACCTCTTCGTGAAAAGCCGTATTCGCAGGGTGAAGGTTGGGCGTACGCTCGGGCATATGCGTATTGCGGTTTCCTTAGGCGGGGTGCGTCGGCGGCCCGGGACCGGAAGCGGGTGGGGCGGTGCGAAGAGGAACGGTGGGGGCGATGAATGAGGGTGCGCTCGTCCTGCCCTGGATCGTGATACGGCAGGACGACAACGGCAACACCTACCGGGTGGGCCGGTACGCCACACGGGCCGAGGCGGAGCGGATCGCCGACAGCCTCGACGGTCACGGGCACAGGCAGCTCTACTGGGTCGAGCACATCGAGCGCAACGGCGAGTCCACGCGCAACTGACCCCGCGGCGGAGGCGCTCGGGCGCCGGTCGCGCTCCCGCGATCGACCCCGGACGCGCTCCCGTAGGCTCCCCCTCATGAACGCACGGATCGTGGTGGGCGCCGCCCTGTTCGACGAGGGGCGGCTGCTCGCCGCGCGCCGTAGCGCGCCCCCCGAACTGGCCGGGCGCTGGGAGCTGCCCGGCGGCAAGGTCGAGCCCGGCGAGCGACCCGACGAGGCGCTCGTACGCGAGCTGCGCGAGGAACTCGGCGTCGACGCCGACGCGGTCGAACGCGTCCCGGGGCAATGGCCCCTGAAGCCCCCTTATGTCCTGCAGGTGTGGACCGCGCGGCTGCGTCCCGGCTCGGCGCGGCCGCGTCCCCTCCAGGATCACGACGAACTGCGCTGGCTCACCCCCGACCGTCTCTGGGAGGTGCCCTGGCTGGATCAGGACGTCCCGGCGGTCCGTGACATCGCCGCCCGCCTCGGCGCTCCGGCCGCGCACGGAAGCACGGCGCCCACCGAAGGCTGAGGGGGAGCGGGGCGCCGGCGTGCGCCCCGCACCGGATACGCCGTTCGTGCCACAGTGCGCCCGCTCCTGCGGTACCACCTCCCGGAATCCGGGTATATCGCCCTTAACCCCATGAAAACGGGCATGGGTGGGCTCGCCGGCCTGGGAAGTGATCCGTGATCGACACCGGAGGCGACCGCGCCGAGTGGACGTTCGCAGCGGAGCCGGGCGCGGTGCGCGCCGCCCGCGCCGCCGTCCGCGGCCAGTTGCGCCACTGGGACCTGGACAGCCTCGCCGAGCTGACAGCCCTGCTGGTCAGCGAGCTGGTCACCAACTCCCTGCGGCACGCCACCGGCCCCATCGGCGTCCGCCTGGTGCGCCCCTCCGGACTGGACGGCTCCCTCCTGGTCGAGGTCTCCGACCCGCTGCCCGACCCGCCGCGCGAGCGGATCGCCCGCCCCGAGGACGAGAGCGGGCGCGGACTGCAACTGGTCGCGGGCGCCTCGCACCGCTGGGGCACCCGTCCTGGTGAGACCGGCAAGACCGTGTGGTTCGAACTCACGGTGCCGGGGTGAACCGGGGGCGCGTCGCGCCGTGCGCCGGTGGCGCCGCACACCCCGCCGACGACGCTTGCCCGTGTGGGTGATTCGAGGACGTGTTCCCTGGTTAGAAGAGTGGAAGTGTTGTCGCGGCGCGGTCCGGAACTCACCCGCACCGAGCTGTGATCGTGAACACCGTGTCCTACGGCGCCGTAGTGCTGGATACTGCGGGCAGCCGCCCCCGGTGACCGGTGCCGGACGCGGTGAGCTGGAGGGGACGGTTCGCGTGAGCGAGATACCAGCGAAGGCCACGGAGTCCGAGGACCCGTCGGACGGCGCCAGGAGTGAGGTCGCGGCTGCCGCCGCGCGCGGTGAGACACCGTCCGCCGACCTGTGGCAGAGCAGCCCGCCCGGCTCCATCTACGAGTACATCAAGGTGGCGTCCTTCTCCATCGGCCCCGGCGGACTGGTCGAGCAGTGGAGCCTGCGCGCCGAGCAACTCCTGGGCGTCCCCGCCGAACGCGCCGTCGGCACGGACCCCATCGAGGCGTTCGTCGACCCCGACCTGCACGCGCGCGGGCACCGCAAGATGGCCGAGATCCTGGACGGACGGGAGTGGACCGGCGTGGTCCCCTTCCGGATGCCGGACCGGGACGACGGCACGCGCGGCGAGGAGGGGCTGGCCGAGGTCTACGTCATGCCCACGAAGACCGCCGACGGAGAGAACGCCGCCGTCTGCATCGTCGTGGACATCCGCACCCTGCGCAGCATCGAGACCGATCTCGCCGCCTCGCAGGCGATATTCGGCCAATCTCCCTTCGGCTTCCTGCTGATCGACGACGATCTGACGGTCCGCCGGGCCAACATGCGGTTCGCGTCCATCTTCGGCGGGACGCCCGACGACCACCGGGGCAAGGGAGTGCACGACTACCTCCCGCGCGCCGAGGCGGACCGGGTCGCCGCCACCCTGCGCCGCGTGATGGAGACGGGCGACTCCATCACCGACATGCACGTCACCGGCTTCGTGCCCGGCTCCGACGAGCGGCGGCACTGGTCGATCAACCTCTACCGCGTCTACAGCGGCAGCGGACGCCCCATCGGCATCGCCTGGCTCGGCACCGACATCACCGCCCGCCGCGCCGCCGCCCGCGAAGCCGCCGCCGCCCGGCGCAACCTCGCCCTGCTCAACGAGGCAGGCGCCCGCATCGGCAACAGCCTCGACCTGGAGACCACCGCGCGCGAACTGCTCGACGTGGTCGTCCCCGGCTTCTGCGACCTGGCCACCGTCGACCTCTGCCAGGGGCTGCTCACCGGCGACGAGAACCCGCCGGGTCTGGCCGACGGGAGTGCCGAGCTGCGCCGGGTCGCCTTCGCCAGCGCCGTCTCCGACGTGCCGTTCGGCGACTCCGGCGAACCGGTCGAGGTCGGCTCGGTCCACCGCTTCCCGTTCAACTCCGCCTGCGCGGACGCCCTGCGCACCGCGCGCCCGCAGCGCGTGCCCGCCGAGGAGGGCGGGCTCGTGCAGTCCACGCTGGCCGTGCCGATGGTCGCGCACGACACCGTGGTGGGCATCGTGCAGTTCGCCCGCACCAAGGGCAGCGAACCCTTCGGGGACCGCGACCGTGACCTCGCCGTCGAACTCGCCGCGCGCGCCGCCGTCTGCATGGACAATGCGCGCCTGTACCGCCGCGAGCACGAACGCGCCCTGATACTCCAGCGGTCCCTGCTCCCGCCCGACGACCCCGAGGCGTCCGGGCTGGACATCGCCTGCCGCTATCTGCCCGGCAACGCGGCAACCGAGGTCGGCGGCGACTGGTTCGACGTCATCGAACTGCCCGGCCACCGCACCGCGTTGGTGGTCGGCGACGTGATGGGACGCGGACTGCGCGCCGCCGTCGCGATGGGCGAACTGCGCACCGCCGTACGCACCCTGGCGCTGCTCGACCTCGAACCCGCCGAGGTCCTCTCGGCGTTGGACGAGATCGCCCGCGGACTCGGCACCTCGGGCAACGTCCAGCAGGCCACCCGCGCCGCCCGCCAGCCGCGCGACGCCGACCTGTGCGAGGTCTACCTCGCCACCTGTATCTACGCGGTCTACGAC
This sequence comes from Streptomyces sp. DSM 110735, assembly GCF_016482685.1. Classification (GTDB taxonomy): domain Bacteria; phylum Actinomycetota; class Actinomycetes; order Streptomycetales; family Streptomycetaceae; genus Streptomyces. The sequence continues at coordinate 217,426 of NZ_JACYHF010000007.1, read as the reverse complement.
TCCGTCACCCGGCGCTGCACCTTCGCCAACGCCGGCCATCTGCCCCCGGTCCTGGTGGAACCCGGCGAGTCCGCGCTGATGCTCGACGTGCCGCCCGGGATGCCGCTGGGCGTGGGCGGCGAGCCGTTCGAGGAGGTCGAGGTCGAACTCCCCGAGGGCGCCCTGCTCGCGCTCTACACCGACGGACTGGTCGAGTCCCGCGACCACCCGCTGGACGAGGGACTGCAGGCGTTCGTGAGCGCGCTCACCGATCCTGCCCAGCCCCTGGAGGACGTGTGCGACCACGTCCTGAGCAGCCTGCACACCCGGCACGGCGAGGACGACATCGCCCTCCTCATGGCCCGCGTCCAGGGACTGCCCGCCGACTCGGTCGGCGACTGGACCCTGCCGCGCGAACCGCGCAGCGTGGGCCGCGCCCGCGAGTACGCCCGCACCCAGTTGCTCGCCTGGGACCTGGAGCCCCTGGTCGACACCACGGAACTGCTGGTCAGCGAGCTGGTCACCAACGCCCTGCGGTACGGCGAGGGCGAGATCAGACTACGGCTGCTGCTCGACCGCACCCTGGTCTGCGAGGTGTGGGACGCGGGACTCGTCCAGCCCCGCCGCAGGCGCGCCCGCGACACCGACGAGGGCGGGCGGGGACTGCAGTTGGTCGGACTGCTCAGCGCGGCCTGGGGCTCGCGCCGCACCCCGCGCGGCAAGACGGTGTGGTTCGAACTCCCGCTGCCCGGCGCCGAGCACACGCTGACGGACCCGGCGGAGGCACTGCTGAGCCTGTTCTGACCCCGGACCCGGACCTGGAACCGGACCAGGGCGGACAGGACGGTCAGGACAGCCGTCGGCGGTCCCGGGTCCCGGGACCGCCGTAGCTCACCGGCGGTCCGCCGTCCGGCTCCTCGCCGAGCAGCACCCCGCCGAGCACGGCACCGGCGAGCCCGGCGGGATGCCCGGGCTCCTCGGCGTAGGGGGAGGCGTACGCGCGCACGTCGTCCTCGGCGGACTCCCGCGCGCGCCGGGCCAGGACGTCCGCCTCGGCGTCGTACTCGGCGCGCCGGTCCGTCGCCGCGAGCGCCTGCCGCGCCGCCGCGAGCAGGGTGCGGGCGTCGGCGCCGACCGCACCCCGGCGCGCGGCGAGGTAGTCCGCCGCCTCCTCGACGGCTGCCTCGGCCACCAGGCGCGCCGCCTCGTACAGCACCTCCGCCCGCTCTTCCCCCGGGCGCCGCACCGCCGCCGTGATCCGGCGCAGCGCGTCCAGCGGGTCGTACGGCTGCGGGGTCTCGCGTACGGCGGTCAGCACCTCCGCCGCGCGGGCGGGCGCCGCCGGGTCCTCCTCGGCGGCGGCGAGCGCGAGGGGGATCAGCGCCGCCGCCGCGTCCAGTTGGGACGCGAGCCGTTCCACGCCGTCGACCTGGACGCCCGCCTGGGCTATCGCGCCCTCGGCGGCGCGGAGTTGGCGGGCTGCCCTAAGGGCATCGCCCGAATCTGCGGCGCGCCGGGTCTCGTTGAGCCGGGCGGTCGCGAACACCAGCCGGTCCAGGGCCACTTCGGTGTACTCGTCGGCCCGTACGCCGTACCGCTCCCGCAGCGCCGCCACTGTGCCCTGCGCGCCCGCCGCACGCGCGGTCAGCTCGCGGAAGCGGCGCTCCGCGACCCCGAGCGCCGGACCCACCCCCGCCCGCAGCCCCCGCAGTTGGTCCAGGGCGGCGGCTGCCATGTCCAGGCGACCGCCCGCCTCCTCGCACCGGCCGACCACGCCGACCAGAGCCTGGCGCCGGGCGTGCGCGTCCTCGGGGACGCCCTCAGTACAGCGCCGGAAGATCGCGAAGGCGGACGCCAGCTCCGCCTCGGCGGCGCGCAGCGCCTCGCGCGCCGGTCCGCCCTCCGGCTCCGCGACGTACGACAGCTCCTCCGCCGAGGCGCGCACGCAGTCGTCGGCGCGCACCAGCGCCTCCCGCGCCCGCCGCTCCGCCTCGCCGGTGCTCGGCGCGGGCGGCGCCGACGGCGGCACCGCCGGGGTCGTCCGGGTCCGCACCCGCCGGGTGCGCCGTACATAGCCGTATCCGGCGACCACCACGGCGGCGACGGCCACGACGAGCGGCAGGGCGAGGTCGACGGCGGAACCGTCCTGCTCGGCGCTGTCGGGAGCGGCGGCGGTGCGGGCGGTGCCGTAGGACGCGGCGACCACAGGGGCGGAAGCGGGCGCGGACACCACGGGCGCGGACCCCGCGGTCGGGGACACCGCGGCGGGGACCGCGACCGGATGTCCTGGGGCGTGGGCCGTGGCCGGGAGGAGGAGCCAGACCGCCGCCGCCGTCCCGCCCGCCAGGGCGTGTGCCACACGCAGGCGTATGTGCGCCGTGGCATGCCGGGGGCGGCCCAGGGTGCTGGTCACATTTCGGAGCGTATGGGCGCCCGGGCGGCGCCGCGAGTGGGCGGGCGGCGGTGATTTCCGGCGGCGCACGCCCGCGCGCCGGTGCTGGTTGCGCCGCACGGGTGGGCTTGTCGTACCGCCCCGCCGTGTCGCCGCCGTTCAAACGACAAGGTCGTTTTCAGTGGGGCCATAGATCTGATCAGCTCCATATACCGCCAAAAGTGATCCTCACGTCCGCGGCTTCCCGGAGGTAGCACAGATGTCCCACGACGGCGTCGGTCTGCGCGCGGTCATGCGCGCGGCCGCCTTCCTCACCGCGGGCGCCCTCGCGGTACCCCTCCTGTCGGGGTGCGGCTCGGACGACAAGGCCGACCGCCCCCTGGCACCGCAGGACATCGCCCTCGCCGCCCGCACCCAGGTCGCCGAGGGCGGCACCCTGAAGTGGGCCGTGGACGCGGTGCCGGAGACCCTGAACGCCTACCAGGCCGACGCCGACACGGGCACCACCCGGGTCGCCCAGGCCGTCCTGCCGTCGATGTTCCGCCTCGACGCCAACGGCGCCCCGGAGGCGAACCCCGCCTACCTGGAGTCGGCGAAGGTCATCGAGACCGAGCCCCGCCAGGTCGTGCTGTACAAGCTGAACCAGCAGGCGGTCTGGAGCGACGGGCGGGAGATCGGCGCCGCCGACTTCGTCGCCCAGTGGCGCGCCCTGTCCGGCAAGAACACCGCCTTCTGGACCGCCCGCAACGCCGGGTACGACCGCATCGAGAAGATCGAGCGCGGTGCCAGCGACCTCCAGGTCCGGGTCACCTTCTCGCGTCCCTACGCGGACTGGAAGTCGCTGTTCTCCCCGCTGTACCCGAAGGACGTCATGGGCACCCCGGACGCCTTCAACGACGGCGCGCGCCGCCAGCTCAAGACCACCGCGGGTCCCTTCAAGGTCGGCAAGGTCGACACCGCCGCCAAGGACGTCGTCCTCACCCGCAACCCGCGCTGGTGGGGCGAGCCCGCCAAGCTCGACCAGATCGTGCTGCACGCGGTGCCCCGCTCCGACCGCACCACCGCGCTGGCCGACGGCACCGTGGACCTCGCGGACATCGACGCCTCCGACGCCCAGCGGATCGGCTCCGCCAGCGGCGGCAACGGCGCGGGCAGCCCGCTCCAGGGCGGCGGCAAGACCTCGGCGAAGAAGCTCCGATCCTGGGCGCTCGCCCACGGTCTGGAGTCCGAGAAGGTCCACGCGGGACAGAAGACGCTGCGCAAGGCGATCACCCGGTACCTGGACGAGCAGGAGGCGCTGCGCTCCTACGACGTCCGCAAGTCCCTGGAGCCCGCCTACACCCAGCTCGCCATGAACGGCGCGAGCGGGCTCCTCTCCGACGAGCGGGTCCGCCGTGCCGTGGCGCGCGCGCTGGACCGCACCGAGCTGGCCAAGCTCGTCCTCACCCCGCTCGGTCTGCCCGCCGTACCGGTCGGCAGCCACCTCGCGCTCGCCGGGCAGCCGGACTACGCCGACGGCAGCGACGCCCTCGGCGGCCAGGACACCAAGGAGGCGCAGGCGCTGCTCTCGGAGGCGGGCTGGGTGCCGGGCGGTCCGGTCAAGCAGCAGAAGCCGGACAAGGCGGCCGGACCCGAGGCGACCAAGGCGGGCGAGGACGAGTCCGAGGGCGGCAAGGACGGCGAGTACATCGTCGGCGAGGACAACAAGCACCCCGGAAAGTCGGACGGCAAGGGGTCCGACGGCAAGAACGGTCACGAGGACGGCGGCCGGGACCTCGCCCAGGACGGCAAGCAGTACTCCGGGCAGGGCGGCGCGCCGGGTGCCTACGCCCCGAAGGGCACCGCTGCCCCGGCGGGCGCCGTCACCGGTCCGCTCGCCAAGGACGGCCAGGCGCTCAACCTGCGCTTCGTGCTCCCCTCGGGCGCGGGCTCGCAGACCCTGGACGCCGTCGCCCGGAAGATCACCGCGATGCTGGAGAAGGTCGGCATCCGCACCACGATCACCAAGGTCCCGGACGACAGCTACTTCAAGGACCACATCGCGGCCGGCGACTTCGACCTCGCCCTGTACTCCTGGCCCGGCACCGCCTTCCCGGCGACCGACGCCCGCCCGATCTACGCCAAGCCCGCCGCGGCGGCCGACGGCTCGGTGAACATCGAGCAGAACTACACCCGCCTCGGCACCGACCAGGTCGACCAGCTCTTCGACCAGGCTGCCGCCACCCTCGACACCGACCAGGCGCGCGACCTCATCCGCAAGGCGGACTCCCGCATCTGGGCGACCGCGGGCTCCATCCCCCTCTACCAGCGCCCCCAGCTCGTCGGCGCCCGGAAGAACCTGGTCAACGCGGGCGCCTTCGGCTTCCGCACCCCGGTCTACGAGGACATGGGCTTCCTGAAGAAGGGCGCGACGATCTCGCCCAGCCCGTCCAAGAGCTGACCACCCCCGAAACGGCGCCGGCCGCCCCTCGCAAGGGAGCGAGGAGCGGCCGGCGTCACGTGCTGCGCGGAGATCAGCCGTGCTTGGCGCGGCTCGCGGTGCGACCGCGCTCCTTCTGGTCGAGGACGACCTTGCGGATGCGCACGGCCTCCGGGGTCACCTCGACGCACTCGTCGTCGCGGCAGAACTCCAGGGACTGCTCCAGGGAGAGCTTGCGCGGCGGGACGATCGCCTCGAACGAGTCGGCCGACGAGGACCGCATGTTCGTGAGCTTCTTCTCCTTGGTGATGTTCACGTCCATGTCGTCGGAGCGCGAGTTCTCGCCGACGATCATGCCCTCGTACACCTCGGTGCCGGGGTCGGTGAACAGCACACCGCGCTCCTGGAGGTTCGTCATCGCGAACGCGGTGACGGCGCCGGAGCGGTCGGCGACCAGCGAGCCGTTGTTACGGGTCTGCAGGTTGCCGAACCACGGCTCATGGCCCTCGTGGATGGAGTGGGCGATGCCCGTGCCGCGGGTCTGGGTCAGGAACTCGGTACGGAAGCCGATCAGACCGCGCGAGGGGACGACGAACTCCAGGCGGACCCAGCCGGAGCCGTGGTTCGACATGTTGTCCATGCGGCCCTTGCGGACGCCCATGAGCTGCGTGACCGCGCCCATGTGCTCCTCGGGCACGTCGATCGTCATGCGCTCGACCGGCTCGTGGACCTTGCCGTCGATCATCTGGGTGACGACCTGCGGCTTGCCGACGGTCAGCTCGTAGCCCTCGCGGCGCATCTGCTCGACCAGGATGGCGAGCGCCAGCTCACCACGGCCCTGGACCTCCCAGGCGTCGGGACGCTCGGTCTCCAGGACGCGCAGCGAGACGTTGCCGATCAGCTCGCGGTCGAGGCGGTCCTTGACCTGGCGGGCGGTGACCTTGCGGTCCTTGACCGCGGCCTTGGCGTCCGCGCCCTTGCCCGTGCCACCGCGGCCGACGAGCGGCGAGGTGTTGGTGCCGATGGTCATGGAGATCGCGGGCTCGTCCACCGTGATCAGCGGCAGCGCGACCGGGTTCTCGGTGTCGGCCAGGGTCTCGCCGATCATGATGTCGGGGATACCGGCGACCGCGCAGATGTCACCGGGACCGGCGACCTCGGCGGGCTTGCGGGTGAGCGCCTCGGTCATCATCAGCTCGGTGATGCGCACGTTCTGGATCGAGCCGTCGCGCTTGATCCAGGCCACGGTCTGGCCCTTGCGCAGCTCGCCCTGCTCGACACGGAGCAGCGCGATGCGGCCGAGGAAGTTGTCCGCGTCGAGGTTGGTGACGTGAGCCTGGAGCGGCGCGTCCTCCTCATACGTGGGGGCCGGGATGTGCTCCAGGATCGTGGAGAAGAACGGCTCCAGGCTGGTGGAGTCCGCGGGGACCGTGCCGTCGTCGGGCTTGGTCAGCGAGGCGATGCCGTCACGGCCACAGGCGTAGACGATCGGGAACTCGATCTGCTCCTCGTCCGCGTCCAGGTCCAGGAACAGGTCGTACGTCTCGTTGACGACCTCGTCGATCCGGGAGTCCGGGCGGTCCGTCTTGTTGATGCAGAGGATGACGGGCAGCCGCTGCTGGAGCGCCTTGCGCAGCACGAAGCGGGTCTGCGGCAGCGGGCCCTCGGAGGCGTCCACCAGCAGGACCACGCCGTCGACCATCGACAGACCGCGCTCGACCTCGCCACCGAAGTCGGCGTGGCCGGGGGTGTCGATGATGTTGATGGTGATCGGCTCGCCGCCGTCCTTGGGGTGGTACTTCACCGCCGTGTTCTTGGCGAGGATCGTGATGCCCTTCTCACGCTCCAGGTCGTTCGAGTCCATGACCCGGTCGTCGACGGAGTCGAGCTGGTGAGCGGCGAACGCGCCGGCCTGCTTCAGCATGCCGTCGACGATGGTGGTCTTGCCGTGGTCGACGTGGGCGACGATGGCGACGTTACGGATGTCGTGGCGCGTGGCCATATTGCGGCGTACTCCCGGAGTATGAGGATTGCCCTGCGCGGACGTCTGTGTTTGCGCGGGCCCTGCCGGGCTGGACACGCCACGGCCATACCCCATCGTACGTCCCGGAGCGCGCTGAGGCTCGCCGGGTGGGCCGGGCCATCCTCCCAAGACCTCCGAAGACCGGTGATTTCCGGCGTAAGCTGCGTATCTTCCTGAATCCGGCATGAAGATCGCGAATGCAAAGAAGATCGGGCTGGAAGAGACGGTCGGAGAAGGTTCGTGGGTGATCGATCACGCTCACGGTCGCAGGGCGAGGTCATCCGCCCTATAGGGGGGAGTGGTGGCGCCGCCCTATAAGAGGGGTGTCCATAGAGGGGAGCGTTCCGAATTCCTCCGGCTCCGGGCGCCCGGGCGGGGTCGTAGAGGGTTTTCCCTAGGGTCTGCCGTGATGGCCCGAATCCGACGGCTCGGGGGTGTTCGCGACGCTAGGGTTGGCCGGACGCGGGCCCCAACCCGTCGGCGTTCCGCCGCGTTTGAGGGCGGGCGGTGTACGAGATCGATCTCCACCGCCGGGCGCAACTCAATTCCTCATCGCATGTCCGCTATTCGGACGACACAGACCGATACTCGTGTAACAAGTCCGTTTCGCAGGGATCTTTCGGCAATCTGTTTGTCCGGATTTCGGAAGAAGTTAACGCCAGGTGTGATCGAACCGAGACCAAATCACTGTGGTCGGCCGGTGAAGCCATGGCAGATAGTTAGGCGCGTAGAGCTCGGGTCTACGGGTCACGCGCCGTGGGAGGCGCCGACTCGCGAGCATTGCGGGTGCACTTGGCTTTCCTCAATCCTCCACGGCTGCGGAATGTCCGGTACTCCCCGTGCGGTGAACAAAATACTCAGGAGGAGGAACCCATGCGCGGTGCCAAGAGCGCCAAGTGGGTCGCGGGCGCGATCGTCATAGCCCTGGCCGCGACTGCCTGCGGCAGCAGTGACGACGACGGCGGTAGCAACAAGGGCTCTGGTCAGAAGGGCGGAACCTTCCGGCTGGGTATCACCGAGCCGGTGGCCATCGACCCTTACAACGCGCAGGAGTCCGAGGGCATCCTCGTCACGGACAACCTCTTCACGGGCCTCTACGAGCCCTCCGCGGACGGTCAGGTCGTCCCGGAGCTCGCCACGTCGAAGAAGGTCAGCGCCGACGGCAAGACCTGGACCTTCACCATCAAGAAGGGTACCAAGTTCAGCAACGGCGAGGCGGTCGACGCCGAGTCCTTCATCCGTGGCTGGAACCGTGTGGCGCAGAAGTCGGCCGCGTCCGACGTCGCGTACCACATGGCCGGTATCGCGGGCTTCGCCGACGCCCAGTCCGGCAAGTCGAAGACCATGTCCGGTCTGTCCGCCCCGGACCCGTACACCCTGCAGGTCAAGCTCTCCGCCCCGGACTTCGAGTTCTACATCAAGACCACGCACACGGTCTTCAGCCCGGTGCCGAAGGTCGCGGGTGACGCGAAGAACAAGAAGTACAACGAAGCCCCCATCGGCAACGGCCCGTTCAAGATCCAGGGCCGCTGGGAGCACAACAAGTCGATCACGCTGGTCCGCAACGACAGCTACGGCCTGACCAAGGCTCACCTGGACAAGGTGCAGATCGACATCCTCAACTCCGCCAACGGCGTGACCCTGGAGTACCAGGGCTTCGAGTCGGGCCAGTACGACTGGGCCCGTATGCCCACCCCGCAGCTCCCGGCCGCCAAGGCCAAGTACGAGCCGCAGGGTGAGTGGATCGACGAGGACACGAACGGGATGAACTACCTCCTCCCGATCACCGACAACGGTCCGCTGAAGTCCGCGAAGGCCCGCGAGGCGGTCTCCTACGCGATCGACCGCGACGCCATCATCAAGGGCGTCTTCCAGAACATGCAGACGAAGTCGACGACGATCCTGCCGCCGGTCTTCAAGGACGTGTACCAGAAGGACCTGTGCGCCTCCTGCGTCAAGCAGGACAAGGCCAAGGCCAAGCAGCTCGCCAAGGAAGGCGGCCTGAAGCCGGGCACCACCATCGAGCTGGGCTACAACACCGGTGCCGGTCACGAGGAGTGGATCCAGGCCGTCAAGCAGCAGCTCGAGAGCGTGCTCGGCGTCAAGGTGAAGGCGACCGGCAAGCCGTTCGCCGAGCTGCTCGCCGACCAGCAGAAGCCGAACGCCACCGGTGCGTACCGCTTCGCCTGGGGCGCGGACTACCCGACGCCGGACAACTTCCTGTACCCGCTGCTGGACACGGCGTCCATCAACAAGGACGCCAACGGCAAGGTCACCGGTGACAACCGCGGCCGCTACAGCAACAAGAAGTTCGACGCGCTGCTCGCCAAGGCCCGCGCCACGCAGGACCAGGCCGGTCGCAACGACCTGTACAAGCAGGCCGAGAAGGTCGCGCTGGACGACACGGCGCTGATCCCGCTGTGGAACCGCACCCAGCTCCGCCTCGCGAACACCAAGAAGTTCGACAACATCAAGATGGACTTCCACGAGGACCCGAACCTGGCTGAGATCAGCCTGAAGTAACGGGTCACCGCGCAAGCGGAATCCGGCAACCGGGGGTCGTGGTGTTCCGAGTGTCCGCTCGGCCGCCACGGCCCCCGACGACCGTCGGGAGAGGTTGATCCACTTCTCCCGCTCCACCCCACGCCCGTGAAGCGGGGCGAGGGAGCGCTGCGGCAGAGGCAGCGAGGCAGAGAGGCAGTCATGGGAAGGTATGTGGTCCGCAGGCTGGGCCAGTTGGTTGTCGTCGTGCTCGGCGCGACGATGATCCTGTTCGCCTGCCTGTTCGTGCTCCCCGGTGACCCGGTGGGCCAGATCGCGGGCAGCGACAAGGCGCGTGACCCCGCGGTCATCGCCGAGCTGCACAAGCAGTACGGGCTCGACAAGCCGCTGGTGGTCCAGTACGGCACCTATGTCGGCAAGCTCGTCACCGGCGATCTGGGCACGGACTACACACAGGGCCGGCCGGTCACGGAGATCCTGGCCCCGAAGCTCGGCAACACGGCCAAGCTGGCGGTCGCGGCGATCGTCATCGACATCGTCATCGGTATCTCCGTCGGTGTCCTCGCCGCCATGCGCAGATACTCGATCTGGGACGTGTCGGCGACCCTCGTCACGACCCTGGCCATCGGCGTACCGTCCATCGTGCTCGGCATGATCATGCAGCGTGTCTTCGTGATCGAGCTGGACTGGTTCCCGCTCATCGCCGGTGACGACTTCAAGGGCATCGTCCTGCCCGCCTTCACGCTCGCCATCATCGACGCGGCGCTCGTCGCCCAGCTCGCCCGCAGCACGATGCTGGAGGTGCTGCGCGCCGACTACGTCAAGACGGCGATCGCCAAGGGCCTCCCGCGTCGCACCATCCTGACCCGGCACGTCCTGCGGAACTCGGTCATCCCGGTGATCACCTACCTGGGCATCTCCTTCGGCGGTCTGCTCGGCGGCGCGATCATCACCGAGACGATCTTCAACTGGAACGGCATCGGTCTCGCGCTCATCCAGGCGATCCAGCAGAACAACAACCCGATCATCGTCGGGGTCGTGACGATCGGTGTGGCGGTCTTCGTCCTGCTGAACCTGATCGTCGACCTGCTGTACGCCGCCCTCGACCCGCGCATCCGCCTCGCCTGACCCGCGGGATCGCCCCCTTCTAGGAGTCTCACAATGACCGAACTCGTCTCGCAGACCGAAGAGGCGACGGCGGCCGGTCCCGTTCCGGCGCCCCCGGGAGCCGAACCGAGCGTCGCCCGGGTCAGCCAGTGGTCCGACATCCGGCACCGCTTCTTCGCCAACAAGCTCGCCGTGGTCGGCCTGGCCATCATCGTGGTGCTGGTCCTGGTCGCGATATTCGCGCCGCTGCTCGCGCCGCACGACCCGCTCAAGCAGGACCTGACCAACACCCTGCAGTCCCCGGGCGCCGGCCACTGGCTCGGCACCGACGCGCTCGGCCGCGACCAGTTCTCCCGCCTCGTCTACGGCAGCCGCATCGCGGTGATCGTGGGTATGGCCTCGATCCTGGTCGCCCTCGTCATCGGTGTGATCCTGGGCGCGCTGGCCGGGTACTACGGCCGCTGGGTCGACACGGTGATCATGCGTGTCGCCGACGTCTTCTTCGCCTTCCCGCTGCTGATCGGCGCCATCGTCATCATCCTGCTGATGGGTCGCGGTGTGCTGCCCGTCGTGCTCTCGCTGGCCATCTTCTCGTGGGCGACCTTCGCCCGCCTGCTGCGCAGCCAGGTGCTCTCGGTGCGCGAGATGGACTACGTCCACGCCGCCAAGGCGCTCGGTGCCGGGCAGAGCCGGATCATCCGCAAGCACATCCTGCCCAACTCGCTGACCTCCGTGCTGGTGTACGGCACCAGCAACGTCGGCATCGCGATCGTGGCCGAGGCGTCGCTGTCGTACCTCGGCGTCGGCGTCGACCCCGAGGTCGCCGAGTGGGGCAACATGATCTCCGCGGGCCGCAACTTCATGGGCGTCAAGGACTTCATGTGGACCTACCCGAGCCTCGCGATCGTCATCACCGCTCTCGGCTTCATCCTGCTGGGCAACGGTCTTCGCGACGCGCTCGACCCGAAGCTCCGGTGACCGACCGCCATGAATCCAACCCCTTTGGCCAAGCACGATGAAGGTGACGGCATGACCAGCCTGGAGACGGCTCCCAGTGAAGCCGGGGCGGACGGGACCACTCCGCTCCTGGAGGTGCGCGATCTGCACGTGGAGTTCGAGGTCCGCGACTCCGTGACCAAGGCGGTCAACGGTGTCAACTACAGCGTCAACGCGGGCGAGACGCTCGCCGTCCTCGGTGAGTCCGGGTCCGGCAAGTCGGTGACCGCGCAGGCGATCATGGGCATCCTCGACAGCCCGCCCGGACGGATCGCCAAGGGCGAGATCTTCTTCGAGGGGCAGGACATCCTGCTGCTGTCGGAGGCCGAGCGGCGCAAGCTGCGCGGCGCCAAGATGGCGATGATCTTCCAGGATGCGCTGTCCTCGCTCAACCCGGTGCTCTCGGTGGGCTTCCAGCTCGGCGAGATGTTCCGCGCGCACCAGGGACTGTCCCGCAAGGAGTCCAAGGCCAAGGCGATCGAGCTGATGGACCGCGTGCGCATCCCCGCCGCGGCTCAGCGGGTCAACGACTACCCGCACCAGTTCTCGGGCGGTATGCGCCAGCGCATCATGATCGCCATGGCGCTGGCCCTGGAACCGGACCTGATCATCGCCGACGAGCCGACCACGGCCCTCGACGTGACCGTCCAGGCCCAGGTCATGGACCTGCTCGCCGAACTCCAGCGCGAGTACAACATGGGTCTGATCCTCATCACCCACGACCTCGGTGTCGTCGCGGACGTCGCCGACAAGATCGCGGTGATGTACGCGGGACGGATCGTCGAGACCGCCCCGGTGCACGAGCTGTACAAGCGCCCGGCCCACCCCTACACCAAGGGTCTGCTGGAGTCGATCCCGCGCCTGGACCAGAAGGGCCAGGAGCTCTACGCCATCAAGGGCCTGCCGCCCAACCTCCAGGCCATCCCGCCGGGCTGCGCCTTCAACCCGCGCTGCAGTGTGGCGCAGGACATCTGCCGCACCGATGTACCGCCGCTGGTGCAGGTGACCGAGCAGGACGGCACGGCGATTCCCGGCCGCTCCTCCGCTTGCCACTTCTGGAAGGAGACCATCCATGGCTGAGTCCACGAATCTCGCGAAGGACGACGAGTCCAAGGACGCCACGCCGAACGTCTCCGAGGTCGAGACCGTCGACGCGGCCACCGAGACGGAGGCTGTCGCCGCCATCGAGGCGCCCGTCGAGCGGGGCGAGCCGATCCTCCAGGTGCGCGATCTGGTGAAGCACTTCCCGCTCACCCAGGGCATCCTGTTCAAGCGGCAGATCGGCGCCGTCAAGGCTGTCGACGGCATCTCCTTCGACCTCTACCAGGGCGAGACCCTCGGCATCGTCGGCGAGTCCGGCTGTGGCAAGTCCACGGTCGCCAAGCTGCTGATGAACCTGGAGCGGGCGACCGCGGGCGAGATCTTCTACAAGGGCCAGGACATCACCAAGCTGTCGGGCCGCGCCCTGCGCGCGGTGCGGCGCAACATCCAGATGGTGTTCCAGGACCCGTACACCTCGCTCAACCCCCGTATGACGGTGGGCGACATCATCGGTGAGCCCTTCGACATCCACCCCGAGGTGGCTCCGAAGGGCGACCGGCGCAAGCGGGTGCAGGAGCTGCTGGACGTCGTCGGTCTGAACCCGGAGTACATCAACCGGTACCCGCACCAGTTCTCCGGCGGTCAGCGCCAGCGCATCGGCATCGCCCGCGGTCTCGCGCTCAACCCCGAGATCATCATCTGCGACGAGCCGGTCTCGGCCCTGGACGTCTCCGTCCAGGCGCAGGTCATCAACCTGATGGAGCGCCTGCAGGACGAGTTCAACCTGTCCTACGTCTTCATCGCGCACGACCTGTCGATCGTCCGGCACATCTCGGACCGCGTGGGCGTGATGTACCTCGGCAAGATGGCCGAGATCGGCTCGGACGAGCAGATCTACGACCACCCGACGCACCCCTACACCCAGGCGCTGCTCTCGGCGGTCCCGGTGCCGGACCCGGACGCCCGTGAGCACCGCGAGCGGATCATCCTCACCGGTGACGTGCCCTCCCCGGCCAACCCGCCCTCGGGCTGCCGCTTCCGCACCCGCTGCTGGAAGGCTCAGGACAAGTGCGCCGAGGAGGTGCCGCTGCTGGCCGTGCCCGAGCGCTTCCAGGGCAGCGACACCCCGGCTGCCCACGAGTCGGCGTGCCACTTCGCCGAGGAGAAGGACGTGGTCCACGCCTGACCCGCCCCGGCTCGTCGTGTTCCCGGTGCCCTCGACGGAGAGGGCGCCGGGAACACGGCGTTTTCCGGGAACCTGTCTTTGAGAGCCGTTCCCCCGAGAGCTTCGCTGGAGTCGCGCGATGACCCTGCACCACGTCGAGCTGTGGGTGCCCGACCTGCCCCGCGCCGAGACCGAGTGGGGCTGGCTGCTCGGCCGCCTCGGCTACGAGCCGTACCAGAGCTGGGAGCACGGGCGCAGTTGGCGGCTTGGACCGACGTACGTCGTCGTCGAGCGGTCACCGGCGCTGCGCGGCACCGGGCACGACCGGCTGCGCCCCGGGCTCAACCACCTCGCCTTCCACGCGGGGACGCCCACCGAGGTCGACGTCCTCGCGGCGCAGGCGCCCGAGCACGGCTGGCAGTTGCTCTTCCCCGACCGCCATCCGCACGCGGGCGGACCCGACCACTACGCCGCCTACCTCGCCAACTCGGACGGTTTCGAAGCCGAGTTGGTCGCCTCGCCGAAGGACTGACCGCCGCCTACGCCGTCACCTGCGCGTGCACCCAGTGGCACGCCGCCTGGGCGGTGGGTCCCGCGTCGAGCACCGCAGGGTCCTCCGTGCGGCAGGCGTCCGCCACGCCCGCGCGTTCCGCCTCGCCGCTCGCCAGGACCGGGCAGCGGGCGCGGAAGCGGCAGCCGGTGGGGATGCGGGAGGGGTCCGGGGGTTCGCCGGTGAGGATCACGGGGTCGCCGGGGGCGTCCGGGAGGACGGACAACAGGGCGCGGGTGTACGGGTGCCGGGGCGCGGTGAGGACCTGTTCGACCCCGCCCGTCTCCACGATCCGGCCGAGGTACATCACCGCCACCCGGTCCGCGATGTTCCAGGCGAGTCCCAGGTCGTGGGTCACCACCAGGGCGGCCAGACCGAGTTCGGTGCGCAGGCGCAGCAGCAGGTCCAGGATCTCGCCGCGCACCGAGGCGTCGAGGGACGCCACCGGCTCGTCGGCGACGAGGAGTTCGGGCTCCAGGACCAGCGCGCCCGCGATGACCACGCGCTGGCGCTGGCCACCGGACAGCTCGTGCGGGTAGCGCAGGAAGAACCGCTCCGGGGGGCGCAGTCCCGCCCGGGACAGCGCGTCGGCGACCGCCGCCCGCTCGTCGCCGGAGTGCCCGTGGACGCGCAGCCCCTCGGCCACCGCGTCGTACACCGTGTGCCGGGGGTTGAGCGAGCCGATGGGGTCCTGGAGGACCAGTTGGGCGCGGCGGCGGTAGGCGCGCAGGGCGCGGGTGGAGTACGCCAGCGGGCGCCCGGCGAACGACACCTCGCCCGCCGTCGGCTTCACGAGTCCGAGCAGCGCCCGGGCGAGCGTGGACTTGCCGCAGCCGGACTCGCCGACCAGCGCGACGATCTCGCCCGGACGGATCTCCAGCTCGACCTGGTCGACGGCGCGCGCGGGCGCCGCCCCGGACCGGCCGGGGAAGACCACGCGCAGGTCGCGCGCGCTGAGCAGCGCGGGCGGTTCGGTCGTCGGTGTGGAGTGCTCACCGGTCGTCGTCATGGGGTGCTCCCGGTGTTCTCCGGCTCCGTCGCGTCGTCTCGTACCGTCCCGGCGGTCCCGCTCGGCGCCCCCACGTGGACGCACGCCGCCACCCGCCCGGGCACCGCCTCGCGCAGCGGCTGGTCCTCCGTGGCGCACTCGGGCAGCGACACCGGGCAGCGCGGATGGAAGGCGCACCCGGCGGGGAGCGCGAACGGGTCGGGCGGGTCGCCGGGCAGCCCGCGCGGCGCGAACCGGGAGGCGGGGTCCCCGATGCGCGGGAACGCCCCCGACAGCGCCTGGGCGTAGGGGTGTTGAGCGTTCTCGTGGACGGCGCGGGCGGGACCCTCCTCCACGACCCTGCCCGCGTACATCACCGCGAGCCGGTCGCAGGTGTCCGCGAGGACCGCGAGATCGTGGCTGATCATGACCAGGGCGACGTCCTGCTCGCTGACGAGCCGCTCGATCAGCCGCAGGATCTGCGCCTGGATCATCACGTCGAGCGCGGTGGTCGGCTCGTCCGCGACGACCAGGTGCGGGTCGCAGGCGAGCGCCATGGCGATCATGACGCGCTGGCGCTGGCCGCCGGAGAGTTCGTGCGGGTACGCCGTCGCGCGGGCGGCGGGCAGACCGACCTGCTCCAGCAACTCACCGGTCCGCTTCTTCGCGGCGGCAGCCGTCGCCCGGCTGTGCAGCAGGATCGGTTCCGCGATCTGCTCGCCCACCCGGTGCACGGGGTTGAGGGAGTGCATGGCGCCCTGGAAGACGATGGACGCGCCCGCCCAGCGCACCGCGCGCACCCGGCCCCAGCGCATCGCCAGGATGTCCTCGCCGTCCAGCAGGATCTGCCCGCCCACCTCGGTGCCGGGCGGCAGCAGCCGCAGCGCGGCGAGCGCCAGCGTGGACTTGCCGCAGCCGGACTCCCCGGCGATGCCGAGCTTCTCGCCCGCCGCCACCGACAGGTCCACCCCCCGGACGGCGGCGGCACCGCCCGGGTACGTCACGGTCAGGTTCCGCAGTTCGAGCAGGCTCAACGGGCCACCCCCAGCCGGGGATTGAGGACGGACTCCACGGCGCGCCCGCACAGCGTGAACGCCAGCGCCACCAGGGCGATCGCGATGCCGGGCGGTACGAGATACCACCAGTCGCCCGCGCTCACCGCGCCCGCCTCGCGCGCGTCCTGGAGCAGTCCGCCCCAGGAGACGACGGACGGATCGCCGAGCCCGAGGAAGGCGAGCGTCGCCTCGGCGAGGATGGAGGAGGACACCATCAGCGTGGTCTGCGCGAGCACGAGCGGCATGACGTTGGGCAGCACGTGCCGGGTCATGACGTGCCAGTGACCGCCGCCGAGCGCCCGGGCGCGCTCGATGTACGGGCGGGACTCCACGGCCAGCGTCTGCGCCCGCACCAGGCGGGCGGTGGTCGGCCAGGTCGTGACGCCGATGGCGAGGATCACCGTGCCGAGCGAGCGGGACATCACGGTGGCCAGCGCGATGGCGAGCACCAGCGTGGGCATCACCAGGAACCAGTCGGTGATCCGCATCAGCACGGTCGCCCACGCGCCCCGGAAGTGCCCGGCGACGATCCCGACGACCGCGCCGATCGCCACCGACAGCACCGCCGCGAGCAGCCCGACCAGGAGGGAGACCCGGGCGCCCCAGATCACCAGCCCCAGCAGGTTCCGCCCGAACCGGTCGGTGCCGAGCGGGAAGTGGCCACTGGGCGCCTCCAGGGGGTTGCCCGGAGCGTCGGTCACCCGGGCCACGTCCGCGCCGACGGTGAGCGGCGCGGTGAGGGCGATCAGCGCGAACAGCACGAGGGCGGCGAGTCCGAGCACTCCGGCGCGGTGGGTGCGGTACTGCCGCCAGAACCGCAGCGCCGAGCGGCGGCGGCGCTGCCAGGCGAGCGTCCGGGGTCCGGGTCCCGATCCGGGTCCGGGTCCTGACCCCGGTTCGGCGACGGTGGTGGTCATCGGCCCACCCGGGGGTCGAACAGCGGGTAGACCAGATCGGCCAGGGTGTTCATGACGATCACCGCCGAGGCGAAGAGGAGGAACAGCCCCTGCACCAGGGGCAGATCGGGCACGCTGAGGGCCTGGTAGAAGAGTCCGCCGAGACCCGGCCAGGAGAACACGGTCTCGACCAGGATCACGCCCGCGACGGTCCGCCCGAGGTTGACGAACACCAGGGTGACGGTCGGCAGCAGGGCGTTAGGCACCGCGTGCCGACGGCGGACCAGGTCGTCCCGCAGCCCCTTGGCGCGGGCCGTCGTCAGATAGTCGCTGCCCATCTCGTCCAGCAGGGCGGAACGGGTGACCAGCAGCGTCTGTCCGTACTCGACCGCGATCAGGGTGAGCACCGGCAGGACCATGTGGTGGGCGACGTCGAGGACGTACGCGAAGCCGCTCGTGTCGCCCGACTCCATGCCGCCCGTCGGGAACAGCCCCGGGATCGGTCCGAGCCCCACCGAGAACACGATGATGAGCAGCAGTCCGAGCCAGAAGGACGGCAGCGAGTAGAGGGTCAGCGCCAGACCGGTGTTGAGCCGGTCCCCGAGACCGCCGTGCCGCCAGGCGGAGCGGGTGCCCAGGTACATGCCGAGGGCGGTGTAGAGGACGAACGCCGTGCCGGTGAGCAGCAGGGTGTGGGGCAGCGCCTCGGCGATCTTGTCGGTGACCGGGGTGTGGAACTGGTACGACGTGCCCAGGTCGCCGGTGAGCGCCTTGCCGCAGTACTGCGTGAACTGCTGCCACATCGGCAGGTCGAGTCCGAACTCCCGCCGGTAGACGGCGAGCTGTTCCGTCGAGACCCGGCGCCCGCCGGTCATGGCCTTGACCGGGTCGCCGGGGATCAGCCGGAACAGGAAGAAGCCGGTGACGAGGACGGCGAACAGCGAGACGACGGCGCCGCCGAGCTTGCCCGCGACATAGCGGGCGTACCCGGGCCAGGTGCGCGCCCGGGGTCCGCCGATGTCGGGTGTGACGGCGGCGGTACCCGGGACGCCGGCCTCGGCGGGGGTGAGTTCAGCGGCCATCGGACACCGCCCGCCGCCGGGCCGGGTGGATCATCGGTTCCATGGGCTACTCGCGGTCGTCGGCGGAGGCGCGGCGCCGCCGGGTGAACAGGAACGCGGCACCGGCGAGGACCACCACGCCGACGACGACGCCGACCACGACACCGGTCGAGCCGGAGTCCTCCGACTTCTGGGAGGCGGCCGGGACCGCCGACCACCAGCTCCAGTAGCCGTCCTGGCCGTAGATGTTGCCCGCGGACTTGGGCATGGTCTCGATCGACTTGATCTGGTCGGTGCGGTACGCCTCCACCGCGTTCGGGTACGCCATGACGTTCATGTACCCCGTGTCGTACAGCCGCGACTCGGCCTGCTTGACGAGTTCAGCCCGCTTGGCGGAGTCGTACTCGGCCAACTGCTTCGCGTACAGCTCGTCGAACTTCTTGTCGCAGATGAAGTTGTCGGTGAGCCCGGTGTCCTTCGGGGTGGCGGGCAGGGCGGCGCAGGTGTGGATGGACAGGACGTAGTCCGGGTCGGGGTTGACGGACCAGCCGTCGAAGGCGAGGTCGTACTTGCCGGCGAGCCAGGGGTCGGTGACGTTGTCGAGGCAGTCGAGCGACATGCCGACGCCGAGCTTGCCCCACCACTCCTTGAGGTACTGCCCGACCGCCTTGTCGTTGGGGTCGGTGGCGTGGCACAGCACGCGGTAGTCCAGCGGCTTGCCGTTCTTGCCGGTGCGCTTGCCGTCGGCGTTCTTCTTGTAGCCCGCCTTGTCGAGCAGGCGCCCCGCCGCGGCGGGGTCGTAGCCCCGCTCCTGACCGGCGGAGGGCTTCCAGAAGTACGAGGAGAAGCGGGGCGGGATGTAGCCCTCGCCCTGGGCGGCGTGGCCCTGGAAGACCTTGTCGACGAGGGTCTTGCGGTCGACCGCCATGAAGAGTGCCTGGCGCACCCGCGGGTCGAGCAGCGAGGGGTCGCCGTCGCCGAACTTCTCGCCGTTCTTGGCGCGGGCGCCCGGGTTGACGGCGAGGGCGTAGAAGCGGCGCCCCGGCGCCTCGTTCAGGTGAATGTCCGGCTGGCCCTTGAGGGAGGCGGCTTGTGCCGGGGTCAGGGACGGCGACCCGGCGACGAAGGAGACCTCGCCCTTGCGGAGGGCGGCGACGGCGGCGTCCTGGTCCTTGTAGTACTTGAAGACCAGGTTGTCGAACTTGGGGGCGCCGCGCCAGAAGCTCTTGTTCGCCTTCAGCCGGACGTAGCTGTCGGGGCGGTAGGAGGTGAGGGTGAAGGGACCGTCACCGACGATGGGGAACTTCTTGTCGTTGTTGAACTTGGCGATGTCGCTGACGTTCTTCCACACGTGCTCGGGCACGATCGGGACGTCCAGGGCGGTCATCGTGGCCTGCGGCTTCTTCAGCTCGATGACCAGCTTGTCGGGGCTGGGCGCCGACACCTTGCGGAAGTTCGTGACGAAGCCGCCGTTGGCGGTCGCCGCCGCCTCGTCGGTCATCATCTTGTTGAAGGTCCACGCCGCGTCCTGGGCGGTGACCTTCTGTCCGTCCGTCCACTTGGCGTCGGAGCGGATCGTGTAGGTCCAGGTGAGCTTGTCGGCCGACGGCTTCCACTGGGTGGCGAGACCGGGGATCGGGTGGCCGTCGCCCGGGTCGTAGTCGGTCAGGTACTCGTACGTCAGCCGCAGGATGCTCGTGCTGACCAGGCGCACCGCCAGGAAGGGGCTGAGCGAGTCGACGCTCTGCGCGACCGCCACGGTGAGCGTCTTGCCCTCGGGCGCCGCCTCGGCGCGCTGGGGCGTCGGAGCGAGCGGCGTGACGAGTCCCGCCGTGACCGTCAGGGCGGCCGCGGCGGCGGCGGTCAGGCGGCGCACCGGGGACCACGGGCGTCTTGGCGTCAACTCTCGTCCTCCGTACTGGCCGTGTGTGCTCATAGGTCGTGACCTCACGTCATCGCTCGCACGGAAACCGCTTGTTGGACTGCCCGGTCACGGCCGGCGGTATGCCGTCGGCCGAAAGTGATGAGCTTGTCTATCAGGGTGATCTGCACGCGTCAACGGTCCCAAGACCCGCTGTGGCCTGCGGAAAAGCCCAGGTGAGCGGGGGTGTCGCGGACATTGGTCCAGACCGGTGAAGACCTGCTGGTGAGGGGCTGACGGCACATGCGTACGACATCGCGCGCCCGGTCGGAGCCGGTGCGCGACAGCTCGGAGCAATCACGCAACCCGAACGAGCGAAGCGGCACCCGCAGACGGGCGCCTGCGCGTGCGACGGACCCGGCGCGCGCCGATATTCGGAAGCGGGACGACTGTCCGGAACCGGGACGACCGGGAAGGGCACCCTCACAAGGACGACCGGGACGGCACCCCTCACAAGGAGGCACCCATGGGCCCATCCGCGCGCCCCCGGCTGGCCGCCGGTGTTCTCGTGCTGGCGTTCGTCGCCACGGGCTGCGCGGGCGGAGGGAGCGGGGCGGGGAGCGGCGGGGTGCTGAGTTCGTCCTGGGGCGACCCGCAGAACCCGCTGGAGCCCGCCAACACCAACGAGGTGCAGGGCGGCAAGGTGCTCGACATGGTCTTCCGGGGGCTGAAGAAGTACGACCCGAGGACCGGCGCCGCCACCGACATGCTCGCGCGGAGCATCGACACGAGCGACTCCCGGCACTTCACCGTCAAGGTCAAGGACGGCTGGACCTTCTCCAACGGCGAGAAGGTGACCGCCCGCTCCTTCGTGGACGCCTGGAACTACGGCGCGAGCCTCAAGAACAACCAGAAGAACGCGTACTTCTTCGGCTACATCGAGGGCTACGACAAGGTCCACCCCGAGAGCGGCAGGCAGAGCGCCGACACCCTTTCCGGGCTGAAGGTGGTGGACGACCACACCTTCACCGTCACCCTCGGTCAGACGTTCTCCGGCTTCCCCGACACCCTCGGCTACGCCGCCTTCGCCCCGCTGCCCCGCGCCTTCTTCACCGACCACGCCGCCTGGCTGAAGAGACCGGTCGGCAACGGTCCTTACACGATCGAGGCGTACACCAAGGGCTCCCAGATGAACCTGAAGAAGTGGGACGCCTATCCCGGTCCCGACAAGGCGCTCAACGACGGTGTGGACCTCAAGGTCTACACCGACAACAACACCGCCTACACCGACCTGATGGCCGGCAACCTCGACCTGGTCGACGACATCCCCGCCGCCCAGCTCAGGAACGTGAAGACCGACCTCGGGGACCGGTACATCAACACCCCCGCCGGGATCATCCAGACGCTCGCCTTCCCGTTCTACGACGCCCGCTGGAACACGCCCGGCGCCGAGAAGGTGCGCACCGGGCTCTCCATGGCGATCAACCGGAAGCAGATCACCGACACGATCTTCCGGCAGACCCGCACCCCCGCCACCGACTGGACCTCACCGGTGCTCGGCAAGGAGGGCGGCTTCAAGGAGGGGCTGTGCGGGCACGCCTGCGAGTACGACCCCGCGGAGGCGAAGCGGCTGGTCAAGGAGGGCGGCGGCATTCCCGGCGGTCAGGTGAAGATCACCTACAACGCCGACACGGGCTCCCACAAGGAGTGGATCGACGCCGTCTGCAACTCCGTCAACAAGGCGCTCGGCAAGGACGACGCCTGCGTCGGCAACCCGGTCGGCACCTTCGCCGACTTCCGCAACCAGCTCGGGCAGCACAAGATGACCGGTCCCTTCCGGGCGGGCTGGCAGATGGACTACCCGCTGATCCAGAACTTCCTCCAGCCGCTCTACTACACCGACGCCTCCTCCAACGACGGCAAGTGGGACAACGCCCAGTTCGACCAGCTCGTGGACCGTGCCAACGCCGAGACGGACACCGCCAAGTCGGTCGCCACCTTCCAGCAGGCAGAGGAGGTGGTGCGGGACCACATGGCCGCCATCCCGCTCTGGTACCAGAACGGCAGCGCGGGCTACTCCGAGCGGCTCTCGGGTGTGGAACTCAACCCGTTCAGCGTCCCCGTCTACAACGAGATCAAGGTCGGCTGAGCCGCCATGGGGCGCTATGTCGTCCGGCGACTGCTCCAGATGATCCCGGTGTTCTTCGGTGCCACCCTGCTCATCTTCCTCATGGTCAACGTGATGGGCGACCCCGTCGCCGGACTGTGCGGGGAGCGGGCGTGCGACCCGGCGACCGCCGCCCAGTTGAAGGCGGAGTTCGGGCTCGACCGACCGCTGTGGCAGCAGTACGCGACCTACATGGGCAACGTCTTCACCGGCGATTTCGGCACCGCCTTCAACGGACAGCCCGTCACCGAGCTGATGGCGGCGGCGTTCCCGGTGACCATCCGGCTCACCCTCGTGGCGATCGTCTTCGAGATCGTCGTCGGCGTCACCCTCGGCGTGCTGACCGGGATGCGGCGCGGACGCCCGGTGGACACCGGCGTGCTGCTGCTCACCCTGGTCGTCATCTCGGTGCCGACCTTCGTCACCGGACTGGTGCTCCAACTGCTGCTCGGCGTCGAGTGGGGCTGGATCAGACCCTCCGTCGCGCCCGAGGCGCCCTTCGACCAGCTCATCGTGCCGGGTCTGGTCCTCGCCTCCGTCTCACTCGCGTACGTCACCCGGCTCACCCGCACCTCGCTCGCCGAGAACCGCCGCGCCGACTACATCCGCACGGCTGTCGCCAAGGGGCTGCCCCGGCGCCGGATCGTCGTCCGGCATCTGCTGCGCACCTCGCTGATCCCGGTGATCACCTTCATCGGCACCGACATCGGCGCGCTCATGGGCGGCGCCATCGTCACCGAGCGGATCTTCAACATCCACGGCGTCGGCTTCCAGCTCTACCAGGGCATCCTGCGGCAGAACACCCAGACGGTCGTCGGCTTCGTCACCGTGCTGGTGCTGGTGTTCCTCGCCGCGAACCTGCTGGTCGACCTGCTCTACGCCGTACTCGACCCGAGGATCCGCTATGCCTGAGCAGGGTTACGACAACGGCGGCGCCATCGCCGGGACCGGCATGGGCGGCGCGATGGACCTCGCGACCGGCGAGGCGAGCGCACTGGAGCGGGCGCCGGGCGGACCCGGCGGCACCGGACCGCGCGGACGCCCCCGCTCGCTGTGGTCCGACGCCTGGCGCGACCTCAGGCGCAACCCGGTCTTCGTCGTCTCCGCGCTCGTCATCCTCTTCCTGGTCTTCATCTCCCTCTGGCCCTCCGCCATCGCCTCGGGCAACCCGCTCGACTGCGACCTCGCCGACGCCCAGCGGGGCTCCGCGCCCGGACATCCCTTCGGCTTCGACGGCCAGGGCTGCGACGTGTACACGCGGACCGTGTACGGCGCCCGTACGTCCGTCACGGTCGGCGTCTGCGCCACGCTCGGGGTCGCCCTGCTCGGATCGGTGCTCGGCGGGATCGCCGGGTACTTCGGCGGCGCGGGGGACGCGGTGCTCTCCCGGATCACCGACATTTTTTTCGCGATCCCGGTCGTGCTCGGCGGGCTCGTGCTGCTCTCGGTGGTCACCAGCAACTCGGTGTGGCCGGTCGTCGGGTTCATGGTGCTGCTGGGCTGGCCGCAGATCTCCCGCATCGCGCGCGGCTCGGTCATCACCGCCAAACAGCACGACTACGTGCAGGCTGCCCGCGCGCTCGGTGCCTCCGACACCCGCATCCTGCTGCGGCACATCGCGCCCAACGCCGTCGCGCCCGTGATCGTCGTCGCCACCATCGCGCTCGGCACCTACATCTCGCTGGAGGCGACGCTGTCCTACCTCGGCGTCGGACTGAAGCCGCCCAGCGTCTCCTGGGGCATCGACATCTCCGCCGCCTCGCCGTACATCCGCAACGCCCCGCACGCCCTGCTCTGGCCCTCCGGGGCGCTCGCGATCACCGTCCTCGCGTTCATCATGCTCGGCGACGCGGTGCGCGACGCCCTCGACCCGAAGCTGAGGTGACGGCGCGATGCTGCTCGACGTCCGGGACCTGCACGTGGAGTTCCGCACACGGGACGGGGTGGCGAAGGCGGTCGACGGGGTGTCGTACACCGTGGACGAGGGGGAGACGCTGGCGGTGCTCGGGGAGTCGGGCTCGGGCAAGTCGGTCACCGCGCAGGCGGTGATGGGCATCCTCGACACCCCGCCCGCGCGGATCACCGGCGGGCAGATCCTCTTCCAGGGGCGCGATCTGCTCACCCTCAAGGAGGACGAGCGGCGCCGGATCAGGGGCGCCCGGATGGCGATGATCTTCCAGGACGCGCTGTCCGCCCTCAACCCCGTGCTCACCGTGGGCGACCAGCTCGGCGAGATGTTCGTCGTCCACCGGGGCATGTCGAAGCGGGACGCGCGCGCCCGCGCCGTCGAGCTGATGGACCAGGTGCGCATCCCGGGCGCCGCCCAGCGGGTGCGCGACTACCCGCACCAGTTCTCCGGCGGAATGCGCCAGCGCATCATGATCGCCATGGCGATCGCGCTGGAACCCGCGCTCGTCATCGCGGACGAGCCCACCACCGCCCTCGACGTCACCGTGCAGGCGCAGGTCATGGATCTGCTGGCGGAGTTGCGGCGCGAGTACCGCATGGGGCTCGTGCTCATCACCCACGATCTCGGCGTGGTCGCGGACGTGGCGGACCGGATCGCGGTGATGTACGCGGGCAGGATCGTGGAGTCCGCGCCCGTCCACGACCTCTACAAGGCACCGGCGCACCCCTACACCCGGGGTCTGCTCGACTCCATCCCGCGCCTGGACCACAAGGGACGCGAGCTGTACGCCATCAAGGGTCTGCCGCCCAACCTCGCCCATGTCCCGCCCGGCTGCGCCTTCCACCCGCGCTGCCCGATCGCCCGGGACGTCTGCCGCACGGACCCGCCTCCGCTGTACGAGGCGGGCGAACTCCGGCGCAGCGCCTGCCACTTCTGGAGGGAGTGCCGCGATGACCTCGGAGACCTCGGTGAGTGAGCCGGTCCTGGAGGTCCGCGACCTCGTCAAGCACTATCCGCTCACGCGCGGGATCGTCCTGCGCAAGCAGGTCGGGTCCGTACGCGCGGTGGACGGAGTGGACTTCACCCTCGGGCGGGGCGAAGCCCTGGGTCTGGTGGGCGAGTCGGGGTGCGGGAAGTCCACGGTCGCGCGGCTGCTGTGCCATCTGGAGAAGCCGACGGCGGGCACGATCCGCTTCAAGGGCGAGGACGTGACCCGGCTGTCCGGGCGGGCACTCAAATCCGTGCGGCGCTCGGTGCAGATGGTGTTCCAGGACCCGTACACCTCGCTCAACCCCCGGATGACGGTCGGGGACATCGTGGGGGAGCCGTACGAGATCCACCCCGAGGTGGCGCCGAAGGGCGAACGGCGGCGCAAGGTGCGGGAGTTGCTGGACGTGGTGGGTCTCGACCCCGACTTCGTGAACCGCTATCCGCACCAGTTCTCCGGCGGTCAGCGCCAGCGGATCGGCATCGCCCGCGCCCTCGCGCTGCGCCCGGAGGTGATCGTCGCCGACGAGCCGGTCTCCGCGCTCGACGTGTCGGTCCAGGCGCAGGTGGTGAACCTGCTGGAGCGGCTCCAGGCGGAGTTCGGGCTGTCGTACGTGTTCATCGCGCACGATCTCTCGGTGGTGCGGCACATCTCGGACCGGGTCGCGGTGATGTACCTGGGGCGGATCGTGGAGACCGGCACGGACACCGAGATCTACGAGCACCCCACGCATCCCTACACGCAGGCGCTGCTCTCGGCGGTGCCGGTGCCCGATCCGGAGGCGCGCTCGCGCCGTGAGCGGATCATCCTCAGCGGGGACGTGCCCTCACCGGCGAACGTGCCCTCGGGCTGCCGCTTCCGGACCCGGTGCTTCAAGGCGCGGGAGCGGTGTGCGCGGGAGGTGCCGGAGCTGGCGGTGCCGGAGGAGTTCCGGGACGCGGCGGGTCCGGTGGCGCATCCCTCGGCGTGCCTGTTCGCGGCGGAGCGGCGGGTGGTGCCGCAGGGCAACGGGCCGGGGTGACATGGCCACCCCGGCCCGTACACGGCACCCGCACGGCCGTACGTTCTTCAGTCTGGCGCGTTCGTATATCGGTGCCACTTCCGCGGAGTTGCTGGAGTGTTAAACCCCGTTCACCCGCGCTGAGCGGGCGTCAGGGCGCGCTTGAGGAAGTCGACCTGGAGCAGCAGCAGGTTCTCCGCGACCTGTTCCTGCGGGGTCATATGGGTGACGCCGGACAGGGGCAGCACCTCGTGCGGGCGCCCCGCGGCCAGCAGAGCCGAGGACAGGCGCAGGGTGTGTGCGGCGACCACATTGTCGTCGGCCAGACCATGGATGATCATCAGGGGTCGGTGCGGCTCGGCGGGCTCGGAGAGACCGTCGTCGGTGACGAGGGAGCTGCGGGCGTAGACCGCCGGGTCCTCGGTGGGATCGCCCAGGTACCGCTCGGTGTAGTGGGTGTCGTACAGCCGCCAGTCGGTCACCGGGGCGCCCGCGATGCCCGCGTGGAACACGTCCGGGCGGCGCAGCACGGCGAGCGCGGAGAGGTAGCCGCCGTAGGACCAGCCCCGGATGGCGACCCGGTCGAGGTCGAGCGGGTAGCGCTTGGCGAGGTCGTGCAGCGCCTCGATCTGGTCGTCGAGGGTAAGCGTGAAGTCGTGGTGGATCGCCTTCTCCCACGCGGGGGAGCGACCCGGGGTGCCCCGGCCGTCCGCGACGATCACCGCGAAGCCCTGGTCGGCGAACCACTGCGAGGTCAGATGGGCGTTGTGGGCGGCCACCACCCGCTGACCGTGCGGTCCGGCGTAGGGGTCGAGGAGGACGGGGAGGGGTGCGTCACCGGGGTAGTCCGTAGGCATAAGCACGGCGCACGGAATTCGCTGTGCGCCCCCCTCGGTGAGCGTCACGCGGGGGGACATACCGGGATCTTCGGCGTACGACGTGACAACGGACGCCGCTTTTCCGTCACGCAGCACCTGGGCACGGGTACCCGGACTGTCGAGCGTCGCGGAGACCAGTACGGTCGTGTCGCCGCCGCGCACCGCCGTGTGGACCCCGGGCACCTGGGACACCCGCTCCACGCCGAGTTCGTTCACCCGGTACACATGGATCTCGCCGATTTCCGGGTCCTCGGCGGCTTCGCCCGCGGACGCCGAGACGAGCACCTCGCCGTCCGTCACATCGAGTACCGAACGGATGTGCAACTGCGGTCCTGTCAGGGGACGTTCGCCCACGACCAGGACCCGCGCGCCGCCCTCGTCCGCGATCCGGACGAGCTGTCCTGAGGGGGTCCAGCACGGCACCGAAGGGAAAAGATCAAGCC
Organism: Streptomyces sp. DSM 110735; assembly: GCF_016482685.1. Lineage (GTDB taxonomy): Bacteria > Actinomycetota > Actinomycetes > Streptomycetales > Streptomycetaceae > Streptomyces. Next base: position 190,006 of record NZ_JACYHF010000007.1, on the reverse strand, counting down.
AAATTGGATCATCGTCGGCGTGCACCGTGCGGGTGCTCCCGGTGTCCGGGTCGACCGCCAGGACGAGCTGCCCGCGCTGGTCCCGGGACTGCACCAGGAGCAGGGGCGCACCCGCCGCTGACCAGTGCACTCGCGCCAGATAGGGGTACCGCTCGCGGTCCCAGACGACCTCGGTGCGCTCGCCGCCGAGCCCGATCACGAACAGCCGCACGTCCGCGTTCGCCGTGCCCGCCGCCGGGTAGCCGACGTGGTGTGGCTCACGCTCGGGGTGGGCGGGGTCCGCGATCCACCAGCGCCGTACCGGCGTGTCGTCCACGCGCGCGACCAGCAGCCGGTCGGACTCCGGGGACCACCAGAAGCCCCGTGAGCGGTCCATCTCCTCCGCCGCGATGAACTCCGCGAGACCGTAGGTGACATGGTCGGACTCGGGGGTGGCGAGGGCGCGGTCGTCGGCGTCCTCCGTGCCGGTCACGCGGAGCTGCCCCTCCGCGACGTACGCGATGTGCCGGCCGTCGGGGGAGGGGCGGGGGTCGATCACCGGTCCGGGAACGGGGAGTTCACGTGCCGTGCCCGCGCGCAGCTCGGCTGCGAAAAGCCGCCCCGACAAGGCGAAAGACGCCAACTCCACGGCTGTGTCGGTGGCGTAGCCGACGATGCCCGCGCCGCCCTCACGGCTGCGCTCGCGCCGGGCGCGCTCCTCGGGCGACAACTCCTCGTCGCCGCCCGCGAGCAGGGCGCGCGGGTCGGCGGCGGGGCGCTCCGTGCCGTCCGAAGTGTCCCGTACCCACAGGGAATTGGTCCGGTCGGTGCCGGACCCCGACCGGAGGAAGACGACACGCGAACCGTCCGGCGCCACGGTGAACGCGCGCGGCGCGCCGAGCGTGAACCGCTGGGTACGGGCGTGCCGTCGGGGGAAGGACTCAGCCTCGGTTGTCATACCTCGACCATATTGGCCATGCGCCCCCTTGTGCGGCCGTGCGCCGAGCGATGCGCGAGCACGGATAGTTATGATCACTGTCGCAGCGTGGGTATGAACCAGGCGGCGTCCGTGTGGACTTGTTCCACCGGTGCGGAACCGAACGACAACCCCCATAGTCCGAACCCCCCGCGTCCCCGGGATTCTTTGGAGGTGAGCCGCCGTGGCACTCTCGATTTCGGCGGTGGTGCTGCTGGCGATCATCGTCTTCCTCCTGATCAAAAAGTCAGGACTGAAGGGCGGCCACGCGGCGATCTGTATGCTCCTCGGCTTCTACCTCGCCTCCTCGACGATCGCCCCGACGATCAGCGAGCTGACGACGAACGTGGCGAGCATGATCGGCAGCATCAAGTTCTGAGGGGTCCGACCTCGGCTAGCAGGTCACCTCTACGGACAGCGAGGAGCCGCTGGACTTTCCGTCCTTTGCCGATGCCTTCACGGTGGCCGTGAGACCCGACGAGGAACAGAGCCCGGCGGTCTTCTGGTCCACGTGGGCGACGAACCTCAGGTAGGCGTTTCCGCCGGGGGCGTACGAGCCGATGTCGATCCCCTGCTTCGCGACGGTGTCCAGGGTCTGGGACGTCCACTTGCCGTGTGTCGTACTCGCCGCGAACTGCGTCGTGCCGAGCATGTACACCGCCCCCGCCGGGAGCTTCAGCCGCACGATGACGTGGTCCTGCTGGACGTCGCCGTCATTCACGTACTGGATCTTGTAGACGACCTGTCCCGGTCCCGTCGGCTGGGCCACGCCTTCTGGTGCTCCCGCGGGTACGTTCGTGCCCTTGGCGTCCGCCGGGTCGTCGTCGCCGGGGAAGTACACCGGGATGAGTACGGCGAGGGCGCCGATGATCGCCGCTGCCACGGCTCCGATGAATGCCCATTTCGTCGCGTGCTTCGCCTCGTCGGATACAGCCACCCGAGCCCCCTCCCGGTCACCGGAAGGACATTCAACACCGCCCGGTGGCGTCAGGCGCGTACGCCGGTGACGAAGGCGGTCCACGTGTCCTGGGTGAGGGCGAGCTGGGGACCGGTCTCGTGCTTGGAGTCGCGGATGTGGATCGTGTCGGGGGTGACGGCGATTTCCACGCAGGAGTTGCCGTCCGTGCCGCTGCTGTAGCTGCTCTTGAACCACGCCAGGTCTGTGGCGACTTCGCGCATGAAGCTCCCCGTTCGGCGTCAGTTGCGTACGGCGGTGACGAAGGTGGTCCACGTGTCCTGGGTGAGGGCGAGCTGGGGACCGGTCTGGTGCTTGGAGTCGCGGATGTGGATCGTGCTGGGGGTGACGGCGATTTCCACGCAGGAGTTGCCGTCGTTGCCGCCGCTGTGACTGCTCTTGAACCACTTCAGGTCGGTGGCGTCTTGGCTCATGAGGCTCCCCGTTCTGTCGGCCCCGGCGTGCCCGTGCCGGGGCCGATCGGTGTCAGTGGCGCACAGTCGAGACGAAGGCTGTCCATGTCGCCTGAGTGAGGGCGAGCTGGGGACCGGTCTGGTGCTTGGAGTCGCGTACGTGGATCGTGCCGGGGGTGACGGCGATTTCCACGCAGGAGTTGCCGTCGTTGCCGCTGCTGTAGCTGCTCTTGAACCACGTCAGCTCGGAGGCGCGCCCGTCAGCGGTCTTGCGGATCATTTCTCTCCCAGCAGTTGCTCGATGAAGGCCAGCGACTCCCCTGGTGAGAGTGCCTGAGCCCGGATCGTGCCATACCGCAGCTCAAGGATGCGCAGGTGTTTGGGATCAGAGGTCGGCCTGCCGTTGAAGGCGCCGTCGGACCGGCCCACCGCTGAACCGTCCGCGAACTTCAGCAGTTCGATCCGGCCGTCCAGCCCCGAATGGGTGGTGCAGTTGTTCGGCATCACCTGAAGGACCACATTGTGCAACTCTCCTACCTCCAGCACGCGTTCGAGCTGTCGGCGCCACACCATTGTGCCTCCGATGGGACGCTTCAGAGCCGCCTCTTCGAGGACGAAGCTGAGTGCCGGTGCGGGCGAACGCTCGAAGACCGCTTGCCGGGCCACGCGCGCCGCCACCATGCGCTCCACGTCGTCCGGTGAATACGGAGGCTGAGCCGCCTGGAACAGTGCTCGTGCGTGATCCTCCGTCTGCAACAGCCCGTTGATGCTGTTGCACTCGTACACCCCGATCTCCACCGCCTGCGACTCCAGCTTCCCCAGCTCCCGCACCTTCCGGGGATAGCGGACCTTCTTCACGTCCTCCCAGGCTGCCGAGATCAGCCCGTTCGCCTTCAGCAGCTCGTCCGCCCTGTCCAGATACTCCCGGCGGGGAATCCGCTTGCCGCTCTCGATCTTGTAGACCAGGTCCTCGCCGTACCCGATCGCCGCCCCGAACTCCGCCGCCCGCATCCCCGCGGCTTCTCGTCGTAGCTTCAACTGCCGTCCCACCGTGGCGATGACAGCCGCGCCCCACTCGTCATCCGGCTCGACCTCCCAGCCGGACTCGTCCGACTCCGCCGCGATCCGTACCGCCTCGCCGTCCACCGACATGCGCAACTCCTCCGGTGCGTCGTACCGCCCCCGCACCGGCTGCCGACAGGATGGACACCCCCGGACCAAGCGCCGACAGTGACCGTACGCGACGGTGCGTTCACTCTTCACGGTAGGGCGATGCGGCAACCCTGGGTGATGTGAATGAGGAAAACACCGGGGCCACGGCCCAACTAGCCCACCTTGCGGGTGACTTCAGCCTGCTGTTCTCGTCCACGCCGCGAGGCGCCCGGCTCGCCCGGCTGCTCGCCGCCGATCAGCTCCGGAGCTGGGGGGTGCCGGGCGGGGAGGCGAGTCAGATCGTGGCGGAGCTGGCGGCGAACGCCGCCACCCACGGCCGCCTCCCCGGTCGCAGCTTCCGGATGGCGCTCGCCCTCTCCGGCGGCACGCTCCGTATCGAGGTCACCGATACGCGCGGTGACCGCCTCCCGGAGTGCCGCGAGCCGGACCCGTACGCCGAGTCGGGGCGGGGTCTGCTCCTCGTCGCCGCCCTGGCCGACCGCTGGGGTGTGGCGGAGGACAGCTTCCCGCGCAAGATCGTGTGGGCCGAGCTGGACCTCTCGGCACCGGAGCACGGCCACCCGGGTTCTGGTGACCACAGCGATCAACAGACCTGAAAAGAACCTGGTGGAAAGGCACCCCACCCAACCCCACCAGTACCCCGCGGGGCGCTCTCACTCTGGCGGGTGAACATCACCGATTCCGCTGGCAATTGCCACCCCCGACGGCTCTACGCTCAGCGCAAACAACCGCAGACATACGTCGGCCCCCGCCGGGAGTGGCTTCCCAGTGCGAGGGCCTGACCACCAAGGAAGAATGCACCTTCCCCGATGGATACACAGAACTCTAACGCGCCCTCACGCGCCCGGTCCCGCATTGCGGGCAACACGCACCCGAACCGGGGGTACCGCCCCGGCGGCGGCCTCGTTCACGACAACTCCCGTCACACCGCCCGCTTCACCGTGATCGGCAACCACCTCGCCCAGCACGAGGACCTCTCCCTGCTGGCGATCGGCCTCGGCTGCCACATCCAGTCGCTGCCCAAGGGCGCCCGCGTCGACATCAAGAGCCTGGCCGCGCGCTTCCCCGAGGGAGCCGTCCGCATCGCCGCCGCGCTGCGCGAGCTGGAGAAACACGGGTACCTGCGCCGCCAGCGCGAACGGGTCCCCGACGGGCGCATCATCACCCGTACGGTGTCCTGCAACCAGCCCGCGACCCGTCACCCTCACCGGGCGAACGGCCCCGGCCGGGAGGACGACGACCAGGGCCACCGCCCCCACTCCGGCCACGAAGACGAGGACCGGACAGCCACCGAGGGCCGGACCGCCCGCCCCGATCACCAGAGCGCCCCACCCTCCGAGGCATCACCCGGCTGCGCACCGAGCGGCGCCCCCACCCGCCGTAAGGCCCTCCCCGCCGTTCCCGCCCCCTCCTGCACCGCGCCCGCGCTGTTCGAGACCGCCGCCCGCCTCCTCGCGGACCTGCGTCGAAGCGACGTACGGCTGCTCCTCTCCACCGCCGACACGGCCCACCTGACGCCCGGCGTAGCAGCCTGGCTGGAGCGCGACGTCACCCCCACAGGCGTACGCCACGCCCTCACCACCGGCCTCCCCGACGGCCCCCTGCGCCGCCCAGCCGCCCTCCTGGCCCACCGCCTGACCGCCCTCCTGCCACCCCCGCCGCCGTTCCGCCCGGCCGTCGCCCCGACACCCGTCCGGCACCCCCTCCAGACCTGCGACGGCTGCGAACGCGTCTTCCGCGCGCCCGATCCGGGGCTGTGCCGCGGCTGCCGGACCGCTTCTCCCGCCGGCGCCTAGCATGAAAGCGACGATCCCCGCCTCAGGGCACAGACCCCCCGGGCACACATGAGGAGCGAGCGCCATGACCACCGCTGCGGACAACGCTCAGCACGCCCCCTCCCACCGGTACCAGGCCATGCGGGACTTCGTTCAGTCCATGGACGACACCTTGCCCGGCAAGTTCGAGGTCACCAAGGAAGGAATCGTCCACGACATGATGTCGCCCATCGGTCGGCACGAGCTGACGACGCTGCGGCTCCGCAAGCGCCTGGAAAAGGTGATGCCGGAGGAGATCGTGGCGCACACGGGTGAGCCCGACGTGGAGGACGAGCCCGAGGGCGTCATGCGCCGCCCGGACATCATGGTGATCGCCGAGATGGACATGGACACCGAGGGATCCATTGATCCGCGTGCGCTGGTCGCGGCCGTCGAGGTCGTCTCCCGCTCCAACCCGGACAACGACTGGGTGAGCAAGACCCGCGACTACCCCCTGATGGGCATCCCCGTTTTCGCGATCTTCGATCCGCGCACGGGCGAGGGCGCCGTCTTCACCGACATCCACCCCACCCCCGACGGCCCCCGCTACGCCACCCGCAAGGACTTCGTCTACGGCGAGGACGTCACCATCGCCGACTGGACCATCCCGACGGACGGTCTGCCGCGCTACGCGGACGGCGATGCCCCCGAACCCGCCTCCTGAACCCGGCCGCCCGGGCTCGTACGCTGGTCCCATGACGGATCTCCCCGCCCGGCGGCTGCTCCTGGTGCACGCGCACCCGGACGACGAGTCGATCAACAATGGCGCGACCATGGCGAAGTACGTGGCCGAGGGCGCCGCCGTGACCCTGGTCACCTGCACGCTCGGGGAGCGGGGGGAGGTCATCCCGCCGGAGCTGGCGCATCTGAGCGGGACCGCGCTGGGGGAGTACCGGCGCGAGGAGCTGGCGTCGGCCATGCGCGAGCTGGGCGTCACCGACGTCCGGCTGCTCGGGTACGGCGACTCCGGGATGATGGGGCTGCCCGACAACGACGAGCCCGGGGTCTTCTGGCAGGCGGACGTCGAGGAGGCGGCAGGGGCGCTGGCGGACGTCATCGTGGAAGTCCGCCCGCAGGTCGTCGTCACGTACGACGACAACGGCGGGTACGGGCACCCCGACCACATCCAGGCCCACCGCGTCGCCATGCGCGCCGTCGAGCTGGCCGCCGGGCGGGGGCACGAGGTCGCCAAGGTGTACTGGAACCGCATCCCGCGCTCGGTCGCCGAGGAGGGCTTCGCCCGGCTCGCCGAGGAGCTGCCGGAGCTGCCCTTCCCGAAGAGCGCCGCCGTCGAGGACCTGCCCGGTGTCGTCGAGGACGCGCGGATCACGACCGCCGTCGACGGCACCGCGTACGCCGCCGCCAAGGCAGCCGCCATGCGCGCCCACGCCACCCAGATCACCGTCGCCGGACCGTACTTCGCGCTCTCCAACGACCTCGCGCAGCCGCTGTTCACCACCGAGTACTACGAGTTGGCGCGCGGCGCGGGCGAGCACGGGGAGAGCGACCTGTTCGCCGGGACCGAGGACGGGATCGAGGTGGCGTCGTGAGCGGGGACGGACGCGGGTCGATGCTCGCGCAGCCGCTGCGACCGCCCTCCGCCGGGCGGGCGTTCGGACTGTTCGGGCTGTTCTTGCTCGGCGCGGTCACCGGGCTCGCCGGATCGCTGATCCAGGACGCCTGGTTCCCGGGCGGGCTGCTGCTCGCCCTCGCGGGCGCCGCCGGGGCGTTCCTCGGCGGGGCGTACGCGATCGGCGCCCGCTCCGGTGCCGTCGCGCCGGTCATCGGCTGGGTCCTCGCCGTCGTCCTGCTCACCGCCAGCCGCCCCGAGGGCGACTTCCTCTTCGGCGCGGGCGGCGGCTCCTACTTCTTCCTGCTCGGCGGCATGGCCATCGCTGTGATCTGCGCCACCCTCGCCCCGGGGCGGCAACCCCCCGCGCGCTCCGGTCGACTTGGCAACTGACGTACCACTTCGTGCGACAACCGTGCGGGTCCGGTGCGCATTTCCCCGACGGTCGTGGGATACGCGCCAGAAGTGGCCAGTATGGTGGTGCGCGCCGCCGAGAAGCCCGCTGAGGTCGTGACGGGCGGCGGAGCCAACCGGGAGAACCTGCCTTGAGTCGTGAAACTGACACTCCGTCCTCCGGGAGCAACGGGCGCGGCGGAGCCGCATATCCCTCCGGGACGCCGCCGTACGGGACCCCCGCCGCCGCCGACGGCGGTACGGACGCGGGCCGTTCGGGCGCGCGCTCCGAGGAGCGCAAGACGGAGACCACGCTGACCACCCGCATCCGGATCAACATCCCCGGATCGCGGCCCATCCCGCCGGTGGTCGTGCGCAAGACCGTCGGGGACGGCGAGGGTGCCGGGGACGAACCGGCCGTCGAGGCACGGCCCGAAGCCGCCGCGCCGGAGACGCCCGCCCCCGAACCCGCTCCCGAGCCCGCCGCCCCGCAGCCCGAGGAGAAGACCAGCGACTGGTTCGCGCCCCGCAAGTCCGGTCCCAAGGGCGGTGCTCCGGGCGGCGGCGGTACGAACGGTGCCGGGATGCCCGGCGGCGCCGCGGCGGGTGGTGCCGGTGGTGCCACCGGTTCCGCGCCCGCGCTCCCTGCCGGTGGCCAGGGCGGCGGTCTGCCGACCCGTCCGTCCGGCGGTGCCTCCGGCACGCCCCCGCTGCCGACCCGTCCGGGCGGCGCCACGCCTCCGCTGCCGACCCGTCCGGGCGCCGGTGCCGGTCGTCCCGGCGGTACGAACGGTGCCGGGCTGCCCGGTGCCACCGGCGGTCCGGTCGCCCCCGGGCACGGCGGCGGCACCGGTTCCTTCGACGTGACCGAGGCGCTGTCCTCCGGTCCGCTCGGCGGCGGTCCGCGCCCCGGCGGTCCCGGTGCTCCCGGCGCCTCCTCGGGCGGTCCCGGCGGACCCGGCGTCCCGCCCGGTCCGGGTGCCTCCGGCGCCTCCGGCGGCGAGCCCACCCGTGACGACCTGCCGTACTTCTCCGACGGTCCCGCCCGTGGCGGCGCCACCGGCGGTGCGAGCGGGCGCGGTCCCGGCGGCACAGGCGGTTTCAACGGTCCCGGCGGTCCCGGCGCGCCCGGTCCGAAGGGTCCCGCGGGTCCGACCGGCGGTCCGGTCACCGGCGACGCCCCCCTCGGCAGCCGTCCCGGCGCCCCCGGCTCCCGTGGTCTGGAGCCCGGCGAGCCCTTCGACGGACCGCCCGCCTTCCGCGCCCCCGGCGCCTCCGGCGGCGCCCCGTTCGCGCCCGCCGGTGCCCTCGGCGAGGACACCGCGGTCCTGACCCCGCAGCCCCAGGCGGCTCTCGGACACCGCCCGCCCGGTGTCTCCGGACCCACCGTCAGCAGCGGCGCACCGGCGACAGTGGGCACCCCGTTCGCCCCCGGCGTCCGTCCCGACGGTCCGGCGGCGCCCAAGCCGCCCGCCCCCGCCGCGCAGTCCAAGGGCAAGCCGAAGAAGAAGGGGCGCAGCAAGCTGGTCCTGCTCGTCGCCGCCGTGGTCGTCGTCGCGGGCGGTGCCTACGGCGCCGGTCTGCTGATGAACCGCAGCGACGTGCCCAGCGGTACCACCGTGCTCGGCGTCGACATCGGCGGCGGCACCCGCGACGACGCGGTCAAGAAGCTGGACGACGCGTTCGGCAGGAGCGTCGTCAAGCCGCTGCGCCTGGAGGTGGGCGGCAAGACCGTCTCCCTCACCCCCGACAAGGCGGGGCTCCAGTTCGACTACCAGGCGACCGTGAGTGACGCCGCCAAGAGCGACTACAACCCGGTCTCCGTGATCGGCTCCCTCTTCGGCCAGAAGCGCGTCGTCGACCCGGTCATGCCGGTGGACGAGGAGAAGCTCCAGGCGGCGCTGGAGAACACCGGCGGCGGCTCGGGGTCGGTCGTCGAGGGCGGCATCAAGTTCGAGGCGGGCAAGGCGGTGCCGGTGTACGGCAAGGCGGGCCGGGCCATCGACGCCGCCCGCTCCACCGACGCCGTCCGGCAGGCGTACCGCACGCTGGTCGAGACCGGCGACGCGATCCCGGTGACCGTGCCGACCACCGAGAAGCAGCCGACGGTCTCCAAGGCCGAGGTCGACCGGGAGATGAAGGAGTTCGCCAAGCCCGCGATGTCGGGACTGGTGACCGTCCGCACCGACGCCGCCCACCAGGTCGTCTTCAGCCCGCAGAACTCCCTGTGGAAGTTCCTCCGGGTCAAGGCGGTCTCCGGCGGCAAACTGGTCGACGCCCCCGACCAAGCCGCGCTGAAGGAGCTGTACGGCAAGACCTTCGACGACGTCCTGATCACCCGCGCCACCGGGCAGAAGACGCCCGTCACGGTCCAGGACGTCTACGGCGCCCTGCGCCAGGCACTGCTGAGCACCTCCAACCGGACCGCGGTCATCGACACCAACCCGAACTAGCGGGTCCCGGCGGAAGAAGGGGCCGTCCGGCACAGCGCCGGGCGGCCCCTTCGCCGTACCCACATGTGCGGCTCCGACATGTGCGGCTTCCACATGTGCGGCTTCCACATGTGCGGCTCCGACATGTGTGGCACCCACATGTGCGGCTCCCACATGTGCAGACCCCACACGTGCTGTCACGGCATCCGCATGACAGATGTCATCCCGCACCATGGACCCCCGACACTGCCCCGCCCCCGCCCCCTCCCGCCACCATGGTCGGCATGACGACGACAGCGGCACCCCCGGCCACCACCACACCCGCGGCGGTGGCCGGTTTCGACCAGGTGACCAAGACCTACGGCAGCGTGCGGGCGGTCGACGGTCTGACGCTCACGCTGCACCCCGGCGAGACCGTCGCCCTGCTCGGTCCCAACGGCGCGGGCAAGTCCACCACCCTCGACCTGCTCCTCGGGCTCAAGCACCCCGACAGCGGCACGGTCCGGCTGTTCGGCACCACCCCGCGCGAGGCGATCACCGCCGGGCGGGTCGGCGCCATGCTGCAGAGCGGCGGGCTGATGGAGGACGTGACGGTCGCCGAACTGGTCCGCCTCGCCTGCGCGCTGCACCCCAAGCCGCACAAGCCCGCCGACGTCCTCGCCCGCGCAGGCGTCACCCAGATCGCGGACCGCAAGGTCAACAAGCTCTCCGGCGGCCAGGTCCAGCGCGTCCGCTTCGCGCTGGCCACCGCCGGGGACAGCGACCTGATCGTCCTGGACGAGCCCACTACCGGCATGGACGTCTCCGCCCGCCAGGCGTTCTGGGCCACCATGCGCGAGCAGGCCGACCAGGGCCGTACCGTCCTCTTCGCCACCCACTACCTCGAAGAGGCGGACGCCATCGCGGACCGCGTGCTCGTGCTGCACCGCGGACGCCTGCTGGCCGACGGCACCGCCGCCGAGATCAAGGCACGCGCGGGCGCCCGCCGCATCGCCTTCGACCTGGACGGCGAGATCGACGAGACCGCGCTCGCCGCACTGCCGTTCCTCACCTCGTCCGACGTCTCCGGGCAGACCGTGCGCCTGCAGTCCACCGACGCCGACGCCACCGTGCACGCCCTGTACGGACTCGGCGTCTACCCCCGCAACCTCGAAGTGGCCGGACTCGGCCTTGAGCAGGCGTTCGTCGCCCTCACCGCGGCCGAGGAGGCCAAGCAGGCATGAATCCGCTGATCAAGCTCGAACTCACCCGCGCCCTGCGCAACCGCAAGTTCCTGTTCTTCTCCGTGCTCTACCCCTCGATCATCTTCCTGATCTTCTCCAGCAGCGGCGGTCCGAACGCCAAGGTCGACGGCAGCGGCGGTCTGACCGTGGCCACCTATCTGATGGTCTCCATGGCGTCCTTCGGCGCCCTGACCGCCGTCCTCATGGGCAACAGCGAGCGCATCGCCAAGGAGCGCGAGAGCGGCTGGGTACGCCAGCTCCGGCTCACCTCGCTGCCCGGCCACGGCTACGTCCTCGCCAAGACCGCCAGCGCCGCCGTGGTGAGCCTGCCGTCCATCGTCATGGTGTTCGTGGTCGCCGCCGCCGTGAAGGACGTACGCCTCGACGCCTGGCAGTGGCTCGCCCTCACCGGGGTCATCTGGGCCGGCAGCCTGGTCTTCGCCGCGCTCGGCGTCGCCATCGGCTACCTCGCCTCCGGAGACGCCGTGCGCCCCATCACGATGATCGTGTACTTCGCGCTGTCACTGCTCGGCGGTCTGTGGATGCCCTCCACCGGGTTCCCGAAGCTTCTCCAGGACATCGCCGACTGGCTTCCCACGCACGCGTACGCTGCCCTGGGACGCGCGATCGAACAGAGCCAGGCCCCGCACGCGCGGGACGTCGCCGTCCTCGCCGTCTACTTCGTCCTCTTCGCGGGCGGGGCGGCCTGGCTGTACCGGAAGGACACGCTGAAGGCGTGAGCGTCATGACGGAAGACCGGCGGACGTCCGACGCGCTGGACACCCCCATGGGGCGTCCGCCGCGCACCCGGCGCGAGCTGTGGGTGAAGCTGCTGTGGATCGGCGTCTGGCTGGTCTTCCTCAGCTCGCCCGTCCAGGACCTGGTCGACGGCCACCACAGCACCGCGGCCACCTGGGGCGGAGCACTCGGTCTGACCGCCTTCGTCGGCGTCTATCTGAGCCTGGTCTTCCGCAACATGGGACGGCCGTACTCCGGGCGCGTCGTGATCGTGCTGCTCCTGGTCCTCGGCGTCCTCGCCCCGCTGCTCGCCTACACCCTCGGCGGCGCCTGGCTCGGTCTGTTCGTCTACCTGTCGGTTGCCTGCGGGGCGACCCTGCCGCCCCGGGCCACCTACTGGGCGATCCCGGCGTCGGCGGGGCTGATGTACCTGGTCGGACTGCATTCCGACAGAGCCGAGGCCCGCGGCTTGCTGCTCCTGGTGGCGCTCATCGGGTTCGCGATGGTCGGCGTCGGACAGCTCGTGCGCACCACCGTCGAGCTGCGCAAGGCACGGGCCACCGTCGCCCAGCTCGCCGCCAACGAGGAGCGCCTGCGCCTCGCCCGCGACCTGCACGACCTGCTCGGCCACTCCCTCTCGCTGATCACGCTGAAGAGCGAGCTGGCCGGGCGGATGCTGCCCGAACAGCCGGAGAAGGCCGCGCAGCAGGTCGCGGACATCGAGCGGGTCAGCCGCCAGGCGCTGGTGGACGTGCGCGAGGCGGTCACCGGCTACCGGCGCCCCCGGCTCGCCGCCGAACTCGCGGGCACCCAGGTCGCCCTGACCGCCGCCGGAGTGGTCTGCGAGGTCCCCGCCGAACCCGACCTCACCGGCGTCCCCGAGGAGGCGGAGGCGGCGCTCGCCTGGACCCTGCGCGAGGCGGTCACCAACGTGGTCCGGCACAGCGGCGCCGACCGCTGCGCCGTCGAGCTGCTGCGCCGCCAGACCCTGGACGGTCCGGTCCTCGAACTCACCGTCCAGGACAACGGCTCGGGCGGCTCCGCCACCGTGCCGGGCAACGGGCTCACCGGGCTCACCGAGCGGCTGGAGAAGGCGGGCGGGAGCCTGGAGGCGGGGCGGGCCGGGCGCGGCTTCCGGCTGGTCGCCCGCGTCCCCGTGGCCGCCGGGGCGGACGTAGGATCCGGGGCATGACGCGCACGATCAAGGTCCTCCTCGCCGAGGACCAGTCGATGGTCCGCGAGGCGCTTGCCGCCCTGCTCGGACTGGAGGACGACATCGAGGTCGTGGCCCAGGTGGCACGCGGTGACGCGGTCCTGCCCGCCGTCGCCGAGCACGGGGTGGACGTGGCCCTGCTCGACATCGAGATGCCCGGCTGCACCGGCATCGAGGCGGCAGCCCAGGTGCACCGCGCGCACCCCGGCGTGAAGCTCGTCGTGCTCACCACCTTCGGGCGCCCCGGCTATCTGCGCAGCGCCATGGAGGCGGGCGCCGACGCGTTCCTCGTCAAGGACGCCCCCGCCGCCCAACTCGCCGCCGCCGTACGGCGCGTGCTCGACGGGGAGCGGGTCATCGACCCCACGCTCGCCGCCGCCGCGCTGGCCGAGGGCGCCAATCCGCTCACCGACCGCGAGCGCGAGGTGCTGCGCGCCGCCGCCGACGGCTCCACCAACGCCGAGCTGGCCAAGGTCCTCCACCTGTCCCAGGGGACCGTGCGCAACTACCTGTCCACCGCGATCCAGAAGCTGGCGGTACGGAACCGGGCGGAGGCGGTGCGGATCGCACGGGAGAAGGGGTGGCTGTGAAACGGGGTTTCCGGCTGTGAGCGGTGCTTTCAGCGCTTTCGGCTGTGAGCGGGCCGCCTGGCCGTGCGGGGCTCGGCTGTGAACCGCGCTTTCAGCGTCCTCGGCTGTGAACGGCTGTACCGGTAGCGACCGCCCGTCCGGCTGTGAACCGTGCTTTCAGCGCTCCCGGCTGTGAAGCCCCCGCCCACGCCCACTCCCACGCCCGCCCCCGCCGTCAGTTGAGCAGCGCCCGTGCCGCCCGTGCCTGCGCCCGCGCCCGTTCCTCCGCCACCGGGTCGACCACCGCGACCAGCTCCGCGTACGCCTCCAGCTCCGCCGCGCCCTCCGTGAACGCGCCCCGCTGCACGAGCAGCCGCGCCCGGTCGTAGCGCAGCCGCGCCGGATGCGCGGGCAGCAGCAGCCCCAACTCCACCGCCAGCAGGGCGATGTCCGAGCGCTCAGGACGGGCGGCGGCCCACGCCCGCACGTTGTTCAGGATCCGCTGGACCACCTCGACCGGCGTCGCGGGCACCAGCGCCGCCGGATCCAGCGGCGCCCCCGTCGCCCCCACCACCAGCAGGTCGGCGTCCGCCCGGGTCAGCAGCCGCCCCCCGTCGAACGGGTCCGCCAGGACCATCTCCTCGCCCGAGGGACCGAACCCCACCACGAAGTGCCCCGGCAGCGACACGCCGTACACCGGCGCGCCCGCCCGCCGGGCCACCTCCAGCCACACCACCGACAGCAGGATCGGCAGCCCGCGCCGCCGCCGCAGCACCTCGTGCAGCAGCGAGGACTCCAGCCGCTCGTAGTCCCCGGCCGTGCCCCGGAACTCGCACTCCTCGCCGAGCAGCCGCTCCAGCGCCTCGGCCCAGGCACGCGGACCGCCGGGACGGTACGGCACCCGCCCCGCCAGCTCGTCCAGCGCCAGTTGTGCCGCGTCCAGCCCCGCCTCGTCCAGCGAGCCGTCCGCCTCCGCGCCGATCAGCAGGCACAGCGCGGACAGGTCCGGACGGGACGAGCGCGCCTCCTCCGCGAACCTCCGCCGCAGCTCCGCCGACCGCTCGGCGGGCGGCGGGTACGGAGGCGGGAGGTAGGGCGGGCGCTTCGCCGGTTCCTGGCCGTCCACGGCGCCTCCTACGGCCGCCCGGCGCCGGAGCCGTCCGGTGCCCGGTAGTGGTGGTAGGCGTGGTGCGGGGCGAAGCCCAGACGGTCGTACAGCGTCCGCGCGCCCGTGTTGGACTCCTCCACCTGGAGCCACGCCGCCGAGGCGCCCTCCTCCAGCGCACGCCGTGCCAGCGCGGCCATCACCTCGGTGGCAAGACCCTGCCGCCGCCGCGCGGGATCGACCTCGACCGCCGCGAAACCCGCCCAGCGTCCGTCCACGACACACCGCCCGATCGCCGCGGGCGCCTCACCCGCCGCGCCGGGCACCGTGGCGAACCACACCGACGGTCCTTCCCCACTCTCGACTTCGCTCGACCGGGGGGACCCCCATCCGAGCACCCGCAGGGCCACGTCGCTCACTCCCTTGCGCTGGTACCGCGCGAGCCACGCCTCGTCCGCCTCGCGGGAGAGGACCACACCGGCGCCCTCCGCCCGGTCCGCGACCGGCGCCAGACCCCCGGTCCACAGCTCCGCCGTGACCTCCCGGGTCCAGTCGCGCTGCTCCAGCTCCGCGCACAGCGGCTCCGGCACACCGTCGGGGCCGCTCGCGGTCTGGACGTAGGCGGGCAGACCGCGCTCGTCGTACCAGCGTCTTACGGCGAGCAGGGCCGCGTCGAGCGGAAGACCCGGTTCACCCAGCGGCAGCACACTGTTCGCCCGCCGGGTGAATCCCCCGGCGGCTCTCAGCTCCCACTGCCCGAGCCGCTCGCTCTCCACCGGTCGCCACGCCCGCGCGGCGACCTGGGCCAGCTCCGCCTGCCCCGCCGCCGGACCCCGCCGACGTGCGGGAACAGCCGGAACGACCTTGCCCGCGACGAGCCCGGATTCCTGAATCCGTACCGTTCGGCCGTCCCGTTGTGTGATCATGAGCACGCCGTTGTCCCATGATGTGAGAACACCTACCGTGTCGGTGAACTTCTCACCCGGCCTCCCGGTCTGCGTCAACCGTCGCACCGAGACCCGTTTGCCCACGTCAGCAGGGGCAATTCGGACCTCGAGGCGTCCTGGCGCCGATATTTCCACTGGTCGGTCCACCCCTTCTGTTCGGATCACGTCCCGGAACGGAGATACTAGGGGCGGGCATCGACGACGCCGCGCTCCCGCGCGCCAGGCGGCGGAGCCTGAGGAGGCCCGCCAGCGCCCTATCGAGGAGGAACGACAGCGTGACCTACGTCATCGCGCAGCCTTGTGTAGACGTCAAGGACAAGGCGTGCATCGAGGAGTGCCCGGTCGACTGCATCTACGAGGGCCAGCGGTCCTTGTACATCCACCCGGACGAATGCGTCGACTGTGGTGCCTGTGAGCCGGTCTGCCCGGTCGAGGCGATCTTCTACGAGGACGACGTCCCGGACGAGTGGAAGGACTACTACAAGGCGAACGTCGAGTTCTTCGACGAGCTCGGCTCGCCCGGCGGTGCCAGCAAGCTCGGTCTGATCGAGCGCGACCACCCCTTCGTCGCCGCGCTGCCGCCGCAGGGCGAGTGACGCCGGGGCCGCGCCCGCGCGGTCCGCACGAAGACAGCACCGCCTCGGTCCCGTACGGCCCCGGTCCCCGGACCACCGCCGTACGGGACCGAGGCGTTCGCCGTTACCCACGAAAGCGAGCAAGTCCCGTGTCCGCAGTCTCCGACCGGCTCCCCACCTTCCCCTGGGACAAGCTGGAGCCGTACAAGAAGACCGCCGCCGCGCACCCCGGCGGCATCGTCGACCTCTCGGTCGGCACCCCGGTCGACCCGGTCCCCGAGCAGATCCAGAAGGCGCTGATCGACGCCGCCGACTCGCCCGGCTACCCGACGGTCTGGGGCACGCCCGCGCTGCGCGACGCGATCACCAACTGGCTGGAGCGCCGCCTCGGCGCCCGCGACGTCACCCACCGCCACGTCCTGCCGGTGGTCGGCTCCAAGGAACTCGTCGCCTGGCTCCCCACCCAGTTGGGTCTCGGCCCCGGCGACCGCGTCGCCCACCCGCGCCTCGCCTACCCCACCTACGAGGTCGGCGCCCGCCTCGCCCGCGCCGGGTACGAGGTCTACGACGACCCGCGCGATCTGGACCCCGAGGGTCTGAAGCTCCTCTGGCTCAACTCCCCGTCCAACCCGACGGGCGCGGTCCTCTCCAAGGACGACCTCACGGGGATCGTCGCGTGGGCCCGCGACCACGGCGTCCTGCTCGTCTCCGACGAGTGCTACCTGGAGCTGGGCTGGGAGGCGGACCCCGTCTCGGTCCTGCACCCGGACGTCAACGGCGGCTCCTACGACGGCATCGTGGCCGTCCACTCCCTCTCCAAGCGGTCCAACCTGGCGGGCTACCGTGCCGCCTTCCTCGCGGGCGACCCGGCCGTCCTGGCGCCGCTCCTGGAGATCCGCAAGCACGGCGGCATGATGATCCCGGCGCCCACCCAGGCGGCGATGGCGGCGGCGCTCGCGGACGACGAGCACGTGCGCGTGCAGCGGGCCCGCTACGAGTCCCGTCGTACGCGTCTGCGCGAAGCTCTGCTCGCCCACGGGTTCCGCATCGACCACAGCGAGGCGAGCCTGTACCTGTGGTCCACCCGGGGCGAGTCCTGCTGGGACACCGTGGCGCATCTCGCGGACCTGGGCATCCTGGTCGCGCCCGGGGACTTCTACGGCGAGGCGGGCGCGCAGCACGTCCGTGTGGCGCTGACGGCGACGGACGAGCGGATCGACGAGGCGATCCTCAGGCTCAAGGCGTAACCGCGCCCCGCACAGGCGAACGGGGTCCAGGAGCAGCACCCCTGGACCCCGCGAGCCAAGAAACCTCAGCCGAGCGGCAGCCCGCTCTTGGACACGTTCCCCAGCAGCCCCCCGGCCGTCCCCGTCGCCTTGCTCGCAGCCGGCGCCGCGTTCTTGACCGCCCCCGCCGCCGGCACCGCGTCCTGCACGACCTTGTTCCCGGCGAGGTGGGACACCCCGTCCAGCGCGCTGAGCCCCCCGAGACCCGGCGCCGCGGACGGGCGCTGGGCCGCCGCTCCCGCGGTCCCGGCGACACCGACCCCCGCCACCGCCCCCACCGCGGTGAGAAGCAGGGCACGGGCAATCCGACGGCTCACAGGCACAGACATGGTCGCTCCAATCAACGGCGATGAACTCTGCCGTGACTACCGCGCGAACCCGCCGAAGGTTGCGGACACCCAAGGTAAAAAGACAATAACTACGGCCCGGTGACGATCCGTACGCTCGCCGGAGAGGACTCCGCGCCCGCCGTGCCCCCGCCCGGCGCCGGATGCCAGTCGCCCCCGCCGTTGGACGCGGTCCACTCCCGCCCCGCGTACGTCACCCGGGAGATCCGCAGCGCGGAGGAGTTGGCGACCGCCCACTGCGCGAGCTGCCACCCCCGCTCCCGCTCGTCGCGCCCGCTGGCGTCCGTCCTGTCGCCCTGCGGCACCGGAACCGTCACCGTCCGCCCGCGCGCGGTCGCGGTCACGCTCGGGGACGGCGAGGGCGAGGGAACGCTCGTACCGCCCACCTCCGCGCCGGTCTCCTGGAGCGCGTCGCGCCCGAAGTCCCGTACCAGCGCGGTCCGTACGGCGTCGGGACCCACCGCGCCGGACGCCTGCATGGAGCGTCCGTCGCAGGTCAGGGTCGCCGCCGAGTAGCCGGTGAGCGCGGTGGCGAGCAGCGCGGCGTCCGACTCGTGCTTGGCGTACGCCTCGGGGAAACCGCTGCGCTGGACCTTCTGCGCCGCGACGGTGAGCGGGAGTTCGGTGTAGTCCGGCACGCGCGCGAGATGGGCGTAGAAGATGCCCGCCGCGTACGCCGGGTCCATGATCTGCTGCTCGGAACCCCAGCCCTGCGAGGGACGTTGCTGGAAGAGACCGAGCGAATCCCGGTCGCCGTGCTCGATGTTGCGCAGCCCGGACTCCTGGAGCGCGGTGGCCAGCGCGATCGTCACCGCCCGCAACGGCATCCCGCGCCCGGTGCCGACGGCGGCGATGGTGGCCGCGTTGCCCGCCTGCTCGGGGGTGAACTCGTACGAGACGCGCGCGTCCGTCGCCGAGACCACCTTGCAGCCGCGTGCGGCTCCGCCTCCGGTGACGTACTGCACCACGAGGTAGGCGGCGACGGCGGAGAGGACGACCAGCGCCGCACAGACGCGCACGACACGGCCGCGGCGCCTGGGGCGGGAGGGGGACGGCTCTGACACGCGTACAAGGTACTGGAGTACGCAACCCCGTTCGCACGGGGACGGCGACGGCGCCCGCGTTAGGGTCGGGAGCATGGCCGAAACCTCGCTTGACCTCACGCTGGACGCCGCCGAGCTGACCGCACGGCTCGTGGACGTCCCCTCTGAGAGCGGCACCGAGAAGCCGCTCGCCGACGCCATCGAGGCAGCCCTGCGCGGTCTGCCGCATCTGACGGTGGAGCGCTTCGGCAACAACGTGGTCGCCCGGACCGGACTCGGCCGCGCGGAACGGGTGATCCTCGCCGGGCACATCGACACCGTGCCGATCGCGGACAACGTGCCCTCCCGGCTCGACGAGGACGGCGTGCTGTGGGGCTGCGGCACCTGCGACATGAAGGCGGGTGTCGCGGTCCAGTTGCGCATCGCCGCCACCGTCCCCGCGCCCAACCGCGACCTGACCTTCGTGTTCTACGACAACGAGGAGGTCGCCGCCGAGCTGAACGGTCTGAAGAAGCTGGCGGAGGCTCACCCGGAGTGGCTGGAAGGGGACTTCGCGGTCCTGCTTGAGCCCTCCGACGGGCAGGTCGAGGGCGGCTGCCAGGGCACGCTGCGGGTCCTGCTGAAGACCAGGGGCGAGCGGGCGCACTCCGCGCGCGGCTGGATGGGCTCCAACGCCATCCACGCCGCCGCCCCGATCCTCGCCCGCCTCGCCTCGTACGAGCCCCGGTGGCCGGTGATCGACGGTCTGGAGTACCGCGAGGGTCTGAACGCGGTGCGCATCGGCGGGGGAGTGGCGGGCAACGTCATCCCCGACGAGTGCGTGGTCACGGTCAACTTCCGCTACGCGCCCGACCGTTCGGAGGAGGAGGCGATCGCGCACGTCCGCGAGGTGTTCGCGGACTGCGGCGTCGAGGAGTTCGTGATCGACGACCACAGCGGCGCCGCGCTGCCCGGTCTCTCCCACCCGGCCGCCGCCGCCTTCATCGACGCGGTGGGCGGCGTCCCGATGCCCAAGTACGGCTGGACGGACGTCTCCCGCTTCGCCGCGCTCGGCATCCCGGCCGTCAACTACGGTCCCGGAAACCCCCACTTGGCCCACAAGCGGGACGAGCGCGTGGAGACCGCGAAGATCCTCGCGGGCGAGGAGCGGCTGCGCGGCTGGCTGACCGCCTGAAACCCGCCGCCCGAGCCCGCACCACACGGCGCCTCGTCCCGGACATGCTCACGTCCCCCCGCCGTAACGGATGCGGATCTAGGCTGAGGACGAAATACCGGCAAGTGGAGGGAGCGCACATGGCCACGGGAAACCCCGAGGGGAAGAAGCGCCCGCCGGACGAGCAGCGGCTCGGTCCGGTCCTCAGGCGGCGCGGCCAGGTGCAGGCCAGCACCACCGACCAGCGGCTCCTGGACGAGCGCGCCCCCACCGACTGGGTGCACACCGACCCCTGGCGGGTGCTGCGCATCCAGTCGGAGTTCATCGAGGGCTTCGGCACGCTCGCCGAGCTGCCGCCCGCGATCAGTGTGTTCGGCTCGGCGCGCACCCCGGTGGACTCGCCGGAGTACGACGCCGGTGTACGCCTCGGACGCGGTCTGGTGGAGGCCGGCTGGGCGGTGATCACCGGGGGCGGTCCCGGCGCCATGGAGGCGGCCAACAAGGGCGCCCTGGAAGCGGGCGGCGTCTCGGTCGGCCTCGGCATCGAGCTGCCCTTCGAACAGGGGCTGAACCCGTACGTCGACATCGGGCTGAACTTCCGGTACTTCTTCGTCCGAAAGATGATGTTTGTCAAGTACGCCCAGGGTTTCGTCGTCCTGCCCGGCGGGCTCGGCACCCTGGACGAGCTGTTCGAGGCGCTCACCCTGGTGCAGACCCAGAAGGTGACCCGGTTCCCGATCGTCCTGTTCGGCAGCGCGTACTGGGGCGGACTGGTCGACTGGCTGCGCGGCACCCTGGTCGCCCAGGGCAAGGCGTCGGAGAAGGACCTGATGCTCTTCCACGTCACGGACGACGTGGACGAGGCGGTCGCCCTTGTCTCCAAGGAGGCGGCCCGCTGAACCCCGCCCCAGGGACGGCGAGGTGCCGTCCCTGGGGGCACGCGGGGCGTGTCCTGGGGCGGCTCCTCAGGCCAGACCCCGCCGCGCCGTCGCGGGCGGCCGGTGCCCGGCGATCGACGCCACCATGTCGAGGACCTGCCGGGTCTCCGCGACCTCGTGCACCCGGTACACCTGCGCGCCCAGCCACGCCGACACCGCCGTGGTCGCGAGCGTCCCGATCAGCCGCTCCTTGACCGGCTTGTCCAGGGTCTCCCCGACGAAGTCCTTGTTGGACAGCGACACCAGCACCGGCCAGCCCGTCGCCGTCATCTCGCCCAGGCGGCGCGTCGCCTCCAGACTGTGCCGGGTGTTCTTGCCGAAGTCGTGCCCCGGGTCGATCAGCACCGACTCGCGCGGCACACCGAGCGCCACCGCCCGCTCCGCGAGCCCCAGGGTGACGTCCAGGATGTCGGCCATGACGTCGTCGTACGCCACCCGGTGCGGGCGCGTACGCGGCTCGGCGCGCCCCGCGTGCGTGCACGCCAGACCCACGCCGTACCGCGCGGCGACCTCCGCCAGGCCGGGGTCGGCGCCGCCCCACGCGTCGTTCAGCAGATCGGCGCCCGCCTCGCACACCGCCTCCCCGACCTCGGCGCGCCAGGTGTCCACGCTGATCACCACGTCCGGGAACCGGCGCCGCACCTCGGCCACGAAACCGACCGTGCGCCGCGCCTCCTCCTCCGCCGTGACCTCCTCGCCGGGACCCGCCTTCACCCCGCCGATGTCGATGATCGCCGCCCCCTCGGCCACCGCCTGTTCCACGCGTGTCAGCGCGGCGTCGTCGGTGAACGTGGCGCCGCGGTCGTAGAAGGAGTCCGGGGTCCGGTTGACGATCGCCATCACCACCGGCTCGTGCGGCCCGAATTCCCGCGTGCCCAGCCTGAGCATCCCCTGTGACCTCTCCTCACCCGCCCACGGCGATCCCGTCCGTGGGCCCTGACTGTCAGCGTCGCATGGCACGATCGGACCCAGACACATTGGGCCACCGGCACCGCGCCGGGCACATCGAGCTTGGGGAACCCTGGCGATGCTGATGTTCTTGTTCCTGGTCGTCGCGCTGGCCGTCGTGGTGGCCGCGGTGACGCTCGCCGTGGTGGGCGGCGGGGAGAGCACCCCGCTCCCGGAAGCCGCGCCCGAGCGGCTGACGGACCCGCTCCCGGCGGACCGTCCGGTCGGCGGCGCCGACGTGGAGAGCCTGCGCTTCCCGCTGGCCCCGCGCGGCTACCGCATGGCCGACGTGGACGACGCGCTCGGCCGGATCGCCGCCGAACTTGCCGAGCGCGACGCCCGGATCGCGGACCTGGAGTCCGCGCTCGCCGGTGCCCGCGGCGCCGGACCCACCCGCCTGGACAAGCCCGGACCCGAGGAGGCGTGATGAGCGACGGCACCGCACTGGCGGGGTCCGACGGCAGGCTCCGCTGCCCCTGGGCGCTGTCCGCCGAGGAGTACGTGGCCTACCACGACGAGGAGTGGGGGCGCCCGGTCCACGGCGACGACGCCCTCTTCGAGCGGCTCAGCCTGGAGGCGTTCCAGTCCGGGCTTTCCTGGATCACCATCCTGCGCCGCAGGCCCGGCTTCCGTGCCGCGTTCGCGGGCTTCCACATCGAGAAGGTCGCCGCCTTCACCGACGAGGACCGCGAGCGGCTGCTGGCCGACACCGGGATCATCCGCAACCGCGCCAAGATCGACGCCACGCTCGCCAACGCGCGCGTGCTCGCGGAGTGGTCCGAGGGCGAGCTGGACGAGCTGATCTGGTCCCACGCCCCGGACCCGGCCGGACGCCCGGTGCCCAGGGTCCTCGGGGACGTGGCCGCCGTGACGCCCGAGTCCACCGCCCTGTCCAAGGCGCTGAAGAAGCGGGGTCTGCGCTTCGTCGGACCCACGACGGCGTACGCGCTGATGCAGGCCTGCGGGCTGGTCGACGACCACCTGGAGACCTGCGTCGGCAGAGGGATCACCCGGGGCGCCTGAGCGGGCGCGGGCGGGCTTTTCGGGACGTCCGCCGGTCAGCGGCCGAGGTACGTCGGCTTCCGCTTCTCCACGAACGCCCGCACCGCGATCGCGTGGTCCTCGGAGGCGCCCGCGCGGCTCTGGAGTTCGTCCTCCTTCTCCAGGGTCTCGGCGAGGGAGTGGGACAGCCCGTAGGCCACCGACTCCTTCAGCGCCGCGTACGCCACCGTCGGGCCCTCGGCGAGCCTGCGCGCCACCCGCTCGGCCTCGGCGCGCAGTTCGGCGGCGGGCACCAGCCGGTTCGCGATCCCCAGCTCCAGCGCCTCCTGGGCGGTCAGGGAGCGCGGGAAGAGCAGCAGATCGGTGGCGCGGCCCGGACCGACCACGCGGGGCAGCGTCCAGGAGATCCCCGAGTCGGCGGTCAGCGCGACCCCGGCGAACGAGGTGTTGAAGGACGCCGTGTCCGCCACGAGGCGGTAGTCCGCCGCGAGCGCGAAGCCGAAGCCCGCCCCGGCAGCGACCCCGTTCACCGCCGCGACCACCGGCTTCGGCGCGTCCACCAGGGCGCGCACGATCGGGTTGTAGTGCTCCTTGACCGTGCTCATCGTCTGCCCCGAGCCGGATTCCCGGTCGGCGGCGAGGAGCCCGATGTGCTCCTTGAGGTCCTGGCCGACGCAGAAGGCGCGCTCGCCCGCCGCCGTCAGCAGCACCGCCCGCACCGCCGGATCGGAACCTGCCGCCTCCGCCGCCTCGCGCAGGGCGTTCTTGGTGGCGATGTCCAGGGCGTTCATCGCCTCGGGACGGTTCAGCTCGATCGTCGCGAGCCCGTCGTTCACCTCGTAGAGCACGGTGTCGGCCATGGCGCGTCCCCTCCGGTGTCGCGGCTGTGACGTACCGACCGGTACGCCCTTGTCCGAGGACAGCATGGCGGAGATCGCCGCTCCTGGGCCGCGGTGTCCGTGTGACCTGCGTCAAAGAAAACCGGTACGGAGTGCCCCGGGAGCCGTGTGCGCGGCGGCGAAGTATCGCAGGCACATCCCCGAATTGAGTGGTTTTGCTCGCGCGCGTTGCCCAAGCGATGCCGACCGATGTTGGTCATCGGGTCCTGCGATGCGGGATAATGGCTGGGAAGCAATGTGTTCGATGCCGGTGTCGTGTGTCCCCTCAGTGGACCGCGGGTGCCCTCCGTGGGGTCGTCGGCAGACGATGAGCCTGGTTTCAGGAAGGGGTACGAGCATGGCGGCCATGAAGCCGCGGACGGGTGATGGCCCGCTCGAGGTGACCAAGGAGGGGCGGGGCATCGTCATGCGCGTTCCGCTCGAAGGCGGCGGTCGACTCGTCGTCGAGCTGACCCCTGACGAGGCCGAGGCGCTCGGCGACGCCCTCAAGAAGGTCGTCGTCTGACGCGCTCCCGATCTCCTGATGACCCCGGTACCGCTCGCGGTGCCGGGGTCATCGCGTTTTTGGGGCGGGTACGGCACGCCGGGGAACGGCTCGACGCCCGGCGGAACCGGCTCAGCGCTTGACGGCGCAGAGCAGCCCGTCGCCCACGGGCAGCAGCGAGGTCACCAGCTCCTCGCTCTCGCGCACCGTGCGCAGCAGTTCGCGCAGCCGCAGCACCTCGGTCGGCTGCGGACCCGAGTCGACCGTACGGCCGCCCGCGAAGACGCCCTCGAAGACCACCAGACCGCCGGGGCGCAGCAGCCGCAACGATTCAGCGAGGTAGCTGGAGTACTCCAGGCGGTCGCCGTCGCAGAAGACGAGGTCGTAGCCCGCGTCCGCGAGGCGGGGCAGCACGTCGAGGGCGGGACCCGGGATGAACCGCGCCCGGTTGCTGGCGAAGCCGCAGGCGCGGAACGCCTGCCGGGCGAACTGCTGGTGCTCCGGCTCCGGATCGACGGTCGTGAGGACCCCGTCCGGGCGCATGCCGTGCAGCAGGTGGATCCCGGACACGCCGCAGCCGGTGCCGATCTCGGCGACCGCCTTGGCGTCCACCGAGGCGGCCAGCAGCCGCAGCGCGGCACCCGTGCTGGGCGTCACCGAGCGCAGCCCCGCGTCCCGGGCCCGGTCGCGGGCCCAGAGCAGTGCTTCGTCCTCGGCGACAAAGGCGTCGGCGAACGCCCAGCTCGTCTGCCGGTTGCCGGTAATGGCCCTCTCCTGTCCCCGTAATTGCCTCGGCGTGACTGTATCCGTTGGGGACGGGAACCCGCAGATGGGACCGAGCGTTCAACAGGATGAGCCGGCACATCGCCGGGCGGGTGGAACGCGACGGGGGCGAAGGGTGACGCAGGGTGCGGAACACAAGCGCACGCAGCCGGACGACCCGGGGCGCCGCGCGTCAAATTCTCGTAAAACCGCTTATCCGGAGCTAACGGGCGAGGTGGCTATGGTAGGGGCTCCACTGGACACCACCAGAGCCGACAGGGGAGGTGCGGCCGCGCCCGGGGACCGGGGAGGAGTGCTGCGGCGCTTTCTCGGGTCGGGCAGGCCGAAATCCGTGACCGACACCGCTGCTGACCGTCCCGCCGGAATCGCCGCCGGCGACTCCCAGACCGCGCAGACCGCGACCTTCGCCACCGACGCGGACGCACAGGCGTGGACTCCGCCCAGTTGGGAGGAGATCGTCAGCACGCACAGCGGTCGCGTCTACCGCCTGGCCTACCGCCTCACGGGCAATCAGCACGACGCGGAGGACCTCACCCAGGAGGTCTTCGTCCGCGTCTTCCGCTCGCTGTCGACGTACTCGCCCGGCACCTTCGAGGGCTGGCTGCACCGCATCACCACCAACCTGTTCCTGGACATGGTCCGGCGCAAGCAGCGCATCCGCTTCGACGCCCTCGGCGACGACGCGGCCGAGCGCCTGCCCAGCCGCGAGCCCACCCCCCAGCAGGTCTTCAACGACGCCCACTTCGACGCGGACGTGCAGCAGGCGCTGGACACCCTCGCGCCCGAGTTCCGCGCCGCCGTCGTGCTGTGCGACATCGAGGGGCTGTCGTACGAGGAGATCGCCGCGACCCTCGGCGTGAAGCTCGGCACCGTCCGCTCCCGCATCCACCGCGGCCGCTCCCAGCTCCGCAAGGCACTCGCCCACCGCTCGCCCGAGGCGCGCCGCGCCGAGCGCCGCTCCTTCGTGGCGGCGGTGCCCGCACTCGGCGGAGGGGGCACACCCGCGTGAGCGCATCCCGGCCCGAACCCGCGACGGCACACCTCGCGGAACAGCACCTGGGAGACCGGCTCTCCGCCCTGGTCGACGGAGAACTCGGTCACGAGACGCGCGAGCGCGTCCTCGCGCACCTGGCCACCTGCGGCCGGTGCAAGGCGGAGGCGGACGCGCAGCGGCGCCTGAAGAACGTGTTCGCGCAGGCGGCCCCGCCGCCGCCCTCCGAGAGCTTCCTCGCCCGCCTCCAAGGGCTGCCCGGCGGCGGTCCCGACAGCGGGGACCCGTTGCCCGGCGGTCCCTTCGGACCCGGTCCCGACGCCGGGGTCTTCGGCGTGCGCGACCCCGACCGCTTCGCCTTCGGCTACGTCCCGGCCGTCCCCGCCCACGCGGCCGTGCCCGAGGAGCAGGGTTTCCGCATCCACCCCGTCGGGGAGCGGTCCGCCTCGCGCGGGCTGCGGTTCGCGGTCGCCGCCGCCGGAGCGGTCTCCCTCGCGGCGGTCGCCCTCGGCGGCGTGGGCGGCGCCCTCCCCGGCGACGTCACGGCGGACGCCCGCGGCGGCTCCGGCGCGGGCAGCAACGTGGCCCCGGCCCGCTCGGCCAGTACCGGCACCGGCATGAGCACGGGCACCGGCACACCGGGTACGGCAGCCGCGCCGGAAGCCCAGCGCCGCCGCGCCACCGCCCCGCTGCTCGCCCAGGGCGCCGGACAGCTCGGCCAGTTCCCCGTGGTCCCCACCTCCGTCTCCGCGCCCCTGCTGCCCGGCGTGCCCTCCCCGGCGGACGGTCGCGCCCAGGACACCGCGCGCGACCTCGCGCTGCCGTCGACGCCCTCGGCTGCCGCCACCCCGCTGATACGCCCGCTGGACGAGATCACCCCGTTCTCTGTCAACTCCGCCGCGCCCACGGCCTCCTGGGCCCCCGTCCCCGGACCCTCCGCCGCGCCCGCCCCCGCCACGTCCCCGTTCCGGCAGACGCCCTGACCGCCGCCCGCACTCCTCACGCCAGACCTGGTTGAATCCTGTGAGCCGTGCCCGGACCGCTTGAACCCCGGGCACCGCCAGGGGACCGAGTCCCGCGGCCACCACCGACACACCCGGCCGCGGCCAGCCGTGGGGAGAGCATGAACGAGGGCAACCCGCCGTACGTCCCGGACGACGAGCGGGAGGGACCGCGGACGCGGACGCCTGCGGCTGGGCTCGGCCCGGCGGAACCGGGGGCATCTCCTGCCCCGCCCCTCCAGGACCCCGGAGCGGCACCCGCCCCCGGGACGCCCCTGGTGCCCCCGCAGGCGCCGTATCCCGCCGCCGACGCCCTCCCGGACCCGGCGACCCGCCAGGCACCCCACGCCGACCCCTGGGGCCGCTACGACCCCTGGGCCGTGTCGCACGCCCCCCTTCAGCAGACCGGTGCCGCCGTGCCCGTGGAACGGCGCTCGAAGCGGACGGTGCTGCTCGGGTGGGGGGTCGCCGTCGCGCTCCTCGCCGGAGGCGTCGGCGGGTTCGCCGGGGCGTGGCTGGAGCGGGCCGGGATCGGGGACGTGCATCTGCCGCGGGCGGCGAAGGTGCCCGCGGGGCGGGCGCCCGACAGTGTGGCCGGGATAGCCGCGCGGGCGCTGCCCAGCGTCGTCACCCTGCATGTCAGCGGCGACGACGAGGCGGGGACCGGCACCGGGTTCGTCCTCGACACGCGCGGCCACATCCTCACCAACAACCACGTCGTCGCGCCCGCCTCCTCCGGCGGCGAGATCACGGTGACGTTCAGCGGCGGCGACACCGCCCGGGCCCGCGTCGTCGGCCGGGACAGCGGGTACGACCTCGCCGTCGTCCAGGTCAGCGGCGTCAGCGGGCTCACCCCGCTGCCGCTCGGGGACTCCGACGACGTGCGCGTGGGAGACCCGGTCGTCGCCATCGGCGCCCCCTTCGACCTGGCGAACACCGTCACCTCCGGCATCATCAGCGCCAAGGAACGCCCCATCACCGCGGGGGGCGAGAAGGGCGACGGCAGCGACATCTCCTACGTCGACGCGCTCCAGACCGACGCGCCGATCAACCCCGGCAACTCCGGCGGTCCGCTCCTCGACTCGCACGCCCAGGTCGTCGGCATCAACTCCGCCATCCGTTCCGCCGGAAGCGACGCGGACTCCGGCGAGAGCCAGGCGGGTTCCATCGGGCTCGGCTTCGCCATCCCGGCCAACCAGGCGCGGCGTGTCGCCGAGGAGCTGATCAACGAGGGACACGCCACGCACCCCGTCATCGGCGTCACCCTCGACATGGGCTACACCGGAGACGCCGCCCGCGTCTCCGCCAAGGGCGGCACCGGCGGTCCCGCCGTGCAGCCCGGCGGGCCCGGCGACCGGGCCGGGCTGAAGGCGGGCGACCTGATCACGGCGGTCGACGGCCACCGGGTCCACTCGGGCGAGGAGCTGATCGTCAGGATCCGCGCCCACCGCCCCGGCGACCGGCTTCGCCTCACCGTGGAACGCGCCGGAACCCAGCACGCCGTCTCGCTGGTCCTGGGTGCCTCCGGGCGGAACTGACGGAAGTCTCACCCGGGCGCGGTACCGGACCGCCGACCGCGCCGGGTACCGTTGAGCGACCGAGGACATCCCAAGGAGCTTCAGGTGTTCAATGACATAGGGCCGCTTGAGCTGGTCACGCTCATCGTCCTCGCCGTGCTCGTCTTCGGTCCGGACAAGCTCCCCAAGTTCATCCAGGACGTCACGCGCACGATCCGCAAGATCCGCGAGTTCTCGGACAGCGCCAAGCAGGACATCCGCAGCGAGCTGGGTCCCGAGTTCAAGGACTTCGAGTTCGAGGACCTGAACCCCAAGACCTTCCTGCGCAAGCAGTTGGCCAACGACGAGCTGGGGCTCCAGGAGATCCGCAGCGGCTTCGACCTCAAGCGCGAGATGAGCGACCTCACGGACTCGGTCAACGGTCACGACACGGCCGTACCCGCCGTCCCGCAGACCCCGTCGGGCGGGCGGATCGACATGACCAAGCGCCCCGACCTGACCAAGCGTCCCGACACGCCGGTCCCGGACGAGCGTCCGCCCTTCGACGCCGACGCCACCTGAGCCCGTCCCACCCGCACCGAGCCCCGGCTCACCCGTACGGCCCACCGCGCGACACGCGGCCGTATCCGTCCCTCACGACCCCCTGAACGGCGCGTACCTGCCGCCCATCGCGTCCGCCCGCTTCCCGCGCGACCCACGAGCAGGGCGGTTTCCCAGCGGCTCTCAGCGGTGTGGATATGCTGCCGAGTTGTTGTGCGGACCGGGCGCGTACGCCCGAAGGGGGGCGGGCAGCCCCGGTCCGACGAGAGCGAGGAGGCGTCCGGGCATGGAGACGACGAGTCGGGTGGGCGCGAAGACGCCGGCCGCGGCGGGCGGACAGCGGGGCCCGTCCGGCCACCGATCGGTCGACGGCTATCTGCGGGCGCCCTTCCCGTGGTACGGCCTGGACGAGGCGTTCACGGGCGCCCGCTGGCTGATGCAGGTCGGCACCGCCGCCGACGGCGCCGTGGAACACGGGTCGATCGGCCACGGCGAGGAGCCCTCGGTGCTGGGCGAGTACAGCGCCTCGGCGGCCGACGAGGCGAGGGAGAAGTTCGCGGTCGTCGTGACCGTCCCGGTGAACCCCTCGCGGCGCAGCGCGGACGGCACCGGGCTCCTGGAGGCCACCTCGGTCTCCTCGGCGGCGTGGCTGGCCGGGGTGGGGCTGCTGTCGGTCACCTGGCCCGGCCAGATGGACCACACCCTGCGCGACGACTGGCTGGACCAGCAGACCGAGACCGCCTGGGCGCTCGCCGACGACCTCCAGGGCGCGGAGTGGTCCACGCTCTCCCTGCCCGTGGACGGCGTCGCCACGCCCTTCCACTACCGGGAGTCCGAGTTCGGCTGGGTGCTCGCCGGTGCCACCGAGGCGGGCGTCCACGTCGGCGCGTACGGCCGGGGCATGAGCGCCTACGGGCTCGGCTTCGCCGTCGTCAAGGACATCGGCGCCTACGCCTGACGACACGGAAAGGGGGGCACCGGCGCGACCCGCCGGTGCCCCCCTTCCCCGTACCGCCTCAGAACTTGTTGCGCGGGGTGATCCCAAGCGACAGCCCCGACAGACCGCGCTGGCGCCCGCCCAGCTTGCCCGCGATGGAGCGCAGCGCCGAGCCCGCCGGGGACTCGGGGTCGGTCAGCACGACCGGCTTGCCGTCGTCGCCGCCCTCGCGCAGGCGCACGTCGATCGGGATGCTGCCGAGCACCGGGACCGTCGCGCCGGTGGTGCGGGTCAGGCCCTCGGCGACCGTCTGACCGCCGCCGGTGCCGAACACGTCGACCATCTCGCCGCAGTGCGGGCAGGGCAGACCCGACATGTTCTCGACCACGCCGACGATCTTCTGGTGGGTCTGCACCGCGATGGAGCCCGCGCGCTCGGCCACCTCGGCCGCCGCCTGCTGCGGGGTCGTCACGACCAGGATCTCCGCGTTCGGGACGAGCTGGGCCACCGAGATGGCGATGTCACCAGTGCCCGGCGGCAGGTCGAGCAGCAGCACGTCCAGGTCGCCCCAGTACACGTCCGACAGGAACTGCTGGAGCGCGCGGTGCAGCATCGGACCGCGCCAGACGACCGGCGCGTTGCCCGGGGTGAACATGCCGATCGAGATGACCTTCACGCCGTTCGCCGACGGCGGCATGATCATGTTCTCGACCTGGGTGGGACGGCCGTCCGCGCCCAGCATGCGCGGCACGCTGTGGCCGTAGATGTCGGCGTCCACGACACCGACCTTCAGACCGTCGGCGGCCATCGCGGCCGCCAGGTTCACCGTCACGGAGGACTTGCCGACGCCGCCCTTGCCGGAGGCGACCGCGTACACCCGGGTGAGGCTGCCCGGCTTGGCGAAGGGGATCTCGCGCTCGGCCTGGCCGCCGCGCAGCGCGTTGGCCAGCTCCCGGCGCTGCTCGTCGCTCATCACGTCCAGCGCGACGTCGACGCGGGAGACCCCGTCGACGCGGGAGACCGCCGTGGTCACGCGCTCGGTGATGGTCTCGCGCATCGGGCAGCCGGAGACCGTCAGGTACACCGTGACCGCGACCGCGCCGTCCGCGCCGATCTCCACCGATTTGACCATGCCGAGTTCGGTGATCGGTCGGTTGATCTCGGGGTCGTTCACCGTCGCCAGTGCCTCGCGCACCGCGTCTTCCATAGCCATAAGGTCGATGGTACGGCGCAAGGCGGTGCCGCCGTGTAGCGCCTCAGCGGTCGTCTGCGTCACGCCCGGACGGCCGTTCCGCCCGTTCCGCCGGGAATGCGATGCGGGAGGGGTGACCGTCGCGGCGCCGCTCCTCCTCCAGGTCCCGGATCAGGTCCTGCAGCTCGGAGCGGATCCAGTCGCGGGTGGCGACCTCGCCCAGACCCATGCGCAGCGCGGCGATCTCCCGGGTCAGGTACTCGGTGTCGGCGATCGACCGCTCGTTCTGCTTGCGGTCCTGCTCCAGGTTGACCCGGTCGCGGTCGTCCTGCCGGTTCTGCGCGAGCAGGATCAGCGGCGCCGCGTAGGACGCCTGGAGGGAGAGCATCAGGGTCAGGAAGATGAACGGGTAGGGGTCGAAGCGCACCACCGCCGGTGCCGCGATGTTCCACAGCACCCAGACGATGATGACGACCGTCATCCAGACCAGGAAGCGACCCGTTCCCAGGAACCGGGCGATGCGTTCCGAAAGGCGCCCGAACGCCTCCGCGTCCCACTCCGGCAGCACCCGCCTGCGCGGCGGGCGCGGCTGGTCCAGACGGGGCATACGGGGGCGGGCGGTGGCCGTGGCGCCCGCCGGGGAGCGCTCGCGGCCACCGTCCCGGCTCCCCTCGCGCTCAGCCCCCATGGCTCGCGGCTCCCTGTTCCATCGCGCCGTCCAGATGGAACTCCGTCTCCCGCCAGTCGTCGGGCAGCATGTGGTCGAGCACGTCGTCGACGGTGACCGCGCCGAGCAGCGAGCCGGACTCGTCCACCACGGGCGCGGCGACCATGTCGTACGTGGCGAAGAACCCGGCGATGACGGGCAGCGTGGCGTCCGGGTCGAGGGACTGGAGGTCGTCGTCGATGAGCGAGCTGACCAGGGTGTACGGCGGGTCGCGCAGCAGCCGCTGGAAGTGCACCGTGCCCAGGTACTTGCCGGTCGGCGTCTCGTCGGGCGGGCGGCAGACGTAGACCTGCGCGGCGAGCGCGGGGGAGAGGTCGGGGTTGCGGACCCGGGCGAGCGCGTCCGCGACGGTGGCGTCGGGGCGCAGCACGATCGGCTCGGTCGTCATCAGCCCGCCCGCCGTGTGCTCCTCGTACGACATCAGGCGCCGCATGTCGGCCGCGTCGTCGGGCTGCATCAGGCTCAGCAGGCGCTCCTTGTCCTCCTCGGGCAGCTCGCCGAGCAGGTCGGCGGCGTCGTCGGGGTCCATCGCCTCCAGGACGTCGGCGGCGCGCTCCTCCTTGAGCTTGCCGAGGATCTCGATCTGGTCGTCCTCGGGCAGCTCCTCCAGGACGTCCGCGAGCCGGTCGTCGTCCAGGGCGGCGGCGACCTCGGCGCGCCGCTTGGGGGAGAGGTGGTGCAGCACGTTGGCGAGGTCCGCCGGGCGCAGTTGCTCGAAGGTGGCGAGCAGGCTCTCCGCGCCCTGCCCGTGCTCCTCAAGCGAGAACCCTGTGACGTCCGACCAGGGCACCGTCAGCGACTCCCCCTTGGCCCGCCGGAACGCGCCGCCCTTCTTGCCCTTGCGCACGAAGACGCGGTCGACCTCCCAGTCCCGGCGCGCCGGGAGCTGCTGCACGGACAGGTCGAGGACGGTGACCTCCTCGCCGGTCTCCACCAGTTGGACGCGCCGGTCCAGGAGTTCCCCGAACACCAGCCGCTCGGTGGGCCGTTGCTCGAAGCGGCGCACGTTGACCACCCCGGTGGAGATGACCTGGCCGGAGTCGAGTCCGGTCACCCGGGTCATCGGCAGGAAGATCCGGCGCCGGTTGGACAGCTCGACGACCAGACCGAGGACGCGCGGGGGACGCCGCCCGACGCGCAGCATGACGACGAGGTCCCGGACGCGGCCCACCTGGTCGCCGGTCGGGTCGAACACGGGAGCCCCGGCCAGGTGCGAGACGAAGATCCGGGGAGCACCGGCTGCCATGGCTTCGCTTCCTTTGCCTCGATCTGTCTCGATCGCTCGGGATCGCTCGGTTTTGCCGACTCGCGTGCGCTTCAGGCTAGCCCGTACCGATCGGACACGCCCTGGTGGACGGTCCGGACGGGCTCGCTCCATGGCCGCCCGGAGCCCCCGGTACGCTGCCGTACGCCGTTCGGAACCACAGAGAGGCAGCCCCACCTGTGACTGCGATTCCCCGGATCCCCGCCCGCCGTCGCACCGCGCTCGGCGCGTGCGTCCTGGCCCTCTCGGCCACGGTGCTGGCGGGCTGCGGCGGCGACGACCCGGACGCGGGCACGAACGGTGTCGGCAAGCTGCCCCCGGACAAGATCCAGTCGCGTACGCGGACGGCGGCGGCCGGCGCCGAGGACGTGCACCTGGCGGGAACGGTGGTGACCGGCAAGGACACCTACCGGATCGACATGCGGCTCAAGTCGGGCGGCGCCAGCGGCTCGGTCACCGCCAAGGGCTCGGCGTTCCGGCTGCTGCGCGTCGGCGAGAAGCTGTATCTCAAGGCGGACGCCGACTTCTGGAAGCGGGCGGGGGACGCCTCGGCCGCCTCCAAGCTCCAGGGCAAGTACGTGAAGGTCCCGCAGGCGGACGCGGCGTACAAGAAGTTCATCGGCTTCACCGACAAGGACGTGCTGATGCCGGGTCTGCTGACCCTGCACGGCAAGCTCGCCACCGCCGGGCACCACGAGCAGGGCGGCACCCGCACGATCCGGGTGACCGGTGACGGCGGCCAGGGCGGCACCCTCGACGTCTCCCTGGAGGGCAAGCCCTATCCGCTGCGCCTGGTGCGCGCCGGACGGGCGGGCACGCTCACCTTCTCCGACTGGGGCAAGAGCTTCTCGCTCGCCGAGCCCCCCGCCTCGGAGACCGTGGACTACGGCAGCAGCCTGCCCGCGTCCTGAGCCGAAGCCCCTCGTCTTCCTAACCCTTCTTGCGACGGCGCGTCAGCAGCCTCGGCAGCGCCGCCGGGATCGGCTGCCGGGTCGTCGCCGGGGTGGGCAGCGGCGGGGCGGCCAGGCTGCCGGTGGGCGGCGGTTCCACGGCGCCGGTCGGCACCAGGCGCACCACGCGGCACTCGCGCGCCCAGCGCTCGGTCATCGTCTCGCTGTCGGAGGCGTTGAGCCGCTTGCCCTTCAGCTCGGCCACCGCCGCCTCCCACTCGGGCGACCCGGGCGGCAGCGCGTGCACGGTGGCGGGCCAGCTCACCAGCCGACCGCCCTTGTCCTTGCTCCGCACCGTCACCTCGGCGCCACCGCCGTCGGTGAGACCGGGCAGCGGCTGCTCACCGGGACCGTCACCGATCAGACAGGCGGCGCCCTCGTGCCACACGTGCCACAGCGGGCGCGCGGCGGCGACCCCGGTGCCCCGGACCCAGATCAGACCGGACTTCTTGGTGGCCTCCTCGATGAGGACCTGGTCGAAGAGGTCCTGGCCGGGCAGCTCGCTACTCATGCGCCCAGACTAACGAGGCGCGCCTACAGCCAGCCGTTGCGCTTCAGCGTGCGGTGGATGCCGAGGCAGAGGGCGACCGTGATGCCCATGATCACCGGGTAGCCGTACTTCCAGTGCAGCTCGGGCATGTGCTTGAAGTTCATGCCGTACACCCCGCACACCATGGTGGGGACGGCGATGATCGCCGCCCAGGCGGTGATCTTGCGCATGTCCTCGTTCTGCGCGACGGACGCCTGCGCCAGGTTCGCCTGGAGGATGGAGTTCAGCAGTTCGTCGAAGCCGACCACCTGCTCGTGCACCCGGGCGACGTGGTCCGCGACGTCACGGAAGTACTTCTGGATGTCCGGGTCGATCAGCCGCATCGGACGCTCGCTCAGCAACTGCATCGGCCGCAGCAGCGGGGCGACCGCGCGCTTGAACTCCAGTACCTCGCGCTTGAGCTGGTAGATCCGCGCCGAGTCCACACCGCGCGAGACACCGCCGTTGCGACCGGGGGAGAAGACCTCGGTCTCCACCTCGTCGATGTCGTCCTGCACGGCGTCCGCGACCGCGAGGTAGCCGTCCACCACATGGTCGGCGATGGCGTGCAGCACGGCCGAGGGACCCTTGGCGAGCAGCTCCGGGTCGTCCTGGAGGCGGTGGCGCAGCGCGCGCAGCGAACCCTGGCCGCCGTGCCGGACGGTGATGAAGAAGTCCCGTCCGGTGAAGCACATGACCTCACCCGTCTCGACGACCTCGCTGTTGGCGGTGAGCCGGTCGTGCTCGACGTAGTGGATGGTCTTGAACACGGTGAACAGGGAGTCGTCGTAGCGCTCCAGCTTCGGGCGCTGGTGCGCCTGCACCGCGTCCTCCACGGCGAGCGGGTGGAGCCCGAAGACGTTCGCGATCCCGGCGAACTCGGCCTCGGTCGGCTCGTGCAGACCGATCCACACGAACCCGCCGTCGCGCCGCACCTGACGCATCGCCTCCTGCGGGCCGAGCGGCTTGTCGCTCTCGACGCGGGTGCCGTCGCGGTAGACCGCGCAGTCGACGATGGCCGACGGGGTGGCCGGGTCACGCGTGGTGTCGTACGCGGGCGTCGTCTCGCGCGGGGTCGGGCGGGAGGACGGTCGGACCACGGCTCGCAGGTCGCGGATCATCGACATGGGCAGGCTCCTTCGCGGGCAGGCAGCAAGGGCGCGGCCCGCGACGGCTGGAACTACCCGGAATGGGGACGTCCTGACTCCGTAGGTTTGGCACGTCCACAAAGCGGGGAGCACCGCACCGTCGCGGTGGCGACTTCGCTACTGATGCAGAACTGATGGAGATCAGGCAGATCAGGCAAAGCGAAACGAAGTGCTCTTCCGAACGGCAACGCGAACGTGAAGGTGGCAGCCGGCCAGGAACGGCATCAACGGCGGGAAGAGCGAGTGGTACTGCACGGTCGACTTCGATCCATGACAGCCCCACCTCCTCCGGCCGGTCCCTCGTAAGGGAGTCTCATCGGCGTCGGGACTCGACAGCGTGCTTCTGCACGCGGCCCCGAACCACCGGCTCAGCGTAGCAGCCGCCTGTGGTGTCAAGGCGCGGCTTTGCCTGCCACTGACGAGTTCTATGCTCACCGCATGGTTGATGTTCTTCCTCTGGTCGAGGCCCGGTTGACCACCGCCCTGGGCGAACCGGACGCGCGCGCCTCGGTCACCTTCCTCGGCGCCGACCGCGTGGAGGTGCTCCGCTTCCTGGAGGGAGACCTCGTCCGCTACGCCAGCCTCGGCATGTCCGCGCACCCCATGACCGACCCGACGACGATGGTCGCCGACCCCGTCCGGGGACCGCGCGCGGAGCTGGTCCTCACCGTCCGCACGGGTCGCGCCGGTACCGACCAGGTGCTCAGACCGCTCGCCGTGCTCGCCGCGTCCCCGCAGGTCGAGGGCGTGGTGATCGCCCCCGGCGCCTCCCTGGACACCGGCGAGCCGCTGTGGCCCGGCGCCTCCTTCACCTCGGTCCTGGTCGGCGAGCCGGGCGGTCTGGTGGAGGACCTGGACCTCGACGACCCGCTGGACCCCGTACGGTTCCTGCCGCTGCTCCCGATGACCCCGAACGAGGCGGCCTGGAAACGCGTGCACGGCGCGCAGGCTCTCCAGGAGCGCTGGCTGACCCACGGCACCGATCTGCGCGACCCGCTGCGCGCGGGCGTCCCGCTGGACTGAACGCCGGGGTGAGCAAGCTCACCAAGCTGCCTGGAGCGCGGGGGAGTTGGGGCGCGGAGCGCGGTCGCGTGCGACGCGACCGCCGCCGGACCTGAACGCGCTCGCCCGCGCCGTGTGCATCCACGCTCCGCGGTCGGCGCAGGGTTTCCCACTCCCGCTGTCCGGTTCCGGCTGCGCCGCGCTCCGGCGGCTTCGGCGCCCCTGCGGTGGCGGTCCGCCGTCGGACGGTGCCGGGCTCCCGGGGCGGTTTCCCAGTGTCGGGCTCTCCGCTCCCGTTGTCCGGTTCCGGCTGCGCCGCGCTCCGGTGCCCGCGCGGTGGCGGTCCGCCGTCGGACGGTGTCGGGCTCCCGGGGCGGTTTCCCAGTGCCGGGTTTCCCCGCTCCCGCTGTCCGGTTCCGGCTGCGCCGCGCTCCGGCGCCCCCGGCGCCCCCGCGGTGGCGGTCCGCCGCCGGACGGTGCCGGGCTCCCGGGGCGGTTTCCCAGTGCCGGGTTTCCCCGCTCCCGCTCTCCGGCTCCGGCTGCGCCGCATACCGGCGCCCCCGTGACGGCGGGTCGCCGCCGGACGGGTGATCGTCCTTGACGTGGGCCGGTGCGGGTAGGACCGTGGGGCTCTATGAGGGGCGAACCCAGTTGCCCGAGGTGCGGTGGCCGGGTCAGGGCTCCCGGTCTGTTCGCCGACTCGTGGCAGTGTGCCGCGCACGGGTCGGTGCAGCCGCTCCAGCCCGTGATCCCGCCCAGTGTCGAGGCGCTCACCGCCGTCGTCCAGCGCACGCGTGTCCCGGTGTGGATGCCGTGGCCACTGCCGGTCGGCTGGCTGTTCACCGGCATCGCCCACGCCGGTGACGACCGCAGCGGCGGTCGTGCCAGCGCCGTCGCCTGCTCCGGTCCCGGACCGCTCGGCGGACCCGGCGAGCTGATCCTCGTCGCGGAGGAGATGGGCGTCGGACTCGGCGCGCGGTACGCGGGTCTGGACGGTCCCGATCCCGGCGCGTACCTGAACGTGGAGAAGCCGCCGCAGACCAAGGTCCTCGCGGCCGGACGCCCGACCCCGCTCTGGCACGTCTCCGGCACCCCCACCGACCGCGCCGCCTTCGCGGGCGAGGCGCTCGGGATGTGGCTGTGGGCGGTGATGTGGCCCGAGCAGTCGAGCCTGCTGATGTACGAGGAGCTGGTGCTGACCGACCTCAGGGACGCGGGCGCGGAGATCGACCTGGTGCCGTGCGGGGCGCTGTCGCCCCGGCTGATGCGCCCCTGAGGGAGACCCCGTACGGGGCGGCGCCACATGTGCTGCGGGCCCATGTGGTCCCCGCACGCTGTAGGGGGCGCCGGGCAGGTGCGGGTGTGACAGGGCATCGGGTGCGCGCGGCTATCCTTAGGTGTTCCCTCCGCCCCCGTCCTCGTCTGGAGTCGCCGTGCGCATCGACCTGCACTGCCACTCCACGGCTTCCGACGGCACAGACACCCCCGCCGAGCTGGTGCGCAACGCCGCCCGCGCGGGGCTCGACGTGGTCGCGCTGACCGACCACGACACCACCCGCGGTCACGCCGAGGCGAGCGCCGCGCTGCCCGAGGGGCTCACCCTCGTCCCCGGCGCCGAGCTGTCCTGCCGTACCGACGGCGTCTCGATGCATCTCCTCGCCTACCTCTTCGACCCCGAGGAGCCCGCCCTGCTCGCCGAGCGCGAGCTGGTCCGCGACGACCGGGTGCCGCGCGCCCAGGCGATGATCGGCGAACTGAACACGCTGGGCGTGCCGGTCACCTGGGAGCAGGTCGAGCGGATCGCCGCCGGAGGCTCGGTGGGGCGCCCGCACATCGCCTCCGCGCTGGTCGAGCTGGGTGTCGTCCCCACGGTGAGCGACGCGTTCACGCCCGAGTGGCTGGCCGACGGCGGGCGGGCGTACGTGCCCAAGCACGAGACGGACCCGTTCGAGGCGATCCGGCTGGTCAAGGACGCGGGCGGGGTCACCGTCTTCGCGCACCCGGCCGCCGTGAAGCGCGGACGCACGGTCCCGGAGACCACGATCGCCAAGCTCGCCGAGGCGGGACTGGACGGCATCGAGGTCGACCACATGGACCACGATCCCGCGACCCGGACCCGGCTGCGGGACCTCGCGGGCGACCTGGGGCTGCTGGTCACGGGCTCCTCGGACTACCACGGCAGCCGCAAGACCGTCGCGCTCGGCGCGAACACCACGGACCCCGAGGTCTACGGGGAGATCATCCGCCGCGCCACCGGCGCGTTCCCCGTCCCGGGGACCGGCGGGATCTGACCCCCGGGCGCCCGCGCCCTTCCCTCCCCCTGCTTTCCCCCTCATTTCCCCCGGCAACTCCGCACGTCCACCGCGCGCGCTGCCGTGGCCCGGTCTTCCACGGCCAGGTCACGGACGTGCGCGTGCGGTGGTGGCTCGTCATGCAAGGCACACAAGGCACACCATGTTCGACCTCGCCGTCTTCGGCTCCCTGTTCCTGACCCTCTTCGTGATCATGGACCCCCCGGGGATCACCCCGATCTTCCTCGCCCTGACCGCCGGACGCCCGGCCAAGACGCAGAAGCGGATGGCATTCCAGGCCGTCTGCGTGGCGGGCGGGGTCATCGCGGTCTTCGGCCTGCTTGGCCACCAGATCCTCGACTATCTGCATGTCTCGGTCCCGGCGCTGATGATCGCGGGCGGTCTGCTGCTCCTGCTCATCGCGCTCGACCTGCTCACCGGCAAGACCGACGAGCCCCAGCAGACCAAGGACGTCAACGTCGCACTGGTGCCCCTGGGGATGCCGCTGCTCGCCGGGCCCGGAGCCATCGTGTCCGTGATCCTGGCCGTGCAGAAGGCGGACAGTGTCGCCACACAGGTCTCGGTCTGGGCGGCGATCCTCGCCATCCATGTCGTGCTGTGGCTGGTGATGCGGTATTCGCTGCACATCATCAAGGTCATCAAGGACGGGGGCGTGGTCCTCGTGACGCGGCTCGCGGGCATGATGCTCGCCGCGATCGCCGTGCAGCAGATCATCAACGGTGTCACTCAGGTGATCCGGGGGAGCTGAGACGGAGCCTCGGCTCCCCCGGAAGGCTTGAGTGTCGTGCGTACGCCCTACGAGGCCGTGGTGTCGGCCGGGCGGATCCACAGGCGCTGCCCGATGGCGGCTGCCTGCTGCACGATCCGATTGACGGAGGCGGCGTCCACGACGGTGGTGTCCACGGTCGTGCCGTCCACCTCGTCGAGTCGCATGATTTCGAAGCGCATGGCTTCTCCCTTCGTCTGGTCATCCTCCTGCGGAGAACTACTGGGTGCGACGAGTGATGTCGCGGTGTTGCATACCTAGACAACGGACTGCGTGTTACAAACATTCCCTACGCTAAAGAAATTTTTCGAACGACTAACTACCCGCCGGTAGGGAGCGCGTCCGGAGAAGCCCTTGGGTGGACTGACCGGGACCGGTTGTGTTCGCAGCGTGACGGCCGGGACAATGGACGTGATGAACGACGACCTGGCGGACCTGGGCGCCCGCATCGACCACACCAACGAGCTGCTCCAGCGGATGCTCGCCGAGGTGGCGAAGACCCCCTCCACCCACGCGATCTTCGTGGACGCGGGCTATCTCTACGCCGCCGCGGGCCGGCTCGTGGCCGGTACGGAGGACCGGCGCGCCTTCGACCTCGACGCCGAGGGGCTGATCGACGCGCTCATCGACAAGGCCCGCTCGATCTTCGCCGACAGCCGTCTGCTGCGCGTCTACTGGTACGACGGCGCCCGCCGCCGCATCCACACCGCCGAGCAGCAGACCATCGCGGAGCTGCCCGACGTCAAGGTGCGCCTCGGCAACCTCAACGCGCACAACCAGCAGAAGGGCGTCGACTCCCTCATCCGCACCGACCTGGAGTCCCTCGCCCGGCACCGCGCCATCAGCGACGCGGCGCTGCTCGGCGGCGACGAGGACCTGGTCTCGGCGGTCGAGGCGGCGCAGGGGTACGGCGCCCGCGTCCATCTGTGGGGCATCGAGGCGCCCGAGGGCCGCAACCAGGCCGAGCCGCTGCTGTGGGAGGTCGACAGCCAGCGCACCTTCGACCTGGAGTTCTGCAAGCCGTACGTCTCGCGCCGTACCGCCGCCGCGTACGAGGCGACCGGGAACCGGCCCACCCGGGAGGACGTGCGCTTCGTCGGCGCCCAGATCGCGGCCAAGTGGCTCGCCTCCCGGGGGCGCGACGCCCTCGGCGAACTCCTCCCCGGCCACCCCTATCTGCCCGGTTCCGTCGACCAGGATCTGCTGGTCGAGGCGGAGAACCTGCTCCAGTACTCCCTGCGCGGCCAGGCGGATCTGCGCCGGGCGCTGCGGGACGGCTTCTGGGAGCACCTGCAGACGCAGTACTGACCCGCCGATACGCCGACGGCCCGGCCCCCAGGAAAAGGGACCGGGCCGTCGGCGTATCGCGGTGAGGATCAGACCTCGGTGGCCGTCGTCGCCTTGCGGGTGCGGCGGCGCGGCTTGGCCTCCGGCTCCTCGGTGGCCTGCGCCGGGATCTCCGCGGCCTCGGCCACGGCCTTCCGGGTGCGGCGCGCCTTGGGCGCGGGCGCCTCGTCCCCGTCGACCGCCGCGGCGGTCGCCTTGCGGGTACGACGCGGCTTGACCTCCGCGACGTCACCCGCCTCAGGAGCGATGGCGGCAGCCTTGCGCGTACGGCGCTTCGGAGCCTCCGCGACCACCTCGGCGGTCTCGGCGGGCGCCGTGGCGGCGGTCTTGCGGGTCCGGCGCTTGGGAGCCTCCGCCTCGGGGGCGTCGGTGGCCTCCACGGCGGCTGCCGTCTTGCGGGTCCGGCGCTTGGGCGCCTCGGTCACCGGCGCCTCGACCGGCGTCTCCGCCGTGTCCACGACCGCCTCGGCGGTCTTGCGGGTGCGGCGGCGCGGCTTGGTCTCCGCCTCGGCGCCCTCGACGGTGTCGACGACGGCCTCGGCTGCCTTGCGCGTACGGCGCTTGGGAGCCGCGGTCTCGGTGACCTCGACGGCCTCCGGGGCGGCGGCTGCCTTGCGGGTCCGGCGCTTCGGAGCCTCGGCGACCGGCGCCTCGACCGGCGTCTCCACCGCGTCCACGACCGCCTCGGCGGTCTTGCGGGTGCGGCGGCGCGGCTTGGTCTCCGCGACCGGCTCGGCCACGGGAGCCTCGACGGCGGGCGCCTCGGTCACCGCGACCGGCGCCTCCACGGTCTCCGCCTGCTTGCGCGTACGGCGGCGGCGCGGCTGCTCCGGGGTCTCCACGGCGGTGTCCACGACAGCCGGACCCTCCGCCGTCTGCACGGCGGTCTCGGCGGCGGTCGTCACCGGCTGCTCGCCCCCGCCCGACGCGCCGTTGCGCGTGCGGCGACGGCGGCGCGGCGTACGGGTCGCCGTCGCCTCCTCGGTGGCGGCGGTCTCGACGACCGGAGCGGCGGCGCCGGACTCCAGCGGAGCACCGTTGCGCGTACGGCGGCGGCGGCGCGGGGTGCGCGCCGGACGCTCCTGCTCGGCGGCGGCGGACTCACCGCGGCCACCGCGCTCGTCACGGCCACGGCCACCACGACCACCGCGCTCATCACGGTCGCCCCGACCGCCCCGGCCACGCGGCGCGCGCCCACCGGGCTCGCCCAGGTCCTCCAGGACCTCCGCGTCGAGCCCGGCGCGGGTGCGCTCCGAGCGCGGCAGGGTGCCCTTCGTGCCCTCGGGGATGCCGAGGTCGGAGAACAGGTGCGGGGACGTCGAGTACGTCTCCACCGGGTCGTTGAAGTCGAGCTGCAGCGCCTTGTTGATGAGCTGCCAGCGCGGGATGTCGTCCCAGTCGACGAACGTGATCGCCGTGCCCTTGGCGCCC
Organism: Streptomyces sp. DSM 110735; assembly: GCF_016482685.1. Classification (GTDB taxonomy): domain Bacteria; phylum Actinomycetota; class Actinomycetes; order Streptomycetales; family Streptomycetaceae; genus Streptomyces. Next base: position 147,394 of record NZ_JACYHF010000007.1, on the reverse strand, counting down.
GCGCGACCGGTGCGGCCGACGCGGTGCAGGTACGTCTTCTCGTCCTCGGGGGACTGGTAGTTGATGACGTGCGTGACGCCCTCGACGTCGATGCCGCGCGCGGCCACGTCGGTGCAGACCAGCACGTCCACCTTGCCGTTGCGGAAGGCGCGCAGCGCCTGCTCGCGGGCACCCTGGCCGAGGTCGCCGTGGACCGCGCCCGAGGCGAAGCCCCGGCGCTGGAGCTGCTCGGCGATGTCGGCGGCGGTGCGCTTGGTACGGCAGAAGATCATCGCCAGACCGCGGCCGTCGGCCTGCAGTATGCGCGCGACCATCTCCGGCTTGTCCATGGAGTGACCGCGGTAGACGAACTGCTTGATGTTCGCGACCGTGACGCCCTCGTCGTCCGGCGCGGTGGCGCGGATGTGCGTGGGGCGGGACATGTAGCGGCGGGCGAGACCGATGACCGCGCCCGGCATGGTGGCCGAGAACAGCATGGTCTGGCGCGTGGCCGGAAGCAGGTTGATGATCTTCTCGACGTCGGGCAGGAAGCCCAGGTCGAGCATCTCGTCGGCCTCGTCGAGGACCAGGCACTTCACGTGCGAGAGGTCCAGCTTCTTCTGGCCCGCGAGGTCCAGCAGCCGACCGGGGGTGCCGACGACCACGTCGACGCCCTTGTTCAGCGCCTCGACCTGCGGCTCGTAGGCACGGCCGCCGTAGATGGCGAGGACGCGCACGTTGCGCACCTTGCCGGCGGTCAGCAGGTCGTTGGTGACCTGGGTGCACAGCTCGCGCGTGGGCACGACGATGAGCGCCTGCGGCGCGCCGGTCAGTGCCTCGGGGGCGGCGCGGCCGGCCTCGACGTCGGCGGGGACGATCACGCGCTCGAGGAGCGGGAGGCCGAAGCCGAGAGTCTTGCCCGTACCGGTCTTGGCCTGGCCGATGACATCCGTGCCCGAGAGGGCGACGGGGAGGGTCATCTCCTGGATGGGAAAGGGGTTGATGATGCCGACGGCCTCAAGGGCTTCGGCGGTCTCGGGGAGAATTCCGAGATCTCGGAACGTCGTAGTCAGGGTTATGCCTCTTCTGTGTGCGCGGCGCGAGGCGAGCGCGGGGGTCAAGTCGACCGTGCCGGGGACGTCGGCCGCCGTACGCGCCCACCACTGGGGCGAGCCGTATGACACGGGGACCTCTGCCGACGCTCTAGCGCTCGTACCGCTGAGGGTTCCCTCCGGTCGTCGTACGTACACGGTCGTACGGCCACGGAGAGCTGTCGGGTCGGAGCCGATCGGGCCACCGACCGGGCATCCTCATGCGTGCGGCCTGGCAGGACACGCCGAACACGTCAGCGCGCTCCAGCAGGCGCATTACCACCATACCCCGGATTGCCGCACTCGCGATGGCCGATTTGGTCACGTAGTCGTCGTCACACCGCTCTGCCGGGGGGTGGAGACGCAGGACAAGCGGGCTATTGTGCGCGTCATGACTAGCTCTGACAAGCCTGAGAACGCGGCCCCGGCTCCCGTCGAACCCGCCGGAACCGCTGGTCCCACCGGTGTCGCGGCCAAGGACTGGGCGTCGGCCGCGGCGGACCCGCAGTACCGCGCGGCGGTCGTGGACCTGCTCGGCGCGCTGGCCTACGGCGAGCTGGCGGCGTTCGAACGTCTCGCGGAGGACGCCAAGCTGGCGCCGACCCTCGCGGACAAGGCGGAGCTGGCGAAGATGGCCTCGGCCGAGTTCCACCACTTCGAGCGGCTGCGGAACCGGCTGACCGAGATCGGCCAGGAGCCGACGGCGGCGATGGAACCCTTCGTCGCCGCCCTGGACGGCTTCCACCGGCAGACCGCGCCCTCGGACTGGCTGGAGGGTCTGGTCAAGGCGTACGTCGGTGACTCGATCGCGAGCGACTTCTACCGCGAGGTCGCCGCCCGCCTCGACTCCGACACCCGTGAACTGGTCCTCGCCGTCCTCGACGACACCGGGCACGCGGGCTTCGCCGTGGAGAAGGTGCGCGCCGCCATCGACGCCGACCCGCGCGTGGGCGGACGGCTCGCGCTGTGGGCGCGGCGGCTGATGGGCGAGGCGCTGTCCCAGTCGCAGCGGGTGGTCGCGGACCGCGACGCGCTCTCGACCATGCTGGTCGGCGGCGTGGCCGACGGCTTCGACCTCGCGGAGGTCGGCCGGATGTTCACCCGGATCACCGAGGCGCACACCAAGCGGATGGCCGCGCTCGGGCTCGCCGCCTGACGCTCTTTCCCTACGGGCGGCTACGCCGGCGCGGACCGTCGACGCAACCGCCCGGCCGGGCGCAACAGCAGCGACAGCGAGGCGGCCGAGACGACCGCCGCGCCGAGCAGGGTCACCACAACGGGCGCCGCGCCGAGCGCGCTGTGCGTGACGAAGTCACCGAAGAGGGCTCCCGCGAGACCCGTCGCGAACACCAGTGCGCGTGAGGGCAGCCGGTGCGGCAGACGGCGCGCCGCCGCCCAGGCCAGCCCCGCCCCGAGCGCGGCCGATACGAGCACTTCCAGGATCATCGCGAGGTACCTCCACGGTCGGGCGTGCTCTTGAGGTCGTAGCCCGTCTTACCCGTGACCTGCGGATTTCAATCACCCCTGTGCACCGGTTGTGGGGGGTTCGTACGACGAAGGGCCCGGTGGCGGGTGCCACCGGGCCCTTCTCGTCGACGCGAGTCCTACAGCGTGCCGAAGCCCACCTTGCGGACGGTCGGCTCGCCGATCTCCACGTACGCGAGGCGGTCCGCCGGGACCAGGACCTTGCGGCCGCGCTCGTCCACGAGGCTCAGCAGCGGCGACTTGCCGGCCAGCGCCTCGGCCACCAGGCGCTCGACCTCGTCCACGCTCTGACCGCTCTCCAGAACGATCTCGCGGGGCGCGTGCTGCACGCCGATCTTGACCTCCACGGCTATGTCCCTCCGACGGTCAGTGATGTGCGCGATCTGCCGCGCCGTACGCTGCACACATTAGCCCGGTGAGGGGACGAGTACGCCGCGCGCCCGCACGCCATCAGCGAACAGGGCGCGGCGGAGCCGTCTCAGTGGTGGTCGGTGCCGTGCAGCGGGAAGCCCGCGATGCCCCGCCACGCCAGCGACGCCAGCAACTGCACCGCCTGGTCGCGCGGCACGCTGCGGTCGCTGTGCAGCCAGGAGCGCGCGACGACCTGGGCGAGTCCGCCGAGCCCGGAGGCGAGCAGCATGGACTCCGCGCGCGAGAGACCGGTGTCCTCGGCGATGACCTCGCAGATCGCCTCGGCGCACTCGGTGGTGACCTTGTCGACGCGCTCGCGCACGGCGGGCTCGTTCGTCAGGTCCGACTCGAAGACCAGGCGGAAGGCGCCGCCGTCGTCCTCGATGTAGGCGAAGTAGGCGTCCATGGTCGCGCGGACGCGCTGCTTGTTGTCCGTGGTCGAGGCCAGCGCGGTGCGCACGGCGTGGATCAGTGCCTCGCAGTGCTGGTCGAGCAGCGCGAGGTACAGGTCGAGCTTGCCGGGGAAGTGCTGGTACAGCACCGGCTTGCTGACTCCGGCGCGCTCGGCGATGTCGTCCATCGCCGCCGCGTGATAGCCCTGCGCCACGAACACCTCCTGGGCGGCGCCCAGGAGCTGGTTCCGCCGGGCGCGGCGCGGCAGACGGGTGCCGCGCGGGCGTGCCGCCTCTGTTTGCTCGATGGCTGTCACGCCGCCTCCCAAGGTCGTCCTCATGCGGTACGGGCCGCGCGGCCATCGTACTTTTCGGTAATCGTGGTGTGCGCGGTGCGAGCGCAGAATTTCACGTACCGGACGGCGGGCGGAAGGCGCGGAGCACGGCCGTGCGCGCCGGTAGGGGCGTGGAGGCGGTCCGGTAAGGATCCGGTGAGGTCAGCGGTAGTCGTCCTCGTCGAGGGTGACCACGCGCGCCTGTTCGATCAGATCGGCCTCGTTGCCCTTGGCCGGGTCCACGTCGGTCAGGGGCGCGTCGCGGTCCTCCGCGAGGTCGGTCTGCTGCTCGGCCGCGTCGTTCTCGGGCTCCTCGACGCCGATCTCCTCGACCGTCTCGCCCCGGGATTCCAGCTCCTCGATCGCGTCCGGCTCGGTGGGGTCGTAAGCCATGGCGGGCTCCCTTCCTGAGGACGTCGGCTTCCTGAGAGCGTCGGTCGAGGCGGCACCGAGGGCGGCGGGGTGGTGCCGCACGCGGCTTCCCGCTGTACGAGCCTAGGAGACACCTCGACCGGACGCCATGCCATCTGCCCGCCGCACGGCGGACCTCACCTGTGAACGCCGGGACGAGGGCTGTGACGGCGAACACATGAAGCGTGGTGTGATCGTCTCGTAACATTGCCGCATGTCTTCGACCGAGTCGCCGTCGCTCCCGGCCGCCAGCGTCCTGCCGAGGGTCGCGCCCGTACGGGTCGGCGAGGGCGAGCGGATGCGGTCGGTCGGACTGCCGGGCGTCACGCTCTCGGTCCGCTCCCGCCCCGGCGCGCGCGAGGGGCTGCCGCCCGCGCTGTACGTCCACGGACTCGGCGGTTCCTCGCAGAACTGGTCGCAGCTCATGGCGGAGTTGGACGGTCTCGTGGACGGCGAGGCGGTCGACCTGCCCGGCTTCGGCGACTCCCCGCCGCCGGACGACGGCGACTACTCGGTCACCGGGCACGCGCGCGCCGTCATCCGCTACCTCGACGCCGCCGGACGCGGTCCGGTCCACCTCTTCGGCAACTCCCTGGGCGGCGCGGTCTCCACGCGCGTCGCCGCCGTGCGCCCCGATCTCGTGCGCACCCTCACCCTGGTCTCCCCGGCGCTGCCCGAACTGCGCATCCAGCGCAGCGCCGCGCCCACCGGACTGCTCGGCGTGCCGGGCGTGGCCACGCTCTTCAACCGGCTCACCCGCGAGTGGACGGCCGAGCAGCGGGTGCGCGGGGTCATGGCGCTCTGCTACGGCGACCCCACGCGCGTGTCGCCCGAGGCGTTCCAGTACGCGGTCGAGGAGCTGGAACGACGGCTGCGGCTGCCGTACTTCTGGGACGCGATGACCCGCTCCGCGCGCGGCATCGTCAACGCGTACACGCTCGGTGGCCAGCAGGGGCTGTGGCGCCAGGCCGAACGCGTCCTCGCGCCCACCCTGCTGGTCTACGGCGGGCGCGATCAGCTCGTAGGCTTCCGTATGGCCGCCAAGGCCGCCCGCGCCTTCCGCGACTCCCGTTTGCTGTCCCTGCCGGACGCCGGGCACGTGGCGATGATGGAATACCCGGAGGTCGTCGCGACCGCTTTCCGTGAACTCCTCGACGAGCGAGGCGGATTGGGCGCGGCGGAAGTGAACTCCGGCGCAAGTGGAGCCGGTTCGGATACGGAGAGCTGAGGTCAGGCGTGGGACGTCACAGCCGCCGGGGACCGACCCCGAAGGACACGACGGCCCCTGCGCGGACGCAGCGGGCCGAGGACACGGGAGCCGGTCCCGGCGGACGGATCCCGGGCGCGCGCAACGGACGCAACGACGTCGCGGCGCCGCAGACGCCGGGCTCTCCGGGCACGGGCGATCCCTCGCCGCAGGGCGCGGGGCACATGGGTGCCGGACACATGGGTGCGGGACACATGGGTGCGGGGCACATGGGGGGCGACCCCATGGGTGCCGGGCACACCCCGGTTCCCACTCCGGACGGCGCGCCGCCCTTCGGCACTGGACCCCTGGGCAGGGCCGCGTCGCGGCGGGGCGCCGGGCGCGGGTCCGAGGGTCCGGCAGCGCGGAGCGGACCGCCGTTCGGGGACGGGCAGGCGCGCGGCGGTCACCCCGAGGTGCGCGAAGAGGGCGGCGGCTGGGGCGTGTTCACGCCGCCCGGGCGCGACGGTGCCGATGCGGCGCCGGGCGGGCGGCGGCCGTTCCCCCGGCAGCGGCGCACGGAGCCGGTCCCGGCGGCGCCGCCCGCCGGAGGGTCCGGGCGCGGACCCCGGCAGGACTATCTGGACGCCTTCGAGGCGGAGTCCGGCGCGGACGCGCCGCGCGTCACCGCGCCCGTCGAGCCGGTCGGCATGGGCGCCGAGCCGTTCGAGCTGCCCGCGCAGCGGCGCGGCACCAAGGGGCGCACCTTCACCGGAGTCGCGGCCGCGGCGGTGACCACCGTGCTCGCGGTCGTCGTCGCCGGGCAGGTGGCCGACGGCCGGGCGGACGGGCAGTCGAGGACCGCCGCCGAGGGCACCGGCGAGGCGAGGACCGCGGCGCAGGCAGCCCCGTCGGCGGCGCCGAGCGCCGTCCCGCTGACGTACGAGCAGAAGATGAGCCGTCTGTATCCGCTGGGCGCGAAGCTCAAGGGCTCGGGGAAGTTCGACGCCGTGCCCGGTTTCGCCAAGGCGCCCGGCACCGGTCAGAAGCTGACCTACCGCGTCGACGTGGAGCAGGGGCTCGGTCTCGACGGCGCCCTCTTCGCCGACGCCGTGCAGAAGACGCTCAACGACGACCGCAGTTGGTCCCACGACGGCGCCCGCACCTTCGAGCGCGTCTCGAAGGGCAAGCCGGACTTCGTGATCACGCTCGCCAGCCCCGGCACCACCGCCTTCTGGTGCGCGAAGTCGGGTCTGGACACCACGGAGGACAACGTCTCCTGCGACTCGGCGGCCACCGAGCGCGTGATGATCAACGCCTACCGCTGGGCACAGGGCAGCGTGACCTACGGCGACGCGAAGATCCACGCCTACCGGCAGATGCTCATCAACCACGAGGTCGGCCACCGCCTCGGCCACGGCCATGTCACCTGCCAGAAGGACGGCGCGCTCGCGCCGGTCATGCAGCAGCAGACCAAGTTCCTCGACCACGACGGAATCCACTGCCTGCCCAACCCCTGGCCGTACCCGACGAGTTGACCGGCGCCCCTTACGTCACATTGACATGAGTCGCATGTTCGTTCATATTTCTGCGCATGTGGTCCCGTCCCGCCGTACCCCGTAGCGCCGCCATCGAGCTGGCGCTCATCGGCGTGACCGCGCTCTGCGTGGCCGACATCCACTGTCGCTGACGCCGCCGCTTCGGCGTTCGCGTCGGGATATCCCTTTTCCTCCCTGTTTGCGACCCGTTGGGTCGCGGACCTCTCGACGATCGACGCCGGGGCCGACATCTGTTCGCGGATGTCTCATTCCTCGTCCCTGTGTCTCACCCTTCGGGAAATTCCCGGGGGTTTCCCCGAGAGGTCGTCTCATCCGATGCGTCAACCGTCCCTCATAGCGCGCCGCGTGGCAGCGGCATCCGTCGGCCTGGTCGTGGCAGCGGGCGCCGCCGCCTGCGGTCCGAAGGACAACGATGCCAAGGGCGCGGGCGGCGACTCCACGCCGCACAAGGGCGGCACCCTCACCGTGCTGAACTCCCAGCCCCAGTCGGACTTCGACCCGGCCCGCCTCTACACCTCCGGCGGCGGCAACGTCCCCTCGCTGGTCTTCCGCACCCTGACCACGCGCAACCGCGAGAACGGCGCCGCGGGCGCCAAGGTGGTCCCCGACCTCGCCACCGACACCGGGCGTCCCAGCAAGGACGCGACCGTGTGGACGTACACCCTGAAGAAGGGGCTGAAGTACGAGGACGGCACGCCGATCACCTCGGCGGACATCAAGTACGGCATCGAGCGCTCCTTCGCCCCCGAACTCTCCGGCGGCGCCCCCTACCTGCGCGACTGGCTGACCGGCGCCGCCAAGTACCAGGGTCCGTACAAGGACAAGAAGGGTCTCGCGGCGATCGAGACGCCCGACGCGCGGACCATCGTCTTCCATCTCAACAAGCCCGAGGGCGAGTTCCCCTACCTGGCCACCCAGACGCAGTTCGCGCCGGTGCCCAAGGCCAAGGACAAGGGCACCAAGTACGAGGAGCACCCGGTCTCCTCCGGTCCGTACCGCGTCGTGCGCAACGACAACGACGGCGAGCGCGTCCTGCTCAAGCGCAACCCGCACTGGAGCGGCGACGACGAGCGCAAGGCGTACCCGGACACCATCGACGTGCGCTCCGGGCTCGACTCCTCCGTCATCAACCAGCGGCTCGCCTCCTCGCAGGGCGCGGACGCCGCCGCCGTCACCACCGACACCAACCTCGGTCCGGCCGAACTCGCCCGCGTCAGCGGCGACAAGAAGCTGGCCGACCGCGTCGGCACCGGTCACTTCGGCTACACGAACTACATCGCCTTCAACCCGAAGGTGAAGCCGTTCGACAACCCGAAGGTGCGCGAGGCGATCGCCTACGCCGTGGACCGCTCCTCGGTGATCAACGCGGCCGGCGGCTCCGCCCTCGCCGAGCCCGCGACCACCTTCCTGCCGGACCAGAAGTCCTTCGGCTACACACCGTACGACCCCTTCCCGGCCGGCAAGTCCGGCGACCCGGCCAAGGCGAAGGAGCTGCTGAAGCAGGCGGGTTACCAGAAGGGTCTCACCGTGACCCTGACCCACTCCAACAGCAAGGACTTCGAGACCAGCCCGGAGATCGCCACCGCGCTCCAGGACGCGCTGAAGAAGGCGGGCATCACCGTCAAGCTCCAGGGTCTGGAGGACAACGACTACCGGGACAAGATCCACGGCGTGAAGACCGAGCCCGGTTTCTTCCTCGCGCACTGGGGTGCCGACTGGCCCTCCGGCGGTCCCTTCCTCGCCCCGATCTTCGACGGCCGCCAGATCGTCAAGGACGGCGCCAACTTCAACTCCGGTCTGCTGAACGACAAGTCGGTCAACGACGAGATCGACGCCATCAACAAGCTGACCGACCTCAAGGCCGCCGCCGCGCGGTGGGGCGCCCTCGACAAGAAGATCGGCGAGCAGGCTCTGACCGTCCCGCTGTTCCACCCCGTCTACAAGCGCCTGTACGGCTCGGACGTCAAGAACATCGTGATCAGCGACTGGACCGGCGTGCTCGACATCTCCCAGGTCGCGGTGAAGTGACCCCGTGAGTGACGCTCTTGTCGCCGTCGAGGCCGCCGGGACGGACCTTTCCGTCCCGGCGGCCTCGGGGGCCCGTCTGTTCTGGCGACGGCTGCGCACCCGGCGGGCCGCCCTGGCCGCCGCGGCGGTCGTCGCCCTGCTCGTCCTGATCGCGCTCGCCGCGCCGCTGCTCACCGCCCTCGAGGGCCAGGACCCGACCACCTACCACCCCTCGCTCGTCGACTCCGCGCGCGGGGGCGTGCCCGTCGGACCGCTCGGCGGGATCAGCGCCGAGCACTGGTTCGGGGTCGAACCCCAGACCGGACGCGACCTGTTCGCGCGCATGGTCTACGGCGCCCGCGTCTCGCTCGGCGTCGCCCTCGCCGCCACCGTCGTCCAGGTCACCATCGGCGTCACCATCGGTGTCGCCGCCGCCCTGGGCAACCGCTGGGTGGACCAGCTCCTCAGCCGCGTCACGGACATCATCGTCTCCCTGCCGCTGATGATCATGGCGCTCGCGCTGCTGGCCATCGTGCCCACGAGCTTCCCGCGCCCGATCCTGGTCGCCTTCGTCATCGGTCTGATCGCGTGGGGCAACCTCGCCAAGATCGTGCGCGCGCAGGCGCTCGGACTCAAGGGGCTCGACTACGTCGCCGCCGCCCGGCTCAGCGGCTGGGGCGCCGTCAGCGTCGCCCGCCGCGAACTGCTGCCCGGCCTCGCCGCGCCCGTCATCACCTACGCCGCGCTGCTCGTGCCCACCAACATCTCCACCGAGGCGGCCCTGTCCTTCCTCGGCGTCGGCGTGAAGCCGCCCACGCCCTCCTGGGGACAGATGATCACCTCGGCAGACATCTGGTACCAGTCCGCGCCGCAGTACCTGCTCTTCCCGGCCGGTGCCCTCTTCGTCACCGTCCTCGCCCTCACCGTCCTCGGCGACGGCGTGCGCACCGCGCTGGACCCGCGCGCGGCGTCCCGGCTGCGGATCGGCACGGGGCGCAGGAGCGCGAGGAAGGCTGCCGCGACGCAGACTGCCGCGACACAGGCTTCCGCGAAGCAGGCGGGTACGAGCAAGGAGGGCACCCGATGAACGGCTTCGGCGGATTCCTGCTGCGCCGAGCCGCGGGCATGGTCGTCACCCTGCTCGCCGTCTCGGTCCTCGTCTACGTGGTCTTCTACGCCACCCCCGGCAACGTCGCCCAGATCACCTGCGGTCCGCGCTGCTCCCCGGAACAGGTGCACCAGGTCGCCACCCAGCTCCACCTCGGCGACCCGCTCTATCTGCGCTACTGGCACTTCCTCCAGGGCATCCTGGTCGGCCAGGACTACTCCACCGGCACCTCGGTCGAGCACTGCTCCGCGCCCTGCCTCGGTCTGTCGTACCAGACCGACCAGCAGGTGCTGTCGATCATCCTGACCCGCCTTCCGGTCAGCTTCTCGCTGGTCGCCGGGGCCATGGTGCTGTGGCTGATCATCGGCGTCGGCACCGGTGTGCTCTCCGCCTGGCGGCGCGGCAGGTTCTCCGAGCGGGTGCTGACCGCGCTCACCCTCGCGGGCTGGGCCACCCCGGTCTTCGTGCTCGGACTGGTCCTGGTGATCGTCGTCTGCGGCGAACTCCAACTGCTGCCCTTCCCGCAGTACGTGAAGCTCACCGACGACCCCGAGCAGTGGGCGTGGGGGCTGCTGCTGCCCTGGCTGTCCTTCGCCCTGATCGAGTCGGCGCCCTTCGCCCGGCTCACCCGCTCGGCGATGCTGGAGACCCTCGCCGAGGACCACATCCGCACCTTCCGCGCCTACGGCGTCAGCGAGCGGGCCATCGTCGGACGGCACGCCCTGCGCGGCGCGCTCGCCCCGGTCATCGCGCTCAACGCGAACAACCTCGGCTCGGGCATCGGCGGCGCGGTCCTCACCGAGACGCTGTTCGGGCTGCCCGGCATCGGACAGGAACTGGTGCGGGCGGTCAAGGTGGTGGACCTGCCGGTGGTCGTGGGCATGGTCCTGGTGGTCGCCTTCTTCGTGATCGTCGCCAATGCCGTCGCGGACGTCCTGTACGCCGTGGCCGACCGACGGGTGGTCATCGCATGAGTGGTCAGCGCACGAACCTGGTCGAAGTGACCGACCTCGCCGTCGACTTCGGCGGTCTGCGAGCCGTGGACGGACTCTCCTTCAGCCTGGAACCCGGGGCCGCGCTGGCCCTCGTCGGCGAGTCCGGCTCCGGCAAGTCCACCGTCGCGGGCGCCCTGTTGGGCCTGCACCGGAGTACCGGCGCCGAGGTCACCGGCGCGGTCCGGGTCGCCGGGACCGACGTACAGGCGGCCGGCGACGAGGAGTTGCGGCGGCTGCGCGGTGCGAAGGCGGCCATGGTCTTCCAGGACCCGCTGTCCTCGCTCGACCCGTACTACGCGGTCGGTGACCAGATCGCGGAGGTCTACCGGGTGCACACCCGCGCCTCCCGGCGGGCTGCCCGCGCGCGGGCCGTCGAGGTCCTCGACCGGGTCGGCATCCCGGACGCGCCGCGGCGCTCCCGCTCGCGTCCGCACGAGTTCAGCGGCGGTATGCGCCAGCGCGCCCTGATCGCCATGGCGCTCGCCTGCGAGCCCGAGCTGCTGATCGCGGACGAGCCCACCACCGCCCTCGACGTCACCGTGCAGGCCCAGATCCTGGACCTGCTGCACACCCTGCGCGAGGAGACCGGCATGGGTCTGCTCCTCGTCACGCACGACGTGGGCGTCGCCGCCGAGAGCGTGGACGACGTGCTCGTGATGCGGCACGGCAGAGCCGTCGAACGCGGTCCGGTCGCCGAGGTGCTGCGCGCCCCGACCGAGCCGTACACCCGCGAACTCCTGTCCGCCGTACCGAGGTTGGACGTACGTCGCGAGGCTTCCGCCGAGGAGCCCGGTGAGGTCGTCCTGGAGGCGAGCGGGCTGCGGCGCCAATTCGGGCGCGGGAAGCGGGCGTTCACCGCCGTGGACGACGTGTCGCTGACCCTGCGCCGGGGCGAGACCCTCGGCATCGTGGGCGAGAGCGGCAGCGGCAAGACCACGCTCGGACGGATGCTGGTCGGACTCCTGGAGCCGAGCGCGGGGACGATCACGTACCGGGGGCGCCCGCACACCGGGGTCGACCCGTCCGTGCAGATGGTGTTCCAGGACCCCGCCTCCTCCCTCAACCCCCGCCGCACGGTGGGCGAGTCGATCGCCGACCCGCTGCGCGCGAAGGGCGAGAAGGACGAGGCGCGCATCCGCGAACGCGTGACCGGACTCCTGGAGCGGGTCGGTCTCGACGCCTCCCAACGCGACCGCTACCCGCACGAGTTCAGCGGCGGCCAGCGCCAGCGCGTCGGCATCGCCCGCGCGCTCGCCGCCGACCCGCGCGTCCTCGTCTGCGACGAGCCGGTCTCCGCGCTCGACGTCACCACGCAAGCCCAAGTGGTGGCACTGCTCGACGAGTTGCGCCGCGAACTGGGTCTGGCGCTGGTGTTCGTCGCGCACGACCTCGCCGTGGTCCGCCAGGTCAGCGACCGGGTCGCGGTCATGCGCCGGGGACGGGTCGTCGAAGCGGGACCGGCCGACGAGGTGTACGACAGCCCGAGTGACCCGTACACCCGCGAACTCCTGGCCGCCGTACCGGCGCTGGACCCGGAGGTGGCCGCCGAGCGGCGCGCGGCGCGACGGGAGCCCGCCCCCGCCGCCTGACGCGGACGTGCCGGGGCACGGCCGGAGCACCGACGCTTCGCCCCTGTCTTAGCGCGTCGGAACGCGACCCGCACGCGAAAGTTACGACCGTTCACCCCTTTTGGTGGCGCGATGGACAACCGTCCGTCGCGCCACCGCCTTGTCCGCATACGTTCGTCCCGCTGCGAGCCGCCGGGAGGACGGCGGCTCCCACACACGGGAGATCGGGGGTGCACGCGTGCGCATCGGACTGCTTACGGAGGGTGGCTATCCGTATGTGAGCGGTGACGCCGGGATCTGGTGCGACCGGCTCGTGCGCGGGCTCGGGCAGCACGAGTTCGACGTCTACGCGCTCAGCCGGGACCACGACCAGGAGCGCGCGGGCTGGGTCACGCTGCCGCCGCAGGTCCACCGGGTGCGCACCGCCCCGCTGTGGACCACCGAGGACGAGGGACCCGCCCTCGGCAGGCGCGCCCGCAGGCGCCTGGCCGAGTCCTACGGCGAACTCCTCGCGGCCATTTGGGCCGAGCCCGGCGCCGGTCCCGCGGTCGCCGGCGAAGAGCTGGCGGACCGTTTCGGCAACGCGTTGTACCAACTCGCCGAACTCGCCCGCGAGGAAGGACCGCTGACCGGGGCGCTCCGCTCCGAGACCGCCGTACGCGCCCTGGAACGTGCCTGCCGCGCACCCGGCGCGCCCCGCACCGCCCGCGAGGCACGGGTGCCCGACCTGCTCACCGTCACCGACCACCTGGAGCGCGCCCTGCGCCCGCTCTCCCTCGACTGGTACGGCGAGGACGCCCTCGCCGCCGCCGACCTCTGCCACGCCACCTCCGGCGGTACCGCCGCCCTCCCCGGACTGCTCGCCCGGTACTTCTCCGGCGTGCCCCTGCTCGTCACCGAGTACGGCGTCCAGTTGCGCTCGCGCTACCTCGCCCTCGGACCCGACGCCGCCGCCCCCGCCGTCCGCGCGCTGCTCGCCGCCTTCCACGGCAGACTCGCCGCCGAGGTCTACCGCCGGGCGGAGATCCTCACCCCGGGCAACGCCCACGCCCGCCGCTGGCAGGAGCGCTGCGGCGCCGACCGGGCCCGGATCAGGACCGTCCACCCCGGCATGGACGCCGCCCGCTTCACCGAGGTGGGGGAGGGACCCGACCGCTCCGACCCCGGCACCCTGGTGTGGGTCGGGCGGATCGAACCCGCCAAGGACCTCATCTCGCTGCTGCACGCCTTCGCCGAGATCCGCCGCGAGGAACCCGCCGCGCGGCTGCGCATCGTGGGCGTGCCGGTGGACGCCGAGGGCGAGGCGTACCTCGGTCACTGCCGGGCGCTCGCCGCCCAGCTCTTCCCCGACGAGGCGGAGGGCGTGCACGAGGTCGGGGACAACCCCGTCTCCTTCGAGGAGATCGGCGGTCCCGAGGCGCCGAGCCTCGCCGAGGCGTACGCCTCCGGTGCCGTCGTGGTCCTCTCCAGCGTGGTCGAGGGCTTCCCGGTCAGCCTGGCCGAGGCGATGTTCTGCGGCCGGGCCACCGTCTCCACCGACGTGGGCGCGGTGGTGGAGGTCATCGGCGGCACCGGACTCGTCGTACCGCCGCGCAACCCCCGCGCGCTCGCGGAGGCGTGCGTGACGCTGCTGCGCGACCCGGAGCGGCGGGCGCGCCTGGGCGCCGCCGCGCGGGCGCGGGCGGTCGAACTGCTCGGCGTCGAACAGAACATCACGGCATTTCACGGCATTTACCTGGAGATCGTCTCGCACTGCCCGGTCAGCCGCGACGACACCGGCGAGCCCCTGCCCTTCGCCACCCCGGCCGAGATCCACGCCCCCGGCCGCCTCACCGCCCCCACCACGCGTCCGGCTCCTGCCTGGGCCGACCCCGACCCGTCCCGCCCGGTGGCGGCGACGGCAGGAAAGGGGACGCGATGAGCGGCGGCGCGGGCAGAACGGCGGGAGAGCGGGGCGGTACGACGATGGACGCGCGCGTGGACGGGGACGCCCCGGCCGGGGGCGAGGGCACGGGACCGGTCGAGGCGGTCGCCGCCGAGACACCGAAGGTGTCCCCGCGCCCCGCCCCCCGGCGCGGCACCGCCGACCCCGTGAAGACCCTGCTGCACCAGCACCGGGACCTGTGCGAGCGGGCGGTCGACGCGCTGGAGATCGCCGCCGGACTGGAGGCGCACGGCGTCACCGACCGCACCGCCGCCCGCTTCCGGCACCGGGACGTCTTCTCGCTCGCCGAGGAGCTGTACGCCCGCGTCCCCCGCGACGACGACCCGCAGCCCCCGGCCGACCCCGGTCCCGGACCCCGCATCCGCACCGACTGGGTCCTGCTCACCCTGCTGCCCGGCGCGCTCGCCGCCGCTGCCGCCGCCGGACTGCTCCTCACCCACGGCCAGACCCGGCTGCTCGTCGGACTCGGCGCCCTGCTCCTCGTCGGCGGTGCCGTCGCCGCCGCCCTGCGCCGGGGCCCGCTCGCCACCCGCCCCGGCACCGCCGTACGGCAGCCCGCGCTCGGCACCCGCACGGCGGTCCTCTGCCTGCTCGCCTACGCCCTCCTCGGCGACGGCTTCCTGGGCGCCGTGATCAGCGGCGGTCCCGACGACGCGCCGACCCTCGCCCCGGACGGACCCTGGCCGGTGGCCCTCGCGCCCACCCTGGCCCTGCTGCTGTCCTGCGCCCCGGCCGCCTGGTGCGCCCACCTCCTCGCCGCCACCGCCCACCGCAGGCTCGCGGGCAGCCGGGGTCTGGAGGACTTCACCGCCGCCGCCCGCCCCCTGCTCCTGGGCACCCTCGCGCTGTACCTGGCCGCGCTCGGCGCCCTGCTCGCCGTCACCGGCGCCGTACTGCGCGAGCCCTCCGCCCCCGCGCGGACCCTCGCCCTCGGCGCGCTGCTGCTGCTCGCCCGGCTGCTCACCGCGTACCACCACCGGCACGCGCCCGCCGTGGTGCTCGGCTCGGCGGCGGCCGCCGAACTCGCCGCTCCCGCCCTCGTGCTGACGGGACGGCTGCCGGGCTGCGGTTTCGCCGCCGCACCCGTCCAGCGCCTCACGGACGCCTGGGGACCGGGCGCCGTACCCGTCCTCGTCTGCGGCGCCGCCGCGGTGGTCCTGCTGGTCCACGCGCTGCGCACCCTCACCCGCGCCTCGGCGCACGCTCCCACCGGAGCGGCCGAGTGAACCCCCCACCGCCCTTTCCGACCGGTCCCGCCGCAGCCCGTACGGGGCGCGCCGGTACCCGGCGGACGGCGCCAGGCCCCGCGCAGGGGCCGACCCCGCCCCTCAGACCCCGCGAAGGAGAACACCTGATGACCACCTCCCGACACGGAACGCCCGGAGCGTCCGGGTCCGTGGGAGCTGCCACACCGCGCACCCCGGGAGCCGCCCGATGAGGGTCCTGCTGATCGGAGCCAACGGATACATCGGCCGCTTCGTCGCCGACCGGCTGCTCGCCGACCCCGCCGTCCAGCTCACCGCGCTGGGGCGGGGCGACGACGCCGACGTCCGCTTCGACCTCGCCACCGGCAGCCCCGGCGCGCTCACCCGGTTCCTGGACGCGGTCCACCCCGGAGTCGTCGTCAACTGCGCGGGTGCCACCAGGGGCGGCGCCCGCGAGCTGACCCGGCACAACACGGTCGCCGTGGCCACCGTCTGCGAGGCACTGCGCCGCAGCGGCTGCGGGGCACGCCTGGTGCAGATCGGCTGCGGCTCCGAGTACGGTCCCAGCCAGCCCGGCTCCTCCACCGCCGAGGACGCCGTACCCCGCCCCGGCGGCCCGTACGGCGTCAGCAAGCTCGCCGCGACCGAACTGGTCCTCGGCTCGGGGCTCGACGCCGTCGTCCTGCGGGTGTTCTCGCCCGCCGGACCCGGCACCCCGGCGGGCTCCCCGCTCGGCAGGCTCGCCGAGGCCATGCGTCGTGCCATGCAGTCCGGCGACGGCGAGCTGAAGCTCGGCGGACTGGGCGTCCAGCGCGACTTCGTGGACGTCCGCGACGTCGCGCGCGCCGTGCACGCCGCCTCGCTCTCCGCCGCGCAGGGCGTCATCAACATCGGCTCGGGCCGCGCGGTCCGGCTGCGCGACGCCGCCGCCGTGCTCGCCCGGGTCGCCGGATACGGCGGCTCCCTGCACGAACTCGACGCCCCGCCAGGCCCGTTGCGCGGTCCGCTCGGTCATCCGCGCGGCGACGTCGACCACGCGGCGCCGGTCGCCTTCCCCTACCCGGACGGCTGCGGAAGCTGGCAGCAGGCGGACGTGCGCACGGCGCGCGACCGGCTCGGCTGGCGCCCACGGATCAACCTGGAGGAGTCCCTGGCCGACATCTGGATGGAGGCGGCGTGCCGAATCTGACGGGGGGCGGCGGCGGGCCGGACCTGGCGGGTGGGGGCGGTCCCGGCGTGGCGGGTCGGGGCGGACCGGATCTGATGCAGGCGGGAGGCGCCGGGACCGCTGTCCGCACCGGTCTCGGGATCTACGACTTCGCCCATCCTCTGGTCGCCCCGTCCCAGTGGGCGGAACTCACCCGCCCGGGCACGCCCCTGGACTGGGTCGTGCTCAACGTGGCGGCGGGTCCGGGTGTCCGCCCCGACTCGCAGTGCCTGGAGGCGTCGGGGCGGCTGCGCAACGGCGGGGTCCGCGTCCTCGGTCATCTCGACCTGGCCCACGGGACGCGCTCCCACGCCGACCTGCTCGGCGATGCCCACCGCCACCTCGACTGGTACCAGGTCGACGGCTTCCTCCTGGAGCGCTGCCCCGCCGACCGCGCCGCGCTCCCGGAGGTCCGCCGCCTGGTCACCACCCTGCGCGCGCTGCGCGAGGGCGCCCACATCGTGCTCGGCCACGGCTGCCATCCGCACCCGGGGTACGCGGAGAACGCCGACCAACTGCTGACCTTCCGGGGCTCCTGGAGCGAGTACCGCTGGTCCCAGGTCGCGGAGTGGACGGCGGACTACCCGGCCGACCGCTTCTGTCACGTCGTCCACGGCGTGCCGCGCGGTCATCTGGAGGAGGCGCTGCGCATCGCCCGCTGGCAGGGCGCGGGCACCGTCTACCTCACCGACCGCACCGACCGGGGCGGCCAGGAGAATCCCTGGGAGACCATGCCCGGCTACTGGGACGAAATCGTCTCGCGGGTCGGAACGGGTGTCTCGGAATGAAGAAACGCGTGGCAGTGTTACGGGAAGAACAACCGTAGTGAACGACCGACCAACGGAGTCCCCGTGTCGCTGCCACCCCTGGTCGAGCCCGCCGCAGAGCTCACCGTAGACGAGGTCCGCCGGTACTCCCGCCACCTGATCATCCCGGACGTCGGGATGGACGGGCAGAAGCGGCTGAAGAACGCCAAGGTGCTCTGTGTGGGTGCCGGCGGCCTGGGCTCGCCCGCGCTGATGTACCTGGCGGCGGCGGGTGTCGGCACGCTCGGCATCGTGGAGTTCGACGAGGTCGACGAGTCGAACCTCCAGCGCCAGATCATCCACAGCCAGGCCGACATCGGCCGCTCCAAGGCCGAGTCCGCCCGGGACACGGTCAAGGGCATCAACCCGTACGTGAACGTCGTCCTGCACGAGGAGCGGCTCGAAGCCGAGAACGTGCTGGAGATCTTCGGTCAGTACGACCTGATCGTGGACGGCACGGACAACTTCGCCACGCGCTACCTGGTCAACGACGCGTGCGTGCTGCTGAACAAGCCGTACGTCTGGGGCTCGATCTACCGCTTCGACGGCCAGGCGTCCGTCTTCTGGTCCGAGTACGGCCCCTGCTACCGCTGCCTCTACCCGGAGCCCCCGCCGCCCGGCATGGTCCCCTCCTGCGCCGAGGGCGGCGTGCTGGGTGTCCTCTGCGCGTCGATCGGCTCCATCCAGGTCAACGAGGCGATCAAGCTCCTCGCGGGCATCGGTGACCCGCTGGTCGGGCGCCTGATGATCTACGACGCCCTGGAGATGCAGTACCGCCAGGTCAAGGTCCGCAAGGACCCCAACTGCGCGGTGTGCGGCGAGAACCCGACCGTCACGGAGCTGATCGACTACGAGGCGTTCTGCGGCGTCGTCTCCGAGGAGGCCCAGGAGGCCGCCACCGGCTCCACGATCACTCCCAAGCAGCTCAAGGAGTGGATCGACGACGGCGAGAACATCGAGATCATCGACGTCCGCGAGCCCAACGAGTACGAGATCGTCTCCATCCCCGGCGCCAAGCTCATCCCCAAGAACGAGTTCCTCATGGGCTCCGCCCTGGAATCCCTCCCCCACGACAAGCGCATCGTCCTCCACTGCAAGACAGGCGTCCGCAGCGCGGAGGTCCTCGCGGTCCTGAAGTCGGCGGGGTTCGCTGACGCGGTCCACGTGGGCGGCGGCGTGATCGGCTGGGTGAACCAGGTGGAGCCGGAGAAGCCGGTGTACTGAGTCTGTCTGCTTGAGAGAGGCCCACGGCGCCGCATTCGTGCGGGCGCGGTGGGCCTCTCTCGTTGCCGCTGCCGCCGTTCCCAGGCGGAACAGGTGCTCAGGCAGCCCCCTTCGTCCGCCGCATCGGCGACCACACGGCCGTCGACGTCCCCCTCCGCTACGAGGCGGGCGACATGAAGGCGCGGGTCGCCTTCGACGACGACGAAAAGGTGGCGGGGTTGTTCATTTTGCCGCCGGAGGCGCTGTAGGACCGCTGGTGTGCCCGCACTCAGGCTGGGTACCGCGCCGCCAGCGACGGTATTGCCGCGATCTGCTCCGCCGTGAGGGCGGACCAGTCGATGCCGGTCGGTCGGTGGGGGTTCGGGCACGCGATGGTCTCGTCCGGCGTGACGATCAAGTCGACGCCCACGTCGTGCTGTGTCGTGGGGATCGGAATCCCGGTCACCTGGACTCGGTGAACGGTTGTGACGACGAGGGTCCTCGGTGTCACGAGCCCCGCCTCCGTCAGCAGGGCGAACTCGATGTCCGCGTACCCGGCGCCCTTGCCGATGCGGGCGCCGTCGCGGTTGACGGCGACGGACCCCAGCACGATCAGGTCCAGAGGGCGGAGGGAGCCGACGTCGACCGTCGGGGCGATGGTCGCCGCGGTGCGGCTGGAGGCGGCTTCGACGGGCGGCACGGTGAGGGTGGCGGGGTCCAGGAGGTAGAAGGGCTTGACGGAGGCCAGCTTCGGCACCGCCATGTAGACGGTCTTCCCCTCTTCCAAGGCTCGCGCCCGCACCGGCAGTTGCGCCTTGTCCGGCACCGCTTTGACGATGGCCGCCCGCTGCCACTCCGGGAGCGTCGCGAGTCTGGCCGCCGCTGCCTGCGCTCCCTTGAAGTTCGGGATGCGCCCGTGAACAGAGGTGTCGTGAACGGCGTTTGCGGAGGTCAGGGCGTCCCAGATCTGCGTGCGTACCGCCTGCTTGGCGCGGTCCGGAGAGCTGCCGGTCTTCATCGGGCAGAGCCTACGGCCGTGCGAAGGCCGCCGCTCGGAATCCGTCGCGGATGACGGTGATCGGGGCTCGATCCCGGCCGTAGTAGAGCTTGTTGGTGAGGAGGACCGCCCAGCGTCCCTGCTTCGGGCTGACCCACATGCCGGTCCCCGTGAAGCCGTAGTGGGTCCAGATGTCCTCGCCGGGGGTGGTACCGGGGGCGGGGTGCCAGAAGAGGCCGCGTGCCGGGGTGAGTTCGCCCGTGTGGAGGCGCAGCGAGTCCTTCACCCAGGTGGGACCGAAGGAGCCCTCCGCCGGGGAGAGGAGGTGTCGCAGGAAGCGGGCCAGGTCGTCGGCGACGGAGAAGACGCCGGAGATGCCGCAGACACCGCCGAGCAGGCGGGCGGAGAAGTCGTGGACGGTACCCCGGAGATGGGCGCCGGTGGTGTCGTCGTACTCCGTCGGGGCGCACCGGGCGGCGGTGTCGGCGGGGAGGGGACCGAAGCGGGTACAGGTCATGCCGAGGGGTGACCAGACGCGCTCGGTGGCGAGCCGGTCCAGTGGCCGGTCCGCGAGGTGCTCGGCGAGGTAGCCGAGGACGAGGGCGGCACGGTCGGTGTACTCGACGGCTTCGCCCGGGGGACGGCGCGGCGCCTCGTGCAGCACGCCGTCGCGCACGTCCTGGGGGTCGGACCCGTAGAGCTTCCGGAGGTTGGCGCGCAGCGGCAGTCCCGCGGTGTGGGTGAGCAACTGGTGCGCGGTGACCGCCGCGAGGGGATGTCCGGCGACCTCGGGCCAGAAGCTCCCCAGCGGCATCCGCGTCTCCAGCTTTCCCGCCTCCACGAGGGTGCCGATGACGGACCACACGGCGAGGATCTTGGTGAGGCTGGCGAGATCGAATGGCGTGTCCAGCCGCATCGGATCACCGGGGCGCCCGGGGTCCAGCAGGCCGACGGCACCACTGTCCCGCGTGCCGTCCGCGTCACCCACGGCCCACACCGCCCCGGGGTGGACCCGCTGACGGACGCCGCTGCGCAGAAGGTCCTCGATCCGACGGTCGGCCTGCGTCATGGTCTTCCTGTCGACTCGGGAGCCCACTCGAAGGTACGACAACCGCCTCAGGAGCACACCGTGTTCGCCTCCGGCACCTTCCCATCGAGCAAGTAGCCGTTCACCGCGCCCTGTACGCACCGGTTCTTGCTGTCGTAGGCGCCGTGGCCCTGGCCCTTGTAGGTGAGTTCGACGCCTACGCCCTCGCCGAGCGCGTCGGCCATCGCGCGGGCGCCCTCGTACGGGGTCGCGGGGTCGCCGGTGTTGCCGACGACGAGGATGGGGGCGGAGCCGGGGGCGTGGACGTCGGGGTGGTCGGCGGCGCCGGGGACGGGCCAGTCGGTGCAGCCGACCATGCCCCAGGCGAGGTAGTCGCCGAAGACGGGGGAGGCGGAGCGGAAGGCGGGGAGCTTGCCGCGGACGTAGGCGGCGTCGTAACGGGGTTTCTCGTCGGCGCAGTTGATGGCGACGTTGGCGGAGGCGATGTTGCTGTACTCGCCGTTCTCGCCGCGGCCGTTCATGGAGTCGGACAGCAGCATGAGGATTCTGCCGTCGCCCTCGTAGGCGTCCTCCAGTCCCTCGGTCAGGTACTCCCAGAAGTCCTTGGAGTACAGGGACTGGGCGATGCCGTTGGTCGCGGCGGTCTGGGTCAGCTTGCGCGGGGGGAGACCCGGAATGGGCTTCTTCTCCAGGGACTTGAGGAGTCCGGCGATGCGGTCCTTCACGTCCTGGGGGGTGTCGCCCACCGGGCAGTCCTCGATCTGCGACGTGCAGTCGTCCGCGAAGTTGTCCAGTGCGAGCTGGAAGCCGCGGGCCTGGCCGAGCGCTCCCTCCTCCGGTGTCTGGGTGGGGTCCACGACCGCGTCGAAGACGGCACGACCGACCCGCTTGGGGAACAAGTGGGCGTAGACGCCGCCCAGTTCGGTGCCGTAGGAGATGCCGAAGTAGTGCAGCTTGGAGTCGCCGAGGACCTGGCGCATGAGGTCCATGTCGCGCGCCGCGTCGGTGGTGCGGACGTGCGGCAGGACCTTCCCGGAGTTCCGCTCGCAGGCGTCGTTGAACTTCCTCGTACGGCTGACGAGTTGCTTCTCCTCGTTCGTCGTGTCCGGCGTCGCGTCCTGCTGGAAGTACACGTCGAGCTGTGCGTTGCTCTCGCACTTCACCGGATCGCTGCGGCCCACCCCGCGCGGGTCGAAGCTCACCAGGTCGTAGCGGGTGCGCAGAGCCGCGTAGTCCTCGCCGAACGCGGGCAGCGTGGTGACGCCGCTGCCGCCGGGACCGCCGAAGTTGAACACCAGGGAGCCGATGCGCTCGTTCGCCGGTCCGCTGGCCTTGGCGCGGATCAGGGCGATGCCGATCGTGTCGCCCTTGGGCTTCGCCCAGTCCAGCGGCGCCCGCATGGTCGCGCACTGCCACTCGGCGCCGCCGGGCAGCGGGGAGGGCGCCGGACCGCCGCCCTCCGCCGCGGAGGGTGCCGGGCAGTCCTTCCAGTCCAGCTTCTGCTTCGTCAGATCCCCGGTCGACGGCGAACTGTCGCAGCCGCCCAGCAGCGTCCCGAGGAGGAGGACACCGGTGGTCAGAGCCGCTGCGCGCGGCCGGGAGGGGATCGCCATGCCCCCATCCTCACGGCGTGCGCGCCACCGCGCGCGGGGCACGGGCCGTACGAGGTACGACCCCGCCCCGAGCCGCCGCGACGCCCCCCGCCGCAGCCCCTACAGCGCCCCCTTGCGGGTGAGGTGGTTGAACGACAGCCACCCCGGCAGCACCGGCAGCCACAGCGTCAGCAGACGGAACAGCAGCACCGCCGGAGCCGCGACCTCCTTCGGCAGCCCCACCGCGATCAGACCCACGGTCAGCGTCGCCTCGACCGCGCCCACACCACCCGGCGTCGGCGCGGCGGAGCCCAGCGCGTTGCCCGCGAGGAAGACGACCGCGACGCTCGCGATGCTGAGGTGCGCCGACTCGTCGCCGAAGGCGCGGATCGAGGCGTCCAGGCACATCACGAAGCAGCCGGTCAGCAGGAGCATGCCGCCGATGCCGGTGACGAGCTTCTGTGGCCGCTGGAGCACGTCCAGCATGCGCGGCACGACCCCCGCGAACAGCGACCGCACCCGCGTGACCACGAACTTCCGCAGCAGCGGCACCGAGGTCACCACCAGCACCAGGACCGCCACCGTCAGCAGACCCGCGATGACCGTGCGGGACGGCGACAGCGAGGGCGTCTTCTCGGTACCGGTCAGATAGCCGAAGGACAGCAGCATCAGGATGTGACAGCCGAGCCCGAACAACTGCGAGGCACCGACGCTCGCCACCGCGAGACCCGGCCGTACGCCCTGCCGCTGGAGGAAACGCGTGTTCAGCGCGACACCGCCGACCGCCGCCGGGGCGACGATCTTCACGAAGGACCCGGCGACCTGCGCCGCCACCGTCCGCACGAACGGCACCCGCTCCGGCACGAACCCGAGCAGCGCCATCGCGGCGGCCACGTAGCTGAGCGCGGAGAAGCCCACCGCCGCCGCCACCCAGCCCCACTGCGCCTGCGCGAACAGCGTGCCGAACTCGATGTGGGTGAGCTGGGTCAGCAGGAAGTACCCGCCGATCGCGCCCGCGATGAAGCTGATCAGGGTACGCGGGCGCACCCGCTCCAGGCGGGCTGGCTCCACCGGCGCCTGCGGCCGGATCCGCAGCACCTGGTGCCGGATCTGGGTGAGCAGGTCCTCCTCGCGAGCCTCGTCGATCGCCTCGTCGATGGCGCGCTTCTCGGCGCGCTGCTCGGCGCGGACCGTCTTCTTGTCGGGCTTCTCGGGAAGAGCCGTGCCCTCCTTGGACGCCGCTTCGAGCCGCGCCTGCTTGGCCAGCCGGGAGGACTCCAGGACCGCCTCGCGCTCGCGCTCGGCCCGCTCACGGGCCAGCTTGCGCAGGGTCGCGCGGGTGGAGCGGGTGAGCGCGATGGGCTGGAGCATCGGCAGACAGCCGGCCACCGCGTCCGGGCCGAGCACCTTGACCGCCGAGGCGACGGCACGCTCGGCGCCGACGCGCAGACCGAGCGTGGTGAGCATCTGGGCGACGTCCATGCGCAGCAGCAGGTCGCCCGCCGCGATCTCGCCGCCGCGCAGCTCGGTGAGGATCACCTTG
This sequence comes from Streptomyces sp. DSM 110735, assembly GCF_016482685.1. GTDB lineage: Bacteria > Actinomycetota > Actinomycetes > Streptomycetales > Streptomycetaceae > Streptomyces. The sequence goes on along the minus strand of NZ_JACYHF010000007.1, from coordinate 123,321 downwards.
CCGGAACGATCCACCAGTACGGCGTCGCCCGCGAGCCTGCGGTGCGCGATCCGCCGGGACTGCAGCGCCCGCACCTGGTGCCAGACCTTGTGGAGCAGCTCGTCGGTGATCTCGTCGTCGGGCAGGGCGTCCAGGGTGCGGCCGCCGGTGTGCTCGTAGACCAGCATCACGGCGTCGGGACCCAGCTCGGAGGTGGCGATGAGCTTGGGGGCGTTGGCCCCGGCGGCGGCGGTCGCGTAGGCGAGGAGCGCCTCCTGCTCCAGGGACTGTCTGAGCGACTGGAGGCTGGAGCGGGTGGCGAAGCCGCGCAGGGTGAGGTTGCGCCAGGCGCGGTAGAAGAAGCCCTGCGCCTGCTGCTCGCGGTCGACGACCGTGACGTCCAGCGGGGGACCGTCCTCCAGGGTGACGAAGTAGCGCCGCCCCCGGTCGCCGTTCTCCGACTCCGGGACCTCCTCGCGGACCGCGCTGACCGGGTGGAAGCCGACGGTCCGCAGGCCCGCCATCAGGGTGCGCCCGGTGGGCCGTACGTTGGGCGAGCCGACCGCGTAGAGGGTGCCGTAGGCGATGGTCCAGCCGATCAGCACGGTCAGGATGATCGCGAACGGGGTGGTGTAGCCGGTGACCAGCATCGAGAACGCGTCGAGCAGCAGCACGATCCACAGCACCGCCCGCCAGCGGGGTCTGCGGGACATGCCGACGGCGGTCATGTACGCGATGACCGGCGCGAGATAGCCGTGCACCGGGTCGGTCAGCGCGTGGATGTCGCCCGGCGCGGGCTGGGTCAGCGCCTCCTGGATGGAGGCGGGCGCCGCCCGCGCGACCCAGAGGTCGGTCGCGAGCGTCACGCCGTGCGCGAGGACGGCGGCGAGCACGCCGTCGGCGATGCGCAGACCGTCGCGTTTGATCAGCCGCTCGATGGCGAAGGCGACGGGGACGAGCAGGATCGCGATGCTGGACGCCAGCCCCGCGATCTTGATCAGCAGGTCGGGCGCCTGCCCGGTGCCCTTGTGGATGTCCTGTTCGAGACCCGAGGTGGTGCCGTGCGCGAACGCGGCGAGCGCGAGCAGCAGCGCGATGGCCAGCAGACCGATGCCGAGCCGCATGAGGTCGGAGGGGCGGTGCACGCGCGCGGGGAGCAGCGGTTCGTCGCCCTCGACCTCACCGGGGTGCGCGTCGTCGCCACCGGAGTGGCGCTGACGGGCCGGGATCTGCGGCGGCCAGAAGCGGCGCCCCTCCGGCTCGCGGCTCTCCGGCTCGCGCCCTTCGGGTTCGCGGTCCTCCGGCACGCCCGGGTCGCGTCCCCGGTCCGTGTCGTCAACCGGACCCTTACGGGAGTCGTTCGAACCCGTACGGGAATCGTCGGAACCCTTGCGGGAGGTGTCTGGACGCGCGGCCGCGCCAGGGGTGCCCTCCGCGTCCTCGGGGTGCACACCCTGCTGCTTCATGGTCTCTTCTTGGTCTCGTATCACCGGTCACCGCCCGGACGATGGTGGCACGTCCGACCGGCACAAGGGGGCATCAGGGTGCGAATCAGGGGGTCGGTGGTGGGGTCGGTGGTCCTCCGTACCCGTTGTCGGCGCCGTGCGGCAGGATGGGGCGGATGAGCGAGCAGAGCCCCGCCGCCGACGCCCACGAAGGGTCCGACGGCGCCCGCCAAGGGTCCGGCGACGCCCTTCCCGAGTACGCCGAGCGCGTCCTTGAGGTGGCCGAGCTGATCCCGTCCGGCCGGGTCATGACGTACGGCGACGTCGCCGAGTGGCTGGAGGACGAGCGCCGGGAGCGCACGGCCGGTGCCGGGCGCCCCGAGGGCGGACCGCGCCAGGTGGGGCGTGTGATGGCTCTCTACGGCGGCGCGGTGCCCTGGTGGCGTGTGGTGCGGGCCGACGGCGCGCTGCTGCCGGGCCACGAGCGGCGCGCCCTCGACCACTACCGGGCCGAGGGCACCCCGCTGAAGGAGCCGGGCGGCAGCGGGCGCGGCCGGATGCCCCGGCTCGACATGCGGCGGGCGCGGTGGGACGGCGAAACGGGCACGGAAGGTCACACCTGACAGCTTCCGGCATCGCACGCCGCCGACGGGCACGCGCGGCCCGCGGGGGACACACGAACGGCGCACCGGAACCCGTAGGGGACGCACCCCACCCCCTACGGCACGCACCCCACCCCCTACGGCACGCACCCCACCCCCTACGGCACGCACTCCGCCCCCTACGGCACGCACCCGGTCCCTTACGGGACGTACCCGGCGCGTCCGGGAGACACCGGGCACGTCCGAGGGATGGCGTACGTTCGTGGGGCGGGGGCTTTGCGCGCCGCGCGTGCCGCGTGCCTCCGCCCACCCGTACGACCACCAGGACCACCAGGACCGGCGAACCACTTGAGCTCCTCTTCCTCCACCGGGCGCCTGCCGCACCCCCAGGGGCGGCAGGCGATCCGTGGCGCCTACCGACTGGTGCGTACCCCGCCCGCGCGGTTCGACCCCCCTCGCCTGGACGCCGGACAGCGCGCCGTGGTTGAGCACGAGGCGGGACCGCTGCTCGTGCTCGCCGGACCCGGCACCGGCAAGACCACCACCCTGGTCGAGTCCGTCGCCGCGCGCGTGGCCCGGGGCGGCGACCCCGACCGCATCCTGGTGCTGACCTTCAGCCGCAAGGCCGCCGTCGAGCTGCGCGACCGGATGGCCCGGCGCATGGGCGCCGCCCGCGCGCCCCGCGCCACCACCTTCCACTCGTACTGCTACGCCCTCGTCCGCGCCCACCAGGACGCCGACCGCTTCGCCCAGCCGCTGCGGCTGCTCTCCGGACCCGAGCAGGACGTCACCGTGCGCGGACTGCTCGCGGGCCAGCCCGAGCTGGAACGGCTGGGTCTCGCGCACGTGCGCTGGCCCGACGAGCTGCGCGCCTGCCTGACCACGCGCGGCTTCGCCGACGAGGTGCGCGCCGTCCTCGCGCGCACCCGCGAGCTGGGGCTCGGTCCCGAGGCGCTGGACGCCTTCGCGCGCGGCATCGGCCGTCCCGACTGGCGCGCCGCCGCCGCCTTCCTCGCCGAGTACCTGGACGTCATCGACCTCCAGGGCGTCATCGACTACGCGGAACTCGTCCACCGCGCGGTGCTCCTCGCCCACCGCCCCGAGTACGCGTCCGGTCTCGCCGCGCGGTACGACGCGGTGTACGTCGACGAGTACCAGGACACCGATCCCGCGCAGGTACGGCTGCTGCGCGCGCTGGCCGGGGGCGGGCGCACGCTGGTCGCCTTCGGCGACCCCGACCAGTCGATCTACACCTTCCGGGGCGCCGACGTGAACGGCATCCTCGACTTCCCCGAGGTCTTCCCGCGCGCGGGCGGCGCCCCGGCGCCGGTCCAGGTGCTCGGCACCTCCCGCCGCAGCGGCGCGGACCTGCTCGCCGCGACCCGCCTGATCACCCAGCGGATGCCGCTGCGCCGCCTGCCCGCCGACAAGGTGCGCGCCCACCGCGAGCCGACGGCGGTGCGCGAGGGCGGTCGCGTCGAGGCGTACACCTACCCGACGCCCGGCACCGAGCTGGACAACATCGCGGACATCCTGCGCCGCGCCCACCTGGAGGACGGCGTCGCCTGGAGCGACATGGCCGTCCTGGTCCGCGCGGGCGCCAGCATCCCGGTCCTGCGCCGCGCCCTCACGGCGGCGGGCGTCCCCCTGGACACGGACGGCGACGACGTCCCGCTCCGCCACGAACCGTCGGTCGCTCCGCTGCTGACGGCACTGAAGGTGGTGGCGACGGCGGAGGCGACGGGGTCGCCGTCCGGCGGGGGAGCGGCGGGCGGAGCCGTGGCGGCCGTCGTCGACGGGGAGCCGCTTCCGGGCGCGGCCGAGCGGCCCGTGTCCGACATGGTCGATGTGGCTGCCCCGGCGGACGCAGCCGACCCGGCGGAGTCGGCCGACCCGGCGGCATCGGCCGCCGACGCGCGCCCGGAACCCGGCGCATCGGCGCGCACGGACGCCGGGGAACCGGTCGGCACCGCGTCCGGCGCCGGGGTGGGCAGGGGCGAGAACCACCCCGCCCCGACCCCGGCCGACCAGACCCCGCGAACCCCCGGCGGGACCTGGCTGGACGCCGAGACCGCGCTCACCCTCCTCACCTCCCCCCTCGCCGGGATGGACGCCGCCGATCTGCGGCGGCTCGGGCGGGCGCTGCGGGAGGAGGAGCGGGCGGGGGGCAACCCGGTGCCGCCGCCCTCCGACGAGCTGCTGGCGCGCGCGCTCGCGGAGCCGGAGCGGCTGGCCGTGCACGACCCCGCGTACGCGCGCGGGGCGCAGCGGCTCGGCGCGCTGCTGCGCAAGGCGCGCACGCGCCTGGCCGAGGGCGGTACGGCCGAGGAGGCGCTGTGGGACCTGTGGAACGGCACACCGTGGCCCAGCAGGCTGGAGCGCGCCGCCCGGCGCGGCGGCGCGGCGGGCCGTAACGCCGACCGCGACCTGGACGCCGTGTGCGCGCTGTTCGCGACCGCCGCGCGCGCGGAGGAGCGCGTCGGCGGACGCGGCGCCCTCAACCTCCTGGAGGAGCTGGCGGCCGAGGACATCGCCGCCGACACCCTCACCCGCCGCGCCGTACGCCCCGACGCCGTACGTCTGATGACCGCGCACCGCTCCAAGGGTCTGGAGTGGCGCCTGGTCGTCGTCGCCGGGCTCCAGGAGGGCGTGTGGCCCGACCTGCGCCGCCGCGGCTCCCTCCTGGAGGCCGACCGCATCGGCCGGGACGGACTGGCCGAGCCGCTGACCCCGGGCGCGCTGCTCGCGGAGGAGCGCAGGCTGTTCTACGTCGCCGCCACGCGCGCGCGTGACCGTCTCGTCGTCACCGCGGTGAAGGGCGCCTCCGACGACGGCGACCAGCCCTCCCGCTTCCTGACCGAACTCGGCGTCGAGCCCCGGGACGTCACCGGGCGCCCGCGCCGCCCGCTGTCGGTGTCCGCGCTCGTGGCCGAGCTGCGCGCCACCACCGTCGACCCGGACGCCTCGCCCGCGCTCAGGGAGGCGGCCGCGCGCCGTCTGGCCCGCCTTGCGGCGCTCAGCGACGACGAGGGGCGTCCCCTGGTGCCCGCCGCGCATCCCGACCGCTGGTGGGGCATGTACGAGCCGACCGAGAGCAAGGTGCGGCTGCGCGACCGCGAGCAGCCCGTCGTGCTCTCCGGCAGCGCCCTCGACCAGCTCGCCAACACCTGCGCGCTCCAGTGGTTCCTCGGCCGCGAGGTCAAGGCGGCGGCGCCCGCGACCGTCGCCCAGGGCTTCGGCAACGTCGTGCACGTCCTGGCCGACGAGGTCGCCTCGGGGCGTACGCCCGCCGATCTCGACGTCCTCATGGAGCGCCTGGACTCGGTGTGGAACGCGCTCGCCTTCGACGCGCCATGGAAGTCCGCGCAGGAGAAGGACAACGCGCGCGCGGCTCTCGAACGCTTCCTGAACTGGCACGTCCTGGACCGCGCCACGCGCACCCCGGTCGCCAGCGAGCAGGACTTCGACGTCACCCTGGAGGCGGGCGCGTACAAGGTCCGCATCCGGGGTCAGATGGACCGCGTGGAGGCGGACGGCGCGGGGCGCGCCTATGTCGTCGACTTCAAGACCGGCAAGAACGCCCCCACCTCCGCCGAGGTCGCCCGCCACCCGCAGCTCGCCGTGTACCAGTTGGCCGTGGCGGAGGGCGCCGTGGACGACGCCTTCGGCGGCACCCGCCCTGAGCCCGGCGGCGCCGAACTCGTCCAGCTCCGCCAGGGCGCGGTCAAGAAGGACGGCGGCGAGAGCCGGCCCAAGGTGCAGACCCAGGAGCCGCTGGAGGGGGAGTGGGTCGGGGACCTGCTGGCCACCGCCGCCGGAAAGGTCCTGGACGAACGGTTCACCCCCACCACCGGACGCCAGTGCACCCACTGCGACTTCCGTGCCTCGTGCAGCGCCCGCCCGGAGGGGCGGCACGTGATCGAGTGAGGACGCGCGGAGTGACGTACGGCACTGGGCGCACCTCCTGACCTGCGCGGACGCCGTCCCGCGCGCCCAGTTGTCGGTGCCCGCCGCTAGCCTCTGACGAATGTCCGCGCGCATCACCGACCCCGAACAGCTCAAAGAGCTGCTCGGCATCCCCTTCACCCCGGAGCAGACGGCGTGCATCACCGCGCCGCCCGCCCCGCAGGTGATCGTGGCCGGAGCCGGTTCGGGCAAGACGACGGTGATGGCCGCGCGCGTGGTCTGGCTGGTCGGCACCGGACAGGTCGCCCCCGAGCAGGTGCTCGGGCTGACCTTCACCAACAAGGCGGCGGGCGAACTCGCGGAGCGCGTCCGCAAGGCGCTCGTCAAGGCAGGGATCACCGACCCCGACGCCATCGACCCGGACAACCCGCCCGGCGAGCCGGTCATCTCGACCTACCACGCCTTCGCCGGACGGCTGCTCACCGACCATGGTCTGCGCCTCGGTCTGGAGCCCAGCTCCCGCCTGCTCGCGGACGCCACCCGCTACCAGCTCGCCGCACGCGTACTGCGCGAGGCACCGGGCCCGTATCCCGCCCTCACCCGCTCCTTCGCGGACCTGGTCGGCGACCTGCTCGCGCTCGACTCCGAGCTGTCCGAACACCTCGTGGACCCCAAGGAGCTGCGCGCCTGGGACGCCGGGCTCCTGGAGACGCTCCAGGGCGTCAAGCTCAGCAACGCCGACCTGCGCAAGGTTCCGGAGACGCTCGCCGCACGCCGGGAACTGGCCGGGCTCGTCGAGCGCTACCGCGCCGCCAAACGCGCACGCGACCTGCTCGACTTCGGCGACCAGATCGCGCTGTCGGCCCGCCTCGCCGGTATCCCCGAGGTGGGCCGGGTGCTGCGCGAGGAGTTCCGGGTGGTCCTCCTGGACGAGTACCAGGACACCTCCGTCGCCCAGCGCGTGCTGCTCGCCGGACTCTTCGGCGCGGGCACCGGGCACCCCGTCACCGCCGTGGGCGACCCCTGCCAGGCCATCTACGGCTGGCGCGGCGCCTCCGTCGCCAACCTGGACGACTTCCCCGAGCACTTCGCCCACGCCGACGGCACGCCCGCCGGGCGCCGGGCGCTCAGCGAGAACCGCCGAAGCGGCGGCCGCCTGCTCGACCTCGCCAACGGACTCGCCGCGCCCCTGCGCGCCATGCACGAGGGCGTGGAAGCCCTGCGCCCGGCACCGGGCGCCGAACGCGACGGCATGGTCCGCTGCGCCCTGCTGCCCACCCACGCCGAGGAGATCGCCTGGCTCGCGGACTCCCTCGCCCATCTGGTGCGCACCGGCACCCCGCCCGGCGAGATCGCCGTCCTGTGCCGTACGGCGGGCGACTTCGCGGAGATCCAGGGCGCGCTGGTCGCCCGGGACGTGCCGGTCGAGGTCGTCGGGCTGTCCGGGCTGCTGCACCTGCCCGAGATCGCGGACCTGGTCGCCGTCTGCGAGGTCCTCCAGGACCCCGGCGCCAACGCCGCCCTGGTCCGCCTGCTGACCGGACCCCGCTGGCGCATCGGCCCCCGCGACCTCGCCCTCCTCGGCCGCCGCGCCCGGCTGCTCGTCGCCCACGCGGACGCGGGCGGCGACGACCCCGACCGCAGACTCGCCCAGGCGGTGGAGGGCGTGGACCCCGCCGAGGTCACCTCGCTCGCGGACGCCCTGGACACCTTCCTGGACGCGGGCGCCGAGGACGACGACGGGCTGCCGTTCTCCCCGGACGCGCGCGTGCGCTTCGCCCGGCTCGCCGCCGAACTGCGCGACCTGCGCCGCTCCCTGTCCGACCCGCTCATGGACGTGCTGCACCGGGTCCTCGCCGTCACCGGTCTCGAGGTGGAGCTGTCGGCCTCCCCGCACGCGCTCGCCGCCCGCCGCCGCGAGACCCTGGCCAACTTCCTCGACGTGGCCGCGTCCTTCGCCGCCGGAGACGGCGAAGCCACCCTGCTCGCCTTCCTCGCCTTCCTGCGCACCGCCGCGCAGTACGAGAAGGGGCTCGACAACGCGCTGCCCGGCGGCGAGAACACCGTCAAGGTGCTCACCGCGCACAAGTCCAAGGGCCTGGAGTGGGACGTGGTCGCCGTCCCCGGGCTCGTCACCGGCACCTTTCCCAGTACGCAGGGACGCGACAAGTGGACCGCGCAGGCCAAGGTGCTCCCGCACGCCCTGCGCGGCGACACCGACACGCTGCCCGACGTGGAGACCTGGGACGCCAAGGGCATCAAGAGTTTCCACGAGTCCATGAAGGCGCACCAGCACACCGAGGAGCTGCGCCTGGGCTACGTCACCTTCACCCGCCCCCGCTCCCTCCTGCTCGGCTCCGGCCACTGGTGGGGACCCAGCCAGCAGAAGCCGCGCGGACCCTCCGACTTCCTCCAGGCGCTGCACGACCACTGCGCCGCCGGGTACGGCGAGATCGAGGCGTGGGCGGCGGAGCCCGCCGAGGGCGAGGAGAACCCCGCCCTGCACACGGCGGACGACGACCAGGTCTGGCCGCTCCCGCTGGACCGCGCCGCCTTCGAACGCCGCCAGGAGGCAGCCCGCGTCGTCCGCGCCCACCTGGACGCGCCGGACGGACCGCCGCCGGTGTACGAGGACCCCGAGTGGCCGACGGCACCGCGGGACGAGGAGCCGTACGACGAGCCCTACGACGAGCCGCCGTACGAGGAGGGCCCCTACGGGCCGGACCCCGAGGACCCCGAGGACTGGGAGCGGCTGAGCACCGAGCGTCCCCTGATCCCGCACCAGACCCCCGCCCCCGAGGACACCGGACCCCTGGTGGAGATCCCCGGGGAACCCCCGGCGCCCGAGCCGACCCCCGCCCCCGCGGAACCCCTGGACTTCGAGGACCCGCTGACCCCCGAGGAGGCCCGCACCCTCGCCTCCTGGGACCGCGACCTCGACGCGCTCGCCGCCGAACTGCTGCGCGGCAGGCGCGCCGTCACGGACGTCCCCCTGCCGGCCACGCTCACCGCCACCCAGGTGCTCCAGCTCGCGGAGGACCCCGACGGGCTCGCGCAGGAACTCGCGCGCCCCATGCCGCGCCCCCCGCGCCCGGCCGCACGCCGGGGCACCCGGTTCCACGCCTGGGTCGAGGCGCGTTTCGAGGAGCTGACCCTGCCCCTGCTGGAACCGGACGAGCTGCCCGGCGCCGACGCCGAGATCGCGGACGAGGCGGACCTGGAGGAGCTGAAGGCGGCCTTCGAGCGCACCGATTACGCCCACCGCACGCCCTACCGCGCCGAGGTCCCCGTACAGCTCACGCTGGGGGGCCGGGTCGTGCGCGGGCGCATCGACGCCGTCTACAAGGACGGCGAGGGCGAGGAGGCGACGTACGAGATCCTCGACTGGAAGACCGGCCGCAGCCAGAGCGCCGACCCGCTCCAGCTCGCCGTCTACCGGCTCGCCTGGGCCGAGCAGCAGGGCGTCCGGCCCGAGTCGGTCACCGCCGCGTTCCTGTACGTGCGCACCGGCGACGTCGTCCGTCCGGCGGATCTGCCCGGTCGCGCGCAACTGGAGCGGCTGCTCGGCGGGGAGTCGGGCACGGGGGAGACGCCATCCGGCGACGCCGAGGCGGTCACGGGCGGCGGCGACAGCCCCGGCGGGGACGCGCGGACGTCCGACGGCGGGGAGAAAGGGGCCGGTCGGGGGAGCCGAGTGTGACGAACCGCCCGGAGAGGATGTCCGCGCGGGCCGATAGGCTCGTCCGTATGAGCCAGACCCCGGACAGCGCCGTCCACGCGTACATCGAGCGGCACCGCGCCGCCTTCCTCGACGACCTAGCCGCGTGGCTGCGCATCCCCTCGGTCTCCGCCCAGCCCGAGCGCGCCGAGGACGTGCGCCGCAGCGCCGACTGGCTCGCCGCCGCGCTCACGGAGACCGGCTTCCCGGTCGCCGAGGTCTGGCCGACCCCCGGCGCCCCGGCGGTGTACGCCGAGTGGCCCTCCGACGACCCCGGCGCCCCGACCGTCCTGGTCTACGGCCACCACGACGTGCAGCCCGCCGCCCGCGAGGACGGCTGGCACAGCGACCCCTTCGAGCCCGTCGTCCGCGACGGAAAGCTGTACGCGCGCGGTGCCGCCGACGACAAGGGTCAGGTGTTCTTCCACACACTCGGCTTCCGCGCCCACCTCGCCGCGACCGGCCGCACCGCCCCCGCCGTCAACCTGAAGCTGATCGTGGAGGGCGAGGAGGAGTCCGGCTCGCCGCACTTCCGCGCCCTGGTCGAGGAGCACGCCGACCGGCTCGCCGCCGACGTCGTGATCGTCTCCGACACCGGCATGTGGTCCGCCGACACCCCCACCGTCTGCACCGGGATGCGCGGGCTCGCGGAGTGCGAGATCCGCCTGGAGGGTCCGTACCAGGACATCCACTCCGGCTCCTTCGGCGGCGCCGTGCCCAACCCGGCCACCGCCGTCGCCCGCCTGGTCGCCGCCCTCCACGACGACGAGGGGCGCGTGGCGATCCCCGGCTTCTACGACGGCGTGGTGGAGCTGACCGACCGCGAGCGCGAGCTGTTCGCGGAGCTGCCCTTCGACGAGGAGCGCTGGCTGCGCACCGCCAAGTCGCACGCCACCCACGGCGAGACCGGCTACAGCACCCTGGAGCGCATCTGGGCCCGCCCGACCGCCGAGGTCAACGGCATCGGCGGCGGCTACCAGGGCGCGGGCAGCAAGACGATCATCCCCTCCTCGGCGCTGGTGAAGCTGTCCTTCCGGCTGGTCGCCGGGCAGGACCTCGGCGAGGTCGAGAAGGCGGTCAGCGCCTGGGCCGCCCACCAGGTGCCCGCCGGGATCCAGCTCGACATCCGCTTCAGCCCCGGCACCCGCCCGTGTCTGACCCCGCTGGACCACCCCGCGCTGCGCTCCGTCGTACGCGCCATGGAGCGCGCGTTCCAGGGTCCGGTCCGCTTCACCCGTGAGGGCGGTTCGGGACCCGCCGCCGACCTCCAGGAGGTCCTCGGCGCCCCGGTGCTCTTCCTCGGCATCTCGATCCCCTCCGACGGCTGGCACGCCCCGAACGAGAAGGTCGAGCTGGACCTCCTCCTCAAGGGCGTCGAGACCACCGCCTACCTGTGGAGCGACCTCGCCGAGAACGGGGACGCCCCCTGACCGGCGGCCACGGCACCGGGCGTCCGCCCGCGCCCGGCACACTGGAAGGAACGCCCCGACCGCCCCACCGCACCCCAGCCGGTGCCCTCCGCCCTATGTCCCGTCGAACCGCCCGTCGAACCGAACCGTTCCATTGGGGGAGTTGGAAGCACCCGTGACCACCTGGACCGACCACACCGCCGACCGACCCATCTCGCTGACCGCCCCGAGCGGCATCGACCGCGCCGCCCACCACCGGCTCGACGAGGCATGGCTCGCGGCAGCCTGGAGCCACCCCTCCACCCGCTGCTTCGTGGTCTCCGGCGGCCAGGTCCTCATCGACGAGACGCCCGACGGGCGCACCGAACTCGTCATGACGCCCTCCTTCGAGGCGCCGCTCACCGAGGCCCACCGCTATTTCCTCGGCGAGGACGAGGACGGCGTCAGCTACTTCGCCCTCCAGAAGGACTCGCTGCCCGGCCGCATCGACCAGTCCGCCCGCCCCGCCGGGCTGCGCGAGGCGGGACTGCTGCTCTCCCCGCGCGACGCCGGGCTCATGGTGCACGCGGTCGGGCTGGAGAACTGGCAGCGCACCCACCGCTTCTGCTCCCGCTGCGGCGAACGCACGGTCATCGCCGCCGCCGGGCACATCCGCCGCTGCCCCGCCTGCGGCGCCGAGCACTACCCGCGCACCGACCCGGCGGTGATCATGGCCGTCACCGACGAGCAGGACCGCATCCTGCTCGGCCGCCAGGTCCACTGGCCCGAGGGCCGCTTCTCCACGCTCGCCGGGTTCGTGGAGCCGGGCGAGTCCATCGAGCAGTCGGTGCGCCGCGAGGTCTTCGAGGAGGCGGGCATCACCGTCGGCCACGTCGAGTACGTCGCCAGCCAGCCCTGGCCGTTCCCGTCCAGCCTGATGCTCGGCTTCTTCGCCCACGCCACCTCCACCGAGATCGACGCCGACGGCGAGGAGATCGAGGAGGCACGCTGGTTCTCCCGCGAGGAACTGGGCGCCGCCTTCGAGTCCGGCGAGGTCCTGCCGCCCTACGGCATCTCCATCGCCGCCCGCCTGATCGAGATGTGGTACGGCAAGCCGCTCCCGACGCGGAGCGCGTTCTAGGGCGTGCGGACATACGAGAACCCCGGTGGCCCGCCGCAGGGCTGCCGGGGTTCTGGCATGTACGGAGGTCAGGCGCCGAGCGCCTGCTTCACCTGGGCGAGGCTCGGGTTGGTCATCACGACCTCCTGGCCACCGGCGGCGGGGACGACGCGCACGGTCGGCACCGTCTGGTTGCCACCGTTGGCCTTCTCCACGAACGCGGCGGACTCCGGGTCCTGCTCGATGTTGATCTCGGTGTAACCGATGCCCTCGCGGTCGAGCTGGCTCTTCAGCCGACGGCAGTAGCCGCACCACGTCGTGCTGTACATCGTCACAGTGCCCTGCATGGTCTCTCGCGCTCCTCAGCAGCTCGGGAAGGGGTCGTGCAGTGGGGGAACGCGCGAGAGCGGAGCGTCATTCCCGCGCCGCGACGGCCACCGCGGGAGCGGCGGCCGCTGTGACACCCGCCGCATTAGTACGACCGCAGGGTCCCGCCTGTGGACAACGGGCGCGGTCGTCCCGGGCGACCTGGCAGCATGGCTGTGTGACAGCAGCAACGCACTCCCCTCTCTTCCCGCGGACACCGGACTCGGCCGACGCGGTGCTGGAAGGGCTCGACCCCGAGCAGCGCGAGGTCGCCACCGCACTGCACGGGCCGGTGTGCGTCCTGGCCGGAGCGGGCACCGGCAAGACCCGCGCCATCACCCACCGCATCGCCTACGGGGTGCGCGCGGGCATCCTCCCGCCCTCCAGCGTGCTCGCCGTCACCTTCACCAACCGCGCCGCGGGCGAGATGCGCGGGCGGCTGCGCCAGCTCGGCGCCCAGGGCGTGCAGGCGCGCACCTTCCACTCCGCCGCCCTGCGCCAGCTCCAGTACTTCTGGCCGAAGGCGGTCGGCGGCTCCCTGCCCCGGCTCGTCGAGCGCAAGATCCAGCTCGTCGCGGACGCGGCCGTCGCCTGCGGGCTCCGCCTCGACCGCAGCGAGCTGCGGGACGCCACCGCCGAGATCGAGTGGTGCAAGGTCACCCAGACCGTCCCCGCCGACTACGCGTACGCGGCCGCGAAGTCCGGCCGCGACACCCCCCGCGACCCGGCCGAGATCGCCCACCTCTACGCCGCCTACGAGAACCTCAAGAGCGCCCGCTCCGTCATCGACTTCGAGGACGTGCTGCTGCTCACCGTCGCCGTGCTCCAGGACCGGCACGACATCGCCGACCAGGTGCGCTCCCAGTACCAGCACTTCGTGGTGGACGAGTACCAGGACGTCAGCCCCCTCCAGCAGCGCCTGCTTGAGCTGTGGCTCGGCGACCGCGACAGCCTGTGCGTCGTCGGCGACGCCAGCCAGACCATCTACTCGTTCACGGGAGCAACGCCCGACCACCTCCTCGACTTCCGCGAGCGCCACCCCGGCGCCACCGTCGTCAAGCTGGTCCGGGACTACCGCTCGACGCCCCAGGTCGTCCGCCTGGCCAACGGACTGCTCGCCCAGGCCCACGGCCGCGCCGCCGACCACCGCCTGGAACTGATCTCCCAGCGCGGTGCCGGACCCGAGCCCGTCTACGTCGAGTACACCGACGAGCCCGCCGAGGCCGAGGGCGCCGCCCGCCGCATCCGCGAGCTGATCGACGCGGGCGTCCCCGCCGCCGAGATCGCCATCCTGTTCCGCACCAACTCCCAGTCCGAGACCTACGAGCAGGCCCTCGCGGACGCCGGAGTCCCCTACCAGTTGCGCGGCGCCGAGCGCTTCTTCGACCGTCCCGAGGTGCGCCGGGCCGGGGTCGCGCTGCGCGCCGCCGCCCGCTTCGGCGGCAACGACTCCCTGCTCGACGAGGCCGTCGACCTGCCCTCCCAGGTGCGCGCCGTGCTCTCCGGCGAGGGCTGGACCGCCCAGCCCCCGGCCGGCTCCGGCGCCACCCGCGAGCGCTGGGAGTCGCTGGCCGCCCTCGCCCACCTCGCCCAGGACTTCGCCGCCGCCCACCCCGGCGCCGCCCTCTCCGACTTCGTCGCGGAGCTGGACGAGCGGGCCGGCGCCCAGCACGCCCCCACCGTCCAGGGCGTCACCCTCGCCTCCCTGCACGCGGCCAAGGGTCTGGAGTGGGACGCCGTCTTCCTGGTCGGCGTCGCCGAGGGCATGATGCCGATCACCTACGCGAAGACGGACGAGCAGATCGAGGAGGAGCGCCGTCTCCTCTATGTCGGCGTCACCCGCGCGCGCGAACGGCTCCACCTCTCCTGGTCCCTCTCCCGCGCCCCCGGCGGCCGCCCGAACCGCAAGCCCAGCCGCTTCCTCGACGGGCTGCGCTCCGGCACCACCCCCACCGTCGGCCGCACCGGCACCGGCGCCCTCGGCGGCATCGAGCGCGGCACCGGCGCCATCGGCGGCACGGTCGGCGGCACCGGCGGCGGTCTCCTGGCGGTCCCCCGGCGCACGCAGCGCACCCCGGCCCGCTGCCGGGTCTGCGGCCGCACGCTCACCGAGGCGGGCGAGATGAAGCTGATGCGCTGTGAGGACTGCCCCTCCGACATGGACGAGGGGCTGTACGAACGGCTCAGGGAATGGCGCTCGGTCGAGGCAGGGCTCAGCGGCCAGCCGGACTTCTGCGTCTTCACCGACCGCACCCTGATGGCCATCGCCGAGACCTGCCCGGACACCCCGGCCGAACTGTCCCGCATCCCCGGCGTCCTGGACCGCAAACTGCGCCGCTACGGCGCCGACGTCCTGGCCATCTGCGCGGGCGCCGAACCCGCCGCGGAGCCGGGGAACGACGACCCGACCGACCCCCGCAACGACCCCGAGAACACGGCGGAGGACGCGCGTTGACGACTGATACGAACTCGTCGAAAAAATAGTTTGCGCACGCCCCGCGAATCCCCATAGGTTCTAGACACGGAAACGGCGGCCTTCTCGGAGGCTGTGATTCCGTGCTGTACTTGTTTATCCGACGGACCGGTTCTCTGGTCCCCCAAGGCGCCGAAAGGAGGCGAGTCCCGTGATCAGCATCAACACCAGCATCCTCAGCAGCTCGGCCAAAATGACCGATCGCTCGACCGTCTCCCTGTGCATGTTCGGCGCCTTTACCCAGGGCACCGGTGTGTCCGGCATTCCCGCCGGTCGCCCCGCCTCCGCCCTGTCCCTCGCGGGTCTCCCTGTCCGCGAGCGGAATGAGCGACCGACCAAGGCACTGGAAGCGGTAGAGGCACAGGCACACGCCTATGCCTTCGCGGCCGGTGCCGGATTCCAGCAGCAGACGACGCAGCACCACCTGATGTGGGCCTTCCGTGGGCCAGAACCCTGGAGCGATCCAGCCTGACAGTCGATCAGGCCGGCGCCTTCAGGGCCGCGGAACCCCACCCGGGTACCGCGGCCCTTCTGTTTTCCCCGAACGGGGTCGACGGAGCGAAGGAGCCTCGGGACAAGGAACGACCCGGTACCCAGCCGACACCCGGTCAACCGGCCGGAAACGAAAAGACGAGGAAGACACCCCGTGCAACTCGAAGCGCACGCCCCGTCCGTACCGCCCTCACAAACGCTCCCCCCGCCCGGCCCCACGGAGGACACCACCTTGTTCCCCCTCACCGCGCTCACCGCGCTCGACGACGCCATCGAGAGCCTCGGCACCCCCGTACCCTGCCGGTCCTACGACCCGGAGGTCTTCTTCGCCGAGTCCCCGGCGGACGTGGAGTACGCCAAGTCCCTCTGCCGCACCTGCCCGCTGGTCGAGGCATGCCTCGCCGGGGCCAAGGAGCGGCGCGAGCCCTGGGGCGTCTGGGGCGGGGAGCTGTTCGTCCAGGGGGTCGTCGTGGCCCGCAAGCGGCCCCGTGGCCGCCCGCGCAAGAACCCGGTCACGGCATGAACACCCCAGGAACGATCGACCGCCCCCTCACGCACGACCCCATGAAGCAGGCCCCGATGAAGCCGTCCACCAGCGAGCCCACGCGCTCCGCGACCTCAGACCTCACCACCCACGGCGTGACCGGTTCGCGCCAGAAGAACAGGACCCGAGAGATGCAACTCATCCCAGAAGCCCTGGCCCGTGCGCATATGCACGAGCGCCTGCAGGACGCCGAGCGGGAGCGTCAGGCCGTGCGCCTGGCCACCGCGCGGCGGATGCAGCGCCGGGCGGAGCGCGCCTCGCTGCGTGCCCGCCGGGCGCTCGCCATGGCCGTCATGCAGTAGGCGCGCACACCCGAGGCAGTACACCTTCTCCCCGCGGGGGCCGGTCCGTCCGACGGACCGGCCCCCGCGGCGCGTCTCTCACGCCTCGGCCGCGGGCGCCTCCGGCACGTCCTCCTCGTCGGCGGACACCTCGTCCGGGGACTCCTTGCCGACGGACTTCTTGGCGGTGGACGCCTTGGTGGTGAACTCCTTGACGACGAGCCGCTCGTCCACTGCCTCCCCGTTCAACTCCTCCTCCACGAAGCCGTCTTCGAGACTCTCGCCCAGGCCCTCATCCAGGGTTTCGCCCAGGCCCTCCTCCAGGCCCTCGCCCAAGGTCTCGTCCAGCGGCTCGTCCTCCACGAAGCCGGGCAGCCAGTCCTCCAGCTCCTGCCGCAGCCGCACCGTCGCGCCCAGTTGGCAGAGCACGCCGATGGTGCTGAGGGTCACGCGGTGTATCAGGAGATAGGCGGGCGGCAGGTTGAGCCGCTTGCCGAGTTGGTAGGCAGGGGAGCGGGGGTCCGCGACCCGGCCCGCCTGGCCGCGCATCCACGAGCGGGTGAAGGTGAAGGCGTCGACCCGGGCCGGTTCGATGATCGGCAGGAGATAGTCGAGCACCGCGTCGGGGTCCAGCTCGATGGACTCCTTGATGAAGCCCTCGCCGCACAGCAGCCGGTAGACACTGTCGGCGTCGCCGTCGAGCGTCAGCCGCAGCGAGATCCCGATCGGCATCGGAAGCCCGCCCGCGAGCCGGTCGACCGTGCCGAAGTCCAGCACGCCCAGACGCCAGTCGTCCTCGCCGTCGGGACCGCCCGGCAGCAGCCGGAAGTTGCCCGGGTGCGGGTCGGCGTGCAGCAGACCGGTGCGGGCCGGGCCGGAGAAGAGAAAGCGGGCCAGCAGTTGCCCGGCGCGGTCGCGCTGCTCGGGGGTGCCGTCCGAGATGATCTCCGAGAGCGGGATGCCGTCGATCCACTCGGTCACCAGGACCTGCTCGCACTGGTGCACCACCGCCGGGACCAGTACGTCCGGGTCGTCCGCGAACTCCGCCGCGTGCGCGGACTGCGCCTGCGCCTCCAGCGCGTAGTCCAGCTCCTCGGAGACGCGGTCCCGCAGCTCCGTGATCAGCGGCTTGATGTCCATGCCCGGGATGAGCGGGCCCAACAGCCGGGCGAACCGGCTGAGTTGGCTCAGGTCGGAGAGCAGCGCCTCACCGGCGCCCGGGTACTGCACCTTGACCGCCACCTCGCGGCCGTCGTGCCACACCGCCCGGTGGACCTGCCCGATGGAGGCAGCGGCCGCCGGTTTGTCCTCGAACTCGAGGAACAGCTCCCGCCACTCCACGCCGAGCCGCTCCTCCAGCACGGCGTGCACCGTGCGGGTCGGCATCGGCGGCGCGGCTTCCTGGAGCTTGGTCAGCGCGGCACGGTAGGGACCGGCGACCTCCTCGGGCAGCGCGGACTCGAAGACGGACAGGGCCTGCCCGAACTTCATCGCGCCCCCCTTCAGCTCACCGAGCACCTTGAAGAGCTGTTCGGCCGTGCGCTGCTGGAGCTCCCGGCCGACGATCTCCGCCGACTCGCCCACGATCCGCTTGCCCAGCCCCCACGTGGCCCGGCCGGCGAAGCCGAGCGGGAGCGCGGCGAGCTTGGCGGTCCGGGTGACCGCCTTCCGGGGAAGATCAGACATGCGCCCTCCAAGTCCCTGTCGGCCCCGCCGCGCCCGACTCGCGTCGTCGCCCGGCCGACGGCCGTTGCACCGCCATTGTCGCGCGCGGCACCCCGCTGGTTGAGGAGTGCTCCCCCTTTGCGGCTCCCTTTCCCTTCCCTTTTCCTTTCTCCAGTGCTCCGCAGACGCATGCGGGGTGCGGGGCGATCGATCGAGAGTGCCAGGTCAGAGCGGGCAGGGACGCCTCCCAGCGGGTTCCGGCGCTGGACGGGGAGCCGCCGTCGAGGAAGGTGAGGGCGTGCGCGGCGGCGAGTCCCGCCACCGCGACGGCCAGCGTGAGGTCACAGGCGCCCACCCGGCGCGCCGTAGCGCACCGCCACTGGGTGACCAGGCGCGGATACGCGGGGTCACCGTCCGTGCGCTCCTCGTGCAGACAGCCCGCACAGCTCGTCTCCCCGGGCAGCACCAGCGGACCGACCACACCCGTGCCCTCCACCACCCCGGCGTAGAGATGCGGTGTCCCGGAGGTCATCAGCCGCTCGGTGGTGAACGGGTCGGGCGCGTGCACGGCCACCTCGTCGCGCGGCGCGACGATCACCAGGGACAGACCCGCCTCCACCGGACCGGACCCGGCGTGCGGGGAGGCGCGGGCCCGGCGCGGCGGACGGTCCGGCGCGGCGCGGCGCACGGCGGCCCGCGCCGCCTCGTCCCGCCGCTCGCCCACCGACTCGGCGGGCAGTCCGCCCGGCGCCACGTCCCACGGCTCCACGCGCCCCACGTCCCGCACGTCGACCTCGCCCACCCCGGCACCCGACAGCAGCGCGGCCAGCACCGTCCCGACCCGCCCCGCTCCGTGCACCCGTACCCGCAGCGCACGGCGCGCGGCGAGCAGCCCGAGCGCGGCGCCCGGCTCGGAGGTGGACAGCGACAGCGAGGCGAGGTCGGGTCGCAGCCGGTCCAGGGCGTCCCCTCTCTCCCGCAGCGCCTGCGCGTCCGGCGGACCCTTCCGCAGGTCGTCGAGCAGTCCCGCCCGGCCGAGGCGCCGCAGCAGGGCGTCCACGTGTTCGTCGGGCAGGTCCATACGGCGCCCCTCCTCGCGCAGCAGCGGCAGCCCCCGCGTGCCGTTGAGCAGCCGCAGGAAGCTGCCCGTGGCCGGGTCCACCGGGCCCAGCGTGATCGCGTGCGCCGGGGTCATGCCGAACTGCACGGTGTTCAGATCGCGCCAGCCCTGTCGCAGCGCCGGCTTCACCATCGGATGCATCACAGAACCCCCGTCACCCTTCGTGTCGCACAGATCCGTCCCGGCGGGCCGGACGGGCTCCGCCTTCGAACGCCAGCATGGCCGGATCGCCGGAAACCTGCCCGGAGTTGTCCACAGGCACGGGGTGATGGTCGTACGAGCATTTCGTATGCGAGTCGCCCGTGGGTCCGACGGAACAAAACGCACATAAGGGGCGCATGGTCGACAGGGGAGCGGTATCCGGCCGTCAGAAGGGGGACTTCGGCGGGACCGCCAGGTACCGTCGAGGCGTGCCCGCCGAACCGTCCTCCCGTGCCGGACAGCCGTCGCGCGGCGCGCCCGACCAGTCGCCGGACGGACTCGCGGCGCGTGCGATCGAGGTCCGCCGCAGTGCCCGGCGCCGCCGCACGGTCTCCGCGTACCGCGAGGGGGACCGCACCGTCATCCTCATCCCCGCCCGGATGTCCGAGGCGGAGGAGCGGCGCTGGGTGACCGTCATGCTCGACAAGCTCGCCGCCCAGGAGAACAAGCGGGTGCCGGGCGACGCCGAGCTGACCGCGCGCGCCGAGCGGCTGTCGGCGCAGTACTTCGACGGCCGGGCGCGCCCCGCCTCCGTGCGCTGGGTCACCAACCAGAACACCCGCTGGGGTTCGTGCACCCCGGCCGAGGGCAGCATCCGGCTCTCGCACCGGCTGAAGGGGATGCCGGAGTACGTCGTCGACTACGTGCTCTGCCACGAGCTGGCGCATCTGCTGGTGCCCGGTCACGGTCCCGACTTCTGGCGGCTGCTGGAGTCCTATCCGCGCACCGAGCGCGCCCGGGGCTATCTCGAGGGAGTCGTCGCGGCCGAGCGGCTGCCGCACGTCCCCGGCGCGCGCGGTGAGTGAACGGCGCGTGTGAGCCCGCGGCGCGGTCGCGTGTGAGCGCCGGGCCGCGGCTGTGTACCGGTTCCGTACCGGCTACGCCCATTGTCGGTATGTGACGTTAGCCTGGCGCGACGCACTCGCATTCCGGATGGGGGACGGTCGTTACGCATGACCAGGGAATTCCAACGCGGCCACAAGGCCAGGATCAGTGACCTGACGGCGGGCACGGATCTGTACGTGGGTGTGCAGATCTCCGCTCCCGGACTGACCTTCGACATAAGCTGCTTCGGACTGGACGCGGACGAGCGCCTCTCCGACGACCGCTACTTCGTCTTCTTCAACCAGCCGAAGTCACCGGAGGAGTCCATCCAGCTCCTCGGCGCCCAGGCGGGCGACACCGAGTCCTTCCGCGTCACGCTCGACCGTATCCCGCCGACCGTCCACAAGCTGTCCTTCACGGCGACCATCGACGGCGACGGCCAGATGTCCCAGGTGGCGCCCGGCTATCTGCGGATCGTGGCGGGCGGCGAGGAGGTCGCGCGCTACTCCTTCACGGGCGCCGAGTTCACCACCGAACGCGCCGTCATGCTCGGGGACATCTACCTCAAGGACGTGTGGCGGTTCGCCGCGGTCGGCCAGGGCTTCGACGGCGGTCTTGAGGCGCTGCTGAAGAACTTCGGTGGCGAGGTGCTGGAGGAGGAGACCCCGGCCGAGCCCGCGCCGCCGGCCGCCGCCCCCGGCTTCGCCCCGCCCGCCTTCGCCGTCCCGTCGGCACCGGCACCCGCCGCGCCCCCGGCGCCCGCTCCGGCACCGGCGGCTCCCGCGCCCCAGGGCTTCACCCCGCCCCCGGCGCCCGAGCCGAACGTGCACGGCGCCCCGACGGTCATCGCCCCCCTGACCACCCCGCCCGGCGGCACGGTCCCGCCGCCCGCCCCGGCCCCCGCGCCCTTCGGCGCGCCACAGCCGCCATACGGCGCCCAGCCCGGCGCCCCCACCGCGCCGCCGCCCCCCGGCTACAGCACTCAGGGCGCCCCGCTGCCCCCGGGCTACGGCACCCCGCCCGGCGCTCCCATGCCTCCCGGTCACGCGCAGGTCCCCGGTCAGCAGACCGCCCCCTACGGCGTGCCGCAGGGCGCCCCGCAGGGCGGTGCCGGAGTCGGCGCGGCGCTCCAGATGTACAAGGAGGCGCCCACCGGGCAGCGCTGGACCCAGCAGAACAAGAAGCTGGTCCGCGTGGACCTCGGCGTCGCCGGTCAGCCGGTGCTGGCCCGGCAGGGCAGCATGGTGCTCTACCAGGGCAAGGTCGACTTCGCCTACAAGGGCGCCGGATTCGCCGGACGCGTCGTCGGCAACGCCACCGGCCAGGAGATGCAGCTCATGCGCTGCACCGGCCAGGGCCAGGTCTTCCTCGCCGACGACTCCACCTATCTCCACCCGATCGAGCTCCAGGGCGACGCGATCTGCGTCTCCGCCGAGAACGTCCTCGCCTTCGACGAGAGCCTCCAGTACGAGGTCCGCCGGATCGAGGGCCACGGCATCCCCGGCGGCGCGCTGTTCACCATGCAGTTCCAGGGCACCGGCACGATCGTCGTCAAGACGCACGGCGTCCCGGTCGTGCTCCCGGTGACGCCCACGACCTTCGCCGACTGCCACGCGGTGGTCGCCTGGTCGGCGGCCGCGCAGGTCATCGTCTCCAGCCAGGTCCGGATGCGCCGCAACGCGTACGCGGGCGACACCGGAGAGAGCGTCAACCTCCAGTTCCGGGGCGCCCCCGGCAACTTCATCGTCGTCCAGCCGTACGAGGTCTGAGGGAGCCCGACATGTACCAGCCGCTCGCGGGCCACGCCCCCGCACCCGTCACCGCCCGCATGGAGAACCACGGCGGCCAGATGCTGAAGGTCGCCATGCAGACCGGCAACGACCTTCTCGCGCGCGCGGGTTCGATGATCTCCTACGAGGGATTCATCCAGTACGAGCCCAACCCGCCCGCCGTCCGCCAGATCGCCCGCGACTGGATGACCGGCGAGGGCGCCCCGCTGATGAAGTGCTCCGGCGACGGACTGCTCTATCTCGCCGACTACGGCGCCGACGTGGTCGTCGTCAACCTCGACGGCGACGGCATCTCCGTCAACGCCACCAATCTGCTCGCCTTCGACGCACATCTGACGTGGGGCGTCGAACGGGTCAAGGGAATGGCCAAGTTCGCCGGGCAGGGTCTGTGGAACACCCGGATCTCCGGTCAGGGCTGGGTCGCGCTGACCTCGCGCGGCACGCCGATCGTCGTCGACTGCGGCGGCGGCGAGGACGAGACCTTCGTCGACCCGGACGCGCTCGTGGCGTGGTCCCCGAACCTCAAGGTGAAGGGCAAGCGCAGCTTCAAGGCACAGTCGCTGATCGGCCGGGGCAGCGGCGAGGCGTACCAACTGGCCTTCTCCGGACAGGGCATCGTCGTCGTCCAGCCCAGCGAGGACAGCACCGACCGCCTCCGGTTCCGGGGCTGAGGGGGAACAGACACACCATGCAGAGCCCGCTTTTCGCGTACAACGACTCCCAGACCCAGGAGCGCTGGAGCCTGCAGAACCAGCAGATGCTCCGCGTCACCCTGGAGGGGCACGACGACCTCCTCGCCCGCAAGGGCGCCATGGTCGCCTACCAGGGTCTGGTCGAGTTCGACGCCGAGTACCGCAGCCAGGGTCAGCGCCGCGCGCGTGCGCACACCGGCGAGGGTCTGGACCTGATGCGCTGTCACGGCCAGGGCACGGTCTACCTCGCCAACCTCGCCCAGCACGTGCACGTCCTGGACGTCGAGCAGGAGGGCCTGACGGTCGACAGCGCCTACGTCCTCGCCATGGACTCCTCGCTGCACCACGAGGTCATCGCCGTGGACAGCCTCTACGGCATCTCCGGCTCGGGGAAGTACCAGCTCAACATCACCGGACGCGGCAAGGTCGCCCTGATGACCTCCGGCGCGCCGCTGCTGGTGCGGGTGACGCCCGACAAGTACGTCAACTGCGACGCGGACGCCATCGTCGCCTGGTCCACCTCGCTGCGGGTGCAGATGCAGGCCCAGACGCACTCCTCCGGGGTGTGGCGGCGGCGCGCGAGCACCGGTGAGGGCTGGGAGCTGAGCTTCATGGGCTCCGGCTTCGCCCTCGTGCAGCCCAGCGAGCTGATGCCGCCGCAGCACGCGCGGATCGGCGGCGGGGTCGCCGCCCAGTTCGGCATGGGCCAGCAGGGCGCGCGCGGACAGAACCAGGGCAACGTCTGGAGCTGACGGCACCCGGAACGAACGTAAGGGGCTCCCGCCATTGCGGGCGCCCCTTACACGTTCACACAGCCGCTCAGAGCCTGGCGCGGCTCGCCTCCAGCAGCCGGACCACCGACTCGTCCGCCACGGACGCGACCTCGTCGTACCCGAACCAGCGCAGATCCAGCGACTCGTCGCTGATCGCGTGCTCGGCGCCGCGCGGGGCGAGGACCGCGTACTGCACGTCGTAGTGCCAGTGGCAGGGCGCCGGGATCGGGTGCCGGTCCAGGCGGACCGGACCGCCGGGCAACAGAGTCAGCCCGGCGATGCCGGACTCCTCCGTCGCCTCGCGCAGCGCCGCCTCCGCCAGGGTGGCGTCGCCCGGCTCGCAGTGGCCGCCCATCTGGAGCCACATCCGCAGCTTCCTGTGCAGCGTGAGCAGCACCCGGTCGTGCTCGGGGTCGATCACCAGCGCGCTGGCCGTGATGTGACCGGCGTGGCAGGACTTCCACATGCCGTCCGGGTGGGCCGCCAGATGCTCCAGATAGGCGTCGCGCAGCTCGCCCTGGTCCGCGTACTCCTTGAGGACGTGGACCGCGTCGTCGTACAGGCTCACTCGCTCTGGTCGCCCTTGCTCTCGCCGCTCTCGCCCTCGTCCTTCTTGAGGTCGGGCTTCTCCGCGCCACCGCCGGCCGCCTCGCCGAGCATCTTGTCCAGCTCGGAGAAGTCCATCTGCTCGCGGTGGACGAAGCCGTCCGGGTCGTCCAGGTCGGTCGCCGTCGGGAGCATGTCCGGGTGGTGCCACAGCGCGTCCCGGCCGTCCACACCGCGCGCGTCCGTGAGCGACGCCCACAGACGGGAGGCGTCGCGCAGCCGGCGCGGGCGCAGCTCCAGACCGATCAGGGTGGCGAACGTCTGCTCCGCCGGACCACCGCTCGCGCGGCGGCGGCGCAGGGTCTCGCGCAGCGCGTCGGCGGACGACAGACGCGGCTTCGCGGCTGTGTGGACCACCGCGTCCACCCAGCCCTCGACCAGCGCGAGCGCGGTTTCCAGACGGGCCAGGGCGGCCTTCTGCGCGGGCGTGTCCTCGGGCTGGAACATGCCCTGCTGGAGCGCGTCCTGCAACTGCTCGGGGTTCTGCGGGTCGAACTGGCCGACCACGTCCTCCAGCTTGGCGGTGTCGACCTTGATCCCGCGCGCGTACCCGTCGACCGCGCCGAACAGGTGCGAGCGCAGCCACGGCACGTGCGCGAACAGACGCTGGTGGGCCGCCTCGCGCAGCGCCAGGTACAGCCGCACCTCGTCCTTGGGGACGCCCAGGTCCTTGCCGAACGTCTCCATGTTGACCGGGAGCAGCGCAGCCTGGCCCACCGGACCGAGCGGCAGACCGATGTCGGTCGAACCGACGACCTCGCCCGCGAGCACGCCGACGGCCTGGCCGATCTGGGTGCCGAACATCGCGCCGCCCATGGAGCGCATCATGCCGATCAGCGGGCCCGCCATGGCCTGCATCTCCTCCGGCAGGACGTCGCCCATGGCCGCGCCGACACGCTCGGCGACCGGGTCGACCAGCTCCTTCCACGCCGGGAGGGTCGCCTCGACCCACTCCGCGCGCGACCAGGCCACAGCCGTGTTCGCACCGGACGGCAGCGAGGTCGCGTCGTCCAGCCACAGGTCCGCCAGGCGCACGGCCTCCTGCACGGCGGAACGCTCGGCGGGACCGACGCTCGCGTCCTTGACGCCGTCGGCGGTGCCCTGGGCGACCGTCTGGCGGGCGATCTGCTTGGCCATGTCCCAGTTCACCGGACCGCCCTCGTACGAGAGCATCTGGCCGAGCTGCTGGAAGGCCGCGCCCAGGTCGGTGGGGTTCAGGGAACCGAACATCGCGGCGAGCGGATTGTCGGCGCCGGGGCCGCCAAAGCCACCGGCTCCCGGCAGGCCGCCGAAACCGAAGGGGTTGGCCGGTCCCTGCCCACCACCGCTCTGCTGGTCCTTCTTCTTGCCCTCGTCGCCGTCTTCCGGCTCCTCCGGCGGAAGGCCGAATCCGAATGGGGTGTCACTCACGGGGTTCCTCGGCTGGTAAGGCCACCGGTTTCCTCCGGCGGCGCGGCTGCCCGACTTCACCACCCAGCGTAGACACCCGGACCGGTTTGGGCCTCGGTGCTTCGCCCACGCAAGGGCTGCGGCAGGATGGATGCACCTGGTACGCGCGCGTCGTCCGCGCCCGTACTGAAGACAACCGCTGGAGACGCCCGGTGAGTTCCCCAGATCCGCAGGTTCGCGCAGCGCGAAACCCGTCCTCCCCGTCCCCCGTGCGCGGCCCCGTCGTCGCGGTCACGGGTGCGGCCGGCGGGGTCGGCGCGCTGCTCACGGAGCGGCTCGCCGCGAGCGAGGAGGTCCGGCAGGTCGTCGCCATCGACGAGCGGCGCGGGGAGTGCGCGGACGCGGTGTGGCACATCCTCGACGTGCGCGACCCGGCCATCGCGGACAAGCTGCGCGGTGTCGACGTGGTCGTGCACCTCGCGCTCGACCTGGACCTCGGCAGCGACCCGGCCGCCCGCACCGCCTACAACGTCCGGGGGACCCAGACCGTGCTGACGGCCGCCGCCGCGGCCGGTGTCCGCCGGGTCGTGCTGTGCACGTCGGCCATGGTCTACGGCGCGCTCCCGGACAACGAGCTGCCCCTGTCGGAGGACGCCGAGCTGCGCGCGACGGCCGAGGCCACCGGGGTCGCGGACCTGCTGGAGATCGAGCGGCTCGCCCGGCGTGCGCCCCGGGCGCACCCCGGGCTCAACGTCACCGTGGTCCGCCCCGCCGTCCTGGTGGGCGGCACCGACACCGCGCTGACCCGCTACTTCGAGTCGCCCCGGCTGCTGGTCGTCGCCGGATCGCGTCCCGCGTGGCAGTTCTGCCACGTCGAGGACCTGTGCAGTGCGCTGGAGTACGCCGTCCTGGAGAAGGTGGACGGGGAACTCGCCGTCGGCTGCGACGGCTGGCTGGAGCAGGAGGAGGTCGAGGAGCTGAGCGGCATCCGGCGCATGGAGCTGCCCTCCGCCGTGGCGCTCGGCGCCGCCGCCCGGCTGCACCGGATCGGTCTCACCCCGTCCCCGGCGGGCGACCTGGCGTACACGATGTACCCCTGGGTGGTCAGCGGCAGCAGGCTGCACGCCGCCGGGTGGCGGCCGCGCTGGACCAACGAGGAGGTCCTGGCGGAGCTCCTGGAAGAGGTCGCCGGGCGGCACACGGTCGCCGGACGGCGCCTGGGCCGCAAGGACGCGACGGCGGCGGGCGCCGCGGGCGCGACGGTCGCACTGCTCGGCGCGGCGGCAGTGGTCCGCCGGGCCCGCAGGGCGCGCCGCCTCCTCTGACGGCACTTGCGTCGCAAACCTCTCCTCGGCATCGACTGCTCCCCTCGGCCGAGCTTCGCGTTCCCGCGTGTCCGGGGCGTGCGGCACCATGGAGACATGGCACCCACGAACGATCACCCCGGCGAGCAGGCCGCCGAGCACCCCGTCAAGCTGACCGGCATCCGGGACACCCCGCTCTCGGTCGACGAGGTGTACGCGGCGGTCGGTGACGCCGCCGCCGGTGGCATCTCGCTGTTCGTGGGTACGGTGCGCAATCACGACCAGGGCGCCGACGTGGACGCGCTCGGCTACTCCTGCCACCCCAGCGCCGAGGACGAGATGCGGCGCATCGCCGAGAAGGTCGCCGCCGAGTACCCGGTGCGGGCGCTCGCCGTCGTCCACCGGGTGGGCGACCTGGGCGTCGGGGACCTCGCGATCGTCGCCGCCGTGTCCTGCCCGCACCGCGCCGAGGCGTTCGAGGCGTGCCGCAGGCTCGTCGACGACATCAAGCACCAGGTGCCGATCTGGAAGCACCAGCGGTTCTCCGACGGCACCGAGGAATGGGTCGGCGCCTGCTGATCATCGTCACATTGGGCCGATCGGGGCTTCCGCTTGCGTAACCGGTGCCCTCGCGTGAGCGTTATGAGTGCGAACGGTTAATCTGCTGATCATTCGGTT
Organism: Streptomyces sp. DSM 110735; assembly: GCF_016482685.1. GTDB lineage: Bacteria > Actinomycetota > Actinomycetes > Streptomycetales > Streptomycetaceae > Streptomyces. The sequence continues at coordinate 95,964 of NZ_JACYHF010000007.1, read as the reverse complement.
CGCGGACACTCATGGGGTTGGGAGGTCGGCATGGCGGCGCTCGCCTGGTTGCTGATTCCGGTTGTCGCTGGTGTCGTGGCGAGCCTGTGGGGAAGCTGGGCCAACCGGACCCGCAGGGCCCGCAGCGACGGGCCCGAGCTGGACGGATACGCCCGTTTCCGCGAGGCCATGGAGAAGTCCCGTACGGGTGCCCGCGGCGCGTGACAAGGGTGCCCTGACGGTGTGCTGACAGGCCCGTCCCGTACTGTCGTGCCATGCCACGCCGCACCGCGACGATGCTCGCCTCCACCCTGATGCTGATCGCGCTCCTGTGCGCGGGGGTGCTCATCCCCGTGCCGTACGCGGAGATGTCGCCGGGGCCGACCGTGAACACGCTCGGGGACCACGGCGGCGAGCCGGTCCTCCAGATCGCGGGGCACAAGACCTATCCGACGGACGGTCATCTGAACATGACCACCGTCCGGGTCACCAGTGCCGACTTCCGCATGAACCTGGTGCAGGCGGTGTATGGCTGGCTGGCGCACGACAGCAAGATCGTGCCGCACGACACGCTCTACCCGGACGGCAAGACCGAGGAGCAGTCCACCCAGGAGAACGCCGAGGAGTTCAGCCAGTCCCAGGAGAGCGCCAAGGTCGCCGCCCTGAAGGAGCTGAAGGTCCCGGTCAAGTCCTGGGTGATCGTCTCCACCGTGATCAAGGACTCCCCGGCGCAGGGGCGGCTGCACGCCGGTGACGTGATCAAGTCCGTGGACGGCACCGCGGTCAAGCAGCCCTCCGACGTGGCCAAACTGGTGACCCGGCACAAGCCCGGCCAGAAGGTCGTCTTCACGGTCGTCCCCGCCAAGGAGCAGGCCGCCGCCGAGAAGGCGCACAAGGACGCGACGAAGACGCAGGACGTCACGATCACGACGACCAGCTCCGAGGACACCGGCACCAAGCGGGCCATCGTCGGCATCTCCGCCGGGACCGACCACACGTTCCCGTTCACCATCGACATCAAGCTGGCGGACGTCGGCGGTCCCAGCGCGGGTCTGATGTTCGCGCTCGGCATCTACGACAAGCTGACCCCGGGCAGCCTCACCGGCGGCAGGTTCGTCGCGGGCACCGGCACCATCGACGACTCCGGCGCGGTCGGGCCGATCGGCGGCATCGACATGAAGACCGTCGGCGCCCGCGACAAGGGCGCCCGCTACTTCCTCACCCCCGCCGACAACTGCGCGGCCGCCGCCGAGGACACCCCCGACGGCCTCACCCTCGTCAAGGTCAAGACCATCCACGACGCCCTCACCGCCCTGAAGGACATCCGCACCGGCGACACGGCCGCACTCCCGAAGTGCACGACGAAGGGCTGACGCGGGGGTTGCCGCACCGGGGCGCACGCGCTACCGGCCCCGGGTACGTGAGATCCCCTTGCCGGACCCGTCTCTCCGGGGGGGGGGGGCGACCCGCCGAGCTCGATGCGCTCGGGCCCCGTGCGAGTGCCGCCGAGCACTGCCGAGCCGCCCCCGGGGAGCGCCCCACCCCTCGGCCTCGCGCCCGGAAGCGCCGCGCCGGTGGCGATGCCCCGCGTATCCTCTGGGGCCGTACTGCCGGGGGCAACCCGCCGGGGTCGGTGTGCCCGGGCTGGATGCGCTCGCGTCCCGCGCGGGTCGCGTCGAGCAGCGCCGAGTCCCCGCCCCGGGGAGCGCCGCCCCCTCGGCCTCGTGCTGGGAGCGATGCCCCGCCTACCGCCGAGCCGGACGCCCTGTTCTGCGATGGACGCCCCCTACATCCCGAGCCCCGCGCGGGGGCGGCTGCCGGGGCGACCCGCCGGAGCCGACGTGCCGGGTTCGATGCGCTCGCGTCCCCTGCGGGTCGCGTCGAACGTTGCTGAGCTGCCCCTAGGGAGCGCCGTGCCCCCACCCCGTGCACCCCAGGTCCGCCGGGGGTGCACGGTGCTGACGCTCCGGGTTCTGTGCGCCCGGGGTGCCACGCCGGGCAGCGGCGAGCACCTCTCTGCGATCGCCGCCCAGACTCCTCGACCCCGTGCCGGAGCGATACCCCGCGTACCGCCGAGCCGGGCCCTGCTTCGGGTCTGGCGTCCCGTGTACCCCTGAGCCCCGCGCTGCCGGGGGCGACCCGCCGGGGCTGACGCTCGGGGGTGCCCGGGGCGCCGAGCACTCTCGGACCGTCGCCCTGGCACGGGGTCAACGCCCCGCCCCCCGAGCCGCCGCAGGTGAACCCGTCAGTCCTCGAACGTCGCCGTCAGCGCCTCCGCCAGGCCCGGGACCAGGTCGGGGCCGGTCAGGACCTCGGTGGGGGAGTCCTTTTCGCGGAGGCGGATCGCGGAGTCGCGGGTGCCGTCGCGGAGGACGGCGACGGTCATGCGGACCTCCTGGCGCTCGGGGTGGGAGGCGACCCACTGGGCGAGCTTGGCGCCGCTGAGGCCCTGCGGGACCTGGCTCTCGGCGGAGGGCGGCAGCATCTGGCGCTCGACCGTGAGCGCGCAGCCGACCACGGCGCCGGGCCAGGCGATGGTGGCGAGGAACTCGTCGAGGGGGCGGTCGGCGGGCACCTCTTCCTGTTCGATGGGCGTGAGCCCCGTCTCGCCGGTGTCCTCGGCCAGGCCGAGCTGAGCCGCGAGCGCGGGTTCCGAGGTCCGCAGTCGTGCGGTGTCGACGAGGGCGAAGAGGCGGGCGGGCTGGTCCCAGCCGAGGCCGGAGGCGTACTCGTCGATCTCGAGTACGGCCCGGGTGAGCGGGTTCGCCGCCATGGGAGTGTTGGACATGGTCACAATCCTGCCTCGTTCCCGGCCGGAATCGGGAACCGAGCAAACCGTGAGTAAGTTGCATAGGTGGGGGCCCGCGATCACGGGGGGCCGCCAAGGGCCCGCGAACACGAGGGTCTGACGGATCGACAGCGACTTCGAGGTGCGCACCTTGGCTTTCCAGATGCCGGACCGCGGCGGAGGTCCCACGGGGCCGCGGACGAGAGCGGACCGCCCGTCCCGGCGGGTGAGGACCCTGCTCGTGACGCTGGGCGTCCTGGCGGCCCTCGGCATGGCGTTCACCATGTTCGCGGGCTTCTGGACGGACTGGCAGTGGTACCGCTCGGTGCACTACGCGTCGGTCTTCACCACCACCCTGTGGACCAAGATCGGGCTCTTCTTCGTCTTCGGTCTGCTGATGGCCCTCGCGGTCGGGTTCAACATCTGGCTCGCGCACCGGCTGCGTCCCCCGCTCAGCGCCATGTCCATGGAGCAGCAGAGCCTGGACCGGTACCGGATGGGCATCGCGCCGTACAAGACCTGGCTGCTGCTCGCCGTCACCGCGCTGGTCGGTCTGATCGCGGGTGCCTCGGCGGCCGGTCAGTGGCGGACCTGGCTGATGTGGGTCAACGGCGTGCCGTTCCACCAGAGCGACCCCCAGTTCCACCTCGACGTCTCCTTCTACGCCTTCGATCTGCCGTGGTACCGCTTCCTGCTGGCCTTCGGCTTCGCCGCGACGGTCCTGTCCCTGATCGCCGCCGCGCTCACCCACTACCTGTACGGCGGGCTGCGCGTCACCAGCCCCGGCGCGCGCGCCTCGGCCGCCGCGACCGGTCATCTCTCCGTGCTGCTGGGTGTGTTCGTGACCCTGAAGGCGGTCGCCTACTGGCTCGACCGGTACGGACTCGCGGTGAAGTCCAGCGGCTTCAAGGCGACGGACAACTGGACGGGTCTGCGCTATGTGGACGCCAACGCCTATCTCCCGGCCAAGACGATCCTGTTCTGCATCGCCGTCATCTGCGCGCTGCTGTTCTTCGCCACCCTGTGGCGGCGCACCTGGCAGTTGCCCGTCATCGGCTTCGGTCTCATGGTGCTCTCCGCCATCCTGATCGGCGGTCTGTACCCGGCCATCGTGCAGAAGTTCCAGGTCCAGCCCAACGAGCAGGCCAAGGAAGCGCCGTACGTCCAGAAGAACCTCAAGGCGACCCGCGAGGCGTACGGCATCGACCACACCCAGGTCAGCGAGTACTCGGGCAAGGCGGCGACCTCCGACAAGACCACGCTGCGCGACCAGGTCGACGACACGGCCAGCATCCGCATCATGGACCCGAACGTGGTCTCGCCCACCTTCCAGCAGCTCCAGCAGATCTGGAACTACTACGGCTTCCCGAAGAACCTGGACGTCGACCGGTACCCCACCAAGGACGGCAAGGACCAGGACACCGTCATCGGGCTGCGCGAGCTGGACCTGAGCGGCATCCCGAAGCACAACTGGATCAACGACCACTTCCGCTACACCCACGGCTACGGCGCGGTCGCCGCCAAGGGCACCGAGGCCGACGACAAGGGGCGCCCGGTCTTCACCGAGAAGAACCTGCCCTCCACGGGCGACCTCGGCGACTACCAGCAGGAGATCTACTACGGCGAGAAGACCACCACGTACTCCATCGTGGGCGGTCCGCAGAAGGAGATCGACTACTCCAACGACAAGGGCGAGAAGACCACCAGCTACCAGGGCAGGAGCGGGGTCTCCCTCGACAACCCGCTCAACCGGGCGGCGTACGCGGTGGCGTTCAACGAACCGCAGATCCTCTACTCCGGGGCGATCGGCAAGGGCTCGCGCGTCCTGTACAACCGCACGCCCAAGGACCGCGTCGAGGCCGTCGCCCCCTGGCTGACCATCGACGGCGACGCCTACCCGGCCGTGGTCGACGGACGCATCCAGTGGATCGTGGACGCCTACACGACCTCCAACGGCTTCCCCTACGCCTCGCGCACCACGCTCGGCGACACCACGGCCGACTCGCTGACCGCCACCAACAACTCCCGCGCGGTGGTGGCCCAGCAGAACCAGGTCAACTACATCCGCAACTCGGTCAAGGCGACGGTCGACGCCTACACCGGCGAGGTCAAGCTGTACCAGTGGGACACCAAGGACCCGGTGCTCAAGACCTGGATGAAGGCGTTCCCGCACACGGTCGAGCCCCGCTCGGCCATCTCCTCCGCCCTGATGGCCCATCTGCGCTACCCGCAGGACCTGTTCAAGGTCCAGCGCGAGCTGCTGACCCGCTACCACGTGACGGACTCGCAGACCTTCCTCAGCGGCAACGAGGTGTGGCAGGTCCCGGACGACCCGACCAACGACTCCCGCAGCGCGGTCCCGCCGTACTACCTGAGCATGAAGATGCCGGACCAGAAGCAGCAGGCGTTCTCGCTGACGACCACCTTCACGCCCAACGGCCGGGACAACCTGAGCGCGTTCATGGCGGTGGACTCCGATCCGCGCTCCGGCGACTACGGCCGGATCAGACTCCTCAAGCTGCCCACGAGCACCACGGTGGACGGCCCCAAACAGGTGCAGAGCCAGTTCAACTCCGAACCGGCCATCGCCGAGCAGATCGCCCTGCTCAGCCGGGGCCACTCCCAGGTGGAGTACGGCAACCTGCTCACCGTCCCGCTCGACGGCGGACTGCTCTACGCGGAGCCGGTCTATGTGCGCGGCGGCGAGCTGAAGTACCCGCTGCTGCGCAAGGTGCTCGTCACCTACGAGGGCAGGACCGCCTTCGAGGACACCCTGGACAAGGCGCTGGACAAGGTGTTCGGCGTCAAGGGGAGCGCCGAGCCACCGGAGACCGGCACCACCGAGCCGCCGAAGTCGGAGAACCCGACGGTCAAGCAGGCGCTGGAGGACGCCCAGAAGGCGTTCGACGCCGGGCAGAAGGCGCTCAAGGAGGGTCCCGACTGGGACGCCTACGCCAAGGCGCAGAAGGACCTCCAGGACGCGCTCCGCAAGGCAGAGGACGCCCAGTCCACCTCCGAGAAGCCCGCCAAGCCCGCCAAGCCGGCGAGCTGACCGGACCCGCCCCGCGTCGTGATACGGTTGCAGCACAACGACGCGGGGTGGAGCAGCTCGGTAGCTCGCTGGGCTCATAACCCAGAGGTCGCAGGTTCAAATCCTGTCCCCGCTACTGAAGTCGAAGGCCCGGATCTCACACGAGATCCGGGCCTTCGTGGTGTGCGAACTCATGTGCTGGGGCCGGAACCGGCCCTGCCGCCATGGGGAGTTGACAGAACTGTGTTTGACTTGTCTCTCTGTGGGCATGTCGACAAAACGCTGAAGTGACCTCACGGGCTGTGGTACACCGGGTGTACCCAGGTTGCAGGTGGTGCGACGATGGACGTTATGGGGGACAAGGCAACTCTGTTCGGAACGGGGCGATTTGCACAGCCTTCGGGCGAGGAGCCGTCCATCGACGAGACGGGGGAAGCCGCCGAGGAAGTGCGCCTGCGCATGGCGGCGCGCACCGGAGACGCCGAGGCGGCCAGCCTCCTCGGGGCCATCCTGCTGCGCCGGGGCGATCTGGACGGCGCCGAACCGCAGTTGAGAGCCGCGAGCGCGGCCGGTGACCGGGCCGCCGCCAACAACCTCGGCGTCCTGCTGCACCAGCGCGGCTATCCCGACGAGGCGGCCGGATGGTGGCGGATCGCCGCCGTGGCCGGATCGGCCGCCGCCGCGCACGCGCTCGGCCGCCACCACCGCGAGCGCGGCGACGAACCCGCCGCCGAGTACTGGCTGCGCCAGTCCGCCGAACAGGGCCATGTGCTGGGCGCCTACGCGCTCGCCGATCTCCTGGAGCACCGCGGCGACGCCGACGCCCGGCGCTGGATGCGCGCCGCCGCCGAGCGCGGCCACCGCGAAGCCGCCTACCGCCTCGCCCGCGCCCTCGACCTCAAGGCCGACCTCGGCCTCGGGCGCGGGGGCGCGGACCGCGACGCCCTCGCGGAGGCGGAGCAGTGGTACCGGCAGGCCGCCGCGCGCGGGCACCACCTCGCCGCGCTGCACCTCGGCGGCATCCTGGAGCGCCGCGGCGAGCTGAAGGAGGCGGGGCGCTGGTATCTGACCGCCGCCAAGGAGGGCGAGTCCCGCGCCGCCTGCGCGCTCGCCTTCCTGCTGCGCGACGCGGGCGACACCGAGGGCGCCGCGATGTGGTGGCTGCGCGCCGCCCAGGGCGGCGACGGCAACGCGGCCAACGCGCTCGGCGCCCTGCACGCCGAGCGCGGCGAGACCCAGACCGCCGAGCGCTGGTACCGGGCCGCGCTGGACGCCGGGGACGACAACGGCGCCTACAACCTCGGTCTGCTCTGCGCCGAGCAGGGGCGCACCGCCCAGGCCGAGCAGTGGTACCGGCGCGCCGCCTACGCCGGGCACCGGGAAGCCGCCAACGCGCTGGCCATCCTGCTGCTCCAGGTCGGGGACACCCGGGGCGCCGAGCCCTGGTTCTCCAAGGCGGCCGAGGCCGGCAGCGTGGACGCCGCCTTCAACCTCGGCATCCTGCACTCCGGGCGGAACACCGAGGAGGACGCGGCGAGCGCCCTGCGCTGGTACGAGCGGGCGGCTGCCGCGGGGCACACCGAGGCGGCGCTCCAGGTCGGCATCGCCCGGCTGCGCGAGGGCGACGAACAGGCCGCGGAACGGTATCTGCGCTGCGCCGCGGGGGGCGGCAGCGCCGAGGCCGCCTACCGGCTTGCCGCCGTGCTCGACGCGCGCCGTCCGCCGGAGCCCGCGCACGAGCTGGGCGAGCCCGCGCACGACAAGACCGAGTGCGAGGAGTGGTACGAGCGGGCGGCCTGTCTGGGGCACCGGCGCGCGCAGGTGCGGGTCGGCATGCTGGCGGCGGCGCGGGGCGACGTGGTCGAGGCGGCGCGCTGGTACCGGGAGGCGGCCGAGGCGGGCTCGCGCAACGGCGCCTTCAACCTCGGGCTGCTGCTGGCCCGCGAGGGCAGCGAGCCGGAGGCGGCGGTGTGGTGGGAGCGCGCCGCCGACGCGGGCCACGGGCGGGCGGCGCTGCGGCTCGCGCTCGTCTGCGCCCGGCGCGGTGAGCTGGACGAGGGGCAGCGCTGGGCCGACCGGGCCGCGGAGCTGGGTCCGCAGGAGGTGGCCCGGCGGGCGGCGAAGCTGCGGGACGCGCTGCGGGAGGAGCTGTCGGCGTGACCTGGCCGAACGCGTCGCGCGGAATGGATTTGCCTCACCGGGCAGGTCTCGCGTAGTGTCATATTCACCGACGCGGGGTGGAGCAGCTCGGTAGCTCGCTGGGCTCATAACCCAGAGGTCGCAGGTTCAAATCCTGTCCCCGCTACTGAAGCCCGAGGGCCGGAATCCAGAGATGGATTCCGGCCCTCGGTCGTTGTATACGCCTACGGATGCGCCGCCCCCCGAGGGGAGCGGCGGGAAGAGGAAGACGGTCAGGCGCCCGCGCAGTCCGGGCACAGTCCGCGGTAGGTGACCTCGACGTCCGAGACGGCGAAGCCGAAGCGCTCGGTGTCGGGGAGGTCGGCCAGCGGGTTGCCGGTCGGGTGCACGTCGCGGATCGCGCCGCAGCGGGCGCAGACCAGGTGGTGGTGCGGACGGTGCGCGTTGGGGTCGTACCGCTTGGCGCGGCGGTCCGTGGAGACTTCCAGGACCTCGCCGAGGGAGACCAGCTCGCCCAGCGTGTTGTAGACGGTCGCGCGGGAGATCTCCGGCAGCTTGACCACGGCGCGCGCGTGGACCTCGTCGGCGGTCAGATGGACGTGCTCTCCGTCGAGAACCTCGGCGACGACGCGGCGCTGCGCGGTCATGCGCCAGCCGCGTCCACGCAGCCGTTCCAGAAGGTCACTCATGGCAGCCAGCGTAACAGCCACGAGGTCAGATCCTGAACATGTGTGATTTTGGAACGCGAATCGTATTGGACACGATCCAATGTGGACGCGGGTGCGGAGAGGCGGGGTCAGAGGGCGGGTTCGGGCTCCCGTGCGGAGGCCCAGCAGCGGATGATGTCGCGGACCGAGACGATGCCGACGGGCTCGCCGCCGTCCAGGACGACCAGGTGCCGGAAGCCGCCGTGCGTCATGGCGCGGGCCGCCTCCCGCAGCGTCCAGGTCGGGGCGGCGAAGACGACGGCGGTGGTGGTGGCGTGCGCGTGGACGGTCTCGGTGTCGGGGTTCTGGCCGAGCCCGACGGAGTTCAGGATGTCGCGCTCGGTGAGGATGCCCGTGCCGCCGGCGTCGGGGTCGAGGACCACGGCGGCGCCGACGCGGCGCGCGGACATCAGGGCGGCTGCCTGGCGGAGGGTGTGGGTGGGGCCGATGGTGAGGACCACCGTGCTCATGGCGTCGCGGACGAGCATGGGATGGAGCCACCTCCTCGGAATCCGGGCGCGAGCGCGGATTCACGAATTCACAAGTGGGGTCGCTTCCCAGACTGCCAGGTAAAGAGGTGGTCAACAAGGGGGCGTGCGCGGCCGTCGCCCGGCGTGCGTGGCCATCGCCCGGCGTGCGGGGCACACCGGGTGCCGGGGCGCGCCGGGCGCGCCGACGACGGGTCAGTCGCGCTGGTTGAGATACCCCAGCAGCTCCTCGTGCAGCGGGCCGTTGGACGCCGCCGCGTTGCCGCTGTGCGGTCCGTGCCTGCCGTCCAGACCCGTGAAGGTGCCGCCCGCCTCGGTGACGATGATCGCGTTGGCGGCCATGTCCCACAGGGACAGCTCCGGCTCCGCGCAGATGTCGACGGCGCCCTCGGCCACCATCATGTACGGCCAGAAGTCGCCGTACGCGCGCGTGCGCCACACCGCGCGGGTCAGGTCCAGGAAGCCGCCCAGCCGCCCCTGGTCCTCCCAGCCGGTCAGCGAGGAGTACGCGAAGGAGGCGTCCGCGAGCCGCTCCACGCCGGAGACGTGGATGCGGGAGGCGGAGGTCAGGCTGCGTCCGGTGAAGGCGCCGTGGCCCTCGGCGGCCCACCAGCGGCGCCCGAGAGCCGGGGCGGAGACCAGACCCACGACCGGACGGAAGCCGCCCTCGCCCGCCTCCATCAGCGAGATCAGCGTCGCCCAGACGGGGACGCCGCGCACGTAGTTCTTGGTGCCGTCGATCGGGTCGATCACCCAGCGGCGCGGCCCGGTGCCCTCGACGCCGTACTCCTCGCCGAGGACCGCGTCGCGCGGGCGGGCGCGCTTGAGCTGACCGCGCACGACCTCCTCCGCCGCCTTGTCGGCCTCGCTCACCGGCGTCATGTCCGGCTTGGTCTCCACCTTCAGGTCGAGCGCCTTGAAGCGGGCCATGGTCGCGGCGTCGGCCGCGTCCGCGAGGACGTGGGCGAGGCGCAGGTCGTCGAGATAGTCCGGCATGTGACGAACGGTATCGGCCAGGGGCGTGACCGGGCCACACGGGGGTGCGCGCGGGTGTGCGAAGTGCCCGGGGCGCGCGGAGGGGCGCGCTGTCCGAAGCGCGCCCCCTGGGGCCTCCCGGCCCCTTGACAGTGCCCCGGCGCGCGTCAAACCTGGGGGCGGAGTCGCTCGCCCCCAGGGAGACGATGATGCCCGCAGCCCGGGAATCGCTGCTGGACGCCGCGTTCACCGCACTCATCCGCAGGCCGTGGTCCGCGGTGCGCATGGTCGACGTGGCGGCGGCCGCCGGGGTGTCCCGGCAGACCCTGTACAACGAGTTCGGCAGCAAGGACGGCCTGGCCAGGGCGCTGGTCCGGCGCGAGGCCGACGGCTATCTCGCCGGGGTGGAGCGGGCGCTCGCCGCGCACGCCGAGCCGCAGGAGCGGCTCACCGCCGCCGCCGAGTGGACGGCGTCCGCCGCCCGGGACAACGCGCTGGTGCGGGCGATGCTCACCGGCTGCTGGAGCGAGCGGCTGCCCGCGCCGGTCCTGTCCGGGGTGCCGTCCACCTCCGCCGTGCCGGCGCAGCGCCGGGCGGACGGTCCGCTGCCCTCGCCCGGCGACCTGCTGCGGATCGTGCGGGACCGGGCGGTCACCGCGCTGTCCGCGCCCGGCGCCGCTCCCGCCGAGGTGGCCGAACTCGCCTTCTCCTGCGAGCTGGTGGCCCGGATCGCGCTGTCCTGCGTGGCGGTGCCGCCGGGCGCGGGCGGCATGACGGGACTGATCGGCGGTGCCCTGCGCGGGCGGCAGCCGTGAGCTACTTCCCGGCCGTCTTCCTGAGCCAGCCGACCTTGGTGTAGTCGACGTCCGCGAGTCCCGTCGAGCCGTAGTTGGCCAGGTCGCTGCGTACGGCGTTGATCTCGGGCCGCTGGTACAGCTCGATGGAGTGGCCGAGGCGCCAGATCTCGGTGTCCGCCTCGTTGTAGAGCTTGATCGCCTCGGCGCGGTCGGTGCTCTGGCCCGCCTTCTTCAGCAGGGCGTCGATCTTCGGGGAGCCGACCGAGCCGAAGTTCTGGAAGAGGTTGCGCCCCTTGGGCTGCTGGAAGACGGGCGTGATGGTGGTGAGGAAGACGGCGTCGACGTTGCGGAAGCTGGTCAGGTCGAAGTCGCCGCGGTTCACGAACCGGTTGAAGTAGTCGTTGGCCGGGACCTTCTTCAGGTTCACCTTGATCCCGGTCTGGGCCAACTGCTGCTGGACCAGTTCCGCCTGGTCGAACTGGGCGGAGGTGCTGCCGGAGCTGAGGACGTAGTCCAGGGTGAGCTGCTTGCCGCCCTTGGTGCGCGGCTTGCCCTCGCCGTTGTCCTTCCAGCCCGCCGCGTCGAGGAGCTTCGCGGCCGCCTTCGGGTCGTAGGTCGCGTAGCCGCCGGAGGTGTCGCGGTAGCCCTGCTGGTTGGGCATGAAGAAGTGGTTGTCGAGCGGCGCCAACTGGAAGGAGAGGTCCTTGGCGAACGCCTCGTTGATGCCCTTGCGGTCGACGGCGTGCTGGACCGCCTGGCGCACCCGCAGGTCCTTGAGCGCCCTGCGCCCGCCGTTGAGCGTGATGTGCACCTCGTCCCAGCGCGCGCCCCGCCGGATGTCCGTGCCCGGCGCCTTCACCAGCCGCTTGTAGTCCTCGGGCAGCAGCGCGGTCGCGCTGTCCAGCTCCTTGTTGAGGTACGCCTCGGTGCGCGCGCCGAAGTCGAGGACGCGGTAGACGATCGCGTCGAGCTTCGGGCGGTTCCCCCACCACTTCGCGTCGGGCACCAGGGTGATGGTCTGCGCCGTCCTGTCGTACGACCCGATCCGGAAGGCGTTGCCGGTGACCGGCGCCTTCTCCGACCAGCCCTTGTTGAACTGCTTCGGGGTGGACGTGTACTTCGCCGGGTAGAGCGGGTCGAACAGCCGCTGCCAGTCGGCGTACGGCGAGGAGAAGACGACCTCGACCGTGTGCGCGTCCCTGCCCTCGGCCACCTTCGAGATCTGGTCGTAGCCCGAGGTGTCGGCTGCCTCGTACGCCTTGTTCCGGCCGTTCAGCGCCTGCCACTGGGCGCGGAAGTCGCGCCAGCCGAGCGGGGTGCCGTCGGACCACTTCGCCTTCGGGTTCAGCCGGTACTCGACCGTCTGCGGCGAGGTGGAGGTCACCTTCGCGGAGAGCAGGAAGTCGGGGTTGGCGTGGACCGCGCCCTTGGCGTCGGAGTCGAAGAGGTCGGGCAGGACGGTACGGGCCAGCTCCTGGGCGTCGCCCTGGGAGCCGTCGACGGTGTTGACGTTGTACTGCGTGATCCACTGCGTGATCGCCAGGTTCAGCCGCCCGCCCTGCTCGATGTCGGAGAGCGGGTGGGCGTTGATGTCCTGGCCGTCCGCCCGGGGCGCCGCCTTCTTGTGCACGGTGCCGTGGTCGGGGGAGCCGCAGCCGGTCACCAGCGACGCGACGGCCGCCGTGGCGGCGATCCAGGCTGCGGCGGAGGCGTGACGCATGGCGGTGTCCTTTGCGGGCTCGGCGGAATCTCCCGGACCGGGCGGCGGAGCCCGACCGTGCCGGGCCGGACCCGACGGGCAGAACGTAGAACGGCGCACGACCACCGGGGGAGAGCCCCGGGATTACTGACATGTTCTCTTCATGTTGCCGCAACAGAAGGACTGGACCATTTCTGACGTGCCCTCCTACCTGGCCAAACGCCTCGGCTACCACGCCGTGCTGCTCCTGGCCGCCGTCTGTCTGTCGTACGTCCTCGCCTCCCTGGCGCTCGATCCGCGCGCCGCCTACGAGGGCAGGCAGCCGCCGCTGTCCGCGAGCGCCGTCGACCACCACCTCACCGAGCTGGGCGTCAACGACCACGAGCCGCTGCGCGACCGCTTCTGGCACTGGGGCGGGCGCGCCCTGCACGGCGACCTCGGCGAGACCATCGACGGCACCTCCGTGAACGCCGAGTTCGGACGCCGGGTCGGGGTCAGCCTGCGGCTGCTGCTCGCGGGCACCGTCCTCGGCACGGCCGCCGGGGTGCTGGCCGGGGCGTGGACGGCGGCGCGGCAGTACCGGTTCAGCGACCGCGCGCTCACCGTCGTCTCCTTCGCGCTGCTCTCCACCCCCGTCTTCCTGGTGGCGATCCTGCTGAAGACCGGCGCGATCTGGGTCAACCAGAGCACCGGCACCGACCTCCGGTTCACCGGCGAGGAGACCCCAGGGCTGACCGGCGGCTTCTGGGACGTCCTCGGCGACCGCGCCGGGCATCTGCTGCTGCCCACCCTCTCCGTCGCCCTGTTCGCCGTCGCGAGCTACAGCCGCTACCAGCGCAGCACCATGCTCGACGTGCTCGGCTCCGACTTCCTGCGCACCGCGCGCGCCAAGGGACTCGGCCGCAGGACCGTGCTGCTCCGGCACGGGCTGCGCACCGCCCTCGTGCCCATGTCGACGTACTTCTCCTACGGCTTCCTCGCCCTGTTCACCGGCGCCACCTTCACCGAGACGATCTTCGGCTGGCACGGCATGGGCGAGTGGTTCGTGGCGTCCATCGGCAAGAACGACGTCAACTCCGTCGTCGCCGTCAACGTGTTCGCCGCCGTCACCGTGCTCCTGTCCGGCTTCCTCGCCGACCTGCTGCACGCCGCCCTCGATCCCCGCGTCCGGCAGGTCCGATGACCACCGCCCTCACCCCCGTCCCCACCCCCGCCGCGAAGGTCCCGGCAGGGCGCGCCGCCCTCGTGCTGCGCCGCTTCGTACGGCACCGGGCCGCGCTCGCCGGAGCCGTCGTCCTCGCGCTGCTCTTCCTGCTCGCCTTCGCCGGGCCGTACCTCACGCCGTGGTCCTACAGCCACGTCGACTACGGCGCGCTGCGCGCCGCGCCCGACGCCGAGCACTGGTGGGGCACCAACCGGATCGGGCAGGACGTGTTCGCGCAGACCGTGCGCGGACTGCAGAAGTCGCTGGTCATCGGGTTGCTGGTGGCTGTCCTGTCCACCGGGCTCGCCTCACTGGTGGGCGCCTGCGCGGGCTACTTCGGCGGCTGGACCGACCGGCTGCTCACCTTCGCCGTCGACCTGCTGCTCGTCTTCCCCTCCTTCCTGATCATCGCGATCGTCTCGCCCCGGCTGCGCTCCGGCGGCTGGTTCGCCTTCGTCGGACTGCTCGCCGTCTTCGGCTGGATGATCACCGCACGGGTCGTACGGTCCATGACGCTGAGCCTGAAGGAGCGCGAATTCGTGCGCGCCGCGCGGTACATGGGCGTCGGACCCTTCCGGATCATCTGGCGGCACGTCCTGCCCAACGTCGCCTCCTTCCTGATCATCGACGCCACCATCCAGGTCGGCGGCGCGGTGATGAGCGAGACCGCCCTGTCCTACTTCGGCTTCGGCGTCCAGCCGCCCGACGTCTCCCTCGGCACCCTGATCGCCTCCGGCACGGGCGCCGCCGTGACCTACCCGTGGATGTTCTTCTTCGCCGCCGGACTGCTCGTCGTGCTCGTCCTCGCCGTCAACCTCGTCGGCGACGGACTGCGCGACGCCCTCGACCCCACCTCCAAGGCGGCGACCCGATGACCCCGCTGCTCCAACTCACCGGACTCGACGTCGACTTCGACGGCAGACCCGCCGTACGCGACGTCCATCTCACCCTCGACCGGGGCGAAGTCCTCGGTCTGGTCGGGGAGTCGGGCTCCGGCAAGTCCGCCACCGCCCTCGCCGTCCTCGGACTGCTCCCCGGCAACGCCGTCGCGCGCGGCTCCGTACGCCTCGACGGCACCGAACTCCTCGGGGCGCCCGAACGCGAGCTGAACGACATCCGGGGGCGGCGGATCGCGATGGTCTTCCAGGACCCGCTGTCCGCGTTCACCCCCGTGTACCGCATCGGCGACCAGATCGCGGAAGCCGTCCGCGCCCACCACGACGTCTCCCGCGCCCGTGCCGCCGCCCGCGCCGTCGAACTGCTCGACCTCGTCGGCATCCCCGAACCCGGCCTGCGCGCGAAGGCGTTCCCGCACGAGTTCTCCGGCGGGATGCGCCAGCGCGCCATGATCGCCATGGCGATCGCCAACGAACCCGACGTCCTCCTCGCCGACGAACCCACCACCGCCCTCGACGTCACCATCCAGGCGCAGATCCTCGACGTGCTGCGCACCGCCCAACGCACCACCGGCGCCGCGCTGCTGCTCGTCAGCCACGACCTCGGGGTCATCGCGGGCATGGCCGACCGGGTCGCCGTCATGCGGGAGGGACGCGTGGTCGAACAGGGCACCGCCGAGCAGGTCTACGGCACCCCGAGCGAGCCCTACACCCGTGAACTGCTCGCCGCTGTACCCCGGTTGGACACCCCGCGCGTCCCCGCGCCCGCCACCGGCGAACCGGTGCTCACCGTGCGCGGACTCACCCGCACCTACCCCGTGCGCACCGGAGGCGTCCTGCGCCGCCGCACCGGCACCGTCCACGCCGTCGACGGGGTCGACCTCGACCTGCGACGCGGCGAAACCCTCGCCGTCGTGGGGGAGTCGGGGTCCGGGAAGTCCACCACCCTCTTCGAACTCCTCGAACTCGCCGCGCCCGAGGGCGGCACCGTCGAGCTGTTCGGACGGCGGTACGGCACCCTCACCCGTGCCGAGCGGCGGGAGCTGCGGCGGCGCGTCCAGGTCGTCTTCCAGGACCCCATGGCCTCACTCGACCCCCGGATGCCGGTCGGGGACATCGTCGCCGAACCGCTGCGCGCCCAGGGCGCCGACCGGACGACCGCCGCCCGCGCGGTACCGGAGCTGCTCGCCCGCGTCGGACTCGACCCCGACCACGCCGACCGCTACCCCCACGAGTTCTCCGGCGGCCAGCGCCAGCGCATCGGCATCGCCCGCGCCCTGTCCGTCGAACCCGAACTCCTGCTCCTGGACGAACCCGTCTCCGCGCTCGACGTCTCCGTCCAGGCAGAGGTGCTCGACCTGCTCCAGCGGCTCAAGGAGGAGCTGGGGCTCGCCTATCTGCTCGTCTCCCACGATCTGTCGGTCGTACGGAACATCGCGGACCGGGTCAGCGTCGTCTACCTCGGTCGCACGGTCGAGGCGGGACCCGTCGACGAGGTCTTCGCCCGCCCCCGGCACCCCTACACCCAGGCCCTGCTGTCCGCCGTACCGCTGCCCGACCCGGTGCGCGAGCGGTCCCGGCGGCGCATCCTGCTGATCGGCGACCCGCCGAGCCCCACCCGCCGCTACGACGGCTGCCGCTTCCGCGCCCGCTGCCCGCTCCACGCCGAACTGGGCGAGGACGAGCGCAAGCGGTGCGCGCACGAGGTGCCGGAGTTCGAGGGCGACGGCGCCGCCTGCCACTTCCCGCGCGTGCGCGAGGTCCTGGGGAACTAGTGCGCCGAGCCCGAGAGCTGGAGACCGATCACCCCGGCGATGACCAGGCAGATCGAGACGATCTTCAGGGTGGAGACCAGGTCACCGAGGAAGATCATGCCGTAGATCGCGGTGCCCGCCGCGCCGATGCCGGTCCATACGGCGTACGCGGGACCCACGTCCAGCTTCTTCAGGGACAGGGTCAGCAGTCCGAAGCTGCCCAGCGCGAACGCGGCGAAGGCGACCGTCGGCCACAGCCGGGTGAAGCCGTGCGAGAGCTTCAGACACACGGCGAAGCCGGTCTCCAGAAGCCCGGCGACGATGACCAGCAGCCACGCCATGTGCTGTCCTCCCGTAGGTCCGGATCTCCGGCTCGGTGCGATTATGCACTTGCCGGAGCCGGACCCCGGCAAACCACACGAGGCTCAGTCGCCTTCCCGGCGCTCCCGTGTCGACAGCAGCCTGCGCAGCGAGTACAGCCGCGCCGGGTCCGCGTGCCCCTCGGCCACCCACGCGTCCAGCGCGCAGTCCGGCTCGTCGTGACTGCACGCCCGGGGACAGCCCTCGGTGCCCGGCTCCAGGTCCGGGAAGGCGTGGATCACGCGCGAGGGGTCGATGTGCGCGAGCCCGAAGGACCGCACGCCCGGGGTGTCCACCACCCAGCCCCGGCCGTCCGCCAGCGGCAGCGCGAGCGCGGAGGTCGTGGTGTGCCGGCCGCGCCCGGTCACCGCGTTGACATGACCCGTCGTACGCTGCCGCTCCTCCGGGACCAGCGCGTTGACCAGGGTCGTCTTGCCGACGCCGGAGTGCCCGACGAACGCCGTGATCCGGCCGTCCAGATGCTCGCGCACCAGCTCCGCCGCCGCGCCGCTCGCCAGCTCCTCACGGCTGGTGACCACGTACGGGATGTCCAGATCGCCGTACAGCTCAAGGAACTTGTCCGGCGACGCCAGGTCCGACTTGGTCATCACCAGGAGCGGCTCCAGACCGCCGTCGAACGCGGCGACCAGACAGCGGTCGATCATCCGGGGGCGCGGCTCGGGGTCCGCCAGCGCGGTGACGATGGCGAGCTGGTCGGCGTTGGCCACCACCACCCGCTCGTAGGGATCGTCGTCGTCGGCGGTGCGGCGCAGCACCGAGGCGCGCTCCTCGATGCGGACGATCCGCGCGAGGGTGTCCTTCGTGCCGGACAGATCACCGACGAGCGCCACCCGGTCGCCCACCACCGCCGCCTTGCGGCCCAGTTCACGGGCCTTCATCGCGGTCACCGTGCGGCCGTCGACCAGACAGGTCAGCCGACCCCGGTCCACGGTGAGGACCATGCCCTCCGCCGCGTCCTCGTGCTTGGGGCGGATATGGGTCCGCGGGCGGTTGCCCTTGCGGTTGGGACGGGACCGGATGTCGTCCTCGTCGGTGTGCTTGCCGTAGCGGCGCATGGTTCCAGTCCGCCCGTCAGTTCCCGAGCATCCCGGCCCACAGCTCGGGGAAGTCGGGCAGCGTCTTCGCGGTCGTCGCCACGTTCTCGATCGTCACGTCCTTCACCGCCAGACCGATGACCGCGCCTGCCGTGGCCATGCGGTGGTCCTCGTAGGTGTGGAAGACGCCGCCGTGCAGCGGGCGGGGGCGGATGTGCAGACCGTCCGCCGTCTCCGTGACGTCACCGCCCAGCTCGTTGATCTCCTTGGTGAGCGCGGCCAGCCGGTCCGTCTCGTGCAGCCGGAGATGCGCCACGCCCCGCAGGGTCGAGGGGGAGTCGGCCAGCGCGGCGACCGCGGCGATGCCGGGGGTCAGCTCGCCGACGTCACCCAGGTCCACGTCGATGCCGTGGATCGCGCCGGAACCGGTGAACACCAGGCCGTACTCGGTGAGTTCGCAGGAACCACCCATCTCGGTGAAGATCTCCCGCAGCCGGTCACCCGGCTGGGTGGTGCGCTCGGGCCAGTCCGGGATCAGCACCTTGCCGCCGGTGACCAGGGCAGCGGCCAGGAACGGCTGGGCGTTGGACAGGTCCGGCTCGATCGTCAGGTCCCGGCCGAGCAGCGCGCCCGGGGTCACCCGCCACACGTTGGGCTCGCCGCCCGACTCCGGGGTGTCCACCTGGGCGCCGACCGCGCGCAGCATGTCCACGGTCATCCGGATGTGCGGCATCGAGGGCAGCGTCGCGCCGGTGTGGCGGACCTCCACGCCCTGGTTGAAGCGGGGCGCGGACAGCAGCAGCGCCGAGACGAACTGCGAGGACGAGGACGCGTCGACCGACACCGGACCGCCGTCCAGCGCCCCGACACCGTGCACGGTCAGCGGGAGCGCGCCCCGGCCGTCGTCGTCGATCCGGGCGCCGAGCGCGCGCAGCGCGTCGATCACGCCGTGCAGCGGACGCTCGTACGATCGCGGGTCGCCGTCGAAGCGGACGGGACCGTCGGCCAGCGCGGCGACCGGCGGCAGGAAGCGCATCACGGTGCCCGCGTTGCCCACGTCGACCGTCGCACCGCCGCGCAGCCCGGTGGGCAGCACCCGCCACGCCTCCCCGGAACCGTCCGGACCGATGCCCTCCTCGATCTCCACCCCCATCGCCCGCAGCGCCCCCGCCATCAGCAGCGTGTCGCGCGACCGCAGCGGCCGGCGCAGCCACCCCGGCTCCGAGGCGAGAGCGGCGAGCACGAGAGCACGGTTGGTGACCGACTTGGACCCGGGCACATGAACCGTCGCGTCGACGGGTCCGGTCGCGTGCGGGGCGGGCCAGAGGGCGGGGATTTCGGGCATGGGCCCACTCTATAAGGCGGTCCCTGCCCGAGCGCCCGCCGTACGGGGCACCGTCCACGGGGTGGACGCCGGTACGGCACGTCCTGGGCGCCGTGCCCACGGGCACCGCTCTCACCGCTGCCCCAGCAGCCACCCCCCGCCCCCGATGAGCGAGCACAGCGACACCGCGTGGAAGAGGAACAGCCACAGCCCCGCCGGGACGTGGGTGAGGCGGGAGAGCTGGTCGGCGTCGGAGTCGCCGGCCTCGCCGTGGCGGCGCTTGGCCTGGAGCTCGAACGGGGGGCGGACCCCGCCGAGGAGGAGGAACCAGACCACCGCGTAGGCGAAAGCCGCCTGGACCTGGGAGTCCGCGAGCCAGGAGATCAGCAGGAAGGTGCCGCCGGTCAGGACCACGGTGAGGACGCCGTAGGCGTTGCGGATCATCACCAGCATCGCAAGGAGCAGTGCCGTCGCCACCCACAGGAGCAGGGTGATGCGGCCGTCCGCGAGCAGGGCGGCGCCGCCGAGACCCAGCAGGGAGGGCGCGGTGTACCCGGCGGCGGCCGTGAGGATCATGCCGATGCCGTGCGGCTTGCCCCGGCTGAGGGTGAGCCCGCTGGTGTCGGAGTGCAGACGTATCCCGGTGAGCTGCCGACCGGTGACCAGCGCGAGCAGCCCGTGGCCGCCCTCGTGCGCGATGGTGATCGCGTTGCGGGAGAGGCGCCACAGTCGGTGCGGCACCACCGCGACGAGCGCGGCGGCGAGCGTGGCCACGACCACCCAGAGGTTCGGTCCCGGCTGGGTGCCGATGAGCCGGTCCCAGAGACCGGCGGCGGTACTGCTGTCCATGTCGGTTGGTGGCTCCCTGTCGTCGTATGGCGTCATCGCCCGGGCCGGATCTGGCACTGTGGCACGTATGTGCGGACGGTATGCGTCGAGTCGTAGGCCCGAGGATCTCGCGGGAATCTTTGAGATCGACAAGTGGGATGCCGAGGAAACCCTCGAACCGGACTACAACGTGGCCCCGACCAAGGAGGTCTACGCCGTCCTGGACCGCCCCCTCAAAGACGCGGACGACCGCCGTCCGGTTCGCCAGTTGCGCAGGCTCAAGTGGGGACTGGTGCCGTCCTGGGCGAAGACCCCCGAGGGCGCCGCCCGGATGATCAACGCCCGCGCCGAGACCGTCCACGAGAAGCCCGCCTACCGCCGCGCCTTCGCCGCCCGCCGCTGCATCCTGCCCGCCGACGGCTACTTCGAGTGGGTCACCGGCGACAAGGAACGCGAGCTGGAGGTCGAGGGCAAGAAGAAGCGCCCCCGCAAGCAGCCGTACTTCGTGCTCCCCGCCGACGGCTCGGTCTTCGCCATGGCCGGGCTCTACGAGTTCTGGCGCGACGCCACCCTGCCCGCCGACGACCCCCACGCCTGGTGGGCGACCTGCTCGGTCATCACCACCGAGGCGGAGCGGTCCCCCCTGGCCGTCGCCCCCGCCGAGGGACCCCACGCCCTCGCCGACATCCACCCCCGCATGCCCCTCATGCTCACCCCCGACCGCTGGGACGCCTGGCTCGACCCCACCCACACCGACCCCGACGACCTGCGCACCCTCCTCGCCCCGCCCCCCGAGGGCCTGATGCGCGCCTACCCGGTCCCCACCACCGTCAGCAACGTCCGCAACAACGGCCCGGAACTCCTGAAGGAGCTGGAGGGACCGGAAGAGGGCACACTTTTCTGATGTGATCGAGATCGTCGAGACCGACATCGGGACCGCCCGGCTCACCTGGCACCGTGCGCAGGACGCGCGGTGGGTGATGGCTGTGAGTCATGGGGCGGGTGGGGGTGTTGAGGCGCGGGATCTTCGGGCGCTGGCGGGGGTGCTGCCGGGGCACGGGGTGAGCGTGGTGCTGGTCGAGCAGCCGTGGCGGGTCGCCGGGAAGAAGGTCGCTCCGGCGCCGAAGACCCTGGACGCGGGGTGGCGCGGGGTCTGGCCCGCAGTGGCCGGGATGGGGTTGCCGGTGATCGCGGGCGGGCGGAGTGCCGGGGCGCGGGTCGCCTGCCGTACCGCCACCGAGCTGGGCGCCCGCGCCGTCCTTGCCCTGAGCTTCCCGCTCCATCCCCCCGGCAAGCCCGAGAAGTCCCGCGCGGACGAGCTGCTGGGCGCCGGGGTGCCCACCCTCGTCGTACAGGGCGGGAATGATCCCTTCGGGCGGCCCGGGGAGTTTCCCGAGGGCGGGTTCGAGCTGGTCGAGGTGCCCGGTGCCGACCACGGGCTCGCGGTGCCCAAGCGCTCCCCGCTCACCCAGGAGGAGGCGCTGAAGACCGTCACCGACGGTGTCGTGCGGTGGGTCGCGTCACTCGGGTGACGCCCGGGAATGCCCGGCGGCGCACTGCTGTTGTGGCGGACAGAAGCGCTGGAGCGCCGGGACCGAGACCGTCGCAGGAGAGGAAACCGCATGGGTTCGACCGCATGTCCCAGCCGTAGCAGCAACCGTGCTGACCTGGACTGGACGGTGCTGCACGCGGCCAAGGCCGCTCCCGTTCGAGCGGCGGCGGGCACGGGTCGTGTTCTATCCTCCGAATCGAGTGGGACCGGCTTCGGTCCTGCCCGGGAACTTGAGGAGGTGGGTCCGGTCACTGGGACCGACGCGGGTGCCGACAACGGCCAGGCGGAGCTGCCCGAGGGCCAGGGCGTGAGCGCGGGGGCGGCCGAGGCGCGCTCCGAGACCGGCACGGAGCGCAACGCGCGCTTCGAGCGGGACGCGCTCGAATACCTCGACCAGATGTATTCGGCCGCGCTGCGCATGACGCGCAACCCGGCCGACGCCGAGGACCTGGTGCAGGAGACGTACGCGAAGGCGTACGCGTCCTTCCACCAGTTCCGCGAGGGCACGAACCTCAAGGCGTGGCTCTACCGGATTCTCACCAACACCTTCATCAACTCGTACCGCAAGAAGCAGCGCGAACCCCAGCGCAGCGCGGCCGAGGAGATCGAGGACTGGCAGCTCGCGCGCGCCGAGTCGCACATGTCGACCGGGCTGCGCTCGGCCGAGTCGCAGGCGCTCGACCATCTGCCGGACTCCGACGTGAAGGCGGCGCTTCAGGCGATCCCCGAGGAGTTCCGCATCGCCGTCTATCTCGCGGACGTCGAGGGCTTTGCGTACAAGGAGATCGCGGACATCATGGGGACACCCATCGGTACGGTGATGTCCCGGCTGCACCGGGGCCGCCGTCAACTGCGCGGCATGCTGGAGGATTACGCCCGCGACCGTGGGCTGGTCCCGGCCGGTGCCGGAGAGTCGAACGAAGCGAAAGGCTCGGGCTCATGAGCTGCGGAGAGCCGCACGAGACGGACTGCGGTGAGGTCCTCGACCATCTGTACGAGTTCCTCGACAGTGAGATGCCGGACGTCGATCGCGACAAGTTCCAGCACCACTTCGAGGAATGCTCGCCCTGCCTGGAGAAGTACGGCCTGGAGCAGGCCGTGAAGAAGCTGGTCAAGCGGTGCTGCGGACACGACGACGTCCCCGCCGACCTGCGCGCCAAGGTCATGGGGCGGATCGAGCTGATCCGCTCCGGCCAGGCCGTCCCCGAGCACGACGTGACCGCGGTGGCACGCGAGAGCTGAGCCTCGCGACGAGGGCGTGAGTATCGCGACGAGGGCGTGAGCCTCGCCGGATTTCACCCCGCTTTCACCCGAACGTGCTAATCCCCGCCGCGTAAGCCCCCGGTCCCCGGCCGCCGCCCTAGGCTCCCCAGCCAGGACAGGCATGGTCGGGGAGGGCGCATGGAGGCGGTTCCGGCGAGAGCGCGGGCGTGCGTGACCTGCGCCGTGCTTCTCGCCCTGCTCTGCGTCCTGCCGCTGACCGACACCCCGGTCGCCTGGACGGTCGCCTCCTGGCGGGCACCTCTGCTGCTCGCGGCGCTCTACGCGCTCTGCGACCAGGTCGTCCGCCGTCGCTTCGGCGGCACCTTCTACCCCGTCCTGCTCGCCGCCGCCTTCCTGCTCACCCCGGCCGCCGCGGCGCTGGTCCCGCTGCCCGCCGCCCTGCTCTCCCCGGCCGAGCACCCCGCCGCCCCGGCCCGGCGCGTGTGGCGTGCCGCGCGTGCCTCGCTCGCCGTGTGGGCCGCCGCGTCCACGCACCGCGCGCTCGGCGGCGCCGACGCCGTCACCCACCCCGCCTTCCCGCAGGTCCTGCTGCCCGCCGGGGGCGCCGTCCTCGCCTTCTGCCTGGTGCTCACCGTCCTCGACGGCGCGATGCTCGCCGCGGTCACGGCGGCGCCCGCCTGGGGCCGGGGCGCCCTGCGCCGCATCTGGCGGGGACCGTTCACGCACTCCCTCGCCCCGGTCGCCGTGCACGGTCTTGCCGGACTGATGACGGCCGTCCTGTGGAAGAGCCCCTACGGTCCCGTCGCCGCCCTCCTCGTCCTGCTGCCGATGGGCGTCTCCTGCTGGGTGTTCGCCCAGTACCACCGCGAGCGCACCGCCCACCAGGCCACCATCCGCGCCCTGGTGCAGGCCGTCGACATCAAGGACGGCTACACCCGCGGTCACAGCGAGCGCGTCGGTCAGGCGTCCGTGATGATCGCCCGCGAACTCGGCATGGACGACGACCGCGTGGAGGTCCTGCGCTTCGCCGGCATCCTGCACGACGTCGGCAAGCTCGGCGTCCCCACCCGGCTGCTGCGCAAGGACGGTCCGCTCACCCCCGAGGAGCGCCGGATCATCGAGCTGCACCCGGAGTACGGCCACGAGATGGTGCGCGGCATCTCCTTCCTCGGCGAGGCCCGCGCCGCGATCCTGCACCACCACGAACGCCTCGACGGCACCGGCTACCCCTACGGACTCGCGGGCGCCCAGATCCCCGAGTGCGCCCGGGTCGTCGCCGTCGCCGACGCCTTCGACGCGATGACCTCCACCCGCTCCTACCGCAGGGCGCGCCCCGTCGACGTCGCCGTGGCGGAGCTGAAGCGGTGCGCGGGCGCGCAGTTCGACCCCCGCATGGTGACCGCCCTCGCCGCCGCCCTCGGCCGCCACGGCTGGCGCCCCGCCGTCACCGCCGACGAGCCCGCCCGCCCGCAGCCGCCCAGGCAGCGCACGCACTACCGCACGGGGGCGCACCGATGACGCCGGACGCCACCAAGACGCCACGCGCCCGCCGGGGACGCCGATGACCGCCCTGCGGCTCATCCACGGCGCCGCCGCGCTCACCGCCGCCGCCGCGCTCACCGCCGCCGCCGCGCTCGCCACCACCCTGTGGACCGGCGTCGAGGGGCGGGGCACCGCGCTCGCCTTCGGCGTGCTCATAGCCGTCGGCGAACTGACCCGCTGGAACGGCCCCGAAGCCCGGCAGACCGCGCCCCTCGGCACCGCCGGATCGCTGGCCTACGCCCTCCTCGGCGCCGACGCCGGGCACCCCGCGCGGCACGGCGCCGCCCAGATCGTCACCGTCGTCCTCGCCGCCTCGCTGCTCGGCGGCGTCCCGCACATCTGGCGCGGGCGCACCCCCACCCTGGACCACCTCGCCCGCCGGGTCCTGACCGTCGGCTTCGCCGCCGTCTGCTTCCAGCCCCTGTACGCCCGGGGCACGTTCGCCCACTGGGACGGTCCCGCCTACGCCCTGCTGCTCGTCGCCCTGGTCGCGCTGACCGCGCTGTGCGACGCCGTGCTGGCCGCAGCCCTCGCCCACGCGCGCGCCCGCTGGCCCTTCGGTCCGCTGCTGCGCGAGGAGTTGCGCGGGCTGCTCGGCATCGGCTCGGCCATCTGCGCCACCGGCGCGGTGATGGCGCTCGCCGTGGCCGTGGTCGGACTGTGGGCGCTGCCGGTGTTCTGTCTGCCGCTGCTGCTGACCCAGCTCTCCGTGCGCCGGTACGCGGCCGTGCGCGCCACCTACCGGCAGACCATCGCCTCCCTCGCCCGCGCCACCGAGATCGCCGGGTACACCCCCGCCGGACACGCCCGCCGCGTCGCCACGCTCAGCCTCGCCGTCGGCCGTGACCTGGGACTCACCGGAGCCGAGCTGACCGTCCTGGAGTACGCGGCGCTGATGCACGACATCGGCCAGCTCAGCCTCGTCGACCCGGTGCGCGCCGGGGCGACGGCGGTGCTGCCGCGCCGGGAGCAGCGGCGCATCGCCCTGCTCGGCGGCGCCGTCGTACGGCAGACCGGGGTGTCCCCGGCGGTCGCCGTGGTGGTCGAGCGGCAGGCGGACCCCTACCGGGAGCAGCCGCTCGCCGCCCGGATCGTGCGCGCGGTGAACGCCTACGAGGAGAAGGCGCGGGAAGCCGGACCCGAGGGTCCGCTGCGCGCGCTGGAGGAACTTCGCCTCGCCACCGGCGGGGACTACGCTCCGGAGGTGGTGGAGGCGCTCGCGCGCGTCCTGTCCCGCGACTGTCTGCTTCTGCCGGTCGCCGGGTAACCGATGGGTAATGAGCGGCCGTCCCTTCGCACGTGGTTGGATGCGAGGGAGAGGGTGTCCGGGGGCACAAGCCAGCCCACTGTGCGGAACTGGAACTGGCAGGCGGGAATCGTGAGGATCTTCGGCAAGGGAAGGAACCGGCCCTCCGCCTCCTGGCGGCAGGCCACCGACCGGGCGTTCACCCTGATCGGTGACGGACGGTACGAGGACGCGGGCGAACTTTTGACCCGCGCCGCCGATCTCGAACCCTGGCTCGCCGAGTCCTGGTTCAACCTCGCCCTGCTGCACAAGTTCCGGCACGACTGGGAGCAGGCGCGCGCCGCCGGACTGCGCGCCGTGGCCCTCCTCGACCGCGAGACCGGCGCCCCCGACTGGTGGAACGTCGGCATCGCCGCCACCGCCCTGCAGGACTGGCCGCTGGCCCGCCGCGCCTGGCAGGCGTACGGGCTCAAGGTCCCCGGCGGTTCCGCCGTGCCCGGCGAGCCGCTCGGCATGGAGCTGGGCAGCGCTGCCGTACGGCTCTCTCCCGAGGGCGAGGCCGAGGTGGTGTGGGGGCGCAGGCTGGACCCCGCGCGGATCGAGGTGCTGTCCATCCCGCTGCCGTCCTCGGGGCGCCGCTGGGGCGAGGTCGTCCTGCACGACGGCGTCCCGCACGGCGAGCGCACCACGTCCGCCGGGCACTCCTACCCGGTCTTCGACGAGATCGAGCTGTGGGCGCCCTCGCCCGTGCCGACCTGGGTGGTCCTCCTGGAGGCGGCGACCGAGGCGGACCGGGACGCGCTGGAGCAGTTGGCGGCGGACGCGGGGTTCGCGGCGGAGGACTGGTCGTCCTCCGTGCGGCTGCTGTGCCGGATGTGTTCGGAGTCGCGGATGCCGTCCGACGAGGGCGAGGGGATACATCTCGATCCGCACGATCACAGTGAGCCGGGGCATCCGGGTCCGTTGGGGCATCGGACGGACGGGCGGCTGTGGGTGCCGGAGAGGGAGTGCGGGGTGGCTGCGCCGGCTTCGCTCGTGCGGGGGTTGCTCGACGGGTGGGTTGCCGACAGTCCGGATTCGCGGGACTGGCGGGATCTCGAAGAGGTGTGTTGATCGCCGCTGCCGGGTGCGGGTCCGTTGTGGCTGATCGCGCCCACGCGGCGGAGCCGCATATCGGACACAGTCCCGCGCCCCTGGGGAGTGCGATCCACGTAGGCTGTATCAGCAATCTCTCCCGTGGTTTTTCAGGAAGGCGTACGTCGGTCATGGCTCAGCAGGACACCGATCAGCAGCACGCGGGCGTGCTCCCCGTCGATGACGAGGGCTATGTCGTCGACACGGAGGACTGCGAGGAGCGCGAGCTGGCCTGGCGCGAGCGCGGGACCTCGCGGCCGATCACGGTCGTCGGCAACCCGGTGCTGCACAAGGAGTGCGCCGACGTCACCGAGTTCGGACCCGAGCTGGAGCAGCTCGTCGCGGACATGTTCGCCAGCCAGCACACCGCCGAGGGCGTGGGTCTGGCCGCCAACCAGATCGGCGTGGACCTGAAGGTCTTCGTCTACGACTGCCCGGACGACGAGGGCGTGCGCCACACCGGCGTGATCTGCAACCCCAAGCTGGTCGAGCTGCCCGCCGCCGCGCGCCGCCTCGACGACAGCAACGAAGGCTGCCTCTCGGTGCCGACGGCGTACGCGCCGCTCGCGCGCCCGGACTACGCCGAGGTCACCGGTCAGGACGAGAAGGGCAACCCGGTCAAGGTGCGCGGCACCGGCTACTTCGCCCGCTGCCTCCAGCACGAGACCGACCACCTGTACGGCTACCTGTACATCGACCGCCTGTCCAAGCGTGACCGCAAGGACGCGCTGCGGCAGATGGCCGAGAACGAGCCACGCTACCCCGTGGTCGCCAACGACTGATCAGGGCGCCGGAGCACCCGGCGACCGTACGAGACCAGCCACGACGCCCGGTCGGGAGTGATCCCGACCGGGCGTCGTTCATTTGTTCGCCGTAAGAATCCCGGCGACTTGGGGTGGTGAATGAAGCAAATCCGTTCCCCAGACGGTCAGTTGTGGTGCTGAATGGGGAGTGTGGGGATACGCAACGGCGCACGCCCGGCACAGCAGGGAGGGGTATGCGCCCTGGCGGCTGAGAGGGGACTGCTCGTGCACGCTTTCTCACGCGACACCACATCACCGACCACGATCGCCGTACCACCGTCTCTCGCCCTTCCGTTGGTCGAGGACGCCTTTCCCCGGCAGCTCCATCCGTATTGGCCAAAGCTTCAGGAGAACACCCGGCGCTGGCTGCTGGAAAAACGGCTCATGCCCGCCGACAAGGTGCGCGAGTACGCCGACGGTCTGTGCTACACGGACCTCATGGCGGGCTACTACCTCGGCGCCCCCGACGAGGTGCTCCAGGCGATCGCGGACTACAGCGCCTGGTTCTTCGTCTGGGACGACCGGCACGACCGCGACATCGTGCACGGGCGCTCCGGCGACTGGCGTCGGCTGCGCCACCGACTGCACGCCGCGCTCGACGCCCCCGCGTCCCATCTGCACCACGGCGACTGTCTGGTCGCCGGGTTCGCGGACAGCGTGCTGCGGCTCTACTCGTTCCTGCCGTCCACCTGGAACCAGCGGTTCGCCCGGCACTTCCACGAGGTGATCGAGGCGTACGACCGGGAGTTCCGCAACCGGACCGAGGGCAGGGTGCCGGGGGTCGAGGAATATCTCGCGCTGCGGCGGCTCACGTTCGCCCACTGGATATGGACGGATCTGCTGGAGCCGAGCGCCGGATGCGAACTCCCGGATTTCGTGCGGAAGAACCCCGACTACCGCCGGGCGGCGCTGCTGAGCCAGGAATTCGCCGCCTGGTACAACGACCTCTGCTCACTGCCGAAGGAAATAGCGGGGGACGAGGTCCACAATCTCGGCATCAGTCTCGTCACGCACGAGGGACTGAAACTCGAAGAAGCCGTCGACGAACTCCGGCGGCGCGTCGAGGAATGCGTCCGGGAATTCCTCAAAGCCGAGCGCGACGCCCTGCGGTTCGCCGACACGCTCGACGACGGAACCGTGCACGGCAAGGAATGGAGCGACGCCGTGCGCATGTGCGTCGGCAATATGCGCAACTGGTTCAGCACCGTCTACTGGTTCCACCACGAGTCCGGCCGCTACATGGTCGACAGTTGGGACGACCGGTCCACGCCCCCTTACGTCAACAACGAAGCGGCAGGTGAGAAATGACCGTCGAGTCCGTCAACCCCGAGACCCGCGAGGCCGTGGAACTGCGCGAGCCGCCCCTCGCCGGAGGCGCCGTCCCGGTGCTCGGGCACGGGCTGAAACTGGCCCGTGACCCGCTCGCGTTCATGGCGCAGTTGCGCGACCACGGCGAGGTCGTGCGCCTCAAGCTCGGACCCAAGACGGTGTACGCCGTCACCGCTCCGGCGCTCACCGGCGCACTCGCGCTCAGCCCCGACTACAAGATCGACGGACCGGTCTGGGAGTCCCTGGAGGGACTGCTCGGCAAACAGGGCGTGGCCACCGCCAACGGTCCCGTGCACCGCCGCCAGCGGCGCACCATCCAGCCCGCGTTCCGCATGGCGGCGATACCCGCCTACGGACCGATCATGGAGGAGGAGGCGCACGCGCTCACCGAGCGCTGGCGACCCGGCGAGCCCGTCGACGCCACCTCCGAGTCCTTCCGCGTCGCCGTGCGCATCGCCGCCCGCTGCCTGCTGCGCGGGCAGTACATGGACGAGCGCGCGGAACGGCTCAGCACCGACCTCGCCACCGTCTTCCGGGGCATGTACCGCCGTATGGTGCTGCCCCTCGGACCGCTCCACCGGCTGCCGTTCCCGGCCAACCGGGAATTCAACCGCGCCCTGGCCGATCTGCATCTCCTGGTGGACGAGATCGTCACGGAGCGGCGCGCCTCCGGTCAAAAGCCGGACGATTTGCTGACGGCTTTGCTCGACGCCAAGGACGACAATGGCGACCCCATCAGCGAGCAGGAGATCCACGACCAGGTCGTCGCGATACTGACGCCGGGAAGCGAAACCGTGGCCTCCACGATCATGTGGCTGCTCCAGATCCTCGCGGACCATCCGGAACACGCCGAGAAGGTACGCGCGGAAGTTGAATCCGTAACCGGAGGTGCGCCGGTCGGATTCGAGCACGTACGCCGGCTCACGCACACCAACAATGTCGTCGTCGAGGCGCTCCGACTGCGCCCCGCCGTATGGATATTGACCCGGCGTGCGCTGACCGACACCACGCTCGGCGACTATCGCATTCCGGCGGGGGCGGACATCATCTACAGCCCCTACGCCATTCAGCGCGACCACCGCTCCTACGTGCGCCATCTCGACTTCGACCCCGACCGGTGGCTGCCCGAGCGGGCCACCGAGGTGCCCAAGTACGCGATGAGCCCGTTCAGCGTCGGCAACCGCAAGTGCCCGAGCGACCACTTCTCCATGGCGCAGTTGAGCCTGATCGTGGCGGCCGTCTCGGCGAAGTACCGCTTCCGGCAGGTGAGCGGGTCCGACGACGCCACCCGCGTGGGCATCACCCTGCGGCCCAACCAACTGCTGGTCGAGCCCGTCGAGTGGTGAGCGACACGTGGTGACGGAGCTGTACCGGCGTACGGTCAGGCGGCCTGCGGGCCCCGGAACGTGCGCCGGTACGCCGCCGGGGTCGTGCCCAGCGCCCTGACGAACTGGTGGCGCAGCGCGGCCGCGGTGCCGAACCCGGTGCGCCAGGCGATCGAGTCCATGGTCTCGTCGGTGCCCTCCAGCAACCGCTGCGCCAGCAGCACCCGTTGGCGCAGGATCCAGCGGTACGGCGTCGTACCGGTCTCCTGCTGGAAGCGGCGGGCGAAGGTGCGCGGCGCCATGTGGGCGCGTGCGGCGAGCTGTTCGACGGTGACCTCCTCGTCGAGGTGCTCCTCCATCCACACCAGCACGTCGCCCATGGTGTCGCAGGGTCCCTTGGGCAGCGGACGCTCGATGTACTGCGCCTGACCGCCGTCGCGGTGCGGGGGGACCACCATCCGGCGGGCGATTTTGTTGGCGACCTCCGGTCCCTGTTCCTTGCGGACGATGTGGAGGCAGGCGTCGATCCCCGACGCCGTGCCCGCCGAGGTGATCACCGGGTCCTCGTCCACGTAGAGCACGTCGGGCTCGACGGTGACCCGGGGGTGGCGCCGGGTGAGCTGGTCGGCGTGGTGCCAGTGCACCGCGCAGCGCCGACCGTCCAGGAGACCGGCGGCGGCGAGCACGAAGACGCCCGAGCAGACGCTGAGCACCCGGGTGCCG
This sequence comes from Streptomyces sp. DSM 110735, assembly GCF_016482685.1. Classification (GTDB taxonomy): domain Bacteria; phylum Actinomycetota; class Actinomycetes; order Streptomycetales; family Streptomycetaceae; genus Streptomyces. Next base: position 65,062 of record NZ_JACYHF010000007.1, on the reverse strand, counting down.
CGCGCGACGGCGCGGCGCAGGGCGTCGAGCAGCTCGGGCGGGTAGTCGCGCTCGGCGTAGGTCTCGCCCGCCGGGACGGCGATCAGATCCGCCTCCTCCAGCCGCTCCAGACCGTGCGGGGTGGAGACGGTGAAGCCGCAGGGGGTGGAGAGGGTCGGTCCCTCCGCCGAGACCACGGCGAAGTCGTAGACCGGCAGACCCTCCTCGCTGCGGTCGATGCCGAACACCTCGCACACCACGCCCAGCTCGAAGGGATGGACCCCGTCGAGCAGTACCGCCGCCACGTTCTTCAGCATGCTGCCAGTGTGCCGCGCCAGTGGCAGGAAATCGAGGGTGCGCGGCAGTCCTGCCAGTGCCGGTCAGGAGTGAACCGCAGGACAGTGGTGTCCATGAACGGAAACCAGATCGAAGGTCTCATCGGAATGGTCGCCACCCTCGGCATCCTGGTCCTCCTGGCCCTGCCCTCGGTGCTCGGCATCGTGCGCGACAGGCGCGTCGACCGGCAGCTCAGGCAGGCCCAGAAGGACCACGGACATCGGGGTTCACTCCGGAACGGGGAGCCTCAGAAGTCCTCGTCCAGGTCCACGGTGCCCTCCACCGCGACCTGGTACGCCGACGGACGGCGCTCGAAGAAGTTCGTCAGCTCCTGAACGCCCTGCAGCTCCATGAAGGAGAACGGGTTCTCCGAGCCGTACACCGGGGCGAAGCCGAGGCGCGTGAGGCGCTGGTCGGCGACGCACTCCAGGTACTGGCGCATCGACTCGGTGTTCATGCCGGGCAGGCCCTCACCGCACAGGTCGCGGCCGAACTGCAGCTCGGCCGCGACAGCCTCCCGGATCATGTCCGTGACCTGCTGCTCCAACTGCTCGTCGAACAGCTCCGGCTCCTCCTTGCGGACGGTGTCGACCACGTCGAAGGCGAAGGACATGTGCATCGTCTCGTCGCGGAACACCCAGTTGGTGCCGGTGGCGAGACCGTGCAGCAGACCCCGGCTGCGGAACCAGTAGACGTAGGCGAAGGCGCCGTAGAAGAACAGACCCTCGATGCACGCCGCGAAGCAGATCAGGTTCAGCAGGAACTTGCGGCGGTCCGCCTTGGACTCCAGGCGGTCCAGCTTGTCGACCGAGTCGATCCACTTGAAGCAGAACTCCGCCTTCTCGCGGATGGAGGGGATGTTCTCCACCGCCGCGAACGCGTCCGCGCGGTCCTGCGGGTCGGGCAGATAGGTGTCGAGCAGCGTCAGATAGAACTGGACGTGCACGGCCTCCTCGAAGAGCTGACGGCTCAGATAGAGCCGCGCCTCGGGGGAGTTGATGTGCTTGTACAGCGTCAGCACCAGGTTGTTCGCCACGATCGAGTCACCCGTGGCGAAGAACGCCACCAGGCGGCCGATCAGGTGCTGCTCCTCGGGGGAGAGCTTGGCGAGGTCGGCGACGTCCGAGTGGAGGTCGACCTCCTCGACGGTCCAGGTGTTCTTGATCGCGTCCCGGTAGCGCTCGTAGAAGTCCGGGTAGCGCATGGGGCGGAGAGTCAGCTCGAAGCCGGGGTCGAGCAGGTTCTTGTCGGACATCACTGGCAGGCCTCGCAGGACTCGGGGTTCTCAAGGGAGCAGGCGACAGCGTCGGGGTCGGTCGCCTGCTGGACGGGGATGGTCTTGGCGGGCTGCGCCTGGCCCTGGGCGGCGCGGGCGATGCGGGTCGCCGGGCGCGAGCGCAGGTAGTACGTGGTCTTCAGACCCGACTTCCACGCGTAGGAGTACATCGAGGAGAGCTTGCCGATGGTCGGCGTCTCCAGGAACAGGTTCAGCGACTGCGCCTGGTCGAGGAACGGGGTTCGCGCGGCGGCCATGTCGATCAGACCGCGCTGCGGGATCTCCCACGCGGTGCGGTACAGCGCCCGCACGTCCTCGGGGATCCAGACGAAGTCCTGCACCGAGCCGTTCGCCTCGCGCAGCGCCTCGCGGGTGCGGGCGTCCCACACGCCGAGGTCCTTCAGCTCCTGCACCAGGTAGGAGTTGACCTGGAGGAACTCGCCCGAGAGCGTCTCGCGCTTGAACAGGTTGGACACCTGCGGCTCGATGCACTCGTAGACGCCCGCGATGGAGGCGATGGTGGCGGTCGGGGCGATGGCCAGCAGCAGCGAGTTGCGCATGCCGGTCTCGGCGATCCGCTCGCGCAGCGCGGCCCAGCGCTCCGGCCAGGTCAGCTCCACGCCGTAGTGGTCGGGGTGCAGCACACCCTGGGCGGTACGGGTCTGCTCCCAGGCGGGGAGGGGACCGTTGCGCTCGGCGAGGTCGGCGGACGCCTCGTAGGAGGCGAGCATGATGCGCTCGGCGATCTTCGTGGACAGCGCCTTCGCCTCGGGGGAGTCGAAGGGGATGCGCAGCTTGAAGAAGACGTCCTGCAGACCCATCGCGCCGAGACCCACCGGACGCCACTTGGCGTTGGAGCGGCCCGCCTGCTCGGTCGGGTAGAAGTTGATGTCCACGACCCGGTCGAGGAAGGTCACCGCCGTGCGGACGGTCTCGTCCAGGCGCGCCCAGTCGATGTCGCCGTCGAGCACGAAGGCGCCCAGGTTCACCGAGCCGAGGTTGCAGACCGCGGTCTCGCCGTCGTCGGTGACCTCCAGGATCTCCGTGCAGAGGTTGGAGGAGTGGACCACGTTGCCCGGCAGCGCCGTCTGGTTGGCGGTGCGGTTGGCGGCGTCCTTGAAGGTCATCCAGCCGTTGCCGGTCTGCGCGAGGGTGCGCATCATGCGACCGTACAGCTCGCGGGCCGGCATGGTCTTCTTCGCCAGACCCGACGCCTCCGCCTTGCGGTAGGCGGCGTCGAACTCCTCGCCCCACAGGTCCACCAGCTCGGGCACGTCCGCCGGGGAGAACAGCGACCACTGCTCGTCCGCGTTGACCCGGCGCATGAACTCGTCCGGGATCCAGTGCGCGAGGTTCAGATTGTGCGTACGGCGCGCGTCCTCACCGGTGTTGTCGCGCAGCTCCAGGAACTCCTCGATGTCGGAGTGCCAGGTCTCCAGGTACACCGCCGCCGCGCCCTTGCGCCGCCCGCCCTGGTTCACCGCGGCCACCGAGGCGTCCAGCGTCTTCAGGAACGGCACGATGCCGTTGGAGTGCCCGTTGGTGCCCCGGATCAGCGAACCCCGGCTGCGGATGCGGGAGTACGACAGACCGATGCCACCGGCGTGCTTGGAGAGGCGGGCGACCTGGTGGTAGCGGTCGTAGATCGAGTCCAGCTCGTCCAGCGGGGAGTCCAGCAGGTAGCAGGACGACATCTGGGGGTGGCGCGTGCCGGAGTTGAACAGGGTGGGGGAGGACGGCAGATAGTCCAGGCGGCTCATCAGGCCGTAGAGCGCGGCCACTTCGTCCACGGCGGGGGCGCTGTCGTTCTCCGCCAGACCGCTCGCCACGCGCAGCATGAAGTGCTGCGGGGTCTCGATCACCTTGCGGGTGATCGGGTGGCGCAGCAGATAGCGGCTGTGCAGGGTGCGCAGACCGAAGTAGCCGAACCGGTCGTCGGCGCCGGTGTCGATCAGGGCGTCGAGGCGGGCGGCGTGCAGCGCGACGAAGTCGGCGGTGCGGTCGGCGACCAGACCCTCGCGGTGGCCCACGGTCACCGACTCGGTGAAGCGGGTCACGCCCTGCGAGGCGGCCTCGGCGCGGATGGAGAGGGTGAGGAGCCGGGCGGCGAGCCGCGAGTAGGCGGGGTCCTCGGAGATCAGACCGGCGGCGGCCTCGGTCGCCAGCTCACGCAGCTCGGCCTCGTCCGCCCTCGCCGACCGGCCGCGCAGCGCGGCGGCGGCGACCCGTCCGGGGTCGGCGTCGGGGAGGTCGGCGGTCAGCTCGGTCAGGGTCCGCAGCAGCGCGGCTCCGGGACCGTCGTTCTCCACCCGGTTCGCCGGGGTGGCTGAAGCCGGGTCGGACGGCGCGATGGTCACGTGGGGCTCTCCCTCGCTGGGCACGGGGGCCTGGCGGAGGGCAGGGGAGGGCACGAGCGCGCACGCGTCGCGTCCACCGGCCCACTCCACGAGGCCCGGACGTCTTCGGGGCACCCGGACCGGACGGCCGGGCGCGCTGTCGGCAGGTCCTCGGACTGAAGCGGGCGTGCGCAAAGCACGCGAGTACACCGTTGCGGGACAGTTCCGGATTCGCACCGGATTCCCCTGCGGCGACAGCGAGCATGAGCATACATCTAGTGCCGTGCTGTCGTGGCACCCCCAGATGTTGTGTCTGTCGTGTGTCGCGGTGATCTCAGAGCGTGAACTCGTAGGTAAGCAGGGCGATCTCCAGCAGGCCGGGCAAGGGGTTCCAGTCCCGCTCGGGTGTGCGAACGAAGCCGAGGCGCGCGTAGATCCGGTGGGCGGTGCGCATCGTCGGCTGGGTCGACAGCACGACCCGTACACAGCCCTCCACGGCCCGCGCGCGCTCCACACAGGCCCGTACGAGCGCCTCCCCGGCTCCCTGCCCCCGGCCCGCGTGCCCGACCGCCAGCATCCGGATCTCGGCCTCGCCCGCCCCGGCGATGTCGCTCATCGGACCGCCGGACGGGACGAACGTCACACCGCCCAGCAGCACCCCGTCCCGCACCGCCACCAGCACCTCGGCGGCGCCCGCCCGTTTCGCCACGTCCCGCAGCTCCGCCAGATACGCGTCGCCCTCCCCGAAGTCCAGGAGCCCGTCCCGGAGGTATGCCTGCGCGGTGATCTCGCCCAGCTCCGCGTACTCGTCGGGGCGGGCCGGCCGGATGAGGAAGTCCATGGCATGAGTCTGGACGACAGCGGGCCGCCGGCGCTCTCGCATTACCGGCGGCCCGCAAGGGAGTTGAGCGATGCTGGGACTAGTGCGCGCTTCCCGCCGTGGCGGGCGGCAGCTCCACCTCGACGCCCGCGTCGCCCGCGTCCGCCGTGTAGTCCCCGGGACGGGTCTCGTCCACGCCCTCGGGCGCCTTCACCGCCTTCAGGACGACCGTGCCGACCACGGTGACCAGGACGTTCAGCACGAAGGCCGTCAGACCGATGTAGCCGATCTCACCGATGCCCGGGATCTCCTTGGCCGAGCCGCCGAAGTGCGCCTGCGTCGGCGAGGCGACCCCGTACGCGGCGAGCGTGCCGTAGACCATGCCGACCGCCCAGCCCGCGAGCAGCGCCCAGCGGTGGAACCAGCGGGTGAACAGACCGCCCACCAGCGCCGGGAAGGTCTGGAGGATCCAGATGCCGCCCAGGAGCTGGAAGTTGATCGCCACCGTCTTGTCCATCGTGAGGACGAACGCCAGCGCGCCGACCTTCACCAGGAGCGACACCAGCTTGGAGACCTGCGCCTCCTGCTTGGGCGTGGCATCCGGCTTGATGAAGTCCTTGTAGATGTTCCGGGTGAACAGATTCGCGGCCGCGATCGACATGATGGCCGCCGGGACCAGCGCGCCGATGCCGATCGCCGCGAAAGCCACGCCCGCGAACCAGGACGGGAACATGTCCTCGAAGAGCTGCGGGATCGCCAACTGCCCGTTGGCCACCTTGACCCCGGCCGCGATCGCCATGAAGCCGAGCAGCGCGAGCAGACCCAGCATCAGGGAGTACAGCGGCAGGATCGTGGTGTTGCGCCGGATCACCTCACGGCTCCTGGACGACAGGGTCGCGGTGATCGAGTGCGGGTACATGAACAGCGCGAGCGCCGAACCGAGCGCCAGCGTGGCGTACGTCCACTGGCCCGCCGGAGCCGGGACCAGACCGCCCGCGCCCGCCGCGGTGAACTTCTTGTCGGCGGCGGCGAAGATGTGGTCGAACCCGCCCAGCTTGATCGGGATGTAGATGATCGCCACCGCGATGACGAGGTAGATCAGCCCGTCCTTCACGAACGCGATCAGCGCCGGGGCGCGCAGACCCGAGGAGTAGGTGTAGGCGGCGAGCACACCGAAGGCGATCAGCAGCGGCAGGTCCTTCACGAACCAGTTGGTGTTCTCACCGCCGCCCACGCCCATCACGTCCAGGACGGCCTGGATGCCGACCAGTTGGAGCGCGATGTACGGCATGGTCGCCAGGATGCCGGTGACCGCCACCGCCAGCGAGAGCCCCTTCGAGCCGAACCGCCCGCGCACGAAGTCCGAGGTGGTGACGTATCCGTGGCGGTGCGAGACCGACCACAGCCGGGGCAGGAAGGTGAAGATCAGCGGGTACACCAGGATCGTGTACGGCACCGCGAAGAACCCGGCGGCACCGGCCGCGTAGATCGCCGCGGGCACGGCGACGAAGGTGTACGCCGTGTAGAGGTCGCCGCCCAGCAGGAACCAGGTGACCCAGGTGCCGAACGACCGTCCGCCCAGACCCCATTCGTCCAGCGAGTGCTCGTTCTCGGCCTTGCGCCAGCGCGCGGCCAGGAAGCCCATGACCGTGACGGCCAGGAAGAAGAAGACGAAGACGCCGAGCGCCACGCCGTTGACGCCGTCCTTCACTGGGACGCACCCCCGTCCTGAACCTGAGCCTTGCGGGCTCGCTGGTCACGCTGCCAGAGCTGGTACGCCAGCACGGTGAGCGAGGTCGAGACCAGCACCCACAGCATCTGGTACCAGTAGAAGAACGGGATGCCGATGAACGTCGGGTCCGTCTTCGCGAACGAGCCGACCCACAGCATCGCGACGAACGGCGCGAGAAGACACAGGCCGATGACGACACGCACCGGTGTCACCACCGGGTGCCTCACTTCGGGTGATTCGGACATGCCACCGCTCCGTCCCCTCGTTGATCAGCGTTGATCACTGCGTAATGCGCTGGCAATTTAGGTGACGGCAGGCGGGAGCGGAACCCCTCGTCCGTGTATTGATATGCCGCTGTGAGGTGCGGAGACGCGTGAGAGACGGGTCAGAGCGCCGCAGGTCAGTCCACAGGTCGCTTCAGCCGTGCCACGAACTTGTAGCGGTCGCCCCGGTAGACCGAGCGCACCCACTCCACCGGGTTGCCCTCGCGGTCGAGGGAGTGGCGGGACAGCATCAGCATGGGCAGACCCACGTCGGTGCCGAGCAGACCGGCTTCGCGCGGGGTGGCCAGCGAGGTCTCGATGGTCTCCTCGGCCTCGGCGAGATGGACGTCGTAGACCTCGGCGAGCGCGGTGTAGAGCGAGGTGTACTTCACCAGCGAACGGCGCAGCGCGGGAAAGCGCTTGGCGGACAGGTGGGTGGTCTCTATGGCCATCGGCTCGGCGTTGGCCATGCGCAGCCGCTCGATGCGCAGCACGCGCCCGCCCGCGGTGATGTCCAGCAGCCCGGCGAGCCGGTCGTCCGCCGTGAGGTACCCGATGTCCAGCAACTGCGAGGTCGGCTCCAGTCCCTGGGCGCGCATGTCCTCGGTGTAGGAGGTCAGTTGGAGCGCCTGGGAGACCTTGGGCTTGGCGACGAAGGTGCCCTTGCCCTGGATGCGCTCCAGGCGTCCCTCGACGACGAGTTCCTGGAGTGCCTGGCGGACGGTGGTGCGGGAGGTGTCGAACTCGGCGGCCAGCGTGCGCTCGGGCGGGACGGGCGTACCGGGGGGAAGCGTCTCCGTCATGTCCAGCAGATGCTTCTTCAGGCGGTAGTACTTGGGCACGCGCGCGGTACGGACGGTCGCGCCGGCCTCGTGCTCCGCCCTGCTGACATCGGTGCTCATGCTCTGCCTTCCCGGCTCCGGCGCCGAAAGCGACCGACGTCCATCGGCCACGGCCCACATCGTGGCACGGCCGCGCGCGACCGGTTCCGGCCCCCACGCTCCGTGACCTCCCTGTATACCGCCGCTACTTCTGCTGGTCTAGTCCACACCCCATTTCCTGCCAGTGGTCCACCGGAACTGGTCCGTCCGATCTGTCGCTTGAGCAATGAAAGGTCCCTGCATATCTCGGTCGCATCACGGACGCCCGTGGCCCGCAGGAACACCCTTGACATGCTCATTGGCGTGGGTCAGGCTCCCGGTGCTGGTCTACACCATTGGTCCAGTTCCCGGTCCCACGGATGGTTCGGCGCGCAGCCGTGCATCGAGGGGGTGGCAGGGGGGTGGGTGGCGTCCCTTGAGGAGGGTGGCGTGAAGCGCAGACTGACAGCCGCGATCGGCATCGCGGGCATGATCGTCTCGGTCGCGGCGTGCGGGAGCGACAACGACGGCAAGGGGGCGGCGGACGCCAAGGAGCTGACCGTCTGGCTCACCGTCGACGCGCAGAACAACTGGCCCGAGCTGGTGAAGTCCGCCGACGCGGCGGTCGTCAAGAAGCACCCCGGCCTGAAGATCAAGCACGAGTACTACGGCTGGCCGGACAAGAACACCAAGCTCGACGCCGTCCTCGCCACCGACAAGGCCCCCGACGTGGTCGAGATGGGCAACACCGAGATGCTCGGCTACATGGTCAAGGGCGCCTTCGCCCCGCTGGACGCGACCAAGTTCGCCAAGTCCGCCGACTGGCTCGACGGGCTCAAGGCGTCGGTGACGTACCAGGGCAAGACCTACGGCGTGCCGTACTACGCGGGCGGCCGGGTCGCGAGCTGGCGCAAGGACGTGGCCGCCTCGGCAGGGGTCAAGGCGGTGCCGAAGACCTACGACGAGCTGACCGCCGACCTGAACAAGATCCAGAAGAAGAAGGGCGGCAAGTTCAGCGCCTGGTACCAGCCCTCCCGCGACTGGTACGCCGCGATGTCCTTCGTCTACGACGCGGGCGGCGCCATCGCCAAGGAGAGCGGCGGACAGTGGAAGGCGAGCCTGTCCTCGCCCGAGTCGCTCAAGGGTCTGACCGAGTACAAGACCGTGCTCGACACGTACATGCACGGCGACAAGACCAAGGACGAGTCCGACCGTCCCATCGTCTTCGGCCAGGGCAAGTCCGCCATGATCTTCGGTGCCGCCTGGGAGGGCGCCACCGCCGCCGACCCGAAGAACGACAAGGTCGGAGGGCTCAAGGACAAGCTCGAGAACTTCGTGATGCCCGGTCCGTCCGGCAAGAACATGCCGGTCTTCCTCGGCGGTTCCGACCTGGCCGTCCCGGTCAAGTCCAAGGCGCAGGGGCTCGCCGCCGAGTGGATCAACGCCTTCACCGGACCCTCGGGGCAGAAGGGTCTGATGGGCAAGGGCAACCTGCCCAACAACAAGTCCGACCTCGCCACCCTGAAGAACGACCCGGCGACCGCCGTCCCGGCCACCGCGGCCGAGTCGAGCTGGTTCGTGCCGATGGCACCCGGCTGGGGTCAGGTCGAGAAGGCGCAGATCCTGCAGACCATGCTGCAGAACATCGGCACCGGCAAGCAGACGCCCGCGGCCGCCGCGAAGCAGGCCGACGCCGCGATCGACAAGGTCATCAACACCAAGTGACCCGAGCGCGGAGCACACCGGCCCCGGACCGCACCGGGGCCGGTGCCCGCGCACGCACCCCCGCGCGGGGACCGGCCGCCGCCCGCCCGGGTGCCGCGCGCCCGCCCGCGTACGACCAGACCCACCGCGCGGCCGCCGCCCGCGTACGAGCACAGGGACCGCTGAGGAGCGCGCGATGAGTGCCGCAGACACGACCACCCCGGCCAAGGTGCCGCCACCGCGCCAGGCACCGCCCCCCGCCGCACCCGGCGCGGCGCCACGGTCCGGCGCCAAGGGCGGCGCGACCACGCCCTGGCTGCTGCTCGCGCCCTGTCTGCTGATCCTCGCCCTCGTCATGGGCTACCCGCTGGTCCGCCTGGTCACCCTGTCGTTCCAGAAGTTCGGGCAGTCCCAGTTGTGGGGCTTCCAGCCCGCCGAGTCGGTGGGCTTCGCCAACTTCTCCTCCGTGCTCGGGGACGGCGAGTTCTGGCAGGTCGTACTGCGCACGCTGATCTTCGCGGGCGGCTCGGTGATCCTCACCATGGTGCTCGGCATGCTGATCGCCCTGCTGCTCCAGCGCGTCTCCGGGTGGGTCCGCACCCTGGTCAACATCGCCCTGGTGGCGAGCTGGGGCATGCCCGTCATCGTCGCCACCACCGTCTTCAAGTGGCTCTTCGACTCCGACTACGGCATCCTCAACGCCCTGCTCAGCAAGCTCCCCGGCGTCGAGATGGTCGGCCACAACTGGTTCGCCAGCGGACCGCAGGGACTCGCCGTCATCATGCTCCTGGTCGTCTGGGGCGCGGTGCCCTTCGTGACCATCACGCTCAGCGCCGGACTCACCCAGGTCCCCAAGGAACTGGAGGAGGCGGCGCGGCTCGACGGCGCGGGCGCCTGGGGCGTCTTCCGCCATGTCACCCTGCCGATCCTCAAGCCGGTCCTCGTGATGCTCACGACCCTGTCGGTCATCTGGGACATGGGCGTCTTCCCGCAGGTCTTCGTGATGCGCGGCGGTCACCCCGAGCCCGAGTTCCAACTGCTGACCACCTACTCCTTCGACCGCGCCTTCGTGGTCAACGACTACGCGCAGGGCTCGGCCATCGCCGTCGTCACCATCCTGCTGATGCTCGCCGTGGTCGCCGTCTACATGCGCCAGATGCTGAAGATCGGAGAGGTCGAATGAGCGCAACGGCTTCCCCCACCCCCCGCCGCCGCACGTCCCGGTTCGGCTGGAACGTCCTCGGTCTCCTCGTCTTCGCGACCGCGGGCTTCCCCGTCTACTGGATGCTCGACACGGCCGTCAAACCGGCCAAGGACGCCATCGACCCCGACCCCAGCCTGCTGCCCACGGGGTTCACCCTCGCCAACTTCCGCCGTGCGCTGGCCATCGCGGACTTCTGGGGACCGGTCGGGCGCAGCCTCGTGGTGTCCGTGTCCGTCGTGCTGATCGGTCTCGTCGTCGGCACGCTCGCCGCGCTCGCCATCTCCCGGTTCGCCTTCCGCGGTCGCAAGGTCGTCATCGTCGGCATCCTCGCGGTGCAGATGGTCCCGCTGGTCGCCATGATCATCCCGGTGTTCCTGCTGCTCAACGACCTGGGTCAGTACGACAAGCTCCCCGGTCTGATCATCACGTACCTGACCTTCATCCTCCCGTTCACGGTGTGGACGCTGCGCGGCTTCATCGTCAACATCCCGCGCGAACTGGAGGAGGCGGCCATGGTGGACGGCTGCTCGCGCACCGGTGCCTTCCTGCGCGTCGTCTTCCCGCTGCTGGCCCCCGGCATGGTCGCCACCTCGGTCTACGGCTTCATCCAGGCGTGGAACGAGTACCTCTACGCCCTGATGCTGCTCAGCCAGGAGCACCAGACGGCCACCGTGTGGCTCGGCAACTTCACCACCAAGAACGGCACCGAATACGCCCCGATGATGGCCGGCGCCACCATGATGGCCGTGCCGATCGTCGTCCTGTTCCTCATCATCCAGCGCAAGATGGCCGCGGGTCTGACCGCGGGCGCCGTGAAGGGATAACGCCACCGATGACGACACTCGCCCGCGGCAGCGACACCCTCACCCGTGACGCGCTGACCGTCCTCCAGCCCGGCTTCACCGGCACCACCGCCCCCGACTGGCTGCTGCGCCGCCTCGGCGAGGGGCTTGCCTCGGTCGGTCTGTTCGGACGCAACATCACCTCGCCCGAACAACTCGCCTCCCTCACCGCGCAGTTGCGCACCGAACGCCCCGACGTCCTGGTCGCCATCGACGAGGAGGGCGGCGACGTCACCCGCCTGGAGGCGCGCTCCGGCTCCTCCTTCCCCGGCAACCACGCCCTCGGCGCGGTGGACGACGTGGAACTGACCCGCGCGGTCGCCCGCGAGCTGGGTCGCCGCCTGGCCGACTGCGGGGTCCACCTCAACTGGGCGCCCTCCGCCGACGTCAACTCCAACCCCGCCAACCCCGTCATCGGCGTCCGCTCCTTCGGCGCCGACACCGACCTGGTCGCCCGGCACACCGCCGCCTATGTGACCGGACTCCAGTCGGCCGGGGTCGCCGCCTGCACCAAGCACTTCCCCGGGCACGGCGACACCGCCGTCGACTCCCACCACGCGCTGCCCCGCATCGACGTGGACGCGGGCACGCTGGACCGCCGCGACCTCGCCCCCTTCCGGGCAGCCGTCGAGGCGGGCACGCGCGCGGTGATGAGCGCCCACATCCTCGTCCCCGCCCTGGACCCGGACCGCCCGGCGACCCTGTCCCGCCCGATCCTCACCGGTCTGCTGCGCGGCGAACTCGGCTACCAGGGCCTGATCGTCACCGACGGCATGGAGATGCGCGCCATCTCCGCGACCTACGGCATCGAGCGCGGCAGCGTCCTCGCCATCGCCGCCGGTGCCGACGCGATCTGCGTGGGCGGCGGACTCGCGGACGACGAGACGGTACGACGGCTGCGGGACGCGCTGGTCGGGGCGGTGCGCTCCGGCGAACTGGCCGAGGAGCGGCTCGCGGACGCCGCCCGCCGGGTGCGCGAACTGGCCGACTGGGCCACCGCGTCGGCGGGGACCGCCACCGCGCCCGACACCGAGGTGGGGCTGCGCGCGGCGCGCCGGGCGCTCCGGGTGACCGGCGGCGAGAGCTTCACCCCGCTCTCCGGGGCGCCGTACGTCGCCGCGTTCACGCCCGTCGCCAACATCGCGGTCGGGGACGAGACGCCCTGGGGCGTGGCCGCCGACCTGGCCCGGCTGCTGCCGGGCACCCGCACCGGCGGCTTCACCGGGGAGAAGGCGGGCGAGGAGGCGCTGGCGGAGGCGGGGGAGAGCCGGATCGTCGCCGTGGTCCGCGACGAGCACCGCCACCCCTGGATGTCGGCCGCCCTGGACACCCTGCTCGCGGCGCGCCCCGACACGGTCGTGGTGGAGATGGGCGTGCCCCAGGCACCCGCCCGCGGCGCCCTGCACCTCGCGACCCACGGCGCGGCCCGGGTCTGCGGACAGGCGGCGGCGGAGGTCGTCGCGGGGGCGGTCTGAGCGGAGCCGGTGCCGGTGCCGGTGCCGATGTCGGTGTTGGTGCCGGTGTTGGCGCCTGCGCCTGTTGCCGTGCCGGTGCCGGGGACCCGCTTCGACCCCCGGCACCGGCGGATCAGGTCAGATGCCCTGCCACGCGGGCTTGTGCGCGTAGGTGTGCCGGAAGTAGTCGGCCAGCTTGAGCTTGGACGCGGCCGCCTCGTCGGCGACCACCGTGGCGTGCGGGTGCAACTGGAGCGCGGAGGCGGGGCACACCGCCGCCACCGGTCCCTCGACGGTCGCTGCCACCGCGTCCGCCTTGCCCTCGCCGGTCGCGAGCAGCACCAGGTGCCGCGCCTCCAGGATGGTGCCGATGCCCTGGGTGATGACGTGGTGCGGCACCTGCTCGATGTCGCCGTCGAAGAAGCGCGCGTTGTCGACGCGGGTCTGCTCGGTCAGCGTCTTGATCCGGGTGCGCGAGGCGAGCGAGGAGCACGGCTCGTTGAACCCGATGTGCCCGTCCGTGCCGATCCCGAGCAACTGGAGGTCCACCCCGCCCGCCTCGGCGAGCGAGCGGTCGTACGCCTCGCACGCGGCCCGGAGGTCCTCGGCCGTGCCGTCGGGACCCAGGAACGCGTCCATCGGGATGCCGAGCGGCTCCAGTACCTCGCGGCGCAGCACCGAGCGGTAGGACTCGGGGTGGTCGGCGGGCAGTCCCACGTACTCGTCGAGCTGGGCGATCCGGGCGCGCGCGGTGTCGACGGCGCCGGAGTCCGCCTTGGCGGTCAGCGCCTGGTAGACGGGCAGCGGGGTGGAGCCGGTGGCCACGCCGAGCAGGGCGTCGGGCTTGCGTCGCAGCAACTGGGCCATGGCCTCGGCTATCAGCTCGCCGCCCGCCGCGGCGTCCGGAACGATGACAACTTCCACGCTGGGCCTGCCGTTCTGAAGAGGGCTGGAGATGGGGGAGCGCGCGCCGCGCGTCGCCATGTGGTTTAGACCAATCTAGCAGAGGGGGTCCTTCCCGGACCGGCTTCGTGAACCGCTCCCGGACCGGCTCCCGGACCGACCCCGGACCGGCTCAGTGGGGAGGCGTGGCGGCACTGGGTGCCCTCCTCGCGCGCCCCCGTGCACCCGCGTGGCGTAAATCGCTCCGGTCGACCGCTCCCCTGAGGGGCACCCCCGGGCTAGGCTGCGTGGCATCGGGTGCCACCTGGCCCCGTCGTCCGTCGTCCATGCCGTCGTTTCGCGCCGTCGCGGTGCGATCCGCGCTGCTCCATGCATGGACATGCCAGCGTGGTCTAGTCCACAATGCAGGCTACGAACACCGCTGGGCGCATAGCTGAAAAAGCCTCCGTCTTCCCCGCACAGGAAGGCGGATTCGAGGAACCGGTGCTCTCTGCCCTGACTGCCCCGGCTCCTCGGCCTTCGGCCGACCGGGACCGCACACCCCACGGCCGATGATGCTCCGGGCTGCGGTGCCGGGAAGGTTGAGGGTCCTTCCCAGGCGCCGCGGCCCGCGGGTGTTTTCCGGCCGCTCCGAGTGCCCCGGTACGCTCGCACTCGTGCCCTCCATGAACGAACTGGTCCGCCAGCACACCGCCCTCGACGACTCCGACCTCGAGTGGCTCCACCTGCTGGTGTCGGAGTGGCAACTGCTCTCCGACCTCTCCTTCGCCGACCTGGTCCTGTGGGTGCCCACCGAGGACGGCACCCGGTACGTCTCGGTGGCGCAGATGCGCCCCAACACCGGTCCCACCTCCTACCAGGACGACATGGTCGGGCACCTCGTGCCGCGCGGTCGCCGCCCCATGCTGGACGCGGCACTGGACGAGGGGCGCATCGTGCGCGAGGGCGACCCGGAGTGGCGCGAGGAGGTCCCGGTACGGGTCGAGTCCATCCCGGTGCGCCGCAACGGCCGCGTCCTCGGTGTGATCGCCCGCAACACCAACCTGCTGACCGTGCGCACCCCGAGCCGTCTGGAGCTGACCTACCTCCAGAGCGCCTCCGACCTCGCGCAGATGATCGCGGCGGGCACCTTCCCCTTCCCCGACCAGCACGTCGACATGGACGCCTCGCCGCGCGCCGGTGACGGACTGATCCGGGTCGACGCGGACGGCATCGTCCAGTACGCCTCCCCGAACGCGCTCTCCGCCTACCACCGCCTCGGGCTCGCCGCCGACCTGGTCGGCCAGCACCTCGGCACCACCACCGCCGAACTCGCCCCCACCCGGGGCCCGGTGGACGAGGCGCTCGCCAAGGTGGCCAGCGGCTGGGCGCCCCGCGAGTTCGAGATCGAGGCGAACGACGGGGTCATCCAGTTCCGGACGATCCCCCTCAAGCCCAAGGGCACCCGCATCGGTTCCCTCGTGCTCTGCCGCGACGTGACCGAACTGCGGCGCCGCGAACGGGAATTGATCACCAAGGACGCCACCATCCGGGAGATCCACCACCGGGTGAAGAACAACCTCCAGACCGTGGCGGCCCTGTTGCGCCTCCAGGCCCGGCGCATCGAGTCCGAGCGCGGCCGGGAAGCCCTCGAAGAGGCGGTGCGCCGGGTCGGCTCGATCGCCATCGTGCACGAGACGCTCTCCCAGAACCTGGACGAGCGCGTGGAGTTCGACGACATCGCCGACCGCGTCCTCGCGATGGTCGCGGAGATCTCGCCGGGCAAGGTGACCGGGCGCCGCAGCGGACGCTTCGGTGTGCTCGACGCCGAGGTGGCCACCCCGCTGTCGATGGTCCTCACCGAAGTCCTGCAGAACGCCCTGGAACACGGCTTCCGCGAGGGCGACACCGGAACCGTCGAGGTCTCGGCGGTGCGCGGCGGCACCACCAAGGAGGGCCGCCTCCTCGTCACCGTCCAGGACGACGGCGTCGGTCTGCCCGCGGACTTCGACCCGCACACCGCGGGCAACCTCGGCCTGCAGATCGTACGGACGCTGGTGGAGGGCGAGTTGTGCGGCACCTTCGACATGGTGCCGGGTCCTGAGCGCGGGACGCGGGTCATCCTGGACATCCCGGTACGACCGCAGCGGTAAGGGAGTTGGTGCCGGGACGCTCCGGCACCGCTCGCCCTGGCTCACAGCGGTTCGACCCGGCTCGACTTGGCGCGGGACAGCGAAAAGCCCCGGACCACTGGGTGGTCCGAGGCTGGTGCTCGTTGCTGCGGCCCCTCGTGGGGGCACCCCCCGCCCGGCCGGAGCCGGGACCTGGAGGAGCATCGGGGAACTGCGCGCTGCGGCTCGGGGGCGGGAGAAGCGCACGTGGTGTGCGCGCCGCCAAGCTCAGGCTGTCAGCAGGGGTGGGAGTGTCAGGCGGAAGCCTGACGAGCCCGGTTGCGGGCGGCGCGGCGCTTCATGGCGCGGCGCTCGTCCTCGCTGAGACCACCCCAGACGCCGGAGTCCTGGCCGGACTCGAGCGCCCACTGCAGACACTGCTCCATGACGGGGCAGCGACGGCAGACGGCCTTGGCTTCCTCGATCTGCAGCAGCGCAGGACCGGTGTTGCCGATGGGGAAGAAGAGCTCGGGGTCTTCCTCGCGGCAAACGGCGTTGTGACGCCAGTCCATGGCTGCTACCTCTCCTTGGTACGTGCAGGTATTACGTGCAAGTTGCTTGTGAATGTGAACGCTTTCACGAGTCCCCCAACAAGTGAAGGGCCGACTGCCGAGTTGTCCCGGTGTGGTCCTGTGATTGAAGGGAGATCGGTGATCAGTGGACGCCGATGTCGCGGGCTGTCCCGACCGCCACGTAGAGACTCGCAAACCTCGGCGGCGGATACAACCCCTTCCCGAAGATTTTTTTTGATTCCTCGGTGTCGACTAGGTCACAGCCGTACTTCCATGGGGTGGACCCTGGCCTAAACGTTCGAGTGAAAGGACTTTCGCCCGTTCCACTCACACAATCACACGCAGTGCACGGCGAACGCCTGTGAACGTCACGCTAGTCCGCAGCCCTAGGTGGTCGCCGTCCATCTGGAGGGGCAGCGGGACCTTCGAATGCAAGGTGAAGCGGTCCAGATCGTGCAGCGAAAACGCATGCCTTCCGTGGGGTCCCCGCTCGGGGGACGAAGTGAGCAACTGGGTCGCATACCGGGCAACGGCGGCCGTGGACAAGCGACTTAGACCGAGTACGTCGAGACCTTTATCGAACGACGCCTTAGGCGACGTGTACATCGGGCGATTGCCGAGATAGGTCCAGGGGGACGTGTTCGAGACTATGGCGACAACCAGGTCCGTCACCGGGTCCGCGCCCGGGTGCTCCAATTCGATCGTGCCGTGCCGGCGGTTGGGCTCACCGAGGAACTGGCGTACCACCTGGCGCACATAGAGGGCGTGCGTCGACTTTCTGCCGCGCTCCCGCTCCCGCTCGACCCGGCCGACCACGCCCGCGTCGAAGCCGAGTCCCGCGTTGAAGGTGAACCAGCGGTCCGGCACCGCCTCGTCCGCCGTGCCCGGCGTACCGGAGGTCAGACCGAGCCCGACCACCCGCTCCCGGCCCTCGCGCAGCGCGTCCAGGAGGGCGCCGGTCGCCTCGACGGGATCGTTGGGCAGCCCGAGCGCGCGGGCGAAGACATTGGTGGAGCCGCCGGGCACCACGGCGAGACCGGGCAGCCGGTCCAGGTCGGGACCGGCGTGCAGCAGACCGTTGACCACCTCGTTCACCGTGCCGTCGCCGCCGAGGGCCACGACCATGTCGACGTCGTCACTCTCCGCAGCCGACCGGGCCAGGTCGCGGGCGTGGCCGCGGTACTCGGTGGTGACCGCCTCCAGCTTCATCTCGCTCGCCAGCGCGTGGATCAGCACATCGCGTCTGCGTGCGCTGGTGGTGGTTGCCGCCGGATTGACCACGAGAAGTGCACGCATGACTGGCAGCGTACCTACTGGGGGGTATCCGGCCCAGGGCGAGTTGAGGATCGGGTAAGAGGAGAGGGCGTGAGCCTCGCCACGCACCGCCCGGCGCCCGTCCGGCACAGGGCTACCCTTCTCGGGTGAGCAGTGAGCAGACTCCCGCCCAGGACACCGCCGCCGACCCGGCGACCCCCGTGTCCCGCCCGCGTCGGCTGACCTGGGCGGCCGCGCTGGCCGCCGTGCAGGGCGCCGGGCTGGTGATCGCCGCCGGGTGGATCCTGGTGCTCGGTCTCACCGGCGCCCCGGACGACCGTCAGCAGGCGGTCACCGGCGGGATCACGCTCGTGGTGCTCGCGCTGCTGCCGCTGCTGGCAGCGCGCGGACTGTTCCTCATGCGCCGCTGGAGCCGGGGTCCCGCCGTCATCACCCAGGTCCTGGCCCTGCCGGTCGCCTACAACCTGCTCAAGGCCGACAGCGTGGCCATCCCGGCCGGTATCGCCCTCGCGGCGGTGGCCGTGGCCTCCCTGGTCCTGCTGGTCAACCCGGCCACGGCCCAGGCCCTCGGCATCAAGGGACCGGGCCGGGCGGACTAGGCGCTCCGGGACGGGCGGACTGGGCGCTCCGGGACGGGCGGACTAGGCGCCAGGGGAGACGCCCCCCAGTGCCTACTCCTCCACCAGCAGCTTCTCCCGCAACTGCGCCAGCGTGCGGGCCAGCAGCCGCGAGACGTGCATCTGCGAGATGCCGACCTCCTGCGCGATCTGCGACTGGGTCATGTTCCCGAAGAAGCGGAGCAGCAGGATGCGCTTCTCCCGGGGCGGCAGATCCTCCAGGAGCGGCTTGAGCGACTCCCGGTACTCCACGCCCTCCAGCGCCTCGTCCTCGGCGCCGAGGGTGTCGGCGACCGCCGGGGACTCGTCGTCGGTGTCGGGGACGTCCAGGGACAGCGTGGAGTAGGCGTTGGCCGACTCCAGACCCTCCAGGACCTCCTCCTCGGAGATGGCCAGCTTCTCGGCCAGCTCGTGCACCGTGGGGGAGCGGCCGTGCAACTGCGACAGCTCCGCCGTCGCGGTGGTCAGCGCCAGCCGCAGCTCCTGGAGGCGGCGCGGCACCCGCACCGCCCAGCCCTTGTCCCGGAAGTGCCGCTTGATCTCGCCGACGACCGTCGGGGTGGCGTACGTCGAGAACTCGACGCCGCGCTCCGGGTCGAACCGGTCCACGGACTTGATCAGACCGATGGTGGCGACCTGGGTGAGGTCGTCCAGCGGCTCGCCGCGGTTGCGGAAGCGGCGCGCCAGGTGCTCGACGAGCGGCAGATGCATCCGGACCAGCCGGTTGCGCAGCTCCGCGTACTCCGGGGTGCCGTCCTGCAGGCCGCGCAGCTCGATGAACAGCGCGCGGGCGCCGCTGCGGTCGTGCGGGTCGTGCGGTGCCGCGCGTACGGCCTCCGTCGTGCCCGGCGCCGCGTCCTCGGCGTATCGCTCGTGCTCGCTCATCGTCCCGCCCGTCGCCCTTCCCCGAGCCCCCGCCCCGGCGCGGGCGGCACCACCGCCGCGCTGCCCCAGGGGCGTGCTCCGCACGGTCCCCTCGCCGCCGACCCGCGCGGAGTCGTCCTCCGGATGGGGTCTGGCCTGCTCGGGAATGCCGTCGACGCCGTCGGCCATGTGCCGGGGTACGTCCGCCGGGCTCTGCCTCGGGTTCTCGGCCTCGCCCGAGCGGGGAGCACCCGTCTCCCCGGTCGGCAGCCGCCTTGTGCCGCGCTCTTCGTCCCGCACCGGACCGTCCCCGTTCCTCACGCCGGGCCGGGGCCCGCGCCGCGTTGTTTGTACAGGCTGATCGACACGGTCCGGTCCTCGTCCACGGCGGACGAGACCTTGCCCGCCAGGGCCGAGAGAACGGTCCAGGCGAACGTGTCCCGCGACGGGGCATGGCCGTCGGTCGTCGGTGCGGACACCGTGACCTCCAGCGAATCGTCGACGAGCCGGAAGACACAGCTCAGCACGGACCCCGGCACGGCCTGCTGGAGGAGGATCGCGCAGGCCTCGTCGACCGCGATGCGCAGGTCCTCGATCTCGTCCAGGGTGAAGTCCAAACGGGCCGCCAGACCGGCCGTGGCCGTCCGCAGCACCGACAGGTAGGCACCCGCGGCCGGCAGACGGACTTCCACGAAGTCCTGGTTCGCCGTGGGCTCGCCTGCGATCTGGGACACCCTCACCTCCATGGTGGTACAAGCTTTACGGGGCCGAGGGTCGCCCCCCGGCGTAACGCGTTCGGTGGTTCCGCGGTGACGCTATCGCGCCCGGAACGTTCCTGTCCCCATGACCCCGACCCCCTGGCGTCACTCACAGTAAAACTCTGAATACGCTCCGTGTCTAGGGGGTTTGCGGGTCCAAATGGGAAGAGCGCGCGCCGGGTTGACGTACCCAGGCGTCAGGCGGTCGAACCGTCCGCGGTGGGGGTGCCTGTCACCCGCTCGTCCACATCACGAAACGCATGGTCACACGGGCATCGCCGCGAGCACATGCCCGTGCGGGCACACGATCCTACGAGTGCGGGGCCGTCCGCGCGCGTCGTGGAGGTGCACGCGCGCGTTGTCATACGAGTACATGGTCGACGAAGCACCACCGCCAGTCCTCGCCCGGTTCGTAGGTCCGCATCACGGGGTGACCCGAGTCCGCGTGGTGCTTGGTCGCGTGCCGGTTCGGCGAGGAGTCGCAGCAGCCGATGTGGCCACAGCTCAGGCAGATCCTCAACTGCACCGGGTCCGTCCCGTCCGCCAGGCACTCCAGGCACGTCTCGCTGAGCGGTCCGGGTTCCGGGAGCGGCAGCGCGTCGACGTGCGTGCACTGTTTCATGATTGCCAGATTACGTCGGGTGCGCGGGTGACCGCGCGGAAAAACGAGGGCGGGCGAGGACCATGGACGTGATGCCGCTGCTGTTGCTGGTGGCGGGCAGCGCCGCCGTCGCCGGGGCGGCGCGGCGCACCCCCGTGCCGGCACCCCTGCTGCTGGTCGCCGTCGGCCTGGCCGCCTCGTACATCCCCGGGGTCCCCGACTACACCCTCGAACCCGAGGTCGTCCTGCCGCTGCTGCTGCCCCCGCTGCTGTACACCTCCGCGACCGACAGCTCCTACCTCGACCTGCGCACCCAGGTCCGCCCGGTGGCCCTGCTCTCGGTCGGCTACGTGCTCTTCGCGACCGTGGCCGTCGGCTGGGCCGCGCATCTGCTCGTCCCGGGGCTCCCGCTGACCGCCGCCCTGGTGCTCGGCGCGGTCGTGGCACCGCCCGACGCGGTCGCGGCCACCGCCGTCGCGCGCCGGGTCGGACTGCCGTCCCGGATCACGACGATCCTCCAGGGCGAGTCCCTGCTGAACGACGCCACCGCCATCACCGCCTACAAGGTCGCCCTCGCCGCCGCCATCGGGGAGGGCGCCACCTGGTCGGGCGGGGTGGAGGAGTTCCTGCTCGCCGCCGTCGGCGGGGTCGGCGTCGGTCTCGTCCTCATGGCCCCGCTGCACTGGCTGCGCACCCATCTGAAGGAGCCCCTCCTCCAGAACACCCTCTCCCTGCTCATCCCCTTCGTCGCCTACGGCGTCGCCGAGCAACTGCACGCCTCCGGGGTGCTCGCGGTCGTGGTCGTCGCGCTCTATCTCGGCCACCGCGCGTGGGAGGTCGACTTCGCCACCCGCCTCCAGGAGGAGGCGGTGTGGAAGATGGTCGCCTTCATCCTGGAGTCCGCCGTCTTCGCCCTCATCGGACTCCAGTTGCACGGCGTCCTCAAGGGACTCGGCGCGTACGAGGCGGGGGCTGCCGCCGGATACGCCGTCGCCCTCTTCGCGGTCGTCGTCCTCACCCGGTTCGTCTGGGTCTACCCGGCCGCCTTCGTGCCCCGCATCCTCTCGGAGCGCGTGCGGACCCGCGAGGAGAACCCCACCTGGCGGGGCGTCCTGGTCACCGGCTGGGCCGGGATGCGCGGTGTGGTCTCCCTCGCCATCGCCTTCTCCATCCCGGCCACCGTGCACGGCGGCGAGCCCTTCCCGCAGCGCAACCTGATCCTCTTCCTCACCTTCACGACCGTCATCGGCACCCTCGTCGTCCAGGGGCTGTCGCTGCCGCCGCTGATCCGGCTCCTCAAGTTCCCCGGGCGCGACCAGCAGGCGCAGACCCTGGCCGAGGCCAACGCCCAGGCACAGGCGTCGCTCGCCGCCGAGTCCCGGCTCGACGCCCTCCTGTCCGACGAGCGCAACACCCTGCCCGGACCCCTCGCCGACCGGCTCCGCGCCGTCCTGGAGCGCCGCCGCAACGCCGTCTGGGAACGGCTCGGCCAGGTCAACCCGGTCACCGGCGAATCCGTGGACGACACCTACCGCAGACTCTCCCGCGAGATGATCAGCGCCGAACGCGAGGTCTTCGTCCGGCTGCGCGACCACCGCTACATCGACGACGAGATGCTGCGCGCACTGCTGCGCAGGCTGGACCTGGAGGAGGCGGCGGCGTATCGCGAGGCGGGGTAGGTCGCCTAGGTCTCGAAGGGGCGCCCGGTGATCACCGCCGCGACCCGCGTCCCGCGCGGGAAGGCGCCCTCCTGCGCGAGCGTGGTGAGGGCGAACAGCAACTTGGCGACATACAGCCGCTCCACGGGCAGTCCATGGAGCTTCTCGAACTCCTCGGCGAACGCCTCCAGCTCCGGCGTCGTCCGCGCGTAGCCGCCGCAGTGGAAGCGGTCGTCCAGCGACCAGGAGCCCCTACGGGCGCCGAACGCGCGCTCCTGGAGGGCACGTATCTCACCCTCCATGAAGCCGCCCCTGAGCACCGGAATGCCGAGCGCGCGCTGACCTGGCGCGAGCCCCGCCGCCAGACCGGCCAGCGTGCCGCCCGTCCCGCAGGCCACCGCGACCACCTCGGCCCGGCCGCGCAGCTCCGCGCCGAGCGCCTCGCAGCCGCGTACCGCCTCGGCGTTGCTGCCGCCCTCCGGGACGACGTACGCCCCCTCGGCGCCCGCCGCGCGCAGGATCGCCGCCAGGGTCTCCGGCTCGTCCTTGCGCCGGTACGCCGCCCTCTCCACGAAGTGCAGCCGCATCCCGTCGGCCGCGCAGCGCGCCAGCGAGGGATTCAGCGGGCGGTCCGCCAGCTCCTGGCCGCGCACCACCCCGGTCGTACGGAAGCCGAGCAGCCTGCCCGCCGCCGCGGTGGCCCGCAGATGATTGGAGTAGGCCCCGCCGAAGGTGACCAGCTCCCGCCCGCCCGCCGCCTCGACGTTCGGCATCAGCTTGCGCCACTTGTTGCCGATCAGCTCCGGGTGGATCAGGTCGTCGCGCTTGAGCAGGAGGCGTACGCCGTGCCGGGAGAAACGGTTGTCCTGGATCTCTGTGAGGGGGGAGGGGAGGGCGGGACCGAGGGGCATGGGGTCATTGTCGCCCGGGGTGAGCGGCGCGGCGGGTCAGCCCTTGAGCTGTTCCTTGATCCGCGCCCGCAGCCACTTCATCGTGAAGCCGCGCGGGTCCACCTTGCCCGGCTGCCACTCCAGGTGGCCGATGACCGACCGTTCCGTCCAGCCGTGGTGGCGGCAGACGGCCGCCGCGGCTCGCACGATCGCGTCCAGTTGCTCGTCCGGCCAGGGGTCCTCGCCGTCGCCGAGGTTCTCGCACTCGAAGCCGTAGAAGTACCGGTTGCCGTCGGTGTTGGCCTCGTTGTCCGGCGGCAGCCCCTTCTCCGCGATCACCGCGCGCAGCACGTCGTCGTCGCCGAGACCGGCGTGGTTGACGCGGCCGTAGCCGACCAGGTGGACCTTCCCGTCCTTGGTGATCACGCCGTGGCAGAGCGGTCCGGGCAGGTCGTCGTGGCCGGTGCGGCACAGCTCCACCGTGCGCTCGCTGCCCTTGGTCGCCGTGTGGTGGATCACCACGCCGTGGACCGGACCCCAGGGCCCCTTGTGGTTGCGGCTGTGGTGCCGCCAGTCGTCGACGCCGACGACCGTGAGCCCCTCCTGCTTGAGGGCGGTCAGAAACGCGCTCGCGGACATGGGTGAGGACATGACCGCCTCCTTCGTGCCGTGCGGGACCGCGGGAAAGCGGCCTGTTCCTATCGGTGCTTCTACCGATGCCCGGGGGTCGGGCTCACATCGTTCGCACGGTGTGCGAGCCGATTCGGACAACTTGGGGCGGAGGCGGGGGACGGTCTTCGCGGCGCGGCCACCGAGCGCCCGCGACCTGGACAAAGTCGCGCCAAATGCCCATGAGTCGGATGATCCATTCCCCTTCTTTCGGGTAATGGTGCGAGCACGTTGCGTGATGGAAAGCTCGGTCGTGGGACCGGTGCCCCGCGAGATCGGGCACCGGGCATACATGGGAGGGCATTTCCTTATGTCGGTAGGCGAAGAGGTCCGCACCGAGCAGGCCAAGCCGCAGCAGTCTCTCGGCACGGCGGCGGCGCGGAACCTGGCCACCACCACCAAGTCCGCACCGCAGATGCAGGAGATCAGCTCCCGCTGGCTGCTGCGCAGTCTGCCCTGGGTCGACGTGAAGGGCGGCGCGTACCGGGTCAACCGGCGGCTGACATACACCGTCGGGGACGGCCGCGTCACCTTCGTGAAGACGGGCGACCAGGTCGAGGTCATCCCGGCCGAGCTGGGTGAGCTGCCCGCCCTGCGCGACTACGAGGACGAGGAGGTGCTGACCGAGCTGGCCCGCCGCTGCCGCCAGCGGGACTTCGCGCCCGGCGAGGTGATCGCCTCCTTCGGCAGCCAGTCCGACGAGGTGTACCTGCTGGCCCACGGCAGGGTCGAGAAGATCGGCACCGGCCCGTACGGCGACGACGCGGTGCTCGGCGTCCTCGCCGACGGCGCCTACTTCGGCGAGCAGTCCCTGCTCGACCCCGACGCCATCTGGGAGTACACCGCCCGCGCGGACACCGCCTGCACCGTCCTGATCCTCAGCCGCCAGGACTTCGAGCAGGTCGCCGAGCGCGCCGATTCCCTGCGCGGCCATCTCCAGCAGTTGCGATCGATCCCGGACCAGCGGACCAACAAGTACGGCGAGAAGGAGGTCGAGCTGGCGGCCGGCCACTCCGGCGAGCCCGACATCCCGCACACCTTCGTGGACTACGAGGCGCGCCCGCGCGAGTACGAACTCAGCATCGCCCAGACCGTGCTGCGCATCCACTCCCGCGTCGCCGACCTCTACAACCAGCCGATGAACCAGACCGAGCAGCAGTTGCGGCTCACGGTCGAGGCGCTGAAGGAGCGCCAGGAGCACGAGCTGGTCAACAACCGGGAGTTCGGTCTCCTGCACGCCTGCGAGTACGACCAGCGCATCCAGCCGCACGACGGCGTCCCCGGCCCGGACGACCTGGACGAGCTGCTCAGCCGCCGCCGGGGCACCAAGTTCCTCCTCGCCCACCCGCGCGCCATCGCCGCGATCGGGCGCGAGCTGAACAAGCGCGGACTGGTCCCGGAGACCATCGACGTCGGCGGCAACCGCATCCCCACCTGGCGCGGCGTGCCGATCTACCCCTGCAACAAGATCCCGGTCAGCGACGCCCGTACGACCTCGATCATCGCCCTGCGCACCGGCGAGGCCGAGCAGGGTGTCATCGGCCTGCGCCAGTCCGGCATCCCGGACGAGATCGAGCCGAGCCTGTCCGTCCGCTTCATGGGCATCAACGAGCAGGCCGTCATCAACTACCTGGTCACCGCGTACTACTCGGCGGCCGTCCTGGTACCGGACGCGCTCGGCGTGCTGGAGAACGTCGAGATCGGCCGGTGGCGGTGACCTCGCGCCACCGCGCACCCGGGTTCCCGCCCCACCGGGCGGGAACCCCTTCGGGGGGAGGACCCGCCCGGCGCCGTGCCGGACGGGGCCACGCGCTCGCACTTCGGGAGGGGGAGTCATGACCGAGTTCATGACGCAGGCGGAGCAGCGTCCGCCGGGCACGGGCGGAGCGGGTAGGGGCAACGCGGGCACGGGGAGCGCGGTCGCGGGGAGCGCGGTCACGCCGCCGCGCCCGCCGGGGCAGCGCGAGCCGCTGGAGGACACCGGGGCGCTCGACGGGCCGGAACGGGCGGGGGAGACCCGGGGGTTCGACGAACACGACACGGTGGAGGAGGCCGGCGCGGAGGCGACGGTCCTGCTGGAGCGGACCCGGGAGCTGGTGGACCCGGAGCTGCGCGCCGCGATCGAGTCGCTGCCCGGAGCGCTCCGCCGTATCGCGCTCTACCACTTCGGCTGGCAGCACGCGGACGGCAGTCCGGCGGCGGGCAACGCGGGCAAGGCGATCCGGCCCGCGCTCGTGCTCGCGGCGGCGTCCGCGCTGGGCGGTCCGTCCGCCCGGGTGGCGGCGGTGCGGGCCGCAGCGGCGGTCGAACTGGTCCACAACTTCACGCTGTTGCACGACGACGTGATGGACCGCGACACCACCCGTCGCCACCGCCCCACCGCCTGGACCGTCTTCGGCGACGCCGACGCGATCCTCGCCGGGGACGCCCTCCAGGCACTCGCCCTGCGCCTGCTCGCCGACGACCCGCACCCGGCGTCCGTACCGGCGGCGGCGCGCCTCGCTCAGTGCGTCATCGAACTGTGCGCGGGCCAGCACACCGACACCGCCCTGGAGCAACGCGCCCCCACCGAGGTCGGGTTGGCCGAGGTGCTCACCATGGCCGAGGCGAAGACCGGCGCCCTCCTCGGCTGCGCCTGCGCCCTCGGCGCGCTGTACGCGGGCGCGGACCCCGAGGAGGTGGCGGCGCTGGACGGCTTCGGCCGCCAGGCGGGCCTCGCCTTCCAGTTGATCGACGACGTGATCGGCATATGGGGCGACCCCCGGCGCACCGGCAAGCCGTCCGGCGCGGATCTCGTCGTCCGCAAGAAGTCCCTCCCGGTCGTCGCCGCGCTCACCTCCGGCACCCCGGCGTCCGCCGAACTGGCCGCGCTGTACGCCCGCCCGTACGCGGACGCCGACGGCGAGATCGCCCGCACCGCCCTGGCCGTGGAACAGGCGGGCGGCCGCGACTGGGCCCAGGCCGAAGCCGCCGACCGTATGGCACGCGCCGTCCAGGAACTCTCCCGCGCGGTACCCGCCCCGGAGGCGGCGGGCGGTCTGCTGGCCCTGGCGGAATTCGTCACCCGCCGCACCAACTGACACCACCGCGCCCCTGCCTGACCGCCCCCTACCCCGGAGCCCCCGCCCCCGTGCGCCCCCTGATCCCGCACGGTCGCCGGGGGCTCCGGTCGTGCCGGTGCCCGCGCGGGTGCCTGGGGAGGTCCGTCAGGGGCAGGTGACGACCTGCCCCGCCCAGGAGAGCCCGCCGCCGAACGCGAGCAGCAGAACCGGGGCGCCGCTCGGCAGTTCACGCCGCTCGGTGAGCTTGGACAGGGCGAGCGGCACGGAGGCGGCGGAGGTGTTGCCGGACTCCACCACGTCCTGCGCGATCACCACGCTGTCGGGCAGGTCGAGTTGGCGCAGGATGACGTCGATGATCCGCAGGTTCGCCTGGTGGGTGACGACCCCGGCCAGGTCGGACGGGGCGAGCCCGGCCCGCGCGCAGGCTTCACGGGCGATGGCGGGCAGTTCGGTCGTGGCCCAGCGGAAGACGGTCTGGCCGTCCTGGGCGAAGCGCGGATGCCAGTCGTCGACCAGCCGGACGGCGTCGCCCCGACCGGGGTCGGAACCCCAGACGACCGGCCCGATCCCGCCCTCGTCGGCGACGCTCAGCACGGCGGCGCCCGCGCCGTCGCCGAGCAGGACGCAGGTGCGGCGGTCGGTCCAGTCGGTGACGTCGGACATCTTCTCGACGCCGATGACCAGGGCGTTCCTGGCGGCGCCCGCGCGCAGCGAGTGGTCGGCGCAGGCGAGGGCGGTGCAGAACCCGGCGCAGCCGTTGTTGAGGTCGAAGGCGACGGGGGAGGGCAGCCCGAGCCGCCCGGCGACCTGGGCGGCGATGGAGGGGCACCGGTCGATCGCGCTGCACGTCGCCACGGTGATCATCCCGATGTCGGCGGGCGCGAGCCCCGACGCGGCCAGCGCCTTGCCCGCGGCGGCGGTGGCCATGTCGGTCACCGACTCGTCCTCGGCGGCGATACGGCGGGTGGCGATACCGGTACGGCGCCGGATCCACTCGTCGTCGGTGTCGACCAGGGCGGCCAGGTCGTCGTTGGTCAGGACGCGTGCGGGCTGGTAGTGACCCAGCGCGGTGACGCGGCTTCCCGGCGCGGCGGTGACGGGCACAGGTGATCTCCTCGGCTCGGCGTCTCGACGTCGCCGGAATATAGCAACCGATCGGTCGGAAGTTAAAGGAGTGAGCCTCGCTACGATGGACGCCATGAGCCCTCGCAAGTCCGCCGCCGAAGCCCGCCGAACCCGGCAGCGCATCGTCCGGCGCGGCATCGCCCTCGCCTCGGTGGACGGCCTCGAAGGACTCACCATCGGCCGCCTCGCCGCCGACCTGGAGATGAGCAAGGCGGGCGTCCTCGGCCACTTCGGCACCAAGGAAGCCCTCCAGCTCGCCACTCTGGAGGGCGCGGCCGTCGAGTTCTCCCGCCTGGTCTGGGAACCCGCCGCCGCCGAAACCCCGGGTCTGCCCCGCCTGCGCGCGATCTGCGAAGCCTGGGTCACCTACCTCGAAACCGCCGACGACATCTTCCCCGGCGGCTGCTTCTTCACCACGGCCTCCATCGAGTTCGACGGCCGTACCGGCCCCGTCCGCAACACGGTCGCCCGGCTGTCCCTGGTGTGGCGCCGTCGCCTCGCCACGGAGATCCGCACAGCGGTGACCTCCGGCGACCTCCCCCCGGACACGGACCCCGACCAACTCGTCTTCGAACTGATCGGCCTCTACCTGGCCCTGAACCAGGAGATACAGCTCTTCGCCAACCCGACGGCAGGCACCCGAGCCCGCCGGGCCCTGAACCGCCTGCTGGGCCCCCACGCCTGATCAGACGGCTCGCTACGCTCCTCACGTGACCACCACCGAAGATCACCGATTCCCCGCCCCACTCGCCGCCGCCATGGCGGTCCGCCTCAAGCGCATCGGCGAGGACGACGTCGACTTCGAGCCCTACGACTCGTTCCTGTCCGCCGAGGAGACCACCGACTGGTTCCAGGCGTGGACGGGCAACGACGAGGTGACCGGGGACGAGTTCCGGGTGTTCGGGCAGGACGGGTCCGGGGGCTACGTGGCGTTCTGGCTGGCGCGCGCAGGGCGGGAGTTGGTCGAGCAGCCCGTGGTCTTCCTGGGCTCCGAAGGAGAGACGGGCGTCGTCGCCCAGGACCTGGCAGCCTTCCTGTGGCTGCTGGCCGACGGGTACGGCCCCTGCGAGGCGGTCGCCCCGCACGCCCCCGACCCCGACTGGACTCCCCGGCTCGACAACGACCTCGCCGCCATCGCGGAGCGCTTCGGCGCGGACCGCCGGGCATCGGTGGCGGAAATCATCGCGCAGGCCGCACGGGAGTTCCCCGCCTTCGACGACACCATCATGGAACTGTGCCGCTGAAGCCCCGTCAGCCATGAAAAAGCCGCACCCGGACCGTCACGGACGCCGTGCTCGACGGTCCGCGGTCCGGGTGCGGGCGGCTAGGCGATACGACCCGTGCGAACGCGAGTCAAAGAGCCCAGCGAGGGTCACGCCTTCTTGGTCTCCCAGAAGATCTTGGCGACCTGGTCGATGTAGTCCAGCGCCTTCTGGCCGGTCGCCGGGTCGACGGAAGCCTTGGCGGCGGACAGGGACTTCACGGCCTCGTTGAGGAGGTTCTGCAGCTCGGGGTAGCTGTCGAAGTGCGGCGGCTTGAAGTAGTCGCTCCAGAGCACGTCCAGGTGGTGCTTCGCCAGCTCGGCGCGCTGCTCCTTGATCACCGTCGCGCGGATCTGGAAGTGGGGGTCGTCGTTGGCGGCCATCTTCTCCTGGATGGCCTTCACCGACTCCGCCTCGATGCGGGCCTGAGCCGGGTCGTACACGCCGCAGGGCAGGTCGCAGTGAGCGCTCACCGTGACCGTGGGGGCAAACAGGCGGGAAAGCATGGAGCGTTCCTTCCTCGTGATCGTCTTCTCAGGTGGGACATTACTCCCTGAGGCACTGGTTTTCCCGAGTGCCCCCCAGGGCTTAGGACAAAAGTCCGGGGTGCCGGCTGCTTGTTGTGCAACAAGGTGCAGTGCGGTCTGGCGGGGACGGATGGCCGAGGTCTGCCGGGTGGTTGCGCGGGGAACAGGGGTTCGCGTGCCGAATGAGTGACCTTTCCGGGGAGTAGGTCGTTGGATGGGTTGATGGTGGCCTGACGCCCGGAGGGAGGGGTGGGGTGGGTGGTCAGCGGGCGATCTCGGTGCCCTTCGTGGTGCCCGGCCCCTCCGGTGTCGCGGTCCGGGACCGGCTCAAGCATCCGAGCGTGGAGGACGAGCGGGTGCTGAGGCTGGTGGGTGACCATCTCGGCACCCTCGCCTCGCGTGACCTGAAGGCACGCTGCGAATCCGGGTTGGACCACGACAACGGTCAGTGGGCGGAGCGCAAGCGCGTGCTCACGGTGGAGTCGTCGTCGCGGTGGGCGGGGTCGCTCACCAAGGCCACGCATGATCAGTGGGGTTTGGCCCGGCGGGCGCAGCTTGCGCATGTGCGGGGGCTGGAGGCGGCGGTGCGTTTGATCGTCCACCGACTGTCCCTGCCGGTCGGGCAGAAGGGCGGTAAGCGGGCGCCGGGTGGTTACCGTTCGCGGCGGGAATGGTTTGCCAAGTCTCGTCGTCTGCGGGTGCTGGAGGACCGGTTGCGGTCGGCGCGCGCGGACTGGGAGGCGGGTGTGGTGCGGGTGGTGCGGGGCGGCAAGCGGCTGTTGAACTCCCGCCACCACCTCGACGCAGCCGGTCTGACCGAAGAACAGTGGCGGGAGCGGTGGCGGGCCGCACGCCGGTTTCTCGCCGCCGATGGGGAGTCGGGGAAGCGGTACGGGAACGAGACGATCAGGGTCAGCCCGGACGGTGAGGTCAGCATCAAGCTCCCCGCGCCGCTCGCGCATCTGGCGAACGTTCCGCGCGGCCGGTATGTCCTGAGTGCGCGGGTCGCGTTCGCGCACCGGGGCGAGCAGTGGCGTGACCGTGTCACTGCGAATCGGGCGGTCGCCTACCGCATTCACGAGGACACCGTTCGCGGTCGCTGGTATCTCACCGCCTCCTGGACCCTGCCTCCGGTGACGGTGCTGCCGCTGACCGCCGCTCGCGCACATGGGCTGATCGGCGTCGACATGAACGCCGACCACCTCGCCACCTGGCGCCTCGACGTCCACGGCAATCCGGTGGGGGAGTCGCGTACCTTTGCCTGCGACCTGTCCGGCACTGCCTCCCACCGTGATGCACAGATGCGTCACGCCCTGATCCGGCTGGTGCACTGGGCCGAACGCCACGGTCTGGCGATCGCGGTCGAGGATCTCGACTTCACCGCCGAGACCACCCGCGAGAAGCACGGGCGCCAGAAGCGGTTCCGTCGGCTGGTCTCCGGTATGCCGACATCCAGGCTGCGGGCCCGGCTCGTCGGCATGGCAGCCGAACACGACGTCCCCCTGATCGCCGTCGACCCCGCCTACACCAGCAGGTGGGGTGCCCAACACTGGCAGAAGCCTCTCACCAGCGCCCATCGCACACCCACTCGCCACCACGCGGCATCGGTGGCGATCGGACGACGCGCTCTGGGGCACCCGATCCGGCGACGGACGGCACCGCCCTCTGCCCACCGGAGTGATGGGCAGGGGCATCGGACCGTCCAGGCCGGACCAGGCGCCCCGGGGCGTGAGGAACCCCGCCCCCGCGTTCCCGGACCACGGACACGATCCGTGCGCGCCGGGCGCGGAGCGAAAGCGGGCGACCAGCGTGCCCAACACCGTTCGGGGCACATGGCTGAGGACGAGACCTGGCTACAGGACTCCCTCCCACTCAGCTTCCAGGAACGGTCACACTGAGACTGTGGAGGAACGGACCGGGGAGGTGCCGGGGATGCCGGAGCTGTCGCAGGAGACCGAGCGGGGCAGGGCGCTGCCGCCCTTCGGGCTGGCGGAGGTCACGGGGCCGTCCATGGTGCCCACCCTGCGGCACGGGGACCGGCTGCTGCTGCGGTACGGCGCTCAGGTCAGGCCCGGTGACGTGGTCGTCCTGCGGCATCCCTTCCAGCAGGACCTGCTGGTCGTCAAGCGGGCGGCCGAGCGGCGCGAGGGCGGCTGGTGGGTGCTCGGCGACAACCCCTACGCGGGCGGCGACAGCACCGACTACGGCGTCGTGCCCGAGGAGCTCATCCTCGGGCGGGCGTGGCTGCGCTACCGCCCGCTCGGTGGTCAGCGCTCGCCGCTCGCGCTGGCCCGCTGGCTGTTCTCGGCCGCCAGGCCGCTGCTGTCGGACCGGTCGGCCGCCAGGCGCTTGCGGGCGCGGTAGGCGGCGACGTTGGCGCGGGTCGCGCAGCGGTCGGAGCAGTAGCGCCGGGAGCGGTTGGTCGAGGTGTCCAGGTAGGCGTTGCGGCAGGGCGCGGCCTGGCACAGCCCGAGGCGGTCCACGCCGTACTCGGTGAGGTGGAAGGCGAGACCCATCGCGGCGATGGCGGCGTAACCCGCCGTCGCGTTGGAGGGGTGGTCGGCCAGGTGCATGTGCCACAGCGGGCGGCCGTCCTCGTCGCGGTGGTCGTGACCGGAGATCTGCGGGCTGACCGGGAACTCCAGGAGCAGGGAGTTCAGTAGGTCGACGGCGAGGGTCTCGTCGTCCTGGTCGGCCGCCT
Source organism: Streptomyces sp. DSM 110735 (assembly GCF_016482685.1). Taxonomy (GTDB): domain Bacteria; phylum Actinomycetota; class Actinomycetes; order Streptomycetales; family Streptomycetaceae; genus Streptomyces. The sequence continues at coordinate 32,682 of NZ_JACYHF010000007.1, read as the reverse complement.
CGAAGACCCCGCGCAGCCTGCCCCGGACCGAGCGGAAGCGGGTCACGTCGGCGTCGGTGGCGCGCCGGGCCGCCTGGGAGTTCGCGCCGAAGAGGTCGCGGACGGCCTCGACGGAGGTCAGGGAGTCCTTGCCCCGCGCCGGTTCCTCGCTGTTGACGAGGCGTACGGCGTAGTCCGAGTAATAGGCCAGTTCCACTAGTAATCCTTACGCGGGCGCTCTATGGTCGTGTCGGCGGGCGGGTAACAGACGTTCGCCCATCCAGGGTATTACGCCGGACACGGGAGGGGCGGGGTTTCATGACCACCGACAGCATCGGCACGGACTGGGCTGCCTGGCAGGAGAGCTGGGACCGGCAGCAGGAGTGGTACCTGCCGGACCGCGAGGAGCGGTTCCGGATCATGCTCGACATGGTGGAGGCGTTCGCGGGTCCGACTCCCCGCGTGCTCGACCTCGCGTGCGGCACCGGCACCATCACCGCCCGGCTGCTCGACCGGTTCCCCGGCGCCACCAGCACCGGCGTCGACCTCGACCCGGCCCTGCTCGCCATCGCCCGCGGCACCTTCGAGGGCGACGACCGGGTCACGCTCGTGGAGGCGGACCTCAAGGACCCGGCGTGGACGGCGGCGCTGCCGTACGACTCGTACGACGCCGTCCTCACCGCCACCGCCCTGCACTGGCTGCACCTCGACGACCTCACCGATCTCTACGGCCGGCTCGCGAAGCTGACCCGTGACGGCGGTGTCTTCATGAACGCCGACCACATGCCCGACGAGACCACGCCCCGCGTCAACGCGGCCGAGCGCGAGCAGCGGCACGCCCGCATGGAGGAGGCAAGGCGGGCGGGCGCCCTGGACTGGGCCGACTGGTGGCGGCTCGCCGCCGCCGACCCGGTGCTCGCGGAGCCGACCGCCCGCCGCTTCGAGATCTACGGCGAGCACGCCGACGGCGAGACCCCGTCCGCGGCCTGGCACGCGGCGGCCCTGCGCGAAAAGGGGTTCGCGGAGGCCCGGCCGGTGTGGTGCTCGCCGTCGGACACGCTGCTCCTCGCGCTGAAATAGTCAGACTTAATTGCCGGGTGAATTCTCGGCGGTGCCGGAAACGGCGAACCGAGGTGCCGGAAACAGCGGACGGTGCCCCCTTTTCGCGCGCATCGCGTGAAATTCGGGGACACCGTCCGCTGTCCGTCGTTTTTCAGGGAATCTCGTCAGAGAACCTTCGAAAGGAAAGACTTCGTCCGGTCGTGCTGCGGATTCGTCAGCACCTCGCGCGGGTGACCCGCCTCGACCACGACGCCGTCGTCCATGAAGACCAGCGAATCGCCGACTTCGCGGGCGAAGCCCATCTCGTGCGTGACGACGATCATCGTCATGCCGTCCTCCGCGAGGTCGCGCATCACGTCGAGGACCTCACCGACCAGCTCCGGGTCGAGCGCCGAGGTGGGCTCGTCGAAGAGCATCAGCTTGGGCTGCATCGCCAGCGCGCGGGCGATGGCGACGCGCTGCTGCTGACCGCCGGAGAGCTGGGCCGGGTAGTGGCCCTTGCGGCTGCCGAGCCCCACGCGGTCGAGGAGCTGCTCGGCGCGCTCCCGGGCCGCCGCCTTGCCCTCGCGCTTGACCTGGAGCGGCGCCTCCATGACGTTCTCCAGCGCCGTCATGTGCGGGAAGAGGTTGAAGCGCTGGAAGACCATGCCGATCTCCCGCCGCTGCGCCGCGACCTCCCTCTCCTTCAGCTCGTAGAGCTTGTCGCCCTTCTGGCGGTAGCCGACCAACTGGCCGTCGACGTACAGCCGTCCGGCGGTGATCTTCTCCAGGTGGTTGATGCACCGCAGGAAGGTGGATTTGCCGGAACCGGACGGGCCGATCAGGCAGAACACCTCGCGCGGGTTCACCTCCAGGTCGATGCCCTTGAGGATGTGCGCCGGTCCGAAGGACTTGTGCACCCCCTCGGCCCTGACCATCGGGGCGCCGCTCGTGCTGGGCACGACGTCCTTGGTGAGCTTGCTCATCGGGCCACCTCCGGGCGGCGGAAGGAGGTGAACAGGCGGAGGTTCTTCCGCAGCCGCTCCAGCGGCGTCGGCGGGAGGTTCCGCGTCGAACCGCGGGCGAAGCGCCGTTCGACGTAGTACTGCACGATGCTGAAGATCGTGGTCAGGAACAGGTACCAGATGCAGGCGACGAAGTACATCTCGACCACCGCGAGCGAGGTGCTGGAGATGTCCTGGGCGTTCTTGATCAGCTCGGGCAACTGCACGGCGTAGGCAAGCGACGAGGTCTTCAGCATGTTGATGAACTCGTTGCCGGTCGGCGGCACGATGACCCGCATGGCCTGCGGCAGGATCACCCGGCGCAGCGTCTTGCCCTGGGTCATGCCCAGCGCGTGCGACGCCTCGGTCTGGCCCTCGTCGACGGACTGGATGCCGGCGCGGACGATCTCCGACATGTACGCGGCCTCGTTCAGGCCGAGACCCAGCAGGGCGGTCAGGACCGGCGTCATGACGTCGTTCATCTCGTTCTTGTAGAACCCCAGGTTGAGGACCGGGAAGACGAGCGAGATGTTGTACCAGAGCAGCAACTGCACCAGGACCGGCGTGCCGCGGAAGAGCCAGATGTAGAACCAGGACACCGTGCTGGTGACCGGGTTCGACGACAGCCGCATGACGGCGAGCACCACGCCGAGGACGACGCCGAGCACCATGGCCAGCACGGATATGTACAGCGTCGTCCAGGCGCCCGAGATGATGTCCGGGTCGAAGAGGTAGTCCGGGATGACGCTGTAGTTGATCTTCGCGTTGGAGAAGGCGATCCCGATCATCGCCAGGATGGCGACGACCACGACGCCGGAGACCCAGCGTCCCCAGTGACGTACCGGGATGGCCTTGATCTGCTCCGGCGGCACCGAGGGCGCCGGAGCCTTGTCGACCGTGTCAGTCACAGCGACTGCCTTTCGTGATGCGCGAGGTTCAGGAGCCGCCGTTGATCTTCGCCTCGGTCACCGCACCGTCCGTGACGTTCCACTTCTGCAGGATCTTCGCGTAGTCGCCGTTCTTGATGATGGCGTCCAGCGCGGCCTGCAGGGCGTCGCGCAACTGGGTGTTCTCCTTGGCGACGGCGATGCCGTACGGACCGGCCTCGATCTGGTCGCCGACGACCTCGAAGTCCTTGCCGCCGCCGGAGGTCTTCGCGTTGTACGCGGCCACCGGGAAGTCGTTGAGGTCGGCGACGGAGGCGCCCTGCTTCAGGCGCAGCAGGGCCTCGGGGTCGGTGTCGTAGGTCTGCAGGGTGATCGGCTTCTTGCCGTCCTTCTTGCACTTCTTGATCTGCTCGCGGGCGATGCCCTCGGAGGTGGTGCCCTTCTGCAGGGCCACGACCTTGCCGCACAGGTCGTCCAGCGACTTGATGCCCTTCGGGTTGCCCTTCTGGACCAGGATCGAGGTACCGGCGGTGAAGTAGTCGACGAAGTCGACACCCTTGCCGACCTTCTTGCCGTTGCTGGAGTCGACACCGGTCTGGCGGTCCTTGGTGTCGTTCATCGCCGACATGATCACCTGGAAGCGCTTGGCCTGCTGGCCCACGATCAGGTTGTCGAACTTGTTGTTCTGGAACTCGAAGGTGACGCCGAGCTGCTTGCCGAGGGCGGCCGCGATGTCCGGGTCGATGCCGGTCGCGTCGCCGTTCTTCATGAACTCGACCGGCGGGTACGCGATGTCCGAGCCGACCTTGATGACACCCGCCTTGCGGATGTCGGCGGGGAGCTTGTCGGCGAGCGGGGCGGACGCGTTCGACGTCGTGCCGGAGCCGGCGGACTTGTCCGTGTGGTCACCGCAGCCGGTGAGCAGCAGGGTGCCCGCGACCGCGATCGCACCGCCCGCTGCAATGCGGGTGCGCGTGGTCGTGCGACGGGTGGAGCTTGCGGTCATCGTGGGTTCCTCCGGCGGATGGGAAGAGGTCCGATGGGACGACGACAACACACACCTTCGTGTGTCGCGACCTCATGGGTTTACGGCATCCTGCCATTCGGACTGGGCCATTCAGGGTCGTCACAATGTCAAAATCGGATAACGGGTGATCCCGAACCGCATCAGGTCGGTACAACCCCGCTGCACCCCCGCCGGATAATTTGCGGAAATTCACTCCCCAGGCCGGAAAATCGACGCCATGTCTCACGATTCGGATGGCCGGAGCGCGTGCATTCGGGGCATTCGCACACCTGGCGAAGGGGTGGTCCGGGCGGGTGCCCGGGCGGGTGTCCGGGTGCCGTCGCGGCGGTCCGGGGCGGCCCGGGGCGGGTCTGGGGCGGGTCTGGGGCGGGCCCGCGTCGGGTCGTCGGCTCGGCATGAAGGGGGCGCGCGTCAGGCGGTTGGCGCGGGCACGCCATGTGACCTTGCGCCCAATGGACTCGTGGTCCGCCCGTCCGTCCGGTAAGAAGGTTCTTTACACCCCTCATCCGGGGCTCAGGGCGCGTGTGCGGCGCGCCCGTCGCGTATGTGCTCCCGCTTCACCGCCCAAGAGCCGTACGCGGTGCCCGCCCGCTCCTCACCCGGAGCGGCCGACCCTCAAACCATGCATACCTAAGGGGTAAGACAAAGTGGCAGCGGAGATCGTCAATCCTCGCAGCGACAGCGGTACCGGACCGGAGGGCGGGGCCGAGCCCCTGGACACCTTCGATCCCGCGTTCGCGCTGCATCGGGGCGGCAAGATGGCCGTGCGGGCCACCGTGCCGATCCGCGACAAGGACGACCTTTCCCTCGCGTACACGCCCGGTGTGGCGCGCGTGTGCACCGCGATCGCTCAACAGCCCGATCTCGTCAACGACTACACCTGGAAGTCCTCGGTCGTCGCCGTCGTCACCGACGGCACCGCCGTGCTCGGTCTCGGGGACATCGGTCCCGAGGCGTCCCTGCCCGTGATGGAGGGCAAGGCGATCCTGTTCAAGCAGTTCGGCGGGGTCGACGCGGTGCCGATCGCGCTCGACTGCACCGACGTGGACGAGATCGTCGAGACCGTCGTCCGGCTCGCCCCCTCCTTCGGCGGGGTCAACCTGGAGGACATCTCGGCCCCCCGGTGCTTCGAGATCGAACGGCGCCTGCAGGAACGGCTGGACATCCCGGTCTTCCACGACGACCAGCACGGCACGGCCATCGTGACCCTCGCCGCCCTGCGCAACGCCGCCCGGCTCAGCGGGCGGGAGATCGGACAGTTGCGCGCCGTCATCTCCGGCGCCGGAGCGGCCGGGGTCGCCATCGCCCGGATGCTGGTCGAGGCCGGCATCGGGGACGTGGCGGTCGCCGACCGCAAGGGCGTCGTCTCGGCGGAGCGCACCGACCTGACGGACGTGAAGCGGGAGGTGGCATCCTTCACCAACAAGGCGGGCATCACCGGCTCGCTGGAGGACGCCCTCGTGGGCGCGGACGTCTTCATCGGCGTCTCCGGCGGTACGGTCCCCGAGGAAGCCGTCGCCTCCATGGCCGAGGGCGCCTTCGTGTTCGCGATGGCCAACCCGAACCCGGAGGTCCACCCCGAGGTGGCGCACAAGTACGCGGCCGTCGTCGCGACCGGGCGCTCCGACTTCCCGAACCAGATCAACAACGTCCTCGCCTTCCCGGGTATCTTCGCCGGGGCGCTCCAGGTGCGGGCGAGCCGGATCACCGAGGGCATGAAGATCGCCGCCGCGGAGGCGCTGGCCGCCGTCGTCGGCGACGACCTCGCCCCCGACTACGTCATCCCCTCGCCCTTCGACGAGCGGGTCGCCCCCGCCGTGACGGCGGCCGTCGCTGCGGCCGCCCGCGCGGAGGGCGTGGCCCGGCGCTGACGTCCACGGACGCGGCGGCGATCGGCTTCGTGCCGTGCCGACCGTGTCCTGTGCCGGCTGAACGGTCCTGCCCTTCCCGGGCGGGACCGTTCCGTCGTTCCACCGCCGTGGTGCGCGCGGTGCGTTGCGCCGCTCGGGTGCCGGAGGCAAGAGGGTGTGTGTCACACCGTCCGCCGGTTCCGTCCGGGGGCGGGCGGAACCTATCGTCGGGCCCATGTTCGCTGTCTACGCCGCCCGGATCGACCGTGACCAGCCGCTGTCCGGCCTCGAGTTGGGGGAGCGCCCGGCTCCCGAGGCCCGGCCCGGCTGGAGCACCGTCGACGTCCGCGCCGCCTCCCTCAACCACCACGACCTCTGGTCCCTGCGGGGCGTCGGGCTCCCCGAGGACCGGCTGCCGATGATCCTCGGCTGCGACGCCGCCGGGGTCGACGCGGACGGCAACGAGGTCGTCCTGCACGCCGTCATCGGGCAGACCGGCTACGGAGTCGGGCCCCGCGAACCCCGCTCGATCCTCACCGAGCGCTACCCGGGCACCTTCGCCGAACAGGTCGCCGTGCCCACCTGGAACCTGCTGCCCAAGCCGCAGGGCATGTCCTTCGCCGAGGCGGCCTGTCTGCCGACGGCGTGGCTGACCGCGTACCGGATGCTGTTCACCAACGCCGGGGTACGGCCCGGCGACTCGGTCCTCGTGCAGGGCGCGGGCGGCGGGGTCGCCACCGCCGCGATCATGCTCGGCAAGGCGGCCGGGCTGCGCGTCTTCGCCACGAGCCGGGACGAGGCGAAGCGCAAGCGGGCCCTGGAGCTGGGCGCCGTCGAGGCGGTGGAGCCGGGGGCGCGGCTGCCGCAGCGGGTGGACGCCGTGATCGAGACCGTGGGCGCGGCCACCTGGTCCCACTCGGTGAAGTCCCTGCGGCCCGGCGGCACGCTGGTCATCTCCGGCGCGACCAGCGGCGACCGGCCCTCGCACGCCGAACTGACCCGCATCTTCTTCCTGGAGCTGAAGGTCGTCGGCTCCACCATGGGCACCAAGGACGAGCTGGAGGACCTGCTGTCCTTCTGCGCCCTCACCGGGCTGCGGCCCGTCATCGACGAGGTGCTGCCGCTGGACCGCGCCCGCGAGGGCTTCGAACGGCTGGAGTCCGGCGGGCAGTTCGGGAAGATCGTGCTCACCCCCTGACCCCGCCGCGCCGGTGCCGCCGGGTCAGACCCGTGGGCGGCGCAGCACGGAGCCGACCTGGGCCGCCGCCGTCGCCAGGCGGTGGCGGACCTCCCGGAGCTGGTCGTCGGTGACGCCGTGGTCCCGGGCGGCGTCGCGGATGTCGTCCCGGAAGCGGTCGAGGAGGCGGTCCAGATCGCGCGCCGGGTCGCCGGTGGGGTCCTCGTGGGCCCACTCCGGCGCGTACTCGGCGGGGAAGTCCTCCGGGACGGTGGAGAATTCCGGCTCCGTGAGGGGGCCGCCGGCAGGGGGCGCGTTCCGGCCGGGGCCGGGGGTCTTGCCGTGCTCCTTGCCGTAGTCGCCGTAGCTCTTGCCGAACTCGCCGAACTCCCGGGCCAGTTCCGAGATGCCCTCGCGGACCCCGGTCGGCCAGTCGCCCCGGCCGAAGGCGTCCTGCACCCGCTCCTGGACCCGGCGGGCGACGCGCTGCATCTCCTCCTGTGCCTGGGCCCGCGCCCGCGACTGCGCCTCCTGGGCCTGGCGGCGGGCCCGCTGCGCCTCCTCGCGGGCCCGGCGGCTCTCGTCCTTGGCGCGCCGTGCCTGCTCCTTCCACTCCTGCTTCGCCCGGCGCAGCTCCTCCTTGGCGGCCCGCCACGACTCCGGGTCGCCGCTCTGGTCGCCGTAGGCGTGGGACTGGGCGGAACCGGTGTGGTTGCCCTGGCGGGCCTCGGTCGCGGCCGCGCGCATCTCGCGGCGCAGGTCGCCCGCCGCGCCGCGCACGTCTGCCTTGATCTCGGCGGCCAGCTCCGCGACCGAGTCGCGGATCTCCAGCTCCAGATCGGCCAGTTCACCGCTGCGGTCGGCCAGTTCGGCGCGGCCGGCGTCGGTGATCGCGTACACCTTGCGGCCGCCCTCGGTGGTGTGGGTGACCAGACCCTCCGCCTCCAGCTTGGCCAGACGGGGGTAGACCGTGCCTGCCGAGGGGGCGTACAGACCCTGGAAGCGCTCTTCGAGGAGCCGGATCACCTCGTAGCCGTGGCGGGGCGCCTCGTCGAGCAGCTTCAGCAGATACAGGCGCAGGCGGCCGTGAGCGAAGACGGGAGGCATGTCAGAGCACCTTCTTGTCGGTCGTCGAGGAATTGTCTCCCGGAGCGGTCCCGGGACCTGCCCACCCGTCCGTGTGCTCGGTCGCCGGGCGGCGCAGCAGGGCGATGGAACCGGAGACCGTGGTGGCCTTGAGCCTCCCGCTGCCGGTGCCCAGCCGGCCCGTGACCTTGTGGGCGCCCCACTGGCCGTGCACCCGCAGACCGTCGAACGCGTTGGAGATCTGCCCGCTCGCGGTGTTCGCCTCCACCTCCGTGTCCGCGGGGTGCGGCAGACGGATGGCGATCTCGCCGGAGACGCTGGTCAGCCGGACATCGGTGGGACCGGCCGGGTCCAGGTCGACGATCATCGAGCCGCTGACGGAGTCGGCGCGGACGGAGGGGCCGGAGCCGTCCATCACCGTCAGGTCGCCCGACACCGAGTTGAAGCGCAGGTCGCCTGTGACGGTCTGGGCCTCCAGATTGCCGGAGACGGTGTCCGCGCGGACCGGTCCGGAGAGGCCGACCAGCGTGGTGTCCCCGGTGACGCCCTTGACCGCGGAGGGGCCGCGCACGCCCGAGACGACCGCCCCGGCGCCGACCACGCCCACCTCCACGCGGGTGTCGGCGGGCACGGCGAGGGAGACCACCGCGCTGCGCCGCCAGCCCTTGCGGTCGAGCCACTTGAGGAAGCCCTTCCAGGGCAGGTCCTCGTACGCCACCGTCAGCGTGCCGCCCTGCTGGGTGACGATCAGGGGTGGACCCTCGATCTCGGAGACCTCCAGGCGGGCGGAACTCTCCTCGGTGCCCACCACGTTCACCAGACCGTTGACGATGCGCACGTGCAGTTCGCTCACGGGGGCGTCGAAGGTGAGCTTCTGGGGCTCGGCGACGGACCACTCGGACATGGGGCCTCCTCGGCAAGGACACGCGACACGTCACGCCATATCGCGTCTACGAGAGACACGATATATCGCGGCTGTCGGAAGTCAAGACACTCTTTCGTGAGCGCCTCGCGAGCGGCTTGCTCGTGCCGGTGTACGACAGCAGGCCCGCGGCGGACGCCTGTGCCGTCCGCCGCGGGCCTGCTGAAAGGGTCTGGTCTTCCCCTGCGGGGCTACTCGTCGTCCTCGTCGTCCAGCCGCGCCAGCCACGTCGCCAGCCGCTCCACCGGGACCTCGAAGTCCGGGTTCAGGTCGACGAACGTACGGAGCTGCTCCGCGAGCCACTCGAAGGAAACCTCCTCCTCGCCGCGCCGCTTCTCCAGTTCCTCGATGCCTCGGTCGGTGAAGTACATGGCTGGAGCTCCGTCGGTGGGTAGGCGAAGGGACAGGAAAATGATAGGCAGCCGCAGGACCGAACGGGAAAGGGGCGCCCTCCTGGCCGAAGCCGGAGGCGGGCCGCCCCTCGCCGCACGGGCACCCGCCCGGGCGCGGGCGCTCACCGCCGGGCCGAACGGGGCGGGGCCCTGCCCCCGGACGGAATCCGGAAGCTGGCCCCCTGGACGAAGCCGGAGGCCAGACCGACCCTGACCGAACGGGACCCGCGCGGGCGGGAGACGCGGTGCGGGCGTTTGCCGCCGGGCCGAACAGAGCGGGGGCCGGACCCGGACGAGCCCAGAAGCCACCCCTCGCTGGACACAGCCCGCGCGGCGACGGATCGACCACCTCGTGTTCGCGGCGCCGGACGGAGCAGGGCCCGGTCCCGGACGGAATCCGGAAGCTGGCCTCCGGACGAAGCTGGAGGCCAGACCGCCCCTGGCCGAACGGGGAGACGCGGTGCGGGCGCTTGCCGCCGGGCCGAAGGCGGCCGGGCCGGCCTCGGGCGAGTCTGGAAGCCGGGTCTCGTTGGACATGGTCCGCGCAGAGCGACGCCTCGGCCACCAGGCGCTCGGGGCGCTGAACGGGGCAGGGCCCGGTCCCGGGCGAGTCCGGAAACTGGCCCCCTGCTGGACGCGGGCTGCGCAGGGCGATGTCTCGACCACCTCGCGTTCGCGGTGCCGATGTCCTCGGCGGCCTTGCGCTCGGGGCGCTGAATACGGCAGGGCCCGGCCCCGGACGATTCCGGAAACCGGGCCCCGCTGGACGCGGTCCGCGCGGGGCGATGTCTCGGCCACCTCGCGCTCGAGGCGCGCCGAACGGGGCAGAACCCGGCCCCGAATCGGGAAGCCGGGCCCCGCTGGATGCGGCCCGCGCAGGGCGACGTCTCGGACACCTCGCGTTCGCGGCGCCGAATGCGGCAGGGCCCGACCTCCGGGCGATTCCGGAAGCCGGGCCCAGCTCAACGTGGCCCGCGCAGGGCAACGTCTCGACCACCTCGCACTCGCCGCGCCGAAACGCCGCAGGGCCCGGACCCCGGACGATTCCGGAAGCCGGGCCCCGCTGGACGCGGTCCGCGCGGGGCGACGTCTCGGACACCTCGCGCTCGGGGCGCGCCGAACGGGGCAGAACCCGGCCCTGGGCGAATCGGGAAGCCGGGTCCCGTTGGATGCGGTCCGCGCAGGGCATCGCCTCGACCACCCCACGCCCGCAGCGCCCAACGCCGCAGGGCCCGGCCCCCGGAAGAATCCGGAAGCCGGGCCCCGCTGAACGCGGCCCGCGCAGGGTTACGCCTCGAAGACCTCGCGTACCAACTGCTCCTGCTCCGCCTGGTGGCGCTTGGCGGAGCCGACTGCCGGGGAGGAGCCGTGGCGGCGGGAGATGCGGCGCAGGCGCTCGCCCGCCGGGACGTCGGCGCCGACGGCCAGGTCCAGGTGGTCGATCAGGTTGAGGGCGATGAAGGGCCACGCGCCCTGGTTCGCCGGCTCCTCCTGCGCCCAGATGTACTTCTCGGCGTTGGGGTACTTGTTGACCTCCGCCTGGACCTCCGCACCCGGCAGCGGGTACAGACGCTCAAGACGGATGATCGCCGTGTCCGTGATGCCGCGCTTGACCCGCTCGGCCTCCAGGTCGTAGTAGACCTTGCCCGCGCAGAAGACGACCTTGCGGACGGCGGCCGGGTCGACCGTGCTGTCGCCGATGACCGGGCGGAACTCGCCCGTGGTGAACTCCTCCGCCTTCGAGGCGGCGGCCTTCAGGCGCAGCATCGACTTCGGGGTGAAGACGACCAGCGGCCGGTGGTCCGGGTTGTGGACCTGCCACCGCAGGAGGTGGAAGTAGTTCGACGGGAGCGTGGGCATCGCGACCGTCATGTTGTTCTGCGCGCAGAGCTGCAGGAACCGCTCCGGGCGGGCCGAGGAGTGGTCCGGGCCCTGGCCCTCGTAGCCGTGCGGGAGGAGCAGGACCACACCGGAGGTCTGGTTCCACTTCTGCTCGGCCGAGGAGATGAACTCGTCGACGACGGTCTGCGCGCCGTTGACGAAGTCGCCGAACTGCGCCTCCCACATCACGAGCGCGTCGGGGCGGGCCAGCGAGTAGCCGTACTCGAAGCCCATCGCCGCGTACTCGGACAGCAGGGAGTTGTAGACGTTCAGCCGCGCCTGGTCCTCGGAGAGGTACTGCAGCGGGGTGTACTCCTCGCCGGTCTCCCGGTCGATGAGCACCGCGTGGCGCTGGCCGAAGGTGCCGCGCTGGGAGTCCTGGCCCGCGAGGCGGACCGGGGTGCCCTCCAGGAGCAGCGAACCGATGGCCAGGGTCTCGCCCATGCCCCAGTCGATCGTGCCGTCCTCGACCATGGACGCCCGGCGCTGGAGCTGCGGGAGCAGCCGCGGGTGGGCGGTGATGTGGTCGGGGATGTCGATCTGGGACTCGACGATGCGCTTCACGGTCTCCGCGGAGATCGCGGTCGGCACCGCCACCGGGAAGTTGTCGCTCGGCGCCTGGGACTCGCCCTGGACCGGCTGCGCGGTGGCCTCGCGGACCTCCGTGAAGACCTTCTCGAGCTGGCCCTGGTAGTCCTGGAGCGCCTGCTCCGCCTCTTCCAGGGTGATGTCGCCGCGACCGATGAGGGACTCGGTGTAGAGCTTGCGCACCGAGCGCTTCTTGTCGATCAGGTCGTACATCAGCGGCTGGGTGAACGCCGGGTTGTCCGACTCGTTGTGACCGCGGCGGCGGTAGCAGATGAGGTCGATCACCACGTCCTTGTTGAACGCCTGGCGGAACTCGAAGGCGAGCCGCGCGACGCGGACCACGGCCTCCGGGTCGTCGCCGTTCACGTGGAAGATCGGCGCCTCGATCATGCGGGCCACGTCGGTGGCGTACATGGACGAGCGGGAGGACTCCGGGGCGGCGGTGAAGCCGACCTGGTTGTTGATGACGATGTGGACCGTGCCGCCGGTGCGGTAACCGCGCAACTGCGACATGTTCAGGGTCTCGGCCACCACGCCCTGGCCCGCGAAGGCCGCGTCGCCGTGGATCGCCACCGGCAGGACGGTGAAGTCCGTGCCGCCCTTGTTGATGATGTCCTGCTTGGCGCGGGCGACGCCCTCCAGGACCGGGTCGACCGCCTCCAGGTGCGAGGGGTTGGCGACCAGGGAGACCGCGATCTGCTCGCCGTCCAGACCGGTGAAGGTGCCCTTGGCGCCCAGGTGGTACTTCACGTCGCCGGAGCCGTGCATCGACTTCGGGTCGAGGTTGCCCTCGAACTCCCGGAAGATCTGCGCGTACGACTTGCCGACGATGTTGGCGAGGATGTTCAGGCGGCCGCGGTGGGCCATGCCGATGACGACCTCGTCCAGGCGCGACTCGGCGGCGGAGTCGATGACCGCGTCGAGCAGCGGGATGACGGACTCGCCGCCCTCCAGGGAGAAGCGCTTCTGGCCGACGTACTTCGTCTGCAGGAAGGTCTCGAAGGCTTCCGCCGCGTTCAGGCGGCGCAGGATGCGCAACTGCTCCTCGCGCTCCGGCTTGGAGTGCGGGCGCTCGACGCGGTCCTGGATCCACTTGCGCTGCTTGGGGTCCTGGATGTGCATGAACTCGATGCCGATGGTGCGGCAGTACGAGTCGCGCAGCACGCCGAGGATGTCGCGCAGCTTCATCAGGGACTTGCCGGCGAAACCGCCGACGGCGAACTCGCGCTCCAGGTCCCAGAGGGTGAGCCCGTGCTCGGTGATGTCGAGGTCGGGGTGCTTGCGCTGCTGGTACTCCAGCGGGTCGGTGTCGGCCATGACGTGACCGCGGACCCGGTAGGAGTGGATCAGCTCGAAGACGCGGGCGGCCTTGGTGACGTCGTCGTCGTGGCTGGCGTCGATGTCCTTGAGCCAGCGGACCGGCTCGTAGGGGATGCGCAGCGCCTCGAAGATGTCGTCGTAGAAGCCGTTCTCGCCGAGGAGAAGGTTCGCGACCTGGCGCAGGAACTCGCCGGAGGCGGCGCCCTGGATCGTCCGGTGGTCGTAGGTCGACGTGAGCGTCATGACCTTCGAGACGCCGAGCTTGTTCAGGGTGTCCTGGCTGGTGCCCTGGAACTCCGCCGGGTAGTCCATGGAGCCGACGCCCATGATGACCGACTGGCCGGGCATCAGGCGCGGGACCGAGTGGACGGTGCCGAGACCGCCGGGGTTGGTCAGGGAGACCGTGACCCCGGTGAAGTCGTCCATGGTCAGCTTGCCCTCGCGGGCGCGGCGGACGATGTCCTCGTACGCCTGCCAGAACTCGAAGAAGTTCAGCGTCTCGGCCTTCTTGATCGCCGCGACGACGAGCTGGCGGTCGCCGTTGGGCTTGACCAGGTCGATGGCGAGACCGAGGTTGACGTGCGGCGGCTTGACGAGGGTGGGCTTCCCGTCCTTCTCGCCGAACGACCAGTTCATGGACGGCATGGCCTTGATGGCCTGCACCATGGCGAAGCCGATCAGGTGCGTGAAGGAGATCTTCCCGCCCCGGGCGCGCTTCAGGTGGTTGTTGATGACGATGCGGTTGTCGAACAGCAGCTTCACCGGGACCGCGCGGACCGAGGTGGCGGTCGGCAGCTCCAGCGAGGCGTTCATGTTCTTGACCACGGCGGCGGCCGGGCCGCGCAGCGTGATCAGCTCGGGGCCCTCGGCGGCCGGAGCGGCTGCCTTCGGCTGAGCGGCGGCCGGGGCCTGCGCGGGCTTGGCGGGGGCCGGGGCGGCCTTTGCCGCCGGGGCCGGAGCCGGGGTCTGGGCCGGAGCGGCGGCGGGCTTCGCGGCGGCCGGGGGCTGCGCGGCGGGCGCGGCCTGGGCCGGAGCGGCCGAGGTGGTCCCCGCGGCCCCCGCGGCCGTGGCGCTCACCGGAGCCGAGGCGGCAGGAGCCCCCGGCTTGTAGTCGGCGAAGAAGTCCCACCAGGCGCGATCAACCGAATTCGGGTCCTGGAGGTACTGCTGATAGATCTCGTCGACGAGCCACTCGTTCGGGCCGAACGCCGCGGCGGGGTTCTTCCCGGCTTGGTCGTCGGTCGAAAGGTTCGAGTTACTGGGGGACTGTGGCGACACGGCGGCAACCGCCCTCTTCCGCTTCACAAGGTGATGGACAGCGGGAATAAAGGCTACGCCTCCCGGAGGGGGAAGGTCAGGTCGGGCCCGTTCATCGTCGTGTAAGTCACACCGGGAACCGCGTTTCGGGGCCGGAAATGGCGGGAAACAAGCGTGGTTCCGCACGTGAGAGCGAGGGTGAGGGTGCGAGGAACCAGGCCCCTGGACGCGGTCGTTCGTCGACCTGCGTGGGCCCGGACCTGATCACACGCGTCCGGCGGAGCGGATCATCGGTGATCTTGGTCTTCCGGAGTGAACTCTACGTCAACTCGGCTACGAGGAAAGCCCCGGAAGGGTGACGATGATCCGGCAGCCGCGCTCGGATTCGGCCACCCCGATCCGGCCGCCGTGCAGATCCACCGCCCAGCGGGCGATCGCGAGGCCGAGCCCCGTGCCGCCGTCGCTGCCCGGACCGTGCGGACGGGTCACCGCGCCCCGGTTGAACCGCTCGAACACCCGGTGCCACTCCGACCTGGGGATGCCCGGACCCTCGTCCTGGACCTCCAGCTCCAGCGACTCCGGCTGCGCCCCGCGCCGCGCCTTCACCGTCACCCGGCCGTAGGCGGGGCTGTGCTTGACGGCGTTGTCGATCAGGTTGGCGACGACCTGGTGGATGCGCTCGGGGTCCGCGTGCGCGGTCAGCTCCGGCGGGGAGACGTCCAGGTGCAGATGCACGTCGGTGCGGGTGTGGGTGCCCGAGCCCGAGGCGATGCCCGCGCGCGCGGAGGCGACCATGTTGGCCTCCTTCAGCACCCCGGACAGATACGGCCACACCTCGAAGCGGCGCATCTTCAGCGGGACGACGCCGTTGTCGAGCCGGGAGAGGTCCAGCAGGGTCTCCACGAGCCGACCGAGGCGCTCGGTCTGCTGGAGAGCCGTGCGCATGGTCTCGGGGTCGGCCTCGGTGACGCCGTCGACGATGTTCTCCAGCACCGCGCGCAGTCCCGCGATCGGGGTGCGCAGCTCGTGCGAGACATTCGCCACCAGCTCCTTGCGCTGGCGGTCCTGCGCCTCCAGCTCGTCGGCCATGACGTTGATCGTCACGGCCAGGTCGCCCAGTTCGTCGCGGCGTCCCTCGCTCACCCGGCGGGTGTAGTCGCCGTGCGAGATGGAGCGGGCGACCGCGTTCATCTCGTCCAGCGGGGCGGTGAGCGAGTGCGCCACGAACTGGGTGATCAGCAGCGTGGCGATCATCGAGAAGACCGTGATGAAGCGCAGCTCGGTCTTGGTGTGCACCGCGATCATCGACAGACCGGTGGTGATCAGCACCGAGATGACGACCAGCGCGCCCAGCTTGGTCTTGATCGAGAACGGGCGTACGCCGCCCCAGGGCTGGTCCTCCCCGGGGCCCTTCCGTGCGGCTTCCCGTCCCCCGCTCACGGCGTCGGCGTCTCCAGCGCGTACCCGACACCGTGCACCGTGCGGATGCGCTCGGCGCCGATCTTCCGCCGCAGTGCCTTGATGTGGCTGTCCACGGTCCGGGTGCCGGAGGCGTCCGCCCAGTCCCACACCTCGGCCAGGAGCTGCTCACGGGAGAGCACCGCGCGCGGGGTGTTGGCCAGGCACACCAGCAGGTCGAACTCGGTGGGCGTCAGATGCACGTCCTCCGCCTTCACCCGCACCCGGCGCTGGGCGTGGTCGATCTCCAGCTCGCCGAGGCGCAGTATCCCGGAGCGGGGCGTGGTGGCCGCGATGGCGGCGCGCTCCATGCGGCGCAGCAGGACGTGCACACGCGCCGCCAGCTCCCGCATGGAGAACGGCTTGGTCATGTAGTCGTCGGCGCCGACCCCGAGACCCACCAGCATGTCGGTCTCGTCGTCGCGCGCGGTGAGCATCAGCACCGGCACCGGACGGGCGGCCTGCACGCGGCGGCAGACCTCCAGACCGTCGAAGCCGGGGAGCATGATGTCGAGGATCAGCAGGTCGGGCTGCCATGCCTCGGCGGTGTCGACGGCCGCCGGGCCGTCGCTCGCGGTCTGCACGAGGAAACCCTCCGCGCGCAGCCGGGCCGCGATGGCGTCGACGATCGTGGGGTCGTCCTCGACGACCAGCACCCGGCGCTGGGCGCCCTGGGTCGCGCTCGCCGCACCGGTCTGGGAGGTCTGTGTCTGCTCCATCGCCCGCCCCTGCTGCTTTCCGGAATCCGTGGGGTGATCCCATGACTGCGATCGACGCCTGATGATCGGCGTCAGGGCAGCACATTACGGGGACACGCCGCGCCGTCGCTATCCAGGGCGGACGGCGAGATGCACCACGTCGGGAACGCCACGGGCAACGGGCACCTCTTCGGTACGCACCTGCCGGAACCCGGCATTCCGCAAGGTTCCTTCAAATTCCGGAGAGGGCTGGGCCGACCACACCGCCAGCACCCCGCCCGGTCTCAACACCCTTGCGCAGGCGGCGAGTCCGGGCTTCGTGTACAGACCGCCGTTGTCCTCGGTGACGGTCCAGCCGGGACCGTTGTCGATGTCGAGGCACAGCGCGTCGAACGTGTCCGATGTCTCATTGACGTAAGAGACGAGATCGTCCTCGACCACGGCCGTGCGCGGGTCCGCGAGGGCGTCCGCCGACAGTTCCCCGAGCGGTCCGGACCGGTGCCAGCCGATCACGGCGGGCTCCCGCTCCACCACGACGATCCGCCCCCAGTACGGATCGGCCGCCGCGTGGGCCAGCGAGAAGCCGACCCCCAGCCCGCCGATCAGCACGTCCGGCGAGGGGCGCCCGTCGAGCGCGGTCCGCGCCGCGTCCACCAGCAGCCGCTCCGAGCGCCCGTCCGAGGTGTCCATCAGGAAGCACCCGTTGGCGATGATCTGGAGGAGACCGCCGTGCCGGCGCAGGACCACCTCGCCGTACGGCCCGTCGCGCCGGTCCAGGACAACGGGGCTGTCGTGCGTCGTGGTCATGCGGGTCATCCTGCTGGACCGGACGGGACGGGACCACGCGTTTTGCGGAAGCCGCGCGTGATGCGGAACCCGGTCCCGTCTGCGGCGACGCGATCGCCCCTCGTTGTTCGCTCAGAGTGAACAACGGGTGGGGAACATTCCAGGGCTCACGAGCATTGAGTCAGTGTTACTCAAGTTGACTGTCAAAGGGGAGATCATGGCTGATGAGTCCACGGCGTTCACGCTCGTCCTGCCCGTGCTGCCGCTCGACGGTGAAGTCGTGCTGCCGGGGATGGTCGTACCGCTGGACCTGAGTGACGCCGAGGTGCGGGCGGCTGTGGAGGCCGCGCAGGCCGCCGCCCGCTCGGAGTCCGGCAAGCCCAAGGTGCTGCTGGTGCCGCGCATCGACGGCACGTACGCGAAGACCGGTGTGCTCGGTACCGTCGAGCAGGTCGGCCGGCTGGCCGACGGCGACCCGGGTGCGCTGATCCGGGGCCGCGACCGCGTGCGCATCGGTGCCGGTACGACCGGTCCGGGTGCCGCGCTGTGGGTCGAGGGCGTCCGGGTCGAGGAGACCCTGCCCGACCCCCTGCCCGGTCAGGTGACCGAGCTGGTGAAGGAGTACAAGGCGCTGGCCAGCACCTGGCTGAAGAAGCGGGGCGCCTGGCAGGTCGTGGACCGGGTCCAGGCGATCGACGGCGTCTCCGCGCTCGCCGACAACTCCGGTTACTCGCCCTTCCTCACCACCGACCAGAAGATCCAGCTCCTGGAGACCACCGACCCGGTGGCCCGGCTGAAGCTCGCCACCCAGCAGCTCCGCGACCACCTCGCCGAGCAGGACGTGGCCGAGACCATCGCCAAGGACGTCCAGGAGGGCGTCGACAAGCAGCAGCGCGAGTTCCTGCTGCGGCGCCAACTGGAGGCGGTCCGCAAGGAACTGCGCCAGCTCAACGGCGACAGCGCCGACTCCGCCGAGGAGTCCGACGACTACCGCGCCCGGGTCGAGGCGGCCGACCTCCCGGAGAAGGTCCGCGAGGCGGCACTCAAGGAGGTCGACAAGCTGGAGCGCTCCTCCGACCAGTCGCCCGAGGGCTCCTGGATCCGCACCTGGCTGGACACCGTCCTGGAGATGCCGTGGAACGAGCGGACCGAGGACGCGTACGACATCCAGGGCGCCAAGGAGATCCTGGACGCCGAGCACGCCGGTCTTGACGACGTGAAGGAGCGCATCACCGAGTACCTCGCCGTGCGCAAGCGGCGCGGTGAGCGCGGTCTCGGCGTGATCGGCGGGCGGCGCGGCGGTGCCGTGCTCGCGCTGGTCGGACCGCCCGGCGTCGGAAAGACGAGCCTCGGTGAATCGGTGGCGCACGCGATGGGGCGGAAGTTCGTCCGGGTCGCGCTCGGCGGTGTGCGGGACGAGGCGGAGATCCGGGGGCACCGGCGCACCTACGTCGGCGCGCTGCCCGGCCGTGTCGTCCGCGCGATCAAGGAAGCCGGGTCGATGAACCCGGTCGTGCTCCTGGACGAGATCGACAAGGTGGGCTCGGACTTCCGGGGCGACCCGGCCGCCGCCCTCCTCGAAGTGCTCGACCCGGCGCAGAACCACACCTTCCGGGACCACTACCTGGAGGTCGAACTCGACCTGTCCGACGTGGTGTTCCTCGCCACCGCCAACGTCCTGGAGGCGATCCCGGAGGCGCTGGCCGACCGGATGGAGATCGTCCGCCTGGACGGCTACACCGAGGACGAGAAGGTCGTCATCGCCCGCGACCACCTGCTCCCGCGCCAACTGGAGCGCGCCGGTCTGACCGGCGAGGAGGTCGTGATCGACGAGGGCGCGCTGCGCAAGCTCGCCAGTGAGTACACCCGCGAGGCGGGCGTGCGCACCCTGGAGCGGACCGTCGCGCGGCTGCTGCGCAAGGTCGCCGCTCAGCACGAACTGGGCGAGCGGGAGCTGCCGTTCACGGTCCGTGAGGAGGATCTGCGCGGTCTGGTCGGACGTCCGCACCACGTGCCCGAGTCCGCCCAGGACCCCGCCGAGCGCCGTACCGCGGTGCCCGGTGTGGCGACCGGACTCGCGGTCACCGGGGCGGGCGGCGACGTGCTCTTCGTCGAGGCGTCCCTCGCGGACCCCGAGACGGGCGCGGCGGGGCTCACCCTCACCGGTCAGCTCGGTGACGTGATGAAGGAGTCGGCGCAGATCGCGCTGAGCTTCCTGCGCAGTCACGGCGCGGAGCTGGAGCTGCCGGTGGCCGACCTCAAGGACCGCGGCGTGCACATCCACTTCCCGGCGGGCGCGGTGCCCAAGGACGGACCGAGCGCGGGTGTCACCATGACGACCGCTCTCGCCTCCCTGCTCTCCGGGCGGCTGGTCCGCACGGACGTGGCGATGACCGGCGAGGTCTCGCTGACCGGACGGGTCCTGCCGATCGGCGGCGTGAAGCAGAAGCTGCTCGCCGCGCACCGCGCCGGGGTGACCACCGTGATCATCCCCAAGCGCAACGAGGCGGACCTGGACGACGTCCCGGCCGAGGTGCTGGAGAAGCTCGACGTCCACGCCGTGACCGACGTACGCCAGGTGCTTGAGCTGGCGCTGGCCCCGGCGGGGGCGGTGGCGCCCGAGGTGCCCGTGGCCGCGTGACGGCCACGCGCCGGGCGGCGCCCGCACCGGCTGTGCGAAGGGGCGTACGAAGGCCCGGGTTCCCTGGTGGAACCCGGGCCTTCGGGCTGTCCCGGGACGGGACGGGTCGGGACGGCGGCGGCTAGCCGTTGGCCAGCGCGACCACCCGGTCCAGGGCGCCGTTGAACTTGTCGTGGTCGCCCACGGTCGGACCGGACGAGGTGTACTGCCACATCGTCTGCACGCCCCAGCCCGCCGGGAGGGTGCCCGGGGCGGCGGCGTAGCGGGCGATCCACAGGGGATTGTTCGCGGCGAACGCGGCGGAGTTCCCGGTGCACTGGGTCCACCAGCTCGTGGCCGTGTAGATCACGGCGTCCCGGCCGGTGCGGGCCCGGTAGGTGTTCAGGAAGTCCGCGATCCAGGAGACCATCGCGGCCGGGGTCTTGCCGTAGCAGGCGTCGCCGTACGGGTTCCACTCGATGTCGAGCGTGCCCGGCAGGGTCTTGCCGTCGCGGGACCAGCCGCCGCCGTGGTCCACGAAGTAGTTGGCCTGCGCGGCGCCGGTCGTGGTGTCCGGGGTGGCGAAGTGGTACGCGCCGCGGATCATGCCGACGTTGTACGAGCCGTTGTACTGCTGCGCGAAGGACGGGTTGGTGTAGTAGGTGCCCTCGGTGGCCTTGGTGTAGGCCCAGCGGACCCCGCTGTTCCAGAGGGTGGCCCAGTCGACGCTGCCCTGGTGGCCGGAGACGTCGACGCCCTCGGTCTGGACGGCGGCGGCGACGGTGGGGGGCGTGCCGGAGCGGCCGTCGTGGGCGAGGACGCCCATGCCGAGCCAGGCGGAGCCCCGGGCGGGCGCGGCGGCGGTGCGGGCGGCGGCGGGTACGGCGCAGAGGGCGGCGAGCGCGAGCGCCGTCAGCAGGGCCAGGGCGAGCCCCGCGAGGGAACCGGGGGAGTGGGGGCGGCGGGAGCCGGGTCTGTGCACGGGCATGACGTACCTCCTGGGCGATCCGAGGAGAAGTGGGGGGATCGTGGTCATGTCACAGGAACTGTCGGGCCTGTCTGTCATGTCGGGCCCGGTCATTGACGCTACGCACGTAGATGAGCGGGTGGAAGAGGGCTTCGATGCCGCCGTTGGTCTACGCCTGCGAAATACTGACGGAGCTGCGGTGATGACGGGGTTCGGCAGAAAATTTCAGGACGCGAAACCGATTCAGGGGTGCTGACGTGCACGAGGACGGAATGGGCGGCGCGCACGGCGCCGGCGGCCAGGAGGTGCCGCGCTGCGCGGACCAGGAGTTCCTGGCGCTGGAACGCGAGCTGACCGTGCTGCTGCGGCGCGCCCGCGCCAGCCAGGGGGAGATGGCCCGCGAGGTCCACCCCGACCTGGAGTCCTCCGCGTACGGCCTGCTCATCCGGCTCGACGAGTGCGGTGGTCGGCGCGCCACGGAACTTGCCGCGTACATCGGTGTCGGCAAGGCCACCATGTCCCGCCAGTTGCGGGCGCTGGAGGAGCTGGGGCTGATCGCCCGCGAGCCCGATCCCGCCGACGGCCGCGCCTGGCTCGTCACCCTCACCGAGGAGGGGCGCCGCCGGGTCGGCACGGTGCGCGAGGCACGTCGGGCCCGTTACGTCAGCCAGCTCGCCCACTGGGACCGCCGCGAGGTCGCCGAACTGGCGCGGCTGCTGCACCAGTTGAACGGACTCGCGGAGAAGTAGCCCGGCTCAGAAGGCGACGTGGACCACCGACGCGTCGTCGTGGGTCTTGCTGCGGCGCAGGAAGGTCCGCTCCTCGCGGTCCTTCTCCTCCAGTTCGCGCACCCGGGCCACCAGCGCGTCGGCGCCCTGTTCGGCGATCAGGTCGAACAGGGCCGTCCAGTCGCCCTCGTGGAACTTCTCCGTCCAGCGCGTGGCGCCGTCCGTCAACGCCACCAGGGCGCGGACCTCCGCGCGCGGGACGCTGCCGGTGACCGCGCGGGCGGCGACCGAGGGATCGGCGGCGGCGGTGAAGAAGCCGCCCTCCTTGTTGCGCAGGTTCGCGTCGATCAGCGCGTCGGTGGCGAGCGCCTCGCGGGGGAGCCTGGCCAGACGGTCGTCCAGGACCGGGGTGACCGCCCCGTCCGGGGAGCGCAGCAGCAGCGCCGAGTCGGACAGGACCAGGTACTCCAGCAGGTCGGCCGACCAGCGGACCAGAACGACCGTGGCCTGCGGTGTTCGCGGGTGAGAAAGGTCACAGGTTTGAGAGTGGGCGGAACGGGTTCGGTCGATCGCGTGCGCGAGAATCTCCGGCAGCGTCAGATGTCGGTTGGAAACGGTCAGTTCGGTCAGTGCCCCGCCGAGTCGCGCGGTGAACCAGGGAACCGAGTGCGCACAGCCGGTCCCGCCGCGGGGCGGTGTCACCCCGTCGAGCAAGATCACGCAACCGCCCTGACCGCAGGCGGGTAGTCCGACCCCGGCGAAGTCCTCGTTGGGGCGGTCCGGGTCACCGGGTTCCGAGACGAGTTCAGTGCGCACCGGCCCAGTCTGCACGAACCCTCCACAGAAATCGCCAAACCTCGTCGACCATGGCGCATTTGAGCCCTCGGGCTCACATCGGCGCCTGGTTTGAGGGTAATTGGCGTACTACGGCAAGACGTGGCGGCGAATACTGCCAAAGGCTGCCCCGCGCGTCCAACCGGCCCGCCGCGCAGGGGTGTCGGACCGCCCGGCGGAACTTGCCCGCCAACTCCCCTCCGATGTTCACTCCTTCGGGTGGCGGGTCAGGTGATGCGCGGCCACTGCCCACCGGCGCTGGGAGGGTCGGGAACCGTACGAACCGGGTGTACGCACCACTTGGCACCGAGACGACGGGGCGCCACCCGGGCCCTTCGGTAGACGAGTTCAGGATTGCGAGCACCGGTGCAGAAGAAGCGGCCTCGGCGCACAGGCAGGCAGACGGCCCCCGAGGGGGTCGCCGAGCAGACCCCCGTGGGCGCCGGACGCCCCACTCATGTGCGCACCCGGCTGATCGTCGCGGTGGCGGTTGTGGCCGCGGCCATCGCCGGAGCAGGCGCGCCCGCGCTGCTCGGCGCGTCCCAGGACCTCAGCGAGTCCCAGGAGCTGGCGACCCTGTCCGCCCGTACCCAGGACGCCCTCGCGCTGGCGCACTCCCTGGCCGACGAGCGCGACGAGGTCACCGCCTACGTGGCGGCGGGGCGTCCCAAGTCCAAGGCACCCTCCGAGGAGCGCGGCGCCCGGGTGGACCGCCAGGTCGAGGACCTGCGCGCCGACACCGGCATCCCCTCCCGGCTGCGAGCCGACCTCGACGGGATAGCGGCAGTCCGCCGCACCGCGCTCACGGGAAAGACGGACGCGCTCCAGACCCAGCAGGCGTACTCCGCCACCATCGCGGACCTGCACCGGCTCGCCATGGAGCTGGCCGAGAAGATGCCCCCGCGCGCCGGGACCGGCAGCTACGCGCTCGCCGAACTGGACACCGCCGTCCAGCAGTCCGCCGCCGCGCGCGGTCTGCTGCTGGCCGCGCTCAGCGTGCCCTCCACTCCGCGCACGGTGATCAGCCCGGTCACCGGTCTGCCCGTCACCACCCGCACCACCACTGACGCCGACCGCAAGCAGCGCGACGCGCTCACCGCCGCCGCCCAGCAGGCCCGGCTGCGCGCCGACGCCTCCCTCGCGGACTTCCGCGCCACCGGCACCAAGCAGGCGGTCACCTCCTTCGACTCCACGGTGACCGGCGGCGAGGTCAACTCCGCCGAGAAGTACCTCGCCACCCTCACCGACCAGCCGACCCTCGGCGACAGCGAGCTGAACACCAGCCCCAAGAAGCTGGACGCCACGCTCTCCGCCCGCGTCGACCTGATGCGCGGCGCCGAGCAGTCCCTCTACGACCGGCGCACCAAGGACCTCGCCCGGATGCGGGACGACGACGTCACCGCGCTGGAGATCCGCGTCGCCGCGCTCGGCGTGCTGCTGCTGGTCACCGTCGGCATCGCCACCGGCATGGCCCGCACGCTGACCCGCCCGCTGTCCGTGCTGCGCCGCGGCTCGGCCCGGCTGGCCGGCGCCGAGGACCCGACGACCGAGCAGCCGATCGCCTTCACCGGGCGCAACGACGAGTTCGCCCAGGTCGTCCGCTCCGTCAACGCGCTGCACGCGCACGCCGTCGCGCTGCACGAGCGGGTCGGCACGCTGGAGACCGACCGCAAGCACCTGGTCGGCCAGCGGCAGAAGATGGCCGACGCGCGCGAGCAGCTCCGTACCGAACTGTCCGAGTCCTCCGCCCAGTTGGAGCGGCTGCGGACCAGCATCGGCGGCACCTTCGTCAACCTCGCGCTGCGCACCCTCGGTCTCGTCGAGCGCCAGCTCTCGGTCATCGAGGGTCTGGAGGAGCGCGAGCAGGACCCCGAGCGGCTGGCCACGCTGTTCAAGCTGGACCACTTCGCCACGGTCATGCGCCGCCACAGCGAGAACCTGCTCGTCCTCTCCGGCACCGAGCACGTCCTGCCGCACCCCGGTCCGGTCCCGCTGGTCGACGTGGTCCGCGCGGCCGTCAGCGAGATCGAGCGCTACGAGCGTGTCCGTATCGCCGCGCTGCCCCCGCACGCCCATGTGGCTGGGTTCGCCGCCGACGACCTCTCCCATCTGCTCGCCGAACTCATGGAGAACGCCAGCTCGTTCTCCCCGCCCGACCTGCCCGTCGAGGTCTCCGGCTGGATGCTGGAGTCCGGCGAGGTCATGCTCTCCGTCCAGGACGAGGGCATCGGCATGACCACCGAGCGCATGGACCGGCTCAACGCCCGCCTCGCGGAGTTCGACCCGGAGTCGCCGTACGAGCAGGAGGGCGCCGAGGGTCTCGGTCTCGGTCTGTACGTGGTGGCCCGGCTCGCCCACCGGCACGGCATCCGCGTGAAGCTGCGCGAGCAGAAGCAGGGGGGAGTGGCGGCGGTCGTCGTCCTGCCCGAGGCGCTGCTCGCGGAGACCCCGGTCGCCGCGATCCCGCACCCCTCCACCCGGCGCGACGTCACCCAGTCCTTCTCGCTGCCCGGCGCCGACGCGGAGGCCAACTCCAACGTCCTGCGCGGTCGCGACAAGGGCGCCGACCCGCTGGTCGCCCTCGCGGAGAAGGCGGTACGGGAGAACGAGGCGCGGGACGGCTCCGCCGGACGCGTACCGCCGCTGGTCACCGAGACCACGATGGAGCTGCTGCTCCCGGAGACGGACACCGAGGACGGGGCTGCCGGTGCCGCGTCCGCTGATGCCGCAGCCACGGACGGGGACGCCGACGCGGACGCCGTTCGGCCGGTCGAGGAAGCCAGGCCGTCGGGCGAGGGCTCCGGCCGCATCGCCCGCGCCCAGCGCCTCGCCGCCCGCGCAGCCCGCCCCGACGACTGGCCCGGCGGACCCGCGGCCACGCCTTCCGGCGGGGACGACGACTGGCCCGGCGCCGGTGCCGACCGGTCCGACGCCGCTGCGCCCTCCGGCGCGCGCGCCGCGCGGTCCGGCGGTGACGATGACTGGCCCGGTGCGTCGGACGAGCGGTCGGAGACCGCTGCCGCGCCTTCCGTGCCGCGTCCGGCCCGGTCCGGCGAGGACGATGACTGGCCCACTGGTGCCGACCGGTCCGACGCTGCCGCGCCTTCTGGCGCGCGTGGCGCGCGGTCCGGCGACGGCGACGACTGGCCCGGTGCGTCGGGCGAGCGGTCGGAGACCGCTGCCGCGCCTTCCGTGCCGCGGCCGGCCCGGTCCGCTCCGGACGACGACTGGCCCGGCACGGATGCCGACCGGTCCGACGCCGCCGCGCCTTCCGGGGCGCGTGCCGCGCGGTCCGACGGGGACGATGACTGGCCCGGCGCCGACGCTGACCAGTCCGACGCTGCCGCGCCCTCCGGCGCGCGCGCCGCGCGGTCTGGCGGGGACGATGACTGGCCCGGCGCGTCGGACGAGCCGTCCGGCACCGCCGCCGAGCGCGCCACCCGCCGGGCTCAGGACGACGACTGGCCCGGCGCCGACGCTGACCGGTCCGACGCCGCTGCGCCCTCCGGCGCGCGTGCCTCGCGGTCCGGCGGGGACGACGACTGGCCCGGCGCCGGTGCCGACCGGTCCGGTGACGGCGACGACTGGCCCGGCGCGTCGGACGAGTCGTCCGGCATCGCCGCCGAGCGCGTCACCCGCCGGGCGCAGGGCGACGACTGGCCCGGCGCCGGCGCCGCGTCGTCCGGTGCCGAGCACGAGCGGAGCGAGTCCGTGCCGCAGGCGCGTATCCCCGCCCCGAGGTCAGGTGACGCCCCTGGGGAGGGGACCGCTCACGACCGCGCGGCGGACGAGACGGAGGCGGAGGACCGGCTGACGGCCAAGGGACTCCCCAAGCGCACACCCAAGATCACCGCACCCGAGGCGCCGGTGGCTCCGCGCGGCGGAAGCGTCGACGCCGAGGCACTGCGCCGCAGGCTCGGCGGATTCCGCCGCGGAGCCCAGGCCGGCTACCGGGATGTGGAAGCGGAGATCGCCGACCAGACGGACCGGAACGAGCGGCCCGCCACCGGCGAACACGTCGAAGAAGCCACGGGGGGCCCAGCCGAGGAGGCAAGCAGTTGACCACGCCCAGTACCTACGGACTGAGCAGTGAAGCCCGCAACCTGCACTGGCTGCTGACCAACCTGGTCGAGGAAGTACCCGGCATCCAGTCCGTGGCGGTCGTCTCCTCCGACGGCCTGCTGCTTCTGTCGTCCGACCCCGAGCGGGCGGAGGAGTCCCGGCAGGTACGCCCTGCCAAGGGTCCGCGCGGCAGCGCCGCCGACCTCGCCACCATCGTCTCCGGCATCGGCAGCCTCACCGTCGGCGCCGCCAAGCTGATGGACTCCGGCGGGGTCAAGCACACGATGGTCGCGATGGACGAGGGAAGCCTGTTCGTCATGTCGATCAGCGACGGTTCGCTGCTCGGCGTGCACGGCTCCGCCGAGTGCGACATGAGCGTCGTGGCGTACCACATGGCCCTGTTCGTCGGCCGTGCCGGACACGTGCTCACGCCCGAACTCCGCAGCGAGCTGAGGAAATCGCTGGAGTCCGAGACGACGGGGAGCGGCCGATGAGCAGGACGGAGACGAGGAACAAGGCCAAGAAGGGGCAGCTTCCCGTGCGCGGCGGCGACCGCAAGGCCGCGCGCGTGCGCCCCTACTCGCTCACCGGCGGGCGCACCCGCTTCGGCCACGTCCTCCTGGTGGAGACGTTCGTGGCCACCACGGCGGCCATCGACGCCCCCGAGGAGCGCAAGGAACTGACGAATGGCTCCACCGGCGCCCGGGTCATGCCCGAGATGCTGGCCATCGTCGAACTGTGCCGCCGTATGCGCACGGTGGCCGAGATCGCCGCGCTGCTGAGCATGCCGCTCGGCGTGGTCCGGGTGCTCCTGAGCGACCTCGCGGACCAGGGAAAGATCCGTGTGTACGGCACCGGAACCGGTCACGGCACCGGCCGTCCGGACCGCGCTCTGCTGGAAAGGGTGCTGAGTGGACTCCGTCGTCTCTGACGCCACCGCCTCCGTCGGGAACGTCTCCACCGTCTCCGCCCTCGTCGGGACCGCCGATCCCGACGAGAACCCGCAGTCCTGGCAGCAGGACCGCAGCCGCGCCCCCGTCGCCACCAAGATCGTGGTGGCGGGCGGCTTCGGCGTGGGCAAGACCACCCTGGTCACGGCGGTCTCGGAGATCACTCCGCTGCAGACCGAAGCCCTGATGACCCAGGCGAGCGAGGACACCGACGACCTCACCGCCACCCCGGGCAAGACGTCCACCACCGTGGCGATGGACTTCGGCCGCATCACGCTCGACGACGACCTGGTGCTCTACCTGTTCGGTACGCCGGGCCAGCAGCGGTTCTGGTTCATGTGGGACGACCTGGTGCGCGGCGCGATAGGCGCCGTGGTCCTGGCCGACACCCGGCGGCTCAAGGACTGCTTCCCGGCGCTGGACTACTTCGAGAGCTGCGGCCTGCCCTACGTGGTCGCGGTCAACCACTTCGACGGCACGGAGAGCTTCGAGCCGGAGGACGTGCGGGAGGCGCTGACCATTCCGGCGCACATCCCTGTCATGATCATGGACGCCCGGCGCCGGATCTCGGCCATCGAGACGCTGCTGGCCCTGGTGGGCCACGCGCTGGACGTCACCCCCGAGTAGTCCCAGCCCCCGTAGGAGACACCCCCGTATGCGCAAGATACTCGTCGTCGGAGCCGGGCAGTCCGGACTCCAGCTCGCCCTCGGCCTCCAGTCGCACGGCTACGAGGTCACGCTCATGTCGAACCGGACCGCGGACGAGATCCGCTCCGGCCGGGTCATGTCGACGCAGTGCATGTTCGACACGGCGCTGGGGCACGAGCGGGACCTGAAGCTCAACTTCTGGGAGTCCCAGGCTCCGAAGATCGAGGGTCTCGGCGTGTCCGTCGCGGCTCCCGGCTCCTTCGACCCGGGTCCCTCCCAGCGGGCCATCGACTGGGTCGGCAAGCTGGAGGGGTACGCGCAGTCGGTCGACCAGCGGGTCAAGATGGCCGGCTGGATGGAGACCTTCGCCCAGCGCGGTGGTCAGTTGGTCATCCACGGCGCTGCCGTCGGCGACCTGGACTACTTCTCCCGCACCTACGACCTCGTACTGGTCTCGGCGGGCAAGGGCGAGCTGGTCTCGATGTTCGCCCGCGACCCGGAGCGCTCCCCGTACACCGAGCCCCAGCGCGCGCTCGCGGTGGCGTACGTGCACGGGCTCGGCCCGCGTCCGGAGCACCCGGACTTCGAGGCGGTCCGCTGCAACCTGGTGCCGGGCGTCGGTGAGATGTTCGTGATGCCGACGCTGACCACCTCCGGTCGTGCCGACATCCTGTTCTGGGAGGGCATACCCGGCGGTCCGCTCGACGTCTTCAACGGCGTCAAGGACCCCACCGAGCACCTCTCCCTGACGCTGGAGCTGATGGAGAAGTTCCTGCCCTGGGAGTACGCGCGCGCCACCAAGGTCGAGCTGACCGACGCGGGCGGCACCCTCGCGGGACGCTACGCGCCGACCGTGCGCAACCCCGTCGGTCACCTCCCCGGCGGCGGTCTGGTGCTCGGCGTGGCCGACGTGGTCGTCGCCAACGACCCGATCACCGGCCAGGGTTCGAACTCCGCGTCCAAGTGCGCAGCCGCCTACCTCGCCTCCATCCTGGAGCGCGGTGACGAGCCCTTCGACGAGGAGTGGATGCGGGCCACCTTCGACCGCTACTGGGACACCGCCCAGCACGTCACCAAGTGGACCAACGCGATGCTCGCCCCGCCGCCGGAGCACATCCTCAACCTGATCGGCGCCGCCGGACAGCTCCAGCCGGTCGCGGACCGCTTCGCCAACGGCTTCGACAACCCCGCCGACTTCGAGAACTTCTTCTACGACCCGGAGAAGACGGCGGCATACCTGGGCTCGGTCACCGGAGCCTGATCCGCTTCCCAGCCCGCCGACAGCCCCGGAGATCTCCTCTCCGGGGCTGTCGCCGTTCCTGGTCCGGGCGCCACGGGACCTACGGCCGCTCCGTCCCGGACGCCGTCAGGGAGGCGCCGTCGTCGACCGGCGACTCGGCGGCCCGCCTGGCCCGCTCCTCCTCGGCCTTCATCCACCCCTGGTGATTCAGCTCGATCGCCATGTCCCCGGACATGCCCGCGCACTCCTCGGGTGTCGGGTCCTTCTTCGGACTCCAGTGCCTGGGGTGGGCGAGGAGGAGATCCGCCCAGGCGTCGACGCAGGCCACGCGGGCCGCCGCCACGCTCGCGTTCGGTGTCGCACCCGGGAGACCGGGCGGTTGCTCCGGTTGTGTCGGTCCGCTGGTCCCGCCGCTGCCGCATCCTGTCGTCGCGACGGCGAGGGCAACGGCTGACAGGACCGCGCTGGCGGCTCGTCGGGCGTGCATGGTCTCCCCAGGGCTTGTCGATCACTGGGGGGAATCATGGGACCTGGCGTTCGGTCAGGGGCGTGATGTGGCCGGGTCGTTATCCGGCCGGGCGGAGTTCGCCCCGGGTCACGTCGGGGTTCGCTCCGGTGGTCACAGGCGGCGTGGGGGCGCGTCCGGGCGGACCGCGCCCAGGATGGGGTTGGCGGCGATGGGGGAGATCTTGACGTGGTCGCCGGGGCGGGGTGCCTGGACGACCTTGCCGTTGCCGATGTACATCGCGACGTGGGTGGCCTCGGGGAAGTAGATCACCAGGTCGCCGGGGCGGAGAGCGGTCAGGGGGATGCGTTGCAGCGAGGACCACTGCTCCTGGCTGGTGCGGGGGATGGGGGTGCCCGCGCGGGCCCAGGCGCGGGAGGTCAGACCCGAGCAGTCGTACGCGGACGGTCCCTCGGCGCCCCACACGTACGGCTTGCCGATCTGGTCCATCGCGAAGCTGAGCGCGCGGGTGCCCGCGGTGGACGCGGGCCGGTTCGGACCCAGTGCGCCGGAGGAGGCGAGACGATTCTGCGCCTCGGTCACGCCGTCCTGTTCCAGTTGGTTCACCTCGGTGAGCTGCGCCGGGGTGAGGGCGGCGAGCATCCGCTCCACGTCCCGCAGCCGGGCCGTCACACCGTCCCGGTCCCGTTTCTGTTTGTCCGCCAGGGTCTCCTGGGTGTCCAGCGCCTTGCGCGCCGCCCTGGCCACGGTGTCCGCCCGCTGCTCGGCGCCGGTCAGCCGGTCCAGGGTCCGGGCGCGGGCGCTGGCCAGCCGTCCGATGACGTGCCCCTCGTCCAGCGCCTGCTGCGGATCGCGGGCGAGGAGCAGCCGGACGTAGGGGGAGAAGCCCGAGCTGTTCTGGTACTGCTCGCGGGCCAGCCGCCCGACGTCGCCCCGGCTGCCGTTCAACGCCAGCCGCGCGCGGGCCAGTTCGTCGTCGAGGCGGCGTACCTCGGCGCGCTGCCGGGTCAGCTTCTCCGAGGTGCCGTTGTAGGTCTCGGTGGCCTGCTCGGTCTGCCGGTACAGCCGCTGAAGGTCCGTCAGCAACTGGGACGCCGAGCGCGGCGGCGCCGGTTCGGCCGCCGCGGGCACGGGCGCGAGAGCCGCCTGGGCGGCCACCGCGGCCGTACAGGCCAGACGCAGAAGCGTTCCTGACACGCCATCACCTCCGGTGCGGAGCCGCGGACCTTCCGCCTCCTCCGTACCGCGAGCATCGGGTGCCTGTCGCGGGACGCGCGCGCCGGACGTGCGCGGTCCGGCGCAACCTTGTCACCCGGTCGGGTCGTCCGGCTTGCCGTCCGGCGTGTTGCCCGGCGCCGTGTCGTCGGCGGGGCGCGGGAGGGGCTTGGACCACGGCCAGCGCGGGCGGTCCCCGCTCCGCTCGCCCGCGGGGTCGTAGACGTACTTCCAGCCGCGCACCAGCCCCAGCCGCTTGGTGTGACCCAGCGGTTCGCGGCGGTAGTGGAGCACCGTGGGCGGTCCGCCGGCCGCGTCGGGGACGGGGATGCGGTACGTCTTCGGGGGGTGCCCGGTGGGACCGAGCAGCACGGGCAGCACCCGGCCGTCCATGGGGCCGCCCTCGAAGGGGGTGTCCTGACTCTTCACGCGCCCAAGTCTCGGTCATCCCCGGCCAGGTCACCGAGGAGCGCCGCCGTCTGCGGGTCGCGGTGCGCGGTCACCGCGAGGACGGCGGTGAACTGCTCCACCAGCCAGTCGCGCAGCTCGTCCGTCGGGGGACGCTTGCCGTCGTCCAGCCACATCAGCGAGGACGCCTCGACCGCCGCGATCCACATCCGCACGGTCATCCGCAGCCGGGGACCCGGCTCGGTCACGCCGAGGTGGCGGAAGACGTGCTCGGCGGCGGCCCGGCGCACCCCGTCCACGATGGCGGTCGTCCGGGAGGTCTCCACCACGCTGCCGCCCTGGAGCAGCGCGCTGAACCCGGTGTCGTGCTGGTCCACGAAGGCGAGGTACCGGTCCAGGGCGCGGGCCAGCCGGGGTACCAGCGGACCCTCGCGCGGCTCGTCGAAGCACTGGCGCAGCGCGTCCGCCGCCGAGGTGAGCGCGGCCTCGTAGAGCTGCTGCTTGCCACCGGGGAAGTAGCGGTACACCAGCGGTCGCGAGACCCCGGCCGCCTCCGCCACGTCGTCCAGCGAGACGTCCTCCGGCGCCCGGTGCGCGAAGAGGGACAGCGCCGCGTCGAGAAGCTGACTGCGACGCTGCTCCACGCTCAGGCGTCGATAGGCGGGAGAGGGGGCCTGCGGGCTCATGCCCGGCAGCGTAATCGCTCCGCTCACGGCCACCGGGCGGACCCGGTCGTTCCGGTGCCGGGCGGCCCCGACCGCCCCCGCCGAGTCCGGCGAGCCCGGCTCGGCGGCTCTGGTGCGCCCGGCTGAGGCGTCCCTGGCGTGCCCGGTGACGACGGCTGCGGCGGCCTTGGTGCGCCCGGCTGAGGCGCCCCTGGCGCGCCCTGTCGCGGTGGCTCGGTGTGTCGGGTGATGTCCGGTGGCGGTGGGTGCGGCGGCTCTGGTGCGCCCGGCTGAGGCGTCCCGGGCGCGCCCTGTCGCGGTGGCTCGGCGTGCCCGGTGATGTCCGGTGACGACGGCTGCGGCGACCCCGGCCGACCCGGTCACGGCGCTCCGGGCGTGCCCGGGCGCGGTGGCCCGGCGTGCTCGGGCGCTCGGGCATGGTGTGCCCGGTGCCCGGTGCCCGGTGCCCGGTGCCCGGTGCCCGGTGCCCGGTGCCCGGTGCCCGGTGCCCGGTGCCCGGTGCCCG
>NZ_JACYHF010000006.1 GCF_016482685.1 Streptomyces sp. DSM 110735 | reverse complement strand
CCGCGGGCGGGCGGGTGCGGCCGGGCGGGGGGCGGACCGTAAAAAGCCGGCCGCGGGGGGCGCGCCCCCCGGGCCGGCGCCCGCGCCGGCGCCGGGGGGCGGACCGTCCCGCCGCGGGGCGCCGGGAAGGGGAGGCCGCAGTGGCCGGTGACGTGCGAGGTCAGGGTGTGGGGGGAGTGACGTACGGGGCAGGGGTGGGTGTCAGTGGATGATGCCGGTGCGCAGGGCCACCGCGACCATTCCGGCGCGGTCGCCCGTGCCGAGCTTGCGCGCGATGCGGGCCAGGTGGCTCTTGACGGTGAGGGCGGACAGCCCCATGGAGACGCCGATCGCCTTGTTCGACTGACCCTCCGCGACGAGGCGCAGGACCTCGACCTCGCGGCCGGACAGCTCTCGGTAGCCACCCGGGTGGCTCGGGGCACCCGGGGGGCGGCGGTGCATACGGGCGGCGGCGGAACCGATGGGGGCGGCGCCCGGTCGGGTGGGGAGCCCGATGTTGGTGCGGGTGCCGGTGACGACGTAGCCCTTGACCCCACCGGCCAGGGCGTTGCGGACGGCGCCGATGTCGTCGGCGGCGGACAGGGCAAGGCCGTTGGGCCAGCCGGCGGCGCGGGTCTCGGACAGCAGGGTCAGTCCGGACCCGTCGGGCAGGTGGACGTCGGCGACACAGATGTCGCGGGGGTTGCCGATGCGGGGACGAGCCTCCGCGATGGACGAGGCTTCGATGACATCGCGTACACCGAGGGCCCACAGATGGCGGGTGACGGTGGAACGCACGCGTGGATCGGCCACGACCACCATGGCGGTCGGCTTGTTCGGGCGGTAGGCGACCAGGCTTGCGGGCTGCTCGAGGAGAACGGACACCAGGCCTCCTGGGTGGGGGACGGGGCCGGCTGGTGGGGAGACAGCCGGGACGAACCGTGCTTTCAAGGTCACAGTCGTCTTCGGCAGTAAACCCGTCCGCCTTTAGAGAATGATCACGATCTAGTGAGTACTAATCCGTGCAATTCGGACACGTGGTCGATCACCCGAAGAGCGAATCGGTTCGGGGTGGTGCCATTCGAGTGCGGAAAGTGGCCGTATCGACAAAGAGATGGGCGGGGAAGTGATCACAAAGCAGCGCCCCGCCGTGTCGGCGGGGCGCTGATCGGATCGTGTGTTCGGTGGGCGGTGCCCGGGGCGTCAGCGGGACTGCGGTCCCCGGCGCTGCGGCAGGGTCACCACCGAGGCGTCGCCCGGACCCGCCGGGGGCAGCCCGCCGACCTGGGCGAGCAGATCGCACCACGCGGCCAGGTGCGCGGCGGTGTCCGGCACCCCGCCCAGACCCTCACGCGGGGTCCAGGAGGCGCGGATCTCGATCTGCGAGGCTGCCGGGCGCTCGGCGAGACCGCCGAAGTAGTGCGAACTCGCGCGGGTCACGGTGCCGCTCGGCTCGCCGTAGGTGAGCCCGCGCGCCTGGAGCGCGCCGGTCAGCCACGACCAGCACACCTCCGGCAGCAGCGGATCGGCCGCCATCTCGGCTTCCAGTTCCGCGCGCACCAAGGTCACCAGGCGGAACGTGCCGTGCCAGGCGTCGTGCCCCGCCGGATCGTGCAGCAGCACCAGCCGTCCGTCCGCCAGTTCCTGCTCGCCGTCGGCGACCACCGCCTCCAGCGCGTGCGCGAACGGCGCGAGCCGCTGTGGCGCGGGCGTCGGCTCCACCTCCACCTGCGGCCGCAGCCGCGCGCCGCGCAGCGCGTCGACCGCGCTCCGGAATGCCTGCGGTACCGCGATGCCCCCCGGGCCCTCCATCCGATCGGTGTCCTTCGCGTCGTCCTGTGCGCCGCCGCCGTCCGACGGTCGTCCCTGAGCCGCAGCCATGCGGGGAAGAGTAAGGGGAACGAGACCTTTCCGCAGGGCAAGACACCCACAGAGGGCTGGGGCACTTGCCGTGGCGGGGGCGTGCGAGACTTGCGGGGTGAGTGCCAACGCGATCCCCGCCGGCGGGCAGCCCGCAGCGACGTACGACAGTGCCTTCCTCAGGGCGTGCCGGCGTGAGGCCGTTCCGCACACCCCCGTCTGGTTCATGCGGCAGGCGGGGCGTTCCCTGCCGGAGTACCGCAAGGTGCGCGAGGGCATCGCCATGCTGGACTCCTGCATGCGGCCCGATCTCGTCACCGAGATCACGCTCCAGCCGGTGCGACGGCACGACGTGGACGCGGCGATCTTCTTCAGCGACATCGTCGTCCCGCTCAAGGCCATCGGTGTCGACCTCGACATCAAGCCCGGCGTCGGTCCGGTCGTCGCCGAGCCCGTGCGCACCCGCGCCGACCTCGCCCGGCTGCGCGACCTCACCCCCGACGACGTGCCCTACGTCACCGAGGCCATCGGCATGCTCACCGCCGAGCTGGGCCGCACCCCGCTGATCGGCTTCGCGGGCGCCCCCTTCACCCTGGCGAGCTACCTGGTCGAGGGCGGACCCTCGCGCACGTACGAGAACGCCAAGGCGATGATGTACGGCGACCCCGAGCTGTGGGCCGACCTGCTCGACCGCCTCGCGGAGATCACCTCCGCCTTCCTCAAGGTCCAGATCGAGGCCGGTGCCTCGGCGGTCCAGCTCTTCGACTCCTGGGCGGGCGCGCTCGCCCCCGCCGACTACCGCGCCTCGGTGCTGCCCGCCTCCGCGAAGGTCTTCGACGCCGTCGCGGGCTACGGCGTCCCGCGCATCCACTTCGGCGTCGGCACCGGTGAGCTGCTGAAGCTCATGGGCGAGGCGGGCGCCGACGTGGTCGGCGTGGACTGGCGCGTCCCGCTGGACGAGGCCGTGCGCCGCGTCGGTCCGGGCAAGGCGCTCCAGGGCAACCTCGACCCGACCGTCCTGTTCGCCGGGCGCAAGGTCGTCGAGACCAAGGCGCAGGAGGTGCTGGACGCCGCCGCCGGTCTGGAGGGCCACGTCTTCAACCTCGGTCACGGCGTCATGCCCAGCACCGACCCCGACGCGCTGACCCACCTCGTGGACTACGTCCACACGCACAGCGCCCGCTGACGCAACCGCCGCGCTCACCACACCTGACGGGGCCGCGCCCGCCTGCCGAACAGCAGCGGGCCCGGCTCCGGCGGCGGCGGAGTGCCCGCCTTGAGCGGCCACGCCAGCAGCATCCCGGCCACGAAGCCGACGACATGCGCCGTGTAGGCGACCGTGCCGCCCCCGGAGACGCCGTGCCCGGAGGAGTAGACGGCCTGGAGCCCGAACCAGAAGCCGAGCACCACCCACGCGGGCAGCCGCAGCGGCAGGAAGACCAGGAACGGCACCAGCACCCACACCCTGGCCCTCGGATACAGCACCAGATACGCGCCCAGCACCCCCGCGATCGCCCCCGAGGCGCCGATCAGCGGGTCGGTGGAGGAGGCGTTGAACAGCGCGAAGCCGTACCCGGCCGCGTAGCCGCACACCACGTAGAAGAGCAGATAGCGCACGTGGCCCATGCGGTCCTCGACGTTGTTGCCGAAGATCAGCAGGAACAGCATGTTCCCCAGCAGATGCAGCCAGCCGCCGTGCAGGAACATCGACGTGAGGACCGACAGGGCGGGGGACTTGTCGTAGGCGGGCGGTCCCACCACGCACCCCGGGCCGTTCGGGCCGATGCCCGTCGCGCCCGTCGGCACCAGCCCCGGGAGCTGATGGTGGATCAGCTCCCGGGGCACGGCCGCGTAGTGGTCCATGAAGGCATGGAGATGGCAGAGCTGCGCCAGATGCGATTCCCCGGCCACGGCACCGGCGGCGCCGGGCGTCAGCAGGAAGACGAGGACGTTGGCGGCGATGAGGGCGTACGTCACCACGGGGGTGCGGCGCACCGGATTGACGTCATGGACGGGTATGACCACACAGGACTACTGCCCGCGATCGCGCCCCCGAACCGGTGACGCCCGGCGCGCCCCCGCGGGATCACCGCCGCCCTTCGCGCACCCGCGCCACCGCCTTGCGCGCCGCCACCAGCACCGGGTCCCAGACCGGGGAGAACGGCGGGGCGTAGCCGAGGTCCAGGGCCGTCATCTGTTCCACCGTCATGGCGGCGGTCAGTGCCACGGCCGCGATGTCGACGCGTTTGCCCGCGCCCTCGCCGCCGATGATCTGGACGCCGAGCAGTCTGCCGGTGTCGCGTTCGGCGAGCATCTTGACCGTCATGGGCGCGGCGTCCGGGTAGTAACCCGCCCGGCTGGTCGACTCGATGACGACCGACACGTACTGGAAACCGGCCCGGTCGGCGTCCTTCTCGCGCAGTCCGGTGCGGGCGATCTCCAGGTCGCAGACCTTGCTGACCGCCGTGCCGACGACACCCGGGAAGGTGGCGTAACCGCCGCCCACGTTCGTGCCGATGACCTGGCCGTGCTTGTTGGCGTGGGTGCCGAGCGGGACGTACTGCTCCTGGCCCGAGACCAGGTTCAGCACCTCGACGCAGTCGCCGCCCGCCCAGATGTCCTCGTGACCGCGCACCCGCATCGCCAGGTCGGTGAGCAGCCCGCCGTGCGCGCCGAGGGGGAGTCCGGCCGCGCGGGCGAGCGTGGTCTCAGGGCGGACGCCGATGCCGAGGACGACGACGTCGGCGGGGTACTCCGCGTCCGAAGTGACCACCGCGCGCACCCGGTTGGCGTCGTCGGTGCGCACCTCGGTCACCTCGGCGCCGCTCACCATGGTGATGCCGAGCCCCGTCATCGCCTTGCGCACCAGGCGCCCCATGTCCGGGTCGAGCGTGGACATCGGCTCCTCGCCCCGGTCCACCACGGTCACCTCGAAGCCCCGCAGGATCAGCGCCTCGGCCATCTCCACGCCGATGTAACCCGCCCCGACGACCACGGCACGCCGTCCGCGCGCGCGGCTCAGCGAGTCGATCAGCGCCTGCCCGTCGTCCAGGGTCTGCACCCCGTGCACACCGTCGGCGTCGATGCCGGGCAGGTCCGGGCGGACCGGGCGGGCGCCGGTGGTGATGACGAGCTTGTCGTACGCCGTCCAGTACGTCCTGCCCGAGTCCAGGTCGTGCGCGCGGACCCGGCGCCCCGGCACGTCGATCTCCGTGACCTCGGTGCGCAGCCGGAGGTCGATGTCGCGGGCGCGGTGCTCCTCGGCGGTGCGGGCGATCAACTGGTCCCGGTCGGTGACCGTGCCGCCCACCCAGTACGGGATGCCGCACGCCGAGTAGGAGGTGAAGTGGCCGCGCTCGAAGGCCACGATCTCCAGTTCCTCCGGCGTCCGCAGCCGCCGTGCCTGGGACGCGGCCGACATCCCGGCCGCGTCACCGCCGATCACGACCAGCCGCTCTGCCCCGCCCCGCTCGTCACGCTCGCTCATGCGGACACGCTACGGGGCGGGGCGGGGGGCGTGCCCGGTCAGCTCCCCGAGTGCGGCGGGGTCGTCCCGGTCCGCCGCTTGCGCAGCCGGGGTCGTACGAGCCGCAGCCACAGGAACGCCAGGACCGCGGCGAGCGCGGCGAAGGGCAGCACGGCGCCCACGACGACGGTCACCCAGCGCAGGGTCGCGAGGAAGGCGCTCCAGCCGCCGGAGAGGGCGTCGAGGAAGCCGGGGTCGTCGTCCTTCGCGGCAGCCTTGTGCACGGGCGTCGCGGACAGCGACAGGGTGATGGTCGCGAGGCTCGTGCGGTCCTTCAGGGACGACTGCTGGGCGAGCAGCGACTCCAGGTCGGACTCGCGGGTGCTCAGCTCGCCCTCCAGCGCGACCACGTCGCTGAGCTTCTCCGCCCGGTCCATCAGCTCCCGCACCCGGGCCACGCTCGCCCGCTGCGACTTGATCCGGCTCTCCACGTCCACCACCTGGTCGGTGACGTCCTCTGCCTTGGCGTTGCGCTCCAGCAGCTTGCCGGTGCCCTGGAGCGCGGTCATCACCTCGTCGTACTTCGCGGTCGGCACCCGCAGCACGACCCGGGTGCGCTCGTGCCCGCCCGCGTCCCGGGTGGTGGTCTCGTCCCCGACGAACCCGCCCGCGTCCTCGGTCGTCGTCCGGGCGTCGTCCAGCGCCTTGGGTACGTCCTTGACCTGGACCGTCAGCGAAGCGGTCCGGATGATCGCGCTCGCCGTGACCCGGGGCACGCGCCGGTCCCCGGTCTTGGCGTCGGAGGCGCCCCCGCCCGCGCCCGCCGCGCCGCTCTGCCGGGCCGGTCCGTCCGCCATGGACTTCCCGCTCGCGTCGGAACCCCCTCCCGCCGCACTGCACCCGGCCAGCGCCAGCGAGGCGACGAGCAGGGCGCCCGCCAGATTCCGGGCGGACGAGAACGAACGTGATGCACGCATGGGCAACCCCCGATGGGTACGACAACCGACGCTCCTTGGACGCCGGACCACCCCCGAACGTTGGACGCCCCACATCCCGATGCGGTCACGGTCCGGACACACGGCGGCCACCGCCGCCCCCACCTCCCGATCACGCGCCGCCGGACGGGTGACGGAACGCCAGACTGTCGCCCATGGACTCAGGACTCGCCGCCCTGCTCGGCGCCGCCGTCGGCTCCGCCGCCACCCTCGGTGCCGCCCTCGTGAGCGGTCGTGCGCAGGCACGGTCCCAGCACGCGCAGTGGACCCGCCAGCACCGCCGCGACGCGTACGCCGCCTACCTCGGCGCGCTGCACGACCGCGACATCGCCATGGACGCCGTCCTCGCCGCGCTGCGCGCTCCCGACCCCGACCCTGCCGACGTCGAGGACAGGACACACCGGTTCGTCACCCTGGCGCGCGAGGTCCACCGGGCCTGCGAGGTGGTCATCCTCGAAGGTCCGGTCGCCGTCGTCCGCGTCGCGGAGCAGGTCACGCATGCCTCCGGCGCCCTCTCCCAGGTCGTGCGGAGGATGGCCGAGAACGCCCGCGCGGGCGACACCGCGAGCAGGACCGAGGACTCCGCCCTCGCCGCCGAACGGGAGCGGCAGCTCTATCAGGCGGTCAGGGACTTCCGGCTGGCGGCCCGCGCCACCATCGGCGGCACCGACTGACCCGGCGCCCCGCAAGAGCCGGTGGGCGCCTCGGCGGGGAAGGGTGGCCCGGGACCGGCGCGGGGGTCCGTTTTGAGAGAGTGGGGGCATGAGCGGAACGGGTGAGGGCCAGGTCGTGGTCATCGGAGCCGGGGTCGCCGGGCTGGCCGCCGCGTACCGGCTGGTGCGGCGCGGGGCCCGGGTGACGGTGCTGGAGGCGGGCGAGCGGGTGGGCGGCAAGCTGCTGCCCGGGGAGATCGCGGGGGTCCGGATGGACCTCGGCGCCGAGTCGATGCTGGCCCGGCGTCCCGAAGCCGTCGCACTCGCCCGTGAGGTGGGGCTCGGGGAACGGCTCGTCACACCGGCCACCGCGGGCGCGTCCCTGTGGACGCGGAACACCCTGCGCCCGATGCCCAAGGGACACGTCATGGGCGTCCCCGGAACCGCCGACGTCCTCGCCGGAATCCTCTCCCCGGAGGGGCTCGCGCGGATCGGACGGGACGCCGAACTGCCGCGCACCGAGGTCGGGGACGACGTGGCGGTGGGGGAGTACGTCGCCGCGCGGCTCGGGCGTGAGGTCGTCGACCGGATGATCGAGCCGCTGCTCGGCGGGGTGTACGCGGGCGACGCGTACCGCCTCTCGATGCGCTCGGCCGTCCCGCAGCTCTACCAGGCAGCCCGCGCCCACGACTCCCTCACCGCCGCCGTCCGCGCGCTCCAGGCGAAGGCTGCCGAGGCGCCGCAGTCCGGACCCGTGTTCGTCGGCATCGAGGGCGGCGTCGGCACGCTCCCGCTCGCCGTCGCGGACGCCGTACGGGCGGGCGGCGGCGAGATCCTGACCGGCACCCCGGCGCGCGAACTGCGCCGGGACGGCACCGGCTGGCGGGTGACCGCGGGGAACCGGGTGCTGCACGCGGACGCCGTGGTCGTCGCCGTACCCGCCGCCCCCGCCGCCGAGTTGCTGCGCGCCGAGGCGCCGGGAGCCGCCGCCGAGCTGGCCGCCGTCGAGTACGCCTCCATGGCGCTGATCAGCCTCGCCTACCGACGCGCGGACGCCGTCCTCCCCGAGGGCAGCGGCTTCCTCGTGCCGCCCGTCGACGGGCACACCGTCAAAGCCGCGACCTTCGCCTCCCAGAAGTGGGGCTGGATCGGGGCGCAGGACCCGGAGCTTGCCGTGGTGCGCGCCTCGGTCGGGCGCCACCGCGAGACCGAGATCCTGCGGCGGGACGACGCCGAGCTGACCGACATCGCCCGGCGCGACCTGCGCGCCGCCACCGGAGTGGACGCCACGCCGGTCGCCGCCCACGTCACCCGCTGGACCGACGGACTGCCCCAGTACCCCGTCGGGCACCACGCGCGTGTGGCTCGTATCCGCGAGCACGTCGCCAAGCTGCCCGGACTCGCCGTGTGCGGCGCGCAGTACGACGGCGTCGGCATCCCGGCGTGTATCGCGAGCGCCCACGCTGCCGTCGACCAGCTCGGCGGCGACCTCACCGGGGTGCGCGAGCTGAGCGCCAACCCGGTGCAGAGCCTGCACGGCGGAGCGGGAGAATAGGGACCATGAGTGACGACGCCCCCACCACCGAGCCCGGCCGCATCCCGAACAAGGGCAAGCTGGCCAAGGACCTCAACGAGGTCATCCGTTACACCCTGTGGTCCGTCTTCAAGCTGAAGGACGTCCTGCCGGAGGACCGCGCGGGCTGGGCCGACGAGGTCCAGGAGCTGTTCGACCAGCTCGCCGCGAAGGACGTGACCGTCCGCGGCACCTACGACGTCTCCGGGCTGCGCGCGGACGCCGACCTGATGATCTGGTGGCACGCCGAGACCGCCGACCAGCTCCAGGAGGCGTACAACCTCTTCCGCCGCACCAGGCTGGGCCGCGCGCTGGAGCCGGTGTGGTCGAACATGGCGCTGCACCGCCCGGCGGAGTTCAACCGCTCGCACATCCCGGCGTTCCTCGCCGACGAGACGCCCCGCAACTACGTGAGCGTCTACCCCTTCGTGCGCTCCTACGACTGGTACCTGCTGCCCGACGAGGACCGCCGCCGCATGCTCGCCGACCACGGCAAGATGGCCCGCGGCTTCCCGGACGTGCGCGCCAACACCGTCGCCTCCTTCTCGCTGGGCGACTACGAGTGGATGCTCGCCTTCGAGGCCGACGAGCTGTACCGCATCGTCGACCTCATGCGTCACCTGCGCGGCTCCGAGGCCCGCAGGCACGTCCGCGAGGAGGTGCCCTTCTACACCGGGCGCCGCAAGTCGGTCGCGGACCTGGTCGCCGGGCTCGCCTAGCCCTTGCCCTTGAGGGCGTTTGTGGTGCCGCGTCCCGCCGGTTCGGCGGGGCGCGGTTCCGGGCGCGGGGCGCACGCGGCGCGCCCGCCCGGCAGCCGGCCCTCCAGGAGGTAGGCGTCCACATGGGCGTTGACGCAACCGTTCGGACCGAGCCCGACCCCGTGCGTGCCCGCGCCCCGCTCGGTCACCAGCGTGGACCCGGACAGTCGCCGCGCCATCTCCAGTGCCCCCGCGTACGGCGCCGCCGCGTCCCGCTCGGCGGCGAGGATCAGCACCGGCGGGGTCGCACCCGGCGCGGTCCGTACGTCCAGGGGGCGCCTGCGCGCCACCGGCCAGTAGGCGCACGGCAGGTTCGCCCAGACGTTGTCCCAGGTCTCGAAGGGGGCGATGCGGGCGAGGCGGGTGTTGTCCCGGTCCCAGACCGCGAAGTCCGTCGGCCAGGGGGCGTCGTTGCACTCGACCGCCGAGTAGACCGCGCTGCCGTTCTCCGCCTCCTGCGCCGTCTCCGGGCTCGGCGCGGCGAGCCGGACCAGCGGTTTCGCGTCGCCCTTGAGATAGGCGGAGAGCGCCTCCGCCCGGCTCGGCCAGTAGTCGTCGTAGTACCCGGCCATCAGGAACGTGTTCTGCAACTGGCCGGGACCGACCGTGCCGCCCGCCGGTTCGGCGGCCAGGTGCGCGCTCGCGGTGTCGTACGCGCGCTGGACGGCCGCCGCCGTGGTGCCGAGTCCGTACACGTCGTCGTGCCGGGCGACCCAGGCGCGGAAGTCGCTCCAGCGGCGCTCGAACGCGGCCGACTGGTCGAGGTTGGCGCGGTACCAGACCTTCGCCGGGGCGGGGTCCACCGCCGAGTCCAGCACCATGCGCCGCAGGTGCGCGGGGAAGAGGGTGGCGTAGAGGGCGCCGAGGTAGGTGCCGTACGACGCGCCCATGAAGGTCAGCCTCTGCTCGCCGAGGGCGGCTCGGAGGACATCCAAATCCCGTGCGTTGTTGAGGGAGTTGAAGAAGCGCAGCCCCTTGCCCGAGCGCTGCGCGCAGCCGCGTGCGTACGCCTTCGCCCGGGCGATCCGCTCGCGCTTGTACGCGGCGGAGGGGTGGACGGGGGCGGGGCTCGGCGCCTTGGAGAA
Organism: Streptomyces sp. DSM 110735; assembly: GCF_016482685.1. Taxonomy (GTDB): domain Bacteria; phylum Actinomycetota; class Actinomycetes; order Streptomycetales; family Streptomycetaceae; genus Streptomyces. The sequence continues at coordinate 352,494 of NZ_JACYHF010000006.1, read as the reverse complement.
CTGCTCGGGCTTCACGCAGGACAGCGGGGCGGAGGGGGCGACACCGCGCGGGGCGTAGCCGACCAGGTCGTAGGCGGCGGCGATCCGCTTCCACTCGGGGACGACGCCGATCACCGGGAAGGCGAGTCCTGAGGCGCCGGGTCCGCCGGGGTTGTAGACGAGGGCGCCCTGCCGGGGGACGCGGCGCTTGCTGTTCCTCGGGTCGCGCTGGGTGGCGGGCATCCGGCTGACGGCGAGGGTGAGGTGCCTGCCGTCGGGGTGGGCGTAGTCCAGCGGGACGCTCACCGTGCCGCAGCGCATACCGTCGGGGGCTTCCTGCTCGGCGGGGCAGGCGCCGAAGCGGATACCGGTGGTTTTGGCGCGGGCGGCGGCGACGGCGACACCGCGCGACTCGGCGGAGACGGGGGACGCGCCGGGGGTGCCGCCCGCCGGAGCCGTGGCCAGTCCGGCCAGCAGCAAGGAACCGGCGGCCGAGTACAGGGCGGCAGCTCTCATCGCGTATCCCTCCGGTGCGCGGCGGCCACGGCGCGGCTGCTGCGGCTCGGCGACGACAGAAGGGATGTTTCGGACGGTCGCCGGTGAAGGCAAGCACCGTCCGGCGGTGTCGGCGTCAGTGCTCCCCGTGCGCCCCCGGAGCGGACGCCTTCACGCCCGCGCGCTCACTCCCGCCAGGGCTGGTCGCGGTGGTTGAAGGCGGCGCGCAGCTCCGGCTCGGCCAGGGCGCGGATACCGCGCGTGGCGAGGGAGGTGAGGAAGCCCGACTCGGCGCCGTCCCGGTCACCGCCGAAGCCGTCGTCGTCGCGCTCGTCGTCCTCCCGGTCCCGGCGTGCCGTCAGCGTGTCGAGATGCCGCTGTCCGACCGGGGACGCCCAGCGCGTGTACGGGTGCAGCTCGAAGCGGGCGATGACCAGGAAGCCGAGCGTCAGCAGCAGGGGCAGCAGGAACCACAGGCAGACCATCAGGAACGGCAGTTCGGTGTCGGACGGCAGCAGCAGCGCGGTCGCGGTCAGCAGCGGCACCGCGAGCGTGGCGGCGCGGACCAGACGGATCGCGGCGGCCACGTCGGTCCCCGATCCGGCGGGCACCGCGAGCCCCGCGTGCTCCAGGCGGTCGCCCAGGTGCCGTATGGCCTCGCTGCGGGCGGCGGCGGACCGTACGGGCGCTATCCGGGACTGCCCGTCGGGGCCGATGGCGGCTATGACGAAGCGTTCCATCTCGTCGTGGCCGCGCGGGTTCACCACCGTGGCCCAGCCGGTGTGCGCGAGCAGCAGCCTGCGCTGGCGGGACATGCGCACCATGGCGAGATCCGCGACGCGCGCGGGACCGCCGGAGAGATACGCCGCTTCGTACAGCGTCAGGTCGTGGCGGACGTCCGCCGTGGCGGCGGCGCGCTCGGCGGTCCCCGCGCGTCCGGCGGCCAGGCACAGCCTGGTGCACGCGAAACCGGCGAAACCCCAGGCCAGGAGCAGGAGAAGGACCCAGAACATGGAGTGTTTCTATGCCAGTACGCAGGGTAAGCGCCATGGCTTGTTCGCCATCTGGGACAGAGTGTTAGCGGTATGTGACGTTCCGTTTTTCCCGCAGGTCAGCGACCGGGGGTCAGCGCCTCGCGAGCGCGCCGCAGCAGCCGGACCGCTCCGCCCCGGGGCACCGGACCGACACGGTCCAGCCACCAGACGCGCAACCGCCGCCGGGCGCGGGCGTCCGCCGGGCGACCGGTCTTGAGCAGTTGCCCGGCGAAGTCCAGCGCGTCCTGCCGGTAGCCGCCGCGCATCGGCCGCGAGCGCGCGTAGCCGAGGAACGCCTCCCGGTAGCCCTCCCCGAGGATCTCCGGCAGCTCCGGCGCCACCTTCGCCACGACCGACGCCCGCTTGGCGGCGAGCGCCCGCGCCTGCACGCCCATCCGCACCCGGTCGAACCCCTCGGGCACCGGTGTCCCGGCGACCAGTGCGGACAGCACGGCGGTCTGGGCGACGCCGACGCGCTGCCGGGTGTCGGGGCGGGCGAGCACGGCGACGCTGTGGCGGGGCTCGCCGCCGGTGACGGGCGCGGTCCGGCGCCGGGGAGTCCGCTCCGCCGCTGTTTCCACGGTGTCCCTGATCCGGGTCAACTCCCGTTCCAGCTCGGCAGGTTCGGGGAAGTTGTCGTCCCGCTCAAGGAGCACGCCGGGAGGTGCGACCCGGGAGGCGAGGTCGGCGAGGATGTCGAGCACCGGCTCCGGCACGGGGTGCGCGTGGCTGTCGTGCCAGACGCCGTCGCGCTCGTAGCCGCCCGCGACATGGACGTACGCGATGGCTTCCACGGGGAGTTCCGCGAGCGCCCGCGCCGGGTCCTCGCCCCGGTTGACGTGGTTGGTGTGCAGGTTGGCCACGTCGATGAGCAGTCGTACGCCGGTCCGCTCGGCCAGCTCGTACAGGAACTGCCCCTCGGTCAGCTCCTCGCCGGGCCAGGAGAACAGCGCGGCGATGTTCTCCACGGCCAGCGGCACCGGGAGCGCGTCCTGGGCGATGCGGACGTTCTCGCACAGCACGTCGAGGGCGTCCCGGGTACGCGGCACCGGCAGCAGATGCCCCGCCTCCAGCGGCGGGGACGCGGTGAGCGGACCGCCCCCGCGCACGAACGCGATGTGCTCGGTGACCAGCGGCGCCCCCAGCGCCTCCACCCGCTCCGCGAGCGCCGCCAGCCGCCCCGCCTCGGGCGGCTCCGCCCCGCCCAGCCCGAGCGAGACCCCGTGCGGAATCACGGTCACCCCCCGCTCCCGCAACCGCGTCAGCGCCTGAGGCAGATGCCCGGGACACACGTTCTCCGCCACGACCTCCACCCAGTCGACCCCCGGCATCGCGTCCACAGCCTCCGCGATCTCCGCCCGCCACCCGATCCCCACACCCAGCCGCCGCATGGCCCGTCCCCCGTCCTCCGGCCGTCTTCCAGTGACGGGGGTATGGCCCCGGCACATGGCGCCGAATCCCACGCCGGTCGCCTTCAGAGGAACATTTGAGGTTGCGCGCGCCGGGTCAGCGCAGCGCCGGATGGTCCGCGATCACCGTTGCCGAGCCCGGGGCGATCTCCGTGAAGCCCGCGTCGCGGACCAGGGGGAGGTCGAGGCGGGTCAGGTCGTGCCAGTGGGCGGGGGTGGCGGTGCGGACCGCGAGGGGGAAGCCGGCGGTGCGCCAGGTGGTGCGGGCCGGGGCGGGGAGGGCCCACCAGGCGAGTTGGGCGGCGTGACCGGTCTGGGCCATCGCCTTGCCCGCGGACATGTTCAGGTCGGGGTTGAGCCAGAGCACGGGGAGCGCGGGGTCGGGGGCGGCGGGCGGCTCGGGGTCGTCCAGTTCGGTGCCGGAGACCTGGAGCTTGGCGAGGTCCTTGGGCCAGCCGTCGAGCGGGACGGGCGGGAAGACCCGCACCTCGGCGGACGTGCCGGTCAGCGTGATCCCGTCCAGGGTCCCGGCGCGCCGCCACTCCGCGCCGCGCGCCCGCCGGACGACCTTGCGGATGCGGGCGTCCTCCCAGTTCCGTACGGCGTCGGCCCACTCCCCGTCACCGGTCGACCGCTCGTCGCCGAGCAGCGTCAGCACGGCGCGCGCGGCGGTCTCCAGGGCGTCGGTGCGGGCGGGCGGGGCGTCGCGCTCGATGCGGACGACGAGGGGCAGGACGAACTGGGGCGCCTCGTCGCGGGCGTTGCGCTCGTCCTGGAACGGGCTGGTCTGGCCGGTCGCGGGGACCGCGGGATCTTCACTCACGGGAGCCCACCCTACGAGCCGCCGTCCGGCGCCGGGCGGGACGGTCCGCCACGGCCCGGCGCCGGACGGCGGCTCGGGGTTCGTGTGATGCCGAGACGGTCAGCGGTGGCCCGCCGTCGCGCCGATCATCTGGGACACCTTCACGAAGGTGTAGCCCTGCTTGCGCAGCTCCGGCACCACCGCGCGCACGACCCGCTCGGTCGTCGGGGCGGCGCTGCGGGTGCAGTGCATGACGACCACCGAGCCGGGCTTCACCCCGTCGAGCACCTGCCGTACGACCGCGTCGGCGTCGGTGGCGAACGCGTCGCCGCTCACCACGTCCCACTGCACGGCGGTGACCCCGGTGGTGTTGAGCGTGCGCAGCACCTGGTCGTCGTAACAGCCGCCCGGGAAGCGGAAGTACGGCACCGGCTTCGCCACGCCCGCCTTGCGCAGTGAGGCGTACGTCCGGTCGACCTCCGTGCGGATCTGGTCCGGCGCGATGGTCGGCAGCCCGTAGCAGCTCGATGTGAACGCGTAGTGGCTGTAGGAGTGGTTGGCCACCTCGAAGTTCGGGTCCTGACCGAGGGAGCGGGCCTCGTCGGGGTAGGTGTCCGCCCACTTGCCGGTCATGAACACGGTCGCCGGGACCTTCAGCGAGCGCAGGGCAGAGATGAGCCCGGGGTTGTCGAAGCGCTCCCCGGCGGCGGCGCGCGGTCCCTCGTCGGCGGTCATGTCGGCGTCGAAGGTCAGCGCGACGGTCTTGCCCTTGTCACGCGGCCCGTGCGCGAACACCGGCGCCAGACCGCCAGGGCCGGGGGCCATGACCGGGGGGCGCGTGCTGGAGGGCGAGGGGGACGGGGAGGAGGAATGGGGCTGGGCGTGGGCCGGTCTCGCGGTCCCGGACGAACCCGCGCCACCACAGGCGGCGAGGGTCGCACCGAGGACGCAGACGGCGGTGATACGGCGTGCGTGTGCAATCACCGTACGAAAGTAGGACTGTACGGAGAGCAGCTCGCCCAACCACCCGCCGACGCGACGACACGGTCACCCGCCCGGCGGGTGTGGGGACGTTCGGATGGGTTCAGGCAGCCGGGTTCAGGTCCGCTCCGGCGGAGCCGTCGCCGGGTCGGGCACCGGGTCCGGTGCCGCGTCGAGGCCGAGCAGGGGGTCGGGCAGGGGCACCGCCTCGGTGATCTCGGCGGCTTCGACGGGCTCGATGGGCTGGGACGGTTGCTGCTTCGCCGCCGGTCTGTCGCCGTTGTCCGACGGAGTCCCCGGCTCGCGGTTGCCGCGTTCCAGGAAGTGGAGCAGCTCCACCGGGATGGGCAGGACCAGGGTGGAGTTCTTCTCGGCGGAGACGGCCATCACCGTCTGGAGGAGGCGGAGCTGGAGGGCTGCCGGGGTGTCCGCCATCTGCTGGGCCGCCTGGGCGAGCTTCTTGGACGCCTGGAACTCGGCGTCGGCGTTGATGATGCGGGCCCGGCGCTCCCGGTCCGCCTCGGCCTGGCGGGCCATCGACCGCTTCATGGTGTCGGGCAGCGACACGTCCTTGATCTCCACCCGGTCGATCTGGACGCCCCAGCCCACGGCAGGGCTGTCGATCATCAGCTCCAGACCCTCGTTGAGCTTCTCGCGGTTGGAGAGCAGATCGTCCAGGTCGCTCTTGCCGATGATCGACCGCAGCGAGGTCTGCGCCATCTGCGAGACCGCGAACCGGTAGTCCTCCACCTTGACCAGCGCGCTCGACGCGTCCACGACCCGGAAGTACACGACCGCGTCCACCCGGACGGTCACGTTGTCCCGCGTGATGCCCTCCTGGGCGGGGATGGGCATCGTCACGATCTGCATGTTGATCTTGTGCAGCCGGTCGATGAACGGGACCACCAGCGTCAGTCCCGGCATCCGGGGTTCGCCCGTGAGCCGCCCCAGCCGGAACAGGACACCCCGTTCGTACTGCTTGACCACGCGTGCCGCCGCGGCCAGGTACACCAGAGAGGCGCCACCGGCCACCGCGACGGCCGCCACCAGCTCGGCAAGCATGGTGTCCCCCTTCCCCAGGGTTACCCGAGAGTCGGATCTGTCCGCTGCTGCCACGATATGCCCGCTTCGGTGCCGGAGGCCACGATCCCGGCGGCGGGGGTGCGCACCGGGCGGGAAATGGGAGGGGCCGGGGTGCGGACATGCGCCCCGGCCCCCACGGCGGACCGGGTCCTCGCCCCGGTCCCGGCTCAGCCCGCCGTCGGCGTCCCCGCCCGCTCGTCCGGTCGTACCGGCGACGTCATCCGCACCGGTTCCGTACCGTCCGCGCTGTGCCGCTGCGCCCAGTTCTCCAGGGCGCTGCGGCAGGCGTGGTCCAGGTGGAGCAGACCCGACAGGTCCAGCCGGACCGGGCGGTCCTGGGGGAGCGCCTCCAGGCTGTCCAGTATTTTCGGCAGCCGCAGGAAGGTCGCGTTGCCCGACAGATACGCGTCCACCGGACCCGCGCCCTTGTCCACGACCGTCAGCCGGATGTGCGAGGACTCCCAGGCCGCCTTGGCGACCGCCAGCGCGAGCCCGACGAGCACGCCCTCGAACATGCCCACCGCCACGATCGACACCGCCGTGACGGCGAGGACCAGCGCCTCGCCCCGGTGCTCGCGCCACAGCGCGGCGAGCTGCCGCAGCGGCACCAGCTTGGCGCCCGAGTAGATCAGGACGCCCGCGAGCGCCGGTATCGGGATGTACTCGAGGACGCCCGGCAGCAGCGCGGCGAACAGCAGCAGCCAGACGCCGTGCGCCACCCGGGACAGCTTCGTACGGGCGCCCGCCTGGACGTTGGCCGCGCTGCGCACGATCACCGCGGTCATCGGCAGCGCGCCGAGCACCCCGCACACCGCGTTGCCCGTGCCCTGGGCGATCAGCTCCTTGTCGTAGGAGGTGCGCGGTCCGTCGTGCAGCCGGTCCACCGCCGCCGCGCTGAACAGCGACTCGGCGGACGCGATCAGGGTGAACGCCACGATCGTGCCGATCACCGCCGGGTGCCACAGCTCGCCGAAGGCGCTCAGCGGCGGCGGCTGGAGCGCGTCCATGAGCCCGCTCACCCGCACGGTCGCCACCGGCAGGTCCAGCACCGGCACGGCGAGCATCGCGAGCCCGACGGCCGCGAGCGGACCGGGCAGCGCCCGCACCCGGGCGGGCACGTGCTTCCAGAGCACCAGGACCGCGATCGTGCCCGCGCACAGCCCGAGCGACGCCAGCGCCTCACCGTCGCCCAGCGCGGAGCCGAGCCCCGACGGCAGCCCGGCCATCTTGGCGATGCCGGAGTCGGGCGCCTTGGCCGCCATCGCCGGGTACAACTGTCCGGCCACGAGCACCAGACCGATTCCGGCCAGCATCCCCTCGACGACCGAGAGCGATATCGCCCGGAAGTACCGGCCGAGCCGCAGCGTGCCCATGAGCACCTGGAGCAGCCCGGTGACCAGCACGAGCACGCCCAGCAGGGGCAGACCGTGCTCCTGGACCGCCTCGAAGACGAGCACGGTCAGCCCGGCGGCGGGTCCGGACACCTGGAGGCTGCTGCCGCGCATCATCCCGGTGACCAGACCGCCCACGATGCCGGTGACCAGCCCCAGCTCCGCCGGGACGCCGGAGGCGACGGCCACGCCCACGCACAGCGGGAGCGCGACCAGGAAGACGACGAGGGACGCGGTGAGGTCCTGCCGCAGATGCGGCGCGCGGGCTATGAGACCGGCGGGACCGCGCCGGTCCGCGGGCGCGCTCACAGTGCCTCGAAGGTGTCGGTGCGCGGTCGGTGCGAGCGGACGGCGCCGGTGTGCACCTCGTAGTACCAGCCGTGCAGAGCGAGCCGCCCCTGCGCGATCCGCCGCTCCACGCACGGGTACGAGCGCAGCCGCAGCAGTTGGGTGAGCACATGGCTCTGGACGCCCTCGGCGACCTCGGGGTCTTCGGCCGCGCCGGACGGACGCGGGGTCGCGTGCGCCAGCCAGTCGCGCACGGCGGGTACGGCGTCCAGGTCGTCGCCGCGCACCAGCGCGCCGACGGCGCCGCAGTGCGAGTGCCCGCAGACGACGATGTCGCGGACGCCCAGCACCTCCACGGCGTACTCGATGGTGGCGGCCTCGCTGGTGGGCCGCTCGGAGGCGTACGGCGGGACGATGTTGCCCGCGGTGCGCAGCTCGAAGAGCTGGCCGGGACCGGCGCCCGTGATCAGGGCCGGGACGACCCGGGAGTCGGAGCAGGTGATGAACAGGACTTCGGGTGCCTGGCCTTCGGCGAGCCTGGCGAACTCCTCAGGGCGCTGACCGAAGGTGCGGGCGTTGTCGATGAGGGGCTGCATGTGTGTGGACTCCTCCTGGCGCGCCTGGGGGCGCGTCGGTCTTGCACGACGTTCGTGGGGGGAGCGAGTCCGCCCTCAGCAGCGGAAGACCTGAAGCACTGCCGGTGAACGGACTCCGGAGGATCTCGGGACACGGGGGTGCGGGGAACCGGCCACGGGCGGCGCCGGGACGGCCGCTCGCCGGATGATGAGGGGACGCTCGGGACCGTCCCCGGACGCCGCGCCGCGCCGCTTGTCTCGGGTGTGCGGGGCGGTGTGGGGCATCCGGGAGCGGCCCGGTTCGCGGAGGATCTCCGCGTCGGACGCCGTCGTCGCCTTGAGGGCGAGCGCGATCCCGGGAGCGTCGTTGGCCTGGGTCTCACCGAGCGTATGCGCGGATGCGAAGGTTCCCGTGGGTGCGAAGAGCTGGAGGGCGAGCAGCGCGGCGGCGAGCAGAGCGAGGACGGAACGGGCCGTCGTACACCGGGACATGCGCACCCCCCTGCGGAAACCCGCGTCTCTTGCACGCACCAAGCACTGGTCAATGGATGGTCAAGAAACACGTTAACCCGGTGAGGGGCTTTGCAAGGTTAACGGCGGGTTACACGCGCAAAAGAGCGTGAAAAGAGCGGGTCGGGTGGCCGGAACCGGCCCCTGACCCGCTCTTTTGCTGATCGTATGCCAGTCGGACGACACGTCGGTCCGATGAGATGTTCAGTCCGTCGGGTCGTCGACCAGACTCTTCGCGTCGCGGGCCAGCGCGGTGAGGCGGGAGATCGCGCGGAAGTACTTCTTGCGGTAGCCGCCCTTCAGCATCTCCTCGCTGAACAGCCGGTCGAAGGGCAGCCCCGAGGCCAGCACCGGGACCTCGCGGTCGTAGAGCCGGTCGGCGAGGACCACGAGCCGCAGCGCGGTCGACTGGTCGGGGACCGGCTGGACGTCGGTCAGGCACACCGCGCGCAGGTCGTCGGTCAGCGCGCCGTAGCGGCTCGGGTGCACCTTGGCCAGGTGGTCGAGGAGTTGCGGGAAGGCGTCCAGCGAGGCGCCCTCGGTGCGCTGCGCCGCACGGGTGACCTGCTCGTCGGTGAAGGGCGCGGGCGCCTCGGGCAGACCCCGGTGGCGGTAGTCCTCGCCGTCGATGCGCAGGGCGCGGAAGTGGGCGGACAGACCCTGGATCTCGCGCAGGAAGTCGGCCGCCGCGAAGCGTCCCTCGCCCAGCTTGCCGGGCAGCGTGTTGGAGGTGGCGGCCAGCGCCACGCCCGACTCGACCAGCTTGCCGAGCAGGCTGGAGACCAGCACGGTGTCGCCCGGGTCGTCCAGCTCGAACTCGTCGATGCACAGCAGGGCGTGACCGGAGAGCGTGCGCACCGTCTGCTGGAAGCCGAGGGCGCCGACCAGGTTGGTCAGCTCCACGAAGGTGCCGAACGCCTTGCGGGAGGGCTCGGCGGGGGTGGCGTGCCACAGGGAGGCGAGCAGGTGGGTCTTGCCGACGCCGTAGCCGCCGTCCAGATACACCCCGCGTGGTCCCGAGGGCGTCTTGGGAGCCCTGCTGCGCCCGAAGCCGAGGAAGCCCCGCTTGGCGGTGGAGGCGTGCACACCGCCGAGCCCGCTCGCGAAGGTCTCCAGCACATGGACGGCGTCCGTCTGGCTGGGCTGGTTCGGGTCCGGGATGTACGTGGCGAAGCGCACCGAGTCGAAGCGGGGCGGCGGCACCATCTCCGCGACCAGACGGTCGGCGGGGACATGCGGCTCACGCGCGCACAGGGACAGCGGGGCCGCGCCGGTCAGCTTGCCGGAACCGGAGGCGGTGGTGGAGGACGACACGATTACCCATGCTAAACGTCATGTCAGACTGCACGAATGCGACGCCTGTTCCCTGTGACCCACGAAACAGCAGCCCAGGCCCCTGACGAGGGCGGAGCGGTCCCGGTCGGTTCCGGTGGCGAGTGGCCGCTCGCGGAGCTGGCCGCCGCGTACGCCTACCCGGCGCCGGACCCCGCCGCGCCCCGCCCCTGGCTGCGGGCGAACATGGTCTCCACGCTGGACGGCGCCGCCCAGCACGACGGGCGCTCCCAGCCCATCTCCTGCCCGGCCGACATGCGGATCTTCGGCACGCTGCGGGCGCTCGCGGACGTGGTCCTGGTGGGCGCGGAGACGGTACGGCAGGAGGGGTACCGCCCCGCCCGCGCGCGGACCGAGTTCGCGGCGGCGCGGGAGGCGGCGGGGCAGGCGCCCGCACCGGCGATCGCGATCGTCACCGCCGGGCTCGACCTGGACTTCTCGCTGCCGCTGTTCACCTCGCCGCTGGTGCCGACGGTGCTGCTCACCGGCGCCGACGCGCCCGCCGGGCGGGTACGGGACGCCGAGCGGGCGGGGGCGCGGGTGGTCGTCGCGGGTGAGGGCAGGCACGTCGAGCCCGCCCGCGCCGTGCACGCGCTGGCCGGGCTCGGGTACACCCGGCAGCTCACCGAGGGCGGACCGCGGCTGCTCGGGCAGCTCGTGGCGGCGGACGTGCTGGACGAGATGTGCCTGACGCTCGCGCCGATGCTCGCGGCGGGGGACGCGCAGCGCATCGCGGGGGGTCCCCCGGTCGCGGTCCCGCACCGGTTCGCGCTGGCGTCCCTGCTGGAAGAGGACGGATTTCTGTTCGGGCGTTACCGCCGGGCCTGAAAACGGGGCGCCGAAAGAGCGGAATCTACCGTTCCGTTTAGCTTCCGGCGGGCACACTTAGTCCGGCACTACCCGTGCGAGCACGGGGCAGGATGGTTTCCGCAGGTCTTTTTGGGCCCACGGTGGAGAGAGGGTCGGCAGATCCTCGAAGGAGAAGAAGAGGCGCCTGGTGTTCACAAGCGTTCTGATGATCGAGAAGGCACTGACGTCGGCGGACGTCGAGTTCGTCACCACCCTGCACGGGGACGAGCCGGTCTTCTTTCATGTGCTGCTCCAGCCGCGCGGCGATCAGGCGGACCGCTTGCTGCGGGCCATCGACGACATCGCGCTCGGCGAGATCGACGAGGCCGTCCACGAGCGCGAGACGCCCGAGGGCGCGGACGCGCGCAACGTGGGGGAGCAGGCGCTCGACGTCTCCGTACGCGCCCTGCGCGCTGCGGGCAGCCAGGCCGAGGGCCGCCTGGTCGAGAACCACCCCCTCGACGCCCTCAAGTCCCTGGTCCAGGAGGTCCACGCCGACGAGGTCATCGTCCTCACCGACCCCCACTACGTCGAGGAGTTCTTCCACCGCGACTGGGCGTCCCGGGCGCGGCACAAGGTGGGCGTACCGGTGCTGAAGCTGTTCTCGCACAGCAAGGCGTGAGCGCTCCGCTGGGTTCGGCGAGGTTTTGTGGCGCGGGTGCCTCGTGGCGGGAGCGGCGGGGGACATGGCCCGTGGTGTGCCTGCGGCGCCGGGTGGGGCGCACCTGGTCGCCGACCCGGGGCTGCGCCGCGCCGCGCCTTCGGTGGCTCCCCGTCGGGCAGGTCCCGTCCCCGAGCCGTTGCCCCCGGCGGAGAGGTCACGGCGCTGAGTCGTCACCGCCTCCCGCCCCCCGGCGGCCCGAGCACGGCACGCCGGCCCGCCCGTGCGCCGTTGTCCTTCGCGGAGGGACTCCGCGCCGCAGGCAGACCCACGTGCCGTACCCCCGAGCGCGACCATTGCTGAGCCGCGCAGCGCAGAGCGCATAGGCTAGGGGCGTTCCGGCTCATCGTCCTCTGGGAGAACATCGCATGGCACCCGGCCTTCCTACCGCCATGGACCGACCGCACTTCATCGGCATCGGCGGCGCCGGGATGTCGGGGATCGCGAAGATTCTGGCGCAGCGCGGGGCGAAGGTGGCGGGGAGTGACGCCAAGGAGTCTCCGACGGCGGAGGCGCTGCGCACGCTGGGCGCGACCGTGCACATCGGGCACGACGCCGCGCACCTCGCCGACGACGCGAGCTGTGTCGTCGTCTCGTCCGCCATCCGGCAGGACAACCCCGAGCTGGTGCGCGCCGCCGAGCTGGGCATCCCCGTCGTCCACCGCTCCGACGCGCTCGCCGCGCTGATGGGCGGCCTGCGGCCGATCGCCGTCGCCGGTACGCACGGCAAGACCACCACCACCTCGATGCTCGCGGTCTCGCTGACCGAGCTGGGCGCGCGGCCGTCGTACGCCATCGGCGGCGACCTGGACGCCCCCGGCTCCAACGCCCTGCACGGCGAGGGCGAGATCTTCGTGGCCGAGGCGGACGAATCGGACCGCAGCTTCCACAAGTACGCCCCCGAGGTCGCCATCGTCCTCAACGTCGAGCTGGACCACCACGCCAACTACGCCTCGATGGACGAGATCTACGAATCCTTCGAGACCTTCGCCCAGAAGATCGTCCCCGGCGGCACCCTGGTGATCTCCGCCGACCACGAGGGCGCCCGCGAGCTGACCCGCCGGGTGAGCGGTGTGAAGACGGTGACGTACGGCGAGGCGGAGGACGCCGACGTGCGGGTCCTGAAGATCGTGCCCGAGGGGCTGAAGAGCCAGGTCACCGCGGTCCTGGACGGACGCGAGCTGACCTTCGCCGTCTCCGTCCCCGGCCGTCACTACGCGCTCAACGCCGTCGCCGCGCTCGCCGCCGGTGTCGCCCTCGGGCTGCCCGCCGACGAGCTGGCCACCGCCCTCGCCGCGTACACCGGCGTCAAGCGGCGCCTGCAGCTCAAGGGCGAGGAGGCGGGCGTCCAGGTGATCGACTCCTACGCCCACCACCCCACCGAGATGACCGCCGACCTGGAGGCCATGCGCGCCGCCGCCGGGGACTCGCGCCGCATCCTCGTCGTCTTCCAGCCGCACCTGTTCTCCCGCACCCAGGAGCTGGGCAAGGAGATGGGTCAGGCGCTCGCGCTCGCCGACGCCTCCGTGGTGCTCGACATCTACCCGGCTCGCGAGGACCCGATCCCCGGCATCACCAGCGAGCTGATCATCGAGGCAGCGCGCGCCGCGGGCGCCGACGTCACCGCCGTGCACGACAAGGCGGAGATCCCCGACGTCGTCGCGGGAATGGCGGAGCGGGGTGATCTCGTTCTCACCATGGGCGCGGGTGACGTCACCGACCTGGGCCCGCTGATCCTGGACCGCCTGTCGCAGAAGTAAGGGGCTGAGTCTCATGCCGTACGACGTCGAGAAGCCGGACGAGCAGTGGCGGACGGAGCTGAACCCGGCGGAGTACGCCGTACTGCGCCAGGCCGGCACCGAACCGGCCTTCACCGGTGAGTACACGGACACCAAGACCGAGGGCGTCTACTCCTGCCGTGCCTGCGGCGCGGAGCTGTTCACCTCCGGCACCAAGTTCGCCTCGCACTGCGGCTGGCCGTCCTTCTACGACCCGAAGGACACCGACGCGGTCGAGCTGATCGAGGACCGCTCCCACGGGATGGTCCGCACCGAGGTCCGCTGCTCGCGCTGCGGCTCCCACCTCGGCCATGTCTTCGAGGGCGAGGGCTACCCGACCCCCACGGACCAGCGGTACTGCATCAACAGCATCTCGCTGCGCCTGGAGCCCACCGACTCCTAGAGCGACCACCCGCCACCGGCCCCCGTCCGAACGCCCGGACGGGGGCCGGTGGCGCGCCGCGTGCCGGGCGCCCGGCGCACACCCGCGCATCCGGCCGAAAATGGCAGGAATGGCCTGGTGATCTTCGGGTAGGGGAAGCCCGTTCATGCACCAGGTGCCGGAAACATCCGCCGTCTACACTCGGCCGGCACGGTCTGAAGGCTCCTGCCAACCGAAGGGCGCGCGGCGTTTTGATACGGATAGATTCAGTCAGCAAGCGGTATCCGGACGGCACGGTCGCCGTCGACCGGCTCTCGCTCGACATTCCGGACCGTGCGATCACCGTGCTCGTCGGCCCCTCCGGATGCGGCAAGACCACGACCCTGCGGATGATCAACCGGATGGTGGAGCCCAGCGAGGGGCGCATCCTCCTCGACGGGGAGGACATCAGAGACCGGCCCGTCAACTCGCTGCGGCGGTCGATGGGTTACGTCATCCAGAACGCGGGTCTCTTCCAGCACCGCACCATCATCGACAACATCGCGACCGTTCCCCGCCTGTTGGGGACGAGCAAACGCACGGCACGGGAGCAGGCAGCCGAGTTGATGGAGCGCGTCGGGCTCGACACCGCGCTCGCCCGGCGCTACCCCTACCAGCTCTCCGGCGGTCAGCAGCAGCGCGTCGGCGTGGCGCGGGCGCTCGCCGCCGATCCGCCCGTGCTGCTGATGGACGAGCCCTTCTCCGCCGTCGACCCGGTGGTGCGCAAGGGACTCCAGGACGAACTGCTGCGCATCCAGGACGAGCTGGGCAAGACGATCGTCTTCGTCACCCACGACATCGACGAGGCCGTGAAGCTCGGCACGATGGTCGCCGTGCTGCGCACCGGCGGTCACCTCGCCCAGTTCGCGCCGCCCGCCGAGCTGTTGAGCGAGCCCGCCGACCCGTTCGTGGAGGACTTCCTCGGCGCCGACCGGGGCATCCGCAGACTCTCCTTCTTCGCCTCCGGTGAACTGGCCCTTGAGACCGGTCCCCTGGTCCCGATCGACGCCGACGCCGAGCGGATCGCCACCGCCGCGAGCGCCCCCTACGTCCTCGTGACCGACGCCGACGGCGCCCCGCTCGGCTGGGCCGAGCCGGACCGGCTCGTCGCCGGAAGCATCGACAAGGACCAACTCCTTTCCTGCGGACGCCCGTTCCGCCCCGGCACCGACTCGCTGCGCACCGCCCTCGACGGCGCCGTGCTCTCCCCGACCGGCTGGGCCGTCGCCGTGGACGGTGACGGGCGCGCCGTCGGCGTGGTCTCCCAGCAGACCGTCGGCGAGGCGATCCGCGCCGCGCACGACGAGCACCGCACGGACGCGAAGGCCGCGGGATGAACGGCTTCTTCGACCTCCCCAGCGACCTCCAGCACAGCTACGCCGGACTCATCGGGCTGCATCTGCGCGAGGCGCTGCTGCCGGTGCTCGCCGGACTGCTCGCCTCGCTGCCCGTCGCCCAACTCTGCGCCCGCTTCCGCTGGTTGTACCCACCGGTGCTCGGCTTCACCACGATCCTGTACGCGATACCCTCGCTCGCCTTCTTCGTCGTCCTCATCGACTACACCGGCCAGAGCGAGACCACGGTGATGATCCCGCTCGCCGTCTACAGCCTCGTGGTGCTCGTCCCGGCCATCGTGGACGGCGTCCGCTCGGTGCCCCCGGAGACCCTGGCCGCCGCCGAGGCGATGGGGCTCGGGGCCGTACGGCGTTACTTCCAGGTGCAGTTGCCCATCGCCGTACCCGCGATCATGGCCGGTCTCCGGGTCGCGTGCGTCTCCAGCATCTCGCTGGTCAGCGTCGGCATGCTCATCGGCAACCAGGGCGCGCTCGGCAACATGCTCAACGACGCGAACATCTACCACCGGCCCGCCCTCGCCGTGAACTCCGTCATCACCACAGCGGTGTTGGCGACCCTCGTCGACGCGGCGCTCGTCGCGCTGCGCACGGTGCTGACCCCCTGGATGCCGAAGGAGGGCGACGCCCGGTGAACGTACTCGACTACGCCCGCGCCTTCTTCGAGGACAACGCCCACTGGCACGGCTACGACGGCATCCCCACCCGGCTCCTCGAACACATCGGCTACTCGCTCGAAGCGCTCGTCCTCGCCGCCGTGATCGCGCTGCCCGTCGGTCTGATCACCGGCCACCGGGGACGCGGCGGCAACGCCATCGCCCTGGTCGCCACCGCCGCGCGGGCACTGCCCAGCTTCGGTCTGCTGGTGCTCATGTTCTTCTGGCTCGGCTTCGGCGTACTGCCCGTGATGATCCCGCTGGTCATCCTCGCGATACCGCCCATCCTGGTCACCGCCTACGAGGCGATCCGCTCCGTCGACCCCTCCCCGGTGGACGCGGCGCGCGGCATGGGGCTGACCGAGACGCGCATCCTGCTCCAGGTGGAACTGCCCGTCGCCCTCCCGGTGATCCTCGGCGGACTGCGCACGGCGGCCGTCCAGATCGTCTCCACCGCCACCATCGCCGCCTACGTCAGCTTCGGCGGGCTTGGCCGGTACATCATCGACGGGCTCTACCAGAAGGACTACGAGAAGGTCGTCGGCGGCGCCACCCTGGTCGCCGGGATGGCGCTCGCCACCCTCGTCCTCTTCTGGGCCCTCTCCCGCCTGGTGGTCTCGCCCGGCGTACGAAGGAGTAGCTGAACCATGCCGGGTGTCCCGCACCGAACTGCACAACTCCCCACTAATCGAAGCCAATTGGTGACCATGACGCACTTGACTGGCCAGGAGCACGCTGGCTTGGATCGACGGGTGACTACTGACATCCGCATCAGCAGGCCCACCCGGAGGAACCGAGCCGTGGCGGCGGCCGCGCTCGTGGCGGCGACGGCGCTGCTGGCGGGCTGTGGTTCCTCGGACAAGGGCTCCGACGACAACCCGCTGACCGGCGGCGACAAGCCCTCCGCCGGCACCGTCGTGGTCGGCTCCAACAACTTCGCCGAGAGCATCCTGCTCGCCGACATCTACGGCGAAGCCCTCAAGGCCAAGGGCGTCAAGGTCTCCTACAAGCCCAACATCGGCAGCCGCGAGACGACGTACCGCGTCCTCAAGAGCGGCGACATCTCCGTCCTGCCCGAGTACAACGGCGCCCTGCTCGCCTACCTCGACCCCAAGGCCACCCCGAAGACGGCCGAGGAGACGACCAAGGC
Source organism: Streptomyces sp. DSM 110735 (assembly GCF_016482685.1). Lineage (GTDB taxonomy): Bacteria > Actinomycetota > Actinomycetes > Streptomycetales > Streptomycetaceae > Streptomyces. Next base: position 335,748 of record NZ_JACYHF010000006.1, on the reverse strand, counting down.
GATCGAGACCAAGCTCGACTCCAAGCTGACCCTGCTCAAGCCGTCGGCGGCCGAGGACAAGGACTCGGTCACCGTCAACGCGGCCACCGCGAAGAAGCTCAAGCTCACCGACAAGTCCACCATCGCCGACCTCAAGGGCGCGGCGAAGGACCTCGTGATCGGCGCCTCCCCGGAGTTCCAGACCCGCCACCAGGGACTCGTCGGACTGAAGGACGTGTACGGCCTGCAATTCAAGTCCTTCAAGGCGCTGGACGCGGGCGGCCCGCTCACCCAGGCGGCGCTGAAGAAGAACGACGTGCAGGTCGCGGACATCTTCAGCACCGACCCGATCATCGCCAAGGAGAAGTTCGTCGTCCTCCAGGACCCGAAGAACCTCTTCGGCTTCGAGAACGTCCAGCCGCTCGTCCGCAAGGGCGCGCTGACCAAGGAGGGGGCCGCCGCGCTCGACGCGGTCTCCGCCAAGCTGGACACCGACACCCTGCTCGACCTGGACACCCAGGTGCAGAACCAGCACAAGGACCCGCTGGACGTGGCGCGGGCGTGGCTGAAGTCCGCGGGGCTGAGCTGAAGTCGGCGGGATCGGCGGACTGGCTGACGGCACCTTGAGCTGACAGCGGCAGCCCGCCCGACCCGACCCGGAACGCCCGGCGCGCCCACCGCCGCCGGGCGTTCCGCCTGTCCCGCCTCTCCTGTCCGTCCCGCGCGGCACGGACGGGACGCTCCGGCGACCTACACTGGCTCCCCGGAAACCGACGGACACCGCGAGACACCGCGCGACACGGCGCGAACACGCCCAGGAGGACGAGCACAGTGGCGACACCGCCCGGCACCGGCCGGCAGGACCCCTCCCCGGAGGTGTTCGCGGAGGCGGCGGCCGCCTTCGGGCTGCTCGCCTCACCGGCCAGGCTGCACATCGTATGGGCGCTGGCCCAGGGCGAGAGCGACGTCACCGGGCTCGCCGAGCGCGTCGGCGGCGCCCTGCCCGCCGTCAGCCAGCATCTGACCAAGCTCAAGCTCGCCGGACTCGTCCGCTCCCGCCGCGAGGGACGCCGCCAGGTGTACTTCGTGGACACCGTCGAACAGGCCGCCCTCGTGGACGTCGTCCACCGCCTCGTCGGACTGACCGCCCGGCAGCAGGACGGGCCCGCCGCGCCCGTACGCCGACTGCACGGCCTGTGACCCCGTGCCGGACACAGCACTCGGGCTGCTGCGGCGCCTGGAGACCGGACCGCGCGGACTGACCGACACCGAGGCGGGCGCACGGCTCGCCGCCCTCGGTGAGAACGTCCCCGCCCGCCCCGCCGGACCCTCCTGGCCGCGCCGCTCGGCCCGCGCCCTGCGCGACCCCTTCACCGCCCTGCTGCTGACCCTCGGTCTGGTCTCCGCCTGCGTCGCCTCCTGGCGCACCGCCTCCGTCATCCTCGCCCTCGTCGCCGTGAGCTGCGCGCTGCGCGTGACCGGCGAACGCCGCGCCGACCGCGCCCTCGCCGCACTGCGCGGGCTCGTCACGGGCACGGCCACCGTGCTGCGCCGCACCGACGACGCGTCCGAGCCGCGCGCCCGCGAGGTGCCGGTCGCCGACCTGGTGCCCGGTGACGTCGTACGGCTCGGACCCGGCGACCTGGTGCCCGCCGACGTGACGCTGCTGCGCGCGCGGGGGCTGACCGTGCGCGAGGACGCGCTGACCGGCGAGTCCGCGCCGGTGCCCAAACACGCCGCCGACGTGCCCGAGCCGGGCGCCGAGACCCATCTGTGCTTCCAGGGCTGCGCGGTGGTCACGGGCAGCGCCACCGCCGTCGTCGTGGAGACCGGTCCGCGCACCCGGTTCGCCGCCGCCCAGCAGACCCCGGTGCGGCGCGAGCCGAGCGCGTTCGACCGGTCCGTGCACGGCATCTCCTGGGTGCTGGTCCGCTTCGTGCTGCTGACCCCGCCGCTCGTGCTCATGGCTGCCGCCGCGCTGCACGGCCGGGGCGTGGCCACGCTGCCGTTCGCCGTCGCGGTCGCCGTCGGGCTCACCCCCGAGATGCTCCCGGTGATCGTCACCACGTGCCTGGCCCGGGCGGCCGCCCTGCTCGCCCGCACCCACGAGGTGGTCGTACGACGCCTGCCCGCGCTGCACGACCTCGGCGCGGTCGACGTGCTGTGCGTGGACAAGACCGGCACCCTCACCCAGGACCGCCCCGTCGTCGCCGCCGCGCTCGGTCCCGACGGGCGCACCGATCCCGAGGTGCTGCGCTGGGCAGCCGTCGGCGCCTGGTGGACCCTCCAACTGGCCGAACCGCCCGCCCCCGACGCCCTCGACGAGGCGCTGCTGAGCGCCGCCGGACCCGTCGGCGAGGAGTACGACGGCGTCGCCGCGCTGCCCTTCGACCCCGCCCACCGGGTGGCCACGGCGGTCGTCGCGGGCAGCCTCGGACGCCATGTGCTGGTGACCAAGGGCGCGGTGGAGGACGTACTCGACCGGTGCGCGCTGCCGGAGGAGGAACACCGGCGGCTGCTCGCGCTGGCCGCGCGGCAGGCGGAGTCCGGGCTGCGGGTGCTCGCCGTCGCGACCGCCGAACGCCCGGCCGTCGTACGGTCCTGGCGCGCCGCCGACGTGCGCGGGCTCACCTTCCGGGGGCTGGTCGGCTTCCGCGACGAACTCGCGCCGGGCGCCGCCGAGGCGCTGCGTGAACTGACCGCGCTCGGCGTCACCGTGCACGTCCTCACCGGCGACCACCCGGCCACCGCCGCCCGCGTCTGCCGCGACCTGGGGCTCGACGTGGGGGAGGTGGCCACGGCGTCCGGTGCCGTGGTGGCGGGCGGCGCAGGGGGCGTACGGGTCGTCGCCCGCTGCACTTCCGAGGACAAGGCGCGCGTCGTCGGCGGGTTGCGCGAAGCCGGGCACACCGTCGGCTTCCTAGGCGACGGCGTCAACGACGTGCCCGCGCTGCACGCCGCCGACGTCGGCATCGCCCCGCGCGGCGCGGTCGCCGTGGCCCGGGAGAGCGCCGACGTGGTGCTCGGCAGCAAGGACCTCACCGCGATCGGACACGCGGTGGTCGCGGGGCGGCACAGCAGCGCCAACATCGCCTCCTATCTGCGCGTCACGCTCTCCTCCAACCTCGGCAACGTCCTCGCCATGCTCGGCGCCGGGCTCCTGCTGCCCTTCCTGCCGATGCTTCCGGCGCAGGTGCTCGCGCAGAACCTGTGCTTCGACGCGGCGCAGCTCGCCTTCGCCCACGACCGCCCCGACCGGGCGGTGCTGCGTCGCCCGACCCGGCTGCGACCGCCCGCGTTCCTGCGCTTCATCACCGGATTCGGGCTGCTCAACACGGTCGCGGACCTCGCCACCTTCACCGTGCTCGCGTTCGCCCCGCACGGGAACGCCGCACTGGATGACCGGATGCTGTTCCACTCGGCGTGGTTCACCGAGAACCTGCTCACCCAGGCGCTGGTGATGGTCCTGCTGCGCACCGGGCGCCGGGTGGCCGGGCGCCGCCGTCCCGGCCCGGTCGGCTGGTCGGCTGCCGCCCTGGCCACCGCCGGGCTGCTGATCCCGCTCTCCCCGCTGGGCACCGCCCTGCGCATGACGGGTCTGCCCGCCGTGCACTACGCGCTGCTCGCCGCCGTCCTCGGGGTGTACGCCCTCGCGCTGACCGTGGCCCGCGCCCGGTACGACCGGCGCGGGTCAGGGGCGGCTCAGCCGTAGGTCAGGTTGTCGCACGGGTTCTCGTCCGCCGAGCGGGCGCCGTCGGCCACGGTGCTCGGCACCTTGGCGGGGGCGGCGGAGGCGGAGGCGGCGGTGGCGTACGACTGGCCGAGGACAACGTTGATCCGCGCCGCGCCGATCTGTTCGAGCGTGGCGCCCGGGAACGCCTTGGCGACGGTCTGCGCCTGGCTCTCCAGACCGGGTCCGTACTGCACGACCGTCGTCGCGTGGTCCTGCGAGGTCGCGGTGGCCGTGCCGGTGACGGTGAAGCCGTCGGCGGTCAGCATCTGGGCGCCCTTGGCGCCGAGTCCGGTCACCGTGGTGCCGTTGTAGACGGCCACGCTGATGCCCGCGCCGGAGACCGGCTCGGCCGAGGCGGTGGGGGAGGCGGACGCCTTGGCGCCCTTGTTCTTCGCGCCCTTCTTGCCGCTGGCGTCCTTGCCGTCGATCGTGCGGTCGTCCTTCAGCGCGGCCCACAGCTCGCTCGCGTCCGGCTCCACCACCGCCACCCGTGAACCGGAGTACCGCCAGGGGATGGTGATGAACTTGGTGTTGTGCAGGTCGATGTCCTTCATCGACATCGCGAAGGAGAGCAGCTTGTCGGCGGAGCCGAGACCGGGGTCCACGGTCAGGGACTTGGTGGCGGCCGTCGCCAGCGGCAGCAGCCGGGTCGGGGTGAAGCCCTTGCTCTTGACCTCCTTCAGCAGGCTCGCGATGAACGCCTGCTGCCGCTTGATGCGGCCGATGTCCGAGCCGTCGCCGATGCCGTGCCGCAGCCGTACGTAGTCCAGCGCCTGCTTGCCCGCCACCTTCTGCTCACCCTTGGGGAAGAGCAGCGTGCCCCGCGTGGTGCGGTTGGGGTTCAGGTCCTTCTGGTACACGTCGTTCGGCAGACAGACCTTGACGCCGCCGACGACCTGGGTGAGCGAGGCGAAGCCCTTGAAGTCCACGACCACCGTGTGGTCCACGCGCAGCCCGGTGAGCTGCTCGACGGTGTTCTGGGTGCAGGCGGGGTTGCCCTTGTCGGTCTCGCCGACGGAGAACGCCGCGTTGAACATGGTGTTCTGCTGGGTCTGGGTCCAGGTGCCGTTCGGCAGCTTGCAGGGCGGGATGGTGACCAGGGTGTCGCGCGGTATCGACACCGCGAGCGCGTGCTTGTGGTCGGCGTATATGTGCAGCAGCAGCGTGGTGTCGGAGCGCCCTATGGCGGTCTTGTCGCCGCCGCCGAGCGCCGCGTTGCCGTCGGTGCGCGCGTCCGAGCCGATGACGAGCACGTTCTCACCCTTGGACGAGCCCGCGGCGGGCCGGTTGTCGGAGAGACCGCCGGAGTCGAAGGTGCGGATGTCGCCGTCGAGCTTGAGATACAGCCAGCCCGCCCCGGCGGTGACCAGCACGGCCAGCGACAGGAACACCACGAGGACGGTGCGCAGCCTGCGACCGCGCTTGCGGCGCTGGTCACGGGCCGTGGCGCGCGGGGACTCCGCCCCGTCGCCGTCGCCTGCGCGACCGCCGCGGTCGTCGCGGTCGGCACCGCGCCGTCGCGACGGTGCCGTGCTCCGGCTGCTGGTGATACTCATCGGCGCCCTCTTGTGTCTCACCCTGGGTTGTACAGTTGCGCAATGTAGCAATCATTGCTGAGCGGGTCGGCGGCGCGGGAGCCCCGGTCGTTCAGGAACCACGTGAGAAAAGCACGTGAACACCCGTGAGAGAGGGAGGGGCGGTCATGCTCCGCAACGGACTCGAACCCTGGCACCTGCTGGTCGTCGCGATCGTATTCATCGTGCTGTTCGGCTCCCGGAAGCTGCCGGACACCGCCCGCGCGCTCGGCAAGTCGATGCGCATCCTCAAGAGCGAGGCGAAGGCGATGAAGTCGGAGAGCACGGCGCCCGGTGTCGACGCCGCTGCCGCTGGTCCGGCCGGTACGGCCGCCGAGACGAGCGCGACGGAGGCGCCGACCGTCCGGTGAACGTGCCGCGCCCCGGGCGCGGTTCCCGTGTCACCTGATCGAAGGACGGACCACGCACGGCGTTCCATCGGTCGTACGACATCCGGCGCCGGAGCCGACTCGGCTTCCGGCGCCGGAGCGCGGTCCCGGGTCCTCGGACCCGGCGGGCTCAGGCCGCCTTCTCCACGCCCTCGCTCAGATCGCCTGCCAGGGCGCGGGCGCGCTTGCGGCGCTGCCGCCGGGAGACGCGCGGCTCCTGGTCCGGGAGCCAGCCGAAGGCGAGACAGGCGCCGGTCGCGCCGAGGAGCAGACCGATGAAGAAGCCGCCCAGGTTGGACGTGAGCCAGGTGCCCAGCGCGCACAGGATGCCGGTCAGCGAGTAGAAGAGCCGCTGTGCGGGGTTGAACAGGATCAGCAGCCCGAGCAGCACCATCAGGGCGGGCAGCAGATAGCCGGCCACGCCCTGCATCCCGATGTGCATGACGACCTTCAGCGATGCCTTCTCGGTGAGCAGGATCTCCACCCCGCCCAGGGCGAGCAGCAGCCCGCCCCAGAACGGACGGCGCCCCCGCCAGTCGCGGAAGACCGCTCGCGTGGACCGCTCGGAACGCCCCGGCATCAGCAGCCCGAGTCGCTGAAGCGCAGGTTGAGCCCGGGCAGCTTGAACACACCCGCCGTGGTGGCGTAGTTGGTCTGCCGCAGGTTGGCGATGTGCACGGTGTCCGCCTGCTGGCTGAACACGCCGATCGGACCCTTGGCGTTCGCCTTGGTGAGCGTGCTCGCGTCGTTGCCGATCTCGATGTTGTCGAACGACGCGTCGCCCGACAGCTTGGTCGAGTCCGTGGTGAGGTCCGTCGCGGACACCCGGGTCTTGCCGCTGCCCGCCGTGATCAGCAGGTTGGTGCCGCCGAGGTCCACGCTCTGGCACAGCTTGGTGAGCTTGGCGCTCTTGATCGCGGACGTGACGACCAGCACCTGACCGCCGGTGTCGCCCGCGTTGGGGCTGCCGTCCGCCATGTTGTCCAGACCGCCGAACTGCTCGAAGCCGGTGCCGTCCAGCTCGGTGGCGGTGACGGTGAACGGCATTCCGGAGATCGCGAACTGCACACCCAGCGCTCCCTGGGCGGTGAAGACGGCGAGACCGGCGGCGACCAGCGTCGCGGGCACCGCCAGCACGGCGGCGCGGCGCAGCCGGACCCGTCCGCGTCTCCCGCTCCCGGCGGGCGCCGGGTCCGGGGAGGACGCGGGGGAACCGCCGTCCGGGTTCTCGGGGGTGTGGTCGGCGGACGCGAAGTCCGGGGACGAGGCCATGTCTGCTCCCATGGGCACGGATCAATGCGGGGTGGGCTTCAGGTGGCGCGGTGTCCTGGCGCGGACAGCGGCTGCCGCGCACGCCGTCCCCGTACTCCCGGCGGGTGCGAGGGCTGTTGTGTTACGCGGCGGTAGCCTGCCAGGAAGTTACCGCCGGTTACTTTGAAGGGTCAAGGGAGTTGTGAAAAATGGGTGTGCACGCTGCGCACACCGCGCTGCTTCCCTCAATTGCCTTGTGCTGTATTGACGTTGACGGACCATCAGGTCTACAACTCTCCCTGGTTTCCCCCTGGGTCCGTGGCGCCGGACCCGCCGAGCGGCACCGCACCCCGGCACCGTCAAAGCGCCCACCCCACCCCGCACTCCCCCCACGCCGAAGAGAGGCACCCGTATGCGTACCCGCACGCTCCTCGCCCTCGCCACAACCGCCACCGCGCTCGCCCTCACCGCGGCCGCCCCCGCCTCGGCCGACGGCACCGCCGTCCTGACCACGGGCGGTCCCGGCGGCACCGCCGTCGCGGTCGGCGACACGCTCACCGCGCCGCTGGCCTCCGGCACCTCCGCCACGCTCTACTCCAGCGCCACCGGCACCAGCGGAGTCGTCTGCACCTCGTCCCAGTTCACCGCGAGCGTCACCGGCAACCCGGACGCGCCCGGCACGGCCACCGAGTCGGTCACCGGGCACAGCTTCAACAGTTCGAGCTGTTCCAGCAACGTTACCGGTGTGCTCGGCGTCAGCGGCATCACCGTCGACAACCTGCCGTACACCGCGTCGGTCGCCTCGGACGGCACCCTCACCGTGCTGCCCGCCGCCGGGTCCACCATCCAGACCACGGTCAAGCTGCGCACCCTGCTGGGCAGCATCACCTGCGTCTACCAGGCGCCGAGCCTGAACGGCAAGGCGGACAACGCCGACAGCAGCATCGCCTTCACCAACCAGCAGTTCACCAAGGTGTCCGGCTCGTCGCTGTGCTTCGCGAACGGCTACTTCACCGCCAAGTACGCGCCGGTCAGCGACAACGGGGCGGCGGTCTCCGTCAACTGACCTGACACGTAGGGGCGTTCGGCGCCGTTCAGCGTCGTCGCAGACGGGGCAGGAACGCCACCGCCGCGGTGATCAGCAGCACCCCCGCCGCGCCCGCCGCCAGCAACGGAGCCGAGGGACCCGCGTCCGCGCGGGTCGCCTCGGCCACCGGCGTGCTGTCGTCCGAGGTGACGGGCGCGTACGAGGCGTCCTTGCGCGGCTCGTCGGCGGCGCTCGCCGACGGGCTGGGGGAGGACGAGGGCTTGTGGTGCGCGTGGGACGGGGAGGCGGACGGCTTCTTGGCGGACTCCTTCTTCTCCGCCTTCGCGCCCGATCCCGAACCGCCGCCGGACGCCGAGCCCGTGCCCGATCCCGAGCCGGACCCGGACCCGGACCCGGATCCCGATCCGGAGAAGACGACGTCGGAGCACGAGTAATAGGTGTCCGGCGTGCTGCTCGTCTGCCAGATCGTGTACAGCATCTGACGGCCCGTCCGCCCGCTCGGCAGCGTCGCCTGTATGTGGTACGCGCCGTTCGTCAGCGGCGGGTCCTTGACCTCGGCGAAGGGGGTGGCGGGCAGATCGGACCACTTCAGCGGCTTCGACGGGTCGTAACCGGGCTTGGACAGATACAGCTTGAAGGTCCCGGCGTGCGCGATGGGGGAGGTGTACGTCATCGTCATCCGCGCGCCCGACGTCAGCCGGGTGGCCGGGAAGTCCGCGCGGGCGATGTCCAGACCCCGGTAGGCGGAGAGGTTCCCGCTGCACAGCCTGCCGTCCGGAATCACCTGCCGGTCACGGCCGTTGACGTTCGGGACCCGCAGGTTGTCCCACGCGGCGAAGGACGCGCCGCCGTTCGCCGCGATCGCCGCGCGGCAGGCTGCCGTACCCGCGCTGCCGCCGTCGGGGGAGCAGGCGTACACCCGGCTGACCGGGGCGGTGGGGGCGCCGTGCGCCAGGGCGGGCGTCGCCGTCCAGGGCAGGAGCAGCAGCGGAGCCGTCGCGGCGGTCGCCGTGACGCTCAGGCGGGCGATGGTCCGGGTCGACCGGGTCATCCGGGACGCCTCCTCGGCGGGCGCGGGAACAGGGCTGTCCCCACCAGTACGCGGACGGGGCGCGCGCCGTTCAGACCGACCGCGCGGGCTGTTTTCCACGCGCGTGGTGTCACCGCGCTCATATGCCCACTGGGTATGCACACATGGCTCGATCCGTCCGGGACGGCGCAAGTGGAGTGCCTCAACTCCCGTGGAGGCAGCGGTAAACGCTGCACACCACGCCGTTGAGCGGAAGCGGGACCCGCCTCCGCGGAAGTGGCCGAAATCCATTGCGTCTTACTGGACTCCCGTTCCCCTGCGGTGAGTTATCGTATGCGCGGGGTTAAAACAAACCGCGTGTCCCGTTCGTTCATGAGAGGGGTCGGTCGATGGCGAGGCAACTGCGCGCTGAACAGACCCGGGCGACGATCATCGCGGCCGCCGCCGATCTCTTCGACCGGCAGGGCTACGAATCCACCAGTCTGAGTGACATCGTGGGGCACGCGGGTGTCACCAAGGGCGCGTTGTACTTCCACTTCGCTGCCAAGGAGGACCTCGCCCACGCGATCCTGGAGCTCCAGGCGGCTGCCGTACAGCAGGTGGTGGCCGACGCCGAGAGCCGGGGCCGCTCCTCCCTGGAGTGTCTGATGCGCACGACCTTCGGCATCGCCCGGCTCGCCGTGGACGACCCGGTGCCGCGCGCGGGGCTCCGGCTCGTGACCGCCGATGTGTCCGTACGCCCGCCGCTGCGCCATCCGTTCACCGAGTGGCTGGAGTTCGCGACCCGGAAGTTCGCCGGTGCCGTCAAGGACTCGGACCTGCACCCCGACGTGGACGCCGGGACCGTCGCGCACTCCCTCGTCTGCTTCTTCGTCGGCACCCGGGTCGCCGGGCGCTCCATCGAGCCGGTCGCCCGGCTGCCGCGCCGGGTCGCCGAGATGTGGTTCCTGATGCTCCGGGGGCTGGTCCCGGTGCACCGCCGCCCTCGCTATCTCGCCCTCGCCACGCAGTTGGAGCGGGAGATCAGGGCCGCCTGACCGGCGGGGTACGGTGACGGCATGTCCGACGCCCCCACCGCCCCCGTGATCACCGGCGACGAGCCCGGCTCCTTCCCGCACAGCGTGCTGGCCGACCGGCACCCCGCGATCATCCGTCAGGTGCGGGACGCCTCTCCCTACGGTCCCGCACAGCACCGGGCGCTGGACGACCTGCTCCGCTCCGGCGCCGACGGCGTCATCGAAGACCTGCCCGCGGGCACCGACCCCGACGACCGCGCCCGCTGGCACGCCTGGGGTCTCGCCCAGTATGTGGGGAAGTCCTGGTACGAGGTGCCGTGGCTGTGGGCCGAGAGCTACTTCTACCGCGTACTGCTCGACGCCGTCGGCTACTTCGCCCCCGGTCCCTGGCAGGGCGTCGACCCCTTCCGCCCCGTCAAGTACGCCGAACTCGGCGCCCCCGAGACCGGCGAGGAACTGGCCGCGCTGGACGCGCTCCAGGACAAGACGGCCGAGGAGCGGGGTCGCGCCCTGCTGCACGGCTCGCTCTGGGGCAACCGCGCCGACCTCAGCTTCCAGTTGTCCGCGGAGGGTGCCGAGGGCGCCGGGTCGCGTGATGCCACCCCGGGTCTGGTCGCCGACGACAGCGACACCCTCTGGTCGCTGCTCCCGCCCGACAGCGCGGGCACCCTCTGTCTGGTCGCGGACAACGCGGGCCGCGAACTCGTCCCCGACCTGCTGCTGACCGCCCACCTCCTCGACGAGCACCGGATCGCCCGCGCCGTCCTCTATGTCAAGCCGTGGCCCTACTACGTCTCCGACGCCACGACCGCCGACGTGGTGGACGCGCTGACCCGGCTGCGGTCCGCGTCCGGCGCCGCCGCCGCGTACGGCGACCTGCTCTGGTCGGCCATGGCCGACGGTCGCCTCTCCGTACGCACCCATCCCTTCCTCGCCTCCCCGCTGCCGTACACCGAGCTGCCGGACGACCTGCGCGCCGAGTTCGCCGACGCCCGGCTGACCCTCTTCAAGGGCGACCTCAACTACCGCCGCCTGGTGGGCGACCGGTACTGGCCGCCCACCACCTCCTTCCGCGACGTGACCGCCTGCTTCCCCGGTCCCGTCGCCACCCTGCGCACTCTCAAGTCCGACGTGATCACCGGGCTGTCGGCCGCCACCGAGGCAGAGCTGAACGCGGCGGAGGGCCGGTCCTGGCGCACCAGTGGCACCCACGCGCTGATCCAGGTCAACCCCCGGGACTGACGTGGGGGTGCCTGTCGGCTGTCTCCCCCAACGGTGTGCCGCGTTCCGGAAGTTCCCGATTGCGGGGATGGTTCACGCGATGGTGTGATCGTCCGCTGTGCGGCGGATGACCCGTTCGGCCGCCGGGCAGGACCCGGTCATGACGCAGCCGTTCGAACTCCCGCCCTTCTACATGCCGTATCCCGCGCGGCTCAACCCCCATGTCGACGAGGCGCGCGCCCACTCGACCGCGTGGGCGCGCGAGATGGGGATGCTGGAGGGCTCCGGGATCTGGGACCAGGCCGACCTGGAGGCGCACGACTACGGACTGCTGTGCGCCTACACCCACCCCGACTGCGACGGGCCCGCGCTCTCGCTGATCACCGACTGGTACGTGTGGGTGTTCTTCTTCGACGACCACTTCCTCGACATGTACAAACGCACCCAGGACCGCGCCGCGGGCAAGGCGCACCTGGACCGGCTGCCGCTGTTCATGCCGCTCGACCTCGAAACCCCCGTCCCGGAGCCGGAGAACCCGGTCGAGGCGGGTCTCGCGGACCTGTGGGCGCGCACGGTGCCGGCCATGTCGGCGGACTGGCGCCGCCGCTTCGCCGTCTCGACCGAGCATCTGCTCAACGAGTCGCTGTGGGAGCTGTCCAACATCAACGAGGGCCGGATCGCCAACCCGGTCGAGTACATCGAGATGCGCCGCAAGGTGGGCGGCGCCCCCTGGTCGGCCGGACTCGTGGAGTACGCGACGGCCGAGGTGCCCGCGTCGGTCGCCGAAACCCGGCCGCTGCGGGTGCTGATGGAGACCTTCTCCGACGCCGTCCATCTGCGCAACGACCTCTTCTCCTACCAGCGCGAGGTCGAGGACGAGGGGGAGAACAGCAACGGCGTCCTGGTCGTGGAGACGTTCTTCGGCTGCACCACCCAGCAGGCCGCCGACACCGTCAACGACGTCCTGACCTCACGCCTGCACCAGTTCGAGCACACCGCGCTCACCGAAGTCCCCGCCGTCGCCGTGGAGAACGGGCTCAGGGCGGACGAGGTGGCCGCCGTCGCCGCGTACACCAAGGGACTCCAGGACTGGCAGAGCGGCGGCCACGAATGGCATCTGCGCTCCAGCCGCTACATGAACAAGGGGGCACGCACGACCTCCCCCTGGGCGGTGCCGAGCGGTCCGGGCGCCTCCGCCGCCGACGTGGCCGCCCTGCTGGCGTCGGCGGCGACCGAGCGGCTGCGGCGGCACACCCATGTGCCGTTCCAGAAGGTCGGACCGTCCCTGCTGCCCGAGTTCCACATGCCGTTCCCGCTGGAGCTGAGCCCGCACATCGACGCCTCGCGCGGCAACCTGGTCGCCTGGTGCACCCGGATGGGCATCCTCGGCGAGGGCGTCTGGGACGAGGACAAGCTCGCCGCCTACGACCTCGCGCTCTGCTCCGCCGGACTGGACCCCGACGCCACCCCCGAGGGACTCGACCTCAGCGCCCAGTGGCTCGCCTGGGGGACCTACGGCGACGACTACTACCCCCTCGTCTACGGCCACCGCCGCGACCTCGCCGCCGCCCGCCTCACCACCGCCCGGCTCTCGCAGTGCATGTCCCTGGAGGGACCGCCGGAGATCGTCCCGGCCAACGCGATGGAGCGTGCGCTGATCGACCTGTGGCAGCGGACCACGGCGCCGATGACCGCCGAGCAGCGGGTCACCCTGAAGGCGGCGGTGGACGTGATGACGGAGAGCTGGGTGTGGGAGCTGTCCAACCAGCTCCAGAACCGCGTCCCGGACCCGGTCGACTATCTGGAGATGCGCCGCGCCACCTTCGGCTCCGACCTCACCCTCAGCATGTGCCGGGCCGGACGGGGTCCCGCCATCCCGCCCGAGGTCTACGCCAGCGGCCCGGTGCGCTCGCTGGAGAACGCGGCCATGGACTACGCCTGTCTGCTCAACGACGTGTTCTCGTACCAGAAGGAGATCGAGTACGAGGGCGAGATCCACAACGCGATCCTCGTCGTGCAGAACTTCTTCGGCGTCGACTACCCGGCCGCGCTCGCCGTCGTCCACGATCTGATGACCCAGCGCATGGAACAGTTCGAGCACGTGGTCGCGCATGAACTCCCCGTGCTCTACGAGGACTTCCGGTTGTCCGAGGAGGCGCGCGCGGAGATGGCGCTCTATGTGCTCGACCTCCAGAACTGGCTGGCGGGCATCCTCAACTGGCATCGCTCGGTGGACCGTTACAAGGCCGAGTGGCTGGGCGGGAGGGCTCACCGGTTCGTCTCCGGGCAGGCTCCGGCGCGGCTCCAGTTGATCGGCTGACGGCGGCTCCCGCCCGCGCGAGCGGACCGGTGAGCGGGGTCTCGGGGGCGGGGCAGGTCAGGCGGGTTGCGCGGACTTCGCGGCGTGCTCGACCGCGGCGCGGCCCAGTGCCCGGATCATCGGGTGCGGGCGGGAGCCGTCGCCGTACAGCTCCGGCTGGAACAGGGACGCCAGGAAGAAGGGGTGGTCCGGGAGTTCGGCGACCCGGACCTGCCCGTCCGTGTCGTGCCCGGAGAACCGCAGTCCGTGGGCGCGCAGCGTGTCGAGGTGACGGGAGGGACCGTAGGAGCAGAAGTACCGCTCGACCGTGCGCGGCGCGCCGATCACCGACTCGGCCAGGGAGCCCGGTTCCAGGACGACCGTCGCCTCGTGCCCCACCAGGGAGCAGGCCAGCGGCTCGATCAGGAGATCCTCGGCGCCGGGGTCGTTCTCGGCGTGCGCGACACCGGTCAGCCCGCAGGCGTTGCGGGCGAACTCCAGCAGGGTGTGCTGGAAGCCGCCGCACGTGCCGAGGAACGGGATGCGCTCCTCCCGCGCGGTGCGGACGGCGGCGAGCACCCCCGCCTCGCTGCGGTAGGGACTGCCCGGAAGGACCCACACGGCGTCGAAGCCCCGTACCGTGCCCTCGGTCGCGGCATCCTCCGAGGGGATCCAGTAGGCGTCCAGGACCAGCCCGTCCCGCTCGGCGAGGGCGTCGAGGAGGCGCGGGATCCGGGTGTGGGAGACGACGTTGGGGGAGCGGTCGCCGACGAGGGCGACGGTGGCGGTGCGAACCGCGGTTTCGGTCATGACAGCCATCCTGGGCGGCTGTCGTGGTTCACGTCCAACGATGATTCACGCACGGTCGATAAGCGGTGCTGATGGGCGTGGGATGCTGTGGATCATGGACCCGCATCTGCTGCGCACCTATGTCACGGTGGCGCGACTCGCCTCGTTCTCCGCCGCCGCACGGGAGCTGGGGTACACGCAGTCGGCGGTCTCCCAGCACATCGCCGCCCTGGAGCAGGACCTCGGCGCCCCGCTGCTCACCCGTCGCCCCGTCGTCCCCACCCCGGCGGGCCACCGTCTGCTGGAGCACGCCGCCCCGCTGCTGCTCCGCCTCGACGCCGCCCGCGCCGACGTGATCCGCCTGGCCGCCGCCCCGCCGAGCGGACTGACCCTCGCGACCACACCGACCGCGCTCGGTCCCCGCGTGCTCGCCGTGCTCCCGGTGTCCGGGGTGAGCGTCCAGGTGCTCGGCCGGGACGAGATCCCCGCCGCCGTCGCCACCGGACACGCCGACCTCGGCCTGGTCGACGGTCCGGCGGCACCCAGCGACCCCCTGCAGTTGCCCGACGTGGCGCCGCTGACCTCGCACGCCGTCGCCGAGGAACCCCTCGCCGTCCTGCTGCCCTGCGCCCACCCCCTCGCCGGGCGCCCCGGACTGCGCCTGGCCGACCTCGCCGACGCCCGCTGGATCGACGCCCCCGACACCGCCGTACCCCTCGCCCGGCTGTGCGCCGTGAACGGCGGCGGTGCCTTCCGGACCGCGCTGGCGTTCGCGGGCACCGATGTGCGGACGCTCACCGCGCTGGTCGCGGCCGGTCACGGACTGGCGCTGCTGCCCCGGTTCGCGGCGACCGCCGTACCCGGCGCCGTCGCCGTACCGCTCGCCGCGCCCCGCCTGGTCCACCGCACCGAACTGCTGCACGCGGCCGGGCTCGCGGGTGCTGCCGGGGACCTGGTCGGGCGGCTCGCGGGCGACCGGTGAGAGCCCTCGCCGGTTCCCGGCGCGGTGTCACCCGTTCGTGGCTCGTCGGAGGCGTCCGGCCTGGGTAGGCCACCAGCGGAGGCGAACGAATCATGGAACAGAGTGTGTTGCGGGCCAGTCCGATGCCCGGACGGTGGCGGAGCGAGAGCGTGCCGCCGGAGCCCGTCGAGCGGGCGCCCGCCGGGCGTCCGCACGGTGCGCGGCGGCGGGGGCGGCGGCTGAGGAGCGTGGTGTTCTCGCTGTCCGTCGGCAGCGCGCTGGTGCTGTCCGGCATCGGTGTCGGCGCGGTCGGCACCAGCGCGCTCGGTCTCGGCGTCCACGGCGGGAAGCCGCAGCACGCCGTTCCCCCGGCCGCCGCCCCCGCCCCCACCGCGTCCGGGACCGCCGACACCCGGTCCGGAGCCACGCTCGGTCTGGAAGCCGTGGACGACGGGCGGCGGACGGGCGCGCTGGTCACCGCCGTCCACGTGCCCGGACCCGGCTACACGGCGGGACTGGTCCGCGGCGACGCCCTGGTGCGCTTCGGCACCACCCCGATCGCCACGGCCGCCGACCTGGCCCGCGCGGTCGCCCGTGCCCGACCGGGCGCGGAGGTGGCGGTGACCGTGCGCCATCAGGACGGGACGCAGCAGCGGCTGACGGCGGTGCCGGGGGTGGTGACCTGACCGACCCGGTCGGAAAGTCGCTGGTCGCCGGTGCCGTCGGCCGCCATGATGACCCCGTGCCGCCCCTCCGCCCCGCGCGCCACCGCCGCGCCCTGCCCCGACCGGGTCGCGCGCGCCCGTGCGGGCGGGCAGGATGCTGCCCGGCACCGCTTCGCACCCGCACCCCGACAGCGCCCGGAGGCACCGGATGACCGGTAGTACGCCCGCGCCCTTCACCGCCGACGACTACCGGGCCCGTATGGCCCGCGCGACCCGGGAGGCGGCGGACGCCGGGCTCGCCGGGCTGCTGGTGGCGCCCGGACCCGACATGGTGTGGCTGACCGGGTACACCCCGCCCGCCGTGACCGAGCGGCTCACCCTGCTGGTGCTCGTGCCCGGCGGTGAACCGGTGCTCGTCGTGCCCACGCTGGAAGCCCCCGACGCGGAGGCTGCCGCCGGTTCGACGGCCCTCGGACTGCGCCCCTGGACCGACGGCGTCGACCCCTACGCCGTGACCGGCGCCCTGCTCGACGGCCGGGGCCGCTTCGGCGTCAGCGACAACACCTGGGCGATGCACCTGCTCGGCTTCCAGCGCGCCCTGCCGCACAGCTCCTACGCCGCCCTCACCGACGCGCTGCCCATGCTGCGCGCGGTCAAGGACGCCGCCGAGGTGGAGCTGCTCGCAGCGGCCGGGGCGGCGGCGGACGCGGCGTTCGAGGAGATCCGCAAGGTGCCCTTCGCGGACCGCCGCGAGTCGGACGTGGCCCAGGACCTCGCGGACCTGCTGCGCCGCTTCGGTCACTCCCAGGTGGACTTCACCATCGTCGGCTCGGGTCCCAACGGCGCCAACCCGCACCACGAGGTCGGCGACCGCTTCATCCGCCACGGCGACATGGTCGTCCTCGACTTCGGCGGACTCAAGGACGGCTACGGCTCCGACACCACGCGCACGGTCCACGTCGGGGAGCCCACCGACGAGGAGCGGCGCGTGCACGACCTCGTGCGCGCCGCGCAGGAAGCCGGGGTCCAGGCCGTACGACCCGGTGCCGCCTGTCAGGAGGTGGACCGCGCCGCCCGCGCGGTGATCACCGAGGGCGGGTACGGCGAGTACTTCATCCACCGCACCGGGCACGGCATCGGCGTCACCACACACGAGCCGCCGTACATGATCGAGGGCGAGGAACAGCCCCTGGTGCCCGGCATGTGCTTCTCCGTGGAGCCCGGCGTCTACCTGCCCGGGCGCTTCGGGGTGCGCATCGAGGACATCGTCACCGTGACCGAGGACGGCGCCCGCCGCCTCAACAACACCACGCGCGAGATGGTCATAGTGGACTGAGGGACCGAGGAGACAACCCAGCGACCGCATACCGGAACGGCCGGCCACGACCATGACCCAGGCACCCGCACCCACCGTCGACACCGTGCGCGCACTCGTCCGCTCCCTCCTCAAGGAACGCGCGCTGATCAGGGAGGACGGGACGGCGGACGACAGCTCCGCCGGTCTTGAGGTCCGTCCGGTCGCGGGCGGTGACGGCTACACCTGGTGGGTCGGCGCCCGGCATGTGCTGCGGCTCGCCCCCGACCGGGCATCCGCCGCCCGGCTGCGCCGCGAGCCCCGCCTGCGCGACCTGGTGCGGTCCCGGGTGCCGGTCGCCGTCCCGGCCGGACTCGCGCACGGCGACTGGGTGCCCGGACTCGCCTGTGTGCTCGACGCCCGGCTGACCGGCGGCAGCGGCGACGAGCACGAGGTGTCCGCGCTCGGCGAGGCGGACCTCGCCGGACTGCTCTCCGGACTGCGCGAGGTGCCCCCGCGCCAGGCCGAGACGCTCGGGGTGCCGCGTACACCGCCGCGCTCCCTGGAGGCGCTGCGCCGCATCGCCGCGCACACGGCCGAACGGCTCGCCGCCGCCGACGAGTTCGACCGCGCCCGGCTCCAGCCCTTCCCGCCGACCGCCGCCGTCCGGCTCGCCGCGCAGCCCGGCACCGCCGTGCTCACCCACCACGGGCTCACCGGCGCGCGGGTGCTCGTCGGCACCGAGGGGCGGGTGCGCGCCGTCCTCGGCTGGGGCGGCGCGGCGGTGGGCGACCCGGCCGAGGACATCGCCGGACTCGCCGCCGCCGTCGGCGCCCCGCCCGCCGTCCGCGCCGCGACCCTCGCCGGGTACGGACCCCGCCCCTGTCTGCGCGGTCTGTGGCTCGCCCGCTGCGACACCCTCGTCCAGCTCGCCGCCCGCCTCGACGGGCGCACCACCGAGGACCCCACCCTGCTGCGCGCCCGGCTGCGGAGAGCCTGGGAGCCGATCCTGCTGGAACGGGTCACCGAGTTCGAGTGAGCGCGACAGGTCTCAAGTCCTCGGTGAGACCCGCCCGTTCAGCCCGCCCGCTCAGACCCGCGTCAGCACCACGCACGACTCGCCCGGCACCCGCAGCCGTCCGTCCGCGCCCGGCGCCTCCACCTCGTCCCACGCCGCGAGGACCTCCATACGGCCGCTGCCGAGCGGGATGGACGCCGGTTCCTTGCCCAGGTTCACCGCGACCCGTACGTCCCCGCGCCGGAACGCCAGCCAGCGGGCGTCCTCGTCGTAGGCCACGTTGGTGCCCGCGAGACCGGGACTCGTGAGGTCGGGGTACGCGTGGCGGAGCGCGATCAGCCGCCGGTACCAGTCGAGGACGCGGGCGTGCGCCGTCTGCTCCGGCTCCGACCAGTCCAGGCAGGACCGCTCCCTGGTCGCCGGGTCCTGCGGGTCGGGCACCTCGTCCTCGGACCAGCCGTGCGCCGCGAACTCCCGCCGCCTGCCCCGCCGTACGGCCTCGGCCAGCTCGGGATCGGTGTGGTCGGTGAAGTACTGCCAGGGCGTGCCCGCCGCCCACTCCTCGCCCATGAACAGCATCGGCGTGAACGGCGCGGTGAGCGTCAGCGTCGCCGCACAGGCCACCAGACCGGGGGAGAGGTGAGCCGAAAGCCGGTCGCCCTGGGCGCGGTTGCCGATCTGGTCGTGGGTCTGGCTGTAGCCGAGCAGCCGGTGCCCGCCGAGCCGGGCGCGGTCCAGCGGACGCCCGTGCCGACGGCCACGGAAGGTGGAGTACGTGCCGTCATGGAAATAGCCGCCGGTGAGCGTCTTGGCGAGCGCGGCGAACGGCGCGGCGGCGAAGTCCTCGTAGTAGCCCTGGGATTCACCCGTCAGCGCGGTGTGCAGGGCGTGATGGAAGTCGTCGTTCCACTGGGCGTGCAGCCCGAGGCCGTTCGCGGCGCGCGGGGTGATGTACCGGGGGTCGTTCAGGTCGGACTCGGCGATCAGGAACAGTGGTCTGCCCGTCTCGGCGGCGAGCGCGTCCACCGACTCCGACAGCTCCTCCAGGAAGTGCCGGGCGCGGGTGTCGTGCAGCGCGTGCACGGCGTCCAGGCGCAGCCCGTCCAGGCGGTAGTCCCGCAGCCATGCCAGCGCGCTGTCCCGGAAGTACGCGCGCACCTCGTCCGAACCGGGCGCGTCCAGGTTCACCGCCGCGCCCCACGGCGTCTGATGGGTGTCGGTGAAGTACGGCCCGAACGCGGGGAGATGGTTGCCCGACGGACCCAAGTGGTTGTGCACGACGTCCAGGGCGACACCGAGACCCAGCTCGTGCGCCCGGTCCACGAACCGTTTCAGCGCCTCGGGACCGCCGTACGGCTCGTGCACCGCCCAGGGCGCCACGCCGTCGTAACCCCAGCCGTGGACACCGGGGAACGCGGATAGTGGCATCAACTCCACGTGAGTGATGCCGAGTTCCGCGAGATGGGGGAGGCGGTCCGCCGCCGCGTCGAGGGTGCCCTCGGGGGTGTAGGTGCCGACGTGCAGCTCGTAGAGCACCGCGCCCGGCAGCCCGCGTCCCGTCCACGGGGTCCGCCACTGGTAGCGGTCGTGGTCCACGACCGCGCCGAGCCCGTCCGGACCGTCCGGCAGGCGGCGCGCGCGGGGATCGGGCAGCTCGGGACCGTCGTCCAGCGCGAAGCCGTACCGGGTGCCGTCCGCCGCGTCCGCCTCCCCCGTCCACCATCCCGCGCGCCCCGGATCGCGCGCCAGCGCCTGCCGCGCCTCTCCGCACCGGAGCGTGACCCGTTCTGCCTGTGGTGCCCACACCTCGAACTGCACGGACGGTTCCCCTTCGTCTGCTCATCGTGAGGTAGTTGGTCCATCGTGCCGCGAAAGCGATCAATCCGCTGTCGGATCAGGGCTTTCCGGGCGGGTGTCGCGAAAGTGCGCGCGGGCTCGCAAGTGCGCGCCGGGGGAGCGCACTTCCCGATCTGGACACCACGGGCCGCCTGACCGACAATCAGCAGCGTGACGTCGTCCTTCGAGTTCCCCGTCCGCGCCGCGCGGATCTCCGACGCGGAGCGCGACAAGGCGCTGCGGGTCCTGCGCGACGGCGCCGCCGTGGGGCGGATGTCACACGACACGTTCCTGCAGCGCATGGAGCTGGTCCTCGCCGCGCGCAGCCACGCCGAACTCGCCGCCGTCACCGCCGATCTGCCCGGCGGGAACAGCTTCGCCCGCGCCCTGTTCGGCACCGTGGAAGCCGTCTCCGGCTTCACCGTACGGCTCCGCAGGGCGTGGCAGGCAGAGCGGCTGCCCAAGCTCCTCCTGCCCCACCCCGGACACGGCCACCCCCTGCGCATCGGACGCGACCCGGCCAACGGGCTCCGCCTCAACCACGACACCGTCTCCCGCGTCCACGCCGAACTCCGCCACCAGGGCGGTCTGTGGGTCCTGCGCGACCTCGGCTCCACCAACGGCACGACGGTCAACGGGCAGCGGGTGCTCGGCGCGACGGTGGTGCGCGACGGCGACCAGGTCGGCTTCGGGAAGGCCATGTACCGCCTCTCGGCGAGCTGAGGGCGCGCGGACCGGCGATCCCGAGCGGGGCGCCTCCTCCCCGAACCGGTGTTCCCCTCCGGGTGCCCGAGTCTCCCGTTCGGGTGACCCCCGCTGCGGAACCCGCCCGACCGTGCCGATGCACCGGGCATGACCCCTCTCACCCGTGCGACAGCGGCGGCCGGCGCCCTGGCAGCCGCCCTCGCCCTCCTCGCGACCTCCCCCGCCTCCGCCGCCCCCCGCCCCGCCCTCCCCGGCGACTGGCTCCACCTCACCGTCAGCCAGGGCGAGACCCTCGCGCCCGGCGCCCGCCGCGCCCTCCTGCTGTGCGACCCGCCCCGGGGCACCGCCCACGCGGCGGAAGCCTGCGCCCAGCTCACCGCCGCGGGCGGCGACATCGGCCGCATCCCGCCGAAGGAGGTCTTCTGCACGATGCTCTACGCCCCGGTGACCGCCCACGCCTCCGGCTTCTGGCACGGCCACCGGGTCGAATACACCCACACCTTCTCCAACGGGTGCGTCCTGTCCGCGCAGACGGGAGCGGTGTTCGCGCTGGACGCGTGACCGCCCGACCACGGGACGCCCTCAGGGAGCCTCTGCGTCTCCCTCCTCGGCCCGCTCCAGCAGCGCCACCGGCAGCGGGCCGAGGAGGTCCGCCACCGGGACGCAGCCCTTGAACTCCCGGTCCGGCGTGAGGACGTCCCGCCAGCGGCCCGGGGGCAGGGAGAGGGTCGTCTGCCGCCAGCCGCCGGACTCGGCCAGGCGGAGGGAGAGGCGGGTCACCACCGTGATCACCTCGCCGGAGCGGGTGAAGGCGAGGCAGTGGTCGGCTGCCGGACCCTCGGCGGGCAGCGGGTCGTACGTGCCCGTCGTGCCGAAGACGTCCGGGCGGCGGGCGCGCAGCCGCAGGGCCGCCGTCGTGAGCGCGTCCTTCTCGCCCGGGGACTTCGCGGAGAAGGTGGCCGGGCGGCGGTTGTCCGGGTCGACCAGGGCCCGGTACTCCGCCTCCGTGCCCTGGTAGACGTCCGGGACGCCCGGCATCGTCAGATGGACCAGCGCGGTGCCGAGGACGTTGGCGCGGATGTGCGGGTCCAGGGACTTGCGCAGCGCCGCGACGCGTTCGCCGGGCGGTCCGCAGGGACCCGCCGAGACGAACGCGGTGACCGCCTCCTCGTAGGGCGCCTCGCGTTCCGTCCAGCTCGTGTACATCCCCGCCTCGCGCACATGCTTCAGCAGGTACTCGCGGACGCGTTCCTCCTCCGCCGGACCCAGACCGAACACCGTCTGCCAGGCGGACCAGGCGAGTTGACCGTCGGGCGCCATCTCGCCGGAGCGGGCCAGGTCCGCGAGCAGGGCTGCCCAGCGCCCCGGGCACTCGCTCAGCACCGCGAGCGCGGCGCGTACGTCGGCGCTGCGCTTGGTGTCGTGCGTGGTGACGACCGTGCCGGTGTCCGGCCAGTCGGCGGCGAGGCGCGCGCAGTACGCGTGGAACTCCGCCGGGGAGACGCCCGGGCGCCCCGGATCGCCGCCGACCTCGTTCACCGACAGCAGCGGCACATAGCGGTAGAAGGCGGTGTCCTCCACGGACTTGGCGCGCAGCGCCGACGCGGTCTGGGCGAACCGGGTGCGGAACTCGGTGAGTTCGGGGACCGACCCGTCGTCCTCGCCGGTCAGCAGCGCCCGTACGACATCCACCGCCTCGGCCTCCTCGGCCACGGCGAAGGCGCGCCGTGCCTCGGTGGCCGCCTGCCGCGTGAGCACGGCGGTGGCGTCCTCGGAGGCGTACGGACGGTAGACGCGCAGCCGGACGAGGAGTTCCTCCAGAGCCGTGCGCAGGGCCCAGGGGGCGCGGTCGCGCAGGGCGAGGTCGGGGGAGGCGGCGCAGAGGCGGACGGCGGCGCGGGTGAGACGGTCGGTCTCGGCGGCCAGTTCGTGGGTGAGCACCTTGTAGGCGGCCCGGCGCACGGTGGCGTCCCAGTCGCCGCCCCGGTCGGTCTGCGGGACCGCGAACGCGCGGTAGTGGTCGAGGAGTTCACCGGTGCCGTCGGGGTCGGTGAAGACGCCGTCGACGTGGCGCAGGGCGTCGTAGCCGGTGGTGCCCGCGACGGGCCAGGAGGCGGGCAGGTGTTCGCCGTCGGCGAGGATCTTCTCCACCACGGTCCAGCGACCGCCGGTCGCCTCGTGCAGCCGCGCCAGATAGGCGTCCGGGTCCGCGAGACCGTCCGGGTGGTCCACGCGCAGCCCGTCGATCACGCCCTCGTCGAGCAGCCGCAGGATCGTGCCGTGGGTGGCGTCGAACACCTCGGGGTCCTCCACACGGACCCCGATCAGCTCCGAAATGCTGAAGAACCGGCGGTAGTTCAGCTCGGTGCGGGTCAGCCGCCACCACACCGGGCGGTACCACTGCGCGTCCAGCAGCTCCGGCAGCGGCAGGTGCTCGGTGCCCGCGCGCAGCGGGAAGGCGTCGTCGTGGTAGCGCAGCACGTCGCCGTCGACGACCAGATGCTGCCGCTCGCCGCCGACCGGACCGCCCAGAACGGGCAGCAGCAGCCGTCCGCCGCGCACCTCCCAGTCGATGTCGAACCAGCGGGCGTACGGCGACTCGGGACCCTCGCGCAGCACCTCCCACAGGGCGCGGTTGTGCCGGGGAGACATCGCCATGTGGTTGGGCACGATGTCCACCACCAGACCGAGCCCGTGCTCCCGCGCGGTGTGCGCGAGCGAGCGGAGCCCGGACTCGCCGCCCAGCTCCTCGCGCACGCGCCCGGGGTCCGTCACGTCGTACCCGTGGGCGGACCCCGGCACGGCCTCCAGGACCGGGGAGAGATGCAGATGGGAGACGCCGAGTTCCGCCACATGGGGGACGGCAGCCTCGGCGGCGGCGAACGGGAACGAGGGCTGGAGCTGGAGTCGGTAGGTGGCCGTGGGCACGCCCGGCCGGGGTCGCGCGGCAGCAGTCATGCAGTGCTACGTACCCCGTGTGCCCGGTTTCGTGTCACCGGTCCCCGTACGGACCAGCGGCGACCCGCGCGGACCGGCCATGCGCCCGCGCGGACCGCCCCCGGTCCGCTCAGGCGGGCCGTTGCAGCACGGTCATGCTCCGGTCCGGCAGGGTGATCCGCTCGCCGCCCGCCACCTTCGGACCCGTGTTCGGCGGCACGCCCTCCGGCCGGGCGGTGTCGACCACCACCTGCCACTGCCGGCCGTGGTCGGCGGGGACCAGGAAGTCCAGCGGCTCGGGGGAGGCGTTGAACATCAGCAGGAAGGAGTCGTCCGAGATCCGCTCCCCGCGCGGTCCCGGCTCGGAGATCGCGTTGCCGTTGAGGAACACGCTCAGCGCGGACGCGGGCGCCGAGTCCCAGTCCCGCTGGGTCATCTCCTCGCCCTCGGGGGTGAACCAGGCGACGTCCGACAGCTCGTCGTGGGTGCCCTCCACGGGGCGGCCGTGGAAGAAGCGGCGCCGCCGGAACACCGGGTGGTCGCGGCGCAGCCACACCATCGCCCGCGCGAACTCGAGGAGTTGGCCGTCGCCGCTCTCGGACCAGTCCACCCAGGACAGCTCGTTGTCCTGGCAGTAGGCGTTGTTGTTGCCGCGCTGGGTGCGGGCGAACTCGTCGCCGTGGCTGATCATCGGCACGCCCTGGGACAGCATCAGCGTGGCGAGGAAGTTCCGCATCTGCCGGGCGCGCAGCTCGCGCACCTCCGGGTCGTCGGTGTCGCCCTCGGTCCCGCAGTTCCAGGACCGGTTGTGGCTCTCGCCGTCCCGGTTGTCCTCGCCGTTGGCCGCGTTGTGCTTCTCGTTGTACGACACCAGGTCGTGCAGGGTGAAACCGTCGTGACAGGTGACGAAGTTGACCGACGCCAGCGGGCGGCGCCCGTCGTCCTGGTAGAGGTCGGAGGAACCGGTGAGCCGGGAGCCGAACTCCGCGAGCGCGCGCGGCTCACCGCGCCACATGTCCCGTACCGTGTCGCGGTACTTGCCGTTCCACTCGGTCCACAGCGGCGGGAAGTTGCCCACCTGGTAGCCGCCCTCGCCCACGTCCCAGGGCTCGGCGATCAGCTTCACCTGGGAGACCACCGGGTCCTGCTGCACCAGGTCGAAGAACGACGACAGCCGGTCCACCTCGTGGAACTGCCGGGCCAGGGTTGCCGCGAGGTCGAAGCGGAAGCCGTCGACGTGCATCTCGGTCACCCAGTACCGCAGCGAGTCCATGATGAGCTGGAGCACGTGCGGGGAGCGCATCAGCAGGGAGTTGCCGGTGCCCGTGGTGTCCATGTAGTAGCGCGGGTCCTCGGTCAGCCGGTAGTACGACGGGTTGTCGATGCCCTTGAACGACAGCGTGGGACCCAGGTGGTTGCCCTCGGCGGTGTGGTTGTAGACCACGTCGAGGATCACCTCGATGCCCGCCTCGTGCAGCGCCCGCACCGCCGACTTGAACTCCAGGACCTGCTGCCCCCGGTCGCCCCAGGAGGCATAGGCGTTGTGCGGGGCGAAGAAGCCGATGGTGTTGTAGCCCCAGTAGTTGGTCAGACCCATGTCGGCCAGGCGGTGGTCGTTCACGAACTGGTGCACCGGCATCAGCTCAAGAGCCGTCACCCCGAGCTTGGTCAGATGCTCGATGATCGCCGGGTGCGCGAGAGCCGCGTAGGTGCCGCGCAGCTCCTCCGGCAGACCGGGGTGCCGCATGGTCAGACCCTTGACGTGAGCCTCGTAGATCACCGTGTGGTGGTAGTCGGTGCGCGGCGGACGGTCGTCGCCCCAGTCGAAGTACGGGTTGATCACCACCGAGGTCATGGTGTGCGGCGCGGAGTCCAGGTCGTTGCGCTGGTCGGGGGCGTCGAAGTGGTAGCCGTACACCTCCTCGCCCCACTGGACCGACCCGCTGACCGCCTTGGCGTACGGGTCGAGCAGCAGCTTGGCCGAGTTGCAGCGCAGACCGCGCTCGGGCTCGTAGGGACCGTGGACACGGAAGCCGTAGCGCTGGCCCGGCATGATGCCGGGGACGTACGCGTGCCGCACGAACGCGTCGCTCTCCCGCAGTTCCACCGCCGTCTCGGAGCCGTCGTCGTGCAGCAGACACAGCTCTACTCGGTCCGCGGCCTCCGTGAAGACCGCGAAGTTGGTTCCGGCACCGTCATAGGTGGCACCGAGTGGATACGCCTCTCCAGGCCAGACCTGCATGGACACGACTCTTTCAGGTGGGCGGCCCCGCTGGGGGCGCGTCGGCGGCGAGTCTCCCCGAAAGTGAGGGACCTTCAGAGGACTACCCCGTCTGGCGCTCCCATGGCGCCTCGGTTGCGCCCCGTTCGGATATCGGCCGGGACACGGCCCGGGGTCAACACGGGTTTCCGCCGGGTCGCCCCCGGGGCGAGGACGGTCCGGCAGCGCCCGCACCTGCGCGGACGCGCCCGCCGCGGCGCGCTCACCGCTATGAATCCGCTCACTCCCGCCGCCCGCGCCGCGCGGAACGGCCACTGCCCGACGGGAAGTTGGGAAACCGACCTGTCCATCCGGCTGCACCGCCCGCCGCTCCCGGAGTACCCTTCCTTGATCGTTGGGACGGGGAAGGTCCGGGGGACGGAAGGCGGTGCAGGGTGGGGTCGGGAGGGCTGGAGCTGCCCCCTGGTGGCGAGGGTCACGAGGGGAGCTCCACGGACGTCCCGCCCGGCGCGGTGTCCCTGGCACGGCCGATGGACGCGGGGTCGATCGGACCGGAACTGGACTGGGACGCGAGCGCCTGGCTGGAGGTGCGCACCCGCGCCCAGCGGGCCGGCCGGGCCTACATCTGGCTGAACCTCGTCGAACAGCGGCTGCGCGCCGTCGTGGCCGCCGTGTTGCGCCCGGTCTACGAGCCCGTCCACGGCGACGACTGGGTGGTGGCCGCCGCCGGACCCGCCGGACAGGAATGGGTGCAGCGGGCCGTCGCGGTGCGTGAAGTCAGCCGCCGCAAGGGCTACTTGCTCGACCCGGCCGACGACAACGTGCTCAGCTTCCTGACGCTGCCCCAGTTGCGCGAGCTGATGGTGCAGCACTGGCCCTGCTTCGAGCCGTACTTCGACGAGCGCCGTGACCTCGAACTCGCCCTGGACGAGCTGGAGGTGACGCGCAACGTCGTCTCCCGCAACCGCGCCCTGTCCGAGGCGGTCCTCGGTCAGGCGGAGCGCGCCTCGGCCCGGCTCCTCGAACTGCTCGGCGCGGGCGGTGACGTGCCCTCGGCGGGGCGTCTGCGGGTGGACGCGGTGGAGGACCTCGTCGGCGACCGGTACGCGGACGTGGTGGCCGTCCACCCCGACCGGGTGCGGCTGATGCGGCAGTTCCCGGCCGAGGACCTCTTCGGCGGGGCGCGCCGTCTGGACGCCATCGGCATCGGACTCAACCTGCTGGTGCAGAACTTCTCCGGGCGCCGACTGGTCCGGCTCGCGGAGACCGGCTGCCGGGTACGGCTGCTCTTCCTCAACCCCGCCTCCAGCGCGGTCAAGCGCCGCGAGCGCGAACTCGGCATGAAGCGGGGCGAGTTGAGCCGCTCGGTCGAGATGAACATCCTGCACATGCGCCGGGTCCGCTCCCGGCTGCGGGACCCGGGCGCCTTCGAGATCCAGGTGTACGACGAGACACCGCGCTTCACCGCCTATCTGGTGGACGGCGACGGCGCGGACGGGGTCGGTGTGGTGCAGTCCTATCTGCGCGGGGCGCGCGGCATGGAGTCGCCGGTGCTGGTGCTGCGGGGCGGCAGCCGGGTGGTCCGCCCGGACCAGGTGGGCGAAGCCGGTCTTTTCCCGACCTACCGCGAGGAATTCGAGACGGCTTGGGCGGATTCGCGCCCGGTGTCCTGAATCATCCCTCCGTGGGGCGGGGGTCGACCCCGGGTTGTCAGTGCCGCGTGCCATGGTGGAGGCCACTGGGGGAACGCACCACCACGAAAAGGGGGACCACCCATGACCTGGCACCGGCAGACGCTGACCGCTTTCGACCTGGAGACGACCGGAACCGACCCGCAGGAGGCACGCATCGTCACCGCCTCCGTCCTGGAGGTCGGCGCGGGCGAACTCCTGGGCCACCGCGAATGGCTCGCGGACCCGGGCGTCGAGATCCCGGCCGACGCGGTCGCCGTGCACGGCGTCAGCAACGAGCGCGCGACCGCCGAGGGGCGCCCGGCCGACCAGGTCGCCGACGCCGTCGCGTCCGCGCTCGTCTCCTCCTGGCAGACCGGCATACCGGTCGTCGCCTACAACGCCGCCTTCGACCTCACCCTGCTCTCCGCCGAACTGCGCCGCCACGGGCTGCCGTCGCTGTCCGAGCGGCTCGGCGGCGAGCCCCTGGGCCCAGTCATCGACCCGTACACGATCGACCGCTGGGTGGACCGCTACCGCCGCGGCAAGCGCAACCTGGAGGCGGTCTGCGCCGAGTACGGCATAACCCTCACCGCCGCCCACGACGCCTCCGCCGACGCCCTCGCCGCCGCCCGCCTCGCCGTGGCGATAGCCGAGCGGCACCCGAAGATCGCCGCGCTCGGTCCGGCCGAGCTGCACCGGCGCCAGATCGAGTGGTACGCGGCCTGGGCTGCCGACTTCCAGAGCTTCCTGCGCCGCAAGGGCGACACCGAGGCCGTGGTGGACGGGACCTGGCCGGTGCGGGAACTGGTGGCGGAGCGGGTCTGAGCCGACTTGGTCCGAGCCGGTCCGGTACCCGAGGGCGCCGGGCTCAGAAGGGGTACCAGCGCACCGACTCGTCCCCGTCCCGCAGCGACGCCACCCGGCGCTCGAACTCCGCCAGCGCCTTGGGGTTGGCGGGCGCGTGCTGGGCCACCCAGGCGCAGCTCGCGGTCTCCCGGGCGCCGCGCAGCACCGAGCAGCCCTCCCACGCGCGCACGTCCCAGCCGTACGCCTCGGTGAAGGCGTCGTACTTCTCGGCGGGCAGCCCGTAGCGGTCCCGGGAGAGGGCCATCACCACGAGGTCGTGCTCGCGCAGGTCGGCGGAGAAGGTCTCCAGGTCGACCAGGACCGGTCCATCGGGGCCGATGTGCACATTGCGCGGCAGCGCGTCGCCGTGGATCGGACCGGGCGTCAGGTGCGGGGTCAGCGCTGCCGCCGCCGGGGCGAAGCCGTCGCGCCGCGCCCGCAGATACTCCGCGTCCGCCGGGTCGATCGCGTCGCCCGCGAGCCGCAGCCAGCGCTCCACCCCGCCCAGCAGCGCGCGGGGCGGCAGCGCGACCGGCGGCGCGGGCAGCGCGTGCACGATCCGCAGCAGCCGCGCCAGATCCTCGGGCTCGGCCGGGCGCACGGCGTCGGGCAGCCGGTGCCACACGGTCACCGGGTGCCCTTCCACGAGCAGCGGCTCGGGCTCCGCCGCGCGCACCGCCGGTACGCCCTCCCCGGCCAGCCAGCCCGCGACCGCCAGCTCGCGCCGGGCGCGCTCCAGCAGGCTCTCGTCGCGGCCGACCTTGACCACGAGGTCACCGGCGGCGAAGACGGCGTTCTCGCCGAGGGCGAGGAGCCGCGCGTCCCGCGCCGGGCCGGGCAGCACCTTCGCCTCGGCCAGTACGTCCCGCGCCCGCGCCTCGTCCATCGTCCGCCTCCGTGTCCCGTTCCCGAGTCTGTGCTTGTGCTTGTGCCGGGTGCCGTGCGCCCCGTTCTCCGGTCAGTCTCGCATTCGCACAGGTCGGACCGTGTGCGCGGTCCCTTGACGCGATGGCGCCCCTTCGCAACCATGAACACGCCAATCCTGGGGGCAAAGGGGCTGACGGGGGCTGATGCCATGACGACGGTGGCCGAGGCGGCCGCACGGCGGAACGCGCGCCTCGCGCCCGCCCGCGACCACGGCGCCTGGTTCCTGGTGCTGCCCGCCCTGATCCCGATCCTGCTGCTCAGCGTCGGTCCGCTGCTCTACGGCATCCTGCTCGCCTTCACCGACGCGCAGTCGGGGCGCACCGCCGCCACCCGCTGGACCGGCGTCCTCAACTTCCAGGACCTGCTGCACGACACCCTGTTCTGGGAGTCCTTCCGCATCGGGCTGCTGTGGGCCGTCGGCGTGACCGTGCCCCAGTTCCTGCTGGCACTCGGACTCGCCCTGCTGCTCGACCAGGACCTGCGGCTGCGTCGCCTCGCCCGGGCGCTGGCGATCGTCCCGTGGGCCATGCCCGAGGTCGCCGTCGGCGTCATGTGGCGCCTGGTCTACAACCCGGACGCGGGCGTCCTCAACGAGACGCTGCGCGACCTCGGACTCGGCGGCGGGCGCGACTGGCTCGGCACCCTCACCACCGCGCTGCCCGCCGTCATCGTCGTCGGCGTCTGGGCCGGGATGCCCCGCACCACCGTCGCCCTGCTCGCCGGACTCCAGAACGTGCCCCGCGAACTGCGCGAGGCCGCCGCCGTGGACGGCGCGGGCGCCTGGCGCCGCTTCCGGGCGGTCACCTGGCCCGCGATCAGACCCGTCGCCCTCGCCATCACCTCGCTCAACCTGATCTGGAACTTCAACGCCTTCGCCCTGGTGTACGTCCTCACCGGCGGCGGACCGGGCGGCCGCACCCGGCTGCCGATGCTGTTCGCCTACGAAGAGGCGTTCCGCTACGGCCAGTTCGGCTACGCGGCGGCGATGGGATGCGTGATGGTCGCGGTGATCTCGGTCCTGCTCGCGGTGTTCCTCGCCGGTCGGCTGCGCGGGGGCGAGGAACAATGAGGACCCGCCCCGCCGCGCGCGCCGCCCAGTACGCGGCTCTGCTCGCCTATCTGGTCTTCCTGGCCTTCCCGCTGCTCTGGCTCCTCTCCACCGCCTTCAAGCCGCCGCGCGAACTGGCCTCCCTGCACCCCACCTGGATCCCGCGCCACCCCACCCTCGCCAACTTCCGCCGCGCCCTGGACGAACAGCCCCTGGCACACGCGGCATTGACCTCCCTGCTCGTGGCGCTCGTGACCGCCGTCGTCGCCGTACTGATCGCCACCCCGATGGCGTACGTGATCGCCCGGCGCCCCGGGCTGCTCTCCCGCGCGGCGACCGGCTGGGTGGTGGTCAGCCAGGCGTTCCCCTTCGTGCTGCTGATCATCCCGCTGTTCCTGCTGCTCAGAAAGCTGCGGCTGATCGACTCGGCGCCCGGGCTCGTGCTGGTCTACGTGGTGTGGTCGCTGCCCTTCGCGCTGTGGCTGCTGGTCGGGCAAATGCGTTCGGTGCCGGTCGAGTTGGAGGAGGCGGCGGCCGTGGACGGCGCCGGGCGGGTGCGGACGCTGGTGTCGGTGACGGCGCCGCTGCTCGCGCCGGGGATCGTGGCGACGGCGCTCTTCGCGTTCGTCACCGCCTGGAACGAGTTCTTCTTCGCGCTCGTCCTGCTCAAGAGCCCCGGAAAGCAGACCCTGCCGGTCGTGCTCACCCACTTCATCGGCGCCGAGGGCGTCGCGGACCTAGGACCGCTCGCCGCCGCCGCCTTCCTCGCCACCCTGCCCTCCCTGGCGTTCTTCGCGCTGGTCCAGAAGCGGCTCTCGGGCGGTCTGCTCGCCGGGGCGGTGAAGAGCTGATGCCGGTGCGTACCAGGATCGCCGCGACCGCCGTCGTGCTTCTCCTGCTGCTCGCGGGCTGCTCCTCCGGCAGGGCGGGCGGCGACGGCAGGATCGTGCTGCGCTTCCAGTCCCTCGCCTGGCAGCCCGAGTCCGTCGCCGCCACCAAGAAACTGGTCCGGGAGTGGAACGCGAGCCACACCCGCGTGAAGGTCGAGTACGTCCAGGGCAGTTGGGACTCGGTCCACGACCAGTTGCTCACCTCCTTCGAGGGCGGCGAGGCTCCCGACGTCATCCACGACGCCTCCGACGACCTGGCCGACTTCGCCCACGGCGGCTACCTCGCGGACCTCACCGGACTGCTGTCCTCCCGCCTCAAGTCCGACATCCCGCAGAGCAGTTGGGACACGGCACGCTTCGGGGACGGCGTCTACGGCGTGCCCTTCCTGCAGGAGCCCAGGGTGCTGATCGCCAACGCGAAGTGGCTGCGCACGGCGAAGGTGCGCGTGCCGACGCCCGAACACCCCTGGACCTGGACGGAGTTCAGGACGGTCACCAAGAAGCTCAGCGGGCACGGCACGTACGGCGTGGCCTGGCCGCTCAAGGAGCCCGTCTCGGCGACGCTCAACCTCTCGCTCTCGGCGGGCGGGCGCCTGTTCCACCAGGGCGCGGACGGCAAGGTGAGCGTGCGGTTCGGGTCCGGCGACGCCGTCGTACCCCGCACCGTCCACGACCAGGTCGCCGTCGACCACAGCGCCCCCGCCTCGACCCTCGGCAGCGGCGGCTCCGACACGCTGCCCGGCTTCTTCGGCGGCAAGTACGCCATGGTCCCGCTCGGCTTCTCCTACCGCCAGCAGGTCGCGCTCCAGGCTCCCAAGGGCTTCGACTGGGAGGTGCTGCCCGCGCCCGCCGGGGCGAACGGGCTCACCCAGGGCGTCAGCCCGCAGACCCTGTCCATCGCCGCCGACTGCCCGCACAAGAAGGAGGCTGCCGCCTTCCTCGACTTCCTGCTGCGCCCGCGCAACATGGTCCGCCTCGCCCTCGGCGACTGGATGCTGCCCACCGGCACGCACGCCCTGAAGGACCCCGCCCTGCACACCCGGAAGAACGGCTGGTCCACCGGCACCGCCCTCGCCGCCCACCTCCGCCCCGCCCCGGCGCAGTCCGTGCGCGGCTACCCGGAGTGGAAGGACAAGGTGGCCACCCCGGCGTACCAGGAGTACTACTCCGGCTCGATCGACCTTTCCGAACTGCGTCGCCGACTGGAACGGGACGGCAACCTCGTTCTCGCCCGCTACCAGCGCTGACGCGGTGTCCGATCCGCCCTTCGTAGATCCACTTTGCGATGACAAAAACTTGTTGAACAAGTCACAGCCGCGTGTAGGAGTTGATCCGGGCCCGCTCGATCCGCGAGAGTTCCGACGTACCGGTCCTGCCGGTCCATGGCCGTCGTGCCCACCCCCACGGGGCACGACGGCCCTTTACGGTGGGCGGATGACGACGACCTACGCGGCGCTGCTGCGCGGCATCAACGTCGGGGGCGCCAGGAAGGTCCCGATGGCCGACCTGCGCACGCTCCTGACCGCCCTCGGCTACGACGGCGTACGGACCCATCTCCAGAGCGGCCAGGCGGTGTTCAGCACCGAGACTCGTGAAGAGACCACTCTGGAAGCCGAGTTGAGCAAAACCATCCGCGAACACTTCGGCTTCTCCGTCGACGTGATCGTGCGCGACCACGCCTATCTGAGCGCCGTGGCCGACGCCTGCCCCTTCCCGGCGGACCAACTCGCCCCGAAGCAGCTCCACCTCACCTACTTCTCCGAGCCGGTCAGCTCCGACCGCTTCGCGGGGATCGACCAAACCGCGTACCTCCCCGAGGACTTCCGCCTCGGCGACCGCTGCCTCTACCTCTACGCCCCGGACGGTCTCGGTCGCAGCAAGCTCGCCGAGGTGCTGTCCCGGCCGCGCGTCACCAAGGGGCTGATCGCCACCTCCCGCAACTGGAACACCGTGCGCAAGCTGGTGGAGCTGACGGCGGAGTGAGCGTGCCGCGTCGTTGCGGGCATGTCAGAGCCGAGATGTCAACCCCACGCCTGCGGAATGAGGTTGGCCGATAGTCGACGCCCGGGCGTCACGGTACGAGAGTGAAGGGTGAGGACGGGCACCGAAAGCCGCTGGACACATGGCGCACGGTGACGGGCGGCATCGGTTTTCGGCCTGCCCCCACCCTGTTTCCGGCCCCCGATCCCGTGGCCGGAACCCGCGCGGGCACCCGCCGTCTCGATACCGTCGGTCTACGGTCCCGGATCAGGAGTGAGGACAGGTCTTGAGCACGTACGACCAGCACGGCAACACGCCCGGCGGGTACGCATACGAGGCGGCGGCCCGGGGATGGCTCGAACTGGAGACCCTGATCGAGCTGGCCGAGGGACTCACCGCCGCGCTCCACGCGGAGTACCCGGCGCTCGTCGGCTACGGCGAGTCGATCGAGGCGGAGTTGCAGCTCTCGGCCGAGGACGGGCTGCCGCCCAACCGGGGTCGCATCCGCTCCGCCCTGGAGGCGGTCAGCATCGGCGCCGGAGCGGGCACCGGCAGCCTCACCTACACCCAGCGGCTCATCAACGGGCTCAAGCTCTGACCGGCGGGACGCCCGCTCAGACCCCCACCGGCATCGGGAGCGAGGCAGCCGCCACGGCGTAGCGCTCCAGCAGCACGCGCGCCACCTCCGGCGCCGGACCCAGCACGTCGGCCAGCACGTCCGCCCCGTCCGCACCCCGCGCGATGCGGTCGGGGAGGAAGCCGGGAGCCAGCACATACGGCGCGACCGCGACCCGCTCGCAGCCGAGCGCGCGCAGCTCGCGGACCGCGTCCTCGGTGCGCGGCAGGGCGGCGGAGGCGTACGCCGGTCGCACGGCGCGCCAGCCGGTGCGCCGCCATTCCCGCGCCATGCGGTCGATCACCGCGCGCGCCTCCGGGTCCGAGGACCCGGCCGAGGCCAGCACCACCCCGGTCGCCGCCCGGTCGGCGCGCCGGACACCCGCCTCGTACAGGCGGCGCTCCAGCGCCCCGATCAGCAGCGGCGACGGTCCGAGCACCTCTGCCTGGCGGATCCGCAGACCCGGCGGTGCCTCCCGCAGGACCGCCGGGATGTCAGCCTTCGCGTGGAAGGCGCGGGTCAGCAGCAGCGGCTGCGCCACCACGTCCCGCACCCCGCGCGCGGCCAGCGACTCCAGCACCTCGCTCACCGAGGGGGTGTTGAAGTCCAGGAAGCCCGTCTCCACGTGCAGTCCCGGCCGCAGCGCACGGACGCGCGCCACCAGCGCGTGCACGGTCGCGGCGTGCCGCGGATCACGGCTGCCGTGGGCGACGACGAGGAGAACGGGCGTGTGGAACATGGGACTTCAGCTCTTCACCAGCAGGCCGCGGCTGCGCAGCACCCACCGCTCCAGCGGACTGAAGAGCAGCAGGTCGATCGCGATGCCGACGAACAGGATCAGCAGGATGGCCTCGAACACCATGGCCATGTCGAGGGCGTTGCGGCCGTTCTCCAGCAACTGGCCGAGACCGACGCCCAGATCGGGGAAGGACGCGATGATCTCCGCCGCCATGAGCGAGCGCCAGGCGAACGCCCAGCCCTGCTTCATCCCGGCGACATAGCCGGGCAGGGCGGCGGGCAGCAGGACGTGCCAGACCCCGCGCAGCCCCGAGGCGCCCATGGTGCGGCCCGCGCGCAGGAACAGCGGGGGCACCTGGTCCACCCCGGACACCAGTCCGTTGGCGATGGAGGGGACCGCGCCGAGCAGGATCACGGCGTACATCATCGAGTTGTTCAGACCCAGCCACATCACGGCGGGCGGCACCCACGCCACCGAGGGCAGCGACTGGAGCCCGGACAGGATCGGGCCGATGGCCGCCCGGACGAACCCCACCCGCGCCACCAGCAGCCCCAGCGGGGTGCCGATGACCAGGGCGAGGAGGAAGCCGAGCAGCCCGCGCGAAACGCTGGTCCAGATGTAGCCGAGGAGCTTGCCCTCCAGCCAGTCGTGCTGGACGACGTGCCACACCGCCGACGGCGGGGGCAGCTTGGTCGGGTCGTCGACGACCTTGAAGGTCACCAGCGCCTGCCACACCACCAGGACCAGCAGCACCGCGGTGACGGGCGGCAGGACCTTGGCGGTCAGGGTCCGGCGCAGCGGCGGCCGGGTGGTGCCCGCCGTTTCCAGCGCGTCCAGACCCGCCTCGACGCCGCCGTCGCCGGTGGTCTTGGGCTCGGGAGTGGTCGTCGTGGTCTCAGTGCCTGCCATGGCGGCTGATCTCCCCCCGCAGTACTTCGGTGATCTCCAGGGACAGTTCCGCCACGGGGGCGTCCTCGATGCGGCGCGGCTGCGGGATGTCCACCGTCCACTCGCGGGCCACCCGGCCGGGGCGCGAGGACAGCAGCACCACGCGCTGCGCGAGCCGTACCGCCTCGCGCACGTTGTGCGTCACGAACAGCACCGACAGTCCGGTCTCCGCCCAGATGCGGGTCAGCTCGTCGTGCAGGACGTCCCGCGTGATGGCGTCGAGCGCGGCGAACGGCTCGTCCATCAGCAGCAGACCGCTCTCCTGCGCCAGCGCGCGGGCGAGCGCCACCCGCTGGCGCATACCGCCGGACAGCTCGTGCACCCGCTTGCCGTACGCGCCGTTCAGCCGGACCAGACCCAGCAGCTCCTCGGCCCGGTCACGTCGGTCGGACTTGGGAACGCCCCGCAGTTTCAGGGCGAGTTCGATGTTCTTGCCCGCCGTGAGCCAGGGGAAGAGCGCGTGCTCCTGGAACATCAGGGCGGGGCGCCCGTCCGTCGCGATGGACCCGGCGGTGGGCCGGTCCAGGCCCGCCACCAGGTTCAGCAGCGTGGACTTGCCGCAGCCCGAGGCTCCCAGGAGGGTGACGAACTCGCCCGGCGCGACGTCGAGGCTGATGTCGTCGAGGACGGGCTGCTGCCCGCCGGGGCCGTCGAAGGACTTCGATACGTGCTCGAGGCGGGCGGCGTACTCGGTCGCCGGTCCGGCCTTGGCGAGGGTGGTGGCCATGGTCGTCACCTCCTGGGAATCGTCGGGTTTCCGGGTCAGCTCGTGCCGAGACCGGCGGCGTCGACCTTGGGCTCGCCCTCGGCGCCGAGGACCTTGTTGAGGATCGTCAGGTCGTAGATCCCCTTGAGGGCGGGCTTCTGCAGCAGACCCGCCTTGACCGCGTGGTCCGCCTCGGTGTTCAGGGTCGCCGCCAGGGGGTCGTCGGTGACCTGGATCGACTTCCACGCCGGGTCGAGGATCTCGGCGGGCAGCGCCTTGCCGGAGTCCGCCTCCAACTGCTTGTTCGCCGCCGCCTTCGCCTCGTCCGGGTGGGCGTTGATCCACTTGTTGGTGCGCACCGAGGCGCGCAGCACCGCCTCGACGGCCTTCGGGTGAGCCTTGAGGAACTTCTGCGACACGATGATGTTGGTGATCACGAACTTCTTGTCCGGCCACAGGTCGGACTCGTCGAGCAGCACCTTGCCGCCCTCCGCGACCAGCTTCGACGCGGTCGGCTCCGGCACCCAGGCGCCGTCGATCGAGCCGTTCTTGAAGGCGTCCGGGGTCACCTTGTTGTCGCTGCGGACCACGGTGACGTCACCCTTGCCGCTCTGCGCGTCGACCTTCCAGCCCTGCTCCGCCGCCCAGTTGAGGAACGCCACGTCCTGGGTGTTGCCCAACTGCGGGGTGGCGATCTTCTTGCCCTTGACGTCCTTGAGGGACTTCACCTTCTTGGGGTTCACGACCAGCTTGACCCCGCCGGACGCCGAACCGCCGACGATCTTCAGGGACTTGCCGCCGGACTTGGTCCAGCCGTTGATCGCCGGGGACGGACCGATCCAGCCGATGTCGATGGAGCCCGAGTTGAGCGCCTCGATCTCGGAGGGACCCGCGTTGAAGGTGGCGTACTGCGCCTTGGTGGCGCCCAGTTCCTTCTGGAAGGTGCCCCGGTCCCGGCCCACCAGGGCGGTCGCGTGGGTGAGGTTGCCGAAGTAGCCGATCTTCACGGTGTCGAGACCGTCGATCTTCTTCGCCCCGGCGGCGACCTTCTGGGCGGAGTCGTCCTTGGCCGCCTCGGAGCCGTAACCGCAGGCGGCGAGGGCCAGCAGGGGAAGTACGGCGAGCACGGGGAGAGCCCGGCGGGGGAGCGGTACGCGAGTGGCAGGCACGGGAGGTTGTTCCTCTCGTCGGCCCGGCGGTCACGGAACTTTCAAGCCGTGGCCGGGAGTTCGGCAGTGGGTTTTCGTCTTTGCCGGGACGTCTCCGGGTGGGGGGACTGGGCGCGCGAGCGGTGCGCGTACGTCATCGCACACATCGCGCGACCCCGCCCTGCCCGCTGCCGAGGGCACCGCTGCCGACACGGCCGCCCTCCTTCGCGAACGTCGAATAGAAATCGAGGGAGTTCATGGTCAGAAGTCCCATCCCTCGTCCTCGGCCGCGTCCTTGACCGGCTCCGGGGACGCGAACGACTCGCCGACCATGCCCGCGGTCAGCGTGGTGCCGTCGCTCGGGTCGATCAGGATGAAGGAGCCCGTGCGCCGCGAGTCGGCGTAGGAGTCCACCGGCAGCGGCTCGGCGGTGCGGACCGTGACCCGGCCGATGTCGTTGGCCACCAACTGCCCCGGGTGCGGGTGCAGCGAGAGGTCGGCCAGGGTGAGCCGGGACGGGATGTCCTTCACGATCGCCTTGACCGTGCGGGTGCCGTGCTTGAGCAGCACCCGGTGCCCGACGGTCAGCGGCTGGTCCGCGACATGGCACACCGTCGCCTCCACGTCCCGCGTGACCTCGGGCGCGTCCTGCGCCGGGACGATCAGATCGCCGCGCGAGACGTCGATGTCGTCCGCCAGGAGCACGGTCACCGACTGCGTCGTCCACGCCACGTCCACCGGCACCCCGAGCAGATCGATCCCGGCGACGCGGGTCGTGCGCCCGGACGGCAGCACCGCGACCTCGTCGCCCACCCGGAAGCTGCCCGCCGCGATCTGCCCCGCGTAACCCCGGTAGTCGGGGTGCTCGGCGGTCTGCGGGCGGATCACGTACTGCACCGGCAGGCGGGCGTGGCAGTGCGCCAGGTCGTGGCTGACCGGCACCGTCTCCAGGTGCTCCAGGACGGTCGGACCGCCGTACCAGTCCATGCGGGCCGACGGCTCCACCACGTT
Source organism: Streptomyces sp. DSM 110735 (assembly GCF_016482685.1). GTDB lineage: Bacteria > Actinomycetota > Actinomycetes > Streptomycetales > Streptomycetaceae > Streptomyces. The sequence goes on along the minus strand of NZ_JACYHF010000006.1, from coordinate 297,250 downwards.
GTCCCCGGCCAGCGCCGAGATCGGGATCGCCGTCACCTCCGGCACGCCCAGCTCGGTCGCGTACGCCGTGAACTCCTCGGCGATCTTCGCGAAGACCGGCTCCGCGTAGTCCACCAGGTCCATCTTGTTCACGGCCAGCACCACGTGCGGCACCCGCAGCAGCGCGGCGATGGCGGCGTGCCGGCGGGTCTGCTCGACCACGCCGTTGCGCGCGTCGACCAGGATCACCGTCAGCTCGGCGGTGGACGCGCCGGTCACCATGTTGCGGGTGTACTCCACATGGCCCGGCGTGTCGGCCAGGATGAACCGGCGGCGCGGGGTCGCGAAGTAGCGGTACGCCACGTCGATCGTGATGCCCTGCTCCCGCTCGGCGCGCAGACCGTCGGTGAGCAGCGCGAGGTCGGGCGCCTCCTGGCCCCGGCTCACCGACGCCCGCTGCACCGCCTCCAGTTGGTCGGCGAGGACCGACTTGGAGTCGTGCAGCAGCCGTCCGACGAGCGTGGACTTGCCGTCGTCGACGGAACCCGCGGTGGCGAACCGCAGCAGGGTGGTGGCCGAGAGCGCCTCGGTCGTGATCGTGCTCATGGCTAGAAGTACCCCTCCCGCTTGCGGTCTTCCATCGCGGCCTCGGAGAGCCGGTCGTCGGCGCGGGTCGCGCCGCGCTCGGTCAGCCGGGAGGCGGCGATCTCCGCGATCACCGCGTCCAGCGTGGCCGCGTCGGACTCGACCGCGCCCGTGCAGGACATGTCCCCGACCGTCCGGTAGCGGATCAGGCGCCGCTCCACCGACTCGTCGTCCCTCGGACCGCCCCAGTCGCCCGCCGTCAGCCACATGCCGTCGCGCCGGAACACCTCGCGCTCGTGCGCGAAGTAGATCTCCGGCAGCACGATCTCCTCGCGGGCGATGTACTGCCACACGTCCAGCTCGGTCCAGTTGGACAGCGGGAAGACCCGGACGTGCTCGCCCGGCGCGTGCCGGCCGTTGTACAGGTTCCACAGCTCCGGGCGCTGGCGGCGCGGGTTCCACTGCGAGAACTCGTCCCGCAGCGAGAACACCCGCTCCTTTGCCCTGGCCTTCTCCTCGTCCCGGCGCCCGCCGCCGAAGACCGCGTCGAACTTCGCGCTGCGGATCCGCTCCGTCAGCGGCAGCGTCTGGAGCGGATTACGGGTGCCGTCCGGGCGCTCCTTGAGCACACCCCGGTCGATGTAGTCCTGTACGGAGGCCACATGGAGCCGCAGCCCATGTGCAGCCACCACACGGTCCCGGTACTCCAGCACCTCGGGGAAGTTGTGTCCGGTGTCCACATGGAGCAGCGCGAAGGGCACCGCGGCCGGGGCGAACGCCTTCAGCGCGAGGTGCAGCATGACGATGGAGTCCTTGCCCCCGGAGAACAGGATCACCGGGTTCTCGAACTCGCCCGCCACCTCGCGGAAGATGTGCACCGCCTCGGACTCCAGCGCGTCCAGGTGCGAGAGGGCGTACGGGCTGTCCGTGCCCTCGTCGCCGCCCGTGACCTTGGCGACGGTCGTCATGCCAGTCCCCTCTCGCCGAGCAGCGCGCGCACCGCGGCCGCGGACTCCGGAACGCTCTGCTCCTGGGTCTCGATCCGCAGGTCCGGCGCCTCGGGCGCCTCGTACGGGTCGTCCACACCGGTCAGCCCGGTCAGCTCCCCGGCGGCCTGCCGCGCGTACAGCCCCTTCACGTCCCGCTCGCCGCACACCTCGACCGGGGTCGCCACATGCACCTCCAGATAGGGCGTGCCGTTCTCGGCGTGCCGCTTGCGCACCGCCTCGCGGCTGTCCGCGTACGGCGCGATCACCGGCACCAGCACCAGCACGCCGTTGCGGGCGAGCAGTTCGGCGACGAAGCCGATGCGCTGGACGTTGGTGTGCCGGTCCTCGCGGCTGAAGCCGAGCCCGGCGGAGACGAACTCGCGGATCTCGTCGCCGTCGAGCACCTCCACCCGGTGTCCCTGGGCGCGCAGTACCCCGGCCAGTTCGGTGGCGATGGTGGTCTTGCCCGCGCTCGGCAGACCGGTGAGCCAGACGGTGGCTCCGCTCGTCACGTGTCGCTCCTGAGTCGGTTCGGTCGTCTCGGTCGTCATCCGTGCGGTCGTCATCCGTGCAGTCCGCACTCGGTCTTGGCCCGCCCGGCCCAGCGTCCGGCGCGCGCGTCCTCGCCCTCAAGGACCCGGCGGGTGCACGGGGCGCAGCCGACGGAGGCGTAGCCGTCCATCAGCAACGGGTTGGTCAGGACGCCGTGTTCGGTGACGTAGGCGTCCACGTCGTCCTGGGTCCAGCGGGCGATGGGGGAGACCTTGACCTTGCGGCGCTTCGCGTCCCAGCCGACGACCGGGGTGTTCGCCCGGGTCGGTGACTCGTCGCGGCGCAGTCCGGTCGCCCACGCCTGATAACCCGTCAACCCCGCTTCCAGCGGCTGGACCTTGCGCAGCGCGCAGCACAGGTCGGGGTCGCGGTCGTGCAGCTTCGGACCGTGCTCGGCGTCCTGTTCGGCCACCGTCCGCGCCGGGGTGAGCGTGATGACGTTGACGTCCATCACGGCCGCCACCGCGTCCCGGGTGCCGATGGTCTCCGGGAAGTGGTAGCCGGTGTCCAGGAACACCACGTCCACACCCGGCCGTACCCGCGAGGCGAGGTGGGCGACCACCGCGTCCTCCATGGAGGAGGTGACGCAGAACCGCTCGCCGAAGGTGTCCACCGCCCAGCGCAGGATCTCCGGCGCGGACGCCTCCTCCAGCTCACGTCCGGCCCGCTCGGCCAGTCGCCGCAACTCCTCGTCGGTGCGCTCAGTTTGAGTGGCCGTCATATCGATCCGTCCCCTCCGTCGTCGGCTCGCCGCAGTCCCCGGGCGAGCAGCCCGAGGAACTTGAGCTGGAAGGCCCGGTTGCACGCCCCGCATTCCCAGGCGCCGTGTCCCTCCTCGCTGGGGCGCAGGTCCTCGTCACCGCAGTAGGGGCAGTAGAACGGCGCGGCACGCTCGCTCACGACAGCGCCTCCTCGGAAGCCCGCGCCGCCCAGACGGCGAACCGCTCGCCGTCCGCGCGCTCCGCCTGGTAGCGCTTGAGCACCCGCTCCACGTAGTCCGGCAGCTCCTGCGAAGTGACCTTCAGACCACGGACCTTGCGACCGAAGCCCGCCTCCAGGCCGAGCGCGCCGCCCAGGTGCACCTGGAAGCCCTCCACCTGGTTGCCGTCGTCGTCCAGGACCAACTGGCCCTTGAGACCGATGTCCGCGACCTGGATACGGGCGCAGGCGTTCGGGCAGCCGTTGATGTTGATGGTGATCGGCTCGTCGAACTCCGGGAGACGGCGCTCCAGTTCGTCGATGAGCGCGCTGCCGCGCGCCTTGGTCTCCACGATCGCGAGCTTGCAGAACTCGATGCCGGTGCAGGCCATCGTGCCGCGCCGGAACGGCGAGGGACCGACCTTCAGGTCCAGCGCCTCCAGCGCCGCCACCAGCGACTCGACCCGGTCGGCCTCGACATCGAGCACGATCATCTTCTGCTCGACGGTGGTCCGCACCCGGCCCGAGCCGTGCTCCTCCGCGACACCGGCGATCTTGGCCAGCGTCGCGCCGTCGACCCGGCCGACCCGCGGCGCGAAACCGACGTAGAACAGTCCGTCCCGCTGCCGGTGCACGCCCACGTGGTCCCGCCAGCGCTCCACCGGCTGCTCGGGCGCGGGACCGTCAAGGAGGGGACGCTTGAGGTACTCGTCCTCAAGGACCCGACGGAACTTCTCCGTACCCCAGTCCGCGACCAGGAACTTCAGCCGGGCACGGTTGCGCAGCCTGCGGTAGCCGTAGTCGCGGAAGATCGAGATGACGCCCTCGTACACGTCGGGCACCTCGTCCAGCGGCACCCAGGCGCCGAGCCGCACACCGATCTTCGGGTTGGTCGACAGTCCGCCGCCCACCCACAGGTCGAAGCCCGGTCCGTGCTCGGGGTGGACGACACCCACGAATGCGATGTCGTTGATCTCGTGCGCCACGTCCAGCAGCGGCGAGCCCGAGATCGCGGACTTGAACTTGCGCGGGAGGTTGGAGAAGTCCGGGTTGCCGATGATCCGGCGGTGGATCTCCTCGATCGCCGGGGTGCCGTCGATGATCTCGTCCTCGGCGATGCCCGCGACCGGCGAGCCCAGGATCACGCGCGGCACGTCGCCGCACGCCTCGGTCGTGGACAGCCCGACGCCTTCGAGGCGGTTCCAGATCTCGGGCACGTCCTCGATACGGATCCAGTGCAACTGGATGTTCTGCCGGTCGGTGATGTCGGCCGTACCGCGCGCGAACTCCTCGGAGACCTCGCCGATCACACGGAGCTGCTCGGTGGTGAGACGGCCGCCGTCGATCCGCACCCGCAGCATGAAGTACTTGTCGTCCAGCTCCTCCGGCTCCAGCACCGCGGTCTTGCCGCCGTCGATGCCCGGCTTGCGCTGGGTGTACAGACCCCACCAGCGCATCCGGCCGCGCAGATCGTTCGGATCGATCGAGTCGAAACCGCGCCGGGAGTAGATCGTCTCAATGCGTGTCCGCACATTGAGACCGTCGTCGTCCTTCTTGAGCTGTTCGTTGCCGTTGAGCGGGGTGTGGTGTCCCATCGCCCACTGGCCCTCGCCGCGGTGGCGGCCGGCCTTGCGACGGGGCGCGGAGGCAGCGGGGGGCTGGGGGGTGGCGGCCATGGTTCTGGAGTCCTTCGACAGCGTTGGACAGGGGCCCGGCGCGCAGCGCCGTCGTTGCGGGGTGGCGGTCGGGCGGCGGGCGGGAGGCTCTGGCCTGCGCACGTGCAGCGCGCACGTGGGCTTGCGCACGTGCGCGGCGTTGCGCGAAAAGCGAAAAGAGAATCGGCAGGGCTGGTGTGTCAGCTCGCCGGACAGATGGCGCTGGACATGCGGCCGAGATCGACGTGCCGTCGACTCACCAGGGCGATTCCAGTTCCAGACATGACGGCAGCGTTGCACGCGGATCTCCGGGCAGTCCACCATTGTCCGGATTCTGGACGCATCCATTCTGCATGGCGAGACGGACGGGGTGCTTCCGCCGAGCCCGTCCCGCCGTGCGGCTCACTCCGTGAACGCGCCGGGCCACGGTCCGGGCGTCGCCGCCGCCCGCTCCAGGGCGACCTCGGTGTCGAACAGGGCGAAGCCGCGCCGCTGGTAGTTGGCCAGCGCGAACTCGCCGTCCTTGCTGCACGTGTGCACCCACACCCGCTTGGTCGGCGGAAGCCCCGGCCACCGCTCGGCCAGGTCCCAGGCGCGCGCCGTGCCGTACGACAGCAGATGACCGCCGATGCGGCGCCCCCGGAAGGCGGGCAGCAGCCCGAAGTAGGCGATCTCCACCACGCCGTCGCCCTTGGCGTCCAGCTCCACATATCCGGCCGGAGTGCCGTGGTCGTACGCCACCCATGTCTCCACCCCGGGACGCGCCAGATACTCCCGCCAGCGGGCGTGGCTCCAGTCGAGCCGGTCGATCCAGTGGATGTCACCGCCCACCGAGGCGTACAGGAAGCGGCTGAACTCCGGCGAGGGCACCTCGGCGCGCACGATCCGCACGGCGTCGCCCTCGGGGGCGGCGGCGGGCAGGAGGTCGCCGGGGGAGTTCTGCTCCAGGGACCAGGTGGTGACAGGGACGCTGTTCATGACGGCCAGAGAATCATCGCCCGCGCCGACCTGTCGATCCCTTTCGTCGCCCTCGCCCCGGAACACGCGCTCCGTGCTCGCCCCGGAACTCCCGACCGGAGTCAGTCCAGCGACTTCTCCAGTCGCGCCAGCGGCACCGCGAACAGCATCCGGTCCGACAGGGACCACACCTCGCCGGTCTCCTGCCAGTACGACAGCGAGCCCGCCGAATCCGTCCAGCAGTGGTGGGAGGAGTCCGAGCCGCACTGGGCAGCCGCCGCGCCCCGGGTGTCCTGACGCCACAGTCCGCCCCGGCCGTCCGTCTTCGGCTGTGTCCCTATGTACCAGGACGACACATCCGCGCCGGGACGGTGGTAGGAGAGCACACCCCGGACGGCACGCGCCCGGGTCCGGAACACCTCGACCGCGTCGGCGCGCCCGGTGGCGTCGGTGGCGAGGAGACCGCTGCGCGCGGGCGCGTTGCTGAACGCGTACCGCCACAGCCGGGTGCGGCGCTCGCCGGACGCCGAGGTCCGCTCCCCGGCCACCAGGCTGTCGGGCGAGGTGCCCCGGTCCAGCGAGAGCGGGCCCGGGCAGGGCGGTCCGGAGGCGCCGCAGCGTCCGTCGTGGAAGCGGTACGAGCCGATGGCGGGCATCACGTACCGGTAGCCGCCCGCCGACCAGCCGTGCGGCACCCGGCCGATGGCGGGCTCGTCCACGGTGGTGCGCTGGATGCGGTCCAGGTCGTAGACGTAGAGCGCCTCGGCACCCGTCCGACCCGCGCTGACCAGCAGTTTGTTGTCGTACCAGACCATCCCCGAGATCCGGGAGTCCAGCCCCCGGTAGTCACGGCCGCCGTTCTCGGGCACCACCAGGAGGACCCAGCGGTAGACGGGCCGGGCGGGGTCGTCGAAGTCCACGAAGGCGACCCGGGCGAGACCGCGCTCGGCGCCGGGACCCCGGGTCGTGCTGTGGCTCCAGCCGGTCAGGACCACCCGGTGCGTGCCCCAGACACCGTCCTCGTCCGCGTCCCCGGAGGTGGTCACCGAGGCGGGACGCCAGGCGGTGTCGCCGGTGTCGGCGCGGTCCCAGCAGTAGGAGCGGGTGGCGGCCGGGGTGAGCGGCAGGGTCGCGCGCTCCTCGGCGTCGCAGGCGGCGCCCACGCGCATCGTGCGGTCCGCGCCGCGCAGCACGGTGTCCACCCCGACCGGGCGCCCCATGGACCCGGCGAGCCGGTCGAGCGTCCGCGCGGGCACCAGGTGCTCCTGGAGGCGCGGCGAGGCGGTGTCCGCCTGTGCGGTGAGCGGTTTGAGCGAGCCCGGGTTGCCGGTGACCGTGGCCTGCGAGGCGCTGATCAGCGTGGCCGCGGCGGTGAGGGCGAGGCCGGTCCCGGTCAGGACCGCGCGCAGGGCCATGCCTCGTCTGCGCCTGCGGTGTCTGCCGCGATGCTTCATGTCTCCTCCCGAGGCGGTCCAACTGCGCCCTGCGATCGTTGCGTTGATCACCAGGCCGTTGGGCGGACCCGTCAGGGATGCTACGGCAGCGAGCGCCGCTCCGGGGGGAGGACCCCGCAAATACGGGGAAGACGCCCGCGTTCGGGGGGCGTTCACCCTACTCTGTTCGGACCCGCTGTTCGCACTCCGCCCCACTGGACGTGCCCACGGGACTGCGCAGCCCTGCCAGCGCGGGTGCCTTGGAGTGGGGCAGCAGATCGGCCGGCTCCTCGGGCAGCAGTACCTGCACGTCCGCGTCCTCCCGGAACCGGTAGGGGCGGTCCAGCAACAGCGCGCCCAGATAACGCCGTACGCGCGACATCTCCGCCCGCACCGTCACCGTCCGGGACGCGTCCCCGAACAGGTCCTCCGCGAGACCGGCCGCGCTGTGCCCCGCGCGGTGTTCGGCGAGCAGCAGCAGCAACTCGGCGTGCCGGGCGCTCAGTTCCCGTGACCAGGGACCGGCGCCGCCGGACACCGTCAGCGTGCGGCGGTCGGGACGGGAGAGGTCCAGCGTCATCCGCACCCCGGCCGCCGTCTCGTCCGCCGCCCGCACCAACCAGCCCCCGGCCAGCGGCTCCACGGCGCACGAACCCAGCGCGGCGAGCCAGCGGCGGCCCGGCGAGAGGGAGTTGGGCAGCGCGAGACGGCGGACGTACGGCATCCCGGTCACCGCCGCGGTCCAGCCGTCGCGGTCCACGACGAGGGCGCGTCCCTCCAATCGGGCCAGCACCGGCGCCCCGACCGTGCGCAGTCGCTCCAGCGAGGTCAGATGCAGCTCGCGCAGCCGCGCCTCGGCGAGCTTGGCCACCGAGTCCACCCAGGCGAGGGTCGCCGGGTGCATCGTCTCCAGCGGACCGCTCACGTCCACCACACCGAGGAGCCGTCCGTCCCGGGGGTCGGTGATCGGCGCGCCGGAACAGGTCCAGGAGACGTGCGAGCGCACGAAGTGCTCGGCGCCGAACACCTGCACCGGTCGCCGTACGACCGCCGGGGTGCCCACGCCGTTGGTGCCGACCGCGCCCTCGCGCCAGTCGGCGCCCACCTCGAAGCCGAGCACGTCGGCCTTGCGCAGCACCGCCGGGGCGCCCTCGCGCCACAGCACGCGGCCCTCGGCGTCGGCGACGACCATGATGTGCCGCGCCACGTCCGCGACCGACAGCAAGCCCTCGCGCAGCACCGGCAGCACGTGCCGCAACGGCGACTGGCGCCGTCGGCGCCCCACCTCCTCGGCGGACAGCAGCCGCGAGCCCCGTGCCTGTTCGGGGTCGATGCCGCTGCGCAGCATCCGCGCCCAGGACTGCTCGATCACCGGACGGGGCGCGATCCGCGCCCGCTTTCCGGCGAGTCGTGCCTCGCGCACCTCGCTGAGCACCCGCGCCGCCTGTGCCGCGTCCACGGCGGCCAGGCGCGCCATGTTCATGGGCGGGTCCACCACTTGCGCCTCCCGGAAGATAGGCGTCCAACACATGTGTCGAGCCAACCCGGCGGCGGCTTCCGGGCCAGCGGTTCCCCATACTGCCGTCGAGTGGGGGTCGAACACAGCGCTCCGCGCACTCTCGGCAACAAGTTGCAACCTCCTGCAACCCTGGTGAACGGCACGGGGCGCACCGACACTTGAGCCCTGCGCCGCCCCCGGGCGGTGCGTGCGCCCTCCAAGGGGCCCGAGGGGCGGGGGTGGTGCCGTGTCGGCGCAGCACCACCCCCGCGACCCGGGAGAACCCCCACCGACCGGAGATCCCCAGTGCTGTCCGGCGCGCGCGGACCGGTCGACCGGCCGTACCCGCCCCGGCACATGCGCGCTCATCGGCCTCGCGGCACAGGCGTTCCGCCCCGCGAGGTGAGGGCCGCGCGCCGCGGCGGATACCGTTAGGACGTGCAGTCAGCAAGTGAAACCCCCGAGCGGCTCCGGGGCCGCCTCCACCGGGCCAGAGCCCTTTACCGGAACGTCTCCAAGCGGAGGACCGCCTGGCTGCTGCTGACGGACACCGTCAATTCCTGCATGGAGTACCGCATCCTGGGCCTCGCTGCCGAGGCTGCCTTCTTCACGCTGCTGTCCGTCCCGCCCCTGCTGCTCAGCCTCATCGGGCTCCTCGGCTACGTCGACGACTGGACCGGCGCCGACACCATCCACAGCCTGGAGACCAACCTCCTGGAGGCTTCGCGCACCGTCCTGTCGAACAAGGGCGTCACGGAGATCGCCGAGCCGATCCTTGACGACGTGATGAAGGGCGGCAGACCCGACGTCATCTCCATCGGCTTCCTGTTCGCCCTGTGGTCCGGCTCCCGCGCGGTGAACGTCTTCATCGACACCATCACCGTGATGTACGGCCTCGACGGCGTCCGGGGCATCGTCAAGACCCGCATCATGGCGTTCCTGCTGTTCATCGTGGCGCTGCTGATCGGCTCGGTGGCGCTGCCGCTGATGGTGGCGGGACCCGACGCGGTGGTCGGGGTGCTGCCCTGGTCGGCGACGGTCGTCCAGGTCCTCTACTGGCCCGTCGTCATCGTCCTGTCCATCGTCTTCCTGACCACGCTCTACCACGTCTCCGTCCCGGTCCGCTCGCCGTGGATCGAGGACGTGCCAGGCGCCCTGGTCGCCCTCGCCATGTGGGTCCTCGGCAGCCTCCTGCTGCGGGTGTACCTCACCCACACCATCGAGGGCGCCACCATCTACGGCTCCCTGGCGGCGGCCGTCGCCGTGCTGCTGTGGATCGGGGTCTCCGCCTTCGCCGTGCTCGTGGGCGCGGCGGTGAACGCCGCCATCGACCGGGTCTGGCCCGCCGCCGCCACGGCCGCCGCCCGCGAGGCGAACGAACGGCAGCGGGAGGTCCAGATCGCGGAGTACGTGTCGCGGGCCGCCGCGGCCCGCGACAGCGACCCGGACGACCCCGACATGCCCTCCGAGTTCCCCGAACGCTGGTCCCGCTTCCTGCCGCCCGAGGACATCACCGGACGGCTGCGCGCCCACGCCAGGAACACCCACCACACGCCGAAGGGCGGGACGGAGCGGGGGCGTCCGGAGCGGTGAGCGGCGTGGGCGGCGCGGGCGGGGAGCGCGGGGAGCGTGCCGCGCGGGTCCGTGCAAGGGAATACACCCGCCCTGTGTGGCGCTCTGACATGTGGTGCTCTCCTATGTGGTGCCGTGTGTGATCGCGACACGCTCTGTGTGTGATCGGCACATGTGCGCGGCGAGGGGCTGGTGGGCGGAAGGGCTGGTGGGCGATGACCGCAGACCGCACGGACCCGGTGGTCCGCACGCAGCACGGCGCCGTACGCGGGCGCTACGAACAGGACGTCGCGGTGTTCCGGGGTGTCCCGTACGCCGCGCCCCCCTTCGGCCCCCGCCGCTTCCGGCCGCCCGAGCGCCCCGAGCCCTGGGACGGCGTGCGCGACGCCGGGGACTACGGACCGACCGCGCCGCAGGTGCCGTACTCCGAGGCGTTCTCCGGCTACCTCTCCGACCCGGTCGTCCCGGGCGAGGAGTGCCTCAACCTCAACGTCTGGACCCCCGAGCCCGGTCCCGGCGCCCGGCTCCCCGTCCTGGTCTGGCTGCACGGCGGCGCGCTGACCAGGGGTTCCTCGGCGGTACCGGTGTACGGCGGCGGTGCCTTCGCCCGTGACGGGGTCGTCCTCGTCTCGGTCAACTACCGGCTCGGTGTGGAGGGCTACGGGCTGTTCCCGGACGTGCCCGCCAACCCCGGGCTGCGCGACCAGCTCGCCGCGCTGCGCTGGGTCCACGAGAACATCGCGGCGTTCGGCGGCGACCCGGACAACGTGACCCTGGCCGGCCAGTCGGCCGGTGCCATCAGCGCGGGCGTCCTGCTCACCGTCCCCGAGTCGCGGGGGCTGGTCCGGCGGGCCGTGCTGCAGAGCGGCGCGCCGGAGGTCTCCGAGCGGGACAAGGTGCGGCGGATGGTGCGCCGTATGGCCGCCCGGTTGAAGGTCCCGGCCACCGCGGTCGCCTTCGCCGCCGTCGACCGCGACCTGCTGCTGCGCGCCCAGGCCGAGGTGGGGCGGCTGAGCAGCCCCGTGCTCGGCGGACCCGCCTTCGGCATCGTCCCCGACGGCGACCTCGTGCCCGCCGACCCGCTCCAGGCGCTGGTCGACGGCACGGCGGCACCCGGCGTCGACCTGCTCATGGGCTGGACCCGGGACGAGTACCGGCTGTGGCTGGTCCCCGGCGGGCTCGTGGAGCGCGTCGACCGGCTCGGCGCCGTCGCGCTGGCCGGAGCCATGGCCCGCTGCCGGGTCGGCCACGAGGTGCCGCGCGGCTACCGCGCCCTGCGCCCGGGGGCGGGCGCCGCCGAGATCGTCGGGCAGATGGTCACCGACCACATGTTGCGCGTGCCCATGCACCGCATCGCCGACGCCCGTCCCGGCACCGCGCACCTCTACGAGTTCGCCTGGCCGTCCCGCCGACCGGGGCTCGGCGCCTGCCACGCCCTGGAGCTGGGCTTCGTCTTCGACACCGGCGAGTTCCCGGAAGCCGTCAAGCTGGCCGGGCACGGCGCGCCGCAGCACCTCGCCGACACCATGCACGCCGCCTGGGTCCGCTTCGCCGCCACCGGCGACCCCGGCTGGCCCGCGTGGGACGCCACCCACCCCGTGCGGGTCTTCGACGACGGCGACGCCCCCGCCGTCGCCTACGGCCCCCGCGACCCCGAGATCGCCCTCTGGGCCACCGCCCCACCCCTCCGGGACCCCACCCCCACCCCCTCCATCGTCCGCATCCCCCACACCGACCTCTCCTCGGCGGTACGCCGCCTGCGCCGGTCGTCTGCGACGCGGAAACACTGAGGACTCTCGGGGCGCGGGCTCCTCCGGCGCGGGCGTTGCGGCCCGTGGCTGTGCGGGACCGAGACGCGGGCTGCGGCAGGTGCGCGGTCGCGGCGGCCGTCCGGCCTGGGCGCACGCGTGCTGTCGGTCCGACCGGAGAGGCACCAGCCGCCGGTACCGCCGCCAGGCCCCGTCCCCGCTCAGCGGACTCCGTCCCCGGCGGACAGCGCCCGCTGCGGTCGCGGCCACCGTTCAGTGCCGCGCGCACGCCGCCACCGGTCCGCCCGCGAGCTACAGCCCGCCAGGGCCCGCCGACGTCGCCCTTGCGCGCGGTTCAGCGAGGCTTAGCCCTCGGCGGGCAAGCCCCTGTTGCGAGGGCGGCTGCTGTTGGGGGGCGTGTGCACGCCGCGACCGGCCCGTCTGGCGAGGGGTTCCCTTCAGGGCCTGCCGACGTTGCCCTTGTGCGGTGTCCGGTGGGACTCCGCCCCCGGCCGGACAAGCGCCCCGCTGCGGTCGCGGTCACCGTTCAGCGCGTGTGCACGCCGCCACCGGTCGGAGCGGCGAGGGGGGTCTGTCAGGGTCCGCCGACCGGCCCTTGCGTGCGGCTCGGCGGGACTCCGCTCCCGGCGGGCAAGCCCTCGTTGTGGACGCGACTGCTGTTCCGGGCCGTGCACACCCGCCACCGGCCCGCCCAGAGAGGCACGCCCCGCCAACCCCACCCCCGGTCACCGCACCCCCGCCACCCGCCCCGCCACCGCCCCGATCGTCTCCGGTCCCACCCGGCAGCACCCCCCGATCAGCCGCGCCCCCGCCGCGCGCCACGCGTCCACCAGGCCGGTGTCGAAGGTCGTGCGGCCGTCCCACGTGCGGGTGTCCGCGTTCCAGGACTCGCCGCTGTTGGGGTAGACGACGACCGGTTTGCCCGTCACGCGGTGGGCTGTGTGGACGGCGGGCAGCGCGTCCTCGGGGGCGCAGCAGTTGACGCCGACCGCGATCACCTCGTCCGTGTCGGCGGCGAGCCGGAACGCCTGCTCCAGGGGCTGCCCGGCTCGGGTGTGCCGCCCGGAGACGGTGTAGGACAACCACACCGGCACCCCGAGCCCCCGTACCGCGCGCAGCAGCGCCTCCGCCTCGACGGTGTCCGGCACGGTCTCCAGGGCCAGCACGTCGGGCGCCGCCTCCGCGAGCACCTCAAGGCGTGGCCGGTGGAAGCGTTCCAGGTCCGCGGTGCTCAGCCCGTACCGCCCCCGGTACTCCGAGCCGTCCGCGAGCATCGCCCCGTACGGTCCCGCCGACGCCGCCACCCAGAGCGGCCGGGCCACGTCCGCCGCGCGGGCGGCGTCCCGCGCCAGTTCCACGCTCGACGCCATCAGCCGCGCGGCCGTGGGCCGGTCGATCCCGCGTCTGCCGAAGCCTTCGAAGGTGGCCTGGTAGCTCGCGGTGATCGCGACGTCGGCGCCCGCCGCGAAGTAGGCGAGGTGCGCCTCGGTCACGGCCTCGGGGCGCTCGGCGAGCAGACGGGCGGACCACAGCTCGTCCGAGAGGTCGTGCCCGGCGGACGCCAACTGGTTGGAGAGACCGCCGTCCAGCACGAGCGGACCGGCGGCCAGTGCCTCGGCCAGTGAGGGGATGCCGCGCGTACCGGGATCGCTGCTCATGCCCCCGAAGCTAGTCCCCCGAGCAGCACCTCGGTCAGCCGGTCCGCGAACTCCGCCGGATGCTCCAGCGTGCCGAGATGCCCGCCGGGGAACTCCAGCGACCGGCTGCCGAACCGGGCGGCCAGGAACTCGGCGGACCGGCGCGGCAGTTCGCCCCGCGAGTCCGCCCCGACGGCGAGGGTCAGCCGTTCCGGCTCGTCCGGCGCGGCGGGCACGTACGCCGTGAAGGGGCGCAGCACATGCGCGAGGAAGACCCCCATCGGACCCTCGGGGCGCGCTCGGTCGTCCCCGTCCAGCGCCGCGATCAGCTCGCGCCGCCGCTCCTCCCCGTCCGGCAGGACCAGCGCGCAGGGCGGCTCGTGCGCGACCACGTGCGCCAGCCGCCCGGGGTGCCGGGCGAGCAGGTCGAGGGCCGCGATGCCGCCCGAGCTGGTGCCGAACACGCGGGCCCGCTCGTCCGGCGGCAGGACGGCTTCCAGCACCCGCCGCGCCCCGCCGCTCCAGTCCCGCGGACGCTGGTCCGGCACCGGCAGCCCCAGCCGCCCGTGGGCGAGACCCAGCGGGTCGTACGTCACCACGGTGAACCGGCGGGCCAGCCGCTCGGTCAGCGGGTCCAGACCCATGGGATGCCCGGCGCCGCCCGGCATCAGCAGCAGCACGGGACCGCCACCGGTCACGTCGTAGTACGGTCCCTCACGCATCGCCGGACTCCCTCGGCCAGTGGGTCAGCGCCCGGTGCAGAGCCTCCACGCCCTTGTCCCAGGACGCCGTGACGTCGCGGTCGGCGCCGAAGCCGCCCGCCGACTCCAGGACGCAGTAGCCGTGGAAGGTGCTGCGCAGCAGGCGGACGGCGTCGGTGAGGTCGGGCTCGGCGAGGCCGTAGGCGCGGAGCATCCCGTAGGTGATCTCGGCGGTGCGGCGCAGGGCGGGGGAGTCGGCGATCAGGGACTGGTCGACGCGGATCTGGGTGGCGGCGTAGCGGCCGGGGTGTTCGAGCGCGTAGGAGCGGTAGGCGCCCGCGAACGCGGTCAGCGCGTCGCGGCCCGCGCGCCCGGCCACCGCCGCCGCGATGCGGTCGATCAGCTCGCCGCCCGCGTGGAGCGCGAGCCGGGTGCGCAGGTCGTGCAGGTTGCGGACGTGCGAGTAGAGGCTCGCGTCCTTCACCCCGAAGCGCCGCGCGAGCGCGGACAGCGTGACGTTCTCGAAGCCGGACTCGTCCGCGAGTTCGGCGGCGGCCGCGACCAGCCGGTCCACGGTGATGCCCGCGCGGGCCATCGGTCCACCTCCCTAGGATTCCTCGGCTGAATCCTAGGGCATCTAGGAAGTCGTTACGGCAGCTCCAGCGCCTCCCGCACGAACGCGTTCGTGAACTTGCCCGTCGGGTCCAACTCCCGCGCCAGCGCCCGGAAGTCGCCCAGACGCGGATAGCGCTCGCGCAGCACCTCCGGGGGCGTGGCGAACACCTTGCCCCAGTGCGGGCGCGGCGCGAACGGGTCCAGCGCCGCCTCCACCGCGCGCACGGCGGGCAGGACGGCAGGCAGGTCGTCCACCCAGGTGAAGTGCAGCGCCACCGAGTCACGGCCGTAGGCGGGGCTCAGCCACTGCGTGTCGGCGGCGATCGTGCGGACCTCGCAGGTCAGCAGCGGTCCGGAGACCTCCGCGCGGACGGCCTCCAGCGCGCGCAGCGCGTCCGTGGCGGCGGTCCTCGGCAGCAGGTACTCCGACTGGTACTCCGCGCCGCTGCTCGGTGTGAACTCGGCCCGGAAGTGCGGCAGTCGCTCGTGCCACGGACCCGGCACCCCGAACTGCCCGGTGCAGTTGACGGCGGGCATCCCCGGCACCGGATGCGCCGCCTCGGTGGCGGGCGCCGCCCACGGGAAGTCCACGGGCGCCTGATCGGTGCGCCGCTTCACCCACACCGTACGAAAGCCCGGCGCCCGCCAGTCGGTGAACAGGCTGACGCTGTACGCCGATCCGGCGACCGCCTCGAAGTCCAGCCCGTCGAGGGGCAGTTCGGTGAAGACATGCTGCTCCACCTCGTACGCCGGTTCCAGGTCCAGGGTGAGCGCCGTGACCACCCCGAGCGCGCCCAGCGAGGTCACCGCGCCGTCGAACCCGGCGTCGCCGCGCGCGAGTTCCACCGTCGTGCCGTCCGCCGTGAGCAGCTCCACCCGCCGCACCGCCGAGGCGAGCGGGGCATTGCCGATGCCCGAGCCGTGTGTGCCGGTCGCCACCGATCCCGCCACCGAAATGTGCGGCAGCGAGGCCATGTTGGCGAGCGCGAGCCCCTGCGCGTGGACCGCGCGGGCGAGTTCGGCGTACCGGACGCCGCCCGAGACCCGGACCGTACGCGCCTCGGTGTCCACGTCGACGACCGGCGGCAGCGCGGCCAGCGAGACGAGGACGCCCTCGCCGCCGGGGTCCGCGACCGTGTTGAACGAGTGGCCGCTGCCCAGCACCCGTATCCGCGCGGCGGCGGCGACCAGGTCCCGCAGCGCCGCCACGGACTCGGGGCGGTGGAACTCCTTCGCCGTGTAGGTGATGTTGCGGGCCCAGTTGGTGACCGCCTGCCGCCCGGCCGTGCGCGCCGTCTCCGTCATCGTCGTCGTCCCTCCCCGAGAGTGCTCTACGGCCCGACCTTCTCACCCCGCGACGCCCCGGGGAAGATCACTCGGGGGACGGCGCACCGCACGTCAGGGGCTCCTTACCGGCGCGGACACCACGCGCCGGGGCGCCCCCGGGACGCCTGCACCGGGAACGGGGGCATACGGTGAGGGGTGAACGCGTGAGCCGGGAGGAGACAGGGATGGGCAGCCGTACCGCGCTGGTCGAGGATCTGATGGAGCGGTTCCCGCATGTGCCGCGGGAAGCCGTCTTCAAGGAGGACCTGCTCCGGGGCGGAGTCGCCTTCGACGCCTCGGCCCTCAGCGACAACGAGGACGGCGAGGTCAAGCCGAAGTCGTACTTCATCTTCTCCTTCGACCACGGCACCCTCCCCGAGCTGGGCGAAGCCGCCCTGCGCAGGCCCCCGGAGGAGATCATCCTCACCGGTGGCCCCTACGACCTGCGCCGAACGGTCGTCTCCGTACGGGTGAACCCCGCCTCCCCCTACCGGGTCGCCGCCGACGAGCACGGCCAGCTCGGTCTGTACCTGGACGGCAAGCGGATCTCCGACGTCGGTGTGCCGCCGATGCCGGAGTACTACCGGCACAAGCTCTCCAACGGGAAGTCCGTCATGGAGGTCGCCCCCACCATCCAGTGGGGCTACCTGATCTACCTGACCGCGTTCCGCGTCTGCCAGTACTTCGGCGCCAAGGAGGAGTGCCAGTACTGCGACATCAACCACAACTGGCGCCAGCACAAGGCGGCGGGCCGGCCGTACACGGGCGTGAAGGACGTCGACGAGGTCCTCGAGGCGCTGGAGATCATCGACAAGTACGACACCGCCAAGATCTCCACCGCGTACACCCTCACCGGCGGCGCGATCACGACGAAGGTCCAGGGGCTGGACGAAGCCGACTTCTACGGGCGGTACGCCAAGGCCATCGAGGAGCACTTCCCCGGCCGCTGGATCGGCAAGGTCGTCGCCCAGGCGCTGCCCAAGCCGGACGTGCAGCGCTTCAAGGACTACGGCGTCCAGATCTACCACCCCAACTTCGAGGTGTGGGACGAGTATCTGTTCAAGATGTACTGCCCCGGCAAGGAGCGGTACGTCGGCCGCGACGAGTGGCACAAGCGCATCCTGGACTCCACCGACGTGTTCGGCGCGCGCAATGTGATCCCCAACTTCGTGGCGGGCGTGGAGATGGCCGAGCCCTTCGGCTTCAAGACGGTCGACGAGGCCATCGCCTCCACCACCGAAGGCCTGCGCTTCTTCATGTCGCAGGGCATCACGCCCCGCTTCACCACCTGGTGCCCCGAGCCCACCACCCCGCTCGGCAAGGCGAACCCGCAGGGCGCGCCGCTGGAGTACCACATCCGGCTGCTCGAGGCGTACCGCAACACCATGGACGACTTCGGTCTCTCCTCCCCGCCCGGCTACGGCCCGCCCGGACCGGGCAACGCGGTGTTCTCCGTCAGCTCCTTCATGGACAGCCTGCCCGCCGAGACGCCGGTGGAGGTCTGACGGCAGGACCGGACGGACAGATGAGGGGCGCCCGTGTTGAACACGTGGGCGCCCCTTGCCGTATCCCCCTCAGGAGTGGCGCGCGCGGTCACACCGAGCAACCGGAGGCTCACCGGATTCGCACGGTCCGCTTGTCAGCCGCCGTAGTGGCGTGAAAAGCTCCTGCCGCCGCGGGGTATCGCCAACTCCATCGCCTCTGTGGTGAGTTGACCTCGTTCGTGGACGCGGGAGTTCGATTGTCCGACCTGCCGACCCCTCAGGACGCCGACGAGACCGCGCTGTTCTCCGAATGCTGGGACGCGGTCCTGTCGTACGCGGACCTGTGCACCGCCGGCTCCATGACGGCACGCCGACTGGCCGACGAAGCCTTCACGCTGGGTGTACGCCGACTGCGCGCCGAGGGAACAGCCGTACGCGGACCGGGCCGACGCCCCGCCCGGCTGCCCGTCGTCCCCGAACTCCTCACCGCCGTACGCGAGACGGCCGCCGTGTGGGAGAGCGAGGGGCAGGGACAGGGGCTGGACCCCGACCTCAGGCTGTGGCTCAACTCCGAGGCAGCCGCGCGGTATTCAGGACCGCCGCTCACCCGCCCCGTCGCGCTGCGAGGACTGCGGGACATGCCCGAGGCGGACGCCTCGCTGCTCTGGCTCGCCGAAGTGGAGGCGCTCCCGCTCAGCGTCGTCGCCCGCCGCCTCGGACTCGACCCGCAGACCGTCGGCACCGAACTCGACCAGGTACGCGTGCTGTTCCGCGAGCGCTGTCACCGCGCCCACCGGGACACCCCGCTGGACGCCGAGTGCCGCAGCTACGCCCGGCTGCTCGACGCCGTCACCCGCTCGCCCGGCGCCGAGGAACCCGAGGACCTCTCCCGCCACCTCGCCACCTGCGTGCCCTGCGCCGAAGCCGCCGCCTGTCTGCGCCTGACCGGCGGAGCCCTGCCCGCGGCGCTGGCCACAGGCGTCGTCGGCTGGGGCGGGCTCGCCTATCTGGAACGCCGCCGCCGCGCCGCCGAGGTCCGCCTCGGCGCGGGCGCACCGGGGCGCACCGGACCCGGCGACCTGGACCGGGACGCGTCCCGCGGTCGCGTGGTGCGCGGCGGGCTGCTCGCCGCCGCCGGGCTGATCTCCGTCGTCGCGCTCGGCGCCTCGCTGATGCCGTTCGGCGGTTCGGACGGCGACGAGACCGCCGCCGCCCACGACGACCAGCGCCCGGTCGCCGTCCCCAGCGCCACCCGCCCCAGCCACGCCCCCTCCCGCTCGGCCGCCCCCGCCACCACCCGCACGGTTCCCGTCTCTCCGGGCCCGAGCACCCCGAAGACCCGCACCCGGCACGCCACCCCGAGCCCGAAGCACCGGGGCAGCGCCTCCGCCGCCGCGCCCGCCCCCACCGCCACGGTCACGCACGCCCCCACCTGCCAGGTCGCCTACCACCTGGACGACCAGTGGAGCGACGGCTTCCAGGCGACCCTCACCGTCACCACCGACGACGCCCTCGACGACTGGCGACTCGCCTGGACCTTCGACGACGGCCAGCGCATCGGCCAGACCTGGGACGCCACCCCGCACCAGTCCGGCTCCCAGGTCACCGCCTCCGCCAAGAGCTACAACAAGTCCGTCGCGGCACACGGGTCCTTCGCGTTCGGCTTCGTCGGCACGCACGACGGGGCGAACGACGACCCGCGCGCCTTCACGCTCAACGGAGAGTCCTGCGCCGTGAAATGACGAAACGTCAGGTCGCGTTCGCCGCCGCCTGCATCCGGGACGCGAAGTCCCGCACACTCCAGCCCGGCCGGGTGCTCCCCGGCCGCAGCGCCGCCGTGATCAACCCGATCAGCGGGCGGGGCACGTCGTGCGCGGCGAGGACCGCGCCCACCTCGTCGGCGGCGCGGTGGTACGGCGGGTCCTGACCGGTGAGCAGCCAGTGGGCGACCCCGGCGAGCGAGTACAGATCGCATGCCCGGGCCTTGAGTTCGTCGCCGTCGCGGATCTCGGGTGCCACGTACGGCGACGGGAAGCGCGTGAAGAGCCGGGAGACCGCCGCCGTGGACACCTGTGGGACCCGCATCCACTCGAGCATCGACACCTTGTAGTACGGCTCGTTCGGCGGCGCCCCGGGGGGCGGCGGGCACCGGTAGGCGGAGTCGGGGGAGAGGTCCCGCAACACGACGCCGCCCGCGTGGAGTTCGGACACGGCAGCCGCGAGCCCGGTGACGACCTCGGCGGCCCGAGCGGCGGGCAGGGGTGCGGGCAGGTGCCGTACCGGGTCGTCGTGCTCCCAGACGTAGGCGATGAGCAGGTGGGGTTCGACCTCGGGGGTGTCGCGGGGCAGCTCCACGGGGCGGAAGACGCGGCGGGCGAGTTCGGGGCGGGCGGCGAGCTTGCGGGCCACGCTGCTGACCCGCAGGCTCAGCTCGTTGCGCAGTCGCTTCGCCTCGGCGCCCGGCAGGGTGGTCATGTTCTCGCCGATGACCTTGAGGTAGTGGGGCAGCCCATTGGCTTCCGCGCGGTACGCCTGCCAGTTGTCGCCGAGGGCGTGCGGTGCCTCCAGACGGAAACCGGCGAGCACCGGAGGGAGGGCGATCTCGCCGACCAACCGCCGCAGACAGTCCTCGAATCGGGCTGGGCGGTTGCCGCCGGGCGCGATCTCCCGTACCCGGCGCAGGAGTTCGGCGGGCTCCTGGGAGACGAGCGTCTTCGCGTCCTGCGAACCGGGGTTGGCGAGGGCGGGCACCCGGGGGACGGCCAGCAGACAGGCGGTACCGCCGGGCCAGTTGATCTGCCGCTTCAGCGCCGGGGCGAGTTCGCGCAGCAGGGGCAGCGGGGAGTGACTGGTGTAGGCGCGCACTCCCGGGCCCGGCGGCCAGGTGTCCGCCGCCGGGTCCAGTCCCTCGGGCAACCGCCAGTTCTTGCATTCGACCGCGATCAGCACGTCACCGCGCAGGACCACGCAGTCCACGTCGGTCGCCCGCCCGCGCCGGTCCGCCCGTGCCGCGACGATCACCGCGTCGTCCGGGTCGAGCCCCTGCGCCAGCGTGTGGGCGACCTTGCGCTCCTGCTCGGTCTGGTACGGGCCGAGTTGGTACAGCCGCGCCCCACGCGCCCGTGCCGGAGCGGGAGTCGGGCGCCGCGGTGCCGTCGGCTGCTCCGGACGCGCGGAAGCGGGCGCCGAAGTGCCGGACGAAGTGACTGAGTTGCCGTCCAGGAGCGTCAGCAGTGCGGCGGCGCGGGGGCGTTCCCCCTGGCCACGCAGGGCGTTCTCCAGCGCGCGGCGCCATACGACGGGCACGTCCGCCGGGAGCCGGTCGAGGTCGGCGGCGGGATGGTCTCCGGCACCTGGTCCGAGCAGCAGCCCCACGGTGACGGTCGCCCAGGACCACACGTCCGCCGCCTGGGGCACCGCGCGGGTCGAACCGTCACGGATCTCGGGCGCGATGTGCACGTCCCGTACGGCCGAGCGCAGCAGGTCCGTGCCGCCGCGTCGGCTGTCGATGCGGGCGTAGACGGCGCCGATCAGGGTGACGGTGCGGCCGTCCTCGTTCGGGAAGACGAGCTCGGGGCGGATCGCCTGGTGCACGATGCGCAGGGAGTGCCGGTCGGCGATGGTCCGCAGCAGGGCGAGGGAGTGCTCCAGCGCCTCGGCCGTGGTGAGACCGGCGCGCAGTCGGGCGCCGAGGTCGGGACCAGGGGGCAGCGGCAGGGGTACGACGAGACGCGAGCCGTTCTCCACCGTGAACGGCGCGAGCACCGGACCGAGGGCAGCCCGATGCGCGACGGCGAGGTCGCGGTCCGCCCGGTTGCGGGCTTCCGCGTCGTTCGGCCCGATGACCAGCGCCACCCGGTGCTCCTGCTCGGCCTGGTCGACATGGACGCCCTCGTGCACCACCCAGGTGTCCTGGTAGGTGAGCACACGCCCCCGGCGGTAGCCGTTCTCGGGCCAGGAGCCGGGGCGGCGCGCCTGGAGACGGCGGCGCAGCTCCTCCGGGCGTACCGCCGGCCGCCGCCCCGCCGGAAGCGCGGCCAGCCAGGCGTCCAGCCCGCTCAGCGGGACCAGCGGATGTCCGGCCTCCCGCTCCACCCCGCTGACGTCGACCTCGTCGTAGTGGACGACGACACCCTGGGTGGCGATGCGCAGCCGCGAGTGGAGGACGGACGACTTGTGCCGGATGCGGGCGATCGGATTGGGCACGACGGTGCGCACGGCGCCGTGCTCGTGGTGCCAGTGGTACGCCGCGTGGTGGCCCAGCACCCTGCCCTCCTCGGCGGGCAGCAACTGCACGACGACGGCGACGGTCGGCAGCAGCACGATGGCGTCGTGCTCCGTGCCGTAGGAGTACGACGACCCCTGCCCCACGGGGGAGTGGTGCGGCAGCACGATCCGGCCGGGGGTGCCGGACAGGGCGGCGGCGAGCCGTGCGGGCCAGCCGGAGCCCGCCGGTCCCGGCGTCGGCGCCGGACCGGGTTTCGGCACGGGACGGGGACCGGGGGCGGGGCTGGAGGCGGGCGCGGTCATGGGCGGGGAAGCTCCCTCAGGGCGGCGGACAGTTCCTCGGCGTTCTGGAAACGGCGGGCGGGCCGGGACAGCAGCGCCTTGTCCAGGACGCTCTTGAGCTGCAGGGACGTCGCGTCCTCGATGGCGTCGAAGTGGACGTCGAGGAGCTGCGGGTCCGTCTCCCCGGACGCCAGATCGGCGAGCGGCTTGCGGTCGGGATGGACCAGGTGGAACAGGGTCGCGGCCAGGGAGTACGCGTCGTCCTGGGGAAGAACCCCTGGGCCGTCGTGCTCGTCCTTGTTGAAGACCCCTTCCTCGGAGGCGTACTTGGCGTCGAAGGCGTGGCCGCGCAGGATCGGACTGCACACCCCCGCGAGGTTGCCGCCGCCCCAGTCCAGGACCGTCACCCGGCCGTCCGGCGCCAGGACGAGGTTCTCGGGCTTGATGTCGCCATGGGTCAGGTCGCTCTCCCGGTAGACGCGCATGACGACGTCGGCCGCCTCGACGATCCAGTCCACCGACTCCCGCCAGTGATGGGGAATGCGGTCCTCCTCCCGCATGACCTCGGCCAGGGTCCGGCCCTCGGTCCACTCGAAGACGAACCAGCGGTCATCGATCACGGACTGCTCGGGCAGCAGGAGGGGCACCCCGCTGACCGCGCTGCGCTTCAGGGCGTCGAACCGGGAGGTCAGCGCGGCGAGGCAGGAGTCGTCGCCTTCGGGGTTGAGGAGTTTCGCGACCGCCTTGCGGCCGTTGAGCGTGACCGACCGGACCATGGGGTGTCGTTCGTCCAGCCTCTGCACACCCAGCCCGACGCCCACCTCGAACCCCGCGCCGCGCAGCGCCGCCGCCGGATCGTCCGTGGCCAGGGTGTCACCGGGGACCACCGGCGTCTCGGCAGCCGGGGCCACCACGGGGACGGGATGGGCTGCCTCGCGCGCCTGCTCCTTGAGCCGCTGCTTGACGTGCCGCTGCTTCAGCCAGGTGTGGATCAGGCGGTTCGACCAGATGTAGTCGTCGTGGCCGTACTTCCGGATGAGCCCCAGTTCCTTGATCCGGTCGAGACCGCGGTCGACCTCCGGCTCGGTCGCCATGTCGACCGCGTCGCCGTCGATGGTGAGCAGGTCGTCCTCGTCGGGGGCGGTCTCGTTCTCCAGCAGATAGGCGATCGCGTCGGCCACCCCGGGCTCCCGCTCCATGTCCGAGAACGGCTTGACGACCTCGGGGCGTTCCATGAGCGCCTGCGCGGCCGACTCGACGTCGTCCGGGGTGATGATGGACGCCTTGCGGCGGGCCAGCAGCTTCGCCAACTCCTCGCCCATGCAGTGCACGTGGTACGGATAGCCGCCGGTGTAGTCCACCACCCGTTCCACCACGTCCTGTTGGCGGATGACCTCCTCGTTGAAGCCCAACTGGAAGATCTCCCGCGCCTGTTCCGGCTCCATGAAGCCGACCGGGAACTCGCGGATCTCGTCGGTGAGGTTGCTGCCGTGCGGCACGAGCCGTGCCTTGAGGCTCTCGAAGCTGCACGAGCCCAGGGTCAGCAGCAACAGCGGTGTGTCCGGGTCGCTCGCCATCGCCCGCAACTGGTCGCCGAGATGGGCGATCGGCAGCCCCGACTCGCCGACCCGGTCCAGCAGGGTCTGGAACTCGTCGATCATCAGCAGCAGCCGCCAGCCCTTCAGACCGGTGAGCCGCATACCGGTCAGCCACTCGCTGAACTCGTCGCCCTCCGTGGGGAGTTCGTCGTCCTCCCAGGTCACCCCGGCGGGCCATGCCTTGAGCGCGCTCTTGCGGATCTGGCGGGCCAGCCACGTCCACAGGGGCATCCGGTGCAGATGGCTCCACATCTCGCCGTTGACCTCCACGGCGAGCACCCCGGGCAGCGGCCAGTCGGCCGGGTCCGGGGGGAGCGGGTTGCCCGACAGCGAGCGGGCCAGGGTGGTCTTGCCGACCTGCCGGGGCCCGTGCAGGAAGCGGACCGGGGCCACCTGCCGGTCGCGGTACTGGTGGCGCAGCAGGGTGAGTTCCGCCTTGCGGGGCACCCGGATGCGCGGGTCGGCGGGGCTGCCCGCGGCGAAGGCGTGCGCCGCCAGCTCCTCGCGCCAGGGTCTGCGCTCCACCGGGAAGGGCCACTTGAGGGTCTCCGAGGCGTCCGGACGGTAGATCCAGCAGTCCAGCTCCACCCGGTCGGCGCCGTACAGCTCGTCGTCCACCCGGAAGACGACCTGCTGGCGCCGCCCCCGGTCCAGTTGCACCTCCACGTACGGCGAGCCGTTGTAGCCGATCTGGACGCGCCCCTCGCCCTCCTGCGGCACCACGGTGAGGCGGACGTGCAGCGGTCCGTCGTCGTGGCACCACAGCTCCGACTCGATCACCTGGAGGGCGCCCTCGACCCGCGGCGGCAGCAGCCGGCGCCCCGACTCCTCCCAGAGCCGGTAGGTGACCACGCTCACCTGTTTCGCCGCCTCCCGCAGCGCCCGGTCGCCGACCCTGCTGCTCAGCTCCCTCGCCTGCCGTCGCAGCACCATCAGATGGGCGCGCCCGTCCTCGGTGTCGATGTCCTGGGCGAGCTGGAGGTACCAGACGTTCACCAGCTCGTCGACGACCACCTCGTCCTGGCTGCCCGCCGCCAGGGAGCGCACCGACTCCACGACCCGCTCCAGCCGGTACGACGCCTCCGGGCGCCCGCCGACGACATCGGCAGCCCGGAAGGAGACGAGGTCCGCCTCCAGGTCGAGCAGCAGACTCTCCTGCGCCACCTCGTCACCGCGCAGGATCTCCAGCTCCCGCGTCCGCATGGGGAGTCCGAGTTCCTGCTTGGTGGCCAGCGCCTCCCGGTGCCGGTCGGGGTCGCCGCTGGAGCGGGCCGCCTGGATCCAGTCCTCGACGGCGTGCGCCAGCCGGGGACGCCCCGGGGTCACCGCCAGCTCGCGGACGACCTCGCCGTACTCCTGCGCCGCCTCCGCGCTCTCCCCGTCCTGCCACAGCATCCGCGCCCACAGCCAGCGGGTGTCCGCGGAGACACCGCGCCGCTGCTCAAGCAGCGCGCGCATCACCTGGAGCCTGCGGTGCGAGGGCTCCTCCCTGGCCAGCTCCACCGAGCGGGCGTCCGCGAGCCGCTTGAGCTGGCCCGCGCCGAGCAGACCCCGGACCCACAGGAGATGGTCGGGGCGGCGGTCGGCCAGGGCCACCGTCACGATCTCGTTGACGTGCGGCATCGGCGCGAGCAGCGAGCGGTACGCCTCCTCCACCAGCGCGTCGTCCCCGGCGTCCTGCCCGAGCAGCAGGGCCACGGCGGCGAACATCCGGGCCAGACCCGTGGGGCGGTCGACCGCGACGGACAGCAGGGTGCGGGCGGCGGCGTGCGGGTCGCCCAGGCGGTGCAGTTCGAGCCCCGCCTGCGCGAGCGGCAGCTCGGTCCTGCCGAGACCGAGATCCTCCGCGCGCATCCGGGCGATCTCCTCCACCGCCGCGCGGGGGCCGCCGAGCGCGTGGGCCAGCGCGGCGCGGGGGCGGATGAAGGAGGTGCTGAACGCGAACCCGTCGACCAGCGTGCGGGCGAGCGTCAGTTCCTCGGTGTGCACCAGGGCCAGCATGAGATCGGCGGCGATGACCTCGTTGCGCGGGTGGGCGTCGTAGGCGGTGCGCCAGGCGTCGGCGGCCTCGGTCCAGCGCTCCTCCTGAGCCGCGGCGAGACCCGTGGTGAAGGCGGTCGCCGCCGCCGGGCTCACCCGCTTCAGCAGGTCAGGACCGAGCGGGCGGGGCGCGGGTCGCACGAACCGCTCGGCCTCCCCGGCCAGCCCCTCGATGAGACGGCCGCACCCGGCGCGCATCAGCAGGGTCTGCTGGGCGAAGCCGCCGGAGCCCGGCTCGTGCCCGCGCAGGGCGCCCGCCAGAGAGGTGCTCTGCACGCGGTTCTCCCACTCCTCGGGCTTGGCCCTGAGCGGGAGCGGGGGCGCCGGTTCGTGCGGGTGGACGGGGAGCACCTCACGGGCGGGACGCGGTGCCGGGACCGAAGCCGAGCCGTCCGGTGCCGTATTGGTGTGCGCGGGTGCGAGGTCGTCCTCGTCGGACTGCTCAGGCGTCGCCGCCGGTCCGGGCACGGAGAACGCGTTGTTCGGGGTGAGCAGCCTGCGCGGCGACGGCCTGCCCACCTGGCGGAAGATCTCGTCCACGCCGGTCCGTGCCTCGGCGCTGAGCGCCGTCCAACTGCTGATCCGCGCCTCGATCTCCAGCGTGTCCGCCGCCTGCTCCAGCAGCCCCAACTGGGCATACGCGGCAGCGATGTTCCACGCCGCCGCCGAGCCCGTCCAGAAGCGGTCCGCGTACCGCCGGAACAGCCCCAGCGCCTCCTCCGCGCGCCCCGCCGTCACCAGGGCGCCCAACGTGTGCGGATACGCCAGCACATGCCCGGCCTCCAGCGCCGCGCACCAGGCGTCGGCGGCGGCTCCCGGACCCCGCTCCTGCTCAAGGTCCTGAGCCTCGTGCAGCGGTGCGGGTCCCTCCTCGGGGCGCGGCGGCAGCACCAGGTGGGAGTGGTGGGGCGGCAGTCGTACGGTCCGGTCCGGGTCGGCGGACAGCGGCTGCGGGGGCAACGGCGGGGAGGTGGCGGCCATCACCTTGTCGGCTTCCTCCGACTCCCCGTGGCTGCGCAGGAGTACGACCATCCGGTGCCAGATCCTCGGCCGCTGGGCGGGGCGGCACTGGTCGGCGAACTCGGTCAACAGGCGGATGGCTTCCTGGTGTTCGCCGGAGTCGTCCAGCGCCGAGGCGAGGCGTTCCACCAGCTTGGTGTCGCCGCCGCCCACCACCTGCTCCACGAGCCCGGCCGGTGCCTGCCGGTCCGGCTGCTCGGCGACCCGGTCGATCAGCAGGTCCAGCAGGGTCAACCGGGCCCAGGGCGCGGTGCGTTCGAGCTGACGGGCGACCGCGAGGACGGGCGAGGGACCGCGCTCGTCCAGCAGTTGCCGCGCCGGGTCCAGAAGAGCCGCCTTGTCCTGACGCCCACTCAACGCCTGCTGCACGATGTGCTGTTCGGGCGCCTGGACGGTGCGGGAACCACTGGACACCTGCGGCCCTGCCGTCGTCGGCGGCACACCGATCCGCCGGTCCAGTTGCTCGATCCACTCGGCCGGACCGCCCAGCGAGACGACCTGGCGCCGCATGTCCTGGGCGACCGTCGGCCGCCCGGCCGCGACCGCCACCAGACCCGCCTCGTAACACAGCCGCCAGTCGTCCTCCCCGAACGCGCGCCGCCGCGAGACGAGCGTGAGGGCGTCGTCCAGTCGGCGCCCCTCGCGCCAGATCTTCATCAGCAGCAGCCGCCCCGGAGTACGCGGCGCGGCTTCCACCAGCGAGCGCAGCAGCCACTCCGCGTCACGGCGGCGCCCGATCGTGTAGAGCCGCTTGGCCAGCGACTCGAAGTGCTGCACGGTGGCGTTGCCGATCCGGGTGGGCGGGTTCGGCGCGACGACGGTGCTGTACGGCGACGGCGGCACCGCTCTGCCCGCGGCGGCGAGACGCTCGGCGAGGAGCGGCCACACCCCCGACGGCGGCTGGTCCCCGCTGTCCAGCGCCAGCTCCAGCGTGCGGGCCGCGCCCTCGGCATCTCCCGTCAACTCCTGTGCGCAGGCCCGGTTCCACAGCAGCCAGCCCGTCGCGTCGGCGGGCAGCAGGCTGTCCGCCCAGTCGGCGGCGAGCCCGGCGTCCCCGGCCCGGCACGCCCAGCCGACCGCACACGCGGCGGCTGCCCGCGCGGCGTCGCCCTGCGCCTCCGCCGCCCAGTCGGCGAAGCCCTGCGCCACCTCCAGCGGGTTCTCCACCCGGGTCAGCGCCGCCAGCAGCCCGGACGGCAGGCTGTCCGCGTCCAGTGCCAGCAGATCCTCGTGCAGCAGCACGGGCGGGAGGTTCCCCTCGTCCCCGTCCCCGGTGGCGGGCGGGCGGTGCGAGGGGGTGCCCTGCGGCTGCGGGTACGGCTGCGTCCTCGGATACGGCTGGGTCTGCGCGGGCACCTGCGGTACGCCGACCACGGGACGCGCCAGCGCGATCCGCCGCTCCAACTGCAGCAGATGCTGCGTCGGCGCCCCGGCCGCCGCGAGGGAGTCCCGCAACTCGCCCGCCCGGCCGAGGTTCCCGCTCTCCGCGGCCACCAGGGCGAGGTCGAAACCGAGCATCCAGTCGGCGGCGCCCCGCTCGGTCATCCGGGCCACGAACTGCTCGGCGTCGGACAGCCGGTGCTCCTCCCGGTAGATCTTCATCAGCAGGGAGCGGCCGGGCGCCAGCGCGGACACCTCGGTCAGCGCCTCAAGGAGCAGCTCGGCATCGGCCGTACGCCCGCCGAGGCGCAGCCGCTTGGCCGTCGCCTCGAACCGCTGCATCACAAACGTGTCGGTACGGCCGTCGGGCACCGGACCGTGCCGCAGCGGCTGCCGGAACGGGCAGGGGCGCCCCGCCACCCGGAACAGCTCCCGCACCGGCGGCACGACGAGCTGCGGCGGGCTGTCACCCAGCCGGGCGACAGCCTCGAAAGCGGTGACGGCGCCGTCCAGGTCACCGAGCGCGGCGCGGGCACAGCCCTCGTTCCAGTACCGGGTCGCCGAGCGGCTGGCGCGCTCCGCGAGCCGCGCGTGCCGCTCCAGCGCCCGCTCCGGGTCGCCGCCGAACACCGACCAGCCGATGGCGCACACGGCGGCGGCCCGCTGCGCGGGACCCGAACCCCGCGCCGCCATCTCCTCGAACACGGCGGCTGCCGGGCCCGCGTCCGGCACCGCCCGCAGCGCGCGGGGCAGCAGCGGATGCCAGGGCTCCTCCAGCAGCTCCGCCAGCAGCAGGATGGGCGGCACGACCACGGGCTCGCCGCTCGGCACGACGGCGGTCCCGCGCGCACCGGGACGGCTCTCCTCGGCGGGGGACAGCCCCTGCGCCAAGTCCTCCGCCGCCGCGAGGAGTTGCTCGGCAGCCTCCTCGTCCTCGGTGCGCTCGACCACGTCCACCATGCCCGCGAGGCGGGTCAGCGCGGGGTCCTCGGCGCCGGTGCCCTCCGGGTCCTCACCGGTGCGGCTCTCCGCGATCCTCTCGCGCAGGGCACGGGTCCGCTCCAGGCGTCTGCCCCGCGCGACCAGCGGCTGCGCCAGCTCCAGCAGGGAGTCGACCTGACGGGTCCAGCCGCCCGCGACCTCCGCGCGGACCTCGTCGAGGAACTCGACCAGCTCGGGACTCTCCGAGACGTGCCGGGCGACACCGTCGAGCCTGCTGCGCACCGACGCCAGATACGACTGCGCCTGCGCCACCACCCCGCCCTTGCGCCCCGTCTCCCCGAGCGCCAGCGCGGGACGCAGCGCGTCCTGCGCCTCCAGCAGCGACAGCCGCTCCTCCAGCCGCTCCAGCACGGGAGCCGGGCTGAACACCTCCGCCTCAGGACCGGTCAGATCCAGCAGGACCAGCGGCAGCAGAGCGGCGGCGGCCGGGGACAGCCGGGCCACGTCGTCCTTCGACACCTGCAGCGGCACCCGCGGCGGCGCGTCCCGCACGATGCCGTCGAGTGCCTGCACCTCCCGCATCCGGTCGGCGATCCGCGCCGCCGTCTCCACCGTCTGCTGATAGCGGACGCCGCTCATCGACAGCGGCTTGAGCAGCGCGCCGTTGACCGACTTGACCGCGTCCGCCGGGGACTTGGCCAGCAGCAGGCACGCGTCGGGGCCGTCCTCGGTGAACGTCTGCAGCGGGCGCAGGAACAGGTCCTTGCCCATCACGTGGTTCGCGGCGGCCGCCGCCCGCGTCTCCGTCTCCAGCCTGCGCCGCGCCTCGTGCAGCAGTCCCTCCTGCGCCGCGTGCAGCGCGGGGCGGCCACCGGCGGACGCGAGAGCCTGGAGCGAGGACTTCAGCGCGGGCGGCAGGGTCTCGTCCCCGTGGAAGACCCCGGTGGCGAACCTGCCCGTCCACGCGAAGTGCCAGAAGTCCAGCAGCGCGCCCACGCCTTCGGGGTCGTCTCCGGCGAACGCCCGCGCCAGCACCTCCACCTGGCGTACGGCCACCGACTTGTCCGGGGCGATGGCGTGCGCGTGGAACAGCGCCTCCCGCGCGACCACGACCGCCACGGGTGCTGCTGCCGTCGCGGTGTCCCGCTCCGGCGGGCTGTCCGTCCCCAGCGAACCGGCATAGCACTCCACGCCCGTTGCCCAGTCGACAGCCTCGCTCACCCGGCACCCCCGCACCAGCCATGAGTTATCCGACGGTTCGTCAAACACCTTTGCGAAACGGCCGAAACGGTACGCGCCTCACCCGGAGCATCCCAGGCTATCAGCAGGTACCGCCCTTATCTCCTGGCGTGACGGGGGGCGTTGGACGGGGGCGCGGGGTGGGGTACGACGACGCGAAAACACCGCTCCTCAGCCTGCCGTCACCTGCCTGAGACGCAGAGAGCCGCGGCGGTCTCACGCACACGCATCGGTGCGCCTCACAGCCTTCGTGTACGCGGTGGCCAGCTTCTTCATGGCGGCGGGGTCACCGAGGTCCGCGTCCCGCACCCGGAGCGACGTGTACAGCGTGTGCCCGGCATGCCCGGGGCTGGAGCACCCCTTCACGCCCACCACCGCCCCCGTGCCGCTGTAGAAGAAGGCGCTGTCGGAGGAGACATGGCTCTCCTTGCCCAACTGGGGATTGGCGCCCGCGACGGTGGCGGCGGACACGTCGTCCGCCCACCACTCCAGGTTCGCCATGAACGCCCACTTCCCGGCGACGTCCAGCCGGCACATCCTCCTGCTCGGCACCGGCCGCTCCTCGTGGACCTTCAACCCCTTGCCGCCGGGCAGGAACGGAGCGACCAGCCCGGACCCCACCGAGACACCGCACAGCGCGTCGGGCACGGCGTACTCCCGCTTCTCACCGGACTCCCCGCATCCGGCGAGCATGCCGAACGCCGCGACCAGGACGGCGGCTTGCACGCGTCGTCGAATCGGTCGTTCCCGCTCGCCCCGAGCCACCGCCAGGAACCTCCCCCGTGTAAACGTTCTGGTGTTCGACCAAGCTGGCAAGCGCGAATGGTGCGGTCGGCGGACCGGGAAGTAATTCAGTGGTGCCGCACGCCGCGTGCTCCTAGGCTGACGTCGCATCCCGCGGTGGCCCTCGGTCGCCGCCATTGACCGTGTTCGAGGAATGAGAGGTGAGCCCGATGACCGTCTTCGTGACGAGCGCTGCCCGCGCTCAGCAGACCGTACGTGCCACCTCCGTGGTCTCCGGCTGAACTCTCCCTGATTCAGGGTCACTTCCGCGCACAGGCGCGCTGTCGGCCGGGGGCGCCCCTTGAAGGGTTTCCCTTGAACTTCCTCGATGGTTCCTCCGTTTCCTCCTCGCGTACGCTCGACCCGTACGGCTGGGACGCCGACTGGCAGGGCGAGTTCGCGCCGTATGCCGAGCGCGGGCTGCTGCCCGGGCGGGTCGTGCGGGTCGACCGGGGGCAGTGCGACGTCGTCACCCCCGTCGGCACCGTCCGCGCCGACACCGCGTTCGTCACGCCCAACGACCCGATGCGGATCGTGTGCACCGGCGACTGGGCGGCCGTGGACCCCGGCGGTACGCCCCGGTACGTACGGGCGCTGCTGCCCCGCCGTACCGCCTTCGTCCGCTCCACCTCCTCCAAGCGGTCCGACGGGCAGATCCTCGCCGCCAACGTGGACCACGCGGTCATCGCCCTGTCCCTCGCCGTCGAACTCGACCTCGGGCGCGTCGAGCGCTTCCTCGCCCTCGCCTGGGAGTCCGGGGCGCAGCCCGTGGTCGTCCTCACCAAGGCGGACCTCGTGGCGGACCCGGTGACGCTCGCGCACCTCGTCCAGGACGTCGAGACGACCGCGCCCGGCGTGCCCGTGCTCACGGTCAGCGCGCTGTACGACGAGGGGCTCGACGTGCTGCGCGCCCTCGTCGGCTCCGGTACCGCCGTCCTCCTCGGCCAGTCCGGCGCGGGCAAGTCCACGCTGGCCAACGCCCTGGTCGGGGAGGAGGTGATGGACGTACGGGCGGCGCGTGACGTGGACGGCAAGGGGCGGCACACCACGACCACCCGCAACCTGCTGCCGATGCCCGGCGGCGGTGTCCTCATCGACACGCCGGGGCTGCGCGGGGTCGGTCTCTTCGACGCGGGCAGCGGGGTGGGACAGGTCTTCTCCGACGTCGAGGAACTGGCCCGCGACTGCCGCTTCCCCGACTGCGCCCACGACACCGAACCGCACTGCGCGGTGCGCTCCGCCGTGGACAGCGGCGAACTGCCCCACCGCAGGCTCGACAGCTACCGCAAGCTGATGCGCGAGAACCAGCGGATCGTCGCCAAGACCGACGCGCGGCTCCGCGCGGAGATCAAGCGGGACTGGAAGCGGAAGGGCGCGGAGGGGCGGGCGGCGGCGCAGGCGAAGCGGGGGCGGTGGTCGTAGGCGGGGGCGCCCCTTGAGGAAGCACCCCTCCCTCCCCTCAAGGGGCGCCAGCCAGCCCCAGGTCCGATCAAGGGACCCCAACCCCATGTCCGATTCCCGCTGGCCGCACCCCCTCCCCCCGCCCCACACTGGACACGTGATGGACGAGGACAGCAGGTACGAGGCGGTGCGGGGACGGGACGGGCGGTTCGACGGGGTGTTCTTCTTCGCCGTGCGGACCACCGGGATCTACTGCCGCCCGAGCTGCCCCGCGGTGACCCCGAAACGGGAGAACGTGCGGTTCTTCGCCACGGCCGCCGCCGCGCAGGGCTCCGGTTTCCGGGCGTGCCGCCGCTGCCGTCCCGACGCCGTACCCGGATCGGCGGAGTGGGACGCGCGGGCGGACGTCGCCGGGCGGGCCATGCGGCTGATCGCGGACGGCGTCGTGGACCGCGAGGGCGTCACCGGACTCGCGTCCCGGCTCGGCTACAGCACCCGCCAGGTGCAGCGGCAGCTCACCGCCGAACTCGGCGCCGGACCCGTGGCCCTCGCCCGCGCCCAGCGGGCGCACACCGCGCGGGTCCTGCTCCAGACCACCGCCCTGCCGGTCACCGAGATCGCCTTCGCCGCCGGTTTCAGCAGCGTGCGCCAGTTCAACGACACGGTCCGCGAGGTCTACGCCCGCACCCCGACCGAGGTACGCGGCGCCGCTCCCGCCCGCCGCGCCGCCCCCGGCACCGGCATCCCGCTGCGCCTCGCCCACCGGGGCCCGTACCAGTACGGTCCCGTCTTCGACCAGCTCGCCCGCGAGGCCGTACCCGGCGTCGAGGAGGTCGCGGGCACGCCGGGCGACCGGGTGTACCGGCGCACCCTGCGGCTGCCGTACGGCACCGGTGTCGCCGCCGTGCGCGAGCGCGGACGCAGGCACGCGGCGGGCGGCGGCACGCACCCCGGCGGCTGGCTCGACGCGCGCGTGCACCTCACCGACCCCCGCGACCTGACCACCGCCGTGCACCGGCTGCGCCGCCTCTTCGACCTCGACGCCGACCCGTACGCCGTCGACGAACGCCTCGCCGCCGACCCCCGCCTCGCCCCGCTGGTCGCCGCCCGCCCCGGTCTGCGCGCCCCCGGTACGGTCGACCCGCTGGAGGCAGCCGCCCGCGCCCTCGCCGGGTCACCGGAGGCGGTGGGGCGCCTGGTACGCCGTCACGGCAAGACACTGGACGCCCCCAGCGGCGCCCTGACCCATCTGTTCCCCGACCCCGCCGCCCTCGCGGACCTCCCCGGTCCCCTCGGCGCCCTCGCCTCCGCCCTGGCCGACGGCACGCTCCGCCTCGACCCCGGCGCCGACCGCGCCCACGCCGAGCGGATGCTGCTCACCCTGCCCGGACTGACCCCGACCGCCCTCACCACCCTGCGCGCCCGCGCCCTCGGCGACCCCGACGTGGCGCCGCCCGGCATCGAGGCTCCGGCTGCCTGGCGACCATGGCGGACGTACGCGGTCCGGCATCTGCGGGTGGCGGGGGAGGTCTGAGTACGGGCGCCCTCATCTCCGCCCGGCGGAACGGGGGTTGAGCCGAGCGGGTGGGGCGCTGGCGCCGTTGCCGTGGGCACGCGCCGTGCGTGTGGGACGGTCGGCCGTGACGGACGGGTACGGCGGCGAAGGGCGGGCGCGGGTGGGCAAGGTCGTGCGGGGACTCGCGGCGGTGTTCCTCGCCCTCGTGCCGGGTACGGCCACAGCCGCAGTGCCCCCCGACCGCGCCGGGCACTCCTGGACCGGGAGCTGGGAGGCGGCGCCCTCCGGGACGACCGCGGGGCTGCCCGGCGCCGCCGTGCGCAACGTCGTCCACCTCAGCGTCGGCGGCAGCGCGCTGCGGGTCCGGATCGGCAATCGGTTCGGGGACGCGCCGCTGCGCATCGGGGCGGTGACCGTCGCGCTGCGGCGCGGGAGCGGCGCGGGGGCAGTGCCGGGGAGCATGCGGAAGCTGACCTTCGCGGGCGGCAGTACCGCCGTCGTGCCGACCGGCGAGGACCTGCTCAGCGACCCGGTGCGGCTCACCGTCCGAGCCGCCGCCGATCTGCTGGTCACCGTGTTCGTCCCCGACGACTGCGGACCGGCGACCGAGCACCGCACCGCCCTCCAGACCAGCTACGTCGCCCGGGCGGGCGCGGGTCACGCCGCCGACGTGGACGAGGCGGCGTACACGGCGACCGCCGTCAGCCGGTGGTACTACGTCACCGGCGTCGACGTACGCGGCAGCGCCCCCGCGAGCGTCGTCGCCCTGGGGGACTCCCTCACGGACGGCACCGGGTCCACCCCCGACGCCAACCACCGCTGGCCCGACCTGCTCGCCGACCGCCTCCGCCGTCACCGCCTCGGCGTCCTCAACGCGGGCATCGGCGGCAACCGCCTGCTGCGCGACGGCACCGGTCCGAGCGCCCTCGCCCGGCTGGACACGGACGCGCTCGACCGCGCCGGGGTGCGGTACCTCGTCCTCTTCGAGGGCGTCAACGACCTCAACGGCACCCCCGCGGCCACCGACCCCGCCGCCTACGCGGAGGCGTACCGCACGATCGTCGCCCGCGCCCACGCCCGGGGCGTCAAGGTCGTCGGGGTGACCCTGGCGCCGTATCGGGGGCACCCCGCGTACTCGGCGGCGCGGGAGGGGGTACGGCAGCGGGTGAACGCGTTCATCCGGGAGGGCGGGATCTTCGACGCGGTGGCGGACGCGGACGCCGCGCTGCGTGACCCCGCCGATCCGGAGCGGCTGCTGCCGCTGTACGACCCCGGGGACCATCTGCACTTCGACGACGACGGCATGGCGGCGGTGGCGGCGGCGGTCGGCAAGGCGCTGGGACGGTGGCGGTGAGCCGCCTCCGGTGGCCGGCCGTCAGCCCCAGAGCACCGCGCCCAGCCACGCCCCCGCGATGAGCAGGCAGGCGAAGAACTCCGCCAGCACGCTGGAGCCGCCGGACCGCATCGCCGTACGGAGCGCGGCCATCGCCTCGCCGTGACGTCCCAGCCGGAGCCGCTCGCCGAGATAGATACCGCCCATGAAGCCGGGCACGGCGCCCACCACCGGGAGCAGGACGAAACCGAGCACGCCGCCGACGCCCGCGTACACCGCCATACGAGGGGTCGCCCCGCTCTCGCGCAGACGGCGCGGCGGCAGCACCCAGCGCACCACCTGCGAGAGCAGCAGGACGACCGTCGCACCGACGAGCACGGCCCACGCGACCGCCCCCGTACTGGTCAGCGCCCACCAGAGCACCCCGGCCCACACCAGCCACGACCCCGGCACACCGGGCACCAGCACACCGCACAGACCCAGCGCGATGACCAGCCCGACCAGCAGGAGTTCCCACGCTCCCATCTGTTCAGGGTGCCGGAGACGGGGGAGGAGCGCAGGTCACGGCAGATCCGGCGGCGCCTTCACCGGTGCGGGGTAGATTTTCGTACTATCGTCCACACGTTCACTCGATAGGACGTTCGAGATGCGTGGGAGCGCCGGATTTCTCCGATGCCCCGTTTTCGTACCGCCCCTGCGGTGAGAATCAAGGGCATGAGCCAGCAGGGGGGAAGGCCCGCCCGTCGTGACGACGACTGGTGGGGGCAGCTTTACGACGAATCGGCCGACGACACCGGCCCCACAGCCGCGCCCGATTCCCTGGACGACCGGTTCGCCTCGGCGAAGGACACGGTGTCGGCTCCGCCGGAGGACGCGACGCCCTCCGGGGGTGAGGGGGAGCAGGCGCGGGTTCCGTTGCCGGGGCAGCGGGGGTACTCGGACGGGGTCCGGGGCGTGGGTTCCGGTGTGGACCGGGGGCCCGACCCTGACGCCGATCGGGGTCTCGGCCCTGACGCCGCCCCGGACGCCGAGGCCCGCTTCGACCCCATCCCCGGTCAGCGCACCGACCCCGACCTCGACCCGGACTTCGAGGTCGATCCCCGTCAGGGGCGCGACGCGGCTGCCGAGCCCGACCTCGACCTGGACCCCGATCCGGCGGCGGGACCCACCGACCTCGCCCCTCCCGAGCCCCGGACCGGACCGCGCCCCACCTTCCCGCCGATGCCCGGCTGGCCCGCGACCGCGTCCGCCGACTCCCGGACGGACCCTCCGGGACACCCCCCGAAGTCCGACCAGGAGCCTCCGCCCCCGGAAGCCGACCCCGGCACGATCCGCCTCGGCGCCCAGGGGCACCGCCCCGAGCCCGTACACCCCAAGTCCCCCCAGGCACCCCCCTCCGAGCCGTCCGCCACCAGTGAGGGGACGGTCCACCTGGGAGTCCCCGCCTCCACCCCGGAGCCCGACCCCTCGGCGGACCCCCCGCCGCAGCCCACCCCCGCCATCACCTACGTGGGCACCCGTCCCCCCACCTACGACCCCGAACCCGTCGCCCTCCCCGCCGCCGACCCCGACGCCCTCGCGGACCTGGTCTCCGACACGATGCTGGACGGCGCCCAGTACGGGACGTGCACGCTGCGGGCCGCCTCCCTGCGGGGGGACTCGGCGAGGTACCGGGGCGAGCCGCGCCGGGACGCGATGCTCACCGCGCGGTTCGGGAGCGGGGAGCACGCGCTCGTGCTCGTGGCCATGGCGACCGGCGCCCGTGCCGCGCCGAAGGCGCACCGGGCGGCGGCCGAGGCGTGCCGGTGGATCGCGGGGGCGGTCGGGCGGAGCCATGAGCGGCTGGCCGAGGACGTGCGGGCGGGGCGGAAGGGAGCGCTCAAGTCGGGGCTGCACCGGCTGACCGACCGCAGCGTCGGGATGCTGCGCGCGAGCGCGGCGGAGCAGGAGCTGGACCCGGAGCTGTACACCGCGAGCCTGCGCTGTCTGCTGCTGTCCGCCGACCCCGACTGCCGCAACCGCGTGTTCTTCGGCGCCGGGGACGGCGGGCTGTTCCGGTTGCGGCGCGGGGAGTGGCAGGACATCGAGCCGAGCCCGCCGACCGCCGAGGGCGACACCGACACCGGCGCCCCCTTCGGCGCGCTGCCCGCCGCGACCCCCGAGGGCGACCGGCTCACCCTGGACCTCGGTCTGCCCGCCCCGCCGAGCGCGTTCGCCCCGGCGCCCGCCGCCGACCCCCAGCCCGCCTTCCGGTTCCGGGCCTCCGTAGCCCGCCCGGGTGATGTGCTGCTGATGTGTACCGGCGGTCTCGCGGAGCCCCTGCGCGGGGAGCCCGCGCTGGGCGCGTTCCTCGCGCGCCGCTGGTCCCGCGCCGCCGCGCCCGGTCTCGCCGCGTTCCTGGCGGACACCCAGACGCGAGTGAAGGGGTACGCCGACGACCGTACGGCGGCGGCCGTGTGGGAGGCGTGACGGCGGACCCTGTGACTTCATGGAACCGGAAGAGGCGTATTCCGGAACCGCGAAGGGGCAGCCGACCGCCATGGCCAGACAGAACGTCGCCGAGCAGTTCGTGGACATCCTCGCCCGCGCCGGGGTGCGCCGTATGTACGGCGTCGTCGGCGACAGCCTCAACCCCGTCGTGGACGCCATCCGCCGCCACCCCGGCATCGACTGGGTCCATGTGCGCCACGAGGAGACCGCCGCGTTCGCCGCCGGGGCCGAGGCGCAGATCACCGGCAGGCTGACCGCCTGCGCGGGCTCCTGCGGTCCTGGCAACCTGCACCTCATCAACGGTCTCTACGACGCGCACCGCTCCATGGCCCCGGTGCTCGCCCTCGCCTCCCACATCCCCTCCAGCGAGATCGGCCTGAGCTACTTCCAGGAGACCCATCCCGAGCGGCTGTTCCAGGAGTGCAGCCACTACAGCGAGATGATCTCCAACCCCCAGCAGATGCCCCGGCTGCTCCAGACCGCGATCCAGCACGCGATCGGGCAGAGCGGGGTCAGCGTCGTCACGCTCCCCGGCGACGTGGCCGACGAGCCGGCGCCGGACAAGTCCTTCGAGAGCGCCCTGGTCACCTCCCGCCCCGCGATCCGCCCCGGCGACGCCGAGATCGAGCAACTCGTGCGGATGATCGACCAGGCCGAGAAGGTCACCCTCTTCTGCGGCAGCGGCACGGCAGGCGCCCACGCCGAGGTGATGGACTTCGCCGGGCGTATCAAGTCCCCGGTGGGACACGCCCTGCGCGGCAAGGAGTGGATCCAGTACGACAACCCGTACGACGTCGGCATGAGCGGTCTGCTCGGCTACGGCGCCGCCTACGAGGCCACCCACGAGTGCGACCTGCTGATCCTGCTCGGCACCGACTTCCCGTACAACGCCTTCCTGCCCGACGACGTGAAGATCGTGCAGATCGATGTGCGCCCCGAGGTCATCGGCCGCCGCTCACGGCTCGACCTCGCCGTGTGGGGCGACGTCCGCGAGACGCTGCACGCGCTGACGCCCCGGGTCAAGGAGAAGACCAACCGCCGCTTCCTCGACCGGATGCTGAAGAAGCACGCCGACGCGCTGGAGGGCGTGGTCAAGGCGTACACCCGCAAGGTCGACAAGCACGTCCCGATCCACCCCGAGTACGTGGCCGCCGTGCTCGACGAACTCGCGGACGACGACGCGGTGTTCACGGTCGACACCGGCATGAACAACGTCTGGGCCGCCCGGTACATCTCGCCCAACGGACGCCGCAGGATCATCGGTTCGTTCTCGCACGGCTCGATGGCGAACGCGCTGCCCATGGCCATCGGCGCCCAGTGCGCCGACCGCGACCGCCAGGTCATCTCCATGTCCGGCGACGGCGGATTCACCATGCTGATGGGCGACTTCCTCACCCTGGTGCAACTGGACCTCCCGGTGAAGGTCGTGCTCTTCAACAACTCCTCGCTCGGCATGGTCGAGTTGGAGATGCTGGTCGCGGGACTGCCCTCGTACGGCACCACCGACGTGAACCCCGACTTCGCCGAAGTCGCCCGCGCCTGCGGGGTGTACGGCGTGCGCGTGGAGAAGCCCAAGCACCTCGCCGGGGCGCTGAAGGACGCCTTCCGGCACAAGGGACCGGCGCTGGTCGACGTCGTCACCGACCCCAACGCGCTCTCCATCCCGCCGAAGATCAGCGCCGAGATGGTCACCGGGTTCGCGCTGTCCGCCTCCAAGATCGTGCTGGACGGCGGCGTCGGACGGATGCTCCAGATGGCCCGTTCCAATCTGCGGAACGTGCCCCGGCCCTGATCCACCGTCACCGAGCGTATGTTTCCGGCCACTTTCACAACACGTTCACGGAGTGTGGACCTCCGGTGCCGGACCGTCGCGCACGCGGCCACGGGGGCGCCCGGGGCGCCGTACGGCCTCCAGGGCGCCCACCGCCCCCGCCGGGCGCCGTCGGCTGCCCCGGCGGCGCCCCGCCCGCACATGGCCGAACAGGCGGCGGTCGGCGCCCGCCCATGACTGCGCCCGGGGCCGCTGGGCAAGCATCCCGGGGTATGCGTTCGACGCTCGACCAGGAGGGGGAGGTCAGGCACGTGCGGGCGGGGGGCATCACCAGACGGGCACGAGGAGGCAAACCCGGGAACACCGGGGCGCCACCTGCGGACACGGGGGAAGGGACGGACCACCCTACGGACGAGGGGCGACGGCTCAGCCGCAGGCTGGCCCGCGCCGACCTCGCGGCGGTGCCCGAGGCGCGCCGCGACCTGCGACGGCTGCTGCGCGACTGGGGACGGCCAGGCGGCGCGGAGACGGCCGAACTGCTCACCAGCGAACTGGTCACCAACGCACTGGTCCACACCGACGACGACGCGGTGCTGACCGCCGTGGTCTCCCCGCGCGGACTGCGCGTGGAGGTACGGGACTTCCTGACCCGCAGACCCCTGCTCCGCGCGGCCGACCCGAACGACGACACCCACGGCCGGGGTCTCGTCCTGGTCCGCTCCCTCGCGGACGCCTGGGGCGTACGACCGCACCGGGTGGGCAAGTCGGTGTGGTTCGAACTCGGCGCCGAGGCAGGACAGTAGACCAGGTCGGTACACGGAAACGGGACAGGGCGCCCTCCGCGTGGGTGGCGCCCCGTCCCGTACCGCAGTGCGGCGTGCTCAGCCGAACTGCTGCTCCAGATCCTTCAGTTTGCGCTCCAGCGAGTCCAGGCGGGGGATGGCCATGGTGTCGTCCTCGGCGGTGAGGTCGACGGTGACCGGTTCAGTCGCCTTTCTTACGGGCTGGAGGGACGGCCGCGAGCGTCCGGGCAGTGTGTCCGGTGCCGATATGGCAGGCTCCGCGGACGCCGTCGCCGCGTCACGGTCCATCTGCACTTCGACCTGCCGGGCCGGCGTGCGCCCGACGACTCCGCTCGCACCCCGGCTCAGCGCCTTCAACTGGGCACGCTCCACGCGCTTCTGGTCGCGGCGGCGCTGCCGGGTCTCCTCCTTCTGCCGCTTGTCGTCACGGGCCTCCTCGACCGCCTCGTCCAGGCTGCGGACGCCCTCCAGGAGCATCAGCGACCAGGCGCG
Source organism: Streptomyces sp. DSM 110735 (assembly GCF_016482685.1). Taxonomy (GTDB): domain Bacteria; phylum Actinomycetota; class Actinomycetes; order Streptomycetales; family Streptomycetaceae; genus Streptomyces. The sequence continues at coordinate 256,263 of NZ_JACYHF010000006.1, read as the reverse complement.
GAAGGTCTCACGGGGCGCCCGTACCCAGCGGACGATACGAATCTGCGGCAACGGGCGCGGCACCAGGCCCTGTTCGCGCAGCGCCGCCCGCCGGGTCTGCTTCAGCGCCCGGTCGAACAGCACGGCAGCCGAGAGCGACATGCCCGAGAAGAACTGCGGCGCGCCGTCGTGGCCCACGCCACGGGGCGCGTGCACCCAGTTGAACCAGGCCGCCGCCGCGGCGAACATCCACACCAGGATGCGTGACCCCAGCGCGGCGTCGCCGTGACTGGCCTCGCGCACCGCGAGCACGGAGCAGAACATGGCGGCGCCGTCCAGACCGAACGGCACCAAGTACTGCCAGCCGTCGGTCAGTCCGAGGTTCTGCTCGCCGAAGCCGACCAGTCCGTGGAAGGACAGGGCGGCAGCCACCGCCGCGCAGCAGAAGAGCAGGACGTAGGACGCCGTGCCGTACACGGCCTCCTTGCGCCTGCGGCGCTCCTCGCTGCGCTCCCACGAGTCGTCCGCGTTCGCGTTGTCCCCTGAGGCACGCTTGCCGCGCGCGAGCACCGCCACCGCCACCAGCATCCCGAGGAGCAGTACGGCGCCCGGCAGCAGCCAGTTGAGCGATATGTCGGTCAGTCGCATCAGCGGTCCCTCGCATTGGGATGGGGTGTAACGCCCGCCATAGTGGCCCATACCCGGCGTGACTCCGGGGATTTCGGGGCAAGAGACCGCCAAGGAAGTGCCCTGGGGTGACCGGAGTGGCAAATCGTTCGAACTACCGCTTGAGGGGCGGGAGTTGAGTTCGAATAAAGACTCCTCGTACGGACGGTTCCGTGACGGGGTTCCGGTGGTAGGCGAAGGCGCTCAGGCGGCCGCGGTGGTGGCGGTCAGCCGGGCGACCCGCTCGCTGTCGCAGGTGCGCGGGCAGGTGTCGCAGGCTTCCGCCGGGCGCAGGGTGTAGAACATGCAGCAGCTCACCCGGTCCCGGGTGGTCACCGGCGCCCCGTCGGCGGCGGTCAGCTCGCGGAACGCGGCCGAACCGGCGTACGGCTTCGTGGCGCCCGGCAGCAGTCGCTCCAGTTCGCGCATCGCGCGCGACTCCTCGCCCTCGCCGAGGAGCCCGGCGACGTACCAGAGCCCCTCCACGATCTCGTCGGTCGCCATGCCCCACAGCGCGCGCCCGCGGCGGCGCATCCGGGGTCCGAAGGCGCCGAGGACCGGCTCCAGGTGCTCCGCGACGGCCGCGCGCACCTCGGCGCGCAGTGCCTCCTCGTCGGCCACGACGACCGCGCCGGGCTCGTCCGCCGCCGGGTCGTCCGGCAGGCAGGCGAAGGCGCCCGGGCGCAGGGTCATGTGCGAGGTGGTGCGGTGGTAGGCGACGTGCGCGGCGGGCAGGCGGGGCACGCGGCGGTGCAGGAACCACGGCAGGGTGATCATCAGGCAGAGCGGCCAGGCGTAGCGGTGCAGACCGAAACTCGCGATGACGTCCGGGCGCCCCCGCTGCCCGTAGTCCCGCAGTACCTGCTCGTCGTCCCAGGCCAGGAAGGAGTCGAGCTGCTCGCCGCCCGCGGCGAGTCCGTCGCCGGTCACCCAGCCCTCGCCGTCGGGCAGCTCCTCCGCCGGGCCGTTCAGCAGCGTCACCTTGAGGTACGGGTAGACCTCGGCGAGACGGGCGTACGCGGCGGTGAGCGGCGTGGCCGCAGCGGGCATGGCGGGACCACCGATCTTGAGTCACGGGCGCTGACGTGCAGGTAAGGCTAACCTTACCCGTCCTGCGGGGAATTTGAACTGCCGCCCCGGGCGCCTAAGGTTCTTGACGGACATATGACAGACCGCCGTCGATGTCCCCCTCGGTCCCAGGACCCCACCAGGACCCCAGGACCCGACCGCCGACAGCCGGAGGAGGACCCCGTGAAGCAGGGACTGCACGACCTCGCCGGAGCGGGACTGCCATGGGGCGCGGCGCGGCCCACGACCCCCCGGGTCCCGCCCCAGCCCGGACCGTCCGAGTCCGGGGCGTCCCAGTCCGGCGCGGCGGCTCGCGAACGGGCCGTGGGCGCGGCGGGTGCGCGCGGTGAGCACACGCACGCCGAGACGCCTATCCGCGTGCCGCGTGCCGCCGTCCAGCGGTCCTCGGTGCGCGGACAGATCCTCGACGCGCTGCGCACCGCGCTGGTCACCGGCGAACTGGAGCCGGGCGAGGTCTACTCGGCGCCGGTCCTCGGTGAGCGCTTCGGCGTCTCCGCGACCCCCGTCCGGGAGGCGATGCAGCAACTCGCCCTGGAGGGCGCGGTCGAGGTCGTTCCCAACCGGGGCTTCCGCGTCGTCCGCCGGGGCGCCCGCGAACTCGCGGAACTGGCCGAGGTACGGGCCCTGTTGGAGGTGCCGGTCCTGCTACGGCTCGCCCGCACCGTCCCGCCCGCCCGCTGGACCGAACTCCGCCCGCTCGCCGAGGACACGCTCCGCGCGGCCGGCTCCGGCTGCCCCGCCGTCTACGCCGAGTCCGACCGCGCCTTCCACCGCGCGGTCCTCTCCCTCGCGGGCAACGAGCAGTTGGTCGGCATCGCCGAAGACCTCCACCGCCGCTCCCAGTGGCCCCTGGTCGGCCCCCAGTCCCGCCGCAGCCGCCCGGCACTGCTCGCGGACGCGACCGAACACCTCGCACTCCTGGACGCGTTGGCCTCCGGCGAGGTGGAGGAGGCGGGGCGGCTGGTGGGGGAGCACTTTGGGGCGGGGCGCTGAGGGGGCGGCTGCGCGGGGGCGTCTCGGCTGGGGGCTTCCTCTTCGGGTTCCGGGGCGGACCTGGGTTTCGCCTTGGGTGGGGTCGCTTGGCTTGACGTGCCCTGTGCGCTGATGCCGCGGGCGGGGGCGGCTTCCGGGGGTGTGAGCGTGCTTCCGTCGCTACGGGGGCTGGGACCTCCGGTCCGGGGTGGCGGGTGAGTGTTGCGTGCGGGATGTTTTTCGCGCGGTTGTCTGGCGTGGTGGGGCGGGCGCGCTGAAATGCGGCGCGGGAGTGGCTGTGGGGGTGTGCGGCTTCCGCTGCTACGGGGGTCGGGTCCTTCGGTTCGGGGCTGGCCAGGCGAGTGCTGCGTGCGGGAAGTTCTTGCCGCGCGGGAGTGGCTGTTGGGGCGGGAGTGCGGCTTCGTCGGCGCGGCGGCAGGGACCTCCGGTGCCGGGTCGGGGTGAGCGCCTGTGGGCGGGACGTTCTTGCCGCGCGGCTGCCCAGCGCTCCGCCCTTCGCGCTGAGCATGCCGCGCGGACGGGTGGCTGTCGGGGGCGAGTGCCCGGTGCGGGGCGTTTCGCCGCGCGGCTGTTCGGCGGCGCCGCCCGCGCGCTGAAATGCCGCTCAGGAGGTGGCCGGTGGGTCGGAGTGCACCGTGAGGGCATGGCCGGGGGCGCCACTTCGGTAGCCGGGGTCTCTGGGGCGAGACCAGGGCGCCCCCCACCACGCGCCCGCCGCTACGCCGTTGCCGCCCCCGGTGTTGGTGGGTTCAACTGTTCGGCCAGCCAGGTGGGGACGCCGCCCAGGAGGCGGAAGAGGCGGCGGGCTTCCTCGCGGAGACGGGAGGCTTCCGGTTCGGTTTCGGTGTCGGCAAGAGAGGCAAGCGCGGGGGCGGTGCCCACCAGGTAGCCCAACTCCTCGCGGATGCGCAGAGATTCGGCGAAGCCGTGCCGCGCCTCGGCCAACTCGCCCTCGCGCAGGGCGAGTCCGGCGAGGTGGCGCCAGGTGAAGGACAGCAGCAGCGGGGCGGAGTGGGCGGTTGCGCCCGCGTGAGCCCGGCGGTAGGCGGCGCGCGCCGCCTGCGGGGAGCTGCTCAGGTTCTCGGCGAGCAGTCCGCGCCGGAAGTCCAGCAGAGCCCGTCCGGGGGACCCGGGCGCGATGAGCGCCGCCGCCCGGCCGAGCGCGGCGCGTGCCTCGTCGGCGCGGTCCCGTACGCCGTGCAGCGTGGACGCGTAGGCGAGCTGACCGCGCTCGCACGCGGCGGCGCCCCGCTCGTCGTCGGTGTGCGCGCGTGCCTCGGCGGTGCGCAGGGCGTCCTCGGCCGCCTCCCAGCCCCGTTCGGTGTACAGGCAGCGCTCCACGAGCAGGGCGGCCCGCTGCAGGGCCGTACCGGGGGTGTCCGCCGGCAGCAGCGCCGCCGCGTCCGCCCAGCACGCCCGGGAGCGCAGCCGCCACACCGCGGTCTGGAGGGGATCGTCACCGGGGGTCGTTCCGTAACCAGACATGGCGGTGTACGCCACGTTGCCTCCTCCAGCACGCCGTCGAGCCGATGAGTGGTGGCGGCATTCCAGCACCGATCTCCGCGCGAGGCCAAGAGGATGGGTGAATGTTTTCACAAAGTTCCCGGCGCACGGGTGCGCCGGGGGCGCTCGCTCAGGTGTCCGAGACGCGGTGCCGGTACGGGCAGGCTGGGTTCGCCCGTCTCCGGCGGCGGGGGCGGCTTTCGGAGAGGCGCGCTGGTGAGGGCACGGGAACGCCCGCGTCCTTGCCGAGTGGCAGCCGGAAATGGCCCGTCGCTCCGTCGGATCCGTCGGCGGCGTCCCGTGCCGCAGCGTCGGAACAGCCGGAGGCGGCGGGGGAGCGGTGCCGGGACGGCCAGTGGCACCGGTGGGAGGGGGTCGAGTGGCCCCTGTCCCGCGCTGGAGGGCGGCGCTGGAGAAGGGCGCTGCTGAAGGCGTTGAGAACGCGTGTGTCCGGCGCCGGGACCGATCACGCGGCGCCGCGCGACCCCAAGGCGGCGGGGTGGCCGGACAGCGCCCGTCGTCCCCCCCCGTACCGACCGACGACGTCTTCGGCCGCCCAGGGACGGCCGAAAGCTCGGGACGCGGTCTCGCGGCGGGCCGAAGGCACCGGGCGCGGGCTTGGGGTCGGCGAGGAGCACCGGGCTGCGGGTGGCTTCGGGATGGCCGGGTGCGCTCCGCGAGGTTCTTGAGACGGCCATGCAGCGTTGTCCCGCGCGGTCTCGCGGCGAGCCGGAGACGCCGGGCAGCGCTTGGTGCGGCGAGGAGTACGCCGGCGAGTGGACGATCCCTGGCGGGCGCCCTCCGGACGGCCGGGCGCGCCCCACGAGGGGGTCTTGAGAGGGTCAGCGCCGTCCTGCGTGTGGTCCCGGGGCAGCCACTGGCGTTCCGGCCGCCGCCTCGGGGTGGCCAGAGGCGCCCCGCGCGGTCCTGGGGCGGGCTGGAGGCGCCAGGCTGGGAGGGCGGGTCGACGGGTGGGATGTCAGCGGGCGGGCCTGGTGCCCTGCTCCGCTGGCTGCCCGGGGGTGGCCGGAGGCGTCCCGCGCGCGATGCCAGGGCGCCCAAGGCGTGGTCCTGGCGTAGCTGTCGGCGTCCCGCGCGCGGTGCCAGTGGCGCACAGGGCTTGGCCCAGCCGGTGGTGCCCCGCGCGCCCGCACAGTGCAGCCAGTAGCACGCCCCCACCAGCCAAGGTCGTACCCCCCGCCGAACCCCCGGAGGGCTCAGCTCATGCGCAACGCCAAGAAGAAGTCCAGCTTGTCCTCCAGGCGGGACAGGTCCCGGCCCGTGAGCTGTTCGATGCGGCCGACCCGGTAGCGGAGGGTGTTGACGTGGAGGTGGAGGCGGGCGGCGCAGCGGGTCCAGGAGCCGTCGGACTCCAGGAAGGCTTCCAGGGTGGGGATCAGCTCGGCGCGGTGGCGGCGGTCGTACTCCTTCAGGGGGTCGAGGAGGCGGGCCGTGAAGGCGCGGCGTACGTCGTCCGGGACGAAGGGGAGGAGCAGGACGTGGGAGGCGAGTTCCTGGTGACCGGCGGCGCAGACGCGGCCGGGGCGTGCCGCCGCGACGCCACGGGCGTGCCGGGCTTCCTCCAGGGCGCCGCGGAGACCTTCGGCAGAGTGCACGGCGGCGCTGACGCCGAGGGTGAGGCGGCCGTCGTCGTCGAGACCCGCCGAGAGAGCCTCCCGTACCGAGCGCAGCAGGGCGTCCGCGAGCAGCCCCGTCTCGGAGCCGTCGTGCTCGGCGGAGACGGCGGGCAGCGGCACCAGCGCCACGGCCTCGTCGCCGGTGTGCGCGACCGCCACCCGGTCGGCGGCGTCCGGACCGGTGGCCAGCGGGTCGGCGAGGACCTCTTCGAGGAGCGACTGGGCGACCGGACCGCCCGCGACCGCGCCGTCCTCCCACTCGACGCGCGCCACGACCACCTGCCAGTGCGGGGCTGCCCCCAGACCGGGCAGCAGCACCGGCGCGGCGACCCGGAGCCGGGCGGCTATCTCGGCGGGCGCGGCGCCGGACTGCACCAGCTCAAGGACCTCCTGGGCGAGGCGGCGGCGCACCGTGCGGGACGCCTCGCGCCGGTCGCGTTCGACGGCGATGAGCTGGGTGACGCCCCGCAGCAGGTCGAGGCGCTCCTCGGGCCAGTCCGCCGCGTCCGCCGCCACGGCCAGCAGCCAGTCGGTGAGCACCGTCTCGCGCACGTCCGGCGCGGACCGCGGGGCGCGTCCGGAGGAGCGGACCGGGAAGAGGGAGTACGTCGTGCCGTCGACCACGACCCGGTGCGGACCGGGACGCCCCGCGCGGGTGGCCGCAAGATGCTCGGCGGCGAGCCGTGCGAAGGTCTCCGGGTCGGGAGCCGGGCCCGACGACTTGGGAGCAGCGATCGGGCGCCCGGTCGGCGAGAGCACCCAGGCGCGCAGGTCCAGGTCGCTGCCGAGCAGGTCGAGGACCACGTCGGGACCGCCGCCCGCCGGACCCGAGGTCATCATCCGCCGGTGCCGGTCCACCACGGCCGCCAGGTCACCGGCCCGCTCGCCGGACACCTGCCGTACGACGTGCTCGGTGATCGTCGCGAACGCCACCGACTCGTCCACCGCGAACAGCGGCAGACGGTGCCGCGCGCAGGCGAGCACCAGGTCCTCGGGTATGTCCCGCAGCTCGGCCTCGCCCGCCGCGAGCGCCGCGACCTGCGCCTGCACCAGCAGCCGGACGAACGCCTCCGAGTCCTCCGCGTCCCGGCGCCAGGCCAGTCCCGTCAGGACCAGCTCGCCGCCGGAGAGGTAGCGGCTCGGATCGCGCAGGTCGGTCGTCATGACCCCGCGCACCGTGCGGTCCAGCTCGTCCTCGCCGCCGAGCAGCCGCAGGCCCAGCGCGTCGGTGTCCAGCAGTGCGCGCAGCCGCATCTCGTCGCCGCCATTCTTTGTCTCGAAACACATGGTCCGTGCCGCCGGACCGTCCCCGTCTCTCCCGGGGGAAACCTCCCCGAGAGAGGGGGAAACGTTTCCGGGGGGAAACGGAGAGATTGCCGATGACCTCCGTTCATACGAATCTACAAGATGCCTGCCCTGGCCAGCCAACTCCTTCATGGTTTCCGTGACTGACCCGGGCCCCTCGCCCGGCGGTGTACTGAGAGCACTCCGTGTCAAAAACACTCGAATGAATCGGCTTTGCCGACGAAGAGACGAGGAAGAGAACCGGTCATGGACTTCCTTCGCCCCGCAAGCTGGGAGGAGGCGCTCGCCGCCAAGGCCGAGCACCCCAGCGCCGTGCCGATCGCGGGCGGCACCGATGTGATGGTGGAGATCAACTTCGACCACCGCCGACCGGAGCACCTCCTCGACCTCAACCGTGTCGGAGATCTCTACGAATGGGAGACCGGCCGGGACACCGTACGGCTGGGCGCGAGCGTCCCCTACGCGGCGATCATGCGCGACCTGCGCGCCGAGCTGCCCGGACTCGCGCTCGCCTCGCACACCGTCGCCTCCCCGCAGATCCGCAACCGGGGCGGCGTCGGCGGCAACCTCGGCACCGCCTCCCCGGCCGGGGACGCCCACCCCGCCCTGCTCGCCGCCGGGGCGGAGGTCGAGGCGGAGTCGGCGGCCCGGGGCACCCGCATGATCCCCATCGACGCCTTCTACACCGGGGTCAAGCGCAACGCCCTCAAGCCCGACGAACTGATCCGCGCGGTGCACATCAAGAAGGCCGAAGGACCCCAGCAGTACGCCAAGGTCGGCACCCGCAACGCCATGGTCATCGCCGTCTGCGCCTTCGGCATCGCCCTGCACCCCGGGACCCGCACCGTGCGCACCGGCATCGGCTCCGCCGCCCCGACCCCCGTACGGGCGCGAACCGCCGAGGAGTTCGTGAACGCCGCCCTGGAGGAGGGGCGGCACTGGGACACCGGCAAGCCGCTCCCCTCCTCCCTCCTCCAGCAGTTCGCGGACCTGTGCGCGGGCGCCTGCAACCCGATCGACGACGTCCGGGGCACCGCCGGGTACCGCCGCCACGCGATCGGCGTCCTCGCCCGCCGCACGCTCACCTGGACCTGGGAGTCCTACCGCGACACCCGCCGCGCCACCGAAGAGGGAGCCGCCTGATGCGCGTCAGCTTCACCGTCAACGGACGCCCCCAGCAGGCGGACGACGTCTGGGAGGGCGAGTCCCTGCTCTACGTCCTGCGCGAGCGGCTCGGTCTGCCCGGCTCCAAGAACGCCTGCGAACAGGGCGAGTGCGGCTCCTGCACGGTCCGCCTCGACGGCGTCCCGGTCTGCTCCTGCCTGGTCGCGGCGGGCCAGGTCGAGGGGCGCGACGTGGTCACCGTCGAAGGGCTCGCGGAACACGCCAGGCAGCGTGCGGACGACACCGGTGCGGCAGGTACGTCCCTGGAGGAGGCTCGGCGCTGGCAGCCCGGCACCGGCGGCGAACTCGCGCCCATCCAGCAGGCGTTCATCGACGCGGGCGCCGTGCAGTGCGGCTTCTGCACCCCTGGACTCCTCGTCGCCGCCGACGAGTTGCTGGAGCAGAACCCCGAACCGTCCGACGCCGACATCCGCGAGGCGCTCTCGGGCAACCTGTGCCGCTGCACCGGCTACGAGAAGATCATGGACGCCGTCCGCCTCGCCGCCGCCCGCCAGACCGAGGGGGCGTGAGATGGCACCGCGCGAACTGCCCACCACCACACGCCCGTCGGGCGCCCCCACGAAGATCACCCAGGGCTCGGGCGCCCGGGGCGGCATCGGCGAGTCCACGCTCCGCCCGGACGGCATCCTCAAGGTCACCGGCGAGTTCGCCTACTCCTCCGACCTCTGGCACGAGGACATGCTCTGGGGTCAGATCCTGCGCTCCACCGTCGCCCACGCCGAGATCGTCTCCATCGACACCGCCGAGGCACTGGCGCTGCCCGGTGTCCACGCCGTCCTCACCTACGACGACCTGCCCGCCGAGGCGCGCCACTACGGTCTGGAGATCCAGGACACCCCCGTCCTCGCCCACGGCAAGGTCCGCCACCACGGCGAGCCCGTCGCCGTCGTCGCTGCCGACCACCCCGAGACCGCCCGCCGCGCCGCCGCCAAGATCCGCGTGGAATACCGGGAGTTGCCCGTCGTCACCGACTACGCCTCGGCAACAGCCCCCGACGCGCCCCTCGTTCACGAGCACCGCGACGACCACCACTTCCCCTACGTCCCCCACCCCAACATCGTCCACCGCCAGCCCATCGTGAGTGGCGATGCCCAACTGGCAGCCGAGCGCGCCGATGTGATCGTCACCGGCGAATACACCTTCGGGATGCAGGACCAGGCGTTCCTCGGTCCCGAGTCCGGGCTCGCCGTCCCCGAGGAGGACGGCGGCGTCCACCTCTACATCGCCACCCAGTGGCTCCACTCCGACCTGCACCAGATCGCCCCCGTCCTCGGACTGCCCGAGGACAAGGTGCGGATGACCCTGGCGGGCGTCGGCGGCGCGTTCGGCGGGCGCGAGGACCTGTCGATGCAGATCCACGCCTGCCTGCTCGCCCTGCGCACCGGACGCCCGGTGAAGATCGTCTACAACCGGTTCGAGTCCTTCTTCGGGCACGTCCACCGCCACCCCGCCAAGCTGTACTACGAGCACGGCGCGACCCGCGACGGCAGGCTCACCCACGTCAGGGCCCGTATCGTCCTCGACGGCGGCGCCTACGCCTCCTCCTCCCCGGCTGTCGTCGGCAACGCCGCCTCCCTCGGCGTCGGGCCGTACCAGGTGGCCGACGTGGACGTGGAAGCCGTCGCCCTCTACACCAACAACCCGCCCTGCGGCGCCATGCGCGGCTTCGGCGCGGTCCAGGCGTGCTTCGCCTACGAGGCGCAGATGGACAAGCTGGCCAAGGCGCTCGGCATGGACCCGGTCGAGCTGCGGCAGCGCAACGCCATGGAGCAGGGCAGCGTGATGCCGACCGGGCAGATCGTCGACTCACCGGCACCGGTCGCCGAACTCCTGCGCCGGGTCAAGGCGTTGCCCCTGCCGCCCGAGCGCCAGTGGGAGTCCAGCGAGGGCGCCGACGTACGCCAGTTGCCCGGCGGTCTCTCCAACACCACCCACGGCGAAGGCGTCGTACGCGGGGTCGGCTACGCGGTCGGCATCAAGAACGTCGGTTTCTCCGAGGGGTTCGACGACTACTCCACCGCCAAGGTCCGCATGGAGGTCGCCGGAGGCGTGCCCGTCGCCACCGTGTACACCGCGATGGCGGAGGTCGGCCAGGGCGGTGTCACCGTGCACGCGCAGATCGCCCGCACGGAGCTGGGCGTGAGCCAGGTGACCATCAAACCCGCCGACACCCGCGTGGGCAGCGCCGGTTCGACCTCCGCCTCCCGGCAGACGTACGTCACCGGCGGCGCCGTACGGCACGCCTGCGGGCTGGTGCGCGAGAAGGTCCTCGCCATCGGGCGCCGCAAGTACGGCAGTCACCACCCCGCCTGGGCCACCGCCGAACTCCTCCTGGAGGACGGCAAGGTGGTCACCGACGGCGGTGAGGTCCTTGCCGCGCTGGCCGACGTGCTGGAGGGCGAGAGCGTCGAGGTCGAGGCGGAGTGGCGGCACCGGCCCACCCAGCCCTTCGACCGGAGGACCGGACAGGGCGACGGACACGTCCAGTACTCCTTCGCCGCGCACCGTGCCGTCGTCGAGGTCGACACCGAACTCGGTCTGGTCAAGGTGATCGAGCTGGCCTGTGCGCAGGACGTCGGCAAGGCGCTCAACCCCCTCTCGGTCACCGGCCAGATCCAGGGCGGCACCGTCCAGGGCCTCGGCATCGCGGTCATGGAGGAGATCCAGGTCGACCCGGTCACCGCGAAGGTCCGCAACCCCTCCTTCACCGACTACCTCATCCCGACCATCCTCGACACCCCCACCATCCCCGTCGACGTCCTCGAACTCGCCGACAGCAACGCCCCGTACGGGCTGCGCGGCGTGGGCGAGGCGCCGACCCTGTCGTCGACTCCCGCCGTACTGGCCGCCATTCGCGACGCGACCGGGCTGGACCTCACCCGTGTCCCGGTACGGCCCGAGCACCTGACGGGGACGGCATGAGACCGGCGCGCGGTCAGGAGGACGACTGATGCTCGACATCGCCGAGGAACTGGACCGGTGGATCACCGAGGGGCGCGACTTCGCCGTGGCCACCGTGGTGGGCGTCGGCGGCAGCGCCCCCCGCCCCCCGGGCGCCGCCCTCGCGGTGGACGCCGAGGGCAGCGTCATCGGCTCGGTCTCCGGCGGCTGCGTCGAGGGCGCGGTGTACGAGCTGTGCCGCCAGGCACTCGCGGACGGCGAGAGCGTGCTCGAACACTTCGGGTACGACGACGCGGACGCCTTCGCCGCCGGGCTGACCTGCGGCGGCACCCTCGACATCCTGGTGACCCCGGTCCGCGCCGACAGCCCCGGCAGGACCGTGTTCGCCGCCGCGCTGGCCGCCGCCGCCCGGGGACGTGCGGCGGCGCTCGCCCGGATCGTCTCGGGACCGGACCGGCTGCTGGGCCGCGCCCTGTTCGTACGCCCCGACGGCACCCCGCTCGGCGGCTTCGGCGCCCACCCCGAGCTGGACCGCACCGTCGCCGCCGAGGCGGTCGCCTTCCTGGACGCGGGCCGCACCGGGACTGTGGAGACCGGCGAGCGGGGTGCGCGCTGCGGGGCTCCGGTGACCGTCCTGGTGGAGACCTCGGTGCCGCCGCCCCGGATGATCGTCTTCGGCGCCGTCGACTTCGCCGCGGCGCTGGTCCGCGTCGGCGCCTTCCTCGGCTACCGCGTCACCGTGTGCGACGCGCGCCCCGTGTTCACCACCCGCGCCCGCTTCCCGGAGGCCGACGAGATCGTGGTCGACTGGCCGCACCGCTATCTGGAGCGCACCGCGACCGACTCCCGCACCGTGCTGTGCGTCCTCACCCACGACGCCAAGTTCGACGTACCGCTGCTGCGCCGCGCCCTGCGCCTGCCGGTCGCCTACGTCGGCGCGATGGGCTCCCGGCGCACCCACCTCGACCGCCTGGAGCTGCTGCGCGAGGCGGGGGTCACCGAGCGGGAACTCGCCCGTCTGCACTCCCCGATCGGGCTCGACCTCGGCGCCCGCACCCCCGAGGAGACCGCGCTGTCCATCGCCGCCGAGATCGTCGCCGGACGGCGCGGCGGCACCGGCGTACCGCTCACCGGGGCACACACCCCGATCCACCACGACGCGCCGGACCGGACCGCCCCGCGCATAGGATCGCCGGTCTGAACCGCGTAGGACACGGCTGCCAGGGGATTTCCTTGCGGGTGTGATCACCGGACGGGTCCGGTGTCCCGTGAATGCGGTGATCACAAGGGCATAATCGCTTGCCGCCCCTCCGTGCTCCCGTGCTTGCATGGGGCATGGTCTCCACCGACCGGCTGCTGGCGTTCGCGGCCCTCTCCCTCGTGCTCATCGTGGTCCCGGGTCCGAGCGTGCTGTTCGTCGTCGGGCGGGCGCTCGCGCACGGGCGCCGGGCCGCGCTGACGACCGTCGCGGGCAACACCCTCGGCGCCTATGTGCTCGTCGCCGCCGTCGCCCTCGGGGTCGGCTCGGTGGTGGAGCGTTCGGTGCTCGCCTTCACGGTGCTCAAACTCGCGGGCGCCGCCTACCTCGTGTACCTGGGGGTGATGGCCTGGCGGCGGCGCGGCTCGCTGCGGGACGCGGTCACCGCCGCCGAACCGGGACCGGAGCACGGCGCGCTGCGCACGCTGGGGGAGGGGTTCGCGGTGGGGGTGGCGAACCCCAAGACGATCGTGTTCTTCGCCGCCGTACTGCCCCAGTTCGCCGATCCGGGGCAGGGGCACGTCCCCGCCCAGATGCTGCTGCTCGGGCTGGTGTTCAACGTCATCGCGCTGACCTCGGACAGTCTGTGGGGGCTGGTCGCCTCCGCCGCCCGGGACTGGTTCGCCCGCTCGCCCCGGCGGCTCGCGGCGGTCGGCGGCGCGGGCGGACTCGCGATGATCGGGCTGGGCGTGACCGTCGCGGTCACCGGGCGCAAGGACTGACCGGACCCCGCCCGGGCGGGACCACCCCGGCGGGACGGGCGCCTCACTCCCGCCGCAGCAACCCGTTGACCGCGCGCCCGAACATCGACTGCGCCGCGCTCGTCGTCACCCCGTCGAAGGACCGGGGCAGGAAGCTCACCCGCAGCTCCTCCCGCCACACCACCCGGGTCCGCCCGCCGGGACCCGGCCGTACCTCGATCTCCGCCCAGCCCAGCACCACACGTCCGCGCTTCTCCAGTCGGCACAGCCCGGGTTCGTCGTCCACCGGCGGGCGCCAGACGGTGACCTCCATCGGGTCGTCGAAGGTCAGCGGACCGACACCCGTACGGGCGACGAAGCGGGTGCCCACCCCGGTCGGCGGGGGCGTGGCCACCGTGACCCGGGTCAGCGGCACCACGTCGGCGTGGCGGGGCCAGTCGGTGAGCCGGCGCCACGCCTCCGCGAGGGGAAGGGGGACCGTGCGTTCGAGCGTGAAGAGAGACACGCGACGATCGTAGGGAATCACCGGCGCCCACCGGCCCGTTCGCCCCCGCGCTCACCTGCCCGGCGCAGCGTCCGGAGCGACGACGGCGCCCCGGCGCGTCCGCCGGGTGGTCCCGCGCCCCCGGTCACCACCTTCGGTGGGCCGTACACGCGCCGTCGTCCGGCGGGCGCTCCGGGGCGCCCCCACTGGTCATCCCCCAAGGGAATGCCCGTAGTGGATAGGGGGACGCTGCGGGCCGCTCGTGGTCGCTCGCAGCGTCCCCCTGGTCTCGCACCCGGGGCAACCCCCGGGACGTTGCCCGGGTTACGAGTTGACCTGAGCGGTCACCAGGTTCGAGAAGGTGGTCAGCCGGGTGTAGACACCCGGGTAACCCGCCTCCGCGCACCCCTCTCCCCAGGAAGTGATCCCTGCCAGGACGCCCCCGATGATCAGGGGACCGCCGCTGTCGCCCTGGCAGGTGTCCACGCCACCGGAGCTGAGTCCGGCGCACACCATGTCGGACTGCACGTAGTCCGAGCCGTAGGAGGTACGGCAGCTCGAGTCGGACACGACCGGAACGGTCGCGGTCCGGAGCTGGTTGGAGGAGCTGCCGTTCTCCCGGGTCGTGCCCCAGCCCAGAATCCGCGCCGTGGTACCGGCCGCGTAGACACTGGTCTGGGAGGAGGAGACGTACGACACCGGGGAGTACGACATCGACGTCGACAGGGTCAGCACGGCCACGTCGTCGCCGTTGGTGGCGTCGGTGTAGTCCGGGTTGATCCAGATCTTGCTGACGCGGCTCACCGTGCCGTCGGTGCCGTTCAGATAGGTCCGCCCGCCGACCACGCGCACACTGCTCGTCGACTCGCCGACCATGCAGTGCGCCGCCGTCACGACCTTCTTCGCCGCGACCAGCGTGCCGCCGCAGAACTGACTGCCCGACGCGTCCGTGATCTGCATGACGTACGGGTACGCCGACGCCGTGGTCGTCGTGCCGCCCACGATGGGCTGGGGCGCGGCGCTCGCCGCGGGGGAGGCGATCAGCGCGGTGGCCGCCGCGGCGGCGGTCGCCACCAGGACTGCGGCGGTCTTTCTGGCACGAGTGAGCCCGAACATGAGTCTCCTCAGTGGGGGTTGCCGGTGGGGGTCGCGCGGGTGTGGGGGGTGAGGCACGGGGCTGGACACCCCCTGCTCCGGCGGAGCGGAGAGCGGGAGGGACCGACCCCGTGTGCCCGGGCGAGCGGCACGCCCTTACGCTAGGACCCGCGACTCCCGCCTCCCAATGAGGGAACCCCCTAGGGGGACAGGGGAGGGAAAACCCTCGGTCCGGCTCAGTTAACCGGGCGTGCCGTCACTTCGCGCGGCGACCTGCGGCCAATCGGACGATGTCCACCCGGGACCTGATGCCCAGCTTCCGGTAGACCCGGGTCAGGGTCGCCTCCACCGTCTTCACACTCACGAACAGCCGCGCGGCGATCTCCCGGTTGGTCGCCCCCTCCATGACCAGCGCGGCCACCTGACGCTCCATCGACGCCAGCCCCGCGAGCGCGTCCAGCGCCTCCGGCGCGGCGGGCGCGGACTCCGGCTCCGGCGCGGTGCGCGCCTCCTCCACCTGGCGCAGCCAGGGCAGCGCCCGGCAGCGCCGGAACAGCCGGGTCGCCTCGTCGTACGCCGCCTGCGGCCGCCTGCGCCCGCCCTCCGGGCGCCGGGCACGCAGCCGGGCCAGCGCGAACGCCGCCCGCGCCTCCTCCAGGCCGTAGCCGAGCTTGGCCAGCCGGTCCTGAGCCGACGTCAGCCGCGCCACCGCCCCCTCGTGATCCCCGCGCGCCGCCCTGACCTGTGCCTCCGCCCGGTCCAGGACCGCGAGGACGCTCTCCCTGCCGAGCCGCAGGGCGTGTTCGCGGCTCGCGTCGATGACGTCCTGCGCCTCGTCGGGTTCACCGGTACGGACCAGCGCCTCCGCCAGGTCGCCCTGCCAGCGTCCGCGCGCCGGGTCGGTGATGCCGAGGTCCCGCTCCAGGGCGCGCACCCGGCGCAGCGAACGCACGGTGCCCGCCGGATCGCCCGCGACCAACTGGGCGTATCCCAGCGCGCCGAGCGCCCGGGAGAGGTACATCTGGTCGCCGTCCCGCTCCGCCTGCTCCGCCGCCTCCCGGGCGAGCGCCACCGCCCGCTCCACGTCACCGCCGGACGCCTCCGCCAGCGAGGTGAGCATCGCCGAGGCGGTCTCGCCGATCCCGGAGTCACGGGCAAGACGCAGCGCGTCCCTGGCCACTTCGAGGGCGCGCCCGCAGTGCCCGGCGCGCAGCTCCGTCTCGGCCAGACCGCGCAGGAAGTGCACCTCGCTCTCCACCGAACCGCGCCTGCGCACCTCGCGCAGCAGCGCCGTCACCGTCGTACGCGCCTCGGCGAGACGGTCGCCCATGACCAGCCAGCGGAACCGGGCGCTGCCCGCGCCGTTGTGATGGCAGGCCACCTCCGGGAGCTGCGGCTCGGTCAGCGCCCGCTTGATGGTGCGGGGTGCCTCCGGATGGCCCATCAGGGTCTCGGTCTGCGCCTGGAAGGCCAGCGCCAGCAGCTCGGTGCGCCGGTCACCGCCGCGCGCGGCCAGCTCGGCGGCGTGCGCGGCGGCGGTCCGGGCGTCGGTGAAGTCGCCCTCCACGATGAGCGCCCGCCAGGCGAGCTGGTAGTGGACCTGAGCCAGCAGCCGGGCGTCGTCGCCCGCGTCGGCCAGCGCCTGCGGGAAGACCGCCTCGACCTCGGCCATGGTGTGCCCGGCGGTGTCGATCACCACGATCCACGCCCGCACCCGGTGCGCGGGCACGGTCGCCCGGGTCAGCACCTCGCGCGCGATGTCCCGCGCCAGGTCGACCTCGCCCGCCGTGATCGCGTCCTCCGCCGCCTGCAGCCGCCGCTCGTCCGGCCCGGGGACGCTGTCCGCCGGGGTGCGCCGGGCGGCGAGCAGTCCGAGCTGGGCGGCGACGGACGGCGCGCCCCGGTCGCGGGCGAGCGCCGCCGCCTCCGCGAGCCGGGTGGCCACCTCCGGATCGGCGCCCGTGGTGGCGAGGGCCAGATGACGAGCCCGCTCGATCGGGTCGGAGGCGGCCGTGGACAGCGCGGCGTGCGCGGCGCGCCGCTCGGGCGCCGGAGCCTCGGCGTACAGCGCGGCGGAGATCAGCGGGTGCGCGAACCGTACGGCGGGAGCCTCCTGCTCGGTGGCGAGCAGCCCGAGTTCGCTCGCCTGGGCGCACTCCGCCTCGGCGTTCTCCCGCCCCGCCGAGTGCAGCAGCGCCGTGGTGGGACGGGCGCCCGCGCTCGCCACGAGCAGGGTGCGGCGCGCCTCCACCGAGAGCATGTCCAGCCGGCTGAGCACCAGCGCGCGCAGCGAGGTCGGCACCGGCAGCGGCTCGCCGGGACGCGGCGGGGTCGGGCTGTCGGCGAGCGCGCGGCCCAGCTCCAGGGCGAACAGCGGATTGCCGCCGCTGGTGCGGTGGATCTCGCGCACGGTGGAGCGCGGCAGCGCGCCGTGCCCCCGGTGGTCGAGCAGCCGGGCGACCTGGGCGCGGCCGAGCGGTCCGAGCCGCAGCGCGGCGGTGCCCGGCGGACACGCGCGCAGATGACGGTCGTACTCCTGGGAGTCCGGACCCTCCGTGCGCACCGCGCACAGCATCTGCACCGGGGTGCCCTCCAGACGGCGGGCGGCGAAGCCGAGCAGCTCCGCGCTGGCCGGGTCGAGCCACTGGAGGTCGTCGGCGACGACCAGGACCGGGCCCTGCGCGGCGAGCGCGCGCAGCGCGGAGAGCACCGCGAGGCGCAGGGCGAGACCGTCGCGCTGGAGGCTGGACTCGCCGCGCCCGGTGAGCGCCGACTCCAGGGCGGTCAACTGGGCGGCGGGCAGCCCGGGCGCGATCTCGTCGAGCACCAGTCCGAAGAGATCGGCGAGCGCGAGGAAGGGCAGATGCGATTCGGACTCCGTCGCCGAGCAGCGCAACACGGTGCGCGCGTGCGCCCCGTATTCCTCGGCCAATGCCCGCAGCACGGTCGATTTTCCTATTCCGGCGGGACCGTGCAGCAGCACACTGCCTCCGGCGCCGAGATGGTCCTTCGCGGCAGCGAACAGTTCCTCGTGGCCGATGACCAGGTCGGAGCGGCATCGGGCAGGCTCCTGGAAGTCCCGTCGCACGGTCGCCGCTCCCCTCGTGTCGTGTCCTGGCCAAATTCTAGGCAACAGAGCCACGAATTCGGCCGGAAGTGGAGGTGAGGGAAATTACAACCGGCCGCGACCCGGAATTCAATCGGGTCCGGTAACTCCCTCAGGGGATGAGCCCCGCGGATGTTCCCCCAGGGGACACCCCCTACGGCAGCACCCCCGCCCGCCGGGCCGCCGTCACCGCCTCGCCCCTCGTGTGCGCGCCGAGTTTCCGCATCGCCGAGCGCAGATAACCCTTCACCGTCTCCGGACCCAGCCCCAGCCGCTCCGCCACCGCCGCGTTCGTCGCGCCCGTGGCGACCCACGCCAGCACGTCCAGCTCGCGCGGCGCGAGCAGCGGACCTGCGACCGGATCAGGACCGGGACCGGGAGCGGACAGCAGGTCACAGGCCGCGAGGAGTTCCGCGCGCAGTCCCGGATCGGCCATGCGCGGCGCCAGCGCACGCAGCGCCGCGTGCGCCTCACGCACCTGCTCCCACCCCGGCCCGGACTCCGCCCGCACGACGCCCGGCAGCCCCCGCGCCTCCCGACCCGGCGCGTCCGCCGCCTCCCGCACCGCCAGCGCCCGCTCGACCTCCCGCGCCGCCGCCACCGCCCCGCCGAGCACCCGGTCGCCCAGCGGCTGAGCGGTGCGCAGCGCGCCGTAGAGCACCCCGCGCACCCGGTGCCGCACCACCACCGGCACCGCGAGCACCGAGCGCAGACCCTCGGCGGTCACCGGCGCGTCGTACTCGTGGCTGATACGGCGCGAGACGGAGTAGTCGGTCACGGCGCACACCCGGCCGAGCGCGACCGCCTTGCCGCCGAGCCCGGTCCCGGAGGTCACCGCGAGCGAGCGCAGCGCGGCGGTCTCCGTCCCGCTCAGCTCGCTGATCCGGACGCGCGAGCCACCCGGTTCGACCAGCCCGCCGAACGCGACGGGCAGCCCCGTGGCGTGCCGCAGCCGGTTCAGCGCAGCCCGGATCTCCGCCGTCGCCACCGCCTCTGCCGCCACTTCTTTGCCCCTTCGCCCGGCTTTCGGTGTCCACGCACCCCCGTTCGGGGGTAGTGAGACCCGCATCACGGATTAGACGATGGCAACGAGCCGCCCGGCAATGGCCCGGGACGCGGGAGTTCCGCCCGATTCGGCGGGCGACCGCAGCCGCGAGGAGGACACCGATGACGACGCCGACGGAGCTGTTCCGCAGCGCCCGCGATTTCCTGCTGGAGAACCGGGAGGACTACCAGGCCGCCTACGAGGGCTTCCGCTGGCCCCGGCCCGAGCATTTCAACTGGGCGCTGGACTGGTTCGACGTGATCGCGGACGGCAACGACCGCACCGCCCTGCACATCGTCGAGGAGGACGGCGGCGAGACCCGGCTCTCCTTCGCGGACCTGGCCACCCGCTCGTCCCGGGTCGCGAACCATCTGCGCGAGCGGGGCGTCGCCGCCGGTGACCGCGTCCTCGTCATGCTCGGCAACCAGACCGAGCTGTGGGAGACCATGCTCGCCGCGATGAAGCTGCGTGCCGTGGTCATCCCCGCCACCCCGCTGCTCGGCCCCGCCGACCTGCGCGACCGGGTCGCCCGCGGTGACGTCAAGCACGTGGTCGTACGGGCCGCCGACACCGCCAAGTTCGAGGAGGTGCCCGGGACTTACACCCGCATCTCGGTCGGCGGGCTGCCCGAGGAGGGCTGGGAGCCGTACGAGGACGCGTACACGGTCTCGCCCGAGTTCCTGCCGGACGGTCCGACCCTCGCCGACGACCCGCTGATGCTCTACTTCACCTCCGGCACCACCGCCCAGCCCAAGCTGGTCGAACACACCCACACCTCGTACCCGGTCGGTCACCTCGCCACCATGTACTGGATCGGTCTCAAGCCCGGGGACGTCCACCTCAACATCTCCTCGCCCGGCTGGGCCAAGCACGCCTGGTCCAACCTGTTCGCGCCGTGGAACGCCGAGGCGACCGTCTTCGTCGTCAACTACAGCCGTTTCGACGCCGGTCGGCTGATGGCCGAGATGGACCGGGCCCAGGTCACCACCTTCTGCGCGCCGCCCACCGTGTGGCGGATGCTCATCCAGGCGGACCTCACCCAGCTCGCCACCAAGCCCCGGGAGGCGGTCGCCGCCGGAGAACCGCTCAACCCCGAGGTCATCGACCAGGTCCGCCGCGCCTGGGGCGTCACCGTGCGGGACGGCTTCGGGCAGACCGAGACCGCCGTCCAGATCGCCAACAGCCCCGGCCAGGAACTGCGTTCGGGCTCCATGGGTCGCCCCGGACCCGGCTACCGCATCGAACTCCTCGACCCGGTGACCGGCGCGCCCGGCGCCACCGAGGGCGAGATCGCGCTCGACCTGTCCGCCCGCCCGGTGGGGCTGATGACCGGCTACCACGGCGACCCGGAGCGCACGGAGGAGGCGATGGCGGGCGGCTACTACCGCACGGGGGACATCGGGTCGCGGGACGAAGACGGATATCTTACGTATGTCGGGCGCGCGGACGATGTTTTCAAAGCCTCCGACTACAAGATCAGTCCCTTCGAGCTGGAGAGCGCGCTCCTTGAGCACGAGGCGGTGGCGGAAGCCGCCGTGGTGCCCGCGCCGGACGAACTGCGGCTCGCCGTACCGAAGGCGTACATCGTGCTCGCCGAGGGCTGGGAGCCCGGACCCGGCACCGCGAAGACCCTCTTCGAGCACTCCCGCGAGGTGCTCGCGCCCTACAAGCGGCTGCGCAGGCTGGAGTTCGGTCCGCTGCCCAAGACCATCTCCGGCAAGATCCGCCGCATCGAGCTGCGCGAGGCCACGGCGGCGGGCTCGGACGACGAGTACCGCGAGGAGGACTTCCGGTGACCGCTGCCCTGTCGTACACGCACGGCACGGGCGACACCGCCCTGCTCGGCGACACCATCGGCGCGAACCTCCGCCGTACGGCGTCCACTTGGCCGGACCATGAGGCGCTGGTCGACGTGCCCTCCGGGCGGCGCTGGACCTACGCCGAATTCGCCGCCGACGTCGACCGGTTGGCGTGCGCACTGCTCGCGAGCGGGGTGGCCAAGGGCGACCGCGTCGGCGTCTGGGCGGTCAACTGCCCCGAGTGGATGCTGGTGCAGTACGCCACCGCCCGTGTCGGCGCCGTGATGGTCAACATCAACCCGGCGTACCGCACGCACGAGGTCGAGTACGTGCTCAACCAGGCGGGCATCTCCCTGCTGTTCGCGACCCCGGCTCACAAGACCAGCGACTACCGCGCCATGGTGGAGGAAGTGCGCGGCAGGTGCCCGGAGTTGCGGGAGGCGGTGTACTTCGGGGAGCCGGGCTGGGAGGAGTTCGGCACGCGGGGCGAGCGGTTGGGCGCCGCCGAACTGGACGCCCGCGACGCGGAGTTGTCCTGTGACGACCCGATCAACATCCAGTACACCTCGGGGACGACCGGTTTCCCGAAGGGAGCGACCCTCTCCCACCACAACATCCTCAACAACGGCTACTTCGTGGGTGAGTTGGTCTCGTACACGGAGCGGGACCGGGTCTGCGTACCCGTGCCCTTCTACCACTGCTTCGGCATGGTGATGGGCAACCTGGCGGCCACCTCGCACGGCGCCTGCATCGTGATCCCCGCGCCGTCCTTCGAGCCGAAGGCGACCCTGGAGGCGGTCCAGCGGGAGCGCTGCACCTCGCTGTACGGCGTACCCACCATGTTCATCGCGGAGTTGAACCTCCCCGACTTCGCGGAGTACGACCTCTCCACCCTGCGCACCGGCATCATGGCGGGCTCACCCTGCCCGGTCGAGGTGATGAAGCGGGTCGTCGCCGAGATGCACATGGCGGAGGTCTCCATCTGCTACGGCATGACCGAGACCTCCCCGGTCTCCCTCCAGACCCGCGTGGACGACGACCTGGAACACCGCTGCGGCACCGTCGGCCGCGTGCTGCCCCACCTGGAGGTCAAGGTCGTGGACCCGGCGACGGGTGTCACCCAACCCCGGGGCGCGGCAGGAGAGTTGTGCACCCGGGGCTACAGCGTGATGCTCGGCTACTGGGACGAACCCGAACGCACCGCCGAGGCGATCGACGCGGGGCGCTGGATGCACACCGGGGACCTCGCGGTGATGCGCGAGGACGGGTACGTCGAGATCGTCGGGCGCATCAAGGACATGATCATCCGGGGCGGCGAGAACATCTACCCGCGCGAGATCGAGGAGTTCCTCTACGGGCACCCCAAGATCCGCGACGTCCAGGTGGTCGGCGTCCCCCACGAGCGCTACGGCGAAGAGGTCCTCGCCTGCGTCGTCCCCCACGACCCGGCGGACCCGCTCACCCTGGACGAGCTGCACACGTACTGCCGCGACCGGCTCGCCCACTACAAGATCCCCAGCCGCCTGCAGATCCTGGAGGCGTTCCCGATGACCGTCTCGGGCAAGGTACGGAAGGTGGAGCTGCGGGAGACGTACGGGGAGGTCCGCGGGGGCTGAGGAGACTGAGGCGGGGCTCACCGGTGCCGGGTGCCGACCGGGGGCGACCGGCGTGAGGTCGGGCGGCGTGAGGTCGCCGTGCACATCCCCTGGGGGCATACCCCGTGGGGCGCGGCCACCCCCGTGGCCCGACCGGCCGGGCCACGCCCCACGAGTCCCCCGTACGGGACCTCGCCGCCCCCGTCCCGGCGCGCCCCGTGTGGACGTAATCTGCCCGTCCCGGCGGGCGGTTGAAGCATTCTCGGGCAGGTTCAGAGCTTGATTTGAGGTTGGGCGGGTTCGTCGGAGCGCCGGGCGTTGTCACTGGCCTGTGTCACGCTGCGTGCATGGGATTCTGCGACGATCCGGTCCCGCCGGAAGAGCCGGCCGACACGGGTGCCGTGCCATACCCGCGACCGCTCACCCCCGAGGAGGGACTCGCCGACGCCAAGGAGCGGCTGAGGCTTCCGCGTATCGTCGTGATCTGCGGCTCCACTCGATTCATGACGGAGATGACCGAGGCCGATCTGCGGGAGACCATGGCCGGAAGGATCGTCGTCAAGCCGGGCTGCGACCTGAAGTCGCCGCACGCGCTCTGGTCCGATCCTGTCGAGGCGGAGGCGCTGAAGGTCCGACTCGACGATCTGCACCGGGCGAAGATCCGGCTTGCTGACGAGGTGCTCGTGGTCGGCGGCTACGTCGGAGACAGCACCCGCGCCGAAATCGCCTACGCCCGGTCGCTGGGCAAGCCGGTGCGGTTCACGCACCCGGACGTCGACCCCGACGCCTGACCGTCCCCCCAGGCCCGCCAGGGCTACGGCTCCGGCTCCGACAACCCCGGCCACTCGTCCGGTCCGCCCCCCTGCCAGTCGATCAGGTCGCTCTCCTCGACCTCGACGCGGTCCAGGTCGGCCATGCGGAGGATCTCGATCACGTCGTCGAGGTGGGAGGCGAGGCCGAGGGTGACGTCGCCCTCGGTGACGCGGCGGGAGCCGTCGAGGGCGGGGGCGTGGACGACGATGTGGGGGTGGTGCGGTGCGGCCATGGGTCCAGCCTCCTGCCGACGGCGGGGGCGCGCACGTCGGAGGGGTCCGTGCCCCGTACCGCAGCGCAGACCGTCCCGGCAGGGCCAGCGGCGAAGGTTTGCCGCACGCGTCGGAGCAGTCCGCGCCGCGTGCCCGGCGCGTCCCCCGCCCGGGGGGCGCAAGAGTTCGCCGCGCGCCCGTCGAACCGGTCCGCGCCGCGCGCCTGCCGCGCCCCGCCCCCCCGGGAGGGCAACGGGAGAGTTCGCCGCGCGCCCGCCGGACCGATCTACACCGCGCGCTCGGCACACCCCCACCCGGGCGCGACGGAGAGGTCGCCGCGCATCCGTCGGATCAGTCCGCGCCGCGCGCCTGCCGCACCCCGCCCCCGGGAGGGCAACGGGAGAGTTCGCCGCGCGCCCGCCGGACCGGTCCACACCACGCGCCCGGCGCCCCCCACCCCCGGAGGGACACCGCAAGAGTTCGCCCAGGCTTCATCATCCGCAGCCCCCGGCCCCTTCCGCCGCACCCGCCGCCCCTCTAGCCTCGCGTCGCCCACTGTCCCTTTTGGAAAGGCGACTTGACGATGCGTCACCTGTTAGCGCGTGCGGTGAGACGGTTCGGTACGCGGACCGCCGTGGCGGCGGTCACCACCGCTCTCGCCGCGGCGGCCCCCTTCCCGGCCGTGGCGGCGACCGGCGGGGAGCCGCTCTCGCGGCTCGTGGACCCGCTCCTCGGGTCCGCGAACGGCGGCAACACCTTCCCCGGCGCCACCCTGCCCCAGGGCATGATCGCCTGGTCGCCCACGAGCACCACCGGGGACCAGACCAACACGGGGGCGGCGAACGGCTACGCGTACAACACCACCCGGATACGCGGACTGAGCCTCACCCACGTCAACGGCGCCGGATGCCACCCCGGCGCGGCGGGGGACGTGCCGATCATGCCGTTCACCGGGGACGTGACCTCCTCGCCGAGCGCGGACACCAGGGACGCGGTGTACGCCGCCGACTTCTCCCACGCCGACGAGAAGGCGGTGCCAGGGCGCTACACCCTCGGTCTCGCTTCCGGTGCCTCCGCCGACCTGGCGGTGAGCGAGCGCGCGGGCGTCGCGGACTTCAGCTTCCCGGCGGACCGCCCGGCCAGCCTGCTGTTCCGCGTGTCCAACTCCCTCAACGGCAGCGAGGACGCGCACGTCGACATCGACGCCGCCCACCGCAAGGTGACCGGCTGGGTGCTGACCGGCGCGTTCTGCGGTCGCCGCGCCAACGGCGGGACCAACAACCGCAAGAGCTACTACCGCCTCCACTTCAGCGCGACCTTCGACCGCGACTTCGCCACCACTGGCACCTGGCACGACGGCACGCTCTCGCCGGGCGGCACCTCGGCGGACGGCGGCGAGGGGTACGCCACCGGCAACGACCGGGCGGGACGCGGCTCCGGCGGCTGGGTCGGCTTCGACACCCACGCTGACAACGATGTCCACATGCGGATCGGCATCTCCTACGTCAGCCTCGCGGGCGCTGAGGCCAACCTCCGCCACGAGATCGCCCCGCACGCGAGCGTCGCCGACGTGGCAGCCGCAGGGGCGCGCGCCTGGGATCGCGAGCTGAGCACCGTACGCGTGGAGGGCGGCAGCGCAGCCCGTCGTACCACCTTCTACACCGCGCTCTACCACTCCCTCATGCAGCCCAACCTGATCAGCGACACCGACGGCCGCTACCGGGGCATGGACCAGGCGGTGCACCGGCTCGCGCGCGGACAGCGGGCGCAGTACAGCAACTTCTCCGGCTGGGACCAGTACCGCGCGCAGATCCAGTTGCTCGCCCTGCTACGGCCCACCGTCGCGGGCGACTTCGCGCAGTCGCTGTACAACTTCGCCCGGCAGAACGGGGGAGTGTGGGACCGCTGGGTCCACATCAGCGGCGCGACCCACGTGATGACCGGCGACCCCTCCGCCGCGACCCTGGCGACCTTCTACGCCATGGGAGTGCGCGACTTCGACTACAAGGGCGCCTACGCCTCGCTCGTCCACCAGGCCACCGTCCCCACCCCCGCCGACCTCTCCGACGCGGGCTGCCCCGGCCAGTGCGAGGGGCAACGCCCCAACCTCGCCCAGTACTTGACCTCGCACTACGCCGCCCAGGACGTGTGCCACTGCTGGGGCGGCGCCGCCGAGACCCTGGAGGACGCGGTCGCGGACTTCGGACTCGCCCGGTGGGCGAAGCTGCTCGGCCGCACCGAGGACGCCAAGTCCTTCACCGAGCGCGCCGGTTACTGGCGCAACGTCTTCAACCCGGACACCGGTTACATCCAGGCTCGCCGCCTCGACGGCTCCTGGGTCACGCCGTTCAGCCCGGGCAGCGACCTCGGGTTCGCACAGGGCACCAGCGCCACGTACACCTGGATGGTCCCGCAGGACGTCCAGGGTCTCGCCGAGGCGATGGGCGGGCGTGCGCAGGCAGAAGCGCGGCTCGACGGGTTCTTCCACAAGCCGGACGGCTCCTGGTCGGTGCGCGGCGGCGACGCCCTGCGCTACGACCCCACCAACGAGCCCGGAATCCACGCCCCTTGGCTCTACAACGCCCTCGGCGCCCCCTGGAAGACCCAGGCGACCGTCCGCCAGATCCTCGACACCGTCTACACCACAGGACCCGGCGGACTCCCCGGCAACGACGATCTCGGCACCATGTCCGCCTGGTACGTCTTCTCCGCCCTCGGTATCTACCCCGAGACCCCGGGCAGCGCCACCCTCCTGCTCGGCGCCCCGCTCTTCCCGAAGGCGACCGTCGCCCGCCCGCACCACCGCGACCTCGTCCTCACCGCCCCCGACGCCGACGACACCCACCTCTACGTCGACGCCGTACGCCAGAACGGGCGTCCCCTCACCCGCTCCTGGCTCGGTCCCGACGCCCTCCGCTCCGGCGGCAGGCTGGACTTCCGCCTGAGCGCGGCGCCCAACACCACCTGGGCGACCGACGAGAGCGAGCTGCCGAAGTGACGTACCGGCCCTGCGGACCGCACTCCGCAGGGCCGGTCCAAGCCGCAGCCGCCCCGGCCTCCGCCGACCCCCGTCCCCGCGCCCTCCGTTAAGGTCGTCAGCGAACGGCAGGGGCACGCCACGCCGGACGGGCCGCACTGCGCGATCCACCACGTCAGGGGGCACCCGTGCGACTGAGAGCGGAGTTCACCACCGAACCCTTCGACCTGGACGAGGCTCCCGCGCACGCGCTGGTGGCCCGCGAGGTCATCGAGGGCGCCGGGCTCGACGCCGTGGACGTGGGGCCGTTCGGCAACACGGTCGAGGGCAGCGCCGACGGGGTGCTCGCCGCCCTGGACGAGGTGCTGCGCCGCACCCTCGGCGCGGGCGCCACCCGGATCTCCCTCCAGGTCAACGTGATCGGCGCCGAGGAGGAGGGCAGATGACCCCCGCCCCGGACGAGCCCTTCATCGCGGCCGTGAAACCGCTGGTCGACGCCATGGGCGGCCGGCTCCTCCCGCCGGACGAGGCGGGACCCGACGACGTGGTCCTCGCCTGGGCGGGCGCCGACGTCGTCGCCGTACGGCTGCCCCAGCTCGCGGACTCCCTGGACCACATCCTCGCCGCCATGGAGCGCGGACAGGGCCGTCCGCTGGCCGACCTGGACCGCAAAGCCAAGCAGGAGGTCGTACGGACGCTGGAGGCGCGGGGCGCCTTCGCCGTACGGCACGGGGTGGAGACCGTGGCCGGGGCGCTCGGCGTCAGCCGCTTCACCATCTACAACTACCTCAACCGGGAGAAGGGGCGCTGAGGGGCGTCGACCGGACAGGGACCGCGCCGCCGGACAGGGACCGCGCCGCCTTCCGGGGTCTGTTAACCCGGAATTTTCAACAAAGTGTTGACGTGCCGTCGCCGTCGGGCGTTAGCTGACCGCACCTCGTCCGGCACGACGGCCCGAGCGGCCACGGAGGCGCCCGTGACTTCGCCAGCGACACCCCCGGGTCTTGCCCGGTTCAACGCCCTGGAGGAACCCGCGGCCAGCGCCGCCCTCCACGAGGTCTGCGCCGCCGCCGAGTGGACCCGCCGCCTGCTCGCCGCCCGGCCGTACGCCACCCCGGACGAGCTGTACGCCGCCGCCGACACCGCCCTCGCCGAGCTGGACGAGCCCGGTCTCACCGAGGCGATCGCGGGTCACCCGCCCATCGGACGCCCCAAGCCCGGCGACCCCGCCTCCGCCCGCGAGCAGCGCGGCATGGCGGGCGCCTCCGACGACCTGCGCGCGGAGCTGCTGGAGCTGAACCTCGCCTACCAGGAACGGTTCGGCCACGTCTTCCTGATCTGCGCCACCGGACTGACCGCCGAGCACATGCGCGACGCCCTCAAGGAGCGCATCGGCAACACGCCGGAGCGCGAGAGGGAGATCGCCCGCGCCGAACTGGGCAGGATCAACCGCATCCGGCTGACCCGCCTCGTCGCCAAGGACGCGTGACCCATGCCCACCACCTCCGTCTCCACCCACGTCCTCGACACCGCCGCCGGGCGACCCGCCGAGGGCATCGCCGTACGGCTCCTCGCCCGTGCCGCGCCCGGCGCCGACTGGCGGGAGGCGGGCACCGGCGCCACCGACGCCGACGGCCGCTGCCGCGACCTGCCCGACCCGCCCGAGGGCACGAGTGCGGTACGGCTGGACTTCGCCGTCGAGTCGTACCTCGCCGAGACCGCAGCCGGGGTGTCCGCCTTCTTCCCCGAGGTGACCGTCACCTTCGCCGTACGCCCCGGCGAGCACTACCACGTACCGCTGCTGCTCAGCCCGTTCGGCTACTCCGTATACCGAGGGAGTTAGCACCATGGCAGATGTGTCCCGCCCCGCCGGTCCCGCCCTCCTGGGGCAGAACCAGTACGGCAAGGCAGAGAACCGGGTCGTCCGGATCACCCGCGACGGCTCCACCCACCACATCAAGGACCTCAACGTCTCCGTCACGCTGAGCGGCGCGATGGACGAGGTCCACTACTCCGGCTCCAACGCCAGCGTCCTGCCGACCGACACCACCAAGAACACGGTGTACGCCTTCGCCCAGCAGCACGGCATCGAGTCCGCCGAGGCGTTCGGCATCCTCCTCGCCCGGCACTTCGTCACCTCGCAGGAGGCGATCGGGCGCGCCCGTATCCGCATCGAGGAGTACGCCTGGGAGCGGATCACGCTGCCCGGCGCCCCGGACGGCGGCCACTCCTTCGTCCGCAAGGGCCAGGAGACCCGGCTCGCCCAGATCACCTACGACGGCTCGGCGTGGGAGGTCGTCTCGGGTCTCGCGGACCTGGTGGTGCTCAACTCCACCGACTCCGAGTTCTGGGGGTACGCGAAGGACGAGTACACGACCCTCCCCGAGGCGTACGACCGCGTGCTGGCCACCGAGGTCACCGCCCGCTGGCGGTACGGCTGGACCGGCGAGGGCAAGACCCCCGACTGGGACGTCTCGTACGAGGAGACCCGGCGCCATCTGCTGACGGCCTTCGCCGGGACGTACTCGTACTCCCTCCAGCAGACCCTGTACGCGATGGGCGCCCAGGTGCTGGAGGCGCGCGACGAGATCGACGAGATCCGGCTCTCGCTGCCGAACAAGCACCACTTCCTGGTCGACCTCGCACCCTTCGGGCTGACCAACGACAACGAGGTGTACCTCGCCGCCGACCGGCCCTACGGCCTCATCGAGGCGACCGTGCTCCGGGAGGGGCGCGAGGCGGCGATCCCGGTGGACCTCACCAACCTCTGAGCCATCCCCGAGCGCAAAGGACGCACCCGTGGCAGCAGTCGAGCGCATCGTCATCGAGAACTGCGCGATCGCGACCGTCGACGCGGACGACACCGAGTACGCCTCGGGGCATCTGGTCCTCGCGGGCGACCGGATCGAGTCGGTCGGCGCGGGACCGGCGCCCGCCGCCCTGGAGAACGTCGTACGCCGCATCGACGCCGACGGGCACCTCGCGACCCCCGGACTGGTCAACACCCACCACCACTTCTACCAGTGGCTCACCCGGGGTCTGGCCACCGACCACAACCTCTTCGACTGGCTGGTCGCGCTCTATCCGACCTGGGCGCGCCTGGACGAGGACATGGTCCGCGTGGCCGCGCAGGGCTCCCTCGCGATGATGGCGCGCGGCGGAGTGACCACCGCGATGGACCACCACTACGTGTATCCGCGCGGCACCGGCGACCTCTCCGGGGCGATCATCGGCGCCGCCCGCGAGACCGGCGTGCGCTTCACCCTGGCCCGGGGTTCGATGGACCGGGGCGAGTCGGACGGTGGGCTGCCCCCGGACTTCGCGGTGGAGTCCCTGGACGACGCGCTGGCGGCCACGGAGGCGACGGTGCGCGAGCACCACGACGCGTCCTTCGGCGCGATGACCCAGGTGGCGGTCGCGCCCTGCTCGCCCTTCTCCGTCTCGACCGAACTGATGCGGGACGGCGCGGAGCTGGCGCGACGGCTCGGTGTGCGACTGCACACGCACGGCTCGGAGACGGTGGAGGAGGAGAAGTTCTGTCACGAGCTGTTCGGCATGGGTCCGACCGACTACTTCGAGTCCACCGGCTGGCTCGGCGAGGACGTGTGGATGGCGCACTGCGTCCACATGAACGACTCCGACATCGCCGCCTTCGCCCGCTCCGGCACCGGCGTCGCCCACTGCCCCTCCTCCAACGCCCGCCTCGCGGCCGGCATCGCGCGCGTCCCCGACCTGCTCCGGGCGGGCGTCCCGGTGGGGCTCGGCGTGGACGGCACGGCGTCCAACGAGTCCGGAGAACTCCACACCGAACTGCGCAACGCCCTCCTGGTCAACCGCCTCGGCCCGCACCGCGAGTCCGCCCTCACCGCCCGCCAGGCACTCCGCCTCGGCACCTTCGGCGGCGCCCAGGTCCTGGGCCGCTCCCGGGAGACCGGCTCCCTGGAGCCGGGCAAGCTGGCCGACCTGGTCCTGTGGCGCATGGACACCCTCGCCCACGCCTCCATCGCGGACCCGGTGGCCGCCCTGGTCCTGGGCGCGGCGGCTCCGGTCACGGCGTCGTTCGTCGGCGGACGGCAGATCGTGGCGGACGGACGCCTGCTGCACGTGGACGAGGAGGCGGTCGCCCGCGCGACCCGTGCCGAGGCGCGGCGGCTGGCGCGGATCGCGGACGGGGAGTGAGCGCGCCCGAGCGGACGACGCGCGGGGCGCTCAGAGACCGAACACGTCGAGGTCCGTGGCCAGTTCCTTGAACACCTCGCGCGGGTCGGTCACCAGCTTCCGCCGCTCCAGGTCCATCAGACCGCCCACCGCCGTGACCTCGGCGGCGAGGGTGCCGTCCAGTTTGCGTATCTCCTGGCGGATGCGGAAGGTCTTGCCCTCGGTCCACTCGAACGCGCAGGTCACGTCGACCTCGTCACCGGCGAGGAGTTCGTGCCGGAAGCGGATCGTGGTCTCCAGGGCGACCGGTCCCACACCGCGACCGACCAGGCGCGCCTGGCTGATCCCGGCGGCGTGGAGCAGGGACCAGCGGGCGTGCTCGGCGTAGTTGAGGTAGACCGCCTGGTTGAGGTGGCCCTGGGTGTCGGTCTCGTAGCCGCGGACGGTCACACGGACGGAAAACGGTTCGGGCACTGCGTCCCCTTCTCGCGTCGGACTTCTCCGGTCACCCGATCTTGGCACGCGGCTCACACCCGGCGCGGGGATGCCAGCAGATAGCGCACCCGGGTACGGGGCTCGGTGCACACGCCGGGCTGCCAGCCCGCCTCCTCCAGGGTGGTCGCGCAGGCGCGCAGCGCCTTCTCGCCCGGGGCGTACACGGCGACCGCCTCCGGCTGCGGGGTGGCGCGCACCCGGTAGCCGGGTGTCTCCGCGCCCTCCGGCTGATGCCCGGCCGCTTCCAGGGCGAGCGCGGCGGCGCGTACGAGATGACCCCGCTCCCACGCACAGGGGCGGTCCGTGGCGCCGTCCCGGTTGGTCATCCGTCGCATCTCCAGGAGCCCCTGCCAGGCGCCGCGCACCTCGCGCAGCCGGGCGGGACCGGACGCCGCGGTCCCCTCCTCGCCACCGACCCGTGCCGAGAAGACCCCGCCGGAAGCAGGTGTTTCCGGGTTCGCGGGCGGTTCCTGCTCCCGTATCCGCTGCCCCGCCGGAGTCAGGAAGTGATCGTGCGGCGGTCTCGGGTGCCGGAACGCCAGCCCGCGCCTCACCAGCGCGGCGAGCTGTGTCTCCGTCCCCCGCAGCCGCCCCGTCTCCGGATCGGCTCCCTCGATGACCCGCCGCTGCGCGGCACTCGGCGGTCCTCCCACGACCGGCTCCCTCCGCTCCCGCACCACTTTGAACGGGTCTGCCCGCACGGCGGACCCATTTCCGAAGCGTACGGCGGGGGTCTGACAACGCCGACGACGCCGACGACGCCGACAGCGCCGTCCGGCTACTGGCCGACAGCGCCGGTCCGGCTACTGCCGGTACCCGCTCAGGAACCGTCCGATCCTGCCGATCGCCGCCTCCAGGTCGTCGGCGTGGGGGAGGGTGAGGATGCGGAAGTGGTCGGGGGTGGGCCAGTTGAAGCCGGTGCCCTGGACGACCTGGATCTTCTCGCGGAGGAGGAGGTCGAGGACGAAGCGCTCGTCGTCGTGGATCTTGTGGACCTTGGGGTCGAGGCGCGGGAAGGCGTAGAGGGCGCCCTTGGGCTTGACGCAGGAGACGCCGGGGATCTCGTTCAGCTTCTCCCAGGCGACGTTGCGCTGCTCGTGGAGGCGCCCGCCGGGGCTGGTGAGGTCGCGGATGGACTGGCGCCCACCGAGCGCGGCCTGGATGGCGTACTGCGCGGGCGCGTTGGCGCACAGCCGCATGGAGGCGAGCATGGTCAGCCCCTCCAGGTAGTTCTTGGCGTGCTGCTTGGGTCCGGTGACCACCAGCCAGCCGGA
Organism: Streptomyces sp. DSM 110735; assembly: GCF_016482685.1. Classification (GTDB taxonomy): domain Bacteria; phylum Actinomycetota; class Actinomycetes; order Streptomycetales; family Streptomycetaceae; genus Streptomyces. The sequence continues at coordinate 223,993 of NZ_JACYHF010000006.1, read as the reverse complement.
ACGGAACCCCGCCACCCGGTAGGTCTTGGACAGACCGCAGAAGGTGAGGACGACCAGGTCGGGGGCGAGGGCGGCGGCCGAGTGGTGCACGGCGTCGTCGTAGAGGATCTGGTCGTAGATCTCGTCGGCGAAGACCATCAGTCCGTGGCGGCGGGCGAGGTCGAGGATGCCCTCGATGATCTCCTTGGGGTACACCGCGCCGGTCGGGTTGTTCGGGTTGATGATGACCACGGCCTTGGTGCGGTCCGTGATCTTCGACTCCATGTCGGCGAGGTCGGGGGTCCACTCTGCCTGCTCGTCGCAGATGTAGTGAGTGGCTCGACCCCCTGCCAGCGTGGTGACCGCCGTCCACAGCGGGAAGTCCGGCGCCGGGATGAGGATCTCGTCGCCGTCCTCGACCAGGGCCTGGACGGCCATGGAGACCAGTTCCGAGACGCCGTTGCCGAGGAAGACGTCGTCCACGTCCACCTCGAGACCGAGGCTCTGATAGCGCTGGGCGACGGCGCGGCGGGCGGAGAGGACGCCGCGCGAGTCCGTGTAGCCGTGCGCCTGCGGGAGCATCCGGATCATGTCCTGGAGGATCTCCTCCGGCGCCTCGAACCCGAAGACGGCCGGGTTGCCGGTGTTCAGACGCAGCACGCTGTGCCCCGCCTCCTCCAGCGCGTCGGCGTGCTCTATCACCGGGCCACGGATCTCGTAGCAGACCTCACTGAGCTTGTTCGACTGCCGGAACTCCATGCGCCGCAACCCTTCGCCGTCTGGTGTCACTTGGTTTTACCAAGTGGGAGCTTGGAAAGTCCAACGAACTGTCTAGACTGCGTCCCATGCCACCTCGCCGACGCTACGACCAGTACTGCTCCGCGGCCCGCGCCCTCGACCTCGTCGGGGACCGCTGGACCCTGCTGATCGTCCGGGAACTGCTGGCCGGTCCGCGCCGCTACACCGATCTGCACGCCGACCTCCCCGGGGTGAGCACCGACGTCCTCGCCTCCCGCCTGAAGGACATGGAGCGCGACGGTCTCACCACCCGCCGCCGCCTCCCGCCGCCCGGCGCGGCGTACGTCTACGAACTCACCCCGCGCGGAAGCGGGTTGCTGCCCGTGCTCCAGGCGCTGGGGGAGTGGGGCCGGGACGGTCTGGAGGAGCGGCGCCCCACCGACGCCGTGCGCGCCCACTGGTTCGCGCTGCCCCTGCTGACCGCGCTGCGCGGGGTGGACACCGGGCCCGGGACGCTCGAAGTCGGCCTGGAGGAAGGGACCTTCCATCTGAACCTCGGAGCCGAGGACGGACCGGTCTACGGCGACGGACCCGCGCCCGGCGGCGCCGACGCCCGGCTCGTGATGGACGAGGGGACCTGCACCGCCGTCGTCCGGGGGGAGTTGACGGTTCCCGAGGGGATACGGTCCGGGCGGATCACCGTGACCGGCGACAGCCCGCTGGGCAAGGCGCTCCGGGAGGAGTGAGGCGCCGGGAACGACCGAAGACCCGCCACGGGGGCGGGCCTTCGGCCTCGGTCATCCGCTACGCACCTCAGGCGCCCGGCGGCACCCGGTACGGTCGTCCCGAACCGCGCGTCAGCGCGTACCCGCCGATACCGGCGAGCGCGGCCAGCACGCCGCCGATCGCGGTCCACACCCAGCGGTCGGACCACCAGTTGGAGGACCAGCCGTCGTCCGGCTCGATGCCGGAGAGCACGGCAGACTTCGTACCGTCGTCCTCCGCCTGCGACTTGACCGCGATGCCCGGCACCAGCGGCTTGGCCAGCGAGCCGTCGACCGCCGCCGCGCCGCCGATGTCCTTGGAGTCGGCGCGCACTTCGGTGCTCACCGGCTTGCCGAGGTCGGCGGAGGAGAGGTTCAGCGCCGTCAGGCGGATGTAGTACGTGCCCGGCAGCGGGTCGTTCGCCCACGGCTCCGACCACGCCCGCACCGTGCGCAGCACACAGGCCAGTTCGACCGTGGGCGCGTCCTGCGCGGCGGTGCGCGTCGCCGCGCCGTACTGGCACGCCTGGCGGCGGCGCAGACCGTCGTAGACGTCGATCTGCCAGGTCTGGCCCGCGTGGGACTGCGGCAGCTTCACCGTCGCCCGCACGGTGGGACGCTGGCCCGCGTCCGCCGCGAACGACCAGTAGAAGTAGTCACCGGTGGAGCCGGAAGCGGTCGCCCGCTGCCCCTGGTCCATCTCCGCCGCCGTACGGAACGACGTGCCCGCCTGGGTGGGCGCCTTCGCGTCGGAGGACGCGCTCGGCGAGGGGGAGGAGTCGGCCACGGCCGGGGCGGCGGCGAGTCCGAGCGCCAGTGCGGCGGTGCTCAACACATGGGTGAAACGCATCAGTTGGTCCTCCAGACCGCGACCCGCCAGCGCGACAGCCAGCCCCACAGCAGACCGGCGACGAAGCCGGTGAGCACCAGCGCGCCCAGCAGCCACCAGCCGCGCCCGAGACCGAAGGCGGCGACGTCGTGCGCCGCGGACGGACCGTCCACCACGTCCACCGTCAGCTCAAGCGGCAGACCCGGCGTGGTCTTCACACCCGGCGCCGCCGAGAAGGAGTTGGTGACCTGGAGGCACACCGGCTCCGCGGTCGCGGTGTCGTCGTCGCTGTCCGGCTTGGCGTAGCGCAGACCCGTGGAGATCACGTCCGTGCGTCCCCGCCCGGCCGACTCGCCGCGCACGATCTCGCGGCCCTTCGCGGTCACCGCGCGCAGCAGCACGCCGTAGTCGGGGGAGACGGCGCGGTCGTCCGCGACGCTCACCGAGGCGCGCAGCTCCTGCCCCGGCTGGACGTCCACCTTGTACCAGCGCTCGCGGCCGAACTCCTCACGGTCGGTGAAGAGTCCGGACTTCAGCGTCGGGGCGGCGGCGCAGGAGGCGGCGCCGTCGGTGGCCACCGGGGTCACCACCGGGTCGGCGGCGCGGTCCACCAACTGGCCGACACGGTCGGACAGTTCTTCCTTGTGCTGGACGGAGGTGTAGGTGCCGCCGGTGGCGTCCGCGATGCAACTGAGCTGGTCGCGGGTCTTGGCGTCCGGCACCAGACCCAGGGTGTCGATGGTGAGCCCGATGCCCTTGGCGGCTATCTCGCGGGCCACCTCGCAGGGGTCGAGCGGCTGGCAGGTGTCCTCGCCGTCACTGATCAGGACGATCCGGCGGGTGCCGTCGCCGCCCTGGAGGTCGTCGGCTGCCTTCAGCAGGGCGGGACCGATCGGGGTCCAGCCGGTCGGCGAGAGCGTCGCCACCGCGGTCTTGGCGTCGGTCCGGTCCAACGGGCCCACGGGGTAGAGCTGTTCGGTGTCCTTGCAGCCCGTCTTGCGGTCGTTGCCCCGGTAGTTGGCGCCCAGGGTGCGGATGCCGAGTTCCACCTCCTTGGGCGTCGCGTCGAGAACCTCGTTGAACGCCTGCTTGGCCGCTGCCATTCTGGAGCCGCCGTCGATGTCCCGCGCCCGCATGGAACCGCTGACGTCCAGGACGAGTTCGACCTTGGGGGCCGCCGCCTGTGGCTCGGTCTCGTCCGCCACAGCTCCGCCGGGAAACGCGATCCCGGCTCCCAGGGCCGCGAGCAGGGCGCAGGCGCCCGTCGCCAGCCGATGTCTTCTGATCATCGGCGGATCCTATTGACCGGACGCGTCACGCTCCAAAACGAACGGGTGTGGCAGCGCCGCCCATTGGTCACCCGGCGTCTCGGGCGACAGCCGCATCAGCGTCAACGCCTTGGCGGGCAACGGCTCGTCACAGAGCGCGGCCAGATCCGGCGTACGGGGCAGGTGGGGCAACGCCGCCCGCAGCGCGGCGCCCAGCGCCGGACCCGAACCCGCCGTCGCGGCCAGCGCACCCGCCACCAGCGAGCCGAACAGCTTGCGCCGCAACACCGTGACGTCGTCCGAAATCAGACGCCCGGTCAGCGCGGGCGGCGTGATGCCGTGCCGGGCCAGCCGCGCCGGGCTGATCCGGATGTCCGCCAGATCGCGGTAGACCAGCCGCAGCGGGGAGTTGTCCGCCGCGAGCACCACGAGCAGGTTCTGCCCGTGCGCCTCCAGCGCGACCCCGAGGTCCAGCAGCCGCAGCCCGGTGGTGAGCGCGAGCCGCGTGAAGGCGGCCAACCATGCGGCGGACCGGGGCAGTTCCGTCGCCGCCAGCGCCGCCACCGGCACCACCCGCTCGCCCGGACCCGCGTACACCTCAGGCGACTCCCGCAACTGCGCCGCCAGGTCGGGAGAGTGGGCGGTGGCCGCGCCGAGCGCGCGGGTGACGTGCAGCAGCCCGTCGGTCCGCTCGGCCAGCTCGGTCGCGAAGGAGGAGAGCGTGGCCGACGCCCGCACCGAGTACACCGAGATGTCCCGCACCGAGGAGGTCAGCCGGGCGCTCAGCGCGGTCTTCACATGCGGTCCGCCCGGGATCGCCAGCGTGCGCAGCGCCATCAACGGGTGCGCCCCACGCCAGGGTTCGGCCGACCGCTTCAGCACATGCGCCGCCTGCCAGGGATGCACCGGCAGCAACAAGTCGCCCCCGGAGCGCAGTTCGTCGGGCCAGTCGCCCGACACCAGGCACTCCGACGCCGGTACCGCCACCGTGCCCAGCCACACGAGCGGACGGTGCTCCGGACCGTACGCCAACTGGTCCGCCACCGAGAAACCGGGACGGGAACGGCAGTTGGGGTGGTACGGATGACCGTCGACCACCCGCTGCTCCCACTCCCAGTCGTGCGCGGGCCACTCCCCGGACTCCTCGGCGTCCGCCCGCGACAGCGCCAGCGAGGCGACGCTGCCCGCGAGTTCACCGGCGAAGGCAGCCGCGTGCGGCACCGCGAGGTCGGTCATCAGGCGCGCGGGGTCGTCGTAGCGCTCGCGGTCCAGCCACAGCGCGCGGACGTGGTCGCCGGTCGCGTACGGATCGGAGTACGGACCGCGCAGCGTGCGGCCGTCGGCGAGGCGCAGGGTGTGTCCCTCGGTGTCCCGGGCGCGGTCGGTGATCCAGGGCAGCGGCTCGTGGACCAGCGCCCGCCACAGCCGGGTCAGGACGCCCGCCCGTGCTCCCGGCAGCGCGGCCGCGTACCGGCCGAGCAGGGCGGGCCGTACGGTGGCCAGCTCCTCGGCGATCTCGGCCTCGGCAGTGGGAGAGTGGTACACGTCGGCTCCTCGGGGACGGGCAGCTCAGAGCACGATTGTCGGACACGCGAGCCATACTGAACGCGACCGGCCCCCGGACGCGAACCGGCGGACAGCGCGGTCCGCCCTCGCGCGGACACCGGCGTCGCAGAGCCCGACGAGCACGGCCGAAGAGACGAACACGGCCGAAGAGCCGACGAGTACGAACGAATGGATCGCGTGGACCTCCAGCCTCACACCGACGACGCCGGGCGGCGCGCCGACGCCTACGCGGCGGCGCCCCTGCTCAACTGCCTGCTGCGCGAGGTCGCCACGCCGCTCCCGGACCCCGGCGAGGACCCCGGCGAGCGGCCCGTCTACCGGCTGCCCGGCACCGGTCGGCTGCTGCGCGTGCGCCCCGGCCGCCGTCCGGCGGAGCCCGAGGTGCGCGCCCAGGACCGATGGCACCGCATCGGCCACACCGAGCTGGTCAAACTCGTCGCGGAGGAGCTGCGCCGACACACCGGACTGACCGGCGGCGACCTGCCCGCCGAGATGATCGACAGCCGGGACACGGTCGCCGCGCTGCTCGCCGCCCGCGCCCGCACCGTCGCGCCCGAGGACCCGTATCTGCGCTCCGAGCAGTCGCTGATCACCGGCCACCCGCACCACCCCGCCCCCAAGGCGCGCGGCGGCGGTCCGGCCGCCGCCTGGCTGCGGTACGCCCCCGAGGCACACGGACGTTTCCCGCTGACGCTGCTCGGTGTGCACGAGGACCAGGTCGCCGAGGAGGGCGACACCGGCGTCCTGGACGCCCTCGGCACCGCCCCGCCCGGCTACCGGCTGCTGCCCGCCCACCCCTGGCAGCTCGACCTCCTCGCCCGCGAGCTCGCCCCCGCCTTCGAGGACGGGCGCCTGGTCCGGCTCGGCGAGACGCCCTTCGCGGTGTGGCCGACGGCCGCCGTCCGCACGGTGTACGAGCCCGAGCGCGACCTGTTCCTCAAGTTCAGCCTCGACGTCCGCATCACCAACGACATCCGCCGCCTGTGGCGCCACGACCTGGCCAGACTCCGCCGCACCGACGATGCCGCCACCGCCGCGTTCGCCGCCATGGACGGTCCCGGCGCCTGGCTGAGCGACCGGGGCTACCGCACCGCCGCCTTCGCCTTCGAGGAACTCGCCGTCCTCGTCCGCGACGGTCTGCGCGACCATCTGGTGCCCGGCGCCACCCCGCTGCTCGCCGCCGGACTCGCGGAGGGCTTCGACGGCAGCCCGCTGACCGCCACGTCCGACCCCGGCGCCTGGTGGACGGCGTATCTGAGCGCGGTCGTCCCGCCCGCGCTCACCGCCTTCGACACCCACGGCGTCGTCCTGGAAGCCCACCTCCAGAACACCCTGGTCGCCGTGGACGCCGGTGGTACGCCGGTCCAGGCGCTGTTCCGCGACGCCGAGGGGGCCAAGCTCCTGCCGGACGTCTCCCGCGCGGCGGGCTGGGAGCGGCTCGTGTACTGCCTGGTCGTCAACAACCTCACCGAGATCGCCGCCGCCCTCGCCGAACACCACCCCGGCTTCGACCCGTGGCCCGCCGCCCGCCGCGAACTGGCCCGCCACGGCGTGCCGGAGATCCCGGCGCTGCTCACCGCACCCAGCCTGCCGGGCAAGACCAACCTGCTCCTGCGCTGGACGGCGGCGGACGGCGCGGACGCCCGCTATCTGCCGCTGCCCAACCCACTGACCGACGGGCACCCGCCACTGGCCGACGGACCCGCGGGCGGGTGATCTAGGCTTGCCGGTGTGCTGCGCGAGGTGACCGCCGTCCGATACGTGACCCCGTTGCGGTCCGGCGGCTCCGTGCCCGGAGTCGTCGAGGCCGACGACCTGGGGACCTATGTCGTGAAGTTCACCGGCTCCGCCCAGGGGCACAAGGCGCTGGTCGCCGAGGTGATCGTCGGGGAGCTGGCCCGCGCGCTCGGGCTGCGCTTCCCCGAACTGGTCCTGGTGCACTTCGACCCGGCCATCGCGGCTTCCGAGCCGCACCAGGAGGTGCGCGAGCTGCACGGCGCCAGCGCGGGCGTCAACCTCGGCATGGACTATCTGTCCGGCGCCGTCGACCTCACCCCCGAGCTGGCCCGCGACTTCCCCGTGGACCCGCTGGAGGCGGGCCGGATCGTCTGGCTGGACGCGCTCACCGCCAACGTGGACCGCACCGTGCACAGCTCCAACCTGATGCTCTGGCCCACGCGCGGCACCGTGCCCCCGCGCCTGTGGCTCATCGACCACGGCGCCGCCCTCGTCTTCCACCACCGCTGGGACACCACCGCGCCCGGCAAGAAGTACGACTTCCGCCACCACGCCCTCGGCGTCTACGGTCCCGACGTACGAGCCGCCGACGCCGAACTGGCGCCGCTGGTGACCGAGGAGCTGCTGCGCCGCGTCGTCGCCGAGGTGCCGGACGCCTGGCTCGCCGAGGACGCGGGCTTCGCGACGCCGGACGACGTGCGCGCCGCCTACGTCGACTACCTGCTCGACCGGGTCCGGCTGTCCGAGCAGTGGCTCCCCACCGAGTTCCCCAGCCGCGAGGAGATCGCGGCAGAGAACGCCGCGCGCGCGGAACGCACCCAGCGGGGGCGTCCGGACTGGCTCAAGGCGGTGCCCGATCTGCACGGCAGACCGGCGGCGGAACAGGATTGGTCGGTGCATCTGAAATGACCGGCGCATCTCCCATGACCGGTGTATCCGCAACGAGGGGGCCGCGATGAGCCATCGTGTCGTGATCGAGTACTGCACCCAGTGCCGCTGGCTGCCCCGCGCCGCCTGGCTGGCGCAGGAACTGCTCACCACCTTCGAGAGCGAGCTGACCGAGCTGTCGCTCAAGCCCGGCACCGGCGGTGTATTCGTCGTCCGGGTCGACGACGAGGTGGTCTGGGACCGCCGCGAGCAGGGCTTCCCCGAGCCGACGGCGGTCAAGCGGCTGGTCCGCGACCGGGTGGCGCCTGACCGCTCCCTCGGCCACTCGGACGGTCACTCGGACAAGGGAGGCGACGGCGACCCGGCGCCCGGGGTCGGCCCCTGAGGTCAGCCTTCAGGTCAGCCCTTGAGGTGCCGGTAGGCGGGCAGCGTCAGGAAGTCGGCGTACTCCGCGTCCAGTGCCACCTGGAGGAAGAGGTCGTGCGCCTCCTGCCAGCGACCCGAGGCGAAGGCATCCTCGCCCAACTCCTCGCGGATGGCGGCGAGTTCATCGGACGCGACGGAGCGGACCAGCTCGGGAGTGGCCCGCTCGCCGTTCTCGAACTCCACCCCCGCGTTGATCCACTGCCAGATCTGCGAGCGCGAGATCTCCGCCGTGGCCGCGTCCTCCATCAGGTTGAAGATGGCCACCGCGCCCAGACCGCGCAGCCACGCCTCGATGTAACGGATGCCCACCTGAACGGCGTTGACGAGCCCGCCGTACGTCGGACGCGCCTCCAGAGCGCCGACCGCCAGCAGGTCCGCCGCCGTCACCCGGACGTCCTCGCGCAGGCGGTCCTTCTGGTGCGGGCGGTCGCCGAGCACCTTGTCGAAGGACTCCAGGGCGATCGGCACCAGGTCCGGATGCGCCACCCAGGACCCGTCGAAACCGTCCCCCGCCTCACGGTCCTTGTCCGCGCGCACCTTCTCGAAGGCGACCCGGTTGACCTCCGCGTCCTTGCGGGACGGGATGAACGCCGCCATCCCGCCGATCGCGTGCGCGCCCCGCTTGTGGCAGGTGCGGACGAGGAGTTCGGTGTACGCCCGCATGAACGGCGCGGTCATCATGACCGCGTTGCGGTCCGGGAGCACGAACTCCGGTCCCGCGTCACGGAAGTTCTTGATGAGGGAGAACAGATAGTCCCAGCGACCCGCGTTCAACCCCGAGGCGTGCTCGCGGAGTTCGTAGAGGATCTCCTCCATCTCGAACGCCGCGGTGATGGTCTCGATCAGCACGGTGGCGCGTACGGTGCCGCGCGGGACGCCCAGGTGGTCCTGCGCGAACACGAACACGTCGTTCCACAGCCGCGCTTCGAGGTGCGACTCGGTCTTCGGAAGGTAGAAGTACGGTCCCTTGCCGAGGTCGAGCAGCCGTCGCGTGTTGTGGAAGAAGTACAGCCCGAAGTCCACGAGCGCGCCGGGCAGCGGGGTGCCGTCGGCGCCGACCAGGTGCCGCTCGTCCAGATGCCAGCCGCGCGGACGCATCACGACGGTCGCCAACTCCTCGTCGGGGCGCAGCGCGTAGGACTTGCCGGTGCGCTCGTCGGTGAAGTCGACGCGGCGCGCGTAGGCGTCCTTCAGGTTGAGCTGACCGAGGACCACGTTCTCCCAGGTGGGCGCCGAGGCGTCCTCGAAGTCCGCCAGCCAGATCCGGGCGCCCGAGTTCAGCGCGTTCACCGTCATCCGGCGGTCGGTGGGACCGGTGATCTCCACCCGCCGGTCCTCCAGCGCGGGCGGCGCCGGGGCGACCCGCCAGTCCTCGTCCGCGCGCACGTCCGCCGTCTCCGGCAGGAAGTCCAGCGTGCCGGTCCGCGCGATCTCCGCCCGCCGCTCGGCCCGCCGGGCGAGCAGCTCGTCCCGCCGGGGCGTGAAGCGCCGGTGCAGCTCCCCGAGGAACGCGAGCGCCTCCTCGGTCAGCACCTCCTCCTGCCGGGGCAGCGAGGGGGCGTCCACGACCGTGGGCGGGGACGACGCGGGTGCGGACATGAGCGGTCACTTCCTCACTGCGCGGGCGGTCGCTTCTGACGCTTCCGAGAAGCGGATCGTAGGTTTTTCCCGGGGGAACCTCAACGGGTCGCGGATCTTCGGCGGGGCGGCGCCCCCGGCGGGCGGGTCACTCCAGCCGCCTCAGATCCGCCTCGGTGTCGATGTCGTACGCCTCCGCCACGTCCCCGCACTCCACCAGCCGGAGCCGCGCCGCGTGCTCCCGCAGATAGGCTCGCGCGCCCCGGTCGCCGGTGGCGGTCGCGGCGACGCCGGACCAGTGGGCGGAGCCGAGGAGGACCGGGTGACCGCGTACGCCGTCGTAGGCTGCCGAGGCGAGGGAGTGCTCGTCCTCGAAGGCGGCCAGGACCCGGGCGGTCGCCGTCGGACCGATGCCGGGCTGGTCGACCAGGCTCACCAGGGCCGCTCGGGCGCCCGTTCCCGCGAGGGAGCGGAGTCCGGCGCGGAGGGAGGAGCCCATGCCCTCGGACCAGTCGGGGTTGCCGACGAGGACGCAGCCGTCGAGGCGGGCGCGCTCGCGGACCTCGGCAGCCCGCGCGCCCAGGACCACGTGGATCCGTGGGCACCCGGCCGCGCGCAGGACTCCGGCCGCGTGCTCGACCAGCAGGCGCCCCCGGTACGGCAGCAGCGCCTTGGGGCGGCCACCGAGCCGGCTGCCGCCTCCGGCGGCGAGGAGCAGCCCGGCGATGCCGTCGTCGGAGGTCTGCGAGGTCGGTGTCATGAGGGGTGCATACCCGGCAGCCGCGCACCATGCCCCACAGCCACCACCTCCGCCACACCCGTGCACCCTTGACGACGCACCGCCCGCCATGAAGACTCCTTCAACAGAACGTTGAATTCCGTTACATGGGTGTGAATCCCGTTTCCGGAAAGTGAACCGCCTGGTCGACGGCCGAGAGGGGTCCGGGTGTCCGACGCCGAACTGGCGCTGCGTTCGACGCGCGTCGTCACACCGGAGGGGGTGCGGTCCGCCACGGTCACCGTCGCCGCCGGGACCGTCACCGCCGTGCTGCCGTACGACGCGCCACTGCCGGGCGCGATCCGGCTGGAGGAGCTGGGCGACCACGCGCTGCTCCCCGGTCTGGTCGACACACACGTGCACGTCAACGATCCCGGCCGGGCGGAGTGGGAGGGCTTCCGGAGCGCCACGCGCGCCGCTGCCGCCGGGGGCATCACCACCCTGGTGGACATGCCGCTCAACTCCCTTCCGCCGACCACCACCACGGCTCACCTGGACATCAAGCGGTCTGCCGCACAAGGGCGTACGCACATCGACGTCGGCTTCTGGGGCGGCGCGCTGCCCGCCAACGTCAAGGATCTGCGTCCGCTGCACGAGGCGGGAGTCTTCGGGTTCAAGGCGTTCCTGTCGCCGTCCGGCGTGGACGAGTTCCCGCATCTGGAGCGGGAGCAACTGGCCCGCTCGCTCGCGGAGATCGCCGGATTCGACGGTCTGCTGATCGTGCACGCCGAGGACCCCGCCCGGCTCACCGACGCCCCCGCCGGGACGGCGTACGCGGGCTTCCTCGCCTCCCGCCCGCACGCGGCAGAGACCGAGGCGATCGCCCAACTGATCGAGCAGGCGAAGAAGTTCAAGGCACGGGTCCACGTCCTCCACCTGTCCTCCGCCGCCGCGCTCCCGCTGATCGCCGCCGCCAGGGCCGAGGGCGTCCGGCTCACCGTGGAGACCTGCCCGCACTACCTCACGCTCACCGCCGAGGAAGTCCCGGACGGGGCGAGCGAGTTCAAGTGCTGTCCGCCCATCCGCGAGGCGGCCAACCAGGACCTGCTCTGGCAGGCGCTCGCGGACGGCACGATCGACTGCGTGGTGACCGACCACTCCCCGTCCACCGCCGACCTCAAGACGGCGGACTTCGCCACCGCCTGGGGCGGGATCTCCGGACTCCAGTTGAGCCTTCCCGCCGTGTGGACCGAGGCGCGCCGCCGGGGACACGACCTCGCGGACGTGGTCCGCTGGATGTCCGCGCGCACCGCAGCCCTGGCCGGTCTCGACCGCAAGGGCGCCATCGCGCCCGGCCGCGACGCCGACTTCGCCGTCCTCGCCCCCGAGGAGACCTTCACCGTCGACCCCGCACGGCTCCAGCACCGCAACCCGGTCACCGCGTACGCGGGCAGGACGCTGCACGGCGTGGTGAAGTCGACCTGGCTGCGCGGCGAACGGGTGTACGCGGACGGGGAGTTCAGCGAGCCGAAGGGGCGCCTGCTCACCCGTACCCGATGAGCCGCCCCCGTGAGTGAAAGGAACCCCGTGACGGAGTCCACGACCCGATTCACCGGCCCCGCGGCGCCGTTCGGCGGCGGCGACCCCTACGCCGACTACCGCACCGCCGACTTCCCCTTCGCGGCGCACACCGACCTCGCCGACCGGCGGCTCGGCGCGGGGGTGATCGCGGCGAACGACGAGTTCTTCGCCGAGCGGGAGAACCTGCTCACGCCGGGACCGGCCGTGTTCGACCCCGGGCGGTTCGGTCACAAGGGCAAGGTGATGGACGGCTGGGAGACCCGGCGGCGGCGCGGCACGGACGCCGGGCAGCCGTGGCCCACCGCCGAGGACCACGACTGGGCGCTGATCCGCCTCGGCGCGCCCGGGGTGATCCGGGGGATCGTCGTGGACACCGCCCACTTCCGGGGCAATCACCCCGAAGCCGTCTCCGTCGAGGGCGCCTCGGTGCCCGGCCCCCCGTCACCGGAGCAGCTCCTCGGCGACGACGTGAAGTGGACGACGCTCGTCCCGCGCACCCCGGTCGGCGGTCACGCGGCCAACGGCTTCGCGGTGTCGGCACGGCAGCGCTTCACCCACCTGCGCCTCAACCAGCACCCCGACGGCGGAGTCGCCCGGCTGCGGGTGTACGGCGAGGTCGTCCCGGACCCCTCGTGGCTCGCCGCGCTCGGCACCTTCGACGTGGTCGCCCTGGAGAACGGCGGCGGGGTCGAGGACGCCTCCGACCGCTTCTACTCCCCGCCCGCCCACACCCTTCTGCCCGGTAGCTCCCGCCGTATGGACGAGGGCTGGGAGACCCGCCGACGACGCGACCGGGGGCACGACTGGATCACCTACCGCCTCGCCGCCCAGTCGGAGATCCGGGCGGTCGAGATCGACACGGCGTATCTGAAGGGCAACAGCGCGGGGTGGGCGTCGGTGTCGCTGCGGGACGGCGAGGGCGCCGACTGGGTCGAGCTCCTGCCCCGTACCCGCCTCCAGCCCGACACCCTCCACCGGTTCGTCCTTCCGGACCCGGCCGTCGGGACGCACGCGCGGGTGGACATCTACCCGGACGGCGGGATCTCCCGGCTGCGGCTGCACGGCTCGCTCACGGACGCGGGCGCGTCCCATCTCGCGGCGCGGCACCGGGAGTCGGGCGGCTGAGCGGACCGGACGTACCACCCGTTCCCGCCGTCGCCCGGGCGGGTCACTCCGCCGCGTACGCCCGCAGGAAGGTGTCCACGGCCGCCTCCGCCAGCGCGCGCATCTCCGCCGTGCCCGGCTTGCGGGTGCCGAGGCGGGAGCGGGTCTCCAGCGGACCGGTGATCAGGGCGAGCAACTGCTCGGCGGCGACGGCGGGTTCGCAGGGGCGCAGATGTCCGGAGAGGGTGAGGCGGGCGAGCCGGTCCGCCATGGCTTCGGCGATGCGCACCGAGGTGCGGTCCTGGACGACCTCGATCAGGTCGGGGAAGCGGGTCACCTGCGCGTAGGTCAGCCGACGCAGGGAGCGGGAGCGTACGTCACAACAGGAGCGCACCAGTTGGTACGCGACGTCGTTCAGCGTCGCGCGCAGGTCGTCGCCCGGGGAGCGCATACGGTCGAGCACCGCGATGTTGCGGTCCATCACCGTGCGGGCGGCGGCCGTGAGGGTCTCCCGGAACAGCGTCTCCTTGTCCGTGAAGTGGTTGTAGACCGTCGGCTTGGCGACCTTCGCCCGCTCCGCGATCTCCTGCACCAGCGCGTCCGCGTAGCCGTGCTCCGCGAACACGTCGAAGGCGGCGTCGAGGATCGCCTGCCGCTTGTCGATGCGGCCGCGTGAGGCCGTCCGCGCTGCCGTCGCCGCTGCTGATGCCATGCCTTCAGGGTAACCGCCGACGGCTCGGACCGTACCCGTCGGTGCAGTCTTCCGAACTCGGCTGTTTCTATCCTCGTGAGGTTGGTAAATTGAACCCGCAGGTTCATTTCGCAAGCGACTCCGTCGGGAGACGACGATGACCACCCCCTTGGACGACAAGCTCGACCCGGCCTTACGGCGGATGATCGGTGTGATCCTCATCGGCGGGATCATGGGCATCCTCGACGGGTCGATGACCGCCGTCGCCGTGGACACTCTGTCCACCCGCTTCGACGCCTCGCTCACCACGACCGGCTGGGTGTCGACCGGCTATCTCCTGGCGCTGACCGTGACCATCCCCGTCACCGCGTGGGCGGTGGAGCGGGTCGGCGGCAGGCGGCTGTGGCTGTCCGGCCTGGTGCTGTTCATGGCCGGGTCGGTCGCCTCGGGGCTCGCCTGGAACATCGGCAGCCTCATCGTGTTCCGCGTGGTGCAGGGCGTCGGTGCCGGCATCCTCGACCCGCTGATGCTCACCCTGCTGGCCCGCGCCGCGGGACCCGCCCTGGTCGGCCGGGTGATGGGCGTCATGGGCATCGTCGGCTCCACCGGTCCCGTGCTCGGTCCGATCGTCGGCGGGATCATCCTGCAGGGCCTCGACTGGCGCTGGATGTTCTTCGTCAACGTGCCGATCGTGATCGTCGCCTTCGTCCTGGCCCGGCGCACCCTGCCCGCCGACCCGCCCGAGGCACGCGCGGCGGCCGGGCGTCTCGACGTCCTCGGCGTCGCGCTGATCGGTCCCGGCGTCGCGACCGGCGTGCTCGCGCTGTCGGAGGTCGCCCAGCGCGGCTCGTTCACCAGTTGGCAGGTGCTGCTGCCGCTGGCCGTCGCCGTCGTGCTGCTCGCCGGGTACGCGCTCCACGCGCTGCCCGTCCGCGCGACCCCGCCGCTGATCGACCTCCGGCTGTTCACCCGGCGCAGCTTCACCGCGAGCGTCGTCGCGGCGGCCGTGCTGGGGCTCGCCACCTTCGCGAGCATCTTCGTGATCCCGCTCTACTACCAACAGGTGCGCGGCTACGGCGTGTTCGAGTCCGGACTGCGCCTGGCGCCCTTCGGCGTCGGCTCCGCGCTGGTGATGCCGCTCGCGGGGCGCCTGTCCGACCGGTGGGGCTCGCGCAACCTCGCCCTCACCGGCGCGGCGATCGCCCTGCTCAGCTCGCTCGCCTTCAGCCGGTTCGACGCGCACACCGCGCAACTGTGGCCGCTCCTTGCCGCGTTCACGCTCGGCATCGGCACGGGTTCGGCGGGCGCCCCGGTGATCGGCTCGGTGTACCGCACCCTGCCGCCGCGACTCGTCCCGCAGGGCAGCTCCGTGCTCTACATGCTCAACCAGCTCGGCGCGTCGATCGGCATCGCGGTGGTCGCGCTACTGATGCAGAACGCGGGCGCGGACCATCCCCGGACCGGGTTCCACAACGCGTATCTGGCGGTGGGGGTGGCGCTGGTCGTGATGATCGTCGCCAGCCTGTTCATCCCGGGGCGCGCGGTGGCGGCGCCGGAGCAGGCGGGCGGGGAACCGGTGGAGCCCGGTGCCGAGGGGTCCGAGGAGTCCGGCGGCGAGCGCACCGTCGCCCGCGCCGGACGCCAGGAGAACGGCAACTAAGCCCGGCAGCAAGGGAATCCGTGGAAGAGGTGATGGCCCTGTCCGAGCAGTGGATCGACATCCTGCGGGCACCCGAGCGCGACCGGCTGACCGTCACGGAGGTCTGTCGCCGCCACGGCATCTCCCGCAAGACGTACTACGTCTACCTCGCCCGCTACCGCACCGAGGGACCCGCGGGTCTGACTCCCCGCTCCCGCCGCCCCAAGAACTCCCCGGCCCGCACGAAGAGCGAGACCGAGGCGCTGGTCGTACGGCTCCGGGGAGCCCAGCCCCGCTGGGGCGCCCGCCGCATCCACGACGAACTGGTGCGGCGGGGCGTGCCCGGCGTACCGGCGGTGTCGACGGTGCACGCGATCCTGCGCCGCCACGGACTGCTGGCGGAGCGGACGGGGGACTGACCGGGCGGGGGACTGACCGGACGGCGGACTGAGCGGGCGGAGGATTCAGCGGGCGACCGACTGAGCCGCGCGCACGACGGTGGGCGGAGCGCACCCGCGCCCCGCCCACCGTCGTGCGCCCGCTCCGCTACCAGGTCACCGGGAGCCGTGCCACCCCGAAGACCAGCGCGTCCTCCCGGTACTCGACGGCGTCGAACCCGATGGCCAGGCGCAGCCCGGGCAGCCGCCGCAGCAGCGCGGGCAGCGCGATCTGCAGCTCCAGGCGGGCCAGTTGCTGTCCGACGCACTGATGGGCGCCGTAGCCGAACGCCAGATGCGCGACCGGCCTGCGGCGTACGTCGAGCCGCGTGGGCTCGTCGGGCACCAGCTCGCCGTCCTGGTCGGCGGCGAGGGTGGAGAGCACGACGCGCTCGCCCGCCTTGACCGGACGTCCGCCGAGTTCCAGATCGGTGGCCGCCTGGCGGACCAGGGGTGGTGCCACCGACAGCAGGCGCAGCAGCTCCTCCACCGCGCCGGGTGCGGCGCTGTCGTCGTCGCGGACGACCGCGAGCTGGTCCGTGTCCTCCAGCAGCGCCAGGACGCTCAGACCGATCATGCTGGAGACGGTCTCGTGCCCGGCGACCAGGATGCTGTTGCCCATGCCGATCAGCTCGTCGTCGCTGAGCTCGTGCCCGTGCCTGCGGATCAGGTCACCGAGGATGTCGTCGGCGGGCTCCGCGCGCTTGCGCCGTACCAGCTCGCCCATGTACGCGGCCATCGCGGCGAAGTTCTCGAGCTGGGTCTCCAGCGTGTTGCCGACGTCGGTGCCGGTGGCGCTGCGGCGCTGGATGCCGTCGCGGTCCTCGGCCGGGATGCCGAGCAGCTCGCAGATGACCAGCAGCGGGACAGGACCGGCGAACGCCTCGACCAGATCGGCGCCGGGACCGGCGTGCTCCAGGGCGTCGAGCCGCTCGTCCACGACCCGGCGGATCGCCGGGGCTAGGGAGCGGACCCGCTTCACCGTGAACGCGCCCGACAGCATCCGGCGGTAGTGGGTGTGCGCGTCGCCGTCGTAATTGAGCAGGATCCCGGGCTGGTTCATGACCGTGCGCGGACCGGAGCCGTCGAAGGCGAACCCCGCCTCGTACCGCGGATCGGCCAGCACCTGGCGGACCTCGTCCAGCCGGGTGACCAGAACGGCCTCGAACTCGCCCAGTTGGGGGTTGAACGTGGAGACGCGCGGCAACTCCGGTTCCTCGCGGAGGCGTTCGAGCGCGGTGTCGGGGCGGAAGGGGCAACCGGGGCGGCGCCGGTTGTGGGGCATGGGCAGCGGGGCGGTCATGAGGCTCCTCTCAGGGGGCGTGGGGGACCGGGTGGCGGCTCGTGAGCAGGGCGCGCGCGGTGCGCGTCCCGCCGGGGCTGTTCCAGCCCACGACGGCCACGAGCCGTCCGTCGGTCGCGACATGGGCGACGAACTTCCGGCTGTGGAGCGAGCCTTGGACGATCCGGACGGCGGACGGACCCTCGGGGACGGTGCCGTAGACCTGGACGCGCACCTGGAACTGGTCGGACCAGACGTAGGGCACCGGGCGGTACGCGGCGCGGGCGCCGAGGATGTCTGCCGCCACGAAGAGACCCTGGTCCGTGGCGTTCGTACGGTTCTCCAGGCGCACCCCGTGCTCACCGGCGCCCGCTCCCGAGCCTGCTCCCGCTCCGAAGCGGGCGACGTCACCGACCGCGTACACGTCCTCGGCGGCGCGGCAGCGCTCGTCGCAGACCACGCCGTCGTCCAGGACCAGTCCGCTGCCGGTCAGCCAGTCGGTGGCGGGGCGCCCGCCCACCGCGACCACCACGACATCGGCGGGCAGCACGGCACCGGACCCGGTGCGGACGCCGACGACCCGCCCCGCCTCGCCGACGAGACCCCTCACCTGCGTCGAGGTGAGCAGCCGCACGCCCCGCTCGGCGTGCAACCGGGCGACCTCCGCGCCGAGTTCGGGTCCGAGCAGGCGTTCCATGGGCTGCGCCGCCGGTTCCACGACCGTGACCTCCCGGCCGAGCCCCCGTGCCGTCGCGGCGATCTCGCAGCCCAGCACCCCGGCGCCGACGACCACGACCCGGCGCGCCGACTCCAGCTCGGCGCGCAGCAGTTCGCTGTCGGTCAGGGTGCGCAGGGTGTGCACTCCGGCGAGGCGTTCCTGCCCCGGAAGACCGCGGGCGACCAGTCCGGTGGCCAGGACGAGGGTGCGGTAGCGGAGCACCCGGCCGTCGAGGAGGGTGAGGCGGTGTCCCGGCGCGTCGAGAGAGACGGCCGGGCAGCCGAGCCGCAAGTCGAGCTCCAGGGAGTCGAGTTCGTCCGGGTCACGCAGCCGGGCACGCTCGGCGGGCCAGCGACCGTCCAGCACCTGCTTGGACAACGGGGGTCGGTCGTAGGGGAGTTCCGGGTCCGCGTCGACCAGCGTGACCGAGCCGGTGAAACCCCGTCGGCGCAGTCCCTCGGCCACCGTCAGACCGCCCGCCGACGCGCCGACGATCACGACGTCGGTCGTCACGAGGACGCCCGCACCAGACGGATGGCCGCGGCGGGGCACAGCAACGCCGCCTCGCGCACGGCGTCGTGGACCGCATCGGAGGGGCGGGGATCGAGGAGGACCACGACACCGTCCTCCTCGCGCTGGTCGAAGACCTCGGGAGCCGCCACGACACAGTGCCCCGCGGCCACGCACCGGTCCTCGTCCACGGTGACCCGCGGCGCGGCGGTCTCCTCGGGCGCGTTCACCGCAGCTCCTCGATGACCTTGGCGAACGCCTCCATCTCCGGCTCCAGCACGCTGTAGTAGCTCAGCCCGTATTTCTCGCGCCGCTCCAGCAGTTGGTCGGCGCACTCCTTGGGCGAGCCGATGAGGAAGGAGGGGAGTTCGGCCAGTTGAGCGGCGTCCAGGCCGAGTTCGTTCTGCCACACGTCGGTGACGGCACCGGTCGCGGCCGAGGGCAGCACGCGGTGGACGGGGATGTTCAGCTCCACGTCCCGGGCGCGGGCGCCGAGCAGGGCGTGCACGTCGGCGATGCGCCGGGTGATCTCGTCCGGTCCGCCCAGCACCAGACCGTCGCCGTCCCGCACGGGCGCGGTGCCGGTGAAGCCGACGATGTCGGCGTGCTCGGCGGCGAGGCGCAGCACGCGCGGTCCCCGCCCGGCGATCAGGATCGGCGGACCCCCGGGCTGCGCGGGCGGGGGCACCGTCTCCGGCGACGCGAAGACCTTGCGCAACTCCCGCACGGTGGCTTCCAGATGATCGACGCGCTCGCGGGCACCGGTCCAGGGCAGACCCGCCCGGTCGAACTGTGCCTTGTCGTAGCCCGCGCCGAGCCCGATCTCGAGCCGTCCGCCCGCGTAGTGGTCGACCGTCGCGAGGTCCCGGGCCAGGACCGTCGGCCGGTAGAAAGAGGTGTTGAGCACGAGAGTGCCGATCCGGATCCGCTCGGTCGCCTCGGCCACCAGGGCGAGCGTCGCCAGCGGGGCGGGCATCCCGAGGTGGTCGGAGACGGACACGACGTCGTACCCGAGGCTCTCCGCCCGGCGCGCCCTGGCCACCCACTCCGCCCGGGAGGCGGGGGTGAACACGACGAGGCCGAACCGCAGGGGCCGGGTGTACGGGCTGGTCACGGGTGAACCCTTCTCTAGGGCGGGTGGGGAAACGGGGCGGCGGCGGTCAGCGCTGGTACGGCCGCGCGGCGCGGGCGGAGCGCAGCGCCTCCCCCCACCACACCAGCCGGTTCAGCAGCGTCTTGGCCGCCACCTCGCTGTCCTCCGCGTCGCGCGGGGCGTCGCCGTCGAACCGGTTCCACACCTGGTGGAAGATCAACTGCTCACGCAGCGGCACCGCGTGCAGCTCGGTGAAGACATGGCGCAGATGGGACACCGCCCACAGACCGCCGCTCATGCCGCCGTAGGAGACGAAGCCGACCGGCTTGGCCGCCCACTCGTCGAAGATCCAGTCGATGGCGTTCTTCAGGGCGGCGGGGATGGTGTTGTTGTACTCGGGCGTGACGACGACGAACGCGTCCGCGCGACCCAGCCGTGTCGCCAGCGCCCGGCGCAGGGTCGCGGTCTCCTCGTCGGGCGGGTCGCCCGGGGTGGCCTTCTCCAGCGGCAGGGGATAGTCGACCAGGTCGACCAACTCGACCGTGATGTCCTCGCGTTGCTCCGCCTGCTTGATGAACCAGCGGGCCACGGTGGGTCCGAACCTGCCCTCGCGCACGCTGCCGATGACGACGGCGATGGTCAACGGAGGTGCGAGCGTGCTCAGTTGCTCGGTCATGACGGTGTGCGTCCCTTCGGGGAACGGCTGCGCAAGCCGGTGAGTGAGATGACCGCCCCCACCGCCCCGGCCAGTGCCAGGGCGAGCGGCGCGGTGCGGGAGCCGTCGGTGAGCAGGACCGCGACCAGGGGCAGCATCAGGACGCCGCCGAGCTGGACGCCGGTCTGGTACACGGGCACCGCCGCGCCGCGTTCCCGCGCGGTGAGACCGCTCGTGGCCTGGAGGTTCAGGGCGGCGAAGGACAGCGCGAGCGCGGCGCCGACCAGCAGCAGGGTGGGCAGCAGCCCGAGCGCGTACGAGCGCGGGCGCGGGTGGAGCAGGAGCAGCAGTTGCCCGGCGAGGGCGGTCACGGCTCCTGCCGCGATGGGACCCGAGGTGCCGTACCGCGCGGTGAGCCGTCCGGCGAACGGGACGGACACCGCGAGCGGGACACACGCCGGGAGCAGGGCGAGCGCCAGTTGCCAGGGGCGCCAGCCGAAGCGGTCCGCCGCCTGGAAGGTGGTCAGGAGCAGCAGGGCGGCGTAGGTGCCGTTGAGGGTGGCCGCGCCCAGGGTGGCGCGGACCAGGTCGCCGTCGCGCAGCAGGTCCCTGGTCAGGCGGGGCGGGGTGCGGCGCTCGGTGTGCGGGACGGTGCGCAGACCCCACAGGAGCAGGGCGAGGGCGACGGGCGCGGGGAAGAGGAAGGTCCAGTGCCAGCTCAGCGGGGTGAGCAGGCCGGAGAGCAGCAGACCGAGGGTGAACCCGGTGGCGCCGAAGAGCGAGTAGACGGAGACGGCACGGCGCAGTCGCGGTCCCTCGGGGAAGGTCGCGGCGATCAGGGTCAGCCCGGCGGGCGCGGTCAGTGCCGCGCAGCCGCCCTTGACCACCCGCGAGGCGACGAGCACCCAGAGCGTGTCGCTCAGCCCGCCCACCACCGACGCCCCGGCGAACACGAGCAGCGCGGCGAGATAGCAGCGGCGCAGCCCCCAGCGGGCCGTGAGCCGGGGTCCGAGCAGGAGCACGGCCGCGAAACCGAGCGCGAAGCCGGACATCAGCCACTGCACGGACCGCACCGACAGACCGAGGTCGCCCGCGATGGAGGGCAGCGCGACGAGCACCACGGACACCTCGACGGCGTCCAGGACCATGTTCCCGGAGAGGACGAACAGCAGCCGCCAGGCACCGTCCGGCGTCCGGGGCGGAGCGGTCCGCGCGACCAGCGGCTCAGCCACGGCTGAACGCCCCGGCAGCCTCCGCCGCTCCTGCCGTCCCGGAGACACCGGCCGTCCCCGCCTCCGCCGCCGCCCGTTCCGCGAGCAGCGCGGGCAGCCGCTCGCTGATCAGCTCGATGTTGCGGACGACCAGGTCGTCCGGCATCCCCGCGATGCTCGCCCAGAAGATCAGATGCCGTACCGGCAGCCCCCTGATCCGCTCGTGGATGCGCCGTGCCGCCTCCTCCGGAGTGAGGATCTCCAGCAGCGACCAGGAGCCGTCCCCGGGCGGCGGCTGCGGGAAGTCCTCCGCCTTCAGCAGCGGCGGACGCGGCACGTCGGTGCCCTCCAGCGAACCCTGCTGGTAGGTGTTCATCTGGTGGGCGAGATGGGGGGCGACCCGTGGCCACGCCGCCTCCGGGTCGTCGGCCAGGATGACGGGCAGCAGGTCCGACACCCGGGCGGTGTCGGGGTCGTGGCCGCCCTCGACGAGTCCCTCGCGGTAGGGGCCGTACATCTCGTGGTTGATGTGCAGCAGCCCGATGCCGAGGCGCCCCGCGAGCCGGGCGCCGCGCGGGCCGTAGAAGCCGCCCCACAGCGGCACCGGCGACTGGAGCGGTCCGGGGGTGATCCCGTTCTCCTCCCACAGCCTGCGCACCTCGCGGATGTTGGTCTCGACCTGGCGGAAGCGGCGCCCGTAGTCGGCGCCGAACAGCCGGTACTCGGGTATCCGGTAGCCCGCGCCGAAGCCGACCTCAAGCCGACCGCCGCTGATGAGGTCGACGAGCGCGGCGTCCTCGGCGAGCTGGGCCGGCTTGTGGAGGTTGGGCAGGACGACGGCGGTGCCGACGCGGACCCGGCGGGTGCGGGCGGCGGCCGCCGCGGCGAAGGTCAGCGGCTGCGGCAGATAGCCGTCCTCGAAGAGGTGGTGCTCGGTGAACCACACACCCCCGGCTCCCCGCCGGTCCGCCTCCTCGCAGTACTCCAGGCAGCGGGCGTAGTGGTCGGCCCACGGCCGGTGCCACGCCTCGGGGTTGCGCAGGTCGAAGAGCAGTCCGACGTCCATCGTCAGGTCTCCGTTCGCAGCAGGGGCGGATGGGCGGGCGCGGTCCGCGCGGGCGCCGGCGTCCGGCGCGGGAGCGTGGCGAACACGCGGGCCACCAGGGCGCGCAGATCACCGGGCTCGCCCGGGTCGTCGGCCGGGGCGCGGGGGCGGTCGTACGGCACGGTCGTCATCGGCTGCCGTCTCCGTTCGTCTCGTCGGCTCGTCTCGTCGGCGTCGGGTCCGGTCAGCCGAGCAGCGTGCCGCCGCTGGCGTCGATGAACGCGCCCGTGATCCAGCGGGCCTCGTCGGAGGCGAGGAAGGTGACCACGTCGGCCACGTCCACCGCCCTGCCGACCCGCTTGAACGCGGACAACTGGGCCATCTGCTCGACCGCTTCGGGGATGTCGAACAGCGCGCTGCCGTTGTCGGTGATGCCGGGCGCCACGCTGTTGACGGTGATGCCGCGCGGCGCGAGATGGCGGGCGAAGTGCAGCGAGAGCTGCTCGATCGCGCCCTTGGTCATCGCGTAGGCGACCTGGTCGGGGCTGGCGAACCGGGTGAGACCGGAGGAGATGTTGACGATCCTGCCCCCCTCGCGCAGCAGCGGCAGCGCGCGCTGGACGACGAAGAAGGGCGCCTTGGCGTTGACCGCGAAAAGCCGGTCGAACTCCTCGGGCGTGACGTCCTCCGGCTGGAGACCGGCCGGTGTGGTGACACCCGCGTTGTTGACGACGATGTCCAGCGCCGCCTCGCCGGTGCGCTCCTTGAGTCCTTGCTCGACCCCGAGGAACAGCTCGTGCACATCGCCCGGGACGCCGAGTTCGGCGCGGACGGCGAAGGCACGGCCACCGTCGCGCTCGATCGACTCGACCGTCTCCCGCGCCGCGTCCTCGGCGCTGGCATAGTGGACGGCGACCAACGCGCCCTCCTCCGCGAGACGTCGGGCCACGGCGCGACCGATGCCCCGGCTCGAACCGGTCACCAGCGCGGTCTTGCCCGTGAGCCTGCTCATGACGGACCTCCTGTTGCTGCTGTTCCTGGGGTTCTCTTCGATGGCGGGTGGTTCCGTGCCGATGACGGGCGGGCGCAGCTCGCCTTGTTCCTTCTCGACGGCGGACGCGGGTGGTCGTGGCGGCGTCGCACCGACACCGCTGATCCGCCGCGCCAAGTGCCGTCGTACGGAACCGAGTTCCAGCAGTTCCGCGAAAAGCTGACGCATGGGCTCCACCTCCGGTCCGCCGAGCAGCAGGGACGACTGCGCCTGGATGTCGGCGAGGGTGCGGGCGCCGGCCGGGCGGCGGACCCGGTCGTAGCCGTCGAGGTCGCCGTCGGGGAGCCGGGTGCCCAGCTCGGCGGCGTCCTGGAGACCGAGGTTGAGCGCCTGGCCGCCCACCGGCATCTGGACGTGCGCGGCGTCGCCCGCGAGGAACACCCGACCGTGGCGGTAGCCGACCGCCTGGCGCCGGGTGTCGTCGAAGGCGTTCAGCCACAGCGGGGTGCCGTGCCCGATGTCCTCGCCGGTCACCTCCGCCCACGCGGACACCACCTCCGCGTACGCGGGCGGTCCCGGGCGCCGTGCGGGGGCGGTGCCGAAGACGTGGACCATGACCCGGGTGCTGCCGTCCGGCCAGCGGTGCGCGGTGGCGAGTCCGCGCGGGTGCCGCTCGAAGCGCCGGTCGGGGACGTCGAGCCCGGCGACGTCCGCGCGGAGCATCTCGCGCCGGGCCGCGCTCCCTTCGAAGCCGATGGACGCCAGGCGCCGGACGCTGCTGTCGCTCCCGTCGCAGCCCACGACGTACGCGCAGGTCAGCCGCTCGCGGTGGCCGTCGGTGGCGACGCTCTCCACGAGGACGTCGCCACCCCGGTCCCGCAGCGCGACCAGGCGCCGCCCGCGCCGCACGTCCGCGCCGAGGTCCCGCGCGCGTTCCTGGAGCACCGCTTCGAGCCGGGTCTGCGCACACTTCCACTGCCCGGCCCAGCGGTGTGCGGGGTCGGCGGCGGTCAGGTCCAGGCGCAGTCCGCCGAAGTGTCCCGGACCGCCGTCCGGCAGCGGACCCAGTCGGTCGAGGACGCCGCGCTCCTCAAGGAGTTCCATCGTGCGGGTGTGCAGGGTGGAGGCACGGGACTCGGTCATCGGCTCGGTGAGCCGCTCCAGCACCACGGTCGGCACGCCCCGCGCCGCGAGGTCACCGGCGAGGAGCAGACCGACGGGTCCGGCTCCGACGACGACCACCGCCGGGGTCAACGCCGCTCTTCCGCGTACCGCTTGGCGTGCTCCAGGGTCGCCCGGCTGTTGGCGCCGAGCGCCTCGCGGACGAACGCCCGCGCCTCGGGCACGCCCGCGTCCGGACCCAGGACCTTGCCGATGGTGTCCGGGTTGAGCACGACGGTGTGCTGCGACGCGGCGGTCACCGTCCCGTCGTCCTCGGTACGGAACTCCCAGCGACCGGTGTGCAGGGTCATCAGCGCGGGCAGCGTGGTCTGCTTGTACGCGATCCGGTGATGCGGGAAGCACACCCGCACCGACTCCGTGGTGTGCGTCGAGCCGTCGACGGCCCGGGTCTCCATGCGCAGCACCTGGAGTCCGGGCACGTCCTCGGTGAGCCGGACCGTGCTGACGTGCGGCAGCCGCTCGGTCCACCGGTCTGCCTCGTTCACGAAGTCGTACAGATCCTTCGCCGACCCCTCGACCTGTACGGAGTCCACGAAGGACAGGGTCAAGTCGGCGGTGTCCGCCGCCTGTTCGAGACCCGCCTTGACCCCGGGCAGCTCTTCGCTGCTGTTGCGGTCGACGGCACGGTCGATCCACTCCAGTCCCTCGGGGTCGTCGTCCACCGCGCGATAGGAGTGCAGCAGCCGCAGACGCGTCTCCCGTTCGCCGCGCGGTTCGACGATCCAGGTGCCGCTCATCTCGGCGACCGGCGGCGCGGACACCTCCTGGCGGAAGGTGATGCGTAGCCCCTCCGGGTCCAGGTCGCGCCGTGAAGTCCAGTTCTTCGCCTCGCCGTTGGCGGTGGCCCAGATCCGGATGCGCTCCTGGTTCCCCTCCCGTTCCAGATACTCGACGTACACCGACGGCGGGAACAGCCGTGGCCAGTTCTCCACCTCGGCGAGCAGCCGGTAGACCTCGGCGGCCGGGGCGTGCACGGTGATCGCGTGCTCGACCTCGCGGACGGTCATCGTGAACTCTCCTTTGATTCCTCGGACTTGAGGGGACGCTCGGCGCCCGGAACATGCGCCCGGAAAGCGCGCTCGGGCTCAGAAGTTGCCGAGTCCGCCGCAGACGTTGAGTGCCTGCCCGGTGATCGAGGCGGCGGTGTCGGAGGCGAGGTAGCCGACCAGTCCGGCGACCTCCTCGGGCGTGGAGTAGCGGCCGAGCGGGATCTTCGCCTGGAACTTCTCCAGGATGGCGTCCTCGGTGGTGTCGTAGGCGGCGGCGTACCCGGCGCGCACCCGCTGGGCCATGGGCGTCTCCACATAGCCGGGGCAGACCGCGTTGACGGTGATGCCGGTCGGGGCGAGTTCGTTGCCCAGCGCCTTGGTGAAGCCGACGACACCGTGCTTGGACGCCGAGTAGGGGGCGCCGAGCACCACGCCCTGTTTGCCCGCCGTGGAGGCGATGTTGATGATCCGGCCGCGCTTCTTGTGCCGCATCCCGCCGGAGGTGAGCACCTCGCGCGTCACCACGAACACACTGGTGAGGTTGGTCGCGATCACGTCGTCCCACAGCTCGTCGGCGATGTCGGCGGTGACCCCGCCGCCGGACCGCCCGGCGTTGTTGACCAGCACGTCGATGGGTCCGAACCGGGCGACCGCCGCCCGCACCACCTCCGCGACCTGCTCCTTGAAGCGCACGTCACCGGTGGTGCCGTCGACGTCGAAGCCCTCGTTCTGCAGTGACTTGACGGTGTCCGCGACCGCCGTCGCGTCCCGGGCGCACAGGAAGACCCGGTGCCCCTGCCCGGCCAGCAGCCGCGCCGAGGCGAGCCCGATACCGCTGGTGGCGCCGGTGACCAGCGCGACCCTGCCGTTGTCGGTCATGAGCGGAAAGTCCCTCCGGTCAGACGGCGCGGGCGGCCGGCAGATGGGCGTTGACCAGGTCGACGAGCAGCCGGGGCGTACGGGCGTCGGCGAGAGCCTCCTCGTCCAGGCTGATGCCGTACGTCCGCTCGATGCGCCCGGCGGTCTCCAGCAGGGCGAGCGACTCGTAGCCGAGGTCCTGGAAGTCGAGGTCGAGGATGTCGCCGTCCAGATCGACGGTCTCGTCGGTCCCGGCGGCTTCCAGGAGGATCGTCCTCAGGTCGGACAGCGTGAATTCCGTGGCGGACATGGGAGGTGGACCTTTCGTCGCGGAGGTGAAGGAGGCGGCGGCCCGGACGACCAGCGCGGAGTTGAACCCGCCGTGGCCACGGGCGAGCACCAGGGCGGTGCGCACCGGCGCCGGACGCGGGGCGCCGGTCACCAGGTCGATGTCGTAGGCGGGGGAGGGCACGGAGCCGGTGGTCGGCGGGATGACGCCGTCGCGGATCGACAGCAGCGCGGCGGCCAGGTCGAGCGGTGCGGCGCCGGAGTACAGGCGCCCGGTGGTCGTCTTCGGCGCGGTCACCGGTACCGCGCGGACGCCGAACACCTTGGTGATCGCCTCCGCCTCGGACCGGTCCAGCTCCGGGACCGCCGCCGCGTCCGCGAACACCACGTCGATGTCGGCGGGCTCCAACCCCGCGTCGGCGAGCGCCAGTTCGATGGCGTGCTGGAGGGTCGGGGCGCGGTCGGTGCCCGGTCGCGGGTCCACCGTGGCGGCGTGACCCGCGATCTCGCCGTAGACCCGTGGCGCACCCCGTCGACGGGCGTGGTCGGCGGACTCCAGGACGAGCAGGGCACCGCCCTCGCCGGGGACATGGCCCGCCGCCCGGTCGTCGAAGGGGAGGTAGGCGAGCGCGGGGTCGTCCGAGGTGCTCAGGCGCCCGCTGGTCAACTGGGCCACCCAGCCCCAGGGGCAGATCGAGGCGTCCACCGCCCCGGCGATCACCACCGGGGTGCCCTTGCGGATCTGGCGGCGCGCCTGCGCGAGGGCGTCCAGACCGCCCGCTTGGTCGCTGACGACCACACTGCTGGGTCCGCGCAGTCCGCCGCGGATCGAGATCTGGCCGCTGTTGACCGCGTAGAACCAGGCGAACGACTGGTACGCGCTGACGTGCTGACCGCCCTTGCTCCACAGCGCCCGCAGCTCGTTCTGCCCGAACTCGAAGCCGCCCGAGTGGCTCGCGGTGATCACCCCGACGTCGTACTCGGGCAGCTCGCCCGGCACCACGCCCGCGTCGGCGAACGCCCAGTCCGCCGCGACCAGCGCGAGCCGGGTCATCCGGTCGGTCTGCGGCAGCAGCCTGCCCGGCAGATGCGCGGCGGCGTCGAAGCCGGAGATCTCCCCGGCCAGCCGGGACGGATAAGGCGAGGGGTCGAAGCGGGTGACCCGGCGGATCGCACCCCGCCCGGCCAGCGTCGCCGCCCAGTACTCCTCGACGCCCAGCCCCGTCGGCGCCACCACGCCCAGTCCGGTGACCAGCGTGCGCCGCGTCATCGCTCCTCCCGCTCGGGACCGGCCAGCACGATCGCGCTCTGGAACCCGCCGAACCCGCTGCCCACCGAGAGCACCGCGTCCGTGAGCTGGTCACGCGCCGTCAGCGGTACGTAGTCCAGGTCGCACTCGGGGTCGGGCGTGTGCAGGTTCGCGGTGGGCGGTACGACGTTGTGGACCATCGCGAGCACGGAGGCGGCGATCTCGATCGAGCCGATGGCGCCCAGCGAGTGACCGATCATCGACTTGATCGAGCTGACCGGAGTGCGGTGGGCGTGCTCGCCGAGGCTCCGCTTGAACGCGGCGGTCTCGTGCCGGTCGTTCTGCTTGGTGCCGGAGCCGTGCGCGTTGACGTAGTCGATGTCCTCCGGGTTCAGCCGGGCTTCGTCGAGTGCGACGCGGATCGCCTCCGCCATCTCCTTGCCGTCGGGGCGCAGACCGGTCATGTGGAAGGCGTTGGAGCGGGTGGCGTACCCGGCGACCTCGGCGTAGATCCGCGCCCCGCGCGCCCGCGCCCGCTCCAGGTCCTCAAGCACGAACACCGCCGAACCCTCCCCGAGCACGAAGCCGTTGCGGCTCGCGTCGAAGGGCCGGGAGGCGTGCTCGGGGTCGTCGTTGCGGTTGGTCGTCGCCTTGATCGCGTCGAAGCAGGCGAGGGTGATCGGGGAGATGGGCGCGTCCGTGGCGCCCGCGATCATCACGTCCACCGTGCCGTCCCGGACCAGGTCGGCGGCGTGCCCGACCGCGTCGAGCCCCGAGGTGCAGCCCGTGGAGACGACCGTCGCCGGACCCTCGGCGCCCACCACCCAGGCGACCTCCGTCGCGAAGGAGCTGGGCACCATGTAGTTGTACAGATGCGGTACGGCGTAGGTGTGGTCCACCAGCTCCAGGCGCCCGCCGTCGGAGACCGTGCGGTACTCCTGGTCAAGCCCCATGGTGGCGCCGACCGCGCTGCCGACGGTGACACCGGTGCGGCGCGGATCGATCTCCTCGAAGGCGAGCCCGCTGTCGGCGACCGCCTCGCGGGCCGTGACCACCGCGAACTGCGCCGCCCGGTCCATCCGCCGGACCTCCTGCGGGGTCAGCCCCGACAGCACGGGGTCGAAGTCGACCTCGGCGGCGACCTGCGAGCGGAACGGCGCGGGGTCGAAGAACGAGATACGGCGGGTGGCGGTACGACCGTCGGTGAGCAGGTCCCAGAACGCCTTCGCGCCCTGCCCGCCCGGCGCGGTGACCCCGACCCCGGTGATGACGACCCGCCGCCCGGACACCCCGGCCATCAGGCCCTCCACGCGTAGAAGCGCCGTGCCATGGCGTCGGCGGGGGAGCGCCAGGTCGCGGGGTCGTACGCCTCGATGTACGGCTTGAGGTCCTGGCTGATCGAGACGAACCGGGGGTCGGTCTTCGCGTCCTCGATACGGTCCCCGCCGTCGTCCCCGTCGAAGTCCTGGAGGTGGAAGTAGAGCCCCCGGTACTCGAAGAGCTGACGGCGCCGGGTGCCCATGCGATCGGGCATGTCGGTGCGGTCGAAGGCGTCGAACAGCCCGGCGACGTGCTCGGCCGAGGCCGGTGCCATGCGGGCCACGATCAGGGTGCTGTGCATCGCTCTCCTTCTGCGTGTGGGGTTTCGCCGTGCAGTCCCGGCGCGCCGTCTCAGCGCGCCGGTCCGAACCAGCGCTCCAGCGCCGTCGGCAGGTCGTCATGGCTGCCCGGCGCGGCCCAGGCGACGTGCCCGTCCGGTCGCACCAGCACCGCCGAGGTGGTGCTCAGGGGGCTGTCGCCGGGTACGGCGCGGGGGCGGGCGGTGACGAGGTCGACGCGGTCCGTCCAGCCGTCGGCGCGGCGGCGCAGCCGGGGGTTGTCGTCGAGGTCGAGCAGCAGACCCCGTCCGGTGCGCAGCAGTTCGGTGCCGGAGGTGCGCCGCTCGCCCCGCTCCAGTTCGAGCCGGGGGAGCCGCAGACCGAGCAGGGGATGCGGACCGCCGCCGACCTCGTAGCGGATGTCGAGACCGCTCACCCGCCCGGCGAGATCGCGCACCACCTCGGTGTGACCGAGGAGTTCACCGAGGACGTCCCTGAGCGGCGCCACCTCGTCACCGCCGAGGATGAGCAGGCTCTGCGCCCGGGTGTTCGCCAGCAGTCGCCGCCCCACCGGGTGGCGTTCCTCGTGGTACGTGTCGAGGAGCGCGTCCGGCGCCGTACCGCGCACCACCGCGCCGAGCTTCCAGCCGAGGTTCACCGAGTCCTGGACGGAGGTGTTCATCCCCTGCCCGCCCGCCGGGAGATGGACGTGCGCGGCGTCGCCCGCGAGCAGGACCCGGCCGCGCCGGTACCGCGTCGCCTGGCGGGCGGCGTCGGTGAAGGCGCTCACCCACACCGGCTCGGCGGCGGAGATGTCGTGGTCGGTGAGACGCTTGAACACGTCGGCCACCTCGCTGAACTCGGGCGCCCCGGTGCGGCGGACGGGAGGCGCGCCCCGCTCGGCGGCGATGATCCGGGTGATGCCGTCGGGCAGATGGGCCACCATCACCAGACCGCCCGCCGACGGATCGGCGGTCATCTTCGCCTCAAGGTCCACCCCGCGCACGTCGGCCAGGAACAGCTCGGTCGTCGCGGCGGTCCCCGGGAAGTCGAACCCGGCGAGCCCGCGGACCGTACTGCGCCCGCCGTCGCAGCCCACGACATACCGCGCCCGCAGGGCGTGCCCGGCGCCCGCGACACTCACGCTCACCCCCTCGGCGTCCTCGGTGAGCCCCGTGACCTCCTGACCACGCCGGATGTCGGCGCCCAACTCCCTGGCCCAGGACTCCAGTACGGCCTCGGTGCGGGACTGCGGGACGGTACGGGCGGCACCGTGTGCGGCGCCGAGCACGGTGAGGTCGAGCGGCAGACCGCCGAAGTGCCCGGCGTCGCTGGTCTCGAAGTCCCCGAAGCGGGACAGCAGTCCGCGCTGGTCGAAGACCTCCATGGTCCGGATGGTGAACCCGATGCCACGGGACTCGCCGGTGCGCTCGGGCAGCCGCTCCAGGACCAGGACGTCGACGCCGGCCAGGCGCAGTTCCCCGGCCAGCGCGAGTCCCGCGGGTCCCGCGCCGACGACGATGACGGAGGCGTCCATGCGTGTCTCCCCTCTCAGGTGGGCGGACTCGGACTCGCTCACAGATAGGCGGTGTTGGGTTCGAGACCGCACAGCGAGCGGCCGTACAGCTCGACGTTGACGCCGGGCGTGATCATGGCGTGCAGCGTGGCCGCGTGGAGGTCCCGCTGGATGCGGGTGATCGGCACGTCCCGGTGGATGGAGGAGCCGCCGCTCGCGCCCGCGAGGATGTCGACGGCCGCCTTGCACTGCCGGGCGATCCAGCCGATCCGCGCCCGCGCCGCGACCCGTTCCCCGGTGGTCCAGGGTTCGTCGTGCGCGACCTTCCGGGCGATGAGGTCCGCGAAGCGGTGGGCGCGCTGTTCGGCGTCCTCGATCAGCAACGCCGCCTCACCCACCTGGAGATGGGTCAGCGGCGCCTCGCGCTGGCTCGGGTAGTCGGTGTAGGTCAGGGGGCGCCCGGGGAGGCGTTCGAGGAAACTGGCGAGCGCGTACTTGGCGGCGCCGACGAGCTGACCGCTCTGGATGGCGTTCGTGGTGACGAGGACGGGGACGCGGTAGTGCGGCTTGGGACCGTTGATCCGCGACTTGGAGACGTTCTGGTAGAAGTCGATCCCGCTGATCACCCGGTGGGCGGGGACGAAGACCTCCTCGGCGATGGTGGTGACGCTGCCGGAGCCCTGGAGCCCGATGGTGTGCCAGTCGTCCTCGATCCGCAGATCCGCGACCGGGACCAGGCAGAACAGCGGGACCGTGCCGTCGGCGGGGTCCTCGGGCATCGCCACGTTGATCTTCCACTGGCTGTGCAGCACACCGCTGTTGAAGCTCCACTTGCCGCTGAGGAGATAGCCGCCCCGGGTGCGCCGGGCGGTGCCGGTCGGCGCGGTGGTGCCGCTGATGCGGACGTGCGGGTCCGCGAACACCTCGTCCAGCGCCTCGTCGGGCCACAGCGCGGCCATCCAGCCCAGCGCGGCGTACACCGACAGGCAGAAGGCGGCCGAGCTGTTTCCCTTGGCGATCTCCCCGAGCACGTCCACGAAGGCGCGGGCGTCCGACTCGTATCCGCCGTACTGCGCGGGGATCTGCATCCGCAGCAGCCCGGACTCCTCGACAGCCGTGACGACGTCCTGCGGCAGTCGCCGGTGCTCGTCGATCCACAGGGCACGCGAGCGCAGCAGGGGGACGAGCTTGGCGGCGGTGTCCACGAGTTCGTCGCGGGTCGGTGCGGTGGGGTGCGGCATCAGGTCCTCCGGCGGGGGCTTCGGGTCACGGACACGGCACGCGCCGCTATTCGCTCTCGAGATTGGCGGCGATACGCGCCAGGACGTCGTTGGCGGCGAGGAATTCCGCCTCCGATATCCCGGTGAGCGAGCGGGCGGCGTGCGCGTTGACGAGCTTTTCCGCGCGCTCGTGCGCCACCACTCCGGAATCCGTGAGGATCACGCGTTCCCCGGCGACCGCGACCCAGCCGCGTTCCTCGAATGCGTCCACGACGGGCTGATAGGAGGTGTCCTTGTCCACGGCCAGAAAAGGAGCGAACGCCGCGTCGATACCGGACACCGTGTCGACCCCGATGTGGATGGCGTGCAGCACCTGCCACTGGCGCCGGTTCAGCTTTTCCTCCGCGAGGGCGTGACCGGTCGCCTCGTCGAAGAGCCGGTGCAGATGCAGGAGCCAGTATCCGAGCCGTTTCGTCGTGTTCTTCTGGAGCACGGAAATCCACCTCAGAATGTCTCGGACGGCGCTTTGCGCACCAGTCCCTCGTGATGCGGGAGAACCCAGTAGAGGGTGAGTTCGATCCGGGCGAAGACCCACCGGCCGTCCTCGCGGACGTAGGTGTCGGTGAACCTGCCGGCCACCATCGCGCTCTCGTCGTCGAAGACGACCCGCTCCTCGAAGAAGCTGACCCCGGTGGCGTGATCGCCGGAAACCTCCACGTCATGGCCGTGGACGAACTGCTTGACGAGCAGCCCGGAGCCCGGCTTGTCCTGCTGGATGAGCCCGGGGAGCGCCGTGAAGTAGTCCTGGATCGCGGTGCGTCCGGTCGCCTGACCGAGGTGCGCGTAATCCAGCGTCGCGGTGCCGGAGAACAGTTCCCCGACCCGGTCCCACTGCCCGTCGTTGATACGGCGCGGCAATGCGGAGCGCAGCCTGGTGAGTTCCCGCACGTCTTCGAGGACCCGCACCCGCTCGGCGAGCGATTTCACGAGATCCGCGACTTCCGTCTGTTCCGGCATGGGCAAGGAAACCCTCTCCGTCAGGGGTGGGGAATCGCCGGGGGATCCGGGAGATCGCCCTGCCATTCGACCTTCGCAGGGTTCCGTCCACCGTCACAAGGCGTCCCGGGAGAACCTGCGGTCGGACCGCAGGCTTTCCTGTGGTCGCGCTGCGGTCCCGTGGGAGGGGAAACCCGTGGCTTGCGGGAACTCGCGGGCAGAGAAAAACGCGCCGCCCCCCCGAAGCTGGGGGACGGCGCGTTTTACGCGGGCGCGCGGAATGTCAGGGCGACGGAGAACCCAGCACGGAAATCAGCTCCCGTCGCCCGGACACACCGAGTTTGCGGTAGACGCTCGACAGATGGAACTCGACCGTGCGCACGGCGAGAAAGAGCGTCTCCGCGATCTGCCGGTTGCTGTACCCGGCGCGGGCCAGCTCGCTGATGCGCAGCTCCTGACCGGTCAGGTCCGGCAGGTCCCGGCGCTCCAGGACAAGACCGAGCCGGGCGGGCCACAGACCGTTGCGGCTCTCGCGGGCGACCTCGGCCGCAGCCTCCAGGCGCGAGCGTGCCACAGCCGGTTCGCCGCGCTCCTTCTGCAGAACGGCGAGGTCGTGGAGGGCGTGGATCAGCTCGCCGCGCGCATGGGCCAGATCGAGCAGCTCCACCGCCTCCTCCAGCAGTGCGGGCGAGGAGTCGTCCCGTCCTGCCACCGCGACGGCGTGCAGCGCGATGCCGATGCCCCGTGCCGCGCCCCACTTGCGCGCCGCCGTCAGCTCGTCGGCGGCCAGCGCGAGCGCCAGGTCGTTGCGCCCGGTGGCGAGTGCCGCGAACGCGGCGCGCGAACGCCACGGCACGACCGCCGGGTTGGTGACGCCCTGCGCGGTGAGGACCCGTCCGCAGGCCGTGAAGTCCTCCAGCGCCTGCTTGCAGTTGCCGGTCGCCATGTGCAGCGCGCCCCGCGCGGCCAACACCAGTGCCACGTCAGGAAGTTCCGGGTCGAGGCGCCCCGCCAGCTCATGCGCGAGCAGCACGCCGTGCGCGGCGTCCGGGCTGCCCGCGAGGACCTGTGCCTCCACGAGCCACGCCACGGCCGGCCGGGTCAGCTCCGGCGGCAGACCGCGGGCGAGCACCTCACCCAGCAGCGCCGCCGACTTGACCCCGTCACCGGCCAGCAGACTGACCCGGGCGCGCAGCAGCGCCAGCAGCGCCTGATGCCGGGGTGACCCCAACCACCTGGGGTCCATGAGCAGTTGACGGCAGCGGGCGCGCGCGGAGACCAGATCACCGGTATAGAGCAGGGTCAGGATCGCCAGCCACATGCAGTACGGGTGACCGCGCCGGTCCGATGCCTCCAGGATCGTCTCGACCTGCTCGTGCACCAGCGCGCGGCGCACCCCGAGATTGGCGAGTTCGAGGCTGTGCAGCGACAGGCAGACCTCGTCGGGCGGCACGCGTTCGTCGTCGGATTCCTGGCGTCCGGGTATGTAGACGGCGGAGCCCTCCCGGAACGGCCCCGGACCACTCCGCGGTCGACCGGTCGGCTGCGCAATCTCGGTCATCGTCTCCCCCTGGGCTCGGCTGGATGCTGCCCGGTGCCGCGTGTCGGGCCCGCCGGGCCGCAGCCGGACGGCACTGTCCGGGGCACCGGGGCGGGCTGGGGTGAGGCACGCTGAGCAGACACGCTCTGGCGGAACCGGCTCGACCGTACACGGCCAATATTGCCGCAGTGTCAAACGCCTGACCGACCGGAATCGGCCGGTGCGCGCCGTGCCCCTGCCCTGAGCGGGAAGGACGGAATGCCGGGGATCGTGCCGCTGTCCGAAAACCCGTGCCCGGGCAGCACTACCCAGGGTTCAAACGTGAACGATGCCACAATTCCGGTGAGGTGGGGACCGGCCATCATCATCCGGGAATCCGGCCCCCGTGGGGAGAGTTTATTTCGGAACACCGGTGACAGTTGTTCGGAAACATCGGTGACGGAAATTCGGATACATCGGTGACACTTTTCGAAGATCCCGATCTCCCCCCCGGCGCACGCGTCCGCGCGCCGGTCGGTAGAAATGCAGCACTGGGAAAGCGCCACCCGGGGAAAACCCCTACATCGGTCCCGTCCCCGCCGCGACCAGCCCCGCCACCGGCGCCACATGACGCCGGCTGATGAGCCAGCGGCCGTCCTCCAGCTCGAAGTCGTCCTCCACCAGTCCGACCACGGTCCAGTCGGCGGGGCGGTGGCGGCCGTCCGGGGTGCGGGTGGCGCTCCAGTGCCAGACCGTGGCGTAAGCCTGCACGTGGGGGCGGCCGTCGGTCCATTCGATGAGGGTCTGGCCGAGCACATGGGCGACCGTGGGCTCGCGCCGCCAGCGGCTGCCCGCCGACATGAACGCGGTGAACTCGTCGCGGCCGTGGAAGCGCTGGGTGGGCCCGGGCATCACGTCGTACTCGATCAGGGCGTCCTTGGTGAAGCAGTCGACGAGCTGTTCGTACCGGCCCGTGTCCACCAGCCGGAAGAACGTGTAGAAAGTCCGGTAGATCTCCCGTTCCGCCGCGATGGTGGCGAGAAGATCGTCGTTCGTGGAGGCCATGTCGGTCCTTTCCGGGCCGCCGGACGAGTTTCCGCTCATGATGCCACGGAGTTTCCGGGGCATGGAAACTCGCCATTGACCGTTCTCGGCGGAACTCGCTACGGTGGGCGCGTTATCGGGGGCGCTTCGGCCTGCCGCACGGGGGAGGAAAGCAGTCATGCGTGTACCGCTTTTCCCCGACCGTGCCGCCGTGCCCGCTCCCGTCTCGGCGTGGCTCTCCTCGCGCCGCCACATCGACCTGCGGCGCGTGAACAGCGCGGGGTGTACCGCCGCCTGATCCGGTGAGTTCCCCGGCGCCTTCCGCACAGGTCGTGGGCGCCGGTTCCGCGCGCATTCCCGTGGCCGCTCCCTCCCCCCCCTCGCAGGACCCTCGGCCGATCCCCCCGCACGCCCTTTCCCCTGGTCTCACTCCGCAGGAGACAGCGCCCGTGACCCACGATCGCCCGGGGCGGCTCAGGCCGGCCTCGTCCCTCGTCCTTGCCCTGACCGTCGCCGCCGTGTCGAGCGCCTGTGGGGGCGCCGCCCCCGGTGACGCGCGCGGCGGGACCGGTACGCCGAAGTCCGGCGGGAACCTGCGGTTCGCCGTCGGCACCGACGCCGGATGCCTCGACCCGCAGCAGGTCGGCAGCAGCGACACGCTGTACGCGCTGCGCCAGACCGTCGACTCCCTCACCGACCAGGACCCGTCGACGGGTCGCATCGTCCCCTGGCTGGCGAAGAGTTGGGAGGTGTCGGACAAGGCGCGCACCTTCACCTTCCGGCTGCGGCCGGGCGCGACCTTCAGCGACGGCAAGCCCGTGGACGCCGAGGCGGTCAAGAAGAACCTCGACGCGATACCCCGGCTCGGCGGTCTGGCGATCCTCGCGCAGGGCTATCTCACCGGCTACCGGGGCACGCGCGTCGTCGACAAGCTGACCGCCGAGGTCACCTTCGACCGTCCCAACGCACAGTTCCTGCAAGCGACTTCGACCCCGTCACTCGGTCTTGTCTCGCCCGCCGACACCGCACGGACCGCCCAGCGCCGCTGCGGCGACGGCGTCCACGGCTCCGGTCCCTTCACGGTGTCCGGCTACCGGCAGAACCAGTCCCTCACCCTCAAGAAGCGCACGGGATACGCCTGGGGCTCCACCGCCTGGAAGAAGAAGGGCGCCGCCTACCTCGACTCCGTGACGTTCAGCGTGGTCGCGGAGGCGGGCGTACGCGCGGGCAGCCTCGGCTCCGGTCAGGCCGACGTGATCGGCGGGGTCCGCCGCCAGGACGAGGCGGTACTGCGCCGAGGCGGCGCCGGTGTCGAACGGCGCGCCAACCCCGGCGTGGTCTTCAACCTCGGTTTCAACAACGGCCGTCCGCTCACCCGCGACCCCCGGGTACGCCAGGCAGCCCAGGCGGCGATCAACCGCGCGGAGATCGCCGGCGCCGTCTTCCCCACCGGCACCCGCGCCGCCACCAGCGTCCTCTCCCGCACCACCCCCGGCTACACGGACCTCTCCATGGACCTGACCTACGACCGGCAGAGGTCCAAGTCACTTCTCTCGGAAGCCGGTTGGAAACCGGGCGGTGACGGAATCCGCCGCAAGGACGGCAAGCCCCTGAAGCTGACCGTGGTGTCCTTCAGCAAAGCCGGTTCCTACGAAGCCGCCCTCGAACTCGTCCAGCAGCAGCTCAAGGACGTCGGCATCGCGCTCGTCATCAAGCGGCTGGAGGTCACCCAGTTCCCGCAGACCCTCCGCACCGGCGACTACGACGCCCTGTGGGGCGGCGACCTCACCCGCGCCGACCCCGACGCGCTGCGCACCCTGTACTCGACCCGCCTCGTCAACTCCTACCGGCTGCCCGGCGGCGCCCTCGACGCCGCCCTGGACGAGCAGGCGACCACGACCGACACCGCCAGGCGGAACCAACTGGTCGCCAAAGCCCAGCAGTTGATCGTGCGCGCCGCCTACGTCCTGCCGATCGTCGACCAGGAGACCCTGGTCGGGGTCGCCGGGGGAGTCCACGGGCTGACCCTCGGCGCGTCCGGCGGCGTCCGGCTGCACGACACCTGGAAGAGCTGAAGTCCGCCATGCAAAGGCGGACTTCGGCAGCCCCTGCCCGGATGTGAAGGACGACGATGCGACGGTACGTACTCTGGCGCCTCGCCCAGGCCGTCGGCGTGCTGTGGGCGGCGTACACGCTGACCTTTCTGCTGCTCGACCTGCTGCCCGGCGACCCGGTCGCGGCGATGGCCGGTGCCGGGCTGAACTCCACCCAGGTCACCCCCGAGCGGCTGGCCGAACTGCGGGCGCAGTACGGCTTCGACCGACCGCTGCTCGTGCGGTACGCGACCTCGCTCGGGCACGCCCTGCGCGGCGACTTCGGGGACTCGGTCGCCACCGGCCGACCGGTGGCGGCCACCCTCGCCGACGCGCTGCCCTCGACACTCGAACTGACCGGCATGGCGCTGCCGTTGGCGGTGCTGCTCGGTGGCGCGCTGGCGCTGGCGGCGGCGTCCACGAGCCGGGGTCCGCTGCGACGGCTGCTGCTGTCGCTGCCCGCCGTCGGCATCTCGCTGCCCGCGTTCTGGGTCGGGCTGATGCTCGTCCAGCTCTTCTCCTTCCGGCTGCGCCTCTTCCCCGCCTTCGGCGACGCCGGAGCTGCCGGGCTCGTCCTGCCCGCCGTCACGCTGGCGCTGCCCGCCGCCGTACTGGTGGCCCAGGTGCTGTCGCAGAGCCTGCTGGCGGTGCTGGACGAGCCCTATGTGCAGACCGCGCGGGCCAAGGGCGCGGGTCGGGTCCGCGTGCGGTTGCACCACGCCCTGCGCAACGCGGCACTCCCCGCGCTGACCGTGATCGGCGTGCTCGCCGGGCAGTTGACGGCCAACGCGGTCGTCGTGGAGAACGTCTTCTCCCGCAACGGGCTCGGCCGCGTCACCACCGACGCCGTCACCGTGCGGGACATCCCCGTGGTGCAGGGCGTGGTGGTCTTCGGCGCGCTGGTCTTCGTCCTCCTCAACCTCCTGGTCGACCTGGCAGGACCGCTGCTCGACCGCCGCATCGTCATCTCCGGACGAAGGAGCTACACGTGAGCGAGGCGCCGACCGTCCCCCGCCCGGCGACCGGTCCGGAGCAACAGCCCACACCCCCGCGCGCCCACGCCCGCCGGACCCTGCGCCATCTCCTGCGCCGCCCCGGTCTGGTCCTGTCCCTGCTGATCGTGGCCGCGATGGTCCTCGCCGCCTTCCGGCCGGAGCTGTTCACCGGTCGCGACCCCCTGCGCGGCGTACCCTCCGAGATCCTCAGCCCACCAGGACCCCAGCACTGGTTCGGCACCGACGGGCTGGGCCGGGACCTCTACGCGCGCGTGGTGTACGGCGCCGCGCTGTCCCTCAAGGCGACCCTGATCGCCGTCGCCGTGGCGTTCGCGGTGGGCGGCGGGCTCGGTCTCGTCGCCGGGTTCGCCGGGGGCTGGGTGGAGAGCGTGCTGATGCGGCTCGTGGACGTGCTGCTCGCCGTGCCCGGACTGTTCCTCTCCCTGGCGGTGGTCGCCGCGCTCGGCCCGGGCACCGCGCAGGTGGCGCTGGCCGTCGGGGTCGCCGGTGTCGCGGGGTTCGCGCGGGTGGCGCGCGCGGAAGTGCTGCGCGTACGGCACACCGCCTACGTGGAGGCGGCACGGGTCTCCGGCGCCCGCTGGTGGACCGTACTGGTCCGGCACGTCCTGCCGAACTCGGCGGGAGCGGTGCTGGCCCTGGCCACCCTCGACCTCGGCACCGCCGTCCTGTCGGTCGCCTCCCTCAGCTTCCTCGGCTACGGCGCACCGCCGCCCGCGCCCGAGTGGGGCACGCTGATCGCCGACGGCCGCGACTACCTCGCCGACGCCTGGTGGGTGTCGACGCTCGCCGGGCTGACCGTCGCCGCCCTCGTCCTGGCGGTCAACCGCCTCTCCCGCGCGTTCGACGGCACCTGGACGGAGCAGCGATGACGACGCCTCCCCTTCCGAAGCCTGTGCGCAAGCCGCCCGCAGGGGAGCCGCCCGCAGGGGAGCCGCCCGCAGGGAAGCCGCCCGCAGGGGAGCCGCCCCTCCTCTCCCTCCAGGACCTGCACGTCTGCTACCGCACCCGCACCGGCGGTCTCCACCACGCCGTACGCGGTGTCGACCTCGACGTCGCACCGGGCGAGATCGTGGCCCTCGTCGGGGAGTCCGGGTCCGGCAAGAGCACCACCGCCCACGCCGTCACCCGCCTGCTGCCCCGGGGCGGCGGGATCGACGCCGGACGCGTCCTGTTCGGCGGCCGCGACCTCACCGCGCTGTCCGAGAAAGAGTTGCGGACCGTACGCGGCACCGGTGTCGCCCTGGTCCCGCAGGACCCGGCCGTCTCCCTCAACCCCGTGCAGCGGATCGGCACCCAGGTGGCCGAAGTGCTGCGCATCCACCGGCTCGCCACGCGGCGCACCGCGCACGAGCGGGCGCTCGACCTGCTCGCCCGCGCCGGGCTGCCGGACCCGCGCACCCAGGCGCGGCGCCGTCCGCACGAACTCTCCGGCGGGATGCGGCAGCGCGCCCTGATCGCCATCGCGCTCGCGGGCGACCCCCGGCTGATCATCGCGGACGAGCCCACCAGCGCCCTGGACGTCACCGTGCAGCGGGGCATCCTGGACCGGCTCCAGGCGCTCGTCCGCGAGTCGGGCACCGCCGTGCTCCTGGTCACCCACGACCTCGGGGTGGCCGCCGACCGGGCGGACCGGATCGCGGTCATGTCGGAGGGCAGGATCGTCGAGTCCGGTCCGAGCGGTCCCCTGCTCGCCGCCCCCGCCGACCCCTACACCCGGCGGCTCCTGAGCAGCGCCCCGCGACTGGACGCCCCCTCGCCGCCCCCGCCCGCTCCCGGTCCGGCACCCCTCCTGGAGACCGAGCACCTCACCAAGGACTTCCCGCTGCCCCGTGGCGAGGGCGCCGCCCGCACCCTGCGCGCCGTGGACGACGTCTCCCTCACCGTGCACCGCGGCGAAACGGTCGCCCTGGTGGGCGAGTCCGGCTCCGGCAAGTCGACGACCGCCCGGCTGGTGCTGCGCCTGACGCCCCCGACCTCGGGTCGTATACGCCTCGACGGCGACGACGTCACCGACGCCCGGGGCGCCCGGCTGCGGGCGCTGCGCCGCCGGGTCCAGCTCGTCTACCAGAACCCCTACGCCTCCCTGGACCCGCGCCTGACGGTCGGCGAGAGCGTCGGCGAACCGCTGCGCGCCTTCCGGGTGCCGGGCGCCGCCGCACGGGTGGCCGAGCTGCTCGACCGGGTCGCGCTGCCCGCGACGGCTGCCCGGCGCAGACCTGCCGAACTCTCCGGGGGGCAGCGGCAGCGCGTCGCGATCGCCCGCGCGCTGGCGCTCTCCCCGGACCTGGTCGTGTGCGACGAACCGGTCTCCGCCCTCGACGTCACCGTCCAGGACCAGATCCTGCGCCTGCTGGCCGAACTCCAGGCCGACACCGGGGTGGCGTACCTCTTCATCTCG
Organism: Streptomyces sp. DSM 110735; assembly: GCF_016482685.1. Taxonomy (GTDB): domain Bacteria; phylum Actinomycetota; class Actinomycetes; order Streptomycetales; family Streptomycetaceae; genus Streptomyces. The sequence continues at coordinate 182,579 of NZ_JACYHF010000006.1, read as the reverse complement.
CACGACCTCGCCGTCGTACGGCGGATCGCGCACCGCGTGGTGGTCATGCGGGGCGGCCGGGTTCTGGAGGACGCCCCGGCCGACGAGTTGTTCCGGGCGCCGGTCCACCCGTACACCCGCGCACTCCTCGCCGCCGTTCCGGGGCGGACCGATGAGTTGCGCGCCGAGCCGGGGTCTGCACCGTTGACAACGGCGGCTCCCCGCCGACAGCGGACCCCGGCATCGGAAGAAGGCACCTCATGGCCACGCTAGTCTCCACCGTCTTCGTCAGCCTCGACGGTGTCTACCAGGGTCCCGGCGGCCCGGAGGAGGACACCAGCGGCGGCTTCGGCCAGGGCGGCTGGACCGTCCCGTTCTCCGACCCGGACTTCGGCGCGTTCATCACCGAGGTGTTCGAGAACCCCGAGGCGTTCCTGCTCGGACGGCACACCTACGACATCTTCGCCGCGTACTGGCCGCACGTGACCGATCCGGACCACCTGATCGCGGCGAAGCTCAACGGGCTGCCCAAGTACGTCGTCTCCGCCACCCTCCAGGACCCGTCCTGGAACCGCACCACCGTCCTCTCCGGCGACCTCGCCAAGGAGGTCCGCACGCTCAAGGAGAGCACCGAGGGGCAGATCCAGATCCACGGCAGCGGCGCCCTGGTCCGCTCCCTGATCAACCTCCGCCTCCTGGACACCCTCCACCTCGCGACCTTCCCGGTGGTCCTCGGCGCGGGGCGCCGACTCTTCGCGGAGGGCGCCGTACCCACCCGCTTCCGCCACACCGCGGGCCGCGTCACGAGCACGGGTGTCTCCGTCCAGACGTACGACCTGGCGGGCGATCCCGAGTACGGCAGCTTCGAGCTGTCCGACGAGGCGTGAGGCGCCGCCCGACGCGGCTGAAGGCGGGTCCCGAGGGGCGGAGGAGGGGGCCGGGAGGTCCCCTCCGGGGAGGTTAACTTCCCGAGAACTCATGGGACCTGACGGGAAAATCCACATCTTTGTCATTGACATGCCCACGTCTACGCGCGTCATCATGAGGGCATGAGATTCCCCCCACGAACGTCTCGCATCGGCGCCGCCGCCGCGCTGCTCTCGGCGCTCCTCGTCGGCGGCACGGTCGCCACCGGCACGGCGGACGCGGCCACCGCGTCCACCGGCAGCATCTGCTACGGCGACCTGCCCTCGCAGGCATACGACACCCTGGAACTCATCGACCAGGGCGGTCCGTTCCCCTACTCGCAGGACGGCGTCGTCTTCCAGAACCGGGAAGGCGTCCTGCCCAGCCAGTCGTCCGGCTACTACCACGAGTACACCGTCAAGACGCCGGGCGAGTCCACGCGCGGCGCCCGGCGCATCGTCACCGGCAAGGCGTACGAGGAGGACTACTACACCTCCGACCACTACGCCACGTTCGACCTGATCGACTTCGGCTGCTGACGCCGCCGCCGGGGTAACCACCGCACGACCTCCGCCCTGCCGCCCACCCCCACACCGGGCCGCGGGGCGGAGTCGTCCCCGCCGGCGGGCAACTCCCGCTAGCTGTACGACGGCTGCGCCCGGTCCGGCACCTCGGCCAGGGCCACCGCCCGCCGCTCGCGCCGCGACGTCTCGCACGCCTCCGCGACGCGCAGCGCCTGGAGCGCCTCGCGGCCGTCGCACGGGTTGGGGAGTTCGCCGCGCACCACCTCGACGAAGGCGCGCAGTTCCGCCTCGTACGCCGAGCCGAAGCGCTCGAAGAAGCCGCTCCACGGCTTGTCGCACGGGGGCGGTCCTGTCGGTTCGGTGGAGGCGACCGGGGTGCGGTCGTCCAGACCGACCACGACGGTGTCGCGTTCCCCGGCCAGCTCCATGCGGACGTCGTAGCCCGCGCCGTTCAGCCGGGTCGCGGTCGCGGTGGCCAGGGTGCCGTCGTCCAGGGTGAGCACCGCCGCGCCGGTGTCCACGTCACCAGCCGCGCGGAACATCGGCGGCCCGGCGTCCGAGCCGCTCGCGTAGACGTCGGTCACCTCGCGCCCGGTCACCCAGCGCAGGACGTCGAAGTCGTGGATCAGGGTGTCCCGGAACAGCCCGCCCGACAGCGGCAGCCACTCCGGCGGGGGCGGCGACTGGTCGGAGGTGAGCGCCCGCACCGTGTGCAGACGCCCGAGTCTGCCGGAGCGGACCGCCTCGCGGGCGCCCACGTAGCCCGCGTCGAAGCGCCGCTGGAAGCCCATCTGGAGCACCGTGCCCGCCGCCTCGACCTCCGCGAGCGCGTGCAGGGTGCCGGGCAGGTCGAGTGCGATCGGCTTCTCGCAGAAGACCGGAAGCCCGGAGCGTGCCGCCCGCCCGATCAGCTCCGCGTGCGCGGACGTCGCCGTGGTGATCACCACCGCGTCCACGCCCCACTGGAAGACCTCGTCCACCCCGGGCGCCGCCGTCTCGCCCAGACGGTGCGCCAACTCCTGTGCCCGTAACGGATTCGAGTCCGTCAGGATGAGCGATCCGACCTCCCTGTGGCGGCTGAGCGTGTTCGCGTGGATGGTGCCGATGCGGCCCGTACCGATGACCCCGATGCGCATGGAAACAAAGTGGAGGGCCGTCCTGTACTTGTCAATCAGTATGTCCGGACAATCGGACTTCACGACTTCCCGTCAACCGGGCACCGGACTACGCTCAAGCCCGTGCCGAAACCAGATGTGGACCCGACCGTGGCGCTCGATCTCCGTGTGGACCGCGGCTCTCCGGTGCCGCTGTACTTCCAGCTCTCCCAGCAACTGGAGGCGGCCATCGAGCGCGGCGCGCTCACCCCGGGCAGCCTGCTGGGCAACGAGATCGAGCTGGCCGCGCGGCTCGGTCTGTCCCGGCCCACCGTCCGCCAGGCGATCCAGTCCCTGGTCGACAAGGGGCTCCTGGTGCGCCGCCGGGGCGTCGGCACCCAGGTCGTGCACAGCCAGGTCAAGCGCCCCCTTGAGCTGAGCAGCCTCTACGACGACCTGGAGGCGGCCGGGCAGCGCCCCGCCACCAAGGTGCTCGTCAACACCGTGGTGCCCGCGTCCACCGAGGTCGCCGCCGCGCTCGGACTGCCCGAGGGCGGCGACGTGCACCGCGTCGAGCGGCTGCGCCTCGCGCACGGCGAGCCGATGGCGTACCTCGTCAACCATCTGCCGCCCGGTCTGCTCGACCTCGACACCGCCCGCCTGGAGGCGACCGGTCTCTACCGGATGATGCGCGCGGCCGGGATCACCCTGCACAGCGCCCGCCAGTCCATCGGCGCGCGCGGCGCCACCCCCGCCGAGGCGGAACGGCTCACCGAGGGCGAGGGCGCCCCCCTGCTCACCATGAGACGCACCACGTACGACGACACCGGGCGCGCCGTCGAGTACGGCGACCACGTCTACCGTCCGGCTCGCTACTCCTTCGAATTCCAGCTCCTCGTACGGTCCTGAGGTGGTCCTGAGGCGGCGCCGAGCCTGTTCCAAAGCATCCCTTCACGTGTCCGGATGTCCGGACAAAGGGACCGTAATGGGTGCCCCGGGCATGTAACGAGTGTTCCGTATGTTCGATACTGAAGTGTTTGGGGCAGGCGACGGCACCGCCGGGACGAACCGACGGAGTGCTCGCCCGCCCCTCTCGCACGTTGGAGCACGGTCTAGTTACGCACGCAAGAAGGGCACGGCCTCGTGGCACGGTTTCGGACCCGGGTGGGCAGGGCGACGGCAGGAGCACTCGGTGTGATCGCCTGTCTCTCGCTCGCCGCTTGTAGCAGCACCGGCGGCAAGCGCGCCGAGGACGCCCGCAAGGCAGCGGTCGCCCAGGGCAGGTCGGCGGTGAACACCCCCCGCTGGACCTTCGCGATGATCACCCACTCCGGAGACGGCGACACCTTCTGGGACATCGTCCAGAGCGGCGCCAAGCAGGCAGCCGTCAAGGACAACGTCACCTTCCTGTACTCGCACGACGACGAGGCGCAGCAGCAGGCGCAGCTCGTCGACGCCGCCGTGGACAAGAAGGTCGACGGCATCATCGTCACCCTCGCCAAGCCCGACGCGCTCAAGGCGGCGGTCGCCCGCGCCGAGAAGGCAGGCATCCCGGTGATCACGGTGAACTCCGGCTCCGCCGACTCCAAGAAGTTCGGCGCCCTCACCCACGTCGGCCAGGACGAGACCATCGCCGGTGAGGCGGTCGGCGACGAGCTGAACAAGCGTGGCCGCAAGAAGGCACTGTGCGTCCTGCACGAGCAGGGCAACGTCGGCCACGAACAGCGCTGCGACGGCGTCGCCAAGACCTTCCACGGCACCGTGCAGAAGCTCTACGTCAACGGCACCAACATGCCCGACGTGCAGTCCGCGATCGAGGCGAAGCTCCAGGCCGACCGCTCCGTGGACGCCGTCGTCACCCTGGGCGCGCCCTACGCCGACACCGCCGCCAAGGCGAAGCAGGACGCGGGCAGCAAGGCCGAGATCGACACCTTCGACCTCAACGCCAAGGTCGCCGCCGAGCTGAAGGACGGCACCCTCGGCTTCGCCGTCGACCAGCAGCCCTACCTCCAGGGCTACGAGGCGATCGACCTGCTGTGGCTGTACAAGTACAACGGCGACATGCTCGGCGGCGGCAAGCCCGTCCTGACCGGACCGCAGATCATCACCAAGGACCAGGCAGGCGCGCTCGCCGAGTACACCCAGCGGGGCACCCGATGAGCACGACCACCGGCACCGCCGCACCGCCCGGTCCCGAAGGACCCTCCGCCGACGAACGCCTGCTGCGGACCTCCCCGCTGCGCCACCTGCTCTCCCGCCCCGAGCTGGGCTCGGTCGTCGGCGCCCTCGCCGTCTTCGTGTTCTTCGCGTTCGTCGCCGAGGGATTCCTGCGCGCGTCGAGCCTGAGCACGGTCCTCTACGCCTCCTCGACCATCGGCATCATGGCGGTGCCGGTGGCGCTGCTCATGATCGGCGGCGAGTTCGACCTGTCGGCGGGCGTCATGGTGACGTCCTCCGCGCTGATCTCCTCGATGTTCAGCTACCAGATGACGGCGAACGTCTGGGTCGGCGCGGGCGTGTCCCTGCTGGTCACGCTCGCGATCGGCGCCTTCAACGGCTTCATGCTGACCCGCACCAAGCTGCCCAGCTTCATCGTCACGCTCGGCACCTTCCTGATGCTGACCGGCATGAACCTCGGCTTCACCAAGCTGATCGACGGCACCGTCTCCACCAAGACCATCGCCGACATGGAGGGCTTCCCCAGCGCCCGCGCCCTCTTCGCCTCGACGCTCACCGTCGGCGGCGTCGACTTCAAGGTGACCATCCTGTGGTGGCTCGCCCTGGTCGCCGTCGCCTCCTGGGTGCTGCTGCGCACCCGCGTCGGCAACTGGATCTTCGCCGTCGGCGGCAACGCGGACGCCGCCCGCGCGGTCGGCGTGCCCGTCTCCAGGACCAAGATCGGTCTGTACATGGGCGTCGCCTTCGGCGCCTGGATCTCCGGCCAGCACCTGCTCTTCTCCTTCGACGCCGTCCAGTCCGGCGAGGGCGTCGGCAACGAGCTGATCTACATCATCGCGGCCGTCATCGGCGGCTGCCTGATCACCGGCGGCTACGGCAGCGCCGTCGGCTCGGCGGTCGGCGCGCTGCTGTTCGGCATGACCAGCAAGGGCATCGTCTTCGCCGAGTGGAACCCCGACTGGTTCAAGTTCTTCCTCGGAGCCATGCTCCTCCTCGCGACCCTGCTCAACACCTGGGTCCGCAAGCGTGCGGAGGCCACGAAATGACCGTGACCCAAGAGCGCGTGCCGCTCGTCGAGCTGACCGGTGTCAGCAAGCACTACGGCAACGTGCGCGCCCTGGAGGGCGTCTCCCTGGAGGTCCACGCCGGGGAGATCACCTGCGTCCTCGGCGACAACGGCGCGGGCAAGTCCACCCTGATCAAGATGATCGCGGGACTGCACCGCCACGACGGCGGCACCCTGAGCATCGAGGGCGAGGAGACCCGGCTCACCTCCCCGCGCGACGCCCTGGACCGGGGGATCGCCACCGTCTACCAGGACCTCGCCGTCGTCTCCCTGATGCCGGTCTGGCGGAACTTCTTCCTCGGCTCCGAACCCCGCAAGGGTCGCGGTCCCTTCCGGCGCCTCGACATCGAGCACATGCGCCGCACCACCCGCGCCGAACTGCTCCGCATGGGCATCGACCTGCGCGACGTGGACCAGCCCATCGGCACCCTCTCCGGCGGCGAGCGCCAGTGCGTGGCCATCGCCCGCGCCGTCCACTTCGGCGCCAAGGTCCTCGTCCTGGACGAGCCGACCGCCGCACTGGGCGTCAAGCAGTCCGGTGTGGTCCTCAAATATGTGGCCGCCGCACGCGACGAGGGTCTCGGCGTCGTGCTGATCACCCACAACCCGCACCACGCGTACCTGGTCGGCGACCGGTTCGTGCTGCTGCGGCGCGGCACCATGGTGGGCAATCACACACGTGACGAGATCACCCTGGACGAGCTGACCAAGCAGATGGCGGGCGGCGCCGACCTCGACGCCCTGGTGCACGAACTCCAGCGCGGCTGACAGGAGCGGGGAGCGTGTTCGCGGCGTCCATGGTCACGCACGCTCCCTTATCCCGCCTTGACACCATGCACCTCGCCCGTTGAGGCAGAATCGACGACGATGAGCACCTACCGCGACCTCACGGCCCCCATCGGTTCCCGCCGAGCGCCCGTACTGCGGACCGTCGGCACCCGGGAACGCCGTTCGCATCTCACGGCTCCCCGCGTGCCCACCGTCGGCATCGACATCGGCGGCACCAAGGTCATGGCGGGCGTCGTGGACGCCGACGGCAACATCCTGGAGAAGCTCCGCACGGAGACCCCGGACAAGTCCAAGAGCCCCAAGGTCGTCGAGGACACCATCGTCGAACTGGTCCTTGACCTCTCCGACCGGCACGACGTGCACGCCGTCGGCATCGGCGCGGCCGGCTGGGTCGACGCCGACCGCAACCGGGTGCTCTTCGCCCCCCACCTGTCCTGGCGCAACGAACCGCTGCGCGACCGCCTCTCCGGCCGCCTCTCGGTGCCCGTCCTGGTCGACAACGACGCCAACACCGCCGCCTGGGCCGAGTGGCGCTTCGGCGCCGGACGCGGCGAGGACCACCTCGTCATGATCACCCTGGGCACCGGCATCGGCGGCGCCATCCTGGAGGACGGCCAGGTCAAGCGCGGCAAGTTCGGCGTCGCGGGCGAGTTCGGCCACATGCAGGTCGTGCCCGGCGGACACCGCTGCCCCTGCGGCAACCGCGGCTGCTGGGAGCAGTACAGCTCCGGCAACGCGCTCGTCCGCGAGGCCAAGGAGCTGGCCGCCGCCGACTCCCCGGTCGCCTACGGCATCATCGAGCACGTCAAGGGCCAGATCGGCGACATCTCCGGTCCCATGATCACGGAGCTGGCCCGCGAGGGCGACGCGATGTGCATCGAGCTGCTCCAGGACATCGGCCAGTGGCTCGGCGTCGGCATCGCCAACCTCGCCGCCGCCCTCGACCCCTCCTGCTTCGTCATCGGCGGCGGGGTCAGCGCCGCCGACGACCTGCTCATCGGTCCCGCGCGCGACGCCTTCAAGCGCCAGCTCACCGGGCGCGGCTACCGCCCCGAGGCCCGCATCGCCCGCGCCCAGCTCGGTCCCGAGGCAGGCATGGTCGGCGCCGCCGACCTCGCCCGCCTGGTCGCCCGCCGCTTCCGCCGCGCCAAGCGCCGCCGGGTCGAGCGGCACGAACGCTACGAGCGGTACGTCCAGGGCCGCCGGGACCGGGACACCGCATGACCACCTCGCTGCCGCACCAGGCGGCGTCCCCGGACGCCCCGCACGCCCCCGCCGAGGACCCCGGCCACCGCATCCGCCGCCGCGCCCTCACGCTGCTCATCATCGTGCTGCTCATCGGCGTACCCGCGGGCTATCTGGTGATCTCCGCCAACCAGAGCCGCGACAGCGGCAAGGACAAGGAGGCGAAGTACTCGGCCACCGGTCTCACCCCGGGCTGGCCCTCCAAGGTGCAGCGCCGCCTCTACCAGGTCGCCGTCCCGCGCCCCGCCGACTACCTCGCCTACTACGAGACCAACAACTGGAAGACCAGCCGTCTCTACGTGCAGTTCCGCACCAACGACGCGGGACTCGACAGCTTCCTCGCCACCATGGGACTGCGCCGCGACGAACTGAAGAAGGGGCACCTCACCATCGGCGCCCGCGACCGCAAGGTCTCCGGCTGGAACTTCGCGGGTCCCGGTCCCTGGGTCGGTCTGACCAACACGCAGAAGAACCCTGCCCCCACCCAGGACGTGGTCGTGAACCTCTCCGACCCGCAGTACCCGATGGTCTACGCGGTCTCCCGCACGGTGCCGTGACCGGCATCCGGCCGCTGCCGCCGACCGGTGTCCAGCCGCTGCCGTGAGCCGGTCCGGACGGCCGCCGGAGCCGATTGTCAGACCCCGCCCGTACAGTCGGAGACAACTGGTCCGACCGGCGGACGGGAGGTGACAGGACGTATGGACGGCGGCACGGCCGTGCTGAGCGAGCGCGCGTACTCCGAGGCGATCGGGGGACGCGTCCCGGCGTACCTCGCCACCCTCTACCTGCCCGCGCCCCTGCCCCGCGAGGGCCGCATCGCCCTCTGGTCGCCCGACGGCACCCCGCTGCCCGATCCCGAGGGCTCCGGTGCCACGATCACCGAGCTGACCGTCGTACGCCGCCACGGCGCGACCGTACGGCGCCGCCAGGTCCCCGCGCTCACCCTGCCGCTCATGGACGCCCTGCCCCTGCTGGTCAACGCACGGCACGACGCCGCCGCCCACCCCGCCACCGTCTGCTGGGGCGCCGCCGCGCTGCACGCCCTGCGCCTGGCCGCGCGAGGACGGCTGCTGCCCGGTCTCACCCCGAGCGGGCACGACGCCTGGCGCGCGGGTCCGCTGGAGCCCGACGACATCGCCCACCTGCGCGCGATCGCCGCCGCCCTGCCCGCCGAGGGGCACGCCGTGCCGCTGCCCGGCGAGGGCCCGCTCCGGCTGCCCGAGCCCGAGCACCTGGTCCGCTCCTTCCTGGACGCGGTCGCCGACACCCTGCCCCGCACCCCCGCCGCCCCGCACACGGGCGGCCGCCCCTTCGCCGCCCGCGAACCCCAGCCGCTGCCCGGCGCCCACGACTGGGCCGCCGAGGTCGCCGCGGGCATGGACGCGGGCGTACGCGTCTCGCTGCGCCTGGACCTGTCCGCGTACGCGGTCTTCGACGCGGGGGACGACAGCGGCTCGCGCGCGGCGGGCGCCGCCGTCGTCCAGGTGCACAGCCTGGCCGACCCCACCCTGGTCACGGACGCCGCCGCGCTGTGGGCGGGAGAGGCCGACACCGCCTTCGGACCCCGCGCGCGCGTGGACGCCGCCCTCGCCGTACGGCGCGCGGCGCGCGTGTGGGCGCCCCTGGAGCGGCTGGCCGAGCGCGACGTCCCCGACGTGCTCGCGCTGTCCGAGGACGAGGTGAGCGACCTGCTCGGGACGGCGGCCGGACGGCTCGCCGCCGCCGGGGTCGGCGTGCACTGGCCGCGCGACCTCGCCCACGACCTCAGCGCCGCGGCCGTCGTCCGCCCCGCCCCCGGCTCGGCCACCGACGGCACCGGCTTCTTCGACAGCGAGGAACTCCTCCAGTTCCGCTGGCAGTTGGCGCTCGGCGGCGACCCGCTCAGCGAAGCCGAGATGGACGCCCTCGCCGAGGCGCACCGCCCCGTCGTACGGCTCCGGGACCGCTGGGTGCTGGTCGACCCCGCGCTCGTGCGCAAGGCGCGCAAGCGCGAACTCGGGCTGCTCGACCCCGTCGACGCGCTCTCCGTCGCGCTCACCGGCACCGCCGAGGTGGACGGCGAGAGCGTCGAAGCCGTCCCCACCGGCGCCCTCGCCGCCCTGCGCGACCGCCTCACCGCCGGACTCGCCCCCGCCGAGGCACCGGCAGGGCTGGACGCCACCCTCCGCGACTACCAATTGCGCGGTCTTGCCTGGCTCGACCTCATGACCTCCCTCGGTCTCGGCGGCTGCCTCGCCGACGACATGGGTCTCGGCAAGACCGTCACCCTCATCGCCCTGCACCTCAAGCGCGCCCACCCCGAGCCGACCCTCGTGGTCTGCCCCGCCTCCCTGCTCGGCAACTGGCAGCGCGAGATCAACCGCTTCGCACCCGGCGTCCCCGTCCGCCGCTTCCACGGCGCCGACCGCACCCTGGAGGGGCTGACCGGCGGCTTCGTCCTCACCACCTACGGCACGATGCGCTCCGCCGCCGAACAGCTCGCGGACCGCCCCTGGGGCATGGTCGTCGCCGACGAGGCCCAGCACGTGAAGAACCCCTACTCCGCGACCGCCAAGGCACTGCGCACCATCGGCGCCCCCGCGCGCGTGGCGCTCACCGGCACCCCCGTCGAGAACAACCTCTCCGAACTGTGGGCGCTGCTCGACTGGACCACCCCCGGACTCCTCGGTCCCCTCCAGTCCTTCCGCGCCCGGCACGCGCGCGCGGTGGAGAACGGCGAGGACCAGGAAGCCGCCGAGCGCCTGGCCCGCCTCGTCCGGCCGTTCCTGCTGCGCCGCAAGAAATCCGACCCCGGCATCGTCCCCGAACTGCCGCCCAAGACCGAGACCGACCACCCGGTGCCGCTCGGCCGCGAACAGGCAGCGCTGTACGAGGCGGTGGTCCGCGAGTCCATGGCGGCCATCGAGTCCGCCGACGGCATCGCCCGGCGCGGACTCGTCCTCAAGCTGCTCGGCGCGCTCAAGCAGATCTGCGACCACCCCGCGCTGTACCTCAAGGAGGGAGCGTCCCGCCCGGACGGTCTCGCCGCCCGCTCCGGCAAACTCGCCCTCCTCGACGAGCTGCTGGACACGGTGCTGGCCGAGGACGGCTCGGTGCTCGTCTTCACGCAGTACGTCGGCATGGCCCAGCTCATCACCGCCCACCTCGGCGCCCGCGCGGTCCCGGTGGACCTGCTGCACGGCGGCACCCCCGTACCCGAGCGCGAGCGCATGGTCGACCGCTTCCAGGCGGGCGAGACCCCGGTCCTGGTCCTCTCCCTCAAGGCCGCCGGCACCGGTCTCAACCTCACCCGCGCGGGCCACGTCGTCCACTTCGACCGCTGGTGGAACCCCGCCGTCGAGGACCAGGCGACCGACCGCGCCTATCGCATCGGCCAGACCCAGCCCGTCCAGGTCCACCGCCTGGTCACCGAGGGCACGGTCGAGGACCGCATCGCCGAGATGCTCACCGCCAAGCGCGCGCTCGCCGACGCCGTCCTCGGCTCCGGCGAGGCAGCCCTCACGGAACTCACCGACCGCGAACTCTCCGACCTGGTCTCCCTGCGGAGGCCGTCATGACGGAGTCCAGCCCGAGTCCCGCCGAGGCGGCGCGCAGGGCGCTGCGAGAGGCGCGGGAGAAGGCGTCCGGTGCGACGGAGGAGGGGGCGTCGGCATCGGCGTCGGCATCGGGTTCCCGGCAGGCGGAGCCCTCGCGGGTCGAGGAACCCACCCGAGCCGGTGACTCCGTGCACGCCGGTGAGTCCTCTGCGTCCAGTGAACCTTCCGGGACGGCAGAGACAGATGCGTCCGCCGAGCCCGTCCGGGCCGGGGACATCGCCCGAGCCGCTCTCCGCGCTGCCGTCGCCCAGCGGCTGAGCGCCAACGCCCGGACGCCGGACGGTCGGATGGCAGAAGGCACTGCCGCCGACGCGACCGACAGGGCTGCCGCCGCCCCCGACACCGAAGGCGTCGCTCCCGGCGAGGGGGCGGAGGGCGTCGCCACCGGTCACGCGGCCGACGGCGCAGCGTCCCGCCCGATGCCGGACGGCACCAGCTCCGGTTCGCGCGCGGAAGGCGCCTCCTCCAGCTCGACCGTGGTCGGTATGACCCCCGGCGAGGGGGCGGAGGGCGTCGCCACCGGTCACGCGGCCGACGGCGCCGTGTCCCGCCCGATGCCGGACGGCACCAGCTCGGGTCCGCGCGCGGAAGCAGCCTCCTCCGGCTCGACCACGGTCGGTATCACCCCCGCTCCGGGCCCGGAGGGCACCGGCACCGGCGCCGCAGCCGACGACTCCGCCGCTCCGGAGTCCCAGGACACGGCGCCCGGTCCGATCCTGGACGGGACCATCCCCGCCCCGACGCCGGACGCCCTCACCACCAGCCGAGCAGCCGACGGCGCCGCCTCGGAGGCTGAGGACCTCACCCCCCAGCCGCCCGCCGAAGGCACCCCGCCCGACGAAACGCCCACTCCAGCAGCCCGCCCAGCCACCACCCGCCGCCCCGGCGACGCCGCCCGTGAAGCCCTGCGTGCCGCGCGGGCGGAGGCGCTGCGTGCGCAGGCGGAGGAGGAGACGCGGCGTCCGGCACGTAAGCCGGTGCGCAAGGCGCCCCCCGCTCCCGCCGAGGGCACCCCGGGGGCCGCTCGGGCTCAAGCCGTCCGTGAGGTGAAGGACTTCCTCGCGACCGCCTTCCGCATGCCCACCTGGGAGGACACCCCCGAGGACACCCCCGAGGGCGCCTTCGAGGACGCCCCCGAGGAAACCGCAGTGACCGAATCCGCCGCCGAACCGGAGTTCACCCGCCCCCACCCCCTCCAGCCGGAGCCCGCGCACGCGACCCCGCACATCCCCGCCACCATGGCCACCCCTCACCGCGACAACGAACTCCGCCGCACCTTCCCCGCGTTCGCCCCCCGCACCGAGACGGACGGGTTCGCGGACACCTGGTGGGGCAACGCCTGGGTGGAGGCGCTGGAGCGGGGCGCGCTGGACCCCAAGCGCGTGGCACGGGGACGGAGTTACGCGGACGCCGGACACGTGGACGCGATCACCGTGACGCCGGGCCGGGTGCTGGCGTACGTGCGGGGGAGCCGTCCCCGGCCGTACCGCGTGCAAGTCACCCTGCCCACGCTCCAGGACGCGGACTGGGAGCGGTTCCTGGACGCCGCCGTGGACCGCCCGGGGCACATCGCCGCGCTGCTCGACAAGGAGCTGCCGCACTCCCTGGCGGACTGCGGCGCCCCCCTGCTGCCCGGCGCCACCGAGCTGAACCCCCGCTGCAACTGCCCCGACTCCGGTCACCCCTGCAAGCACGCGGCAGCGCTCTGCTACCAGACGGCACGTCTGCTGGACGCCGACCCCTTCGTGCTGCTCCTGCTGCGCGGGCGGGGCGAGCGCGAGCTGCTGGACACGCTGTCCCGGCGCAGCGCCGCCCACGCCGCCCGCGCCGCCCGCGAGGGACTGACCGAGGACCTGCCGGGCGTCCGCGCCACGGAGGCGCTCGCCGAGCGGCGCCTGCCGCCCCCGCCCCCGCCGTTGCCCGCCCCCGCGCACCCCGAGCAGCCCCCGGTGTACCCGGCGGCACCCGGCGGTCCTGACCCCTTCGCGCTGGACCAGCTCGCCACCGACGCCGCCGCCCGCGCGCACGCCCTGCTCACCACCGGCCGCGATCCGGTGGGCGGTCTGACGCTGTGGCAGGACGCGGTGCGCCTCGCCGCCGCCCGCCCCGGCTCCGGTCTGACCGCCGCGACCCGCGCGCTGTACGCCACGCTGGCCGCGGCGGCGGGCCGTACCCCCTCCGACCTGGCCCGCGCGGTCGCCGCCTGGCGGCAGGGCGGGCTCGCGGGACTGGCCGTCCTGGAGGAGCCGTGGAACCCCCCGGCGGGCCGCTTCGACCGGGCGCGCCCGCTGCTGATGGCCGCGGGGCTGCCCCCGTTCCGCCCCTGGCACAACCACCTCACCCACCCGCTCGGCGACGTCCAGCTCCGCTTCGGTCAGGACGGTCTCTGGTACGCCTACGAGTCCGAGCCGGGCCAGGACGACTGGTGGCCCCGGGGCACCCCCGCCCTCGACCCGGTCGACGCCCTCACCGGCCTGGACGCCCTGGCCGACCTCTGACCGACCGCACCGGCGAACGCCCCGACGGCGAACGCCCCGACAGGAGGCACCCGTTGCACCTGCGCGATGTGACCCCGGACGACCTCGACGCGTACCTACGGATGCGCTGCGACCCCGTCATGATGGCCGGGCTCGGCGGACCGCTGCCCCGCGAGGGCATGGCCGACAAGGTCCGCCGGGACGTCGAGCTGGCCACCGCCGACCGCGCGTGGATCAAGATGATCGTCCCCGACCCCGCCGAGCCGGGGACGGTGGCCGGGACCGTCACCCTCTGGTCGCACGACACCCCCCACGGACCGATGTCCGAGATCGGGTGGATGGTGCTGCCCGAGTTCCAGGGGCGGGGGCTGGCCAAGCGTGCCGTCCGCGCGGTGCTCGCGCGCGCCCGCGAGGAGGTCCGCTGGGACACCGTGCACGCCTTCCCCGCGACGGACAACGCGCCGTCCAACGGCATCTGCCGCTCCCTCGGCTTCCGGTTCGCCGAGGAGACCGAGGTGGACTTCGCCGGGCGGACGCTGCGCGTCAACCACTGGACCGTGGACCCCGCACAGGCGCCCCTGTCGTGAAGACCGTGTGAGGATTCCCCGGCGATCCCCGCCGACGCGCCGGGCGCACCGCCCCCCACGAAACGGGCACACCCGACCGGCGGTTAGCGTGGTGCGGTGAGTGAGAAGAAGACCCCTGCCCTCCAGTACCGGTTCGACGGACCCGAAGACGCCCCCGTGCTCGTGCTCGGGCCCTCCCTCGGGACGACCTGGCACATGTTCGACCGCCAGGTGCCGGAACTGGTCAAGCAGTGGCGGGTCTTCCGGTTCGACCTGCCCGGACACGGCGGCGCCCCCGCCCACCCCGCCGGTTCCGTCGGCGAGCTGACCGACCGGCTGCTGGCCACGCTCGACGCGCTCGGCGTCCAGCGCTTCGGCTACGCGGGCTGCGCGCTCGGCGGCGCCGTCGGTCTCGAACTCGCCCTGCGCCACCCCGAACGGCTCGCCTCGCTCGCGCTGATCGCCGCCTCGCCCCGGTTCGGCACCCCCGACGAGTTCCGCCAGCGCGGGGTGATCGTACGGACCAACGGGCTCGACCCCATCGCCCGCAGCGCCCCCGAGCGCTGGTTCACCGGCGGGTTCGCCGCCGCGCAGCCCGCCATCACCGAGTGGGCGGTGCAGATGGTGCGCACCACCGACCCGGGCTGCTACATCGCCGCCTGCGAGGCACTGGCCGCCTTCGACGTACGGCCCGAGCTGGGCCGGGTCGGCGTGCCGACGCTCGTCCTGGTCGGCTCCGAGGACCAGGTGACCGGTCCCGCAGAGGCCCGCACGCTGGTCGCCGGGGTGCCCGACGCCCGGCTCGCGGTCGTCCCCGGCGCCTCCCACCTGGTGCCGGTCGAGCAGCCCGCCGCCGTCACCGACCTCCTCGTACGCCACTTCTCCACCGCCTGGCAGCAGCCGTACGAGACCGGGCAGACGGCGCTGCCCGCCGTGGCCGTCGCGCCCGCGCTCGTCGCGCCGCCGCAGCCCGTGCAGGTCGCGCCGCTGGCCGAGATCGCCCCCGCGCCCCTCGCCGTACCGCAGGAGGCGCCCGGCGTGGCCGACCGGTACGAGACCGGGCTCAAGATCCGCCGCGAGGTGCTGGGCGACGCGCACGTGGAGGGGGTGCTCGCGGAAGCCGACGCCTTCTCCGGCGACTTCGAGGAGTTCGTCACCCGCTACGCCTGGGGCGAGATCTGGGACCGCCCGGGTCTGGACCGCAGGTCCCGGAGCTGTGTCACGCTCACCGCGCTGGTCGCGGGCGGTCACCTGGAGGAGCTGGCCTTCCACACCCGCGCGGCGCTGCGC
The DNA here is from genome assembly GCF_016482685.1 of Streptomyces sp. DSM 110735. Lineage (GTDB taxonomy): Bacteria > Actinomycetota > Actinomycetes > Streptomycetales > Streptomycetaceae > Streptomyces. The sequence goes on along the minus strand of NZ_JACYHF010000006.1, from coordinate 166,869 downwards.
AACGGGCTCACCCCGGCCGAGATCAAGGAAGTGCTGCTCCAGGCGTCGGTGTACTGCGGAGTCCCGGCCGCCGCCGGTGCCTTCCGGGTGGCGCAGCGCGTCATCCGCGAGGAGACCACGCCCGCCGAGTGAGTGCGCGGCAGCCCGAGGCGACAGGATGGACACCATGAGGTTCACCAAGAAGTCCCACGCGTGCGTACGCCTGGAGAAGGACGGGCGGACGCTCGTCGTCGACCCCGGCGGCTTCAGCGAGACCGACGCCGCCGTCGGCGCCGACGCGATCCTGATCACGCACGAGCACCCGGACCACTTCGACGAGGGCCGCCTGCGCACCGCCATGGAGGCGAACCCGGACGCCGGGATCTGGACCCTGCGCTCGGTCGCGGACCAGATCTCCGCCGCCTTCCCCGGCCGCGTGCACACCGTCGGCCACGGCGACACCTTCACGGCGGCGGGTTTCGACGTCCAGGTCCACGGCGAACTCCACGCCGTCATCCACCCGGACATCCCGCGCATCACCAACGTCGGCTATCTGATCGACGACGGCAAGATCTTCCACCCCGGCGACGCCCTCACCGTCCCCGACCAGCCGGTGGAGACCCTGCTGCTGCCGGTCATGGCCCCCTGGAACAAGATCGCCGAGGTCATCGAGTACGTCCGCGAGGTCAAGCCGCGGCGCGCCTACGACATCCACGACGCGCTGCTCACCGACCTCGCCCGCCCGATCTACGACCGCCAGATCGGCTCCCTCGCCGGTGCCGAGCACCTGCGCCTCGCCCCGGGGGACGACGCCAGCCTCTGAAGCCCGCCGGAGCCCCTCGCCGTAAGACCCGTTGTCGGACCCGGCGGGTAGGTTGTGGAACATGCGCATCGCCACCTGGAACGTGAACTCGATCACCGCCCGCCTGCCCAGGCTGCTCGCCTGGCTGGAGAGCAGCGGCACCGACGTGCTCTGCCTCCAGGAGGCGAAGATCGCCGAGGAGCAGTTCCCGTTCGAGCCGCTGCGCGAGCTGGGCTACGAGGCGGCGGTGCACGCGACCGGCCGGTGGAACGGCGTGGCGGTGCTCTCCCGCGTCGGCATCGAGGACGTGGTCAAGGGGCTGCCCGGCGACCCGGGCTACGACGGCGCGGTCGAACCCCGCGCCCTGTCGGCGACCTGCGGACCGGTCCGCGTCTGGTCGGTGTACGTGCCCAACGGCCGCGAGGTGGACCACCCGCACTACGCGTACAAGCTCCAGTGGTTCGAGGCGCTGAAGGCGGCAGTCGCCGGTGACGCGGCGGGCGGCCGCCCCTTCGCCATCCTCGGGGACTACAACGTGGCGCCGACGGACGACGACGTCTACGACCGCGCCGCCTTCGAGGGCTCCACCCATGTCACCCCCGCCGAGCGCGCCGCCCTCGCCTCCCTGCGCGAGACCGGTCTGACCGACGTGGTCCCGCGCCCCCTGAAGTACGACAAGCCGTTCACGTACTGGGACTACCGCCAGCTCTGCTTCCCGAAGAACCGCGGCATGCGCATCGACCTGGTCTACGGCAACGACCCCTTCGCCGGAGCCGTCAAGGACGCCTACGTGGACCGCGAGGAGCGCAAGGGAAAGGGAGCGTCGGACCACGCGCCCGTGGTGGTCGACCTCGACGTGTGATGCCACGCTGAGGGCATGAACATTCCGTTCCTGGGGGCCCGGCACCGCAAGGGCGGTGAGGTGGTGCTGCCCACCGACCCCGAGGCCATCGCCGCGCTGCTCTCCGAGTGCGAGCTGCTGCGCTCCCAGGCGGAGGAGGCGGGCGTCCGCCTCGACGACACCCCGGCGGCCCTGGAAGCCCTGGACCAGTTGCTCCCGCGCTGGCGCGACGACACCGAACTGCTGCCCTGGCTGGGCAACGACGCCGGGCTCTATCTCGGCACCGTCGTCGTGCGCACCGTACCCGGCGCCGCCTGGCACCTGCGGGAGGACGGCGAGCCCGTGCTGCGGCTCGCCTCCGGGCGGGAGACGGAGGTCGTGGAGTGCGGCCGCGCGTGGGCCTCAAGCGGCGTCCCCGAGCTGTCCCAGCTCTACGCCGAGCTGTCCGAGACCTGAGCCCCGCCCCGGCCCGCGCCCCGGCTCGGGCGTGTAAATACGGCTAATGCCCGAAAGGCGCGTGTCGTCCATCCGTGTGGCGGCGAGCTGGATAGTTTGCGGCCAGTACGACCACGGCTGAGTACGACACGGCTGAGAGTGAGTAGGGCTGCGGATGGCCGTCGATCCGTTGATCGAACTGCGCGACGTCAACAAGTACTACGGGGATCTGCACGTCCTCCAGGACATCGACCTCACGGTCGGCAAGGGGGAGGTGGTCGTGGTCATCGGCCCCTCGGGGTCGGGCAAGTCGACGCTGTGCCGCACGATCAACCGGCTGGAGACCGTCGAGTCCGGCACGATCACCCTGGACGGCGAGCCGCTGCCGCAGGAGGGGCGGGCGCTGGCGCGGCTGCGCGCCGAGGTCGGCATGGTCTTCCAGTCGTTCAACCTCTTCGCCCACAAGACCGTCCTGGAGAACGTCTCCCTGGCGCAGATCAAGGTGCGCGGCCGCAAGAAGGCGGACGCCGAGCGCCGCTCGCGTGAACTCCTCGACCGGGTCGGTCTGCTGGCCCACGCCGACAAGTTCCCGGCGCAGCTCTCCGGCGGTCAGCAGCAGCGCGTGGCCATCGCCCGCGCCCTCGCCATGGACCCCAAGGCGCTGCTCTTCGACGAGCCCACCTCCGCCCTCGACCCCGAGATGATCAACGAGGTCCTTGAGGTCATGCGGCAGCTCGCCGAGGAGGGCATGACCATGATCGTCGTCACCCACGAGATGGGCTTCGCCCGCTCCGCCGCCAACCGGGTCGTCTTCATGGCCGACGGCAGGATCGTGGAGGACCGCACCCCGGAGGAGTTCTTCACCGCCCCGCGCAGCGAGCGCGCCAAGGACTTCCTGTCCAAGATCCTCAAACACTGACCGGGGGAGTGCGTTCCATGTCCCGCGACACCCGTGCGCCCCGCGCCCGCCTGCGGTGCGTCCTGCCCGCGCTGCTCGCCCTGCTGGCCCCGCTCGCCGCCTGCGGCAAGGACGGCAGCCCACCGGTCAAGGGCCCCGCCCCCGAGCAGCTCCCGCACTATTCGGTCGACCGCAACTTCACCCTGCCCGGCTCCCCGACCTGGAAGCGGGCGAAGGAGCGCGGTCACTTCGTCGTCGGCGCCAAGGAGGACCAGCCCTACCTCGGCGAGCGCGACCCGGCGACCGGCGTCTACTCGGGCTTCGACATCGAGATCGCCAAGATGCTCTCCGCCTCCCTCGGCTTCCCCGGCGACAGCGTCCGCTTCCGCACCATCGCCTCCGCCAACCGCGAGACCGCCCTGCAGAACGGGCAGATCGATTTCTACGTCGGCACCTACACCATCAACGCCAATCGCAAGAAGCTGGTCGGCTTCGCGGGTCCGTACTACATGGCGGGACAGTCCCTGCTGGTGCGCAAGGACACCGACGACATCCACGGCCCGCAGGACCTCGACGGCAAACGCGTGTGCTCGGCGGCCGGTTCGACGCCGTACCAGCGCATCAAGGACGACTACCCGAAGGCGGTCCTGGTCGCCTACGACACCTACTCGATCTGCGTCGACAACCTGCTCACCTATCAGGTGGACGCGGTCACCACCGACGACGCGATCCTGATCGGGTACGCCGCCAAGGCGCCCGACGAACTCAAGGTCGTCGGCAGACCGTTCTCCAAGGAGCCCTACGGCATCGGCGTCCCGCACGGCGACAACGCCCTGCGCTTCGCCCTGGACGACGCCCTCGCCGCCCGCGAGAAGAACGGCGACTGGAAGAGGGCGTACGACGCGACACTCGGCCTGTCCGGCGTGCCCGCACCGCAACCTCCGCCGATCGACCGCTATCCGGCGAGCTGACCGAGGACGGCATGAACGTACTGACAGACAACTTCGCCGTCTACGGCGAGGGTTTCCTCGGCACGGTCGAACTGACCGTCTACGCCTCCCTGCTGGCGCTCGCGCTGGGCTTCCTGATGGCGTCCTTCCGTGTCGCCCCCGTGGCGTCGCTGCGGGTCTTCGGCACCGCGTGGGTCACCGTGCTGCGCAACACCCCGCTCACGCTGCTGTTCTTCGCGGTGCTGCTCGGACTGCCCCGCTTCGGACTCGTCCTGCCCTTCCAGGCGTTCGCGGTCCTCGCGCTCGGCTGCTACACCTCGGCGTTCATCTGCGAGGCGCTGCGCTCCGGCATCAACACCGTGCCCCGGGGCCAGGGCGAGGCGGCGCGCAGCCTCGGCATGACCTTCTCGCAGACGCTGAGCGTGGTCGTGCTGCCGCAGGCGTTCCGCTCGGTCATCCCGCCCATCGGCTCGACCCTCATCGCGCTCGCCAAGAACTCCGCCATCGCGGGCGCCTTCAGCGTCACCGAACTCCTCGGCACCTACAAGACGCTGAGCGAGCTGGGCTACAACATCGTCTGGATCTTCGTCTGGATCGCGGTCGGCTACCTCATCATCACCCTCGCGATCAGCGCCCTGTTCAACCTCATGGAGCGCCGCTGGGGAGTCGCCCGATGACAAGCACCACCGCCCTCTACGACGTTCCAGGACCCGGCACCCGGCGCCGCCACGCCCTCTACGCCGTCCTCTCCACGGCCGTGCTGCTCGGCCTGGTCGCCTGGGTGCTCTATCTCCTGTTCGCCACCGACCAGTTCACCTCAACCAAGTGGATGCCGTTCGAGTACAAGGGCATCCAGGAACTGCTGCTGCGCGGACTCGGCAACACCCTCAAGGGGTTCGCCATGGCGGCGGTGCTCTCCCTCGCCCTCGGCGGGGTGCTGGCCGTCGGACGGCTCTCCGACCACCGCGTGGTGCGCTGGCTGGCGACGCTCGTCGTGGAGTTCTTCCGCGCGATGCCCGTCCTGGTCATGATTTTTTTCATCTTCGTGGCGCTCAAGGTGCAGGCGCTGCCCGCGCTCGTGGCCGGACTGACCCTCTACAACGGCTCGGTGCTCGCCGAGGTCTTCCGCTCCGGCGTCAACGCCGTCGAACGCGGCCAGCGCGAGGCCGCGTTCGCGCTCGGGATGCGGAAAACCCAGGTCATGGCGTACGTCCTCGTACCGCAGGCGGTGCGCGCCATGTTGCCCGCGATCATCAGCCAGTTGGTGGTCGCGCTGAAGGACACCTCGCTCGGCTTCCTCATCACCTACGAGGAGTTCCTCCACGCCGGGAAGCTCATCGCCTCGAACCTCGACTACGATTTGCCGTTCATCCCCGTGGTGATGGTGATCTCGCCGATCTACATCGGGATGTGCATGTTGCTCTCGTGGTTCGCCGGCTGGGTGGCCCGCCGGGAGCAGCGCAGTCCCAAGACCGAGGCCGTGGCGGTGGCCGAGGCCGGTCCTGGGGCACTGCTGCCCGGTGGGGAGCCACCCACGGCGCCGAAGCCGTGAAGGGGGCGGCAGGACAACGGGCCATGCTCGTCCGGCGGCGGCCGGAGATCACTGCTCGCGCAGGGGGACCGACACGTACGACGGGTCGGTCTGAGGCGAGGAGAAGGTCAGCCGCGCGCCGGACGGGTTGTGCTCGATGTAGAGCGGGTCGACCGTGTCCACGACCAGCGCGAGCCGGTGCCCGGCGGGAACGTCGTACGCCGTCGAGAACAGATCCAGGTCCACCCCGAACGGCTCGCCCGGCGTCCGCCCGTGCCAGGTCAGGGGCGCGTGGGTGACCAGCTTGCCGATGCCGAGCGGACCCACGTCGTACAGATACGCCACCAGGGTGCCGCTCTCGGCGGTCGGGGTGAGCGTGGTGTGCAGTCTGGCGGTGCCGCGCACGCGCTGCGGCGCCGCGTACCGCTCCGACTGCCACACGGCCGCCCAGCGGCGCGGCAGCAGCGGGACGGACGCCATGGGCGGCAGCTTGGCGAACTGGTCCAGGGCGCCGGAGAGGAGCACGACGCCGCCGTCCGCGCCGGAGTCGACGTTCGCGTGGATGGTCGTGGTGCCCGCCAGCGCGATCTTGCGTTCGGTGGCGGCGACCGACTTCCAGTCCGGGTATCCCTCGTACCCACCCGCGTCGCGGGACTCGAGCTGGACCGGGCGCTCGCGGTCGATGCCGTTGTCCACGCCGCGCAGATAGTGGTCGAACCAGCGGGCGGTGTCCGTCCACACGTCATTGGGCAGCCCGAACAGACCGGTCAGCTCCGGGGTGGCGTGGTCGCCGGGGCGCAGCTCCAGGCGCTTGGGACCGGTCAGCTTCTCGTAGAAGTCGGCGTACTGGTTGGCCGGGAAGACCGAGTCGCTCCAGGCGCCCGCGAGGAGGACGGCGGGCTTGGTCTTGTTCAGTTGGTCCAGATAGGAAGCCGCCGAGCGCTTTCGTCCCCAGTCGGTCAGCTCCTGCTCCTTGGAGAGGTCGGAGGCGTAGAAGCTGTCGAAGATCCCGCGCAGCTCGGGACCCTCGCGTCCGGTGACGAGCCCCGCGCCGTCCAGGAGGGCGCCCGCCTGGACGTGCTGGGTGCGGCCCGAGTAGATCGAGCCGATGAGGTCGGCCCAGCCGCTGAGCGCCGCCACGGCCTTGACGCGGGGGTCGTGGGCGGCGGCGAGCAGGCTGATGCCCGCGCCGTAGGAGACGCCCGCCATGCCGATGCGGTCGGGGTCGGCGGGGGTGTTGGCCAGTGCCCAGTCGATCACCTTGGAGGCGTCCGCGAGGTCCGGCGCCCCGGCCACCTCGATCTCGCCGCCGGACTGCCAGAACCCGCGCACGTTGTAGGTGAGCACCACATAGCCGGACTCGGCGAGCTTGCGCGCCTGCGCCAGGTACTGCACCTGCGGCAGCCCCCAGCTCGTGGGGAGGACGAGGAGCGGGTGGCGGCCGGTGACGGTGTCGCCGGAGGGGGTGACGACGTTCGCCTTGAGGACGGTGCCGCCGTCGCCGGGAATGTCGACGAAGCGTACGGCGGGGGCAGCCGCTTGGGCCGCCGGGGCCAGTCCGACGAGGGCCCCGGCGGCCAGCGCCGCCGACACGGTGCCGACGGCGCAGGTGCGCAGGGTGCGGTGGGGGGATCGCATGGGTCACTCCTGACGCGTGTCAGTGCAAAGTGACCCGAGGGTAGTGGGCGGTTGCTCACGCAAGTAACCCGTCGGTAAGTTACGTACGGGTAAAGGTTGTTGGGCGTGACTGTTGAACGTGAGCGGTGAACGCTACGACGCCTGGGGCGCCGGTCGCGCCTCTTCCTCGGTCACCGGGAAGGGCGCCTGCGCGGCTCGCGTCACATCGGCGACCAGCTCCACCAGATCCGGTCCGTACGCCTGGGAGTTGACCACCTTCAGCAGCAGCACGAACGGACCGTTGCCGTGCTTGCGCGCCAACCGCGGGTGATTGCGGGCCAGATAGCGCGTCGCCGCCTGGTTGGTGATGGCCCGCTGTCCGCAGAACAGGAACACCGGACGGGTCTCGCGCCCCGCCGTCACCTTGGCGAGCAGCACGTACTCGGTCGTGCCGGGCTCCATCCGGTAGGTCTCCGAACCGATGCGGAACGCACCCCGGTTGGGTCCCTTCTCCTTCTCCGTGTTGACCCGGATGCCGGGCAGCAGCGCCGTCATGTGGGCCTGCATCCGCCGGTTGGACGCCGGACCGCCCACACAGAACTCGGTGCGCTCCCCGAACCCCTGATGGGTCGCGTCCTGCGTCACCACCTGGAAGTGCGCCCCGCACTCCTTGACCAGCGCGGACAGCTCCAGCAGCGCGAACACGTCGAAGCGGTGCACGGCGGGCTCCGTCGCCGCCGGGTCGCGGTTGACGACGAGCAGGGACTCCGCGTTCTCCGGCAGCCCGAAGAACGCCTGCTTGCGCCGCAGCCTGCGCCGCCACAGATAGGTGCGGGCGAGCCAGCCGAGCGCCGCGCTGACGCCGGTGCCTATGACACCCAGGACGATGTTCCGTACGTCGTCGTTCATGGCCGCGCATGTTATCGGGCCCGGCCGCCGCTTCGTACCCGCGTTCGGTCTGTGGCGGTCGTGTGACAGGGGGCGGAGGCGTACTGTCGAGACATCCCCGATCCGGTTACGCTGCGCGGACGTCACCCCCGGGAGGTACGCATGGCACGTCCTGGCACGCGCGGGCTCGCGGTGGCCGCCGTCTCGGCCGCCGTCCTGTCGACGGTGGCCGCGGGGCCGCCGCACCCGGGAGGGCAGCCCGCCAAGACCCCCGTCGCCGTCGGCTACGGCGGCGCGGTCGCCAGTGTGGACGCCGACGCCACCGCCGCGGGCATCGAGGTGCTGAGGAAGGGCGGCAACGCGGTCGACGCCGCCGTCGCCACCGCCGCCGCGCTCGGCGTCACCGAGCCCTACTCGGCGGGGATCGGCGGAGGCGGCTACTTCGTCTACTACGACGCCAAGTCCCGTACGGTGCGCACGATCGACGGCCGCGAGACCGCTCCGCTCACCGCGAAGAGCGACCTCTTCCAGGAGAACGGCAAGCCGCTCGCCTTCGCGGACGCCGTCAGCAGCGGGCTGAGCGTCGGCACCCCCGGCACGCCCGCCACCTGGAGCACGGCGCTGGACAAGTGGGGCACGCGACCGCTGGCGAACGTCCTCCGGCCCGCCGAGCGCATCGCCCGCGACGGCTTCACCGTGGACTCCACCTTCCGCTCGCAGACCTCCGACAACGAGACACGGTTCCGCTACTTCCCGGACACCGCCAAGCTGTTCCTGCCGGGCGGTCAACTGCCGGTCGTGGGCTCGACGTTCAAGAACCCGGAACTGGCCCGCACATACCAGGAGTTGGGGCGCAAGGGAGTCGGCGCGGTCTACAACGGCGGCCTCGGACGGGACATCGTCTCGACCGTCAACAAGCCGCCCGTGGAACCCGGTTCGGGCTGGAAGGCGCGTCCGGGCAAGCTGTCCGCGCGGGACCTCGCCGCCTACCGCGCCAAGCCGCAGAGCCCGACCGAGACGTCGTACCGGGGTCTGAAGGTGTACTCCATCGCACCCTCCTCCTCCGGCGGCACCACCGTCGGCGAAGCCCTCAACATCCTGGAGAACACCGACCTTTCGCGCGCCAGCGAGACCCGCTATCTCCACCGCTTCATCGAGGCGAGCCGGATCGCGTTCGCCGACCGCGGGCGCTGGGTCGGCGACCCGAGCTTCGAGAACGTGCCCACCAAGGAACTGCTCTCCCAGCGGTACGCCGACTCGCGCGCCTGCCTGATCAAGGACGAGTCGGTCCTCACCAGCCCGCTCGCCCCCGGCGACCCCCGCCACCCCGCCGCCTGCGCCAAGGGAGGCAAGGCGGCGCCGACGACCTACGAGGGCGAGAACACCACCCACCTCACCGTCGCCGACAAGTGGGGCAACGTCGTCTCCTACACGCTCACCATCGAGCAGACCGGCGGCAGCGGCATCACCGTGCCCGGCCGGGGCTTCCTGCTCAACAACGAGCTGACCGACTTCTCCTTCGCCCCCGCCGACCCGGCCGTCCACGACCCCAACCTGCCCGGACCCGGCAAGCGTCCGCGCTCCTCCATCTCCCCGACGATCGTCCTCGACCGGCACGACCGTCCCGTGGTCGCCCTCGGCTCGCCCGGCGGCGCCACCATCATCACCACCGTCCTGCAGACCCTGACCGAGTTCGTGGACCGGGGTCTGCCCCTGGTCGACGCCATCGCCGCCCCCCGCGCCAGCCAGCGCAACGCCGCCCAGACCGAACTCGAACCCGCCCTCTACGACAGCCCGTTGAGGGCGCGGCTCGAAGCCATCGGGCACAGCTTCAAGCTCAACCCGGAGATCGGCGCCGCGACCGGCGTCCAACGGCTCCCCGACGGGCGATGGCTGGCAGCCGCCGAGAAGGTACGACGCGGCGGCGGCTCGGCGATGGTGGTGCGTCCGGCGCCCTGACATCGGGTCCGGCCCGCCGTTCACGACGCGGCGGGCTGGACCTGCTCCCCCTCCGCGACCTCCTCGACCCGGAAGTCCAGACCCTCGCCGTTCGTGTCCACCGTCACCCGGCCGCCCTCGGCCACCGTGCCCCTGAGGAGCAGGCGGGAGAGCTGGTTGTCGACCTCGCGCTGGATGGTGCGGCGCAGGGGGCGGGCGCCGTACTCGGGCTGGTATCCGCGGTCGGCCAGCCAGTCGACGGCGGCGTCGGTGAAGTCCACCGTGACGTCCCGGGCGCGGGCGAGTTCGCGAGTGCTCTCCAGCAACAGGTCCGTGATGCGGCGCAGTTGCTCGCCGGTGAGCTGCCGGAAGACCACGATCTCGTCGATGCGGTTGAGGAACTCCGGCCGGAAGTGCTCCCGCAGCGGTCGCAGGATCTGCTCGCGCCGCGCCTCCTCGTCGGCGTCCTGCCCGCCGGGACCGAAGCCGATCGAGGCACCGCGCCGGGTGATGACGTCGGAACCGAGGTTGCTGGTCATCACGATCACCGTGTTGGTGAAGTCGACCGTGCGCCCCTGAGCGTCCGTCAGGCGCCCGTCGTCCAGCACCTGGAGCAGGATGTTGAACACGTCGGGGTGCGCCTTCTCCACCTCGTCCAGGAGCAGCAGCGAGTACGGATGCCTGCGCACCACCTCGGTGAGCTGCCCCGCCTCCTCGTGCCCCACATAGCCGGGCGGCGCCCCGATCAGCCGGGAGACGGTGTGCCGCTCCTGGTACTCGCTCATGTCGAGGCGGACCATGCGGTCCTCGCTGCCGAACAGGTCCTCCGCGAGCGCCCGCGCCAGCTCCGTCTTGCCGACACCGGTCGGACCGAGGAACAGGAAACTGCCGATCGGCCGGTCCGGGCTGGCCAGCCCCGCGCGCGAACGCAGCACCGCGTCGGCCACCACCCGTACCGCCTCGTCCTGGCCGACCACCCGCTGATGCAGATGGTCCTCCAGACCCAGCAGCCGCTCCTTCTCCTCCTGGGTCAGCCGGCTCACCGGCACCCCGGTCTGCCGCGAGACCACCTCGGCGATGGCCTCCGCCGTGACCTCCAGGTTCTGGCCCTCGTCCGCCTCGCCGTCGTCGCTGGCCGCGATGCGCTCCTTCAGCTCCACGATCCGGTCGCGCAGCCGGGTCGCCTCCTCGTACTGCTCGCTCGCGACCGCCTGGTCCTTGTCCCGGGCGAGCTGCTCGGCCTCGCGCTCCATCGCGCGCACGTCGGTGCCCTTGGTCCGCGCGCCGAGCCGTACCCGGGCGCCCGCCTGGTCGATCAGGTCGATCGCCTTGTCCGGAAGGCGCCGGTCGGTGAGATAGCGGTCCGACAGCTCCACGGCCGCCGACAGCGCCTCGTCGGTGTAGCGCACCTGGTGGTGCGCCTCGTAGCGGTCCTGGAGCCCGCGCAGGATCTCCAGCGCGTCCTCGGGCGTCGGCTCCGGCACCATGATCGGCTGGAAGCGCCGGGCCAGCGCCGCGTCCTTCTCGATCCGCCGGAACTCCTCCAGCGTCGTCGCGCCCACGATGTGCAGCTCGCCGCGGGCGAGCGCGGGCTTGAGGATGTTCCCGGCGTCCATCGCGCCGCCCTCGCCGCCCGTGCCCGCGCCGACGACCGTGTGCAGTTCGTCGATGAACACCACCAGCCGGTCGGAGTGGGCGCGGATCTCCTGCACGATGTTGTTCAGCCGCTCCTCGAAGTCGCCCCGGAAGCGGGTACCGGCCACCACCGCCGTCAGGTCAAGCGCCACCACCCGGCGCCCCTCAAGACCCTCCGGCACGTCACCGTCCGCGATGCGCTGCGCGAGCCCCTCCACGACCGCCGTCTTGCCGACGCCCGCGTCACCGATCAGCACCGGGTTGTTCTTGCCGCGCCGGGACAGCACCTCGATGGTCTGCTCGATCTCCTTCTCCCGCCCGATCACCGGGTCGATACGGCCCTGCCGGGCCAGCTCGGTCAGATCGCGCCCGTACTTGTCGAGCGTCGGCGTACCGGTCGGCTGCGGGCGCTCCACGCGCACCTGCGTGGGTCCGACGCCCTCCGGGGGCGGGGGCGGCACCGGTCCCGGACGGAACCGGGCCGCGTTCAGGATGTGCCCGGCCGCCGAGTCGGGGTTCGCGGCGAGGGCGCTCAGGACGTGCTCGGGGCCGATGTACCCCGCCCCGGTCGAGCGCGCCATGTCGTGCGCGTCGAGCAGCGCCCGCTTGACCGCCGGGGTGAGGGACAGTGCCGTCGGGGGCACCTTGCCCTGCGGGTGCTGGGAGGGTCCCGCGCGGCCGTCTATCTCCGTCGCCAGCGAGTCCGGGTCCGCGCCCGAGCGGCTGAGCAGGCTCCGGGTCGGCTCGCTGGACAGCGCGGCGCGCAGCAGGTGCTGGGTGTCCAGATCCCGGCTGCCGTGCTCGGCGGCGTACTGCGCGGCCCCTTTGACCAGCTCGCGGGCCGGCTGACTGAGCAGGCGGCCGATGTCGATGGGGCGGGGGCCGGGCTGCCCTGGGGCGCCGGGGGCTCCGCCGAAGTAGCGGGAGAAGAGTTCCCCGAAGGGGTCGTTCTCGGGGGGACCGGTGTAACCGCTGGTCATCGTTACCGTCCTTCGCAGACGATGTGCGGAGCGGCGGGGGGCCACTTCTGCCAACTCTGGCACGTCGGTCTCCGAGTGGCACCTGCGGGCGACTACGGCGGGGGGTGGTGCGGGGTGTCTGTCGGGTGCGGGTCGTGGTGGGTTCTCGCGCAGTTCCCCGCGCCCCCCCCGCGGGTGGCCTGTGCCGTCCGTCGGGTGCGGGTCCTTGGTGGTTGCTCGCGCCGTTCCCCGCGCCCCTTTTAGGTCGGCTGTCGCGAGGTCAGGATTCGGGGGCCGTTCTCTGTGATCGCCACCGTGTGTTCTGCGTGGGCCGCCTTCGAGGCGTCCGAGGTGCGGAGGGTCCAGCCGTCCTCTGCCTCGTAGTACGCGTTCTTGCCGCTGGCGATCAGCATGGGTTCGATGGCGAGGACCATGCCGGGGCGCAGGGGGATGCCGCGGCCGGGGCGGCCCTCGTTGGGGACCTCGGGGTCCTCGTGCATGCGGCGGCCGATGCCGTGGCCGCCGAAGCCGGAGGGGATGCCGTAACCGGCTTGGCGGCAGGTGCGGCCGACGGCGTGGGCGATGTCGCCGATGCGGTTGCCGACGACGGCCGCCTCGATCCCCGCGGCGAGCGCGCGCTCGGCGGTCTCGATCAGGCGCAGGTCGGCCGGGTCGGGGCGGCCGACCACGAAGCTGATCGCGGAGTCACCGGCCCAGCCGTCCAGCAGGGCGCCGCAGTCCACGGAGAGCAGGTCGCCGTCGCGCAGGCGGTACGCGGTGGGGATGCCGTGCACGATCGCGTCGTTCACCGAGGCGCAGATCACCGCCGGGAACGGGGTCGGGGCGAAGGAGGGGCGGTAGCCGAGGAAGGGGGACGTCGCGCCCGCCTCGCGCAGCACCTCGCGGGCGACCTCGTCCAGCTCCAGCAGGCTCACCCCGGTCCCGGCGGCTCGTCGTACGGCCGTCAGGGCGCGCCCGACCACCTGGCCCGCCGCGTGCATGGCGTCGATCGACGCGTCCGTCTTGAGTTCCATCATGCCAATTACTATACCGGTATTAGAATGGGCACCATGGTGCGCACCCCCCTCACCCCAGAAGAGCGCGAACGCGGCGAACGGCTCGGCGCGCTGCTGCGCGCGGCCCGTGGTCCCCGGAGCATGACCGAGGTCGCGGCGGCGGCCGGGGTCTCCGCCGAGACGCTCCGCAAGATCGAGACCGGCCGGGCACCCACCCCGGCCTTCTTCACCGTGGCGGCGCTCGCCGGAGCACTCGGTCTGTCCATGGACGAGCTGGCGGCGCTCTGTGTCCTGGTGAACGCCTGAAACCGACCGCAAAGCGGGCGTAGCCGGGCCGTAACACCGCTGGTGTTGGCTACCCGTCCAAGGGGCGCGGTCGTCACGGCACACACGCGCGCGCTCACCCACCGGAGTGTGAATCGGGACCGACTCAGCGGGTTGCCGACGATGGTCTTGGCAAGGGCGTCCAGGAGGCTTACTTTCGTCCCTCTACGGGCCGTTTCTGCGGGCGTGGAGGGCTCGGACGCCGCGTCGAAGGAGCAGCTCATGGCCAACGTCGTACGTGCCGCACTGGTGCAGGCCACCTGGACCGGCGACACCGAGTCCATGATCGCCAAGCACGAGGAGCACGCCCGCGCCGCCGCCCGGCTCGGCGCGCAGGTGATCGGCTTCCAGGAAGTCTTCAACGCCCCCTACTTCTGCCAGGTCCAGGAACCCGAGCACTACCGCTGGGCGGAACCGGTCCCGGACGGTCCCACGGTGACGCGGATGCGGGAACTGGCCCGCGAGACCGGCATGGTGATCGTCGCCCCCCTCTTCGAGAGCGACGGCTCCGGCTTCTTCTACAACACCGCCGCCGTGATCGACGCCGACGGCACCTACCTCGGCAAGTACCGCAAGCACCACATCCCGCAGGTCAAGGGCTTCTGGGAGAAGTACTACTTCAAACCCGGCAACCTCGGCTGGCCCGTCTTCGACACGGCGGTCGGCAAGGTCGGCGTCTACATCTGCTACGACCGCCACTTCCCCGAGGGCTGGCGCGAACTCGGGCTCAAGGGCGCCCAGTTGGTCTACAACCCCTCGGCCACCCATCGCGGACTCTCCGCCCACCTCTGGCAGTTGGAGCAGCCCGCGGCCGCCGTCGCCAACGAGTACTTCGTCGCCGCGATCAACCGCGTCGGCCAGGAGAAGTACGGCGACAACGACTTCTACGGCACCTCGTACTTCGTGGACCCCCGCGGACAGCTCGTCGGCGACCCGGCCGACGACAAGACCGAGGAACTCCTCGTCCGGGACCTGGACTTCGACCTCATCGACGAGGTACGGCAGCAGTGGGCGTTCTACCGCGACCGGCGCCCCGACGCGTACGAAGGACTGGTGCGGCCATGAACGACCTCTTCGCCCGCCACCGCCGGGTCATGCCCGACTGGCTCGCCCTCTACTACGACGACCCGCTGGAGATCACCCACGGCGAAGGGCGTCACGTCTGGGACGCGCAAGGCAACCGCTACCTCGACTTCTTCGGCGGCATCCTCACCACGATGACCGCGCACGCCCTGCCCGAGGTCACCAAGGCGGTCAGCGAGCAGGCCGGGCGGATCATCCACTCCTCGACCCTGTACCTGAACCGCCCGATGGTCGAACTGGCCGAACGCATCGCCCAGTTGAGCGGCATCCCGAACGCCCGGGTCTTCTTCACCACCTCCGGCACCGAGGCCAACGACACCGCGATGCTGCTCGCCACCGCCTACCGGCAGGGCAACACCGTGCTGGCGATGCGCAACAGCTACCACGGCCGCTCCTTCGGCGCCGTCGGCATCACCGGCAACCGCACCTGGTCCACGACCTCGCTCTCCCCGCTCCAGACCGTCTACGTCCACGGCGCCGTCCGCACCCGGGGTCCGTACGCCGAGCTGGACGACCGCGCGTTCATCGACGCCTGCGTGGCCGACCTGCGCGACCTCATCGGCCAGGGCCGCACCCCGGTCGCGCTGATCGCCGAACCCGTCCAGGGCGTAGGGGGGTTCACCGCGCCGCCCGACGGGCTGTACGCCGCCTTCCGCGAAGTCCTCGACGAGCACGGCATTTTGTGGATCTCCGACGAGGTGCAAACCGGCTGGGGCCGCACCGGCGACCACTTCTGGGGCTGGCAGGCGCACGACCGCAACGGACCGCCGGACATCGTCACCTTCGCCAAGGGCATCGGCAACGGCATGTCCATCGGCGGCGTGATCGCCCCCGCCGAGATCATGAACTGCCTTGACGCGAACAGCATTTCCACCTTCGGCGGCACCCAGATCACCATGGCCGCCGGACTCGCCAACCTCACCTACCACCTGGAGCACGACCTCCAGGGCAACGCCCGCCGCGTCGGCGGGCTGCTCCTGGAGCGGCTGCGCTCCGTCGCCGCCCGGCTGCCCGGCGTCCGCGAGGTGCGCGGGCGCGGTCTGATGATCGGCATCGAACTGGTCAGACCCGGCACCGACCAGGCCGACCCCGTCGCCGCCGCCACCGTCCTGGAGTCCGCCCGCTCGGGCGGTCTGCTCGTCGGCAAGGGCGGCGGCCACGACACCAGCGTCCTGCGCGTCGCCCCGCCGCTGTCGCTCACCGTCGCCGAGGCGGAGGAGGGCGCGGACATCCTCGAGGACGCGCTGCGGAGCACGTACTGAGAGCGCGCCGAGGAGCCCGTACGAGAGACGAGGTACCGCCCATGACCACCACCTCGGAGTCCTGGCACCCGGCCGCGCCCTTCGGCGGACCGACCCTGTCCGTCCGGCAGGTGCTCACCCTGGAACGCGTGCTCGCCGGGGAGCCCGAGGTGGTGGCCGGAGCCGGACAGCTCGACCGCGCCGTGCGCTGGGTGCACGTCGCCGAGGCAGCCGACGTCGGCGTGATGCTCAGCGGCGGCGAGATGGTCCTCACCACCGGCGTGCTCCTCGCGGGCGACGACGCCAAACAGGCCGCCTACGTCCGCTCCCTGCACCACGCCGACGCCGCCGCCGTGGTCCTCGGCCTCGGCCGCGCCTTCCCCGCGCCGCCCGAGACGATGTGCCGTACCGCCGAACGGTACGGACTCCCCATGGTCGTCCTGCACCGTCCCTTCCCCTTCGCGGAACTGACCGAGGAGGTCCAATCCCGGCTCGTACGGCGGAAGTTCGCCGCCGTCAGCCTCTCCGACGCCGTACGCACCGGGCTCACCGCGCTGATCACCGCCGGGGCTCCGCTGCAACAACTCCTGGACGAGATCGCCCGGCACAGCGGCTGTCCGGTCGTCGTCACCAACCTCGCCCACCGCGTCCTCGCCACGGCGGGGGAGCGCTCCGCCGTGGACGACGTGCTGCGCGACTGGGAGCGCATCGCCCGCCAGGCGGGAGGCAGCGAGGGCGACGGCTGGGTCCGCGCCGAACTCGGCGGCCGGGGCGAACGCTGGGGACGGCTGCTGCTGTGCGGCTACCGGGGCGACGCGGCCACCGGACGGCTGCTCGCCGACCGCGCCGCCGAAGCCCTCGTCCTGCACCGGATGCTCGGCGGCGGCTCCATGGCGAGCTGGGAGGAGCAGTCCGCGCGCGGTCTGCTCACCGACCTCGCCTCCGGCACCGTACCCGCCCGGCATCTGCTGCCCCGCGCCCGCGCCGCCGGACTGCCGGTCGGCCGGCGCACCTTCGTCCCGCTGGTCGTCCCCGGCGCCGAACCTGCTGCAGTGGACCGGGTGTTGCGCACGCTGGGGCTCGCCGGGCTCGTGGCCGAACTCGGGGACGGCGTCACCGCCGCCCTGCTCAGCCTCGCCCACGACCAGGACGCCGAGGCGCTCACCGCCCGCTTCGCCGCCCGGCTGCGCACCGCGGAGCCGGACCTCTCCGTCGCCGCCGCCGAACCGCGCGACGCCTGGGACGACGTACCCGCCGGGCTGCGCGAGGCACGGCACGTCGCGGACGCCCTGGCGGGCGCCGACGCCGCCCTGGACCGCCCGCCGGTGGTACGGCTGCGGGACGTCCATCTGCGAGGACTGGTACGGCTGTTGCGCGACGACCCCGAGGTGCAGTCCTTCGCGGAACGCGAGCTGGACGGGCTGCTGTGCGGCGAGGGCGCCGAACTGCTGGACGTGCTGCGCACCTACCTCGCGACCGGGCGCAACAAGTCCCGCACCGCCCAGCTCCACCACGTCTCCCGCCCCGCCCTCTACCGCCGACTGGAGGCGATACAGACGCGCATCGGCATCGACCTCGACGACTTCGAGCAGGCGGCGTCGGTGCACATCGCCCTGCTCGCCCATGACGCGCAACGCCACTGAAACACGCCACGACCTGGGAAAACGGCGCTGAAACATGCCCCCGCCGACTCGTGACACGGTGACACGACCGACCCCCGCACACGTGACACCCTGCCACTCAAAACCGGCCACCCGCCCTTCCTAGGCTCCTGGGGCGGGCATCGGAAGCCCCGTCTGCCCGCCGACGCCCAGCACGCACTCTCGCTGCACCGGGCGCGAGCCCTAGTACATCCAGTACGAGGGATCACGCCCGGCACACCGAGAGCACGCACCGGACGCCGCCCGGCCCGCCCTTCGGGCGGACGACGCGGCTTCCGATGCCCGCCCCAGCCACATCGAGCTACGGAGGTCCCGATGAGCCGAGTCATCCGCGCCGCCCTCTTCCAGACGGCCTGGACGGGCGACAAGGAGTCCATGATCCAGGTGCACGAGCAGGCGGCCCGCGACGCCGCCGCCCAGGGCGCCCAAGTCCTCTGCTTCCAGGAGCTGTTCTACGGCCCCTACTTCTGCCAGGTCCAGGACAAGGCGTTCTACGAGTACGCCGAGCAGATCCCCGAGGGTCCCACCGTCCGCCGCTTCCAGGCACTGGCGAAGGAACTGGGCATCGTCCTGGTGCTGCCCATGTACGAGGAGGAGCAGCCCGGCGTCCTCTACAACACCGCCGCCGTGATCGACGCCGACGGCTCCTACCTCGGCAAGTACCGCAAGACCCACATCCCCCAGGTCCAGGGATTCTGGGAGAAGTTCTACTTCCGCCCGGGGAACAGCGGCTGGCCCGTTTTCGACACCGCCGTCGGGCGCATCGGCGTCTACATCTGCTACGACCGCCACTTCCCGGAAGGCTGGCGGGCGTTGGGCCTGGCGGGCGCCGAGATCGTCTTCAACCCCTCGGCCACCTCGCGCGGACTCTCCCGCTACCTCTGGCAGTTGGAGCAGCCCGCCGCCGCCGTCGCCAACGAGTACTTCGTCGGCGCCATCAACCGCGTCGGCGTCGAGGACCTCGGCGACAACGACTTCTACGGCACGACGTACTTCGTGGACCCCGAGGCCCAGTTCGTCGGCGAGGTCGCCAGCGACAAGGAGACCGAACTGGTCGTCCGCGACCTCGACATGGAGAAGCTGCGCGAGGTCCGCGACCGCTGGCAGTTCTACCGCGACCGCCAGCCGAACGCGTACGACCCGCTGACGGCGCCCTGAAGGGGCGCGGGGAACCGCGCGACCAGCCACGAACCACCCGCAGCGGACCACAAGGAGAGGACCCCATGAGCCGCCGCACGCTCATCCGGAACGGTCTCGTCATCACCGCCTCCGACGAGATCCACGCCGACGTACTCATCGAGGACGGCCGAATCGCCGCCTTGGCGGCAACCGGAACCCCCGCCGCCGAGGCGTTCACCGCGGAGCGGACCATCGACGCCACCGGAAAGTACGTCATCCCCGGCGGCGTCGACGGCCACACCCACATGGAGATGCCGTTCGGCGGAACCTACGCCGCCGACACCTTCGAGACCGGCACCCGAGCCGCCGCCTGGGGCGGCACGACCACGATCGTGGACTTCGCCATCCAGAACGTCGGCGGCACCCTGCGCGAGGGTCTGGACGCCTGGCACCAGAAGGCGGAGGGCAACTGCGCGATCGACTACGGCTTCCACATGATCGTCTCCGATGTGAACCAGGAGACGCTCAAGGAGATGGACCTGCTGGTCGAGGAGGGCGTGACCTCGTTCAAGCAGTTCATGGCGTATCCCGGGGTGTTCTACTCCGACGACGGCCAGATCCTCAGGGCGATGCAGCGCGCCGCCGAGAACGGCGGGCTGATCATGATGCACGCCGAGAACGGCATCGCCATCGACGTCCTGGTCGAACAGGCTCTCGCGCGCGGCGAGACCGACCCCCGCTACCACGGCGAGGTCCGCAAGGCACTCCTTGAGGCCGAGGCCACCCATCGCGCGATCAAGCTCGCCCAGGTCGCAGGCGCGCCCCTGTACGTCGTGCACGTCTCCGCGCAGGAGGCGGTCGCCGAGCTGACCCGCGCCCGGGACGAGGGGCTGAACGTCTTCGGGGAGACCTGCCCGCAGTACCTGTTCCTGTCCACCGACAACCTCGCCGAGCCCGACTTCGAGGGCGCGAAGTACGTGTGCAGCACGCCGCTTCGCCCCCAGGAGCACCAAGCCGCCCTGTGGCGGGGGTTGCGCACCAACGACCTCCAGGTGGTCTCCACCGACCACTGCCCGTTCTGCTTCTCGGGCCAGAAGGAGCTGGGCCGGGGCGACTTCTCCAAGATCCCCAACGGGATGCCGGGCGTGGAGAACCGTATGGACCTTCTCCACCAGGCGGTGGTCGAGGGGCACATCTCGCGCCGCCGCTGGATCGAGATCGCCTGCGCCACACCCGCCCGCATGTTCGGCATGTACCCGAAGAAGGGCACCCTCGCCCCCGGCGCCGACGCCGACGTGGTGATCTACGACCCGCACGCCGAGCAGGTCATCTCCGCCGAGACGCACCACATGAACGTCGACTACTCGGCGTACGAGGGCCGGCGCATCACCGGCCGGGTCGAGACCGTGCTCTCGCGCGGTGTGCCCGTGATCACCGAGCGGGAGTACACCGGGCACGCCGGGCACGGCGTCTACACCCCGCGCTCCACCTGTCAGTACCTCAACTAGGAGTGGCGCCCATGGACTTCGGACTAGTCCTCCAGACCGACCCGCCCGCCTCCCGCGTCGTCGACCTCATGAAGCGCGCGGAGGACAACGGCTTCACGTACGGCTGGACCTTCGACTCCGCCGTGCTCTGGCAGGAGCCGTTCGTCATCTACAGCCAGATCCTCGCGAACACCGAGCGGCTGACCGTCGGACCCATGGTCACCAACCCCGGCACCCGCACCTGGGAGGTCACCGCCTCCACCTTCGCGACCCTCAACGACATGTTCGGCAACCGCACGGTGTGCGGGATCGGCCGGGGCGACTCCGCGATGCGCGTCGCCGGTCGCAAGCCCAACACGCTCGCCCGGATCAGCGAGGCCATGAAGGTCATCCGCGCCCTCGGCCGGGGCGAGGAGGCGGACCTCGGCGGCACCGTCATCCGCTTCCCCTGGACCAAGCCGGACGCCCAACTCCCGGTGTGGATGGCCGCGTACGGTCCCAAGGCGCTGAAGATGACCGGGGAGGAGGCGGACGGCTTCATCCTCCAGCTCGCCGACCTCTACCTCACCGAGTACATGGTGAAGGCCGTCAAGGACGCCGCCGTCGCCGCGGGGCGCGACCCCTCCGAGGTCACCATCTGCGTCGCCGCCCCCGCCTATGTCACCGAGGACGACTCGCCCGAGGCGCTCGCCCACGCCCGCGACCAGTGCCGCTGGTTCGGCGGCATGGTCGGCAACCACGTGGCCGACCTCGTCGCCAAGTACGGCGAGCACTCGGCCCAGGTGCCCGACGAACTCACCGACTACATCAAGTCCCGCGAGGGCTACGACTACGCCCACCACGGGCGCAGCGGCAACCCCGACACCCAGTTCGTGCCCGACGAGATCGTGGACCGCTTCTGCCTCATCGGTCCCGTCGAACGGCACATCGAGAAGCTGACCGCGCTGCGCGCGCTGGGCGTCGACCAGTTCGCCGTCTACGACATGCACGACGCGCAGGAGGCGACCATCGACGCCTACGGCGCGAAGGTCATCCCGGCGCTCAACGCCTGAGCCCAGCCCGCCCGACCGCCCGCAGTCGGATCGAACTCCCCCTCCCCGCAGGTCCCTTGCGCGGGAGGGGAGCCGGACGCCCGTACGGAACCTACGGACGCACCCCCCAATCGGCGCCACCCGCACGGCCTGTCCCGTCGTCCCACTCATCCGATTGGCCTGTCCCATGACCGACACCGCTCCCACCGCCTCGCCGCCGACCGCCCAAGTCACCCTCCCCGACGGCCGGGTGGAGATCCCCGCCGAGGCTGCCCAGCCCAGCGGCCGCTTCGCCAACGAGGACCTGCTCCCCGTCCCCGTCGCGGGGCGCACCTGGACCACGTACAACTTCTCCGCGCTGTGGGTCGGCATGGCCCACAACACCGCCTCCTGGACGCTGGCTTCGGGACTCATCGCGGTCGGCATGGACTGGAAACAGGCGGTGTTCACCATCGCCCTGGCCAACCTGGTCGTCCTGGTGCCGATGCTGCTCACCGGGCACGCCGGACCCAAGTACGGCATCCCCTTCCCGGTCTTCGCCCGCGCCTCCTTCGGCATACGCGGCGCCAACCTCCCCGCCGTCGTGCGGGCGTTGGTGGCGTGTGGCTGGTTCGGCATCCAGACCTGGATCGGCGGCGAGGCGATCTACTTCCTCGCGGGCAAGCTCATCGGCGGCAGTTGGTCGAACGCCTCGCACATCGGCGGCTACGCCTGGACCATGTGGCTGTCCTTCGCCCTCTTCTGGGTGCTCCAAGTCGCCATCATCGTGCGGGGGATGGAGACCATCCGGCGCTTCGAGAACTGGGCCGCGCCCTTCGTCCTGGTCGGCGCCTTCGTGATGCTGTGGTGGATGAGCGTCAAGGCCGGCGGCGTCGGACCGCTCTTCGACCAGCCCTCCAGGCTCGGCTGGGGCGGGGACTTCTGGAAGCTGTTCTGGCCCTCCCTGATGGGCATGATCGGCTTCTGGTCGACGCTCTCCCTGAACATTCCCGACTTCACCCGCTACGGCCGCAGCCAGCGCGCCCAGACGCGGGGCCAGGCGCTGGGACTTCCCACCACCATGACCCTGTTCGCCTTCCTGTCGGTCCTGGTCACCTCCGGCTCGCAGGCGGTCTACGGCAAGCCGATCTGGGACCCGGTCCAGCTCGCCGCCAAGACCGACAACGTGGTGGGGCTGCTCTACGCCCTGGTCACCGTGCTGGTCGCGACCCTCTCGGTGAACATCGCGGCCAACCTGGTCTCCCCGGCGTTCGACTTCTCCAACATCGCGCCCCGCAAGATCAGTTTCCGCACCGGCGCCCTGATCACCGCCGTCCTCGCGGTGCTGATCTTCCCGTGGCGGCTCTACTCCGACCCGCAGGGCTACATCTTCACCTGGCTCGGTCTGGTCGGCGGGCTGCTCGGCACCGTCGCGGGCATCCTGATCGCCGACTACTGGCTGGTGCGCCGGACCCGCCTCGACCTCGCCGACCTCTACCGCGAAGGCGGACGCTACTGGTACGCGGGCGGCTGGAACTGGCGTGCCGTGGCAGCCTTCGTGGTCGGCGGCGTCCTCGCCATCGGCGGCGCCGACTTCCACCCCCTGATCGACGGCCGCCCCATCCCCTTCCTCAAGCCCCTCGCGGACTACGGCTGGGCGGTGGGGCTTGGCACGTCACTGGTGCTGTACCTGGCGCTCACGGCGGCTACGGGACGCAAGGAGCAGCCCGCGTAAGGCAGTTGTGAGGTACGGCGCCCCGGCGACTGGATGCATCGCCGGGGCGTCGTGCTGTCGTTCGCGGGGGCGAGACCGCTCCGGTCAGCCGGATTTGCCCGCGCTGCCCTTCAGTGTCGCCATCGCCGCCTTCGCCGCCTGGATGGCGCCCTTGTTGATCTCGTCGGTGGAGGGTGCCTTCTTGTTCTCGAAGTCGCTTCCGCTGTAGGTGATGACGACCAGCGCGTTGGAGGCGCGGGCCATCACCAGACCCTCGCGGGTCTGCTGCTTGTCCTCGGTGGTGAGGTTGACGACCGAGTAGCCGCTGTCCCCGAGGCCGGGGACCGAGCCGCCGCCGCTCTTCTCGGTGACGCGCTGCTGGTACTCCTTGGTCGCCTCCTGGTCGGACGCGGTGACCTCGTAGGAGACGTCGAGCCAGCGGTAGTCGAAGCCCTTGAGGGCGTTCCAGGAGCAGGTGCGGCGCAGCTTGGAGTCAGTGGAGGGGATCTCCTTGCCCGCCGTCTTCGCCCCGGGGACAAGGGACTTGAGGGTGTCGGCGGGCACACCGGCGCACGGTGCGGGCGCCGCGGCGTAGGTCTTCACCGCAGGGGCGGAGGACGCGGCGCCGCCACCGCCGGAGGAGGCGGCCGGGGCGCTCTCCTGCCCGGTGGAGCGGTGCTCGGCGGCGGCGGGCGTGGCCGGGCCGGAGGACAGGGTCCAGCCCACGCAGGCCAGCACGACGACGGGAGACAGACGTGCGGTGAGGGCGAGCGGCAGAGGAAGGGATCGCACGGCGCACTTCTCGTGGGGGAGGGGGTGCGGAAGGGTCCGCAGGGTGGACGGAGACGACAGTCTCACACGACTGACTCCGGCGCGGAAGGGTCCAACTCGCTGCGTACTCGGCCGGTGACCCAGCCCGTTCAAGAAGGCGACGTTTGTCGGGAATTGCCAGTTCCGGGGATGGTCCCCGCGGATTCCGTCCGTTGGTATGGACCTGTCATGAAGGCGCGACTAGGCTCTGCCCCGCACACATGAGAGCGCTCTCAGAAATCGGCTGTTCCACCCCCACCTTGCTGGAACGACGAAGGGCAACTCCCGTGAGACGCAAGAGACTTCTGCGCGCGGCCGGAGCCGCACTCCTCATGCTCGGCGGAATGACGGTGGCCGGTACCGTCCCCGCGACCGCCCACGGCTCCGCCACCACCGCGAAGGCGCCCGCCTCCGAGGGGCTCCTGACCGCGATGCGGCACGACTTCGGCCTGACGAGGGAACAGGCCGAGGCGCGCCTGGCGTCGGAACGCGCGGCCACGAAGCTCGACCCGAAGGCCCGCAGGACGGCGGGGTCGGCGTACGGCGGCTCCTGGTACGACGCGGACAGCGGACGGCTCACCGTGGCCGTCACCGACGCCGCCTCCCCGGCCACCCGCGCCGCCCTGCGCGACGCCGGTGCCACGGTCCGTACCGCCCCCCGCAGCGCCCGCGAACTGGACGCGGCCAAGGCGCGCATCGACCGCCTCAAGGCGCCTTCCGGCGTGAGCAGTTGGCACGTCGACCCGAAGGCGGGCACCGTCGTCGTGGACGTGGTGCGCGACCGTCGAGCCGACAACGATGTCCAGCGCTTCCTGACCCGAGCCCGCGCCGCCGGACCCGTCACCGTCGCGACCGTCTCCAAAGCGGCGGGCACCCTCGCCGCGGGCACCGTCGGCGGCGACCCCTTCTACACCGGCAACGTCCGCTGCTCCATCGGCTTCTCGGTCTACGGCGGCTTCGTCACCGCCGGACACTGCGGACAGCCCTCCGCCGCCGTCTACGGCTGGGACCGCTCCTACGTCGGCAACTTCCAGGGCTCGTCCTTCCCGGACAACGACTACGCCTGGGTGAACGTCGGCAGCGGCTGGTGGACCGTACCGGTCGTGCTCGGCTGGGGCACCGTCTCCGACCAGTTGGTGCGCGGCTCCAACGTGGCGCCGCCCGGCACCTCCATCTGCCGCTCCGGCTCCACCACCCACTGGCACTGCGGCACCGTCCTCGCCCTCAACGAGACGGTCAACTACAGCCAGGGCGCGGTCCATCAGCTCACCAAGACGAACGTCTGCGCCGAACCCGGCGACTCCGGCGGCTCGTTCATCAGCGGCGACCAGGCCCAGGGCGTCACCTCCGGCGGCTGGGGCAACTGCTCCAGCGGCGGCGAGACCTGGTTCCAGCCGATCAACGAGATCCTGAGCCGGTACGGGCTCACGCTGCACACGGCCTGATCTCACGTACGGTCTGACGTCGCGCACTGCCTGACGTCGCGCACTGCCTGACGTCGCACACGGCCTGACCGTGATCCGCAGGAGCCCCGCCGGAGTCGGACGACCGGCGGGGCTCCTCGGCGTTCCCCCGCGCCGCGGCACATACTTCGGTCATCGCCTTCGACAACTCAGGGAGAAGAGATGCGACTTGCCGACGATCCTCGCGTGGAGTGCGCGACGGACATCGCCGCCGAGCCGAAGCGGGTGTGGGCGCTGGTGTCGGACATCTCCACACCGGCCAGGTACAGCCCGGAACTTCAGGACGTGGAGTGGCTCGACGGAGCCGAGGAACCGGCTGTCGGCGCGTGTTTCTCCGGCCGCAACCACAACGACGTGCTCGGCGAGTGGCGCACGGTCAGCCGCATCGCGCAGGTCACCGAGCCCCGGATCTTCGAGTGGGAGGTCGTCCGCTACAACGAGCGTGAACTCGGCGAGCCGTTGGCGATCTGGATGTTCACCCTGGAGCCGCTCGCGGACGGCTCGGGCACCCGCTTGCGGCACGGGATGCGCTTCGGCTCCGGGCGTGGCCCGATGAACGCCTACGTCGAGCGGTACCCGGAGCGGGAGGAGGAGATCGTCGACGGCCGCCTCGCCCTGCTCCGCGCGGGCATCGAGAAGACGCTGGCCGGGGTGAAGGGCGAGGCGGAGGCGTGAGCCGACGCACGGGCGGGACCGGGTCGACGCGCTGCTGCGCGCGCGTGGTTGACGTGCGGGCGGCCGGGCGGAAAGTCTCGTCCCGCAGGCGCGGCTCACGCAGACGGGAGACCCCATGTTCACCACCCGCCCCACCCTCCAGGGCACCTTCGGCATGGTCTCCTCCACGCACTGGCTCGCCTCCCAGTCCGCGATGGCCGTGCTGGAGGACGGCGGCAACGCCTTCGACGCCGCCGTGGCCGGGGCGTTCGTGCTGCACGTGGTCGAGCCGCATCTGAACGGTCCCGCGGGCGAGGTGCCGATCCTGCTCGCCCCGGCCGGTGGCGAGGTCCAGGTGCTGTGCGGGCAGGGCGTCGCCCCGGCGGGAGCCACCGTCGCGCACTACCAGGGGCTCGGTCTCGACCTCGTCCCCGGCACCGGTCCGCTCGCCGCCGCCGTGCCCGGCGCCTTCGACGCGTGGCTGCTGCTCCTGCGCGACCACGGCACCAAGTCCCTTGAGGGCGTGCTGAAATACGCCATCGGGTACGCCGAACACGGTCACCCGCCCGTGGAGAACGTCGGCGCGGCCGTGCAGAGCGTGCGGGAGCTGTTCGAGACCGAGTGGACCTCCTCGGCCGAGGTGTACCTCCCCGGCGGCCGCCCGCCCCGCCCCGGCGAGTTGCTGCGCAACCCCGCGCTCGCCGCCACCTGGCAGCGCCTGCTCGCCGAGACCGCCCACGCGGGCGACCGCGAGGCACGTATCGACGCCGCCCGCGAGGTGTGGCGCTCCGGCTTCATCGCCGAGGCGCTGCTGCGCCAGTCCCGCCGCCCCACCCTGGACACCAGCGGCGAACGCCACACCGGCACGCTCACCGAAGCCGACCTGGCCGACTGGTCCGCGTCGTACGAGGACCCGGTCACCTACGACTGGAACGGCTGGACCCTCTGCAAGGCGGGTCCGTGGAGCCAGGGTCCCGCCTTCCTCCAGCAACTCGCACTGCTGCCCGCAGAGTTGCCCGCGTACGGCTCCGCCGACTACGTCCACCTGCTGGTCGAGAACTGCAAGCTCGCCATGGCCGACCGAGAGGCGTGGTACGGCGACGCCGCCCAAGTCCCGCTCGCGGGGCTGCTGTCGGCGGAGTACAACGCGGAACGGCGGGCGCTGGTGGGGGAGTCGGCGTCGTACGAGCTGCGGCCGGGGACGGTGGACGGGCGGGCGCCACGGCTGCCCGCGCGGGCGGGGGCGCGGGCGGACGCGGGTGCCAGGAGTCTGCCGGGGGCGGGGGAGCCGACCGTGGGGCTGGGGGGTGGGGGCGAGCCGGTGCTCGGGGCGCGCGAACCGGGGGTGCCCGGCGAGCCGCGGGTGAGTGCCGACGGCGCCACCCGGGGCGACACCTGTCACCTCGACGTGGTGGACCGCTGGGGCAACATGATCGCGGCGACCCCCAGCGGCGGCTGGCTCCAGTCCAACCCCGTCGTGCCCGAACTCGGCTTCCCGCTCGGCACGAGGCTTCAGATGGCCTGGCTGGAGGAGGGGCTGCCCAACTCCCTGACGCCGGGGCGCCGTCCCCGGACCACCCTCACCCCCTCCCTCGCGCTGCGCGACGGCGTGCCCGTGCTCGCCTTCGGCACCCCCGGCGGCGATCAGCAGGACCAGTGGCAGTTCCACTTCTTCCTCGCCGCCGCCCTGCGCGCCCCGGTGCGCGGCGCCCTCGACCTCCAGGGCGCGATCGACGCCCCGAACTGGCACAACGACGGCTTCCCCAGCTCCTTCCACCCGCGCACGAGCCGCCCGGGCAGCGTCACCGTCGAGTCCCGGATGCCTCGGGCCGTGGTCGCGGAGCTGCGGCGCCGGGGACACGACGTGACCGTGGGACCCGCGTGGTCGGAGGGACGGCTGTGCGCGGTCGCGCGTGACCCCCGAACCGGCGTGCTCTCCGCGGCGGCGAATCCGCGCGGGACGCAGGGGTACGCGGTGGGCCGCTGAGGCGGGCGCCGGGCGGGGTCCCGCCGGTTGCCCACAGGCGGCTGACCAGGCGTTTTCCGGGTTGTCCACAGCCTGGCGGGGGAATGTCCGCCGGGCGTGGTCTCATGGACACATGATCGACGACACGGAAGCCCTCGAAGAGTTTCTCGCCCGGCACTCCGCCGATGTGGAGGAGGCGATCCACAAGGCGGCCGCGGCCGAGATCCTGCCCCGCTTCCGCAGACTCGCCGCGCACGAGGTCGACCAGAAGAGCGGTCCGCACGATCTGGTCACGGACGCCGACCGGCTCGCCGAGCGCCGTCTCGCCGCCGACCTGTGCGCCCTGCTGCCCGGCTCGGTCGCCGTCGGCGAGGAAGCTGTGCACGCCAACCCGGCGTCGTACGAGGCGATCAAGGGGGACGCCCCGGTCTGGATCATCGACCCGGTCGACGGCACCCGGCACTTCGTGCACGGCAAGGACGGCTTCTGCACCCTGGTCGCGCTCGCCCACCGGGGCACCGTGCTCGCCTCCTGGACGTACGCGCCGGTCCGCGACCAGATGGCCACCGCCGTGCGCGGACAGGGCGCCTATCTCGACGGGGAGCGCCTGTTCGCCGGTCCGCCCGCGCCCGGGCGTGACCTCACGGTCGCCGTGTCCCACCCCGACTACACCACCGAGGAACAGAAGCGCGCGCTGCGTGCCCTGTGGACCGACGGCGTCTCCCCGCGCTCCTGCGGCTCGGCCGGGCTGGAGTACCTGGCCATCGCCCGGGGCGACACGGACGCCGTCGCCTTCTCCTGGGAGGCCGCCTGGGACCACGCGGCGGGACTGCTCCTGGTCGAGGAGGCGGGCGGCGCCCATCTCACCCTGACCGGCGAACCGTTCCGGATAACCGGCGGCAACGTACTGCCGTTCACCGCCGCCCGCGACGCCGCGACCGCGCGCCGCGTGGGAGAGCTGCTGCGTACGGCGTCCTGAACCGGGCGGGGAGCGGGAAGCCACCTGCCCTGAACCCGGCGGAGAGCGGAGCGCCGCCCGTCCTGAACCGGGCGGGGAGCCACCCGCCGGGGGAGCGGCGGACCGCCCGCCTATCCTGATCCGAGTTGCCACCGGCCGACGAGGGGGTCCGAAGGTGCCGTCGATGCTCGATGCCGTCGTGGTGGGTGCGGGGCCGAACGGACTGACCGCCGCCGTGGAACTGGCCCGGCGCGGCTTCTCCGTGGCCCTCTTCGAGGCACGGTCCACCGTCGGCGGCGGCGCCCGCACCGAGGAGCTGACCCTCCCCGGCTTCCGCCACGACCCCTGCTCGGCCGCCCACCCGCTCGGCATCAACTCGCCCGCCTTCCGCGCCCTCCCGCTGGAGCGGTACGGGCTGCGCTGGCTGCACGCCGAGCTGCCCATGGCGCACCCGTTCCCCGACGGCAGCGCGGCGGTGCTGGCGAGGTCCGTGGCGGAGACCGCCGCGTCCCTCGGACCGCGCGACGCGGGCGCGTACCGGCGGCTGGTCGCCCCGTTCCTGCCCCGCTGGGACACCCTGGTCCGGGACTTCATGTCCCTGCCGTCCACCGCGCTGCCGCGCGACCCGCTCACGCTGGCCCGCTTCGGTCTCGCCGGGCTCCCGCCCGCCACCGCGCTGATGCGCCGCTTCCGTGACGAGCGCGCCCAGGCACTCTTCTCCGGCCTGGTCGCCCATGTGATGGCCCCGCTGAACGGTCTCGCCACCGGCGCCATCGGCCTCGTCTTCGCCCTCGCCGCGCACGCCCGGGGCTGGCCCGTGGCCGAGGGCGGCTCCCAGTCGATCTCCGACGCGCTCGCGGCGTACCTGAAGGACCTCGGCGGCGCCGTGCACACCGACTACGAGGTCAAGCGCCTGGACGACCTCCCGCCCGCCCGCGCCTACGTCTTCGACACCTCGCCCACCGCGCTCGCCCGCATCGCGGGTTTCGGCGGCTACTACGACCACTACCGCTACGGCCCCAGCGTCTTCAAGATCGACTACGCGCTGGACGGACCGGTCCCGTGGACCGCCCCCGAGGCACGCGTCGCGGGCACCGTGCAGATCGGCGCGAGCCGCGCCGAGATCGACGGTGCCCTGCGCGCCGCCTCCCGCGAGGGCCGCGCCCCCGGGAAACCCTTCATGATCACCGTGCAGCCCAGCGTGGCCGACCCCACCCGCGCGCCCGAGGGCAAGCATGTCTTCTGGACCTACGGGCACGTCCCGAACAACTGGAGCGGCGACCTCACCGACGCGATGGAGCGCCAACTGGAGCGCTTCGCCCCCGGCTTCCGCGACCGCGTCCTCGCCCGCGCCACCGCGGGACCCGCCGAGATGGCCGCGGGCAACGCCAACTACGTCGGCGGCGACATCGCCTGCGGCGCGGCTTCCGGACTCCAGCTCCTGCTGCGTCCCCGGCTGTCGGCGTTCCCGTACCGCACCCCGCACCCGGCGGTGTTCCTCTGCTCCTCCGCGACCCCGCCCGGTCCCGGGGTACACGGCATGTCGGGGCACAACGCCGCCAAGGCGGTCTGGAGGAGGCTGAGACAGAGATGACCACGCTGCGGCTCGTCCTGGGCGACATCACCCGCCAGCGCGCCGACGCCATCGTCAACGCGGCGAACTCCTCCCTCCTCGGCGGCGGAGGCGTCGACGGCGCGATCCACCGGCGCGGCGGACCCGCCATCCTGGAAGCCTGCCGCGCCCTGCGCGCCTCCTCCTACGGCCGCGGGCTCCCCACCGGCCACGCCGTCGCCACCCCCGCCGGCCACCTCGACGCCCTCTGGGTCATCCACACCGTCGGCCCCGTCTGGCAGGGCCCCGACAGCGACCCCACCCCCCTGGCGTCCTGCTACCGCACCTCCCTCCAGGTCGCCGACGACCTCGGCGCCCGCACGATCGCCTTCCCGGCGATCTCCACCGGCGTCTACCGCTGGCCGATGCCCGACGCGGCCCGCATAGCCGTCGAAACCGTCCGCACCCTCCCGACCGAGGTGGAGGAGGTCCGCTTCGTCCTCTTCGACGAGTCGGCGTACGAGGCGTTCGCCCGCTACGTGGACTGACCGCGCGGTCCGTGGTGGCCGCGCCACCCACGCCCTGTTCCGCCCGCCCGCACGTCGCCCTACCGTCGCCCCATGCCCTGGATGACACTGGCGAGCGCCGTGGTCGGCGCGCTGATCGCGACCGGCTCCGCCGCTCTGCTGGAGCGCAGCCGGTGGCGGCGGGAGCAGGACGACCGGCTGACCGGCGTGCGGCGGATTCTGTACGGCGACTATCTGACCTGCCTCTCCCAGGCCCGCAACGCCTTTCGCGCGCTGGCCCGGAACCACGACCTGACCCTCGCCGAGCGGGACCGCTCCGCCCGCGACAGCTTCGCCGCCTGCTACGGCGTGCGCTATCAGATGTCGATCACAGCCGCGCCGGAGGTGTTCACCGCCTCCGAGGACACTTTCCGGCGCCTGCGCGACGTACGGGACCGCGCCGCGTCCGGCGCCCTCGCCGGGGACGAGGCGTACACCGGGGGCCGGGCCGAGTACGAGGCCGCGCTCACCCGCTTGCGGGACGCGATGCGCCGTGACCTCGGTGTCGAGCGGGCGGAGGAGGTCTAGCGGAGGAGGTCTAACGCAACGCCAGCCGCGCGAGCACCGCGCGGTGGTCCGTGCCAGGAACGGTCCGTTCCGTCACCGAGACGGCCGTCAGGCCGGGGCCGTGGAGGACGTGGTCGAGTTGGACCAGGGGTGGGAGGAGGGGCTTGTCGGCGGGCCAGGTGGGGGACCAGCCGTGGCCGAGTTCGGCGTGGGTGTCGGTGAGGTCGCCCGAGGAGAGGAGGGTGCGCATGCGGGCGTGGTCGAGGGAGGCGTTGAAGTCGCCGAGGAACACCGTGTCGGGTCCGTCGGCGCGGGCGACGGAGGTGAGGGCGGTCATGTCGCGGCCCCAGCGGGCGGCGTCGCCGAACGGGTAGTAGGTGTGGACGGCCACCAGCCGTACGCTCCGCCCGCCGACCCGCACCCGAGCGGTGGTCTGGGGCCAGGCGGTGTCGGCCTTCAAGGGGCCACCGTGCGTCAGCGGAAGGCGGGAGTACAGCGAGGAGTCGTTCTCGGGGTGCAGTTCCCGGTACGGCAGCACCCGCCCCAGCCCGGCCCGCGCGAGCGCGGCGACTCCGGCGGACGGCAGCTCCTGCACCGCCAGCACGTCGATCCGCTCGGACTTCACCAGCCGTACGACCGCCCGCGCGTCCGCCTTCCCCACATGCGTGTTGAGCGTGGCCACCCTCAACTCGGCCGCCCCCGCCGGGACATGCTCCCCGTCCGGCACGAACCGCGGTACCAGCAGCGCCACATGAGCCGCCGCGAGCAGCGCCGCGACGACGACCACCGGCCAGGACCGCAGCGCCCGCACCCCGAGCACCAGGACCAGCAGGAGCACGCTCAGCACGACGGCGTACGGAAACAGCACCACCGCCACGGCGACCGGCGTCGCCCCGTCAAGGCCGCCCACCCGCACGAGGAGCAGCACCGACAGCGGACCGAACACCACGCCCCACCCAAGGATCTTCCCGAGCCCGCCCACACCCACTGTCCCCGCCTCCCGCCCCGACCCGAAGTCGATCACTCCGGCCCTCTGAACGGGGACGGCACCCACCGCCCGCCGGTTGCACAAGGCGACCGCGATGAACGACGACGCGCGGACCCGCTTCTTCGACCACCTGTGACACCCGAGCCCCCCTCACCTGCGACGCTTGCGGTGCCCGGGTTACCGGAGTTACCTGGAAGTATCCGGCGGTGAAGCGAGGGTTCGAGGCCACGGTGATGACCGGGGGCCCGCTCTTTCTGCGCGCCCTCGGCGGCGGTCCGCGCTCGCCACCGTCATCCGGCGTCAGACGCGGAGGTGACAGAGGTGAGAGCCGTTGTCTACGAGAGGCCCTTCAGTGTCACGGTCGAGGAAGTCGACGATCCGCAGATCCTGCACCCCAACGATGTGATCGTCCGGGTCACGTCGTCCGCGATCTGCGGCTCGGACCTGCACATGTACGAGGGGCGCACGGCGGCCGAGCCGGGCATCGTCTTCGGCCACGAGAACCTGGGCGTGATCGAGGAGGTCGGCGACGGCGTGACCTCCCTGAAGGTGGGCGACCGCGTCGTCATGCCGTTCAACGTCGCGTGCGGGTTCTGCAAGAACTGTCTCGCCGGGGAGACCGGGTTCTGTCTGACGGTCAACCCCGGTTTCGCGGGCGGTGCCTACGGCTACGTCGCCATGGGCCCGTACACCGGCGGCCAGGCGGAGCGGCTGCGCGTGCCGTTCGCCGACTTCAACTGCCTGAAGCTGCCCGAGGGCGACGAGAACGAGACGGACTACGTCCTGCTGGCGGACATCTTCCCGACCGGCTACCACGGCTGCGAACTCGCGCAGGTCTCGCCCGGCGAGACCGTCGCGGTGTACGGAGCCGGACCGGTCGGACTCATGGCCGCCTACTCGGCGCTGCTGCGCGGCGCGTCCAAGGTGTTCGTCGTCGACCGCGTGCCCGAGAGGCTCGCTAAGGCGGCGGAGATCGGGGCCATCCCGATCGACTTCACCCAGGGCGACCCGGCCGAGCAGATCAAGGCACAGACGAACGGAGAGGGCACCGACAAGGGGATCGACGCCGTCGGCTATCAGGCGCAGGCGGGCGACGAGTCCCACCACGAGGAACCCGCGATCGTCCTCAACCAGCTCGTGGAGACGGTCCGGCCGACCGGCAGGCTCGGTATCCCGGGGCTGTACGTGCCGTCCGACCCCGGCGGTCCCGACGAGCACGCCAAGCACGGTCAACTCCTGGTCTCGATCGGCAAGATGTTCGAGAAGGGCCAGAAGATGGGCACCGGCCAGTGCAACGTCAAGCGGTACAACCGCCAGCTCCGCGACCTGATCACCTCGGGCCGTGCCCGCCCCAGCTTCGTGGTCTCCCACGAACTGCCGCTGGAGGACGCCCCGCAGGCGTACGAGAAGTTCGACCAGCGGATCGAGGGCTACACCAAGGTGGTGCTCCACCCGGGTCACGACCTCGCCGCGTGAGCGAGCGAGCAGGCAAAGCAGGACGGAGGCGCGCGAACCGCCTCCCGTGAAGCCGGGCGGTCGCCCCTGCGCGAGCCGCCCGGCCGGGGACCGGGCCCGGCGTTACGGTTTCGGCCGGGCGGTCCCTCCCCGGGGCTGCCCACCAGGGCCGTCAGCCGGGAGGAACCGTGAGCCGAGCCACCGACCACGCGCCGTCGCCGGTGCGGGGTCTGAACGGGCGCATGCTGACGGCGGCCGTGGTCTCCGCGATCAGCGGTCTGCTCTACGGCTACGACACCGGCATCATCTCCGGCGCCCTGCTGCAGATCTCCAAGGAGTTCCGCATCGGGGACTTCATGAAGGAGGCGATCGCCGCCGGGATTCTGCTGGGCGCGGTGATCGGCTCCCTCGCGTGCAGTCTGCTGTGCGAGCGGATCGGTCGGCACCGGACCATCCTGCTGATCTGTGTGGTGTTCATCGCGGGCAGCCTGACCTGCTCGTTCGCGCCCAGCGCGGTCGGTCTGGCGCTGGCCCGCGTGCTGCTCGGCTTCGCCGTCGGCGGTGCCACGCAGACCGTGCCGATGTACGTCGCGGAGCTGGCCCCGAGGACGATCCGCGGTCGTCTGGTGCTCTGTTTCCAGCTCGCCATCGGCGTCGGCATCGTCATCGCGACCCTGGTGGGCGCGAGCGAGTCGGTGTCCTGGCGCGTGGCCATCGGCGCGGCCGCCGCACCGGCCCTGGTGATGCTGCTCGGCCAACTGCGGCTGCCCGAGAGCCCGCGCTGGCTGGTGGAACAGGGCCGGGTGGACGAGGCGGAGCGCGTACTGAAGGCGGTACGGCCCGACGGCTACGACATCGCCCCCGAACTGGACGAGATCGTGGCCCTCGCGGGTCAGCAGGAGAAGGTCGGACGGGAGCGGCGCGGCTGGCGCGGGCTGCGGCAGCCGTGGGTGCGCCCGGCGCTGATCGTCGGCTGCGGGATCGCCGTGTTCACCCAGTTGTCCGGCATCGAGATGATCATCTACTACGCGCCGACCATCCTCACGGACAACGGCTTCTCCCGGGAGGACGCGCTGCGGATCAGCGTGGCGCTGGGCGTGACGTACCTGGTGATGATGATCGTCGGGCTGTGGATCGTGGACAAGGTGGGGCGCCGACGGCTCACCCTGGTGATGGTCCCCGGCGCGGCGCTCAGTCTGTTCGCCCTCGGCGCGTTCTTCGTGACCGGCCACTCCGGGCGCTCCGACATCCCGGGCATCGTCGCCTGCCTGCTGGCGTTCATGTTCTTCAACGCGGGCGGTCTCCAGCTCATGGGCTGGCTGACCGGCTCCGAGATCTACCCGCTGGGGGTCCGCGCCGCCGCGACCAGTGTCCAGTCGGCCACGCTGTGGAGCACCAACCTGCTCATCACCCTGACCCTGCTGACGATGATCAACGCTTTCGGTGTCGGGCAGGTCTTCTGGATCTACGGCTTCTTCAACGTCGCCGCCTGGCTGTTCGTCTGGCGCCGGATGCCGGAGCTTACCGGACACAGCCTGGAGGACATCGAGTCCCACCTCAAGAAGGGACGCTTCCACCCGAGCGACTTCGCCCGCGCCTGACCCCTGCTGGGACTTCAGCCGTACAGCACGAAGATGGAGCCGCACACCAGCACGGCACCCGCCGTGAGCCCGAGCACCCGGTACCGGTCCCAGGCGGTGAGTGCGAGCGCCCCCGCCCACACCGCCCCCGCGGCGGCGGTGGCCGTCCCGCCCAGGACCGTCTGCGCCGCCGTCAGGGGCAGCGGCGCGAGCAGCAGCGTCGGCGGTATGACGGCGAGCCGCGGTCTGATGTCGAGTCGCTTGTACACCACGACCAGCACGACCAGCGCGGTCACGATGACGACCGGCAGCGCGGTCAGATTCCCCCAGGTGACGCACATGACGCCGTCCGCCCCGCAGATCCCCTCGGCCCGCTCCCGCGCCCGCGCCAGGTAGGCGGTCGCCCCCGCGGCCAGCCCGGCACCGGTGACGGCGGCGCCGGACAGCCGCGGGACAAGAGCAGGGGATACGGGGCGCGAGGAGTCCATGTCGGCAGTCTTGCCGGGGAGTTGAGCGGAGGCATGAGTATGGGTACTCAACGCCCGGCGCGACCGTCCCGGACAGACCGGCAGGAAATCGCCCGGGAGGAGTTCCTCGGGGTGTACCGGACACCGGCGATGGGGCGGACGCTGCTGGGTTCGGTGGCGGCGACCCTGGACGCCCGTCGATACGGCATGCCGTCCGATCTGATCGTCAGCCCCTGATGATCAGCACCACCACCGATGCCGCCGCAGCGAGAACCACCGCCGCGACCCCGTAGGCGAGGCGGTGGTGGCGGAGGATCGGGACGAAGTGGTCCAGGGCGATGCGGCCGGGGCCGGTGAGGGTGAGGCCGAGGGCGACGACGGCCAGGAGGAGGGTGAATTCGAAGCCGGTGGGGGCGAAGAAGCCGCTGTTCCAGGTGACGGCCAGGGCGTTGATCATCGTGCCGAGGGCGGCGGCGCCCGCGAGCGGGGTGAGGAAGCCGAGGGCGAGTCCGATGCCGCCGAGGGTCTCGGCGAGACCCGCGATCAGGGCGAAGGTCGTACCGGCGGGATAGCCGCTCAGGGTGAAGAAGTGCCCGGTGGCGTCCAGACCGCCGCCGCCGAACCAGCCGAACAGCTTCTGCGTGCCGTGCGAGAAGAGGATCACGCCGGCCGCCAGCCGGATGACCAGCAGCCCCACGTCGTAGGCGGGCTGGGAAGAGAAGGAGCGGTGGGGGGAAGTCATGCGAGGGGGCCTTTCGGAGGTGCGTGGAGCCGGGGTTTCAGTGATCCCCCTAGTGGGGTGTACCCGCTGGGGCGAGCGCCCTATGATGAGAAATGTAGTTGAACGTAGAACAAAACTTGGCGGGAGGCGCCCGGCGTGAGCAACGGCGAAGAGAAACGGGTCGAGGTACTGACCCCGCGTGACGTGCCGCTCGGCGGACCCCGCGCCATGACGGTCCGCCGCACCCTGCCGCAGCGCGGGCGGACCACGATCGGCGCCTGGTGCTTCGTCGACCACTACGGCCCCGACGACGTCTCCGCGAGCGGCGGCATGGACGTCGCCCCGCACCCGCACACCGGTCTCCAGACCGTGAGCTGGCTGTTCAGCGGGGAGATCGAGCACCGCGACAGCCTGGGCAGCCACGCCCTCGTACGCCCCGGCGAGCTGAACCTCATGACCGGCGGCCACGGCATCTGCCACTCGGAGGTCTCCACCCCGGCGACCACCGTCCTGCACGGCGTCCAATTGTGGGTCGCCCTGCCCGAGGAGCACCGCGACACGGAGCGGGACTTCCGGCACCACGTCCCCGAACCCGTACGGGTCGACGGCGCCGGGATCAGGGTCTTCCTGGGGACCCTCCCCGGCATCGGCAGCTCACCTGTGCCGACCTTCACACCCCTGCTCGGCGCCGAGATCGTCCTTGCGCCCGGCACCACCCTGACCCTCGCCGTCGACCCCGCCTTCGAGCACGGGCTCCTGGTCGACCAGGGGCGGGTGCGGCTGGAGGGTACGGCGCTGGACCGCGCCGAGCTGGGTCATCTGCCGCCGGGCGGCGACACCCTCACGCTGGCGAACGACACCGACGACCCCGCGCGGGCCGTCCTGCTCGGCGGCACCCCGTTCGAGGAGGAGATCGTCATGTGGTGGAACTTCATCGGGCGCAGCCACGAGGACATCGTCAAGGCGCGCGAGGAGTGGGAGAGCGCGTCCGCCCGGTTCGGCGCCGTCGAGGGATACCCGGGGGACCGGCTCCCCGCTCCCGCCCTGCCGCACGCCGCCCTCCGGCCACGGGGCAACCCCGCCCGCCGCTGAGCCCTGCCCGACCAGCAGCGCCACCTGAAACACCCCCCTGAAACGTCCGTGAGCCCGAAAGGCACGCCCATGACCCCGTCCGCCCCGACCGTCGAGCACAACGCCGCCAGGCACCGCTACGAGATCCACGTGGACGGCGAGCGCGCCGGGCTCACCGCCTACCTCGACTGCGGTGACCAGCGCGTCTTCCACCACACCGAGGTCGACGACGCCTACGCCGGACAGGGTCTCGCCGCCCGCCTCGTCCAGGGGGCGTTGACCGACGTGCGCGCCTCCGGCAAGCGCGTCGTGCCGGTCTGCCCGTACGTGGCGAAGTTCCTGGAACGGCACGAGGAGTTCGCCGACCTCGCCGACCCGGTGACCCCCGACGTCCTGGAGTGGCTGGAGAGCCGCCTGGGGTGAACCCGGCGCGGCACGAGAAAGGCCGCCGTGCGGGACCGGATCACTGGTCCCGCACGGCGGCCTTCGCATGCCTGCGGCGTTACGCGGTGACCGCGTCCTCCGCGTCACCCTCCACGGACGCGTCGCCCTCCACAGCCGCCTCGCTCTCCACGGCCGCCTCGCGCGCCGCGTCGTCGTCGCCCGCGCCGCGCGGGGCGGGGATCGCCGGGGCGGCGAGCCGGGCGGCCATGCGCTCGCGGCGCTCGTCCGCCTGGGCGCACAGCGCCTCGGCGGCGGCGCGGAAGCGCTCCATCGACGGCGGGTCGGACGGACCGAGCAGGTGCTCCTTCAGCTCGGCGCGCCGCTCGGCGAAGGGGTCCTTCTCCGGGTGGCGGACCGACTCCAGCAGCCCCGGGACGCCCTTCGCGGACGGCGCCAGCACGGTGGCCGCGGTCACGGTCGGGAAGGCGGTGCGGAAGTCCTTCTCGGTCATGCCCGAGGTGTTGGCGACCGCGTACGGCTTCTCGCTGGTCAGCCAGTCGGAGACCACGCTGGAGACGTCACTGATCAGCAGGTCCGCCATGTTGAAGCAGGCGAAGATCGCGGGTCGCGCGTCGGTGACGATCAGGTGCTCCCACTCCGGGAAGGACGCCCAGTACGCGGCCTCCCAGGCGGCGGTCGCCCGCACGATCTCGGACTCGCGGTCGCCCTGGGGGGTGCCCTGGAGCAGCATCCGCTCCAGTTCGTCGGCGCCCGGACGGAAGGAGACCGAGGTCAGCTTCTCCAGTTCGGCGGTGCGGCGGGCCAGCTCGGCGGCGGCTTCCGGACCGGGACGGGCGCCGGAGCGCTTCGCGGCGGCCTCGCGGATCATCGCCTTGATCCGCTCGTTGGCGGCGCCCGCGCGCGGGTCGACGGAGCCGGTCATCGGGTGCGGCTTGTAGACCAGGCGCACGGCGGGGTCGGCCAGCAGCTTGCGCACGATGTTCTCGCCCGCGAGCACCACGGAGGTGTTGCCGGGGTTGCCGTCCCAGCCCTCCCAGGTGGGGGCGTAGAGCACCTGGGTGTACTCCCCGGTCGGCGGACCGGCGTACGGGCGGATCGGCGCGAGCTGCGGGCGGCCGACCTCGACGATGTCCTTGTCCTCGACGCCGACGTCCGCGAGCGCGTACCGCTCGCGCGCCGCCGGACCTGCCACCCACACCTCGTCGTACGCCTTGGCGTAGGGGTTGCAGGAGGAGAGCTTGTCGCTCTCGCCGTGGTTGATGAACGCGTGCTTGATGGAGGGGATGCGCAGCACCTGCGAGGTCTTACCGGAGTTCGCCGGGTGCAGCATCATCTTCAGCGTCGAGTTCTCCAGCGCGAACATCGTGGAGACCTTCGGGAAGCAGATGATCGGCACGTCGGTGGCGTCGATCTTCTGCACCATGAACCGCTCGCGCAGCACGATCAGCGGGCGCTCGAGCTGCGAGAGCGTCGAGAGCCACATGTTCGCCTGGTAGGCGGAGGAGGTGCCGCCGGAGAAGTACATGGCGACGGTCGGCCGGTAGTCGGCCAGCCACCTGTCCAGCCACTCCATGACCTCGGCGTCGCTCTTGGCGCGCTTCCTGCCGGTCAGCCAGCGGGCCAGGTGCAGGGTGCCGCCGGCCATCAGCGCGACGGAGACGGCCAGACCGACCGCACCCCAGCGCGCCTGCGTGGTGACGGCGGTGAGGAGCAGACCGATGGTGCCGGGGACGGCGAAGGTCAGCAGCCGGTGCGCCGGGCGGCGCAGCAGGATGCGCGGCGGCGCGGCGCTCAGGCTCAGCTCGGCGGCGTCGATGTTGCGCGTGACGATCGGCAGCGAGCGCGCGCGGCGCACCATGACGGCGATCGCCTGGCACAGGAAGTGCAGGCTGTAGAACGCGCCCAGCGCGACGAGCAGGGGGGCCTGCTCACGCCGGGGCTCCACCCCCTCGATGCGCAGCAGCGCCACCATGACCAGCATGTCGCGCAGCAACTGCCGGACGGTCACGTCCAGACGGATCCTGTTGAGCTGCGCCAGCGCCGCGGGCCGCCTGTACTGAAGGTACGTTTCGAGAGCGACGCCCGCCGCGGTCGCGGCGACGAAGAGCGGGACGATCGGCATCAGCGCGCCGATCAACTGCGCCGCGAAGAGCGCGAATATCGCGAACACCGCGTAGAGCTGCGCGATGCGACGGGGGACGAGTCCGGCGGAGGGCACGGGCTGGGCTCCTGCTGGGGGTGCGACGGACGGGGTGAGCGTATGCGGGGGGTGCGCCGCTCCCGGCGGACCGGGGGCGGAAAGGGCGGCCGTATGGCTTATGCGGCCCGCGTAGCAATGTACGACAGGGAAAAATGCCGCATTACGGGCGAAGCGTGAGCAAAGTGACAAGGGGTGGTGCGGTTCTGACGCGTCGTCGGGGCGGGTGGCCCCGGTTGTCCGGAGGGTGCCGCCGCAGCGGTCGCCGAGCCGACGACTGTGCCCGCCGAGGGCAGCAACCGCCCGCGATTGAGCCTGGTCATCGAAGCTCCCTCGAAAAGGAAAACGTGCCGTGTTCCGAACCTGTTCACCGGGTGTCCGCCTCCTCGTGACGCGGCAGGAGGAGGGGGCA
Source organism: Streptomyces sp. DSM 110735 (assembly GCF_016482685.1). GTDB lineage: Bacteria > Actinomycetota > Actinomycetes > Streptomycetales > Streptomycetaceae > Streptomyces. The sequence goes on along the minus strand of NZ_JACYHF010000006.1, from coordinate 125,969 downwards.
TTCGGCCGTGATGTCGGCGGATCATTAAAGCACTTGCGGATTTGGCTCAGGTAACCACGGCAACCTGTGCGGCTTTACGGGCCGAACGATACGGAATCGTTACTTCCGGGTGTGTCGTCGGAGCGTCCGCGTGCGCGTGACATCATCGGCCGAGACCACCCCCTCAAGGTCACGGTCCCGCCGCCGCGCGGGACCGCCGCGCAAGGAGCACGATGAACCCCGTCCCCTCCGTCCCGGCCGCCCGTGCGACGGCAGCCGGAGGCGCGGGCGCCGCGCTGCTGGACGGCTTCTCCCTGGAGATGACCGGCAAGGACGTGCCCCGCCTGGAGGAAGCCGCCCCCGGCATACCCCCGGGCACCCGGATCAACGTGACCTATCTCGCGGGCGAGGACCTCGGCACCCGGCTGGCCGCCGCCCGCGCGGTCAAGCGGCTCGGCTTCGTCCCCGTCCCGCACATCTCCGCCCGCCGCCTGCCCTCCCGGGCGCACCTGGAGGAGTTCCTCGCCGGACTCGCCGCCGACGGCACCGGCGAGCACGTCTTCGTGGTCGGCGGCGACCCCGCCCGCCCCGAGGGTCCCTACGAGGACGCCCTCTCCGTCATCCGCACCGGACTGCTCCGGCGCCACGGCGTACGGCACGTCGGCATCAGCGGTTACCCGGAGGGCCACCCCGCTCTCACCGGACCCGTCCTGTGGTCCGCGCTCACCGACAAGGCGGTCGCGCTCGGCGCCGGGGGGTTCGGCGGCGAGGTGATCACCCAGTTCGGCTTCGCCGTGGACCCGGTGCTGACCTGGCTGGAGGCGGTCCGGGCGCGCGGGGTGGAACTGCCCGTGCGCGTCGGCGTCCCGGGTCCTGCCGGAGTGCGCCGACTGCTCGGCTACGCCTCCCGCTTCGGCGTCGCCACCAGCGCCTCCGTCGCCCGCAAGTACGGCTTCTCTCTCACCAACCTCATGGGAACAACGGGACCGGACCGCTTCCTGCGCGAGCTGGCGCTGCGGTACGACCCGTCGCGGCACGGCGTGGTGAAGGTGCACTTCTATACGTTCGGCGGGCTGCGGACGACCTCGGAGTGGGTCGGCGCGTATCGCACGTCTGTCTGACCCGGGCGCGGGGCGGTCCCTGGTCACCCCCAGGTACATGTCGGATTCTCGCCAGCGTCCGGCGCTCCCGGTGACCATCCTTGGAGACATGAGGACAGCGACGAGCGGGACGGCGGGGGCGGCGCCCCCGGCCGCCCACCTGGACCGGGAGCACTGCGTGCACGCCGTGCAGTCGAAGGACGCCCGCTTCGACGGGTGGTTCTTCACGGCGGTGCTCACCACCGGCATCTACTGCCGGCCGAGCTGCCCGGTGGTCCCGCCCAAGCCCCGGAACATGACCTTCTACCCGAGCGCGGCAGCCTGCCAGCGGGCCGGATTCCGGGCCTGCAAGCGCTGCCGCCCCGACGCCAGCCCCGGCTCACCGGAGTGGAACCAGCGCGCCGACCTGGTGGCACGCGCCATGCGGCTCATCGCCGACGGCGTCGTCGACCGCGAGGGCGTGCCCGGACTCGCCGCCCGGCTCGGCTACTCCGCCCGGCAGATCGAGCGCCAGCTCCTCGCCGAACTCGGCGCCGGACCGCTCGCCCTGGCCCGCGCCCAGCGCGCGCAGACCGCCCGGCTGCTGATCGAGACCACCGCGATGCCCATGGCGGAGATCGCCTTCGCCGCGGGCTTCGCCTCCCTGCGCACCTTCAACGACACCGTCCGCGAGGTCTACGCCCTCACCCCGACCGAGCTGCGCGCCCGCGTCCCGGCCGTGGGACCCGCCGCCACACCGGGCACGATCTCCCTGCGGCTGCCGTACCGGGCTCCGCTGGAGCCGGGCAACCTCTTCGGACACCTCGCCGCCACCGCCGTACCCGGCGTGGAGGAGTGGCGGGACGGCGCCTACCGGCGCACGCTCTCGCTGCCGTACGGGCACGGGATCGTCGCGCTCTCCCCGGCCGCCGGACACATCGCCTGCCGCCTGACCCTGAGCGACCCGCGCGACCTCACCGTGGCGATCAGCCGCTGCCGCGCCCTGCTCGACCTCGACGCGGACCCGGCCGCCGTGGACGAGCGGCTGCGCGCCGACCCGGCGCTCGCCCCGCTGGTGGACCGCGCGCCGGGGCGGCGGGTGCCGCGCACGGTGGACGAGGCGGAGTTCGCCGTACGGGCGGTGCTCGGGCAGCAGGTGTCCACCGCCGCCGCCCGCACCCACGCGGCCCGCCTGGTCGCCGCGCACGGCAAGCCGCTGGACGACCCCGAGGGCGGGCTCACCCATCTCTTCCCGACCCCCGCGGCACTGGCCGCCGTGGACCCCGCGACCCTGGCCATGCCACGTACCCGCCGCACCACCCTGACGACCCTGGTCGAACGGCTCGCGGACGGCACGCTGCGGCTCGGCGCCGAGTCCGACCGCGCCGAGACCCGCGCCCGCCTGCTCGACCTGCCCGGCTTCGGTCCCTGGACCGCCGACGTCATCGCGATGCGCGCCCTGGGCGACCCCGACGCCTTCCCCGTCACCGACCTGGGAGTACGACGCGCCGCCGAGCGCCTCGGGCTCCCCGCCACCCCGGCCGCGCTCACCGGCCGCGCCGAGGCATGGCGCCCCTGGCGGGCGTACGCCGTGCAGTACCTGTGGGCGACCGACAGCCACCCGATCAACGTCCTTCCGGACTGAGGAAGTTGCCATGAGTGCCAGCAAGCACCACACCCTCGTCGACAGCCCCTACGGGCCGCTCACTCTCGTCGCGGACGCCGACGACACGCTGTGCGGTCTCTACATGGAGGGCCAGCGCCACCGCCCCGCCGAGGAGACCTTCGGTCCGCGCGACGACACCCTGCGCGCCTTCGGCGAGGCTCGCGAGCAACTGTCGTCCTACTTCGCGGGCGACCTGACCCGGTTCACGCTCCGGCTGAACCTCGGCGGCACGCCGTTCCAGCAGCGCGTCTGGGAGCAGCTCACCCTCATCCCCTACGGGGAGACCCGCAGCTACGGCCAGCTCGCCGCCGCCCTCGGCAACCCCACCGCCTCCCGCGCGGTCGGGCTCGCCAACGGCCGCAACCCGGTCGGCATCATCGTCCCCTGCCACCGCGTCATCGGCTCGACCGGCAGCCTCACCGGCTACGGCGGCGGACTGGCCCGCAAGCAGCGGCTGCTGGAGTTCGAGAAGGTCGAGAAGGGGGAGAGCCTCTTCTGACCGACCGCGGCTCAGCCCCCGTACTGCCCGGCCAGCGCGCTCAGCAGGCCGGGCAGCGCCGTGCCGATCGGCTCGCGGACGACCTCCGCGGCGAGGTCGTCGTACGGGGTCGGCTCGGCGTTGACGATCGTCAGCCGGGCGCCGTGATCGGCGGCCACCCCGGCGAGACCGGCGGCGGGCTGCACCTGGAGTGTGCTGCCCACGGCGATGAACACCGTGCACGCCTTGCTGATCGACAGCGCCTCGCCCAGGACGACGGGGTCGAGGCTCTGCCCGAACATCACCGTCGCGGACTTCAGGATCCCGCCGCACTCCAGGCACGGCGGATCGTCCTCACCGGCTTCCACCCGGGCGAGGGCGTCCTCCATCGGACCGCGCGCATGACACTTGGTGCACACGAACTCCCGTACGTTGCCGTGGAGTTCGAGCACCTTGCGGTCCGGCAGCCCGGCCCGCTGATGCAGCCCGTCCACGTTCTGCGTCAGCACCCGCACCGGGACCCCGGAACGCTCCAGCTCGGCCACCGCCCGGTGCGCGGCGTTCGGCTCCGCCGTCAGCGCGCGGTTCTTGCGCCGCATCTGCCACGAGCGGCGCCGGATCTCCGGGTCGCCCATGTAGTACGCGTACGTCACGAGCTTCTCGGCCTCCGGGTCCCGCCGCCACAGCCCGTTGGGACCGCGGTAGTCCGGGATGCCGGAGTCGGTGGAGATGCCTGCGCCGCTGAGGACGGCTACGAGGGGCTTGGCCATGGGACCGAGGGTAGGGCGGTCGCGGGCGGCGCGGCGAGCGGATATCCCCGCGCGGGGGCTCCTCAGACCACCCGGTGGCCGTTCTCCAGCTCCGCCGGTCCGTCGCCCTCCGCCAGGACGTCCAGGGCGGTCAGGATGCGGTCGGAGAGGGGCGAGGGGAGGTAGTCCGGGAGGTCGGGGCGGGGGACCAGGCGCCAGGACAGCAGCTCCTCCTCCTGGAGACGGATCGACTTCAGCTCGGACTCGCTCAGCACGCCGCCGTCGTACAGATACGCCACCAGCGGCGGTCGGTCCGGTCCCGGCACCCAGTCCACGGTGAGCAGCCGCCCCGGCTCCCGGTCGAGACCGATCTCCTCCAGCGTCTCGCGCCGCGCCCCCTGCCGGGGCGTCTCCCCGTGGTCCGACTCGATCGTCCCGCCCGGCAGCCCCCACCCCGGCCGGTAGTTCGGCTCGACGAGCAGCACCCGCCCCTCGTCGTCCCTGAAGAGACACGCGGCGGCCGCGAGGACCCGGGGCAGACCTGCGATGTACGTGGCGAAGTCGTTCGTGGTCATCCTGGCAGCGTAACCAGGCGCGCGGCGGCGGGCACAGGGGGCGCGGCGGGGCTTGCGGGGCGCGGGGACGGACCCCGACGCGCTGGGGGCGTACCGGCGTCGTACCGCACGGACGGAGTCCGTCCCCAGCCCTTAGGGTCGCAGCGGCGGGCGTACCGCCGGACAGTGAGGGGCATGTGGTGGTGGACGGTGTGGGGACGGGGCGGCGGGTGCTGGTCGCCGCCGACAAGTTCAAGGGGTCGCTGACGGCTGCCGAGGTGGCCGGGCGGGTCGCGGCGGGGCTGCGGCGGGTGGTGCCGGACGTGGTGGTGGAGGCGCTGCCGGTGGCCGACGGCGGGGACGGCACCGTGGACGCGGCGCTCGCGGCAGGGTTCGAGCGGCTGGAGGCGCGGGTCGCCGGACCGCTGGGGGAGCCGCTGACGGCCGCCTTCGCGGTGCGCGGGGACACCGCCGTCGTGGAGATGGCCGAGGCGAGCGGGCTGCGGCGGCTGCCGGAGGGCGTACGGGCGCCGCTGACGGCGTCCACGTACGGCTCCGGGGAGCTGCTCCGCGCCGCGCTGGACGCGGGCGCGCGCACCATCGTGTTCGGCGTCGGCGGCAGCGCCACGACGGACGGCGGCGCCGGGATGCTGACGGCGCTCGGCGCGCGGCTCCTGGACGGCGGCGGCAAGCCGGTGGCGCCCGGCGGCGGCGCGCTCGCGGACCTCGCCCGTGCCGACCTGTCCGGTCTCGACCCCCGTCTCGCCTCCGTGGACCTGGTGCTCGCCGGGGACGTCGACAACCCGCTGACCGGTCCGCAGGGCGCCGCCGCCGTGTACGGCCCGCAGAAGGGCGCCTCCCCGGCGGACGTGACCCTCCTCGACGCCGCCCTCGCCCACTACGTGACCGTCCTCGCCGCCACCGTCCCGCGCGCGGCGGACCTCGCGACCTTCCCCGGCGCGGGCGCCGCCGGTGGACTCGGCTACGCCGCCCTCCTCCTCGGCGCCCGCTTCCGGCCCGGCATCGAGGTCGTCCTGGACACCCTCGGCTTCGCGGCGGCGCTGGACCGCGCCGACCTGGTCATCACCGGCGAGGGCTCCCTCGACGAACAGACCCTCCACGGCAAGGCACCCGCCGGAGTCGCGGCGGCGGCCCGCGCGGCGGGCAAGGAGGTGGTGGCGGTCTGCGGCCGTCTGACCCTGACCCCCACCGCCCTCCACACCGCAGGCATCACCCGCGCCTACCCCCTCACCTCGCTCGAACCGGACGAATCCCGCTGCCGAGCCCAAGCGGGTCCCCTCCTGGAACGCCTGGCCACCCGCCTGGCCGAGGACCACCTGACCTGAGCGAGGACCACCTGGACCAAGGGCAGACACCGAGGGCCCCGACCTGTCACAGGTCGGGGCCCTCGGTGTCTGCTGCTGGACCGGCGGGGCTACGGGAGCTGCGCCGCTCGCGCCTCGCGGCGGTTGTCGCGGAAGTTGTTCACCCGGCGGGCCGTGGCGAACAGGGGGATCACCGCGCCCATCACCAGTTGGAGCGCGCAGCCCGTCTGGAGGAGGAGCTGTCCGCCCGGAGCGTCGAAGGCCCAGGCGGCCAGGAGCCCCATCGAGAGGACGATCCAGCCGAGCACGGCACCGGCGAGGCGGCCACGCGGCTTCGGGTACTCGACCCGGCTCACCATCAGCCAGGCGGTGCCCACGATGGCCAGGAGCGTCGCCACGAAGGGCAGCTCCAGGAGCACGATCGAGACGACGGTCAGCGCGCCGAACGGCGACGGCATCCCCTGGAACATGCCGTCCTTCATCGTCACGCAGGAGAAGCGCGCGAGACGCAGGACCACCGCGAGCAGGACCACGATCGCGCCCAGCGCCGCCACCCGCTGGTGGGCGTCGTCCGCGACCATGCCGTAGACCAGGACGAAGTACGCCGGCGCCAGACCGAAGCTGATGAGGTCGGAGAGGTTGTCCAGCTCCGCGCCCATCGGCGAGGAGCGCAGCTTGCGCGCCACCAGACCGTCGAACAGGTCGAAGATCGCCGCGCAGAGCATCAGGATGACCGCCGTGGCCGCGCTGTGGCGGGCCATGCCGGATTCCTGGCTGCCGGTGAGGTGCGGGATGAGGATGCCCGTGGTGGTGAAGTACACCGCCATGAACCCGCAGGTCGCGTTGCCGAGCGTCAGCGTGTCCGCTATCGACAGGCGCAGAGAGAGAGGCATCTCCTCTTCGTCGTCGGCCGCGTCGGCCTCGGGCACCCAGCCCGCCTGTGTCTCCGGATCAATCACGGTCAATGCGAGTCACCCCAGCCACGGTCTTCTGACCGACCTCGACCGCGACCTCCACGCCCTCGGGCAGGTAGAGGTCGACACGCGAGCCGAAGCGGATCAGACCGATGCGCTCGCCCTGCTCGACCTTCGTCCCCTCGGGGAGGTACGGCACGATACGGCGAGCCACCGCTCCCGCGATCTGGATCATCTCGATGTCGCCGAGTTCGGTGTCGAAATGCCAGACTACGCGCTCGTTGTTCTCGCTCTCCTTGTTGAAAGCCGGAACAAAGCCGCCGGGGATGTGCTCGACCGACGTCACGGTGCCCGCGAGAGGCGCCCGGTTGACGTGGACGTTCAGCGGGCTCATGAAGATCGCGACGCGGGTGCGGCCGTCCTTCCACGGCATGATGCTCTGCACCACACCGTCGGCGGGGGAGATGACGCGGCCCGTGGCGATCTCGCGCTCGGGGTCGCGGAAGAACCACAGCATCCCCGCCGCGAGCGCGGTGGCGGGAACGGCGACGGCCTTGGCGACGCCCGAGCGGCGGGCGCGGGCCAGGCTGAGGGCTGCGGTGGCGACGGTCGGGAGGAGCCACGGCGATGCTCCGCGCGCGAGGCGTACGCCGGCCCGGCTGTCGCGAGGTGCAGAGGTTTGGCTGTGGGGCATGGATGACCTTCGTAGCGGATGATGCCGCGCTTGACGGGGGACGGCGGCTTTCCGGGATCGTACCGGGAGCGGGCCGCAACTGGGCAAGCCAGGAAGCCGAGTCGACGGCTGAAGACCGTCGACGGGGTGTGATCTTCCCTACGAAGAAAACACCCCGTCCCCGGACAATCAGCCCTGGAACCGGTACTCTTCGAGCAGTCTGCGACCGATGATCATTTTCTGGATCTCGGCGGTGCCTTCACCGATGAGCAGCATGGGCGCTTCGCGGTACAGGCGCTCGATCTCGTACTCCTTGGAGAATCCGTAGCCGCCGTGGATGCGGAAGGCGTCCTCCACCACTTCCTTGCAGTACTCCGAGGCGAGGTACTTCGCCATCCCGGCCTCCAGGTCGTTTCGCTCCCCGGAGTCCTTTTTGCGTGCGGCGTTCACCATCATCGCATGGGCGGCCTCGACCTTGGTGGCCATTTCGGCCAGCTTGAACTGGATGGCCTGGTGCTGGGCGATCGGCTTGCCGAAGGTGTGGCGCTGCTGTGCGTACTGGACGCCCAGTTCGAAGGCGCGCTGGGCGACACCGCAGCCGCGCGCCGCCACGTTGACGCGCCCGACCTCCACGCCGTCCATCATTTGGTAAAAACCCCGGCCGGTGACGCCGCCGAGCACGCGGTCGGCGGGGATGCGCAGACCGTCCATGATCAGCTCGGTGGTGTCGACGCCCTTGTAGCCCATCTTGTCGATCTTGCCGGGGATCGTGAGCCCCGGGCGGACCTCGCCGAAGCCGGGCTCCTTCTCCACCAGGAAGGTCGTCATCGACTTGTGGGGCGCGGTGCCCTCGGGGTGTCCTTCGTCACTGCGGACGAGGACGGCGACCAGGGAGGACGTGCCGCCGTTCGTGAGCCACATCTTCTGGCCGTTCAGGACGTACTCCTCGCCGTCCTTCACCGCCTTGGAGGTGATGGCCGACACGTCCGAGCCGAGCGCCGGTTCCGACATCGAGAAGGCGCCCCGGATGTCACCGAGGGCCATCTTCGGCAGGTAGTAGGACTTCTGTTCCTCCGTGCCGTGCTGCTTGAGCATGTACGCCACGATGAAGTGCGTGTTGATGATCCCGGAGACCGACATCCAGCCCCGGGCGATCTCCTCGACGCACAGGGCGTAGGTGAGGAGGGACTCGCCCAGACCGCCGTACTCCTCGGGGATCATCAGACCGAAGAGGCCGAGTTCCTTCAAGCCGTCGACGATCGCTTGCGGGTACTCGTCGCGGTGCTCCAGCTCGGTGGCGACCGGGATGATCTCCTTGTCCACGAAGTCGCGGACGGTGGAGAGGATCTCCCGCTGGATGTCCGTCAGACCTGCGGTCCGGGCGAGGCGCGCCATCTACTTCACCTGCTCCTTGAGTTCCGGACGGCCCGGCTGCTCGCCGCCGCGCTCCTTGATGTACGTCTCGGTCGGCACCATGACCTTGCGGCGGAAGACGCACACCAGGGTGCCGTCCTGCTTGTAGCCCTTGGTCTCCACGTGCACGATCCCGCGGTCGTTCTTCGACTTCGACGGCCACTTGTCGAGCACGGTCGTCTCGCCGTAGATCGTGTCCCCGTGGAAGGTCGGCGCCACGTGCCGCAGCGACTCGATCTCCAGGTTGGCGATCGCCTTGCCCGACACGTCCGGCACCGACATGCCGAGGAGCAGGGAGTAGATGTAGTTCCCGACCACCACGTTCTTGCCGAAGTCGGTCGTGCTCTCGGCGTAGTTGGCGTCCATGTGGAGCGGGTGGTGGTTCATGGTGAGGAGGCAGAAGAGGTGGTCGTCGTACTCGGTGACCGTCTTTCCGGGCCAGTGCTTGTAGACGGCCCCGACCTCGAACTCCTCGTAGGTGCGCCCGAACTGCATCTCACGCCTCCGGAATCTCGAACTTGCTGGTCCGCCGCATTCCGGCCGCGCGGCCCTTGCCCGCGATGACCAGGGCCATCTTGCGGCTCGCCTCGTCGATCATCTCGTCGCCGAGCATCGCCGAGCCCTTCTTGCCGCCCGCCTCGGACGTGCAGTACTCGTACGCGTCGAGGATCAGCTCGGCGTGGTCGTAGTCCTCCTGCGAGGGCGAGAAGATCTCGTTGGACGCCTCGACCTGGCCCGGGTGCAGCACCCACTTGCCGTCGAAACCGAGCGCGGCTGCGCGCCGGGCGACCTCGCGATAGCCCTCGACGTTGCGGATCTGGAGGTAGGGACCGTCGATCGCCTGGAGGTCATTGGCGCGGGCGGCCATCAGGATCTTCATGAGGATGAAGTGGTAGGCGTCCGCCGGGTAGCCGGGCGGCTGCTCGCCCACGACCAGCGACTTCATGTTGATCGACGCCATGAAGTCGGCGGGACCGAAGATGATCGTCTCCAGGCGCGGGGACGCCTCGGCGATCGCGTTGACGTTGTTCAGTCCCTGCGCGTTCTCGATCTGCGCCTCGATGCCGATCCGGCCGACCTCGAAGCCCATGGTCTTCTCGATCTGGGTGAGCAGCAGGTCGAGGGCGACCACCTGCTCGGCGCTTTGCACCTTGGGCAGCATGATGCAGTCCAGGTTCGGGCCCGCGCCCTCGACCACGGTCACGACGTCCCGGTACGTCCACTCGGTCGTCCAGTCGTTGACCCGCACGACCCGTGTCTTGCCCGTCCAGTCGCCCTCGTTGAGGAACTTGACGATGGTGTGCCGCGCCTCGGGCTTGGCGAGCGGCGCGCACGCGTCCTCCAGGTCCAGGAAGACCTGGTCGGCGGGCAGCCCCTGCGCCTTCTCCAGGAAGCGCGGGTTGCTCCCCGGCACCGCCAGACAGGAGCGGCGCGGACGCAGACGGTTGACAGTCATGCGGGGACCTCCAGGGGGTCGAGCTTGTTCGCTGTGCGGATCTCGTCGACGATACGGCCGATGATTCCCGTGATGTCGAAGTCCTTCGGGGTGAACACGGCGGCCACACCGGCGGACTTCAGCAATTCGGCGTCGGCGTTCGGGATGATCCCGCCCGCGATCACCGGGATGTCGTGCGCGCCGGCCTCGCGCAGCCGCTCCAGGACGTCCGGGACGAGCTGGGCGTGCGAGCCGGACAGGATGGACAGCCCGACCGCGTGCACGTCCTCCGCGAGGGCGGCGTCCACGATCTGTTCCGGGGTCAGCCGGATGCCCTGGTAGACCACCTCGAACCCGGCGTCACGGGCGCGCACGGCTATCTGCTCGGCGCCGTTGGAGTGCCCGTCCAGACCCGGCTTGCCGACCAGGAAGCGCAGCTTGCCCACGCCCAGGTCGCGCGCGGTGGCGTCCACCCGGGCGCGCACCCCGGCCATCGCGGAGCCCGCCTCGGCGGGGACCGCCACGGGGGCGGAGGAGACGCCGGTGGGCGCCCGGTACTCGCCGAACACCTCGCGCAGCGCCCCCGCCCACTCGCCGGTGGTGACCCCGGCGCGGGCGCACTCCAGCGTGGCTTCCATCAGGTTCTCGGTGCCCTTGGCGGCTGCCTTCAGCTTCTCCAGCGCCTTGCAGGGGCGCGGGTGGTTGAAGGGCGGCTGGTAGCGGGTGTCACGCCAGTGCTGCAACGCGGTGATCACCCGGTTCTCGACGGCCGGGTCGACCGTCTGGATCGCGGTGTCCAGGTCGGCGGTGAGCGGGTTGGGCTCGGTGGTCTGGAAGATGTTGACGCCGACGATCTTCTCGTCGCCGGACTCGATCCGCGCCCGCCGCTCGGCGTGCGAGGACACCAACTGCGCCTTGAGGTACCCGGACTCGACGGCGGCCATCGCGCCGCCCATCTCCTCGATCCGGGCCATCTCCGCGAAGGACTCGTCGACCAGCGCGGCCACCTTCGCCTCGATGACGTGCGAGCCCGCGAAGATGTCCTCGTACTCCAGCAGGTCGCTCTCGTGCGCCAGGACCTGCTGGATGCGCAGCGACCACTGCTGGTCCCAGGGGCGGGGCAGACCGAGCGCCTCGTTCCACGCCGGGAGCTGGACGGCACGCGCGCGGGCGTCCTTCGACAGCGTCACCGCGAGCATCTCCAGGACGATCCGCTGGACGTTGTTCTCCGGCTGCGCCTCGGTCAGGCCGAGCGAGTTGACCTGGACGCCGTAGCGGAACCGGCGCTGCTTGGGGTTCTCGATGCCGTACCGCTCGCGGGTGACCTGGTCCCAGATGCGCCCGAAGGCGCGCATCTTGCACATCTCCTCGACGAAGCGGACGCCCGCGTTCACGAAGAAGGAGATGCGCGCCACCACGTCGCCCATGCGCTCCTGGGGCACCTGGCCCGAGTCGCGCACGGCGTCCAGGACGGCGATCGCGGTGGACATGGCGTACGCGATCTCCTGGACCGGCGTGGCGCCCGCTTCCTGGAGGTGGTAGCTGCAGATGTTGATCGGGTTCCACTTGGGGAGGTGGGACACCGTGTACGCGATCATGTCCGTCGTCAGCCGGAGCGAGGGTCCCGGCGGGAAGACGTGCGTCCCGCGCGAGAGGTACTCCTTGACGATGTCGTTCTGGGTCGTGCCCTGGAGCCGGGTGATGTCCGCGCCCTGCTCCTCGGCGACGACCTGGTAGAGCGCCAGCAGCCACATGGCGGTGGCGTTGATCGTCATCGAGGTGTTCATCTGCTCCAGCGGGATGTCCTGGAACAGCCTGCGCATGTCACCCAGATGCGAGACGGGCACGCCGACCCGGCCGACCTCGCCGCGGGCGAGGATGTGGTCGGCGTCGTAGCCGGTCTGGGTGGGCAGGTCGAAGGCGACCGACAGACCGGTCTGGCCCTTGGCGAGGTTGCGCCGGTACAGCTCGTTCGACGCCTCCGCCGTGGAGTGGCCGGCGTACGTGCGCATGAGCCACGGCCGGTCCTTCTGACGCTGTGTCATGGGTGTGGCCTCCGTTGCCGTCAGACGTTCCGGAAGCGGTTGATCGCGTCGATGTGCTGGGCGCGCTTCTCCTCGTCGCGCACACCGAGCCCTTCCTCGGGGGCGAGGCACAGGACGCCGACCTTGCCCTGGTGGGCGTTGCGGTGCACGTCGTGCGCGGCCTGGCCGGTGTCCTCCAGGGAGTACACCTTGGACAGGGTGGGGTGGATCTTGCCCTTGGCGATCAGGCGGTTCGCCTCCCACGCCTCGCGGTAGTTGGCGAAGTGGGAGCCGATGATGCGCTTGAGCGACATCCACAGGTAGCGGTTGTCGTACTCGTGCATGTAGCCCGAGGTCGAGGCGCAGGTGGTGATGGTGCCGCCCTTGCGGGTGACGAAGACGGACGCGCCGAAGGTCTCGCGGCCGGGGTGCTCGAAGACGATGTCGATGTCCTCGCCGCCGGTCAGCTCGCGGATGCGCTTGCCGAAGCGCTTCCACTCCTTGGGGTCCTGGGTCCGCTCGTCCTTCCAGAACCTGTAGCCCTCGGCGTTGCGGTCGATGATCGCCTCGGCGCCCATCGAGCGGCAGATGTCCGCCTTCTGGTCGCTGGAGACGACGCAGATCGGGTTGGCGCCGCCCGCCAGCGCGAACTGGGTGGCGTACGAGCCGAGTCCGCCGCTCGCGCCCCAGATCAGCACGTTGTCGCCCTGCTTCATCGCGGCGCCGTTGCGGGAGACGAGCTGGCGGTAGGCGGTGGAGTTGACCAGACCGGGGGCGGCGGCTTCCTCCCAGCTCAGGTGGTCCGGCTTCGGCATGAGCTGGTTGGACTTGACCAGCGCGATCTCCGCCAGCCCGCCGAAGTTGGTCTCGAAGCCCCAGATGCGCTGCTCGGGGTCGAGCATCGTGTCGTTGTGGCCGTCGGAGGACTCCATCTCGACGGACAGACAGTGCGCGACGACCTCGTCACCGGGCTTCCAGGCGTTGACGCCGGGACCGGTGCGCAGGACGACGCCCGCGAGGTCGGAGCCGATGATGTGGTACGGCAGGTCGTGCCGCTTGGCCAGCTCGTTGGTGCGGCCGTAGCGCTCCAGGAACCCGAAGGTGGAGAGCGGCTCGAAGATCGAGGTCCACACGGAGTTGTAGTTGACGGAGGAGGCCATCACGGCCACCAGCGCCTCGCCCGGGCCGAGTTCCGGCACCGGGACGTCGTCCAGGTGGATCGACTTGCGGGGGTCCTTGTCGCGGGTCTCGAGGCCCGCGAACATCTCGGTCTCGTCCTTGTGCACGGTGATCGCGCGGTACGAGTCGGGGAGCGGCAGGGCGGCGAAGTCGGCGGACGTGGCGTCCTGCGACTGGATCGCGGCGAGGATGTCCTTCACGGTCACGGTAGTGCCTCCGGCGGTGAGTGCCCTGAGGGAAGGGCACTGGCGGTTCGTCGGTGGTGCGGGAGTGCTGCTGAGGGGTGCGAGGGGTGGGCCGGGGTTCCGGCGGGGTGCTTCGGCAGCGCTGGGTGGCGCGGGAGGGTGCCTGTGACGCAGGCGTCCGGGCGCACAAGCCGAGTGGGGCTTGAGGGGACAGCCGACGCGCGAAGGGACTCTGCGCGCCGGCCGCCCGGACACTCTCAACGTATGACACCGCGTGTCAGTCGGCAAGGCACTGAGTGCCAAAAAACAGACTCAAATGAAATCTTCACTTAACAAATGAGCGATGATCGATCGAACGGGGGTCCGAAAACCGGCGGAAACAGCCCCGGAGGAGCAATCCGGGCACGCGAAACGGCCACCCCGAGGGGTGGCCGTCGTCGTGCGGGGAGAGGCGGACTCAGCGCGCCTTGAGCGCCTCCTCGATGGTCCGCATCACCTCGTCCAGCGGGGCGTCGGTGCGCGCGACCGTCACCAGGACCTCGCCTTGCGCCGAGACCGCGGCCGGTACGGCGGCGGTTCCCGTGGCCGTGGCGGACGTCGCGCTGCGCCCGGCGCCGATGCCCGTGCCGAAGGTCTTGCGGACGATCGCGAAGGCGTGGTCGAGCTGCGCCTCCACATCACCCTGGCCGTCGGCCCGCAGCCAGCGCCGCAGCACATGGTTGTGCGCGGTGACCACCGCGGACGCGGCGACCTCGGCGAGCAGCGGGTCGTCGTTGGCGTCGTCGGCGTGCGCGTGCTCGTCGAAGTGACCGAGCAGATAGCGGGTGAACAGCCGCTCGTAGCGCGCCACGGAGGCGATCTCGGCCTCGCGCAGCGTGGGCACCTCGCGCGTCAGCCGGTAGCGGGCCACCGAGATCTCCGGCTGCGCCGCGTACATCTTCATGACTTCCTTGATGCCCCGGCACACCGTGTCGAGCGGATGCTCGTGCGCGGGCGCGGCATTGAGCACCGCCTCCGCCCGCACCAGGGTGTCGTCGTGGTCCGGGAAGATCGCCTCCTCCTTGGAACGGAAGTGGCGGAAGAAGGTACGACGGGCGACCCCGGCCGCGGCCGCGATCTCGTCGACGGTGGTCGCCTCGTACCCCTTCGTCGCGAAGAGCTCCATCGCGGCGGCGGCCAGCTCCCGGCGCATCCGGAGCCGCTGGGCGGCGGCGCGACCGCCCGCGGCACTCTCCGGAGTGTCGGGCGTGGCGGGTGTACGTGAGGACCTGGCGGGCTGGGACATGCCCCGAACGTACTGCATGGAGCCACTTTCACGCGCGGGTGCGGGGGTTGGAGCGGACCCCTGGGCGGGGGCCTGCGCGGAGCCCGGTGCGGAGGTCGGCGTCGCTTTCGGCGCCTTCGGCCCGGAGCCGGGTGCGGAGTCCGGTGCCGGGGATCGCCCGCCTCCGCGCGGTGACCGCCCGCCCCTGCCCGCCGGGCGGTCGCCCCTGACCGGTGCGCGCCCGCCCTCCGCCGCCGGAGCGGGGGACCGCCCGGCGACGGGGGAGAACCCGCCGGGATCGAGCAGTCCGCCCCACTCCGGCTCCGCGCGCCCGCGGTCCCGTGCTCCGTCAGCGGCGGGCATACTCGCGGAAACCGCGACCGGTCTTGCGACCCAGGCAGCCCGCCGCCACCAGGTGTTCGAGCAGCGGGGCCGGGGCGAGACCCGGGTCGCGGAACTCGCGGTGCAGCACCTTCTCGATGGCCAGGGACACGTCCAGCCCCACCACGTCCAGGAGTTCGAACGGACCCATCGGGTAGCCGCCGCCGAGCCTCATCGCCGCGTCGATGTCGTCGAGGGTGGCGTAGTGCTCCTCGACCATCTTCACCGCGTTGTTGAGGTACGGGAACAGCAGCGCGTTCACGATGAAACCGGCGCGGTCGCCGCAGTCCACCGGGTGCTTGCCGATCCGCGCGCAGACCTCGCGGACCGTCGCGTGGACGTCCTCGCCGGTCAGCACCGTGCGCACGACCTCGACCAGCTTCATCGCCGGGGCGGGGTTGAAGAAGTGCATCCCGATCACGTCCTGCGGGCGCGAGGTCGCGCGGGCACAGGCGACCACGGGCAGCGAGGAGGTGGTGGTGGCCAGGACCGCGCCCGGCTTGCAGACCTTGTCCAGCGCCTGGAAGAGCTGCCGCTTGACGTCCAGGTCCTCCGCGATCGCCTCGACGGCCAGGTCCACGTCCGCGAACGCCTCGTACGACCCCGCCGGGGTGATCCGGTCCAGGATCCCGGCGGCAGCCTCCTCGGTCAGCCGGCCCTTGGCCACCGAGCGCGAAAGGGACTTGCCGATACGGGACTTGGCGGTCTCCGCCTTCTCCTCGGTGCGCGCCGCGAGGATCACGTCGTACCCCGCCTTGGCGAAGACCTCCGCGATGCCCGACGCCATCGTGCCCGACCCGGCGACACCGACGGAGCGCACCGTGCGGCCCTGCGCGCCGGTGCCGTCGGGCGCCGGGGTCAGGGCGTCGGGGACCACCTCGGCGCTGCCCGGCGCCGCGTAGGTGTAGAAGCCCCGCCCCGCCTTGCGGCCGGTCAGCCCCGCCTCGCTGAGCTGCTTCAGGATGGGGGCGGGCGCGTGCAGCCGGTCGCGGGACTCGGCGTACATGGCGTCCAGGACGGTGCGCGCGGTGTCCACGCCGATCAGGTCGAGCAGCGCGAGCGGGCCCATCGGCAGCCCGCAGCCGAGCCGCATCGCCGCGTCGATGTCCTCGCGGGAGGCGTAGCGTGCCTCGTACATCGCGGCGGCCTGGTTGAGGTAGCCGAACAGCAGACCGTCCGCGACGAACCCGGGGCGGTCGCCCACCGCGACGGGCTCCTTGCCCAGCTCCACCGCGAGGTCGGTCACGGCGGCCACCGCCTGCGGCGCGGTCAGCACCGAGGAGACCACCTCGACCAGCTTCATGGCGGGCGCCGGGTTGAAGAAGTGCAGCCCGAGCACGCGCTCCGGGCGCGCCGAACCGGCAGCGAGCCGGGTCACCGACAGGGCGTTGGTCCCGGTCGCCAGGATCGTCTCCGGGCGCACCACGGCGTCCAGTTCACGGAAGATCTGCTGCTTGATCTCGTACGACTCCGGCGCCACCTCGATCACGAGATCGGCACCGGCGACCGCGGCGAGGTCCGTCGAGGTGCGCACCCGGGCGAGAACGCCGACGCGCTCCTCCTCGGACAGCCGCCCGCGCGCCACGGCACGGGCGGTCGACGCCTCCAGGGCGGAGACGCACCGGGCGGTCTGCGCCGCGCTGATGTCGACGCCGATCACTTCGCGACCGGCGCGGGCGAGCACCTCGGCGATGCCGGTGCCCATGGTGCCGAGGCCGACCACGGCGACCGTACGCAGCGGGGAAGGGGAGGGGTGGGACAGGGGAGTGGCCATCACGGGACTCCAGAAAGGGTGACGACGAGGGAACGCGCCGGGTGCGCCGAGGGGCGCACAACGGAGCCGAGTCGATGCGGATGATCCGGTCGATGCGGGTGTTTCCGGGCTGCGAGCGCACACGCCCGGTGCCGTCCTCGCGGGTCACGCACAGACCCGCGAACGGCGGTGTGCCGACCGGCCCTGTCCCGGAGCCGGGTCGTACAGCGGGTACCGAGGTACCTGAAATGTCGATCGCCCACGACGGCCGCGTCACCAGACCGCCGCAAGCGGAGCGCGAGTGGGTAACTCGCTCGTCTGAGCTTAACCAGTGAGTAACGAGCGCGCCAGACCTGTGCGAGGACGGGACTTTGTGATGTACCTCCCCAAGGGCGTGTGACGTGCCTAATCTGAATCCGTGGACGAAGAGTTGCGAGCGCTCACGCAGCGCTTACGGCAGGAGTCGCGCGGCGCGGCTGCCTGCGAACGCCTGCTGGACACCCAGGACCACGACGAACTGGCCGAGGTCCTCACCGCGCCCGGACAGCCGCTGTGGGCACGGGAGTTGGCCGCCTTCCGGCTCGGCAGTGCCGGGGACCGCCGCGCCTTCGAGTCCCTGGTCCTGCTCCTCAACCACCGCGATCCGCCCCGCTGCGCCGCCGCCGCGACCGCGCTCGCCCGCCTCGGCGACCCGCGCACCGCCCGCGCCGCCGCCGCCCTCGCCACCAACGAACTCCGCGTCGCCTACGCCCTCCACCCGGTGCGGCTCCTGGTCGAACTGCGCGCCCCCGAGTCCGTGCCCGCGCTCATCACCACCCTGGAGCGCAGACTGCGCCCGCACGATCCCTACCGGCGCGTCGCCCTCGCCTGTGTGGAAGGACTGGGGGAGTTGGCCGACCCGCGCGCCCGGCGGGTGCTGAACGAAGCCCTCGCGCACCCGGTGCTCGCGCAGGCGGCGGTGGGGGCGCTGACCCGCATCCCCCGCCAGAAGAGGTCGAGTTGACGACTCGTCACTTCACGTAGCGGACCTCGAAGACCTCTTCGCCGCCCGCCTCGAAGGACTGCGCGGTGCCGTCGGGGCGGAAACCGGCGCGCTCGTAGAAGCGGCGGGCGCGGGTGTTGCCCGTCAACACCCAGAGATACAGGCGCGGATACGACGCGCAGCGTTCGGTCACCTCGGTGAGCAGCGCGTGCCCGATCCCGCCGCCGAGGTGCTCGGGGTCGACGTAGAGGGCGTACAACTCGCCGTTTCCCTCGGGTACTTCGCCCTCCCGCCCCGGTCCGTACGCCGCCCAGCCGAGCACCTCGCCGTCCCGCTCGGCCACCAACTGCACACCGTCGCCGCGCCCGAACCGGGCCCGCCGCAGCTCCGCGTCCTCCTCGGCGTTCAGCTTGTCCAGGTAGGCGTCCGACACGATGTCCCGGTAGGCGTGTTGCCAGCCGCGTACCCGGATCTGTGAGACGCGGTCGCAGTCGGTGAGCTGCATGGAGCGGATGTGGAGCGGGGGTCGGGTCATGGCGGCACCCTAGGGAAGACCCCGGGGTGCCGCGCGAGGATTTCGCCTTGCGGCTCAGTGGCGGAAGCCCAGCAGCCCGTGCAGCGTGGAACCGCGGGCCACCGATGCCGCGCGCTTCGCCGTGCGCGGGGCGGGCTCCGGCTCCGGGGACTTCTCGCAGGTGGCGTCGGCGACACCCCGGCCGCGCGGGACCGTGCCGTCGGCCAGATAGTCCGCGAGGTACTTGTCCAGGCAGTCGTTGCCGCTCAGCGTGACACCGTGGTTGCCGCCGCCCTCCTCGACCACCAGGCTGGAGTGGGCCAGCAGCCGGTGCGCCATCACGCCCCCGGCGTACGGGGTCGCCGCGTCGCCCGTCGCCTGGAAGAGCAGCGCGGAGGACAGCTTGCCGTTGGCGACGTTCACCGGCTGCCGGGGACCGGTCGGCCAGAAGGCACAGGGCGCGTTGTACCAGGTGTTGTTCCAGGTCATGAAGGGCGCCTTCGCGTGCGTCCGCCAGGCGTCCCGCTCCCAGCGCGACCAGTTCCGCGGCCAGGCGGCGTCCCGGCACTGCACCGCCGTGTAGACGCTGTACCCGTTGTCGCCCGAGGGGTCCACCGCGGCCAGCTTCTCGTACGCCGCCACCAGCGGACCGGTCTTCCTGTCGCGCGCGTAGGCGGAGAACGCCTCGGCCAGCGTGGGCCAGTAGCCGTCGTAGTACCCGCCCGGCATGAAGGTGTCCTCCAGCTCGGAGGCGCCCACCTTGCCCCCGGCGGGCTTCTTCGCGAGGGCGGCGCGCATCGCGTACCACTTCGCCTCGACCTTCGCGGGGTCCGTGCCGAGCCGGTACGCCGCGTCGTTCCTGGCGATCCACGCCATCAGGGCGCGGTGGCGGTCGTCGAAGGCGACGTCCTGGGCGAGGTTGTCCTCGTACCAGACGCCGGTCGGGTCCACGATCGAGTCGAGGACCAGCCGGTGCACGCGCTGCGGGAAGAGCTTGGCGTAGACCGCGCCGAGGTAGGTGCCGTAGGAGTAGCCGAAGTAGCTGACGCGCGGCGCGTCGAGAGCCGCGCGGATCGCGTCCATGTCCCGCACGGTGTCCACCGTGTCGATGTACGGCAGCACGTCGGCGTGGGCGCGGGCGCAGGCGGTGGCGAAGGCGCGGGCCCGCTCCAGGTTCTTCTGCTCCAGCGCGGGGGTGCTCGGCACGCTGTCGGGGCGTTCGGGGTCGAAGTGGCCGGGCGCGCAGTCCAGGGCGGGGGTGCTCCTGCCGACGCCGCGCGGGTCGAAGCCGATCACGTCGTACTGGGCGGCGACCTTCTTCGGCAGCGAGGACGCGACGAACCCGGCGAGCGAGAGACCGCTGCCGCCGGGACCGCCGGGGTTGACCAGCAGCGGTCCCTGGGAGGTCTTCGCGGTGTGCGGGACGCGCGAGAGGGCGAGCGTGACCTGCGGTCCGGCGGGGCGGGTCCGGTCGAGGGGGACCTTGAGCGCGCCGCACTGGAGGGTGGGGGTCGCGCCGGTGCCGCAGTCCTTCCAGGTGATCCCCGCCGTGTCCCGGCCGGGCGCGGCCTGGGCGTGGGCGCTCGTGAGCGAGGTCGCCAGCACGGCGGTGGCCGCGCACAGCACGGCTGCGCGTGTTCTCAAGGAGTCCTCCCGGGTACGGCGTGCGGCGCGGACCGCGCCGGTCGCGGTCCACGCCGCATCGTCCCGGACTGAGCCTCCGTGCGAACGCGTCTTCGCCGGACTTGACCCGATCGGGTCGTGCGATGCGCTCGAACGCGCCGGGGTGGGCTACATCAGGGTGAGCTGGGTGGGCTCGGCGGCGGGCGGTTCCGTGGGCTGCTCCCGGCGCACGCCCCGTGTCGTGCTCGCCCGGGTCGGGCCGATGCCGTACTCGCGGGCCAGTTCGTGGACCTGGCGGGTGACACGGCGCTGGTACCAGGTGGGGGCGTAGGACCCGCGTCCGTACATGCGCTCGTAGCGGGAGACCAGATGGGGGTGGTACCGGGCGAGCCAGGACATGAACCACTCGCGCGCGCCGGGGCGCAGATGCAGCACCAGCGGGGTCACCGAGGTGGCGCCGGAGGCGGCGATCGACCGTACCGTGGCGCGCAGTTGCTCGGGTTCGTCGCTGAGGAAGGGGATGACCGGCGCCATCAGGACCCCGCAGCCGATGCCCCGCTCGGCGAGGGCGCGGACGACGTCCAGGCGCCGTTCGGGGGCGGGGGTGCCCGGCTCCACCGTGCGCCACAGCGTGGGGTCCGTGAAGCCGACCGAGACCGAGACGCCGACGTCGGTCACCTCGGCCGCGCGGGCCAGCCGGTCCAGGTCGCGCAGGATCAGGGTGCCCTTGGTGAGGATGGAGAAGGGGTTCGCGTACTCGGTGAGGGCGTCGATGATGCCCGGCATCAATCGGTACCTGCCCTCCGCGCGCTGGTAGCAGTCCACGTTGGTGCCCATCGCCACGTGCTCGCCGTGCCAGGTGCGCGCGGCGAGCTGGCGGCGCAGCACCTCGGGGGCGTTGACCTTGACGACGATCTGGCTGTCGAAGCCGAGTCCGGTGTCGAGGTCGAGATAGCTGTGGGTCTTGCGCGCGAAGCAGTAGACGCACGCGTGCGAGCAGCCCCGATAGGGGTTCACGGTCCATTCGAACGGCATCCGCGAGGCGCCCGGCACCCGGTTCAGGATCGAGCGGGCGCGCACCTCGTGGAAGGTGATGCCCGCGAATTCCGGGGTGTCGAACGTCCGGGTCACCACGGCGCCCGCCTCGAACAGCGCGCCGTCGGGGGTACGGGCGTGACCACCGGACTCGTCGGTCAGGTTCTCCCAGCGCATGACGCCTCCTCGGTAGCTCTCGACCCACAATAGAACATGTGTTCCCATGATCGGGTGAGCCGGTGCGCGCGCCCCCGTGCGCCCGGTTCGGACGCCCCCGATTTGGGCGCCCGGCCCCCCGGGTGGTTGGCTTGGCCGAACCCCAGGAACCAGGTCGTGGAGGAAAGCGATGGCGCAGGTCGAGGCCACTACGGAACGGATCGTGGCGGCGGACGCCGAGACGGTGTTCGACGCGCTCGCGGACTACCGCGACAGCCGCCCCCAACTGCTCCCCGAGCACTTCAGCGAATACGAGGTGCGCGAGGGCGGCGACGGCGCGGGCACCCTCGTCCACTGGAAGCTCCAGGCCACCAGCAAGCGCGTGCGCGACTGCCTGCTGGAGGTCAGTGAGCCCACCGACGGCGAGCTGGTCGAGAAGGACCGCAACTCCACCATGGTCACCACCTGGCGGGTCACCCCCGCCGGTGACGGCAGGTCCCGCGTCGTCGTGACCACCACCTGGAAGGGCGCGGGCGGCATCGGCGGCTTCTTCGAGCGCACCTTCGCGCCCAAGGGTCTCGACCGGATCTACGGCGCGATCCTCGCCAACCTCGCCGCGCAGGTGGAGAAGTAATCCTCGGCTCTCTCAACGTCCGTCCGGTGAAGGGGTGTTGTGTCCTTCACCGGTTCGGGTGACATCGGCGCCGTTTGAGCTTTGGCCGTAACTCGCCGCACTTGTTCGCAGTTGTCCCTTGACGCGGGAAATGTGCGAAAAGTGCGACGAGGGGAGCGGTCAGGTGGCCGGGACGACGCTGGTGCGGGACGAGCCGGACGAGGGGATCGCCACGACGGTCCCGATCCCGGTCCCGGCCGAACAGGCGGACGCGGAACCGCCCGCCCCCGGGTCCGGTCTCGGTCTCGGGCCGCGCCGGGTGCGGCTGGTCTTCCTCGGGCTGATGTGCGCGCTGCTCCTGGCCGCGCTCGACCAGATGATCGTCGCCACCGCGCTGCCGAAGATCGTCGGTGAGCTGCACGGTCTGGACAAGATGTCCTGGGCGATCACCGCCTATCTGCTGACCTCCACCATCGGTCTGCCGCTCTACGGCAAGCTCGGGGACCTCTTCGGACGCAAGGGCGTCTTCCTCTTCGCCATCGTGGTCTTCGTCATCGGCTCCGCGCTCGCCGGACGCGCGCAGAGCATGGACCAGATGATCGCCTTCCGCGCCGTCCAGGGCATCGGCGCGGGCGGACTCATGATCGGCGTCCAGGCGATCATCGCGGACATCGTGCCGCCCCGGCAGCGCGGTCGCTACATGGGCCTGATCGGCGCCGTGTTCGGCCTCGCCTCCGTCGCCGGACCCCTGCTCGGCGGCTACTTCACCGACCACCTCTCCTGGCGCTGGTGCTTCTACATCAACGTCCCCTTCGGACTGGTCACCCTCTGCGTCGTCGCCCTCGTCCTCAAGCTGCCCCGCCCGCGCGTACGCGCCCGCCTCGACGTGCCCGGCGCCCTGCTGCTCGCCGCCGCGTCAACCTGCCTGGTGCTGCTGACCAGTTGGGGCGGTACCGAGTACGCCTGGGGCTCCCGGCAGATCCTCGGGCTCGGCGCGGGCGCGCTCGCCTCGATCGCGCTCTTCCTCGTCGCCGAGCGCTTCGCCGCCGAACCCCTCATCCCGCTACGGCTGTTCAGGGACTCCGTCTTCAACGTCTCCGGACTCGTCGGGCTGGTGATCGGCGTCGCCCTCTTCGGCGCGGCCAGCTATCTGCCGACCTTCCTCCAGATGGTCGACGGCGCCAGCGCCACCGAGTCCGGGCTGCTCATGCTGCCCATGATGGCCGGGATCGTCGGCGCCTCCATCATCGGCGGCCAGCTCATCAGCCGCACCGGCCGCTACCGGCTCTACCCGCTGCTCGGCAGCGCGCTGGCCGCGCTCGGCATGTGGCTGCTCTCGCTGCTCGAAGTGGACACCTCCCGGCTGGCGTACAGCATCTGGATGGCCGTGCTCGGCACCGGCATCGGTCTGGTCATGCCCGTCCTCGTCCTCGCCGTGCAGAACTCCGTGCGCCCGGCCGACCTCGGCACCGCCACCAGCGCCAACAACTACTTCCGGCAGATCGGCGGCAGCGTCGGCGCCGCGATCTTCGGCACGCTCTTCGCGGGCCGGCTCACCGACGCCCTGCGCGAGGACCTCCCGCCGGGCGCCGGGGCCGGACTGCCGGACGCGCAGTCCATCACCCCGCAGCTCGTCCACGCGCTGCCCCCGGGGCTGCGCGACGCCTACATCCGCGCCTACGCCGACGCGATGCCCCGGATCTTCCTCTATCTGGTCCCGGTGCTCGTCCTCGGTCTCGTCATCGCCTTCTTCCTCAAGGAGAAACCACTGGTGTCCCACAACGTCCCCACCACCGAGCCGGAGACCGCGCCGCTCAACTCCGGCGTGCCACATGCCCGTTCGCCGTACGCGGCCGGAATTCCCGTGTGCGGCACGGTGCAGCACCCCGACGGGACCGTGGTGCCGCGCGCGGCGCTCACCCTGATCGACGTCGCCGGACAGCAGATCGGCCGGGGCGCGAGCGGCGACGACGGCCGCTACGCGCTCGCCACCCCGGGCGCCGGTTCGTACGTCCTCATCGCCGCCGCCGGAGGGCACCAGCCCCAGGCGGTCTCCGTCACCGTCGGCGAACGGCCCGTCGAACTCGACGTCGTGCTCGGCGGCGCCGGACGCCTCGCCGGAAGCGTGGTCACCGCCGACGGCAGCCCCGTGCGCGACGCCATCGTCACGCTCACCAACGTGCACGGCGAGGTCGTCGCCACCACCCGCAGCGGACGCGAGGGCGGCTACGTCATCACCGAACTCGTCGCGGGGGAGTACACCCTCGCCGCGAGCGCCCCCGCCTTCCGCCCCGCCGCGCTCCCGGTCTCCGTCCAGGCGGCGCGCGAGACCCGGCAGGACGTCGAACTCGCGGGCGGCGCCGTCCTCAAGGGCACCGTCCGGGCGACCGGCGGACGCGCCGTGGAGGACGCGCGGGTGACACTGCTCGACGCCGCCGGGAACGTGGTCGACACGCTCACCACCGGCGCGGACGGAACCTTCCGGTTCGTGGACCTGTCCTCCGGGGAGTACACGGTGATCGCGGCGGGGTATCCGCCGGTCGCCACCGTGCTGCAGGTGGCGGGCGGGGGGCGTACGGAGCGGGATCTTCAGTTGGGGCACGAGGACTGAGGGCGGGGGTGGTCGCCGGGGCGGGGGTGCGCGCCCGGGACGGGATCGGCGCGGGACCGGTTGGGTTCGGCGCGGGTTCGGAGGGGTTCGGACGGGTTCGGACGGGGCGTGCGCTCGGCTCGCATGGGGCGCGCGTCCGGTCCGGGCGGCGTGCGCGCCCGGCTCGGGCGGAGTGCGCTGCCGGCCCGGGACGGCGTGCGTGCCCAGCCCGGGCGGGGAGCGTACGCCGGGAGCGTGACGGGGGCGCGGTGAGCGGGCGGGTCCGGTGCGGGGCGACCAATTCCAGGAATCTCCCCACATCGCGACCGGCCGCCCCCGTACGGTAGTGGCGGGCGGCACAGATCGTTTGCGGACAGCCGTGGGAGAGAGGGCCTGGGTCATGGACCGTGGCAGCGAACGGGACACACCTCCCGGCCGCGGCGCCGATGACACCGCGCCGGGCCGTATCCCGCTGGCCGTGGTGGTCGTCGACCGCGCCGGACTGGTCTCCCACTGGAGCAGCGGAGCCCGCAGGCTGTTCGGACCGGGGCGCGAGGACGCGGTGGGCCGTCCGGCGGCTGATCTGCTGCCGGTCGCGGGCGCGCTGCCCGACGACCTGCCGGACGCGGCACCCGCCGGAGACGGCACCCATGACGCGTACGCCGACGACGTCTACGACGGGCTCGGACCCGATCTGGGGGTCCTGCTCGGGGACGGGACGGGGTATCCGAAGTCGGGGTGGGCGCGGCTGACTCCCGCGCTGGGCGCGGGTTCCTCGACGGGTGAAGCCGATCCCGCCGGGGAGGCTCGGGGAGCTGGGGAAGAGGCGTCCGGCGCCGAGCGGATCGACGTGCTCTGGTGGGCCTATCCGCTCATCGGACCCGGTCCCTCCCGCCTGCTGGTGCTCGCCGCCGACGCCACCAGACTGCGCGCCGAACGTGGTCAGGAGTACGGTGCCACCGAGCGCGTCGCCCCCGGCTTCGCCCGCCACACCGAACTCCCCGACCCCGACGGGCTGGCCCGCCGACTGCCCGAGATCCTGCCCGGTATGGGTCCGGGACTCAGCGCCCGCATCGTCTCCCAGGTGCTCGAACTCGGCTACCCCGTCCTGGAGTTCAGCCAGTCCGACCGCGTACCGGTCACCCCGTACTGGGGCGTGCCGCGCAGGGCGGGCCGGGTGCACGTTGACAGCGTTGTCCCCCGGCTGCCCAGCGCCCCCGTGATCCCCGCCGGAGCCGAGCACGACCTGGAGTACGCGGCTGTCCGCGAGCGCCTGGAGTTCCTCAACGAGGTCAGCTCCGCCATCGGCACCTCCCTCGACCTCGGCGCCACCATCCGCGAGGTCACCAGCGCCGCCGTCCCCCGCTTCGCGGACTTCGCCGGTACGCATCTGCGCGCCGCCGTGCTCGCGGGCGAGGGTTTCCCGGACGGTCCGCCCGACGCCACCACCGACATGCACCGCGTCTGGGTCGAGCACAACGACGAACCCGGTCGCTGGGACGACACCGTGCCGGTCGGGGAGTCCTTCGCTTTCCCCGAACACACCCCGTTCTACCAGTGCATGGTGACCGGCGAGCCGGTGCTCATCCCGAGGGTCACCGACGAGCTGTCCGAGCGCATCTCCGGCGAGTTCGAGAAGCGCGACCTCAGGCCGCTGATCGGCGGTCGCTCCCTGCTGATCGTCCCGCTCAAGGCGCGCAACGTCGTCCTCGGCTTCATGGTGCTGATGCGCTGCCCGGACCGCCCCGCCTTCGACGACATGGACCGCACCACCGGCGCCGAACTCGCCGCCCGCGCCGGGCTCGTGCTCGACAACGCGCGCATGTACACCTACCAGGAGAACGTCGCCGACACCCTCCAGGACAGCATGCTGCCGCAGGTCACCCCGCGCATGGCGGGGTGCGACGTGGCCACCCGCTATCTGCCGGGCACCCGGCTCGGGCGGATCGGCGGCGACTGGTTCGACACCATCAAACTGCCCGGCTCCCGCACCGCCCTCGTCGTGGGCGACGTGATGGGTCACGGTCTCAACTCGGCGGCGATGATGGGCCAGTTGCGCACCGCCGTCCAGACCATGGCGGCGATGGCGACCCCGCCCGCCCAACTTCTGCGCAACCTGGACGACTTGGCACGGCGCCTCGGTGAGAACTACCTCGCGACCTGTCTCTACGCCGTCTACGACCCGATCCGCGGCGAACTCCAGCTCGCCAACGCCGGACACATCCCGCCCGTCCTGGTCCGCGCCGAGGACGGCAGCAGCACCCTGCTCGACCTGCCCACCGGCGCGCCCATCGGCGTGGGCGGGGTGCCCTTCGAGGCGGACGTGATCAAGGTGGCGCCCGGCGACCGGCTGGTGCTGTGCACCGACGGTCTGGTCGAGGTCCGCGGCACCGACATCGGGGAGGGGCTGGCCGCGCTCTGCGAGTCCGCCGCGCACCCCGCCGCCTCGATGGACGCCGCCTGCGACACCATCATCCGCGCCCTCAACACCCGGGGCGGACGCAAGGACGACGTGGCCCTGCTGATGGCCCGGCTCAACGGCATCCCCGACGACCATGTGGCCGAGTGGCAGGTGGAGGCGAACCCGCGCGAAGTCGCCCGCGCCCGGCGGCTGGTCGCCGACCGGCTGGAGGAGTGGGGGCTGCCGGAGGCAGTGGAGACGGCCCGGCTGCTGGTCAGCGAGGTCGTCACCAACGCCGTACGGCACGGCGGGGGCGGCTCGGTCGGGCTGCGGGTGGTGCGCACCGACGCGCTGCTCTTCGAAGTCACGGACGCGGAACCGGAGTTGCCCCGGCTGCTCGCCGCCGGACCCGAGGACGAGGAGGGGCGGGGGCTGCGCGTGGTCACCCGGCTGGCGCGGGAGTGGGGCGCGAGCGGCAGCGGGCACCGGAAGACGGTGTGGTTCGAGCAGGGGCTGAACGGGCGCTGAGGTGCGGGTGGTTGACCGGTGAGGAACCGGTCGCCCGTCCCGTAAAGGTGCCCTCCGACCCCTTGCCCGGGTGAGGGCGGACGCGATATCCCGAGCACGCCGACGAACTTGGGGAGATCGCGATGAACGTGTCCGACAACTACCGCTCCAATTGGGAGAGTTACTGGGAGGAGACGCCCGACGAGGGCGGCTCCGCGATCTGGGACGCGGACCCGTCCCTCTCCGCCGGACCGCACAGCGAACTCCTGCTGCCGCACGCCGACTCCGACCGTGTGATCGTGGACCTCGGCTGCGGCAACGGCACCCAGACCCGCTATCTCGCCACCCGGTTCGCCCGCGCCGTGGGCGTCGACCTCTCGCACGCCGCCGTCGACCACGCCCGCCGTGCCGCCAAGGACAACGCGGTGGAGTTCGAGCAGCTCGACCTCACGGACGCCGAGGCGGTGCGGGACCTGCACGCCCGGCTCGGGGACAGCAACGTCTACATGCGGGCCGTCATCCACCAGAGCGAGCCGGAGGCGCGCCCCGCAGTCGCCGCCGCCGTGGCCGAGCTGATCGGCAGCGCGGGGCGCGCCTTCGTGGTCGAGCTGACCTCGGAGTCGCGTGAGGTGCTCCAGCGCGCGGCGGGTGGTCCGGACGGGCCGCCGCCCAAGCTGCGCCGCGTCTTCCAACACCGCCTCAAGCCCGCCGACGCGCCGGACGAGGAGATCCCGCGGCTGCTCGGGGAGGCGGGGCTGGAGATCCTGGCCACGGGGGAGACGGTCCTGCCGCAGACGGAGCACTTCCCGGACGGGACGCGGATCGACCTGCCCGCGCGGTGGTTCGTGCTCGCGGGGCGGTAAGTCCTGGCCGATCGGCGCGGCGGGTGCGGGCCGATCGGTGCAGTGCCGTTGGTCCCGGCCGTGCGGTGAGACCGGGACCGTTCGCCCCTATCGGGCCGGGGGTGCCCAGCGACGATCATGTGGCGGCGGCCGGGAGACGCCGTGTCCCACCACGGTGTGCACTGTGTGTGCGGGCCATATGTGTGGGGCGCCCATGTGCGCGGTCACTGTGTGCAGGGCACCCCCTGTGCAGGGCGACTATGTGTGATGTCACCATGTGTGCAGCGCCTCCCCGGTCCGACAGCCACAAGCGCAGATGGGGAGGCACCGTCCGGTGGACGAGGCACAGGTCGATCAGGGGACGAGCGCGGAGCGGGAGCGGATACGTCCGGCCGTCCGCGAGGGGACCGGCTGGTCCGACGGGTCCGGCGTGGCCGTGCGGACGGCGAACCGGCCGACGTGGGTGGAGTGGCTGACGACCACCGACCACAAGCGGATCGGGACGCTGTATTTCGTCTCCGCGCTCGTCTTCTTCGTCGTCGGCGGGGTCATGGCGCTGATGATGCGGGCCGAACTGGCACGGCCCGGGCTCCAGATCATGTCCAGCGAGCAGTTCAACCAGGCGTTCACGATGCACGGTTCGATCATGCTGCTGATGTTCGCGATGCCGCTGTTCACCGGCTTCGCCAACTGGCTCATGCCGCTGCAGATCGGCGCGCCGGACGTGGCGTTCCCCCGGTTGAACATGCTGGCGTACTGGCTGTTCCTGTTCGGCTCGTCCATCGCCGCGTTCGGTTTCCTGACGCCGGGCGGGGCGGCGGACTTCGGCTGGTTCCTCTACGCCCCGCTGTCGGACGCGGTGCACTCGCCGGGACTGGGCGCCGACCTGTGGATCATGGGCGTGGCCCTGTCCGGGTTCGGCAGCATCCTCGGCGCGGTCAACTTCATCACGACCATCATCTGCATGCGCGCGCCCGGCATGACGATGTTCCGGATGCCGATCTTCACCTGGAACGTGCTGCTGACCGCGCTGCTGGTCCTCATCGTCTTCCCGGTGCTGGCGGCGGCGCTGTTCGCCTTGGAGATGGACCGCAAGTTCGGCTCACACGTCTTCGACGCGGCCAACGGCGGCGCGCTGCTGTGGCAGCACCTGTTCTGGTTCTTCGGGCATCCGGAGGTGTACATCCTGGCGTTGCCGTTCTTCGGGATCGTCTCGGAGATCATCCCGGTGTTCGCCCGTAAGCCCATGTTCGGCTACATGGGGCTGGTCGCCGCCACCATCGCCATCGCGGGTCTCTCGGTGACGGTGTGGGCGCACCACATGTACGTCACCGGCGGTGTGTTGCTGCCGTTCTTCTCCTTCATGACCTTCCTGATCGCGGTGCCCACCGGGGTCAAGTTCTTCAACTGGATCGGCACCATGTGGAAGGGGTCGCTGTCCTTCGAGACGCCGATGCTGTGGACGACCGGCTTCCTGATCACGTTCGTGTTCGGCGGTCTGACCGGCGTCATCCTCGCCTCGCCCCCGATGGACTTCCACCTGTCCGACTCGTACTTCGTGGTCGCCCACTTCCACTACACGGTCTTCGGCACGGTCGTGTACGCCATGTTCGCGGGCTTCCACTTCTGGTGGCCCAAGTTCACCGGCAAGATGCTGGACGAACGGCTCGGCAAGATCACCTTCTGGACCCTGACGATCGGTTTCCACACGACCTTCCTGGTCCAGCACTGGCTGGGCGCCGAGGGGATGCCCCGCCGGTACGCGGACTACCTCGCGGCCGACGGCTTCACCGCCCTGAACACGGTCTCGACCATCGGCTCGTTCCTGCTCGGCCTGTCGGTCCTGCCCTTCTTCTACAACGTCTGGAAGACCGCGAAGTACGGCAAGCCGGTGGACGTCGACGACCCCTGGGGCTACGGCCGTTCCCTGGAGTGGGCGACCTCCTGCCCGCCCCCGCGCCACAACTTCACCTCCCTGCCCCGCATCCGCAGCGAATCCCCCGCCTTCGACCTCCACCACCCGGAGATCGCCGCGATCGAGGCGGCGCACTGACCATGACCCACACCGTCCTGAGCCTCGGCGCCGCCCTGATGACGGCGGCGGGCTCCGCCTGGTACGTCCCCGCGTACACCGCCCTGCGCGCGGGCGCCGACCGCCCGACCTCCCACCGCACGGCGGCGACGGCGTGCCTGACGGGCTGGGCCACGGTGGGCGGGGCGGCGGTGGGGCTGCTCCTGACGGAAGGGTGGTGGGCGGTCGCCGCGACGGTCGTATCGGGCGCGGTGACGACGACGGCTCTCCAACTCCGCGCGGTCGTCCTCCGCCGACGGGAGTCGAAGGAAGCGGCACGCGACTGGGCCGAGCTGCGGGCGGCTCCGCCCCTGCCCCCGCCACGGCGTCCTCGGGCGCTTCTCGTCACCGCCCTCTGCATGGCGGCGGCGATGACGACGGCGGTGGCGGCGCTGGTGACGGCGTACGGGGTGGGAGCCGACTGAGCGGACCCGGCAGGGTTCGGCGACCAGGGTCAGCGACCGTGCCGCGCGATCTCGACCAGCGGGTCAGCGACCGCGCCGCACGATCTCGATGGCGAGAACGCCGAGCGCCTCCTTCTCGGGCGGATAGATCGCCCGGATGTCCGCGAGCTGCCGCTCCCGCGTGGCGGTCGGGTTGACGCTGCCCGGACCCTCACCGTCCAGCAGCGCCTCGAAGTCCGGGTACTCCGTCACCCGCCCGACCTCGACCTCGCAGGTGTCGTCTCCGTCCCTGACGCGGAAGCGGATGACATCACCGGGGGCGAGGTCGGCCAGGCGCGGGTACTTCACCCGGACCTCGACGGTCTTCGCGCCCGAGGCGACGAGGTCGAAGTACTGGCGGTACAGGGTGAGTTCGCAGACTCGGGCGGGGGTGTCGTTCATGGGCTGGAGTGACTCCCGGCGTCAGACGAGTCCTCCGCCCAGTTTCTCCAGCAGCTCGCTCTCGCGCTCCGCGCTGAGACCCGCGCGCCTGGGGCGGTCCAGGCCCTGTTCGCGTTCCCAGGCCAGGGTGTCGAGCAGCAGCTCCGCGCGGTTGCGGTGACGCAGACCGGTGGCGTGGGCCGCCTTGCCGCTCCGGGCGGACCAGCCGTCGTGGCCGGGACTGGCCAGCCAGAGGGGCAGGGAGTCGGGTCCCATGTACTCCGCGACGCCGTTCGCGAGGAGCCATTCCGAGCCGGCGGGCACCAGGGGGCCGACGTGACCGGCGACGGTGCGGGAGAGCTGCAGCCACTCGGTGAAGGGGACGACGGGACCGACGGCGTTGTACGTGCCGGTGACGCCCGACTCGGCGGAGTCGAGGAGCCAGGCGACGAGGTCCCGTACGTCGATCACCTGGGTCGCCATGGCCGGGGTGTCGGGGACGAGGACCGGGCCCTGCGGGTCACGGGCGGCGCGCGCCGCCCAGTAGCCGGAGCGTCCGCTGTGGTCGCCGGGACCGCCGATGAGACCGGCACGGGCGATGAGCAGCCGGTCGCCCACGGCGCCCGCCGACGCCTGCTCGCAGGCGACCTTCGCCTCGCCGTACGACGCGCGGTCCGCCTCGGCGCCCTCGGCAGGCGGCAGGAGGGGCGCGGACTCGTCCGCGTCCGGTACGTCGTGGGAGGCGTAGGCGCTGACGGAGGAGACGTACGTCCAGTGCCTGGCCCTGCCGCCCAGCGCGTCGAGCGCCTCCCGGACGAAGCCCGGCTGCCAGGAGACCTCGACCACCTCGTCCCACTCCCGGTCCAGCAGCGCTTCGTACGCCCCCGGTTCGCTCCGGTCGGCGACCACCAGCTCCGCGCCCTCAGCGACGTCCCCGCTCTCGCCCCGCGCGAGACAGGTCACCCGATGCCCCCGCCCGACCGCCTGCCGCGACAACTCCCGCCCCACCCACGCCGTCCCACCCAGCACCAAGATGTCCATACCGACAGCCAAGCAGTGTCGACGGCGAACGCCCAGCGGGGTTCGCCGACAGCGGAGCGATGGGCGCGCCCTCCATGTGCGGGGCGCACATGTGCCCGCACAACATGACAGCGGCGGACGGAGTGGTGGTCCCAGCCCCTTCTCACCCCGTGATCGATTCCCCGCATACACTCGCGCTGCCCTCCGGCATCACTCGCCACGCTCGTGTGCTGCCGTCGCTCGGCGTGGTCGTTGTCGACAATGGGGGCAGACGGGTGTGGTGGGCGTGGTGAGTGGGAGAGGGCGGAGCTGCGGGTGAAGATCCTCATCAGTGCGGACATGGAGGGGGCGACGGGTGTCACCTGGCCGGGGGACGTGTTGCCGGGGACGCCGCAGTGGGAGCGGTGCAGGGGGTTGTTCACGTCGGACGTGAACGCGGCGGCGGTGGGGTTCTTCGAGGGGGGCGCGGACGAGGTCCTCGTGAACGAGGCGCACTGGTCCATGCGGAACCTTCTCCTTGAGGACCTGGACGAGCGGGTCGAGATGCTCACCGGGCGGCACAAGTCGCTGTCCATGGTGGAGGGCGTGCAGCACGGGGACGTGGACGGGATCGCGTTCGTCGGGTACCACGCGGGAGCCGGGATGGAGGGCGTCCTCGCCCACACCTACCTCGCCAACCAGATCACCGGCGTCTGGCTGAACGACGTACGCGCAAGCGAGGGACTGCTGAACGCCCACGTCGCGGCCGAGTACGGCGTGCCCGTCGTGCTCGTCACCGGCGACGACCTGGCCTGCGAGGACGCGCTCGGTTACGCGCCCGAGGCGCTGAAGGTCGCCGTCAAGGACCATGTGTCGCGGTACGCCGCCGTGTGCCGGACCCCGAACCGTACCGCCGCCGACATCCGCGCCGCCGCCAAGGAGGCGGCACCGCTCGCGGTCCGCCAGGAGCCGCAGAACACCGGCCCGTACACCGTCGCCGTCGAGTTCGACGCCGAGCATCTGGCGATGGCCGTCACCGTCGTCCCCGGGGTCACGCGGATCGGGGAGCGGAAGGTGGCGTACACCGCGGACACCATGTACGAGGGCATTCGCACGTTCAAGGCGGTCACCACGATCGCCTCGTCCGCCGTGGAGGAGCAGTATGGCTGACCAGCAAGCCCTGGACGAGGTCGTCGAGTTCACCTCGGACCTCATCCGGATCGACACCACCAACCGGGGCGGCGGTGACTGCCGCGAGCGGCCCGCCGCCGAGTACGCCGCCGAGCGGCTCGCCGGTGCCGGTCTGGAGCCGGTGCTGCTGGAGCGGACGCCCGGGCGGGGCAACGTGGTCGCCCGGATCGCGGGCACCGACCCGGACGCCGACGCCCTCCTGCTGCACGGTCACCTCGACGTGGTGCCGGCCCAGGCAGACGACTGGAGCGTGGACCCCTTCTCCGGCGAGGTCCGCGACGGGGTGGTGTGGGGGCGCGGCGCCGTCGACATGAAGAACATGGACGCGATGATCCTGTCGGTCGTGCGCTCCTGGTCCCGCGAGGGCGTACGTCCGCGCCGCGACATCGTGATCGCCTTCACCGCCGACGAGGAGGACAGCGCCGTCGACGGCGCCGGGTTCCTCGCGGACTCCCACCCGGAGCTGTTCGAGGGCTGTACGGAAGCCGTCGGGGAGTCGGGGGCTTTCACCTTCCACGACGGCACCGGGCGCGAGATCTACCCCGTCGCGGCGGGGGAGCGCGGCACCGGCTGGCTGCGGCTCACCGCGCGCGGGCGGGCCGGGCACGGCTCCAAGGTGAACCGGGAGAACGCGGTGACCCGCGTCGCCGCCGCCGTCACCCGCATCGGTGAGTACGAGTGGCCGCTGAGGATCACCCCGACCGTCCGCGCCGCGCTCGCCGAACTCGCCGCGCTCTACGGCCTTCAGGACGACCCGGACGACGCCGACCTGCTGCTCTCCAAGCTCGGTCCGGCAGCCAAGCTGGTCGAGGCGACCGTCCGCAACAGCTCCAACCCGACCATGCTGGGCGCCGGTTACAAGGTCAACGTCATCCCCGGCGAGGCGACCGCCCACGTCGACGGCCGCTTCCTGCCCGGCACCGAGGACGAGTTCCGCGCCACCCTGGACCACCTCACCGGCCCGGACGTGGACTGGGACTTCGTGCACCACGGAGTCGCGCTCCAGGCACCGGTGGACGCGCCGATCTTCGCCGGAATGCGGTCCGCCGTCGAGGAGTTCGCGCCCGGCGCGCACGTCGTGCCGTACTGCATGTCCGGCGGCACCGACGCCAAGCAGTTCTCCCGGCTCGGCATCAAGGGCTACGGCTTCGCCCCCCTGCGGCTGCCCGAGGACTTCGACTACCAGGCGCTCTTCCACGGCGTGGACGAGCGGGTGCCCGTGGACGCGCTGCACTTCGGCGTCCGCGTACTGGACCGCTTCCTGCGGACCGCCTGAACGGATGGGGGAGGACATGAGCGAGCAGGCGTACGGCAGTTGGCCCTCGCCCGTCGACGCGGCCCTGGCCGCCGCGCACGACGGGCACCCCGAGTGGGCGGGGTTCGTCGGCGACGAAGTGTGGTGGACCGAACCCCGGCCCACCGAGGGAGGGCGCCGCACCCTCGTCAGGCGCAGGGCCGACGGCGCCGAGGAGACGGTGCTGCCCGCGCCGTGGAACGTGCGCAACCGTGTCATCGAGTACGGCGGCCGACCCTGGGACGCCGTCCCCCGAGGCGGTCAACCCCTGCTCGTCTTCACCCACTTCGCGGACCAGCGGCTCTACGTCCGTGAACCCGGCGCCGAGCCACGCCCGTTGACCCCGCACTCCCCGGTCGGCGGCGGACTGCGCTGGGCGGAGCCGCGCATCGACCTCGCCCGGGGCGAAGTCTGGTGCGTCCTGGAGGAGTTCACCGGCGACGGACCGGGCGACCTGCGCCGCGTCCTGGCCGCCGTACCGCTGGACGGCTCCGCCGCCGAGGACCGCACCGCCGTACGCGAACTCGCCCCCGAGCGGCACCGGTTCGTCACCGGACCGCGTCTGTCGCCCGACGGGCGGCGGGCGGCGTGGCTCGGCTGGGACCATCCCCGGATGCCGTGGGAGGGCACCGAACTGCTCGTCGCCGAGGTCGGGGACGACGGCACCCTGGGCGAACCCGTCGTCGTCGCGGGCGGGCCCGAGGAGTCAGTGGCCCAGGTGGAGTGGTCCGCCGACGGGCGGCTGCTGTACGTCAGCGACCGCGACGGCTGGTGGAACCTCTACCGGGACGGCACCCCGCTGTGCCCGCGCGAGGAGGAGTTCGGCGGACCGCTGTGGAAGCTGGGTCTGCGCTGGTTCGCGCCGCTGGACAGCGGGCTGATCGCCGTCCTGCACGGGCGCGGCGCCGCCGGGCTCGGGATACTCGACCCGGAGTCCGGCGAGGTGGCCGACGCCGCCGGACCGTGGACCGAGTACGCCCCGACGCTCGCCGCGCACGGCGCCCGGGTCGTCGCGGTCGGCGCCGGTCCGCACCGCGGGTACGAGGTCGTCGAGCTGGACACGGTCACCGGACGCGCCCGCGCCGTCGGCGCCCGCCACCGGGACCCCGTGGACCCCGCCTACTACCCCGACCCGCGGGTCCGCGTCTTCACCGGACCCGGTGGCCGCGAGGTGCACGCCCACGTCTATCCGCCCCACCACCCCGAACACAGCTCCTCCGCAGGCGAGTTGCCGCCGTATGTGATCTGGGCGCACGGCGGTCCCACCAGCCGGGTGCCGCTCGTGCTCGACCTCGCCATCGCCTACTTCACCTCGCGCGGCATCGGGGTCGCGGAGGTCAACTACGGCGGCTCCACGGGTTATGGCCGCGCCTACCGCGAGCGGCTGCGCGAGCAGTGGGGCGTGGTCGACGTCGAGGACTGCGCGGCCGTCGCCCTCGGTCTCGCGGAGGAGGGCACCGCCGACCGGAACCGGCTCGCCATCCGGGGCGGCAGCGCGGGCGGCTGGACCGCCGCCGCCTCCCTGACCGGCACCGACGTCTACGCCTGCGGCACGATCACCTACCCCATCCTCGACCTCACCACCTGGGGTCCCGGCGACACCCACGACTTCGAGTCGCGCTACCTGGAGTCGCTCGTCGGACCGCTCCAGGAGGTGCCCGAGCGGTACGCCGAGCGCTCGCCGGTCACCCGTGCCGACCGGCTCACCGTGCCGTTCCTGCTGCTCCAGGGTCTGGACGACGTGATCTGCCCGCCCGTCCAGTGCGAGCGTCTGCTCGCCGAACTCGCGGGCCGGGGCGTCCCGCACGCCTACCTCACCTTCGAGGGCGAGGGGCACGGCTTCCGCCGCGCCGACACCCTCGTCCGTGCCCTGGAAGCCGAACTCTCCCTGTACGCACAGGTGTTCGGGCTGGACGTGACGGACGTACCGAAGCTGGAGCTGGACGTATGAGAGAACGGGACGCATGAGAGAACTGGTACGCCCCGCCCGGCTCGCCCCCGGAGCCCGCGTCGCCGTGGTCGCGCCCAGCGGACCCGTGCCCGGCGAACGGCTGCGCGCGGGTCTCGACGTGCTGCGCGACTGGGGACTGGAACCGGTCGTCGCACCCCATGTCCTCGACCGGCACGGGGAGTTCGCCTACCTTGCGGGCACCGACGCCGACCGCGCCGCCGACTTCCAGCGTGCCTGGTGCGACCCGACCGTGGACGCCGTGCTCTGCGCACGCGGCGGATACGGCGTCCAGCGCATGGTCGACCTGCTCGACTGGGAGGCGATGCGGGCGGCAGGACCGAAGGTGTTCGTCGGCTTCAGCGACATCACCGCGCTCCACGAGGCCATCGCCACCCGGCTCGGTCTCGTCACCCTGCACGGCCCGATGGCGGCCGGGATCGACTTCATCGGCAGCGAGCGCGCCCGGGAACACCTGCGGCTCACGCTGCTCGCCCCGGACAAGGTCCAGGTCATCACCTCGGGCGGCGGCGCCCTGGTCCCCGGCAGGGCACGGGGCGTCACCCTGGGCGGCTGCCTCTCCCTCCTCGCCGCCGACCTGGGTACCCCGCACGCCCGCCCCTCGGCGCGCGGCGGTCTGCTCTGCCTGGAGGACGTGGGCGAGGAGACCTACCGCCTCGACCGCTACCTCACCCAACTCCTGCGCGCGGGCCGGCTGGAGGGCGTCCACGGCGTCCTCCTCGGCTCCTGGTCCACCTGCGACCCCTACGACCGCCTGCGCCCCATGCTCCTCGACCGCCTCGCCCCCCTCGGCGTGCCGGTCGCCGAGGAGTTCGGCTTCGGGCACTGCGCGGACGCGCTGACGATCCCGTTCGGGGTCGCCGCCGAACTCGACGCCGCAGCGGGGACGTTGACGCTGGAGGAGCCCGCCCTGAGCTGAGTACGCACGGCAGCCGCGTGATCGTCGCGTCGTACGCTGGGCGGATGCCGCACACCACGCACCACTATCTGACCGAGGGGCCGCGCGTGGCCCTGCGCCGCTTCACCCTGGCGGACGGACCCGAGTTCACCGCCCGGGCCAGGGAGAGCAAGGACCTGCATCTGCCGTGGCTGGTCGTGGCGGACAGCGAGGAGGCGTACGCCCGTTATGCCCGCCCGCTGATCGAGGAGCAGGGGCGCGTCGGATTCCTGGTCTGCGAGAAGGACTCCGGGGACATCGCCGGGTTCATCAACATCAACAACATCGTGCGGGGCGGGTTCCAGTGCGGCGCCCTCGGGTACGGGGCGTTCGCGCACGCCGCCGGGCGGGGGCTGATGCGGGAGGGGCTTGAGCTGGTGATCGGGTATGCCTTCGGGGCGCTCCGACTGCACCGGCTGGAGATCAACGTGCAGCCCGGGAACGCCGCGTCGATCGCGCTCGCGCGGGGCGCCGGCTTCCGCCTTGAGGGCTTCTCGCCGAAGATGATCCAGGTCGACGGCGAGTGGCGGGACCACGAGCGCTGGGCGCTGACGGCCGAGATGCGGGACGGGGGCTGACACCGGCGCCGCATCTCTCCCGGGGTCCCGCTCACCTCGTCAGGGGTCCCGCTCACGCCTTCCGGAGCGCCGCTCACCTCGCCCGGAGCCCCGCTCAGCCCGGCTGGTCCACGTACTCGAAGACCGAGCCGTCCGGGTGCACCGCGAGCAGATTGCGGCCCGCCGGGGTGGACAGCGGGCCCGCGACCACGCGGGCGCCCAGCTCCGTGAGCTGCCGGTGTGCCTCGTCCACGTCCTTCACCGCGATGGTCGCCGTGACCTTGCGCAGCACCTCCAGCTCAGCCTCCGGCCCGCTCATCAGCAGGAAGGAGCCGATCGCCGCCGCCTGCACCCCGCCGCGCCCGAAGCGGTGCGCCCGGGCGCCGGTCAGCCGCTCGTAGAACGGGATCGTGGTCTCGAGGTCGTCGACGCAGATGCGCAGTGTGGCGCCCAGAATCTCCATACGGGCGAGCCTAGTTGGGACGACCCGGCGCGCACAGGCGGTCGCCCCCGACCGCGCCGGGGGAGCGGCCGTCACCCGGTTGGTCCCCAGGGCGTTTGCCCGCCGCGCCTCCGGATACGCGGAGGAGGTCGGACGGGCCGCACACCCTGCGCTCACGCACGGTGACCGTGGGGGGCGGCCCCGGCTCCGGACGCCGTCCGACCGTCTCGGACCCCTACGGAAGGAGACTCATGAACACCGCAGAACTCGCCGAACTCGGACAGCAGTTGCGGGTGGACAGCGTACGGGCCGCGCAGGCCGCGAACTCCGGTCACCCGACCTCCTCCATGTCGGCGGCGGACCTGATGGCCGTGCTGCTCGCGAACCACCTCCGCTACGACTTCGAGCGCCCGGACAACCCCGCCAGTGATCACTTCATCCTCTCCAAGGGGCACGCCTCCCCGCTGCTGTACTCCGCGTACAAGGCCGCGGGCGCCATCGACGACGGCGAGCTGCTCACCTTCCGCAAGCTCGGCAGCCGCCTGGAGGGCCACCCGACCCCGCGCCGCCTGCCGTGGGTCGAGACGGCCACCGGCTCGCTCGGGCAGGGGCTGCCCGTAGGCGTCGGCGTCGCCCTCGCCGCCAAGCGCCTGGACCACTCCGACAGCCGTGTGTGGGTGCTGTGCGGGGACAGCGAGATGGCCGAGGGCTCCGTGTGGGAAGCCGCCGAGACCGCCGCGTACGAGAACCTGGACAACCTGATCGTCATCGTGGACGTGAACCGGCTCGGCCAGCGCGGTCCCACCCGGCACGGACACGACCTGGACGCCTACGCCCGCCGCTTCCAGGGCTTCGGCTGGCACACGATCGAGGTCGACGGCCACGACGTGGACGCCGTCGACCGCGCCTACGGCGAGGCACTGTCGACCACCGGACAGCCCACCGCCGTCCTCGCCCGCACCCTCAAGGGCAAGGGCGTCGCCGCCGTCGAGGACCGCGAGGGCCAGCACGGCAAGCCGCTGCCCGACGCCGACGAGGCCATCGAGGAGCTGGGCGGGCGCCGCGACGCGCGCGTCCACGTCGCCGAACCGCCCACCGGGACCCCGCCCCGCAGGGCCACCGAGCCGCTGAGCCTCCCGCGCTGGGACGTGGGCGACGAGGTCGCCACCCGCGACGCCTTCGGCGGCGCCCTCGCCGCGCTCGGCAACGCCCGCGGCGAGGTGGTCGTCCTGGACGGCGAGGTGGGCGACTCCACCCGCACCGAGCAGTTCGGCAAGGAACACCCCGACCGCTTCTTCGAGACCTACATCGCGGAACAGCAGATGGTCGCCTCCGCCGTCGGCATCGCCTCGCGCGGCTGGCTGCCGTACGCCGCCACCTTCGCTGCCTTCCTCACCCGCGCCTACGACTTCGTGCGCATGGCCGCGGTCAGCGGCGCCGGGATCAACCTGGTCGGCTCGCACGCGGGCGTCGCCATCGGCGAGGACGGACCCTCCCAGATGGGTCTGGAGGACCTGGCGATGTTCCGCTCGGTCTACGGCTCCACGGTGCTCTACCCGTGCGACGCCAACCAGACCGCCAGGCTCACCGCCGCCATGGCGGACCTGAAGGACATCCGCTATCTGCGCACCTCGCGCGGCAAGACCCCGGTGATCTACGGCCCCGACGAGGAGTTCCCCATCGGCGGCAGCAAGGTCCTGCGCTCCAGCGACGAGGACCGGCTGACCATCGTCGCCGCCGGGGTCACCGTGCCCGAGGCGCTGACCGCCGCCGACCGGCTCGCCGAGGACGGCATCCGGGTGCGCGTCATCGACCTGTACTCGGTGAAGCCGGTGGACGTGGAGACCCTGCGCCGGGCCGCCGAGGACACCGGCTGCCTGGTGACCGTGGAGGACCACCACGAGGAGGGCGGCATCGGGGACGCCGTCGTGGAAGCCTTCACCGACGGCCGCCCGGTGCCCCGCCTGGTGCGCCTCGCGGTGCGCGTGATGCCGGGCTCCGCCACGCCCGAGGAACAGCTCCACGAGGCCGGCATCGACGCCGCGAACATCACGGCCACGGCGAAGCTGCTGGTGGAGGAGGCGATGGTGAGCTGAGGGGCGCCGGGGGCGGGGACGGCCGGTTCGCGCCGGGTCGACCGATTCGCGCCGGGAGCGGGGGACGCCCGGTTCAGTCCCGGCGTTCCTTCCGGCACAGGATCTCCCCGTGCAGGACCGCGAACCAGCCGTCCTCCTGCCGCCCCCACTCCCGCCACGCCCGCGACACCGCCCGCAGCTCCTCGGCGCTCGCGTGCCCGCCCCCGACGGCGCGGTCCGCGTACGCCGAGGCGAGCGTGCGGTCCGCCCACAGCCCGCTCCACCAGGACCGTTCCTCGGCGGTGGCGAACGTCCAGGTGCCGGAGGTGGCGGTGACGTCCCGCAGACCCGCCTCCAGCGCCCAGCTCTTCAGCCGCCGCCCGGCGTCCGGCTCGCCGCCGTTGTCCCGGGCGACGCGCTCGTACAGGTCCAGCCAGTCGTCCAGCCCGTCCACCGCCGGGTACCAGGTCATGGCCGCGTAGTCCGCGTCGCGCACCGCGACGATCCCGCCCGGCCGGGTCACCCGCGCCATCTCGCGCAGCGCCCGCACCGGATCGCCCACGTGCTGGAGCACCTGATGGGCGTGGACCACGCAGAAGGTGTCGTCAGGGAAGTCCAGCGCGTGCACGTCGCCGACGGCGAAGTCGGTGTTGGTCAGGCCGCGTTCGGCAGCCGTCGCGCGAGCCTGCTC
This sequence comes from Streptomyces sp. DSM 110735, assembly GCF_016482685.1. Classification (GTDB taxonomy): domain Bacteria; phylum Actinomycetota; class Actinomycetes; order Streptomycetales; family Streptomycetaceae; genus Streptomyces. The sequence goes on along the minus strand of NZ_JACYHF010000006.1, from coordinate 84,605 downwards.
CAGGATCCCGGGCGCGCGGTCGAGACCGGTCACCTGACCCTCCGGGACCAGCGCGGCCAGGTCGGCGGTGATCGTGCCCGGACCGCAGCCGATGTCCAGGACCTTCATGTGCGGCTTGAGCGAACCCAGCAGATACGCCGCCGAGTTGGCGGCCGTACGCCAGGTGTGCGAGCGCAGCACGGACTCGTGGTGCCCGTGCGTGTAGACGGCGGTCTCCCGCGCTTTCGGCATGGCCGGATCTCCCTCACCGCTCGACGGACCGGCCACGGCGCCGCTGCGGACACCGTGGCCGTGCTGCACCGAACGCTACGCCCGGACGCCGCATGGTGAGACCCGTGTTTCGCCATACGGACTGACGATGCGTCAACTCACCTTGGCGCCGGGGCTGTAGACCGTCAGCGCCCCGGGCAGCACCTCAAGGGTCATCCGGCCGCCGACCGGGGTCACCTCGCCGTCGTAGGCCAGCGGGGTGCCGGGTGCGATGCCCGAGAGGCGCAGCCTGCCGAGCTGGACGGCGGCGTGCGAGGGGGAGCGGGTGAGCGGACCCGCGACCGCCGCCGCGAGCAGCCGCAGCGCCGGGTGGCCACTGCCGTTCACCACGCGCACGTCGAGGCGCCCGTCCGACAGATCCGTACGGCGCCCCGCCCCGAGCCCCCGGCGGTGGTAGACGCCGTTGCCGACGAACAGCATCCACAGCGCCCGGCGCTTGCCGGCCGCCTCCACCTCCAGCGGATGGCAGTCCGCGCGCAGCACCCGCAGCGCCGCCAGCACCCCGGCTGCCCAGCCGCCGATCCGGGGCGACCAGTGCTCCCGCTCGCGCACCAGCTCGGGGTAGACGCCGAGGCTGAGGGTGTTGAGGAAGACGCCCGAGCCGGTCTCGGTGGTGAAGCGGCCCACGTCCACCCGGACCGCCTCGCCCTCGCGCAGCGCGTCGGCCAGATCCCGCTCGTCCTCCACGCCGAGGTCGTAGGCGAAGTGGTTGAGGGTGCCGCCGGGCAGCACCGCGAGGGGCAGCCCGCGCCGCAGGGCGATGCCCGCCGCCGCGTTCACCGTGCCGTCGCCGCCGCACACCCCGAGCACCCGGGCCCGCGTCGCCGCCTTCTCCAGCTCGGCGACCACGTCCTCCGGCGCGCACTCCACGATCTCGGCGGCCGGAAGCGCCGTACGCAGCACGTTCACCCGGTCGGCGGTACCCGAAGCCTCGTTGGCCACCATCACCAGACCCTCGCCCTCCGGCAGCGCCGGGGCGTCGACGGCCGGGCGGGCGGCGGGCCGCGCCTGCGCGCGGGTCTGCACCAGACCCCGGACGGCGAAGGCGGCGCCCACTCCGAGCGCCGCACCGGCCAGGACGTCACTGGGGAAATGGACGCCCGTGTAGACCCGGGACATCGCCACCGAGAACGCGATCGGCGCCACCGCGGCGCCCCAGGCCGGGGACTCCAGCGCGACACCGGTCGCGAAGGCGGCGGCCGAGGCGGCGTGACCGGAGGGGAAGGACGTGGTGATCGGCTGCCGCTTCAGCCGCCGTGCCACCGGCACCGGCGCGATCACCGGGCGCGGCCTGCGCACCGAGCGCTTGCCGAGGGTGTTGATGGTCAGCGACGCAAGACCGAGCGAGGCCATGCCGCGCACCGCCGCCCGGCGGGCACGCGGGGTGCGGGTCGCGGCGATGGCGGCGGCAGCGGCGAACCACAGCACCCCGTGGTTCGCGCTGCGGCTCAGCTTGGGCAGGACGCGCTCGGCGCCGGGCCAGTTCCGTTCGGCGGCCACCTCGAACAGCCGGGCGTCGGCGGCGAGCAGCCGCCGCAGCACCGAGCGGCCGGGGGCGGGGACGGCGGTCAGGTCGACATCAGGGCTCATGGCGTCCGACTACCCCGAAGCGGGGCTTCCTTGTGCGGGATGTGGGCCGTCGGGGGTTCCGGCCCGCGGGCGACCACGGGAAACGGGTTTGCCCGCTCCGCTCGTGCCAGCGGAGAATGCGCCGCATGGGACACCTGGAAGCCGCGCATCTCGAGTACCACCTCCCCGACGGGAGGACGCTGCTCGGCGACGTCTCCTTCCGGGTCGGCGAGGGCGCCGTCGTGGCCCTGGTCGGTCCCAACGGCGCGGGCAAGACCACCCTGCTGCGGCTGATCTCCGGTGAGCTGAAGCCGCACGGCGGCACCGTCACCGTCGGCGGCGGGCTCGGCGTGATGCGCCAGTTCGTCGGCTCCGTACGGGACGAGACGACCGTGCGCGACCTGCTGGTCTCCGTCGCCCCGCCCGGCATCCGCGCGGCGGCGAAGGCGGTGGACACGGCCGAGCACGCGATCATGACCGTGGACGACGAGGCCGCCCAGCTCGCCTACGCGCAGGCGCTCGCCGACTGGGCCGAGGTGCGCGGGTACGAGTCCGAGACCATGTGGGACATGTGCACCATGGCCGCGCTCGGGGTGCCGTACGACCAGGCGCAGTGGCGGCTGGTGCGCACCCTGTCCGGCGGTGAGCAGAAGCGGCTCGTCCTGGAGGCGCTGCTGCGCGGACCCGACGAGGTGCTGCTGCTCGACGAGCCGGACAACTACCTCGACGTGCCCGGCAAGCGCTGGCTGGAGCAGCAGCTCAAGGAGACCCGCAAGACGGTCCTGTTCGTCTCCCACGACCGCGAACTCCTCGCCCGCGCCGCCGAGAAGATCGTCTCCGTCGAGCCGGGACCCGCCGGGGCCGACGCCTGGGTGCACGGCGACGGCTTCGCCACCTATCACGAGGCGCGGCGGGAACGCTTCGCCCGCTTCGAGGAGTTGCGCCGCCGCTGGGACGAGAAGCACGCCCAGCTCAAGAAGTTGGTCCTCAACCTCCGCCAAGCCGCCGCCGTCAGCCATGAGATGGCGTCGCGGTACGCGGCGGCGCAGACCCGGCTGCGCAAGTTCGAGGAGGCGGGACCGCCGCCGGAGCCGCCGCGTGAGCAGAACATCACCATGCGGCTGCGCGGCGGCCGCACGGGCGTGCGCGCCGTGACCTGCGAGGGACTCGAACTCACCGGTCTGATGCGCCCGTTCGACCTGGAGGTATTCTACGGCGAACGCGTCGCGGTGCTCGGCTCCAACGGCTCGGGCAAGTCCCACTTCCTGCGCCTGCTCGCGGGCGAGGACGTGGCGCACACCGGCGCCTTCAGGCTCGGCGCCCGCGTCGTGCCCGGACACTTCGCGCAGACCCACGCCCACCCCGAGCTGCAAGGGCGCCCGCTCCTCGACATCCTCTGGAAGGAGCACGCCCAGGACCGGGGCGCGGCGATGTCCCGGCTGCGGCGCTACGAGCTGACCGCGCAGGCCGAGCAGCCCTTCGACCGGCTCTCCGGCGGCCAGCAGGCCCGTTTCCAGATCCTCCTGCTCGAACTCGCCGGAGTCACCGCCCTGCTGCTCGACGAGCCCACCGACAACCTCGACCTGGAGTCCGCCGAGGCGCTCCAGGAGGGTCTGGAGGCGTTCGAGGGCACCGTCCTCGCGGTCACCCACGACCGCTGGTTCGCCCGCTCCTTCGACCGCTTCCTGGTCTTCGGCACCGACGGCCGGGTCCGGGAGACCCCGGAGCCCGTGTGGGACGAACGCCGGGTGGAGCGCGCCCGCTGAATCGCGCTCCGGGCGCGGAGGCCGCCGGGTCCGGATGTTCGTACAGTGGTCGCAGGGAACGCGGACACGACGAGCGGGGTACCACCATGACCGGAGTCGACCCCAGCCGGCTGGACGATCAGCAGCTCATGAAGGAGCTGGAGACCATCCACCGCACACGCCACGACACGCTCCTGTACGGCTCGAACGACGCGCTGCGCGCCCACAATGAACGCATGGCCCAGTTGGAGGGCGAGTACCTGCGCCGCAACCCGCGCCGCCTGGTCAGCGCGGGGCGCACCCGCGAGGGCGCACGCGAGCGGGGCTGCGGCGAGACGGCCGCGCCGGGGACGCCCGGGAGCTGAGGAGCACCCCTTCCGGACCGCCGGGGTCACCCACACGGGCGGTCGCGTCCCGCGAATGGGTCCGGCCGCGCGCGGCGCGGCGCGCGGCGGGCTGTGATGGCAGGCGAGGGCACGAGAGCCGTGTCCCGCAGACGGGCCGACGACCGGCGCGGTACCGGTTGCCGACAGGCGTCGGCCGTCGTCGCCGCCCTGCCGAGGAGCCCTCCCCATGCACCGCACCGCCCGCGCCCTCACGGCCGCCACCGTGCTCGTCATAACCGGTCCGACCACGGCTTTCGCCTCCGGCTGGGGAGCGGGTGCGCCTGCCGCCGCCGCTTGCGACACCCCTGCCGTGCCGCGCGCGGAGATCCCCGCGGACGTTCCGGGGGACATCCCTGACGACGACGCCGGGGGCGGGGACTGCGGTGCGGTGTCCGACGCGGGGGACACGCCGGGTGCGGGGGACGCGGGGGACGCTCCGGACCAGCAGGTCGCGCCCGGAGTGCCGGAGCGGGCCCGGGACACCCCGGACGCGGACTCGGGGACCGGCAGCGGTGCCGGTGCGGGGCGCTCCCAGGCGCCCGGAACCGATGCGAGCCGCTCCCAGGCGCCCGGAACCGGTGAGACGCGCTCCCCGGCACCCGGCAAGGCAGCCCCCGGCACCGGTCAGACCCCGGGACGGGACAGCGGCGACACCGGCGACCGCCCCGACGGCGGCACCGGCAGCGGGGACCGCCCAGACACCGGCAACGGCAACGGCACCGGAGACCGCCCAGACACCGGCACCGGCACCGGCCACGACCAGGGCGACCCCCCGCCCACCGTCCAGCACGGCGTCGACGCCGGGACCGGCGGATCCTTCGGCGGCTCCATCCCCCTGCTGGCAGCGGGCGCCGCGCTGATCGCCGCCGCGTGCGCCGCCGCCCTGCACCGGATCGGCGCGACGTATCCGCCCCGCGGACGACGGCGCTCCTCCGACGTCTGACGCCCCGCTGTGACCAGGGCAACCCGAACCGGCAGCCATGCCGGGGCGATCGCCGGGTACACACCACACCGAGGGCACTACCGGCACACGGGTCACACGGCACCAGGCGAGTGAGCGGTTACGGCACACCACCCAGCGCGCGGAGGCGACGATGCGACCGACGGAGACCGAGGGCCACGGCCCCGTCCGCTACGGCCCGTCCCTGCCCGGCGACGGTCTGCCGGTGCTGCCGGAACTCGCCGCCCGTCTCGCCGCCGCCGACCGCGCCCCGGCGCAGCCCGTAGGGGGCGCCCCCGGTCTCCTGGAAGCCGCCTGCGGCTACTGGACCCGCCGCGCGCTACCCACCGTCCCCGACCAGGTGGCAGCCGCCCCCGGCGCGCCCCCGCTGCTGCTCGCGATCACCGCCGCGCTCGCCGCCGACGGCGGCGACGTGCTCGTACCGCGCCCGCACGCCGCCTGGTGGGAGCCCTGCGCCCGGCTGCTCGGCAGACGCGTCTTCCATGTGCCGGTGCCGCCCGAGAGCGGGGGCGTACCGGACTCGTACGCCCTGCTGGAGACCGTCCGCCGGGTACGCGCCGAGGGCGGCGACCCCCGGCTGCTCGTGCTGTCCGTCGCGGACGACCCGACCGGCACCGTCACCCCGCCCGAGCCGCTGTACGAGACGGTCGAGGCGGCCGCAGCAGAGGGGCTGCACCTGGTCAGCGACGAGACCTGGCGCGACACCCTGCACGCCCCGCACGAGACCGTGCTGCTCAGCCCCGCCGAGATGCTGCCCGACCGGGTGACCGTCGTCAGCGACCTCGCCGGTGCCCTGCTCCCCACCGGCTGGCCCGCTGCCGTCGCCCGCTTCCCTGCCGGTCCGGCGGGGGAGTGGCTGCACGCGCGGGTGCTCGACGCGCTCACCGCGCTCGGCGCCCATGTCGCCGCGCCCGTGGCGGAGGCGGCGCGCTACGCGCTCGACGAGCCCGAGCCCGTCACCACCCGCCGCGAGGCAGCCGTACGCCTGCACGCGCGTCTGGCCGCCGCCGTGCGGGACACGGTCGTCGCGGGCGGCGCGCTCGCCCGCCCGCCGCAGGCGGGACGCCAGTTGTACGCCGACCTCGGACCCCTGCGCGAGGCACTCGCCGCGCGGGGCGTCGGCGACGCCCAGGAACTGGAGGAACACCTCACCGCCCGGCTCCCGATGCCGGCCCCGGGCGGTCACCGCTTCGGCGACGACCTCGGCGCGCTGCGGGTACGGCTCGCCACCGGCTCCCTGACGGGCGCGACCGACGCGGAACGCACCGAAAGCCTCACCTCACCCACACCGACGGAACTGCCGCATGTGCAACGCGCGTTGATGTCCTTGGGGTCGGTTTTCGACGATCTCCGTGACGACGCTCAGCGATGGGAGCATCCTCGATGACGCAACAGACGCACGAGCCCGGGTCCACCGCCACGACCCCCGAAGCGACCAGCGCGACCGCCGCCACGACCACCGCCCTCCCCGTGACCGGGGTGCCCAAGTCCCCGCCCCCGCCCGGGTTTCCACCGCTCGCCGAGCCCCGCCCGCTCGGCGAGCGCCGGGTGTGGCCGCGCACGTTCCACGACCGGCTCACCGCGCCGCTGCCCGGTCTGAAGGCGATGGCCCGCTTCGCCCGCGAGGGCGCCATACGCCCCGACCCCGAGGGTCTGGTCGACATTCCCCGACTCCCCTACGAACCGGGTCCGTTGCCCCGTGTCGGCACCGGTGCCGTCGCCGCCTCCTGGGCGGGGCACGCCAGTTGGGTCGTCCAGGTGGGCGGTCTGACCGTGCTCACCGACCCGGTGTGGTCGCGCCGCATCCTCGGCACGCCCGCCCGCGTCACCCCGGTCGGCGTCCCCTGGGAGGCGCTGCCCCCGGTGGACGCGGTGGTCATCAGCCACAACCACTACGACCACCTGGACGCCCCCACCCTGCGCCGACTCCCGCGTGACACACCGATGTTCGTGCCCGCCGCGCTCGGAGGCTGGTTCCGCAGAAGGCGGTTCACCCGCGTCACCGAGCTGGACTGGTGGGAGGGCGCCGAACTCGACGGCGTCCGCTTCGACTTCGTGCCCGCGCACCACTGGTCCAAGCGCACCCTCACCGACACCTGTCACAGCCTGTGGGGCGGCTGGGTGCTCACCGCGCCCGACGGACAGCGCGTCTACTTCGCCGGGGACACCGGATACGGGCACTGGTTCAGCCGTATCGGCCGCCGCTACCCCGGTATCGACCTGGCCCTGATGCCGATCGGCGCCTACGACCCGCGCTGGTGGCTCAGCGACGTGCACTGCGACCCCGAGGAAGCCGTCCAGGCGGTCGAGGATCTCGGTGCCCGGCGGATGGCGCCGATGCACTGGGGCACCTTCGTCCTGTCGGCGGAACCGGTCCTGGAACCGCTCACCCGGGTGCGTGCCGCCTGGGAGAAGGCGGGGTTCGACCGCGAGGACCTGTGGGACCTGCCGATCGGCGCCTCACGGGTACTGGACTGACCCCGCGCCCGCGCGCGCCGCACGAGAAGCCCCCTCAGCTCCCCCTGACCCGCCCCCGCAACCGCCGTACCACCCCCGGCACCGCGCTGACCAGCACCGTCAGCGCGACCGCCGCCACCACGCCCTCCCAGGGCTCGGGGAACAGCGAACCTCCGAGGATGCCGATCAGTTGGTACGTCACCGCCCACGCCAGGCAGGCGGGCAGATTCCCCCGGGCGAAGCGCCGAAGCGGCCACTTCGCCAGCAGACAGGCGAGCATCACGGGTATCCGACCCGCCGGGACCAGCCGGGAGAGCACCAGCACCGCGACCCCGTGGTCCGCCAACTTCTCCTGGGCGCCGGTGAGTTTGTCCTCCGGCGCCCGGTCGCGTATCGCCTCCAGCCAGCGCGAGCCGCTCTGCGAGCGCAGCCCGCGCAGCCCCAGCCAGTACAGCGCCGCGTCCCCCAGGAAGGCGGCGAGGGATGCCGTCACGAAGACCAACGCCAGTGAGTACGGCGCCGTTTGATGGAAGGCGACCACCGCCGCCGAGCTGACCAGCGCCCCCGTCGGCACCACCGGCACCAGTGCCCCGATGAGCACGAGCAGGAACAACGACGGGTAGCCGAGAGCCTGTTGGGTGGACTCGGGCGGTACGACCTGAGGGACGGCCGCCGCCAGCAGCGTCACGCCCGGCGGGCATCTCACCGGGCGACCTCCAGCCGTACGCTCTCGCCGTGCCCGAGCCGGTGCACCGCGACCCCGGGCGCGATCTCCGCCGCCAGGCGCGCGAACTCGTCGCCGGGCGCGTGGAATTCGTGCGGGCGGACCGCGTCCATGCCGATCGGCCAGTACGTGCCGTAGTGCACCGGCACCGCGCAGCGCGGCCCGAGTCCGGCCAGCGCGCGCGCCGCCCGTCCCGCGTCCAGATGCCCCTCGCCGAGGAACGGACCCCAGCCGCCCACCGGCAGCAGCGCCATGTCCACCGGACCGACCTCCTCCGCCATGGAGTCGAACAGACCGGTGTCCCCGGCGAAGTAGGTCCGCGCCTCGCCCTCGACCACGTAGCCGAGCGCGGGGGAGCGGTGCGGACCGAACGGCAGCCGCCGTCCGTCGTGCCGGGCGGAGACCACCCGGACCCGCAGGGGTCCGACGTGGACCACGTCCCCGGGCTCGACCTCGGTGAGGTCGAGCCCGCGCAGCCGACGCAGCCCCGGCACCGCGCGCGGCGCGCCCCGGGGCACCAGCAGCCGCGTACCGGGCTCCAGTTCGGAAAGCGACGGCAGATGCAGATGATCGGAGTGCAGATGGGACACCAGCGCCAGATCCGCGCGCCGGGTGCGCGCCGGAGGCAACGCGCCCCGGCGGCGGCGCAGATGCGCGAGGCGCACGGCGAACAGGGGATCGGTGAGCACCCGTGTGTCCGAATCCCGGATCGCACAGGTCGCATGTCCCCACCAGGTGACCTCCACCGGCACCCCCGCACCTCCTTCGCACGACTCCCCTGAAGCCTACGGGCAGCGGTAGGGTCTGCGGCGAACCCGGAGGTGAGGGGACGCCATGAGACCGTTACGGGGTGCCGCCGACGGGATCGCACCGGTGCGGGTCACCGCCATCGCCAGCCTGACTCCACTGGAGGAGCTGGAGGAGGACCCGTTCCTGGTCGACTCCCGCAGCCAGCACGCCATGTGTGCCCGCTGGGCGGCCGAGCAGGGCTTCGTCGTCACGAGGGAACTCCTCGTCGGCGGACTGCGCTTCGACCACGGCGCGCTGTGGGACGGCGTGCGCTCCGGCGTGGACGTCTTCGTCGCCCCCAGCAGACGCGTCCTCGAACGCGCCCTGTCCTCGGTGGAGGAGTTCACCGCCGAGTGCGCCAGGCGCGGAGTGCGCGTGGAGACCGTCGGCAGCGCGGAACCGGCGTACGACGCGGCGATGAAGGCACGGGTGCACCGCAGGCTCTCGATGCCGACCGCCGGATACGACGGCGCCTGAACGGGCAGCCCGGCGCCCCGTCGAACGGAAGCCCGGCGTCCGATATCGCCCGGTGATCCGGATCACCCGGGCTCCGCGCCCCGGTGTGGCAAGGTGGAGCGGTGCCCGGTGCCGTACGGGCCGGGAGGCGAGGTGCGCGGGGCGTGCGGGGCGTACGGTGGCGGCGGACCGCCGGTCAGTTGGGGCGGAGCGTCACGGTGTGGGCGGTCTCCACGCTCACCATGCTCGCGCTCGCCGCGCTGCTGCCCGACTTCCGGCTGCAGTCCGCCGACGGCGACAGCGCCACCCGGATCGCGATCACCGCGGCGTGGGGCGCGGGCGCCTTCGGTCTGCTCTCCGCCCTCGTCTGGCCACTCCTGGTACGGCTGCTGCTGCTCGTGCCCGCCCTCTTCCTCGGGCTCCTCGTCTTCGCGCTCAACGGCTCCCTGCTGCTGCTCGCGCTGCGCCTGAGCCCCACCGGGCAGGGCGAGGCAGCGCCCGAGACCGCCGTCATCGTCGCCGCCGTGATGTCCGCCGTCGCCTCCGCGACCGGCGGCGCCCTCGCCGTGCGCGACGACGACGCCTACCGGCGCCGGCTGCTGCGCCTGGCCGACCGCCGCCGCCGGGGCAGCCCGCCCTGCGCGACGGGACCCGGACTGGTCTGCGTCCAGCTCGACGGCGTGGGCCACGACGTGCTCACCGCCGCCGTCCGCACCGGACACCTGCCGACCCTCGCCCGCCTCCTGACCGGCGCCGACGGCACGGCGCCCACCCACCGGCTCACCCCCTGGCGCACCGACTGGTCCAGCCAGACCGGCGCCAGCCAGCTCGGCATCCTGCACGGCAGCACCTTCGACGTGCCCGCCTTCCGCTGGTACGAGAAGGAGCGCGGCGAGGTCATGGTCTGCAACCGGCCCACCTCCGCCGCCGAGCTGCAGCGCCGCGCCATGATCCGCACCGGCGAGCGCGGACTGCTCGCCGTGGACGGCGCCAGCCGGGGCAACCTGTTCAGCGGCGGCGCCGGGGAACAGGCGCTCGTGCTGTCCATCGCGACCCGCCGCCGGGGCCGGGAGAACCGTTCCCGCGCCGGGTACTTCGCCTACTTCAGCGACCCCGCCAACGCCGTGCGCACCGCCCTGTCCTTCGCCGCCGAGGTCGGCCGCGAGATCGGCCAGTCCGTGCACGCCCGGCTGCGCCAAGAACGCCCCCGGGTCGGCCGGGGCGGTCTCTACCCCTTCATCCGCGCCTTCGCCACCGTCGTCGAACGGGACGTCGTGGTCGCCGCCGTCATGGGCGACCTGCTCGCCGGGCGCAGCGTCGTCTACGCCGACCTCGTGGCGTACGACGAGGTCGCCCACCACTCCGGACCGCACAGCCGGGACGTGGAGCAGGTGCTGCGCCGCCTCGACCGCTCCGTCGCCCTCATCGAGACCGCCGCCGAACACGCGCCCCGCCCCTACCACCTGGTCATCCTCTCCGACCACGGGCAGAGCCCCGGCGAGACCTTCCGCACCCGCTACGGCCTCACCCTCGCCGACCTCGTCCGCGCGGGCTGCGGACTGCCCGTGCCGCGCCGCGCCGAGCACACCCACAGCGGCGCCGAGGCGCGCGCCGCCGTACGCGCCGCCCTCGGCCGCCCCGACGAGCCCGACGAGGCGCCGCCGCGCCCCGCCCGCCGCCTCGAACCGGTCGTCCTCGCCTCCGGCAACCTCGGTCTGATCTCCTTCCCGGACATGCCGCACCGGCTGACCAAGGAGGAGATCGACCTCCGTCACCCCGCCCTGCTCGCCACCCTCGCCAACCACCCCGGCGTCGGCTTCCTGCTGGTGCGCAGCGAGGAACACGGCGGGGTGGTGCTCGGTCCCGCGGGCACCGAGATCCCGCTCGCCGACCTCGACGAACACCCCGGCCCGCTCGCCCCCTTCGGACCCGGCGCGGCGGAGGCGGTGCGCCGCACGCACGCCTTCCCGCACACCGCCGACGTCATGGTCAACTCCAGCTACGACCCCGAGACCGGCGAAGTCCTCGCCTTCGAGGAGCAGATCGGCTCCCACGGCGGACTCGGCGGCGCCCAGTCCCGCCCCTTCCTGCTCTCCCCGCTGGCATTGTCCGCACCGGGCGGCGAGCTTGTGGGCGCCGAGGACGTGCACGCCGTACTGCGGCGCTGGCTGGGGGAGTTGAGCGGTCCCGAGGTGCCGCTCGACACCGACGGCGACCGGCGCGCCGCCTGAACCCGGACGGGTCCTCACCCCACCGCGCCGCCGAATGTGATCGGATGGGTGACACAGAGCCCGGAAACGGGATCACATGCGAAAGGAACCACCGTGGCCACCACGCGCACCGCACACACCGTCTGGGAGGGCGAACTCCTGACGGGCAACGGCACCGTCACCTTCGACTCCTCCGGCATCGGCTCCCAGCCGGTCTCGTGGCCGTCGCGCGCCGAGCAGCCGAACGGCCGCACCAGCCCCGAGGAGCTGATCGCCGCCGCCCACTCGAGCTGCTTCTCCATGGCGCTCTCCCACGGCCTGACCGGCGCCGGCAACCCGCCCACCCGCCTGGAGACCAAGGCCGACGTCACCTTCCAGCCCGGCGAGGGCATCACCGGCATCCACCTCACCGTCCGCGGCGAGGTCCCCGGTCTGGACGAGCAGGGCTTCACCGAGGCCGCCGAGGGCGCCAAGAAGAACTGCCCGGTCAGCCAGGCACTGACCGGCGTGCCGATCACGCTGACGGCCGAGCTGGCCTGACCCGGTTTCGATGGCGGTGCTCCGGGCTCCGGCCGGGGGCACCGCCATCGTGCTTGTCCCGGGTGTCTACAGGCTCTCGCGGAACTCGCGCAGCAGCTTCTGCGTGCGCTGGGCGGATGCCGCCCGCGCCGTCATGTGGTCCAGCACCTCCAGGTGCGTGGCCACTTCCTCGCGGGAGTCCAGGTACAGCGCGCCGGTGAGGTATTCCGTGAAGACCATGTCGGGCAACTCCCGCTGAGGGAAGCGGAAGAGGGTGAACGGCGCGTACGTCCCGGGGTGCGGACCCGCGGTGAACTCGGCGAGCTGGAGGGTGATCCGGTCCCGCTCGGCGTACTCGAGGAGCTTGTCCAACTGGTCGCGCATGACCTCGGAGCGGGTGCTCACCGGGCGGCGCAGGACCGTCTCGTCCATCACGATCCACAGGTGCGGCGGGTCCTCGCGCTCCAAAAGATGCTGCCGTTCCATGCGCAGGGCGACGTGCCGCTCCACCGACCCGGGTTCGTGCTGCCCGATGGTCCCCGCCTCCAGCACCGCCCGCGCGTACGCCTCGGTCTGCAACAGGCCCGGGACGAAGTGGGGTTCGTAGGAGCGGATGAGGCGGGCGGCGCCCTCCAGGCTGACGTAGAGGCTGAACCACTCCGGCAGCACGTCGTGGAACCGCTGCCACCAGTCCGGTCGGTTGGCCTCCTCGGCCAGCCGCACGAACGCGCCTGCCTCGTCGCCGCTCACGCCGTACGCGGCCAACAGCGCCTGTACGTAAGGGATCTTCAGGGCGACTTCGGCCGTCTCCATGCGCCGTACGGTCGCGGCGTTCACATGGAGGACCCGCGCGGCCGCGTCCCGGCCGAGACCGGCCGCCTCGCGCAGCTCCTGCAACCGCTTGCCCAGGACCACTTGGCCCACGGTGGGCGCGGCCCGCCGCTCACTCACGCCCGCCCCTCCCCTGCGTGCCGACGTCGTGCCGCCAGTCTGTCACGAGCCGGGCTCCCGCACACGTTTCCGAGGGTAAGAAAGATCGGGAACGCATAGCTGACGATCTGTCAACTCCTTTACAAATAGCAGGACATGGCCATCCGGCTGACCCCACACTGGCCGCGTGCTCGACTACGAGAAGGAAGCCGCCAGTTACGACGCCTCCCGGGGCGGCGAGGCCCGCGCGGACGCCGCCGCCGAGGCCGTCCTCGCCCTGATCCCCGCCCGCGCCGGGCGCCTGCTGGACCTCGGCTGCGGCACCGGCACGGTCACCCGGCGCCTGGCTGCCGCCCGCCCGGACCTCAGGGTGACCGGCATGGACCGCGCCCGCGCGATGGTCCACCGCTCCGCCGCCCTGGTCCCCGGCGCGATCCTGTGCGCCGACTGCCGCCAACTCCCCTTTCCGGACGCCACCTTCGACGCGGTCACCAGCATCTGGCTCCTGCATCTGCTGGCCGACCCTGCCGACCGGCGCGCGGTGTTCGCGGAGGTCGCGCGCGTCCTGCGCCCCGGCGGGACCTACGTCACCACCGTCGACAAGGCCCGCTCCCACGACGTCGGCAGCGACATCGACGCCGTCCTCACCCCGCGTACCCGTCCACCCGCCGCCGACGCCCCCGACACCGTCACCGCCCACGCCGTCGAGGCCGGACTGATCCCGGCGGGCGAAGGTCACTTCGTGGGCGTCGGCCAGGGACGCAGCCCCCGCACCACCATCACCGACCTCGGGCGCGGCTGGTTCAGCACGCTTCCGCCCGGCGCCCCGGAGACGACGCGCTTCGCGGAGCTGGTGTCCCGCCTCCCGGATCAGGACCGGCGCCGGGCGGACCCGGTGTTCGGGCTGCGGGCTTACCGGAAGCGGGGTGAGACGGGTGTCCCCCCGCACTTGCCGTAACGGCAACAGAACTGGCCCGCGCCCGTCCCCCCGTCGCACGCTGACCGCATCCGGCATCCGGCATCCGGCATCCGGCATCCGGCAGACACGAGAGGCGGCCCCCCCCATGGCGCACGACCACCAGCACCACGACCATCACCAGCACCACGAGGCGCACGGACACACCCACACCGACCTCGACTGGGCCGAGCAGGGACCCATGCTGGAGGCGCAGGCGGAGCTGTACACCCCCGCGTACGAGCAGGCCATCGCGTGGCTCGCCGAGGCGGTGCCCGCGCCGGAGCTGATCGTGGACGCGGGCAGCGGACCCGGCGTCGTGGCATGTCTGTTCGCGGAGGCGTTCCCGCAGGCGCACGTGGTGGCGGTCGACGGCGCCGCCCCGCTGCTGGAGCGGGCGCAGGCGCGGGCCGAACAGCGGGGTCTGGGCGACCGGTTCAGCACCCTGGCCGGTGAACTCCCCGACGTACTGGAGAAGTTGGACCGTCCCGTCGACCTGCTCTGGGCCAGCCGCAGCCTGCACCACCTCGGCGATCAGCAGGCGGCGCTCACCGCCTTCGGTGAACACCTCGCCCCCGGCGGCACGTTGGCCCTCCTGGAAGGCGGACTGCCCGCCCGCTTCCTGCCCCGCGACATCGGCATCGGCCGCCCCGGACTCCAGTCCCGGCTGACCGCGCTGGAGGAGGAGTGGTTCGGCCGGATGCGCGCCGGGCTCTCCGGCGCCGTCTCCGAGACCGAGGACTGGCGCGCCCTCCTGACCGCCGCCGGACTGCGCCCCACCCGCACCCGCAGCTTCCTCCTCGACCTGCCCGCCCCGGCGACCGACGAGGCCCGCGCCCACGTGGCCACCACCCTCACCCGCCTGCGCGACGCCGCCCCCGACGACCTCACCCCCGAGGACCGCACCACCCTCGACCGCCTCCTGGACCCCACCGACCCGGCAGGCGTCCACCACCGCCCGGACGTCTTCGTCCTGGACGCCTGCACGATCCACACGGCGGTACGCCCCGCGTAACCCGCGCGACCGTCCAACCCCTGACGGAGGGCTCGCCCGCGTCAGGGGCACGCGGCAGATCAGGGACGGGTCACGAGCCAGAAGTGCGGCGCAGACCGGGAAACGTCTCGACCGTCGCCCATCCTCGAAGCGTCGCCCCCACCGCCGCCCCGAACGCCGCCTCGGCGGCCACCAGGTCCAGCGCTCCGGCCAGTTCGAGCGTCACGAGCCCGTGGAGCGCCACCCAGAGCGAGAGCGCGATGGCTGTGGCGTCGCCGTCGAGGACGCCCCGCGCCAGCGCGCGCTCGATCGCCGCGACGAGCGGTCCCACCGGGTCTGCGGACCCGACCTCCCCCGAGGGCTCGAAGGACTGCACCCCGCCGAACAGCACCGTGTAGAGGTGACGGTGGCCGTGTCCCCAGCGCCGGTACGCGACGGCGAGGGCGTGCAGGTCGGTGAGGGGATCGTCGGTGCCCTGCACCGCCGACAGGTCCGCGAAGAGTCCGGCCACCGCCCGGTCGCGGACCGCCGCGATCAGACCGTCCTTGCCGCCGAACAGGGAGTACACCGCCGCCGTCGAGGTCCCGGCGTCCGCCGCCACGACGCGCACCGTGACCGACTCCCGGGAGCGCGTGGCCAGCAGCTCCGTCGCGCACGCCACCAGTCGTTCCGCGACGCCCTCGTCATTCGTCCTCGGCCTGCCCATGCCGAGCAGCCTAGCCCCTCTGATAACGTCGTTTTGAAACAGCGTTCGGAAACTCCGGGGGTCCGTCATGTCCGTGTTCGCCTTACGCCTCGTCCGCTCAACCGCACGCGTGGCCACAGCGGTTGGCTCCGTCGTCGCGTTGACCGCTGCCTTTCTCCTGCTGATCGTCCTCACCGACGGAGCGGGCTCCGGGCTCCCCGCCTGGGGCGTCACCGCGGTGATCGGCGCCGCTGTCGCGGTCCGGCGAGGCAGGCGCCGTCCTCGTGCGGCTCGCCTCGCACTGCTTCTGCCCGTGCTCCTCGCGGCGGCGCTCACCGCGTCGGTCTGTGTGCCCACCGCGCCCACCGCCCGCCGGTATCCGCCCGCACTGCCCTCGGTGGAAACGCGGCACTGGGACCTGTCCACCGGCAGCCGGGTCGCGGTGTACCACTATCCGCCGACGGGCTCCGCACCCCGCTCCGCCGTCCCGCTCGTCTATCTCAACGGCGGTCCCGTACGCGGGATTTCGCTGCTCGACCACCGCTTCCTGCGGCTGCTGGCGAGCCAGGGGCACGACGTGTACGCCTACGAACCGGCAGGCGCCGGACGCAGCGGACTGCTTCCCATGGACCAGTACTCGATATCCCGCTCGGTCCGCGACCTCGCCGCCGTCCTCGACCACTTGGACGCGAAGCAAGCCCGGGGTGACGCCGACGTCCTCGGCTTCTCCTCCGGCGCCGTCGTCCTCACCCGCGCCCTCGCCACCCCCGTGGTCGCCGCCCACATACACCGGGCGATCATCGCGGAGCCCGGCCCCATGGACGGTCCCACCGCGCGTATCGAAGGACAGCGCGGGCGCCCCTCCGCACGCGGTCTCGCCCCCGCGATGAAAGGACCCCGCTCGACACACGTCCCCCGGTACGCGGTGGCGTTCGGTCTCATGCGCCTCGGGCTGCTCACCCCCGGCACCGGGCTGATCGGACAGGCGGAGGGCGACAACGCGTTCACCGCCGCCGACCTCGGGAGCGACACCGCGTCCGCCTACTGCGCCCGCGACGCGCACCGCATCCCCGCCGAGGACACCGCCCGGAACTTCTCCTTCAGCCCCGCAGCCAGTCTTCGCGTGCAGCGGACGGTGAAGGACTCACCGTCCCTCGCCCCGCGCCTGAAGCACTCCCGCGTCCCGGCCATGCTGATGATCGCCGAGTGTTCCGCCCAGGTGCGCCAGTGGGCGACCGCCGTCCTGGCCGCCGACCCGGGCATCCGGCGTACGCAGTACCTGCCCGGCGTCGGCCATCACCTGTGGAACGGACTGGACGGCGACAACCGCCGCGCCGCCGCCGTGATCACCGCATTCCTCCGGGACGCCCCCGCGCCGCTGCCCGACTACCCGACCCGCGCGGACGTCCCCGCCTTCCTCCGCGCCCACAAGTGACCCCGCGTGGCCGCTCGTTCAGTCCCGCCCCACGAACTCCCGTGCCAGCCGTTCCCCCAGCTTCACCGCCGCCTCGTGGCTCTCGATGGGGGTGACCTTGGAGTCGGCGCCGGTGAACAGGATGTACGTCACGCCGGATTCCGCGCCGCCCGTCGCCGGGTCGGGGTCGATGCCGAGGGACTCGGCGGTGGCATAGGAGGCTTCGCCGATGATGCGGGAGGGACCGGTGTCGCCCACGACGGCGTACTGGACCTTGTTGTCGTGGATCACGGCGACCACACCACCGCCCTTGACGCCGGACTTGGTGTAGTTCCACAGGGCGCTGGAGCTGGGGACCACGATGTAGGGGAGGGCGTCGGCGCGCAGGGGCTTGCCGTCGGACTGGTGGAAGGCGGTGTCGTCCTGGTACCAGGGGTCGCGGTCCTTGTTGCACGTGGCGGTGCGCAGCCCGTCGCAGTCGACGTCCATGTCCGCCTTCCAGAAGACCGCGCCCTTGGTGCCGCAGACGGGGACGGTGGCCGGCTTCTCCTCGTCGGTGCGGTAGAGCCCGTCGGAGATCCGCTCGCAGGACGTCACCTTGGCCAGCAGGTCGGACGCGGACACCGAGCCCTCGCGGGCCGAGCCGGTGGAGCGGTCCAGGACGACGTAGAGCGTCGCCGAGGCGAGCAGGACGACGCCGGCGGCGGTGGCCAGACCCAGGGGGCGGGGGCGCATGGGTGATCCTTCGAGGCGAGGAGGAAGAGGAGGGAAGGGCGGAGTCGCGCGCCGTGCGCACAAAGCCGTCCGCCCCGGTGATGGCGGAGCGGACGGCCTTGTGGCGTACGGGAGTTCAGCACATGGCTGGGACCAGGTCGGCTCAGACCACTTCGAACTCGGCCGGGTTGGGACCCAGCCGCTTGTCCTCGTTCAGCGCGCTGATCGCCGCGAGGTCCTCGTCGTCCAGGCTGAAGTCGAACACCTCGATGTTCTCCTTGATCCGGGACGGCGTCACGGACTTGGGGATCACGATGTTGCCGAGCTGGACGTGCCAGCGCAGCACGACCTGCGCGGGCGTGCGCCCATGCTTCCGAGCGATGGCGACGATCGCCGGGACCTCCAGCAGGCCCTTGCCCTGGCCGAGCGGCGACCACGCCTCGGTCGCGATGCCCTGCTCGGCGTTGAACTCCCGCGCCGCGCGCTGCTGGAGGTGCGGGTGCAGCTCGATCTGGTCGACCGCCGGGACGACGGAGGTCTCCGAGATCAGCCGCTGAAGGTGCTCGGGAAGGAAGTTCGACACACCGATGGCGCGGATACGTCCGTCGGAGTACAGCTTCTCGAACGCCTTGTAGGAGTCGACGTAGTTGTCCCTGGCCGGCACCGGCCAGTGGATCAGATACAGGTCGAGATAGTCGAGGCCCAGCTTCTCCAGGGACGCGTCGAACGCGCGCAGCGTCGCGTCGTACCCGTGGTCGCTGTTCCAGAGCTTGGTGGTGACGAAGATGTCCTCGCGGGGCAGACCGGAAGCCGCGATGGCTTTGCCGGTGCCGGTTTCGTTGCCGTAGATCGCCGCTGTGTCGATGCTGCGGTACCCGGCCTCCAGCGCCGTGGCGACCGCGTGCTCGGCCTCGCCGTCCGGCACCTGCCAGACGCCGAACCCGAGCTGGGGCATCTCGACACCGTTGTTGAGGACGATCGGGGGGACCTTGCTGCTCACGAGCTCTTGATCCTTCGGTTGTGGACAGGGTCGTACACCATCGTCAACGATCACGCGCCCGAATGCATTCCTGACCGGCGATCCGTCCGGTTCCGACCGGGTGTTTCTCCGGCGTCAGCCCTGGTACAGCGCGTCGATCTCCTGCTCGTACGCCTTCTCGATCGCCTTCCGCTTCAGCTTCAGCGACGGCGTCAGCAGCCCGTGCTCCTCGGTGAACGGCTGTGCCAGGACCCGGAACGTACGGATCGACTCCGCCTGCGACACCAGCGTGTTGGCCGCCACCACCGCCCGCCGCACCTCCGTCTCGAGCGCCGGGTCGCGCACCAGCCGGGAGATGTCCGGACGCGGCTTGCCCTGCATCTGGAGCCAGTGCTCGACCGCCTCCTGGTCGAGGGTGATCAGCGCGGCGACGTACGGGCGGTCGTTGCCGACGACGATGCACTGGTGGACCAGCGGATGGTCCCGCACCCGCTCCTCCAGGACGCCGGGAGAGACGCTCTTGCCGCCGGAGGTCACCAGGATCTCCTTCTTGCGGCCGGTGATGGTCAGATAACCGTCCTCGTCCAGCACGCCCAGGTCACCCGTGGCCAGCCAGCCCTCGTGCAGGGACTCGTCGGTCGCCTTGGGGTTGTTGAGGTAGCCCTGGAAGACGTTGCCGCCGCGCAGCCAGACCTCGCCGTCCTCGGCGACGTGCACCGAGACCCCGGGGACCGCCTGGCCGACCGTGCCGTAGCGCGTGCGGTCGGGCGGGTTCGCGGTCGCGGCGGCGGTCGACTCGGTCAGACCGTAGCCCTCGTAGATCTGCACGCCCGCGCCCGCGAAGAACAGACCGAGGCGGCGGTCCATGGCCGAGCCGCCGGACATCGCGTTGCGGATCCGGCCGCCCATCGCCGCGCGCACCTTGGAGTAGACGAGCTTGTCGAACAACTGGTGCTGCATCCGCAGCGCCGCCGAGGGACCCGGACCGGTGCCCCACGCCTTCGCCTCCACCGCGTCGGCGTAGCGCACCGCCACGTCGACCGCCTTCTGGAACGGACCCTCCTTGCCGTCCTTCTCCGCCTTGCGACGGGCCGCCGCGTACATCTTCTCGAAGATGTACGGCACCGCGGTGATGAACGTCGGCCGGAACGCCGCCAGGTCCGGCAGCAGCGCGGAGGCGTGCAGCTCCGGCTGGTGCCCGAAGCGCACCCGGCCCCGGAACGCGGCGACCTCCACCATCCGCCCGAAGACGTGCGCCAGCGGCAGGAACAGCAGCGTGGACGCCTCGTCGCCCTTCTTGGAGTGGAACACCCGCTCCCAGCGGTCGATGATCGCGTCCGCCTCGAACATGAAGTTCCCGTGGGTGAGCACACAGCCCTTGGGTCTGCCCGTGGTGCCCGAGGTGTAGATGATCGTGGCGACCGCCTCGGGGGTGACCGCGCGGCGGTGCCGGTGCACCAGCTCGTCGTCCAGGTGCGCGCCCGCGTCGTACAGCTCCCGCACACAGCCCTCGTCGAGCTGCCACAGTCGGCCGAGCCGGGGGAGGCGGTCGATGACGGTGGCGATCGTCATCGCGTGGTCCTCGTGCTCCACGATCGCCGCGGTCACCTCGGCGTCGTACAGCATCCAGAAGCACTGCTCCGCCGAGGAGGTCGGATAGACCGGCACCACCTGGGCGCCGATCGTCCACAGCGCGAAGTCGAACAGCGTCCACTCGTAGCGGGTACGGGACATGATCGCGACGCGGTCGCCGAACCTGATCCCGTTCGCGAGCAGCCCCTTGGCCAGCGCCAGCACCTCGTCACGGAACTCGGCGGCGGTCACGTCCCGCCACTGGCCCGATGCGTCCTTGCGGCCGAGCGCGATGTGCTGCGGGTCCACTCGGGCGTACTCGAAGACGGTGTCGGCCAGTCCGCCGGCCGGCGCCGATGCCGACGTCGTTGTCGTCGGAGGATTGGTGAAGCCCTGCAAGTTTCCGCCCTCCGTTCCTCACAGCGCCGTGACGCTACCCCACCCGTTGGCCGGATGGGAGCCGTCCCGAATCCGGGCAACCCACGCAATCGTGCCCGCCGTTGCCCGGAAAATGCCCGCACAAGGGGAAGGTACGGACACGACGGGGACGACCGCTCAGCCGAACCCACCCCAATCTCCACCGAATCTCAACGGCCTGGTCACGGCTTGCCGTCCGGCGGCTCGACGAAGTGAGGGGCTGATGGGGGCGGGGTCCGGGTGTGCGGGTGGGTGTCGGGCGGTGGGGGTTCGGGTGTGCCGGTGGGTGGTCGGTGGGGTGGCGGGGCGCGCGGGGGATCGGGTCTGCGGGTGGGGTGGTCGGGTGGTGGGGGTTCGGGTGGTGCGGGTGGCGTGATGCGGCGGCGGCGGCGGCAGCGGCAGCGGCAGCGGCGGCGTCGGGGTGGCGGGGCGCGCGGAATCGAGCCTGCTGGTCGGGTGGTGGGGGCTCGGGTGGTGACGGTGGCGTGATGCGGCAGCGTTGGCGCCGGGATGGCGGTGTGCGGGGGCGGCGGGCGCCCGGTGGCGTCCGCCGGGGCGCCCCGGTCGTGCGCACCGGGCGGGTCCGCCCCCGTCCGCACCGGGCGGGTCCGCCGCCGCACACCACAGGTCCGCCCCGGCACTCAGACGGGGACGACCCGGCACTCGGACGGGGGCGGTCCGGCCGACAGGACCGAGCCGCCCCCTTGCTCGCCGGTGGCGCCCCGGGGAGGGCGCCACCGGTCCGGCATCTACCGCCGTTCGGGCACCGGCGCCTCCACCGGCGCCCCGCCCGCTGTCGGCTGCTCCGCGGCGGGACGCGGCGTGCGGACCACCGCCAGGACCAGCGCGCCCGCCGCGAGACCGGCGATGCCCGCCGTGAGGAGGGCGCGGTTCAGGCCGGAGGCGAACGCCGCGTGCAGGACCTCGTCGGGGAAGCTCGCCCGCAGGGCGCCCGCCGCGCCGCCCGCCAAAGCGTGGGCCGCACCGTGGGGGAGGGTGGACTCCATGCGCGAGGTGAGGATCGTGCCGAAGACGGCGACACCGAGGGCGTAGCCCAACTGGCGCACGGTGTTGACCGCGCCGCCCGCCATACCCGCCCGGTGCGGCCGCACCGAGGCGAGCGCCGCCCCGGCGACCGTCGGCGAGACCAGCCCCGTACCCGCGCCCACCAGCACGAACCCGGGAATCAGCGCCGTCCAGTCGGAGCCCGCGGACAGCACCGCCTGGCACAGGCAGCCCGCGCCGATCAGCAGCAGTCCGCCGCCGATGGTCAGCCGGGACGGCGCCCCGTGCAGCAGCCGCCCCACCAGCACCGCCACGATCATCGCCGCGACCGTCATCGGCAGCAGCGTCAGCCCGCTGCGCACCGGGCTCATGCCCAGCAGCGTCTGCATCCACAGCGACAGGTACGGCGTCACACCGAACGCCACCGCGTTGAAGGCGAAGGCACCCGCCATCACGCCCACGAACGTACGGTTGCGCAGCAGCGAGAGGTCGAGCAGTGGATGCGCCACCCGCCGCTCCACCAGCACGAACACCACCAGCGCCAGCAGCGCGCCGCCGAACGCCGTGAGCGTCACGGGCGCGCCCCAGCCGTCCTCACCTGCCCGTACGACGGCGTACGTGAGCCCGCCCGCGAACGCGGCGAAGGCTGCCGTACCCGCCCAGTCCACCCGCTGCCAGGCGCTGCCCGCACCGCCGCCGCGCGACTCCGGCACCACCCGCAGCGTCAGCCACACCGCCGCCACGCTCACCGGCAGGTTCACGAAGAAGATCCACCGCCAGCCGGGACCCTCGGTCAGCAGCCCGCCCAGCACCGGTCCGACCGCCGCCGCGCCGCCGCTCACCGCGCCCCACACACCGAGCGCCACCGACCGCTGCTTCCCCTGGTACACCGAGCCGAGCAGCGGCAGCGTCGTCGCGAACATCGCCGCCGCGCCCACGCCCTGTATCACCCGCGCCGCCACCAGCATCCCGGGCCCGGCCGCCAGACCGCACAGCAGCGACGCCGCCGCGAACAGCACCACGCCCGCGACGTACGTCCGCCGCCGCCCCAGCACGTCCGCCGCCGCGCCCGCGCCGAGCAGCAGCGCGGCGAGCGCGAGCGCGTAGCCGTCCACCACCCACTGGAGGTCGCCCAGCGACGCCCCCAGCGCGTGGCTCATGTCCGGCAGCGCCACCACCACGATCGTCACATCCAGCAGCAGCATGAACGTGCCCAGGCACACCGCCGTGAGCGTCCCCCAGGTCCGCATGTCCCCGCCTCCCGCCATTTCCGTTTCCGTACGCCGTGACGCGCGACCGCGCGCCCCTCGCCCGTACGATGCGCGGGACCGGGCAGAACACCCCGGCCACGGCCCTCGGGCCGGTGAAAACCGACGGGGAAGCCGATGCAGACGCCGAAATCCGACACGTTCGACGAGCTGGACGTCCTGATCCTCTCCGCGCTCGAGGTGGACGCCCGCGCCTCCTTCGCCCGGATCGGACAGATCCTCGGCGTCTCCGACCAGACCGTCGCCCGCCGCTACCGCCGCCTGACCGCCGAGGCAGGGCTCCGGGTCGTCGCCCGGCGCGACGCGTTCGTCCTCGGTCAGGACCAGTGGATGCTCCGGCTGCGCTGCGCCCCGGACAGCACGCCCGTCATCGCCGACGCCCTCGCCAAGCGCCCCGACACCTCGTGGATCGGGCTGGCCTCCGGCGGCACCGAGATCGTCTGCATGACCCACCCGCGCAGCCCCGGCGACCACGACGACCTCCTGCTCGGCAAACTCCCGCGCACGCCCAGCGTGATGGAGGTCCACGCCCAGCAGTTGCTGCACCGCTTCGACGGCGGTCCGAGCGGCTGGATCGTCAAGTCCGGTGCGCTGGACGCGGATCAGGTCGCCGCGCTACGACCCCGCCACCCGGTGCGCCCGGCGGCGCAGGCACGCATCGAACCCGAGGACGAACCCCTCCTCGCCGTCCTCCGCCGCGACGGCCGCGCCGGGCACCAGGAGCTCCAACGGGCCACCGGACGCTCGGAGTCGGCGGTCAAACGCCGCCTCGCCGCCCTGCTCGCCTCGGGGGCGCTCTACATCGACATCGAGTACGACTACGAACGCTCCGGACAGGCGCGCACGGCAGCCCTGTGGATCACCACCGAGCCCGCCGCCCTGCACTCCGTCGGCGAAGCCCTGTCCGGGCACGGCGAGGTCGCCTTCGCCGCGGCCACCACCGGACCCTCGCACCTCGTCGCCACCGTCGTCGTCCGCGACACCGCGAGCCTGTACGCCTACCTCAGCGGACCGCTCGGGCGCCTGGACGGGGTGCGCCATGTGGAGACGACCCCGTTCCTGCGCCGGGTCAAGCAGTTGACGTATCGCGGGGGGCGCTGACCGGGGTCCGAGCGGTCGGCGCCGGAGCGGTGGTCTTCTCCCAGCGGCTGGGGAAGGGGAAGTACGCCTCCAGGAAGCCGGACACCAGCCGCCCGACCTCCTCCTGCCGCTCGGCGGGGGTGTTCACGTCGTTGACGCAGAAGAAATCGTATGTCCGCCCCTGAAGGAGCTGCGCCATCCGCTCGGGCGCCTCGGGGAGCGCCACGTCGATGTAGCGCAGCTTGAACTTGCCCGGCACCGCACGGCCGGTGAGCAGCGCGTGGTGATGGTGGAGGGAGGCGCCAGGGGCGATGTCGGTCACCGAGCGGAACCTCGACCGGCTGGTCCGCTCCAGCGCCTCGGCGTAGCAGCGCTCCATGTCCCGCATCACCTCGCGGATCTGGGGATGCGGGGTGTGCATGAACTTGCTGACGGTGAAGCGCCCGTGCCGCTCCTCGATGAGGGAACGCACGTTCTTGCCCGCCGAGTTGGGGGCGGGCTCGTCGGGGTGCGGGGCGCCGAGTCCCAACTGGTAGGCGGAGAAGGGGACCTTGGCGATGCCGTTGCCGTGGAAGAAGTGCTCCGGGGTGACCGGGCGGCCGAGCAGCACGTCGTCGTTGAGATAGAGGTAGCGCTCGGAGAGACCCTCGATGTGGTGCAACTGGGTCGTGATCGCGTGCGAGTTGAAGACCGGCAGCACGGTCGGGTCGGTGAAGACGTCCTTGTGGTCGATGATGTGCACGCCCGGGGCACTGGTGTCGAGCCAGTCCGGCGTCTGGCCGTCGGTCACGATGTAGACGTCACGGACGAACGGCGCGTACATCTCCAACGAGCGCAGCGAGTACTTGAGTTCGTCCCGGCTGGTGTACCGGGAGCTGCCGGTCTCGCGGGCGTGGATACGGCGCGGTCCGCCGGGGCGGTGCGCCTCGCGGGCGGCTGCCAGTTCGGGGTCGTCGCCGTCGACCCAGGTGTAGACGACGTCGAGCGGGAAGTCGACGGACTCCACGCGGGGTCGCCGGAAGGCGTCCCAGGTGGGGTAGGCGCGCCCGGCCACGGTGCGGGTCGCGGGGGTGCGGGCGTCGGCGGGCAGCACGTCGGAGACCGGGTTGCCGCGCGGGGCGACCAGCGACTCGGCCAGCACGGACTCGGGCGCCTGGACGCGCAGGGAGCGCAGCCGCTCGGCGGTGCGCGGCTCCTCCGCCTTCTCCAGGAGCGCGGCGCCCTCGCGCCAGTACTCCACGTCGCAGCCGTGGACGAGACCGGCGAGCACCTGGTCGTCGGGGCCGAGCAGGATCTCGCCGACGCGCATGACGTCCTGGCGCTTGAGCGCGGTGGGCAGCGCGCCGTCGGCGTACAGCGCGGCATCCGCGGGCCACGGCTCCTTGCCGGGCTTGAGGGCGTACAGGGCGGTACCGGCGTACAGCTCGCGCAGCGCGCCGAGGAACGCCTTGCGGTCCTCGGCACGGATGCCGACGGCGTGCCGCAGCGGGGAGTGCGCGGGCAGCAGGAAGTACGCGACCCCGGCGTGCTCCAGCGCGTCCGCGACGAGCGCGAGGTTGCGGGTGCGGGCGTCGGCGGCGGTCAGGGAGTGCACCCGGCGCCCTATGTAGACCCGGTCCTGCCGGGATATCTCGCGCAGATCGGCGTCCCCCGCGAGCAGTTCGGCGCGGCGGGCGGCGACAGCCTCGGCGTGCGTCCGCTCCGCCTCCTCGCGCTCGGCGTCCCGCCGTGCGGCACGGCGCTGCTCGGCACGTTCGTGCCGGACGCGGGCGGGCAGGAGGCGTTCGCCGATCGCGGCGAGACGGGACGGCATGACAGAACCGGTCCTTCCCAGAGGGGGCGCGACGCGGCGGTCGCGGACGACGCCAGGCGTTCGAGGACTCCGGAACGACCTGCGGTTTTGATGTGAACAAACGATGTACCCCGGTCAACGCTGCGTCAAGCCTTGGTCAAAGGTATGGGTGTATAGCCCATGCTTTGCAGGGGTTGATTCCGCGCCGGAAGGGGCAGGCGGGCCACGGGGCATGATGGAAACCGGGCCGCGCCGCTCGTCGGCCCCCTCGTCCACGCCCTCGCCGTCCACACCCGGAGCACCGTGAAACGCCCGCACCTGCCCCGTCGGCTGCCCGTCGACCCGTACATCCTGCTGCTGCTCGCGACGGTGGGCGTCGCCGCGCTGCTCCCGGCACGCGGGACGGGCGCGGCCGTCGCCTCCGGCGCCTCCACGGCGGCCATCGCCTTCCTCTTCTTCCTCTACGGCGCCCGCCTCTCCACCCGCGAGGCGCTCGACGGACTGCGCCACTGGCGCCTCCACCTCACCGTGCTGGCCTGCACCTTCCTCGTCTTCCCCCTGCTCGGACTGGCCGCGCGGGGTCTGGTGCCCTACGTCCTGACCCAGCCGCTCTACCAGGGTCTGCTCTTCCTCACCCTGGTCCCCTCCACCATCCAGTCGTCCATCGCCTTCACCTCGATCGCCCGCGGCAACGTGCCCGCCGCCATCTGCGCGGGCTCCTTCTCCTCGCTGGTCGGCATCGTCCTCACGCCACTGCTCGCAGCCGCGCTGCTCGGCGGCAGCGGGGGATTCTCCGCCGACTCGCTCCTGAAGATCGTGCTCCAGTTGCTGGTGCCGTTCCTCGCCGGACAGTTGCTGCGGCGCTGGATCGGCGGCTTCGTCGCGCGCCACAAGAAGGTGCTGGGTCTGGTCGACCGCGGCTCGATCCTGCTGGTCGTCTACACCGCCTTCAGCGAGGGCATGGCCCAGGGCATCTGGCACCAGGTGAGCCCGGCGCGGCTCGGCGCGCTGCTCGGCGTCGAGGCGGTGCTGCTCGCCGCGATGCTCGGCGTGAGCTGGTACGGCGCGCGGGCGCTCGGCTTCGGTCGCGCGGACCGGATCGCCATCCAGTTCGCGGGCTCGAAGAAGTCCCTCGCCTCGGGGCTGCCCATGGCGAGCGTGCTGTTCGGCGCGCACGCCTCGCTCGCGGTGCTGCCGCTGATGCTGTTCCACCAGATGCAGCTCATGGTGTGCGCGGTGATCGCCAAGCGGCGGGCGGCGGACGCGCCGGAGGACGAGCGGGAGACGGGCTCCGACGAGGAGCGGGAGCCGGACCGTCCGGGCGTACGGCCGTCCGCGCGATGACGTGTGGCTGTCCGCGCGATGACCTGGCGCCGTCCGCGCGGTGACACACGGTGGCCGGAGCCTCTCGCCGCCCCACCGCCGAACGCGTTCAGTTCACCGCCCCGTTGACCCGGGTTGGCGCCACGGACCGCGGGCGACGGCTAACGTTCCGTCATGACCGCAGCTCCCGTACTCGACCCGCAGCGCACGGCCCTCGTCCTCGTCGACCTGATGGAACGTATCGTCGCGCTGCCCCTGGAACCCCGTAAGGGCATCGAAGTCCAGTCCGCCGCCGAGGAGTTGGCGTCCGTCTTCCGGTCCGCCGGTGCCCCGGTCGTCCTCGTCCGGGTCGAGCGCCCTGCCGTCGCCGAGCAGCCGCCGGGCAGCGGGCTCGTCCGGGGGCTGCGCCACGAGGGCGACCTGGAGGTGGTCAAGCGGACCATCGGCGCCTTCCAGGGCACCGACCTCGACGCGCGACTGCGCGAGCGCGGCATCACCACCCTCGTCTTCGGCGGCATCACCACCAACCTCGGCGTCGAATCCACCGCCCGCGCCGCCGCCGACCTCGGCTACGACCTGGTCTTCGCCGAGGACGCGATGGCGGCGTTCACGGCGGCGGAGCACGAGGCGTCGGTACGGCTGGACTTTCCGCGGCTGGGGACGGTGGTGCGGGCGCGGGAGGTGCGGTTCGGGGCGGGGGAGTGAGGGGAGCTGCCGCAGGGGGCGCGCGGCGCCGACGTAGCGGCTGAGCGGCTCCGACGCCGAGGCTGACCGGCTCCGACGCCGAGGCTGAGCGGCGCCGACGTAGCGGCTGAGCGCGCGCAGACGTCAGGTCCGTACCGACCGCTGGACGCACGACGCCTACCGCTCACCGCATCCCGTCGCCCCGCCACCTTCTCAACTCCCGTGCCCCGCCCTACCGTCCGGCCCCATGAGCAGCCCCCCTGTCGCATCCGCGGGCTGGAGCCGGTGGCTGGTCCCGCCCGCCGCCCTCTCCGTCCATCTGTCCATCGGCCAGGCATACGCCTGGAGCGTGTTCAAGCCGCCCCTGGAATCCGCGCTGCACCTGGACGGCACGCAGAGCGCGCTGCCGTTCCAGTTGGCGATCGTGATGCTCGGTCTGTCCGCCGCGTTCGGCGGGACACTCGTCGAGCGCAACGGCCCGCGCTGGGCGATGACCGTGGCCCTGGTCTGCTTCTCCTCCGGGTTCCTGATCTCCGCGCTCGGCGCGCAGACCGAGCAGTACTGGCTGATCGTCCTCGGCTACGGCTTCGTCGGCGGCATCGGCCTGGGCATCGGCTACATCTCGCCCGTCTCCACCCTGATGAAGTGGTTCCCGGACCGCCCCGGCATGGCCACCGGCATCGCCATCATGGGCTTCGGCGGCGGCGCGCTGATCGCCTCGCCGTGGTCGGCGCAGATGCTGGAGTCCTTCGGCACCGGTCCGCACGGGATCGCGCTCGCGTTCCTCGTCCACGGACTGTCGTACGCCGTGTTCATGTCCCTCGGCGTGCTGCTGATCCGCGTCCCGCGCGCGCCCGAGCGGGCGACGTCGGGCGAGACCGTGGCCGCCGTACCCACCGGTGTCCGTGTCTCCGCCCGCAGCGCGGTGCGCACCCCGCAGTTCTGGTGCCTGTGGGTCGTCCTGTGCACCAACGTCACGGCGGGCATCGGCATCCTGGAGAAGGCCGCCCCGATGATCACGGACTTCTTCGCGGACAGCTCCGCGCCGGTCTCGGTGTCGGCGGCGGCGGGCTTCGTGGCACTGCTCTCGGCGGCGAACATGGCGGGCCGCATCGGCTGGTCGTCCGCCTCCGACCTGATCGGACGGAAGAACATCTACCGCGTCTACCTCGGCGTCGGCGCGCTGATGTACCTCCTGATCGCCCTGTTCGGAGACTCCGCGAAGCCCCTCTTCGTGCTCTGCGCCCTGGTGATCCTCTCCTTCTACGGCGGCGGCTTCGCCACGATCCCCGCCTATCTGAAGGATCTCTTCGGCACCTACGAGGTCGGCGCCATCCACGGCCGCCTGCTCACCGCCTGGTCCACCGCGGGCGTCCTCGGTCCGCTGATCGTCAACTGGATCGCCGACCGGCAGGAGGACGCGGGCAAGCACGGTCCCGCCCTGTACGGGCTGTCCTTCGCCATCATGATCGGCCTGCTCGTGATCGGCTTCGCCGCCAACGAGTTCGTCCGCCCCGTCCACGCCCGCCACCACGTCCCCGACCCGAAGGAGGCCCCCGATGGCCGACGAGAGCAGCCCGCGTGATCTGAGGGGACTGATCGTCTTCGCCTGGGTGTGGGTGTCGGCGCCGCTGGCCTACGGGGTGTACGAACTCGTACGGAAGGCGACGCAGCTCTTCACGGGGTGAGCGGCCACCGTCGCGGAGCGTGGGCCTGAGCCCGGCGGGCTTGGGAACGCTGAGTATTCGGACGTCCGAGCGTCTGCGGGAAGCCGACAACTGGGATGCCCGTTTCCTGTGGCTTCACGTGTCCGCGTACCCGTGAGTCACTGATCAGACTGGACGGTCCCGTGACTTACGGCGACAAGGGGACCTCGACATGATCGGCTCGCGCATCACCGCGATCGGGCACTACCAGCCCGCCAGGGTGCTCACCAACGAGGACCTGGCGGGCATGGTCGACACCAGCGACGCATGGATCACCAGCCGGGTCGGCATCCGTACGCGGCACATCGCGGGTCCCGACGAGCCGGTGGACGAACTGGCCGCGCACGCCGCCGCCAAGGCACTCGCGACGGCGGGGCTGTCCCCCGAGGACATCGACCTGGTCCTCGTCGCCACCTCCACGGCCATCGACCGCTCCCCGAACACCGCCGCCCGCGTCGCCGCCCGCCTCGGCATCCCGCGGCCGGCCGCCATGGACGTGAACGTGGTCTGCGCCGGGTTCACCCACGCCCTGGCGACCGCCGACCACACGGTGCGCGCGGGCGCGGCGACCCGGGCGCTGGTCATCGGCGCGGACAAGATGTCGGAGATCACCGACTGGACCGACCGTACGACCTGCGTCCTGGTCGGCGACGGGGCGGGCGCGGCGGTGGTCGAGGCGTGTACGGAGGGTCAGGAGCCCGGCATCGGACCGGTGCTGTGGGGCTCGGTGCCGGAGATGGGCAACGCCGTCCGCATCGAGGGCACGCCGCCGAGGTTCGCCCAGGAGGGACAGAGCGTGTACCGCTGGGCCACCACCCAGTTGCCGCCCATCGCCCGCCGCGCCTGCGAGAAGTCCGGCATCGAGCCCGCCGACCTCGCCGCCGTCGTCCTCCACCAGGCCAACCTGCGCATCATCGAGCCCCTGGCCCACAAGATCGGCGCCGTGAACGCCGTCGTCGCCCGCGACGTCACCGAGTCCGGCAACACCTCCGCCGCCAGCATCCCCCTCGCCCTCTCCAAGCTCATCGAACAGGGCGCCGTCCGCACCGGCGACCCCATCCTCCTCTTCGGCTTCGGCGGCAACCTGTCGTACGCGGGTCAGGTGATCCGCTGCCCGTGAGCCGGGGGGTGTCACGATCGGCTCCCCGCTCGTCACCCTCCGTACCCCCGGGGTGACCCCCCTCCCACGGCACGAATACGCAGGTGAAACCCACTCCGAAACCTTGGTATTGTTGTCCATGTCGCCGCGGGGAACACACCCCGAAGGCGACAAACACCTAGTCCGGGTGGCGGAATGGCAGACGCGCTAGCTTGAGGTGCTAGTGCCCTTTATCGGGCGTGGGGGTTCAAGTCCCCCCTCGGACACCAGCAGGGACGTTCACGAGATCGTCCTGAAGTGTTCACGAATTACCGGTCGAGTCATGTTACTCGCCGGTATTTCGTCGTTTCTGGGGCCTTCGAGCCTCGTGATCGGCCCGATGAGGGGGTGAGGCGGTGGCGGTCCAGGCACTGCGCCTCTCACCTGCGGAAACAGGACATGCCTGCGAGACGGCTGGTAGCCGTGGCGCAGGCATGTGGGGTTTTCAGGGGGCGGAGTGCGGCGGAGGTGGGTCACTCGCGTGGCGGAGGCTCGACCTGCTCGGTCGGAAGCGGTCGCGCCTGGGGCGGCTCGGAGGGCTCACCGGGTTGGGTTGCGGCGCTCTGTGTGCTGGCCTTGCGGGGCTGGATGCCCTGGTCGCGGAGGAACCGTCGGATGGCTCTGAGGTTCGCCACGAAGATGATGACGGCATTGAGCAGGGTCTGTGCGACGCGTCCGTGCGGCAGGCGGAGCTGGGGATTGTCGATGCTGTCGAGGGCGGACTTCTTGAGGTTGCCGTTGCGGCCCTCATTTTGGCTGCGCAGTCCGGACCAGGCTTCCTGCCACAGAGGGGTGAACAGGGGGTATTTCTGCCGCCACTTAGCCAACACGGTGCCCGGGACGGTGATGCTCTTCCCCATGCAGATGTCTGGGTAGACGGGGGCGTCCCGCTTGGGCCTGGGGATGGTGGGCAGGGCTGCCGGGGTACGGACAGTGGGGGCGTCGAGGTCGACGACGGTGGAAGGGCGTGGCTGGGGCCGGCGGTAGCAGGTGACTGTGGCGTGGGACCCGAGGGCGGGGCACTGTCGACGCTGGTCCCCTGCGGGCCCGTACTCCTTGATCTTGGTCTGGTAGTCCTTCCGGGACTGGATCAGGTTGAGTGCGTGGGCGCGGTCCTCGTCCGTGCGGCTGTCGATGTATGTGGCGCCCGCAGTGATGAGCGGGGTGGGCATCAGCGGGCAGTAGAACTCGCCACCGACCAGCTGCATGCCGCGGAACTCTCCCTGCCGGTCGACCTTGTCGTCGTTGTAGTGCTTCACCGCGTTGAGGCCGAGCTTGAGCAGCTGCAGATGCAGGTTATGAGGTTTGGCCTGGGTGATGCCCCGGTCGGCGCAGAACAGATCTTTGACCAGGCCTCGTTCGAAGGCCGGCTGGATGGCGCGCAGGGCGGCCGGGCCGGGTTCGGTGCCCGGGGTGTGAAGGATCATGCCGAGGCAGACCGCGGGGTAGGCGCCAGCGAGGTCGCCATGGCCATGGCCTGGGAACGCGGCCATCATGGCGTATCGGAACTCTCTCTTCTCCGGCGCCTTGGCCTTCTTCTCCCGAGCCGACTTGGTCTTGCGAGGCACTGGCTTGTTTGTCGTGCCGCGCCGGGTGCCAGTGTTCGTGGAGACCGCAGCTTTGCCGCTGGGCGACTTTTTCTGCGTTCCTCCCTTCACGTACATCCCGGCGGTGATCTCAAGCGAGGCCCGGTCCTGCTGGTAGTCCGGCTCTTTGCCCCAGACCGGAACCGGAGTGTCGTCGACCGCGATGTGGCCAGGCCACCGAGCGAAGTCGCCGCGCCGGTAGGAAGCTATCACCGGAGCGAGAATCAGATCCTGGGCGATGGCCTCCAAGTTGCGCACGGTGTCCTGGTTGTCGCGGGCAGTCCACTTCCGTCGGATCTTCTTGGCCTCGCTGAGCGACAGTCGCTTGCGGCGGTCGTGTGGTGCCGGGTCGAGGCGCCGGGTCATCGAGGCCCAGGACCGGTAGACGCGCTTCGACGTCGCGTACTGGTGGTGCGCGACGCGGTCGATCTCTTCTCGGGTTGCACTCTCGGGGATGTGCAGGTCGACGTTGGGGACGTCAAGGAGGGCTTTGGACCCTGGAGACAGTGCGAAGAAGAGCGTCTCCCACGCGTCGTTGATGTTCGCGCTCTTGCCCATGTACTGCGACAGGATCAGGCCGATCAGCACTGTGCGGAACGGGAAGCCCTTCGGGCCTGGCCGGTGCTCGTTGGCGGGAAGGCGTTCCAGTACTCCGCTGTGGCGCACGAGGTCGAAGACCTGCCTCACAACGCGGTCGCTGAGGGTACGGCCGGGGGCCTGCGGTGCAGGGCGTAGAGCGAGGCCGGTACGGCGGCAGGGTTTCCCCTCCGGGTTCTTCCTGCTCACGCCGCCGTCCCCCGCAGCAGATCCGATGCCTCCGCTTCGGGCACGTCGTGGAGGAAGACGAGGTAGCGCGTGAGGCTGTGCAGGGTCCCGAGTCCCGACGCTTTGAGGATCACCTTCAGCGGAATCCCTGCGTTCAGCAGTTCGACGAGCCAGGTCGTACGCAGCCGCTGGGCCTGCAGCACTGCACCGTCACAACGGCCGATGATCCGTGGGTACCTGGCCAGCCAGTCCGATGCGATGTGCTTGCTGGTGCGGTCCTGCCAGTCAGGCCGGAAGGCGTACGCGTCTGCCGGGATGTGGGCGGCTTCCGCCAGCAGCAGTTCCTCGTAGGCGTACCGGCATACGACAGTGCGCGGACGGCGCCCGTGCACCTTCACCAGTGCCCGGCCGGTGGGGCCTGCGAGGATATCCCGCCCCTGAACGTACACAAGATCCTCAACGGCGAGCCCGCAGCCAACGCCGAGGCAGAACAGCAGGCAGGCGTTGCGCCGTTGGGCCGGGGTGGGCAGGCTCTGCGCCCAGATCAGCCAGTAGGCGATTTCCGCCGGCGGGTAGGGGGCCACTGGGGCGGCGGTGGCCTTCAGCCGGATCGGCGGATGCTGTCCGAGTTGATCCAGCAGGAGTGCTTCGGAAGCCCGGCGCAGCTGACTGCTGCAGGTTCGGCGGCTGTTGGCGGCCATGTCGCGGCAGCCGACGAGCATGAACCGTTCGACGGTGCTCTGGTCAAGGATCACCGAGGGTTCGAGCGGGAGGCCCTGGGCCTCGACCCAGGCGACCAGCCGTGCGAGCGGCGTCATGATCACGTCTGGGCCGTAGGGTCCCGCTGCGACGGCCATGAATCCCAGCGAGCGAACGACCGGAGCGATGCGGCGCCACTGGGCGGGCGGCACCGTCTCCGCCTTCGGTGCGTAGGCCAGCAGGCGATTCGACACGGCGACCTCCAGGCGCAAGGCCCATGACAGGTGGCCGGTTAACCGGCCACTGGTGTCAGTGTCGATCACGATCTGAAGGAACGCATCTTTATGACCGGAGGCCGAGCGCGCACGGCGCCGCCATGGAGCTACGCCGTCGATCCGGAGGAGTGGCCGGATGCCCGGATCGTCGGGGAGCCCGCCGCGGCGGTGGTCCAGACGATTGCCCGCCGTCTCGCCGCCGCCCTGCGTGAGAGGCCGGAGCTCTCGCTGCGTGCACTGGCCGCCCAGAGCAACGTCGGCAGACAGACCATCGGCGATCTGCTGGCGGGCGCCACCTGGCCGGATGTGCTGACGGTCTGCCGACTGGAGCGCGCCCTGGGCCTGGCGCTCTGGCCCGGATCGAATGCGACCCAATGTGCTCATGACTGATCCCCAATTACCTATTTGAGGTCAGTCGTGCACGCTCAAGTGCGGAATGGCGCAGACGCCCTATAGCGCCACCCGTGGGAGCGCTAGAGTGAACGTGCGCGACGGACCGGAACCCTGGTAGGAGAAGCGTCCGTTCGCGTGTTTGGCGGCCTCCCTCGACCGCTAATCGAGGGAGGCCTGCTTGTTGGGTTAGGGGCGTTCTCGGGTGGATCAAGCAGCCCGGGATGACAGCACGGCCCGGAACATTCCCGGTGCTACGTTTTCCACCTCACCAAGTTGCTTCATGCGGTTGAGGGTTTTTCCTACGGATGAGCGGACCGTCGCGTCCGCTCCCGGGCGCACCGCCGCCGCGATATCGGTGATGGACATTGCCTCTTGAGCGGCGCACAGGAGTGTGAGGATCGCATCGCGCATGCTTCCGTTACGCGGTGGCCCCAGGGCCCGAGTGCCAATGCCTGGGCGCGCATCTTCGGACGAAGGATCCTCGTCGACGACAGAAACTTCAGACAGACCCTCCCGGGAAGGCTGGGCGGTTTCCGCGTCCTCGCCAGTGTCCGGCGGCTCTTCGCGGACATCGGTGGATTCGATGTCCTGGCACATCATCGCGTACACAGCTTCCAATGTCGCCAACTCGCAGCGCAGTGAAGTGATCAGCTCCTTCACGGCATGCCGGGCCTGGCCGATGTAGACACCCTTGTCTGACGTAGGTGCGCTGGTCCGGTATCCCGCCATAGCGAACTCCTAAGGAAGGCCGCTGCCAGTGTAGGGACGGCACACTGTGGCACGCACGCAGTTCCTGTGAGGCGCTATCAAACGGTCAGCAGTGCGCTCAAGCACGGCAATTCCGGTCGGGGTTAGCGCAGGACTCGACCCGTCTTGGCGCAGAGTTGGCTCGCCGGGCTCGTGCGATGCCGCACCGGAACTTTGAGACGTGCAACCACAGAATTCTGACGTGTGGATTCTGTCGAAGCTCCCGGTCTCCGGGAACGTTTGAGCGCTACGGTTCCTTCATGGTGGATGGCAAGCATCTGTCGGCGACAGAGGCCTTGGCGTCGGCGACGAAGGCCCTGGATGTTCTAGTGCTGGCGTATGACCGGGGGGAAATCGGTGTTACCGAAACCGCCCGGGAGCTCGGTATCTCACGTTCCACCGCACACCGCATCCTGGTCACCCTGCAGCGCACGGGTTTCCTGCGCCACGATCCTGGCCAGCACGGATACTCGGCGGGGCCGCAGCTCGTACGCATGGGACTGGCCGCGATCGCCCAACTGGACGTCCGACGACAGGCGCGCAGACCCCTGGAGGAGCTCTCCGAGAAGCTGCAGGAGACGGTGTGCCTGTACTCCCTGGATGCGGCCGTCGTCCGACTACTCGACGGAGTCGAGTGCCGGCATGTCCTGCGCGTCAGCGTTCCGCTCGGACAGGAGCTCCCCGCCCACGTTACAGCGGCGGGCAAGGCCCTGCTCGCACTGCGCGACCCGGCAGATGTACGCGCGACACTCCCGGCCGCGCTCCCTGCCACGGCGGCAGGAAGCATTACTGAGTGGCCGCTGCTTGAGGTGGAGTTGGAGGAAGTCAGAGTCCGGGGATGGGCGGCAGACCTCGAGGAAAGTGCACACGACCTGCACGGCGTAGGCGTGGCCATCCGTAACCGCATCGGGGAACCGCTCGCCGCGATCTCCGTGTACGCACCCGCCGTACGTCTGCGTGAACAGGACATGCCAGCGGTTGCCACGGCCCTGCAGGAGACCGCCACCACGATCGCCAGGGCAGAGTGACCGTGGGTGCCGAAGTGCTGGGTCTCAAGGCCCCAACGTGATCCGCCCGTCCGGGATCCACCCCTCCAGGTATCCCGTCAACAGCACATCCACATCTGGCAGATCGCACCGTGTGCACAACTCCTGCCACTGCTCAGGCCCCGCCCAGCGTGTCGCTCCACTCCAGGACAGATGCTCCGGCGGAGCAGCAGCCTCAGCGAGACGAAAGATGAACACGTGTGCCTCTCGACGGCTCCGGCCTATGGGCACAGGCACCTGAGCCCAACGGCATCCTTCAACGGCGCCCCCGTGCACCGGCATCGCGCCGACCGCATCGCGGAGTACGCGCACTGCCGCCTCACCGTAGGTTTCTGTGGCTCGGACGGATCCTGAAGGGAGTACCCATCGGGGAAGAGCTCTAGACAGGTCGTTTGCCACCAAGGCAAGCCGCCCGTCCGAGCTCAGCACCGCGACGAACACCACCCGCCGCATCCTGGGAGACGGCACGGTAGGACACATCGAACTCTCGGCGGTGTCCAGGAAAGGAGGCACAGTCCGATCCTGACATGCGGCCGCTTAACCGGCCACCCGTGTCCTGGATCGACGCGAGTTTCATCTCGGGGCGTGCAGCGACCGCTGCCTGCGAATCGTGCAGCGGCCACTTCGGTGATGTCGCTGATTACAGAACTAAGCCTCAGGGCGGCGGCCTCCAGTTTCATCTCAAGCCGCTGGATCTGCTGCCCCACCGTAAACACGAGTCCGATGTGGGATCTCACGTACAGAGACGAACGAAGCCTCACTATCCCGGATACTCTGCTCGGGCCGGCAACGCCGGCTCGGATCGGTCTTGTGTCCCGGAATGCCGTTGATGTGGGCAGGGCCGGCGAAGGTCGGACGGGAATGACACCGCGAGCCGGCGTGATCACGGGCAAGGGGCCACTCGCCCTACCGGGTGCCATGCGGCACCCGGTAGACGGAGGCACCGTCACCACCACGATCGGCAAGCCCGCCTCCGGCGGCCCGGCGTCCTTCCGCAGCGCCCGCTCGTTCAGATCTGCACCAGTAAGTCGGCGCACTGAAGGAGCAGAGGCCTCAAGGACCGGCGACGGTCATGATCACCTCAGCGCCACCCGTCGCCGCGGCGCGCCGCCCACGGTCCCTTGATGGGTCACCCGTGAGCCGGTGAATTCCGTGAGCCCCGCGTTTTCGGTACGGCATTATTGACGTCAAGGAAGGGGCACCTTCATCGGCCGGATCAAGGGGAGAGTAAGGATGCCTGAGCGAGGCCGGCTGGGCCTCGGCGATCTCGTGCCGGGGCGTGCCGTGTCGGGCATCGTCACCGGCGGTGACGTCACGGTCGTCGCGGTGCGGATGTTCGGGTCGACGGCGGCGCAGGTTACGTACCGGCGTCCCGACGGCACCGTGGAGGAGCGGATCCTCTATGAGGAGGACGCCGAGCGACTGGCCGAGGCGGCCTCCGGCGCGGCGGGCGGCGGTTTCGACGCAGACCCCGGGCTATTCCGGCTGGTGGCCGAGGCGCTGCGGATCAGGATGGCGGCGCGCGGCGACGCCATGCTGGCCGTGTCCACCAGCCTCCTCGACCCACTGCCCCACCAGATTCAGGCTGTCTACAACGAGCTCCTGCCGCGCACCCCCCTACGTTTCCTCCTCGCCGACGACCCTGGCGCCGGAAAGACCATCATGGCCGGGCTTTACATAAAGGAGCTTGCGCTCCGCGGCGACCTGGAGCGCTGCCTGATCGTTGCGCCGGGCGGGCTGGTCGAGCAGTGGCAGGACGAACTGCTGGAGAAGTTCGGCCTCGACTTCACCCTGCTCACCCGGCAGCTGACCGACGCGACGATCGACGGCAATGTCTTCGACCGGCACCCCCGGCTCATCGCGCGCATGGACGCCCTGGCCCGTTCCGAGGACCTGCGGCGGCTGCTCGGGGAGAGCGGCTGGGACCTGGTCGTCGTGGACGAGGCGCACCGGATGAGCGCGAGCTACTTCGGTGCGGAGCTGAAGACGACCAAGCGCTACGAACTGGGCCGCCTCCTCGGCCGCCTCACCCGCCACCTGCTCCTGATGACCGCGACGCCGCACGCAGGCAAGGAGGAGGACTTCCAGCTGTTCATGACCCTGCTGGACAGTGACCGGTTCAGCGGCCGGTACCGGGCGGGCATCCACCGGCACGACGTGTCCGGCCTGATGCGCCGCATGATCAAGGAGGACCTGCTCACCTTCGACGGCAAGAGGCTCTTCCCCGAGCGCCGCGCCTATACCGTGCCGTACGAACTCTCACCCGCCGAGCAGGAGCTGTATGAGCAGGTCACAGGGTACGTCCGCCAGGAGATGAACCGCGCGGAACGGCTGGACGGCCGGCGCGGCAACCAGGTCGGTTTCGCACTCACCGTCCTCCAGCGCCGCCTCGCCTCCAGCCCGGCGGCGATCCACCGTTCCCTGGAGCGCAGGAGGCTGCGGCTGGAGGCCCGCCGTCAGGAGATGCTGTCGGGCCAGGTCGTGGCGAATGCCGGTGCGGTTCCCGCGTCCGTGCCGTCCTTCGACGACGAGCTGGACGAACTGACCGGCGGTGAGCTGGAGGAGCTGGAGGAGCAGGTCGTCGACGCGGCGACGGCCGCACGCACCCTCCAGGAGCTGGAGCTGGAGATCGCCGCGCTGAGCGAGCTGGAGCGGCTCGCCGCCCGCGTCCTGGCCTCCGGCGACGACCGCAAGTGGCGGGAACTGTCGGGGCTGCTGCAGGACGACCCGCTGCTGCAGGACGAGAGGGGCCTGCCCCGCAAGCTGATCGTCTTCACCGAGCACCGCGATACCCTCGACTACTTGTCACGCCGCATCAGGAACATGATCGGCCGCCCCGAGGCAGTCGTCGCCATCCACGGCGGCACCCCGCGCCCGCACCGCCGTGACATCCGCGACGCCTTCAACCAGGACCCCGAGGTCCGCGTCCTCATCGCCACCGACGCCGCTGGCGAGGGTCTGAACCTTCAGCGCGCCCACCTCATGGTCAACTACGACCTGCCGTGGAACCCCAACCGCATCGAGCAGCGCTTCGGCCGCATCCACCGCATCGGCCAGACCGAGGTCTGCCACCTGTGGAACCTGGTCGCCGCCGACACCCGTGAGGGCCAGGTCTTCCTACGGCTCCTCGACAAGATCGAACAGCAGTCGAAGGCGTACGACGGCAAGGTCTACAACGTCCTCGGCGAACTCTTCGAGGGCGAACCGCTGCGCGGCCTGCTCCTTGAGGCCATCCGCTACGGCGACCGGCCCGAGGTCAAGAGCCGCCTCGACCAGGTCATCGACGCCCGGGTCGGCGCACGCGCCGTCGAGTTGATCAGGGGGCTCGCGCTGGACGCCCACGTCATGGGCCTGGAAGACGTCGAGGCGGTACGGCTGCGTATGGAGGAGGCCCAGGCCAAGCGGCTGCATCCGCATTACGTTCGGGCCTTCTTCCGGGATGCCTTCGACCGCCTCGGCGGCCACCTCAGGGCGCGGGAGAGTGGCCGGTACGAGATCACCCACATCCCGGCGGTTCTGCGTGACACGGGTCGCTTCGGGCTCGGGCTTGGCGGGGTCGTGCAGCGCCGCTATGAGCGGGTCTGCTTCGACCGCGAGCGCGTGACCGTCCCCGGGGCTGCCCGCGCCGACCTGATCGCCCCCGGGCACCCGCTCTTCGACGCCGTGCTGGAGGAGACGGTCCATCGGCACGGGGACCTGCTCACGCGGGGCACGGTGCTTGTGGACGCCTCGGACGCGGGCACGCGCCCGCGGCTGCTGACCGCGCTGGTCCAGGGGGTCGTCGACGGGCACGGGCGGTCGGTGGACCGTTCCTTCGCCTTCGTGGAACTGCACCCCGACGGCACGGCTCATGACGCGGGCCCCGCTCCGTATCTCGACTACCGTCCGCCCACGCCCAGGGAGGCCGAGGCGGCGGGGGTGCTTCTCAAGGAGGAGTGGCTACGGGACGGCGGCCCTGCCCGCGCGATGGAGTGGGCGGTACGGGAGGCGGTGCCCCAGCACCTGAACCGGACCCGGGAACGCCTCTTGCCCGTCATCGGGCGCACGCGCACCCAGGTCGAGCAGCGACTGCGCCAGGAGATCAGTTTCTGGTACGCACAGGCCGGGAAGCTTGAGCTGGATGTCGCGGAGGGCAAGAAGGTCCGCCACCGCCCGGAGACCGCGCGTGCGTGGGCTGAGGATCTGGAACGGCGTCGAGAGCAGCGTCTCGCCGCTCTCGACAAGGACCAGGCGCTTCAGGCCCGGCCGCCTGTGGTGGCGGGGTGCGCGCTCGTCGTGCCGGTGGGCTGGCTGGCCGGGCATCTGGGGTCGGCCCTGACTCCGGCTGAGCGGGCTGTGCTGGATGGCCTGCACGCGGTCGACGGCTATGAGACCGACCGGCGTGCTGT
The DNA here is from genome assembly GCF_016482685.1 of Streptomyces sp. DSM 110735. Lineage (GTDB taxonomy): Bacteria > Actinomycetota > Actinomycetes > Streptomycetales > Streptomycetaceae > Streptomyces. The sequence goes on along the minus strand of NZ_JACYHF010000006.1, from coordinate 43,964 downwards.
GGCGGCGGTGCTTGGTGCCGAGCGTGGCCTGGGCCGTGTCCCTGAGGAGATGGCACACAACAATCCCGGCTACGACATCCGATCGCTTACTCTTGACGGTCACCTCGTGCACATCGAGGTGAAGGGCCGCCGGGAGGGCGCGGAGCACTTCTACGTCAGCCGTAACGAGGTCCTCGTCGCCAAGAACCGGGGCGAGCAGCATCGTCTCGCCCTGGTCTCCGTCAGCCCGCAGGGGCCGGAGCACGACGAGATCCGGTACCTGACCGATGCCTTCGCCGATACCGACTTCGGCGACCTGAAGACCGAGGGTGTCCTGCTGTCCTGGCAGGACGCCTGGAACAAGGGAGGAACCCCGCAGTGAGCGGTGCAAGCGAAGAGACGGCCGACGCCCCGGAGCGCCGCACCAAGCTCATCGAGGTCTCCCTCCCGCTGGAGGCGATCAACAGGGAGTCCGCACGGGAGAAGTCCATCCGGCACGGGCACCCGTCCACGCTCCACCTGTGGTGGGCCCGCCGGCCGCTGGCGGCTGCCCGCGCGATGCTTTTCGCCCAGCTCGTGGACGACCCGGGCTCACGGCCCGATCTGTATCCGGGGCCGGAGGAGCAGAAGGCTGAACGGCAGCGGTTGTTCGACCTCATCGAGGAGATGGTCCCGTGGGAGGCCACGCGCGATGAGCGGATCATGCGCAAGGTCCGGGAAAAGATCGCCGAGTCGCATGGCGACGGTCCGCTTCCGCCTGTCCTCGACCCCTTCGCGGGTGGCGGCACGATTCCGCTGGAGGCGCATCGGCTGGGCCTCCAGGCTCACGCCAGTGACCTGAATCCGGTGCCGGTCGTCATCAACAAGGCGCTGATCGAGATCCCGCCGAGGTGGGCGGGGCGTAAGCCAGTGTCGCCGACTGCGGAACTGCGTCACGAGGGGAGCTGGCGGGGCGCGAGCGGGCTCGCGGAGGACGTGAGGCAGTACGGCAAGTGGATGCGGGAGCAGGCGTACGCGAAGATCGGCTCGCACTATCCGAAGGCCAAGCGGGAGGACGGGAGTGAGGCGCCGGTCATTGCTTGGCTTTGGGCGCGGACGGTGGCCTGTCCTGACCCGGCCTGCGGGGCGGAGATGCCGTTGGTGCGGTCGTTCTGGCTGAGCAAGAAGAAGGACCGGCCCTGCTACGTCATCCCCGAGCCGGTGGACGGGCGGGTGACGTTCACTATCGGCGGACCCGAGGGCGAGCCCCGTGAGGGAACCGTTGACGGCAAGGGCGTCGAGTGCCTGGTGTGTGGTAACCGGGCCACGCTGAAGTACGTCCGGGCCGAGGGCGTGGCCGGGCGAATGGGGGCGATGATGATGGCCGTGGTCGCGGAGGGGAAGCGACAGCGGATCTATCTGGCGCCCACGGAGGAGCATGTGGGGGCGGCGGATGTGGGGCGGCCTGCCGATGTGCCCGAGTCCGAACTGCCCGAGCAGGCACTGGGCTTCAGGGTGCAGGGGTACGGGATGCGAAAGCATGCCGACCTGTTCACCAATCGGCAGCTGCTTGCGATGACTACGTTCAGCGATCTCGTGGGTGAGGCGCGAGGGAGGGTTGAGCGGGATGCGCAGGATGCGGGTATGGGGAGAGCTGAGGCGGCTGAGTACGGCAAGGCCGTAGCGCTGTACCTCGCGTTGGCGTCCAGCAGAACGGCGGATCTTAACAACTCCATCGTCACTTGGTCCAACAGCCGCGACCAGGCTCGGAACCTCTTCGCACGTCAAGCCATTCCTATGGCATGGGACTTCGTGGAGGTTAGTCCCTTCGCCGACGCTGCTGGTGACCTACAGGTGTCCGTGGCCACCGCCGGACGAGTGCTCGACGTACTACCGACGCTCGACGCTCCTGGGCATGTGGTTCAGGCCGACGCCACAACTCGCCCCTACGACGACTACGTCATCAACACCGACCCCCCGTACTACGACAACATCGGCTACGCCGACCTCGCCGACTTCTTTTATGTCTGGCTCCGCCGTTCCCTCGGCGACATCTACCCCGACGTCATGAGCACGATCCTCACCCCAAAGGAACCCGAGCTCATCGCCACCCCCTATCGCCACAACGGAAACTGGGGCGCCGCCGAGAAGCACTTCGAGCGAGGCTTCGTCGAGACGTTCACGCACATGCGCGCGGGCCACCACCCGGACTACCCGCTCACCGTGTACTACGCCTTCAAGCAGTCGGAGACCGACGCGGAGGACGGCACCGCCTCGACCGGCTGGGAGACCCTGCTGAGCGGCCTGATCGAGGCCGGCTGGTCGGTCACCGGTACCTGGCCGGTCCGTACCGAGAGGACCGGCCGTTCCCGTGACATCGGCTCCAACGCCCTCGCCTCCTCCGTAGTCCTCGCCTGCCGCCCCCGCCACGTCACCGCCGGCTCCACCGACCGCCGCGGCTTCCTCCGCGCCCTCCGGAGCGAACTCCCTGACAAACTGCGGAAGCTGCAGGAGGGCAACCTCGCACCCGTCGACCTTCCCCAGTCCGCGATCGGCCCCGGCATCGCCGTGTTCTCGCGGTATGCGAAGGTCACGGAGCCTGATGGCTCACCGATGCGCGTACGCACCGCACTCGGGCTCATCAACGACGTACTCGCCGACGTACTGAACGAACAAGAGGGCGAGTTCGACCAGGACACCCGGTGGGCGATCCGCTGGTTCGAGCAGTTCCAGTGGGGCAAGGGCACGTTCGGGGACGCCGAGACGCTTGCGAAGGCGTACAACGTGTCCGTGAAGGGGCTCCAGGACGCCTACATCACCGCGTCCGGCGACAGAAAGGTGTGGCTCGTCGCGCCCGCCGACCTGCCGGAGTCGTACGACCCGGAGACCGACGCCCGTATCTCCGTATGGGAAGCTGCCATGCACCTGTCCCGGGTGCTGGAGGGCAAGGGCGCCCAGTCCGGCGTGGGACCGGCCGGTGAGCTGCTCGCCGGGATCCGGGCGCGTGGGGAGTTCGACGAGGATGCCATCCGCGACCTCGCCCACCTGCTCTACAGCATCTGCGACCGGCGGCGCTGGTCGGAGAGCGGGCAGCGGTTCAACAACCTCGCCAGCGCCTGGTCCGACCTCCAGACCGAGGCCCGCGCCGCCGAGAAGCGCGGCCCGCGCAAGCCCCAGCACCAGCCCCTCTTCTGATCGCCAGGCTCACCCAGACGCATCCGGCGGAAAGGCAGGACACCCGCACCATGGCGGTGAATAACCGAGACCGTGTCACCCGCATGATCGACATCCTCGCGGAGGGGCTGCTGCCCTTCCTGGAACGGGAGATGGTCAAGCGGCAGGGCGAGGGCTGGTTCGAGGACGCGGAGAGCGAGGCCCGGGGGCAGGGGAAGCAGGTCGGCAAGAACGATCCGCAGTTCCTGCTGAACCTCCTCCAGCGGTACTGGAGCACCTACTTCCGGCACCTGCTGCCGGGCAGCGCCCGTGGGTTCGCCAGCGAGATGAACGACGTACGCAACCGGTGGGCGCACCACGAGTCGTTCACCGCGGACGACACCCTGCGCGCGCTGGACACGGCGGAGCGGCTGCTGCGGGCTGTGCACGCAGATCCCGCGCTCGTCGAACAGGTCCGGGAGTCCCGGCAGACGCTGCACAGGCAGGTGACGGAGGAGGAGACGAAGAGGGCGGCCCGCCGGGCGCGTGCTGTGCCGAGCGTGGCCGCCGAGGGGCTGAGGCCCTGGCGTGACGTGCTCACCCCGCACGAGGACGTGGCGCGCGGTGACTTTAACGCCTCCGAGTTCGCCGCCGACCTGTGGCGGGTGGCGCGCGGCGAGGGCGCCGCCGAGTACACCGAACCCGAGGAGTTCTTCCAGCGGACGTACCTCACCGAGGGCCTTGAGGAACTGCTCGCCAAGTCGCTGCGCCGGATCAGCGGTGACCCGAACGCCGCCCCCGTCATTAACCTCCAGACCAACTTCGGTGGTGGCAAGACGCACTCGATGATGGCGCTGTACCACCTGTACGCGCCTGGTCTGAAAGTGAACCGGCTGCCGCAGGACCTCCAGGAGCTGATCGCCGCCGCGCCGGGTGGTGGACTGCCCGGCGGAACGGTCCACCGGGCCGTTCTGGTCGGCAACGAACTCGGTATCGGTCAGGCCGACGTCAAGCCCGACGGCACCGTCGTCAACACCATGTGGGGCCAGCTCGCCTGGGGGCTCGGCAAGCGGCAGGCGTACGACATCATCGCCGAGGCCGACCGCACCAGTACCAGCCCCGGCACCGCCCTGCTCCAGGACCTGATCGCCGCGTACGCGCCCTGCGTCATCCTCATCGACGAGTGGGTGCAGTACGCCGGTCCGCTGCTCGGCAACGACAATCTGCCCGCCGGATCCTTCGAGACGCACTTCTCCTTCGCGCAGTCCCTCACCGAGGCCGTCGCCTCCGTCGACGGAGCCCAGCTGCTGGTGTCCATCCCGGCCTCTGCGACCGGTGAGATCAGCGACGCCGACCAGTACGACATCGGCGGGGAGAACAACCGCATCGCGCTGGAACGACTGCAGAACGTCGTCCACCGCAAGGCTGACGCCTGGCGTCCCGCCAGCTCCGACGAGTCCTTCGAGATCGTGCGCCGCCGTCTCTTCCAGACCCCCACCAGTGAGGTCCAGGCCGAGATCAACAAGGTGGCGCGGCTCTACACGCAGTTCTACGGCACCGAGAAGCGCGAGTTCCCGGCTGGCTGCGACACCATGGACTACGAGCGGCGCATCAAGTCGACGTACCCGATCCATCCGGAGCTGTTCGCGCGACTTTACGAGGACTGGTCGACGCTGCCCAGGTTCCAGCGCACGCGGGGCGTGCTGCGGCTGATGAGCACCGTCATCCACGCGCTGTGGCGCGACCAGAACCAGAGCCCCATGATCATGCCCGGGGACGTGCCCATACACGACACCCGCGTCAACCAGGAGCTGACGTACTACCTGGAGGACCGCTGGAAGCCGATCATCGACGCCGACGTCGACGGGCCGGACTCCACCCCGGCCTCCGTCGACGCCGAGAAGCCCGTACTCGGACAGCGCGGCATGAGCCGACGGGTAGCCCGTACCGTCTTCATGGGCTCTGCGCCCCGCGTGCACGCCGCCCGCAAGGGCCTGTCCGATCCACACACCCGGCTCGGCATGGCCATCCCCGGTGAACCGCTGGGCAACTTCCGAACCGCGCTCAACGCCCTCGCCGACCGCTCCACCTACCTCTACGGCGACGGCGAGCGCCATTGGTACGACACCCACGCCAACATCACCCGCACAGCCAAGGACGAGGCGAACAAGCTCCTCGACGATGTCGACAAGGTGTGGGCGGACGTGGTGCGCCGGCTCAGTGTCGTCCAGGGCGTGCGCGGACAGTTCCAGGCAGTCCACGCGGCGCCGCTGCCAGCGAGTGACATCCCGGACAACGACAACGCCCGCCTGGTGCTGCTGCACCCCCGCTTCACCCACCGCAGCGCCAGGGACATGCCTGACACTGAGGCCCTGCGCTTTGCCCAGGAGGCTCTGGACCAGTACCGCTCCACCACCCGGCAGCACCGCAACGCCCTCGTCTTCCTCGCCCCCGACCGCAAGGAGATCGAGGAGGTCGCGGAGGCCGTACGCGAGTACCTGGGCTGGAAGCAGGTCCTGACGCAGCACGTCCAGCTCGACCTGACCGAGAATCAGAAGACGCAGGCCAGAACTCGGATGGAGAAGGCCGACGAGACGGTCAACCTCCGGTTGGGCAAGGCCTACCGCTGGGTGCTCGTCCCCGAGCAGGTCCCCGGCGCCAAGATCGAGTGGGTCAACTTCAAGGTCGACCTACCGGCCATCGACGACGCCGCCATCCAGGTCGGTGACCGCCTCAAGCGCCAGGGCATGCTCTACGTCCAGCAGGCCCCCGCCGTCCTGCACCAGCGGATCGTGGATGCGTTGGGCCAGGAGTGGAGCCGGGACGGCCACATCAGCGTCGGCCGCCTGTGGGAACTGCACACCAAGTACCCGTACATGAACCGGCTGCGCGACCGCGCCGTTCTCGACCAGGGCATCGAGGACGTCCTCACCCACATCACCTGGGAGACCGACGGCTTCGCCCTCGCCACCGGCCAAGACCCCGCCACCGGCCGCTACCAGGGGCTCGTCCTGCCCTGCCGGGGTGGCTCCTTCGGTCAGATCACCGACTCCTCCCTACTGGTGCGGGCCGATCTCGCCGCCGCCCAGGAGGCCGCCGACCTGGCGGCAGCCGCCGCCAGGCACCAGGAACCGGCCGATCAGGACGAGGACGCCGACGACAGCACCGGCACCGGTCAGGGCGCCAGCGGACCGTCGGTGTCGCCCCGCCCCGGCACCCCGGTTCCGGCGCCGACCCCGCTGCCCCGAGTCCCGACCCGCTTCTACGCCCACGCCCGGCTGGACACCGAGCAGTACAGCAAGCACGCCACGAAGTATGCCTTCGAGATCCTCCAGCACCTCGAAGCCATCGGGGCCGATGTCGAGATCACGGTCGAGATCCAGGCGACCGCGCCCGGCGGCTTCCCGGCGGACAAGGTGCGCACCCTCACCGAAAACGCCAACACCCTCAAACTGCAAGCCCAGTTCGAGGAGGAGTAGGGCATGCCGACCAGGTCGGGCCGGGCGCTGTGTGCCCGGCCCGACCTGATCGTTTCGGCGTCCGCCGGCCCTCTCGATAGGCTGGTCGATGCACGTCGTCCCAGACCGCCACGGGGGAGCACAGTCATGGCCGCACGTAACCGGGACAGAATCGTCCACTTCTACGAGATCGCCGACGCCGACGCCCCCGCCTCCTCACGTCTCCCGCACCGCGACTGGGGAGCGCACATCCGCCGTCTGTGCGCCCAGCCGCCCGCCCAGCGCACATCGCGCACCGGCGACGAGATCCTGATCGGGGCCGTAGATACCCTCCAGACCGCCCCCCACCTGCTCCTCGCCAAGGTCCGCCAGGACGTACCGCAGCTCATCGACCACGTCGACGGCACCCTCAGCCACCTCCAGCTCGCCGCGGACAAGGAGTTGGTGGACGTCACCACGGTGTACTTCCTGCCCTTCGGTAACGTCCTCGCCACCATGGCCGGCGGTACCTCGGCACCCCGCGCCCAGGCCCTGAAGCGCTGGCTGGACGACATGCACGCCGCTGCCCCCGAGGTCCGCAACATCGAGCTGCGGCCGGTGGTCAACGCCCGGTCCCGGGAGAAGCTCGCGCACGCGGCGGCGATCGAGCAGCTGACTGTTCGCATCGCCCCCGAGCCGCCCGACAGCCCCACGGCCCTGCGCGCCAGCTCCGACCTAGGCACCGCACTCAGCCGCCTGCACGAGGACAACCCGGACATGATCATCACGCTGAAGCTGGAGGTGCCGAAGAAGTCCCGCGTCCTCTCGCCCCGCCGTCGCGCCCGCGGGCACAACCACCTCCTCGCCTCCACTCAGGTGTTCGCCAACGACATCGCGGACTGGCTGGACAACTCCGACGCCGTCGACACCGCCGCCGCGCAGGCCCGCATGGAGGCGTGGCACAGCGAGGCCGACGACGAGAAGATCGACTTCGTCAGCGAGCGCATCACTGCGAAGTGCGTCGTTCCGTTCTCCTCCAGCGACGGTCACGCCATCGACTTGCAGGTGGCCCTAAACCAGCTGGAGCGGGTCTCCCTGCAGAACGAAAGGGTGCTGCGGGCCGCTGTCAGTGCCGACCTCTAGCCTGGAGGGCAGCTGGGGGCGAAATCCCTGGTCGGCGCGCGCGGGGGAGGGGCGGGAATGCAGAGGCTGGTCGAGACGGCACGCAGACTGTTGCAGCGGTGGCGATCACGTCCGGCGGCGGACTGGCTGCTGACCGCAGTCGTCCTTGGCGGGCACGGTCTGTTGGTCGCACTGACCGGACGCGGTGACATCCTCGGTGCGCCCGGCCGCGAACAACGCTTGACGATCTACACCACCGGTGCCACCGTCGTCGCACTGGTCGGCAGCTTCGTCACTGCCGCCATTGCGCAGTACGCTTCCGCCACAGGACGCCGCATGCGGGTCCTGCGCACTGCGCCCCACCTGGCCTCACAGTTCCGGCGGAACTGGGTAAGCGTCCTATCGGCCACCTTGCTCATCTCCGGTGTCTGCCTACTTGCAACTGCCCTCGACACCACCGAGACGGACCCTGGGGGCGTTCACTGGGCCGTGGAAGGTGTCCTGATCCTCGGTGCCGTCCGGGCCTACCGCCTGCTGTGGCTGTTCAACTCTGTCATCCAGGTGACGGACAGAGACCTCGCAGACTCCCCTCAGTCGGCGACCCAGCATCTCCCTTCTTGTACCTCCGGTGATGCTCCTTGAGAGGCTGCCAGGCCATGAAGATGTATAGGCACGTCTTGGTGGCCGAGGGAAGTCAGCTGGCATCTGGGCTGCCAGGGACCATCAACGTCTCGTGCTGGTACCTGATTCTCGGCGCATCGCCTATGTCAGTTATCGGCTCAGCGGTGCCTGAAAGCTACAGCCGGGATTATGCCTCTGGCGGCTAGGTGACGGCAGAGGTCCACTTGGACTCCGGAGAAGGCGTCGACATGGTCTCCGTTTCGCCGCGGAGTCGTATGAAGCCACGCGCATCGACGCGGCCGGCGACGGGCGCGAGGACGCGCGTACCCCTCGCGATCGGGCTTGCCGGGCCCCAGTTCGGCAACCATACGCTCAGCCGGCGGCTCCGCCGCCAGGTGGGCGGTATCGAAGAGCTCCAGCCCTTAGTCGTGATCTCCACTGCCCGCACCCGTCGGTCACCCGCAGCTGGCTTGCGTATGGCAAGACCCTTGCGCTCCAGAACATCCACGATGCGCATAAGCCCGGCCTTGTCCGACCCCGTCGCCGCCATCGACGTAAGTACATCCCAACAATAGTTGAATGCGCATACACTCGGGGAGTGATCACGCGGCCTGCGGGAACCTCGACATCAATTGGCCCTGTTACGCCTGGTCAAGGGGTCTCGTGAACGACCCACCAGCAACCAGCAGAAACCCCAGTTGATCTGGGGTTTTTCTGTTTCTCTGGCTGCAGGGCGACCGCGCGACCAGCCGTGTGACCAACAGTCGAGCGAAATTCCAGTTCGGTCCGGGGTGACAGGTCGACATGGCTGGCGCGGGAAGGCTGCTCTGATCGCAGCCGGGGCTCGTAGGTCGTTCCGTTCAGATCATCGGATCGGTGGTTGATGTGTGTCGTTGACTGCCGCCCGGTGGCATGGATCGAGCCGTTGTCGCCGGACCGGACGCCGAACGGGGTGGCCGGTGGCGGGACCACCGGCAGGCGATCGGCACGATCGCATTCCAGCACCGCACCAGGGCACCGTGGACGGGCCTGCCCGAGCGCTTCGGGTCGTGGGGCGTCCGCGGCCACCTTCGGAAGAAGGCCGCGGACGACGCCTGGGAAAGGGCCTTCACTGTTCTGCTCGGCCAAGCGGACACCGGGGGCGACCTCGTTCGCTTACGGGTGTCCCGGCTGGTCGACCGTTCCGAGTCAGATGGCGGACCCCCACTGTCAGTCGCGGCATCTACTGTGCGCGCTCATGAACGACAGCTCACAGAAACCGAACTCGGGTCAGAGATCAGCTCGCCTCGAGGGCGCGCAACAGGCAGCCCTACCTGCGGGGTCGGAATCCGATGAAATGGTAAAGGGCATCGCTCTTTATCACGATATGCGGGTTGAAGAGGACTTCACCAAGTGTGCCACTCGCCTCTTCTCGATCCTCAAGCAGGCCGCCGCTGCCAACCCTGGCGCTCCGCGCTATCTCTACCTCGACATCCAAGGACACCGCAACACCGCTGGAGGCTTCGATGCCGATGCCTTTGAGATCATCCAGGAGTTCCTGCTGGGCTTCCTTGGCCCTTACCTCACAGAGATCAGCACACCGCTCTACCGGGTGAGAAATCCAGGGTCGCAGCGTGAGGACGTACCTGACGTTTTGAACATACGGGACCCCGACCGTGAACACGCCTACGACCACCGCGAACTGGGCGTGCGCAACCGGGAACGTAACCCCGACCAGCGCCGCTCCAGGCCTCCGGTCCAGGCCATCGCCGACTATCTCGGTCTCGATGAGCCGATCTGTCTCATCTGCTGGCAGGCGCCGGTGGAGAGGGCTCATGTGGTCCCGGAGTCGCTCGGCGGTTCCAATGATGTGCGCAACTTTGCCCTCCTGTGCCCGCGCCACCACCGTGAGGCCCCTGACGTCGCGGACGCCGAGGCGTTCTGGTCCTGGGTCGACTACGCCTGTGAACGCGACGGTCACATGAAGTGGGAAGGCGTGGATCGCGAAATGCTGGCCAAGGCAGAGCGTGCCGGCCTCCGCATCGACACCTCCGGACCGGTGCGAAAGAGCCTTCACCATTTCGGTCGGGTCCGCGAGGAGCTTGTGCGTCACTACGGCTGGCGCCCGGAGGACTTCGCTGGTGGCGATCACTGGGGTGCATTGATGGAGGAGTTCCACACGGTGATGGAGTCCGCGACCAGCACCCACTTCAATGTCGCCAAGAAGGCATCCACCGAGGCATGGGCTTTTGAGGTAGCTCGCAGACGCCTACGGGATGGGAGGAAAGAGTCCGGGGCGAGTGAGGACCTGCCGTCGGCGTCGAACCATCCATCGGTTGACCTGGCTGAGCGGACGGTGCGCAAGTCGCCCGAGAGCGGTTCTGCGCAGAGCCTCGTCGATGCCGCGCGCCGAGCCGACATCGCCACCGAAGCGGCGGCTCTTGTGCACGACATCATCGTCTCCGCGGGGGTTTCGACGGCTGAGGATGTGCTGCGGGGCATCAAAGAAGAGGTCGCGGACCGCACCGCGCAATTCGAGCGCCTGGCTGACGAGTTGATGGGACACGCAGTCTGCCGATACTGCGGCCACGCAATAGCCCGAATCGGGGATGCGTCCTGGCGCCATAGCGCCGCGGCGCCCATGTCGCGTGGCTGTCGAGCCGCCAGCTTCGACCGAGACGGCACTTGGGACGATTCCCTTGACCGGGCGTGGAAGGCGACCCCGCCGAAGACATATCGGTGAGGCAGCCGGTCAGGACCCTTGCCGCATTTATCGTGGATGGTGGGAATGCGTTACTTGCCGCCCCCGTGCATCCAGGCGATGACGTCGAACACGCGCAGAACGCTGATGTCCTCGCCGATGCCCGCCTTCTGCCGGAGATGGACCAGGCGGTCGTAGAAGGCGCCGTTGTCCGCGCGGAGGGCTGCCGCCAGCGCGGCCCAGAAGGAGTGGTCGTTTCTCGGGCGCTGGAAGAGCTGCTTGACGCGCTTGTCGTAGACCGGGACCAGGTGGGGGCGCTTGCGGGCCAGTAGCTTGCCCGCGACGACCGGGCCGCTGCCGTCGGGTTTCTCCGCGTACTTCTCGGTCCGGTCGGTCAAGCGCTCCCACAACTCCCACGCGGGGCCGCCCCGTGTCATGAGCGGATCGCTCTCTGGATCCTCCAGGCGGGCGTCGCGGGGGATCAGTGACAGCAAGCGCGTCCAGTGGCCCTCGGGGTCGGCCAGCAGGTCGATCGCCCCGTGGGGCTTGAGTGAGACGCTGAGCATGGTGATGGCGACCACGTCGTCGCTGTCGAAGCGGTTCGCCACGTCCGGCGCGTCCCCGCCGCCGCCCAGGCGCTCGAAGTGTGCGCCGGAATAGAAGAGGTCGCCGCGGTCGCGTGTCTTGGTGAAGTACGTGGACAGCAGTCGTACGGCGTTCTCGTCGTCCTGGTAGATGTCCGGGATCTTCAGCTCGGTCACCGTCCGCTCTCCCAGCGCACCGGCAGGCTCCGTGGTCCCCTGATCAGCATGCCCTCGCGCCAGGTGAGGGCGGCGGGGTGGGTGTCGAGGGTGAGGGTGGGGAAGCGGGTGAGGAGGGCGGTGAGGGCGAGGCGGGCTTCGAGGCGGGCGAGGGGGGCGCCGAGGCAGTAGTGGATGCCGTGGCCGAAGGCGACGTGGCCGCCGGTGGGGCGGCGGATGTCGAAGTCGTCAGGGGCGGGGAAGCGGGCGGGGTCGTGGTTGGCGTCGGCCATGGCGACGAGGACCAGTTGACCGTCGCCGGGGACGACCGTGCCGCCGATCTCGATCGGTTCGGTGGTGAACCGGAAGGTCGGGGTCTCCACCGGACCGTCGTAACGCAGCATCTCCTCCACCGCGTTGGGCATGAGCGTCATGTCCTTGCGGAGAAGGCCCAGTTGGTCGGGGTGGGTGAGCAGGGCCAGGACGCCGTTGGAGATCAGGTTGACCGTGGTCTCGTGACCGGCGACCAGCAACAGCCAGGCGGTGCCGAGCAGTTCCTCGTGCGAGAGGCGGTCGCCGTCCTCGTCGGTGGTGCGGACCAGGTCGCTCATCAGGTCCTGACCAGGGTCGTGGCGCTTGCGTTCCATCAACTCGGCCAGATACGCGGCCGTTTCGCGCGTCGCCGCCTGGCGCAGCTCCGGGTCGGCGCCGGAGAGGATCGTGTTCGTCCAGTCGCGGAAGGCTGCTCGGTCCAGCGTCGGTACGCCGAGCAGCTCGCAGATCACCGAGATCGGCAGCGGGAAGGAGAGCGCCTCGACCAGGTCGGCCCGCCCCTCCGGCGCCGCGATCATCGCGTCGAGCAGCTCGTCGGTGATCTCCTGGACGCGCGGGGCGAGTTGCTCGATCCGGCGCGGGGTGAACTCGCGGACGACCAGCTTGCGCAGCCGTCCGTGGTCCGGCGGGTCCTGGTTGAGCATGTGCGGTCCGGCGGCCGGGCTGGAGATCGGGAACGTGGCCGCGGCGTTCTCCCACCGCTTCGACAGCCTCGGGTCCGCGAGCGCCGCCCGCCCGGCCTCGTAGCCCACTACGAGCCACGCCTCCGCCCCCTCCGGAATCCGCACCCGGTGCACGGGACCGCGCTCGCGCAGCGCCGCGTACACCGGGTAGGGATCGCGGACGAAGTCCTCACCCATCGCCACCAGGTCGATCACGTCGGTCGTCGTCATCGTGCGCCCCCGTCGTCCGGTTTCGTTTCGACGCTAGCAGCGGGGTGGCGGCGGGGCGAAGGCCGAAATCGGCGCACGATCACCTGGCCGAAATCCACAGCGGAGAGAGGGGGATTGTGGAGTGGACACCCACTTGTTATCGTCACTTCGACATTAACGGGAGGGGTGGGACGACATGGCTGTCCCGGACATGCTCGGCGGTCTGATCGCGCCGCTGAACCAGCAGGTGTTCCAGTTGGGCCAGGACGCGGTCACCTGGTCCGAACTGCTCGGCTTCGCCACCGGCGCGGTGTGCGTATGGCTGTGCGTACGGGCCAGCGTGTGGAACTTCCCCGTCGGCATCGCCAACAACCTCTTCTTCCTCGCCCTGTTCTGGAGCGCGCGCCTGTACGCCGACGCCTCCCTCCAGGTCGTCTACCTGGTCCTCGCCGCCCACGGCTGGCTGCTCTGGCTGCGCGGCGGCGAACGGCGCACCCGGCGGCGCCTTGGCCGCGCGTCCCGGACCACCCTGCTCGTCCTGCTCGCGCTGCTCGTCCCCGTCACGTGGGGGCTGACCGTCCTGTTGACCCGCGCGCACGACGTCGCACCCTTCTGGGACGCGCTGACCACGGCGCTCTCCCTGGCCGCGCAGTGGCTGCTCAACGCCAAGCAGATCGAGAACTGGTACTTCTGGATCGCCGCCGACCTCGTCTACATCCCGCTGTACTTCACCAAGGGGCTCGATCTCACCGGCATCGTCTATGTGCTGTTCCTGGCCATGTGCCTGATGGGATGGCGTTCCTGGCGCGGCGAGTTGGCGGCGGCCCGGTCCGCGACCGGCGCGGGTGACGGGACCGGCACCGGCGACTCCGGCGGCCCGAGCGGCACCGGCGCCACCGACCGGACGGTGACCGCATGAGCACGCCCTTCGCCCACGGTCTGGTCATCGGCAAGTTCTACCCGCCCCACTCCGGCCACCACTTCCTCATCCGCTCCGCCGCCGACTCCTGCGCGCGCGTCACGGTCGTCGTGATGGCGGCCCGGCACGAGTCGATCCCGCTCGCGGAACGCGTCGCCTGGATACGCGAACACTGGGTGGACCAGCCCCACGTGGCGGTCGTCGGCGTCGTCGACGACCTGCCGGTCGACTACGACAGCCCCGAACTCTGGGACGGGCACGTCGCGTTGATGTGCCAGGCGCTCGCCACCGGCCCGCACGAGACCGCCGTGGACGCGGTGTTCAGCTCCGAGCCCTACGGCACGGAACTCGCCCACCGCTTCGACGCCGCACCGGTGCTGCTTGACCTCGGCCGTACGACCTTCGCCGTCTCCGGCACCAAGGTGCGCGCCGACCCCGTCGCCCACTGGGACGAGATCGAACCGCCGGTACGCGCCTGGCTCGCCCGCCGGATCGTCGTCCTCGGCGCGGAGTCCACCGGAACCACCACGCTCTCCCGCGACCTCGCCGCCGCCCTGCGCACCCGGGGTGGCGCCCACGCGCTCACCCGCTGGGTGCCGGAGTACGGCCGCGAACTGACCGTCCTCAAACTCGCCCGCGCCCGAGCCCTCGCCGCCCCGGACCGTCCCGCGCCCGGAGTGGCCGAACTCGACTGGGACGACGGCGACTTCGAGACAGTCGCCCACCGCCAGAACCGCCTCGAACAGGACGCCGCCCGCACCGGCGGTCCCGTACTCGTCTGCGACACCGACGCCCTGGCCACCACCGTCTGGCAGGAACGCTACCGAGGTCGCACCACCGCCCCGGTCCGCGACCTCGCCGCCGCCATGCCACCCCGCGCCCTCTACCTGCTCACCACCCACCACGGCGTCCCCTTCGACGACGACGGTCTCCGCGACGGCGAACATCTGCGCCCCTGGATGACGACCCGCTTCCGCGAGGTCCTCACCGCCTCTGGCACCGAGTGGGTCGAGGTGTCCGGTGACCGGCAGACGCGGCTGGACTGCGCCCTCGCCGCCGTGGACCGGGTGCTGGGGGAGGGGTGGGGGCTGGCGGACCCGCTGGGGTGAGGGCTGCCTGCGTGCGGCTACCGCACCCCGTCCCACAACAGCCGTTCCTCCGACCGCAGATCCTTCCCCGGTGCGGACTCCTCCGCGAAGACCATCGTCGTGCGGGTGTGCTCGTCGTACGGCGGCCAGCCGGGGTCGCCGGTGCGGGCGAAGGAGGTCCAGGCGGCGTGCATCGTGTCGGCGAGGGGCTGGGGTGGGTTCGGGCCCAGGAGAGGGGCGTAGGAGGGGGCGTGGAGGCGGTCGAAGACGAAGGGGAGTTCCAGGGCGTGGCAGGCGCCGAGGCGGTTGTCGAACTGGGGGGAGCGCCAGGCGAATTCGTAGAGGTGGGAGCCGGGGACGGATTCCGCCAGGCGGATGGCGGGGAGGCGGTAGAACCAGTCCGTGGCCACCGCGTCGAGGAGTTCGCCGGGGGTCGCGGTGGGGCGGGTGGCGCGGTAGACGGGGAGGGCCCTGTCGGGGTCGAGTCCGTAGGCCGCCGTCATCGTGCGCAGGCGGGACTCGGGGAAGGCGTCGAGGCGGTGGATGGGGGCCAGGAAGAGGCGGTATTCCTCGCGGTTGGTGCCGATGAGGAGGTCGACGCCGCAGTCCGGACCGGGGAGGGCGAGGTCGGGGAGGACGGGTTCGAAGGGCATCATGTTGAGTGCCGCTTCGCCCCAAAAGGCGGGATCGGGGCGGGTGTTGAGTTCGGCGCGCAGGTCTGCCTGGGCGGTGAGCAGGTCGTCCAGGGGGACGGCGGCGAGTGACTCGGGGGTCGGTTCGACGCCCAGCTTCGCCGCCAGGTGTGCCGCGATCCGGTCGGCCGAGCCGGGGCGCAGGAAGTAGTGGCACGAGCCGCTCTGGAGGATCGCGCGGCGTACCAGACCGCGCAGTTCACCCGTGGCCAGCAGCGCGCCGATGCTCATGGCGCCGGCCGATTCGCCGAACACCGTCACCTGGTCCGGATCGCCGCCGAACGCCGCGATGTTGGACCGTACCCAGCGCAGCGCTGCCAGTTGGTCCAGCAGGCCGCGGTTGTCGGGGGCGCCGGGCAGACGGAGGAAACCGTCCACGCCCAGGCGGTAGTTGAGGGTCACGCACACCACGCCGTCGCGCGCGAAGGCGCTGCCGTCATAACCCGGCGCCGAACCCGAGCCGTTGGAGAACGCCCCGCCGTGCAGCCACACCATCACCGGCAGCCGGGCTCCCGGACCGGGCGCGGGCGTCCAGATGTTGAGGTTCAGGCACTCCTCGCCCGGGATGCTGTCCTCGGGGATGAGGGTGTCGAAGGGCGGGGCGTACGGGGCGTGGGGTGCGGTCGGGCCGTAGGCGGTGGCGTCGCGTACGCCGGACCAAGGTCGCGGTGGGGAAGGGGCTTTGAAGCGGAGGGGGCCGAACGGCGGTGCCGCGTACGGGATTCCCAGGAAGGACACCACGCCGTCCGCGCCGGTACGGCCCCGGACATCGCCTTGCTCGGTCGTGCACACCGTCATGCCGACAGGACCTCCAGCAGCGCCGTCATGAACTCCTCGGGCTTCTCCAGGTGCACCGCGTCCCGCGGGGGGCACGGGCGACCTCCCGTACCGTACCCCCGTGCGCCGCGTAACGGGCCAGGGCGTGGCGGGTCTGGGCCACCATCGGCTGGGCGGGGGTGCCGTCCGAGCCCGGCACCACGTCGAGCGCGCGGGCCCTTGACCCTGGTCCCGCGTCACACCATGTGGCAGCATTCCACCCGTTCACGAAAACGATCACGCCGAGCCCGTCGGGGCTGGGCGCGGATCTCCCTGCCGGGTGCGTAAGGGGGTCTTCTCTTTCCGGAGGAGGGCTCATGCGGGACCGCTGGGCGGCTTATCGGCAGGCTGTGGTGGACATTCGATTCGCGGAGCGCGGCGTCGTGCGGATGGTGCCGTGTTCCGTCGGGGTGACCGAGGGGGCGTTCCCGGAGCCGTCCGGGCGGACCCTGCACGTCGTCACGGCCTTCAACCCCCGTGGGCGGGTCGGCGCCGCCGAGGACAACGCGCGGGCCCACGCCCTACTGCTGGCTTGGCTCGGCCGTGGCGGTCACACATGGTGGCCCGCCACAGGCAGCAGCCCCTGCGGTACCCACGCCGAGGAGAGTGTGGCTGTCATTGGGCTGTCCGACGCCGAGGCTCGCGCCCTGGGGCGCCGGTTCGGTCAGGACGCGGTGTTCGCGTGGAGCCGGGCGGAGCGGCGTCTGCTGGCGTGCTTCGAGGAGTGGAGCGAGGCGGCGGGGTGGCGGGCGACCTCCGCGCCCGAGCTGCGCCCCACGTCCACCACGGTGTCCGCGCTCACCGGGGACTCCTTTCAGCGATAGTCCTCCGGATGCGACTGCATCCACTTGTTGATCCTGTCCCGGGTGCCGATCAGCAGCTTCTGGTGCTTCTTGAGGTTGGGGAAGGAGGTGTCCTTCCCCAACGCCCCGCGCAGCGCGTCCATCCATGCGAGCGGCGCGGTGAAGTGACCCTCGCCCTTCGGGTCGGCTTTCATCGCGGCGGCGAGTTCGTCGAGGTTGTCGTGCACCCGGGTGAGGAAGTACTCGCAGTTCGTGGGGTCCGTACAGCCGTCCTCGTACGTCGCCTGGAGCACGGCGAACGCGTCCCGGACCTGGGACGCGGTAACTGTCCGCCGCGTGGGCGCGGACGCGGTGGGGGAGGGCGAAGGGGCGGAGGAAGACGGCGCTGACGCGGTGTCGTGTCCGGTCGAGCAGCCGGTCAGCAGGATGCCGGCCAGCAGTACGGGCAGCGCGCGGCGCGAGGCAGTGGTCGAAAGCATGGGCGTCCCCCCGTTGAGCGGCCCTCCGGGCCGACTGGGCGCCGATCATCGCAGAGCCCGGTCCCGGGATGAGCACCGGACGGTGCCCCGGCTTCGGCGCCCCCCGTCCCCCGCTGCAAAACCCGCCCGATCCCTTGACTCCACTCCCTACGGAGGTTTAACTCACGTCCTAAATTAAGCCATGAGGAGCCTTCGGGGGTCGAACGGGTGTCGGCTGTCGTGAGTGGTCCTCGGGGTCTCGACTCCCGGAAAGGGACTTCTGGAGCCATGCGCAGCATCCGAGCCGCGGCCACCGGCGCCGTCGTCATGTCTCTCGCCCTCGCGGCCACAGCGTGCGGGGGAGGTACATCGGGCGGGGACGAGGCCAACGGGTCGTCGAAGACGCTGACTTACTGGGCCTCCAACCAGGGCGCGAGCATCGCCGTGGACAAGAAGGTCCTCCAGCCGGAGCTCGACAAGTTCGAGAAGCAGACCGGCATCAAGGTGAAGGTCGAGGTCGTGCCCTGGTCCGACCTGCTCAACCGCATTCTCACGGCGGCGACTTCGGGCCAGGGTCCCGATGTGCTCAACATCGGCAACACCTGGAGCGCCTCCCTCCAGGCGACGGGCGCGCTGCTGCCCTGGGACGCGAAGAACTTCGAGAAGATCGGCGGGCGCGACCGGTTCGTGGACTCCGCGCTCGGCTCGACCGGCGCGACGGGCAAGGACCCGGCGGCCGTACCGCTGTACTCGATGTCTTACGCGCTCTACTACAACAAGCAGATCTTCGCCGACGCGGGCATCTCCAAGCCCCCGGCCACCTGGGACGAGCTGATCGCCGACGGCAAGAAGATCCGGGCGAAGGGCAAGTCCCCGCTGGGCGCGGAGGGTTCGAACGTCTCCGAGAACATCCACCACGTCTTCGTCTTCGCCAAGCAGCACGGCGCCGACTTCTTCGGCACCGACGGCAAGCCCGACTTCACCAATCCCAAGGTGGTCGACGCGGTCAAGCAGTACGTCGACCTGATGGCCAAGGACAAGGTCATCCCGGCGGGCAACGCCGAGTACGCGCAGAACCAGTCGGTCAGCGACTTCGCCAAGGGCAAGCAGGCGATGCTCCTTTGGCAGTCCGCCGCCGCCAACCTCAAGTCGCAGGGCATGAGCGACGACGCCTACGGAATCGCCCCCGTGCCCGTCCAGTCCGGCAAGCCCGGCACCGGCACCCAGGTCAACTCCATGGTCGCGGGCATCAACCTCGCCGTCTTCAAGGACAGCCACAACCTCGACGGCGCGACCCAGTTCGTGAGGTTCATGACCAGCGACGGCGAGCAGAAGATCCTCAACAAGGCGTACAGCTCCATCCCGCCGGTCAAGGCCGCCCAGCAGGACCCCGCGTTCAGCGCGCCCGCGACGGTCGTCCTCAAGGACACGCTCGCCACCAGCGCGACCGCGCTGCCCCAGGTCGCCAACGAGTCGCAGTTCGAGACCGCCGTCGGCACCGCCGTCAAGGACCTGTTCGCCGACGCGGCGGCGGGACGCGCCGTCACCACCGCCTCCGTCAAGGCCAAGCTGGAGAAGGCCCAGCAGCAGATGCCGGCGGCCTGACGACCATGACCACCACCGTTCTCAAGGAACCGGTGCGCGGCGACGCGCCCGGTGCCGCGCGGAGTCCGCGCCGCACCGGGCGCGTCCGGCGCGTGACCCTGCCGTATCTGCTCCTGCTGCCCGCGCTCGTCCTCGAACTCCTCGTCCATCTGGTGCCGATGGTCATGGGCGCCCTGATGAGCTTCCGGGAACTCACCCGGTTCCACATCCGCGACTGGTCCACCGCGCCCTGGACCGGACTGCGTAACTACCGCGTGTCCGTGGACTTCGACGCCCCCATCGGCAAGGCGCTGCTCCACTCGTTCGCCGTCACCGTCGGTTTCACCCTGCTGTCCGTCGCCCTGTGCTGGCTGATCGGCACCGCCGCCGCCGTCTTCATGCAGGACACCTTCCGGGGACGCGGTCTGCTGCGCGCCCTGTTCCTGGTGCCGTACGCGCTGCCTGTCTACGCGGCGGTCATCACCTGGGTGTTCATGTTCCAGCACGACAACGGGCTGGTGAACCACGTCCTGCACGACCAGCTCCACCTCACCGACAAGCGCTCCTTCTGGCTGCTCGGCGACAACAGCTTCTACGCCCTGCTCACCGTCTCGGTGTGGAAGGGCTGGCCGTTCGCCTTCCTCATCGTGATGGCCGGACTCCAGAACATCCCGGGGGAGTTGTACGAAGCCGCCGCGCTGGACGGCGCCGGGATGTGGCAGCAGATCCGCCACATCACACTGCCCGCGCTGCGCCCCGTCAACCAGGTACTCGTCCTGGTGCTGTTCCTCTGGACGTTCAACGACTTCAACACGCCGTTCGTGCTGTTCGGGCGGAGCGCACCCGAGGCGGCGGATCTCATATCTGTGCACATCTACCAAACCACCTTCCTGACCTGGGACTTCGGCACCGGCTCCGCCATGTCCGTCCTGCTGCTGCTCTTCCTGCTGGTCGTCACGGGCGGCTATCTGCTGTTCACCTCGCGCGGACGGAGGGGCGCCGATGTCTGAGCCGCTGACCGTCTCCAAGGCGAAGCCCACGCCCAAGTCCCCCCTGGCGCGCCCCCGTTCGTTCCAGTGGTCCCGGCGGATCTTCCTCACTCTGCTCACCGCCTTCGTCCTGCTGCCCGTCTACGTGATGATCTCCAGCTCGCTGAAGCCGCTCGCCGACGTGACGGGCGAATTCCGCTGGATGCCCAGCGAGTTGACCATCCGGCCGTACATCGACATCTGGTCCACGATCCCGCTCGCCCGCTACTTCGTGAACTCGCTGATCGTGGCGGGTGCCGCCACCGTCTGCTCGGTCGTCATCGCCGTGTTCGCCGCCTACGCGGTCAGCCGCTACGACTTCCGCGGCAAGCGCGTCTTCACGGTGACCGTGCTGTCCACGCAGATGTTCCCCGGCATCCTCTTCCTGCTCCCGCTGTTCCTGCTCTACGTCAACATCGGCAACGCCACCGGGATCGCCCTGTTCGGCTCGCGCGGCGGACTGATCCTCACGTATCTGACCTTCTCGCTGCCGTTCTCGATCTGGATGCTGATCGGGTACTTCGACTCCGTGCCCCGCGACCTCGACGAAGCCGCGCTGGTCGACGGCTGCGGACCGCTCGGCGCGCTGCTGCGGATCGTCGTGCCCGCCGCCGTGCCCGGCATCGTCGCGGTCGCCGTCTACGCCTTCATGACCGCCTGGGGCGAGGTCCTCTTCGCCTCCGTCATGACCAACGACACCACCCGCACACTCGCCGTCGGCCTCCAGGGCTACTCCACCCTCTACAACGTCTACTGGAACCAGATCATGGCGGCATCCCTGGTGGTGAGCGTGCCCGTGGTCGCGGGCTTCCTGCTGCTCCAGCGCTACCTCGTCGCCGGACTGACCGCGGGCGCCGTCAAGTGATCAACACCCCCCACCGCGAAGGGACTTCCGTGTCCGAACCCATCGACCTCGCCGCCCTCCCGAACGACTTCCTGTGGGGCACCGCCACGGCGGCGTACCAGATCGAGGGCGCCGTCGCCGAGGACGGCCGCTCACCGTCGATCTGGGACACCTTCTCCCACACACCCGGCAGGACGGCGGGCGGCGACACCGGCGACGTCGCCTGCGACCACTACCACCGCTGGCCCGAGGACCTCGCGCTGATGCGCCAACTCGGCGTCAACGCCTACCGGTTGTCCGTCGCCTGGCCGCGTGTGCTGCCCGGCGGCGACGGTCCGGTCAACGCCAAGGGGCTCGCCTTCTACGACCGCCTGGTCGACGCCCTCCTGGAAGCGGGCATCACGCCCTCGGTCACCCTCTACCACTGGGACCTGCCGCAGGTCCTCCAGGACCGGGGCGGCTGGCCCGAGCGCGACACCGCGCACGCGTTTGCCGAGTACGCCTCCGTCGTCGCCGGACGCCTCGGCGACCGCGTGAAGCTATGGACCACCCTCAACGAGCCCCTGTGCTCCGCCTGGATCGGTCACCTGGAGGGCTCCATGGCCCCCGGCTGGACGGACCTCACCGCCGCCGTCCGCGCCTCCTACCACCTGCTCCTCGGCCACGGTCTCGCCGCCCAGGCCGTACGCGCCGCCGCGCCCGGCGCCGAGGTCGGCATCGTCAACAACCTCTCCACCGTCCACCCCGCCACCGACAGCCCCGAGGACGCGGCTGCCGCCCGCCGCCAGGACGGCCACGTCAACCGCTGGTGGCTCGACCCCGTGCACGGCCGCGGCTTCCCCGCCGACATGCGCGAGCTGTACGGCGTCGAACTCCCCGAGAAGCCAGGCGACTTGGATACCATCGCCGCGCCCCTCGACTGGATCGGGCTCAACTACTACTTTCCCGCCTACGTCATCGACGACCCCGAGGGACCCGTCCCGCACGCCCGCGCCGTACGCCGCGAGGGCGTCGCCCGCACCGGCATGGACTGGGAGATCGAACCCGAGGGCATCGAGGCCCTGTTGCTGCGCCTCACCGAGGACTACGGGGCACGCAGGATCTACGTCACGGAGAACGGCTCGTCCTTCCCGGACACGGTCGGTCCCGGCGGCACCGTCCACGACCCCGAGCGCCGGGCGTACCTGGAGGCCCACCTCGCCGCCTGCGCCTCCGCCGCCCGCAAGGGCGCCCCGCTCGCCGGCTACTTCGCCTGGTCCCTCCTCGACAACTTCGAGTGGGCGTACGGCTACGCCAAGCGGTTCGGGCTGATCCACGTGGACTACGAGACGCAGCGGCGGACGGTGAAGAGCAGCGGACGGCGGTACGCGGAGATCGTGGACGCCCACCGGAAGCTCGCCACCGGCTGAGACGTGCGCGGGGCCGGGTCCGAGGTGCGTCGGATCCGGCCCCGCGCCGTCGTGCGCCGAGTCCGTCAGGTGTGCGCGAGCAGGGACTCCCACGCCGCCGCCGTCGCCGGATGGCGCTCGGCCAGCGCCGAGGCCGGGGGAGCCGGGGGAGCAGTGCCAACCGGCTCGGACCAGCCGTCGTCGCAGCCCAGCAGTCCCGCCACGGCGTCGCAGGTCGCCGGATGAGCGGTCAGCAAGGCGACACCCTCCACGACCGGGGACCCGGGCGCCGCCCACCCGTCCGTGCAGCCCAGCAGCTCCGCGAGCGCGTCGCAGGTCGCCGGGTGCGCCGGGAGCAGGGCCACGCCGCGTGGAGCACGCGGTTCGGGGCGGCGGACCACGGGCTGTGCCTCGGCGAGCCACGGGGGCGTCCACGCGTCCAGCGCCGCCAGCCGCGCCGGGAAGATCCGGGCAGCCTCCCGGATCAGCAGCGGCGCCAGATCGCCCGCCTGAGAGCGCAGCGTGGTGATCAGCAGCGGCAGCCAGGGCAGCAGCACCGTGTCCGGCAGTCGGCCGAAGGCGTTGGAGACCGCCTCCACCACCACGTCCGCGAGCCCCGGCACCGGCTCCAGGGCATGCACGAACCCGCTCAGATAGCGCGGGTAGGCGGGCACCACCAGCGGGTTGTCCAGCAACTCCATGCACCGAGCCCGCAGTTCCGCGCGGGACAACGTGCCGAGCTGCACCCGCGCCGCCCACAGCAGCGCCGTCTTCGCCGGGTCCTCGGGGTGCGACTGGGCCACCGCCAGCTCCAGTTGGGTCCGGTCGCAGCCGAGCGAGAGCGCGAGACTCTCCATGCCGAAGAGGAACCCGAGCATCGCCGCGACCTGACCGACCGTCGCGTCCTCGTCGACGAACGCCGTCGGCAGCAGCGTGCAGTAGTGCGCGTACCCCGTCTTCGCGAAGGACTCGATCCACTGCGGCAGCACCGGCTCGTGGGTGCGGTAGTACGCCAGCAGCCGCCGCACCCGGCGCAGCACCTCCGGGGCGCCGTCCACCGTGCGCTCGCTGGCCAGCACCTTCAGCGCGTGAGTGCCGAGTTCGTCGGCGAGGCGCTTGCCGCCCAGGTGGAGCGTGGCGTCCTCGACCGCCGCCAGCACGGTCGCGGCCGTCGCCTGCGGGGCGTACGCCTCACGCCGTAGCCGCTGCTCCAGGACCTGTTCGAGACTGACGCCCTCGTATCCCAGCTCGATCAGCGCCCGTTGGTGGGTGCCGATCGCCAGGTCCCAGGACTCCTGGAGGGAACGCTCACCGAGCTTGCGCTCACCCATGATCGGGCGTGCCGCGCCGTGCGGGAGCAGACGGCGCAGCATCCACAGCACGTCCGAGCAGGCGGTCAGTTCGGGACGAGAGACGATGTCGAGCAACGCGCGCTGGACACCGCGCTGCTGGAGCTTGAGCCCGAGCGGAGCCAGCCGGTCGTGCACGTCGCGCGCCAGCGGCGGAAGGGCGTCGTAGCCGACCTGGCCGATCCGGTCGCCGCCCATCATGATCTCGACCAGCCGCCGTACGTCCCGCCGACCGGGCACGGCGTCCTTCTCGATGCAGGTGACCGCCGCGTCCTGGAAGTCGTACGGCGTCGGCTTCGCGCGGTCGCGCATCCCGGCGAGCAGGATCGAGGTCTCGAAGACGGCGATGGCGTCGGCGGTGGACGCCAGATAGCCGTTGCGCCGCGCCGCGCGGACGATGTCCACGGACCAGCCGAGCAGCTCCGCCTCGTCCAACGTGTCCAGCGCGGGCGCCTGTTGGAGGAAGCTGGTGAGACGGTCCGGGGCGGCGCCCGGCGAGGACGCGACCGCCTTCGTCGAAGCCGCCTTCTTCGCCGCGCCCTTCTGCCCCGCCAGCAGGTACGGCCGGGTCCGCGAGCGCTTGAGACCCTTGGTCCACTCCGTCGCGGCGATGGACACCGAGCCCGCGGCGAGACCGAACTGCGCCTCGATGGCCGCGTGGCTGGACGGGATCAGACCGTACTGCCACGTCGTCGCCGTACGCGGGGAGATGGTGAACGTGTCGGTGCCCTCGACGCCGAACTCGGCCACCCGGCTGGCGGCGTGGAACGCCCCGCACACGTACAGGCAGTCCGCCGGTTCGGCGCCGGACTCCGCCAGGTGCTCGCGCATCCGCGTCCACATGTACCGCTCGCGGTCCTCGTCCACCCGCACCCGGCCCTCGTCGCCGGGGGCGAGCCGCCTGAAGAGGCTGCCGATGAGGAACATGGCCTGGCGGTAGGTGTTGTGGTCGCTGCCCGCGAGCGGGACCTCGACGTACTGGTGCCACCACTCCGACCAGTGCCGCACCCGGCCGTGCCGCAGCAGATGCTCCTCCAGCTCCGCGAAGCGCGGGCGCAGGTCACCGATCTCCACGCCGACCGCCTCGCCGTGGAGTTGAGCGTCCTCGGGCGCCTCCTCGTCGGTGTCGGGCTCCTGCCGCGTACGGCTCGTGTCCCACTGGTACACATGGTCGGCCGAGCGGTCCACCAGGACCAGCTCCACGCCCGGAGTGTCCAGGGCGTACGCGATGGCCTGGTACTCGGCGGACGCCTCGGTGATCGGCGCGACCACCGACAGCGGCGCCCACTCGGCAGGAAAGCCGTCGACCTTGCCCGCGAACGCCTGCACCGCGACCGGCAGTCGGCAGTTGCGCAGCTCGGTCAGCAAGGGCGCCATGTCCTCGCACAGCTCCAGGTACACGACCTTGGGCTGCTTCTCGCGCAGCCTGCGGGCCATGGCGAGCGCGGAGGCGGGGGAGTGGTGGCAGACCGGGAAGATCTCCAGCGGCTCGCGCACCGCCCGGTCCACGTCGTCCACCATGCCGAGGAGGATGTCCTCAAGGGCGTCGGGTCCGCCCGCGAACTCGGTCGCAGCTCGCTGGAGTTGACCGCGCAGCGCACCGAACGCGCCTTCTGGGGTACCGCTCGTGGCGGCGTGGTCCGCGCTCACGACAGGGTGGCGATCGCGTCGCGGCCGCCCTCGAGGAACTCCGGCCAGGAGCCGCCCTCTTCCTTGCTGCGCGGCTCGACCACGCCGTGCAGATACTTGTTGAGGATGGCCAGGTCCTCCGGCTCGCGCCGGGTGAGGGAGCCGACCAGCGACGAGGCGAGCGTCCGGGCGGTGAGGGTGTGCTCCCCGAAGAAGTTGCCGTGCAGCACGGCGTCCTCCAGCACGCCGATCTGCTCGGCCGTCGAGAGCGCCGACTCCAGCTTCTCGTCGTCGCTCCCGGCCGAGGCGGACGACGCGCGCAGGTCCGCGAAGCTCTGGAGCAGCACGTCGAGCAGGGTCGGCGGCACGTCCAGATCGATCGAGTGCCGCCGCAGCAGCTCCTCGGTGCGGAAGCGGACGATCTCCGCCTCGCTCTTCTTGTTGGTCACCACCGGAATCCGTACGAAGTTGAAGCGCCGCTTCAGCGCGGACGACAGGTCGTTGACGCCCCGGTCGCGGCTGTTGGCGGTGGCGATGATGGAGAAGCCGGGCTTGGCGAAGACGATGTTGTCGCTCTCCAGCTCGGGCACCGATATGTACTTCTCCGACAGGATCGAGATCAACGCGTCCTGCACGTCACTGGTGGAACGGGTCAGCTCCTCGAAGCGCCCGATGGCGCCGCCCTCCATCGCCGTCATGATCGGGGAGGGGATCATCGACTCGCGGGACTGGCCCTTGGCGATCACCATGGACACGTTCCACGAGTACTTGATGTGGTCCTCGGTGGTGCCGGCCGTGCCCTGCACCACCAGCGTCGAGTTGCGGCTGATCGCCGCCGACAGCAGCTCCGCCAGCCAGCTCTTGCCGGTGCCCGGGTCACCGATCAGCAGCAGACCCCGGTCGGAGGCGAGGGTCACGATGGACCGCTCCACGAAACTGCGGTCTCCGAACCACTTCTGCGAGATCTCCCGGTCGAGCCCGTCCGCCCGCTCGGAGCCGAGGATGAACAGCCGGACCATCTTGGGCGACAGCCGCCACGAGAACGGCTTGGGGCTGTCGTCGATGGACTCCAGCCAGTCCAGTTCTTCGGCGTACTTGATCTCGGCGGGGGCGCGCAGCAGGTCGGACATGGTGAAGTGCCTTTCGGTACAGGGGGATCAGAGGGGAGGGGCGTGAGTCGCCACGCAGACCCGCTGATCAGGTCAGGAACGTCTTGAGTTCGTGCACGAGCTTCTTGATGTGGCCGGAGATCACCGGCGTGCCCAGGTCCTTGAAGCGCTCCCGGAACCACGGGTTGACGCTGCCGCGCCCGGAGCTGGTCACCGAGCCGACCGGGATGAACTTCGCGCCCGAGCGGTGCACGGCGGCGAAGCTGTCGTACAGCTCCTGCCCGCGCCACTCGTAGAAGTCGGATATCCAGACCACGACCGTGTTGCGCGGTTCCGCGATCTTCGGGTGGGCGAGCGCCATGGCCACGGTGCCGTCCGTGCCGCCGCCGAGCTTGGTGCGCAGCAGCGTCTCGAACGGGTCGTGCGCCCACGGGGTGAGGTCCAGCGCCTGCGTGTCGTAGGCGATCAGATGGACGTCGACCTTCGGCAGCCCGGCGAAGATGGACGCCAGGATGGTGCAGTTGACCATCGAGTCGACCATGGAGCCCGACTGGTCCACCACGACGATCAGCCGCTGGGGCGTCGTCTTGCGGCTGGTGTGCCGGTAGTAGAGGCGGTCGACGTAGAGCCGCTCCTCCTCCGGGCTCCAGTTGGTGAGGTTCTTCCAGATGGTGCGGTCGAGGTCGAGATTGCGGAAGACCCGCTTGGGCGGCACCGAGCGGTCGAGTTCCCCGACCGTGGCCTTCTCCACCTGGGTGCGCAGCACCTGCGCGACCGCGTCCACATACCGCTTGATCAGCGACTTCGCGTTCGCCAGCGCCACGCCGGAGAGGTTGTCCTTGTCGCGCAGCAACTGCTCGACCAGCGACATGCTCGGCGTCAGCTTGGCCGCGAGCCGCGGGTCGGCCAGCACCTCGCGCAGCCGCATCCGCTGGACGAGTCCCGCCTCGATGGCGCCGAGTTCGGGACCGATCTCGGGGACGAGCCTGCTCAGGTCGGGAGTGGGCGCGCCGTAGCCGGTGCCGTTGCCCGCCGCCGCACGGCCACCTGCCTTGCCGCCGCGCAGCTCGCCCGGCTTGCAGCCGAGGGCGCGCTCCAGCCAGTCGGCGTCCGCCTGCCAGCGGGCGAGTTGTCCGGCGGTGATCTCGCCGGGGCGGGTGGCGAACACGTTCAGCAGCACCTTGGAGGCGAGCGCGGCGCGCCGTACCTCGGCGGTGCGGTCGCGGCTGCCGTCCGGGTCCGGCTCGGGCGTCATCAGCCCGTCCAGCTCGGCGGCCAGCTCCGGGTGGCGCTGCACGACGGAGTCCACGGAGGCGTCCGGGTCGAGCAGCGCGGGCGGCAGACCGATGTCCTCCACCACGGCGAGGGACGCGGACTCGAGACCCGCCTGCTCCTCGGGGTCGAAGAGGCGGGCGAGGAGGCGCCAGTAGAGAACCTGGCGGCGGTTCTCCTGGGGGTCCGGGGCGGCGGGACCGGTGCCGACGGGGGCGCCCTGGGCGTTGTCCTGCGTGCTGTCCTGGGTCATGTGCGCAGCAGCCTTCCCGCCCGCTCGCGCAGCACGGTCACCGCGTCCGTTGCCGCCTTCTCCGCGCGCACCCCCGCCTTGTCGGTCGTGCCCCCGGCCCACGCGCCCGCGTGCACCGCGACCGCCTTCTTGCGTACGGTCCGCTCCACCGCGAGCGGCTGGAGCAGGAACTCCCCGGCGTCCCAGCGCAGCAGCCCCAGGCACGCGGACGACGTGGCGACTGCCTCCGGGGTGAGCGGTCCGGCGGCCGGGACGCGGTCGGCGTCGACCCGCACCCGGCACCCGGCGACGTCGAGGACGAGTCCCTCGGTGTCGTCCACCGCGTACCCCTCAACCAGGACCGGCGCCGCGATCCGCGCCGGATGCCGGTCGAGCGGAGCGGTCGGGAAGGCGACGGCGGTCGGCAGCGCCACCCGGGCGGTCGTGAACGGCTCGGCGTCCTCCCCGGCGCGGGCCCGCGCGTCGTCCCACAGCAGGTCGCCCTCGGCGGTGACCGGCATGGCGTCGAGGTCCATGGCGCGACCCTCGCCCAGCGCCGCGAGCAACGACATGTGCGGGCGCAGCAGTTGCCACAGACCGGCGCCGACGACGGAGTCGGGCTTCGGCGCGGACACCGAGGCTCGCACCAACCTCGCCGGACCGCCGTCGGCGGGCTCGAACACCGCGTGCACCTGCGCCTGTACGGCGGTGGCGTGCTCCTGCACGTCCACACCGAGCGGCAGCAGGCGACCGCTCACCTCGGTCACGGCCGGGGTGCCGAGCGCGCCCGGGACGGTCAGCAGCAGCGCCCGCGCCCACAGGTCGGCCCAGCGCCGTACCGGTATCCGCTCCAGGGTGGCGCCGGGGCAGGAGGCGGCGAGTTCGGCGGCGAATCCGTCGAGCAGCGCGGCAAGGCGGCGCAGCGCCGGGTCGGGCAGCATCGCGGAGACCACGGGGGCGGCGCCGCCGACGAGTTCGTGGTCGATGCCCTGCCAGCCGGACCGGGCCAGGTCGCTGAGCCAACTGCGGGCGGCGAGAAGGAGGTTGACCGGCTGCCCGGCGCCTGCCGGGGTCCGGACTTCGTCGCCGTACGGGCGCCCGACCGCCTCGCGCACCCGCTCGGTCAGCGCGTCGTGCGCCGAGCCGAGCAGGGCGGTGCGGGCGGCGGCGAGGGCGACGAAGTGGTCCTCGCCCGCGGCTCCGGCGGACGCCTTCTCGGCCGCCTCCGCGACCCGCGTGGCCAGCGGCGATGCGGCGACGGCGGCGGCGAGCCCGGTCAGCCCCTCGGTCTGGCCCGGCTGCGGGCGCAGCAGACCGGCGACGAGTGCCCGGTCGAAACCGTCCACGGCGTCGAGGGCTTCCGCCAGCCCCTCGACGGGATCGGTGAGCAGGTCGACGCGCATCAGGACACCGCCTTCGTCGTCGGGAACCACTGCATCTCCGGCAACGGGGCGGTGGTGACGGGCAGTTCGAGATAGGAGAGGTGACGCAGGAAGCGGCTGAAGACCTGGGCGGCGGCGCTGTCGCCCTGCGCCGGGCGCGTGCCCGTCATGGCGCCGGTGAGGACGCCCGCGTCGGTGTCGTCGGCATCGACCTTCAGATAGCGGGCCACCCGCTCGCCGCCGTACTGCAGCACTGCCTCGCCGATCAGCGCGCGTATGTGGTTGCAGAACGTGCCGCGCGCCCCGCCGCAGGGGCGGTTGTTGTTGGTGCTGCACGCGAAGGCGTAGGACCCCGCGGCGACCGAGGAGACGTACACCCGCTCGATGTCCGACCCACTGGACACGACCCCCTGCAACCGCCCGTCGGCCAGCTCGACGAACGGCACCTTGGCCAGCTTCCGCGGCCGCGCCGACGGCACGACCCGCGCCGCGCTCGACCTCTCCCAGACGGACAACACACCACTCCCATGCACACGAAAAGGGACGCTCACGCCAGAGCGGCGGAACGTGAAACGAATCTAAGGGGAGCCACTGACAACGCCCTTGACCTGCGGTTTCAACGGACCGTCAGCGGACGTCACGGGATCTTTCGCGCAAGCGCGCCCTCGCCGGACCACCTGTCGGCGGCTACGACTACGCTTGCGCCGCCGACCTGCCGCGCGAGTGCCGTCCCCCGACGGTGTGCGCGCCCGGCCGGATGCTCGGTTAGCCGTGTTCTCGCGTATGGAGGAGTGTCCCGTGACCGCCGGCGTACCCGTCCCTCGTATCGACACCAGCAAACCCCACCCCGCGCGCGTCTACGACTGGCTGCTGGGCGGGAAGGACAACTACCCCGTGGACCAGCAGGTCGGTGAGACGCTCCCCGAGGAGTCGCGGCGCAGCGCTGCCCGCAACCGGGAGTTCATGCACCGCGCGTCCGCGTGGCTCGCCCGTCAGGGCGTCGACCAGTTCCTCGACATCGGCACCGGCATCCCGACGGAGCCCAACCTGCACCAGATAGCGCAGGCGATCTCGCCGAGCGCCCAGGTCGTCTACGTCGACAACGACCCGATCGTGCTGCGGCACGCGGAGGCGCTGCTGATCAGCACGCCCGAGGGCGCGACCGACTACATCCACGCCGATGTGCGCAAGCCCGCGGAGATCCTCGAACACGCCCGTCAGCGGCTGGACTTCACCCGTCCGATCGCCCTGTCCCTGATCGCCCTCATGCACTTCCTGCCCGACTCCGAGGACCCCTACCGCCTCACCCGCACCCTGGTGGACGCCCTTCCCCCGGGCAGCTACCTCGTCCTCTCCCACGGCACCGCCGACCAGCACCCCGAACTCAAGGACCGGGTCGAGGACACGTACAAGAAGGGCGCGATCCCCCTCCGCATGCGCACCCGCGCCGAGGTCGAGCCGTTCTTCGAGGGTCTCGAACTGATCGACCCGGGGCTCGTGTTCGCGACCGAGTGGTACCAGGAGGGACCGGCGCCCGAGCAGGAGCGGTGCGGGTTCTACGTGGGGGTGGCGCGGGTGCCGTAACCGGCACGGGCGCCCCGAGCGGGCGTGAACGAGCGCGGCCGCACGCGTGACACCGTGCGGCCGCTTGCGCCTCAACCGGCGACCAGCTCCGGCGTCTTCGCGGGAACGGCCGGGATCTCCTCCTCCAGCACCTCCACCTGCCGCGCGTTCCGCCACAGCCACACCACGTCCCGCCCGAACGACCACACCAGGGACCCCAGCGCCAGCAGGACCACGCCGAACTCGACCGCGTAAGGGAGGAGTCCCGCGCCCGCCACCAGGAGGCAGATGCCCTGGAGGGCGGCGACCGTCTTGCGGGCGAAGGACGGGGGGAGGGGGGCGTTGAGCCAGGGGGCGAGGCGGGCGGCGGCGACGAAGGCGTAGCGCATGGCGCCGATCAGGAGGACCCAGGGGCCCAGCTCCGTGGCGACGTAGACGCTCAGGACCAGGATCAGGAACGCGTCCACCTCCATGTCGAAGCGGGCGCCAAGGGCGCTGGAGGTGCCGGTGCGGCGGGCGACCTTGCCGTCGACGCCGTCGAGGAGGAGGGCGACGGCGGTGAGTCCGACCAGGAGGGTGACCGGGGGCGCGCTCTCGAAGGAGTCGGCGACCAGGGCCGTCACGCCGCCGACCAGGGTCGCCCGGCCGAGGGTGACCCGGTTGGCCGGGCCGAAGGAGCGCAGCGCGGAGCGGTGCAGGGCGCGGGAGAGGACCGCCCAGGTGGCGAACGCGAAGGCGAGCCCCGACAGCCACCCGGCCACCCCCATGCCGATGGCCGTGCCGAGCAGGGCCAGCAGCAGAAGCTGTACGCCCGCTCCCACGGCCGTCTCCTGCTGAAGCCTCGCGTCATACGTGTTGTTCAGGGCCACCGCACATCCTCCGGCCGAGTGACAGAGTCGATCATCGCCGCGTACTGTGCGCGGCCTGTGCCCTTCTCGGTACGTGAGCAAGTTCCCGATCGTTCAGGAGGATGCCGATGAACCCCGCCGCCCGCGCGTTCTGGCTCACTTCACCCGGCCACGGCGAGCTGCGTGACGTCACCCTCCCGGAGCCCGCCGAGGGTGAGGTGCTGGTCCGCTCCCTCTACTCCGGCGTCAGCCGGGGCACCGAGACCCTGGTCTTCCGGGGCGGCGTGCCGGAGAGCCAACACGCCGCGATGCGCGCGCCGTTCCAGGAGGGGGACTTCCCCGCCCCGGTGAAGTACGGCTACCTCAGCGTCGGCGTCGTCGAGCAGGGTCCCTCTGAGCTGATCGGCCGCACCGTCTTCTGCCTGTATCCGCACCAGAGCCGTTACGTCGTTCCGGTGAGCGCCGTCACCGTCGTACCCGAGCGCGTGCCCGCCGCGCGCGCCGTGCTCGCCGGGACCGTGGAGACCGCCGTCAACGCCCTGTGGGACGCCGCGCCCCTCGTCGGCGACCGGATCGCGGTGGTCGGCGGCGGCATGGTCGGCTGCTCGGTCGCCGCGCTGCTCGCCCGCTTCCCCGGCGTCCGGCTCCAGCTCGTGGACGCCGACCCCGCCCGCGCCAGGACCGCCGACGCGCTCGGCGTCGACTTCGCCACGCCCGAGGACGCCCTGGACGGCTGCGACCTCGTCGTCCACGCCAGCGCCACCGAACAGGGTCTCGCCCGCGCCCTGGAACTCCTCGCCCCCGAGGGCACGGTCATCGAGCTGAGCTGGTACGGCGACCGGCGCGTCACCCTCCCGCTGGGCGAGTCCTTCCACTCCCGCCGCCTCACCGTGCGCGCCAGCCAGGTCGGCACCGTCTCCCCGGCCGCCCGCCCCGGCCGGGGTTACGCCGAACGGATGGCCCTCGCCCTCGACCTCCTGGCGGACCCCGCGCTGGACGCGCTCGTCACCGGCGAGAGTGACTTCGAGGAACTGCCCGAGGTCATGCCCCGCCTGGCCTCCGGCGCGCTGCCCGCGCTGTGCCACCGCATCAGGTACGACGCGGCCGATTGAGCGGGAAAAGAGGCGCCACGCCCCGTCGGCGTGTGAAAAGGAATCAGCGCCGGAGACCGCCTGACCTGAGAAAAGAGTGAGAGAGGGCTGAACGCGAGGAAGCGAGCAGCCGTACTAGTCGTCAACCCCCGGCGGGAACCGCGGGGGGCACCAGACGCGCCGCACCTGGAGGGTCGTCCGTTGTTCAGCATCACCGTCCGCGATCACCTGATGATCGCCCACAGCTTCCGCGGCGAGGTCTTCGGACCCGCGCAGCGCCTGCACGGGGCTACGTTCCTCGTGGACGCCACCTTCCGGCGCGAGCAGTTGGACGAGGACAACATCGTCGTCGACATCGGTCTGGCCACGAAGGAACTGGGCACCGTGGTCGGCGAGCTGAACTACCGCAACCTCGACGACGAGCCCGAGTTCGCGGGGGTCAACACCTCCACCGAGTTCCTCGCCAAGGTCGTCGCCGACCGCCTCGCCGAGCGCATCCACAAGGGCGCCCTCGGCGAAGGCGCGCGCGGACTGGCGAGCCTCTCCGTCAGCCTGCACGAGTCGCACATCGCCTGGGCGAGTTACGAGCGTGACCTGTGAGCGACCTGACCGTGGACCGCGCGACGGCCACCGACCGCATGACGGCGGGTTCCGACCGCGCGAGGGCCACCCCCCTCGCCTACGTCCCCCCGCAGCCCACCGCCCCCCAGAACGTCGGGATCATCCCCATGTCCCTGCGCACCGTGCACTTCGTCATGCCGGGCGGCGTCGACGACCTCGCCGCCCCCAGCGGCGGCAACGCCTACGACCGCCGTGTCTGCCTCGACCTGCCCGGCTTCGGCTGGCAGGTCGTCCGGCACGCCGCGCCCGGCGCCTGGCCCGACCCGGACGGCGCCGCCCGCGAGGGACTCGCCCGCACCCTGCGCGAGCTGCCCGACGACACCGTGGTCCTCCTCGACGGACTGGTCGCCTGTGGGGTGCCCGAGATCGTCGTCCCCGAGGCGGAGCGGCTGCGCCTCGCCGTCCTCGTGCACCTCCCGCTCGGCGACGAGACCGGCCTGGACCCGGCCGTCGCCGCCGACCTCGACGCCCGCGAGCGCGCCGTGCTGCGCGGGGTGCCCGCCGTCATCGCCACCAGCGACTGGGCCGTACGCCGACTGGTCTCGCACCACGGGCTCGCCCCCGACCGCGTCCACCTCGCCGCCCCCGGCGCCGACATCGCCCCGCTCGCGCCCGGCACCGACGGCGTCTCGCACCTGGTGTGCGTCGCCGCCGTCACCCCGCGCAAGGGTCAGCACCGCCTGGTCGAGGCGCTCGCCGCCGTACGCGACCTGCCCTGGACCTGCTCGCTGGTCGGCGGGCTCGGCCACGACCCCGAGTACGTCGACGGGCTGCGCGCCCAGATCGAGGGGTACGGCCTCGCCGACCGGCTGCGCCTGACCGGACCGCGCTCCGGCGCCGACCTCGACGCCAGCTACGCCGCCGCCGACCTGATGGTCCTCACCTCGTACGCCGAGACCTACGGCATGGCCGTCACCGAGGCGCTGGCCCGGGGCATCCCGGTCCTCGCGACCGACGTCGGCGGACTGCCCGAAGCCGTCGGACGCGCCCCCGACGGCGGTGTGCCCGGCATCCTCGTCCCGCCGGAGGACCCCGGCGCCATCGCCGCCGAGCTGCGCGGCTGGTTCAACGAGCCCGACGTGCGCCGCCGCCTCAAGGCCGCCGCCCGGGGGCGCCGCTCCGCCCTCGCGGGCTGGGCCGCGACCGCCCGCAGCCTGGCCGGGGTCCTCGGGCGGCTCCCCGACGCGCCGCGGAGGGCCGCATGAGCGAGACGACCACGGTCGCCGGGCCGCAGCCCGGCAACTCCACGCCCTCCGAGGAGCAGCCGGTGAACACCGACGACGTCATCGCGGGCGCCGGACCCGTGACCCGCCCCGGCGAGCGCCCGACCGTACGGCTGCGCGAGGGCGACGCCGAGGAGGCGCCCCGCTACGCGCCCGAGTGGCTGCAACTGCGCGAAGCCGCCGACGCGGAGGCCCGCGCCGAGATCCTCCTGGAGCCGCTGACCACCCGGGTGGCCGAGCGGCCCGGCGGGGACGGCGGACTCGTCGTGCACGACCTCGGCTGCGGCACCGGCTCCATGGGCCGCTGGCTGGCGGCGCGCCTGGACGGCGCCCAGCACTGGGTCCTGCACGACCTCGACCCCTACCTGCTGCACTTCGCCGCCGTCGCCTCCCCGCGCGCGGGCGCCGACGGCGCGCAGGTCACCGTCGAGACCCGGCGCGGCGACGTCGCCCGGCTCACCCCGGACGCGCTGACCGGAGCCGACCTGGTCACCGCCTCCGCGCTGCTCGACGTGCTCACCCGCGAGGAGGTCGAGACCCTCGCCGCCGCCTGCGCCGGGGCGGGCTGCCCGGCGCTGCTCACCCTGTCCGTCGCCGGACGCGTGGAACTGGAGCCGTCCGACCCGCTGGACGCGCAGCTCGCCGAGGCGTTCAACGACCACCAGCGCCGCACCGGGATGCTCGGACCCGACGCGGTCGCCGTGGCCTGCCAGGCGTTCGCCGAGCACGGGGCGACCGTACGGGTGCACCCGAGCCCGTGGCGGCTCGGCCCCGAACACGCCGCGCTGACCGCGCAGTGGCTGCGCGGCTGGGTCGGCGCGGCGGTCGAACAGCGCCCGGAGCTGCGCGAGCGGGCGGCGGTCTACCTCGACGAGCGGCTGGCCGCGCTCGAAGCGGGCGAGCTGCGCGTCGTCGTGCACCACAGCGACCTGCTCGCGCTGCCCCGCTCGGCGGGAGGCGTGGGATGAACGCGCCAACGGGGGACACCGCCACGGAGGTTGGCGATCCGGAGACGCGTCCGGCGGCGGAGGGCACCCGGGGGCGCTTCAACTCCCGTGCGCTGCGCACCCACTTCGGCACCGTCGCCGGAGTCGTGATCCTCGGCGGACTGCTGTGGCGGCTCGGCACCGGTCCGCTCATGGACGGACTGCGCCGGATCGACACGCCAACCGTGCTGATCGCCCTCGGCGTCGGTCTCCTCACCACCGTGTTCAGCGCCTGGCGCTGGCAGTTGGTGGCGCGCGGGCTCGGCATCCGGCTTCCGCTGGGTGCCGCAGTGGCGGACTACTACCGCGCGCTGTTCCTCAACGCGGCACTTCCCGGCGGGGTGTTGGGGGATGTGCACCGCGCGGTACGGCACGGGCAGAGCGCAGGCGACGTACGGCGCGCGGTCAAGGCCGTCGTGCTGGAGCGGATCGCCGGACAGATCGCGCTCGCCGTGGCCGGTACCGCACTGCTGCTGACGCTGCCCTCCCCGGTCCGCGACGACGTGCGCACCCTCGCCGCGCCCGTGGCCCTCGCGGTGGCGGGCGCCCTCGCGGTCGCCGTCGCCGTACGGCTGAACCGGGGGTCCGCCTGGACCGGGCGGCGGGGCGGTGTCCTCGCCGACGCGCGCCGGGGACTGCTGTCCCGCGAGAGCGGGCCCGGGGTCGCGCTGTCCTCGGCGGTCGTCCTCGCCGGACACCTCGGGATGTTCGTCGTCGCCGCCCGGGTCGCCGGGAGCGGAGCCTCCGTCGCGGTGCTGCTCCCGCTCGCGGTGCTCGCGCTGGTCGCGATGGGACTGCCGCTGAACGTCGGCGGTTTCGGACCCCGCGAGGGCGTCACCGCCTGGGCGTTCGCGGCGGCCGGGCTCGGCGCGAGCAGCGGGGTCGCGGTGGCGGTCGTGTACGGCGTGCTGAGCTTCGTGGCGAGCCTGCCCGGCGCCGTCGTCCTCGTCGCCCGCTGGTACGCCGGGCTGCGGGGCTACTCCCGTACGGCGCCCGGAAGTTCGGCGGCGGACGCGGACTCACCGGACGCCGCGGGCTCTCCAGAGGCGGCCAACTCTCCGGAGACCGGGAGCTTTCCGGAGGTCAGCAGCTCGAAGTACGGCGCGAAATCCGCCACCAGGCTCGCCAGCAGACTCTTTCCCTTTTCCGCCGTGGCCAGGGACGGGCGCCCGATGACGCCCGATTCGGTGTAGGCGGACATTCCCGTGGTGAGCAGATGACGGCGGTCGTCGGCGGTGAAATCGGCGGTCTCATGACCAGGGCGGAGGAATTCGGGATGAGCGTGCAGAAGAATGGACGTCTCGATTTCCCCGGCGTGCATGTCGGTGAGCAGCGAGGTCACCACACCCGCGCGCTCACGGGCCGCCGCCCAGTCCTCCGCGGCAGGGAAGAGCGCCATGCGCTCACCGCGCGCGGAAGCCTCCTGCACGACATTGCCCAGGACGTAGTTCCCGCCGTGGCCGTTGACCACGACCAGGACCTCGACACCCGAACGGCGCAACG
This sequence comes from Streptomyces sp. DSM 110735, assembly GCF_016482685.1. Lineage (GTDB taxonomy): Bacteria > Actinomycetota > Actinomycetes > Streptomycetales > Streptomycetaceae > Streptomyces. Next base: position 6,620 of record NZ_JACYHF010000006.1, on the reverse strand, counting down.
AATCCGCCATGTCCCGCACGATGGCGTGGAGGGTGGTGGAGGAGATACTGACGGTTCCCGGCCAGGCCGCGTGTTCGTGGGAGCAGGAGACCGTCACCGGGGGAAGGAGGTGTACCGGGTACGCGGCGGCTATCTCCCGCGCCACGGCGCAGGCGACGAGCGTGTCGGTCGTCAGCGGAAGGTACGCCCCGTGCTGTTCGAAGCTGCCCACGGGAAGGACGGCGACCTGCGTTGAGACACCCGCCCCCCGCTTGCGTACGTCCTCCGTGGTGTCCGTCGGCAGCACTCCGTGTGCCGCCGCCGCACGCGCGCCCGAACCACTCATCTCTTTCACGGCCTTTCGTCTCTGCTTAGGAATCAGATCATGACAGAAAACCTCGGCGTCCTCGGCAAGAAGTCCCCGCGGCGTTCGGGCGCGGAACGCGTCGTGAATACCCCGCTGCCCACCGCGTACGGGAAATTCCAGGCGATCGGCTACCTGGACCACGACCGGGGGGACGAACACGTCGCCCTGGTCTTCGGTGAGATAGGGGAGGAGAGCGTGCTGACCCGGCTGCACTCCGAGTGCCTGACCGGGGACGCGTTCGGCTCGCAGCACTGCGAGTGCGGTGAGCAGTTGTCCTCCGCGCTGCGCGCGGTCGCCGCCGAGGGCAGCGGGATCGTCGTCTACCTGCGCGGTCACGAGGGGCGCGGTATCGGGCTGCTGGCCAAGCTGCGTGCGATGGCGCTCCAGGCGGAGGGTCTGGACACGGTCGAGGCCAACCTCGCGCTCGGTCTCCCGGTGGACGCCCGTGACTACCGCGTCGCCGCCGAGATCCTCCACGACCTCGGCGTCCGCTCGGTCCGCCTCATGTCCAACAACCCCCGCAAGCGCGAGGCGCTGACCCGCCACGGCATCGAGGTCGCGGAGACGGTCCCCCTCCTGATCGAGCCCAGCGAGAACAACATCACCTACCTCCGCACCAAGCGCGAACGCCTGGACCACGACCTCCCCCACCTGGACGCGGTGGGCCACGGCTCCTGATCCCGGCACGACGGGAGCGCTCGACGAGTCCGGCCGGACCCCGGCCGGACTCGCGCCGTCTCCGGAGCCCTCAGTCCGTCACCGCCTCGTGGACCAGACGGCGCAGGTCCGGGAACACCTTCAGGGTTTTCGGGCGGAGTTGGGTCATGAACTGGACCGTGAGGTCGAGGGCGGGGGCGATCCAGAAGGCGGTGGTGGCGACGCCGGTCCAGCCGTAGGTGCCGGGGGCGGAGGGGGCGAGGGTGCGGGTGGGGTCGGTGACGACGGAGACGTTGAAGCCGAAGCCGAGACCGTCGTTGGCGCGTTCCTGGTGGGCGGGGGCGCCGAAGGCGCGCAGGACGGCGTTGCCGGGGAGCTGGTTGCGGGTCATCAGGGACAGGGTCCCGGGGCGGAGCAGGCGGATGCCGTCCAGTTCGCCGCCCCGGCGCAGGAACTCCATGAAGCGGTGGTAGTCGTGGGCCGTCGAGGCGAGACCGCCGCTGGCGGAGAGGAAGCGGGGGCGGGCGCGCAGGGGGAGTCCGGGGATCGGTGCGATGCCGCCGGTCTCGGTCTCGCCGTACAACTCGGCCAGGCGGGGCGTCTGTTCGGGGCTGAGGTGGAAGCCGGTGTCGGTCATGCCGAGCGGGACGAGGACGCGCTCGGCGAAGAACGCGTCCAGGGGGCGCCCCGAGACCACCTCGATCAGGCGCCCCAGCACGTTGGAGGCGACCGAGTAGTTCCACTGGGTGCCGGGGTCGAACTGGAGGGGCAGCCGGGCGTACACCGCCACCGTCTCCTCCAGGTTCGCGCCGGGCGGCACGGAGGACTCCAGACCCGCCTCGCGGTAGAGGGCGTCCACCGGGTGGCTGTGGTAGAAGGCGAAGGTCAGGCCCGCCGTGTGGGTCAGCAGATGACGGACGAGGATCGGGCCGGAAGCCGGGCGAGTGCGTACGTCCGTGCCCGAACCGCCTTCGTACACGCGCGGGTTGGCGAACTCCGGCAGATGCCGGTCGATCGGGTCGTCGAGGGACAGCAGACCCTCCTCCACCAGCATCAGCACCGCGACGGCGGTGACCGGCTTGGTCATGGAGTAGATCCGCCACAGCGTGTCCGGCTCCACCGGCAGCCCCGCCGCCCGGTCACGATGCCCGTGCACGGTGAGATGCGCGACGCGCCCGCCCCGGGCCACCGACACCAGGAAGCCGGGCAGCCGGCCCTCGTCCACGTAATGGGCGAAGTGCTGGTCCAGACGGTCCAGTGCCTTCGCGTCCAGCCCCGCCTCTTCCGGGTCGACTTCCTGTCGAAGCTGTGCCATCGCTCGCTCTCCTACGGTCGCGTCGTACGCCGTGCGGTCCGGCTCGGTCACCGGGACGACCTGTTGTTTCTCATGGTCGCGCAGGATCGCCGGGAAGGACCCGCACGTCGGCTTCCCGCGCGTCGGCATCCAACGCCGGTCCGTCGGCGCCCCGTTGAGGCAACGCGCGAGCCACCGGTACGGCCGCCGCCGCGACCGCCGCGCACACGCACAGCGCGACACGCGACCCCGCCCCCATCAGCGCGGTCGCCGCAGCCACCCCCACCACCGGACCGATGTTGAGCGCGGTCTGCTGAAGCCCGCCCGCCACCCCTGCCGCCGCCAACTCCGCCCGGCGTACGACGACATGGGTGGCCGCCACCATCACCGTCCCGAACCCCGCGCCCAGCAGGGCGAATCCGGTGCCCAGGGACAGCGCCCCCGTGGCCCGGGACAGCACCAGCCCACCGAGCGCGAGCAGCGCCGTCCCCACCCCGGTCGTCCACCGGGCGCCCCAGCGGCGCAGCAGCAGCGGACAGCAGGGAGCCGAGGCGATCATCATCACCGCGAGCGGCACACTGCGCACCGCGCTCTCGAACGGGTCCAGTCCCAGCCCCCGTTGGAGCACATACGTCTCCACGAACAGCGTCCCGAACAGCGCGGCCGACACGGCCACCAGGATGCCCAGCGCCGCCCCCACGGGACCCGCGCCGATCACCCCGGGCGGCACCAGCGGACGCGCGGCGCGCCGCTCGTGCCGTACGAACGCGACCCCCGCCACCACCGAGACCACGAGCACCGGCAGCGTTGCCGCACCGGGCGCCGACAGCGCGTGGACCAGGGACGCCAGGGTCACTGCGAGCAGCAGCGCGCCCGGAAGATCCAGCCCGGCGGGGGAGACCCGCGGCGCCTCCCCGCCCAGCGCGACCAGTCCGAAGACCAGCGCAGGGAGCACCCCGAGGAAGAACACCGCACGCCAGCCCAGCCAGGTCGCCAGCGCACCGCCCACCAGCGGTCCGGTCGCCGCGGCGAGTCCGATCGCGCTCGTCCGCACCGCGAGCGGCACCGCCAGCCGGTCCGGCGGATACGCGGACCGCAGCATCCCGAGCGTCGCGGGCTGGAGCAGCGCCCCGAACACGCCCTGGACGACCCGGAGTCCGATCACCCACCCGACGCCGGGCGCCAACCCGATGGCCGCCGACGCCGCCCCGAACCCGAGCATCCCCAGCGCGAACATCCGCCGCTGTCCGTACCGGTCCCCGAGCCGCCCCGCGAACACCAACAGGCTGGCCACGACGAGGAGATACGCGGTACTGGTCCACTGCACCTCGGTGAACGAGGCGTGCAGCGACCGTTGCAGGGACGGCTGGGCGACGGTGAGGACCGTACCGTCCAGGGCGACCAGCACCGCACCGGCCACACTGCACGCCAGCGCCAACCGCCGGTTCACCTGCCCGATCCCCGGCCGAGGTGCGCGGTCAGGCACGCGCGCAGCAGCGGCTCGAAGTCCGCGTCCCCGGTGGCCAGTTGAAGGCTGCCCCAGCGCCACAACTGGGCCAGCCCGTGCAGGTTCGCCCACAGGGCACCCCCGACCTGACGGGCGTCCGCCTCCGGTCGTACCCGCCCCACCAGCTCCACCAGGACCCCGAACAGCGGCAGGCTGGTGTCCCGCAGTCCCAAGTGACCGCTCTCCAGGACGTCGTGACGGAACATCAGCTCGTACATCCCGGGGTTCTCCAGCGCGAAGCGCAGATACGTCCGCGCCAGCGCCTCCGTGCGCTCGCGCGGGTCGTCGGCGGCGGAGTCGAGCGTGTCCCGCACCCGGTCGCCCAGCTCCTCGAAGCCGCGCCGCGCGATCGCGGACAGCAACTCGAGATGCGTGGGGAAGTACCGGCGGGGCGCCCCGTGTGAGACCCCCGCCCGGCGGGCGATCTCCCGCAGACCCAGCGCCTGCGCCCCTTCGGCGGCAAGGAGGGCCACCCCGGCGTCCACCAGACGGGACCGCAGCCCCGGGTCGGACTCGTTCGTCGACGACTCGCTCATAGACACTGTCTACCAAGGATCGGTAGACAGTGTCTACCAAGCTGGGGAATGCCCCGCCCGCCCCCTCCCGTTGACCCGGGTATGACTGACGACCCGACGACGCAGGACGCCCTGCTCACGCTGCTCTCCGAGGGGCACGGTGGTGTGCTGGTCACGCTCAAGCGGGACGGCCGCCCCCAGTTGTCCAATGTGAGCCACGCCTACGACCCGGCCGAGCGGATCATCCGCGTCTCGGTCACCGACGACCGCGCCAAGACCCGCAATCTGCGCCGCGAGCCCCGCGCCTCCTACTACGTCACCAGCGACGACCGCTGGGCGTACACGGTGGCCGAGGGCACGGTGGAGCTGACCCCCGTCGCCGAGGACCCGCACGACGAGACCGTGGAGGAGCTGATCCGGCTCTACCGGGAGGTGCTGGGCGAGCACCCGGACTGGGACGACTACCGCGCCGCGATGGTCCGCGACCGGCGGCTGGTCGTGAAGCTGCACGTCGAGCGCGCCTACGGGGTGCCCCGGAAGTAACAGCCCCGGACCCCTCCCCGGATACGACGAGGCCCGGACCACCACACGGTGGTGGTCCGGGCCTCGGCCGTTCACCTCAGGGCAGCCGGTTCCACTCCACGATCACGGGGTGTCCGTGCTCGGTCGAGAGCCGGCTCACCGTGCCCGTGGCGAGCTGGAACAGCCGTCCGTCGGCGGGCGGCAGACCCAGCCGACGCGCGGTGAGCACCCGCAGGAAGTGGGCGTGCGCGACCAGGATCACGTCGCCGCCGTCCTTTTGGAGCGCCTTGTCCACCCGGGCCAGGACCCGGTCGGCGCGCGCCCCGATCTCCTCGGGGGACTCGCCGGGATGGCCCTCGGGTCCGGGGGTCACCCCGTCGGTCCACAGGTCCCAGTCGGGCCGGGTCTCGTGGATGTCGACGGTCTTGACGCCCTCGTAACCGCCGTAGTCCCACTCGACCAGGTCGGGGTCGGACTCGGCGCCGGTCAGACCGGCCAGCCGGGCGGTGTCCCGGGCCCGGCCCATCGGGCTGGTCAGGACGACGGCGAAGTCGTGCCCGGCGAGGAGTGGAGCGAGGGACCTGGCCTGCTCCTCACCGCGTGCGGTGAGCGGCAGATCGGTCCAGCTCGTGTGCTGGCCCGACAGGCTCCACTCCGTCTCGCCGTGGCGGACGAGCAGGAGGTCCCCCACGACGTCAGCCCTTCTTCTCGACCGCGTGGCCGCCGAACTGGTTGCGCAGCGCGGCGATCATCTTCATCTGCGGCGAGTCGTCCTGGCGGGACGCGAAGCGGGCGAACAGCGACGCGGTGATCGCCGGGAGCGGCACCGCGTTGTCGATGGCGGCCTCGACGGTCCACCGGCCCTCGCCGGAGTCCTCGGCGTAGCCGCGCAGCTCGTCCAGGTGCTCGTCGTCGTCCAGCGCGTTGACCGCGAGGTCGAGCAGCCAGGAACGGATGACCGTGCCCTCCTGCCAGGAGCGGAAGATCTCGCGGACGTTGTCCACCGAGTTCGCCTTCTCCAGCAGCTCCCAGCCCTCGGCGTACGCCTGCATCATGGCGTACTCGATGCCGTTGTGGACCATCTTGGCGAAGTGACCGGCGCCGACACGGCCCGCGTGCACGTAGCCGTAGGGGCCCTCGGGCTTGAGCGCGTCGAAGATGGGCTGCAGGCGGTCGACGTTCTCCTTGTCGCCGCCGACCATCAGCGCGTAGCCGTTCTCCAGACCCCAGACGCCGCCGGAGACGCCCGCGTCCACGAAGCCGATGCCCTTGATGGCCAGCTCGGCGGCGTGCTTCTCGTCGTCCGTCCAGCGGGAGTTGCCGCCGTCCACGACGACGTCGCCGGGGGAGAGCAGGTCCTTCAGCTCGTCGACGACGACCTGGGTGGCGGTGCCTGCCGGGACCATCACCCAGATGGTGCGCGGCGCGTCGAGCTTCTCGACCAGCTCGGCGAGGTCCTTGGCGTCGGTCAGTTCCGGGTTGCGGTCGTAGCCGATGACCTGGTGGCCCGCGCGGCGGATGCGCTCGCGCATGTTGCCGCCCATCTTGCCGAGACCGATGAGTCCGAGCTGCATGTCAGTTCACTTCCTTGAGGGAACGGTAGGCGGTGACGAGGGCCGTGGTGGACGGGTCGAGGCCGGGGACCTCGGCGCCCTCGGTGAGGGCGGGCTCGATCCGCTTGGCGAGGACCTTGCCGAGTTCGACGCCCCACTGGTCGAAGGAGTCGATGTTCCAGACCGCGCCCTGGACGAACACCTTCTGTTCGTAGAGGGCGATGAG
>NZ_JACYHF010000005.1 GCF_016482685.1 Streptomyces sp. DSM 110735 | reverse complement strand
CCCCGCCCCCCCCCCCCCCCCCCCCCCCCCCCCCCCCCCCCCCCCCCCCGCCCCCCCCCCCCCCCGGCCCCCGGGGGGCGCCCGCCCCCCCCGGGGGGCGCCGGCGCGTGCGCGGGCCCGGGGAGCGCGCACACGGCGGCCGGATTTGTACGGTCCGCACGCCGCCCGGCCGAACGCGCAGGCCAGCGGCGCGGCCATACGGATACCCTGGGCATGTGACCGACGCCCAAGACACCGCAGCAGACAGTTCCCTGCGCATCACCGGAGGCACCCCTCCGGACGACGCCGGATCTTCTGCGACGGGGGCGTCCGCCCTGGCCGGGGCCCCGATCCCGCTCCTGGAGCCCCGTGAGGGCATCCCGCCGGTGATCGCCGACGCGGCCGGGCTCGCCGAGGTCGTCGCCGCGTTCGCCGCCGGTTCCGGACCGGTCGCCGTCGACGCCGAGCGCGCCTCCGGCTACCGCTACGGCCAGCGCGCCTACCTCGTGCAGTTGCGCCGCCAGGGCGCGGGCACCGCGCTGATCGACCCGGTCGGCTGCCCCGACCTGTCCTCGCTCGGCGAGGCGCTGTCCGGCGTCGAGTGGGTGCTGCACGCCGCCACCCAGGACCTGCCCTGTCTGCGCGAGATAGGCATGCTGCCCACCCGGCTCTTCGACACCGAGCTGGCCGGACGGCTCGCCGGGTTCCCCCGCGTGGGTCTCGGCGCCATGGTCGAGAACGTGCTCGGCTTCGTCCTGGAGAAGGGCCACTCCGCCGTCGACTGGTCCACCCGCCCGCTGCCCGAGCCCTGGCTGCGCTACGCCGCGCTCGACGTGGAACTCCTGGTGGATCTGCGGGACGCCCTGGAGAAGGAGCTGGACCGGCAGGGCAAGCTGGAGTGGGCGCTCGAGGAGTTCGCCGCGATCGCTGCCGCGCCGCCCGCCGAGCCGCGCAAGGACCCCTGGCGGCGTACGTCCGGCATGCACAAGGTGCGCAGGCGGCGTCAGCTCGGTGTCGTCCGCGAGCTGTGGGAGACCCGGGACCGGATCGCCCAGCGGCGGGACGTCTCGCCGGGCAAGGTGCTGAGCGACGCGGCGATCGTGGAGGCGGCGCTGGCGGTGCCGTCCAACGTGCACGCGCTCGCCGCGCTGAACGGTTTCGGACACCGGATGGGACGGCGCCAGCTCGAACAGTGGCAGGCGGCGGTCGACCGCGCGAAGGCGCTTTCCGAGTCCGAACTGCCTCAGCAGGGGCAGCAGATGACCGGTCCGCCGCCGCCGCGCGCCTGGGCCGACAAGGACCCGGCGGCGGCTGCCCGCCTCTCCGCCGCCCGCGCGGGGGTCACCGCGCTGGCGGAGCGGCTCGACATGCCCCAGGAGAACCTGATCTCTCCGGACACGGTGCGGCGCCTTTGCTGGGAACCTCCGGTGGTTGTCGGCGAGGAGTCCGTTTCCGCGGTCCTGCGGAGGTTCGGTGCGCGGGAGTGGCAGGTCGCGCAGGTGACGCCGGTCCTGGTGACGGCGCTGTCGACCAACGACGCGTAGTCGCCGTAACGGGTGGGGCGGGTGCGGGGCGCCCGTGGCCGTTCGCGCAGTTCCCCGCGCCCCTGAAAGACAGAACCTCACCCTCGCCTGCTACCGCCGTCCACCGAAAGCGGCGGTGTGACGTTCACCGCTAGCCGGGGGCGGGCTGTGCAGCTACGTTACTCATAAGTAGCATGGGCTTAAGCAAGCGCTCAGCGTCCCGCACCCTGGAGGAGAGCCATCGTGCCTCGTACCGTCAGGGACGTCGTCTTCGTCGACGGCGTCCGTACCCCGTTCGGCAAGGCGGGCCCGAAGGGCATCTACCACGAGACCCGCGCGGACGACCTGGTCGTGAAGGCGATCCGGGAGCTGCTGCGCCGCAACCCCGGTCTGGACCCGCAGAAGATCGACGAGGTCGCGATCGCCGCGACCACCCAGATCGGCGACCAGGGTCTGACCCTGGGCCGGACGGCGGGCATCCTCGCCGGTCTGCCGCAGTCGGTCCCCGGCTACTCCATCGACCGCATGTGCGCGGGCGCCCTGACCGCCGTGACCTCGGTCTCCGGCTCGGTCGCCTTCGGCGCGTACGACGTGGCGATCGCGGGCGGCGTCGAGCACATGGGCCGCCACCCCATGGGCGAGGGCGTGGACCCGAACCCGCGCTTCGTGAGCGAGAAGCTGGTCGACGAGTCCGCCCTGTTCATGGGCATGACCGCCGAGAACCTGCACGACCGCTACCCGACGATCACCAAGCAGCGCGCCGACGAGTACGCGGTGCGCTCGCAGGAGAAGGCCGCCAAGGCGTACGCCAACGGCAAGATCCAGCAGGACCTGGTGCCGATCTCGGTGCGCCGCACCAACGAGGAAGCCGGCGAGACCGGTTGGGGTCTGGTCACGGCCGACGAGCCGATGCGCCCGGGCACCACGCTGGAGAACCTGGCGGGTCTGAAGACGCCGTTCCGTGTGCACGGCCGGGTCACCGCGGGCAACGCGGCCGGTCTGAACGACGGCGCCACCGCCTCCCTCATCGCGAGCGAGGAGTTCGCCCGCGAGCACGGTCTGCCGGTCAAGATGCGCCTGGTGTCGTACGCCTTCGCGGGCGTCGAGCCCGAGGTCATGGGCTACGGCCCGATCCCGGCGACGGAGAAGGCGCTCGCCAAGGCGGGTCTGTCGATCTCCGACATCGGTCTGTTCGAGATCAACGAGGCGTTCGCCGTCCAGGTGCTCGCCTTCCTGGAGCACTACGGCATCGCGGACGACGACGAGCGCGTCAACCAGTACGGCGGCGCCATCGCCTTCGGCCACCCGCTGGCCTCCTCCGGCGTGCGTCTGATGACGCAGTTGGCCCGCCAGTTCGAGGAGCACCCCGAGGTCCGCTACGGCCTGACGACCATGTGCGTCGGCTTCGGCATGGGCGCGACGGTCATCTGGGAGAACCCGAACTTCGAGGGGGACAAGTGAGCACCACCACCGAGCTGTTGAAGGGTGCGGCCGAGCTGTTCCCTGACGAGGTCGTCACCTCGGCGCACGTACGCCACTTCGAGCTGCCGTTCGGCGCCGGGCGCTTCGCGCTCATCACGCTGGACAACGGCTTCGACCACACCAAGCCGACCACCTTCGGTCCGGCGTCGCTGGCGAACCTGAACACCGCCATCGACCAGGTCGAGAAGGAGGCGGCGGACGGCGAGATCGTCGGCGTCGGCGTCACCGGCAAGCCGTTCATCTTCGCGGTCGGCGCCGACCTCAAGGGCGTCGAGCTGCTGAAGAAGCACGAGGACGCGCTCGCCATCGGCAAGGGCGGCCACGCGGTCTTCAAGCGCCTGTCCTCGCTCGCCGTGCCGACCTTCGCGTACTACAACGGCGCGGCGATGGGCGGCGGCGTCGAGGTCGGTCTGCACTGCGCCTACCGGACCGTCTCCAAGTCCCTCCCGGCGTTCTCGCTGCCCGAGGTCTTCCTCGGTCTGGTGCCCGGCTGGGGCGGCTGCGCCCTGCTGCCGAACCTGATCGGCGCCGACAAGGCCGTCTCGGTCATCATCGAGAACAGCCTCAACCAGAACCGCCAGCTCAAGGGCAAGCAGGTCTTCGAACTCGGCATCGCGGACGCGCTGTTCGAGGGCGCGGACTTCCTGGAGCAGTCGCTGATCTGGACCGCGCAGGTCCTCAAGGGCGACCTCGTCGTCGAGCGCCCGGAGATCGACCGGGGCGAGGCGTGGGACCAGGCGGTCGCCAAGGGCCGCTTCATCGCGGACTCCAAGGTGCACGGCGCCGCCCCGGCCGCCTACCGCGCTCTCGACATCATCGAGGGTGCCAAGGACGGCGACCTGGACAAGGGCTTCGACGCCGAGGACCAGGCGCTCGCCGACCTCATCATGGGCGGCGAACTGCGTGCGGGCATCTACTCGTTCAACCTGGTGCAGAAGCGCGGCAAGCGCCCGGCCGGTGCGCCGGACAAGGCGCTGGCGCGTCCGGTCACCAAGGTCGGTGTCGTGGGCGCCGGTCTGATGGCTTCCCAGCTCGCGCTGCTCTTCCTGCGCCGCCTGGAGGTGCCGGTCGTGCTGACCGACATCGACCAGGAGCGCGTCGACAAGGGTGTGGGCTACGTCCACGCCGAGATCGACAAGCTGCTCGGCAAGGGCCGTATCCACCAGGACAAGGCCAACCGCCTCAAGGCGCTGGTGACCGGTGTCCTGGACAAGGCCGAGGGCTTCGCGGACGCCGACTTCATCATTGAAGCCGTGTTCGAGGAGATGGGCGTCAAGCAGAAGGTGTTCGCGGAGGTCGAGGCGGTCGCCCCGGCGCACGCGATCCTCGCCACCAACACCTCCTCGCTGTCGGTGTCGGAGATGGCGTCGAAGCTGAAGCACCCCGAGCGGGTCGTCGGCTTCCACTTCTTCAACCCGGTCGCGATCCTGCCGCTCCTTGAGATCGTGCGCGGCGAGCAGACGGACGACGCCTCGCTGGCGACCGCGTTCGCGGTGGCCAAGAAGCTGAAGAAGACCGCGGTGCTGGTGAAGGACGCCCCGGCGTTCGTCGTCAACCGCATCCTGACCCGCTTCATGGGCGAGATCCAGAACGTCATCGACGAGGGCACCCCGGTCGAGGTCGCGGAGAAGGCAGTCGAGCCGCTCGGTCTGCCGATGTCCCCGCTGGTGCTCCTGGAGCTGGTCGGTCCCGCGATCGGTCTGCACGTCTCGGAGACCCTCAACCGGGCCTACCCGGACCGCTTCACGGTCTCCCCGAACCTCAAGGCGGTCGTCGAGGCGGGCAAGCGCGGCTTCTACGTCTACGACTCCGGCAAGCCGGAGCTGGACCCCGAGGTCGCCGCGCTGCTCAAGCAGGGCGACACCGCCCTGACCGAGGAGCAGGTCCGCGCCCGTGTCCTGGACGCGGTCGCCGAGGAGATCGGCCTCATGCTGGACGAGGGCGTGGTCGCCGAGGCGCAGGACATCGACCTGTGCCTGATCACCGGCGCCGGCTGGCCCTTCCACCTGGGCGGCATCACGCCGTACCTGGACCGTGAGGGTGTCTCCGAGCGGGTGAACGGCAAGCGGTTCCTGGAGCCGGGCGTGGCGAGCGTGCCCGCGTAACGCTCCCCGCAGCACGAAGCAGCACGAAGCAGCACGAAGGGTCCCCGCAGCGACGCGGGGACCCTTTCGCGTTCCGTCCCTCCTGGTTCCGCCCCTCTTGCCCGATGTTCACGATCGTTCACAACTCCCCCACCAGTTGTTCATGTTGGCGATATGGCTGGTTAGAATCTTGCAAGCTTCCGTAAGGAAGTCGGTTCACTCCTCACAGAAGCGAGCAAGGCACTTCATGGACACGGCACTTCCGGAACTTTCGCCGAATCTCGCCACCGTGGACCGGCGGAAGGTCGTCACCGAGACCGACACCTGGGGTGCCGTTCCGGTCGAGTACCGCTTCCGCGCCGCCGACGCCGACGTCCGTCATCTGGTCGTGGTCTTCTCCGGCCTCGGCGCCCCCAACGGCTACCATTTCGCGGGCCGTTCGCTGAACGCGCTGCGCGCCGACGTCCTGTGGATCAAGGACGACTTCGACGGCCACTACAGCTACTACATGTGCCGCTCGATGGACTTCGGCATCGAGGACTCCGTCCACCGGCTCATCGAATCCACCATGGCCCGCCGGGGACTGACGCGCGATCAGGTCAGTCTGCTCGGCGTCTCCAAGGGCGGCAGCGCGGCGCTCTACTACGGTCTGAAGTACGGCTACCGCAACATCGTGACGGTCGTTCCCCAGTTCCTGGTGGGCAGTTACGTGCGCGAGCGCGCCGTGACCGGGCGGTACATGCTCGGCGAGGACATGCCGCAGGAGCACGTCGACACCCTGGACGAGGCGATCCCGGAGATGCTGCGCGTGCGCGGCGGCCAGGGGCACAACGTCTATCTGTTCACCTCCGAGGCGGACGAGCAGTACGAGACGGAGATCGCGCCCCACCTCGACCACTTCTGGGCCTGCGACAACTTCAACCTGATCAAGACCCGTTCGGAACTGGTCCGCCAGCACGGTGAAGTCTCCGCCTACAACCTCCAGTTGATCCTGGGGGTGCTGGCGGCGCTGGCCGAGGGCGGCGAGCCGCGCCTGGGCTTCCTGGAGAACGGCGACCCGCACGTGGACGAGGAGGAGCGGCGGCGCCATCTGGCCGGTCTGCGCACCTCGGACGCGCTGACCGCCGTCCTCACCCAACAGGAGGTGCGCGGCAGCCATCTGCTGCTGAGCGGCGAGGCGTTCATACCCGGTGAGTCGCCGTACGGCGAGTTCCGGGAGACCAAGTCCCTGGTCCTCGAAAGCGGCGGCAGGCAGTGGGAGTTCCCGCTGGCGACGACCGAGGCGAAGTACACCTACAGCCGCTGGTTCGACGGCTTCGCGCGGGACTACGCGGACGGCGGCTTCGCGCCCGAGGCACCCGCCGGCATCCCGCTGCGGGGCGTACCGAGCGGGGTCTACGACCTCTCGGTGCGCGTCTCCAGCCCCTCGGAGGGCATCGACCGCCGCACCCCGCTGGTGGCCCGGCGCCCCTTCGACATCCGGCGCCCCTACGGCGGTCTGGAGATCGTGCTCACCGGTGACGAGAAGCGGGTGCGGGTCATGCGCCGCGCGGTCATCGGCCATTTCTCCCAGGAGACCGTCTTCTCGCTGGAGAAGAGCTGGCTGGAGGAGCGCGCGCTGCACGTGGAGGGCGTGTTCTTCGTGCACGGCGTGGAGGCGGACTCCCACCAGCACGCCGTGTACTACCTGGTGCTGCGCGGCGCGAAGTCCACGCACTCCTTCCGGCTGGGCAAGTCCCACCGCCCGAACGCCGTCCGCCCGCACGTGCGCCGCGGCGACTACGGCACCTACGACTACGGCTACTTCGCCAGCTCCGGGTACAAGGGCGTCACGCTGCCGGAGTCGGCGTCCGGCGAGTACGAGATGTACATCTCGATGAGCACGGGCGGGGCGCTGTTCTCGGCGTCGGCCGGGTCGATCACGATCTGACGATATGTCAGGTCATGAGGTGACGGCTCGTCACTTCGCGGGCTCGTCCGGCAGGATGGCGAGCCCGTCCGCGACCGGGCGTTCGCGCACGGGACCGTTCTCGGTGTCGCGGGGGCGGTTGCGCAGGTGCCCGCGCAGCACCACCGAGGTGGAGCCGCCGCCGTCCAGGTTGACCGCGTCCACCGCGCCGAGCGACCGGGCGAGCCGTGCCGCCTCGGCCGGGGTCGCGCCGACGCTCTCGTGGGCGGCGCGGCCGTCGACGGCGATGAGCAGCAGGGTGCCGTCGGCCGTGACTCCGGCCACGGTGCGCGGTTCCCGCCGCCGCCCGAGGAGCGCGGTCGCCGCCGGGTCGAACGCCCCGGCGCGCAGCAGCCGGGCGCTGCCGCCCACGGCGGTCTCGACGGGTCCGGGCAGCGGCAGCCCCGCCGGGGCGGTGATCCGCTCAGAGACGGTCATGCGGGTGCCCGGCACCGCGTGCGCACGCAGCCACGCGGCGCCCGTGCCGATGCCGTAGAGCGTGCTGCCGCCCTCGGGCAGCGGACCGCCCGCCGGGGTGCGCAGCCGGAGGACTCTCCCGTCGGCGGCGAGCAGCGCCTCGGTGCTGCCCTCGGTGCCGGGCGGGGTGTCGCCGCCCCACTCGGGGGCGAAGGAGACCACCTCGTCCGGGTCGGTGCACAGCCCCTCGAACGGCTTCTCCTGAAGGCGCCCGGTGGTGGCGAGGCGGTCGCCGCCGGTTCCGCCGCAGCCGAGTATGCGTCCGGGGACCCGGTCCACGCCGTCGAGTTCGCGGACCGCGCCGTCGGCCGCGCGCAGTCCGCCGCTGGTGGCGACCTCGGCGACGCGGGCTTCGAGGCGTCCGCCGGTGTAGCCGAGGACGAGGGCGGGGCGGCCGTCGAGGGCTTCGCTGAGCACCCGGCCGTGTTCGGCGTACAGCCCGATGGGGTCGCCCTCGTAGCCGGAATGGTGGTGGCCGGTGCGGATGTCGAAGTAGGTGCCGTTGATCGCGGCGAGCGCGTCGGAGCGGTTGGCCAGGGTGCGCACGGTGTCCGAGCGGGTCATGTCGGCGCCGTGCACACCGGTGACGCGCACCCGGGCGTCGGGGGCGACGCTGAGCACGGTCAGCCGCACGGGCGCGCCGGGACCGAGACTCCGGGTGAGCTGCCGGAAGCGGAATCCCGCGGGCAGAGCGGCGGCACCGGGATCCGCCGGAACCGAAGCCGAAGCCGACGAGCCCGATGCGCCCGGCGAGCCCGAAGGCACCGGAGTCGCCCGCCCCGACGACACCGCCGTCGGCGCCGAGCAGCCCACCGGCGTCACCGCGAGCGCGACGGCCAGGACCGCGCCCCGCAGCCGCCGGACGCTAGTGCCGCGGCAGGCGCTAGCCATGCACGGCCAGCGCGCCCGGCGAGTCCCCGAGGTCTCCGACGTGCACGGTCACCTCGGACCACACCCGGTGCCCGTCCTCGCCCTCGAAGGCAAGCTCGAAGCGGTCGTAGCCGAGGTGTTCGGGGTGCGCCTGGTAGCTGACGCCGCCGTCGGGCGCGTAGGTCAGCAGTCCGCGCCGGGCGCGGCCGACGGCGACCAGGCGCAGACCGGGGACCGGGGTGTGACCGGGCGGGAGCAGGGCGCGTCCGCCGGGGCGCAGGGTGACGCACTGACCGGGCAGCCAGTGGCGGCGCACCCGGAAGCCGGTGTCGCACACAGCCGCCGAGGGCACCAGCCGGTCCCCCTCCGCCGCCATCACGCCGACGACGATCCGGGGCAGCACCGTGGCGCCGTCGGGTGCGTCGGGGTCGATGCGGATCACGCAGCTCACGGTACGCGGCTCGTCGCCCTCGGTGACGTAGGTGGCGTATCTGCCGTTGGCCAGCAGGCTCAGCCCCGGGTGGCGGAGCATCGCGGCGCCCGGGGCGAGGGAGTCGTCGATGAGGTAGCCGTAGGTGCGGTAGGCGCCCTCGACGGGGGTGAGGGTCAGGGAGAGGGTGATCTCCTGGCCCGGGGTGACGGGCAGCGCGGGGTCCGCGTCCGCGACGAGGTGCAGGGTGCCGGGGGACTCGGCGGCGCCGGGGTGGGTGACGTGCGCGAAGGCCAGGGGATGGTGGTCGTTCATCGGAGTCCTAGGTCGTCCGGGCTCTCCGCGTAGGGCACCGCCTCCAGGGGCACCGGGGCGTCCAGGTCGCGGAAGTGCTCCGGGGTGAGCAGCCCCTGCCGGTGCAGTTCGGCCGCCACGAAGCGGGCGCACTCGACGGCGCCGCGCTCCCTGAGGTGGGTGTTGTCGCGCAGCCCGTCGGGGTGGGCCGGGTGTTCGCCGGGGTCGAGGTGGGCGAAGAGGGCGCGGCTGCCCTTCTCGCCCGCGCGGCGCCACTGGACGGCGCTCCACTCCCCCAGGTCCACCACGGGCACGCACAGGCTCGCGCCCAGTTCGCGCACGGCGGCGTGGTACATCCCGAGCGGGCGGAGCAGATTGCCCTGGTCGTCGAAGAGGCGGCGTTCGTAGCTGGTCACCAGCACGGGGTGGGCGCCCCGGTCGCGGGCGCCGTGGACGTGGGCGCGCAGGGCGCGCTGGTAGTCGCCGAAGGGCTCGGTGCCGCGCGGGTCGTCGGTGTGGACGTCGTTGAGCCCGAAGCAGGCGAGGAGCAGATCGCCGGGGGCGATCCGGTCGAGAACCGCCGTGAGTCCGCCGGACTCCACGAAGGTGCGCGAACTCGCGCCCGGACGGGCGGAGTTGACCACCTCGGCGCGGGTGAGGAACAGCGGCAGCGCCTGCCCCCACCCGGCGAGCGGGGCGGCGTCGCGGCGGCGGGCGGCGGTGCCGGAGTCGCCGGTGAGGAAGATCCTCGTCATGTCAGCCCCTTCCCGCCCGCTGCGGCTCCGGGCGGCCCATGACGAGCGGCGCGGAGGGCTGCCCGGGGTCGCCCGCGACGGCGGCGTCCATGGTGGCGATCACGTCGTAGGCGCGGCGGCAGTTGTTGGTGTCGCGCAGGACGAAGAACTCCTCCGCGCGGCGCCGGTACCGCGGTTCGACCTCGAAGCCGCGCTCGACGGAGGCGATGATCTCCTCGACCGCGTGGTCGACGGTGGCGCAGGCGGGACCGAACCCGTCCCGGCCCAGGTCGAAGTAGCCGCGCTTGTAGTGCTTGCTGTAGAAGCTCTCGTCGTCGAAGTTGGTGTAGACGATCGGCTTGCCCATGTAGGCGACGTCGAAGAACACCGAGGAGTAGTCGGTGACCAGCATCGAGCACTCGCGCATGGCGAGCTGGACGTCGCGTCCGGTGGTGGAGACCGTGATCGACGGGTGGTCGATGCGGAAGTGCTTGAGGTAGGGACGGATCTCGTAGTGCGGCATGAACTCGAGCTGCACGTCGTAGCGTTGGCACGCGGCGAGCAGTCGCTCGTCGCGCAGCAGCGCCGAGAAGAAGCGGTAGTACTCGGAGGCGGCGAACGGGATCTCCGGCTTGGCCGCCTTGTTGTACGAGGGCGCCACGATGTCGCGCCGCCAGGTGGGCATGATCAGCACGCGGCGCGGTCCGCGCACCGGCTCCAGGGCGTCGAAGCGCGGCAGCCCGGTGGCGGCGACGCGGTCGTAGCCGTAGCCGCAGTGCTCGGCGTAGTAGGCGCGCTCGCTGCGTCCGGTGGTGAGCACCATGTCGACGTTGGTGACCTGGGCGTGGATGGAGGGCGCCACGTCGTTGTAGACCACGCCGTGCTGGAGGAAGACCCGCTTGTAGCGCAGCAGATCGCCGTAGCCGGTGAGGAAGGCGCGCTTGGAGAGCCCGGGGAAACCGAGGTACGCCTCCAGGTCGTAGGCGTTGATCAGTCTGCTGGCGTGCAGCAGATAGACCCGGTACTTCCAGGACAGCCGGTCGATGACACGGCCGAGCGGTGCCACCTTGGCGCGGTCGGCGGCGGTGCCGTTGATGGCGTAGTACACCCGGCGGCGGCGCTCGTTGGTCCGTATCCACTTGAACAGGTGGTACGAGTTGTCCTGCGCGGTGTCCTCGCGCTCGCCGATGATCCAGATGTCCTTGCCGCGCAGCCACGGGTGGAAGAGCCAGTAGAGCATCCGGGTGCGCCAGCCGGGACGTCCGGGCAGCGCCATGCGGAACGCCGTGAAGAAACGTTTCGTCTTGTGGGTGAGCCGCTTCACCGCGCCCGCGACCCGGCGCAGCGTGATCTTCTCGTCGGCGTCGATGTCCAGGATCACGGTGGCGTTGCCCGCGCGGTGCACGCCCTTGAAGCGGTGCAGCATCTGGCGCGGGTCCACCGGGGCGTCCAGGTGCCGGTCGCCGTCGTGCACGCGCAGGGTGAGGGTGAGGTCCCGGTTGTTCAGCGAGGCGAAGTCCTCCGGGCGCACCACGGCACGCCAGCCGCTGTACCAGTCCTGCTCCTTGCGGGTGCGCCAGCGGTCGCGCCGGTACACCTGTCCGACGGGGACGGCGCGTTCGGTCTGCCCGTCGGACAGGACGAGTTCGAGCCGGTTGTCGAAGAGGTGGGCGATGTCGACGCCCGAGAGGACCATGAGCCCCTCGAAGACGATCTGCTCCGCCTCGACCTGGCAGGTCTCCAGCACGAACCGGTGCCGGTCCACCCGCAGCAGCGCGGTGTCCGTCCGGTCCGCGGTGAGCCTGCGGAAGAGCCCCTCGTCGTCCAGGTACAGATGCGGGCGGAACTCGGGCGCGGTGTACGGGTCGCAGAACAGGTCGAGGTTCGCCGTGCGCACCGCGTGGTGCTGGGTGCGCGCGAGGGCGGCCGTGGCGTACTGGAGCACCAGGTCGTCGGGGATGTCCGCGTAGACCTGGCACAACGCCGGGAAGACGGCCGCCAGTTCGTCACGGCTCATGATCCGGTGCAGATTGCGCAGATACGGCTGGAAGGTGCGCACCACGAACCGCTGCGCCAGGCGCAGGGTGCGCGGGTCCAGCTCCGCCGCCCGGCGCAGGACATGGCGGCACAGCCGGATCAGCTCCTGCGCCTTGACCGGGTCGTTCCACGGCAGGTCGAAGAGCGAGTCGTGCTGCTCGCCGTCGCGCTCGTAGGCGGTGGCGCCCGGCGCGATGGTGACCCGGCGGGCGTGCAGCAGCGCGGGCACGGTCAGCCAGGCGTCCTCGAAGCCGGGACCCTGTCCGCAGCGCAGCCGCTCCTCGCGGACCAGGCTGGTGCGCAGCAGCTTGGCGCTCAGGCTGGTGGAGAACACCAGGTACGGCGCGTCGCGCAGCCGCTCCACCTTGGCGGGCGACGGTCCGAAGTAGCGCGCCCACGCCTCGTCGCCCGCCCTGCTGGGCTGGGGGAAGTTGTCGCTGCGACCCACCGCGACGTCCGCCTTGGCGGCGCGGGCGGCGTGCAGCAGCCGGTGCACGCTGTCCTGGCCGAGGATGTCGCGGGCGCGGGCGAACATGACGTACGGCGCGGTGACATGGCGCAGTCCGTGGTCGAACGCGGCGCGCATCCCCATGGCGATCTGGGAGACGACGGTGACGTTGGGCCAGCGGGCCGCGAACTCCTCGATCTGGTGGGCGGTGGCGTCGGTCGAGCCGTCGTCGACCAGGATGACCTGGGTGCCCGCGAAGTCGCGCTGGGTGTCGAGGGAGCCGAGGAACTCGGGCAGGTTGTACTCGTCGTTGTGGCAGTGGACGACCACGGACGCGCCGTAGCGCTCGCGGCGGGCGAACGGCTCCGGCATCCGCTCCTTGGTCCACCAGGTCCAGGGCGTGCCGCGCCGGTCGGTCCTGGTCTGCTGCTCCCTGGTCTCCGGGCGCAGCGCGAGGTTGCCGCTGACGGTCTCGTACATCTCGTACGTCGTCCCGGCGCCGGTGTAGCGCTCCGCCTCGATGTCGACGCCGCGCACGCAGACCGCCGTGGTGGCGCGCTCGCCCGCGTGCCGCATCTGCACGAGGAGGTTCCACACCGCCGGGCGCTCCAGGGCGCCGAGGGTCGTGTCCAGGGAGATGGTGGCGTGGTAGCGGATGTACTCCTCGTCCACCTCGATGCCGGTGACCGGGAAGGTGTGGTCGGTCTTCGGACCGCGGCAGCGCAGGACGGCGACGAGTTCGAGCTTGTCCTTGGGTCCGACGCGCCCGAACTGGTTGCGGATGAAGCCGGTGAGGTGGAGTTCGCCGCCGGTGATCTCCAGCCGGGTCGCCTGGTTGAACAGCCGCGCGTCGGAGAGCCTGCCGCCGGTGAGGTCCAGGTTGGTGACGTCGAGGAACCGCTCGGCGTCCGGGCGGCCGAGCAGCGCGCCGGACCAGAAGACCCGCCCGTCGCGCTCCACCAGGTCGGAGCTGAGCACCGGGCGCCGCTGGGTGAAGTCGGCGGCGCTCAGCGCCACATCGGGTCTGCCCTGCATGAGCCCGAAGCCGCGCACCCGCTCCAGCGGTCCGGTGAGGTCCCAGCACTCCTCGGGGAGCGTGCGCAGATAGGGACCGGTGGCGCGCAGGAAGCCCTCGCGGTAGGCGTCGTCGCCCGCGCGCAGGGCTCCCATGTAGAGCCCGAGGTCGTGCGAGAGGAACTTGGCCGCCTTGCGGGCGATCAGTTCGTCGGCGCCCTGGCGGGCGAGGAAGTCGTCGGTCCACTGGTGGACGAGCACCCGGTCGCGGATGCTGCGCAGTTCTCCGCGCCGGTTGGTCAGCGACGGAGTGTCCGACTCGCGCTCCCAGATCCACCGGTAGACCGGGGCGGTGAGGAGACTGACCGTGCCCGCGAACCAGTAGGCGAGCGTGGAGAAGTAGGTGTCCTCGAAGTGGACGCCCTGCGGGAAGCGGATGCCGTGCTCGTGCAGGAACTCCGTGCGGTACAGCTTCGCCGCCGCGATCGGGTCCTCGAACAGCTCGGGCATGGCGGCCAGTCCGCCCTCCACCGTGCGGTCGGCGCCGTAGAGCTGCGGCTGCCAGACGGTGTTCTCGCCCTTGTCGAGGTTGACGCGGATCGCCCGCCCGGCGGTGATGTCGGCGCCGGTGGCCAGCGCGGAGGCGAGCAGCGTCTCGCAGGCGCGGTGCGGGAGTTCGTCGTCGGCGTCGAGGAACAGCAGGTACTGACCGGTGGCGATCTCGATGCCGTGGTTGCGCGGGGAGCCCACGCCGCCGCTGTTGCGGGTGCGGACCACGACCTGGACCCGGGGGTCCTTCTCGGCGTACCGGTGGGCGACCGCGAGGGTGCCGTCGGTGGACGCGTCGTCCAGGACCAGCACTTCGAGGTTGCGGTGGGTCTGGCCGAGCGCCGAGCGCAGGGCCCGGTCGAGGGTGGCGCTCGCGTTGTAGGCGGCGACCACGACCGTGACGGTGTACGCGGAGGCGTCGGCGTAGGTGAGCGTGTCCACGTCGGCGAGGGCGCCCCGGGCGGGGGGCGCGGGGAACGTGGTGGGTGCGGTGGCTGCGTTGGGTTCGTTCATCGCGCGAATCCCCCGTCCGTCCAGGGCTGAGGCTGGGCGTGGGGCTGGGTCTGGTACTCGGGGTACTGCGGGGACGGGTGCTGGGTGTGGGTGTGCTGGGGGTACGGCTGGGCGTACGGGTCGGGGGCGGGCTCGGAGTACGGCTCGAACCAGGAGTCGTGGGCGGTCGCGGCGGGCTGCTCGTAGGGCTCGTACGACGCGGGGTCCGGGTACGGCTCGTACTGCTGGTACTGCTCGTACTGCTCGTACTGCGGCTGGGGCTCGGGCTGCTGGTACGGGTCGTACCGCTCGTACCGCTCCTGGTGCGGGAAGCCGAGGCGTTCCTCGCGGGAGGGGAAGTGGTCCTGGTCCTCGGCACCGTGCCGCGGCTGGCTGGGGATGCCGGGGGCGAGCGGGGCGTCGGGCACCGGCCAGGCGTCCTCGGTCCAGGCGGCGGGGGCGGGGTCCGCGGCGGGCGTGGGGTCCGGGGCGGGGTCCGGAGCGGGAGCAGAAACGTTTCGCTCGGTCGCCATGTCCCGTACGACCCGGTTGAAGTCCCGTGTGGAGAGCCAGAACTTGTACATGATGAACAGCTCGAAAGCGAGCAACAGGGCGGCCGAGGCGGCTGTGGTCCACAGGATGCGGCCGAGCAGCGGACCCACGATGAACACGAACATCTGGAACTCGATGCCGCTGAACAGATGCGGGCGTATCCGGGTGCGCAGCATGGCGCGGCGGACGCGGGTGTACCAGGGGAACTGGTCGCGGAACTGCTCGTGCAGGTCGACGACCGGCGCCTCGGCCTCGGCGCGCAGGGTCTCCACGGGGGTGGCCGGGTTGTCGCGCAGCAGGTCCTCCATGAAGACCAGCCGCCCCTCGCCCCGGGCGTCGCGCCGGGCTCGCTCCGCCTCGGCCCGCTCCGCGGCGGTCCGTTCGAGCTTGGCGCGCATGGACTGGCGCATCTTGTAGATCTGGAGGGCGTCCAGGTAGCGCAGCATGTCGAGGAAGACGACGCCGAGCGCGGCGAGCAGGAAGCGCGCGTCGTCGGTGCGCAGATACTGACCGCCCATCAGGGCGAGCGCGCAAGCCAGCACGCGGACGCGGTCGAAGACGTAGTCCAGCCAGCCGCCGAAGACCGAGCCGTTGCCCTTGAGGCGGGCGAGCTTTCCGTCGATGCAGTCGAGGACGAAGCTGAAGTGGTAGAGCAGCGCGCCGACGACGAGGGAGGTGGTGTCTCCCCGGTAGAAGAAGCCCGCCGAGGCGAGTCCGGCGAAGAGCGCGGCCCAGGTGACCCCGTTGGGGGTGATGAACCGGAAGCGGGCCAGCACCATCAGCAGCCGGGTGGCCAGCGGGTCGACCAGGAACACGGTCCACCAGGCATCGCGCTTCTTACAGGTCAGCTTCTGTACCGCCCGCAGCGACAGCTTGGCCATAACCCCTCAGATACGCACCGGACGAAACAGAGTTCTCCCGTGGCGCGAAGGGCGTCCGACGGGATCACTCACGGACGTACCTGCGGATTCACAGAACCATCACATGAGATGGTGAACTTTAACAATGCTTCAACTAAGTGTCGACGCGTGATCACCCTCCATACACGGCGAGCTTGATCACAGGATCTTCCGTACAACCTTTTGCCGACTTCGGTGCTCATGTCTGCGTAAGCCGTCTCCGACCGGGCTCACTCGGGGCACTTCGCGCACTGATCATGTGCGATCAAGGGCGCTAGCACAGTGAGCGCATCGGCTACCGGATGTTTACAGATGCCTCACTTTTCCTACAGGATCAGTCAATCTTCCGCCGTAGCACGCCACTTCCACTCGCCCCGCGGGGCACGACCCACGAGGAACCCGACGCACGATGAGTCATGTCTCGACGCCCCAGCACAGCGAGTCCGGAACGCCCGCCGGACCCGGCACCGGCAACGCCCCGAAGCGCAAGCGCCGCACCGGGCGGAAGATCCTCATCGCCCTCGCCGTCGTCCTGGTCGCCGCGGGCGGCACGGGCTACTGGCTCTACGACAGCCTCGACTCCAACATCAAGGGCGTCGACCTCGACCGGGCCATCGGTGACAACCGCCCGGAGAAGCTGCCG
Source organism: Streptomyces sp. DSM 110735 (assembly GCF_016482685.1). Classification (GTDB taxonomy): domain Bacteria; phylum Actinomycetota; class Actinomycetes; order Streptomycetales; family Streptomycetaceae; genus Streptomyces. The sequence continues at coordinate 375,246 of NZ_JACYHF010000005.1, read as the reverse complement.
ACCTCGGGGCAGAACCTGCTCGTGCTCGGCTCCGACTCGCGCGCCGGTGCCAACGCGGCGCTGCACACCGGTCATGTCTCCGGCGCCCGTTCCGACACCGCGCTGGTGATCCACATACCCGAGGGCCGGAAGAAGGCCGTCGCGATCAGCATTCCGCGCGACACCCTCGTGACCCGGCCCGAGTGCACGACCCGGAGCGGCAAGCAGCTCCCCTCCGCGCACCGCGTCATGTTCAACTCGGTCTACTCGGTGGCCGGTCCGGCGTGTGTGGTCAAGACCGTGGAGCAGATGTCGGGGGTGCGCCTCGACCACTTCGTGGAGATCGACTTCGCCGGGTTCCAGGGTCTGGTCGACGCGATAGGCGGCGTGCCCGTCACCGTGGACCGCGACATCCACGACTCCTCCAGCGGACTCGACCTGAAGGCAGGCACGACCCGGCTGACCGGCAAGCAGGCCCTGCAGTTCGTCCGCACCCGGCACGGCATCGGCGACGGCAGCGACCTCGGGCGCATCGGGCTCCAGCAGAAGTTCCTGATCTCGCTGCTCTCCGAGATCAAGCAGCAGGACCTGCTGGGCAGCCCCACCAAGGCGTACACGGTCGCGGACAAGCTCACCCAGTCGCTCACGACCGACTCCGGGCTCGACTCCCTCACCAAGCTCGCGGAGTTCAGCCGCAGCATGAACGGCGTCGACCCCGAGACCATGGAGACGATCATGCTCCCGGTGCGCTACGACACCCAGGACCCCAACCGGGTCGTGGCCGCCGAGCCGCAGGCCAAGGAGCTGTGGAAGGCGCTGCGCACCGACTCGACGATCCCCGAGTCCGCCAAGAAGTCCCCGGCCCGGGGCGGCGACACCCCCTGAGCACGGCGGGCTCCCTGACGGCACGTGCCGCCGCGGAGCCCCGGTCCGCTCAGACCTCGCGCCATGCCTCTAGCGCGAGACCCGGCTCGTCCTTGCGGCGGGTCAGCAGCAGCCGCCCGCTGGAGGGGGACAGCGCGGCGGCGACCGTACGGCCGTGCTCGTCCGTCGCCAGCGACACCATGGCGTCCTCGGCGAGCTTCGGACCCGACTCGGCCCACCAGGCTCCGGCCGACTCCAGCTCCGTGGGGTACGCGGCGAACGCCACCCGGGAGTTCGCGGTGCGCTGGGCCAGCAGGGTGCAGTCGTGCCCGTCGAGGGTGCAGCGGACGGCGGCGAGGGGTCCCGGTCCGGCGGCGGACAGCAGCGCGGTGGGCTCGGACCCGGGGCGCCAGGCGTACAGGGTGCCGGAGTCGTCCGCGTAGAAGAGGGTCGTGTACGCCGGGGACGTGGCGAGCGCGTACAGAGTGCCGGGGCGGACCGGGGTCTCCAGCGCCTCCTTGAGGACCGGTTCGGCGCCCGCCTTCTCCTGGCGCCAGTGCAGGATGCCGCCGGGCACCGCCGCGTACAGCTCGATCAGACCGGACTCCCCCGTCACCGCCGCCAGACCGTCCTGGACGTCGTGGCCCTTGAGGTCCTTCCAGGGCTCCCAGCCGCCCTTCTCCTTCTGCACGGCGGCGCTCACCCCGCCGCCGTCGTTGCGCACGAAGACATGGGCGCGCCCCTGGGCGTCCACGGCGACGGCGGGGGTGCCGGTGCGCGGACCCTTCTTGTCCGGGTGGCCGATCGGGGTCCAGTCCAGCGGCGCGAGATGGGCGCGGAAGTGGGTCGAGTGCACCAGCCCCGCCTCGCCCTTCACCGTGGGGCGCCAGGAGACGAGGTGGGCATAGCCGTCGGCGCCCTGGCCGAGGGCCAGGACGGGGTGCAGTCGCTGTTCGCCGCCCGCCTTGCGCGGTGCGGTCCAGCCGCCGCCGGACCCGCGTTCCGCCCGGCACAGGACGGCGTCGCCCGAGAGCCGGTAGACACTGAGCCGGCCGTCGCGGCCGCATATGAGCCAGTCGCCGTTCACAGAATCACCATAAACGGCCCGGTCCGGGCGCTGTCCCGCGCCCCCTCGGCACGGGCGTGGGACGCTGGAGGCATGGACGACGTGCAAGGCAACGCTGACCAGGACGGCCCGCTCCTCGCGATCGTGGACTGCGCGAACGTCGTCGGTTCACGCCCCGACGGCTGGTGGCGCGACCGCAAGGGCGCCGCCGAGCGGCTGCGGGACCGGCTGGCCGCCGACGGACTGCCCGGGCGCACGGACGACGTGGAGATCGTGCTCGTCGTGGAGGGCGCGGCGCGCGGGGTCGAGTCGGTGCCCGGGGTGCGGGTGGAGTCCGCTCCCGGCAGCGGCGACGACTGGATCGTGGAGCTGGTCGCCGGTGCGGGCGACCGCGACCGTCTGGTGGTCACGGCCGACCGCGAACTGCGGCGCCGGGTGGGCGACCTGGGCGCGGACGTCTCCGGTCCCCGTACGGCTCTCGGCTGAGCCCCGCCGCCAGGGCTCGTCCGGGCTTCAGCGGGCGCCGCCCTCCGAGGGCGTCTCCTCCGCCTCCTCCCGCTGCCGTACCGCGAGGCGGCTGTGCGTGCGGCCGTAGGCGAAGTAGACGACGAAGCCGATCGCCATCCAGATGGCGAAGCGGAGCCAGGTCTCGGCGGGCAGGTTGAGCATCAGCCACAGCGAGGCGCACACCGACAGGATCGGCAGGAACGGCACCCAGGGGGTGCGGAACGCGCGGGGCAGGTCGGGGCGGGTCCTGCGCAGGATGATCACGCTGAGCGCGACGACGACGAACGCGAACAGCGTGCCGATGTTCACCAGCTCCGCCAGCTCGCTCAGGCTGGTGAATCCCGCGATGATCGCGATGATCACGCCGAGCAGGATGGTCGGCCGGTGCGGGGTGCGGAAGCGCGGGTGGACGCGGGAGAAGAAGCGGGGCAGCAGTCCGTCCCGGCTCATCGCGAAGAACACCCGGGTCTGACCGAGCAGCAGGATCATGCACACGGTCGTCAGACCGATCACCGCGCCGAAGCTGATGACCCCCGCGAACCAGGGATGCCCGAGTGATTTGAAGGCGTCCGCGAGCGGTGCCTCGATGGAGAGCTTGCTGTACTTCACCATCCCGGTCACCACGATGGACACGGCGACGTAGAGCAGGGTGCAGATGATCAGCGAGCCGAGGATGCCGCGCGGCATGTCGCGCTGCGGGTTGCGGGTCTCCTCGGCGGCGGTGGCGACGATGTCGAAGCCGATGAACGCGAAGAACACCACCGAGGCGGCGGTGAAGATGCCCATCACCCCGAAGTTCGCCGGTGCCCAGCCGAACATGAGCTGGATCAGCGGGGCGCTCAGGTCGCCGCCCGCCTTGGCGGGTTGGGCCGGCGGGATGAACGGGTCGTAGTTGGAGCCCGTGACGAAGAAGGCGCCACCGATGATCACGATGAGCACCACGATCACCTTGATGGCGACGACCACGGAGGTGATCCGCGCCGAGAGCTTCATGCCGACGACCAGCACGACGGTCAGCAGCAGCACCAGCGCCGCGGCGAGCACGTCGAACCCGAACCCGGTGGCGCCGTCCCGGCCGGAGAGGTACGGCGGCAGGGTCGCACCCCAACTGTCAAGGAGCGAGCGGATGTAGCCGGACCAGCCGACCGCCACCACCGCCGTGCCCAGCGCGAACTCCAGGACCAGGTCCCAGCCGATGATCCAGGCGGGCAGTTCGCCCAGGGAGGCGTACGAGAAGGTGTACGCCGACCCGGCGACCGGGACCGTCGAGGCGAACTCGGCGTAGCAGAGCGCCGCCAGACCGCAGACGATGCCGGCCACGACGAAGGACAGCGCGACCGCGGGGCCCGCGTTGTTCTTCGCCACCTGGCCGGTGAGGACGAAAATGCCGGTGCCGATGATGACACCGACGCCGAAGACGGTCAGGTCGAGGGCGGAGAGGGACTTCTTGAGGGAATGCTCCGGTTCTTCCGTGTCCCGGATGGACTGCTCGACGTTCTTCGTCCGGAAGAGCGTGCTCACACCTATCTACCTCCCACGCTCGTCGACCTCGACATGATCGAGAGGGCCGGGGATTCGTGTGCCCGGCACTGGCAGGTTCACGCAGGCGGGCCGGTTCCGCCACCTGGAGAGGCGGCGAAACCGGCCCGAAGGGTTGTTCCTGGAGCGCGCGTCCGCCCGCGCGCTCCTGTCGCGACTAGTCGCGCGCGGACTCCACGGCGGCGGCACTGTCCTCGAAGCGACCGTCCAGCTTGGCGACCAGGCCGGTGACCTGACGGGCGATGTCCGGAGCGGTGAGCCCGATCTCTGCCATGACCTCGGCGCGCGAGGCGTGGTCGAGGAAGCGCGGCGGGATGCCGAAGTCGCGCAGCGGCACGTCCACGCCCGCGTCGCGCAGCGCCTGGGCGATCGCGGAGCCGACACCGCCGACGCGGCTGTTGTCCTCGACGGTGACGACGACGCGGTGCTCGTTGGCGAGCGGGGCCATCGCCTCGTCGACCGGCTTGACCCAGCGGGGGTCGACGACGGTGGTGGAGATGCCCTGCTTGTCGAGCAGGTCCGCGATCTCCAGGCACATCGGGGCGAGCGCGCCGACGGAGACCAGGAGCACGTCGGGCCGGTCGGCGCCGGGCTCGCGCAGCACGTCCATGCCGCCGACCTTGCGCAGGGCGGGTACGGCGGGACCGACGGCGCCCTTGGAGAAGCGGACCACGGTGGGGGCGTCCTCGACGGCGACGGCCTCGCGCAACTGGGCGCGCACCTGGTCGGCGTCGCGCGGCGCGGCGAGCCGCAGCCCGGGGACGACCTGGAGGATGGACATGTCCCACATGCCGTTGTGGGAGGCGCCGTCGGTGCCGGTGACGCCCGCGCGGTCTAGGACGAAGGTGACCCCGCACTTGTGCAGGGCCACGTCCATCAGGACCTGGTCGAAGGCGCGGTTGAGGAACGTGGCGTAGACCGCGAAGACGGGGTGCACGCCGCCGTGGGCGAGACCGGCGGCCGAGACGGCGCCGTGCTGCTCGGCGATGCCGACGTCGTAGACGCGGTCGGGGAAGCGCTTGGCGAACTTGTCCAGACCGACCGGCTGGAGCATGGCCGCCGTGATGGCGACGACGTCCTCGCGCTCCTCGCCGAGCTTGACCATCTCCTCGCCGAAGACGGAGGTCCAGTCGGCGCCGGAGGTGGCGATCGGCAGACCGGTGTCGGGGTGGATCTTGCCGACGGCGTGGAAGCGGTCCGCCTCGTCCTGGAGGGCGGGCTGGTAGCCGCGGCCCTTCTCGGTGAGGCAGTGCACGATGACCGGACCGCCGAACCGCTTGGCGCGGGCGAGCGCGGACTCCAGCGCCTCGATGTCGTGGCCGTCGATGGGGCCGACGTACTTCAGTCCCAGGTCCTCGAACATGCCCTGCGGGGCGATGAAGTCCTTCAGCCCCTTCTTGGCGCCGTGCAGGGTGTCGTAGAGCGGGCGGCCGACGACCGGGGTGCGGTCGAGCAGGTCCTTGGTGCGGGCGAGGAAGCGCTCGTAGCCGTCGGTGGTGCGCAGGGTGGCCAGGTGGTTGGCGAGACCGCCGATGGTGGGCGCGTAGGAGCGCTCGTTGTCGTTGACGACGATGACGAGCGGGCGGTCCTTGGCCTCGGCGATGTTGTTCAGCGCCTCCCAGGCCATGCCGCCGGTCAGCGCGCCGTCACCGATGACGGCGACGACGTGGCTGTCGCGCTGCTTCAGCTCGTTGGCCTTGGCGATGCCGTCGGCCCAGCCGAGCACGGTGGAGGCGTGGCTGTTCTCGATGACGTCGTGCTCGGACTCGCTCTGCGCGGGGTAGCCGGACAGACCGCCCTTCATCTTCAGGCGGGAGAAGTCCTGGCGGCCCGTGAGCAGTTTGTGCACGTAGGACTGGTGGCCGGTGTCCCACAGCACCTTGTCCTTGGGCGAGTGGAACACCCGGTGCATGGCGATGGTCAGCTCGACCACACCGAGGTTGGGACCGAGGTGGCCGCCGGTCTTGGAGACGGCCTCGACGAGGAAGGTCCGGATCTCCTCTGCCAGCAGGTTCAGCTCCTCCAGGCTGAGCCGGTCCAGATCGCGCGGTCCCGTGATGCGGGTCAGCAGCGGCACCCGTGCCTCCTTGCAGATAAGAGCTGATCGAGCTGTTGCCGGGCTTGATGAGTCTAATGTTCCGCTCCGGCCGCCGGTGTCCGGGCGTGCCCATGGTTGTTTCACCAGGGGCTCCGTGGGTCCCGAAGGGGCCGGAGACGCCGAAGAGGCCCGGCGCTCCGTTGCGCCGGGCCCCTGTGCCAGCTTCGCTTACGCGCGGCCGGCCGACTTCTGGGTCTTGCGGGTGACGGCGTCGATGACGACGGTCGCCAGCAGGACGCCACCGGTGATCATGTACTGCACCGGCGAGGGGATGCCCTGGAGGGCCAGACCGTACTGGATCGAGACGATGACCAGCACGCCGAGGAGCGCGTTCCAGGTGCGGCCGCGACCGCCGAAGAGGGACGTGCCACCGATGACGGCCGCCGCGATGGCGTTCATCAGCAGGTCACCGCCACCGGCGCCCTGGTTGGCGGAGGCGATCTTGGAGGCGATGAACAGACCGCCAAGCGCCGCGAAGGTGCCGGAGATGGCGAACACCGAGATGCGGACCAGGTCCACGTTGATACCGGCACGGCGGGACGCCTCGACGCTGCCGCCGAGCGCGAACACCTTGCGGCCGTAGGCCGTGCGGCGCAGCACGAAGTCGGTGACGAAGAGGATCGCGACGAAGATCACGACAGCCAGGGGCAGACCCTTGTACTGGTTGAACACGATCGCGACGGCGAAGGAGAGGACGCCGAGCAGCACGGTGCGCAGGATCGTCTCGCTCAGCGGCTTCGACGGCACACCGGCGGCCTCGCGGCGCTTGTTGCCGAGGAAGGAGTTGAGGAAGAAGAGCACGGTCACCACGGCGGCCAGGCCGTAGGCGGCGGCCACGTCGGAGAAGTAGTAGCTCGTCAGGTTGGCCACGAGGCCGTCGCTGTTGAGGTTGATCGTGCCGTTGTCGCCCAGGATCTTGAGCATCAGGCCGTTCCAGAACAGCAGACCCGCCAGGGTGACCGCGAAGGCGGGCACACCGATCTTGGCGAAGAAGAAGCCCTGGACGGCACCGGCGACGGTGCCGGTGAGGATCGCCAGCACGAAGGCCAGCACCTCGTTCATGCCGTTGGTGATGTTCAGCACCGCGAAGGTCGCGCCCGCGACACCGGAGAGGGAGCCGACCGAGAGGTCGATCTCACCGAGCAGCAGGACGAACACGATGCCGACCGCGATCATGCCCGTGCCGACCATGGCGACGGAGATGTCGGAGAGGTTGCCGGCGGTGAGGAAGTTGGAGTTCAGGCTCTGGAAGATGATCCAGATGACGATGAGTCCGACGACGACGGGCATCGAGCCCAGGTCGCCTGCCTTCATCTTGCGCTTGAACTCGCCGACGTAGCCCGCGAGTCCCTGCTCGCGCACCAGCAGCCGGGGGTCGACGGCGACACCGGCGCCGGGAGCGGCCTCCGGGTTCGCCACGGCCGCGCCCCCCGAGGACGTGGAGGTCTTGTCGATGCTCACTTCGTGCTCTCCCCATTGGTGCGCGCCGCACGACGGGTGACGGCATTGTCCGTGGCGCCGGTGATGGCGGAGATGATCTCTTCCTGAGAGGTCGACTTGACCTCGAAGACGCCGTTGTTGCGGCCCAGTCGCAGAACGGCCACCTTGTCGGCGACCGCCTTGACGTCGGCCATGTTGTGGCTGATGAGGATCACGGCGTGGCCGCGCTCCCGCAGCCGCTCGACCAGGTCGAGGACCTGGGCGGTCTGCTCGACGCCGAGCGCGGCGGTGGGCTCGTCGAGGATCACCAGCTTGGGCTCGCCGAGCATGGAGCGGGCGATGGCCACGACCTGCCGCTGACCGCCGGAGAGCGAGGCGATCGGGATGCGGACGCTGGGGATGCGGATCGAGAGCTGGTCCAGCAGCTCGCGCGAGCGCCGCTCCATCTCCACCTCGTCCAGCACGCCGGTGCGGCGCAGCTCACGGCCGAGGTAGAGGTTGCCGACGACGTCGATGTTGTCGCACAGCGCGAGGTCCTGGTACACCGTGGCGATGCCCAGGTTCTGGGCGTCGTGGGGCTTGTTGACCTGGACGGTCTTGCCCTCCCACTCGATGACGCCCTCGTCGATGGGGTGCACACCGGCGATCGTCTTCACCAGCGTGGACTTTCCGGCACCGTTGTCGCCCACCAGGGCGACCACCTCACCGGCGTGGACCTCCAGCGTGACATCGGTGAGCGCCTGGACGGCACCGAATCGCTTGGAGACTCCGCGCAACGCCAGCACGGGCGTAGCGGACACGTGAACCAACTCCTTCGCCGCCTGACCCGGCGGGAGGTTGTGCAGAAGTTTGGGGGAATTCCGTCCGGCGCCCCGCGACGAGCTTGCGGGGCTGTGTGTGGCGCGGGGCGCCGGAGGAGCCTGGTGCGGCCTGCGGGCCGACCGGGGGCGGGACTCACGGCGGAGTCCGGCCCCCGGGCGGGGCGGCGGCGCTTACTTCAGGCCGGCCTTGGCGCAGGCGGCCTTGTACTGAGCCGTGCAGATGTCGGCGATGGTGTACACGCCGTCCTTGACGACGGTGTCCTTGATGTTGTCCTTCGTCAGCGAGGTGACGGCGACGAGGACCGAGGGGACACCCTTCGTGGTGGGGCTGTCGACCTTGTCCTTGGCGACGGAGTCGAGGGACTTGCCCTGGGCGAGGTCCACGGCCATCTCGGCGGCGGCGGCGGCCTCCGGGGCGTACGGCTTGTAGACGCTCATGAACTGCGAACCGGCGACGATGCGCTGCACGCCCGCCAGCTCCGCGTCCTGGCCGGTGACCGGGACGTTGATGCCGGCCTGCTTGAGGGCGGTGATGATACCGCCGGCCATGCCGTCGTTGGCGGAGTAGACGCCGATGATGTTCTTCTTGCCCAGAGCGGAGATCGCGCCCTCCATGTTGGAGTTGGCGTTCTCCGGCTTCCACTCCTTGGTGTCGTACTCCTTGCCGACCTTGACCTTGCCGTCGAGCACCTCGTGGGCGCCCTTCTTGAACTGCGCGGCGTTCGGGTCGGTGGAGGAGCCGTTCATCATGACGATCTTGCCGGACTTGGCCTTGGAGCCCAGCGCCTTGAGCAGCGCCTCGCCCTGGGTCTTGCCGACGGTCTCGTTGTCGAACGAGGTGTAGGCGGAGATCGGGCCCTGCGCCAGGCGGTCGTAGGCCACCACGGGGATGCCCGCGTCCTTGGCCTTCTGCACCGAGTTCTTGATGGCCGCGGCGTCCACCGCGTCGATGACCAGGACGTCCACCTTGTTGGTGATCATGGTCTCGACCTGCTGGCTCTGCAGCGTCGCGTCCTGCTTGGCGTTGGCGTAGACGACCTTGCCCTTGCCGTTCGTCAGCTCCGAGACCTTCTTCTCGATCAGCGGACGGTCGAACTTCTCGTAACGCGCGGTCTGGTTCTCCGGAAGGAGCAGACCGACCTTGATCGCGTCGCCCTTCTTGGTGTCCGCGGACTTCGAGGCGCCGCCGCTGGACTCCTTGGCGCTGCCACAAGCGGCGAGCGAGACGGCCATGGCACCAGCAGCAACGGCGAAGGCCGCACGACGCATACGCGTGTTCACTTCAGAAACCTCCCTGACGAGGCCGCGTCGTTGCGGCCGAGGTGGCTGGAAGTCAACTCGGCCACGCGTTCGGCGTCAAGAAGTAAATTCTTAACGAGATGGCAACGGTGCCAATCGTTGTTTAAGTGAACGCAGGCGCGACGACAGGCAGGGCGGCTGTCGCGGAACCGTCCAGAAGGGTCGAATCGCCCATTTCGCTGAGCGCGAGGGCGAGGGCGCCGAGCACCTCGGCTCGACCGCCAAGTGCCCCTGGAAGAATAGACAGTTGACGGCTCGCACTGGGAATCGCATAGCGTCCCACCGCCTCCCGGATGGGTCCGAGGACGAGTTCGCCCGCCTCGGCCAGATCGCCGCCCAGGACGACCCGGCTGGGGTTCAGCAGGTTGCAGAGATTGGCCACTCCGCTGCCCACGTGCCGCCCCACGTCGGCGATCACACGCCGGCAGCCGGGGTCTCCGTCCCGCGCGAGACGCACGACGCCCTCCATCGTCAGCGCGCTGCCGTGGCTCGGCTGGAGCAGCGGCAGGACGTACCGCGCGGCGGTGAAGGTCTCCAGGCAGCCGCGGTTGCCGCAGCGGCACACCGGACCCGACTCGTCGATGGTGATGTGCCCGATCTCACCGGCCGTCCCGCCCGGACCCCGGTAGATCTTGCCGTCGATCACCAGACCGGCACCGACGCCGCTGGCCACCTTGATGTACGCCAGGTCGCGCACGCCCTTGCCGCTGCCCCAGACCAGCTCGCCGAGGGCGCCGAGATTGGCGTCGTTGTCCACGTGGACCGGGACGCCGAGGCGTTCGCGCAGCTCGTCGGCGGGTTTGGTGCCGCCCCAGCCCGGCAGGATCGAGGTCGAGCCGAGCGTGCCCGACTCCACGTCGATCGGTCCCGGTACGCCGAGACCCACCCCGGCAATCTTGGACCGGTCCACCCCGGTCGCCGCGATCAGCCGGTCCACCAGCTCCTCGGCGCGGTCGAAGCCCTGCGCGGAGGAGGCGTCCACATCCAGCGGCTCGGACTCCTCGGCGAGCACCTGGTGCGCGAGGTTGCCGATCGCGACGCGCAGGTGCGTGTGCCCGAAGTCGATGCCGATCACGATGCCCGCGTCCCCGCTCAGCGACACGCTGCGGGCCCGCCGGCCACCGGCCGACGTGGGCGTGACCTCCACGGTCCCGTGGTCCTTCAGCTCGCGCACGATGTTGGAGACCGTCGCGGCGGACAGACCGGTCGTGCGGGCGATCTCGGCCTGTGTGAGCGACCCGGCGAGCCGCACCGCCCGTACGACTCTTTCCAGGTTGGCTCGGTGCAGCGACGACTGCGACCCCGGAGTCTCCATCGACCCATTCACTCCCGCCATCGGCCGGGCGGCCCCATCGCCGCCCGTGGCCCAGGTCACATCCGCGGAACCGGGCCACTTACAAGTTATGAACTCCAAGCTGTGCCGAAGGGGTTCCCGCAGTCAAGTCCTTGACGGAAATCGCCGTCAGAAGCTACGACATCGGGTGAGTGATCGACTCCACACCGTGTGTGATCCTACTTGAGCGCTCCCGCCGTGAGCCCGGAGACGACCTGCCGCTGGAAGACGATGTACGCGGCCAGGACCGGCAGCATCGCCATGACCAGCCCGGCGAACAGTCCGGACCAGTCGCCCTTGTAGCCCTGGCTGACCGCGAGCTGCACGAGCCCCTGGGTGAGCACCTTCTTGTCCGGGTCGGTGTTCAGGACCGTCGGGAGCATGTACTGGTTCCACTGACCGAGGAAGTTGAAGATCGCGACGCTGATCAGACCGGGCTTGGCCATGGGCAGCATGATCTGGAAGAAGGTCCGGCTGTGCGAGGCGCCGTCGACGAAGGCGGCTTCCGCGACCGAGGTCGGCAGCGTGCGGAAGAACGCCGTCAGGAAGAACACCGTGAACGGCAGCGAGTAGGCGATGTAGACCAGGATCAGCCCGTGGATCGTGTTCAGCAGACCCATGTTGTTCACGACGTAGAACAGCGGGACCAGCGCGAGCATCACCGGGAAGCTCATGCCGCCGACGAACAGGTAGTAGACGAACCGGTTCCCGGGGAAGTCGAAGCGGGCCAGCACATAGGCCGCCATCGAGCCCAGGATCATCGTGCCGATGAGTGAACCCCCCACCACCAGAAGGGTGTTGAGGAAGTAGTCGCTCATGTTGGCCTCGGTCCAGGCCCGCGACCAGTTGTCGAAGTGCAGCTTGTCCGGCAGCGACCAGGGCGAGGTGAGGATCGCGTTGTCGTCCTTGAACGAGGTCATCACCGCCCACACCAGCGGCAGCACCACCATGATCGCCCAGATCACCAGCACGCCGTGGGAGAAGACGTTGAGGACGGTGCCCTCGGTCTCCTTGCGGCGCCCGGTCCGTGCCCCGGCCGTGTCCGACTTGGTGACTGCCGGGCCGCGTTCGGCGGGCAGCGGGGCGGGGGGCTCGGTCGTCTTCATCGCTCTCAGTACTCCAGCCGCTCGCGGCGGCCCAGCCGCATCACGATCGCGGCGAACGCGAGGGTGACGACGAGGAGGGCGACGCCGATGGTGGTGGCGTAGGCGGCCTGACCGTCCCGGAACGCCTTCTGGTACACGTACAGGACCAGCACGGTGGTCGAGTAGTCGGGACCGCCGGGACCGGTCGTCATGATCTGGACGACCGCGAACGACTCGGCGCCGAGCGCGAGGATGCCCATGTAGACCCAGCCGGACTGCACGGTGTCCCACAGCAGCGGCAGGGTGACGCGGAAGAAGGTGGCGAAGCGGCTCGCGCCGTCCAGGAGCGCCGCCTCGTACAGCTCGACGGGGATCGATGCCATGCCCGCCGAGAAGAGCACCACGAAGAAGCCGGTCGTGGACCACACGAGCACCGCCATCACGCACCACAGCGCGAGGGACGGATCGCCCAGCCACAGCGGCTGGATGCTGCCCAGCCCGATGTCCCGCAGGAATGAATTGATCATCCCGGTGTCGGGGTTGTAGGCGAAGGTGAACAGCAGGGCCACGATGGCGATCGAGAGCACCTGCGGAAAGAAATAGACGATCTTGTAGAACCCCGATCCCCGGACCCCGGAGATCGCCGGTCCTCCCCTGCGCCGCCGCCCGCCCACATTGATCATGAAGGCGAAGAACAGCGCCATGCCGAGCGTCACCAGCGGCAGCACCAGCGCGAACAGCAGACTGTGCCAGAGCGACTTCCAGAAGATGTCGTCGTGCAGCATCCGCCGGTAGTTGTCGAACCCGACCGTCCTGAATTCCGGGCTCAGTCCGGTCCAGTCCGTGAACGTGTAGTAGATGGACTGGATGAACGGCCAGACGACGAAGAGCGCGTAGAGCCCGAGCGGGAGCGCCAGAAACCCCACGATGAAGCGGTACTTGCCGTGCTGCATTGCTGCCGACCCCGATCTTTCGGTCAGATGCCGCCGCTGATGACGAAAGCCGCGCTACTGGTGCTTGTAATGCTTGATCGACGAGTCCTTGGCAGCCTGGTCGGCATAGCCCTGGATACGCTTGATCGCCTCGGCGGGGGTGATCCGGCCGGCCATCATCTCGCCCAGACCGCCGACGCCGATCTTCTCCTTCTCCAATTGCACGTACCAGTCGGGGATGCGCGGGTTCACCAGGTTCGTCCCGGCCTTCTCCAGCACCGCGACGGCCGACTTCAGACCCGGGGTCAGCGTGATGCCGTCGGTGCCGCCGTTGAACGCGGTCAGCGACTTCACCTTGGCGGTGAAGTTCTTCGAGGACGCCTCGGAGAGCATGATGCGCAACTGCTCCATGCCGCCCTCGGGGTTGGCCGCCTTCGCCGGGACGATGAACGGCTCACCGCCGGACGCCCAGGTGGTGCCGAAGGGCATCTTGTCCGAGCTGTCGATGCCGGAGGGCGCCGCCACCGCGAGGTCGAAGTCGGCGGGGATGACGTTCGCCGACTCGTTCTCCACCCAGGAGCCGTTGGGGATGAAGAGCGCCTCGCCCTTGGCCCACGCGGTCTGCGACTGGATGTGGTCGAGACCCGGGGTGCCGCGCAGCACGTACCCCTTCTTGTACAGCTCGTAGTACGCCTCGAAACACGCCTTGACCGCGGGGTGCTTCCAGGCGTTCGGCTCCAGGTTGTCGATGGCGTTCAGGACGTCGACGCCGCCGACCTTGCCGATCATCGGGTAGAGCGAGAAGGGGATGTAGTACGGGTACTTGCCCGCGTACGTCCAGCCCGCGATGCCCTTCTTCTTCGCCTTGGCGCAGACCTTGAGCATCTCGTCCCAGGTCTCGGGGTACTTCTCGTCGAGCGAGTCCAGCGCCTTCTGCGAGTACCAGACGCCGTACACGGTGTAGGCGTAGTACATGATCCAGACCGGGTCGCCGTCGAACTGGCCCATCTCCACGATGCCGGGGCGCAGGGTGTCGCGGACCTTCTTCGACGGGTCGTCGTACGACGGCGCGTCGAGGAGCGGGGTGAGGTCGGCGAGCTGCTTCTTGCCGACCAGACCGCCCATGTCCATCTGCTCGGCGCCGGAGTTGTCGATGAGGTCCGGCGGGGTGCCGCCGTTGAAGCGGGGCTGGAGCGTGGACTGGATCTTCTGGGTGGCCGAGAACTTCACCTTGGCGCCGGGGAAGGACTTCTCGTAGAGCTTGACCGCGTCCTCGGCGTACTCCTTGCCGAAACCGCCGTCGAAGAGGACGAATTCCATCCCCGCGGTCTTGTTGACACCGAGCGGGTTCTTCTTGGTCTTCTCGCCCGCCTTCGCCTTGCCCTGCGTGTCGCCCCCGCTGCTCGCGCAGGCCGACAGCAGTCCCATTCCGGGGGCGGCGATCAAGCCGATCGCCGCCGAACGCCTGATCAGATCGCGCCGTCCGACGCCCTCTCCACCGACGCCCTGTCCACCGTGCTGCGGAAGTGATCCCATGCGCAAGTCCTCGCCACTCAGGCGGTGAACCGGATCTCCCCCCGGCACCGCGTCGGGTAGTGCTGGTTCGTGCGGGAAACGCCGATAGGTATAGTCCACTTCCCGCCAACGGGGCAAGATCGAGCACAACGGGACCTCGGGACTTTTCCGAGTTGAGACCTGCCGGAAATATCGGTGCGGCGCCTCCCGGCTCCCGCGCCGAATGCGTGCGACAACCCCCTGAATGCCACACCCAACACCCTTGACATCGCGCGCCACTTGACCACCTACTGGTTCTTGCGCAGCAAGTTGACAACGTTGTCCGCAGTGAGCGCAGGAGGGGAATCCGTAGATGCAGCGGAGAACTCGGCACAGAGGGACTCCGGCGGTCGTCCTCACGGCCGCCTTTGTCATGGCCGTGGGGGCGCAAGGGGCGGCGATCGCCCTGCCGTCCCAACCCAAGGCCACGGAAACGGAGTTCGCCTCCTCGTTCGAGGCGGGTGATCCGGCGCCCGACTGGCTCAGCACCGTGGACACCGCGCCGGACGGCTCGAAACGCTCCTCGGGGGTGGACGGCGGCTTCAGCAACGGCATCCCGGGCAATGTCACCGACCACGTCACCGATCTGCGCGCCAACGGCGAGAACACGGGCGCGGGCGAGGTCAAGGAGAACCTGACCGACGTCGACCCGACCACCAAGTGGCTGACCTTCCAGCCCACCGGCTGGGTCGAGTTCGACCTCGACAAGCCGGTCAAGCTCGCCACCTACGCGCTCACCTCGGCCAACGACCACGACGAGCGCGACCCCAAGGACTGGAAACTGCTCGGCTCGACGGACGGCAAGGACTGGAAGGACCTGGACTCCCGCACGGGCGAGTCCTTCTCCGAGCGCTTCCAGACCAAGTCCTACGACCTCGCGACCCCGGCGGAGTACCAGCACTTCCGCCTGGAGGTGACGAAGAACAACGGCGCCACCGACGCCCTCCAGCTCGCCGACGTCCAGTTCTCCACCGGCGGGAGCGACGGACCGGTCCCGCACGACATGCTCTCCCTGGTCGACCGCGGTCCCAGCGGCTCGCCCACGGCCAAGGCGGGCGCGGGCTTCACCGGCAAGCACGCGCTGCGCTACGCGGGACGGCACACCGCCGACGGCCGCGCCTACTCGTACAACAAGGTCTTCGACGTCGATGTGAAGGTCGGGCGCGACACTCGACTGTCGTACCGGATCTTCCCGTCGATGGCCGACGGCGACCGGGACTACGACGCCACCAACGTCTCCGTGGACCTGGCCTTCACCGACGGCACCTATCTGAGCGGTCTGGGCGCGAGCGACCAGCACGGCTTCCCGCTGACCCCGCGCGGCCAGGGCGACGCCAAGGTGCTCTACGTCAACCAGTGGAACAACGTCGCCTCGCGGATCGGTTCGGTCGCGGCGGGCAAGACCGTCGACCGGATCCTGCTGGCCTACGACTCCCCCAAGGGACCGGCGAAGTTCCGGGGCTGGCTCGACGACGTGGCGCTGAAGCGGGTGGCGCCCGAGCGCCCCAAGGCGCACCTCTCCGACTACGCGCTGACCACGCGCGGCACCAACTCCAGCGGCAGCTTCTCGCGCGGCAACAACTTCCCCGCGACCGCGCTGCCGCACGGGTTCAACTTCTGGACCCCGGTGACCAACGCGTCCTCGCTGAGCTGGCTGTACGAGTACGCGCGGGCCAACAACGACGACAACCTGCCCACCGTCCAGGCGTTCAGCGCGAGCCACGAGCCGAGCCCGTGGATGGGCGACCGGCAGACCTTCCAGCTCATGCCGTCCGCCGCGAAGGGCACCCCGGACACCGGGCGTGAGGCGCGCGAGCTGCCCTTCCGGCACGAGAACGAGACCGCGCGGCCGTACTACTACGGCGTGACGTTCGAGAACGGTCTCAAGGCGGAGATGACCCCGACCGACCACGCCGCCTCGCTCCGCTTCACCTACCCGGGCGACGACGCGAGCGTGCTCTTCGACAACGTCACCGAGCAGGCGGGGCTCACCCTGGACAAGGAACACGGCATCGTCACCGGCTACTCCGACGTCAAGTCGGGGCTGTCCACGGGCGCGACGCGGCTGTTCGTGTACGGCACCTTCGACAAGCCCGTGACGGACGGGTCCTCCAGCGGGGTCAAGGGATACCTGCGGTTCGACGCCGGTTCCGACCACACCGTGACGCTGCGCCTGGCGACCTCGCTGATCAGCGTCGACCAGGCGAAGGACAACCTGCGCCAGGAGATCCCGGACGGCACCTCCTTCGACACCGTGAAGGCGCGCGCCCAGCACACCTGGGACAAGCTCTTCGGCAAGGTCGAGGTGGAGGGCGCGACCCCGGACCAGCTCACCACGCTGTACTCCAGCATGTACCGGCTGTACCTCTACCCCAACTCCGGTTTCGAGAAGGTGGGTTCGAAGTACCAGTACGCCTCGCCGTTCTCCCCGATGCCGAACCCGGACTCCCCGACGCACACCGGTGCCAAGATCGTGGACGGCAAGGTGTACGTCAACAACGGTTTCTGGGACACCTATCGGACGACCTGGCCGGCGTACTCGCTGCTGACGCCCAGTCAGGCGGGTGAGATGGTCGACGGGTTCGTGCAGCAGTACAAGGACGGCGGCTGGACCTCCCGCTGGTCCTCCCCCGGCTACGCCGACCTGATGACCGGCACCTCCTCGGACGTGGCGTTCGCGGACGCCTACGTCAAGGGCGTGAAGTTCGACGCCAAGGCGGCGTACGACGCGGCGGTGAAGAACGCGACCGTGGTGCCGCCGAGTTCGGGTGTCGGACGCAAGGGCATGGCCACCTCGCCCTTCCTCGGCTACACCAGCACCGACACCGGCGAGGGCTTCTCCTGGGCGATGGAGGGCTACGTCAACGACTACGGCATCGCCAAGATGGGCGAGGCGCTCTACAAGAAGACCGGCGAGAAGCGGTACCACGAGGAGTCCCAGTACTTCCTCAACCGGGCCCGCGACTACGTGAACCTCTTCGACGACAAGGCAGGTTTCTTCCAGGGCCGCACCGCCAAGGGCGCCTGGCGCGTGGACTCCGCCAAGTACGACCCGCGCGTGTGGGGGTACGACTACACGGAGACCAACGGCTGGGGCTACGCCTTCACCGCCCCGCAGGACAGCCGCGGGCTGGCCAACCTCTACGGCGGCCGCAAGGCACTCGGCGACAAGCTGGACACCTACTTCGCCACCCCGGAGACGGCATCCCCGGAGTTCGTCGGCTCCTACGGCGGTGTCATCCACGAGATGACCGAGGCGCGGGACGTCCGGATGGGCATGTACGGCCACTCCAACCAGGTCGCCCACCACGTCATCTACATGTACGACGCGGCGGGCGAGCCCTGGAAGGCGCAGGCGAACGTGCGCCAGGCGCTGTCCCGGCTGTACACCGGCAGCGAGATCGGGCAGGGCTACCACGGCGACGAGGACAACGGCGAGCAGTCCGCCTGGTACCTCTTCTCCTCGCTCGGCTTCTACCCGCTGGTCATGGGCAGCGGCGAATACTCCATCGGCTCCCCGCTGTTCAAGAAGGTCACCGTCCATCTGGAGAACGGGCGGTCCCTGGTGATCAAGGCTCCGCGCAACAGCGACCGCAACGTCTATGTGCAGGGCGTGCGCTTCAACGGCCGCTCCTGGAACTCCACTTCGCTCCCCCACTCGCTGCTCTCCAAGGGCGGGGTGCTGGAGTTCTCGATGGGCGACAAGCCGTCGTCGTGGGGCGCCGGCAAGGACGCGGCGCCGGTCTCCATCACCCAGGACGACAAGGTGCCGACCCCGCGCGCGGACGTGCTGAAGGGTGACGGCGCGCTGTTCGACAACACCTCGGCGACGAGCGCGACGGTCACCTCGGTGGACCTGCCGGTGGGCGCCGCCGCCAAGGGCGTCCAGTACACGCTGACTTCACCGGCGGACCACACGAAGGCGCCGACCGGCTGGACGCTCCAGGGGTCCACGGACGGCACCACGTGGACGACGCTGGACAAGCGGTCGGGCGAGTCGTTCGCATGGGACCGGCAGACGCGGGCGTTCAGCATCGCGAAGCCGGGGTCGTACCCGAAGTACCGGCTGGTGCTGGACGGCGAATCCACGCTGGCGGAGGTGGAGTTGCTGGGCTGACGGCTTCTGCCGGGCGGTGAAGGGGCGGTCCCGGCGGGCCGCCCCTTCACCGTGCCGCCTGCTCCGCCGGTGAGGGGGCATGAGTGCGAGGGGTCGGACCCGCGCGGTCCGGCCCGGTCCTGCCGACCGAGCCGAGGAGCACCGCGATGCCGACCGCCGTACCGGAAAGACCCGCCGGACTGCCCGAGGAAGGCGCCCGTCCCCGCACCACCGCGACGGCCGCCCCGGCGCGCGCGACCGGGATGCCGCGCGGGCTGGGGCGGGCGGTCGCGTCCATCGGCGCGCTGACCGCGTGCCAGGCCGCCCTGATGATCGGCCTGGGTCTGCTCATCACCGGTCCCGCCCGGCATCTGTGGCCCCTGACGGTCGAGGACGGCGTCAACCGGAGCCTGGAGCGGCTGCGGACCCCCACCCTGACCACGCTCTCCGCCATCGGGTCCGAGGCGGGCAACACGCTCACCGTCATCGCCGTGACGCTGGCGGCCTGCCTGGTGCTGGTCCTGATGCCCCGGCTGCCGCTGTGGCGCCAGGCGTCGTTCCTCGCGCTCGGGGTCGCGCTCCAGTCCCTGGTCTTCCTGCTCGTGACCGTCGCGGTGGAGCGCGAACGCCCCGCTGTGCACCGGCTCGACGGCTCCCTGCCGACCTCCAGCTACACCTCCGGCCACACCGGCGCGGCCACCGCCCTCTACGGCGGTCTCGCCGTCCTCGTGCTGTCCCGCGTACGGAGCCCCTGGCGGCGCGTGGCGGCGGCGGTGCTGCTCCTGCTGCCGGTCGTGGTGGGCGTCTCCCGGCTGTACCGGGGCATGCACCACCCGACCGACGTGGCGGGCGGCATGATCAACGGCGCGCTCGCCCTGCTGGTCGTCGGGCACGCACTGCTGCGTGACGGCCGCGTGTCGGCGCCCGCCGCGCTGCCCGCCGTCCCCGGGACCGCCCGCGCGGAACGGCTGCCGGGCCGGGTCGCGGTGGTCGTCAACCCCACCACGGTCGACGAGAGCGTCCGCGACGAGCTGCGCGAGGTCCTGTCCCGACACGGCCGTCAGGAGCCGGTGTTCCTCGAGACGACGGCCGCCGACCCCGGCGGTGGCCAGACCGCCCGGGCGCTCGACGAGGGCGCCGCGCTGGTCGTGGTCTGCGGCGGCGACGGCACCGTCCGCGCCGCCGCCGACCGACTGGCCGGAAGCGGTGTCCCGCTGGCAGTCGTGCCCTGCGGGACGGGCAACCTCCTCGCCCGCAACCTCGGTCTCCCGCTCTCCCCCGCCGAGGCGCTCGACGCGGCCCTCGGCGGCGCGCCCCGCGCCCTCGACCTGGCCCGGGTCGAGGGCGACGGCCTTGCCGTCACCCACTTCGCCGTCATGTCCGGCGTCGGTCTGGACGCCGCGATGATGGAGTACGCGGCGGAGCACGACCGGGCCAAGGCGATGCTGGGCTGGCCCGCGTACGTGCTGGCGGCCCCCAGGGCGATGCGCGGTCCCCGGATGAGCCTGAGCGTCCGCCTGGACGGCGGGCAGCCGCTGCGCCGTACGGCCCGCATGGTGCTCGTCGGCAACACCGGCGAACTCCAGGGCGGCCTGCGCCTGATCCCCGACGCCCGCCCCGACGACGGCGTGCTGGACCTCCTCATCCTCGACCCGCGGGGCCCCGGCGGCTGGCTGCGCACCGCGAGCGCGCTGCTGCTGCGCCGCAAGCGGGACACGCACGGGGGCGACGGGCAGCCGGAGTTCCGTACCTTCCGGCGGGCCGAGTTCACCTTCGACGCCCCGGAGCCCCGCGAGATCGACGGCGACCCCGTCGGCACCGGACGCCGGCTCTCGGTGGAGGTCGTGCCGGGCGCGCTGACCGTGCTGGCCCCGAACCGGGAGGGCTGACATGGGCAGCGCCACCAAGGTGCCGGAGACCCGGGACATGAGCGGGGACGAACTCTCCGCCGACGAGGCGTGGACGACCCTGCGCCGCTACGGCGGCTGGCCGCTGCTGCGCGACGCGTTCCTCCGCTTCCGGTACGCCGACGGGTTCAGCCATTCCCGCGCGCTCGCCCTCCAGACGGTGCTGTCGGTGATACCGCTGGCCCTGGCGTTCGTCGGGCTCTCCGCCAGCCTGCACACCGAGGACGTCGGCAGGCTGGCCGAGCTGACGATCCACCGGATCGCCCAGGGACCCAGCGCCGAGGTGGTCGACGACGCGCTCGACCGCAGCCGGCGCAAGGCGGGCGACGGCGCGGAGGTCGCCCTCTGGTTCGGCGCGATCTTCTCGCTCGTGAACGTCACCACGGCGATGTGCCAGATAGAGCGCGGCGCCAACCGCATCTACGGCAACGAACGCGACCGGCCCTTCCACCTCAAGTACGCGCGCGGCCTGGTCATGGCGCTGTGCGCGGGGTTCCCGCTCGGTCTGGGCTTCGTGGTCATGGTCGCCGGTGACGACCTCGCCTCGGCCGCGGGGGCGGTCTACGGGCTGGGCCCGACCGCGCAGACGGTGTGGAACATCGTGCGCTGGCCCTTCGGGCTGCTGCTCGCCCTGATCTCCGCCAGCGCGATCTTCCGCCGCTCGCCGCGACGCAAACAGCCGGGTTACACCTGGCTGGCCTTCGGCGCGGCGGTGTACCTGGTGCTCTGGATGGCCCTGACCTGGGCGCTCACCCTGTATCTCGACATGAGCGGCTCCTTCGACACCGTCTACGGTCCGCTCAGCGCCTTCATGTCCCTGCTGCTGTGGGCGTATCTGACCTCGCTCGCCCTGTTCCTCGGGCTCTCCTTCGCGGCCCAACTGGAGGCGGCGCGCGGGCGGCGGCCCGAACCGATCCAACCCGACCCGGGGGTCTGATGCCGACGAAACCCACGACCCTGCGCGCCACTGACCGGCGGTTCGGCGTCCGGCTGCTGGCGGCGGCCGGGGTCGCCGCGGCCGCCGCCGTGCCGTTCGCGCTGCTGCTGGTCCTGGTGGAGGGCCGCTGGCGGCCGCTGCGCGACCTCGACCACGACGCGGCGAACGGTCTGCACCGGGTCGCCGTGGACCATCCGGCCTGGACGAGCACCCTGCGCGTGCTCTCCGACTACGTCTGGGACCCGCTCACCCTGCGCGTGGGTGTCGCGCTGCTGACCGGCTGGCTGCTGTGGCGCGGTGCGCGGCGGCTGGCCGCGTGGGCGGCGGTGACGGCGGTGGCCGGGGGGCTGATCGGGCTCGGGGTCAAGACGCTGGTCGAGCGGGCGCGCCCGGCGCTGGAGGACCCCGTCGCGCACGCGCCGGGCTACTCCTTCCCGTCCGGGCACGCGATGACCGCCACCACCTCGTTCGCGGTGTTCCTGCTGGTCCTGCTGCCCCTGGTGCCCTCGCGAGCCCGAGTGGCGTGCTGGGCCGTGGCGGTGCTGTCGGTGCTCGGGGTCGGCTTCACCAGGGTCGCGCTCGGCGTGCACTGGTTCAGCGACGTGCTGGGCGGCTGGCTGCTCGGGCTGGCCGTCGTCGTGCTGACCGGCCGGGCCTTCGAGGCGTGGCGGTCCGACGCCGGTATGCGGCCCGCGCACGTCGGCGAGGGGCTGGAGCCCGAACTCACCGAGCCGAGCCCGGAGCCGGACACCGCCCCCCGCTGAGGACGCGTCACACGCCGGTCATCCGGCCGATCTCCCGGGGGTCGAGCCCGGTCAGCCGGGCGATGCGCGGGGCCGGGACGCCCGCGGTCAGCGCCCGGTGCACCAGGGACTCCCAGCCCTGGGCGGTGTCCCGGAAGTCCAGCAGTTCGCGCTCCATGTCGGT
Organism: Streptomyces sp. DSM 110735; assembly: GCF_016482685.1. Classification (GTDB taxonomy): domain Bacteria; phylum Actinomycetota; class Actinomycetes; order Streptomycetales; family Streptomycetaceae; genus Streptomyces. The sequence goes on along the minus strand of NZ_JACYHF010000005.1, from coordinate 352,862 downwards.
GACCGACCGGGGCGCACACTCCTGCTGGACCCGGACCTCCTCCTCTTCGGTCAGCGGGATCGGCAGCCGCTCGGCCCCCTCGGGGATGAGGATCTCCGAACCGGCGGGCAGAATCCTCAACTGCTCGGAGGACGGGGGCACGTCGTGGGCGGAGATCCAGCCGCGCACGGCCGGGGTCTGGTCGCATTCCAGCGGGGCGACGGCGGCCATGGCCGCGCCGAGACTCGGGTGACGGTCGGGGAGCAGGAAGAGGAAAGCCTCGTCGGCCATCGGGCGGTTCCGCCTTGTCGTGTCAGTGTGAGCGCGGAGGACGATGCTACTGCCGCCGTGCCGCACCGAGGAGGCGGAACCGCCGCGCGTCAGCCGGTGGCGATGGTGAACACGTGCAGGTCGGTGTCGTCGGGGAGTTTGACGCTCTTCACCGTCTTGCCCTCGGGCGCGGTGAACGGCTTGGTGGCGAAGACGTAGGTGGCGACCGGGTCCTTGTCGGCGCCCGCGACATTGCGGTACGCGGTCTTGGCGACGACCTCGTTGCCGTACTGGACGGTGCCGCCTCCGCCGCCGACGGTCCAGTCGGTGAAGGAGAGGTCGGCGGTGGCGGTGCTGCCGTCGGTGTAGGTGACGGTGGCCTTGGACTGCTGGTTGCCGTTGACGGCGCTGCCCACGAACGCCAACCGGGTCACTCCGTCCTTGAGTTGGACGGTCTGTCCGGCGCCGGTGGCGTTGTCCGGGCGGCCCGCGGGCGAGTCGGGCCAGGTGAAGGCGAGACCGTTGGTGGTGTACCGCTTGCCCGCGTCGAGTCCGGCCGCCGTGAGCGCCTGGCGGGAGTAGGACCAGCCGCCGCCGTCGTAGTCGGCTTCGTCGTGGTCGCCCTGGTCGTCGGAGACGCCGGTGTTGTCGTAGGCGGCGAGCAGGGTGCCGGGGGCGGCGACCGTGAGGGCCACGGGCTGCTCGTAGGAGGTGTCGCCGGAGGTCACGGTGACCTTGGCGGTGTAGAAGCCCTGGTCGGCGTCCTGGGCGGCGGTCAGGGTGATCTCCTGGGAGCCGCCGGTGACCGTGCCCTCGGCGGGCGTGGCGGTGACCCCGGCCGGGGTCTCGACCCGGTAGCGCACCTCGGGTCCGGTACCGCCGCTCAGGGACAGCGCGCGGATGCCGATCTTCGCGCTGTCGCCGGGTGCGAGCGTGGCCGTGGTGGGTCCGACGCCGATCTGGTACGGCTGCTCGCCCTGCCGGAAGGACGGCGGCGGATTGTGGGCGCCCCAGGCGCGGTTGGCGGTGGTGCCGAGGGTGTAGTCGAGCCGCCCGCCGTCGCGGACGAAGGAGGCGGGGAGCCAAGGCTGGTCGCTGGTGCGGCCGTTGACCTTCAGGGACTGGACGTAGGGCGCGTCGGCCGCCGCTCCGGTGGCGCGGACGGAGATGTCGTTGCCGTGCGGGCGGTTGATCTCGATCCGCTCGAACAGCGGTGAGGCGAGGACGAGTTCGGAGCGCGAGGGGACCTGGGGGTACATGCCCATCGCGGAGAAGACGTACCAGGCGGACATGGCGCCGAGGTCGTCGTTGCCGGGGATGCCGCCGGGCGTGGGCGCCCAGAGCTGCCGCATCGCGGCGCGGACGGTCTCCTGCGCCTTGTACGGGGCGCCCGCGTAGTCGTAGAGGTACGGCACGTTGATCGAGGGCTCGTTGTCCAGCTCGGACTTGGCGCCGCCGTTGCCGGTCAGGGCCCACTTGCCGTCGGCGGTGTGGAAGAAGTCGTCGAGACGCGCGAGCGCCTTGTCGGTGCCGCCGAGCGCGGCGAAGAGCCCTGCGGGGTTGTGCTGGACCATCCAGGTGTACTGGGCGGCGCTGCCTTCCACGAAGCCGTTGCCGGTGTCCGGGGTGAAGCCGGTGACCCAACTGCCGTCCGCCTTGCGGTTGGCGATGTAGCCGCCGGTGGAGTCGGCGGCGATGTTGAAGTTGTTCTGCCACCACTGGGAGCGGTCGGCGAAGGTCCTGGCGGTGCTCTTCTGCCGTGCCGCTGCGGCGAGTTGGGAGAGGGAGAAGTCGGCGGTGGACATCTCCAGGGTCTCGGCGGCGCCGCCCCAGGCGTTGGAGACGCTCGGCATGTAGTGCAGCTTCAGGTACTTGTCGAGCGAGGGGCGCTGGCCGACGGAGAGCACCGGCTTGCCGGAGGCGGACAGGTCCTGCTCGGTGGGTACGGTGGCAGCCTTGACCAGGGATTTCAGGGCACCCTTGAGGTCGAAGCCGGTGCCGCCGAAGGCGTGGATGCCGGCCAGGGCGGTGGGCGAGGGGTCGCCGTTCATGACGTGGGTGCCGCTCGCGCCGTGCAGCCAGCGGTCCCAGACGCCGCCGTTCTGCTCGCTGAGTTCGTAGAGCGACTGGGCGATGTCGGAGCCGGTGCGCGGGTCGAGCAGGGTGAGCAACTGGACCTGGTCGCGGTAGACGTCCCAGCCGGAGAAGGTGCCGTACTGGGCGCGGTGCCCGGGTGCGGTGCGGTGGACCTTGCCGTCGCTGCCCCGGTAGCGGCCGTCGGCGTCGCTGATGACGTTGGGGTGCAGCAGGGCGTGGTAGAGCGCGGTGTAGAAGGTGGTGCGCTCCTCGTCGGTGCCGCCGCCGGTCCTGATGGCGCCGAGGCGCTGGCGCCAGGCGGCGCGGGCGGCGTTCTTCACGGCGTCGAAGGAGCGGTGACCGCCGTTCTCCGCGCGGAGGTTGGCTTCGGCGGCTGCCTTGCCGACGTAGGAGATGCCGACCTTGACGTTCACCGGTCCGTCGCCGGGCGCGAACTCGACGTACCCTCCGGCGCCCTTGCCCGCGACGGGACGGCCGCCGTGGGAGAAGCCGCCGGTGCCGCCGGAGGCGCTGGTGGAGTTGGGGGTGAGCTTGTCGTCCTGCCAGGTGCCGGTCGCCTTGAAGGCGCGGTCGAAATGGGCGGTGAAGTAGAGGGTGTAGTAGGAGCGCTGTCCCTCGGGGTCGAGGTAGCCGCAGAAGTTCCCCGAGGTGACGGAGCCGGTGATCGTGCGGCTGTCCGGGTCGATGCTGACCGTCGAATCCTCCGACCCCACCTCGGAGTTGGCGGTGCGCACCAGCAGCGAGGCAGGCTTGTCGGCGGGGTAGGTGAACTCTGCCGCTCCGGTGCGGGCGGTCGCGGTGAGGTCGGCGGTGACCCCGGAGGCGAGAGCGAGCTTGTAGTGGCCGGGTTCGGCGGTCTCGTCGGTGTGCGTGAAGTCCGAGGCGTAGACGGCGTCCTTGGTGTCGCTCGCCGGGGAGGAGGTGACCTCGCCCGCGTACGGGAAGAACGGGATGTCGCCGCTGCCGCCCGCGCAGCCGGTGCCGGACATGTGGGTGAGGCTGAAGCCTCGGACCCGGGTGGCGTCGTAGTGGTAACCGGCGGGCGCGGCGGTGCGGGTGGCGTCGCCTCTGGTGTTCTCCGGGCTCCAGGAGAACATGCCGAAGGGCACGACGGCACCGGGGAAGGTGTCGCCGCCGTTGCTGGTGCCGATCAGCGGATCGACGTACGGCGTCGGGTCGTTGACGAGAGCCGGTGGTGCGTGGGTCGCCGCGAGGGCGGGGGTGGCACCGCCGCCGAGCGCGAGCGCGGCGGCGAGCAGCAGGGACATCGGACGGAAACGCATGACGCGGCCCTTCCTCCTTGCGGACGGGTCGCGCCCCACGGGTCGCACAAGCCGCAGGGACAGTAACGTGCGCCGCCCGCCGCACGGAAGACCGCCCGCACCGGGCGGGTCCGGTTCCCCCAACTGGGTTGACATCGTTGTCCGTTGAAGCGGTAAAGTCATGTACGGACCCACTAGACAACGTTGTCGCCGCCCCACCCGGCGAGGCTCCGCCTCTCCCCACAAGCCGCGCCACCCGCAGGACCAGCACCATCCGGACGGGCACCACCCCCTCGCCCACCCGGCTCGCGGACCCGGTGGACCGTTCTCCACCGGGTCCGCCCAGAGAGCTGCCGCCGAGACACCGCACGGCTCCCGTGTGAGCGCCCCTCCGATGCGAGAGCCCGGTCCCGGTCAGGGGCGCAGCAGACCGGTCAGTTCACGGCGGCTGTGTACACCCGTCTTGGCGAAAACGCTGGTGAACCGGTCCTGCACGGTCCACGGGGAGATCATCAGCTCGGCCGCCGTCTGCGCCGTGGAGCGTCCGGCGAGCATCTTCTCGACCACCTCCGCCTCCCCCGCCGACAGTCCGAAGCGGGCGCGCCAGGTCTCCGGTGTCAGCGGAGCCGCGACGGGTTCCAGGATCAGCGCGATCCGCCGGGCACCCCCGTCCGCGGTGGTCGTGCCCACGTGCAGCGAGAACCAGCGCCCCGCCCTCGTCCGCACCCGGACGGTGACCGGAGCGGACGCCGCGGCGGGCGCCCGGGCGAGGACGGCCATCATGACGGCGATGTCCGGGGTGTCCGCCCGCCGTTCGTCCGGGTCGCGCAGTGCGGCCAGCACCTCGTCGGCACCGGGCGTCGACTCCACGACGCGGTCGGTGTCGTCGAGCAGCGCCAGCACGGGACCCGGCACGTCGTGGGCGAGCCCCGGCGAGCCGAGGGCGGCGTCACGGATGCCCGCGGCCAGCAGCGGCGCCGCCGCGGCGACCACACCGACCTCGTCCGGGTCGAAGGCGGACCGGTCCTCCCGGCGGAAGAGGTGCAGGAATCCCCAGACCCGCCCGTCGGTGCGCGCGACGGCCCGGATCTCGTCACCGAAGCCCAGCGGGGCGAGCAGCTCCCGGTGGCGCGCGCTGCGGTCGAGCCGACCGCCGGTCACCGCCGACAGGGCACCGGCGGGGTCCGGGCTACCGGCCAGGGCGCGCAGCTTCAGGAAGTCGCGCTGGCCGAGTTCGTTGAAGTGCAGCAGGGCGGCGCCGGACCGGTCGAGGTTGCCGGTCGCGTAGGTGGTGGCGAGCAGCGACTCCGGGTCGGTCTCGGCGAAGCAGTACGCGTCGGCGCCGACCGCCGCGGCGATCCGGTCCGCGGACTCGTGCCGGTACGCGGACGATCCCAGCCCCTGTCCCGCCAGTTTCCGAAGGCTCCGGTGGAGCCGGGAAGCGTTCATGATCCACCCGCCCTGACATGCGGCCGATTCCCCAGCTTACTGGGTGTTCCGTGTACGCGGGTGAAACCTACGCTGATCGCGATTCCCTTTTCCGACCGGTCCGGTCCGCGAATCCGGTCCGCGAATCCGGTCCGCGAATTCGCATCCGACCCGTGAAAGCGAGGAGAAATGAAGATTCCCTACTATTCGCTGTACGTGAATGGCGAATGGACCGACAGCGCGGATCATCGCACGATCACCGACCCCGCCACCGGCGAGCCGGTGGCGACCGTCGCGCGCGGCACCACGGACGACGTCGACCGGGCGGTCGCCGCCGCCTCCGCCGCGCACGCGGACGGTTCCTGGCGCCGGACTCCGCCCGAGCGACGCGCCCGGATCATCCGTACGGTCGCGGACGCGCTGGAGCGCCGCCAGGAGGAACTCGCCGTCCTCCAGACACGGGAGAACGGCGCGACGATCCGCACCAGCCGCATTCTGCATCTCGGTCTGAGCATCGCGCACCTGCGGTATTTCGCGGACCTGGCGGAGTCGTACGCCTTCGAAATCCCCGGTCCCGCCATGCACCCGTTCCAGAGCACCGGAATTCTGCGCCGGGAACCTCTCGGTGTGGTCGCGGCGATCGTGCCGTGGAATCTTCCGCTGACCGTGACGGCGCTGAAGGTCGGTCCCGCGCTGGCTGCCGGGAACACCGTGGTCCTCAAGCCGGACGAGCACACCCCGCTGCTGGCTCTGGAGCTGGCCCGGGAGTTCGAGGCGGCGGGTCTGCCGCCCGGTGTGCTCAACGTGGTCACGGGGGACGGCGTACCGGTGGGCGCTCATCTCAGCGGGCACCCGGGCGTCCGCAAGACCGCCTTCACCGGCTCCACCGAGGTGGGCAAGGAGATCCTGCGGCAGAGCGCCGACACGGTACGGCGGGTGACGCTGGAGCTGGGCGGCAAGGGACCGAACATCGTCCTGCCGGACGCCGGTCTCGATCTCGCGGTGGACGGCGCGCTGTACGCGGTCATGGCCAACAACGGGCAGGCGTGCGAGGCGGGCAGCCGCCTCCTGGTGCCACGGGAGCGCGAAGCCGACTTCCTGAGCGCGCTCGCCGCCCGCGCGGGCTCCCTGCGCGTGGGTGACCCGCTCGACCCGGCGACCGATCTCGGACCCATGATCACGCGGGAGCAGCGGGACGACGTCCTGGCCCGCGTCGAGAAGGCACGTGCCGACGGCGCGACCGTCGTCTGCGGCGGGGGTGTCCCCGAGGGCGAGCGGTTCGGGACGGGGAACTGGATCGAGCCGACCGTCGTCGCCGGTGTCACGAACGACTCCCGCATCGCCCGCGAGGAGGTGTTCGGACCGGTCCTGACGGTCCTCGCCTACGACTCGGTCGAGGACGCGGTCGCGCTCGCCAACGACACCTCGTACGGGCTGTCCGCCGGGGTGTGGGGCAGGGACGAGGAGCGGGCGCTCGACGTCGCCCGGCGGATCGACGCCGGGATGGTGTTCGTCAACGACTGGCACGTGACGCCGACCGCCTATCCGTTCGGCGGGATGAAGGAGAGCGGTCTGGGACGCGAGGGCGGTCCGGGCGCCCTCGACGCCTACACCGAGTCCAAGTTCATCAGCGTCGACCGGTCCGGCGCGCGCGCGAACCGCGCCGCCTTCACGATGGTGCTGGGCTCATGACCGGGGGCGCGAGCAGGAGGGCGCGGGAGTACGACCACATCGTGGTGGGCGCCGGTTCCGCGGGCTGTGTCGTCGCGGCGCGTCTGCTGGGCCGGACCCAGGGACGCGTCCTGGTCCTGGAGGCGGGCGGAGGGCGCGACGACGCCCCGAGCCTCACCTGTCCGCGGCGGTGGGTGGAGAACTTCGGCTCGGACTACGACTGGAACTACCGGTACGCCCCGAACCCGCACGCCGGGAACCGCCCGCTGCCGCTGGCCCGGGGGAAGGTCGTCGGCGGCTCCGGTGCCGTCAACGCGCTGGTGTGGGCGCGTGGCCGGGCGGCGGACTACGACGGCTGGGCGGCGGCGGGCAACCCCGGCTGGGACTACGCCTCGGTCCTGCCGTACTTCACCGGGTCCGAGGACTGGGAGGACGGACCGAGCGCCCATCGCGGCGCGGGCGGACCCCTCCGGGTGGAGCGGGCCAGGGACCTGCATCCCGTCGCGGGCGCCCTGATCGACAGTTGCCTGTCCTACGGCATGCCGTACCTGGACGACATCAACGTTCCCGAGCCGCTCGGCGCGGGACCGGTCAGCATGAACGTCCGTGACGGGCGGCGCTGGAACTCCTGGCACGGCTATCTCCGGCCGCTGCTCGGCCATCCCCGGCTCACCGTGGTCACCCGGGCGACCGTCCGGCGGCTGACCTTCGCCGGAAACCGGTGCACGGGCGTGGAGTTCGCGCGGGAGGGCGGGGTGCACCGGGTCCGCGCGACCGGCGAGGTGGTGCTGTCGGCGGGTGCCGTCGACAGTCCCCGGCTGCTGATGCTGTCCGGGATCGGCCCCGCCGACGAGCTGGCGGGGCTCGGCATCAGGGCGGTGGCCGACCTGCCCGGCGTGGGACAGAACCTCCAGGAGCACCCGCTGCTCGCGGGGCTGTGCTTCGAGACCCGGCGCGCGCTGCCGCCCCCGGACCACAATCTGGAGGGCGGCATGGTCTTCTGGCCCAGCGGTCCGGGCCGTCCGTCCCCCGACCTGATGTTCGTGTCCATCCAACTGCCGTACGTGACACCAGAGATCGGCGCGGTGTCCCCTCCCCCTCCCCCGCCGCACGCCTTCTCGGTCCTGCCGGGGCTGATGCGGGTCGAGAGCCGTGGCCACCTCCGGCTGCTGTCGGCCGATCCCGGCGGTCCGCTGGAGATCCAGCCGAACCTGCTCACCGAACGGGCGGACGTGGACGCCCTGTCGGCGGCGGTGGAGCTGGGTCTCGACCTCGCGGACCAGCCCGCCCACCGCGCGCTGATCCGGCGCCGTATCGCCCCGGCGGGACCCCTGGACGGACGGCGGATCAGGGCGTTCCTGCGGGACGCGTGCCTCCCCTACCAGCACACGGCGGGCACCTGCGCCATGGGCGGCGGACCGGAGTCCGTGGTCGACGCCCGCCTCCGCGTCCACGGCATCACGGGTCTGCGAGTCGCCGACGCCTCGGTCATGCCGGTCATCACCTCGGCCAACACCAACGCGCCCTCGGTGATGATCGGCGAGGCGGCGGCCCGGTTCCTCACCACGGAACCGGCGACCGCCGCCCGCGGCCGGTCCGGGACGGGGAGAAGCTGAGGACCCGGACGGTGTTCCCCGGCCCGGAGCGACGCTCCGGCCGGGGTCACTCACAAGTGCCGCTGCCGCTGTAGCACGGCACATGACGTGTCGTCGGCGTGGGCGCAGGCACCGGATGGCTCCGGTCGTAGTCACGCTGAACCTGCGCGAGCAGCGCCCCCACCGCCAGCGCCACGATCACCTGCGAGGCGACGGTCCAGGGCGCGCGGGAGAGCAGCGCGAGTACGGTGCAGACGGTCACGACGACGGCCGCGCCGCGCAGCCGGCCGATCTCCGCGAGCGCGGCGGCGTCGATCTCCGACCGCTCCCCTTGCGCACCCCAGGACTGCAGTCCGTACCCGAGGACGGCTCCCCAGAGCACCAGCGCCTCCACCGCGAAGAGCAGCAGGGCGACGGAGACGTCCGCGAACGTGGGAGTCCTGCGGGACCAGGGCCGTCTCCGGCGCGACGGTGAGACGGTGAGTACTCCGTACACGACGAAGGGCCGTACCCCCGAGGGGATACGGCCCTTCAACCGCGTTTCCGGACCGCTTACTTGGCGATCAGGTTGCGCAGCACGTACTGCATGATGCCGCCGTTGCGGTAGTAGTCCGCCTCGCCGGGGGTGTCGATGCGGACGACCGCGTCGAACTCCACGCCGGTGTCGGTGGTGACCTTGACCGTGCGCGGGGTGGTGCCGTTGTTCAGCTCCTCGACGCCGGTGAAGGAGAAGGTCTCCTCGCCGGTCAGACCGAGGGAGGCGGCGGTGGCGCCCTCCGGGAACTGGAGCGGGAGCACGCCCATGCCGATGAGGTTCGAGCGGTGGATGCGCTCGTAGGACTCGGCGATGACGGCCTTGACGCCGAGGAGCGCGGTGCCCTTGGCGGCCCAGTCGCGGGACGAGCCGGAGCCGTACTCCTTGCCCGCGAGCACGACCAGCGGGATGCCCTGGTCGATGTAGTTGCGCGAGGCGTCGTAGATGAAGGAGACCGGCGCGCCCTCCTGCGTGAAGTCGCGGGTGTAGCCGCCCTCGGTGCCCGGCGCGATCTGGTTGCGCAGGCGGATGTTGGCGAAGGTGCCGCGGATCATGACCTCGTGGTTGCCACGGCGCGAGCCGTAGGAGTTGAAGTCACGACGCTCCACACCGTGCTCGGTGAGGTACTTGCCCGCCGGGGTGTCCGCCTTGATGGCACCGGCCGGGGAGATGTGGTCGGTGGTGACCGAGTCGCCCAGCTTGGCGAGCACCCGGGCGCCGGTGATGTCGCTGACCGGGGACGGCTCCGTCTGCATGCCCTCGAAGTACGGGGGCTTGCGGACGTAGGTCGACTCCGCGTCCCACTCGAAGGTGTTGCCGGTCGGGATCGACAGCGCCTGCCACTGGGCGTCGCCCGCGAAGACGTCCTCGTAGGACTTGGCGAACATGTCCTCGCCGATGGCGTTCGCGACGACCTCGTTGACCTCGGCCTCGGAGGGCCAGATGTCCTTGAGGAAGACCGGGTTGCCGTCCTGGTCGATGCCGAGGGCGTCCTTGGTGATGTCCACCTTCATGGAGCCCGCGATGGCGTACGCGACCACCAGCGGCGGGGAGGCCAGGTAGTTCATCTTGACGTCGGGGTTGATCCGGCCCTCGAAGTTCCGGTTGCCCGAGAGGACCGAGGTGACCGCGAGGTCGTGGTCGTTGACCGCCTTGGAGACCTCCTCCGGCAGCGGGCCGGAGTTGCCGATGCAGGTGGTGCAGCCGTAACCGACCAGGTTGAAGCCGACCTTGTCGAGGTACGGCGTCAGACCCGCCTTCTCGAAGTAGTCGGTGACGACCTTGGAGCCCGGGGCGAGGGTGGTCTTGACCCACGGCTTGCGGGTCAGACCCTTCTCCACGGCCTTCTTGGCGACGAGCGCCGCGGCGACCATGACGTACGGGTTGGAGGTGTTGGTGCAGGAGGTGATGGCCGCGACCGTCACCGCACCGTGGTCCAGCTCGTAGGTGGTGCCGTCGGGGGCGGTCACGGTGACCGGGTTCGACGGGGTGCCGTTGGGGGCGACCGCCGGAGAGTCGGAGGCGGGGAAGGACTCCTTGCCCGCCTCGTCCACGACGTCGACGTAGTTGAGGACGTCCGACTTGAACTGCTCGGCGGCGTTCGCGAGGACGATGCGGTCCTGCGGGCGCTTCGGACCGGCGATGGAGGGGACAACCGTGGAGAGGTCCAGCTCCAGCTTCTCGGAGAAGTCGGGCTCGGCCTTCGGGTCCAGCCAGAGACCCTGCTCCTTGGCGTACGCCTCGACCAGCGCGACCTGCTGCTCGCTGCGGCCGGTGAGCTTGAGGTAGTTCAGGGTCTCGTCGTCGATCGGGAAGATCGCGGCGGTGGAGCCGAACTCCGGCGACATGTTGCCGATGGTGGCGCGGTTGGCGAGGCTCGTGGCCGCCACGCCCTCGCCGTAGAACTCGACGAACTTGCCGACGACGCCGTGCTGGCGGAGCATCTCGGTGATCGTGAGGACGAGGTCGGTGGCGGTGGTGCCGGGGGTCAGCTCACCGGTGAGCTTGAAGCCGACGACGCGCGGGATCAGCATGGAGACCGGCTGGCCGAGCATCGCGGCCTCGGCCTCGATGCCGCCGACGCCCCAGCCCAGAACACCGAGGCCGTTGACCATGGTGGTGTGCGAGTCGGTGCCGACCAGGGTGTCGGGGTACGCCTTGCCGTCGCGGACCATGACGACGCGGGCCAGGTGCTCGATATTCACCTGGTGGACGATGCCGGTGCCCGGCGGGACGACCTTGAAGTCGTCGAACGCGGTCTGGCCCCAGCGCAGGAACTGGTAGCGCTCCTTGTTGCGGCCGTACTCCAGGTCGACGTTCTGCTTGAACGCGTCGTTGGTGCCGAACTTGTCGGCGATGACGGAGTGGTCGATGACCATCTCGGCCGGGGAGAGCGGGTTGATCTTCGCCGGGTCGCCGCCGAGCGCCGCGACGGCCTCACGCATGGTCGCGAGGTCCACGACACAGGGGACGCCGGTGAAGTCCTGCATGATCACGCGGGCCGGCGTGAACTGGATCTCCTGGCTGGGCTGAGCCTGCGAGTCCCAGCCGCCGAGGGCGCGGATGTGGTCGGCGGTGATGTTCGCGCCGTCCTCCGTGCGGAGCAGGTTCTCCAGCAGGACCTTCAGGCTGTACGGCAGGCGGGCCGAGCCCTCGACCTTGTCCAGCCGGAAGATCTCGTACGACTCGTCGCCCACCTGCAGCGTGCTGCGGGCGTCGAAGCTGTTCGCCGACACGACAGTCTCCTTCATTGATGTGCGCGTTCCACCGCATCCTGCCGCCACGCCGGTCTGGCCAATCCGCTAAGGTAAGGCTAAGTTAGGTAACCCTTACCGGTACGGCTGCTGCGGTGCGCCTCGGCAGATATCTCGATGTCGAGATAACTCTAGTACATGGGGGCTGGATGGTCATGCCCGGGCCCGGCGTGACCGCCCTCACCGAGCTTCGTCCGCCGACGCGCCCCCGGCGGCCGCCAGACCGGCTCAACCGGACACCGCGACCGGGGACCACATGCCGAACCACTGCTCGGCACCCCACTCCTCGAACCGTTCCACCTCGATGAACCCCAGCTTCGCCGCGAGGCGCATCGAGGGGACGTTGGCAGTCTGAGTGCAGAGCACCACCGGCTCACCGGGAATCGCGTCGGCGAACCAGCCGAGCACCGCCGTGCACGCCTCGGCGGCATACCCACGCCCCCACGCCTCCGGCAGGAACACATAGCTGAGCTCAGCCTCCCCGGCATCCGGCCGGACATGCCCCGGACGCTCCGCGCCCCGCCGGTCGAGCGAGATCACTCCGATCATCGCCCCGTCGAGATCGACCACGAAGAGGCCAGGGCGCCGCCCCGGCAGTGCAGGCACGGCACGTTCAAGCTCGTCACGGGGCCGAGGGCCACCGAGATAGGTACGCACCTCCGGCGAAGCGGACAGTTCGATGAACGCCGCACGGTCCCGAGCCTCGGACTCGCGGAGTACAAGCCGTTCGGTCCTTGTCGGGACGGGTGGCCAGGCGACAGGTCCCAGATCGGTCATGGCGGGCAACCTAGCGCAGGCGCGACACCGCAAAGGCGTCGAGTGCGTCAGGGCCCCGAGGAGGTGACGCGGTATCACGCCAATCTGCGCGTGACCGCCGACACGCACCGTCACGCAGCCCGGGAGGCACAGCGCCGTCCACGCCTCGACAGGCACACCCAACCCTCCCCGCGACACCGCCGTCCCGGTGAATTTTCCTCGCCCGGTGCCCGCACCCGGTGCGACCATCCCCCGGTGAGCCACTTCTCGCACCACCCGCTCCCCCACGGCGTACCGCCCGGCGCCTTTCACGCCCCCGAGCCCCGGCGGGCGGAGCCCGGTGCGTGGCCGGGGTTCGAGAGGGCGCTGGAGGTGGTGAACCGGGACCTCGTGGCGACGTTGCCCGGACACCCGCCGCTGGTGCTGATGGTGGAGCCCGCCGATGGGGCAGGGACACCCGAGCGGGTCTACGTGGCGCTGCCGGACGGCCGCTGGCAGGGGAACGCCGTGCACCCCCCGGACCCGACGGACGACTCCGGCGTACCGGAGCCGACGGACCCCGCGGACCTGCTCACCCTGGTCGCCGACGCCGCTCAGGAGACGGTGATGGAGATGTCCTGGCAGGTGTGGCCGGTGTGCCCGGCGCACAAGCTGGGCACGCATGTGCGGTCCGACGCGGAGGCGGTCACCTGGTGGTGCCCGGGAGGTACGGAGGCGGGCGGTCACCACGCGTCCCGAGTGGGCGAATTGTCCGGAACGCTGCCGGGCAAGCAGCGGCGGGCACTTCGCCGGGCGAAGCGAAAGCCGACCCGCGGCCATCAGTAACCCGTTCGGGGGTATCCGAGTTGAGCGGCGCCCCGCCGCGCCGACAATCGGAGGAGACAACCGTGGGCCTCACGTTCCGCAAGAGCTTCCGCATCCTGCCCGGCGTCCGACTGAACATCAACCGCCACTCGTGGTCCATCACGACCGGCGGCGGCAAGCACGGGCCCCGCCACACCCACAGCAGCACCGGACGCCGTACGACCTCGATGGATCTGCCCGGTCCGTTCGGCTGGCGCAGGACGACGACGAAGCGCCACTGACCCGGCATCACCCGAATGGACCCCCCGGAGGGGGCGCCATCTCATATCTGAGATAGCCTCAACCTCATGTCAGACGACTACCTCGCACGCATCGGCAAGCTCATCCGTGACGCCCGGCAGCACCGCGGCTGGACTCAGACCCAGCTCGCGGACGCTCTCGGCACCAGTCAGAGCGCGGTCAACCGCATCGAGCGCGGGAACCAGAACATCAGCCTTGAGATGATCGCCCGCATCGGGGAAGCCCTGGACAGCGAGATCGTGTCGCTGGGCTACGCGGGTCCGATGCACCTGCGCGTCGTCGGCGGTCGCCGCCTGTCCGGCGCCATCGACGTCAAGACGAGCAAGAACGCCTGCGTCGCCCTGCTGTGCGCGTCCCTGCTGAACAAGGGCCGTACCGTCCTGCGCCGGGTCGCCCGCATCGAGGAGGTGTACCGCCTCCTGGAGGTGCTCAACTCCATCGGCGTGCGCACCCGCTGGATCAACGACGGCGTCGACCTCGAACTCGTCCCCCCGGCCCAACTGGAGATGGACGCGATCGACGCGGAGGCGGCCGTCCGCACCCGCTCGATCATCATGTTCCTCGGCCCGCTGCTGCACCGCATGGACCGCTTCATGCTGCCGTACGCGGGCGGCTGCGACCTCGGCACCCGCACCATCGAGCCGCACATGATCGCGCTGCGCCGCTTCGGTCTGGACATCGCGGCGACCGAGGGGCAGTACCACGCCGTGGTGGACCGCACCGTCCGCCCCGACCGCCCGATCGTCCTGACCGAGCGCGGCGACACCGTGACCGAGAACGCGCTGCTGGCTGCCGCCCGCCACGACGGCGTGACCGTCATCCGCAACGCCTCCTCCAACTACATGGTCCAGGACCTGTGCTTCTTCCTGGAGGCTCTGGGCGTACGGGTCGAGGGCATCGGCACCACCACCCTCACCGTGCACGGCGTCCCGAACATCGACATCGATGTCGACTACTCCCCCTCCGAGGACCCGGTCGAGGCGATGAGCCTGGTCGCCGCCGCCGTGGTGACGGAGTCGGAGCTGACGGTCCGCCGGGTGCCGATCGAGTTCCTGGAGATCGAGCTGGCGGTCCTGGAGGAGATGGGTCTCGACCACGACCGCAGCCGCGAGTACTTCGCCGACAACGGCCGTACCCGCCTGGTCGACCTCACGGTCCGCCCCTCCAAGCTGGAGGCGCCGATCGACAAGATCCACCCGATGCCGTTCCCCGGCCTCAACATCGACAACGTCCCGTTCTTCGCCGCCATCGCCGCCGTCGCCCAGGGCAAGACCCTGATCCACGACTGGGTCTACGACAACCGCGCGATCTACCTCACCGACCTCAACCGCCTCGGCGGCCGCCTCCAACTCCTCGACCCCCACCGCGTCCTGGTCGAGGGCCCCACCCGCTGGCGCGCCGCCGAGATGATGTGCCCGCCCGCACTCCGCCCCGCGGTCGTCGTCCTCCTGGCGATGATGGCGGCGGAGGGCACGTCCGTCCTCCGCAACGTGTACGTCATCAACCGCGGGTACGAGGACCTCGCGGAACGGCTGAACTCGATCGGGGCGCAGATCGAGATCTTCCGGGACATCTAGAGCGACGAATGCCGTTCGGCTCCCTTCCGCCCCGCTTCATTGCGGGGCGGAAGGGAGCCGATACGTGGAGTTCGACAGGCGGGAGGGTGCGGAGAGGCGAGATCGCGTGGACGACGGGGGCGGCGGGGCGTGGGTGGTTGTTGTAGGCGAGGCTCAGGTGGGGGCGGAAGGCGGAGGTGGGCTTCTTCGGGGGGAGGGCGACGGTGGCACCGGCTTCGGAGAGGGCGCGGTGCAGGCGGAGCAGAGGGGGGCCAGGGGGTCAGGGAGAGGCGGACGGCGCCGCGGGAGCCCGTCAGTGGGGTGGCGCGCAGGGAGAACGCCGGGGGCGACAACGGCTCGGACTCCTGGGCCAGGCTGTCCAACTGGTCGGGCGTGACCGTGTCCGGGCTGCCGATGTCGGCGAGGGTGATGTGGAGTGCGTCCAGCGGGACCGGGTCGAGTCCGAGGGGCGCCAGCGATTCCTGGCAGTGCCGTGCGAGGTCCTTGAGCGGCTGGTCGCCCGGGAAGGTCAGCATCCAGTAGTACGCGCGGCTGCCGTCACTCCAGCCAGGGCGCGCCCAGTGGTCGGTCATCTCGGTCAACGCGCTGAACGCCGCCCAGTCGTGGGCCGCGACGACCGCGGGGTCGGTCGTGTCGGCGGGGGGGGGGGATCGACGGGGAACGCGGCGGGGTCGGCGCTGAGCAGGGGCACCCGACGTACTCCTTCGGCTTCATGATGGTCGGCCAGAAACGGGGATGGCACGTGCGGCAAGAAACGAGCCGACCTCCGTTTGTCGACCCGTCGGCGCCCTTACCCGTCCTCTCGCTCGCCCCGGAGCGGAAGCCCGGCGGACCGGTAGATCTCGTCCAGGACGCCCATGTTCGCAACGGCGTCCGCCGGTGAGGTGAGGATCGGGCCGTTGTCCAGGACCGCCGAGGTGAACGCCTCCAACTGGCAGGCGTAGCTGGAGGGGTTGGGGCGGAGGCGCTCGCGGCGGATCACGCGGCGGCCCTCGGAGTTCGGTGTGCGGAGGGTGAGTTGGTGGTAGAGCTGGGGCATCACGAAGTTGGTGACGTGGAGTTCACCGGCGGAGCCGAGGGCGCGCGCCCGGATCGACAGCAGGCGGCGCGACCACATGGACGTCCGGACCTGACCGGTCGCTCCGCCCGGGAAGGCCAGGTCGGCGGTCATCGCGCGGTCGATACGGGGGTCCTTGCGCAGAGTCAGCATCCGGGCGCCCGTGACGGCCGGGGTGTCTCCGCCGAGGAGACGGGCGACGTGGACCGCGTAACAGCCGGCGTCCATGGTGGCGCCGCCCGCCAGGGCGTAGTCGTAGCGGATGTCGCCGAACCGGGGCAGGGGGAAGCAGACTTGAGCCTCGACGTGGCGCAGTTCGCCCAGTTCACCGCTTTCCACGATCTGCCGCATGCGCGCGGCGAGCGGGTGGTGGCGGTAGTGGAAGGCTTCCATCACCACCAGCCCGCTGCGCGCGTACGCCTCCTCGGCGGCCGCCGCGACGCGTTCCGCCTCGGCGCGGTTGGCGGTCAGGGGCTTCTCGCACAGGACGTGCTTGCCCGCGCGCAGTGCTTTCAGCGTCCACTCCGCGTGCAGCCCGTTGGGCAACGGGACGTAGACGGCGTCCACTTCGGGGTCGGCGAGGAGCGCGTCGTAGCCGGTGTGCACGACGGGGATGCCGTGGGTGCGGGCGAACTTCTCGGCGCGTCGGCGGTCGCGGGCGGCGACCGCGGTCACCGTGACGCGCGGGGTCAGGCGGGCGGGCTTGATCAGTGCGCTCGGCGCGATGGCGGCTGCTCCGAGCAGCCCGACCCTGATGCCTTGGGACATGCGCATCAGTGTGCCAGGCGGGGCAGCGGGTCCCGCCGCCGGAATCCCGCCAAGCGCCGCGCTAGCCGCCGGTTCCGCAGGGAGGGGCGTACGACCTGCCCGGCAGGTACTCCCGCCACTGCTTCCCGCTGATCGGGTCACCGACCGAGTGGCACAGGTCGTCGACGAGGCGCCCGGGGGTGATGCTCCACAGGTCGACCCCGCCCGTGTGGGAGCCGCGCACCGCGGCGAGCCGCTGCCCGTCGGGGCTGAAGAGGACCGAGTACAGCTCCCCGGGGGAGTCCTCGGCCAGATACGACTCCCGGGAGGGGTTCTTGGGGTCGCGTAGGTCCCAGATCTCGGGGCGGGTGTAGTCGTCGCCCGTGGAGATGAGGGTCGAGATCAGTGCGAGGCGGGTGCCGTCGGGGCTGAAGGACAGGGGGCTGCGGGACTGTCCGATCTGCCGGGTGGCCACGGGCGTGGCCGCGAGGCGGTCGTGGGTGACGGGCCACAGGGTCAGGGTGCCGTCGTGGAGGTAGAGGGCGAGCAGCTTGCCGTCGGGACGGAAGGCCAGGTCCATGGAGCTGCTGCCCGCGGGCAGGCGGCGTGTCCACCGTCGCGTCGGACGGGCCGGGTCGGTGACGTCCCAACTGTCCAGCCGGGACCAGGCTGTTCTGCCGGTCGTCTTGTCGGGCACGGCCCAGTCGGGGGCGAGCAGTGTCCTGCCGTCGGGAGAGAACGCCAGCTCCACGGAGCCGGAGGGGATGGTGCCGACCTGACGGGGGTGCCGTGGGTCCTTGATGTCGAAGAGCCGGACGGTGGGCGGCGTCCTGTTCCTTTCCACGTAGCCGTTCGCGTCGGATATCGCGAGCAACGGCTCGGTGGGGCTGAAGGCGATCACCTGGACGCCGTTGTGCAGTTCGTCGCCGATGGTGCTCAGCAGGGGGGCGTTCGGGCGGGTGGTGTCCCGCAGTCGTACGCCGACGTACTCCGTCCTGCCCTTCTTGTACACCTCGACATCGGCGAGCAGTCTTCCGTCGGGGCTCAGTGCGATGTCCTCGCCGGTGAACATGTCGGGGGCGCGGGTGACCGCCAGGAGGCGCCGCTTGTTCAGGTCGGTCACGTCGACGAGGTAGTTGACTCCCACGCCTTCCCAGGCGATCAACTGCCGCTGTCCGGACCTGCGGTAGTCCATCTGGCCGCCGGTTCCGGGCGTCAGCGGCAGCGTCGCGTCGGCGCCCGGTTGCATGAGGTTGGAGAGGTACCAGACGAGCACGCCGTGGTCGGTGGACAGCATCAGCCGCCGGGACCTGCCGGGGTCGAACAGGATCGTCCCGGTCGGCTGGAACCCGGTCGGCGGCGAGACCGACACACCGGCCACGACCGTGTGGTCGAGGGAGTCCGCGCTGTACGCCCAGGCGTGCCATCCGTCGCACGCGCCCACCACCTGGTCCCGGTCCGGGCTGAACGCCAGGGACGTCGGATCGCTGATGCAGTTGCCGGACCGGTAGGTCTCGTCGGCCCCGCCCCGGACGCGCCGGGGCTTTCCCGGGTCGTCGAGGCGCCACAGCCCCAGTCCGTACTCGGTCTTCACGGTGACCGGCGCCGCCAGCAACTTCCCCGTCCGGTCGAACGCGACCCGGTGCAGCGTGCCGGGCGCGGACGTCGCGTACGGCGCGCCGCCGAGCGTGCTCACCCGCTCGGGACGCGTCGCGTCGGCGACCTTCCACACCGTGATCCGGCCGTCCGTGGTCATCGCGGCCAGCAGGTCCCGGCGCGGGGAGGTGGCCAGCGAGTCGATCGTGCCGGACCGGGCGTCCAGCGCGGGCAGTGCGGTGGGCGCGGCTTGGGCGCCGAGGTTCCAGCGCAGGACCCGCCCGGCTCCGGCACCGCCGTACAGCACCTTGCCGTCGGCGCCGAAGGCGAGCGTGCCGACCGGACCGTCCGCCTTCAGGGACGCCGTCGGCCGGGGTTTCGCCGGATGCGTGAGGTCCCACAGCCGTACCGTCGCGGGTCCCGAGCCGTTGTGCGGATAGGTGACGGCGGCCAGCGTGCGGCCGTCCCGGCTGACGGCGACGGAACCGGCCGATCGCGCCGTGATCCGCGCCGGGCCGTCCTCGGTGCGCAGCACGATCGCGTCCCCGGACGAGATCGCGAGCGTCCTGCCGTCCGCACCGGCGGCGAGGTCGGTCGCGGGCTGTCCGCCGTTGATCAGACCGGGGGCGCTTCGGCTGTCCAGGAGGGCGGCGCGCCCGGCGTCCTTGTTCATCTGGAACGACAGCAGGCTGAGCTGTTTCGCCAGCCCCGGCTGGGTGGTGCGCAGGTTCTCGGCCTCGGCCGCGAGATAGCGGGCGAGGTCGCGCCGGTGCGCCTGTTCCGCCTGCCGCTGGAAGACGAGCGAGCCGATCAGCCCGGTGGTGGCGAGCAGGAAGAACGCGGCGAGGAGGGCGACGGCTGCCTGTCGGCGGCGAACACCCCGTCGTTCCAGGTGGGTTGACGCGTCCTTGAACGCGGCGGGCAGCGGGTCCAGGTCCCGGGTGCCCTCGGGCGCGCTGTCCAGTTGCTCGCGCAGACCGGCCAGCCGGTTGCCCCGGTAGAGCAGGGAGGGGTCGCGCCCGGAGCGGTTCCAGGTGGTGGCGTCGTCGGTGAGCTGCTGGCGCAGCCGCAGCCAGGCGCGGTCGGCGTCCACCCAGCCCCGCAGCTCCGGCCAGCCACGGATCAGCGCCTCGTGGCTGAGCCGGGTGGTGTCCTGTTCGTGGGTGAGCAGCCGGGCGGCGGTGAGCCGTTCGATCACCCGCCGGGCCGGTTTCTCGGGCAGCCCGTGGACCAGGGCGGTACGGTCCACCGACCGGGCGGTGTCCGGGGAGTCGCCGTCACCGACCCGGACCAGCCGGGTGAGCAGGTGCTGGAGAACCGTCCGTCCCTCGGTGTCCAGCTCGTCGTAGATCGTGTCGGCGGTCTGGGCGAGGGCACCGGAGATGCCCCCGGTCGCGCGGTAGCCCGTGAAGGTCAGCCGGGTGCCCTCGCGCTTGCGCCAGGTCTCCCACAGGGCGTGGGACAGCAGGGGCAGCGCACCGGCGGCGGGCTCCTCGCCGCTCATCGCGCCGAACTCGTGCAGGATCAACTCGGCGAGTCCGTCGTCCAGTCGGAGACCTGCGCGAGCGGCAGGTTCCTCGATCGCGGACCGCAGCTCGGCGGTGGTCATCGGTTCCACCAGGACGGCGCGGTCGCGCAGGGTGGAGAGGAGTTCGGGCTCGGTGGCGGCCCGGCCGTA
This sequence comes from Streptomyces sp. DSM 110735, assembly GCF_016482685.1. Taxonomy (GTDB): domain Bacteria; phylum Actinomycetota; class Actinomycetes; order Streptomycetales; family Streptomycetaceae; genus Streptomyces. The sequence continues at coordinate 332,757 of NZ_JACYHF010000005.1, read as the reverse complement.
GAAGTCCGCGCGCAGGGCGAGGACGACCAGGGCGGCACGGGCGGCGAGGGCGTTCAACACCCGCAGGAACGCGGTCCGTTCGGGGGCGTCATCGTCGTCGCTGAGCGTGAACAGCTCCTCCAACTGGTCGACGAGCAGGACCACGTGCGAGCCGTCCGGTCCGCCGGGCATCCGGTCGAGCAGGTCGGCGGCGGCCCGCTCGGGGTACGTGCGCAGCGCCCCGAGACCGTCCGGCGGTACGGAGAACCGCTCCGCGAGTCGTCGCAGCGGGGTCGCGCCGGGGGTCATCCGCACCACGGTCCGGGCGGTCGGACCGGGCAGCTTCCCGTCCCGGATGCCGCGCAGAAGACCGGCGTTGAGCAGCGAGGTCTTGCCCGATCCGGAGGCGCCGACGAGGATCCGGGGACCTGGCGGGCGGGGCTCCACCTCCTCGTCCTCCTCGCGGAGCGCGTCGAGCAGCCGCGCGACCATCCGCTCCCGCCCGTGGAACAGCCGCGCGTCGTCCGGGGCGAACGGGAACAGACCGGGGTAGGGAGAGCGACCCGGGGCGGGCGCGACCGGAGGCTTCGGTTCTCCCTCGGGCGGGACCACCGCCGGGTTGGGCGCGAGGACCAGGCTGCCCGACCTGCCTTCGGACTGCCGTCGCGGCAGCGGGAGTTGGCGTTCGCGCAGGGTGCGGAAGACCGCGTCGTACACCGAGTCCAGGGTCATCGGGTGCGGTCCGCGCGGATCGCCGTCGTTCAGTACGTCGACGAGCGCGCCGGTGAACGCGGTGTGCGTGGACTCGGGTGCGGCGAGGGCGAGTTGCTCGGCGGAGCCGATGAAGTACAGACCCGGGGTGGACTCCGCGCTGAACGCCGGTACGGAGCCGCCGTGTCCGAGCACCGGGCGGCCGGAGAAGCAGCAGTCGAGGAGCAGGACGACGGACGCGGCACGGCTCGCGGTGAGGGCTTGGCGCAACGCGGCGAAGGACAGCGCCTGATGGGCGGCGAGTCCCGGGGTGAGCCGGTCGGTGGCGCGGGCGGCGAGGTACAACTCGCCGTCGGCGTCCAGCAGTCCGTGTCCGACGAAGTGCACGAGCAGGACGCTGTCCGCCCGCTGCGCCTCCTCGGCGACCGCCTGGGCCATGAACCGGGCGTCGGGCGGGTCGAGTTCGCACCGGACCCGGTCGGACGGCACCGCGCAGCGTTCGATCAGGGCGGTGCGCAGGGCGCGGTGCGTGGGGGCGACGGACGGCACGGCGGGCAGGGTCGGGCCGTCGTGCTCGGCGGTCGCGAGGAGCAGGATCCGGACGCCGGGACCCGTCAGATCGCTCACGGCAGCTCGCGGCCCGCGCTCCCGCCCGGGCGGTCCGAGCCGGGCGCCGCGTCACCGCCCGGGCGGTCCGAGCCGGGCGCCGGGGTACGACGCGGGTCGTCCCCGTCGGGCGCGGCGGTTCCGTCACCGTTCAGCAGGGCGGCGAGGGCGGCTGCCTGCTGCCGCAGCGCGGTGGCGTCCAGGGCGGCCACGCGCTTGGCGGTCAGCTCCAGCGAGCGGCCGTCCTCCAGGGTCACCTTCATCCGCACCTCACCGCGCCTGCTGCGCAGCCAGGCGATGACCCCGGTGGCCAGCGCGGTCGCCGCGCCCCCGGGTCCGAGCGCCACCACGACCGCCTCCAGCACCGGTCCGAGGGTCCCGGGGTCCGGCGGACGCTCGCGCAGCCCGAGGCGACCCCGCAGCGACTGGTCGTCGCTCAGCCACTCGTGCAGGGAACGGAGTTGGTCCGCAGCTTCAAGACCCTCCGCGTCCAGCCGTACGTCCATGACGCCCCCGTCAGCCCGCCGGTCGTGTGTGCCGTGGCGGGAGGCTAGCAATGGTCCGGGAGGGAGGAAAAGGGCGCGAAGTGAGGGCGAGCGCCCCTCGGCACTCGCGGATCACCGTGCGCCCCGTCGCCTCCGAACCGGGTCAGCAGAACCAGCCGTCCTGCACCCACCCGTGCCGGTTGATGTCGCCGTAGGCGAACCCGTACGCCCACCCCGACTGCTTGCTCTCCACCAGGAAGGTCTGACCCTTGCTCAAGGTGCCCATCCAGGCGCCGCCGGGGTCGGTGCGGACGAAGAGGTCCTGGGCGCAGACCGTTTCGCGGGTGCCGACGGTGCCGTTGGCGGCGACGGCGGGGACGGTGGCCAGGAGCAGGGCGGTGGCGGCGGCCGCCGTGAGGGCGGCGGCGCGACGGCGTACGGACATGCTGGTTCCTCCTGGGTTCCGGCTCACCACGAGTTGTATCCGCCGATGCATTCGATGCGGACGTAGCCCCAGTCGTTGGGGCCGAAGTCGAAGGTGGCGGCCCAGCCGTTGTAGACGGGGTGGGCGCCGGGGGTGTGGCCGACCTTGTCGCCGTAGGACAGGGTGCGGACGAGGCCGACGGGTCCGGACGCGCTGTCGTAGTTGGCGTAGAAGCTGGCGCTCTGGCACGTGATGATCGCGTGCTCCGGTACGACGACGGCGTGGGCGGGTGCCTGGAGGAGCGTGGTGGTCGCCAGGGCAGGGATCATGGCGGCCAGGACTCGGGTGAGGGTTCGTCTCAGGACGGGCACGGCGCATCGACTCCTCGTGGGGGAGGGCTGGTGGACGCGGGTAAACCGTAGCCGTGCTGGCATGTTCGCAACAGACCGCGAGCGGCGAAAGCGGCGTGTCCTGATCGGGAAGACGCCGCCCGCGCAGCCGGGACGCGAGCCGACCCGGGGTCACCGGGTCGGCGGAGGCGCGGCGGCACCGGGTCGGCGGAGGCGCGGGGTCAGTCCTCGACCATCGTCACGTCCCGTTCGCCCGTCGCGTGGAACACCGGCAGGAAGGCGATGCCCGCGGGGTGCAGCTCGGTCACCGTCGCCTCCACATGGGCGGGACCGGCGCGCAGCGCGTCGTCCGGGACCTGGCCGGAGTTGGTCCAGTGGTGCCGGGTGCCGTCGCAGGTGGCGCGGGTGCCCCCGATGCCGTACTTGACGCGGGAGTCGTCCTGGTCGACGGAGGAGCTGACGAAGACGGGACCGGTGGCGGGCAGGCAGCGGTAGGTGCCGGAGAGGGTCACGGTGCCGTCCTCCTCGATCACGGCGACCGGGTCGACGGTGACGCTCTCGGACGGGGCGGCGACGGCGGCCGGTGCGGCGAGCGCGCACAGCAGCGCGGCGGCGCCGAGGACGGCGGCGAGGGCGGGGCGTACGGACATGGGGGTGCCTCCCGGTCGGGGTTACAGGGGTGCGAGGGGATGGTTCCTGGGGTGGGACTTCCCCTCGCCGCCGGGCGTCCCCGGGACCGGGCGCGATCATCACCCGAGCGGTGGCACGTCACTGGGCCGGGCGTACCAGCCACCCGTCACACCGGTGGTGACCAGCACTGATGTCGAAGATCTAAAATGATCAACGTGTCCGAGCAGCACGCCCCCAGGTCTCTCATCGTCACGCTCTACGGCGCGTACGGCCGCTTTCTGCCGGGTCCGATGCCCGTCGCGGAACTGATCCGGCTGCTGGCCGCGGTCGGCGTCGACGCCCCGTCGGTGCGCTCCTCGGTGTCCCGGCTCAAGCGCCGCGGTCTGCTGCTGCCCGCCCGTACCGCCGAGGGTGCCGCCGGGTACGAACTCTCCGCCGAGGCACGTCAGTTGCTCCAGGACAGCGAGAGCCGTACCCGCGCCGCGGGGTCCGCCGAGGACGCGGGCTGGGTGCTCGCGGTGTTCTCCGTGCCCGAGTCGGAGCGGCAGAAGCGGCACGTGCTGCGCTCGCGGCTGGCAGCCCTCGGCTTCGGCACGGCGGCACCCGGGGTGTGGGTGGCCCCGGCGCGGCTGTACGGGGAGACCCGGCACGTGCTGAGCCGCCTGGGTCTCGACCCGTACGTCGATCTGTTCCGGGGTGATCACCTCGGCTTCGCGCCGACCGCGGAGGCGGTCGCCCGCTGGTGGGACCTCGCGGCGATCGCCAAGGAGCACGAGCGGTTCCTGGACGCCCACGCGCCCGTGCTGCGGTCCTGGCGGCGGCGTGCGGACACCCCGCCCGAGGACGCCTACCGCGACTATCTGCTCGCCCTGGACGCCTTCCGGCACCTCCCCTACGCCGACCCGGGGCTGCCCGCCCGGCTGCTGCCCGCCGACTGGCCCGGCACCGCCTCGGCGGAGGTCTTCGGCGCCTTGCGAGAGCGGCTGCGCGACGCGGGGGCGGAGTTCGCCGGAGTGTGAGCCCGGCGTGTGAGCCCGAGGTGTGAGCCCGGCGTGTGAGCCCGGCAGGTGCGGGGGAAGCCGTCCGCGCCGGGGTGTGAGCCCCCGTCCGCGTGGAGTGACCGCGCCCACGCCTCGTGCGCGCGCGTGTACGGAAGTGACCTCGCCCGCCCCCGGATCGTTTGTGAATGTCGTCACGTGCGTGTGGCCGGATCGTCCCTCGAACCCGGTCCCGTCACACGTGTCACCGGGGTTCGACAACGCCGTAACGGCTGGCACGGGCGGGTGCGGCGGGGTTCCCGGGCGGGTAGACGGCGGCGTGGCGGGGCCCTCGGGGACCGTCCGGCGGCGCCCGGTCGTCCGTGAGGGCGGGCCCGTACCATTTCCTACAGTCGAAAGCAGGACAGCCTGCTCCATGAACGGACTACTCGCCTTGCACGAACGCCCCACCGAATCGGCCTCCTGGCGCATCGCGCTGCCGCACACCGCCGCGGCGGTGCCGGTGGCGCGCGCGCTGGTGCGGTCGGCGCTGGCCGGGGTGGAGCACACGGCCGACTGCGACACCGCGGAGCTGCTCACGGCCGAGCTGGTCGCCAACGCGGTGGAGCACACCGCGGGCAGCGGACCGATCGAGCTGGTCGTGGAGCTGCGGCCGAGCGGCTGCCAGGTCGAGGTGCACGACCCGGACCCGGCGCCGCCGGGTCATCTGACGCGTCCCGTGATCGAGGAGCCCGACCCCTGGCAGGAGGGAGGGCGCGGTCTGTTGCTGATCCGCGCCCTCAGTTCGTCCTGCGGTCACCGCCTCACCTCGTCGGGCAAGGCGGTCTGGTTCAGACTGCCTGTGGTTCCCGCTCAGCGGCGCTCGGCGTGACTTCAGCAGCCTCGGCGCCCTCGGCGCCCGCGCCCTTGGCCATCAGCGAGTGCCGGCGCCCGTAGGCGAAGTACACGCCCAGGCCCACCGCGAGGAACACCGCGAACTGCGCCCAGGTCCGCCAGCCCGTCTCGTACATCAGGTAGAGGCAGAAGGCGACGCCCAGCAGCGGGGCGACCGGGTACAGCGGCACCCGGAAACCGCGCTTGAGGTCCGGCTGGCGGCGGCGCAGCGCGATCACCGCGATGTTGACGACGGCCATGATGGCCAGCGTGCCGATGGTGCACAGGTTCACCGTGGCGTCCAGCGAGGCGAAGGCGGCCGGGATCGCGAAGACGGCGGCGACGATCAGCGTGCCCGCGACCGGCGTGGAGGTCTTCGGGGAGACCTTCTCGAAGACGCGCGGGACCAGTCCGTCGCGGGACATCGACAGCAGGATGCGGGTCTGGCCGTACATCACGGCGAGGACCACGGAGGCGATGGCGACGACCGCGCCGAAGGCGATGACCCCGCCGCCGATGGCGGAGCCGGTGACCTGGTTGACGACGTAGGACAGCGCGGCGGAGCGGCTGCCGACCTCCTTGCCGCCGATGGCGCCGATCGCGGCGAGCGCGACCGCGCAGTACAGCAGCGTGACCAGACCCATGCAGACGAGGATCGCCACGGGGATGTCCCGGCGCGGGTTCTTCGCCTCCTCACCGGCGGTGGTGATCGCGTCGAAGCCGATGTAGGAGAAGAACGCGGCGGTGGTGCCCGCGCCGATGCCGCCGAGCCCCGCCGGGGAGAACGGCGTGAGGTTGCCGTGCTTGAAGGCGCTGTAGCCGATGGCGCAGAACGCGAGCAGGATGACCAGCTTGACCGCGGCCATGGCGGCGGTCGCCCGCGCGCTCTCGCGCACGCCGCGCACCAGCAGCACGGATGCCATGGCGATGACGATGACGGCGGGCAGGTTCACGATGCCGCCGTCGCCGGGTCCGGCGGACAGCGCGTCCGGGATCTGCCAGCCGGTGAGGCTGTGCAGGAGTTCGTTGACGTACTCGCTCCAGCCGACCGCGACGGCCGAGATGGAGATGCCGTACTCCAGGAGCAGGCACCAGCCGACCAGGAAGGCGGTGGTCTCGCCGAGACCGGCGTAGGCGAAGGAGTACGAGGAGCCGGAGACCGGTATCGCGCCGCCCAGCTCCGCGAAGGAGAAGGCGGTGAACACGCAGGTGATCGCGGCGAGGATGTACGAGACGACGACGGCGGGTCCGGCCTGCGCGACGGAGGAGGAGAGGCCGACGAAGATGCCGGTACCGACGATGGCGCCGACGCCGAAGCAGATGAGCTGGAAGAGGCCCATGGTGCGCTTCAGACCGTGGCCCTCGCGGTCGGCGCCGGATTCGGCGACGAGCAGGTGCGGGGACTTGATGCGGGGAGCGGGCATAGGGGTGGTGCTCGTTTCTGGGTGGTGCGGACGGCCCGGGTGAGGCCGCTGCGTCGGCGCGGCGGGGGTGGGGCCAGGCCGTCGGTCAGGATAAGGCCAGGTGAGGCGGGTCACGCAAGGGTTTGTGAGATATCGCCGAGCGTCGCCACCAGCACCGCCTTGATGGTGTGCATGCGGTTCTCGGCCTCGTCGAAGACGACCGAGTGCGCCGACTCGAAGACCTCGTCGCTGACTTCCAGCTCGGTCAGTCCGTGCCGTTCGTGGATCTCGCGGCCGACGGTGGTGCCGAGGTCGTGGAAGGCGGGCAGGCAGTGCAGGAACTTCACGTCCGGGTTGCCCGTCGCGCGCAGCACGTCCATGGTGACGGCGTACGGTCCGAGCAGCGCGATCCGCTCGTCCCAGACCTCCTTGGGCTCGCCCATGGAGACCCAGACGTCGGTGGCGACGAAGTCGGCGCCGCGCACACCCTCCTTCACGTCCTCGGTGAGGGTGACGCGGGCGCCGGAGGCTTCGGCGAGCTGCCGGGCGAGGGCGACGATCGTCTCGTCCGGCCACAGCACCCGGGGGGCGACGATCCGCACGTCCATGCCGAGCAGGGCGCCGGTGACCAGGTAGGAGTTGCCCATGTTGTAGCGGGCGTCGCCGAGGTAGGCGAAGGCGATCCCGTCCAGGGGCTTGTCGCTGTGCTCGGTCATGGTGAGCACGTCGGCGAGCATCTGGGTGGGGTGCCACTCGTCGGTCAGCCCGTTGTAGACGGGCACGCCCGCGTGGGCGGCCAGCTCCTCGACGACGCCCTGACCGTGACCCCGGTACTCGATCGCGTCGTACATCCGCCCCAGGACGCGGGCGGTGTCCTTCACGGACTCCTTGTGCCCGATCTGGGAGCCCGCCGGGTCGAGGTAGGTGGTGTGGGCGCCCTGGTCGGCGGCGGCGACCTCGAACGCGCAGCGGGTGCGGGTCGAGGTCTTCTCGAAGATCAGCGCGATGTTCCTGCCGGTCAGGTGCCGTGTCTCGGTCCCGGCGCGCTTGGCGGCCTTCAGCTCCGCGGCCAGCTCGACCAGACCGCGGAACTCCTCGGCGGAGAAGTCGATCTCCTTGAGGAAGTGGCGGCCGGCGAGGGCGGTCGGGACTGTCGCCATGGGGGCGCTCCAGGGGTCCGGGGACGGGGGCTGCGGTAATTCTATACGAAGCACGGCATGGCTATTCATTTCGCAGCATGATTATGCGGAGTCTCACAGCGGTCCGCCGATGCCGCCCCGTCCCACACCGCCTCGCCTCACACCGCCTCGCGCTCCACCGGACAGCTCATGCAGCGCGGTCCGCCTCTCCCCCGCCCCAGTTCGCTGCCCGGGATCTCGATGACCTCGATGCCCTGCTTGCGCAGATGCGTGTTGGTGGTGGCGTTGCGCTCGTAGGCGACGACGACGCCGGGTTCGACGGCGAGGACGTTGCAGCCGTCGTCCCACTGCTCGCGCTCGGCGGCGTGCACGTCCTGGGTGGCGGTGAGCACGCGGATCTCGCCGAGCCCGAGGGCGGCGGCGATGGCCCGGTGCATGTGCTCCGGCGGGTGGTCGGTGACCTTCAGTTCCTTGTCGCCCACGCCCGGCTCGATGGTGTACGAGCGGAGCATGCCGAGTCCGGCGTACTGGGTGAAGGTGTCGCCGTCGACCATGGTCATCACGGTGTCGAGGTGCATGAAGGCGCGCCGCTTGGGCATGTCGAGCGCCACGATGGTGCGCGCGGAGCCCGCCGCGAACAGCTTGTGCGCGAGCATCTCCACGGCCTGCGGGGTGGTGCGCTCGCTCATGCCGATGAGGACCGCGCCGTTGCCGATCACCAGCACGTCGCCGCCCTCGATGGTGGAGGGGTAGTCGGCCTGTCCGCGCGACCAGATGTGGAAGGTCTCGTCGCGGAAGAGCGGGTGGTGCCGGTAGATCGCCTCGAAGTGCACGGTCTCGCGCTGCCGGGCGGGCCAGCGCATGGCGTTGATGGAGACACCGTCGTAGATCCACGCCGAGGTGTCGCGGGTGAAGAGGTGGTTGGGCAGCGGACCGAGCAGGAAGTCGTCCAGGTCCATGACGTGGAAGCGGACCGAGGTGGGCTCCGCGTGCGCCTCCAGGAACTCCCGCTTCGTCATGCCCCCGACCAGCGCCTCGGCCAGCGCGTCGGGCGCCATCCCGTCGAAGGCGGCGCGCAGATGGTCGGTGGCGAGCGGACCGTACTCCTTCTCGTCGAAGACCCGGTCCAGGACCAGGGAGCGCGCCTCGGGGACCGCGAGGGTCTCGGTGAGCAGGTCGCCGAAGAGATGGACCTCCACCCCGCGGTCGCGCAGCACGTCGGCGAACCCGTCGTGCTCGGCGCGCGCCCGGCGCACCCACAGCACGTCGTCGAAGAGCAGGGCGTCCTTGTTGCTCGGGGTGAGCCGTTTCAGTTCGAGGTCGGGGCGGTGGAGGATCACCCGGCGCAGCCGTCCGGCCTCGGAATCGACGTGGAATGCCATGCCTTCATCCTGGCCGTCCGCGACCGGGTTCACGCGCTTCCCGACCGTTTGCGTGCCCCCGGTTTTCACCGTGGGTCGCGCCGGGCGACGGGAACCGGCGGGGTACGGCGTGGCATGTGCTCGGAGAGTGACAGGTGGCGCACGCGTGGTTCCGGTGATCCGTGCGCGGTGGTAGACACAGGCGACGCACAGCTCCTGTCCGCCAACGGGAAGGTTGCCGCCGCATGTCCGCATCACGACGTCAGGTCCTGGCCTCCGCGAGCGCGGTGGGGGCGGGCATCGTCTTCACCGGTGCGCTCTCCGAACTCTTCGCGGGCACCGCCGCCGCGCGCTCACTGGGTCGCACCGGTTACGGCCCGCTCGTCCCCGACCCCGAAGGGCTGCTGGACCTGCCGAAGGGCTTCCGCTACCGGGTGCTCTCCCGCGAGGGCGCCCCGCTGCGCTCCGGCGAGGGTCCGGTGCCCTCCAACCACGACGGCATGGCCGCCTTCTCGGGTCGGGGCGGGCGCACCCACCTCGTGCGCAACCACGAGAACCGCCCGACCGCGAAGATCCGCGTGCCCGCCGTCGAGGGACTCACCTACGACCCGGAGGGCCACGGCGGCTGTACGGCGCTGGAGCTGGACTCCCAGGGCCGGGTGCTGTCGGAGCGGGTGGCCATCGCCGGTACGGCCGTGAACTGCGCGGGCGGCCGTACCCCCTGGGGCACCTGGCTGACCTGCGAGGAGACCGAGGACCGGGCGGGCGACAACGGCCACACCAAGGACCACGGCTTCATCTTCGAGGTCCACCCCACCGACCCGCACCGCACCGGCGCCGTCCCACTGACCGCGATGGGCCGCTTCCAGCACGAGGCGATCGCGATCGACCCGCGCTCCGGCGTCGTCTACGAGACGGAGGACGCCTTCCTCAAGCCCTTCGGTCTCTTCTACCGCTTCCTGCCGCGCAAACCGCTCGGCGGGGTGGGCTCGCTGCGCGCGGGCGGAAGGCTCCAGGCGATGCGGGTGCCCGGGGTGCCCGATCTGTCGACCGTCCAGGAGACGGGGGCGAGCTTCGACGGCATCGAGTGGGTGGACGTCCCCGACCCGCTGGCCACCGCCACCCCGACCCGGCTCCAGGACTACGGCTCCGGCGGCATCACGCACGCCCAGAAGCTGGAGGGCTGCTACTGGGGCGGCACCTGCGTCTACTTCGTGTCGTCCTTCGCCCACAGCGCGGAGGGCTCCGCCGCCGACCACTACGGCCAGATCTGGCGCTACGACCCGCACCGGCGCCGCCTCACCCTGGTGATCGTCTTCGGCCCGGACACGGACGTGCGGTTGCCCGGCGAGTCCCCGGACAACATCTGCCTCGCCCCGAGCGGCGGTCTGATGGTGTGCGAGGACGGCAACGGCGCCCAGCACGTCTTCGGCGTCACCCGGGGCGGCGAGGTCTACGCGATGGCCCGGGGCAAGCAGAACATCGGCACGCCCGAGAAGCCGGAGTGGGGCGAGTTCGCGGGCGTCACCTTCTCCCCGGACGGGGAGACGATGTACGTCAACTGCTACACGCCCGGCACCACGTTCGCGGTGACCGGTCCCTGGCACGGGTAGACCGCCCGGCTCGGTCGCCGCCCGGCTTGGTCGCCGGTCGGTTCGGTCGCCGGTCGGCGGGCCCGCGCCGGGGGACCGGTCGGTCACAGGCGCGGGTCCACCGGTTCCGACTCCAGCGCGAGCACCCCGAAGACCGCCTCGTGCACCCGCCACAGCGGCTCGCCGTCGGCGAGGCGGTCCAGCGCCTCCAGACCGAGGGCGTACTCGCGGACCGCGAGGGAGCGCTTGTGGTTCAGGAAGCGCTGCCGGAGGCGGGCGAGGTTGTCCGGGCGGGTGTACTCCGGACCGTAGATGATCCGCAGGTACTCCCGCCCCCGGCACTTGACGCCGGGCTGCACCAGGCGTCCCTTGTCGTCGCGGACCAGGGCGCCGAGCGGCTTGACGACCATGCCCTCGCCGCCCCGCCCGGTCATCTCCAGCCACCAGTCGACGCCCGCGCGCACCGACTCGGGGTCGCCGGTGTCGACGTAGAGGCGCCGGGTGGTCTGGAGCAGCCCGGCGGAGTCGTGCTCCACCAGCCGGTCGAGCAGGGCAAGTTGCTCGTCGTGCGGGAGTCCGGCGAGGCTGCGCCCCTGCACCGCGAGCAACTGGAAGGGCGCCAGGCGGACGCCCTCGAGTCCGTCGGTGGTCCAGCAGTAGCGGCGGTAGGCGTCGGTGAACGCGGCGGCGTCCACGGCGCGTTCCCGCTGCCGCTCCAGCAGGTCCGCCACCTCGGCACCGCGCGCGGCGGCGGACTCCAGGGCGGCGAGCGCGTCCGGGAACACCGCCCCGGAGGCGGCGCCCACGGCCGCGTACTGGCGGCGCAGCAGTCCGCCCGCCTTCAGCGACCACGGCATCAGTTCGGCGTCCAGCAGGAGCCAGTCGGTGGCGAGTTCGTCCCACAGACCCGCCTGTGTGACCGCCGAGCGGAGCCTGCCGAGGATCTCCTCGGTCACCTTCCCGTCGTCGAAGAAGGGGCGCCCGGTGCGGGTGTAGAGCGAGCCGGTGCGTCCGTCCTCGACGCCGAACCGCTCGCGCGCGGCGTCCGCGTCCCGGCAGACCAGGGCGACCGCCCGCGAGCCCATGTGCTTCTCCTCGCACACGACCCGCGCGACCCCGTCCCGCGCGTACTGCGCGAACGCCTCCACCGGGTGCTCCAGGTACCCCTCCTCCCGCGAGGTCGGGGTGGGCGCCATGGTGGGCGGGAGGTACGGCAGCAGACGCGGGTCGACCGCGAAGCGGCTCATCACCTCCAGGGCGGCGGCCGCGTTCTCCTCGCGGACCGCGACCCGGCCCTGGTACCGCGTCTCCACGCCACCGCGTCCGCGCACGTCGGCGAGGTCCAGCGGACGGCCGTCGCGACCGCCGGGCGCCTCGGTGCGCAGCGGCTTGGCCGGTTCGTACCAGACCCGCTCGGCGGGTACGTCCACCACCTCGCGCTCCGGCCAGCGCAGCGCGGTGAGCTTGCCGCCGAAGACGGCGCCGGTGTCCAGGCAGAGGGTGTTGTTGAGCCACGTGGCTTCGGGGACCGGGGTGTGGCCGTAGACCACGGCGGCGCGGCCCCGGTAGTCCTCGGCCCACGGGTAGCGCACGGGCAGCCCGAACTCGTCGGTCTCGCCGGTGGTGTCGCCGTACAGGGCGTGCGAGCGGACGCGGCCCGAGGTGCGGCCGTGGTACTTCTCCGGCAGACCCGCGTGGCAGACGACCAGCCGACCGCCGTCGAGGACGTAGTGGCTGACCAGTCCGTCCAGGAAGCGGCGTACCTCGTCCTTGAACTCCTCGCTCTCGCCCTCCATCTGGGCGATGGTCTCGGCGAGACCGTGCGTGTGCTGGACCTTGCGGCCCTTGAGGTGACGGCCGTACTTGTTCTCGTGGTTGCCCGGCACGCACAGCGCGCTGCCCGCGCCGACCATGCCCATCACCCGGCGCAGCACGCCCGGCGAGTCCGGTCCCCGGTCGACCAGGTCACCGACGAACACGGCGGTACGCCCCTCGGGGTGCACCCCGTCCTCGTAGCCCAACGTGGCCAGCAGCGACTCCAGTTCGGACGAGCAGCCGTGGATGTCGCCGATGATGTCGAACGGCCCGGTGAGGTGGCGCAGGTCGTTGAAGCGCTTCTCGGTGACGACGGTGGCGTGCTCGACCTCCTGGACGCCGCGCAGCACATGCACCTTGCGGAAGCCCTCGCGCTCCAAGTGCCGCAGCGAGCGGCGCAGTTCGCGGGTGTGCCGCTGGACGACCAGGCGGGGCATGTCGGCGCGGTCGGGCCGGGCGGCGTTGCGCTCGGCGCACACCTCCTCGGGTACGTCGAGCACGATGGCGATGGGCAGCACGTCGTACTGCCTTGCCAGGTCGATCAGTTGACGGCGGGCGTCCTGCTGCACGCTGGTGGCGTCGACGACGGTGCGGCGTCCTGCCGCGAGCCGCTTGCCCGCGATGTAGTGCAGGACGTCGAAGGCGTCGCGGGTGGCGCTCTGGTCGTTCTCGTCGTCGGAGACCAGTCCCCGGCAGAAGTCGGAGGAGATCACCTCGGTGGGCTTGAAGTGCCGCTTGGCGAAGGTGGACTTGCCGGAGCCGGAGGCGCCGACGAGTACCACCAGGGAGAGGTCGGTGACGGGCAGCACGCGCCCCTCGCTGTTCTCGGTCATGCCGCCTTCGCCTCCTTCTTCTCTTCCTGCGGGGTGGTGTGCCGGTGGAACACGGCCATCTGGGTGGGCGGTCCCACCTCGGGGTCGTCGGGTCCGACGGCACGGAACTCGACGCTGTAGCCGTGCCGTTGAGCCGTGTCCTCCGCCCAGGCGCGGAACTCGGCGCGGGTCCACTCGAAGCGGTGGTCGCCGTGCCGGACGTGTCCGGCGGGCAGCGACTCCCAGCGGACGTTGTACTCGACGTTCGGGGTCGTCACGACCACCGTGCGCGGTCGGGCGGCGCCGAAGACCGCGTACTCCAGCGCGGGCAGCCGGGGCAGGTCGAGGTGTTCGATCACCTCGCTGAGCACGGCGGCGTCGTACCCCGCGAGCCGCTTGTCGGTGTAGGCCAGCGAGCCCTGGAGCAGGGTGATCCGGGACGCCTGGCGCTCGCCCATGCGGTCCAGCTTCAGCCTGCGCGCGGCGATGGCGAGGGCACGGACGGAGACGTCCATGCCGACGATCTCGGTGAACCGCGTGTCCTGGAGCAGCGCGCGCAGCAGGGTGCCCTCGCCGCAGCCGAGGTCGAGGACGCGGGCGGCGCCGGAGTCGTGGAGAGCGGCGAGGATCGCCTCGCGGCGGTGGACGGCGAGCGGGAGGGGCTTGGAGCCGGCGGGGGTGCCTTCGGCGGTCGGGAGGGCTTCGGCGCTCTGGGGCGCTTCGGCGGTCCGGGTGGCTTCGGCGGCGGGGGTGCCGGTGTCGGTGCTGCCGGTGCCGGTGTCGTCGGCGGTCCCGGTCTCCTCCGTCTCCGGGGTCTCCTGTGCCACCGCGTTGTCGATGTCCTCGACCTCGCTGTCGTCCGCCTCGGCGAGGCGGGCCAGCTCCAGGCGCTCCATCGCCTGGCGGGTCAGGGACCAGCGGCGGGAGAGGTAGCGGCTGGTGATGAGCTTCTGCTCGGGGTGGTCCGGCAGCCAGCCCTCACCGGCGCGCAGCAGCTTGTCCACCTCGTCGGCGGAGGCCCAGTAGTGCTTGGCGTCGTCCAGGACCGGGAGCAGGACGTACAGATGGCGCAGCGCCTCGGCCAGGGTGAGGGTGTCGGACTCCAGGACGAGCCGGACGTAGCGCGAGTCGCCCCACTCCGGGAACTTCACGTCCAGCGCGACGGGGTCGACGCCGACGGTCCAGCCGAGCGGCTCGAAGAGGCGTCGTACCAGCTCCGGACCGCCCCGGGCGGGCAGCGCGGGCACCTCGACGCGCAGCGGCAGCGGGGCGGCGGCGCGCTCCGGGCGCGCCTTGCAGACACCGCGCATGGCGCTGGAGAAGACCGCGCTGAGCGCGACCGCGAGCAGCGAGGAAGCCGCGTAGGGACGGTCGTTGACGTACTGCGCGAGCGCGGTGTCGGGCGCGCCGCCCCGGCCCTTCCCCTTGCCCCTGCGGACCAGCGCGACGGGATCGATCTCCAGCAGCAGCGCCGCCGTGCAGCGCTCGGCGTCCGCCTGGGGGTAGAAGACGTGCGCCGTGCCGTGGGACGTGGCGAACGTCTGGGCGTGGTCGGGGTGCTTGTGCAGCAGATACCCGAGGTCGGTGGCCGGGGTGGCGGCGGTGCCGCGCGTGGAGATCGTCAGGAACACGTGTCCGAGTCTGGTGGATTGTCCGCCGTGGTGACCAGTGGTTTTCGCAGGGCGACGCGGGCTCTGTGTTCGCTGATCCCGCCCATGGTGATGACCAGTCCGAAGGCGGTCAGCGCGGAGACGGCGACGGAGGTGTTGAGCCAGAAGTAGGCGTTCGTGCTCGGGCCGGTGCTGCCGTCGTCGAGGACGCAGTCGAAGCCGAGGGGGAAGTAGGAGCCTCGCTGCCCCGTGAGCCGATCCATCGAGTAGTCGTCCCGGCACTCCTGGGCGGGGGTGGAGTCCGCGCCGTGGGAGGACTCGTTCACGGACATCGCGACGCTTCCGGCGCCCAGGAGGTAGAGGATCAGCGCCGCCGCCCCCGCCATCCACGCTCCCCAGCGCAGCAGGCTGTACCGCCAGTCGGGGCGGCGTCCCGGAAGCGCGACGGAAAGGATCTTGCCGAGCAGGACGACGCACCAGACGAAGGCGCCGATGACGGCGGGGAACAGCAGCAGGGCGAAGACGATCGAACTCAGCGCTTCCATCGCCCGAGACCACCATCACGGCCCGTCAAGGACCGTGATGGAAGCCACAGTTCCGGTCACAGGACCGTCACAGTCGCCCTCGGGGAGGGGTTTACGAGAGCTGCGGCATGACCTCGGCGGAGATCAGCTCCAACTGGTCGAGGTCGGTCAGGTCGAGGAGCTGGAGGTAGATCCGCTCGGAGCCCACCTCGGCGTAGCGGCCGATCTTCTCGACGACCTCGGCCGGGGTGCCCGCCAGACCGTTGTCCTTCAGCTCGTCGGGCTCGCGCCCGATGGCGGCGGCGCGGCGGGCGACCTCCTGGTCGTCGCGCCCGACGCACACCACGAGCGCGTTGGAGTAGACGAGCGAGTCGGGCGCGCGCCCCTCCTCCTCGGCGGCGGCGCGGACCCGCCCGAACTGGCGGGCGGAGTCCTCGACGGACGCGAAGGGGATGTTGAACTCGTCCGCATAGCGTGCCGCGAGACGCGGGGTGCGCTTCGCGCCGTGACCGCCGATGATCACCGGCACCTTGGACTGGGCGGGCTTGGGCAGCGCGGGCGACTCGGTGAGGTCGTAGTACTTGCCGTGGAAGTCGTAGGTCTTGCCGGTCTCGGTCGCCCACAGCCCGGTGACGATCTCGAGCTGCTCCTCCAGACGGGCGAACTTGTCCTGGGGGAACGGGATGCCGTACGCCTTGTGCTCCTCCTCGAACCAGCCCGCGCCCAGACCGAGTTCGACCCGGCCGTCGGACATCTGGTCCACCTGCGCGACCTGGATGGCGAGCACGCCGGGCAGCCGGAAGGTGCCGGCCGTCATGAGCGTGCCGAGGCGGATGCGCCGGGTCTCGCGGGCGAGACCCGCCAGGGTGATCCAGGCGTCGGTGGGACCGGGCAGACCGCTGACGTTGCCCATGCGGAGGTAGTGGTCGGAGCGGAAGAAGGCGTCGAAACCGAGGTCCTCGGTGGCCTTCGCCACGGTCAGCAAGGTGTCGTAGGTGGCCCCCTGCTGGGGCTCGGTGAAGATTCGAAGGTCCATACATCCATCCTGCAACACCCGCGCGCCCTACCAGCGGCAACGCCGCTCAGCCCGCCTCTCTCTCATGCACCATCTCCTCCCGTGCCGCGAGCTTGCGCAGCATCTCCAGGACCCGGTCGCGGGACTCGTCGGCCGCGTCGATGGCCTCCATGCACTGCCAGTACGTCGTCTCGTCCGCCGCCGCGCTGGCCATGCCGACCAGGGCGATACCCACCTCGCCGAGGAGTCCGCACAGGCACAGCAGGGTCTGGCGGGCGTCGGCCAGTTCGGTGAGCTGGGCGGCGCGCAGGTCGCCTAACTCCAGCTCGGGAGGGTCGAGGACGCCGCAGCCCCGGCCCGCCAGCTCGGTCAGCCCGAGCGCCTCGCCGCGCAGCTCCGGCGGACCGGAGACCGCGAGGCGGCTGCCTATCGCCTGGGCCAGCGCCTGTGCCTGCCACACCTCCACCATGCCCTCGGGTGCCTCGGCTTCCGCCGCCAGGGCACGCCTGCTCGTCTCGATGAGCCGCACCGCATCCATCCGCTGCCCCCGGTCCGCCGAAGCCGCCGTACATCTGTCCGCACTCTTTCTGTTCACTACCCAGAGTGAGGGCGCTTGGTGCGAAAAGCCAGAGGAAGGTGGAAATCTGTGGACAACAATTCGGAATCGGCAGGGAAATTGACTCCATAGAGTGATAACGGAGTCTGATAGTCCGGTTATTGAGCGATTGTCGCCCCTCCCCCGCCCACCTCACGCGGCTCCTCCGTCGCCTCCCACCGGAAACCGCTTCTCGTTCCGCTCGATCTTGGCCGCGAGCGCGGTGAGCGGGTCGACGCCGAGCACCTCGCACAACTGGAGGAGATAGGCGAGCACGTCGGCCACCTCGTCGGTGACCCGGTGCGCGGTGTCCGGGTCCGCCATCACCCGGGACGACTCCTCGGGCGTCAGCCACTGGAAGATCTCCAGCAGTTCGGACGCCTCGACACTGAGCGCGGAGACGAGGTTCTTGGGGGTGTGGTACGGCTGCCAGTCGCGCGCGGCGGCGAACTCGGCCAGCCTGCGCTGGAGTCCGGGGAGATCGGGGCGTTCGGTCACGCCCCCAGGTGTACCACCGTGACGCCCGGTGTCCCCGAGGCCCAGGACGCGTCGTTCACCGCCCCCACGCAGCGGACATGACCGCGCTCGCCCATCCGGGCCGCGAGGGCGAGGAGTTCGCGGCGCCGGGCGGGGTCGAGGCAGCGGTCGAAGCCGTCGGCCAGCACGGTGAGGGTGCGCAGCGCGTCGGGCACCTCCCCCGGCGCGTCCACGTCGAGCACGCCCGGCCCGGTCATCAGCACCAGGGCGAGGGCGATGTAGCGCAGCTCGCCCTCGCCGAGCCGGGCCAGGTCGGTGCGGTGGCCGTCGCCCCGGTCGAGCAGCGCCCGTACCGTGCCGTCCGGGAGCCGTTCCGCCAGCAGGTCCGCGACCGGGCCCGCGCAGCCCGCGCGCACCGTCTCGACCAGCAGGGCGTGCCGCCGTCCGCATTCGGTGCGGGTGCGGGCTACGACGTCGGCCAGGTTGTCGCACCCCGGCAGCAGCCGTCCCGACCCGGTGGGGACGGGCACCCGCATGAACTCCGGGCGCGGGTCGCAGGGGAAGACCGAGCGCAGCGCCACCACCATCTGCTCGGCCGCCGCCAGCACCCGGCGCTGTCCGTCGGTCGCCCCGGCCACGCGCAGCGGCAGCAGCGGGGTGCCCAGGCGGTCGTCGGGGAGCGGGGCGCGGGTCACCGGGGCGGTGCCCGCCGTGTGCCAGGCTGCCTGCACCGCCCGGCGCGCCGGATCGCGCAGCGCCGTCTCCAGCAGGACCACCCCGCCCGCCGTCAGCCGCTCCCCCACGATCCTGAGCTGCGGCTCGACCTGGACCGCGACGTCGAGGAGCACCGGTCCGGCGACCCCGTCCGCCGTACAGCCGATGCGGAAGCCGCGCCTGCCCTCGCCGTCCGGGCGCGCCCGCTCCGGCACCCAGGCGAGCGGGTCCGGGAACACGTCGGCGAGGCGCGCGCCGCCGCCGAGCCGGGCCAGCGCCTCGAAGGCCGCGAGGGCGGTGGACTTGCCCGTGCCGCTGGGCCCGGCGAACAGGGTGACGGCGCCGAGCGGGAACGCGGCCCTGCGGTGCCCGGCGAAGGCGGACAGCCGCAGCTCGGTGATCCGGGCGCGGACGTCGGTGAGGGCGCCGACGGCGGGGTCCGCCGGTGCGGCGGACCCGGCGGCGCGCTCCGCGGAAGTCGCGACGGACGGCGCGGCGAACGGCTCGGTCGAAGTCGCGGCGAACGACTCACCGGAGGTCGCGGCGAACGGCTCGCCGGAGCCCGCGGCGGACGGCTCGGCGGTCAGGGAAGGCACGGACATACCCGGACCGTAGGACCGCCCCGGACCGGCGAACCGTTTTGCCCCGCGGACCTTCCTACGATCGGGCGACCGGGTCAAAACGGGGCACACCGTCCGCCCGGTCCAAGTCCTACGACCCTACGAGCGGCACGTACGCAAGGCCATGACGGCTCCTCAGCCGCTCCTCAGCCGCCCGACGCCTCCATGCCCATCAGCCCGCTGACCTCGGTCCCGGGCGGCGTCAGCAGGAAGACGTTCCGGTCCACCCGGTGCATCCCGCTGGCCAGACCGAAGACGACGCCGGTGCTGAAGTCGAGGACGCGCTTGGCGACCTCGGTCTCCGCGCTGGAGAGGTCGAGGAGCACCGGGATCCCGGCCATCAGGGTCTCGGCCACGTCGCGCGCGTCCGCGAACACATTGACCCTCAGGACGACGAACCGGCGGCGGGTCTCGGTGTCGGCCTCCGGCAGCGAGCGGTGGTTCACCGCGGACGGCCACGCGTCCCTGCCCCGCAGCGGCACGACCTGGGCGAGCCCTTCCCACTGTTCATCGGTGACGTCGTAACGGCTCACCGGCTCCCCCTGACCTGACTCGCTTGCGATGCCTGCACCTGCCAATTCTTACGCCAAGTCACCCGTTCAGCCCAACAGCGACACACTGTGCGACCCTCCGCATGTCCGCTCACGGTCCCATCAGCCGTGCGCACGGCGTCACATGGCCCGTCCAGAGGCCCGGATCACAACCGCAACGAGGGAAACGTCACAGCCCGGCCTTCTGCTGCCATCTGAGCCCCCTGTCCTAACATCCGAGCATGACGGTCCTGCCTGACGACGGGCTCTCCCTGGCCGCCGAGTTCCCTGACGCGACGCACGAGCAGTGGCAACGCCTGGTCGAGGGTGTACTGCGCAAGTCCGGCAAGGAAGTCTCCGGCGGCGCGGCGGAGGACGCCCTGTCCACGACGCTGGAGGACGGGCTGCGCACCCGGCCCCTGTACACCGCGCGCGACGCCGCCCCCGACCCCGGTCTGCCGGGCTTCGCCCCGTTCACACGCGGGGGCAGGCCCGAGGGCAGCACCGCGGGCGGCTGGGACGTACGGCAGCGGCACGCGGCGCTCGGCGACGGCACCGTCCTGGCCGATCTGGAGAACGGCGTCACCTCGCTCTGGCTGGTGCTCGGCGAGGGCGGCATCCCCGTCGCGGACCTCGGCCGGGCGCTCGACGGCGTCTATCTGGACCTCGCGCCCGTCGTGCTGGACGCGGGCGCCGACACCGAGACCGCCGCGGCGGCGCTGCTGCGGCTGTACGAGGAGCGGGGCGTCGCCCCCGAGGCGGTACGCGGCAGCCTCGGCGCCGACCCGCTGGGCCACGAGGCGCGCACCGGCACTCCGCTGGACTTCGCCCCCGTGGCCGCGCTGGCCAAGCAGGTGGCCGAGACGTATCCGGGGCTGCGCACGCTCACCGTGGACGCGCTGCCGTACCACGAGGCGGGCGGCTCGGCGGCACAGGAGCTGGGTGCGTCGCTGGCCACCGCCGTGGCGTATCTGCGGGAGCTGACCGAGGCCGGGCTGAGCGTCGAACAGGCAGCCGCGCAACTGGAGTTCCGGTACGCCGCCACCGCCGACCAGTTCCTGACCGTCGCCAAGCTGCGTGCCGCGCGTCGGCTGTGGGCGCGGGTCGCGGAGGTGTGCGGGGCGCCGGGCGCGCAGACCCAGCACGTGGTGACCTCGCCGGTGATGATGTCCCGGCGCGACCCCTGGGTGAACATGCTGCGCACCACGGTCGCCACGCTGGCGGCCGGGGTCGGCGGCGCCGACTCGGTGACCGTGCTGCCCTTCGACCACGCCCTGGGTCTCCCGGACGCGTTCGCCCGCCGTATCGCGCGCAACACCTCCACGATCCTGTTGGAGGAGTCCCATCTGGCCCGGGTGATCGACCCGGCGGGCGGTTCCTGGTACGTGGAGCGGCTGACCGCCGAACTCGCCGAGGCTGCTTGGGAGTTCTTCCGCTCCATCGAGCAGGACGGCGGCCAGGCGGCCGTGTTGCGCTCGGGCAGGCTCCGCGAGGACCTGGCGAAGACCTGGCGGGAGCGGTCCGCGAAGCTGGCCAAGCGGCGCGAACCCATCACCGGTGTCAGCGAGTTCCCGTTCCTGGCCGAGAAGCCGGTCGTCCGCGAGCCCGCCCCCGAGCCGCGCTCCGGCGGTCTGCCGCGCGTGCGCCGGGACGAGGCGTACGAGGCGCTGCGGACCCGCTCCGACGCCCACCTCGCCGCCACCGGCAGCCGCCCCCGCGTCTACCTCGCCACGCTCGGTCCCGCCGCCGAGCACTCCGCGCGCGCCTCCTTCGCCGCCAACCTCTTCCAGGCGGGCGGCATCGAACCGGTCACCGCCGGGAAGTTCGAGGACAGCGGCGCCACCGAAGCCGTCCTGTGCTCCAGCGACAGCCGGTACGCGGAGGAGGCCGAGCGAGCCGCCGAGGCGCTGCGTACGGCGGGCGCCCGTCATGTGGCCCTGGCCGGACGCCCCGCCGCATACACGGGCGTCGACAGTTACGTCTTCGCGGGCTGCGACGCCGTCGCCGTACTGTCCGCGACTCTCGACCGCATGGGAGTGTCCTGATGGGAATCCCCGACTTCTCCGGGATCGAGCTGGGCACCCCGGCCGTGGACGGTGGCGCCGAGGAGTGGCGTGCCGCCGTCGAGCGGGCGACCGGGGGCGCCGAGCCGGTGTGGGAGACCCCCGAGGGCATCGGGGTGAAGGCGCTGTACACCGGGCGGGACCTGGAGGGCCTGGACTTCCTGGAGACGTACCCGGGCATCGCGCCGTATCTGCGCGGTCCTTACCCGACGATGTACGTCAACCAGCCCTGGACCATCCGGCAGTACGCGGGTTTCTCCACCGCCGAGGAGTCCAACGCGTTCTACCGGCGCAACCTCGCGGCGGGGCAGAAGGGTCTGTCGGTCGCCTTCGACCTGCCCACGCACCGGGGTTACGACAGCGACCATCCGCGCGTAACCGGTGACGTCGGCATGGCGGGGGTGGCCATCGACTCGATCCTGGACATGCGGCAGTTGTTCGACGGGATTCCGCTGGACCGGATGACCGTGTCGATGACGATGAACGGCGCCGTGCTGCCGGTGCTCGCGCTCTACATCGTGGCGGCGGAGGAACAGGGCGTACCGCCCGAGAAGTTGGCCGGGACCATCCAGAACGACATCCTCAAGGAGTTCATGGTCCGCAACACCTACATCTATCCGCCGAAGCCGTCGATGCGGATCATCTCCGACATCTTCGCGTACACCTCGCAGCGGATGCCGCGCTACAACTCCATCTCCATCTCCGGCTATCACATCCAGGAGGCGGGTGCGACCGCCGATCTGGAGCTGGCGTACACGCTCGCGGATGGCGTGGAGTACATCCGCGCGGGGCGTGAAGCGGGTCTGGACGTCGACGCGTTCGCGCCCCGGCTGTCGTTCTTCTGGGCGATCGGCATGAACTTCTTCATGGAGATCGCCAAGTTGCGCGCCGCCCGGCTGCTGTGGGCCAAGCTGGTCAGGCAGTTCGATCCGCAGAACGCCAAGTCGCTTTCGCTGCGCACCCATTCGCAGACCTCGGGCTGGTCGCTGACCGCGCAGGACGTGTTCAACAACGTCACGCGGACGTGTGTCGAGGCGATGGCGGCGACCCAGGGGCACACCCAGTCGCTGCACACCAACGCCCTGGACGAGGCACTGGCGTTGCCGACCGACTTCTCGGCGCGGATCGCCCGCAACACGCAGTTGCTGATCCAGCAGGAGTCCGGCACCACGCGGGTGATCGACCCGTGGGGCGGCAGCGCGTACGTGGAGCGGCTGACGTACGACCTCGCGCGCAAGGCGTGGCAGCACATCCAGGAGGTCGAGGCGGCGGGCGGCATGGCGCAGGCCATCGACGCAGGCATCCCGAAGCTGCGCGTGGAGGAGGCGGCGGCGCGGACCCAGGCGCGGATCGACTCGGGGCGTCAGCCGGTGATCGGCGTGAACAAGTACCGGGTGGACTCCGACGAGCAGATCGAAGTCCTCAAGGTCGACAACTCCTCGGTGCGCACCCAGCAGATCGAGAAGCTGCGGCGGCTGCGCGCGGAGCGGGACGACGTCGCGTGCCGGGACGCGCTCGACGCGCTGACCCGGGCGGCGGACGGCGAGGGCAACCTGCTGGAGCTGGCCGTGAACGCGGCGCGCGCGAAGGCGACGGTGGGCGAGATCTCCGACGCTCTGGAGAAGGTGTACGGGCGGCACGCGGGGCAGATCCGTACGATCTCCGGTGTGTACCGCAACGAAGCCGGGGAGTCGCCCTCCGTGGACCGCACCCGTGCCCTGGTGGACGCGTTCGAGGAGGCGGAGGGCCGCAGGCCGCGCATCCTGGTCGCCAAGATGGGGCAGGACGGGCACGACCGGGGGCAGAAGGTGATCGCGACCGCCTTCGCCGACCTGGGCTTCGACGTGGACGTCGGTCCGCTGTTCCAGACGCCCGAGGAGGTCGCCCGGCAGGCGGTCGAGGCGGACGTGCACGTGGTCGGGGTGTCCTCGCTGGCCGCGGGTCACCTCACGCTGGTCCCGGCGCTGAAGGAGAAGCTGGCCGAGGAGGGCCGGGAGGACATCATGATCGTGGTGGGCGGGGTGATCCCGCCGCAGGACGTGCCGACGCTGCTGGAGATGGGCGCGACGGCGGTGTTCCCGCCGGGCACGGTCATCCCGGACGCGGCGCACGACCTGGTGAAGCGGCTCGCCGCCGATCTCGGCCACGATCTGTAGCGCCGATGGCCGCGATGGATCTCGACGCCTATGTCAAGGGTGTGCTCGACGGGAAGCGTGCCGTGGTGGCGCGCGCCATCACGCTCGTCGAGTCCACCCGACCGCAACACCGGGCGCTGGCGCAGGAGTTGCTGACCGAGCTGCTGCCGCACAGCGGGCGGGCGCGGCGGATCGGGGTGAGCGGGGTGCCGGGCGTGGGCAAGTCCACGTTCATCGACGCGTTCGGCACCATGCTGACCTCGCTGGGGCACCGGGTGGCGGTGCTCGCCGTGGACCCGTCCTCGACGCGCACCGGCGGCTCGATCCTGGGCGACAAGACCCGCATGGAGCGGCTGGCCGTCGACCCGGACGCCTTCGTGCGCCCCTCCCCCAGCGCGGGCACGCTCGGCGGGGTGGCCAAGGCGACCCGGGAGTCCATGATCGTCATGGAGGCGGCGGGCTACGACGTGATCCTGGTCGAGACCGTCGGCGTCGGTCAGTCGGAGACCGCGGTCGCCGACATGGTCGACTCCTTCCTGCTCCTCACCCTCGCCCGCACCGGCGACCAGCTCCAGGGCATCAAGAAGGGCGTCCTGGAGCTGGCGGACGTGATCGCCGTCAACAAGGCGGACGGTCCGCACGAGCGGGACGCGAAGACCGCCGCGCGTGAACTCGCGGGCGCGCTGCGGCTGATGCACGGCAAGGACGCGTTCTGGACTCCGCCGGTGCTGCACTGCAGCGCGCGCGAGGGCGTGGGGCTCGACACGGTGTGGGAGCGCCTCGAACAGCACCGCACCCTGCTGGACTCCACGGGCCGGCTCACCGCCAAGCGCCGTGACCAGCAGGTCGGCTGGACCTGGACCATGGTCCGCGACGAACTCCTGGGCCGCCTGCGCTCGGACCCGGCGGTCCGGGAGACCGCGCCGGAGCTGGAACAGCGGGTACGGGAGGGGACATTGACGGCGACGCTGGCGGCGGAGCGGATCCTGCGGGCGTTCGAGGACGGGATGCGGGGGCGGGAGTCCTGACCCGGTTCTCATCCATCGAGATATTTTGGTATGTCGACGTGATGACGACCGGACAGGACCCTGGGTGGACATGAGCAGGAACGACGAGGGCGGGGCGCGGACCGAGCAAGCGGCGGACACCTCGGAGACGCTGGAGGCGTTCAAGGCGCTGGCCAACCCGGTCCGGCTCCAGATCATGCGCTGGCTGCGGGACCCGGACGCGGAGTTCGCGGCGTACGAGCCGATCGCGGACCGCGACACCGTGGGCGTGTGCGTCAGCCACATCCAGGCCAAGAGCGGGCTGGCCCAGTCGACCGTGTCCTCGTACATGGCGACCCTGGAGCGGGCGGGGCTCGTCCGCTCGACGCGGGTCGGCAAGTGGACCCACTACCGGCGGGACGAGGAGCGGCTGCGGCGGCTGTCGGAGGCGGTGGGCGGGCTGATCTGAGCGGTCGCTCGCCGTCCGGCCACCCACGGCTCGGCGGGTTCGCGGCTCCACACCACGGCTTCACATCGACACATCGGAATATTGCGATACGATCGGCGGTATGGACACCATGCCCACCGTGGACCCCGCCACGGACGCCCAGCCGTCCGCCCTCGTCGTGCACGCGCACCCGGAGCCCGACTCGTTCGCCTCTTCTCAAATGCGGGCGGCTGTCGAGGAGTTGCGCCGCTCCGGTCACTCCGTGCGGGTCCTCGACCTCTACGCCGACGGCTGGAACCCCGTGCTCGACCGCGGTGAATTCCCGCCGTTCGAGGGCCCGTTCAAACCGCAGGCCGAGCAGATGAGGGCCGTACGGGAAGGCACCCTGTCCGCGGAGGTGCGCGCGCACCTGGACGCCGTGCTGTCGGCCGAACTGCTCGTCCTGTCCTTCCCGTTGTGGTGGTTCTCGATGCCCGCGATCCTCAAGGGCTGGATCGACCGGGTGTTCGTCATGGGGGCGGTGTTCGGCGGGGAGTTCGGGCTGTTCGACCGAGCCGCGCTGCACGGTAGGCGGGCGATGGCGCTGATCACGACGGGCGGTCCCGAGGAGGCGTTCGCAGCGGGCGGGGCGTTCGGCGCGCTGGACCAGTTCCTCTTCCATGTCCACCGGGGAATGCTGGAGTTCGTCGGCTACGAGCCGCTGCCCCCGGTCGTCACCTACGCCCCGGCCCGGATGTCCGAGGCGGAGCGGGAGGCGAGTCTGTCGGCGGTGCGGGACGCCTTCGCGGGGATCGGGGTGAGCGCGGCGCGCCTGTGACAGAGCCGTGACCGGAGGAGTGGCTTCCGCCACAGCCGGGGAGGTCCGGCGCTGGTCAACTCGCCTGATGCGCAGATCATTTGCCGACCGGACCGCCGTCGGTACGCTCGCCGTGGCGGCGGCTGTCGTCCTCGCCGGATGCGGTACCCAGCAGGCGGTCCCTCGGGCGGACGGCGGGGGCGGCGCCGGACCGTCGTCGTGTCCCTCGGCCACGCCCACCCCCGGCAGTACGCCCCCGCTCACCCGGCCCACGACGACCGCGGACGCACCGCGCCCGCCGGGTACGCCCAGCCCGGTGCCCTCGGCCACGAACAGCGAGCGGGACGGGGTGCGGATCACCGGGCTGTATTCCGGCGCCGTCGACCGGCACGGCGTCTGCCGGGCGAACGGGCTGACCGCGGCGTTCTCGGTGACCAACCCCGGCGCGCGGGACATGACGTACACGATCGTCCTCGACGCCTCCGGATACACCGGGGCGGTCCGGGTCGTCGGTCCGGTCCGGGCGGGCGGGACCCTGCGCGGGACGGTCGCGATGCGCCGGAGTGTCGGCGAGGCGGTGGGCGGGCCGAACGCGTCGATCACGTCCGTGCGCAGCGTCCCCACCGCCGAGGCGCCGTCCGAGAGCGGGCCGTGTCCGGCGTCCGGGGTGCGGGTGTGGGCCGACCAGGGGGACGCGGCGATGGGGCTGCGCGTGACGGGGCTGCACCTGGAGAACTGCGGCAAGGTCCCGTACACACTGGACGGCCGTCCCCGGCTCCAGCTCCTCGACGCCGACCACCGGGTGGTCCAGGGGATCCGCCTCGTGCCCGGCGACGAGGTCGCCCGCCTCGACGGCAACCCCGACGTCGTCCGCCCCGTCACCCTGCGCCCCGGCGAACGCGCCCTCGCGGGCATCGCCTGACGCAACACCGTGCAGACCGTCGGCACCCCCGTGAACGCCCCCTACCTCCGCGTCCGCGCCAAGGCGGGCGCCGCGCCCGTCATGGTGACCCCGGAACTGGACCTGGGCACGACGGGCAGACTGGGGGTCCGGGCGTGGCAGAAGGAGTGACCGGCGTCGCGGGGCGGGTCTCGGTGAGGTCAGGCGCCGAGGAACACCCTGCACGACCCGGGCTGTTCGAAGACCGCCACGCCGATCCCGGGCAGCTTCGAATCCTTCGCCCGCGTGTAGGCGGGTCCCGCGCCCGGAGTGAACCCCGCGTCCATGACGTCCGTCAGTACGTCGTCGGGGGTCTTCTTCCCTCCAGCCACGAGCCGGTTGTCCCGGACGAACGCCGGAACACCGTCGCACGGCATGGAGAACTGAGCGTTGAACGGGTATCCGTCCAACGCCTTGCGGGCGCCGTAGGTGATGTCCTCGGCGCCTTCCGGGAGGCGGACACCGTAGTCGGACAACGCCTCTTCCAGGCTGACGTCGGCGGAGTCCGACGGCGACTCGTGCGGGAACGGACCCGCGTGCTCGGCGGAGTGCAGACCCTCCGGGTCGCAGGCGACCGCACCTCCGGCGAGCACCAGACCCGCGAGGAGCGCCGTCGTGCGGGGCAGTCGGTCGAGCATGGTGTCTCCTGGCGGGTGTCGGGGGCTGCTGACCGACCCGACGGGTGCGGCGGGTCCCGGGGTTCCCGTCCGGGCGGTCGGTGTCGTCGGTCGTGACGGAGCCGTGACCCTGGGACCGGATCTTGGCGGGACGGGGCAGACTGGGGGTCCGGGCGTGGCAGAAGGAGCGGTGAGAACGTGGCAGAGACCGAGCGGGTCCCGTACGCAGACAAGGGGCGTCCCTCGCCGCACGCGCTCACCGGCGCGGGGGTCGTCGTGACCGACGCGGCGGGCCGGGTGCTGCTCGGCTGGTCGAGGAAGCGTGAGGTCTGGGAGCTGCCGGGCGGCAAGAACGACCCGGGTGAGGACTTCACGGCGGCGGGCGTACGGGAGTTGGCGGAGGAGACGGGTCTGCGGGCCGACGCGGACACGACGCGGACCCTGGCCCTGCTGATGGACTCCGTCCACGGGCTGCCCCGGCTGACCGCCGCCGTCCGAGTGCACGCCTTCACCGGCGAACCGGAGGTCAGGGAACCGCACTTGATCGACCGCTGGCAGTGGCACGACCCCGCCGACCTGCCCGTGCTGCCCGCGCCGCTCTTCACCCCGAGCGCGCATGTGATCGACACGGTGTGGCCGGGGCTGCTGCCGTGTCTGCCGCCGGTGTACCGCTATCCGGTGGCGCCGGGCTGAGTCTCCACCCGCTGCGTGCCCCACACCATGAGCAGCGCGAGTCGTTCGGCGTCCTCCGTGCCGGGTTCCGCCGTGTAGACCATGATCCGCAGGTCGCTGCCCGCGACCGCGAGGATGTCGCAGTCGAGGGTGACCGGTCCGACCGCCGGATGGTCGATGGTCTTGCGGGCGGCTTCATGGACGCCGACCGTGCCCGAGTCCCACAGCCGGGCGAACTCCGGGCTGCCGTCCCGCAGTTCGGTGACGAGGGCGCGCAGGTCGCGGTCGGCCGGATAGCGGGCGGCGGCCGTGCGGAGGTCGGCGACGAGGGCGGACTCGAAGGCGGCGCGTGCCTCCGGGGTGTAGGTGACGGGTGCGCCAGGACCGAGGAAGTGCCGCCACACGCCGTTGAGTTCGCGACCGCGCCACCGCGTGGAGTCACCCATCAGGGCGCCGTAGGGCGGGTTGGCGGCGAGCAGGGTCCAGGTGGCGTCGTGGACGGCGACCGGGGTGTGGGCCAGCCGGTCGAGCAGGCGGTGCACGCTGGGCGGGATGAAGACGGGCACCGTCCTCGGTCCGGGCGGCGCCAGTCCGGCGAGGCGGTGGAGGTGGTCCCGCTCCTCCGCCGAGAGCCGCAGCGCGCGGGTCAGCGCCCGCACGACCTGCGAGGAGGGGTTGCTCGCCCGGCCCTGCTCCAGGCGGGTCACGTAGTCGACGGAGATCCCCGCGAGCTGCGCCAGCTCCTCGCGCCGCAGCCCGGTCGCCCGTCTGCGTCCCCCGGCGGGCAGCCCCACGTCGCCGGGGGCCAGCCGGTCCCGCCAGCGGCGGATCGCGTCGCCCAGGTCCGTGGTCGTCATGCCCCCAGTGTGCCGCCGCGCGGCGGTGCGTGCCTGGTACCGCCGGTCCCAGGAAAAGCGGTCTTCTGGCTGGTGGCGGGCGTCCGGCGCAGGCTGGAGTCATGACGAGAACACTGATCACCGGAGCCAACAAGGGCATCGGCCGCGAGACCGCCCGCCGTCTGCTCGCCGCCGGACACACCGTTCACATCGGCGCCCGCGACCCCGAGCGGGGGCGGCGCGCCGCCGAGGAGCTGGGCGCCCGCTTCGTCCCGCTCGACGTCACCGACGACGCCTCCGTGGCCGCCGCGGTGAAGACGATCGAGGCGGAGGGCGGACTGGACGTGCTGGTCAACAACGCCGGCGTCGAGCCGCGCCACCCCGACGGCGGCTTCGTCCTGGCCGCCGAGACCACCGCGGACGACGTACGGACGGTCTTCGAGACGAACGTCTTCGGCGCCGTGCGCACCCTGCACGCCTTCCTGCCCCTGCTACTGCGCTCGGACCACCCGGTCGTGGTCAACGTCAGCAGCGGTCTCGCGCGCACCCCGGCTCTGGCCGACCCCGCGGCTTTCGAGCACTTCTACCCGAGCCTTGCCTACCCGGCGTCCAAGGCCGCCCTGAACATGCTCACCGTGCAGTACGCCAAGGCGTTCGACGGCATCCGGATCAACGCCGCCGACCCCGGTTTCACCGCCACCGACCTCAACCACCACACCGGCACCCAGACCGTCGAGGAGGGCGCCGAGGTCGTCGTCCGCCTGGCGTGCGTGGGTCCGGACGGACCGACGGGGACGTTCCAGAACGCGGCGGGGGTGCTGCCGTGGTGAGCCGCGCGAACGGGTGATCCGAGGAGCCTCCGACGGTTCCCGCATTCACAGACGTGTCGAAATCTTCACCGGATCGCCTCAGCCCCCGGCACCCCCTCCCGGCCCCCTCGCGCGGCCGCGCGGGAGCGCCGGGGGTGCGGTATTCGGCCTGGCGGCGTCTGCTTCAAGTACCGCACGGGGTACGCGAGATCACGCATATCCGTACTTTCGTTCGGCGTTGCGAGGACTACGTTACGGACCGTATTCTCACCATCGTCAAAGAGCTGCCGGCGATGCGCGGCAGCACGCCGCGGCGGACCGGGAGGGGCGCCCCAGGACCAACGTCTTGCTCCAGCGCGCGACTTACGGCCCGACCGCCGCCCGCACCGACGATCCGCCCCGGACGCGACACGCGGGCGCGGACCACGTCAGTGGGCTCCGCACGGTACGGCCCCGCTGGACATCCCGGTTCGCTCGACGCCGCCACCACACGCTCCGGTCCGTCGCACACGCGCGCCCCGCAGCGCGACCCGGCCGATCCCCAGCAGGAGTTCAGTCATGCGTCTCTTACGGGCAGCCCGTACCGCTCGCGCCTCGTCGGCGCCACCGGAGGCGCACGGATCGACCGCCGGGTTACGGGACGCGGCGATGCCGTCGACCGACGACGCGGGAACTCCGTCCCGCCATCGCGTCCGGCTCGCCACCGACTCCCCCCGCACCATCGTCGCGAGGACGGCCCGATGACCGAACTGATCCTGTTCCTGGCGCTCGTGGCGGTCGGCGCCGCCGCGGTGGCGTACTGCGCGCGGGTCGCCGCACGTCAGCGGCGGCGCGCCGAGCAGCACCAGGAGCGCGCCGAGACCCTGTCCCAACAGCTCCGCGCCGCCGAGCAGTTCGTCGGGAGGGTCACCGCCGCGGTCGCCTCCCCCACGACCGAGCCGGTCCCCGCGCCCGTCCTGCCGCCGCAGCTCGCCGGCACCCCGCTCGCCCACGCGCTGTCCGGGCTGAGCGAGGAGACCCGTAACGTCGTGGCGCTCCTTGAACGGCGCGCGGAGGAGCGGTCCGAGCAGCGCGCCGCCGAGATCCAGCAGGCGGCGGACGCCCAAGTCGCGGACGCACGGCGGGAGTCGGTCGACGTCGCCCGCGCCACCGTGCGCGCGTTCGCCTCCAGCCTGGTGCAGCGGGCGAAGAACCTGAGCCGGTCGGTCAGCGCCGGGGTGCGCAAGGTGCACATCTCCGACGAGGCGTACGCCACGCTCAACGAGATCGACCATCTCTCCCAGCAGATGCTGCTCATCGCCTCCGGCTTCTCCGTCCTCGCCGGGGACAAGCTCTCCGCCCGCTGGCGGGCGACCACCCTCACCGACATCGTGCGCGCCGCCATGGGCCGCGTCGAGGGGTACGAGCGGGTCCAGCACCCGGAGATGGAGACGCTCGCGGTCGAGAGCCGCGCCGTCGAAGCCGTGATCCACACCCTCTCCGTGCTGCTCAGCAACGCCCTGCGCTACTCGCCGCCCGCCGCACGCGTGCACGTCACCCTCGACCACGGCCACAACGCGGCCTTCCTCATCGTCGACGACGCCGGACTGCGCATGGACGACGAGCGGGTGCTGTGGGCCCGCAAGGTGCTCTCCGGCGAGCAGCGCGACGACATCACCGCGCTCGGCGCCTACCCGCAGACCGGGCTCCGCGTGGCCGCCGCGCTGGCCAAGGACTACGGCTTCCGCGTCGACATCACCACGCCGAACATCTACGGCGGCACCCGTGCCGTCATCGTGCTCCCGCAGAACCTGCTGACCAGCCCCGAGTCGGTCAGGACGGCACAGGCACGCGCCGCCGCCCGCACCAAAGCCGTCCTCCCCGCGCAGCAGACGCGGAGCGCGCCGGAGCGGACCCGGCCGGAGCCGTCCGCCACGACGGCGAGCGGTCTCACCGTCCGCAAGCGCGCCCCGCGCACCGCGACCTCGGGCGCCGACTCCGCTTCCGCTTCCGCCTCTGCTTCGGCCGAGCCGGGCGCGCAGGGCGCCCCCGCCGCCCAGCCCGCCGCCCCCTCGGTCCAGCCCGGCAGCCCCGGCGTCGCCGCCTCCTGGATGGCGGGCACCCGGCGCGGCCGGGACCACCACAGCAGCACCCCCCGCACTGAAGAAGGACGTTGAACACCATGTCGGAGACTCACGCCAACTCCCTGGGCTGGCTGCTGGACGAACAGCTCGGCTCGGTCGAGGGGGTCCGGTACGCGGTGCTGGTGAGCGGCGACGGCCTGCTCAAGGCACGTACGCACACCATCGACCAGGAGGGCGGCGAGAAGCTGGCCGCCCTGACCGCCTCGCTGCGGGCCTCGGCCAAGGCGTGGGACGACTTCACCGGCGGGGGCGGGGTGCGCCAGCACCTCGTGGAGTGCGCGAACAACTTCTGCCTGACGACGGCCGCCGGGCAGAACACCACGCTGATGGTCTGTACGACCGGACCGCTGGCGGACGTCGGTCTCATCACCGACCACATGGTGCGCCTGGCCGTGCAGTTGGGCACGCAGCTCTCCACCGGCGAGCGCACGCCGGTCCCCCAGCGCGACGGGAGTCTCGGGGCATGAGCGGGCCGCGGCGCGACCCGGACATGGTCCGGCCCTACGTCCGTACCGGCGGTCAGATCCGCCCACGGGACGACGTGCGCTGGGAGAGCGTGGTCATCGCCGCGACCGGCTCCGCCGGTGAACTCGCCACGGACGAACGCCGGGTGATGAGCCTGTTCTCACCGGGCTGCGGGGGTCTGGCCGTGGCCGACATCGCCGCCGCGCTGCAACTGCCGCCCTCCACCGTCCGCATTCTCGTCTCCCGCCTCATGGACACCGGCCGACTGACCAGCCCGGTCGCCGCCGACTCCGATCAGCCGCAGGACGACATTCTCGTAAGGGTGCTCCATGGACTTCGACAACTCCTCTGACCCGCCCGTCACTTACGTGCCCCACACGGTGACGCAGTCGGCAAAGATCGTGATAGCCGGCGGGTTCGGGGTCGGCAAGACAACCTTCATCGGCAGCGTGTCCGAGGTGCGTCCGCTGCGCATGGAGGAACCCATCACCGAGGTCAGCGTCGGCATCGACGACATGCGCGGCACCCCGGACAAGACCACCACCACCGTCGGCATGGACTTCGGCCGCATCCATCTGGCCGACGGCGCCCTGGCGTTGTACCTGTTCGGGCTGCCGGGGCAGGTGCGCTTCAAGCCGCTGTGGGAGGACCTCTCCGAGGGCGCGCTCGGCTGCCTCGTGCTGGCCGACACCCGGGACCTGGACGCGAGCCACGGCGCCCTCGGGCTCCTGGAGGACCGGGGCACGCCGTACGCGGTGGCGATCAACACCTTCCCGGACGCCCCCGCCTACGCCGAGGCGGAGCTGCGCGAGGCACTCGCGCTCGACCCCGGCACCCCGCTGACGAGCTGCGACGCCCGCGACCGCGACTCCTCCCTGCGCGCCCTGATCACCCTCACGGAACACCTGGTCGGGCTCCGGCCCGCCGCGTCCCTGGAGCCCCTGCGATGACCTCCGCCGATCTCGAAGCCCCGGCCCGCGTCCCGCTGTACACACCGGAGTTCGCGGCCGATCCGCACGCCGCCTACGAGCGGATGCGCACCACGTACGGCGCGCTGGTGCCCGTCGAGCTGTCCCCCGGCATCCCCGCCACCCTGGTGATCGGCTACGACGCCGCGCGCCGCATCCTCAACGACCCGCTGCGCTTCCCCGCCGACCCCCGGGTGTGGCAGAAGGCGGTGCCGCGCACCTGTCCGGTGCTGCCGATGATGGAGTGGCGGCCCAACGCGCTGCGCAGCGGCGGCACCGAGCACGCCCGCTACCGGGGCGCCAACACCGCGAGCCTGGACGCGGTGGACCAGCACCAACTGCGCACGCTGGTCGAGACGATCGCGGAGGAGGCGATCGCCGGGTTCGGCGACACCGGGCGGGCCGACCTGCTCACGCAGTACGCGTGGCCGATCAGTTTCCGGGTGCTGAGCGCGCTGCTCGGCTGCCCGGACGACATCGGGGCGCGCATCGCGGACGGCATGGCGAAGATCTTCGAGGCGAAGGACGCCGACCACGGCAACGCGCTGCTCGCCCAGGCCATCGGGGAGTTGGTGGGACTGCGCCGCGAACGACCCGGCGACGACGTGACCTCCCGGCTCATCGCGCACGAAGCCGCCCTGGACGACGAGGAGATGGCCCACCAGCTCGTCACCCTCTACGGCGCGGGCATCGAGCCGCTGACCAACCTCATCGCCAACACCCAGTTGAAGATCCTCACCGACGACGACTTCTCGGCCGAACTGCACGCCGGGCAGTCGACGTTGCGCGACGCGCTGGACACCGTCCTCTACAGCGACCCGCCGATGGCGAACTACTGCATCAGCTATCCGCCGTACCCCACGGACATCGACGGGTATCTGCTCCCGGCCCACCAGCCGGTGGTGATCTCGCTGTCCGCCTGCAACAACGACCCCGAACTCACCCTCGGCATGCCCGCGTCGAGCGTCAGCGGCAACCGCGCCCACCTGGCGTGGAGCATCGGTCCCCACACCTGTCCGGCGCGCTCGCACGCGTATCTGATCGCGGAGACCGCGCTGAGCCATCTCCTCGACGCCATCCCGGAGATGGACCTCGCCGTCCCGGCGTCCGATCTGCGGTGGCGCCCCGGTCCGTTCCACCGTGCCCTGGAAGCCCTCCCCGTCCTGTTCCCCGTCCATCGCTGAAGGAGCCCGCGTGCCCGAACAGTCGATATCCGCGACCGAGCAGTCCGTCCTCGTCCTGGACCCCACCGGCGCCGACCACCACGCCGAGCTGACGGCGCTGCGCGCCCGGGGTGCGGCGACCCGGGTGGACATCCTCGGTGTCACCGCGTGGTCCGTGACCGACCCCGACCTCCTCAAGCAGCTCCTGACCAGCCCTGACGTGTCCAAGGACGCCCGCGCCCACTGGCCCGGCTTCCAGGACGCGCTGACCTCCTGGCCGCTCGTGCTGTGGGTCGCGGTCAGCAACATGTTCACCGCGTACGGCGGCGACCACCGCAGGCTGCGCCGCATGGTCGCGCCCGCCTTCAGCGCCCGCCGCATCGCGGTGCTCAAACCGGTGGTCGAGGAGACGGTGAAGGATCTCCTGGACGCTCTCGACGCCCGGCCCGCCGACGAAGTCTCCGACCTGCGCGAGCAGTTGGCGTACCCGCTGCCGATCACCGTGATCGGGCGGCTCATGGGTGTGCCTGTGGACCAGACCGCCGTGTTCCGCACCACGGTGGACGGTGTCTTCGACACCACGCTGACCACCGAGGAGGCCATGAAGAACACGGCCGGTCTCTACGCGGCGCTGGACGAGCTGATCGCGGCCAAGCGCGCCGAGCCCGGCGACGACATGACCTCCCTGCTGATCGCCACCCGCGACGAGGAGGGCGACGGCAAGGGCATGACGGACGAGGAGCTGCGCGACACCCTGCTGCTGATGATCAGCGCAGGGTACGAGACCACGGTCAATGCCATCGACCAGGCCGTCACCGCCCTGCTCGCCGACCGCGAGCAGCTCGAGCACCTGCGGGCGGGGCGCGCGACGTGGGAGGACGTGGTCGAGGAGACGCTGCGGTTCGAGCCCTCGGTCAAGCACCTTCCGCTGCGCTACGCCGTCCGGGACGTCACGCTGCCCGACGGTCAGGTCATCGCGGAGGGCGACGCGATCCTCGCCTCCTACGCCGCGGCCAACCGCCACCCCGACTGGCACGGTCCGACCGCCGACCAGTTCGACGTGACCCGCCTCTCCAAGGAGCACCTCGCCTTCGGACACGGCGTCCACTTCTGCATCGGCGCCCCGCTGGCCCGCATGGAGATCGCCGCCGCGCTCCGGCAGCTCTTCGAGCGCTTCCCGGACATGGAACCGGCTGTTCCCGCCCACGAGTTGAAGCCGGTCCACTCGCTGATCAGCAACGGTCACCAGAGCCTGCCGGTGCGGCTGCGACCTGCCGCGAGCTGACCGGTGCGGCGACCCGGTCCGGCGCGCGAGGGGGCGTGCGGCGGTCCGGGCGTCCGGTTCTCCGGGGCGCGTGTTCAGCGCCCCAGGTGGACGACGCCCGCCCAGTGCGCCGGTGCGGTCATGCTGTCGCCCCGCTCGCGCAGGGACGCCTCGACCCGGGCGACCCGGTCCTCGAAGGCGCGGGCGAGCGGTTCCGGGAAGCCGCCGGGTGCCCTGCGGTCGGGATCGCGCATCCAGCGCTGGGCGCGGCGCAGCGCCTCGGCGGGCTCGCGGCCCACGCTCAGGTGGTAGTGGAAGACGGTCATCAGGAAACCGGTGGTCGCGTTGGTCAGCGGCCACAGCGAGGCGATGACCGCGCTCGCGCGGGCGGCGAGGAACGCCGAGGCGACGGTGAAGCCCTCGTCCGGGTGGCTGAGGCTGATGTTGCTGGCGCAGCAGGCCAGCGAGACGCAGACACCGCGCGCGCCCTCCGCACCGGGACCGGTGCCGGGACCGGACCCGGACCCGGTCTCGCCGCCTCCGCCTCCACCCCCGGCCAGATCCAGCGCCCCGATCCGGTCGATGCGCAGCCCCCCGCCGGGCAGCGCGATGTACGCCCGCCAGGACTCGGTCACGTCCGCCGCCAGATGCGCGGCGATGTCCACGACCCCGAACCTCCCCCGCGCGTCCGCGAGTTGACCGAGCAGCCAGGGTCCGGTCGCCTCCCCGCGCGCGGGCACGACCGCGTCGGGATAGACCCCCTCGCGCAGCAGACGGGTCGCCGCCCACGCCGCCTCCTTGCCCCCGAGACCGTTGACCAGGAGGGCGTCCCGGGCGGACCCGACCGGGGGGAGAGCCGAGGCGGCGATGAGCTGGCGGGCGCCGCAGACCGTGGTCATGACCAGCCGGTCCACGGCAGGGACGCCCCGCTCCAGGACCGCCGCCGCCCACGGCACGAAGGCGAGGTCGCCCACGGGTACGAGCACGACCCGGTGCCGTCCGTCGGTGCGCCGTCCGCAGCGCCGGTTCAACGCCTGCAGAAGCGGGGTGAGTTGGCTGCGTCCGGTCCGCTCGGACAGGTCCCCCAGCGCCGTACGCCAGCGCGCGACGCCCGCGGCGCGTTCGTCGGGGTCCTCGGTGGGGCGGGTACGGGCGCACAGGGCGTCGACGTAGGCGGCCAGCGCCTCGTCGTCGCCGGGGGCGGACGGGAGGGCGACCCATTCGGCGGTGCCGTCGGGGGTGACCAGGACGGCGCCGCGCTCCAGGGCGTCCTGGCCGTCCTGCGGCGGGGAGGGCAGCAGATAGACGAGGGCGTGGGCGCCGACCGTCCGCAGCGCGGCGGCGACGGAGGCGACGGTCGGCACGTCCCGCGCGCGTCCCTCGGCGTCGGCGTCGAGCACCCGGGCCACCCGCGCGGTGAGCTGGTCCGGGATGCTCAGTCCGCGGCCGGGATCGCCGGGGCGGTAGGCGAGGGCGCCGGGGGCGGACGGGGCGCGGTGTTCCCAGGCGTCCGCGAGCGTGTGCTCGCCGAGGGCGCGCAGCCGGGCGGCGGTGTCGGGACGCAGCCTGGTCTGCTCGACGATGGCGCGCCCGGTCTCCAGGGCGCGCACCACGTCGTCCCAGGCGCCGTCGTACGCCGCCCAGCGTGCCGCGCGCCGGGCCAGTGCTCCGGCGTCGCGCGCGATGATCAGGGCGTCGGCGGTGTCGTCCTGGCCCATGACGGTCCGGGCGTGCTCGCGCAGGCAGTCGAGGGCGATGCGGCGCGACTCCTCGAAGTCGGCGTCGGGGTCGGGTCCCCCGGCGTCGGGCTGGGCGATCCGCGCGGCGCGGACCTGGTCGAAGCGGGAGCGGGTCTGGTCGAGCAGCGGGGCGAGTCCGGGTGGCGGGTTCCCGGCGGGCAGGGCGGCGTCGAAGGCGTCCATGCGGGCGGTCCAGCTCTGGCTGAGGGCGCGCTTGCGCAGTCCCCCGGCGAGCCGCATCGCGCCCTCGACGCGCAGTTCGCGCAGGGGGCTGTGCCGGGCCGCCTCGGCGGCCGCGCGCAGTTCGGCCACGGTGGAGTCGGCGGCCACCGCCCCGGCCAGACCGATCAGGCTGCGCAGCATCTGGGCCAGCCCTGCCTCCGGGCCCGTGGAGTCCGCCGCCTCGGTGAGGGTCTCGGCGTAGGACAGCAGCCGTTCCCGGGCGGCGTCCGCGTCGTCTCCGGCGACGATGTGGAGCAACTCACGCAGCAGCAGGGCGTGGTGGCGGTCGGTGGAGTTGGGCCGGGCGACCGCGCAGGCGCGGTCCGCCCAGGGCAGCGCCTCGGCGGCCAGGGCGGCGCTGTCCCGGCCGGGCAGCTCCGCGGCCAGTGCCAGGGTCTGCGCGGCGATGCGGCAGGCGACACCGGTGAGCGTCTCCCCCAGCGGCTCCAGTTGTGCCCGCTCCATGGTGCGGCGGACCGTCCGGAGCGCCACGTCGACGTGGTTGGCTCCCGGGCTGATGGGGGTGCCGCAGTCCACGTCCTCGCTGCCCGCGCGCCGGTGGAAGACGATGTGCGTGAGCGCCTGGAGCAGGCGCATGACCACGGTGGCCGTGCCGTCCGGGAGCGTGTCCGAGGCGTAGCGGTCGAGCAGGGCGAGGGCTTTGCGGATGTCGGCGACGGAGCCGGTGGTGTGGCTGCGCTGCAGCAGCGACTGGCTGAGGACCAGCAGCGCGTTGGGCACGCCGGGATGGTCGGGCGGTACGAGCGGCAGGGCCCGGCTCACGTCCTCGATGGCACCGGCGATGGCGTCGGTGGAGAGGCTGTAGTGCACGAGGAGGGCGCGCGCCAGACCCCGCACCAGCAGCGCGCCGGGGTACTCCGCGTCGTGCGGCGGGAGTCCGGCGACGGCGGTGTCGCACGCCTCGACGATGTCCGGGGTGCGGGAGACCGCCAGCAGACCGGCGTTGACCGCGTGGATGGCGGCCTCCGCGAACAGCACGGACTCGCGCAGCGCGGTCTCGTCGCCCCGGACGCGCACGCCGTCCAGGTAGTCGACGGTCGCGAGCAGCGCGGAGCGGCCCTCGGGGCTGTCCAGGCGGTGCTCCAGGTTCCACTTCAGCTCGACGCGGGACTCCAGCAGGCGCACGAGACGGGCGGTGTCCGCGTCGAGACCGGGCTGTTCGCGGACCCGGCGCGCACGGTCCAGCACCTCGGGGACGCGGCCCGAGACCATCGCCCCGGTGTCCTCCATCATCCGCTGCAGCTCGGTGAGCACGTCCGCCGCCGTGAACAGTCCGAGGTCGGGGTCGTCGGACGCGGTCAGCCGCCGCAGTTCGGTGAGCACGTACTGCCTGCGCAGCCGGATCTTGCCCGCGAGCTTGCGCAGGGCCGTGGAGCGGGGCGCCTCCTGCTCCTCCGGTCGCTGGGCGCGGAACTCCTGGGCCAGGTCCAGGAGATCGTCCAGGCGGCCGTGGAGCTGGAAGAGGAGGTGCAGGATCTCCACGGGCTCGGGCGGAGCGGTGGACTCCGGCGGTACGGAGTCGTAGGCGTCCTCCAGCAGACGCAGAGCCTCCAGACACTCGGCGATACGGGCCATGGGCGCGCCGTTCCCGGTGTCGTCGCCGGTCGCGCCGCCGGAGTGGAAGAGCAGCAGGGCGAGGGAGGTCTGGCGCATCACGCGGTCCTCCACGGCGGGGTCCGGGGCGGCGCGGCGCAGCAGGGCGACGGTCTCGCGGCGCAGCCGGTGCAGCGGCGGCGGGAGCGGCGCGGTCCGCTCGTGCTGGTCCACCTCGGCGGCGACCAGCACCGCGAGGTCCGTCATCCGGGCGGCCATGCCGGGGGCGTCGGGACCGGCGGTCCGCGCGCGGGTCAGGATCTCCATGACCTCCCAGGCGTCGTCCTCGTCGGCCATCGCCCCTCCCAGCGGGGTGTGGTTGACGGCGGAGGCGGTGGCGGGGCGGTCGGTCACGGCGCCTGCCCCGAGGACTGCGCTCCGGCGTCGGGCACCGGCAGCGGGGCGAGCGCGAACGCCGTCGCCGGGGGTGGGTCCGGCGCGACGAACGCGGTCTGCGCCCCCTGGGCACCCCGGCGGCTGAGGTATCCGCTCAGTTCGGCGCCGCTCACGCGCTCCTGCGAGGGCGTGGCCGGGGCGGGCCATCCCGCGGCGCGGTAGACGTCGGGGCGGGCGGCGACCAGGACGGCCTCCACGCTGTCGCAGTACACGTCGACGGCGGCGCACAGCCCCCGGAAGAGGAGGAACACGGCGAGGGCGGCTCCAGCGGCGGCCACCGCGAAGGCGCCGAGCACCAGCGGTCCGCCGTCGTCCCGCCCCACGGTCACGCCCGCGCCCGCCAGCGCGACCGGGCAGGTCAGCAGGGCCCACAGCAGATTCTGCCCGCGCGCGGTGAGCCGGTCGGAGTCGCCGCGCAGCCGCTTGGCCAGCGGTTCGGGCAGGGCCAGGTCGATCAGCTCCCAGCACCAGGCCAGGTCCCAGCCGTGCCGCGCGGTCACCCGCTCGGTCATCGCGGCGAGGCTGTTGCCGATCCGGGTGGGGGCGACGGAGGCGGGGCGCGGATAGCGGCGGCGCCGGGACCGTGCGTGCGCCAGGGCCAGTCGAGAGAGAGTGGAGTCAACGCCGGTGGTCGTGGCGCTCGTTGCCTGAGCGGGTACGGCGGGGGTCACCGGGTCGGCCGCCAACAGCCCGTCCAAGAGCGCCCGGTGGCGTCGTACCCGCCACGCCGTCCAGTACCGCGCCCACGTCCGCACCGGCCAGGTCGTGCCCGCGAGGAAGCGGATCACCGGGGTCGACGCCGCCGACACCACGAGCGTGGAGCCCACCGTCGCCGCGACGGCCAGGACGCCGTACACGCACAGGGTGACGACGTCGAAGCGGCTGCCCTGGCACCACAGGTCCGCGCTGCCGCGCGCCCCGGAGCAGCCGCGCGTCGGCGGGAGCCAGGAGCGCACCGCGAGACCCGCGATCGCCCAGAAGACCAGGGCGCCGCCGCTGATCCGGGCGAGCCAGCCCTTGGCGCGGCCCACCGCGAAGCTGCCGAGCAGTTCCACCCTGTCCCCCTCGTCGTGCCCCTGGTCGCGCCCCGGTCAGGGCAGGCGGTACTCCAGCTTGAGGTGGTGCCGGGGGCACTCCTCGATGTCCGTGTCGGTTCCGTCGACCGTGCCGCTGTGGGCCTGGTCGCAGCCGGAGGTGTCCGTGCCCCGGCAGCGCCAGGCGTACCCGTGCGCC
This sequence comes from Streptomyces sp. DSM 110735, assembly GCF_016482685.1. GTDB lineage: Bacteria > Actinomycetota > Actinomycetes > Streptomycetales > Streptomycetaceae > Streptomyces. Next base: position 292,005 of record NZ_JACYHF010000005.1, on the reverse strand, counting down.
AGGGAGGGACCCGCGGCGGGCGGGAAGGTCGAGGCGAGGTCGGAGTGCGCGCCGTCGAGGTCGTAGTCGGCGGCGTCCTCGGCGAACAGGGCGTCGAAGTCGTCGTCCCCCGGACCGTTCACGGAGGGCTGCGTGGCGTCGTACATGGTCGTCCTGGCTCTCTCGGGCCGTCGTCCCGGTGACGGCGGGGGCTCGCGGCTCACCGGTGGCCACGAGGGCCGCCGACGGAGGACGGGCGCTCCATCATGACCTACGAATTCCCTCACGTCACCCCAAATCCCTTCGTACCAAACGATCTTGACGTTCCATCCGATACGGTGTGCTCTTCGCGTACCGCACCTGTGCGTGGCACGAGATCCGGGGGAATCCATGAGCGCGTCGGTGATCATCGACTGGGAGCGGCTCGCCGCGGAGGAGCGCGCCCGGTGTCTGCGCCTGCAGCAGGAGTTCATCGAGGTCCGGGCGTACGTCCGTACGCTGAACCGCCGTTGCGCCGCGACCGAGGCGGTCACCGGGGTGCGGATCACCGTCCCCCTGGTCGTCATGCCAGGGATCGAGGAGGGTTCGGGCGTTCTCGCGGAGCAACTGGAGTCGCTGCGCCGGAACTTGACCGCCGTTGAGCAGCAACTGGACTCCTCGGCGCTGGCGTTCGCGCGGGAGCGGGCTTCCGCTCGTCCGGCCGCGCAGGCAGCGCCGTCCCCGGCGTCCCGACCCCGGACCACGGCGGCTGACGACCTCGCCGCGTGGCGGGCGCAGGAGGACGAGCGGCGGCGGACCGCGACCGAGGCGGCCGAGCGGCAGGCACGCGCCGAGGCGGCCGAGCGCACCGCCGCGACCACGCTCGCCCGCGCCGCCGAACTGGCCGAGGCGCTGCCCGAGCGGGCTGCGGAGGTGCACGGGGTAGCCCGGGCGGTGCTGGCCGGGGCGCCCGGCGCCGAGGAGACCTTCGCGCTGCTCGTCGCCACCGGCCGGGACGCCACCCGGGCTGCCCGGGCCCGCGAGGAGGCAGCGCTGCTGCGCGAGCGGATCGCGCTCATGGCGGAACGGGTCGAGGAGGCCGTACACCCGAAGGCGCACGCGTACGCGGCGGTGCTGCGGGAGCGCGAGGCGGGCTGCGGGGACGACGCGGGGCAGTTGGCCGAGGTGCTGGGGATCGCCCAGGAGGTGCTGGGGCGGCTCACCGCCGCCGAGAGCCGCGCGGAGCTGATCGCGGTGGTGCACGAGGCGATGGGCGCGTCGTGGTCGCTCACCGACGCGTCGGCTCCGGCGACCGCGACCGCCTCGGCTGCCGCGCCGACCGCCGCCGAGGGCGCGAGCGTCGTCGTCCCGCTCCCCGAGGCGTTCCCGCACCACGCCGTCCGGTTCGGACTGGACGACGCGGACGCGCTGACGGCGGAGGTCGTCCGGCTGCCCGGCGGTGATCCGGCGGCGGACCGGGCAGCGCAGGAGCACATGTGCGCCGAGATGGACGAGCTGACGGCACGCCTCGCCGCGCGCGGCTTCGCGACCACCTGGCGCGAGCAGGCTCCGGCGGGGGCGTTCGCCGCCATGGCCGCGGCGACGGGCGGCACGACCGGCGCGACCCGCGCGGACACCGCCGCCGACGCGGCCCGCCGCGAGGAGGCCGAGGCCGCCGAGGCAGCGCGCGCCCGCCAGTCGGCGCGGCAGGCGCCCCGGCAGGCGACCGCTCACCGTGACGACCGGACGCGAGGTGGCCGATGAGCACTCTCCCCGAGACCGGGACCGGGACCGAAACCGGCATCGGCACCGGCACCGGCACCGGCACCGGCACCGGCACCGAGACCCCTCCCGCGCTCCCCGAGGCGTGGATGCGCGAGGTCGACCTCTCGCTGTCCCTGGCCCCGCACCTGCTGCTCACCGGCAACGTCCGCGACCGCCACCAGGTCCCCGTGACCGGCGGCCGGGTGCGCCTGCTGCGGGTGCCGGAGGTGCTGTGGGAGGTGTGCCGCGCCCGGGGGTACGCCGCCCTGCTGGTCCTCGACCCGCTGCGCGGCCTCTACCGGCTGGACTCGCCGCAGGACCCCGAGGCGGAGGAGAACAGGCGGATCGCCGCGCTCGTCGACCGCTACTCCGGCGCGGAGTTCGACTCCGACCTGCTGCGCGAGCTGCTGGTGGCGCTGCACGAGCTGTACAGCGGCGCCGAGGGACTGACCGTGCCCGTCGCGCTCGTGGTGCCGTACGCCGCCCGCACCCTGCCCGGCGACGCCGTACTGCGCGCCGACCGCGCGCTGTTCACCGCGATCGAGGCGCTGGGGCACGCCGCTCCGATGGTCGCGATGCCGGGGCGTCCCGAGCACGAGACCTTCGGGCTCACCCTGATCTGGGTGTGCGAGCAGCAGGACCAACTCGCCCCGGCCTTCCCGGTGTCCGGCGACTCGGTGCGGGTGATCCGGCTGCTGCGCCCCAACCTGGAGCTGCGCACCCAGCTCGCTGCCCGCTTCATCCGCTCCGCGTTCGGCGCCGAGGCGCGGCAGGAGGAGCTGGAGTCGGTCGCCGGAGCCACCGACGGGCTCACCGGGCGCCAGGTGCGCACGACGGTGCTGACCGCGGCCACGCTGCCGCCGGGACCGACCGTCTTCTCCGACGCGGCCCGGCTGGTGCGGGTCGGCATCACCGACGACCCGTGGGCGGGCGACACCGTGCGCAGGCGGCTCGCCGGTGCCGAGAAGTACCTGGCCCACCACGTGCTCGGGCAGCCCTCGGCGGTGGGCAGGACGGTGGACATTCTGACGCGCGCGGCGGTCGGCATGAGCGGCGCCCAGTCCTCGGCGGCCCGCAACCGCCCGCGCGGGGTGCTCTTCCTCGCCGGTCCGACCGGTGTCGGCAAGACCGAACTGGCGCGCTCGGTCACGAAGTTGCTGCTCGGGGAGGAGGCGCAGCCGGTGCGCTTCGACATGTCGGAGTTCCGCGTCGACGAGAGCCGCCAGCGCCTCATCGGCGCCCCGCCCGGCTATGTGGGCTACGACTCCGGCGGTGAACTCACCAACGCCGTACGGGCGCAGCCCGCCTGTGTGCTGCTCTTCGACGAGATCGAGAAGGCGCACGAGCGCATCCTCGACCTCTTCCTCCAGATCCTGGACGAGGGACGGCTCACCGACAGCCGGGGCGGCACCGTCTACTTCTCCGAGTGCTTCATCATCTTCACCTCCAACATCGGCACCCAGGTGTCCGAGGAGGACAAGAAGAACGACCCGGCGGCGTCCGCGCACCGCGCCGAGGAGCTGCTGAAGCAGTTCACCGACGACCCCTCGGGCTACTTCGCCCATTTCCGCGGCGCCTACGAGAAGTTCTTCGACCAGGACATCGGCCGTCCCGAGCTGCGCAACCGGCTCGGCGACAACTACGTGACCCTCGGCTTCATCGACGAGCAGGCCGCCGTCGAGGTCCTGGACCGGTCCCTCGCCTCCGTCGCGGCGCGCGTACGAGCCGTGCACAAAGCCGAGTTGGTCGTCGGCGCCGACGCGCGCGACAGCCTGCGCGACGCCGCCGCGAGCAACCTCGGACTCGGGGCGCGCGGCGTCCTCAACCTGGTGGAGAGCGCGGTCGTCAATCCGCTGAGCCGCGAGCTGTTCGACACACCGCGCGCGGAGGGCGCCCGGATCACCCTGGTCGACCTGTTCCCGGAGGACGACTGGAGACCGGTATGGAGCTGACGGGCGCCCCGCTGGCCGTCAACCGGCTGCACTTCCCGGTCACCGCGCTCGGTCCGGGGCGGCGGCTCGGCGTGTGGACCCAGGGCTGCTCGGTGCAGTGCGCGGGGTGCCTCGCGCTGGACACCTGGGAGCCTCGGGGCGGGGTCTCCCTGCCGGTCGAGGAGTTCCGCGCGCTGTGGCGGCGGGCGCTGGCGCAGGGCGCGGACGGGCTCACCGTGTCCGGCGGCGAGCCCGGCGACCAGCCCGAGGCGCTCACCGCGCTGCTGCGGGCGGCCCGCGAAGAGGCGGCCGGACGCGCGGTCGATCTCCTCGTCTACACCGGGCACCCGCTGGCCGAACTTTCAAGACGGGCACCGGAGTTGATCGAGGACGGCCTGGCGGACGCGGTGATCAGCGAGCCCTTCCGCGCGGACGCCCCGACCACCCTGATCTGGCGCGGCTCGGCCAACCAGACCGTCACCCCGCTCACCCCCCTGGGCCACGAGCGCTACGGACCCCACCTGGACCACCGTCCCGAGCGCGCCCCCATGCAACTGCTCGCCACCGACCACGACGCCTGGCTGATCGGCGTGCCCCGGCAGGGCGAACTCGCCGCGCTGCAGCAGGCGTTGCGCACGGCGGGCTTCCGCCACGGCCAGGTGTCGTGGCGCCCGGGGCGTCACAGGGAACCGGCAGCCACCGAACCCGCCGCCCCGGCCGGGGCCACCCGGAAGGAGACCGACCGGTGAGGTACTACTGCCGGGACAGCCGCGCCCCGCACTACTGCGAGACCTCCTACTGCGACGAGCACGAGCGCGACACCGTGCCCGCCCCGGCGGCGCAGGAGACGGCACCCCCGCCGCCGCGCGCCGAACAGCCCGACCCCATCGACGACTTGCTGCGCAAGCCGCAGACTCCGGCGTCCCGGACCCCGGCGTCCCAGGCTCCGCGTGCCGACACGGACGCCACCGGCGCGTCGGACGAGGTCCAGCTCCCGCTCGGCGTCCGCCGCCGCTTCCGGATCCTGGAGATGCTGCCCGCCGAGGCAGCCGTGGGCGGGCGCCTGTGGCTGGCGGCGCCGGTGGACAGCCCGCAGGGGATCGTGCTGCTCAAGGTGCACGCGCCCGGTTTCCGGCCCAGCGCGGCGAAGGACCGGCTGCGCGAGGCGGGCGCGGCGACGCGGCTGGACGACGGCGTGGAGACGCTGCCCGACGGCGGTCCCACGGTCACCTGGGAGACCCTGCGTCCGCCCGGCGGCGGCACGCTGCGCAAGCTGCTGGACGACACCCTCGCCCGGCCGGGCGGCGCCCCTGGCCACCTCGGCGGCCTCGCGGAGTCCACCGTCCAGTCCCTGCTGACCGGTCTCGCGGACCTCCTGGAGCGCTGGGAGCAGGACTGCCGTGCGGTGCCGGTGAACCTGTCGCCGGACACGCTGTACCTGCGTGACCTGGGCGGATTCGAGCCCGTACTCCCCGACCTGGACGGTGCGGCCGTACTGGACGAGGAGTGCGCGCGCGGTCCCCGTCCGCCGCTGACCCAATACTCGGCACCGGCCCATCTGTCCACCCACGGGCGCTGGGGTGTGCGTGCCGCCCGGGTCAGTGTGGCCGCCGTCGTGCACGAACTGCTCACCGGGCGGCCGTGGATCACGGCGGGTCCCGACCCGGACGAGCTGGCCGACGCGGTGCTCCACCGTCCGCCCGCCGACACCGGCGACCGGCACTGGGACGACCTCCTCGACCGGCTCGCGGGCGGCCGTCTCGGCGCGGCGGAGGTGCGCGCCTGGTGCGCGGAGCGGGAGGCGCAGGCGGCGCCGGTGGAGCCGTTCCGGTACGGCGGTCGCGCCTACGACGACCCGGCGGACCTGGCGTCGGCGCTGGTGGACGCGGGCGCCAACGGCCCTTCCTGGCTTGCCGATCCGGGGCACACCGCGCTGCTGGACGAGTGGCTGGCGTCCCGTGCCCCGCAGGCGGACCGCAGCGGACTCGACCGCCTTCTGCGCTCGCCGAGCCGTCCCTACGCCGCCGATCAGGCGCTGGCGTCGCTCGCCGCCGAATTCCTGCCGTTCGCCCGGCCGCGCTTCCGGGGCGCCGACATCGACGAGGACGGTCTGGTGGCGCTGGCCGCGAGCGAGGACATGCGGACGCTGCACGCGGTGCTGGACAGCGGTGTCCTGCGCGACGCGGCGCGCCAGACCTGCGCCCGCCACCCGGACTCCCCCGGCTGCCCCGCGCTGCGCGGACTGCCCGAGAAGGTGAGCCGCGCCCTGGAGACGGCCGCGCAGGAGACCGAGCGCACGGCACGGGACCTGGAGCGCGAACGCGCCGAGGAGACCGACGAGTTGCGCTCCGGCGCGACCCAGCAACTGATTCCGCGCGGCTCCGGATGGTACGACCAGGACGAGTCCCTGCGCACGGTGGTCCGGCTGCTCCTGGGCGACGAGGCGTATCTGCGGTACTGCCGCGAGCGGCTGGGGAAGACCCGCCGCCCTGGCGTCACCCCGCGCTGGTGGGGGCGGCTGTACGACCTGACGACCCAGACCCTGGGGCGTGAGACCGCCGGGTCCGCCGGGGCGGTGGGATCGACGGCGGCGGGGCTGACGGCGGCGGCGCTCGCCTTCGACCTCCAGGTCGTGGCCTTCCACCGCGACCTGTGGCGCACCCGCCGGGTGCTCCTCCGGCGCCGGATCAACGCGGCCGGTCAGCGGTCGTCCGCGTGGCTGCGCACCCGGTTCTCCCGCTCGGCGGAGAACCGCGACGACGCCCGCACCCGGCGGCAGGCACGCCAGGACCTCGCCCACCGCCGCCTGTTGAAGCTGCGCTGGCTCTGGCTGACCGCGTTCACGATCGGACTGCTCGACGTGGTCGGCTACACGGCGTACGGCTGGGTGCCGTACACGGCTCCCCCGGCCAAGGCGTCGGCCCCGGCGGCGTCCCGGCAGGTCGCGACGAGACGCGTGGTGACGGCGTCCGACCACCACAAGAAGCCCCGTCCCCACAAGACCGAGCCCGCCCCGGACGCAGCCCCGGACCACCTCTCCCACGCCCAGCTCTGGCGCGACGCCCGCACCGACGCCGCCCCGAAGGCGCTGGATGTCGTCAGTCAATTCCAGGAGTTCTCGGACGACTTGAACGGCGACCGCCCCGAGTGGTTCGAGGACGGCGCCTTCTTCGGCTTCGGCGACCGCGTCCCCGGGCAACTCCCGTGGCTGCTCCCGTCCTTGATCCTGGCGGGTTCCGCGGCGGGCCTGCGCTGGGCGGTACGGGCCCGCAGCCGGGCACTCCGCCTCACCTGCGCCGTCACCGCCACCGTGACGACAGCCGCCCTCCTCTGGCACCTCTACGCCGACAGCCTCACCCACGCCCTCCTCGCGACCACCTACGCCCTCGACTTCTGGCACGGGTCACTGTGGGTGGTGGCGGTGCTCGCCATCGGGCTGTGGGTGTTCGCGAAGCGGGGGACGACTCCGGTGGAACGGCGACGGAACACGACGTACGGCTCCCCGTACGGGAGTTGACAGCCGCCCGCACATCAGCACAGCCGTCCCGACCAGCGGCCGGAAACCTGCGACGCGCAGGTCCGGCCGCAGGTGTTCCGCGCTCTGCGGGACGGTGGGGCGGTTCGACAAGCGGCACCATCCAGCCAGCCCGCGCCGCGTCTCCCCACCCCGCACCGCTCGAACGCCACCGAATACGCCCCTGCGGAAGGCGTAAGACCCCTGACCCGTTACGCCGCCACCTCCGACGGAACGAGTTCGAATAACCCCCCGAACACAGCCCGCCGCACCACCCATCCCACCACCCCCAGAACTGGCAAAATCCCCTCTTCCCCTCCGAACACCCCAAAACCCTAACCTTGGTGACAATCTCCAGCCGCTCCACGGCACGACCGCACACTCGGGGGAAGCATCATGACGGACCAGCTCTCGCTGGCGACCGTGGCCACGACCGCGCTGCCACAGGTCTTCGGGTTCCTGTTCGGCCGACTCGGAGAGGCGCTCGACCGGCGCGCGGAATCCCGTGAGGAAGAGGAATTCCGCTCGGCGCTCGCGGAGCCTCCGGCGCCCTACGTCCTCCACCAGGACGCGCTGACCGGAGACCGTGTCGCCCGACTGGGCTTCGCCGAAAGGGAGTTGGACGCGTACCGGCACAACCCGGATCTGATCAGACCGGCGGACGCGCACCTCTTGCGGACGCTGAGCCAGGTGCGCGACGACCTCGAAGCGGTCTACGGGCAGCGTTTCACCTTCGCGGGCGAGCGGCGCCCGGGCGCCGGAGTCCGGGTCGTCCAGCGCGTGGACGAGGTCGGGGCGAACGCCGTGGCCCGGGGCGTCAAGGCACGGCACGTGTCCGACCGCGCCGCCGTCGACATCGAGCAGACCGCGCGGACCGTGCGTCCCGGCGGTGAACTCACCGGGCTGGACGTCGGGGACACCCTCGGCTGAGAGCAAGCCGGTTCCCGCACGTCTCGACATCACGGGGTCAGGAAATGCACGACATGCACGAGGAACAGCCCGCGTCGCCCGCTCCGTCGGGTCCGCTGGCATCACTGCTGGAGAGCGAGGCGGTCGCGCGGCTGCGGCAGCTCGCGCTGCTGAACTTCGGTGAGATGAACGCCGTCAAGGTGAGCGCCGGATTCGACATGCCGCTCGAACACGGCGCGTTCTCGGACGACTTCATGGAGGCGGTGCGTGCCGTCTTCGTCGCACCGGAGGGCGGCGCGGATTTCGAGACGGTCTACCGGTCGTGGAAGCAGCCCGGTTCGGTCACCGTGTTCGCCGAGGGTCCGGGCAAGGGCCGTACCACCGCTGCCCGCGCCCTGCTGGCCGAGTTGCGCCACGAGCACCCGGACGTACGAGTCGGCAGGCTCGGCTTCGGCGCCTCCCCCGACTTCCCCGCCCATCGCGTCCCCCACGCCACCGACTGGGCGTATCTGCTGGAACTCCCGCCGGACGAGGACGACTTCGTGGTGTCCGACACCTTCGGCGCGACCCTCGGCGGACTGCGGGACCACCTCGCCCACCGCAGGGCACGGCTCGTCGTCCTGACCACCCCGGAACAGTGGCGGCGCATCGGCACCGGCGCCCCGGAGGGCACCCGGCAGCCCCTGGGGACGCCACCCCCACTGGAGATCGCCCGCAGGTGGCTCAAGGCGGAGTCCCCCGGGTTCCCCGTGGACCAGTGGCTCGGGGACACGGACATCGCGGCACTGCTGGACGGCCAGCCACCGGTGGACGTACTGGAGATCGTCGGTCACATCCTGCACGCCCACCGGTCGGGGGACGGCGGGCTGCCGCATCTGGAGGCGCTGGCGCGGAAGTACCACCGCAAGGACCCCACGCCCTTCGACCGCCAGGTGCTGAGCGTCCTCGCCGCTCGGTCCAACTGGCGTGCTCAGTTGCTGAGTTGGCATCGCGAGGACGGTCGTACCGGCTTCCAGCGCAACTTCCTGCTGTCCTGCGCCGCCCTGCGGGGCGCCCCGGTGGCCCATCTCTACGCGGGCGCGGCCGACCTGGGGAAGCAGTTGGGCGATCGCGACGTCTCCCTCAACGGTCAGCAGGAGCCCGGCGTCATCGAGATGGTGCACTCCATCGACGCGGAGCTGGCGGAGGACGACACCGTCACCTTCGACCGGCCCGACTGGGACGACGCGGCGCTGGAGTACTTCTGGGTCGACCGCCCGCTGTCGCGCACCGAGTTCCTCAAGTGGCTCGCCACCGCGCCCCTGAGGACCAACCGGCAGGCACTGAACACCCTGACCCGCGCGCAGCAGCAGGCCATGGCACTGCGCATCGGCTCCTTCGCCGTGCGGTGGGCCGTACGCCAGCGGCGCCAGGAGCCGTTGCGGCAGCTCGCGTTGGGCTGGCGGGGGCAGGCGCTGTGGCCCACGCTGATCGAGATCCTCACCTCCGCCGGTGTCCATGCCGCGAGCGCGCCGTACATCCACGAGATGCTGCGGCAGTGGGCCCAGAACGGCACCACGGCGCAGCGTCTCGCGGTGGTCGAGGTGTGCGCGGGTGAGTTCGGCAGACAGCACACCGTGAAGGCGCTGACCCGCCTGCGCCACGCGGCCGACGACCAGGACCCGGAGGTACGCGACGCCCTTCAGCGAGCGGTGCACGCCCTGTGGTCCGAACCCACCGCCCGCCGTGCCCTCTTCTCCTACGTGGTGGGCTGGTGCGACGCCGAGGCGACCCGGGACGCCGGGCGCGAGACGTTCCGCACGCTGGCCGCCGCCAAGGACGCCGCCGCCTCCGCCCTCCCGGTCCTGCTCACCCGCGACGGCGACGACGACTTCACCCCGTCCACGGCCGACCTCACCACCGGCTGGCGCGCGGTGCTGCGCGGTGCGCACGGTCTCGAACCGGACGACGCGGACGCGGCGGCCGTCCGGCTCTGGCTGGACGCGGCGCGCCGCTACCCCGGTCTGCTGGGCGAAGTCCTCACCGTCCTCGCCGCAGCCGTCCGCACCGACGCCGAGGAGGAACCGTCCGCGTTCGCCGAGAGCCCGCGCGACCGGCTCCGGGCGATCGTCCGCACCTGGGCCCGCACCCCGGACCCCGACGCGTCCGCCCCCGACGCCTGCGAGCTACCGGCGGGCGCCCCGAGCCGTACGGCCGTGTACACGGCGCTGACCCACCTGCTGGACGACGGTCTCGTGGACGGCTTCCGGAGCCGGCTCTCCCGCGCCGACGCAGCCGGGGCTCCGGCGTGAGGTGGCCCGGACGGCGCCGTACCCCGTCCGTCCACACCTTCACCGACGTGTGCGCGAGCCAGGACCCGGGACTCGCCTTCGAGGTGTCCGTCCGCGTCGAGTGGACCTGGACGAAGCGGGGTCCGGCACCGGCCGACGCGCCGCGCGTCGCCGGGCGTCTGGCGCGGCAGCTCGTCGAGAAGACGCTGCACGAGTCGTCCGTACTGCGCCCGGACGCGGCCGGGCAGGATCTGGCGGTCGTCCTGCGTGACGAGGTCCCGCTGGGCGGCGAGGTGACGGTGACGGGCGTGACGGCCTCCGTCCATGTCGACGCCGCCGTGGTGGCGGCGGCCCGCCGCAAGCAGCGGACGCGCCACGCCTGCGAACTCGACGAACTCGAACGCCGTCAGGCCCGCGCCCGCATGGAGTTCCTCCGCGACGAACTCCTCGCGGACCCGTCCGCCGCCCGGCTGTACACCCTGCTCCCGCCCTCCCCTCGCCTCGGCGGTCCGCTCCCCGGCACCGACCTGGACGCGCTGGTCCGCGAGGCGCACCGCTGGCATCCGGAGTCGCGCTGGGTCGTCACGGCGCAGGTGCTCCACACCTTCGCGGAACGCGTCACCGAGGACACCGCCCAGGACCTGCTGAAGATCCTGCACGCCGCCCTGGACACCCTGGGTCACCACGACCTGAGCGCGCGGCTCGCCGCCGTCGTGGAGCCGTAGGGCGCGCGGCATGACAAGGCCGGTCCCGCCGTTCGAACGGCGGGACCGGCCTTGTCGTGGGCTCTCGGGTGTCGCCCGGCGCGGGGCTCAGATGCGGCCGCCGGTGAGCCGGGTCAGGGGGCCCACCTGGGGCTTGGCCGTCGAGCGGCCTATCGCGAAGGCGGCTCCGGCGACGCCCGCCACGGCTGCCGCGGTTCCGGCGGCGATCGCCTTGCGGTGCTTGACGACCGTCCACGCCGACCCGGCGGCCGCGGCGACCTTGGCGGCGTTGGCCGTGACGGCCTGCTGGCCGCTCTGGATGCCGACAGCGGCGGCACGGCTCACGCGCTGGGCTGCCTGACCGGCCGACTGAGCGGCGGAGGCAGTGGAGTCGGTCGCCTCGCGTGCCGTCTCCTTGGCGTCCAGCGCCGTCTCCTTCGCCTCGCGGGCGGTGTCCCGCGCGGTGGCCGTCCGAGAAGCGGCGGCCGCCTTCTTGGCGCCGTTGGCGGTCGAATTCCGGGTGTTCTTGTTCTCGGTGGTCATGATGCTCCTTCTGTCCCCGGGTCGGTAACTCAAACAGGGTTTCGGTACCGCGTCGGAAATCGCTCAGAATTCCCGTGGAAGCAGTGATCCCAGCGGTCCGAGATCCAAATTCAGATCGTCCATTGTGAGCCCGTACCGTTCACACAGTTCCTCCATCCGTTCCTGGAGGATCATCAACGTGACTCCGATGCGTTCCTCCTGTTCCTCGCTGAGATCTCCCTGGTCGACGCGGTGGATCGCGGTGCGTTCCATGAGCTGGCGCAGCAGTTCCACGATGGTGAGGACCAGCTTGACGAGATCCCGCTCCACCGTGTCGGGGTCCGTCTTCCACCGCTGGTGCGCATTTCCGGCGGAGGTGGCGCCGGACATGTTCAGCAGACGGTCGGCGAGGGCGTCCACGGATGTTTCGGGCATGATTCAGAACTCCTGACCGCGCGGCCCGGGAAAAGCCTCCTGAGGCGCCGGTTCGTCCGAGGTGATCGACCGGATGACCGCGCGGAGATTGATATGGACCAGATCCACGTCGGCGATGCACAGCACCAGATCGCCGGTGAGGACGGCACCGCCGGTCAGCAGGCGGTCCAGCAGGTCGATGAGGGCGACGGGCGGACCGGAGACGGGCTCGGGGTCGTGGACCCCTACGGTACGCACGCTCATGCGCTCCTCCCCCCGGCGGGGGTCTGCCGCTCGGGCTCCGCGTCCGACGCGGGCTCCCCCGTGTGCCCGGGCTGCCCCGTCTGCCCCGCCCCCGTCGCGAACGAGTACGGCGCCCACGGCCCGGTCACCTCCACCCCGACCCCCGGCCGCGCGAGCGAACCGAGCCGCGCGCGGAACTCCTCGACCGCGCCCACCGGCACGAGGTACGCCTCGTTCGCCACGTTCTCGCCCCGCCCCTCGGACCACTCGCCCTGCTGGGGCCGGTGCGTCACGCGGGCTGCCGCCAGCACCTCCGCCTCCCGCGCCGCGACCTCCGCCAGGTCGGTCGCGACGCGGTAGGCGTTCCGTACGGTGTCCCGCTGGGCGCGGCGGCGCCGCAGATAGGCGCGACCCGGCGTGGTGGCTGCCGCGTCGGGCTCCGAGGACGTCGAGGACGCGGGTGCCTGCGCGGCGGACTGCGGTACGGCGTACACCTTCACGCCGAGTTCCACGTGACCGTCGAGCAGGTCCAGCAGTTCGCCGAACGGCACCCGCCGCTCCGCCAGCATCGCCGCCACCCGTGCCTCGTCGCGGTACACCGTGGCGAGCCGCATCGGCAGGACCGTCGTCTCGGCGAAGGCCGCGTCCACGACGGCGTGGTGTGCGCGGGCGAGGCGTTCCAGGCGGTCCAGGTCCTCCAACTGCGCGGTGAGGGTGGCTTCTTCGAACCGGTCGGCCGGGACGCCGGACACCAGGGCGGTGAGCCCGCCGCCGCGCACGGCGTGCAGGGAGTGACCGTCCACCCCGGTGACCAGTCCCGTCACCCGGTCCAGCGCGCCCTCGTCCCGGCCGACGGCGTAGACGTACCGCAGTTCCGCGTCACTCATGACCGGACCTCCCCCCGGGCTCCGCCTCGTGAGCGGCTACCGCCTCGGAGGTGAGCGCCGGACCGGACGCCGCCCGCAGTTGGGCGATCTCGGCGCGCAACCGCTCGTTCTCCTCGGTGAGTTCGGCGGCCGGGGCGCGGGAGGGAGCCCGCGAGGACAGGGAGGGGTCGTGCTCCCACCAGTCGATGCCCATCTCCTTGGCCTTGTCGACCGAGGCCACCAGCAGGCGGAGTTTGATGGTCAGCAGCTCGATGTCGAGCAGATTGATCTGGATGTCACCCGCGATCACGACGCCCTTGTCGAGGACTCGCTCCAGGATGTCGGCGAGATTCGCGGACGATCCCTGTGCCCCGTAGGGGGACGCGGAGCGCGTGGGAGCGGGCAGGCGGCCGCTGAGTGATTCGGTCACGTCGTCAACCCTTGTCTGTCTGCCGGTCCCCGGTCACGCCCGCGCACCGGCGGTGCGGCGGCGCCGGGAGCCGCGGGAAGCGGGCTCGTCGTCGGAGGGCTCGGGTTCCTCGTCGGGCAGCTCGGCCTCGTCCTCGTACTCCTCGGGCTCCTCCTCGTCGTACGGCTCCTCGTCCGCCAACTCGTCGTCGTAGCCCTCGGGTTCGTCCTCGTCGTAGGACTCGTCGCCGGAAGCGTCGTCGGGGGCGTCGTCGGACGCCTCGTCCTCGGCGGCGTAGGAGTCGTCGTCCTCCGGCGCGTCCGAGTCCCGCTCCGAGTCCTCCGAGTTTTCGGACCCCTCCAACTGCTCGGATTCCTCCGCCTCTTCGCGCTCGACCGCCTCCTCGTGCGGGACCACGACCTCGCCGTCGCGGATCTCACCGCGCCAGCCGTCGGTCGCCTCGCCGCGCATCATGAGGAACTTGCGGTAGAGCTTGAGGTCGAGGCGGGCGCGGCGGCCCTGGGCGCGCCAGATGTTGCCCGTCTTCTCGAACAGCCCCTTGGGGAAGTACTCCAGGACGAGCAGCACCTTGGTGAGGTCGTCGGTCACGGCGTGGAAGGTGACGACGCCCTTGACGGTGCCCTTGGCGCCCTCGGTGGTCCAGGTGATCCGCTCGTCGGGGACCTGCTCGGTGACGTTGGCCTTCCAACTCCGCGTGGACTTGGCGACCTTGACCTTCCAGTTGCTGCTGGTGTCGTCCGCCTTCTCGACGCTCACCACGCCCTTGGCGAAGGTGCTGAACTCCTGGAACTGGGTCCACTGGTCGTACGCCTCGCGCACCGGCACGCCCACGTCGATGTCCTCGACGATGGTGACGCTCTTGGACTTGCCGCCGCCCGCCTTGCGCCCCTTGCCGAACAGCCCCTTGACCTTGTCCTTGACGCTCTCCTTGAGGTGGGAGACGCCCGCGCTCATCGCCGCCTGCGCCGGGGACTTGCCCTCGGACAGCGCCTGCCCGCCCTTGGCGAGGCTCTTGAGCGGACCGGAGGCGCCGCCGGGCTCCGCCAGCTTGGAGACGCCCTCACCGAGCCGCCGACCGAGTCCGGTCACGGTGTGCTCGGCGCGCGCGACCAGGTAGTTGCGCAGCTCTTCCTTGAGGCGGTCGGTGGCGGGGTTCGACAGCACGTCCTCGCGGATCTTGCCGACGGTGGAGTCAGGCATCGCTGTCACCGCCGCTCTTGCGCGTGGAGGTGGTCCGCTTCTTGGCGCTGCGCGCGCCGCTCGCCTTGGTGGCGGCGGACTTCGCGGCGCCGGTGCGCTTGCGGGCGGTCCCTGCGGTACGGCGCGCACCGCCCTCGGCGGAGGAGCGGGTCCGCTTGGCGGGGGAACGTCCGCCGGCGCCGGACGACTTGCGACGAGCCGGTTCCTCGTCGCCGGAGTCGGAGTCGGCGGACTCGGCGGATTCGGCGGAGCCCTCCGCGTCGTCCGCGTCCTCGCCGTCCTCGTCCCGCGCCGCGTCGGTGACGCCCGTCGGGTCCTGCAGCGCCTCGGTGCGCCGCGCGAGCGAGGAGGCGAGCCCGGCAGCGCGCTGGGTGAGTGCCTCGGTGGCCGCCGTGCGCGTGGCGTCGACGAGCTGGGAGCGCACCTGGTCGTTGAGTCCGCCGAGCGCGGGCGAGTTGGCGATGAGCTTGCCGACCCGCCGGGGGTCGAGGTCGAGTTTCTTGCCGGCCAGGAACATGCCCAGCCCGAGGGCCAGTTTGGCCTTCTTCGTGCGCCCGAGGACGTATCCGCCCACGAGTGCGACGGCTATCTTGGCGTTCTTCGTCATGGTGTGTGCACCCCGGTTTCTTCCGTTCTTCTCTCGTCGCGGTTCGTCATGGACCGGCTCGAACCTCCCTGCCGCTCGCTTCCTGAACCCCGGTGCGGCTCAACTGCCGTGCGGCTCAACTCCTGTGCGGCTCACCCCCCTTGCCGGTACCGCTCGATCTCGTCCAGCCGGTCGAGCAGTTCGTCCTCCAGGCGGTCGTACTCCTCCTCGGAGATCCGCCCCTCGGTCAACTCGCGTTCCAGCTCGCCAAGTCGGCGTCGTACCGGCTCGGGGTCGTAGTACTCGCGTTCCGCCGCCGTCAGCACCTGGTCGATGACCCAGGCGGTGCCCCGGACGGGGGCGAGCGGGAGGGTGAGGATGCCGGTGATCAGACCCATGGCCGACTCCCTTCCGGCGGTGGCGTTGGCGGCCGGGTCAGACGAAGCTGTACGGCGGCAGCGGGCCGGTGAGGGTGAACGTGTAGGCGTCACCGAGCCGTTCGGCCTCGCGCTGCACTGCCTGGACGAACGTGTCCGCCTTCGCGTCCTCGACGAGGAACGACACGCTGAGGACGTCGGTGCCGGACTCGCCCGGGGACACGCTGGTCGCGGTGGGTGCCAGTGCGTCGGAGAGCGTCCGTGCCTCGGCGGCACGGCGGGCCTCCACCTCGTGGGAGACCGTCTCGCCGAGGGCGATCCGCTCGTCGTGGGCGTTGGGGTCGGCCAGCGTCCGCTGACGCAACTCCCGTACGCGGTCGGAGGTGTTGACGATCTCGCGCAGCAGGTCGTCCTCGTCGCGGACGACCCGCAGGTGGTACTCCACCTGACCGTCGAGCTGGGCCAGCCGGTTGCGGTAGCCGTCGCTCTCCGCGTCCAGCGCCGCCGCGACCTGGTCGTCGTCCGGCGCGAGGAGTCCGAAGCGCATGGGGAGCGTCGCCCCGTCGGCCATCAGCGCCTCCAGGACCCCCTGGTGGGCGCGGACGTCACGCCGCTTGGCGCGCAGCCCCTCGGGCGCGTCGCTGACCACCGCGGTGAGCGTGTCGGTGCGTACCGTCCGCAGCTCGGCCGGGGGTTCACCGACACCCCGTACGTCGTCGAGGTGCAGGGGATGGTCGGCACCCGTGATGCCGTAGACGTAGGTGGGCACTTCTCACTCCTCGCGGCGGGACGACTGGCGGCTGGACGTCGACTTGCGGGCCGGGCGCTTGCGCGGCTCCTCCTCGGGCTCGTCGCTCTTGCCCTGGAGGGAGTCGGTGAACGCCTCGACCGCTCCGGTCAGCGCTCCTTTCGACTTCCCCTTCGCCCCGCTCTCGGTCATGTCGCCCACGAGATCGGTCAGTTGGCTCGGCGCCTTGCGGCCCGACTCCAGGTCGAGGCGGTTGCACGCCTCGGCGAAGCGGAGATAGGTGTCCACGCTGGCGACGACGACCCGTACGTCGATCTTCAGGATCTCGATGCCGACCAGCGAGACGCGCACGAACGCGTCGATCACGAGCCCTCGGTCGAGGATGAGTTCGAGGACGTCGTAGAGATTTCCCGATCCGCTGCCCCCGGAGGTGGTACTGCTCTGTTGGACGAGTGTCATGGTGAGCTCCTTTCCGTCGGTTCGTTCAACGGCGGTCGATCTGGCCCCTGGCGTAACGGCGCAGCCGTTCGTACCCGAGGAGGCGGCCGCGGTGGTCGAGTTCGATGCGGTAGGACGCCATGACGCTCATGGTGTCCGGCACCCTTTCCAGCTCGACCACCTCGACTTCCGCGGACCATCCGTCGTCGGTGGCCCGCACCGCCGAGACGGCGCCCGCCTCGCGTTGCAGCAACGCGGAGAGCTGACTGCCCGCCCGGCTGACGACCGTCGGCAGGTCCAGCCGCTCCTCCGCGCCCTTGCCGTCCTTCTGGCTTTCGTCGTCGCTGCTGCTCATGAACTCCGCCCGCCGGAAGCTTTCTTGAAGACGGTCTTCATCCGTCCTCTACGACTTCTGCTTCGCGTGCCCGTGCGACTCTCACGTATGCCTCGCGTCTGCTCGGGTGTACGGAGACGGGCTGCGTACCCACCCGATGACTTTCGTCGTTCCACACGGTCAAAGCCCCGTCGGCACGGCGCCGACGTCGGCTTCCGCTTCTGCCATGGAAGGAAACACATGACTCAACTGCTGCGGGTCCAGAACTTCAACGTCTCGAGCGACGGGATCGGCGCCGGGGAGGACCAGACCCTTGAACGGCCGTTCGGCCATGTCGATCCGGGGCGGCTGTTCGCCTGGGCAGGGGCGACGGCGAGCTGGCCCATGCGGACCGAGCCCGGCGGCAGCCGGGGTCTGGACGACTACATGACCCGGGACTACCCGCGCAACATCGGCGCCGAGATCATGGGCCGCAACAAGTTCGGTCCCGTACGCGGTCCGTGGCAGGGCGACGAGTGGCGCGGCTGGTGGGGCGACGAACCCCCGTTCCACACCCCCGTCTTCGTGCTGACGCACCACGAGCGTCCCCCGCTGACGCTCTCGGACACCACGTTCCACTTCGTCTCGGGCGACCCGGCGACGGTCCTCGCGCAGGCGAAGGAAGCCGCGCAGGGCAAGGACGTCCGGCTCGGCGGCGGCGTCTCGACCATCCGGCAGTTCCTCGACGCCGACCTGGTCGACACGCTCCACGTGGTGGTCTCGCCCATGAAGCTCGACCACGGACTGCGCCTGTGGGACTCGCCCGACGACCTCCTCGACCGCTTCCACATGGACGTCGTACCGAGCCCGAGCGGCGTGACACACCACCTGTTCTGGCGGAAGTAGCGCGGGCGGCTGCGGCGGAGGCGGCGCTCGGTGCTCCGGCGGAAGCAGCTCCCGCTGTTCCGGCGGAAGCCGCACGCGCCGCCCGAGCCGCCGCCCGCCCGCGTCGCACGCGCCCCCGCCGTGGCTCCGGTGATCGTTCCCGGCGCGGTGGTTTCATGGCGATGCGTCCGGGTACCGCGTGGCGAGCGCCCGGCGCGCTGGACGGCGTGCGGGACGGCGCGCCGACGCCGGTGCCGACGACGGTCCGGGCGCGCCGCGCGGCGGCCGGGAGGAGGACGGGTGAGGGCGGGAGCGGTCGCGGTCGCCGAGTTCCTCGGCTGGTGGGTGGTGCTCGCCGCGCTGTGGCTGCTGTTCATCGGACCCGTCGACGGCGCGGAGCTGACGGTCGGTTCAACGGCCGCCGCGCTCGGCGCCCTCGCGGCGTGCGCCGCACGGCGGGCGGTGGGCACCCGGTGACCTCCTGGCCGTGGCTCGCCGCCGCGTTCGCCCTGCTCGCCCTCGGTCTCGGCGCGGCGGCCGTGGGCGTCGCCACCGGCCCGCCGCGCCGCCGGGTCACCGCGCAGAACACGGCCACGCTGGTGGTCTGCCTGGTCTTCCTGCTGCTCGCGCAGGGGTACGGGCGCCCGTCGTACGTCGATCTGGCGCTGGTCCTCTCGGTCCTGGGTCCCGCGGGCACCCTCGTGTACGCCCGTCTGCTCGCCGCGGACCTGGAGCGCGATCCGCCGAAGGTGCGGGGTACCGCGTTCGCGTCGGCGGTCCTCACCGTGGTGGTGGTCGTACCGCTGTGCGTGGCGACCGGGCCCAGCCGCGCCATGGGGAAGCTGCTCGTGATCGGGGCGCTGCTGATCGCCGGGAACGTGATCGCGTCCGTCGCGCTGGGCGGCGGCGAGCCGGAGGAGGCTGAACGCGGATGAGAGCGGACGCGGATGAGAGCGCACCCACATGAATGACGCCCTGGTCGTACTGAGTCTCGTCCTGGTCGCCGGGACCGCCACCGCCGCCGTCGCGACCCGCGACCCCGTTCGGCAGTGCCTGGTGCTTTCGCTGCTCGGGCTGGCGCTTGCCGTGCTGTTCACCGTGCTCCAGGCGCCGGACGTGGCCCTGTCGCAGCTCGCGGTGGGCGCCGTGCTGACGCCGCTGCTGATCCTGCTGACCGCGCGCAAGGTGCGTCGGCGCGGGCGGGACCGGGAGGGGTCCGGATGAGCCGGCGGCTGCGGCTGTGGGTGCTCGGCGCCGGTCTCGCGGGGCTCGCCGCGCTGCTGGTCGCCGCCTGTCTGCGGCTGCCCGCCTTCGGCGGCACCTGGCACCCGTACGGCGAGCTTGCCACCCGGGCGGCGCTCGACCGGCACACCGCCAACGTGGTCGCCGCCGTCAACTTCGACCAGCGCGCCTTCGACACCCTCGGCGAGGAGAGCATCCTGTTCGCGGCGGTGCTGGGCACGGTCGCGCTGCTCCGCCAGACACGCGGCGAACGCGAGGTGCGCCCCGCGCCGGTACGCGTGGCACGCCCGGTCCGCCGCTACGCCCTCCTCACGCTCCCCGTCACCCTCCTGATCGGTCTCTACGTCGTCGCGCACGGCCAGTTGAGCCCCGGCGGCGGCTTCCAGGGCGGCGTGGTCGTGGCGACGGCGCTGCATCTGCTGTACATCGCGGTGGACTACCGCGCCCTGGAGCGCGTGCGCCCCGTCGGCATGTACGAGATCGCGGACGCGGCGGCGGAGGGCTGCTACGTCGTGACCGGTCTCGCGGGTCTGCTCGTGGGCGGCGCCTTCCTGGCCAACGTGCTGCCCTACGGCACGTTCAACACGCTCACCTCGGGCGGCACCGTGCCGATCCTGAACGCGGCGATCGGCATGGAGGTCGCGAGCGCGGTGGTGGTGCTGCTGGCGCGCTTCCTGGACCAGGCGGTGGAGATCCGCCCGACGGAGGGCTCGGCAGAGGGTTCGACGGAGGGCTCGACAGAGGGGGACGAGAGCACATGACGGGCTTCATGGCGGTCTTCCCCTATGTGGTCGCCGCCTATCTCCTCGTCGTCGGCTGTGTGGGTCTGGCGACCAGCCGCACTCTGATCCACACCATCGGCTGCCTGACGGTGTGCCAGTCCGCCACCTATGTGCTGCTGCTCTCCGTGGGCTACCGCCACAACGGCACCGCGCCCGTGCACTCGGACCTCAAGCCCGGCTCCCGCCCGCTGGTGGACCCCGTCGTCCAGGCGCTGTGTCTGACCGACGTGGTGGTGGGCGCCACGGTGACGGCACTGCTGCTGGCGCTGGTGATCCAGGTCGGCAAACGGCACGGCACGGTCGATCCCGACGAGCTGTCCGGACTGCGCGGGTGAGCGCCCTGCTGCCCCTGGTCGTGGCGTTTCCCCTGCTGGGCGCCGCGCTGCTGGTCGTCGCCGGGCGCGGTCTGCCCCGGCTGGTCGCCGAGGGGGTGGGCGTGGCCTTCGCGGCGGGCACGGCGGCGCTCGTGCTGTGGCTGCTGCTCGGGGTCACCCCGCCGCGGACGGAGTGGGTGGGCGGCTGGACCCCGGGCCCGGACGGCCGGGGCGTCGGCATCGTCCTGCGGGCGGGTCCGCTGCCGTTGGGTCTCGCGGCCACGGTGTCCCTGCTGGTGGTGGCCGTACTCGCCTATTCCTGGCGGTACTTCGACGAGCCGCCGCACCGGCACGCGGGCACGTTCCCCGCGCTGATCCTGCTGTTCCAGGCGGGCATGTGCGGCTTCGTGCTCACCGGGGACCTGTTCAACGCGTTCGTGTTCTTCGAGCTGATGAGCGTCGTCGCGTACGCCCTGACCGGCTACCGCGTCGAGGACCCCAAGGCCGTCCAGGGCGCCCTCACCTTCGGCGTGATCAACTCCCTCGGCGCCTACCTCCTGCTCCTCGGCATCGCCCTGCTCTACGCCCGCACCGGCGAACTCGGCATGCGCGCCATCGGCGACCGCCTGGACGCCCAGGGTCGAGCCGACGCCCTGGTCCTGGCCGCCTTCGCCCTGATCCTGACCGGGCTGCTGGTCAAGGCGGCAGCCGTACCGTTCCACTTCTGGCTCCCGGACGCGCACGCGGTCGCCCCCACCCCGGTGTGCATGCTGCTGTCCGGCGTGATGGTCGAGCTGGGCGTGTACGGCGTGGCCCGCGTGTACTGGTTCGTCTTCTCCGGTCCCGGCGGCATCCCCGCCCCCGACACCCGCCACACCCTGATCGCCCTCGGCGTCCTCACCGCCCTCGTCGGCGCCCTGATGTGCTGGCTCCAGCGCCACGTCAAACGCCTCCTCGCCTACTCGACCGTCGCCCACACCGGTCTCTTCCTCACCGGCATCGGACTGCTCACCCCCGCCTCCACCACCGGCACGGCGGTGTACGTCCTCGGCCATGTCGGCGTCAAAGCGGCCCTGTTCGCCGCCACGGGCGTCCTGCTCTCCCGCTACGGCAGCGTCGACGAACACGAACTCCACGGCCGCGCCCGCGAACTGCCCGTGATGACCGGCGTCTTCACGGTGGGCGGTCTCGCCCTGGCGGGTCTCCCGCCGTTCGGCACCGGTCTCGGCAAGGCGCTCACGGAGGAGTCGGCGGGCCCCGCGCTCACCGCCGTCTTCGTGCTCGTCTCGGCGGTGACGGGCGGCGCGGTCCTCCGCGTCGCCGCCCGCGTCTTCGGCGGTCTGGGCAAGAAACCCCCGGACGAGCGGACCGAGGAACCCGAGACGACGGGCGAGCACGAGGAACCGGAGACAGCCGGCCCGCTGCGCCGCCTCCCCGACACCATGCTGACGGTACCGATCGCGCTCCTCGCGGGTTCATTGGCCGTCGGGGTGTTCCCCTCGGTGGCGGAGTCGGTGGGCCACGCGGTGGACGAAATGCTGGGCTCCACCCCCGCCCCGCCACCGGAATGGACCCTCCCCGGCGTCCTCCTCGACCTGCTCTCCTCCGCCCTCGCCGCCACCCTGGCGACCTGGGCGGTGACCCACCCCGTCTCCTCCCGCCTCCACACGTGGACGACCCCCCTGCGCCGACTGCACTCCGGGCACATCGGGGACTATGTGGCGTGGCTGGTGGTGGGGACGGTGGTGGTGGCGGTGCTGGCGTTGCCGGGGTGAGGGAGTAAGGCGTAGGGGCGTGAGGGCCAGGAGCAGGTACCCGGTGTCCTGAATTCCGGGTGTCCCGCTTGACTTCGAGCGCACTCCAATTCGTAGCGTTCCGGGCATGACCACACCTGCACAGCACAAGATCGGTTCGGGTTTCGGCGCCGACAGCACCGCCGACGAGGTTCTGCGGGGTATCGACCTCGCCGGGAAGCTCGCGATCGTCACCGGGGGCTACTCGGGTCTCGGTCTGGAGACGACGCGGGCGCTGACGAAGGCGGGGGCGCATGTCGTCGTACCGGCGCGGCGTCCCGACGTCGCGCGAGAGGCGCTGGCGGACCTCGACGGCGTCGAGGTGGACGAGCTGGACCTCGGTGATCTGGAGAGCGTACGGGGGTTCGCCGAGCGGTTTCTCGCCTCCGGTCGCGGCGTCGACATCCTGATCGACAACGCCGGGATCATGGCGTGCCCGGAGACCCGGGTGGGACCGGGCTGGGAGACCCAGTTCGCCACCAACCACCTCGGTCACTTCGCCCTGGTGAACCGCCTGTGGCCGGCGCTCGCGGAGGGCGGCGCGCGGGTGGTCTCGGTCTCCTCGCGCGGCCACCACCTCTCCCCCATCCGCTGGGACGACGTCCAGTGGACCGAGGGCTACGACAAGTGGCAGGCGTACGGCCAGGCGAAGACGGCGAACGCCCTCTTCGCCCTCCACCTCGACACGCTCGGACGGGACTCGGGCGTCCGCGCCTTCTCCCTCCACCCGGGCGGGATCATGACCCCGCTCCAGCGCCACCTCGCCAAGGAGGAGATGGTCGAGCGCGGCTGGATCGACGAACAGGGCAACCCCGTGAACCCCTCCGGCTTCAAGACCCCCGAGCAGGGCGCCGCCACCCAGGTCTGGGCCGCCACCTCCCCGCGGCTCGACGCCCTCGGCGGTCTGTACCTGGAGGACTGCGACATCGCCGAACCCGCCCCCGAGGACGGCACCTGGGCGGGAGTGAAGCCCTGGGCCACCGACCCCGGGCAGGCGGCACGGCTGTGGGAGCTGTCGGCGGAGCTGACGGGCGTGAACGCGTTCGCGAAGTAGTCCCCGGTACGACTCCGGCTCGCGTCGGCGGTGGCGCATCCCACCGCCGACGCGAGCCGGAGCGTCCCCCTGGAACCCGCCGACCCCGTCAGCCCTGTCGACCCCGTCCGCCCCGTCAGGGCGCGTCAACCACCAGCACGATCTTGCCGGTCGTACGATCCGTCTCCCCCAGCGCGTGCGCCTTCGCCGCCTCCGCCAGCGGGAAGACCTCCTCGATGTGGGCGCGCAGCGCGCCGGAAGCCGCCATTTCGGCGATCGCCTTCATCCCCGCCTGGTCCGCCTCCACGAGCAGCGTCTCCACCCGCACCCCACGCGCCTCGGCCTTCGCGCCCTCCTCCGGGTCGGTGCCGGGCAGGAGCGAGACGAGTACGCCACCGGGGCGCAGGACGTCGAGCGATCGTCCGCGTGTGTCACCGGAGAGGGGGTCCAGCACCACGTCCACGTCCCGCACGGCGTCGCGGAAGTCCACGGATCGGTAGTCGATCACCTCGTCCGCGCCGAGCGACCGGAGGAACTCGTGCTTCGGCGCGCTCGCCGTGCCGATCACGTACGCCCCGAGGGACTTGGCGATCTGTACGGCGAGGTGCCCGACCCCACCGGCGGCGGCGTGCACCAACACCCGCTGACCGGGCTGGACTCGCGCGGTGTCCACGAGCGCCTGCCACGCCGTGAGCGCGGCCAGCGGCAGCGCCCCCGCCTGGACGTGGTCGATCGAGGCGGGCTTGTGCGTGAAGGCGCGGGCGGGGCCGGTGACGTACTCGGCGTGGGCGCCGACGCCGTGCGGGTAGGGCAGCATCCCGAAGACCTCGTCGCCGGGCTTGAAGAGGGTCACGCCGTAGCCGACCGCCTCCACGACACCGGAGACGTCCCAGCCGAGGACGAGGGGGAGCCGGTCGAGGAAGACGCGGTGGGCGCGGTGCTTCCAGTCGGTCGGGTTGAGACCTGCGGCGCGGACGGAGACCAGGATCTCGCTCGGTCCCGGCTCGGGGCGGGGCAGCTCGGTCTCCTTGAGGACCTCGGGGGTGCCGTACTCGTCCTGGCTGATGGCGCGCATGGTGGGGTGATTCGTCATACGTCCAGGTTCGCCGGAGCCGCCCCCGCGTACCATGGCATGAAAGCCATCTTTCAACGGGATCGTGCCAATGACCGCTCACCGTGTCGTCGTTCTCGCCCTCGACGGGGTGTACCCCTTCGAGCTGGGCATCCCCAGCCGGGTCTTCGGTTCGGCCGGGAGCCGCTACGAGGTGCTGACCTGCTCGGCCGACGGCGGTCCCGTCGCCACCAACTCCGACTTCTCGGTCACGGTCGGCCACGGAGCCGAGGCGCTGGCCACGGCCGACACGGTGGTCCTGCCCCCGTTCGACCTCGGCCGTCTCACCCGCGAGCTGTCCCCGAAGACCGGCGAGGCACTCGCGGCCGTACCGTCCGGAGCGCGGATCGTCTCCATCTGCACCGGCGCCTTCGTCCTCGCCGCCGACGGACGGCTCGACGGCCGTCCGGCCACCACCCACTGGGCGCTCGCGGACACCTTCCGCGCCTGGTACCCGCGGGTGGCCCTCGACCCGGACGTCCTCTTCGTGGACGACGGCGACATCCTCACCTCGGCGGGCGCCGCCTCCGGTGTCGACGTATGCCTGCACGTCGTCCGGAAGGACCACGGTGCCGCCGTCGCCAACGAGGTGGCCCGCGCGTGTGTCGTCCCGCCGTGGCGGGACGGCGGTCAGGCGCAGTACATCCGCCGCCCGGTGCCCGAGGAGCCCGCCAACGGCACCTCGGCCACCCGCCAGTGGGCGCTGGAACACCTCCACGAACCGCTGTCCCTCGCGCACCTGGCCAGCCACGCCCGCATGAGCGTCCGCACCTTCGCCCGCCGCTTCACCGAGGAGGTCGGCACGAGTCCGGGCCGCTGGCTGATCCAACGGCGCCTCGACCGCGCCCGCCACCTCCTGGAGACCACCGACCTCCCGGTGGACGACATCGCCACCCAGGTCGGCTTCGCCACGGGCACGTCCCTACGGGAGCACCTGCACGCGACGATCGGTGTGACACCGGGGGCGTACCGGCGGACGTTCCGGGGGGTGGCGTAGCGCGCCCGCTTCGGTCACCGCGCCCGCAGCTCCATCATCAGACGCACGGGATGGATGACCGTACTGGTCGGGGCGAGGCGCACCGGGGCGTTGGGCGCGGGCTTGAAATTCCAGCGGCCGAGGAAGGTGGAGAGCGCGAGGACGCCCCGCATGGTGGCGAAGTCGTTGCCGACGCACTGCCGGGCGCCGAGACCGAAGGGGACGTACGCGCCCCGGCACGGCGTCGCCGCGCCCTCCGCCCAGCGGTCGGGGTCGAACCGCTCGGGGTCGTCGAAGAGTTCGGGGCGACGGTGCATCAGGTAGGCGCTGTAGATGACGGTGGCGCCCGCGGGGATGCGACGGCCGCCGAGTTCGGTGTCCCGGGTGGTCTCGCGGGTGAGGAGCGGCACCGGCGGATACAGCCGCAGCGACTCCATCACCACGCGGTTCATGTAGGGGAGCCTGGCCATGTCGTCCCAGGTCGCGGTGCGCCCCGCGAGGATCTCGTCGGACTCCTCCTGCACCCGCCGTGCGATGTCGGGGTGCTGCCCCAGCAGGTGCAGGGTCCAGGTCAGCAGCGACGACGTCGTGTCGGAGCCGCCGATCAGCACCGTGAGCCCGCTGTCGCGCAGTTCCTGGGCCGACAGCTTGTCGCCGTTGTGCCGGGCGGCGGTGAGTCCGCTGAGCATGTCACCGCTGTCCTCGGGCGCCGCCAGGTTCTGCTCGATGACCTCGTCCAGCATGGAGACGATGGTCGCGAGCGCGGTCGTGTAGCGGCGGTTGGAGGGCAGCGGGAGCTTTTCCTTCAGACCGAGCGGCGCGAGCACGCGCTTGTACACGCCTTCGAATGCCGTGTCGATGCACCGGCGCAGCTCGTCGACGCGTTCGACGCTCATGTCGGCGGCGAACAGGGTCCGCACGGTGGTGCGGACCGAGAACCGGTACATGTCACGCTGCACATCGGTGGTGAGGCCGTCCGTCCAGGAGTGGGAGGTGGCGTCGATCTCCTCACCGATGATGTCGGCGTAGGTCGCCATCCGCTCCTTCTGGAAGGCGGGCTGCACGAGTCGCCGCTGTCGGCGGTGGGAGTCGTGCGGCGAGGTGGCGAGCCCCCAGCCGATCAGCTCGCGCAGCTTCTCGATCTGCGGACCCCCCTTTTCGAAGGTGCGGTCGTCGATCAGTACCTGCCGGACGAGATCCGGGTGGCAGACCACGTAGGCGGGCTGGGTGCCGAGTTTGATCTCGACGACGTCGCCGTGGTGGGGCAGCGATTCGAGGAACTCGAACAGTTGCCCGCGCAGTCGCAGTCCGTGGCCCACGAGGGGGAGGGCGCCCGGTGCCGTTCCGCTGGTGAAGGTCGCTGTGGTCATGCCGGACTCCTTCGGTGGAACGGTCAGGGGAGGCGTCGTGCGACGACGCTGTAGATGGACGCCTTGCCCGCGCGCAGCGCGGCCGACAGGTTGACGGCGACGTCCCGCATCTCGGCGAAGGGGCGGTGTCCGGGCAGGGCGTCGTCGCGGTCGATATTGGCTTTGATCTCGTTCAGCCAGCGGATCGCCTCGGGACCGGACGGCAGCTCCTGCAGGTCGCGTACGGCGAAGGAGTTGCGCTCCAGCACCTCGACCAACTGGGCGAGCGTCTTGCGGTGTCCGCAGGCCAGCCGGTCCACCTCGTCGGGGATCATCGATTGGTAGTCGCCGAGCGGGATGTTGTAGAGGGTCTCGGAGATCACCACGACGGCGTTGTCCGCCGTACGCACCGAGATCGCCTTCATCGCGGCTTCGAGGGTGGACGGCGTCAGATGACCGATGCTGCCGCGGAGCACCACCAGGTCGTACGGTGGCTCGCGGTCGGGTATCTGCTCGAGGTCCTGGGCGTTGCACTGGTAGAGCCGCACCCGGTCGGCGACACCGGCTCGCGCCAGGCGGTCGGCCGTGTACTCCACCTGCGGACCGCTGATGTTGACCCCGTCGATGCGCGGGCAATCCGGGTATCGCCTGGCCATGTGCAGCAGGGTGGTGCCCCAGCCGAAGCCGACGTCGAGGATCCGGCCGACCGGGGCGCCCTCCGGCAGTCCGGCGAGGTCGAGCTGCCGGGCGAAGTAGCGCTCCCCCGCCTGGTCGAGCGAGGCGTCGTCGTCACCGTCGTAGAGGCCGAACTGGAACCACAGGTCGCCGCCGATCGCGGTGCGCCACATCGCCGGATCGTCCCGGTAGACGGCTTCGACCCGGGACTGGTACGGGTCGTCCGCGAGGCCGGTGATGACGTCGAAGCCTGCGTTGGTGGTTGTCACGTCATGTCTCCGATGGTGTTGAGGTCGCCGCGATAGCGTTCGGACTCGAAGTGCCAGTCGAAGTTGCCTCTGACCAGGTGGCGTACGCCCGTGATCCACCGGTCGGTCCCGGTGGAGCGGGGCAGCGCCCGCGCCGCGCTCTCGAAGGCGCTCACCCGGTCGGTCGCCAGGTCGTTCACCGCGCTGAGCGCGTCGCCCAGGGACGTGCCCTCGTGGTGCATCACCACGCGCACCGCGTTGTGGATCTGTTCGGAGGCCAGCTCCTTGCCGACCGAGTAGATGTCGTTGAACAGTCCGCAGTGCTCGGCGGCGGCGTCCTTGAGCGCCCCGTAGGCGGGCAGGCGGCGCACGTCCGCGGGGAGATCGACACCGACGGCGACCTCCATGAGGTCGGCGCACCAGCGCGTGCCCGCGGTGTCGCGGCGGTGGGCGAGATAGGTGTCGAGGGTGGGTATCCGCCCTCTGCTCCGTTCGTCGAACTCGACGCCGTAGGTGAGCAGGAACGCGCCGAGGTCCTGGCGGAAGGTCGTGTACCAGGCGGGAGAGCGGTCCTCGGGCAGGCGTCCCCACAGTTCCGCCAGCGACCGTTCCATCGCGCCCGAGGCGGGGGCGCCGTCGAGGACACCGAGGCGGCCGTCGAGGGCGGAGCGGCCCCGGACCGGGTCCCGTCCCAGGCGGCCGTCGTCGAACTGATCGTCGTTGACGAAGATCCAGGCCATCAACTGGGCGAGGTAGACGAGCAGTTCGGGAGCAGCCGTCGGGAAGTAGCGCGCCGTGGTCAGCGCGGGGTCGGCGCGGCGCAGCAGACGGCGCACGTCCTCGTCGTCGGCCAGTGCGAACCTGTCGATCCACTCCCACACCGGTGCCTCGCAGGTGTCGCGGGCGGGGTTGAGCGGGATCGGCGGGAACGGCATGAAGTGCTCGGGGTAGGTGATCACGCCGGGGCTCCTTCCTGGGGTCCGACGGCGGGAGTCGCATAGCGGTCCAGCTCCCCGCAGCAGTCGACCGCGCCCCGCATGAGCAGGCGGTATCCCGCTACGCACCGCCTGACGTCGTCCGAGGTGCCTGCCGCGGCGGCGGCTTCCTCGAACGCCCGCAGGCTCGCGGACGCCAGCTCCCCCACCGCGTCGACAGCCCGGGCGAGGTCGGCGCCCGTGTGGTGCATGACCACGCGGACGGCGTTGTGGACCTGCCCCGTCGCCAGTTCCTTGTCGATGGAGTAGAGGTCGTTGACCAGACCCATGTATTCGGACGTGCGGGACCGCAGGGTGTGGACGGCGTCGAGCCGCCTGACCCCGGCGGGCAGGTCGACGCCGGAGGCGACCTCCACCAGGTCGGCGAACACGAGCATCCCTGAGGACAGGCGCCGGTGGCGGCGGTACTCGTCGACTCCCGGGACCCGGTCGCCCACGCGGTCGATGGCTTCGCGGGCGTAGGTCCACAGCCACAGGGCGCAGTCGTCCCGGAACGTGCGGCACCACTGCGCGGAGCGTCCCACCGTGGTGCGGCGCCACAGGTCGGTGATCGCGGGGATCAGGGGGTCCGCGGTGGTCGTCGCGCCGTCGAAGGCGGCGACGACATGGTCCGCCAGCGCTTCACAGCGACCGCAGTCGTCCTCGGCGTCGAGCAGGTCGTCGACGAGGAAGTTCACGGCGAGCCATTGCGCCGCGAGCGTCAGGGCACGGGGTGGCGCGTCGGGATACAGCCGGGCGGCGACGTGCGCCGGGTTCGCCCGCTTCAGGATCTCCTCACGGTTCGCGTCCTGGAGGAGACCGAACCGGTCGGCCCAGGACCGCAGCTCCCCGGCAGCCGTGCGCGCGGCGGGGTTGGGGTCCCGGCCCGGGCACGGCATGTCGAGTTGGCGGACGGTTGTCATGAGTCCCCTATCAGCCGGACTTCGCCGCACCGATGCTGCCCGGGCGGCCCTGTCGCCCTTGCCCCGGGCGGGTCTTACGTGAGGTGGTCCACGATCACGCGGATGACCTGCTGCTGCCCTTCGTCGTCGAAGAAGTGGCCGCCCGGGACCGGTGTCAGAGCGAACCGGTCACGTGTCTCGCGGGACCAGTCCTTCATCCGTTCGGGATGTGCTTCGGGGTCCTCGGTGCCCGCGAACGCGTGGACCGGGATGTCCAGGGGCGTCTCGGGGTGGAAGTCGTGGGTGCTGAGGACCGTCAGGTCGGCGCGCAGGGTCGGCAGCAGTCCGGCGAGCAGCTCGGGCTGCTGCAGGACTTCGACGGGTGTGCCGCCCATGTCGCGCACGTAGCCGACGAGTCCGTCCTCCCGTCCGTCCCACTCCCACTGGCCGTTGTCGCACGCGGGCGCCACGCTGGCCGCCACGAACAGCGCCTTCGGTCCCGGCAGTCCGCGTTCGCGCAGGGCGTGGGCGAGCGCCCAGGAGACCCTAGCTCCCATGCTGACGCCGTAGAGGGCGAACGGCTTGTCGAGGTGCGGCTCCATGACCTTGATCAGATCGTCGACGAGGGGAGCCATGCGCTCGTAGGGCGTCTCGGTGAACCGGTCGGCGCGGCCGGGGAGCTGCACCGCCACCGGCTCGATGTACCACGGCAGTTCCTGTGGCCACCGGCGGAACAGCGAGGTGTTGCCGCCCGCGAAGTGGAAGCAGAACAGGCGGGTCTCGGCGGGACCGGTGCGGCCGAACCGCTTGAACCAGCGGCGGTCGGTGTTCGCCCCCGGCGTCGCGGTGCCGGTCATCGTCCCGCCGCCGTCAGCAGGTTGGCGGCCATCAGGTCGAGGAGGCTGTCGGGAGCCTCCATGAACTTGTGGTGGTGGCCTTCGAGCAGGACGGCGGTGGTCTCGCCGCACTTCTTCCAGCCCGTCATGTCGGCGTAGGGGATCTCGTCGTCCTCGGTCCAGCCGATGGCGGTGATCGGTCCGGGCAGCCGGAACGGGTCGGGCACGATGTACCGCTTGTTGGTGTCGACGTCGGCGCGCAGGATCTCCAGGTAGAAGGAGAGGATGTCCGGGCTGGGGTTGCCGCCGAGCCTGCGCATCAGCCCTTCGAGTTCGGCCGTCAGTTCCGTGTCGTCCATCGACAGGAAGCGGCCGGCGGGTCCGTCCTGGGGGGCGACCTCGGAGGAGACGTAGAGCTGTGACGCGGCGGGCTTGCCGGTGCGGGCGAGCTCGGCGGAGACCTCGTAGGCGGCGAGCGCGGACCCGCAGTGCCCGAAGAAGGCGAAGGGCACGTCCAGGTGGTCCTCCAGGCCGGGGATCATGGCCTGGGCGAGCTCCTGGTAGGTGGTGAAGTTGGGCTCGGCGAACCGCGTCTCGTGGCCCGGGAGTTCGACCGGGACGAAGTCCACCCCGTCGCGGTGCCGGGGCCACTGGCGGTACATGCTGGCACCGCATCCCGAATAGGGGATGAGGAACACCCGCGCTACGGCGTCGGCCGACGGCCGGTGGGGCAGCCACGGGTTCCGGCCGGAGGGGCGGTGGTTCATCGGCAGGTCTCCAGGGTCGGGAGGGGCGGTGGTCAGCGCAGACGGGCGGTGATCGGCAGGTGCTTGTACCCGGAGATGAAGTTCGACCGGAGCCTGGACTTCTCCCCCGCGTACGCGAAGTCGGTGAACCGGCTGAGGAGTTCGGTGAAGAGGATCCTCAGGGTGACCCGGGCGACGGTGTGGCCGACGCAGTAGTGCGGGCCGATGCCGAACGCCACGTGCTTGTTCGGACGGCGCCGCAGGTCGAAGGTGTCGGGGTCGGCGAACACCTCGCGGTCCCGGTTGGCGGACCCGAGCCAGACCACCACGGCGTCGCCTGCCTTGATCCGGGTGCCGCGGATCACGGTGTCGTTGACGGCGTAGCGCATGAAGTGGCTGACCGGGGACGCCACGCGCAGCGCCTCCTCCACGGCGGTGGACGTCACGCTGAGGTCGGACGCCCAGGTCTCGAGCAGCCCGTCCTCCACGTGCTCGGCCATCATGTAGTTCGGCGAGTGCGGGGTGGTGACCACGGCGCCGAGGAGCACGCTGTAGCAGTTGGACATGACCTCGCCGGGCGTCATGCGCCGGCCGTCCACCTCGGTCGTGATCAGGACGCTGATGAGGTCGTCGCCCAGATTGCGGCGGCGCTCGCCGTAGATGTCCTGGAAGTAGGCGAACAACTGGCGGTGCGCGTTGTCGAGGGTCGCCTGGGTGCCGCCCTCCAGCCGGTACTCGGGGTCGTCGGCGGCTATGGAGGAGTTGAGCAGCGTGGCCAGCCGCGGCCAGTCCTCCCGGGGCAGACCCATGGACGTGCCGCCGACGGCGACCGGCAGCGCCAGCATGGCTTCGGCGAAGTCGAACGGACCGCCGTCCTCCAGGGGGCGCAGGACCTCCAGGACGAGGTCGCGGATCATCTGGTCCTGGCGCTCGATCGCCTTGATGGCCATGGCCTTCTGCAGCCGGGCGCGCATGATCGTGTGCCGGGGAGGGTCGGTCGCCGCGATCTGCCGCCCGCCCGCCGGGTCCTCGACGCCGAGGATGTTCAGCAGGGTGCCGCGCTCGGAGGTGAAGGTGTGGGAGTCGCGCAGCACCTGGTCGGCGTCGTGGTAGTTGGCCACCGACCAGAAGCCGTTCGCGTCGTC
Organism: Streptomyces sp. DSM 110735; assembly: GCF_016482685.1. Taxonomy (GTDB): domain Bacteria; phylum Actinomycetota; class Actinomycetes; order Streptomycetales; family Streptomycetaceae; genus Streptomyces. The sequence continues at coordinate 259,807 of NZ_JACYHF010000005.1, read as the reverse complement.
GACCTGCTGCCAGGTGAGATGGTCCTTCTCGCGCAGCTCGGCCCAGAGCGGATGGAAGTCGCCGTGGCTGTAGAGCATGGGGTCGGCCAGACCCATGGCGGCTTTTCCGACCGGGCAGCCGGGCGCCGGCTGGGCGGGTACGACGGGGCACCCGACGACCGGGGTGACAGCCCCGGCGGCTGATTCATCCAGCGGCAGCATGCTCGGCCTCCTGTGTTGACTTCGGTGCGCCCAGCCCCTCGCTCTGCCGCAGACCCTCGGCGAGGTCGGCGATCGTCGGGCGCAGGTACAGCGTCCGGGCAGGCAGATCGACGTTGAATTCGCGTTGCAGAGCGGCGAGCAGTTCGGCGGCCATCAGCGAGTGCCCGCCGAGCTCGAAGAAGTTGTCGGTGGAGCCGATCGGCTCGACGTCGAGCGCCTCGCTCCAGATCTCGGCCAGGCGGCGCTCCAGTTCGTCGGCCGGTTCGACGTACTCGTTCCACACGTTGCGCGGGATCTTGGCCGAGGGCAGGGCGCCGCGGTCCACCTTGCCGTTCGCGTTGAGCGGGATCTCCGGCAGGGCGAGGATCACCCAGGGGACCAGGTGGGCGGGCAGGACCGCCGCGAGCTTCTCGCGGAGCTGCACGCCGAGCGCGGCGGACTCCTCCTCGGACAGCTCGCCCGCGGCGACGTACGCGATCAGCCGGGTGTCACCGGCGCCGTCGGTGTGCGTGAGCGCTGCCGCCTCCTCGACCCGGGGGTCCTTGAGGAGTTCCGTCTCGACCGTGCTGGGCTCGACCCGGTAGCCGCGGATCTTGACCTGGCGGTCGGCGCGGCACAGGAAGTCCAGGTTGCCGTCGGGCAGTTCGCGGACGATGTCGCCGGTGCGGTACATGCGGCGACCGGGTTCGGCGCCGAAGATGTCGGCGACGAACTTCTCGGCGGTGGCGCCCGGCTTGTTGAGGTATCCGGTGGCCACGCCGTCGCCGCCGACCCACAGTTCCCCCCATTCGCCGGGCGGGACGGGGCGCATCGCGTCGTCCAGGATGGCGGCGGTGGTGCCGTGGATGGGGGTGCCGATCGGGACGCGTTCCTCGTCGCTGCCGGTGCGGGTGGTCCAGCAGGTGGTGTACGTGGTGTTCTCGGTCGGTCCGTACCCGTTGGTGAAGATCAGGTCCGGGTGCGCGGCGAGGACCCGGCGGACGTGGTCCGGGGAGAGGACGTCGCCGCCCGCGAGGAGATGCCGTACGGTGCCCAGTCCGTCCAGGTGGTGGGCGACCATCTTGTGGAAGAGACCCGAGGTCAGCCACAGGATGGTGACGCCCTCGTCGCGAATGGTCTTGACGATCTCGTCCAGGTCCGCCCGGCCGGACGGGGCGAGGGCGAGGCGGCACCCCTTGGCCAGCGAGGTCCAGATCTCGAAGGTCGACACGTCGAAGCCGACGCGGGTGATCTGCAGGAAGACGTCGTCGGGGCGTACGTCGATCCAGTCGGGGGTGTCGATGAGCCGGAAGATCGCGCGGTGCGAGACCACGACGCCCTTGGGCATGCCGGTGGAGCCCGAGGTGTAGCAGACGTAGGCGGGGCTGTCCGGTCCGATCTCGGCGGCGGGCAGCAGACCGGGCTCGGCGGACTCGGGCTCGGCGGGGTCGTCGAGGGACAGCACGTGCTCGATGCCGTGGGCCAGCGGCGCGGTGCCGGAGTCGACGACGGCGAAGCGGGCGCGCGCGTCGTCGAGGATGCGGGCGCGCTGCTCGGCGGGCTCCGCCGGGTCGAGGTACAGGTAGGCGCCGCCCGCCTTGAGGATCGCGGTCAGGACGACCATGAGGTCGATCGACCGGTCGAGCAGGACGGCGACGACGCTGCCGCCACCGACCCCGGCCGCGCGCAGCCGCCGCGCCACGGCGTCGGCGTCGGCGTCGAGCCGCCGGAAGCTGAGACTGCGGTCGCCGTGGCTGATCGCGGTCGCCTCGGGGATCCGCGCGGCCTGCTCCGCGACCATGTCGTGCACACAGCGCGGCGAGCGAGCTGACTGAAGGCTGCCCATCACTGATTCCCTACCTTGTTCTTCTCTGCTCGGCTCTGCGTCACCGATGCCGGGCGGGCTCAACGGGAGGCGGAGACCGCCGCGGGGTCCTGGCGCGCGCTGAGCGGGCGGAGGTCGGTCCAGTGCTCGTCGATGTAGTCCAGGCAGGACTGCCGGGTGCCCTCGTGGACGGACTTCCAGCCCGCCGGGACGTCCAGCTTGAGCGGCCAGAGCGAGTGCTGTTCCTCGGCATTGACGAGGACGGCGAAGGTCCCGTTGGAATCGTCGAAGGGATTCATTGCATGGGCTCCTTGAATGGGCAGCGGGAATGAATGCGGACCGGACGGGAATGCCGCACCGTGTTTTTCGAAGGGAGCGCCGGCGCTTCCGGGAGATATCGACGAACTGTGCGAACGGGTCGCCGCTTTGTCGTGGGACGTCGAACCGACGCTATCCGCGTGGAACTCCCGCGTGGTGTCACATGAAAGGACGACATCCGGGCGCGGGGCGCGGGTTCAGCCCACCTTGTGCACCCAGGCGTGCGGGTCGGGCAGCCGCCCGTACTGGATGCCGAGCAGCTCCTCGCGCAGCCGTCGGGTGACGGGTCCCGGCTCGCCGTCCCCGATGGTCCAGCCCTTGCCGCCCGCTCCCTTGACCCGGCCGATCGGGGCGATGACGGCAGCCGTCCCGCAGGCGAATGCCTCGGTCATCCTCCCGGACGCGCACAGCTCTTCCCACCGCGGCACCGACATGGGGCGTTCCTCGGTGTCGAAGCCGAGTTCGGGGGCGAGGCGGAGCAGGGAGTCGCGGGTCACGCCGGGCAGCAGCGTGTCGGTCAGCGGGGGTGTGACGATCCGCGGTCTGCTCCCGTCCTCCTCGCGCAGGACGAAGAAGATGTTCATGCCGCCCATCTCCTCGACCCAGGTGTGCTCCGCCGCGTCCAGCCACACCACCTGGTCGCAGCCCTCCGCCACGCCCTGGCGCTGGGCGGCGAAGGCGGCGGCGTAGTTGCCGCCGACCTTGGCGGCGCCGGTGCCGCCGGGCGCGGCGCGGGTGTACTCCTCCGACAGCCACACCGTCAGCGGCCGGAGCCGTTCACCGGCGCCGAAGTAGGCGGTGGCGGGCGAGGCGAACACCACGAACAGATAGCTGCGCGAGGGAAGCGTGAAACCCAGCTCGTGCTGGGTGGCGATCATCAGGGGGCGCAGGTAGAGGCTCTCGCCCTCGCCGGAGGGGACCCAGGCGGCGTCCTGGGTGACCAGCAGCTCCAGCGCCCGCAGGAAGGTCTCCTCGGGGAGGGCGGGCATGGCGAGGCGTTCCGCGGAGCGGTTGAACCGGCGCGCGTTGACCGACGGGCGGAACAGCGCGATGCCGCCGCCGTCCTGCCGGTACGCCTTCATGCCCTCGAAGCACTCCTGGCCGTAGTGGAACACGGAGGCGGAGGGGTCGAGACTGAGGGGGGCGTACGCTTCGAGCCGCCCGTCGTACCAGCCGCGCTCCTCGTCGAAGCGCAGGGTCACCATGTGGTCGGTGAAGACCCTGCCGAAGCCGGGTGAGCCGAGGACCGACTCGCGCTCCCGGGCCGGCGTCGGTCGGTCACTGGTGTGTATCTCGAAGTCCACCGGTCGACCACCTGCTTCCTCGTTGAACTCGGCGGTGTGAAGGCCCTGATGTGGTCCAGAAACTACCCGCAGCGACTCGGCGCGGCGGTGTCACATGAAAGGACGACATGCGGGCGCGGAGCCGGTGAACGAGGCTGGCCGAGACTGGGGAATCTGTCGACTTTCGGCTCCGCAGTTCCCGTTCGAAGTGGCCGCGAACAGAGTGGAATTACGTATGGGCATCGCCGTTGCGAAGCTGGAAGCCTGGATGCGCGACTACTACCACAAGGTCGATCACGACATCGGCAGCAGCGGGGTGCGCGACCTGTCCATGGCGGAGCTGCGCACGCTCTGCGACTTCGAGCTGTCCGAGCTGGATTCGCTGGTGCTGCACGACAGCGAGGCGTACGGCGGGCCCGGGCTGCGGGCGGCGCTCGCGGACCGCTGGACCGGCGGCGACGTCGACCCGGTGATGGTCACGCACGGGTCCAGCGAGGCGATCTACATCGTCATGCACACCTTGCTGGAGGCGGGCGACGAGGTGATCGTCGTCGACCCCGCCTACCAGCAGTTGTACGACATCGCCGGGTCGCTGGGGTGCCGGATCACGCGCTGGCCGCTGCGCGCCGACCGGGGTTTCCGCCCCGATATGGAGCGCTTGCGTGAACTCGCCGCGTCGGGACCGCGGATGATCGTGGTGAACTTCCCGCACAACCCGACCGGGGTGTCGATCACCGCCGAGGAGCAGGACGAGCTGATCGCCATCGCGGCGGCGTCGGGCGCCTGGCTGGTCTGGGACAACGCGTTCGGCGAGATGACGTACACCGGGGACCCCCTGCGGCTGCCGCACGACCGCTACGACAAGGTCATCTCCTTCGGCACCCTCTCCAAGAGCTACGGGCTGGCCGGAATGCGGGTGGGCTGGTGTCTGGCGCCGCGGGAACTGCACGAGGAGATGGCGGTGCTGCGTGACTACATCGCGCTGTACGTCTCGCCCGTCCTGGAGTTCTTCGCGGAGAAGGCGATCCGCAACGCGGACCGGATCGTGGCGTTCCAGCGCGAGCACGCGAACGCCAACCTCAAGCTGGTGCGGGACTGGGCGGCGGGACTGCCGGAACTGGTCCGGCTCACCCCGCCGGACGGCAGTGTGACGACCTTCGTCGAGTTCCCCCGCCTCCCCGACGTGGAGCGCTCGTGCCGACGGCTCGCGGAGGAGCACCGTGTGCTGCTCGTGCCGGGCATGTGCTTCGGCGAGGACTTCCGCTCCTACGCCCGGCTCGGCTTCGGCGGCACCACCGCCGAGCTGACAGCAGGACTCTCCTCCCTCGAACAGGTGCTGCGCGAAGACTCCCGAACGGTGGCTGCCCGATGACTGACGACCTGCAATCCCGTATCGCCGCCCTCTCCCCGGACAAGCGGGAACTGCTGGAGCGGCGGCTCGCGGACATGGCGGCGGCGCGCGGGACCGCCGCGGTCGACCGGATCACGCCGCGCGACCGCGAGGCGCCGACCCCGCTGTCCTTCGCCCAGCTCCGCGAGTGGACCACCGGCCGGATCCGCGGTTCCAACAACATCGGCGGCGCGCTGCGGCTCGTCGGCGACCTCGATCTCTCCCTGCTCAGCCGGGTGCTGACGGAGATCGTCGACCGGCACGAGGCGCTGCGGTCCACGGTCGAGATGAACGGCCGCACCCCCGTGCAGGTGGTCCAGCCGGTCACCCCGGTGCCGACCCCGCTGATCGACCTGTCCGACCTGCCCGCCGAGGAGCAGCCCGCCGAGGTGCGGCGGCGCGCGGACGCCGAGCTGGTGCGCCCCTTCGCCCCGGAGGACCCCCAGCGCCTGCGCATCCAGTTGCTGCGGCTCGCCCCGGACACCCATGTGGCGCTGTTCACGACCGACCACGCGGCGTCCGACGCCTGGTCGATGGCCATCCTCGTACGGGAGTTCGTGGCGCTGTACGGCTCCTACCGCGGGGGCGGCACGGGCACGCTCCCGCCGCTGGAGATCCAGTTCGGTGACTTCGCCGCCGCGCAGGCGCGGGAGTTCACCGACGAGCGGATCGGCGCCGAACTCGCCTACTGGAAGCAGGCGCTGGAGGGGGTGCCGACCCGCCTCTCGCTGCCCGTCGACCGGCCCTACCCCGCCCGGCCGACCTTCGAGGGCGCGCAGTACCACATCGACCTCACGCCCGAACTGAGCGGCGAACTCAAGGTGTTCAGCGAGCGGGAGAACGCCTCGCTGTTCATGGTGCTGCTCGCCACCTTCTCCGTCCTGCTCCACCGGTACGCGAACCAGGACGACCTGGTGATCGGCTCGGCCATCTCCGGGCGCAACCGGGTGGAGACCGAGGAGCTGATCGGCTGCTTCGCCAACCTGCTGCCGCTGCGGATGCGGCTCGCCCAGGACCAGACACTGCGCGATCTGGTGCACGCCGCCCGGGACACCACCACCGCGGGCTACGACCACCAGGACCTGCCCTTCGAGCGGCTCCTCGAACAACTGGGCATCGGCCGGGAGGCGTCGCAGACCCCCCTGATCCAGGTGATGATCAACGTCCTGACCGCCCCGGCCAGCGCCCTCGAACTGCCGGACCTCACCATCGCGCCGGAGCCGATGGACATCGGACCGGTCTCCATCGACCTGACCCTGTTCGCGATGCCGCGCGGCGACACCGTGTCCCTGCAATGGCAGTACTCCACCGAGCTGTTCGACACCGAGACGGTGGAGCTGCTGGCCGCGCAGTTCGTCAACGTGCTCCGGCAACTGGTGACGGCGCCCGACACAAAGGTCGGTGACGTCGAGTTCATCGTCAGCCCGGTCGCGGCGGCGGCAGCGCCGGTCCCCGTCGCGGCGGCGGACCACGGTCCGGGCTTCGTCGAGCTCTTCCAGCGGCGCGCTGCCCTCGCCCCGCACACCACGGCGGTGGTCCACGGGGGAACCGCCCTGAGCTACGCGGAGCTGAACCGCGCCGCCAACCGGCTCGCGCACGAGCTGCGCGCACGCGGGGTGGGCAGGGAGGTGCCCGTCGGCATCCTGCTCGACCGCTCGCCCCGCATGGCCGTGGCGATCCTTGCGGTGCTCAAGGCGGGCGGCTACTACGTCCCGCTCGACCCGTCCTATCCGGCGGAGCGCCTGGCGTTCATGCTCGCCGACGCCGATGTGCGGGTGCTGATCGTCGAGAAGGAGAACGGCGCGCCGACGGTCGCGGGCGAGGCGTGGGCGGGCGAGGTCGTCCTCGTGGACGCGCCCCTGGACCGCCCGGCACACGATCTGCCCACGCTGCCCGACCCCGCCTCGACGGCGTACATGGTGTACACCTCGGGTTCGACCGGTCGCCCCAAGGGCGCCCAGATCGAGCACCGCTCCCTGGCGGTCTTCGCGCGTGACGTCGTGGACCGTTTCGGGCTGGGCACCGGGGACCGGTTCCTGCAGTTCGCCTCGCCCAGCTTCGACGTCCTCGTGGAGGAGCTGTTCCCGGTCTGGCTGGCCGGCGGCGCGGTGGTCATCCCGGCGGAGCGGCTGCTCGGCGGCGGCGCCGACCTCGCGGAGCTGGCCGAGCGCGAGCACGTCACGGTGATGGAACTGCCCACCGCGTACTGGCACGAGTGGACCCGGTCGCTGCGGCGCGAGAACCGCGAACTCCCGGAGTGGCTCCGCCTGGTGATCATCGGTGGCGAGCGGGTGCTGCCCGACCGCATCACGATGTGGGAGCCGCTCGGCGTGCCGCTGATGCACGTGTACGGACTGACGGAGACGACGGTCAGCTCGACCTTCTTCCGTATCGACCCGGTCGACCAGAGCCGCGACTGGCCCAACCTGCCGATCGGCACCCCGCTGCCCTCGGCGGATCTGCGCATCCTGGACCACCGGCTGCGCCCCGTCCCCGTCGGCAGCATCGGTGACCTGTACATCGGCGGCATCAGCCTGGCCCGCGGCTACTACGGGCGCCCCGGTCTGACCGCCGCGCGGTTCGTCGCCGACCCGGACCCGGCGCACCCGGGCGCGCGTCTGTACCGCACCGGCGACCTGGTGCGCCAACGACCCGACGGCAACCTGGAGTTCGTCTCCCGCGCCGACACCCAGGTCAAGATCCGCGGTTTCCGGGTGGAGCCCGCGGAGATCGAGGCGAACCTCAGCCTGCACCCCGAGATCACCGAGTCGGTGGTCGTCGTGCACGAGCCCGAGCCCGGGGACAAGCGGCTCGTGGCGTACGTCGTGCCGCGCACCTCGCCCGCGCCCGCGGCGGGTGTCCTGCGCGCGTTCCTGGAGAAGGAACTGCCGCCGTACATGGTTCCCGCGACGTTCGTCGAGCTGCGCGCCCTGCCGCTGACCCCGAACGGCAAGGTCGACCACGCGGCGCTGCCCGCCCCCACCGACGAACGCCCCGCCGAGGCGGCGGACTTCGTCGCTCCCGAGAACCCGGTCGAGCAGCAGCTCGCCGAGATCGTCGCCGGTGTCATCGGCACCGAGAGCATCAGCGTGCACGACAACTTCTTCGAGCTGGGGGGCGACTCGATCCTCGCCATCCAGGTCGTCGCACAGGCGCAGGACATCGGCATCCGGATCTCCCCGCTGGACCTCTTCGAGCACCCCACGGTCGCCATGCTCGCCGCGGTGACGACGGCGGCTCCGGTGATCGACGCCGAGCAGGGCGTGGTCAGCGGACCGTCGCCGCTCACCGCGCGGCAGCGCTGGTTCTGCGGCGCGGACATCACCGACCCGCACCACTGGAACGTCTCCACGCTGCTCGAACTGCGGGAGTCCTATCCGCAGGACCTGCTGCGCGAGGCGGTCGTCCAGCTCCTCGTCCACCACGACGGGCTGCGGCAGCGCTTCCAGCTCAACGGCGTCCAGACGCGCGTGCGGATCGCCCTGCCCGACTCGCGCACGCCGTTCACGGCGCACGACCTGTCCGGACTGGACCGCGAGGAGCAGGAGCGCCGGATCACGGAGCTGACCGCCGAGGCGGCGGCGGGTCTCAAGCCCTCCGTGGGACCGCTGGTCCGGTTCGAGTTCTTCCAACTCGGCGAGGGACGCCCCGACCAACTGGCGCTGATCGCCCACCACCTGGTCGCCGACCCCACCTCCGTGCGCATCCTCGTCGAGGACCTGCGGACCGCGCTGCTCGCGCTGGGCGCGGGCCAGAGCGTCGCGCTGCCGGCCAAGACGACGTCCTGGCAGTCCTGGGCGCGCCGCCTGGCGTCGTACGCCGGTACCCAGCCGGTGCGGTCGCAGCGGCCGTACTGGACGGAGCTGGTCGAGAGCGCGTCCGGCACGGTGCCCCTCGACACGGCGGAGCCGCCGGGCGCCGACACCGCCGCCGACGCCCGCGAGGTCGTCGCGCGCCTGGATGCCGAGGAGACGACCGAGCTGCTGCACGCCGTCCCGGCGGCGCACAACTGCCGGATCGACGAGCTGCTGCTGACCGCCCTGAGCCGCACCCTCGGCGACTGGACGGGCTCGCCGCGCACCCTGATCGACCTGCGGCGGCACACCCGCGAGCGGATCTTCGGGGACCTCGACCTGGCACGCACCGTCGGCTGGCTGGACACCGTCCACCCGGTCGGTCTCGTCAGCGAACCCGACGGCACGCCCGAGACCACGTTGAAGTCGGTCAAGGAAGTCCTGCGCGCCGTCCCCGAGGGCGGGCTCGGCTGGCAGTTGCTGAACCAGGGCAACGACCCGGTGCCGGACTCCCCGGCGCAGGTGCTCTTCGAGTACTCCGGGCAGCTCCACGAGCCGTCACCGGCCACGGACGGTTTCACCGCGCTCGGACCCGCCGGACCCGCGACGAGTCCGCTCGCCCGGCGCCCGTACCCGCTCGCGGTCCGCGCCTCGGTCACCGGCGGCAGGCTGACCGTCACCTGGGAGTACAGCGCCAGGCTGCACCACCAGGAGACCGTGGACCGGCTCGCGGAGCGGTTCCTGACGGAGCTGCGGGCGCTGACGGCCGAGGGGGACGTCACGCACGTCCCCTCGGACTTCCCGCTCGCCCGCGTGGACCGCTCCCAGCTCGACGGGCTGCTCAGCCGTCTGCAGACCGGCCAGGAGACCCCGTGAGCCAGGCCGACGTCGCGGACGTCTACGAACTGTCGCCGCTCCAGCAGGGCATGCTGCTGCACACCCTGTACGGCGGCGACGCGGACACCTATGTCGCGCAGCGCAGCTTCGAGATCACGGGCGCGCTCGACGCCGACCTCCTGGAGCTGGCCTGGCGGCAGGTCGTGACCGCGCATCCCGCGCTGCGGACCTCCTTCCACTGGGAGGGTCTCGACAAGCCGCTCCAGGTGGTGCACCGCACCCCGCCCGGCGCGCTGACGCGGCACGACTGGTCGGACGCGGACGCCGACGAGCAGCGGGACAGGTTCGAGCGGCTCCTCGCCGAGGACCGGGCCACGGGCTTCGACCCGGAGCGTCCGCCGCTGCAGCGGCTGCGTCTGATCCGGCTCGGCGAGGGGCGCCACGGGTTCGTCTGGACCCACCACATGCTGCTGCTCGACGGCTGGTCGGTGCCGATCGTCCTCGGCGACTTCATCCGGCGGTACCAGTGCCTGCTCGCGGGCGCTCCGGCACCGCCCGCGCCCGCCCCGTACCGGGACTACATCGCCTGGCTGCAGTCCCAGGACATGCGGGCGGCCCAGGAGTGGTGGACCGGCGCCCTCTCGGGTTCCGCCGACAGCGGTCGCCTCGGCCCGCTGCTGCGGCTCGACCCGCGACGCGGTCCCGGCGCCGTCGAGGAGGTCCGCCGGGAGCTGCCCGCCGACCTCGACGAGCGGCTGCGCGCGGTCGCCGCCCGCAACCAGGTCACCCTCAGCACGCTGCTGCAGGCTGCCTGGGCGCTGGTCCTGCGGCGCTTCAGCGGGGACGCGGAGGTCACCTACGGCTGCACCAGCTCGGGTCGCCCCGCCGAACTGCGGGGCGTCGACGAGATGGTCGGCTCGTTCATCAACACCCTGCCGATCCGGATCACCGTGCCCGACGACGGTCCGCTCCGCGACTGGCTGCGGGAGATCCAGACGGTGCACTCCACGGCCAGGCGGTACGAGTACGCGCCCCTGGCGCGGATCCGGTCCTGGGCGAACCTGCCCGGGAACGAGCCGCTGTTCGAGAGCGTCGTCGTCCTCGACAACTACCCGCTCGCCATCGGCGACGGGAAGCTGGCCGAACAGTTCTCGGTCCGCTCGGTCAACGACTTCGAGAAGACCAGCGAGGCGCTGACCCTGATCGTGACACCGGCGCCCGCCTCGGTGGTCCGGCTCGTCTTCCACCGCGAACGGTTCGAGCCGGGCGCGGTCGACGACATGATGGAGTACCTCTACCGCGTCCTGGACGCCCTCACCGGCGCCGAGACGGTCGACGGCGTGCTGACGGCCGCCGCCGGAGCCGAGGAGAGCGGTCCGGCGCTCGGCGTGCGGTACCCGGACGCGGAGGAGACCCTCGCCGCGCTGATCGAGCGGCAGGCGGCGGCCACCCCCGACGCGGTCGCCGTCCACGGTGAGGACGGCACGCTCACCTACGCGCAGTTGCTCGAACGCTCCCGCCGGGCGGCCGACGCGCTCGCCGCCGCCGGGGCGGGTCCCGGCCGGTTCGTCGGGGTCTGCGCCGAACGCGGCCCGGACATGGTCACGGGCGTGCTCGGCACCCTGCTCACGGGCGCCGCCTATCTGCCCCTGGAGCCCTCGCTGCCGCCCGCGCGCCTCGCCTTCATGGCGTCCGAGGCGGGCATGACGGTGGCCTTCGCCGCGCCGGACTGCGTGGAGACGGCCGTACGCGCCGGGGCGGAACGGGTCCTGACCTCGGCGGACCGTTCCGAGGTGCCGCGCGCGACCGGTCCGGGCCGTCCCGACGACGCCGCCTATGTGCTGTTCACCTCCGGCTCCACCGGGCGTCCCAAGGGCGTGGTCGTCACCCACCGCGCGATCGTCAACCGGCTGCTGTGGATGCAGGAGACCTTCCCGCTCGGCGCCGACGACCGGGTGCTGCAGAAGACTCCGCTGAGCTTCGACGTGTCGGTGTGGGAGCTGTTCTGGCCGCTCATGAACGGCGCCACCCTGGTGCTCGCCCGGCCCGGCGGGCACCAGGACAGCACCTATCTGGCCCGCGTCCTGACCGAACAGCGCGTCACCGTCGCGCACTTCGTGCCGTCGATGCTCCAGCTCTTCCTCGACGAGCCCGTCGACGCGCCCGCCCTGCGCCGGGTGATGTGCAGCGGCGAGGCGCTCCCCCACCCCCTGGTGGAACGCTTCCGCGGCGTTCTCCCGCACGTGGAGCTGCACAATCTGTACGGACCGACCGAGGCGGCCGTCGACGTCACCTGGTGGGACTGCGCCCGCCCCGCGCCCGTCGGCGTCGTCCCGATCGGCGACGCCGTCGCGAACACCGGGACGCACGTCCTGGACGAGCGCCTGTCCCCCGCCCAGCCCGGCGTACCCGGCGAACTCTTCCTCAGCGGCGTGCAGTTGGCACGCGGCTATGTGAACCGTCCGGCACTGACCGCCGAGCGGTTCGTCGCGCACGACCTGGCGGGACCCGGCGGACGGCTGTACCGCACCGGCGACAAGGTCCGACGGCTCCGGGACGGGACGCTGGAGTTCCTCGGGCGGATGGACCACCAGGTGAAGATCCACGGCTACCGGATCGAGCTGGGCGAGGCGGAGCAGGTGCTGCTCGACCAGCCGTCGGTCCGCGAAGCGGTGGTGACCGTCCGGGACGGAACGCGCCTCGCCGCGTACGTCACCGGCGACAGCCCCGACCCTGCCGTCCTGCACGACGCCCTACGGGCGGCGCTGCCCCGCTACATGGTTCCGGCCACGGTCACCGTCCTGCCCGCGATGCCGCTCACCCACAACGGAAAGCTGGACCGCGGCGCGCTGCCCGATCCCGCGCCCGCCGTGGCGGCGGACGCCGTCGAGGCGCCCGCGTCAGCGCGGGAGGAGAGCATCGCCGAGGTCTTCCGGGACCTGCTGGGGCTGCCCGCCGTGAACGTCACCGCGAGCTTCTTCGACCTGGGCGGCGACTCCTTCACCGCCGTCCGCGCGGTGCGCCGCATCGAGGGCGCCAGCGTGGGACTGCTCGCCGCCTGTCCGAGCGTGCGCGAACTCGCGGCGGCGCTCGAAGCGACCGACGAACCCGGACCGCTGCTCCGGGTGACCCCGCGCCCCCGGGACCGGACGACCGCGCACACCCTGGTGTGCGTGCCGTTCGGCGGCGGCAGCGCCATCGGCTACCAGCCCCTCGCGGGCAGTCTCGACCCCGCGATCGACCTGCTGGCCGTGGCGCTGCCCGGTCATGAACTCGGTGGCGACCCGGAGCTACGCCCGCTGGAGGAGGTGGCGGAGAGCGTCGCGGACGAGGTCCTGAAGAACGTGGCGGGACCGGTCTCCGTCTACGGGCACTGCGTCGGGGTGGCGCTCGCCGTCGAGGTGGTGCGCCGCCTGGAGACGGCAGGACGCGACGTCGAACGGCTCTTCCTCGGCGCGTCGTACCCGTACTACGGGAGCCGGTTCGCGCGGCGCCGCCGCGAGGGACCCGAAGCCGACCAGGCGGAACTGCGCTATCTGCAGTCGCTCGGCGGGTTCGGCGGAGTGGTCCAGGAGGACGAACTCGCCTTCGTCATGCGGGCGTTCCGGCACGACGCGGGAGCCGCGCAGGCGTACTTCGGCGAGCACTGGCCGCGGCGCCGCCGCACCGAGCCGCTGGCGGCGCCGATCACCGTGGTCATCGGCACGGACGATCCGGAGACGCCCCGCTACGAGCGCAGGCACCGGGTGTGGGAGCGCTTCGGCTCCTCCGTCGACCTGGCGACCGTTCCGCAAGGCGGCCACTACTTCCTGCAGCAGCAGCCGGAGATCCTCGCCACGGTCATCGCGGCGGCGTTGGGGAAAGGGAACGATGAGCGGCAGGCTCCTCGCGATCAGTGATCTGCACGTCTCGCACGGCAGGAACCGTGACCTGCTCCGGCGCGTGCGGCCCACCTCGCCCGACGACTGGCTGATCGTGGCGGGCGACGTCGCCGAGCGCATCGACGATCTGGCGTGGGCGCTCGGTGTGCTGCGCGACCGCTTCGCGCGGGTGATCTGGACCCCCGGCAACCACGAGCTGTGGACCACCCGGGGCGAGACCGACGCCCAGCGCGGGGACGTCCGCTACAAGCAACTGGTGGAGACGGCGCGGGAGCTGGGCGTCGACACGCCGGAGGACCCCTTCCCCGTCTGGGAGGGTCCCGGCGGCCCGGTGACCGTCGTGCCGCTGTTCCTGCTGTACGACTACAGCTTCCGTCCCGCGGGCGTCAGCAGGGAACAGGCGCTGGACGAGGCGTGGGAGTCCGGTGTGGTCTGCACCGACGAGGCGCTGCTGCACCCGGACCCCTACCCCGACCGCGCCGCCTGGTGCCACGCCCGCGTCGAACTGACCGAGCGCCGCCTGGCCGCGCTGGACCCGGACCGCCGGCTGGTGCTCGTCAACCACTTCCCGCTGGTCCGGGACCCGACCCTGGTCCTGCGCCATCCGCAGTTCGCCCTGTGGTGCGGTACGGACCGGACCGCGCACTGGCACACCCGCTTCAACGTCGCGGCCGTCGTCTACGGCCACCTGCACATTCGCCGGACCACCTGGTACGACGGCGTGCCGTTCATGGAGGTCTCGGTCGGTTATCCGCGTGAGTGGACCGCCCGCGGCGACTACCCGGGGGTCCGCCAGGTGCTCCCCGTCCAGGAGGGCTGACCGTGCTCGCGGACATCCTGCCGCCGAAGGTCGCGGTGCGAGAGTTCAGGGGGGACCCGCCCGGTGTCCCGTACCACCCGCAGGAGATGGTGCACGTCGCCTCGGCGCTGCCCCACCGCCGGGCCGAGTTCATCACGGGACGGCACTGTGCCCGGCAGGCGCTGCAGGTTCTCGGGGTGAAAGTGGTGCCGATCCCCAAGGGCGAGCGCGGCGCGCCGGTCTGGCCCGCCGGAGTGATCGGCAGCATCACGCACTGCGCCGGTTACCGCGGCGCCGCCGTGGCGCTGCGCGGGGACGTGCCCGCGCTCGGGGTGGACGCCGAACCGAACGAGCCACTGCCCGAAGGGGTGCTCCGCACGATCGGACTGCCGAGCGAGCACACCATGCTGTCCGCGCTCTCCGCGGATCGCCACATCGCCTGGGACCGGCTGCTGTTCAGCGCCAAGGAGTCCGTCTACAAGGCGTGGTTCCCGCTCACCGGCACGTGGCTGGACTTCCTGGACGCGGAGCTGACCATCGACGCCGACGCCTTCGGCTTCAGCGCCCGGCTGCTGGTCCCCGGACCGGTCGTGGACGGTGTCCGGTGGTCCACCCTGCGCGGTCGCTTCACGGTCCGTGACGGCATCCTGCTGACCGCCGTCACGGACGGGGATTAGCGACAGGCGCCTAGAGGTCGGGCACGTCCGGCAGGGGGCGCGGCTTGTCGCGCAGGGTCACCGAGGTGGGCAGCACGGCATAGCCGCGCTGGTGCGGAGAGTGCACGCGCCGGGCGTACGTCATGTCGATGTCGTAGTCGGCGATACGCGCCCCGATCTCCTCCAGGGCGATCTTGATCTCCAGCTTGGCGAGGGCGGCGCCCAGGCAGTAGTGCGGACCGTGTCCGAAGCTGATGAGCTGGCTGGTGTCCCGGTCCAGGTCGTAGCGGTCGGGGTCGGAGAAGACCCGGCGGTCGCGGTTGCCGGAGGCGGGCAGGATGGCGACGCGGCTGCCTTCCGGCAGCAGGACGTCGTGCAGCACCGTGTCCTCGGTGACGGTCCGGGCGACCATCTGGCTGGCCGAGTCGTAGCGCAGGGTCTCCATCGTCCAGTCCTCGGGGCGGTGGTCCAGCCCGGCCCGCCGCACGTCGGGGTGGAGCCAGCCGTGGTACCAGGCGTTGCCGATGACCTTGCCCGTCGACTCGTTCCCCGCGGTGATCAGCAGGAAGAGGAAGGCGACGATCTCCGAGTCGCTCAGCGCCCGGTCCTTGACCCGCACGTCCAGCAGGTGCGAGGTGAGGTCGTGGCCGGGCTTGCGCCGCAACTCGGTGACGTGCGCGACGAAGTACGCGGCGAGGCGCAGGGCGGCCTGGACGGAGCCCGCCGGGCGGTCCTCCTCGCCGTCGCCGCGCATGTTCAGCATGTCGGTGTCGGCGCGGATGAGGTCCCAGTCGGCGGCGGGGATGCCGACCATGTCGCACACGATGTCGTTGGGCAGCGCCGCCGCGTAGTCGCTCGCGAAGTCGAACTCGCCCTGCTCGAGCAGCGGCAGCAGCCGGTCGCGCGCCATCCTGCGGATGCGGGCCTCCTGCCCCGTGACGTGCCGGGCGGTGAAGCCGCTGGACACCAGGGTGCGCAGCCTGCCGTGCTCCGGCGGATCCATGGCGAGGAAGAAGCTGGTCTTGTACGCCTCGGGACCCCACAGCTCGGTCTCCAGGGAGATGCCGTTGCGGTTGGAGAACAGCTTGGGACTGCGCAGCGCCGCGAGCACGTCCTCGTGCCGGGACAGCGCCCAGAAGTCACGTTCCTCGTTGCGGTAGACCGGCTCGTTCTCCCGCATCCAGGCATAGACCGGGTAGGGGTCCTCGTGCAGTTCCCAGGAGAACGGGTCATAGACAGGCCGATCCACCGCATCGATCACGCTGTCCTGCCTGGCCGAGCTGTCGGTGTGCATCTATACGACTCCATCGCCGGTGCGAACAGGGACCCCTGCGCCGTGCGTCAGGAACTTACGACGCGAACGGCGAGCTGTCCTGTCACGCGAACCGGGGGCTGCCGGGACCGTCCGTCCCGACGTGTGCTAGGGGCTGCCGAACGTCAGGAACTCCGCCGACTGCGGCCCGCCTCACCTCCTCAGGAGCCATGCATGAGCACCGTTGCCCTGCCCCCCACGGACGACCTGCGCGCGCGTGCCCGTGCGTGCCTGGACCGCATCGGTGTCGTGGTGCCGGAGGGCGACGACCTGTACGCCCGCACGCCGATCACCGGGGAGGACCTGTTCGGGCTGAAGGGCAGCGGCGCGGCGGAGACGGAAGCGGCGGTGGCCGCCGCCCACGAGACGTTCCTCGCCTGGCGTTCCACGCCCGCTCCGCGCCGCGGTGACGTCGTGCGCCGCTTCGGCGATCTGGTGCGCGAGCACCACGACGACCTGGCCGAGCTGATCACCCTGGAGGTCGGCAAGATCGGCGCCGAGGCGTACGGCGAGGTCCAGGAGATGATCGACATCGCGGACTACGCGGTGGGTCTCTCCCGTCAGTTGTACGGGCGGGTCATCGCGTCCGAGCGCGCCGGGCACCGGATGGTCGAGTCCTGGCACCCGCTGGGGGTCGTCGGTGTCATCTCCGCGTTCAACTTCCCGGCAGCCGTGTGGTCCTGGAACACCGCGGTCGCGCTGGTCTGCGGGGACACCGTCGTGTGGAAGCCGTCCGAGCAGGCGTCACTGATCGCGCTGGCCTGCGACCGGCTGCTGGCGCGGGCCGCCGAGGAGTCGGGTGCCCCGGCCGGCATCCACCATCTGGTGCTCGGCGGGCGGGAGACCGGCGAGGCGCTTGTGGACGACCCGCGGGTGGCGCTGGTCAGCGCCACCGGCTCGGTGCCGATGGGCCGGGCGGTCGGACCCCGGGTCGCCGCGCGCTTCGGGCGCTCCCTGCTGGAGCTGGGCGGCAACAACGCGGCGATCATCGCCCCCAGCGCCGATCTCGAACTCGCCCTGCCCGCGGTCCTCTTCGCCGCGGCGGGCACCGCGGGGCAGCGCTGCACCTCGCTGCGGCGGCTCATCGTGCACCGGGACGTCGTGGACGAGCTGCTGCCGCGGCTGACCGCCGCCTTCGAGCGGCTTGCCGTCGGCGACCCGTTCGACAAGGACACGCTCGTCGGCCCGCTGATCTCCCCGGCTCCGCTCGAGACGATGCGCAAGGCGATCGCCCGGGTCACGGACGACGGCGGAAAGCTGCTGGTCGGCGGCGACCGGGTCGAGACGACCCCCGAGTCCGCCGCCGCGTACGTACGGCCCGCGGTCGTACGGATCGACGCGCACTCCCCCGTGGTGCGGGAGGAGACGTTCGCGCCGCTGCTCTATGTGCTGACGTACGACACGCTGGAGGAGGCCATCGCCCTGCAGAACGACGTCCCGCAGGGTCTGTCCGCGAGCATCTTCACCCGGGACCAGCAGGAGGCCGAGATCTTCCTGTCCGCCGTCGGCGCGGACACCGGACTGGTGAACGTGAACCTGGGCACGTCGGGGGCGGAGATCGGCGGCGCCTTCGGTGGCGAGAAGGAGACCGGGGGCGGGCGGGCGTGCGGCTCGGACGCGTGGCACGCGTACATGCGCCGCTCGACCAGTGTCGTCAACTACTCGGGTGAGGTCGCCCTCGCCCAGAACATCAGCTTCTCCTGACCGGTCAGGCCGCCCGCACCCGCCCCCCGACGCGAGGAACGCAGATGTCTCTCCCCACCACCGGCTCGATCCCCCCTGCCCAGGTCCACCGGAGCCTCGCGGCCCACATGCTCGTGGACGGATACCCGTTCGTCCTCGACCTGGCGCGCAGCCACGGCAGTTGGCTGGTCGACGCGCTCACCGGTCGTTCGTACCTCGATCTCTTCACCTTCTACGCGTCCAGCCCGCTGGGCTTCAATCCGCCGGACGTCGTGGAGGACGCGGAGTTCGGCAGGCTCCTGGCGAAGGTCGCCGCCAACAAGCCGTCGAACGCGGACGCCTACACCCCGGAGCTGGCGGAGTTCGTCGCCACGTTCGCCCGGGTGCTGGGCGACCCCGAGCTGCCGCACCTCTTCTTCGTCGAAGGCGGGGCGCTGGCCGTGGAGAACGCGCTGAAGTGCGCCTTCGACTGGAAGAGCCGACGCAACGAGGCGGCCGGCCGGTCCGCGTCGCTCGGCACTCAGGTACTGCATCTGAAGTACGCCTTCCACGGCCGCAGCGGATACACCCTGTCCCTGACCAACACCGAACCGGTCAAGACCGAACGCTTCCCGGTCTTCGACTGGCCGCGCATCGACACGCCCGCGATCCGTTTCCCGCTGGACGAGCGCAACACCCGGCTGGTCGAGGACGCCGAGCGGGCGGCGCTCGCCCAGGCCGAGGCGGCGTTCGCGGCGCATCCGCACGACATCGCGTGCTTCATCGCCGAGCCCATCCTGAGCGAGGGCGGCGACCAGCATCTGCGTCCCGAGTTCCTCCAGGCGATGCAGCGGCTGTGCCACGAGCACGACGCGCTGTTCGTGCTCGACGAGGTGCAGACCGGGGTGGGACTGACCGGAACGCCGTGGGCGTACCAGCAGTTGGGGATCGAGCCGGACCTGGTGGCCTTCGGCAAGAAGGCTCAGGTCGGCGGGGTCATGGCCGGGCGACGGGTGGACCTGGTGCCGGACCACGTCTTCCGCGTCAGCGCCCGGGTCGGCTCGACGTGGGCGGGCGGGCTCACCGACATGGTCCGCTCGCGCCGTCTGCTGGAGGTCATCGAGCGCGACCGGCTGATCGAGCGAGCCGTGTCGTCGGGCGCCCATCTGCTGGAGGGGTTCCGCTCCCTGGCCGACCGGTTCCCCGGTCTGCTCTCCAACGCCCGGGGACGCGGGCTGATGTGCGCCTTCGACCTGCCGTCGACCCAGATCCGCGACACGTTCGTCGACGTCCTGCGGGAGGAGGGAGTCCTCGTGCTCCCCGGCGGTGAACGCACCGTGCGGCTGCGGCCCGCGCTGTCGGTCGGTCAGGAGGAGCTGTCCCTCGCCCTCGACGCGTTCGCCCGGGCGCTCAAGCGCTGCGCCGACGGCGCCTGAGGACCCGCCCAAAGAAAATGGCTGAAACTGGTAGCTGTCATACCCACATGTCCCCCGAAACAGCTACAGGTCAAGCGAGACCCGACTGATAACATTCGTTTTCGAATCGGGATGTACGGCCCTGGGGAAGCGGTTTACTCGATTGGGGGGATGCGCAGGCCCGGCCGGATCAAGCGGCGGCTGCAGCGACACGATCACTTACCGCCGTCGCTCCATATCTGAATGCCACAGTACTGTCAAGCATTTATAGCTCAAAGTACGGGGATTTATGATCAGGACCGAAGCAATTACGGCGTCTCCCATCTTCTTGGCCGGACTCGTCCAGGTTCTTGACGGTTCCGGAATCGACGTGACCGCACGGTCGTCCCAGGCGAACCCGCCCAGACGGACCGATGTCGTCCTCCTCGACGCCGAAGCTCTGTGCATTGCCTCCTTGCAACAGATCACCGAACTCGCCGCCCAGGCACCAGTCCTCGTCGTCAACCACGCGTCCGAGGCAGACCCCGCCCCCTACCTCCAGGCGGGTGCCTCCGGCATCGTCAACAAGAACGGTTCGGTCGCCTGCATCATACGAGCCATTCAGGCTCTCGCCGCCGGTTCCAAACCCGCCCCGTGCCTGTGCGGAGCCACCCGGACCGCACTCGAAAGCACCGGCCCAGCCGCCCAGGAGGGAATGGCTTTCCCGGACGGCAACCTCTCCGACCGGGAAAATCAAGTACTCCGTCAGATATCCCGCGGGCTCACCCACGGACAGATAGCGACCCGCCTCGGAATCAGCCCGCACACCGTCGACACGTACGTCAAACGCATTCGCGCCAAACTGGGTGTCGGAAACAAGGCGGAACTCACCCGGGTCGCGTTACTCGGACAGCAGACCGCCCCGTACACCACCGGCCGGACACACAGCGGCGAGCACCTCCTGGGACTGGGACGTTCCCTCGGACAGCTCGCCCAGCAAGGAGCCGCAGCACGATGACCCCGTCCAAGGCGACTCTCACGCTCAGCACGACCGAGGCGCGCCGACTCGCCCTGTCCAGACAGCACCTGACCGCGTCCCGGCCCGCTCCGACGCCGGACGGACTGCGTACCGTCCTGCGCTCCCTGCGCTACCTCCAGCTCGACCCCGTGAACGTGGTGGCGCCCAGCCATGAACTGGTGGTCTGGAGCCGTCTGGGCGCCGAGGCGGCGCCGCACCTGTCCACGATCTGGTGGCAGGAGCGCTGGCTCTTCGAGTACTGGGCCCACGCGGCTGCCATCGTGCTCACCGAGGACTACCCGCTGCACCGCGCGACGATGGACGCCTACCCGCCGCCCAACCGGTCCTTCACCCAGGTCTGGCTGGACGCCAACGTGGTGCTGGCCAAGCACGTCCTGTCCCGCCTCGCCGAGGGCACCCCGCTGCCCACGGAAGCCTTCGACGACTGCGCGGCCATGGACTGGCCGTCCTCCGGCTGGACCGCCGGGCGCAACGTCGAGCGGATGCTCACCTTCCTCTGGCTCCAGGGCAAGGTGATGGTGCAGGGCCGCGAGGGCGGTCTGCGGCTGTGGGGTCTGCCCGACGCCTGTCTGCCGCCCGGCGCCGACCGGCAGCCGATGTCCGCCGAGCAGAAGGTCACGGCGGCCACCGAGCACACCCTCCGGGCTCTCGGAGTCGCCCGCCCGCTCGACATCAGGCAGTACTTCCTGCGCGGCCAGTACGACGGGCTGCCCGGCGTGCTGCGCGACCTCACCGAACAGGGCAGGGTCGTCCCGGTCCGTGTCGAGGGCGGCAAGCCGAACGAGACCTGGTACGTGCACGCCGACGCGGAGGACGAGCTGACCGCGATCCGCGCCGGCGACTGGCACGGGCGCACCGCCCTGCTCTCCCCCTTCGACAACCTCGTCAGCGACCGTCGGCTGACCCAGCGGCTGTGGGACTTCGACTTCCGCAACGAGATGTACATCCCCAAGGCCAAGCGGCAGTACGGCTACTACCTGCTGCCGATCGTCCACGACGACCGGCTGGTCGGCCGGATCTCCCCGCGCGTGGAGCGCAAGCGGGACAGCCTGCTGGTCGAGGGCATCCACCTGGAGCCCGGAGTCGAGCCGACGGCGGCGCTGCGCCGGGCGGTCGTGGGGCAACTGGAGGACCTCGCCGCCTTCCGCGGCGTGAGCGACATCGAGTACGGGGAGGTGCTCCCGGACGGCTGGCGGGCCGCGCTCCTGTCGTCCTGACCCGCCTCTTCCTCGACGGCACGTCCCCTGAAGAGGGGGTTGGCGGCGCCGGACGGGCCCGGGGAAGCTCGGTGCGACGAGCTCTCTTCGAAGGAGAACCGGCGTGCGCCTCACCTCCAGGACCCTGCTGCGAACCCCCTCGCCCATCGGGGCGACCTACGCGCTGCTCGACGAGCGCGACGGGAACGGGAACGCCGCCCTGCTCGACCTCGCGCAGGCGGCTCCCGCCCACCCGCCCGCCCCGTCGGTCGTGGAGCACATCGTCTCCGTCGCCCGGGACGCCCACGGCGCCGACTACGTCGATCTGGCGGGGCTGCCGAAGCTGCGGACGGCTTTCGCCGAGGAGCTGTCCCGCGACTACCGGGGCAGCGTCGGGGCGGAGAACGTCGTCGTCACCGCCGGGTGCAACCAGGCGTTCTGCCTGGTGACCTCGGCTCTGGCCGAGCCGGGCGACGAGATCGTCCTGCCGTTGCCGTACTACTTCAACCACGACATGTGGCTGGGGCTGGACGGGCTCACCCCCGTGCACCTGGAGCCCGGTCCCGACCTCGTGCCGAGCGCCGCGGCGGCCGAGGCGCTCATCACTCCGCGCACCCGGGCCATCGCCCTGGTCACGCCGGGCAACCCCACCGGGGTCACCATCCCTCCGGAGGAGATCGTCGCGTTCGCGCGGGTCGCCGAACGCCACGGGATCGCCCTGATCCTCGACGAGACCTACCGCTCGTTCCGCGGCACGGACGAACCCCCGCATCCCCTGTTCGCCGACCCCGGCTGGCAGGAGACGGTCGTCAGCCTGCACAGCTTCTCCAAGGACCTCGCGATCCCCGGGTACCGGGTCGGCGCGATCGTGGCGTCGCCCGCGCTGAACGAGGAGATCATGAAGCTCCTCGACTGCGTCACGATCTGCCCGCCGCGCATCGGCCAGGAAGCCGCCTGGGCGGGACTCACCGGTGCGGGCCAGTGGCGCCGGGAGCGGGCGGCGGAGGTCGTCTCGAAGCGGAACGCGTTCGCCCGGGCCATGGCGCGGCGCCCGGGCGGGTTCGAACTGCTCTCCGTCGGCGGCTTCTTCGGCTGGCTGCGCCATCCGTTCACCGACCGGCCGACCGGGGACGTGGTGCGCGAACTCCTGCTGAAGCAGGACGTCCTGGTGCTGCCGGGCACCGCCTTCCACCCCGCCGACCAGCGCACCCTGCGGGTCAGCGTCAGCAACGTGACGCAGGAGGCGCTGCACGACTTCGCCGACCGCCTCGCGGCAGTCGGCGGGTGAGGGACCGGGATCAGTAGATGACGCGGTCGTCGGTCGCGGGACGCCAGGCGCGCGAACCGCGCAGGTTGCGGGTGATGTTGAGCCGCTTCAGCCAGCGGTCCGACCCGTCGTAGCGCGCCTGGAAGGACTTGCGGCCGTGCACCGAGCGGAAGTTGTCGATGAAGACCAGGTCGCCGGGGAGGAGCACGACGTCCTTCATCGCCCTCTCGATCTCCTCGCACAACTGCTTGAACGCCTGGCGGCTGCGGTCCGTCCAGCCCGAGGGGTCCATGTGGTAGGGATCGAGGGCCATGTACGGGTCGTTGCGGTCCCCGTAGAGCAGGGGGCGCTTCTGCGGGTTGTCGTTCCACTCCTGGATGAGCCGGAAGCTGCGCTCGCGCAGCGCGTCGATGCGCGGGTCGCCGGAGGACGCCAGACCCTGCTGCGGCTGGTGCGAGTTGTCGGGCATGACGGTGAACTCCGCCTCGAACAGGGCGTCCACGTCGACGTTCGACCAGTCCATGTCCGGCACGGTCGACACGACCGTCTCGACCGAGTCCGGGTTCTTGAGGCACATCAGCGCCACGTAGTCGCCCCGGCAGGGGTGGAAGGCGTCCTCCGTGTGCCACGAGAGGTGCTGAAGGCTGTTGGAGCCGATCTCGTAGTTCTCGTGACCCTTGATGGGCAGGACGTCGTGCATGATGCGGCCGTCCTGCTGCGTCGCCCATCCGAAGACGTCGCCGAGGGCGGTGGCGCACAGCAGGAAGAAGATCTCCTGGCGGAAGGCCGGCGAGTCGAAGTGGCTGTCGCGCCAGTGCTCGGGCGTCGGTCCCAGCTCGTCCTCGTCCACGTCCAGACCGGAGATCCGGCAGAGCGCCGACGGCTCCGCGAAGCGGAATTCCTCGAGGAACGACAAGAGGTGGGTGGGCAGCGCCTTCGCGAGCACGGGAGCGCGGCGGAGGAGCTCGGGGTTCTCGATCGTGTCGTACGTCGCCGCCAGCCCGGCGAGCATCGGCGTGAGCGCCGCGTTGTCCTCGGGTGTGAGCGCCAGGTCATGCATGGCTTTCGTCCTCCACCTTCCCGCCGCCGGTGCCCTGCACCCGCGGTCCGACGTGAACGGATCGGAGTCTAGGCACGGAGGGGAAAGCCTCGCGGTCCCCCTTAGAGGGGACAGGCACACCGGGCGCGACCCTCTCTATATTTTCGGCAACGTGACAGTTCCTGCGGAGCCCAATCGCGCTTTCGTGACGCCCGAGTCGGTTCATCAATACGGCGAGCAGAAGGCATCCGGGGACCTATTGAAGGGCTGAGGATGACCGAAATTGTCAATCTGACGACAATGGAAGTTGACGCGCTGATGGACGTCGACGGTGGGCTCAACCTCACCGACGGACACGCCCGGCTCGTTCTCACACCACAGCAGTCCGACATTGTCGCCCGCATTCCCGAAATGTTTGTGGAGGCCACCCGCCGGCCGTTCTCCGAGATCGAACTCGCGGCCCACAAGGCGTTCTTCAGCGCTGTCGGCCAGCACACCGCGCCGGTCGGCACCGGACGGATCCTGAGCTGCTACTCGTCGACGCTCGCCACGGACATCGTCGCCCGCGCCCTCCCGGCGGGAGCGACGGTCGCGGTGCTCCACCCGACGTTCGACAACATCGCCGACCTGCTGAGGACCCGCGGTCTGCGCCTCGTCCCGATGTCCGAGGAGGACCTCCTCGCCGAGAAGTGGCCGGGCGCCCCGGTCGACGCCATCGTGGTGACGCTGCCCAACAACCCGACCGGGCTGATCACCCCCGAGGGGCACCTGCGGTCCCTGGCGGAGCACGCCGCGCGGAACGACCAGACGGTCATCATCGACGCCAGCTTCCGCGGTCAGGTCCGTGACGCGCAGTACGACACCTACGCGGTGCTCGACGCCGCGGGGTGCGCCTGGATCACCATCGAGGACACCGGCAAGCTGTGGCCGACGCACGAGCTGAAGATCGGCATGCTCGCCTACAGCGAGCGCACCGACCTGCCGATCGAGTACGCCTTCTCCGAGTCGCTGCTCGCGGCTTCCCCGGTCGTCCTGCAGCTCATCACGCAACTGGCCGGGGACTGGGTCGACGGCGGCTACGAGCGGGCACGCGACCTGGTCGAGCGCAACCGTGCCACGGTCAAGGAGACGATCGCCCAGGTCGGTCTGCGACTGGCCGACCCGGATTCGCAGATCAGTGTGGCGCGTATCGAACTCCCCGAGGAGGGACCCGACTCGGCCGTCCTGCACAAGGAGATGCTCGTGCGCGGCGTCCACGTGCTGCCGTGCTCGCCCTTCCACTGGGCGGACCCGGAGAGCGGTCTGCGCTACATACGGGTCTCGCTGGCCCGGCCGTTCGAGACGGTGCAGAAGGCCGTGCAGACGATGGCCGAGGCGTACCGGGACCTCGCCCCCACCCCGTCGGCACGCTGACGGAACCGCGCGACGCCTGTGGCGGCACAACCCCTGAGCGGGGTGGTGCCGCCTTACGCGTTGCGCGGTCCGGCCGACGAGGACAAGGCGGACCGCCCGCGGGACACGGGCGAAAGCGCCCCGCGGGCAACGGTCGGGCGCTCAGCCCCTGAAGGTCCGTACGACGAAGGTCTGGCCCGCGACCGACGGCCAGCCCGCCCAGCTCCGGTCGGCGCCCAGTGCGGGTGCGCCGACCCCGTCGGGGAGACCGACCTCGCTGGTCACCACGCGCAGCGGCAGCGGACCCGCGCCCCGCGCGCGGACGACGATGTCGAGTCCGTCCGTCGGCGGCGCCGCGTAGGTGACGCCCCAACCCCACCTGCCCTGCGGGTGGTTGCGACCCCCGGAGAGCTTCCTTCCTTCGACGGAGGCGCCGAGGATCTCGTGGTCGCCGGTGTCGGCGTACACGGCGAGGGCGTAGCTGTCCGCGGGCGCCTTGACGCGCATCCGTACCGTGCGCACGCCGCCGGACTCGGTCACCGAGACGTCCTCGGCGCGCGGAAGGTCCAGTCGGGCGGTCTTCGCCTTCCCGTTCGGCAGCGCGACGCCGGACAGCGGCGGAACCCGGTCGTCGTAACGGACGGGGTCGTCGCCGAGGAACGTGCCGACCGTGGGCTCGGAGGTGTCGCCGAGGCTGACCCAGGTCGCCCTGCCCGTGTCGGACTCGAGCACGTACCCGAGGCTGACCGCCTTGGGCTCGTCGGGGCTGTAGCCGTCGAGGGCGGCGCCCACGCCGAGCGTGGCCACGCCCGCGACCGCCGCCGCCAGCATCACCGCGGTGGCCACCCGGCGCCGCGGCAGCGGTTCCACCACGCACAGGAGCACGCCCGCCACGAACGCCGCCAGGACCAGCGGGACGGCCACGGCCGACAGCCCCAGGGTGGGCAGCAGCATGAGGACCACCGGCAGCACGAGGGCCACCGCCGGTACCGCTGCCGCCGCCCCGGCCACGGTCCGCCAGGGCGAACTCTCGCCCGTGTACCGCAGGATCACGGCGACGGCGGCGAGACCGATCAGCGCCGGCCAGGTGAAGAGGTAGGCGGCTCCGGGCAGCAGTACGGCACACACCACGGAGAGCAGCGCGAACCAGCAGAGCACCGCCACCGTGACATCGAGCGGCGACGCCTCACGGCGGGCCCACCGGTACCAGGCGGCGAGCAGGACCAGGAGCAGCAGCGTCTCCCCCACGGCGTAGCGTCCCAGGTGGTAGACGCCCCCGGCGGTGAGCACGAAGTCCGGACGGAACTGTGCCAGCACCCACCAGGCGGCCACCCCGAGCGCCGCCGCGCCGATCAGCGTCAGCGGGAACGTGGCGGCGGCCCGCCCGACGCGGCGCGGGGCGAGACCCGCACGGCGCCCGAACCACATGAGCAGCGGTACGGCAAGCAGCGCCACCACGGCGAGCGGCAGAACCAGCCACGCCGGGTAGGACACGAGCGTGCCGAACAGCGAGAAGTACGTGGCGTCCGAACCGCTCCCGGCGAGGTTCTCGCCGCCCAGCCGCCGGACCGCGCCGAGCGCGCTGTCGCCCATGTCCTGCACGGAGGTGGGGTCGAGCCGGGCGATGTCGTCGTGGTCGGTGTGGTAGTGCGGGGAGCCTCCCATGAAGGCGAAGTTGAGCCCCCGCATCCCTGCCTCGTCGAAGACCGTCAGGTCCGTGTCGTGCGGCAGCAGCCGGTAGACCTCGTCGGCGAGTGACGTGGTGAACGCTCCCGACGCCCGCACGGCGGAGGTGAGCCCCCCGCCCGCCATCTGGAACATCACGGCGGGACCGGAGACACCCCGCGCCTCCATGTTGACCACGACGGTCCGCTCCGGAGCGGCCGCCTGCCGGGTCCCCGCCTCCGCGTCCACGAACGCCTGCGCGCCGAGCAGCCCGTCCTCCTCGCCTTCCGTGAAGAGGACTTCGACGTCGTTGCGCAGCCGCGGTCCCGCCTTGAGCGCGCGGACGATCTCGAGGATCGCCGCGACGTTGGAGCCGTCGTCGGCGGCGCCGGGACCCATCGGCACCGAGTCGTAGTGGGCGACGAGCAGGACGCGGCCGGTGGACCGCGTGCCGGGGATCGTGGCGTGGAGGTCGGTGACCGTACCGGCGTCGGCGGGCGCGTCGTCGCCGTCCCGGGCGGCGGCGCGGGTCAGCTCCTCGGGGGTGAGCCCCAGCGCCCGCAGCTCGCCGAGGAGGTAGGCGCGTACGTCGTTCTGCGCGGGCGAACCGGTGGGGTGCGGGACCGTCGCGATGCGGTCGAGCCTGCCGATCGCGCGGGTCGCCGAGAAGGTGTCCTCGGCGGTGGAGACCGGCCGGGCGTCGGGGGTGAGAAGCGGCAGCGTGGCCGCGACGGAGACGAGCAGCAGGAGCAGGAACGCGGCCAGGGCCGGTATCCGTCTCCGCAGAGCGATCATGGCCTGCACGGTTGTACCTCGTGACGGGGAAGGGGAGGGATCAGGTCACCGGCGGGCGGCATCGACGGCGACGACCCGCAGTTCGGCGGTGTACCGCTGACCGGCGTGGTCGCGCAGCCAGAGCCGGTCGGTGTCGGGGAGCATCTCGGAGAGCGTGAACCCGCCGCCGGTCTCGGCGGTCCTGCGGACGGACTTCGCCAGCAGGTTCACCAGCGCGAGGCTGCGGAAGTCGACGGCCATCGGCTTGCGTTCGACCGGCACCCGGTAGAAGCCGCGCTCGGGCAGCCGGTGCCGGGCGCGCCAGGCGCGTGCTGCCGCGTACCGCCGCCGCTCGTCCTTGAGGAACGCCCAGTCGCAGTCCGCCGCGGTGAAGGTCCATGCCTCGCGCTCGACGACGAGCCGGTCGATGCTGATCCGGGGACGGTGCCCCGCCCCGCCGAACGGGCTGAACGCGTTGGCGACGAGGAGCGAGAGCGGTTCGCCGATCAGTTCCAGGAACGGGTACTCCCGGCCGTCGGTCCGGTGGCGCACGACCAGTCCGTCGTCGCCCTTGCGCTCCACCATCAGGTCCGCGACCGAGAGGGTGGTCGCTCCCGGGGGCGCGTCGAAGGAGTCGGAGCCGATCGACAGATAGGTGTACGACGGCAGCCTCAGCTCGGTCGCCCGGGCCATCCGCGACGTGGTCAGGGCGGCGTCCATGCGGGGGATGATGACCACCCGCCCGTCCATGCCCGAGGCGGCGGCGCTGTCGCGCAGGCGCGCGGAGTCGGGGTGCTGGGAGACGAAGAGCTGGCTCTCCAGGGTGTTGATGGAGCAGTGCATCTCGCCGAGGACGAAGTCCACGTCCCCGCGTTCGGCGGCTTGCGGACTCTCCGTCAGGAACATGACGTCGGGCGAGTTCCAGCGGGCACAGCTCCAGAGCGGCGCCCCGGTCGCGAACTCCTGGGCCACCCGGTCGGCGATCTCCGCGGCGCCGACGGTGTGCCGGGGCGTGTCGGCGAAGGACTCCAGGGGCAGCCCGACGACGCGGCGCCAGCGCGCACGGAACTCCGCGACCACCTCGTCGACCAGCTCCGAGCGGAGGTTGTCCGTGGAGAGCTGGGCGACCTCGGGGAGGAGCGCGGTGAGCATCTGCAGCAACGGCATCGACTCGGCGCCGCCGCGCTCCAGCACATGGCGGCCGCGGGCGAGGTAGCGTTCCGCGATGCTGTTGGCCAGCCAGAGCGCGCTGTCGAGCAGCAGCCCGAGGGGCGCGGCCAGTTGGTCGGTCACCTCGCGGCCGATGCGGAGGTCCAGGTCGCGGACGGTGTCCTCGTAGACCAGTGTCCGTCCGGCGTAGGTGCCGCCCGCCCGGCGCGTGGACGAGGACGTGGTGAGGCGTTCGAACTCGGCCGCGAGCTGCCCGGTGGCGCGCAGCAGGCGGTCGGGGTCCCCGGCCGAGGCGGCCACCTCGGCGCGGGCGGCGAGCAGTTCGCCGAGCGGTCGCTCGGCGCGCTCGCGCACGGCGGGGTCGCCGAGCCGGGCGATGCGGTCGGCGAGGTCCCGCTCGGGCTCGGCGACGAGTCCGCCCACGAGGTCGATCCGGATGACGTCGAGATCGCGCAGCCGCAGCAGAGCGGTCACGGTGTCCAGGTCGAACGGGGTGCCCGCGATGTCGCCCACGGTGTGCCGCCCGTCGCACCGGCCGAGCACCCGCACCTCCTGCGCGGTCAGGGTGACCGGTTTGCGGAAGGGGAGCTGGACCGTCCAGCCGGTGAGCGAGGCGGCGGGGACGACCCGCGGGGTCAGCCAGGGCAGCACCTCGCGGCGGGCACCGACCGCGCGGGCGAGCGCCTCGACGGCCCAGCCCTCGAAGTAGGTGGTGCGGCGGCTCACGAGCGCGGGACCGGGCGTGGCCGACAGACCGGTCGCCTCCGGGCTGATCCGGGCCCAGCCGACCGGGCCGAAGAAGCCGACCGTGTCGTTCTTCAGGCAGTAGCGCTGGAGGTAGGTGACGATCGTCAGCTCGTGGTAGCGGCCGCGCACGTTGCGGGGTTCACCGGCTGCCGCCTTGTCCAGGCAGTTGTGGACGAGCGCCGGGTTCTGCCAGGTGACGGCCTCGCGGAAGAGCGGATCGGCGGCGGTTTTGCGGACCGCCGCGCCGAGCCGTTCGGCAGCGGCGTGGAACACCTTCGCGTAGCGCTCGCGGGACCCCTCCTCCCGGTCGTCGAACTGGTCGGCTGCCGCGGCGAGTTCGGCGTCGCACAGCTCGGCGATCCGCTCGGCGGGGAACCCCGCGCTGCGCAGCGCGGCATCACCCCACAGGTCCCAGCCCGTGGCACCGAGCGGTGTCCGCAGGGGGTGTCCGTCGCCGGTGGCGTCCGTGCCGTTCATGGCGCGCATCCGTGGTGCCCCTCGCTCCCTCTCGCCGCCCGTCATCGGTCGGAGACCGGCTGGGGTGTCTGCCCGCCCGCCGCTTCCCGGTCCGGGGTGCCGCCCGGACCCGGGTCCGCCTGCCCGGCGTAGTCCTCGGCGGCGGATCCCTCCGCGGCGGAGTCCTCGGCGGCGGGCTTCGTCACCTTGTCCGACAGCCCCCGCAGTCCCGGGGTCAGATAGCCCGCGGCGGCCGTCGCCAGGACCAGCAGCCCGAGCAGTCCGAGCAGGAAGGCCATGCCGCGTCCCTCGCCGGTCCCCAGGAGGTCGCCGACGCTCCCCGCGAGCGCGCCGTCCTTCGCGAGCAGGGGCTCGAAGACGTGGTCGGAGACCGGTCCCGCGAGGAGGTAGCTGCTGCACAGGACGGTGTTGGTCACCATGTTGAACGTGGCGAACGCCCGCCCCTGCAGGTCGGGTTCCACCTCGGTGCCGATGATGCTCCGGGACGTGCCGTCAATGATCATCGAGCAGAACATGAAGCCGAACGCGGCGATCGCCACGAGGGTGACGCTGGGGCGCAGCGATCCGAGGCAGAGGAACAGTCCGAGCGGGATCGCGAACCCCGCGGTCCCGTGGATACGGCGCCGGGGACCGCCCCAGGACGCCATGGTGACGCTGCCGAGGACCAGCCCGATACCGCCGATCGTGAGGACCACGCCGAGCGCGGAGACCGACGCGAAGCCGATCACGATGGGGGTGATGAGGATGTCGACGAAACCGACACTGAGGTCGAGCGCCGCGTAGAAGAGGGCGAGGGTGATCAGCGCGCGGTTGCTCGTCAGGACCCGCCAGCCCTGACCGATCTCGCGGCGCAGCGACCCCGTGCCCTCGGTACCCGCCTGCGACCGCGGCGGGGCGGGGATGCGCGTGAGGAAGAGGACCACGACGTTGAGGAAGAACGTCGCGCAGTCGAGGAACAGCACGCCGTTGAGACCGATGCCCAGCATGAGCGCGCCGCCGACCGCAGGTGCCACGGTCTGGCTGACGGCGTTGGCGACCCCCATCAGACCGTTGGCCCGGCCGATCTGCTCCTTGGGCGCCAGCAGCACGACGATCGAGTTGAGCGCCGGAACCTGCATGGCCCGCAGCGACGACCGGATCACCGTGGTCACGAAGATGTGCCACGGCTGTAGATGACCGGCGGTGTAGAGCAGCCCCAGGGTCAGCGTGGTGCCGATGCC
The DNA here is from genome assembly GCF_016482685.1 of Streptomyces sp. DSM 110735. Lineage (GTDB taxonomy): Bacteria > Actinomycetota > Actinomycetes > Streptomycetales > Streptomycetaceae > Streptomyces. The sequence goes on along the minus strand of NZ_JACYHF010000005.1, from coordinate 228,490 downwards.
CACCGCGTCGGAGACGAGCAGGATGAGCCGCCGGTCCCAGCGGTCCACGAGGGCGCCGGCCAGCGGCGAGAACAGGATGCCGGGCAGGAACGCCAGCACGAAGGTGACGGCGAGCTGGGTCGTCGAGCCGGTTTCGAGATAGACCCACACCCCGAGGGAGAACCCGGTCAGTGCCGTACCGACCATCGTCACCAGGCTGCTCGCCCAGATTACGGTGAACTTGCGCATGCGCGACTGCCCCATCCACGGTTTATGTTGAGTCGGGAACGCAATCACGCCGCTCAAGGCGCGATGCCTTCCATTTCAAAGGCGTTGCGGCGCCCAATGGACCGTGCTGACAGCCATGTTCACGGATCGGGCGGCGCCGAGCGCATCCCCCCTTTATGGGACGCCCGCCCCCCTCTCAGCGGCGATTACCTTCCTGGCACGGTGTGGGCTGCCGCCCATGTCGAGCCTCGTCGGACCACGGGCGGGAGAGCACGCCGGTCCCCGGTGCGGGCCACGGACCACGTGCTCCCGGGCGCCCCCGGCGAGGACCGCTGCGCAAACCGTGTGTCCGCCGCGTACGGGGGACCGTGTCCGGTCTGCCCGGATCCCCCGGTCAGGCCGTCGGAATCACATGCTCGGGAGGGCCACCTGATGATCGACCGCACGAACCTTCTGGTCGACATACTCCACTCCCGGGCCGACCGGGACCCGGACGCCATCGCCTATGAACTCGTCGGCCGGGACGGGCGGACCACGGTGCTGACCCACGGTGCGCTGGCCGGTCGCGCCGCCGCCCTGGCCGGGCGACTCGCCCGCTGCGGTGACGGACCGGTGCTGCTGCTCTACCCCGCTGGTCTGGAGTACGTGGTCGCCGTCTTCGCCGCGATGATGGCCGGACGGCCGGTGATCCCCGCCTACCCGCCGAACCAGTCCTCGCTCCCGGACCGCAAGCGGCTGTCGGGCATCGTCGAGGACGCCCGCCCCTCGGTCGTACTCGCCCCCGAACACCACCCCGGCATCCCGGCGGCGGCCTTCCTGACCGTCCCCGGTCCGGAGGCCGACGGCACGCCCTGGTTCCGTCCGGCGGGCGCCGAGCACCAGCAGGTCGCCATCGTCCAGTACACCTCGGGCAGCACCGGACGCCCGCGCGGTGTCCTGGTCCGCCACGACAGCGTCGCGGCGAACACGGCGGCGATCGCGGAGGCGTTCGGTCTCGACGCCGCCTCGCGGGGCATGACATGGCTGCCGCCGTACCACGACATGGGGCTCATCGGCGGGCTGCTCGCACCGATGTCCGCGGGCATTCCGGTCCGGGTCATGCCCCCGGAGGACTTCCTGAAGGCGCCGCTGTCCTGGCTGCGGCAGATCACCGAGCACGGCGTCACGGTCAGCGGCGGACCGGACTTCGCGTACCAGTTGTGTGTGCGGCGCGCGCACAACGACGCCGCTCTGGAGGGGCTGGACCTGTCGGGCTGGAGCGTGGCCTTCAGCGGCGGCGAGACGGTCAAGCAGCAGACCATGGACGCGTTCGCCAAGCGTTTCGCGCCGGTCGGCTTCGACCCGGCGGCGTTCGTGCCCTGCTACGGGCTGGCGGAGGCGACGCTGATCGTCAGCGCGGGCCACTGGTCGGGACCCGCCGCGGACGCCACCGTGAGCTGCGGCTCCCCCGTGACCGGCCAGCACGTCGTCGTCGTGGACCCCGACACGGCAACGCCGCGCCAGGAGGGGCAGGAGGGCGAGATATGGATCGCCGGTCCGCACGTCACCTCCGGCTACCTCGGCGCCGACTCCTCCAGCCTCTTCGGCCAACTGGACGGCGAGACGTTCCTGCGCACCGGTGACCTCGGACGGCTGCGGGCGGGCGAGCTGACCGTCACCGGACGGGCCAAGGACGTGATCGTCTTCCGGGGCGCCAACCACCACGCCTCGGACGTCGAGGCGCCCGCCCTGGAGCTGCTCGGCCGCGGCGCCGGAACCGCGGCGGCGTTCCTGGTCGACGGGGACGCGCCGTGCCCGGTCCTGGTCATGGAGGTGCGCGGCGAGCGGACCGCGGAGATCGCCTCGCGCGTGCGCGCCGCCGTGCTCGCGGGCACCGGACTGCCCCTCGGGATGGTGGTCCTGGTGCCGCCGCGCACCGTGCCCCGCACATCGAGCGGGAAGGTCAGGCGGTCGCAGTGCCGGGTGGAGTTCCTGGCGGGGGCGTTCGGCGACGCGGTCGTCGACGATCCGGACATGCTCGCCGCGCTGACCGCCGAGCGGCCGACGTCGGTCGCGGCGACCGAACTGACCACGCTGATCTGCGGGATCGTCGCGGCCGTCCGCGACCTTCCGCAGTGCCGGCCGACGGACAGCCTGACCGATCTCGGCGTCGACTCGGTGCTGGCCGCCGAGTCCGCGGCGGTGCTGGAGGACGCGCTGCGACTCCCGGTGCCCCTGGGGACGGTGCTCTCGGCGGCGACGCCGCAGGACGTGGCGAACGCGCTGGTGCGGGAATGGCTCGCCGAAGGGCGGGCGGAGGACGCGGTGCTCGACCGCGTCCACTCGGTGATCAAGGGCGAGGCGGCGGCGTGATGGACCTGACGACCGGACGAAACCTGGTGGCCCGCTGGCGCGAGGCCCGGAGCACCAGCGGACCCGCCTCGCTCAGCCGTGGCCAGCAGGGCATCTGGCTGTTCGAGGAGCTGCACCCGCACACCCCCGTCTTCAACCTCGTCTTCGCCGCCCGGCACACCGGACCGCTCGACCACGACCGCCTTGACGCGGCGGTCACCGCCCTGACGGTCCGTCACCCCGCGCTGCGCAGTTCCTTCCACGCGGGTCCGCGGGGACCGGTCCGCACCGTGCACGCGGAGCCGGACGGACCGGTCACGCTCTGGACCGACCTGCGCGGCGACCCCGGTGCCGCGGAGCAGCTCGCCCAGGACACCGCCGCCGCCCCCTTCGACCTGGCCCGCGCTCCTCTCGTACGCGTGCACGGCATCCGGGTCGCCGACGACGAGCACCTCCTCGTCTTCGTCACGCACCATCTGGTGTGCGACGGCGGCTCGCTCGGTGTCCTCCTCGGTGAGCTCGAACATCTCTACGGCGGCGGCACGCTGCCGCTCCCGCCGCCCGACGTCCCCACCGCGGTGGCCGACCCCGGCCACCTCGCCTACTGGAAGGAGCGGCTGGCCGGGCTGCCCGTCCTCGACCTGCCCACCGACCGGCCGCGCACGGCGGACACCGGACTGCGGGCAGGATCGGTACCGGTGGACCTGCCGAGCGATCTGGTCGCCTCGGCCGAACGGCTCGCGAAGGAGGAGGGCACCACCCTCTTCGCGGTGCTCCTCGCCGCCTACCAACTGCTCCTCGGCCGCCACACCGGGCAGAGCGACTTCGGCGTGGGCACCGCCGAGGGCGGTCGCGCCCGCCCCGGTACGCACGGCGTCGTCGGACTGCTCGCCAACCCGCTGCTGCTGCGCACCGACCTGTCGGGCCGCCCCACCTTCCGCGAGCTGGTACGCCGCGCCAGGGACACCAGCCTCGCCGCCCTCGCGCACCGTGACGCTCCGTTCGAGGACGTCGTCACCGCGCTCGCCCCCGAGCGCGGCACGGACCGCTCGCCCCTCTTCCGCACCCACTTCGTCTTCCACGGAGAGCTCGGCACCGCCCGGCTCGGCGGCTCCCCGCTGCGCCCGGTGCGGCTGCCGCGCCAGGCAGTGCAGCACGACATCGAGTTCCACCTCTGGCGCGACGGCGAACAGCTCTGGGGTACGTGGGACTACAACGCCGACCTCTTCGACGCGACCGGCGCGGACCGGATGACCGAACGGCTGCGGGTGCTGCTGGCCGAGGCGCTCGCGAACCCGGACCGGACCGCCGCGCACCTCGACCCGCACACCGCCGAGGACCGCGCGTTCCTCGCCCGGTGGGGCGCCGGACCCCGGCCCGAGACCGAACCCGCCCTCCTCACCGACCTGTTCGCCGCGCAGGTCGCCCGGGTACCGGACGAACCCGCGGTCACCGACGCCCGGCAGCACCTCACCTACCGTCAGCTCGACGAGCGCTCCAACCAGCTCGCCCACCTCCTGCGGACCGGCGGCACGGGCGCGGGGGACATCGTCGCGATCCAGATGCCGCGCACCGCCGACCTCGCCGTGGCGATGCTCGGCATCCTCAAGACCGGCGCCGCCTATCTGCCGCTCGACCCCGCCTACCCGGCCGAGCGCATCGCGTTCATGCGCGAGGACAGCGGCGCCCACACGATCCTCACCGCCCTCGACCCCGAAGCCCTGGACCGGCAGCCGGTGACCCCGGTCGCCGGACCGGACGCGCGCCCCGACTCGCTCGCCTACGTCCTGTACACCTCGGGTTCGACCGGCGCCCCGAAGGCCGTGATGCTCACCCACGCGAGCACCGTCGAGATGGTGCGCTGGGGACTGCGCGAGTACACCGCCCACCAGTTGTCGCGGGTGCTCGCCTCCACGTCGGTCTGTTTCGACGTGTCGGTCTTCGAGTTCTTCGGTCCGCTCGCCGCGGGCGGGACGGTCGTCGTCGTGGACGACCCGCTCGCCCTGCTCGCACCGGACGCCCCCGACGTGACCCTGATCTGTACGGTGCCCTCCGCCGCACGGGAGCTGGTCGCAGGCGGCGGACTGCGCGGCACGCCCAAGGTGATCGGACTCGGCGGCGAAGCCGTGCCCGGCTCCCTCGTGGCGGACCTGTACGCCACCGGTCACGTCGAGGCGGTGTACAACCTCTACGGACCGAGCGAGGACAGCACCTATTCGACCTACTCACGCATCGCCCGCGGGGAGCGGAACCCGGCGATCGGACTGCCGCTCCCGCACGAACGCGCCTACGTACTGGACGGCGAGCTGCGCCCGGTGCCGGTGGGCGCCGTCGGCGAGCTGTACCTCAGCGGCTCGGGACTGGCGCGCGGGTATCTCCACCGCCCGGCCCTGACCGCCGCGCGCTTCGTCGCCGACCCGTTCGAACCGGGTCGGCGCATGTACCGCACCGGTGACCTGGTCCGCTACCGACCGGACGGCGAACTGGCCTATCTGGGGCGCCAGGACTTCCAGGTCAAGGTGCGCGGGCAGCGCGTCGAGCTGGGCGAGATCGAGGCTGCCCTGCGCCGCCGTCCCGAGGTGGACGACGCCGTCGCCACGCTGTACGGCGACCGGCTGGTCGGCTATGTGACCGCCGCCGCGCCCGACGCCGTCGACCCCGGTGAGCTGCGCGCCCACCTGCGCCGGACCCTGACCGACGCGATGACGCCGTCCGCCTTCGTCGTGCTCGACGCCTTCCCGCGCACCCCCAACGGCAAGGTCGACCGGCGCGCCCTGCCCGCCCCCGTGCGGACGGGCGGCGGGGGCGAACCGCCGCGCACCGCGGCCGAGAAGCTCGTCGCCGACGTCTGGCGCGAGGTGCTCGGCGTGGAGAGCGTCACCCGTGACGACGACTTCTTCGATCTGGGCGGGCACTCCCTGCTCGCCGGGCAGGTGCTCAGCCGTCTGCGCGAGCGTGCCGGGGTGGACGCGTCCGTACGCCTGATCTTCGAGCGGTCGGTCCTGTCCGACCAGGCTGCCGCGCTGCGGGACTCCGGCACCCGCCCCCTGCCTGCGCCCGCGCCCCGCCGCCCCGGTCCCGACGGCACCCTGCTCGCCCCGGTGACCGACGGACAGCGGCGGCTGTGGAGCCTGTGCCGGATGGACCCCGCCGCGCACCGTGCCTGGCTGATGCAGGGGGCGCTGCGCGTCGAGGGCGCGCTCCGCCCGGACCTCCTGGACCAGGCGCTCCGTACCGTCGTCCGGCGTCACGAGGCGCTGCGCACGACGTTCCGCGAGACGGACGAGGAGCTGGAGCAGGTCATCCACCCCGAGCCGCTCGCGGGGCTGGAGCGGGCGCGGCTGAGCGACCTCTCGGAGCTGGCGGACCTCGCCGAGGAGGCGGCGTCGGGGCTCGACCTGAGCGCGGGACCGTTGCTCCGTGTCCACCTGGCCGAGCTGGGCGCGGACGAGCACATCCTGCTGCTCACCGTCCACCACCTCGTCGCCGACGGCTGGTCCCTCGCCGTCCTGGGCGAGGAGCTGGGCCGGGCGTACACGGCGCTGGCGCAGGACCGCGACCCCGAACTGCCGGAGCTGGCGCTGCAGTTCGCCGACCACGCCGCCTGGCAGCGCGAAGCGCGGGACAGCGGCGCGCTCGACCCCCACATCGCGTACTGGGGACGGCGGTTGGACGGTGTCGCCCCGCTGGAGCTGCGTACCGACCGGCTGCGGGCGGCCCGCCCGAGCTACCGCGGCGCCCTGGTCCGCGCCCGGGTCCCCGCCGACGTCGCACGGCGGTTGCACGCGCACGGCGCGGAGCACTCGGCCAGTCCGTACATGGTGCTGCTGGCGGCCTTCCTGGTGCTGCTGCGTCGGCACAGCGAGCAGACGGACATCGCGGTCGGCTCCCCCGTCGCGGGCCGTGGCCACAGCGAGTTCGAACGGCTCGTCGGGTTCTTCCTGCACACCGTCGTCCTGCGCGCCGAGGTCGACGACGACGCCTCCTTCACCGGGCTGCTCCAGCAGGTCCGCCGGACGGTGCTCGACGCCCTCGACCACCAGGACGCGCCGTTCGAGGCGATCCTGGACGCACTCGACCTGCCCGCCCGGGGTCCGAGCCGCACCCCGCTGTTCGACGTGATGTTCAACTACCTCAACCAGCCCGCCTCCGGGTTCACCGCGCCCGGTCTGACCGCCGCACAGCTCCCGCCCGAGTCGCTGCCCGCCAAGTACGACCTGGAGCTGTACGTCGAGGACCTGCCCGACGGCACGGTCGATCTGCTGCTCAACTACAGCCAGGACCTGTTCGAGGCCGACACCGCCGAAGCCATGCTCGGCCAGTACGTCACCCTGCTCACCCAGGTGGCGGCAGACCCGCGCTCCCCGGTGGGAGAGCTGCGCCTCACCCGGGGTTCCGGCATCCCCCTCACGCCGTCCGTCGCCCCGGAGGGCGGCACGGTGGCCGAAGGGTTCCTGCGGCGGGTGGCGCTCCACCCCGACCGGGCGGCGCTGTGGACCCCGGACGCCACCCTCGGCTACGCCGAACTCGACCACCGCGCGCGCGTGCTGGGCGGCGCCCTGCGCGCCCGGGTGGCGGCCGATCACGGACGGGTCGGCATCCTCTGCGGGCAGGGGCTCGAAGTCCCCGTGGCCATGCTCGGCATCATGGCGGCCGGCCACGCCTACATGCCGCTCGACACCAGCGCGCCCGAGGGCCGTCTGGCGCAGCTCGTCGACCTCACGGACGCCGACGCCATCGTCACCGACGCCGCCAACCGGACCCTCGCCGAGCAGATCGCGGACGGCCGTCCCGTGCTCGACGTGAACGACACCGGCACGCCTGCGCTGGACGCCTGGTCCCCGCTGGACCCGGACGCCGTCGCGTACGTCCTGTTCACCTCCGGCTCCACCGGGCAGCCCAAGGCGGTCGTGCAGAGCCACCACAACGTCGCGCGGCACGTGTACGCCTACGCCGACGTGCTCGGCGTGCGGGAGACCGACCGGCTCACCATGGTCTGCTCCTACACCGCCGACGGCGCCGGTCAGGACCTCTACTCGGCGCTCGTCCACGGCGCCACCGCCTGCCCCATGGACCTGCGCCGGGACGGCGCCGAAGCGGTCCGCGCGACACTGGCCCGCTCCGGGGCGACCATCTACCACTCCACTCCGACCGCGTTCCGCGAACTCGCCACCGCCCCCGGCGCCCCCGACTGGCCCGACACCCTGCACACCGCCGCGTACGGCGGCGAGAAGCTCACCCACGACGACGTCACCTTCGTGCAGCGCAAGCTCCCCCAGTGCACGATCGTCAACGTGTACGGGCTCACCGAGTGCAGCGTCGCCCTGATGCACGTCATCCCGCCCGGCGAGGAACTCCCCCGCGCGTCCGTCTCCATCGGCCGTCCGATCCCCGGCGTCGACGTCCACCTGCGGGGCGCGGACGGGCGTCCCGCCGAACTCTTCGGCGAGATCATCTGCTCGGGACCGTCCCTGGCCCTGGGCTACCTCGACCCCGCCCAGACGGCAGCCGTCTTCCACGAGGGTCCCGAGGGGCGCAGCTACCACACCGGCGACCTCGCCTGGCTGCTGCCCGACGGCTCCCTGGAACTGGTCGGCCGCCGCGACGGCCAGGTCAAGCTGTGGGGTCACCGCGTCGAGACGGGCGAGGTGGAAGCCCGGCTGCGCGCCCTGCCCGGCGTCACCGACGCCGCCGTCGTCCCGGTCACCGACCCCGCCGGACAGCTCCAGCTCGCCGGGTACTTCACCGGCACCGCCGAACAGGCGGACCTGCGGGCGCGGTTGTACGCCGTCCTGCCGCACTACATGGTGCCCCGGGTCCTCGTCCCGATGGCGAGCCTGCCGTACACCCGGACCGCGAAGATCAGCCGTACCGAGCTGCCCGCGCCCGACTGGTACGCGCCCGCTCCGTCCGCCCCGCCCCGCACCCCCACCGAACAGGCCATCGCCGACGTCATGGGCGAGGTCCTCGAGGTCTCCGCGGTCGGACGGCAGGACAACTTCTTCGACCTGGGCGGGCAGTCGCTGCAGGCGTCGAAGGTGGTCGGCAGGCTGCGCGAGACCCTCGGCGTCGAGGTGTCCGTCCGGCAGATCTTCGAACTCGGCACGGTCGAGCGCATCGCCGCCGCCCTGGTGCCCAGCCGTCCGGGGATCCAGCCGCGCGCGGCGGACACCGAGGCCGTGCTCTCCTACGACCAGCGGCGGCTGTGGCTGGAGGACCAACTGCGCTCCTCCGTCGCCTACAACGTGCACGGACGGCAGCGGCTGCTCGGCAGCCTCGACGTGCCGGCCCTGGAGCGCAGCATCCGGGCCATCGTCGCCCGGCACGAGACCCTGCGCACGACCTTCCCCCTGGTGGACGGGCGCACCGTCCAGGCGGTGGCGGACCCCGACGACAACTGGAGCCTGGCCACCGAGGACCTGAGCGGCTTCGCGGGCGACCGCGAGAGCGCGGCGCTCAAGCTCGCGGACGAACAGGCGTCCACCGCCTTCGACCTGGCGAACGGTCCCCTCTTCCGCTGCCTGCTCGTCAAGCTCGCCGACGACGAGCACCTGCTGAGCATCACCATCCACCACATCGTCTCGGACGCCTGGTCGATCCGGCTGTTCCTCGGGGAACTGTCGCGCCTGTACGAGGCGGGCGGCGACGTCGACGCCGCCGGGCTCGCCCCGCTGCCCGTCCAGTACCGGGACTACGCGGCATGGCAGCGGGAGTGGCTGACCCCGAAGAAGCTGGAGGCACAGGTCGGCTACTGGCGCCGGCACCTGGAAGGCGCCCCCGCCGCTCTCGACCTGCCGGTCGCACGGCGGCGCTCACCCGCCCAGGGTGCCGAGGGCGGCCGGGTGTGGGCGGAGCTGACGGCGGAGGAGACGGCCGCGCTGCACGAGCTGTGCCGCGCCCACGGCGTCACCCCGTTCATGCTGCTCCTGACCCTGCTGACCACGGTGCTGCGCCGCTGGTCCGGCCAGGAGGACCTGGTCGTCGGAGTGCCGGTCACCACACGCAACGACGCGGCGACGACGGACCTCATCGGCTTCTTCGTCAACACGCTGCCGCTGCGCGTCGACCTCTCGGGCGACCCCGCCTTCGACACGCTCCTGGCCCGGGTGCGCAAGGTCGCCCTCGACGGGTACGCGCACAGCGACGACACCCCGTTCGACGTGCTCGTGAACGAGCTCCAGGTACCGCGCGACCCGAATCACACCCCGCTGTTCCAGGTCGTCCTCAACATGGTGGAGAGCACCTCGGAGGACTGGGAGCTGGCCGGTGTCTCCGTGCGGAACGTGGAACCGCCCGCGCTGCCCAGCAAGTTCGACCTCACCCTGACCGCCCACATGTCCGACAGCGCGGTCAAGCTCGAACTCGTCCACCACCGGGACCGGTACGACGCCGCGCTGATGCGCGCCCTGCTCGCACAGGTGCGTACCCTCCTGAGCGGCGCCGCGACCGACCCGGCGCGCGGCATCCTCGACTACCCGCTCCAGGCACCCGGGGCGGACACCCCGACCGCCCAGCCACCTGCCGTGGCACCTCGTCCCCGGCGCCCCGCGCCCGACGGGGTCGCGCTGACGGACAGCACCGGCTCCTGGACGTACGCGCAGGTGTACGCGGCGGCCGAGCGCGTCGCCCGGAGCCTCGGGGCGCGCGAGGACGGGGACGTCGCCGTGATCAGGCGGCGCGGCGCGGGCTTCGCCGTGGCGGCACTGGGCTGTGCCCTGGCGGGCGTCCCCTTCTCGGCGGTGGCCGCCGACCCGGGGCTGGCCAATCACCCGTTCATCGCCACGGTCCTCGACCCGGCTCCGGGCGAGGACACCCCGCAGGGGGCGATCGACGTACGCGCCCTGCTCGAAGCGCCCGGGGACGGGGTGGTGCCCGTCGAGGAGGACTGGACGCTCGGACGGTACGACCTGGGCCGGCAGGACCGGTTCACCGTGCTCTCCGGCGGTTCCGGCGCCATGATGTCCGCGTTCAACGCGTCCCGGGCGGCCGGTGCCACCCTGGTGGTGCCGGACGAGGCGGTCGCCGGTGACCCGGTGGCTCTGTCCGCCTGGCTGCGGGACAGCGGGATCAGCGTGCTGTACCTGACCCCGCCGCAACTGCGCGAGCTGGCGGCGCACGGGGCGCGGCTGCCCGCACTGCGCCATGTGTTCGTCGACAACGACGCCCGGCTGATCTCCCACGACGTGGAGCTGGCGCGGCGGGTGTCGGCGTCCTGCAGGGTCGTCGCCCTCCACCGGGTGGCGGCCACGGGCCGTCCGCTGGCCGCCTTCGACGTGCCGGACGGCTGGTCGCCGGAGACGGCGCCCCTGCGCGTTCCGCTCGGCGCGCGCGTCGACGGCTCTCCTGTCGAGCTGTCGGGCGCGGCGGGGCATCCGGTCGCGCCCGGGGAGATCGGCGAGATCCGCTCCGACGCCCGGCACACCGGCGACCTGGGGCGCCTGCTCCCCGACGGAACGGCGGAGTTCGCCGTCGCGTCCGGTACCCGCGGGGACCTGGTGGAGGTGGTCGCGGCGCTGCGGGACCTGCCCGCCGTCCGGGACGCCCTGGTGACCGAACGCGTCGGAGCGGACGGCCGGGTGCAGCTCGTCGCCTTCGTCGCCGCCGAGGAGGGCGCGGTCAGCACCTCGGAGCTGCGTCGGCAGCTCACCACCCGGGTCCCGGAGTTGCTGATGCCCCAGCAGTTGGTGATGCTCGACCACCTGCCGCTCACTCCGGACGGCGACTACGACCTGCTCGGCCTGCCCGACCCCGCCGGGGACGACCCCACCGACCTGTACGTCGCGCCGCGCACCCCGGTGGAGCGCCAGTTGGTCGAGGTGTTCGAGGAGCTGCTCGGCATCGAGGGGGTGGGCGTCCACAACACGTTCTTCGAGCTCAACGGCTTCTCGCTGCTCGCGACCCAGTTGGTCTCCCGGATCAGGGAGACCTTCCGGATCGAACTGGCGCTGCGGGAGGTCTTCGAGTCGCCGACGGTCGAGAGCCTGGCCCAGTTGATCGTCCGCTCCCAGGCGGAGCAGGCGGACGCCGCCGACCTGGAGGCACTGCTCAGCGAGCTGGAGTAGCCTCCGCGGCCCGGGGCGTCTCGAGTACGCCCCGGCGGATCCGTATCCGCCGGGCGTACTCGGGGTCCCGCTCCATCAGCATCGTGTGGGTACGGCGCAGGCTGTGGTGGGGGATGCCGGGCCACAGGTGGTGGACGGTGTGGTAGCCGTCGGCGTGCGGATGGACGAGCACCCGCTGCACCAGCCCGACGTTGGAGATGGTGGCGTCGAAGACGGTGTCGGAGTCGGAGTAGACGTGCTCGTCGGCCTCGGCGACGAGCCTCAGCACCGGCAGCACGACGAAGACCGAGACGAGCCAGAGCACTTCGGCGGCGACGGCGCCGGGGAGACCCGCGCCGAGCCACGCGGGCAGGGCGACGAAGACCGCGCTCCACACCAGCATGGCGGCCGTCACCGACAGGTCGGAGCCGACCTCGCGCACCCAGCCGAGCTGGTAGCGCACGGCGCGGGCGAGCACGGACGCGGTGAACGCCGCGGCTGATGAGCGGCGCAGTCCTTCGAGGTCGAGTTCGGCGTACCGCCGCCGGTCGGGGTCGTCGCTGGTGCCGAACCTGCCGTGGTGGCGCAGATGGCTCTCACGGTAGGCGGCCAGTCGTCCGCCGGTCGGCAGTCCGACGAGCAGGAAGCCCAGTATGTCGTTCCAACGGCGGTGGTGGCGTGCCCAGTTGTAGTGCGACGCCTCGTGCGTGAGATTCTCCAGCGCCCGGAGCTGCCGGGCGACGAGAAGACAGCCGACCAGGGCGAGGGGCAGAGCCGCCCACAGGCTCATGCAGACCAGGACCCCTCCGCCCGCCACGGCCACCAGGACGGCGATCAGCACGTCGAGGGCGGCACAACCGGCGGTGAGCACAGGGCGGGTCCGATGCGCGGCGGCGATCTCGGCGCGCAGCGCCGCGGGCAGGCGATATCCCTTCCGGTACGGCTTCTCGTCCTCCGGTCGGGCGGCGGGGTGTGTCAGGTACGACGTCATCGGTTTCCCCCGGCAACAATGGAACAAAGTCCGTCAATTGCTGGGGGAGCGCACGGGTGCGTCGCAATGTCCTCGGTATACCTGCCGTGAATGCGGAGCAGCCAACTTATCGACTCAGCCGGTCCCTTGCGCAGTCGCGACGACAATGGCCACGAATACCCCGCAGCGCTTCCTTATCGCAAGCGATGCTATTGACTCGGGCGATCCACTTCCTGTCCCCTTTACCGGGGACCCCCTCCGTGGCTCCTTCCCCGGGGCAACGGAAGCGGTTTTCAGACGCGGCCGAGAGCCGTGCAGACACAGACCCGGTTGCCGTCGGGATCGGCCAGGACCGTGTACGACGGGGCGTGGCTGTCGTCGAACACCGTGCCCCCGCAGGCGAGCGCGGCGGAGATGCGCCCCTGCGCCGCTTCCGGCGCCAGCCAGAGGTCGATGTGCCAGCGCTGACGGGGAGCCGGATGCGCCTCGGTGTGCTGGAACCAGGTGCTGGGGACGCGGTTCGTCGGGTCGAACACCGTGTCGAACACAGGGGTGTTGCCGGGGTCCCCGGTGAGCAGCGCGGCCCAGAACGGTCCCGACACCGCCACCGACGGCGCGTCGAGGACCAGCTCGATCTGGGTGACCTCGCCGGGAACGGCACGCAGTCCGTGCTCCACCGCGAGCGCGCTGATGGCACGCGCCCGCTCCAGCTCCCGGTCCGTCACCTGCCGTCGCCCGCTGTCGGGGTGCACGGTGTAGAGCGTCACGTTCACATACCCGGGCTCCAGCCGGATGTCGGGGACGGTGTAACCGGCGGCGGCCGCCTCGCGGGTCACCGCCGCCACGAACTCCGCGCCGCGCACGGCGTCGGCCGCGGCGAAGCGGGCCGCGAGGGGCTGGGCGAGTTTCCGCCAGTCGGGCAGCCGGTCGTCGATGGCCGCGAGGACGTCCTGAACTCCCAGTACAGTCACGCCTGTCATGATGCCAGCGGTCGCGCGGAGCGGGACCGGCCGGGAATCACCGTCCGCGCCCCCTACCGGTCGCGTACCGCACTACCATCCCTCCCACCGCGCGTGGCCGGGCCCGTACCGAGCCCGCCGCATGTCAGCGGGGCGACCGACGCGAACGCCCCGGAAACCAGCACTTCCCCGACGAGGAACGCACTTTCATGACCGTCTTCCGTATCGCCCCCGCCGTCGCCGAAGCCTTCCCCGGCACCCTCATCGCCCTGATCACCGCCACGGGCCTGCGCGGCCACGAGCCCTGGCCCGGCACGGCCGAGGCGCTGGAGGACCTGGAACGGCGGCTCGCCGACGGCTCCTGGAGCCCGGCCGACGAGAGCGATCCCCGTATCGAGGCATGGCACACCGCGTACCGCGCCTTCGGCACCAACCCCCGTCGCCTGCGCCCCAGCGTCGACGCGCTCGGCCGCCGCATGGCGAAGAAGGGCACCCTGCCGCGCATCAACCCGGCCGTCGACACCTACAACAGCGTCTCCGTCCGTCACGGGCTGCCCGCGGGCGCCTTCGACCTGGAGCAGGTCAAGGGCGACATCGAGATCCGGTACGCGGACAGCGGCGAGGAGTTCACCCCGCTCGGCGAGCCGGACACCGTGGAGAACCCCAAGCCCGGCGAGGTCGTCTACGCCGACGCCGCCGGTGTCCTGACCCGCTGCTGGAACCACCGCGACGCCCACCGCACCCGCGTCACCGAGGACTCCGCCGATGTCGTCTTCATCCTCGAAACCGTCCAGGAGCCGGTGCACGGGGACCTTCTCCGGACGGCGGCACAGGAACTGCGGGACCTCCTCGCCCCGCACGCGGACGAGACCGCCGTGCACCTCCTCTCCCCGGCCACGCCCCGGATCGACGTATAGCACGTCCGTACGCACCGGGGGGGGATTCGTCCCGTTGAGCCCCTCGTGTCCCCGCACGTGGGCTGATACTTGTGCTTCGCTGCCTCCCGGGCACCGGAGCACGGAGGAGAGAGCGACATGGCTGAGATTCTGGTTTTCCACCACGGACACGGACTGACCGCCGGTGTCCTGGAGTTCACCGAGACGCTGCGGAAGGCGGGGCACACGGTCCACGCCCCCGACCTGTTCGAGGGACGGCAGTTCGCCTCTCTGGACGAGGGCATGGAGTACGCCGAGGAGGTGGGAATCGACACCGTGGCCGAGCGCGGGACCGCCGCCGCCCAGGGGTTGCCGGCCGACCTCGTCTACGTCGGTTTCTCGCTCGGCGTCCTGCCCGCGCAGAAGCTGGCCCAGACCCGTCCCGGCGCGCGGGGCGTGCTGCTGCTGGAGGCGTGTCTCCCGGTGTCGGAGTACGGCGACACCTGGCCCGAGAACCTCCCCGTCCAGATCCACGGCATGGACGCGGATCCCTTCTTCGCGGAGGAGGGCGACGTGGACGCCGCCCGCGAACTCGTCGAATCGGCGGCGGACGCCGAGTTGTTCACCTACCCCGGTGACCGGCATCTGTTCACCGACAGCAGCCTGCCCACGCACGACGAGCACGCCACGGCTCAGGTCACGAAGCGGGTGCTCGACTTCCTCGACCGCGTCGGGTAGTTCCCCGACAGACATCAACCAGCTTCTCCGACGGACGCCGGCGCCCGGAGGCGGTAATGCCCCCGGGCAATTCCCCTTCGCCCGCGACTCTTTCGGCGAACACTTCGGAGCCGATCCTCCTCCACCCTCCTTCACGGGCTCCCCGCCCGCATGTCGTCGATTCATGTGACAGCGCCACCTCGACCTGCCGCCGGTATTTTCGGGTCCGCAACAGGACTGTTCCGTCTCCGAGGCAGCAGGAAAGCAGGACGTCAGCCGCTGGGCGGTTCTCGCCACACCTGGATTCAGCCGCACATTCACCGCAACGACCGCATGGTCCGTCAGGGGGAGGCACGGGAATGACCTTTTTGAGTTCTGTCCTGATCGGTGGCGGGAGCGTACTCGTTCGCTGCGGTGCCGCGCTCGTGGCGCGGGGGCACCGCGTCACCGCCGTGGTGACCGACGACGCCACCGCCCGGTCCTGGGCGGTGAAGGCGGGCATCCCCCACCACGAACTCGCCGAAGCCGTGTCCCTCGCGCCGGACCTGTCCTGCGACCTCCTGCTGAGCGTCGGCAACTACGCGGTGGTGCCCGACGCGCTGCTCGCCTGTGCGAGGCGGGCGGCGGTGAACTACCACTACGGACCGCTCCCCGCGTACTCGGGTCTGCACACGCCGTCCTGGGCCGTCGCCGAAGGCGCGACGGAGTACGGCATCACCTGGCACCGCATGGACCAGGTGGTCGACGGCGGCGCCGTGCTCAAGCGCCAACCGGTGGCGATCGGACCCGAGGACACCGCGCTCTCGCTGGGTCTGAAGTGCGACGAGGCGGCGGTCGCGGGCGTGGCCGACCTGGTGGACGAGATCGCCGCGGGTCGCGAGACCTCGACGCCTCAGGACACCGCGAACCGCCGCTACTTCTCGCGCCACACCCAGTTCCCCGGCGAGGGGCTGATCGACTGGAACCGTCCCGCCGAGCGCATCGCCGCCCTGGTCCGGGCCACCGACCACGGTCCGTTCGCGAGCCCGCTGGTGTGGCCCAAGATCGAGCTCGACGGGCACTTCTACGCCGTACGGACAGCCCGCTGGGAGACCGGCGCCGCGGACGACGCCGTCGCGCCCGGTACCGTCCTCGGCTGCGACGACGCGTCGGGTCTGCGGGTGGCCACCGGTGCCGGAACCGTCACCCTGGCACGCCTGTGCACCCTGGAGGGCGAGGAACGCCCCGTCGGCGCCGTCACGACAGCCCACGGCGTCCGTCCCGGCACGGTCCTGACCAGCCCCGGCGAGGACGCGAGCGCCCGCCTGACGGAGGCGGGCACCCGGGCTTCCCAGGCAGCCCGCCACTGGCGCGAGCGCCTGATCCGAAGCGGCGAGAGCCCCTACCGCCTCCCGTATCCGCAGCCGCGCCCGGAGACCCTGGCGCGCGCCGGGGCGGACCCCGCCCCGGTGCGCCGCCGCGTTCCGCTTCCGGAGGGTGGCGGCGACCTGGACACGCCTGCCGAAGCCGCCGCCCAGGTGGCCGGTGCGCTGGGCGTCTTCCTGGGGCGGGCAAGCAGCCAACGGGAGGTCGGTCTCGCCATGGCGGCGCCCCGCGAGGGCGTCGACGCCGCGCACAAGGACCTGTTCACCGCCTGGCTTCCGCTGCCGTGCCGCATCGACGCCGACGCCACGGTCGCCGACAACCTGCGGTCGGTACGGCAGGAGTTCGCACGCGGCCAGGAACGGGGCTGGATACGCCGCGACGCCATCGGCCGTGACGACGAGCTGCGGGAGCACTGGTCCGGCGGCGCGTCGGCACCGGACGTACTGATCTCCTGGGGCGCCCGCGACACCCCGCGGCACGACGGCGACCGTCCCCGGCTGGAACTGCATGTCGAGGTCGACGGCGCCGGGGAGGGTGCGCTCGTCACCTTCCACCACGACGCCGCGCGCCTGTCCGGTGAGGACGTCGCCCGGCTGGCCGACCAGTTCGGCGCGTGGTGCGACCGGCTCCCCGCCGCCATGGAGCGGCCCGCCGCCGACGCCGACCTTCTCACCTTGGACGAACGCGCCTGTCTCGTCGAGGAGTTCAACGACACGGCGCCCGGCACCGCGGACCTCCCCGAGCGGGGACTGCACCGGCTCTTCGAGGAGGCGGCGCGCGACCACGCCGGGGACACCGCGCTGGTCTGCGCCGACACCAGCCTCACCTACGCCGAGCTGAACGCCCGCGCCAACCGGCTCGCCCACGCGCTGACCGACCGGGGCGTGGACCGTGGCGACCTGGTCGGCGTGGCCCTGAACCGCTCGACCGACCTCGTCGTCGCCCTGCTGGCCGTGCTGAAGACGGGCGCCGCCTATGTGCCCGTCGACCCGAAGTTCCCGGCGGAACGCGTCCACCAGATGCTGGAGGACGCCGACCCCGTGCTCGTCGTCACGGACGACGACGTGCCCGCCGTCCTCGCCGCCCGGGACACCCGGTGCGTCAGCGTTCACGCGGGCGCCGAACGGAGCGCCGACGACGACCTCGCGGTCGAGACGGGCGCCGGGGACCTCGCCTACGTCCTGTACACCTCGGGCTCGACCGGGCGCCCCAAGGGAGTCGAGATCACCCATGGGGCGGTGGGCAACTTCCTGACCGCCATGCGCCGTCGCCCGGGGTGCACCCCGGCCGACCGGCTGCTGGCGATCACCACCGTGTCGTTCGACATCTCCGTGCTGGAGCTGTTCCTGCCCCTGCTCTGCGGCGCGACCACGGTCGTCGCCCGCGCCGAGGAGACCGCGGACGCCGAGGCTCTTTCCGGGCTGCTGGAGCGGCACGCGATCACCATGATGCAGGGCACCCCCTCCACCTGGCAGTTGCTGCTGGACGGGGGCTGGCGGGGCGCGCCCACGCTGAAGAAGATCCTCTGCGGCGGTGAGGCGCTGTCCCGGGACCTCGCCGACCGGCTGCTCGCGGCCACGGACGGTGGCGCGGTGTGGAACATGTACGGTCCCACCGAGACCACCGTGTGGTCGACGGCGTGGGAGGTGGCGGACCGGGAGGAGGAGCCCGGGGTTCTCATCGGACAGCCCATCGACCGCACCCAGGTCTACGTCCTCGACGAGAACCTCGCGCCGGTACCGCTCGGTTTCCCCGGAGAGCTGTGCGTCGGGGGCGCCGGAGTGGCGCGCGGCTACCGCGGCGATCCCGGGCAGACGCGGCTGCGCTTCCCGGACAACCCCTTCGGACCGGGCGCCCTCTACCGCACCGGCGACCTGGCGCGCTTTTCCGGACCCGGCAGGCTGACGCTCCTCGGCCGCAACGACCGCCAGATCAAACTGCGCGGGCACCGCATCGAACTGGGCGACGTCGAGGCGGCCCTCGTCCGCCATGAGGCGGTGCGCCGCGCCGTCGTGGTCGGCCGCGACGATCACCTGGCCGCCTACCTCGTGCGCGACGCGGCGCCCACCGGCGAGTCCGCCGCCGAGGCGGACCAGAGCACCGCCCTGGCGGAGTGGGCCGCTGCCTGGGACCGCGCCTACGAAGCCGGTCCGGACACCGCCGACGGCTCGTCCGGGCCGACCGACGCCTCGTTCAACCTGGCGGGCTGGCACAACAGTTACGACGGTCTCCCCTTCACGGACGAGGAGATGCGCGACTGGCAGCGAAGCTCCGTGCGGCGCATCCTCTCCCACGCGCCGCAGGACGTCTTCGAGATCGGTTCCGGCAGCGGACTCATGCTGTTCGGACTGGCGCCGCACTGCCGCGGTTACCACGCCGTCGACGCCTCCGCCGCCGCCGTCGAGACGACCCGGCGGCATCTGACCGCCCTGCCGCACGTGACCTGTGAGCAGCGCGCCGCCCACGCCCTTCCCGAGGTGGCCGAGGGCGCCTTCGACACAGTGGTCGTCAACTCGGTCGCCCAGTACTTCCCCGGCGTGGACTATCTGACCTCGGTCCTGGAATGGGCGACGAAGGCGGTCACCCACGGGCGGGTGTTCCTCGGCGACGTACGCGACCTGTCGCTCCTCGACGTCTTCCACGCCGACGTGGCGCACTTCCGCGCGGAGGGCGAGGCGGGCGGGACCTCCGCCGAGGAGCTGGCGCACCGCACCGAGCTGGGCATCCGCGCGGAGCGCGAACTGGTCCTCGACCACGCGTACTTCGCCGCTCTGCGACAGTTGTTCCCGCGGATCAGCCGCGTCGACGTCACCTTGCGCGACGGGCGCCACGTCAACGAGATGACGCGCTACCGCTACGACGTCACCCTGCACATCGGCGAGGACACCCCGCCCGTCACCCCGGCGGTGGAGAAGGACTGGCAGCGCGACGGTCTCGACCTGACCGCGCTCCGCGCCGAGCTGACCTCCGTCACCGAGCAGCCGCTGCGCCTGAACGGCATCCCCAACGGGCGCATGGCCGAGGTGTCCGGCCGGGTCTCCCCGGTCCTGGCGGCCCGGGGCACCAGCGTCCCGGCGGCGCCCACCTCCTGGACCGACCCGGTCGACCTCTACGACGCCGCCGCCGAGGCGGGTCTCGAACTCGCGCTGCTGCCCAGCCGGTCCGGCGACACCTGGCGGTGCGACGCGGTGTTCTGGCGAGCGGGCCAGACCCCCGATCTCAGCCCGCGGCCCGTCGCGGCGGTCACCCGCGAGGACCTCCGCCGGTACGCCAACACGCCCGCGGCGGGCGCGCCGTCCACTCCCCCGCTGCACCGCGTGCTGCGCCCCTGGCTGGCCGAGCGGCTCCCGGCGTACATGGTGCCGGACTTCTTCGTCGAGCTGGACGAGCTTCCGCTGACCCCGAACGGCAAGGTCGACGAGAACGCCCTGCCGGACCCCGTGGCGCAGGTCGACGCCACCGCCAGGCCCGCCACCGAGCTGGAGCGGGACATCATCGCCATCTGGTCGGACGTGCTCGGTCACGACCGGATCGGTGTCAACCAGAACTTCTTCGAGATCGGCGGCAATTCGCTGCGGGTCGTCCGGGTCCAGACGCGACTGGAGGAACTCCTCGGACGCCCCGTCCTCGGTGCCAAGCTCTTCGAGCACTTCACCGTCCGCGGCCTGGCCGCCTACCTGACCGACGGCACGCGACCGCGGCAGGAGAGCGCGCCCGCCCGCGGTCGCGCCGCCGACGACGAACCCATCGCCGTCATCGGCATGGCATGCCGTCTCCCCGGCGGCGTCAACACCCCCGAGCAGTACTGGGAGTTGCTGGAGCGCGGCGGAGACGGGATCGTCGACGTCCCGAAGGACCGCTGGGACGCCGAGGCGCTGTACGACCCCGACCCGGAGGCGGCGGGCACCTCGTACTGCTCCCGGGGCGGTTTCATCCGTGACATCGACCTCTTCGACGCCTCGTTCTTCGGCATGGCGCCGCGCGAGGCGCGCGCGCTCGACCCCATGCAGCGCCTGGTCCTGGAGACCGCCTGGGAGGCGTTCGAGCGCGCCGGATACACCCTGGACCGGCTGCGCGGAAGTCAGACCGGCACGTTCGTCGGCATCGGCAAGAGCTCGGCGTGGCGCGAGTACGGGCTCACGACGTCCGGCGGACTGAGCGACCTCGACGGCTATGTGGGCTCGGGTTCCATGGGCGGCACCATGTCGGGGCGGGTGTCGTACGTCTTCGGTCTGCAGGGACCCGCCCTCACCGTGGACACGGCGTGCTCCTCCTCCCTGGTCACCACCCATCTCGCCTGCAACGCGCTGCGCAACGGCGAGTGCGACCTCGCGGTGTCCTCCGGTGTGAGCCTGATGCTGACCCCCGAACTGCACGTCGAGTTCAGCCGCCTGCGCGGCATGTCCAAGGACGGACGCTGCCGGTCGTTCTCCTCCGACACCGACGGCACGGGCTGGAGCGAGGGCGCCGCCACGGTCGTCCTCAAGCGGATGTCCGACGCACAGCGCGACGGTGACCAGATCCTCGCCGTGCTGCGCGGCACCGCCGTCAACCACGACGGCCAGAGCGCCAGCCTGACCACGCCGAGCGGACCCGCCCAGCAGCGGGTCGTCCGCGCCGCGCTGGCCGCCTCCGGTCTGCGCCCGGACGACATCGACTACCTGGAGGCGCACGGCACCGGCACCAGGCTGGGCGACCCGATCGAGGGCACCGCCCTCGCGGAGGTCTTCGGCGGCAGCCACTCCGCCGACGCGCCGCTGTGGGTCGGTTCGGCCAAGTCCAACCTCGGTCACACCCAGGCAGCCGCGGGTCTGGCCGGCATGATGAAGGTCGTCCTGGCCATGGGGCACGACACCCTTCCCCGCACCCTGCACGTCGCCGAACCCACCCCCGCCGTCGACTGGAAGGGCGCCGGTATGGCGCTGGTCCAGGAGCAGCGGCCGTGGCCCGCCGGGGACGTGCCGCGGCGCGCCGGGGTCAGCTCGTTCGGCATCGGCGGCACCAACGCCCACGTCGTCGTGGAGGAGCCGCCGCGACCGGACGCGGAACCCGTGGAGACGCGCGCGTCCGCGCCGCTGCCGTCCACGGTGCCGGTCGTGGTGTCCGGCCACACCGACGACGCCCTGCGGCGGCAGGCGGAGAACCTGCGCCTGCACCTGAGCGGGCACCCGGAGGACGACCTCGCCGACGTGGCCCGGTCCCTGGCGACCACCCGCAGCCACCACCGGCGCCGACTGGTGCTCCAGGTCGGTGAGAGGGCCGAACTCCTCGACCAACTGGCCGCGTTCGCCCGCACCGGCGAACTGCCCGCCGGGGCGGTGCGCACCGTCGCACACGCCGAGGAACCCCGGCTCGCCCTGCTGTTCACGGGCCAGGGCAGCCAGCTTCCGGGCATGGGCAGGGACGTCTACGCCACCTACCCGGTCTTCCGCGAGGCGCTCGACGAGATCGCCGCCCGCTTCACCGGACTGGAGAAGCCCCTCCTGGAGGTGATGTGGGCGGAGCCGGACAGCGCCGACGCCGCCCTGCTGCACCGCACCGACTTCACCCAGCCCGCCCTGTTCGCCCTGGAGGTCGCGCTGTGGCGGCTGTGGGAGAGCTGGGGGGTGCGCCCGGAGCTGCTGCTCGGTCACAGCATCGGTGAACTCGCCGCCGCCCATGTCGCGGGCATCCTCGACCTGGACGACGCCTGCCGCCTGGTCGCGGCTCGCGGCCGTCTGATGCAGTCCCTGCCCGTCCGCGGCGCCATGACGTCGCTGGAAGCGGGCGGCGAGGAGGTGGAGAGCGCCATCGACGCCCTCGGGCTGCGCGGCACGCTGGACGTCGCCGGACTCAACACCCCGACGCAGACGGTGGTCTCCGGTGACACCGACGCCGTCGAGGCGATCGCCGCGCACTTCACCGAGCGGGGTCGCAGGGCCACACGGCTGACGGTGTCCCACGCCTTCCACTCGCATCACATGGACGGGATGCTCGCCGAGTTCCGGACCGTGGCGGAGTCAGTCCGCTTCCGCCCCGCCGAGATCGCCCTCGTCAGCAGCCTCACCGGCGAGCCTGCCGCGCCGGGCGAACTGGAGCACGCCGACTACTGGGTCCGCCAGGTGCGGCACACGGTCCGCTGCGCCGACGGCATGAGCGCCCTGCGCCGCGAGGGGGTGAACACCTTCCTGGAGCTCGGTCCGCAGCCCGTCCTGTCGGGACTGGGCGCGCTCTGCCTGGCCGACGAGGGCCCGCTGCTGTGGGTGCCGTCCTGCGCCCCGGGCAAAGAGGGTGCCTCGGTCGTCCGGCGCAGCCTGGCCGAACTGCACGCACGGGGCGTCCCGGTCGACTGGGAGGGCTACTTCGCGCCCTTCGGCGGCGGTCGGGTGGCGCTGCCCACGTACGCCTTCCAGCGGGAGCGGTTCTGGTTCGAGCCGCCGCTCGCCCGCGAGACCGGCGCCGGTCTGGACCCCACCGGGCACCCGCTCCTGGGCGGCGGTGTGGAGATCGCCGGGACCGAACTGTCCCTGTTCACCCACGTGGTGGCGGCGGACCGGCCCGCCTGGGTGCGGGAGCACCAGGTGATGGACACCGTCCTCTTCCCGGGCACGGCGTTCTTCGAGGTGATACGGGCGGCCGGGGACGCGTCCCTCGAAGGCGACTGGGACGTGTCGGACGTGGTGTTCGCCTGGCCCCTCGCGATCACCCCCGACACGCCCGTACGTCTTCAGGTCACCGTGGGCGCGGAGACCGACGGCTCCCGTCCCGTCAGGATCTACAGCTCGCCCGACGGCGGGGACGGCACATGGCAGTTGCACGTCGAGGGCTCCCTCACGCCCGCGACGGAGGCGGGCGCCACGACCGTCACCGCCGGGGCGCTGCCGCCCCAGGACGCCGAACCCCTCGACGTCGCGGCGCTGTACGGGGAACTGGCGTCCGCCGGTTACGGCTTCGGACCGAACTTCCAGGGCGTCAAGGAGGCGTGGCAGTCGGACGGCACGGTGTGGGCCAGGGTCGCGCTGGCGGACGGCGAGCGGCGGTCCGCCGCCGACTACGCCCTGCATCCGGCGCTGCTGGACTCCGCCATGCAGTCGTTCCTGATGACCCAGCGGCTGCGGAACCCGGGCAGCGAGGACGCCTTCGTGCCCTACGAGGCAGAACGCCTCTCGGTACGGGTCGGGGGTCTGGCGGAGGTCTGGGTCCGGGTCGCCGAGTTCGAGCTGGGCGAGGGCGAGTTCTGGGGCTCGCTCGACCTCTTCGACGGCGAGGGCGCGCACGTCGGTCATCTGCGCCGCCTGCACGCACGGCGGATCGACCGGGCGGTGCTGCGCCGCCTGTCCGCGGCGGGAGTGGACCGCTTCCGGTTCGACGTCGACTGGCGCCACGTCGACACCGGGCACGTCGAGCTGGGCGGCGCCTGGGGCATGCTGACCCCCGCCGGGGACGTGCCGTGGGCGCGGGAGACCAAGACCGCCCTGGCCCGGGCCGGCATCCAGTTGATCAAGGTGCAGGACCTGGCGGACGTCGAGGACCTGGACGGGCTGGTGTGCCTGTGGGACTCCGACGCGCCCGTGCCGGACCAGGCGCACGCGTTCGCCGCCAAGGCGCTGGAGCAGTTGCGGGAGGCGGTCGGTTCGGACTTCCGCGCCCCGCTGGTCTGGGTCACGCGCCGCGCGGTCGGCGCCGGCGCCGACGACCCGGTCTCCGGACCGGGCGCCGCTCCGCTGTGGGGTCTGATGCGCACCGCCCTCAACGAGCACCCCGAACTCGACCTGCGCCTGATCGACATCGGCGACCAGGAGGCGGACCGCACGGCGCTCGCCGCCGCGCTGATGCTGGAGGACGAACCGGAGTGCGCCGTCCGCGACGGCGAGGTGCTGGTGCCACGGCTGGCGCGGTCCGGCGAGCAGGCGGCGGACTCCCCGGAGGGGTTCGTACGGGCGGACGGCGCGGTGCTCGTCACGGGCGGCACCGGCGACCTCGGCCGACGCGTGGCCCGCAGGCTGATCGGCACCCATGGCGTGCGTGACCTGGTGCTGACCTCCCGCCGCGGTCCCCAGGCGCCCGGTGCGCAGGACCTGGTGGCCGAGTTGTCCGAGCTGGGCGCCACGGCCACCGTGCTGACCTGTGACGTGGCGGACCGCGACGACGTCGCCGCGGTGCTGGCGCTGTTCGACGAGAAGCGCCCGCTGCGCGGCATCGTCCACGCGGCGGGTGTGCTGGACGACGGTCTCCTGACCGATCTGACGCCGGAGCGGCTCGACTCGGTCTTCCGCCCCAAGGTGGACGGTCCGTGGCACCTCCACGAGCTGACCCGGGGCATGGAGCTGGACTTCTTCGTGCTGTTCTCCTCCGTCTCCGGCGTGATGGGGACACCGGGTCAGGGCAACTACGCCGCTGCCAACGCCTTCATGGACGCGCTCGCCCACCTGCGGCGCGCCGAGGGTCTGCCCGCCGCCTCGGTCGCCTTCGGTCCCTGGGAGGGCGAGGGCATGGCGGCGGGGCTCGGCGCGTTCGACCTGGCCCGCTTCGCCCAGCTCGGTCTCGACCAACTGGCACCGGACGAGGGTCTTGAGCTCCTCGAACTCGCCTCCGGGAGCGGGCTCCCGCTGACGGTGGCGGCGGCGCTGGACCTGGACCGCGTCCAGCGCTACTTCGCGGACCGCGGCGGGATACCCGCCCTGTTCCGCGCGCTGCTCGACGGCGACGCGGGCGGAGGTTCCGCGGCGGGCGGCGGAGCGGATCTGCGCAAGCTGCTGGGCGAGGCG
Organism: Streptomyces sp. DSM 110735; assembly: GCF_016482685.1. Classification (GTDB taxonomy): domain Bacteria; phylum Actinomycetota; class Actinomycetes; order Streptomycetales; family Streptomycetaceae; genus Streptomyces. The sequence goes on along the minus strand of NZ_JACYHF010000005.1, from coordinate 203,278 downwards.
TCGCCGGGGGAGTACGCGGGCGTCGTGCTGCGCACGGTCCGCGCGGAGGTGGCCAGGACCCTGGGCTTCGCCTCGCCGGAGGCGGTGGGGGTCGATCTGCCGCTGCGGGACATCGGTTTCGACTCGCTGAGCGCGGTCCTGATGCGCAACCAGTTGACGAACATCACCGGACTCGCCCTGCCCGCGAGGATCGCCTTCGACCACCCCCACCTCGTCGCGCTGAGCGAGTTCCTCCTGGAGAAGCTCCTCGAATCGGGCCTCGACGCGGCGTCCGGACCCGCCGTCGCCACCGCCACAGGCACCGGCACCGGCACCCGTACCCGCGCCGTCGTCACCGAGACGGACGACGCCGCCGGTCCCGACCTGACCGCGGCGCGGCAGGGCTGTCTCCACCCCGACCTCCGCTTCGACAACGCCGCCGCGCCGCCCGTACGCCCAAAGGCGGTCTTCGTCACCGGCGCCACCGGGTTCGTCGGCGCCCATCTGCTGCACGAGCTGCTCGCCTCCGGGGTGGTCGCCCACTGCCTGGTGCGGGCGGACGACGACGACCGGGCGACACGGCGCCTGATCGGCGCGCTCGACGACTACGACCTGTGGCGGGAGGAGTTCGCGCCGCTCCTGAAGCCGGTGGTGGGCGACGTCGGCCGACCGCTGTTCGGGCTGGACGAGAGGCGCTTCGACGAACTGGCCGACCAGGTCGACGCCATCTGCCACTCCGCCGCCCTGCTGGACTGGATGCGCCCGATGTCGGAGTACGTCGGTCCCAACATGGTCGGGACGCACGAGGCGCTGCGGCTGGCCTCGCGCGGTCGCGGCAAGGCGTTCCACTTCATCTCCACGTTCGCGACGCTGCCCAGGTATCTGGGGTACCACGTCGCCGAGGAGGCGCCGGAGTACGGCTACCAGACCTCCAAGTGGCAGGCGGAGATGATGGTGGCCGCCGCCCGTCGGCGCGGCGCGCGGGCGTCGACGTACCGGCTGCCGTACGTGGGCGCCTCGACCCGCACCGGGCGGTTCCGGCTCGACCGCGGGGACTTCCTGCACAACCTGATCTCCGGCTGCCTCGCGATGGGGAGCTTCCCGTCGCTGGCCACCGATCTCACGACGGTGCTGCCGGTGGACTACCTGTGCCGGACGGTCGCCGCCGCGGTCACCGACGATCTGACGCGCATCGGCAGGGACTACGACTTCGTCAACTCCGGCGCCCCGGACTTCGACCGCTTCTTCGCGATGGTCGGCGCCACCGGCGGCGGGGCGGAGATCGTGCCCTTCGACGCGTGGCGGCAGCGGGCGCTGGAGTTCGCCGCGGCACACCGGGCGAGCCCCCTGGCCCGGATCGCCGCCCTGCTGGACGGCCTGACGGCGCAGGGCATGGTGGACATGTTCGCCGCGCTCCCCGTGGGGAGCGACGTCTTCGGCGCGGAGGACTACCCGTCCCCGCCCCTCGACGAGACATTCGTCCGCACCTATGTGCACCGCATCAACACTTCGGACCGAGCGGAGGACACCACGTCATGAGCGAGGCGAACCAGGCACCGGCCGCGGCGGCGGACGACGACGCCACCGTCACCGGCACCTACCAGAAGACCGGCACCTTCCTGCACTCCTCGGCGGCGGCACACGCCGAGCAACTGTCCCCGGTGCTGGACAAGTACCAGGTGGACAAGGCGGAGGTGGAGTCGACGCTGCCGCCCCTGCGGAAGCTGAACACGAGCCGCTTCCTGCCCGAGTCGCACCCCACCCATGTCGTCCGCATGAACCTGGACGACGACCTGGCGGACAACCTGGCGCGCCAACTGCGCTGCCAGGCGGTGATCCAGGAGAGCTTCGCCGCCGCCTCGATCGGCAGCTACTTCCCGGTCTCCACCATGTTCGAGAACTGCGTCCTGTTCGTGCCCTCCGCGAAGCGCTTCTACGACCTGAACCAGGACATCGTCCACGAGCACTTCCCCGAGGTCGAGACCGCCGTGGTCAACGCCTTCATCGTGCCCGCCGAGAAGCGCCCGTACGGCACCCACGCGGCCAGCTCGATCGCCCTGCAGATCCCGTCGCTGGTGCGCAAGCAGCTCGGTTTCCCCACCGAGTACCGCAGCTTCCACACCGCGCTGACCCCGACTCCGCTGAGCCGGCAGCCCTTCGTGATCTTCGAGGAGGCGGAGCTGGAGGCACCGAACCTCCCCTACGTCTACGAGCGGATGCTGGAGCACGGTCTGGCGGGCGAGGAGAAGGCGGCGGTCGACAAGGCGCTCTACCTGTTCCAGGAAGGGCGGCTGTCCGAGATCGACCTGCCCTCGGTGCGGGACTACCTGATGGCGATGTACTGGGCGAAGACGTACGCCGACACGCCGTCCCCCGGCTACTACTGCGACAGCCGGGTGGGGGACGCGCTGGTCTTCGACAACTACCGGGCCCACGCCGACAGCACGCTGCCCCGCACCACCAAGGACCGGCTCACCATCGACCTGCGCTGTTTCAACAAGGTGCTCTACCCGAAGGGCATGACCAGCGGTCTGGACTTCATCGTCGATCCCGACGAGCGCGCCTACCAGGTCAGGCGCAAGTGGGCGTCGATCGAGTTCCTCCTGGCCACGCTCGGCTACGAGAGCGTCGACGAATTCCTGCGCCTGGTGTTCGGCGGCACCCGGCGCGCGGCGGACATCGATCCGTTCGGTCTGATGACCGACCTCCAGTTCGGCATCTACAACAAGTCCGAGTACCACCTCCTGGACCAGAACCTGGACGCCCACTACGAGCGGGTCGAGGCGCTGTACGAGCGCATCGAGAAGGAGGGCGAGTACGTCCTGCCGGACCGGGCCAGGCAGTGCCTCACGGCGCTGAGCGAGTAGCCCAGCCGTCCGGGAAGGGTCGCCGCCCTTCTCGGACGCCCCCTCCCCCGCCCCGGTTCCACGATCAGCGAGAGGTCTGCTGTGACCCCTGAAGAGATCATTCACCGATTCGGCCGCGTGAGTCCCACCCTCAACCTCTATCCGATCGAGAATCGCCTGAGCGACGGCGCGCGCTCGCTGCTGGGTTCGGACCTGGTATCGCGCTACCCGAGGATGAGCGGTCCCGGCTACCTGTACGGGGACCCCTCGAACGTGGCCGACCTGTACGAGGAGTGCGCCGCCCTCGCCTGTGAGTACTTCCAGGTCGACCACGCCCTGGTGCACTTCCTGTCCGGTCTGCACGCCATGCAGAGCATGATCTCCACGCTCAGCGAGCCGGGCGAGCGCATCGTCTCCCTGGGACCGGACGCGGGCGGTCACTACGCCACCGAGCAGATCTGCCGGGACTTCGGGCACGACACCGGTCTGCTGCCGTTCGACGGCGTGAACCTGCGCGTGGACATGGACCGCCTGGCGGAGCAGCACCGCGCCGCGCCGTCCCGCTTCTACTACGTGGACCTCTCCACGGCGCTCCGGGTCCCGGACATGGAGCAGATGAGGAACGCGGTCGGAGGCGACGCGCTCATCACCTTCGACGCCTCGCACATCCTGGGTCTGCTGCCCGTGCTCTACGACCTCCCCGCGCTGTGGCGCCAGATCAGCCTGTGCACGGCCAGCACGCACAAGACCTTCCCCGGTCCGCAGAAGGCGGTCATGCTGTCGAGCGACGAGAAGGTCGTCGCGGACATGTCCGAGCACCTCAAGTTCCGGGTGTCGAGCGCGCACACCAACAGCGTCGGGGCGCTCGCGGTCACCTTCAGCGAGCTGATGGACAGCCGTCGGACCTACGCCCGCGCCGTGATCGACAACGCACGGAGGCTGGCGGAGCTGCTGAGCGAACGCGGCTTGCGCGTGGTGGGCGAGCACTTCGGATTCACCGAGACCCACCAGATCTGGGTCCTGCCGCCCGAGGGCACCCAGGACCCCGTCGACTGGGGCGCGCGGTTGCAGAGCTGCGGTATCCGCGCCTCCGTCGTCCATCTGCCCGCGCAGGGGACGTCCGGGCTGCGCCTGGGGACCCAGGAGCTCACCCGCATGGGGATGGACCCGGCCGCGATGACCGAGGTGGCCGACCTGACCGTCCGAGCCCTTGGCGGCGGCGACCCGGAGCTCATCCGCAAGGAGGTCGCGGACCTCACCGCCCGGTACGCGACCGTCCGGAACGACTTCGCGTGACCCTTTCCCGAGAGGACACAGCAGTTGACCAGTCGGCACACGCGCGACCAAGTCTTCCTCGTCGTGGGGATCGGAAGCCATAAGGGCCGCGACGACAGACCGTACCGGGAGTATCTGCTCCGGGCGGCGGCGGACCGGCACGCGGTCTGGCTGTTCGAGAACGAGGAGCCCACCTGGCAGAGCGACTGGGCCATCGGATCCACCGTGCTGAACCTCTTCGACACCGACGAGATGCTCCGGGCGGCGAAGAGCCTCGCCGCCCGGTACGACGTCGTCGGCGTGCTCTGCCCCGACGAAGCGGTACTGCGCCACTACGCGGCGATCGTGGACTTCCTCGGTCTTCCGGGGCTCTCCGCCGCTACGGCCGCCAACTGCCGGGACAAGAAGACCTCGCGGCGGCTCCTGACGGAGGCGGGGGTGGCCCAGCCGGGGTTCACCACGGTCCGCTCCGCCGAGGAGGCGCGTGCGGCGGCGGCGGAGCTGGGTTTCCCGGTCGTCGTCAAACCGCGCACGCTGGGGGCGAGTTACGGCGTCGTCGGCGTCCACCGCCCCGAGGAGATGGCCGAGGCGTTCTCCGTGTCCACCCGGGCCGGCTACCCGGGCGTCGAGGTGCCGGACGACTACCTCGTCGAGCAGTTCCTCACCGGTGAGGAGATCAGCGTCGACGGCGTCGTCTACGACGGCCGGTACCGGGCGATGTTCGTGGCGCACAAGAAGGTGGCGGACGCGCCGTACTTCGTCGAGGTCGGGCACACGGTCTTCGGCGACGACCCGCTCGTGGAGGACGAGGCTCTCGTCGGGATGCTGCACGAGGCGCACCGGGCACTCGGCATCACCCACGGGGTCACCCACACCGAGGTCAAACTCACCCCGCGGGGACCGGTGATCGTGGAGATCAACGGACGCCCGGGCGGAGACCTCGTACCGCGCCTCGGCGAGATGGCCACCGGCATCGACGTGGGAGCGGTCTGCGTCGACGCCGTCACGGGTCGCGAACCGCGGATCTCCCGTACCCGGTCCAGGACGGTGAGCATCCGGTTCCTGCGGCCGGAGCGGGATCTCGTGCTCCGGTCGGTCGATCTCTCCGGCACCGTCGCCCTGCCCGGCGTCGTGGAGGCGGGGACCGCCGCCGCTCCGGGATCCGTGCTGCGCCGCCCTCCGCACGACTATGTGGCGCGCTACGCCTACATCATCGTCGAGGGCGAGAACGAGGAGGAGTGCGCCGAACTGCTGGACCGGGCGGAGCGCACGGTACGGCTCGATTCCGATCCCCTGGACAGCGCATGACCGGAGCACCGACGACCGGTGAGACGCCGTACCGCACGGTCAAGGGGGTGCCCACCCCGATCCTGATCGTCGCGGCCAGCGCCTTCCTCAACCGGATCGGCGGCTTCTTCACCCTGTTCCTGGCGCTGATCCTCTCGTCCCGGGGTTTCGGTCCCGGACAGATCACGACGGCGCTGGCCGTGGTCGCCGGGACCGGCATGGCGGGCGCGGGTCTGTCGGGCTGGACCGCCGACCGCCTGGGCCCGCGCCGCACCCTGGCGCTGTGCACCCTGTCGACGGCGGTGCTGTCGCTGGCGCTCACGGCACTGACGGGGTTCACCGCCTCGGTGATCCTCGCCGCGCTGCTGTCCATGGCGGTCCAGGGCTTCACCCCGGTGGCGCAGGCGGTCATCAGCGTCACGGCGCCCGCGGACCGGCGGCTCACCATGTTCGCCGGTTTCCGGACGACCTTCAACGTGGGAGCCGCCCTCGGCGGACTGCTCGGCGGGCTCTGGGCCGAGTCCCACATGGACACGCTGCTGCTCGGCAACGCCATCGCGGCGTTCGCCTCCACCCTGATGCTGCTGGCGCTCCCCTCGACGCTCCAGGAACGGGCGGCGGAATCGAGGAGCGGGACGAGCGGGCACCGGGAGAAGCGGGTCCTGTCCGGCGATCCGCTCTTCATGGCGTTCTGTGTCCTGTCCGGCATCACCGCGGTCGTCTACTCCATGCACCTGGGTCCGCTGCCGCTGGCCATCACCGACGCCGGTTACGGCGCGCGGACGTACGGCATCATGCTCACCGCCAACGCCGTCATGGTGATGTGCTGCGAGGTCCCGGTGTCCCTGGTGATGCGGCGGATTCCCTCCCATGTCGTGGCGGCGCTGGGGTCGGCGTGCGTGGTCAGCGGCATGGCGGTCCTGGCCCTCGGTCCGAACTGGACGGTCGTCATCGTCTCCGTCGTGCTCTGGACGACCGGGGAGATGCTGGTGGCGCCCACCTCCTCCGACATCTCGGCGAAGGCGGCTCCCCCGGGCGCGGTCGGCAGATACCAGTCCTTTCTGGGCTTCTGCCAGACGACGGGCATGTCGGTGGGACCGGCGCTGGGCGTCTTCCTCTACGGCGTCCACGCCGACCTCCCCTGGTGGTCCGCCGGGGTCGCCGGGGTCGGCATCGTGGCCGGGATCTACTTCCTCGTCCGTGCCCGCCTGTCACACTCGCCCACGGCAACGGCCGACCCGGACACGCCGGACGGAGCACGCGTCGCGCGAGGGGCGACGGAGTGACCACGGCGACGGCGACGCCCTTCGGTGCCTCGCGGCACACACGGAAAGGGACACCACATGCCCGCTGACTCCCCGGCACTCGACGGACACCTCGGTGCCGTGCCCGCCCGCCCCCGGGGACGGACCGATCGCCGACGGGGTTCCGCATGAGTCCCGTACGCCAACTTCCGTTCCTCAACCGGACGTTCGCCTTCTGGCTGATCGCCACGGTGCAGACGCTGCTGCTCTTCGCCTCCAGCGCGCCCTCTCCGCTGTACCCGGTGTACCAGGCGGACTGGGGTTTCTCCGCCACGATGCTGACCGCCGTCTTCGCGGTGTACGCGCTCGCGCTGCTCGCGGCGCTGCTCGTGGTGGGCGGCATCTCCGACCACGTCGGGCGCCGCACGGTCTTCGGCGCGTCCCTGGCCGTCGAAGTGGTGAGCATGGTGCTGTTCATCACCGCCGACGGCGTCGGACCGCTCCTCGCCGCACGCGTCGTCCAGGGGCTGGCCACCGGCGCCGCGACCGGCGCGGCCAGCTCCGCTCTCCTCGACCTGCAGCCCCGTCCCCGCCTGGGCGCGCTGGTCAACAGCCTCGTACCGCTCATCGGTCTGGCCCTCGGCGCGCTCGGCTCGGGGTTCCTCGTCGAGTACGCGCCCGCGCCGAAGACCCTCGTCTATGTACTGCTCCTGATCGTGTTCGTGGCGGCGGCGCTCGTCGTCCCGCTGCTGCCGGAGACCTCGCCGCGCAGGCCGGGCGCGATCGCCTCGCTGGTGCCCCACCTGGGGGTGCCGCGCCGGGTGCGGCCGCTGTTCCTGACCGTGGCGCCCTGCCTGTTCGCGGTGTGGGCGGTCGGCGGTCTGTACATGTCGCTCGGCCCGTCCATCGCGGTCCGCACCCTGCACCTGAGCGGCCACCTCATCGGCGGTCTGGTCATCTTCGCCCTGACCGGCGCCGGAGCCGTCGGCTCGCTGCTGCGCCGCGACCGGCCGCCGCGCCGCACCATGACCCTCGGCTTCGTCGCCTTCCTCGTCGGCATCGGCACCACTCTCGGCGCCCTCGCCGTCCCGTCCCCCGCGCTCTTCTTCGTCGGCATCGTCATCGCCGGTTACGGCTTCGGCACCGGTTTCCTCGGCGCCTTCCAGACCATCGCGCCGCTCGCCGCTCCCGACGAGCGGGCCGGAGTGGTGGCCAGCGTCTACGTCGTGGGCTACCTGGGCTTCAGCGTGCCCGCGGTCGTCGCGGGTCTCTGCGTCCAGAAGTTCGGGCTCGACGCCACGACCACCGTGTACAGCGTCGCCGTCATGGTCCTCGCCGTAGCCGCCTGCGCCGGGCTCCTCGTACAGGACCGCCCGGGGAAGCGTGAGGCAGACGCGGCACCTCACCCCGGCCCGCCCGGCGCACAGCTCCCCGGACACAGCACCACATCGGCGGACTGACACCACCGGCCGCCGGACCGCACGCCCTCGCTCTCTCATCCACGGCTCCGGGCGCGGCACTTGCGCCGCGCCCGGGGCATTTCCGTCAGGAGATCGCACCCGTGCGCCTCGCAGCCCCGCCGATCCCGCCCCTGCCGTCCCACCAACTGTTCGTGTTCCTGCTGCAAGCAGGAGTGCTCGTCCTCCTCGCCGTCCTGTGCGGGCGCCTCGCCGCCCGGCTCGGGATGCCCGCCGTCGCCGGAGAACTGTGCGTCGGCATCCTGCTCGGGCCGACCGTCCTCGGCAACGTCTCCCCCGCCGCCGCGCACTGGCTGCTGCCCCGGGACACCGGGCAGTTCCACCTCCTCGACGCGGTCGGTCAGATCGGCGTCCTGCTGCTGGTCGGCATCACGGGCGTCGAGATGGACGCCGCCCTGGTACGGCGTCGTGGCGTCACCGCTCTCGGCGTCGGCGCGGGAGGTCTGCTGCTGCCCTTCGGTCTCGGCTACGCCGCGGGCTGGGCGGCTCCCGCGAGCCTCCTCCCCGACGGCGCCGACCGCCCCGTCTTCGCGCTCTTCGTCGCCGTCGCCCTGTCCGTCAGCGCACTGCCGGTCATCGCCAAGATCCTCACCGACATGCACCTCATCCACCGCGACGTCGGACAGCTCACCCTGGCGGCGGGCATGGTGGACGACGTCGTCGGCTGGATCCTGCTGTCCGTGGTGTCGGCCATGGCCGTCGGCGGCGGAATGGGAGGCGACCATCTCGTCATGCCCCTGCTCGCCACGGCCCTGGTGCTGACCGTCGCCTTCTGCGTCCTGCGCCCCTTGGCCAACCGGGTCATGAAGGCGGCCGAGCACACCTCCGACACGGCGGTCGTGGTGGGCACCGTGACCGCCTTCGTCCTCCTCTGCGCCGCCGCCACGCAGGCACTGGGTCTGGAAGCCATGTTCGGCGCCTTCCTCGCGGGCATGCTCATCAGCTCGGGCCCCCGGAGCCTGCGCGCCCGGCTCGCGCCCCTGCGCACGGTCGTCCTCGCGGTGTTCGCGCCCCTCTTCTTCGCCACCGCCGGTCTGCGCCTGGACCTGAGCGCCCTCACCCACCCCGCGACCCTCGCGGCCGGCGCCGCCCTGCTGCTGGTCGCCGTCGTCGGCAAGGTGGCCGGCGTCTTCGTCGGCGCCAGGGCCGTCGGCGTCGGGACCTGGGAATCCGTCGCCCTGGGCGGCGCGCTCAACGCCCGCGGCGTCATCCAGCTCGTCGTCGCCGCCGCCGGACTGCGCATCGGCGTGCTGAACTCCGCGTCCTACACCCTCATCGTCCTGGTCGCCGTCATCACCTCCCTGATGGCCCCACCCCTCCTGCGCTGGAGCATGCGCCACATCGAACACACCCCCGAGGAGCAACTCCGCCTGCACGACCGCTCGGTACTCGACTGGAAACCGGCCGACCAGACCCCGGACGCGCACGTCTGAACTCGTCGGCGACCGCCGGTTGTCCGGTATCGGCCCTCGCATTCCCGGCGATCCGGGTGATCGGTGCCGTCGTCCTCTTCCGGTGATCGCGTCCGGTTGGCTGGAAAGGGTCCCCTTCCGAGGAGGCTGACCCCTCGGAAGGGGTGCGCGGCAGCCACTCCGGTGACGGGAGAGCGGGGGCGCATGGGGTGTTTCCGGGCCCGCCACCCGCGGTGCGGCCCGGACAGCCCTCTATCACGGCCCGTCGTCGCAGTGGCTGCTTCACGACGACTTCAGGTCCGGGCGTCCAGGAGGGGTCATTCGGAACGTGGCGCACTCCGGTGTGACTAGCATGTCGGCGTAACCGGACTGGAAGATCGCCTTCCTCCGAGGCGGCCGCTTCCGGACCGCGATCGAGGCGTTCGGTCGCCGATTCTTCTGCTCGCAGACCGAGGGACCGCGGAATGTCAGTTCCTGCACCGTCCGTTCAACACCGCTCGACGGCCGTTCAGCGCAGCTCGTGGGCGGTGCCCGCGGCCGTGGTGGCGGTGACCGCCGTGGCCGCGGGCGTCGCGGTCGCGGTGGCGCCGTCCGGCACCCACGGATGGGCGCTCGTCGTGGCGGGCGCGGGCTGGGCGTGCGTCGCCGTCGCGGTGCTCGTCGGGCACCTCCTCGTCCGCCGGGCCCGGCTCGCCGCCGCCACCCAGGCCGCCGAGAACGACCGGCTCCGCACGCAGGCGCAGCAAACCGCCGCGCAGACCAGCCACTTGGCCAGCGTGACGCTGCCCTCCCTGCACAACCTGGTGCTGACCGGCAGCGCCGCCGCCGACGCGCTCGCGGGCGTGTCGATGCCCAACGACCAGAACCTGCGCCGGCTCGCCCACCTCTCCGCCGGTGCCCTGGAGGAGGCGGTGAGCCGCGCTGCCGCGGCGGACAAGGAAGCCCGGGAAACCCAGGAGGCGCTGAACGAGCTCCTGGCCGAAGCCGACCGGCTCACCCGGGAGACGCTGCCCGCCGCCGTCGCCCGCCTCGCCGAGGGCCGCTCGGCCGACACGGTCCTGGGCGAACTCACGCTGCCCCGCGTGCCGTTGATGCACGACCTGGGCGAGCTGGTCGTCCGCGAGCTGGCGCGCAGCGAGCGGCGCGCGGGCGGTGCCCGGATCGCCTCCACCAAGGCGCTCAGCCGGGTCCAGGCCAAGGCCGTCAGCATGCTCGCCGACCTGCGGGCGATGCAGGACGAGCACGACGGCACGATGCTCGGCGATCTGATGCGGCTGGACCACAGGACCTCCCAGCTCGTGCTGATCGCCGACCGGCTGGCGCTGCTCATGGGCGGCAAGACCAGCCGTACCTGGAACAAGCCGATCCGGATGGAGAGCATCCTCCGGGGCGCCATCGGCCGTATCGCCGCCTACCAGCGAGTCCGGCTGCACTTCACCTCCCAGGCGGCCATCTCCGGGTTCGCCGCCGAAGGCGTGATGCACCTCCTCGCCGAACTCATCGACAACGCGGCCAACTTCTCCCCGCCCACCGACGAGGTCCACGTCTACGTCGAGGAGCACCGGGCCGGGATCGTCGTCACCGTCGAGGACAGCGGACTGACCATGTCCGAGGCGGCGATGAAGCACGCCGAGGGCGCGGTGGCGGGCAGCATGGCCGACCTCGCCTCCCTCCAGGGCACCCGCCTTGGCCTCGCCGTGGTCGGACTGCTCGCGCTCAAGTACCGGATCAACGTCAGCTACCGCCCCTCCTCGCGCGGCGGCACCGGCGTGGTCGTCCTGCTGCCCCGGCGCCTCATCGCGCAGCAGCGCGACCCGTGGCCCGCGCGGCGGGAGGCGACCCGGACGGCCACCGTCCAGCCGGTCCCCGCGCCCGAAACGCCGACGGCCGCCCCCGTCGTCGAGACACCCGTACGCCCCGATCCCCCCGTGATCCTGCGGGAAGTCCCCGAGCAGACCCGGCACGAGCCGCCCGCCGCCGCGCCCACCCCCGCGCCCGTCTCCGCCACCCCGAACGGGCTCCCCGTGCGCAAACCCGGACGCACCATGAGCGACGCCGAGCGCGCCCAGCGCCCCGCGAGCAAGCCCGCCCCGCCCCGCAAGCGGCCCGCACACGACGTCGGCTCCCGCTTCGGCGCCTTCCACCGCTCGCGCAAGTCCTCGGGCGACACCCTGGGCGGCCGCCCCGACCCCGAGCCGCCGACCGCCGGTTAGCCCCCCGAGCCCCGCCGGCCCCGCGCCCGGCAGCCACGCCCCCCTCGTGCCCATGAGATTGGAGGAACGGGCCGGTGACCGAACAACTGGACACCACCGTCCCATCACCCATCATGCAGACCACCGACAACAGCCTCGTCTGGCTGCTGCAGAACCTGCTGGACCAGACGCCCGGTGCCCGGCACGCCCTGGTCCTCTCCCGCGACGGTCTCAAGCTGTGCTGGACCCCCGACCTGGCCGCGGATCAGGCCGACCAGCTCGCCGCGATCTGCTCCGGTCTCCAGGCCCTGTCCCACGGCGCGTCCGTGGAGTTCGGGGACGGCACCGGCGGCGTGCTCCACGCCATGACCGCCTTCCACGGCGGTCTGCTCTGCATCGTCGGCGCCGGTGAGGGCGCGCACCTCGCGGTCGTCGCCGCCGAGGACGCCGACCCCGGCCGCCTCGGCGAGGAGATGACCGGGCTGGTCGACAAGATCGGCGAGCATCTGCGGGCAGCGCCCCGGCAGCCGCTCCAGGGGAGTACCCCCTCGTGACCCGCAAGCCGGTGGACACCGGTGCCCCCGACCGGCTCTACACGGTCACGAACGGGCGCAGCAGTGTCGACGACACCCTGGACCTGGTCACCCTGATCGTCGCGGAGTGCCAGCCGACCACGGGCATGCAGTCGGAGCACTCCCGCATCCTGACCCTGTGCCGGCACCCGACCTCGGTCGTCGAGATCTCCGCCGAACTGGAACTGCCGATCATGGTCGTGCGGATCCTCCTCGCCGACCTCCTCGACACCGGCCGGATCACCGCACGCCACCCACCCGTGAACCCCTCGCTCCCCGACCCCGCCCTTCTCAAGGAAGTGCTCCATGGGCTCCGCAATCTCTGAGCTGCCCGCCCACCGCACGCCACTGGCCGACGCGGCGGAAACCGGTCTGAAGATCGTCGTCGTGGGCGGCTTCGGCGTCGGCAAGACCACGCTGGTCCGCTCCGTGAGCGAGATCCGGCCGCTGAACACCGAGGAGGTGATGACGGAGGCGGGCGTCGGCATCGACGAGACCAGTGGCGTCGCCGCGAAGTCGACCACCACCGTCGCCTTCGACTTCGGCCGGATCAGCCTCAACGACACTATGGTGCTGTACCTGTTCGGCGCGCCGGGGCAGGAGCGCTTCTGGTTCCTGTGGGACCGGCTCTTCTCCGGCACCCTCGGCGCCGTCGTCCTCGTCGACACCCGCCGGATGGACGACTCCTGGTACGCGATAGACCGCCTCGAACACCACGGCACGCCCTTCGTGGTGGCCGTCAACCGGTTCGACGACGCGGCCCACTACTCCCTGGACGAGATCCGCCAGGCCCTCGCGCTCCCCGATCACGTGCCGATGATCGACTGCGACGCACGGGTGAGGCAGTCGGGCAAGGACGTGCTGATCACCCTCGTGGACCATGTGTACACGCTGGCCACCGCCCAGGAGGCGACCCCGTGACCGACCCCGGCCCCTTCTCCGCGCAGCAGGCACCGCCGCCAGGCTGCCCCGCCCACACCGACGCGGTGCGCCTGGCGGGCCTTGAGTACCAGCAGACGCCGTCGCAGATGTACCGGACGCTGCGCCGCGAGCACGGCGCGGTCGCACCGGTCCTGCTGGACGGCGACATCCCCGCCTGGCTGGTGCTCGGCTACCACGAGGTCGCCCACGTCACCAGCCACGACGAGCTGTTCGCGCGGGACTCGCGGCGCTGGAACCAGTGGGACAACATCCCGCCGGACTGGCCGCTGATGCCCTTCGTCGGCTACCAGCCCTCGGTGCTGTTCACCGAGGGCGAGGAGCACCGGCGCCGGGCCGGGGTGATCACCGAGGCGCTGTCCGGGGTGGACCAGTTCGAGCTGGCCCGCGACTGCGAGCTGATCGCCGACGAACTGATCGCCCGGTTCGCGGGCAGCGGCCAGGCCGAGCTGATGGCGTCGTACGCGCACGCCCTGCCGATGCGCGCCGTGGTGCAGGTGTGCGGCATGCCGATCTCGGGCGCCGACACCCAGCAGCTCGTGGACGACCTGCGGATCTCCCTGGACGCGGCCGAGGGCGACGACCCGGTGGCGGCGTACGGACGCGTGGGCGAGCGGCTGGCGCGGCTGGTCCGGGACAAGCGGGCCGACCCCGGCAAGGACGTCACCTCGCGGATGGTGCTGCACCCGGCGGGGCTCAGCGACGAGGAGATCGTCCAGGACCTGATCTCGGTCATCGCCGCAGCCCAGCAGCCCACCGCCAACTGGATCTGCAACGCGCTCAGGCTGCTGCTGACCGACGAGCGGTTCGAACTCAGCGTGTCCGGCGGCCGGGTCAGCGTGGGCGAGGCGCTGAACGAGGTGCTCTGGCTGGACACGCCCACCCAAAACTTCATCGGCCGCTGGGCGGTACGCGACACCCAGCTCGGCGGGCGCCGGATCAAGGCCGGGGACTGCCTGGTCCTCGGACTGGCCGCCGCCAACACCGACCCGAGTCTGTGGCCCGAGGGCCATGTCGGCGCGGAGAACGCCGCGCACCTGTCGTTCAGCAACGGTGAGCACCGGTGCCCGTACCCGGCGCCGCTGCTCGCGGACGTCATGGCGCGCACCGCCGTGGAGACGCTGCTGGAGCGGCTGCCCGACCTGGTGCTCGCGGTGGACCCGCACACGCTGACCTGGCGGTCGTCCATCTGGATGCGGGGGCTGACCACCCTGCCGGTGCGGTTCACTCCGGTCGACGGTTAGCCGGTGGGCCGCTGGGCCCCCGAGCGGGGCCCAGCGGCACGGTGCGGGTCAGGCGGTGACGGGGGTGAACCGCACCGGCAGCGCCTGGGGTCCACGGGTGAACACACCCTGCTCGACCGGGTCGAAGCCGTCCGCGAAGCGCAGGTCCGGCATGGCGTCCAGCAGTTGGGCGACGCCGGTCTCGACCTCCGCCTTGGCGAGCAGCGCGCCCACGCAGAAGTGCCGGCCCAGTGCGAACGCCAGATGGTCGGCGGCGGCCGAGAAGGCGTTGGTGGCGGTGAGGTCCTCGCGGAAGATGTCGAAGCGGTCGGGCTCGCGGTAGCGGTTCTCGTCGCGGTTGGCCGAGCCGATCAGGCAGGTGACGGTGACCCCGGCCGGGATGGTGCCGCCGCTGAGCTTCACCTCGGTCGCGGACTGCCGCATGATCATGTGCACCGGCGGGGTGAAGCGCAGGGTCTCCGCGAACGCCCGCGGGATCAGGCTGTGGTCGGCGCGGACGGCGGCGAGCTGGTCGGGGTGGCTCAGCAGGTTGGCGAAGATGCTGGCGATCGCCTTGTCCGTGGTCTCGCCACCGGCGGCGAGCAGCAGGCTGCAGAACGCCTTGATGTCCTCGTCGCTCATCCGCACCCCGTCGACCTCGGCGGCGCACAGCACCGACAGCAGGTCGTCGCCGAGGTTCTCGCGGCGCTCGCGGATGATCGGCAGCATGTACTCCGCGAACTCCACGCGGGTGCGCTCGCCCGCGGCGGCCACCTCCTGGTCGCCGGACAGGTTGCCGAGGAAGGCGATGACGGCGGTGTACCAGCGGTGGAAGCGGGCGTGGTCGGCCTTGTCCAGCCCCAGCATGTCCGCGATCACGTTGACCGGGAAGCGGGTCGCGTAGTCCGCGACGAGGTCGGCGGAACCGGACTGCCGGAAGGCGTCGATCAGTTCGCGCGAGTTGCGCTCGATCACGGGCAGGAACTTCTCCTGCAGGTCCCGGCCCCGGAAGGCGGGGGCGACCAGAGCCCGGCGCACGGCGTGCTCACGCCCGCTGAGCTGGAGGATCGTCTTGCCGTGGACCGGCTCGATCTGCCAGTCGTAGTTGTCGGTGGTGAACTCGGCGTCCTTGTCCTTGAAGACGCGTTCGACGTCTTCGTACCGCGAGATGATGTAACTCCGCGTCGCCTCGTGCCAGATGAGAGGCGCGGACTCCCGCATCAGGCGGTAGACCGGATACGGGTCCGCCGCGAACTCGGGCGAGAGGATGTCGGGTATCTGTGCCGCAGTGGTCATGATGCTCCGTCGAGACCGGGAATCGCGTGTTCCGTAAGGTTATTGATCATTCGTCAGACATGACAGTCCCTCAGGGTCTTGAGTGGGGACCAGTGTTCGTCTTGTCCGGATTCCGGTCATCCCGAAAGTGGGGTGCACGGCCAGAGTGACGGAACGGTCTCTCGCCGAAGGCGCGAGGGTTCCGAGGACCATGAAGCCGATACGGCGGGCCAAGAGCCTGTACAGCAGATGCTCACCGCTCATCACCGCCTCCGCAGTGGCTCCTCGCCGAGCATGGAGGACAGCCACGCCAGGACATCAGCCCGGCCGTCGGACGCCCGCGCGGGATTTTCCGTTAGGGCGCCGAGCGGGCGCGGCAAAGTATGCCGCTGGTCCTGGCATCCCCGTCGGGTACGGCCACACCGAAGCGAACCTCGCCCACGTCGCTCGGGACTCGCCTTCGGACGCCCCGCCCACAACAGAAGCCAGGCGCCGTGACATCGATAGCCCAACGCCGACAGGCCACTTGAAACAGCCCTTCAGCCCACCTGATGACCCATCGGAATGAGCGTCAGGACACCTCTGATGCGCGCCAGCTAAAACCGCAGGTCAGCGGCCTCTTTCGGCAGGCTCCAGAATCACCACGCATTCGACGTGATGCGTCATCGAAACCATGTGATCCAGATCGAGGTTGAAGAAAGAGCAGGTCAGATGCCTCCTGGGGACTCCATCTGGGGAAACGAGGGGCGCCGAGCGTCAAATGAGCGTCACAGACTCAAACATAAGGGAGAGGCCCCAGACAGATGCCGAGACCCCTCCTATCGTGCTACCCGGCTAGAGCCTTTCTCTCGGATCAAGTCGGCCTGGACCTACGGCGCCTCACGGCCGCCCGAGCGGGGCTGATACGTGCAGCTGCAAGGCGGAGGAAGGGGGCGACGCGGTTCGTCGGCAACCGACGACAACGCCGCAGATGTCCGTGCCATACCCCGTGCCCCCGGCAAGATCCGGATTACAGGCCCTAGACCTGGCCCCGGCCGCCATCCCCCTCGGCGGCCGGGGCAGCCTTCTGCCTGCTGCCGCCGCACCGGAACCAGTCCAGATCGATAGACACCGCCCTGACCTGCACGGCATCCTGTTGCCCCGCCAGACGGCGGCCCGCACGACCACCCGCCGCTGACCGCGGCCGCCCGCATCACCCTCGCTCGGAGACTGCCTTGACCACCGAAACCACCAGCCGGCCCGAGCATGTCGTTCCCCTCCGACTGATTCACCAGCGGCTGGACCCATCTCCTGCCACGCCACCAGTCCTTCATGCTCACCATGACCTTCGGCACAGCCGCGGCGAAGACCTCCGCGGATCCCTCGACACCATCGTCCGCGTCATCTACGGCGCGGACGATGGCACCCTCGGGCCGACGTGGAGGAACGCCGGCACCAGTCTCGACTCCCCCGTCCTGTAGCTGGAGGAGGACGACCTCAAGGACGAAAGCGAGGGAGAGCAGGAGAGCATCAAGGCCGCCGTCGAGGAGCACCGCAAGCTGTGCGAGGCCGCCTACACAGCCACCGGCTTGCCGGTCCCGACGACGATCCGCGAGTTGGCTGCCACGATGATCGCTCTCGGTGTCGCCAGCCAGGACGAAGACGGCGCCTGGTGGATGCCCGAAGACCTGCCGCTCCCCGAAGAGCTCGAAGCCCAGCCGAGATGTTCACCTCGCTGGACCGGCTCGCCGAAGCCACGAGCCTGGACGCGGACGACATCCGCCTCGGGCTGGACTACTTCGTCGAGCAGGGCGACGCCCGTGTCTACCGCGGCGCACCGCGTGCCGAGGTAGCCGCCAAGGATCTGCCGGGACACGCGCGGTTCTACCTGGTGCCGGACTGGGAGCACTTCGCCGAGAGCCGCATCCAGGTCAGCCCTGGCCGCCACACCGAAGCCGAATAGCGGGCACATCAGCCTGGCCCCGGCCGCCGTGAGGGAGGGCGACTGGGGTCAGAGCGCGTTCAGCCCAGCAGAGCCCGGCCCGCCTCCGTCACGGCAACCAGGTCTGGACGCTCCCCGTTCGCCGGATGTACGACCTCCACCAAGCCGGCCTCATGCAGATCCAGCGACGCCCCATACAGGCGGAGCTGCAGCTCCGTCCACGCCTCGCGCGCCGGGTCATCATCCGGGGCGCTCCGAGCGAACGTAATCGGATGAATCTGGTGGAAGAAGTCGGACATAGCAACCGGCTTCGGTGATCGGGCAACATGGTCGAGAATGCTGCGGGCGTCATCGCTCAACGTCATGCGGCAAGTCTCCCAGAGCAACGCAACACCGTCGAGCAGTGCATCAACCACCTCAAGCAATGGCAAGGCCCCACCCGCCACGAGAGGACCGCCACCATCTACCCGGCCAGACTGCACATTGCAGGGACCTTCCTCTGATCAGCCGACTGATCCAAACGAAACCGACTAAACGACGTCACTCAACTGTTGCCCCTGCCCGACGCGATCCCAGAGATCCGGTCGGGTAAGCCGCCCCCACCGCAAGCCGGACTCGCTGTTCACCGACCGCGGCTACGACCACGACATCTACCGCGACCAGGTCCGCGCCCGCGGCATCGTCCGCCGAGGCACAACACGCGGCACCGGCCTGGACACCTACCGGTGGGTAGTCGAGCACACGATCGCCTGGCTCCACGGCTTCCGTCGACTCGGCATCCGCCGGGGAAGACGAGCCGACATCCGCGAAGCCTTCCTCAAGCTCGCCTACTACCTGATCACCCACCACCAACTCAACTCATTGCGTTAGCCGCTGCCATCCTCGATAGCCCTGTACCCATCACTCATTTTCATGGGTGAACTCGTCCACATATTGTGGACATGTCGACATCAGCCTGACCATTTTTCGGGCGGGCTTGTTGACCGCCTCATGGATCTCGTAATGCAGAGCTTTCCACGCCTCAGAGATACCACCAGAGATCTTTTCGTCATCCTGGAATTCGACAGGAACTGGCCCGCCCGTCGCGTTGCAGGCGCTCCGCATGGTCACCCTCAGAATCTGAGCAGACAGCCTTTTCACGCCATCGGGTGACAGCGCCATGAAGCAGAACTCCGCACAACTTGCCTCCTTCGCCGCATGGCCGATCGCTTGAAATCTGAGCCTGAGCTCGCTGGCCGAGACACCTCGCTTCTTTGCTTCCTGAAACGCTAGAGTCGCAGCATTCCACACCTCGATGAACACATGGAATTTTTGGTAGGCCAGCAAGAAGTCAATGTAATCAGGATGCGCCGCGAGAGCGTACGGGGAGAAAGGGTTCAGGTTCGCCTTATACTGGAGCATGGATTTGTGATCGATGTGGCCTTTATCGAAGAGTGTATGGCAATTTGGACAGAGGGCGATTAAGTTCTCGAACTCATGTCGCTTCACCTTTGACCAGGGTCGGATGTGGGCAATTTCGATGACGGGAACACGGAAAACCGGCACTGCGCAGCGATGGCCAGCTTCGACACGGACGCGCCGGTCCAACTCGCTGGGAATGGCGGGACGATTGGCGGGCATGACCATCATGCTAGGAGGGGCCACTGACAATCCATGTCCAAAACCTGCGCCAGGTCGCCTCGGATCGCCGGCCTCCCAGCTATCAACCTTTCCCACGACGGCAAGCGCGACCGACAAGATCGCCACCCAGAGCCTCGCCTTGGTCGTCCCCGCGGTGCTCCAACCCCTCGGCCTCCGCTGCGGCGTTCCGTCATGGGCACCTGACCGCACTCCGCGCCGTATCAGGGGGTCGGCAGCCCCCGCCGCCTGCTACGCCCCAGCTTCGACATCCACCATAGCGACGATCCTCGCCGCCAACTGCCTTTACACGGAGTCGAACTTGCGACAGTTCCCCGACTGGCTCAGCAGTAATGGCAAGAGCTGGCGCGAAACTCACCGCCGATATACTCCGGGCGCTGGCCGCGCTCGGACTGAAGTAGGCCGCGACCTGACGGTAAACGACGGGTGCGGCCAATTCTCAGAACCTGGTAACGGTCGGAGCCTGCTGGAATCCCGCAGCGATCTCATGATGGCGCGCAAGCACCGTGTTCGGGCCGACACGAACGTAGAACTCTAGGCGCTGTCCGTTGCGGTAGGCGTGCATCTGGCCGCGGCTGGAGATTTCGATGGCGAGGACCTTCATTCCATCGTGGTCGATCACGCGTGTCTCATAGGACGGCACCGGCTCCAGACTGTCCCGGATCATGCCAACGACCTGGAGGACCTGCTTGTCTACATTCGACTCCTCGGGCAGGCCCACGACCTGGAGGTCGTCCTGGACTCCGATCAGGATGGTGCCGCCGTCCTGCGATGCGAAGGCGGCGATGGTCTTGAGCATCTTCTTCCGCGACTCGCTCTCCGGGACCTCTCGTTTGCACTCCAGGTGCTTTCCCTCCCCGTTCGCCAAGAGTAGGTCCAGTTCAGGACCGGGCTGCTCCCAGACGACCGAGGCATCGCGGGTGCGCCCGTACGCGGGAGCCGGGAAGTGACGCCAGTCCAGCGACTGGTCCTTACGGCGGAGCATCAACAGGCTGTCGGGGGCGAGTCCCTGAGGCAGCGGGAAGCGGTAGGTACCGGCACCGTCGACCGGCTGGGACTGGTTGCCCGCCGCCCAGCTCAGCTCCAGTACCGCGTCGTCCAGGGCCTCGCCGTCGACGTCGGCCGTCAGCAGGTCAGGCCCGATAGTGATCCGCGGAAACCAGCCCGTACGCTGCGGCAGGACAATGCGCCACAGGTCCGAGCGGTCCGCGGTGCTCTCGTGGGGACGCTGGTGGAGGAAGGCGCTGAGGGCCTGGTCAAAGTTCAGGAAGGAAGGGCCATCCCCGACCAACAGACCGTGGCCAGGCTGAATGGCGTTGGCATCCCGGCTGATGGTCCACTCGGTTCGTGGCCACGGCGTCGTCATCCGGCCCCACTCTTCCTGGCCGCGCAGCCGAGAAGTGGAGGCGCTGGAGAACGGCGGACTGGGGGAAACGACACGGACCCCGTGAACGTCCTGATCATCGCCCCCCAGCAGTGCGGCGACCACCGGACCGGGCAGGCATAGTTCCAGGAAGGTCGCCGCGCTGTAGCGCCAGGCTCGCTCCACCAATGGCGCGTAGTCGTCCAAGGTGACCTGGCCATGGTGCAGTTGCCACTGTTGTTCGTACGCGACCAGTGCCAGTCGGACGTTCACGGTGGCGCGCTCGCCGAGCATCGCCATCAGTGCGGCCGTCTCCATCAGCCCGTCGTTCACCATGCGTGGCCCTCCCTCTTCCCGCGGCGCATGGAGCCGAACCAAGGGCATCCCCACGGTCCGTGCTCCCGAGCAGGTTACGCCGGGGTTACGTGAGTGGGAGGCCAAGCGCTGTTGCCTCAGCTCAGGAGGTAGCCGAGTAGCGGGCGGCCGGCGGCCCGGCCTTTGCGTCGCGGACTGGTTCGCCCAACGTACCGCGGTGGCCCAGGATCGGTCCGTCTCCGGCCAGTTCGGCGGCCCTGCCGTTCTGGTCTGGGATAACGTCCGGATTCAGCTCACTCGCGGGATGCACGAGTTCATCGACGCGGCTCGGAGAGGTCCGCTACCCGCAGCCGGTCGAGGTCCAGTTCGGTACCAGACGGGCCGAAACCGTCGACGTCGCGCTATACACCATGGCGTCCGTCGACGCGGAACTCGCCACACACCCCGAAAAGGCGGGCCTTACGCCTCGTGCCAGGCATCACCGATGGCGCACATCAGCGACTGCGTTGAACCACATCCCCGAAACTGGTCGCTACGGATCGACCGCGGTCCGCCGGAGGATCCCAGCGGACCGCCGACTTAGATCAGCTGGCGTCGGGAGCGGCGCCAGGAAGGTCATGCAGGCTGATGATCTCGCCACAGATGATGTAGGTGTTCAGTGCACACAGGCTGGCTGTCTCGCAGGCCACGGCCGCATGAACGCCCTTGTTGGTCATCGTGTCTACCGCGACGAACCGATCGTAGAGGCCAGCAATCATGACGTCCGTCAGCTTGTTGTTCGACTTGCTCTCGATGGCCCGCTTGGTGAACTCGAACAGCCGGTGCCGGTGGTGGGCATCGTCCAAGGGGTGGCCCGTGTCCGACGGCTGGTCCTGCGGCGGCAGTACGTGGTCGACGACAGCCTTGAGGATTCGGCGGCACGTCGTGATGGCCTGCGAAAGCTCCTCCGCAGCATCCCGATCGGGGGACGTCTCGGCTGCCTCCTGGAGCCGCCGGTAGACCGCGTTGAACTGCTGAAGGAGATCGGGAACGCCTTCGGCCAGGAGCTTGTCCACCTTGACGCGGTAGCCGCCGAAGATGGACTCGTTGATGCTGGTGTAACCCAGGCGCCGTTCCCACGAACACAGCAGGGCGAACGTGAGGTGCCGGGTCCTGGCAACGATCTTCCCGGTCCGCTCCCGGGACGCAAGGTCTCTCGCGTAGTCGAAGCGTTCCCCGTCCTGCTTGAGCTCATGGAGCTCCTGATCCCAGAACTCGATCTCACCCAGAGTGTGAACCTCTACCACTTCCTGGCCGGTGTCGTCCCGCGTGAACTTCCGGTCATTTATGTACTGGTTGAGGGCCTGCTCAGAAGGACTCGTACCCGACCCCCAGGTCGAGGGATCCGCCATCAACATGCGAGACATCTCGCCGTTGGTCTCCCGGTCACCACCAGTCGGACGGATTTCGAGCGACAGGCGGATCGCGTACTTGGTGTCGCCCATCAAGTTCGCGATCCGCACAGCACGCCGGACCGATACCTCTAGGGGACGCTCGTCGAACTCATCCAGCGCCTTACGTACGAATCCGAGAATGTAATCACTTGATGTCACAGCAGAACGTTAGACGGACTCATCGGCTCGTCACCAGGCATTTCTCGAAGCGAGCTCGCCGACCCGAATCTCACCAAGGTCGCCGCCCGCAAGATTGCCCCCGAGGGAGATGGTTTACCCGTGCCGGTGATCACCCGCTAGGCGCCGGCGGGCATGACGCTGTGTACCACATTCCCCGAACCCAGCAGTTCGCGGCTGGCAGCCATCGCTCCCGACCACGGGGTGACGATCGCAGCTGGACCACGATTCGACATCGGAGGCGCGTTCGAACGCAACATCCGTCTGCCGTACACGCTCCCTACCGATCAACTCACCCAGGCGGTCCGCAGACTTGCACAGGCAGAACAGGAGCTCACCCAGGACACGACCGGAACTCATCCCCCCGCCTGTTGCATAAGCGTCAACAACTCCATGCCCCGCAACAACTAGTAGTAGGCACTGACAACCCCGTCTTGCCGCTGTCCCCTGCCCTGGACAGGGCAGCCGCAAGTCACCAGATTGGTGCGCCGCAAGGCGGCCGGGTGAACCGTTCCGGGTTCGATGGAGACTCGATCATTTGAGAGGATCGAGTCATGGCACGTCCTTCCCAGTACCCGCTTGAGCTGCGCCGTCGCGCGGTGCGGATGGTCGCCGAGGTGCGGCCGGAGTACGACACCGAGTGGGCCGCGATGAAAGCGGCCGCCCAGAAACTGGGCATCGGCACGACCGAGACGCTGCGGAAATGGGTGCGGCAGGACCTGGTCGACGCCGACGGCCGTCCGGGCATCACGACAGAGGAGTCGGCCGAGCTGAAGCGACTGAAGAAGGAGAACGCCGAGCTGAAGCGGGCGAATGAGATCTTGAAGGCTGCGGCGTCTTGCTTCGCGGCCGAGCTCGACCGGCCACACACGCGCTCGTAGCGTTCATCGACGAGCACCGGGACCGCTTCGGCGGTGTCGAGCCGATCTGCCGCGTGCTGACGATGCACGACTACAAGATCGCCCCTGCCACCTATTACGCCCACCACAAACGCCGGACCGCGCCGTCCGCCCGGACCATGCGGGACATCGAACTGAAGGAGCGGATCAGCAAGGTCTTCGATGCCAACTGCCGTGTCTACGGGGCGAGGAAGGTCTGGCGCGAGCTGAACCGGCAGGGACACCGTGTGACCCGCTGCACCGTCGAACGCCTGATGCGCGAGCTCGGCATCGCCGGAGCGGTCCGCGACAAACGCATGATCACCACGCTTCCCGGCGGACAGGTCGAGCGGGCCCCGGACCTGTTGGACCGCGACTTCGTCGCCCCGAACCGCTGCTGGGTCGCGGACTTCCCACGTGAAGACCTGGGCTGGCGTTGTCTACGTCGCCTTCGCCGTGGACACCTTCTCCCGCCAGATCGTCGGCTGGTCCGCGGCCACCGTGAAGGAAACGTTGTTCGTGCTGGACGCCCTGGAGATGGCGATCTGGCAGCGCGACCGCGACCAACACCCCGTCCGACCAGGAGAGTTGATCATCACTCCGATGCCGGGTCGCAGTACACAAGTTTCCGGCTCGCCGAGCACCTGGACGCAGCCGCCATCGCCGCCTCGATTGGATCGGTCGGCGACGCCTACGACAACGCCCTGATGGAAAGCACGATCGGCCTCTTCAAGACCGAGCTGATCAAGCCCCGACAGCCCTGGAAGACGCTGCCCTACGTCGAACTCGCCACCGCCGAGTACGTCGACTGGTACAACCACCGACGAGTCCACGGTGAGATAGGCCACGTCCCACCCGTCGAATACGAGAACAACCACTACCGAGCAACCACGAAACCCCAGGCCACAACCAACATCTGAGGTCGCTACCGAACCCGGAACGGTTCAGGCATCGCAGCACCTCCGGATTAGACTCGAGTAATCCCCTGATGCACGGCATGCACCGTTTGACTCCCGTGTCAGTGGGGGCGTCTAGAGTCGATAGCGGTGTCGGGTGGACAACTAACGGGGGTGGGCCGGGATGGGGCTGCCGGGCGGCTCTGCCGACAAGGCGGGAAACCAGTACGAGGATTGGTGGACCGCCCTCCGCGTGGCGGACCTACTCACGGGCAAGGCAACCGCGATCCGCCTGGAGCCGCCGGGAAGCGCTGGCGAAGGCATCGAGTTTGAGATCGACGAACCTGCGGGCCCGTGGTGCGAGCAGGTCAAGGACGTGCCCTCTCAGGGTGAGTGGAGCATCCCGAGGGTCGGGAAGATCCTCAAAGCAGTCAACGCTCACATCGAAGTGGGCAAACGGGTCCGGCTGGTGTTGTCGACCGGTTGCCCCAAGCTGAAGGATCTGGCCACGCGTGCTCGTGCTGCGCAGACTTTCGATGAGTTCGAGGAGATCCTCACTCAGAAGCAGCCGGCCGACTTCGCGTCCGTGATCAGCAATTGGACGTTCGAGGAGCAGCCCTCCGATCAGGAGACCGGTTGGCAGTACTTGCGCCGCGTGCACGTGGAGCATCTGACCCCGGAAGCGTTGCAGCGACTTGTGTCGGTGACGTACGAGCGTCTCTTCGTCGGGGACACGGAGATGATCGTCAGCAAGCTGAGCAGCTACCTGGGCGACCGACTCCATCAAAGAGTGACAGCGGTCGAGATCCGGGACCATCTGGTCGGCCTCCCGGGTGTGCGCCCACGCCTGCTTCCGGGGGATCCCAGCACGCACCTGGCCCTGGACGCGACCGTCAAACGATTCGCCAGACGCGTGGCCAAGACCAAGCCGACATTCGGGCTGGCACCGCAGCCTCAGTCGGCACAGTTGTGTGAGCGGCTACATGCTGAGGGTGGTCCGCAGATCGTGGTCTGCGAAGGCGGCGCGGGGTCGGGGAAGTCGACCGTTGTCGCGGACGTATTGGCCCGTATGACGGAGCTCGGCTGGCCAGCTGCCGCTGTCAGCATGGATCGCATGGACGCGACGGTCCAGACGGCCAAGGCGCTGGGTAAGCGGATGCAAGTCACGGACTCGCCCGCTGTCCTGCTGGCAGGGGTCGCTGACGAGAGGCCGGCCCTACTGGTCGTCGACCAGCTCGATGCGGTCAGCGCATACAGCGGACGCATGTCGGATGCATACGATGCCGTCGAGGATGTGCTGGAAGAGCTGTCCGTTGCTCCGAACGTCAAAGTGCTCATGGCCGTCCGTACGGTCGACATCTCCAACGATCCGAGGCTGTCGGATCTGGTGTCGCACCAGGGACGCGTGGAGCGGTTCTCGCTCGACGTCCTTGAGGAGGACGCGGTACGGGAGGTACTCGCCGCTGCAGGCGATACCCCTGAGCAAATGAGTGATACCACGCTCCAGCTACTGAGGACGCCCCTGCACCTGTCGATCTTCAGCCGCTTGTCTCCGGCAGCCCGCGCCCTGCCCTTTCAGACCTTGCAACAGCTGTACGAGCAGTACACCCCCGAGGTTCGGAGGAGGGTCGAGCAACGGCTCGGCGCCCTCGATTGGTCAGAGATCACCAGTACTCTGACGACCTATCTCAGCCAGCATGAAGTGCTCCAGGCTCCGACCTCCGTACTTGACGCCTTCTCAATACACCAAGTAGCGGCCCTGGAGTCAGAAGCTGTCCTGCTCCGTGACCACGGCAAGATCGGCTTCTTCCACGAGACGTACTTCGATTACCTGTTCGCACGGACCTTCCTGGCTGACGGCCGAGACGTTCACGACTTCTTGGCAGCATCCGGCCAGTACTTGTTCCGGCGGGCACAGACCCGTCAGCTCCTGGAGCACCTCGCAGGCACCGACCGTGACCGGTTCCGTACCACCGTGGCCCGACTCCTGAACTCAGCAGAGATCCGCCCCCACCTGCATGATGTAGTCATCGGTGTGCTCAGCCAGTTGGACGCTCAGCCCGAGGACTGGCAGGCCGTCGAGACGGTCGCATTCAGTACGGCGACCTCGGCCGCGAAGGTGCGCGGGCTACTCTCCCGGCCCCAGTGGTTCGATGCTGCCGACCATGATCGGCGCTGGGAAACCTGGCTCGGCTCAGCCAACACAGTCGATGAAGTCTTTGGCAGCCTGCTGACCGCCGCCCGTGAACGATCCGAGCGGGCTGCCGAGCTCGTAAGCCCCTTCATCGCCACGACGCCTGAATGGCAGCGGCGCCTGGAAACTCTCATCGAGTGGTCGCTCGCCCCGGGACTCATCGACCTGGCAATAGGTCTTGTCGACTCGGGTCAATTGGACCAGCTACGTGGGCCGATAGCCGTCAACAGCGACTTCTGGTCTGTTCTCTACGGCCTCGTCGAAACGGACCCCGTCGGCTCTGCCCGTCTCGTCGGCGCTTATCTCCGCCGGGGTGCCACCCTAGCGGCCGCCGATGGTTCCGGAGACCCGTTCCTCTCCCAGCACCTGCCGGTGCACTCGCAAACCGCGGACAAAGTACTCTCGGGAATCGCCATAGCACAGCCCCACGCATACGTAGAAGCGGTCTTGTCCTTCGTCATCGAGGTGGCCAGGGCGAGCAGCACCAAGCGCCAGACGCCAACAGGCCACTGGGCCTATCGCTCCGTGGGCGGCCATGGCGTCGATCAGTCCCTGTTCAACAACCTCGACCATTCTCTGCGTGCACTTCCCGCCATAGCTCCCGAGGCGACCGACGCCGCCCTGCGCAACCTGACTCCCTGGTCTGCAGAGGAACCGGAAGAACTGCGCTTCCTCGTGTGCCGCATGTACGCGGTCCTCGGGCGCCCCGACGAAGCCATCGACTGGCTACTCTCCAACGAACGCAACCTACGCCTCGGCTGGAGCGGCAGCCCACGCTGGGCAACGCGAGAGCTCATCGAGTCCGCTTCGCCTCATTGCGGCGAAGCGACCCTGAACCGTCTGATCGCCGTCCTGCTCGACCACCAACCGCCCTGGGAACTCCCGCGCAAAGACCGCCCGAGCTGGTGGGGCCGGTCCCAATACGAACTGCTCTCGGTCATCCCGAAATTCCGCCAAAGTCACGCGGCGCGCCGCCGGTTGGCTCAGTGGGAGCGCAGATTCCCTGATCAACCCCCTGCGCCACCTGCAGCAGTGTCCGTGTCCTTTGTCGGTTCCCCTATCACGCCGGAGGCAGCCCGGCACATGACCGACGAGCACTGGCGCCGTGCCTTCACGAAGTACGCCAGGCCCGACCACCGCCCTGCCTTCGGTCGCGGCGGCCCTCTCGAACTTGCCGAGGTCCTGCGCGGTTGTGCCGAAACCGAGCCTGACCGGTTCTGCGATCTGGCACTCACGCTGAACAGTGCCGCGTCAACCGTCTATCTCAACGCCATCATCACGAGCGTCGCCCCTCACGTCACCACCGACCGCTGGACGGCACTGGTGGCCCACGCAGACCGCGTCGCCGGCACGCAAATCGCTCACGCTGTCTGCAACACTCTGCAATCGACACCGGGCTTGTTCACTCCTGGTCTGGCGACAATCCTCAGCCGCTACGCCGCCGACTCCGATCCGGACCACGACCCGACCGAGACAGGTAGCGAAGTCGGCGACCTGTTGACCGCCGGCATGAACTCCAAGCGCGGCAGGGCAGCGATCACGCTGGCCGCGCTCTTTCGCCACCAAGATCAGCACCGGCAGTTCCTCATCGAACACACTGGGCGTCTGGCAGATGACCGTCTCCTAGCGGTTCGCGTCTGCGCGGCGCAAGCGGTGAGCAGTCTCATCGACCATGCACCGGACAACGGGTTGGACACCGCCGACCGCCTGTTCAGCCATCCAAGCGCTGACGTGCACAACGCCACCACTTCTCAACGTCTGCTCATCAATGCGCTGTCCCACGCGCCCGACCGCTTCGCACCGCACTTGAAGCGCGCGCTTCGTAGCCAAGGCACCGCAGCGGAACTCGCAGGTCAGACCTGGGCCGTCGCTCTCTTGAACGGATGGCCCCTCGCCGGACTCCCTTCCAATCCGCAGGATTTGAGCGTCGAGGCACGTCGAGGTGCGGCTGCCGTCTTCGCCCAGCGACCAGGCAACTCGCTCTTTCTGACCGAATTGCTGAACGATCTAGACGAAGAAACACGCGCTAACTCCTCGCACGCCCTGCGCGACGTCTTCGACCTTCCACCAGGGCAAGCGGACAAACTAATCCAGGCGTTCATGGACAGTACGGCCTTCTCGACCAACTCCGAGCACCTGTCCTTCGCCCTCCACCAACACACCGGCATCCTGCCGACCATCGCTATCGACGTCTGCGAACGCGTCCTTCGGATCGGCGGCAACGAAATCGGCGATATCAGAACCCGACGGGCAGCTGAGGGCTACTACCTGGTATCGATTGTCCTCAAGTTGTACCGCCAAAGCCCTCCGCAGCTACGCAAACGGTGCCTGGACCTCATTGACGCACTCTCACTGGCCAGCGCTCACGGGCTACTCGGTGCCCTGGACTCGGAACGCTGAAGCCGAAGCACTACAACCCTTGCTACATCCAGTGGGATGGTCAGCGGTGGGCCGCGCGGTCGCCGAGAGCAGGACCAGGCTGGTTCGCGCGACCCGCACCCCGAGTCCAGCGGCGGTCTCCGCGTCGGAGGACGTCAGCACGACGAAGGAGGTCAGCGCGCAGAACCGCTACATGGCCGTAGCCCCGTAGAGCACAACCCGGTCGGTGCTGCCGCCGAGGGTGTGGCTGAGCAGCGGAACCAGAGCGAAGGAGAGCAACGCGCCGAGGAAGGCACCCGCTGGCCGGGACACGACGCCTCCGCCCATTCCCAGGACGACCACGGCGACCGCTCCCATGGACAAGCCGGAGGAGACCCCGAACACGAACGGGTTAGCCAGCAGATTGCGGAGCAGGGACTGCATCACCGCCCCGCACACCACGAGTCCGGCCCCGCGCACGGCGGCGAGCAGGATGCGTGGCACGCGCAGATTCCATCCGATGCCGTCTCGCTGCGGCGCCAATGCGTTCTCACCGAAGCCGAGAAGGGCCTCGACGGTCGTCCGCACCCCACCGGTGGAGATGTCGGCGGGACCGATCGTCACGGCGACGGCCGCTGGACTCTTCCCGACGACGGCCCGACCGCCCGCGGATGTGATCCGGCCCTGCCCAGCCAGGAGACAACTTCGCCCTGTCCGTGGAGGACAGGGCGAAGGAACGTTCATGCGACGATGGTGAGCGGGGTTTCCATGCGTTCCCATGCTCCGAGGACGGCCTTGTGGGCGTCCGGCTGGAGGTGGGCGTAGCGCTGGGTGGTCTGGAAGCTCTCGTGGCCGAGAAGGTGCTGGACCTCGTAGAGCGAGACCCCTCTCTGGACCAGCCACGAGGCGCAGGTGTGGCGCATGGAGTGCGGTGGGTAGTGCGGGACGAGTTGCAACTCACCGTCGTCACCGAAGTGGTAGGCGGCCTCGACGGCGGGCCACCAAGTCTGCCGACGCCAGTTGCTGTCGGCGAGTAGGCGCCCGGAGCGGCCCTTGGTGATGGTGGTGAAGACCACTGCGTCGCGGTCGAGCCGGTGGATGTGGCGTTCGAGGGCCTCCAGGACGTGGGGTGGGAGGGGGACCTCCCGGCGGCTCTTGGAGCTCTTGGGGTACTCCTTGATGCCGCTCTTGGTATTGACCTCCACCACGAACAGGCGGGAGCGGCGTGTGTCGATGCGGTGTCGGTGGAGGCCGGAGAGTTCTCCCCAGCGCAGTCCGGTGTAGAAGCCGAGCAGGCACATCGTCCGCCAGGCGGGGGCAAGTCCGTCGAGGATGCTCTGCGCCTGGTCGGGTGTGAACCACTGTGGCGGTTTGATCGCGATGGGCGGAAGGTCGATGCTGCGGCACGGGCTCACCGCGATCACATCGTCGTCGACCGCCGCGCGCATGATGGACGACGTCAGGTTGTAGGCCCGCTTGATCGCGGCGGGGCCTGCGCCCTTCTCGACCAGGGAGCGGATCCAGCTCTGGACGTCCATGCGGGTGATGGCTCGCATTTCCCAGTCCGCCCAGTAGAGCATGACGTGGTTCTTGATGCTGGACCCGTCGCCCCGCAGGGTGTGGGGTTCGACGATGCGGGCGTTCCACCATCGGTCGTGCCATTCCCGGAACGCGATCTCGCCGGCCCGCGGGTCGCGCATGCCTCCGCGGGTGAACTGGGTCTCCAGCTCAATGCCCCAGGCCCGCGCCTGGGCCTTGAGGGGGAAGGACTCGCTGAACCGGTCTCCGGCCCGGTTGCGTACGGTCGCCTGCCACTTGCCGGACTTCAATTTGCGCAGGTACGCGGTACTACTCCTTTATTAGGAAGCGGTGAGGGCTGGGCTGGGGGCGAGAGATCACCGACGGGGGCGCGGGGAACCAAGCAACCTCCTGGCGATGAACTCCTCCAGCCCTGCAGCAGGGACACGGACGCGGGATCGTTCCGTCCCGGTGCGCAGGTCGACGACGGGGAGGTCACCGGCGGCGATGAAGCGGTAGACGGTGCGGCGGTCGACATCCAGGGCGGCGGCGACAGCGGGGATCGACAGCAAACGGGCAGGCATGCGCGAGTCCTCGGAAACAGGGAGGGAAAGGCCAAGCAGGCGAATTCATTCAGCCGGGCTGTCGGCGGTCCACGGCGCAGGTCAACCGGCCCTGTCAGGGCAGTGGGACCAGATCACTGAGGGGCCGAGCCATGTGACACGACCGCATGAAACGTGGACCGCCGGCGTTCGGGATACATACGGCAGTGCTCCCGCGTTCGGAGCGTGAGTCGGAGCGCGCGCGGGACGGGAAACTACCGCTCGGGATTGTCCGGAATGCGGAGGACCTCTTCCAGGTGGTCCCAGTCGATCTCGATGTCTTCCAGCCTGAAGCGGTGCGGGTACCGCAGCACAATCCAGCTCGCACTCACGCCAGCCCACTCGGCGACGCCCCATGCAGGAACGCCCGCCTCGAGCCAGCGGTCCAGACAGGAGTCGCGCAGGCTGGAGAGCTGCTCCCCCAAGCCAGCCTGCACCTCGTCCGGGCTCAGCACCGCTTGGCGAGCTTGCCTCCACGCCCTCTTGTACTCGGAGGACGCCAACGGCCCACCCCGCTCGGCCGGGAACAGCAGATCTTCGGCTTCCAAATCCGCCTCGTCGATCCAACGCCTCAGCACATTCACGATGTCCGGGGAGACAGGAACCCTCCGGCCCTCGCCGGCACGGACCAGCATCTCCCCGAACTCCCCGTCCGGGAGCGTCACGTCCTGCACCCGAACCGAGGCTGCTTCGCCCGGCGAGAGCGCGGTGCCCGCCATAGAGGCGAGGAAAGGGAAAACGGCCCCCGAAGATGCCTCCTGGATCCACTTCAGAAGTGAGCGAACATGGTCCGCAGAGAGCAAGGACGATTCGCCTATTGCCAGCTTCGACAAACTACATGACTCCTCATACGACACATCGGGACGCGTCGGCATCCCCTGGCAATTCAATGATCTGGAGAAACGCCGGTTTGGCCAACCGGCGATCGTCGGCTATGTTGCGCCCGCGACGCAACTCTCGCGGTCCCGGTTGATACGCAGAGAGCAGGTTCCGCTTTCCCGAGACCGCTCTAGGTTTGCTTCCTTCGCCAAGTTAATCCAGTCCGTATGGGACTCAATGTGTCTGCTGTCGGCGATCTGCCCGAACACACCCATACCTGCACCTCGGCGGCCAGGAAACGCGAAGACAGAGCAGGCGCCTTCTAAGCGCCTGCTCCATCGATTCCCCTCCCGCGATCCACACCGACGCCCCTTGCACGAGGGCCGGGCAATATCACGGGAGGCGACTGCACACGTAAAGGCCCGGACCGCTGCCCCGGGCCTTTATGAGGGGATGATTCGCTACCTCGCCACGTCTTAGACGTAATTCAAGGATTCATTCAAGCCTTGGCCGAAACATCGGCGCCAGGCCACGCAGGTGAAAACGACTAACTGAAGCGCGTACGGCAGTCCACCGAATACAACTGCCTCATCTCGCCGTGCCGCCACGGGCGACGCTCTGCGGCTAAACGACCTTCGTCGCCCGCGTCGCGTGCGCCCGGACCGTGGACGGCAGCGTGCGCTCTCGCCGGTTCAGGGCGGTACGCCACGGATCTGTTCTGACCACACTGCACGCGGTCCTTCCAACCTGTCGGTCGGACAGATCTCCAAGCGTTGCCTGTGGCACGAAGGGTGAGGACGACGCGCTCGCACAGACCACCGACTTCCAGCCGCCGGTGGCCCCGACGGCTTCCTCGACCTGCCCGATAGGCTGGCTCAGGCTGCGACGTCGAATATTGCTGAACCGTGCGATAGCACCTATCGGCGCAGGTCAGATGGGACCTCAGCTGTCCCATCTGAGCTCGGGTTGATGTGAAGCGGCCGGAAGCTGACGGCGCAACCGCTGCCTGTTGTCACCGAGCCGAGGTGGGGTGCCGTAGGTCAGCTGGCGTTGGTGCCGTCGCCTGTCATGCCGTCAGGTCCGTCGTCCAGCTCCTCCACGGCCCGCATGGAGCTATCGGAGAGTTCGGGCATCTCGAAGGCGTAGCGGCCCTTCATGTGGATGTGCCGATAGAGGAAGGGAGACAGGCTCCGGACGACTTCGTCGGGAACGGGCCTTAGGTGGCTGGTCTTCTTCGCGAGGAACAAGTCGATGTAGGCGGTGTTGAAGAGTACGACCATATTGACGATCAGCCCGAGTGCACTGAGTTGTTCCTCCATTCCGGTCTGGTAGCGGTGGAGGCGGTCTTCGGTGCCGTGGTAGATCTTCGCGGCCAGCTCGTGGCGTTGGGCGTGGCGGCTGCTCTGCGTTTCGATCTGACGGCGGTAATCGGGATTGTCGATGAGGTCCAGGATGTGTGCGGTCTTGAAGATCTTCCCGTAGTGGGCGAGTGCCTTACCCAAGGACGTGGGGGTGCCGTTACGGACCACCATGCGGATCGCGTCTGCGGATCGCACGCGGCCGAGGTGGACCGCTCCGACGAGACGGAGCATCTCGTCCCAGTGCCGTTCGATGAGCACGGTGTCGATCTGGTTGCGGGTGGCGTGCTGCAGGGGGCCGTAGTCCTCGCCGGAGGCGGTGTCCATGCGGGCGAGGGTCATGTCGGTGACGTCGGCGGCTGTGGGGGTGTAGATGTAGCCGGAGAGCGCGAGCAGGCCGAAGATGATCTCTTGGTGCGGGCCGCCCTCTGCGACGATCTTCTGCGGGTTGTGATCAGGGTTCTGACTCCGGGGGCTGGTCGCCTTGAGGGCGCTGGTGCGGCGGTCATTGAGGACATCGAGCACGTGCAAGCAGGTGTGAACGGATCCGGCAACGACATCGTTCGTGAGCCCCATGGCCTGACCCGACAAAAGCGTGAGATGGGTGACGTGGGCGGCGCCGTGGGAAGATGGGCGGGCCTGGATGGCGCTCGGTGGCGCGACCATGCGCTGGCCCTCCACGGATGCCATGTGGCCGCCGTTCCACGCTGCGGCGACCATCAGCTGTGACTGCCGTGCCAGCAGACGGTTGTTAAGCGCTTCCAGACGATCAGGTCGCAGGAAGTTGTCGATGACGTAGGTGATGTGCCTCCTGTCTAGTGCGGGGACGTTGCCGGCGACGGCCTCCACACCGACGTTGCAGCCCAGGGCGACCAGGGCGGCGGACAGGGTGATATCGAAGTTGCTTTGACGTGGGGGCTCGCCGCTTGGTGTGGTGAACACCTCGGTGCCTCGGGTCCACGTGAGAACTTCCAGGATGAGTTGGGGAAGGTCGCCCTTGGGCAACCAGCCCGTAAGTTCCGTGGTCACCTTGCGTAGCCGGGGGTCTGGCGGAAGAGGCGCGGTGGACACGACGAGCCGGCCGCCGTCACCGATTTGGATCTGACGATCTTTCGGCAGGCGCTGGGCGATCGCATGGGCCTTGGTGTGGAGTTCGTGGCCAAGTCGCTTCAGGTGGTCGGCCGCGTCCAGTGGAAGCCCCAGGCTCTTCGCTACCGAGGCCCGCAGCGCCACCCACTCCGCCAGCGATGGCAAGCCCGCTTGCGGGTTGCCCCACTTCGATGCGCCTTCAACGAAGATTTCGCGCCGCATGAGGCGGGAATAGAACCGCTCCACCACGCAGAAGGCGTAGGCGGCGGTGTCGACCGTGTCGGGCGCCAGGTGCGGCGCGCGGAGAGCGAGTTCTTTCCAGGACCCGGTCAACAGGCTCTCATCGGCCTCGGCGCGGCTGATGGCGGGGTGATCGATCAGCTCGGTCAACGACCACAGCGCATCCAGGACTCGGCTGGCTTCCGGCGTGCCAGGCCGGTACGCCAACCCTTGGACGATGTGCGGCAGGTATGTCTTGAGGAGATCGATCCGTTCGATCATTTTGGCGCGGCGTGCCTCGTCCGAGTCCGATCCCATCGCCGGCGCCAGTTCGCCGGCCACCGTGACCGCTGCCTCGAACGCGGCGAGGTCCTCACGCTGGTTGAGGAATTCGCCCAGCGTCATGGTGTCTGCCACAGGCGGGATGATCTCGCCCGTGGCGGTGTCTACCTGTCCGTGTCGCGCGGCAAGCAGGTCTTTGCCTACCTCTCTCATGACGGCGGCGGCGTAGGCCAGGTCGGGGAAGATCGCGGATCGCTCTTTGTCGGTCTTGCGTCGCGCTCTTCCGATGAGGTCGTTGGCGATCAGGTGCACCAGCATGTCGACCGCGTCGTCCGCGGCGGTCTCGGTCAGGCGGCCAACTGCGGCCACCGTCGCGGCGCGTCGCTTCGCCCTCTGCGCCTCATGGTTCGCGGCGAACCGGGCGAGATGTGCCAGGCGTCGCGGGGAGAAGACCCGGGGGTCCACGGGAGGCAGCCTCAGCAACTGCACCGCGTTGTTCCGCTCGAAGGCGCGCTCGAGGTTCGCCCAGGCTGGCTTGCCCGGCCCGCGCTGCAGTTCAGCCAGCTGTGACTTTCGCTCGCCGTCCGGGACTGCGGTCAGGCCATCGAGTTCGGATAGCCGGTCCGCGTACGGGGCCAGGAGCGCCTGCCACATCTTCTGGTCGGCTTCCCCTCGTACCGTTCGGACCAGGTCGGTGAGGGCGCGCTCGCTGGGCAACTCGACACGCTCCACCCGCAGCCAGGCGACTGCGCGCCGCAGGAGCGCCCTGACTCCCTCCTCCGTGTACGTGGCGCGCGACACCAGCATGCTCTTCAGCGCTGCCTCGCCCTTGTCGTACGGCTTCCAGTGACAGGCCGACCTGATCTCCTGTGCATGACGCCGCGTCAGCCCGTCGTGCGTGCCGTACATACTCAGGACTGTCAGGCCGTCGCTGATGTCGAGCTGGGCCGCCACGTGTTCTACGACCGGCCGCGGCAGAGAAGCGATCTCCTGCGGTTTGGGAAACCGGCCAAGGACCCGTAGGCAGGTGAGCTGGATGGCGAAGCCCAAGCGGTTCTGCGGCCCGCGTTTGGCCAGGGTCAGCTCGACCTCGGACTCGGTGAGGTCGAAGAGGGCCAACAGGCCCTCCGGCAGATCTGCTTCGGGAATTGACGGGTAATCCCGGCCCAGGGGAAAGCTCGCTCCGGTGCTCATCTTGTACGCCTCACTGCAAATCCGACTACGACGACGTGCAGATTCAAGGCATGCGGCACGGTCAGTCAAACGGCCGCGTCACCGGTCCAGCGCTTAGCACACGGTTCGGCAGGATTCGTGGTCGCAGGCATTTCGCCTGGTCCGATCCGGGGACAGGCCGCGTGCACGGCGGCCGGGACCGCCTACGGTCCCCAGCCATGGAGAACGTATGGATCGAGCCAGCCGGGACCAGCGATCCCGGCTACACCGAGGATCAGCTCAGACGCGCGAGGACCTTCGCAGAGACGGACATCCGGGCGTCCCGGGCACAGCTCGCGGCCCGCTTCGGTCTCGGTGACGTCTGTGCCGAGATCACCGACGGGGCACCGCCGGGCGAAGCCGCCGCCCTGAAACGGCTGGCCCAGCAGCTCGGGTACGCGACGGAGACACTGGAGACGTACCTGCGGGTGACACGCCTGGCCGGAACCGCACTTCGCGAACGGCTGCTCGCCTCCGCCATTCATGTCCCGTGGAAGTGCGTGACCACCGCTTGCGTCACCGACGCCCAAGAGCGGGCGCGCCGAATCCAGTTGCTGACCGAACGGCTCAGCAGTGCCGAGCGGGCGGGGTGGCCCGTTTCACTGGATGCGTCACAGTTCCGCCTGGCACTGGGCCTGGCGGGCGGGACTGAGCCTCCCGCCGAGATCGTGGCCCAGCTCGACCGGGAAGAGGTCCGCGAGGCCGTCCTGGCCGAGCTGACCAAGAGTCCGGCGGCAGTGCTGGCCGTGCTGCGGGAACCGACCGTGCGGGAAGTCCTGAAAGACCAGGACGTCGCGCGCTACGTCCGCGCACAGATGCGACCGGCCCCCAGGGCGGACGAAGCCCTGCTCGACGAGCTCGTCGGCCGTGAGGAACGCGACCCTCACGCGGACTGGACCATCCGCTACTTCGGACTGGTCCACAAAGCCAGGGAGATCTTGCTCCTCGGCCCCGAGGACTTCGTGGACGTGAACGACCCCGACGTGTGGGAGTCCGTCGAGTCCATCCGCGACTCGGTCAGTTCCTGGGCCGACCGGGTCTTGCAGCAGCGTCCCCGCCCCATCCGACTCTTGACAGGAAAGTAGAAACCCATGCCCAGTGCAGCTGGCCGCTACTCCAACACCGTGCGCGACGTCCTCGACCGTGAAGCCCTCCGCTGCATTCTCGCCGGCGGGAACGAGAGCGAGCAGTTCGCCCGGCTCCAGGGGATCGTCCGATCGAAGATCAAAGTTCTGTCCGCTGACTACCACGCGGTGTTCGACCGCGCGGTCAAGACGATGTGCACCACCTCCTTCAACAAGGTCACCAAAGAGATCCGACTCGCTGCCCTAGCCGGACCGCCCGGCCCTACGCACACCGAACCCACCCTCCAGGGCGCCAACTGCGGAACCACACCCACCGCCCCGGACGACGCGAGCGTTCCCGGCCCACGGGCTGGCGCCACCGACGACCAGGTCGTCGCGAAGGTCGTCCTCGGCGAGGGCGGCGAACTGACGGAGAAGACCGCCCGGCAGCTCGTACTGCAGGACCTCGACCGCATCATCGAGGTCCTGCCCCCTCTTGCCGAACGCGACTTCAGGGAGGCCGACCGGCTCGATCAGCAGGCCAAAGAGTCCACCCAAGGAGCAAAGAGGCACCGGGCTCGCGGAAACCGCATCCTCACCTTGGTCAAACGCTACGACCGCCTGGTCGCCGGCATCGATAACCTCCCGGGCATCTTCACCGTCGCGGACCTGATCGCCGAGGTCGGGCCGCAGGCCCTGGGCCTGGACGAGGACGACGCCGAACTGCTGCGCTACGCGGGCGCCCTGTGACCGAGTCCGCGTGGCACAAGGAGATCAAGGGATGGGGCGTGGCCACCGAGATTCCCCTCGGTAACCGCCGCGCTGACTGTCAACTGCGTTGCGGCAAGCGAGCTGAAGTGCAGGCCCGCCCGCTTCCATCCGCCGAAGTCGCCGGCCGGGAGGCCCACGCCGACCTGTGGATCCTGGACTGCCGTGACGCTCATCGCGCGCAACGCCTGATGGTCTGGGACGACCCGCAGTTCGGCACGTTGTTGCGTTGGGAGCGGGCCTGGCAGGGTTTCGCCGTGGCCAAGCGGCCCGTCCTCCTCAATCTCGCACTCGATCTCCGTACCGGTCACGGCACCTTCCTGGAGGTCACCGGCTGGGACTTCAACGGTCATCGGGCCACGGGCACTGGACGGATCCACACCGCCCCCGCGCTCCGGTCCTGGATGCGCTACGGCCTCACTTCCACCAGCGACCGGGCCGTAGCGCGATGAACCTGTACCTATTCCCCCGCCCGCGTCATCGCACCGTCACCATTGAACTCGACGGTCTCCGGCGCCAGCTGCCCGCCGAGTACCATCCAACCGGTCCGCTCGTAGGACCCATGGTGACCGCCCCGGCATTCCACGCCCAGTCCCTGTTCGGCGAGTGCCTCGTACCCGTAGCCAAGCCCCTGCACCGTCCCACCGCACGCACCGACCCACGGCTGATCGTCGTAGATGACCTGTCCGAGGAGTGGGCATA
Organism: Streptomyces sp. DSM 110735; assembly: GCF_016482685.1. GTDB lineage: Bacteria > Actinomycetota > Actinomycetes > Streptomycetales > Streptomycetaceae > Streptomyces. The sequence continues at coordinate 164,750 of NZ_JACYHF010000005.1, read as the reverse complement.
GGCTTCCGCATCCATTATCAGCAACAGCCCTATCGCATCACCGAGTTCTACCCCCAGTAGCCCACCAGACCCCGCTACGCCGGAAATGCCATGTGCTGTGGAGTACGCGCTCCGTGTCTCCTCGCCACGAAGCTGCAGTCCTCTACTCGTATCCGGGCCGCCAGAGAGATGCCGTGCCCGGCAGGCCCGGACGCGGCATCTCTCTGGTGTTCAGGTCAGCACGAGGTGGTGGACATGTGGGCCAGTTGGAGCAGCTCGCGAACCAGGCCGCCGGCCAGCGTGGCAGCAGCGGCGTAGCACGCTGCCTGCCCGAGGCCCTGGATAAGTGGGCGGCGTGCGCGTCGCCTCTTCGGGACGGGACGCTGCGTACGGTGGGACATGACGGTCTCCAATCAGGGGATGGGTCAACTGCCCCCGCACCGCGTGTTCCTGGCAGAGCCACGGTGCGGGGGCGCGTTTTCTGCTGGCCCCAAGCCTTATGGCGGACGTGCGCTCAATGCAGCTTCCGGAGCTCGAATCTCGATGTAAGTTCGGCGCCGTGAACGGGAATCGAACCACCACGTGGGTCGAGGGAACCTCAGCCGATCTAGTTGCGGACGCGGTCGCGCTGGGCGTGAAAGCAAGTCCGAGGATGGTGATCTCCTGGGTCGAGGACGGCCTGCTTGCCAGCCCCGAGCCGCGCAAGACCGGCGCGCACGGCAGCGATCCGCGAGTCTTTCCGCCCGAGCAACGCGAGTTGTTCACCCGACTTCTTGAGGCGCGGGAGCGCTCTCCGTTGGGACGTATCCCGCAACGCTCCCTGATCCGCGTCGTGTTGTACCTGTGGCTGATCGACGACTCGATCGTGCTCACCTCTCAGGCTCGGCGAGCCTGGCGTACCCATGCGCGCGCTGCCGGCCAGGCGACCGCCGTCCGGCGCGGCGAGAACGTCCGCGCCATCGTCGAGCAACTTGCCCACCCCTCAGCCACCCTCAAGCAACGGCGCGCCGCCCTGCTCGTCCTCGAGGAGGGCGAGCGCACTGGGCGGATCGACATCGCCAGGCTGACGGCGGTTCTCACGGAGTTGACCTCGCCGTGGATCGGCCATCCGGGTAAACCGAGGATCGAACGAGCCCTTCCTGGCCCCTTCGGGCCTGTCCCCGTCCAGCACCGCATCGCCGTGTGGAAGGGCCGCGAGCAAGCAATCCGCCTCCTCCGACACGAGGAGATCGACGAGACCGAGCTCGACAGGGTGCGCGCCGTCTTCAGGCCGGAGTGGGCTGACTACCAGGCCCGTCGACCCGCCATGGCGACCATGGGTGCAGGAGAGTTCGCGGCGTACTCCACAGAGCCCGACACCATAGAGGGCCGTGCGATCGAGGTGGTCGATGCCTTCGTGGGAACGCTCGCCGGGGAACTTGGGCTGATCGAAGCCGCGTCCCATGCGGCAGAGACGGCACGCCTCAAACTGGCGCGTTGACGTCCCACAACCATGATCGGCCGGAAAAGTCGTGGTGATTACGCGATCTGGTGCATTGTCAGTGATGGTTCCTAACCTGTTGAGTTATGGCAAACGGCGTGTGGCACACCGGCTATCACATCAAGATCGAGTTGACGCATGCGGACCTCGGACACCCGGACCGCCCTGAGCTGCTGGACGAGATCACTCTGCCGATCGAGCAGCGCGACCGCGAGTTGCTGCAGTGTCCGCAGCATCACGGCACCGGCATCTGCCGGGCCGAGGAGGAAGACCGTTCTCCGTGGATGACGATCCGTCGGCGCACTGTCGGACGGGGTCACGACCCTGGTGGCCGCGCATCTGCCGGTACGCACCAAACCAACAGCCGATGAGAGCGACAAGCACAAGGCGCTCAAGGAGCGGATCGCGCGTGCCGCGCACCGTCACGGCCTTTCCGCGCAGATTGAAGCCCGCAGCACGGACGGCAAGATACGCAATGATGTCCTGGTGTCAGGCAGCGCAGGGCATATCGGATGGGAGGCCCAATACTCGCCGATCACGGCATCGACCGTTCGACGGCGTTCAACTGCCGCTGCAGACCGCGGGATCATGCCCTTATGGGTAACGAACGATGACCGGGCGGCGCTGATCAACCGGGCGCGTGGATGACCTTCCCTGGCGGGCCATTGCCTCCGACCGCGCCATGCTCGTACGCGGCGGGGTGCGACATTTACAGGACTGGGCCTGCACGCCGGCCGCCCAGAGACCCTGCCCCCTCAGCGGCAGTTCGTGCGGTGGACTGCACGTCGCCTGGAGCTTGCCGGCGCTCTGTCTGCCGCCCAAGCCGCACACTGGGGTCGATGCCCTCGTCGCAGCGAGCGCCGAGGGCGACTTCGTGCCCATGAAGATCCCTGGTCAGCACAACTCCCGGGCGTCGACCCGGCTGTGGGCCCCGGCAGCCGACCGGGACCGCTGGCGCAACATCATCGACGAGGACGAGGCACTTCCGGACGCGGAACCGCCGATGCAGGCGACTCTGACGTTCACCGAGGAAGATCTCGACACCACCTGCCGCTACGGTGAGGACACCCGGGTCTTCGACGACCGGCGACCGCGCCACGACCACGCTGACGCATCCGGCCTGCACACCTTCCCCGAGGTTCCTCAGCGGATCTTCCGTATCCCCCGCCAACCTCAGCGCCTCAACGTCAGCCCCGAGCAGCGCGCCGAAGCATCTCGGCGCTGCGGTTGTCGCATCTGGCAGGTCGGTCCCTGTGCCGGCTGCGGCACACCGATTCATCGATACGGCCCAGGGTCCGCGCATGCCTGCGCCGACTGTCGACGGCGTGCGCGCTAGATGACGGCGTAGGACGTGGCCACCTCGAACCGCGGTGGGAAACTCCTGGGACCACTGCGACGGGCCAGTCCGCGGCCGAGGGGCGTCCTCTCCACCGATACCGGTGTCATCGACGCCTTACATACCGGAGTCGTTGTGGGCAGCAGGAGGGGTGATGACGTTCAGGGCACTGCACGCACATTGGGGAACCGTCTTCCCCTACCTGGCAGATCTCGGTTGCGGGCACGACTGGGCCGCCATCTGGAGAGCCCACCAGCCTCTCTCTCCTGCGTCGAGTGCGGGCACACGATGTACGCGAAAACCTCGCACCACGGCCTGCACTTATTTGCCCACGCTCCAGGGGCACCCCCGCTGCGCGCTCGCTGAGGAGACCGACCACCATCACTCGCCGGCACACTTCCCGACCGGACGTACGTTCTAGCACTTCGCCGTCAGACGCTGTTGAAGTAGGTACGAGTGCCTTGAACAAACTCGGTGCGAGCTTGTTGGAACTGACTCATGACCCACGTAAAAGGCCGCTGATCGTGCTCGGTTACCCAGACGGGCTCATCCTCGTCAAACGTGGGGGTCCCACCAGGTAGCTGAAGCAGGTCCCCCATGTCGGCCAACCGAGCCGCCGGCGCTATGAGCCGATCTGGCCCTTCCAGTTCCAGGCGTGCCACTGCCTTCCGTAGACGCTCATACGCCTCGAAGGCGTGATCAAATGCTTCGTCCTGTCGCTGCTCCGCTTCCTGCCGCCCAGCGGCAGCCCGCGCCCTGACCGACTCATTGTCATCCGCTTGGTCTTCGTAGATCATGCCCAGCCATCATGCGGCGCTGCCGCTGATATCGCATGACCGCTTCAACTCGTCTGCGGTAGCCAACACTTCAACGCACGCCGCGTGCTGGCTGGTCCGCCGCGCGTGCTCGAGTTGCGCGCGGCCTGCGGCGACTGCCGAGAGGCGAGCCGCGCGGGCCTGCAGATAGACCGCAGGTACGCCGATAAGGGCGACGGCTGCCGTGACGCTGGAAGTGATCGCCTCTATGGACACATGTTGATCGTAACGGTGGCCACCAACAGGCAAGCGAGGTGCACCGTTCCTGGCCCCGTACCCGGCCGTGAAGCTGACCTGGCCCGTCGCCGCGAACGCAAGGACGGCGAAGTCCAGTCTGTGACCCGCGGCCTCGCCTGGCTCTGAGCTGCACGAGCGCTAGCCCGAGGAGCAGTCTGCGGCTGTTCTCGCCACTGCCGATTACAAGAGGGACGTGAGGCTTTAGAACTCCTATCGGAATGGCTTCAGGCGTCGCCAGCAGATGAGTGCGCATCCGAGGGTGAGGAATGCTTCGTGGATGTCGTCGCGGATCTCCCAGCGGATGCGTAGGCGGCGGAACCAGTGCAGGTGGGCGAACGCGCGCTCCACGACCCAGCGTTGGCTGCCCAGGCCCGAGCCGTGCTCGGTGCCGCGGCGGCCGATCAGTGGTTTCACACCGAGGTCCCGGACCAGGCGGCGGTACTTGTCGTGGTCGTAGCCGCGGTCGCCCAGCACCACGTTCGGGCGGCGCCGGGGCCTGCCACGCTTGCCCCGCACCGGCGGCACGGCTTGGAGTAGTGGGATCAACTGGGTGACGTCGTTGCGGTTGCCGCCGGTCAGGGTGGCGGCGAGCGGGATGCCGGTGGCATCGGTGATCAGGTGGTGTTTACTGCCGGTTCTGCCCCGGTCGACAGGGCTTCGTCCGATCTTGGGGCCCCCTTTAACGCCCGGATGTGGGAGCCGTCGACCGCCGCGCGGCAGAAGTCCAGGGCGTTCGCACCGCGGAGCTCGGCGAGGAGAACCTCGTGCAGCCGGGGCCACACGCCGGCTTCGGTCCACTCGGCCAGGCGACGCCAGCAGGTCATGCCCGACCCGAAGCCGAGTTCCTGCGGCAGGTGTTCCCAGGCAATCCCTGTGTGCAGGACGAACAGGATGCCCTGGAACACCAGCCGGTCCGGATGCCGCTTGCGTCCGGGATGCCGCATCCGGCGCTCGACCTTCGGCAGCAGCGGCCCGATCACAGCCCACAGCTCGTCATCAACTTCCCACGGCTTCGACCGCGCCACCCCGCACCCCCGGATCATCAGTCCCGGAGTGATCCAACCACCTCGAAGATCATTTCGTTAGGAGTTCTTAGTCCTGCCTCTTCCAGGTGAGGCTTCGCCATGTGAAGGCCGTGTACCTGACGCGCGCCCATCCCTCGTCGTCAGGATGGAGCTTGCGCACCTCGGTGCTTTGTGCTGGTGGGTTCTTGAGATAATCGTCGACGTTCTGCACGCGCCACCCATCCAGGCGGCCGCGCCGCAACTGGTTCTCGTAGTGGCCAAGCCTCACGTTGCAAGGCAGGCATAGCAGTCCGCGCACACACTTCGGACAGCCGGTGCAACACGAGTGGTCGTGATCGACCTGCCACCAGATTGGGTCGTCGGCCGCACTGTCTCCCGGACTGTCGCCGCATATCGCGCAGTAGTCGTCTTGGATGCGCAGGATCGCATTGACGCGTGCTAAGGAGAGCCGGAAGCGCCGCGCCTGGGCCACGGCCGGGCCGCACTCCAGGCACAAAGTCTTGCTGTACCGCTCGCCCTTGTAGATGAACTCGTCGCATATCCGGCAGCTGCCGGGATCACCAGGGTCCCCGAACCATGTGCTCGTCACCGCGCCGACATTAGTGCTCGGTGCCGACAGCGCCGAGCAGTCCTGGGGGAGCTGAGGGGTGCATGCCGCTCGTGCGGGTGAGAGCACATGCGAATGGGGACGGCACAGTCGTTGCTGCCCACACGCGCTGGCCGCCGGGGGCGCGCCGGCAGATGACGCTCTCAGTCGACGTGTGCGGTGGTGCTCGGCGTCGGTTCCCTGCTCCCCAACGGCGGGACCACGGGTCCTGGTGCCGGGCGTCCCCAGCCGCACCAGACGGGTGTCTACCCGGTGCATTTTCCGGCCTGGGAGAACCGAAGCGGCCCTCGCCGACGGCGTCCTACCCGATTCGCTTTAACAGCCACTGAAGGCCAGCAAACTGGTCCCTGTCAGAAATGGCAGGGACCAGTTTGCTGGCCTACCTGAGTGGGATCAGTGGTGGCCGGAGAGGGCTATCAGCACCAGCAGGATGATGAAGAACGTCGTGCCTGCGCCGGCCGCCGCGACGGCGGTCAGGGGCGTGATGATCCGGCGGTGGCCGCGTACGCGAGTCCCGTCGGCTCGGTAGTGGGGACGGACGTAGGCGGTCGGGGTGCCGGCGGGGATATGCCGGACGGGGCGACGGCGCGGGGCCGTAGTGCGACGTCGGGGGGTGGTAACCGGCGCGGCTGTACGCGGGCGGGCCTTGCGGTTGTGGGCGCGGACGACGACGCCGTCCTTGCGGACGTATGAGCGGACACGGGGCACGGTGAGGAGTCCTCGCTGTGAGAGGGGGGTGGTCAAACCCCCGGGCGGGGCCGGGTGTTCCTCGGCGCAACATTCGACGTTAGCGGCGCCCACTGACAATCCGGTCGCAACCAACTCGCCCACAATGCAAGCGGGTTGAGGCCGCAGGGCTATTTTCGGCCGGTTGATCTCGTGGTGCGTCGGGCTGTCAGTGTCAGCTGCTCTCATGAAGGTGTAGCGGGGAGCTGCGACAGTGAGGTGGAGCTGTGCCCGGACACCGGGAAGATGGCAGGGGCCTGCCGCGAGGGCGCCAGCGGTCGGGGGAGGCGCAGTGAGCCGCCGGCGCCGCGGCGGCGATGAGGAGCTGCTGGTCGCCCTGGGCGTGCTGGTCGTGGTCGGTCTGGTCCTGGTCAAGGTCGGCCAGTGGGTGTGGGCGCACTGGTGGGTTGGTAGTCCTCGGCCTGGTGGCCGCCGCGACGCTGGCCGCGTGGTGCTACCGGAGGATCGACCAGATCCGTTCCGCGCAGCTGCGTGTAGATGGCCTGACCTACTCGCTCGGCCAGATCGACGCGATGCACCACAGTGCCTTCGAGCACGCCATACGCGATCTGCTGGCACACGACGGGTCACGCGACGCCCTGCGCTGCGGCGGCCGGGGCGACCTCGGCGCCGACGTGAAGGGGCACGACCCGCAAGGCCGCTACTGGGTGATCCAGGGCAAGCACCGACGCAACGGACTGACCGGATCGGCAGTCGGCACACCGGATCTGCAAACCCTCAACGGCACCGGACGGCCCGTGCACAAGGGCGACGTCGTCGTGCTGGTGACCAACGGCCGGGTCTCGGCCCCGGCGCAGCAGTTTGCCCGCCAGCAGCGCCTGCACCTGGTCGACCGGCACCTGCTGGAGCAGTGGGCCCGGGGCCGCCGGCCTTTGTAGGAGCTGCTGCCTGCACTGCCCGCACCGCACAAACCGTGCCGGCGCGGGCCGGCGACTCGGCTCTGAATCCCGGCCCTTGTCTCACCCGCCCCACGCATGAGAAGGCCGACGCCATGGAACACGGCGTCGGCCTTCGTGGGTGTAGGTTCTCACTTTCGGTGTCAGGCGCCGACGCTATGAGCTGGACGTTCCCCTCCAGTTTCACGACGTGTCGGCAAGCGGCTGTCGCAGATCGATGTCATTTCCGCAGACGGCCCAGCCGGCTGAGCCGGACCTCATGAACCTGCATCGGCGGCCGTCCGTTCCATCCACTCCCGCACCTTCACTGCTTGCTCGATGCGATTGACGATGTCCTTCTTGGACGCCGTGTCCAGGGTCTCCGAGATCTTGTCGAAGGTGTCGGGAAGGACGTCGAGGAGACCCCAGATCTGCTCGCCGGTGCTGACGGTCAGCAGTTGCCGGCACCTCCACTGCAGCGGCACCTCGGGACGGTGCGTGAGCCGCTGCACGAGTGTCGGGAACAGGTAGTGCGTCGCTCCTGCGGCGAGGTGCTCTCGTAGCCAGTCGACCGGGAGCCGCTGGCTGAAGCCATGCATGGCGGCCTCCTGGGCCAGGTCCAGGAGCTGAGCGGTGTCGACGGCTCGGACGGTGCGGGGAAGGGTCTGGGTCATGTCGCGATGATGCCTAGAAGCCAGTGCGGCGCCGAGAGGTCAGCTGGGTCGGGATGCGCTCTGCTGACGAGCAGGGCCCCAGACATCCTCGAACTCCTCGAAGGTGAGTTGTTCGGGGTCGTGGCCTTCCCATTCCGAGACGGGCAGCTCGGCGGTGATCCCGAACCTGCTGTCGTAATCACCGAGGCGGCCTGCGTCGCGGGCCCGCTGCCACTCGGCGAGGGAAGCAGCTGCGATCGGGATCAGCTCAGACCCTTCGAGTTCGACCTGCCGGATCACCCAGCCTTCGGCGTCGACCTCGAAGTAGAACCAGGTGTCTTCCTCGTCCCAGTAGCAGCGCATCCATGTGGTCACCAGGCCATGATGCCGGGCCAGATGCGCCGCCCTACTCCGCTCTGTCTCATGCCTGGGCGATGAATCCCGCGGATCGGTCGAGCTGGAAAGGAGAACCGACCCGGGTTGGATCCCAACCTCGGTCCCGTGCCTCCCGAATGCTGGCAGCAACGTGAGCCGGACGAATGGGCTCCATCTCGACGCCCACCCAGTTGCTGGGATGGGTCTGACCGCTGCTGACGATCAAGGTCGGGCCCGGCTGGCCGCCACTGGCCACTTCAACCGCATAGGTCATCGGTGTCCAGCAGAGTCCCTGCATGTAGGAGGGCTTCCTGCGGATCCGCCAGCGGTACTCGATCCCGTCAGCGGTTATGCGCCGGGAACCCTTCTTGTTCAGCGCCATCTTCGCCTCCTGCGCCGTTGGCCTCTGATGTGTCGCCGCGGTCGCGAAAAGCAGGTTGCACGCGAACGTACCGAACGTTGTCGCCGACAAGCACCATCGGGACTACGGATGGGTTGATCAGCCCATAAGTTGGTGTCAGTGCCGAGCGACCCGGCGCATCGCACCCGCCCGGGTGCACTCACCGCGATCGGAGAGCACCGTGAAGAACAGAGCGTTGTGGCGTGTAGTTGACAACGAGAGTGGTAGCCAGTCCATCGTCAGCACGCCATCCGAGGCGGTCGCGTTCGTCAACAACCGGTTCGACACCGATGACAACGACGAGCCGTTCAGCATCACCGAGGTCGGTCCTTTCCTTCCGAAGCCGCTCGGGGTCATCACCGCATGGGCCGCCGAGAAGGACGGCGAGCGAACCGACGGGCGTACTGCCCCGATCACCATCAGGCCGGTTGTGACGGACAACGCCAGCGAGTGCGATGACGTCGTGCTCTGGGGCGACGTGTACGTCTCCTGGGACCACGACATGTACACCGTCGAGGAGCCGGACAGCGCCGAGTACGGCGAGGCTTACAGCGCGGCCGAGTTGAGCGCGATCCTCGACGAGTACGCCGACGACTACGAGTACGCGCCTGAAAAGCCTGAAGGGCCCGACAGCCACAGGTGGCCGAAACCGGAAGAGTTGATCACCTACGGCGCCCAGGAGTGTGCCAAGCGGTTCGGGCACCTCGACGACGACGCCCTGCTGTGGCTCGCTGCCACCCGCATCACGCTCGCCGTGTGGCGCAACACACCCGTCGAGAACTGGCATGCCGGGACGAGTCCGCTCCACGACGGCACAATGATGCGGATCAACACGGCAACCACCCGACTCGTGCGCTCGATGCTGTCGTTCGACCATGTCGACTGGATCGGTCTCGGTCTCGCGATCGTCAACCCGTCCCGGGTTCTACCGACCGGGCAGTCTGTTCTCGAGCTCGGGCTGGCCTGCCACAACCCTGACGACCCAGCGCACGAGGCTGATCCGCGCGAAGAACTCGCGGAGATGGCACAGGACGCGATCGCTTGGGGGCGGGCGTACTGCCTTCGCGAGAAGACGTTCGGCCTGCGAACCCTGATCGAATTCTTCTGCGCGTCCGACAACGGCTGGTTCGGAACACCGAGTTGGGGACGCATAGTCGATCGGTTCACTACGGCTGTCGACGACCGGGAGAATGCGCACTGGCACGTGCACCGAGACAAGCCTTGGTTCGACGAGTGGTTCACCAACCGGCCGGCCGACATTGCGGACACCACGGAATTTCGTCGGCTGCTCCTTGCCGGACCCGACCTGCTGTCCGAGGAGGCCGCCGAATGGTGCGTGGATGGCGCCATCCGCTACGTCTGCCAGGACGACCACGCGAACGACTGCTGGCGGTGCGGTATCCCGCCGGCAGCCGAGTCCCCCAACGAGTGAACGTGGGCACCAGCGTAGAAAAGCAGCAACCCACTGACCGCGCTCTCTCTTGCCTACTGCGACCTGCGAATCTCAGCATGGTGTCGGATCCGACTTCCATCCGACACCGACCGTGAGATTCCGACACGGAATTTGAGATCCCACAGTGGGGTCTGCGCGGCAACGCAGAGACTGTAACCCTGGTGTTCGTTGGGGAAGACCAAGGCACTCCCGGTGCTGGATACCAGCGTGATCGCACTTGCCAATCGGGGGCCGCTAAAAGGCAACGAGGTGTCTAGGTGAGTGAACAAATATCTGACGGACTATCAGGCAAATAAATGATCAACTGGCGGACCGTCAGAACGCGCGTCAGATATGCGTCAAGATATCGCCCGTAACGCACACAACGCACACTCGCCCAAACAGCAGGTCGGCCAGCCTTTTCGGCGGGCTCAAGGATCGCGACGCACTCAACGTGCTGGGTCACCGGCAGCAGGTCGGCGAACTACTTGTGCGCGCGTCACCGACCACCCCGCCGTTCCGGCCCGTCAGGGCTCCATCCCCTGAGATATGGCTTGAGTTCCTCCGGCGTAGGTTCGCGTGCGTCCGGCATCTTCGGCAGCTCACTCAAGGGGTCGATCGACCTCACGTACGCCCTTGCCCACTCCAACCAGCGCCGGGTCTGACTCAGAGTCGGCTCGTCCACAAGGCCGTGAAGCTCGCCAATACGATGTTCCCATGCCGTGCAGTACGCGCTGAGGGCAGCAGACTCCTGCCAGCGCCCGGCATCTTCGCGTAGTGCCTGGGCAAGTTGTTCGCGAACAGCCTGTTCTTTCGCCACCTCCACGGCCGCTCGCCAGCGAACTTTGCGTTCCACAATGGCCTGCTGCTCGTTCTGCCTGCGCCGGGCATCTTGTGCCGCTCGTACCTCGATCTCTCCAAGGACCGCGCCCAGGGCCTCTTCGAGCGTCCGGGTCTTCCGATCTCGCCAGCGGCCGGGCCGGTCGGTCAGGCCATGAGCGAGCTCCACGACGAGGCGCGAGGAGCGGTCGGGATCCGTGGACTGCGGGAACTCCTGCCTGACACTGACGGTGTAAGGGAGGCCGTCGATAGCAATGTCCACTCCGCCCTCGCGTGGGCGGAAGAACGAGTGGGCCTTCCGCACCTCGTACCCTCGCCGGACCGCCTCAGCCGACAGTCCCTGCAGCAGAAGAAGCGACCTTCGGCGGAGCACAGAAGGCATGACGAGTCGGCGCTCGTCGTCTTTGAGCGCGGTCACGATCGTGAAATAGCCGAAAGGTCATTCGCGCAGGTCAGCGACCGCCAACCGCTCATCGCGGCAGGTCACCGCACTCGCTGGTCTCTTCCGCGACATCTGATCTGCAGGACCCGGCGACTCCGCTTTGAGCGTCATCAGTCCTCGGCGCTGCCTCGCCACTCGCAGCCTTGACGCCCCCTGACCTGCCCAACGTCCGCCTGACACCCCATCAGAACGAGCGTCATTTCAGCGTCAAGATATCGCCCGTAACGCCCACAATACACATAGCGCACACCACCCAAACCCGCAGGTCAGGAGCCCTTCGCGGCCGGTTCGAGGATCGCCACACACTCCACATGATGCGTCATGGGAAACAGATCGAACGCCCGAAGCGTCCGCACCCGGTACCCGCACTCCCCGAAGTACTTCAGATCCCGAGCCAACGCAGCCGGATCACACGCGACGTACGCGATACGCCGCGCCCCCAGGGAGGCGAGGTGGTCGACGGTCTTCTTGCCCGCGCCCGCGCGGGGCGGGTCCAGGACGATCAGGTCGACCTCGGTGATCCCCGTGCGGGGGAGGACGGATTCGACCTTGCCCTGTTCGATGCGGACGCGGGGGAAGTCCGCCAGGTTGTGGCGGGCGTCCTCCACCGCGCGCTTGCCGGACTCGATGCCGAGCACCGCGCCCTTCTCGCCGAGGCGGTCGGCGAGCGCACCGGCGAAGAGACCGGCGCCGCAGTAGAGGTCGAGCGCCATCTCGCCCTTGCGGGGCAGCAGACCCTGCATGACCGCCTTCACCAGGGTGTCGGCCGCCTTCGGGTGGACCTGCCAGAAGCCGCCGCTGCCGACGCGGTACGTACGCCCGTCGGCGCGCTCGCGGACGAAGGGGCGGCCGTGGACGCGGTGGACGCCGCCGTCCTTCTCCTCGACCCGCATCACCGACACCGGCTTGTCCAGCTCGACGATCGGCAGGCGGGCGCCCGGGCGCGGGGTCAGGATGACCTGGCGGTCCTGCGAGCCCGTCGCGGTGATCGCCTCGATCGACTCCATGCCGGACCAGTCGCGCGACTCGATGCCCAGCTCGGTGACGCCCTCCGCCGCGATCATGCAGCGGTCGATCCGCTCGACCTCGTGCGAGCGGTGGCGGCGCAGACCCGCGTGACCTTCGGCGTCCACGGCGTACTGCACGCGCGTGCGCCACTGGGGCACCTCGCCCGCGGGCAGCTTGTCGCCCTCGGCGGGCATCACCGTGCCGTCCCAGCCGACGTCCTCCGGGGTGAGACCCGCGAGCCGCTGCAACTGCTCGGCGATCACCTCGCCCTTCAGACGGCGCTGCGCGCCCGGCTTGGCGTGCTGCCAGTCGCAGCCGCCGCACTTGCCGGGACCGGCGAACGGGCACGGCGCCTCGATACGGTCCTTGGACGCGTCCAGGATCTCCACCGCGTCGGCACGCAGGAACCGCGCGCCCTCCTCGCCCTCCGTCACCCGGGCCACGATCCGCTCCCCCGGCAGCGTGTGCCGGACGAACAGCACCTGACCCTCGGAGGTACGGGCGATGCAGTGGCCGCCGTGGGCGACGGGGCCGACCTCGACCTCGTACTCCCGGCCCACCAGAGACTTCGTCGATTCTGCCTGCATGGGGGGAGGACTCCAGATCAAGGGACCAGGGGCCGTGACGACACCCTGTGGGGACAACAGCCCACCAGTCTACGGCGTCCCCGGCCACCCCAGGACCCGGGAGCGCCCCCACTCCAGGACCGGGAGCACCCCCACCTCAGGACCGGGAGCACCCCCCCGCCCCAGGACCCGGGAGCACCCCCCGCCCCAGGACCCGGGAACACCCCTCGCCCCAGGTCCCAGGAGCGACCCCGCCCCCGGAACCCCGGCGCCGCCGTGGACAGCCGCCCCCTACGCCGAACCCGACAACCTCACTCCCGAGCCCCCGCCCCCTCCTTCGCCCGCTCAGCCGGTCCCCGTCGCACCGCACCCGGCGCGCTCCACTCCTGCCGACGGCGTGCGCGGTCCCGCGCGACCTGGGAGGACTCCAACTGGTACGGCACGGACGTGACCATCACGCCCGGCGTGAACAGCAACCGCCCCTTCAGCCGCAGCGCGCTCTGGTTGTGGAGCAGATGCTCGTACCAGTGGCCCACCACGTACTCGGGGATGATCACGGAGACCGCGTCGCGCGGGGACTGGCGGCGCAGGTTCTTGACGTACTCGATGATCGGGCGGGTGATCTCGCGGTAGGGCGAGTCGAGGACCTTGAGGGGGACGTCGATGCCCCGCCGTTCCCACTCCGCGCGGAGCGCCTTCGTCTCGGCGGGGTCGACGTTGACCGTGAGCGCCTCCAGGGTGTCGGAGCGCATCAGCTTGGCGTAGGCGAGGGCGCGCAGGGTGGGGCGGTGGATCTTGGAGATCAGGACGAGGGAGTGCACACGGGAGGGGCGCACGCTGTCGTCGCTGGGGCCCTCGGGCGCGGCGATCTCGTCGGCGACGCGGTCGTAGTGCTTACGGATCGCGGTCATCGTGGCGTAGAAGATGCACATGCCGAGCAGGGCGACCCAGGCGCCGTGCGTGAACTTGGTGACCAGGACGACGACCAGCACCAGACCGGTGAAGAAGGCGCCGAAGGCGTTGATCGCGCGGGAGCGGATCATGTGGCTGCGCTTGGCCGGGTCCTTCTCGGCGGCGAGGTGGCGGTTCCAGTGCCGGACCATGCCGGTCTGGCTGAGCGTGAAGGACACGAACACGCCGACGATGTAGAGCTGGATCAGCCGCGTGGAGTCGGCGCCGTAGATGACCACGAGGAGCATCGCCGTACCGGCCAGCAGCACGATGCCGTTGGAGAACGCGAGGCGGTCGCCGCGGGTGTGGAGCTGGCGGGGCAGATAGCGGTCCTGGGCGAGGATCGAGCCGAGCAGCGGGAAGCCGTTGTACGCCGTGTTCGCCGCGAGGAAGAGGACCAGGGCCGTCGCCGCCGCGAGGACGACGAACAGGAAGCTGCCCTTGCCGAAGACCGCCTCGGCGACCTGGGAGATCACCGGGTTCTGGACGTAGCCGGGTCCGATCGGGACGCCGCCCTTGATCAGGTCGGTCGCCGGGTTCTCGGCCATGCGGACGCCGGTGGACATCGCGAGGGCGATGATGCCGCAGAACATCGTGACGGCCAGCAGACCCATCATGGCGAGCGTGGTCGCCGCGTTCTTGGACTTGGGCTTGCGGAAGGCCGGGACGCCGTTGGAGATCGCCTCCACGCCGGTGAGCGCGGCACAGCCGGAGGAGAAGGCACGCAGCAGCAGGAAGATCAGCGCGAAGCCCGCGAGTCCCTGGTGCTCGGCTCTGATGTGGAAGCCGGAGGTGGGCGCGTGCATGGTCTCGCCGAGGACCAGTCCCCGGATCGCACCCCAGACGATCATGATGAAGACGCCGCCGACGAACACGTACGTCGGGATCGCGAAGAGCTTGCCGGACTCCTTCATGCCGCGCAGGTTCATCAGCGTCAGCAGGAGGATCACCGCGCACGCGCAGAGCACCTTGTGCTCGATCACGAAGGGGATCGCGGACCCCAGGTTCTCGATGCCCGAGGTGATGGACACGGCGACGGTCAGCACGTAGTCCACCAGCAGGGCGCTGGCGACGGTGAGACCCGCCCGGGGACCGAGGTTGGTGTTCGCCACCTCGTAGTCGCCGCCGCCGCTGGGGTACGCGTGGACGTTCTGCCGGTAGGAGGCGACCACGGTGAACATCAGCACGACGACCGCGACGGCGATCCAGGGGCTGAAGTGGTACGCCGACACGCCCGCGATGGACAGGACCAGCAGAACCTCCCCCGGCGCGTAGGCGACGGAGGACAGCGGGTCGGAGGCGAAGACGGGGAGGGCGATGCGCTTCGGCAGGAGCGTTTCGCCCAGCCGGTCACTGCGCAAGGCGCGCCCGATCAGAATGCGTTTGGGCACGTCGGTCAGTTTGGACACGACAGAGGATCGTAAGGCTTCGAACAGGCAGCCGCCCACCCGAAAGACGCATTCTGCCTCACGAGTGAAATCAGGGGCGCGCGGAACCGCGGTTTCCGTCGTCCCCGCGCCCCCCGTGCCTAGATGGCAGACCGGCCCGTCGTCGCAGTTCATCGCCCTTCGGAGGTCCCATGCCCGCGGCCGCGGAACTGATCGGCGCGACCCTCGCGCTCCTCGCCCTCGGAATCCTGACCCGGTGCAGCGTGCGCAGCATCACGCGACGCGGGGAACCCGGGGTGACGGGCATCACCGAGCGGCACAGGTGAGCACGTGACCAGCGGGTGCCTCACGAGGACCGCGCGTGTGTAGCTTTGGGCGTCGGTCTGAGACCCTGAGGCCGAGCAGTAACTTTTGGACACCGGAAGGACGGTCGTGCACATCGTCATCATGGGCTGCGGACGCGTGGGTTCCGCGCTCGCGCAGACCCTGGAGCAACAGGGCCACACGGTCGCGGTGATCGACCGGGACCCCACCGCCTTCCGACGGCTGGGGCCGGGATTCGGCGGTCGCCGGGTCACCGGCGTCGGCTTCGACCAGGACACCCTGCGCGAGGCCGGCATCGAGGAGGCGGGCGCCTTCGCCGCCGTCTCCAGCGGTGACAACTCCAACATCATCTCCGCGCGCGTCGCCCGCGAGATGTTCGGGGTGGAGAACGTGGCCGCCCGCATCTACGACCCCCGCCGGGCCGAGGTCTACCAGCGTCTGGGCATCCCGACGGTGGCCACGGTCCGCTGGACCGCCGACCAGATGCTGCGCCGTCTGCTGCCCTCCGGCGCCGAGCCGCTGTGGCGCGATCCCACCGGTGGGGTGCAGCTCGCCGAGGTGCACGCCTCCGAGAAGTGGGTGGGCCACAAGATCAGCAAGCTCCAGGAGGAGACGGGCGTCCGCGTGGCGTTCCTGACCCGCCTGGGCGAGGCCGTGCTGCCCACCTCGCAGACGGTCCTGCAAGAAGGCGACCTGGTGCACGTGATGATGCGCACGGACGACGTGGAGAAGGTCGAGGCGGCGTTCGCCGGGGGACCCGAAGAGGAGAGCGGTCACTGATGAGGGTCGCCATTGCCGGTGCCGGTGCCGTCGGCCGCTCGATCGCGGCCGAGCTGCTGGAGAACGGTCACGAGGTCCTGCTGATCGACAAGGCGCCGACCGCCATCTCGGTCGAGCGCGTGCCCCAGGCGGAGTGGCTGCTTGCCGACGCCTGCGAGATCACCTCCCTGGACGAGGCCGCGCTCCAGCGCTGCAACGTCGTCATCGCCGCGACCGGTGACGACAAGGTCAACCTGGTGGTCTCGCTGCTCGCCAAGACGGAGTACGGCGTCCCGCGCGTCGTCGCCCGGGTGAACAACCCCAAGAACGAGTGGCTCTTCAACGAGTCCTGGGGCGTGGACGTGGCCGTCTCCACCCCGCGTCTGATGTCCGCCCTGGTCGAGGAGGCGGTGAGCGTCGGCGACCTGGTCCGGCTGCTCCGCTTCAGCCACGGCGACGCCAACCTGGTCGAGCTGACCCTGCCGGAGGAGTCGGCGCTTGCCGGCACCCAGGTCGGGGACGTGGCCTGGCCGGAGGACACCTCCCTGGTCACGATCATCCGGGGCACCCGGGTGCTGACGCCGTCCAAGGAGGACTCCCTGGAGCCGGGCGACGAACTCCTCTTCGTGGCCGCGCAGGCCCGCGAGGAGCAGCTCGAGGACCTGCTGTCGGTACGGCGGGAAGAGGGCTGAGTCCCGTACGGCAAGGAACCCCGGCTACCAACGGTGGTAGCCGGGGTTCCCCGTGTTCCATGCGCTACGCGCCTCTGCGGTGCCGTCCGCCGGTCGCCTCGCCCGACTCGGCCGCCGCGCGCTCCCGCTCCGCCTTCTCCGCCTTCTCCGCCTGCTCGGCGGCCTCCATCTCGGCGAACACGTCGATCGGCGGCGGCGCCTTCGCGAGGAAGACCCAGGTGAGCCAGACCGCCAGCAGGAAGGGCGGGATCTTCAGGATGACCAGGACCCAGCCGAGCTGGGTGGTGTCCGCCCACCAGTAGAGCGGGAAGAGGATCGCGCACTTGGCGAGCAGGATCAGACCCCACGCCCAACTGGCCTTGGCGTACGCCTTCTTGCGCCCCGGGTTGCGGGTGCGCCAGGAGAGGTTCTCCTTGAAGACCGGGCCGAGCATCAGACCGATCAGGGGCACCCCGGCGAGGGTGGTGACGATGTAGGCGATCGCCAGACCCAGGGTGTAGAGCATCCCGGGGAGGTAGAAGTCCTTGGCGTTGCCCGTGAACATCGCGAAGACGACACCGAAGGCCACACCGAAGACGCCGCTGAACGCGTGCTTGACGGTGTCCCGGCGCAGCAGCCGGACGATCAGCATCACGACCGCCACGCCCAGCGCGGCGAGCGCGGAGAGGTGCAGGTCCTTGTTGATCGTGTAGATCGTGACGAAGAGCAGTCCGGGCAGGACCGTCTCGACCATCCCCCGGATCCCGCCGAACGCCTCGAACAGCGCGGCCTCGGTCACCGCACGCGAGTCGTGGCCGTCGTCCGGTGGTGTCTGTCCGGTGTCCTGGGTCGGCTTGTCGAGGGACGTCACCGGCTACTCCCGTCCGAGGGGTCGCAGTTCGTATTTCGGGTTGAACAGCACGCGGCGGCCCCGGCTCATCGAGATCCGGCCCGATGCGATCAGCCTGCGTCCGGGTTCTATGCCCGTGATGGAGCGCCTGCCGAGCCACACCACGTCCAGTGCGGCGGTGCCGTCGAACAGCTCCGCCTCCAGGGCTGGGACTCCGGCGCGCGGGCGCAGGGTGACCGTGCGCAAGGTACCAGTTACGGTGACGATCTGCCGGTCGTGGCAGTCGCCGATGCGGGTGCAGCCCGCCGTGTCGGCGTCCTCCCGCAGCTCCTCCGACTCCAGGTCCTCCTGCGACGAGGAGAGCCGGTCCAGCATGCGGCGGAACCGGCCGACCGGCTTTTCGGATCGAGGAACGGCACTCATGTCTGAAGCGTACCGGGGCGGGCCGACAAGGCCGTACTCGTGGCGCCCCCGCCTCCCCCGTTCCTCGCGTCCCGCCCGCTCTCCCATGTCCCGGACCGCGCCGGTCACTTCTCGAAGCGGTACCCCATCCCGGGCTCTGTGATGAAGTGGCGGGGGTGCGCCGGGTCGGTCTCCAGCTTGCGGCGCAACTGGGCCATGTAGACGCGCAGGTAGTTGGTCTCCGTGCCGTACGACGGTCCCCACACCTCGCGCAGGAGCTGCTTCTGGCCGACCAGGCGTCCGGTGTTGCGGACCAGGACCTCCAGGAGGTGCCACTCGGTGGGGGTGAGGCGTACGTCCTTGCCCGCGCGGTTGACCTTCTTGGCGGCCAGGTCGACGGTGAAGCCCGCGGTCTCCACGGTGGTCACCTCGCCCTCGCCGACGGGTTCGGCCCGGCGGACGGCGGCGCGCAGCCGGGCGAGGAGTTCGTCCATGCCGAACGGCTTGGTGACGTAGTCGTCGGCGCCCGCGTCCAGCGCCTCGACCTTCTCGTCGGAGGAGTGGCGGGCGGAGAGGACCAGGACGGGCACCCGGGTCCAGCCGCGCAGGCCGCGGATGACCTCGACGCCGTCCATGTCGGGCAGACCGAGGTCGAGGACGACCACGTCGGGGTGGCGGGAGGCGGCGAGTTCGAGGGCGGTCCTGCCGTCGGCGGCGGAGTCCACCTCGTACTGGCGCGCCTTGAGGTTGATCACGAGGGCCCGCACGATCTGCGGTTCGTCGTCGACCACCAGCACCCTGGTCATAGGGCCTGCCTTTCTCGTTCCGTGGTGTGCGCGTCCGCTTCCGTCGCGCACTCCGGTGTGCCGTGCCCCGCCGCGCGCAGGCTCAGCACCATGGTCAGACCCCCGCCCGGGGTGTCCTCGGCGACCAGCGTGCCGCCCATCGCCTCGGCGAAGCCCCGGGCGACGGCGAGACCGAGCCCGACCCCGGCACCGCGCGGGGCGTCGCCGTGGCGCTGGAAGGGCTCGAAGATGCGCTCCTTGGCGTCGTCGGGGACGCCGGGACCCCGGTCGACCACACGCACCTCGACCCGGTCGTCCAGGGCGCTGGCGGCGACGAGGACGCGGCGGCCGGGGGGACTGTACTTGACGGCGTTCTCGACCAGGTTGGCGACCGAGCGCTCCAGCAGTCCGGGGTCGACGGCGACCATGGGCAGCGTCTCGGGCACGTCCGGCTCGACGCTGTCCTCGGGCACCCCGACCAGCGCCATCGGGACCACCTCGTCCACGTCGATCTCGCGGATCAGCGGGGTGACGGTGCCGGTCTGGAGGCGGGACATGTCCAGGAGGTTGCCGACGAGGTGGTCGAGGCGGTCGGCGCCCTCCTCGATGCCTTCGAGCAGCTCGGCGCGGTCCTCCTCGGACCAGGCGACGTCGTCGGAGCGGAGCGAGGAGACGGCGGCCTTGATTCCCGCGAGCGGGGTGCGCAGGTCGTGGCTGACGGCGGCGAGCAGGGCGGTGCGGATGCGGTTGCCCTCGGCGAGGGTGCGCGCCTGGTCCGCCTCGGCCTGCAGGCGGCGCCGGTCCAGGACGACGGCTGCCTGGGCGGCGAAGGCGGCGAGCACCCGGCGGTCCTCGGCGGGCAGCACCCGGCCGGTGAGCGCGAGCGCCATGTGGTCCCCGACCGGCATGTCCACGTCGGCGTCCTCGGGCCGCTCCAGCGGTGGTCCGACGCCGACGCGCCCCTGGCAGGTCCAGGGGTCGACGTCGCTGGCCCGCTCCAGGAGGGCGGCGGACTCCATGGCGAAGGTCTCCCGGACCCGTTCGAGGAGTTCCTCAAGACCGGTCTCGCCGCGCAGGACGTTGCCCGCGAGGAAGGACAGGATCTCCGACTCGGCGCGCAGCCGGGCCGCCTGGTGGGTGCGCCGGGCGGCGAGGTCCACCACGGAGGCGACGGACATCCCGACCCCGAAGAAGATCGCGATCGCGACGATGTTCTTCGGGTCGGCGACGGTGAGGCGGTGCAGGGGCGGGGTGTAGAAGTAGTTCAGCAGGAAGGACCCGATGGCGGCCGAGGCGAGCGCGGGCAGCAGTCCGCCGAGCAGCGCGGCGGCGACCGTGAGGGCCAGGAAGAGCAGCATGTCGTTGGCGAGACCGAGGTCCACGGTGTTGAGCAGCACCGCGAGCCCCACCGGACCGCCGACGCCCACCAGCCAGCCCCAGACGATCCTGCCCCGCCCGAGCCGGGCACCCCGGGCCACGGGCAGTCCCCGGCCCCGGGCGACCGCCTCGTGGGTGACGATGTGGACGTCCAGGTCCGGACCCGACTCGCGGGCGACCGTGGCGCCGACCCCGGGTCCGAAGACGTACTGCCAGGTCTTGCGGCGCGAGGAGCCGAGCACGACCTGGGTGGCGTTGACACCGCGCGCGAAGTCCAGCAGGGCGGCGGGTATGTCGTCGCCGACCACGTGGTGGAAGGTGCCGCCGAGGTCCTCCACCAGGGTGCGCTGGAGGGCCAGCTCCTTCGGGGAGGCGGCGGTGAGGCCGTCGCTGCGGGCGATGTAGACGGCGAGCACCTCGCCGCCCGCGCCCTTCTCCGCGAGCCGGGCGGCACGGCGGATCAGGGTGCGCCCCTCGGGTCCGCCGGTCAGTCCGACCACGATGCGCTCGCGCGAGCCCCAGATCCGGGAGACCTCGTGCTCGCTGCGGTACTCGTTGAGGTACTCGTCGACCCGGTCGGCCACCCACAGCAGCGCCAGCTCGCGCAGGGCGGTGAGGTTGCCGGGGCGGAAGTAGTTGGAGAGAGCGGCGTCGACCTTGTCCGGCTGGTAGATGTTGCCGTGCGCCATGCGGCGGCGCAGCGCCTGCGGGGACATGTCGACCAGCTCGATCTGGTCGGCGCGGCGCACGACCTCGTCGGGCACGGTCTCGCGCTGGCGCACCCCGGTGATCGACTCGACGACGTCGCCCAGCGACTCCAGGTGCTGGATGTTGACCGTGGAGACCACGTCGATCCCGGCCGCGAGCAGTTCCTCCACGTCCTGCCAGCGCTTGGCGTTGCGCGAGCCGGGGACGTTGGTGTGGGCGAGCTCGTCCACGAGGGCGACGGCGGGGGCGCGGCGCAGTACGGCGTCCACGTCCATCTCGGTGAAGACGGCGCCCCGGTGCTCCAGCTCGCGCCCCGGAACGCGCTCCAGCCCGTGCAGCATGACCTCGGTGCGGGGTCTGCCGTGGTGCTCGACGTGGGCCACGACGCAGTCGGTGCCGCGCTCGACGCGCCGGTGCGCCTCGGAGAGCATCGCGTAGGTCTTGCCCACGCCCGGTGCGGCGCCGAGGTAGATCCGAAGCTTGCCGCGTCCCATGGCCCCATTGTCTTCCGGTGAACCGCTCCCCGTCCGGCGTCGACCCTACGGCCAACGATGCGGACAAAGCGGGCGCGGGGCCACCGGACCGGGGCGCTTTGACACAACCCTGACGCCCGCGAGGGCACGAAGGAGGGGCCGCACCCCCGTGGGAGTACGGCCCCTCGCTCGTCGTACCGGTCGTACCGCCGGTCAGCGGACCTCGGTGATCTCCGGGCCGCGCTGGAGCTGGCCCATGCCGCCGGAGAAGCGGGAGCCCTCCTCCTGCTGGACGTTCTCGGGGACCATCTGGGCGTCGTTGGGCAGCTTGAGGACGATCGGGTCGCGCGGGGCCATCGGACCCTCGCCGCGGACCACGACCGTGTCCCGGAAGATCTGCTCAAGGAGCCCCGCGGCCTGCGGCTGCACCGCGCCCTGGCCGGAGATCACTCCGCGCAGGAACCAGCGCGGGCCGTCCACGCCGACGAAGCGGACGACCTGGAAGCCGCCGGTGCCGTCGGGCAACTGGACCGGGACCTGCGCGCGCAGTTCCCAGCCGAGCGGGCCCTCGACCTCGTCGATGATGCCGCCCTGCTGGGTGATGCCGCCCGCGATCTCCTCGCGGACCTCGCCCCAGATGCCCTCGCGCTTGGGGGCGGCGAACGCCTGGAGCTGGATGGCGCTGTCCCGCAGGACGACGGTCGCGGCGACGATCGCGTCACCGGCGACCTCGACGCGCAGTTCCATGCCGTCCACGCCCGGCACGAACAGACCGCCGAGGTCGACACGGCCCTCGGCCGGGTCGCGCACCTCGGTGGAGTCCCAGGGCCCGTCGGGCCGCGGCTCGGGCTCGAGCCGCACGCGCTCACGCTCTTCGTCCGCCTCGGTGCCGACGCTGTCGACGACCTGCTCGGCCTCGCCGGCCGCGCCCTCGGCGGCACCCTTCTTGTTGCGACGTCCGAACACGTCACTGTCCTTCCCGGTCGGATACGACCGAAGCGTATCGATTCCCACCCGTCGGACCGCCCTCGGCGGACCGACCCTCTGTGCCGCTCCCGTCGTCCACCGAGGCATGACCTCCGGTGGACCCGAAGCCCCCCTCGGCGCGTACCGAGGCGGGAAGTTCCGCGACCTCCTGGAAGCGGACCCTCTCGACCTGCTGGACGACCAGTTGGGCAATCCGGTCGAAGCGTTCGAACCGCACGCTCTCGCGCGGATCGAGATTCACCACGATCACCTTGATCTCTCCACGGTACCCGGCATCCACCGTCCCGGGAGCGTTCACGAGCGCCACACCGCAGCGGGCGGCCAGACCCGAACGGGGGTGCACGAACGCCGCGTACCCCTCCGGGAGCGCGATCGCGATGCCCGTGGGCAGGACGGCCCGCTCACCGGGGCTCAGCTCGCGGGGCTCGGTGGTGCGCAGGTCGGCTCCGGCGTCTCCGGGGTGCTCGTACGCCGGGAGGGGGACGTCGGGGTCGACCCGGCGGATGCGGACGTCCAGCGGGGCGGTCCGGTCGGCGTTCATGGGTTCACCTCGAAGGCGCGGGTACGGCGGATCTGGTCCGGGTCGCTCATCGCGGCCCGGACCTCCTCCTCGCGGCCGTGGTCGGTGAAGTGGTCGACCTTGACCTCGATGAAGAGGGCGTCGGCACGGACCGCGACGGGTCCCTCGGGACCGCCGATGCGTCCGGTGGCGGTGGAGTAGATCTTCCGTCCGGCGACGGCGGTGACCTCGGCCTCCAGATGGAGCGTGGTGCCCACGGGGACGGGCCGTACGAAGTCCGTCTCCAGTCTGCCGGTGACGGCGATGGTCCGCAGCAGCCAGTTCAGCGAGCCCAGCGTCTCGTCCAGGGCGGTGGCGAGCACCCCGCCGTGCGCGAGGCCGGGGGCGCCCTGATGGGCGGGCTTGACGGTGAACTCGGCGGTCAGCGTCACGCCGTCGCCCGCGCGGGCGTCCAGGTGCAGCCCGTGCGGCTGTCCGGGCCCGCATCCGAAACAGTGTTCGTAGTGGGTGCCCAGCGGTTCACCGGGGGCGGGCGCGTCGGGGTGGCGTACGGGGCGCACCGCGTCGGCGGGCGGCTCAAGGGCTGGGGAACTACGACTCACAGGCGCAGACCTTACCCGGCCGCCCGGCACCCGGCGTCGGCGTGCCAAGCTTGGCTCCATGCAGCTTGCCGCCACCCCCTACGAAGAACGTCTGACCGCCCCCCGCTCGTGGTGGCTGATCAGCTTCCTCGTGGGTGTCTCCTTCGCCCTGATCCTGCTCCCCTTCGGCACGCTGCCGCTGCTCGGCGGGCTGGTCGGGGGCACCGCCGTGGCGGCCGTGATGGCGAGCGCGTACGGCTCCCAGCGCATCCGGATCGTGGGCGACTCGCTGATCGCGGGCGAGGCGAAGATCCCGGTGTCGGCGCTCGGTACCAGCGAGGTGCTGGACGCGGAGGAGGCGCGCGCCTGGCGGACCTACAAGGCGGACACGCGCGCGTTCCTGCTGCTGCGGGCGTACATCCCGACCGCGCTGCGGGTCGAGGTGACCGACCCGCAGGACCCGACGCCGTACCTGTACCTGTCGACGCGCGAGCCCGAGCGGCTGGCGGCGGCCATCGAGGCGGCGAAGGGCACCGGCGCCGCTGCCTGAGGTCAGCCCTTCGGGTTTCCCGGGGGCTCGGGGTCCTCGGACATCTCCTTGATCCGCACCGGGTGTTCGGGCTGGTCGAGCGGGGGCTGCGCGCCCAGTTCGTCCCAGGGGACCTGGACCGTGCGCAGGTCGGACCGGACGCGCTCGGCGAGCTTCCTGGTGTCGCGGCGGTTCATGACCGCGCCCACGGCGGCGCCCACCATGAAGGGCGTCAGGTTGGGGAGGTTGCGGACCATGCGCTTCATGATCTGCTGGCGCAGTTCGCGTTTCATGCGCCCGCCCAGGGCCGCGTCGATGGTCGACGGCTTCATCACGTCGATGCCGCGCTCGCCGGACCAGGAGGCCAGATACGCGGTGCTGCGGGCGCCGATGCCGCCGGGAGCGCGCCGTCCGTAGACCTCGTGGAGTTCGGCGATGAGCTTCAGCTCGATCGCGGCGACCGCGGTGATCTCCGCGGCGAGTTCGGTCGGCAGGGCGGGCGGTACGGGCAGCATGGCCGCCGCTCCGATTCCGGCGCCGACGGTGGAGGTGGCGTTCGCGGCGCCCGCCACGAGCTTGTCCGCGAGCTGCTCGGGTCCGAGGTCCGGGAACTGCCGGCGCAGCGTCGCGAGGTCCCGTACGGGGACGCGGGGGGCGATGTCGATGACGCGGTCCGCGACGTAGGCGATGCCCGCGCGGGCGTGGCCGCCGCCCCGGCGTGCGCCTTCGCGTGCCAGATGACGTGCCCTGCCACGGATCGCCGCGGCCCGTGGATGACGGACCGGTGTGTCGGGACCGGCGGACTCCCCCGTCCCGGCCCGCGGAGCGTGGCGCTCCGCCGGTGGTTCGAGCGAGGCTCCCGCTTCCGGTGAGCCCCGCTCGTGGTCACGCGTGCCGTGCGAGCCGCCGAACGGCCCTTTGTCCGCTCCCGGGAACCGGAAACGGCGCTTCCGCGGAGGGGTCGAGCCAGTCACGGCCGACCCGTCCTCAGTCGCAGTCGCGGCAGATCGGCTGGCCGTTCTTCTCGCGGGCCAACTGGCTGCGGTGGTGGACGAGGAAGCAGCTCATGCAGGTGAACTCGTCCTGCTGCTTGGGCAGCACACGGACGGCCAGCTCCTCGTTGGAGAGGTCGGCGCCGGGCAGCTCAAGGCCCTCTGCGGCCTCGAACTCGTCGACGTCCACCGCGGAGGTGGACTTGTCGTTCCGCCGGGCCTTCAGCTCTTCGAGACTGTCCGAGTCGACGTCGTCGTCGGTCTTGCGTGGAGTGTCGTAATCGGTTGCCATGGTCGCTCTCCCCCTCTGGGTGTCTGCGGTGTCTTCAGCGCACGTAACGCGTGAGAGGCCGGACTTGTGCCCGACCTGAGGCGGAGATTTTGCCTCACATCAAGGTCTGTTACTCAATCGACACCCAACCCGATCCCTCAAGAGTGATCGGCTTGGATGGCGGTGAGGACCGTACACGGTTCGAATGCCGCACCTCAAAGGCGCCTCATCGTGTACTTCCCGTGATCAGGAGGGCTGAAAACCCGGACTTTCCCGGCTTTGTGGCCCACTTCTTGATCACGTTCAGTACATGGCCGGAAATCCACACATGTGATTGATCACACAGGGACAACCCCGGCACGGTGGTGGAAAATTCCGCGCGAAGCGAACAATCTCCGGGCGTGCCGGAGACCCGTTCACAGCGGCAGGGTGACGCGCATCACCAGACCCCCGCCCTCGCGCGGCCGGGCCACGATGTGCCCGCCGTGCGCCCGTGCCACGGAGCGGACGATGGACAGACCGAGTCCGACGCCCTTGTCGCTGCCCGTGCGCTCGGTGCGCAGCCGCCTGAACGGCTCGAAGAGGTTGTCGACCTCGTACGCCGGGACCACCGGACCGGTGTTGGAGACGGTCAGCACCGCCTGGTTGTGCTCGGTGTCGGTGGTGACCTCGACCCAGCCGTCCTCCGGGATGTTGTACCGCACCGCGTTCTGCACGAGGTTCAGCGCGATGCGCTCCAGGAGCACGCCGTTGCCGAGCACCACCGCGCGCTTGCGTTCGCCGCGCAGCTCGACGCCCTTGGCGTCCGCCTCGCCGCGCACCTGGTCGATGGCCTGCCCGGCGACCTCGGCGAGGTCCACGGGTCCGCGCTCGACGATCTGGTTGTCGCTGCGGGCGAGCAGCAGCAGACCCTCCACGAGCTGCTCGCTGCGTTCGTTGGTGGCGAGCAGGGTCTTGCCGAGCTGTTGCAGCTCCACGGGCGCGTTCGGGTCCGAGAGGTGGACCTCCAGGAGCGTGCGGTTGATCGCCAGCGGGGTGCGCAGTTCGTGGGAGGCGTTGCCGACGAAGCGCTGCTGGGCGGTGAAGGCGCGCTGCAGGCGCTCCAGCATGTCGTCGAAGGTGTCCGCCAGCTCCTTCAGCTCGTCGTCGGGTCCGTCCAGCTCGATCCGGCGGGACAGGTCGGACCCGGCGACCTGGCGCGCGGTCCGGGTGATCCGGCCGAGCGGGGACAGCACGCGGCCCGCCATGGCGTAGCCGAAGGCGAAGGCGATCACGGCGAGACCGAGCAGGGCGAGCAGCGAGCGGCTGAGCAGCTCGTCCAGGGCGACCTGGCGCTGGTGGTCGACGCACTGGCTGATCGCGTCGTTGAAGTCCTGGAGCGAGAGGCTGCTGGTGTTGATCGCCTGGCAGTTGTCGCTGGAGACCTTCAGCGCCTGGAAGCTGACGATCTTGAACAGCGGCTGGTTGCCGGAGCTGATCGCCTGCGCGGCCAGCAGGTAGATGATCGACAGCAGCAGGATGCCGGCGATCAGGAACATGCCGCCGTACAGCAGGGTCAGCCGTATGCGGATGGTCGGGCGCAGCCACGGGAAGGGCGGCTGGGGGCGGCGGGGGTCCCAGGTGGGCTTCGGGGGCGCCTGGGGCGGCGCGGGGGTGGCGGCCATGGCGGATCAGATCCGGTAGCCGGAGCCGGGCACGGTGACGATCACGGGAGGTTCGCCGAGTTTGCGGCGCAGCGTCATCACGGTCACCCGGACCACGTTGGTGAACGGGTCGGTGTTCTCGTCCCACGCCTTCTCCAGGAGCTGCTCGGCCGAGACGACCGCGCCCTCGCTGCGCATCAGCACCTCCAGGACGGCGAACTCCTTGGGCGCGAGCTGGACCTCGCGGCCGTCGCGGAAGACCTCGCGGCGGTTGGGGTCGAGCTTGATCCCGGCGCGCTCCAGGACCGGCGGCAGGGGCACGCTGGTGCGGCGGCCGAGCGCGCGGACGCGGGCGATCAGCTCGCTGAAGGCGAAGGGCTTGGGCAGATAGTCGTCGGCGCCGATCTCCAGACCCTCGACGCGGTCGCTGACGTCACCGGAGGCGGTGAGCATGAGCACGCGGGTGGCGATGCCCAGCTCCACGATCCGGCGGCAGACGTCGTCGCCGTGCACGAGGGGGAGGTCGCGGTCGAGGACGACCACGTCGTAGTCGTTGACGCCGATGCGCTCCAGGGCGGCCGCACCGTCGTACACGACGTCGACGGCCATGGCCTCCCGGCGCAGTCCGGTGGCCACCGCATCGGCGAGCAGTTGCTCGTCCTCGACGACGAGTACGCGCACGTCGCTTGTCCTTCCTCGTGTCCGCCCACGGCGCGCCGGGGCGCGGGCGGGCGGAGGTGTCCGTGGGATTGTGCCCTCCATCCTGCCCTTTTCGGCCATAAGTCGGAGGTAAGCCGAGGACGGTCGCCGCAGGTACGGCGGTCGGTGGGCGGGAAAGCGGGATTTTCTGCGGCGCCGGAGGTTTCCCGGACGAACGGTGCGGGGAGGACGGCTTTACACCCCGCGATCACGCTCCGCATGTGCCGAGGCACCATGCGGTCACTCCGCGATCAGCCTCGGCGGAGCGGGCGCGGGTGTCCGGCACCGCAGCCGCCCCGGCAGGGCTGTGCCGGGCACCCGCGGGCCACGTGATCGCCCCTTCCCGACCGGCACACCCCCGTGCCACCGACCCACGACCCAGGACGAGGGGGCGCAGCATGGACGCTTTCACCGCAGGACTTCTGCAGCGCATAAAGACGACCGAGTCCGACCTGTCGCGGGCTCGTGACGAGGGCGACGACTTCCTCGCCGAGGTGGAGCAGGGAGAGCTGGACGACCTGCGCCGTCTCGCGGCCGAGCACGGTGTGGAAGTCGCCGTGTCACAGCCCTGACCGACCCGGCAGTCGAGTGGGCCCCGGCGGATCTCTCCGCCGGGGCCCACTCACGTGGCGGTACCGCTCAGTCGTGCCAGGCGCCGAAGTCCTCCAGGAGGGGCTGGAGCGCCTCGAAGACGGCCGGGGTGGCCGCGAACGTCAGGGCGGGCGACTCGGGCTCTGCGGGGCGTCCACCGGTCACGGCGCCCGCCTCACGGGCGATGAGGGCACCGGCCGCGTAGTCCCAGGGGTTGAGCCCGCGCTCCCAGTAGCCGTCCAGCCGGCCCGCGGCCACGTCGCACAGCTCGATCGCCGCCGAGCCGCCGCGCCGGATATCCCGGACCAGCGGCAGCACCCGGGCGGCCACCTGGGCCTGGTGGGCGCGGACCTCGGTGACGTAGTTGAAGCCCGTCGCGACGAGCGCCTGGTCCAGCGGGGCGCCCGGGCG
The DNA here is from genome assembly GCF_016482685.1 of Streptomyces sp. DSM 110735. Classification (GTDB taxonomy): domain Bacteria; phylum Actinomycetota; class Actinomycetes; order Streptomycetales; family Streptomycetaceae; genus Streptomyces. The sequence goes on along the minus strand of NZ_JACYHF010000005.1, from coordinate 136,021 downwards.
GCAGGCGAGCGCCCGCTCGCCCTCCCAGGCGCCGGTGGCGAAGGCGCCGCCGCCGCGCACCGCGTGGTACGTCTCGCCGCGCAGCGGGGCGGCGACGACGCCGACGACGGTCTCGCCGTCCCGCTCGGCGGCGATGGACACCGCCCAGGTCGGCAGCCCGTAGAGGTAGTTCACGGTGCCGTCGAGCGGGTCGATCACCCAGCGGACGCCGCTGGTGCCCTCCGAGGCGGCGCCCTCCTCGCCGAGGAAGCCGTCGTCGGGTCGGCGCTCGGAGATCAGGTCGGTGATCAGCTTCTCCGCCGCGATGTCCATCTCGGTGACGACGTCGATGGGGCTGGACTTGGTCCTGGCCACGGCGAGGTCGGCCGGGCGGCCGTCGCGCAGCAGCTCACCGGCGCGGCGGGCGGCGTCCAGGGCGAGGTCGAGCAGGTCGTCGAGCGAGTCGTCGAGCGGGGCGGACTGGGGGGTCGTCACGTGGCTCCTCACGCGTAGGGGCTGTCGGCACCGGCGGCGGCCGGGCGCGGGGCGCGGGCCGGGCAGCAGCCGACGGGGCACAGGTCGTGGCTCGCACCGAGGGAGCCGAGGGCGCACGGGGTGATCCGCTCGCCGCGCTCGGTGGCGGCGCGCTCCTCGATCAGCTCGCGCACGGCGGCGGCGAAGCGCGGGTCGGCGCCGACCGTGGCCGAGCGGCGCACCGGCAGACCCAGCTCCGCGGCCTTGGCCGTTGCCTCGGTGTCGAGGTCGTAGAGGACCTCCATGTGGTCGGAGACGAAGCCGATGGGCGCCATGACGACGGCGGGGACACCGGCCGCGTGCCGCTCCTCCAGGTGGTCGCAGATGTCCGGCTCCAGCCAGGGGATGTGCGGGGCGCCGGAGCGGGACTGGTAGACGAGCTGCCAGGGGTGGTCGGCACCGGTGCGCTCGCGGACCGCGTCCGCGATCAGCCCGGCGACCTCCAGGTGCTGGCGGACGTAGGCGCCGCCGTCCCCGTGGTCCTCGGCGAGGCCCGAGGTGTCGGCGGCCGTGAGCGGGATGGAGTGCGTGGTGAAGGCGATGTGGGCGCCGTCGCGGACCTCCTCGGGGAGGTCGGCGAGCGCGCGCAGCACGCCCTCGGTCATGGGCTCGACGAAGCCGGGGTGGTTGAAGTAGTGCCGCAGCTTGTCGACCTTGGGGGGCGTCAGTCCCTCCGCCTCCAGCGTGGCGAGCGCGTCGGCCAGGTTCTCGCGGTACTGGCGGCAGCCGGAGTACGACGCGTAGGCGCTGGTGGCGAGCACCAGGACGCGGCGGCGGCCGTCGGCGGTCATCTCGCGCAGGGTGTCGGTCAGATACGGCTGCCAGTTGCGGTTGCCCCAGTAGACCGGCAGGTCAAGACCGTGCTCGGCGAAGTCCTTGCGCAGGGCGTCGAGGAGGGCGCGGTTCTGCTCGTTGATCGGGCTGACGCCGCCGAACAGGAAGTAGTGCTGCCCGACCTCCTTGAGGCGTTCCTTCGGGATGCCACGCCCGCGCGTGACGTTCTCCAGGAACGGGACCACGTCGTCGGGACCCTCGGGGCCGCCGAAGGAGAGCAGGAGGAGGGCGTCGTAGGGACCGGCGTCCGGCGGGGGGACATCGAGCGCGTCTGGCATGTCTCCGATCCTGCCACCCGGCACCGACAGCCGGGAAAACGGCCCGGGTCCGCCGCCCCGTGTCCCGCGCTGACCTGGTGCGTTAGGGTTACCTAACTCGTAAGCTGTATGGGCGCCTTTCACGCCTTACTGCTGCGTGGCGCGACCGTCCGCGCCTCCCGCGGGACCGCCCCGTGGAACCACCCCGCGAGACCATCCCGCAGGACCGCCCGCACCGGACAACGGAGACCGCCGTGCCCAGCCCCTACCGCGCCCTGTTCGCCGAACCCGGCACCAAGGGCTTCGCCGTCGCCGGCTTCGTCGGCCGGATGCCGCTGTCCATGATGGGCATCGGCGTGATCACGATGATCTCGCAGCTCACCGGGCGCTACGGTCTCGCGGGCGCGCTCACGGCGACCATCGCGCTGTCCGCCGCCGTGCTCGGACCGCAGATATCGCGCCTGGTGGACCGGTACGGCCAGCGCAGGGTGCTGCGCCCGGCGACCCTGGTCGCGCTGGGCGCCGCCACCGGGCTGCTGCTGGCCGCGCACTTCCGGTGGCCGGACTGGACGCTGTTCGTGTTCTCCGCCGCGATCGGCTCGGTGCCCAGCCTCGGCGCGATGGTCCGGGCCCGCTGGGCGGCGCTGTACGGCGGAACCCCGAAACTGCACACGGCGTACTCGTTCGAGTCGGTCGTCGACGAGGTGTGCTTCATCGTCGGACCGATCGTCTCGGTGGGACTGTCCACCGCCTGGTTCCCGGAGGCGGGCCCGCTGCTGGCGGCCTGCTTCCTCGCCGTCGGCGTCTTCTGGCTGACCGCCCAGCGGGCCACCGAGCCGGTGCCCCACCCGCGCGACGAGAACCACGTGGGCGGCAGCGTGCTGCGCTCGAAGGGGCTCCAGGTGCTGGTGGCGGCGTTCGCGGCGACGGGCACGATCTTCGGCGCGGTGGACGTGGCGACCGTGGCCTTCGCCGAGGAGCGCGGGCACAAGGGCGCGGCCAGCGTCGTGCTCGCCGTGTACGCCGCCGGTTCCTGCACGGCCGGGCTGGTCTTCGGTCTGCTGCGGTTCGCCGGGCGGCCCGAGCGCCGGTGGGTGCTGGGCCTGGCGACGATGGCCGTGAGTATGATCCCCCTCCTACTGGTCGGGAACCTGCCGCTCCTGGCCGTGGCGCTGTTCGTCGCAGGGCTGTCCGTCGCACCGACGATGATCACGACGATGTCCCTCATCGAAGAGCACGTACCTCGCGCGAACCTCACCGAGGGCATGACCTGGGTGGGTACCGGCCTGGCGGTCGGTGTCGCGCTCGGCTCGTCCGCGGCCGGCTGGGTGATCGACGCCGCCGGAGCACGCGCCGGGTACGGGGTTCCGGCTGCCGCCGGAGCCGTCGCGGTCGCGGTCGGGTTCCTCGGGTACCGCCGGCTGAGCAGGCCGGCCGCGGGTCGGGGAGGCACCGTTGAGCAGCACGGCGAGCGGGAAGCACGGCACGTGGCGTAACTGGGGCGGCAATGTGACCGCCCGTCCGGCCCGGCAGGTGACTCCCGCCTCGGTGGCGGAGCTGGCGGCCGAGATACGCAAGGCGGCCGACGACGGTCTACGGGTCAAGGCGGTGGGCACCGGTCACTCGTTCACGTCCATAGCCGCGACCGACGGGGTGCAGATACGGCCCGAACTGCTCACCGGCATCCGGGAGATCGACCGTACGGCGATGACCGTCACGGTCGAGGCGGGCACCCCGCTCAAGCGGCTCAACGCGGCTCTGGCGCGCGAGGGACTGTCGCTGGCCAACATGGGCGACATCATGGAGCAGACCGTGGCCGGGGCGGTCAGCACCGGTACCCACGGCACGGGGCGCGAGTCGGGCTCGATCGCGGCGCAGATCACCGCGCTCGAACTGGTCACCGCCGACGGCTCGGTGCTCACCTGCTCGCGGGAGGAGAATCCCGAGGTCTTCGCGGCGGCCCGGATCGGGCTCGGCGCCCTCGGGATCGTCACGGCCGTCACCTTCGCCGTCGAGCCGCTGTTCCTGCTGCACGCGCGCGAGGAGCCGATGCCGTTGGACCGCGTGTTGGCGGAGTTCGACCAACTGTGGGCCGAGAACGAGCACTTCGAGTTCTACTGGTTCCCGCACACCGGCAGCACCAACACCAAGCGCAACAACCGCAGCGCGGGTCCGGCGCGTCCGGTGGGGCAGCCGGTCGGCTGGTTCGAGGACGAGTTCCTCTCCAACGGCGTCTTCCAGGTGGCCCAGTGGGTCGGCCGCGCGGCGCCCGCGAGCGTCCCGGCGATCGCCCGGATCTCCAGCAGGGCGCTGTCCGCGCGGTCGTACACCGACATCCCGTACAAGGTCTTCACCTCGCCGCGCCGGGTGCGGTTCGTGGAGATGGAGTACGCGGTGCCGCGCGCGGCGCTGGCCGAGACGCTGCGGGAGCTGAAGGCGGCGGTGGAGCGGTCGGGGCTGCGGGTCAGCTTCCCGGTCGAGGTGCGCACCGCCCCGGCCGACGACATCACGCTCTCCACCGCCTCGGGCCGGGACAGCGCGTACATCGCGGTGCACATGTACCGGGGCACGCCGTACCACGCCTACTTCAGCGCGGCCGAGCGGATCTTCACCGCGCACGAGGGGCGACCCCATTGGGGGAAGGTGCACACCCGTGACGCGGAGTACTTCGATCGGGTGTATCCGCGGTTCGGGGAATTCAGGGCGCTGCGGAACCGCCTGGATCCGGAACGGCTGTTCCAGAACGACTACTCCCGGCGGATTCTCGGGGAGTAGGGCTCGCCGTCGGCGCGTCGGCCGTGGGCGCCGGGGTGGTCGCCCCGGGGCTGGGCACGCTGTCCTGCTTCCGCTGCCGGTCCGGGCTCCCGCTCGGCTCGGGGGTGGCCGAACCCTTCGTGCCGCTGTCACCCGTGGGAGTGGTCTCGTCGGGGGACGTCGTCTCCGTCCCCGTGGACGGGGTCCAGGAGGGCGTGGGAGCCGGGGAGTTGTGGTGGGAGGAGTTCCGGCCGCCGACCGCGTCGCTGACCGTGGTGCCCTTTCCGCCGCTGAAGCTGTTGCCGGAGACGAGTTCGTAGACGGTGATACCGGCCATGGTCACGCCGAAGACGAGAGCCGCCGCGACGAGCGGGCGCTTCCAGCTCCTCACCCGCGCGCGGTAGACCGTTCCCGCGCCGAACTCCCCGGGTACGGCGACCGGTTGACCCGCCGCCTGGAGCCTGGGCCGACCGCTCACCTTGGCCTCGCGCAACTGCTCGCCGGTGCGCCGGAAGACCTGCTGGAAGAGGGAACCGCCGCAGGTGGCCACGACACTGACGACCCCCGCTCCGAGGATCGTGCCGTACACCCCGAAGTAGGAGGCCAGCTTGGCCGCCACGACGGCGGCGAGCGCGCTGCCCGCCACCTGGGGCACGCTCAGGTCGAACCGCTTGCGACCCGTCTCGGGCGTCTCACCCATACCCGGAACCTGCCTGCCTTTCCCATACCTGACCGGCCTTGACCGGCTCTGTGCACGAGAGAGGGACGTACGAGCGAAACCTTTAGTTCCGTTTCTGTCGATTGCGTGAAGTTCGCCACGTTGATGACCGATCAGACCGACTCGTACGCGGCCGAGACGCACCCCTCGCCGGAATTCCGGCGGCGCGTCAATCCACGCGAGTGGTCCGAATGGAGTACTGTTGCGAGCCCTGGGTCCGGTCTCCCACCAGGGTGTCCGGGGCCTCGCAGGACCGCCGGGAGGGGGCTAGTTGCACAGGGTGATGGAGTTCGTCACTTAGCGTTGCGAACAAGTAACCGTGCCATAACGGCGAACTCGGGCCCGAGCCCGACACGCCGGGCAACTCGGCAAGGTTGTGGCAGGCTGCACCCGGGCAGGCCACACTCGACTAGCGGAAGCAGCGACGCACGTGACGTCGGCAGGCACCACCCGGGAGGTCCCCATGCCCGAACTGCGTGTCGTGGCCGTCTCGAATGACGGCACACGGCTGGTGCTCAAGGCTGCCGACGCGACGGAGTACACCCTTCCGATCGACGAGCGGCTGCGCGCCGCCGTGCGCGGCGACCGCCCCCGGCTCGGCCAGATCGAGATCGAGGTGGAGAGCCACCTCCGCCCCCGGGACATCCAGGCGCGGATACGAGCAGGCGCCACCGCGGAAGAGGTCGCCCAGCTCGCCGGCATCCCCGTCGACCGGGTCCGGCGCTTCGAGGGTCCCGTGCTCGCCGAGCGCGCCTTCATGGCCGAGCGCGCCCGCAAGACCTCCGTCCGCCGCCCCGGCGAGAACTCCGGTCCGCCCCTCGGCGAGGCCGTCCAGGAACGGCTGTTGCTGCGCGGCGCCGAGAAGGACACCGTGCAGTGGGACTCCTGGCGCCGCGACGACGGCACCTGGGAGGTGCTGCTCGTCTACCGGGTCGCCGGGGAGACGCACACCGCGAGCTGGACCTACGACCCGCCGCGCCGCCTGGTCCAGGCGGTGGACGACGAGGCGCGCTCGCTGATCGGGGAGTCCGACGACCTCGCCTCGGCGGAGCCGAGCTTCCCGTTCGTGCCGCGCATCGCCCGGCTGCCGCGCGACCGCACGATGGACCGCGCCCTGGAGCGCAGCGACCGGCCGAGCCTGCCCGCGCAGGCGTCGGAGCCCGACGAGGAGTCCACCGCCGGTGAACGGGACTCGCTGACCAGCCTGTTGGAGGCGGTGCCGAGCTTCCGGGGCGACCTCGTGGTGCCGGAGCGGCCGTCCGAGACCGACGAGGAGCCCCCCGAGGAGCCCGAGGCGGAGGAGCCCCCGGCGCCCGCCGCGTCGGCCGGTTCCGCCTACGCGGACGTGCTCATGCCCCGCTCGGTCGGCAGCCACCGCGACCGGCTCGTGGGCGCGACCGACCGCCAGGCCGAGGCGGACGGGGTGCGCCCCGGACGCCGGGCAGCCGTGCCGAGCTGGGACGAGATCGTCTTCGGTACGCGGCGCAAGAAGCAGGAGTAGCGGCGAGAGCAAACAGGTCGTACGACCGTTTGTGCGAATTGCCGTGCGGCGGGGGCGTGTTCGGCGCCCCCGCTTCGGCATGCTCGTTCTCTCGTGTGCTTACCGGGGGTCGGGTCCCACCGCGACCGGTCGGGTCGGATCGGCGGACCACTCCGACCACGAACCGACGTACAGCTCCGCCGGGATGCCCGCGACCGCGAGGGCCAGCACCTCGTGCGCGCCCGAGACGCCCGAGCCGCAGTAGACGCCCACGCGGGCTTCGTCGGAGACGCCCAGCGCCTTGAAGCGGTCGCGCAGGTCGGCGGCGGGCAGGAAGCGCCCGTCGGGACCCACGTTCTCCGTCGTCGGCGCCGACAGCGCGCCCGGGATGTGGCCGCCGACCCGGTCGATGGGCTCGACCTCGCCGCGGTACCGCTCCCCCGCCCGCGCGTCCAGCAGGACTCCGGTGCCCGCGAGTTCGGCGGCGGCGTCCGCGTCCAGGACGCCGGTCGCGGCGGGAGACGGCTCGAAGTCGCCCTCCTCAGGGGCGGGTTGGTCGGTGGACAGCGGACCGTCCCAGGCCGTCAACCCGCCGTCGAGGACCCTCACGTCCGGGTGACCCGTCCAGCGCAGCAGCCACCAGGCGCGCGCGGCAGCCCACCCCTGGCCGCCGTCGTAGACGACGACGGGCCGGTCGGCGGACACGCCCGCACGGCGCATGGCCGCGCCGAACACCTCCAGGTCGGGCAGCGGATGGCGGCCGTTCTCGCCGGGCGTGGCGGCCAGTTCGTGGTCCAGGTCGACGAAGACCGCGCCGGGAAGGTGCCCGGCCGCGTACTCGGCCCGCCCGTCGAAGGCGGGCGCCCCCGCCGCCTTGGCCGCGGAGAGCTGCCAGCGGACGTCCAGCAGCACGGGAGGTGCCTGCCCGGACAGCTCCTGGGCCAGCTCGGATGGGGAAATGATGACTGTCATGGGGTCCATCCATACGCCAGGGGTAGCCCCGGCGTCCAGGTACGGCTACTCTGCTCGGCCGGACGGACACGATCACGGGGCGTACGCGACCGGGCACGCATCGTGCGCCGGGCGCGTGCGCGGGAGGACGGTCTTTCTCCCCTACGGGACACCGCGCGCGTACGCGACACCCGGCACCGGTTCCGCCCTGGCGTGCGCCCCCTTCGGGTGACGCGCGCCCCTTCCGGGTGAGCGAACGCGACACGGCTCCCGTGCGGGGCCGGAGGGAGAGTGGCGGATGACCCAGGCACGGCAGGCGGCGGTTCCCCGGGCGTCGCGCGCGCCCGGCGCACCCTGGCGGGTGAGCCTGCTGACACACCGGCCGGCCGCCGCCGAGGAGTTCTACGGGGCGCTGTTCGGCTGGGAGTTCGCGCCCGGCCCCGGCCGCCGGACCCGGGCGCTGCTGGACGGGCAGGAGGTGGCGGGTATCGGCCAATCACCGCCGGACCGGCAGCTTCCGGCCGCCTGGACGCCGTTCTTCGCCTCCCGTGACGTGGACCTGGCGGCCGGTCAGGTCCGCCTGTGCGGCGGCACGGTGGCCGTCGGTCCGCTCGACAGCCCCGGCAACGGTCGCACGGCGGTCGCGGCGGACCCCTCCGGCGCGGTCTTCGGTCTCGACGAGAGCCCGGGCCCCGCCGCTCCGCTCACCGACGGCGACCGACACGGACTGCCGGTCTGGAACGAGCTGATCACCTACGAGACCGCACGCGTCGTCAAGTTCTACGAGACGGTGTGCGGCTACGACCAGGCGCCGACCGCACCCGGTCCCGACCACGTGACCCTGCGCGGCGACGGCCGCCCGGTCGCCGGACTGCGCGGCGCGGGCCGCGCCGTACCCCGCGACCGGGGTGCCCACTGGCTCACCCACTTCCGCGTCACGGACGTCGACCGGACCCTCGTCCAGGTGACGTCCCTCGGCGGCCACGTCCTGCAACCGCCCCACCAGGAGGCGTCCGGCCGAGCGGCGACGGTGACGGACCCGGAGGGGGCGGTCTTCGCGGTGCTCCAGGCGCCCGCCTGACGCCGGATGCCGGGCGGTCGCGCGCCGGTCGCTCGTGTGACCCCCCGCAGACCGGGAACGCGGGAACGCATGGCACTCGACCATGAGGAAGCACCCGTACTGGACGCGCTGGCCCGCTATCACGCGGCCAAGGAGTGGGGGTTCACCCCGCCCGGACACAAGCAGGCGCGAGGTGCCGACCCACGGGCGGTGGCGGTGCTCGGGGAGGCCGTCTACGCCGGGGACGTGCTGGCCAGCGGAGGGCTGGACGACCGGCGTACCGGCGGCGGGGTTCTGAAGCGCGCCGAGGCGCTGATGGCGGACGCGGTGCACGCCGAGCGGACGTACTTCTCGACCTGCGGCAGCTCCCTGTCGGTGAAGGCCGCCATGCTGACCGTGACGTGTCCGGGGCAGAAACTGCTCGTCGGACGGGACGCGCACAAGTCGGTGATCGCGGGCCTGATCCTGTCCGGGGTGTCACCGGTGTGGATCGAGCCGCAGTGGGACGCGGAGCGCCACCTCGCGCATCCGCCGTCCCCGGAGGCGTACGAGCGTGCCTTCGAGGAGCACCCCGACGCCGACGGCGCGCTGGTCACCAGTCCGACCCCGTACGGCACGTCGGCCGACCTGCCGTCCGTCGCGGAGGTGTGCCACCGGCGCGGCAAGCCGTTGGTGGTGGACGAGGCGTGGGGCGCGCACCTGCCCTTCCACGAGGACCTGCCGACCTGGGCGATGGACGCGGGCGCCGACGTGTGCGTGACCAGCATCCACAAGATGGGCAGCGGTCTGGAGCAGGGCTCGGTGTTCCACCTCCAGGGCGATCTGGTCGACCCGGAGGAGCTGGCCTCGCGCGCGGACCTGCTCGGCACCACCAGCCCCAGCGTCCTGCTGTACGCGGGCATGGACGCCTGGCGGCGCCAGATGGTGCAGGACGGTCACCGGCTCGTGAGTCACGCGCTGGACCTCGCGCTGCGGACGCAGCAGGAGATCGAGGGCATCGACGGCATCCACGTCAACGGCGCCGACGACCTGACCGGACCCGATCTCGGCCACGACCTCGACCCGCTGCCCACCGTCATGGACATCACCGAGCTGGGCACCAGCGGCTACCGCGCCGGGGACTGGCTGCGCGAGCGCCACCACCTCGACATGCACCTCTACGACCACCGGCGGATCAGCGCCCAGTTCACCCACGCCGACGACGAGGAGACCGCCGACCGGCTGCTGACCGCCCTGCGCGACCTCGCCGCCCACGCGGACGAGCTGCGCGGCGCGCCCCCGGTGGAGGTGCCCGCGCCGCAGGAGCTGCGCATGAGCCAGGAGTGGCTGCCGCGCGACGCCTACTTCAGCCGGCACACCAAGGTGCCCGTGGCTCAGGCGGCGGGCCGGATCTCCGGCGAGATGATCACGCCGTACCCGCCGGGCATCCCGGCCGTGCTGCCCGGTGAGCGGCTGACCGAGCCGGTGCTGCGCTATCTGACCAGCGGGGTGCGGGCGGGCATGAACCTGCCGGACGCGGCGGACCCGGGGCTGGAGACGATCCGGGTGGTCGAGGAGGTCGGGGAGGTCGGGAAGGTCGAGGAGTAGGGCTCACGCCTCGGGGGTCTCGCGGGTCTCGGCGGTCCTCCGCGCCTCCCGCGCCTCCCGCGCCTCCTGGGTCTCCCGCGCCGCCCGTCGGCAGCGCCACAGCTCCTCGGCGTACGGCAGGACGACGCCCGCCGTGATGACCGCGCCGATCCCCGCCAGGTACGCGGCCGGGAGCGGGTGCTCCTTGGGCAGCAGGCGCCAGTCGCGCGGACCCGGGCCGCCGCGCAGGGTGGCGCGGACCTGGTCGGGGTGGAGGCACGCGGTGAAGGCGAGCGCGGTGAGCGGCAGCACCTCCAGGAAGCTGTGGATGTGCTGCTCGATCGGGCGGATCTCGCGCTCGCCGGTGGCCAGGGAGACGTCGTAGACGGCCGTGGCGCCGTGGACGACGGCCGCGCCGCCCATCACCGTGAGCACCAGCGGGTTGACCCGCGCGACCATCCCGAGCACCACCGGCACCCCGGCCTCGGCCATCATCAGCGCGTGCACGGCGGACTCCTTGGTGCCGCTGGTGTGCTCGATGCGGGTACGCCGGTGCATCCACCAGTCCGCCACCGCGGGCACCACCCACAGCGGCAGCAGGCCGAGCAGCAGGAACCTGCGGTCGGCCCGCTGCACCTCGCCGGGGCGCACGGCGTCGGTGGGGTGCGCCCCGGAGATCCGCAGGTCACCGCCGTGCCGCCAGTGCCGCCATGCCGTGCCCGACAGGTGGGCGGCCGTACGCGGCACATGCGGGACGTGCGGCGCGTGCGGGATCACGTGGGGCGCGATCCGGGCCGCCCGGTACGCGAACCGCGCCGGAGGTGGCCACGCCGAGCGGGGTACGTGGCGGGCCACGCGGTATGCGAGGCGCGTCGTACGCGGCAGGAGACGCAGGGCCATGGAATCCTCCGAGTCGTCACCGACCGGGCGGCCGGACCGGACCTTGGACCCGGCTCCAGTACCCCGTTCCCCGGGCGTGACACGACGGGGTGGGACGACGCACGATCTCGCGCGCCCGGGGTACTCGGCACCCCGTCCGCGCATTCCCCGCACGCACACACACGAGCCCCCGCGAGGTGCCGCCCATGCTCATCCCCGACGACCGACCGGACGACGGCGAGCCGCGTGCCGCCGTGTTCGATGTGGACGGAACCCTCGTCGACACCAACGCCCTGCACGTGGTGACCTGGTGGGAGGCGTTCCGCCAGGCGGGGCACGCGGTGCCGACGCACGAGATCCACCGCTCGGTCGGGCTGCGGTCCGCCGACCTCGTCGCCCGGCTGCTCGGCGAGGAGCGGGCCCGCGAGGAGGCGGAGGCGCTCAGCGCGGCGCACAAGGCGCTCTACGGCCAGTACTTCGGGCGGCTCGCGCCCCTGCCGGGAGCGGGCGACCTGCTGCGGCACCTGGCCGGGAACGGCTGGCGGGTGGTGCTGGCCACCTCGGCGGGCGGCCAGGAGCTGTCCGCGCTGCGCCGCGCGCTCGACGCCGACGAGGCGATCACGGCCACCGCGAGCGCCGACGACGTGTCCGAGGGCAAACCGGCCCCCGAACCGGTCGAGCAGGCGCTGGAGCTGGCCGGGGTGCCCGCGGAGAACGCCGTGTTCGTCGGGGACACCGTGTGGGACATGCGGGCGGGCACCCGGGCGGGGGTGCGGTGCCTGGCCGTGCTCTGCGGCGGCATCCCGCGCGAGGACCTGGAGGAGGCGGGCGCGGACGCGGTGTACACCGACCCGGCGGCGCTGCTGGACTCGCTGCGGGCGGGCGCGAAGTGACCACCGGGACGTGACCACCGGAGTGATGTCCGAGGTCAGGGGTACCCGCAGGAGGTGACATGCCGGAATTGCCCGGATCGGTCACCCTGGAGCCGGTGACCCTGGACCGGTGCACCCGGCGCCTGTGACCGCAGCCCCCGGAGGACCCCGTGCGCGAGGTGACCCCATGACCACCGCCCAGACCCTGACCGCCCCCGCGCGGCTGCGCTGCTGGGTTCCCCGGGGCGTCTACTCCCCCCAGTTCGACACCGGTCTCCTGCGCCGGGCGATGCGCCGCGAGCGCATCGCCCCGGGCCGTACGGAGATCCTGGACCTCGGCACCGGCAGCGGACTCCTCGCGGTGGAGGCGGCCCGGCTGGGCGCCCGGGTGACCGCGGTGGACATCTCCTGGCGGGCGGTGCTGACCACCTGGTGCAACGCGCGGCTGAACGGCCAGAGTGTCCGGGTCCGCCACGGCGACCTCGCCTCGGCGGTGCCGGGCCGCCGGTTCGACCTGGTGGTGACGAACCCGCCGTACGTCCCCGCGCCCGCCGCCGCTCCCCCGCGCGGTCCCGCCCGCGCCTGGGACGCCGGGACGGACGGGCGCATGGTGATCGACCGCATCTGCGCCGCCGCACCGGCGGTCCTGCGCCCCACGGGCACGCTGCTGCTGGTGCACTCGCACCTGTGCGGCGTGGACGACACCCTGACCCGCCTGGCGGCGGCGGGGCTGTACGGCGAGGTCGTGGACCGCGCCCGGCTGCCCTACGGCCGGGTCCTGCGCTCCCGGCTCGCCTGGCTGCGCGAGCGCGGTCTGACGGCGGAGGGGACGACCGAGGAGCTGGTGGTGATCCGTGCCGAACACGCCTGAGCGCCCGCGCCGCGTCCGGGTCCGCGTGCAGCGCGACGGACCGCTGCTGATCGAGGGTCCGGTCGAGGTGGTCGACGAGAGCGGGCGGGTGTCGCGGGCCGACCGCTTCCTGGTGGCGGTGTGCACCTGCCGCCGCAGCCGTATGTACCCGTGGTGCGACACCAGCCACCGCCGCCACGCCCGGCGCCGCCGGGAGGACCAGGAAGGCGAAGAGGGCACCGCATGACCACCACCCGCCTGCGCCCGCCCCCGCTCCCCACGGCACGCGGCCCGCTCTCGGCAGCCGTGCTGACGGCGCTGCGCGAGGGCACGGAACCCGACGTCACCACGCTCCCCGACGACGCCTACGGCGACGACCTCCAGCTCGCCCTGTACACGCTCTACGAACTCCACTACCAGGGCTTCGCCGACGTACCCGAGCGCCTGGAGTGGGACCCGGGCCTGCTGGCCCTGCGCGCCCGCCTGGAGGACCGCTTCCTCGGCGCCCTGCGCGCGGACGTGCCCGTGGACGCCGAGGACACCCCCGAGACCGCGCTGGACGAACTCCAGGTGGAGCCCGCCGACGGGGGCGGTGTCTCGTACTTCCTGCGCGACCACGGCACGCTCGGGCACGCGCGCGAGTACGCGGCGCTGCGCTCGCTCTACCACCTCAAGGAAGCCGACCCGCACGCCTGGGTCATCCCCCGGCTGCGCGGGCGGGCGAAGGCGGCCATGGTCGCGGTGGAGTACGACGAGTTCGGCGCGGGCCGTGCGGACGAGATCCACGCGCAGCTCTTTGCCGACCTGATGGCGGACCTCGGTCTGGACACCGCGTACGGGACGTATCTCGACGCGGCGCCCGCCGAGGCGCTCGCCACGGTGAACCTGATGTCGCTGTTCGGGCTGCACCGCGCGCTGCGCGGGGCGCTCGTCGGTCACTTCGCCACGGTCGAGGTGACCTCCTCCCCCGCCTCCCGCCGCCTGGCCCGGGCGCTGGAGCGGATCGGCGCGGGACCGGCGGCGGTGCGGTTCTACACCGAGCACGTCGAGGCGGACGCCGTCCACGAACAGGTCGTACGGCACGACGTGGTGGCGGGTCTGCTTGAGCACGAGCCGCGGCTCGCCGACGACGTGGTGTTCGGCGTCCGCGCGACGACGTATCTGGAGGACCGGCTGGCGGAGGTGCTGCTGAGCGCGTGGCGCGCGGGCGGTACGGCCCTGCGGCCGGGCTACTCGGAGTCCGCCGCGCCCGGCTGAGCCAGTCCCGCCGTCCACTTCTCCTCGATGCGGGCGACCTTCCAGATCACCAGGGCGAGGATCCAGGTGAGGAAGAACAGTCCGACGATGACGTAGCCGATGATGTTGAGGTCCAGACCGGAGACCCAGTCCCAGAAGGCGCCGTGCAGGTGCGCCTTCTCGGCGATCAGGCCGAGGAGTTCGACGGTGCCGATGATGAGGGCGACGGCGACGGACAGACCGGTGATCGTGAGGTTGTAGTAGACCTTGCGGACCGGCTTGGAGAACGCCCAGCCGTAGGCGAAGTTCATGAACGAGCCGTCGATGGTGTCGAGCAGGCACATGCCCGCCGCGAACAGCACCGGCAGGCACAGGATCGCGTACCAGGGCAGCCCGGAGGCGGCGCCGGACCCGGCGAGCACGAGCAGGGCGATCTCGGTCGCGGTGTCGAAGCCGAGACCGAAGAGCAGACCCAGCGGGTACATCTGCCAGGGCTTGGTGATCGACTTCATCAGACGGCCGAGGAGACGGTTCATCAGCCCGCGGTTGTTGAGGTGCTCCTCAAGGGCTGCCTCGTCGAAATGGCCGCCGCGCATCTGCCGGAAGACCTTCCAGATCCCGGCGAGGATCAGCAGGTTGATGATCGCGATGATGTACAGGAAGACACCGGAGACGGTGGTGCCGATCCACCCCGTGACGCTGTGCAGCGTGGAGTTGTCGTTCTCGACCGGTCCGGCCAGCGCCTTCACGCCGAGCGAGAGCAGGAAGGCCAGCGCGAACACGATGCTGGAGTGCCCGAGCGAGAACCAGAACCCGACCGACAGCGGACGGCTGCCCTCGTTCATCAGCTTGCGGGTCGTGTTGTCGATCGCCGCGATGTGGTCGGCGTCGAAGGCGTGCCGCATCCCCAAGGTGTACGCGGTGATGCCGATGCCGACCCCGAATGTCTTCGTCCCCAGGCTGTAGTGCTCCGGCGCCACGATCGCCACGAGCGTGAACCAGCCGATCACGTGCAACGCCACGATGAACGCCGCCATCCCCCCGAGCCGCGCCCACTCCTTCCGGCTCATCGAGGCGCGGACACGGTGCCACGATATGGTCCGTCCGGTGTCGGGGCGGGTGAGCACGGGATCATGCGGGACGGTCATGAGGAGGCGGGCCTCGCTTTCGAAGCGCCCGGCTTTCGGACGCGTGAGTCTCTTCAGCCTCCAGGTTTCTGCACATTGCTTGCAACTACAAGCTGAGAGCGAAAAGCGCGCGTCAGGTTTGGGTCAACGCTCGGGAAAGCCCGGCTCGCCGCCGGGGCGGAGTCGGGCGGGGGCTGAGTCGGTTGGGGTGCTGAGCCGGTCGGGGACCGTCAGCCCGACGTGACCGGCAGGACGTCCGGGGACAGGGTCGCCGCCTGGGCCGAGGCTGCCGTCATGCGGCGCAGGTGGTGGCGGCGGCAGAGGACCTCGTAGCCGATTTCCTGTGCGGGGCGGTTGACGTCGCCGATGACGACCTGGGCGCCCTCGACGACCATGTCGCCGCCGACGGTGCGGGCGTTGTGGGTGGCGCGGGCGCCGCACCAGCACAGTGCCTCGACCTGGAGCGCCTCTATGCGGTCGGCAAGTTCGATCAGGCGCTGGGAGCCGGGGAAGAGGCGGGTGCGGAAGTCGGTGGTGATGCCGAAGGCGAAGACGTCGAGACCGAGGTCGTCGACGATGCGGGCGAGCTGGTCGATCTGCTCGGAGGTGAGGAACTGCGCCTCGTCCGCGATCACGTAGTCGACCTTGCCGCCCTTGGACAACCGGTGGACGAGGTAGCCGTAGAGGTCCATGCCGTCGGCCGCCTCGACCGCGTCGGTGACCAGTCCGAGGCGGGAGGACAGCTTGCCCTCGCCCGCGCGGTCGTCGCGGGTGAAGATCAGGCCGACGAGTCCGCGCGCGGAGCGGTTGTGCTCGATCTGCAGAGCCAGCGTCGACTTCCCGCAGTCCATCGTTCCGGAGAAGAACACCAGCTCGGGCATGAGGAGTTGAGCACCTTTCAGGCAGTGGGGGGAGGGAGGGTCAGGAGCGTACTTCGAGCAGCGGGACGAGCTGCTCGGCGGGGGTCATGGAGCCGTGGTTGCCCACCATGAGCGACTCCTTCGGCTCCCGCTCGGACGCGGTGATCAGTACGTCGTCGCAGGCGGCCGCGACCACGTCCCCGATCCGGAGGTACACGCGGTCGTCCACGCGGGGGCCGAACCAGCCCGCCGCGATGGCCTCGTCACGCGAGGCGATCCAGAAGCGGTCGCCGAGCACCTCGCGCCAGCAGGTGAGAACGTCGGACTCGGCGCCGGGGACGGCGTACACATGGCGGGCGCGTCCCTCGCCGCCGAGCAGGGAGACGCCCGCGCGCAGCTCCCAGTCCTCGTCGAAGTCGATGCGGTGCTCGTCGTCGAAGGGGATGTCGACCATGCCGTGGTCGGCGGTGACGTAGAGCGCGCTGCGCGGGGGCAACTGCTCGGCCAGGCGCTGGGCGAGGCGATCGACGGTCATGAGCTGGCCGCGCCAGGTGTCGGAGCCGATGCCGTAGCGGTGGCCCGCGCCGTCCAGTTCGGCGTAGTACGTGTAGACCAGCGAGCGGTCGCCCGCGGCGAGCTGCTCGGCGGCGACGTCCATCCGCTCCTCGCCGGTCAGCCTGCCGATGAAGGTGCCGCCGCTGAGCGCGACCTGGGTGAGCGGGGTGTCGCGGAAGTGGGGCGAGGAGACCTGCGCGGCGTGCACACCGGCGCGCTCGGCCAGCTCGAAGACGGTCGGGTACGGCTGCCAGACGTGCGGCGGGGTCCAGGGGCGCCAGCGGAGCTGGTTCATCAGCTCGCCGGTCCCGGGGTTGCGGACCATGTAGCCGGGCAGCCCGTGGGCGCCGGGGGGCAGTCCGGTGCCGACGGAGCCGAGGGAGGTCGCGGTGGTCGCCGGGTAACCGGCGGTGAGCGGGCGCCCGGTGCCGCCGCGCGAGGTGCCGAGCAGGGAGTTGAGGAACGGCGCCTCGTCGGGGTGCGCCCGCAGTTGCTCCCAGCCGAGACCGTCGACCAGGAAGACGCAGACGCGGTCGGCGGGGGTCAGCTCGGTGATGGCGGCGGTGGTGCCGGGTACGCCGAGTCCCGCCGCGAGGGTGGGCAGGAGGTCGGCGAGCGAACCGCTGCCGTACTCCGGCAGCGGCGCGGTGTCCAGGGCGAGGGGTTCGTAGGCGTCCCAGGCGGCGGGCTGGGACATCAGCGCGCGGAGCCCGCGGTCGCCGTCGCCTCGGAGACGGCCTGGGCGAAGGCGAGCGCCTCGCGCACGGTCTCCGGACCGTCGCCCGCCTCGCTGACGCGCAGGCTGAGGTCGTCGGCGGTGGAGCTGCCGGTGTAGCCGTGGTCGGCGTCGCAGTTGGGGTCGCCGCAGGCGGCGGGCTCCAGGTCCAGACGGCTGACCGCGCCCCAGCCGACGGTCAGCACGACCTCGCGGGGCAGGGTGCCGGGGGTGTACTTCTCCGGGTTCGCCACGACCCGGCTGACCACCACGGACGAGATCCGGCCGATCTTCACCGACTCGGTGGAGGTGGTGGCGTACGGCGTCGGAGAGGTGCTGTCGGCGGCCTGCTCGTCGGTGTGGCTGACGAGGAAGCGGGTGTCGGTCAGGACCAGGACGGTGACATGACGGCGGACCTCGTTCTGGTCGAACGTCGTCTCCTGATGCACCAGGTACGACCGCACGGGCTCGCCGCCCACGGCGGCCTCCACCGCCTCGGCCACGAGGGCCGGGTAGTAGCCGCTGCGCTCGATCGCCGCGCGGAGCCCCTGGGTCGTCGTACTGGTCTTGGCCATGGCGTCCATCCTAATCCGTGGAGGGGGGCGCTCCGGGCCAGTCGCGGGAGGGGTCGGGGCCCGGCAAGGGGTGTTCAGGGGGTGTGTGCGGGGGGTCACCTCGTGGCCCTGGATCACCGCCGTTGGCGGGTTTCAACAGTGGATCACGACAGAAGGCGGAGACGCCGACCGCTGTCCGTAGCTAGGGTCACTGGTCCGATACGGACCGAAGGAGGCGGACGGGGTGCCCGCAGTGGTGCTCGTGCACGGCCTGTACCACCGCCCCGGACACTTCGCCGCGGTGGCGGACCTCCTGCGGACTGGTGGAACCGAGGTCGTCGTCCCCCGGCTCCACCGGGGCTCGCTTGCCGCCGACACCGCCGCGGTCCAGGCGGCCGTGGACGCGCTGCCGGAACCCCCGCTGCTGCTCGGCCACTCCTACGGCGGCTCGGTGATCACCGGGGTGCGCGGCGCGGGACACCTGGTCTACCTCGCGGCTTTCGTCCCGGACACGGGTGAGAGCGCGGCAGCTCTGGGCGGCGCGTCCGCGCGGCTCCGGCAGGCGATCCGCCCCGACGCCGACGGCTCGACGCGTCTGGACCCCGCCCTGGCCGCAGCCGTCCTCTACGACGACTGCCCCGAACCCCTCGCCGCCCGCGCGGTCGCCCTGCTGTGCGCGCAAGCCCCCGGCTGCGGACGCGGAGTCCCCTCCCACCACAACTGGAAGCGCCTCCCCTCCACCTACGTGGTCTGCGCGGAGGACCGGGCCATCGACCCGGACCTCCAGCGGAGACTGTCCGCACGCTGCACACATGTGCGCGAGTGGCGGACCGGGCACTCCCCCTTCGTGGGGCGCCCCGATCTCGTCGCCGGACTCGTACGGGAACTGCTTGCCGGTCTCCCGACCCCGTCGAGCGGAACGTCAGCGCGGTGATTCCGGGCGGGCGACGAAGCGGTCGAGTTCCCCGGCGGCGCCGGGCAGCTCGGAGATCGCCGCTTCCGGCAGTGCCGTGATCGCGGCGCGCAACCGTTCGGCGAGGTCCGGGAGGAGGGTCCAGGCAGGAGCGGGGACCACACGGGAGCCTCTAGTACAGCGGCAACGTGCGCGGTCCCAGGTCGTCCCGGGCCGGGGGTGGTGCCAGGCGGATGGTGGCGTCCAGGACCGTCAGGCCGTGCTGGGCCACGACGACCGGCTCCAGAGTGACCGCGACCACCTCCGGGTGGTCGTCGACCAGGCGGGAGACCCTGAGCAGCAGTTCCTCCAGGGCGGGCGTGTCCACGGGGGTGGAGCCGCGCCAGCCGAAGAGGAGGGGGGCCGTGCGGATGGAGCGGACCAGTGAGGACGCCTCGCGGTCGGTGACCGGGACCAGGCGGTGCGCGGTGTCCCCGAGCAACTGGGACGCGGCTCCGGCCAGCCCGAAGGACAGCACGGCGCCCGCCGCCGGGTCGATGACCGCCCGTACGACGGTGTCCACGCCCCGCGCCGCCATCGCCTGCACCACCGGACGCAACTGCTCCGCCGGTCCGAACAGCTCGGTCAACTCCGCGTACGCCCGCCGCAGTTGCTCCTCGTCGGCGAGGTCGAGCCGCACTCCCCCGAGGTCGGCGCGGTGCCGTAGATGGGGAGCGGTCGCCTTGAGCGCGACGGGGTATCCGAGCGCGTGTGCCGCCTCGGCGGCGGCGTCGGGAGTGGGCGCGGGCAGCGCGGGCCGCACGCGAATCCCGTACGCGGCCAGCAGCTCCCGCGTCTCCTCGGGTCCGACCGCCAGCCCCTCCCCGCGCTCCAGCAGACCGGCGATCAGCTTCGCGGCGCCCCGCTCGTCGATGTCCTCGTACTCCGGCACCTTCCCGGGCTCGGTCGCCTCCCGCCGCCACTGCGCGTACTTCACGGCTTCGGCGAGGGCACGCACGGCTCGTTCGGCGGCGGGGTAGGCGGGGATGAGGCGGGGGTGGGGGGTCTCGGGGGTGGCGGAGGGCGCGCTCCGCGCGGGGGTGCCTGGCGCGGCGGTGCCGGACCGAGGGCCGCTCGATGGCGGAGTGCTCGCCCCAGGGGCGCCCGCACCGGAGGCGGTGGTGTCAGGGGCGCCCGATGCCGACGCGCCGAACACGGAGTGGCCGGGGTCACCCGACCCGTCGGCGCCCGCTCCTGGCGCCCCGAAGACGGAACCCCCCGGCGTCAGCGGCGTACCGCGCACGGCGGGTGGCCGCACGGACGGCGTGGGGGCGGCAACGGAGCGCTGCTCGACCGCCCGGCCACCCGCCCCGGCGGACGCGGCGGCCTCACCCGCACCCCCCGCTCCGGACACACCCTGTCCTGCCTCCCGGGCGGAGCCCCCAGCACCCCCCGCCCCCTCCACCGAAGGCACCGGCGCCGTACTGGTGGCCAGCGACAACGCCTCCGCCAAGCCGCCCAGCTCCACGTGAACCACCAGCACCGGCTTGTCCGGTGCCGCGGCGGCGGCCGTCCGCAGTGCCTCCGCCAGCTCCGCGTCGTCGGGGGACGCCTCGCCGATCGCCGGGATCGCCGTGACGACCACCGCGTCGGAGGTGTCGTCCGCCAGGGCGTGGGACAGGGCGCGGTGGAAGTCGGCGGCGGTGGCCGAGGTGGTGAGGTCGATCGGGGTGGAGGGCTTCAGGCCCTCGGCCAGACAGCGGTCGTAGGTGAGCATGCCGAGGGACTCGGAGTTGCCGAGGATCGTCACGCGCGGACCGGCGGGGAGCGGCTGGCGGGCCAACAGGAGCCCCGCGTCGACCAGTTCCGTGATCGTGTCGACGCGGATGACGCCCGCCTGGCGGAGCAGCGCGGACACCGTGTCGTGCGGGATGCGGGTGGCGCGTACCGCGTGTCCCTGCGGAGTGGAGCCCGCGCTCTGGACGACCACCAGCGGCTTGGCGGCTGCCGTACGGCGGGCGAGGCGGGTGAACTTGCGGGGGTTGCCGATGGACTCCAGGTACATGAGGACGACATCGGTGTCGGGGTCGTCGAACCAGTACTGGAGGACGTCGTTGCCGGAGACGTCGGCGCGGTTGCCGGAGGAGACGAAGGTGGAGACGCCGGTGACCCCGGTGACGCCGCCCCCGCGCCGGTGCAGCCGGGAGAGGAGGGCTATGCCGATGGCACCGGACTGCGCGAACATCCCGATCCGCCCGGGCCGGGGCATCTGCGGGGCGAGGGAGGCGTTGAGGCGGACGTCGGACGCGGTGTTGATGACGCCGAAGGCGTTAGGTCCGATGATCCGCATGCCGTATGCCCGCGCCTGCCGCACCAGCGCCCGCTGCCGCTCGCGCCCCTCGGGCCCGATCTCGGCGTATCCGGCGGAGAGCACGACGAGACCCTGCACCCCGTGCGCCCCGCAGTCGGCGACGACGGCGGGCACGCGGTCGGCCGGGACGGCGACGACCGCGAGGTCCACCGGACCCTCGATGTCCCGCACCGAGCGGTGTGCCCGGACCCCGTCGATCTCCTTGACGTCCTCGGGGAAGGCTGAGTTGACGGCGTGCAGCGGTCCCCGGTACCCCGCGTCGCGGATGTTGCCGAGCACACTGCGCCCGACGCCGCCCGGTGCGCGGCCGACGCCGATGACGGCGACGGAGCCGGGCGCGAGCAGCCGCCGTACCGACCGCGCCTCCGCCCGCTGTTCCCGCGCCCGCTGCACCGCGAGGGAGCGGTCGGTGGGTTCGAGGTCGAACTCCAGCCGGACGACGCCGTCCTCGAAGCTCCGCTTCTGGGTGTACCCGGCGTCGGTGAACACCTTGATCATCTTGGTGTTGGCGGGCAGCACCTCGGCGGCGAACCGGCGGATGCCCCGCTCGCGCGCGACCGCCGCGATGTGCTCCAGGAGCGCGGAGGCGACGCCCCTGCCCTGGTGCGCGTCCTGCACCAGGAAGGCGACCTCCGCCTCGTCGGCCGGCGCCGAGGCTGCCATCCCGTCGGTGCCGATCCGGTCGTAGCGTACGGTGGCGATGAACTCGCCGCCGACGGTGGCGGCGAGCCCCACACGGTCCACGAAGTCGTGGTGCGTGAAGCGGTGGACGTCCTTGGCGGAGAGCCGGGGGTACGGCGCGAAGAAGCGGTAGTACTTCGACTCGTCGGAGACCTGCTCGTAGAAGCTGACGAGGCGATCGGCGTCGTCGGCCGTGATGGGCCGGATGCGCGCGGTGCCACCGTCGCGCAGCACCACGTCCGCCTCCCAGTGGGCGGGGTACTCGTGCCGGTCCTGCCGGTCCGCCGGGGTCTGCATGGGCCCCAGAGTACGGCTCGCGTACGACAACGGCGCGAGGCAACCTGTGGGGGAACGGAAGTCGGGCCGAGGCCGCGGTCCGACGACCGGTACGGAGAGGTTCCGGAGGGGTGAAGTGCCGCTCCGGGCACGGTTCCCCGTATGGGAAACTGGTCTAGACAACCTGAGAGACTGAAGGGCAGCATCACATGGCTGAGCGCCGCGTCAACGTCGGCTGGGCCGAGGGCCTCCACGCCCGCCCCGCTTCCATCTTCGTCCGAGCCGCCACGGCCACAGGCGTCCCGGTCACCATCGCCAAGGCCGGCGGCAACCCGGTCAACGCGGGCTCGATGCTCGCCGTCCTCGGTCTGGGCGCCCAGGGTGGCGAGGAGATCGTCCTCGCCTCCGACGCCGAGGGCGCGGAAGCCGCGCTGGAGCGTCTGGCCAAGCTGGTCGCCGAGGGTCTGGACGAGCTGCCCGAGACCGTCTGAGTCTCGTTCCGTTCATCACGGAAGCCGCGTCACCTGTTCGAGGTGGCGCGGCTTCCGCGTTTTCACCCATGGACGCGAGACGGGTCCTCGAATTCAGAATGCGCGAAGAAAAAGGGCAGCGGAAAACACCGCCACCGAAATAGCTGTTCTTTGTATACAGCGCCCGTGTTAATTCCGCTGACCCGCTGTGTTTACAACATGTTGCGGCTGCCGCGAACCGTCGCCGGAGGCGAACCGCAGCCGGTGCGCGAACGCCGCGCGCTCGGCGTGCAGCGCCGTGAGCGACCGCGCGCGGTCGCCGTCGCCGCGCGCCACCGCGTCCACGATCGCGCCGTGCTCCGCCCAGGACTCGACCGGGTTCGCGGGAACCTCCACCGTGTACATCCAGGCGATCTTGTGCCGCACCTGGGTGAGCATCGCGGTCAGCGACTGGCTGCCCGCGGCCTGCCCGAGCGTCTCGTGGAACCAGCCGCCCAGCGCCCGCAGATCCTCGCTGCTCCCGCGCCTGGCCCGCTCCTGACCCAGCCTGACCAGCCCCCGCAGCACCTTGAGGTGGGCCTCGGTGCGCCGCTGCGCTGCCCGGGCGGCGCCCAGCGGTTCGAGGAGGCGGCGCATCTCCAGCAGGTCCGCCGCCTCCCGCTCGGTCGGCTCGGCCACGCACGCGCCCGCGTGCCGCCGGGTCACCACGAACCCCTCCGCCTCCAGCGTGCGCAGCGCCTCGCGGACGGGGACGCGCGAGACGCCGTAGCGGCGGGCGAGGACCTCCTCGGTCAGGCGGCTGCCGCGCTCGTGGACCCCGGCGACGATGTCGTCCCGGATCGCCGTGCACACCGAATGCGCCGGAATACGCATGAGCCACCTCCGCCTTAATCCCCGTGAAACGCCGACGATGGACGTCCGTTCCGTGACTCTATTGCAATGCGCGGGAATTTCCGACGGGGGACCGGAATTCATGGCTCTTTTTTGGACAGCGGCGCCGGGCGGCGAACGTCCGACGCGCCGGGAAACGGCACGGAAAGGGCGGGAGCCCCGGCGGCGGTGCGGACCGGGGCTCCCTGGGGTGCGGCGCGGGTACGGCGCCGGGCGTCACGTCGGCTCGGGACGCGGCTCTGCCTCAGACGTCCAGGCCGTGCTTGCGGAGGTAGCCGACCGGGTCGACGTCCGAGCCGTACTCGGGGCTCGTACGGGCCTCGAAGTGCAGGTGCGGTCCGGTCGCGTTGCCGGTCGCGCCGGACAGCCCGATCTGCTGGCCCGGGGTGACCTTCTGGCCCACCGCGACAGCGAGGGACGACAGATGGCCGTACTGGGTGTACATCCCGTCGGCCATGCGGATCACGACCTCGTTGCCGTACGCCCCGCCCCACCCGGCGGAGACGACGGTGCCCGCGCCGACCGCGTGGACCGGCGTCCCGCTCGCGGCGTGGAAGTCGATGCCGGTGTGGCTGCCGGAGGACCACAGGGAGCCGCCGGTCTTGTAGCCGGTGGAGACGTAGGAGTGGGCGATCGGCAGGACGAAGGCGTTGAGCCGCTCGCGCTCGGCGGCGCGGGCCGCGCGGACCTCGGCCTGGCGCGCCTCCTTCAGGCGCGCGGCGGCGGCCTGCTGGGCGGCCTTGCGCTCGGCGGCGGCCCGCTGCGCGGTCGCCTGGGCGTCGATCTCGGCGGCGAGGTCGTCGTTGACGCTGATGACCGGGGTGAGACCGGTCTGCTCGGCCACGTGGTCGGCGGCGAGGGCCGGGGCGGCCGTGAGGGTGCCGACGACACCGGTGGTGGTGAGGGCCGCGACTCCGGCTGCCCGAGCGGTGGTACGCGTGACACGTCCGGGCCTGCGGTGCTTCCCGGTGGCGCACATGAACGCCATGTGGTGGCTGGTCCTTTCCTTCCCTCACGCCTACCGGGTTAGCTGACAGGTTCGGAGAGGAAGGTCTCCTACGGACTCCCCCGCTCGCGCGTGGGCGTCCGATTCACCTCGGGAACATGGTTCCCCGGCTCCCCTGGCTCGCGCCATGCGGGGACTCGGCGTCGGCTGTCCGGTGCCGCGGGCGCGGCGCACTGCCTGACGGACAGCCCGGATGAAGCTAATGGGGACGGGCGCCGATACTCAAACGACTCCGGGCATTTGTAGCGTACGACACAGGGCAGACGGGCAACCTCCGCACCAATCCGGACATTTGCCGACCGGCTCGCACACGAAAGGGCCCTGACGGATCGTCGGCCGTCAGGGCCCCTGCGCGCGCGTGGGTGTGGGCGCTTGTTCCCGCTACTCCGCCGACACCACGGTGACCGGACCGATCCCGAGAGCCTCCACCGGCTCCTTGATCTGAGCGGCGTCACCGACGAGGACGGTCACCAGACGGTCCGCCGGGAAGGCGTTCACGACGGCCGCGGTGGCCTCCACGGTGCCGGTCGCGGCGAGGCGGCGGTACAGCTCCGCCTGGTAGTCGTCGGCCAGGTGCTGCTCGACCTGGTCGGCCAGCGTCCCGGCGACGGCGGCTGCCGTCTCGTACTTCAGCGGTGCCACGCCCACCAGGTTCTGCACGGCCACGTCCCGCTCGGCGTCGGTCAGACCCTCCGCCGCGAGGGTGTTCAGCACGGTCCACAGGTCCGCGAGCGCGGGACCGGTGTTCGGCGTGTCCACCGAGCCGCTGATGGCGAGCATCGAGGCGCCCGTGCCGTCGGCGGAGGAGCGCAGCACCTGGCCGAAGGCGCGCACGCCGTAGGTGTAGCCCTTCTCCTCGCGCAGGACGCGGTCCAGACGGGAGGTGAGGGTGCCGCCGAGGCAGTAGGTGCCGAGCACCTGCGCGGGCCACACCCGGTCGTGCCGGTCGGCGCCGGTGCGGCCGATGAGCAACTGGGTCTGGACGGCACCGGGCCGGTCCACGATGACCACGCGCCCGGTGTCGTCGGCGCTCACCGGCGGC
Source organism: Streptomyces sp. DSM 110735 (assembly GCF_016482685.1). Classification (GTDB taxonomy): domain Bacteria; phylum Actinomycetota; class Actinomycetes; order Streptomycetales; family Streptomycetaceae; genus Streptomyces. The sequence goes on along the minus strand of NZ_JACYHF010000005.1, from coordinate 110,611 downwards.
ACCGGGCGGGGCGTGCCCGGGGTGCCCGTCCAGGCGCCCAGGGTCTCGGTGAGCAGCCCGTCCAGGTCGGTGTCGGTCAGGTCGCCGACGACGACCACGGTGGCCGTCGCCGGGCGCACATGGCGGTCGTAGAAGGCGCGCACGGCGGACGCGTCGATCTTCTCGACGGTGTCCTCGGTGCCCTGGCGCGGACGGGACATGCGCGCGGAAGCCGGGAACAGCTCCTTGGACAGCTCCTTGGCGGCGCGCCGCGCCGGGTTGGCCAGCTCGTGCGGGATCTCGTCCAGGCGGTTGCGGACCAGGCGCTCGACCTCGCTCTCGGCGAAGGCCGGGTCGCGCAGGGCGTCCGCGAGCAGACCGAGACCCTTGGGCAGCCGGGAGGCGGGGACCTCCAGGCTGAGCCGGACGCCGGGGTGGTCGGCGTGCGCGTCGAGCGTGGCGCCCGCGCGCTCCAGCTCGGCGGCGAACTCCTCGGCGCTCAGCTCGCCGGTGCCCTCGGAGAAGGCGCGCGCCATGATCGTGGCAACACCGTCGAGCCCGGCCGGTTCGGCGTCCAGGGGCGCGTCGAGCAGCACCTCGACGGCGACGACCTGCTGTCCGGGGCGGTGGCAGCGCAGCACGGTGAGGCCGTTGTCCAGCGTGGAGCGCTCGGGGGCCGGGAACGCCCACGGCTTCGCCTCGCCCGGCTGCGGCTGGGGGTGGAACTCCATGGTGGCGAGCTCGGTCACTTGGCCGTCTCCTCGTTGTCGGTGCCTGCCTCTACGGTGGCTTCGTGCTCCGGGTCGTCGGGCAGGTCGGTGTCCTCGACCGCCTCCGGGGACTTGGGCTCGTAGACGAGGACCGCGCGGTTGTCGGGGCGCAGCCGGGCCTTGGCAACCTCGCGGACCTCCTCCGGGGTCACCTCCAGGACGCGCTGGACGGCGCTCAGGGCGAGCTGCGGGTCACCGAACAGGACGGCGAACCGGCACAGTTCGTCGGCGCGGCCCGCGACCGTGCCGAGCCGGTCCAGCCACTCGCGCTCCAACTGGGCCTGGGCGCGCTCCATTTCCTCGGGAGTCGGACCCTCCTCGGCGAAGCGCGCCAGCTCCTCGTCGATGGCGGACTCGATGACCGGGACCTCGACGTCGCCGGAGGTCTTCACGTCGAGCCAGCCGAGCGAGGGGGCACCGGCCAGGCGCAGCAGCCCGAACCCTGCCGCGACGGCCGTACGGTCGCGGCGCACCAGGCGGTTGTAGAGCCGGGAGGACTCGCCGCCGCCGAGGATGGTCAGCGCGAGGTCGGCCGCGTCGCTCGTGCGCGTGCCGTCCTCCGGGAGCCGGTAGGCGGCCATCAGGGCGCGCGCCGGGACCTCCTCGACGACGACCTCGCGCAGCTCCTCACCGATCACCTCGGGCAGCGCTCCGTCGCGCGGGGCGGGCTTGCCGTCGTGCCCCGCGATGGAGCCGAAGTACTTCTCGATCCAGGCGAGCGTCTGCTCGGGGTCGATGTCACCGACCACGGACAGCACCGCGTTGTTCGGCGCGTAGTAAGTACGGAAGAACGCGCGCGCGTCCTCGAGGGTCGCCGCGTCCAGGTCGGCCATGGAGCCGATCGGCGTGTGGTGGTAGGGGTGGCCCTCGGGATAGACCATGGAGGTCAGCTTCTCGAAGGCGGTGCCGTAGGGGACGTTGTCGTAGCGCTGGCGGCGCTCGTTCTTGACGACGTCGCGCTGGTTCTCCATGGACTCGTCGTCCAGGGCGGCCAGGAGGGAGCCCATGCGGTCGGCCTCCAGCCAGAGGGCGAGTTCGAGCTGGTGGGCGGGCATGGTCTCGAAGTAGTTGGTGCGCTCGAAGCTCGTCGTGCCGTTCAGCGAGCCGCCCGCGCCCTGGACCAGTTCGAAGTGGCCGTTGCCCTTGACCTGGCCGGAGCCCTGGAACATCAGGTGCTCGAAGAGGTGGGCAAGTCCGGTGCGGCCCTTGACCTCGTGCCGGGAGCCGACGTCGTACCAGAGGCAGACCGCCGCCACCGGGGTCAGGTGGTCCTCGGAGAGCACCACGCGCAGACCGTTGGCCAGGCGGTGCTCGGTCGCTGTCAGGCCCCCGGAGCCTGCCTGGGCTGTGGTCGTGTGACCCATGGGCATGTACGTCCCTTCGCAAGCGGAGGCGGTCGAAAGAAACCGCTGTTTTCCTGCCGTTCCTGCCACTGTATGCAAAGCGTGCGGGGGCCCGGCGGAGTTCCCGCCGGACGTACGCCCTGAGCGGATCGCGTAGCCTGCGTCAGGCGTGCTCATGGCGGGCGCGGTACCGGACGGCGCCGGATTGCGCGGTGACCGGACCGGGCGGACCGCCGGACGCCGGGGTGTCCCCCTCTCGGACCGGGGCGCGGCCCGCAGTGTCAGTGCCTCGGTCCACAATGGTCCGCGTCAGATCCGTCAACCGCCTCAGCAAGGAGCCGGCAGCGATGGCCCGCCGCAGTACGAAGACCCCGCCGCCCGACGACGCGTACGAGGAGAAGATCCTCGACATCGACGTCGTGGACGAGATGCGCGGCTCCTATCTGGAATACGCGTACTCGGTCATCTACTCCCGCGCCCTGCCGGACGCCCGCGACGGCCTGAAGCCGGTGCACCGGCGCATCGTCTATCAGATGAACGAGATGGGACTGCGCCCCGAGCGCGCGTACGTCAAGTGCGCCCGCGTGGTCGGCGAGGTCATGGGCAAGCTGCACCCGCACGGCGACGCGTCGATCTACGACGCCCTGGTGCGCATGGCCCAGCCCTTCTCGATGCGCGTCCCCCTGGTCGACGGCCATGGCAACTTCGGCTCGCTGGGCAACGACGACCCGCCGGCCGCCATGCGGTACACCGAGTGCCGCATGGCCGAGGCGACGAGCCTGATGACCGAGTCCATCGACGAGGACACGGTCGACTTCGCGCCGAACTACGACGGCCAGGAGCAGGAGCCGGTGGCCCTCCCGGCCGCCTTCCCGAACCTGCTGGTCAACGGCGCCTCCGGCATCGCGGTCGGCATGGCGACCAACATGCCCCCGCACAACCTGCGCGAGGTCGTCGCCGCCGCCCGCCACCTCATCCGGCACCCGAACGCGGACCTGGACGCCCTGATGCGGCACGTCCCCGGTCCCGACCTGCCCACCGGCGGCCGGATCGTCGGTCTGGACGGCATCCGCGACGCGTACGCGACGGGCCGCGGCACCTTCAAGATCCGCGCCACGGTCGCCATCGAGACGGTCACCGCCCGCCGCAAGGGTCTGGTCGTCACCGAACTGCCCTTCACGGTCGGCCCCGAGAAGGTCATCGCGAAGATCAAGGACCTGGTCAACGCGAAGAAGATCCAGGGCATCGCGGACGTCAAGGACCTCACCGACCGCGAGCACGGGCTGCGCCTGGTCATCGAGATCAAGAACGGTTTCGTGCCGGAGGCCATCCTGGAGCAGCTCTACAAGCTGACGCCCATGGAGGAGTCCTTCGGCATCAACAACGTCGCCCTGGTCGACGGCCAGCCGCTCACCCTGGGTCTGAAGGAACTCCTCGAGGTCTACCTCGACCACCGCTTCGAGGTCGTGCGCCGCCGCAGCGAGTTCCGCCGCGGCAAGCGCCGGGACCGGCTCCACCTGGTCGAGGGTCTGCTCACCGCGCTGGCCGACATCGACGAGGTCATCCGGCTGATCCGCTCCAGCGAGAACTCCGCGCAGGCCAAGGAGCGCCTGATCGAGCGCTTCGGACTGAGCGACATCCAGACGCAGTACATCCTGGACACCCCGCTGCGCCGCCTGACCAAGTTCGACCGGATCGAGCTGGAGGCGGAGAAGGACCGGCTCAACCAGGAGATCGAGGAGCTGACCCGCGTCCTGGAGTCGGACGCCGAGCTGCGCAAGATGGTCTCCAACGAACTGGCCGCCGTCTCCAAGAAGTTCGGCACCGACCGGCGCACGGTCCTGCTGGAGTCCACCGGCTCCCAGGTCGCCACCGTGCCGCTCCAGGTGGCCGACGATCCGTGCCTGGTGCTGCTGTCCTCGACCGGTCTGCTGGCCCGGACGTCGAACGGCGGACCCGTTCCGCAGGACGGCGGGCGCACCAAGCACGACGTGATCGTCTCCGCCGTTTCCGCGACCGCGCGCGGGGAGATCGGCGCGGTCACCTCGGCCGGCCGACTCCTGCGGATCAACGTGGTCGACCTGCCGCAACTGCCCGACACCGCGACCGCGCCGAACCTCTCCGGGGGCGCACCGCTCGCGGAGTTCGTCTCCGTGGAGGACGACGAGACGGTGGTCTGTCTGACCACGCTTGACGAGTCGTCACCAGGACTCGCGCTCGGTACCGAACAGGGCGTGGTCAAGCGCGTGGTGCCCGACTACCCGTCCAACAAGGACGAGTTGGAGGTCATCACGCTCAGGGAGGGCGACCGGATCGTCGGCGCGGTGGAGCTGCGCACCGGCGAGGAGGACCTGGTGTTCATCACCGACGACGCCCAACTCCTGCGCTACCAGGCGAACCAGGTGCGTCCACAGGGGCGTCCGGCGGGCGGTGTGGCGGGCATCAAGCTCACCGACGGCGCGAAGGTGATCTCGTTCACGGCGGTCGATCCGGCCGCCGACGCGGTGGTGTTCACGGTCGCGGGCTCGCGCGGCACGCTCGACGACTCGGTCCACACGACGGCCAAGCTGACCCCGTTCGACCAGTTCCCGCGCAAGGGACGGGCGACGGGCGGTGTCCGCTGCCAGCGGTTCCTGAAGGGCGAGGACTGTCTGTCCCTGGCCTGGGCGGGACCGGTTCCGGCGCGGGCGGCGCAGAAGAACGGTCTCCCCGCGGAGCTGCCGGAGCTTGATCCGCGCCGGGACGGCTCCGGTACGTCGCTGGCGAAGCCGGTGGCGGTGGTGGCGGGACCGGTGGTGTAGCGGCGGTTCCCGCCGGTCGTTAGGGAGACGCTCCCTAGGTGCCGGGCTCGTCCTCGGAGCCCGGCACGTAGCGCAGGACGCCCCACATGGCGTGCTCGTCGGGCTGAGGCGCGCTGTCGTGACGGCAGGCGTCGAGTTCCTTGCGGAGTGCTTCGGTGTCGATGCCCGAGCCGATGAGCACGAGCTGGGTGAGACGGTCCCCGTCCCGCTGCGGCCAGGGCTCGGGGTAGAAGCGCAGGAAGCGGCCGACGGCGTGCACGGCGTACCGGTTGCCGCTGTCGTGCGCCCCGAAGTCCACGTACCCCTTGATCCGGTACAGCCCCTCCGGCCTGCTGTCCAGGAACCGCATCAGCGCGCGGGGGTCCATGGGCGCGGCGGAGGTGAAGGACAGGCTGTCGTAGCCGGTGTGCAGGTGGGAGGCGTGCGTGTCGTCGTCCTCGTCGCCGTCCGTGTGGAGGTCGTCGAAGGAGAGCTGACCGACGCGCTCCTCACTGGGCCTGCACTCGAAGAGGAACTCCGGGTCGATGCGGCCGTAGGTGGCGGCGACGACCGGGGCGCCGTCGGTGAGTTCGTGCACCTGCGCGAGGACCCGATCGGCGTCCTCGGCGCGGTCGAGCTTGTTGACCACGACGAGGTCCGCGAGCGCGAGATGCCGGTCGATCTCGGGGTGCCGCGCCCGGGTGTCGTCGAACTCGGCCGCGTCCACGACCTCCACGAGCCCGCCGTACACGATCCCGGGCAACTCGCTGGCCAGCACCATCCGCACCAGCTCCTGCGGCTCCGCGAGCCCGCTGGCCTCGATGACGATCACGTCGATGCCGACGGCGGGCGCGGCGAGCCGCTCCAGGTAGGAGTCCAGCTCGCTCGCGTCGACCGCGCAGCACAGACAGCCGTTGCCGAGCGACACGGTGGAGTCGCCGAGCGCGCCCGCGACCGCCATGGCGTCGATCTCGATGTCCCCGAAGTCGTTGACGATCGCCCCGATCCTGCTGCCCCCGCTGCGGTGCAGCAGGTGGTTGAGGAGCGTGGTCTTCCCGGACCCGAGGAATCCGGCGAGCACGACGACCGGGATCTGCTGCGGACTCCTGCTGCTCCCCACCTCGCGGCACCCTTCCTTCGGCTCTCCGGACCCGCACCGGACGCGGGGCCCGGCGGACGGACTGTCCGACCAGGATAAGAGAGGTGATTGGGGCGGGGGTTCGGCCGTGGGGCAGGACCGGGCTGCCGTACGCCACCGCCTGAACCGGGGGGCATACCCACATCGGCACCCGGACATACCCCCGCCGGGGAGCAGACGAAGGTCAAGTCAGGTTAGGCTCACCTGTGTGAGTAGGTGTGCGACCGTCTCCCGGAGCCTCGACGAGCCCGTTTCCGGTACGGCGGCCACGGCGACGACGTGGCTGCTGCTGGAACAGCCCGGGCCGTGGGGCGTCAAAGCGCTCACGTCGAGCCATCTCGACCCCGCGCTGGGCCGCGCCCTGGAGGCCGCCGCGCAGGGCACGGGGGTGCGCGTCGTGCTGATCCGGCGCCCGGGGCGCCACGCGGACCCCGGCACGTCCTCCGAGCGGCGCGTGTACGTGGCCCACACTGTCCCCGGCAACGTGTGGCTGTACGAGGCGACCACCCGCGATCCGGACCGCCTGCTCGGTCTGGACTTCGGCGCGCTCGGCGCGGGTGACCCGCGCTCCCTCACCTCGGTGCTCGGCGCCCGTCCGCACACCGGCGACCCGCTCGCCCTCGTCTGCACCAACGGCAAGCGCGACCGCTGCTGCGCCCTGCTCGGCCGTCCGCTGGCCGCCGAACTCGTCGCCTCCGGCGTTCCGGGCGTCTGGGAGGTCACTCATCTGGGTGGACATCGCTTCGCCCCGACGGTGCTCGTCCTGCCGTACGGCTACGCGTACGCCCGCGCCGAGGCCCACACCGTCAAGCAGGCTCTGCACAGCGCCGAGGAAGGGCGCGTGACGGTCGAGGACAACCGCGGCTGCTCCGCCTGGGAACGCCCGGGCCAGGCAGCCGAACTGGCCGTGCGGTCGGCGGCGGGCGTGTACGAGGCGGGCGTGCTGAGCGTCGTACGCACCGAGGGCGCGTCCCCGCGCTGGGAGGTCACCGTCACCCACACGGACGGCCGGGCCTGGCGTGTCGTCGTCGAGCAGACGGCGTCCCTGCCGCCGCGTCCGGAGAGCTGCGGCGCGACGGTCCTCGGGGCACCGGGCCGACTGGACGCGGTGGCGGTTCGCGAGCTGCGGACGGCGACGCTGGCGGGCTGACCCGCGCCGACGACCCGACCGGACGGCGGCTGACCGCACCGGTGGGCTGAGCAGCCGGGACGTCTCGTGCGCGACCCCTGGGCCCGCGCGCGTCCGGCGCGTACGGTCCAGCCCATGAGTGCCGCTTCCCCCGCCCGCCGTGTCCGCCTCGGACTCCCCCGGCGGGTGTTCTCGCAGGTCCTGCTGATGCAGGTGACGACCGCCGCGGGCGTCGCGATCCTGGCGACCGGGCTGTTCCTCGCCCCGCTGAGCAGGCAGCTCGACCAGGAGGCGATGCGCCGCGCCCTGGTCATCGCGCAGACCACGGCACAGGACCCGGCCATCGCCGAGGGCGTCCTGACGACGCGGCCCACCCGCACAGGGCCGGTGCAGCGCGAGGCGGAGCGGATCAGGCTGGCGACCCGCGCCGAGTACATCGTCGTCATGGACACCCGGGGCGTGCGCTGGTCCCACCCCACGCCCGGCGAGATCGGCCACCACGTCTCCACCAGCCCCCGTCGTGCCCTGGACGGCACCCAGGTGATGGAGATCGACCGGGGCACGCTCGGCCGCTCGGCGCGCGGCAAGGTGCCGCTGTACGACGACGGTCACCGGATCGTCGGCGCGGTCTCGGTCGGCATCGCCTACGACAGCGTGCGCGCCCGGCTGGTGAGCGCGGTGCCGGGGCTCCTGGCGTACGCCGGGGGCGCGCTCGCGGTGGGCGCGCTCGCCGGGTGGCTGATCTCCCGCCGGGTCCAGCGGCAGACCCGTGACCTGGCCTTCTCCGACATCTCGGCGCTGCTCGCGGAGCGCGAGGCGATGCTGCACGGCATCCGCGAGGGCGTGGTCGCGCTCGACCGCGCGGGGCGGATACGGCTGCTCAACGACGAGGCGGCCCGGCTGCTCGACCTCGGCGACGAGGCGGTGGGGCGCTCCCCCGACGAGACGCTGGGCGAGGGCCGGGTGACGGACGTGCTGACGGGCCGGGTCACCGGCACCGACCTGCTCGCCGTACGCGGGCCACGCGTCCTGGTCGCCAACCGGATGCCCACCGGCGACGGCGGCGCCGTGGCCACCCTGCGCGACCGCACCGAGCTGGAGCGCCTCGGCCGTGAACTCGACTCCACCCGGGGTCTGATCGACGCCCTGCGCGCCCAGGACCACGAGCACGCCAACCGGCTGCACACCCTGCTGGGGCTGCTGGAACTGGAGATGTACGACGACGCGGTGGAGTTCATCGGCGAGGTGGTCGGGGACCACCGGGCCACCGCCGAACAGGTCACCGAGAAGATCCAGGACCCGCTCCTTGCCGCCCTGCTGGTGGGCAAGGCGACCGTCGCCGCCGAACGCGGGGTCGCCCTGCGGCTGTCCGGACGCACCTGGATCCCCGACCGGCTGGTCGATCCCCGCGCGCTGGTCACGGTGGTCGGCAACCTCGTGGACAACGCCCTGGACGCGGTCGCGGGCACGCCGCAGGCGCGCGTGGAGGCCGAGCTGTACGCCGAGGACCGTACGGTCGTCCTCCGCGTCCGCGACACCGGGCCCGGGGTGCCGGAGGGGCGGCGCGAGTCGGTGTTCACCGAGGGCTGGTCCACGAAGGAGCCGCCCGCGCACGGCAAGCGGGGCATCGGACTGGCACTGGTACGACGGCTCGCGCAACGGCAGGGCGGGAGCGCGACGGTGGGGGCGGCGGAGGGCGGCGGCGCGGAGTTCACGGTCGTGCTGCCGGAGGCGCTGAGCGAGGTCGGTGACAGGGCGACGGCCGCGCCCGCGCCCGCCGGGTCCGGCGAGCGGGGCGCGGCCGTCGAGGCGCGCTGAGGGGGTTCCAGCAGGGCGGGTGTCGGCGGGCCGGGGGTCAGCGGGCCGTCACTTGGCCGCCTTCTCGGCGAACTCGGTGGTGTAGGTCTTCTTCAGGTCCACGTCGGCGTTCTTGATGTTCGGGTTGAACGCCTTGAGGACCTTCTCGACGGTCTCGGGCCCGTTCTCGGGCATCACGCCGTCCTTGGTGAACATCGGCAGCGTGCTCTTGATCGCCTCCGCGTAGAGCTTGTTGTCGCCCTGGGAGTAGTCGGCGGGCATCTTCGCGGCGATCTGGTCGGCGCTGTGCGAGGACATCCACCGCAGGGTGCGGACGAACGCGTCGGCCAGCTTCTGCACCGTCGCCTTGTGACTGTTCACCCAGTCGCTGCGCATGTACAGGCTGGAGGAGGGGTACGGACCGCCGAGCGCCTTCTCCGACCCCTCGGGCGTGCGCATGTCGACCAGGACGCTGCCTGCCTTCTTCTCCAGGATCGTGGCGACGGTCGGGTCGGTCGTCATGCCCCCGTCGATGGAGCCCTTCTGGAGCGCCGCGATGAACGTGGGTCCCGCGCCGACCGCGACCGGGCTGAACTCGTTGACCTTCACCCCGTGCTTGACCGCGAGGTACTTGGTGAGGAAGTCGGTGGACGACCCCAGCCCGGTGACCCCGAGCTTGCGGCCCTTGAAGTCGCCGGGCGAGGTGATCGCGCCCTTGCGCTTGGCCGAGACGACCTCCACCTCGCCGGGCGCCTGCGAGAACTGCACCACGGACTCGACCGACTTGCCCTTCACCTGGAGGTCGAGGGTGTGGTCGTAGAAGCCGACGCAGCCCTGGACCTGGCCGGAGACGAGCGCGGTCTCCGCCTGGACCCCGGCGGGCTCGGTCAGCAGTTCCACGTCGAGCCCGGCGTCACGGAAGTAGCCGAGGCGCTGGGTGAGCATCGCGGGCAGGTAGATGACCTTGTCCAGGCCGCCGACCATGATCTTGACCTTCTCGCCCTTGCCGCCGCTGCCCGAGGAGGTCGTCCCGGCGACGTCGTTGGCGCAGGCGGTGAGGGAGGAGACGGCGAGGAGACAGGCGGTGGCGAGGGAGGCGTAGCGGGCGCGGGTGCGCATGGGTGTCACGTCCTTGTGAGCGGGGGCGGCGCGGGGGCGGCGTTTTCGAAAGGAGCGGTCACTGCTCGGAGTTCGTCGGCTTCCAGCGGAAGATGCGGCGCTCCGCGAAGGTCAGCAGTCCCTCCGCGAGCAGAGCCACGACCGCGAGGATGACCATCGCGGCGTACACACCGGCGGAGTTGAGGGTGCCCTGTGACTGGGCGACGAGCAGACCGATGCCCCGGGTGGCGCCGATGTACTCGCCCACGATGGCGCCGATCAGCGCGAACCCGAAGCTGACGTGCAGGCTGGTGAAGATCCACGAGGTGGCCGAGGGGATGACGACCTGGAGGGTCACCTGACGGTCGCTCGCGCCGAGCATCCGGGCGTTGGAGACGAGGTTGCGGTCCACCTCGCGGGCGCCCTGGAAGGCGTTGAAGAACACCGGGAAGAAGACCAGCACCACGGCGGAGGCGACCTTGGAGGCCGGACCGAGCCCGAACCAGATCAGGAAGACCGGCGCCAGGACGATCCGGGGGATCGAGTTGAGCACCTTGATGTACGGACCGAGCAGGTCGGCGAGGAAGGCGACCCGGCCGAGCGCGATGCCGAGGACGACACCGGCAGCGACGCCGATGAACCAGCCGAGCAGCGCCTCGTACAGCGTGTACCAGATCTGCTCGCCCAGCGAACCGAGCGCCGTCCCGTGCAGCGTCCAGGACTGGATCTGGTCCCAGATGGCCGACGGCATCGAGAAGTTGAACGGGTCGATGATCTTCGCGCGGGACAGCCCCTCCCACAGGCCCAGCACGGCCACGAGGAGCAGCACCCGGGCGGCCACGACGACCGCCCTGCGCCTGCGGGCGGCGCGCGCCCGCGACTGCGCGCGGTCGGGGGTCTTGGCGGTGGTGACCAGGGGCGTGGACAGGGTCTCAGGCGACATGCGCGGCACCTCGCTCACGGGTGATGCGGACCTCTTCGCCGAGGGAGGACCAGATCTCGCGGTAGATCTCGATGAACCGCGGCTCCAGGCGCACCGACTCGACCTTGCGCGGGCGGGGCAGGTCGATGTCGAAGACCTGCTTCACGGTCGCGGGTCCGGCGGTCATCACCACGACCTTGTCGGCCAGGGCGATGGACTCCTCCAGGTCGTGGGTGACGAACACGACGGAGGCGCCGGTGCCTTCCCACAGCTCCAGCAGCTCGTCGGACATCAGCGCCCGGGTCTGCACGTCGAGCGCGGAGAACGGCTCGTCCATGAGCAGGATCTCGGGGTCGTTGACGAAGGTGGCGGCGAGGGCGACGCGCTTGCGCTGGCCGCCGGAGAGCTGGTGCGGGTAACGGTCCTCGAACGCGGCGAGCCCCACCCGGGCCAGCCACGCGCGGGCCTTCTCCTTGGCCTCCGCCTTGGGCACGCCCCGGAACCGGGGTCCCGCCATCACATTGGCCAGCACGGTCCGCCAGGGGAAGGTGGCGTCCTGCTGGAAGACGAAGCCGACCTTGCCGCCGACCCCGTCGACCGGCTCTCCGGCCACCAGCACCTCGCCGTCGCTGGGCTCCTCAAGCCCGCTGACGAGGGTGAGCGTGGTGGACTTGCCGCAGCCGGTGGGACCCACGACGGCGACGAACTCGCCGCGCCCCACGGTCAGGTCCAACTCCCTGACGGCCGTGTGCAGTTCGCCGGACGGCGTCCTGAAGTTCTTGGTCGCGCCCCTCAGCTCGATGGCGGGGCTGGTGTCTGCGCTCATACCGGGGGACGGTAGGTGTGGCCCCTGCCACAGCAGCAGTCTTGTGAGCGCAACCCGTTCTTTTGCTCGCAAGAGGCTGTTGTGCTCGTTTTGCTCACGCTAGAACTGCGGAGCCGAAACACGGGCTTAACGCGCGGGCCCCTTGCACGCCGGCCTGGGAAGGGTGGGCCTCATGATTGACGTCCTGGTGGTGGACGACGACTACCGCGTTGCCGAGATCAACGCCAAGTACGTGGGAAAGGTTCCCGGCTTCCGGGTCACCGCCCGCGCGCACAGCGCCGCCCAGGCTCTGGCCGCCGTCGAGCGCGGCAGCATCGACCTGGTCCTGCTCGACCACTATCTGCCGGACGGCACCGGCCTCGAACTCGTCCACCGGATGCGGCAGCACGGCCACGGCGCCGACGTCATCATGATCACGGCGGCGGGCGACGTGGCGACCGTGCAGCAGGCGATGCGCCTCGGCGCCCTGCACTATCTGGTCAAGCCCTTCACCTTCGCCGCCCTGCGCGGACGCCTTGACTCCTACGCCGCGCTGCGCCGCACCATGGAGCGCGTCGGCGGACGCCAGGTGACCGGACAGGAGCAGGTCGACCGCATCTTCGGCGCCCTGCGCACCGCCCCGGCGCCGTCCGTGCCGGGCCTGCCCAGCGGCCACTCGGAACCCACCAACGAACTCATCTGCGAGGTCCTGCACCACGCCGACCACCCGCTGTCGGCCCACGAGGTCGCAACCCGGACCGGTCTGAGCCGGTCCACCGCCCAGCGCTACCTCCGCCGCCTGGAACAGTCGGGCCGCCTGCGTCTCTCCCTCAAGTACGGCGACACCGGCCGCCCCGAGCACCGGTACGCCTGGGTGACACCCTGAACGCGCCCGGCCGCCGGGGCTCTTCACCGCCCACGCTCATACCGCGCCCGCGCCGGTCAGCGAACGCACCTCGGTCTCCGCGAACTTGGCCTCGTCCGGCACCTCGTCCGAGGTGACCGTCCCGAGCCAGCCCGCCAGGAAGCCGAGCGGGATCGAGACGATCCCCGGGTTCTGCAACGGGAAGTACTGGAAGTCCACGCCCGGGAACAGCGACCCGGGGCTGCCCGACACCACCGGCGACAGCACCACCAGGACCAGCGCCGGGATCAGCCCGCCGTACACGGACCACACCGCGCCCCGCGTGGTGAACCCGCGCCAGAACAGCGAGTACAGCAGCGCCGGGAGGTTTGCCGACGCCGCCACCGCGAAGGCGAGACCGACCAGGAAGGCGACGTTCAGATTGCGGGCCAGCAGCCCCAGCGCGATGGCCACGACCCCGATGAAGGCCGCCGCGACCCGCGCCACGGTCACCTCACTGCGCACCTTCGCCGTCGGCCGCCGCAGCGACGCGTACAGGTCGTGCGCCACCGACGCCGACGAGGACAGGGTGATCCCGGCGACCACCGCGAGGATCGTCGCGATGGCCACGGCCGCCACCACCGCGAACAGGACGGTGCCGCCGGTCGACTCGGCACCGCCGCCCAGGTCGAGCGCGAGCAGCGGAATCGCCGTGTTCCCGGCCGCGTTGGAGGCGCGCAGGGCGTCCGCGCCGACGACCGCCGTCGCCGCGAACCCGAGGATGATCGCCATGAGGTAGAAGCCGCCGATCAGCCCGATCGACCACACCGTGGACCGCCGGGCGGCCCGCGCGGTCGGCACCGTGTAGAACCGCGACAGGATGTGCGGCAGCCCCGCCGTGCCGAAGACCAGCGCCAGACCCAGGCTGATGAAGTCCAGCCGCGCCGTCCAGCCGCCGCCGTACTTCAGCCCTGGCGCCAGATACCGCAGCCCGTTCCCACTGCGCTCCGCCGCCGTCACCAGCAACTGGTTGAGGTCGCCGTGGAAGCGCACCAGCACCATCACGGTCAGCGCGATGGTCCCGATGAGCATCAGGACCGCCTTGACGATCTGGATCCAGGTGGTCGCCCGCATCCCGCCCAGGGACACATAGACCACCATCAGCGCGCCGACCCCGATGACCGTCCACGCCTGCGCGGCCGCGCTGGTGCGCCCGAGCAGCAGCGCCACCAGGCTGCCCGCGCCGACCATCTGCGCCACCAGGTAGAGCACCGACACCGTGACCGAGGAGGTCCCGGTCGCGATCCGCACCGGCCGCTCGCTCATCCGCGCGGCCACCACGTCGGCCAGCGTGAACCGCCCGCAGTTGCGCACCAGTTCCGCCGCGAGGAACAGCACGAGCAGCCACGCCACGAGGAACCCCACGGCGTACAGCAGGCCGTCGTAGCCGTACAGCGCGATGAGTCCCGCCACACCCAGGAAGGAGGCGGCCGACAGATAGTCGCCGGAGATCGCGAACCCGTTCTCCAGCGGGGTGAACAGCCGTCCGCCCGCGTAGAACTCCTCCGCCGAACCGTGCCGTCGACGGCTCACCCAGGTCGTGATGCCCAGCGTCACGGCCACGAAGACACTGAACAGCACCAGGGTCAGCGTCTGGTGATGACTCGTCACAGAAGACCTCCCCGGACGCCTCGGGTCAGCTCCTGGGTGTCCCAACGCAGTTCCAGCGCGGCCCGGTCCCGGCGCAGCCGCGCGTGCCGGGCATAGGCCCAGGTGAGCAGGAAGGTGCTGACGAACTGGCCGAGCCCCGCGAGCATTCCCACGTTCACCGCACCCGCCACGGGCCGGGCCATGAGCCCCGGCGCGGCCGTCGCGGTGACCACATAGCCCACGTACCAGAGGAAGAAGGCCAGGACCGCCGGGACCACGAACCGCCGGTAGCGGCTGCGGACTTCCTGGAACGCCTCGCTGCGCTGCACCTCGAGATACACATCCCGGGCCCGGACGGTCACCGCCTCGGCCTCACCACGCGCGGCCGGCACGGTCGGTGCGGGCCGGCCCACTCCGTCCAGCTCGGCGCGGCCGGTGGTCTGCGTGTCGTGCCAAGGGTCCTCGTGCCGGACATCGGGGGAAGTCACGCCCTGCTCTTCCTGGTTGTCGGCCGCACCGCGGGGGCTGTCCTCGGCCCCGTGGGTCCGGCCGTTGCTCGACTGCATACCCAAGGATGGACAGATCGGGAAGATCCCCGACAGCTCCTGCCGTATCACTTCACCCCATCAGGTGAGGCAAGTCACTCCGATCTCGGCCGCACCAACCGCTTCGCATACGCGTAACGCACCGCCTGCGCACGGTCCTTGAGCCCCGTCTTCGCGAACATGTTGTTGATGTGCGTCTTCACCGTCGCCGTGGAGACGTGCAACTTGTGCGCGATCTCCTGATTGGTGAGCCCCTCCGCGATCAGCACCAGCACCTCGGCCTCCCGCGCGGTGAGCCCGTCGGGCGCCTCGGGAGGCTGGGGCACGGCGGCCTCGGTCTCCGACAGCCGCTCCAGCAAACGCCGTTGGACACTCGGCGAGAGCCCCGCGTCGCCCGACAGCACGCTCTCCACCGCCCGCACGATCTCGTCCCCGCCCGCGTCCTTGGTGAGATAGCCTCGCGCTCCCGCCCGCAGCGCCGCGAACAGCGAGTCGTCGTCCGCGAAGGTGGTCAGCACCACGACCTGCGTCCTCGGATACCGGCCCCGGATGAGCCGGGTGGCCTCCACCCCGTCGCAGCGGGGCATCCGAAGGTCCATCAGCACCACGTCCGGGTCGAGTTCACCGACGAGCCGCACCGCGTCCTCGCCGTCCCGCGCCGAGCCGACGACCTCCAGACCGGGCAGCAGCCCGAGCAGCATCACGATGCCCTCCCGCACAACGGTCTGGTCGTCGGCGACCACCACGCGCGCGTCCTTCCTCCCTCCGTCGGCCCCGGTCATACGGGCACCTTCAGTGTCACCGCGAACCCCTTCTCGTCCGGCCCCGCGTCCAGCGAGCCGCCCAGCAGTTCGGCGCGCTCCCGCATACCGAGCAGACCGTATCCGCCACCGGACCCGGCGAGTTCTCCCGGACGGCCTCCCGCGTCGCGGACGTCCAGCGTCACCTCGCGCTCTCCGTAGTCCAGCCGGACCCGCACGGTGGCGCCCCGGGCGTGCTTGCGGACGTTCGTCATCGCCTCCTGCGCCACCCGGCGCACGGCCTGGGAGCACTCGGCCGGCAACGGTCGGCGCTCACCCGTGACGGTGACCTCGGCGCCGTCGGTCCCGCTGACGAGACCGGTCAGGAACTCCTCCAGCGGGCTCAGTTCGCCCCGCAGCGCGGACAGTGCCTGCCGGGTCTCGTCGAGCCCGTCCCGGGCCATGCCGCGCGCCGCCACCACCCGCTCCAGGATCTGCTCCCGGTCGGCGCCGCGTTCGATGAGCAGCCGGGCCGCCTCCAGGTGGACCAGTTGGGCGGAGAGGCTGTGGGCCAGCACGTCGTGGATCTCCCGGGCGATCCTCGCCCGCTCCCCCAGCGCCGCAGACTCCGCCTCGGCCTCCCGTGCGGCCCGCTCCTGGGCGAGCAGCCGCTGCGCGTTGCCCCGCGACTCCGCGTCCAGCCGCAGGACGTATCCGGCGAGGGCCATCCCCGTCACGGTGGCGGCGGTGGTCAGCCACACGTCGTTGTTGAACGCGGAGTACGTGGCGAGGGCCACCGCCGCCACCGGCACGGCGGCTCCGAGCGGCAGTCGCTGGAGTGCGGTGATCCCGCAGACGCACCAGATCACCAGCGCGGGTCCGCGGAACCCGGTGGCCTCCGCGAGGACCGCGATGCCCAGCAGCACGGAGATGAGCGCCAGCGAGGACAGAAGCCGGTGTGCGTAGGTGGTCCGGAAGAAGCCCCACGCGGCGACGGCCGTGACCAGGACGACGGCGACTGCGACGGCCGCGCCCTCGATGCCGAGGTGTCTCCGGCTGAAGGCTCCCCACAGGAGCACGACGAGCAGCAGTCCCCTGACCGCTCGGGAGTACAGCCGCTTGGCCTTAGAGGTGCCGCTGCGACCCAGCGCCTCGCGGGACGGCCAGCGGGTCCACATGTTCTCTTTCACACGCGCTCCTTCCAGGCCGGCGGCGTGCCGTCACCGTACGCCGGGAGGGAGCCCTCGGCGGAGCCCGGACCGCCGCTCGCGGAGCCCGTCGGGCCGGTCGTGGCGTCCGCGGGGGCGGTCATGACGCCCGGCGGGACGGTCGCGGAACCCAGTGACCGGGCCCGCCAGGTCAGGACCCCGGTGCGGACGAGCAGGGTCGCGGCGAGGCCGAGCATCAGCGCGGAACTGTCCTGGTGGATCCCGAAGCCGCGGCCGAGCCCGAAGAGGCCGACCCGGAGGGCTATGCCCACGACCCACACCAGCCCGCTCGCCTTGGTGCTCCTGGTCCAGACGACGCCGTCCTCCGCCGTCCACAGCCGGGAGGTCCACGCCCAGCCGGCCCCGATGGCGAGACCGACGAGGACCTCGGCGGCGAGCAGGGCGGCCGAGCCGACGCGGTGGTGGTCGTCGAGTATGCCCGGGCCGCGCAGCGCCATGAAGGCGAGGATCGCGGGTAGCAGCCACCAGCGCCGGTCGGTGTTGATCGCGCGGGCGCGGAACTGCCGCGCGATCACAATGGCGGCGATGACCACGATCACCAACGCGTTGACCAGCCCGGACATGGCTGCCTCCGTGAGCGAGAAGGGGATTCGGCGGCGAGTGCTGCCGATGCCTTCGAAGGTACGGAAATCCGCAGGCCGGGAGATCGGAGCGGGGGTGGATCATGGGTGGAAAACCGGGCGGTCCTGTTCTCCACCCAGGGGTGGAGATGCCCCTGGGGGACATCCCTGAGGAAGCTCCGGGGAGACCTCTGGAGTCGTACGGTCACACGCGAAGGGGCGGGGAGGACCTGCCCAGGTCCTCCCCGCCCCTTCCAAGCTCCGCCCCGACTGTCCGGCACCTCAGAGCCGCGCGACGCCTCACCGCCGCCCGCACCTCGGTCCGCCCAGCGCCTCACCCGGGCCGACCGAAGCCCGCCCCAGCCGAGACCCCGGCCGAAGCCGAGGGCAGCGCCTACGCGTCGATGCGCGACCGGTCCAGCGTCGCCGCCGAGCTGGAGATGAACTCTTTGCGCGGGGCCACGTCGTTGCCCATCAGCAGGTCGAAGACCTCCTCGGCCGCTTCGAGGTCGGCGAGGTTGATGCGGCGCAGGGTGCGGTGGCGCGGGTCCATCGTGGTCTCGGCGAGCTGGTCGGCGTCCATCTCGCCCAGGCCCTTGTAGCGCTGGATGGAGTCCTTGTACCGGATGCCCTTGCGCTGGAACTCCATGAGCTTGTCGCGCAGCTCACGGTCCGAGTACGTGTAGACGTACTTGTCCTGGCCCTTCTTCGGCTGGATCAGCTCGATGCGGTGCAGCGGGGGCACGGCGGCGAAGACCCGGCCCGCCTCCACCATCGGCCGCATGTAGCGCTGGAAAAGCGTCAGCAGCAGACAGCGGATGTGGGAGCCGTCCACATCGGCGTCGGTCATCATGATGATCTTGCCGTAGCGGGCCGCGTCGATGTCGAAGGTCCGGCCCGAGCCCGCCCCTATGACCTGGATGATCGCGCCGCACTCGACGTTCTTGAGCATGTCGGTCACGGACGAGCGCTGCACGTTGAGGATCTTGCCCCGGATGGGCAGCAGCGCCTGGAACTCGGAGTTGCGCGCGAGCTTGGCGGTACCGAGCGCGGAGTCGCCCTCGACGATGAACAGCTCGCTGCGGTCCACGTCGTCGCTGCGGCAGTCGGCCAGCTTGGCGGGCAGGGACGAGGACTCCAGGGCGGTCTTGCGCCGCTGGGCGTCCTTGTGCTGGCGCGCGGCCACGCGGGTGCGGGCGGCGGCGACGACCTTCTCCATGACGACACGGGCCTGCGCGGCCGCGTCCCGCTTGCTGGAGGTCAGGAACGCCTTGAGTTCCTTGGAGATCACGTTGTGCACGATGCGGCGGGCGGCCGAGGTGCCGAGGACCTCCTTGGTCTGGCCCTCGAACTGCGGCTCGGCCAGGCGCACCGTGACGACAGCCGTCAGGCCCTCCAGGGCGTCGTCCTTGACGACGTCGTCCTCGGCCACGCGCAGCATCTTCTTGGCGCGCAGCGTCTCGTTCATCGTCTTGGTGATCGCCTGCTCGAAACCGGCGACATGGGTGCCGCCCTTGGGCGTGGCGATGATGTTGACGAAGGACTTCAGGTTCGTGTCGTACCCCGTGCCCCAGCGCAGGGCGACGTCGACGCCCAGCTCGCGGGTGACCTCGGTCGGGGTCATCTGGCCGTGCTCGTCCAGGACCGGGACGGTCTCCTTGAACGTGCCCTGGCCGGAGAAGCGGAGCACGTCGCACACCGGCTTGTCGGTGGCGAGGTACTCGCAGAACTCGCTGATGCCACCGTCGAAGCGGAAGGACTCCTCGCCCTTGCTGCCGCCCTCGCCGAGGCCCATCTCGTCGCGCACGACGATGGTCAGTCCGGGCACCAGGAACGCGGTCTGGCGGGCCCGCTGGTGCAGGTTCTCCAGGGAGAGCTTGGCGTCCTTGAGGAAGATCTGCCGGTCCGCCCAGTAGCGCACGCGCGTGCCGGTCCGGGCCTTGGCGATCTTCTTGGTCTTGACGAGACCGCTCTTGGGCTCGAACTTCGCGTCGGCGCCCTCGCCGGTGAAGGCGCCGGGCACGCCGCGCCGGAATCCGATCGCGTGGGTGTGGCCGCCGCGGTCGACCTCGACGTCGAGCCGCGCGGAGAGCGCGTTCACCACGGAGGCGCCCACGCCGTGCAGACCGCCGGAGGCCGCGTAGGAGCCGCCGCCGAACTTGCCGCCCGCGTGCAGCTTGGTCATGACGACCTCGACGCCGGACAGGCCGGTCTTCGGCTCCACGTCCACGGGGATGCCGCGGCCGTTGTCCCGCACCTCGACGGAGCCGTCGTCGTGGAGGATCACCTCGATGTGGTCGCAGTAGCCGCCGAGGGCCTCGTCCACGGAGTTGTCGATGATCTCCCAGAGGCAGTGCATCAGACCGCGGCTGTCGGTCGAGCCGATGTACATGCCCGGGCGCTTGCGCACGGCCTCGAGACCCTCGAGGACGAGCAGGTGCCGCGCGGTGTAGTTGGAACCGTCGCGGTCTGCTCCTGCCAGCAGCGCTGTGGACGGCACGGACGTATCGGCGGTCACGCGGTTCGCTCCTCGCTGAATTTCAGATGAGCCCCTGATGGGTAAGGGGCCGGCTTCGGTCGCCGCTCAGAGGGTACCGATGCCTGGTAGAGCCGGTGTAACGCCACCCTCGTCGGGGAACTCACCCTAGTCCACACTCGTACGAGCGTTCGATCCCTCGATGGAGTGAAGTCCACATCACGTTCCCTTCGAGGCATGAACCATTTAGGCTCCGGGCACGTCCTCATGAACAACCGGCAACCCAGCCGGGAGGACCGAGACCGAATGAGCGCGAACCCGTAAGTACACAAGAAACGCACTACGGCACATTCGCCGCCAACCGGCAGCAGACAGCCACCCGGAAAGATTTTTCCGACGGAAACCCCCGAGCGGGAACGATTTCGGGCTGGTTGGATGTTGACCCTGGTACGACAGCTCGTCGAGCTAGAGAAGAGGCGACGTGACTACTGTTCTGACCCCCGCGAGCCCCCTGACGGCCGCCGATCGCTGCGACCGCTGCGGCGCCCAGGCATACCTGCGCGTCGTCCTGCTCAGCGGCGGCGAACTGCTCTTCTGCGCCCATCACGGTCGCAAGTTCGAGCCGGAACTCAAGAAGATCGCCGCTGAGATACAGGACGAGACGGAGCGGCTGACGTCCATTCCGGGCACCGCCTCCGAAGAAGAGCGCTGAATCTCGCACCCACCCGACGAGCCAGCCCCGGCACCAGGCCGGTGAACGGGCGGCCGCTCCCCTCGCGGAAGCGGTCGCCCGTCGCTCGTAGGGGGACGACACCTCTCGGCTAGGCGCCTCGGCTTCCGCCGAAGGCGCCTGTACGGCTACTGACGGCCCCCTGAGCCGCTTCCAGCACCTTCGCGACCTCGGACACCCGGGTGTAGACGCCAGGGCTTCCGGGGCGCCCGCAGCCGTTCCCCCAGGACACCAGCCCGATCAGCCGCCCACTGGCGACCAGCGGACCACCGCTGTCCCCCTGGCAGGCGTCGGGACCACCCACGGCCTCCCCCGCGCACAGCATCGTGTCCGCGCGGTAGGCACCCTCCGCCCCGCCCGGATAGGCGCGGGCGCAGACGTCGTCCGCGAGGACGTGCAGCCGCGCCGCGTACAGATGCTTCGCGTAGGCGCCCTGCCCGCTGGTGTCGCCCCATCCCGACACCAGCGCCTCCGTACCGGCCTTGTAGGCCGCGTCACCCGCCTCCGCCATACGCACGACGGAGCTCTCCGGCAGCTGCCGGGCGAGCGTGAGGACGGCGAAGTCGCCGGAGTTGGTCGCCGCGTCGTAGTCCGGATTGACCTCGGCCTTCCGCACGGCGATCTCCTCGCCGTCCTTCGACAGCAGGTCGGTGCGGTTCGCGATGACCTTGAGGTCGGGGACGCTCTCGGGCGGACCGCCCAGGGCGTCCTCGGACACGCAGTGCGCCGCGGTGAGCACCTTGGTCGGCGCGACGGCCACTCCGCCGCAGAACTGTCCCGCCCGCGTGCCCCCGAACCGGTCACGGCTGGACAGCGCCACCGTCCACGGCGCCGTCGAGACATCGATCGGGAACCCGCCGACCACCACGCTGTCGGCGGCCGCGGAAGCCGTCCCGGCCAGGGGTATCGCGGTCAGGGCGGCCGCCAGGACCAGCGGCCGGATCAGCATCCGGGCAACGGTACGACGCATCGAGGCTCTCCTCACTCAGGGTGGCAATGGGACACCCAGAGTGATCCACTCCGCGCCCGCGCGCAGCACGAAGGCCCGGCTCCCCGAGGGGGAACCGGGCCTTCGTCGTCGTACCGTCTGGACTAGTCCAGGTAGTCGCGCAGAACCTGCGAACGCGACGGGTGGCGCAGCTTCGACATGGTCTTCGACTCGATCTGGCGGATGCGCTCACGCGTCACGCCGTAGACCTTGCCGATCTCGTCGAGGGTCTTCGGCTGACCGTCGGTGAGACCGAAGCGCATCGAGACGACGCCGGCCTCGCGCTCGGACAGGGTGTCCAGCACCGAGTGGAGCTGCTCCTGGAGGAGCGTGAAGCTGACGGCGTCGGCGGGGACGACGGCCTCGGAGTCCTCGATGAGGTCACCGAACTCGCTGTCGCCGTCCTCGCCCAGCGGGGTGTGCAGGGAGATGGGCTCGCGGCCGTACTTCTGGACCTCGATGACCTTCTCGGGGGTCATGTCGAGTTCCTTGGCCAGCTCCTCCGGGGTGGGCTCGCGGCCCAGGTCCTGGAGCATCTGGCGCTGCACACGGGCGAGCTTGTTGATGACCTCGACCATGTGCACCGGGATACGGATGGTGCGGGCCTGGTCGGCCATGGCGCGGGTGATCGCCTGACGGATCCACCAGGTGGCGTACGTGGAGAACTTGTAGCCCTTGGTGTAGTCGAACTTCTCGACCGCGCGGATCAGACCGAGGTTGCCCTCCTGGATGAGGTCCAGGAAGAGCATGCCGCGGCCGGTGTAGCGCTTGGCCAGGGAGACCACGAGTCGGAGGTTGGCCTCCAGCAGGTGGTTCTTGGCGCGGCGCCCGTCCTCGGCGATGATCTCCAGCTCGCGCTTGAGCTTCGGGGCGAGCTTGTCGGAGTTGGCGAGCTTGTCCTCGGCGAACAGACCCGCCTCGATGCGCTTGGCCAGCTCGACTTCCTGCTCGGCGTTGAGCAGGGGGACCTTGCCGATCTGCTTCAGGTAGTCCTTGACCGGGTCGGCGGTGGCGCCGGCCGCGGCGACCTGCTGCGCGGGCGCGTCGTCCTCGTCCTCGTCGGACAGCACGAAGCCCGCGGCCTCGGTGCCCTCCGGCTCGTCGGCGGCCTTGGTCTCCTCGATGACCTCGTCCTCGAGAAGCTCGGCGTCGTCCTTCTTGGCCGTGGTCTTCTTCGCCGCGGTCTTCTTGGCCGTGGTCTTCTTCGCGGCCGTCTTCTTGGCGGTGGTCTTCTTGGCCGCGGCCTTCTTGGCGGGGGCGGCGTCCTCGTCGTCACCCGCCGCGGAGGCGGCCGGGGCGGTCGTGGAAGCCGTGGCCTTGCGGGTGGTCACCGTCTTCGCCGCGACCGTCTTGGTGGTGGTGCGCTTGGCGGGGCTCTTCGCTGCGACGCTCTTGCGGGTGCGCTTGGGCTCTGCGGCACTGACCATCAGCGTCACACCCTCTTCCTCAAGGATCTGATTGAGGCTGCGCAGAACGTTCTTCCACTGAGTGGCCGGAATCTGGTCGGCTTCGAAGGCCCGACGCACATCGTCGCCGGCAATCTGCCCCTCAGCCTTTCCCCGCTCGATGAGCGCCATGACAGAGACGGACTCGGCGATCTCCGGCGGGAGCGTACGGGATGTGCTGGCCGACACGAACAACCTCTCGGAACGTTGGAAAACGGCTTCCGACTCCGTCCGACACGGACAGGAGCCGACCACCGGCCTGGGGATGGGCCGACGGCGCGGGCGGGGCCGGGAAGCTACACAGCGCCTGGTACGGCGTCCGTATTCCCTCCGCGGCTTTCACCTATTAGGTCATCGCGCTGTTTCCACGAGCGTTACGCCCAATCTGCGTGGCCCGAGTCACACCCCGTAAGTGGTCAAAAGTTGTCGGACACGATCAGAACGGGCTCTTTTCATCCTAACGAGACGCGCCCGCTTTCGGCCGGGAGCGGGCCCGCCGCTCCCGGGCGGTCCGCCCCGCCCCCCGACGTACCGCGCGTCATGGACGGCGGCGAGGTCGCGACGGCGGGGCCCCGAGCCCGGCACCGCCATCACCACCACCGACAGGACTGCCCTCATCCGTGGTGCACCGGCCCGGCACGGGGCACCACTCACTGACGACCGCTCCGCTCGCCTCGCCCGCGCAGCGCTTGCGTTGCGCGGGCGTCTGCTCGCGTCTTCGCTCGCGGTGCCGGTCAGTGCTCGCGCGGCGCCGGGACCACGCGCTCCACCTCGGGGTGGACGGTGAGTAGCTGGCGCATGGCCGTCTCGGCCGCGTTGCCGTCGCCCGCGCCGAGGGCGTCCACGATCCGGCCGTGCTGGGCGAGCGAGGTCTCGGTGGGCCGGTCGCAGCCCGTGACGGGACCGCCGGAGACGTGGAGCGCGGAGGAGACGATCCCGGACAGGTGCTCCAGCATCCGGTTGCCCGCGATCTGGATGAGCAGGGCGTGGAATTCGGTGTCGGCGCGCGAGAACGTCAGCGCGTCCCCGCCGGAGAGGGCGTGGCCCATGATCTCGACCAGGTCGGAGAGGCGCTGCTGCACCTCCTCCCGGCCGTGCCCGGCGGCGAGGCGGGCGGCGAGCGGCTCGATCGTCCAGCGCAGCTCGTTCAGCTCGCGGCGCTGGTCGTCGCGCTGCGGACCGAAGGCCCGCCACTCGATGATGTCGGGGTCGAGGAGGTTCCAGTCGCTCACGGGGCGCACCCGCGTACCGACGTTCGGCCGGGCGCTGACGAGGCCCTTGGCCTCCAGGACCCGGAGGGATTCGCGGACGACGGTGCGGGAGACCTCGAATCGCTGGCCGATCTCCTCGGGCACCAGCGGGCGGTCCGCCCCGAGGTCGCCCGAGACGATCATCTGACCCAGTTGCTGGACGAGCTGGCCGTGCAATCCGCGCCCGCGGCTGCCCGCGGCACGCCGGCCGACGCGGCCCAGCTCGGAATCTGCCCCTTCCCAGGCGGGGACGGCGGCGCGCTCGGCCACCGGAGCCTCGGCGTAGGGGTAACGGTCGATTTCGCCCGGGCCGGCCAGACCGGAGTCGGCGGAGCGGGCGGCGGTCATCATGGTGTGCGCAAGGGTACTCACGCATCCTTTGTCGGCGTTGCCTCCAACTGCCTTGAGGGCTTTGGTGAAAAGCACACGAAAGGGTGATCGCTCACTCCGTCGCAATTGACGCCTTATCGTAAAGAAACGGGCTTTCTGCGGGGAGTTGTGCGCACAGTGGAGCGGGAACCGTACGCCGGGCCTCACCTGACCCTGACGCGCGGCGTCGTGAACAAATACGCACACAGCAACGCGCCGAGCGACAACACCATTGCGCCGCCGACGGGTTGGGCGACGATCCGGATCACCGCCAGTACATAGCGCTCGCCCCCGAAGGGCCACTGGAGCAGCAGGAGATCGTGCATCCGGACCGTGATTCCGGCGGCGGTGCGCACGGATGACCCCTCGAACACCTGCCGCATCAGCGGTACGACGGCCACGGGCACCGCGAGCACGGCCGCGAGCCCCGCCGTGGTCGACCGGAAGACACCGGCCGCCAGCACCCCGGCCCACGCACACCCGATCACGAGCGCGAACCAACTCACGCCCATCGACAACCAGTCCTCCGGAACCTGGGTCAATTCCCGTCCGTAGAGGAGGTAGAGCGCCTCGGCGTCGCAGCCCAGGGTGAGAAAGGACAGGATCGCGGCGGTGGTTCCGGAGACGAAAAGCTTCGCGCCGAGCAGCCCCAGCCGACGGGGCACGGTCGCGCGGTCCACCGCCAGCGCCGGGTAACGGAACTCGTCCCCGAAGGACAGCGCGCCGAGCAACCCCGCCGCCAGCGCCACGGGCGGCAACGGGAACTCCCTCGGCCAGGCGGCGAACAGCCGCTCCTGCGGGGTGTGCCCGATCCGCGCCAGCAGTACGGCGACGAGCGCGGACACCAGCAGCACGACCCCACCGGTGAGGAACCCGGTGCGGATCCCGGCAGCACGCCGCAGCTCGTAGCGCAGGGGGCGGAGCGGGCTGGGGGTGGAGCGGACCGAGATGGGGGGCGGCAAGGGGGACGAAGCGCTGTCGGCCAGACTGACTTCGGCCGCCGGGGAGCTGTCGTCGGTGGCGGCACTCTCGACGGCCGGAGCTTCAGCAGTCGACGGCCCTTCGCTGTCGGCGGCGTCCGCGAGGTCTCCCCCCGGACCCATGTCGCCGATTTCGTCCGCGAGTTGATGGACCATGATGCCGTGCCGGTAGGCGGTCTCACCGATGTCGGCGGTCGTACTGCCGTACACGGAGAGCCGATTGCCCACTTCCGCCACGACCTCGACGGAACGTCGCTCGATACGCGCCTCCTTGGCGAGCAGCGTCGCGAGGCGTTCCGCCTGGGGGCTGCGCACGGCGACCCGGGGGCGGAGCCTGGTCCGGGCGAACTCCCGCCCCTCCTGGTCCGCGACAACTCTGCCGTCGTCGAGGGTGACGACGCGATCGGCCGTCCGTGCCGCCTCCTTGGGGTCGGCGGTGGCGAGGAGCACGGTGCCGCCCTGGTCGGCGTAGGCGCGCAGCGTCGTGTGCACCCAACGGGCTTCGGCGGGCGAGAGGTCGGCGGTGGGCTCGTCCAGGACGAGTGTGTGCGGGTCGGGCAGCAGGGCGCAGGCGAGGCCCAGGCGGCGGTCCATGCCGCGCGACAGGGTGCCGAGCCGTTCCTCGCGCAGGCTGACGAGCCCCACCGCTTCGAGGACTTCGTCGGCGCGCCGGGCGGGGACTCCGGTCGCCGCGCAGAGCATCCGCAGGTGGCCGCGGACGGTGCGGGCGGGGTGTCCGGGTACGTCGCCGAGTACGACACCCACTTCGCGCGACGGGTGGGCGATCCGGTGCAGGGGGCGCCCTCTGAAGTAGGTGATGCCACGCCCCTGCCGCAGTTCGAGCATCAGCCCGAGCACGGTCGTCTTGCCCGCGCCCGCCGCCCCGAGCAGGACGGTGAGATGCCCGGCGCGCGCCTCGAAGGAGACGTCGTTCACGGCAGGGGGCTGTGCCTTGCGGGGATTGCTGGTCAGTCCGACGGCCTGGATCACCCGAAGCAAGATAGCGCGCGAAGTCCGTTTTTTCGGTTATGACCCGATTCGCTCTACCGTGACGTGCGGAGGCGCGCAACTCGTGTGCGCCGTTCGAGTGGGGCGCCTGCGGTCAGGGCTCCCCGGGTTCTCGTGTGCTCCCCATGGGCGGTGACCGCCCGAGCATCCCGCAGGGCGCTCGCCTCAGACCTCGGGACGGAGCATCGGCGGGTTGAGCAGGGTGGCGCCGCCCGCCCGGAAGAGCTGGGCCGGCCTGCCGCCCTGGCGGGTGGTCGTCCCCCCGGTCGGCACGAGGAAGCCCGGCGTCCCGGTGACCTTGCGGTGGAAGTTGCGCGGATCGAGAGCCACACCCCAGACCGCCTCGTAGACGCGGCGCAGTTCTCCGACCGTGAACTCGGGCGGACAGAACGCCGTGGCCAGCGACGAGTACTCGATCTTCGACCGGGCCCGCTCCACTCCGTCCGCGAGGATCTGCCCGTGGTCGAAGGCGAGCGGCGCGACGGGCTCGCCGTCCCGGCCGTAGCCGCCCTGTTGGAGCAGTTCCTCGACCGGTGCCCAGCGGGCGTTGCTCGCGTCGCCGCCCGCGCGGGGTGCGGGGAGGTCCGGGGCGAGGGCGAGGTGCGCCACGCTGACCACCCGCATACGCGGGTCGCGCTTCGGGTCACCGTAGGTGGCGAGCTGTTCCAGATGCGCGCCGTTGTCCTGGGCCGGGACGGCGGGGTCGTGGGCCCGGAGCCCGGTCTCCTCGGCCAGTTCCCGTGCCGCCGCCTGGGACAGGTCCTCGTCGGCCCGTACGAATCCGCCGGGGAGTGCCCAACGCCCCTGGAAGGGCTGCTCGCCTCTACGTACCGCCAGCGCGCACAGGGCATGACGGCGAACGGTCAGCACGACCAGGTCCACGGTGACGGCGAATGGCGGAAACGCTGACGGGTCGTAGGGCATAAGGCGATCATAGTCGTCTCCTTGACGATAAACACTCCCTTCTCCGGTCGCTGTCGTGAACGTCGGCGGCTGTGGTCACGGGGGCGGTGGCGCCGGTTCCGGTCGGCTTTCCGGCGGCGCCGCGCCCGCGCTCACTTGCTCTCTCCGTCGGTCGCGCAGGTGCGGGTGGTGTCCCGCCTCGTGCTTCCTCGCCGGGTGGGTGGGGTGGAGGAGGCGTCCGGACGCTGGTGCGGGGGTCGTCGGCGACCGGTGTCCGCGTGGGTGGAGCCGCTGCTGCCGGGGGCGGTGTGGCCCGGGGACCGACCTCGGCGTCGGCGGCGCGAGTTGGGGGTGGTGGGCGGTGCGGCGGCATCACTCGCGGCGCGGTCGTCACGGGGAGCCTGGTCGTCCTGCCCCGCGGCGGAGGCGGGCGCGGGGTCGCGGGGCGTCTGTGGCTCGCCTGTACCCGGCGGCTGCCCTGGCTTCACGTCGGCGTTCTCCGGACCCGTCCCGCGCAGCCGGTTCGCCCGTTCCACGCGGAGGCAGCGCCGGACCGCCTCCGGGTCGATCCCTTCGTTGCAGGCTTGATGCAGCAGGCGGGCGAAGAGGTAGTCGGGGTCCGCGCCGAGAGCCATTGCCAATGCCTCCCGCGCCTCCAGTTCGTCGCCGGTGGACCAGGCGACCCATCCGGCCAGCGTCAGCGGGGCGGCGGCGTGCTCGCGGTAGGGGCCGACGCAGCGGCGGGCCAGGGCGCGCCAGAGCCGCAGGGCGGGAGCCCCTTCGTCGCCCTCCATCCAGGCGGCCGCACGGTCACGCGTCGTACGGTCCTGGAGGCCGAGAATCAGCGCCGCCGCCTCGTCGTGCGCGAGCAGCGTGTCGTCGCGCAGGTCCGCCGGGTGCGTGCCGGAGACCGGGGGTGCCTCCGCGAAGCGGCGGATGATCCGTTCGGCGAGGTCCAGGGTCTCCGCCGCCACCTCCTCGCGGCTCGCCTCGTCCAGGATGCGGGGCACCAGGGACAGTCCCGCCGCGTCCAGGGCGACCTCCTGTTCCAGGGCGGCGGAGGTCTCCCAGGGCAGCATCCTGGCGCGGAGTTCCCGCAGCGTGCCGCGCACCTGGAGTCCGGCGTAGGTGGCCGCTGCGGCGAGGACCGAGGTGCCGGGCAGGCCCATCGCGGTGCCCTCGGCCGGACAGCACGCGTCGACCGGGCACACGTAGGACCAGAAGCGACCGTCCGAGACACAGAGCGCCTCGACGACCGGGACGTCCAGGCTCCCGCACTCGGTGCGCAGCAACTGGGCCAGCGGGCGGAGCCTGCGCATCACGTCCTGCCCGGACTCACCGTCCCGTGGCTCCTGGCAGACGTACGCGACCATCCGCTCCGCCCGCGCCCCGCGCCGCTCGCTGCCCAGCACCAGCCCCTTGGCGACCTGCCGGGCCGCCGCACCCCAGTCCTCCTCGCTCGCCGGAATCCCCAGCCGAGCCCGCCCGCCGAACCTCCCCGGCCCGTTGGTGTCGTACAGCGCCACCAGCACCATGCTGTCCTCGGGCCGATACCCGAGCAGATACGGCAGCGCGTCGGCCAGCTCGGCCGGCGTACGCAGCGTGACCTGAGCGTCCCGCACCTCTCGCGCCCCGACCGGCACCCCCGCCGGTCCATCACCGCCCGCCCCTGCTCCCGAAAAGTCCCCGTTCTCACCGTTCTCGAACGATCCAGTCGTTTCGCTGTGATTCGTCATGCGCTGACGATCTCGCAGTTCGCCGAATCCTGCTGGAACCTGTGGATAAGTCAGGTCAGGGACACGCCAAGATGTCGCCGACGACGACCCGAGCCGCACCGGGCCCGCACCCGGACCGCCGCAGCCCGCTACCCACCCACTCCCAACACCAACGGCAGAACCCCCTCCGCCCCCGCCTGCCGCAGCAGCCGCGTCGCCACCGCCAGGGACCAGCCCGAGTCCGTGTAGTCGTCCACGAGGAGGACCGGGCCGGGGGTGGTCGTGAGGGTGGAGGTGAGGGCGGGTGGGACGGTCAGGGTGGAGGTGAGGGTGCGGAGGCGTTGGGCGGAGTTGCTGCGGGGGGTGGGGTGGTCGTCGGTGAGGGTGAGGGTGCTGAGGAGGGGGAGGCGGCCGATGCGGGCGACGCCTTCGGCGAGGGAGGTGACGAGGTGGGGGTGGGTGCGGGAGGGCATCGCGACCACGCCGACCGGGCGCGGCGTAGCGTCCGGTGTGCCGCTCGCCCAGCCGCCCGGTGAGCGGGCCCAGTCGGCGAGCACCGTCACGACGGCGGAGAGGACGTCGTCCGGGACCGGGCCGTCGGGTGACTGGGGTGACAGGAGGGGGCGCAGGCGGTTGCCCCAGCCGATGTCCGAGAGCCGCCCGAGTGCGCGGCCGACGGCGGCCTGCTGGCCCGCGGGGATGCGGCCCTTGAGGTCGACGCCGATCGCGGGCATGCCGGTGGGCCACATCCGGCGGGGCTCGATCTCGACGCCGGGACGCTCCAGTTCGCCCCGTGCCGCCGCGAGGGCGTCGGGGGCGACGGCGGAGTCGAGCCAGGGTCCGGCGCAGTTGTCGCAGCGGCCGCAGGGGGTGGCCTTCTCGTCGTCGAGCTGGCGTTGCAGGAACTCCATCCGGCAGTCCGAGGTCGTGACATAGTCCCGCATGGCCTGCTGTTCGGCCTCGCGCTGGTGGGCCACGCGCGCGTACCGCTCGGCGTCGTAGGCCCACGGCTGCCCGGTGGCGATCCAGCCGCCCTTCACACGCTTGACCGCGCCGTCCACGTCCAGGACCTTCAGCATGGTCTCCAGCCGGGAACGCCGTAGCTCCACCAGCGGCTCCAGCGCGGGCAGCGACAGGGGGCGGTCCGCCTGCTCCAGGACCGACAGGGTGCGCCGTACCTGCTCCTCGGGCGGGAAGCCGACCGAGGCGAAGTAGGCCCAGATCGCCTCGTCCTCGCGGCCGGGCAGCAGCAGGACGTCGGCGTGCTCCACGCCTCGGCCCGCGCGGCCCACCTGCTGGTAGTAGGAGATCGGGGAGGAGGGCGAGCCGAGGTGGACCACGAAGCCCAGGTCCGGCTTGTCGAAGCCCATGCCGAGGGCCGAGGTCGCCACCAGGGCCTTCACCCGGTTCGCCAGCAGGTCCTCCTCGGCCTGCAGCCGGTCCGCGTTCTCGGTCTTGCCCGTGTAGGAGGCGACGGGATAGCCGCGCTGGCGCAGATAGGCCGCGACCTCCTCGGCCGCCGCCACCGTCAGCGTGTAGATGATCCCGGAGCCCGGCAGATCGCCCAGCCGCTCCCCCAGCCAGGCCAGCCGGTGCGCGGCGTCCGGCAGCTTCAGGACGCCGAGCCGCAGGCTCTCCCGGTCCAACGGCCCACGCAGCACCAGGGCGTCCGCGCCGCCGGTGCCCAGTTGCTCGGCCACGTCGGCCGTCACGCGCGCGTTGGCGGTCGCCGTCGTGGCCAGGACG
Organism: Streptomyces sp. DSM 110735; assembly: GCF_016482685.1. GTDB lineage: Bacteria > Actinomycetota > Actinomycetes > Streptomycetales > Streptomycetaceae > Streptomyces. The sequence continues at coordinate 79,672 of NZ_JACYHF010000005.1, read as the reverse complement.
GGCACGTCCGTCGGCAGTTCGGCCAGCATGGTGCGCAGCCGTCGGTAGTCGGGCCGGAAGTCGTGCCCCCAGTCGGAGATGCAGTGCGCCTCGTCGACCACCAGCAGACCGGCCGTGGCAGCGAGCCTGGGCAGCATGTTCTCGCGGAAGTCCACGGAGTTCAGGCGCTCGGGGCTCACCAGGAGGACGTCGGTCTCGCCGCGCTCCACCTCCTCGTGGATGGAGTCCCACTCCTCGGGGTTGGCCGAGTTGATGGTGCGGGCGCGGATGCCGGCCCGCTCCGCCGCCTCGACCTGGTTGCGCATGAGCGCCAGCAGCGGCGAGACGATCACCGTGGGACCGGCGCCCCGGCGGCGCAGCAGCGCGGTGGCCACGAAGTACACCGCCGACTTGCCCCAGCCGGTGCGCTGCACGACCAGCGCCCGCCGGTGCTCCTCCACCAGCGCGGCCACCGCCTGCCACTGGTCCTCCCGCAGTTGCGCCGCGCCCTCCGGGGCGCCGACCAGCTCGGCGAGGACGGCATCGGCTTCGGCGCGGAGCTTGAGATCGTCCATGCCTCCATGCAACCCGATGGCACTGACAATCGGCGAATCCGGGCGGCGTGACACACCCCCTCGCGCGCGGGCGTCGGCGCCGGGGCGCGGAAAGGGCGCGAAACGGTCGCCCGAGGCGTCGGCGGTGACCGCCGGGGGTAGGGATATAAGTAACGCACCACCAGATAACCGTCGGCGGCCCCAATTGCTCGTTGCCGCATCCAAGTTCGACAGGAAGAATTGAAGTCCGCTCCCCGCACGGCTCGCCCGTGTTCCGGCTGGGCTTTACTGCGGTGCGCGCTCCCCCGAATCCGACCTCGCCCGCAGTGTGGGCGCGTAGCCGAAGGGAGGAACGTGACCTTCGGATTCGCCTCGTCCTCGGCGGCCTCGTTGTCGACGTCCGTGACCGCCGCTTCCGCCAGCCGTCTGCTCGAACCCGCCGAGTGGGCCGCCGCCGGAATCCCGCTGCTGCGCAACCCGCGCGAGGTCGTGGGCGGGCTGCACGTCCGCCATCGTCCCAGACCGTCCACGGCCGTCGTCGCCGTGCTCGATCCGGACGAACGGCTCTGCGCCAGCGCCTCGTTCACCCGTCGTCCCGCCCCGGCCGACGGCTGGATGTTCCGCAACGCCCTGCTCGACCAGTTGCGCCGGATCATCCCGCACGATCTGCGCCGCCGCACCCCGGTGCGCACCGCCGTGCTGCTCTACTGCCGCGAGGGCGAGGCGCGTTGGACCGAGGAGGACGGTGCCTGGATGTGGGGGCTGCGCGACGCGTGCACGCTGCACGGGCTGCGCTGTGGCGCCTACATCACGCTGACCCAGGAGGGCTGGCAGGTGCTCGGCGAGGGACGCGGGGGGCGTAGTCCCCACGCCCATTCGGCGCCGGAGGCGTTCGCCCTGTCCGAGGTCCCGCCGCTGGCACCGCGCACCGGGGGTCCGGTCTCCGAGGTGCTGCGCCGGGCGGCGGCCCGCTGACCTGGGGTTCACGGCAGTACGACCGCGAAACGGCGGCGGCACAGCGCCGCCGCCGGAACGACATCGCGCACCATGAACAGCAACACACCATGAACGCGAATCGCCGTCCGGTGGCCGTCCCCACGACGGGGGACGGCCACCGGACGGCGGTCCGGGCACGGCGGAGACCGCAGGACGACGCGGACGCCACCGGAGCGACCGACGGCCCGTGCCGCTCGGGGTCAGACCCCGGCGCCCAGGACCGCGTTGATCTGCTGCGGGTCGCCGCAGACGATCAGCAGAGCTCCGGCCCGGGAGTGGGCCGCGGCGAGGGCGCCGGTGGCGGCTTCGGTGCTGCCCCCGTTCACGGCCACGACGACCACGGGACGGACGGCGGCGCGGGCGGCGAAGGTCGCGTCCGTGTAGAACACGTCGTCGCCCGCGTCGTGCTGCGCCCAGTAGGACGCCTCACCGAAGGACAGTTCGTGCTCGGTCCACGGGTGCTGGGAGCCGGTGGTGATCACCAGCACCTCACCCGGGGAACGGCCCGAGTCGAGCAGCAGGTCCAGCGCCTCCTCGGCGGCGTCGAGCGCACCCTCGGCCGAAGCCGGGATCAACTGGATCTGCGGGGTCGCCGCGGGAGCGGCGGAAGCGGCCGGGCCCGACGGGCTCGGCTTGGCCGGAGCCACGTCACGCGGCATGCGCTGCACCGGCGGTGCCGGCCGCGGAGGGCCGGGACGACCGGGGCGGGCCGAAGCCGCGGGGCGGGGGCCGGGTACGGGGCGAGGGGTCGGCGCGACGCGGCCGGTGGCCGCCATGGCGCTGGAACCCTGGGCACTCTCGTGAATCTGAGGCTCCTCGGGAATGAGAGGCATGAGCTGATTTTTATCAAACGTTGAAACGACACCGACGTCCGGGTGGCACATCAGTGCGGGCGGAACCGTCAGAAGTCGAAGCCGAGCTGGCCTTCGATCTTCGGAGGGCCTCCGTCGGCCCAGTTGCGGGCCTTCTTGAGGTGCCGCCACTGGGGCAGCGCATCAAGATACGCCCACGACAGGCGGTGGTACGGGGTGGGGCCCCGCTCCTCCAGTGCGGCCTTGTGCACGGGTGAGGGATACCCGGCGTTGTCCGCGAATCCGAAGTCTGCATGGCCGGCACCGAGTTCGGCCATCATTTTGTCGCGCCGCACCTTGGCGATCACCGAGGCCGCAGCGACGGCCACGCACGACCGGTCTCCCTTGATCACCGTGCGCACCCGCCAGGGAGCGCCGAGGTAGTCGTGCTTGCCGTCGAGAATCACGGCGTCGGGACGCACCGGGAGCGACTCCAGGGCCCGTACGGCGGCCAGGCGCAGCGCGGCGGTCATGCCCAGGTCGTCGATCTCCTCGGGGGAGGCGTGGCCCAGGGCGTAGGCCGTCACCCAGGTCTGGAGTATCCCGGCGAGTTCCGTACGCCGCTTGATCGTGAGCAGCTTGGAGTCGGTGAGTCCCTCGGGCGGACGCCGGAGTCCGGTGATCGCGGCGCAGACCGTGACGGGCCCGGCCCAGGCGCCGCGTCCCACCTCGTCGACGCCGGCGATGACCTTCGCTCCGGTCGTGGCGCGCAGGGAGCGCTCGACGGTATGAGTGGGTGGTTCGTACGGCATGGCGCCCTTAGCGTACGCCGCCCGGCGAGGGCCGCGACACCCCGCCCCTCCCCTACGGGGTCCCGGGCGGCCGGGGCCGGTTCGTACGGCCGCTGAGGCAGCCGTAGTCCGGTGCCGTCAGCGGCCGTCGGGCACCCACGCGGGCAGTTGCTCGGTCCGCTGCGACCACGTCCTGGGCGGGGCGCCCGCCGTGCCCGCGGCCAGGACGCCGCCGACGATCGCGCAGGTCGTGTCCACGTCGCCGCCCACCTGGGCCGTCGTCCAGAACGCCCGCTCGAAGTCGGTGAGGGCACGGGCGGCGGACCACAGGGCGAACGGGACGGTGTCGTGGGCACTGGTGCGGCGGCCGCAGCCGAGGACGGCCGCGACGGTGGCGGCGTCCTCGTAGTCGAGCATGTCCCTCGCACGCCTGAGACCCGCCTCCACGGCGCTTCTGGGCACCAGGGCGATGACGCCGTCCAGGAGCGTCTCCGGGGTCGGCGGGCCGTCCGGGGAGGCGGCCAGGGCTGCCGCGGCAGCCACCGCCATGGCGCCCGCCACCGCTTCTCGGTGCTGGTGGGTGGGGTAGGCGGAGATCTCCGCCTGGTGGGTGGCCTGCTCAGGGTCGTCGGCGTACCAGGCGCCGAGCGGGGCAATCCGCATCGCGGCGCCGTTGCCCCAGGAGCCCTGCCCCTGGAAGAGCCGGGCGGCCAGCTCGCGCCAGTCGGCGCCCTCGCGGACGAGGCGCAGCAGCCGGTTCACGGCGGGGCCGTAGCCGCGGTCGAAGTCGTGGTGGTGGGCGAAGGAGTGGGCCAGGGCGTCCTGGTGGACCCGGTCGTGGGCGGCGAGGACGGACACGACCGAGCAAGCCATCTCCGTGTCGTCGGTCCACTGCCAGAGTCCGTCGGGCAGTTCGCGCCGCTTGAGCAGCGGGTGGTTCACCGGGACGAAGAACTGCGAGCCGAGCGCGTCGCCCACGGCGAGTCCGCGCAGGCTGGCCAGGGCGCGGTCGAGGCGCCCGGAAGAGGAGGATTCGGAGGTCATCTTCGGCCAGCCTATCCGTGGACCCGTTGTTCGATCATGCGATATTCGGCGACGCGGCAGCGGGAGCCGTGCCGTGCCCTGCGACCCCGGCAGCCGGGTGTGCCCTCAACCGCCGATCCAGTACGGCACCGGTTCGCGCCAGCGCTCGAAGGGGCGGTCGAGCGCGTACTTGCCGTTCTCCCCGAGAACGAGCATCCGCAGCTCGGCGTTCCCGGGATTCGACAGAGACTCGAATTCGGACACGGTCCAGTGGAACCAGCGCATGCAGAACAGCCGCATGGCCAGGCCGTGCGTCACCAGGAGGACGTTCGGCGGGTGGTCGGGCTCCTCGAAGCTGCGGAACAGGCTCTCCAGGAAGCCGCCGACCCGGTCGTACACGTCGGCGCCGGACTCCCCCTGCGGGAAGCGGAAGAAGAAGTGGCCGTACGCGTCGCGGTACGCCTTCTGGAGGCGTACGTCGCCGCGCTCCTGCCAGTTGCCCCAGTCCTGCTCGCGCAGCCGGGGCTCCTCGCGCACGCGTATGCGCGCGGGATCGAGGTGGAAGGAGTCCAGGGTCTCGTGGGTGCGGCGGTACGGGGAGACGTACACGCTCACGCGTTCGTCGCCGACGATCTCGCGGAGCCGCTCGCCGGTGTGCTCGGCCTGGCGTCGGCCGCGTTCGGTCAGGGCGAGGGCGTGGTCGGGCTCGCGCTCGTACACGGAGTCATCGACGTTGCCCGTTGACTCGCCGTGCCGGACAAGAATGATGCGCCGTGGTCGTGCCATGCCAGCACCCTAGATCGCGCCGGGGACGGTCGCGCACGCATACCGGCTTCATACGGCGTAGGTCACATGGTTCGGGCGTCTCAGACCGTCCAGGACGGCTCGAGTTCCACGATGTCGCCGGAGAGGGCGGCGATGTCCGCCTCGGTCTGGGCGCGCAGGGCGAGGCGCTCCACGCGTTCGGTGCGGTACTTGCCGTGCTCGGCGGCCGAGCGCCACATGGACAGCACCAGGAACTCGTGCGCGGGTGCCTCGGCGAACATGCCCCTGATCATGCCGGGCGAGCCCGCCATGGCGGGGTTCCAGACCTTCTCCTGCATGAGGGTGAAGTGCTCGACGCGCTCCTCGTGCGCGCGGCAGAGGGCGACCCGGATCAGGTCCGCGTCGGTGAACCGGGGTTCGAAGCCGGTCTTCACGTCGAAGCGGTACTCGAACAGCTTGACCTGGCTGTCCTTGAACGTGCCGGACTGCGACGCGGCGAGGCGGTCGTGCGAGCGCGCCATGAAGGAGTCGTAGAAGGCGCGGCTCTCCCAGAAGGCGAAGATGTGTGCCACGCCCGGCCGGTGCCGGCTCCAGCCTCCGCCCTGTCCCCGAAATCCCGGCTCCCCCAGAAGCCCCGCCCATTTCCGCTGTCCCCGTTCGAACCCCCGGCGGTCCACGACGGTGCAGCGAATCCACTTGACCAGCACTGCGCCATCGTAAGGCCACGGGACGTGGCGTCGGTCACGCTCCGGCTCATATCCCCCGCGCGGGCGCCCTGTTCGCGTGGCAGGATGAACAACGAGCCATATTGCAGCGGAAGTTGAGAAAGCGGACCTTCGGGAGAGGGGAAACCTGTGACCGGATTCGGCAAGGGAATCCGCGGTGTCGAGGTGGCGTTGAAGTGGAACCCCAGTCCCGCGGGACGGCCACCCTCCGACCTGGACCTCATCGCCGCGACGTACACGGCGGACGACACCCATGGCGAACCCGCCCACCTGGTGCACTTCGACAGCCGCTCCCCCGACGGCACGATCTTCCTCAACCGCGACAGCCCGGACGGCAAGGGCTTCGGCTGGGACGAGGTCATGACCCTCGAACTCCACCGCCTCGCCCCCCGCTACGCGCGCGTGGTGGTCGGCGTCGTCATCCGCCAGGACGACGGACCTCTCACCTTCACCCGGATCCTCGCCCCCGCCCTGCGCGTCCGCACCGGCTACACGGTCCTCGCCGAGGACGACTTCACCGCCATCCCGGACGCGACGGCCGCCACGGTCGCGGAGTTCACCCGCGACGACCTGGGCGAGTGGGCGTTCCGGGCGGGCGTCCATGGCTTCACGGAGGACCCGACGGCGTTCACGCGGGTGATGGGACGAGTGCGGGGAGTCTGACGCCGGGCTGAAGGAGTAAGGGGCGACGGCAAGGGTCGTCGCCCCTTACCTCGCGTCTTATGACGTTGCCCGGTCCCGAACCGCCTGCGAAGATCACCGCATGATCAAGCGAAAGGACAACCGGGCCCTCGTCCGGTGAGCCACTCCCCTTCATGGGACCTGGGCGGCACTCTCAGCGGTCGTCCCTCCCTCTACAGCCACGCCCTGACGGTCCGGCACGACCAAACGGTGCCGCCGCGACACCAGCCGCTTCCTCGGACAGCATCGAAGCCGAGGCGTCACGCCAAGGACGCCGCCGCGCGGACGGTCGCCGCCGCCACACGGCTGATCCGTTCCGGTGCCGAGCGCTCGGTGGCGTCAGTCCTGGACACGCAACTGCGGCGCATGGTGTGGCGCAAGCACGAGCGCGCCGTCGAAGCCGCGCTGCGGGCGCGTTCTCTTCCGCCGGACCGCCTGCGCCAGTTGGGCCGTTGGTTCGCGACACACGGTGAGCACCCCAACGCCGTCCGGTTCGGCATTCTGCTGCTGGGCATCGCCGGGACCGACGACGACCGCAGCGTCCTGACAACGCTGGGTGTGTTCTGGGCGTTCTCCACCGAGTGCTGTGAGGCATTGGTCCGTTCCCAGACCGATCCTCGTCGGGCGCTCTTCGACCTGGCCCGGCGGGCGGAAGGCTGGGCCCGCGTCGACGCCGTCCGCCGACTCGACGGCACCTCCGATCCCGACATCAAGGAGTGGCTGATCCGTGAGTCGTGCACGGATGACGTCCTGGACAGCTACTTCGCACTGACCGCCGCGCGAGTCGGCGACCTCGCGGGTGCCCTGACCCGCGGTACGCCGACCGAGAAAACCATGGACGGCGCGGGCAGACTCCTGCAAGCGCTCACCGATGTGGACGGACCAGGATCGGAGCTGGCTTCGTACGACGATGCCCTGTCGGCGCTGAACGGCTATCTGCACCAGACCACGGCGGAAGGCGTCACGTTGCGGCGGCTGCCGCCGCTCCTGTCGATCGACCGGTATCTGCAGAGTCCCTACGTGAACAGAGCACGCCGGGACGAGCCCGAGTGGCGGCACCTACGGCACCGTTACGCACGCCTGATCGCCGATCCGGCGACACGGGAGGTCGTCCTGGACGGCGTCGCCGCCGACGACCCGGTCACCCTCCGTCACGCGGCATGGGTCGCACGGCAGATGCACATCCCCGTCCGCCCCGCATTGCTGCGGGGTGTGGAAACGACTCCGTACGACAGCACCATGTGGTTCCTGCTCGTCGACGGGTGTCCGAGCGAGGACATCGCGCCGGTCGTCTCGGCGGCGGTGCGTCTCCTGCCCCTGCGGGACCTGCGCACCGGCCCGACACCCGAAACGGGTCTGGGCAAGGAGTTCGCGATCGACAGTCTTCTCGACATGGTCGTGAGCCGACTGGACGAGCACCCCGGCCATGGCTGGGAGTTGCTGGAGACCGCCCTCGACAACCGCACGAGCCGGAATCGCCGTATGGCCCTCAAGGCGATCCGGGCATGGCCGACCGACGCCCTTCCGTCCACGGCTCGCGAGACCCTGCTGGCCGCGGCAGCGCGAGAGCCTCTCCCCGATCTCCGGTCGGAGATGGAGCGAGAGGCGGGGCGCCTGTGAGTCGGTGACGCTGGCATCGGTGACGGCCGGGCGGTGAAACGCCGCAGGGCGGGGAAACCTCGTGGGAGATTTCCCCGCCCTGCGGGTCAGTCGGCGCCCCTCAGGGCGTCACCGCTTAGCTGCAGCCGCTGGTCGAGCCGCAGCCCTCACAGATGTAGCAGGAACCGGCTCGCTGCATCTTGGTGCCGCAGGAGAAGCAGAGCGGGGCGTCGGCCTGGATGCCGAGCTGCATCTCGACGAGTTCGGCGCTGGTGTGGGCCTGCTTGGGAGCGGGCTTGACCGACTCGGCCTCGGCCTTGGGCGTCGCGACCGCCTTCAGCTCGGTCTGGCGCGGGGCGGACTGGGCCAGACCCTCGACGTCGACCTCGTCGTCGGCCGGCTCGTAGGAACCGGTCTCCAGGTGACGCTGACGCTCCTCGGCGGAGTGGATGCCGAGCGCGGAGCGGGTCTCGAAGGGCAGGAAGTCCAGCGCCAGGCGGCGGAAGATGTAGTCGACGATCGACTGCGCCATCCGCACGTCCGGGTCGTCCGTCATACCGGCAGGCTCGAAGCGCATGTTGGTGAACTTCGAGACGTAGGTCTCCAGCGGCACGCCGTACTGGAGACCGACGGAGACGGCGATGGAGAAGGCGTCCATCATGCCCGCGAGCGTCGAACCCTGCTTGGACATCTTCAGGAAGACCTCGCCGAGACCGTCGTCCGGGTAGGAGTTGGCGGTCATGTAACCCTCGGCGCCGCCGACCGTGAAGGACGTGGTGATGCCGGGACGGCCCTTGGGCAGGCGCTTGCGGACCGGGCGGTACTCGACGACCTTCTCGACCGTCTCGCGGATGGTCGCCTCGGCCTTCGCGGTCACCTCGGCCTTCTCGTCCTCCTTCTTCTTGGCGGAGAGCGGCTGGCCGACCTTGCAGTTGTCGCGGTAGATCGCGAGCGCCTTGACGCCGAGCTTCCACGCCTCGAAGTAGATCTCCTCGACCTCCTCGACGGTCGCCGTCTCCGGCATGTTGACCGTCTTGGAGATGGCGCCGGAGATCCACGGCTGGATCGCGGCCATCATGCGGACGTGGCCCATCGGGGAGATGGCGCGCTCGCCCATGGCGCAGTCGAACACCTCGTAGTGCTCGGCCTTGAGACCCGGGGCGTCGATCACATTGCCGTGCTCGGCGATGTGGGCGACGATCGCCTCGATCTGCTCCTCCTGGTAACCCAGGCGGCGCAGGGCCTGCGGGACCGTGCCGTTGACGATCTGCATCGAGCCGCCGCCGACGAGCTTCTTGAACTTGACCAGCGCGAGGTCGGGCTCCACACCGGTGGTGTCGCAGGACATCGCCAGACCGATGGTGCCGGTCGGGGCGAGCACGGACGCCTGGGAGTTACGGAAGCCGTTCTGCTCGCCGATGCGCACGACGTCCTGCCACGCCTCCGTGGCGGCGGCCCACACCGGGCTGTCCAGGTCGTCCGTGCGGACGGCCGTGGCGTTGGCGTCGGCGTGCTGCTTCATGACGCGCTTGTGGGCGTCGGCGTTGCGGGCGTAGCCGTCGTACGGGCCGACGATCGCGGCCAGCTCGGCGGAGCGGCGGTAGGCGGTGCCCGTCATCAGGGAGGTGATGGCGGCGGCGAGCGTGCGACCGCCGTCGGAGTCGTACGCGTGGCCGGTGGCCATCAGCAGGGCGCCGAGGTTGGCGTAGCCGATGCCGAGCTGGCGGAAGGCGCGGGTGTTCTCACCGATCTTCTCGGTGGGGAAGTCCGCGAAGCAGATCGAGATGTCCATCGCGGTGATGACCAGCTCGACGACCTTCTGGAAGCGCTCGCTCTCGAAGGACTGGTTGCCCTTGCCGTCGTCCTTGAGGAACTTCATCAGGTTCAGCGAGGCGAGGTTGCAGGACGTGTTGTCCAGGTGCATGTACTCGCTGCACGGGTTCGACGCGGTGATCCGGCCGGACTCGGGGCAGGTGTGCCAGTGGTTGATCTGGTCGTCGTACTGGATGCCCGGGTCGGCGCAGGCCCAGGCCGCCTCCGCGATCTTGCGGAACAGCGCCTTGGCGTCGACCTCCTCGATGACCTCACCGGTCATGCGGGCGCGCAGGCCGAAGTTGGTGCCGCCCTCGACCGCCTTCATGAACTCGTCGTTCACGCGGACGGAGTTGTTGGCGTTCTGGTACTGGACGGACGTGATGTCGTCGCCGCCCAGGTCCATGTCGAAGCCCGCGTCGCGCAGGACGCGGATCTTCTCCTCCTCGCTGACCTTCGTCTGGATGAAGTCCTCGATGTCGGGGTGGTCGACGTCGAGAACGACCATCTTGGCCGCGCGGCGGGTGGCGCCACCGGACTTGATGGTGCCGGCGGAGGCGTCGGCGCCCCGCATGAAGGAGACCGGGCCGGAGGCGTTGCCGCCGGAGGAGAGCAGCTCCTTGGAGGAGCGGATGCGGGACAGGTTCAGACCGGCGCCCGAACCGCCCTTGAAGATCATGCCCTCTTCCTTGTACCAGTCGAGGATCGACTCCATGGAGTCGTCGACGGACAGGATGAAGCAGGCGGAGACCTGCTGGGGCTGCGGCGTGCCGACGTTGAACCAGACCGGGCTGTTGAAGCTGAAGATCTGGTGCAGGAGGGCGTAGGCCAGCTCGTGCTCGAAGATCTCGGCGTCGGCGGGCGAGGCGAAGTACTTGTAGTCCTCACCGGCCTTCCGGTACGTCTTCACGATGCGGTCGATGAGCTGCTTGAGGCTCACCTCGCGCTGCGGGGTGCCGACGGCACCGCGGAAGTACTTGCTGGTGACGATGTTGACCGCGTTCACCGACCAGAAGTCGGGGAACTCGACGCCACGCTGCTCGAAGTTGACCGAGCCGTCGCGCCAGTTGGTCATGACGACGTCGCGATGCGCCCACTCGACCTCGTCGTACGGGTGCACGCCGGGGGTCGTGTGGATGCGCTCGATACGCAGTCCCTTGGTGGCCTTGGTGCCCTTCGCCCGGGAACCTCGTGCCGGACCGCTCGCCGTCTCTGTCATGCCGCCTCCCTGTCGGGCAAAACGCCCTGAAGTGCCCCGATGTTCCCAGGGCACGTGTTCTGTCTTGCGTCGCGGGCACCTTCGGCGCCACCCGCGACAGGTCTTCGTGAGCCGCCCTCCGGCCGGGCTCCGGGATCGTTCCCGTCCTCCGGCCGGCCGGTCATTCGGCGGCGTGCGCGGGCAACGGGACCTGAGGGGTCCTCGGCTGCCCGGCTTCGTCCTCCTGGCGCCCCGCTTCCGTGTCCTCGCCGTCCGCGGCGGGGCCGCGCGTCGTCTCCCTCAGCTCCGCGATCGCGGCCTCGAAGTCATCGAGCGAGTCGAACGCCCGGTAGACGGAGGCGAATCGCAGGTAGGCGACGAGGTCGAGCTCCTGCAGCGGACCGAGTATGGCCAGTCCCACGTCGTGGGTGGTCAGCTCGGCGCTTCCGGTGGCCCGTACCGCCTCCTCGACCCGCTGCCCGAGCTGGGCGAGCGCGTCCTCGGTGACCGGCCGTCCCTGGCATGCCTTGCGCACGCCGTTGATGACCTTGGTACGACTGAACGGCTCGGTGACTCCGGACCGCTTGACCACCATGAGCGAGCACGTCTCCACGGTCGTGAAACGACGGGAGCAGTCAGGGCACTGGCGGCGCCTGCGGATCGACGTGCCGTCGTCGGTCGTACGACTGTCGACCACACGGCTGTCGGGGTGCCTGCAGAAGGGGCAGTGCATGATCTCCAACCCTCCTCACAGCAGACTCGATGGCCTCGCCGGACCTCAGGAGCCCCGCGAAGCAGCACCTAAGCATAGGCGATCGCGGAGGCGCGGAAGACCCCAGGACCGGCAACGAACACAACTTGTGGGTATCTGTAGCCATCCAACCACTACATGTGGGGATCACCTCGAACACCGAGGCAGATACGCGTGTCGCCGCGCGAAAACGGGTACAGGGCGGGCGCGGAGCCGTTCCGAGGGGACACGCGGGGCTGCTGCGCGACCTGGGAAGAGGCCCCGGGCTACGGTGAACACCGCTCGGAACTCCCTGCGCGCGGGCGTCCGGCTCCGACCTGCAGCGGGACCCCGGGAGGGGGTCGACCGGGGGCTCCGCCGAGGTCCGACATGACCCGGAAGCCGCCGGTAGAACCCCGGATGGCACACTGGTCGGCGCGTGCGAGGGCGCCCGCCCGGTGGTGAAGAGTACAGCAATGGGCATTTTGCCCACCGGGAGCGCGCAAGCCATACACCTGGACACTTGATCGCGTCAGCCGAATCGCGCTTTTTCACTCGAACGTGTGTTTGGCGCAACCTTTCGAAAGCAACTACCGTTGTGCAGCGAGGGAGACCGATCGAGAGGGGCCGACGTGACCACCACCGCCGACAGTGCCACCATCACTGCCCAGGGCCGAGCCGACGGCCGGACCGAGCCGGTGCACGCGATGAACGAAGCCGCGAATCCCGAGGGACAAAAGCGCTCCCTGCCCGGACGACCTCCAGGCATCCGCGCGGACAGCTCGGGACTCACCGACCGGCAGCGCCGGGTGATCGAGGTCATCCGGGACTCGGTGCAGCGGCGGGGCTACCCGCCGTCCATGCGCGAGATCGGCCAGGCCGTCGGCCTCTCCAGCACTTCCTCCGTCGCGCACCAGCTCATGGCACTGGAGCGCAAGGGCTTCCTGCGCCGCGACCCGCACCGCCCGCGCGCCTACGAGGTGCGCGGTTCGGACCAGGCCGTGACCGTGCAGCCCACGGACACGGCGGGCAAGCCGGCCGCGTCGTACGTCCCGCTGGTCGGTCGCATCGCGGCGGGCGGCCCGATCCTCGCCGAGGAGTCGGTCGAGGACGTCTTCCCGCTGCCCCGCCAGTTGGTCGGTGACGGCGAGCTGTTCGTGCTCAAGGTCGTCGGCGACTCCATGATCGAGGCGGCGATCTGCGACGGCGACTGGGTCGCCGTGCGCCGCCAGCCCGTCGCGGAGAACGGCGACATCGTGGCGGCCATGCTCGACGGCGAGGCCACGGTGAAGCGCTTCAAGCGCGAGGACGGCCACGTCTGGCTCCTCCCGCACAACGCCGCCTACGAGCCGATCCCCGGCGACGACGCGACGATCCTGGGCAAGGTCGTCGCGGTGCTCCGCCGCGTGTGACCCCCGCGGCGGACCGGGCCCCTCACAGCCCGTCCCCCTGACCGGGCCCCGGAACCCCTGCGCCGGTTCCGGGGCCCCTGCCTTTCCCCGCTGTGCCCGCTGTTCTGTACGGCTGGCGCTCCCTGCGCCTACTCGCCCTCCGCCTGCTTCGCCGCCGCGTCGATCGCCGCGAGCGACTTGCGCACCTGGTTACGGTCCGTCGTGTACCAGAACTCGGGCAGCGACGCCTTCAGATACTGGCCGTAGCGCGCGGTGGCGAGGCGCTGGTCCAGCACCGCGACGACGCCCCGGTCCCCGGTGGCCCGCACCAGTCGGCCCGCGCCCTGCGCCATGAGCAGGGCGGCGTGGGTGGCGGCGACCGCCATGAAGCCGTTGCCGCCCGCGTCCTCCACCGCCTTCTGGCGGGCGCTCATCAGCGGGTCGTCCGGGCGCGGGAACGGGATCTTGTCCATGACGACGAGCTGGCAGCTCGCCCCCGGCACGTCGACGCCCTGCCACAGCGACAGCGTGCCGAAGAGACAGGTCTTGGGGTCGGCGGCGAAGTTCTTGATCAGCTCACCGAGGGTCTCCTCGCCCTGGAGCAGGATCGGGAACTCGGGGATGCGCACCCGCAGCTCCTCGGCGGCGAGCTGGGCGGCCCGCATCGAGGAGAAGAGGCCGAGCGTGCGACCACCGGCGGCCTGGATCAGCTCGGTCAGCTCGTCCAGCATGTCGGCGCGGTCGCCGTCCCGCGCGGGGCGGGCGAGGTGCTTGGCGACGTAGAGGATGCCCTGCCGGGGGTAGTCGAACGGCGAGCCGACGTCGATGCCCTTCCACTGCGGCAGGTCCTCGCCCTCCTGCCCCTCGGGGGCGAGCCCCAGGGACGCGCCGACGCCGTTGAAGTCGCCACCGAGCTTGAGGGTCGCCGAGGCGAGGACGACGCTGCGGTCCGCGAAGAGCTTCTCCCTGAGCAGACCGGAGACCGACATGGGGGCCACGCGCAGGGAGGCGCCGAAGCGGTCGTGGCGTTCGTACCAAACGACGTCCCACTCCGAGCCGTTCAGTACCCGCTCGGCCACGCCGTGCACCGTCTCCACCGAGGCCAGCGCCTGCTTGCGCACCGCGTCCTCGTCCTGGACCGACTTGTCGCGGGTCGAGCCGAGCGCGGTGATGACCGTGCGGGCGGCGTCGCGCAGCGCGGCCAGGGCGTAGCCGAGGTCCTCCGGGATCTCCTCCAGGCGGCCGGGCAGCGCCAGCTCCATCAGCCGCTCGAAGCCCTCGGCTGCGGTCTGGAGCTGGTCGGCGGCCTTCTCGTTGACGAGCTTGGCCGCGCGGCGGACGGCGCGGTTGACCTGGCCGGGGGTGAGTTCGCCGGTGGCGGCTCCGGTGACCCGGGAGACGAGTTCATGTGCCTCGTCCACGATCAGCACCTCGTGCTGGGGCAGCACGGGGGCGCCCTCAATGGCGTCGATCGCGAGGAGGGCGTGGTTGGTGACGACGACATCGGCCAGCTTGGCGCGCTCGCGGGCCATCTCCGCGAAGCACTCGGCGCCGTAGGCGCACTTGGTCGCGCCCAGACACTCCCGCGAGGACACCGACACCTGCGCCCAGGCGCGGTCGGAGACGCCGGGGGTGAGGTCGTCGCGGTCGCCGTTCTCCGTCTCGTCCGACCAGTCGCGCAGGCGGAGCAGGTCCTGGCCCAGCTTGCTGGTGGGGGCGGCCGCCTCGAACTGGTCGAAGAGGCCGTCCTCCTCGTCCTGAGGCATGCCCTCGTGCAGCCGGTGCAGGCAGAGGTAGTTCGATCGGCCCTTGAGCATGGCGAACTCCGGGCGGCGCCGCAGCAGCGGGTGCAGGGCGTCCACCGTGCGCGGCAGGTCGCGCTCCACGAGCTGGCGCTGGAGTGCGAGCGTGGCCGTGGCGACGACGACCCGCTCCCCGTGGGCGAGCGCGGGCACGAGATAGCCGAGCGACTTTCCGGTGCCGGTGCCGGCCTGGACCAGCAGATGGGAACCGTCGTCGATCGTTTCCGCGACCGCTTCGGCCATCGTGACCTGGCCGGGGCGCTCCGTGCCGCCGACGGCGGCGACGGCGGCGTGGAGGAGTTCAGGGAGGGAGGGCTTCGTCATAGCCCGACCACCCTACGGCCCCCGACTGACAATCGGCCGACCGAACAGGGGACGGGGGCAGGGGGTGTGAGCACTGCGCTTTTCCCGGGCGAACTTTCTCGGATCTTTTTTCGACGGGGCGGAACTTGCGGGGATCGCCGCACGTACAACATGTGACGGACCGACGACCCTGCGTCACAGGAGCATGGGGTGGGTCCGGTCACGGATCATGAGGGCGGCCCGCTTGCCGGGCAGGTCGACCTCGGCGGCGCGCCGGAATCCGGCGCTCAGGAAAGCGGCCACGGAGGGGGTGTTGCGCATGTCCGGTTCCGCGACGACTCGGGTGCAGAAGGGACGGCGGTCCAGGATCAGGTCGGCGACGGCTGTGAGCAGGACCGAGCCCAGCCCTCGCCCGCGGTGGGAGGCGTCGCCGATCAGCAGGTGGATACCCGTGTCGTGAGGGCGGGCCGGGTAGTGCCGGGCCAGGGGGTCCAGGTCCGCCCGGTAGATCTCCCAGTAGCCGACGGGCGTGCCGTCCAGGACGCCCAGACACGGAGCGCTGCGTCCGTCGCCGTCGAGCTGTGCCCGCAGATGGCGCTCGGTCGTGCTCACGGGTCCGGCCAGCTCCCAGAAGGCGGCCACCGCGGGGTCGTTCATCCAGCGGTGGACGAGTGCGAGGTCCCGCGCCGGGCGCACCGGCACCAGCTCGAACCGGCCCACTGGGGTGGCGACCGCGCCCCAGGTGGCCGGGGCGTCGAGCAGGTCGTCGTCCGCCAGGAGCGGACCCGGCTCGCGCGCGGTGAGGAAGTCGCTTGTGGAAGACACCGGTTGCTCCGCTCTGGAAAGAGGGCGACTTACAGAAGAGAAGGAAGAAGGGGACGGACCTCGGAAAGAGATCTCAGGAATGGAGGGGATTGGCGATGGTGACGTAGACGGACTGCGTGTCGACCGGGCCGACCAGTTCGTCCAGGCCGTGCAGCCGGGTCAGCAGATTGGCCTTGCAGCGCAGGACGGGTGAGTCGAGGAGGTGGCCGGGCAGGGAGCTGCGCAGCGCGGTGGGTCCCGAGGCGGCGGCGTCCAGGAAGCGGCGGAAGGCGGCGAGCAGGAGACGTTCGTCGGCCAGGCGCTGCGAACCGAACGCGCCGATCAGACCGAACACGTTGTTGATGGCGAGGTAGTAGGCGAAGCGCTCGTCGGTGACCTCGTCGGAGACGAAGGTGTCGCTCTGCTTCCCGATCCCCGGCAGCCGGGCGTCGAGTTCGGCCCGGCGGGACTCGCGGAAGTAGTAGCCCTGGTTGTCACGGTAGCGGCCGCCTGCGGGCCAGCCGTCCCGGTCGAGCAGCAGCAGGGTGTTCTGCTGGTGGGCTTCCAGGGCGATCCCCGCCTCGCTGTCGAGCCACAGCACGGGACGGACGACCTGTTCGAGATAGCGCAGGAACCACTCCGCGGCGACGGCTCCCACGGGGCGGCCGGTGCGGGCGGCGAGGCGCGCGACGAGCCGGGCCAGCCGGGAGCGCAGCGGCCAGGGGTCCTGGGCCGGTGCGGCGTCGGTGCCCGGTGCGGCGAGCGGGCGCGGGGAGACCAGTCCGGCGACGCAGCCCGCGTCGTCGGCCGGGAGGAAGGGGTTGTGCCGGATCATCACGTCCAGCCCGGGCAGCGGCTGTCCGTCCGGGCCGTCCACGGCGAGCCAGGCCGGGTCGCGAACGATGTCGAACGAGGGGTGCGCGGCGCGCCACTGCTCGGACAGTCCCGTGCGCAGCAGGCGGTGCACCTCGACACCTCGGTGCAGTTCCTTGCGCAGGTTCTCGCGGCGGGAGTTGGTGATGCGCAGGCCGAGCGAGAGCTTGAGCATCGCGGGGGCGCCGGAGCGGTAGACGGTGCGGACGGAGGAGGTGGGATGCCAGTCCGGGCCCAGCGGGCCGAGGTCGCAGAGCAACCCGGCGTCGAGGAGTGCGGCGACGGCGGGGCGGTGCCGTAGTTCGCGGGCCTGCCAGGGGTGCAGGGGCAGGGCGGCGTAGTCCTCGGGAAGGGAGAGGTCGATTCCGGCGAGGCGCCGGGTGAGTTCGGCGGCGGTGACGGTGCGACCGCGCTCGGTCCAGGCCGAGTCGGCGGCGAGAAGGGAGGGGGACACGGCCATCCAGTGCAGCGGGAAGGAGCCGTGTGTTTCGGGGGCGTAGCGGCGGGCCTCGGATTCGGTCAGTCCCTCGCGGCCCTTGGGGGCCGGGTGCAGGGGGTGGCCGAGGAGGAGGGACTGTTCGGCGGCGAGGAAGAGGTCGGGTCCGTCGGCGGGGCGCTCGCGGCGTTCGCTCAGGAAGGCGGCGGTGTTGCGCAGCGAGTCGGCGACCCGGGCGACGAGGTCGGCGCCGTCACCGGCGGGCTGCGCGGGGCCGGAGGTGTCGCTGCTCTGTCCGGCTGCCTCCCGGGAGAGCAGTGCGGCGAGGGTCACCGCGTCGACGGGCGGCGCCAGTTCGGGGGCGCTGTCGAGGCGGGGCGCTCCGAAGCGGTGCCAGCCGGCCGGGGACCAGTGGCGGACGGGCACGGTCAGGGCGGTGCCGCTGGCGGGCAGCGGGACGTGCAGCGTGCCGTCGTCCGGGGCGGCGACGCCGGTCTCGCGGACCCAGCAGCGCAGCAGGTTCTCGACGGCCGCCGCCTGGGCGGCGGTGAGCGGGTCCGGGTGTTCCAGCGGGTCGGCGCCGGACTCCCCCGGCCGTGCGGGGTCCGGGGCGCGCCGCTTCTGCTGCGGGACGGCCTCGGCGAGCGGCGCCGGGGCGGGTGCGGGCGCGGGCGCGGGAGGTGTGCCGGGGTCGAGCGGTTCGTCGGGGGTCTCGGAACGGCCGTCGGGTGCGGGTGTGGCGGTCAAGACGGCTCCTCGGGGCTGTGCGGGTGTACGGGGTGGTTCGGGGTGGCGGTCGGTCAGGAGGGCAGGGATGAGGGAGTTGCGGCGCGGGGGTGGGGGCGTCCGGGTGTGGTCGCCCGTCCGTCGTGCGGCCGGGTCGGCGCGACGGTGGTGGTTTCCGGGTCGGTGGGGGTGGCCCGTTGGTCCCGCTTCGGTGGGCGGGTCGGTTCGGCGGCGTGGGCTGCCGGGTGGGTCCGGGGCGCTGGGGTCGGCGGTGGTGTCCGGACCGGTGCGGTCAGCCGCCGCTGCGCAACCGCTGTGGCTGACCGTGGTGTTGGGGGTGCTGCGGTCGGTCGGCGCGTTCGGGTCGGGGCGCTCGGCCGACGGGTGCGGGCGGTGTGCGCTAGCCGGTGCGTTCGGCCGGGATCGCGGGCCGTCGGGGCGGGGTGGCGTGGCCCGGGTGGTAACGGGCCGCGGCCGTCACCGCGTCGGTGAGGCGGTCCAGGACGGCCGCCGCCTGTTCGTCGGTGATGGTGAGCGGCGGCAGGAGGCGTACGACAGCGTTGTGGCGTCCGCCGAGTTCCACGATCAGACCGCGGTCGAGGCACTCCCGCTGGACGGCGAGGGCGAGTTCGGGGTCGGCCGGGTGCGGGGCGGTGGCGGTGAACGGTGCGCCAGAGTCGGTGCCGGGGGCCGCGCTCGGGACCTCCGGGTTCACCAGTTCGACCCCGATCATCAGTCCGCGTCCCCGTACGTCCCCGACACAGGGGAACCGCCCCTGCAGTTCGCGGAGTTGGGTCAGCATCCGGGCGCCGAGGGCGGCGGCGCGGTCGGCGAGGCCGTTCTCGCGGACGTAGGCCAGGGTGGCGGTGCCCGCGGCCATGGCGAGCTGGTTGCCCCGGAAGGTACCCGCGTGGGCGCCGGGGCGCCAGACGTCGAGGTCCTCGCGGTAGACGACCACGGCCAGCGGGAGGCTGCCGCCGATGGCCTTGGACAGGACCATCACGTCGGGGGTGATGCCGCTGTGGTCGACGGCCCAGAAGGCGCCGGTCCGGCCGACGCCGGTCTGGACCTCGTCGGCGATGAGCGGGACGGACCGGTCGGCGGTGATCCGGCGCATCCGGCGCAGCCAGTCGTCCGGGGCCGGAAGCACCCCGCCCTCGCCCTGGACGGGTTCGAGGATCATCCCGGCGGGCAGCGGGACACCGGACTTGGGATCGTCGAGGAGGGACTCGGTCCAGCGGGCGGAGAGTTCGGCGCCGTGCGCGCCGCCGACGCCGAAGGGGCAGCGGTAGTCCTGCGGATAGGGCAGCCGGGCGACCCGCACCTCGTCGGCGCCGCCGGAGACGGCGAGGGCGCCCGCGGTCATGCCGTGGTAGGCGCCGGTGAAGGCGAGGACGCCGGTGCGGCCGGTGGCGGCCCGGACCAGTTTGAGCGCGGCCTCGACCGCGTCGGTGCCCGCAGGCCCGCAGAACTGGACCCGGGCGCGGTCGGCCAGTCCGGGCGGCAGGGTGTGGAACAGCTCGGTGATGAACCGGTCCTTGACCGGCGTCGCCAGGTCCAGGACGGAGAGCGGGGCGCCGGAGTCGAGGACGGCGCGGATGGCCTCCAGCACGACCGGGTGGTTGTGGCCGAGCGCGAGGGCTCCGGCGCCGGAGAGGCAGTCCAGGTAACGGCGGCCGTCGGCGCCCTCGATGGTCAGACCGCGCGCCCGCACCGGCACGATGGGCAGCGCGCGGGCATAGGTGCGGGCCGCGGACTCGCGCGCCGACTGGCGCCCGAGAATCCCCTCGTGCACGGCCGGGGCTTCCCCGTACGCGCCTCCAGCCTCCGACTCGGTCACGGCCACGGCTCGCTGTCCTCCCCGCTGTCCACAGGCGAGTTGATGGTCGGGGACCGGGCACCGGCCACGGGCCCCCAACCGCTACCAACCGCGCACCGGCCCCCGGGTTACGGGTTGCCTCAAGATCATTGCCGTGACGTAACCGTTGCGGTTCCGTCGGAAGTCCCCCACGGCGACCGCATAGTGTGTGTTCCCGTTCCCAGTCGGCCACGCCTTCGGCACGAACTCGCCCCGAGCGGACCGCCGATGACAGGCCGAAGCACCATATTCCTTCACAGCAGGGGGAGTCACGACCATGCGATCCATACGTCCGGCGTCCATCGTTCGCCGGGGAGGGGGCGGCGCCCGCAGAACGCTGGCGGCCGTCGCGCTCGCCTCCGCGCTCGCGATGACGGCCACCGCCTGTGGCGGCGACGACAACGCGAGCGGTTCACCAACGGCGGCGGCGGGCGCGGGCGCTCTGGGCGACGGCAAGGTCAGGGTTCCGGGTGACCTCAGCAAGAAGCTGAGGGAGCACGGCATCGACATGGACAAGTGGAAGAACGGCGCCTGGAAGAACTGGGACCGGGACGACTGGCTGCGCGAGGCCAACGACTTCATCAACCCGATCATCAAGGGTCTGTGGGACCCCGACCGGATGCGCGACGCCGACGACCCGGCCAAGAGCGTCGGTGACGGCGACCTCTCCGGCGACCAGGGCGTGACGGACCCGACGCCGCAGCCGGTGCAGGCGCAGTCGGTCAAGGCGCCGTACCACGTCAACGCCGCCACCTCCGGCAAGGTGTTCTTCGACGCCCCCAAGGGCACGATGGTCTGCTCGGCGACGGTCGTGGAGGACCCGGCGCACCCCGGCAAGTCCAACCTCATCTGGACGGCGGGGCACTGTGTGCACGCGGGCAAGAAGGGCGGCTGGTACCGCAACATCGCCTTCGTGCCGTCGTACAACAACCAGAGCCTCTCGCCCGCCGAGATGAAGACCGCCTCGCGGGCGGAGGTCGCGCCGTACGGGGTGTGGTGGGCCGACTCGGCGAAGACCTCGCAGCAGTGGATCGACGGCGGCGGCGAGACCGGCGGCAACGGTGCCTCGTACGACTTCGCGGTGATCCATGTGACGCCGGAGCAGGGCAGCGGCGGCAAGTCGCTGGAGGAGACGGTCGGCGGCGCGCTGCCGGTGGACTTCAACGCCCCGGCGGCGACCGACGTGCAGAGCCTCACGGCGAGCGGTTATCCGGCGGCGGCGCCGTTCAACGGGCAGCGGCTGTACCAGTGCACCGACAAGCCGGGCCGGCTGTCGATCGCCAAGGCGGACCCGACGATGTACCGCATCGGCTGCACCATGACGGGCGGTTCCTCCGGCGGCGGCTGGGTGGAGGCGGGCGGCGACGGCAAGCCGACGCTGGTCTCCAACACCTCGATCGGCCCGGCCTCCTCGGGCTGGCTGGCCGGTCCTCGGCTCGGTGAGGTGGCCAAGGGCGTGTACGACTCGGTGAGCAAGCAGTTCGCCGGGAACTGAGCCCCGCGCGCGACGCGCCCCAGGCATGACGAGGCCCCGCCGTCCCTCTCCTCACGGAAGGGTCGGCGGGGCCTCGTCGTGTGCGTCAGGCCGTGGCAGCAGGCGTGTACGGCGCCAGCTCGGCGGCCAGTTCCGCGTGCACCCGGACCTTGATCAGGGTGCCCTCGCCCGTGTGCTCCTCGGAGAGCACCTCGCCCTCGGTGTGGGCGCGGGCGACGAGCTTGCCGTGCGTGTACGGGACGAGCGCCTCGACCTCGACCGAGGGGCGGGGCAGTTCGTCGTCGATCAGCGTGAGCAGCTCTTCGAGACCCTGGCCGGTGCGCGCCGAGACCGCGATGGACCGCTTCTCGACCCGCAGCAGCCGCTGGAGGACCAGCGGGTCGGCCGCGTCCGCCTTGTTGATCACGACGATCTCGGGCACGTCGGTGGCACCGACCTCCCGGATGACCTCGCGCACGGCGGCGAGCTGCTCCTCCGGGACGGGGTGCGAGCCGTCCACCACGTGCAGGATCAGGTCGGCGTCGCCGACCTCCTCCATGGTGGAGCGGAACGCCTCGACCAGGTGGTGCGGCAGGTGCCGGACGAAGCCCACGGTGTCGGCCAGCGTGTACACCCGGCCGCTCGGGGTCTCCGCGCGGCGGACGGTCGGGTCCAGGGTCGCGAACAGCGCGTTCTCGACCAGGACACCGGCGCCGGTGAGGCGGTTGAGCAGGGAGGACTTGCCCGCGTTGGTGTAGCCCGCGATGGCGACGGAGGGCACCTTGTTGCGTCGGCGCTCCTGCCGCTTGACCTCGCGGCCGGTCTTCATCTCCGCGATCTCCCGGCGCATCTTCGCCATCTTCTCGCGGATACGGCGCCGGTCCGTCTCGATCTTGGTCTCACCGGGACCACGCGTGGCGAGGCCGCCGCGACCGCCACCCATCTGCCGGGACAGCGACTGACCCCAGCCGCGCAGCCTGGGCAGCATGTACTGCATCTGGGCGAGCGCGACCTGCGCCTTGCCCTCGCGGGACTTGGCGTGCTGGGCGAAGATGTCGAGGATCAGGGCCGTACGGTCGATGACCTTGACCTTGACGACGTCCTCCAACTGGATGAGCTGGCCGGGGCTCAGCTCACCGTCGCAGATCACGGTGTCGGCGCCGGTCTCGAGCACGACGTCGCGCAGTTCGAGCGCCTTGCCGGAGCCGATGTAGGTGGCCGCGTCGGGCTTGTCGCGGCGCTGGACCACGCCGTCGAGCACGAGGGCGCCCGCCGTCTCCGCGAGGGCGGCCAGCTCCGCGAGGGAGTTGTCCGCGTCCGCTGCGGTGCCGGTGGTCCACACACCGACGAGCACGACCCGCTCCAGACGGAGCTGCCGGTACTCGACCTCGGTGACGTCCTCCAGCTCGGTGGACAGTCCCGCGACCCGGCGCAGGGCCGCGCGCTCGGAGCGGTCGAACTGGTCGCCGTCCCGCTCGCCGTCGATGTCGTGCCTCCAGGCGACGTCCTCTTCCATCAGGGCATCGGCCCGAAGCCCTTCGGGGTAGGCGTGCGCGCGGCGCTTGGAGTCCTGGGAAGGGGAAGAAGAGGAGGTCATTGGGTCCTTACGTCGATGGGTTGCGGTCCGGTCGCCGGAGTGGGCACCGGACATCTGGGACAACGTTCTGGTACCCCGGGAGATTCCCCGGGTACCGTGCCGCGCCGCCCGAAGATGTTCGCACGGCGCGGCGCGTCCCGTCACCGCGTTATCGCGGGGGCGGAGGGAGCGCGGGGCGGAAGGCACACTGCGCGGCTCCAGGGCTCAGGCGCCGCCCTTGGGTCCTCCGGCGCCCTTGGCCGGGGCGGGAGCGGCCGGCTTCCAGTCCGGGTGGCCGGGCATCGGCGGGGTCTTCGCGCCGTAGAGCCAGTCCTGGAAGAAGCCGCTCAGGTCGCGGCCGCCGATCGAGGAGGCGAGCCGGACGAAGTCGGCGGTGCCGACGCTGGAGTCCCGGTTCTGCTGGACCCAGACCTTCTCCAGGCGCTCGAAGGCGGCGCGGCCGATCTCCTGGCGCAGGGCGTAGAGGACGAGCGCGGCGCCGTCGTAGATGTTGGGGCGGAAGATGCCGATCTTCTGGCCGGGGGCGGGCGGCTTGGGGCGTCCGGGCGGGCCGCCGGCCTCGCGCCAGCGGTCGGAGGCGCCGTAGGCGGCCTTCATCCGGTCCGCCATGGGCCGGTCCGCCTTCTCCTGGGCGTACAGCTCCTCGTACCAGGTGGCGTGCCCCTCGTTCAGCCACACGTCGGACCAGGTGCGGGGGCTGACGCTGTCGCCGAACCACTGGTGGGACAGCTCGTGCACCATGACCGACTCGATGTACCACTTCGGGTAGGCGGGCTCGGTGAAGATGCCCTTCTCGAACAGGGAGAGGGTCTGGGTCTCCAGCTCGAACCCGGTGCTGGCCTGTGCCATCAGCACGCCGTAGGTCTCGAAGGGGTACGGGCCGACCTTGCTCTCCAGCCAGGCGATCTGGCCGGGTGTCCTGGCGAGCCAGGGTTCGAGGGTCTTGCGGTCGGCGGTGGGGACGACGTCGCGCACCGGCAGACCGTGCGGGCCCTTGCGGTGGACGACCGTG
Source organism: Streptomyces sp. DSM 110735 (assembly GCF_016482685.1). Classification (GTDB taxonomy): domain Bacteria; phylum Actinomycetota; class Actinomycetes; order Streptomycetales; family Streptomycetaceae; genus Streptomyces. Next base: position 55,752 of record NZ_JACYHF010000005.1, on the reverse strand, counting down.
GAGCGGCCGATGGACACCTGGGCGAGTTCGGTGGCCATGGGATGCGCGGAGCGGTAGGACCAGGTGGTGGTGCGGGTGCCCCGGGCGGTGCCGGTGGGCAGTCCGTTGGCCACGGCCGTGTAGTCGTTCGGGGCGGTGATCCGGAAGGTGAACATCGCCTTGTCGGACGGGTGGTCGTTGCACGGGAAGACCAGGTGCGCGGCGTCGGCCTGGTTGGCCATGGCGAGGCCGTCCGTGGTGCGCACCCAGCCGCCCTCCTGGTCCTTCGCGGCGACCGGGTCGCTGGTGTGCCGCACGGTGATCCGGGTCCAGCTCCCCAGCGGCAGCGGGTGGTCCGGGGTCACGACCAGGTCCTCCCCCGCGCCGGTGAACGCGGCCGGGCGCCCGTCGACCTGGACGGACTCGACGGTGCCGTGGGCGAAGTCGAGGTTGAGGCGGTCGAGCGTGGCGGTCGTCCGGGCCCGGATGGTGGTGACGGCGCTCAGCGGCTTGTCGTTGCGGCCGGAGTAGGTGAAGGCGAGGTCGTACGACGCCACGTCGTAGCCGGGGTTGCCCAGGGTCGGGTAGAGCCGGTCGCCGACGCCCAGGGGTTCGGCGGGGGCTCCGGCGGCGACCAGGCAGACCGCGACGGCGGAGGCGAGCAGTCCCGCCGTGGAGCGGCGTACGCGACGGAGGCCGGGGATCGGACGCGGGTGGAGGTTGAACGACATGCCCCACCGCTACCAGCGCGCCACCGCGCCACGGCGACGGCGCGCGCCCGGCCCACCCGATCGGGTTGCGTCCGTGGCCCAGGAACAGCCCCGTGGTCGGCGGAGTCGGGCTCCGGCGCGCGGCTCGTGGCGGAGGCGGACCCGAGGCACGCCGCGCGCTCAGGGCGCGCGTCCCGGCGCTCAGGAGGCGGGTCCCTGTGCCCGGTTCACGTCGTACACCCCCGGCACGTCGCGCATCGCGCGCATCAGCGCCGGGAGCCGTGCCGCGTCGGGGAGTTGGAGCGTGTAGCTGTGGTGGACGCGCTGCTCGGTGGGCGGGGCGACGGTGGCGGAGATGATCTCGGCGCCTTCCAGGGCCATCACCTCGGTGAGGTCGGCCAGCAGATGCGGGCGGCCGAACGATTCAGCGACCAGGGTGACCCGGCATCCGGCGCTGTCCCCCCAGCGCACGCCGACCTCCGTGCGCCCCCGCTCCCTCATGCGCTCCGCCACGGCGCACTCGGCGCGGTGGACGGTCACCACTCCCCCGCGCACGGCGAAGCCCTTGATGTCGTCGGGCGGCACGGGCGTACAGCACCCGGCGAGCCGTACGGCGGCTCCGGGCATGTCCGCGATCACGTCGGCGCCCGGCGGAGGCTCGGCGGGGGCACCGGCGGTGGGGCGCCCGGGAGCCGCGTCCTCGGCGGGAGCCTGTGCTTCGGCGGGAGCCTGTGCTTCGGCGGACGGCGTGTCGTCGCCGGGATGGGCCGCGAGCCACCGCTGGATGGCGATGCGCGCGGCCGGGGTGTGGGCGTGCTCCAGCCATTCGCGGGAGGGCTCGGAGGCGGGGTCCTGGCCCATGAGGAGCTGCACGGTGTCGCCGTCGTGCAGGACGGTGCTGAGCCGGGCGAGGCGGCCGTTGACGCGGGCGCCGATGCAGGCGTGGGCGTCGTCGCCGTACTGCGCGTAGGCGGCGTCGACGCAGGTGGCGCCCTCGGGCAGCCCCAGGGTGCCGCCGTCGGGGCGGACGACGGTGATCTCGCGGTCCTGGGCGAGGTCCTCGCGCAGGGTGGACCAGAAGGTGTCGGGGTCGGGCGCGGCGCGCTGCCAGTCGAGGAGGCGGGAGAGCCAGCCGGGGCGGGTGGGGTCGACGCGCTCGCCGTCGGCCGCCGCCTGTTCCTCGGGCGCCGTGTAGGGGTTGCCGAGCGCGATCACGCCCGCCTCGGCGGTGCGGTGCATCTGGTGGGTGCGGATGAGGACTTCGGCGATCTGGCCGTCGGCGCGGGCGACGGCGGTGTGCAGCGACTGGTACAGGTTGAACTTGGGTACGGCGATGAAGTCCTTGAACTCCGAGACGACCGGCGTCATGCAGGTGTGCAGTTCGCCGAGGACGCCGTAGCAGTCGGCGTCCTCGTTCACGAGGACGAGCAGCCGGCCGAAGTCGGTGCCGCGCAGTTCGCCGCGCTTGCGGCTGACGCGGTGCAGGGAGACGAAGTGCCGGGGGCGGATGAGGACTTCGGCGGGGATGTCGGCCTCGCGCAGCACCGCGCGGACCTCTTCGGCGATCTCTTCCAGCGGGTCGTCGGCGCGGGCGGCGTTCTGTGCGATCAGCTCTCTGACGGTCCGGTACTCCTCCGGGTGGAGGATGGCGAAGACCAGGTCCTCCAGCTCGGTCTTGAGCGCCTGCACACCGAGGCGTTCGGCGAGCGGGATGAGGACGTCTCGGGTGACCTTGGCGATGCGCGCCTGTTTCTCGGGGCGCATCACGCCGAGGGTGCGCATGTTGTGCAGGCGGTCCGCGAGCTTGATCGACATCACGCGTACGTCGTTGCCGGTGGCAACGAGCATCTTGCGGAAGGTCTCGGGCTCGGCGGCGGCGCCGTAGTCGACCTTCTCCAGTTTGGTGACGCCGTCGACCAGGTAGCGGACCTCCTCCCCGAACTGCTCCCGCACCTGGTCCAGCGTCACCTCGGTGTCCTCGACGGTGTCGTGGAGCAGGGAGGCGACCAACGTGGTCGTCTCGGCGCCGAGTTGAGCAAGAATCAGGGTGACGGCGAGGGGGTGGGTGATGTACGGCTCGCCGCTCTTGCGCATCTGGCCGCGGTGCGAGGACTCCGCGAGCAGATAGGCGCGACGCAGCGGGCCGAGGTCGGCGTCGGGGTGGTGGGCGCGGTGCGCCTCGGCCACGTGCCCGATGGCGGCCGGGAGCTTGCCCCGGGTGGCGGGACCCAGCAGCGCGGCCCGGCCGAGGCGGCGCAGGTCGATCCGTGGCCGGGACTTCCTGCGGGCCACGGTGGGCGCTGTGGGCGCTACCGGGCCGGCGGTCGCAGGGTTTGTGGCCTCCGCACTCATGGGCACCTCCGGCTCGTGGACCGGTGGACGGGGCTGCAGGGCGTACGCGGCTCAGGTATGGCGACGTTCCCCCGTCCGTGCCGGTGCTTGATGCTACCGAGCCCATCACGCGCGGCCGACCGCCTCCCGCCGAGCGTGAAACGGATCACCCATTCGAGCGATGGAAATGAGGTTTGAGATTTGCGCCACCTGGCCTGAAGTCGCCCGCGGTTTCGAACCGGGCCGGTCGCGCAACCGTTGCCGCCCCGGCGTACCGAGACGCCGGGGCCGGGGTACGGCCTGGTCAGCCGAGTGCGTTCGCCAGCCATGCGGCGTCGATCTCGCCCTCGGCGACGATCACGGCGGGGCCCGTCATCTCGATCTCTCCGTCGGGCCGCTCGGTGATGACCAGGCGGCCGCCGGGGACGTCCACGGTGTAGGTCGCCGGGAGACCGGTCACGGCGGGGTCGGCGCCGTCGCGGCGGGCGGTGGCCACGGCGACGGCGCAGGCGCCGGTGCCGCAGGAGCGGGTCTCGCCGGAGCCGCGCTCGTGCACGCGCATGGCGACGTGGCGGGGGGCGCGGTCGGCCACGAACTCGACGTTGACGCCCTCGGGATAGGCGCCGGCGGGACTCACCGGCGGCGCGGTGTACAGGTTGCCCGCGTGGTCCAGCTCGTCCACGAAGGCGACGGCGTGCGGGTTGCCCATGTTGACGTTCCGCGCGGGCCAGCTCCGCTCGCCGACGGTCACCGTGACCTCGCCCTCGGGGAGGCTCGCGCGGCCCATGCCCACGGTGATGTCGCCCTGGCCGTCGAGGGAGGCGGCCTTGTCGATGTGGACGCGCTTCACCCCGCCGCGTGTGGCGATCGCGAGGTCACCTGCGCCCACATGTCCGGCGTGCTGGAGGTAGCGCGCGAACACACGGACGCCGTTGCCGCACATCTCCGCGATCGAGCCGTCGCCGTTGCGGTAGTCCATGAACCACTCGGCCTCGTCGGCCATGTCCTTGGCCTCGGGGTGGGCGGCGGACCGCACCACGTGCAGCACCCCGTCACCCCCGATACCGGCGCGGCGGTCGCACAGGGCGGCGACGGCGGCCGGGGACAGGTCGAGGGCGTTGTCGGGGTCCGGAACGATCACGAAGTCGTTCTCGGTGCCGTGGCCCTTGAGGAAGGCGATCCGCGTGCTCATGGATTCGATCGTACGGCGTCACGCGCGAGGCCGTTGTGCGGGCCGCCACCCTGTGGACAAGGCGCCGCCGCTCCGGTGAAACCTGTGGACAACGCCCTGCCGCCTGCCAGAAGGCGCGCTCAGCGCAGCCGGGCCACCCGCCACACGGCGAGGACGGCGACGACCGCGACCACGAGCGCGTAGGCGAGCACGACCCGCCAGTCCGGGCGGTGGCCGGAGCCGCGCGCGGGCAGACCCGGCCAGGTGTAGCCGACGCGGCGGGCGGCCATCATGCCCCAGCCTGCCGCGCACGAGCAGATCAGCAGACCCAGCATGGCGATCACCGCGCCGCTGTCGCCGAAGTCGAAGGCGAGCGGGAAGGCGAACATCAGGGAGCCGACCGCGGCCAGGCCGACGATGGGCGCCAGTTGCCAGATGCGCAGCCGCCGCTGCGGCCGCAGCTCGACCTCGACCTCCGGACCGCTCGCGTACATCTCCTCGGGCGTGGGTCCGTCGGCGGTCACGCCGCCCGCCACGTCCTCGGGTCCGTCGTCGGTCAGACGGTCCTCGCCCCGGTCCGGCCCGTCACCGTCGGTGGTGACGTGCTCGGTGCCTGGTGCGGTGTCACGAGGGCCGGCCTCCATCGCCACGCGCCCTCCCAACTAGGACTTCCACTGGTCGATCGAAGCTCGATGATGGCACGGCGCCGATGGCCGCGTTGACCGGCGGCGCATCCCGATGCCATGACGTGATCAGGCTGTAACCGGTCGTTCGACCAGGGCGAGCGCCCGCTCAGGGAGTTCCCCGCGGTCCGCCGCCGCGCCGCTCAGCCACTCCACCCGGGGATCGCGGCGGAACCAGGTGTCCTGGCGGCGCGCGAAGCGTTTGGTGGCGCGCACGGTCTCGGCGCGCGCCTCGTCCTCGGTGCACTCCCCGCTCAGCGCCGACAGAAGCTGCTGGTAACCGAGCGCCCGGGACGCCGTACGGCCCTCGCGCAGCCCCCGCGCCTCCAGCGCGCGCACCTCGTCCACGAGCCCTGCCTCCCACATGACGTCGACACGGCGCGCGATGCGCTCGTCCAGCTCGGGGCGGGCGACGTCGACGCCGATCTGAACGGTGTCGTAGATCGAGTCGTGGCCGGGGAGGTTGGCCGTGAAGGGCTTGCCGGTGATCTCGATCACCTCCAGCGCGCGGACGATGCGGCGGCCGTTGCCGGGCAGGATGGCGCGGGCGGCGTCGGGGTCGGCGGCGGCCAGGCGCGCGTGCAGGGCGCCGGGTCCGCGCAGGGTCAGCTCCTCCTCCAGGCGGGCCCTGACCTCGGGGTCGGTGCCGGGGAACTCCAGGTTGTCGATGGCGCCGCGCACATAGAGACCCGAGCCGCCGACCAGGACGGGCCAGCGGCCCTCGGCGAGCAGCGCGTCGATCCGCGCGCGGGCGAGCTTCTGGTACTCGGCGACGGAGGCGGTGACCGTCACGTCCCAGATGTCCATGAGGTGGTGCGGTACGCCGCCGCGCTCCTCCTCGGTCAGCTTGGCGGTGCCGATGTCCATGCCCCGGTAGAGCTGCATGGAGTCGGCGTTGATGACCTCGCCGCCCAACTGCTGGGCCAGGAAGACGCCGAGATCGGATTTTCCGGCCGCGGTGGGTCCGACGACGGCGATGACACGGGGGGCGCGGGGTGCACTGCTCACCGCACCAGTTTCGCAAACCCTGGGCCTGGCCTCTCACGCGTGACGCTTCGAGGGCGGCGGGTGGGATGCGAGTCCCGAGTGGATGCGGGGTGTGACACGCGGTGAGCACGGGTAAACGTTCCCCCGCAAGCAGGCGCATCACGCGCAATTGGGTGTTTTCGGAAGGTGGATCATGGGTCTGTTCGACAACGTGAAGGCCGGTCTCGACACGGCCAAGGAGAAGGCGGCGGACCTCGCCCGCGAGCACGGCGACAAGGTGCAGGACGGGATCGACAAGGCCGCCCACCTCGTCGACGAGCGGACCAAGGGAAAGTACAGCGACAAGATCCACACCGGTACGGACAAGGCGAAGGAGGCCGTGGAGCGGCTCGGGCGGCAGGACGAGCAGAAGCCGGGCGAGGGCGGCGCCCAGACCCCTCCGAAGCCCTGACGACCCGGCATTAGAGCCTGTCCGGCCCTAGCTCCAGGAGGCGACCAGGTACCCGACGCCGTAGGGGGCGTCGTCGTACAGCAGGGTGCCCCCGAGGTCCGCGCCGTCGGCCGCTCCGGCGAGGACCTGCCAGGGGGCACGGCCGGAAGCCTTCAGTTCGCGGGCGAGCCCGGCGTCCAGGGCGGTGAGGGCCGCCGGGTCGGCCGCCGCGAGGGCGCGGGCGGCCTGCGCGTCGAAGGGGGCGGCGCGCTCGTCGAGGTAGCCGGGCGCCTTCACCGTGCGGCGGGCGCTGCCGTCGCCCATCACCAGCAGGGCCGTCCGGCCGTCCTCGGCGCCGATCACGCGGCCCAGCGCGGCGCACCGCTCGGGCGTGAGGGTGTCCTGTACGCCGACGCCCTCGACCGGGGACTCGGCCCAGCCGCAGCGCTCCAGCAGCCAGGCGGCAACGGCGAGCGAGTACGGCAGCTCGGGGTCGGTGGGTGCGGCGTCCGCGTCGGGACCGAGCCGTACGGCCAGGTCGACGCCGAAGCCGCGGAAGGAACCCGGCGTGCCCTGCGCGTAGAGCCCGCCGCGGTCGTCGGGACCGACGATCATCAGCCGGTCCGGGCGGGCGGCGGCGAGGACGCCCAGCGCGTCCGCGCAGGCGGCGCGCGCGGCGTCCAGTTCGGGTGCGGCGTCCGAGGCGACCTCGGGGACGAGCAGGGGCGGGCAGGGGCAGACGGCGGCTGCGACAAGCATGATCGGCAGCGTAACCCCGGACGCGGGCGAATCCGTCATGGCCGGGGTGTGCCGGTGGCCCCGGTCCGGGGGTGTCCGGGCCGGGGCCACCGCGTGTCGGCGGGGCGCCTGGGGTCAGGCGCCCGGGCGCGTCAGGTCCGGGTCAGTCGCAGCCGCAGCCGCCCGCCGCGACCGGAAGCGGCTCGGGGACACCGATCTTGGGCAGACCGAGCATCACGCCGGGCTGCTGGGCGGTCTCGGCGGCGTTGCGCTTCTCCCAGGCGTCGCCCGCGCGCGTGCGGCGCACGGCGAGGACGGGGCCCTCGGCGAGGAGGTGGTGCGGGGCGGCGTAGGTGACCTCGACGGTGACCATGTCGCCGGGGCGGACCTCCTCGTCCGGCTTGGTGAAGTGGACCAGGCGGTTGTCGGGGGCGCGGCCGGACAGCCGGTGGGTGGCGCCGTCCTTGCGTCCCTCGCCCTCCGCGACCATCAGCTCCAGGGTGCGGCCGACCTGCTTCTTGTTCTCCTCCCAGGAGATCTCCTCCTGGAGGGCGACAAGACGCTCGTAGCGCGCCTGCACGACCTCCTTGGGGATCTGGTCCTCCATGGTCGCGGCCGGGGTGCCGGGCCGCTTGGAGTACTGGAAGGTGAACGCCTGCGTGAAGCGGGCCTCGCGCACGACGTGCAGCGTCTCCTCGAAGTCCTCCTCGGTCTCGCCGGGGAAGCCCACGATGATGTCGGTGGTGATGGCGGCGTGCGGGATGGCGGCGCGGACCTTCTCGATGATCCCGAGGTAGCGCTCCTGGCGGTAGGAGCGGCGCATGGCCTTGAGCACCGTGTCCGAGCCGGACTGCAGCGGCATGTGGAGCTGCGGCATCACGTTCGGCGTCTCGGCCATGGCGGCGATCACGTCGTCGGTGAAGTCGCGGGGGTGCGGGGAGGTGAAGCGGACGCGCTCCAGACCCTCGACGCTGCCGCAGGCGCGCAGCAGCTTGCTGAACGCCTCGCGGTCACCGATGTCGGAGCCGTAGGCGTTGACGTTCTGCCCGAGCAGCGTGATCTCGCTGACGCCCTCGGCGACCAGCGCCTCGATCTCGGCGAGGATGTCTCCGGTCCTGCGGTCCTTCTCCTTGCCGCGCAGCGCCGGGACGATGCAGAAGGTGCAGGTGTTGTTGCAGCCGACGGAGATCGACACCCATGCCGCGTACGCGCTCTCGCGCCGGGTCGGCAGCGTGGAGGGGAACGCCTCCAGCGACTCCGCGATCTCGACCTGCGCCTCCTCCTGGACGCGGGCGCGCTCCAGCAGCACGGGCAGCTTGCCGATGTTGTGCGTACCGAAGACGACGTCGACCCACGGTGCCCGCTTCACGATGGTGTCGCGGTCCTTCTGCGCGAGGCACCCGCCGACCGCGATCTGCATCCCGGGCCGCGACGCCTTGCGCGGCGCGAGCCGGCCGAGGTTGCCGTACAGCCGGTTGTCGGCGTTCTCACGCACCGCGCACGTGTTGAAGACGACCACGTCGGCATCGCCGTCGGCCCCCTCGGGCGCCCGCACGTACCCGGCGTCCTCGAGCAGGCCGGACAGCCGCTCGGAGTCGTGGACGTTCATCTGACACCCGTAGGTGCGGATTTCATACGTCTTCGATGATTGAACGTCCACCACGGGGCTCCGGTCGCTGCTGCTGGTCATGCATCAAGGGTAGGCGCTCCGCGAGGGCCGCCATCGCAGTGCTCGCACGGGCCCGCGTCAGGCGCCCTCGGGCGTCCACCCCTGGCGGCGCAGCACCGCCGAGACGTCCGGGGCGCGGTAGTGGGTGCCCTTGAGAACCTTGCCGTCCTCGCGGCGGAGGACCTGTCCTTCGGGGCCGAGCTTGCTCATGTTGGCGCGGTGGATCTCGGCGATGACCTCGTCGAGGTCGATGCCGTGGACCAGTGCGGTGCCGTAGGCGACGTAGACCACGTCCGCCAGTTCCTGCGCGAGGTGGTCCAGCGGGCCCTCGACCGAGACCTCCGCCACCTCGGCCGCCTCTTCCGCGAGCAGTTCTCCACGGTGTGCGGCCAGTTGCGGGGAGACCTCGGTGGGGGTCTCGCGGGCGTCGAGGCCGAAGGCGTGGTGGAACTCGCGGACGAGGCGGGCGGGAGAGGTGCTCATGCGGGCGACTCTAGCCGCCACCGACAGCGCCCGAAGTTGTCCACAGGGCCTCCGGAGCGGTCCCGTGGAGTTGTCCACAGGTGCTCCCAGGGCTCTGGCGAGGCCGCCGTCCGGGCTGGCAGGATCGGCGGCATGTCCACAACGTTCCCCGTGCCCGGCCGGCGGCCCGTCCTGTGGGGCACGGCCGTCGGAGTCGTGGTCCTCGGGCTCCTGGCGTGGTGGCTGCTGCCCCTCGGTGACGAACCGCCCACCGGCAAGGTCGTCTTCAGCACGGGCACCTCCCGGGGGGTGTACGAGGAGTACGGGGAACATCTGCGCAGCGCGCTGGCCAAGGACATGCCCGGGCTGAGGGTGGAGCTGCGGAGCAGCGCCGGTTCGCAGGAGAACGTCCGCCGGGTGGCGGACGGCGAGGCGGACTTCACCATCGCCGCCGCCGACGCCGTGCAGTCCTACGAGCTGAAGAACCCTGCGAAGGCGGACCAACTGCGCGGAGTGGCCCGGCTCTACGACGACTACGTCCAGCTCGTCGTGGCCGACGATTCCAAGATCACCAGTGTGGCGGACCTGCGGCACAAGCGGGTGGCCACGGGGCTGAAGGACTCCGGGGTCCAGTTGATAGCCGAGCGCGTGCTGCGCGCCGCCGGCATCGACCCGCACAAGGACATCACCCCGGTGTCCGCCGGGATAGACAACGGACCGGACCTGCTGCGGGACGGCACGGTGGACGCCTTCTTCTGGTCGGGCGGTCTGCCGACGAAGGGGCTGTCGGGGCTCGCGAAGAAGTGGGCGTTCCGGTTCGTGCCCATCGACGGCAAGCTCGTCGGCAAGCTGCACAGCGAGGGGGAGGCGTCGCGCTACTACCGGACGACCAACATGCCGGAGTCGGCGTACCCGTCGGTGCAGCGGGGCGCCACGGTGGCCACGATCGCGGTGTCCAACCTGCTGGTGACCCGCAAGGACATGGATCCCCGGCTCACCGAGTGGGTGACCCGTACGGTGATCAAGAGCCGTGACCGCATCGGGGAACGCGTGCACTCCGCGCAGTTGGTCGACCTGCGCACCGCCATCTACACCGACCCGCTGGCCCTGCACGAGGGGGCGCGGCGCTACTACCGGTCCGTCAAGCCCTGACGGGCTCGGCGGCGAGTGACAAAGGAGGTTCCGCCAAGACCTGACGGGACTGAGGCAACGCCCCGGCGTCCCTCCGGCAGCGCTGCGCCGCTCAACGGTTCCGCGCCACCGTGACCGTCACCCGCAGACCTCCCGGCTCGTGGTGCCCGTAGCCGATGCCGCCGCCCGCCGCCGCCAGCAGGGCGCGGCTGATGGAGAGACCGAGACCGGAGCCCTTGACGTTCTGGTGACGGCCACTGCGCCAGAAGCGGTCGCCCACGCGGGCGAGTTCGTCCTCGGTGAGGCCGGGTCCGGTGTCGGTGACGACGACGGTGGAGAGGTCGCCTCGGGAGGAGACGGTGACCCGCACCTCGCCGTCCTCGGGGGTGAACTTCACAGCGTTGTCGATCACCGCGTCCAGCGCGCTGGAGAGGGCGATCGGGTCGGTCCAGGCGGTCGTGGGCGGGCAGTCGCCGGTCAGCCGTACCCCCTTGGCGCGGGCGGTCGGGGTCCAGGACGCGACCCGCTCCTCGGCCAGCGCGCCGATGTCGGTCAGCCGGAGGTCCGCCTCGGCGTGCTCGGCGAGCGCCAGGTCGAGGAGGTCGTCCAGGACCTGGGCGAGCCGCTTGCCCTCGGTGCGGACGGAGGCGATCTCCTCGTTGTCCTCGGGGAGTTCGAGCGCGAGGAGTTCGATGCGCAGCAGCAGGGCAGCGAGCGGGTTGCGCAGTTGGTGGGAGGCGTCGGCGACGAAGGCGCGCTGCTGTTCGAGGACGTCCTCGACGTTGTCCGCCATTTCGTTGAACGAGTGCGCCAGGCGCCGGAGTTCGGGCGGTCCTCCGGCGGCTGCCACGCGGGACTTCAGGCGCCCGGTGGCGATGTCGTGGGTGGTGGCGTCCAGGACTCGTACGGGTCGCAGCACCCAGCCGGTCAGCCGCAGCGCGGCCCCGACGGCCAGGAGCATCGCGGCGATCTCCCCCGCCCCGATGAGCAGCCAGCCGCGCAGGGTGCGCGCCCGCATCTGGTCGGTGGGCGAGTCGGTGACCACGACGGCGACCACGTCCCCGTCCCGGATGACCGGTGAGGCCACGACCAGTCGGCTGTGCTGCCATGGCCACGCCTGACCGGGGTCGTGGCTGCGCCTGCTGAGCAGCGCCTCGTCGAAGGCGGCACCCAGCTCGCCCGTGCGCGGTATGCGCCAGTGAGCCGGGGCGCTGCCCATGGCCGTACGGCTGCGGTAGAAGACACCGGACCGGATGCCGTAGACGTCGTAGTAGCTGTCCAGTTCGCGCTGGAGCGTCTCCAGGCGCTCGTCGGGCACGGCGGCGCGACCGCCCCGGGGCGCGTCGGTGACGAACTGGGCGAGCGCGGCGAAGCGCGCGGTGTCGTCGATGCGGTCGACGACCACCTTCTGCTGCTCGGCCGCGGCCAGGCTGACGGCGAGCGGCACGCCGAGGGAGAGCAGGACGGCCGCCATCAGGACGATGAGCAGCGGCAGGAGCCGGGCGCGCACCCCTGCCCGCTATCCGGCAGGGGCGACGAGCCGGTAGCCGACGCCCCGTACGGTCTCGATCAGCGCGGGCAGCCGGAGCTTGGAGCGCAGCGACGCCACATGGACCTCCAGCGTGCGGCCGGTGCCTTCCCAACTGGTGCGCCAGACCTCGCTGATGATCTGCTCGCGCCGGAACACCACGCCGGGCCGCTGCGCGAGCAGGGCGAGCAGGTCGAACTCCTTGCGGGTGAGCTGGACGACCGCGCCGCCGACGCTGACCTGCCGGGTGGGCAGTTCGATGCGGACCGGACCAAGGAGCAGGGCGGTGCTCTCGGCGCCGGTCGCCGGGTCCTCCTGGACGGTGCGGCGGCTGACGGCGTGGATGCGGGCGAGCAGTTCGCCGGTGTCGTACGGCTTCACCACGTAGTCGTCGGCGCCGAGGTTGAGCCCGTGGATGCGGGAGCGCACGTCGGAGCGGGCGGTGACCATGATGACCGGGGTGGCGGTGAGCTTGCGGATCTTGCCGCAGACCTCGTATCCGTCCTGGTCGGGCAGTCCGAGGTCGAGCAGGACCACGCCGAAGCACTCGCTGTCGGGGACCAGCGCCTGGAGGGCCTCCTCGCCGCTGCGCGCGTGGGTGATGTGGAAGCCGTGCCGGGTGAGGACGGCGGACAGGGCTGCGGCGACGTGGTCGTCGTCCTCGACGAGCAGCAGTCTCATCCCGGCCCCCTCCGGTTCGTTGTGCGTACGGTCATGGTTCGCGTGCGGTTGTCACGCGGTGCACGCACGCGTGCACCATGGCAGTGATGCCGATGGACCAGGACGGCGTCAAGAGCGTTCGGGTTGCCCGCTGCTTCCGTTATCCGGCCGATATTCACACTGAGGGCAAGTGCTACGACACGTGTCCGATTGCTATCGGATCGTGATGCTCAGATTCCCCTCAGATGTGATGACGCTGGTCGCCGCGCCTCACTAAGGTCCACCGGAAACCGAGGAGGACGGAGCCCGAGAGCGATGACCGAAGTATCGGTGGCCAAGCAGGACGCGGCCGCCACTGACGACCTGGTCGTCCTGAAGAGCGTCAACAAGCACTTCGGCGCGTTGCACGTGCTCCAGGACATCGACCTGACGATCGCCCGCGGCGAGGTCGTCGTGGTGATCGGGCCCTCCGGGTCCGGCAAGTCGACACTGTGCCGCACCATCAACCGCCTGGAGACGACCGACTCCGGCTCGATCACGATCGACGGCAAGCCGCTGCCCCAGGAGGGCAGGGCGCTCGCCCGGCTGCGGGCGGACGTCGGGATGGTGTTCCAGTCCTTCAACCTCTTCGCGCACAAGACCGTGCTCGAGAACGTGATGCTGGGCCAGATCAAGGTCCGCAAGGCGGACCGCAAGCAGGCCGAGGAGAAGGCCCGCGCCCTGCTCGACCGGGTCGGCGTGGGCACCCAGGCCGACAAGTACCCCGCGCAGTTGTCCGGCGGTCAGCAGCAGCGGGTCGCCATCGCCCGCGCGCTGGCGATGGACCCGAAGGTGATGCTCTTCGACGAGCCCACCTCGGCCCTGGACCCCGAGATGATCAACGAGGTCCTGGAGGTCATGCAGCAGTTGGCCCGCGAGGGCATGACCATGATCGTGGTCACCCACGAGATGGGCTTCGCGCGCTCGGCCGCGAACCGCGTGGTCTTCATGGCCGACGGCCGCATCGTCGAACAGGCGGCGCCGGAGCAGTTCTTCAGCAATCCGCGCAGCGACCGCGCCAAGGACTTCCTGTCGAAGATCCTGCACCACTGACCGGAACGCGCCACCGAACCGATCGGAACGCGTCACCGAACTGACCAGACACGTCACTGAACTGACCGGAACGCGTCACCGATCGGACGCCGTGTCGAGCCGGACGCACCCACTGATCACCGGGCAGCCCACGCCACTCGGGCCGCCCGCCGGGCCGACCGCGCCCGCACGGACCTCGTTCTCTCCCTCACGCATCACGCAAAGGATGTCCACCATGAAGCTCCGCAAGGTCACCGCCGCCTCGGCCGTCGTGCTCGCTCTCGCCGTGACCGCCACCGCGTGCGGCGGCGACAAGAAGGACGACGCCGGTTCCTCGGGCAGCGGCGGCGGCAAGATCAAGATCGGCATCAAGTACGACCAGCCCGGTCTCGGTCTGAAGCAGCCCGACGGATCCTTCTCCGGTTTCGACGTGGACGTGGCCACCTACGTGGCCAAGCAGCTCGGCTACAAGCCCAGCCAGATCGAGTGGGTGGAGACCAAGAGCGCCGACCGCGAGAACGCGCTCCAGCGCGGTGACGTCAAGTTCATCGCGGCGAGCTACTCCATCACCGACGAGCGCAAGCAGAAGGTGGACTTCGCCGGTCCGTACCTGCTGGCCCACCAGGACCTGCTGGTGAAGAAGGACTCGAAGATCAGCAAGGGCACGGACCTCAACGGCAAGCGGCTGTGTTCCGTGACCGGTTCGACCTCGGCGCAGAACGTCCAGAAGTCGATCGCGCCGAAGGCCAACCTGCGCAACCTGCCCGGCTACTCGGAGTGCCTCGCCGGTCTGCAGAGCGGCTCCGTGGACGCGCTGACCACGGACGACTCGATCCTCGCGGGCTACGCCGCGCAGGACAAGTACAAGGGCCAGTTCAAGCTCACCGGGCTCAAGCTCAGCAACGAGAACTACGGCATCGGCGTCAAGAAGGGCGACTCCGCGACCGTCGACAAGATCAACAAGGCGCTGGAGCAGATGGTCTCCGACAAGTCCTGGGACAAGGCCGTGGCGAAGAACTTCGGCTCGGCCTACAAGAACGAGCCCGCGCCGAAGATCGGCCAGATCGTCAAGTAGTCCCGTCGCCGCGGACGCGAGGACCGGGCAGGCCCCGCACGGTCCCCCGGCCCGCGCCGCCGTCCACCGCTTCCCGGACGGCGGCGCGGGCCGACCCACCCCTACGCCACACACCCGGAAGCGCGGGAGAACGTGTTCGACTTTCTTGAAGGCTACGACGTCCTGGGGGCGTTCTGGACGACGGTGCAGCTCACCGTCTTCTCCGGCGTCGGTTCCCTGGTCTGGGGCGTCCTGCTGGCCGCCATGCGGGTCAGCCCCGTCCCTCTGATGCGCGGCTTCGGCACCGCCTACGTCAACATCGTCCGGAACATCCCGCTGACGATCATCATCCTGTTCACCTCGCTCGGCCTCGCCGACATCTTCGGCGTCACCATGGGCACCGAGGACTTCAAGATCCAGGGCTTCCGGCTGGCCGTGCTCGGTCTGACCGCCTACACCGCCGCGTTCGTCTGCGAGGCGATCCGCTCCGGCATCAACACCGTGCCCGTCGGACAGGCGGAGGCGGCCCGCGCGATCGGGCTGAGCTTCACCCAGACTCTGCGGATCATCGTGCTGCCGCAGGCCCTGCGGTCGGTGATCAGCCCGCTCGCCAACGTGCTGATCGCCCTCACCAAGAACACCACGGTCGCGGCCGCCATCGGCGTCGCCGAGGCCGCCACCCTCATGAAGACGATGATCGAGAACGAGGCGCAGACCCTGGCCATCGGTGCCGTCTTCGCCCTCGGATTCGTGGTCCTGACCCTGCCCACCGGCCTGCTCCTCGGCTGGCTCGGCAAGCGACTGGCGGTGAAGCGATGAGTTCCGTCCTCTTCGACACGCCCGGCCCGCGCGCCAAGGTGCGCAATGTGGTCGTCTCCGTCCTGTTCTTCGTCCTCCTCGGGCTGGCTGCCTGGTGGGCCGTGGCCAAGATGGACGACAAGGGCCAGCTCAAGTGGAGCCTGTGGCAGCCCTTCACCACCTCCCAGGCGTGGACGACCTATCTGCTGCCCGGTCTCGGCAGCACGCTGGAGGCGGCCGCGCTGTCCATGGTCATCGCGCTGCCCCTGGGCGCGGTGCTCGGCATCGCCCGCATGTCGGACCACCGCTGGGTGCGGATACCCGTCGGCGTGGTCGTGGAGTTCTTCCGGGCGATCCCGGTGCTGCTCCTGATGCTGTTCGCCAACGAGCTGTACGTACGCTCCACCGGCATCGCGAGCGACGAACGCCCGATGTACGCCGTCGTCACCGGTCTGGTGCTCTACAACGCCTCGGTGCTCGCCGAGGTCGTCCGGGCCGGCATCCTCGCCCTGCCGAAGGGCCAGACGGAGGCGGCGTACGCCATCGGGCTGCGCAAGGGCCAGACCATGGCGGGCATCCTGCTGCCGCAGGCGGTCACCGTGATGCTCCCGGCCATCGTGAGCCAGCTCGTCGTCATCGTGAAGGACACCGCGCTCGGCGGCGTCATGCTCCAGTTCGCGGAACTCCTCAGCGCGCGCAGCACGCTCGCGGCGAACTACGCGAACGTGATCCAGAGCTTCGTCGTGGTGGCGATCATCTACATCGTCCTCAACTTCGTACTCACCTCGTTCGCCGCCTGGCTGGAGCGGCGGCTGCGGCGCAGCAAGCGCGGCACGGGCACGGTGCTGGCCAAGGAGACGGTCGACGTCATCGACGGGGGCAACGCGATCTGACCTGGCGTCACACGCGTTTCACGGGCGGGGCGGTGACGGAGACGTCACCGCCCCGCCGTGTTGCGGACACGCCGCCGGTGCCCGATCCTTGAGGGTGTGATCGCCACGGGCCCCGGTCACTTGACGCATACTCTGCCAATGGGTTGCATACGTTCTGTGATCGTGCACCCCGCTTCACCTTCCTGTTCGTCCGAGTCCGTCAGGGCACCGCTGTGGGCAGGGGGCGTCGCGCCGTGGACCCGGTGATCATCGTCGGAGCGGGGCCCGTGGGGCTCACGCTCGCCCTGGCGCTGGCACGTCAGGAGGTGCCGTCCGTCGTCCTGGACGAGGGCCCGGGCAAGGACGAATCCCGTCTCGCGCGCACCGTCGTCCTGCGCGAGGACACCGCCGCGCTGGTGGAACGGCTCACCTCGGTGCCCGCCGACGCGCTCGGGGCGAGGTGGACCGGCTGGCGGGCGATGCGCCGTCGGCAGGTGGTGGGCGAGACCGACTTCGAACGGGACGAACCCGCGCCGCTGCACATCGCCCAGCACGTCCTCACCGGCGCGCTGCGAGCCGCGGCCACCGACGAGCCCCTGGTCCAGGTGGCCGTGGACAGCCGTCTCGACTCCCTGGAGCAGGAGCGCTCCGGTGTCACCGCGCACACCCGTGGTCCCAACGGCACCTGGTGGCGCGGCAGTTACCTGGTGGGCTGCGACGGTCCCCGTTCCACGGTCCGCAAGCTCCAGGACATCCGCTTCCCCGGCCGTACGGCGGTGGAGCGGCACGCGGTCGCCGCGCTGCGCGTCGAACTCCCCTGGGAGGGGCGCGCGCTGCTGCACCGCACGCCCCCGTGGCGCACGTCCGGTCCCGCCTGCTCGGAGGTCACGGCCCGTCCGCTGCCCGACAGCATGTGGCGGCTGGACTGGCTGCTGCCCCCGGGCAAGGAGCTGGTCACGCCCGACCTGCTGGTGACCCGCGTCCGCGAGACCCTCGCGGGCTGGACCGGCGGTTCCGTCCCGGCGTACGACCTGCTCGACACCGGCGTCCACACCGTGCACCACCGGCTGGCCCGGCGCTGGCGCGCGGGGTGGGTCTTCCTCGCCGGGGACGCGGCCCATCTGCTCGGCGCGCTCGGCACCCAGGGGCTGGACGAGGGGCTGCGGGACGCCGACAACCTCGCCTGGAAGCTCGCCACCGCCTGGCACCTCGGTCCGCACGAGGACCTGCTCGACAGCTACCAGACCGAACGGCGCGCGGTCGTCGCCGCCCGGCTGCGCGCCGCCGACCAACTGCTGCCGGTGCTGCGCGGCGGGGGCGGGCTGCGCGCCTACGTGCCCGGCGCGACCCGAAGCCAGGACACACTGCTCGCCGACGGTCACCTCGGGCGCGGCGCGCTCGGCGAACCGGGGGCGTACACCGCCTCGCCGCTCGCGCCCCGCCATCTGGAGGGCGAGATCCCGGTCGGCACCGAGCCCGGCGCCGTGGTCACCGATGTGCGGGTGACGGCGGAGGACGGCTCGTTCGTCCGGCTGCGCGACCGGCTCGGCCGGGGCGCGCTGCTGGTCGTGCTGATCGCTCCGGGCACGGGGGTGTGGGACCGCAAGCACTGGATGTCGGCCGGGGTGATGCCCCGGCTTGCGGCCGCCGTGACCGCGCTGCCGCACCGGGCGGAACTGCTCGTCGCCGAGGAGTACCCGGGCGCGCCCGCGCACAGCGTGCTGCTCGTCCGCCCCGACGGTCATCTGGTCACCGCGCTGAGCGGGGTCCGCCCGGCCGACCTGTACGCGGCGGCGGAGGCCACGCTCGGGGGCGCCGGGCAAGTGGAGGAGGACGAGGTGAGGGAGGAGGCGCGGGCGGGTTCGGCCGCGCGCTGACCGTGCGCCGGAACGCTCCGGCGTCACGTACTTCCGCCCTGTCCACATGGTGACCATGGATTGATTCGGGGTCCGGCCGCGTGCTGTACTCCGGATCGTGACCGACACCTGTGCGCGCCTGTGGCGGAGGGTCCATATGGACCTCGTCCGCTACGCGGGCTGCGTGTGTCGTCCGTCCTGCTGAATTCGCATTCCCTTTCTCCGGGCGCCGCCGTGCGCCCGTTCGGCGAACTCTTTTCAGGACGGTGCACGTGTCTGTCTCCCCCGTGTCCTCTTCCCCGCTTGCGCCCCCGGCCGCTCCGGCTACGGCTGCGGCTGCCGCTCCGACGCAGGCGGAACTGCTCGACTTCGTGCGGCGCACGGCCGCCGACGCGGAGCTGATCGCCTCGCTTCCGCTCGACCCCGAGGGACGCACCTGGGTGCGGCTGACGGGTCCCGGCGGCAGCGAGGCGTGGCTGATCGGCTGGCCGCCCGGCACCGGAACCGGCTGGCACGACCACGCCGACTCCATCGGCGCCTTCCTCACCGCCTCGGGTGAGCTGAAGGAGAACGCGCTGGCCGCCCGGCTCCCCACCGACGGCTGGCGCACCCTGGAACTCACCGACGGCGTCGACCGCGAACGCCTGCTGGCGGCCGGACAGGGCCGCGCCTTCGGCCGCCATCATGTGCACGAGGTGCTCAACGAGTCCCCCGACCGGCACGCCGTCTCGGTGCACGCCTACTACCCGCCGCTGCCGCGCATCCGCCGCTACAGTCGCTCGGGTCAGGTACTGCGCCTGGAGCAGGTGGAACTCCCGGAGGACTGGCAGTGAGCGACAGCCGTCCCGGCACGGACGAACATCCCGTCGGCATCGACGAGTTGCTGGAGCGGGTGCGCGACGGCTACCGGCGCGTGGAAGCCCACGAGGCGTACGAGGCGGCGCGCCAGGGCGACGCCCTGCTGGTCGACATCCGGTACGCGGCGCTGCGCGAGCGGGACGGACTGATCCCGGGCGCCCTCGTCATCGAGCGCAACGAACTGGAGTGGCGGCTCGACCCCCGCGGCAGCCACCGTCTCCCCGAGGCCACCGGTCACGACGTACGCTTCCTGGTCCTCTGCAACGAGGGCTACGCCTCCAGCCTGGCCGCCGCCTCCCTCCACCAGCTCGGACTGCACCGGGCGACGGACGTGGTGGGCGGCTTCCAGGCGTGGCGTGCGGCGGGGCTGCCGGTGGAGTCGCCGGAGGGCTGAGGGAGCGGGCGGTTGGTCCGGCGCCAGGGCGCTCTGGCAGGGCGGCGGCACCGGGCGGTTGGTCCGGCGCCGAGGTCCGTGGAAGGACGCGGCACCGGGCAGTGGGTCCGGCGCCGGGGTCCTTGGAGGGACGCGGCGCCGTGACCGAAAGCCGCTGCCCTCCCCCGGGCTCCTCGGAACCCCTTCGCCGCAAGCGCCCCTCAGTAGCCCTCGCCCTCCAGGAACTCCGTGTCCTCCCCCTCTTCCTCCAGCGCCTGGCGGACGACGCGGAGGGCCATGCCCTCGGGGTAGCCCTTGCGGGCGAGCATCCCGGCCAGGCGGCGGAGCCGCTTGTCGCGGTCGAGGCCCCGGGTCGCCCGCAGCTTGCGGTCCACCAGGTCGCGGGCGGTCGCCTCCTCCTGCTCGGAGTCGAGCTGCCCCACCGCCTCGTCGATCAGCGCCGAGTCGACGCCCTTGGTGCGCAGTTCCCGGGCGAGGGCGCGGCGGGCGAGCCCCCGGCCGTGGTGCCGTGACTCCACCCAGGCGTCCGCGAAGGCACTGTCGTTGATCAGTCCGACCTCCTCGAACCGCGACAGCACCTCGTCGGCCACCTCCTCGGGGATCTCCCGCTTGCGCAGGGCGTCCGCGAGCTGCTTGCGGGTGCGCGGCGTACCGGTGAGCAGGCGCAGACAGATGTTCCGCGCCCGCTCGGCCGGGTCCGCCGAGGACTCCCCCCGCTCGGCCCTCGACGAGGAGAGGGAGTCCTCGGTCTCACCGCCCGGGTCCCCGAAGCGGCGCCGTCGGCCACGCCGCTTGGCGGGGCCCCGGCGGTCGCCGGTCGGGTCCGGGCCGTCCTGGCCGGGCCGGTCGTACGACGCGTCGCCGCGCCCGCCGTACCCGTCGTCCCCATGGCCCCCGTGCCCCTGGGCCACGTACTCCCCGTGTTCCCCGTGGTCGTGGTCACCGGTCGAGTGACCACGGCCCCCGTACGCCTCGTCCCCGTATCCCGGCCCGTACCCCTGGTCGTCTCCGGCTCTCGCGGAGGCGGAGTCGCCCCCGATGCCCCTCCCCCGTGGGGCACCGGGGGAGGCGTACTCGTGCTCGGCCCACTCGGTTCGGCGCGTCATGGATCAGCTCTTGGCTGCGGCGGCCTTGGGCTTGGTGGCCTTGGCCGCCGGGGCCGCCTTGGTGTCGGCGGGGGCAGCGGGGGTGACCGCCGCGTCCGCGCCGGGTTCGGCAGCGGGCTCCTGGGGACGGACGCCGACGCCCAGCTTCTCCTTGATCTTCTTCTCGATCTCGTTGGCCAGGTCGGGGTTGTCCTTGAGGAAGTTGCGCGCGTTCTCCTTGCCCTGGCCGAGCTGGTCGCCCTCGTACGTGTACCAGGCACCGGCCTTGCGCACGAAGCCGTGCTCCACGCCCATGTCGATCAGACCGCCCTCGCGGCTGATGCCCTGGCCGTAGAGGATGTCGAACTCGGCCTGCTTGAAGGGCGGGGCGACCTTGTTCTTGACGACCTTGCAGCGGGTGCGGTTGCCGACCGCCTCGGTGCCGTCCTTCAGGGTCTCGATGCGGCGGATGTCGATGCGCACCGAGGCGTAGAACTTCAGCGCGCGGCCACCGGTCGTGGTCTCCGGCGAGCCGAACATGACGCCGATCTTCTCGCGGAGCTGGTTGATGAAGATCGCGGTGGTCTTGGACTGGTTGAGCGCGCTGGTGATCTTCCGGAGCGCCTGGCTCATCAGACGGGCCTGGAGACCGACGTGGCTGTCACCCATCTCGCCCTCGATCTCCGCACGCGGGACGAGCGCGGCGACGGAGTCGATGACGATGAGGTCGAGGGCGCCGGAGCGGACCAGCATGTCCACGATCTCGAGCGCCTGCTCGCCGTTGTCGGGCTGGGAGAGGATCAGGTTGTCGATGTCGACGCCGAGCTTCTTCGCGTACTCGGGGTCGAGGGCGTGCTCCGCGTCCACGAAGGCGACCTGGCCGCCCGCCTTCTGGGCGTTGGCCACGGCGTGCAGGGTCAGGGTCGTCTTGCCGGAGGACTCGGGGCCGTAGATCTCCACGACACGGCCGCGCGGCAGGCCGCCGACGCCGAGGGCGACGTCGAGAGCGGTCGACCCGGTGGGGATGACCTCGATGGGCTCCATCGACCGCTCGCCCATGCGCATGACAGCGCCCTTGCCGAATTGTCGTTCAATCTGTGCGAGCGCGGCGTCGAGCGCCTTCTCGCGGTCGGTTCCTGCCATGGGTTCCACCCGGTTTGCTTGAGTCGATCGCTTCACGTCAAAGACGCTAACGCCTGCCACTGACAATGCGCCCCGACGTCGGTCCGGCCTGTGGATAACTGGGGGATGTTTCTATCCGAACCACCACGAAACACCCGCCAGAAGCCTCGCCCGAGCTTCCATCAGAATGGATGTTCGATTTTCGTGTCAAGCGTCACCCGGGGTGAAAACGGCGCCGCCGAGCGAGCCCCGCACGCCCCTCGGCTACCGGCCGCCCCTCGACTACCGCCCGCCCCCGCCGACCGGCCGCACCGTCAGCATCTGCTGGGCGTGCCCGACCGGGCCGTGGAGGTCGTGGAGGACCGTGCTGGTCACGCCCTGGCCCGTGGGACCGAAGGTCACCGAGGTGTCGAGCCCGGTCCAGGGACCCTCGGGGGTGCGGTGGAGGTGGAGCGTCAGGTCGACGTTGGGGAAGATCCACTCGGTGGGCGGCTGACGGACGGCGATGCCGTTGGCGGTGTCCACCAGGGCGACGTAGGAGGCGAGGGGGCTCGCGGGCTGTCCGGCGACGAGGTCGAGCCCGCTTTGGATCCAGACGGTCGCGCGGCCGGGGCGCGGGGACGCGACCGGGCGCACGTCGATGGAGGCGATGTAGCCGCCCGGCCAGAGGGAGGCCATCGGCCAGGGCGCGAGCGCGTCGGGCGGGGTGAGCGGTTCGGGCCCGCCCCCGGTCACCGCCGCCGTGTCACCGGCCGCGAGGAACCACACGCGACCGCGCACGACGGGCCGCCCGGCGATGAGTACGACGGCCTCGACCAGCTCGATGGTGCGCCCGGGCCTGATCACCTCCACCCGGATCTCGCACTCGTCGAGCGCCAGGCGCCCGAGGATGTCGAAGCTGATCCGCGACGGGACCAGACCGCTGTCCGGACGCCCCGCCAGGTGGCGGTCGATGGCGTGGACGACGAGACCGCCCAGCGGGCTGAAGTGCTGTTCGTCGGTGTCCCAGGCGCCACCGGTGTGCGCGGTGGGCTTGTAGCGGTGCTCGTCGATGGGCTCGTAGTAGCTGCCGGTGCTCACGAAGACACTCACCTCTCGGCCGAACGGATCGGGCAGGGCCAGCGTGCCAGCACCGGATCTTGGACCAGCACGCGGCCCCTCGATCACCCCAGACGCCCCGCCACCCTCGGCACCCCGCACCCCCGCCACCCCCGGCACCCCGATCCTGTCCCCGCGAGTACTGGTATCCACGGGATCTGGAGCCCACCGACCGCTCCCGCGACCCTGAGGCCATGGCACATGTACTCGTCACCGGAGGCACCGGATTCCTCGGCGCCCACACGATCGCCCGGCTCCTGACGGCCGGGCACACCGTCACCACCACGGTCCGCTCCCCCGGCCGCGAGCCCGAGGTCGGCCGGATGCTCGCCGCCGCCGGGGCGCCGGGACGGGACGGTGTGCGGTGCGTGGTGGCGGACCTCGGCTCGGACGAGGGCTGGGACCGGGCCGTGGCGGGCGCCGAGCACGTCCTGCACCTGGCGTCCCCCTTCCCCGCGACCCAGCCGCGCGACGAGGACGAGGTGATCGTCCCAGCCCGCGACGGAGCGCTGCGCGTGCTGCGCGCCGCCCGCGCCGCCGGTGTCCGGCGCACCGTGCTGACCTCGTCGTTCGCGGCGGTGGGTTACGGACACGGCCGTACCGCGCGCGTGTTCACCGAGGACGACTGGACGGACCCCTCCGGCGCGGACGTCACCCCGTACGTCAAGTCCAAGGCGCTCGCGGAACGGGCCGCCTGGGACTTCGTCGGCAGCGAGGGCGGCGGGCTGGAGCTGACCGTGATCAACCCGGTGGGGATCTTCGGACCGGTGCTGGGTCCGGACTACGCCGCCTCCATCCGGATCGTGCACACCATGCTGACCGGCGGGATGCGGGTGGCGCCGCCCCTGTGGACCAACACGGTCGACGTGCGGGACGTGGCCGATCTCCATGTGCGTGCCATGACGGCTCCGCAGGCCGCCGGGAAGCGCTATCTCGCGCTGGCGGGCGAGCCGGTCTCGTTCCACGGGATCGCCGCCGCGCTGCGTGCCGGGCTCGGCGCCGCCGCCGACCGGACGCCCACCAAGACCGCCCCCGCCTGGCTGCTGCGGCTGCTCGCCACGGTCCGTCCGGCGCTGCGCGAGACGGTGCCGCAACTGGGCGTCGTGCGCAGGGCCTCCCACGCCAGAGCCCGCGAGGAGCTGGGCTGGTCCCCGCGCTCGAACGAGGAGGCTGTCGTGGCCACCGGCGAGAGCCTGCTCCGTCTCGGACTGCTGACCGGCTGACGCGAGCGGTTAGCGTCGAAGGCGTGACGCACGACATGGCAGACACCCTGGGCGAGTTCCTGCGGGCCCGGCGCGCCCGGATCGGTCCGGAGGAGGCGGGGCTGCCCGCGGGGAGCCGCCGCCGGGTGCCCGGGCTGCGCCGCGAGGAGGTCGCGCAGCTCGCCGGGATCAGTCCCGAGTACTACCTGCGCCTGGAGCAGGGCCGCAATCTCAATCCCTCCGACCAGATCCTCGCCGGGCTCGCGGGCGCGCTGCGGCTCGACGAGGACGCGGTCGCCTATCTCCACCGCCTCGCCCGTACGGCGTCCGCACCCCGGAGCCGACGCCGCATACGCGCGCGTACCGAGCAGGACGCCCCGCAGGCGCTCCTGGACAGTTGGCCGGACACTCCCGCCTACGCGCAGGGCACCGGCGGCCGGGTGGTCGCGGCGAACCGCCTGGCGGTGCTGCTGTGCCCGTTCTTCGCCGTGGGGTCCGACCCGCTGCGCGCCGCCTTTCTGGAACCGGGGATGCGCGCGCTGTACCCGCACTGGGACGAGATGACCGCCAAGGCGGTCTCCGGTCTGCGCGCCATGCTCGACGTGGAGGACCCCGATCCCGCCCTCCTGGAGACCATCGGCGAACTCACCCTCGCCAGCGAGCGGTTCGCCGCCCTGTGGGCGCGCCGCGAGGTCCGCCGCCGCGACACCGGCCACACCCTGCTGCGCCACCCGGTCGTCGGCGACCTGGAGCTGCGCTACGAGAAGCTGCTCCGCCCGCGGGCCCGTCAGCTCATCGTGGTCTACCACGCCGACCCGGGCTCCCCCTCCGCCGACCGCCTGCGCCTGCTCGCCGACGGCTGAGCCGCCCTGAGCCGCCTGCTCCCGGCGTCGTACGACAGGTGCCTCCGGTCGTACGACGACCGCGTCGGGCGCCGCCGGAAGCCTAGGCGCATGAACAATCCACGCCCCGCCGTACGCGCCGTAGAACGCCTCTGCCATGTGACCGGGCTGCTGCTCGTGCTCTCCGGTCTCGTTCATCTGGTGGTGTTCGCGGTCGACGGCGGACCGTGGGACGGACCGGTCTCCTGGCGCAAGCCGGTCACGTTCGGGCTGTCCTTCGGGGTGACGCTCATGGCCGTCGCCTGGGTCACGTCGTACGTGCGGCTCGGCGCGCGCACGCGCGTGGTGCTGCTCGGCGTGTTCGCCGCCGACTGTGTGGTGGAGGTCGGCGGGATCACGCTCCAGGCGTGGCGGCGGGTGCCCTCGCATCTGAACATGGAGACGCCGTTCGACACGGGCGTGTCCATGATGCTCGCGGTCGGGGGCGGCGTCCTGGTGGTGGTGCTCGGCGTCTTCGCCGTCGCGTCCTTCCGGCGGCGTCCCGGCGGACCTGCGGGGATGGCGCTCGCGGTGCGCTCCGGGTTCGCGATCCTGCTGGTGGCGCTGGCCTCGGGCGCCGTCATGATCGCGCGCGGGGTCGTCCTCACCCGCACCGGTCACCAGGAGGTCGCCTATCACTCGACGGCGCCGCTGAAGCCGCTGCACGGGGTGAGCCTGCACGCCGTAATGGTCCTGCCGGTGCTGGCGTGGCTGCTGTCCCGCACCACCGCGAGCGCGCGGACCCGGTGGCGGATCGTGGCGGCGGCCACCGGGTGCTACGTCGTGGCGGTCGCGGGAGCCGTGGTGTGGGCCGTGCTGGCGTACTGAGACGGCCCGCCACGGCCCGCCTGGTCAGGACGGCGCCTTCTCCTCCGTCGGCCGCTCGCGCGCCCACAGCAGGCGGGGAAGCATCCCGGGCCGGTTCGCGCGCAGACGGTGTCCCTGGACGCGCGGGTCGTCCGTGACCTTGTAGCGCTTCACGTAGGCGCCGAGGAACGCCTGGAGCGTGGCGACCGCCGGGATGGCGATCAGGGCGCCGACCGCGCCGAGCAGGGCGGTGCCCGCGATGACCGAGCCGAAGGCCACCGCCGGGTGGATGTCGACGGTCTTGGAGGTCAGCTTGGGCTGGAGCATGTAGTTCTCGAACTGCTGGTAGACCACGACGAAGACCAGCACCCACACCGCGTACCAGGGCGCCACGGTGAACGCGATCAGCATCGGCAGCGCGCCCGCGAGGTAGGTGCCGATGGTCGGTATGAACTGCGAGACCAGGCCCACCCAGACGCCGAGCACGGGCGCGTACGGCACGCCGAGTGCCTGGAGCAGGACGTAGTGGGCGACGCCGGAGATGAGCGCCATGAGGCCGCGCGAATAGATGTAGCCGCCGGTCTTGTCGACGGCGATCTCCCACGCGCGCAGCACCTCGGCCTGGCGCGCGGGCGGCAGCACCGAGCACAGTCCGCGCCGCAGCCGGGGTCCGTCGGCGGCGAAGTAGAACGAGAACAGTCCGACCGTGAGGAGCTGGAAGAGCCCGCCGAGCACCTGGGCGGACACGTCGAGGACACCGGCCGCGCTGTTCTGCGCGTACTTGCGCAGCCAGTCGGAGTGCAGCAGTCCCTCCTGCACGTCCACCCTCTTGAGCTGCGTGTGGAAGGTCTGGTTGATCCAGTTGATCAACGAGTCCAGGTACTCCGGGAAACCCTCGATCATCTTGATGATCTGTCCGGCCAGCATCGAGCCGAGCAGGGTGACGAAACCCGCCGTGACGACCGCGAGACCGAGGAAGACCAGGAAGGTGGCGAGTCCCCGGCGCATCCCGCGCGCGGACATCCGGCTGACGGCCGGTTCGATCGCGAGGGACAGGAAGAACGCGATCAGGATGTTGATCAGCAGCCCGGTCAACTGGTGGAAGGCCCAGCTTCCGAACTGGAAGGTGGCGATCAGCGCGAGCGCGAGCACCATGGCGCGCGGCAGCCAGCGCGGCATCCTGGCGTTGCGCAGGGTGGTGCCGTCGGCCGGCGCAACGGCGGGTGCCACCGGTTCGGCCGGAGGCGCCGCGGGCCCGGACGGGGATGCCGTGGGCCGGTCGTCGAGGTCGTCAGTAGGTGCCACGCGCCAAGTCTCGCCCACGCCGCCGACAGCCGGTGCCGCTCGGGGCGGGCTCGGCCTATGACCGTGGACACATACGCCCTCGGGCGGCCCCCGCGGCCGGGCGATCCGCGTATTTCGCGGGTGTCTTCCGGCCGATGCGGCAGGTCATCGCAGGTGCGCGTATATCAGCGCTTCTCGCCTGGCACGTCCATGACCGAGCACACCACCCGCCACACGTCCTTGGCGGCCCAGCCCGCGTCCAGCGCCTCGTTCACCGTACGTCCGCCCAGTTCGGACATGACATGGTCGCGCGCGAACATCTCGGCGTATCCCGTGCCGAAGTGTTCCGCCATCCGCTGCCAGAAGACCGTCAACCGCATGACTCCAGTATCCCGCCCTCGGGGGTGCCCCTGTCCGGGACCGTCCACAAGGAGCGCGTCGCGCCCTACGGTCTGACCCATGTCCGACTCGGGAACCACCCCACGCCCCCTCGTGCCCCCGGCGCACTCCCCGCTCTTCCGTGCCGAGCAGTTCGTCTGGCTCACCGCGCGCGTACTGGAGCAGCGGCTCTTCGCGTTCCACTTCCTGAACGGCGCCGCCGACCCGGTGGAGGCGGCGCTGGACGCCTATCGCAACGACGACGGCGGGTACGGCCACGCCCTCGAACCCGATCTGCGCGGTCCGGTGAGCCAGCCGCTGCACACCGCCCGCGCGCTGCGCGTGCTGGACGCGGTCGGCCGCTGCGGCGGTCAGCGGGTGGAGCGGCTGTGCCGCTATCTGACGTCGGTGTCCACCATGGACGGCGCGCTGCCCGCCGTGGACCCCTCCCAGCGCGGCTATCCGGCGGCGCCGTTCGTGCCTGTCGTGGACGATCCGCCGAGCGAGCTGCTCGCGACCGGTCCCGTGGTGGGGCTGCTGCACCGCAACGAGGTGTGGCACGCGTGGCTGTTCCGGGCCACCGACTTCTGCTGGGAGGCGGTGGAGTCGCTGGAGAAGTCCCACCCGTACGAGGTGGAGGCGGCCGTGGCCTTCCTGGACTCCGCGCCCGACCGCCCGCGCGCGCAGGCGGCAGCCGACCGGCTCGGGCGCATGGTGCGCGAACAGCGGCTCGCGGCGCTGGAGCCGGACCGCCTCGACGCGTACCCGGTCGCCACCGGCTACGCCCCGGACGAGCACCACTTCCCGCACGACTTCGCCCGCACCCCGGAGTCGCTCGCGCGCGCGTGGTTCACCGACGAGGAGATGAACCGCTCCCTGGACTTCCTCGCCGCCGAGCAGCAGGAGGACGGCGGCTGGCCGGTCCGCTGGCGTGAGTGGGCGCCCGCACCGGCCCTGGAGGCGCGCCCGGCCGTGACGATCGACGCGCTGCGCACCCTGCGGGCGTACGGCCGCTACGTGGGCTGACGACGGCTCCCGTCACCCACCGAGCATCCGCACCCCCGCCGTCACCGCCACGGCCGCCGCGACCACCACCAGGAACGGCGCGCGCAGCACCAGGGCGACGGCAGCCGCCGCGACACCGGCCGCGCGGGCGTCCAGGACCAGCGTGTGGCCGTCGGCGAAGGTCTGCTGGGCCGTGAGCGCGGCCAGGAGGGCGACCGGGAGCAGGGCGGCGAGGCGCCGTACCAGGGGGCGTTCCATGGCTCCGGCGGGGACGAGGAGTCCGGCGAGCTTGACGGCGTAGCAGCCGAGGGCGGTCGCGCCGATCGCGATCCAGGTGTTCAACGGTTCTCCTCGGAGTCGTCCGGCAGTGCGGCCGGGTCGGGTATGCCCTCGCCGCCCCGGCCGGTGACGCGGCGCTCCGCGAGCAGGGCCAGCGGTGCCGCGAGCGCCGCCACCAGGACCGGCACCCCGGCGGGCAGTACGGGCAGCAGACCGAGTCCGAGCAGGACCGCGAGGCCCGCGACCGCGCGCTCGGTGGTGGTGCGCAGCATGGGCGCGAGCAGGGCCAGGAACACGGCGGGTCCGGCGGCGTCCAGACCCCAGGCGTCGGTGTCCCCGATGGCGCGGGCGCCCAGCGCGCCGAGCAGCGTGGTCAGGTTCCACAGCACGTACAGGCTGAGCCCGGTGACGGTGAAGCCGAGCCGCGCGCCGCGCCGGTCGCGCTGCGCCAGGGTGACGGCGGTGGTCTCGTCGATCACCCACTGCGCGGCGAGCGGCCTGAGCGCGCGCGGGAGGGCCAGCACCTGGGAGAGGCGCAGTCCGTAGAACGCGTTGCGCACGCCCAGGAAGAACGCCCCGGCGGCGGCCGTGAACGGGCTGCCTCCGGCCGCGAGCGCCCCGACAAGGGCGAACTGCGAGGCGCCGGTGAACACCAGGAGGCTGAGCGCGCAGGTCTGGAGCAGCCCGAGCCCGCTGCCGGCCGAGGTGACGCCGAAGGCGAATCCGGAGAGCCCGACGGCGACGCCCACCCCGAGGGCGTCCCGTACGACGGCGCTGTCCGGCCGTGCCGCGCCTTGGGCGGCCCTGTTCGCGAGTGCTGTCTGTTGCTGTGCCACGCCCCGGACGCTACGGCCGCTCGCGCGCGCGGGTCTTGTACGTTCTTGCGCCCGCCCCGGACCCGTCCTCGACCTCCGGTGCCGTTCCGCGCCTCTAGTGACGCTCGCGCCGGTACGCCCCCGGCGGCACTCCCACGATCCGGGTGAAGTGCCGGTTCAGATGCGGCTGGTCGGTGAAGCCGACGGCGACGGCCACCTCCGCGGGCGCGCTGCCCGCGTCCAGGAGAAGCCGCGCACGGCGTACCCGGGCGTCGGTCAGCCAGGTGTGCGGCGGCATCCCGTAGGCGGCGCGGAAGGCGCGCAGCAGGGCGAACGGGCTGGTGCCGAGGTCGGCGGCGAGCCGCTCCAGCGTGGGCGGCGCGGCCATCCGTTCCTGGAGCACGGCACGCGCGCGTGCGGCGAGCGAGGCTCCGGCGCTGCGGGGGCGCCGCTCGGGCAGCGCGCCCCCGTTGAGCCGCAGCAGCCGGGTCACGGCCACGCTCAGCAGGGTGTCGGCGGCCAGCGCGTTGCCCTCGTCGACGGCGCGCAGCACCTGGTGGACCAGGCGGGCGGCGTACGGGTCGTCGAGCACCGGGGTGACGAAGCCCGGCGTGCCCCGGAGCGTGGTCGTCTCGGCGGCGATGCGCGCCACCACCTCGGGCGAGGGGTAAATGGCGCCGTACCGCCAGCCCTCGGGGACGCCTGCCCGGCCGGTGTGCGGGGTGTCCGGGTTGACCAGCGCGAGGGCACCGGCGCCCGCGGAGACGTCGCTGCCCCCGTGCTGGAAGACCTCGACGCCGTCGGCGATGGCGGCGATCACGAAGTGCTCGTGGGTGTGCCGGACGAAGCTCTTGCGGATGTAGCGGGCGCGCAGCAGGTCCACACCGGGCAGTTCGTCGTACCGCCAGTGCCGTGCCCGCTCGGTCGACGACCGCGCCCGCTCCCCTGAAGACATGCGCCCATTGTCCGCCACGACCGGCCGGTCCGCGCGGCCCGCTTCCGTACCGTTTGCGCAGGTCAGGCGGATTGTCAGTGGCGGGGTGCAGGATGGATGCATGGTCAGTTCCGCCCCTTCGGCCCTCGACGGCTTCTCCCCCGCGACCCGCGGCTGGTTCACGGGGGCGTTCTCCGCGCCCACCGAGGCCCAGGAGGGCGCCTGGCGGGCGATCCAGGAGGACTCGGACGCGCTGGTGGTCGCGCCGACCGGCTCCGGCAAGACGCTGGCCGCGTTCCTCGCCGCGCTGGACCGGCTGACCTCCACACCGCCCCCGGCCGACCCGAAGAAGCGCTGCCGGGTGCTGTACGTGTCACCGCTGAAGGCTCTCGCGGTCGACGTGGAGCGCAATCTGCGCAGCCCGCTGACCGGCATCCGCCAGGAGTCCGTCCGTCTCGGCCTGCCCGAGCCCGAGGTCAAGGTGGGCATCCGTTCCGGCGACACCCCGCCCGCCGAGCGGCGCGCGCTGACCACGCGCCCGCCGGACATCCTGATCACCACGCCCGAGTCGCTGTTCCTGATGCTGACGTCCGCCGCGCGCGACGCGCTGACGGGCATCGAGACGGTGATCCTGGACGAGGTGCACGCGGTCGCGGGCACCAAGCGCGGCGCGCATCTCGCGCTGTCCCTGGAGCGGCTGGACGAGCTGCTACCCAAGCCCGCCCGCCGCATCGGTCTGTCCGCGACCGTCCGCCCGGTGGACGAGGTGGCGCGGTTCCTGTCGCCCGGCCGCAAGGTGGAGATCGTCCAGCCGGAGTCCGGCAAGGAGTTCGACCTGTCGGTCGTCGTCCCGGTCGAGGACATGGGCGAGCTGGGCGGCTCCCCCGCGGCCGACGGCGGCGAGGGCGCGGAGAAGCCGTCGATCTGGCCCCACGTCGAGGAGCGGATCGCGGACCTGGTGCAGTCCCACCGCTCGACCATCGTGTTCGCCAACTCACGCCGCCTGGCGGAGCGGCTGTGCAACCGGCTCAACGAGATCGCCTACGAGCGCGCCACCGGCGAGAAACTCGACGAACACCACGCCCCGGCCCAGTTGATGGGCGGTTCGGGCGCCGCCCAGGGCGCGCCGCCGGTCATCGCCCGCGCGCACCACGGCTCGGTCTCCAAGGAACAGCGCGCCCTGGTCGAGGAGGACCTGAAGGCGGGCCGCCTGCCCGCCGTGGTCGCCACCTCCAGCCTGGAGCTGGGCATCGACATGGGCGCGGTCGATCTCGTCGTCCAGGTGGAGTCCGCGCCCTCGGTCGCCTCCGGGCTCCAGCGCGTGGGACGCGCGGGCCACCAGGTCGGCGCGGTCTCCACCGGTGTGGTCTTCCCGAAGTACCGGGGCGACCTGGTGCAGGCCGCGGTGGTCACCGAGCGGATGCGCTCGGGGCGCATCGAGTCCCTGAAGGTGCCGTCCAACCCGCTGGACGTGCTCGCCCAGCAGCTCGTCGCCATGACGTCACTGGACACCTGGCAGTACGACGACCTGCTCGCCGTGGTGCGCCGCGCGGCGCCCTTCGCCTCGCTCCCCGAGTCGGCGTTCACGGCCACCCTGGACATGCTCGCGGGACGCTACCCGTCCGACGCGTTCGCGGAGCTGCGCCCGCGCGTGGTGTGGGACCGCGTGGCCGGGACGATCAGCGGGCGTCCGGGCGCCCAGCGGCTCGCGGTCACCTCCGGCGGCACGATCCCCGACCGGGGTCTGTTCGGGGTGTTCCTCGCCGGGTCCGACCCCAAGAAGGGCGGCGGCCGGGTCGGTGAGCTGGACGAGGAGATGGTCTACGAGTCCCGCGTGGGCGACGTGTTCACCCTGGGCACGAGTTCCTGGCGGATCGAGGACATCACCCGCGACAGGGTCCTGGTCTCCCCCGCGCCCGGGGTGCCGGGCAGGCTGCCGTTCTGGAAGGGCGACCAGCTCGGCCGCCCGCTCGAACTCGGCCGCGCGGTGGGCGCGTTCCTGCGCGAGGTCGGCTCGCTGTCCAAGGAGGACGCCCGGCTGCGCCTGCTGACGGCGGGCCTGGACGCCTGGGCGGCGGACAACGTGCTGTCCTACCTGGACGAACAGCGCGAAGCCTGCGGCCATGTCCCGGACGACCGCACGATCGTGGTCGAGCGCTTCCGCGACGAACTCGGTGACTGGCGCGTCGTCATCCACTCCCCCTTCGGCGCCCAGGTGCACGCTCCCTGGGCGCTCGCGCTGGGCGCCCGCCTGTCCGAGCGGTACGGCATGGACGCGCAGGTCATGCACGCCGACGACGGCATCGTGCTGCGGCTGCCCGACGCCGATCTGATGGGTCTCGACCTGCTCGACCACGAACCCGTGCGCGCGGGAACGGAGTTCGACAGCGAGCAGGCGCCGGTCGGCGCCGCGGACGTGGCCTTCGACAAGGCCGAGGTCGACCGGATCGTCACCGAACAGGTGGGCAGCTCCGCGCTGTTCGCCTCCCGGTTCCGCGAGTGCGCCGCGCGGGCACTGCTGCTGCCGCGCCGCAACCCCGGCAAGCGCACCCCGCTGTGGCAGCAGCGTCAGCGCGCGGCCCAACTCCTTGAGGTGGCGAGCGAGTTCGGTTCGTTCCCGATCGTCCTGGAGGCGATCCGCGAATGCCTCCAGGACGTGTTCGACGTGCCGGGACTCATCGAGCTGATGGGCGACCTGGAGTCCCGCAAGGTCCGCATGGTCGAGGTCACCACCCCCGAGCCGTCCCCGTTCGCCCGCTCCCTGCTGTTCGGTTACGTCGCCCAGTTCCTGTACGAGGGCGACTCCCCGCTCGCCGAGCGCAGGGCCGCCGCGCTGTCCCTGGACTCCCGGCTGCTGTCCGAGCTGCTCGGGCAGGCGGAGCTGCGCGAACTGCTCGACGCGGACGTGCTCGCCGAGCTGGAGCGCGAACTCCAGTGGCTCACCGAGGACCGCCGCGTCAAGGACGTCGAGGGCGTCGCGGACCTCCTGCGCCTCCTCGGCCCGCTGACCGACGAGGAGCTGGCCGAGCGCGGTGCCGAGCCGCAGTGGGCGCCGGAGCTGGCCGCCACCCGCCGCGCCATCCAGGTCCGTATCGCGGGGCGCGAGCACTGGGCCGCCGTCGAGGACGCGGGACGGCTGCGCGACGCGCTCGGCACCGCCCTGCCGGTCGGCGTGCCCGAAGCGTTCACCGAGCCGGTCAAGGACCCCCTCGGCGACCTCCTCGCGCGGTACGCGCGCACCCACGGCCCGTTCACCTCCACCAGCGCCGCCGCCCGCTTCGGTCTGGGCGTGGCGGTCACCGAGGGCGCCCTCCAGCGGCTCGCCGCGAGCAGCCGTGTGGTGCAGGGCGAGTTCCACCCGGCGGGCATCGGCCAGGAGTGGTGCGACGCGACGGTGCTGCGCCGGTTGCGCCGCCGTTCGCTGGCCGCGCTGCGGCACGAGCTGGAGCCGGTTCCGCCGCCCGCGCTCGCCCAGTTCCTGCCCCAATGGCAGCACATCGGCAAGGGTCACACCCTGCGCGGTATCGACGGACTGGTGCGCGCCGTCGAGCAGTTGCAGGGCGCGCCCGTGCCCGCGTCCGCCCTGGAGAAGCTGGTCCTGCCGTCCCGTGTCGCGGACTACAGCCCCGCGATGCTCGACGAACTCACCGCCGCCGGAGAGGTCGTCTGGTCCGGCGCGGGCGCCCTGCCCGGCAAGGACGGCTGGGTCTCCCTCTACCTCGCCGACACGGCCCCGCTGCTGCTGCCCCCGCCGCCCCCGCTGGAGCTGACCCCGCTCCACCAGTCGGTGCTCGGCGCCCTCTCGGCCGGCTACGGCCTGTTCTTCCGCCAGATCGCCGACCAGGTCCGCGCCACCACGCACCCCGAGGCGAGCGACGCCCACCTGGCCGACGCCCTCTGGGACCTGGCCTGGGCGGGGCGCCTCACCAACGACACGCTGGCGCCCATGCGTGCGCTGCTCGGCTCGGGCCGTACGGCCGGTTCGACGGCCCACCGCGCCAAGCGCACCATCCCGCGCGGGCGGTACGGCTCCCTGACCGCCGCCGCGCGCGCCGCCTCCCGTACGGGCCCGCCGACCGTCGCGGGCCGCTGGTCCCTGCTGCCCGCGCCCGAGCAGGACGCCACCGTGCGCGCCCACGCACGCGCCCGTGCCCTGCTCGACCGGCACGGCGTGGTGACCCGGGGCGCGGTCGCGGCGGAGGGCGTCGAGGGCGGCTTCTCGGCGGTGTACCGGGTGCTGTCCGCCTTCGAGGAGAGCGGTCAGGCGCGGCGCGGTTACGTGGTCGAGGGTCTGGGCGCCGCCCAGTTCGCGATGGACGGCGCGGTCGACCGGCTGCGCGCGGTGTCCAACGCGCGCGACCGCGGCGAGGCGCTGCCCGCCGCCTCGGACGGCTTCGCACCGCCCGACGGCACCCCGCCGTTCCCGGGCGCCCTCGACCAGCCGGGCGCGCCCGCCCCGGACGGCGACTTCGCCTGGCCCCCGCCGGGCGACGGCACCGCACCGGACACGTACGCCCCCACCGACCCCTTCGCGGACGCCGGATACGGCGGCCCTCGCGGCGGCGCCCCCGCGTCCCCCTTCGGCGCCGCCCCTGTCGCCCCCTTCGGTCCCGCCGCGAACCCCACGTACGCGAACCGCTCCTACGGGAGCCGCCGGGGCCGGACCCCCGCCCCCGACTCCCGCGCGGTGGTCCTGGCCGCCGCCGACCCCGCCAACGCCTACGGCGCCGCGCTCCCCTGGCCCGACTCGCCGACCGGTGCCGGGCACAAGCCTGGCCGCAAGGCGGGCGCGCTGGTCGTCCTGGTGGACGGCGAGCTGACGCTGTACATGGAGCGCGGCGGCAAGACCCTGCTGGCCTGGCCGTCCACCCCGGACGGCGCCGAAACCGAGGACCCGCGCCTGCGCGCGGCGGCCGAGGCGCTGGCAGCGGCGGCCCGCGCGGGCTCCCTGGGCACCGTCACGGTGGAGCGGATCAACGGCACAGCGGCACTGACCTCCCCCATAGGCACCCTGCTGGAGAACGCGGGCTTCATCGCGACCCCACGCGGTCTGCGGCTGAGAACCTGAGCCCCGATGAGCACCCCAGCACCCGCGCACCGCCGAGACCCCGACCGCACCCGGGTGACCCGAGCCGCACCACGCCCCGCCGTGGCACGCTGGAGCCATGCCCGAAGGTGACACGGTCTGGCAGGCCGCGAAACGGCTGCACACCGCGCTCGCGGGCCGGGTGCTGACCCGTAGCGACTTCCGGGTGCCGAGGTACGCGACGCTGGACCTCACCGGTCGTACGGTCCTTGGCACCGTCGCGCGCGGCAAGCACCTGCTCACCCGCTTCGAGGGCGGACTGACCCTGCACACGCATCTGCGCATGGAGGGCGCGTGGAAGGTGTACGCCCCCGGCGAGCGCTGGCGCGGCGGTCCCGGACATCAGATCCGCGCCGTCCTGGGCGCCGACGACCGCACGGCCGTCGGCTACCGCCTCCAGGTGCTGGAGTTCCTGCGCACCACCGACGAGGAGCGCGCGGTGGGCCACCTCGGTCCCGACCTGCTCGGCCCCGACTGGAACCCGGAACTCGCCCTCGCCAATCTCCAGGGGGACCCCGACCGCCCCCTCGGCGAGGCCCTGCTCGACCAGCGCAACCTGGCCGGTATCGGCAACATCTACAAGAGCGAGCTGTGCTTCCTGCTCGGCGTGACCCCCTGGCTGCCGGTCGGCGCACTGCCCCCGGACCGGGCCGCCCAGTTGCCCGCGGTGGCACAGCGGCTCCTGGAGATCAACCGCGACCGCCCCGTCCGCCAGACGACGGGGGTGCACCACTACGACCTCTTCGTGTACGGCCGCGCGCCCCGCCCCTGTCTGCGCTGCGGCACCTCCGTCCGGGTGGCCGACCAGGGCGACGGCTCCCAGGAGCGCCCCACCTACTGGTGCCCCACCTGCCAGCCGGGTCCCGCCCCGGCGCCCGGCTCGCCCCAGCGCTGGCGCGAGCGCCGGTCCCGCAGGTCCTGACCCGCAGCACTCACCCCGGCTGCCCGTTCCCCGACCCGGGACCACCCTCCCCAGGCGCCCCCGCACCGGACGACGACCCCGAGACAGGCACCCCCGCACCGGGCGACCCCGCACCAGACGGCGCCGAGTCGGCAGGCACCACAAGAGCCGGCCCCGCCACGGACGCCACCGAAACGGGCGGCCCGGAAGCAGCCGCTCCGGAAGCAGCCACCCCGGCGACACCCGCCCCAAGACCACCCGCCTCGGGAACCCCCGCCGCCACCCCGTCCCCGTTCACACTCCCACTCCCCCGCCAAGCCTCCCGCCACCGCCCCGCCCCCACGGCACCCGCCGCCCGCTCCCTGGCCACGCAGTGCACCGGCAGCACCCCCAGCCCCCACCCGCCGAGCACCACGGAGCCCTCCAGGACACCCGCGCCCTCTCCCAGTGCCAGCCGCAGCGCGGCCCACCACCACACCGCGCCCAGCCCGAGAGCAGTCCCCCAGCGCATCACACGCCCCACCATGGCCCGCCACCTCCAGCCGGACGCTAGACCGCCGTCTGTCCCGCGAGGAAGGCGCACCGAGGGCTCACCGGAGCAGGACCGGGGGACGGACTCCCGGTCCCTGCAAGTGCCCTGCATACGCCGGCGCCTAGGAGTTCTCCGCCTGCCACATCCAGTGGTGCTTCTCCAGGTCGCCCGTGATCCCGATGAGCAGGTCCTCGGTCACCGGGTCGGCGTCACCGGTCGCCTGCACACGTTCACGCATACGAGTGATGACCGCACCGAGGGCATCGACCATCGCGCCGACCGCGTCGGTGTCCTTGATCCAGCCTGCGGGCGGGGAGTCGATCCCGCTGCCGGATGCCACGGAAGCCGCCCGTCCGTCCGGCGAGACACCGAGCGCGGAGGCGCGTTCGGCCACCGTGTCGGAGTGGGCGCGCGCGGAGGCGACCACGTCGTCCAACTGGAGGTGTATGGAGCGGAAGCGCGGGCCGACGACGTTCCAGTGGATCTGCTTGGCGACCAGCGAGAGGTCCACCAGATCGACGAGCGCGCCCTGCAGGGCGTCGGAGACGGTCTTCAGCGCGTCCTCGGGCAGCGGGCTCTTCACCACGTACATCGCCGTTCCTCCGGGGGTCTCGGGCAGCCGGCATCGGCCTGCCTCCACCATGACCGGACCCGTGGACCCCGGCAAACGGTGGAGCCGGGGACGCAAGCCGCCACGCCGGAGCCCGGCACAAGCCCCGCCGATCGGAGGAACGCGGGCGCACACCCGCAAAGCCCCGCCCGCGAAGGGACGCGGACATGCGAAAGCCCCGGCCGGGCCTCACCAGGATCTCCCTGGGAAGCCCTGCCGGGGCTTCACGCGTTCGGGGCTGTCAGGCCGCGCGCGTGACGCTCACGCGGCGACCACGTCGACCGCCTCGGCCGGTGCCTTGATGGTCACCCGTTCCGGTGGCACACCGGTCACCGAGACGGAACCCAGCATCGGACGGACCGGCGCCGGGACGGCGTCGGTGACCGCGGCGGACTGGGCGAGCTCGGCGAGGGCGAGCTCGTCGCTCACTTCCCGCATGAGTTCCGACATCCGTACGTCCAGCGCGTCGCAGATGGCGGAGAGCAGTTCGGAGGAAGCCTCCTTCTGCCCCCGCTCCACCTCGGAGAGATAGCCGAGTGAGACTCGGGCGGACGAGGAGACTTCGCGCAGAGTACGGCCCTGGCGCTGGCGCTGCCGACGCAGCACGTCACCCAGCAGGCGACGGAGCAGAATCATCGGTGGCTCCCTCCTCGGACCGCGTAGCCGCATCCTTCTCGCCCCACCGTACCGCCTTGCGCCGCGGCCGTGCGGGGAGCGATGTCGTGTTCACTCAGGGCTGCAAACATCAAAACCCCCCGTTCCGTTCCGTATCCTGTGCCCGCTCATTTCCGGTCTGTTCGCCCGCAAGCTCCCGTAGAAGCAGCGCGAGTACGCTCCGTACACTCTCCCTACGAATTTCCGCACGGCTGCCGTTCAACCGCAGGGCCTCCACTTTTCCGCCGGGGGCGGAATCCAGGCGCTTTCCGGCCGGTCCGGCGACGGCGACGAAGACCGTCCCCACCGGGTTCCCGTCCTGCGGATCGGGGCCGGCGACGCCCGTGGTGGCGATGCCCCAGTCGGCCCCGAGGGCCTGGCGCACCCCTGCGGCCATCTGGGCCGCGACCTGCGGGTCCACCGCCCCGCGCCGCTCCAGCAGAGCGGCGTCGACACCGAGGAGCCGGTGCTTGAGCTCGGTGGCGTAAGCGGTGACCGAACCGCGGAAGACCCGGGACGCCCCGGGGACCGCGGTGATGTCGGCGGCGACCAGGCCACCGGTCAGCGACTCGGCGACGGCGAGCGTCTCTCCGCTCACCGTCAGTAGCCGGACCAGTTCGGTGGCCGTGGTCGTCACGCTTCCTGTTCCTCCAACGCCGCCGCGCGCTCCGCGATTCCCCGGCGGCGCAGCACGATGGCCTGTCTCACATAGTCGGCTCCGGTGACCACGGTGAGGATCACCGCGGCGGCCATCACCCAGAACCTGAGGCTGGCCAGCCAGCCGGTCAGCGCGAGCACGTACATGCCGACGGCGACGCCCTGGGTGAGCGTCTTGAGCTTGCCGCCCCGGCTCGCCGGGATCACGCCGTACCGGATGACCACGAAACGCAGCAGGGTGATGCCGAGTTCCCTACCGAGGATGATCCCCGTCACCCACCAGGGCAGGTCGCCCAGGGACGACAGGCAGATCAGCGCCGCGCCCATGATCGCCTTGTCGGCTATCGGGTCGGCGATCTTGCCGAAGTCGGTGACCAGGTTGTAGGTGCGCGCCAGATGACCGTCGAACAGATCGGTGATCATGGCGATGGCGAAGGCGGCCCAGGCGAGTGAGCGCCAGGCGGGGTCGTAGCCGCCGTCCTCCAGCATCAGGACGACGAAGCCGGGCACCAGGACCAGCCGGAGCATGGTCAGCAGATTGGCGACGTTCCAGACGCTGGCCTGGTTGACGGCGGCGGCCGCGAGCTTGCCGCCGCGCAGGGGACGCGCGTCCGGCGCGAGGGCGGGACCGGAGACCTCCGGAACACCGTCGGCGGCCCGGTCCGATGCGCTGCGCGCGCCGGGAGAGCCGCCCGAGGCGGATGCCGGGACTCCGGTCATCTGGCCGCCTCCTCGCTACACACCGACGAGCCCGGAAGCGGCTCGGCCACCAGGTCGACACCCTCGGTGCCGACCACCTTGGCCTCGACGATACGTCCCACGCTCAGGCCCTCGCCGCTCGTGAGCAGCACCTGGCCGTCCGTCTCCGGCGCCTGGTGGGCGCCGCGGCCGTACGTCCCGTCCTCGCCGTCCACGGACTCCACGAGGACGTGCACGGTCTCCCCGAGGCGCTCCTCGGCGCGCTGCGAGACCAGCTCCTCGGCGAGCCGCGAGACGCGGGCGAGGCGCTCGGCCACCACGTCCTCGTCGAGCTTGCCGTCGTAGGTCGCGGCTTCGGTGCCGTCCTCGTCCGAGTAGCCGAAGACGCCGATGGCGTCCAGGCGGGCGCCGGTGAGGAAGCGCTCCAGCTCGGCCAGGTCGGACTCGGTCTCGCCGGGGAATCCGACGATGAAGTTGGAGCGCACACCGGCCTGGGGCGCCTTGGACCGGATGGTGTCCAGCAGCTCCAGGAAGCGGTCGGTGTCGCCGAAGCGGCGCATGGAGCGCAGCACGTTCGGCGCGGAGTGCTGGAAGGACAGGTCGAAGTACGGCACGACCTTCGGGGTGGAGGTCAGCACGTCGATCAGACCGGGGCGCATCTCGGCCGGCTGGAGGTAGCTGACGCGCACCCGCTCGATGCCGTCCACCTCGGCCAGCTCGGGCAGCAGGGACTCCAGGAGGCGGATGTCGCCCAGGTCCTTGCCGTAGGAGGTGTTGTTCTCGGAGACCAGCATGATCTCCTTCACGCCCTGCTCGGCCAGCCAGCGCGTCTCGTTGAGCACGTCGCTGGGGCGGCGGGAGATGAAGGAGCCGCGGAAGGACGGGATGGCGCAGAAGGAGCAGCGCCGGTCGCAGCCGGAGGCGAGCTTGACCGAGGCGACCGGGGAGCCGTCCAGACGGCGGCGCAGGGGCGCGCGCGGTCCGGAGGCGGGCGCGAGCCCGTCCGGGAGGTCGGTCGGGCCGTGGCCGGGCAGGGCGACGGCGGCAGCGGACTTCTGGCGCTCGGCCGGGCTGATCGGCAGCAGCTTGCGGCGGTCGCGCGGGGTGTGGGCGGCGTGGATGCCGCCGGACAGGATGGTCTGCAGCCGGTCGGAGATGTCGGAGTAGTCGTCGAAGCCGAGCACGCCGTCGGCCTCGGGCAGCGCCTCGGCCAGCTCCTTGCCGTACCGCTCGGCCATGCAGCCCACGGCCACGACGGCCTGGGTTCTGCCGTGGTCCTTGAGGTCGTTGGCCTCCAGGAGGGCGTCGACGGAGTCCTTCTTGGCGGCTTCGACGAATCCACAGGTGTTGACGACGGCGACATCGGCGTCCGCGGCGTCCTCGACGAGCTGCCAGCCGTCCGCCTCCAAGCGGCCTGCGAGCTCCTCCGAGTCCACCTCGTTACGGGCGCAGCCGAGAGTGACGAGTGCGACGGTACGGCGTTCAGGCATGGGCTCAAGACTACTTTGTCTGACCGGCCCCCTATGTCGACGGGGTTGGCCACTGTGGCCAACCCCGTCGACATCACCGCTCACCCCGAGGTCACCCCGGTGGGTCAGCCCACCTCGGGATCGCCCTTGGTGTACGTCAGACGCTCCACGGCGCCCGGCCGGAAATCGTCGTCGATCTTCTTGCCGTTGACGTAGAGCTGGATCGCCCCGGCGTCGCCGAGGATCAGGTTGATCTTGGTGCTGTCCTGGAAGGTCTTGGACTGGCCCTTGTCGAGCAGCCCGTCGAAGAGCATCCGGCCGTTGTGGTCCTTGGCGGAGATCCAGCTCCGCCCGTTCGCCGCGCTGACCTGGACGGTCACCTTGTCCTGGGGGGCGGCGGCGATGGCGCTGTCGGACGGGTCGGACTTCGGCGTGGCGGGCTTGGCCGGGGCGGGCGTGGCGGACGGGGACTTGGTGACGGTGGGCGAGGGGCTGCCGTCGGCGGCCTGCGTGTCGCCGCCGCCGTCGCCGCCCTTGAAGGCGGTGAAGCCGACGAAACCGATCACGACGACGATCGCGGCGACCATGGCGGCCGTCCAGTTGGGCCCCCGCCGTTCGGGTCGGATGCGTTCGGCCTCGAACAGCGGCGCGGCCGGGGTGGGCGCGGGCCGTCCGCCGTGTTCGGCGTCGAACTGCGCGACCAGCGGCGCGGGGTCGAGGTGCACGGCGCGGGCCAGTGTGCGAATGTGCCCACGGGCGTACACGTCGCCGCCGCAGGGCGCGAAGTCGTCGGCCTCTATGGCGTGCACGATGGCGAGACGGACGCGCGTGGCGTTGCTGACGTCGCTCACCGTCAGACCGGCGGCCAGGCGCGCCTGCTTGAGGGCATGGCCGACGGAGGGGCGCTTTTCGTCGGGTACGTCGTGGAACGGACGCTCGTCTTCGGGGGAGTTGCTGCCGATGGACACGGGGGCGCCTTTCGAGCGTGTGAGCCACCTGTGCTGGAGGTTCAGTCTAGGCGGGGTACGAAAGGGTGGGGCAAGCGGGCGACGGGACTTTGTACGCCATCGGAATGGCCGGTCGGTCCGACGGCGGGACGGGGGAATCGGCTTCCGAAAGGAACCTCTACCCCGCATCTCGCTCAACTTGACGTACTGCGAAGGGAAACGGTTGCCCGCCGAGATCTAACGGGTGGATCACGGCGGTGCGGC
Organism: Streptomyces sp. DSM 110735; assembly: GCF_016482685.1. Lineage (GTDB taxonomy): Bacteria > Actinomycetota > Actinomycetes > Streptomycetales > Streptomycetaceae > Streptomyces. The sequence continues at coordinate 13,661 of NZ_JACYHF010000005.1, read as the reverse complement.
CACCCGGCGCAACACCGACACGCCGGGTGGCCCGCTCTCCTTCAGCGTGTTAGGACGCGCTGCACGGCGGGTCCTAACCCTCAGACTCCCCCCGGATCACGGCGAGCACTCCGTCCAGCTCGTCAGGTTTCACGAGCACGTCACGGGCCTTCGAACCCTCGCTCGGACCCACGATGTTCCGCGACTCCATGAGGTCCATCAGCCGGCCCGCCTTGGCGAAGCCCACCCGCAGCTTGCGCTGGAGCATCGAGGTGGACCCGAACTGGGTGGAGACGACCAGCTCGGCCGCCTGGCACAGCAGGTCCAGGTCGTCGCCGATGTCCTCGTCGATCTCCTTCTTCTGCTTGGTGCCCACGGTGACGTCGTCCCGGAAGACGGGCGCCATCTGGTCCTTGCAGTGCTGGACGACGACCGCGACCTCTTCCTCGGTCACGAACGCGCCCTGCATACGGGTCGGCTTGTTGGCGCCCATGGGCAGGAACAGACCGTCGCCCTTGCCGATGAGCTTCTCGGCGCCGGGCTGGTCGAGGATGACGCGGGAGTCGGCCAGCGAGGAGGTCGCGAAGGCCAGCCGGGAGGGCACGTTGGCCTTGATGAGACCGGTGACCACGTCCACGGAGGGGCGCTGGGTGGCGAGCACCAGATGGATGCCGGCGGCGCGGGCGAGCTGGGTGATGCGCACGATGGCGTCCTCGACGTCGCGGGGAGCGACCATCATCAGGTCGGCCAGCTCGTCCACGATCACCAGCAGATAGGGGTACGGCTGCAGCTCGCGCTCGCTGCCGGGCGGCGGCGTGACCTTGCCCTCGCGCACCGCGCGGTTGAAGTCGTCGATGTGCCGGTAGCCGTAGGCGGCGAGGTCGTCGTAGCGCAGGTCCATCTCGCGCACGACCCACTGCAGCGCCTCGGCGGCCCGCTTGGGGTTGGTGATGATCGGCGTGATCAGGTGCGGGATGCCCTCGTAGGCGGTCAGCTCCACGCGCTTGGGGTCGACCAGGATCATCCGCACGTCCTCGGGGGTCGCGCGCATCATGATCGAGGTGATCAGGCAGTTGATGCAGGACGACTTGCCGGAGCCGGTGGCACCGGCGACCAGCATGTGCGGCATCTTGGCCAGCGAGTGCATGACGTACCCGCCCTCGACGTCCTTGCCGAAGGCGACCAGCATCGGGTCGTCGTCCTCGGCGGACTCCGCGAGGCGCAGCACGTCGCCGAGGTTGACCATCTCGCGGTCGGTGTTGGGGATCTCGATGCCGACCGCCGACTTGCCGGGGATCGGGCTGATGATCCGCACGTCCGGGCTGGCGACGGCGTACGCGATGTTCTTGGTGAGCGCGGTGATCCGCTCGACCTTCACGGCGGGACCGAGCTGGACCTCATAGCGGGTGACCGTCGGACCCCGGGTGAAGCCGGTGACGTCGGCGTCCACCTTGAACTCGCTGAACACCGTGCGCAGCGAGGCGACGATCGCGTCGTTGGCGGCGCTGCGCGACTTGCCGGGACCGCCGCGGGTGAGCAGGTCGAGCGAGGGCAGCGCGTAGGTGATGTCCCCGGAGAGCTGGAGCTGTTCGGCGCGCGCGGGCATCTCGCGGGGCTCGGGCGGCGGGGAGGACTTGGTGAGGTCGGGGACGCTGCCGGAGTCCGAGGAGGTGTCCCGCTTCGGCCGGGCGCCCGGAACCGGGGACGGCGTCGGCACCGGCGTCGTCTCCTCGCGGTCGCCCGTGCTCACGCCCTGGGTGAGGTCGGCGACCACCGGGGAGGGCGGCATCCCGTGCAGTACGGCGCCGTCGAGCGCGGCGGCCGCCGCGGCGGCGACGTCCACCGCGTCCATCGGTCGCTGCGGGTCGGGCTGGGGCGCGGCGGAGCGCCGGGGGCGGCTCCGGCGGCGCGCGAGGGCGTCCTCCTCGGCGCCGTCCGCGTCGTGGCCGTCTGGGGCGCCCCGGCGCGTCCGGGGGCGCCCCGCGGTGCCTTCGCGCCACTCCTCGTCGTACTCCGCGAACTCCCCGGCGTCGAAGGCGTCGACGCCCGGGTCGTGCACCACGCCCAGGCGCACGCCGAGCGCGCGCAGGCGCTGCGGAATGGCATTGACCGGCGTGGCGGTGACGACCAGCAGCCCGAACACGGTGAGCAGCACCAGCAGCGGCACGGCGAGCACCGCGGTCATGGTGTACGTCAGCGGGGTCGCCGCGGCCCAGCCGATCAGACCGCCCGCGTCCCTTATGGCGCGCATCCCGTCGCCGCGGGCGGGCGAGCCGCAGGCGATGTGGACCTGCCCGAGGACGCCGACGACGAGCGCGGACAGACCGATCACGATCCGCCCGTTCGCCTCCGGCTGCTCCGGGTGCCGGATGAACCGTACGGCGATCACGGCGAGCAGGACCGGGACGAGCAGGTCGAGCCGCCCGAAGGCGCCGGTGACCAGGATCTCCACCAGGTCGCCCACCGGACCCTGCAGATCGGCCCAGGTCCCGGCGGCCACGATCAGCGCGAGGGCGAACAGCAGCAGCGCCACGCCGTCCTTGCGGTGGGCCGGGTCGAGGTTCTTCGCGCCCTGCCCTATGCCCCGGAAGACGGCGCCGACCGCGTGCGCGAGACCCAGCCAGAGGGCGCGCACGAGCCGGTACACGCCCCCGGTGGGGCTGGGCGCGGGCTTCGCCGGAACCGGCTTGCGCGCCGGAGCCTTCCTGGCGACCGCCTTCTTGGCCGGTGCCTTCTTCGCGGGGGCCTTCCTCGCCGGAGCCTTCGCGGGAGCGGCCGCCTTTCTGGCGGGCTGCTTCTTGGCTGCGGAGGGACGTGAGGCCATGGGTGTGAGGTTACCGGTGAGGGCGACAACGGACACGTGTGCCCAGAGCTTCACCCGTTCGTGTCGCCCGTGCCGGGGCACGGAACTGACGTGCCCTCACGGACGCCCGCTCGGCGCGGGCGCCGGTTTCGGCACGTCAGTTCTGCGGCGGCAGCGGGGCTCCCCCGCCGTCCGCGCCCGGCTCCAGCGCGTCCAGCGCGCGCCGCAACCCGGTGAGCTTGCGCTCCAGATGGGCGGCGGTGGCGACCGCCGCCGCGTCCGCCGACTCCTCGTCCAGTTGCTTGGAGAGCGCCTCGGCCTGCTCCTCGACGGCAGCGAGCCGCGCGGACAGCTCCGCGAGCAGCCCGGCGGGTTCCTTGCCGCCGACCGCGTTCTTGCCGCCGCCCTCCAACTGGAGCCGCAGCAGCGCCGCCTGCTCACGCAGTTGGCAGTTCTTCATGTACAGCTCGACGAACACCGACACCTTGGCGCGCAGCACCCAGGGGTCGAACGGCTTGGAGATGTAGTCCACCGCGCCCGCCGCGTACCCCCGGAAGGTGTGGTGGGGGCCGTGGTTGATCGCGGTCAGGAAGATGATCGGGATGTCCCGTGTCCGCTCCCGCCGCTTGATGTGCGCGGCCGTCTCGAAACCGTCCATGCCCGGCATCTGGACATCCAGCAGAATGACCGCGAAATCGTCCGTGAGCAGTGCTTTGAGCGCTTCCTCCCCGGACGATGCCCGCACCAGCGTCTGATCGAGCGCCGAGAGGATGGCCTCCAGCGCCAGCAGATTCTCCGGCCGGTCATCGACCAGGAGGATCTTGGCCTTCTGCACCATGGCCCGCCCTCCTCGCCCCGGCGGTACACCGGGCGCCGCCCCAGGGGACGACTCCCTTTCGCCGCCCGTCCTTGTGCCGGTCATCGTAGCCGCACCCCGCCCGTCGCCACACCCTGTCACCGTGATGTCACTGTGCACGGAGCGGAAACGCGGGCCGGGCCCGGAACGTTCCCGGAATCCGGGATTCCGACACCTGCCGGGGATGTGAGTCCTCCGTCACATCCCGTCCTGTCACACCGTCACCGGGGCTCGCGGCACTGCCGCCACAACCCCGGCACCGGGATCGCCCGGCGCTCAGCCACCGTTCGATTCCGGCCGCATCCACTGTCGCATGACACCCAGCAGATGGTCCGGGTCGACCGGCTTGGTGACGTAGTCGGAGGCGCCCGACTGCAGCGCCTTCTCCCGGTCGCCCTTCATCGCCTTGGCCGTCAGCGCGATGATCGGCAGCCCCGCGAACTGCGGCATCCTGCGGATCGCCGTGGTCGTCGCGTAGCCGTCCATCTCCGGCATCATGATGTCCATCAGCACGACCACCACGTCGTCGTGCTGCTCAAGCACCTCGATGCCCTCGCGGCCGTTCTCGGCGTACAGCACCGCGAGGCCGTGCTGCTCCAGGACGCTGGTGAGCGCGAACACGTTGCGCACGTCGTCGTCGACGATCAGCACCTTCTCACCGCCGAACCGCACGGTGGACTCCGCCCGCGCCTCGCCCTCCTGCTGCTCGGCGGGCGCCTGAGGCAGCTCCAGGCGGGGTTCCGGGGTCGCGGAGCGACGGCGCCGCCGGAAGAGCGCGGCGGGCCCGTTCTGCGTCTCCCGGTACGACTTCACCTCGGCCGGGGTCTCGGTCTCCGCCGCCGACAGCTCCGTGGACACCCGCGCCTCGGAGGCGGCGACCAGCTCACCGGCCTCCAGTTGCGGCACGGACTGCTGGTAATAGCCCTGCGGCGGCAGCCCGTTGAGGTGCAGCGGCAGATACAGCGTGAACGTCGAGCCGCGCCCCGGCTCGCTCTGCGCGTGGATCTCACCGCCGAGCAACTGGGCGATCTCACGGGAGATCGACAGACCGAGCCCGGTGCCGCCGTACTTGCGGCTGGTCGTGCCGTCGGCCTGCTTGAACGCCTCGAAGATCACCCGCATCTTGCTCGCGGCGATCCCGATGCCGGTGTCGGTCACCGAGAACGCGATCAGCGGCGCGTCCGGATCGGTCAGCGAGCCCGCCTCCAGCAACTGCTCCCGGATGGACTGCGGTACGTCCGTCCCGGCGGGCCGGATCACCAGCTCCACCGAGCCCGAGTCGGTGAACTTCACCGCGTTGGACAGCAGGTTGCGCAGCACCTGGAGCAGCCGCTGCTCGTCCGTGTGCAGGGTCGCGGGCAGCTCAGGCGAGACCCGCACCGACAGGTCCAGCCCCTTCTCCGCCGTCAGCGGCCGGAAGGTCGCCTCCACGTAGTCCACGAGCTGGACCAGCGCGATCCGCGTCGGCGAGACGTCCATCTTGCCCGCCTCGACCTTCGACAGATCGAGGATGTCGTTGATGAGCTGGAGCAGGTCGGAGCCCGCACCGTGAATGGTCTCGGCGAACTCCACCTGCTTCGGGGAGAGGTTGGTCTCCGCGTTGTCGGCGAGCAACTTGGCCAGGATCAGCAGGGAGTTGAGCGGCGTACGCAGCTCGTGCGACATGTTGGCGAGGAACTCGCTCTTGTACCGCATCGACACCGCGAGCTGCTCGGCACGCTCCTCCAGGACCTGCCGCGCCTCCTCGATCTCGGTGTTCTTGACCTCGATGTCGCGGTTCTGCCGGGCCAACAGCTCGGCCTTCTCCTCCAGTTCGGCGTTGGAGGACTGCAGCGCCTTCTGCCGGTTCTCCAACTCCGCCGACCGCTCCCGCAGTTGCTCGGTCAGCTCCTGCGACTGCGCCAGCAACTGCTCGGTCTTGGTGTTGACCGAGATGGTGTTGACGCTGGTCGCGATCATCTCCGCGATCTGGCTGAGGAAGTCCCGCTGGATGTGCGTGAACCTGGTGAACGACGCCAGCTCGATCACGCCGAGCACCTTGCCCTCGAAGACCACCGGCAGCACGATCAGTTGCGCGGGCCGAGCCTCGCCCAGCCCCGAGGTGATCTTGAGATAGCCGGCCGGGGGCTCCACGAGCAGCGTGTGCTTCTCCTGCGCCACCGCGCCGATCAGCCCCTCACCGGGACGGAACGACGTCGGCATCGCCCCCGTCGTGCAGCCGTACGACCCCAGCAGCCGCAGCTCGTACCCGTCCTCGGAGTCGCCGCCGATCTCCTGGCCGTCCACCAGCGGCATCGCCAGGAAGAACGCGCCGTGCTGCGCCGAGACCACCGGCGTCAGCTCGCTCATGATGAGCGAGGCGACGTCCTTGAGATCACGGCGCCCCTGCATGAGCGCGGAGATCCGGGCCAGGTTGCCCTTGAGCCAGTCCTGTTCCTTGTTGACGATCGTGGTGTCGCGCAGATTGGCGATCATCTTGTTGATGGAGTCCTGGAGTTCCTGGATCTCGCCGGAGGCGTCCACGTCGATCTTCAGGTTCAGATCGCCGCGTGTCACGGCCGTGGCGACCTTGGCGATCGCGCGCACCTGCCGGGTCAGGTTCCCGGCCATCTCGTTCACGGACTCCGTCAGGTCCCGCCAGGTGCCGTCCACGTCCCGCACCCGCGCCTGACCGCCCAGGATGCCCTCCGTGCCCACCTCACGGGCCACGCGGGTGACCTCCTGGGCGAACGACGAGAGCTGGTCCACCATCGTGTTGATCGTCGTCTTCAGCTCCAGGATCTCGCCCCGGGCGTCGATGTCGATCTTCTTGGTCAGATCACCCTTGGCGATGGCCGTCGTCACCATCGCGATGTTGCGCACCTGGCCGGTCAGGTTGGACGCCATCCCGTTCACCGACTCGGTGAGGTCCTTCCACGTGCCCGCCACACCGGGAACGTGCGCCTGACCGCCCAGGATGCCGTCCGTACCCACCTCGCGGGCCACCTTGGTGACCTGGTCCGCGAACGAACTCAGCGTCTTCACCATGATGTTGATGGTGTCCGCGAGCTGCGCCACCTCGCCGCGCGCCTCGATGGTCACCTGACGGGTCAGGTCGCCGTTGGCCACCGCCGAGGCGACCTGCGAGATGTTGCGCACCTGCATGGTCAGGTTGTTGGCCATCAGGTTGACGTTGTTGCTCAGGTCCTTCCAGATGCCCGTGACACCCGGCACATGCGCCTGACCGCCCAGGATGCCCTCGGTGCCCACCTCACGGGCCACCCGGGTCACCTGCTCGGCGAAGCTGGAGAGCTGGTCCACCATCGTGTTGACCGTGGTGACCAGTTCGAGGATCTCGCCCTTGGCGTCGACGGTGATCTTCTTCGACAGGTCACCCTTGGCCACCGCCGTCGTGACCTCGGCGATGTTGCGCACCTGACTCGTCAGGTTGTTCGCCATGAAGTTCACGGACTGCGTGAGGTCCTTCCAGGTGCCCGAGACACCCTGGACCTCCGCCTGACCGCCGAGGATGCCCTCCGTGCCCACCTCACGGGCGACGCGCGTGACCTCCTGCGCGAACGAGGAGAGCTGGTCCACCATCGTGTTCAGCGTGTTCTTGAGCTCCAGGATCTCCCCGCGCGCGTCCACGGTGATCTTCTGGGAGAGGTCGCCGCGCGCCACCGCGGTCGCGACCTGCGCGATGTTGCGCACCTGGCCGGTGAGGTTGCCCGCCATGCCGTTCACCGACTCGGTGAGGTCCCGCCACACACCGGCCACACCCGGCACCTGCGCCTGACCGCCCAGGCGCCCCTCGGTGCCCACGTCACGGGCGACCCGGGTCACCTGGTCGGCGAAGGCGGAGAGCTGGTCCACCATCGTGTTGATGGTGTTCTTCAGCTCCAGGATCTCCCCGCGCGCGTCCACGCCGATCTTCTGCGACAGATCACCGCGCGCCACCGCCGTCGTCACCTGGGAGATGTTGCGCACCTGCATGGTCAGGTTGTTGGCCATGAGGTTGACGGAGTCCGTCAGCTCCTTCCAGGTGCCCGAGACACCGTCCACCCGCGCCTGACCCCCCAGGCGCCCCTCCGTGCCCACGTCACGGGCCATCCGCGTCACCTGGTCGGCGAAGCTGGAGAGCTGGTCCACCATGGTGTTCACGGTGTTCTTCAGCTTGAGCATCTCGCCGGAGACGTCCACGGTGACCTTCTGCGAGAGGTCGCCGTTGGCCACCGCCGTCGTCACCTGGGCGATGTTGCGCACCTGACCGGTCAGGTTGCGGAACGCGGTGTTGACCGAGTCCGTCAGGTCCTTCCAGGTACCGGCCGCGCCGGACACCTGCGCCTGACCGCCCAGCTCACCCTCGACACCGATCTCCCGCGCGACCCGGGTCACCTCGGCACCGAACGCCGAGAGCTGGTCCACCATGCCGTTGACGGTGTTCTTCAGCTCCAGCATCTCACCGGCCACGTCCACCGTGACCTTCTGCGACAGATCGCCGTTCGCCACGGCGGTCGTCACGGCCGCGATGTCCCGCACCTGCGTGGTCAGGTTCCGGAACACCGTGTTGACCGAGTCCGTCAGGTCCTTCCAGGTGCCCGCCGCGCCCGGCACATTGGCCTGACCGCCAAGGCGCCCCTCGGCGCCGACCTCGTTCGCCACCCGCGTGACCTCGTCCGCGAAGATCCGCAGCGTCTCGGTCATCTGGTTGATCGTCTCGGCGAGCTGCGCGACCTCGCCGCGCGCGGGCACCGTCACCTTCTGGGACAGGTCACCGTTCGCGACCGCCGTCGTCACCTGGGAGATCCCGCGCACCTGCGCGGTGAGGTTCCCGGCCATCGTGTTGACGGAGTCGGTCAGCTCCTTCCACACCCCGGCCACCCCGGGCACCTGCGCCTGACCGCCCAGGATGCCCTCGGTGCCCACCTCACGGGCGACCCGCGTCACCTCGGAGGAGAAGGACGAGAGCTGCTCCACCATCGTGTTGACGGTGTTCTTCAGCTCCAGCATCTCGCCCGCCACCTGCACGGTGACCTTGCGCGAGAGATCACCGCTCGCGACCGCCGTCGTCACCAGGGCGATGTCCCGCACCTGCGCGGTGAGCCGGTTCGCCATGGTGTTGACGGACTCCGTCAGGTCCTTCCACGAACCCGACATGCCCCGCACCTTGGCCTGACCGCCGAGCTTGCCCTCGGTGCCGACCTCGATGGCGACCCGCGTCACCTCGTCGGTGAACGTGGAGAGCTGGTCCACCAGGTTGTTGACGGTCCGGCCCACCTTGAGGAACTCGCCCCGCAGCGGATGCCCGGTCCCGTCCGGCGCCTCGGTGCGCAGATCCATGCGCGGCGACAGATCGCCCTCGGCGACCGCCGTCAGCACCCGGCTGACCTCCGAGACCGGCCACACCAGCTCGTCGACCAGCGCGTTGGAGTTCTCCACGGCGGCCGCCCAGGAGCCCTCGCACGCCCCCGTCTCCAGCCGCTCCGTGAGCTTGCCCTCGCGCCCGACCATGCGCCGCACCCGCGCCAGCTCACCGGTCAGATGCAGATTGCGGTCGGCGACCTCGTTGAAGACCGCCGCGATCTCCGACATCACCCCGTCGCCGGACACCGTGAGCCGCTTGCGGAAATTGCCGTCCCGCATGGCCTCCAGAGCCGACAGCAACCGGTTCAGGGCAGCGGTGTCCACGGTGGTGGTGCCCCCGCCCCTCCGCGCGGACGGTCCGCCCTTCGCGCGCGTCTTCGTGCCCCGCGTCGCTGCGCCAGACTCCACTGTGTCCCTCCCGGAGGGGTAGACCGTCACTGCCGTGCCCGGCTGCGCCGGCCCGGTGCGCCGCCGGCCGGCGCCCCGGATTGCTTCCGCGTACTCGTCACCGCCCGGCCGCTACGGCCGCCCGGCACTCCTGCCGTTACCGCTGTCCGCGAAGTTCCGGCCGCACCAGGGGCTGCTGCCCGCCGCTCACGGAACACACGCGGTCCGGCCGGACCTTCATCAAAATCCTGCCCAGTGTTTCACCCCGGCCGAACCAGGCCATAACAGTTCGGCAGCTTCGCACATCGTCCGCACACCCTGGGGGGTAAACACCGGTGACCGGCATCCGCTCGGACGGCGAAGGTAAGTAACCTTGCACCGGGCTGTCCAGCCGCACCGGCCCGCTCGGCCCCGCGCCGAGACGACGAAGAGCGGTTATCGGAGGGGCGGCCGCGGAGCATGACCGGAGCGATCCCGGGGGAACAGACCCCGGAGCAGGGGCCGAAGGGCGAGCGGATGCCGCGGCAGCGGCGTGAGCCCGCCGGTCCCATCGCCTTGCACGTAGACGACAGGTCAGGGAGTTCTGTGATCACCGCGCGCGCGGCCGCCAGCTTCGAGCCCGTGGGGCGATCGGTCGCGACCGCCCGGTCCTTCGTCCGCGACACCCTCCAGGGCTGGGGCTTCGCCGACATCGTCGACGACGCCGTGGTCCTCACCAGCGAACTGGTGACCAACGCCGTCGTCCACGCGGGCACCGAGGCCGAGGTCCTGTGCCTGCGCACCGAGCCCGGCGTCCGCATCGAGGTCTCCGACCGCTACCCCGAGCGCGAGGTCCCGCTGCAGAACGCCCACGCGGTCATGGGCAGCCCCGACCGCGAGGGCGGCCGCGGCCTCCAGCTCTGCGCCGCGCTCGCCTCCCGCTGGGGCGTGGAGTACACCTCCACCCACAAGAACGTCTGGTTCCAGCTCGACCTGCCCGAACGCCCGCTCGGCACCCGCACCGCCGGTCCCGCCCTGCCCCCCGACCTGCTGCCCACCGCCGACGGCCGGGTCCGCGTGGCCGTCCTCCAGATCGACCGCAAGGGCTCGGTCAGCGCCTGGAACGAGGACGCCGAGGACCTCTTCGGGTACGCCGCCGACGACGTCGTCGGCAAGCCGCTGACCGACCTCGCCGCCTGGCCGCACACCCCGGGCACCGGCACCGGCATCGCCGAGGCGCTCCAGCTCTCCCGCTGGGAGGGCAGCTACGGCGTCCGCCGCTCCGACGGCCGCGTCACCCCCGTCTACGCCTCCCACCTCAGAGTCCGCGACACCGAGGGCGAGCCCTCCACCGTCTGCCTCCTGGTCCGCGACCACGAGCGCGCCGTCCTCCAGACCCCCTCCCGCGGACCCGCGGGCGACCAGGGCGGCGCCGACGGCCCGAGCGCCGACCCCTTCGAGGTCTTCATCGGCTCCCCCGCCCCGGACGACCTCGACGGTCTCCTCCAGCGCACGGTCGAACGCGCCCGCGACATGCTCGACGGCGACTCCGCCTTCCTGCTCCTGGCCACCGACGACGAGACCGAACTGGAGGTCCGCGCCTCCACCGGACTGCCCTCCGCCCGCCAGCGCTTCGCCCGCGTCCCCGTCGAGGCGGGACCCGGCCGCTACGGCTCCGCCCGGATGCCCGCCGTCCACGAGGACCTCACCTCCGTGCCCGGCGCCGTCCCCCTCCTCGCCGGTACCGGCATGCGCTCGGTCGTCACGGTGCCGCTCAAGGTCGAGGGGCGCCTCACCGGCTCCCTGGGCGTCGCCGCCGAGGGACCCGGCCGCTACTCCAACGAGGAGGCACTGCGCCTGCAGTTCGCCGCCGACCGCATCGCCCTGGCCGTCGAATCGGCCCGCCTCGGCGAACTGGAACGGCTGCGCCGCGGCTCGCTCAGCTTCCTGGTCGAGGCGTCCGACCTGCTCGCCGGCACCCTCGACCGCGACCAGACACTGGCCCTCATGGCCCAGATGACGGTCCCGACCCTGGCCACCTGGTGCGCGGTCTACACGATCGCCGACCCCGCCTCCGACCCCTATCTGTCGTACGTCCTGCACGAGGACGAGGAACTCATCGACGGCATCAAGTCCCTGCTGTCGAAGATCCCCCCGCCCGAGCCCGTCCTCACCCCCGGCGCCCAGGTCTGGCCACTGCCCGGCGAGGTCGCCCACCAGGCGGCCCTGCGCAGCTCCATGCGCAGCCTCGGTCTCGGCGGCGGTCCCGCACAGCAGCTCACCGCGAGCATCGGACCGACCCTGGCGACCGCCTCCGCCGTCGGCGGCGAGACCGTGGTCCTCCCGCTGGTCGCCCGCAACCGCGTCATCGGCATGCTCACCCTGGGCAAGCCCACGGACGAACACTTCCGCCAGGAGATCCTGGAACTGGCCGAGGACCTCTCCCGCCGTGCCGCGCTCGCCCTGGACAACGCCCGCCTGTACTCGGAGCGCACGGCCATCAGCCAGTCCCTCCAGCGCAGCCTGCTGCCCCCGGGCCTGCCGCACATCGACGGCGTCGAGGTCGACGTCATCTACCGCGCGGCCGGCGAGGGCAACGAGGTCGGCGGCGACTTCTACGACCTCTTCCCGATCGGCGACGGCGCCTACGGCTTCGCCATCGGCGACGTCTGCGGCACAGGACCGAACGCCGCCGCCGTCACCGGACTCGCCCGGCACGCCCTGCGCCTGCTCGCCCGCGAGGGCCTGAGCGGCCCGGCGGTCCTGGAGCGCCTCAACTCCGCGATCCTCGACGAGGGCGACCGCAGCCGCTTCCTCACCCTGCTCTACGGCGAGTTGCGCCCCCAGCCCGACGGCGGCGCCGAGATGAAGATGGTCTGCGCGGGCCACCCGCTCCCGCTGCGCCTGCGTCAGAACGGCACGGTGGAAGCCGCCGCCGAACCGCAGCCCCTGCTCGGCGTGATCGAGGACCTGGAGCTGTACGAGCAGACGGTCACCCTCGACCCCGGCGACGTGCTCCTGTGCGTCACGGACGGCGTCACCGAACGCCGCGAGGGCGCCCGCATGTTGGGCGACGACGGCCTCGCCGACGTCCTCACCACCTGCACGGGACTCACCGCGGGCGCCGTGGCCGCCCGCATCCTGCGCGCGGTCGAGCGCTTCGCCTCCGACGCCCCGTCCGACGACATGGCGATCCTGGCCATGCGGGTTCCGGGCCTCCAACAGGACTGAGGCCCGGGGCCACCGGCCCCCGCGTCTGTCCCCCGGACATGCGAAAGACCCCGCCCGAAGGGGCGGGGTCTTTTTCGCTGAGCCCCCAAACGGAATCGAACCGTTGACCTTCTCCTTACCATGGAGACGCTCTACCGACTGAGCTATAGGGGCCTTGTCGCTTTCGAGGTTTCCCTCGCGGCAACAAGAAGATCGTACCCCGAACACGCACGGGTTCCCAAATCCGTTCGGGGCCGATCATCAAGCGGGCTGAAGAAGTCCGCCAAGAGCGTTGCAGGCAGCGGCGATCCGGTGCATCTCCCGCTTCGTCAGCGCGGCGTCCACGGGCAGCGCCAGCGTCTCGTCGGCGGCACGCTCGGTCTCCGGCAGCGACACACCGCGCCGGAATCCGGGCAGCCGGTGGACGGGCGTCCGCACGGGCACCCGGCAGTCAACTCCCTTGGCCCGCAGGGCCCGCGCGAACGCGTCCCGGTCCGGCCTGCCATTGCCCGGCACCCGCACCACGTACTGCTGATAGGTGTGCCCCTCGCCCCCGGCGGGAGTCCGCACCCCCTTGAGCCGCGCGTCGAGGTAAGCAGCCCGCTCCCGGCGGGAAGCCAGCTCGTCGTACGGCGTCTCGGACTCGCCGTGCTCCAGCACGAACAACCCGTGCCGCGCGGCGACCTCCCGCAACGCCCGGGTGTCCGCCTGCCGTCCGAAGCGATGTACGACAACGAGGGCCGCGGTGCGGGGAGTTGTCGCCGCCTCCACGGCAGCGGCGTCCAGGCAGTAGGTGACGGGGTCTATGTCGGCGAAGGCCGGCAGCGCGCCCGCGCGGGTCACGGCCTCGGCGATCTCCGCGTTCCCGAAGGCCGGTACGACGACCTCGTGACCGGCGCCCACACCGGCGGCCCTGAGCATTTCAGCGGTAGCCATGGGACCCATGGTTCGGGCGCGATATGAACGTAAAGTTAAGCAAAACAAAAAAGGGCTGGTCCCTGAACCGAAGTTCAGGGACCAGCCCTATCAAAAGGAGTTCGGCGGCGTCCTACTCTCCCACAAGGTCCCCCTTGCAGTACCATCGGCGCTGTGAGGCTTAGCTTC
>NZ_JACYHF010000004.1 GCF_016482685.1 Streptomyces sp. DSM 110735 | reverse complement strand
GGGCTATAGCTCAGTTGGTAGAGCGCCTGCATGGCATGCAGGAGGTCAGGAGTTCAATTCTCCTTAGCTCCACAGAAGTCGAGGGCGGATCATCCGGAAGGATGGTCCGCCCTCGGCGTTTCCACGAGGAGACGCGAGAGAAGACCTGCGGCGTTCACGAGCCGCGACACGACGAAGGCGGGCCACCCGGGAACCGGGCGGCCCGCCTTGTCGTCTCTCAGCGCCCCAGCGCGCGCCGTCCGCGCCCCTGGGAGACCACCGGCAGGTTCCTCGACGGCGCCTGCCCCCGGGTGTCCTCCTCGATCCGCAGCGCGAGCGCCGGGCAGCGCCGCACCGCGCGCAGCGCCTTCGCCTCCGCGTAGCGCGGCACCGACGCCTGGGCGACGGTCGGGAAGCCGTCCGCGCCCAGCTCGAACACCTCCGGGAGGATGTCCGCGCACAGCCCGTGACCCCGGCACAGCGTCCAGTCCACGTAGATCTTCTGGCGGCTGCCGCCGGAGTCCTCCGGCTCTGCGCCGCCCGGGATGCCCGTGGGCATCTTGCCGCCCTCGAAGAGCGGCAGAACGCCCTCCACGGGCCGTCCGCAGCCGTTGCCGAGGACATGGGCGGCCAGGTCGTCCGTGAACGCCTTGATGGTCGACTCCAGGAACATCGCGGAGCCGTCCGGGTGCGAGCACGCACCGCGCCGCTTCACGCTCTTGGCGACCTGCTTCAGCGCCTCCAGGGCGGCCGGACCGCCGCCGTTGATGATGTCCTCCATGCCGCGCGCGGCGGCGGGCAGTCCGAGGTAGCAGGGCCCGCACTGGCCGGCGCTCTCCTCGGCCAGCCACTGCGCCACCCGCAGCGACTCGCCCAGCGGACAGGTCTCCTGACTGATCGGCAGGATCGCGCCCGCGCCGAGCGCGCCGCCCACCGCGTCCAGCGAGTTGCGGGAGACGATCGCCTCGTTCACGGTCGCCGCGTCGATCCACTTGCCGTGGTAGCCGCCGGTCAGTACGCCCTGCGGGACCGGCGGGGCTCCGGCGAGCTGGAGGACGTAGCGCAGCGGCACGCCCGTCGGCACCTCGATGACCATGGGGCGCGCGACCGCCCCGGAGACGGTCAGCATGACGGTGCCCGGCTCGTCGTACAGACCGGTGTTGCCGTAGCGCTCGGGGCCGATGCGGGCGGCGATGGCGAGCTGGGCGAAGGTCTCGGCGTTCGACAGCAGCGTGGGCGCGCCGCCGACACCGCTCTGCGAGGCGCTGACCTTGCGGCCGGGCGGGATCGCCGGACCGCCGTCCACCGAGCGGATCAGGGAGGCGGCGGCGCCCGTGACCATGCGCACCGGGTTGCGCTGCACCCAGGCGCGCAGGGCGGAGCGGCGGCTGTTGCTCAGACCGCGTTCGGCGAGCGCTGCCTCCATGGAGCGCTGGGTGGACTCACGGGTCACGCCGATCACCAGCGTGCGCGCGCCCATCGCCTCGGCGCACAGCAGCGCGCCGTCCAGGATGAGGTGCGGGGCACGGTTGATGAGCACCGTGTCCTTGCGGCAGGCCGGTTCGTCCTCGCTGCCGTTGACGACGACGACCGGGCGGACGCCCTTCTTGATCGCCGACTCGGCGACCGAGCGGAGTTTCTTGTGGAAGGGGAAGCCCGCGCCGCCGCGGCCCTTGAGGTTGATGCTCTCGGCGAGTTGCGCGAGCTGCTCGCCGCCGAGCGGGTCGAGCGGCCCGTGCACCTTGAGGTGCATGGGCAGGTCGAGCCGCTCCACAAGGTCGAAGCCCGACGTGAGCTGGGGAAGCCCGACCACGCGGACTTCGGGGACGTCGGGCAGGGCCTCGTTCACCTATAGCCTCCGGAAGGCATGTTCCAAGGTTCGCCCGAACCCGGCGCGTCGAAGGAGGCGCCGGGGGTTGGTTCGGTGGCGGGACCACTGTTGAACGTTTCGGACGAGTTGTACGTGCCGTACCGGGCGTTCGTCTCACCCGTGTTGCGCACATCACCTCCGCCGCCGCCCGGCGTGCCCGGATTGCCGTAGACGGGGATGGAGTATCCCGTGTCCTGGAGCGGGTCGTAGGCCGACGGCGGCGCCTCGCCCACGGGCGGCGGGGAGGGGACCGGCCAGCTCGGGCCGGACGGGTCGTTCACGCGCGGCATGGCCTCGGTGGGACGCATGTCGGGGGTGTCCTGGCGGACGCCCGGGTACTGCTGCTGCGGGGGACCGGCGGTGCGGTACGCGGCGGCGAAACCGGCGCCGCCCGCACCCGCGGCAGGGGACTGGTACAGACCACCGGAACCGGCACCCGGACCTCCGCCGCCGCGTCGGGGCTCGCGGTCCCGGACGCCGGACTCGGCGACCCGGTTGCGGCTGGCCTCCAGCTCTTCCATGCCGGGCCGGTTGGAGTTCCCGAGGAGCGCCATGACGCGGTCGGAGAGCTTGCGCTTGACCGGGCGCGGCGCGGCGCGCAGCGCGAGGGCGGCCATCACGCCGAGCAGGGAGAGGCTGTAGAGGATGGTGAAGATCGGCTTGGCCGCGCGACCCGCGTACAGACCGTGGACCAGGGCGGCGCACCACGCCGGGTAGGCGAGCATGTGCATCGCGCGCCAGCGGGCGGCGACCGGCGCCGGGGTGGCGAAGTTGCTGCGCAGGGCGCCGGTGACGCCCACGAAGATCATGAGCAGTCCGGCCAGGGAGCCGAGACCGATCAGTCCGCCGCTGCCGGTGAAGCCGAGCGAGAACGGGATCAGCGCCGCGATCACCACGGTGTGGTCCAGCGCGATCTTTGTGGTGATGTGCAGCAGCAGGAACGCGATCGAGGCGACCGCCGTCGTCCGGTGGATGGCCTGGCCGACGATCCGCTGCCGGATGTTCAGCAGGATGCGGTCCTGGGCGACCAGACCCCAGATCACCGAGCAACTGAGCGAGACGAGGGACAGCACGCCCGCGCCGAAGTTCAGGAATTCTTGGAACTGGCTGCCTCCGACCAGCACGACCACGGGTATGAGCAGCAGGACGACAGCGGACGCCACCCCGTAGGCCGAGCGGCCTGGCTTGGGGAGCGAGCTGTTACTACGACGAGGGTTCATGGGGGCAACTCCGAGCAGTTTCGGGAAGGCGGTCCCGCTGCCGAACTCTAAGTGGAGCCATACCGATCAGTACGAGGTTTGAGTTATTGCGTTGTTATCCAACGAACGGAACCGCGAGGGTGCCGTCCCTTAGTGACTGTTACGCGAAGTAATCCTTGACCCGGGTGCAGATCTGGCGGCCGTACGGACATGTCTCCATGGCATACGCAAGAGCGTCGCGGCTTGCTCAAGGGCTGCGGTACCCTAGCGCCATGCGTGCTGTACGCCTTCTGCTTAGCGAGCCGCGCTGACAGTGCCGACCACCGGTCGAACCGGACGGTCGGAGCCGGCGCGGCATCCCCTCCTGTGTGAGGGGATTTTTCGTTTCCGCAGGCAGAGACGATCGATGGAGCTTTGAGGATCATGAGCGAGACGAACCCCTCCGCCACCGCTGCCGCGTCGGCGGAGGCCGCGCCGCACCGCTACACGGCCGCCATGGCCGCCGAGATCGAGGCACGCTGGCAGGACTTCTGGGACGCGGACGGCACGTACGCCGCCCCGAACCCCAAGGGCACCCTCGGGGGCGACCCCGAGCTGGTCGCCCGGCCCAAGAAGTTCATCATGGACATGTTCCCGTACCCCTCCGGCGCCGGTCTGCACGTCGGCCACCCGCTGGGCTACATCGCCACCGACGTCTACGCCCGCTTCCAGCGCATGACCGGGCACAACGTCCTGCACACCCTGGGCTTCGACGCCTTCGGCCTGCCCGCCGAGCAGTACGCGGTGCAGACCGGCACGCACCCGCGCGCGTCCACCGAGGCCAACATGGAGAACATGAAGGCCCAGCTCCGCCGGCTGGGTCTGGGCCACGACAAGCGCCGGTCGTTCGCCACGATCGACCCGGAGTACTACAAGTGGACCCAGTGGATCTTCCTGCAGATCTTCAACTCCTGGTACGACGAGCAGGCCGCCAAGGCACGCCCGATCTCCGAGCTGATCGCCCTCTTCGAGTCCGGTGAGCGTCCCGTACCGGGCCACACGCGCGCGTGGAGCGAGCTGAGCGCCACCGAGCGCGCCGACGTGCTGAGCGAGTTCCGGCTGGCCTACGCCTCCGACGCGCCGGTCAACTGGTGCCCGGGTCTGGGCACCGTGCTGGCCAACGAGGAGGTCACCGCCGACGGCCGCTCCGAGCGCGGCAACTTCCCGGTCTTCAAGGCCAAGCTGCGCCAGTGGAACATGCGCATCACCGCCTACGCCGACCGTCTGATCGAGGACCTGGACGCGCTGGACTGGCCCGAGGCCATCAAGCTCCAGCAGCGCAACTGGATCGGCCGCAGCGAGGGCGCCCGCGTCGACTTCCCCGTCGACGGCGAGCGCATCACCGTCTTCACCACCCGCCCCGACACCCTGTTCGGCGCGACCTACATGGTGCTCGCCCCCGAGCACCCGCTGGTCGAGAAGTTCACCCCCGAGGCATGGCCCGAGGGCACCCACGAGGCGTGGACCGGCGGTCACGCCACCCCCGCCGAGGCCGTCGCCGCCTACCGCGCGCAGGCCGCCGCCAAGTCCGACGTGGAGCGCCAGGCCGAGGCCAAGGACAAGACCGGCGTCTTCACCGGTGTGTTCGCGGTCAACCCGGTCAACGGCGAGCGGGTCCCGGTCTTCATCGCCGACTACGTGCTGATGGGCTACGGCACCGGCGCCATCATGGCCGTCCCCGCCCACGACACGCGCGACTTCGCCTTCGCCCGCGCCTTCGAGCTGCCGATCCGCTGCGTGGTCGAGCCGACCGACGGCCGCGGTACCGACACCTCCACGTGGGACGACGCGTTCGCCTCCTACGACGCGAAGCTCGTCAACTCCGCGGGCGAGGGCGTCACCCTGGACGGACTGGCCGTCCCCGAGGCCAAGGCCCGCATCACCGACTGGCTGGCCGAGAACGGCATCGGCGAGGGCACGGTCAACTTCCGCCTGCGCGACTGGCTGTTCAGCCGCCAGCGCTACTGGGGCGAGCCCTTCCCGATCGTCTACGACGAGGACGGCGTCGCCCACGCGCTGCCCGAGTCGATGCTCCCGCTGGAGCTGCCCGAGGTCGAGGACTACAGCCCGCGCACCTTCGACCCGGACGACGCCGACACCCAGCCCGAGACCCCGCTCTCGCGCAACGACGAGTGGGTCCACGTCACCCTGGACCTGGGCGACGGCCGCGGTCCGCGCAAGTACCGCCGCGAGACCAACACCATGCCCAACTGGGCCGGTTCCTGCTGGTACGAGTTCCGCTACCTGGACCCGCGCAACGACCAGGCCATGGTCGACCCCGAGACCGAGCAGTACTGGATGGGTCCGCGCGAGGGCATGCCGCACGGCGGTGTCGACCTGTACGTCGGCGGCGCCGAGCACGCGGTGCTGCACCTGCTGTACGCCCGCTTCTGGTCCAAGGTCCTCTTCGACCTGGGACACGTCTCGTCCGCCGAGCCGTTCCACAAGCTGTTCAACCAGGGCATGATCCAGGCGTACGTCTACCGTGACAGCCGCGGCATCGCCGTCCCCGCCGCCGAGGTCGAGGAGCGCGACGGCGCCTTCTGGTACGAGGGCGAGAAGGTCTCCCGGCTGCTCGGCAAGATGGGCAAGTCCCTGAAGAACGCCGTCACCCCGGACGAGATCGCCGCCGAGTACGGCGCCGACACCCTGCGCCTGTACGAGATGGCGATGGGCCCGCTGGACGTCTCCCGCCCCTGGGACACCCGCGCGGTGGTCGGCCAGTTCCGCCTGCTGCAGCGGCTGTGGCGCAACATCGTCGACGAGAACACCGGCGAGATCACCGTCACCGACGCCGAGCCCGACGAGGACACGCTGCGCGCCCTGCACAAGGCGGTCGACGGCGTGCGCCAGGACCTGGACGGGCTGCGCTTCAACACGGCGATCGCCAAGATCACCGAGCTGAACAACCACCTGACCAAGTCCGGTGCCGCCCTGCCGCGCACCGTCGCCGAGTCGCTGGTCCTGCTGGTCGCGCCGCTGGCCCCGCACATCGCCGAGGAGCTGTGGCGCAAGCTGGGCCGCACCGACTCGGTCGTCCACCAGGACTTCCCCGTCGCCGACCCGCGGTACGTGGTGGACGAGTCCGTCACCTGCGTCGTGCAGATCAAGGGCAAGGTCAAGGCGCGCCTGGAGGTGTCCCCGGCCATCTCCGACGAGGAACTGGAGAAGGCGGCGCTGGCCGACGAGAAGGTCGTCGCCGCCCTGGACGGCGCGGTCATCCGCAAGGTGATCGTGCGGGCGCCCAAGCTGGTCAACATCGTGACCGGCTGACGCACACCGGGACAACGGCGGGACATCGGCCGCCGGGCGCCCGCCGCCCGGCGGACCGGGCGGTGCCGCGCCCGGGAGAACCGGACGTCGGGGTGATCCCCTACGGGCAGGTTCGGGGTTCGGACGGAACCCCGGGCCTGCCCGTTGCGTTTACCGTAAAGAGCGAGGCGGTGCGTGCCGCCCAGGGGTCGAGGAGGAGCGTCATGGAAACCGTGCTCACCGTGGTCGCCCTGCTCGTCCTGCTCTGCCTCGGCCTCGGCGTCTACGTCACGGTCAAGGTGGTCGGCGCCGCCAAGCGCACCGTGGACCGCACGGTCGCCCAGGCCCGCCGCACGGTCGAGGACCACACCCTGCGCGCCAAGTCCTACGGCCGCCCCGGTCCGGCCGGGGAGATCGCCCAGTTGCGGCTCACCCTGCGCACCTCGATGCGCGCCACCCAGGACGCGCTGCACTCGGGCGTCGTCCAGGACGAGTCGCTGAAGGAGTCCCTCGGTCTCTTCGAGCGCCTGAGCACGCACGGCCAGGAACTGGACGGCATCCTGCGGCGCCTGGAGTCCGAGCCCGACCGCTCCACCCTCGCCGCCCGGCTGCCCGAGCTGCGCACCCGCACCGAGCGCATCACCGCCTCCGCCGACTCCCTGCGCTGGGCCGTCCGCGACCGCGCGGGGCGCTTCGCCGACGACGACCTGGACTCCCTCAGCGCCCAGATCGACATCGAGGCAGGCGCCCTGCGCCACTGGACCCGGACCGGACCCGGCGACCCGGTGGCTTCCTGGCCGGAGGCTCCGGCGAACGCGGGCGGCGACTGGCCCCCGGCCGCCGGTTCCGACCGCCCGGACCCCCTCGCCCCGCACGCGATCACCCCGCCCGGACCGCGCCCCGTCCACCCCTGGCAGCGCAAGCCGCGCCCCGAGACCACCGCCTGATCCCGGCCCCTCCGCCGGTCCCGGTTCCACCGACCGGGGTCGGGCTGCCGCACCCCTCCTACGCCAGGTAACCTCCAGCTCATGTCCCGCCATGTCGCGATCGTCACCGATTCAACGGCCTACCTGCCGCACGGGGCGATGGAGCGCCACGGCATCACCGCGGTGCCGCTGACCGTGGTGCTCGGCGACCGGGCGCTCGAAGAGGGCACCGAGATCTCCACCCGCTCCCTCGCCCAGGCACTCCAGAAGCGCCGCCCGGTCACCACCTCCCGGCCCAGCCCCGAGGAGTTCGCCGCGGTCTACCAGGAGGTCGCCGCCTCCGGCGCGAGCGGCATCGTCTCCCTCCACCTGTCCGCCGAACTGTCCGGCACCTACGACGCGGCGGTCCTGGCAGCCCGTCAGGCACCCGTGCCCGTACGGGTCGTGGACACACAGATGGTCGCCATGGCGCTCGGCTTCTGCGCGCTGGCGGCGGCCGGGACGGCAGAGGCGGGCGGCACGATGGACGAGGCGGTGGCCGCCGCCGAGAAGCGCGCCTCGACCACCTCCGCGTACTTCTACGTGGACACCCTCGACTATCTGCGCCGGGGCGGCCGCATCGGCACCGCACAGGCACTGCTCGGCTCCGCGCTCGCCGTCAAACCCCTGCTCCAGCTCGCGAGCGGCCGCATCGAACTCCTGGAGAAGGTCCGCACCGCGTCCAGGGCGATCGCCCGCCTGGAGGAGATCGCCGTGGAGCGGGCGGGCAGCGGCGAGGTCGACATCGCCGTCCACCATCTCGCCGCGCCGGAGCGGGCGGCCGTGCTGGGGGAGCGGCTGCGGGAGCGGCTGCCCAGGCTGGGCGAGATGCATGTGAGCGAGGTCGGGGCGGTCATCGGGGCGCACACCGGGCCGGGGCTGCTGGGGGTTGTGGTCTCGCCTCGGTGAGGGGGCTCTGCGAGGGCTCTTGCGAGGCTCGTGCGAGGGCTTCCGTGAGGCGGGGGCGTCACTCGTGAGGGTGGCGGAGTTGTCCACAACCCGGTCCGGTTCCACGGGAATTGACCAAGATCATCGCGAGTCGGCGGAATGTCCGATCCTCGTCGCATGGCACTTCGATCAGACACACGTACAGCCGTCCCCACCAGCGGTCCGGGCCGGGGTCCCGACTCCGACGGCCGCACCCGGCACCGCCGCCCACCGCAGAACGGGCGGGCGCAGGACAGCCGGGTGCAGAACGGCCGGGCCCGGCACCGGGCGTCCGTACCGGCGGAGGAGCTGCGCCGCCGCGCCGGGCTTCTCTTCGGTGAACCACCCGTGGAATCGGGGGAGTCGGGCAACGCCCCACCAGGAGGCGCAAGGGCCCGGTACCAACCCCGTTATGTAAGGGCTCCGTTGGAGGAGCCCGAGCCGCCGCCTCCCGGTCCCGACTGGCGGGAGCGTGCCGGGCTCGCGCTGCGGGAGCGGATGCCGCTGTGGCTCCAGACCCGGTGCGGGGTCGAACGGCGCGGCGTGATCGCGCTCACCGTGGTGCTCCTGGTCGCCGCCGCGCTCGCGGCACAGCACTTCTGGAGCGGGCGCACCCAGACGGTGAGCGCGCCGGAGGTCGTGCACGCGAAGAAGCCGTTCGCCGGACCGGAGGGTTCGGGCGGCGTGAAATCCCCTGTGACCGTGGCGGGTTCGGCGCCGCCGGGCGGGCAGATCGTGGTGGACGTCGGCGGCAAGGTGCGGGAACCCGGGATCAGGGAGCTGCCCGCCGGTTCACGGGTGGCCGACGCGCTGAAGGCGGCGGGCGGGATGCGGCCGGGGGTGAGCGCCGAGGGGCTCAACAGGGCGCGGTTCCTGGTGGACGGGGAGCAGATCCTCGTGGGCTCGACCATGGCTCCGGCCGCGCCACCGGGACCCGCGGGCGGTGGGGGTACGGGCGGTCCCGCCTCCCCGGTCTCCCTCAACACCGCGACGGCCGAACAGCTCGACACCCTCCCCGGCGTCGGCCCGGTCCTCGCCCAGCACATCCTCGACTACCGCACCCGGCACGGCGGATTCCGCGCGGTCGAGGAGCTGAAGCAGGTCAACGGCATCGGGGACAGCCGGTTCTCGGACCTGAAACCGCTGGTGCGGCCGTGAGCGCGGTACGCGGTGCTCCCGCCGGGACCGCTTCCGCCGAGGGACCCGCCGGGCGGGAGCCCCCGGAGACGGCCCCGGCGGACCTCCGGCTCGTACCGCCCGCCCTCGCCGCCTGGGGCGCCTCGGCGCTGCTCATCGTGGTCCCGCTGGGGTGGAGCCTCGGGGCGGCGGCCGTCTGCCTGGTCGCCGGGCTGCTGTCGGTCCGGCGGTCGCCGGGCGGACGTTTCGCCTGGCCCCGGGCGCCGGTCGCGGCCGTGCTGCTGTGCACCGCGGCGGCTGCCGTCTCGGCGGGGCTGCACGGGGAGGACGTACGGCGCGGACCGGTGCCCGAGGCGGCGCGGCGGTTCGCGAGCGTCACCGCCGAGGTCGAGCTGACGGGTGACCCCTGGATGAGCAGACCGCGCGTGCGGGGCGACCGTGCGGCACCCGTGGCGGTGCTGGCGAGGGCCGAGGTGCGGGAGGTGACGAACGAGGACGGCGACAGGTCGGAGGTGCGGACCCGGAGTCCTGTGCTGCTGATCGTCGACACGAAGGTCCCGCCGCCGACCGGCGCCGTGGGCGAGCCGGACCGGCCGCCATGGCTCGCCCTGCTGCCCTCGACGAAGCTGCGGGTGGCGGGCCGACTGGCACCGGCCGACGCGGACGGCGACCGGAGCGCCGCCGTACTGCGGGTGCGCGACTGGCCGGTGCCCCGGGTCGTCGGAGGTCCGAGCGGGCCCCAGCGGCTGGCGGGCGGGCTCAGGGCCGGGCTGCGCGAGGCGACCGAGGGGCTGCCGTCGGACGCGCGGGCGCTGCTGCCCGGGCTGGTCGTCGGCGACACCTCGCGGATCACGCCCGACCTGGACGAGGCGTTCAAGGAGACCGACCTCGCGCACACGCTCGCCGTCTCCGGCAGCAACCTCACCATCCTGCTCGCCCTGTTGATCGGACCGCCAGGGCTTGCCCAGCGCGCCGAACGGCGCGGACTCGCCCCGCGCCTGGGTCTCTCGCTGCGGACCACCGCGCTCCTCGCGGCGGCCCTGACCCTCGGCTTCGTCATCGTCTGCCGCCCCGATCCCAGCGTGCTGCGGGCGGCTGCGTGCGGTGCGGTCGCCCTGCTGGCGCTGGCCACCGGGCGCCGCAGATCCCTGGTCCCCGCGCTGGCCGCGACGGTCCTGCTGCTGGTCCTCTACGACCCGTGGCTGGCACGGAGTTACGGCTTCGTGCTCTCGGTGCTGGCCACCGGCGCGCTGCTGCTCCTCGCGCCCCGCTGGAGCGAGGCACTGCGGCGGCGCCGGGTTCCCGCCCGGCTGGCCGAGGGGCTGGCCGCCGCTGCCGCCGCGCAGGCGGTGTGCGCGCCGGTGGTGGCGGTGCTGTCGGCGCGGGTGAGCCTGGTGGCGGTGCCGTGCAACCTCCTCGTGGAGGTGGCCGTCGCCCCGGCCACGGTGCTGGGATTCGCCGCGCTCGCGGTCGCCCCGGTGGCGATGCCCGCCGCCAAGGCGCTTGCGTGGGGCGCGGGTTGGCCCGCCCAGTGGATCGCCTCGGTGGCCAGGACCGGGGCGGCGCTGCCCGGTGCGGGAGTGGACTGGCCGGGGAGCTGGCCGGGGGCGTTCCTGCTCGCCGCGCTCACGGTCGTGCTCGTGCTCGCCGGGCGGCGCCTGGTCCGGAACCCGTGGTGGTGCGGGGCGCTCGGTGTGGTCCTCCTCCTCGCGGTGGTGCGGCCCGCTCCGCTGACCCGGGTGGTCACGGGCTGGCCGCCGCCGGGCTGGCGGTACGCCATGTGCGACGTCGGCCAGGGCGACGCCACCGTCCTCGCGACCGGGCCCGGCGCCGGAGTGGTCGTGGACGCCGGACCCGATCCGGCGCCGGTCGACCGCTGTCTGCGCGAACTGGGCATCACCCGCGTCCCGCTGGTGATCCTCACCCACTTCCACGCCGACCATGTCGCGGGTCTGCCCGGCGTGCTGCGTGGCCGTTCGGTGGCCGCCATCGAGACCACCGGCTTCGCGGAACCGCCGGACCAGGCCGAGGCGGTGCGCAGAGAAGCTGCCGCCCGGCACATCCCGGTCACCCGGGCGGTGGCGGGAGAGGAGCGCCGTATCGGACCGCTCGCCTGGCGGGTGCTGTGGCCCCCGGCCGCCCCGGCGCCGGACCCGGACGGACCGAACGACGCGAGCGTCGCCGTGCTCGTACGGACCGGTGGTCTGCGGCTCCTGCTGCTGGGCGACCTCGAACCGCCCGCGCAACGGGAGTTGCTGCTGTCGCCGGACGCGGCCGACCTGGCGCGCGTGGACGTGCTGAAGGTCGCCCATCACGGCTCCGCCTATCAGGACCCCGACCTGATACGCCTGGCGTCCCCGCGGCTCGCCCTGGTGTCCTGCGGCGTCGACAACCCCTATGGACATCCGGCGCCGTCCACGGTGGCCGCGTTGCGCGCGGGCGGAGCGGTGGTGCTGCGCACGGACCGGGACGGTGCCCTGGCGCTCACCGGAGGAGGTGGGGCGGACGGGCGGCTCCAGGTGGCGAAGGGCTGACCGGCGACTCCCGTAACCGCCAATTCGGTCGAGTCCGGCGCATGGGCCGTATTGCCTTGATGTGGGCTCGTGTTGCTCGAAAGCCGCATCAGGTGATCGAATGAATCTTCGGCAACATATGATGTCGAGACGTACAGAGGTGTCGTACATGTTCGGCCGGTGGCTGGAAAAACGAACGAACCGGTTCCACCGGACGAGTCCCCTGGCGGCGGTCCGTACCCCGCCGGACGCCGGCGTGCTGAGCTGCCGCGTACTCGATCCGGTCTACGAGCCCGTGGGCAACGCGGACCTGACGGTCATCGACAGCGTCGGACGCAAGGTGGTCAGCGGGGGCACCGACCCCTACGGGCTGTTCATGGCCACGGTCCCGGCGGGGGAGTACCGGCTCGCGGTCGCGGCCGAGGGGTACGCGCCCTACCGCGCGACCGCGATGGTCGGCCAGAACTCCCTCGCCTCCCTGGGCGACGTGACCCTCCAGGTCGCACAGCCCCCGGAGCCCCCGGCGCGCGGCGACTGGGAGATCGACCCCGCGCACTCCTCCATCGCCTTCACCGCGCGGCACATCGGACTGGCCCGCATCCACGGCCGGTTCAACTCCTTCGCGGGCGCGGTGCGCATCGCCGACCGCATGGAGAACTCCGCGATGCACGTGGTGATCGACGCCGCGGCCATCGACACCGGCGTCCGCATGCGCGACGACCACCTGCGCTCCCCGGACTTCCTGGACGTGCAGCGGTACCCGACGCTGGAGTTCTACAGCGAGCGCTTCACCCACCGCGGCGGCAACCGCTGGGCCGTCACCGGCGCCCTCTCCCTGCACGGCGTGACCCGCACGGTCACCCTCGACACCGAATACCTCGGCCTCGGCACCGGCATGGAAGGCGAACCCCGCGCCGCCTGCCGCGCCACCACCGAACTCCACCGCGACGACTACACGATCAGTTGGCAGACCATGCTGGCCCGCGGCATCGCGGTGGTCGGCCGCAGCATCCGCGTGGACCTCGACGTACAGATCGTCCCCAAGGCGTGAGGCACCGGGGGCGAGGCGTCAGGCCGTCCGGACCGTGCCGGAGAATGTCACGGTGAGC
The DNA here is from genome assembly GCF_016482685.1 of Streptomyces sp. DSM 110735. Taxonomy (GTDB): domain Bacteria; phylum Actinomycetota; class Actinomycetes; order Streptomycetales; family Streptomycetaceae; genus Streptomyces. The sequence continues at coordinate 432,356 of NZ_JACYHF010000004.1, read as the reverse complement.
GATGTGAGACACGTGCTGGTGCTGCCCGACCGGGATGCCGCCGAGGAGGCGGCCGAGGCGTTGGGGGAGCGGTTCGGGATCGATGAGGAGCCGCGGCTCGTACGGGACGCCCTGGCCGGGGAGGACGACGCCGAGGACGCGCAGTGGCTGGTCGTGCTGCGGGACGAGGCGGGGCGGCTCGACCCCGCCGAGCTGGACGCCTTCGCGGGGGAGTGGGACGGCTGGCGCGAGGAGCCGTGAGCCCGAGCACGTCTCCCCTTCTTGACCCTGAACCGGTGCCCCCTACAGCGTCTCGGGGTCGGTTCGGGGGGCGGTCAGGGTGTGCGGGCCGGTTCGTTGTCGGTGGCGCGTGGGATGCTTTGAGCGATGGCAAGAAAGACTGCGAATGACGACCCTCTCGCCCCGGTGACGCTCGCCGTGGGCCAGGAGGACCTCCTGCTCGACCGTGCCGTGCGGGAGGTGGTGGCCGCCGCCAGGACCGCCGACGCCGACACGGACGTACGCGACCTCACCCCGGACCAGCTCCAGCCCGGCACCCTCGCCGAGCTGACGAGCCCCTCGCTCTTCGCCGAGCGCAAAGTCGTGGTCGTACGCAACGCGCAGGACTTGTCCGCCGACACGGTCAAGGACGTGAAGGCATACCTCGGCTCGCCCGCGGAGGAGATCACCCTCGTACTGCTGCACGCGGGCGGCGCCAAGGGCAAGGGGCTGCTCGACGCCGCGCGCAAGGCGGGCGCGCGGGAGGTGGCCTGTCCGAAGATGACCAAGCCCGCCGACCGGCTGGCGTTCGTCAGAGGGGAGTTCAGGGGGTTCGGGCGATCGGCCACGCCGGAGGCGTGCCAGGTGCTCGTGGACGCGATCGGCAGCGACCTGCGCGAGCTGGCCTCCGCGGTGGCCCAGCTCGTGGCCGACGTCGAGGGCACGATCGACGAGGCGGTCGTCGGGCGGTACTACACCGGCCGCGCGGAGGCGTCGAGCTTCACCGTCGCCGACAAGGCGGTCGAGGGGCGCACCGCCGAGGCACTGGAGGCGCTGCGCTGGTCGCTCTCCACCGGTGTCGCCCCGGTGCTGATCACCAGCGCGCTCGCCCAGGGCGTGCGGGCGATCGGCAAGCTCTCCTCGGCCCGCGGCGGCCGCCCCGCCGACCTCGCCCGCGAGCTGGGAATGCCCCCGTGGAAGATCGACCGCGTCCGGCAGCAGATGCGCGGCTGGACCCCGGACGGCGTCGCCGAGGCGCTGCGCGCGGTCGCCGAGGCCGACGCGGGAGTCAAGGGCGGCGGCGACGACCCGGAGTACGCCCTGGAGAAGGCGGTCGTCATCATCGCCCGAGCCGCCCGCTCCAGGGGCAGGGCGTAGCGGTTCCCTGTCGCCGGGGGCGTGGGCGTGGGGCATGAGCCGCGCCCTCAGCGCCCGAGCCGCACCCGCACCCTTCCGACCCGCACCACCCGGCCACACCCGCCCCCGTCATCCGTTCGCCCCACCCTCCAACCCGCACGAGTGCCTCCGGGTGCGGAAGTACCGGCGCCGACGCCACGCTGGAACCCGCAGCATCCGGCACGGACGGCGAGGGCGATGATCGTAACGGTGGTGTCGATGCCGGAGGCGACGGTCACGCGGGCGGATGTCGCGGAGGCCAGGGAGAGGCTGGCGAGGGACCGGTTCGTGCTGGTCGACATCGAGCTGCCGGAGGAGGAGCGGCCGGAGGAATGGTCGGTGGCCGAGCAGTTGGGACTGGACGCCGAGGGGCTGGACTGGTTCGGGCGGGCGGACGAGCCACCGCGGGCCGAGTATCTGGGGGACAAGGCCGGACTGGTGGTGCCCATCGTCCGGGGGGAGGGGATCGCCCTGGTCCATGTGCTGGTGACCGACCGCTTCCTGGCCACCGTGCACCGGGGAAACGCGGGTCTCGCGACGCCCATGGGCAGGGCGCTGACGCACGAGCGGCCCTCCGACGCCGTGGCGGTGCTCTTCCTCCTGCTCGGGGAGGCGCTGGGCACGTTCCGCCGGGCCGCGGTGGAGGCGCTGCTGGAGACCGAGGAGCTGGAGGACGACATGTTCGAGGAGCGGCTCCCCGAACAGGTGCGCCAACTGGCGCAGTTGCGGCGCCGCTCCGCCCTTCTGCACCACTACCTGCGGCCGTTCCTGGAGCTGACCGACGAGATACTCACCCGGCGGATGATGAGCCCCACCTTCCCCGAGCAGCGGCAGCGGCTCGCTCGGGAGTTCCAGACCAGCGGGAGGCTGGTGCTGGCGGAGATCGAGTCGCTCCAGGAGGCCACGCGCCGGGCGTTCGCGAGCTACTCCTCGCTGGTGGCGGGGGAGCAGAACGGCGTGATCAACCGGCTGGCCATCGTGTCGGTGGTGTTCCTGCCGCTGTCGTTCCTCACCGGGTTCTTCGGGATGAACTTCACGTTCTTGACGGACAAGCTGGAGAGCAGGGACGAGTTCTGGCTGTTCGCCATCGGGCTGCAGATCCTCGTCCTGGTCCTCTCCCTCTACGTCCTGCACCGCACCCGGATCTGGCGCAGGCTGCGCGAGGGCGACTGACCGGTCGCGGACCGGACCGGCCACCGACCAGCCACGGACCGCCCGTAGACCGACCGCACCCGCCCATGCCGAAGGCCCCGTCCGGAACCCTTGGGGAAGGGTCCGGGCGGGGCCTCGGGTGAAGCGTCTGAACTCGCACCCGCGTGGCGAACGCAGGCCGCGTGCGAGTTCGGGAGCCGGTGGGGGGCGGAAGAGAGAGGGCCCGCCCGGGTCCCGCCGGCGTTCAGATCAGGTGAGAACTCAGCCCTTGAGGTCGGTGACCTTGGCGGCCAGCGCCGACTTCTTGTTGGCGGCCTGGTTCTTGTGGATGACGCCCTTCGAGACGGCCTTGTCGAGCTGACGCGCGGCAGCGCGCTGGTACTCGGTGGCCTTCTCGACGTCACCCGCGGCAGCGGCCTCACGGGCCTTGCGGATCGCGGTCTTCAGGGAGGACTTGACGGCCTTGTTGCGCAGCCGCGCCTTCTCGTTGGTCTTGATCCGCTTGATCTGGGACTTGATGTTCGCCACGAAGGAGCCTTTTCAGGTTCAGGCACGGGACCGCTCGGGCCCCGGACCGGTGATCCAAGGATTTCAGTACGCGCCTCGCGCCGAGAGGGCATGAGGCACAGCCATCAACAGTACCAGTGGCCCTCTCGACGGCCCAAAACGGCTCCCGGTCGCTCTCCGTGGGACCATGGAGACTACGTATCGATCCGACCCGAGGCATAAGGCGCCTCAAGAGACAGGACCCTGCGTGCCCGCGACCCCTAACCATGTGCCCGAGCCGAGCCGTACCGACCCGGCTCTGATCCGCAACTTCTGCATCATCGCGCACATCGACCACGGCAAGTCCACGCTCGCCGACCGGATGCTCCAGCTCACTGGCGTGGTCGAGCAGCGGCAGATGCGTGCTCAGTACCTCGACCGGATGGACATCGAGCGCGAGCGCGGCATCACGATCAAGTCCCAGGCGGTGCGTCTGCCCTGGGCCCCGACCGAGGGCCCCGACCAGGGCACGACGCACATCCTCAACATGATCGACACCCCCGGGCACGTCGACTTCACCTACGAGGTCTCGCGGTCGCTGGCCGCCTGCGAGGGGACCGTCCTCCTCGTCGACGCCGCTCAGGGCATCGAGGCGCAGACCCTCGCCAACCTCTACCTGGCGATGGAGAACGACCTCACGATCATCCCCGTGCTGAACAAGATCGACCTGCCGGCCGCGCAGCCGGAGAAGTTCGCCGAGGAGCTGGCGAACCTCATCGGGTGCGACCCCGACGACGTGCTCAAGGTCTCCGCGAAGACCGGCATGGGCGTCGAGGCGCTCCTCGACCGGGTCGTCGAGCGGATCCCCGCCCCGGTCGGCGTCAAGGACGCCCCCGCCCGCGCGATGATCTTCGACTCGGTCTACGACTCCTACCGCGGTGTCGTGACGTACGTGCGTGTCATCGACGGTCAGCTCAACAAGCGCGAGCGCATCAAGATGATGTCGACCGGCGCGACCCACGAGCTGCTGGAGATCGGCACCAACTCGCCCGAGATGCTCCCGGCCGACGGCCTGGGCGTCGGCGAGGTGGGCTATCTGATCACCGGTGTGAAGGACGTCCGCCAGTCCAAGGTCGGTGACACCGTCACCAGCCAGGTCAAGGGCGCGACCGAGGCACTCGGCGGCTACAAGGACCCCAAGCCGATGGTGTTCTCGGGTCTGTACCCGCTGGACGGCTCGGACTACCCGGAGCTGCGCGAGGCGCTGGACAAGCTCCAGCTCAACGACGCCGCCCTGGTGTACGAGCCGGAGACCTCCGCCGCCCTCGGCTTCGGTTTCCGCGTCGGCTTCCTCGGGCTGCTGCACCTGGACGTGATCCGGGAGCGCCTGGAGCGCGAGTTCGGTCTCGACCTGATCGCCACCGCCCCCAACGTGGTCTACCGCGTGGTCATGGAGGACGGCAGCGAGCATGTCGTCACCAACCCGAGCGAGTTCCCCGAGGGGAAGATCAACGAGGTCTACGAGCCGGTCGTGCGGGCCACCATCCTCGCGCCCACCGAGTTCATCGGCTCGATCATGGAGCTGTGCCAGACCCGGCGCGGCACCCTGCTCGGCATGGACTACCTCTCCGAGGACCGCGTCGAGATCCGCTACACGCTGCCGCTCGCGGAGATCGTCTTCGACTTCTTCGACCAGCTCAAGTCCAAGACCCGCGGCTACGCCTCGCTGGACTACGAGCCCACGGGCGAGCAGACCTCCAGCCTGGTCAAGGTCGACATCCTGCTGCACGGCGACAAGGTCGACGCCTTCTCGGCGATCACCCACAAGGACGCCGCGTACGCGTACGGCGTGCGGCTCGTCGCCAAGCTGCGCGAGCTGATCCCCCGGCAGGCGTTCGAGGTGCCGATCCAGGCCGCCATCGGCTCGCGGGTCATCGCCCGCGAGACCATCCGCGCCATCCGCAAGGACGTCCTCGCCAAGTGCTACGGCGGTGACATCTCCCGTAAGCGGAAGCTGCTGGAGAAGCAGAAGGAAGGCAAGAAGCGGATGAAGATGGTGGGTTCCGTGGAGGTTCCGCAGGAAGCCTTCATCGCGGTGCTCTCCAGCGACGACAGCGCGGGGTCGGGCAAGGGCAAGAAGTAACCGCGCGCGCCTTCGGGCCGTACGCGCAATTGCGGGCACAAGGGGCTCGTCGCACACAAGTGCGGCGGGCCCCTGCGTGTGCGCCGGGTCGCTCTGCGTGGACGTTCCGTGGGGTCGTGTGGGGAAGTCGCAGGCCGAGTCCTCTTACGCGACGGGCGGTCGCGCCTTACCCTGATCCCTGCCCCATAGTTACTCGCGAGTTAAACAACAGGCCGTACCCGTTCGAATTCCCCACGTGAGTCAACCCAGCCGCACCGAGTCAGCCGCACCGTCGCGGGCCCCGGAGGATGTCGTGAGCGACACACAGACCCTGATCGAGAACCGACCGCCCTCCGTGGCGGCCCTCTTCCTGGAGCGCGTGGCGGCGACACCGGACGCCGAGGCGTACCGCTACCCGGTCCCGTCCCCGGCAGGCACCGGTCCGGACGAGTGGAAGTCGCTGAGCTGGAGCCAGGCCGCAGGGCGCGTGTACGCCATCGCGGCCGGTCTCATCGAGCTGGGCATCGAGCCCGAGCAGCGCGTCGCGCTCGCCTCCTCGACCCGGGTCGAGTGGATCCTCGCCGACCTCGGCATCCTCTGCGCGGGCGGCGCCACCACGACCGTCTATCCGCAGACCAACTCCGACGAGTCGGCGTTCATCCTCTCCGACTCCCAGAGCCGGGTGCTGATCGCGGAGGACGCCGCCCAGGTCGCCAAGGCGGTCGAGCGCCGCGCCGAGCTGCCCGCGCTCACCAAGGTCGTCGTCATCGACGCCGAGGGTGTGGAGACCGACGACTGGGTGATCACCCTCGCCGAGCTGGAGAAGCGCGGCGCGGCCTACCTGGAGACGCACCCCGAGCTGATCAAGGAGCGGGTCGGCGCGATCACCGCCGAGCAGCTCGCCACCCTGATCTACACCTCCGGCACCACCGGCCGCCCCAAGGGCGTGCGCCTGCCGCACGACAACTGGTCGTACATGGCGAAGGCCATCGCCGCGACCGGGCTGCTCGGTCCGGACGACACCCAGTACCTGTGGCTGCCGCTCGCGCACGTCTTCGGCAAGGTGCTCACCTCCGGGCAGATCGAGATCGGTCACGTCACCGCCGTCGACGGTCGCGTGGACAAGATCATCGAGAATCTGCCGGTCGTGCGCCCGACGTACATGGCCGCCGTGCCGCGCATCTTCGAGAAGGTCTACAACGGCGTGGCGGCCAAGGCGCGCGACGGCGGCGCCGCCAAGTACAAGATCTTCCAGTGGGCCGCCGAGACCGCCCGCGAGTACGCCAAGGCGTCCCAGGACAGCTTCCGGCGCACCGGCACCGCCTCCGTGCCGTTCGCGCTCGCCGTCAAGCACAAGGCGGCCGACGCCCTCGTCTACGCCAAGATCCGTGAGGCGTTCGGCGGGCAACTGCGCGCCTGCGTCTCCGGTGCCTCCGCCCTCGCCCCCGAGATCGGCTACTTCTTCTCCGGCGCCGGTATCCACATCCTGGAGGGCTACGGGCTCACCGAGACCTCCGCCGCCTCCTTCGTGAACCCGGGCGAGGCGTACCGCACCGGCACGGTCGGCAAGCCCGTGCCCGGCACCGAGGTGCGCATCGCGGACGACGGCGAGATCCTGCTGCGCGGTCCCGGCATCATGCAGGGCTACCACGAGCAGCCCGAGAAGACCGCCGAGGTGCTCGAGTCCGACGGCTGGTTCCACACCGGCGACATCGGCGAGCTGTCGGCGGACGGCTATCTGCGCATCACCGACCGCAAGAAGGACCTCATCAAGACCTCCGGCGGCAAGTACGTGGCACCCGCCGAGGTCGAGGGGCAGTTCAAGGCGGTGTGTCCGTACGTCTCCAACATCCTGGTGCACGGCGCCGACCGGAACTACTGCACCGCCCTCATCGCCCTGGACGAGCCCACGATCCTCCAGTGGGCCGCCGACAACGGTCTGGAGGGCAGGTCGTACGCCGAGGTTGTCGCCGCGCCGCAGACCGTCGAGCTGGTCGACGGGTACGTGAAGCAGCTCAACGAGGGTCTCCAGCGCTGGCAGACGATCAAGAAGTTCCGGCTGCTGCCCCGCGACCTCGACGTGGAGCACGGCGAGATCACCCCGAGCCTGAAGCTGAAGCGCCCGGTGGTCGAGCGGGAGTACCGCGGGCTGATCGACGAGATGTACGCGGGCGCCCGCGAAGCCTGACCGGCTCCGTAGTCCCACAACCGCACGCACACGCACCCAGGGAACGGGCGTGAACCCCCCGAAGAGGGGAGTTCACGCCCGTCTCCGCTCGAAAGTGTTCGTCTTCTGGCACACCAGTAGCACAGTTCCCCGTCACGACCGCTCATTTCGGTGACACAGTGCTTATGCGCGCCCCCTGTCTGTCACCCTGGCCGCATGGACATGGCGGCCATACCGACCCAGCGGGCGACCGACGCCCCCGTCGGTGACACGCCCGCGTACCCCGGCGCGGGCCCGCTCGGCGAGGGGCGGGCCACCCTCGCCGGGAGCCTCGCCGCGCCCGGTTCGGCGCGCGCCCTGGTGCGCGGCGCCTTCACCGAGTGGGCGGGTCTCGGGCTGACCGGACCGGACGGCGACGCGCGGCTGGCCGACGACGCGATGGCCGTCGTCAGCGAACTCGTCACCAACGCCGTCGTGCACGCGGGGACCGAGGTGGAGATCGCCTGGCGCCTCGAGGCGACCGGCGCGTTCACCGTGGAGGTCCACGACCACCACCCGGCGCGCGCCCCGCGCGACCCCGCCGACCCCGACGCGCCGGAGATGCCCGAGCACGGGCGCGGACTGCGCCTGGTCGCCACCCTCGCCGAGACCTGGGGCGTCACCTACCGCTCCGACGGCAAGACCCTGTGGGCCCGGCTGCCGCCCGGCGGCACGGAGGAACCCGAGGGTCCCGCGCCGGTGCCCGCGCTGCGCGCCGCCGAAGCCCTGGCACCGCAGCCGCAGCGCCCCGGCGGCGACCGGGACTGGCTGGGCCGGGGCGCGCTGTCCTTCCTCGCCGAGGCGTCCGACCTGCTCGCCGGGCAGCTCGACGAGAATCTGGTCGCCGCCCTCACCGGACAGCTCCTGGTGCCCCGGCTCGCGGACTGGTGCGCGGTGTGGCTGGAGGACGAGGCGACCGTGCGCACCGGCTGCGCCGCCGGGCCCGTCCGGGTCTGGCACACCCACGAGAGCCGCACCGAGGAGCTGCACCGCGCCCTGGAGAAGGAGCCCCCGCGCCCCGACGGCGTGCGCTCGGGCCCGGAGCCGTATCCCTGGCCGGGCGGCGCGCTCGGTCCCGAGGGCACCCATGGCACGGCGCTCGCCTACCGGCTCATCGCGGGCGGGCGCCCGCTGGGCACCCTGGTGATCGGCCGCTGCGGGCTGCTGCGCTTCCCCGACGAGGTGACCGGGCTGGTCGAGGACCTGGGGCGCCGGGTGGCGCTGGCCATCGGCGCCGCCCGGCAGTACGCCCGCCAGGCGACCATCAGCGCCGTCCTCCAGCGCGGTCTGCTGCCCGGCGCGGTCGCGGAGATCCCGGGCGTGCGCAGCGCGCTGGTCTACGAGCCCCGCGACAAGGGCGGACCCAGCGGCGACTTCTACGACATCTTCCCGGCGGGCGACGGCCGCTGGTGCTTCGCCGTGGGCGACGTCCAGGGCAAGGGCCCGGAGGCGGCGGTGGTGATCGGTCTTGCCCGGCCCTGGATCCGGCTGCTGGCCCGCGAGGGCTACCCGGTCGCGGGCGTCCTCGACCGCCTCAACCAGCTCCTCCTGGACGACGCCACCGAAGCCGCCGACGCCGCCGCCCGCGCGCTGGTCGCGGCGGGCGGGGGTCCCTTCGCGCCGGGGGAGGGTCCGCAGAGCCGTTTCCTCTCCCTGCTCTACGGCGAGCTGACCCCGCACGCGGACGGCGGCTTCCGCTGCGTCCTCGCCTCCGCCGGACACCCGCTGCCGCTGGTGCTGAGCCCCGACGGCGCGGTCCGCAGCGCCGCCCGCCCGCAGACGCTGCTGGGCGTGGTCGAGGACGAGACGTACACCAGCGAGAGCGTCGAGCTGCGGCCCGGCGACAGCCTGCTGTGCGTCACGGACGGGGTGACCGAGCGCCGCTCCGGCTCCCGCCAGTTCGACGACGAGGACGGGCTCGCGCACGCCCTCGCGGGGTGCGCGGGGCTGGACGCCGGGCGCATCGCGGAGCGCATCCACGACCTGGTGCTCGGCTTCGCCCCCGACCTGCCGGACGACGACCTGGCGCTGCTGGTGCTCCAGGCGGAGTGAGGCGGCTGTGTCCTGTACAGGACACGCGTCCGGGACGGGACACCGGCGCGTCCGGGACAGGGCAGCGGTACGGGACAATGGAGGACATGCCTTCCGCACTCCCCGACGGCGAGCCCGTCCCCGACGACGGCGCGCTGCCCCCCGCCGCGCTCGCCGGCGCCGCCGAGCGGCCCCTCGGGTTCTATCTGCACGTCCCCTACTGCGCGACCCGCTGCGGCTACTGCGACTTCAACACCTACACCGCCACCGAGCTGCGCGGCACCGGCGGTGTGCTCGCCTCCCGGGACAACTACGCGGACACCCTCACCGACGAGGTCCGCCTGGCCCGCAAGGTGCTCGGCGACGACCCGCGCGAGGTCCGCACGGTCTTCGTCGGCGGCGGCACGCCGACCCTGCTTGCCGCCGGGGACCTGGTGCGGATGCTGGGCGCGATCCGCGACGAGTTCGGACTCGCGCCGGACGCGGAGATCACCACCGAGGCAAACCCGGAGACGATCACCCCCGCCTACCTCGCCGAACTGCGCGCGGGCGGCTTCAACCGGATCTCCTTCGGCATGCAGAGCGCGAAGCCGCACGTCCTGAAGATCCTCGACCGCACGCACACCCCGGGGCGCCCGGAAGCCTGCGTCGCGGAGGCGCGCGCCGCCGGGTTCGAGCACGTCAACCTCGACCTGATCTACGGCACCCCCGGCGAGTCCGACGACGACTGGCGCGCCTCCCTGGAAGCGGCCCTCGGCGCGGGTCCCGACCACGTCAGCGCCTACGCCCTGATCGTCGAGGAGGGCACCCAGCTCGCCCGCCGCATCCGCCGGGGCGAGGTCCCGATGACGGACGACGACGTCCACGCCGACCGCTATCTGATCGCCGAGGAGTTGCTCTCGGCGGCGGGCTTCGACTGGTACGAGGTCTCCAACTGGGCCACCTCCGAGGCGGGCCGCTGCCTCCACAACGAGCTGTACTGGCGCGGCGCCGACTGGTGGGGCGCCGGACCGGGCGCCCACAGCCACGTGGGGGGCGTGCGCTGGTGGAACGTCAAGCACCCGGGCGCGTATGCGGCTGCGCTGGCCTCCGGCCGCTCTCCGGGCGCCGGACGTGAACTCCTCTCGGAGGAGGACCGCCGCGTGGAGCGCATCCTGCTGGAGCTGCGGCTGCGGGAGGGCGTTCCGCTGTCCCTGCTGAAGCCGGACGGGCTCGCGGCTTCCCGGCGGGCGCTGGCGGACGGTCTGCTCGATTCCGGTCCGTACGACGAGGGGCGCGCGGTGCTCACCTTGCGGGGACGGCTCCTCGCGGACGCGGTGGTGCGGGACCTGGTGGACTGATCACTCGCCGGGGTGAATCGGTGCGGGCTGTCGGCTGGATCCCTGACCTGGTTCGTAGGCTGCCGCTGTGGACGAACTCGGGATGGCCAAGTACTTCGGCGAGTTCGTTCCGCCTGAGGGAGTCAAGGCCGAGCTTCTTCGGGGGGTGATCGTGATGACCATCGGTTCCGGCATCGTGCACAACAGGATTGTGGCCAAGGTGCAGGACCGGATTCCACGGCAGCCTTGGGCACCTCTGCAGAGGCAGGGCATCGAAATCCTTGGCGAAGTCAGCGAGCCTGTCCCGGATCTGGTGGTTCTCGCACATGATCACCTGCCGGATTCCGGACGCCTGTTGCCGAGTGGGCTGATCACCATGGTGGTGGAAGTCGTGTCCGAGCCCAGCGTCCACTACGACTACGTGGTCAAGCGTCCGGTCTACGCCGCAGGAAAGATCCCCGCCTACCTCGTCATCGACCCGATCATGGACCACTGCGTCCTGCTGACAAAGCCGACGGGCCAGGGCGAGGAGGCCGACTACCGACGTCAGGAGATCGTGGAGTTCGGCGATCCGCTGCCACTGGACGATCTCGGGATCGAGCTGGGCACCGACGAATTCGGAACCTCTTCCGGCGTCAGGCCCCACCGCTACCCGTAACGAAATCGATCAGCTCCTCCACCCGCCCCAGCAACGCCGGCTCCAGCTCCCGATACGACGTCACCTTCGCCAGGATCGCCTGCCACACCGCCCCCGTGCTGTCCGACGGCCAGCCCAGCGCCCGGCACACCCCCGTCTTCCAGTCCTGGCCGTGGGGGACCCGGGGCCAGGCGGGGATGCCGAGGGCGGAGGGCTTCACCGCTTCCCAGATGTCGATGTAGGGGTGGCCGACGACCAGGGCGTGGTCGCTGGTCACCGACTGGGCGATGCGCCACTCCTTCGTGCCGGGGAGCAGGTGGTCCACCAGGACGCCGAGGCGGGCGTCCGGTCCGGGGGAGAAGTCGGCCACGATCGAGGGCAGGTCGTCCACGCCCTCCAGGTACTCGACCACCACGCCCTCGATGCGGAGGTCGTCGCCCCAGACCTTCTCGACCAGTTCGGCGTCGTGGCGCCCCTCGACGTAGATGCGCCCGGCGCGGGCCACACGGGCGCGGGCGCCCGGGACGGCCACGGAGCCGGAGGCGGTGCGGGCGGGGCGTGCCGGGGCGGCGGAGGGGCGTACGAGGGTCACCGCGCGCCCTTCGAGGAGGAAGCCGCGCGGCTCCAGCGGGAACACCCGGTGCTTGCCGAAGCGGTCCTCCAGCGTCACCGTGCCCGCTTCGCAGCGGATCACCGCCCCGCAGAACCCGGTGCCGGGCTCCTCCACCACCAGACCCGGCTCGGCGGCGACCTCCGGCACCGGCTGGGGCTTCTTCCAGGGGGCGGTCAGATCGGGGGAGTACTCGCGCATTCCCATGACGATAGGAGAACCCGTACCGCCCCCGTCACGACACGCCGAAACGGGCGGCCAGGGCGTCGCGTTGGCGCCGTACGAAGTCCGCGTCGACCACCGCTCCGTGACCGGGCACGTACAGCGCGTCCTCGCCGCCGAGGGCGAGCAGCCGGTCCAGGGCGGCGGGCCAGCGGGCGGGTACGGCGTCCGGTCCCGCCTGGGGTTCGCCGGACTCCTCGACCAGGTCGCCGCAGAAGACGACCTCCGGCGAGCCGGGCACCAGGACCGCGAGATCGTGCGCGGTGTGGCCGGGACCGACGTTGGCGAGGAGCACCTGGCGGCCGCCGCCGAGGTCGAGCGTCAGCTCGCCCGAGACCGGGTGGAGGGGCACCGGCAGCGTGGCGACCGCCTCGTCCGCCTCGGCGACCGGCAGCCCCTGGGTGATCGCGTCGCGCCGCAGCTCCCCCGCCTCGTGCGCGAGCAGCGCGTCCATGCCCACCGCCGCGTACGTCTCCGCCCCGGCGAACGCGCCCGCGCCCAGCACATGATCGAAATGCGGGTGGGTCAGCGCGAGATGGGTCACATCGTGGCCGGTCAGCTCCCGCACCGCCGTCTTGAGGCGGGCGCCCTCCGCGAGGCTCGACCCCGCCTCCACGAGCAGTGCCGTGCCCGACCCCACGACCAGCCCCGCCGTACAGTCCCAGCCCGGCAGGCGGCACCGTCCGACGCCCTCGGCAAGTCGCTCCCACCCCAGGTCTTCCCAAGTCACGCTCATACCGGGACGCTATCGGCAAGAAGCCGGCGCAGTACCGCTGACCTTGCCCGGGCGGTACCCCACGGCCGTACACTGGGCCGGGGAAGTCTGGCACTCGCCCCAGCAGAGTGCCAGGGAGCAAGTCGAGTGCCGTGGGGCGACAAGATGGAGGTGCGCGCCGAATGCTGAGTGAACGCAGGCTTCAGGTGCTGCGCGCCATCGTCCAGGACTATGTGGGCACCGAGGAGCCCGTCGGGTCGAAGGCGCTCACCGAGCGGCACAACCTCGGCGTCTCCCCGGCCACCGTGCGCAACGACATGGCCGCCCTGGAGGACGAGGGCTTCATCGCCCAGCCGCACACCAGCGCGGGGCGCATCCCCACCGACAAGGGGTACCGCCTCTTCGTCGACAAGCTCGCGGGCGTCAAGCCGATGTCCGCGCCCGAGCGGCGCGCGATCCAGAACTTCCTGGACGGCGCCGTCGACCTGGACGACGTGGTGGCCCGCACGGTCCGGCTGCTCGCGCAGTTGACCCGGCAGGTCGCCGTCGTGCAGTACCCCTCGCTGACCCGCTCGACCGTGCGGCACGTGGAACTGCTCTCGCTCGCCCCCGCGCGCGTGATGCTCGTGCTGATCACGGACACCGGCCGGGTCGAGCAGCGGATGGTCGACTGCCCGGCGCCGTTCGGCGAATCCTCGCTCGCCGATCTGCGCGCCCGGCTCAACAGCCGGGTCGCCGGACGCCGGTTCAGCGATGTGCCGCGACTGGTCGAGGACCTCCCCGATGCGTTCGAGGCGGACGATCGCGGTACCGTCTCCACAGTGCTCTCCACACTGCTGGAGACACTGGTCGAGGAGAACGAGGAACGGCTGATGATCGGCGGCACCGCCAATCTCACCCGTTTCGGACACGACTTCCCCCTGGTGATCCGGCCCGTCCTGGAGGCACTTGAGGAGCAGGTCGTGCTGCTCAAGCTCCTCGGCGAGGCCAAAGATCCGGGCGTCACCGTGCGTATCGGGCACGAGAACGCCCACGAAGGACTCAACTCCACGTCCGTCGTGTCGGTCGGCTACGGTTCGGGCGGCGAGGCGGTTGCCAAGCTCGGCGTGGTCGGACCGACCCGCATGGACTACCCGGGAACGATGGGAGCGGTACGCGCAGTGGCACGGTACGTCGGACAGATCCTGGCGGAGTCGTAAGTGGCCACGGATTACTACGCCGTTCTCGGCGTGCGCCGCGACGCGTCGCAGGATGAGATCAAGAAGGCGTTCCGCAGGCTCGCGCGCGAGCTGCACCCGGACGTCAATCCGGATCCGAAGACCCAGGAGCGGTTCAAGGAGATCAACGCCGCCTACGAGGTGTTGTCGGACCCGCAGAAGAAGCAGGTCTACGACCTCGGCGGCGACCCGCTCTCGCAGGCGGGCGGCGCCGGTGGCGGCGCGGGCGGCTTCGGGGCCGGTGGCTTCGGCAACTTCTCCGACATCATGGACGCGTTCTTCGGCACGGCGTCGCAGCGCGGACCGCGCTCGCGCACGCGGCGCGGTCAGGACGCCATGATCCGGATCGAGGTCGAGCTGGACGAGGCGGCCTTCGGTACGACCAAGGACATCCAGGTCGACACCGCGGTCGTCTGCAACACCTGCAACGGCGAGGGCGCCGCCCCCGGCACCACCGCGCAGACCTGTGACATGTGCCGCGGTCGTGGCGAGGTCTCGCAGGTCACCCGGTCCTTCCTGGGCCAGGTCATGACCTCGCGGCCGTGCCCGCAGTGCCAGGGTTTCGGCACCGTGGTCCCGACCCCGTGCCCCGAGTGCGCGGGCGACGGCAGGGTCCGCTCGCGGCGCACCCTGACGGTGAAGATCCCGGCCGGTGTCGACAACGGCACCCGCATCCAGTTGGCGGGCGAGGGCGAGGTCGGCCCCGGTGGCGGTCCCGCCGGTGACCTCTACGTCGAGATCCACGAGCTGCCGCACTCGACCTTCCAGCGGCGCGGCGACGACCTGCACTGCACGGTCACCATCCCCATGACGGCGGCGGCCCTCGGCACCAAGGTGCCGCTGGAGACGCTGGACGGCATGGAGGAGGTCGACATCCGGCCCGGCACCCAGTCCGGCCAGTCGATCCCGCTGCACAACCGGGGCGTCACGCACTTGCGCGGCGGCGGCCGGGGCGACCTGATCGTCCACGTCGAGGTCACCACGCCGACCAAGCTCGACCCCGAGCAGGAGCGGCTGCTGCGCGAACTGGCCAAGCTGCGCGGCGAGGAGCGGCCCACCGGCCAGTTCCAGCCCGGCCAGCAGGGTCTGTTCTCCCGGCTGAAGGACGCGTTCAACGGCCGCTGACCGCGAGCGTCGGTTCAGGGAGGGGGGTGCCCGGCACCCCCCTCCCGCCGTTTCCGGGACAGGGACCCCGGGCTCGATTCGGACTCGCGCGGCGGACGTGACACGATGCGGACATGCCCCGCGCCCTCGCCGATCTCCTCACGCTTCCGATCGTGCAGGCACCCATGGCGGGCGGCGTCTCCACGCCGGAACTGGCCGCCGCCGTCTGCGAGGCGGGCGCCCTCGGCTTCCTCGCCGGGGGCTACCGTGCCCCGGACGCGCTGCGCGCCGACATCGAGCGGCTGCGCGGACTGACGGACCGACCCTTCGGCGTCAACCTCTTCCTGCCCCAGTGGCAGACCGCCGACCCCGCCGCCGTCGAGGCGTACGCCCGCGGTCTCGCCGGGGAGAGCGCGCGCTACGGCACCGCGACCGGCGACCCCTACGGCCCGGTCGACGACGCCTACGACGCCAAGCTGGCCCTGCTCCTCGCCGACCCGGTCCCCGTCGTCTCCTTCCACTTCGGCGTGCCCGAGCCCGAGGTCCTGGACGCGCTGCGCCGCGCCGGGACCGTCACGCTGGTCACCGCCACCACCGCCGAGGAGGCCCGCGCGGTCGAGCGCGCCGGTGCCGCCGCCGTCATCGCGCAGGGCATCGAGGCGGGCGGTCACCAGGGCACCCACCGGGACGACCCCGCCCGCGACCGCGCGGGTCTGGGGCTTCTCGCGCTGCTCGCGCAGGTCACCGAGTCCGTGGACCTGCCGGTCGTCGCGGCGGGCGGCATCATGCGCGGCGCGCAGATCGCCGCCGTGCTCGCCGCCGGGGCGAGTGCCGCCCAGCTCGGTACGGCTTTCCTCGCCACCCCCGAGTCCGGCGCCCCCGACCCGCACAAGCGGGCGCTGACCGACCCCGGCTTCCCGCACACCGAGCCGACCCGCGCCTTCACCGGGCGCCCCGCCCGCGCCCTGGTCAACCGCTTCCTGCGCGAGCACGGCGCGGACGCGCCCGCCGCCTACCCGGCCGTCCACCACCTGACCGCCCCGCTGCGGAGGGTCGCCGCCGGGACGGGCGACACCCAGGGCATGGCGCTGTGGGCGGGACAAGGACACCGGCTGGCCCGCGCGCTGCCCGCCGGGCGGCTTGTGGAGGTACTGGCCGCCGAACTGCGCGCCGCGACAACAGAGTTGGCTGACGGAGGTGGCGCGGGATGACCGCTCCCGTGTTCGTGGTGGAGGACTTCGGCCCGGAGGGCGGACCGTTCGTCCTGGACGGGCCCGAGGGACGGCACGCCGTCTCCGTGAAGCGGCTCCAGGCGGGCGAGGAGGTCGTCCTCACCGACGGCGCCGGACGCCACGCCGTGGCCGAGGTGACCGGGACCGAGGGCAAGGACCGGCTGCTCGTCCGGCTCGGCGCCGTCGTGGAGGAGCCCGAGCCCGCCCCGCGCATCACCGTCGTCCAGGCGCTGCCCAAGGGCGACCGGGGCGAACTCGCCGTCGAGACCATGACCGAGGTCGGCGTCGACCGCATCGTGCCCTGGCAGGCGGCCCGCTGCATCACCCAGTGGAAGGGCGACCGGGGTCTGAAGGCGCTCGGCAAGTGGCGCTCCACCGCGCGCGAGGCGGGCAAGCAGTCCCGCCGGGTCCGCTTCCCCGAGGTCGCCGACGCCGCCTCCACCAAGCAGGTCGCCGCGCTGCTCGCGGAAGCCGACTTCGCCGCCGTGCTGCACTCCGACTTCGAGCACGAGAGCGCGCCCCTTGCCACCGTCGACCTCCCCGCGACGGGCGACATCGTGCTCGTCGTCGGACCCGAAGGCGGCGTCTCCCGCGACGAGTTGGCGCTCTTCGAGGAAGCCGGCGCCCGCGCCTGCGTCCTCGGTCCCTCCGTCCTGCGCACCTCCACCGCCGGAACGGCCGCCGCGGCCCTCCTCCTGGGACGCACCGGTCGCTGGTCCTGACATCGGAGCCCCTGTGGAACTGAGCCAAGTACGGCTGCTGGTCACCGACTTCCCCGCCTGCTACCGCTTCTACGCCGACGTCCTCGGCCTGCGTCCCCAGTCGGGCGCGGAGAACGGACCGTACGAGAAGTTCAGCCCCCACGCGGGCTCCGCCGGGGTCGCCCTCCAGGACCGCGCGGGCATGGCAGGTGTCCTGGACGAACTGGGCGACACCGCCACCGGTCACCGCTCACTGATCGTGCTGCGCGTGGACGACCTCGACGCGTACTGCGCCGAGATCGCCGGGCGCGGCGCCGAGATCCTGCACGGTCCGGCGCCGCTGACGGACCGTATGCGCGTGGCCCACCTCAAGGACCCGGAGGGGAACCTGGTGGAGCTTCAGGAGTGGCTGCTGCTGCGGGGCTGACGGCGGACAACAGCGGCTCCAGCGCACGCCGCGCACGGGCTCGCGGGCGTGCGCCGCACGTTCGGGTGACTGGCCGGAGGCGGCCTTCCGCGGGGTGGGAGTCGGTGGCACGCTGGGAGGCATGGGGGCTTCGAGGTGGGATCGGCGCCGCTCCGGACGGCTGCTGGCCGTGAGCGGGCTCGCGGCACTGGGGATCGGCGCGATGACCGCGTGCCAGCCGACCGATCTGGGGTCCGCGACCGTCGCCTACACCACCGACTCCACCGCCACCGCCGAGCTGAACCGGCGCCATGTGGACGTGAGTTGGCTGACCTGCGTCGGACATCAGGGCGACAGCGCCAGTCCGGCGAAGTCGAGTTCGCCCTCCACGGCGACCGTCGTCAGCGTGGACTGCCAGGGGCGCACCAAGGACGGCAAGAAGGCAGCCGTCACCGGCGAGGTGACCCGCGCGGTCAACGGCGTTTGTGTGCGCGGGCACTTGACCGCCACGGTGGACGGTCGCCGGGTCTTCCGGGTCAGCGGGCTCGGCGACTGCGACGCCAAACCCAGCTCCGCCTACACCCCGCCCGCCACCTACCGCCCGCCCGGGCAGCCCCGGCCCACCGTGACGGTCACCGTCACCCGGACCCTGTGGTGCAAGGGCGATCCGACCTGCTGGCCCGTCGAAGGCAAGTGATCCAAATCCGGCGCCGCGACGCCGGACCGCGCGTAAGGTGACCGCGTGACTCAGGGCGCTGGCAAGGACCTCACGGCAGACACGAAGACCACGACGACCTCTGGGTATCTCCGATTCCCGCACCTGCGCGGCGACTTGGTGACCTTCACCGCCGAGGACGACGTCTGGGTGGCCCCGCTCGACGGCGGGCGCGCCTGGCGGGTGAGCGCGGACAACGTGCCCGTGAACCACCCCCGCATATCCCCCGACGGCACCACCCTCGCCTGGACCTCGACCCGCGACGGCGCCCCCGAGGCGCACATCGCCCCCGTCGACGGCGGACCCGCCAAGCGCCTGACCTACTGGGGCAGTTGGAAGACCCAGGTGCTCGGCTGGACCCCCGACGGAGAGGTCCTCGCGGTCAGCACCGAGGGCCAGGCCAGCCTGCGCCGCACCTGGGCCCGCGCCGTCCCGCTCGACGGCGGACCCGCCACCACCCTGCCGTACGGCCCGGTCGGTGACATCGCCTACGGCCCGCACACCGTCCTGCTCTCCGCCCCCATGGGCCGCGAAGCCGCCTGGTGGAAGCGCTACCGGGGCGGCACGGCGGGCAAGCTGTGGATCGACCGCGACGGCGACGGCGAGTTCGTCCGCCTCCACGAGGACCTCGACGGCAACCTCGAAAGCCCCCTGTGGGTCGGGGACCGCATCGCCTTCCTCTCCGACCACGAAGGCACCGGCGCCCTCTACTCCTCCCTCGCCGACGGCACCGACCTGCGCCGCCACACCCCGCTCGGGGGCTTCTACGCCCGCCACGCCGCCACCGACGGCACCCGGGTGATCTGGTCCAGCGCCGGTGAACTGTGGATCCTGGACGACCTCGACGGCGCCGAACCCCGCCGCCTGGACATCCGCCTCGGCGGCGCCCGCGTCGACCTCCAGCCCCACCAGGTCAGCACCGCCCGCTGGTTCGGCTCCGCCTCCCCGGACCACACCGGGCGCGGCAGCGCCGTCGCCGTGCGCGGCACCGTCCACTGGGTCACCCACCGGAGCGGTCCCGCCCGCGCCCTGGCAGCCGAGCCCGGCGTCCGCGCCCGGCTGCCGCGCACCTTCCGCGCCGACGGCGAGGAGTGGGTGGTCTGGGTGACCGACGCCGAGGGCGAGGACGCCCTGGAGTTCGCCCCCGCCACCGGTCTCGCCCCCGGCGCCGTACCCCGCCGGATCGCCGCGGGACAGCTCGGGCGCGTCCTCGCGCTCGCCATGTCCCCCGACGGCGGTCGCGCCGCCGTCGCCTCGCACGACGGACGGCTGCTGCTGGTCGAGCGGGAGACCGGCGAGGTCCGCGAGGTCGACCGCAGCGAGCATGGCGACGTGCACGGGCTCGCCTTCTCGCCCGACTCCGGCTGGCTCGCCTGGGCTCACCCCGGTCCCCGCCCGCTCTCCCAGATCCGCCTCGCCAGCACCACCGACCTCACGGTCACCGAGGCGACCCCGCTGCGCTTCCAGGACTACGCGCCCGCCTTCACCCTGGACGGCAAGCACCTCGCCTTCCTCTCCAGCCGCTCCTTCGACCCCGTCTACGACCGGCACGTCTTCGACCTGGCCTTCGTCGACAGCGTCCGCCCGCACCTGATCACCCTCGCCGCGACCACGCCGTCGCCCTTCGGACCGCAGCGCCACGGCCGCCCCTTCGGCACCCCGGACAAGGACGAGACCCCGGAGAGCGAGGGCGCCCCGGTCACCCGGATCGACCTCGACGGGCTCGCGGACCGCATCGTGCCCTTCCCGGTCGAGGCAGCCAGCTACACCAACCTGCGCGCCGCCCGCGACGGCGTCCTCTGGCTGCGCCACCCGGTGCGCGGAGTCCTCGGCGCCGCCCGCGCCACGCCCGACGCCCCCGACCCCAAGACCGAGCTGGAGCGCTACGACCTCGCCCAGCAGCGCCTGGAGCACCTGGCCGCCGACGCCGACCACTTCCGGGTCAGCGGCGACGGCAAGCGGGTCCTGCTGTGGAGCGACGGCCGCCTGCGCGTCGTACCCGCCGACCGGCGCGCCTCCGACGACGAGGACGGCGACTCCCACATCGTCGTGGACCTCGGCCGCATCCGGCACACCGTCGACCCGGTCGCCGAGTGGCGGCAGATGTACGAAGAGACCGGCCGGATCATGCGGGACAACTTCTGGCGCCCCGACATGGGCGGCACCGACTGGGACGGCGTCCTCGACCGCTACCGCCCGGTCCTCGACCGCCTCGCCACCCACGACGACCTGGTCGACCTCCTGTGGGAGGTGCACGGCGAACTCGGCACCTCGCACGCCTACGTCACCCCCGGCGGCGGCTACGGCGGCGGACCCCGGCAGGGACTGCTCTGCGCCGACATCTCCCGCCACGAGGACGGCAGTTGGCGGGTGGACCGGATCCTGCCCTCCGAGACCTCCGACCCCGAGGCACGCTCCCCGCTCGCCGCGCCCGGCGTCGCCGTACGCCCCGGCGACGCACTCGTGGCCATCGGCGGACGCCCCGTCGACCCGGTCACCGGACCCGCACCGCTGCTCACCGGCACCGCGGGCAAGCCCGTCGAGCTGACGATCTCCCCGGCGGGCGGCGGCGAACCCCGGCACGCCGTCGTCATCCCCCTCGCCGACGAGGAGCCGCTGCGCTACCACGCCTGGGTCGCGGACCGGCGCGCCTACGTCCACGAGAAGTCCGGCGGTCGCCTCGGCTACCTCCACGTCCCCGACATGCAGGCGCCCGGCTGGGCGCAGATCCACCGCGACCTGCGCGTCGAGGTCGCCCGCGAGGGTCTCATCGTGGACGTCCGCGAGAACCGCGGCGGCCACACCTCCCAGCTCGTCGTCGAAAAGCTCGCCCGTCGCGTCGTCGGCTGGGACCTCCCGCGCGGCATGCGACCCGAGAGCTACCCCCAGGACGCCCCGCGCGGCCCGGTCGTCGCCGTCGCCAACGAGTTCTCCGGCTCCGACGGCGACATCGTCAACGCCGCCATCCGCGCCCTGAACATCGGCCCCGTCGTCGGCACCCGCACCTGGGGCGGCGTCATCGGCATCGACAGCCGCTACCGCCTGGTCGACGGCACCCTCATCACCCAGCCGAAGTACGCCTTCTGGCTGGAGGGCTACGGCTGGGGAGTGGAGAACCACGGCGTGGACCCGGACGTGGAGGTGGTCCAAAAACCCCAGGACTACGCAGCGTCCAGGGACACCCAGTTGGACGAGGCGATAAGGCTGGCCTTGGAGGCGCTGGAGAGGGAGCCCTCGAAAACTCCTCCAGGCTTGCCCACCTAAAGGCACGTGGGGCGCCGCGAAAACACCCTGGACTCTGCCAACCCAAAGGGGCGCGGGGAACTGCGCGACCAGCCCAAACGGCGCCGCACCCAACCGACTACGATGCCCGAAGACCACCCAACCGGCGAAAGCGAGCGCAGCGAAATGGCGGGAGAGCCCCAAGAGGACTGCCTGTTCTGCAAGATCGTCGCAGGCCAGATCCCCGCAACCGTGGTCCGCGAGACGGACACCACCCTCGCGTTCCGGGACATCAACCCCCAGGCCCCGACGCACATCCTGGTGATCCCCAAGGCGCACTACAAGAACGCCGCCACCCTCGCGGCAGCGGCCCCGCAGCTCGCCGCCGACGTGCTCGCCGAGACGCAGACCATCGCCGACGAGGAAAAGCTGGAGAGCTACCGCACGGTGTTCAACACCGGCGCCGGCGCAGGGCAGACCGTCTGGCACGCCCACGCGCACGTCCTCGGCGGCCGCGGTCTCGAATGGCCCCCCGGCTAAAAGAGATGTCCGTACGCGAACTCGTCGTCCTCGGCACCGCCAGCCAGGTCCCGACCCGGCACCGCAACCACAACGGCTATCTGCTCCGCTGGGACGGCGAGGGCATCCTGTTCGACCCCGGCGAGGGCACCCAGCGGCAGATGCTGCGCGCCGGGGTCGCCGCGCACGACCTGAACCGGATCTGCGTCACCCACTTCCACGGCGACCACAGCCTCGGTCTCGCCGGGGTGATCCAGCGGATCAACCTCGACCGGGTGCCGCACGAGATCACCGCGCACTACCCGCGCTCCGGGCAGCGCTTCTTCGACCGGCTGCGGTACGCCACCGCCTACCGCGAGACCGTCGCCCTCACCGAGGCACCCGCCGACACCGACGGCGTCCTGGCGCAGACCCCCGCCTACACCCTTGAGGCACGCCGCCTCTCCCACCCCGTCGAGTCCTACGGCTACCGGCTGACCGAGCCCGACGCCGTACGGATGCTGCCCGACCGGCTCGCCGCGCACGGCATCGCGGGTCCGGACGTGGGCCGTATCCAGCGCACGGGCGCGCTGCGAGGGGTGACGCTGGAGGAGGTCAGCGAGATCCGGCGCGGGCAGCGGTTCGCGTTCGTCATGGACACCCGGCTGTGCGACGGCGTCCACGCGCTCGCCGAGGGGTGCGACCTGCTCGTCATCGAGTCCACCTTCCTCGACGAGGACGTACGACTCGCCGAGGAACACGGCCACTTGACCGCAGGGCAGGCGGCGGCCGTGGCCCGGGACGCGGGCGTGCGGCATCTGGTCCTCACCCACTTCAGCCAGCGCTACTCCGACCCCGAAGCCTTCGAGCGCCAGGCGCGTGCGGCGGGGTTCACCGGGGAGCTGACCGTGGCCCGGGATCTCCAGCGCGTACCGGTGCCCAAGCGCCGCTGAGCGCCACCCGGGCGGGCGGATGAATGGGCGGGTAAAGGGCCGTACGATGCTCTGATGCCCCTCCCCAAAGCTGAACTGCACCTGCACATCGAAGGCACCCTGGAGCCCGAGCTGGCCTTCCGGCTGGCCGGACGCAACGGCGTGACACTGCCGTACGCGGACACCGAGGCGCTGCGCGAGGCGTACCGGTTCGAGGACCTCCAGTCCTTTCTGAACCTGTACTACGAGCTGATGGCCGTCCTGCGCACCGAGCAGGACTTCGAGGACCTCGCCAACGCCTACCTCGCCCGCGCCGCCGCGCAGGGGGTCCGGCACGCCGAGATCTTCTTCGACCCGCAGGCGCACCTCGCCCGGGGCGTGGACATGGGCACCGTGGTCGAGGGGCTGTGGCGCGCGCTCGGCAGCAGCGTGGAGAACCACGGCGTCTCCACCAGGTTGATCATGTGCTTCCTGCGCGACGAGTCCGCCGAGTCCGCGCTCGCCACCCTGGACGCCGCCAAGCCGTACCTGGACCGGATCACCGGTGTCGGTCTTGACTCCGCCGAGGTCGGCCACCCGCCGGTGAAGTTCCGCGAGGTGTACGAGGCAGCCGCCGCGCTCGGTCTGCGCCGCGTGGCGCACGCGGGTGAGGAGGGTCCGCCGGAGTACATCACCGAGGCGCTGGACGTCCTCGGTGTCGAGCGCGTGGACCACGGGCTGCGCTGCATGGAGGACCCGGCGCTGGTCGAGCGGCTGGTCCGCGACCGGGTGCCGCTCACCCTGTGCCCGCTGTCCAACGTGCGGCTGCGCACCGTGGACACCCTGGCCGACCACCCGCTCCCGGCGATGCTGGAAGCGGGTCTGATGTGCACGGTCAACTCCGACGACCCCGCCTACTTCGGCGGCTACGCGGGCGACAACTTCGCCGCGGTCCACGAGACGCTCGACCTGTCCCAGGACCGCCTGCGCGAACTGGCCCGCAACTCCTTCCTCGCCTCCTTCCTGGAGGACGACGAGGAGCTGCGCGCCCGTTACCTCGCCGAGGTGGAGGCGTACGAGTTCGAGTGACCCGGGAGCGCGCGGACCGGGAGACCGGGCGCCGTCTCCGCGAGGAGGGGCTCCAGGGCGGGGATCTCCACGAGGGGGATCTCCGCCAGCGCCACCTCCGCCAGCGAGACCTCCGCGAGGGAGACCTCGGTGAGGGGGACCTCGGTGAGGGAGATCTCCGCGAGAGAGGTGCCCGTGAGGGAGGTTTCCGCGTGCGGGAGTTCCGCCAGCGGGATCTCCACCACCGGCAGGTCCGCGATCCGGGTGGTCCGGCGGGCCGGGGCGGTCGCGCGCAGGGCCGCGGCCGTCATCGGCACCGCTGACACCAGCAGGACGACGGCGAGTATCCGGCCCATCGCCGGGTAGCCCGCCCACGCCGACAGCAGACTGCCCGCCAGCGGTCCGGCCGCCGTGCCGAGCGAGCCCGCCGAGCCGACCAGCACCGCCCAGCGCCCGCGCGGGTCGAGGGAGGCGGCGAGTCCGATGACGTACGACAGCACGAGCGGGTAGCAGGCGTTCCAGGCGATCTCCCCGCCCGCGAACGACACCGGCCCCGAGGCCGACGCGCTGAGTACGACGCAGACCGCGATGAGCACCGTACCGACGCCGATCGGCACCGCCCGGCCCATGCGCGGACCGAGCGCGCCCGCGCCGAGGACGCCGAGCAGTCCGGCGCCGAGCGCGGCGGCGAACACCGCGCCGACGGTGACCTCGGTCAGATGCGCCTGGGTCAGCCCGATCCGCCCGCTGACCCCCCACAGGGAGTTCTGCGCGAGGGACCAGCAGGGCATGGCGGCGGCCAGCAGCAGCCCGGTGCCCCGGTGGGGGAGCGGGGTGTGCCCGGTGGTCGACGTGGGGGTGGCCGCATGGGTGTCCAGGCGCCCGGTGAGGGGGAGGACCGCCAGCGCGGTCAGGGCGATCGCGGCGAGCGGCAGACCGTGGCCCGGACCGAGGTGCGGGATCGTCAGGTAGAGGGTGCCCGCGAGGGCGGAGACGGTGAGCAGTCCGAGCGTGGTGACCCGGTGCGGGTCGGTGCGCCCCGCTATGCCGCTCGCGGCGACGGCCGTGGCGGTACCCGAGCCGAGTCCGCCGACGAGCACGCCCGCGACGACCGCCGGGACCGAGCCGGTCAGGGCGGCGGTGCCGTAACCGAGGACGGCGAGGGTGAGCCCGACGCGGGCGAGGGTGCGCGCCCCGGCCCGTCCGCCGCGCGCCGCCAGCAGGAAGCCGGCGGTGGCGGAACTCAGCAGCAGGGCGCTGCCGGTGGCGCCTGCCTCGGTGGCGGTGAGCGGAAGTCCGGCGTCGAGTCTGCCGACGGTGGTGGGCAGCAGATACGGCGCGAGATACCCGGCCGTGAAAAGGGCGACGAGGGGCCAGGGGGTGGTGCGGGGGGCGGACACGGGCGTTCCCAGGGCAGGCGAGAGCGACAGCTCGAAAGGATGCGAAAGGGGGGAGAGAGGCGCCGGTGGTCCGGGGGACGGGAGGGCGCGAGCAAGTTGTATCAAGCACGTGGTTTCGAGCAGAAGTTGAGTGCCTGTGATCTGGATCACATATGGTTTGGAGTGTGTGAGTACGGGTATTTGCCTGCGCTCCTCCGGGCGAGTGACCGGTGGGCGATCGGCGGGTGACCGGGCGGGCGGTCGGTTTCTGATCTCGGGTGATCACAAACGACCGTGGATGCGCTATGGTTGATCACGTCGCGGTCGCCGGAACTCCCGGTGGCGGACAGTGCGTTGGTGGTCCAAGGAAAGACGCCCCGCTTCCTGCGGGGAAATGCAGGTGCAAGGCCTGCCCGGCGCTCGATCGAGCCCCATCCCGTCTCTGGCGGGGTGGGGCTCTTTGCTGTGCGCGCCCGCGCGCCCGTCCGTTGCCGCACTCCGGTCGCGCGCCCCTCGATGCGCCATTGACGGTGTCATGTACGTGTACTTAGCCTCTGTTCTCATACGTGATCGGCATTCACAAGGGGAGATGGTGGCCGATGAGCGACGACCCGGACCCGCGGAACGTGGCACGACGGCTGCGGGAGGGCATGGCGCACGGCGTGCTGTCCTTCCCGCTCACCGCCTTCCACGACGACGGCACCCTCGACCCCGAGGGCTTCCGCGCCCATGTGTCCTCCCGGCTCGCCGCCGGACCCGGCGCCCTCTTCCCGGCGTGCGGCACGGGCGAGTTCTTCTCCCTGGACGAGGACGAGTACCGGCAGGTCGTCGCCCTCGCCGTCGAGGAGGCGGCCGGACGCGTGCCCGTGGTCGCCGGGACCGGCTACGGCTGGGCGCAGGCCGCCCGCTTCGCCCGGATCGCCGAGGAGGCAGGAGCCGACGCCCTCCTGGTCCTCCCGCACTACCTCACCGCCGCCCCGCAGTCCGGTCTCGTCGCCCAACTGGAGCAGCTCGCCGCCCGCACCCGGCTCCCGCTGATCACCTACCAGCGTGGCCAAGTCGCCTACGACACCGGGTCGTTGCGGCGCCTGACGCGCATCCCCCAGGTCATCGGGCTCAAGGACGGGCACGGCGACCTCGACCGCCTGAGGCGCCTCACCCTCGCCGCCCCCGAGGACTTCCTCTTCTTCAACGGCGCCGCCACCGCCGAGCTGCAGGCCCGCGCCTACGCCGCCGTCGGCGTCCCCGCCTACTCCTCCGCCGTGCACGCCTTCGCCCCCGAGATCGCGGACGCCTTCTTCACCGCCCTGCGCGGCGGCGACCACGGCACCACCGAGAAGCTGCTCCGGGAGTTCTACGGTCCCTTCGCCGACTTCCGCGACCGGGTGCCCGGGTACGCGGTCTCCCTGGTCAAGGCGGCGGCGAGGCTGCGCGGACAGCGGGTCGGACCCGTGCGCGCCCCGCTCACCGACCCCTCCGACGCCGACCTCGGCGTGCTGCGGGAGCTGCTGGCCACCGGGCTCGACCTGGTGGGAGCCGCGCTGTGAACCGCGAACTGACCGTGGTGGACGTCCGGTTGACCCCCGTCCTGGTGGCCGACCCGCCGCTGCTCAATGCCCAGGGCGTGCACCAGCCGTACACCCCGCGGCTGATCGTGGAGGTCGTCACGGCGGGCGGGGCGACCGGGCTCGGGGAGACCTACGGGGACACCGATTACCTGGAGCTGGCACGCCCGCTGGCCGAGCAGCTCGTCGGTCGCTCGGTCACGGATGTGAACGCGCTCTTCGGTCTCGGGCTCGACGTGGACGAGGAGCGGGTGCGCGGGGCGCTGGACGCGGGCGGGCTGCGCGGGGTGCGCAGCGCGGACAAGCTCCGCCTCTCCGTGCTCTCCGCCTTCGAGGTCGCCTGTCTGGACGCGCAGGGGCGCGCGCTCGGGCTCCCGGTGCACGCGCTGCTCGGGGGGCGGGTGCGGGACGCGGTGGAGTACAGCGCGTACCTGTTCTACAAGTGGGGCGCCCACCCGGACGGCGTGCCGTACGAGCCGGACGACTGGGGTGCCGCGCTGGACCCGGCGGGGATCGTCGCGCAGGCCCGCCTCTTCGCGGAGCGGTACGGGTTCAGCTCCTTCAAGCTCAAGGGCGGCGTCTTCCCGCCGGAGCAGGAGGTCGCCGCCGTCCACGCCCTCGCCGAGGCGTTCCCCGGGCAGCCGCTCCGGCTCGACCCCAACGGCGCCTGGTCCGTGCCGACCTCGCTGAAGGTGGCAGCCGAACTCGCGGACGTCCTCGAGTACTTGGAGGACCCGACGCTGGGCACACCGGCGATGGCCGAGGTGGCCGCCGGGTGCGGGGTGCCGCTCGCGACCAACATGTGCGTGACCACCTTCGGGGAGATCAGGGAGGCGTTCCTGCGCGACGCCGTGCAGGTCGTCCTCTCCGACCACCACTACTGGGGCGGACTGCGCAACACCCGGCATCTCGCGGCGATATGCGCGGCGTTCGGGGTCGGGGTGTCCATGCACTCCAACACCCACCTCGGCATCAGCCTCGCCGCCATGACCCAGGTCGCGGCGACCGTGCCGAACCTGCACCACGCGTGCGACTCGCACTATCCGTGGCAGTCGGAGGACGTGCTGACCGAACGGATCGAGTTCCGTGACGGCCGGGTCGCGGTCTCCGAACGACCCGGTCTCGGCGTCGAGTTGGACCGCGACGAGCTGGCCCGATTGCATCGGCGCTGGACCGAGGACGACGGGCGGCTGCGCGAGCGGGACGACGCGGCGGCGATGCGGGTGGCCGAACCGGGGTGGCGGACACCGGTGATGCCGCGCTGGTGAGGGGCGGTCCGGGGCGTCACCGTCCGGGGTGGACGGCGTGGCGGGACCTTCCCGGTACGGGGCCGACGTGGTGCACACTGGCCAGATCCGCACCACGACAGGGAGCCAGCCGTGACCCCGTCCCCCGCGATGGCCGGAGAGGAAGCCGGAGGAGAACCGGAGCACCTCACGCAGGCAGCGCGCCACCAGGCGCAGGTCGACCCGCTGGCCGGCCTGCGCGCGCCCGGCGATCCGCCCTTCGACGTGTATCTCACCGGCACGGTGTTCCTGGACATCGTGTTCACCGGACTGGACTCGGCGCCGGTGCGGGGTACGGAGTCGTGGGCGCGGGGCATGGGCTCCAGCCCCGGCGGGGTCGCCAACATGGCCGCCGCGCTGGCCCGGCTCGGGCTGCGCACGTCGCTCGCGGCGGCCTTCGGGGACGACCACTACGGGGAGTACTGCTGGGACGCGCTCGCCCGGGGCGAGGGCATCGACCTCACGCCGTCGCGCACGGTGCCGGGGTGGCACTCGCCGGTGACGGTCTCCATGGCGTACGAGGGCGAGCGGACGATGATCTCCCACGGCCACGAGCCCCCGCCCGAGGAACCCGCCCCCGACTGCCCGCCGCACGCCCGCGCCGCCGTCGCCTCCCTGACCCCCGGCACCCGCGCCCCCTGGATCGCCCAGGCCGCCCGGCGCGGCACCCGCGTCTTCGCGGACGTGGGCTGGGACGACACCGGCGCGTGGGACCTCGCCGGTCTGGCCGACCTGGAGCACTGCGAGGCGTTCCTGCCCAACGCGGAGGAGGCGATGCGGTACACCGGCGCGACCTGCCCCCGCGCCGCCGCGCACGCCCTCACCGAACACGTACCCCTCGCGGTGGTCACCCTCGGCGCGGAGGGCGCCTACGCGGTGGACCGCCGCACGGGGGAGACGGCCGAGGTCCCCGCGATCGAGGTCGAGGCACTGGACCCCACCGGCGCGGGCGACGTCTTCGTGGCCGGCTTCGTGACAGCCACCCTGGCGGGCTGGCCCCTCGCCGACCGCCTGGCCCTGGCCGGCCTCACCGCCGCCCTCTCCGTCCAGGAATTCGGCGGCTCCCTCTCCGCCCCCGGCTGGTCCGAAATCGGCGCCTGGTGGCGCCGGGTCCAGTCCCTCCCCTCCCAGAACCCCACAGCCCTCCACCGCTACGCCTTCCTCGACGCCCTGGTCCCACCCCACCTGGACCGCCCCTGGCCGTTGCGCCGAGCGGTCCCGACGATCGGCTTCGGGCGGTCGGCGTAAGGCAGGGCGAGTCGGGCGGGGCGCCCCTTCTACGAGTCCTCAGCGCGCGGCTCAGCCCGCAGAGCCACCCGTGACCCGCGCAGCGGAAGCGGAGCCGCAGGTGTGCCGTGCCGCACCGCCATTCCCGTACCCCATCGGCCAACCCCCGACCTGCGGGGCACCCGGGCCCGCGCAGCGGGAGTGGCCCCCGGGCCACAGCCGTGTCCACCCCCGGACCGTGCGGCAGGCGCGGTTCCCCCGCGCGGACACCGCCGGGGAGGCGTCGGCCACAGCGTCGGCCCGCCCGCGGGCTCTGCGCAGAGGGCCCCACCAGGACACCTCCGGCATTTCATCGCCCCGAGCCCGCGGGGCGGAAGTGGGCCCCTGGGGCCGGAGCCGTAATGGTGGTGACCGTCATGCGGCACGCGCCCCGCTGCCCCGCGCAGCAGACCCTGCCAGGGCGGACCCCCGGCAGGACAGCTCCGCATCTCATGACCAACCCCGCAGCCACCTCCGCGCCCTGCGCACCGGAGCCCCCGCCAGGACAACCTCGTACCCCATCGCCACTCCACAGCCGTTTCCGCCCGCGCAGCGGAACCACCCTCGCGAGGACAGCCCCGCAGCCCGTCGGCCACTCGTGGCAGCCCACTCTCACGCCCCGCGCAGCGGAACCCCCGTGAGGGCAGCACCGTCTCCAGCCCCGGGCAGCGGACCCGCCCCCCCGACCGGAGGAAAAACGCTGCCGTCTTGTCGGGACCCCGTCGTACTCTGGACAGTGCGAGGCCGCCCTTGGGGGTGCGGCCGTGATGAGGAGGAATCGCAGGCCCTGAGCGCCGGCCCATGACTCAGACACCCACAGCTCAGACTTCCGCGCAGCGGGCGCGAGCACAGATCAGCATTCCCGCCCAGCACCCCATGGTGACCGTGCTGGGGTCCGGAGACTCCCTGCTGCGCGTGATCGAGAAAGCCTTCCCGGCGGCCGACATCCATGTCCGGGGCAATGAGATCAGCGCGACGGGCGACCCGGCGGAAGTGGCCCTCATCCAGCGCGTGTTCGACGAGATGATGCTCGTGCTCCGCACCGGGCAGCCGATGACGGAGGACGCAGTGGAACGCTCGATCGCCATGCTCAAGGCGAGCGACAACGGGACGAGCGACGGCCCGGAGACCCCGGCCGAGGTGCTGACGCAGAACATCCTGTCCTCGCGCGGCCGCACGATCCGCCCCAAGACGCTCAACCAGAAGCGCTACGTGGACGCGATCGACCAGCACACGATCGTTTTCGGCATCGGACCCGCCGGCACCGGCAAGACCTACCTGGCCATGGCCAAGGCGGTCCAGGCGCTGCAGTCCAAGCAGGTCAACCGGATCATCCTCACCCGCCCCGCGGTGGAGGCCGGAGAGCGCCTCGGCTTCCTGCCCGGCACGCTCTACGAGAAGATCGACCCCTACCTGCGCCCCCTCTACGACGCCCTGCACGACATGCTCGACCCCGACTCGATCCCGCGGCTGATGGCGGCGGGCACGATCGAGGTCGCCCCGCTGGCGTACATGCGTGGCCGTACCTTGAACGACGCCTTCATCATCCTGGACGAGGCACAGAACACCAGCCCCGAGCAGATGAAGATGTTCCTCACCCGCCTCGGCTTCGACTCGAAGATCGTCATCACCGGTGACGTCACCCAGGTCGACCTGCCGAACGGCACCAAGTCCGGTCTGCGGCAGGTGCAGGAGATCCTGGAGGGCGTCGAGGACGTCCACTTCTCCCGGCTGTCGTCGCAGGATGTCGTCCGGCACAGGCTCGTGGGCCGTATCGTCGACGCGTACGAGCAGTACGACAGCACGCACGGCACCGAGAACGGCGCCCACAAGGGACACAGCCGCGGCAAGGCCGGACCCAAGGGGAAGTAGACCAGCACGACCATGTCGATCGACGTCAACAACGAGTCCGGCACCGAGGTAGACGAGCAGGCGATCCTCGACATCGCCCGCTACGCGCTCGCGCGGATGCGCATCCACCCGCTCTCCGAGCTCTCGGTGATCGTCGTGGACGCCGACGCCATGGAGCAGCTCCACATCCAGTGGATGGACCTGCCGGGGCCGACGGATGTCATGTCCTTCCCGATGGACGAACTGCGTCCGCCGGGCAAGGACGACGACGAGCCCCCGCAGGGACTCCTCGGCGACATCGTGCTCTGCCCCGAGGTCGCCACCCAGCAGGGCAAGGACGCGCCGACCCAGCACTCCATGGACGAGGAGCTCCAGCTCCTCACCGTCCACGGCGTGCTGCACCTCCTCGGCTACGACCACGAGGAGCCGGACGAGAAGGCCGAGATGTTCGGGCTCCAGGCCGCCATCGTGGACGGCTGGCGCGCCGAGCGCGGGATGACCGGGCCGTCCCCGGCGCCGACCGTCTCGTAGGCGGGGCGCATGAGTCCGCAGATCGTGATCGGCGCGGTCGCGCTGATCGTCGTGGCCTGGCTCGCCGCCTGCGCGGAGGCGGGCCTCGCCCGTGTCTCCAGCTTCCGCGCCGAGGAAGCCGTCAAGTCAGGGCGCCGGGGCAGCGCCAAGCTCGCCCAGGTCGCCGCCGACCCCACCCGCTATCTGAACGTCGCCCTGCTGGTCCGCGTCGCCTGCGAGATGGCGGCGGCGGCGCTCGTGACGTACGCCTGCCTGCGGGAGTTCCCGGACACCTGGGAAGCCCTGCTGATCGCCATCGCGGTGATGGTGCTCGTGTCGTACGTCGCCGTCGGTGTCTCCCCGCGCACCATCGGCCGCCAGCACCCGCTGAACACGGCCACGGTCGCGGCGTACGTCCTGCTGCCGCTGGCCAGGATCATGGGTCCGATCCCCTCGCTGCTGATCCTCATCGGCAACGCGCTCACCCCCGGCAAGGGCTTCAGGCGCGGTCCGTTCGCCTCCGAGGCGGAGCTGCGCGCGATGGTCGACCTCGCGGAGCAGCAGTCGCTGATCGAGGACGACGAGCGCCGCATGGTGCACTCCGTCTTCGAGCTGGGCGACACCCTGGTGCGCGAGGTGATGGTGCCGCGCACCGACCTGGTCGTCATCGAGCGGTACAAGACCATCCGCCAGGCACTCACCCTCGCCCTGCGCTCCGGGTTCTCCCGCATCCCGGTCACCGGCGAGAGCGAGGACGACATCGTCGGGATCGTGTACCTCAAGGACCTGGTCCGCAAGACGCACATCAACCGCGACGCCGAGAACGACCTCGTCTCCACCGCGATGCGCCCCGCCGTCTTCGTGCCCGACACCAAGAACGCGGGCGACCTGCTGCGCGAGATGCAGAAGGACCGCAACCACGTCGCCGTCGTCATCGACGAGTACGGCGGCACGGCGGGCATCGTCACCATCGAGGACATCCTGGAGGAGATCGTCGGCGAGATCACCGACGAGTACGACCGCGAGCTGCCGCCCGTCGAGGAGCTGGGCGACGGCCGCTACCGGGTCACCGCCCGCCTGGACATCACCGACCTCGGCGAGCTGTACGGCCTGGAGGAGTACGACGACGAGGACGTGGAGACCGTCGGCGGACTGCTCGCCAAGGCGCTCGGCCGCGTCCCCATCGCGGGCGCCTCGGCCGAGGTCGAACTCCCCGACGAGCGGCGCCTGAAGCTCACGGCGGAGGCGGCGGCCGGACGCCGGAACAAGATCGTGACGGTGCTGGTCGAGCCCGCCGGAAACGCGGCGCGGGAGGAGAAACCCGAGTGAAACCCCAGGAGCTGCGCGCCCTGTGTCTGTCCTTCAACGCGGTCGTGGAGGACTTTCCGTTCAACCCGGAGACCTCGGTCTTCAAGGTGCTGGGCAAGATGTTCGCCCTCACGAACCTGGGCGCGCGGCCCCTGACCATCAACCTCAAGTGCGACCCGGAGGACGCGATCCGGCTCCGCACCGAGCACGCGGACCTCGTCGTCCCCGGCTGGCACATGAACAAACGCCACTGGAACACCGTCACGGCGGACGGCGCCCTCCCGGACACCCTCCTGCGCGAACTGGTCGAGGACTCCTACGACCTGGTCGTGGCCGGACTGCCACGAGCGGAGCGGCTGCGCCTCGACCGCCCGTGACGGCACGGGAGTTCAGACCCCCGTCCGGCCCCGGCGCAGTCCCGTCCCGACCAGCGCGGCGGCGGCCAGCACGATCGCCGCGTCCAGCCCCAGCACCGTGTGGACGCCGGAGAGCAGGTCGGGGGAGGCGGCGGCGAGGCTGCCGAGCAGGGGGATGCCGATGGTGATGCCGACCTGCTGGGTGGAGGTCACCAGACCGGTGGCCAGCCCCTGTTCGGAGTCCGGGACGCCCGAGGTGACGGTCAGGCCGTACGACACGATCGCGCCCAGGTGGCACATGCTCGCGAGCGAGACGGCGGCGGTGGCGAGCCACGCCGACCAGGAACCGGTGTCCAGCAGGAGCAGGGTCGCCACCAGCGCGCCCTGACCGGTCAGTGAGACGACCAGGGTGCGCGGGGCGCCCAGGCGCCCGACGACCCTCGGGGCCAGGGTGCCCGCGACGACCGACAGGACGCCCTGCGCGCCGAAGACGAGCCCGGTCTCGAACGCGGACAGACCCAGGATCTCCTGGAGGTACAGGGTCAGCACGAAGATGACCGCGGACATCATCGAGAAGGTGACCAGCCCGCCCAGGTTGCCCCACGCCACCGTGCGGCGGCGCAGCATGGGCAGCGAGACCAGCGGGGCGGGCGTACGGGACTCGATCACGGCGAACCCGGCCAGCAGGGCGAGCCCAGCGACCAGGCAGAGCAGCACGTCGGCGTGGCCGAAGCCGCGGTCGGCGGCGCTGGAGAGGGCGTAGATCAGGGACAGCAGACCGCCCGTGACGGTGACCGCGCCGGGCACGTCCAGGTGGCGGTGCGCGGCGGTGCGGGACTCCGGCAGCAGGGCGGGAGCCAGCGGCAGCACGAGCAGTGTGACGAGCGTGAGCAGGGCCATCGTGGAGCGCCAGCCGAGCGTGTCGGTGAGGACGCCGCCCGCGATCATGCCGGTGGTGAAGCCGAGGGACAGCAGCGCGCCGGAGACACCGAGCGCGCGGTCGCGGGCCGGACCCTCCGCGAAGGTGGTCGTCAGCAGGGACATGCCGGTCGGCACGATGGCCGCCGCGCCGACTCCCTGCAGCGCGCGGGCGGCGAGGAAGACCTCCGGGTTCCAGGCCAGCGTCGCCAGCAGCGAAGCCGCGCCGAACAGACCGAGCCCGCCGAGGAACAGTCTGCGGCGCCCGTAGAGGTCACCGACCCGGCCGAAGAGCAGCAGGAAGCCGCCGGACGGCAGCGCGAAGGCGGTGACCGCCCACTGGAGTGCCGTACGGCTCATGCCGAGGTCCGCGCCGAGCCGGGGGAGGGCCACGTTCAGGACGGAGAAGTCCAGGGCGACCATGAACTGGGCGGCGCACAGGACGAAGAGGACGAGCCTGTCGCGGGTGGACAGCCGTACGGGGCTTACGGGGGTGGGGAGTTCGCGTGCGGTGAGGTCCGGTTCCGGAGTCGGTGAGGTGGTCGGTTCGGTCGTGTCGATCGCCATGGCACGAGCTTGCGGGCGCGGGAAGAAACGCGGGGAGTCGGAACTTATGGTGGTGGTGGCACCACCAGACACGGCTACGACGGGGGAGCGGCACGTGGCGCCTGCGGGCACGGGTACGGGCACAGGCACGGGTACCGGTACGGGTACGGGTGCGGCGAGAAGTGAACGGCGCACCGAGCTGCGGGAGTTCCTGATGAGCAGGCGCGCCCGGGTGAGTCCCGAGGAAGCGGGGCTCCCGGCGGGCGGGGTACGGCGCCGTACGCCCGGGCTGCGGCGCGAGGAGGTGGCCGTGCTCGCGGGCGTGGGCGCCTCCTGGTACCAGTGGCTGGAGCAGGGGCGGGACATCTCCGTCTCCCCGCAGGTCCTCGACGCGGTCGCGCGGGTGCTGCGACTGAGCGACGCCGAGCGGCGGCACCTTTATCTGCTCGCCGGGCTCAACCCGCCCGCGCCTCAAGTCGCCCCGGACCGGATGGACATGTGCGAGGGGCTGCGGCGGCTGATCGACACGTGGATGCCGTATCCGGCGCACATCATGGACCGCTACTACAACTGCGTGATGTTCAACCACGCGGCTGCCGTGGTGTTCGGCATGGGGCGCGGGGGCGCCCCGGGGAACTGTCTCGTCGACTTCTTCACCGATCCGCTCTACCGGTCGCGCAACCGGAGCTGGGACCAGAACGCGCGCACGGTCGTCGCGCAGTTCCGCGCGATGTACGCAGGGTGCCCCGACGACGAGGGGTTCCAGGCGGTCCTCGCCGAAGTCAGCGCGGCCAGCGCCGAGTTCTGCCGGATCTGGGCGGAGCGGGACATCGAGGACCAGGGGCAGATCCGCAAGGAGCTGGAGCACCCTGTCGCCGGGCGGCTCGTCGTCGAGTCCACGGCGATGCAGGTGCCCGCCCGTCCCGACCTCCTCGTCGTCCTGCACACCCCGCTGGACGAGGCGGACACCGCCGCCAAGCTGGAGTGGCTGGCGGGGGAGGGTTCCGCTGTTCGTATGCTCGGGGCATGAGCGAGAACGAGCTTGATCCTGAGGACCGGAAGATCGTGACGCTGGCGCGGTCGGTACGGGCGCGGAACGGCGTCGCCGAGGGGGCGGCGGTACGGGACGAGACGGGGCGGACGTATGCGGCGGGGTCCGTGGAGCTGCCGTCGCTGTCGTTGAGCGCGCTGCGTACGGCGGTGGCGATGGCGGTGGCTTCGGGGGCGAGGTCTCTTGAGGCGGCGGCGGTGGTGAGCGCGGCGGAGGGAGTTGCTCCGGCGGACCTGGCGGCAGTCGCCGACTTGGGAGGCGCGGGCACGCCGGTCCTCCTCGCCGCCCCGGACGGAGTCGTCCACCTGACCGTCCCCGCCCCCTGAGCCACCAGGGGGCTCCGCCCCCTGGACCCCCACTTTGCCCACCACACCCACCCGTCTCGGGAGATGAAGAGGGCACCGTCACGGGGTGGCAGCTCGGGTGGGCAAGGACGAACCCGGCGCCGGGAATGCCTCCGGCACAGCCAGCCGGTCCGATTCCCCTCGGCGCCTGCGGAGCCCACGTCCTTCCGGGCGCTGCCGTCCCTCCCTGTTCGACCGGTGTCAGCCGTTGGGTTGGCGGGTGGGTGGGCAGGCTTGGTCAGAGCGCCGCAGGCCCCCGTTCGCCCGTCCGTACCCGCACCACCGTCTCCACCGGTACCGCCCACACCTTGCCGTCCCCGATGCGCCCGGTGTGCGCCGCGTCCACCACCGCGGAGAGCGCGTCGTCGGACACCGCGTCCTCGACCAGGACTTCGAGGCGGACCTTGGGGACGAGGTCGACCTGGTACTCCGCGCCGCGGTAGACCTCGGTGTGGCCACGCTGACGACCGTAGCCGCTCGCCTCGGTGACGGTGAGCCCGTGGATGCCGAGGGCGCGAAGTGCTTCCTTGACCTCGTCGAGGCGGTGGGGTTTGACGACGGCGGTGATGAGCTTCATGCGGGGGTGCCGGCCTTCCGGACGGGGGCGCCATGGCCCAGGACCCCGTGATCGTAGGCGGTCTCGGCGTGCACCGTAAGGTCGAGACCGGTCCGTTCGTGCTCCTCGCTCGCCCGCAGACCCATCAGCCGGTCGAGCAGCTTCCCGAGGGCGTACGTCATCGTGAAGGCGTACGCGCCCACGGCGAGGACCGCCACCGACTGCCGGCCAAGGAGCGCGAACCCGCCCCCGTGCAGCAGCCCCTCCGCCCCGCCGGTCAGCGCCCGGTCCGCGAAGAGCCCGATCAGCAGCGTGCCGATGATGCCGCCGACCAGATGGACCCCCACCACGTCCAGGGAGTCGTCGTAGTTCAGCCGGAACTTCCAGCTCACGGCGTACGAGCAGACGACCCCCGCCGCGAGCCCGACCACCAGCGCGCCCAGCAGGGAGACCACCCCGCAGGCGGGGGTGATCGCGACCAGTCCCGCCACCGCGCCCGAGGCGGCGCCGAGCGTCGTCGGATGACCGTCCCGCTTCTGCTCGACCAGGAGCCAGCCGAGCAGCCCGGTGCACCCGGCCGCGAGGGTGTTGAGGAAAGCCGCCGCGGCGAGCCCGTTGGCGCCGAGCGCGGAGCCCGCGTTGAACCCGAACCAGCCGAACCAGAGCAGACCGGCACCAAGTACGACCAAAGGCAGATTGTGCGGGCGCATCGCGTCCTTCTTGAAGCCCAGCCGCGGGCCAAGGACCAGACACAGCGCCAGCCCCGAGGCGCCCGAGGTGATCTCCACCGGCAGCCCGCCCGCGAAGTCCAGCGCGCCCAGCCCCCCGCCGCCTATCCAGCCGCCGGGACCCCACACCCAGTGCGCGACCGGAACGTATACGAGCAGGGTCCACAGCGGCACGAACACCAGCCACGCCGGGAACCGCGTCCGGTCCGCCACCGCCCCGCTGATCAGCGCCGCTGTGATGATCGCGAAGGTGAGCTGGAAGGTGGCGAAGAGGAGGGTGGGGACCGTGCCGTGGAGCGAGGACGGGCCGATGTGGGCCATGCCCGCCTCGCGCAGACCGCCCAGCAGCCCCGCGCCCGTGTCCGCGCCGAACGCGAGCGAGTAGCCCCCGGCCAGCCACACCACCGTGACCAGCGCGATGGACACGAAGCTCATCATCAGCATGTTGAGCACGCTCTTCGCGCGGACCATGCCGCCGTAGAAGAGGGCGAGTCCCGGGGTCATCAGCAGGACCAGGGCGGTGGCGGCGAGCAGCCAGGCGGTGTCGCCGGAGTCGGCGTGCGCGGCGGCGAGGGTCACGGGCGTCTCCAGCGGTCGGGAAGGTCAGGAGGGGGCGCGGGCTCGTCAGAGGGTCACCGGTCCGCGTTTCCGGTCGCCTACAAGGGGGTTACCGTGATGTTTCGGAGCGGGACGTCCGAGGAAGAGGGCGGCCATGTCCGGCCGTACCGCGACTCCTCACCGGACCCCCGCACCCGCCCGTGCGGCGCCGCTCCGTGGATCAGGGAGAATGGTCGGCATGAGCGTTCGTACCCAGTCATCCGAGCGGTCGGGCGACAGCGTCCACCGCGCAGGCTTCGCGTGCTTCGTGGGCCGTCCCAACGCGGGCAAGTCCACCCTCACGAACGCTCTCGTCGGGCAGAAGGTCGCGATCACCGCGAACCAGCCGCAGACGACGCGGCACACGGTGCGCGGCATCGTCCACCGCGAGGACGCCCAGTTGATCCTGGTCGACACCCCCGGTCTCCACAAGCCGCGCACCCTGCTCGGTGAGCGGCTCAATGACGTGGTGCGCACCACCTGGGCCGAGGTCGACGTGATCGGCTTCTGTCTCCCGGCGAACGAGAAGATCGGTCCCGGCGACCGCTTCATCGCCAAGGAGCTGGCCGGGATCAAGAAGACCCCCAAGGTCGCGATCGTCACCAAGACCGACCTGGTCGACTCCAAGACCCTCGCCGAGCAGCTCATCGCCATCGACCAGCTCGGCAAGGAGCTGGGCTTCGAGTGGGCCGAGATTGTGCCGGTGTCGGCGACCGGCGACAAGCAGGTGGGTCTGCTGGCCGACCTGATCGTGCCGCTGCTGCCCGAGGGTCCGGCGCTCTACCCCGAGGGCGACCTCACCGACGAGCCCGAGCAGGTCATGATCGCGGAGCTGATCCGCGAGGCAGCCCTGGAGGGCGTGCGCGACGAGCTGCCGCACTCCATCGCCGTGGTCGTCGAGGAGATGCTGCCCCGCGAGGACCGCCCGGCGGACAAGCCGCTGCTCGACATCCACGCCAACGTCTACATCGAGCGCCCCAGCCAGAAGGGGATCATCATCGGTCCCAAGGGCAAGCGCCTGAAGGACGTCGGCATCAAGTCCCGCAAGCAGAT
Organism: Streptomyces sp. DSM 110735; assembly: GCF_016482685.1. Taxonomy (GTDB): domain Bacteria; phylum Actinomycetota; class Actinomycetes; order Streptomycetales; family Streptomycetaceae; genus Streptomyces. The sequence continues at coordinate 393,094 of NZ_JACYHF010000004.1, read as the reverse complement.
CGAGGCGCTGCTCGGCACGCCGGTCTTCCTCGACCTGCATGTGAAGGTCGCCAAGGACTGGCAGCGCGACCCCAAGCAGCTCCGCAAGCTCGGCTTCTGACGGGCGCTCCCGCTCACGTCAGCACCCCCGCCGGGCTCCGCACCGCCTCCCGCAGGCGCACCGCGTCCCGGCTCGGCGGGGCACCGAACCGACGCCGGTACTCGCGGCTGAACTGCGACGGGTTGTCGTAGCCGACGCGTTGCCCGACACCCGTGACGTCGCCGGGGCGGGTCGCCAGCAGCAGCCGCGCCTCCTGGAGGCGGATCTGCTTCTGGAACTGGATGGGGCTCATCGCCGTCACCGCCTGGAAGTTGCGGTGGAACGCCGAGACGCTCATCCCGCACCGCCGCGCCACGTCCGCCACCCGGAAGGGCTCCGCGTAGTGCTCGCGGATCCAGGCGACCGCGCGGGAGACATGGCTGAGCCCGCTGTCGGGCAGACCGAGCTGGCGGACCGTCGCCCCCTGCTCCCCGGTGATCAGCCGCCACAGGATCTCCCGCTTCACCAGCGGCGCGAGGACGGCACGATCGCGCGGCTCGTCCAGCAGCCGCACCAGCCGGACCACCGCGTCCAGGAGCGCGACAGGCGCGTCGCTGACCGCGATGCCCGACGGAGCGCCCTGCGTCGCGCGGGGGAGGTCCCCGGGCGCCGCGCCGAGCAGCAGCTCGGCGACGGCCGAGGGGTCCAGGGTGAGACCGAAGCCGAGGGCGGGGTGGTCGCGGTCCGCGCGGGTGAAGTGGCCCGTCACCGGCAGGTCGACCGACGCCACCAGATACTGCCCGGCGCCGTACGCGAACACCCGCTCGCCCAGGGCCAGATGCTTCGCGCCCTGCGCGATCACCGCCAGCACGGTCCCCGACATCGACGGCTCCGGGGGATCGGCGCGGTCGACCCGTGAGATGAGCACGCCCTCGACGGCCGTGGTCCAGTCGGGCCGCACATGCCGCTCCAGCAGGGCGCGCAGCTCTTCCAGCAGTGCTTCCGTTCGTGTCGCCTCCGGCATACCGCCATTGCAGCACCTCCCGCCGTCCCCGCTCCCGCACACGAGAGGATCGTGCAGGTACGCGGGAGGATCGTTCTACGTTTCCGCAGGTCAGGGGCGCCTAATGGAGGGAGGAAGTCCATCGGCTCGCACTCCTGGAGGAATCCCATGCAGATCGCCCTCGTCACCGGAGCCAGCTCCGGCATCGGGCGCGCCGCCGCCGTCGAGATCGCCAAGCGCGGCATCGGTGTCGTCCTCACCTACGGACGCAACCGGCAGGGCGGGCTCGACACCGTGGCCGCCGTCGAGAAGGAGGGCGGCACGGCGGTCGCGCTGCCGCTGGACCTCGGCGCGTCCGGCACCTTCGACGCCTTCCGGGACACCGTGACCGGCGTGCTGCGCGACACCTGGCGGCGGGACACGTTCGACCACCTCGTGAACAACGCCGGGCTCGCGCACTCCGCGCTGATCGAGGACATGACCGAGGACACCTTCGACCTGCTGGCGCGGGTCCTGCTGAAGGGACCGTACTTCCTGACGCAGAGGCTGCTGCCGCTGATGGCCGACGGGGGCGCGATCGTCAACACCAGCAGCATGGCGGCGGACTCCTCTCCCGAGCCCGGCTACTCCGCCTACGCGGCGATGAAGGGCGGTCTCAACGTCCTCACCCGCTACATGGCCAAGGAGTTCGCCCCGCGCGGCATCCGCGTCAACGCCGTCTCGCCCGGACCGACCCGCACCCGGCTCGGCGACGACGGCTTCACCCGCTTCCCGGAGGTGATCCCGGCCCTCGTCGCACGCACCGCGTTCGGGCGGGTCGGAGAGCCCGAGGACGTCGGCGCGCTGATCGCCACCCTGGTCTCCGACGAGAGCCGCTGGGTCACCGCGCAGAACATCGAGGTGTCCGGCGGGTACGACCTCTAGTGCCGCGGCAGGCAGCGTTTGCCCGTCAAGGAGCGGTGTCCGGTGCGGCGAGAGTGCGTGCCGGGCGTCGCGACGGGGCGAACGTTGCCTGTTGCGGCACTAGTCCTTGAGGTTCCGCAGCAGCTCGCGGTACCAGCGGTACGACGCCTTCGGGGTGCGCTCCCGCGTCGCGAAGTCCACGTGGACCAGACCGAAGCGGCGGGCGTACCCCTCGGCCCACTCGAAGTTGTCCAGCAGCGACCACACGAAGTAGCCGCGCACGTCGACCCCTGCGGTCAACGCGCCGTGCAGGGCGCGGACATGGGCGTCCAGATAGGTGATGCGCTCCTGGTCGTCGAGACCCTCGTACGAGCAGCCGTTCTCGGTGATGACGACGGGCGGGAGCCGGTCGCCGTAGCGGTCCCGGAACCCGGTGAGCAGCTCGGTCAGCCCCTCGGGTACGACGGGCCAGCCGAAGTCGGTGACCGGGTAGCCTTCGATCTCCTTGAGGGAGAAAGGGAGTTCGGCCGGGACGGTGACTCCGCCGAACTCGGTGTCGGTGCCCTCGGGGGCGCCCACCCGGGTCGGCGCGTAGTAGTTGATCCCGTACCAGTCCACCGGTTCCCCGATGATCCGGGCGTCCGCCTCGGTGTCGCCCGGCATCAACTCGCCCATGCCGTCCGGGTACTGGCCCAGGATGACCGGTTCCGCGAACAGCCGGTTCAGCAGGAGGTCGTAGAAGGCGGCGGCTTCCTGGTCGGCGGGGTCGGCGGAGGCGGGCCAGGTCGGGGCGTGCGAGTTGGCGATGCCGACGCTGGTCGCCCCGGCGGCGCGCAGGGCGCGTACCGCCAGTCCGTGGCCCAGGAGTTGGTGGTGGGCGACGGGGAGCGCGTCGAACAGCAGCCGCTTGCCCGGCGCGTGGATGCCGAGCGCGTGCCCCAACAGGGTGTGCTCGGCGGGCTCGTTGAGCGTGATCCACTGCCCCACCCGGTCCCCGAGCCGCTCCGCGACCCGCGCCGCGTGATCCGCGAACCGGTACGCCGTGTCCCGCTCCAGCCAGTCCAGCGAGGCGGGCAGATCCCAGTGGAACAGCGTCGGCACCGGGCGCACGCCCACCGTGCACAGCGCGTCCACCAGCCGGTCGTAGAAGTCGAGCCCGCCGGGCGACTCGACCCGCGGCCACGACACGGAGAACCGGTACGCGTCCACCCCGAGATCCGCGAGCAGCGCCACGTCCTCCGGCCACCGGTGATAGTGGTCGCACGCGACCGCCGCCGTCGACCCGTCCTTCACCCGCCCCGGCTCCGCGGTGAACACGTCCCACACCGACGGCTCCCGCAGCCCGACCGCCCCCTCGATCTGATGCGCCGAGGTGGACACCCCCCACAGAAACCCGTCGGGAAACCGGGGCACAGGACCGCGCGCGTCAGTCACCATGCGGGGATCATCCGCGCGGTCGCGCCGCCGCGTCAACGGCACCGATGCCTTCCGGCACGGAGTCCCCGCGCCGGTACCGCTGCCCGTTGTCCGGCCGCCGACCGCGAAGGCGAACGCCGACACCAGGGCTGCGCGGCCGCGCGGCGCCATGACCGGGCCGGGCGCGCTGTCCCGGAGCTGGCCACGCTGCCCGTCTTCCCGACCCCGGGGGAACTGCCGCTCCGGCTGGCCGACGCCCGCGCCGTGACTGCCCGCCGCACCAACGTCGCGCCGGCGCCCCCAGCGCCGACTGCGGAGGCGAGGGCCGGATCGGCGGGCGAAGCGCCCAGCGTGCGGCCATGACCGAGCCGGGGGCGTCAGCCGGTCGATGCCCGGACACGGCCGCCCACCTCACCGGCCCTCGCGCTGGGCGCCCCCGGCCGGACTCGTCCCCCGGTCCCCGGCAGGCACGCCGCTCGATGCCGCCGGTCCGCATCCCCGGCAACGCAGCCCGGGCCTGCCACGAGGGCGGCGAACCCACCCTCCCCCGCAAGCGGACCTGAGCCGAGCCGACCGAGCGGCTGAACCCAACGGCGTGACTACGCGCCCTCCTTCAGCACCCGCGACACCAACTCCCGCTGTGCGTCGGTCAGTCGGGGGTCCGCCGCGTGGATCGTGCGGCCATCGACCGTGATCTCGTAGTGGAAGCCGTCGGGGACGCCCGCGGGCGGGGCGGTGTGGCCGGAGGTCAGGGCGCGTTCGGCCAGCGAGCGCAGCTCCGTGGCGTCGGGGCGGGTCGAGGTGTCGATCTCGGCCCGCCGCTCGATGCCCGCGAAGCCGCCCGTGCGCCGTACTTGGATACGCATGGGGACCTGTTTAGTACGGAACTAGAGCGTGTGCACCCCGACCTCCTCCCACGCCTTCTCCACCGCCTGGAGTTCCGCCCCCGCGCCGTACCGCTCGCGTGCCGCCTTCACGGTGAGGGTGGCGAAGTCGCTGAACTGGGCGTCCTGTTCGAGGTCGCCGCCGGTCAGCACGTCGTACCAGATCTGGCCCGCCTTCTCCCAGGCGTAGCCGCCGATGGCGGAGGCGACGAGGTAGAAGGCGCGGTTGGGGATGCCGGAGTTGATGTGCACGCCGCCGTTGTCCCGGCCGGTGTGGACGTAGTGCTCCATGTCGGCGGGCTGGGGGTCCTTGCCGAGGACGTCGTCGTCGTAGGCGGTGCCCGGTTCCTTCATGGAGCGCAGGGCCTTGCCGGTGACACGTGGGGCGAGCAGACCCGCGCCGATCAGCCAGTCGGCGTCGGCGGCGGTCTGGCGCAGCGAGTACTGCTTGATCAGCGAGCCGAACACATCGGAGAGCGACTCGTTGAGCGCGCCGGACTGGCCGAAGTAGGCGAGGTTGGCGGTGTACTGCGTGACGCCGTGGGTGAGTTCGTGGCCGATGACGTCCACCGGGATGGTGAAGTCGAGGAAGATCTCGCCGTCCCCGTCGCCGAACACCATCTGCTCGCCGTTCCAGAAGGCGTTGTCGTAGTCCTTGTCGAAGTGCACGGTCGCCTTCAGCGGCAGCCCGCTGTCGTCGATGGAGTGGCGTCCGTACGCCTTCAGATACAGCTCGAAGGTGGCGCCGAGTCCCGCGTACGCGCGGTTGACGGTGGCGTCGGCGCCCGGTTCGGAGCCCTCGGTGCGGACCTGGTGCCCGGGCAGGTTCTGGGTGTGCCGGGCGTCGTAGATCGTGCGGTGCGGCTGGTCGGCACCGGCGCCGTGCGGCGCGACGGCGGTCGCGCCGATCACGGTGGTCAGCCGTCGGCGGGTGCGCTCGAACGCGTCCCGCTCCAGGGAGCGGCGGGCCGGGCCCGACAGGGCGGGGTCGGAGTCCTGGGCGAGCTTGTCGAGGAGGTGCGGCGGGACGATGGTGCAGAAGACGGGCTCGAAGCCCCCGTGGGTGCTCATACCTGAAAATGCTTGCACTGCGTGACGTCAAAGTCACTAGTTGCCACCGCGATTGATGAAATGCGGTGATTTCAGTCGTCACTCCGCGTCACGAGGTGGTATGGACGCGTCCGGAGCGGAACCCCCCTCCGGTTCCGCATGCTGATACGCCCCGGCGCCTCCGGAGCGGCTCGGCTAGGCTGCGGAGCATCATGCGATTCGGGCTGCTTCTCCTTAGCTGCCGCGGCGAGGGCCTGTAGACAAGGCCGACCCCCTCCCCGCGGTGCTCTGGCGTTGCGTCGTCGGCCGTCCATCCGGACCTTCCGAGGAGCCCACGCGATCATGGCGAACCGCCAGCAGCCCAGCCCGATGCCGATCCACAAGTACGGCCGGTACGACCAGGTCGACATCCCCGACCGCACCTGGCCGGAGAAGCGGATCACCACCGCCCCCCGCTGGCTCTCCACCGACCTGCGCGACGGCAACCAGGCGCTGATCGACCCGATGTCGCCCGAGCGCAAGCGCCGCATGTTCGACCAACTGGTCAGGATGGGGTACAAGGAGATCGAGGTCGGCTTCCCGGCTTCCGGCCAGACCGACTTCGACTTCGTGCGCTCCATCATCGAGGAAGAGGGCGCGATCCCCGAGGACGTGACGATCTCCGTCCTGACCCAGGCTCGCGAGGACCTGATCGAGCGCACCGTGGAGTCCCTGAAGGGCGCCCGCCGCGCCACCGTCCACCTGTACAACGCGACCGCCCCGGTCTTCCGCCGGGTCGTCTTCCGCGGCTCCAAGGACGACATCAAGCAGATCGCCGTGGACGGCACCCGCCTGGTGATGGAGTACGCGGAGAAGCTGCTGGGTCCCGAGACCGAGTTCGGCTACCAGTACAGCCCGGAGATCTTCACCGACACCGAGCTGGACTTCGCGCTGGAGGTCTGCGAGGCGGTCATGGACGTCTACCAGCCGGGTCCGGGGCGCGAGATCATCCTCAACCTGCCCGCCACGGTGGAGCGTTCGACCCCCTCCACGCACGCGGACCGCTTCGAGTGGATGGGCCGCAACCTCTCCCGCCGCGAGCACGTCGTCCTGTCGGTCCACCCGCACAACGACCGGGGTACGGCGGTGGCGGCGGCCGAGCTGGCCGTGATGGCGGGCGCCGACCGCGTCGAGGGCTGTCTGTTCGGGCAGGGCGAGCGCACCGGCAACGTCGACCTGGTCACCCTGGGCATGAACCTGTTCTCGCAAGGCGTCGACCCGCAGATCGACTTCTCCGACATCGACGAGATCCGTCGCACGTGGGAGTACTGCAACCAGATGGAGGTCCACCCGCGCCACCCGTACGTGGGCGACCTGGTCTACACGTCCTTCTCCGGCTCCCACCAGGACGCCATCAAGAAGGGCTTCGACTACATGGAGACCGAGGCGAAGACCAAGGGCGTCACGGTCGACGACCTCGAGTGGTCGGTGCCGTACCTGCCCATCGACCCCAAGGACGTGGGCCGCTCCTACGAGGCCGTGATCCGGGTCAACTCGCAGTCCGGCAAGGGCGGTGTGTCGTACGTCCTGAAGAACGACCACAAGCTGGAACTGCCGCGCCGGATGCAGATCGAGTTCTCGAAGATCATCCAGGCGAAGACGGACGCCGAGGGCGGCGAGATCACCCCGCGCGACATCTGGGCGGTCTTCCAGGACGAGTACCTGCCGAACCCGGAGAACCCGTGGGGTCGCATCCAGGTGCGCACGGGTCAGTCGACCACCGACACCGACGGCGTGGACACGCTGACCGTCGAGGCGACCGTGGACGGCGCGGACACGGTCCTGACCGGTTCGGGCAACGGTCCGATCTCGGCCTTCTTCGACGCCCTGCAGTCCATCGGCGTGGACGTACGCCTGCTGGACTACCAGGAGCACACGATGAGCGAGGGCGCCTCCGCGCAGGCGGCGTCCTACATCGAGTGCGCGATCGGCGACAAGGTTCTGTGGGGCATCGGCATCGACGCGAACACGACACGTGCGTCGCTCAAGGCGGTCGTCTCCGCGGTGAACCGCGCGACCCGCTGACCCGTCCCTGACCGGGCCTTTCGGCGCCCGGACCGTCGTATACGACCTGCGTACGACGGCCCGGGCGCCGCTGTTCATGTGGCGTATACCGGCCATGGCTCACCCGGGGTAATGGGCCGGTCTCGTTCGAGGTACTGACTCGGGCTCCGCAGTGTGGCTAACATCACGCCAGCGCGGCGATGTTGCCGCGTCGTTACGTGCGGAGGTGCGACGTGCTGCCAGTACGGGGACGAAACGGCCGTGCCGCCAGAGCTGCGCGCATTCTGGGCACCCGCACGACCTGGACTCCGGCCGGGGACGGCGAGTTCTTCTGTCCCGGCTGCGGGGGCGACCGCAACTACCAGCGGATGACGGGTCACGTCCGCCTGACCCTCCTCGGCGTACCGGTCCTCTCGCGCGGCGAGACCGGTCCGGTGGTGGAGTGCGCCGCCTGCCAGCGCCACTACGGTCTCGACGCCCTGGACCATCCCACCTCGCGCCGTCTCTCCGCGATGCTGCGGGACGCGGTCCACACGGTCGCCCTGGCCGTCCTGGTGGCCGGGGGCACCGCCTCCCGCGCTCCCGTGGCCAAGGCTGCCGCCACCGTCCGCGCGGGCGGCGTCGAGGACTGTGCGGAGGAGGAGCTGGCCGCCCTGGCCGACGCCGCGGGTCCCTACAGCGCGAGCCTCGCCCTCGAACTCCACACCACCCTGGACCCCCTGGCCCCCCACCTCGCCGCCCCCGGCCGCGAGGCACTCTTCCTCGACGCGGCCCGCATCGCCCTGGCGGACGGCCCGTACACCCCGGCGGAACAGGGCGCGCTGGCCGCGATCGGCGCGGCGCTGCTGCTGGGCGCGGGGGAGATGGGGCGGCTGCTGGAGGTGGCGCGGCGGAGGGTCTGACGGGAGCCGCAGAGGTGCTGAGCGGGCGCTGGGGTGCGGCGGCGTGGATGTGTAGGAAGCCGTGGACAGCCGCCGGGCCGTAAGGGCGTTCAGCGACGAGCCGGTGCCCCGGGGCACCCTCGAACGCGTGCTGACCGCCGCGACACGGGCTCCGTCGAGCGGGAACCTCCAGCCGTGGCACGTGTACGTCGTGACCGGCGAGCCCCTGGCCGACCTCAAGCGCCGCGCGACGGCCAGAGCGGCGTCCGGAGACCCCGGCGACTCCCGCGAGTACCCGATGTACCCGGCCGACCTCGCCTCCCCCTACCTGGACCGCTTCACCGCTGCCGCCGCCCAGCGCTACCAAGCCCTCGGAATCGACCGCGACGACCCGGACCGCCCGGCGAAGATCGCCGCCCTGAACTCCACCGCCTTCGGCGCCCCGGTCGTTCTGTTCTGCTACCTCGACCGCGCGATGGGTCCCGGCCAGTGGGCCGACCTGGGGGAGACGGTGCGCTTCGTGGGCGGGTGACCGCCGGGTGGCCCGGGTTCCGCCGGGGTCAGCGCCTTTTCAGCAGCCGGGAGAGCCGTCCTTCGGTGGACCGGCTTTCGTGGGCGAGCATCGCGCGTGCCGTCTCCTGGGCGCCGAGCGGAGAGCGGCCGGGCTGGTGGCGCCGCCAGTAGCGGGCGACTCTCCGTTCCAGACCGGGCGCGTCGGACTCCTCCGTGCGGGCCAGGGTGACCGCGCCCGTGTCCTCCCAGCCGTCGGGCACGGTGAGGGCAAGTACGCGGCCGTCGGGGGCATAGGCGGTGTACTCGTCGTCCGCGACGTCCATCGCCTCCAGGTCGCTCGTGGCGTGCGCGAAGGACGCGTGGACGGACAGCCAGTCGTCGCGGTCGAGGACGAGCACGGTCTCGGGCGGCAGGGGTGCCGAGCCGCTCACGGTGCGCCCTGGAGGAACGCCCGGTAGGCGTCGGCGGCGTCGGGTTCCACGGTCGGCGCGCCCGGGCCGTACCGGGTGTCGGTGCGGTCGCGCTTCGGGCCGGAGAGCCAGAAGGTGTCGTCGGTGTCGACGTCGTAGAAGTTCGCGTCGGGCAGTCCGAGACCGGTGCCGCGCCGCAGGGTCCGACCCTGGAAGTACGCCGTCTTCCAGGTCTTAGAGAACTCCACCCAGCCGATCCACGACGGTCCGCGATCGATGTCGTAGCCCGTCTTGAGCTGCACGAACATGAGTCTGCGAGGCATGGAACCAGCTTGGCGGGAAGGGGGCGCGCGGTAAAGCGGATTTGGGCGGACCCGGAGCCGAGGTCGGGGTGATCACCGGATCGGGTGGAATATGCGCGCTTCGGTATATCCGTGCGGGATTGTGCCCCATGCTGAGGGGGTCACGAGGCAAGATCACGGAAGGGCTCGGTCCATGACCACCACCGCGCAGGACGTCATCTCCGTCAAGCTGGAGCGCTCGTTCGACGCCCTCGACGCCAACAGCGACGGCTACCTGGACTGGACGGACTACCAGAAGCTCGGCGACCGCTACATCCAGGCGTACAAGCTGGACAAGGACGACCGCCGGGCCCGCGCCCTCCAGACCTTCTGCCAGATCTACTGGCTGGAGCTGCTGCGCCACGCGGGCGTGGACGCGGACCGGCTGACGAAGGACCAGTTCGTCACGGCCAACCGGCTCGCCGTCATCGACACCAGCCGGCTCAACGTGACCGAGGGCGGCGGCCACGCGATCTTCGACGTCATCGACGTGGACGGCGACAACGAGATCAGCAAGGACGAGTTCGCCCGCTTCCTGAAGGACGTGTGGCAGAGCGACGCGCCCGACGCGATGGAGTCGTTCACCCGGCTGGACACCGACGGGGACGGCGCGATCTCCCGCCAGGAGTTCATCCGCGCGATCCGTGAGCACTACTTCTCGAACGACCCGGAGGCGCCGGGCAGCCTGTTCTTCGGCCGCCCCTGAGCCTGCGGACCGGCCAGGCGGGTCCGGTGCCGGTGACCCCGTACCGGACCCGCCGTCTCAGACGCGCCGCGCCCGCCACAGCCAGGTCGCCACGCCCGCGAGCAGGACGAGCGCCGCCAGGTTGGCCAGGAGCGCCGGGGCGCCGGTCGCCGGACCGTTGCCGGAGAGGTTGGCGGTGGCGAAGACGGCGCTCGGCAGGACGGCGGTGAGCAGGACACCGGTGGTCTTCTGGACGGCGGTCCAGTGCACCGAGGTGCACAGGAGCACCGCGCCGATGATGCGGAACAGCACGCCGAACGCGGGCCCCGGAAGGTCGGGGAAGATCATCATGAAGGGCAGCGAAAGGGTCAGCATCAGCAGCGGGACCAGCGGATGGACCTTGCCGCGCCTGGCGGGGGCGGCGTCAACGCCCTTGACCGACAGCCCGGTTGCCCCGCTCTCCGTCTCGGCCAGCGCCGTCGCCGCGATCGTGCGGGGGTCGCCCAGCTCCGCCAGCACCTCACCGACCGGGGCGTCGGGACGCTCGGCGCGCGTCACCTCTATGTGCTCCGTCAGATCGGCGAGGAGTTCCTGACGCCGGTCGGCGGGCAGCGCGGACGCCTCGCGCTCGACGGCGAAGAGGTAGTCGCGGACGGCATCGGCAGAAGTCTTCATGCGGGATCTCCGGTCGAGGAGGGCGAGGTGGCCAGAAAGGTGTCGACGGCGTCGCGGAACCCGGGCCAGACGCGCGTGAACTCGTCCAGCGCGGCCCGGCCGCTGTCGGTGAGCGCGTAGTAGCGCCGGGGCGGTCCGGAGGGGGACTCCTGCCAGGTGGTGGTGACCAGATCGTCGCGACGGAGCCGGGAGAGCAGCGGATAGACCGTCCCCTGACTGGTCGCCAGCGTGCCCGAGCCCTCCAGCGCCTGCAGGAGTTCCACCCCGTAGCGCGGGCGGTCCCGCATCAGAGCGAGCACGCAGTACTCCAGCACCCCCTTGCGCAACTGGGCGGCCGCCCTGGCCTGCTTGGTCGAATCACCTGGTTCCATGCGATGCAAGATACCTGGCCGGACAAGTGCGGGGAAGGGATGCGGCGGTATTCCCCGGCGCCCCTGGTGTCGGCACCGCCCGCCCCGCGCCCCGCCGAAATAATCACGCCCATGAGTGACGACCCGTCGACACCCCCCTGGGACCAGCACGCCCCCGGCGTACTCCGGCTCCCCTCCGGACGCCTGGTACGCGGCCGTGGCCTGCGCAAACCCCTGGACCCCGCCGCACCCCCGCCCACCTACGGCGTCTACCTCCTCAACAAGCGCCCGCCCACCGTCCCCTGGGAGTTCCAGTGGCTCCGCTGGCCCGACTTCCGCCTCCCCGCCGACCACATCGCCGCCCGAGCCGTCCTCACCGACGCGTGGGAGCGGGCGGCGGACGAGCGGGTGGAGTTCGCCTGCGGCGGCGGCCGGGGGCGCACGGGCACCGCGCTGGCCTGCGTGGCGGTCCTGGACGGCGTACCGGCGGGCGAGGCGGTGGACTTCGTACGACGGCACTACGACCGGCATGCGGTGGAGACGCCTTGGCAGCGGGGGTATGTGCGGAGGTTCGCGGGGCGGTGAGGGGGGGAGGTGCCCGACCGGGAATGGACATCTGAGGACGGACGTCGTGACCGCAGTCGGGCGTACAACGGTTCGACTGGGGTCGGCCGTGGGGATGCTCTTCCCGCACGGGTACCGAGGAGATCCACACGGAGGTGAGCCTTGTCGGCCGACGTGGTCGTGGTGGGTGCCGGGGTCGTGGGACTCACCACGGCGGTGTGTCTGGCGGAGGCGGGGCTGAACGTACGGGTCGACAGTGACCGGCCCCCCGGCGAGACGACCTCGGCGGCCGCGGGAGCGATGTGGGACCCCTACCTGGTGGAGCCCGCTCACCGCGTCGAGGAGTGGGGCCGCACCACTCTGGCGGAGCTGAACGCGCTGAGCGCCGACGAGAGCACCGGGGTCCAACTGATAGAGGGCACCCACGAGTCACGGGTACCCCGCCCGATGCCGGAGTGGGGGAGCGCGGTCGAAGCGCGTCTGTGTTCTCCCGGCGAACTCCGCCAGGGATTCGTCACCGGCTGGCGGTACCGCGCCCCCCTCGTCGACATGCCCCGCTACCTCCACTACCTCACCGAGAGGTTCGCCCAGGCCGGTGGGCATCTGCGCCGGCACCGCCACCGCACCCTCGACGAGGCGGTGCGCGAAGCACCCGTGGTCGTCAACTGCACCGGCGCGGAAGCCCGGTTCCTGGCGCAGGACACCGCGGTGCGGCCGCTGCGCGGTCAGTTGGTGGTGATGGAGAACCCGGGCATCCGCTCGTTCTTCTGTGACGACACCCCGGGAGCGAAGGAACTCACCTACATCTACCCGCACTCCGACACCGTGGTCCTCGGCGGTACGGCCGTGGACGGCGTCTGGGACACCCGCCTGGACGAGGACGCGGCCCGTGAGATCGTCCGGCGCTGCGTCGAGGTCGAGCCGTCGCTGGCGGGTGCGCGTGTGGTCGGACACCGGGTGGGACTGCGTCCCGTGCGGACCGAGGTGCGGCTCGCCGAGGAGTCGCGCGACGGCACCCTGCTCCTGCACAACTACGGTCACGGCGGGGCGGGAGTGACCCTGTCCTGGGGATGTGCCCGCGAGGTCGCCGAGCGGGTGCGCGGGACGGTGGGTCTCACCCTCTGATCTGCCACCGCCGTCGCTCCGCGACGCCCTCCTCCGAGCCCCGGTGGAAGAGGTACAGCCAGGTCCGGCAGGCCAGCGTGGCGGCCAGTACGGCGGTCCACGGCCAGCTCGTGGTCGTCGTGGCCACCAGGACCGCACCGGCGACCGGCGAAAGGGCGGTGAGCGTCATCAGGACGATCTCGGTCGGGCTCCGCCGGAATCTGTAGGCGATGGAGAATTCGGAACGTTCGTACCAGCCGATCGCCACCGCGAGCGCGACGGCCAGCACCATGGTCGCCCACCGGTCACCGCTGACCTGGGCGTAGGTGACGGGAAGCGAGATCACAAAGGGCAGTACGCCGCCGTATTCGGACAGGACGTTCCCCCATTTCATGATCCGCCCGAAGGAATTGGAGCGTATTCGGGCCAGCTCGCCGGAGGCGCTGGCGTAAATGATCAGCGAGAGCACCGTGCTGAAGGTCGCGCCGATCAGCAGCAGGCGGACGTCGTCGGGGAACCTGGTCGACGCGAAGGCGAAACCCAGCAGGAAGGTCACGGCGGCGAGAATCGATCCCGAGAACGCGATACCGGCCGCCGCTTCCCCCGACTGAAGTGTCGCGGGGTCGTCCCGTTCGAAGCGGGCGATCTCGAATGCCGGTTCCCCGCCCAGCATGACCAGAGCCGTCACGGCGTGATCGGTCGGTGCCAGCGATTCCGCCAGTTGTTCCCGCGCACTGGCGGCCACGAGGTGCCGGGCGTCCGGATCGATGTATTCGACGCGCAGTTTGTACTGATAGTGGATCAAGGGGGCGCCGTCGCTGTCTCCCGTGTGCAGGACGCGCGTACCGATGAAGCCTGCCGCCAGCAGAAGACAGGTGGCGGCGGGCTGTTCCGCGTGCGCCACCGCGGAGACCAGTGGCGGTTCGTCCGTGTTCCGGGGAATCTGGCGCATCATCTCCGTCAGTAATCGTGCCGCCATTCCCCGGCGCCGCATATCCGCCCGCACCGCGACCACCGTCAGTCGCACATGGCGGGGAGAGGGCATCTCCGCGACGATGCAGCCCGTCACCTCGCCGTCGCATTCCGCCACCCGCACCAGATTTCGGTCAATCGCATCGGCGAGAATGCCGGACGAGGGGACTGCTTCTCCGTCGCAGGTGTTTCCCAGCAAGGTGCGGATCGGCGCCAGATCCGCCGGACGCCCGGGCCGGGTGGACCATTCAGCCATGGATGTCGGCTCCATTCAGCCCGGCGGATTTGTGGCTGGATCCTACAGAGCGGACGCGTGGAGCACAGGGGGCGCAGACAGGCATTCCGGGAGCGCGCTCCCGGTGAATACCGCCGAGCGGCGATCATGGCCGGTGAGGACCCATGGGGTCCGGCGGTGCTCCGGTGAAGGCAGAATGGCCCCATGAGTCTGTTCCGCGACGACGGCATCGTGCTGCGCACCCAGAAGCTCGGGGAAGCGGACCGGATCATCACGTTGCTCACTCGGGGGCACGGGCGGGTGCGGGCCGTGGCGCGGGGGGTGCGGCGGACGAAGTCGAAGTTCGGGGCGCGCCTTGAGCCGTTCTCGCACGTGGACGTGCAGTTCTTCGCGCGGGGCAGCGAGCTGATCGGGCGCGGTCTGCCGCTGTGCACGCAGAGCGAGACCATCGCGCCGTACGGCGGCGGGATCGTCACCGACTACGCCCGCTACACCGCCGGGACGGCCATGCTGGAGACGGCCGAGCGGTTCACCGACCACGAGGGCGAACCGGCCGTGCAGCAGTATCTGCTCCTCGTCGGCGCCCTGCGCACCCTCGCGCGCGGTGAGCACGCCTCGCATCTCGTCCTCGACGCGTTCCTGCTCCGCTCGCTCGCGGTGAACGGCTACGCGCCCAGCTTCGGGGACTGCGCGCGGTGCGGGATGCCAGGACCGAACCGGTTCTTCTCGGTCGCCTCGGGCGGCTCGGTCTGCGTGGACTGCCGGGTCGCGGGCAGTGTCGTACCGTCCCCGCAGACCCTGGTGCTCCTCGCCGCGCTGCTTACGGGAGACTGGGAGACGGCGGACGCGGCCGAGGCGCGGCACGTCCGCGAGGGGAGCGGTCTGGTGTCCGCCTATCTGCACTGGCATCTGGAGCGCGGGCTGCGCTCCCTTCGGTACGTAGAGAAGTAAGCGGCTAGCACTGCTGAGGAGACGAGAAGCACATGGTCGTACGCGGATTTCTGGGGCGGCGGCAGCGCGAGTACAAGGCGCCCGAGCCGCACCCCTCGGGCGCGCGTGCGCCGAAGCTTCCCGGTGAGCTGATCCCCGAGCACGTCGCGATCGTCATGGACGGCAACGGGCGCTGGGCCAAGGAGCGCGGGCTGCCGCGCACCGAGGGGCACAAGGTGGGCGCCGAGCGCGTGCTCGACGTGCTCCAGGGCTCCATCGAGGTCGGCGTGCGCAACATCTCCCTCTACGCCTTCTCCACCGAGAACTGGAAGCGCTCGCCCGACGAGGTGCGCTTCCTCATGAACTTCAACCGCGACTTCATCCGCAAGACCCGCGACCAGCTCGACGAGCTGGGCATCCGGGTGCGGTGGGTCGGCCGTATGCCCAAGCTGTGGAAGTCGGTCGCCAAGGAGCTGCAGATCGCGCAGGAGCAGACCAAGGACAACGACCTGCTCACCCTGTACTTCTGCATGAACTACGGCGGCCGCGCCGAGATCGCCGACGCGGCGCAGGCCATCGCGGAGGACGTGAAGGCGGGGCGCCTCGACCCGTCCAAGGTCACCGAGAAGACGATCCAGAAGTACATGTACTACCCGGACATGCCGGACGTCGACCTCTTCCTGCGCCCCAGCGGCGAGCAGCGCACCTCCAACTACCTTCTCTGGCAGAGCGCCTACGCCGAGATGGTCTTCCAGGACGTCCTGTGGCCCGACTTCGACCGGCGTGACCTGTGGCGCGCCTGCGTCGAGTTCGCCTCTCGCGACCGCCGCTTCGGCGGCGCCGTCCCGAACGAGGAGCTGCTCGCGATGGAGGCGGCGATGAAGGGCAACGACCCGGCTGACGCGTGACGTTGCATCTCGCTCTACGATCCCTCCTCACGGTCACGATCATTGATCACCACGATCATGGATCACTGGTCCGGGGAGGGATCGTCGTCGGGGCGGATGCTGCGGACGGGACACGACGGCAAACCGGTGTTCCTGCTCGTCCTGCGGGGCGCCCTCGCCGTGTTCATGCTGTCCGCGCCCTGGCTGACGGCCTTCGCCGGTTGGCGCCGTGCCAAGCGTGAGGGCACGGTCCGGGTGACGGTCGCGGAGACCGGGGTCACGTTGGCGGCCGACGGCCGGGTGCGGTCGTTCAGTTGGGCCACGAAGCCGCGGTGCCGGGAGACCCGGCGCGCGTTCCTGCTGACCGGCGGGGCGCGCCCTGCTCCGCCGCTTCCGCCGCTCACGATCATCCCGAAGCGCGTGCCGGGCGCGGACTCGGACACCGCGCGGCTGCGCGCGCTCCTTCAGCGGCACGCCGGGCTCGGCTGAGCGCCGTAAAGGGCTCGTGGTGGAAGATCATCTGGGCTTACGATCCCCCCTCACGGTCATGGACATGGTGAGGGGTGGGGCTGTGGAGCAGGAGCCGGAGGTCGTCGAGGAGACGGCCGGGGAGGTCGTGGAGCTGACGTACCGGCCGACGGCCGAGGACTTCGCGTCGGCGTTGCGGGCCCGGCTGCGGGTGAGTCGGCTGGGGTGGCTGGTCCGGTGGGTGCCGGTCTTGATGGGGTGCTCGGTGGCGGTGCAGCTCGGGGTGTACCTCGCGCTGGGCGGCGACCGCCCGTCCGTCGGCTCGTTGGCGGCGATGCTGGTCGCTGCCGTGATGGTGCCGCTGCTGCCCTGGCTGACGGGCCGCCGCCTCGCCAGGTACACCGAGCGTCAGGGTGTCTTCCGGGTCACCGTGACGGAGTCCGGGGTCTCGGTGGCGACCGACACGGCCACCACGACGATCACCTGGCAGGCTCAGCCCCGCTACCGCGAGACCGACCGCGTCTTCGTCCTGGTCAGCGACGACAAGAACGCCACGGGCTTCACGATGCTCCCCAAGCACGGTCTCCCCGACCGTGCCGACGTCGATCGCCTGCGCGCGATCCTCGACCGTCACCTCACGCGCTGCTGAGTCGGGGAGTGGACATGGAGAAGGACATGACCGGCGACGTCGTGGAGCTGACGTACCGGCCGGTGGCGGCGGACTTCATTTCGGCGGTGCGGGCACGGATGTGGCTGGGTCGGACCGGGCGGCGCCTGCGCACCCTTTGCGTCGTCGCCGGGTTCTTCCTGGTGCTGGAGGTCGTCCTCCTGGTCACCGGGAAGCCGGGCGTGCCGCTCGTGCTGCTGGTGGGGAGCGTGGCCGTCCCGTCGCTGACCCTGCTGTCGCCCTGGCTGCTGGCCCGCCAGGTCCAGCGCCTGACCGACCGGCAGGGCGTCTTCCGGGTCACCGTGACGGACGCCGGGGTCTCGGTGGCGACCGACACGGCCACCACGACGATCACCTGGCGGGCCCAGCCCCGTTACCGCGAAACGGACCGCGTCTTCGTCCTGGTCAGCGACGACAAGAACGCCACGGGCTTCACGATGCTTCCCAAGCACGGTCTTCCCGACCGTGCCGACGTGGATCGCCTGCGGGCGCTGCTGGACCGCCACCTCACGCGCTGCTGAGTTTCAGCGTGCACAGGGGGGATGCGGGGACGTGCTGAGTTGACGTACGGCTGCGGGCGGCGCCGAGGCGGCGGCGGCTGATCCCGCCGCCCCGTCACCCCACGGCCGAACTCAGCAGCGCGCCCCCGCGCAGTCCGCGCACGTGCCGAAGATCTCCACCGTGTGGGCCACGTTGACGTAGCCGTGCTCGGAGGCGATGGCCTCGGCCCACTTCTCCACCGCCGGGCCCGCGACCTCGACCGCCTTGCCGCAGGTGCGGCAGACGAGGTGGTGGTGGTGCTCGCCGGTGGAGCAGCGGCGGTAGACGGACTCGCCGTCGGAGGTGCGCAGGACGTCGACCTCGCCCGCCTCGGCGAGGGACTGCAAAGTGCGGTAGACAGTGGTCAGACCCACCGAGTCGCCCTTGTGCTTGAGCATGTCGTGCAGGTCCTGCGCGCTGCGGAACTCGTCGACCTCGTCCAGGGCCGCCGCCACCGCTGCGCGCTGCCGGGTCGCGCGGCCCTTCACGGGCGGTCCAGCGGTCGTCACCGGGTGCCTCCTCATGTCTGCGCCTCTGACCGGGCCATTGTGCCAGCCCGGACCCCACCGGGTCAGACGCCGACCTCGTCCCCGGCCGTCCGCGTGGCCGGAATCGTGCACTCCGCCGGGTCGCCGGACAGCCGCGCCGCACGGGCGCGTCGGCGCGCCAGCGGCGCCGCCAGCACCGCCAGGACGGCGAATGCGGCGATGGTGAGCAGCACGATCGTGGCCCCGGGCGGGACGTCCACGTAGAACGACGTGACCGTGCCGCCGAGAGACACCGCGACGCCGATCGCCACCGCGAGACCGAAGGTCGCCGCGAACCCCCGGGTGAGCTGCTGCGCGGCGGCCACCGGTACGACCATCAGCGCGGAGACCAGGATCAGACCGACCACGCGCATCGCCACGGTGACGGTGACGGCGGCGGTGACGGCGGTCAGCAGGTTCAGCGCGCGCACCGGCAGCCCGGTGACCCGCGCGAACTCCTCGTCCTGGCTGACGGCGAACAACTGCCGCCGCAGCCCCAGCGTCACCGCGACCACCAGCGCGGCCAGCACCACGATCGCGGTCACGTCCGAGGGCGAGACCGTGGAGAGGGAGCCGAAGAGGTACGAGGTGAGGTTGGCGTTGGAGCCGCCCGGCGCGAGGTTGACCAGCATCACGCCGCCCGCCATGCCGCCGTAGAAGAGCATGGCGAGGGCGATGTCGCCGCGTGCGCGGCCGTACCAGCGGATCAGCTCCATGAGGACCGAGCCCGCGACCGAGACCAGCGTGGCCATCCACACCGGCGAGGAGTGCAGCAGGAAGCCGAGACCGACGCCGGTCATCGCCACGTGCCCGATGCCGTCGCCCATGAGGGGCTGGCGGCGCTGGACGAGGTAGATGCCGATCGCGGGCGCGGTGATGCCGACCAGGACGGCCGCGAGGAGCGCCCGCTGCATGAAGGCGTAGTTCAGGAGGTCCATCAGCTCAGCAGTCCCGTGCGGATCGGTCCGGCGCCCTCGGGGGCGTGCGGGTGTACGTGGTCGTGGCCGGGCAGGGCGTGCTGGCCGACCGCCTTCGGGGGCGGTCCGTCGTGCAGTACGCAGCCGTCGCGCAGGACGACCGCCCGGTCGATCAGCGGCTCCAACGGGCCCAGTTCGTGCAGCACGAGCAGGACGCTCGCCCCGCTCGCGACCTGCTCGCGCAGCGTCGCGGCCAGCACTTCCTGGCTGGCGAGGTCCACGCCCGCCATCGGCTCGTCCATGATCAGCAGCTCGGGATCGGCGGCCAGCGCCCGCGCGATCAGCACCCGCTGGTGCTGGCCGCCGGAGAGCGCGGTCACCGAGTCCCCGGCGCGGTCCGCCATGCCGACCAGTTCGAGTGCCCGGTGCACCGCCTCCCGGTCCGCCTTGCGGAAGAGACCGAAGCGGGTACGGGACAGCCGCCCGGAGGAGACGACCTCGGTCACCGTGACGGGCACGCCCCCCGCCGCGCTGGTGCGCTGCGGCACGTACCCCACGCGCGACCATGCGCGGAACGACTTCAGCGGCGTGCCGAACAGCTCCACCGAGCCGGAGACGGCGGGCACCTGCCCGATCGCGGTGCGTACGGCGGTGGACTTGCCGGAGCCGTTGGCGCCGAGCAGCGCGACGACCTCGCCGCGCCCCACGCTCACGTCGACGCCGCGCAGGACGGGGCGTCCGCCGAGTTCGGCGCGGATGTCGCGCAGTTCCAGTACGCGCTCAGAGCCGGGGGTGGTGCCGGGGTTGGTACTGGGGCTGGTCATTTCGCCCCCAGCGCCTTCTGGAGAGCCTTGAGGTTGGCCTCCTGGACGGCGAAGTAGTCCTGACCCCGGGACTTCTTGGTGATGCCTTCGAGGGGGTCGAGCACGTCGGTCTTGAGGCGGCCGTCCCCGGCAATGGTCCTGGCGGTCTTGTCGCTGACCAGCGTCTCGTAGAAGACGGTGGTCACGCCGTCGGCCTTCGCCAGCTTCTGGAGGTCCTTCACGCGCGCCGCGCTCGGCTCCGACTCGGGGTCGAGCCCGCTGATGGCCTCCTCGGTGAGGCCGTAGCGCTCGGCGAGGTAGCCGAAGGCGGCGTGGGTGGTGATGAAGACCTTGGACCGGGTGTGCGCGAGCCCGTCCTTGTACTGCGTGTTCAGCTCGTCGAGCCGCTTGACCAGGGCGTCGGTGTTCTTGGCGTAGGCGGCCTTGTGCTTCGGGTCTGCCTTCTCGAAGGCGCGGCCGACGCCCTGGGCGACCTGTGCGTAGCGCACCGGGTCGAGCCAGATGTGCGGGTCCTTGCCCGACTCCTCCTCGTCGTGGCCGCCCTCGGCGTGCTCGGCCGCGTGGCCGCCGACCTCGGTGCCGTGCTCCTCCAGCGTGGTCAGCGTGGCCGCGTCGATCTTGGTCTTGACCGGCGACTCGGCCACGGCCTTGTCGACCGAGGGCTGCAGCCCCTTCAGATAGAGGACCGCGTCGGAGTCCTGGAGCCCCGCGATCTGCTGGGGGCTGATCTCCAGGTCGTGCGGCTCCTGGCCGGGGGTGGTCAGCGTCGTCACGTGGACGTGGGAGCCGCCGATCTCGTTCGCCAGGAAGGCCATCGGATAGAAGGAGGCGACGACGTCCAGCTTGTCCGTGTTGCCCGTCGCGCTCGCACCGCCCGAGCAACCGGTGAGCGCGCCGAGGCCCAGCGCGGTGGCGGCCGCGAAGGCGGACCCGGATATGAGGCGTCGTCGTACGTTCATGACACTCATTTTCAACGAAGATGGAAACCGTTGTCAACAAGCTTCCCGGCGTCTTGCGATGCGGGCGCTCGCGGGAGAAGTTTGGGAGGGGCTTGGGTGGCCTTGGGTGATCTTGCGCAGCCCCGGGGCGCCTGCGGGCGGGGGCCGATTTGGCCGAGGGGGAGCCTGCGCCGGTAACCTGAATCATTCGCTGGAAGCATCTCGCTTCAACGCCCGTCGTCGTAATGAAGA
Organism: Streptomyces sp. DSM 110735; assembly: GCF_016482685.1. Classification (GTDB taxonomy): domain Bacteria; phylum Actinomycetota; class Actinomycetes; order Streptomycetales; family Streptomycetaceae; genus Streptomyces. Next base: position 372,096 of record NZ_JACYHF010000004.1, on the reverse strand, counting down.
GAGCACCGTGGCCGCCGACAAGATCGACACCATCGTCAGCCTGAGCAAGCGCCGTGGCTTCGTTTTCCCGTGCAGTGAGATCTACGGCGGACAGCGTGCCGCCTGGGACTACGGACCGCTGGGTGTCGAGCTCAAGGAGAACATCAAGCGTCAGTGGTGGCGCTACATGGTGACGTCGCGCGAGGACGTGGTCGGTATCGACTCGTCCGTCATCCTGGCCCCCGAGGTCTGGGTCGCCTCCGGTCACGTCGCCACCTTCACGGACCCGCTGACCGAGTGCACCTCGTGTCACAAGCGGTTCCGCGCGGACCACCTGGAAGAGGCGTACGAGGAGAAGAAGGGCCACGCCCCGGCGAACGGCCTGGCCGACCTCAACTGCCCCAACTGTGGCAACAAGGGCACCTTCACCGAGCCCAAGCAGTTCTCCGGTCTGCTCTCCACCCACCTCGGCCCGACCCAGGACTCCGGCTCCGTCGCCTACCTGCGTCCCGAGACCGCCCAGGGCATCTTCACCAACTTCGCCCAGGTGCAGACCACTTCGCGCCGCAAGCCGCCGTTCGGCATCGCCCAGATGGGCAAGTCCTTCCGCAACGAGATCACGCCCGGCAACTTCATCTTCCGCACCCGCGAGTTCGAGCAGATGGAGATGGAGTTCTTCGTCAAGCCGGGTGAGGACGAGGAGTGGCAGGAGTACTGGATGCAGCAGCGCTGGAACTGGTACACCGGGCTCGGTCTGCGCGAGGAGAACATGCGCTGGTTCGAGCACCCGAAGGAGAAGCTCTCCCACTACTCCAAGCGCACCGCCGACATCGAGTACCGCTTCTCGTTCGGCGGCTCGGAGTGGGGCGAGCTGGAGGGTGTCGCCAACCGGACCGACTACGACCTCGGCGCCCACGCCAAGGCGTCCGGCCAGGACCTCTCCTACTTCGACCAGGAGGCCGGCGAGCGCTGGACCCCCTACGTCATCGAGCCCGCCGCGGGTGTCGGCCGCACCATGCTGGCCTTCCTCCTCGACGCCTACACCGAGGACGAGGCGCCCAACGCCAAGGGCAAGATGGAGAAGCGCGTCGTGCTGCGCCTCGACCACCGCCTCGCGCCGGTCAAGGTCGCCGTCCTCCCGCTCTCCCGCAACCCGGAGCTGTCCCCGAAGGCCAAGGGTCTCGCCCAGGCGCTGCGCCAGAACTGGAACATCGACTTCGACGACGCCGGCGCCATCGGCCGCCGCTACCGCCGTCAGGACGAGATCGGCACCCCGTTCTGCGTGACCGTCGACTTCGACACGCTCGAGGACAACGCGGTGACCGTGCGCGAGCGCGACACGATGAAGCAGGAGCGCGTCTCCCTCGACCAGATCGAGGGCTACCTCGCGGCCCGTCTCATCGGCGCCTGACCTCAGCATTTCCGCCCACCCTCCTGTCCGGTCCTCCGGGCCGGAGGGTGGGCTTTTTCGTGCCCGCTTCGGTGTCCGTCTCTGCGTCCGTCTCCGCGTCCGCCTCGGGTGCCCGAGAGGCTTCTACCCACGAGCGACTGACAAATAACAGGTGACAGATATTGAATTCTGTCAGTCGTCGTGCCAGGCTGGACGCATGACGATTCCCACGCGCAATCTCGGAACCACCGGCCCCCAGGTCTCCGCCCTCGGCCTCGGCTGCATGGGCATGTCCGGCATGTACGGAGAGGCGGACCGCCCGGAAGCCCTCGCCACCGTGCACGCCGCCCTGGAGGAAGGTGTCACCCTCCTCGACACCGGCGACTTCTACGGCATGGGCCACAACGAGCTGCTGGTCGGCGAAGCCCTCCGCACCGCCCCCGCCCACCTGCGGGAGAACGCCGTGCTGAGCGTGAAGTTCGGCGCCCTGCGCGACCCGGACGGCGCCTGGCTGGGCTTCGACGGCCGCCCCGCCGCCGTGAAGACCTTCGCCGCCTACTCCCTCCAGCGCCTCGGCGTGGACCACATCGACATCTACCGCCCCTCCCGCCTCGACCCGGACGTGCCGATCGAGGAGACGGTCGGCGCCGTCGCGGAACTGGTCGAGAAGGGCTGGGTCCGGCACATCGGTCTCAGCGAGGTCGGACCCGACACCATCCGCCGGGCCGCCGCGACGGCCCCGATCTCCGACCTCCAGATCGAGTACGCGCTGATCTCCCGCGGTCCGGAGCAGGAGATCCTGCCCACCCTGCGCGAACTGGGCATCGGCGTCACGGCGTACGGCGTCCTCTCGCGCGGGCTCCTCTCCAACCACATCACCGCCGACCGCGACTTCGCGGCCACCGACTTCCGCTCCTTCTCGCCGCGCTTCCAGGGCGAGAACTTCCAGCACAACCTGACCCTGGTCGACGCCCTGCGGAAGATCGCCGAGCAGAAGGGCGCCAGCGTCGCCCAGATCGCCATCGCCTGGGTGCTCTCCCGGGGCGAGGACATCGTGCCGCTGGTCGGCGCCCGCACCCGCGAGCGGCTCACGGAGGCACTGGGCGCGCTCGACGTGACCCTGGACGCGGCCGACCTCGCCGCCATCGAGGAGGCCGTACCGGCGGACGCGGCAGCGGGGGAGCGGTACGCCCCGGCCCAGATGGCCATGCTCGACAGCGAGCGGTGAGACGCGGCCCGGGCGCCCGGCGAAAGGACCCGTCTCCGCCGGTCACGGCCGCCTTCCCGCCAGGTACGGTCTAGGACATGGCAGCGACCGAGACCCTGACCGCCGAGCGCATCCTCGAAGCGACCGAGGAGGTGCTGCGCCGCCACGGCCCGGCCAAGGCCACCGTGGTGGACGTGGCCCGCGCGCTCGGTGTCAGCCACGGCAGCGTCTACCGCCACTTCCGCACCAAGGCGGCGCTGCGCGAGGCGGTGACCAAGCGCTGGCTGGACCGCACCTCGCTCAAGCTGGCCGGGATCGCCGGTGGCCCGGGCCCCGCCGAGGAACGGCTGCGCGACTGGCTGTCCGCCCTCTTCGAGGCCAAGCGGCACAAGGCGGGCGACGACCCCGAACTCTTCGCCACCTACAGCGTCCTGGCCGACGAGAACGGCGCCACGGTCGGCGACCACATCACCGACCTCACCGCCCAGCTCGCCACCATCATCGGAGCCGGTGTCGACACGGGCACCTTCCGCCCGGCCGACGCCACCGCCGAAGCCCGCGCCGTCTTCCAGGCCACAGCCCGCTTCCACGACCCCTGCCACGCCCGCGAATGGCAGCGCCCGGAGATCGAGACGGACTTCGAGGCGGTGGTGGGACTGCTGATACGGGGGTTGCGGGCGGATGCCTAGGCGTGGGTTTTCGCTCGACGTATGTCGGCTTCGGCGGCATACGCTTGATGCGACGACTGGGTGAGGTGGTGGAACACCATCGTCGATATCGCCCGGCGTGCCAGACTTTGCCCATGACGCACGCACTGCATCTGACTGCCGCGGTCACCCATGAGGACGGGTGGTATGTGGCCCGTTGCCTCCAGGTAGAGGTCACCAGCCAGGGCGAGAGCATCGAGGAGGCATTGTCCAACCTCCGTGAGGCGCTGGAGCTGTACTTCGAGGACGCTCCCGTACCCGAGGTCACTGACGTGATCACCGCGCCGGTCGAGGTTCGCGTCGCATGAGCCCTGCCGTACCCAACGGCCTGTCCGGTACTGAGATCGTCAAGGCGCTGGAGCGCGCCGGATTCGGCCATGTCTCCACCCGTGGCAGTCACGCCAAGTACCGCAAAGATGATCGAACTGTCATCGTGCCCCTGCATCGTTCCCTCGCGCCGGGCACTCTGCGCTCCATCCTCCGTCAGGCCGACTGGACGGTGGACGACCTCACCGAGCACCTCAAGTAGCCTCCAGTTCCAACTAGGCGGTGACGCGCCAGAAGTCGCGCATCGCCTCCGGTGGGGTGGGGCCGGTCATGGCGACCTGGGTGAGGAGGACGGTGACCTTGGCGGTGGCCGGGATCAGGTGGGCTGTGGTGCCGGTGCCGCCGACCCAGCCGTAGCGGCCGGGGACGGTCCAGGGGTCGGTGCGGGTGACGTCCACCGAGCCGCCGTAGCCCCAGCCCTGGCCCTCCAGGAAGAGGGGGCTGGCTTCGCGCTGGGCGGGGGTGAGGCGGTCGGTGGTCATGCGGGTCACGGCTTCCGGGGAGAGGAGACGGCGCCCTTCGGGGCTCTCGCCGCGGGCGAGCAGCATCCGGGCGAACGCCAGCCAGTCGTCGGCGGTGGAGACCAGACCACCGGCGCCGGAGGGGAAGTCGGGGAGCCGCTTCCAGTCGTCCATGCGGTCGTCCGAGACCTCGGCAGTGCCGTTCTCGCCCGGGCGGAAGGCGGTGGTGAACCGGTGCCACTCGCGCTCCTGCACGCAGAAGCCGGTGTCCTTCATGCCGAGGGGTTCGAAGATCCGCTCGGCCATGAACTCCGGGAGCGTGCTGCCTGACGCCCGCGCGATCAGGGCGCCCTGGAGGTCGGAGGCGGTGTTGTAGAGCCACGCCTCGCCGGGCTGGTTCAGCAGCGGGACCTTGGCGAGTTCGGCCAGCCAGGTGTCCAGGGTCGGGTAGGTGTGCGGGAAGCGGCCGTTCTGCACGGCGAACAGGGCGGTGACCGCGGGCAGCGAGAAGTCGGCGGGGAAGCCCCAGCCCGGCCGGGAACTGAGCAGGTCCTCCACGGTGATGGACCGTTCGGCGGGGACCACGTCGTCGACCGGACTCTCCGGCGTCCGCACCACCATGGGCGCGGCCAGTTCCGGCAGCCACCGTTCCACCGGGTCCTCAAGGGCGACCCGCCCGTCCTCGATCAGCATCATCAGCGCGGCGGCGGTGAGGGGCTTGCTGATGGAGGCGATCCGGAACAGCGAGTCCCGCGCCATCGGCACGCTCCGCTCCTCGTCCGCGTGCCCGACGGTCACCACCTCGACGTCGTCCCCGCGCGCGACCAGCGCGACCGCGCCGGGGAGGCGGCCGTCGTCGACGTACTGGCTCAGCGTGTCGTGCAGTGCGGTCATGGCGGTCGCCTTCCGGTCGGCGTGGGGCGTCACTGGGTACGACTCCCACGGGCGCGCCGATTCATCGCCGCGCGGGGTCGACCGTCGCCTGATGGGCCGCGGCCAGATGCGCCGCCGCTTTCTCCAGGTGCTCCTCCGCCCTGCCCCACGGCAGGAGCCGCGTCCCCTCCCGCCAGCCGCAGGTCCCGCAACTGATCACCCGCCGCAGCCCGTTCTGCCGCACCCCCACCTCGTGGAGCCGCCCGTGCCGGTCCCACCGCCGCACACTCCCCGCACCCCTGCTCTCCATGGGCGGAGTGTGCAGCACGGGGAGTGGGGCGGGGGCGGGAATGGGGGGTGGGGACCGTCACAGGAGGGGCTGCACACCCCGCCCCCGCGCTCCGCCTCACGCGCCCTCACGCACCCCGCCCCCTCACCCCACCTCCCGAGGCAGTCGCAGGCTCAGCAGTCCCGTGACGAGAATCGCTCCCAACTGGGTGACGAGCGCCGCGAGGAGCGCGTCCCGCATCCCCAGGTGAGGGATCAGGCTGAGGAACAGCGCGCCCAGGGTGGCCACACCGAGGGCGAGGGACGCCTGCTGGGTGGTGGTGAGGACACCGCTGCCCACTCCGGCGCGGGCGGACGGTACCTCCGACAGGACGATGCGCAGCAGGTTGGGCAACTGGAGTGCCTGACCGGCGCCCGCGACCGCCGCGCCCGGCAGCAGCGTGCCGAGACTCAGGTGCGGCCAGTCCTGCCACACCGCCAGCGCGATGAGCAGGATGCCGATGCCCTGGAGCACGGACCCGGTGGCCACCACCCGCGTGCCGAAGCGGGCGATCAGCCGCGGTCCCGCCAGCGAGACGAGCAGGAACGACACCGCCATCGGCGCGAGCGCGAGCCCCGCCTTCACCGGACCGAGCCCCGCCCCCTGCTGAAGGCTCAGCGCGATCACGAACATGAACCCGCTGAACCCCAGCGAGAACGGCACGATGATCAGCAGCCCGCGCCGCAGCGACGGCGCCGCGAACAGGCTCGGCGGGAGCAGCGGGGTGTGTCCACGCCGGTCCGCGCGGCGCTCGACGGCGTAGAACGCCCAGGCGGCGACCGGGAAGGCGGCCAGCGACAGCCATGTCCACAGCGGCCAGCCGGTCGCACGGCCCTCGGTCAGCGGGGCGAGCAGCGCGAGGAGGGCGACGGCGAGCAGGACGGTGCCGGGCACGTCTACCGGTTCCGGGTGCCGGGAGCGGGTGTCGGGGACGCGGCGGACGGCGAGTACCAGACCGAGGACGACCACGGGCACGTTGACGAGGAAGATCGACCGCCAGCCGGTGCCCGCGATGTCGGCGGCGACCAGGACGCCGCCCAGGATCTGCCCGATCACCATGGAGAGCCCCGCCGTCGCGCCGTACAGGCTCATCGCGCGGGCGCGGCGGCCGCCGGTCGTCGTGGCCTGGATGGTGGCGAGCACCTGCGGAAGCATCATCGCCGCCGCCGCGCCCTGCGCTGCCCGCGCCGCGACCAGGCTCCACGCGCCCGGCGCGAGCCCGCACGCCAGCGAGGTGAGCCCGAAGGCGGCCATCCCGGCGAGGAACAGCCGCCGCCTGCCGAAGAGGTCGCCGAGCCGCCCGCCGAGGACGAGCAGGACGGCGTAGGTGACGCCGTACCCGGCCACGACCAGTTCCAGTACCGCCTCGCTCGCGTGGAGGTCGGAGCCGATGGCGGGCAGGGCGACGTTGACGATGAAGAAGTCGACCAGCGGGAGCGCCGCGGCCAGCAGGACGGTGAGCAGCCCCGGCCCGGTGAGGGTGGGTGCCGCCGCCGGGGCGCGTACGGTGGGCGCGCGGTGGAGGGTCTCGGTCATGTTCACGAGCCTGCGGCGTGGCGCAGACGGGTACCAGAGTGTCCTCATCCTGGTACCGGAACTACCCGCCAATCCTCTCCGTCCGGCCGGGCAGACTCGTCAACCTGGTACTGATTCCCGCTCATCCTGGTGGCAGAAGTACCTGGAAACGGGGTGGGGGCGGGCGCATTCTGGAACCATGTCGACCATGGCCCAGGAAACCGCCCCGGAGACCACCGCTCCCGTGACCAGGAGCGCGGAGATCCGGCGCCATGAGCTGGCCACGTTCCTGCGCAGCCGCCGCGAGCGCATCCCGCCCGAGCAGGTGGGGCTGCCCCGGGGCGCGCGGCGCCGTACGCCGGGACTGCGCCGGGAGGAGGTCGCGCACCTCTCCGCGGTGGGCGTGACCTGGTACACCTGGCTGGAGCAGGCACGCAACATCCAGGTCTCCGTCCAGGTGCTCGACGCCCTCGCCCGCACCCTGCTGCTCGACCCCAGCGAGCGGGCCCATCTCTTCCAGTTGGCCGGGGCCACCGACCCCACGCCCGCCGCGACCTGCCCGAGCCTCACCCCGGCCCTGCGGGACGCGCTGCGCCAGATGGAGCCGTACCCCGCCGCCGTGCAGAACAGCCGGTACGACATCCTGGCGTACAACCGCGCCTACGCCCGGCTGCTCTGCGACCTGGACGCCGTCCCGCCGGAGGACCGCAACTGCGTCCTCCTCGCCTACACCCACCCCGAATGGCGCTCCTCGATCGTCCACCTCGACGACACCCTCCGCCTCATGGCCGCCCGCCTCCGCGCCTCCCTCGCCGGCCACCTCGGCGAACCCGCCTGGAAAGTCCTGCTGAAGCGCCTCCAGGCACTCCCCGAGTTCCGCGAGCACTGGGAGCGGTACGAGGTCGTCGGCAACCGCTCCAAGACGAAGGAATTCCTCAACCCGTACGTCGGTCACCTGACGCTGGAACACACCGACCTGTGGCTCAGCCCCGACCCGGGACCCCGGATGGTGATCTACACCCCGAAGAACGAGGAGACGCGGGTACGGCTGGAGCGGCTGTACGAGCTGGCGTGCGCGGCGGGGTGAAGGGGCGGGAGCCGTCGGCGGCGGGGCGGACCCGGCATCGAGTGAGCCGGTACGCGGCTCAGACGCGCCCCGCCCCCACCGCTTCCCGTACCTCCGGTGCCTCCAGCCGCTCCGCCGTGCGGGTGGCCGTGGTCCGGGCCCAGCGGCCGCTGGTGACGTAGCCGAGGACCAGGACCGTCGCGCCGCAAGCCGTCAGGATCCACCAGCCGGGGCGGGCGGCGGAGACGAAGGCGTCGCGGTAGGGGGAGTCGCCGATGCCGGAGGCGAGGACCGCGCCGATTACCGCCACGCCCAGGGTCTGACCTAGCTGGCGGCTCGTGGAGGCGACCGCCGCCGCCACGCCCGCCTGGGCGCGGGGCATTCCCGAGACCGCCGTGTTGGTGATCGGGGCGTTGACGAAGCCGAAACCGATGCCGAAGAGGACGTAACCGGCGAGGAGGGTGAGGTTGGAGGTCTCCGCCTCGAAGGCGGCGAAGAGGATGCCGCTCAGGGTCATCGCGGCGCCCGCCAGAAGCAGGGGTATGCGGGGACCCCGGCTGCCCACCAGGCGCCCGGAGAGGGGCGCGCAGAGGAGGGTCGGGGCGGCCATCGGGAGCATCCAGAGACCCGCGTGGAGCGCGTCCAGACCGCGGACGTTCTGGAGGTAGAGCGTCGACAGGAACAGGAAGCCGCCCAGCGCCGCGAAACCGCTCACCGCTATCACCGTCGCCCCGCTGAAGGGCGCCGAGCGGAAGAAGCGCAGCTCGATCAGGGGTTCCGCGCGACGGGGTTCGTAGATCAGCAGGGCAAGCAGCGCGGCCAGCGCGACCGCGCCGAAGGGCAGTACCGTCGCCGCGCCCGCGTCCGGCGCCTCGATGATCGCGTACGTCAGGGAGCCGAACAGGGCGATCACCAGGAGCTGCCCGACCGGGTCCGGGCGGCGCGGCTTCGGCGCGCGGGACTCCGGGACGAAGCGGAGCGTCAGGAGCAGGGCCGCCGCGCCCACCGGCAGGTTGACCCAGAAGATCGAGCGCCAGCCGACCGACTCCACCAGCAGCCCGCCGACCAGCGGACCCGCCGCCATGGAGATGCCGACCACCGCGCCCCACGCGCCGATCGCCCGCGCCCGCTCGCGCGGGTCGGTGAAGGTGTTGGTGATGATCGACATCGCGACCGGGTTGAGCATCGAGCCGCCGACCGCCTGGATCATGCGGAAGACGACGAGCAGTTCCAGGTTCGGCGCCAGCGAGCACAGCAGGGACCCGACGGTGAAGATCGTCAGACCGGTCATGAAGACGCGCTTGCGGCCGATCCGGTCGGCGGTCGAGCCCGCGAGCATCAGCAGGGAGGCGAGCACCAGGGTGTAGGCGTCGATCGTCCACTGGAGGCCGGAGGTGGTCGCGTGGAGGTCGCGCTGCATCGAGGGGAGCGCGACATTCAGGGCGGTGTTGTCGAGGCTCACGATCAGCAGGCTCATGCAGCAGATCGCGAGCACGAGCAGCCGCCGCCGGTGGCTGAGCTCGGGCATGGGCTCCATCGTACGCCCACTTCAATAGTGCGGCTAACTAATTACCAATGCACGGAAATCGGTGAAAGGGCGGGCGCCCGGGGGACATGAGGGACAATGGACGGCGGCCCTCGCCCCACCGGCACCGCGGCCCCCGCCCACCGGCACCGTTGGCCTCCAGCTCACCGGCACCGGGGGTCCCCGCCCCACCGGCCACCGCCGCCCCACCGACATCCGACCCGGAGCCCCTGATGAACCAGCCCCTCTCCATCGGCCCGCACGCCGTGGCGCCGCCCGTCGTGCTCGCACCCATGGCGGGGATCACCAACGCGCCCTTCCGCACCCTGTGCCGGGAGTTCAGCGGGGGCAAGGGGCTGTTCGTCAGCGAGATGATCACCACCCGGGCGCTGGTCGAGCGCAACGAGAAGACCATGCAGCTCATCCGGTTCGACGAGACCGAGAAGCCGCGCTCGATCCAGTTGTACGGCGTCGACCCGGCCACCGTCGGCAAGGCCGTCCGCATGATCGCGGAGGAGGGTCTCGCCGACCACATCGACCTGAACTTCGGCTGCCCGGTCCCCAAGGTCACCCGCAAGGGCGGCGGCTCCGCGCTGCCGTACAAGCGGAACCTGCTGCGCGCCATCCTGCGCGAGGCGGTCTCCGGCGCGGGCGACCTGCCGGTCACCATGAAGATGCGCAAGGGCATCGACGACGACCACATCACCTACCTCGACGCCGGCCGCATCGCCGTCGAGGAGGGCGTCACCGCGATCGCGCTGCACGGCCGTACCACCGCCCAGCACTACGGCGGCACCGCCGACTGGGACGCCATCGCCCGGCTCAAGGAGCACGTGCCGGAGATCCCGGTGCTCGGCAACGGCGACATCTGGTCCGCCGAGGACGCGCTGCGCATGGTCCGCGAGACCGGGTGCGACGGCGTGGTCGTCGGGCGCGGCTGTCTGGGGCGCCCGTGGCTGTTCGCGGACCTGGTCGCCGCCTTCGAGGGGCGTACGGACGAACTGGCGCGCCCGAGCCTGAAGGAGGTGGCCGACGTCATGGTCCGGCACGCCACCCTGCTCGGGGAGTGGCTGGGTGACGAGGCGAAGGGCGTGGTCGACTTCCGCAAGCACGTCGCCTGGTACCTCAAGGGCTTCGCGGTCGGCTCCGAGATGCGCAAGCGGCTCGCGATCACCTCGTCCCTTGAGGCGCTGCGCGCCGGGCTCGACGAGCTGGACCTCGACCAGCCCTGGCCCACCGGCGCCGACGGCCCGCGCGGGCGTACCTCCGGCAACAACCGCGTGGTCCTGCCGGACGGCTGGCTGAAGGACCCGTACGACTGCGCGGGCGTCGGCGAGGACGCGGAGCTGGACACGTCCGGCGGTTGAGTGCCGCGGGGTGTCGCGAGAAGGGCCGGGCCGCTCGGGGGCTCGGCCCTTCGCCGTGGCCGGACCCGGCCCGCTCCTGCTTCACCGGGCGGTGGTCGGTCCAGGACCCCGGTAGCCGGTCCAGAACCCTGGTGGCCCGTCGCGGACCCCGCGCCGGAAAATCCTTCCCGCCTCGCATCTGCGGACCCCCAGCCGTGGCACGTCGCGGCACCGACGTTCCGATGCCGTGAACTCCGCCGGAAAAGCTCGCAAATGCCCTTCCGGGGACGGTGATTCCGCTGTGGCGACCCCTCGGTGCCCCCGCAAGACTTGAGGCAACCGTGCCTGGAAGCGGGTGGATCATGAGCACCATCGAGCAGTCCGTCGAGGTCAGGGTGCCGGTGCGTACGGCGTACGACCAGTGGACGCAGTTCAAGAGCTTTCCCCGGATGATGCGACCCGTGCTGCGGGTGGATCAGGTCGGGCCCGCGATGACCCGCTGGAAGGTCCGGGTCGGGCCGCTCACCAGGGAGTTCATGGCCGAGATCGTCGAGCAGCGGCCGGACTCGCTGATCGCCTGGCGCGACGCGGAACGGCACCCCAGGCACTGGGGCGAGGTGTACTTCCGCGCGGCAGGTCCTGACCGGGCGGTGATCGAGGTCCATCTGCACATCGAGCCGCACGGTCTGCTGGACCGGCTGCCCGGCTCGGTCAAGCGCGTGAGCCAGGCGGTCCGCGAGGCGCTCGACAACTTCAAGGAAGTCATCGAGGGGCTCGGCGCCGCGAACGGCGCCTGGCGCGGCTCCGTCCACCACGGCCGGGTGACCCCGTCGGAGCCGAACCCGCCCCGCAGCCGGGTGCCCAAGTGGCCCGTGGGCTGAAGCCCGGACCACGTACCCGTTACGGGCGAACGCGCAGGTCAGAGGGGGGCGCGGACCTTACGCCGGACAGAGCGAGAGGCAGTTCCCATGAAGAAGGCGCCGAAGCACGAGCCCGACGAGCCGTTGGTCGTCACCTCCCCCAAGAAGTGGGCGGCGGGCGTCCCGGCGGTGACGCACGCCCTGGAGTACTCCCTCGACGAGACGACGCTGCGCACCACCGCCACCACCCTGCTGACGATGAACCAGGTCGGCGGCATCGACTGCCCCGGCTGCGCCTGGTCCGACCCCGCGCCGGGTCACCGGCACATGAACGAGTACTGCGAGAACGGCGCCAAGCACATCAACGACGAGGCCACCGCGCGCCGGATCACCCGTGACTTCTTCCGCGCGCACCCGGTGTCCTGGCTGAACGAGCAGTCGGACCTGTGGCTGAACCAGCAGGGCCGTCTCACCGAACCCATGGTCAAGCGGCCCGGCTCCGACTACTACGAACCGATCAGTTGGCACGACGCGCTGGGCCTGATCGCCGACGAGCTGAAGGCGCTCGACCACCCCGACGAGGCGGTCTTCTACACCTCGGGACGGGCCAGCAACGAGTCGGCGTTCCTGCTCCAGCTCTTCGCCCGCGCCCTTGGCACCAACAACCTGCCCGACTGCAGCAACCTGTGCCACGAGACCAGCGGCTTCGGGCTGCACGAGACGCTGGGCACCGGCAAGGGCACGGTCGCCCTCGAGGACTTCTACCAGTCAGACCTGGTCTTCCTGGTCGGGCAGAACCCGGCGACCAACCACCCGCGCCAGTTGTCCGCGCTGGAGAAGACCAAGGACAACGGCGGCAAGATCATCTCGGTGAACACGCTGCCCGAGGCGGGTCTGATGCGGTTCAAGAACCCGCAGCAGATCCGGGGCGTCATCGGGGACGGCGTCAAGATCTCCGACCTGTTCCTGCACATCCGCAGCGGCGGCGACCTCGCCCTGTTCCAGGGCATCAACCGGCTGCTCCTCGAAGCCGAGGACGCGGCACCGGGCACCGTGCTCGACCACGACTTCATCACCGACCACACCTCCGGCTTCGAGGAGTTCAGCCGCCACGCCCGCACCGTCTCGTGGGACGACATCCTCACCGCCACCCAGCTCACGAAGGAACAGATCGAGGAGGTCCGGGACTACGTGCTGCGCGCCAAGCGCGTCATCGTGTGCTGGGCCATGGGCGTCACCCAGCAGCGGCACGGGGTGCCGACCGTCCGGGAGATCGTCAACTTCCTGATGCTGCGCGGCAATCTGGGCCGGGTCGGCTGCGGCGCGAGCCCGGTGCGCGGGCACAGCAACGTCCAGGGCGACCGCACCATGGGCGTCTGGGAGCAGATGCCCGACGAGTTCCTGGACGCCCTCAAGGCCGAGTTCGGCTTCGACCCGCCCCGCCACCACGGCATGGACTCCGTCAAGGCGATCCAGGCCATGGGCGAGGGCAAGATCAAGGTGTTCCTGTCGCTCGCGGGCAACTTCGTCCGCGCCGCCCCCGACACCCACGTCACCGACGAGGCGATGCGCACGTGCCGCCTCACCGCGCAGATCTCCACCAAGCTCAGCAAGGCGCACACGGTCACCGGCGAGACCGCGCTGATCCTGCCCTGCCTGGGCCGCACCGAGATCGACATCCAGGCGAGCGGCGTGCAGTTCGTCACCGTGGAGAACACCTCCAGCGAGGTGCACACCTCCTTCGGCAAACTCCGCCCCGCCTCCCGGCTGCTGCTCAGCGAGGTCGCCATCCTGTGCCGCCTCGCCGACCGCACCTTCGACGGCAAGTCCACCATTCCCTGGCGGGACTTCGAGTCGGACTACGGCAACATCCGCGACCGGGTGGCCCAGATCATCCCGGGCTTCTACGACTTCAACCGGCGCGTCGCCCGCCCCGGCGGCATCAAGCTGCCGAACCCGGTCAACGAGGGCGTCTACGCCACCGCCACCGGCAAGGCGATGTTCACCCGCAACGACTGGGACATGTCCACCGCGCCGCCCGGCCATCTGGTCCTCCAGAGCATGCGCTCCCACGACCAGTGGAACACCATCCCGTACACCGACAACGACCGCTACCGCGGCATCCACGGACGCCGGAACATCATCATGGTCAACCCGGACGACATGGCCGAACTCGGTCTCTCCAGGGGCGAGTTCGTCAACATCATCGGCGTCTGGGACGACGACGTGGAGCGGCGGGTCGACGGCTACGAGGTCATCCCGTACCCCACCACCAAGGGGTGCGCGGCGGCGTACTACCCGGAGGTGCAGCCGCTGGTCCCGCTGAACAGCCTCGCCGACATCAGCAGGCAGCCCACGTCCAAGGGGATCGTGGTCCGGCTCGAACCGGGCACCGCGCCGCCCGGAACCAAGCCCACGGAGTTCCGCGACTGAGGAACGACAGTTCGGGCCGGCCCCCCGAGGGGCCGGCCCGAACTGTGCTTGCTCTGCTGCCCGTTCAGCCCTTCTTCGGGTGCGGGGTGGAGCCGTACGCCGTCAGGAAGCGGTCGCGGAAGGCGCTCATCTTCCACACCGGGGCGTCGTGCGCGGGGCGCAGACCGTCGGACCAGCCCCAGTCCGCCACCTTGTCGAGGACCTTCGGGTCCTTGGCGACGATGGAGATCGGCACGTCACGGCTGGCGTGGTTGCCGCTGACGCGGGCGATGGGCTGGTGGTCGCCGAGGAAGACCAGCACGGTGTCCTTGCTGCCGTACCGGGTCAGCCACTGGGTGAGCGCGGTCACCGAGTACTGGATCGACTTGCCGTACTCCTCACGGGACTTGGTGGTGTCCGCGATGACGTCCGCCGACTTGTTGCCCGCCGCCTCGATGCCCTTGAAAATTGAGCCGTTGCCGAGCTGGTCCCAGCCGACCATCTTCGGGATCGGCGCCCACGGCTGGTGGCTGGAGGTCAGGATGACCTCGGACATCAGGGCCTTGCCGTCGGTGCGCTTCTTGCCGTGGACGCGCTGTTGGAACTGCTCCAGGGCGTACTGGTCGGGCATCGTGGACCAACTGAACTTCGGTCCCTTGTAGCCGAGTTCGAAGGCGTTGTAGACCTTGTCGAGACCGTAGTAGCTCTGCTCCGGCCACGCCTTCTGCACGCCCGGCATCACGCCGACGGTGTCCCAGTCACCGGTCTTCTTGAACACCTTGGTGAGGCTGAGGTGGTCGCTGGCCATCACCGTGCGGTAGCGCTGCTGGTTGCTGATCCACAGCCCGGACAGGGTGGTGGAGTGGCCGAGCCAACTGCTGCCGCCGTACGTCGCGGAGGTCAGCCAGCCGCTCTTGGCGTGGTAACCGGCCTTCGCCAGCGCCTTGGTGCGCTCGTCCAGGGTCTTGTCCACGCCGGGCGCCATGATCGGGTCCTCGATCGCGCTGCGGCCGTAGCTCTCGATGAACGTGAAGAGCATGTCCTTGCCGCGGAGGTCGGGCACGAGCTGCGCGGGGGGCGTGTTGCCGAAGGCGTCCACCTTCGCGACCTTCCCGAACTCCGCCTCGTCCTTGAGGGTTTCACTCACCCGCTCGGTCTGGCTCCGCATCACCACGGCGGTCGTGTCCGACGCGAGCGGCACACCGGCGATCTCCAGCCCCAGGGAGGAGCAGGTGATCCAGGCGACCCCGGCGATCAACGTGGCGCGGGTGGCGGTGCTCTGGTGCCGGGCGACGATGTTGCTCAGCCGCACGACGGAGAGGGCCAGCACGACGAACATCGCCAGCACGGCGACGATCAGCCCTGCCGTCGCCGCGAGCGTCGCCGTCCGGCCGAGCGAGTCCTCCAGATACGACTGCGCGTCCCCGAGCAGCGTCCAGTCGAGGACCATGTTGAAGTTCCGGCCCAGGTACTGGTGGAACCCCATGTCCAGCCAGTTCAGCACCGTCAGCGCGGCGAGCACGACACCGGAGACGGCAGCGAGAATCACCCTCGGGCGCCGGGGCAGCGCGAGCATCACCGCCGCGCCGACGATCGCCTCCCCCGGAAGCCGGAGGAACTTCGACGGACCGATCCCCACGATGCTGCTGGGCATCACGAGCGCCATGACGACGAGGATCGCGGCGATGACGGTGACGGCGAGGGAGAGGGTTCGGGCGGGGCCGGGGTTGTTGGCTCGCCAACGGGCTGCCCAGGAAGGAGGCTTGGGGGAGTCGGTGTCGCCGGGCGCCTTGTCGGTGTCGGAGTCGGACTCCACCGTGTGGTCCTCGACGGCGGTGGTTTCCGTGCCGCTGTCCGCGGGCGCGTCTTCGGAGCCGTTCGCGGCGGAGGTCGCGTCGGGGTGCTTCGCGGGGGCGTCTGCGGCAGCGGTGCCCTTCACGCCCTCGGCGGAGTCCGTGTCCTGCGTGGGGTCGGCCACTGTGTCGTCCCCGACGGGGGAGCGGTCGCTCGCCGTTCGGCGGGACTGTCCGTTGGCGCGAGGCGCGGGGGCTGCCTCGGCAGGGGTCGCTTCGGCGGTGCCGCTCCGGGTGGAGTCCGCGTCGGCGCCCTCCGCGGGGGCGGTGGCTTCGGCCTTCGGGCTGTCCCCGGCAGGGGAGGGCGCGCTCGCCTTCCGGCGCGGCTTCCCGTTCGCCCCCTTGCCCGGGGTCGCCTCAACTGCCTTGTCCTGGGCGGAATCTGTCTCAGCCCCCCGCACCGGGGTAGTGGACGCGCTCTGGACCGGGGCGGACTTCGCCGGGGTGGTCGGTGCGGACTTGGTGTCGCCCTGGGAGGGGGAGGCGCTGCGCGTCTTCTGGCGCGCCTGCCGGTTCGTGCCCTTGTCCGGGGTCGCCTCGGCGGCGCCGTCCCGGGCGGCGTCCGGGTTCCCCGTAGCAGCAGCCGTCGCGCCGCCGCTCCCGGCCGAGGGGGACTGCGCCGGGGCGGACCCTCCGTCCGTGCCCCCCGCAGAGGCGTCGGCGTTCGCGCCGCTTGCGGAGGTGGCCGTCCTCGCGGGAGCAGGCACGCCGTCCGTTCCCCCCGCCGGGGCGGAGTCCGCGTCCTCCACGGACGTGGCCGTCGCGCGCCCCGCCGGGGCGGGTCCTCCGTCAGGGTCCCCCGCAGGGGAGATGGTCGTCCTTGCCGGAGCCGAACCCCGTTCCATGTCCGCCGACGAGGCGTTCGTACCCCCGGGAGGGGCGGCCCCCGTCACAACGGTGTCGGTTCCCCCCGCCGGGATCGGTGACTGGCTCGTGTTCTTCTGCTGAGGCAACCCGGGGGTCCTTCCGTGCGCGGGCTGGGGCGGGGAGAGAGGGGGCGGGCCGCGCTGGGGAGGCTGGGCGGGACCGGTTCCGGTCCGGTCCGCCTGGCCCGCCGTCCTTCCGTACGGTCCGCCGCCGACCCACGTTCAGGGCGCTCGGCAAATACCGGGCAAACGCCCGGTCAAGGCTGATGTCACGCGCCCCCGACCGCCGTGAGGAGGGCGAGCGGGGCAGCGGCCGAACGGGATTCCCGTACGCAAGCGTGCGGGTACGGTACCGGCTCCGGATGCGTCTCGCGGTCGTACCCCGCCAGGACCTCGGGCAGCCGGTGACCGCCCGCCGTAGCCGCGTCCACCAGCCCGTGCGCGACCGCGCGCGCCTCGTCGTGGAGGCCGTAGCGCGCGAGACCGAGGGCGATGAGCGCGTTGTCGTGCGGCCAGACCGAGCCCCGGTGGTAGGAGAGCGGGTGGTAGGCGGCCTGCCCTGAGGCGAGCGTGCGGACGCCCCAGCCGGAGAAGAAGTCCGGCTCAAGCAGGCGGCGGCCCACCAGCTCCCCGTACTCCTTGTCCAGCAGCCCCGACCACAGCAGATGCCCCGCGTCGGAGGCCAGCGCGTCTATCCGGTGCCCCTCGCCGTCCAGCGCGAGCGCGGGGAAGGACCGTTCCCGCATCCAGAAGTCCCGCTGGAAACGGTCGCGCAGATCGGCCGCCGCCTGCTCAAGGAGCGCGGCGTACGTCCCGTCGTCCCACACCGTCCGCGCCACCCACGCCGTGCGGCGCAGCGCGTCGTAGGCGTACCCCTGCGCGCCCGCCGCCATCACCGCGCCGGTCGGCCGGGTGCCGTCGGCGCAGCAGATCGCGCCGGGGGAGTCCTTCCAGTTCTGGTTGGCGAGTCCGCCCTCGTCGGCGCGGTAGACCAGATAGCCGCGCGAGGTCAGCCCGCCGTGGTCCAGCATCCAGCCGATCGCCGCGCGGGCGTGCGGCTCCAGGCGCCGGGCGAGCGCCGCGTCCCCCGTGCGCTCCACGTACGCGCCGAGCAGGACGAGGAAGAGCGGGGTGGCGTCGACCGAGCCGTAGTACCGCCCGTACGGCACCTGCCCGAAGTGGGCCAGCTCGCCGTGGCGCACCTCGTGCACGATCTTGCCGGGCTGGGCGAGCGGGGAGCGCCCGGTGCCAGTGCCGCCGGCTTGGGTGGCGGCGAGCGCGGGCAGCGTGGCGGCGGCGAGTTGGGGGCGGTACGGCAGCGCGAACAGCGCGGTCAGCAGGGCGTCCCGGCCGAGCAGCGCGAGGAACCAGGGCGCCCCGCCCGCCGGTACGCGCAGTTCCTCACCGTCCGGACCCGTCGCCGGAACCTGGAGCGACGCCAGGTCGTCCAGACCCCGCGCACACGCCGCCGCCAGCTCGGGCCAGCCGGTCGGGAAGGCTACCCCCTCCACGAACCGCGCCTGAAGATCGCGGAGTTGTTCCCGCACGGCGGCGGGCGAACGGGGCACCCGCACCGCACGCCGGTCCCCGTGCGGCCGGGCCATCACTCGCAGCAACAGCTCCGCGCTGCCGTACGGCGGCAGTTCGAGCGTCCACACCAGCCGCCGCGCCCCCGTACCGGTCTCCTCCACCGCCTCCGGCGCCGGATCGGCAGTCACGGACGTACAGGACCGCCACTCACCGCGCCGGTACCCGAACTCGATCCCGTCGTCGAGGACTTGGCGGGTGCGTACGGCGCCGGCCTTGGCATACGTACGGTGGTCGGAGCGCAGCTCGAACTGGTCGGCGAAGTCGGCGTCCACGGTGAGCGCGAGCCGCACCGTGGCGGTCACCGCGAGATTGCTGGTGACCTTCAGCGACTCCACGAACGCCCGGTCCCCGACAGCCTGTTCACGCCACAGGGTGTACGGCGGCGGCTCCTGACGCCCCCCGCGCGGCACCAGCACACAGCGCGCCGTGTCCCCGTCCGCGACCGGCGTCAGCACCTCCGGCACCGCGCCGTCCACGGTGAGCTGCCAGCGGCTGAGATGCCGGGCGTCGCGCACGAACACCCCGTCCGGGGAGCCGCCGCCGCGCACCCCGCCGATGTCGCCCCCGTCCCCCACGGCGGCGAACGTCGCCCCGCGCACGAACAGATGATGCCGCTCCGTCATCGGTCCCCTCCCTCGTCCGTCCTGCCGCCGCTGTGGCTCAGGAGCGTGTCGTGCGAACTGTCCTTTTCCGTGCTGGCGTTGGTGTCCGGCGCCCCGTGCAGCAGGTCGAGGGTGAGAGCCGCCGTCCAGCCGAACGCGGGCGCACCGCAGGCGGCGCCGGTGTACGGGTCGACGTACTCCGCGAAGCCCGAGGAATCCGCCGTGCGCAGAAAGGCGGTGCGCAGTCCGTCCGCCAACTGCCCCTCGCCGTACGCCCGCAGCCCGCGCTCGATCAGCCAGGCGGTGTTGAACCACGCCGGTCCGCGCCAGTAGCGGTGCGGGTCGAACGCCTCGCCCAACAGGTCGTAGCTGGGCACGAGTTGGGTGGTGCTGCCGAGCCCGAAGTGCGGACCGCGCAGGGTGCGTACGAGCGCGGCGGCCACCTCGCGGGGCAGCCCCGGCAGCAGCAGCGGGACAAGCCCCGTCACGCCCCGCTCGCGCACCGGTCCACCGCCGCGCAGGTCACGGCAGAGGAACATCCCGTACGACGCGTCCCACAACCGCTCCACCAGGGCCGCCGTCAGCCGCTCGGCGCGGGCGTGGCGCGCGGTGCCCGGGGCGCCCAACTCGCGGGCGATCTCGGCGAGTGCGTGCTCGGAGGCGATGAGCAGCGCGTTGAACGCCGGGTCCTCCACGGCGAACTCCCCGCCGCCGTCGGCGTATTCACCGTCCCGGTAGTCGGTCGCGAGGCGCACGTACCGCCCGTAGTCCAGATCCGTCGGCCGGTCCTCGGGGGAGCCGTGGGCGAGGTCCGCGCGGCGGAAGGAGCGGGCCGGGGCGGGGGAGACGCGGGCCAACGGGGCGTCCCAGCAAGGGCTGTTGTCCATGCCCTGCTCCCAGGGGTGCACCACCGACACCAGCCCGCCCCCGCCGAGATCGCGCCGGTGCAGCAGATAGCGGTGCCAGGCGGCGAGCCGGGGATAGACCCGGGCGAGGAAGCCGCGCGCCCGCGACAGACCCGGGTCCGCCCGGTGCACCAGCCACGCGGCGAGCGCGTGCACGGGTGGCTGCACGATGCCGGACGTCTGTACGGTGCGCGGGGCGCCCGCGGCGCGTCCGGCGGTCGAGGAGCGCCAGAAGTCGGGGCTCGGGAAGTACGCGTCGAGCGGCACGGAGGGGTGGAAGACGATGTGCGGCACGCGCCCGTCCGCCCACTGCGCCGCGAGCAGCGTCTCCAGCTCGGTCTGGGCCCGCAGCGGCGAGAGATGGCGCAGCCCGATCGCGATGAACGCCGAATCCCAGGACCACTGGTGCGGATACAGGCTCCGCGAGGGGACCGTCGAGGCGCCCGTCCAGTTCGTCTGCAATACGCGGGCTGCCCTGACGTGCAACGACGCCGTGGGCGGCGGATCGTATGCGATCTCGCGCTCCGTGACACGGGCAGTGAGCTGGGCAGTGCGATCCACTCGGGGCTCCCCGAAGACGTCCGGCCGGCCAGGTTTGGTTGTGTCTACCGCAGGGTTACGTCTATTTAACACGCAAAACTCAATATGTAATGCAAGCTTGAGGAACACAAGGGGGTGTGCATGACCGGACGGGTCGGCAGGACGGGAAAGACGGCCAGGGGAGGGTCCCAGGCGAGCGCCGGAGACCTGCTCGAACTGGTGCGCAGCGGGCGCGCGGTCACCCGCGGCGCCCTCCAGCAGATGACGGGACTGTCCCGCGCGACCGTCGGTCACCGCCTGGACCGGCTCTTTCGCGCGGGCTGGCTGCGCGAGGGCGCGGGCGGACCGGTGGACTCCCCGCTCGGCGGACGCCCCGCCGTCACCCTGGAGTTCGACGGCTCCCACGCGGTCGTCCTCGCCGCCGACCTGGACACCCGGCACGCCCGCGCCGCCGTCCTCACCCTGACCGGCGAGATCCTCGCCGAGCACTCCGGCACCCTGATCGTGGAGGACGGACCCGAGGCGGTCCTCGCCGAACTCGGGCGCTGGTTCGCCCGGTTGCTCCCCGAGGCGGGCCACCGCCCCGAGGAGGTCTGCGGGATCGGACTCGGCGTGCCAGGACCCGTGGACAGCGAGACCGGCCGCGTGATCCAGCCCCCGATGATGACCGGCTGGGACGGCTACGACATAAGGGGTCGCCTCTCCCGCGCCTTCACCGAACACACCGGCGCCCCCGCCGTCCCGGTCCTCGTGGACAACGACGCCAACCTCATGGCTTACGGCGAGCAGCGCGTGGGTTACCCCGACTGCGCGGCGTTCGTGCTGGTCAAGGTGTCCACGGGCATCGGCGCCGGGGTCGTCGTGGACGGTGCGCTGTACCGGGGCGTCGACGGCGGCGCGGGCGACATCGGGCACATCCGCGTCGGCACCGACGCGCTGTGCCGGTGCGGCTCCTACGGCTGCCTCGCCGCCGTCGCCAGCGGGGGCGCCGTCGCCCGGCGCCTCGCGGAGGCGGGCGTACCGGCCGAGTCCGGCTCCGACGTACGTGAACTCCTCGCGGCGGGCGACCCCCAGGCGGCGGCGCTCGCCCGCGAGGCGGGGCGCCAGGTCGGAGACGTCCTCGCCACCGTCGTCACCCTCCTCAACCCCGGCGTCCTCATGATCGCGGGCGACCTCGCGGGCACGCCGTTCGTGACCGGCGTACGGGAGCTGCTCTACCAGCGCGCACTGCCTCGCTCCACGGCCCACCTCGACGTCATCACCGCGCGACTGGGGGAGCGGGCGGGGGTGATCGGCGCGGGGGCGCTGGTGGTGGAGCATCTGTACGCACCGGAGCGGGTGGAGGAGCGGTTGCTGGCGTTGGGAGTGTGAGGTCGCGCTCCGCGCAGAGCGGGGGGAGGTTGGCGGGCGGTGTCGGGGGCGCGCTGACCAGGTAGACCTGCCGACGGCCGCCGATGGGCGGGGGCGGGTGGCGCTTCCTGGCCCAGGGAGGGCCAGCGACCGAGAACGCGTCGGCGGACGGAACAACGGTGTCGAGCCCCCGTCCCGCGCTGCCCAGCCGCATCTCCAGCGCCGTCGCGCAGGCGCCGTGAACCATCCGGGTTTCCGTGAAGGGATTCGGGTCCGCCCGACGGTGCACCGACCGCCGTCCCGCCCACGCCCCGCGCGGAGCGCCCCCGTGTCGGACGTGTTTCCGGCCCGCGTCGCCGTCCGCATGGTGAAAATCCGGGGGCTGTGGCAGCGTGATTCTCGCCACCCTTGATAAGGGGAGTGCTCAGATGAGCGGATTGGCGGCGGTTGCACTTCTCCAAGGGGTGGCACTCGGTGCCACCCTTTGGCCGTTCAATGATCGAAATCAAACGCGCCGAACCCTGCTCATGTGAGCGGAGTGGCCATCCTGAAGAGAGGTATGCGTTCAAGAGTTGAAAACATGTGTGGCCGTCCCGTTGCCCTGCCTTTGCTTTAGATCCTGTGGCAGACGGCTGGTTACAGGCTTATGACGCACTACTGGACGTACCCAGGTGCCTTCGATCTGGGTATGTTCCTGGCCGTCAGGGCAGCCACCGCGGCCTCAAGGAGTCGAGACCCGTGCCGGAAAACAAAGAGCCTCACGTAGCGAAGTTCGTCTACGACTTCACCGAGGGCAACAAGGACCTCAAGGACCTGCTCGGTGGCAAGGGCGCCAACCTCGCCGAGATGACCAACCTCGGACTGCCGGTCCCTCCCGGCTTCACCATCACCACCGAGGCGTGCAAGGTCTACCTCGACAGCGGGGAGGAGCCCGCGGCACTGCGTGACGAGGTGAGTGCGCACCTCGACGCGCTGGAGCAGCGCATGGGCAAGAAGCTCGGCCAGGCCGACGACCCGCTGCTGGTCTCCGTCCGTTCCGGCGCCAAGTTCTCCATGCCCGGCATGATGGACACCGTCCTGAACATCGGTCTGTCGGACAAGTCCGTGAAGGGGCTGTCCAAGCAGGCCGGCGACGAGCGCTTCGCCTGGGACTCGTACCGCCGCCTCATCCAGATGTTCGGCAAGACCGTCCTCGGCGTCGACGGCGACCTCTTCGAGGAGGCACTGGAGCAGGCCAAGGAGGCCAAGGGCGTCCAGGTCGACACCGAGCTGGACGCGGCCGACCTGAAGAAGCTGGTCACCGCCTTCAAGAAGATCGTCAAGGCTGAGGCGGGCCGCGACTTCCCGCAGGACCCGCGCGAGCAGATGGACCTCGCGATCAAGGCGGTCTTCGAGTCCTGGAACGGCGACCGGGCCAAGCTCTACCGCCGCCAGGAGCGCATCCCGGGCGACCTCGGCACCGCCGTCAACGTGTGCTCCATGGTCTTCGGCAACCTCGGTCCGGACTCCGGCACCGGCGTCGCCTTCACCCGCGACCCCGCCTCCGGCCAGCAGGGCGTCTACGGCGACTACCTCCAGAACGCCCAGGGCGAGGACGTGGTCGCGGGCATCCGCAACACCGTCTCGCTGGCGGAGCTGGAGAACATCGACAAGGCGTCGTACGACCAGCTCATGCAGATCATGGAGACGCTGGAGAACCACTACCTGGATCTCTGCGACATCGAGTTCACCATCGAGCGCGGCAAGCTGTGGATGCTCCAGACCCGCGTCGGCAAGCGCACGGCGGGCGCGGCGTTCCGTATCGCCACCCAGCTCGTCGACCAGGGGCTGATCGACGAGACCGAGGCGCTGCAGCGGGTCAACGGCGCCCAGTTGGCGCAGCTCATGTTCCCCCGCTTCGACGAGGACGCCAAGGCCGAGCAGGTCGGACGGGGCATCGCCGCCTCGCCGGGCGCGGCGGTCGGCAAGGCGGTCTTCGACTCGTACACCGCGGTGAAGTGGTCCCGCTCGGGCGAGAAGGTCATCCTGGTCCGCCGGGAGACCAACCCCGACGACCTGGACGGCATGATCGCCGCCGAGGGCATCCTCACCTCGCGCGGCGGCAAGACCTCCCACGCGGCGGTGGTCGCGCGCGGCATGGGCAAGACCTGTGTCTGCGGCGCGGAAGAGCTGGAGGTCGACACCAAGCGGCGCCGGATGACCGTGCCGGGCGGGCATGTGGTGGAGGAGGGCGACGTCATCTCCATCGACGGCTCCTCCGGCAAGGTGTACCTCGGTGAGGTGCCGGTCGTGCCCTCGCCCGTCGTGGAGTACTTCGAGGGCCGGATGCACCCGGGCGCCGACGACGCCGACGAGCTGGTCGAGGCCGTGCACCGGATGATGGCGTTCGCGGACCGCAAGCGGCGGCTGCGGGTGCGCGCCAACGCCGACAACGCCGAGGACGCGCTGCGCGCCCGTCGCTTCGGCGCCCAGGGCATCGGGCTGTGCCGCACCGAGCACATGTTCCTTGGGGACCGGCGTGAGCTGGTCGAGCGGCTGATCCTGGCCGACACGGAGACGGAGCGCGAGGAGTCGCTGAAGCAGTTGCTCCCGCTCCAGAAGCAGGACTTCGTGGAGCTGTTCGAGGCGATGGACGGCCTGCCGGTGACGGTACGTCTCCTGGACCCGCCGCTGCACGAGTTCCTCCCCGACATCACCGAACTGTCGGTCCGCGTCGCCCTCGCCGAGTCCCGGCAGGAGCCGCACGAGAACGAACTCCGCCTCCTCCAGGCGGTCCACCGCCTCCACGAGCAGAACCCGATGCTGGGTCTGCGCGGCGTACGCCTCGGCCTGGTCATCCCCGGCCTGTTCACCATGCAGGTCCGCGCCATCGCGGAGGCGGCGGCCGAGCGCAAGACCGCCAAGGGCGACCCGCGCGCCGAGATCATGATCCCGCTGGTCGGTACGGTCCAGGAGCTGGAGATCGTCCGCGACGAGGCGGACCAGGTCATCGCGGAGGTCGAGGCGGCGACGGGCACGCGCCTGAAGCTGGCGATCGGCACGATGATCGAACTCCCGCGCGCCGCGCTGACCGCCGGTCAGATCGCCGAGGCCGCCGAGTTCTTCTCCTTCGGCACGAACGACCTCACCCAGACGGTGTGGGGCTTCAGCCGCGACGACGTGGAGGCATCCTTCTTCACGGCGTACCTGGAGAAGGGCATCTTCGGGGTGTCTCCGTTCGAGACGATCGACAAGGACGGGGTCGGCTCCCTGGTCAAGTCGGCGGCTACGGCGGGCCGTGCGACCCGCCCCGACCTGAAGCTCGGCGTCTGCGGTGAGCACGGCGGCGACCCGGAGTCCGTCCACTTCTTCCACGAGGTCGGCCTCGACTACGTCTCCTGCTCCCCGTTCCGCATCCCGGTCGCCCGCCTGGAGGCCGGCCGCGCGGCAACGGAGTCCCGGGGCAGCGACCACCGCTGACCCCTCCGGGGCGGTCCCGCCGCCCCTCCAAACCCCGGACCCGTCGTCGGTCCCCGACCCTCACCACCGATCGACGACGGGCTCCGGCGCCACAAAGAAGGGGCGGCACCCTGTGCGGGGGTGCCGCCTCTTCGCGTGACCTGCGGCGGTCGCACCCGTTCCCGGACCAGCTCCGACCGGCAACGCCGTCCAGGCTGGAGCTTCGAACCCTGAAGTAGATTTCGCCTATGGACATGTCCTCCCGGGAAATCCGAATCCCCCTCGACGACACTGTCGCAGTGTTGCGGGACCTCAACGAGTTCGTGGTATCCCTCGACCGACTCGGGTCCCGCCAGGCGTCCGGAACCGTCGACCAGCACACCGTCGGAACATTCATCGACGACTGGGACGTCGCCCGACGACTGGCCCGCGCCAGGCACGTCATCAGCGTCGCGCTGGACGAGCAACTGAGCGAAGAGGACAACGCCGAAATCGACGCGCTCTGTGACCAGGGTCGCTTTTACCCGGACACCGTCGGCCGCCCCTTCCCGGACCGGTCCATCTGATACGGCAAGCGCATCAGACCGGACCAGTCGAGACGGGAATCAGCCCGACCATGACCTGGTGTCCTGCGAACAGATCACGGTCTATGGCTGGAGCACCAGGACGTGGTGTACCGGTTCCCAGGAAGCAGCCACGCGGTCAGTTGTACTCGGGGTCTCGGGCCCATCGGCTTGCGCTGAAGCAGGCTGCCAGCCAGATGGCCTCGTCGGCATCGAGGATGACGTCTCCCACCGTGGGAATGTTGGCGAAGGCCCGCATCCATTCAGGCAGGTCGTCGAGCTTGTATCTGGCAGTGAGTCCCCCGAAGAAGCACAGCATGTCTGGTGTGATGCGTTGGGGGTCCCAGTCCAGGTCACTGTGAAGCAAGGTGGCGAAGTCCTCACCCCTTCGCTGCCAGAAGATCAGGTCTTCGCCGTGGACATTGATGAAGTGCAAGACGAGATCCGCCGTCCCGAACTCCACGCCGGCCATCTCGCCCAGCTCTGTCCGCAAGGCTTGGTTGCCGCGATAGCGGCCCACATAACGACGCACCTGGGAGACGAATTCGGGCAGAGAGGCATCGTTCAGCAGTGCCTCAGAGGGAACCCGGATGGTCTTCAGTGCCACGCGGTTTCTACGTGCCCGCAGCAACTGAGCTGTCGCGTTTGCCCAGTACAACTCTTCGTCGTCCGGGTCGTACACCACGCACATAACCGGTACATTTCCATTGGCCCACGTCTCGGCGTGCTGCGCGACAGGGACGCCGTAGCCGTACGAGCGACGCCAGGACTTTCCGCCCTTCACCTGCACCTTGACTACGGCACCGGTGGTTTGTCCGCCATCGGTGAAGGTGATGTACAGATCCTCGCCGAAGTCGTTCTGTCCGTCGACCTCTTGAACGATGTGATCATGTCGCTCCAGTAGTGCTCGGAGACAGTTGACTGCCGCTCGCCCGGTCCGCCGACTGCTCGGTACCCCCGCCATGTGCCCTCCCCTGCAGTCTCTCGACCAAAGGGTGAACTATAGGAAAGACCAGTGACAGCGCTTCTTTTGGTCCGTGGTTCTGGATAGATCGCCTGTCGAGTGCTGATCTGGGCGGACGGTCGCAGATAGGCATGCCTTTCGGCATGTCCCCCCATACACTGGCGTGCGTGGCACGCCGCCGTCATGGTCAGGGGGAGCATGGTGGAGAAACTCGAAAAACTTGTTGTCCGCTACGGCGAATGCGAACAGAAGCCCGTGCGCTTTCGTCCAGGCACGTGGCGGCCACGATTGGAGCCGCACGGAGTAGCGCACGTACTCGATATCGGTGCTGGATGTGTCGACGGGCGAAGTGGCGACCGTCTCATCAGCCGGGGCGACCTGGCTCTTCTCCGTGACCGCGTTGGCGGTGATCTCGACAGCCTGCGTGACCTGTTCGTGGCCGCGATGATCTGGGGCTCGGGAACCACAAACGGACGCGGGCCGCGGTACACCGAAGCGGCTCTGTCTGACGCGCGCATGCTCATGGTCCTCCGGGCCACGCGCGAAGCAGTCCGAAACGGCGATATGGGCGAGGCCTACAGGCTGTTCGACCTCAAGGGTGTGGGGCGCTCCTTCTTCACCAAGTGGTTCGCGGCCGTTGACGACCGCGACGCCACATGCAACCGGGCTTTGATCCTCGACGACCGAGTCTTGCGTTCGCTCAACGCTCTCGGGTGGACCAGTTGGAAGGCGGCCGGTACTCGTCGCTGGGCCGCTCGATACGCCGCTTACGTCAGCGCCATGCATGGCTGGGGCCCTGTCTCTGGGAGTCACGGCGGACTGGCTGGAGTGGCTCCTTTTCGATCTGAACGGTCGCGTGGACGAGCCCTGAGTTTGGGAAGCTTGGGTTCTCCGGGGCTCTCTGTTCGGCTGGCTTGCGGCCGAGCCGCTGGGGGATCCCCAGGGTGAATCGGCTTGGACCGTGTCCCATGTGGTGGTGGTCGTTGGGCGCCAGAAGTACGGGATCGCCACAGGTCACTCCTCGACGAACAGATCCGCCGCCTTCGTTGCCTGGACGGCTCGCTGGAACCAGGTGTCCAACTGGTCCAAGTTTCCGCAGGCGTTCACCCGGTCGCGGACGTCATCGGGAACGGGGACGGCTCGGCATTCGAGGGCGCGGAGGATCATGTCCCGCTGAGCTGCGATACGCCCCTCCTCCAACCCCTGCTCCCGCCCCTCCTCGCGTACCTGCTCCGCCAGTGGATGGCGCCAGAAGTACTGGATCGCGGTCATCAGGTCCCTCCACATCTGCTTCGCCTGGGGATCGGCCAGGCATGAGTCGACGAACTGAACGAAGACCGCGGCGCTGTCGGGGTCGATGGTCTTCAGGGCGGTGGCGAGTGATTCCAGTATGGGGGCGGCTTTGGGGCCGCGCCCGTGTGTCATGGCGGAAAGCACCGCAAGGGGGACATCGCGTTCGGCCTGGCGCTCGTCTGTGATCACCGGGACGTTGTCCGGGCCGAGGACGAGGGGGCGGACGGTCAGGGAGTCCCAGCCGGGGAAGCCGAGGTGGATGGGGCGGGCGGCCCAGCGGGCGGTCGCGGTGTTCTGGGTGATGACGATCAGGACCGGTTCGCAGCGGTACTTCTCGTACAGGTACGACAGGTAGTACGGCCAACTGCCCCGTTTGCGTTCGTCGATCTTGCCTTGGGACTCCACCACGAGCAGATACGTGCCGTCGTCCGTCTCCGCTCGCAGCAGCGTGTCCACGCGTCGTTCGACCGGTTCGATCTCGGTGAGGTCCACGTTCAGCGCGGCGATCTCGCGGGGCTCGGGGAACGGTACGTGCAGGACCTGCTGCAGTGCCCGGGTCAGCAGCGCCGGGTCCTTCTGGAAGATCCGGTGCAGCGCCTCGTGCGACGAGCCGACCATCAGCTCCCCCTTTCGTACGACGTGATCAACGAGCCGTGTCGCCGCGAGGTCGTGCCGTACGGGGGGCGCGTGGAGGTGTGGCCCGAGGTGTGACACGCCGTCGCAACACCCCCTTCGCATTCGTCCCGCATCGTTGATCGCTGGGCGGGCATCGATGACGGAAGAGGACAGGGGGTGCGCGGATGGCGGTCAGTCGTAGGGCGTTGTTGGGTGCGGGCGCGGGGGTGGGGTTCCTTGCTGCCTGTGGGAGTAACACCGGGCGTGGGGGCGGAAAGAGCGGCAGCCCGCGGCTCGCGCAGTGGTATCACCAGTACGGTGAAGCCGGTGTCGAGCAGGCCGTCAAGCGGTACGCCGCCGCCTATGACAAGGCTGATGTCAGTGTGCAGTGGCGGCCCGGGGACTACGACCGGCAGACCGCTGCCGCGCTGCTCACCGACTCCGGGCCCGATGTCTTCGAGGGGAGTCCGTCGCTCGACCAGATCCAGGGGGGTCAAGTCGTCGACCTCACCGAGTTGTTGGACGGCGTGAAGGACGACTTCAACCCCGCCGTGCTCACGCCGAAGACGTACGACGGGAAGGTCTGGGGCATCCCGCAGGTCATCGACATGCAGATGCTCTACTACCGCAAGAGCCTGCTGAAGGACGCCGGGGTCGAGCCGCCCGCCACCTTGGACGCCCTCGTGGACGCCGCCAAGCGGCTCACCACCAGCAAGGTCAAGGGACTGTTCCTCGGCAACGACGGCGGAGCGGGTGTTCTCGGTGGAACTCCCCTCAACGCGGCGGGACTTCAGCTCGTCACCGAGGACGGGAAGGTCGGGTTCGATGATCCCGCCGCCGCCCGGACTCTCGGCAAGCTCCACCAGTTGTACGCCGACAAGTCGCTCCTGCTCGGCGCGCCCGCCGACTGGTCGGACCCGGCGGCGTTCCTCCAGGGGCTGACGGCGATGCAGTGGTCCGGGCTGTGGGCGCTGCCGCAGGTCCAGAAGGAACTCGGGGACGACTTCGGGGTGTTGCCCTTCCCGAAGGACGGTTCCCATGGGGCGCCCGCCGTGCCCGTCGGTGCGTACGGCTCCGCTGTCAGCGCGCGCGGCAGGCACCGGGATGCGGCCAAGGAGTACGTGAAGTGGCTCTGGGTCGAACGCACCGACTATCAGGAGGACTTCGCCCTCTCCTACGGCTTCCACATCCCCGCCCGGATCTCCCTCGCCAAGAAGGCGGCGAAACTACGAACCGGTTCTGCCGCCGACGCCGTCCGCTTCGCCACCGAACACGGCCATGCCCAGCCCCTGTTGTGGACCCCGGCCAACCAGGTCGCCTACCAGGACGGGTTGAGCAGGATCATCAAGGACGGGGCGCATCCGGAGAGTGAACTCCGGTCCGTCGTAAGGAAAGTGGCCGCCGAGCTCGACCGGGTGAAGAAGAAGTCGTGAGGCACGCGAACACGCGTTGGTTCTGGGTCTTCGTCGGACCCTTCGCGCTCGGGCTCGCCCTGTTCACCTACGTTCCGCTGCTGTGGAGCGTGGGCTTGAGCTTCTTCGACGCGCACAACACCGTCACGCCCACGCACTTCGTCGGGCTGGACAACTACACCGCGATGCTGAAGGACGACGCGTTCCGGGACAGTCTGAAGACCTTCCTCGTCTTCACGGCGTTCATCGTGCCCGCCACCTACGTCGTGTCCCTCGGGCTCGCCCTGATGGTCAACCGGGTCCGCCTGGCGCGCGCGTTCTTCCGGTCGGTGTTCTTCCTCCCGGCGGCATGCAGCTATGTCGTCGCGTCCCTGATCTGGAAGATGTCGATCTTCAGCGGGGTGCGGTTCGGGCTGGCGAACACGGTCCTCGGCTGGTTCGGAGCCGACTCCGTGGCGTGGCTGTCCACCACCGACCCGCCCTGGTACTGGCTGGTCATCGTGACCGTACGGCTCTGGCTCCAGGCGGGTTTCTACATGATCCTGTTCCTCGCCGGGCTGCAGCGCATCGACCCGGTGCTGTACGAAGCCGCCGCCGTGGACGGCGCCCGCCCCGGCTGGACGGTGCTGCGCCACATCACCCTGCCCCAACTGCGCGCCACCTCGGTCGCGGTGGTGCTGCTGCTCGTCGTCAACGCCTTCCAGGCATTCGACGAGTTCTACAACCTGCTCTCCGGCGCCCGGGGTTACCCGCCCTACGCCCGCCCGCCGCTCGTCTACCTCTACTACACGGCCCTCGGCGAGGGGCAGAACCTGGGGCTGGGCAGCGCCGGTGCCGTGATCCTCGCGCTGATCATCGCGGTCGTCACCGTGGGCCAGGCGCGCTGGCTGAAGCTCGGGAGGACCGACGCCGATGGATGACGCGCTCGTACGGGCCGGACGTGCCCTCAGACTGACCGTGCTGATCGCGCTCGCGCTGCTCTTCCTGATCCCCTTCTACCTGCTGCTGCGCAACGGTCTGTCCACCGAGCGGGACATCACCTCGCCCGAGTGGACGTTCTTCCCACACGAGCTGCGCTGGGACAACGTCCACGAGCTGTTCGCGGACACCTCCGTCCCCTTCGCCCGCTCCCTGCTCAACTCCGCGCTGATCGCCGTCGCCACCACCCTCGGCACCCTCCTGCTCGCCTCCCTCGCGGGCTACGGTCTCGCCCGCATCCCCTACCGGCACGCGAACAAGGTCTTCTACGGCGTCCTCGGCACCCTGCTGATCCCGGCCGCCGTCACCTTCGTCCCCAGCTTCGTGCTGGTGTCGTCGCTGGGCTGGATCTCCACGCTGCGCGGTCTGATCGTGCCGACGCTGTTCTCGGCGTTCGCGTGTTTCGTGTTCCGCCAGTATTTTCTGGGCTTTCCGAGGGAGTTGGAGGACGCGGCGCAGGTCGACGGGCTCGGGTACTGGCGCACGTACTGGCTGGTCGTGGTGCCGAACGCGCGACCGGTGTTCGCCGCCGTCGGCACGATCGTGTTCCTCGGCGCCTGGAACTCGTTCCTCTGGCCCCTGGTCATCGGGCAGGACCAGAGCGCCTGGACGGTGCAGGTCGCGCTGTCGTCCTTCACCACCTCGCAGGTGATCCGGCTGCACGAGTTGTTCGTGGCGGCGGCGGTGTCGATCCTGCCGCTGCTGCTGGTCTTCCTCGTCTTCCAGCGGTGGATCGTGGTGGGGGTGGAACGCTCCGGGATCGACTGAGCCGGTCCCGGTGAGCCGGTCCCGGACTCACGCCTTCCGGCTGCCCGTCAGGTGCGCGAACACCACCACGTTCCCCTGATAACCGGTCGACTTGGAGTACCCCCCACCGCACGTGATGACCCGCAACTCCGGTCGCGTGGACGCGCCGTACACCTTCTCGTCGGGGAAGTTCTTCGCGGAGTAGACCTCGACGGCGTCCACCGCGAAGACCGCGATCGTGGCGTCCTCGCGGTCGACCTCGATCGTGGCGCCGCGTTTGAGGGCGCCGAGGTCGTAGAAGACGGCGGGACCCTCGGTGTTGTCGACATGGCCCGCGACGACGGCGGTGCCGGTGGAACCGGGGGCGGTGCCCGCCTCGTACCAGCCCGCCAGGTTCTTCTCCGCCGGGGGCGGGACGTCCAGGCTGCCCGAGGGGGTCAGGGCGAGACCCATCAGCGGGGCGTTCACCTGGATCGCCGGGATACGGATGCGGGTCGGCGGGGACGGGTCGAGGGCGGGCGCCACCTGGTGTTCGGCGCCCGGTTCGGGGCGCCCCTCGGCGGCGGAGGGCTGCGGCGGGGCGTGGCCGCCGGTGCCGCCGCCGAGCAGCCAGACCCCGGAAACCAGCGCCATCACCGTCACGGCGGCTATCGCCGCGTCACCCGCTCTGCGCATCGAAACCCCCTTCCCTGGCAACGCCTCCCACGAGGCGGACCCCCGTCCCCCTCCGGGCCGCGAGGGGCATCGGACCCGGAGGGGGCGGGACGTGCGGTACCGACCGACGGACAGCGGAGGGTGTCCGTCAGATCCCGTCGCCTCTCGCCCGGCGATGCAGGAGCCAGGTACCGCCCGCGGCGGCGACGGCCAGTGCCGCCACGCCCGCCGCGGTCTGTGAGGGGCCAGGGGCTGGTGCCCCGCCGACCCCGGTCTTCAGGCTGCCGCGCGGCTGCGTCTGCGGTCCCGCCGCGCCACTCAGCGCCACCATCAGGTCGCCGCGCACCTGCCGGTCGCCCTCGGCACACCGCGCGACGATCTCGTACGTCCCCGGCTGCGCGCCCTCCGGCACCCGGAACTGTCCGATCGCCTCGCCCTCGTGCGTGGTCGGCGCCAGCGGGAACGTCCCGGCGCCCACCGCGCCCGCGTCGCCGAGGGCGCTGCCCCGATCGCCGCACGCCGCCGTGTTCACCGTGACCTGGCTGCCCGGCGTGGTCGTGGACGGGTACACCTGGAGGCTCCCGGACGCGACGGCCACCACGGCCGGCCGCAGCGGGGGCGCGCCCGCGTCAACGGCGTCCGCGTGGGCCGTCGGAGCGGTGGCGAGTCCCGCCGCAGCCGCGGCGAGCGCGGCAGAGGTCAGCAGACGGGCAGTGCGACGCATGGTGCTCCCCAGGGCTTGTCCGAGGCGACTCGTCCAGGGGCGAGCGCCCCTGCCCTACCGAGGTAAAGCCCAGAGCCCCCGCTCCGCCTCCCGGGAACCGGCCCGTACTGCGGAGAACGGGTGGCTGCCGCAGACCCCCACTTGGGCTAGCGGCGGTGCGTCGGCGCAGGTCACGGGCGGGCGCGGGAGGGCACGGGGTGCGGTGGGAAGAACACACGAATGGAGCGCCGCGCACCGATGAACGGGTGACCGGGCCGACGGGGCGTCAGTGAGTCCGTTGGCAGAGAGTCCTGTGGCGGCGAGTCCTGCGGCTGCGAGCCCCGGCCCTCACTTCCGCGACGTCACCCCCGACCCGTCACCCCTGCGACGCCGCCAGCGCCCGCGTCACCCCGTTCTCCCTCGGACCCAGGAACCGCGGACCGGGCCGGAACGCCACGTCCAGGCTCGCCTTGGCCGCCGCGAACACCTCGCGCGTGCCGCCGTAGTACCAGGTCGCGTCGTGCTTGTCGGAGACCCCGACGCCGTACGAGTCCACCCCCGCCGCCTCGCAGAGGGCGACCGCGCGGCGGATGTGGAAGCCCTGGCTGATCAGCACCGCGCGGTCCACCCCGAACACCTTGCGGGCGCGTACACAGGAGTCCCAGGTGTCGAAGCCCGCGTAGTCCTCGACGATGCGGGCGGCGGGCACGCCGTGGCGGGTCAGATAGGCGTGCATCGCGTCGGGTTCGTCGTAGTCCTTCCGGCTGTTGTCGCCGGTGACGAGGACGGCCTCGATCCGGCCCGCCCGGTAAAGGCGCGCCGCCGCGTCGAGGCGGTGTGCGAGGTACGGCGAGGGCTCGCCGTCCCAGAGTCCGGCGCCGAACACGATGGCGACCTTCTCGCGCGGCACGTCCGCGACCGTCCGCAGGCGGTCCGCCGTCGAGACGTACAGCCAGGCGGAGGGGAGCAGCGCGAGGACGCAGCCGGCCATGACCGCCTGGAGCAGGCGTCGTTGCCCGCGCCGGGTGCGCGGAAGACGCGGCAGGCGGGGCGGGCGGATCTTCATACGGGCTCCCGGAGGTCGTGTTCCGACCAGGGAGACGCGCGGGAAGGGAAAGCGGTTCACAGAGGCTGAGCTGGTCGACTCGGTTCACACCCCACTTTCCCTGTACGCCGCGTGTCCGTGACGACACGGCAACGGACGCGCAACGTCGCTGCGGCAGGATGCCCCTTATGACACCGCCGGACTCGCTCAGCGACGACCTCCTCCCCGACCTCGGCAGCACGGCGCACCTCATGAACAGCATCGGAGTCCGGCTCGTCGGCCAGTTGCGGGACGTCACCCCGCAGGGCCGCCGCCGCCCCGACACCTCGCCCACCGCGCGAAATCCCCGCAAAAGCGCCACAAACGGGTAGCCGCCCGCACCGCCTTCCCCGATCGTCACCGCCGCCGCTTACTGTCGAGGCATGGAAGGCACCGCACACTTCTCGACCGACGACGCCGACGCCGCCGCCGACACCTACGACCCCGCGTCCACCGAACGCTGGGCACCCGAGCCCGACAAGCGCCCCGGCCGCACCGCCTTCCAGCGCGACCGCGCCCGCATCCTGCACTCCGCCGCGCTGCGCCGCCTCGCGGGCAAGACCCAGGTCGTCACCCCGGGCACCCGCAGCCGCGCCTGGGACGCCAGCCCCCGTACCCGGCTCACCCACTCCCTGGAGTGCGCCCAGGTCGGCCGCGAGCTGGGCGCGGCCCTCGGCTGCGACCCCGACCTCGTCGAAGCCGCCTGCCTCGCGCACGACCTCGGTCATCCCCCCTTCGGCCACAACGGCGAACAGGCGCTGAACGAGTTCGCCGACGACATCGGCGGCTTCGAGGGCAACGCCCAGTCCCTGAGGCTCCTCACCCGCATCGAGCCCAAGCGCTTCACCCCCGAGGGCTCCGTCGGGCTCAACCTCACCCGCGCCACCCTCGACGCCGCCACGAAGTACCCCTGGCCGCGCGGCGCGAACCCGGGCGACCCCGCGTCCCCCAAGTTCGGCGTCTACGACGACGACCGCCCCGTCTTCGACTGGGTCCGCAAGGACGCCCCCGGCACCCGCACCTGCTTCGAGGCGCAGGTCATGGACTGGTCCGACGACGTCGCGTACTCGGTGCACGACATCGAGGACGGTCTGCACGCCGGGCACATCGACCCCAACTGCCTCCAGGCGGAGCCCGAGCGACGCGCCGTGTTCGAGGTCGCCGTCGGACGGTACGTCCCCGCCGGCACCGACCCCGCCGAACTCGCCGCCGCCCTCGACCGCCTCCAGGACCAGGAGTGGTGGCCGCACGGCTACGACGGCACGGCGGCCGCGCAGGCCCGGCTGAAGGACGCCACCAGCCAGCTCATCGGCCGTTTCTGCCTCGCGGCGGAGGCAGGCACCCGGGAGGCGTACGGCACCGGGCGGCTGACCCGCTACGGCGCCGAACTCGTCGTCCCCCTCGAGGCGCGCATGGAGTGCGCGGTGCTCAAGGCGGTCGCCGACCGGTACGTCATGCAGCGCGCCGAGCAGGAGCTGCTCCGCGCCGACCAGCGGATCGTGGTCGCGGAGCTGGCCGAGGCGCTGACCCTGCGCGCCCCGGACGGACTGGAGCCGCAGTTCCGGGCGCTGTTCGACGAGGCGTCCGACGACCATGCGCGCAAGCGCGTGATCGTCGACCAGATCGCCTCCCTGACCGACGCCTCGGCCCGCTCGCTGCACGCGAGACTCCTGGGGCGCGACTGACGGGACACGACTGACGAGACACGACCGACGGGACACGACTGACGGACCGGGCGGGAACACCGGACACCCGGCCGGGCATATGTAGAAGGAACGTGCCTGCGAGTGGCCTGATCGGGTCACTCCCCCTTCCCGCGGCACGCCACGTGCGGGACGCTCCCCTGTGGCGGCAGGCGGCACCCTACGAGGAGGCATCAAGTGGTCGACGCGGATCAGACGTTCGTCATCGTCGGAGGCGGGCTCGCCGGGGCCAAGGCGGCCGAGACGCTCCGTACGGAGGGCTTCACCGGCCGGGTGATACTGATCTGCGACGAACGCGACCACCCCTACGAGCGACCCCCGCTGTCCAAGGGCTACCTGCTCGGCAAGGAGGAGCGCGAGAGCGTCTTCGCGCACGAGCCCGCCTGGTACGCGCGCCACGACATCGAGCTGCATCTCGGCCAGACCGTGGACGCCGTCGACCGCGCCGCCAAGACCGTGCGCTTCGGTGACGACGGCACCCTCGTCCGCTACGACAAGCTGCTGCTCGTCACCGGTGCCGAACCGCGCCGTCTGGAGGTCCCCGGCACCTCGCTCGCGGGCGTCCACCATCTGCGCCGCCTCTCCCACGCCGAGCGCCTCAAGGGCGTCCTCGCCGCCCTCGGCCGGGACAACGGCCACCTGGTGATCGCGGGCGCGGGCTGGATCGGTCTGGAGGTCGCGGCTGCCGCCCGCGAGTACGGCGCCGAGGTCACCGTGATCGAGCCCGAGCCGACCCCGCTGCACGGCGTCCTCGGCCCCGAGCTGGGCAACCTCTTCGAGGAACTGCACCGCGAGCACGGCGTCCGCTTCCACTTCGGGGTCCGCCTCACCGAGATCGTCGGCCAGGACGGCGTCGTCCTCGCCGCCCGCACCGACGACGGCGAGGAGCACCCCGCCCACGACGTGCTCGCCGCCATCGGCGCCGCCCCGCGCACCGCACTCGCCGAAGCCGCCGGGCTCGAGATCGCCGACCGCTCCCTCGGCGGCGGCATCGCGGTCGACGAGCACCTGCGCACCTCCGACCCCGACATCTACGCCGCGGGCGACGTGGCCAGCTTCCCGCTCCCGCTCTTCGGCACCCGGCTGCGCGTCGAGCACTGGGCCAACGCCCTGAACGGCGGTCCGGCCGCCGCCCGCGCCATGCTCGGCCGGGACACCGTCTACGACCGGCTGCCGTACTTCTTCTCCGACCAGTACGACCTCGGCATGGAGTACAGCGGCTGGGCGCCCCCCGGCTCCTACGACCAGGTGGTGATCCGGGGCGACGCGGGCAAGCGCGAGTTCATCGCGTTCTGGGTGAGCGAGGGACGCGTCCTCGCGGGGATGAACGTGAACGTGTGGGACGTCACAGAGCCGATCCAGCGGCTGGTGCGATCCCGGGCCGTGGTGGACACCGAGGCACTCGCCGACCCGCACGTCCCGCTCGCCGAGCTGGTGCCCTGAGGCACGCGCGAGCGGGGAGTGCCGCCGGACCCCCGTAGAATTCATCCGTGGCAGGACGGATCAACGACGAGGACGTGAAGGCGGTACGGGACGCGGTCCCGATCGACGCCGTGGTCTCCGAGTACCTCCAGTTGCGCAACGCGGGCGGCGGCAACCTCAAGGGTCTCTGCCCCTTCCACGACGAGAAGTCGCCGTCCTTCCAGGTCAGCCCGAGCAAGGGGCTCTTCCACTGCTTCGGCTGCCAGGAGGGCGGCGACACCATCACCTTCGTGATGAAGGTGGACCACCTCTCCTTCTCCGAGGCGGTCGAGCGCCTCGCGGGCCAGGCGGGCATCACGCTGCGCTACGAGGAGGGCGGCTACAACCCCGCCCACCAGCGCGGCGAGCGCATCCGCCTGGTCGAGGCGCACAAGATCGCCGCCCAGTGGTACGCGGAACAGCTCGCCACCAGCCCCGAGGCCGACACCGGCCGGATCTTCCTCGCCGAGCGCGGCTTCGACCAGGCCGCCGCCGTCCACTTCGGCGTCGGCTACAGCCCCCAGGGCTGGGACCACCTCACCCGCTATCTGCGCGGCAAGGGCTTCAGCGACAAGGAACTGATCCTCTCCGGTCTCGCCCAGGACGGCCGCCGCGGTCCCATCGACCGCTTCCGGGGGCGCCTGATGTGGCCCATCCGGGACATCGGCGGCGAGGTCGTCGGCTTCGGCGCCCGCAAGCTCTACGAGTCCGACAACGGACCCAAGTACCTCAACACCCCCGACACCGCGATCTACAAGAAGTCCCAGGTCCTCTACGGCATCGACCTGGCCAAGCAGCAGATCGCCAAGTCCAGCCGCGCCGTCGTCGTCGAGGGCTACACCGACGTCATGGCCTGCCACCTCGCCGGGGTCACCACCGCCATCGCGACCTGCGGCACCGCCTTCGGCAGCGACCACATCAAGATCCTGCGCCGCCTGCTCATGGACAACGGCTCAGCCCGCGTGATCTTCACCTTCGACGGCGACGCGGCCGGGCAGAAAGCCGCGCTGCGCGCCTTCGAGGACGACCAGAAGTTCGCCGCCGAGACCTACATCGCCATCGCCCCCGACGGCATGGACCCCTGCGAACTCCGTCTCGCCAAGGGCGACGAGGCGGTCGCCGACCTGACCGAACCCCGCACCCCGCTCTTCGAGTTCGCGCTCCGCCAGATCGTCGCGCGCTACGACCTCGACACCCCGGCGGGGCGCGCCGCCGCGCTGGACGAGGCAGCGCCGGTCGTCGCCCGCATCAAGAACAGCGGCGCCCAGCACGAGGTCGCGGTCGACCTCGCGGGCATGCTCGGCATCCTCGACACCCAGTTCGTCGTCAAGCGCGTCGCCCAACTCGCCCGCTGGGCAAGGGAACGCGGCGGCAAGGGCGCCCCTCCGCAGACCAGCCGCGCCGCGCAGCAGCAGTGGGAGACCACCGCCCGCCCGGTCAGCTCAGGACCCGCGCTCACCCTGCGCAACCCGGTCTTCGCCGCCGAACGCGAACTGCTCAAACTCGCCCTCCAGCGACCCGAGTTGGTCTCCCCTGCCTTCGACGCCTACGGCATCGACGAGTTCACCGCCCCGCCGTACGCCGCCGTACGCCAGACCATCGCGGAGGCGGGCGGCGCCGAGTACGGCGTGCCCGACCCGCAGGAGTACCTGGTCCGGGTCCGCGAAGCCGCGCCCGACGACACCGTGCGCGCCATGGTCACCGAGCTGGCGGTCGAGCCGATCCTGCGCCGCACCGTGGACGAGATCTACGCGGGCACCGTGCTCGTCGTCATCCGCCGCCGCGCGGTCGAACGCCGCATCCAGGACGTCCAGTCCCAGTTGACCCGTCTCGCCACGGGTGGCGACCCCGCCCAACTGGCGTCCGTGCAGAACGAATTGTGGGTCCTCCAGCAGTACGACCAGGCATTGCGCGCTCACGGAGCGGACGCGCTCTAGTCTCCCGGCGCCCCAGGATCACCACGCGGTCACGGACCGGACGCAAAAAGTCACCGCACGCCCCTCGTGGCGGGGATGTGTCGTACCCCACACTGGGTGCGGTGCCCCAGCCCCCCGGAGCGCAGGCCGCGACTCATCCTGGAGGTCGCCCCCGTGCGGACCCACACCCTCACCAAGACCGCAGGAGCCGTCACACCCCCCGGTGACGAGCCCGACGCGGAGACGGACGTACT
Source organism: Streptomyces sp. DSM 110735 (assembly GCF_016482685.1). GTDB lineage: Bacteria > Actinomycetota > Actinomycetes > Streptomycetales > Streptomycetaceae > Streptomyces. Next base: position 332,609 of record NZ_JACYHF010000004.1, on the reverse strand, counting down.
CATGGCCGTACCCCCGCGGAGCGGCCCCGGCCGGGACGCGGACCCGGAGGAGACCCACGAGCCCGCCGAACCCCCGGCGGAAGCCCTGACCGGCGACGAACCCGAACCCGAACGCGAACCCGCCGCGACGCGCGCCGCCGTCCGGACCGAGACCGGCGGGCCCTCCGCCGACCTGTTCCGCCAGTACCTCCGCGAGATCGGGCGCATCCCGCTGCTCACCGCCGCCGAGGAGGTCGAACTCGCCCGCCGCGTCGAGGCGGGGCTCTTCGCCGAGGAGAAACTGAGCGGCACGCCCGACCTCGACAGCCGTCTCGCGAGCGAACTCGACCGGCTCGTCGTCATGGGCCGCATCGCCAAGCGCCGCCTCATCGAGGCCAACCTGCGGCTCGTCGTCTCCGTCGCCAAGCGGTACGTCGGGCGCGGGCTGACCATGCTGGACCTCGTCCAGGAGGGCAACCTCGGGCTCATCCGCGCGGTGGAGAAGTTCGACTACGCGCGGGGCTACAAGTTCTCTACGTACGCCACGTGGTGGATCCGCCAGGCGATGTCGCGTGCGCTGGCCGATCAGGCGCGGACGATCCGGGTCCCTGTACACGTGGTCGAGCTGATCAACCGGGTCGTCCGGGTGCAGCGGCGGATGCTGCAGGAGCGGGGGTACGAGCCGACGCCCGAGGAAGTCGGCGCGCATCTTGAACTCCCGCCCGAGCGGGTCCGTGAGGTGCTGCGGCTTGCCCAGGAGCCGGTGTCCTTGCACGCGCCGGTGGGCGAGGAGGACGAGGTCGCCCTCGGGGATCTCATCGAGGACGGGGACGCGGCGAGTCCTGTGGAGTCGGCGGCGTTTCTGCTTCTACGGCAGCATTTGGACGCGGTGCTTTCCACTCTTGGGGAGCGGGAGCGGAAGGTGGTTCAGCTTCGGTACGGGTTGGCTGATGGGCGTCCGCGTACGTTGGAGGAGATCGGGCGGTTGTTCGGGGTCACTCGTGAGCGGATTCGGCAGATCGAGTCGAAGACGCTCGGTAAGCTCCGCGATCACACGTATGCGGATCAGCTTCGGGGTTACCTGGACTGATGCCGGGTGCGGGTCCGTCGTGGCTTGTCGCGCAGTTCCCCGCGCCCCTAAAAGACAAAAGCCAAAAGACGACCCCCGCCCCCCGCTGCGGGCAGTCGTGCCGCTAGGGGCGGCACGGGTGGGCGCAGCGGCGCCCCGCCAACGCGGGCAAGTGCACCCACCCGTACCTCAGCCCCTACGGTCAGTCCACCTCGGCGACCGCCTGCGCGAACTGGGCCTTGTACAAACGCGCGTACGCGCCGTCCGCTGCCAACAGCTCCGCGTGTGCGCCCTGTTCGACGATGGAACCGTTCTCCATCACCAGGATCGTGTCCGCGTCGCGGATCGTGGAGAGACGGTGGGCGATGACGAACGACGTGCGGCCGTCGGCGAGTTTGGCCATCGCCTTCTGGATGAGCACCTCGGTGCGGGTGTCGACCGAGCTGGTCGCCTCGTCGAGGACAAGGATCACCGGCTCGGAGAGGAACGCCCGCGCGATGGTGATGAGCTGCTTCTCGCCCGCGCTGACGCCCGTGCCCTCGTCGTCGATGACGGTGTCGTAGCCGTCGGGGAGGGTGCGGATGAACCGGTCCGCGTGGGCAGCCCGCGCCGCCTCCTCGATCTCGCCCCGGGTGACCTCGCGAGAGGACCCGTACGCGATGTTCTCCGCGATCGTGCCGCCGAACAGCCAGGTGTCCTGGAGGACCATGCCGATGTTGGAGCGCAGCTCGTCGCGGGTCATGTCGCGGACGTCGACCCCGTCGAGGGTGATGCGCCCGCCGGAGACCTCGTAGAACCGCATGAGCAGGTTGACCAGCGTGGTCTTGCCCGCGCCGGTCGGGCCGACGATGGCGACCGTCTGACCGGGCTCCACCTTGAGCGAGAGGTCCTCGATCAGCGGCTTGTCCGGGTCGTAGCGGAAGGAGACGTTCTCCAGGCGGACCCGGCCGCGCAGCTCGTCGGGGCGCACGCCCGGCTTCGGGTCGGCGCCCTGCTCCTCGGCGTCCAGCAGCTCGAAGACCCGCTCGGCGGAGGCGACACCGGACTGCACCAGGTTCGCCATCGACGCGACCTGGGTCAGCGGCATCGAGAACTGCCGCGAGTACTGGATGAACGCCTGCACGTCACCGATGGACAGCGAGCCCGAGGCGACCCGCAGACCGCCGACCACGGCCACCAGGACGTAGTTGAGGTTCGAGACGAACATCATCAGCGGCTGCATGACCCCGCTGTTGAACTGCGCCTTGAACGCGGCCTCGTAGAGCTGCTCGTTCTGCTCGGCGAACTGCTTCGCCGACTCGTCCTGACGGCCGAACACCTTCACCAGGGTGTGCCCGGTGTACATCTCCTCGATGTGCGCGTTCAGCGCGCCGGTGGTGCGCCACTGCTGCACGAAGTGCGGCTGCGAGCGCTTGCCGACCCGGGTGGCCACCACGAAGGACAGCGGCACGGTGACCAGGGCGACGAGCGCCAGGATCCAGGAGACGTAGAACATCATCGCGAGCACGCCCACGATGGTCAGCACCGCGTTGATGAGCTGGCCCAGCGACTGCTGGAGCGTCTGCCCGATGTTGTCGATGTCGTTCGTGGCGCGGGAGAGCACCTCGCCGCGCTGGCGCTGGTCGAAGTACGACAGCGGCAGCCGCGACAGCTTGTCCTGCACGTCGGCGCGCATCCGCAGCATCGTGCGGTTCACGGTCCGGTTGACCAGCCGCGTCGCCACCGCCATCAGCAGACCGGCGACCAGGAAGGTGACCAGGGCGAGCAGCAGGACGTCGCCCACCGCGCCGAAGTCGATCCCCTTGCCCGGGGTGAAGTCGGTGCTGCGCAGCATGTCCGCGATGGCGCCCTTGCCGTGCGCGTGCAGGTTGCTCAGCACCTGGTCCTTGGTCGCTCCGGCCGGCATCTGCCGGCCGATGATCCCGGCGAAGACCAGGTCGGTCGCCTTGCCGAGGATCTTCGGACCGACCACGCTCAGCGCCACGCTGCCGACCACGCAGGCCAGCAGGGTGTAGATGGTGCCCCGCTCGGGGCGGAACCGCGCCAGCAGCCGCTTGCCCGAGTTCTTGAAGTCCATCGAGCGCTGGTCCGGGCCGCCCGCGGCCATCATGCGTCCCATGGGCCCGGCCATCAGGCAGCCTCCGCTTCCGTGAGCTGGGAGAGCACGATCTCCCGGTAGGTCTCGTTGCCCGCCATGAGTTCGTGGTGGCGGCCCGAGCCGACCACCCGGCCCTCGTCCAGGACGATGATCCGGTCCGCGTCCCGGATGGTCGCCACGCGCTGGGCGACGATCACCACGGTCGCCTCCGAGGTCTCCGCCGAGAGCGCGGCACGCAGCGCCGCGTCCGTCGCGTAGTCGAGCGCGGAGAAGGAGTCGTCGAAGAGATAGATCTCCGGGCGCTGCACCAGGGTGCGCGCGATGGCCAGGCGCTGGCGCTGACCGCCCGAGACGTTGGTGCCGCCCTGCGCGATCGGGGCGTTGAGCCCGCCCTCCAGCTTGGAGACGAAGTCCTTGGCCTGCGCCACCTCAAGGGCGTGCCACAGCTCGTCGTCGGTCGCGTCCGGGTTGCCGTAGCGCAGGTTGGTGGCGACCGTGCCCGCGAACAGGTACGGCTTCTGCGGCACCAGACCGACCGTGCGCGCGAGCAGCGTGGGCTCCGCCTCGCGCACGTCCACGCCGTCCACCAGCACCTGGCCCTCGGTGGCGTCGAAAAGGCGCGGGACCAGACCGAGGAGGGTGGACTTGCCGCTGCCGGTCGAGCCGATCACGGCCGTCGTCTCGCCCGGGCGGGCCACCAGGTCGATGGAGCGCAGCACCGGCTCCTCGGCACCCGGGTAGCGGAAGCCCGCGCCCCGGATCTCCAGATGCCCGTGCCCGCGCAGCTCGGTCACCGGCGCGAGCGGCGGGACGACGCTGGACTCGGTGCCCAGCACCTCCTCGATGCGCTCGGCGCAGACCTCGGCGCGCGGCACCATCATGAACATGAAGGTGGCCATCATCACGGACATGACGATCTGCATCAGATAGGCGAGGAACGCCGTCAGATCGCCGATCTGCATCTCACCGCTGTCGATGCGGTGGGCGCCGAACCAGACCACCGCGATGGACGACACGTTCACCACCGTCATCACGATCGGGAACATCAGCGCCAGCATCCGGCCGGTGGCGAGCTGCATCTCGGTCAGCTCGGAGTTCGCCCTGCCGAACCGCTCGCGCTCGTAGTCGTCGCGGACGAAGGCGCGGATCACGCGGTTGCCGCTGATCTGCTCGCGCAGCACCCGGTTCACCGTGTCCAGACGGGTCTGCATCGAGCGGAACAGCGGGCGCAGCCGCCGCACGATCAGCGCCACGCTGATGGCCAGCACCGGGACGACGGCCACGAGCACCGCCGACAACGGCACGTCCAGGCCGAGCGCGAGGACGATCCCGCCGACGCACATGATGGGCGCCGAGACCATCAGGGTGAACGTCATCAGGACCAGCATCTGGACCTGCTGCACGTCGTTCGTCGTACGGGTGATGAGCGAGGGCGCCCCGAAGTGACCCAGCTCACGCGAGGAGAAGGACTGCACCCGGTCGAAGACCGCGCCGCGCACGTCCCGGCCGAGCGCCGAGGCGGTACGGGCGCCGAAGTACACGGCGCCGATGTTGCACACGACCTGGACCAGCGAGATGCCGATCATCAGGGCGCCGAAGGACAGGATGTAGCCCGTGTCGCCCTTCACGACACCGTTGTCGATGATGTGCGCGTTGAGAGTGGGCAGGTAGAGCGTGGCGCAGGTCTGCAGGAACTGCAGCGCCACCAGGAAGACGATGGGTTTCTTGTAGGGCCTGAGATAGGTCCGCAGAAGTCGTATGAGCACGCTGGTCTCTCGGAGTCGGCGGTGGGGCGGGCGTGTCTGCCCCTCGCCCTATCGTCGGACACTCCACCGGCGTTACCTCAACCGAATTAACCCGTCAGGCTGCCCGTTTGAGCTGTGGGCTGAAACGCCTCCGGGCGGGTGAGGTTCACTACTCGGCGTCCGCGTGCCCACGCGTGTGTTGGGTCTACCGGAACGCCCCCGGGTGGGTCTGCTCCCGCACCGACGTGTACTGCTGGCGCACCGCCTGGCCCACCGCCAGGTCGTCGCCCGGCTCCAGCACCTGCGCGGCGGCGCCCTGCCAGGCGGGCGGGGTGCGCGGGTCGAGGGTGCCCTGGGCGGCGCCGAGCGCCCACGCCGCCTGGCGGGCGGCGCCGATCGCGGCGTAGTCGGCGGGCTGCGGTACGACCACCTGGGCGCCGAACAGCGCGGGCGCCACCGCCTGGACGGCGGGCAGCTCGGCCGCCTGCCCCAGCAGGAAGATCCGCCGCACCTCCACGCCCCGGCCGCGCAGCACGTCCAGCGCGTCCGCGAGACCGCACAGCATCCCCTCGAAGGAAGCCCGCGCGAGATGCTCCGGCTTCATGGACTCGCGCCGGAGTCCGGCAAGCGTGCCCGCGGTGTGGGGGAGGTTCGGGGTGCGCTCGCCCTCCAGGTACGGGAGCAGCACCAGCCCGTGCGAGCCCGGGGTGGACTTCATCGCCAGCTCGGACAGGCTCTCCAGGTCGGGCAGACCGAGGAGTTCGGCGGTGCCGCGCAGGGCGCGTACGGCGTTCAGGGTGGTGACGACCGGAAGGTGCATGCCGGTGGCGTCCGCCAGGGAGGTGATCATCCCGGACTGGTCGGCCAGCGCCCCCGGGTGCACGGCCATCACGGAACCGGACGCGCCGAGCGAGACGACCGCGTCCCCGAGACCGATGCCGAGCCCGAAGGCGGCGGCCATGGTCTCGCCGGTCCCGGCGGAGATCAGCAGCCCCTCCGGGGTCGTCCCGGCCGCCTCGGCCGGACCGAGCACCTCGGGCAGCGCCACCTGGTGGCCGAGGGCCAGTTCGACCAGGTCGGGACGGTAGCCGCCGGTCGCGGCGGACCAGTACCCGGTGCCCGAGGCGCCGCCTCGGTCGGTCGTACGGCGCACCGGGCGCCCCAGGAGCTGCCAGACCAGCCAGTCGTGCGCCTGGAGCAGCAGAGCGGTACGGCGGGCGTTCTCCGGCTCGCTCTTGGCCATCCAGCGCAGCTTGGTCACCGGCTGGGCTGCCTGCGGCACACACCCGACGGCCTGCGCCCACGCCTCCCGGCCACCGAGCGCGTCCATCAGATCGGCGGCGGCCACCTGGGCGCGCTTGTCGGCGCCGGTCATCGCGGGGCGCACGGTGTTGCCCTGCGCGTCCAGCGGGATCACCGCGTTCTGCTGCGCGGAGACCCCGATGGCCTGCACCCCCTCCAGCAGACCGCCCCCCGCGGCCTCGCCGAGCGACAGCAGCCACGCCTGCGGATCCACGTCACTCGGCCGCCGCCCGCCCTCGGGCACCTCGATCGGATGCGGCGCGTATCCCTGACGCAGCACGGCGCCCGTGTCCGCGTCACAGACGACGATGCGAGTGAAAGCGGGTGAGCTGTCCAGCCCGGCGACTATCCCCATGCCCCGAATTCTGCCGTAGCGCCGCGCTTGCTTGGGCCAGGGCGGGGGAGTACGGGGCGGATGGGGGTGGGGTGAGGGGTGGGCTGGGGCGGGGGTGGGGGGTGTTGACGTGGGGCGGGATGTGGGGTGGGGGGTGTCCGGGGCGGGTTGGGCAGGAGTTTGGCCGGGGCGGCGGGCTGGGGCGTGGCAGCGGGTGGGCGCGTGGATGTCCCTGGCCCGGAACCAAGTCCTCGGGCGGGCCGCCGAAGGTGAGGCGGCGGCACAGGGCCATCCGAGGGTCCGGGCAACCTGGCGGCGCGCTGGTACGGGCACCCGACCGGGGCGCTGGCTCCGGTCGGGTGCCGGGGACGAGGCAGGGGGTCAGGGGGCGGAGCCGTTCGGGGGGTGAGGCTCGGGCCGGGGGCGGAGCCCTTCGGGGGTGCGGCTCAGGCCAGGGGCCTGCCGCGCTTCAACCAGGCGTCGGCCGAGAGACGGGGGTGAGCCGGAGTGGGCGCCGGGCGGAGGGGCGGGTGAGCCGGAGTGGGCGCCGGACGGAGGGATAGGTGAGCCGGAGGCTGGCGCCGGGCGGAGAGGCAGGTGGGCTGGAGTGGGCGCCGGGCGGAGAGGCAAGTGGGCTGGAGGTCGGTGCCGGGCGGAAGGGCGGGCGCCCCGGGCCGAAGGTGCTTCCACCCCGGAGGCTCTCTGCCCCGGACGGGCACCGCATGAGGAAGCCCGGGCTCCCATCCGCTGGGTGGCCCGGGGCTCCAAGTCCGGCGGGGGGACCGGCGTCGGTGCCGAGGTGACCGGTCGGGCCCCCTGCCAAGGGCTACGTGTTGCTCGTGCCCCAGTCGTCTTCCGTCCGGGTGTGGCCGTTGCGTTCGCGGAGGGAGCGGACGCGTTGGGCGACCGGTTCCGGGACGTGTTCGCCGACCTTCTCGCCGACGGTGTGCAGCGCCTTGCCGGCGTAGACGCGGCCCTGGTGGGCGGCGGTCTCGGCGGTGTTGCGCACGGCCGGGTTCTGCGCGATCCCGCGAGCGGCCTTCTTCATCTGCTCGTACCGCTCGTGTCCGGACCGTGTGCCGAGCACGTAGCCGACGGCCAGTCCGGCGACGAACGTGAGCCGATAGCGCATGGCGGCCACCCTTCCCTTCCGTAGTCCCTGCCCAGATTCATCGTGCTGTGTGGGGCCCCGGGGGGTACCGATTGGCGGAGCACCCCCCTGCTTGCGCTAATGTATGTGTCGCAGCGAGCGCCCGCCCCCTGGCGAATACCCAGGTGGATGCGTTCGATGCAGACGAAGCGATCCCCTGTAGCTCAATTGGCAGAGCAGCCGGCTGTTAACCGGCAGGTTACTGGTTCGAGTCCAGTCGGGGGAGCTTCGATCCCCTGTAGCTCAATTGGCAGAGCAGCCGGCTGTTAACCGGCAGGTTACTGGTTCGAGTCCAGTCGGGGGAGCGCGCTGAACGAGGACCCCTTCGGGGTCCTTTTTCATGTCCGTGGGAACCGCTCTGGCCTGGGCGAAGTCCTCAAGGTCAGGAAGCAGCGCGGAAGCCGACCATCCGAAGCAGGAGATCGTATGAGCGGCTATGCTGCGGCAGACGGCGCGCACACATGTACGCGACACGCCGCGAGGGGCGGTAGCTCAGCCGGTTAGAGCAGCGGACTCATAATCCGTCGGCCGTGGGTTCGAGTCCCACCCGCCCCACCAACAAGGCCGTGCTGCAGGAACGTTCTCGCCTGCGGCACGGCGTGGCCCCTCCCTCGTGAGGGGCTTTTCGCGTGTTCGGGGTTCGGTGGCCGTCGGTCTCCGCGCGCACGCGGCGCGCGGAGACCGACGGCGGACCGTACGGGCAGCCGCCGGGCGGCTACGCGGCGGCGGACTCGTCGTCGGAGTCCTGAGTGCGTAGCAGGTAGCCCGCCTGGAACCGGGTTCGGGCGTCGAGCGACTCCATCAGGTCGGAGATCCGGCGCTGGCAGGTGCGCGCCGAGATCCCCAGGGTGCGCGCGATGACCTTGTCCTCGACCCCGTTGACGAGCATCCGCACGATCGCGGCGTCGATGGCGGCGGAGGCGGCTCTCCCCGCCTCCGGGTCGTAGTGCCCGTCGAAGGACTCGGCGGGGGACCACAGCCCCTCGAAGCCCCTGCGGAAGCCGGTCACGACCGCCGGGTCCCGCAGGACCGCGACCCCCGTCCCGTGCTCCAGCGGGACGACACCGGTGCTCCCGTCGACGATCATCAGCCACGCGACGCCCGCGGTCGTCGTGCGCGCCTCGCCGCCCCGGGCGACGAGCCGTCCGACGTACTCCCGCAGCGCCGGATCGAACCGCGCCGACTGCGGCAGCAGCAGCCGTACCCGCAGGTCGGCGTCGGCCTGCAGTCGGGCGTCGACGCCGAGCAGGGCGGCGTCCCCCAGCGCGTCCTCCTGCGAGCGGGCGAACAGCACCTCGTCGCCCGCGTCGGCGAGCAGCCCGGCCACCACCCCGTGCGCGACCTCCGCGTCCTCGATCCGCTGCACCGGACCGGGATCGGGCTCCCGGACCAACTGGGCGCGGTAGAGCGGCATCAGACTGTGCATCCGCTGCCGCAACTGCTCCAACTGGTGCTGCCGGGAGCGCAGTTCCTCGTCGTGCACGGCGAGCAACTGGAGTGAGGCGGTCATCGGGTTCACGGCGACGTACGCGTAACTGCAGCCGTGCACCAGGTGCAGCAGACGCAGTCCCACGAGGTCCTCGATCGCCGCACCCGCCTCCTCCTCGGTGATTCCGAGAGCCGCGGCACAGTGCGGGGCGTCCACGTACTCGTTGCGCAGGGCGAGTTCGTAGATCTGGTTGGCGACGGTGCCGGATTGCGGCACCTCAGGCAGTTCCGTTATGTCCGGTCTAGACACGGTTTTCCCTCCCTCGGCTTTACGCCATACCGAGATCGGAAACTATACGGGGGCGCCCACTTGGACCACATTTCCGTTCTATGAATCTTGAGCGTCTTCGGGGGAGTGAAGCGTGATGACCGGACGGAAGCGCCACGGAAACATCAGCGTTCAACTGCACAGATGCCCATTCGACAGAACGATCGACGCCCCGGCGGGAGGCGTCCTCGCGCGGGTCAACTTCGCCGGTGGCGTCGGCGGGACCTCGCTGGACGACGGCGCCCCGCGCCTGACCACGCACATGGTGAGCGAACACACCGAACCGGCCGAGGAAATATGGGTCAGCACCCTCCCGGTCACCGCCGGACTGGCCGGTGAGGCCGTCTTCGCCGAGGACGGCGAACACCTCTTCTACGCCGTCCGGCTCGACGCCCGGCCGGTCTACCGCGACGCCGTGCGCCGCATGTACGAGACCGCCCTGGAATTCGCGTTCGAACGCGGATACACGGAGATGGCCCGCATGTGGAATCTCGTCGGCGGAATTACCGACCCCAACGCCGACGGCGTCGAGATATACCAGGATTTCTGTGTCGGACGCGCCGAGGCGTTCGCGGCGTGGGACGACCGCGTCGGGCGGCTGCCCGCCGCCACCGGCATAGGCACCCTCAGCCAGGGCGTCGACCTCTGCTTCATCGCCGTCCGCCCCGGCCGCACCACCCACATCGAGAACCCCCGGCAGACCCCCGCCTACGAGTACCCGGTCCGCTACGGTCCCAAGTCGCCCAGCTTCGCCCGCGCGACCTGGCTGCGCGGACTCGACGACGAGCCCGGCACGCTGTTCGTCTCCGGTACCGCCAGCATCGTCGGCGCCGAGACCGTCCACGTGGACGACATCACCGGCCAGGTCGACGAGACCCTGCGCAACATCGAGGTGCTGGTCGGCCGGGAGAACCTCGCCCGGTACGGCGTGGAGCGGGACTTCGAGCTGAAGGACCTCGACCAGGTCCGGGTGTACGTCCGTGACGCCGAGCACCTGCCCCTGGTCCGGGAGCGGGTGCGCGCCGCCCTCCCCGCCCACACCCAGATCGCCTGGTTCAACGTCGACGTCTGCCGCCCCGACCTGCTGGTCGAGATCGAGGGGGTCTGCCGATGAGCGCCCCCGTCACGACCGAGGTCACCCCCGCCGCGTTACGGCCCGCCCTCGACGGCAACCTCGTCGCCCGCCTGGAGGGGCTCGCCCGTACCGGTGGCTGGCTCGACGACACCGCCTACGTCGAGGGCAGCGGGCACCTCACCTACCGGGGTCTGTTCGACGCCGCAGCCGACACCGCGACCGGACTCGCCGGGCTGGGGGTCCGCCCCGGCGACCGCGTCCTGCTCGCCCTGCCCGACGGCATCGACTTCGTCACCGTCTTCCTCGGCATCCTCCGGCTCGGCGCCGTCGCCGTCCCCGTCAACACCCTTTTCCACGCGTCCGAACTCCGCCGGAGCGAGGAGATCGCCGAACCCGTCCTGGTCGTCTGCCTGAGCGACGCCCGCCCGGCGTTCGGCGGAACGACGGTCGACCCCCTCGACCTGCGGACCCGCAGCGGCGGACCGCGCCAGGACCCCCATCCGGTCGAGCCCGGCGCCATCGCCTTCGCGGCTTTCACCTCCGGCACCACGGGCGCGCCCAAGCTCTGCTTCCACGCCCACGGCGACGCCGCCGTCTTCGACCGGGCCATCGGCTCCGCCCTGCGGATCACCCGCGACGACGTCTGCTACTCGGTGTCGCGGATGTACTTCGCCTACGGTCTCGGGAACTCCGTCCTCCTCCCGCTCCAGCGCGGCGCCCGCACCGTCCTCACCGCCGAACGTGCCGACGAGCACACCGCGCTGGCCGTGCTCGCCGCCCACCGCGTCACCGTCTTCTACGGCCAGCCCAGCTTCTACGCCCGGCTCCTCGCCCACCCCGACCGGGACCGCCTGAGCGCCCTGCGGGTCGCCGCCGTGGCCGGGGAATTCCTGCCGTACCCCGTCGAGGACGCCCTGCGCGCGCTCCTCGGCGACCGGCTCCTCAACATCTGCGGGACCACCGAGATCGGGCACGCGGTGCTCGCCAACGGTCCCGAGGCACCCCGCCCGCGCACCGTCGGCCGGGTGCTGGCCCCCTACCGGGTCCGCGTCGTCGACGACACCGGGCGCCCCCTGCCCGCGGGCAGGGAGGGGCGGCTCCAGATCGCCGGTCCCACCATCGGCGACGGCGTCCGCCGGGGCAGCGCCGCGCCGGTCCGCCTCGGTCCCGAGGAGTGGTACACCACCGGGGACGCCGCCCTGATCGACGACGGATACGTGACCCTGCTCGGTCGCCTCGACGACATCGAGATCGTCGCCGGTGCCAACGTCCACCCCACCGAGGTGGAGGACCTGCTCGGCCGGGACCCCCGGATACGGGAGATCGTCGTCTGCTCGGTCCGTCGCGCCTCGGGCGTCACCAGCCTCCGGGCCCATGTCGTCGCCGAGGACGGCGCCGATCAGGAGGAGCTGAGCGCCTCTCTTCTCGCCACCGCCGCCCGGGAGTTGACCTGGTACAAGGTCCCCGAGGACGTCGTCTTCGTCACCGCCCTGCCCCGCAACGCCACCGGGAAGCTGCTGCGCCGCGCACTGCGCGCGAGCGGCCCCCTACAGGAGGAACCCCTTGTCCGCTGATCCGACCACCGGCGCGAAGACGACCGTCGACGCGAAGACGACCGCCGCCGCCCTGCTCACCATGGTGCTGTGGGCCTCGGCCTTCGTCGGCATCCGTTACGCGGGCGAGGACATCCGCCCCGGCGCCCTCGCCCTCGGCCGCCTGTTCGTCGGCTCCGTCGCCCTGCTGATCCTGCTCGCGGTCCGCCGCGAGGGACTGCCGCCGCGCGCGTCGTGGCCGGGCATCGCCGGAGCCGGGGTCTTCTGGTTCGGTCTCTACATGGTCGCGCTGAACTGGGGCGAGCAGCACACCGACGCGGGCACCGCCGCCCTCGTCGTCGGCACCGGACCGCTGCTGGTGGCGCTCCTCGCCGGTACCGTCCTCAAGGAGGGCTTTCCCCGCCCGCTGCTCGTCGGACTGGCGGTCGCCTTCGCCGGGACCGCGCTCGCCGGGTTCTCCGGCAGCGGCGGCTCCTCCGCCCTGTGGGGCGTGCTCCTCTGCCTCGCCGCCGCCGCCGGGCACGCGGTCGGCGTGATCTGCCAGAAGCCCGCCCTCGGCCACGCCTCCCCGCTCCAGGTCACCGCGTTCGGCTGCGCCGTCGGCGCCGTCGCCTGTCTGCCCTTCGCCGGACAGCTCGTCGACGACCTCGCGGACGCCCCGGCCACCGCCGTCGGCGCCGTCGTCTACCTCGGTCTGCTGCCCACCGCCCTCGCCTTCCTGACCTGGGCCTACGCGCTGTCCCGGATGTCCGCGGGACGACTGGGCGCGACCACGTACGTGGTGCCCGCGCTCACCGTCGTCCTCGCGTGGCCCGTGCTCGGCGAACTGCCCTCCCTGCTCGCGATCGCCGGTGGTGTGCTGTGCCTGCTGGGCGTCGGCATCTCCCGTCGGCGTGCCGCCCCGGCACCGGCTCCTGCCGTCACGCCCGAGCAGACTCCCGCGCCCGAACCCGCGGCGGGTGCCGCCGGTGGCACGGGGAGCCCCCGTTGACCCCCACCTCTCTCCAGGAGACCCTCATGTCCCCGAGCCGGCAGACGCAGTCGGAGAGTGCCGAACCGCACGCCCGCATCGCGTCGATCGACTCCGCCATCATCGAGCTGCTCCACCAGCGCCGCAGCGCGGCGTCCGAACTCGCTGCCCTGCGCCGCGCCGGTCGCGCCCCCCGCGTCCAACTCGCCCTGGAGAACGAGGTCGTTCGCCGCTACAGCGAGGAACTCGGAAACTCGGGAACCCGGCTGGCCCTGCTCCTCCTGCGCGACCCCGCCTGACCCGCCCCACCCAGGAGACCCCTCCCGCACGGAGGGGTCTCCTCGCCGTTCGCGGGGTTGATGTTGAATACAGCCCCATGAGCGAGAGCGAGCGCACCGCCAGCCGGACCGCGGTGCTGGTCTGTCAGGGCCGGGCGGCGGCGGACGGCAGATTCGCCGCGGACCGCTTCGGCGATCCGGTGGCGGTACGGCTGCTGCGCGCGGCGGAGCGTACGGCCGTGGACGAGGTGCGCGCGGGTACGCCGCCGCAGGGGTGGCAGGCGCGCACGGCGTACGAGAGCGTACGGGCGTGCGCCGAGGTGGTCGTCCCGCGCACCGTCGCGATCGACGACGCCCTGCGCGCCGGTGTCTCCGGCCAGCTCGTGATCCTCGGCGCCGGACTCGACACCCGCGCGTGGCGCCTGTCCGCCCTCGCGGCGACGGATGTCTGGGAGGTCGACCACCCCGCCTCCCAGCAGGACAAACGCGCCCGCCTGGCCGAAGCCGCACCGGAGGCTACCGCCCGCTCCGTACGCTTCGTCCCCGTCGACTTCGCCACCGACGACCTCGGCGCCGCGCTGGACGCCGCCAGTCACGACCCCGCCCTGCCGACCACCTGGCTGTGGGAGGGCGTCGTCCCCTATCTGACCCGCGACCAGATCCACGCCACCCTCTCCGCCCTCACCGCCCGGACCGCCCCCGGCAGCACCCTCGTCGTCAACTACCAGTCCCCGTCCGCCAGAGCCGCCGCGGGCCGCCTCCTCACCCGCCTCCTCGGCAACGCCATCACCGCGGGCGAACCCTGGCGCTCCCTGTGGACCCCCGCCCAGATGGCCACCCTCCTCGCCGAACACGGCCTCCGGGTGACCTCGGACACCTCCCTCCTCACCCTCGCGGAGACCCTGGGCAGCCCCACCCGGGGACGCACCTCGCTGAAGTCGGGGCGGGTGGCGGTGGCGGAGGGCGGCTGAGCGCGTGCGCTGCCGTTGCGCTTCCGTGCGCGGGGAGGCGGGGCGCGGGCGGCGCCGTACGGTGGAGGCGGCGTTGTTTCCGGCCGGGGGAGGGCCGCGTGGCCGTGCGTCGGGTGGGGAGGCGGGGGTGTCTGGCCGCCATCGTCACGCCTCGTCGGGAGATCCTGCTGCAGCTCCGGGACGACAAGCCCGCTATCTGCCGGCCCGGTTACTGGTCGCTGCTCGGAGGCGGTCTGGAGCCGGGGGAATCGCCCCGGGACGGGGTGCTCCGGGAGATCCGGGAGGAGGCCGGGATCGTGCCGGACCGGATCGAGGAGGTCGGGGTCGAGCCGCTGGAGGCGGGGAAGACGCCGCCGCATGTGTTCCTCGGGTCCTGGGACGGGGACGAGCGCCGACTCGTGCTGGGGGAGGGGCAGGCGTTGCGGCTCGTTCCTCTGGGTGAGTTGCCTGCGCGGATGCCGCCGCATGTTCCGCACTATCTGCGGCAACTGGGGCTCTGAGCGGCAGCATGGGGCGCATGGATCTCGACTTTCAGCTCGTGCTGCTGCGGCGGCTGGCCGATCATCATCCCGAACTGGCGGAGGACGCGCGGCTGCGGCTGGGGGCGTCGCTGACCGAGATGCGGGAGACCAATCGGCGCTGGCAGGCGATGGCGCGGTCGAAGAAGTGGCGGTCGGCGGCGGAGCGGTACCGGGTCGTGCTGGGGACGCCCGAGGTGGTCGAGGCGCGGCAGGTGGGCGGGATGGCGTGCGAGGCGTGGCAGTGGGGGCTGTCGCTCTGGCCGGACCTGCGGTTCGAGGTGCTGGTGGGGGAGGGCGGGACCGTGCTCACCGAGTGGCTGGTCCGGCGCCCCGAGGCTGCCGTACCGCTGCCGCGGACGCTGGAGGACCTCACCGGGTGGTCGTACACGCTGGACGAGGTCGCCCGTGCCTTCGCGCCCGTACGGCCCGTGCAGAGCACCGCGCCGACCCGGCAGGCGCTGGTCTTCACCGCGCCGGACCGGGACGGCACACCGCACGAGGTCGCCGCCGAGTTCACCTGGGGGCTGCTGCAGCGCACGGCACTGCGGGACTGACCGTCCTCAGGACGCCGCCGCGACGATCTCCCGCGCAACCTTCGGCAGCGACTCCGGGTGCAGGAACAGGAACAAGTTCGGCTCCACCAGCTCCAGTTCCATCAGTCGGGGCAGACCGTCCGCGCCGTCCACCACGTCCACGCGGGCGTAGAGGAGCCGCTCGGAGCCGCCCGGCACCGCCGCCAACGCCGCCTCCGCCAGCGCGAGTTCGTCCTTGGTCGGCTGCCACTGCTCCAGACCGGGATGCGGGGTGCGCGGCGCGTCGTACGCCGTGCCCGGGGTCAGCACCGCCCCCTTGCGGCTGGCGTGGAGCAACCTGCCGCCGACGTACTGGAGCGCGCGCTCGCCACCGGTGTCCACGGCGCTCATGTACGGCTGCACCATCGCGGTGAGCCCCTCGGCGTGCAGCCTGGCCAAGTGCCGTACGGCGACAGCCTGTTCGGCGGGGGAGTAGCGCGCCGCGTACCGCGCTCCCGCGCCCGAGGCGGGCTTGATCACGTACTCGTAGCCCGAGGGCAGCTCCGCCGGGGAACCCGGCGCGATGTACCGCGTCGGCACCGTGCGGACCCCCGCCGCCGCGAGATCGCCCACGTACCGCTTGTCGCGGTTCCAGTGGATCACCTCGGCCGGGTTGAGCAGCCGCGTCGCCGCGTCCACCCGGTCCACCCAGGCGGCGAACTCGGCGGTGCGCCAGGCGTAGTCCCAGGTCGAGCGGACGACGACGAGGTCGTACGCGGACCAGTCCACGTCCGGGTCGTCCCAGAAGCGGCTCTCCGCGTCGGCGCCCGCCTCCCGCAACTCCCGTACCAGCTCGGGCAGATCGGTGTCCCGGGTGGGACCGGTCCCGGGGTCGTAGGTCGCGAGGGCTGTTCGGGGCACGGGGGGCGTCCTGTCCTACGGCGATGCGATCACCGGCGAGGCTAGCAACCGCCCGGGAACCGGGACAGCCCCGCCGACCCCGGACCGCCGTACCCGCGAGGGCACGCGCCGCCGAGGCGCCCTCGCACCCGCCCCGCCCGACCGCCCTGTCCGACCTTCCGCTTACGATCCGCACATGCAGCACACACCCGCCTCTTTCGCGTCCCGTATGGCGCGCCCCGACTTCGACATCGCGTCGGCCTACCCCGAAGCCGCCTGGCTGCGGCAGGTCGCTGCCGCGCGGGACTGGGCGACCGTGCGCGGGTACGTCGACGGGCTGCCGCGGGGGACCAACCGCAGCTTCGTGGTGAGCATCCTGGCGGAGGTGCGCGGCAGCGAGGAGTGGATGCGGCAGATCCTCGCCACCGCGCCGGACGACGTGCTCGCGCTCACCGTGCTCGGCGCCCGTGAGGTGAAGATCGGCTGGGAGATACGCACCGCCGCCTCCGCGAAGCACGTCAGCCGCAAGCAGTTCGAGGGGCTGCACGCCCATCTGCGGCTGGCGGAGCAGGCGTTGATCCGGGCGACCGCGCTCGACCCGACGTTCGACGCCGCCTGGGCGGAACGCCTGACCACCGCGATGGGGCTGCAACTGGGGCAGGCCGAGGCGCGCCGCCGGTACGACCGGCTGTCCGCCGTCCACCCGCACCACATCACCGGTCAGGCGCGGCTGCTCCAGCAGTTGTGCCCCAAGTGGAGCGGCAGTTGGGAGGCGGCGCACGCCTTCGCGCGCGAGTGCCTCACGGGCGCCCCCGAGGGTTCGCTGAGCGGCGGCATGGTGGCCGAGGTCCACTTCGAGCACTGGGTCTCGCTGAACGCGCGCGAGCGGCAGGAGTACCTGCGCCGTCCCGAGGTGCACGCCGAGCTGATCGAGGCAGCCGAACGCTCCACGCTGAGCCCGCACTTCCGCCCCGACTACCAATGGGTCACCGTGCAGGGCTACTTCGCCGCCATGTTCTCCCTGGTCGGCGACCACCCCCGCGCCGCCGCCTGCTTCCGCTCGCTGAACAACCTCGCCTCCGAGTACCCGTGGACCGAGCTGGACGGCGTGAACGCCGCGGACTCCTACATCAAGCACCGCAACGCCGCCCTGGCCAAGGGCTGAGCGGTACCCGAGGACCGCGGCACCCCGAAGACCGACCAGCCCCAAGAGATCCGGACATGAACCTCCAGACCCCCCTCCTCCACACCCAGGTCGACGGCATACCCACGCTCTTCGCCGAGACCACCGGACCGCTGCGCGCCGGGCTGGTCTTCCGCGTCGGAGTCGCCGACGAGACGCTGGCCCGCACCGGGGTGACCCACCTGGTCGAGCACCTCGCCCTGCACCGGCTCGGCGTGAGCGATTACCACTTCAACGGCGAGACCAAGTCGGCGTTCACGCACTTCTACATCGAGGGCGCCGAGCACGAGGTCACGACGTATCTGAGCACCGTCGCCGCCTCCCTGCGCGAGCTGCCCATGGAGCGCCTGGAGACCGAGAAGGAGATCCTGCGCACCGAGGAGTCCCGCCGCTCCTCGCCCCAGCTCCCGCTCTGGCGCTACGGCGCGCAAGGGTACGGTCTGGCCAGCTACCCCGAGTGGGGCGTGCGCGACCTCGGCCCGGACGCCGTGCGCGAGTGGGCGCGGACCTGGTTCACCCGGGGCAACGCCGTGCTGTGGATCGCGGGCGAGCGGATGCCGGGCGACCTGTCGCTCGGGCTGCCCGAGGGCGACCGGCGCCCGATGCCCGCCGTCACCTCCGCGCTGCCCGAGACCCCCGCCTACTTCTCCGACGGCAAGGGCGGCGTGCTGCTCGACGCCGTCGTCACCGACACGGCAGCCGCCCGGCTGTACGCGGGCATCCTGGAGCGCGAACTCACCCGCGCCCTGCGCCAGGAGGGCGGCTACTCCTACACGGCGGCCACCGACTACACCCCCCGGCGCGACGGCCACGCGACCCTGACCGCCTTCGCCGACGCGCTGCCCGCCAAGCAGGGCGCGGTGCTCGGCGGGTTCGTCGACGTCCTCGCCGCCTTCCAGGCGGGCCGGATCGGGCAGAGCGCGCTGGACGCGGTGCGCGGCCGGTACGCCTCGGGGCTCGCCGCGCCCGACGCGATGGCGCTGCGACTGCCCGCGCTCGCGGAGGACCTGCTCGCGGGCCGCCCGGTGCTGACCCCGGCGGAACTGAGCGCCGAGCTGGCGGCCGTGACCACCGAGCAGGTGCACGCGGTCGCCCTGGAAGCCGCCGCGACCGCCCTCATGCAGGTCCCCGGCGGACTCTCGGCGGACTGGGCCGGGTACACGGCGGCGCCCACCACCTCGCCGTACACCGTGACCGGCCGGAAGTTCTCCGAACAGGGCGGCGGCAAGGCGACGCTGGTCGTCGGCGCCGACGGCGTCACCGTGACGGGACCGCACGGCAGCGGTCCCGAGTGTGCGGCGACGGTGCGGTACGCCGAGTGCGCCGCGATGCTCGCCTGGCCCGACGGCGGACGGCGGCTCATCGGCACCGACGGCATGGTCGTCGAGGTCGAGCCCTCCCTCTACGGCGTCGACGCGGCGACCATGGCGGGCATCGACGTGGCCGTGCCGCGCGCCGCCGTCGTCCCGCTGCCGCCGAGGCAGCAGGTCCCGACGTCGCAGAGCCCCGAGGCGGCGTCCTCGTCCTCCGGCTCCGGCGGTCGCGCGGGACGCCCCGCGCCGACCCGGCGCACCGCCCTCCAGACGGTCGTGCTGATCCTCTTCGGTCTGTTCGGCGGACTCTCGGCGCTGGTCTCCCTGCTGTTCACTGCCTTCGGCTACGACAAGGAGTACGGGTTCACCGACTGGCTGATCACGGTCGTCGTGATGTGGGGCTTCACGGCGCTGGTGTCCTGGCCGGCGGTACGGGTGCTGCGGCGGACCCGGCGGGTCTGAGGGCGCGGACCGGGGTAGGTAGGTGGGGTCGTCCCCCGTGGTGCGTCCCCCGTGGTGCGTCCCCGTGGTGCGTCCCTCGTAGTGCGTCCCTGAAGGAGTGCGTGGCGTGTCCTCCCTGTTCCCGGCCCTGTCGTCCCCGGCGCCCGAACGGCCCGCCCTCCGCTTCGGCGCGCGGTCGCTGACCTACGCCGAGCTGGGCGCCGCCTCCGGTGCCCTCGCCGCCCGGCTGCGGGGTGCGGGACGCGTCGCCGTGTGGGCCACGCCCGAGCTGGAGACCGCCGTCGCGGTGACCGGCGCGCTGCTCGCCGGGGTGGCAGCCGTACCGCTCAACCCGAGGTCGGGCGAGCGGGAGCTGGCGCACATCCTGGCGGACAGCGCGCCGAGCCTGCTGCTGGCGGCGCCGGGTGCCGAACTGCCGTCAGGCGTACGTGACTTGCCCCTCCTGGAAGTGGACGCGTACGCCACCGGCGATGTCCCCGAGGACTACTCCCACGACGACGAGGACCCCGCCCTCGTCGTCTACACCTCCGGCACCACCGGACCCCCCAAGGGCGCCGTCCTCCCGCGCCGCGCCCTCACCACCACCCTGGACGCGCTGGCCGACGCCTGGCAGTGGACCGGGGACGACGTCCTGACCCACGCGCTGCCCCTCTTCCATGTGCACGGACTCGTCCTCGGCGTCCTCGGTCCGCTGCGGCGCGGCGGCGAGGTCCGGCACCTGGGCAGGTTCGACCCCGAGGGCGTGGCGCGCGAGCTGCGGTCCGGGGCGACCATGCTGTTCGGGGTGCCGACGATGTACCACCGCCTGGCCGAGGCGCTGCCCGGGGACCCCGAGCTGGCCAAGGCGCTCGCCGGTGCCCGGTTGCTGGTCTCCGGCTCGGCGGCGCTGCCCGTGCACGACCACGAGCGGATCGCGGCGGCGACCGGGCGCCGGGTCCTTGAGCGGTACGGCATGACCGAGACCCTGATGAACACCAGCGTCCGCGCGGACGGCGAGGCGCGCCCCGGCACCGTGGGCGTACCGCTGCCCGGGGTGGAGCTGCGCCTGGTGGAGGACGACGGCACGGAGGTCACCGCGCGCGACGGGGAGAGCGTGGGCGAGATCCAGGTGCGCGGTCCGAACCTGTTCACCGGCTATCTGAACCGGCCCGACGCGACCGCCGCCGCGTTCACGTCCGACGGCTGGTTCCGCACGGGCGACGTGGCGGTGCGGGAGTCCGACGGGTACGTCCGCATCGTCGGGCGCAACGCCACCGACCTGATCAAGAGCGGCGGTTACAAGATCGGGGCGGGCGAGATCGAGAACGCGCTCCTGGAGCTGGACTCCGTGCGGGAGGCGGCGGTGACGGGGGAGCCGGACCCGGATCTGGGCGAGCGCGTGGTCGCCTGGGTCGTACCGGCGGACCCCGAAGCACCGCCCAACCTTGAGGAGTTGGCGTCGCACGTGGCCCGGCGACTGGCGCCGCACAAGCGTCCCCGGGTGCTGCGGCTGCTGTCCGCGCTGCCCCGCAACGACATGGGCAAGGTGATGAAGCGGTCGCTGGGGGCGGGTTCCTGAACGCCCGTTCATGGGGGACGGTTCCTGAACGCCTGTTCAGGGCGGTCCGCGGCGCCGTTGTCCTGCACCCCGCCCGGCGCGTCGCGCGAAACCCCCCGTTCAGCGGCCCCCCGCCCGGCCCCCTCCAGAAGGCACCCGGTGCCGGGTCCGCGCAGGATTTCCAGTGGGGCCCGCCGAAAAGGGCGGACCTCCATGGCCCGCGCACCGCACTCGGGAGGAACCGCCGTGACCGTCAGCCTGGAGCAGTTGCGCCGCTGCCACTTCGCCGTCGACCTGGGGGCGGCGCGTACCCGCGTGTATGTGAAGGGCGCGGGGCTCGTCGTGGACCAGCCGTCGGTGGCGGCCGTGAACACCCGTACCGGCGCGCTCATCGCGGTCGGTGAGTTCGCGGAACAGATGACGGGGCGCACCCCCTCGTACATCCGGGTCGTACGCCCCGTGTCCGGCGGCACGGTCGTCGACATCGACATGGCCCAGCGGATGCTGCGGCATCTGATCGGGGACAAGATGCGGCGCGCGCTGCGCCGCAAGCCCCGGCTGCGCGCGGCTGCCTGCACCCCGCACGAGGCGGACCCGCTGGCCCAGCGGGCGACCATCGAGACGCTGGTCGGGCTCGGCGCGCGGCGCGTGGAACTGGTCGACACGCTCATCGCGGCCGCCGTGGGGTGCGGGCTGCCGGTGGAGCGCCCCGAGGCGAGCATGATCATGGTGTGCGGGGCGGCGGCCACACAGGTGGCGGTGCTCTCCCTCGGCTCCATCGTCACCGCCGAGCGCATCCCGGTGGGCGGCGAGGCGGTGGACCGGGCGATCGTGCAGCACCTGCGGCACGAACACGAACTGCTGCTGCCCAGCCAGTCCGTACGACCGCTGCAGATCGCCCTGTCCGACAACGGGCTGACCCCGCAGGGTCCGGTGTCCACCGAGATCCACGGTCGCGACGTGGCGACCGGGCTCGCCCGCAGCGTCCGCGTGGACACCGCCGCGATGCGCGACGCGATCCACACCCCGCTGCTCGCGGTCCTCGACGGCATCGGCAAGGTGCTGCGCGAATGCCCGCCCGACCTCGTGGCGGACCTCGCGGAGCGCGGCATCATGATGGTCGGCGGCACCGCCCTGCTCCCCGGGCTCGACCAGATGCTCCGCGACGCCACCGGAGTCCCGGTCCACATCGCGGAACGCCCGGACATCTGCGCGGTACAGGGCCTCGGCGCCATGCTGGAGGGCCAGATCGCCCCCCTGGTCCTCAACCCCCTCGCCGCCTGAGGCGGTTCAGTACGGCAGGATGCGCCCCGACGGCGTCCTGCGGTCGATCTCCTGCCCCCGCGGCGCCGCGGGGCGACGGCTCACCCGTACCCGGATACGACGTTCCATGACGCCCTCCTCCCGTTGCCGACGCCGAGCGCCGGTAGGGGGACGGTGCCCAGAACGGGGCAGGTTGAAGCGGGCGACTTCGTAACGGATCACGGTTTCGGGGCGGGGACGTCCGGACCGTGGTCCTGGTTCAGCCCCGCCGCCTTCCGCTCCTCCGGGGTCAGTGGGGGTTCCGTCAGTGGGGGTTTCAGGGGGCCGATCGCCGCTGCCAGGAGCATGGCCGGGGTCAGGAGGGTTTCCGCGCCGCGTTGGAGGGAGGTCACGTCGGTGACGCGGCGGGCGACTCGGCCGTTGCCGGTGGCGGTGCGCAGGAGGCGGGTGAGGTAGGGGGAGAGCAGGCGGTCGCGGAGGGTGGGGCCGGTGGGGGTGGCGTGGGGGTAGAAGACGTCGGCGCCGGTGGCGAGGTCCCAGGCGGCGGTGGTCGTGCGCGCCACCGCCTTCTGGAGGTGACGGGCGAGGGCGGGGGCGCCCAGACCGCCGCGGCGGTTCACCGTCTCGCGCAGGGCGAGCGCCGACCGCGCCGCCACCGACATGCCATGGCCGTAGACCGGGTTGAGGGCGCACAGGGCGTCACCGAGGACGGTGAAGTTGTCCGGCCACTGGGGCAGGCGTTCGTAGTGGCAGCGGCGGTTGGCCGTGGTGCGGGTGAGGGTGACCTCGGTCAACGGGGTCGCGTTCGCCAGGAGTTCGCCGATCAGGGGGTGGCGGAGACGCGTCAGGGCGTAGGGGACGAAGTCCTCCGGTGTGCGGGGGAGTTCGTCCTGCGCCGTGCCGAACAGCGTGACCATCCAGCGCCCTTCCTCCACCGGCATCAGCACACCGCCCCGACCGATGCCCGAACCCCGCACGTCCGGCTCGATGTTGACCACCGGGAAGTCCGCCCGGGCGTCCGGCGGCGCCTGGAAGAGGCGGCTGGCGTACACCAGTCCCGAGTCCACCTCGCGGCACTCGGGGGCGGGCAGACCGAGGGCGGTGAGCCAGGTCGTCGCGCGGGAGGCGCGTCCCGTGGCGTCCACCACGAGGTCCGCCGGGAGGAGGCGTTCCTCGCCGCCGACCAGGACGCGCGCCCCGGTCACCGCGTCGGCGGTGCCGGTCAGACCCACCGCCTCGGCGCCGTCCAGCAGCTCGATGTCCTTGTCGGACAGGACCAGTTCGCGGATCACCCAGTCCAGCAGATCGCGCCCGGCGGGCAGCATGTACGCGGACTCCGCCCAGCGGCGGTACCAGCCGTACGGGGACAGCGCGACCATGCCCGTCGTCATCGGCACCCGGTTCACCCCGGCAGCCCGCAGCCGCGCCTCCGCGCCGGGGAGCAGCTCCTCCAGCGCCCGCGCGCCGCCCGACCACAACTGGTGGACGTGGCGAGCCTGCGGAAGCCCCTTGCGCGGCTCGGGCCCGGACGGCAGCACGTCGCGCTCGACCACGGTCACCCGCGCGCCCGTCGAGGCGAGCGCGCGGGCCGCGAGCAGACCGGCGAGGGAGCCGCCGAGCACGAC
The DNA here is from genome assembly GCF_016482685.1 of Streptomyces sp. DSM 110735. GTDB lineage: Bacteria > Actinomycetota > Actinomycetes > Streptomycetales > Streptomycetaceae > Streptomyces. The sequence goes on along the minus strand of NZ_JACYHF010000004.1, from coordinate 309,013 downwards.
GGCGGACTTGCGTTCACTCATGGACGGCAACGCTCTCTGCTGGTTCGGCGGCAGCACGGGCGCGCACCGCCTCGATCTCGTCGGGACTGCGCAGAGCCCGGGAGACCGCCCCGATCTCCTGGAGCAGACTCGTGGTGTCCGGGCCACAGGACGCGGTGGCCGGTTCCGGCGTACGGTTCCTCGTCTCGACGGCGTCGAGGATGCCGACCGCCGCCGCCAGCGCCCGCGCCCGCTCGGGCGGATGACCGAGGGCGAGCCCGGCGGCGTACGACCGCGCGCCGAGGGCGGGGTCGATGTGCCGGGCCAGCGACAGCAGCACGTCCCGGATGAACGTCTCGCGCCGGGTCAGCCGCAGCTCGGGCGTGGCGCGCAGCACGAAGGGCACGCCCTCGCCGGTCGCGGAGCGCAACAGGAGGTACAACGGCCGCAGTTCGCGGTGCGCGAGCCGTACCCGCCAGCGGTCGCGGGCGTACTGACCGGCGTGCGGCAGGATGAAGCCGACGGCGATCAGGATCGCGGACATCGCGGCGACCGGCGGCGCCAGATCGGTGCTCAGCCAGTCCAGGTCCCGGTCCAGCCAGCGCGCGGCGACCGCCACCAGCTTGGTCGCGTCGAAGATCAGGTTCAGCACATAGCCCGCGCCAAGCAGCTTCAGCCCCCACCGCAGCCAGGCGTCCAGTCCCTCCCCGCGCACCCAGTTCCACAGCAGCCGCGAGGTGATCAGGCACGCCACCGCGTGCGCGCCGAGGTAGAGCAGGATCTCCTCGCGCATGAAGGGTGTGTTGGCGTAGTAGGTGTCCAGGTCCCGGCGTCGCTCCACCGGCACGTCGGCCAGCAGGAAGAGCACCCACAGCAGGACGATGACCCCGCAGTACACCGACACCACCCGGCGCCGCGCCCGCCGGGTGACCGCCGAGCGGTCGGCGGGACCGTTGCGCCAGGTGATGATCAGCAGCAGACAGGAACCGCAGAACGCGGTCAGCAGCGAGTAGCACCAGGGCGCCGAGATGTTCGGCACGCCGGTCAGCCGGTTCACCCGCGCGATGGTGGACGGCGAGCAGAAGACGAAGACCCCGCACGCCAGCAGCAGCAGTCCGCCCACCGCGCGCAGCAGCGGGTCGCGCCACAGCCGGACGATCGTGGGCAGCTTGATGACCAGGGCGGCGGCGAGCACCGCCGTCGGTATCCAGAAGGAGATCGAGAAGTCCCGCAGCGACGCCGGGTCCGCCAGGACCGTGCCGCTCACCGGGCGGCTCCGCCACGACCCCGGTAGCCGAGCGAACGCTGCACCGGGTCCAGGGGTGCCCCGGGCGCGGTGAGATGACCCCGGAAGAGGGTGGCCAGCCGGTGCCCGAAGTCGTCGGCGGCTGCCTCCTCGTCCTCGCGCGAACCGTCCCGCGCGGCGACCGTGAGCGCGAGGCTGCGCCAACCGGGCTCACCGGCGAGCGCGCGGGCCGCCGCACCGGCCGGTGGATGATGCCGGTGCCCGGCGTGCAGATGCCACAACTCATGCCCGAGGATCACCAGTTGCTGCACGGCTTCCGCCCGCTCCTCCACGATGACCAGGTCGAAGTCCTCGAACTCCACGCACAGACCGGTGACTTCGATCTCGTCCGGGAAGCGCTCGAAACGCAGCTCGACCGGTCGCCCGTCGCGGCGCGCGCTCATCGCCTTGCACAGCGCCCGGCACAAGTCCCCTGTCCCGACGATGGGTTGAGGCAGCTCCTGCACGGAGGTGGCCAGGGCGGCGGCCAGGGCGCGCATCGACCGGCGCCGCCGGGGCGGACCGAGCCGGGCGGCCACGCGTGCCAGCCGCTCCCGCGCGCCCGCGACGCCCATCTGTTCCCCTTCGCACCCGCCGGTGACCGGACCGTCGGAGAGCCTACGCGGACCCGTGCTGCCCCGTCATGCCGATCCCGGGTCGCGCGCCCCGAAAATTTCGACGGGCTCAACTCGGGTCGCTCACAGCCGCCTTGGCGATCACCGCCCCGGCGACGCCACCTCCCGCACCGGCACCCCGCCAAGGGACCGCCCCAGCAGCGTCAGACCCACCTTCCCCGGTCCCGACAGCGTGGTGAACTCCGACAGCACCGCCAGCGCGAGGGTGTTGGAGCCCCGGGTGCGCAGGATGCCGTTGGGCAGCACGAAGGTGTGCTGCGGACCCACGTTGTTGATGTACTGACCCAGGTTCCAGCCGTTGAGGAAGATCTGCGCCCGGTAGGCGCGGTAGGGATCGTCCTCCAGGGTCAGCCCCACCGAGGCGTCGATGTCCGCCGGTACCGAGAGCCGGAACTCGGTCCGGTACCAGGTGACGCCCTGCCGCCGCTCGGCGCGCGGGAAGTCCACGCTCTCCCAGTCGCGGTCGCGGAAGCCCGGCAGATGCCAGCCCTCGCGCTCGCCGAAGAGACCGCCGTTGTTCTGCGGTCCGCGCACCGGGTCGGGCGTCCCGCCCTGGATGCGCCAACTCACCTCGGGTGAGGCGCCCTTGAAGGCGGCGGACACCAGACCCCGCGCCGCCTTGTGGGTGTCGAGCGCCGCGCCGTCCTGGTCGTGCTGCATCCGCCGCACCAGCACCGACAGCACATGCCGCCCGGGCGAGCGGAGCTGTTCCCGCACCGGGAAGGTGGCCGTCGCCTCCCATGTCCCCTTGCGGATCGTGGTGTTCTTGTCCGGCACCGGCAACCGGTGGGTGCCCAGCGGCTCCCCGTCCAGCCACGCCATCAACAGCCCCTGCGTACCGCTGCTGTAGGCGAGCGCGACCTCCTCGATCCCGGTGGAGTCGTCGAACTCGCCCCGGTACCAGACGTCTCCGTAGTGGAAGCCGTAGTCGTCCGCGAAGAGCACCGGACCGCCCTTGGGCACCGGTGTGGTGCTGTGCGAGGTGGTGCGGTCGGCCCGCTTCCAGTCCCCGTCGTCGAAGTTGGGACCCGCCTCCGGGTTCTCGGTCCGCATCCGCCAGCCGCCCAGCTCCGGCAGCTTCACCTCGGGCACGCCGGGCAGTGTGACCGTGCTGATCAGGCTGCCGGAGAGGGTGACCCGGGTCGGCACCCTGCGCCCGTTCCACACCAGCGAGGAGACCCCGCGCGGACCCCACACCTCCAGCATGGAGTTGGAGGTGAGGTCACCGGTGAGCCGCACCTCCGAGCCGTGCACCTCGGCGTGGCGCAGCAGCTCGGGTCCGTAGACCAGCAGGCTGCCGGACGGGGTGTCGTACGGGAACAGCTTGGTGCTGGTCGCGTCGTCCGCGAAGAGCAGCAGCAGCGGGGTCTCGGTCTCGCCGCCCGCGACCAGGACCCGGCTCAGCCCGGACGCGGGACCCAGCGGCGCGTTGACGTGCAGCTCGTCGCCCTCGAAAGCCCAGCCCGCCTCGGGGTCGAGCCGGGTGGTGGTGGGCTCCACCGGGCAGTGCAGGACCAGTTCGGCCATGTCTCCCGCGCGACCCGCGAACAGGGCGACGTCCTGCCGTCCCGTTGTCATCCGCAGCACGGGCTGGCTGGTCGTGTACTTGAGCCTGCGCTTGCCGAGCGACAGCTCGGTGGCGAGCATCTTGGCGTCGCGCGGCGGCACGGTGATCCGCAACCTGCCTGCCGTGGTGGGCAGTTCGGTGGTGACCGGCTTGGTTCCGTCGTTGCGCGTGACGTACACGTGCGCACCGGTGTCCGGGTTGGTCAGGTGGTAGACCTTCAGCCCCTCCGCCTTGACCGCCTCCGCCCGCTCAAGCCGGGCGAAGTCCGGTACGCGCTGGAGGAGATGACCGAGCTGGTGCAGCGGGGCGATCTTCTCGGTGACGTTGCGGGCCTCGTCGATCGCGGCGCCGTAGTCGTACGACGTGTAGACCACCGGCGCGGGCAGCCAGCCCCACGAGGTGCCGCCGAACGCCATGTAAATGTTGTGCAGCGTCAGCCCGTTGGCGAGGTTCGTCAGATAGAACCGGCGCTCGTACGCCGAGTCACGGGTGCGCCGCGCCTCCGCGTACCCCTTGCCGTCGAACCAGGCACCGCCCCACGGATCGAACCAGCCGCCCCCGAACTCGGGCACGAAACCGGGCGTGTGCGGCGAGGCGGAAGCCCCGCCGGTCGCGCCGCCGGGTCCGAACGTCCCCCAGTCCGGCGGGGTCTGGGAGGGCGAGGGGTAGCCGTCGAAGCCGTACAGCCAACGCCCTTTCTCCCCACCGGTGTCGAAGGAGCCCGGCACCCAATGACCGTTGCGTCCCTTGTCGTTGTGGAAGAGGGAGACGTCGATCCCGTCGGCGCGCACCTTCTTGTACAGGTGGGACATGTACTCCCGGCCCGTCGCCTCGGTGACGTGCGCGTCGTACTCGTTCTCGATCTGGTAGAGCAGCACCGTGCCCCTGCCCCGGGTGAACAGGTGCTTGCGGACGATCCGGTTGACCTCGGTCAGCCACTCGTCCACGTGCCCCAGATACACCGGGTCGGCGGTGCGCGCGCTGCCCTCGGTCACCGTGAGCCAGCCGGGGAAACCGCCGCCGTCGACCTCGGCGTTGATGTAGGGACCGGGGCGCAGGATGACGTACAGACCGGTCTCGGCGGCGGTGCGCAGGAACAGGTCCAGGTCGCGGACGCCGGTGAAGTCGTACTTTCCGGGCGCGGGGGAGTGGTAGTTCCACGCGACGTAGACGCTCACGGTGTTGAAGCCGTGTGCCCGCATCTTCTGCAGCACGTCCCGCCACAGCGACGGGCTCGGCAGCCGGAACGGGTGCATCTCGCCGGACCACACCACCAGCCGCCTGCCGTCCACGAGCAGCGAGTGCCGGTCGTACCCGATCGTGTGCCGGTGACCGTCGGCGCGCGGCGGTTCGGGCGCCGGACCGGTGCTCGCGGAGCGCGCCGCGTAGGCCGAGGGTGCCCCGGTGCCGCCGCTGCCGCCCAGGGCGAGGCCGAGCGCGGCCGAGCCGGTCAGGGCACTGAAGGTACGTCTGCTGAGCGCCAAGGTCGATCCTCCCGGGCGATCCTACGGGGCGTGGGTCCGGCCATTCTCCACGCCCCGGCGACCCACAATGGACGCATGAGGATCTCGGCGCGGGCGGACTACGCGGTACGGGCGGTGCTCGAACTGGCCGTACGGCAGGGCGACGGCCCGGTGAAGGCGGAGGAAATCGCGGGTGTCCAGGACATCCCGCACAAGTTCCTGGAGGGCATCCTCGGCGATCTGCGGCGCGCCGGGATCGTCGACAGCAGACGCGGCGGAGGCGGCGGTTACCGGCTCGCGCGGGAACCCGCCGCCGTCACGGTCGCGGACGTCATCCGCGCGGTGGACGGCCCGATCGTCTCCGTACGCGGCGAACGCCCGACCGAACTCGCCTACACCGGCACGGCACGACCGCTGCTCCCGCTGTGGATCGCCCTGCGCGCCGGAGTACGGCAGGTACTGGAGGGCGTCACCCTCGCGGACCTCGCGGCGGACGCCCTGCCGGAACCGGTCCGGGCGCTGACGGCACAGCAGGCGGCGTGGGAGAACCCGTGAACCGTGTACGCGGCACGCATGGCGCGGGTGCGTGAACAGGCCGGTGTGAATGGCCGGAGCGCGCCCTGCCGCAGGCGGACGGCGCTTTCTACGCTTCCCGTGCCTCCCCGCCTTCACAGGTGTCACACAGGTTCTTCAAAGCTCAACCGGCGGGCGGGGCTCCACGCCTTCGCGACCCTGGGAGAGACATGACCGGCGGACTCCTCCTGAGCGGCGCCGTCGCCGCTCTGCTGACCACCGCGCTGCCCGCGCACGCTCCCTCCTCCGTCCTCGACAACCCGCCCCCGGACAAGATCGTCATCGACGTGGCCACGGTGAACGGGTCCGGCTGTCCGCAGGGGACCGCCGCGGTGGCCGTCTCCCCGGACAACACCGCCTTCACCGTCACCTACAGCGACTACCTCGCCCAGGCGGGCGGCACCTCCGACCCCACGGCCTACCGCAAGAACTGCCAGCTCAACCTGGTCGTGCACGTGCCGCAGGGTTTCACCTACGCCATCGCCAGCGCCGACTACCGCGGCTTCCTCTCGCTCCAGCCCGGCGCGAGCGCCACCCAGAAGGCGTCGTACTACTTCCAGGGCTCCTCCAGCACCGTCGCCCGCACCCACCCCTTCAGCGGCGCGTACAACGACGACTGGCAGGCCACCGACACCACCGACTGGGCCCAACTGGTCTGGGCGCCCTGCGGGGTCCGGCGCAACTTCAACATCAACACCGAGCTGCGGGTGAACGCGGGCACCACCTCGCCCGGCAAGGTGAGCTTCATGACGATGGACTCGACGGACGGGGACATCAGCACCGTCTACCACCTGGCGTGGCAGCAGTGCCCCGGGAGCTGAGCGCCTGAGCGTTCCCCGGGTCACGTCTCGTCGGACCGTCAGACCGGCTGGCCCATCCCCGCCGCGTTCGGCCAGCTCTGCGCGCTCGGCCAGCCGGTCGCCGGAGCCGGGGTCAGCCCGGCGGGCGGCGCCGGAGCCGGGGTGCCGGGGGCGGTCATGCCGCGCACCTGGGCGGCGGTGAGCCCGCCCCGGGCGGGGACGCCGGGCGGGGTGGGGCCCATCGCCGCCGGAGCCATCGCGGCTGGAGCCATCGCCGCCGGAGCCATCGCGGCTGCCGGTGCCATGGGAGCCGCCGGTGCCATGGGAGCGGCGGGAGTCATCGCCGCCGGTGCCATCGGCTGCGGCGCGGGCGGCATCTGCGGCTGCACCGGGACCTGTTGGGGCACGACGGGCTGCGGCGCCAGCGGCTGCGCCGGGATCTGTGCCGCCGCCGGGATCTGCTGGGGCGCGGGCGGGAGCGGCGGCTGCGGTGCCGGGGGCAGTTGCTGCTGCTGCCGGGGAACGGAGGCGGCGGGCTGCGGGGGCGGCGCCATCGGTCCCGCCTGAGCCGCCGCCGGCACCGGCATCCCGCCGCCGGCCGGCGCTGCGGCGGCGGGGAGCGGCATACCGGTGCCGGCGGCCGGGGCTGTGGGGAGCCCCGGGGAAGGAGCCGCGGCGATCGCCTGCGCGGGCAGTCGCATCCCGGCCCCGTTGGTCTCGTTGATCAGCCGGTCCACGGCCGCGGTGCCCGAGCTGTAGGCGTTTCCGGCGCTCAGCTCGGGGACGGCAGTCTTCTTCCTGGTCTCGTAGAGCACGTGCTCCAGACCGGTCACCAGTCGGCGCACGTCGGGCTCGGGGCGCACCACGAGCCGTACGAAACGGCTGGACGAGCCGATCTTGTTGCCGCACTCGCGGACCAGCACCCGATGCTCGGTGAGCAGCCGGTCGCGGACCACGGTGCCCTCGGCGCCCAGCGGAAGGCGTACGAAGAGGAAGTTGCCCTGCGAGGGGTAGACGGTCAGACCGGGCAGCCCGGCCAGTTGGCTCGCCATCTCCAGCCGGTCCCGGCGCACCTGGAGCAGGCTCCGCGCGTACTCGGTGCCGTGCTCCTTCAGCATGAACACCACATGTTCCGCGAAGGAGTTGAGGTTCCACTTGGGCAGCATCGAGCGGACCTTGCCCGCGAGCGCGGGATTGGCGACCAGATAGCCGAAGCGGATGCCGTGCAGACCGAAGTTCTTGCCGAGGCTGCGCAGCACGATGACGTTCGGGCGGAGCATGGCCTCCTGGACGACGCTGGGCTCGGCCTCCGCGTCCGCGAACTCCAGGAACGACTCGTCGATCACCACCAGGTCCAGGTCCGCCATCGCGTCCATGAACTGCACCACCGACTGTCTGGACAGAAAGCCGCCGTCGGGGTTGTTCGGGTTGCAGATCACCGCGACCTTGGTGCCCCGCTTGCGGATGAACTCGCCGTAGCGGGCCAGGTCGAGCGCGAAGCCGTTGGCCTCCTGGAGCGGGAACATGTCGACCCGCTTGCCGGTCTCCATCGGCTGGTCGGTCCAGCGGCCGAACGTCGGCACCGGCACCGCCAGCGACTCGCGGACCAGCAGATGGTCGATCCAGGTGATCAGCTCGGTCGAGCCGTTGCCCATCGCCACGCACTGCGGGGGGAGTTGGAGCAACTGGCACAGCTCGGCGGTGATCGTGTCCGCGCTGCTCGGGTAGTACGTGATGATGTCCCGCAGCCGGGCCGCCATGTCCTCGAACATCTCGGGCGTCGGGAAGTACGGGTTGCACGGGATGCAGAAGTCCACCGGGCCCGCCCCGTCGTTGCCCCGCCTGAGCGCCGCCATCGAGGGGCTGTGCGCGGCGGTGCCGCGGAACAACGAGGTGACGTTGTCAGGCAAGGAAACCTCCGTCGAAGGGCGACCCGTGGGGGCAGGGGCCACTCATGCATACGGAAACGACGGAGGTGGCGTTCAACTCGGGCGTCACGTGAGCCACTTCACTCCGCCGCCGCGGCGCCTCCCCCGAATTCTCCCGGATCGAACATGGCGCGCGGGAACTCTGCCGGTCCCGCACGAAACCTTCACAGCCGCGCCTAGGAACGTGACCCCGCTGGAATCTAGTCTTCCCGCGACATGGACTACTGCCACCCGTGCCGACGGCACCTCAACGGCGCCCTGGCCTGCCCCGGCTGCGGCGCCCCCGCGCCCTCCGCCGTCGCGCCCGTGGACGTGACCGTCGCCCCGGCTCCGGTGGGGGCGGCGCCCGACCCGTACGGGACGGCACCTCAGGGGTACGCCGGTGTGCCTCAGGGCTACGCCGGTGCGGCGCCCCAGGGTTACGCCGGTGAACCCGCCCCGGCACCGCAGACCGCCCAGGGCTACGCCGCTCCGCCCGCGCCCCTCCATCCGGAGCCCCACGCCGAGCCCGCCGCCCGGGCGAGGGTCCCCCGTCAGGCAGACCGCCGCGCCGAGCCCGCAGCCCATCCCGCCCACGCAGCCCACGCCGCCCAGGAGCCGTACGCCCCGCAGGGCGGGACCGGACTCGACGGCGCGACCCCCGCGAACTCCGAGCCGTACGCCCCCGCCCCGGACGGCACCCACCCCGAGTCCGGCGCCGACCGCGTCCCCGACGAAGACCCCGACACGGACTTCGACGACGACTTCGACGACGACGATCCCGACTCCGACCTCAGCCGCCGTGACCGCAAGGCCGCCGCGCACCGTCGTCGCCGTCGCCGCACCCTCCTGATCGTCACGGGGTTCGTGCTGGCGGCGGGCGCGCTGAGCCTCGCCGAGCTGGGCACCGACGCGCCGTTCTCCATAGACCGCCCCGCCGCCTCCGGTGACGCCACCCCGGACGGCGGCGCGGGCTCGGCCAAGCCGGACCCGACGGCCGCGACCCCGCAGGGCGCCGCGGGCGCCGGGTCCGGTCGCGCGTCCGCCTCCGCCTCCCCGGACGCCTCGCCCTCCACGTCCGCGTCCAAGAAGCCCAAGCACAAGACGTCCCAGTCCGCCGAAGCCCCGGCCGAGGTCACGCACGCCGCCCCCACCGCCCCGGCCGCCGAGGCTCCGGCACCCGCCGACACCACCCCGGCGCGCCCGACGGCCACCCAGACCCACGGCGACCCGGCACCCGACCCCACCCCGACGACCCCGCAGCCGTCCAAGTCCTGCGACCGCTTCCTGTGGTGGTGCACCTGACGCCGCCGAGCCGGTCCCCTCTTTCCGGCGCACCCGGCTGTTAAGTTGGGGCAAATCGGTCACGCCCGTGCGCCGGAAGGGGAGTCAGCGTGGACTACGCCGCGTCCTTCGGAGCCGGTCTGGTCATCGGCGCCCTGTACGCCCTCCTCCGGGTCACCTCGCCCGCACCCCCGTTCCTCTGCCTGGTGGGTCTCGCGGGCATGCTGATCGGCTACGGGCTGCCCGGGTGGCTCGCGTGAACCGGGTCTGGCTGCGCACGCTCGCCCAGTCCCTCGCCGTGGGTGTCCTCGCGGGCTTCCTGTACTGGGTCATGGGGGTCCGCTCGCCCGCCCCGCCCTGGATCGCCCTGACCGGACTGCTCGGCATCCTCGCCGGTCAGGCCGTCACCCACCGCCTGCTGGACCGCCTCCGCGCCCGCCCCCGCCGTGACGACGGCACGGCACGCAAACCCTCGCCCTAGGGGCTGTCCGGCGGATCTTCGTGGGCCCGCGACGCCTGGCACGCACTCTCGCCGCACGCCCGAATCACCCGAGTACGTCCAGTACGAGGGAGATCCGGGCGCACGCCGAGAGCACGCACCAGACGCCGCGGGCTGCTCCACGAAGATCCGCCGGACAGGCCCTGGGTCACCTGCACTCCGACCCGCCGGACAGGCGCTCCCCCTCCCGCACCCCCGGCGGCAGCAGATGCCGTACCACCGGCGTGCCCTCCGCCGACTCCCGCGCCCGCTCGACCAGTTCCGCGTCGTACCCGGTGATCCGCCCCTGGTGCTGGCGCAGATGCTCGCCCCAGGAGGGGACCTCGAAGACCTCGATCCAGGTGCCCGGGTCCTCCAGGGAGCGGAACAGCCCCCAGCGGGAGGCGCCGGTGCGGCGGCGGGAGACGGAGAGGGCGGACATCGCCGTACGGAAGGCGGGCACGCGGTCGGCGGGGACGCGGTACGACACCTCCACGAGGACCGGTCCCTCCTCCGCCTCGGCCGGGGTCAGGGCGAGCGCGGGCTCCGGCCAGGGGGCGACGACGGTGCGGTCCAGCGTGCCGGTGACCTGATGGATCGGCCACCACAGCAGCGACGCGCAGCCGAGCAGCAGCAGGGCGGCGGCGACGAGCAGCGTCAGCGGGACGCCGACCTCGTTCGCGATCACCCCCCACAGCAGCGCGCCGATGCCCTGGCCGCCCATGAACACCATCAGATAGACGGCGAGGGCGCGGGCTCGCACCCAGGACGGCAGCGCGAGCTGGAGCGTGGTGTTGAGCGTGGACAGGGCGTACAGCCAGCCCACCCCGGTCAGCACCAGCAGCACGGCCACCGCCCAGGGCGCGCGCAGCACGGCCGCCGCCGCGGTGCCGACCGCGAAGGCACCGGTGCTCAGCGCCAGCAGGACGTTGGTCCCGACGGCGGTGCGCACCCGTTTGATCGTCACGGCGCCGACGATCGCGCCCACCCCCAGCGCGGCCAGCAGCAGCCCGTACCCGCCCGCGCTCAGCCCGAGCCGGGACGAGGAGACCACGGGCAGCAGCCCCCACAGCGCGGAGGCGGGCAGGACGAAGAGCGCCGAGCGCAGCATCACCCGGCGCACCCCGGGCGCGTGCCGCACGTACCGCAGACCGGACTCCAGAGCCGGGCGCAGCCGCTCCGGCGTCCCGGCGACGGTCCGCGTCCGCCGCCACAGCGTCAGCGCCGCCACCACGCCGAGGAACGAGACGGAGTTGATGCCGAACACCACGGCGGGTCCGGTCAGCGCGACGATCACGCCCGCCGCCGCCGGACCGACGGCCCGCGCGATGTTGACGTTGAGGCTGCCCAGCGCGGCGGCGGCCGGGATCTGTTCGCGCGGCACCAGCTCGGGCTGGATCGCCTGCCACCCCGGACCCATGAGCGCGCTGCCGCACCCCATCGCGAAGGTCAGGGTGATCAGCACGGTCGGGGTCGTCAGCCCGGCGGCCGTGAGCGCGGTGAGCACCCCGCTGAGCCCCGCCATCACCGCCGAGAGCGTGATCAGCAGCGCCCGCTTGTCCAGCACGTCGGAGAGCACGCCCGCCGGGAGCGACAGGAAGAGCACCGGCAGCAGCGACGCCGCCTGCACCGCCGAGGTCAGCACCGCCGCGTTCGGCTGGTGGACCAGCATCCACTGGGCGCCGACGGTCTGCATCCAGGTGCCCACGTTGGAGCCGAGCTGCGCCAGCCACAGCGAGCGGAAGACGCGGGCGGACAGCGGCGCCCACGCGGAGGGCCCGCGTGCCGCCGTCCCACCGGCGGCGGATGCTGAGGACATGTCTGCTTCCTTCGGTTCTGCTTCCGTCGGTTCTGCTTCCGTCGGTGCGCCGGACCGGCGGAGCCGAGGACCGCCGTCGCCCATACGCTGCCCCAGCGCCACCCGCCGCGCACCCCGAGGCGCACGGACCGGCCACGGCACGCGCCCCCCGCTTCCGCACGCCTTCGCCACCCCGTACCACCCCCGTGCCATCGGCCATCCGGGGTATCGGAGACACCAACCGGGGTCCGGGGCGGTTGAGTCGAAGAGGTACATCTCGCCGTACACGAACCAGTGGAGCGCCCCGCACGGGGAGAGGGCGTCGGCAGCGGCTCAGTGGAGGAGAACGGATGAGTCAGGAGATCACCGTCCAGGGCACGGTCGCCGAGGGCTTCGAGGCGGTACGCGAGGAGTTCGCCGCCTTCGTCTCCGGTGAACGCGCGGACTACGAAGGTCAGTTGTGCGCGTATGTGCACGGCAGGCAGGTCGTCGACCTGTGGGCGGGCGACGGCGTCGACGGCAACACGCTGTACGGCGTCTACTCGTCCACCAAGGGCGCCGCCCATCTCGTCGTGGCGCTGCTGGTGCAGGACGGCACGCTGGAGCTGGACCGCAAGGTCACGTACTACTGGCCGGAGTTCGGCGTCGAGGGCAAGGGCGCGCTCACCCTGCGCGAGCTGCTGGCCCACCGCGCCGGACTGATCGGCACGGACACCGGGTTCAGCCCGGCGGAGCTGGCCGACGACCGGGCGCTGGCGGAACGCCTGGCCGACCAGCGCCCGTTCTGGCGCCCCGGCACCGCCTTCGGCTACCACGCGGTGGTGATCGGCGCCCTCACCGGCGAGGTCGCCCGGCGCGCGACGGGGCGCACCCTCCAGGAGCTGTACGAGGAGCGGGTCCGCGTCCCCTACGGGCTCGACTTCTACCTCGGTCTGCCCGCCTCCCGCGAACCCCGCTTCCGCAGCACCCAGCCGATGGTGCTCACCCCGGTGCAGCAGGCGGAGTACGACGCCCAGCCCTCGGGACCGCACACCCTGGAAGCCATCGCCTACAACCAGCACGCCGCCGAGCCCACCGACGTCGAATCGGTGCCCAACGACCGCACCCTGCGCGCCCGGGGACCCGCCTCCATCGGCGGTGTCGCCTCGGCGCGCGGTCTCGCCGGGATGTACGCGGCGATGATCAGCGAGGTGGACGAAAAGGCGCCGCTGCTGAAGTCCGACACGGTCGCGGAGTTCGGGCAGCCGCACTCGGTGGGCTACGACCTGGTCGGGCGCGTCCACAAGACGTTCGGACTCGGCTTCCAGATCACCGCCGACACCCACTACCCCTTCCTCGGCGCGGGCACCGTCGGCCACAGCGGAGCCGCCGGCTCCCAGGCGTTCGCGGACCCGCGCAGTGGTCTCGCCTACGGCTACACCCGCCGCCGCTTCGCCTACCCCGGCGGCGCCGCCCCGGAGAACGACCGCCTGGTGGCGGCGGTGCACCGGGCGGCGCTGGGACGCTGAGAGCCGCGAGGACCGCAGGGCGGAGGCCGCACCCGTGAACGCGGGGTGCGGCCTCCGGTGCGTGAGGGCTCAGAGCTTGACGACCATCTTGCCGATGTTGTCGCCGCGCAGCAGACCGAGGAACGCGGAGACCGCGTTGTCGATGCCGTCCACGACCGTCTCGCTGTACTTCAGCTCGCCCGAGGCGACCCAGGGACCGACCTCGCGGACGAACTCGGGCTGGAGGTCGTAGTGGTCGCCCACCAGGAAGCCCTCCATGCGGCCCCGGGTCTGGATCAGCCGGGCGAGGTTGTTCGGACCGGGGGCGGGCTCGGTGTTGTTGTAGACCGAGATCATGCCGCAGATGGCGATCCGCCCGTGCAGCCGCAGCGAGCCGAGCGCCGCCTGGAGGTGGTCGCCGCCGACGTTGTCGAAGTACACGTCGATGCCGTCGGGCGCGGCGGCGCGGAGCTGCTCGCCCACCGGACCGTCCTTGTAGTTGAACGCGGCGTCGAAGCCGTACTCGTCCACCAGGAGCCGCACCTTCTCGTCGGACCCGGCCGAGCCGATGACCCGCGAGGCGCCCTTCAGCTTGGCGATCTGCCCGACCTCGCTGCCCACGGCACCGGCGGCGCCCGAGACGAAGACGATGTCGCCCTCGTCGAAGTCGGCGACGCGCAGCAGACCGGCGTACGCGGTCAGACCGGTCATGCCGAGGACGCCGAGGTAGGCGGAGAGCGGTACGGCGTCCGGGTCGACCTTGGCGGCGCTCCCCGCGTCCACGACCGCGTACTCGCGCCAGCCGAGGAAGTGCAGCAGATGGTCCCCGACCTCGACGCCCTCGGCGTTGGAGGCGACGACCACGCCGACGGCGCCGCCCTGCATGGGCTCACCGAGGGCGAAGGGCTCGGCGTAGGACTTGGCGGCACTCATCCGGCCCCGCATATAGGGGTCCACCGAGAGGTACTCGTTGCGTACCAGGACCTGGCCCTCGCCGGGCACGGGCATGGGGACCTCGACGAGCGCGAAGTCCTCGGGCTTGGGCCAGCCGACCGGACGGCTGAGCAGATGCCACTCGCGGCTCACGGCGGGCAGGGCGGGGGAGTCGGACATCAGGGGCTGACCTTCTTCCAGAATGCTTCAGTACCTGAAATAACCATGCGCCTGAATATTTCATGATGTCAAGTAACGCGGTATCCTGGGGCGCATGTCCCCCTCGTCCGCGTCATCCGCCCAGGAGCGGCGCCGTGCCGCCGACCCCCTCACCCTGGAGGTCGTCGAACTGATCGGTGACGTCGTGGCCCGCTTCCACGCGGACTACGACGAAGCGGCGGCCGCCCACGCCCTCACCGGCCCGCAGGCCCGCCTGCTCAGCCTGCTCGCGCTGGAGCCGCTGCCGATGCGCCGCCTCGCCCAGCGGCTCAAGTGCGAGCCGTCGAACGTCACCGGGATCGTGGACCGCCTGGAGTCGCGCGGTCTGGTCGAGCGCCGCCCGGACAGCGGCGACCGCCGGGTCAAGCTCGCCGCCGCCACCGAGGAGGGGCTCAGCGTCGCCCGCGACCTGCGCGAGGGTCTGCGCTTCGCCCGCGAACCGCTCGCCGGGCTCTCGGACGAGGAGCGGGGCTCCCTGCGGGACCTGCTGCGCCGGATGCTCTCGGCCTGAACCGGGCGTGGCCCCGCCGTCGAGGTTGGGTAAAGTCCTCGCCATGCGCGATCTCGGGGTGGGGTTCCGTCATCTGCTGCGCGGCCAGCGCTGGGTGACCCGGAACGGCGGACGGTACGGCTTCGGGCTGCTGCCCGGTCTGATCACTCTCGTCCTCTACACGGCCGCGCTCGTCGCGCTCGCCCTGTGGGGGTACGACGGCGTCACCTGGGCGACCCCGTTCGCCGACGACTGGTCCAGCCCCTGGCAGGAGCTGTTCCGGGACGTCCTCGCCGTCGTCCTCTTCGCCCTCGCCCTGCTCCTCGCGGTCCTCACCTTCACCGCGGTCACCCTGCTCGTCGGCCAGCCCTTCTACGAGAGCCTCTCCGAGCGGTGCGACGAGGATGTCTCGCCCGACGGCACCGCGCCCCGCTCCGGGCTGCCGCTGTGGCGCGAGCTGTGGATCTCGGCCCGCGACAGCCTGCGGGTCCTGGCGCGGGCGTGCGTGTGGGGCGTGCTGCTCTTCGCGCTCGGCTTCCTGCCCGTGGTCGGACAGACCGTGGTCCCGGTGGTCGGTTTCTTCGTGACCGGGTTCTTCCTCACCGAGGAACTCGCCGCCGTCGCCCTCCAGCGCCGGGGGCTCGACCTGCGTGCCCGGCTCGCCCTGCTGCGTTCCCGCAAGAGCCTGGTGTGGGGCTTCGGCGTCCCGCTCGGACTCGCCTTCCTGGTCCCGGTCGTCGCCGTCTTCCTGATGCCCGGCGCGGTCGCGGGCGCCACCCTGCTCGCCCGTGACCTCCTCGGCGAGGAGACCGCCGAGGACCGCCCCGAACCCGAGCAGCCCGAGGCGGACCGCCCGGTCACCGCCTGAGCGGGTCCACGGTGAAGTCGTGCGGGTGTGTGAAAGGTTCGTACGGAACCGTCCCCGCACCCCCTCCGGGCGACCCCCGGACCGCCCCCGCCCGTTACCGTCGGAGGCGGGAACACGTTCCCTCGACGAGCCAGCCCCGGTCCGGAACCTGACGGCTGGACCGGGGCTCGTCGCAGCACGGCGGCGTGCGTCCCTCAGCGGATCGCTTCCTCAGAGGATCTCCTCGTCGGACTTGCGGGCGTGCTCGGGCGTCGGCGCGTCGATCCGCCCCGGACGCCCCTGGACGGCGGGGTCGCCCGCGTCCACCACGCCCACCGGCACCCCGTTCTCCATGACGACGGCCTGGCGCACCGAGTGCTCGCGCATCCGCTGGGTGACGACCTCCAGACCGTCCTCGACGTCCACGACCACGAGGTCGTCCTTGACCGCCTCGCCCATCGTCAGCCGCTCGGCGTCGGCGCCGTCCGCGAGCACCCCGCTGAGCAGGTCGTGGTCGCTGACCAGCCCGACCGGGTTCCCGTCCGAGACGACGAGCACGACGTCGATCCCGCCGTCCCGCATCGTCCGGGCCACCGAGGTCACCGAATCACCGCTGTCGGCCGTCGTGGGGGTCCCCGTCATGACCTCGCGCACAGTGTTGTCCATCTCCGGCCCCTCTCACAGACGCGTACGACGTTGTCCGCCATCCCGGGTACCCCGTCGGGCGCCGACGATCCCCCTGGTACCGCGCCGGATGGCGGACCACCGGCACGGTCTAACGCGCCGAGAAGCCGTACACCGTCTCCGAGCGGTACACCTCGCCCGGGTCCAGCCGGGTGCTGGGGAAGTCCGGGCGGTTGGGGGAGTCGGGGAAGTGCTGGGTCTCCAGGGCGACGCCCTCGCCGGGGGCGAAGGGGGCGCCCAGGTGGTCGGCGGTGTAGAGCTGGAGACCGGGTTCGGTGGTGGACACCGTGAGCGTGCGACCCGAGGCGGGGTCGTGCAGCTCGGCCACCTCCTCGGCGGCGGCCGTGACGCCCTTGTCCAGGACGAAGTTGTGGTCGTAGCCGGAGCCCGTCTTGCGGGCGGCACGGAAGTCGAAGCGGGTGCCCGTCACGTCCAGCGGGGCGCCCTCGGGGATCAGGTCCGCGTCCACCGGGGTGTACCGGGAGGCGGCGAGCCGCAGCTCGTGTCCGCCCGCGTGACCCGCGCCCGGACCGCCCAGGTTCCAGTACGAGTGATTGGTGAGGTTCACGACGGTCGGCGCGTCGGTCACCGCCTCGTAGGCGATCCGCAGCGCGCCCGACGCGTCCAGCGTGTAGGTGGCCGTCACCTCGAGGCGCCCCGGGAAGCCCTCCTCGCCGTGCGGGCTGACCCGGCTCAGGCGCACGCCGTGCTCGACCGGCTCCACGTCCCACACCCGCCGGTCGAAACCCTCGTCGCCGCCGTGCAGCGAGTTCGGACCGTTGTTGCGCGCCAGCGCGTACGTCCGGCCGTCCAGCGGGAAGCGGCCACCCGCGATCCGGTTGGCGTACCGCCCCACCAGGGCGCCCAGATACGGACCCCGGTGCGTCAGATAGTCCGCCGGCGAGGGGAATCCGAGGACCACGTCCGCCGGGCGCCCCTCCCGGTCCGGGACCTCGACGGACTGCACGATCCCGCCGTACGACAGCACGCGCACCCGCGTCCCGCCGCGCTCCAGCGTCCAGCGGTGCACCGGGGCTCCGTCGGAAAGTGTGCCGAAAAGTTCGCCCATGTGGGAAACCTTAGGTCAAGGTCGCTCCGCCGTGACCGTGCGGTACGCGATCTCCGCGAGCCTGGCCTGACCGCTGCGGCTCGGGTGGAACCAGTCCCAGCGGCTGAGCTGTCCGGTGCCGAAGCGGTAGTCGAAGACCGCGTTGCCGTCGAACCGGCAGCGCGGGTCGGTCGCGCACACGTCCTTCAGCACCGTGTTGTAGTCCTCCACCCGCTGCTGGACCTTCTCGCGTCGCCGCGTCGCCGCCGCCGTCAGATCGTCGGCGGCGCCCAGCATCGAGGGGCAGATTCCGAGCTTCCACACCTGCTTGCCGAGCGGGTCGGTGCGCCCCTTCGACCACAGCCGCTGGAGATTGGGCACGCTCGCGACGTACACCTGCGTCCTCGGCAGCGTCGTCCGCAGGGTGCGCAGGGACTTGGCGAAGTCCGCGCGGAACTCCTTCACCGGGGTCATCGCCGACACCGAGGCACGGCAGGCGTCGTTCGCCCCCGCCATCACGGTCACCAGCTCGGGCCCGCGCGCGGCCGCCCGGGCCATCTGCCCGGGCAGGTCGGCCATCCGGGCGCCGGTCACCGCGTAGTTCCAGCTCCGCGAAGCCGCCTTCGCGGGTCCGAGCAGGCGCACCGCGAGGCTGTCCACCGAGGCGTCGCTGCCCGTCGCCCAGGACACCTCGGGGCAGTCGGAGAACACCGCGCACGCGTCGAAACCCCGGGTGATGGAGTCCCCGACGGCGGCGATCGAGTCCGGGCTGCGGTCCCACACCGGCGCGGGTCTCGCGGGCGCCCGGGACACGCCCGTACCCGCGTGATCACCCCGGATGGAGTCACATCCCGCCGCCAGCACGGCCGCCGTCAGCACCGCGACGACGGCCCGTACCCGGTGGCCTCGCTTGCGCATCCTGGCTGATCCCCTCGCTCGTCGGTGCAGCTCCGGCAGGTGCTACCCCCCTCAGGACAACGTGCCGGAGTTCCCGCCCGGTCTCCCGGGGAACGGCACACCCCCGTACAAGCGTCCCCCTGGGTGAATGGCGACGGTTTCCTGGCACCGGGACCGACGGTACGTCACACTCCTTGGACCGCCGCACGGTAGCCTCGCCATCAACGCGGCCGTCGCCCCACTGCCGCCAGCCAGTCCGCAAGATGTCCCGCTCAGCCCGGAGGTTCCGGTGACGACACGTGGAGTTCTGTACGTGCACTCCGCGCCGCGCGCGCTGTGCCCGCACGTCGAGTGGGCCGTCGCCGGGGTGCTCGGCACGCGCGTCAACCTCGACTGGATCCGGCAGCCCGCCGCCCCCGGCACCTGGCGCTCCGAGTTCTCCTGGAAGGCCGAGGCAGGCACCGCCTCCAAGCTCGCCTCGGCGCTGCGCGGCTGGCAGATGCTCCGCTTCGAGGTCACCGCCGAGCCCAGCGCCACCGCCGAGGGCGAGCGCTACAGTTGTACGCCCGACCTCGGCATCTTCCACGCCGTCACCGGCATCCACGGCGACATCCTCATCCCCGAGGACCGCCTGCGCGCCGCCCTGCTCCGCAGCAAGCACGGCGAGACCGACCTCGAGTCCGAACTCGCCAAGCTCCTCGGCAAGCCCTGGGACGACGAACTCGAACCCTTCCGCTACGCGGGCGAGGGCGCCCCGGTCCGCTGGCTGCACCAGGTGGTCTGAAACCTGTCGCGCGTCGCACCCTCGGTGCCGCTCGACATGTCCAAACAACAACACGATTTTTACCGGGACTTGATCACAAGTGGATCACGTTGACCGGGGGTCGCTTCCACGCGATCTTCACAGCGGGCGAAGCTGGGCTCGCCTCAGGGCACGCCCGCACCGAACCGGTACGGGAATTTCCCCCGGTCAGAGAGCACCCACCCATGCCCATCGGCTTCGACGCCGCCGTGTTCGGCTATCGCCGCCGCAGCCCGGTCCTCCAGGACTTCACCTTCGCCTTCCCGCCGGGCCGGACGGTGTTCCTCGGTCCCAACGGCGCGGGCAAGTCGACGGTCCTCTCCCTGGCCGCCTCGGTCCTGCTCCCGCGCTCCGGCACCGTCACCCACGACGGGCTGCGCACCGACCGGCGCGGTGACCTCGCCGCCTACCGCCGCCGTATCGCCTGGCTGCCCCAGCGGATCGAGTCGGTCCCCCGCCTCACCGCCCGCGAACAGGTCGCCTACGTCGGCTGGTTGAAGGGCATGAACCGCCGCGACGCCTGGGACGCCTCCCTCGGCGCTCTCCAGCGGGTCGAGCTGGGCGACTTCGCGGGCCGCAAGGTCCACCAGCTCTCCGGCGGGCAGCAACGCCGGGTCGGCATCGCGCAGTCACTGGTGCACGCGGCCGAGGTCCTGCTGCTCGACGAGCCGACCGCCGGGATGGACCCCCGGCAGCGCCGCGTCTTCCACGAGATCCTCGGCGGGCTCGACCAGCACGTCCTGCTCTCCACCCACGACGTCGCCGACCTGGAGGACACCTACGACCACGTCGTCGTCCTCGACGGCGGCACCGTCCGCTTCGCCGGTCCGGTACGCGAGTTCCACACCCTGGCGCCGCCCGGCACCCCGCCCGCCCGCCTCGCGGAAGCCGCCTACTACGCCACCGTCCGGGAGGAAGAGGTGCCATGCGCCTGACGACAGCGCTGCGCACCACCGGCGTCGTCCGGGTCGCGCCCCTGGTCCTCGCCTGGGTGTGGTTGGTCAGCAGCCACGAGGCCGCGAACGAACCCGCCTACTGGGCGGGCAACACCGCCCTCGTCGGACACACCCTCCCCTTCTACGCCCCCGCCTGCGCGGCTTTCGCGGCGTGGGAGGCGGGGCGGCTGCGCCGGGCGGGGGTCCAGCGGCTCGCACCGGTGCGCGGGCGCTGTGCCGTCGCAGCGGGGGTGCTGTGGCCCGTCGCCCTCCTCGGCGCGGCGGCGATCGCGGTGTGCCTGCTGACCGTGCGCCTGGCGACCGGTGCCGCCCACGACTGGCCGCACCCGGGCGTGCTGGCCATGGCGGGCTACCTCGTCCTCGTCCACACCGTCCTGGGCTACGGGCTCGGCACGGTGCTGCCGCGCGTCCTGGCCACCCCGCTGATCCTCGTCGTCGACTATCTGTGCCTCGTCATGCCCGTCACGGTCGTCCACCCGATGTGGCTGCGGGAACTCACCGGCTGGCTCGACGCCCCCTCCGGCGACCTCACCACCACCGTGAACCCCGTGGCGCTCGCCGTACCGGCGGTGCTCGCCACGGGCGTCCTGACCGCCGTCCTGGTCAGCGCCGGGATCGCCCGGTGGCGGCGTCCCCGGGTCGTACGGGCGGGCGCGGCGACCGCCGCCTCCCTGGTCTGTCTGAGCGCCTTCACGGTCGCCGCCGCGCTGCCCGTACGCGACTGGAAGGGCGACCCGCCGCCGCGAGCCCGTACCGACGCGCCCGTGTGCACGGGCGAGGCACCCAGGATCTGCGTCCCCGTGGAAGCCGCCGACCGCCTGGAGCCGCTGTCCGCCGCCGCCCAGGACGTCGTGCCGCGCCTCGTCGCGGCGGGACTGGAACGCCCGGAGGAACTCGCCTTCGTCTCCGAGGCGGCACCCGTCGCCCCGCGGACCTGGCGGCTGTTCCTCTACCCGGACATGAGCGACGCGGACCTGCGGGCGAGCGTCGCGGCGTCCGCGCTGCCCCCGCTCCCGCCGTGCCCCACCACCTCCGACGTACGGACCGGCCACGCGGGCACGCTCACCGCCTGGCTCATGGTCACCGCGGGCATGGAAGCCGACGAGATCCAGAGCCAGCACGGCCAGAAGCTGGCAGCCGACCCGCAGGTGATGCCCGTGGTGAAGAAGGAGACCAAGCTGTCTTCCGCCGAGCAACTCGCGTGGTTCACCCGCAACGTCACACTGCTTCAGCGGTGCGCGCCCGCACCGGAGACCCTGCCCGCCAGTGCCGGGAAGGGGGCGTGATCCGGTGCGTCTGTGGCTGACGACACGACAGTTCCCGTTCCTCGCGCTCGCCCTCGTCGCCTGCGCCGCGCTGACCGCCGCGGCCGGGGACACGGCGGTCGCGCTGCCCTCGCTCGGCAGTTCCGCCGCCCGGCCGCTGGTCCTCTTCGCCCCGCTCCTCGTGTGTACGGGGCTGGCGTACTGCCTCGGCAGCGGGCTGCCGGGCGCGGAGGCGTCGGGCAGCCGTCCCGTCGCCCGCTACGACCAGGCGCTGATCCTGGGCACCGTCCTGCTCACGGTCGTCGTGGCGTACGCCGTCGCGGTGCTCCTCGACGCCCCGACCGCGCACACGGTCGGGCGCAACACCGCATTCCTGACCGGACTGATGCTCTGTGTGCGCCGACTGGCGGGTCCTCAGGTCGCGCCCGTCGCGCCCGTCGCCTGGGTCATCACGGTGATGCTCATCGGCAACGCCGGTGCCAACGGGCAGCCGTATCCCTGGACGGTCGTCCTCCTGCCCCCGGACCACCTGCCCGCCGCCCTCGCCGCCACCGCGACCCTGGCCCTCGGCGTCCTCGCCGCACCGGCCGCACCGCTGCCGCACGACGCGGGCTGATCCCCGATCAGAATCCGGACGCACGACGACGGCCCGGTCTCCGCCGAGCGGAGACCGGGCCGTAGAAGCGGCACGGCGACTCAGATCGTCCTGAACGCCAGGACCACGTTGTGACCGCCGAAGCCGAACGAGTCGTTCAGCACGGCGATACGACCCTCGGGAAGGGCGCGCGGCTCGCCGACGACGACGTCCGCGTTGACCTCGGGGTCCAGCTCGGTGACGTTGATGGTCGGCGGGGCGGTGCGGTTGACCAGCGCCAGGATCGAGGCGACGGACTCGATGCCGCCCGCGCCGCCCAGGAGGTGACCGGTCATCGACTTGGTGGCGGAGATCGCCATGTGGTCGACGTCGTCCCCGAACACCTTGCGCAGCGCCTTGACCTCGGCCACGTCGCCCTGCGGCGTCGAGGTGGCGTGCGCGTTGACGTGCACGATCTCCGACGGCTTCAGGTCGGTCGAGTCCAGCAGGTTCTGCAGCGCGTGCGCGATGCCGTTGCCCGAGGGCTCCGGCTGCGTGATGTGGTGCGCGTCGGCGGAGATGCCCTGACCGACCGCCTCGACGTAGATCCGGGCACCGCGCGCCTTGGCGTGCTCCTCGGACTCCAGCACGATGACACCGGCGCCCTCGCCGAGCACGAAGCCGTCGCGGCCCGCGTCGTAGGGGCGCGAGGCGCCCTCGGGGTCGTCGTTGTTCTTGGACATCGCCATCATGTTGCCGAAGGCCACGATGGGAAGCGGGTGGATGGCGGCCTCGGTACCACCGGCCACGACCACGTCCGCACGCCCGGTGCGGATCATCTCGATCGCGTACCCGATGGCCTCCGCGCCCGAGGCGCAGGCCGACACGGGGGTGTGCACACCGGCGCGGGCACCCAGCTCGATACCGACGTTGGCCGCCGGGGAGTTGGGCATCAGCATCGGCACGGTGTGCGGGGAGACGCGGCGTACGCCCTTCTCCTTGAGCACGTCGTACTGGTCGAGCAGGGTCGTCACGCCGCCGATGCCGGAGGCGATGACCGCGCCGAGCCGGTCGGGGTTGACGGTCTGGTCCTCGCCCGCCTTGGCGGTGAAACCGGCGTCCTGCCAGGCTTCCTTGGCGGCGATCAGCGCGAACTGCGCCGAGCGGTCCAGCTTGCGGGCCTGCGGGCGGGGGATGATCTCACCGGGCTCGACCGCGATACGCGCGGCGATCCTGACCGGCAGCTCCTCCGCCCAGTCCTCCGTCAGGCGGCCGACGCCGGACCGGCCGGCGAGCAGGGCCTCCCAGGTGGAGGGCACGTCGCCACCCAGCGGTGTGGTTGCGCCGATACCGGTGACGACCACGGTGCGATTGGTCGGGCTCACGGGAATTCTTTCTCCAACGATGCGGGAATCTACGGCGCCACCGCCGGGTGGCGGGGCCTTGCGGTCCCGGGCCGTGCGGCCGCGAGACCTACGAGCCTCAGGCCTGGTGCTTGAGGATGTAGTCGGTGGCGTCACCGACGGTCTTGAGGTTCTTGACGTCCTCGTCCGGGATCTTCACGTCGAAGCGCTCCTCGGCGGCGACGACGACCTCGACCATGGACAGGGAGTCGACGTCGAGGTCGTCCGTGAAGGACTTGTCGAGCTGGACGTCCTCGGTGGGGATGCCGGCGATCTCGTTCACGATCTCGGCAAGGCCCGCGACGATCTCTTCCTGGGTGGCGGCCATGTCAGGCGCTCCTTCTTCGATGTTCAGACAGTTAAGTGGCATTTTCCCCGCATCGGACCGCTGGTCCGGCACGGAGTGCCTAGGGGAGGGTAACGACCGTGGCGGCGTAGACCAGACCCGCCCCGAATCCGATGACGAGCGCCGTGTCGCCGCTCTTGGCCTCGCCGGTCGCCAGAAGCCGCTCCATCGCGAGCGGGATCGACGCGGCCGAGGTGTTGCCGGTGGTGCGGATGTCACGGGCGACCGTGACGTGCTCCGGCAGCTTGAGAGTCTTCACCATCGAGTCGATGATCCGCACATTGGCCTGGTGCGGGATGAAGACGTCCAGGTCGTCCGAGGTGATCCCGGCCGCGTCCAGCGCCTGCTGGGCGACCTTCGCCATCTCGAACACGGCCCAGCGGAAGACCGCCTGACCTTCCTGCGTAATGGCGGGGAACTTGATGTTCCCCTCGCTGTCCAGGGGGAGTTCGGAGACGTCCCCCACGTGGAAGCGGTCCCACGTGACGGTCTGCTTGATGGTGCCGGCCTTGTCGCCCTCCGAGCCCCACACCGTGGGACCGATGGCGGGCTCCTGGGACGGACCGACCACGACCGCGCCCGCGCCGTCGCCGAACAGGAAGGCCGTCGCGCGGTCCTCCAGGTCGGTCAGGTCGCTGAGCCGCTCCACGCCGATGACGAGCACGTACTCGGCGGAACCTTCCACCACCATGCCCTTGGCGAGGGTCAGGCCGTAGCCGAAGCCCGCGCAGCCCGCCGAGATGTCGAACGCGGCGGCCTTGTCGGTGCCCAGCTTGTGCGCGATCTCGGTGGCCACCGCCGGGGTCTGGCTGAAGTGGGAGACCGTGGAGACCACCACGGCGCCGATCCGGTCGGCGTCGATGCCCGAGTCGGCGATGGCCTTGCCCGCCGCCTCGATCGACATCGCGGCGACCGTCTCCTCGGGACCCGCCCAGTGCCGGGTCTCGATGCCGGAGCGGGAGCGGATCCACTCGTCGGAGGAGTCGATCTTCTCCAGGATCACCTCGTTGGGCACCACCCGGGTCGGCCGGTAACCGCCGACCCCGAGGATGCGCGCGTACGGGGCGCCCTTGCTGGGCCTGATCTTCGCCATTGCCATGGGCTCCTTCTCAGACGCCCGCCGCGTCGGCGGCAGGAGTCACGGTCTCGGCGATGAGCGCGCGCGCCGCGTCGAGGTCTTCGGGGGTCTTCAGCGCCAGCGTCCGCACGCCCGGCAGGGCACGCTTGGCCAGGCCGGTCAGGGTGCCGCCCGGGCACACCTCGATCAGCGCGGTGACGCCGAGCGTCTTGAAGGTCTCCATGCACAGGTCCCAGCGGACCGGGTTGGCGACCTGGCCGACCAGCCGCTCAAGCACCTCGGTGCCCGTCGCGACGGTCTGCCCGTCCTTGTTGGAGACGTAGGGGAACGCCGGGTCGGCGGGCGCCAGGGAGGCGGCCGCCTCGGCCAGCTTCTCCACCGCGGGCGCCATGTGCCGGGTGTGGAACGCGCCGGCCACCTTCAGCGGGACGACCTTGCGGACGCCCTCGGGCTTGTCGTCGTTCAGCGCGGCCAACTGCTCCAGCGTGCCCGCGGCGACGATCTGGCCCGCGCCGTTGATGTTGGCCGGGGTCAGACCCAGCTTCTCCAGGTGCGCGACGGAGACCTCCGGGTCGCCGCCGAGCAGCGCCGACATGCCGGTCTCGGTGATCGCGGCGGCTTCGGCCATGGCCAGACCCCGCTGCCGGACCAGGCGCAGCGCCTCGGTGTCGTCCAGGACGCCGGTGATCGCGGCGGCGGTGATCTCGCCCACACTGTGGCCCGCGACCGCGCCGGGCGCGATCGACGCGATGTCACCCAGTGCCGCGGCGGACAGGATTCCGGCGGCGACCAGGAGCGGCTGCGCCACCGAGGTGTCGCGGATCGCGTCCGCGTCCGCCTCGGTGCCGTAGTGGACGAGGTCCAGGCCGATGGCGTCCGACCACGCGGCGACGCGGTCGGCGGCACCGGGCAGTTCGAGCCAGGGGGTCAGGAAGCCGGGCGTCTGGGCGCCCTGGCCGGGAGCGACGAGTACGAGCACCTTCACACTCTCTCTTGGGGACGGCCTGGGCCGCCCGTGAGGACAGGGACGAAGAACACGAAGGGCTTTTGTGGAGCCCGGACAAAAAGCTAGAGCTGGGCGTCTCCATCGGTCAGCCGCCCCAGGATCAGGGCGATCCGCAGCGTGAACGCGGATCGTACATCGGAAGGTGACCAACCGGTGACGTCAGTCACACGTCGGAGCCGGTAGCGGACGGTGTTCGGGTGAACGAAGAGCATCCGTGCCGCGCCCTCCAGGCTGCTCGCCTGCTCCAGGTAGACACTCAGGGTCTCCAGGAGCGCCGAGCCCGCCTCCTCCAGCGGTCTGTAGATCTCCTCCACCAGTTGCTCCCGCGCGCCCGGGTCGCCCGCGATGGCGCGCTCGGGCAGCAGATCGTCGGCCAGCACCGGGCGGGGAGCGTCCTGCCAGGCGGAACACGCCTTGAGCCCCGCCGCTGCCGCCTGCGCGGAGCGGGTCGCGGCCTGGAGGTCGGACACCACGGGTCCCGCGACCACCGGACCCGCCGCGTACGGGCCGATCAGCGACTTGGCCACGGCGAGCGGATAGGCGCTGCCGCCCGCGATCACCACGAGCCGGTCCCCGAGCACCCCGGTGAGCACCTGGAGCTTGGCGTGCCGGGCGGCTCGCCGGATCGCCTCCACGGTCAGCTCGCTGTCGCCCTCGGGCGCGGTGCCGAGCACCACGCACACATGCTCAGGGGAGTTCCAGCCGAGCGCGGCGGCGCGGCTGACGGCGCCCTCGTCCGCCTCGCCGCTGAGCACCGCGTTCACCACCAGGGACTCCAGGCGGGCGTCCCAGGCACCGCGTGCCTCGGCAGCCTGGGCGTAGACCTGGGCGGTGGCGAAGGCGATCTCCCGGGCGTACACAAGGAGCGCCTCGCGCAGCACGCGCTCGTCGCCGGGGGCTGCCACCTCGTCGATGGCGCTCTCCATGACCTCGATGGTGGTGCGCACCATCTCCACGGTCTGGCGCAGCGTGATCGCCCGGGTCAGCTCGCGCGGCGCGGTGCCGAACACGTCGGTCGAGATGGCCTGGGGCGCGTCCGGGTGCCGGAACCACTCGGTGAAGGCGGCGATGCCCGCCTGGGCCACGAGCCCGATCCAGGAGCGGTTCTCCGGTGGCATCGCCCGGTACCACGGCAGGGTGTCGTCCATGCGCGCGATGGCCTGCGCGGCGAGATTCCCGGAGGACTTCTCCAGCCGCTTCAGGGTCGCGGAGTGCGGGTGGGCGGCATGACGTGCGGGATCGCTGCTGTGGGATTCGGGTTCGGGCACGGGGACAAGAGTGCCTTATCCGGCGGGGACCGTGCGTCGCCGGGTCCCGCCGAGCGCCCGGCACCGGGGCGGGCGGCGCTTTTCCGGGGGACTACCGTGGGGCTCGTGATCGAGGTACGGCGCGCGGACGAACGGCATCGCGGGGGCGACCCGGAGGCGGGGATCGACTCCCGGCACGCCTTCTCCTTCGGTCCCCATTACGACCCGGACAACCTGCGCTTCGGCGCGCTCATCGCCTGCAACGAGGAGCGCCTCGCGCCCGGCGCCGGTTTCGCCGAACACCCGCACAGCCACACGGAGATCGTCACGTGGGTGGCCGAGGGGGAGCTGACCCACCGCGACTCCACGGGTCGCGCGAGCGTGATCCGTCCCGGCGACGTCCAGCATCTGAGCGCGGCGGCGGGCGTACGGCACTCCGAGCGCAACGAGGGCACGCGTCCGCTGGTCTTCGTGCAGATGTGGCTGACCCCGTCGGCGCCCGGCGGCGAACCGTCGTACGCCGTCGCCCGTGATCCGACCGAGCCGTACGCGGTGCCTGGCGCGGGCGCCACCCTGCGGGTGCTGCGCCCGGCGCCGGGGGAGCGGACCGCGCTTCCCGGCGCTCCCTTCCGCTACGTCCATGTCGTACGCGGCGAGGTACGGCTCGCGGACGGCACCCCCGGTACTCCCGGCGCCGGTGGCACCCTGCGCCCCGGCGACTCGGCGCGGATCACCGGGGCGCGGGGCGTGGAGCTGGCCGGGGTGACGGATGCCGAGGTCCTGCTGTGGGCGATGGAGTCCTAGGGGGCGTCTCCCCGCTCAGCCCCTGAACTCCGCCAGCACCGCGTCCGTGAACACCGGCCACGCCTCGATCGCCCACGGTCCGAAGGCACGGTCGGTCAGGGCGACGGCGGACAGTCCCGCGTCCGGGTCGACCCACAGGAAGGTGCCGGACTGCCCGAAGTGCCCGAAGGTGCGGGGCGAGGACGAACTCCCGGTCCAGTGCGGGGACTTGCCGTCCCGGATCTCGAAACCGAGACCCCAGTCGTTCGGGTTCTGGTGGCCGTAGCCCGGCAGGACGCCCTTGGTGCCCGGGTACTGCACGGTCATCGCCTCGGCGACCGTGCGCGGGTCGAGCAGCCGGGGCGCCTGCACCTCGGCGGCGAACCGCAGCAGATCCTCGACCGTGGAGACGCCGTCCTTCGCGGGGGAGCCCTCCAGCGAGGTCGCGGTCATGCCCAGCGGCTCCAGCACCGCCTGGCGCAGATACTCCGCGAAGGGCATCTCCGCCGCCTTCGCGATGTGGTCCCCGAGCTGCTCGAAACCGGCGTTGGAGTACAGCCGCCGCTCCCCGGGCGCCGCCAGGCTGCGGTGCTCGTCGAAGGCGAGTCCCGAGGTGTGCGCGAGGAGATGGCGGACCGTCGATCCGGACGGACCGGCGGGCTCGTCCAGCTCGATCGCGCCCTCCTCGTACGCGACGAGCGCCGCGTAGGCGGCCAGCGGCTTGGTCACCGACGCCAGCGGGAAGCGGTGCCCGGCGGGACCGTGGGCGCCGAGGACCGTCCCGTCGGCGCGTACGACGCCCGCGGCGGCGGTGGGAACGGGCCAGTTCTCGATCAGTGCCAAGCTCTGCGACGACATGCCATGGAGCCTATGCGGGCCGCAGGATCAGCTCCATGAAGGGGTCCGGCTTCGGACGGAAGCCCAGCGACTCGTACAGCGGCAGCGCCTCGGCGGAGGCGGTGAGCTGGATCTTGCCCGCGCCCCGCTCGCGGAACCACTCAAGCAGCCCGTCCGTCACACAGGCGCGGGCGTACCCCCGGCGGCGGGCACCGGGATCGGTGGCCACGCTGAAGACGAAGCCGACCACGCCGGTGGGGTTGAGGGCGTTGCCGATCCGGTACTCCACCGTCCCCGCCGCGAGCGCGGCCAGCGCCCCCACCCGCTCCGGATGGTCCACCACGAAGGCGGCGAAGGACCCCGCCGGATCGGCCAGCCGCTCGCGCAGGGTGGGCAGCGACTCCTCGTGCCAGGACCCGGCGGCCGGATGCGGGGAGACGGCGTCGAGCATCACCTGGCGCAGGCGCAGCACTTCCCGCGCGTCCTCGGGCACGGCCCGTCGTACGAGACTCATGGCATGGCACGCTAATGGCCGACTACGGCGCCCGTCCCGGTATTTGTCGCCGGACGCGCTTGCTTGGAGTGCGCTCGAAGGTCATAGCGTGGGGGCATGACGGTGATGCAGACCATGCAAGCGGCCACCGAGGAAGTCACCACCCCCGACATCTGCGCCCCCACCCCGCGAGGGCGCCATCCCCGGCCCGACGGCCAGGACCGCTACACGATCAGCGAGGTCGTCGCCTTCACGGGGCTGACCGCGCACACCCTGCGCTGGTACGAGCGGATCGGTCTGATGCCGCACGTCGACCGGTCGCACACCGGCCAGCGCCGCTACCGCAACCCCGACCTGGACTGGCTGGACCTCGTCACCAAGCTGCGCCTGACCGGGATGCCGGTGGCGGACATGGTGCGCTACGCGGAACTGGTCCGCGAGGGGGAGGGCACCTATCCGCAGCGCAAGGCACTCCTTGAGGACACCCGCAGGGACGTGCTGACCCGGATCGCCGAACTGCGCGACACGCTCGCCGTGCTCGACTTCAAGATCAGTGTGTACACGACGGAGGGAACCAACCGATGAGCGACGCCAGGATCGCGTCCGTACGCCTCGGCACGGACGGACCGGAGGTCGGCGTCCAGGGGCTGGGCTGCATGGGCATGAGCTTCGCCTACGGACCGGTGGACACCGACGCCTCGCGAGCCACGCTCGACCGTGCCCTGGAGCTGGGCGTCACGCTGTTCGACACGGCGGACGCCTATGGCGCCGGGGACAACGAGCGCTTCCTCGCCCCCTTCTTCCAGGCGCACCGCGACGAGGTGGTCATCGCCACCAAGTTCGCCCTCTCGATCCCGGCGGACGACCCGTCCAAGCGGGTCATCCGCAACGACGCCCCCTACATCCGCCAGGCCGTCGAGGCGAGCCTGAAGCGGCTCGGCGTCGACGAGATCGACCTCTATTACATGCACCGCCGCGATGTGAACGTGCCCCTTGAGGAGAGCGTCGGCACCATGGCGGAGCTGGTGCGCGAGGGCAAGGTCAAGCACCTGGGACTGAGCGAGGTGACGGCCGACGAGCTGCGCGCCGCGCACGCCATCCACCCCATCGCCGCCGTGCAGTCGGAGTGGTCGCTGTTCAGCCGGGACATCGAGGCGCACGTGGTGCCCGCCGTCCGTGAGCTGGGCGTGGGTCTGGTGGCGTACTCCCCGCTCGGCCGGGGCTTCCTGACCGGTGCCTTCACCGACGCCGCCAAGGACCTGACCGCCGACGACTTCCGCAGCACCCACCCCCGCTTCACCGGCGACAACGCCACCGCCAACGCGGCTCTGCTGGAGCCGGTACGCAAGGTCGCCGAGGCGCACGGGGTCTCCCTCGGCCAGGTCGCCCTCGCCTGGGTCCAGCAGCAGGCGGCCGTCCGGAACCTGCCGGTCGTCCCGATCCCGGGCACCCGCAAGCCGAGCCGGGTCACCGAGAACGTGGCCGCCGCGCACCTCGTGCTGAGCGACGAGGAGCTGGCCCTGCTTGAGCCGATCGCCGGTCAGGTGGCGGGCACCCGGTACGCGGACATGTCGTTCAGCTCGGCGGGCCGCGAGTAGGACGCGTAAGGGGTGCGCCCGGCGGAGCGTTACAGCTCCGCCAGCAGCTCGGCCTTCTTGGCCGCGAACTCCTCGTCCGTGACCAGCCCTGCCTGGTGCAGCTCCCCGAGATGCCGGATGCGTTCGGCGATGTCGGCGGGGTCGCGCCGGGCCGGGTCCGCCGCGCGGGTGGCGGCGGTCACGGCGGGCACCGGCGCGGTGCCGCACTCCCGGACCGCCGCGAGCACGGCCGCCGCGAAGGGCAGCGACTCGTGCACCGGGCCGTACCCCAGCCCGAAGACGACCGCCGCCGGGTCCTGGTCGGCCTGCGCGGGCGCCGCACCCGCGCTCTCCGGTCGCAGCAGCCGCAGATGCCCCTCGAAGACCTCCGGCGAGCGCCACTCGACGCCGGTCAGCTCGGACACCGCGAACTTCTGGTCCCCCGCCTTCCACTTGGCCGAGGACGCGCCGGTCCACGACCAGCGGAACCGCACGTGCGTGCCGTCGAAGGACGCCTTGCCGTCGTACGCCTTGAACTGGAGCGGCGGCTCGGGCGCGGCCACCAGGTACCCGTCGGTGGGACCGGATTCGGTCAGCAGCACCTTCAGCTCGTCCGCGTAGTACTCGGCCAGCGTCTCCCGCTCGGCGGGCAGCACCAGCCGGTACGGATCGGCGCCCTCGGGCAACTGACCCGCGGCCGCCTCCATCAGCGGATCGGCGCCCGCGCGCGGCTGGAGCTGCAGCGCGACCGTGCCCCGTCTGCCCCGCGTCAGCGTCACACCCTCCAGGGCGGCCAGCGGGACCCGCCGCTCGCCCAGGGCCTGGAACAGTTTCGGTGTCCGTATCCCCCGTTCGTAACGGATGAGCACGGAGTCGGACTCGAACTCCCAGACGGCATGAAAACCCGCCAGTACGTCACCCATGCGGCTCATCGTATGCGGCACGTGCTCCTCCGTCGCCACCCTCGCGGACCGCACTTCCTGCTGTTTCTACGCGCGTCCCGCCGGGGACGACTCCGGCAGACCGGTACGGCACCCGGCGTCCCCGTGCGCACAGGTGACCGCGTCGTACGCCCCCACGCCGACCCTCGCCAGGTTGCGCAGGCTGTCCGTGCCCGGCTGGAAATAGCCGGCGTGACCCTGCGCGTCGCTCGCGGAGAGGATGCGGGCGCCGAAGGCGCGGGAGACCGGATCGGCTCCGTGCCCGAGACCGCCGACCTCCAGATACGGCACGTCCCGCACCCAGTCGGTCGCGTCCCGCATCGCCCACACCCGGGCACGGGTGCCCAGTTGCGCGGCGCTGGTGACCCGCATGCCGGGGCTCGCGGCCACCGCCACGTCGCTCACCCGCTCCGGCATACCGCGCGCGGCGACACCGCACAGCACCGAGCCGTAGCTGTGGCAGAACATCGACACCGGCGCCCGGCCGGGCAGCGCGTCCAGCAGGGCGTTCAGCCGGACGGCGCCGTCCTCGGCGCGCATCGCGGTCGCCGCGTCCACGCCGAGCCCGTCGGGCGCGGTGTAGTCGGCCCACGCGATCACCGCGGTCCGGGTCCCCGGGCTCGCCTTCCGCTCGGCCGCGTGCAGCGCCTGCGCCATGCCGACCGGCGCGGTGTACCTGCGGTTGGTCCGCTGGAAGGTGAACAGATCGGTGTCCACACCGGGCACCACCACGGAGATCCGCTGCGCCCGGTCCAGATTGCCGAAGACCTCGGCCACCCGGCCGGAGCCGTCGGGATCGAAGGCCAGGATGTGCCGCCCCGGCCGCGCCAGCGCCTCGTAGCGCTGCATACGGCGGGCGGCGTCCTGCTGGCCGTAGGTACTGAGTCTGCTGTCGTGCATCCGGCGCCGCGCGCTCTGGCTCGCCTGGTCCAGCGCGACACGGTTCGCGTGATAGCGCAGGGTCACCGGGGCGCCGTTCATGTTGCCGACCGCGAGGGGATAGCGGTCGGCGAGCGTCAGGCGGTCCGCCGCGGTGAGCGAGCCGAAGAACGCCGCGAGCCGCGCCGGGGTCGAGGCGGTCGGGTCGGGCAGCTTGTGGCCGCCGATGCTGTCGCGCTCCCACCGGGCGAGCGAGGACCGCAGCGCGGTCGAGTCGCGGTGGGTGTGCAGTGCGGTCCAGCCGGTGGTCGCGAGCATCACGAACACGACGGCCAGCGCCAGCAGTGCGCGCCAGACATTGAGCTGGGGGGAGGTGCCGAAGGAAGTCACTGGGAGGACACACTAGGAGAACGGGACGGTCTCGGGGTAACCGAGTGGCAGGGATCACGTTTCGCGAGGAGAGGGACGGGTTTCGCGGATCGTAGGACGGATCGGGATCGAAATCCCGGAACGATCTCGGTGATCCGGAAACGAATTCAGACGGTCTCCCAGTTCCCGACGAGTGCCGGGCCCACCTGATCGAGGTACGACGCGGTCAGCTCCCGCATGCACTCCGGGCTGACGTCCTCGCCGGTGCTCCACTGCTGCTCGGTGACCCGTATCACCCCGCAGAACACGGCGACCGCCAGCCGGGGTCGCGGATCGGTGTCCACGTCCACGCCCTCGCGCTCGGCGAGCACCCGGGCGAGGGTCTGCTCCGTGGACGCCGAGCGGCGCAGATGGGCGGCGAGCAGCGCGGGCGTCGAGCCGATCATGCGGTACATCCGCAGATACAGCTCGACCGGCACGGACGCCTCGACGGTCTCCCGGATGGCGTCCCAGTTCTCCAGGACCGCCTGGCGCAGCGCGACCATCGGCGGCTCGTGCGGCGGGCGGTCGCGCACGGCCGCCACGAAGTGCGCCTCCGTCATGTCCTGCACCGCGAAGGCCGCGTCCTCCTTGCCCGCGAAGTAGCGGAAGAAGGTCCGCTGCGAGACGTCGACCGCCTCGGCGATCTCGTCGACGGTGGTCTGTTCGTACCCCCGCGTGGTGAACAACTCGAGGGCGGCACGCACCAGCGCCTCGCGCGTACGCCGCTTCTTGCGCTCGCGCAGCGTCTCCATGGGCCTTCTCCTGTGAACGTCCTTCCAGCTCAGCCTAGGCGCTGTGAGACACGCCGATGACCGGCGGGCGAATCGGTTTGTCAACTGTCAGTGACTGTCACTAGCCTCGATCTCATGACTAGTCAGACCACCATCGACAAGGCGGGTCCGGGTGACGGGGCATCCGCCGACGCGTCTGCACCGACCCCGGCGGGACTTCGCGGCCATCCCTGGTTCACCCTGATCACCGTCGCCGTGGGCGTGATGATGGTGGCCCTCGACGGCACCATCGTGGCCATCGCCAACCCGGCCATCGCCAAGGACCTGCACGCGAGCTTCTCCGACGTGCAGTGGATCACCAACGCCTACTTCCTCGCCCTCGCCGTCTCCCTGATCACCGCGGGCAAGCTCGGTGACCGTTTCGGCCACCGGCAGACCTTCCTCATCGGCGTGACCGGCTTCGCGCTCGCCTCCGGCGCCATCGGACTGTCCGACAGCATCCCGGCGGTCGTCACCTTCCGGGTCTTCCAGGGCCTGTTCGGCGCGCTGCTGATGCCGGCCGCGCTCGGTCTGCTGCGGGCCACCTTCCCGGCCGAGAAGCTCAACATGGCGATCGGCATCTGGGGCATGGTCATCGGCGCCTCCACCGCGGGCGGTCCGATCCTCGGCGGCGTCCTCGTCCAGCACGTCAACTGGCAGTCCGTCTTCTTCATCAACGTGCCCGTCGGTCTGCTCGCCCTGCTGCTCGGCACGCTGATCCTGCTCGACCACCGCGCCGAGAACGCGCCACGCTCCTTCGACCTGCCCGGCATCGCGCTGCTCTCCGGCGCGATGTTTTGCCTGGTCTGGGCGCTCATCAAGGCTCCGGCGTGGGGCTGGGGCGACGGGCGCACCTGGGGCTTCATCGGCGCCTCGGCGCTGCTCTTCGTGGCGTTCGCCTGGTGGGAGACGAAGGTCGCCGAACCGCTGATCCCGCTGACGCTGTTCCGCTCGGTCCCGCTGTCGGCGGGCGTGGTGCTGATGGTCCTCATGGCCATCGCGTTCATGGGCGGTCTGTTCTTCGTGACCTTCTACCTCCAGAACGTGCACGGTCTCAGCCCGGTCGACGCCGGTCTGCATCTGCTCCCGCTCACCGGCATGATGATCGTCGGCTCCCCGCTGGCGGGCTTCGCCATCACCAAGCTGGGTCCGCGCATCCCGCTCGCGGGCGGCATGACGCTCACCGCCGTCGCCATGTACGGCATGTCCACCCTCAAGGCGGACACCGGCAGCGCCACCATGTCGATCTGGTTCGCCCTGCTCGGTCTCGGTCTCGCCCCCGTCATGGTCGGCGCCACCGAGGTCATCGTCGGCAACGCGCCCATGGAGCTGTCCGGCGTAGCGGGCGGTCTCCAGCAGGCGGCCATGCAGATCGGCGGCAGCCTCGGCACCGCCGTGCTCGGCGCCGTGATGGCATCCAAGGTCGACAACGACCTCCCGGGCAATTGGGCAGCCGCCGGTCTCCCCAAGCTCACCCCCGCCCAACTGGGCCAGGCTTCGGAAGCCGTCCAGGTCGGCGTCCCCCCGGTCACCAAGGAGATGCCCCCCACCCTCATCGCCAAGATCACCGACGTAGCCCACGACACCTTCATCTCAGGCATGAGCCTCGCCTCCCTGGTGGCGGCAGGCGTGGCAGCGGTGGCAATCCTGGTCGCCCTCCTGACCCGCCGAGGAGAGAACGCGGAGGCGGGCGCGGGGGTGGGCCACATTTAAGTACCGAGGGCTGGTCGTGCTTTTAAAGGGGCGCGGGGAACTGCGCGACCAGCCACGACGCTCGGACGGCCGCGCGATCACCGAACCAATAACGGCGATCGCGCGGCCACAGCCAAGCCGCACAGCCCTACGCGTCACCGCCGGAGGCACCCGGCGCCGCAGCCTTGACGTCCAGCAACTGATACCGATCGATGGCCTGCTTCAGCGCCGAGCGATCAATCTTCCCCTCCTTCGCCAGCTCCGTCAGCACAGCGACCACGATCGACTCCGCGTCGATATGGAAGAACCGCCGAGCAGCCCCCCGCGTATCGGCGAAGCCGAACCCGTCCGCGCCAAGCGACTGGTAAGGACCAGGAACCCACCGCGCGATCTGATCCGGCACCGACCGCATCCAGTCGGACACCGCCACGAACGGCCCCTCGGAGGAGCCCAGCTTGCGCGTCAAGAACGGCACCCGCTGCTCCTCCTCGGGATGCAGCAGGTTGTGCTGCTCGCACGCCACCGCCTCGCGCCGCAGCTCGTTCCAGGAGGTCGCCGACCACACGTCGGCGCGCACGTTCCAGTCCTCGGCCAGGATCCGCTGCGCCTCAAGCGCCCACGGCACCGCCACGCCCGACGCCATGATCTGTGCCGGGATCGCGCCGGAGTCGGCGTCCTTGAGCTTGTAGACGCCCTTGAGGATGCCCTCGACGTCCACGTTCTCCGGCTCGGCCGGGTGCTTGATCGGCTCGTTGTAGACGGTGAGGTAGTAGAAGACGTCCTCGCCGTGCGGGTGCTCGGCGTCGCCGCCGTACATCCGGCGCAGCCCGTCCTTGACGATGTGCGCGATCTCGTAGCCGTACGCCGGGTCGTACGCCACGCACGCCGGGTTGGTCGAGGCGAGGAGCTGGGAGTGGCCGTCGGCGTGCTGGAGTCCCTCGCCGGTCAGGGTCGTACGGCCCGCGGTCGCGCCCAGGACGAAACCGCGCGCCAACTGGTCGGCCATCTGCCAGAACTGGTCGCCGGTGCGCTGGAAACCGAACATCGAGTAGAAGACGTAGACCGGGATCAGCGGCTCGCCGTGGGTGGCGTACGCCGAGCCCGCCGCGATCAGGGACGCCGTGCAGCCCGCCTCGGAGATGCCGTCGTGCAGCATCTGGCCGGTCGGGGACTCCTTGTAGGCGAGCAGCAGCTCGCGGTCCACCGACTCGTACTGCTGACCGAGCGGGTTGTAGATCTTCGCGCTCGGGAAGAACGAGTCCATGCCGAAGGTGCGGTACTCGTCCGGCGCGATCAGCACGAACCGCCTGCCGATCTCCTTGTCCCGCATGAGGTCCTTCAGCAGTCGTACGAACGCCATGGTGGTGGCGATGGACTGCTGACCCGACCCCTTCTTCACACTCGCGTACGCCGTGTCGTCCGGCAGCTCCAGCGGCTTCGAGCGCACGACGCGCGTCGGGACGTACCCGCCGAGCGACTTGCGCCGGTCGTGCATGTACTGGATCTCCTCCGAGTCCCGGCCCGGGTGGTAGTACGGCGGCGCGCCGGACTCCAGCTCACGGTCGGAGATCGGCAGGTGCAGCCGGTCGCGGAAGTGCTTGAGGTCGTCGACCGTCAGCTTCTTCATCTGGTGCGTGGCGTTGCGGCCCTCGAAGTTCGGACCGAGCGTCCAGCCCTTGACCGTCTGCGCCAGGATCACCGTCGGCTGGCCCTTGTGCGCCTTGGCCGCCGACATCGCCGCGAAGATCTTCCGGTGGTCGTGACCGCCGCGCCCCAGGTGCAGGATCTGGTCGTCGGTGAGGTTCTCGACCATCGCGCGCAGCCGCTGGTCCTCGCCGAAGAAGTGCTCGCGGATGTACTGCCCGGACTCGGTGGCGTACGTCTGGAACTGGCCGTCGGGCGTGGTGTTCAGCTTGTTGACCAGGATGCCGTCCCGGTCCTGCGCGAGCAGCGGGTCCCAGGTCCGGTCCCACACCAGCTTGATCACGTTCCAGCCGGCGCCCCGGAACTGCGACTCCAGCTCCTGGATGATCTTGCCGTTGCCGCGCACCGGACCGTCGAGCCGCTGGAGGTTGCAGTTGACCACGAAGGTCAGGTTGTCCAGACCCTCGCGGGCGGCGATGGACAACTGGCCGAGCGACTCCGGCTCGTCCATCTCGCCGTCGCCGAGGAACGCCCACACGTGCGAGCCGGAGGTGTCCGCGATCCCGCGCGCCTCCATGTAGCGGTTCATCCGCGCCTGGTAGATCGCGCCGAGCGGACCGAGACCCATGGAGACGGTCGGGAACTCCCAGAAGTCCGGCATGGAGCGCGGGTGCGGGTAGCTGGACAGACCGTCGGGGTACTTCGACTTCTCCTGGCGGAAGCCGTCGAGCTGGTTCTCGGTGAGCCGGTCGAGCAGATAGGCGCGGGCGTAGATGCCGGGGGAGGCGTGGCCCTGGAAGAAGACCTGGTCGCCGCCGTCACCGCCGTCCTTGCCGCGGAAGAAGTGGTTGAAGCCCACGTCGTACAGGGACGCGGAGGAGGCGAAGGTGGCGATGTGGCCGCCGACGCCGATGCCGGGCCGCTGCGCGCGCGAGACCATCACGGCCGCGTTCCAGCGGGTGGCGTTGAGGATGCGGCGCTCGATCTCCTCGTTGCCCGGGAAGAACGGCTCGCTCTTGGTGGGGATCGTGTTGACGTAGTCCGTGCTGCGCATCTCGGGCACGGCCACGCGCTTCTCGCGGGCCCGCTCGATCAGCCGGAGCATGAGATACCGGGCCCGCTCCCGGCCGCGCTCGTCGACGGCGGCGTCGAGGGAGTCGAGCCACTCCTGTGTTTCCTCGGGATCGAAGTCAGGAACCTGACTCGGAAGGCCGCCAATGATGATCGGATTGCGATCGGAACCGGAAGCCACGCTGTTCCTCACCTTTCGGAGGGCCTGGGGCATTTCTACTCCGACGTCTTCGAGGACTCCGGAGTCGTCTTCTCGGGGAACTCTTCTTCTGGACGTTCCCCATCGTGTACCTCGCCATGGCCCGCGTCACCCCGGTCGCGGCGTTCGCCCGGCGCAAAACGCGACGATACGCCCGCCGTGTGACGTGCTCGGCAAATTTGTTCGACTGTCGTAACCAAGGATGATTCTGAAGGGGGCATAACGGGCACATCGGTGTGATGTGGTTCCCCGGCAAACGGGATACGGTGCCATAAGCCGCTGCGGCGAGGTCGCCGCAGTCACCGTTTCGGCGGTCTGGACGGCCGGGTACTTGCGCGATCCGTCCCGCCCGTGTGGACTACGGCCAATGCTTCGCGTACGCGCGTGGCTGAGTTACTTCACCAGACATGATCAGGAGGCAACCCGTGAGCGCGACCGCGGACCACGCGGAGGAGCGGACCAACCCTGCCGCCAGGCTGGGTTTCCAGCCCGGACAGGTGGTCCAGGAGATCGGCTACGACGAGGACGTCGATCAGGAACTCCGCGAGGCCATCGAGGAAGCCGTCGAAGGCGACCTGATGGACGAGGAATACGACGACGTGGCCGACGCCGTCGTGCTGTGGTTCCGTGATGACGACGGCGACCTCACCGATGTGCTGGTGGACGCCACCACGTACATCGAAGAGGGCGGTGCCATCCTGCTCCTGACGCCGAAGACCGGCCGTACGGGGTACGTGGAGCCGAGCGACATCTCGGAGGCCGCGACGACCGCCGGACTGACCGCGTCCAAGAGCGTCAGTGTCGGCAAGGACTGGAGCGGCTCGCGTCTGGCGACGCCGAAGGCCGCCAAGTCCGGCAAGCGCTAGACAGCGCCGCCGAGCGGAACACACCGCCGGGCCCTCGGGCTTCGGGGCGGGCCGGGCACACCCCCGTCCCGCCCCCGAGCCCGTGCTGTGCGCTGCGTAGGGTGGGCGGGAGCGGGACTCCCGCCCACCCCCGTCAGCCCACCGAAGGGATGCAAGGACGATGGCGATCCAGGCCGGCGACAAGGCGCCCGATTTCGAGCTCAAGGACAACCACGGCCGCACCGTGAAGCTCTCCGGCTTCCGGGGCGAGAAGAACGTGGTCCTGCTCTTCTACCCCTTCGCCTTCACCGGCGTGTGCACCGGCGAGCTGTGCGAGCTGCGTGACCATCTGCCGCAGTTCGAGGACCGCGACACCCAGTTGCTCGCCGTCTCCAACGACTCCATCCACACCCTGCGCGTCTTCGCCGAGCAGGAGGGTCTGGAGTACCCGCTGCTGAGCGACTTCTGGCCGCACGGCAACGTCTCGCGCGCCTACGGCGTCTTCGACGAGGACAAGGGCTGCGCCGTCCGGGGCACGTTCGTCATCGACAAGGAGGGCGTCGTGCGCTGGACCGTGGTCAACGCACTGCCGGACGCCCGCGACCTCAACGACTACGTCAAGGCGCTCGACGCGCTGTGAGCCGGTCCGGGGCGAGCACCCCAGGGCCCCGACACCGGTGATCCCCCGGGTCCAGGGTCTGCGAGGGGCGGGAACCCGTCACTAGGATCGGTTCGTTGATCCCCTATCCGAAGCACGACGGGGCTTCCCGCCCCCGACACCACATGGAGGACCCGTGGGAGTCAGCCTCAGCAAGGGCGGCAACGTATCGCTGACGAAGGAGGCCCCGGGCCTGACCGCCGTCATCGTCGGTCTGGGGTGGGATGTGCGCACCACGACCGGCACCGACTTCGACCTCGACGCCAGCGCGCTGCTGCTGAACAACGCAGGCAAGGTCGGCAGCGACCAGAACTTCGTCTTCTTCAACAACCTCAAGAGCCCGGACGGCTCGGTCGAGCACACCGGCGACAACCTCACCGGTGAGGGCGAGGGCGACGACGAGCAGATCAAGGTCAACCTCGCGGAGGTGCCCGCCGACGTCGACAAGATCGTGTTCCCGGTGTCGATCTACGACGCCGACAACCGCCAGCAGTCCTTCGGCCAGGTCCGCAACGCCTTCATCCGCGTGGTGAACCAGGCGGGCGGCCAGGAGCTGGCGCGCTACGACCTGAGCGAGGACGCGTCCACCGAGACCGCCATGGTCTTCGGCGAGCTGTACCGCAGCGGCACGGAGTGGAAGTTCCGCGCCATCGGGCAGGGCTACGCCTCGGGACTGCGCGGCATCGCCCAGGACTTCGGCGTCAACGTCTGACGCCACGGGTTCCACCCTCCAGGCGCCGTTCCGTTCGCGGGCGGCGCCTGGGGGTATCCCCTCCGGGGGAGTGCAGCAGATACAGGGAAGCGCCACAGGGGAGGACCAGCAGCATGGGTGTCACGCTCGCCAAGGGAGGCAATGTCTCCCTCTCGAAGGCCGCGCCGAATCTCACCAACGTCATGATCGGGCTCGGCTGGGACGCACGGTCCACCACCGGCGCCCCCTTCGACCTCGACGCCAGCGCCCTGCTGTGCGGCGCCGGGAACCGGGTCCTGGGCGACGACTGGTTCGTCTTCTACAACCAGCTCACCAGCCCGGACGGCTCGGTCGAGCACACCGGCGACAACCTCACCGGTGAGGGCGAGGGCGACGACGAATCGATTCTGGTCGACCTCTCCCGGGTCCCGGACCAGTGCGAAAAGATCATCTTCCCCGTCTCGATCCACATGGCGGACGACCGTGGCCAGTCCTTCGGCCAGGTCTCCAACGCCTTCATCCGCGTGGTCAACCGCGCCGACGACCAGGAACTCGCCCGCTACGACCTGAGCGAGGACGCCTCCACCGAGACCGCCATGATCTTCGGCGAGCTGTACCGGTACCAGGGCGAGTGGAAGTTCCGCGCGGTGGGTCAGGGGTACGCGTCGGGACTTCGCGGTATCGCCCTAGACTTCGGGGTCAACGTTTCGTAAAGCCGGGGTGCGGGTGGACGCGCCTCGTCGCGAACGAGGGAGAGCCACCCGCTGCGCCTGGAAACGAGGCAGGTGGCTCTCCGGAATCTCGCCGACCACGGATGGACGGGAGTCCGGTCATTATGCCCAAGCCGCACCAGCCCAGCGAAGTGTCCCCCCTCGGCCGACGGCTCGGCCCGGCTGCCAGTGCCTGTATGTACTGCGCCGCACTGGCCTCCGGAGTCCTGCTGATCGCGGTCGGCAGGGCCACCCCGGTCGAGGCGTCCGGCTATATCGCGCCCTTTCTCGTCGTCTTCGAGCGATTGACGGGCAGGCGCTGAGGTCATACGTCCAGGAACAGCGTGTTTTCCCGGGGGACGCCCCTTCTGGTCCGGCCGGAGGGAGACGTTCTACACTTCGTGGTCAACGTTTCGCAAAGCCGGGTACGGCAGGGGGAGACCCTCCTTCGGGCAATCGCCCGAAGGCGTCCTCCACACACGATGGGGTTAGCCAGTGCTTCTGAAAACCTTCGGCTGGTCGTTCGCGGTGACCGCGATCGGCCTGGTCGCGGCGGTCTTCTACGGGGGGTGGAAGGCCTTCGGCATCGTGGCGATCCTCTCCATCCTGGAGATCTCGCTGTCGTTCGACAACGCGGTGGTCAACGCCGGAATCCTGAAGAAGATGAACGCCTTCTGGCAGAAGATCTTCCTCACGGTCGGCGTGCTCATCGCGGTGTTCGGGATGCGCCTGGTCTTCCCCGTCGTGATCGTCGCGATCAGCGCCAAGATGGGCCCGATCGAGGCTGTCAACCTCGCGCTGAACAACAAGGACCGCTACCAGGAACTCGTCACCGACGCCCACCCGGCGATCGCCGCCTTCGGCGGGATGTTCCTGCTGATGATCTTCCTCGACTTCATCTTCGAGGACCGGGACATCCAGTGGCTGCGCTGGATCGAGCGACCGCTGGCCAAGCTCGGCAAGGTCGACATGCTGTCGGTCTGCATCTCCCTGATCGTCCTGCTGATCACCTCCTTCACCTTCGCCACCCACGCCCACCAGCACGGCGGCGCCCACGCCGACAAGGCGCAGACGGTGCTGATCGCGGGCATCGCGGGTCTGATCACCTACATGATCGTCGGCGGACTCTCCGGCTACTTCGAGGACAAGCTGGAGGCCGAGGAGGAGCGTGAGCACGAAGCCGAGGAAGAAGCCGCCCGCGCCGGGAAGCCACGCTCGGCGGTGCTCCTCGCCGGCCAGGCAGCGTTCTTCATGTTCCTCTACCTGGAGGTCCTGGACGCGTCCTTCTCCTTCGACGGCGTGATCGGCGCCTTCGCCATCACCAACGACATCGTCCTGATGGCGCTCGGTCTCGGCATCGGCGCGATGTACGTCCGTTCGCTGACGGTCTACCTGGTCCGCCAGGGCACCCTCGACGACTACGTCTACCTGGAGCACGGCGCCCACTACGCGATCGGCGCCCTGGCCGTGATCCTCATGGTCACCATCCGGTACGAGATCAACGAGGTCGTCACCGGTCTCGTCGGCGTCGTCCTGATCGCCTGGTCCTTCTGGTCCTCGGTCCGCCGCAACCGCGCCCTCGCGGCACAGGGCGGCGACGCGGGCTCGGCGGAGAAGACGGAGATCTCCTCAGGGGTGTGACCCCTGTGCTCCGGTGCGCCCCCTAGGGGCAAGATCGGGGGCGGGGCGGGGTGTGGCGCCCCGCGCCACAAGGGAACGCTTCGAACGGGGCGGCCGACGTGGTCGGCCGCCCCGGCGGCTTTTCCACCACGAGCACCACGAGCACGAGCACCTGGGGGCGGGCATGGGATTCCTCGACGGACTGCTGGGCGGACGCGGCGCCGACTTCGACTCGGGCAACGCCGGAACCAACGCGATCGAGCTGACCAAACGGCACCAGCAGGTGTCCCTCACCAAGCAGGACGCGGCCACCGGCCACCTCCGGGTCAACCTGACCTGGCAGATGCGGACCTCCGACATCGCCGGTATCCAGCGCGAGAGCCTCTTCCGGCACCCCTTCAAGGCGCTCAAGCCACCGGAAGTCATGGGCCACGGCCAGAGCATGGTCAACGTCGACCTGGACCTCGGCTGCCTCTACGAGCTGGCGGACGGCACCAAGGGGGTCGTCCAGCCCCTCGGCGGCTACCTCGGCGACGTCAACGCCCCGCCGTACGTCAAGCTCAGCGGCGACGACCGCTTCGGCTCGGCGTCCGGCGAGACCATGTACGTCAACCTCGACCACCGCGACGCCATCAAACGGCTGCTGGTGTTCGTCTACATCTACGACCAGACCCCGGCGTTCGACCGTACCCAGGCCAAGGTCACCCTCTATCCGAGCAACGGTCCCCGCATCGAGATCGACCTGGACGAACGCCACCCCCAGGCCCGCTCCTGCGCCGTGGTGCTCATAGAGAACGTCAAGGGGGAGCTGCTCGTCCGCCGCGAGGTCAAGTTCGTCTACGGCTTCCAGGGCGAGCTGGACCGGCTGTACGGCTGGGGGCTGAGCTGGGGCCGGGGCTACAAGTCCAAGGCGGACCGCTAGCGAGCCCCGGGCGCGGCGTCAGCGCCCCAGGAACTGCGGTCCCTGCGGCGGCAGCCGGAAGTCCGGGTCCAGAGCCGCCGCGGGCAGCGGCTGCGGCTGCGGATAGCCGTACGCCGACTGCTGCTGGGTCGCCGGGGGCTGCTGGACGGTCGCCTGCTGCGGTCCGGCGGGCTGCGGGTAGCCGTAGCCGGGCTGGGCGGCCGCGGTGGTGGCGGGCTGGGGGTAGCCGTAGGCGGAGCGCAGCGCCGAGGTCGCCTG
The DNA here is from genome assembly GCF_016482685.1 of Streptomyces sp. DSM 110735. Lineage (GTDB taxonomy): Bacteria > Actinomycetota > Actinomycetes > Streptomycetales > Streptomycetaceae > Streptomyces. The sequence goes on along the minus strand of NZ_JACYHF010000004.1, from coordinate 264,961 downwards.
CGGATAGCCGTAGGCGGGCGGCTGCGCGGGGACCGGCGGCGGCTGCTCGGGCGGCAGCGGCAGCGACAGGGACTCCGAGCGCGGCGGCTCCTCCACCGCCTCCGACTCGTCCACCGAGATGCCGAAGTCGGTGGCGAGCCCCTTCAGCCCGTTCGAGTAGCCCTCGCCCAGCGCGCGGAACTTCCAGGCGTCCCCGCGCCGGTACAGCTCCCCGCAGATCAGCGCCGTCTCCGCACCCGTCTCCGGCGTGACCTCGAACCGGGCCAGCGGCTCGGCGTCCGCCGTCGCCGCGTCGTAGACCAGCACGCACAGCGCGGGCACCCGGTCGAAGGTCTCGCCGTCCGCCGAGGCGACCAGCAGGACCCGGCTCACACCGGGCTCCAGACCGGTCAGGTCCGCCTGGACGGTGTCGGTCAGTCCCTCGCCGACCCGCTTCTTGCCCAGGCGCCACACGGCGCCCGAGGGGTGCCGGGGCTGGTTGTAGAAGACGAAGTCCTCGTCGGAGCGCACACGGCCGTCGGAACCCAGCAGCAGCGCCGAGGCGTCCACGTCCGGCACGCCCTGCCCGGGCGTCCAGCGCAGCACGGCGCGCACCGTGGTGGCCTCCAGCGGGATGTTCGACCCCTTCAGCATCGCGTGCGTCATGCGGTCATCCTGCCTTCTCGGTCCTGGGCACGACAATGCGGGGGTGCCCGCCGTCGACACTCCTCGGTTACCGGAAATTCATGCCCTCCCGGGAACCCCTGACATGGATCTCTACGTACTATTACCGGCCACCCTTTGCCGAAATCACCGGCCCGCGTATGCCTTGAGGGAGTCCTATGCGTCATTTCGGGCACATCGCCCCCGAGGTGCGGGAGCGTCTGTTCCACCAGGAGCCGTGCGAGTTCACCGCCGACTCCCCGGCCCGGCTGCTTTCGGCCGCCCTCGGCGCCACGCTCTACAGTCCGGCCACCCGCCCCCGCCTCGCCGACGACGTCCTCAAACAGGGGCGCGTCGGCGTGGTCTCCATGGTGCTGTGCCTGGAGGACTCCATCGACGACGCGGACGTACCGGCCGGTGAGGACAACCTCGTCCGGCAGTTCGCCGAGCTGGACGCGCGCGCCGGGGAGGAGCCGCCGCTGCTCTTCATCCGCGTGCGCACCCCCGACCAGATCCCCGACCTGGTCCGGCGCCTGGGTCCCACCGCCCGGCTGCTCTCCGGCTTCGTGCTGCCCAAGTTCACCGGGGAGCGCGGGATGCCCTTCCTGGAGGCGCTGACCGAGGCCGAGAAGGAGAGCGGACGGCGGCTCTTCGCGATGCCCGTCCTGGAGTCGACCGAGCTGATCTACCGCGAGTCCCGCGGGGAGACGCTGGACGGCATCATGCGCGCGGTCGGCAAGTACCGCGAGCGGGTCCTCGCCCTGCGCCTCGGCGTCACCGACTTCTGCTCCTCCTACGGACTGCGCCGCGCCCCCGACATGACCGCCTACGACGTCCAGATCGTCGCCTCCGTCATCGCCGACGTGGTCAACGTGCTGGGCCGCGCCGACGGCACCGGGTTCACCGTGACCGGACCGGTCTGGGAGTACTTCCGCGTCCCCGAGCGGGTCTTCAAGCCCCAGCTCAGGCAGAGCCCCTTCCTTGAGGTGCGGGCGGTCGAGCTGCGCGAGAAGCTGATCGAACACGCCATGGACGGCCTCCTGCGGGAGATCTCCCTCGACCAGGCCAACGGTCTGCTCGGCAAGACCTGCATCCACCCCTCCCATGTCATGCCCGTCCACGCGCTGTCCGTGGTCAGTCACGAAGAGTTCAGCGACGCCCAGGACATCCTGCGGCCGGAACGCGGCGGTGGGGGTGTGCTGCGGTCCGCCTACACGAACAAGATGAACGAAGTGAAGCCCCACCGCGCCTGGGCCGAGCGCACCCTGCTGCGTGCCGAGGTCTTCGGCGTGGCCGGCGAGGACGTCGGCTTCGTGGAACTGCTCGCCGCCGGCATCACCGGCTGACCCTCCCGCCGCCGGGGCGACCCGGCCGACCTCCCCCCACCTCCAAGGAACGCATGAACAACGCAGTGAACGACGGCATCTGGTCCGGCAGATGGGTCGCGGAGCGGCTCGGTGTCGAGCTGGAGGGCGACGACGAACTGCCCGCCCTCCTCGGGCTCGCGCTGCGCCGCAACCCCAAGCGGGCGCATCTGCTGGTCTCGCACGTCCTCGGCAAGCACGTGCCCCAGTCGCCCACCGTCGTCTACGGCCACGGCTTCCGGCTCGGCCGCCGGGTGCGCGCGCTGCTCGGCGACACCGAGTCCGCCGAGGCCGTCGTCCTCGGGTACGCGGAGACCGCCACCGGACTCGGTCACGCCGTCGCGGACGGTCTCGGTCTCGCCCCGTATCTGCACTCCACCCGCCGCCCGGTGGCCGGGGTGGACCGCGCGGGCGGCTTCGAGGAGTCCCACTCGCACGCCACCTCCCACCTGCTGCTCCCCGCCGACCCGGCGCTGCTCGCGGGCGCGGGTCCGCTGGTGCTGGTGGACGACGAGTTCTCCACCGGCAACACGATCCTCAACACCATCCGCGACCTGCACGAACGACACCCCCGGCAGCGGTACGTGGTGGTCGCCCTGGTCGACATGCGCTCGCCCGAGGACGCCGGACGCCTGGAGCGGTTCGCCGCCGGGATCGGCGCCCGCGTGGACCTGGTGGCGGGCGCGTCGGGGACCGTACGGCTGCCCGACGGCGTGCTGGAGAAGGGACAGGAGCTGGTCGCCCGCCACGCGAGCGCCGCACCCGGCGCTGCCGTACGGGCGGACGGGACGGCGGACGGCGCGGACGGGACGGCGTACGGCCGCACCCCGCGCGTCGACCTGCACTGGCCGCGCGGGCTGCCCGACGGCGGGCGGCACGGGTTCACGCCCGCCCACCGCGCCCGGCTGGAGGCCGCGCTGCCCGCGATGGCCGCCCGCGCCGCCGAGGCGCTGCCCGAGGGCGCCCGGCGGGTGCTGGTGCTCGGCTTCGAGGAGCTGATGTACGCCCCGCTGCGCATAGCCCGCGAGCTGGAGCAGCTCGTCCCCGCCGAGGTCCGCTTCTCGACCACCACCCGCTCGCCCGTGCTCGCCGTGGACGACCCGGGCTACGCGATACGCAGCAGCCTGGTCTTCCCCGACCACGACGACCCGGCCGACGGTCCCGGCGAGCGGTACGCGTACAACGTCGCGGGCGGCGGCTTCGACACCGTCCTCGCCGTCGTGGACTCCGCCGCCGACACCCACCGGCTGCACGCCCCCGGCGGTCTCCTGGACCGCCTCGCCGCCCACGTCCCGAACGTCCTGCTCGCCGTCGTGCCGTCCTACGTCCCCGAGCCCCTCGCCTCTCCCGAAAGGCCGCCCATGCTGCCCGAGCCCCTCCGCGGCCCCGCCTTCTCCTCGTACGCCCCCGACGAGGTCGGCTGGCTGCTCCAGGACCTCTCGGACATCACCCTGGAGGCGCCGACGGAGGAGCGCGAGGAGGCCGTGCAGAGCGGCGGCGCGCACTACGCGGAGTCGCTGCCGGTGGAGTACCAGCCCAGCGAGCGCTACCAGGAGCTGTTCCACGCCGCCCTGGACGCCTCGGCCGCCCGGATCGCCCAGGCGGTCGGCGTGGTCACCGAGACGGTCCTCACCGAGGTCGCCGCCCGCCCGCGCCCCGGCGCCTCGGGTGAGACCCCCCGCCCGGTGCTGGTCTCCCTCGCCCGCGCGGGCACCCCGGTCGGCGTGCTGATGCGCCGCTGGGCACAGCACCGCCACGGACTCCAGCTCCCGCACTACGCCGTCTCGATCGTGCGCGGCCGGGGCATCGACGCCAACGCGCTGCGCTGGCTGGCCGCCCACCACGACCCGCGCGACGTCGTCTTCGTCGACGGCTGGACAGGCAAGGGCGCCATCACTCGCGAACTCGCCGCCGCCATCGAGGAGTTCGAGCGCGAGGAGGGCATCACCGGCTTCGATCCGGAGATCGCCGTCCTGGCCGACCCGGGCTCCTGCGTGCGCACCTACGGCACCCGCGAGGACTTCCTCATACCTTCCGCGTGCCTCAACTCGACGGTTTCCGGCCTCATTTCGCGCACCGTGCTGCGCGCCGACCTGGTCGGTCCGCACGACTTCCACGGCGCGAAGTTCTACCGCGAACTCGCGGGCGCCGACGTCTCGGTGGCGTTCCTGGACGCCGTCGCCGCCCGCTTCCCCGAGGTCGAGGAGAGCGTCGACGTGGCGGTCAAGGAGCTGCAGGCGGGGGATCGCGCCCCGACCTGGGAGGGCTGGCGTGCCGTGGAGCGGATCAGCGAGGAGTACGGCATCCACGACGTGAACCTGGTCAAGCCGGGTGTCGGCGAGACCACCCGGGTGCTGCTGCGCCGGGTGCCCTGGAAGATCCTCGCCAAGGCGGGCGCGGGCGCCGATCTCGACCACGTCCGGCTGCTCGCCGAGCAGCGCGGGGTTCCGGTCGAGGAGGTCGACGAGCTGCCGTACACCTGCGTCGGTCTGATCCACCCGCGCTACACGCGCGGTGCGACGGGCGCCGACGGCCGGGCGGTGAGCGTCTGATGACGGTCATGGTGGCGAGCGACCTCGACCGCACGCTGATCTACTCCGCGGCGGCCCTCGGGCTGACCATGCCCGACGCCCGGGCACCCCGGCTGCTGTGCGTGGAGGTCCACGAGAGCAGACCGCTGTCCTTCATGACCGAGACGGCGGCCGGACTGCTGACCGCGCTCGGGGACGCGACGGTGTTCGTACCGACGACGACCCGCAGCCGCAAGCAGTACCAGCGGATCAACCTGCCCGGTCCGGCACCGGCGTACGCGATCTGCGCCAACGGCGGACATCTGCTGGTCGACGGGGTCACCGACCGCGACTGGCACGCCGACGTGCAGCGACGGCTCGCCGCCGCGTGCGCGCCGCTGGCGGAGATCCAGGACCACCTCGCCGCGATCGGCGATCCGCTGTGGGTGCGCAAGCAGCGCGTCGCCGAGGACCTGTTCGCCTACCTGGTCGTCGAGCGCGAGCTGACGCCCGAGAGCTGGGTGGCGGAGCTGACCGGCTGGGCGGCGGAGCGCGGCTGGACCGTCTCGCTCCAGGGGCGCAAGCTCTACGCCGTCCCCGGACCCCTCACCAAGAGCGCGGCGGTGCACGAGGTCGCCCGGCGTACGGGCGCGGATCTGACGCTGGCGGCCGGGGACTCGCTCCTCGACGCCGACCTGCTGCTCGCCGCCGACCGCGCGTGGCGCCCGGGGCACGGGGAGCTGGCCGAGGCGGGCTGGACGGCACCGGCGGTCCAGGCGCTGGCGGAGCGGGGGGTGCTGGCGGGGGAGCGGATCCTCCGGGAGTTCCTGGGCGCGGCGGGAAGTGGGGCGCCGGGGAGTGGGGCGCCGGGGAGTGGGGCGGCGGTTCCGGCTCCGGCTACCGCACGCGCGTCGGCCCCTGCTTCGGCTGAGGTGCGTCCGTAGGGGCCGGTGGGGTGCGTCGGGTGGCGGCGTGCGGTGTGTGTTGCCGACAGGTGTCGGGCAGCGGCAGCGGCAGCGGCAGCGGCGGCGGTGTGCGGCTCGGATCAGCCGCAGCAGCCTCCGCCGCAGCAGCCGCCGCCTCCGCCCGAGGGGCTCGGCGCGGGGGCGGCGGAGGTGCCGCCGACCGCGACCGCGGAGAGCAGCTTCACCGTGTCGTCGTGGCCCGCGGGGCAGGCGGCGGGGGCGGCGGACTCGGCCATGGGGCGGCTCAGTTCGAAGGTGTCGCCGCAGGTCCGGCAGCGGTACTCGTAGCGAGGCATGGGGACAGGTTAGCCGCCGGACCGCGCGGCGGGGCGAGTCACTCGGAGGTCGTGTCCGGGCGCGCGCTCCCCTTCGCGTCCGTCCCCTTCGCGGGCGCCTCCTGACCCGTGAGGGCGGGCCGGTCCGCGCCGGTCAGCGCGGGCTGCGCGTCCGGGTGGTCGGGGTGCCGGGCGCGCCAGTACGGGTTGTCGTGCGGAAGGACCGAGCCGACCCGCCCGTACATCCCGAAGGTCATCAGCAACAGGCCGACCACGAAGGTGAAGTACACGTTCTGGATCTTGAACGCCAGGATGTTGCTGTCCGTGCCCAGCAGACCCAGGTTGATGAAGCCGTTCAGGATGAACAGCACGCCGAAGACCATGTTCAGCGTCGAGGCGAAGTTGCCGCCGATCACCATCCCCGCGAGCAGGATCAGCCCGACGACGATCGAGAGCACGCTCAGCGCGCCGTTGGTGTTGAGCCCCGCCACCATGTCGCCGCCGGTGTTGAAGGGCCCGATGTGGTCGATCACGCCGAGGATGCCGAAGATCAGCAGGAAGAGACCGATCAGTCCGGCGCCGATCCGGTAGACCTTGTTCAGCTTGTGGTCCACGGGCAGGTGCTCGTCGAACGGGATGCGGCTGCGCCGGTGTCGGGTGCGCTCTGCGTGTGTGGCCATGTCCGCCTCCCTCAGGGCATTGGGGCAGGCCATACGGTTCATCCCAATATCCGCCCGGTGGGGCGGTGGCGGCAACACAGGGCAACACGAGGCGACAGGCACTCAGTGTGCGGAGCCGCGCTCCTCGCGGATCTGCGAGACCACCCGGGACGCCGTCTCCCGTACGGCCTCCGTCTCGGTCAGGAAGTGCCAGTAGTCGGGGTGGCGTCCGCTGTCCAGCGTCGCGATCGCCCGGTCGAGGCGGGCCACCGCGTCGTCCAGCGGCCGGGCGTGCCGGGGCTCGGGCGCCGTACGGCCGGTCATGGCGAGCCGCTGGGCGTCGCGGAGCGCGAACCTGGCCCGTTCGATCTCGGCGCGGGGGTCCTTCTGGACGGCGTTGAGCCGGTTCAGCCGGTCACCGGCGGCGGAGACGGCTTCGTCGGTGGTGCTGAGCAGGGCGCGGACGGTGGAGAGCAGCGAGGTGGCGTCCGCCCACCGCTGCGCCTCCCGCGCGGAGCGCGCCTCGGCGAGCTTGCGCTCGGCCTGCCGTACGTTCTCCCCGGCCTGCTCGGGCACGTGCTGGAGGTCCTGCCAGCAGGCGGCGGTGAAGCGCCGGCGCAGCTCGCTCAGGATCGGCTCGACCTGTCCGGCGCGGGTGGTGAGCGCCTGCGCGCGGGTGCCGAGGCTGACCAGCCGCCGGTCGATCTCGGTGGCCTTCTCCGGCAGCCGCTCGGCCTCGGCCCGGATCGCCGCCGCCTCCCGCCGTACCCGCTCGGCGCGCTCCAGGGTGGCGGCCACGCCGTGCTGTCCGGCGCCCTGGTTGAGCTTGGTCAGCTCGGGGGAGAGCGTGGCGAGCCGCGCCGCGAGGTCGTCGGCCCGCAGCCGCTTCTCCCGTACGGCGTCCAGCGCGTTGCTCGCCCCCAGCAGCTCCTGCCGCGCCCGCTCCACCGCCGGGGCGAGCCGCGCGAGCTGCGTCTCCGCCTTCCCGAGCAGCGGTCCGAGCGAACTCCCGAACCGGTCCAGCTCCTGCTTGACCCGCACCAGCTCGTCCTTGGCGGCGGTCAGCTCGGTCCGCGCCCGCACGGCGACGGACGCCTCCAGGTCGTCCCGGTCCAGATCCTGCGCGTCGACCGCCTCGATGTACCGGTGACTCGCCTCGTCGATCCGTCGCCCGAGCGCGGCGAACCCGTCCACGGCGCGCCGTGCCTCGGCGGAGTCGTCGACCGCCCCGATCGTCTCGATGGCGATCAGCAGATCCCGCTGCGCGGTGTCCAGCTCGTAGAACGCCTCGGCCGCCGCGTCCTTCGCCGCCTGCGCCTCCACCCGCTGACTCTCGGCCCTGCCCCCGAACCAGCGCCGGGTCCCACCCCCGGCGAAGGCGAGGGGCAGCACGAGGAGGGGAAGGGCGAGGAGGAGGGCGGTGTCGCGGAGGGGAGAGGGTGTCTTGGCGCGCGGGGTGGTGGCACGCGGGGTGCTGTCGGCGGTGTCTCGCCGGACGATGTGGTCGCGCGGGGCGCCGGGCCGGTGTCGGACCCCTGCGGTCGACGGCGGGTACGGCTGCGAACCTGACGGCGTGCCCGGTGTCCCCGTCACAATCCCTCTCCCGTGCTGTCCTGCGGCGCCCTGGGTGGAGCCATTCTCCCACCCGACGTAGACGAACACACGGCCCGGTCAGTTGCCTGCACGCGGCTCCTGCCTCGCAGAACGGGTTTGCCGTCACGCGGCGCGGTCAAGGTAAGCTGTCGCTCGACCCGGCCACGTGCCGGTCCTCACGGGTGCGTAGCTCAGGGGTAGAGCGTCTGCCTTACAAGCAGAATGTCGGCGGTTCGAAACCGTCCGCGCCCACTGACCTGGAAGTACAGGTCAGAGGCTAGAGAACGGCCCCCCGAAGATCATTCGGGGGGCCGTTTCTGCCGTTTAGAGTGCGAGGTGGGACGAGGACGGCGCGACTCCCCTCGCGCGCCTGACACTGGCTCGTCGTCACCTGCGGTGTCCGAGTGGGGAGACTTGGCCCGCGGGCGGCGACCCCCGCCGAACGCGCCGGCGGGGGTCGTACGTAACAACGTAGACCGCCCCACCCCGGGCCGGGGGTGGGGCGGCGCACATCGCCCGAAGCCGATGCAGAGGTGGCGCGTTGAAGGCGGCGGACACTGATATGCCGCGCGCCACCAGGCCCGCCCGGCGAACCGGGCAGGGCGAGCAGGGCGCGATTCCGTGCTTTGGATGGAACGGGTCTCGCGCGTGGAGTGCCTACCGCGCCCGTCTTGGGGTGCACCATCCGGTACGCCTGCATGTCGCAGCCCTCGCCGTCGAGCGGATACGTGTGCACGCCACATTATATTCGAACTTACGTGCGATATTGAATGAATGTGCAGGTCAGGTACCCGGTCGCTGCCGAACGAACGCTTGATCCGCATCGCCGACGCGATAGGCGTCGAGCTCGAGGAACTAGTGCGCCTCCCTGCCCCGGACTAGCACCCGCTTGTCGCGCGCCGCGATCTCGTCGTCGAGCTGCACGAGCGTGCACCCGTACAGCACCCGCACGAGCTGCGCCGCGACCACCCACCGCAGATGTCCGGACTCGAAAGTGAACACGCTGCTGTGAACGGCGATCGGGCCGTTCAGGGTGAGGGTGTACCGCTTCCCCTGCACAGCGCACAGCTCGGACTGCGCGACGCGCACCAGCACCGTGCCGATCCACAGGTGCGGGCACTGCTCGCGGGCCACCCGTACGCACGTCAGGCAGATCGGCGGGTGCGTGGTCATGGGGTCGCGGGGCCAGCCCGGCCAGTCCTCGCGGCCGTCCTCGATCAGCCAGAGCACGCCGCGCTCGTCCTCGTCGGCGGGGCCGCCGCACACCTGGCACCGCAGATCGGTCATGCACTGCCGCTGTCGGCCGGGGTGGATCTTCTTGTACAGCGGCCGGCCGACGCCGGGCGTGTCGGGACTGCGCGCCCAGAGCACGCCGCGCTCGTCCCGGTCCGAGGCGGTCTCGTCGACGAAGCTGACCCCGGTGATCCCCCCGGCGGTGATGAGGGTGTCTTCGAGGGGTTCGCTGGACCAGGCCGTGATGTAGGGGACCTTGTCGGGGCCGCGCCGACACCGCTTGTGCGAGTAGGCCGACTCCAGCGGGTTGCCGTTCAGGGCGCGGCGGCTGGCCATCTTTCGGGGCTCGCCGTCCTTGATCGGCCATTCGCAGATAACGCAGTTCATGCCGCGATCACCTCTCGCAGCTCGAGGACGGCGTCGGCCAGTACCGCGAGGTGTGACTCGCAGACGCCGAACTGCAGGGCATCGTCGGCCAGATCAGCCGCGTTGACGAGGGCGTACCAGTCTCGCGACCGGTGGGGCTTGTCCTCGGCCATGCTCCGGGCGATCGGTGACAGCCGCCTTATCTCGGCCCGCAGTACAGCGTCGTGTTCGGCAATGCATTCGCGGCTCAGGAACCGGACGCTGCCGTAGGACTCCTTGAGGGCCGCCGCGACCGGGTCGGGCTGCGTGGTGGCAGCGGGTGCGGCCGTCACCGGACGGCGTCCATGTGCGAAGCAGCGAGCGCCGCGGCGTACGCCTCGTGCAGCATGTCGGCGTCGGTGAGGACGTCGCCGTGCGGCGGGACGATCCAGGAGTGCGCGCGCTGCGTGTGGGGGGCCACGGTGGACGGGTGCGGCACGCACACCGTTGACCCGGGGGCGAGGACCTCGGCGTCGGGCAACTCCCAGGCGGCGGCCGAGCCGAGGGGTACGAGGACCTCGACGCCGTCGGGGGTGTGCTGCGCGGGGCCGACGGTGATGCCCTGCTGCTGGAGGATGCCCACGGCCTTCCAGCCGAGCGCGCGCGGCAGGCGTACGACGTCCCACGCGCTGCCGACGGGAATCTCGGCGAGATCGCCTCGGCGCCAGGCGGCGAGGGCGAAGGCCAGGAGCGCATCCGTGTGACGAAGTCCCAGCCCGACGTAGTGAGCGCTGGGCGAGGGGCTGGCGGTGCTGCGGTTTGCTGCTCCCGAGGTCATCCGGCCCGCTCCTCACTGAAGAGGTTCTCGAATGCGTCGCCGATCGCGGCCTCCAAGGCGGCGGGGTCGGTGAGCCAGTTGTCCTCGTCCGGACAGATCCGCCAGCGTGGACCAGGTCCCGCTGTTCGGCGTATGGGGGGAATGGCCACGGAGGAGTTGGTGCTGAGCGCGCGGGTGTTCTCCACGTTCCAGGTCTCGGCGGACCCGACGGGCATGAAGAAGTACAGGACGCCTGCGGTAGACAGGGGGTCTTCGAGGACGGCGCCGCAGCGGCTGCCCAGGATGGCCAGGGCCGCTAGCCCGACATCGCGGGGCACTCGGATCGCGTCCCAATCGTGGCCGGCCTCGAGGAGCTGCGTTCCAGAGGCGGACGGTAAGCGCGTTGTACTGGGCATCGCGGCTCCTGGAGTCACGGGCTTCGGTGCGTACAAGCGTGGCCCTTACCCAACGCCGAACCGAGGGCTTACAGAGGTCTTTTATGCGCCTTGAAGCGGACTTTCGGTCCCCCGAACAGGTAGTGACTAGCCATCAAGAGGACCCGGCGGGACACTTACCGCAGTGCTCAGCTCCAGGGAGGTCATCCGAGTGTCCACGCCCCCAGGCAACCCACGACTGAAGGCAGCGCGGATCGCCGCCGGATATCCCGCGCAGCAAAACCTCGCCGACGCGCTCGGTGTCGGAGTCCGGCAGGTACGCCGGTGGGAGTCCGCCACCCCGCCATGGCCTCAGGCAGAACAGGGGCAGGCGCTCGTTCGTCTCCTGGGTCAGGATCTCGAAGCGCTCGGATTCACGCCGTCGGGCGCGGTCCCGGCCCGCCGCACGGTGCTGGCCGCCACAGCCACGGCGGCGGGTCTGGCCGCCGTGCCCTCGCAGGCGGTAGCCGTACAGCCCGCGACGGCCGCCGCCGACTACGAGGCCGTCACCCGCTCCCACCGGCGGCTGTACTGGTCGGTCGCCCCCGCCGCCCTGCACCCGGCCGCCGTCGCGCACGCCACGCTGGGCTGCGCACTGCTACCGGAGACGCACGGGCAGACGCGGGCGCGGGTCGCGGCCGCGCTCGCGGAGACGCTCCTGTTGGCCGGGAGGATCGAGTTCTTCGACATGCGCGAGCCTGACCGCGCCGCGCACACCTTGCTCCGCGCACTCCAGGCCGCCGGCGAAGCCGACGACGCCCTGTTGGGCAGCGCGATCCTGGCGCACACCGCGTTCATCCCGGCCTGGACGGGCGAACGAGACGCGGCCGTCGAGCGGATGACGGCGGCCCGGACTTATGCCCGCCGGGGTCCGGCCTCGCCCGAGCTGTTGGCGTGGCTGGACGCCGTCGAGGCCGAGTGTGAGACCCGTTGCGGGCACACCCGGACGGCGCTGCACCTGATCGGGCACGCGGAGGACGTCTTCGCGCGCGGCGGTGAGTACGAGCCCCCGGAGTGGCTCGACTGGTTCAACCCAATCCGCCTCGCCGCGTTCAAGGGCAACGTCCAGCTCAAGGCCGGACACCTGCCGCAGGCCCGGACCACGCTCCTCCAGGTCCTCGAGGAGCTTGACCCGAGCGAGGAGAAGCAGACCACGGTCATCCTCGGCGACCTGGCCGCCGTTGAGGCTGCGGCCGGGGAGCCCGAGGCCGCGTGCGGGTACGCGGTCCGCGCACTCGAGGTGCTGGAGCGGACCTGGTACGCGACGGGCATGGAGCGGGTGCGGGACGTGCGGCGGGCGCTCGCCCCGCACCAGCACGAGCGGTGCGTCCGCGAACTGGACGACCGGCTGTACGGCTGGGCTACGACGGTGAGTGCTCTCGCTCGTTGAAATCCCTGATCAACGGCGACAGTTCGAGGAGGCTCTCCACCCGGAAGGTCGGCAGCCCCTTCGCGTCCTCGGTGTCCCACTGGATCGTCGCCCACGGGCCGCGCCGTACGAGCGCGGTGTGTATCCTGGCCGCGCGGGCGGGCGCGATGTCGTTGTCGACGCGGTCGCCGACGTAGAGCATCTCGTCGGGCTCGGCGGGGACGACCTCGGCGACGCGGTCGAAGAAGGCGCGGTCGGGCTTCGAGGCGCCCCAGTCGTCGCTCGTGCCGATCAGGTCGACGTTCGGCGTGAACAGCTCGCGCAGGATCTTCCCGGCCCGAGTCGTCTGGTTCCCGGCGATGCCGAGCCACAGGCCGTCAGCGCGGAGGGCAGCAAGCGCGTCGCGGACGTCCGGGTAGAGGTCATCCTCGTCGAAGTGCTCCGGCTTGCCTGCAGCCGCGCGGCGCTCGCGCTCCTCGTAGAGGTCGAAGCCAGGTCGGAACTCCTGGAACACCTCGCGGTAGTCCCGGCCTTGGGCGATGACAGCACCGAACATCGCGGCAAAGGTGTGGCGGGGAACGCCTAGCCAGTCGGCCCAGGTGCCGTACTCGGTGGTCTCGTCCACCAGGCACTCGCCCACGTCGAAGATCACAGCGCGAATCATGGGGGCAGCGTATCCAGCGGTCGTCGTCCGGTGGAGCGGGTTCGCGGGGTGGGGCAGCGTGGGCCCGCACCCCGCACCCCGCACCCCGCACCCCGCGAACCGTCCGCCCGCCCGTCAGGCAGGCGGCTGCTCCTCCGCGTGCTTCAGCTTCGAGCGGGCGTCCACCCGGTCCGCCGCGGTTATCTCGGACCAGAAGCGGTGGCCGCTGACGAACACCGCGAGTTCGTGCTCGCGGCGGCGGAGCTTTTCCACTTCCGCCTGTTCGTCGGGGGTCCAGCCGGGGGAGGCGGGGCGTTCGATCTTGCGCCAGCCGAGGTCGTCGCTGAAGCCGTCCAACGGCTCCACCGACCAGGGGAGCCGCTTGAGCAGGGCCGACAGCTCGGCCCGGACCTGGTGCAGCTCCGCCTGCCCGGCGAGGAGGTCACTGGGGAATTCGGGGGTCGTAGCCACGCGGCAATGGTACGCCTGTTCGAATCCGTACCGCGCGTTCGCACGGCCAGTTCAGTCGAACGAGTGTTCCGGAGGTGGCCGAGTTGACGCCCCGAGTCTCGAAAACCCCGCGCCCCGCCCTCAGTACCCCGCCGCCCGCAACTCCTCCACCACCCGCGTCGCCACCGGCACCGCCACTCCCCGCGCCTCCGCCGCCCGCAGCAGCGCCCCGCCGATCGCGTCCAGCTCCAGCGGTCGTCCCTCCTCCGCGTCCCGCTGCATCGAGGACTTCGTGCCGGGCAGGAAGGCGTCGTAGCGGGCGAGCAGCCGCTCCGCGTCCGTCGGGGCGCCGCACGCCCGACCGACGGCAGCCGTCTCCGCCACCAGCGCCTCCAGTTCCGTACGGTGCCGTTCGAGCACCACGTCCAGCGGGGCGGCGTACCGCGTGGTGAGCAGGGCGAACGGGGCGAGGAAGGCAAGCTTGGTCCAGAGCGTCGCCGTCTCGTCCCCGGTCACCCGGGTCGTCACGCCCGAGGCGGTGAGCGCGGCGGCGAGCGCGTCGAGGCGGTCCCGGGGTGCCGTCGCGCTCGCGAGGTCCACCTCCACGAACGGGCTGCCCTGCTCGATCACCACCGGGTCCGCCGAGACCCGCGTCGATTCCACCCGGATCGCGGCCGGAGCCACCTGGGCGGAGTCGTAGCGGGCGCGCAAGGTCGCCGGGTGCTCGACGCCGTTCAGGAACGGTACGAGCAGGGCGTTGTCCAGCGTCTCCGCCGGGACCCGGGACAGTGCCGCGTCCAGGGCCGTCCGCTTGACGGCGACCAGACACGCCGCCACCGGCTCGCGCAGCTCGGTGTCCGCCTCCACCGGCGCCGTGAACTCCCCGAACTGGTGGCTGCGCACCTGGATTCCGTCCTTGCGCAGCGACTCCGCCGTGTTCTCGCGCGCCAGGCAGATCACCCGGTGTCCGGAACGGGAGAGCAGCGCGGCGAGCAGTCCGCCGACTCCGCCGGGACCGAGTACGGCGATGGTGGGCTTGATCGTCATGAGGTGACTCCTGTCATGGGTCGGCCCCGGGAATCGGTGGCCGCCGCGCAGGATCATGACATGCGGTCGGGGGAGAGGGGGAGTGCCCGTTCGTACGGCGAACCCCGGCTCCCCGCGCCACACTTGACCCATGTGCCGGAGTATCAAGACGCTGCGCCCGCCCGTACTCCCCGGTGACGCCACCGAGGACGACATCCATGCCGCCGCGCTGCAGTACGTACGCAAGATCTCGGGCTTCCGCGCCCCCGCCGCGCACAACCGCGAGGCGTTCGACCGGGCGGTCGCGGCGGTCGCCGAGGCCACCGCCGAACTGCTGGACAGCCTGGAGGTACGGGGGCAGAAGAAGACGGCGGCGCCGGGCTGAGGGCGAGGAGCGGCCCGGAACCGTGTGCTCCCGGTCCTACCCCTCCACCGGCTCCACCGGTCGCCGCCGCATCAGATACGCCGCCCCCGACCCCGCCGCGCACAGCGCCGCCACCGACACCCCCGTCGCCAGCCAGGTCGCGCCGAGCCAGCGGGCGCCGTAGTAGCCGAGGGCGACGCTGTAGCCCGCCCAGGACAGTCCCGCGAGGGCGGACCAGGGGAGGAAGTCGCGGGCGCGGCGATGGGCGGCGCCCGCGCAGAAGGAGACGACCGAGCGGCCCGCCGGGGCGAACCGCGCCAGCACCACCAGCGCGCCGCCGCCCCGCGCGAGCGCCTCACCGAGACGTTCCTGCGCGCTGGTCAGGCGCCGGGAGCGGGCGATGGCGCGGTCCAGGCGCGCGCCGCCGCGCCAGGCCAGGCGGTACGCGACCAGGTCGCCCGCGACCGAGGCGACGGCGGCGCAGATGATCAGTACGACGGTGTCGGGCACGTCATGCGGCACGCTGCCCGCCGCCGCGCCCGTACCGGCGGCCGCCGCCGTGGCCGCCGTGATGACGAGCACTCCGCTGGGCAGCACGGGGACGAACACGTCGAGCAGAACCGACACGGCCACCATGGCGTAGATCCAGGGACCGGCCGCCAGGGACCCCACACTCTCCAGCACCACGACTCCTCGCTCCCCCGACGACAGCCATACAGCGTACGCCTGACGGGGTGACGGATGGTTCACAAGAGGATCAAGTGACAGACACGGCATGTTCACGACGGGGTCACGGAGGCGGGGGTCACTCGGTGAGGGGGCCCGGTCGAATGGTTTTCCACACCGAGCACGACGGGCTCCACAAGGCGCCGGACGGCCACGGCCACGAGACGCGCCGGGGCATCGCCGTCCAGCAGACCCCTCACGTACGCGAGCGTCCCCGGGCGCCAGCACCGGCAGACGCTGCCGCAGGGCCCGTACGGCATGCAGACGTCCGTGCGAGGCGGCGGATGCCCGGATCTCGTCGTGCAGGTCGTCCACCGCGGTGCGCATTGGCAACTCGCGTATCCGGGCGCGGTAGTCGGCCTCCCACTCTCCCGTCCTGGCGGAGACGACACCGATCCGGTGCAGCCCTCCGTCCAGGCGGTCGACCAGATACGGTCCTGTCCCGACCAGCATGTGTTCCGGGTTCCGGGTGCGGACGAACTCCTCGGACTGCCAGAAGACGATCCACACCAGCTCGTGTTCCTCGACCCGGGTCACGACCGTGCGTGTCGAGTCGATGCCGAGGGCCCCTGCATGCCGGTCCTCGCGCTCCAACTGCTCTTCCACGACCCGGATCGCGGCGTCCCGTTCGATCATGCGTGCAGCTTCCCGCAGGGGCTCCGGGTTCGGCTCCTGATTTTCCGGAGCCCGCCGATGACCACCCCGTCACCCGCCCGGCGCGTCCAGCGCGCCGCTCCCGCCGTCGTGTCGTACCAACGGGGAGAGGCCCGCGCGGTGGAGGTGCCGTGGTGGCAGGGCCGGGAAAAGGCGAGGTGGGCGTGATGGTGGGTGCTGGGCTGTGGGCGGGAGCCGTGGCCGTGGTGGTGCTGGCGGCGACGCCTGCCGCCGCCGACGGGTACACCGTCGACGCGGCGGGCCGGTTCGCGCCGCCGACCGCCTTCGTGCCGTCGGCGGCGGTGACGTACGACCAGACGCTCGTCCCGGCGGCCGGCACGATCCGGGTACGCCAGCTCACCGGACCCGGCGCGGCCACGACCGTGGAGCTGAAGGTCGGCGGACTGCGACCCGGCCACACCTACGGGGCGTACGTCCACCGGCGCGCCTGCGGTTCCACCGGCGCTGACGCGGGCGACCGGTACCGCGACGACGCCGAGGCGGGGTCCACCGCCGCCAACGAGGTCTGGCTCGGCTTCAACACCGACTCCCGGGGCGCGGGCGCGGCGAGCGTCCGGCACACCTGGGGCTTCCGGCGCGACGAGGCCGCCTCCGTCGTGATCCAGGACCGCCCCGGCACGGTGGGCGCCCGGCGCGTCGCCTGCTTCACCGTGCCGTTCGGCTGGGTCACCGGGATGTCGTGACGGCGGCGGTCGCTACTGCGCGGTGGGAGTGCCCGGCACTGCGCGTACGCGCGCCCCGGCGGGATCAAGTCCCCGCCGGGGCACGTGCGTTCACAGGCGCGTCGTCACGCCGCGACCGGCGTCTCCTCCGCCGCCGGTTCCGCCGCCGTGGCCGTCGTCGCCGTACGGCTGGGCAGCAGGTCCTCGGCGGCGAAGGCGCCCGAGCCGGTGAAGACCAGGAGGAGGAAGGACCAGCAGAACAGGACGGAGAGTTCGCCGCCGTTCTGGATGGGCCAGAGGGCGTTCTGCTGGTGGACGTCGAAGTAGGCGAACGCCATCGACCCGGAGGCGATCAGCGCGGCGCCCCGGGTGCCGAGCCCGAGCAGGACGAGCGCGCCCGCGACGAGCTGGATGACAGCGGCGTACCAGCCGGGCCAGGTGCCGGCCGGGACCGTTCCGCCGTGGGTGCCGACGGCGCCGCCGAGGACGCCGAACAGCGACGCCGCACCGTGCACGGCGAACAGCAGGCCGACGACGACGCGGAAGAGCCCGAGGGCGTAGGGCTGGGCGGCGTTGAGCCGAGCGGACATGGGGGGTTCTCCTCTTCGGTTACGGCGCGCCCGCGCGCCCGGCGACGCTGCCGGACGGGGGCCGCCGGGCCGGTGACGTGGGGGCGGCGGGTACCGAACGAGGGGAAAGGTTAGGTGAACCTAATTTATGCTTGCAAGTTCAACATCCGGCCATGGTCGCGTTTCGTCATGTGCCTGACACAAGAGGGGGTGGGCGCGGGGTGGGTGTGGGTGCTTCTGGGCGGGAATGGCGACGGCCCGCCCTCGCGGGCAGGCCGTCGGTGTGTCCTGATTCCGTTGTTCGCTCGGCGGTCCGTCCGGGAGTCCGTCCGGGGGTCCGTCCGGTTGCTCGCTCGGGTCAGCAGCCCGAGAGGTAGCTCGTCAGCGCGCTCTTCTCGGCGGAGTCGACCGAGAGGTTGTAGTAGTACTTCACCTGCACCCAGGCGCGGACGTACGTGCAGCGGTACGACGTCAGGGACGGCATCCAGGTCGCCGGGTCCTGGTCGCCCTTGGACTGGTTGACGTTGTCGGTGACCGCGAGGAGCTGTGGACGGGTCACGTCGTTGGCGAACGCCTGGCGCTGCGCGGTCGTCCACTGGCTCGCGCCCGAGTCCCACGCCTCGGCGAGCGGCACCAGGTGGTCGATGTCCACGTCCGAGGCGGCGCTCCAGGTCGCGCCGTCGTACGGCGAGTACCAGCTACCGCTGGTGGCGACGCAGGCGGAGTCGGTGGTCACGTTCGTACCGTCCCGCTTGAGGATGTACTCGCGGGTGTTGCAGGTGCCGCTGATGGTGATCCAGGTCGGGAACAGGTCCCGCTTGTAGCCGGTGCGGTTCTCGGTGGCCACGGTGAGCTGGGAGAGGTAGCTGCGGGCGGTGGCGCCGCTGACCGGCGTCGGCAGGGCGGCGGAGGCGGTGGGGGAGTTGAACAGCGCCGCGGAGGCGATGAGACCGGTGGCAGCCGCGAGCGTGGCCAGCCGTCGACGCGCGTAGAACCGAGGCATACGGGGCATACGGAACATCTGAACTCCCTTGTGGGGTGAGGGTTTTGGGGGTCCGGACAGGGGTGTGGCGGACGTGCGCGAGGGAATGCTCGCGGTGCGGTGTTGCTGTGGGGTGAGCGCTCGGTTAGAAGCTAGTGACGCGTGCATGACAGGACAAGATTGCGTGCGGAACTTTCACGTGTTCCGGGGAGTGGGTGGGCTCTCCGAGGTGAGCGCGACCCGTGCCTCGGCGGGGGCGTTCGAACGCACCGGTGCCAGCCGCTCACGACCGATCGGGTGACGTCACGTACGATGGGGAGCGCAGAAGGGGAGTAGCTCTTCGCCGGACCGTCGACATACTGCTCAGCCAGCCTGAGCCGGCGCCCGGAGGCGGGTCCCTGTGGGACCGCCCAGCGAGACCTTCGGCAAGCAGTGCACGCCTGTGCCCAGTGGCACGGGTGTCTCAGTGCGCTGCCGTGCCGAGGTCTCCCTTGTGAGGTGCAGCCATCTCGGCGGGGCAGCCCCGACCGATTGAGGAACCTTGATCAGCATCACCGTGACGGCGCTCGTCTTCGGCGTCATCTTCCTCGCCGAACTGCCCGACAAGACCGCGCTCGCCGGTCTCGTCCTCGGTGCCCGCTACCGCGCCTCGTACGTCTTCGTCGGCGTCGCCGCCGCTTTCACCCTGCACGTCGTCCTGGCCGTCGCGGCGGGCAGCGTACTGACCCTGCTCCCGCAGCAGATCGTCCACGCCCTCACCGGCGTCCTCTTCCTCGGCGGAGCGGCCGTACTGCTGCTCAAGAAGGACGAGGGCGAGGAAGAGATCAAGAAGCCCGCGGACCAGTCCTTCTGGAAGGTCGCGGGTACCGGCTTCACGCTCATCCTCGTCGCCGAGTTCGGCGACCTCACGCAGATCATGACGGCGAACCTCGCCGCGCGGTACGACGATCCGTTCTCGGTGGGGCTCGGTGCGGTGCTGGGGCTGTGGGCGGTTGCGGGGCTCGGCATCGTCGGCGGCAAGGCGCTGATGAAGCGGGTGCCGCTGCGGTTGATCACGCAGATCGCCGCGCTGTTGATGGTGGGGCTGGGGGTTTGGAGCCTGTACGAGGCGATTGCCGGGTGACCGTGCCCTCCGGGGCTGGGGGAGGCTCCACGGGGGTGCCGCGCGGTCAAGGGCGGCGGGGTTGCCGCCGTATCCGGCTCTCCTGGGCGAACGCGCGGTGAACGCTTCCGTGGGGCGCTGGCGGGATGCGGGTGCCGTTTTGTACCGTGGAGAAACAAAGTGGCTCCCGCCCGCTTCCCCTGACCGGTGGGCGGGGCCGCCTTGTCCCTCTCAGACCCCCTTGCGACCGGGGGTCTCGCGTCTTCTGGAGCTGCCGATGCCGGTCACCGCCACGCCCGTCGTCCTCAACGCCCGCGCCCTCCTGCTCGACATGGACGGCACCCTCGTCAACTCCGACGCCGTCGTCGAGCGCATCTGGCGCCGCTGGGCCGCGGAGCACGGGCTGGACGGCGACGCGACGATGAAGGTCGTCCACGGCCGTCAGGGCCACGCCTCCATGGCACTCCTCCTGCCCGACCGCCCCCACGAGGAGAACCTCGCGGACAACGCCCGCATGCTCGCCGAGGAGACCGCCGACATGAACGGCGTCATCGAGGTCCCCGGCGCCGCCGCGTTCCTCGCCGCCCTGCGCGACCTCCCGCACGCCCTGGTCACCTCCGCCGACGTCCCCCTCTCGACGGCCCGCATGGCCGCCGCCGACCTCCCCCTCCCCGACCTCCGCATCACCGCGGAATCCGTCGGCGCCAGCAAGCCGGACCCCGAGGGCTTCCTCAAGGCCGCCGCCGCCCTGGGCATCGACCCGTCCGACTGCATCGTCTTCGAGGACTCGGGCGCGGGGATCGCGGCGGGGCGCTCCGCTGGGATGCGGGTGGTGGGCATCGGCGAGCGGGCTGGGCAGTATGGGCCGGATGTGGCGGTGCCTGATCTCACGGGGGTGAAGGTCGCCGCGTCGGCGGACGGCGGAATTCGTCTGACGGTGGGCTGACGGCGGCGCTCCTCGTGGAGTCCGGCGCTCGGTGACGCAGCCGGTGACCGCTGCTCCCAGCGAGCGGTCGGAGATCGGACGCATCGGACGAGCCATGAGGATGGAGCACCGCTCTCCTAAAGCGGGTGTGGCCTCGGACTCCTCGCCGGAGGTCGTTTGTGTGAGCGTTCGATTCCCGTCATCCGCTCGTGAACCGCCATCGCGGCATCTGGGTTCAGCGCCCGAGATGCAGATGCCGCGTCAGGAGGTCGGCGAAGCCGGGCAGGCCGGCCTTCGCGAGTCGGGCGATGGCATCAGCGGTCGTGACGGGTGGGTTGCGCTTCTCCGCGGCAAGTCTGATCACCGTGTCCGCCACCTCGTCCGGCAGGTCGCCGTACAGCCCGCACACGTATGAGTCCGGGTCGATCACTCGCACTCCGCGCTCAGCCAGGTCACCCGCAGGGAAGTCGGCAAGGTTCCAGGTGACCAGCGCGGAGGCGCCGGAAGCCACCGCTGCCGCCGCGTGGTGCCGGTCGTCGGGGTCATTGCCCGGCATCTCGTCCACAAGATGCTCGTAGGACGCCGCCGTGATCTCACCGTCGGCGAAGAAGCGTCGCACCGCACGGCCGACCGCGGCAGCCGACTCCGCTGAGCGTCTGCCCTCCCGGACGATGACCCGCTCCCACTCCGCGAGGAGTCGTTCGGACCACACGATCTCGTGGACGGAGTCCTCCGTGAGGGCCAGCATCACGTCCATCACCGAGAACGGAAACAGGACGTTGGTGTCCACGAAGACCCGCGGTGCCACGCTTCCCCCTCTGCTTCGCCGTCGGCGGTGAAGCCGGAATCAACCGGCCGATTCGGTGTCGTCCAGCACGTCGGCGATCTGCCGCCGCCCCTCCCTGCGGCGCTCACGCCGCTGCTGGAACGCCAGCACATCGGCAAGACGCACCACACGGTGACTGCTTCCGGGCAGGTTCGTCGACGGGATGTCGCCGGCGTCAAGCAAGCGGGTGACAAACGGTCGGGACAGGCCCAGAAGCTCAGCGGTCTCAGCAGGCGACAGTTGAACCTCGGAGGCCAGGACGGTGACCGCATGCCCCCGGGACAGTTCGCCGGCGGAGGCGAGGAGGATGCGGACCAGTTCCCGCGGCAGCGTCAGCTCACCGCCATCAGAGGTGCGCACCAAAACC
Source organism: Streptomyces sp. DSM 110735 (assembly GCF_016482685.1). Classification (GTDB taxonomy): domain Bacteria; phylum Actinomycetota; class Actinomycetes; order Streptomycetales; family Streptomycetaceae; genus Streptomyces. The sequence continues at coordinate 243,438 of NZ_JACYHF010000004.1, read as the reverse complement.
TGAACCTGCTCCGGCACCATTCGGGCAGCCGCGGCGAGTGCGTCCTGATGCGAGGGATTCGGTTCGACCTTCTCGGCGCGGGCAAGGACGCTCGTACGAGCCATGGCCACCCTCCAATCACCGACCCGGACAGAAGCCTATCTGTAATAACTGTAACCGAGGGGGCTTGTGCGGACAACCACACCGCCCCTCAACAGGCCGTAATCGCCCCCACCCTCGACCATGGAAGGTGGGTATCGGAGTCCGGGAGTCCGGGAGGTCGTATGGCCCTGGATACGCACGGGGCGGCGCGGGGCGTGCGGGGTGGGGAGCATGTGGGGGCTGACGTGCTCGTGTCCATCGGGGCGCTGCTGCTGGGGCTGCTGCTGGCGGCGTTGGATCAGACGATCGTGGCGACGGCGTTGCCGACGATCGTCAGTGATCTGGGTGGGCTGGAGCATCTGTCGTGGGTCGTGACCGCGTACCTGCTGGCGTCCACCGCGGCTACACCCCTGTGGGGGAAGCTCGGGGACCAGTACGGGCGCAAGCGGCTGTATCAGGTCGCCATCGTCATCTTTCTCGTCGGGTCCGCGCTGTGCGGCATGGCGCAGAACATGGCGGAGCTGATCGGGTTCCGGGCGTTGCAGGGGCTCGGGGGCGGCGGGCTGATGGTGCTGTCCATGGCGATCGTGGGGGACATCGTGCCGCCGCGGGAGCGGGGGAAGTATCAGGGGCTTTTCGGTGCCGTGTTCGGGGCTACCAGTGTGCTGGGGCCACTGCTCGGGGGGCTGTTCACCGAGCAGCTCACCTGGCGGTGGGTGTTCTACGTCAATCTGCCGCTCGGGATCATCGCGCTCGCCGTGATCGCCGCCGCGCTGCACATCCCGCGCCGTACGTCCAGGCACCGGATCGACTACCTCGGTACGTTCCTCATCGCCGCCGTCGCCACCTGCCTGGTGCTGGTCGCCTCGCTGGGCGGTACGACCTGGCCGTGGGCATCCGGGCAGATCATCGGGCTCGCGGTGCTCGGCGTCGTACTCGCCGTCGCGTTCGTCGGGGTGGAGCGGCGGGCAGCCGAGCCCGTGCTGCCGCTGAAGCTGTTCCGCATCCGGACCTTCAGCCTGTCGGCGGTGATCAGCTTCATCATCGGGTTCGCGATGTTCGGCGCGATGACCTATCTGCCGACGTTCCTCCAGGTCGTGCACGGGATCTCGCCCACCATGTCCGGCGTGCACATGCTGCCGATGGTGATCGGGCTGCTGCTGACCTCGACCATGTCCGGGCAGATCGTCAGCCGGACCGGTCGCTGGAAGATGTTCCCCGTGGCGGGCACCGCCGTCACCGCGATCGGGCTGCTCCTGCTGCACAAGCTGGACGAACACAGCTCGACCGCCGAGATGAGCCTGTACTTCTTCGTCTTCGGGCTCGGTCTCGGGCTTGTCCTCCAGGTCCTCATCCTCATCGTGCAGAACGCGGTCTCCTACGAGGACCTCGGCGTCGCCACCTCCGGCGCCACCTTCTTCCGCTCCATCGGCGCCTCCTTCGGCGTCGCCATCTTCGGCACTGTCTTCTCCAGCCGCCTCGGCGACAAGCTGGCCGACGCCTTCCGGGGCGTACGGCTGCCGCCCGGAGTCTCGCTCGGTGGTCTGGAGGCGGACCCGCGCGGGATCGGCGCGCTGCCCGCCGGGCTGCGACCGCCCGCGCTGCACGCGTTCTCCTCCGCGATCACCGACGTGTTCCTCTACGCCGCGCCGGTCGCGCTGGTCGGCTTCGTCCTGGCGTGGTTCCTCAAGGAGGACCCGCTGCGCGGCTCGGTCACCGCGCCGGACGCCTCCGAGACCATCCCGCCGAACCCGGTCCAACGCTCCTCCTACGACGAGGTGTGCCGGGCGCTGTCCCTGCTCGGCACGCGGGAGGGGCGGCGGGAGGTGTACGAGGACATCACCGCGCGGGCGGGTTACGACCTGCTGCCCGCGGCGAGCTGGCTGCTGCTGCGCATCCGGCGGTACGGGTCGGTGGAGCCGTACGTGCTCGCCGAGCGCAGTCCGGTGCCGCTCCAGACGGTCCTCGCCGCCGAGCGGCAGGTGGAGGAGCGGCGGCTGGTCGAGCGGCAGGGTCTCGACCTCACGCTCACCGACACCGGACGGGTGGCGGCGGAACGGCTCGCCGCCGCGCGGGAGGACTCGCTCTCCGAACTGCTCGGGGACTGGTGGGCGCCGGGGCGGTCCACCGATCTCACCCAGTTGGTCAAGGAGTTGACGACCGAGATGTGCGGGGCGGCGAGCGAGCGCCCGCACAACGGGTCGGTCAAGAGGGTGAGTTGATTCCGTCGGGCGTCAACAGGTCTTTGCTGAACCAGTGTTCCGCGTACACGTCGGTGTTGTGCGGGGCGGTCTCGGTGTAGCCGAGGCGGGCGTACAGGGCGCGTGCCTCGGTCAAGTCACTTCGCGTGTCGAGGATCAGGCGGCTCGCGCCGAGGTCGCGGGCGGCCGACTCGGCTGCGGTGACGAGGAGTTGGGCTCCGCCCCGACCGCGCAGGCGGGGGTGCACGAACACCCGGGTGAGTTCGGCTGTTCGGGGGTCGAGGAGTCGTACGCCCGCCGAGCCCGCGGGTTCGGCGTCGCGGCGGGCGATCAGCAACTGGCCGTTCGGCGGGGTGAGTTCGGCGCCGGAGCGGGCGGCGATCCCGCGATCCAGTTCGGCCGGGTCGGTGCGGTGGCCCTGGTGGAGGAGGTACCAGCGGTCGCTGACCTCGGTGTAGTACGCGCGCCAGAGCGCGGTGGCGGCGGGGGAGTCGTACGGCTCCGGGGCGAGAGTCCAGGTGGTCATGGCGAGCCATGCCAGCGGAGGGCGGACGGTCCCGCAAGCGGTTATCGGGGTGCGCGGCGGCGGTGCCACTCGCGTACGACCTCTTCCACGTCGTACGGCTTCTTGCCGAGCGGCGGTCCGGGCGGCGGGCGGAACATCATGGCGCGGATCTTGACGTTGACGTCCGTGATGATCCGGCGGGCGGTGGCCTCGGAGGGGGCGGCGTACGCCGCCTCCAGCGCGTCCTCGGCTTCCTTGCGCAGCGCGAGGGAAGGGGGCAGGGCGGTCAGACCCTCGCGCGCCATCTTCCGCTTGATCCACCACAGGTCGTCGTAGCCGGAGTCGAGACCGGCGGGGAGGGGTTCCCCGGCGCCCGGGAGGCGGTCGAACTCGCCGCGTCGCTGTGCGGCGGCGATCTGGTGGTCCACCCAGGACTCGAACGGCACACCCGGTGGCTTTCGCTCGGTCATGAGGCCATTGTGCCGGACGCGGCCGGGCCGGGCGTTCTATCATGCGGCGGCGGTGTGCGGCGACCGGCGCACGCACCGGACGTGCAGGGGGAAACGCGTGCTCGAACTCACCATGGCTTCCGTCACCAGGGAGGAAGTGGGCGCCACGGCCGGCATGGTCATGGCGGAGGCGCCGAGCGAGCCGGGTGCGGTGCTGCGGGTGGGGCGGGACGCGGCGGTGTGCCGACTGGTCACCCCGGAGGACTGGCTGTTCGTCTCCCGCGTCCACCTCGAGTTCCTCTGCGGTCCCGACGGCGTCTGGCAGGTCACCTGGCTCCGCGGCTCCCAGCCCGACCCCTCCTCCGAGGTCCGCCTCACCATCGGCGACTACGCCCAGACCCTCCCCTACGGCGGCACCGTCCGCCTCCCCCACGGCACGGGCGGCGAACTGGTCGTCCAGGACCGGACGGCTCCGCGAAGCGTGAACGTGGGTTTTTATCACGAGTGACGCTCCGCGGGCGGCGGCGCCGAAGTGCCGGTATACCAGCCCTACCAGACAGGTGAACTGGACAGGCCAGCCAATTGTCCAAGGGGCCAGGCGACGGTTACTCGTTAAATTCACCGGCGTAGTTGCAGTCCACGCCGGTGAGGGGGTTCTCGAACGGGCCGGTGGGGTACCTTCCCCAGCAGATGACAAAGGTGTAATCACCGGAGTTTCCGATGTTGTAGCCCTTGCTGTCGCAACCGCTGTCGCCGCCGTCGGAAATCGTCATCACCCTCTCGTAGCCGGAAGTGGTGAGGTACGAGTCGTAGAAAACGGCACCGTAGACGCCTTTGCCGTCCGCCTTGTCGTCGCAGATCTTGAAGACGTCTCCGTCGTCGATGAACGTCATGTGGCCGTAGCCAATGTCCACGGTCTTGTCCGCGGCGAAAGCCGGGGTCGCCGTCGCGACAATCATCGCGGCAGCGCCGATGGCCCCTGCCGCACTGCGGGTGAACTTGGTTTTGGGCATTGCCCCCCCATTCATCTGCTGCTTTATCCGCGAGCCGGGTCAAGCCGCCGGCTGTCGGGGGACGTACCCTTCCATGAGCATGCCAATTTTGCAATTCTGTGGTGGAGGCGGTTCGTGAGGTGAGGCCGACGGGTGGCGGGAAACGCCCCCCGCCCTGCCCGCCGGGCGAACCCGTACCCCCCGGGCTCCCTACCCCAGCACCCGCGCCAGCGCGAACCCGTCGTAGCCCTTCGGGCCCACCGTCTGCAGGGCTGTGCCTGTCAGGCGGGGGTGGGTGGCGATGAGGTCGATGGTGGCTCGGGTGCCGAGGGTGGCGGGGTCGGTGGTGGTGGGGTTGGAGACGTCGCCCTGGCGGACCACGTTGTCGATGACGATGAGGCTGCCGGCCCGGGAGAGGCGGAGGGCCCATTCGACGTAGTGGGGGGTGTTTGCCTTGTCGGCGTCGATGAAGACCAGGTCGAAGGGGGGCGGGTTCTCGTCGGCGAGGTGGGGGAGGGAGTCAAGCGCCGGACCGGTGCGGACCTCGACGATGCCGTCCAGGTCGGCGCGGGCGATGTTGCGGGTGGCGATCTCGGCGTGCTTGGGGTTGTACTCCAGGGTGATCAGACGGCCGTCGGAGGGCAGGGCGCGGGCCAGCCAGATGGTGCTGTAGCCGCCGAGGGTGCCGATCTCCAGGACCGTGCGGGCGCCCTGGATCTGGGCGAGGAGCTGGAGGAGCTTGCCCTGGGTGGGGGTGACGGCGATGGGGGGCAGCCCGGCCGCGTCGCTGTCGCGCAGCGCCGCGCGCAGGACGTCGTCGTCCGCCGCCAGCCGACTGGTGAAGTAGCGCTCCACGTCGTCCCACACCTGCGAGTCGCCCATGCGCCTGCCGCCCTTCCCGAGTGTCCGCTCGAGCCCGGGTGTCCCCAAGCCCTCCAGGCCAAGTCTCCCCGGGACGGGGGCGAAAACGGCGAAGTGGGCGCGGGGAACCTCTTCGGTTTCCCGCACCCACCCCGGGCGCCCACGGCTCGCACCGGACCGCCGGTCATTCACCCAGGCACGCGTATGCGTGTCACACGTGCGACCAGAAAAATCAGACCTGCTCCACCGACGGCGCGGAGCCCGGCAGCGGACGGCCCGCGGACTCGCTCATCCGCCACACCGCGAACCCGCCGATGACGGCGGCCGCCATCATGTAGTACGCGGGCATCATCAGGTTGCCGGTCGCACCGATCAGCGCCGTGACCACCAGCGGGGTCGTACCGCCGAAGAGCGACACGGAGACGTTGAAGCCGATGGACAGCGAGCCGTAGCGCACCTTGGTCGGGAAGAGCGCCGGGAGCGCGGCGGGCATGGCCGCGGTGAAGCAGACGAGCAGCAGACCGAGCGCGCCCATGCCGAGACCGACGGCGAGCAGGCTGCCCTGGCGGATCAGCAGGATCGCCGGGATCGACAGGAACAGGAAGCCCGCGCAGCCCGCGGCGATGACCGGACGACGGCCGACCCGGTCGGTCAGCGCACCGGCGAACGGCTGGACGATCATCATCAGCGCCATGACACCGAGCACGACCAGCAGACCGTGCGTCTCGTCGTACTTCAGCTCGCTGGTGAGGAAGCTCGGCATGTACGACAGCAGCATGTAGTCGGTGACGTTGAAGACCAGCACCAGACCCATGCACAGCAGCAGCGACTTCCACTGGCCCGTGACCATCTCGCGCAGCGGGACCTTCGGACGGGACGCCTCGGCCTTCTCGACCTCGGCGGCGAAGGCGGGAGTCTCCTCAAGACGCATCCGCAGGTAGAGCCCGATGATGCCCATCGGACCCGCGATCAGGAACGGGATGCGCCAGCCCCAGGAGAGCAGGTCGGCCGAGGACAGCAGGGCGGTCATCAGCGTGACCAGACCCGCGCCGCCGATGTAACCGGCCAGCGTGCCGAACTCCAGCCAGCTTCCGAAGAAGCCGCGCTTCTTGTCGGGCGCGTACTCGGCGATGAAGGTCGAGGCGCCCGCGTACTCACCGCCGGTGGAGAAGCCCTGGACCAGGCGGGCGGCGAGCAGGAGCAGCGGCGCGCCGAAGCCGATCGTGGCGTACGACGGGATCAGACCGATGGCGAACGTGCCCGCCGCCATCATGATCATCGTGACGGCGAGGACCTTCTGGCGCCCCACCCGGTCGCCCAGCGGGCCGAAGACCATGCCGCCGAGCGGACGGACCAGGAAGGCCGCGGCGAAGGCGCCGAAGGTGGAGAGCAACTGCGCGGTCGGGTTGCCCGAGGGGAAGAAGACCTTGCCCAGGGTCACCGCGATGTAGCTGTAGACACCGAAGTCGAACCATTCCATCGCGTTGCCGAGCGCCGCCGCCTTCACGGCGCGCTTGACGAGCGCGGGGTCGGTGACCGTGACGTTCCGGGCCTGGGCGGCGCGGCGGGTCTGCGGACGGGGACTGACAGCAGTGGCGGTCGCCAAAACGGAGCTCGCCTACCTTTCGACGGGAACAGGGCAGGCCCGGCCGAACGGCGGCGATGCTGTGCACCGGGCAGAAAAGCGACGATAGGAGGAGTTCGCCCCCTTACGTCGCGTGCACAAGTCATTGCATAGAGCACGTAAACCTTGTGTACGCAGGGACGTCTGCCCGCAAAGTCGCAGGTGATCCCGGGCGTGACTGTGATCCTTATCGCTCGATCCGGGTGCAACCACACCCTTCTCGGGCTATCGTCCTGCGGATAAAACGGGGTCCGGACGTCAGGTGAAGCGGGGGTTGCCCGCGTCCTGCCCCGAGGGGGCCGTGAGCGCATAGTGTTCGCGGGGGAACTCTCGGGCACAGGCGCCCGGGGTGACGGGGCGGGAGGCCGACGGGGCGTGGTGAACGTGGAGCACAGCGGACGACCGGTGGACGCCCTCGGCCCGGCGGACGGGCCAGGAGCCCGGCTGCGCGCGGCCCGGCTCGCGCTGTGGGCGGTGGCGGCGAGCCTCGCGGTACGGCAGATGGCGGTCGTCCTCAGCAGCCCGAGCGGCAAACGCCTCACCGACCTGGAGACCTGGGTCGGCCCGCAGGGCGTCCTCCACGTGAACGGGTCGCTCTACGACTCGACCCGCTTCACCGGCACCCCCTTCGCGGGTCTCGTCCTCAAACCCCTCACCCGTGCGGCGGAGTCCGCGCTCGGCTGGGGGTGGACCTTCGGCACCCTGCTCCTCGTCGTCGCGCTCGGTCTGGTCGCCGCCCGCGCGCTGCCCCAGCCGGTCAGCCGCCGTACGGCGCTGCTCGCCGCCCCGGTCGCCATCAGCCTGCTGATGCTCTCCCTGCCGGTGCGCAACACGCTCTGGCTCGGCCAGACCAGCGTCATCCCGGTGCTCCTCGTCCTGCTCGGCTGCCTCGCCGTGCGCGACGAACGCGTGAGCGGGGTCCTCGTCGGTCTCGCCGCCGCCCTCCAGCCGACCGTGCTGCTCTTCGTACCGCTGCTGTGGTTCACCGGGCGCCGCCGGGCCGCGGTGAGCACCGGGATCACCTTCGCCGGGGGCACCGCGCTCGCGTGGGCGGCGATGCCGCACGACTCGTACACCTACTGGGTCCACCACATGGCAGGGGCCGGGCTCGGGGGCGAGGCGGACGGGCTCGCCAACCAGTCCCTGCACGGCGCCCTGCTCCGCCTCGGTCTCACCGGACCGCTGGAGATCGCGCTCTTCCTGCTGCTCGGCGCCGCCGTCGCCGTCCTCGCGCTGCGCCGCGCCATCGGCTACGCCCGTGACGGGCAGTTCCTGCTCGCCGTCGCGGTCACCGGCTGCGCGGCGGTCGCGGTCTCGCCGACGAGCTGGCAGCACCAGTTGCTGTGGCTGCTGCTCGCGGTGGTCGGGCGGGTGGGGACGCGCGCCGCGGACCGTACCGTCTGGCCGGTCGCGGTGGTCCTGGTCACCACCCTCCCGGCGAAGATGATGCTGCCGAACACGCCGGTGCTCTTCCCGCTGCGCGACAACCTCGTCCTGCTCGCGGCCCTCGCCGCCGCGGTGGCGGTGCCCTTCCTGCCGCGCTCCTCCCCTTATTACGCGGCTCCCGTGCCCACCGAGTACGCCCGGCAGGTCCCGGCGCGCTGGCGGCGCGTACCGCTGCTGCCCTTCCTGCGCCGCTCGCTCACCCGCCCCAACCTGCTCCTGGAGCTGCTCCTCATCCGCGTCACCTACGCCGCCTACCAGCAGGTACGGCTCGCGGCGACCGGCGGCAGCAACGAGCTGGCGCGCGAGACCGCCGAGCACCACGGGCGGATGGTCTACGACACCGAGCGCTTCCTGCACATCGACATCGAGCACGCCGTCAACCACGCGGTGGTCCAGGTCGGCTGGCTGCGGGGCTTCCTCGACTTCTACTACGAGTCCTTCCACTTCGTCGTGCCCCTGACCGTCCTCGCCGTCCTCTACTGGCGCCGCCCGGTCGACTACCGCTGGGCCCGCACCGCCCTCGGCTTCGCCACCCTGCTCGCCCTCATCGGCTTCTGGCTCTTCCCGCTCGCCCCGCCCCGCCTGATGCCGGGACTCGGCTTCGTCGACACCGTCCACGGCGTCCAGGACCTCGCCCACCCGGACTACGGCGCGATGACCGCGATCACCAACCAGTACGCCGCGATGCCCTCCCTCCACTTCGGCTGGTCCCTCTGGTGCGGTCTGGTCATCGCGATCATGGCTCCCCGCTGGTGGATGAAGGCGCTCGGCCTGCTCCACCCGCTTCTCACGGTCACCGCGATCGTCGCCACCGCCAACCACTGGATCCTCGACGCGGTCGGCGGCGCGGCAGTGGTGAGCGGCGGCTTCGCCCTCGGCTACCTCCTGATCGGCCCGCGCGGGGTGCTGACTCCGCCTGCCTCCGAAAACCTGGGTCGCCCCCCAGGACCGAGGACGGCACCGGACGAGGAACGGTCACTGACGACGAGCTGAGGGGGGACGCGGCTGCTGAGCTTGGCGGGGTGGGCGCGGTGACGTGCGCGTCGGCTCCTTAGGTGCGGGCGTGTTCCGGCGCCGCTCAGTCTCGGTCCGACGCCGCGATCGCCAGGCCGCCGGAGGCCACCGCGGCGAGGAGGAGGGGGAGGGCGAGGCCGTGGTTGAGGATCAGCCAGGCGCCGAGGCAGGCGCCGGCGAACATGGCGAGGACGGCGGCGGCGCGGCGGGGGGAGCGGCGGGCGGGGGCGGTGGCGTCGCCTAGGCGGGAGTCGGAGGCGAGGCCGGTCAGGGTCATGGTGAGGACCGTGGTGGTGAGGTCGGGGATGCCGAGTTTGCGGACGGTGGCGTTGCGCAGTCCCATCGCGAGGGCGGTGAGGGCGATCAGCGCGTACCGGGTGCCGGGGGCGTGCGGCCAGGCGTAGGCCACCGCCGCCGAGGCGCCGACCAGCAGCGCCTCCACCACCAGGGTCAGCCGGGTCCGGTCGCGCCGGGCTTCCTCGCCGAGGCGGTTCGTCAGCCGCCCTCCCGCCGCCGCGCCGATCAGGAAGCAGCCCAGGGACGTGGTGATGTGGGGCACCGAGAAGCCGGGCGCGCCGACGGCGGCGAAGCCGAGCACGACCACGTTCCCGGTCATGTTGGCGGTGAAGACCCGGCCGAGACCCAGATAGCCGACCGCGTCGATCAGCCCGCTCACCACGGTCAGCAGCAGAAGCACGACCGTGAGCCGCATCCCGCGCGGGCGCGGCAGGGGCGCCGAACCGGTCGTGGGCGTCGCCATCTCTACCTCCGGTCGTCCGCGCGGGCGGGGCGGGACCAGTGGATCACGGGGGCGTGGCGGATGAGGGGTGCGGCGCGACGCGGGAGATCAGGGGGGAGTGCCGGTACCGCTCAAGTCGAAGATCCGTAGGACCAGTTGACCCCGGACATGCGTCAGCACCCTCGCCTCGCGGGCAAGGGTGCGGATATCGGGTGGTGCGTCCCGGCCGGTCCGGCCGGGGATCGTCGGCCCCTGGGTCCAGGGGCGGGGTCAGTCGGTTACGGCTCAGTACCAGCCGTGGGACTGCCAGAAGTTCCACGCCTGAACGGGGCTGCCGTAGCGCGAGTTCATGTAGTCGAGGCCCCACTTGATCTGGGTGGCCGGGTTGGTCTTCCAGTCGGAACCGGCGGAAGACATCTTGGAGGCGGGCAGGGCCTGGACCAGACCGTAGGCACCGGAGGAGCTGTTGGTGGCCGAGGGGTTCCAGCCGCTCTCGTGCGACACGATCTTGTTGAAGGCGGCGTACTGCGCCGAGTTCGGGATCATCTTGTGGGCGATCGACTGAGCCGAGGAGGACGAGGTCGGCGCGGCCTGCGCGGGCGCGGTGCCGAGCGCGATGCCGGCGGTGGCGGCGGCCAGGGCGGCGACGGTGACGGCCTTCTTCGGGGTGGCGACGCGGCGAATGAACGAGAAAGACATGTAAATCCTTTTGCTTGGGTACAGGGCGGCGCCTCGTAGGTCCGGACCGAGCGGCGCGTTTCGTGCGCTTCGCTCACCGGCCGCATACGTCGGCGCCGCGGCCCGTGGGGGCTCGTGGCGCCTGGCGACGTCATCCAGAGAAACAGGATTCCGGGATGTCCGCAATGACCCTTTTTACTAGTGGTGGCCGGATCGGCGGCGAAGGTCGTCCGTGTGACCGGCGTCTCAAACCGCAGGTCAAGTGGGGTGCAAATGCATATGTATCGGACATTTAAGTCTACGAAGCGGCGTCGTAGGTGAGCTGCGTCATGTGGGGTGCTTCACCGGGCAACCACCCCGGCGCCGACCCTCCGGAGGCGCCCTCTCACGCTCCGGGTGCGTCGAATGTGACCGCCGTCTCGAAGGCGGCCCGCCGGGTCGCCCGGCGCAGCGCGCGCAGCACGGCGGGTCCGAGGGCGACGGTGAGGACGACCGTGCAGACCGCCCTGCCGAGGTCCCAGCCCATGGACGTGGCCAGACAGTAGGCGAGGAACCGGGCCAGGTTGGCGGGCACGGAGGCGTGCGGGTCGAAGGCGATGCCCGACGCCATGGTGCCCATGAACGGCCACCCGGCCAGGTTCATCACCGTGCCGTAGGCGAACGCGGCGACGAAGCCGTAGCCGCCCAGGAGCAGCAGCTCGGCCCGCCCGCGCAGCCGGGAGCGCCCCGGCAGCAGACCCGCGCCCATCGCGAACCAGCCCATCGCCAGCATCTGGAACGGCATCCACGGTCCGACCCCGCCGGTCAGCAGCGCGGAGGCGAACATCGTCACCGAGCCGAGCACGAAGCCGAAGCCGGGACCGAGCACCCGGCCGCTGAGCACCAGCAGGAAGAACATCGGCTCGATGCCCGCCGTCCCCGCGCCGATGGGACGCAGCGCCGCGCCCGTCGCCGCGAGCACGCCCAGCATCGCGACCGCCTTCGGACCGAGACCCGACTCGGAGATCGTCGCCGCCACCACCGCGACAAGGAGCACCAGCAGTCCCGCGAACAGCCAGGGCGCGTCCTCCGCGTGCGCGCTCAGTTGCGAGGCGGGCGGCGCGAGGAAGGGCCACCCGAAGGCGACGACGCCCACCGCGCTGACGAGGACGAGGGCGGCGAGGGAGCGGGGGTGGAAGCGGACGGCGTGGGTGGGGCGGGGAGGCGCGGGTGCCGAGGACCCGTCCGCGGCGGTGGTCGGTGGTGCGGGGGTCGGCGTCATGACAGGACCTTCCGGACCTCGGTGACCGTCAGCCAGGGCTGGGGGGCGAGGATCTTGGTCACCTGGGGGGCGAAGGAGGGGGAGGAGACCACGATGTCCGCCGTGGGTCCGTCCGCGATGACCTCGCCGTCGGCCAGCAGCACCACCCGGTGCGCGATCTCGGCGGCCAGCTCGACGTCGTGCGTGGCCAGCACGATCGCGTGCCCCTCGGCCGCGAGCCCCCGCAGCACGGTGACCAGGCGCGCCTTCGCCGCGTAGTCGAGCCCGCGCGTCGGCTCGTCCAGCAGGAGCAGCGGCGGGCGCGCGGTCAGGACGACGGCCAGCGCGAGCGCCAGGCGCTGACCCTCGGAGAGGTCGCGCGGGTGGGTGTCGTCCGTGATGCCCGGCAGCAGCCCGGACACCAGCGCCCGGCAGGTCCCCGGCTCCGCCCCCGCGTCCCGGTCGGCGGCGGCGCACTCGGCGGCGACCGTGTCGGCGTACAGCAGATCGCGGGGTTCCTGCGGGACCAGACCGACCTTCTGGACGAGTTCCCGTGGCGTGATCCGGTGCGGTACGGCACCGCCGACCCGCACCGCGCCCGCCGTAGGCTCCACCAGTCCGACCAGGGAGCCGAGCAGCGTCGACTTCCCGGCACCGTTGCGCCCCATGAGCGCGACGGTCTCGCCGGGGCGGACGGTGAGGTCCACCCCGGACAGGGCACGGATCCGCCCGCGCCGGACGACGAGATCGTGGACCTCGGCGACCTGGGGGGCGGTGGGAGAGCCGTCGGTACGCCGGAAGGGACGGCGGTAGAAGGGGAGCGCGGGGCTGCGCGGGGCGGGTGGGGGTGTGCCCGCCTCGGCGGTGCGGGCGCACGGCTCCCGCCCCGCCAGCCGCTCCCGCAGCTCCGGAGCCCTGCGGCGGGCGTCGCGCACCGTCAGGGGCAGCGGGGACCAGTCCGCCAGGCGCCCCAGCTCCACCACAGGGGGATACACGGGGGAGACGGCCATGATCTCGGCCGGGGTCCCCGTCAGCGGGGCTTCGCCGGGGGCGGGGAGGAGGACGACGCGGTCGGCGTACTGGATCACGCGCTCCAGGCGGTGTTCCGCGAGCAGGACCGTCGTGCCGAGGTCGTGGACCAGGCGCTGGAGGACGGCCAGGACCTCCTCGGCGGCAGCCGGGTCGAGCGCCGAGGTCGGCTCGTCCAGGACCAGGACGCGCGGGTGCGGGGTCAGCACCGAGCCGATGGCGACCCGCTGACGCTGACCGCCGGAGAGCGTGGCGATGGGGCGCTCGCGCAGATCGGCCAGACCCAGCAGGTCCAGCGTCTCCTCCACCCGGCGCCGCATGACCTCGGGGGCGAGACCCAACGACTCCATGCCGTAGGCGAGTTCGTCCTCGACCGTGTCCGTCACGAAGTGCGCGAGCGGGTCCTGTCCCACCGTGCCCACCACGTCCGCCAGTTCGCGCGGCCGGTGGGTGCGGGTGTCCCGGCCCGCGACCGTGACCCGCCCGCTCAGCGTGCCCCCGGTGAAGTGCGGCACCAGACCGCACACCGCGTTCAGCACCGTCGACTTGCCCACCCCCGACGGACCGACGAGCAGCACGAGTTCGCCCTCGGGCACCTCGAAGTCCACGTCCCGTACGGTCGGTTCGGCGGCGCCCTCATAGGTGACGGCGACCTTCTCGAAGCGGATCACGCGCGCTCCCTGGGTTCCTGGGGGACGACGAAGGCGGGCAGCAGCGCGAGCAGCACCGACACGGCGGGCCACAGCGGCAGCGCGGGCACGGCGAGCGGCACGACACCCGGGTTCAGGGCGTCCGGCTCGCGCGCGGCGGCGAGGGTGAGCAGCGCGGCGACCGCCGCCCCCGAGCCCGCGACCAGCCACGCCCGCGGACCCCACGGCGCCGGACGGTACCGGGTGCGCGGCGAACGACGGCCACCGAGGCGCAGCCCCGCGAGCGCGGCGGCGGCTCCGGCGAGCAGCACGGGCAGCCCGTAGGTGCCGCCCTCGGCGGTGAGCAGGCCGTACGTCCCCGCGCACACGCCCAGCAGCCCGCCGAGGGTGAGCGCGGCGGTCGTACGCCGTACCCGCGCGGGCACCTCGGCCGTGCGGCCGAAGCCGCGCGCGTCCATCGCGGCGGCCAGCGCGACCGAGCGCTCCAACGCGCCCTCCAGGACCGGCAGTCCGACCTGGAGCAGCCCGCGCACACCCCGGTCGGGGCGCCCGCGCAGCCGCCGCGCCGAGCGCAACCGGCGTACGTCCGCGATGAGATGGGGGGCGAAGGTGAGCGCGACGACCACGGCGACACCCGCCTCGTACAGGGCGCCGGGCAGGGACTTCAGCAGCCGGGCTGGGCTGGAGAGGGCGTTGGCGGCGCCGACGCAGATCAGCAGGGCGGCCAGTTTCAGGCCGTTGTAGCCGGAGAAGAGCAGCGCCTCGGCCGTGACCGGACCGCCGAGCCGGATGCCCTGCGCCCAGTCGGGCAACGGGACTTCGGGCAGCGTGAACAGCACATGCGTACCGGGCACGGGCGAGCCGAGGAGGACGGTGAAGGCGAGGCGTACGCACAGCACCGCGACGGCGAGCTTGGCGAACGCCAGGTAGGAGCGGGCCCAGGGCGCGGACGAGCGGTGGGTGGCCACCACATAGCCGGACGCGGCGACGAGCAGGGCGAGCAGGAGCGGGTTGGTGGTGCGGGTGGCTGCGGTGCCGAGCCCGAGCGCCCACAACCACCAGGCGCCGGGATGGAGTTGAGGGGACCGCTCAGGCATTCCGGCGCCGCCGGGCCTGCCACACCGCCGCCCCGGCGAGGACGGCGATCACACCCGCGCCGACGGGCAGCCCGAGGGAGGGACCGCCGGAGTCCTTCGCGGCGGGCTTGTCGTGCTTGGCGGGCGCCTTGCCGTCCGCCGTGACCTGCTCCCCGCAACCCCGGTGCGGATAACCGGAGATGGCGCACAGCAGCGCGTTGGTGTCGTAGCGCAGCGGCTTGGCGGTCGCGGCGAGCGCCTCGGCGCTGGTCGCGTCGGGGGCGACGCGCGCGCACGCCGTACGGACCGGCGGCGGCTTCTCGCCGGAGGGTGCGTCGGCAGGAGTGCCGAAGTCGATGACGAGCGCGACCCGCTTGGTGCCCTGCTTGGCGGGCGTGCGGGCGCAGAGGGTGGCGAAGTCCGCCGTGCCGCGCGGACGGGTCGCGTCCGCGGAGTCCTCGCTGACCGCGAACCGGAAGCCCTGCACGTCGCCGTCCTCGGGACGGGTCGTCGAGGGACCCTGGGTCGCGTACGTCCACCGGTCGCCGGAGCGGTCCCAGAAGGACCAGTACCGGTAGCCGGTGGCGTGTGCCTCGGTGGCCCCGGCGAGCGGGAGCAGGACCGCGACGAGGAGCGTCGCGGCACGGCGGACGACACTCACGCCCGGTTCTTCTTCCGGCCGCTGATCAGGAAACCGGCGCCGATGCCCGCGACGAGACAGGACCCCACGAACCACCAGACCTCGTGATTCGACTTCTTCTCCTCCGCCTTGTGAGCGGCGGACTTCTTCGCCTGCTCCGGCGCCGGACCCTGCTTGTCCAGCGCCTGGACCAGGTTGGTGCCGCCGAATTCCTTCGGGTTCTCACCGAGCGCGTGGGCGGCGAGGATGAGCTGGGCGTAGGCGGCGGGACCGCTCTGCTGCGCCCACGGACCGGCGTTCTTCTCCAGCCACGCGTACGGAGTCTTCGCCTGCGCGCTCCAGCCGTCGGCGGCGAGCGCGACGACCGTGTCGGCGGTGTTGCCGAAGTCCGGCTGCTTCTTGGCGCCGGGCATCGCCGACATCAGGTGACCGCCCTTGGCGACGGCACCGGCCAGGTAGGCGGCGGCGTTGTCGGCCAGGCGCCGGGGGGTGGCCTTGCCGGAGTCCGTGCAGGCGGGAGCCTTGGCGCGGGCGTTGGCGGGCTCGACCACGAAGTTCTTGCCGAGCGCGCCGAGCACGGCGGCAGCGGTGGCGTCGGCGTTGGCGGCGAGCTTGCCCTTCTTGTCCGGCTGGTAGGCGAAGGCGCCGCCGCCGTCCTTCGCGCACGGGATCGCCATGGCGGCCAGCGCCTCCGCCGGGGTCTTGCCCTTGGCGTGCTGCTTCGCCGGGTCCAGACCGACGGCGGTCAGCGCGCCGACGACCACGGAGGTGGAGTTGGTGTCGCTCGGGGAGCCGGGGGAGTAGCCCCAGCCGCCGTCCTTGTTCTGCTGCGCCTTCAGCCAGCGCACGGCCTTACCGGTCTCGGCACGGTGACCGCCGAGCGCGGCGAGCGCCTGGACGGCGGCTGCGGTGCTGTTGGTGTCGGGCTGGGCGCCCTTGCCGCCGCACGCCTTGGCGGTGTCGGCGCGGAAGGCGGCGAAACCGCCGTCGGCGCACTGCTGGCCGGTGAGCCACTTCACGGCGGAGGCGGCGGGGCGCTCACCGACGGTGTGCTGGGCGAGCAGGGCCAGCGACTGGCGCCAGACGCCGTCGTAGGTGGGGTCGCCCTTGCCGAACAGCCCGGCCGGGACCGTCGCCTTCGGGGACGGGGACGCCTCGGCGGCCGTGGCGGGCGCGGCCGCGGCCAGCACGCCTATCGCGGCGAGAGCCGCTGCACTGCGGCGGACGTTCATGGTCGGCGACTGCCTCTCCTGCAAGGAAGCCGGGCAGCGCACGGGGAACCCCCCGGGCGGCTCGGCTCCGTAGACCTCGACGGTGCCGTGCGCGGCAGGGGCGCCGCACACGCGAGCCGGTCACATCCCGCCGGGGCGCTCCGGCTCACCGCCCCTGCGGGCGGCTCACGGTTGCGGGCTCAGCGCCGGAATCGCACCGGCTTCCCCCCGTACGGGTGTATGACGACCTGGCCACTTTACCGGCACCCGACAAAACCCCGGCAGTGGCCGCCGCCACACCTGTGCCATACCGGCGCCATACCGGCGGCGCCCTGTGACCCTCGGTGAGAAGCGCTCCGGACGCGGGTGACCGGTCCCGCCCGGTCGTGGCGCGAATCACCTGGTCGGCCGGTCACAGCCGTCCTACCAGCCGGTAGATTCGGAGCCTCCTGGATGATCGCTGAAACTTGTTCCACATTGACGTCCCGTCGTAGTCTCGCGGGACCGCGCAGGAGAAGGGGGCCCGGAGTGACCGCTGAGGCCAGTCAGGCGGGTTCCCGACCGGGGCCGGCTGCCGACGGCGGGGCACCGCTCGACATCGCGCTCCTGACCTACAAGGGCAATCCTTTCTGCGGCGGACAGGGCGTCTACGTGCGCCATCTCTCCCGCGAACTGGCCCGGCTCGGGCACCGCGTGGAGGTCATCGGCTCCCAGCCGTACCCCGTGCTCGACGAACACGAGGACTACGACGGTCGGTTGAGCCTCACCGAGCTGCCCAGCCTCGACCTCTACCGCCAGCCCGACCCCTTCCGCACCCCGAAGCGGGACGAGTACCGGGACTGGGTGGACGCCCTGGAGGTCGCCACCATGTGGACCGGCGGCTTCCCCGAGCCGCTGACCTTCTCGCTGCGCGCCCGCCGCCATCTGCGCGCCAGACGCGGCGAGTTCGACATCGTGCACGACAACCAGACCCTGGGCTACGGGCTGTTGGGCGACATCGGCGCGCCGCTGGTCACCACGATCCACCACCCCATCACCGTCGACCGGCAGTTGGAGCTGGACGCCGCCGAGAGCCGCCAGCGCCGCCTGTCCGTGCGCCGCTGGTACGCCTTCACACGGATGCAGAAGCGCGTCGCCCGCCGCCTGCCCTCCGTGCTCACCGTCTCCGGCAGCTCCCGCCAGGAGATCGTGGACCACCTCGGCGTCCGCGACGACCGCGTCCACGTCGTCCACATCGGCGCCGACACCAGCCTGTTCGCCCCCGACCGGGCGGTCCCCGAGGTGCCGGGGCGCATCGTCACCACCTCCAGCGCCGACGTCCCGCTCAAGGGACTGATGTTCCTCGTCGAGGCGCTCGCCAAGGTCCGCACCGAACACCCCGACGCCCACCTGATCGTCGTCGGCAAGCGCCCCGAGGAGGGCCCGGTCGCCCAGGCGATCGAGCGCTACGGCCTCGAAGGCGCCGTCGAGTTCGTGAAGGGCATCTCCGACGCCGAGCTGGTCGACCTGATCCGCTCGGCCGAAGTCGCCTGCGTCCCCTCGCTGTACGAGGGGTTCTCGCTGCCCGCCGCCGAGGCCATGGCCACCGGCACCCCGCTGGTCGCCACCACCGGCGGCGCGATCCCCGAGGTCGCGGGGCGCGACGGCGAGACCTGCCTCGCCGTGCCCCCCGGCGACGCGGGCGCCCTCGCCGCCGCCCTCACCCGGCTGCTCGGCGACGAAGACCTGCGCGCCCGGCTCGGCGCCGCCGGACGCGAGCGGGTGCTCGCGCGCTTTACCTGGGCCCGTGCCGCCGAGGGCACGGTGGCCCGCTACCGCGAGGCGATCGACAGCGCCCGCACCGGCCCGCGTACGGCGGACCGCACGGACCCGCGGACCCCCGCCCAACCCGCGATCCCGGTCGCCGCCCCCGCCCCCGTCGCGGGCATATCCTCCGCATCCTCCGAAAGCAGGGCCACGTGCTGACCGTCGACTTCTCCCGGTTCCCGCTCGCCCCGGGCGACCGAGTCCTGGACCTCGGCTGCGGGGCCGGACGGCACGCCTTCGAGTGCTACCGGCGCGGCGCGCAGGTCGTGGCCCTCGACCAGAACGGCGAGGAGATCCGCGAGGTCGCCAAGTGGTTCGCCGCGATGAAGGAGGCGGGGGAGGCGCCCGCCGGTGCCACCGCCACCGCGATGGAGGGCGACGCGCTCGCGCTGCCCTTCCCCGACGAGTCCTTCGACGTCGTCATCATCTCCGAGGTGATGGAGCACATCCCCGACGACAAGGGCGTGCTCGCCGAGATGGTCCGCGTGCTCAAGCCCGGCGGCCGCATCGCCGTCACCGTGCCGCGCTACGGTCCCGAGAAGGTCTGCTGGGCCCTCTCCGACGCCTACCACGAGGTCGAGGGCGGTCACATCCGCATCTACAAGGCGGACGAACTCCTCGCCAAGATGCGCGAGGCGGGTCTGCGCCCCTACGGCACGCACCACGCGCACGCGCTGCACTCGCCCTACTGGTGGCTCAAGTGCGCCTTCGGCGTGGACAACGACAAGGCGCTGCCGGTCAAGGCGTACCACAAGCTCCTGGTCTGGGACATCATGAAGAAGCCGCTGGCCACCCGGGTCGCTGAGCAGGCGCTCAACCCGCTCATCGGCAAGAGCTTCGTGGCGTACGCGACCAAGCCGCACCTGCCGCGCGCCGAGGCGGCCGCCGAGTGACCACGCCCCGGACCGACCACCTCGTCCTGCCCGGGGTGCTCACCGCCGAGCAGGCAGCCGCGACCGTCCGGGGTGTCCTCGGCGTGCAGCGCGAGGACGGGGCGATCCCCTGGTTCCGCGGTCACCACCTCGACCCGTGGGACCACACCGAAGCCGCCATGGCGCTGGACGCAGCGGGCGAGCACGACGCCGCCGAGCGCGCCTACGAGTGGCTCGCGCGCCACCAGAACGAGGACGGCTCGTGGTACGCCGCCTACGCCGACGGCGCCCACGACGACGTCACCGACTCCTCGCTGGAGTCCAACTTCGTCGCCTACATAGCCGTCGGCGTCTGGCACCACTACCTCTCCACCGGCGACGACACCTTCCTGGACCGCATGTGGCCCGTCGTCTACGCGGCGGTCGAATGGGTGCTCCGGCTCCAGCAGCCAGGTGGTCAGATCGGCTGGCGCGTGGACGCGGACGGCACGGCGACGGAGGACGCGCTGCTCACCGGCAGCTCCTCGGTCCACCACGCGCTGCGCTGCGCGCTCGCCATCGCCGAGCAGCGTGAAGAGCCGCAGCCCGACTGGGAGTTGGCGGTCGGCGCGCTGCGGCACGCGATCCGCCGTCACCCCGAGCGGTTCCTCGACAAAAGCCGCTACTCGATGGACTGGTACTACCCGGTCCTCGGCGGCGCCCTCACCGGCGCCGAGGCGAAGGAGCGCGTCGAGTCCGACTGGGACCGCTTCGTCGTCCCCGGTCTCGGGGTCCGCTGTGTGGTGCCCAACCCCTGGGTGACCGGCGGCGAGTCCTGCGAACTCGCCCTCGCGCTCTGGGCGACGGGCGAGTCCGACCGGGCTCTGGAGATCCTCCAGTCCGTGCAGCACCTGCGGGACGCCGACAGCGGGCTCTACTGGACCGGGTACGTCTTCGACGACGACGCGATCTGGCCGCGCGAACTCACCGCCTGGACCGCCGGGTCCCTCCTCCTCGCCGTCGCCGCCCTCGGCGGGCACGACGCCACCTGCGCGGTCTTCGGCGGCGAACGCCTCCCGGTGGGACTGACCCCGGACTGCTGCGAGTAGGCGTCCGCCGGACCCTCGACCGAAGACCTCGTCACCGGCACCGGTGCGCGCCCCCTTCGGGGCTCAATGCCGGTGCAGGCGACCCGCTATCGCGTGGCCCACGAAGAGGTAGACCACGGCGGCCAGACCGTAGCCGCAGACCACGCGGGCCCATGCCTCGTCGAAGGTGAACAGGTCGTGGGACCACCCGGCGAGCCAGGCAGCCGCGTCGTGGACGAACTCCACCAGGTCGTTGGCCCGGTTGGCGTCCAGCAGGTACATCAGAATCCACAGGCCGATGATCCCGGCCATGACGTCGGCGATCACGGCGATCACCGTGCCCGCCTCGTTCCCGCCTCTGCGATATCTCGACATGAACTCCGGATTGCCGCTGCGCGCCCCGTGAAACCGGGCCCGGCGCGAACAGACCGCCCGGGAACGCGGCTCCGGTCCCCGGACGGCGTCGCCCCGCTGGCGGGGCGCCCGTGAGCGGGTGAGGCTGCCCAGTGGAAGCAGCCGCTCGGGGAGATACGTCCGGAGGACCGCGTGCCCGTTCCGATACGGCGCCTGTTCGTGGCGCTCATGGTGTCCTGCGTGCTGATGGCCGGTACCGCCGGCTGCGGCGGGGACGACTCCAGTAAGCAGCAGTCCAGCAGCGCCTCCTCGCCCAGCCCCAGCACGTCCGCCGAGAAGCAGAAGTTCGCCAAGACGCGGTTCGTGGCGAACGCGGGACTCGCCGCCGGGGCCACCTACCAGTGGATCGTGAAGCCCTGGAAGGCGGGCAAGTTCAAGAAGGGCGCCGACGGCCGCAAGGTCGCCCTCGTCAAGGCGGGACTCGCCGGAGCCTTCGCCTACAACCGGCTCAAGGCCGCCCAGAAGAACGCCCAGGGCGACCCCACCCTCGCCAAGGCGCTCGCCCCGCTCACCGCGGGCATCGACGCGCTCAAGGACCTGCCGTCCAAGCTGCGCAACGGCGATACCAACGCGGCGAGTTCCTTCGACCAGATCATCAACCAGGTCAAGGACGCGGGCCAGAGCGCGGGCGCCCCGGTCAAGGACCAGGTGCCCTCCGCCTCCGAACTGAGCAAGGGCTGACCGCTCAACACCGGGCGGTACGAGCGGACATGACGAAGGCCCCCCGCCCGTGAGGGGCGGAGGGCCTCGCGTGCGAAGGAACCGCTAGCTGCCGCGCTGGATGCCCGTCGTGTCCTGGAGCACGCCCCGGCGTCCGTCCTGCGTCTGCGCCACCAGCGCCGCACCGCGCTGCTCGACCGCCAAGTACCAGGTGCCCGGCGCCAGTTCGGCCACCGGAGCGGGGGAGCCGTCCTCCGAGAACAGTGGCCGCGTCACCGGCACCGCGAACCAGAACGGCGAGAACTCGGCCGTAGGCTGCGGCTGCTGCGCGTACTGCTGCTGCGGCTGCTGCGTCCCGTACGGCTGCTGGGGCTGGGCGGCGCCCGGGTAGCCGTAACCGGCGGGCGGCTGCGCGCCGTAGGGCTGCGGGGTGACCGGCTTGGGAGCCGGGACCAGCGAGCCCTGCAGGGCCGGGACCAGCGGGGTGGCGACGGCGGCTGCCGCCATGATCAGCGTCGCGACGAAGGCGAGGATCAGACCCGTGCCCGCGCTCAGCGCGTCGGAGGAGCCCGAGTTCAGACCGCCGACCGGGTCGATGACGTTGCCCAGCGCGCTCCACGCCGCGAACACCGCGAACGCCACGCCGAAGGAGCCGAGTTCGATCCCGGCGACCTTGAGCGGCTGCGGCAGCAGACGGGTCGCGACGACGAGCCCGGCGGCGATGATGCCCGCCAGCACGACGCTCAGCAGAACCGGTCCGTTCTCCCAGAGGCTCGGCAGATCGATGCCGTCCGGCCCGTCGTACGAGTAGTTGTCGAAGAACGACGCGATGAACAGCAACACCGCTGCTCCGATCACCACGCCGTCGCCTCTAGTGAGGGAGCGGATATTCACTTCAGGTCCTTCGTAGGTCGTCTCGTCGTCGGTAGACAGTACCGTCCGCGTTGTCCGGCTGTCCGGCCTCTTCCACGTGCCGGTCACGACTCGCGCAGGAAACTCACGATTCCCTCAGAGATCCCTTGCGCGGCTTTCTGCCGCCAGGCGGCGCTGGTCAGTTCGGCCGCGTCGGAGGCGTCGCGCATGTTGCCGCACTCGATGAAGACCTTGGGAACCGTGGACAGGTTGAGCCCGCCCAGATCCGTCCGGGTCACCAGACCGGTGCCGTCGCCCAGGTAGTTGGAGAACGGCTCGCCGGTCGCGTGCCGGTAGCCGGACGCCACCCGCTTGCCGAGATCGCGGGAGGGGCCGGTGATGGGGCGGGTGTCCGCGCCGCCCGCGTGCACGGTGCCGGGCAGGATGACGTGGAAGCCCCGGTTGCCCGGCGCCGAGCCGTCCGCGTGGATGGAGAGCGCCGCGTCGGCGTGCGCCTTGTTGCCGATCTCCGCCCGCTCGTCCACGCACGGTCCCCAGGCAGGACCGTCGTCGTCGTGCGTGAACTTCACGGTCGCGCCCTGCTTCTCCAGCAGCGCGCGCACCCGGTGGGACACGTCGAGGGTGAACTTTGCCTCCGGGTAACCGGCGTTGGTCTCCGTCCCCGTGGTGTCGCACTCCTTGTGACCGTTGCCGACGTTCACCTGGCGCGCGATCTCGGCGGTGTGCCGGAAGTTGCCCGGGTTGTGCCCGGGGTCGATGACCACCACCTTGCCCTTGAGCGGCAGGGCGGCGGCGGAAGGCGAGGCGCCCTTGCCGTCGCCGAAGCCGGGCGCGGGGACCGACGGCGAGGGCGTTCCCGCCGCGCGGCTGTCCCCGTCCGGGCGTCCGAGGTGCGCGTAGGCCGCCCAGCCGAGCAGCGCGACCGGCACCAGCGCCGCCAGGGTCACGGTCAGCGGACGGCGCCGGGAGCGGCGGGGGGTGGGGGGTTCGAATTCCGGGCCTGCGTACGACACGCCTGCCACCCTAACGAAACGCCGGAGCGCCCCCGACCCCGCCCACCTGACGGAACGTCAGATTCCGGCGCCGGTGCGCCTCAGCACCCGCAGCGAGCCCGTCACGGACACCTCCGTGAACGCCCCGGACGCCAGCGCCCGCAGATACACCCGGTACGGCGCCTGACCGGTGAACTCGTCCTCCGGCTCCGGGAACACGTCGTGCACGACCAGCAGCCCGCCCTCGGCGACATGCGGCGCCCAGCCCTCGTAGTCGGCGCTCGCGTGCTCGTCGGTGTGGCCGCCGTCCACGAAGACCAGACCGAGCGGCGTCCCCCACAGGGCGGCGACCTGCGGGGACCGGCCGACCAGGGCGATCACGTGGTCCTCCAGACCCGCCCTGTGCAGGGTCCGGCGGAAGGTCGGCAGGGTGTCCATGAGACCGACCTCGGGGTCGACCGTCTCCGGGTCGTGGTAGTCCCAGCCCGGCTGCTGCTCCTCGCTGCCCCGGTGGTGGTCGACGGTCAGCGCGACGGTGCCGCTCTCCCGTGCCGCGTCCGCGAGCAGCACCGTCGAGCGCCCGCAGTACGTGCCCACCTCAAGGAGCGGCAGCCCGAGGCGCCCCGCCTCCCGCGCGGCCGCGTACAGCGCCAGTCCCTCGTCCACGGGCATGAAGCCCTTCGCCGCCTCGAACGCGGCCAGGATCTCGGGCTTCGGTGCCGACATGGGATTCCTCTCGGTCGTAACGGCTGCTCAGGCGCCCCATGCTGCCGCACCCCCCGCCGGAGTCCGGCGGGGGGTGCGGTGCGGGGGGTCTCACGGATGGGGTCAGGCGCTGACGGTCTCTCCCGGCAGCGCCAGGTCCAGCTCCACCGCCCGCTCGTCCCCGGTGTGCGTCGCGGAGGAGGCCAGCGGGCCGTGTCCGGCGGCCCTGGCGGCCAGGACGTAGGCGCCCCCGGACGGGACCGCGAGGGCGTAGCCGCCGTCGGGACCGGAGAGCGTGGTCCCCGCCTGGCGTCCCCGGCGGTCGATCAGGGTGACCTTGGCGCGGGCGACCGGGGCGCCCCCGGCGTCGAGCACCCGCCCGGTGAAGCCGCGCAGCACCGCGCGGGCGTGCTCCAGGTTGGCGTCCTCCTCGCTGCTGGCACGCAACTGCGTGTGCTGCTCGGGGCGCGGGGTGCGCGGCAGGAAGAAGGCGAGGACCAGACCCACCAGGACGGCGGCGGTGGCGATCAGGAACGAGACCCGGAAGCCGTGCATGGTCGGGATCGCGAGCCCGCCGCCGACCGGCTGCGCGGTGTTGGCGAGCACCATGCCGATGACCGCGCTGGAGACCGAGGTGCCGATGGACCGCATCAGGGTGTTGAGACCGTTGGCCGCGCCGGTCTCCGAGGCGGGGACCGCGCCCACGATCAGCGCGGGCAGCGAGGAGTAGGCGAGGCCGATGCCCGCGCCGAGCACGACCGAGGTGATGATGGTCTGCCAGGCGGCGTGCATCAGACCGAGACCGCCCGCGTAGCCGACGGCGATGACCAGCAGGCCGATGATCAGGGTCGTACGCGGGCCGTAGCGCGCGGACAGGCGGGCGTACACCGGCGCCGTGAACATCATCGTCAGGCCCAGCGGCGCCACGCACAGACCCGCGACCACCATGGACTGCCCGAGTCCGTACCCGGTGGCGGTGGGGAGCTGGAGCAACTGGGGCAGGACGAGGGAGACGACGTAGAAGCTGACGCCGACCATGATCGAGGCGAGGTTGGTCAGCAGCACCTCGCGGCGGGCGGTGGTGCGCAGGTCGACCAGCGGCGCCGCGGTGCGCAGCTCGTACACGCCCCACAGGAGCAGGACGGCGAGTGCCGCGCCGAACAGACCGAGCGTGGTGCCCGAGGACCAGCCCCAGTCGCTGCCCTTGGTGATCGGCAGCAGGAACAGCACCAGACCCGCGGACAGCCCGAGCGCGCCGAGCAGGTCGAAGGAGCCCTCGGCGCGCGCCGGGGACTCGGGGACGACGAGCAGGGTGAGGACGATGGCGAGCACGCCGAGCCCGGCGGCGCCGTAGAACAGGGCGTGCCAGTCGGTGTGCTGGGCGACCAGGGCGGCGGCGGGCAGCGCGAGACCGCCACCGACGCCGATCGAGGAGCTCATCAGGGCCATGGCCGAGCCGAGCTTCTCGCGCGGCAGCATGTCGCGCATCAGTCCGATGCCGAGGGGTATCGCGCCCATGGCGAAGCCCTGGAGCGTACGTCCGACGATCATGACGAGGAGCTGGCTGGTCAGCGCGCTGACCAGGGCGCCCGCCACCATCACGGCGAGGCTCAGGATCAGCATCCGGCGCTTGCCGTAGAGGTCGCCGAGGCGGCCCATGATCGGGGTGGCCACGGCGCCGGAGAGCAGGGTCGAGGTCAGCACCCAGGTGGCGTTGCTCGGCTCGGTGCCGAGCAACTGCGGCAGGTCCTTGATGACCGGCACGAGCAGGGTCTGCATCACCGCGACCACGATGCCCGCGAAGGCGAGCACCGGGACCAGGGCTCCGCCGGCCCTCCGGGTGGGGCGATCGGTCGTCTGGGGCATTGAGTGAGGTTCCTCCCGCGTGAATGAATCACCGGGAGAAACGTCGTATGCACGGGCAACTATTCCGTTGCTTCGGGCCGCTAATGAATCCTTGACCGATCCATGGGTTACTGATCCGGAGTCAGAACCCGTGGGGTCACAACCAGCCCTGCTGCCGCGCCTCCCGCACCGCCTCCGCGCGGTTGCGGGTGCCGGTCTTGCCGATGGCGGCGGAGAGATAGTTGCGCACGGTCGACTCCGACAGACGCAGCCGCAGGGCGATGTCGGCCACGGTCGCCCCGTCCACCGCCGCCCGCAGCGCCTCGCGCTCCCGTGCCGTCAGCGGATTGGGTCCCGCGCTCAGTGCCGCCGCCGCGAGCGCCGGGTCCACCACCGTCTCCCCGGCCAGCACCCGCCGTACCGCCTGCGCCAGTTCCTCGACGGGACCGTCCTTCACCAGGAAGCCCGCCGCGCCCGCCTCCATCGCCCGGCGCAGATAGCCGGGTCTGCCGAAGGTGGTCAGGATCAGCACCCGGCAGGTCGGGACCCGCTTCTTCAGCTCCGCCGCCGCGTCCAGACCGCTCATCCCGGGCAGCTCGATGTCGAGCAGGGCCACGTCGGGGCGGTGCTCCAGCGCGGCGGGCACGATCGCGTCCCCGGCGGCGACCTGCGCGACCACCTCGATGTCGTCCTCCAGACCGAGCAGGAGCGCGAGGGCGCCGCGCATCATGCCCTGGTCCTCGGCGAGCAGTACGCGGATGTTCGTCACCGGGTCAGCGTAGTGGCGCCGGTGCTCAGCGCTCCGCCGCCGAAGCCACCGCGCACGGGTCCGCCGGTTCCACCGGCAGCTCCGCCGTCACCGTGAAGCCGCCCTGCGGCGCCGGACCCGCCGTGAGGGTGCCGCCCGCCGCCGCGAGACGCTCGGTCAGACCCGTGAGCCCCGTGCCGCCGATGCCTGCGGTCTGGCGGGGGACCGGGGTGCCCGTTCCGTCGTCCGTCACGGTGAGCCGGACCCGCTCGGCGGCGCCCTCGACCGTGATCTCGCAGCGGCGCGCGTCGCTGTGCCGCACCACGTTGGTCACCGCCTCGCGCACCACCCAGCCGAGCAGCGCCTCGGTCTGCGGGGCGAGCGGCGCCCCCGACTGCCGTACGACCGGCTCCACGCTCCCCGCCGCGAGGGCCGAGCGGGCCCGGGTCAGCTCGGTGGCCAGGCTGCCCTCCCGGTAGCCGGTCACCGCCTCGCGGATCTCGGTCAGCGCCTGCCGACCGACCGACTCGATGTCCCCGATCTGCGCGAGCGCCGCGTCCAGGTCCCGCCCGGCCAGCCGCCGGGCCGCCTCCGACTTCACCACGATCACCGAGAGCGTGTGCCCGAGCAGGTCGTGCAGATCGCGGGAGAAGCGCATCCGCTCCTTCTCGACCGCCTGCCGGGCCAGCTCCTCGCGCGCCGCGCGCAGCTCCCGCACCGCCTCGGACAGTCCGAGGATCGCGGCGGTGACCATGCAGGACAGGAAGGTGGCATAGCCGATGTTCGGCGCCTGCGACCAGCCGCCGCGCAGCCCGGCGAGCACCGCCGCGTACGCCGAGAGCAGCAGCCCGAGGCGGCCGAGGAGCCTGCCGCGCAGCGTGGCGCCCACGGCGAGCCCGTACAGCGGGAAGAACAGCAGCCAGTTGCCGCCGTAGCCGAGCCCCAGGGCCGTGGTCAGCAGACCCATCAGCACCAGCGCGACCCGGGTGCCGGTCGACTCCCGCTTGGCGCGGTCGAAGGCGCGGAAGGTGACGTAGACGTAGAGGGAGTTGAAGGTGAGCAGACCGAGACCGCCGACCAGCGGGTTGGGGGCGTCGCCCTGGAGCAGGTTGGAGAAGGCGCCCAGACCCATCAGCAGCCAGGGCAGCAGGGCGAACCCGGTCGGCGGCGGTCCCGCCTGCGCGTGCTCGGCGAGTGCCGGGTTCTCGCCCCGGGCGTGCGCCGCCTTCTGTGCCGCCCTGGCACGCGCCATGTCGGACTTGGCGCGCGCCATGTCCGCCCGCCACCGCCGCCGCGCCGCGTTCGCCGCGCGCAGCCCGCGCCGCGCCTCAGCCCACCATGACATGTACGTGTTCCCCGTGTTTTCCGCCGCTGCCTCGCCCGTCCGTTCGACGGGGCGACGGTACAGCGTAGGAAACGCACCCCTCTGTCCGCATCCGACCGCTTCGGTGCCCCGCGTCTGTGTCATGCCTACGACGGTAGAAGCGGGAGCCCCTCGGGCGGCAGAGGCGGACGTACGGACTGCGGCGGTACGCGGGTACCGGGGGCGGGCGGGACAAATGTCACCGCCGCGCGGGACCCGGACACGACGAAGGGCGGGGGTACGCATCCGTACCCCCGCCCTCACGACCCGGTCAGACCCGCGTCTGCCCCTCGGCCCCCGCGCCCGGGCGGCGGTGGCGGCCCCGCGGAGCCGCCTCGCCGTCCTGGGACGCCACCTGGCCCCGGTGCCTGCCGTGCCCGTCCGGCTCGGCGGCGTCCAGGTACGGCTGCGGCCAGGCGGAGTCCGTGGCCGCCGACGGCGCCTGCGTCGTACTGGTGTCGGTCATCGGAAGTGTTCACCCCGTCAACATGATCTTTTTTGGCCGGGCGAGTCTAACCGGCAGGACCGGGGGCGAAACCAGGCGGCCACGCCGATCGGTGCCATTCGGTTACGAGTTGGCCACCGATGAGGAGGCGAGGGGAGCCTTTTGCAGGGGAACCGGTCGGGGCGCCTCCGTTTCCTCAGGCGCCTCCTCCGGCGTCCCGTCGGCCCCCTCCACCGCCGGGACCGGACCCTCCACCGTCAGCTCCGCCACCCCGCAGGGCGTCTCCGCCGTCGCGTACGGCAGCCGCAGCACGCCCTCCGGCGTCCACAGCCCCGCCCCCGCGAGCCAGCCCTCCGGAGCCGGAAGGTGCCGTACCCGGCGCTCGGCCGGGCGCCAGGTCCCCACCCAGGTGCCCAGCGGACCGTCGACGCGCAGCGCGACCGCGCAGCTCTCCGGCATCAGCACCTGCCCCGGCTGGATCGCGAACGGCGTCACCGCGCAGTCCGGCAACCGCAGCGAGGCGGGGAAACGCACCGGCAGCGTGCTGCCGAGGACACCCCAGCCCAATCGTTCCTGCCCCGGCGAGGGCGCGTCCGAGGCGATCACCAGCAGACCGCTGTCGGGGTCGGCCAGCAGCAGCCGGTCGTCGCTGTCCGGGGCGATCTGGAGCAGCGACGTGACCGCGCCCCCGCGCCCGAGGTCCACCACCACCGTCTTCGTCCGCCCGCCCAGCTCCCGGTCCACCGCGAGCATCCGCCCGGCGGTGTCCAGCCAGACCCCGCCCGAGCAGCGGCCCGGCAGCTCCGCCAGGCGCTCGGGACCGCCCGCGCCGCCGGCCACCCGCCACACCGCCGTGGAGCGGGCGCCCACCGCGAGGGCGTAGGCGCGGGTGCCGCAGGGCGCCGGGGGCAGCAGGGTGAGCCGGGTCTCCGGCTCGGGGCACTCGACCGTGCCGAGCGCCAGCTCACCGGTGCCGGGTCCGGTCGGGTACAGCAGGGAGAAGGCGTGGTGGTGCTCCACCAGGCGGTGGATCAGCACCCGCCCGTCGCTCATCGGCTGCAGTTGGGTGCCGGGCTCCTCCGGCTGGTTCCCGGGCAGCGGCACCGCGTACGGCTCCGGGCCGTCCAGCGTCCAGCGCTCGGGGAACCAGGACTCCCCGGCCGACGCGAGGCGCGCCGCGTACGCGCCGTCCGCCGTGATGGCGTACGGCGGCACGGGCGCCCCGGTCACCGCCGGTACTGCCGGACGCGTACCCCGGCTCTCCGGATTCTCCGGATCACCGTCGTCCGCGCCGGCCGACGTGGTTTCGATCGCACAGGCCGTCATCGTTCGGTCACCTCCGGCGACGAAGCTAGTTTTCGTACGCACAGGCGGGGGGCCGACGGAGCCAGGCTTCACACATACGGGTGGCGCAGAAGCGATTCCTCTGAGGAAGAGCGGCTCATGTGCTGCCCGGCGGGGCAGCGGGGGAGTACGACGTCCGACCGGTACGGCCTCCCGGAACGGACAGGTAGCCTTGGCACGTGCCCCGTCTGTCTGAAGTCATCGCCGCGCTGGAGACCCTGTGGCCCCCGGAGCGGGCCGAGTCCTGGGACGCGGTCGGCACGGTCGCGGGCGACCCCGACCAGGAGGTCGACCGGGTCCTGTTCGCCGTCGACCCCGTCCAGGAGGTCGTCGAGGAAGCCGTGAAGCTGGGTGCCGGACTGCTGGTCACCCACCACCCGCTCTATCTGCGCGGGACCACCACGGTCGCGGCGGACACCTTCAAGGGCCGCGTCGTGCACACCCTCATCAAGAACGACGTCGCCCTGCACGTCGCCCACACCAACGCCGACACCGCCGACCCCGGCGTCTCCGACGCCCTCGCCGGTGCGCTCGACCTCCGTGTCGTGGGACCCCTCGTCCCCGACCCGACCGATCCGGAGGGCCGCCGGGGTCTGGGCCGGATCTGCGAGCTGGACCATCCGCTGACCGTCCGCGAGCTGGCCGCCCGCGCCGCCGCGCGGCTGCCCGCCACGCAGCAGGGCATCCGGGTGGCGGGCGACCCCGAGGCGGTCGTCCACCGGGTCGCCGTCAGCGGCGGCTCGGGCGACAGCCTCTTCGACCACGTGCGCGCGGCCGGAGTGGACGCGTTCCTCACCGCCGACCTGCGCCACCACCCGGCATCCGAGTTCGAGGCGTCCGTCGCCCACCGACCGCTCGCGCTGCTCGACGCGGCGCACTGGGCCACCGAGTGGCCCTGGTGCGAGCTGGCCGCAGCCCAGCTCGACCAGATCTCCGACCGTCACGACTGGGGTCTTCGGGTCCACGTCTCCAAGACGGTCACCGACCCCTGGACCGCCCACGCGGCGTCCATCACCACCACGAGTCCCCTGGGAGCCCCCAACTGAACGCCGCGCCCGCCGACCAGATCCGCCTTCTCGACGTCCAGGCCCTCGACGTCCGCCTCCAGCAGCTCGCCCACAAGCGGAGGTCGCTGCCCGAGCACGCCGAGATCGAGGCGCTGGGCAAGGACCTCACCCAGCTTCGTGACCTGCTGGTGGCCGCGCAGACCGAGGAGAGCGACTGCGCCCGCGAGCAGACCAAGGCCGAGCAGGACGTGGACCAGGTGCGCCAGCGCGCCGCCCGCGACCAGCAGCGCCTGGACTCCGGCGCCGTCACCTCGCCGAAGGACCTCTCCAGCCTCCAGCACGAGATCGCCTCGCTCGCCAAGCGCCAGGGCGACCTGGAGGAGGTCGTCCTGGAGGTCATGGAGCGCCGCGAGTCCGCGCAGGCGCGGGTCGCCGAGCTGACCGAGCGGGTCGCCTCCGTCCAGGCCAAGACCGACGACGCCACCGCGCGCCGCGACGCCGCCTTCCAGGAGATCGACGCCGAGGCCGCCTCGGTCACCAAGGAGCGCGAGGTCGTCGCCGGTTCCGTCCCCGCCGACCTGCTCAAGCTGTACGACCGCCTGCGCACCCAGGGCGGCGGCATCGGCGCGGCCAAGCTCTACGCCCGCACCTGCCAGGGCTGCCGCCAGGAGCTGGCCATCACCGAACTGAGCGAGATCCGCGCGGCGGCACCGGACAAGGTGGTCCGCTGCGAGAACTGCGCGCGGATTCTTGTGCGGACGTCGGAGTCGGGGCTGTAGGCGGGTCCTTCTTTGCAGCGGGCGTTGTGGCTGGGGTGCGCGGGTCGCGGGGCAGCCTGGGGTCCGCCGGTTGCGGTGCGTTCGTCTGCGTCGCGGTGACGGGAGTGCGTGGTGCGTGAGTTTGCCGTGGAGGCGGGCGGTGGGTCGCGGGTCAGCCCGGGGCTCGCCGGTTGCGGCGCGGTCGTCTGCGACACGGTGACGGGAGTGCGTGGTGCGTGAGTTCGTCGTCGAGGCCGACGGTGGGTCGCGGGGCAACCCCGGGCCCGCCGGGTACGGCGCCGTCGTGCGCGACGCGTCGACCGGGGAGACCCTGGCGGAAGCCGCCGAGTACCTCGGCACCGCCACCAACAACGTCGCCGAGTACCGCGGTCTCGTCGCCGGGCTCCGTGCCGCCCACGCCCTGGACCCCGACGCCCGGGTCAGCGTCCGCATGGACTCCAAGCTCGTCGTCGAGCAGATGTCGGGCCGCTGGAAGATCAAACACCCCGACATGAAGCCGCTGGCGATGGAGGCGGCACGGATCTTCCCTCCCGGCCGGGTCACGTACACGTGGATGCCCCGCGCCGAGAACAAGCACGCGGACCGACTGGCCAACGAGGCGATGGACGCGGGGGCGCGGGGCGAGCGGTGGACTCCGTCGGCTCGGCGGGGGGCGCGTTCTGACGTGCTCGCGGCTTCGGGTCCGTCCGGGGACGCGGTCGCGGGGGCGGCTCGGGCTCGGGAGGCGTTGCGGGGTGGCGTGCGCGGGGTTGAGGCGGCTGCGGGGGGCGGGGCGGCAGAGATGGCTGATGCTGCCGAGGCGGCTGAGCAGCGACCTGGCGTGGCTGTCGTGCCGGAGGCGCCGGGTGCGCCCGGGTCTCGATCGTCGTCGGCTGCCGACCGGGGCGCCGGTGTGGCGGACGGGCAACTGGCGTGGCCTGTCGACGCCGACCCGCGGGGTACGGACGCGGTGGCGACAACGCGCGCGGCCGACGACGCCCGCGCGGCACGCACACTCGCCGGGTCCACGAGTGCCCCGGCGGATGCGGCTTCTGAAGGTGCCGTCGCGCCGACGATCCCGGAGGGCACCCCCGGCGCGGAGGGCTCGGTTGCCGCTGCGCCCCAAGGTGCTTCCGTCTCTCCGACCGGAGCGGGAATCGCGGGCGCGGCTGCGGAGGGCGCTGTCGTGCCAGGAGGCTCGGGTCCGGCTCGGGTGGGCAACTTCGACGCCGAGGCGACGGCGGCTGCTTCCGCGCCTCCGGCCGGTACTGCCGTAGCGGGGGCGGGTTCTGTCGGCGCGGCCGCGGAGGGTGCTGCCGTCCAGGGCGCCTTCGCCGTCCCGGCGGGTTCGACACCGGCCGGGGCGGGATGGGCGGGCGCGGCTTCCGAGGGTGCCGTCGCGCCGACCGCCTCGGCGGACGACCCCGGCGGAGAGGCGGCGGCTGCCACCGGCGGGGTTTCACCGGGGGGCGACGCGGCGGACACTCCCGCGTCGGCGCGCGCGGCGCGAGCCGTTGCGGCGTCGGGTTCCGGCAGCGTGGATGCCACTGCCGACGGCACCGGCTCCGCTGCCACCGACCCCCGCCCCAGTGACCAGGCTGCCGCCACCACCGCCCCCGGCTGGAGCGCGGCTCCCGATCTCGGCGCGCCCGCCACCTTCGTACTGCTGCGCCACGGAGAGACACCCCTCACCCCGCAGAAGCGCTTCTCCGGAAGCGGGGGTACCGATCCCTCGCTGTCGGAGGTGGGGCGGGAGCAGGCGGAGCGGGTTGCCGCGGCGCTCGCCCGGCGAGGGACGATTCAGGCAGTCGTCGCCTCGCCGCTGGCCCGTACCCGGGAGACCGCGGGGACCGTCGCGGACCGGCTGGGGCTGGAGGTGACGGTCGACGACGGGCTGCGGGAGACCGACTTCGGCGCCTGGGAGGGGCTGACCTTCGGGGAGGTGCGCGAGCGCTACCCGGACGACCTGACCGCCTGGCTGGCCGACCCCGCCGTACGCCCCACCGGGGACGGCGAGAGCTTCACCGAGACCGCCGACCGTATCGAAGCGGCTCGCGCCCGCCTGGTCGCCGCCCACGCGGGGCGGACCGTCCTGCTGGTCACCCACGTCACGCCCATCAAGACCCTGCTCCGCCTCGCCCTCGGCGCCCCGCCCGAGTCCCTGTTCCGGATGGAGCTGTCGGCGGCTTCACTGTCGGCGGTGGCGTACTACCGCGACGGGAACGCGAGCGTGCGGTTGTTCAACGACACGTCGCACCTGCGTCCTTGAGCTTGGCGGACCTCAACGCGCGGCTCATCAAAGGCACTTCGCTCCCCTGATCCCCGCCGCTCCCCGCGCCAGCTCCTCCACCCGCCCCCAGTCCCGCGCGGCCACCGCGCCCCCCGGAACCATCCAACTGCCCCCCACGCACCCCACGTTGGGCAACGCCAGATACTCGCCCGCGTTCCCCGTCCCGATCCCGCCCGTGGGGCAGAAGCGCGCCTGGGGCAACGGCCCCGCCAGGGAACGGAGATAAGCCGCGCCGCCCGCCGCCTCGGCGGGGAAGAACTTCATCTCCCGTACGCCGCGCTCCAGTAGGGCGACCACTTCCGAGGCGGTGGAGACCCCGGGAAGGTACGGCAGTCCGGACGCGTGCATCGCGGTCAGCAGACCGTCCGTCCAGCCGGGGCTGACCAGGAACCGCGCCCCCGCCGCCACGCACTGCGCGACCTGACCCGGCGTGATGACGGTCCCCGCGCCCACCACCGCCTCCGGCACCTCGGCGGCGATCGCGCGGATGGAGTCGAGCGCGGCGGGGGTCCGCAGCGTCACCTCGATCGCGGGCAGACCCCCGGCGACGAGGGCCCGCGCGAGCGGTACGGCGTCCGCCGGGTCGGTGAGGACCACGACGGGCAGGACGGGCGCGAGGTCCAGCACGGAGGAGGGCGAGGTCATGCCCGACATCGTGCCGACCCCGATCAGCCTCCGCAACGGACGTTGCACATGCTGCAACAGTCGGTCAGTGGACGTCGTCCACCAGCACGTCCAGCGCCCACGGCTTACCGCCGCGACCCGGTGCCTCCGCCTCCACCTCGTACCCGAGATCCCGCAGCGCGACGACCAGCTCGGCCGGACCGGCGGGCGCGGCACCGGCGGACAGCAGGGCGCGTACGATCCGCCCCTTCGTCGCCTTGTTGAAGTGGCTGACCACCTTGCGGGTGGGCGCGTGCAGCACCCGTACGGTCGCGGTACGCCCCGCCACCTCGCCCTTCGGCTTCCACGCGGCGCCGTACGCGGCAGAACGCAGGTCGAGGACCAGCCCCCGGCCCGCCGCCTCGGGGAGTACCTCGGCCATGGGCTCGCGCCAGTGCGCGGCGAGCGCGCCGAGTCCGGGGAGCTTCACGCCCATCGAGCAGCGGTAGGAGGGGATGCGGTCGGTGACGCCGAGGGCGCCCCACAGCCCGGAGAAGACCAGCAGCGAGCGGGCGGCACGCCGCTTGGCGGCAGGGTCGAGGGAGGCGAGGTCGAGGGCGTCGTAGAGGACCCCGGTGTAGATCTCCCCGGCGGGACGCGCCCCGGCGGTGAGCAGCTCCGCGTTCTTCGCGACCTCCCCGCGCAGCCCCTCGCTCAGCCCCAGCACCTCGCGCGCCTTCTCCGTGTCCCCGGCGCACAGCTCGACCAGCTCCCCGAGCACGGCCCGCCGCGCGTCGGTGAGTCCGGGCAGGGACAGGGACTCCAGGTTCAGCGGGGCGCCACGGCCCGAGGACGCCTTACCCTCCGAGGGCGGCAGCAGGACAAGCACGGGTACTCCTTCATCTCGCCTCCGCGCCAGCGTACGGGGCGTGCGAGGGGCTCCGCTCCGCTCCCCGGCCGGACCGCCCCCGTACCCGCACCGGTCGGCTCCGCCGCCCGCGCCCGGTACCATGGTCGGCACGGCAGACGAGCCGGGCGGACGGCCGCGTGGAGCCCTTACGGGCTTCCCGAGGAACGTCCGGACTCCACAGGGCAGGGTGGTGGCTAACGGCCACCCGAGGCGACTCGCGGGACAGTGCCACAGAAAACAGACCGCCGGGGACCTCGGTCCTCGGTAAGGGTGAAACGGTGGTGTAAGAGACCACCAGTGCCCAGGGTGACCTGGGCAGCTAGGTAAACCCCACCCGGAGCAAGGTCAAAAGGAAGCACCCCGGTGCTTCTGCGCGGACGATCGAGGGCTGCCCGCCCGAGTCCGCGGGTAGACCGCACGAGGCCGGCGGCAACGCCGGTCCTAGATGGATGGCCGTCTCCCGGCCGGCCGCGAGGCCGCCCGGCGACAAAATCCGGCGTACAGCCCGACTCGTCTGCCGCCCCCATGCGCCCCGCCTCACATGACGGGTGCGCCGTCGCGGAGATAGAGCGGCCGACCAGTGGCCAGTGCCGTCAGGGCGTGCTCGAACCGAAGCCGGATACGGTCCCGCAGGCGATCCACGGCTTCGGCTGCCGTGACGAACGCGACCTCGGACAGCTCGTCGTCCCGTGGTCGCAGCCGGTCGGCCCGTTCCTGGTCCAGAGTGCCGCAGTCGAAGACGAACGCGAGCTGATCGTCCCAGGGACCGTGCGGTCCCACCCAGTCCACCACCAGCAGTCCGCGCGGGGTGACACGTACGCCGAGTTCCTCCATCAGCTCACGGCGCACCGTGTCCTCCGGCGCCTCGTTGGCCTCCGCCATCCCACCGGGCAGGTCCCAGCCCGGTTTGTAGGTGGGGTTCACCAGGAGCACCCGTCCGGCCGGGTCCCGCAGCAGCACGTCGGCCGCCACGCGCTTGCGGGCCTGCTTGGCGTTGCCCTCCGCGAGGTACGCGTTCCAGGCTTCGGTGTCCGTGGGATCGGGCGCTGTGGGCTTCATGCGGTGGTGCCTCCCGGGGACGGCGGGATCAGATCGGCCAGCAGGAGCATTCTGGCGCGGCGCGCTTCGTCGAACCGCGCCAGGTACTCCTGGACCGGCCGGTACCCGCCGTGCGGCTTCAGCAGCCCGCGCAACCCGTCGAGCTGTCGTGCCACCCGGACCGAACCGAGGGTCGGGCTCGTACCGAGCAGATCGTGGCCGACGCCCACCGCGGCGTCCAGATTACCGCGGTGCAGGTGGACGGTCGCCAGGCCGATCCGGCTGAGCGCCAGCGACCGCGCCCGTCCCGCCTCGCGCAGCGCGACGGCTTGCTCGGCGTGGGTCAGTGCCTCGTCGTATTGCTCCAGGTCACGCAGGACAAGAGCCGATTCACCGGCCAGGGCGGCGGTGTCGAACGGGCTCAGCCACGGGTGATCCGCGGCAGGCGGTGCTTCCAGGTCCCGGTGCGCGGTCTCGAGCGCGTGGACGGCCGGAGCGTGTTGAGACGCGACCGCCAGTGCCCGCGCCCGCATCGTGTGCAGCCGTGCGGTCAGCGCGGGAATCCGAGGTCCCCGCGCGGCCAGGTCCAACCCGGTCCGCGCCCAGCCGACCGCCTCGGCGGCGTCCCCGGTCTCGAGGGCGAGGTGGCTGTTGCTCGCGGCGATGTGTGCGGCCAGCGCGAGGTCACCGGAGGTGCGGGCCAGGAGGAGCGCGCGGGCGAAGTGCCGGGCCGCGCGGTCGTCGTGACCGGAGTCGTGCGCCATCCAGCCCGCCATCTCGGTCAGCGCGGCGGCCGCGGCGAACACATGAGGACCGCAGCCGATGTCGACCAGCCTCGGTGCCACCCGGTCCGACAGGTGCCGGACGACAGCTCCGTACAGCCTGCCGCCGCCCGTCTGCCGGTCGGCGCTGCGGAAGTGGTCCATCGCCACCAGATCGTCGCCGTCCGGCGGGGCCTGGTCCGCCCGCCGGTGCCCGACGGTCTCGGGCCCGGGCTCCCACGGGCGCCGAGCCAGCCCCAGCAGATGGCCGGGGATGCGGAAGGCGTCGGCGATCTGCTCGAACAGGGTCAGTTTCTCCACCCGGCTCTTGCCGTTCATGTAGTCGTACAGCCGCCCTTGCGTGATGTCGACGGCGGCGGCGATGCGTCGCGTACTCACACCGCGCGCGTTGAGCATCCGGAACACCGCGCCCATGTCCCGCTCGGCGCACGCCCGGAGCAGGCGCTCGTCTCCGAGCAGCCCGGCGACGACCTCGCGCGGGCCGGATGACAGACGGTCCATCTACGACTCCCCCGAGTAGCGAAGGGAACCGATGTTAGGGCCAACACCGCTGACGTGACTCCGTGTTGGAGTCGCCTTCTGGAGTCTCCTCATCCCCGTAGCGGCGAGTTGACTGGCCTTCCGCCGACCGCAATCCCCGGACGGCGGCTGTCGCTGTCGGATCCCCTGAGAGACGAGGAACCCATGAAGCAGCCCGTGACGTCACCGGAACAGGTAAAGCCCTGGGGACTCGGGCGTATGCGGCCGTACCCTCCTGCGGCCGTCCTCCCCGCCGCGCGAGCCGTCCTCGACTCGCACACGCAGGTCCCCACGTGGGTCGGTCCCGACGGCGTACAACTGACGGCGGAGGCCAAGCACAAGCGATCGGGGACGTCCCAGGAGACGAGCACGAAGACCAGCCTGGACGGCACCCCGGACCAGGGCAGCGACCAGAACGGGGACTCCGACTGATGACCGCGGGTGGGCCGCCCGTCCTCGTCGTCACGCGTCTGGACGACGCGACCGCGGACGAGGTGATTGTCGAGCTGAACCGGCGCCGGGTGCCGGTGGTCCGTCTGGATCCTGGCGATTTTCCCCGAGAGGTGTCCCTGTCCGGCACGTTCGACGGCAGTGGTCCCGGCGGCACTCTGGCCACCGCGTCCCGGAGCCTCGACCTGGGGAACGTCCGCTCGGTGTACTGGCGGCGGCCCACCCCCTCCACTGCCGACCTCGCCCTGGACGGGCAGACCGGCCGATGGGCCGTCGAAGAAGCCCGCTACGGGCTCGG
This sequence comes from Streptomyces sp. DSM 110735, assembly GCF_016482685.1. GTDB lineage: Bacteria > Actinomycetota > Actinomycetes > Streptomycetales > Streptomycetaceae > Streptomyces. Next base: position 205,213 of record NZ_JACYHF010000004.1, on the reverse strand, counting down.
TGGCATCCTTGCCGCCCTCCCCGGCGCCCATTACCTGAACCATCCGTGGCGCAACCGGGACGCCGAGTACAAGCCCGCGCAACTGGCCGCGGCCGCCCACTGCGGCTTCACTGTTCCCGCCACGCTCATCACCAACGACCCCGCTCGCGCCCGCGCCTTCGCCGCCGAGCACGGGCCGGTCGTCTACAAGCCGCTCAGGGAAACCGAGTACACCGATGGCGCCGGACGCGCGCTGACCGTGTGGATCGAGGACGTCACCCCGGACCAGATCGGCAACCGCCTGCGCCACACGGCGCACCTGTTCCAGCGACGCGTCGACAAGTCCGCCGACGTCCGCCTCACCGCCGTCGGTGACTACCTCACCGCCGTCCGCATCGACGGCTCACCCGGTGTGGACTGGCGCCGCCACTACGACCGGCTCACCTACACCACCGTGCCGGTCCCACCAGCCGTCGCCAAGGGCGTACGCGCCTACCTCGACGCCTTCGGGCTCTCCTTCGGAGCCTTCGACTTCGGGCTTGACCGTGACGGCCGCTGGCACTGGTACGAGTGCAATCCCAACGGTCAGTGGGCCTGGTTCCCCGACCGCATCACCACTCCGCTCACGCACGCCATCGCAGACCGCCTCCAGCATGGAGCCCCCGCATGACCGACTCCGCAGCCCTGCGCCGCCGACTCGCCGCCGCCGTTCCCGTGGAGGACCCGGCCTGGCGCGCGGCCCTCGAAGCGGTGCCCCGCGAACTCTTCCTCGGCAATGGGCTGTTCCGGTTCGACGGCCACCACTGGACCCCCGCGCACCGCGACCGCACTCCTCCCGGAGAGTGGCTGGAACTCGTCTATCAGGACACCACGTGGGTCACCCAGGTCGACGGCACCACCGTCATCGACGCCACCGGGCCCGTCACCGGCCGTCCCACCTCGTCCAGTACCCTGCCCTCCCTGGTCGTGCGGATGCTCGACGTCGCCGGGATCGGCGAGGGACAGAAGGTGCTGGAGATCGGCACAGGCACCGGATACTCCACCGCCGTCCTGTGCAGTCGCCTCGGCGAGAAGAACGTGTACTCCGTCGAGTACGACCCCGGTCTGGCCGCCGCGGCGGCCGAGCACCTTCACGCCGCCGGGTATCGCCCCACGCTGATCACCGGTGACGGACTCGCCGGGCACAAGGACGGCGCCGAGTACGACCACATCGTGGCCACCTGCGCCGTCCGCCACATTCCTCTGTCCTGGCTGCGCCAAGTCCGCTCCGGCGGCACCATCACCACGACCCTCAGCGGATGGATGCTTGCCTCCGGACTCGTCCGCCTCACCGTCCGCGACGACGGCAGCGCCACCGGCCGCTTCCGCAGCGACGAGATCGGCTACATGCTCGCCCGCCCCCACGAACGCCCGCCACGCCCCGACGTCCACCTGTACCCGGGCCGCACCGGGTCCGCCGGCGTGGACCCCGCGTTCCTGGAGGACTGGACCGGGCATTTTGTCGCTCAACTCGGCGCGCCGTCCGCCGAATTCATGACCACCGGCACCGGTGTGATCCTCGTCGACGTCGCCACGGGATCCCAGGCGTGGACGGAACCGGCCGGAAACGGCTGGACGGTGCACCAGCACGGCCCGCTCAACCTCTGGGACCAGGTGGAAGCCGCCCTCGCCCTCTGGCAGAGCGCAGGCTCACCCCCGCAGTCCGGCTTCGGCATGACCGTGGAACCGGACGGCACGCAGCGGGTGTGGATCGGTGCTCCCGACGGGCCTTCGTGGGAGCTGCCCGTCTAGACCCCGCTCACCCCTCCCCCGACTCCTCGCTCACCCACGCCAGATACGCCTCGCTGCCCCGTACGACGGGGGTCGCGATGATCTCCGGGGTGTCGTAGTCGTGGGTGGCCCGGAGGTAGGACTCCAGGGCGTCGTAGCGGTCGGTGGTCGTTTTGAAGTGGATGCGCCATTCGTGCTCGGAGCGGATCTCGCCGTCCCAGCGGTAGACGCTGGTGACCGGGCCGTCGATCTGGGCGCAGGCGGCGAGGCGGTGCTCGATCGCGCCGGTGGCCAGGGTGTGGGCCTTGTCGGGGGCGTCGGTGGTGGTCAGGACGGTGAGGTGCTCGGCCACGGGTGCGTCTCCTTCGTACGGTCTCCGGGGACCGTATCCGGAGCGACCGGGTGGCGGTCACTCCTCGAAGAGCATCTCCTGCTCCACCGTCACGCTCTCGCGAAGCCGCTTGTTGCGGGCGCCGATCACCGCGGCGGTGGCGGCGGCCGTGACGCCGAGGGCGGCCGGGACCATCCAGCCGCGGTCGAGGACGTGGTCGAGCGCGTGGTCGAGGGAGAGGCGGCCGGGGCCGGTGACGGCGAGACCGGTGGCGGAGAGACCGAGGCTGGCGGCGTACTCGTAGCCGCCGCCCTGGGCGAAGAAGCCGTTGGGGACGTGGACCGCCGCCGCCCCGGCCATCGCGCCCGCCGCCGCCGCGCCCGCCGCCGGGGTCGCGAGACCGAGCGCGAGCAGGACGCCGCCGCCCGCCTCCGCGAGGCCCGCCATCGTCGCGCTGCGCCGCCCCGGCGCGAAGCCCACGGACTCCATGAACTGGCCCGTGCCCTCCAGACCGTGCCCGCCGAACCAGCCGAACAGCTTCTGCGCGCCGTGCGCCGCCAGCACCCCGCCCGTGCCGAGACGGAGCAGCAACAGGCCAATGTCGCGTCGGTCGTAACAGCCCATGAGACTCTCCTACGGGTTCCGCGTGGCTACCACCGTTTCCACCGTCGCAGCCCCCCGTGCGCCGGGCGCGCCGGGGCGGGCGTTCGGGTGGAGGGAGGGCGGATGGAGGGTGGAGAGAGACGCGGGGGCGCCGGGTGGAGAACGTGGTGCCGGTGTGACGGCGGTGCGCCGGGCCGATCTTCATAAGAGAGCAAATTCCTGGGCCGGAACCCACCTCCCGGAGGGAAACGGCTGTTCGAGGCGGTGTACGGTCCCGGGGTGCGTGAATGTTCCCGGCTCAGCCGACGTGCCGTCCTCGGGCTCACTGCGGCCGCCCTCCCCGTTTCCCTGAGCGTCTCCCCGGGCGCAGCCCCCGCCTACGCCGCCGAGACCACCGGTGTGGTCGGCGGCGAGCAGCTCGCCCGCAAGGGCGTCCAGGTGCGCGGCGCCACCGGAGTGCCCAAGAAGCTCACCGCCCGCGCGTGGCTCGTCGCCGACGCCGACAGCGGGGAGATCATCGCCTCGTACAACGCGCACCGGCACCTCGCCCCCGCCTCCACCCTGAAGATGCTGTTCGCGGACACGGTGCTGAAGAAGTTCGACCGCGCCCAGCGCTACAAGGTCACCGACGCCGACCTCGCCGACATCCCGGCCGGTTCCAGCCTTGTCGGCATCAAGCCCGGCATCACCTACACCGTCGAGCAGCTCTGGCAGGGCGTCTTCCTGCGCTCCGGCAACGACGCGGTGCACGTGCTCGCCCACATGAACGGCGGCGTCGCGAAGACCGTCGCCGAGATGCAGGAGCGCGCGGAGTATCTGCACGCCCTCGACACCCATGTCGTCAGCCCCGACGGCTTCGACCACAAGGGGCAGATCTCCTCGGCTTACGACCTCACGCTCTTCGCCCGCCAGGGTCTGAAGGACGCCGACTTCCGCGGGTACTGCGGCACGCGCACCGCCGACTTCCCGGCGGGCGGCAAGAAGACCTTCCAGATCCAGAACACCGACCGCCTGCTCACCGGCGCGTGGGGGCTGACCCCGTACGACGGTCTGATAGGCGTCAAGAACGGCTACACCAGTCACGCGGGCAACACCTTCACCGGCGCCGCCACCCGGCGCGGACGCACCCTGCTCGTCACCGTCATGCACCCCGCCGAGGGCAGCAACGCCGTCTACGAGCAGACCGCCGCGCTCCTCGACTGGGGCTTCACGCACGGCGGTTCGGCCCGCGCGATCGGCACGCTCGTCGAACCCGGCGTCCCCGCGACCTCCCGCCCCGCGCCCGCGGGCGGCAAAGCTCCGGCAGCCGCCCACGCCTCCGCCGCGGGCGCCAGGGGTCCCTCCGGCGTACGCATCACCGAGGGCGCGGCGCTCACCGCGCTGCTGGTCGGCGGCGGCACGTGGGCCGCCCTTCGCCGCCGCCGCGGTCGTACGGCTCCGCCGGTGGACGGGACGGGTACGCCCGCGTCCGCCCCGGCTTCCGCGCCCGCGCCGAGGGAGTCGCCGGAGACGGCGGAAACGACGGGCACGACGGGCACGGACGTCGGCGGCCGCCACCGCCGCTGAGCCCCTGCCGGGGGTTCCGCCCCCAGGACCCCCGACCTCCGTCTCCTGAGCCACGACCCCGACCCCCCGGTTCCTGAGAACATGGAGGGTCTCCGGGGTCGCCCGGGAGTCCGAGGAGGGGACGTATGACCGAGCACATGGCGGCGCCGGAGCTGCGGCACGCCTCCGACAGGACCGCGCTGGTCGGGGGAGGGCGAGGGAGCCGGATGCTGGTCACCTTCCTGCTCGGCGCGCTGACCGCGACCACGCCGCTGGCGATGGACATGTACCTCCCGTCGCTGCCGGAGGTCACCCGCGCGCTGCACGCGCCCGCCGCGAGTGTGCAGCTCACGCTGACCGCGTGCCTGGCGGGGATGGCGCTCGGGCAACTGGTCGTCGGGCCGATGAGCGACCGGTGGGGGCGGCGCCGTCCGCTGCTGACCGGGCTCGCGGTGTACCTCGTCGCCACCGCGCTGTGCGCGTTCGCGCCCGACGTGGGGACACTGGTCGCCTTCCGGCTGGCGCAGGGACTCGCGGGCGCCGCCGGGATCGTCATCGCGCGGGCGGTCGTACGGGATCTCTACGACGGCGTCGCGATGGCCCGCTTCTTCTCCACCCTGATGCTGATATCGGGTACCGCGCCGATCGTCGCCCCGCTGATCGGCGGGCAGATCCTGCGGTTCACGGACTGGCGGGGCGTGTTCGTCGTGCTGACCGGCATCGGGGTCGTCCTCACCGCGCTGGTGTGGTGGCGGCTGCCCGAGACGCTGGCGCCCGCCGACCGGCACCGGGGCGGGGTGGGGGAGTCCCTGCGGACGATGCGCGGGCTCCTCGCCGACCTGCCCTTCACCGGGTACATGCTCGCGGGCGGCTTCGCCTTCGCCGCGCTGTTCGCGTACGTCTCCGCCTCGCCCTTCGTCGTCCAGGAGGTCTACGGCGCCTCCCCGCAGACCTTCAGCCTGCTCTTCGGGCTCAACTCGGTGGGGCTGGTGGCAGCCGGGCAGATCAACGGCAAGCTGCTGGTCGGCAGGGTCCGCCTGGACCGGGTCTTCGCCTGCGGACTCGCGGTGATCGTGCTCGCCGCGACCGCGCTGCTGCTGATGTCCACCGGGGTCTTCGGACGGGTGGGTCTCGCGCCCGTCGCCGCCGCGCTCTTCACGCTGATGTCCGCGATGGGCTTCACCCTGCCCAACGCCCAGTCCCTCGCCCTGCTGCGCACCCGGCACGCGGCGGGCTCCGGCTCGGCGCTGCTCGGCACGTCCTCGTTCCTCATCGGCGCGGTGGCGTCTCCGCTGGTCGGGATCGCGGGGGAGCGGACGGCGGTGCCGATGGCGGTCGTGCAGTTGGCGGGGGCGCTGGTCGCCGCCGCGTGCTTCATGGGACTGGTCCGACCGCGGCGGACGGCCGAGGCGAAGCTCACGGAGCCGACACTCACCGAGCCGAAGCTCACGGAGGCACAGCTCACCGAGCCGATGCTCACCGACCCCAGCCTCCCCGAGGTCACAGCCGCCGACCCGACCGCGCGCCCGAAGGGAGCGGAGAGCTGAGCACCCCGAGACTGCGCACCGGCACCCCCGAGCGAGCCGGGCTCGACCCCGCCGAACTCGCGCTCCTCGAAGCCGAGTTGCGCACCTTCACCGAGGGACCGCACCCCTGGGCCGCCGGTGCCGTCGCGGTGGCCGGGCGCGGTCCGGTGATCGCGGTGGCCGAGGCGACGGGCTGGGCGGTGCGCTACGCCTCGTACGACCCCGACGCCGACGCCGGTGTCGAACTCCCGCCCGCCGCACGGGTTCCGGCGACCGTGGACACGCCCTTCGACCTCGCCTCGCTCACCAAGCTGTTCACCTCCGTCGCCGCCGTGCAGCAGATCGAGCGCGGCACGCTCGGGATCGACGCCCGGATCGGCGCGTATCTCCCGGAGTTCACCGGCGTCGCCGAACACGGCGTGACCGTACGGCAGTTGCTCACCCACACCTCCGGGCTGCGCCCCGAACTCCCGCTGTACGACTGCCCGAACGCCGCCGTGCGGATGGACCTGCTGCGCGCCGAGGCGCCGAGCGCGGAGCCCGGTCGGCATCTCTACTCCGACCTCAACATGATCCTGCTCCAGTTCGTCCTGGAGCGGATCACCGGGCGCCGTCTGGACACCCTGATCGCGGACGGCATCACCCGCCCGCTCGGCATGACCGCGACCCGCTTCGGACCGTGCCCCGGCGCCGCCGCCACCGAGGACCAGCGGCGCCCGTGGGCGAAGGCGGACCGGGGGATGCTGCGGGGCGTCGTGCACGACGAGAACGCCTGGGCGCTCGGCGGTGTCGCGGGTCACGCGGGGCTCTTCTCCACCGCCCCCGACCTCGCCGTCTTCTGCCGCACCCTCCTCGCGGGCGGCGGCTACGGCACCGCCCGCGTCCTCGGTCCCGACTTCGTGGAACTCCTGCTCACCGCCCCAGGGCTGGGCTTCGCCGTGGACCAGCCCTGGTCCATGGGCGAACTCTCCGGCCGGGGCGCCGCGGGGCACACCGGCTTCACCGGTACCTCCCTGGTCCTGGACCCCGCCACCGACACCTACCTCGTCCTGCTGGCCAACACGGTCCACCCCGTCCGCCGCCCACCCGCCAACGCCCCCCGCGCGAGCCTCGCCACCCACCTCTCCCGCGCGGTCCGCGACGCCTGACCCGAGGCAGCCCACCGCCCTGCCACCACCTGCGACAATCGACAGGTGAACGCCCCCTCCTCCCCAGCCGACACCCTCCGCGCCACCCTCGCCGGGGTGCTCGACGGGCTGCCGCCGCGGCAGGCGACCGCGGCCGTCGAGCGGTTGATCGCCAACTACCGGGGGGACACCCCGACGAACGCGCCGATCCTGCGGGACCGCGCCGACGTGGCCGCCTACGCGGCGTACCGGATGCCCGCGACCTTCGAGGCCGTGCGTTCGGCGCTGGGCGCGTTCGCGGACGCGGTGCCGGAGTGGGTGCCCGGGAGCCATGTGGACATCGGCGGCGGGACGGGCGCCGCGACCTGGGCGGTCGCCGCCACCTGGGACGGCACCCGACCGGTCACCGTGCTGGACTGGGCCGAGCCCGCGCTCGCGCTCGGGCGGGAGATCGCCGCCGCCCACCCCGGTCTGGCCGGGGCGCGCTGGGAGCGGGCGCGGATCGGCGCCGCGCTCGACCTCGCCGACACCGACCTGATCACCGTGTCGTACGTGCTCAACGAGCTGTTGGAGACCGACCGCGCGGCTCTCGTCGACGCCGCCGCGGGCGCCGCGCGGTCCGTGGTGATCGTGGAGGCGGGCACCCCGGCCGGGTACGAGCGGATCATCGAGGCGCGCGACCGGCTGATCGCCGCCGGGTTCCGTATCGCCGCGCCCTGTCCGCACAGCGCCCCCTGCCCGATCGTGCCCGGCACCGACTGGTGCCACTTCTCCGCCCGGGTCAGCCGCTCCTCGCTGCACCGGCAGGTCAAGGGCGGCTCCCTGGCGTACGAGGACGAGAAGTTCAGCTACGTCGCCGCCACCAGACTCCCCGCCGAACCCGCCCTCAACCGCGTCGTCCGGCGCCCCCAGATCCGCAAGGGTCAGGTGCTGCTCGACCTGTGCGAGGCGGACGACCGCCTCGGCCGTACGACGGTCACCAAGCGGCACGGCGAGCTGTACAAGGCAGCCCGCGACGCCGAGTGGGGCGACGCCTGGCCCCCGTACGACCCCACCTGACGCGCGCGCCTGCCCCGTCCCTGCGACCCGCCCGGCAAACCTCGCAATCAGTGGGTGAAAGCGGCTAAACCACCTCGATTGTGAGGTATGTCTCGCCGGATTCCTTCGCATACGCGCTCCGGTCCCCCGGGGAGCAGGAAGATGGGACGATGAGACATGCTGTCCGCACCACAGCGATGCGAGGGGATAGATGAGCGCGACGTTCGGCGGCCGGTCCGGTCGGCAGGGCAAGATCTCCCAGTGGCTGCGCGGACGCCGACCCAAGGAGACGTCCGCCGACGACAGCCGTGAGGCGCTGCTGCTCGCCGCCGCCGCTGCCGGACTGCCCCTCGCCCCCGCCGCGCACCCCGCCCCGGGCTACGGCTGTTCCTGCGACCGCGTCGGCTGTCCGACCCCAGGACGCCACCCGGTCTCCTTCGCCTGGCAGACCCAGTCGACCACCGACCGCGCCCAGATCGAGCGCTGGGTCCGCGACCAGCCCGACGCCAACTTCGTCACCGCCACCGGCATGGTCCACGACGTCCTCGACGTCCCCCTCGCCGCCGGACGCGAAGCCCTCGACCGGCTGCTCTCCACCGGCGTCGAGGTCGGTCCCGTCGCCGAGAGCGACGACGGCAGGATGCTGTTCTTCACCCTCACCCGGGGCACCCCCGAGGACGAGGACGAGTGGTGGCCCTGCGAACTGGACTGCCACCCCGAGACCATGGACGAACACCCCGGAATGCGCTGGCACTGCCGGGGCTCCTACGTCCTGATGCCCCCCGCCCGCCTCCCCGGCGGCGACGGCGACCGCCAGGTCCGCTGGGTACGCGGTCCCGAGCACCCGCTCCCCGAGCCGCTGACCCTCCTGGAGGCGCTGACCGACGCCTGCGCCCGGCACGCGGGCACGGAGGAGTCCGACCACTCCACCGGCGCCTGGCCGCTACGGCACTGAGCCCTGGTCGCACACGACGGCTACGCGCCCCGCGCCGACGTCAGCCCCTGCACCCGCCCCAGCACCGACACCCGCCCGCTCCCGGCCGGGACCAGCGCGGTCTCGTTGGAGACGAACTCCATCGTCAGGGACTGCTTGACCTCGCCCTTGGTCAGCGCGCGCACGTCCTGGTTGGGCACCGGCACCGAGGTGCCCGCGGCGGCGGTCTGCTTCTCGTAGTACCGCGAGGCGAAGAAGACCAGCGCGCCGCCGTCCTCGGTGCGCAGCGCGAGCGGCGCGTAGGCGCCCCGGTCCAGCGTCTCGTCGATGTACTGCCGCACCAGCCCCGGCTTGCGCGCCTGCTGCTGCCGCAGGGTGCGCAGCCCGCTGGTGCTCGGACCGTTCGCGAAGCTCGTCCCGCCGCTCTTCAGATACGCGGCGTACTTGTCGCTCAGCTCGCCCGGCGGCAGGGCGAGCCCGGTGGCGTCGGCGGGCACCGCCTCCGCGAAACCGTCCGCGTCCGTCCTGAACTTCGGTACGGCGCCCGGCGCGAGCACGGTCAGATACGCCACCTGCCAGGGCGCGCCCATCGACTGACGGGTGAACACCAGCAGCCAGCGCGCCGAGCCGCCCTTGTTGCCGAGGGCGTCCGCGACGAACCAGCGCGGCCAGCCCGGCTTCTTCGGGATCGTGAACTTCGCGTCCGTCAGCTTCAGCGGGGTGTGCGCGGGGTTGCCGTCCGGATGGTTGGCGTGCCCCGCGCGCAGCCTGGCCGAGTCGATGTCGGCGAGGGCGCCGGTGACATGGTCCTCGTCCAGGGAGCTGTCGTAGGCGCGGTCCGCCTTGTTGTACGCCTCGGTGAACCGGGCGAGCGCCTGCGCGGCGTCGGTACGGGTGGCCGCGGGGATCATCGCGCGTTCGCCGTGCACCACCACGCAGCCGCTCGCCGTCAGCGACACCGCCGCGGTCAGCGCGCCCGCTATGACGGCTTTCCGTCCCCGGCGCCGAACCCGATTCCTGCCCATGAGTAGCGCTCACCCCTTCCCGGAGGCGAACCCTACCGGGAGGTGCTCTCCGCCCGCTCGCGCCCGCGCGGCTTCGCCGTGACGCGCGGGTCGAGCAGGAACAGGGTCAGCACCGGGACCAGGTAGAGCAGCCAGACCGTGAGCTGCACGACCGTCGGGTCCGGCTGGAAGTTGAGCACGCCCTTGAGCAGGGTGCCGTACCAACTGTCCGGCGGGATGACGCCGCTGATGTCGAAGGCGAGGTGGGTGAGGCCCGGGACGATGCCCGCCTCCTGGAGGTCGTGGAAGCCGTACGCCAGCACGCCCGCCGCGACCACCACCAGCATCCCGCCGGTCCAGGTGAAGAACTTCGCGAGGTTGATGCGCAGCGCGCCCCGGTAGAACAGCCAGCCGAGCAGCACCGCCGTCGCGAGACCGAGCGCGACGCCGATCAGCGGGCGCGGAGTGCCGTCGCTCGCCGCGTGCACCGACGCCCACACGAACAGCGCGGTCTCCAGACCCTCGCGACCCACGGCGAGGAACGCGGTGGCGACCAGCGCCCCGGTGCCCATGGCGAGAGCCGCGTCCAGCCGCCCGTGCAGCTCGCTCTTCAGGTGCCGGGCGGTGCGCCGCATCCAGAACACCATCCACGTCACGAGCCCGACCGCGATGATGGACAGCGAGCCGCCGAGCCCCTCCTGCGCCTTGAACGTCAGCTCCTGGGAGCCGAATTCGAGGGCGCAGCCGAAACCCATCGCGAGCAGGATCGCCACACCGATGCCGAGCCAGATCGGCTTCAGCGCGTCCCGGCGACCGGTCTTGACCAGATAGGCGATCAGGATGCAGACGACGAGCGACGCCTCAAGTCCTTCGCGCAGACCGATCAGATAGTTGGAGAACACGGACTACGCCTCCTCGGAGAACAGCGTCCGGCCCCACCAGTCGGCGGAGTCCCGGACGCCGGGCGGGATCGCGAAGACCGCCGAACCCACGTGCTGGATGTACTCGTTGAGCGCGTCCTGCGCCGACAGCCGGCGCTGGAGCGGGATGAACCCCTCGCGCACGTCACGCTGGTAGGCCAGGAAGAACAGCCCCGCGTCCAGGCGACCGAGCCCGTCGGTGCCGTCGGTGAAGGAGTAGCCCCGGCGCAGGATGGTGACCCCGTGGTTGGAGTCCGGGTGGGCCAGGCGCACATGGGCGTCCGGCTTCATCGCCTTCAGGAACGGCGCGTCGTGCTCCTTCGCCTTGCCGACCGGGGCGCCCTCGCGCTTGTCCCGGCCGAACACGTCCTCCTGCTCCTGGAGCGAAGTGCGGTCCCAGGTCTCGATGTTCATCCGGATGCGCCGCGCGACCAGATACGAACCCCCGGTCATCCAGGCGGACTTGGCGTCCCCGTCCGAGGCGTCCACCCACACGTGCTTCTTCAGCCGGGCGGTCTCGGTGCCCGCGATGTTGCGGGTGCCGTCCTTGAACCCCATGAGGTTGCGGGGCGTCTGGACGTCCGGGGTGGTCGAGGAGGTCTTGCCGAAGCCGAGCTGCGACCAGCGCACCGCGACCTTGCCGAAGCCGATGCGGGCCAGGTTGCGGATCGCGTGCACGGCGACCTGCGGATCGTCCGCGCACGCCTGCACACAGAGGTCGCCCCCGGTGCGGGACTTCTCCAGGTTGTCGCCCGGGAACTTCGGCAGGTCCGCGAGCGCGGCCGGGCGCCGGTCGGTGAGACCGAACCGCTCGAAGAGCGAGGGACCGAAGCCGATCGTCAGGGTGAGCCGCGAGGGCTTCAGCCCCAGCGCCTCACCGGTGTCGTCCGGCGGCGCCTCGGCGAGCCCGCCGTAGGCGCCCTCGCCGACCGCCCTGCCCGCCGTCATCCGGCGCGCCGCCGCGGTCCAGTCCTTCAGCAGCCGGACGAACTCGGCGCGGTCCTCGGTCTTCACGTCGAACGCGGCGAAGTGCAGCCGGTCCTGCACCGCAGTGGCGATGCCCGCCTGGTGCGCGCCGTGGAAGGCGACCGCGCCGCCGGTGTCGGCGGACGCCAGACCCAGATGGTCGTCCGCCCCGGTCAGCGCCATCGTGCCGCCTGCGGCGGCGGCGCCGAGCGCCAGCCCGGCACCGCTCCAGCCGATCAGCGCGCGCCGCGAGGGGCCGCTCCGCTCGCTCTCGGTCATCACCGACTCCCGTACCTTCGCTGCTACTTGACGACCGCGGCGGCGAGCTTCGACAGCGGCTCCGCGAGTGCGTTGACCGCGTCGGACAGCTCCTTACGCTGCGCCTTGGTGACCTTGTCGTAGGAGACGAAGTCGTAGGACGCCTTGTCCGCGCGGTACTTGTCCAGCAGCTTGTCCAACGCGCCGAACTGCTTGTCCAGTTCGGCGGTGAGCGCCGGGTCGTTCTTCGCGGCGCCCGGCTTCAGCAGCTCGTACGCCTGCTGCGCGCCCTCCACGTTCGCCTTGAAGTCCACCAGGTCGGTGTGGGAGTAGCGGTCCTCCTCACCGGTGATCTTGCCGGTGGCGACCTCGTCGAGGAGTTCCTTGGCGCCGTTGGCCATCGAGGTCGGGGTGATCTCGGCCTTGCCGACGCGCTTCTGCCAGTCGGTGAGGTCGGTGACCAGCTCGGTGGCGAGCTTCTTGTCCGCCGCGGTGATCTTCTTGTCCTGCCAGAGGGACTTCTCCAGCTTGTGCCAGCCGGTCCACTTCTGGCCGTCCTCCAGCCCGTCGGCGCGGGTGTCCACCTTCGGGTCGATGTCACCGAAGGACTCCGCGACCGGCTCGGTGCGCTCCCAGCCCAGGCGGGAGGGCGCGTAAGCCTTCTTCGCGGCGGCGAGGTCACCTGCCTGGATCGCCTTGGCGAAGGTCTCGACGCGGGGGATCGTCTGGTCCGCCTGGTCCTGGGCGTACTGGCGGTAGCCCGCGACGGCCTTGTCCAGCGCCGGGTTGCGCTTGGCGGTCGCACCGGAGCCGGTCACCGCCAGCTTCTGCCGGACGCCGTGGCCCCGCATGCCCGGGCGGCACGCGATCTCGTAGGCGCCCGCCTTCACCTCGGCGGTGAGCGTGTACTTGGTGCCCGGGCCGATGTTCTCCTTCTCGGAGACGATCCGGTCGTCCGGGAAGAGGATCTCGACCTCGGTGGCCCGCGAGCCCTTGTTCTCGATCTTCAGGGTGACCTGACCCGCCGGGACGGACTTCGTGGAGGTCTCGCACGTGGAGTCGGCGGCGGTGACCTGGATGGCGTCGCCGTCCTTGGCGTCGCTCTTGGCCGTGCAGGCCGACAGGGCGGTCAGCGCGGCGGCCGCGGTGGCGGCGATCGCGATCGGACGGACGGCTCGCATACGGGCTCCATGCGGTCAGGGCGGCACAAACCCGCCCATTCGGTTTGGTGAGGCTTGCCTAACTTACCCGAGCCTTAGTCCGGCCGTAACCGCCCGGTACGGCATTCGAACCGCACGAAAAGATCACAGACACGACTTGATGTCGGCACCCCAAAGACGGCGCCAAGGGCGGGCAAAGAGCACCCCAAGCGGTCGCGGTGCTTCAATGCGCGGGTGACTGACTACGACGTTCTCCGCGTCTTCTGCGGACCCACCGGCGGCTACGGCAACGAACTCGGTGTCGTCCGCAACGGCTCGCTGGTGCCCGAGCGTGACGACCGGCAGGAGCTCGCCGCCAAACTCGGCTTCAGCGAGACCGTGTTCGTGGACGACCCCGAGCGCGGAGTGATCGACATCTACACCCCCACCTCCCGGCTGCCCTTCGCCGGCCACCCCTGCGTCGGCACCGCCTGGCTGCTCGACGTGCCCGAACTGGTCACGCCCGCCGGGGAGGTGGGCACCCGGCTCGACGGCGAGTTCACCTGGATCGAGGCGCGCGCGGAGTGGGCTCCGCCGCGCACCCTGCGCCAGTACGCGAGCGCCGCCGAGGTCGACGCCCTTCAGGTGCCGCCGCCGGGCGAATGGATCTACGCCTGGGCGTGGGAGGACGAGGCGGCGGGACGGGTGCGCGCCCGCGCCTTCCCCGGGCGGAACGACGGCATCGACGAGGACGAGGCGACCGGCGCGGCCGCCCTCCTCCTCACCGACCGGCTCGGCCGGGCGCTCAACATCACCCAGGGCGCGGGCTCCCAGCTCCTCACCGCACCCCAGCCGCACGGCTGGGTGGAGGTCGGCGGCAGGGTCGTACTGGAGCGCTGAGCCGCCCCTCTGCGGTTCTTACGGCAGCGTGAGGATGTCCGCCCCGCTGTCCGTCACCACCAGCGTGTGCTCGAACTGGGCCGTGCGCCTGCGGTCCTTGGTCACCACGGTCCAGCCGTCGTCCCACATGTCGTACTCGTGGGTGCCGAGCGTCAGCATCGGCTCGATGGTGAAGGTCATGCCCGGCTGGATCACGGTGGTGGCGTGCGGGGAGTCGTAGTGCGGGACGATCAGCCCGGAGTGGAACGACGAGTTGATGCCGTGCCCGGTGAAGTCCCGCACCACGCCGTAGCCGAAGCGCTTGGCGTAGGACTCGATGACCCGGCCGATGATGTTGATCTGGCGGCCGGGCTTCACCGCCTTGATGGCGCGGTTCAGCGCCTCACGGGTGCGCTCGACCAGCAGGCGGGACTCGTCGTCCACCTCGCCGACGAGGTAGGTGGCGTTGTTGTCGCCGTGCACCCCGCCGATGTACGCGGTCACGTCCAGGTTGACGATGTCGCCGTCCCTGAGGACCGTCGAGTCCGGGATGCCGTGGCAGATGACCTCGTTGACCGAGGTGCACAGGGACTTGGGGAAGCCCCGGTAGCCCAGAGTCGACGGATAGGCGCCGTGGTCGCACATGTAGTCGTGCGCGACCTTGTCCAGCTCGTCCGTGGTGACGCCGGGGGCGATGATCTTCGCCGCCTCCTCCATCGCCCGGGCGGCGATCCGGCCGGCGCGGCGCATCGCCTCGATCGTCTCGGGCGTCTGCACCTCCGGACCGGTGTACGGCGTGGGCGCGGGCTTTCCGACGTACTCGGGACGCCGGATGTTTCCGGGCACCGAACGGGTGGGAGACAGCTCCCCTGGTACGAGCAGCGACTGGCCAGACATGCCAGCGAGTCTAACCAGCGGGCATGGGGGAACATGTGTGTGGCGAGAGGAGCCGTTGATGTCCGTGTTCAAGAAGCGCACCCAGGGCAAGCCGGGCGAGTGGTACTACTGCCTGGAGCACAAGAAGGTCGAGGAGGGCCCCGACTGCCCCGGCAAGGACCGCTTCGGCCCGTACGCCACGCCGGAAGCGGCCCGGCACGCCATGGAGACCGCCCACGAGCGCAACGAGGAGTGGGAGAAGGACCCCCGCTGGCAGGACGCCCCCTCCGGCGAGGACGGCGACACGGCCTGACGGCGCGCCCGTATCCCTGCCCGACCGCCCCGGTGGCAGCGCGCGTGAGCGCCTGCGCCGGGGCGGCGGCGTTTCCGGGCGCTCTCCCGGGTACGGCGAGCTGCCGGACCCGGCGTCCTACCAGGGCGCCGCGGGCGGCGCCGTCAAAATCTCCGCGAGCCGCGACAGCCGGTCCCTGAAACCCCGCCGCGCCCTCGGCGGTCCCGCGTTCTCGCCCGCCGCCGCGCTCACCAGGTGCTGCACGCTGTCCAGGTCCAGCTCGGCGCCCTCGGGGACCGCCAGCACGTCGTGCGCCATCGCGGCCAGCTCGCCGTCCCCCGCGCCGAGCGCCAGCACGGTCACCCCGGCGCGCCGGGCGGTGTGGACCCGCTCCAGCAGCGCCGCCGGTTCGTCCGGCGCCACCACCAGCAGGGTCTCGCCCCGGCGCGCCTCCGCGATCCTGCCCGGGCCGACCGCCAGATGCGCGGGGTCGGAGGGGCGGGCGTGGTGGCGTACCAGGGTGGGAGCCAGCTCCGGGGTGCCCGACCAGGCAGCCTCGTCCACCAGATGAGCCGCCAGATGCCAGGGCTCGTACTCCGGCGTCCCGGCGAGCAGCAGCCCGCCGCCGTGCGCCGTCACCGAGCCGCGCAGCACCCCCGCGAACCGGCGGGTGGCGCCCAACCACTCCGTCCCGGCGAGCACTTCGCGCAGCAGCGCGACCCGTACGGCGTCCATGCGCCCGCATCCTGCCTCAACCGGTCCCGTTCGTCCCGCAGTTCACTTCAGGTTCGCCCGAACCGAGGACTCACCCGCGCGGGTGCGCGAGGGCGCGCGGACGTAGAGTCGGGCCATGACCACCAGCGACAGCGCACAGACCGCCGCCTCCACCCCCGCGAAGGCTCCGGCCAAGGACCCCTGGGACCTGCCCGACGTCTCCGGCCTGGTCGTCGGCGTCATCGGCGGCACCGGCCCGCAGGGCAAGGGGCTCGCGTACCGCCTCGCCAAGGCGGGGCAGAAGGTGATCGTCGGCTCCCGCTCCGCCGAGCGCGCCCACACCGCCGCCGAGGAACTGGGCCACGGCGTCGAGGGCGCCGACAACGCCGAGACCGCGCGCCGCAGCGACGTCGTGATCGTCGCCGTGCCGTGGGACGGTCACGCCGACACCCTGAAGTCGCTCCGCGAGGACCTCGCGGGCAAGCTCGTCGTGGACTGCGTCAACCCGCTCGGCTTCGACAAGCAGGGCGCCTACGCGCTCACGCCCGAGGAGGGCAGCGCCGCCCAGCAGGCCGAGGCGCTGCTCCCGGACTCCCGGGTCACCGCCGCCTTCCACCACCTGTCCGCCGTCCTCCTGGAGGACCCGGAGATCGACGAGATCAACACCGATGTCATGGTCCTCGGCGACAAGCGCGCCGACACCGACATCGTGCAGGCGCTCGCCGGGCGCATCCCCGGGATGCGCGGTGTCTTCGCCGGGCGGCTGCGCAACGCCCACCAGGTGGAGGGGCTCGTCGCGAACCTGATCTCCACCAACCGCCGCTACAAGGCGCACGCCGGGCTGCGCGTCACCGACGTGTGACACCGGCGCCGGGCGGGGGCGGTCCATGGGGGACACTGGTGCGCGTAGCAGTGTCCCCCGACAGGAGCCGGTCCCATGCCCCGCATCGCCCTCGTCACCCTCGCCGTCTGCGTCCTCTCCCTGGCCGCGGCCGTCGTCTCGTTCGTCCAGGGGAGCTGGCTGGGGATCGTCTGGGTGCTGCTCGCGGGGCTGACCTCCAACATGAGCTGGTTCTACTTCAAGCGGAGCCGGGGCGCCGCCACCAAGTCCGTCACGGGCTGACGGCGCACGTCGGCGTGCCGCTCCAGAAGCGGTAGAGCCAGTAGCCGCAGTCGGAGAACCCGTCGCTCACACCCAGGACGCGCAGCACCCCGTAGACCAGGTCGAAGAACGCCGCGTTGACCGACGGCACCCACAGCAGCGCGAAGACCAGCAGCATGCCGAACTGGGCGAACGTCTCCAGTTGCCGCTTGACCCCGTACGGCAGCCAGGGCTCGATCACGCCGTAGCCGTCCAGACCCGGAACGGGCAGGAAGTTCAGGATCGCCGCGCTCACCGGGAGCAGGACCAGGAACGCCAGCGCGTACCGGAAGTCGCGCGGCACACTGCCCGCCGCGCCCAGCCAGAACGGCGCCGCGCACACCAGCGCGAACGCCACGTTCGTCAGCGGACCCGCCGCCGAGATCAGGCTGTGCCGCCAGCGCCCCCGGATCCTGCCGCGCTCGATGAACACCGCGCCGCCGGGCAGACCGATCCCGCCCGCGATCACGAACAGCACCGGCAGCACGATGCTCAGCAGCGCGTGCGTGTACTTCAGCGGGTTCAGCGTCAGATAGCCCTTGGCGCCGATGGAGAGGTCCCCGCCGTGCAGCGCGGTGCGCGCGTGCGCGTACTCGTGCAGGCAGAGCGAGACCACCCAGGCAGCCGTCACGAACAGGAACACCGCGAGCCCCGGCTGCGCGGCGAACCCGGTCCAGGTCGCCCAGCCGGTCACCGCCGCCACGGCCAGGATTCCGACGAAGACGGGACTGACCCGGCGGTCGGCGGGGCGGGTCGCTGCGGTGGTCATGGGCGGCTCCTGAAGAGTGCGTTCCGGGCGAAGCGGTACGGATCGGGCGGGGCGGGGCGCGGATCGCGCGGACGGTCGGGTGCCCGACCGTACCCGGCCGGGACTCGCCGGGAAAACGCCTCGCCACCGGCTCCCGGTTCCGCGAGGCTGGGGGGATGGCACGGATGAAGGTCTTCTACGAGGACTGGCAGATGGGGTGCTGCGGCGACCCCTTCTCCGTCGGTGACCGGGTCGGCTGGAATCTCGTCCCCGTCAAGAAGTCCGAAGACCCGGGCGGGGTGTACGGCGCCGGTGCCTGGGTGGAGAACCACGGCGGGCGCGGTCCGGCGACCGAGGGCGTGGTCCGCGCGGTCGAGCTGGTGCGCGCGGCGTACGAGTTCCGCCCGGAGGAGTCGCCCACCCACCGCCCGGTGCCCGGGTCCTGGAGCCTGGAGGCGGTGGACACCTGCCCCAAGTGGTTCGAGGGCGACACCTTCGAGTCCGGCACCGAGGGGCGCGGCGCCGAGAAGTCCGGCACCCTGGTCCACCGGACCTGCGGCGCCCTCGTCACCCTGGAGGTCCCGGACGGGCCCGCCGCGCCCCTGCCCGCGGCATCCCGTGCCCGCCGCCGAACCAAGCGGTCCGACCGGAGACAATGAACCCCGTGCGCTATCGGCTTCTCGGCACCACCCAGGCTCTCCGCCCCGACGGCACGGCCGTCCCCGTCGGCGGGGCGCGGCTGCGTGCCCTGCTGACCGTGCTCGCGCTGCGGGCCGGGCGGACCGTACCCGCCGCCGTTCTCGTGGACGAGGTGTGGGGCGCCGATCCGCCCGCCGACGCCGCCGGAGCCCTCCAGGCGCTGATCGGACGCCTGCGCCGCGCCCTCGGCGCCGACACCATCGCCTCCGCCGACGGCGGCTACCGGCTCACCGCCGCCCCCGACGACGTCGACCTCACCCGCTTCGACCGGCTCACCGCCGACGGTCTGGGCGCCCTCGCCGACGGCGACCCCGCCAAGGCCGCCGGGATCCTCGACGACGCCCTCGCCCTCTGGCAGGGGCAGGTCGTCGCCGACCTGCCCGACCGCACCGCCGAAGCCGCCCGCTGGGAAGCCCGCCGCCTGGACGCCCTGCGCGCCCGGCACACCGCCGCCCTCGCCCTCGGCCAGGCGGAGCGCTCCCTGCCCGAGCTGGCCGCCCTGTGCGACAGCCACCCGCTGGACGAACCCCTCCAGGCGCTGCGCCTGCGCGCCCTGCGCGACGCCGGTCGCCCCGCCCAGGCGCTGGCCGCCTACGAGGACGTACGGCGGCTTCTCGCCGACCGGCTCGGCTCCGACCCCGGTCCTGAACTGCGCGCCCTGCACGCCGAGTTGCTCACCGAGGACGCCCCGGCGCCGCCGGGACCCGCCCCGGTCGCCGCCCCGCGCCCCGTGCCGGGCAACCTGCCCGCCCGGCTCACCTCCTTCGTCGGGCGCGAGAGCGACATCGCGGCCATCGGCGCCGACCTCGCCGCCTCCCGCCTGGTCACCCTGCTCGGCCCCGGCGGCGCGGGCAAGACCCGGCTCTCCCAGGAGGCGGCAGAGGCGGTCCGGGACACCGCCCGCGACGGGGTGTGGCTCGCCGAACTCGCCCCCGTGGACGAGCCCGAGGCGGTCCCTCAGGCGGTGCTCACCGCGATCGGTGCCCGCGAGACCGTACTGCACGGCGCGGGCGTCGAGGGCGCCCGCGCCGCCGCCGAGCGCTACGGCGACCCCGTCGAGCGCCTGGTGGAGCACTGCGCCCGGCGCCGGATGCTGATCATCCTCGACAACTGCGAGCACGTGGTGGACGCCGCCGCCCGGCTCGCCGAACGCCTCCTGGCCGCCTGCCCCGGTCTGACCGTGCTCGCCACCAGCCGCGAACCCCTGGGCGTACCGGGGGAGTTGGTGCGTCCGGTCGAACCGCTGCCGGAGCCGGTCGCGCTGCGCCTGTTCGGCCACCGGGGAGCCGCCGCCCGGCCCGGCTTCCGCGTCGAGGACGACGTCGAGGCGTGCGCCGAGATCTGCCGCCGTCTGGACGGTCTCCCGCTCGCGATCGAGCTGGCTGCCGCCCGGCTGCGCATGCTGACGCCTCGTCAGATCGCGGACCGGCTCGACGACCGCTTCCGCCTGCTCACCTCCGGCAGCCGTACCGTCCTGCCCCGCCAGCAGACCCTGCGCGCGGTGGTCGACTGGTCCTGGGAGCTGCTCGACGCGGACGAACGTGACGTCCTCGGCCGTCTGTCCGTCTTCGCGGGCGGCTGCGACCTCGCCGCCGCCGAAGCCGTCTGCGGACCCGTCGCCCTCGACGCGCTCGGCTCCCTGGTCGACAAGTCCCTGGTGGTGGCGACCCCTTCGGCCGACGGCGGGATGCGCTACCGGCTCCTGGAGACCGTCGCCGAGTACGCGGCGGAGCGCCTGGACGAGACGGGCGCCCGCCTCGCCGCCGAGCGCGCCCATCTGACGTACTACCGCGAACTCGCCCGCACCACCGACCCGTTGCTGCGCGGACCGCGCCAGCGCGAGGCCATCGAACGCTTCCAGACGGAGTACGAGAACCTGCGCACGGCGTTCCGGCACGCCATTGCCGTGCGGGACGAGCAGGAGGGGCTGAGCCTCGTGCTCTACCTCCTGTGGTACTGGCAGATGCGGGACCAGCGGATGGAGACCCGCGCCTGGTGCGAGGACCTCATGGCGCTCAGCCCCGACCCGTTCACGGAGTCCGCCGAGCCGGCCCGGCCGGTGTACCGGCGCTTCACGGAGACCCCGCCGCCGTTCACCGGGGAACTCCTCGCCGAGGCGCGGCGCGGGCTGCACCTCGCCCACATCGCCTGCGTCGACACCGACCCGACCGCCTGGCAGAACCCCGAACTGGAAGCCAGACTGCGCGTCGTCACCCGGGTGTACGAGCCGGGGCTGCCGCAGACCTGCCGCGCTCCGGGCATGCTGTGGTGGTTCGCGGAGCTGCTCACCAACGGGGGCAGGCGGCTGCCCGAGATCATCGACGCCTCCGTGCGCACCTGCCGGGAGACCCCGGGCTGGGACTGGGAACTGGCGAGCGCCCTCCAGATGCGCTCCAACCTGCTCTCCAACCGCACCGCCTGGGCGGGGGACGCCGCCCAGGACGCCGACGAGGCGCTGGAGATCTTCCGGCGCCTCGGGGACGCCTGGGGCACCGCCGAGGCGCTGTCCGCGCGCGGCGAGGCGCACGAGCGCAAGGGCCGGAGCCGCGAGGCGGCCGCCGACTACGAGGCGGCGATGGAGTACGCGGGCCGACTGGGCGCCCGTATGCAGATGACCGTCCTCGGCGCCCGCCTCGGCAACGTCCTCATCGAGGCGGGGGAGCGGGAGCGGGGCGAGCGGCTGCTGCGCGAAGCCATCGACGCCGAGGGCGTCACGCTCGACGAGTCGATGATGGTGGCCCGGATGTTCCTGGCCGTGTGGCTCGGGGTGTTCGGCGAGACGGCCGAGGCGCGGGAGCAACTCCGGGCGCTGCGCGAGGACTTCGCGCTGAGCCAGTTCCGGGTCTTCAACGCCATGATCCTCCTCCAGGAGGCGTGGCTGGACGCGGTGGACGGTCACGCCGAGCGGGCGCTGGAGCTGATCCGCCGCTCGTTCGAGACGGCCGACGATCCCCTGGTCGACGTCGTCGTCCCGCATCTGCCCAGCCTCAGCCTCACCATCGCCGCCCGGGCTCTGGCCATCACCGGCGAGGAGGACCGCGTGAAGGACGCCGCCCGCTGTATGGGCGCCTCCGTGGCCCTGCTGCCCCCGGGGCACATCCGCCCCGGCGCCGAGCAGTTGGCGTACGACCTCACCGAGGCGCGCGTCCGCGAGCACCTGGACGAGGCGGTCTACGAGGCGGCGTACGCCGAGGGCGGTGGCCTCTCCCTCGCGGAGGCCACCGCCCTGGTGTGAGGCGCGCCAAGGTCAGCTCTTGGTGCGGAACTTGTAGATCGAGAACGGGGCCATCACGGCGGTGATCGCGATCGACCAGCCCACCGTCACCCACAGGTCGTGCGTCACCGGACCGCCCACCATGAGACCGCGGGCGGCGTCCGCCAGCGTGGACAGCGGGTTGTAGTCGGTGAACGCCTGGAGCCAGCCGGGCATCGACTTGGTCGGCGCGAAGATGGACGAGCCGAACTGGAGCGGGAACAGCACCAGGAAGCCCATCGCCTGCACCGACTGCGCGCTCTTCATCACGACGCCGAGGGTGAGGAACACCCACATGATCGAGGACGCGAACAGCGTGGACAGACCCACCGTGGCGAACAGACCGGGCCAACTGGTGATGTGGAAGCCGACCAGCACCGCCACGATCATCAGCACGACCGTCGCGAACAGCATCCGGACCAGCTCCACGCCGATCTTGGCGAAGAGCACCGAGCCGCGGCCGATCGGCAGCGAGCGGAACCGGTCCATCACACCGCTGTTGAAGTCCTGGCTGAAGCCGGTGCCGACGCCCTGCGACATCGTCATGCTCATCATCGCGAGCATGCCGGGGATGACGTACTGGACGTACTGGTCCTGACCGCCGCCCAGCGCCTTGCCGATCGAGCCGCCGAAGACGAACACGAACAGCAGGGTGAAGATGATCGGCATCAGCAGCGCGTCGAACATCGACTCCGGGTCCTGCTTGATCCAGAGCAGGTTGCGCCGGATGAGGGCGCCGGTGTGCCGCAGATGCCCGCGCAGGGTGATGCGGGAGTCGGCCGTGGTGACGACCGGAGCGGTGAGGGTGTTGGTACTCATACGGCGACCTCTTCGCGGGCGTCGGAGTCGGAGTCGGCGGGCGTGATGTCCTGCGGGGCACTGGCGCGGTGGCCGGTGAGCGAGAGGAACACCTCGTCCAGGCTGGGGAGTTCGGTGACGATGGAGGAAATGGTGATGCCGCGCGCGGTCACCGCGCCGACGACGGCGGTGAGCTGCTCGTCGCTCAGAATCGGCACCAGCAGCGTGTTGTTCTCGCGGTCGACGGTGGTGGTGGCGAGACCGGTGATGCCCAGCTCGTCCAGCATCGCGGCGAGCGGACCGAGCTGGAGCGGGTCCACCGGGCGGATGCGGAGGGTGCGGCCGCCGACGCGGGCCTTCAGCTCCTCGATCCGACCGGCGGCGACGACCTTGCCCCGGTCCACCACGGTCAGCTCGGAGGCGAGCTGCTCGGCCTCCTCCATGTACTGCGTGGTGAGCAGCACGGTCACGCCCTCGCCGACCATCGCCTTCACCTCGTCCCACACCTCGTTGCGGGTGCGGGGGTCGAGTCCGGTGGTCGGCTCGTCCAGGAACAGCACCTGCGGACGGCCGATCATCGAGGCGGCCAGGTCCAGGCGCCGCCGCATACCGCCGGAGTACGTGGAGGCGGGGCGCTTGGCGGCATCCGTCAGCGAGAACCGCTCCAGCAGCTCGTCGGCGCGGGCGCGGGCGTCCTTGCGGGACAGGTCGAGCAGCCGCCCGATCATGTACAGGTTCTCCCAGCCGGGGAGCTTCTCGTCCACCGAGGCGTACTGCCCGGTCAGACCGATCACCCGGCGCAACTGCCGGGGCTGCCGTACGACGTCGTACCCGGCGACCATCGCCTCACCGGCGTCCGGCGTGATCAGGGTCGACAGAATCCGCACGAGCGTCGTCTTCCCGGCCCCGTTCGGCCCGAGCACCCCCATCACGGTGCCCTCCCGCACATCCAGGTCGACCCCGTCCAGCGCCTTGGTCTCCCCGTAGTGCTTCACCAGCCCCCGCACGGAAACCGTCACCCGGCGCCCGTCGGAACTCTCATCGATTCGCGTCATGGGATGACGATGACAGGCCCCACCGACAATCCACCGACAGACGCCCGACAGGGCGACGCAGTCCGCTGTGGGCGCCTGTCGGCCCGCGCGCCGGGCCCTGCCGTGGCGCTCCGCTCCCGGGCTACTTCTCCGGGCGTCCGAGCTGGTGGACGGTCCAGCCCGCCGCTCGCCAGGGCCCGGGGTCCAGGGCGGTGCGGCAGTCGACGAGCAGGGGGCTTGCCGGCCGGGCGGCCAGGGGCCGGGGGTCGGCCTGCCGGTACTCGGGCCACTCGGTGGCCAGTACGACGAGGTCGGCGCCGTCGAGGGAGCCGGCCAGGTCGTCGGTGTACTCCAGCTCCGGGTTGCGGGCCATCGCCGTGGGTACGGCCTGCGGGTCGTGCACGGTGACGAATCCGCCCGCCTGCTGGAGAGCCTGGGCCAGGGCGAGGGCCGGGGATTCGCGGACATCGTTGGTGCCCGGCTTGAACGCGGCGCCCCACACGGTGATCCGGGCACCGCTGATCGGCCGCTCGCCCAGGGCGCGGGTGATGAGCCCGAGGGCCACGTCCGTACGCTGCTCGTTGATCACCTCCGCGGCCCGCAGGAGAGAGGCGGCGGTGTCGGCGCCGAGGGCTCGCGCGGAGGCGGTGAAGGCGCGTACGTCCTTGGGCAGGCACCCGCCGCCATAGCCGATGCCCGGACGCATTCCCCCGCTGCCGATCCGCGGGTCGATGCCGAGGATGTCCACGATCTGGGCGACGTCGCCGCCCGCGGCCTCGCACATGTCGGCGACGGCGTTGATGTAGCTGATCTTCAGGCCGAGGTACGTGTTCGCCGCGCCCTTGGCCAGTTCGGCGGTCTGCGGGTCGGTGATGAAGAGGGGCACGCCGGCGTCGATGACCCCGGCGTACACGGCGCGGATCGCCTTCTCGCCCTCCGCGGTGGTGACGCCGGCGATGAGGCGGTCCGGGCTCAGGGTGTCCTCCACGGCGTGGCCCTCGCGCAGGAACTCGGGGTTCCACACGACCTCCACGCCCTTCCCGGCCGGGGCGAGCCGCTGGGCGAGGGCGGTGACCTGCGCGGTGGTGCCCACGGAGACCGTGCTCTTGCCCACGATGGTGCACGCTCGGCCGAGATGCGGGGCCAGCCGCCGGACCGCGCCGAAGACCTGCGCGGTGTCGTACGAGCGGCCGTCGGCGTCGATGGGGGTGCCGACGCCGATGAAGTGCAGCTCGGCGAAGTCCGCGGCCTCGCTGATGTCGGTGGTGAATCGCAGGCGCCCGCTCGCGGTGTGGCGGGTGAGCAGTTCCGGCAGCCCGATCTCGTAGATGGGGCACTCGCCGGCGTTGAGCCGCTCGACCTTGGCCTGGTCGACATCCACGCCGATCACCTCATGGCCGAGTTCGGCCATCGCCGCCGCATGCGGGATGCCGAGGTGTCCGCAACCGATCACGGAAACGCGCATGTGTAGATCGTCCTTGTCTGGTCGGGGGCCTGCCGGACCCGGCGGGCCCCCGCACGCTGTCGGCTGTCACGCGGCGGGCAAGTCGGTTCGTATGCCTGTTCGTTACGGTGTTCGATCAGTGGGGGGCGTGGGCGGCCGGGGGCTGGACCGCGAACTCCACACCGAGTTGGCGGCACAGCTCGACCAGCGTGGGAATGGCCTCGGCCCGCACGATCACGTCACCGTCCTGCGGACCCTCCAACGGGTAAGGCAGGTATTGGCCGAACTCCTCCAGACCCTCGGTGTCCACGAAGAACACCTTCATCCCACGCTCCCGGGCACGTTTCTCGATCGACCGGCGGTCGGCGTGCAGACCGATCACCAAGAGTGCCTTGGCTTCGGCCAGGAGCGGCACGGGCGGGATCTTCTGGTCGTAGCGGCGTACGAAGCACTCGGTGAGACCGGCTCGCGCGGCGAGCAGATCGAAGTTGTGCTGGAGGACCGGGCCCACCATGTGCCCGGCGTCATGCAGGGACTTCAGCGCGCGGTGCGCGGCCGTCGGCCGGGCGAGGAAGCTGATGCGGAACATCGCGACCAGTTCGTCCGCCTTCGCGGTGGCGTCGAGCAGCATCTCCCTGACCAGGGTGTCCCTCTGCGGGCACAGCA
The DNA here is from genome assembly GCF_016482685.1 of Streptomyces sp. DSM 110735. Lineage (GTDB taxonomy): Bacteria > Actinomycetota > Actinomycetes > Streptomycetales > Streptomycetaceae > Streptomyces. Next base: position 179,529 of record NZ_JACYHF010000004.1, on the reverse strand, counting down.
CGAAGGGATGCGTCTCCTTCATGACGTTGTCGGTGCGCTCGGTGACCCGATACACCTGGTGCAGGAAGTGCAGCGGGGGTACCCCGGCCTCGACACTCGTGCCGCAGCCCAGTTCGACCTGGAACGGCAGATGGTTCTTCAACTCGCCCAGGTCCTCCGCGTAGTTCGGGTTGCCGCGCCTGTCCTTGACACGGATACCGCCCGCCAGCACGTTCCACGGCATCTGCCGGACGGTGCGCGTCACCTGGAAGTCCTCGGAGACGAACACCACGTCCAATGAGCAGAATCCCTCGGGGGTGTCCCGCGAGCCGCGCTCGTCCTGCGGGTGGACGTCGTAGGGGGTGACGGTGACCCGCAGGTCGCCCTTCGACCACACGCCGTCGTCCGTCTGCCGCCAGTGGCCCTCGGCGAGCCAGGCCCGCACGTCGCCGCGGTACGTCTCGATCTTGGCCTTCGGGGCGCGTACCGACGTGTACAGGTACAGGTCGGCGAGGACCAGGCGCGGGACGGGGAACGTGTAGTCGATGTCGAACCGGTAGCGGTAGTGGACGATGCGGCGACGCCCGTTCTCGCCCTCGGTCCAGCCCGATTGCGCCGCGTTGGCCGGATCCTGCGTCCGGCGCCAGACTCCCTCCTCGATCGCGCGGGGCCGCTCGCGGCCGGTGCCCGCAAAGTGCGTGTGCCAGACCGCTTCCTGCGTTTCGTCGAGCTGGTCGATCACGGGGTGGGGAAGGAACATCTCGTTCTCCTCGGTGGGGCGGTGAAGTGACAGTGCGGGCGCCGTCGCCGTGGGCGCTGTTCGAGGACATCACCGGCACGACGGCTGTGGTGATCGACTGGCAGAGCGCGCAAACGCCTTGCAGCATCTGCAAGTTCGGGCAGGAAACCTGTGGACGGCGCACACGCGGTGCCGCCGAGTCTCTACGGTGAGTGGCCGTACGGTGTCGGGTCTTCGTGCGGGAGAAGCCGGATGAACGCGGTTCGCCTCTGGGGGTCCGAAGAGGCCCGTTCCTGTGTGCGGAAGCAGGACCCCGGCGGCCTGATCCGGATCGGCCGGGTGGGACGTGGCTGGCGTCTGGAGGATCTCGGTGCCCGGATCGGCTGCTCGGCCGCCACCGTCTCCCGGCTGGAGCGCAGGGGGAGGAAGGCCGACTTCGACATGCTCATGAGCGCTGCCAGGGCCGTGGAAATCCCGATGCTTGTCCTGGCTGCGTCACTCGGCTTAACCGGCGCCCCAGCGACTAGAGTTGCGCCGGACGGGCCACGCTGTGCCGAGGAGGACCCCATGCGCCGCCGCAGGTTGCTCGCCGCCACCGGCCTGGCGGTTCCATCCTCCCTCCTGGCGGGAGTGAGCGACGCGCTGGCGAGCATTCCCGGCCCCACCGGGTCGCCAGTGCCTCTCGACTCACGGCTTGCCGCCGCCCGCGGACTCTTCGACGCCGGACAGAACGCCGAGTTGCTGCGCGTGCTGCCGGGCCTGCTCGCCGATGCCAGTCACGCCGCGTCACCCGCGCACGAGGAGATGGCGCTCGCCCGCCTCTCGACCGCCTACAGCCTGGCGGGCCGGGTGCTGACGAAGGTCGGCCGCTACGGGGACTCCCGGCTGGCCGCGGATCGTGCGGCGCTGTACGCGCAATGGTCCGGGTCGCCCCTCGCCGCTGCCGCCGCAGCCCGGGAGTTGAGCATCGTGCTGCGCCATCAGGACCAGCCCGCCGCTGCCGAGCGCCACATCCTCGATGCCGTGGCCAAGGTCGAGGAGACCGGGCTGCGAACGGACGCGCAGCGCTCGGCGTACGCACAGATGCTGTGCACCACCTCGTACACCGCGGCACGCGCCGGGGTTCGTGACCAGGCCCTCACCATGATCCGCGACGCAGCGCGAGCCGCTCGCGCTCTTCCCGACGTGACTCCGAGGGGGCGACTCTTTCCCCTCACCCCGGCAGCGGTGGACTTGTATGCCGTCGGAGTGCACTGGGCCCTCGGGGACGCGGGCGCCGCACTGGAGGCCGGCCGCGGTTTGCACGAGGGCCGGTTCGCCACTGCCGAGCGCAAGGGCAGGATGCACACCGACCTCGGGCGGGCGTGGTGGCAATGGGGCAAGGCGGAGCAGGCGGCTGCCGAACTGCTGTCGGCGGTACGCGTCTCTCCGGGCGAAGTCCGTGACCGGCCCGCGATCCGGCAGATCGTCAGCGACCTGCGGTCCCGTCACCCTCGGGTGACGGGCGTGCGCGAACTGGTGGCGGCCGCGGGCTCGGCGGAGTAGACCGCCGCAACCACGAATTGAGCAACCCCGACGGCGAGCACCCCCTCCGCGAGAGCGGCGCCGGTTTAGGCGCACAAAGGGGACAGCCCGCCGACGGGGGAAGATCGGCGGGCTGCCCGGGTGTTGCCGCAGTGGCTAGTGGACCGAGTGTTCGTCGAGCGGGAACGTGCCGCCGACGACCTCCTCCGCGAAGGACTTCGCCGCGTCGGTCATGACCTCGCGGAGCGCCGCGTACTTCTTGACGAACTTGGGGACGCGGCCGGAGGTCAGGCCGAGCATGTCGGTCCAGACGAGGACCTGGGCGTCGGTGTCGGGACCCGCGCCGATGCCGACCGTCGGGATGTGCAGCACCCGAGTCACCTCGGCGGCGAGTTCCGCCGGGACCAGCTCCAGGACGACGGCGAACGCGCCCGCGTCCTGGACGGCCTTGGCGTCGCGCAGGAGCTGCTGGGCCGCCTCCTCGCCGCGGCCCTGGACGCGGTAGCCCATGGCGTTGACGGACTGCGGGGTGAGGCCGATGTGGGCCATCACCGGGATGCCTGCCTCGACGAGCAGCTTGATCTGCTCGTGCGAGCGCTCGCCGCCCTCCAGCTTGACCGCGCCGACCCCGGCGTCCTTCACCAGCCGGGTCGCCGAGCGCAGCGCCTGCACCGGACCCTCCTGGTAGGAGCCGAAGGGGAGGTCGCCGACGATGAGCGCGCGGCTGGTGCCGCGTACGACGGCGGCGGAGAGCATGGTCATCTCGTCGAGGGTGACGGGGACGGTCGTCTCGTAGCCGAGATGGCAGTTGCCCGCCGAGTCGCCGACCAGCATCACGGGGATGCCGGCCTCGTCGAAGACGGACGCGGTCATCGCGTCGTAGGCGGTGAGCATGGGCCACTTCTCGCCCCGCTCCTTGGCGAGTGCGATGTCGCGGACGGTGATGCGACGGGTGCCCTTTCCTCCGTACAGCGTCTTGCCGTCGGAGGGCTTCGTCTGGGCAGCCGAGAGCTGCGTCATGGCAACGGCTCCTTACAAGTCATCTCGAGGCGCCCTTTCGGCGTCCCCGGATCGCCTCCATGGTGGCACCTCGTGCCGCACCTGGCCAGAGGGAGGTCCCCGTACCGGCTCCGGTGCGGGTCCCGTGCCGGCTCCCGCACGGGTCCCGTGCCAGCTCCCGCGCCGGTCCCGCCCGGGTCCCGCACAAGCCCCCGTGTGTAAGACCTGGGTAAAGTAATTCAGATACGAGACGGTTCCGTATTGAAATGGCCCTAGGCTCGAACGCATGACAACTTCCGTCCCCGCACCCCGGATACCGGAGGCGGTGCACAAGCGCCGCTGGGCGATCCTCGGCGTGCTGATGCTGAGCCTGCTCATCGTGGTGCTCGACAACTCGATCCTGAACGTCGCCATCAAGACCATCGCCACCCCGGCGCCGACCGGCCTCGGCGCCACGCAGAGCGAGATCGAGTGGGCGATCAACTCGTACACGCTCGTCTTCGCCGGGCTGCTGTTCACCGCCGGTCTCATCGGTGACCGCCTGGGCCGCAAGAAGGTGCTGCTCGGCGGCATCATCGTGTTCGGCATCGGCTCGGCGCTGGCCGCCGAGGCGGGTTCCCCGGGTCAGCTCATCGCCTACCGCGCGGTGATGGCCCTCGGTGCCGCCTTCGTCATGCCCGCGACCCTCGCCGTGCTGATGAACGTCTTCGAGCGCGAGGAGCAGCCCAAGGCCATCGGCATCTGGGCGGGCGGCGTCGGACTCGGCATCGCCATCGGCCCGATCACCGGCGGCGCGCTGCTCGACCACTTCTGGTGGGGCTCGGTCTTCCTCATCAACGTGCCGATCGTGATCCTCGCCCTCGGTCTGATGCTCTGGCTGGTCCCCGACTCCCGCGACCCGAAGCCGGGCCGCCTCGACCCGATCGGCGTGGTCCTGTCCGTCGTCGGTCTGGTGCTGCTCGTCTACGGCATCATCAAGGGCGGCGAGCTGGCCGACTTCACCGATCCCAAGGTGCTGGCCACGATCATCGCCGGACTGGTGATCCTCGCCGCGTTCGTGATCTTCGAGAAGCGCAGCGACCACCCCTCCCTGGACGTCACCTACTTCCGCAACAAGGTCTTCTCGGCCGCCATGAGCGCCATCGCGCTGGTCTTCTTCGCCCTCATGGGCGTCACGTTCTTCGGTGTCTTCTACACCCAGAGCGTGCGCGGCTACTCGCCGCTGGAGTCCGGCGTGCTGATGCTGCCGCTGGCCGCCGCGCAGATGATCTTCGCGCCGCGCGCCCGGCTCCTGGTCGACCGCTTCGGCAACAAGGCCACCACCACCGCCGGTCTGGTGCTGATCGCCGCCACGCTGGCCGCGTTCGCGACCTTCGAGGCCGACACGCCGATCTGGCTCCTGGAGGTCGTCTTCTTCCTCATGGGCACCGGCATGGCGCACATCATGACGCCGACCTCGGTCGTCATCATGCAGGCGCTGCCCCGCGAGAAGGCGGGCTCCGCCTCCGCGCTGAGCAACACCTTCCGGCAGGTCGGCGGCGCCCTCGGCATCGCCGTGCTCGGCTCGGTGCTCTCCGCCGCCTACCGCAACGGCATCGAGGGCAAGCTCGGTCTGCTCCCGCCCGCCCTGCGCGACACCGCGGGCGAGTCCATCGAGGCGACCCTCGGCATCGCCGCGAAGCTCGGACCCCAGGGGCAGGGTCTGATCACCCCGGCCCACGACGCCTTCCTGCACGCCATGCACATCACCGCCCTGTGCGGCACCGGCGTCGCACTGGTCGGCGCCGTCATCACCGCGCTGTTCCTGCCGGGCAAGCCGCCGACCGGAACCGCCAAGGACAGCGAGAAGGAACTGGTCGCCGCGGCGGACTGATCACGCGGCGCGGCGAACGGATCGCCGCGCCACGCGCCGGGGTAGGGACGGTACGACAACGGGGGAGGAGGCGGCTGCGGGAGAATTGCCGCAGCACAGCGAGAGGACGAGACGACGTGAGCCTTGCCGACAGCCGGCCCCCGCAGGCCGGTCCCGCCCGGGGCCGGCCCCGCAGCGAAGCCGTGGAACGCGCCATCCTGGAAGGCGCGATGAAGCTCCTGGAGGAGGGCGTGCCCCTCGCGGAGCTGTCCATCGAGCGCGTCGCGCGCACCGCCGGAGTCGGCAAGGCGACCATCTACCGCCGCTGGAGCGGCAAGGAGGAACTGTTCGTCGACGTCATGCGCGCCGCCGAACCCGCCGACCCCGAACTGCCCGGCACCTCCATGCGCGACGACCTCGTCGTCCTCCTGGAGACCCTGCGCCGCCGGGGTCTGGTCAGCCGCTCCTCGGCGATCATGCACAACGTGTTCGTCCAGGCGAAGTGCAGCCCGCGCATCTGGGCCGCCTACCAGGCCGGGGTGATAGCGCCCCGGCGCGCCCTGATGACCGAGGTGCTGCGCCGGGGGCAGCGCGAGGGCGAACTGCGCTCCGACATCGACGTGGACCTGGCCAACGACATGTTCGTCGGTCCCATGTTGGCCCGCACCGTCCTGCGCCCCGACGCCGACCTGCCCGAGGACCTCGCCGACGTGATCGTCGACACGGTCCTCGCGGGTCTACGCCCCGTCAGCACGCCTTCCGAGCAGCGCTGATGTACGCGTTTCGTCACAGAACCCCTGCGGGGCGGCCGTAACGGAACTACCCGGCCCATCCCGTTCGTCCTCGACTTCCGAACGGCCGTCATGGGACGGCGGAACGGAGCCGTTCATCCCCTAGGGTCGTAGAACACACGGGGGGATGACGGAGCGCACGGCAGGCAGTGAGGCAGACGGTATGGCGCAGCAGGCGTACATGACGGAGACGGACAACGGCGGCTCGGAGCCCGAGCGACCGGCATCCCGGCTTCGGCGCCTGGCGCACCGTCTGCTCGGCGGCTGGCGCGACGATCCGCGCATCTGGCGCCGGGGCACGGTCACGGCCGTCCTGGCGCTGCTGCTCGCCCTGGTGATGCTGCTGCACTCGCGCATCCCCAACCGGGTGGGCAACCTCGGCAGCCTCACCGAGACCTTCCTGCCCTGGCTCGGCATCGCGATCCCGGTGCTGCTGCTCGTGGGGCTGCTGCGCAAGTCCGCGACCGCGCTGATCGCGGTGCTGCTCCCGGCGATCGTGTGGCTGAACCTCTTCGGCGGGCTGCTCACCGACAAGTCCGGCACCGGCGGCGACCTGGTCGTGGCCACGCACAACGTGAACGCCGACAACCCCGCCCCCGCCGCCACCGCCCGGGACGTCGCCGCCTCCGGAGCCGATCTGCTCGCCCTGGAGGAGCTGCCCGCGCCCGCCGTCGGCACCTACGACCAGGCGCTGTCCGGCACATACCCGTACCACGCGGTGGTCGGCACCGTCGGGCTGTGGAGCAAGTACCCGATGAGCCAGGTCCACTCCGTGGACATCAAGCTCGGCTGGAAGCGCGCGATGCGGGCCACCGTGGCCACGCCCGACGGGCTCGTCGCGGTGTACGTCGCCCACATGCCCTCGGTGCGGGTGAAGCTGAAGGCGGGCTTCACCGCCCGCCAGCGCGACAAGAGCGCCGACGCGCTCGGCGAGGCCATCGCGGACGAGACGCTCAAGCGGGTCGTGCTGCTCGGCGACCTCAACGGCACCATGAACGACCGCTCGCTGAACGCCGTCACCTCCCAGATGCGCTCCACGCAGGGCGCGGCGGGCAGCGGCTTCGGGTTCAGTTGGCCGGCCGCGTTCCCGATGGCCCGCATCGACCAGATCATGGTCAAGGGTGTCGAGCCGGAGAGCTCCTGGACCCTGCCGCGCACCGACAGCGACCACCTCCCGGTCGCCGCGCGGGTCAGTCTCGACACAGAGTCTTAACCCGGTTCGCATCCGCTGGAATACTGGACCTGAGAGACTTTGTTCCGTACGGGAACATAGGCGATCCCATCCCCTGTACGGCACTGCTCTGAGAGGTCCCCTCATGCCCCTGGCCCTGCTCGCCCTCGCTGTCGGCGCCTTCGGCATCGGTACGACCGAGTTCGTGATGATGGGTCTGCTGCCCGACGTCGCGGACGACCTGCACATATCCATCCCGACCGCCGGTCATCTGGTCTCGGCGTACGCGCTCGGCGTCGTCATCGGCGCCCCGCTGCTGGCCGCGCTCACCGCGCGGATGTCCCGGCGCACGGTGCTGATCGGTCTGATGGCCCTGTTCGTCGCGGGCAACGCGCTCTCCGCGTTCGCCCCCGGCTACGAGTCCCTGCTCGCCGCCCGCTTCCTGAGCGGGCTGCCGCACGGCGCGTTCTTCGGCGTCGGCGCGGTCGTCGCGACCTCCATGGTCGCCCCCGAGCGCAAGGCGCGCTCGGTCTCGCTGATGTTCCTCGGTCTGACCGTCGCCAACGTCGCGGGCGTGCCCGTCGCCACGCTCATGGGTCAGCACCTGGGCTGGCGGGCCACCTTCCTCGGGGTGAGCGCCATCGGTCTTGCCGCCATCGCCTCGCTCGCGCTGCTCATCCCGCACGACCACACCCACGCCTCCCCGGCGGGTCTGCGCGGGGAGCTGGCCGCGCTGAAGTCGCTGCCGGTGTGGCTGGCGCTCGGCACCACGGTCGCGGGCTTCGGCGCGCTCTTCGCCGCCTACAGCTACATCACCCCGATGCTCACCGGCGCCGCCGGGTTCGACCCGGCCAGCGTGACCCTGCTGCTCGCCCTGTTCGGCGTCGGCGCCACCGCGGGCAACCTGCTCGGCGGACGGCTCGCCGACCACGCCATGCGCGGCACCCTGTTCGGCGGGCTCGCCGCACTCGGCGTCGTCCTGGCGCTGTTCCCGCTGATGATGCGCGCCGAGTGGAGCGCGGCGCTCGCGGTCGCCCTGCTCGGCATGGCCGCCTTCGTCACCGGCTCGCCGCTGCAGTTGATGGTGATGGACAAGGCGGCGGCGGCGCCCTCGCTCGCCTCCTCGGCCAACCAGGCTGCCTTCAACCTGGCCAACGCGGGCGGCGCCTGGATCGGCGGGCTCGCCCTCGCCGCCGGACTCGGCGTCACCTCCCCGGCGCTCGCCGGAGCGGTCCTCGCGGTGCTCGGCATCGCGGTGGCGGCGGTGGCGTACGGCGTGGACCGCAGGCGGGCGGCGACGCTGAAGCAAACCGGTGCGGCGCCCGGTTCCACGGGTCGGCTGGTCGCTGCCCATGTCCCGCAGGAGAACGAGCGTTCACGACGGTGAAGATCGCGCAAACTACAGTTGTGCAACATTCACTCGTTTCCGGCCACAGTGGCTTGAAGTTCACGATCTCTCTCGTGAAGCTTCACATCACCAACACACGTCACTCCAGTCACAACAGACGCAGAAGTCGCACCAGACACGCTTGTCACAACTGGAAATAGGGAGAGGACCCCGATGCAGGGCACGGCCGGATTCGACTACGGGCTGCTGACACCGCTCGCCGCCTACCTCATGGCCTGCCTCGGCGCCGCTCTCGGACTGCGCTGCGTGGTCCGCACCGTGCACGCGGAGAAGGGCCGCAAGGCCGCCTGGCTCGGTCTCGGCGCGGCGGCCCTCGGCTGCGGCATCTGGAGCATGCACTTCATCGCCATGATCGGCTTCTCCGCCCCGGGCGCGAACATCACCTACGACGCCCCGCTGACCGTGCTCAGCCTGGTCGTGGCGATCGTCATGGTCTGCGTCGGCATGTTCATCGTGGGCTACCGCGGCGTCGCCCCCATGCCACTGGCCACCGCCGGCGTCATCACCGGTCTCGGCGTCGCGGTGATGCACTACCTCGGCATGGCGGCGATGCACGTCAACGGCACCATCACGTACGACAACCTGACCGTCGCGCTCTCCGTGGTCATCGCCGTGGTCGCCGCGACGGCGGCGCTGTGGGCCGCCGTCTCCATCCGGGGCTTCGTTCCCGCGCTCGTCGCCAGCCTCGTGATGGGCGTCGCCGTGACCGGGATGCACTACACCGGCATGGCGGCGGTCGACGTCCACGTCCACTCCACCGCCTCGGGCTACGGCGACGACGCCGCCTCCCTGGTGCTGCCCATGCTGCTCGGTCCGGCGGTCTTCCTGATCCTCGCCGCCGTGGTCGTCATGTTCGACCCGCTGCTCGTGGCCGGTGACGAGCAGGAGCCCGCCCCGCGCCTCTCCCGCCCGCGCACGCCGGTCGGCTGACGACCGCCGTACGGCGAGAACGAAGGGGCGCCCGGTCTTCGAAAGACCGGGCGCCCCTTCGCCGTCGCGCGTGACGCCGACTCGCGGTTACGCCGACTCGCGCCAGCCGTTGGTGATCGGCAGCCGGCGGTCCTTGCCGAAGCCCTTCGCGGAGATCTTCGTGCCCGGCGGGTACTGGCGCCGCTTGTACTCGGCGGTGTCCACCATCCGCAGCGTCTTCGTCACCAGCGCCGGGTCGAAGCCCGCCGCCACGATCGCGTCCGCGCCCTGGTCCCGGTCCACGTACAGCTCCAGGATCGCGTCCAGGAGCGGGTAGTCCGGCAGCGAGTCCGTGTCCACCTGGTCCGGGCGCAGCTCCGCGCTCGGCGGCTTGCTGATCGAGTTCTCCGGGATCGGCGGGGTCTGGCCGCGCTCCTCGGCGACCTTGTTGCGCCAGCGCGCCAACTGGAACACCGAGGTCTTGTACACGTCCTTGATCGGGCCGTACGCGCCCACCGAGTCGCCGTACAGCGTCGAATAGCCCACCGCCAGCTCGGACTTGTTGCCCGGCGCCAGCACGATGTGACCCTCCTGGTTGGAGACCGCCATCAGCAGCGTGCCGCGCAGCCGCGACTGGAGGTTCTCCTCCGCGAGCCCGGACAGCCCCAGCGCACCCATGTACGCGTCGAACATCGGCTCGATCGACACCGTGCGGAAGTGGAGGCCGGTGCGCCGGGCCAGCTCGGCCGCGTCGCCCCGGGAGTGCTCGGAGGAGTACTTCGAGGGCATCGAGACGCCGTACACGTTCTCCGCGCCGATCGCGTCGCACGCGATCGCGGCCACCAGCGCCGAGTCGATGCCGCCGGACAGACCGATCAGCACCGAGCGGAAGCCGTTCTTGACGACGTACGCCCGCAGTCCCGTCACCAGCGCGCCGTACACCTCGGCGTCGTCGTCCAGGTGCTCGGCGCACCCGCCGGGGAACTCCGGCGCGTACGCGGGCACCGGGTCCTCGGACAGCACCACGCGGTCGATGCGCAGACCGTCGTCCACGACACCGGTCGGGGCGTCCGCGTCGGCGGCGGGCAGGTCCAGGTCGAGCAGCAGCAGGGTCTCCTCGAACTGCGGCGCGCGGGCGACGACCTCGCCGTCCGCGTCGACCACGATCGAGTCGCCGTCGAAGACCAGCTCGTCCTGCCCGCCGGTCATGGCGAGGTAGGCGGTGGTGCAGCCCGCCTCCTGGGCGCGCTTGCGCACCAGCTCCAGGCGGGTGTCGTCCTTGTCGCGCTCGTACGGCGAGGCGTTGATCGAGAGCAGCAGTCCCGCGTGGGCGGAGCGCGCGGCGGGCACCCGGCCGCCGTCCTGCCACAGGTCCTCGCAGATGGCGAGGGCCACGTCGACGCCGTGCACGCGGATCACCGGCATGGTGTCGCCGGGCACGAAGTAGCGGAACTCGTCGAAGACGCCGTAGTTCGGCAGGTGGTGCTTGGCGAAGGTGAGGACCACCTCGCCGCGGTGCAGCACCGCCGCCGCGTTCCGCGGGGCGCCGGCCGGCTGGCCGTACTTCGGCTGCGCGGACTCCGAGCGGTCCAGGTAGCCGAGGACCACCGGCACCTCGCCGAGACCCTCCTCGGCCAGCCGGGTCGCCAGCGCGCGCAGCGCGGCGCGGGAGGCTTCGACGAAGGAGGAGCGCAGGGCCAGGTCCTCGACGGGATACCCGGTCAGCACCATCTCCGGGAAGGCGACGAGATGCGCGCCGCGCCCGGCGGAGTCCCGGGTCCGGCGGACGACCGCCTCGGCGTTCCCCGCGAGGTCGCCGACGCGCGAGTCGATCTGGTTCAGGGCGAGACGAAGTTGAGGCACGCGCCCAGTGTAATCGTCAGAGCGACGCGATGTGGGGGCGCGAGGTGTCTGACACCTCACGCCCCCACGGCAACGGGCAGGGATCAGTGACCCTTGTACGACTGCACGTAGCCGTTCGAGGGCGAGCCCACGCCGGTCACGTCGTCGTAGCCCTTGACCGCGGACAGCGAGCTGTCCTTGCCCAGGCTGCGGACCGAGGTGGTCACGCCGTCGGTCTTGTCGACGCCGTTCACGAAGTCGAGCCGGGCGACCGCGAGGTCGATGCCGGTCGGCTTGTCCGTGACGTCGTGGAAGACGCCCTTCTTCCCGTAGCGCTGGTAGATCGACGGGTTGGCGAAGCCGATGGCCTTGCCGCCACGCGCCTCCTGCGCCAGCGCCTGGACCGCCGCGATGACCGGGGCGGCCAGCGAGGTGCCGCCGATGCGGTACTCGCCGTACTTCACGGTCCCGTCGGGGAAGGTCTGGGTGATGCCCTCGAGGAAACCGGTGTTCGGGTCGGCCACGGCCGAGATGTCCGGGACCACGCGGTTGCCGGCCTTGTGGTGCACGTCGGCCAGCGCGTCCGGGACGATCCCCTTCTGGTACGAAGGCTGCCCCACGGTGCGGCTGGTGCCGCCGCCCGCGCCCGAGGTGAACGGGCCGGGGAAGCCGGTCCAGCTCTTGCCGTCGGCCGACAGGGTCGCCTTCTCGGTGCCCCAGCCGGTCTCGAACTGGTAGGCGTCGCGCTTGCCCACGGCCAGCGACGTACCGCCGACCGCGGTCACCCAGGCGGAGTTGGCCGGGGTGTCGACCTGCTTCACGCCGGGGGTGGTGTCCGTGGCGGTGTTGGCCACCTCGTCACCGTTGTCACCCGAGGAGAAGTAGAAGCCGATGCCCTGCACGGCGCCGAGCTGGAACACCTGGTCGTACGCGGCGGCCAGGTCCGGGGTCTGGTTGGCCTCGATGTCGCCCCACGAGTTGGAGACGATGTCCGCCAGGTGCTGGTCGACGACCTTGCTGAGCGAGTCCAGCAGGTCGTCGTCGTAGCAGGAGGCGGCGCCGACGTAGGTCACGTCCGCGTTCGGCGCGACCGCGTGCACGGCCTCGACGTCGAGGGTCTCCTCGCCGTACCAGCCGGAGGCGTCGCACTCGTCGGCCGAGGTGTGCGTGTACTTCTTCGGCAGCACCTGGTGCAACTGGCTGGTCTTCCACGCCGCGTCACCGTTGCGCTTGGCGTAGCGGCCCGCGTCGTAGGCGATGGTCGGCGAGGCGTAGGCGTCCGTGATGGCGACGCGGACGTGCTTGCCGGTGTAGTCGCCGGCGCCGTAGGCGGCACGCAGCTGCTTGCCGGTGTAGCCCTTGATCGCGTACGGGACCTTCTGGCCGTACGCGGCCGGGAGCTTGGTCGCGATCTTCTCGCCGTAGTACGAGGAGAGCGGACCGGCGTTCTTGAACGCGGCACCCGGACCGGGCAGTTGGTCGGCACGGTGCGACTTGTGCGGCGCACTGTCCAGACCGGTGACCGTCAGCACGGCGCCCTGGAGGGCGGCCGGGACCGAGGCGGTGCGCTGCGGGGCGCGGTAAGTGCGCTTGCCCTTGGTGAAGTTGTGGAGCTGGGTGCCGAACGCCTTCTCAGTGGCGGCGACATCGCCGGACACGGAGACGTAGTGCGCGGTGACCTCGGTGACGTCGAGCCCGGCCGACTTCAGCCAGGACTTCACCGCGGACACCTGTGCCTTGGTCGCCCCGAAGCGGGACGCGGTCTGCTTGGCGCTGAGGAACTTGCCGTACTGCGGCGAGGCCGGGTCCGACACCGCCTTGGCGTAGGCGGCGAGCCCCGCGGCGTCACGCCCGGCGAGGTAGACGCGGGCCTGCACCCGGGCGCTGTCGGCGGTGGCGCCCTTGTCCGCCTTGGCCGTGGCCCACGCGGGACGGGTGCCCGCCAGCGCGTCACGGGCCGGGCCGTCCGCGGCGTGGGCCGCGGGTATGCCGAGCGCCAGCGCGCCCGCGATCATCGGAAGCGTCGCCGCCATGCTCACACCGGCGCGCGTCCTGGCGCGGTTGGATCTCATAAAACCCCCTGCGATGCGGTTCGCATGTAGTGGCCGGATCGTCGTGCGCGACGCGCCTGCCCGCGGCGGTTGGGACCGGCGGAGCGATCACACGATGGGGCCACTCTTGTGATGAACCGTTCATGTCAGGTAAACGGGAGGGTCAAGAGAAACCCAAGTGAGCTTATTCATGGGGGATTTGAGCACTTCGTCCGCCCGGCGGCTTACGAACCCGCTTGTGCGCCACGCGCCTTGAGCATCTCGGCCATCAACTGGATCTCGGAGCGCTGCGCCGCGACCATGCCCCGCGCGAGCCGCTTCTCCGGACCCACCGCACACCGCTGGACACACCCCTCGGCCATGTGGACGCCACCCCGGTGATGCTCCGTCATGAGCTGGAGATAGAAGACCTCGGCTTTCTTCCCGCTCAGTGAACCCAGCTTGCGCAGATCGGAGTTGGTCGCCATCCCCGGCATCAGCGCGCCGTCCTGTCCCGGCGGCATGTCGCCCATGCCCATCCACGTCATCGGCGGATCCGCCGACACCTTCGGCAGCCCCCACAGATCCAGCCAGCCCAGCAGCATCCCGCGCTGATTTGCCTGGGTCTGCGCGATGTCGTACGCGAGCCTGCGCACCTCGGTGTCCTTCGTGCGGTCGCGCACGATGTACGACATCTCCACCGCCTGCTGGTGGTGCACGGCCATGTCCCGCGCGAACCCGGCGTCGGCGGACGCCGCCGTGGGCGCACCCGTCGTCTCCGGTTCCCCGCCCGCCGCGTACCCCGCCGCCCCGGCGCCCACCACCGCGAGCACCGCCGCCCCGGCGGCCCATCCCATGAGCGCACGCCTCACTGCATGACCCCGCCCGTGCACGAGGCTCCCGGCTCGGGCGTCTGCGCGCCCTGCACATAGGTGGCGAAGAACTTGTTCACCTCGGGGTCCTTCGCGCTCTTCACCGCCACCTGATGACCCCACGCCGACAGGATCAGCGGGGCGTCCTGCTTCTCGTACGGGCTCATCAGCGAGTACGGCGTCCGCTTCACCTTCGCCGCGAGCGCGCCCACGTCCGCCTTCTTCGCCGCGCCGGTGTACGTCACCCACACCGCGCCGTGCTCCAGGGCGTGCACCGCGTTCTCGTCGTGCACCGGCTTGTCGTAGACCGTGCCGTTGCAGTCGAGCCACACCGGATTGTGGTTGCCGCCGACCGGCGGGTGCATCGGATACGTCACTTTGGTCGTGACGTGCGTGCGCGACAGCTTGCCCGACCAGGTCCGCACCCCGTCCTTGCCGGTGGTGAAGTGCCCGGAGTCGCCCGCGCTGTTCTTGGCGTTCTTGGCGTCACCACTCGCGGAGGCGTCCTTCGCCGCCGCCGTGTCCGAGCCGTCCGACTGCCGGTGCAGCACGTACACCCCACCGGTGACGAGCCCGGCGACGACCATCACGCTCGCGACGACGGCGAGCGTCCGGTTGCGCCGCTCACGGGCCCGATCGGCGCGCCGCATCTCCTCGATGCGCGCCTTGCGGGCCGCACCGGCTGTGTTGTTGGCGGAACCCATGGTGTGGTGTGTGTCCTTCGGGTCGGGGGAGGACGGGTCGCGCTGATCGTAGTGGGGAGCCCCCTCTCGCGGGGGCGAGATCCCCGAGCATCCGTACGGCGCCCCCTGTGCCGGGACCGTGCCGGACCGTACCCTCGGGGTGCCGGGGAGTCGCTGCCCGGTCAGCGCAGTCCCACCTGCCACGGGAGGCACCGTGCGACGCGAGACCCATGCGGTACCGGACGAGCAGGGATCGGAGTGGGGCTGGTTCCTGGGCTGGCTCGCGGTCGGCGGGTGTCTGGCACTCGGACTGGCCGCGCTGCTCTCGGTGGGCATCGCGCTGATCGCCGTCGGCGCAGCGGGCGCGTGGCTGCTCGCGCGGAAGGGGCACCGCAACGCCCTCACGGGCGTGATCGCGGGTCTCGGGCTGCCGCTCCTGTGGCTCGCCGCCTCGAACTGGGACGGTCCGGGAGACGTGTGCCACTCCACCGCCACCTCGACCACGTGCACCGAGGAGTACGCCCCGCAGCCGTTCCTGGCCGTCGGCGTGCTCCTGCTGGCCGCCGGATTCCTGGCCTTCCTGGTGCTCGACCGCAGGCGGCGCGCGGCGGCGCGCTGAGCCGAAGGTCCTGAGCCGAAGGTGCTGAGCGGACCGACCGTGCCTGCCCTCGTGCGGGCGCCGACGGGTCCGGTCCACACATCCGCGTTCATTAGGCTTGTCCGTATGCGGCTGCTGCGTTCCACCGATCTCGCGCTCCGGGTCCTCATGCGCCTCGCGGTCGCCGGTGCCGACGCGAACCCCACGACCCGCGAGGTGGCGACCGACATGGGCGTCCCCTACACGCACACCACCAAGGTCGTCGCCGAACTCCAGCACCTCGGTCTGGTCGACGCGCGCCGGGGGCGGGGCGGCGGGCTCACGCTGACCGAGCGGGGGCGGAAGGCGTCCGTCGGCTCGGTGGTCCGGGTCTTCGAGGGCGACGGCGACGTGGTCGAGTGCGAGGGTCCGACCCCGTGCCCGCTCAACTCCGCCTGCCGTCTGCGGGGCGCGCTGCGACGGGCCCAGGAGGCGTTCTTCGCCTCGCTGGACCCGCTGACGATAGAGGACATGGTGGCGGACCCGACCGGACCCGTCCTGCTGGGCATCTCCAGCGGCCCGCCCGCCGGTTGAGGGTTCCGGCTCAGCCCTGCGCGAGCCAGAGGTCGGGCCCGAACACCTCGTAGTGGATGTCGGCCGGAGCCACGCCCTTCTCGATCAACTGGGCGCGCACCGCGCGCATGAAAGGCAGCGGACCGCACAGGTAGGCGCGGGTGCCGGAGGCGACCGGGATGCCGGTGAGGTCGACCAGACCGGTACGGGCGTTCGCGGGCGCGTCGTTCTCGTAGAAGAAGTGGCAGGCGGCGTCCGGCAGCTTGGCGGCGTACGCCTCGTGGTCGGCGCGCAGCGCGTGGTCGGCGGGGGAGCGGTCGCCGTGCACCACGGTGACCGGGGCGCGGTGACCGGCGTCCGCGAGCGCGGCGAGCATCGCCACCATCGGGGTCACGCCGATGCCCGCCGAGGCGAGCAGCAGCGGGTGCTCGTCGTCGCCGTCGAGCACGAGGTCGCCGTACGGCTCGGACAGGCTGACCCGGTCGCCGACCGCGACGCGCGTGTGGAGGAAGTCGGAGACCTCGCCGTCGGGACCCGCGCCGCCCCGCACCCGCTTGACGCTGATCTGGCGCACGCCCTCGCCGGGGGCGCCGGAGAGGCTGTACTGGCGGATCTGGTGGGCGCCGTCGGGCAGGTCGACGCCGACCGAGACGTACTGTCCCGCACGGAAGGGCGAGACCGGACCACCGTCGACGGGGCGCAGCCGCAGGGTGAGGACGTCGGCGGTCTCGGTGACCCGCTCCACGACCTCCCACTCACGGGTGCCGCGCCCGCCGCTCTGCTCGTAGAGCCGCTTCTCGATGGCGATGAGGGCGTTGGCCATCAGCCAGTACACCTCGTCCCAGGCGGCGGCGACCTCGGGGGTGACGGCGTCGCCGAGCACCTCCACGATCGCGGCGAAGAGGTGCTCGTGGACGACGTCGTACTGCTCGGGGGCGATGCCGAGCGAGGCGTGCTTGTGGGCGATGCGGTCCAGCAGGGCGTCGGGGCGCTGGTCGGGGTGGTCCAGCAGATGCACGGCGAACCCGGCGATGGAACCGGCGAGCGCCTGCTTCTGGGCGCCGGAAGCCTGGTTGCCCCGGTTGAACAGGTTCCGCAGCAGCTCGGGGTGAGCCTCGAAGAGACGGGCGTAGAACCGCTCGGTGATCTCACCGATCGCCGCGCCGACGGCGGGCAGGGTGGCGCGGACGGTGGCTGCGGACTGCGGGGACAGCATCGGGGCTCCTCACGACGGGACGGCCGGCAGGCTCTGCCTGTCTTCACCTTCGACGCTATGAAAACTTGCATCTGAGATGCAAATTTAAACGGCGTGTCCTCGCTCACGTGGCGGTGTGATCCGATGGATTCCGGCCACCTGCCCGGCCACTCGTCCGGGCATTACGCATGCGGGTCCGAGCAGGCAAGATGGGCGGCAAAGCGGTACACCCGCCGTACGAGAGCCGTACGCGAGCCGTTCGGGCCGTCGAAGCCCGGGCGACCGAGGTCCGCAACGCGCGCGAAACGCGGTTGTGGTGGGATGCTCAGGTG
This sequence comes from Streptomyces sp. DSM 110735, assembly GCF_016482685.1. Taxonomy (GTDB): domain Bacteria; phylum Actinomycetota; class Actinomycetes; order Streptomycetales; family Streptomycetaceae; genus Streptomyces. Next base: position 162,053 of record NZ_JACYHF010000004.1, on the reverse strand, counting down.
CCCGACCGCGACCCGCGGCACCGGGGGAAGGCGGCCTGACCAGCAAGGATGGGGAAGCGGAAGATGGACAAGCAGCAGGAGTTCGTGCTCCGGACCTTGGAGGAGCGGGACATCCGGTTCGTACGTCTGTGGTTCACGGACGTGCTGGGATTCCTGAAGTCCGTGGCCGTGGCCCCCGCCGAGCTGGAACAGGCTTTCGACGAGGGCATCGGCTTCGACGGCTCCGCCATCGAGGGCTTCGCCCGCGTCTACGAGTCCGACATGATCGCCAAGCCGGACCCGTCGACCTTCCAGATGCTGCCCTGGCGCGCGGAGAGCCCCGGCACGGCGCGCATGTTCTGCGACATCCTCATGCCGGACGGCTCGCCGTCCTTCGCCGACCCGCGCTATGTCCTCAAGCGCGCGCTCGCTCGCACCTCCGACCTCGGGTTCACCTTCTACACCCACCCCGAGATCGAGTTCTTCCTGCTCAAGGACCGCCCGCTGGACGGCTCCCGCCCGATCCCGGCCGACAACTCCGGCTACTTCGACCACACGCCGACCAGCATCGGACTGGACTTCCGGCGCCAGGCGATCACCATGCTGGAGTCGATGGGCATCTCGGTGGAGTTCTCCCACCACGAGGGCGGACCCGGCCAGCAGGAGATCGACCTGCGGTACGCCGACGCGCTCTCCACGGCCGACAACATCATGACGTTCCGCCTGGTCATGAAGCAGGTCGCCCTCGAACAGGGCGTCCAGGCGACCTTCATGCCCAAGCCCTTCTCCGAGCACCCCGGCTCGGGCATGCACACCCACCTCTCCCTCTTCGAGGGCGACCGGAACGCGTTCTACGAATCCGGGTCCGAGTACCAGCTCTCCAAGGTCGGCCGCTCCTTCATCGCGGGTCTGCTGCGGCACGCCGCCGAGATCTCCGCGGTCACCAACCAGTGGGTCAACTCCTACAAGCGCATCTGGGGCGGCTCCGAGCGCACGGCAGGCGCGGGCGGCGAAGCCCCCTCGTACATCTGCTGGGGCCACAACAACCGCTCCGCCCTGGTCCGCGTCCCCATGTACAAGCCCGGCAAGACCGGCTCCGCCCGCGTGGAGGTCCGCTCCCTGGACTCCGGCGCGAACCCGTACCTCGCCTACGCGGTCCTCCTGGCCGCCGGTCTGAAGGGCATCGAGGAGGGCTACGAACTCCCCCCGGGCGCCGAGGACGACGTCTGGGCCCTCTCCGACGCCGAACGCCGAGCGATGGGCATCGAGCCTCTCCCGCAGAACCTCGGCGAGGCGCTGACCCTGATGGAACGCAGCGACCTGGTCGCCGAGACGCTCGGCGAACACGTCTTCGACTTCTTCCTCCGGAACAAGCGGCAGGAGTGGGAGGAGTACCGGAGCGAGGTCACGGCTTTTGAGCTGCGGAAGAACTTGCCGGTGTTGTAGGGGGGTTGCCTGCCTCGTGCTCGGCGCCTGCACCGTGCTCGGCGGTGATGGGCGCCGTGCCGTGCGGGAACCGTCCGAAGATCGTCGCGCGTCTCCCTGGTGATCAAGCGTGAGGAGACGGTCGCGGTGCGGATCTACATCAGTGCGGACATGGAGGGCGTCACGGGGCTCGTGGACGCCGACGACGTCCAGCCCGGCGGCAGGGACTACGAGCGCGGGCGCCGGATGATGGCGGAGGATGTCAACGCGGCGGTCCGGGGCGCGATTTCGGCCGGGGCCACGGACATCACCGTCAACGACGCGCACGGCCCCATGCGCAACATCCTCCCCGAGTCCCTGCACCCGGCGGCCCGCCTCATCCGCGGCAGGCCCAAGCAGATGGGCATGCTCGAAGGGCTCGGCCCCGAGTACGACGCCATGATCTGCGTCGGCTACCACGCGCGCGCCGGCGCCCTCGGCGTACTGAGCCACAGCTTCATGGGCCACGAGATCGAGGACATGTGGCTGGACGACCGCCCCGTGGGCGAGATCGGCCTGGCCCACGCCACGGCGGCGTCCCTCGGCGTCCCGGTGACCGCCCTCACCGGCGACGACCACGCCTGCACGGAGATGACCGACTGGGACTCCTCGGTGACCACCGTCCCCGTAAAACACGCCCACGACCGCTTCACCGCCGCCCTCCGCCCCGTGGAGGAAGCCCGCAAGGCGATCGAACAGGCGGTCACCACAAGCCTCTCCTCGATACCAATCCTGCCGGAGCCGTCGGCTCCCTCCACCCTCACGGTCCGCTGGCAGTCGGCCTCGGTCGCCTCGACCCTCCTCGGCATCCCGGGCGTCACCCGGACCGACAGCCGCACGGTCCACGCCGAGGGCACGCTCCCGGACCTGTACCGGCTGTTCGGCGTGTGGATGCGGGTGGCGACGGCACTGACGAACCAGGCGCCGTACTGCTGATGCCCGGGCGCGAGTGGTACACAACCTGTACCGTTGACTCATGGCACTGAAGCGCACCAACGTCTACGCCGACGACAGCGACCTGGCGCTGATCAAGGAGGCGGCGGGCCGCCTCGGTCTTTCGGAGGCGGAGATAATCCGCGAGGGCATCCATCGCATCGCGCTGGCCCACCGCGTCTGGGACGAGCCGTTCGTGACGGACGAGGAGACCTTCGACCTGGGCGGTCCTGTGGAGGCGGACGACATCCGCAGGGCCGTCACCGAGGGCCATGAGGCACGCGAGCGGCGCAACCGGGACCACGCCGCGTGATCGCCATCGCCGACACCTCGGGCATCCTCGCCCTGTACAACCGCTCCGATCCGGCGCACCACGCGGCCCGCAAGGCAGCCGACCAGTGCGGCTTCCTGGTGGCCACACCCCTGGCCCTGACCGAGGTGCACCAGGTGGCCACCAGCAGGGCCGGGCGCCGCGCGGCCGACGCGATCCTGCGCAGCCTCACCGAACGCGTACGGGACCTGCGCCTCGTCCTGGCGCCCCCCACCCCGGAGATCCTGGACGCCGCCCTGACCGTACGAGCCCGCTACAGCGACCTCGACCTGGACCTGGTGGACGCGGTGAACGTAGCCCTGGCCGCCGAGTACGGCACGGACGCCGTCCTCACCCGGGACCTGCGCGACTTCCGGACCGTACGCCCCCTGGACGGCAGACACACCCACTTCCGCGTGCTGCCGGACGACCTCTGAGGGCCGACGGTCCGTCCGTGACCGCCGATCCTCGCCGGTCAGGCCCTGGATGCGACCGGTGCGGCAGAGGTGTTCGCGTGGGCGTTGCCCCGGGTGTGCCAGCCGCGTTCGCGGAGTTTGAGGACGGCCCAGTACTTCGCCGGGTAGATGACGAGGATCTTGACCAGGAGCTCCACGGGTGTGGCCCACAGCCAGGTGATCAGCTTGGTGGTGCGGCTCATGTGGGGACGGCGGATGAGGTACTGGGCCGTCTCGGCGTAACGGATGGCGAGATAGGAGCCGAAGGCGAGCCAGATGTACGGCCCTTGGGCGCGGAAGAAGACGCCGCTCAGCGTCATGACCAGCAGGACCGGAAGCATGATCCACTGGGTGACGGCGAGCAGCGGGAACAGGAGCTTGCGCCACGCCAGGTTGATCACGGCGAAGGGGAGTGCCTGCCAGGAGGACTTGCCCCAGCGCAGGCGCTGCTTGAACAGACCCCGCACGGTGTCGGGCATCGCGGAGTGCACGAGCGCGTCGTTGACGACCACGACGTCCCCGCGCAGCAGGGCGTACATGGTCAGACGGCGGTCGTCGCCGTTGGTGCCCGACTTGACGTAGTCGGCCAGGTTGTCGAAGACCACGGGAGCGCGGTACAGGGCGAGCGCCCCGGACGTCGTCTCCACCGCGCCGAGGACGGACCGGGAGGAGCGGATCATCAGGCAACTGGTGCCGATGTTGACGTCGGATATCCGGGTCAGCCAGTTGTCCCCGAAGTTCCGCGTGAGGATCAGCCCGGTGGCGGCCATGACCTCGTGCTTGCTCATGGCCCGCATCAGGTGCTCGACCGCGTCGTCGGCCGGCACGGAATCGGAGTCGACGGTCAGGACGAAGTCCCATTGGTCCGGGTCGAGTTGACGCAGGATGCCGGCCTGGGCGTAGCGCTTGCCGCCGTTGGCCTGGCGGTGCCAGTGGATCTTGGGGTGGTCGAACGGCTCGACCGGATGCCGTGAAGAGCCGTCGTCCATGACGTGAATCTCGTCCACGGGACAGGTCTGCCGTAACAGCGACTCGAGCGCGGCGCGCAGCAGTTGGGGCTCCTCCTCGTAGGCGGGGACCAGGGCGACGATGCGGCCTGTTGCCGGACGCCGCTTGCGCCACTGCGTGTTCACCTCCAGCGAGGAGATGTAGAAGACGATGAGCGCGGCGTCGAAGAGGTAGAGGGCGGTCAGGAACTTGCGGTCGCTCCCGCCCAGGGCGAGGTGGTAGGTGGCTGCCCAGACAGCCACCCCCACCGCGCCCAGGACGCAGGCGACGAGCCTGCTACGCCTCATACCGGTTCCCTCGGTTGGCGACGCGGTACAGCACCGCGCCGAGGACGACCAGGCCGACGATCGTGGCGATGGTCCACTGGAAGGCGGCTGTTCCGCCGAACAGCGCCACGGCGCTGCCCGTTCTGGCGAGGGTGCCCTTGTCATACATGTGGATGCCCTGTTCTCTCTCGTGTCCTACAGGCGTTCGATGTGCGGTGCGCTGGCCATGACGCCACGGGTGTCCAGGACGTAGGCCGCCTCGTCGGCCAGCCGGGGCAGGTCGAACTCGTCGTGCGGGGTCAGCAGTACGACGGCGTCGAAGTCGGCGACGCTCGTACCGGCGCGCGCGGCGGCGAAGGGGATGTCCCGGTCGCTGACGGCGGGCAGATAGGGGTCGATCACGGTGACCTGCGCGCCCATGGCCCGCAGCCGGTCGACCACGTCGACCGCCGGGGACTGGCGGGAGTCGGCGGTACCGGGCTTGTACGCGGCCCCGAGGGCGAGGATCCGGGCGCCATGGACGCTGCGGGAGAAGCGCCGGCCGAGCGCGTCCTGGAGGCGGCGCACCACGTACTCGGGCTGGCTGTCGTTGATGTCCTGGGCCAGCTCGATGAGCCGGAACGATTCGCCGTGCTGGGTCTTCACGTGGTGGCTCAGATAGACCGGGTCGATGGGCAGGCAGTGGCCGCCGACGCCCGGACCGGGCTGGAACTTCGTGAACCCGAACGGCTTCGACGCCGCGAGTTCGAGCGTGTGCCACACGTCCACGCCGAGGGTGTGGGCGATCCGGGACAGCTCGTTGACCAGCGCGATGTTGACGTGGCGGTAGGTGTTCTCGAACACCTTGGCCAGCTCCGCCTCCTCCAGGCCGGACGCCGGTACGGTCACCTCGGTGACCGCGTCGTAGAACGCCTTCACGCGCTCCAGGCACGCCCCGGTGAGCCCGGCGACGATCTTCGGGGTGTTCTCCAGCCGCCACTCCGCGTTGCCCGGATCGATCCGCTCGGGGCTGAAGCCGACGTGGAAGTCCTCCCCGGCGACGAGTCCTGACCCCTCCTCCAGCAGCGGGATCAGCACGTTGCGGGTGGTGCCCGGGTGCGTGGTGGACTCCAGCACCACGGTCCCGCCCGCCTCCAGATGCCGCGCTAGTTCCCGGGCGGCGTCGCGGACGCAGCTCAGGTCCGGGGTGCGGTCGGTGAGCGGGGTCGGAACGGTGATCACCGCGACGTCGAAGCCCTTGAGATCCGCCGGGTCGCTGGTGGGCTTGTAGGCGCCGGAGCGCAGCAGGCGCCCGAGTCTGCCGGAGTCGATGTCCTCGATGTACGACGACCCGGCGGCGAGCCGAGCACACCGGCGCTCGTCGGGCTCGTAACCGATGACGCTGTGACCTGCCTCCGCGGCCCGTAAGGCCAGCGGCAGGCCGACATACCCCTGTCCCAGAACACAGATGTCCATGGCGATTTCCTCACCCTTGAGCCGGTCCGCGGACGTGGCGGACCGGAAAACGGCGCCCCTGAAATGCGCCCGTCTGTTCCTGAAGCAGACGGGCGCGGCGTCGGGCACTGCACAGTGCTGCGAATCCTTTGCTGCAAACCCCCCTCGGATCGCAGCAGCCGTTCACGACGGCTCACCGCCGACTCGACGACGGCCCCGACCCCCTGCCCGGACACGTCAGAGACGTACGGCGATCTTCACGAACCCCCCTCATTCGTGGACCTTAAGAGTTCAACAGCCCACGCGAGTTGGGAAGCCCGCTTTACCGATCCGAGACCTGGGGGCTGCCCGTGGAAGTCGGCGCGAAACGGATGTCAAGTGCCCAGCGCTTGCGTGTATTTGGGTCATCCTGGAGGTTGTATACGCACGTCAGGCGACCCCTACGGTGTACGGCGCATGCGTGACCCGAGAGGGTCTCTGAGGTTGACCGGTGATCAACAAATCTTCACAATTCACGGCGAGTGCAACGGGCTCAACAGCCCCTCGGGGACCACATGCCCCATGCCCTCTCGCGCACCACAAAACCGGTTGCATTCCGCAACATACGGACTGGCATCCCTAACCAGTCCGTCAGCTCCTTCGGGGGCGGCACATCAGCGTGGATTCAGGGCGCGGCGGGCCGAGTTGATGATGTCGTGCGCTTCGGTGCCGTACACCGCCGACTCGCGGAGGGTCTTCCACACCTTCGCGTACAAGGCGATGCTGTCGGCGTCGTCCAGCCATAGCTCGGCGTGCCAGTCCTCGGCGACGACCAGGCGGTCGTCGAGGATCCAGAAGCCGTTGGCGGGCACGATCTTGACCGGTGTGGCGAATGGGACGATGCCCAGCTCCAGCGTGTCCATACCGAGCATGCCGGTGAGCCGGTCGAGCTGGGTGGCCAGCACTGAGGGCGGGCAGATCAGGGACCGCAGTGCGGCCTCCCACATCAGGACGTGGAGTGTGCGGCCGGGCCGGTACAGCCACTCCTGTCGCTGCACCCGGGCGCGCACGGCGTCCTCGATGTCGCTGGCGCCTCCCAGCAGCTCCGAGTACCGCTGGATGACATGGTGCGCGTACTCGGGTGTCTGCATCAGTCCGGCGATCACTGACTCTTCCCAGATCCAGATGTCCGAGGTGCGGTCGATCTCCGCGCTCAGTCCCTCGTGCATCGGCTTGAAGCCGTTCGCCAGTGCCCTGCGCCATGACCTGATGTGGGACTCGAACCCCGCCAGCCGGGCGGCCAGCTCGGCGTACACGCCCGGCTGTTCGGTCGCGTCGGCCCACGCCCTCAGGTCCTCCGGCGTGGCGGTCTGTCTGCCGTTCTCCAGCTTGCTGACCTTGGAACCGGGCCAGCCCAGCCGCTGCGCGAGTTGCTGACCGGTGAGCCGGCCGCCGGGGCAGGTGAACCGGAGTTCGCGAAGTCGCGCCCCCAGAGCCGCCCGTGCCTGCTGATAGTCGGTGCTCACCGGTCACCCACGCTATTCGCTCGGTGCCACCTGCACGGCGAACTCGTCACGCGGGACGGCGCGGTGCATGGCCGCGTCGCGAACGATGCAGTACCGCACGACCTCGGCCGGTTCGGTGATCAGCTCGATGTTCAGGAGGTTGTCGTCGTCATCGAAGTGCAGCAGCGCGACCAACCGCGAATCGAAGATCCAGAAGTCCTCGGCGGGCAGAGCCGCCCGTTCGGCGTCCGCGCGCCACAGGTACCGGATGTCCTCACCGACAGCCGCGTTGTGCCGGGCGTAGTCGAGCAGGAACAGTTGCTCGGTGGTGGGCGGGTTGTCGGCCACGCGGACCCGACCGACCGTCTTGCCCGCGTCCGTCTGCGCCTTGATGTTGATGAACCAGGGCTCGTCGGGGTCGCACAGCGAGGAGCCGGTGGCCAGGAAGGCTTGGAAATCGGGGTCCTGCCGGTCCGACGCGTAGCCGCGCCGCGTTTCCAGCCGCCAGGCGGTGTGCTCGAAGGTTTGGAAGAGACGCCGGAAGGTGTCTCGGTCGACGATTTCCGGCACTCGTTCCCTCTCCTTCGGTCCCCAGTTCACGAGCAGTTCGCGCGGCACGGCCACCGCCGCGTCGTCCGGCCCCAAGTGCCGGAGCTGAGCGAGGTCTTCGGGATCGGTGACGGGTGTGCCCTGAACGATGATCTCGCCGGTTCCTTCGTCCGTGTGCAGGACCCGTACACGGCAGCGGAGACCCTGAGGACAGCCCTGACCGAGGTCGGGGTCGTCCTCCCGTCTCTGAGGGTTGACCTCGCGTCCCCTGAGTTGCAGCTCATCGAACTGGGACGCGTGCGCGCCGACGTGGCTGCCCGCGTGGCCCGAGCACTTCAGCAAGAGGGTCGCGAGTGATGGCGGAGGAGGAACCGCCGGAGGGCTCTCTGGCCATCGACACGGAGCGCGACAAGCTCGGTTACGTCATGGGACACGTCGGCCCGTACGTCCGACTCCGCCCGCTGGCAGGCGGACGCGAGTGGGACGCCGACCCCGCGCACGTCCGCCGCGCCACGGACGCGGAACGGCTGAGAGCCGTGCAGGAGCGGACCCGCGCTCTGAACGCGATGAGCAGCAGAGGGATCTTCTTGTGAGCGTGAGCACTGAGGACACCTCGGCCCTGTCCCCCGAGTGCGCCCTCGCCCGACAGCCGGGCTGCGAGGACATGCACTCCCTGTGCCTTCAAACGGAAGACATCCCGTTGCCTCACAGCCGCGGGCTTCTACTGGTACGCCGCTGCGCCTGCACCCACCACGCCTACAACCACAGACCTCACGCGAAGAGGTCGTAGGGCGCCCCCAACGCGATCGACCAGGACCGCAATCCGCCGTGAGGCTTCACCGCACCAGCTCCCCCACCCCCAGCAAATTCCCCTCACTGTCCCGGAACCAAGCCCCCCGCTCTCCCCGAGCCCCCTTGCTCGGGTAGTTGCCCTCGATCTCGGCGATGCCGTCCCGGGTGCGGAAGCCGGGGGAGTCGACGTCTTCGAAGACGACGCCCCTGGCGCGCAGCTCGGAGACCACGGCGGCGAGGTCGTCGACCTGGAAGCCCATCTGGGTGAAGGTGCCGGGGGAGGCACCCGTGGACTGGAAGACGACGAAGTCGGTGCCGCCGCAGCGGTACAACAGACCCCCGGGCCGCTCATCCACGGGCTCCAGCCCCAGCTTCTCCGCGTAGAAGCGCCGGGCCCGCGACAGATCCTGAGCGGGCAACCGAGTCGCCACAGTCCCCCGCGCCAGCCCGCTCACGAGAACCTCCACCGGGTCTGGCTGAACGGCTCGCCCTTGCCGAAGCCGAAGACGGTGACCGGGGAGACGGCGAAGACGTAGGCGGGACCGGGCCCGTGCTGAAAGCACCCGTCCCGTACCTCGTAGTGCCAGAAGGACCCGTACTTCGCCTCCCAGGCAGCCGCCAGCTCCCGCAACCGCCCCTCGTCGGTGACACGGACCGCGTCCCCCTCCACGACCACGTCGAACCCGACGGTCCAGGTGTTGACCCCGGTGGTGAGGACGACATGCGGATTCTCGGCGAGGTTGCGAGCCTTGCGCTCCCCGGGCCCGGTCCCGAAGTGCAACGCCCCCGCACTCCACACGGCCAGGGTCGGGGTGACATGCGGTCGCCCGTCCGGCCGCACGCTGGACACCCAGAACAACTCCGCCGCCTCCAGCACCCCCACCACTTCGTCCCAGGAGTGAGCGACCGTCCCCTCGCTGCTGTACCGAGCATCCAGCTCACCAACAGGCCCAGCCATGGACAACACCTCCGACAGATATCCCACCAATTCGGACCCTGCCCGCCCCCGAAACTCATCGCAACCGGCGGAAGGGACCGGAAGGGACCGGGACCCGCACCCGCGTACGGCGAGAAGGGGACGTGGCGGGAGGTGTCCGCCCGCAGCGGCCGGCGAAAGCAGACAGCATCTGTTCAGCGAACAGTGCGCCGGACCGAGGACGGATACCTCCCGCCGCGGCCCCGACCACGACACGACCGAGGGCGCGATGCCACGTACCGGCACCCAGCTCACCGCCCCAACCCCGACGCGCCGCGAGCGTTACGCTCTGGCCAGCACCGTCCCGAAACAGATGGGGAGCCCAAGAAGATGACGCCGGGCCGCAGAAGCAGCACCTTCACCCGACTGCTCAGGCACGGCTTCACCGACCCCTCCGCCGCGGAACGCAGCCTCGACACCCCCGAGCTGGCGGGAGTACGCGACGACCCCGTCCTCCTGGAGGCGCTCGGCGAGACCGCGGACCCCGACCTCGCCCTGCACGGCATGGTCAGACTCCTGGAGGCGCAGCCCGCCCCCACGGACAGAAGAGAACTCCTCGACACCCTGATCGCGGCGAAACCCCTCCGCGACCGCCTCCTCGGCATCCTCGGCGCCTCGGAAGCCCTCGCGGACCACCTCGCCCGCCACCCCCACGACTGGCAGACCCTGGTCACGTACGAACCGAGGGACCTGCACCCGGGAGTCGCGGAGTTCGAGCGAGAACTCGCGGAGGCGACGGACCCGGTCACACTCCGCGTCGCGTACCGCCGCTGCCTCCTCTCCATCGCCGCGAGGGACGTCTGTGGCACGACGGACCTCGCCCAGACGGCGGCGGAACTCGCGGACCTCGCCACGGCGACCCTCCGCGCCGCCCTGGCGATGGCAAGGTCCGCCGCCCCCGAGGACGCCGCCGCCTGCCGACTCGCCGTCATCGCGATGGGCAAGTGCGGCGGCCACGAGCTGAACTACGTCTCCGACGTGGACGTGATCTTCGTAGCCGAGGCGGCGGAAGGCACGGACGAGGCGAAGGCTCTCAGATCCGCCACGAAACTCGCCTCGCACATGATGCGCATCTGCTCGGAGACCACGATCGAGGGCTCGATCTGGCCGGTGGACGCGAACCTGCGCCCCGAGGGCCGCAACGGCCCCCTCGTCCGCACGCTGAGCAGCCACGTCGCCTACTACCAGCGCTGGGCGAAGACCTGGGAGTTCCAGGCGCTGCTGAAGGCGCGCCCGGTGGCGGGGGACGCGGAGCTGGGGGAGGCGTACATCGAGGCGCTGGCGCCGATGGTGTGGCAGGCGGCGGAGCGGGAGAACTTCGTCACCGACGTGCAGAAGATGCGCCGCAGGGTGGTGGAGAACATCCCCGCTGCCGAGATCGACCGCGAGCTGAAGCTGGGTCCCGGCGGACTGAGGGACGTCGAGTTCGCGGTCCAGCTCCTCCAGCTCGTGCACGGCCGCACGGACCCGACCCTGCGCAGCAGGACGACCCTGGACGCGCTCCAGGCGCTGGCGGCGGGCGGCTACGTCGGCCGCGAGGACGCCGCCCGCCTGGACGAGGCGTACCGCTTCCTGCGCGCGATGGAGCACCGCATCCAGCTCTACCGCCTGCGCCGCACCCACCTGGTCCCGGAGGCGGAGGAGGACCTGCGACGCCTCGGCCGCTCGCTCGGACTGCGCACCGACCCGGTGACCCGGCTGCGCCGCGAGTGGAAGCGGCACACCGGCGTCGTACGACGGCTGCACGAGAAGCTGTTCTACCGCCCGCTGCTCGACGCGGTCGCCCAGCTCGCCCCCGGCGAGGCGCGGCTCAGCCCGGAGGCGGCGCGCGAGCGCCTGGTCGCGCTCGGGTACGCCGACCCCGCCGCCGCCCTGCGCCACCTGGAGGCGCTCGCCTCCGGGGTGACCCGCAAGGCGGCGATCCAGCGCACCCTGCTGCCCGTGCTGCTCGGCTGGTTCGCGGACTCCGCCGACCCCGACGCCGGGCTGCTCAACTTCCGCAAGGTCTCCGACGCGCTCGGCAAGACCCCCTGGTATCTGCGGCTGCTGCGCGACGAGGGCGCGGCGGCGGAGAACCTCGCCCGCGTCCTGTCGGCGGGACGCCTCGCCCCCGACCTGCTGCTGCGCGCCCCGGAGGCGGTCGCCCTGCTGGGGGACGGCGACGGCGGCGGTCTGGAGCCGCGCGGCCGGACCCAACTGGAGCAGGAGATCCTCGCCGCGGTGGGGCGCGCGGAGAACGCCGAGCAGGGCGTCACCGCGGCGCGCGGGGTCCGCCGCCGCGAGCTGTTCCGTACGGCCGCGACCGACATCGTCGGCTCCTACGGCACCGAGACCACCCCCGCCGAGGCGGACGAGGGCGCCCTGCTGGACCGTACCGGCGCGGCGATCAGCGACCTCACCGCCGCCACCCTGGCGGGCACCCTGCGCGCGGTGGTGCGCGAGCACTGGGGCGACACCCTGCCGGTCCGGTTCGCGATCATCGGCATGGGCCGCTTCGGCGGGCACGAGCTGGGCTACGGCTCGGACGCCGACGTGCTGTTCGTGTACGAGCCGCGCGAGGGCGTGGACGACCAGGAGGCGAACCGCGCCGCGAACAAGGTCGTGGCTGAAATGCGCCGCCTGCTGCAGATCCCGAGCGCCGATCCGCCGCTGCTGATCGACGCGGACCTGCGCCCGGAGGGCAAGTCGGGACCGCTGGTGCGCACCCTGAAGTCGTACGAGGCGTACTACCGCCGCTGGTCGCTGGTGTGGGAGTCGCAGGCGCTGCTGCGTGCCGAGCCGGTGGCGGGGGACGAGGATCTGGGGCGCCGGTTCATCGAGCTGATCGACCCGCTGCGCTACCCGCGCCACGGTCTGGACGACGACGCCGTGCGCGAGATCCGGCGCCTGAAGGCGCGCATGGAGTCCGAGCGGATGCCGCGCGGCGCCGACCCCAAGCTGCACACCAAGCTGGGTCCCGGCGGGCTGTCCGACGTGGAGTGGACCGTGCAGTTGCTCCAGTTGCGGCATGCCTGGGAGGTGCCGGGACTGCGTACGACCCGTACCCGGGAGGCGCTGGCCGCCGCGCGCGAGGCGGGGCTGCTGAGCGAGGAGGACGCGGCGGTCCTGGACGAGGCGTGGGTGCTGGCCAGCCGGGTGCGCAACGCGGTGATGCTGGTCAAGGGCAGGGCCGGGGACACCTTCCCGACCGAGCCCCGCGAACTGGCCGCCGTCGGTCGCTACCTCGGTCACGGCGCGGGCCAGGCGGGCACCATGCTCGACGCCTACCGCCGCACCGCCCGCCGTGCCCGCGCGGTCGTGGACGAGCGGTTCTACGCGGACTGAGCCGCGGACCGAGTCACCGGGACCCGGCTCCGGACCGGGGCGTCGTACCCGCGTCCGGCGCCCGTTCCACCCCGTCGTCCGCCCCGTCGTCCGCCCTCCGGGGCAGCGCCCCCGGCAGCCGCCCGTACCAGAGCCACGCCACCCCGAACCCGAAGGACAGGCAGACCACGCCGCCCACCGCGTCCAGCCAGAAGTGGTTGGCGGTGGCGACGATCACCACCAGGGTCGCCACCGGGTAGAGGAGCGCCAGGACGCGCACCCACGGGACCGAGGCCAGCGCGAAGACGGTCAGCCCGCACCACAGGGACCACCCGATGTGCATGGACGGCATCGCCGCGTACTGGTTGGACATGTGCTTGAGGTCGCCGGAGGCCATCGAGCCCCAGGTCTGGTGGACCATGACCGTGTCGGTGAAGTGGCCGCCGCGCATCAGGCGGGGCGGGGCGAGCGGGAACAGGTAGTAGCCGAGCAGGGCCACGCCCGTGGTCGCGAACAGGACGAGTCTGGCGGCGCCGTAGCGCCCGGGATGCCAGCGGTAGAGCCACACCAGCACGGCGATCGTGATCACGAAGTGCAGCGTGGCGTAGTAGTAGTTCATGGCGATGATCAGCCAAGTCACCGCGTCGGCGGCGTGGTTGACCGACGCCTCCACCGCGATGCCGAGATGGTGCTCAAGGCGCCAGATCCCGTCGGCGTTGCGCAGCGCCTCGGTCTTCTGCTCCGGGACCGCGTTGCGGATCAGGGAGTAGACCCAGTAACTCACCCCGGTCAGCAGGATCTCGAACCACAGCCGGGGGCGCCCGGGACGACGGCGCAGCCGCTCCCGCACCTTCCTCGCGCGCTCGCCCGTGACGGTCCGCGGAACGGTCACCTTCTCGCGACCTTCCGGGTCTGTCACGGTCGAGTCACTCATAGCCACCGAGTCTGCCAGACAAAGGGTGCCTGACTGATCATCCCAAGGCGGGTTCCAGCACGCATGTTCTGCGTGCGCAGCCCCCTTGTGCTAGTGCCCGCGCTCCGAACCGCCACGCCCCGGCGCCGACGCGGTCGAGCCGCGCACCACCAGCTCCGGCATGAACACGAACTCGCTGTGCGGCGCGGGCGTCCCGCCGATCTCCTCCAGGAGCGTACGCACCGCCGCCTGCCCCATCGCCGGGACCGGCTTGCGGACGGTGGTCAGCGGCGGGTCGGTGAACGCGATCAGCGGGGAGTCGTCGAAGCCGACCACGGAGACGTCGCGCGGGACCTCCAGACCGAGCTGCCGCGCCGCGCGTATCGCGCCGAGCGCCATCATGTCGCTCGCGCAGACGATCGCCGTGCAGTCGCGCCCGATCAGCGCGGTCGCCGCCGCCTGACCGCCCTCCAGGGTGTACAGCGAGTGCTGCACCAGCTCGGTCGTCACCGTCGTCGCGTCCAGCCCGAACTGCTCCTGCATCGCGCGCACGAAGCCCTCGATCTTGCGCTGCACCGGCACGAACCGCTTCGGTCCGAGCGCGAGCCCGATCCGGGTGTGACCAAGGGAGGCGAGGTGGGTCACCGCGAGCGTCGTCGCCGCCCGGTCGTCGGGGGAGATGAACGGCGCCTGCACCTTGGGCGAGAAGCCGTCCACGAGGACGAAGGGCACGCCCTGGGCGCGCAGCCGCTCGTAGCGCTGCATGTCGGCGGTGGTGTCGGCGTGCAGTCCGGAGACGTAGATGATCCCGGCCACCCCCCGGTCCACCAGCATCTCGGTCAGCTCGTCCTCGGTGGAGCCGCCCGGTGTCTGGGTGGCCAGCACCGGGGTGTATCCCTGCCCGGTCAGCGCCTGCCCGATGACCTGGGCGAGCGCCGGGAAGATCGGGTTCTCCAGCTCGGGGATGATCAGGCCCACCAGACCCTCGCTGCGCCGCCGCAGCCGTACCGGGCGCTCGTAGCCGAGCACGTCCAGCGCGGCGAGCACGGACTGGCGGGTGGCGGACGCGACGCCCGGTTTGCCGTTGAGGACACGGCTGACGGTCGCCTCGCTCACCCCCGCCTGCGCTGCGATGTCGGCAAGCCGTGTGGTCACGCCACCGGACTGTACCGGCCGGGGCCTGCCCTGCACACCGGCGGGACGTCGTGCACGGCTCGCCGAACGGCCCGCCGTGGATTGCCGCGTCATCGCGCTCCTCGTCCCTCTGGGAATCTCATCGCTTCGCCCGCCGGAGGGTCTCCCCGGCGCACGGCCGCAAGGGGATGATCCCGGCGGCGACACCCTGCGGCAAGAGCTTGCAGAGTCTTGCACAAGTGTCCGTCAACCCTCCCACCGGCGTAAGACCAGTATTTCGACAAGGTCTGGCGCAGGTCACGACACGGTAACCCCACGGCGTTCTTGCACTTTTTTTCTGCAAGGTCTTTCGCCAGGATTGCATCGCTGTTACGTTCCCAGTCGCCCGGCCGCGGCAATGGCGCAGTCGGCAAGTCGCAGGCGGCGGCAGACGGGGCCGCTCCTGCAAACTCGGGCTTTCACCCTCAAGGAGAACTCATGCGGCGTGGCATAGCGGCCTCCGCGCTCGTGGCGTCCCTCGCCCTCACGGCGACGGCGTGCGGCGGGAGCGACAGCGACAGCAAGTCCAGCGGACCGGTGACCGTCACCTGGTGGGACACCTCCAACGCCACGAACGAGGCGCCGACCTACAAGGCCCTCATCAAGCAGTTCGAGGCCGCCAACAAGGGCATCAAGGTCAAGTACGTCAACGTGCCCTTCGACCAGGCGCAGAACAAGTTCGACACCGCGGCCGGTTCCCAGGGCGCCCCGGACATCCTGCGCTCCGAGGTCGGCTGGACCCCCACGTTCGCCAAGAAGAGCTACCTGCTGCCGCTGGACGGCACCGAAGCCCTCGCCGACCAGGCGAAGTTCGAGCCGAACCTGATCAAGCAGGCGCAGTACGAGGGCAAGACCTACGGCGTGCCGCTGGTCACCGACACCCTCGCGTTCGTCTACAACAAGGCGCTGTTCAAGAAGGCCGGCATCACCGAGGCGCCCAAGACCTGGGACGACCTCAAGAAGGACGCCGCCAAGGTCAAGTCCAAGACGGGCGTGGACGGTTACTGGGGCTCCACCCAGGCGTACTACGCGCAGTGCTTCCTCTACGGCGAGGGCACCGACACCGTCGACGCCTCCGCCAAGAAGATCACCGTGGACTCCGCCGCGGCCAAGAAGGGCTACGGCACCTGGCTGAGCCTGTTCTCCGGCAAGGGTCTGCACAAGGCCGACGCCACCGCCGACGCCTACGCCCACATCCAGGACGCGTTCGTCAACGGCAAGGTCGCCTCGATCGTCCAGGGTCCGTGGGAGATCACCAACTTCTACAAGGGCTCGGCGTTCAAGGACAAGGGCAACCTCGGCATCGCCACCGTCCCGGCCGGTTCCACCGGCAAGGCGGCCGCCCCGACCGGCGGTCACAACCTCTCGGTCTACGCCGGCTCCGACAAGGCGCACCAGAAGGCGGCCCTGAAGTTCGTGAACTTCATGACCTCGGCCAAGTCGCAGGAGACCATCGCGCTCAAGAACTCCACGCTGCCCACGCGCACGGACGCCTACACCGACCAGGTCAAGGCGGACCCGGGCATCGCCGGTTACCAGGGCGTCCTCTCCGCCGCCCAGCCGCGCCCGGCGCTGCCGGAGTACAGCTCCCTGTGGGGTCCGCTGGACACCGAGCTGCCCAAGGTCGCCGGTGGCAAGGAGTCGCTGGACAAGGGCCTCGGCAACGCCGAAGTGGCCATCGCCAAGCTGGTTCCCGGCTTCGGCAAGTGAGCCCGCGTGACCGCCGGACCCTCCTCGCCGTGGGGGATGGGGAGGGTCCGGCGGTCACCGGACGGCGCCCCGCGCGTCCCGGCCCGTACCCGAACTTTCCAGAAGGTGTCGAACCATGACAGTCGCCATCGACCGCGCGACCGGCGAACGCCGAGGTGAGCGCGCGCCCCGTCCCGGGCTGGCGCAGCGCCTGAAGAACGGCTACCAGCGGTACTGGTACGCGTACGCGATGATCGCCCCGGTCGTCGTCGTCCTCGGTGTCCTGGTGGGCTACCCGCTGGTGCGGGGTGTCTACCTCACCCTCACCGACGCCAACAGCCTCAACTCGGCGCGCACGATCGGCGTCAACCACATCGACGCCACGTACAAGTTCATCGGGCTCGACAACTACAAGGACATCCTGTTCGGGCCGACCGCCTACGACCGGTTCTGGTCGCACTTCCTGTGGACCGTCGTGTGGACCGTCGCCTGTGTGACCCTGCACTACGTCATCGGGCTCGGCCTCGCGATGATGCTCGACCAGAAGCTGCGCGGACGCACCTTCTACCGGGTGCTCCTGGTGCTGCCCTGGGCGGTGCCGACCTTCGTCACCGTCTTCTCCTGGCGGATCATGCTCGCCGACGGCGGTGTGCTCAACCAGGTGCTCGGCGCGCTCCATCTGCCCCAGCCCGAGTGGCTGGAGGACTCCTTCTGGCAGCGGTTCGCCGCCATCATGGTCAACACCTGGTGCGGTGTGCCGTTCATGATGATCTCGCTCCTCGGCGGGCTCCAGTCCATCGACTCCACGCTCTACGAAGCCGCCGAGATGGACGGCGCGACCGCCTGGCAGCGCTTCCGGCACGTCACCCTGCCCGGACTGCGCTCGGTCAGCTCCACCGTGATCCTGCTCGGCGTGATCTGGACCTTCAACCAGTTCGTGATCATCTTCCTGCTGTTCGGCAAGACCTCGGCGCCGGACGCCCAGATCCTCGTGACCTGGGCCTACCAGCTCGGCTTCGGACAGCAGCCGCGCGACTTCGCCCAGTCCGCCGCCTACGGCGTGCTGCTGCTGTCGATCCTCACCGTCTTCACCTCCTTCTACTTCCGCTGGCTGAAGCGCAATGACCAGCTCGCCGTCTGACGCCGCAGGAGCCGCCGCCATGAGCACCACGACCCTCGTCGAGAAGTCCGGGAACAGCACGCCCGCCGCCGTCCCGGCCGCCCGCGCGGTCCGCCGGCGCGGCGAGCGCGGGCCCCTCGGCAGCGCCCTGCTGCACGCCGGGCTGATCCTCGCGAGCCTGATCGCGCTCGCCCCGGTGGCCTGGCTGTTCTTCCTGTCCCTCGGCCCGGACAAGGACGCCTATCTCCACCCCCGCAAGATCCTGAGCACCGCGGACTTCTCCAACTACGCCTACGTGCTCCAGCACAGCGGCTTCTTCGACTGGTTCAAGTCGACGCTGATCGTGGCGCTCGGCACCACCGTCATCGGCGTTTTCGTCGCCGCCACCACCGGCTACGCCGTGTCCCGGATGCGTTTCCCCGGCTACAAGCAGCTCATGTGGGTCCTGCTGCTCACCCAGGCGTTCCCGATCGCCATCCTGATCGTGCCGATGTACGACATCTTCGGCGAGCTGGGTCTCATCGACACCTACTGGGCGCTGATCCTCATCAACTGCACCACCGCCGTGCCGTACAGCGCCTGGCTGCTCAAGGGGTACTTCGACACCATCCCCTTCGAGATCGACGAGGCGGGGCGGGTGGACGGGCTCACCCCGTTCGGCACCTTCTTCCGGCTGATCCTGCCGCTGGCCCGCCCCGGGCTCGCCGTCGCCGCCTTCTACAACTTCATCACGGCGGTCAGCGAGGTCGCCTTCGCGACGACCTTCATGCTGGACGACTCCAAGTACACCTTCGCCGTGGGTCTGCAGACCTTCGTCAGCGAGCACGACGCGCAGTGGAACTACATGGCCGCCACCGCGGTGCTGATCGCGATACCCGTGTCCGTGTTCTTCTACCTCGTGCAGAAGAACCTGGTCACCGGCCTCACCGCGGGCGGCACCAAGGGCTGAGGCAGCCCCGCCGCACCCCACGCCTACGAACCGAACCTCGTCACGCACCAAGGACGCCATGAGCCAGCAGCACCTCGCAGCCCCGGCCGACGAAACCGCCGTCGCCACCGTCGCCCAGCACCGCGACTGGTGGCGCGGCGCGGTGATCTACCAGGTCTATCCGCGCAGCTTCGCCGACAGCAACGGCGACGGCATGGGCGACCTGGAAGGCGTACGCGCCCGACTCCCGTATCTGCGCGACCTCGGCGTGGACGCCGTCTGGCTCAGCCCGTTCTACGCCTCCCCGCAGGCGGACGCGGGCTACGACGTGGCCGACTACCGCGCCGTGGACCCGATGTTCGGCAACCTGCTGGACGCCGACGCGCTGATCCGCGACGCGCACGGTCTTGGTCTTCGCATCATCGTGGACCTCGTGCCCAACCACTCCTCCGACCAGCACGAGTGGTTCAAGCGGGCGCTCGCGGAGGGTCCGGGATCGCCGCTGCGCGAGCGCTACCACTTCCGCCCCGGCAAGGGGAAGAACGGCGAACTGCCGCCCAACGACTGGGAGTCCATCTTCGGCGGTCCCGCCTGGACCCGGGTCACCGAGCCCGACGGCACGCCCGGGGAGTGGTATCTGCACCTCTTCGCGCCCGAGCAGCCCGACTTCAACTGGGAACACCCGGCGGTCGGGGACGAGTTCCGCTCCATCCTGCGCTTCTGGCTCGACATGGGCGTGGACGGCTTCCGCATCGACGTGGCGCACGGTCTGGTGAAGGCGGAAGGTCTGCCGGACCTCGGCGACCACGACCAGCTCAAGCTGCTCGGCAACGACGTGATGCCGTTCTTCGACCAGGACGGCGTGCACGAGGTCTATCGCCAGTGGCGCACGGTCCTCGACGAATACGCCGGTGACCGCATCTTCGTCGCGGAGGCATGGACGCCCACCGTCGAGCGCACCGCGCACTACGTCCGCCCCGACGAGCTGCACCAGGCGTTCAACTTCCAGTACCTGAGCACCGACTGGGACGCCGACGAGCTGCGCGTGGTCATCGACCGCACCCTGGACGCGATGCGCCCGGTCGGCGCCCCGGCCACCTGGGTGCTCTCCAACCACGACGTCACCCGGCACGCCACCCGCTTCGCCAACCCGCCCGGGCTCGGCACCCAGATCCGCACCGAGGGCGACCGCGCACTGGGCTTGCGCCGCGCCCGCGCCGCCACCTTGCTGATGCTGGCGCTGCCCGGCTCGGCGTACCTCTACCAGGGCGAGGAACTGGGTCTGCCCGACGTGGTGGACCTGCCCGACGAGGTGCGCCAGGACCCCGCCTACTTCCGCGGCGCGGGCCAGGACGGCTTCCGCGACGGCTGCCGGGTGCCGATCCCGTGGACCCGCACGGGCTCCTCGTACGGCTTCGGCACGGGAGGGAGCTGGCTGCCCCAGCCGGCGAACTGGGGCGAGCTGAGCGTGGAGGCGCAGACCGGCGACCCGCACTCGACCCTGGAGCTGTACCGCGCCGCCCTCGCCGCCCGCCGCGAGCACCCCTCGCTCGGCGCGGGCGAGTCGCTGGAGTGGCTGCCCGCCCCCGACGGCGTCCTGTCCTTCCGCCGCGGCGAGTTCGTCTGCGCCGCCAACACCACGACCACCCCGGTGACCGTCCCGTCCCCCGGCCGCGTCCTGCTGACCAGCGGCGAGGTCACGGCGACCGGCACGGAGACGACCCTCCCGGCGGACACCACGGTGTGGTGGACCACGGCCTGACGGCCTTTACGAAAAGTTCTTGCATCAACTTCCCTCGGCCCGCTGCCTTTTCAGGCGGCGGGCCTTTAACATCTGCGTCACCGCAAGTTTGCTGAAATGTTTCAGCAAGCGCCTTCAAGCCTTCAACGACGAAGGAACCCCCACATGGCACGCAGAACCCTCCCCACGGCGTTCGCCCTCGCGGCAGCGGTGTCGCTCGGTATGTCGGTTGGCATGTACCCGACTGTCGCGCAGGCGTCCCCGCCCGGCACCAAGGACGTCACCGCCGTCCTCTTCGAGTGGAACTACGCCTCGGTCGCCCGCGAGTGCACCACCACCCTCGGTCCCGCCGGATACGGCTACGTCCAGGTCTCCCCGCCCGCCGAGCACATACAGGGCTCGCAGTGGTGGACCTCCTACCAGCCCGTCTCCTACAAGATCGCGGGCCGGCTCGGCGACCGCACCGCCTTCAAGAACATGGTCGACACGTGTCACTCGGCCGGTCTCAAGGTCGTCACCGACACCGTGATCAACCACATGTCGGCGGGCAGCGGCACCGGTACCGGCGGCTCGTCGTACACGAAGTACAACTACCCGGGTCTGTACTCCCCGCCGGACTTCGACGACTGCACCTCCCAGGTCAGCAACTACCAGGACCGCTGGAACGTCCAGCACTGCGAACTCGTCGGTCTGGCCGACCTGGACACCGGCGAGGAGTACGTCCGGGGGGCCATCGCCGGGTACATGAACGACCTGCTCTCCCTCGGCGTCGACGGCTTCCGCATCGACGCGGCCAAGCACATCGACGCCGCCGACCTGGCCAACATCAAGTCCCGCCTGACCAACCCGTCCGTGTACTGGAAGCAGGAGGTCATCTACGGCGCGGGCGAGGCGGTCCAGCCCACCGAGTACACCGGCAACGGCGACGTCCAGGAGTTCCGCTACGCCTACGACCTGAAGCGGGTGTTCAACAACGAGAACCTCGCCTATCTGAAGAACTTCGGCGAGGGCTGGGGGTACATGAGCAGCTCGGTCGCCGGTGTCTTCGTCGACAACCACGACACCGAGCGCAACGGCAGCACCCTCAACTACAAGGACGGCGCCAACTACACGCTGGCCAACGTCTTCATGCTGGCGTACCCCTACGGCGCGCCGGACATCAACTCCGGTTACGAGTGGTCCGACGTGGACGCGGGACCGCCCAACAACGGCAAGGTCAACGCCTGTTGGCAGGACGGCTGGAAGTGCCAGCACGCCTGGCCGGAGATCAAGTCCATGGTCGCCTTCCGCAACGCCACACGCGGACAGGCGGTCTCCAACTGGTGGGACAACGGCAACGACGCCATCGCCTTCGGACGCGGCAACAAGGGTTACGTGGCGATCAACCACGAGACCTCCTCGCTGACCCGCACCTACCAGACCTCGCTCGCGGCGGGCACGTACTGCAACGTGCAGAACAACACGAGCGTGACGGTGAATTCGAGCGGCCAGTTCACGGCCACGCTCGGCGCCAACACCGCGCTCGCGCTGTACGCGGGCAAGTCGAGCTGCTGAACGCGGGTTCCCCGAAACGCCCGTTGAACGCTTCACCGGTGAACCGCCCGTCGTATACGGGCGGTTCGTCCGTCGTTCAGCGATGAAATTTCTTTCTTCGGGTTTCAAGAGTCTTGCAGCAAGGCTTGCGGCGGCGGTACGGTCGCGCGGCGTCCGGCAACGAAGCCGTGTCCAGGGGCCGGACCCGAACGAGCCGTGAGCGCAAGGAGTCTGTGCCCGTGAGACCGAGTTGGCAGGCGCGCCCAGCGCGCCGCACCCCCGTCCGGAGGAGAGCGGCGGCCGTCGTCGCCGTGGCCCTCGCCGCCGCCCTCGTACCGCCGCTGGCGGCACACGCGGCAGCCCCGCCCGCGCCCCCGTCGGACGCGACCCTGGCCGCCCAGCCGGCCCGGCACGACGACACCCGCGAGCAGTTCTACTTCGTCATGCCGGATCGTTTCGCCAACGGCGACAAGGGCAACGACCGCGGCGGGCTCACCGGTTCGCGCATGAGCACCGGCTACGACCCCACCGACAAGGGGTTCTACCAGGGCGGCGACCTCAAGGGTCTGACCCACCGCCTCGACTACATCAAGGGTCTCGGCACGACCGCCATCTGGCTCGCCCCCATCTTCAAGAACCGCCCCGTGCAGGGCACCGGCGACGACGCCTCGGCGGGCTACCACGGTTACTGGATCACCGACTTCACCCAGGTCGACCCGCACTTCGGCACCAACGCCGACCTGAAGAACCTCATATCCAAGGCCCACGGCAAGGGCATGAAGGTCTTCTTCGACGTCATCACCAACCACACCGCCGACGTCGTGGACTACAAGGAGAAGTCCCAGGACTACCTCTCCAAGGGCGCCTTCCCCTATCTGACCAAGGACGGCCGCCCCTTCGACGACTCCGACTACGCGGACGGGCGGAAGACATTCCCCGCCGTGGACACCTCGTCCTTCCCGCGCACCCCCGTCGTCACCAGTAAGAGCAAGGTCCCCGCCTGGCTCAACGACCCGACGATGTACCACAACCGGGGCGACTCCACCTTCGCGGGCGAGTCCGCCGAGTACGGCGACTTCTCCGGTCTGGACGACCTGTGGACCGAGCGTCCCGAGGTCGTCACCGGCATGGAGAAGATCTACCAGCGCTGGGTGAAGGACTTCGCGGTCGACGGCTTCCGCATCGACACGGTCAAGCACGTCGACATGCCGTTCTGGACCCAGTGGGCCACCGCGCTGGACAAGTACGCCGCCGCGCACGGCAGGAAGAACTTCTTCATGTTCGGCGAGGTCTACTCCGCCGACACCTCGGTGACCTCCCCGTACGTCACCCAGGGACGCCTGGACGCCACCCTCGACTTCCCCTTCCAGGACGCCGCCCGCGCCTACGCCTCCCAGGGCGCGAGCGCCAAGAAGCTCGCGGGCGTCTTCGGGGACGATTACAAGTACACGACCGACAAGGCCAACGCCTACGAGCAGGTCACCTTCCTCGGCAACCACGACATGGGCCGCATCGGGTACTTCCTCAAGCAGGACAATCCGAAGGCGTCCGACGCCGAGATCCTGCGCAAGGACAAGCTGGCCAACGAACTGATGTTCCTCAGCCGCGGCAACCCGGTCGTCTACTACGGCGACGAGCAGGGCTTCACCGGCTCCGGCGGCGACAAGGACGCCCGCCAGACCATGTTCGCCTCCAAGGTCGCCGACTACCTCGACGACGACGAGATCGGCACCACCCGCACCCACGCGAGCGACTCCTACGACACCAAGGCGCCGCTCTACAAGGACATCGCCGCCCTCGCGCGGCTCCGCAAGGCAAACCCCGCCCTCACCGACGGCGTGCAGACCGAGCGCTACGCCGCCGACGGCGCCGGGATCTACGCCTTCACCCGCACGGACGCCCGCACCGGCGCCGAGTACGTCGTCGCCGTCAACAACGCCGGTGAGGCGAAGTCCGCCTCCTTCACGACCGGCTCGGCTCGCATGACATACCGGGGTCTCCACGGCGCCCACGGCACGGTGAAGACGGACGCCGACCGCAAGCTCACGCTCACCGTCCCGCCCGAGTCCGCCGTCGTTTACAAGGCCGGCGGCCGTCTCGCCGCTCCCGCTGCCAAGCCCACGCTCACCCTGACCGCCCCGGCCGCCGGTGCCACCGGCACGGTCGAGATCGGCGCCGATGTGGACGGCGGGCAGCTCAACCGGGTCGTCTTCGCCGCCCAGGTCGGCAACGGACCCTGGAAGACGCTGGGTTCGGCCGACCACGCGCCGTACAAGGTCACCCAGAGCATCGGCAAGGACGTGCCCGCCGGTACCGCGCTGCGCTACAAGGCTGTCGTGATCGACTCCGCGGGTCGCACCGCGAGCGCTCAGGGTGCCTCCGCCACCGGTACCCCGGCCGCGCCCGAGACGCCCTCGGCCTCCTCGCGCGACTACGTGGTCGTCCACTACAAGCGCGCCGACAGCGACTACGCCGACTGGGGTCTGTACGCCTGGGGCGACCTCGCCGACGGCGAGTCCACCACCTGGCCCGCCGGGCACCCCTTCACCGGACGCGACGCCTACGGCGCCTTCGCCTGGGTCAAGCTGAAGCCGGGCGCCTCGAACGTCGGCTTCCTGGTCGTCGACAAGAACGGCGACAAGGACGTGTCCGCCGACCGGTCCATCGACGTCACCAAGACGGGTGAGGTCTGGCTGCAGCAGGGCAAGCCCGAGGTCCTCACCGAGAACCCGGACCAGCCCGCCCAGGACAAGACCAAGGCCGTCCTGCACTACCACCGCGCCGACGGGAACTACGACGGCTGGGGTCTGCACGTCTGGACGGGCGCCGCGAACCCCACCGACTGGTCGAAGCCCCTGCAGCCGGTGAAGACTGACGCCTATGGCGCGGTCTACGAGGTGCCGCTCACCGAGGGTGCCACCAGCCTCAGCTACATCATCCACAAGGGCGACGACAAGGATCTGCCCACCGACCAGTCCCTGGACCTCACCGCGAACGGCCACGAGGTGTGGCTGTTGAACGGCCAGGAGACCTATCTGCTCCCGCAGCCGAAGGGCAGCGCTGCCGCGCTCGACCTGACCACCTCCAAGGCGGTCTGGATCGACCGGGACACCGTCGCCTGGAACGGCGTGGACGGCGCCGCCTCCACCCAGTTGCTCGCCTCCCACGACGGCTCCATCGCCGTGAAGGACGGCGCCCTGACGAGCGACGACGAGCGCTGGCTGCGGCTGAACAGGACGAGCCTCACCGACGCCCAGAAGGCGAAGTTCCCGTACCTCAAGGACTACACCGCCTGGTCCGTCGACCCGCGCGACCGGAGCCGGGTGCGCGAGGCGCTCACCGGTCAGCTCGTCGCCTCCCAGCGCGCCGGCAACGGCGCCGTGCTCGCCGCGACCGGGGTGCAGATCGCCGGAGCCCTGGACGACCTGTACCCGGGCGCCACCAAGGCGAAGCTCGGTCCGGTCTTCCACGACGGCAAGCCCACCCTCTCCGTGTGGGCGCCCACGGCCCAGAGCGTCGCGCTGGAGCTGGACGGCTCGCTCAAGACCATGCGCCGCGACGACGCCACCGGCGTCTGGTCCGTCACCGGACCCGCGTCCTGGAAGGGCAGGTCCTACCGGTACGTGGTCAAGGTGTGGGCGCCCAGCGTCCGCGAGATCGTGACGAACAAGGTCACCGACCCCTACTCGGTCGCCCTGACCGCGAACTCCGAGCGCAGCCTCGTCGTCGACCTCGCCGACCGCTCGCTCGCCCCCAAGGGCTGGACCGGGCTCCAGAAGCCCAAGGCGGTGCCGCTGCGGGACGCGCAGATCCAGGAGCTGCACATCCGGGACTTCTCGGTGGCGGACAAGACCGTCCCGGCGGGGGACCGGGGCACCTACCTCGCCTTCACCGACAAGAACAGCGACGGCTCCAAGCACCTGCGCGCACTGGCGAAGGCGGGCACGTCCTACGTGCACCTGCTGCCCGCGTTCGACATCGCGACCATCCCCGAGAAGAAGACCGACCAGGCCGTCCCCGGCTGCGACCTGGCCGCCTACCCGGCCGACTCCGACAAGCAGCAGGAGTGCGTGGCGAAGACCGCCGCCAAGGACGCCTACAACTGGGGCTACGACCCGTACCACTACACGGTCCCCGAGGGCTCGTACGCCACCGACCCCGACGGCACCGGGCGCACCGTGCAGTTCCGCAAGATGGTGCAGGGGCTCAACCAGGACGGTCTGCGGGTCGTCATGGACGTCGTCTACAACCACACCGCCGCCAGCGGCCAGGCCGACACCTCCGTGCTCGACCAGGTCGTGCCCGGCTACTACCAGCGGCTCCTCGCGGACGGCAGCGTGGCCAACTCCACCTGCTGCGCCAACACCGCGACCGAGAACGCCATGATGGGCAAGCTCGTCGTGGACTCGATCGTCACCTGGGCCAAGGAGTACAAGGTCGACGGCTTCCGCTTCGACCTCATGGGGCACCACCCCAAGGCCAACATCCTCGCCGTGCGCAAGGCGCTGGACGGGCTGACTCTCGCCAAGGACGGCGTCGACGGCAAGAAGATCATCCTCTACGGCGAGGGCTGGAACTTCGGCGAGGTCGCGGACGACGCGCGCTTCGTCCAGGCCACGCAGAAGAACATGGCCGGGACCGGTATCGCCACCTTCTCCGACCGCGCCCGTGACGCGGTGCGCGGCGGCAGCCCCTTCGACGAGGACCCCGGCGTCCAGGGCTTCGCCTCCGGTCTGTACACCGACCCCAACTCCTCGAAGGAGAACGGCACTCCCGCCGAGCAGAAGGCGCGCCTTCTGCACTACCAGGACCTCATCAAGGTGGGTCTGAGCGGCAACCTGGCTAAGTACCGCTTCACCGGCACCGACGGCAAGGAGGTCACCGGCGCCGGGATCGACTACAACGGCGCCCCCGCCGGATACGCGGACGCCCCCGGTGACGCGCTCGCCTATGTGGACGCCCACGACAACGAGTCGCTGTTCGACGCCCTCGCCTACAAGCTGCCCGCCAAGACCAGCGCGTCGGACCGGGCCAGGATGCAGGTCCTCGCGATGGCCACCGCCGCCCTCTCCCAGGGTCCGGCGCTCTCGCAGGCGGGCACCGACCTGCTGCGCTCGAAGTCGCTCGACCGCAACTCCTTCGACAGCGGCGACTGGTTCAACGCCATCCACTGGAACTGCGCCGACGGCAACGGCTTCGGGCGGGGACTGCCCCCGGCGGCGGACAACAAGGACAAGTGGCCCTACGCCGCTCCCCTGTTGACCAAGGTGAAGGTCGGCTGCCCGCAGATCACCGGGACTTCGGCGGCGTACCGCGATCTGCTGCGCATCCGCACCACCGAGCCCGCGTTCTCGCTCGCCACGGCGGACCAGGTGCAGCGGAAGCTCGCCTTCCCGCTCTCCGGCAAGGACGAGACGCCCGGCGTGATCACCATGGAACTCGGTGACCTGGTCGTGGTGTTCAACGCCACGCCCGAGCGCCAGGAGCAGAAGGTGAGCGCGCTCGCGGGCGAGCACTACCGGCTGCACCCGGTGCAGGCGTCCGGGTCGGACCAGATGGTCAAGTCCGCGAGCTACCGGGCTGCTTCGGGCACCTTCAGTGTCCCGGCGCGGACCGTGGCCGTCTTCACCCGGTAAACGGCAGGGGCGTTCAGGACGCCAGGGCGATGAGCCGGCCGGCGAGTTCCGCGAAGGGACCGTCGGCCGGTTCGTCCTTGACCAGGGACCGCACCAGCGCGGCCATCTCCGCGTCCCGCGCCGCGCTCACCGCGGCGAGCGCCCCGAAGTCGTCCACGAGCTGGACCTCCAGCTCGGCGCGCGGCACCCGCCGACCGTCCAGCCAGATCAGCGCGGTGGACTCCGCCAGCGAGATCCACGAGCGCACCACCAGCTCCAGGCGCGGGGGAGCAGCCTCCACGTCCTCGATGCCGAGGTGGGTGAGGATCTGCTCGTAGGCGGCTTGGCGCACCGAGTCGATCAGGGCGTTGGTCGCCGAGGAACCGACCGCCGGACCGCCGCGCATCAGCGCGGAGAAGCCGGGACCGTGCTCGTCCACGAAGTCGAAGAAGCGCCGCATCACCCGCAGCAGCCGCAGCCCCAGCGGACCTTCCAGCGGCTCCACGAACCGCCCCGCCAGATCCTCCGAGGCACGCTTCAACGCGGCTTCGTACAGGCTGAGTTTGCCGGGGAAGTAGTGGTAGACCAGCGGGCGGGAGATGCCCGCCGCCGACGCTATCTCGTCGATGGAGACCTCGTCGGGCGAACGGCGGCTGAACAGATCGAGCGCGACCTTGATCAACTGTTGCCGTCGCTCCTCGACGCCCATCCTGCGGCGAACCCCGGTGCTCATGCACCCACCTTACCGATCGGAACCGGTAGTTGGACGATCCGGTTCCGCATCGAGGCGCGCACTTCCGTCACATGTCGAGCACCAGACGTTCACCCCGGGACCGCGACACACAGATCAGCATCGAGTCCCCGCGCTCCGCGTCGGTCAGCAGCTCGTCGCGGTGGTCCACCTCGCCCTCCAGCACCCGCTGCTGGCAGGTCCCGCAGAAACCCTGCTCGCAGGAGAACACGGTGTCCGGCAGCTCACGCCGTACGGCCGCCAGCACGGTGGAGTCCGCCGGTACGGTCACCGTCCGTCCGCTGCGCCGCAGTTCGACCTCGAACGTGCTGTCGCCCCCGGCTGTCGTACGCGGCGCGAACCGCTCCAGGTGCAGCGTGGCGCCCTCCGGCAGCCGCTCCTCCACCGCGTCCATCAGCCCCTCCGGGCCACAGCAGTAGACCGCGGTGCCGGGCGCGGTGTCCGCGAACAGCGCGGTGAGGTCGGGGCGTCCGTCCTCGTCCTCCGCGACCACGGTCAGCCGGTCGCCCGCCAGCTTCTCCACCTCCGCGAGGAACGGCATCGAGTCCCGCGACCGCCCGCAGTACAGCAGCCGCCACTCGGCGCCCTCGGGCAGCGCCCGCAGCATCGGCAGCACCGGGGTGATGCCGATCCCGCCCGCCACGAAGACGTACGCGGGCGCCTCGACCAGCGGGAAGCGGTTGCGCGGTCCGCGCACCTGGAGTTCCATCCCCTCCGCCAACTGCTCGTGCACCTCGCGCGAGCCGCCCCGCCCGTCCGCGACCAGCCGCGTGGCCACCGCGTACGAGGTCGTGTCCGCCGGGTCGCCGCACAGCGAGTACTGCCGCACCAGACCCGAGGGCAGCACCAGGTCCAGATGCGCGCCCGGCTCCCAGACCGGCAGCCCGTCGCCCTCCAGGCGCAGCCGCACCACACCGTCCGCGACCTCCTCCCGCGCGGTCAGCAGCAGCCGCAGCGCCCCCGTGCGCGGACGCCCCGAGATCGGCGGGTCGAGCGCGGGCAGTGGCCACAGCGGGGAGTTCTTCACCCGGCGACGCAGCGCCCGCCGGGTCAGCAGCGCGGCGGCACCGCCCGCGAGCAGCAGGAGTGTGCGGGGCTTCGGCGTCACGACGCCTCCTTCTCGTGCTGCTCGGCCGCCAGGGCGGCGGGGGAGGTGGCCAGATAGGCGACCGCCTGCGCGGTGGAGGCTTCCTGGGAGGGGTGGTAGGCGCGGCTGAGGTAGCGCGGGATGGACTTCAGCAGGGCGCCCGTCGCGGGCAGCGTGCCCCGGCGACCGCTGCGGTAGAACTCCGCGAACGACGCCTTGCCGTCCACCAGCGTCGGGTCGTTCTCCATGAAGAAGCGCGCCCCGCGCTGCCACAGGAACATCAGCGCCCCGAACGCCAGCGCCCAGGTCCGCACCCGGCGCCGGTAGTCGCCGTCCACGTGCACGAAGAGGTCGAAGGCGACCGAGCGGTGCTCGACCTCCTCCGCGCCGTGCCAGCGCAGCAGGTCCAGCATGGTCGGATCGGCGCCCTTGCGGTCCAGCTCGGCGGCGTTGAGCACCCAGTCGCCGAGGAACGCGGTGTAGTGCTCGATCGCCGCGATCAGCGCGATCCGCTCAAGCAGCCACCAGCGCCGCGCCCGGCCCGGCGGCAGGGTGCGGTCCCCGAGCAGCTTCTCGAAGAACCAGTCGACCTGCGCGGTGTACGGCGTCGGGTCGAGCCCCTGCTCGCGCAGATGCGGCAGCACCTCGTC
This sequence comes from Streptomyces sp. DSM 110735, assembly GCF_016482685.1. Taxonomy (GTDB): domain Bacteria; phylum Actinomycetota; class Actinomycetes; order Streptomycetales; family Streptomycetaceae; genus Streptomyces. Next base: position 131,900 of record NZ_JACYHF010000004.1, on the reverse strand, counting down.
ATGAGCCTGGGAGTGCATCGCCTCCTGCCCGATGAACCCGATGACGTCCTCGCGCAGCCGCTCGTCCCCGATCAGCGGCAGCGCCTGCTTGTAGACGTGCACGAACCAGCGCTCGCCCGCGGGCAGCAGCAGATGCAGCACGTTGATGGTGTGCGTGGTGAACGGGTCGCCGGGCACCCAGTGCAGCGGGGTGTCCGCCCAGGAGAAGGACACGTTGCGGGCCTTGAGCGCGACGCGCTCGGACTCCACCGGCCCGGCCTGCTTGTTAGACATGGCGTCAATGTACTGAGGCGCGAGCCGCGTGAGAACCCCTGGGACAGAGCTTGTTGACTCCTCCGTCAGCAAGCGCGCGGGCCCGCTCACCCGAGCCCGCTGATCTCCCGCCCGCTCGCCAGCGTGCCCTTGAGGTCTGCCTGCGCCCCGCGCTCGGCGGGTGCAGCCAGCAGACGCCCGGTCCCCTCGGCCTTCACCCCGCCGGTCGAACGGACCGACGCCACGTCCTCGCTGCCCGCCGCGAGCAGATACCAGGAGCCCGTACCGGACTTCCACAGCACCCCGGCCAGCACACGCGGCTCCCGCGGACCGCACGCCGCGGTGTCCGTCGCCTTGGCCACGACCGCCCCGGCAGCCCCGCCCGGCGTACGGAACTGCGCCAGCGCCGCCGTGCCGTCGCCGCGCCAGGTCTCCGCCCGGGTGCACACCCAGGTGCCGTTCCCGCCCGCGTCCGGCAGCGCCTGCTCGGCGTACGCCCACGCGTTCACCTCGCGGATACCCGCCGAGCGCTCGGCACCCAGCGAACAGGCGAACGGCGCCCAGTCGCGCAGCCCTTCGGCGCCGGACGCCTCCTGCGGCGAGCCCGGACGTCCCGCCGTGAGGTGCGCGGGGACCAGCTCACCGAGATCGGTGGCGAGCCGGGAGCCGGTGCCGTCGGTCAACTCGAGCACGCTCCACGAGGTGCAACTCCCGGTCCGCAGTGCGGGGCTGGCCAGCGGGGAGGTCACGCCGTCGGTGAGGGTGAGCGCATGGGGCGCCGACTCCGGCTTGGTCAGGTCGCGTTCGGTCGCCTTCTTCACCCAGGGCGCCGTCAGATAGCGGACGTTGCCGTCCGCACGCCCGAGCACCAGCGCGCTCGCCTCGGCGCGGCCCGCCCCGTCCACCCGGGCGAAGTCGAGGGCGGCGCCCTCCGTGCCGTCCACCGGCTCGGCGTAGCGGGCGATGCGCAGACCGTCGTAGAGGATCACCACGCGGGCGGCATCCACCTGCCCCGCGTACAGCAGTTGGGGCGGTCCGGCGGGACCGCCGGTCTGGGTGCCCGGGGTCGCCGAGACGCGCACGGTGGCGCCGGGGCGGGCCCAGACCGCCAGCGCGCGGCGCAGCAGGTCCTTGTCACCGGTGAGCGGACCGCGCGCGGGCCACACCGAGAAGTCGGTGCGCGCCGAGGTCTTCCAGGCGGCAGGGGTCACCCGGGTGAGCCTGGCCGGGTCCAGGGCCGCCTCGGCGGCGGGGTTGGACGCGTACGACGGCGCGGCGGCGCCCTCGGGACCCCAGCCGCCGCCCGGCATCGCCACCAGCGCGCAGCACACCAGGAGCGCGGCGCCCGCCGCGAGCGCCGCCTTGGTGTGCTGACGGCGCCGCATCAGATCGGTGGGGCGCGCCTGGAGCGAACAGGCGTCGAACTCCGGGGAGGACAGCAGCCCGTACTGCGCGGGGACGCCGTTCGCCTCGGACAGCGCCGACTCCACGCGGGTCACCCCGGCGGACTTGAGGATCTTGCGCACGTCGCCGTCCGCGAGCCCCTCCAGACCGCGCAGCACATAGGCGGCGCGGGCGGGGGCGGACAGCGCGGACAGCCGCTGCTCCAGGGCGAGTTCGGCGGCGCCGCCGGAGCGCGGGAAGAGCCTGAGCCCCCACGCCCGGGGCAGCAGTGCGGGCAACTGGGAGCGCTTGGGCAGCCCCTTGCGCGGTCGGCACGCCTCAAGCGCGGAGCGCAGCACCCGCTCCCGCACGAAGCCGTACGCCGGGTCGCCGTCCCGCCCGGACGCCTGCGCCGGGATGAGGGAGCGCTGCTTGCGCCCGGTGGGCAGCGCCCGCTGGGCCAGCGCGTGGGCGGTCAGCACGCGCCGCCCACGGCCGAGTCCGGGCGGCAGCACCAGATAGGCGAGCCGGACCAGCCGCGGATAGTGCTCGACGAGCGCGGCCTCGGCCTGCTCGACATCGGCGGCGGGTCCCCGGGACCCGTGGGTGGCTGCGTGACGCTGGGCTACATCCTGTGACTGCACATCGGGGAGAACGAGCGAAACGCCCGCGGGTTACCGCCGGGTGGGTGACTACGGCACCAGCGCCCGCGCGTAGTTCCCCATCGACCGCTGGTAGCGCGGCAGATGAGGGGCGAGCGCGCCGAGCACGAGGGAGAGTCCCTCGCGGTCCCGGCCGAGGCTGGACAGGCACAGCGCGAGACAGGCGCGCACGGCGTCGTCCAACTCGTCCGAGTGCGAGTCGAGTTCGGGCGTGAGAAGGCGTACGCCCTCCTCCGGGTGCCCGGTGTTGCGCAGCGAGCTGGCGAGCTGGATCGCGGTCCGGCGCCCCCGGTACGGGCTCACCTCGCGCAACCCCCGCTCCAGCGCCTCCCGGTACAGCGGCACCGCCTTGTCGGAGTGACCGGTGGAGTCCCAGGCGCACGCCTCCTCGAAGGGGCCCAGCGGGCTGCCCTCCGGCAACTCGGCGGTCAACGCGGCTATTTCGGCGCGGAAGGCCGGAGCCTCCTCCTCGGGGCGGTCCGCGAAGCCGGCCCACAGGGTGTTCACGCGCTCTTCCCAGTCCTTGTTCACCGCGTCACCCTCGCACAAGTGATCCGCTTTCGCACCGGATTTGAGCGGTGCGGCGCCCGCAGCCGTATCCGTCGGTGCGGGCCCCCGCGCCGGGGGCTCCGTGCGGCATGTGGGCGTACCAGGACCGGAGGAGCAGGGCAGATGAAGGTGACGAGGGCGGCGCTCGCCGTGGCGGGTGCCGCTGTGGCCGTACTGGCGCTGGCGGGCTGCGGGTCCGGGCAGCAGGAGAAGAAGGTGCCGGTGACGGCGACCGGCAGCCTGGAGAGCCTGGCCGCCGAGGTCAAGTGCACCCCGGACATGCAGACCGACGCCGACGAGATCCGCCAGGCGCTGTGCAAGAACAAGGACGGCAAGTTTGTCCTCGCCACCTTCGCCACCGACCGCGGACAGCGCGAGTGGATCAACGACGCGAAGGACTACGGCGGTTTCTACCTCGTCGGCCGCAAGTGGGTGGCCGTGGGCGAGAACGGCACGGTCAAGGCGCTGCGCGGGACGCTCGGCGGCGACCTGGAGGTGGGCACGGACCACCACGCGCACACCGGCTGAGCGCCTGGAGGAGACGCCCCCCAGGGGGCGGGACACGACGAAGGCCGGTGACGGGGTGGGGCCCGTCACCGGCCTCTACTCGTGCTCCCCGGGTGGGGGGATCAGGGGATCACGAGCAGTTCTGACCGCGGTTGACGCAGTTGGCGATCTTGTTGGCGAGATTGCCCTGGGTGATGCTGATGAAGTCGTCGTGGTCCGTCGCCGCCTTGTGCAACTGCTCCGGGAAACCGTCGACGGCGTACGCGTTCTTCACCTGGCCATTGGCCAGGGTGGGCGGCGTGATGTTGTACACCAGGCGCATCGTGAGCTGCGGGATCGCCTTGAAGCCGTTCTGGCAGTTGCCGTTGGCGTCGGCGAAGGCGACGTGGGTGCGGTGGTTGGCGCTGTCGGTGTTCTGTCCGTCCCAGCAGCTCTGGAAGGCGAACGTCCGCACGACCTTGCTGCCCTGCGGGCAGACCGGGTACTGCTCGGTCAACTGGACCTTGTTCTCGAACCCGGTGCAGCTCCAGTGCGCGTTGGCGTTGGCCAGACCGTTGGTGGTGGTCTTGGCGTCACCGGTGATGATCCGCAGGAACTGCGGCATCGCGACGACCTTGCCGGTGGGGCTGCCGACGTACTTGATCTGCGCCTGGACCGGCGTCAGGATCTTGCCGACGTTGCCTTCCTTGCCGCCGCCGTCGCTGTTCTGGTCGAAGTCCTGCGAACCGTCCTGGACGCGGACGACCGGCCAGTAGTACGACGACAGGTCGTTCTTGTTCTGGCAGCTCGTGCCGCCCTGCAGGAACGTGTCGTTGCTGGCGAACGCGTCGATCTTCTGGTTGCCGACGTAGTCGTGCAGGTGGTGCGCGCCGTTCTTCACGCCGGGCGCCACGATCACGTTGTCGGTGTTGTGGTTCTTGTTGGCGTTCACACCGCAGCGCGTGGTGAAGGTGCCCCGCGAGGCGTTGCGGTTGTTGCGCGGCTTGGCCTTGACGTTCGGCTGGACCTTGGTGATGTCCACGAAGTCGGCCGCGACGGGGCCGTTGCCGGCCTGACCGCCGATGCTGCCCTGCTGGCCGCCGTTGCCCTGCTGCTGACCGCCGTTGTTCTGGCCGCCGTTCTGCTGGCCGTTCTGGTCCTGGCCGCCGTTGTTCTGGCCGCCCTGCTGCTGTCCGCCGTTCTGGCCGCCGTTCTGGCCGCCGGGGGTGGTCTGGCTGGCGGGCGTGCCGGTGCAGTTGGCGAGGGTGTCCAGATCGCCCGGGGCGGTGCCGCCCACGCGGGTGATCTCCAGCTTGATCCGGTCCAGGATGTTCTGGCGGCGCTCCTTGAGCGGCTGGAGGATCGTGTTCTGGACGAAGCTCGCGTCGCGCGTCTGGGCGTCGCGGGTGGTCGCCAGGCGCTGGTACGCCTCGGTGATCTGGCGGTCCAGGTTGGCCAGTTCGCCGTCCACGTCCTTGCGGGCCTGGTTCGGCACGTTGGTGAGCTTCTGGCCGACGTCGGGGCAGGAGATGGTCGCCACCTGGGCGGCGGCGGCCTTGGTCGAGTTGCCTCCCCACTTGCCCCCGTTGTTCGCCTCGTGCGCGGAGGCGTAGAAGTTCGCCCAGATCAGCCCGCCCCCACCGAGCGCTAGGGCCGCCGATGCTGCGGTGACCTTCACAGCCAGCGGCGTACGGCGTTTACGTGTGTTGCTTCCCATGGAACTCCTCTGACTTCCTTGCGGGGCAGCATCGAGGCGCCCGACAGGAGTGAAGCGGCGTCCATCCATACGGACGCCGCCTCAGAGGTGTTCAGCCTTCTCACAAATAATTCAGAGGACTACCCCGAGTGGGGGCATGAAATGCCCTCTGAGCAGCGGGAGTTGAGATTTCCTCCCGCTCGGCTGCCGGTTGGGTCCCGCTCGGGTCCCGCTCAGCTCCCGGTCGGCGGAATGTACTTGTAGCCGACGCGACGCACCGTCTGGATGGTGTGCCGGTGAATGCCCAGCTTGCGGCGGACCCGGGCGATGTGCACGTCGACGGTGCGGCCGTCGCCGACATGGCCGTACCCCCACACCGTGGTGACGAGCTGATCGCGGGTGTGCACCCGGTGCGGATGCGCCACCAGGTGGGCGAGCAGCTCGAACTCCAGGTAGGTCAGGTCGAGTTCGCGCCCCTCCACGGAGGCTGTACGGCGCGCGGAGTCGATCCGCACCAGCGGACCGCCGCCCTCGGCGGACGCGGGCCGGTCGGGGACCGCGACCGGGGCGAACGGGGGGCGCTGGTCGGCCGGTACGAGCACCAGGTAGCCGATCATCGGAGGCCGGCCGGGGAGGTCGGGCAGGGTGTGCGGCGGGGCGGGCAGCCAGGTGGCCCCCGGCGGCAGTAGATCCGCGACGGTGGCCGGGTGCCCGGCGCCGGTCGGGTGGGCAGGCGCCCATGCCTCGTCCCGGTCGACGGAGCGCAGCCGGTGCCGGGCGCCGCTCGCGGGGAGCGGGGCGGAACGGGGTGCCGGGGCGGGGGCCGGGGGAGCGGCGAGGGGGGTGGCGGTGGACTGCGGACGATGGGTCGCCATGAGAGGTCAGCTCTTTCGCGCGAGGAGTGCGTCGGACAGGGCGACGGCCGCGATTCGTGGTCGGGCGCGCCTCGGGACGTTCGTCGTACCGCGCGGGTGCCTGGAGGCCGGGGTTACGGCTTCAGAAGGCCCGCGCGCTGCTCGCGCGGCAACACACCCGGTCGAAGTCGTCGTGCTGACGGGAAGGCCAGAACGGCTCGAGGTCATGGCGACCCGTCGCGTTGCTCTGCTGGAAGCTGGCCATGTGCCCATTGAAGCAGAACCGGCCGCCGGACAGGAGCCGTCTCTCACCGATCGGACGCCTGGTTGGCCGGAATCGACCGCCGCTCACCTGGGACGGGGTGCGGATGCGCCGCTGGGGGCGGGGGCGGACTGCGGGGGGCGTCTCAGTCCTTGGACGGTGGGGTGGTGCGGGGTGGCGTGGCGGCAGGGCGCGGCGGGGACGGCGGGATGACAGGGCAGCCGGGCCGCAGGATGGACGGGCGGCCGGGGTGTGTCGGCTGGGCGCCGTCGCCGGAACGCGCGAACGGGCGCCCGCTGTGGCAGCGGGCGCCCGTCCGGGGTGGTGCGGTGGGGTCAGACCTGGTTGGCCTTTTCCAGGGCGGAGCAGCAGGTGTCCACCAGGAGGCGGGTCACGACGTACGGGTCGACGTTGGCGTTGGGACGGCGGTCCTCGATGTAGCCCTTGCCGTCCTTCTCGACCTGCCACGGGATGCGGACCGAGGCGCCGCGGTCGGAGACGCCGTAGCTGTACTCGTTCCACGGGGCGGTCTCGTGCAGACCGGTGAGGCGGTCGTCGATGCCGGCGCCGTAGTTCTTGACGTGGTCCAGCGGCTTGGAGCCCTCGCCGAGCGACTCGCACGCGGTGATGATCGCGTCGTAGCCCTCGCGCATGGCCTTGGTGGAGAAGTTGGTGTGCGCGCCCGCGCCGTTCCAGTCGCCCTTGACCGGCTTGGGGTCGAGGGTGGCGGAGACGCCGAAGTCCTCGGCGGTGCGGTAGAGCAGCCAGCGGGCGACCCAGAGCTGGTCGGAGACCTCCAGCGGGGCGAGCGGACCGACCTGGAACTCCCACTGGCCGGGCATGACCTCGGCGTTGATGCCGGAGATGCCGAGACCGGCCTTGAGGCAGTTGTCCAGGTGTGCCTCGACGACCTCGCGGCCGAAGATCTCGTCGGCGCCGACACCGCAGTAGTAGCCGCCCTGGGGAGCCGGGAAGCCGTTCTCCGGGAAGCCGAGCGGACGGGTGCCGTCGAAGAAGGTGTACTCCTGCTCGATGCCGAAGATCGGCTCCTGGGCGCCGAAGCGCTCCTCGGTCTCGGCGAGCGCGGCACGCGTGTTGGACGAGTGCGGCGTCATGTCGATGTCGAGGACCTCGCACAGCACCAGGATGTCGTCGCCGCCGCGGATCGGGTCCGGGCAGGTGAAGACCGGCTTCAGCACGCGGTCGGAGGCGTGACCCTCCGCCTGGTTGGTGGAGGAGCCGTCGAAGCCCCAGATCGGCAGCGTGTCGAGACCGGCCGGAGCACCCGCGATGATCTTCGTCTTGGAACGCAGCTTGGCCGTCGGCTCGGTGCCGTCGATCCAGATGTACTCAGCCTTGAAGGTCACGGGGCCACTTCCTCCGGGGTGGTTCGGGCGCACGCTCGGTGCCGCGATGCCGCGGCTCTGGGTGCCGCGCCGATCTGCGGGGCAGCCTGTCAACAGGCGATTTCCCGTCCGTTGCCCTTGTGTGAACCCCGTGTTACCTGGCGCCTTTTGTGGCGTGGCTCACCTTGTGGGGGGAGTTGGGCGGGATGGCGGGGATCGCCTACGGCAAGGTGCTGGCGAAGTGGCCCGCGGGCCGCGAGGCACTGACGGCACTCCCGTTGCTCCTGTTCCCGGGCGGCGGAGCGACCTCGGTCACGCCCTGCGCGGGCCGGAGCGGGTGCGCCGCCTGTTCCTCCTGGACCCGACCCAGTGTTTCGCCGGGTACAAGGCGGCGTACCCGCTCCACGCCCTGCCGATGCCGCGCGGTCGCCGACGGAACCGCGTTCGACGACGGCCCAACTGCGGTCCCTGGACAAGCCGGTCCTGCTGCTCGTGGCCGCGAACAGCAGGACCCATGACGCGGCGCGAGTGCTCGCGCGGACCGGTGCGGTGCTGCCGCGGATGGAGACGGCCGTACTGGCGGACGTCTCCCACCACGCGCTGCCGCACGCGGGACCGGCCGAGGCGGCGCGCCGCCTCACCGCGTTCCTGTCGGTCGGCCGACCCTTATCCCACCTTCTCGATCACGGCGCGGCGGATGAGGAACTTGCCCGGCTCCCGGACCTGTTCGAACGCCTCGTTGTTGAGCAGGACGCAACTGCCGGACACCGAGGTGACCTTGACGGTGGTCGACTTGTTGTTGTCCAGGTTGGTGACCTTGAGGGTCGTACCCGCCGGGAACTGGTTGCTGGACGCGGCCGGGGCGCCGCCCTCACCCGAGAGCGTGACGGTGGAGCCGTTGCAGACCTGCTGTCCGGAGGCCGCGCCACCGGCGTTGTTGTTGCCGCCGCCGTTCTGCGCGGGCGGGGCGCTCTGCTGCGCCGCCCCACCGGCCTGCTGGTTGCCCTGCTGAGCGTTGCCCTGGCCCTGCTGGTTGCCCTGCGCCGCCTGGGAGCCCTGAGCCGACTCCCCAACGGTGCATCCGGCAGCCTTCTGCTGGACCTTGATCTGCTCGATGACCGCCTCACGGTTGGCGATCCGGGCGTTGGACTGCGCGTCCGGGTTCGCCTTCTGGTCGGCGATGAACTTCTGGTTGTTGCCGAGCGCCGTGGCGAAGCCCTGGCAGACGGTCGAATCCGCCGCCGACGACAGCGTCTTGGCGTCCTTCGGCGCCTGCGCGGCGTTGGAGGTGGTGGCCAGCGCGAAGGCACCACCACCCGCCACCGCCGCCGCGCTGACCAGCAGCGCGATCTTCTTCTTGGTGTCGAGTCTCCTGCGCGACATCCGCGCCTCCTGCGAGGTAGGGGAGCGTACGCCGCTATGTACGGGCCACCGGGCGCCGTTACTCAGCGGTTACCGATCTCGTCCAAGTAACCTGTGTCACACCTGAGTTGAGACTGTCACCGGGTGCCTTGTGACTCCGCGCTCCGCCGCACCGCCTCCCGCACCGCCTCCTCGGTCCGCCCCACCACCGCCGTCCCGTCGTCTGCCGTGATGATCGGCCGCTGAATCAACCGGGGATGCGCCGCGAGCGCCGCCACCCACCGCTCCCGCGCCCCCGCGTCCCGCGCCCACTCCCCGACCCCGAGTTCCTTCGCCTCCGCCTCCTGAGTCCGAGTGATGTCCCACGGCTCCAGCCCCAGCCGCCCCAACACCTCCCGAATCTCCTCCTCACTGGGCGCGTCCTCCAGATACCGCCGCACGGTGTACCCCGCCTTCTCGGTATCCAGCACGCCGAGGGCGCTACGGCACTTGGAACAGCTCGGGTTGATCCAGATCTCCATGGGGGAACGGTACGCGGGCGCCCCCGGCTTCTTCAGCGCGCGTTCAGCCGCTGCCGGGCCGCGCTGACGAGGCTCTGCGCGGCCGTGCCGTACACGGCGGACTCCCGGAGCGTGCTCCAGGTCCGCAGGTAGGTGTCCACGCTGTCGGCGTCGTCGATCCAGAACTCCGCGTGCCAGTTCTCGACGATCACCTGACGGTCGTCGTAGACCCAGAAGGCGGTGGCCGGAGGGATCTTGAGGGGAGCGGACAGCGGGACGATGCCCAACTCCACCGTGTCCAGGCCGATGATCCCCGTCAGCCGGTCGAGCTGGGCGGCGAGGACCGGCGGCGGGCAGATCAAGGCGTGCAGGGCGGCTTCCCACAGGAGAAGGTGGAAGCGCTTCGAGGAGTCGTACAGCGCCTCCTGCCGTTTCATACGGGACCGCACCGCCTCCTCGGTGTCGCGCGGCGACCGCTGCAACTCCGCGTACCGCGTGAAGACGGAGCGGGCGTAGTCCGGTGTCTGGAGGATCCCGAAGACCATGGCGGACTCCCAGCCCCGGAACACGGAGGCGTCGGCGTGAGCGGTGAGGTGGGTGTCCTGCACGGCCTTGTGTCCTGCCGCCAACTGCCGCCGCCACGAACGGATATGAGACTCGAAGCCCCTCAGCCGCGCCACCAGTTCGTCGTACGCCTCGGGGCGCCCGGTCGCCTCCGCCCACTTGCGCAGGTCGTCGGAGGTCGGGGTCTGCCTGCCGTTCTCCAGCCTGCTGACCCTGGACTTGTGCCACCCGTACCGCCCGGCAAGCTCCGCCCCGCTGAGCCGGCCGCCGGGTGCGGAGATCCGGAGTTCCCGCAATCGCACCCCGAGCGCCTCTCGCGCCTGCTGGTAGTCCGTGCTCACGGGGATGTTCCTGTCTCAGTGCGCCTTCGCGGGGAGTTGAGCCGCGAACTCCATGTACGGGACGGCGTAGTGCTGTGCGGCGTCACGTGCTCTGACGTAGCGCAGCACGGCCGCCGGTTCTGTGATCAGCTCGACGCCGACCAGGTTGTCGGTGTCGTCGAAGTTGAGCAGCGCGACCAGCCGGGAGTCGAAGATCCAGAAGTCTTCGGCGGGCAGACCCGCGCGGTCGGCGTCGTCTCGCCACAGGTTGCGGATCTCCTCGCCGACGGCGCTGTTGCGGCGCGCGTTGTCGAGCAGATAGAGCTGACCGGCCGTGGGCGGCCTGTCGACGACACGGACCCGCTCGAACCGCTTGCCGAGCCCGACCTGCTCACGGCGCTCGGCGCACCATTCCGCGTCGACACCCGTCCAGTCCACGGGCTCGCCCCTGGTGAACTGGGCGTATGTATCGGTGAGTTCGTCCGATGCATAGCGGCGACGTGTCTCCAGGCGCCATGCGGTGTGCTCGAGCCGTGTGAAGAGTCCGTCGAACTCGTCCAGGCCGATGAGATTCGGCACGCGGGTGACCTCCTTGGGGCCGAAGTCCACCAGCAGCTCGCGCGGTACGACGACGGGCACCTCGCCGTCCTGCAAGTGCCGGAGCTGGGCGATGTCGTCGGGGTCGGTGAGAGCGGGACCGTGCACGATGACCTCACCCGTATCGAGGTCTTCATGGACGGACGGGCATCCGTTGACACCGCTGCCCGTTCCGTTGAACCGCAGTCGTCGGGTCATGATCACGTCCTTCCCTCGGGAGACTGATCCCTCAAGCTTCCACGAGGTCAACGCCCCGCGCCCCGCGTTCGGTTCGCCCGAATCGACAACCTTACGCAACTCGGCGATGGGGTTTCGCAACTTCGAGCAACTTCCATGGCGCACCGGAAGTGCCGCTCCCTACCGTCGCGTTCATGACTGGAGTACAGCAGGCGCATGACGCCGACCCCCACGTGGCCAGCGAGGTTCTGAGGTCGGCCCTGTCCCAGGCAGGCATCGTGCTGCCCTCGCTCGGAGCCGACACCGCCTCGCCCGCTCTCGGACTCGTCGAACTGGGGCGCGTACGCGCCGACGTGGCCATGCGGCTGGCGGAGGCGCTACGGCGGGACGACACCGCATGAGCGCCTTGAGGGCCCCCTGCGACGAGGACGGTCTCCCGCCCCGGATGACGCTGCGCGTCTACACCGTCAACCGCGCGGGCCGCATCACGAGCGACTCGGGGACACGCGGGATCGAAGGTGCGGAACCCTGGGCGGTGACAGGTCTGGGGCAAGAGTTCCCGCCCTGCGGGTGCCCGCGCCACCGGGTGATGAGACCAGCGCGATGACCTCTGCGAGAACGGCACCGTGTCACGCATCAATCACTTGAAAGGACAGGTAAACCCATGACCGTTGAGCCCCTGACCATCACGTTCGACCGGCCCGCGACCGGCCCCCGCACCCGCGAACCGAAGGACCTGCTCAACGCCGTCCAGTCACGCGTGCGGCACCTGACCATCAACGTGTTGGACAGCGGCATGACCCTCTGGGACCGGGAGGTGGCCCTGCTGCTGCGCGACCACACGATGGTCCGCGACATGGCCGAACGCGTCCTCGGCAACGCAGTCATGTACACCATCGGCTGCATGGAACACCCGGACGTCCACCTCGGAGTCGGCAAGCTCGTCGACATCGGTGTCCATCAGCTCATCCTCGACACACCGGTCTGGTGGGCGCTGTGCGAGGTGTACAACGGGGGCCGCTACAAGCATCACGCCCCGTTCATCGAGCGCCGCCGCGACGGCCTGTGTCTGCGTACGGCGGACTTCCTCAAGTCCATCGGTTTCGCCGTCGACGAGGAGTTGTGGGCGATCGACGGCACCGACTGCTCGCCGTGTGACAACAAGGTCCCCGACAGCCACTGAACCACCTGCCCGAAGGGAGCCCCGTGCCCGCCCAGCACGACATCGCCGCCGAGACCGAGCTCTGGGACGCGTACGCCGTCTCCGCCTTCAAGGACGACGCCGAGCCCGGTTTCTGCTGGACCCAGTACGCCGGTCACGGACCAGGCATCGAGCTGCTCGGCGACGCGCGCTCGGTGCTGGAGATCGGCTGCGGTACGGGGCGGGCGCTTGCGTACCTGGCTCGGCGCGGTGTCATCGCCCGGGGCGTGGATCTGTCGCCCGTCATGGTGAAGAAGGCGACCGCCAAGTGGGGCGGTACGGGTGCGGAGTCCGTGTGCGCAGAGGTGCTGGAGTATCTGGGCGCGCACGAGGAGACGTACGACGCCGTGTACTCCGTCTTCGGAGCCGCCTGGTTCACCGAACCGGCCCGGCTGTTCCCCCTAGTCCGCCGACGGCTCAACCCCGGCGGTGTCTTCGTCTTCTCCCAGCCGCCCGCGATCCCCGGCGCCTACGGCCCGCAAGGCATGTACAAGGGAGGCTTCGCGGGCAAGGCGATGTTCACCTACCGCTACAGCTATCGCCCCGCCGTGTGGGAACGCCTGCTCACCCGGGCCGGATTCGCCACGGCGGAGGCTCGGGTCCTGGAGGCGCCGCATCCCGGGCACATCGGGACGCTCCTTGTCCGGGCGAGCGCGTGACCGCGGGTCGGCCGACCTGTGCGTGTTCGAATTTCTGGTGCTGCTGAGGCGCTACGTGGGGCTGAGGTGACCGCGCGCCAACTCCTACTGTCACCTGGGGATTTACCCCTCTCGGAGACCTCTGAATGTCAGTGCCCCGCAGTAGAATTGAAGCAGTGTTCGAGAGCGCGTACCGGGGTTTCCGGTGGGTGCTCCGGTCGCGACAGGAGGATGCCCGTGCCCGCTGCCGCTGTAGTGAAGAACAAGCCGTCGCCCACCCAGTCCACCGCCAGGCGCGCCGTGCCGCTCGACTCGCCGTATGTGCCCGTGGCGAAGAGTCCGCTGCCGGCCGGGCAGCCGCGCGAGTGGTACGTCACGCACAACCGGCGGCTGAAGGCCATGCGTCTGGCCATAGCCCTGCTGGACTCCGGGATCTACCGCCCGACCCAGGCCCGCGACGCGACCATCCGCCGCACGGCCGAGAAGCTCGGCGTCCACCCGCCGTCCGCGGCGACGTGCCGGATGGTGCGGGCGTTGATGCGGTAGGCGAGGAGAGGGGGAGGGATGGCGTCGGAGCCCCCAGGACCCTGCGCCACCCCTCCGTCACCGGTTCAGGATCTCCGCGTTGGGGACGAGGTGCGTGCGTCCTGTCCTCGGGGGCGACGATGTCGTCCACGTCGGTGAGGTGGAACGAGGAGGTCGTACCGGCGAGCACCTCAAGGAGGAACTCGCCACACGACACCGGGCCCCCGCCCCCTCAGCTCAGCAGCGCGCCCACGTACGCCTCCAGCCGCCCGCTCAGCACCTCGGGCGTCAGGTCCGTCCGGCCCAACGCCCGCCAAAGATCCGCCAGTTTCGCCGCATCAGGGACATACGCGAGCGCGTCGAGCAGGCGCCAGTACAGGTGATCCGGGCCGTCCGCGAGGCCGTGGCCGCCCTGGTGTTCGTACCGTGCCCGGAAGGCCAGTCCGTGTTCCGGGCCGTGCAGCAGCGCCAGCGCCGTCGAGCAGTGGGCCACGTCCAGGTCGGCGGGTCCCCAGGAGGTCTCCACCCAGTCCACGCCCCCCCCGACGCGCAACTCCCGGCCCTCGCCGGTGAACAGCACGTTCCCGGGATGGTAGTCCCGGTGCAGGAACCGACCCCGGTACGACGGCGGTTCGCGCTCGATCACCTCCACCGCCCGCTCCCACACCCCACCGGACATCACCGCCCGCACCCGCTCAGGCGATGTCCACGCCTCATAGGTACGCGGTCGAAGCTCCGGCACGACCGCGTGGATGCGTACCAACTGCGCCGCGAGCAGGTCCAGTACGGCGGCGTCCGGCTCCTCCACGCGAAGCCGACCGGGCAGCTTCGTCATCAACAGGGAGGGATGGTCGCAGTGTTGACCGACGGCATCGACGGCGACCAGACCCGGCGCCGGGACACCCGCCTCGTCCGCCAGCAGCTCCAACACAGCCGCCTTCCGCGACAACAGCGCGGGAGCGTGCCGCCGATAGAAGGGCTTCACGAAGGATCGCAGGACGAGGTCCGTACCGTCGTCCAGCCCGAGCGCGCGCATCTGGGAGGACCAACCGCCCTGTAGCCAACGGGAGTCCACGACCACCCGCCCCTCCGGAAGCTGCCCGCTCACCCACTCCCGGGTCGCCGCCCAGCCCTGCTCATCCAGCCCGCCCAGCAGGAGCCGTACCAACTCCCCGCAGTCCTCCGGGTGATCCCGGAACCACAGCCCCAACCTGTGCTCAGCATCCGGCAGTTCGAGGCGTGTGTACTGCGCCCCCGTCGCCAGCGCGTCCTGCACCGCTTCCGTCACCGCCGCCGGGATCACCGTGTCCGTGCCCGGGACCACCAGGACCGCGCGTCCCTCGTACGACCGCAGCGCCGCGAGGGCGGGGGAGGTGCGCCAGGCGTTCGGGGTGCGGATGATCTCGGTGAAGCGGCCGTCTCCCGTGCCGAAGGGCACGTCCCACGCGGTCGGGGCGTACACCGCCGGGGCGCCCAGGGCGAGGGCGGCGACGCGGGGGCCGTAGTGCCGTACGAGATCCGCCACCGTCTGGCCGCTCATGCTGAAGCCGACGAGGATCAGGGGTGAGTCCGCCGGGGCGTGGGCGTCGATCACCGCGACCGCCTGCTCGCAGCGGCGCCGCAGGCTCAGCTCCGCGAGGGCGCCCGTGCTGTCGCCGTGGCCGGAGAAGTCGAAGGCGAGCGTGTGGCAGCCCTGCGCGGCGAATTCCGTGGCCAGAGGCAGGAGGCGGTCCTTGCTCCCCGTGCCCGCGCCGTGCAGCAGGACGACGGTGGCGCGTCCCAGCGGATTCCCGGCACGTACGACGCTGAGCCGCTCGCCGTCGCAGGCATGGGTGAATTCCTCTTGGTCAAGGGAGAGTTCGCGCATGCGGGCCATTCACTCACACCCCGGTCTGCCGCGTGCCGACAACCGGAGTGCGTCCGCCCGTTCCGACCTGGCAGGATCCACGTATGCCGATTGCCGCCGTGTCACCCGAAGTGTCCCTCGCCTACGACAGTTTCGGTGATCCCGGTGACCCGCCCGTCCTGCTGGTGGCGGGCTTCGGCGCCCAGATGATCGCCTGGCACGAGGACTTCTGCCGCGCGCTGGCGGGACGTGGTCGTCATGTGATCCGGTACGACAACCGTGACAGCGGGCTGTCCACCAAGTTCGACGAACACCCCGTGGACATGGGCGAGTTCGTCACCGCTGTCAGCTCGGGAGACCTCACCTCCGCCCTCGCGATGGTCCCCTACCGACTGCGGGACATGGCCGACGACGGTCTCGGTCTGCTCACCGTGCTCGGCATCGAACGCGCGCATGTCGTCGGAGCGTCGATGGGCGGAATGATCGCCCAGACGATGGCCCTCACCCGCCCGGAGCGGGTGCTGACGCTGACGTCGATGATGTCCTCGACCGGCGAGAGCGAGTACGGCCGGTCGACCCCCGAGGCCCAGGCGGTGCTGTTCGGCCCGAAGCCGGGCAACCGCGAGGAGTACATCGCGGCGGCGGAGCGGGAACTGGTGTGGGCGTCCAAGCGCTACGGCGATCCCGCCGCCCTGCGCGAACTAGCCGCCCGCAGCTACGACCGCGCCCACTACCCCGCCGGAGCCGGACGGCAGCTCGGCGCGATGATCCTCAGCGGCTCACGCGCGGACGCGCTCCGCGAGCTGCGCGTGCCGACTCTGGTGATGCACGGTCTCGACGACACGCTGATCGACGTCAGCGGGGGGCGGCGCACCGCCGAGCTGGTGCCCGGCGCGAGGCTCCTCCTCGTACCCGACATGGGACACGACCGCCCGCGTGAGCTGTGGCCCGAGATCATCGACGCGCTCGCGGACCACACCGGCTGAACGCGGACCGCGCGTGCGAAGCCACCCGGCGTCCCCCTCAGCCCTGCATCCCCGGCGCGTCCCACAACGGGAACCACCGTGACGTGTCCGGCTCCATCCGCAGATCGTTCTCCAGCGCCGACGCCAGTTGGAGTTCCATCGCGTTGTCGCGGGACTGGCGCCCGGCGTGGGTGCACAGGGGGTAGAAGCTGCCGCGTTTGTAGAGGTAGACGAGGGCGAGGGAGCGGTCGTCGGTGGGGTTGTCGCGGGTGAAGGTGACCAGGGAGCACAGGAGCTGGGGGCCGAAGCCGTTCAGCTCCATGGAGCTGTTGACCGCGTGCAGGTCGTTGACCAACTGGGGGAGCTGGTCGGGGGTGCGGCGGGAGACCAGCCAGGAGTAGCCGAAGGCGTCCTGGACCAGCTCCACCCGGGGTCCGGTGCGCTCGGTGTCCGCGTCGAGGAGCGCCTGGACCTCGCGGTGGGTCTGCTCGAAGGCCGCGCCCTCGACCGTCGCGAAGCACACCGCGCCGGTGCCGGTCGGGGTGAACCCCGAGACCACCTCCAGCGTCACCGCCGCCGACGGCAGCCCGAACAGCCGGTCCAGATCCGGCGGCACCGGCTTCGTACGTCCCAGGAGAATGTCCAGCAGCCCCATGCTCAGCCCGCCGACTCGGGGGTCGCCGCCTCGCCCAGCTCCGCCGAGATCCGGCCCAACTGGCTCAGCCGCTGCTCCAGCGTCGGGTGGGTCGAGAAGAACCGCTCGATGCCGGGCTCCTTGCCGGTGGCGGGGGTGAAGTAGAACGCGTTGAACGCCTGCGCCGTCCGCAGATCCTTCGTCGGGATACGGGCGATGTCCCCGGAGACCTTGGTGAGCGCCGACGCCAGCGCCGAGGGGCGCCCGGTGAGCTGCGCGGCGGCGCGGTCGGCGGCCAGCTCGCGGTAGCGCGACAGCGCGCGGATCAGCAGGAAACTGATCGCGTACACCGCGACCGAGACCCCGATCACCGCCGCGAACACCGCCGCCGTGTTCTGGTCCCGGCGCCCCGAGCCGAGCACCGACGAGTAGAAGGCGAACCGTACGATCAGCCCCGCGAGCACCCCGAGGAACGACGCGACCGTGATCACGGCGACGTCCTTGTGCGCCACGTGCGACAGCTCGTGCGCGAGCACGCCCTCCAGCTCGGCGGGCTCCAGGCGCCGCAGCAGCCCCGTGGTCACACAGACCACCGCGTGATCCGGGTTCCGCCCGGTCGCGAACGCGTTCGGCATGTCCATGGACGACACGGCCACCACGGGCTTCGGCATGTCCGCCATCGCGCACAGCCGGTCCACCACCGCGTGCAGCTCGGGATACTCCTCCGGCTCCACGACCTTCCCGTGCATCGCGAACATCGCGATCTTGTCGGAGAACCAGAACTGCGCCACGAACAGCGCACCCACCAGCACGACGACCAGCAGCCACGACTTCAGCAGCACGATCAGCGCGGCCACGAACCCCACGTACAGCAGCCCGAGCAGAAACAGCGTGACCGTCATCCGCACGGTCAGCCGCCGATCACTCCGAAAGCGGCTCCGCATCTCGCATCACCCCGCACTCAGCGCCCTGTGCTGTCCAGTGTGCACCCGGGGCGGGCCATGGGGGAGCCGCGATACGACCCGGAACGGGCAAAGCCGTCGGGCGGGGGCGCGCTGCCGTCAGGCGAGGGCCGTACTGCCGTCAGGCCGGGGTGTCCTGCCGTCGGGCCGCCGCGTCCAGGATCAGCCGCCCCCGCTCCAGCAGCCCGGCTGCCTCCGCCACCGACCGGCCGGACATCCCCGGCCAGTACGTCCCCCACCGGATCCCCCGCCGTACGACCGGCTCGGCCCGCGCCCGCAGCCGTACGTCCCCGTCCTCCAGCAGTGCCACCGCCGCCCGCAGCCGGGCCACCCCACCGTGCGCCTCCAGCAGCCGCCACGCCGACACCCGCTCCCACCGGGGACGGTCCGCGCCCAGCCGCTCCAGCAGCCACTCCTCGGGCAGCGCACCGGCCGACGGCAGCAGCGCGAGCGTGGCCGCGCCGGCCACGCCGGGTGCCGGATCGTCCAGGAGCCGCCGCATCCGCGGTACGTCCGTCACGTCCAGCACCCGCAGCCCGGCCACGGCCCGCGCGCGTACCCGCGCCTCCGGATGGTCCAGCAGCGGCCACAACAGCCCGGCGTCCGCCCGCTCCCCGCACTCCGCGAGCCCGATCACGGCGCCGGGCGGCGGAGCCGGCTCCGCGCAGCGCGCCCGGTACCAGGACAGCGGGTCGCCCCCGAGCTGCCGTACGACATACCGCGCACAGGCCCGCACCAGCCCCGACCGGTCCGCGAGGAACTCCTCGGCCCGCTCCCCGCGACCCAGCCGCCGCAGCCCGGTGACCCCGGCGGCGCGGACACGGGGCGTGCGGGCGCCGAGCAGGACGTCCACCACCTCCGCGTCCGCCGGGGCGGCCAGCGCCGCGTCCGCGCACAGCCCCTGTACGACGGCGTCGTCGTCGTGGGCGGCAGCCCGCGCCAGCCCGGCAGGCGAGAGAAGCCCCTCCTCCATGGCCAGCCGGTACGCGAACCGGCGCGTCGGACGGTCACCGGACTCCAGCAGCGTCCCCGTCCCCTCCCCGCGCAGCACCCGATCGAGCAACCCGAGGGCGAAGCCACCGCGCTGCCGGTCGGCCAGCCGCAGGATCAACGGCGCGAGCCGTACCGCCGCCTCCGCGTCCAGCGCCTCCACGAGCACCTCCCGCGCCCGCTCCCGCACCGGCCCGGCCCAGTCGCCACACCGCACCACCACCAGCGGAAGCAACGCGGGCCGCCCTACGACCCGCTCCAACGCCCTCCGCCGGACCCGCCCGTACCGATGACAGAGCGCGACCGCGAGCTCTTCGTCGCCCAGCGCCTCACCCGACTCCAACGCGGCCAGCACCCGGAACCCGGACCCGTAGTCACCCGGCAGATACCACCCCTCGACGCGCACCCGCTGGTCCCACTCCAGCCAGTCCCTCGGCCCGCCGACTTCGAACAGCCGCCGAGCTTCTGCGATCCCCACCCGCATGCATGTCCCCCTTTACTCCGCGCTGTCCTGCCTGGACTTCTGCGGTGCAGTCTGCCGTCAGCTTCGGTCGTCCCCGTCGTCGGCTTCCTCCGCACGACCCGCCAACTCCTGGCGCACCCGTCGCCAAGCCCGGATGATCCGCGGCAATCTGCCCAGTACGTCGTCGATCTGCGTCAGCAACACGGTGACGCACCCGAACGCGGCGAGGATGGCCAGCGTGATGTCGTCCCACCCCATCGCGCGACCCGCCCTCACAACCCGAGCAGCGAGTGGTCGGCCAGCCAGTCGAGGGCGGCCACGCCCAGCCGGTCCGGTGCCTCCCGCAACGCGGATTCCACAGCTGGCAGTTCGGTCAGGGCGTCGGGAGCGTCCGACCGGTCTAACTCCGCGAGCCGCTGCATGACGGAGGCCACGACTTCGCTCCAGCCCGGCATACCGAACTGGTCGGGGTCCATCAGCGCGGCAGTGGCGGCTCTGTGCAACACGCCTACTCGCCAACCCTGTTCGCGCATGACTTGCGAGGTGAACCAGACGCGGTTGTCGACGTTCCGCACGAACTCCTCTGTGGGCTGCCCGCAGCCCTGCAAAGTGAAGCTGGAACCACCTGCCCAAGGGAGAACTAGGTCCGAAGCGACGGCCTGGAAGGCGAGCAATGCCTCGGGGCTGCCCTCTTGAGCGGCGAACAGCGCTTTCCGAGCCCGGCGATAGAGGTCGACGCTCTGCGCGATCATCTCGCCGTCGCTCGGGCCGCTGCCTGCCTCACGGATCGTTTCCAACGGCCCATCCCGCCAGGCAACGGCGACGAGCCCGACCGCTGCCGCGCTGACGAGCAGCTCGGTGTCGTCGGCGTCCACGCCACAGTGCGTCAGCACGGCGATCAGGTCCTCATCATCGATGGTGCGCGTCGACTGCTCTGCCGTTGTCCGGCTGACATGGGTCCGGTCCTCCGCGCGGCGCTCGATCTCGATCCCGTGCTTGGCAAGGTCCTCGAAGACAGCGTCGGGTCCACAGTCGATGTGCTCCGTCTCGTGCCGCCCGGAGCAGTCGTCGGGACAATCGAGTTCCACGCAGAGTTCCGGTTGTACGGGGGTGGCCTCGTTGATGAGGTGATACGCCAGCCGGTCGGCGATCGCCTCTCGTGCGGAGATCATCTCCAGATGGAGCCGGAAGTCCGCGTCGCGCAAGGGGTCGTCCTCGGCGTCGACGGACGCCGGAGGCTTGGGGATGTCCTCCGCGACCCAGGCGTACGCCGACTCCAATGACACATGGAGCCAAGCGGCTTGAAGGGGTTCCACAGTGCCTTCCTCCGCGAGCCGGGTGACGGCTTCAGCCGCCTCGCGGACGCTGGCGATCTCGGCCAGGTACCGCTCGCACTGTGCGTCCCACAGGGCTGCTTCGGCTCTGGCCCGCTCGGCGTCCCGGAGCAGTCGGGCATCGCGAGAGCGGCGCGCAGTCCTTATCAACCGACTCAGGCAGGGGTGACATCCGAACAGCCCGGACGTCGGGGTCGGGCCGAGGGGCACGGGACCGAGGTCCTTGCCGAACGGCTCGTAGCACAGGCAGCACTCCAGGGCTCCCACTTGGCGCGACGTGGGCACGGTGGGCAGGGCGGCTCGTATGGTGGCGTAGGCGTACGCAGGGATGTGCATGTGTGGCAACTCCTTGGACGAAGGCGCTGTCCGACAGCGTCTTCTCCATGCAGACCTGGCCGGTTGACCGCGAGTCACGGTTTGGCGGGTGGCGCCGTCAACTTGACGAAAGCTGACTCGGCTCCCGTCACGGCCCCTCTGCTGCCGACGAAACTTGACACCTGGTTCAGGAGGAACACACGTGGCTGTGCCCATCTCGCCCCAGCCGACCGGCGCGCACAAGGAATTGGTCGATGCTCTTGGTGAGTTGTACCGCGCGGCGGGGCGCGTGAGCTTTCGCAAGGTGAGCACGCTCATCCGCAGCCGTGACGACCGGCTGTCGGATGCCAGTCACGAGAGTGTGCGCTCCGCCCTCAACGGGATACGCGTGCCACGTTGGGAAACGGTCCGTGACATCGTCGTCGTTCTGGCCGGGTTGTGCAGCCCACCTCGGGACGCGGACTCCGAGGTGGCCCGCTTCCTCCCCTTGTGGCGGGCGATAAGCGAAGGTGAAGCCGGTTCGTTGAAGTCGTTCCGGGAGATCCTCCACAGCGGCTGGGGAGGCGAGGATGGCGAGTGGACCCCGGAGCTGGTCATGGGGATGCTGGTCAACCCCTTCACCGCCATCGAGATCGATCCGTCGCTCGCGGTTCCTCATGAGCCGGTGGTGTCCGAGGACGACTGGGTCCACGTGATGATGAGGTTGATCGAGGAACAGGGCGCCGAACACGCCTTGCGTGTCCTCCTGCACACGCTGAAGGGCGACTACGTAGGGGCCGAGGCGGGCGCGCCGTACGGCTACCAGAACCCCGACCGGGAAGTGATGGAGGCCATCGCGGTATTCCGGTACGGCTGTCAGGAGATCCGTCGTCGCCTCAGCCGCGAACCCAACCTTCTCGCGGAGTCGATTCGAGCGATGCATGCCGACGAGACGATGAGCCGGGACGAACGTGCCGAGATGCTTGAGTTCGAGGCGGACATGAGCCTCATGCGTGAGGTGATGATCGTGACTCCCGACACCTGGGACGAGGTCTCCGAAGACGCGCAGCACATGGTCTTCGGGTACTTGATCAAGCAGATCAGCCCCGTGGGCTCCCACCGCCGTACCGACGCCGAGCGGTTCCAGATCACCTGGCGGATACCGGAGCCGTCGGACGACTGAGCGGTCGCGGCCTCCCAGAGTCATTGCCGGGCCCGGTAACGGCAACGCGATGCCCCGAAGACTGCATGGTTCAGGCAATGATCTTCGCCGCCCCGCCTGGCATCATCACCCCGCTGTACCAGGTCGCGACTACGACTAGAGGTGGTTGATCCCGTGAGGCTGACCCGTGTGACGCTCGCTGTGGCTGCCGGGGCGATGGCTCCGGCGTTGCTGTTCGCGACGCCCTCCTTCGCGGCCGGTGCCTCCGCGCCCGCGACCGCTCCCGCGGTGACTGTCGCCGCCGACGCCGGGTCGCCGTACGACGACATGGACGTGGACGACCTGCGGATCGCGATCCTGCGCATCCTGGCCGACCCGGACAGCGGCAGGCGCGTGAAGCAGGAGGCCAACGCGCTGCTCGACAGCGGGACCGTGGACGAGATGCGCGCCTGGCTGGAGACCGGCTACCCGCTGGCCCAGGCCGAGGACGACCGGGTGGCGCTCGTCCGTCTGCTCGGCGACCCCGACAGCGGCAAGCGGGTGAAGCGCGAGGTCAACGAGCTGCTCGACCGCAACGACCCCGCCGAGATCCGCGCCTGGCTGGAGTCCGGTTACGTCCTCGCCCAGGCCGAGGACGACCGCGTCGCCATCTTCACGATCCTCGCCGACCCCACTACCAGCGACGCCCTGCGTGCCGCCGCGACCGCCGCCCTGGAGGACGGCTCCCCGGCGGCTCTGCGCCACTTCCTCGAAGTCGGCCGGTACGAGGTCTGACGAGAAGCATCGAGCGGCTAGGGGAGTGCCCCCGGCTCCGTACACGGAGCCGGGGGCACTCCCAATGGCGCTGTCAGGCAACAGTCACATGTCGTAGGACAGCTCGAACCGTAGTACTGGCGGGGGTGTACGGGGATCGCTCCACGGTCCGCAGAGCCTTAAGCGCTGTACTGCTCGCTTCGCTCGCACTCAGTGGTCCGGATCACCGAACAGGGTCGCAGCCAACCGGAATTGTGATCCCGTCTGGGCCCTGCAGCCGCCGCCATGCCTCCGTTCGCTTCTACCGGGTCGGTCCGCGTTAGTGGCTCGAAACAGCTCGGTCCTGGGCAATGGAGGCTGGAACAAGGAATGCGTAGCCGGAGGGAGAGATGGAGGTTCGGTCCGCCTCTATCGTCCGGCGTGAGTGCGTGTGCGTGACGGCTGCTCGTGGCCTTGTCAGATACGGCAACCTCTGCAGGAAGTGCGCGGAAGCCTCGTTATCGAGTCCGAGCGGACGAGAGACGATTGAGCAGGTCGGCCACGTGGTGACGAGCCGTATGCCGGGCAGACGCGTGAGACAGGGCGCAGAGGCGACGGGACCTGGAGCAGTGAGTGACAGCAGTAGAATCCTTGCCCAACGCGAAGCGAGGGGGACAAGGTGGCGTCACAATTCGTGTCGTACGCGCTGGACGATGAGACGGTGGTCCGGTTTGAGATCGAGCCGACCGGCGACTGGCAGCCAGTGGCAGTGGAGGACATCGCCGGGCGCGTACGCGACGCTGCTGGTCCTGCAGTCGATGCCGCACGCACGGTGCTGCGTCGAGTTGCGGAGCTGCACCCAAACCAGGTCCAGGTGAAGTTCGGTCTCAAAGTGAATGGCAGCGCGAACTGGGTTGTGGCCAAGGCTGCAACGGAAGCCAACTTCGAGATCAGCCTTACATGGGAGCCGCAGCCTGGGGCCGACGAGCTCGCGTCTCCCGCATGAACAGCGTTTCGCCGGGCCGACGACCGGGGCGTGATACCTGGGTCACATCCATTCACTTGACCGAACGAGACACCAGACCGCACGGGTCAGGATTCCTGATCGATGAATCGCGCGTGTTGACCTGTGCTCATGTGGTGGAGTCGGCATGGAGCAAGGATTCAGAGCTCTGGGTGGCCTTTCCCAAGGCGGACGAGGCCGTGCGTCATCGAATACGAGTAGCCGAAGTAACGCTGCCGTCAGGTGACGATCGCGAGATTCAGGATGTGGCGGTACTGCATTTGACCGATTCGGTGCCCGCTGGTCTGGCTGCGCGGTTGCGGAGTCCGCTGGCGGAGGACCTTGTCGGTGCAGACTGGTGGTCCTTCGGATTCCCCGACGGAGTGCTTGGAAATTCCGTGAATGGGAACGTGGGTGAAGCGCTCGGATACGGATGGATGCGTCTCGACTCCTTGACGTCCCGCTATCCGGTCAAAGGAGGCTACAGCGGTTCGGCTGTGTGGTCACCGACCTACCAGGCGGTCGTCGGCATGGTAGGGCAGGCGCACAGTGCCACTGGTGACGCTCGTGCCCTCACCATGCGGGCTATCGACAAGATGCTGCCCGGTCAGGAGCTTCAACGCCTCATCGACTGGTCTCTGGAGGCCAGTGATGAGACAGCCTTGACCTCGTGGGGCTGGTCCCTCGATACGGACCCCGAGGCAGGCCGGCACTGGCATCCGCGTGCCCGAGGCGTGAGTACAGCGGCCGAACGAGGCTTTCGCTTCCGAGGTCGTGTCGCTGCGCTACAGGAGATCATTAAATGGATCACCGGTACCTGCTCACGCCGTCAGGCTCTGGTGGTCACGGGAGCCCCGGGCTCCGGTAAGTCCGCTGTCCTGGGGCGCATCATCACCACTGCCGATCGGGAGGTTGCTGCCGCGCTTCCGCCTGATGACACGGCTGTGCGGGCGCCTTTGGGGAGTATTTCCTGCGCGGTGCACGCCAAGGGAAAGACAGCTTTGGAGGTGGCTCAGGAGATCGCATGTGCAGCCTCCGCGCCGTTGCCGAACCAAGTAGTTGATCTCCTACCTGCTCTGCGTGCGAGTCTGGAGAACCGTCTTGGTGGTCCCTTCACACTGATCGTGGACGCCCTGGACGAAGCCAGCAGCGCTGGTGAGGCGCGCATCATTGTCAATCACATCATCGTTCCGCTGGTGGAGACTTGCGCAGATCTCCAGGTGCGGGTGGTGGTCGGTACCAGGCACAGAGATGACGCCGGAGACCTGCTGAGCGTATTCGGTCGTTCAGCCCGGGTCGTGAATCTCGATGCACCGGATTTCACTTCCGTTACGGACCTGACTGCCTACGCGCTAGCCACGCTCCGACTGCAGGGCGACGAGCGCGTCGACAATCCCTATTCCGACATTTTGGTCGCCCGTCCTGTTGCAGAACGCATCGCAACCCTGGCCGATGGGAACTACCTTGTCGCCGGACTGGTAGCCCGAGCCCACGGAATGCATGACGAGTGCGCAGTCGAACCGCGCGGAATGTCATTCCCTGTCACGGTGGATTCATCACTGCGTGCATATTTGCGTCTCCTGCCTGACGTCGGCTCGCTTTCCGCAGAGAACTTGCTGATACCGCTTGCCTACGCGGAGGCGCCTGGACTGACCACTGGCCTGTGGCGTACCGCATTGACCGCTCTTTTCGGTTCAGCTCCCGCAGAAAGTGAACTCTTCGCGTTTGCCCGCTCGTCCGCTGCGAACTTCCTCGTTGAGGCCGCTGTAGATGGAGAAGTGGATGGCATCACCTTCCGGCTCTTTCATCAGGCGTTGAGCGATTCCCTGCGGACTGCACGTGCTGATGTGGCTTCACCCGTCAGTGATGAGCGGGCGCTTGCGTGTGCCTATATAGCGGCTGGGGCGAAAACGGGTTGGGCTGCGGCCCCCTCCTATCTGCTGCGCTCGCTCGCCGTCCACGCTGGTCGAGGAGGTGTGATCGACCAGTTGTTGGCGGAGAACGAGTATCCGTTGTACGCCGATCTGAGAAGGCTTGTACCACAGGCCCGCCTTGCTACTACGGACGTCGGCCGCCAACGCGCCCGGTTGCTACGTCAGACGCCGCGCGCTCTCGATGCGCCAGGACCGGAGCGTGCTGCTCTGTTCAGTGTGACAGAAGTACAAGAGCGCCTCGGGACGACATATCGCGATTCCCTGATTGCCAAGCCATATCAAGCCGTGTGGTCAACCGTTCCTCCCTCGATGGAAACGGCTGTACTCGAGGGGCATAAGAAAGAAGTCCACGCCCTCTGTTTTCTGCACTCCGGTGGTCGTGGACTGCTCGCGAGCGCCGCCGATGACGCGATCCGCCTTTGGGATCCGAACACGGGTGACACAATTCAGACCTTCACGACGCCGGGCTGGATTGCTGCGCTGTGCGCTGTGACCATGGGTAGCCACACGTTGCTGGCTGGTGCGGGACTGGATGGCGTATTGCGGATTTGGGAACCTGAGGCGGGCACGGTGGTCCGTGCATTGGACGGCCACCATGCGCCGATTGACCAACTATGTGTTCTCAATGTAGCTGGCCGCGCTCTCTTGGCGAGTCGCGGACGCGATATGCGAGTGAAGGTATGGGACCCGGTTTCCGGAGAGGTCGTACGGACCTTCCGCACTCGCAAGTATGACATCAACGGGATGTGCGCTGTTGACGTAGAGGGGCGTCCGTTGCTTGCTCTGCTGACAGGGCAAGCGGGAGGACGCTCCAAGGTGCGGCTCTGGGATCCCATGACCGGAGAAACTGTCCATGCAATATCTATTGACAGTTCCGGCTCTCACGGCTTCGCGGCAGTGCAATGCGATGCCGGCCTCCTCTTCGCTACCGGCGAGCCCGATGAAGACGATCACGTCGTTGCCCTGTGGGATGGTCTGACTGGTCGAGCTGTTCAGATACTCGAAGGCGGACAGGGGAGCATCTTCGAGCTCGTTGACGTTCATATCGAAGACCGCAATTTTGTGGCCGCTGGCTTTGGCGAGGACGAAAGCGGAACCGTCATGATCTGGGATCCGATGACAGGCGAGGAGACTCACCGTCTGGAGGGACATGACGGCTGGGCTGGTGCCCTATGTGCGGTGGAGTCGGCCGGAGAGGCGCTGATCGCGAGTGCGGGCCAGGACTGCACGGTGCGGCTTTGGGACTTGAACAACTGCGTGGATCCAGACCAAATTGGTGAATCCAATCTCTGGATCGGATCCCTCGCGGCGCTGGAGGGCGACGGCTGTACAGCGGTGGCCAGCAGCGGCAGGGCCGGATTGGTTCTGGTCCACGACGTGGCCAGTGGCAGAGTGATCGGCCAGATCAGCTCCCGCCATGCATCGGTTACGAGCCTGTGCGCTGTAGATATTTCAGGTCATGCATGCCTGGCCATCGCCAGTAGAGGGACGGCGGGAGGTGCAATTCAGGTCTGGGACTCCACCACTGGTGGTGTGATTCGGTGTCTCGAAGGCCCGGGCATCGACACGCTATGCGCATTGGAGATCAATGGACAGCCATGTCTAGCCTTTAGCAGTAGAGAAAATAAGGTAAATAGTGTATCTCTCTGGGATCTCTCTGCGGACAAGGTGCTTCGAGGCATCAGCGCTGAGGAAGGACTCATTCGAGGTCTCTGCGCTCTAGATTGCGATGGTCGTCGTATCGTTGCTATTCTTACCGGTTACTTCGGTATCTGGCCAGGGGAATTTGACGGGGCTGTCGTCAGCCTCTGGGATGCCGTCGACGGTGGAATTGTGGATTCCTTCGAGGTTCCTGATGCCTCTCTCGGATCTATGTCCGCTCTATATGGGGATGACCGAACTCTGCTGGCCGTTGTAAGGCATCAGGATGATGGCGAGGACGATATGGTCGGCACTGGCTCGGTCTGGGTCTTCGATCCAGCCAACGGTAGAAGGGTCGGCGAGCGGGACCTGCATAGTGGTTGGGTAAGTGCGGTCAGTCCCGTGGAGTACGCAGGACGTACTGGTATGGCAAGTGCTGGTCAGACCGAGCGGGCGGTGCGGCTGTGGGTCAGCGATGATCTGCGGCAGATGATGGAGATCCCAGTCCGTCGTGAAGTTTTCTCCGTTGTTCAAGTCGGTGAATATCTCGTTTTCGG
Organism: Streptomyces sp. DSM 110735; assembly: GCF_016482685.1. Lineage (GTDB taxonomy): Bacteria > Actinomycetota > Actinomycetes > Streptomycetales > Streptomycetaceae > Streptomyces. Next base: position 104,009 of record NZ_JACYHF010000004.1, on the reverse strand, counting down.
CTTGGACAACGGCGGCGTGATGACAGTGCGACTAGGTGCAGGTGGAGAGGCGCCGTAATAGCGTCCTAGGGCAACCATAAAAGCAACAGCAGCGAGGGTTGGTCCACCGGTCAAGGCGGGCCAACCCTCGCTGCTGACTGAGTCGAGAGTCTTTATTTTCTACACGTCGTAGTACAGCTCGAACTCGTGCGGGTGCGGGCGCAGTGCCAGCGGAGCGATCTCGTTCGTGCGCTTGTAGTCGATCCACGTCTCGATGAGGTCCGGGGTGAAGACGTCGCCCTGGAGGAGGAAGTCGTGGTCGGACTCGAGGCGGTCGAGGACGGCGCCGAGGGAGGTGGGGACCTGGGCCACGTTGGCGTGCTCCTCGGGAGCCAGCTCGTAGAGGTCCTTGTCGATCGGCTCGGCGGGCTCGATCTTGTTCTTGATGCCGTCCAGGCCCGCGAGGAGCAGGGCGGAGAAGGCGAGGTACGGGTTGCCGGAGGAGTCGGGCGCGCGGAACTCGACGCGCTTGGCCTTCGGGTTGGAGCCCGTGATCGGGATACGCATCGCCGCGGAGCGGTTGCGCTGCGAGTACACCAGGTTGATCGGCGCCTCGAAGCCCGGCACCAGGCGGTGGTACGAGTTCACCGTCGGGTTGGTGAACGCAAGCAGCGACGGGGCGTGCTTGAGGATGCCGCCGATGTAGTAGCGGGCGGTGTCCGACAGACCCGCGTAACCGGCCTCGTCGTAGAAGAGCGGGTCGCCGCCGGACCACAGGGACTGGTGGACGTGCATGCCCGAGCCGTTGTCACCGAAGATCGGCTTCGGCATGAAGGTCGCGGTCTTGCCGTTGCGCCAGGCGACGTTCTTCACGATGTACTTGAAGAGCTGGAGGTCGTCGGCGGCGGCGAGCAGCGTGTTGAACTTGTAGTTGATCTCCGCCTGGCCCGCCGTGCCCACCTCGTGGTGCTGGCGCTCGACCTTCAGGCCCGCCTTGTCCAGCTCCAGGGAGATCTCCGCGCGCAGGTCGGCGAAGTGGTCCACCGGGGCCACCGGGAAGTAGCCGCCCTTGTAGCGGACCTTGTAGCCGCGGTTGTTCTCGACCGCACCGGTGTTCCAGGCGCCGGCCTCGGAGTCGATGTGGTAGAACGCCTCGTTCGCGCTGGTGGCGAACCGCACCGAGTCGAAGACGTAGAACTCCGCCTCGGGACCGAAGTACGCGGTGTCCGCGATGCCGGTGGAGGCGAGGTACGCCTCCGCCTTCTTCGCCACGTTGCGCGGGTCACGGGAGTACTGCTCGCCCGTGATCGGGTCGTGGATGAAGAAGTTGATGTTCAGCGTCTTGTCGCGGCGGAACGGGTCCACGCGGGACGTCGACAGGTCGGCGCGCAGCGCCATGTCGGACTCGTGGATGGCCTGGAAGCCGCGGATCGACGAGCCGTCGAAGGCCAGCTCCTCGTCCGGGTCGAACGCCTCGACGGGCACCGTGAAGTGCTGCATGACGCCCGGCAGGTCGCAGAAACGGACGTCTACGAACTTGACGTCCTCGTCCGCGATGAACTTCTTGGCCTCGTCGGCGTTCTGGAACATCCAGCTCCTCCTACTCCCGGCCAGTCCGGTCGGGGCGGTAGATCGGGTTCGTGCGGCCAGTGCGGTGGCACACGCTGGTTCCGACACTAGGGAAGCGCGGTTTCTCGGGCGTGACTCGTTTGTTTCGCAGAAGTTAACCGGCCGCCCCTCCACCGTAGCCCCGGAACCCCCCTCCAGGCAGTGATCAAAACCCGGCACAGTACCGTGGACGGGTGGACAACAGGCAAGCAATGGGATCGTGGCTCTCCGGGCCCCGCGCGGCCATGGAAGAGGCGGGCGCGGACTTCGGGTACCGGGGCGAGCAGCTCGGGCTCCCCGAGAGCGGTCCGAACTCCGTCGCCCGGCCCGGCAGGCGGCTCGGCGCGCTCGCCGTGGACTGGGGGCTGTGCGTCTTGATCGCATACGGCCTGATCACCCACGGCAACAGCCCCGCCACCAGCAACTGGGCGCTCCTCGTCTTCTTCGCGATGAGCGCGCTCCTGGTCGGCACCCTCGGCTTCACCCCGGGCAAGCGGCTCTTCGGGCTGCGCGTGGTGTCCCTGGAGACCGGCGTGGTCAACCCGCTGCGCGCCGTGCTCCGTACCGTCCTGCTCTGCCTCGCCGTCCCCGCCCTGGTCTGGGACCGCGACGGCCGCGGCCTGCACGACCGCCTCGCCAAGACCGTCGAGGTCCGCATCTAGGGCCTGTCCGGCACCCCGGGACACATGAGAGTGGGGCCCGGCCGGGAGGAACTTCCTCCGGCCGGGCCCCACTCCCGTACGCGTACGGGAAGCCGTCAGCGCGACTTCGGGCTGCCGCCCTTCGGCAGGCGCATCCCCTTCGGCATGGGTCCCTTCGGGAGCGGCATGTTGCTCATCAGGTCGCCGAGCGCGCGCAGCCGGTCGTTGGTGGCGGTCACCTGCGGGCCGGTCAGGACGCGCGGGTACTTCAGCATCGTCGTGCGCAGCTTCTTCAGGTCGACCTGACCCTCGCCGCCGCCCACGATCAGGTCGTGCACGGGCACGTCCGCCACGATGCGGTTCATCTTCTTCTTCTCGGCCGCGAGCAGGCTCTTCACCCGGTTCGGGTTGCCCTCCGCGACGAGCACGATGCCGGCCTTGCCGACCGCGCGGTGCACGACGTCCTGGCTGCGGTTCATCGCGACCGCGGGGGTGGTGGTCCAGCCCCGGCCGATGTTGTCCAGCACCGCCGCGGCGGCGCCCGGCTTGCCCTCCATCTGCCCGAAGGCGGCCCGCTCGGCCCGGCGGCCGAACACGACGGCCGCGGCCAGCAGACCGATCAGCAGACCCGCGAAGCCGAAGTAGTACGGATGCCCGACCAGGAAGCCGATCACGAGGAGGACACCGAAGATACCGAGTGCGACGGCAGCCAGTACCAGGCCGATCGTCTTGTCGGCCTTCTGGGTCATCTTGTACGTGAGAGCGATCTGCTTCAGTCGCCCTGCGCTCGCGGCGTCCGCCGCGGTTTCCTTCCTCGCCATGCCACGAAGTCTACGTGGCATCCGGAGCGCTCTCGACGGCGGTGTCGGGAGGGTCACACCCGGGCGGGGAACGGTCAGAGACGGGCGGCGGCGCGGTCGAGGACCTGCTGGGCCTCGACGCGGTCCTTGGCCCGGCGGCGGTCCTCCAGGACCGACGTCCAGGCGTTGCGGCGGGCGGTGCGCTGACCGCCGTTCATCAGCAGGGACTCGACGGCGCGCAGGGCGCCGCTCAGGGACGGGATGGCGTTGGCGCGGACGGGTGCGGCCTGCATGATCGAGGTCCCCCCTCGGAGCGGGTGGAGTACGGGGCGTGATTCCAGGGTCACTGATTGGTGTTACCAGGGCGTGACCGACCGGTCAAACGCCAGTGAAGCCCTGGTGCGGACCCCGGGTACGACGGCGCGGTCCCGGCGGGTGCCCTCATCAGCGAGGACGGCCGGGACCGCGTCGACTCGGCCATTACTGGCCAGTAGGAACTTGTGCGTGAATTCACACGGCTTGCTCACGCCGCTCGGGCGCCCGGGGCGCGCGCCGGGCGCGTCAGCACCGGTACGTCACCACGGGTACGTCAGCACCCGTACGTCAGCACCCGTGCGTCAGACCGCCTGGCTGGCGACGAACGCGCCCCGCTTCTCGATCGCCATCTGGTACAGGCGCCCCGCGCGGTACGACGAGCGGACCAGTGGACCGGACATCACACCGGAGAAGCCGATCTCCTCGGCCTCCTCCTTCAGCTCCACGAACTCCTGCGGCTTGACCCAGCGCTCCACCGGGTGGTGCCGCAGCGAGGGGCGCAGGTACTGGGTGATGGTGATCAGCTCGCACCCTGCCTCGTGCAACTGGCGCAGCGCCTCGCTGATCTCCTCGCGGGTCTCGCCCATGCCGAGGATCAGGTTGGACTTGGTGACCAGACCGAAGTCGCGCGCCTCGGTGATGACCTTCAGCGAGCGCTCGTAGCGGAAGCCGGGGCGGATGCGCTTGAAGATGCGCGGGACCGTCTCGACGTTGTGCGCGAAGACCTCGGGGCGGGAGGCGAAGACCTCGGCGAGCTGCTCGGGCACCGCGTTGAAGTCGGGGGCGAGCAGCTCGACCTTGGTGCGCCCGGTCTCGCGGTCCGCGGTCTGCGCGTGGATCTGGCGCACGGTCTCGGCGTACAGCCAGGCGCCGCCGTCCTCCAGGTCGTCGCGGGCGACGCCGGTGATCGTGGCGTAGTTGAGGTCCATGGTGACCACGGACTCGCCCACGCGGCGCGGCTCGTCGCGGTCCAGCGCCTCGGGCTTGCCGGTGTCGATCTGGCAGAAGTCACAGCGCCGGGTGCACTGGTCGCCGCCGATGAGGAAGGTGGCCTCGCGGTCCTCCCAGCATTCGTAGATGTTGGGGCAGCCGGCCTCCTGGCACACCGTGTGCAGACCCTCGCTCTTCACGAGGTTCTGCATCTTCGTGTACTCGGGGCCCATTTTCGCCCGGGTCTTGATCCACTCGGGCTTGCGCTCGATGGGGGTCTGGCTGTTGCGGACCTCCAGGCGCAGCATCTTGCGTCCGTCGGGTGCGACTGCGGACACGACCGGCTCCCTGTAGCTTCGATTCTTCGGCGTACAACAGAGTACGCCCGTGTTCATTGGGCCCTACGGGTGAGGAAAACCTCGCGGACGCAGGCCGAATTCCCGGTCGGACCGATCGGACCGTTCCCGGTCGGACCGCTTCAGACCGCGGCGGTCTTCTCGATCACCCGGGGCTTGAGGTCCGCGTGCTCCATGACGTCCCGCAGATGCCGCTCGACCACCGGCACGACCTCGGCGATCGTGACGTCCCGGCCCAGCTCGTTGGCAAGGGAAGCGACTCCGGCATCACGGATGCCGCAGGGGATGATGCGGTCGAACCAGCGGTTGTCCGGGTTCACGTTGAGGGCGAAGCCGTGCATCGTGACGCCCTTGGCGACCCGGATGCCGATCGCGGCGATCTTGCGGTCCTCGCGGCGCTGGCCCGCGTTGGAGGGGGCGTACTCCGGACCGTTCATCCGGGGGTCGAACTCCTCGTCGTTCAGCCGCGGGTCGAAGTCCAGGGAGAGCCCGCCGAGCGCCGGGCGCTGCTCGACCGGGTCGCCGAGCACCCAGACCCCGCTGCGGCCCTCGACCCGGGTGGTCTCCAGACCGAACTCCGCGCAGGTGCGGATCAGCGCCTCCTCCAGGCGCCGTACGTGCGCGATCACGTCGACCGGGCGGGGCAGCTTCTGGATCGGGTAGCCCACGAGCTGGCCGGGACCGTGCCAGGTGATCTTGCCGCCCCGGTCCACGTCCACCACCGGGGTGCCGTCGAGCGGGCGCTCGCTGTCCTCGGTGCGCCGGCCCGCCGTGTACACCGGGGGGTGTTCGAGGAGCAGCACGGTGTCGGGCACCTCGTCGGCGAACCGGGCGGCGTGCACCCGGCGCTGCTCGTCCCAGGCTTCCTGGTACTCGACGGCGTCCGCGCCGAACCCCATGTGGACGAACCGCAACTCACTCACGGCAAGCGCCTCCCTCAGGCTGCCCCTCGTTCAGGCCGCCCCTCGTCGGGTCTGTCAGGCGCGTCGGGCGCCCACGCCACTGTACGTCCGGCTCGGACGCGTCAGTCCCGCGGGTGATCCTCACACGATCGGATGAATGCGCGGCGGAATGTGCGACTACTTGCTCACTCTCCGCTACATTCGCGCCGTTCGTGCGGCCGAAAGGGCTGCTCACAGGCGATCCCGGCACCTCAGGGGGCTGGAAGGCAGGAGACCGCACCACAGATGACGGACCGACCCGCGCAGCGCACCCCCAACCGCCAGCTCGCCGCGCTCATCGCAGAGGCGGGGTTCTCCAACGCGGGTCTGGCCCGGCGCGTCGACCAGCTCGGCCTGGAGCACGGGCTGGACCTCAGATACGACAAGACCTCCGTCACCCGCTGGCTGCGCGGCCAGCAGCCCCGGGGCACCACCCCCGCGCTCATCGCCGAGGTCTTCACGCGCCGTCTCGGGCGCCGGCTCACCGCGCAGGACCTCGGTCTGGACGCGTGTGCGCCGGTGTACGCCGGGCTCGAGTTCGCCGCCACGCCGGAGGAGGCGGTGGACATCGTCGGCGGGCTGTGGCGCAAGGACTCCGGCAGCCACGCCGAGCTGCGCCGGATCGCCTTCACCCCGGCCGGGCTCGTGGTGCCCAGCCGGGACTGGCTGATCGGCAGGCCCGACGACCGGGTGGCGCGCGAACCGGCACCCCGGGTGCCCGCGCAGGGCCGCCACGGCAGCACGCCCGAGCGGCCCGAGCCCGTCCCCGGCGCGCTCCGCCCGCCCGGTCACCCCGACCGCTCCTCCGGGCACCGGGTCACCTCGGGCGACATCGCCGCGCTGCGCTCGGTCGGGGAGCTGTTCCGCACCCTGGACGACCAGTACGGCGGCGGCCACGCCCGGCAGGCGCTGGTGCGCTATCTGGAGCACGAGTGCGAGCCGATGCTGCGCGGGGTCTACTCCGAGCAGACCGGCCGCAGGCTCTTCGGCGCCGCCGCCGACCTCACCCGGCTCGCGGGCTGGACGTCGTACGACATCGCCGCCCACGGGCTCGCCCAGCGCTACTTCGTCCAGGCGCTGAGGCTGGCCCAGGCGGCAGGGGACCGCGCCTACGGGTCCTACGTGCTGGTCACCATGAGCCGCCAGGCCGTCTACCTCGGGCACGGCCGCGAGGCGCTCCAGCTCGCCCGGGTCGCCCAGCAGGGCATCGGCACGACGGCGCCCCCGGTCGTCCAGGCGCTGCTGCACGCGGCGGAGGCGCGGGCGCACGCGGTGCTGGGGGAGGCGCGGGCGTGCACCAGCGCGCTGCTGCGCGCCGAACACGCCCTGGAGTCCGCCCGCCCCGGCGACGAGGTGCCGCACTGGGCGCGCTTCTTCGACGAGGGTCAGCTCGCGGACGAGCTGGGGCACTGCCACCGGGACCTCCAGCAGTTCCGCGCGGCGGCGCAGCACGCGGAGCGCGCGCTGCGGCTGCGCGGTCCGGCGCACGCCCGCAGCAGGCTGTTCTGCCGGGTGGTCCTCGCCACCGCCCGGCTGGGTCTCGGCGAACTCGACCAGGCGTGCGCGCTGGCCGCCGACGCGGCGGCGCAGGCGGCGGAGATGCGCTCGGTGCGCGCGGTGGAGTACGTCCGGGACTTCGAGCGCCGTCTGGAGCCGTACCGGGACGCGGCTCCGGCGCGCGGATACCGGGAGCGGACCGCCGCCCTGGGCTGAGCGGCGGTCCGTACGGTCCTCGTCCCCGCGCTACGCCGCGCGGGGCACCGTCGCCGCCGGGTCGGCGCGGTGCATCGAGCCCGCCGCGCCGAGGTCGCTCAGCAGGGCCGCGGCGGCGCGGTGGGCGGAGTGCAGGGCGCCCTGGACGGTGCCGGAGTCACGGTGGTCGCCGCACACGTACAGCCCCGCCATCAGGCGCACCGGGCGGCGCGCGTCGTACGGCGGGCGCAGGGCGGGGACCGCCTCGGGGGTGTGGTGGACGGCCAGGGTCTCCCAGCGGTGCGTCGAGGTGCCGTAGAGGCGGGCCAACTGGATGCGGACCGCGCTGTCCAGCTCGCCGGGGGTGCCGGGCGGGGTGCCGAGCACGGTCGAGGAGATCAGCACGCGCCCGGCGGGCGCCCGTCCCGGGTCCACGGTGCTGAGCACCGCCGTGTGCGCGACCGGACCGCCGCGGTCGGCGTCGAGGAGCAGCGCGGAGCCGGTGGCGAGCGCGGGGGCGGGGTCGTCGGTGGTGTGGTGGACGACGGTCACCGGGTGGAAGTCCGGTACGCGCAGCCCGGGCAGCAGCTCGGCGGCGGCGCGTGCGCCGGTCGCGAGGAGCACCGCGCGGCAGCGGATCACGCCGTGCTCGGCGGTGGTGACCGAGGTGGTGGAGACCGAGGTGACGCGGACGCCGGTGCGCACGGTGCCGGGCGGCAGCGAGCGGGCCAGTCGGTCCGGGAGCGCCTGGGCGCCGCCCTCCGGCACGCACAGCCGTCCGCCCGCGAAGGCGTGCAGCGCCAGGTCGGCGGCCCGGCTGGAGGTGGTCAGCTCCGGGTCGCACAGCAGGGCGGCGAGCAGCGGGCGCAGGAAGCCCTCGACGGTGCGGGGCGGCAGACCGCGCGCCTGGAGCGCCTGGGCGGCGGGCAGTTCGGGACGGGACAGCAGGCGCTCGACGGGCGTGGCGGCGAGCCGGTTCAGCGCGCTGCCGAGCCGCGCCCGGTCCATGGCGCCCCCGGCGGCGCCTCCCGTACGGCTCTCGCGGGCGCTTCCCGCACCCCGAGGGGCGCTCGCGAGGGCGCGCGCGATGTGAAGTGCGCCCCTTGCGCCCCCTGCGACCGCCGGGGCGCCCGCCCGGTGCCGGTGCCCGTCGCGGTGCAGCAGGACCCCGGGCGCGAAGCGGCGCAGCGGCAGCGCGTCGAGACCGGGGGTGGTGCGCAGTTCGGACCAGGACGTGAACAGCGGCTGTCCCAGCCGGTCGAGCCGGAAGCCGTCGACCTTCTCGGTCGCCATACGGCCGCCGACACACGCGTCGGCCTCCAGGACCGCGGTCGACACTCCAGCACTGGCGAGCCGACGGGCCGCCGCGAGACCGGCGATCCCGGCTCCCACGACGACGACGTCCACCTGGTACGCGGGCTCAAGCACGAGGCCCCTCCTGTGGTTGCGCGGCCGGTGGAGACGTGATGCCCCCAACAGGCCCCGGGGATACCCGAGTTCGGGTCGAGGTTAGGGCTCCGAACGGTCAGGGACAGTCGCGCATCGACAGGGCACGGTCGCATGGAGGTCGCATACGGTCACTCCGCCGCGCGGATCGTGTCCTCGATCCCGGGGAACGCGAAAGCGAACCCCGACTCCAGCAGCCGCGCGGGCACCACCCGTTGACTGCCCAGCACATCCCCGGCCATCTCCCCGAGCACCGTGCGCAGCACCGCCGCCGGGACCGGGAACGGGGTCGGCCGGTGCAGCACGCGCCCCATCGCCTCGGTGATCTCCTGGTTGGTCAGCGGCTCGGGCGCCGTCAGATTGAACGGTCCCGACAGGTCCTCACGGTCGATCAGATGCCGGATCGCGGCGACCTCGTCGTGCAGCGCGATGTACGACCAGTACTGCCGCCCGTTCCCGAGCCGCCCCCCGAGCCCCGCCTTGAACAGCGGGAACAGCCGCCCCCACGCCCCGCCCCCGGACGCCACCACCAGACCGGTGCGCACGAACACCGTCCGGATGCCCGCCTCCCGCACCGGCGCCGCCGCCTCCTCCCACTCCTCGCACACCGAGGGCAGGAAACCGTCGCCGGGCGGGGCGCTCTCGTCGGTGATCCGGTCCCCGGTGTCGCCGTAGTAGCCGATCGCGCTGCCGTTCACGAAGACCCTGGGCGGCTCGGGCAGCGAGGCGGCGGCCTCCGCGAGCGCCGCCGTGCCAAGGACCCGGCTGTCCCTGATCAGCCGCTTGTACTCCGGCGTCCAGCGCTTGTCCCCGACCCCCGCCCCGGCCAGGTTCACCACCACGTCACAGCCGCTCAGCCCGGCCGCGTCCACGGTCTGCCGCTCGGGGTCCCAGCGCACCTCGTCGCCGCCCCGGGGCTCGTGCCGCACCAGCCGGACCACCTCGTGCCCGTCGCCCCGCAGGGACCGCACCAGGGCGCTGCCGATCAGACCGGACGCACCGGCCACCGCGATTTTCGCATGCTCCATGATCCCAGCATGGCCGCCAGTGCCCCGGAAACCGGGGAGAACAGCCCCCGGCTCCCCAATTCGCCGCCAGGCACCCGCCGTACAGTCCTCCCATGACGCACCCGCTGATACGACCCGCCCGGCCCGAGGACGAGGCGGAACTGGCCCTGCTCGACCGGCTCACCTGGTCCACCCTGCACTCGGTGCAGCCCGAGCCGAGCCCGCCCTACCCCGCCTTCTTCGGCGAGCGGCACCCCCCGGAGAACCACCTGGCCGCCGAACTCGACGGCCGCCTCGTCGGCTACGTCCGCATCTGCCAGCCCGTCCCGCTCGCCGTGAACGCGCACGTACGGCAGATCCAGGGCATCGCCGTCGCCGAGGAGGCACGCGGTCTGGGCGTCGGACGCGCCCTGGTCCGGGGCGCCGTCGAACTGGCCCGCGCGCAGGGCGCCCGGCGCCTCACCCTGCGCGTCCTCGGCCACAACACCCCGGCCCGCGGGCTCTACGAGTCCGAGGGGTTCAAGACCGAGGGCGTCTTCCCGGAGGAGTTCTTCATCGCCGGGGAGTACGTGGACGACGTCTGCATGGGGCGCCCGGTCTGAGAGACCTCAGCTCCCGCGAGGATTCCCGGGCGCCCTACGACGACGTGATCAGATGCCCCGTGTCCACCGGCGCCGTCGCCTTCGCCGCCCGGGACGCGTCGCCCGCGACCTCCGCCGCCGTGAGCGCGTACCCCGTCTCGGAGTCCGAGGTGGAGCGGGCGAACACCACGCCGTACACCCGACCCGACGTGGTCAGCAGCGGTCCGCCCGAGTTGCCCGGGCGGACCGTCGAGCGCACCGAGTACACCTCGCGGGTGACCGTGCGGTCGTTGTAGATGTTCTGGCCGGTCGCCCGCACCCGGTTCGCCACCGTCGCCGCCTGGAGGTTCAGCCCGCCGTCCTCCGGATAGCCCGCGACCACCGCCGAGTCCCCGCGCCGCGCGCCGTCGTCGAAACGCAGCACCGGGGCGCTCAGCCGGGGCACGTACAACACCGCCACGTCCCGGTTCGGGTCGAAGAGCACCACCCGCGCCGTGTACGAAGGACCGACGCCGCCCACCCGCACCGTCGGGTCGTCGATCCCCGCCACCACGTGCGCGTTCGTCATCACCCGGTGGGGTGCGTACACGAACCCGCTGCCCTCGCGCCCCTCGGCGCCCACCGCGCCCTCGATCTTCACCGTGCTCGTCCGGGCAGCCTCCGTCGCCTCCGCCGTCACACTGTCCCCGCTGGGCTTGGCGACCCGGGCCGTGGACTCGTTCTCGAACGGGTTGAAGACCTGCGGGAACCCCGCCTCCGTCAGCGCGGAGGTGGCCCGCGCGAACCACACCGGGGTCGTCTCCGGCATCGTCTCCTGCACCGCGCCGAGCAGCGCCGAGTTGCGGATCGCCGTCGTCAGCGTCTGCGAGGGCGCCGCCGCCAGCACGCTCGCCGCCACCCACGCCACGAGCAGCACCGCCACCGAGTTGGCCACCGCGCCGCCCATCCCGTCCACGACCCGCAGCGCGCCCCCGCCCGTGCGGTCGATACGGCTGCGCAGCCGCAGCCCCAACTGTCCCGCCAGCTCGTGCCCGATCACACCCGGCACCAGCACCGTCAGCACCGCGACCACGGTCGCCGCCGCCGATCCGCGCTCCACAAGACCCGTCACCCAGGGCAGCGCCCAGACACCGACGGCCGCGCCGCCCACGAACCCGGCCAGCGACAGACACCCGGCCACCAGACCGCGCCGGTACCCGGCCGCCGCGTAGACGAGGACCACCAGCACGAGCAGCACGTCGAGCAGGTCCACGAAGCCGCCTTTCTCTCGGACCCCCCAGTACGGTCGGGACACGCCCGCTGATCAGCCGCGCGCGAGCGCCCCGGCGGGGAAACGGCGCACGTGTGCGTGTACCCCCGGAAACGTCCCGGACGGGGACGATGGTTCCACCGGGTGGCACAGCACACATCGCGGACCTGGCCGGGCGATCCGACGATGGGATCATGCGTGCCACGCGAGGACCGGACGGACAGAGGCGGCGCGTCCGGGTACCCGGCGCGGTGCTGCTGGTCGTCGGCTGCCTGCCCGCCCTCACCGCCCTGATCGCGGTGCTCGTCCTCGCGCGGGGCAGCGAGAGCATCGTCACCCACCACTCCGCCCACCCCCTCACGACCGCCCCCCACGCGCCGGCGCCCCACTTCGCACCCCGCCCGGTGATCGTGCCCCGCTCCGCCTGGCTGGACGCCACCGCCCGGCACGAGCAGCCCGCCCCGCGCTACGACGACAAGGTGATCGCCGTCTTCGTCCACCACACCGACTCGCCCAACGGCTACGACTGCGCGGACGCCCCGCGCATCATCCGCGACCTGTACGCGGGCCAGACCGGCAGCAGGCACTGGGACGACATCGGCTACAACTTCCTCGTGGACCGCTGCGGCACCGTCTACGAGGGGCGCGCCGGGGGAGAGGACCGTGCCGTCACCGGCGCCCACACCCAGGGCTTCAACCACCGCACCGCCGGGATCGCCGCGCTCGGCACCTTCACCGCGGGCGTCCCCGTCCCGCGCGCGATGACCGACGCGATCGCCGCCGTCGCCGCCTGGAAGCTGGGTCTCGCCGACGTCGACCCGCGCTCCCGGGTCCGCCTGGTCTCCAGCAGCGGACTGAGCCGCTACAAGGCGGGCACGACCGCCACCCTCCCCGCCCTCGCGGGCCACAACGACGGCTACCAGACCACCTGCCCCGGCGCCGCCCTGAGCGCCCGCCTCCCCGAGATCAGGAACGCGGCGGCCCGGCTGCAGGGCCGGTGAGCGGCGGACCGGTGAACGGGGCGCCGCGGGGCGGGCGGGCACGCCTCACTCCCTGAAGCGTTCCCACAGGGCCGGGTAGCGCTCCGCCAGCACCGCGTCGTTCTCGAAGTCGAAGGCCGTGCCCGCGGGCTCGGCGGGCGCCGGGGCGATCCCCAGGTCCGGGGCGACCACCCCGGTCAGCCGCTCGTACGCCTCGTCGGCGGCGTACCCCAGCTCCTCGCCGTCGCCGTCCATCTCCTCGTCGAAGTCGTCCAGCAGCTCCGCCAAAGCGTCCGGGTCGTGCAGCGCGCCCTCGAACACATCCCGGCCCTGGCCGATCAGCCAGCACCGGAAGTAGTCGAAGGCGTCGTCGCTCGCCCCGTCCAGCAGGATCCAGGCGGCGCCCCACAGATCCCAGCGGTAGGCGCGGTTGTAGCGGGCCTCGAAGTGACGGGCGAAGTCCAGGACCATGTCCGGGTCGAGCTGGAGCAGCTTGTCCACCAGCAGGTCTGCCTGCTCCTCGGGGTCGCCCTCGGCGGCCTCGCGGGTGGCGTCGATCAGCTCCCAGAACTCCGTCTCGTCCATCACGGCACAAGCATCGGGCCTCGGCACCCGCCCCGCACGCGGAACGGCACGGTGAACGGCGGGGAAACGGACCCGGGAAACGAAGAAGGGGCACGGCGTCACGCCGTACCCCTTCCAGCGACCTCAGAAGGTCACAGACCGTACTTCTCGCGGGCTTCCTTCACCGCCGTCGCCTTGACCGCGCCGCGCTTGGCGAGCTGGGCCAGGGCCGCGACCACGATCGACTCGGCGTCGACACCGAAGTGCCGGCGGGCCGCCGCGCGGGTGTCGGAGAGACCGAAGCCGTCCGCGCCCAGCGAGGACCAGTCCTGGTCGACCCACTGCGCGATCTGGTCGGGGACCTGACGCATGTAGTCGGAGACCGCGAGGACCGGACCCTCGGCGCCCTGGAGCGCCCGGCGCACGAACGGCACCCGCTCCTCGCCGCGCAGCAGGGCCGCGTCGGCGTCCATCGCGTCACGGCGCAGCTCGGACCAGGAGGTCGCGGACCACACGTCGGCGGCGACCCCCCACTCCTCGGCGAGCAGCTTCTGCGCGTCCAGCGCCCAGTGGATCGCCGTGCCCGAGCCCAGGAGCTGGATGCGCGGGGCGTTCGCCGGGACGGTCACACCCGCGGACTCCGCCGTGTTGAAGCGGTACAGACCCTTGACGATGCCCTCGTCGATGCCGGGGACGGCGGGCTTGGCCGGCTGCGGCAGCGGCTCGTTGTAGACCGTCAGGTAGTAGAAGACGTCCCTGTCCTCGCCCTCGGCGGCCTCGCCGTACATCCGGCGCAGACCCTCCTTGACGATGGCGGCGACCTCGTAGGCGAACGCCGGGTCGTACGTCAGCGCGGCCGGGTTGGTCGCGGCGATCACCGGGGAGTGACCGTCGGCGTGCTGGAGACCCTCGCCCGTCAGGGTCGTACGGCCCGCCGTCGCGCCGACGAGGAAGCCGCGGCCGAGCTGGTCGCCGAGCTGCCACATCTGGTCGGCCGTGCGCTGCCAGCCGAACATCGAGTAGAAGATGTAGAACGGGATCATCGCTTCGCCGTGCGTGGAGTACGCGCTGGACGCGGCGATGAAGTCGGCCATCGAACCGGCCTCGGTGATCCCCTCGTTGAGGATCTGGCCGTTCTTGGCTTCCTTGTAGTACATGAGCTGGTCGCGGTCGACCGGCTCGTACGTCTGGCCCTTGGGCGAGTAGATGCCGAGCGAGGGGAACAGCGACTCCATGCCGAAGGTGCGCGCCTCGTCGGGGACGATCGGCACCCAGCGCTTGCCGGTCTCCTTGTCGCGGACCAGGTCCTTGACCAGGCGGACGAACGCCATGGTGGTCGCCACGTTCTGCGAGCCGGAGCCCTTGTCGAAGGAGGCGAACGCCTTGTCGGCGGGGGCGGGCAGCGCGGGCAGCGGCTGGGTGCGGCGGGCCGGGGCGGGACCGCCGAGGGCGGCGCGGCGCTCCTGGAGGTAGCGGACCTCGGGGGAGTCGGCGCCCGGGTGGCCGTAGGGCACCTGGCCGTCGGCGAAGGCGCTGTCCGGGATCGGCAGTTCGAGCAGGTCGCGCATCGCCTTGAACTCGTCCACCGAGAGCTTCTTCATCTGGTGGTTGGCGTTCTTGGAGGCGAAGCCCGGACCGAGGGTGTGTCCCTTGACCGTCTGGGCCAGGATCACGGTCGGCGCGCCCTTGTGCTCGACGGCCGCCCGGTACGCGGCGTAGACCTTGCGCGCCTCGTGGCCGCCGCGCGAGAGGTGGAAGCACTCGAGGATCTTGTCGTCGCTCAGCAGCTTCGCCATCTCCACCAGCGCCGGGTCGGCGCCGAAGAAGTCCTGGCGGATGTAGGCGGCGTCACGCGTCTGGTACGTCTGGATCTGGGCGTCCGGCACCTGGCGCAGACGGCGGACAAGGGCGCCCGTGGTGTCGAGCTGGAACAGCTCGTCCCAGGCGGTGCCCCACAGCGTCTTGACGACGTTCCAGCCCGCGCCGCGGAACTGGGCCTCCAGCTCCTGCACGATCTTGAAGTTCGCGCGGACCGGGCCGTCCAGGCGCTGCAGGTTGCAGTTGATGACGAAGGTGAGGTTGTCCAGCTCCTCACGGGCGGCGAGCGCGAGCGCCGCCGTCGACTCCGGCTCGTCCATCTCGCCGTCGCCGAGGAACGCCCACACGTGCGAGGCGGAGACGTCCTTGATGCCGCGGTTGGTCAGGTAGCGGTTGAACCGCGCCTGGTAGATCGCGGAGAGCGGGCCGAGGCCCATCGACACCGTCGGGAACTCCCACAGCCAGGGCAGCCGGCGCGGGTGCGGGTAGGAGGGCAGACCGTTGCCGCCCGCCTCCTGGCGGAAGTTGTCGAGCTGGGTCTCGGTGAGACGGCCGTCGAGGAAGGCGCGGGCGTAGATGCCCGGGGAGGCGTGGCCCTGGATGTAGAGCTGGTCGCCGGAGCCGTCCCCCTCCTTGCCCTTGAAGAAGTGGTTGAAGCCGGTCTCGTACAGCCACGCGGCGGAGGCGAAGGTGGCGATGTGACCGCCGACGCCGTACTTGCTGCCCCGGGTGACCATCGCGGCCGCGTTCCAGCGGTTCCAGGCGGTGATCCGGGACTCCATCGCCTCGTCACCGGGCACGCCCGGCTCGGCGGCGGTGGGGATGGTGTTGAGGTAGTCCGTCTCGACGAGCTTCGGCAGCCCGATGCCGTCCGCCTCGGCGCGCTCCAGCGTGCGCCGCATCAGGTACGCGGCGCGATGCGGGCCCGCTTCCCTGGCGACGGCGTCCAGGGAGGCCCGCCATTCGGCGGTCTCCTCGGCGTCGCGGTCCGGGAGCTGGTCGAGCGCGCTCTGCTGGATGGCGTTGGGGTCGGTCATGTCGCCGCCTTCCTCAGTCGAAGGGGGTGCCCTCAAGGAGAAGAGGTATGGGGGTGCCCTTGGTCTTTGGCAGGACAGGGCGAGAACTTCGGTGGAAGTCCGTCGGTGACTGTAACCCCCTGATCGATGATCGATCAAAGGTTTGGGGTTGAAAACCCCGTCTTTGCGCGAAAGTAGGCACCCGGTGTCTTTTGGACAGGCACCCGGTGCCGTGTTTTTGCGGGTTTTCGTGCCCGTTTCCGCAGGTGAGCGAGGTACGGCTCAGGCGCGGGGCGCGCAGCCCAGCACGTGCGCCTTCACCAGCTCGGCGATCCGGGGGTCGCGGCGCTTGAACGCCTCCACCAGCTCCTCGTGCTCCTCCGCGTACGACTGCTGCACGGTGCCCAGCCAGCGGATCGACAGCGCGGTGAAGACCTCGATGCCGAGCCCCTCCCAGGTGTGCAGCAGCACGGAGTTGCCCGCGGCGCGCACCAGCTCGCGGTGGAAGCCGACGGTGTGGCGGACCTGTCCGGTGCCGTCGGCCGCCTGGTCGGCCTCGTACAGGGCCGCCACGTGGGGTTCCAGGGCCGAGCAGTCCTCGGCGAGGGCTTCGGCCGCGAGTTCTGCGGCTATGGCCTCCAGGCCCGCCCTGACGGGGTAGCTCTCCTCCAGGTCGGCTGCCGTCAGGTTGCGGACCCGTACGCCCTTGTTGGGGGCGGACTCGATCAGGCGGAGGGACTCCAGCTCGCGGAGCGCCTCGCGGACCGGGGTCTGGCTGACCTCCAGTTCTGTGGCGATACGGCGCTCGACGATGCGCTCGCCCGGTTGCCAGCGGCCGCTGACGATGCCCTCCACGATGTGCTCGCGGATCTGTTCGCGCAGCGAGTGGATTACGGGCGCGGTCATTCTGGGCTCCTTCGCGAGGCGGCTCTACGACGATAAGGGTGCGGTGCGGATGCCGTGCGGCGCATAGGGGTGCTTTTGCCCAGGTGAGACGAGGGGCACAGGGTGTTTTCGACGCGGGAGGACTCGGGGGGTTCTGGATTTGGGCGGGTGCGGGTGGGTTGTGGCTGATCGCGCCCGCGCGGCGGAGCCGCATGTCGACACAGCCCCGCGCCCCTTCGGGGAGTTGCCCTCGCCCTCGGCTGAAACGGCGAAGCCCCCTGTCCTGGGACAGGGGGCTTCTTCAGCGACCGGGGGTTACAGGCCGAGCTCTACCTCGAACTCGCCCGCTTCCAGGATCTGCTTGACCGTCGTCAGGTAACGGGCCGCGTCGGCGCCGTCGACCAGGCGGTGGTCGTAGGAGAGGGTCAGGTAGGTCATGTCGCGGACGGCGATGACCGTGCCCTCCTCCGTCTCCAGGACGGCCGGGCGCTTCACCGTGGCGCCGATGCCGAGGATGGCGACCTGGTTCGGCGGCACGATGATCGTGTCGAACAGGGCGCCGCGCGAACCGGTGTTGGAGATGGTGAAGGTCGCGCCGGACAGCTCGTCCGGGGTGATCTTGTTGGCGCGGACCTTGCCGGCCAGCTCCGCCGTCGCCTTGGCGATGCCCGCGATGTTGAGGTCACCGGCGTGCTTGATGACCGGGGTCATCAGGCCCTTCTCGGAGTCCACCGCGATACCGACGTTCTCGGTGTCGAAGTAGGTGATGGTGCCCTCGGCCTCGTTGATGCGGGCGTTGATGACCGGGTGGGCCTTCAGCGCCTGCGCGGCGGCCTTGACGAAGAACGGCATCGGGGAGAGCTTGACGCCCTCACGGGCGGCGAAGGAGTCCTTCGCCTTGCCGCGCAGCTTCATCAGACGGGTGACGTCGACCTCGACGACCGAGGAGAGCTGAGCCTGCTCGGTCAGCGCCTTGACCATGTTGTCGCCGATGACCTTGCGGATGCGGGTCATCTTGACGGTCTGGCCACGCAGCGGGGAGACCTCCAGCGCCGGAGCCTTCTTCGCGGCGGCCGGAGCGGCGGCAGCGGCCGGAGCCGGAGCCGGGGCGGCGGCCTTCGCGGCCTCGGCGGCGGCGAGGACGTCCTGCTTGCGGATACGGCCGCCGACGCCGGTGCCCTTGACGCCGGCCAGGTCGACGCCGTTCTCGGCGGCGAGCTTGCGCACCAGCGGGGTCACGTAGGCGCCCTCGTCGGTCGCCTGGGTGGCGGTCGGGGAGCTGGGCGCGGTGGCCGGGGTCACCGGAGCCGGAGCCGGGGCGGCCGGGGCCACCGGAGCCGGGGCAGCGGCGGCGGGCGCGGCCGGAGCGGCGGGGGCAGCGGCGGCGGGCGCGGCGGGAGCCGGAGCCGGAGTCGCCGGAGCCGCGGGGGCGGCCGGGGCCGGGGCGGCAGCCGCAGGAGCGGCGGGCGCGGCGGGGGCAGCGGCGGCGGGAGCCGGGGCGGCCGCGGGGGCGGCACCGGCGACACCGATGACGGCGAGCTTGGCGCCGACCTCGGCGGTCTCGTCCTCGCCGACCACGATCTCCAGCAGGGTGCCCGAGACGGGCGCCGGGATCTCGGTGTCGACCTTGTCGGTGGAGACCTCGAGCAGCGGCTCGTCGGCCTCGACCGAGTCGCCGACCGACTTCAGCCAGCGGGTGACGGTGCCCTCGGTGACGGACTCACCGAGCGCGGGCAGGACCACGTCGGTGCCCTCGGCGGCACCGGCCGGGGCGGCGGGCGCCTCGGCGGCCGGAGCGGCGGGGGCTGCCGGTGCCTCGGCGGCGGGCGCCGGGGCAGGCTCGGCGGCGGGCGCCGGAGCGGGCTCGGCGGCCGGGGCCGGGGCGGCGGCGGGGGCGCCGGAGCCGTCGTCGATCAGGGCCAGCTCGGCACCGACCTCGACGGTCTCGTCCTCGGCGACCTTGATCGAGGCCAGCACGCCGGAGACGGGCGAGGGGATCTCGGTGTCGACCTTGTCGGTCGACACCTCGAGCAGCGGCTCGTCGGCCTCGACGCGCTCGCCCTCGGCCTTCAGCCAGCGGGTGACAGTGCCCTCGGTGACGCTCTCACCGAGCGCCGGAAGGGTTACGGAAACCGCCATGGTTTCGGTTGCTCCTTAAGGAATTGCGGAAGTCTGTGTCGTCGCGCCCGAGGGCCGATGGCTCAGTCGTGGGCGTGCAGCGGCTTGCCGGCCAGCGCCAGGTGCGCCTCGCCGAGCGCCTCGTTCTGCGTCGGGTGGGCGTGGATGAGCTGGGCGACCTCGGCCGGCAGCGCCTCCCAGTTGTAGATGAGCTGCGCCTCGCCGACCTGCTCGCCCATGCGGTCGCCGACCATGTGGACGCCGACCACGGCACCGTCCTTGACCTGGACGAGCTTGATCTCGCCCGCGGTCTTGAGGATCTTGCTCTTGCCGTTGCCCGCCAGGCTGTACTTCAGAGCGACGACCTTGTCCGCGCCGTAGATCTCCTTGGCCCTGGCCTCGGTGATGCCCACGGAGGCGACCTCCGGGTGGCAGTACGTCACGCGGGGGACACCGTCGTAGTCGATCGGGACGGCCTTCAGACCGGCCAGGCGCTCCGCCACCAGGATGCCCTCGGCGAAGCCGACGTGCGCGAGCTGGAGGGTCGGGACGAGGTCACCGACGGCCGAGATGGTCGGCACGTTGGTGCGCATGTACTCGTCGACCAGGACGTAGCCGCGGTCCATCGCGACGCCCTGCTCCTCGTAGCCGAGCCCCTGCGACACCGGGCCGCGGCCGACGGCGACGAGCAGGACCTCGGCCTCGAACTCCTTGCCGTCGGCGAGGGTGACCTTGACGCCGTCCTGGGTGTACTCGGCCTTCTCGAAGAAGGTGCCCAGGTTGAACTTGATGCCGCGCTTGCGGAAGGCGCGCTCAAGGAGCTTGGAGGAGTTCTCGTCCTCGACCGGCACCAGGTGCTTGAGACCCTCGATGACGGTCACGTCGGCGCCGAAGGACTTCCAGGCCGAGGCGAACTCGACGCCGATGACACCGCCGCCGAGGATGATCGCGGACTTGGGCACGCGGTCCAGGACGAGGGCGTGGTCGGAGGAGATGATCCGGTCGCCGTCGATCTCCAGGCCCGGCAGCGACTTCGGCACGGAGCCGGTCGCGAGCAGGACGTGACGACCCTGGACGCGCTGCCCGTTGACGTCCACCGACGTGGGGGAGGACAGCCGTCCCTCGCCCTCGATGTACGTCACCTTGCGCGAGGCGATCAGACCCTGGAGACCCTTGTAGAGGCCCGAGATCACGTCGTCCTTGTACTTGTGGACGGCCGGGACGTCGATGCCCTCGAAGGTGGCCTTCACACCGAACTGCTCGCTCTCGCGGGCCTGGTCGGCGATCTCGCCCGCGTGCAGCAGGGCCTTGGTGGGGATGCAGCCCCGGTGCAGGCAGGTGCCGCCGACCTTGTCCTTCTCGATCAGGGCGACGTCCAGGCCCAACTGCGCTCCGCGCAGGGCCGCGGCGTAACCACCGCTGCCACCGCCGAGGATCACTAGGTCGAAAACGGTGCTGGCGTCGTTCGCCACGTCACGTCCTCCATGCATGTGCGCCGTACGCCGGTCGTCGGTGACCGGCAGGCGGCTGGTGTCCGGCCGCTTGATGCTTCGGCCCTCGGGTGGGGCCCTGTCCTGCCGGGCTCCATCTTTGCACTTGTCCGGGGTGGTCCATACGCCGGGCCGGGGTGTGAGACGTCCCACGTCCGCTCCGGCGGCACTGCGCGCCCCTCGGGTGCGTCGGCACCGCCCTCACCTGGGGCGGAGCGGTGCCGGAGGTGGTGCGAGGGGCGCGATGCGGGACCGCGCCCCCTGCTCCGGCGGGTGGTTTCAGCCCAGGTCGCCGTCGGCGGTCAGCTCAGCGAGCCGAACCAGCGTGCGGACCGCGGTACCGGTGCCGCCCTTCGGGGTGTAGCCGAAGGGACCGCCCTCGTTGAAGGCCGGACCCGCGATGTCCAGGTGCGCCCAGGTGATGCCCTCGCCGACGAACTCGCGCAGGAACAGACCGGCGACCAGTCCGCCGCCCATGCGCTCGCCCATGTTCGCGATGTCGGCGACGGGGGAGTCCATGCCCTTGCGCAGGTGCTCGGGGAGCGGCATCTGCCAGGCGGGCTCGCCGGTCTCCTCGGCCATGTCGTGCAGCGAGGCGCGGAAGGCGTCGTCGTTGGCCATGATGCCGAAGGTGCGGCTGCCGAGCGCCAGGACCATGGCGCCGGTGAGCGTGGCCACGTCCACGATCGCGTCCGGCTCCTCGGCCGAGGCGGCCCACAGCGCGTCCGCGAGGACCAGGCGGCCCTCGGCGTCGGTGTTGAGCACCTCGACGGTCTTGCCGCTGTACATGCGCAGCACGTCGCCCGGGCGGACGGCGGAGCCCGACGGCATGTTCTCGGCGAGCGCCAGCCAGCCGGTCACGTTGACCTTGAGACCGAGGCGGGCGGCGGAGACGACCGCGGCGAACACGGCGGCGGCACCGGCCATGTCGCACTTCATCGTCTCGTTGTGCCCGGCGGGCTTCAGCGAGATGCCGCCCGAGTCGTAGGTGATGCCCTTGCCGACGAAGGCGAGGTGCTTGTCGGCGTCGGGGTGCGTGTAGGCCAGCTTGACCAGGCGCGGGGTGGCGGCGGAGCCGCCGCCGACGCCCATGATGCCGCCGTAGCCGCCCTCGACCAGGGCCGCGTCGTCGAGGACCTCGATCTCGAGGCCGTGCTCGTCGGCGGCGGCGCGCGCGATGGCCGCGAACGCCTCCGGGTCGAGGTCGTTCGGCGGGGTGTTGACCAGGTCGCGGGCGCGGTTCAGCTCCTCGCTGACCGCGACGGCGCGGGCGAGCGCCGCGTCGTGGTCGTCGCCACCGGCGGTGAGCACGACCGCCTCGCCCAGCGGGGCGTTCTTGGCGTCGCCGTCCTCGGTCTTCTCCTTGTACGCGTCGAAGGCGTAGGCGCCGAGCAGCGCGCCCTCGGCGATCGCGGCGACGGCGCCGGGGCCGTCCACGGGCAGCGCGAACGCGGCCTTGGCGGTACCGGCGAGCCCGCGCGCGGCGACACCGGCGGCGCGGCGCAGGGTCTCGGCGTCGTAGCCCGCCTCCGCCTCGGGCTCGGCGCCCAGGCCCACCGCCACCAGGAGCGGCGCCTCGAAGCCCGCCGGGGCGGGCAGCTTCGTCAGCTCGCCCTCGGCACCCGAGGCGCCGAGGGTCTCCAGGACGCCGGGCAGCGCGCCGTCGTACGCCTCGACGACGGACTCGGCGCCGGGCGCCACAACGGGGCCCGCGCCGGCCTTGGCGACACCGATCACGATCGCGTCGGCGCTCACGCCGGGCGCCGCGGCGGTGCTGAGAGTCAGAGCAGTCACGGTGGTGAAATCTCGCTTCCGATGTGAAGTTGCAGTGGCCGTTTGCGTTCCTCGGCCGCCCGGTGGGGCGGCCTCACGCAAAGGGGTGGGTCGACCGGGCCCGAGAGCCGACCCTAGGCCCAGCGCTGGACCACTTCGGCAACCGGGGTCTCCACCCCGTCGGCGAACACCCGCCACGAGACTACGCGCGTGCGCCCGCTCGCTCATTCCTTCGGGCAGCCACCCGAACGTGGCCTTCCCTTCGCCTGCGGGCAACTCCGCACGCCCACAGGGCGGTTACCCCGCGCCGCCCAGCGCGAGCACGACCAGAACCGTCGTCGCCGCCGTCTCCGCGAGGGCGCCGAACACGTCCCCGGTGACCCCGCCGAAGCGCCGGACACAGCGGCGCAGCAGGAGTTCGGCGGCGCCGAGGGCGAACAGGACGGCCACCGCGGCGTGGACGGCACCCCACGCGCCGAGAGCCGCGCCGCAGCCCGCCGCGAGCAGGGCGCACCCCGCTACGACCGCCCCCGCGTTCCGCGTGGGCACCACCCCGGCGACCGCCGCTCCCAGCCCCTCCGGGCGGGCGGCAGGCACCCCGGCGCGGGCGGCCAGGGTGAGCGCGAGCCGGGCGGCGAGCGCCGAGACGACCGCCGCGACCGCGCCCCGGGTCCAGGAGGCGCCGTAGAGCTGGGCCAGGACGGCCACCTGAGCGAGCAGCACCAGGAGCAGGGTGATCACGCCGAACGGTCCGATGTCCGACTGCTTCATGATCCGCAGGGCGTCCTCGGCGGGCTTGCCGCTGCCGAGTCCGTCGGCGGTGTCGGCGAGCCCGTCCAGATGCAGACCCCGCGTCAGCACCGCCGGTACGGCGACCGAGGCGACGGCGGCGAGCAGCGGTCCCGCGCCGAGCAGCAGGAGCAGCAGCCCGAGCGCCGCCGCGCAGAGACCGACGGCGAGCCCGGCGACGGGGGCGCACACCATGCCCGCGCGCGCCGCCTCCCGGTCCCAGCGGCGCACGCGCACGGGCAGCACGGTGAGGGTGCCGAAGGCGAAGCGGAGCCCGTCGAGCGGGGCGGCGGCGGGGGTCTCGGGCATCGGCGCAGGCTATCGGGCGGGCGCGAGGGCGAGCGTCGGGGTGGTCGCGAAGGGGCGGTCGCGAGGGGGGTGGTCGCCGGAGCCGTACTCCGGGCGCCGCCCGGTCTGCCCCGCTCGCCCGGGACAACGGGGATAAAGTGCGCACATGGGGCACTGGTGGGAGCGGAACATCCTGGAACCGGGCAAGCTTCCGCTGCTGCTGGCCCTCGCCGCCTTCGTGCTCACCTTCCTCGTGACCCGGCTCGTCACCCGGCTGATCCGCGCGGGGAAGGGGCCGTTCGGCAACGTCAGCGCGGGCGGGGTGCACATCCATCACGTGGTGCCCGGGATCGTCCTCACCCTCGTCGGCGGGTTCGGCGCCGTCGCCAGTGACCGGCACGGCTTCGGAGGCGCGTTCGCGGCCGTGGTCTTCGGGATCGGCGCCGGGCTGGTGCTCGACGAGTTCGCGCTGATCCTGCATCTGGACGACGTCTACTGGACCGCCGAGGGGCGCAAGAGCGTCGAGGTCGTCGTGCTCACCGCCGCGCTGGTCGGGCTGCTCCTCGCCGGGTTCTCCCCGTTCGGCGTCAACGACCTCACCCAGGACGAACTCCAGGACCGGGGCGGGGTCATCGCCACCATCGCGGTGAACTTCTTCTTCTCGCTGGTCGCGCTCAGCAAGGGCAAGGCACGCGTCGCGATCTTCGGCGCCGTCGTGCCCCTGCTCGCCCTCGCGGGCGCGATCCGGCTGGCCCGCCCCACCTCGCCGTGGGCGCGCCGGTTCTACGTCCACCGCCCGCGCGCCCGCGCCCGTGCCCTGCTGCGCGCCTACCGCCACGACCGCCGCTGGGCCGGTCCCCGCCGTGCCGTGCAGGACTGGATCGGCGGCAAACCCGACCCCAGCCCGGCCCGCCTCCCGCGCGGCAACTGACCCGCCGTCCGGGTCCGGTACCGGCGCCGCACCGCCGAGACCGCGCACAGCGCCCCCGTCGCCAGCAGCGCCGCCAGATGTTCCTTGCCCGCCAGGTTGTCCTTGACCAGCACCTCGGCCACTATCGCCACCGGCACCAGAAGAGCCGTCGTCCGGGCGCCGTAACGAGCCGCCACGAACACCGCGAGCCCGACCACCGCCGCCGACGGACCGGTGTCCACCACCAGGGCGTCGGAGGCGGGCAGACCCAGCGGGGAGTGCGGGCCGAGTCCGATGCCGAGGCGGGCGTAGAGGGTGCCCGCGAGGGTGGCGGCGTAGGCGACGGTGAGGGTCCGCGGGCGGCCGAGGCAGATCTCCGCGATGCCGAACA
Source organism: Streptomyces sp. DSM 110735 (assembly GCF_016482685.1). Taxonomy (GTDB): domain Bacteria; phylum Actinomycetota; class Actinomycetes; order Streptomycetales; family Streptomycetaceae; genus Streptomyces. The sequence goes on along the minus strand of NZ_JACYHF010000004.1, from coordinate 79,442 downwards.
CGCACAGGATCTGCGCCAGCGCGCCCCACACCGGCAGGTCGAGCGCGGGCACGAAGAGGGAGAGCGGGGTGCGCAGCAGAGCCGCCCACCAGGGGTCCTGGGCGCGCACCGCGCCCGCCGCCTGCACCGCGCGGAAGCCCCAGGGCTGGTTCTGGACGTACTGGAGCAGCGCGGTCAGGGACACCGCCGCGAACGTCATCGGGATCGCGGGCAGTCCGCCCCGCGCGCGCAGGGCGCCGTACAGCGGTCCCCACTCGGCGCGGGCCCACCGGACCGCGCGGCTCACCTGCGGACCCTCACCGGTGGGTCTCCAGATGTCTGCGGTGCAGCCACTTGGGCAGCCCCGGTGCCTCCAGGAAGCCCTCCGCGCGCGCCGAGGCGAGGGCGATACGGGGCAGGTCCGCGCTCTTCTCGAAGAGCAGGAAGCGCGGCTCCCAGATCGGGCGGTACTTGGCGTTCGCCCGGTACAGCGACTCGATCTGCCACCAGCGCGAGAAGAAGCTCAGCAGCGACCGCCACAGCCGCAGCACCGGACCCGCCCCGAGTCGCGAGCCCCGCTCGAACACCGAGCGGAACACGGCGAAGTTGAGGGAGACCTGGGTGACCCCCAACTCCCGCGCCCCGCGCAGCAGATCGATGACCATGAACTCCATCAGCCCGTTGTCGGAGTCCCGGTCACGGCGCATCAGGTCCAGCGAGAGCCCGCCCGGACCCCACGGCACGAAGGACAGCAGCGCCCGCAGCCGCCCCTCGGCGTCCACGCACTCCAGCATCACGCACCGGCCGTCCTCGGGGTCCGCGAGGCGCCCGAGCGCCATGCTGAAACCGCGCTCGGTGGCGCCGTCGCGCCAGTCGTCGGCCCGCTTCACGAGGTACGCCATCTCGTCGGCGGGGATGTCCTCGTGGCGCCGTACCCGCACCCGGTACCCCGCCCGCCGTACCCGGTTGTACGCCTGGCGGACCGTGCGCATCGCGCGGCCCTCCAGGGTGAAGTCCGCCACCTCCACGATCGCCTCGTCGCCGAGTTCCAGCGCGTCCAGACCGTGCCGGGCGTAGACGGTCCCCGCCTCCTCGCTCGCGCCCATCACCGCCGGGATCCAGCCGTGCGCCCGCGCCTCGGTCAGCCAGGGCACGATGGCGCCCGGCCATGCCTCCGGGTCGCCCAGCGGATCGCCCGAGGCGAGGCTGACCCCGCCCACCACGCGGTAGGCGACAGCCGCCTTGCCGGTCGGGGACCACACCACGCTCTTCTCCCGGCGCAGCGCGAAGTAGCCGAGCGAGTCGCGCTCGCCGTGCCGGTCGAGCAGCTCGCGCAGCCGCTTCTCGTCGTCCTCGGTGAGCGGGTCGACCGCGCGCCGGGAGCGGAACGCGGCGTACAGGACGGCGAGCAGCAGGGCGGTGCTGAGCACGTTGACGCCGACGTTCGCCCAGTTGGGCGGGTCGATGCCGGGGAAGTGGGACTCCTCGGCGGCGACCGAGATCAGCCGCAGGGTGCCGTAGTGCCAGCGCTCCAGGAAGGTCGAACGCGCCGCGTCCGGCGCCTGGTTGGTGACCGTCACCACGAGCCCGGCGAGCAGCGAGGCGGCGAGTCCGCCCCCGCCCGCCACAGTCGCGGCGAGCCGGGGGTTGGACCGGTCGCCCTTGGCGTAGAACTCCCGGCGCCCGGTGAGCAGCGCGGCGACGAAAGCCGCCGTGAGGACCAGCGACACCCAGTTCTGCACGGAGCCGTGGATCTCCGGGAACACCATGGCGAAGGCGAACAGCGCGAGGAACACCCCGCTGAGCACCAGGTTGAGGATCCACGCCGCCCGCTTGCGCCGCCGCATGGTGATCGCCAGGAACGCGGTGAACACCCCGGAGGCGAAGCCCGCCGTCAGCAGATACGGCGTGAACAGGTTCTCCTGGTTGTGGCGGCGCACGTCCTGGCCCAGCGACACCCACACCGCGCTGAGGAAGTTGACGAACGCGACGGCCCGCAGATACCAGACCGCGCACGCGGCGGCCCGGCGGGACCGTCCGCCGGACCGCCGCCCGGGCTCGGTCTGCGGGTCCACGGCGATTCGGGCGTCTCCCATGACGGACGATCATATGGGCGCCAAAGCCGCGAAACGCGCTCATCGGCGGGTGGCAGCCACCGACGGCCCGGGGTTCACTCCACGGGCCGCGCGCTCTCCTCGTCCGAAGCTTCCTCAGCCTCTTCAGCCCCGGTCTCCTCAGCCCCCGCCTCCCCGGCCTTCACCTCCGGCAGCTCCGCCGCGAGCGCGGCGGCGGACCGCACCAGCGGCAGCGCGAGCAGCGCGCCCACGCCCTCACCGACCCGCACACCCTGGTCGAGCAGCGGCTCCAGAGCCATCCGGTCCAGCGCCTTGGCCTGACCCGGCTCGCCGCTGAGGTGGCCCGCGAGCCACCAGTCGGGCGCCCGGAAGGCGACGCGCTGGGCGACCAGCGCGCACGCGGCGGACACCACCCCGTCCAGGACCACCGGCAGCTTGCGCACCGCACTCTGGAGCAGGAACCCGGTCATCGCGGCCAGGTCCGCGCCGCCCACCGTCGCGAGCAACTGGAGCTGGTCCCCGAGCACCGGCCGGGCCCGGCGCAGCGCGTCGCGGATCGCCGCGCACTTGCGCATCCACGCCAGGTCGTCGATCGCGAGACCACCACGCCCGGTCACCACCGAGGCGTCCGTCCCGCACAGCGCGGCGATCAGCACCGCAGCCGCCGTCGTACCGCCCACGCTCAGATCGCCGAGCACCACCAGATCCGTGCCCGAGTCCGCCTCCTCGTCCGCGACGGCGACACCCGCGCGGAAGGCAGCCTCCGCCTCGTCCAGGGTCAGCGCGTCCTCGACGTCGATCCGGCCGCTGCCGCGCCGCACCCGGTGCCGTACGACCTCCGCCGGGAAGGCGTCCGGCTCGGTGTCCACGGAGAGGTCCACGACCCGTACCGGTACGTCGAGACGGCGGGCCAGCACCGCCACCGGGCTCGCGCCCTCCAGCACGCCCCGCACCAGCTCCCCGGCGGTGCCCGCGGTCCGCCCCGAGACGTCGAGGCGGGCGACGCCGTGGTCACCGGCGAAGAGCACCACGCGTGGCCGCTCGATCTGCCGTACCGGCACGGTGCCCCGCGCGGCGGCGAGCCACTCGCCCAGCTCGTCCAGGCGCCCGAGCGAACCGGGCGTGACGGCCAGGCGCTCCCGGCGTGCCTCGGCCTCGCGGCGCACCGCGCCGTCCGGGCGCTCGATCAGATCGGAGAACTCGTCCAGATCAATCCTGCTCATTCGCGGAACAGTACCGTCCACGCTCCGCCGCTTCCGCGCCACACCGCAAGCCCGTCACCGGCACGTCGTTGCGCCCAAGATCGGTATCCCATACGTTCCGGTTTACCGCGAAATGCCGTACAGGGAGCCGCCCATGCAGCCCTCTCCACCCGCCCCGCAGTCCACCGACGGATTCTCCGGACCGCTCCGCGCGGACTGTCCCTGGTGCGGCTCCCCGAGGCTGCGCACCCGGCTGCGCGCCCCCGACCCGCTGCGGGAGCGCCCCGGGGTCTTCGGGCTCGACGAGTGCGCCGACTGCGCCCACACCTTCCAGAACCCCCGGCTCGCCGCCGACGACCTCGCCGCGACCGAACGGGACCCCTGCGAGAGACATCTGGACCAGATCGCCGCCCGCGTGCTGTCCCCGCGCGCGGTCCACCGCCGCCACCGCGCCACCGCCCGCGCCCTGACCGGTCTCTCCGACCCCGAGAGCTGGCTCGACGTGGGCACCGGCGACGGACGCTTCCCCGAGTCCGCCAAGGAGTTCTTCCCCTACACGAGCTTCGACGGACTCGACCCCACCGCCCGCGTCGAGAAGGCACGCGCCGCGGGGCGGATCGAGGAGGCTCACCGGGGCTTCCTCACCACCCCGGGCGTCACGGAGAAGCTGCGCGCCCGCTACGACGTGGTCAGCATGTTCCACCACCTGGAGCACGTCCCCGACCCGCGCGCCGAACTGCGCGCCGCCCTCACGGTGTTGCGCCCCGGCGGCCATCTCGTCCTCGAAGTCCCGGACCCGGCGAGCGCGTTCGCCGCGCTGCTCGGCAAGTGGTGGCTCCCGCACGGCCAGCCGCGCCACCTCCACCTGCCCCCGCTCGCCAACCTCCGCGCCGAACTGGCCGAGCGGGGCTGCGCGATCGTCACCACCGACCGCGCCGCCGCCCATCTGCCCTACGACCTCACGGCAGCGCTCTCCCTGGCGCTCGCCCACGTTCCCCCGCCCCTGCGCCGGGTCACGTCCCCGGCGCTGACGGCAGCCGCCGGGGCGGAACTGCTGCTCTCCCCGCTGACCCGGCGCACCCGCTTCGCCAACGCCTGCCGGGTGGTGGCCCGCAAGGAGGACACCTCCGGCTGACCCCCGGCTAGCACGCCGGGGCTAGCCCCGCAGCACCAGCGCCTGACCCGCCACCACCAGGAGCACCTGCTCGCACTCGGCCGCGAACGCCGCGTTCAGTCGGCCGAGTTCGTCGCGGTAGCGGCGCCCGGAGGCGGTGGCCGGGACGATGCCCGAGCCCACCTCGTTCGACACCGCCACCACCGTGCGGCGCGCGTCCCGTACCGCCGCCACCAGCTCCCGCACCCGCTCGCGCAGCGCCTTCTCGCCGCCGTCCGCCCACTCCGCGTCGTCCCACGCCCCGACCGCGTCCATGGCGTCCGTCAGCCACAGCGACAGACAGTCGACCAGCACCGGCGGACCCTCCTCGGCCAGCACCGGCACCAGGTCCGTCGTCTCCGTCGTACGCCACGACCCCGGACGCCGCTCGCGGTGCAGCGCGACCCGCCGCGCCCACTCCGAGTCGCCGCCGCGCGTGCCGCCGGTGGCGACGTACAGCACGTCCGGGAACGCCTCCAGGCGGCGCTCCGCCTCCACCGACTTGCCCGAGCGGGCGCCGCCGAGCACCAGCGTCCTGCGGGGCACGTCCGGCACCTCCTCGTACGCCCCCACGGCCAGCGTCGTACCGTCCGGCACCGCGCGCGCCCCGGCCGCCGCGAGCCGCCGGGCGACCTCCGCGCCCTGCGGCACGTCGTGGTCGAGGTGGACGGCCACCACGTCCGTCGTCGGACCGACCGCCCCGGCAGCGCGCAGCCGGGCCAGCGCGTCCGGGCGCCCCACCACGTCGGCGAGGACCAGGTGGTACGCCCGGGTCGGTGCTTCGAGCCCCGCCGGGAAGCCGCCCGGCGGCAGATACAGCAGCCGCTGCCCGTCAGGACCGGTCACCGCGTACCCGGTGCCGCCCGCGTCCATCGCCAGCGCCCGCACCCGGTGCCCGGTCAGCAGGGTCAGCTCGCGGCCGTCCGGCACCCGCACCGGCTGGGGCAGCCCGGCGGGCACCTCCACGGCGGGTCCGTCGTGCGGATGGGAGAGCAGCACCTGGCGCACCCCGCCCAGCGAGTGCCCCGCGCGCGCCGCCGCGAACGCCGCGCCGGGGGTGAGGTCGAGCAGCAGCGCGTCGTCCACGAGCAGCGCGGTCGCCGCCCGCGCGTCCCGCCCGAGGGCGGTCGCGCACACGGCACAGGGGCAGTCGGGCCGGGGCAGCCCCGGCGGGGCACCGGTGCCGAGCAGAGTGACGTCCACGGACCGATTTTCACCCGGCACCGGGGCTCCCGCGCCCCGGTGCCCCCGAAGACGCGGTGCCGCGGGGCGTGTCGCCGCCCCGGGGTGCCCTGGCCGGGTGCGCGGGAAGGGTGCGCGGGAAGGGTGTGCGGGAAGGGTGCCCTGGCCGGGTGATGATCCACGATCTCCTGTGACCGGCGCCGCCGAGCGCATACGCTGCCCGCAGCGTCGGATCGAAGGAGGCATGCATGACGGCATGGACGTGGCGGTTCGAGAAGGCCGACGGGACGGAGGTCCCGCCCGCGGTCGAGCCGGAGGAGTTCACCACGCAGGGGGACGCCGAGTCCTGGATCGGCGAGCACTGGAAGGCGCTCCTGGAGGGCGGCGCCGAGCAGGTGCGGCTGTTCGAGGAGAGCACCGAGATCTACGGCCCGATGAGCCTGAACGCGGAACAGACCGCGTAACCCGCTCACCCGTCAGGTCCCGGCGCGCCCGGGACCTGACACCCTCCCCGAGGTGACCGGATCGTTCCGCACCCGGCCCCGATCGTGTCTGCCGCGACCGCGTATCCCCAGGTCAGACTGGACGGCATGAAGCGAGCACTCGTCGTCATCGATGTCCAGGAATCCTTCCGCGCCCGTCCGCTGTGGAAGGAGATCGGCAACCCCGGGATCGCCGGACCCGTCAACCGGCTCGTCCGGCTCGCCCGCGACCACGGCGACCTCGTCGTCTGGGTGCTGCACACCGAGCCCGGCAGCGGCGACGTCTTCGACCCGGACCTCGGACACGTACGGCTCCTGGAGGAGCTGGAGCAGCCGCTGCCCGGCGAGCCGGTGCTGCGCAAGACCGCGCACAACGCGTTCACCACCACCAACCTCCAGCAACTGCTGACCGAGGCGGGCGTGGGGGAGCTGTGGGTGTGCGGCATCCGCACCGAACAGTGCGTGGAGACCACCGCCCGGCTCGGCAGCGACCTCGGCTACGAGATCGTCTTCGTGGCCGACGCGACCACCACCAACCCCATCGGGGACCTCGGCGTCGACGCGATCATGGAGCGCACCCAGGCTGTCCTGCGCGACCGCTTCGCCCGCATCGCCACGGTCGCGGAGCTGGCGGCATCGCCCGTATGACCCGCGTCGTCTTCGTCCTGCTGCCCGACGTCCACCTCCTCGACCTCGCCGGACCCGCCCAGGTCTTCTCCACGGCGGCGAGCTTCGGGCAGCCGTACACCCTCGACTACGTCGCCGAGACCCCGCAGGTCACCAGCGCGCAGGGGCTCCCGCTCACGACCCGCACCGAGTGGCCCTCCCTCGGCGCCGAGGACCTGGTCGTCGTACCGGGCTGGCGCGCCCCCGCCCTGCGCGGCGGTCCCGCGCCCGGCGCCGCCCTGGTCGAGCGGCTGCGCGCGCACCACGCGGCGGGCGGCACGGTCGCCAGCGTCTGCGCCGGGGCGGAGGCGCTCGGCCGCGCGGGACTGCTCGACGGGCGCCGCTGTACGACCCACCACGCGCTCCAGGACGAACTCGCCGCCCGCCACCCCCGGGCCACCGTCGTCCGGGACGTGCTCTTCACCACCGACGACCGCGTGGTCACCTCCGCGGGCATCGCCAGCGGGATCGATCTCGCGCTGCATCTGCTGGCGGTACGGCACGGGCCCGCGCTTGCCGCGCGGGTCGCCCGCGAGATGGTGATCTACGCGCGCCGTAATGGCGATGCGCCGCAGACCAGCGCCATGCTGCGGCACCGGGGGCATCTGGACGACACGGCGCATCGGGTGCAGGACCTGATCGACGGGCGGTTCGCCGAGCGGTTGCCGCTGGATCTTCTCGCCGCGCACGCCGGGGTCAGCGCGCGGACGCTCACGCGGGTGTTCGGGCGGGCGACCGGGCTCACGCCGCTGCGGTATCAGCAGGCGCTGCGGGTGGAGCGGGCGGAGCATCTGATCGGGCATGGGGCGACGGTGGAGTCGGCGGCGCGGGAGGTTGGGTTCGACGATGCGCGGATGCTGCGCAGGCTTCGGCGGGGCGCCTGATCGCCGTTGGGGGTCCGTTGTCGGGTGGGTGCGGGTTCGTTGTGGCTGGTCGTGCAGTTCCCCGCGCCCCTAAAAGATCACAGTTCCCCGCGCCCCTAAAAGATCACAGCTCGCCCCGTTGAAAGAGGCTCACTGCTCGCCCAGGGTTACCTCTGTCGTTCCCTCTCTGCCGTTTCGTTGGTAGGTCACCTTTACCCGTTGGCCGGGCTTGTCCGCTGCCAGGGCTTCTGCCAGGGCTGTTACCGAGGTGATCGTGGTGGTGTCGAGGCGGGTGATGACGTCGCCGGTGCGGAGGCCGGCCTGGGCGGCGGGGCCGCTCGGGGTGACGGTGACGATGGCGGCGCCGACCGGGCGGTAGCTGTCGTCCACGACCGTGCGGGCGCTGATGCCGAGGGCGGCGCGGCCGGAGTCGGTGACCTTGCCGTGCTCGACGATCTGACCGGCGACCGTGCGGACCAGGGAGGACGGGATGGCGAAGCCGATGCCGGGTGCCGCGCCACCGCCCGTCCCGGGGTCGGCGGCGCCGAGGGTGGGGATGCCGACGACCTGGCCGTCCAGGTTCACCAGCGCGCCCCCGCTGTTGCCCGGGTTGATCGCGGCCGAGGTCTGCACCATGTTGGCGATGGTCGCGCCCGTGCCGCCGCCCTCGTCGCCCTCGCTGACCGTCCGCCCGGTCGCGGAGACGATGCCCTGCGTCACGCTGGAGGACAGCCCGAACGGCGATCCCATCGCCAGCACGATCTGGCCCACCTGCACCTTGGCGGAGTCCGCGAACACCGCGGGTTTCAGCCCGGCGGGCACCCGGTCCAGCTTGATGACCGCGAGGTCCTGGTCGGGATAGGAGTAGACGAGGTTCGCGGTGAGCTGGTCCTCGCTGCTGGCCGTCGTCACCTTGAAGGTCTTCTCCGAGCCGACCACGTGCGCGTTGGTGACGATGTGCCCCTGGGTGTCGAAGACGACCCCCGAGCCCAGATCCCGGCTCGCCTGGATCTGTACGACCGACGGCAGGGCTTCCTTGATCACCCGCTGGTACTGGTCCTGGAGCTGGTTCGACACCTCGGGCACCGCGGCCCGCGCGGCCGACGGCTCCGCCGGGGCGGTGACCGGCGCCGAACAGCCGGAGCCGAGGACGGCGGAACACACCAGCACGGCTGCCGGAGCCGCCACCCGGCCGAGGGTGCGGGTACGGGAAGCGTCCATGCCCCGAGTCTGAGCGCGCGGGGCGCGTACCGCCCCGCCGGATACGCCCGAACGGGCGCTCAGCCCCGTGCAGGTGACGGGCTCAGCCCCGCACCCCGCACACGTGCAGCAGCGCCGCGACCCCGCGGTAGGGGTCCGTACACCCCGCCCGCTCCTCCACGTCGAGGAGTCCGGGCACGTCGGTGGCCGGATACGAAGACGGCGGGGACGGCGGCGCCGTCGCCGTGTCGTCCGCGTCGGCGAGGTCGGTGAAGACGCCCACGCCGTACCAGGCGTGCAGCGGGGCGGCGATGCCGTCGAGGGTGGCGGTCAGTACCGCCAGGCGCTCCGCGCGACCCCGGGGACCGGGCTGCTCGGCCGGGCTCTCGCCGTCGGACTCGGAGCGCGAGCGCGGCAGCAGGGCGGTGGCGTCGAGCGCGGCGAGGGCTGCCGTCCAGTCACCGGCACGACCGGGCCGCATGGCGAGCGCGTCGCCGTTGCGCACCAGCAGGGAGAGCAGACCGCCGGGCGCGAGCATCCTGGCCAGACCCGCGACCAGCGGATCGGGCTCCTCGACCCGCATCAGCAGACCGTGGCAGAGGACCACGTCGAAGCTGCCCGGCAGGAAGTGCACGCCGGTGTCCCGCCCGTCGCCGTGCACCAGCCGGACCCGCTCGCGCACGCCCTCCGGCTCGGCGGCCAGGTTCGCGCGCGCCCCCGCGATCACCACCGGGTCGTTCTCCACCCCGGTGACGTGATGGCCGAGCCGGGCCAGCCTGAGCGCGCCCGCGCCCCGGCCGGTGCCCACGTCGAGCACCCGCAGCCGCCGCCCCAGGGAGTAGCGCGCCCGGAGCTGCTCGTCGAGCTGCCGGGTCACCAGTTCATGGCGCAGGAGGTCACGCGGAACACCCGGTCCGCCCGGCCGGAGCCCGGCGGCGGGCCGGGGAGCTGCGTCTGCGCTCAGGGTCGCTCTCCGCGCTTGACCTGCGGCTTGGGCAGCCGGAGCCGACGCATCTGGAGCGAGCGCATCAGACCGTAGGCCACCGCGCCCCTGCGGTTGTCGTTCGGGAAGCGCTGGGCCAGCGCCTTGCGCAGCCGGACGCCGCTCCACGCCGAGTCGGCCACGATGAGCACGATCACGATCAGCCACAGGATCAGCGCGATGCTCTGCAGCGCGGGCACCCGCACGACGCTGAGCACCAGGATCACGATGGCCGAGGGCAGGAAGTACTCCGCGACGTTGATCCGCGAGTCCACCCAGTCACGGGCGAACTTCCGGATCGGGCCCTTGTCACGGGCGGGCAGGTACCGCTCATCACCGCCGGCCAGCGCCTTGCGCTGCCGCTCGAGAGCGCCGCGGCGCTCCTCGCGCTGGCGCTTGGCCGCGTCCTTGCGGTTCGTGGGCGTACTGGCCACGCTGCGCCGCTGGGACTGGGCCTCACTGCGCTTGGGCGTGGGCCTGCCCTTCGGGGCCTGCGGGTCACGGGTCTGCTTGGAGAGGGTCACCTGCGCCTTGTCGGCGGGGGCCTTCTCTTCCTTGGCACGGCTACGGAACACAAAACCCAAGGGTACGGGCTTCGCGGCATGGACCCCAGCCCTCTGGGGAACGATCCGGCAACACCCGGCGTCTGTAGCAGGGACCGCACCGGGGGAAACGGGGGACGAACGGGGCGCCGCCCGGGGATCACCTACTCCTCACGCCGGAGCGGGGGCGTCCGCCCTCGTCCCTGGGGAGGAGAGCATGAGGTCCCGAACGGTGCGGTAATGGAGGCAGGGCCCGTACTGTGGGTTCTGTCGCAGGATCGGTGAGCCGGAGTTCCGTCAGAAGGGGGCGCGCGAAGCCCATGAGCGGTGTCATGAAGCGTATGGGGATGATCTTCCGCGCGAAGGCGAACAAGGCCCTTGACCGGGCCGAGGACCCGCGCGAGACCCTCGACTACTCGTACCAGAAGCAGTTGGAGCTGCTCCAGAAGGTGCGCCGGGGCGTGGCCGACGTGGCGACCTCCCGCAAGCGCCTGGAGCTCCAGCTCAACCAGTTGCAGCAGCAGTCCGGGAAGCTGGAGGACCAGGGCCGCAAGGCGCTCGCGCTCGGCCGCGAGGACCTCGCCCGCGAGGCGCTCTCCCGCCGTGCCGCCCTCCAGCAGCAGGTCACCGACCTGGAGACGCAGCACGCCACGCTCCAGGGCGAGGAGGAGAAGCTGACGCTCGCCGCCCAGCGCCTCCAGGCCAAGGTGGACGCCTTCCGCACCAAGAAGGAGACCATCAAGGCGACCTACACCGCCGCCCAGGCGCAGACCCGCATCGGCGAGGCGTTCTCCGGCATCTCCGAGGAGATGGGCGACGTCGGTCTCGCGATCCAGCGCGCCGAGGACAAGACCGCCCAGCTCCAGGCCCGCGCCGGTGCCATCGACGAGCTGCTCGCCTCCGGCGCCCTGGACGACCAGTCCGGCATGGCCAAGGACGACATCCAGGCCGAGCTGGACCGCCTCTCCGGCGGGTCGGACGTCGAGCTGGAACTCCAGCGGATGAAGGCCGAGCTGGCCGGGGGCTCCCCGCAGCAGGCCATCGAGGGCGGCACCGGCCAGGCGCAGGACCGGCAGTCGCAGGACACCCCGCGCTTCGACAAGCAGTAGCCCGCCGCCGGGACCGACGCCGAGGAGGCCGACGTGATCGTACGGATCATGGGCGAGGGCCAGGTGCGCGTGGACGACGCGCACTTCACCGAGCTGAACAAGCTGGACGACGAGCTGCTGGCCGAGATGGAGAGCGGTGACGAGGCGGGCTTCCGCCGCACCCTCACCGCCCTCCTCGACGCCGTCCGGAGCTTCGGCACCCCGCTGCCGGACGACGCCCTGGAGCCCTCCGAGCTGATCCTGCCCGCCCCGGACGCCACCCTGGAGGAGGTCCGGGAGCTGCTCGGGGACGACGGACTGATCCCGGGCTGACCTGCCCGGGACCACGCAGACTCCGGGACGTCAGTTCAGCGTGAACCACGTGGTGCGGGACTTCTGCCACTCCGGGTGGGAGAGGTCCTTCGCCTCGGTGCCGTCGCCGTAGAGGTCGGCGCTGCCGTCGTCGGTGATCAACTGAACCCGGCCGCCGGGCACCGACAGATCGGGCGTGGTCACGATCGACTCCCAGCCGCCCGCGTCCGCCGTCGGCAGGTCCAGCGCCTTCACCGGCTGGTGCCCCGCCACGCCGTCCCACGTGTAGAGCGCATAGGGCGCGCTGTTGTCCTCCGCCGCCCAGGACCCCGCCAGGATCAGATACTGCCCCTGGTCGCCCAGGCGCAGATCCCGCACCGACAGACCGCCGAGGTCCAGCTCGACGGGCGTGCCGAACGTCGCCTTCGTGCCGCGTACCACCTGGTCCATGTTCGTCACCGGCACCAGCAGCGCCTTCCCGCCCTCCTGCGGCGGGACCAGCGGGGCGCGGAAGCCCAGGTAGGCGGTGGTGGTGGAGCCGGGCGCGAACTCCAGGCCCTCCACGTTGAGCCCGTCGACCTGCTTCGGGGTCTGCCCGTCGGCGGTCGCCGCGGCGAAGCCGTACCGGTCGCCGTTCGCCTGGTCCCAGGCCACCAGGTCGTCCCGGAGCCGGTGGCCCGCCGTCCCGAAGGTCACCGAGGTCGCCGCGCCGGAGCCGGAGAGCGTGGTGGTGAAGACGGTGTTCCGGGCGGGCTTGTACGCGCCGTCCTTGTTGTTGCCGAGCGAGCCGGTCCAGTACACGGTGTTCCCGATCCGGGTGCCGCCCTCGATGTCCACCTCCTTGTCGGCGCCCAGCGCACTGCTCAGGTCCCAGCTCCTCACCGGCGCCCCGGAGGACGAACCGTCGTACAGGCGCAGGGTGTTGTCCTCGTCGTTGGCGACCAGGAGGTAGCCGTTCCCGGCGTCCACGGCGGCCGAGGCGTCCGACGCGCCGGTCAGATAGCGGGCGTCCGCCGAGTGCTGCACCGCCGGGGACGCCGCGTAGTGCAGGGTCGCGGTGGCCGTCTTGCCGCCGAGCCCGGTCACCTTCAGGGTGAGGTCGGTGTAGCCCTGCGCGTGGGCGGTGACGGCGACCGTACGGGTCTCGCCCGCGCCCGTGACCTGCACGTCTCCCGTGCCCGCCACCGCCGACCTGCTCGTCTTGCTCGCGGCGACCGTCAGGTCGGAGGCGCTCGCGCCGCTCTGCGCGACCGTCGCCGTGACGACCGGGTCCCCGCTCGCGCCGACCGCGCCCGACAGATACCCGGCCGACAGCTTGATCGTCGGCGTCCCGTAGCTCGCTGCCGCCGCCGGGGCGGTCGGCAGCAGCGGGGCAGCCGCCGACACCAGCGCGAGCGCGGCGACCGTCCACAGGGAGCGGAGGGACGAGGGGTGGGGGCGCACGGGGACCGCCTTTCGTCGACTGGACGCGTCCGGCCGCCTGGGCACGGACGCCGAGCAGAAGGCTGGGCCGGTACGGCCAACACCAGGCGTCCGTCATGGATACCCGGGGCGAACACCGACCGACACCTGACGGTCCGTGCGGCGCGTGGGGGGCTGTCAGCGACGGCGTGGCGACCATGACAGACCCCGGCTGTCCGGGGACCGATTCCCGTACCCCGCCCGGCGCCCGTACTGTTCACCGGTGAGCACTCTCCAACGCGCCCGGTACGGAGCGCAGGCCCACCCCCTCGCACTGGACGCCGTCCTCGCCGGTCTGGTGCTGGTGTGCATGATCGGCGGCTCCTTCGCCTCGCCGCACGGCGAGCACGGTGTCGCCTGGGGCGAGCGCGCCCCGGACCCGCTGAGCCTGGTCCTGATGGTCGTCGGTGCCGTCGCGCTCGTGCTGCGCCGCCGCGCGCCCATGGCCGTCCTCGCGGTCACCGGCGTCTGCTCGCTCGTCGAGTGCGTCACCGGCGACCCGCGCGCCCCCGTCGTGATGTGCGCCGTCGTCGCCCTCTACACGGTCGCCTCCACCACCGGGCGGGCCACCACCTGGCGCGTCGCGCTGCTGGTCACGACCCTGCTGACCGCCGCCGCGATGCTCGCCGGACCGCTGCCCTGGTACGCCCAGGAGAACCTCGCCATCATCGCCTGGACCGGCATCGGCGCCACCGCGGGCGACGCCGTGCGCAGCCACCGCGCCTTCGTGCAGGCGATACGGGAGCGCGCCGAACGCGCCGAGCGCACCCGCGAGGAGGAGGCGCGCCGCCGGGTCGCCGAGGAGCGGCTGCGCATCGCCCGCGAGCTGCACGACGTGGTCGCCCACCACATCGCCCTGGTCAACGTGCAGGCGGGCGTCGCCGCCCATGTCATGGACCGGCGCCCCGACCAGGCCAAGGAAGCGCTCGCCCACGTCCGCTCCGCCAGCCGCTCCGCGCTCGGGGAGCTGCGCGCCACCGTCGGTCTGCTGCGCCAGTCCGGCGACCCGGCCGCGCCCACCGAACCCGCCCCCGGTCTCAACCGCCTCGACGAGCTGGCGGGGACCTTCCGCAGCGCCGGACTCCCGGTGGAGGTCGCCCGCGCCGACCAGGACACCGAACTGCCCGCCGCCGTCGACCTCGCCGCCTACCGGATCGTCCAGGAGGCGCTGACCAACGCCCAGAAGCACGCCGGGACCGGCGCCAAGGCCGAGGTCAGTGTCGTACGGGTGGGACCGAACATCGAGGTCAGCGTGCTGGACAACGGACCCGGCGGCACCGCTGCGCCCGGCGGGGGCGGCGGGCACGGGCTGCTCGGGATGCGCGAGCGGGTCACCGCGCTCGGCGGCACCCTGACCACCGGACCCCGCTTCGGCGGCGGCTTCCGCGTCCATGCCATCCTGCCGGTCAAGACCCGTACGACCGACCGGGAGGAGTCCGCGTGACGATCCGCGTCCTGCTCGCCGACGACCAGGCGCTGCTGCGCAGCGCGTTCCGGGTGCTGGTGGAGTCCGAGCCCGGCATGGCCGTCGTCGGGGAGGCGTCCGACGGCGCCGAGGCGGTACGGCTGGCCAAGGAGCGCGCCGCCGACGTGGTCCTCATGGACATCCGGATGCCCGGCACCGACGGACTCGCCGCCACCCGCATGATCGGCGCCGACCCGGACCTCGCCCGGGTCCGCGTGGTCATCCTGACCACCTTCGAGGTCGACGACTACGTGGTGGAGGCGCTGCGCGCGGGCGCCTCCGGCTTCCTCGGCAAGGGCAGCGAGCCGGAGGAACTGCTCGCCGCGATCCGGCTGGCCGCCGACGGCGAGGCGCTGCTCTCCCCGGCCGCCACCAAGGGACTGATCGCCCGCTTCCTCGCCCAGGCGGACACCGCCGCCCCCGACCCGGTCCGCCTCGCCCGCCTCGACGCGCTCACCGGGCGTGAGCGCGAGGTGCTGGTCCAGGTGGCCGGCGGGCTCAGCAACGACGAGATCGCCGAGCGCCTGGAGGTCAGCCCGCTGACCGTGAAGACGCACGTCAACCGCGCCATGGCCAAGCTCGGCGCCCGCGACCGCGCCCAGCTCGTGGTCATCGCCTACGAGTCCGGACTGGTACGTCCCCGGACGGAGTGACCTCCACCCGCGTGTACTGCGCGTGGAGTAGGAGCCGGGTAAGAGACGGGACCTGGGGGCTACGGAGCCGGGTCCGGCCATGGGCCAGGGTATGGAGTGGGCGTCTTTTCCGTGCCCGCCCAAGCTTCCGCGCCCGTCCCAGCAGCTTCTGCCGCTCACAGAAGAGAGACCCTGTCCCATGTCCTGGCTGTCCCGGTTCAGCCTCAAACAGCGGGCCCTCGTCGGCCTGGTGTCGCTCGTCGCGCTGCTCTTCGGAGCCATCGCGATACCCCAGATCAAACAGCAGCTCCTGCCCACCATCGACCTGCCCATGGTGTCGGTGATCGCGCCGTACCAGGGCGCCTCGCCCGACGTGGTCGAGAAGCAGGTCGTCGAGCCCATCGAGAACAACCTCCAGGGCGTCGACGGCATCACCGGTGTCACCTCCACCGCTTCCGAGGGCAACGCCGTGATCATGGCGTCCTTCGACTACGGCAACGACACCAAGCGGCTCGTCACCGACGTGCAGCAGGCCGTGAACCGGGCCCGGGGGCAGCTCCCGGACACCGTCGACCCGCAGGTCATCTCCGGCTCCACCGACGACATGCCCACCGTCGTCCTCGCCGCGTCCTCCGGCCAGGACCAGCAGGCGCTCGCCGACAAGCTGGACCGCACGGTCGTCCCCGCGCTGAAGGACATCGACGGCGTCGGGCGCGTCCAGGTCACCGGCGTCCGTGACGTCCAGGTGGCCGTCACCCCGGACAACGCCAAGCTCGCCAAGGCAGGTCTCACCCCCGCAGCGCTGGTCCCCGCGCTGCAGGCGGGCGGCGCGACCGTCCCGGCCGGTTCCTTCGACGAGCAGGGCGCCAACCGCACCGTCCAGGTCGGCGGCGGCTACACCTCGCTGACCCAGATCAAGGATCTGATGGTCACCGGCGAGCCGGGCGCCAAGCCCGTACGCCTCGGTGATGTGGCCAAGGTCGAGGAGCGCCCGGCGCCGTCGGACTCCCTCACCCGCACCGACGGCCGCCCGAGCCTCGCCGTCAACGTCACCATGGACCACGACGGCAGCGCCGTCGCCATCTCCCAGGCGGTCAAGGACAAGCTGCCGAAGCTCCGTACCGACCTCGGCCCGGACGCGAAGCTGACCGTGGTCAGCGACCAGGGTCCGGCGGTCTCCAAGGCCATCGACGGTCTGACCACCGAGGGCGCGCTCGGTCTGCTCTTCGCGGTCCTGGTCATCCTGGTCTTCCTCGCCTCGGTGCGCTCCACGCTGGTCACGGCGGTGTCCATCCCGCTGTCCGTGGTCCTCGCGCTGATCGTGCTGTGGACGCGCGGGCTCTCCCTGAACATGCTCACCCTGGGCGCGCTGACCATCGCCATCGGCCGGGTCGTGGACGACTCGATCGTGGTCCTGGAGAACATCAAGCGCCACCTCGGCTACGGCGAGGAGCGCGGCGCCGCCATCATCGGCGCGGTGCGCGAGGTGGCCGGAGCGGTCACGTCCTCGACCCTCACCACGGTCGCCGTCTTCCTGCCGATCGGGCTGGTCGGCGGCATGGTGGGCGCCCTGTTCGGCTCCTTCAGCATCACCGTGACGGCGGCCCTGCTGGCCTCGCTGCTGGTGTCGCTGACGGTCGTGCCGGTGCTGTCGTACCGGTTCCTGCGCGCCCCCAAGGGCACCCCCGAGGACGCCGAGGAGGCGCGCCGCCGGGCGGAGGAGAAGGAGAACAACAGCCGTCTCCAGCGTGTCTACGTCCCGGTCCTGCGGTTCGCGACCCGGCGCCGTCTCACCAGTGTGCTGATCGCGGTGGTCGTGCTGCTCGGCACCTTCGGGATGTCCGGGCTGCTGAAGACGAACTTCTTCGACCAGGGCGAGCAGCAGGTCCTCACCGTCAAGCAGACGCTGAAGCCCGGCACCAGCCTCGAGGCGACGGACGCGCAGGCCAAGCGGGTGGAGAAGCTGCTCGGCTCGATCAAGGGCGTCAAGGACTACCAGGTCACCATCGGCTCCTCCGGCTTCATGGCGGCGTTCGGCGGCGGCACCGACACCAACCAGGCGTCGTACCAGGTCATGCTGAAGGACGGGGCGTCCTTCGCCGACGTGCAGAAGCACCTGACGGACGGGCTCGCGAGGCTCGACGGCATCGGCACGACCACCGTGTCGGGCGGCGACAGCTTCGGCAACCAGGACCTCAGCGTCGTGGTCAAGGCGGCCGACCCGGCCACCCTGAAGACCGCCGCCGCGAAGGTCCGCTCCACCGTGGCGGGGCTGGACGACGTCACCGACGTGACCAGCGACCTCTCGCAGAGCGTGCCGCGCATCTCGGTCAAGGCCAACGGCAAGGCTGCCGCCGCCGGGTTCGACCAGCAGAAGCTGGGCGGCGCCGTCGCGCAGGCGGTACGCGGCACCCCCGCGGGCAAGGCGATCCTGGACGACACCGAGCGCGACATCGTGGTGCGCTCCGCCAAGCCCGCGACCACGCTGGCCCAGCTCAAGAACCTGAACCTCGGGCGGGTCGAGCTCGGTGACATCGCGACCGTCAAGCTGGTCGACGGACCCGTCTCCATGACCCGCATCGACGGCCAGCGCGCCGCGACGATCAAGGGCCGGCCGACCGGGGACAACACCGGCGCGGTCAGCACCCAGCTCCAGGCCAAGCTCAAGACGCTGAAGCTCCCGGCGGGCGCCACGGCCGAGATCGGCGGTGTCTCCTCCGACCAGGACGACGCGTTCAAGAACCTGGGGCTCGCCATGCTGGCGGCCATCGCGATCGTGTTCATGCTGCTGGTGGCGACGTTCCGCTCGCTGGTCCAGCCGCTGATCCTGCTGGTCTCCATCCCGTTCGCGGCGACCGGCGCGCTCGGTCTCCTCATCGTCACCGGCACCCCGATGGGCGTCCCGGCGATGATCGGCATGCTGATGCTGATCGGCATCGTGGTGACCAACGCGATCGTGCTGATCGACCTGATCAACCAGTACCGGTCCCAGGGCTACGGCGTCGTCGAAGCCGTGATCGAGGGCGGCCGCCACCGCCTCCGCCCCATCCTCATGACCGCCCTGGCGACGATCTTCGCCCTGCTCCCCATGGCCCTGGGCGTCACCGGCCAGGGCGGCTTCATCGCCCAGCCCCTCGCGGTCGTGGTCATCGGCGGTCTGATCACCTCCACCCTCCTCACCCTCCTCCTGGTCCCGACGCTCTACGCGATGCTCGAACTCCGCAAGGAACGCCGCGCGGCCAAGAAGACAGCGAAGAAGGCGAACCCGACGGAGCCGGAGGCTTCGGCGGACGAACCGGAGCCGGTGAAGGTGTAACCGGGCGGCCGGATGTGACGTCCGGACGTGGAAAAGGCCCGGCCCGCACGATCGTGCGGGCCGGGCCTCTCTGTCTGTCACCGTCAGAGCCTCAGAGGAAGTCCGTCGTGTCCAGCTCGAAGCCGAAGGGGTCCGGGAGCGCGAGGGACGTGCCGAACGGGACGGTGCAGAGCTGGCGGTAGTCGTCGCTCCCCGGATCGCTGAACAGCGTGATCGAGGAGGCATCCCGGTCCACCAGCAGGTACAGGGGGATCCCGGCACGCGCGTAACCGTGACGCTTGGCCTCGCGGTCCGTCCGGGGCTTGCTGGACGTCACTTCGAGCACCAAGACGACGCCGTCGCAGGGCATCCAGGACTCGGCGCCGCGGTAGAGCCGCAGCGCGGTGGGCGCGAAGGTGCCGTCCGGGATCACATGGTCCTTCGGGTCGCGCTCCGCGCTTTTCAGTAGCAGGCCCTTGTTCCCGGAGAACTGCATATCGGTCCGGGACCGCCTGATCACCTGGCTCACGATCAGTCCGATGTAGTCCTCATGGTCCCCGTCGGGCGGCGGTGTCACAACGATCTCCCCCTCGATCAGCTCGGCACGGAAGCCCTCGGGGGTGTCCAGGGACAGGAAGATGTCCAGCAGTCCCTCAGCCGGCGTGGTCGGCTCATGCGCGACGGCAGTCATGTCACGCCCCTCCTTCGGTCGTTCGCCAGACTGGGACACCGGAAGATCACCTGTCCAAGAGATCGGGAACCGTTCCCCCGATCGTGGCACGAAAGGGGCGCTTCCCGACACCGGGAAGCGCCCCTGACCCACGTACAGATGAAGGCTCTTACGGCAGCGCCAGCATCCGCTCCAGCGCCAGCTTCGCGAACGCCTCCGTTTCGCGGTCCACCTCGATGCGGTTGACCAGGGTGCCCTCGGCGAGGGACTCCAGGGTCCAGACCAGGTGGGGGAGGTCGATGCGGTTCATGGTGGAGCAGAAGCAGACCGTGCGGTCGAGGAAGACGATCTCCTTGTCCTCGGCCGCGAAACGATTCGCCAGGCGGCGGACGAGGTTCAGCTCGGTGCCGATGGCCCACTTGGAGCCTGCCGGAGCCGCCTCCAGGGTCTTGATGATGTGCTCCGTCGAGCCGACGTGGTCGGCGGCGGCCACGACCTCGTACCGGCACTCGGGGTGGACCAGCACGTTGATGCCGGGCACCCGGGCGCGTACGTCCTCGACCGACTCCAGGCTGAAGCGGCCGTGCACGGAGCAGTGGCCACGCCACAGGATCATCTTGGCGTCGCGGAGCTGCTGGGCGGTGAGCCCGCCGTTCGGCTTGTGCGGGTTGTAGAGGACGCAGTCCTCCAGGGACATGCCCATCTCGCGCACGGCGGTGTTGCGCCCGAGGTGCTGGTCGGGCAGGAACAGCACCTTCTCGCCCTGCTCGAAGGCCCAGTCCAGGGCGCGCTTGGCGTTGGACGACGTACAGATCGTGCCGCCGTGCTTGCCGGTGAACGCCTTGATGTCGGCGGAGGAGTTCATGTACGACACCGGCACGACCTGCTCGGCCACGCCCGCCTCGGTCAGCACGTCCCAGCACTCGGCGACCTGCTCGGCCGTCGCCATGTCGGCCATGGAGCAGCCGGCGGCGAGGTCGGGCAGGACGACCTTCTGGTCGTCGGAGGTGAGGATGTCGGCCGACTCCGCCATGAAGTGCACACCGCAGAAGACGATGTACTCGGCCTCCGGACGCGCGGCGGCGTCCCGGGCCAGCTTGAAGGAGTCGCCCGTGACGTCCGCGAACTGGATGACCTCGTCACGCTGGTAGTGGTGGCCGAGGACGAAGACCTTGTTCCCGAGCTTCGCCTTCGCGGCGCGGGCACGCTCGACGAGGTCCGGGTCGGAGGGCGCGGGCAGATCGCCGGGGCATTCGACGCCCCGCTCGCTCTTCGGGTCGGCGCCGCGGCCGAGCAGCAGCAGGGCGAGCGGAGACGGCTGGACGTCGAGTTGCGGGGTCTGGGCGGTGGTCACGACACCTACCCTTTCTAGTTTTCGTCTAACTGACGCTATCTATCATAACCGCTTCACGTCACTTTGACGATGGCGAAAGTGTCCATGTGACGTGAATCCCGGCACGCTCCGGGACCGGAGCGCCGAGCCGCTGTCCCCCCTCCCGGCCGTGTGCGAGCATTGAAGAGAGAAGCAGAACGCGGCAACGCGCCCGCCCGGCCCGGAATGAATCGGCCGACGCGCCGGTTGCACTCCTCGAAAAGCAGTCTCCGTACGACTTGGGAGAGATGTAGATGTCCGTATCGGACGAGACCAGCACCGTCACCGACGGCATCATCGTGACCGACGCCGCCGCGTCGAAGGTCAAGGCGCTGCTCGACCAGGAGGGCCGTGACGACCTCGCCCTGCGCGTCGCCGTCCAGCCCGGCGGCTGCTCCGGCCTGCGCTACCAGCTCTTCTTCGACGAGCGCGCCCTCGACGGCGACGTCGTGAAGGACTTCGACGGCGTCAAGGTCGTGACCGACCGCATGAGCGCCCCGTACCTGGGCGGCGCCACCATCGACTTCGTGGACACGATCGAGAAGCAGGGCTTCACGATCGACAACCCGAACGCGACGGGCTCCTGCGCCTGCGGCGACTCCTTCAGCTAAGCGGCCCGGTCCGACCGGTCCGACGCGCGAGGCGGCGGCCCCCGACCCGGGGGTCCGCCGCCTCGCGCGTTCTCGCGCCCCGGCGCGGGTGACTACTTCTCGGGGCGGGCGAGCGACTCCGCCTGCGGCACGCGCCCGCCGTCCTCCGCGACGACCGTCCGCCCGGCGAGCGGCGCCTCCAGCCGTACGGTCTCGGCGAACTCCTTCGCCATCAGCACGCACACCTTGCCCGCCCGGGGGTGCTCGGTGACCGACACCGTGACCCGCCCGGCGCTCTCCTTCGCGGCGGCGCGGTGGTCGGCGCAGACACCGCCCATGAAGCGGACGGTCAGCTCACGTCCGTGCGCGCTGTACGCCCCGATCTTCACCGACCGCCCGCTCCCCGCCGAGCCCGACGGCGCCGCCGTGGTGAGGTACTTCGGGTCCACCGCCGGGTACGTCACCGTGAACGTGCCGCGCGCCGCCGTACCCCGCACCTGGTACAGCCACGACGGCACCAGCGCCTCCTGGCCGTTCACCGCGTGCGCGGCGAGCCCGAACACCGCCTTCTCCACGGTCAGCCGGTCACCCTTCGGGGACGCGGGGGAGGCGGGGGTCGTGTTCGCCCCGCACGGCTGCTCCAGCCGGTCCTTCAGCGGCTCCGGTGTCGCACAGCCCCCGATGCCCATCCGATGCCCCTCCGGCTGCGCCGAGTTGAGCAGCGCGAGGGTCTTGTCCGCACTCAGTACGGGGTATTCCGCGCCCTTCTCCGGTACGGCCGGCATCCCGTGCCCGCCGACGATCTCGCCCCGCTCGTCCACGGTCAGCCCGGTCGTCCAGCCGTAGGTGGGCAGCCCGCCCACCACCGGATCGGCGTTCACCACCCGCCGGGCACCCATGACCTGGCTCGCGTCCGTCTTCGCGCCGTCCTGCCCGAGCGCCTTGAGCACGGGCGCGACCACCGCCCTGGCCTTCGCCACGCTCACCGCGTCGGCTGCCGGGGCGACCGGGTCCTGCGCGCACACGTCGCCCTTGGGGCAGTTGTCGGTGCCGGGCGTGTACCGGCTGAACGACCACCCGCCCGCCGAGCCCCCGCTCACCCGCAGCACCGGCTCCCCGGCGCGCCCGCCGACCCGCCATCCGTCCCCGTCCGCCACCGGCGCCCCGTCGACCTGGAGCGCCCGCGCCAGCCGCGCCACCGCGTCCTTCCCGACGGCACCCTCCGGCGCCCGCACCGCCGCCGACCCCGGTCCGTCCGGCAACTTCCCCTCGGCCACGTACCGCACGCCGTACGGATTCGACTCCCCGGGCGCGATCCCCGCGGTGCTTCCCCCGTCCAACGCGAGCGGCGGGGGAGTGCCTCCCGCCCCAGCCGCTCCAGGCTCACTGTCCGCCCCGACCCCGGCGGCGAGCCACGCCCCACCGCCCCCGAGCGCCAGCACGGCAGCGGCCACGGAGGCGACGATCAGCGCGGTACGGGGGCGGGGCGGGGGAGCGGGTTCATCCGAGTGGGGCGCGGCTGAGTGGGTGGTTTCGGCGGGGGTGTCGGTGTCGCTGTCGGTGTCCGGGGTGGGGTCTCCGGGGTGGGGAGCCTCGGCGTCCGCCGTGCTGTGCGCCGCCTCCGCCTCCGCCTCCGCTTCTGCGCCCGCGTCCGCCGCCCCCGACTCTGCCGCCGCCTCCGGCTTCGCCGCCACGCTCGTGTCCGTAGCGTTGGGCTCCGCGCCCCCGCCGGTGTCCGCCGCCTCCGGCTTCGTCGCCGCCTCCGCGGTCGCCGCCGTGCTCGTGCCGACCGCGTCCGCCCTCCCGCTCGCACCCGGCTCCGCGTCCGTGCCCGTGCCGGTGCCCGACTCCGCACCCGCACGCGGTCCGGTCCCCTCACCCGCGCGCTGCTCCGCCCGCTGAGCCGCCGCGGGCTCCTCCGCGTTGTCGGGGTCCGGGACGTTGACGTCCTCAGGTCGCTCGGGGTTCACCGCATCGCTCCTCGCCGGTCCGTGCCCCGTGTCGCGGGGGCGGCGGTGGGACGTGGGTGGGGGGCGCGCGGTTCCCTTTCGTGCGCCCCGGCTCAGTCGCCGTAGTCCGGCATGGCGTCGACCAGGCGCGCCGAGCGCGGCGGGACGCGTACCCCGTGGATCGAGGACGGCGGGACCGGGCGGGCGGAGGGGTCCGTCGAGGCGGGCCAGTGCGGCGCCATCCGGGCGCAGTCGCCGCGCAGGGCGGCGAGGTCGCCGTCGAGGTCCGCCGGGGTGGGGGAGTTGCCCCTGAGGTTCGTCATGCCCGCACCGTAGGCACGCGGGCGGCGGTGAAGAAAGATCTACTATCGGGTAGTTTTCCCCGCTTCAGTGCCCGCCCGGAACCGGGTAGCGTGAACTGTCACCTCCCCTTCCGCCAGGAGAACGCCCGTCGTGCGTATCGCAGTCACCGGCTCCATCGCCACCGACCACCTCATGACCTTCCCCGGCCGCTTCGCCGACCAGTTCGTCGCGGACCAACTGCACACGGTCTCGCTCTCCTTCCTGGTCGACAACCTGGACGTCCGCCGGGGCGGCGTCGGCGCCAACATCGCCTTCGGCATGGGCCAGCTCGGCACCCGACCGGTCCTGGTCGGCGCCGCGGGCTTCGACTTCGACGAGTACCGCGCCTGGCTGGAGCGCCACGGCGTGGACACCGAGTCCGTCCGCATCTCCGAGACACTGCACACCGCCCGCTTCGTGTGCACCACGGACGCCGACCACAACCAGATCGGCTCCTTCTACACCGGCGCCATGAGCGAGGCGCGCCTCATCGAGCTGAAGACGGTCGCGGACCGCGTCGGCGGTCTGGACCTCGTCCTGATCGGCGCCGACGACCCGGAGGCGATGCTCCGCCACACGGAGGAGTGCCGCTCCCGCGCCATCCCCTTCGCCGCCGACTTCTCCCAGCAGATCGCCCGCATGGAGGGCGAGGAGATCCGGATACTGCTGGACGGCGCCACGTACCTCTTCTCCAACGAGTACGAGAAGGGTCTCATCGAGGCCAAGACCGGCTGGACCGACGAGCAGATCCTCGCCAAGGTCGGCCACCGCGTCACCACCCTCGGCTCGCGCGGCGTCCGCATCGAGCGGGTCGGCGAGGACCCGATCGAGGTCGGCTGCCCCGACGAGGAGCGCAAGTCCGACCCGACCGGTGTCGGCGACGCCTTCCGCGCCGGGTTCCTCTCCGGTCTCGCCTGGGGCGTCTCCCTGGAGCGCGCGGCGCAGGTGGGCTGCATGCTGGCGACGCTGGTCATCGAGACGGTGGGTACGCAGGAGTACCAGTTGCGCCGTGCTCACTTCATGGACCGTTTCACCAAGGCGTACGGGGACGACGCGGCGGCGGAGGTCCAGGCGCACCTGGCCTGACGCACCGACACGGATGCCCCGCGCCCGGGAGGGAGCGGGGCATCCGTGTACGACGCGACGGACGTACGTCAGGAAACGCGCCGCACCAGATACGCCGTACCCCGCGGCGCCTCCTCCTCGCCCACGTACTCCTGCCCCCGCATCTCGCACCACGCCGGGATGTCGAGCCGGGCCGCCTCGTCGTCCGAGAGGACGCGTACCGTGCCGCCCACCGGCACGTCCCCGATGACCTTGGCCAGTTCGATGACCGGGATCGGGCACCGCTTGCCCAGCGAGTCCACCACCAGCTCCGCCGCGCGCACCGACGTCTCCGGCACCGGCGCCCCCAGTTGCTCCCGGACCCGCGCCACCACGCCGGGCAGCACGTCGAGGAACCGCTCCACGTCCTCCTCCGCCACGCCCGGCGGCAGCGACACGCGGACGTTGCCCTCGCTCAGCACCCCCATCGCCTTCAGCACATGGCTCGGCTCCAGCGTGCCGCTCGTGCACGAGGACCCCGAGGAGACGGCGAAGCCCTCCCGGTCCAGCTCGTGCAGCAGCGCCTCGCCGTCCACGTAGAGGCAGGAGAAGGTGACGATCCCCGGCAGCCGCCGTACCGGATCGCCCACCACCTCCACGTCCGGCACCAAGTGCGGCACTCGCGCCCGCACCCGCTCCGTCAGCTCCCGCAGCCGTACCGCCTCCGCGTCCGCCTCGGCCCGTACGGCCCTGAGCGCGGCCACCGCCGCGACGATCGCCGGGATGTTCCCGAAGTCGGCCGTACGCCCCGACCGCCCCTCCTCGCGCGGCCCTTGGGGCTGGAACCGCACCCCCTTGCGCACCACGAGCAGCCCCACCCCGGCGGGCCCGCCCCACTTGCGCGCACTGGCGGTCAGCAGCGACCAGTCGCCCCCGACCGCGCCCCACCCCAGCGACTGCGCGGCGTCCACCAGCAACGGCACCCCCGCCGCCCGGCACACCTCGGCCACCTCCGCCACCGGCTGCACGGTCCCCACCTCGTGATTGGCGGACTGCAGACACGCCAGCGCGGTGTCCGACCGCAGCGCGTCCCCGTACCCACCCACCGAGACGGCACCCCCGCGATCGACGGGGACCCGACTCACCGACCCCCCGTCCGCCTCCCACTCTTCCGCCGAATGGAGTACAGAGGAATGTTCGACTCCTGACACGATGAGGTGACGCCCCGTCCGCCGCCGCCCCGCCAACGCCCCCGCGATCCCCTGCCGCACCGCCTCGGTCCCGGAGGCGGTGAACACCACCTCGTCGGCCCGGCACCCCACCACCTCCGCAGCCGCCTCCCGAGCCGCGTCCACCAACACCCGGGCCCTGCGCCCCTCCCGGTAAACCCGCCCAGGATCAGCCCACCCCTCCTCCAAAGAGCCCACCAGCGCCTGCCGGGCAACGGGATGAAGAGGAGCAACAGAAGCAGCGTCGAAGTAGCTCACACAGCAACGTTAAAACGAGGTGTGTGTATCGAAGGGGCGCGGGGCTGTGCCAATGTGCGGCTCCGCCGCGTGGGCGCGACCAGCCCCCCAAATAGCCGCACACGCCCTCAAATGGCAACCATCTCCGGCGATTAGGCGCCCCCAAACCCCCTTGATGACGACCCGGCGACGCGTATGCCCCCCTCCCCGCGAACCGCCGGAGGCCGTCGGCTAGGGTTTGGTCCGCATAAACATCCAAACCCCTGCCCGACGCAGGGCGGCGACCGACCAGCGAGAAGGCCGCAGCCGACCGCGCGGGCGAGACTCTCGGGAAGGCGCTACGTGAGTCCCAACGGCTCCGACCGCTCGCCGCGGCGCCCGATGCGGCGGAAGCTGCTGCAGGCACTGACCGCGGGCCTGGTCCTGGCGACCGCCACCGGTTGCACATACAAGGACTTCCCCCGCCTTGGTATGCCCACCCCGACCACGGAAGAGGCTCCCCGCATCCTCTCCCTGTGGCAGGGCTCCTGGGCCGCCGCGCTCGCTACCGGCGTGCTGGTGTGGGGCCTGATCCTGTGGAGCGTCATGTTCCACCGGCGCAGCCGCACCAAGGTCGAGGTTCCGCCGCAGACGCGGTACAACATGCCCATCGAGGCGCTGTACACGGTGGTCCCGATCATCATCGTCTCCGTGCTGTTCTACTTCACGGCACGCGACGAGTCGAAGCTCCTCAGCCTGGAGAAGAAGCCCGACGTCACGGTCAACGTGGTCGGCTTCCAGTGGAGCTGGGGCTTCAACTACATCGAGAACGTCCCGGGCTCCACCGGGAACCCCAAGACCGACCCGAACCTGGCCGCCATCCCGGACCGGTTCACGAAGGCATTCCCGGCGAACGCCGGCGGTGTCTACGACGTCGGCACCCCGGGTACGCGGAACCCGCAGACCAACAACCCCGGTCCGACGCTCTGGCTGCCCAAGGGCAAGACCGTTCGCTTCATCCTCACCTCGCGTGACGTCATCCACTCCTTCTGGGTGGTGCCGTTCCTGATGAAGCAGGACGTCATCCCGGGTCACACCAACGCCTTCCAGGTGACTCCCAACCACGAGGGCACCTTCCTCGGCAAGTGTGCCGAGCTGTGCGGCGTCGACCACTCCCGGATGCTGTTCAACGTGAAGGTCGTCTCCCCCGAGCGGTACGAGCAGCACCTCAAGGACCTCGCCAAGAAGGGGCAGACCGGTTACATTCCCGCCGGCATCGCGCAGACGAGCCACGAGAAGAACCGGGAGACGAACAACCTGTGAGCATCCTCAACGAACCCCAGGGTGCCGCCGCAGCCGACGCGTCCGATAGCGAGCTGCTGGTCAGGCGCAAGGAGCCCGGCAATGTCGTGGTGAAGTGGCTGACGACCACCGACCACAAGACGATCGGCACGCTCTACCTCGCGACGTCGTTCGCGTTCTTCCTCATCGGTGGTGTGCTGGCGCTGCTCATGCGCGCCGAGCTGGCCCGTCCGGGTCTGCAGATCGTCTCCAATGAGCAGTTCAACCAGGCGTTCACGATGCACGGCACCGTGATGCTGCTGATGTTCGCGACGCCGCTGTTCGCCGGTTTCGCGAACTGGATCATGCCGCTGCAGATCGGCGCGCCCGACGTGGCGTTCCCGCGGCTGAACATGTTCGCCTACTGGCTCTACCTGTTCGGCTCGCTCATCGCGGTGGGCGGCTTCCTCACCCCGCAGGGTGCGGCCGACTTCGGCTGGTTCGCCTACTCCCCGCTGTCGGACGCGGTCCGTTCGCCGGGTGTCGGCGCCGACATGTGGATCATGGGTCTGGCCTTCTCCGGCTTCGGCACGATCCTCGGCTCGGTCAACTTCATCACCACGATCATCTGCATGCGCGCTCCGGGCATGACGATGTTCCGCATGCCGATCTTCGTGTGGAACGTGCTGCTGACCGGTGTGCTGGTCCTGCTCGCCTTCCCGGTCCTCGCGGCCGCGCTGTTCGCCCTGGAGGCGGACCGCAAGTTCGGTGCCCATGTCTTCGACGCCGCCAACGGCGGGGCATTGCTATGGCAACACCTCTTCTGGTTCTTCGGCCATCCAGAGGTGTACATCATCGCGCTACCGTTCTTCGGCATCATTTCCGAGATCATCCCGGTGTTCTCGCGCAAGCCGATGTTCGGCTACATGGGTCTGATCGCCGCCACGATCGGCATCGCCGGTCTGTCCGTGACCGTGTGGGCGCACCACATGTACGTCACCGGCGGTGTGCTGCTGCCGTTCTTCTCCTTCATGACGTTCCTCATCGCGGTCCCGACCGGTGTGAAGTTCTTCAACTGGATCGGCACGATGTGGAAGGGCTCGCTGTCCTTCGAGACACCGATGCTCTGGACCACCGGCTTCCTGATCACCTTCGTGTTCGGTGGTCTGACCGGTGTCATCCTGGCCTCGCCCCCGATGGACTTCCACGTCTCCGACTCGTACTTCGTGGTGGCGCACTTCCACTACGTGGTCTTCGGCACGGTCGTCTTCGCGATGTTCGCCGGCTTCCACTTCTGGTGGCCGAAGTTCACCGGCAAGATGCTGGACGAGCGCCTGGGCAAGATCACCTTCTGGACGCTGTTCATCGGCTTCCACGGCACCTTCCTGGTCCAGCACTGGCTGGGCGCCGAGGGCATGCCGCGTCGTTACGCCGACTACCTGGCGGCCGACGGCTTCACCGCCCTGAACACGGTCTCGACCATCGCGTCGTTCCTGCTCGGTCTGTCGATCCTGCCGTTCCTCTACAACGTGTGGAAGACGGCCAAGTACGGCAAGCCGGTCGGCGTGGACGACCCGTGGGGCTACGGCCGTTCGCTGGAGTGGGCGACCTCCTGCCCGCCCCCGCGGCACAACTTCCTCACCCTGCCGCGGATTCGCAGCGAATCCCCGGCGTTCGACCTGCACCACCCCGAGATCGCCGCGCTGGAGCAGCTTGAGCACGCCGGTCACGGCGCCGCCATCGCGGGCAGCAAGGAGGCCGGCAAGTGAAGATCCAGGGCCGGATGTTCATCTGGCTGAGCTTCTTCGTCCTGATCATGGCCGTCGTGTACGGCGTGTGGTCGAAGGAGCCGGCCGGCACCACGGCGCTCTTCCTGGCCTTCGGCCTGTGCATCATGATCGGCTTCTACCTGGGCTTCACCGCCCGGCGGGTCGACGCGGGCGCGCAGGACGACAAGGAGGCCGACGTCTCGGACGGCGCGGGCGAGCTGGGCTTCTTCAGCCCGCACAGCTGGCAGCCGCTCTCCCTGGCGGTCGGCGGCGCCCTGGCCTTCCTCGGCATCGCCGTCGGCTGGTGGCTCGTCTACTTCGCCGCGCCGATCATCCTGGTCGGTCTGTTCGGCTGGGTCTTCGAGTACTACCGCGGTGAGAACCGCACCCAGTAGGACACCCCGTAACACAGCGCCGAGCGCACCGGGAGCCCGGACACTCCGTCAGGAGGGTCCGGGCTCCTCCGTTTGCCGCAGTGTCCGTCCCTCGTCCGAGGTACGCGCCGCGCCCCCGGACTTTTCGCCTCATAACGTAATCGTATGAATCACTCTGCGCGGACCCGCACTGTCGTCAGTTGCACCCTGCTGGTGGCCGCCCTCGGCGCGGGCGTCACGGGCTGTGGCTCGGGCGGCAACGCGGCCCTGGCGACCAAGCCGTACGACGCGGCGGGCCAGATCTCCTTCACCGGCCCCACCGAGGCGGGCAAGCGGGTGGACCCGGACAAGCCCCTGGAAGTCACCCTGAAGAGCGACGAGGGGCGGATCACGGACGTCACCGCCCGGGACGCCACAGGGCGCTATGTGACGGGCGAACTCGCCGCCGACGGTGGCCGGTGGCACAGCACCTCCCCGCTGGCCGCCAACGCCCATTACACGGTCCAGGTCAGCACCGAGGACGACGACGGCGCGCCCGGCCGCAAGGTCCTCACCTTCGACACCACCAAGACCACCGGCAAGAAGACCCTGGGCGTCACCTTCGGTCCCGAGGCGGGCGAGTACGGCGTCGGACAGCCGATCACCGTCCAGTTGGACCAGGAGATCAAGGACAAGGCGCAGCGGGCCGTCGTGGAGCGGGGACTCAGGGTCGACTCGGTGCCCGCCGTGCAGGGCTCCTGGTACTGGGTC
Organism: Streptomyces sp. DSM 110735; assembly: GCF_016482685.1. Taxonomy (GTDB): domain Bacteria; phylum Actinomycetota; class Actinomycetes; order Streptomycetales; family Streptomycetaceae; genus Streptomyces. The sequence continues at coordinate 49,277 of NZ_JACYHF010000004.1, read as the reverse complement.
GGCGACAAGGAGCTGCACTACCGGCCCAAGGAGTACTGGCCCGCCCACGCCACCATCCAGGTGCACAGCAACCTGGACGGCATCAAGATCAACGACAAACTGTCGGGCGGCAAGACCAAGGACCTGAAGATCACCACGGGCGACCGGGTCGAGGCCATCACCGACGCCGCCACCCACCAGTTGACGTTCTACAAGAACGGCCAGGTCATCAACCAGATCCCGGTCACCACCGGAAAACCCGGCTTCGAGACCCGCAACGGCGTCAAGGTGGTCCTGGAGAAGCAGTACTTCGTACGGATGCGCGGCACCACGGTCGGCATCGCCGAGGGCAGCTCCGACTCCTACGACCTGCCCGTGTATTACGCCACCCGGGTGACCTGGTCCGGCGAATACGTCCACGCCGCGCCCTGGTCCGTCGGCTCCCAGGGGTACGCCAACGTCAGCCACGGCTGCACCGGCATGAGCACCTCGAACGCCGAGTGGTTCTTCGACCACGTACGCCCCGGCGACGTCGTCAAGGTCGTCAACTCCAACGGCCACGCCATGGAGGACTTCGGCAACGGCTTCGGCGACTGGAACCTGGACTGGAAGAAATGGAGCGCGGGCAGCGCCCTGAACGGCGGCGGCGGTGCCCCGGCGAACCCGCAGGACTCGGTGCGGCTGCGCCCCGCGGCGGCCTGAGTGGCGACGCGGGAGCCGTACGGCCCGCCCGACCGGCTCCCGCGCCCCCGGGGCGTCTCAGGCGCTCTGCAGGCGCCTGCGGCGCAGCAGGGACGCCAGGGACTCGGCGAACTCCATCGGGTCGACCGGCAGCGTCACCGCCGCGTCGGCCCGGCTCCAGGTGGCCAGCCAGGCGTCCTGGGGACGGCCCATCAGCAGCAGCACGGGCGGGCAGTCGAAGACCTCGTCCTTGAGCTGACGGCACAGCCCCATGCCGCCCATCGGCACCGCCTCGCCGTCCAGCACGCACACGTCGATGCCGCCCGCGTCCACCGCGCGCACCGCGGCCTCGGGCGTCGCGCACTCCACGAACTCGACGCGGGGCACGTCCGGAGCCGGGCGGCGGCCGGTGGCCAGCCGTACCTGTTCCCGGGTGGTGGAGTCGTCGCTGTACACCAGCACGGTGGCGGTCGGCTGCATGGTTCCTCCGAGACGTCGGCGTCGTACGGACGGGCCTTTCCGGGCCGGATGTTACTCCGCCGAACACCACGTCAACACCGGTACGACAAGCACGGACACTCCGAACGGCACCCCCGGAGTGAGGGCGAGATAAGCGACCGACATAATGTCGGTCGTGGCGACAGCAACGACAGTAGAAACCGGGCACGCGCACCCGTCGGTCAATCGGCCGAACCTCACCAGCGTCGGAACCATCATCTGGCTGAGTTCCGAGCTGATGTTCTTCGCGGCCCTCTTCGCGATGTACTTCACCCTCCGGTCCGTGACCGGAGCGGCGCACTGGAAGGAGATGGCGCACGCGCTCAACGTGCCCTTCTCCGCGACGAACACCACGATCCTGGTGCTCTCCTCGCTCACCTGTCAGCTCGGCGTCTTCGCCGCCGAGCGCGGTGACGTGAAGAAGCTCCGCGCGTGGTTCATCGCTACCTTCATCATGGGTGCGATCTTCATCGGCGGGCAGATCTACGAGTACACCGAACTGGTGAAGAAGGACGGGATCTCCCTGTCCTCCGACCCGTACGGCTCGGTGTTCTACCTGACCACCGGCTTCCACGGCCTGCACGTGACGGGCGGTCTCATCGCCTTCCTGCTGGTACTGGGCCGCACCTACGCGGCGAAGCGGTTCACCCATGAGCAGGCGACCGCCGCCATCGTCGTGTCCTACTACTGGCACTTCGTCGACGTGGTCTGGATCGGCCTCTTCGCCACGATCTACTTGATCAAGTAGCGGGGACCGTTCCCGCACATCCAGAAGCACCGACGCAGAAGATCCTGACACCGGGGTAATCCGTGAAAAAGCTCTCCTCACGACGACGCCATCCGCTGGCGGCGGTCGTCGTCCTACTCCTCGCGCTGGCGGCAACTGGGGGGCTGTACGCCGCGTTCGCACCCGCGAGCAAGGCCCAGGCCGATGAAACCTCCCAGTCCCTGACCATCAAGGAGGGCAAGAAGCTCTACGAGGTCGGCTGCGCAAGCTGCCATGGCACCGGTGGCCAGGGTTCCTCCGACGGGCCCAGCCTGGTCGGCGTCGGCGCCGCGGCGGTCGACTTCCAGGTCGGCACCGGCCGTATGCCGGCCTCGACCTCCCAGATGGCCCAGATCCCGCGCAAGAAGACCATCTACACCCAGGCGCAGATCGACCAGCTCGCCGCGTACGTCGCGTCGCTGGGCGCCGGCCCGAGCGTGCCCACGAAGGAGCAGTACGGCCCGGAAGGCGCGGACATCGGCCAGGGTGGCGAGCTGTTCCGCACCAACTGCGCGCAGTGCCACAACTTCACCGGCAAGGGCGGTGCCCTCACCAAGGGCAAGTACGCGCCCAGCCTTGAGGGTGTCGACCCCAAGCACATCTACGAGGCCATGCAGACCGGCCCGCAGAACATGCCGTCCTTCCCCGACACCACGATGACGGAGAAGAACAAGAAGGACATCATCGCGTACCTGCACGCGGTCAACGGCAGCGAGACCGAGAACCCGGGCGGTCTGGAGCTGGGCGGCCTCGGGCCGGTCAGTGAGGGTCTGTTCGCCTGGATCTTCGGCCTCGGCGCGCTGATCGCGGTAGCCGTCTGGGTCGCCGCTCGGACCGCAAAGGCCAAGAAGTCATGAGTAGCCAAGACAATTCTGAAGAGAACCTGCCCGCTGAGCAGGACCACGCGCACGGCGCGGTAAGCGTCGCGGACGAGAAGAACCCGTTCGCCGACCCGGGGCTGCCGCCCCACGAGCACCGGATCCAGGACATCGACGAGCGGGCCGCCGACCGGTCCGAGCGTGCGGTCGCCCTGCTGTTCACGATCTCGATGCTGGCCACCCTCGGCTTCATCGCCTCCTACGTCACCGTCCCGCGTGACAAGGCGATCTTCGTCTTCCCGATCGGGCACATCAGCGCGCTGAACTTCGCGCTGGGTCTGACCCTCGGTACGGCGCTGTTCTGCATCGGCGCGGGCGCCGTCCACTGGGCGCGCACCCTGATGTCGGACGTCGAGGTCGCCGCCGAGCGTCACCCGATCGAGGCGGCTCCCGAGGTCCGCGCGAAGGTCTTCGAGGATTTCCGCGAGGGTGCCAAGGAGTCGGCTCTCGGCCGCCGCAAGCTGATCCGCAACACCATGTTCGGCGCGCTGGCCCTGGTGCCGCTCTCCGGCGTGATGCTGCTGCGCGACCTCGGTCCGCTGCCGCACAAGTCGCTCCGCCACACGCTGTGGGCGAAGGGCAAGCTCCTCGTCAACGTGAACACCAACGAGCCGCTGCGTCCCGAGGACGTGGCCGTCGGCTCGCTGACCTTCGCCAAGCCCGAGGGCCTGGAGGAGACCGACGAGGACTTCCAGAACCAGATCGCCAAGGCGGCCCTGATGATCATCCGGCTCCAGCCGGAGAACATCAAGGACAAGCAGGAACTGGCGTGGTCGCACGAGGGCATCGTCGCCTTCTCCAAGATCTGCACCCACGTCGGCTGCCCGATCTCCCTGTACGAGCAGCAGACGCACCACGTGCTGTGCCCGTGCCACCAGTCCACCTTCGACCTCTCCGACGGCGCCCGGGTGATCTTCGGTCCCGCCGGTCACGCCCTGCCGCAGCTTCACATCGGCGTGAACGACGAGGGTTACCTCGAAGCGCTCGGCGACTTCGCGGAGCCCGTCGGTCCTGCATTCTGGGAGCGCGGATGAGTACTGCGAACAACGACGCTTCCCGCTCGGGCGGGAAGGCTCCGGCCGGCGAGCGCATCGCCGACTGGGCCGACGGCCGGCTGGGGATCTACTCCCTGGCCAAGGCCAACATGCGCAAGATCTTCCCCGACCACTGGTCGTTCATGCTCGGCGAAGTGTGCATGTACAGCTTCCTGATCATCATCCTCACGGGTGTGTATCTGACGCTGTTCTTCCACCCGTCGATGAACGAGGTGGAGTACCACGGCAGTTACGTCCCGCTCCAGGGACAGCTCATGTCGGAGGCGTTCAGCTCCACGCTGCACATCTCCTTCGACGTGCGCGGTGGTCTGCTCATCCGGCAGATCCACCACTGGGCCGCGCTGATCTTCCTCGCGGGCATGTTCGTGCACATGATGCGCGTGTTCTTCACCGGCGCGTTCCGCAAGCCGCGTGAGGTCAACTGGCTGTTCGGCTTCCTGCTGTTCGTCCTCGGCATGTTCACCGGTTTCACCGGTTACTCGCTCCCGGACGACCTGCTCTCCGGCACCGGTGTGCGCTTCACCGAGGGCGCGATCCTGTCCATGCCGATCGTCGGCACGTACATCTCGTTCTTCCTCTTCGGCGGCGAGTTCCCGGGCCACGACTTCGTGGCGCGGTTCTACTCGATCCACATCCTGCTGCTGCCGGGCATCATGCTCGGGCTGATGGTGGCTCACCTGATCCTGGTCTTCTACCACAAGCACACGCAGTTCGCGGGTCCGGGGAAGAAGGAGACCAACGTCGTCGGCATGCCGCTGCTGCCGGTGTACATGGCGAAGGCCGGAGGCTTCTTCTTCCTGGTCTTCGGTGTCATCGCGGTCATCGCGGCGATCGCGCAGATCAACCCGATCTGGGCGATGGGTCCCTACCGCCCCGACCAGGTCTCCACGGGCGCCCAGCCCGACTGGTACATGGGCTTCGCCGAGGGTCTGGTCCGCTACATGCCGGGCTGGGAGATCAACTTCTGGGGCCACACGCTGGTCCTGGGTGTGTTCATCCCGCTGGTGCTGTTCGGTGTCGTGCTGATGGCCATCGCGGTCTACCCGTTCATCGAGTCCTGGGTCACCGGCGACAAGAGCGAGCACCACATCCTGGACCGCCCGCGCAACGCCCCGACCCGTACCGCGTTCGGTGTCGCCTGGATCACGGTCTACATGATCGGTCTGGTCGGCGGTGGCAACGACCTGTGGGCCACCCACTTCCACCTGTCGATCAACGCCGTGACCTGGTTCGTCCGTATCGGCTTCTTCGCGGGTCCGGTGATCGCGTTCATCATCACCAAGCGGATCTGCCTCGGCCTCCAGCGCCGCGACAAGGAGAAGGTGCTGCACGGCCGCGAGACCGGCATCATCAAGCGCCTGCCGCACGGTGAGTTCATCGAGGTGCACGAGCCGCTCAGCCAGGAGCAGCTCCACACCCTGACGGCGCACCACCAGTACGAGCCGGCCGAGATCGGCGCGACGGTGGACGAGAACGGCGTCGAGCGCAAGGTGACGGCGTCGCAGCGGCTGCGCGTCAAGCTGTCCAACGCCTACTACGGCGAGGACAACCAGATCCCGAAGCCGACCGTCGAGGAGTACAAGGAGATCACGAGCGGCCACGGCCACCACTGATCCCCGCGTCGCCACACGCGGTGCAGGGCCCCGTCCGGAATCCGGGCGGGGCCCTTCGCCGTGTTCGGGCTGGATAGGGTGGGGGTGGGCACCCGCGTGCCCCCCGTACGAGGACTTTTCACACAGGAGCGGCTGATGAGCGCTGTGACCCCCGCTGGAGGCGACACCGCGGCGGGCCGTTCCTGGCCCGCCGTACTGAACTCCCTGCTGGAGGGCGAGGACCAGAGCGCCGACGCGACCGCCTGGGCGATGGACCGGCTGCTGCGCGGCGAGGCGACCGACGCCCAGATCGCCGGGTTCCTGGTCGCGCTGCGCGCCAAGGGCGAGACGGTCCAGGAGATCACCGGCATCGTCCGGGCGATGTACGACCACGCGAACACCATCGAGGTGCCGGGGCGGACCGTCGACATCGTCGGCACCGGCGGTGACGGCGCGAAGACCGTGAACATCTCCACGATGTCCTCGATCGTGGTCGCGGGCACCGGTGCGAAGGTCATCAAGCACGGCAACCGCGCCGCGTCCTCCGCCTCCGGCTCCTCCGACGTGCTGGAGAAGCTCGGGGTCAACCTGGAGCTGAGCCCGGGGCGGGTGGCCGAGGTCGCGGAGGAGGCGGGGATCACCTTCTGCTTCGCGATCAAGTTCCACCCGGCGCTGCGGCACGTGGGCGCCGCGCGCGGTCAGCTCGGCATCCGTACGGTCTTCAACGTCATCGGTCCGCTGACCAACCCCGCCCGGGTGCGGGCGCAGGCGGTCGGCGTCGCCAACCTCGCCATGGCGCCCATCGTGGCGGGCGTCTTCGCCGAGCGGGGCAACTCCTCCCTGGTCTTCCGGGGCGAGGACGGGCTGGACGAGCTGACGACGACCTCGCCCTCGCGGGTGTGGATCGTGCGCGACGGCAAGGTCACCGAGGAGGTCTTCGACCCGCGCGACGTCGGCATCGAGCTGGTCCCGGTGGACGCCCTGCGCGGCGGCGACCCGGCGTACAACGCGGAGGTCGCCCGCAGGCTCCTGGACGGCGAGACGGGTCCCGTACGGGACGCGGTGCTGCTGAACTCCGCGGCGGCGCTGGTCGCCCTGGACCCGACCGGGGCGCCGCTCGCGGACCAGTTGCGCGACGGCATGGCCCGGGCGGCGGAGTCCATCGACTCCGGGGCGGCGGGGCGGACGCTGGAGCGGTGGGTGGCGGCGACGAACCGCTGAGCTGCACGGAACCGGTCGGGGCGGGGGCTTCCCCCGCCCCGACCGGCGTTCCGCGATCCGGACAGCGGTTGCGCGAAGCAGGTCCGCCCCGCTAGCTTCCTGATCAGGTCATGAGTGACAGCCAACAGGCCCCGGCCGGCTGTCCGGCAACCCTCCGTCCGTGGCGGGGTGCCCCGGGTGAGGACCAGGCCGTAGGCAGCGAGGTCTACGGCAAGCGCGGTCGAGGGAGCCTTCCTTGAGCAAGCGAATGATCTAGGGCCGCAGAGCCCCGCCTCCGCACGCCCTTTCTTCTCTTCCCGAGTTCGTCGCGTGCCGGGACCTGTCGTACCCGCGTGCCGACTCCGGGCTTTCTCACGGGAGTTGACCCCTCATGTCCGTGCTCACCGCTGCCCCCGCCGTGTCCGCTCCGCTGCCCGTGCTCGGGTGCGGGGTCACCGTGCCGCTCGTCACCGGCGGCGAGGTGGAGTACGCCGCGCTCGACTACGCGGCCAGTGCCCCCGCTCTCCGGCGCGTCTGGGACGACGTGGCCGCCTACGCGCCGTACTACGGCAGTGTCCACCGGGGCGCCGGGCATCTGTCCCGGCTCTCCACCGAGCTGTTCGAGAACGCGCGCCGCACAGTGGCCCGGTTCCTGGACTGCCGTGGCGACGACCAGGTGGTGTTCACCCGCTCGACCACCGACTCGCTGAACCTGCTGGCGCGGGCGCTGCCCGCCGGGTGCGAGGTGTTCGTCTTCGAGACCGAGCACCACGCGGCGCTGCTGCCCTGGCCGCAGGACCGGGTCACCGTCCTCGCCGCGCCCCGCGGTCCCGAGGCGGCGGTGACCGCGCTGGAACGGGCGCTCGCCGCGCGGGACACCACCGCCCCGGCACTGGTCTGCGTCACCGGTGCCTCGAACGTCACCGGGGAGCTGTGGCCGGTGCGCGAACTGGCGGCGACCGCCCACGCCCACGGCGCGCGGATCGTCCTGGACGCGGCCCAGTTGGCTCCGCACCACCCGGTGAGCGTGCGCGAGCTGGACGTGGACTGGGTCGCCTTCTCCGGGCACAAGCTGTACGCGCCGTTCGGCTCGGGGGTGCTGGCCGGGCGCTCCGACTGGCTGACGGCGGCGGAGCCGTACCTCGCGGGCGGCGGGGCGAGCCGCCGGGTCGTACGGCGCGGGGACGGTCGCGTCGAGGTGGAGTGGCACGAGGGCGCCGCCCGGCACGAGGCGGGCTCCCCGAACGTCATCGGCGCCTACGCGATCGCCTCCGCGTGCACGGCGCTGACCGAGGCGGGCCTGGACCGCCTGGCCGAGCGGGAGGCGCTGCTGGTCCGCCGGGTGCGCGAGGGTCTTGCCGAGGTGCCCGGCGTGCGCGTGCTGTCCCTCTTCGGGGACGACGCCCCGCGCGTCGGCGTGCTCTCCTTCGTGGTGGCCGGCTGGAACAGCTCCCACCTCGCCGCCGCCCTCTCCGCCGAGTACGGCATCGGCGTCCGCGACGGCCTCTTCTGCGCCCACCCCCTGGTCCGCACCCTCCTGGACGGCACTCCCGACACCGACACCGACTGCGGCACCCCGGACGCCCCCCTGAACGCGGTACGCGTCAGCTTCGGCGCGGGCACCCCGGCGGAACACGTCGACCGGTTCGTGACAGCCGTACGGGAACTGGTCGCCCACGGTGCGAAGTGGCGGTACCGCACGGAGAACGGGCACTGCGTCCCGGAGGAGCGGTCCTAGCCGAGGGGCTGCCTCAGTTGTCGAGACCGATCGCGAACGCCGCTTCCAGGTCGTGCTGGGAGTAGGTGCGGAAGGCGACGTGGGTGTCGGTGCCCTCGACGCCGGGGATCTTGCTGATGCGGCCGGGGATGACCTCGGCGAGGTCTTCGTGGCGGGCAACGCGGACCATGGCGATGAGGTCGTAGGTACCGGTGACGGAGAAGACCTCGCTGACGCTGTCCAGGGCGGCGATCTGCTCGGCGATCTCCGGAATCCGGTCCACGCTGGTCTTGATCAGGACGATCGCGGTGATCACGGCTGGTTTTCTCCCTCGGACGCCGGGGCCGGAACGACCTTCACTCTAGCTCTCCGCCCGTACCGCACCCACGCGTAGCCGAAGCCCAGGCAGAAGCCGACCACGTGGGCGAGGTAGGCGACCCCGGGTCCTTCGGGGGCGCGGGAGGCGGCGAACCACTGGAGTCCGGCCCAGAAGGGGAGCACCACCCAGGCGGGGAAGCGCAGCGGGAGGAAGAAGAGAAAGGGGAGCAGACTGGTGACACGGGCACGCGGGAAGAGGTGCAGGAAGGCGCCGAGCACCGCCGAGATCGCCCCGGAGGCTCCCACCAGGGACTGCTCGGAGGTCGCGTTGGCGAGCGCGTAGCCCAGCAGGGCGAGATAGCCGCAGCCGAGGTAGAACAGCGTGAACTCGACCCGGCCCATCCGCTCCTCGGTCATCACCCCGAAGACGAGGAGGAAGAGCATGTTGCCGAGCAGATGCACCCAGCTCCCGTGCACGAACAGCGCCGTCGCCGGGGTCAGCGCCTCCCGCACCGGCGCGGCGAACAGCTCGGCCGGGATCACGCCCCAGTGCCGGAAGTACGCCCGCTGTGCCACCAGCGGCGCGTCCCCGGTGCCGTACGCCCGGGTCAGACCCGACGCCGGACCCAGCACGAAGAGCAGACAGCACAGGGCGATGAGGCCGTACGTCATCGGCGCCGGGGCGCTCCGGACCGCTCGGAAGGACCGCCCCGCACCCGCACTCCACTCTCTGATCATGAATACAGAGCATGACGTAACCGGACGCACTGGTACACACCGCCTCGCCGCCATGGACGGACGGGCGACGGATGCCCCGCAGGCCGTAGGGTTACGAGCCACACGCGTCGGTGAACGGCGCGCACCGATCCGAGAAGGAAGCGAACAGCCACGATGACGGTTCCCCTGCCGACCGCCACGACGCGATGGCGCTGCACTCTCTGCGGCAACCTCACCCGCTTCGACGTGACCCGCTCCTCCAAGGTCGTCGAGTACGTCCACCTCGACCTGGCCGGGGAACCCACCGTCGAGGAGCGCGAGGTGGTCAGTGAGACCATCGAGTCGGTCCGCTGCCGCTGGTGCAACGCGGTGGATCAGGTGGAACTCGTGGACAGGCCGGGCGCCGGCTCCTGAGCGGAGCGGGCCGCGAAGACAGCAGAGGCATTGGGGTGTGACGGATGGTGGAGACCGGGGGCGGGGGGCCGGACGACGGCACCGCCGAGGTGCTTGACCGTCCGCTGCCCGACGGCGTGCGCCGACGGGTCGTCCAGATCGTCTCGGACGCCTTCGGCTCGCTGACCATGGCCGAACTGCCCGCCCAACTGCGGCAGTACGCCCGCTTCGCCCCCAACCGCCGCGCCAAGTTCGCCGGGAACGCGATGGCCGCCGCCCTGGAGACGGACCGGATGTTCCGGCAGCGGATCGGGGAGCGGTACAGAGAGACGCAGCCGGAGCTGTCCGGCGCCCTGGACTCCGGCTCGCCGCCCCCGGCCGCGGACCCGCTCGACGTGGCGGCCGCGGCCTATGTACTGCGCCCCACGGGCTGGGTCAAGCTGGTCACGGCGGCGGGCGAGGAGGCGCAGCGCGCGGACGCGGAGCGGGCCGACGAGGAGAGCCGGGCCGAACTGGAGCGGCTGCGCGAGGAGTTGGCGCACGCCCGGGAACACACCCGCGCCGAGACCGAACGGCTGCGCACCGAGCTGGACTCGGTCCGCAAGGAGAGCGAGTCGCTGCACCGCAAGCTGCGTTCGGCGCTCAGTGATGTCAAGCGCGGGGAGGCGGCGCTGCGCAAGGCGCGCGCCGAGACGGACGCCGCGCGCGCCGAGGCGCAGACCCAGGTGTCCGCCGCCGAGAGCGAGTCCCGGCGTCTGAAGGCCCGCCTCGGTGAGGCGGAGGCGGCTCTGGAGGCGACCCGCCGGGCCGCCCGCGAGGGTCGCAGCGTCGAGGACATGCGGGTGCGGCTGCTGCTCGACACCCTGCTGGAGTCGGCCCAGGGGCTGCGCCGGGAGCTGGCGCTGCCGCCGGTGTCCGTGCGCCCGGCCGAGACCGTGGACGCGGTGGAGCCGGGGCGGATGACCCCGAAGGACATCGCCGCCCGCGCCCTCTCCGAGCACGACCCCGCGATCCTCGACCAGTTGCTCGCGCTGCCGCAGGCGCATCTGGTGGTCGACGGCTACAACGTCACCAAGACCGGCTATCCCCAGATGCCCCTGGAGAAGCAGCGGCTCAGACTCCTCGGCCAGCTCTCCGCGCTCGCCGCGCAGACCGGCGCCGAGGTCACCTGTGTGTTCGACGGCGCCGAACTGGCCGCGCCGGTGCTGCTCGCGCCGCCGCGCGGGGTCCGGGTGCTGTTCTCCAAGCCGGGCGTCACCGCCGACGAGCTGATCCGTCAGCTCGTGCGGGCCGAACCGCCGGGGCGCCCGGTGATCGTCGCCTCCACCGACCGCGAGGTCGCCGACGGAGTCGCGCGTTCCGGTGCCCGCCCCGTCGCCTCTGCGGTACTTCTCAAGCGGCTGTCCTGAAGGGCGCCTTAAAGGCAATGGACCCACACATTGCCCGAATTGAGCGCATTGTTGAACGACGTTGGGTCAATCCTGCGTCACATCTTGTGAGTTGAGTGCAAAAAATGCATGGTGGGTTTGGATTTTTTGCTGTGAGGATTTGAACTGATCACAACTGGGTCACTAGGGTCAGGGCTCGAACCTCCTAGCGGGTGATCACTCACAAGAAGGAGTTCCAACTCCGTGGCGTCCCACCGTCGACCCAAGCAGCCGAACCGCACGCGCGTGACCGTGCTGACCGCAGCGGCAGCCGCCGCTGTCGCGCTGAGCGCGAACGCCGCCAACGCGGCCCCGACCGAGAAGCTCGGCAAGAGCGAGGTCAAGGCGAAGGTCGACAAGCTCTACGAGCAGGCCGAGCAGGCCACCGAGAAGTACAACGGTGCCAAGGAGAAGCAGGAGAAGCTCCAGAAGGAGATCTCCACCATCCAGGACAACGTCGCGCGCGGTCAGCAGGACCTCAACAAGCTGCGCGACGGCCTGGGTTCGATGGCCACCGCCCAGTACCGCTCGGGCGGCCTGGACCCCTCCGTGCAGCTCTTCCTGTCCTCCGACCCGGACGACTACCTCGACAAGGCGTCCACGATGGACCAGTTGAGCGCCCAGCAGGTCGAGGGTCTGAAGAAGATCCAGGACAAGCAGCGCGAACTCGCCCAGGAGCGCGCCGAGGCCACCGAGAAGCTCAAGGACCTCGCCTCCACCCGCACCGAGCTGGGCAAGAAGAAGCAGGAAGTGCAGGGCAAGCTCGCCGAGGCGCAGAAGCTGCTCAACACCCTGACCGCCAAGGAGAAGCAGGAGCTGGCCGACCAGCAGGCACGCGCCGACCGCTCCTCCACCGCGCGCGTCGAGCTGGGCGGCAACGCCAAGGGCTCCGGTCTCGCGGGCGCCGCGTTCTCCGCCGCCCAGAGCCAGATAGGCAAGCCGTACGTCTACGGCGCCACCGGTCCCTCCTCCTTCGACTGCTCGGGTCTGACCTCGTGGGCGTACGCCCAGGCGGGCATCACCATCCCGCGCACCTCCGAGCAGCAGGCGAACATCGGCACCCGCATCACCTCGGTGAACGACCTCCAGGTCGGCGACCTGGTGTTCTTCTTCAACGACATCCACCACGTCGGTCTCTACGCGGGCAACGGCCAGATCCTGCACGCCCCGCGCACCGGCACGGTCGTCCGCTACGAGTCGATGAGCACCATCGGCGGCCCGTTCATGTTCGGCGTCCGCGTCTGACGAGCCCTCCGAACGGGCGAATCACACCGCCGCCCGCTCACCGCACGCCCCGCCCCTGACCTGCGTCGGTGGCGGGGCGTCACCGTACGTGTCCACCGGGGTCTTTGGCCGCCGCCCCGCCTTGCGGTTATGGTCTGGCGCGTTTCCCCGGCGGCGCGGGTCTCCCCGTCCCCGGTGCCGGGGAAACGGTCATGTCCGCCAGCGGAAGGACTGCCGTGGGGGCCCATCGCCGCCTCGCCACCACCGGATGCGACCGGGGCACCGCCGCCCTGTGCGTGCTGTCTGCCGCGGCCGCCGCGCTCGGCGCCGTACCGGCCCACGCGACCCCGCATCCCAGCTCCCGGGCCGAACTGGACCGGCTCTACGCCGAGGCCGAGCGGGCCACCGAGGACTACGACCGGGCGGACGAGCGCGCCGACGCCCTGCGCCGCGAGGTCCACCACGCCCAGGACCGCCTCGCGCGCGGCCAGCAGAAGGTCAACGACCTGCGGGAGCAGCTCGGTTCGCTCGCCGGGGCCGAGTACCGCTCCGGCGGTCTCGACCCGTCCGTCGCGCTGTTCTTCTCCGCCCGCCCCGAGCACTACCTCGACCAGGCGTCCGTCCTCGACCGCCTCGGCACCCGGCAGGCGGGACAGCTCCGCGAGCTGCGCACCAGCCTGCGCGAGGTCGCCCAGGAGCGCGCCGAGGCAGCGGGGAAACTCGCCGACCTGGAGCGCGGACGCGCGGCCGTCGCCCGGCACAAGCGGCACGTGCGCGCCAAACTCGCCGCCGCCCGGCGCCTGTTCGACTCCCTGCCCGCCGCCGAGCGCGCCGCCTACGACCGCGCGGGCCGCTCCGGTCGCCCCGGTCTTGACGCCCTCCTCGGGCAGGGCGCCCCCGATGCCCGCGCCGCCGCCGCGCTCGCCGCCGCCCGCTCCGCCCTCGGGCGCCCGTACGTCTGGGGCGCCAGCGGTCCCTCCTCCTTCGACTGCTCGGGACTGATGCAGTGGGCGTACGCCCACGCGGGCATCCAGCTCCCGCGCACCTCCCAGGAACAGCGCTTCGCGGGCCGCCGCGTCTCCCTCGCCGAGGCGCGCCCCGGTGACCTGGTCTTCTACCGCGCCGACGCCAGCCATGTCGCGATGTACGTCGGCCACGGACAGGTCGTCCACGCCCCGCACCCCGGCGCCGCCGTGCGCTTCGACCCGGTCGGCATGATGCCCGTCTCCTGGGTCACCAGGCCCTGAGCCCCCGGTGCTCCCCACCCTCTACGATCGGACGATGGCCGGCCGGGCACGGGTGTGGAGCGTCATGGCGGCGGCGCTCTGTCTGCCGCTCGCCGGGTGCGGCGCGCCCGCCCCCGGCGACACCGCCAAGGCGCAGGTGCAGCGCCTCCTGGACCGCCGCGCCACCGCCCTGCTCGGGCACGACGAGCACGCCTACGCCGCGACCGGCACCCCCGCCGCCTACCCCCGGCTGCGCGCCCTCCCGCTCGCCTCCTGGACCTACCGGGTCACCGCCGTCCACCGCACCGGCACGACAGCCGCCGCCGACGCCGAACTGCGCTACCGCGTCGCGGGCTACGACACCGCCCCCGCCGTCGCCCGCCGCACCCTCACCCTCGGTCGCACCGCCTCCGGCGGCTGGTACGTCACCGCCGACGCCCCCGCCCGCTCCGCCGGACGCCAGCTCTGGGACGAGGGCACCGTCACCGCCGTCAAGGGCACCCACAGCCTGGTGCTCGGCACCGGCAGGTCCGCCGCCGAGCTGCGCGGGTACGCCCGGCTCGCCGACCGCGCCGTACCCGCCGTCACCAGGGCGTGGGGCACCGGTTGGGCGCGCCGGGTCGTGGTGGTCGTACCGCCCACGCTCGACGGCATGGCGGCGCTGCTCGGCTCGCCCGCCGCCGAGTACCGGGGGATCGCCGCCGTCACCACCGCCGAGACCGGCAACGCCAAGGACACCCCGGCGGACCGGGTGATCGTCAACCCGGACGCGTACGGCGCGCTCGGCGACCTCGGCAAGCAGGTCGTGCTCACCCACGAGACCACCCATGTCGCCACCCGCGCCGCCACCACGACCGCCACCCCGCTGTGGCTCTCCGAGGGCTGCGCCGACTGGACCGGCTACCTCGGCACCGGTCGCACCCCCGCCGAGATCGCCCCCGAACTCGCCCGCGCCGTGCGCCAGGGGCACGCCCCGCACGCGCTCCCCGCCGACCGGTCCTTCGGCTTCACCAGCGACCCCACCCGGCTCGCGCAGTCCTACGAGGCGGGCTGGCTGGCCTGCCGGATGATCGCCGACCGCTGGGGCGAGCCCCGGCTGCGCGCCTTCTACCGCGCCGTCGGCGCCCACGGACGGCGCGCGGGCGCGGTCGAGGAGGCGCTCAAGATCGTGCTCGGCACCACCCCGGACGCGTTCACCGCCCAGTGGCGCCGCTACACCCGCGACCAGCTCACCTGAGCCCGCCCGAGGACCTCGTCAGGAGCCGACCGGCGCCTCGTCGACCGGTGCGGACCGCTGTGTGACCTGAGCCGCGGGCGCCGGAGGCACCGTGGAGCGCCACAGCCGACGCCCCGCCGAGAAGGTGGCGGCGACCAGCAGCCCGTTGCGCACGAACATCAGCGTGACGCCGTACCAGTCGCTGGTCACCACATGGATGAAGCCGAGCGGGAACTCCAGGACCGTCACCAGGGAAGCCGCGAGCACCAGCACGGCAGGGGGTCCCATGCGGGAGGAACGGTACGTCAGACAGACGGCTGCCAGTCCGATCAGCCACACCAGGTACTGCGGGCTGATCACCCGGCTGGTGACGGTGAACAGCAGCACCGCCGTGAACGCCGCCTCCGCGAGCGTCGCCGGACTCCTGCGGGTCACCCGCAGCCGCCAGATCACCAGCCAGCCGAACGCGGCACCGGTCAGCACCAGCGCGGCGGTGCTCACCACGTTCACGTACGGACCGAGGAACTCGATCGAGCCGTAGTTCAGCAGCACCTGGCCCTCCCAGCCGAAGTGCCGGGCCACATGGAAGACCAGCGCGCCCAGCGACTCCACCTCGGTGCCCCGGTCCCGCTGGAAGGTCAGGAACGCGAACGCGCCCGGCATCGACACCGCGAACAGCGCCGCGAGCCCCGCCGCGGTCACCGCCGCCGCGCCCCAGGTACGGCGCCGGAAGGAGCCCACGAGGAGCAGCGCGGGCCACACCTTCACCATCGCGCCGAGCGCCGTCAGCACGCCCATGACCCGGGGATGCCGGGCGGCGGCGAGCAGCGCGGCGACGGCGACGGCGGTCACCATCAGGTCGTAGCGGGCGTACACCGTGGGACCGAGCAGCGGGACGCCGGCGGTCCAGGTCCACAGACCGCGCCGGGAGCGCCCGGATCGCCCGCCCGTGCGCCACAGCAGGGCGAGCACGGCGAGGTCGGCGGCGCAGGCGAGGACGTAGAAGGCGGCCGGGTAGTCCAGGAATGGCAGCAGCGCGGGGGAGAGGATCGCGAGCGCGGCGGCGGGCGGGTACTGCCAGGTCACGTCGTCCAGGGGAAACGTTCCTTGACGCAGGACCTCGTACCAGCCCCGGTAGATCACGGACACGTCCGAGGTGACGTCGGGACCCGGGAAGACGTACACCTTGAACACGCACAGCAGCAGCACGGCGCGGGTCGCCGCCCACAGGAGCGCCGGTGCCGCCGGGAAGCGCCGGGCGCCGTTGGTGTCCACGTGATCCCCTGCCGGTCGGTTGCGGGCCGTACGCATGGCGCGCCCGAGGCGCGTCGGAAGACTCATGATGTCCTTTACGGCTGTGCCCCTGCCACCGACTCCGCCGCGGACGGAACCCGGCCGGGCGAACGGGTCCGGGCGGCCCGGTAATGTCGGCGGCGATGCACAAGACCCTGATCGTGACCAACGACTTCCCGCCCCGCCCCGGCGGCATCCAGGCGTTCCTGCACAACATGGCGCTGCGCCTGGACCCCGACCGCATTGTCGTCTACGCCTCCACCTGGAAGCGCGGGCGGGAGGGTGCCGAGGCGACCGCCGCCTTCGACGCCGAGCAGCCCTTCACCGTCGTACGCGACCGTACGACCATGCTGCTGCCCACCCCGGGGGCGACCCGGCGGGCGGTGGGGCTGCTGCGCGAGCACGGTTGCACCTCGGTGTGGTTCGGGGCGGCGGCGCCGCTCGGGCTGATGGCACCCGCGCTGCGCCAGGCGGGCGCCGAGCGGCTGGTCGCGACCACCCACGGTCACGAGGCGGGGTGGGCCCAGTTGCCCGCCGCCCGGCAGTTGCTGCGCCGGATCGGGGACGCCACGGACACGGTCACCTACCTCGGCGAGTACACCCGCTCGCGGATCGCGGAGGCGCTCAGCCCCGAGGCGGCGGCGCGGATGGTCCAGTTGCCGCCGGGGGTCGACGAGAAGGTCTTCCACCCCGGTTCCGGCGGCGCCGAGGTGCGGGCGCGGCTCGGTCTCACCGACCGGCCGGTCGTGGTGTGCGTCTCCCGGCTGGTGCCGCGGAAGGGGCAGGACACCCTGATCCGCGCGATGCCCCGCATCCTCGCCGCCGAGCCGGACGCGGTGCTGCTGATCGTCGGGGGTGGCCCCTACGAGCGCGAACTGCGCCGACTGACCCGGGAGCTGGGCGTCTCGAACGCCGTGCGCTTCACCGGCGCCGTGCCCTGGTCCGAGCTGCCCGCGCACTACGGCGCCGGAGACGTGTTCGCCATGCCGTGCCGCACCCGGCGCGGGGGACTTGACGTCGAGGGGCTCGGCATCGTCTACCTGGAGGCGTCCGCCACCGGTCTGCCGGTCGTCGCCGGGGACTCGGGCGGCGCGCCCGACGCCGTACTCGACGGCGAGACCGGGTGGGTCGTGCGGGGCGGGGAACCGGCGGAGACCGCCGAGCGGATCACCGCCCTTCTCGCCGACGAGGCGCTGCGCCGCCGGATGGGCGAGCGCGGACGCGCCTGGGTCGAGGAGAAGTGGCGGTGGGACCTGCTGGCGCAGAAGCTGCGGGAGCTGCTGTAGACCGTGCCTTCGAGGCGGTCTACTTGGCGTAGATCGCCTCGATCTCGTCCGCGAAGTCCTTGGCCGCCACGTTCCGCTTCAGCTTCAGCGACGGGGTGAGGTGGCCGGACTCCTCGGTGAACTGGGTCGGCAGGATGCGGAACTTGCGGACCGACTCCGCCTTGGACACCGCCGCGTTGCCGTCGTCCACCGCCGTCTGGACCGCCGCGATCAGGTCGGCGTCGTCGCGCAGGGAGGCGGCGGTGGAACCCGCGGGCTTGCCGTGCTCGGCGGCCCAGCGGCCGAGGAACTCCTCGTCGATGGTGATCAGCGCGCCCACGAACGGGCGTCCGTCGCCCACCACCATGCACTCCGCGACCAGCGCGTGCGCCCGGATGCGGTCCTCTATCACCGCCGGGGCGACGTTCTTGCCGCCCGCCGTGACGATGATCTCCTTCTTGCGGCCGGTGATCCTCAGGTAGCCGTCCTCGTCGAGGGTGCCGATGTCACCGGTGTGGAACCAGCCGTCGGCCAGCGCCTCCTCGGTCGCCGCCGGGTTGTTCCAGTACTCCTTGAACAGGTGCTCGCCGTGCAGCAGCACCTCGCCGTCGTCCGCTATCCGCACGACCGAGCCGGGCAGCGGCTGCCCGACCGTGCCGATCTTCTGCCGGTCCCACGGGTTGAACGCCGTCGCCGCGCAGGACTCGGTCAGACCGTAGCCCTCCAGGACCGTGAAGCCGATGCCGCGGAAGAAGTGGCCGAGCCGCTCGCCCAGCGGGGCGCCGCCCGAGATCGCGTACTCGCCCCGGCCGCCGAGCACCGCGCGCAGCTTGCCGTAGACCAGCTTGTCGAAGACCTTGTGCTTGAGCTTCAGCTTCAGCGAGGGACCCGCCGGGGTGTCCAGCGCCTTGCTGTAGGCGATCGCGGTGTCCGCCGCCTTGTCGAAGATCGCGCCCTTGCCGTCCGCCTGCGCCTTGGCGCGCGCGGAGTTGTAGACCTTCTCGAAGACGCGCGGGACGCCCAGGATCAGCGTCGGGCGGAACGCGGACAGCTCGTCGGTGAGGTTCTTGATGTCCGGGACGCAGCCCAGCTTGATCGGCGCCATCATCGGCGCGACCTGCACCAGACGCCCGAAGACGTGCGCGAGCGGGAGGAACAGCAGCACCGAGCACTCGCCGGTGCGGAACAGCGGGCGCAGCCGCTCCACGATGTTGCCGCACTCGGCGAAGAAGCTGCGGTGGGTGAGCACACAGCCCTTCGGGCGCCCGGTGGTGCCGCTGGTGTAGACGATGGTGGCCGGGTCGTCCGCCTTGGCGAGCGAGCTGCGCTCCTGCACGGTCTCGTCCGAGACGTCCGCGCCGAGCCGCCCCAGCTCCGCGACGCCGTCCGCCTCGATCTGCCACACGTGCTTGAGCGCGGGCAGCCCCTCGCGCACCGACTCGACGGCGGCGGCGTGCGAGTCCAGCTCGACGACGACGGCGGTCGCGCCCGAGTCGGAGAGGATCCAGCGCACCTGCTCCGGGGAGCTGGTCTCGTAGACCGGCACGGTGACCGCGCCCGCGCTCCAGATCGCGAAGTCCAGCAGCGTCCACTCGTAGCGGGTGCGGGACATCAGACCCACGCGGTCGCCCGGCTGCACCCCGGCGGCGATCAGACCCTTGGCGGCGGTGTGGACCTCGGCGAGGAACTGACGGGCGCTCACGTCCTGCCAGACACCGGCGGACTTGCGGGCGATCACGGCGACGTCCGGGTGCTGCGCGGCGTTTCTCCGGACGATGTCCGTCAGGTTGCCGTCCGAAGGGACCTCGTACATGGCCGGAAGGCTGAACTCGCGCAAGACTGCTGCTCCTCATAGGGCGCCGGCGCCACGACACTGTGTGATGCGACGGTGCGGTCCACGGCTCGGGCGGTGCTCGGGTCCCTCCTGGCGGGAATCCGGAGCACGACTTGGACTGCCCGGACGTTACCCGCCGGTATGGCGTCTACGACAGGGGGGCCGGGCGAGATGTTCGCTGCGTCACACAGGATGGCGTTGCTCCGCGCAGACTAGTCGACACGGCCGCCGACGGGCGAGTAACCGCAGGCGGCGGCGGCACTGTTCACGCACACCGCACACGCCTACCCTTGATCGCCATGGCTTCTCCACCTGCCCGCAGGGCTGCCCGCACGGGACGGACGCGCGTCCACGTCGTCAGCGACGTCCACGGCAACGCCCGGGACCTGGCCCGCGCCGGAGAGGGCGCGGACGCGCTGATCTGCCTCGGCGACCTCGTCCTCTTCCTCGACTACGCCGACCACTCGCGCGGCATCTTCCCCGACCTCTTCGGCGAGACCAACGCCGACCGCATCGTCGAGCTGCGCACCGCCCGCCGCTTCGAGGAGGCGCGCGCCTTCGGGGCGGAGCTGTGGGCGGGGCTCGGCACGGACCGGCGTACGGCGGTCGAGTCCGCGGTGCGCCGCCAGTACGCCGAGCTGTTCGCCGCCTTCCCCACGCCTACGTACGCCACCTACGGCAACGTCGACATGCCGCCGCTGTGGCCGGAGTACGCCCGCGCGGGCACGACCGTCCTCGACGGCGAGGTGGTCGAGATCGCCGGGCGCACCTTCGGCTTCGTCGGCGGCGGACTGCGTACGCCCATGCGGACGCCGTACGAGATCGACGACGAGGAGTACGCGGCGAAGATCGAGGCGGTGGCCGGGGCGGACGTCCTGTGCACCCACATCCCGCCCGAGGTCCCCGACCTGGTCTACGACACGGTGGCGCGCCGCTTCGAACGCGGCAGCCGGGCCCTGCTGGACGCCATCCGCCGCACCCGCCCCCGCTACTCCCTCTTCGGGCACGTCCACCAGCCGCTGTCCCGCCGGATGCGGATCGGCTCCACGGAGTGCGTGAACGTGGGGCACTTCGCGGGGAGCGGGCGGCCGTGGGCGCTGGAGTGGTGAGGGGCGCGGGGCGGGGGATCTCGCGTTCGGGCGGGTGGGATGAAGGCGGCGGGGTGGCGGCGCGGTAGCCTTCGGGCTGCACATACGTGCGCAGCCCGCGCGCGAGAACCTCATCTCGGTCCGTATCTGGAGGAGCCACGGCGATGGCGGAACACACCAGTTCGAGCATCACGATCGAGGCGGCTCCCGCCGACGTCATGGCGGTGATCGCCGACTTCGCGCGCTACCCCGACTGGACCGGCGAGGTCAAGGAGGCGGAGGTGCTCGCGGCCGACCCGCGCGGGCGCGCCGAGCAGGTCCGCCTCGTCATGGACGCCGGCGCCATCAAGGACGACCAGACCCTCGCCTACACCTGGACCGGCGAGCACGAGGTCTCCTGGACCCTGGTCAAGTCCCAGATGCTCCGCTCCCTGGACGGCACCTACGTCCTGGCCCCCGCCGGAGCGGCCACCGAGGTCACCTACCGCCTCACGGTCGACGTCAAGATCCCCATGCTCGGCATGATCAAGCGCAAGGCGGAAAAGGTCATCATCGACCGCGCCCTCGCGGGCCTGAAGAAGCGGGTCGAGACGGGGTCCTGACCCCGCCCGCGATCCTTTCCCCGCCCGGCTGGACCCGGCGCCCGGACCGAGCCCGACGGCTGCGACCACGCCCGCACGGAGTTTGGTGGGCTCGCCCGGTGCCCGGTGCCCGGTGCCCGGTGCCCGGTGCCCGGTGCCCGGTGCGCTCACGCGCGGTGGTCGTCTCCCTTCGGGCAGACCACGTCCGCCCGGCAGCCCCGCCCGCGCCGAGTGGGCTGCGCCCTCGCACCCGCGCCTGTCGGGCCACCCCTCGGACCTGACGGCCGCGCGGTCCGCTTGGCGGCTGAGCCCGCCCGGTGGGCTGCACCCACGCCCGCTCCGAGCCCGGTGGGCTGCGCCCACACCTGCATCGAGCCGGGTGGGATCCGCCGGTGCCCGTCGGGCCGCGCTCGCGCGTGGTGGTCGTCGCCCTTCGGGTGGGCTGCGCCCATCCCGAGCCGCCCTGCGCCCCGCCCAGTGGTCCACCGCTGTCCGGTGGCCCGCGCCCACGTCTGTGGGTCGGCGCTCAGACCTGATGGCCACGCAGTCGCCTGGCGGACCGGCCCCCGCCCCGGTGGCTCGTGTTCATGCCGGTGGCTCGGCGCCCGCCTCGTGGCTCGCGCCCACGTCTGTGGGTCGGCGCTCAGACCTGATGGCCACGCAGTCCCCTGGCGGACCGGCCCCCGCCTCGGTGCTCCGCGTCCATGCCGGTGGCCCGGCGCCCGCCTGGTGGCTCGCGTCCATGCCGGTGGCCCGGCGCCTGCCTGATGGCTCGCGCCCATCTGGTGAGCTGCGCCCGCCTGGTGAGCCGCGCCTGTGCCCCACGGCGCGTGCCCGGTGCCTGCTCGCAGGGTGCTCCCCGATGGGACGGCGGCGTCGGGCGTCCGGCGGTCGAGCTTGGTGAGTCCCGGTGTCGGGTCCAGTGTCCACGGCGTGTGGGCGGGCCCCCGGGACCGGTTGCCCGCTGGCACGGCGTCCGGTGTCAACTGCCGCGCCGCACCCCGCCGGAGGCGTCCGTTAGCGTTCACCTCTATGCGCACCATCCTGATCACCGGCCCGGGCGGCAGCGGGCGTACCAGTGTTGCCGCTGCCACCGCGATCGATGCCGCCCGCGAGGGCACCCGCACGCTTGTGCTCAGCGCCGATCGGGCGGACACCCTCGGGATCGCGCTGGGGGGTGTGACGGGGGCCGCGCCGAGTGAGGTGGCGGAGAACCTCACCGCGTGGCGGCCGGACGCGGCAGGACGGTTCCGGGAGGACCTGACCGCGTTCCAGAGCCGGGCGGCGAACGTGCTCGACCTGCTCGGAGCCGCGCGCCTTGACGCCGAGGAGGTGACCCCGCTGCCCGGCGCGGAGGAGTTGTCGCTGCTGCGGGCGCTGCGCGACGCCGCGCTGTCCGAGCGGTACGACCTGCTCGTCGTCGATCTCCCCCCGCTGCCCCAGGCGCTCGCCCTGCTCGCGCTGCCCGAGGAGCTGCGCCGGTATCTGCGCAGGCTGCTGCCCGCCGAGCGGCAGGCGGCCCGCGCCCTGCGCCCGGTGCTGGGACGGCTCGCCGGGGTGCCGATGCCCTCCGACTGGCTGTACGAGACCGCGGGGCGCTGGGACCTGGAGCTGGCCGCCGTGGAAGCCGTCCTCGCGGACCCCGGCACCTCCGTACGACTGGTCGCCGAGCCCGGACCCGCCGGTGCCGAAGCCGTACGGGACGCCACCCTCGGGCTCGCCCTGCGCGGACTGCGCCCCGAGACGCTGATCGCCAACCGCGTCCTGCCCGACGCCCCCGCCGACTCCTGGCTCGCCGGACCCCTCGCCCAGCAGCGCAAGGCGCTGGAGGAGTGGGAGGGGGAGTACGCCGTACGCCCCGTCCGCCACCTCGGCCGCGACCCCCAGGGCGCCGACGACCTCGCCGCGCTCGCCGTACCCGCCGTCACCCCCGCGCCCGCCCCGGTCGAGTGGTCCGTGACGGACCGCCTCGCCGAGGACGGCGTCCTGGTGTGGCGCCTCCCGCTGCCCGGCGCCGTGCGCGAGAGCCTGGACCTCATCCGGCGCGGGGACGAACTCGTCGTCAGCGCCGGGCAGTTCCACCGGATCGTCCCGCTGCCGTCCGCCCTGCGCCGCTGCACCGTCGCCGGTGCCGCGCTGCGCGAGGGCGTCCTGGACGTACGGTTCGCCCCCGACCCCGCCCTGTGGCCGACGACCGGACGATGAGAGCGGACGATGAGACGGGACGATGAACGGGGTCCCCCGTTCGGGTAACGTCGACAACGCGAACCGTAGTCAGGAGTCCGCCATGAGCGAAGAGCACCCCGCCCCCGACCCCCACGCGCCGGAGCCGGAGCCCAAGGGGGCGCCCGCCGGGGAGCGGACGGCCGACGCCGACGCCTGGGCCACGGCCACCGCCGAGGACCTCGCCGCCGAGAAGGCCCGCCGCCGCGCCCAGCAGGCGCCGCCCCCCGGCTCCGCCGCCGAGGAGCTGCGCAGGCTCGTGGACACCGTGGCCGACAAGCTGTCCGGTCTCCAGTCCCCGCTGCTCGGCGCCGTCGCGGGACCCGCCGCCCAGCAGGTGGTGCGCCAGGTCGTCCAGCAGGCCAAGGCCGCCGTCGAACCGGTGGTCGAGCGCAATCCGGACGTCTTCGACCATCTCGCCGCCGCCGGTGCCGAACTGCTCGCCGCCTACCGCTCCGCCGTCACCTCCCAGGAGCGCCGCTGGACGGCCGGTCCCGAGACCGCCCCCGGCGACGGCGGCGACGACGGTCCCGGTCCCGCGGGCACCGGTCCCGGAGAGCGCATCGACCTGGACTGAAGCGCTCCCACAGCTCTCCCTCCACAGGGGCTCGGGTACCGTTGGCCCTAGCGGGGCTCGACCGGAACTGAGGGATTCATGGGACTCACCATCGGCGTCGACATCGGCGGCACCAAGATCGCGGCCGGCGTGGTCGACGAGGAAGGCAACATCCTCTCGACCTTCAAGGTGCCGACCCCCAGCACGCCCGGGGCGATCGTGGACGCCATCGCCTCGGCCGTGGAGGGCGCGCGTGCCGGACACGACATCGTCGGCGTGGGCATCGGCGCGGCGGGTTACGTGAACCGCCAGCGCTCCACCGTGTACTTCGCGCCCAACATCGACTGGCGCCAGGAGCCGCTCAAGGACGAGGTCGAGGCCCGCGTGGGCCTCCCCGTGGTCGTGGAGAACGACGCCAACGCGGCCGCCTGGGGCGAGTACAAGTTCGGCGCGGGCAAGGGCCACCGCAACGTCATCTGCATCACGCTGGGCACCGGTCTCGGCGGCGGCATCATCATCGGCAACAAGCTGCGCCGGGGTCACTTCGGCGTGGCCGCCGAGTTCGGCCACATCCGGATGGTCCCGGACGGTCTGCTGTGCGGCTGCGGCTCGCAGGGCTGCTGGGAGCAGTACGCCTCCGGGCGCGCCCTGGTGCGGTACGCCAAGCAGCGCGCCAACGCCACCCCCGAGAACGCCGAGGTCCTGCTCGGTCTCGGTGACGGCACCCCCGACGGCATCGAGGGCAAGCACATCTCCATGGCCGCCCGCCAGGGCGACCCGGTGGCCGTCGACTCCTACCGCGAGCTGGCCCGCTGGGCGGGTGCCGGTCTCGCCGACCTGGCCTCGCTGTTCGACCCGTCCGCGTTCATCGTGGGCGGCGGTCTCTCCGACGAGGGCGAACTCGTCCTCGACCCGATCCGCAAGTCCTACAAGCGCTGGCTGGTGGGCGGCAACTGGCGCCCGGTCGCCGACGTCATCGCCGCCCAGCTCGGCAACAAGGCGGGCATGGTGGGCGCGGCGGACCTGGCCCGGGAGCCCGACCCGGTGATGTGAGGCTTTTCAGGGGCGCGGGGAACTGCGCGACAAGCCACGATGTACCGGCAGTCGCAAACGATCCCCGCGCCCCAGGCCGTTGGGCGCTCGGACACCAGAACCGCGTAGGTTGACCCCATGGCAACCCCGTTCCCCAACTCCCAGACGGAGTCAGACGGTTCAGCGGTCATCCGGGTCCTGACCTACAACGTCCGCTCCCTGAAGGACGACACCGAAGCCCTGGCCGGAGTCATCAACGCCTGCGCCCCGGACCTCGTCCTCCTCCAGGAAGCCCCCCGCTTCTTCCGCTGGCGCAAGAAGCTCACCCGCCTCGCGAACGCCACCGGTCTGACCTACCTCACCGGCGGAGCCCCCGCCGCAGGTCCCGCGATCCTCTGCTCGCTGCGGGCCACGGTCGACCGCACCGAGGACGTCCTGCTGCCTCTCACCCCCGGACTGCACCGGCGCGGCTTCGCCACCGCCGAAGTCCGCTTCGGACGGGCCCGCCTCGGCGTCCTGAGCTGCCATCTCAGCCTCCAGCGGGACGAGCGCCGGGACCAGGGCGCCGCGCTCCTCGACCGCCTCGCCGGGATGGGCGCCGAGCACGCGATCGCGGGCGGCGACCTCAACGAGGACCCCGACGGCCACACCTTCCGCGCCCTCGCCGCCGGACTCCAGGACTGCCGGACCACCGCCCCGCAGGGCGCGGAGGACACCTTCCCGGCCGCCGCGCCCCAGCGCCGTATCGACGCGATCTTCGCCACCAAGGGCATCGAGGTGCTCGCCTGCGGAGTGCCGACGGACCTGCCCGGAGTGACCGAGGCGCACCTAAGGGCAGCCTCGGACCACCTCCCGGTCCTGGCCGCCCTCAGAATCCCGGCGTCCTGAAGTAGCTCGGGCGTCCTGAAGAAGCTCGGGCGTCCTGAAGAGGCTCAGACGACGGCCCCGCGCCCGGGGTCGTCGCCGCCGCCGTCCTCGTCGTCCGTGCGCATCCGCGTCACCAGCGTGATGAAGCCGCCCACGAAGCCGCCGATCCCGCAGGTCGCCAGCCACCAGGTCATCTCCCAGCCGAGCAGCACCGCAAGCAGGAGCAGCACCGGACCGCCGATCACGCCGAGCCAGGCGAACTTCGCGGTGGTGTCCGCCACCGGCAGCGGCGGCGGCTCGGGCGGCACGAAGTGGCCCTCGTCGTCCCCGTCGAAGTCGTCGTCGGAGGGCTCGGGCGCGCGGTGGTCGCGCGGTCCGGGGCGCGGTCCGACGCCGGGCGCGAACGAGATCGAGCTGCCCAGCGGGCGGGCGGTCCGGGGCGTGCCCGGCTCCTCCCCGTCACCGCCGTTGTCCGCGCCCTTGTCCGTGTCCTTCTTCGCGTCCTTCTTCGTCTCCTTCTTGGCGTCCTTGTCCACGCCGGGGGACGCGCCGGGGGTGACGCCGGGCTGCTCCGGGTCCATCTCCGGCAGCGCCAGGTCCTCGACGGGTCTGAACGGGCGCGAACCCGGCGGGTCCGGCGGCTCCGCGCCGTACCCGGCGACGATCGCCTTCCAGGCGGCGTCCTCGTCGAAGGGCACGTCCGTCGTACCCGGCTCGTCCGGCTCGCGCTCCTCGCGGTCCTCGCGATCGGAGTCGTGCTCAGCCAACTGGGGCCGTCCCTTCCTCGTCGGCACGGGGTGCGAGCCGGCCGACAAATGCGAGGCTCTCCTCGAAGATCCGGTCCGCGTCGTGGTCCAACGTCGCCACGTGGTAACTCTGTTCCAGCACGATCTCCGTTACGTCCGTCGAGGACACCCGGCTCAGCACCCGGGCGGAATCGGCCGCCGGAACCACATGGTCCCGCGCGCTGCGCAGCAGCAGCAACGGCTGGGTGACCCGGGGCAGCTCGCCGTCCAGACGGCGCAGGGACTCCCGCAGCGAGTGCGCGGCGTGCAGCGGCACCCGGTCGTAGCCCAGCTCCTCGGCGCCTTCCTTGGCGATGTCGCTGGCGATGCCCTTCGTGGAGGGCACCAGATGCCGGGCCACCGGAAGGGCGTACGCGGACAGACCGTGCACCCGGTTCGCCGGGTTGACGACGACCACCCCGGCGATCCGGTCGCCGTGCCGCGCGGCCAGCGCGAGGGACAGCGCGCCGCCCATGGACAGACCGGCCACGAACACCTGGGAGCAGCGCTCGGAGAGCTGCCGCAGCTCGCGGTCGAGCGTCGCGTACCAGTCGGCCCAGGTGGTGGCCGCCATGTCCTGCCAGCGGGTGCCGTGTCCGGGCAGCAGGGGCAGCGAGACGGTCAGGCCGTGCGCGGCGTGGTGCTCCGCCCAGGGGCGCAGCGACTGGGGCGAGCCGGTGAAGCCGTGACAGAGGAGGACACCCACTTCCCCGCCTTCGTGGCGGTACGGCTCTGCTCCGGGAAGGACCGGCACCTGGGGGCTCCTGTTCGAAGAAGGGCGAAGGGGACTTTTCCGGTGCGTGCGGGACGGTTCGGGGAAAGCGGCGTGCGGAACCGGCGGATGTGCTTCACCGTACGCGACCGTACCGACACCGACCAGGGTCGTCGGGTCCATCGGGCGCGGACCGGGTTAAGGTCTGTTCGACGGAACTCAGGAGGAACACGGGTGTTGTACGGCACGATGAAGCTCGCCATCGGAGGGCCGCTCAAGGTCGCCTTCCGGCCCTGGGTGGAGGGTCTGGAGAACATCCCGGACGAGGGTCCCGCGATCCTGGCGAGCAATCACCTGTCCTTCTCGGACTCGTTCTTCCTCCCCACGATGCTGAACCGCAAGGTCACCTTCATCGCCAAGGCGGAGTACTTCACCACCCCGGGCGTCAAGGGCAGGCTGACCGCCGCCTTCTTCAAGGGCGTCGGACAGCTCCCCGTGGACCGCTCCGGCGCGCGCGGCGCGGGCGAGGCGGCGATCAAGAGCGGCATAGACGTGCTCAGGCGCGGCGAGCTGTTCGGCATCTACCCCGAGGGCACCCGCTCACCCGACGGCCGGCTCTACCGGGGCAAGCCCGGCGGTCTGGGACGCGTGGCGCTGGCCACCGGCGCGCCGGTCATCCCGGTCGCGATGATCGACACCGAGAAGATCCAGCCGCCCGGCAAGGTGATGCCGAAGCTGATGCGGCCCGGCATCCGGATAGGCAAGCCGCTCGACTTCAGCCGCTACCAGGGCATGGACCACGACCGGTTCGTGCTGCGCGCGCTGACCGACGAGGTCATGTACGAGATCATGAAGCTCTCGGGCCAGGAGTACGTGGACATGTACGCGACCGCCGCCAAGCGGCAGCTCGCGGAGGCGGCGAAGGCCGCCAAGGAGGCCGCGGCGGGGGCCGGGGCCACCACCGGGGAGTAGCCCGGGACCAGCCGGGGACGGTCGGCTCGGGGGAGCGGCGGGGGAAGCGGTACCGGGGGAGACGGGGGCGGTCGTGGCCGGGCGGGGACGGGTTCTGCGGATGTCGGTCGAGCTGCCGCTGTGGCGCGCGCTCGCCGGGTACCGCGTGCTGACGGCGCTGTACGCCGTCGGTCTGGGCGTCACCGCCTTCGACCACTTCGTACGCCCCTGGGCAGCCGTCGCGTACTACGCGGTCCTGGTCGTCTGGACGGCCGTCACCCTGCCCCGGGTCACCGGCGCCGAGCGCTGCACCCGGCGCTTCCTCGCCGCCGACCTGACCGTCGCCGTGACGGGCATCCTGCTCACCCCGTTCACCGACGACCCCGCGCGCATCGCGGGCGGCGGACCCACGCTGCCGTCGATATGGACGGCAGGAGCGGTGCTCGCCTTCGCCCTCAAGGGCGGCTGGCGCTGGGCGGCGATCGCCTCCACCGCCGTCGCCGCCGCCAACCTGATCGAACGCGGCGCCCCGACCCGCGACACCGTGCACAACGTCATCCTGGTCTGGCTCGCCTCCATCGCCATCGGCTACGTCGTCGAGGTCGCCCGCGCCTCCGAGCGCACCCTCGCCCGCGCCCTGGAGATCGAGGCGGCCACCCGGGAACGCGAGCGGCTGGCCCGCGACATCCACGACAGCGTGCTCCAGGTGCTCGCGATGGTGCAGCGGCGCGGCGCGGTCATCGGCGGCGAGGCTGCCGAGCTGGGGCGGCTCGCGGGCGAGCAGGAGATCGCCCTGCGCACGCTGGTCTCCGGCGGGCTGCTGCCGGTCTCCCGTACGCCACTGGACGGGGAGCCGCGCGAGGAGTCGGTGCCGGACGACCACGGTCCGCTCGACCTGCGCACCCTGCTCGCCCCCTACGCCGGGGCGAGGGTGAGCCTGGCCGAGCCGGGTGCCCCGGTGCCGCTGCCCCCGGCCGCCGCGCGCGAGCTGGCCGCCGCCGTCGGGGCAGCCCTGGACAACGTGCGCGCACACGCGGGCGAGAACGCCCGCGCCTGGATCCTCGTCGAGGACGAGCCCGCGGCGATCGTGGTCACCGTCCGCGACGACGGTCCCGGCATCCCCGAGGGCCGGCTCGCCGAGGCGGAGGGCGAGGGCAGGCTCGGTGTGGCCCAGTCGATCCGGGGACGGCTGCGCGACCTCGGCGGCAGCGCCGAGCTGATCTCGGTGCCGGGCCAGGGCACGGAGGTCGAGCTGACGGTACCGAAGAGCGCCGAAGGGGCGCGCGGGAAGGCGGAGAAGCGATGACGGAGCAGGACCCGATCAAGGTCATGGTGGTGGACGACCACCCCATGTGGCGCGACGCGGTCGCCCGCGACCTGGCCGAGTCCGGCTTCGCCGTGGTCGCCACGGCGGGCGACGGCGACCAGGCGGTACGCCGCGCCAAGGCAGCCGCCCCCGACGTGCTCGTGCTCGACCTGAACCTGCCCGCCAAGCCCGGCGTCCAGGTGTGCAAGGAACTCGTCGCCCACGACCCTGCCCTGCGCGTCCTCGTACTGTCCGCGAGCGGCGAGCACGCCGACGTGCTTGAGGCGGTGAAGTCCGGCGCCACCGGCTATCTGCTGAAGTCCGCCTCCACCGAGGAACTGACCGACGCCGTGCGCCGCACCGCCGCCGGGGACCCGGTGTTCACCCCCGGTCTGGCCGGACTGGTCCTCGGCGAGTACCGCCGCCTGGCCGCCGAGCCCGCCCCCGCGCCCGACACCGACGCCCCCGGCGCGCCCCGGCTCACCGACCGGGAGACCGAGGTGCTGCGCCTGGTCGCCAAGGGGCTGAGCTACAAGCAGATCGCCGAACGCCTGGTCATCTCGCACCGCACGGTCCAGAACCACGTGCAGAACACCCTCGGCAAGCTCCAGTTGCACAACCGCGTCGAACTGGTCCGTTACGCCATCGAACGCGGTCTCGACGACGAGTGAGTCCCCGCGCCGACCGGTGATTCACCGGAATCGCCCTTCCCACCTCGGTGCGTGAGCTGTATCACGATTAACGTGGCTGGGTCGGGACACCTCGGCGAAGGGACATTCCATGCGCGTCGGAGTACTGACCGGTGGCGGCGACTGCCCGGGTCTCAACGCCGTCATCCGAGGCATCGTCCGCAAGGGCGTGCAGGTGTACGGGTACGACTTCACCGGCTTCAAGGACGGCTGGCGCGGCCCGCTGGAGGGCCGCACCGTGCCGCTCGACATCCCCGCCGTGCGCGGCATCCTGCCCCGGGGCGGCACCATCCTCGGCTCCTCGCGGACCAACCCGCTCAAGGAGGAGGACGGGGTGCGCCGGGTCAAGGAGCACCTGCGCGAGGAGGGCGTGGACGCCCTGATCGCGATCGGCGGCGAGGACACCCTCGGGGTCGCCGCCGAGCTGTACGAGAAGCACGGGGTGCCCTGCGTCGGGGTGCCCAAGACCATCGACAACGACCTCTCCGGCACCGACTACACCTTCGGCTTCGACACAGCGGTCAACATCGCCACCGAGGCCATCGACCGGCTGCACACCACCGCCGAGTCCCACATGCGGGTCCTCGTCTGCGAGGTCATGGGACGGCACGCGGGCTGGATCGCCCTGCACTCCGGGCTCGCCGGGGGCGCCAACGTCATCCTCATCCCCGAGCGGCGCTTCGACGTGGACCAGGTGTGCGGCTGGATCACCTCCCGCTTCGAGGCGTCGTACGCCCCCATCGTCGTCATCGCCGAGGGCGCCATGCCCCAGGACGGCGAGGTGGTGCTCAAGGACGAGTCGCTGGACTCCTTCGGGCACGTGCGGCTCTCCGGGGTCGGGGAGTGGCTGGCCAAGCAGATCGAGAAGCGCACCGGCAAGGAGGCACGCACCACCGTGCTCGGGCACATCCAGCGCGGGGGCACCCCGAGCGCCTTCGACCGCTGGCTGGCCACCCGCTTCGGGCTGCACGCCGTCGACTGCGTCCACGAGGGCGACTTCGGGGTGATGGTCGCCCTCCAGGGCACCGACATCGTGCGCGTCCCGATCGCGGAGGCCACCGCCACGCTGAAGACGGTCAAGCCGGAGCTGTACGAGGAGGCGGGGGTGTTCTTCGGATGACGGATGACGGCTGACGGCTCCCGGTGCGGCTACGCGGTCGCCGTCCGGGACCGCAGCACCAGGTCCCGGACCAGCGCCGCCCCGTTCAGGGTCAGCACCGACTCGGGATGGAACTGCACCGAGACGAACCGGTCCGCGCGCAGCGCGTGCACCTCGCCGTCGTCCGTCCGGCTCACCTCCACGCCGTGCGCGGCCAGCTCGGCAGCGGTCTCGTCGTCGCAGCGCGCCACGAAGCTGTTGTAGAAGCCGACCGTCTCCGGGCGCCCGAACAGGTCGACCGTGGTCTGCGCGCCCTGGTACGGCACCTTCTTGCGGACGATCTCCAGCCCCAGCTCCGCCGCGATCAGCTCATGTCCCAGGCACACCCCGAACACCCCGTGCCGGTGGTCGCCCAGCGCCGCCGCCGTCAGCTCCCGCAGCACCCGCATCTTCGGGTCCGCCGGATCGCCGGGGTCGCCCGGACCCGGACCCAGCACCAGCGGACCCTCGTGCGCGAGCGCGGTCGCCCGCAGTCCCGGCTCGTCGAAGCGGCGCACGCTCACCTCAAGCCCCGCCGAGCGCAGCACGTGCGCCAGCATCGAGGTGAAGGTGTCCTCGCCGTCGATCACCAGCGCGTGCACACCGACCGGCGCGGCAGGCTCCCGCATCCGCAGCCAGAACGGCGCCAGCGCCGAGCGCCGCCCGTCCAGCGCCGCCCGCACCCGGGGGTCCTCCGCGAGCCGGGGCAGCGCCCGCTCGGTACGCGGACGGGCGGGCCGTACCCCGAGCGCCGCCAGCACGCCCGCCGCCTTCGCGTGGGTCTCGGCGACCTCGCCCGCCGGGTCCGAGCCGCGCACCAGGGTCGCCCCGACCGGCACGCTCAGATGTCCGTCGGCGGCGATGTCGGCGGTGCGGATCAGGATGGGGGAGTCCAGCGTGCGCGCACCGCCCGCGTCCCGGCCCAGCAGGGCGAGGGCGCCCGCGTAGTAGCCGCGCCCGGTCGGCTCGTACCGCTCGATCACCCGGCACGCGTTCTGCACCGGGGAGCCGGTGACCGTCGCCGCGAACATGGTCTCCCGCAGCACGTCCCGCACGTCCAGCGAGGTCTTCCCGCGCAGCTCGTACTCGGTGTGCGCGAGGTGCGCCATCTCCTTCAGCCGGGGTCCGATCACGACCCCGCCCTGGTCGCCGACGGTGCACATCATCTTCAGTTCCTCGTCGACCACCATGGAGAGTTCCTCGGTCTCCTTGGCGTCGGCGAGGAAGTCCAGCAGATGCTCCGGGGTCGGTCCCCCGGCCGGGTAGCGGTACGTCCCGCTGATCGGGTTCATCACCACCGTGCCCCCGGACATCCGCACATGGACCTCGGGGCTCGCGCCGACCAGCGTGCGCTCCCCGGTGAACACCACGAACGTCCAGTACGCGCCCCGCTCACCGGCGAGCAGCCGCCGGAACAGCGCCAGCGCGTCCGTCCGCGAGAAGCCCGGGATCTCGCCCTGGTAGGTCCGCCTGATCACGAAGTTCGCGCCCTCGCCGCGCCCGATCTCCTCGCGCAGCACCCGCCCGACGATCTCCGCGTACTCCTCGTCGGCCACGTCGAACCCGCCGCCCTCGACCCGCACCGCGCGGTCCGGCAGGGTTTCCAGCGCGCGGGCGAGCGGGACCTCGTACGACTCCTCGGGGGTCAGCACCAGCAGCGGGGTGCCGTCGTCGCGGACGTCGAAGCCGCGCTCGCGGATCTGGCGGAACGGGATCAGCGCCAGCCCCTCGTCGGGCAGGTCGGCCAGGCGGTCGCGGGCGGTGACGGGTCCGAGCAGCACCTCCACCGTGGGCTCCTCGCGACCGGGGGTGCGGCGGTGCAGCAGGGCGAAGGGGCGCGGGCCACCGGCGAGGCGGGAGAGATCGGTCGTACGAGCGGGGGCGGTGGCGCCGGTGGGGTCGGTCGGGTTCATGGAGTCCTCTTGCGTCGGTCCGAGAAGCGGGACGGCGGACGCCGGTCGAGGAGAGGCTCCGGAAAAACACCGAAGGCCGCCCCTCGGGCGGCCTTCGCGAAGTCTTTCAGTACGCGCAGTCAGCGGGCCGCCGGAGAAGCGGTCCACCACCAGTTCTGGATCGTCGGCGCGAACATGGAAACGACCCTACCGTACCGGCGGGGCGTCCACGGGGCAGTCACTTCGTCTCACCTTTCGAGCCGGACCGGGAGCACGGGTGGCGACCCCGTAATGTTTACAGGGTGACCGTGAACGCTGATTCCCGAGCCGTCGCCGCCGAGGCGACCTGGCGAGACCTGCCCGCGGCGCAGCAGCCCGAATACCCGGATGCCGAGGCTCTGCGCGAAGTGATCGCGGAGTTGTCGAGCTATCCGCCCCTCGTCTTCGCGGGCGAGTGCGACCTGCTGCGCGCCCGCCTGGCGTCCGTCGCCAAGGGCGAGGCGTTCCTGCTCCAGGGCGGCGACTGCGCCGAGTCCTTCGAAGCCGTCGGCGCGGAGGACATCCGCGCCAAGGTCAAGACGATCCTGCAGATGGGCGCCGTCCTGACCTACGCGGCGTCCGTGCCGGTGGTCAAGGTCGGCCGGATCGCGGGCCAGTACTCCAAGCCGCGCTCCAAGCCCACCGAGACCCGCGACGGCGTGACCCTGCCGGTCTACCGGGGTGACTCCGTCAACGGCTTCGACTTCACCGAGAAGAGCCGCTACCCGGACCCCGAGCGCCTGAAGCGGATGTACCACGCCTCCGCCTCCACGCTGAACCTGGTCCGCGCCTTCACCACCGGCGGCTACGCCGACCTGCGCCAGGTGCACGCCTGGAACCAGGACTTCGTGAAGTCCTCCCCCTCCGGGCAGCGCTACGAGCAGCTCGCCCGCGAGATCGACCAGGCGCTGAACTTCATGCGCGCCTGCGGCGCCGAGCCGGAGGAGTTCAAGACCGTCGAGTTCTACTCCTCGCACGAGGCGCTCCTGCTGGACTACGAGACGGCCCTGACCCGGGTCGACTCCCGCACCGGCAAGCTGTACGACGTCTCCGGGCACATGGTGTGGATCGGTGAGCGCACCCGGCAGATGGACGGCGCGCACATCGAGTTCGCCTCCAAGGTCCGCAACCCGATCGGCATCAAGCTCGGCCCGACCACCACGGCCGAGGACGCGCTGCGCTACATCGACCGCCTCGACCCCGACCGGGAGCCGGGCCGGCTGACGTTCATCGTCCGCATGGGCGCCGACAAGATCCGCGACAAGCTGCCCGAGCTGGTCGAGAAGGTCACGGCGTCCGGCGCGACGGTCGCCTGGGTGACCGACCCGATGCACGGCAACACCTTCGAGGCGGCTTCCGGGCACAAGACCCGCCGCTTCGACGACGTGCTGGACGAGGTCAAGGGCTTCTTCGAGGTCCACAAGGGTCTGGGCACCCACCCCGGCGGCATTCACGTGGAGCTGACCGGCGACGACGTCACCGAGTGCGTCGGCGGCGGCGACGAGATCTTCGTCGACGACCTCCACCAGCGCTACGAGACGGCTTGCGACCCCCGGCTCAACCGCAGCCAGTCGCTGGACCTCGCCTTCCTCGTCGCGGAGATGTACCGCGACCAGTGAGGCGGAAGTGGCCTGAAGCGTGAAGTGGGGCGCGGATCACAGACGATCCGCGCCCCACGGCTTTCCCGACCCCCGACCGCTGGGTTAGGTTAGGTTTGCCTCACCGAGATACGGGATGGCGCACAACGGCGTTCTCGTCGGAGGTGAACCGGGTGTACGTCTGCAGTTGCTTCGGCATCACCGAGCAGCAGGTCGAGCAGCACGCCCGGGACGGCGCCTGCACCCCGCGTCAGATCGCCTCCGCCTGCAAGGCGGGCACCGACTGCGGCGGCTGTGTCCGCCGTATCCAGGCACTGCTCGGGCGGGGCGCCTGCCCGCGCCGCGAGCAGATCGCCCAGCGGCCCCCGGTGCTGGTCACCGCGACCGCCTCCGAGGCTCTGCCGCAGCGCCCTGCCGCCGCCTGACCCCTCGGTTCTCAGTGGGTGGAGAAGCCGCCCGTGCCCGGACCCGACGAGTCCGGCTGGCTCTGCTCGATCGTGGTGGACAAGTACAGCGCCTCGCCCAGCTTGTCGATCAGGTCGAGCTGGGTCTCCAGATAGTCGATGTGGTGCTCCTCGTCGGCCAGGATCGCCTCGAAGACGTTCGCCGACGTGATGTCGCCCTTGGCGCGCATGATCTCCACGCCCCGGCGCAGCCGCTCGATGGCCTCGACCTCGATCTGCCGGTCGGCCTGGAACATCTCCGTCGCGGTCTGCCCGACCGAGACATGGAAGAGCCGCTGGTAGTTGGGCAGTCCGTCGAGCAGCAGGATGCGGTCGGTCAGGACCTCCGCGTGCCGCATCTCGTCGAAGGACTCCGCCCGGGTGTACTGGGCGAGCTTCGTCCACCCCTTGTGGTCCTGGAGCTTGGCGTGCAGGAAGTACTGGTTGATCGCGGTGAGCTCGGCGGTGAGCTGTTCGTTGAGCAGCTCGATGACCTCGGGGTCGCCTTGCATCGGGATGGACTCCTTCCGGGCAATCCTGGCTGATGGTGCCGCATGATTTCACCGGTGCCCCAACTCGTCCAGTAAGTGCATACTTAGTGAGCTATGTCCGCATTGGCGTGATGCCGGTCGGATGCACCCTCTCCGGTCTGTCAGGATGGAGGCATGGGTCATCCGGTGGAACGTGCGTCCGGAGCACGCGCAGAGGCAGAACTTCCGCCGGGGCAGCGGCTCCAGCGCGGCTGGCCCGTCACCCACTACGGACCGGTGCCGAAGTTCCGTCCCGAGCGCTGGGACTTCCAGGTCTTCGGCGCCACCGCCGACGGCGCCAAGCACGCCTGGTCCCACGAGGAGTTCACGGCGCTGCCGTACACCACGGTCGTGGCCGACCTGCACTGCGTCACCAAGTTCAGCATGCTGGGCGCCGAATGGGGCGGGGTGCCCGCCCGCGCGCTCCTCGACCTGGCGCCGCCCGGGCCCGGGGTCACCCATGTGATGGTGTGGGCGGAGTACGGCTTCAGCGCCAATCTGCGCCTTGAGGACTTCGCCTCCGACCGGTCGGTCTTCGCCACCCACAAGGACGGCGAACTCCTCACCGCCGAGCACGGCTTCCCCGCCCGCCTGGTCGTCCCGCACATCTACGCCTGGAAGGGTCCCAAGTGGGTGCGCGGTGTGGAGTACATGACCGCCGACCGGCGCGGCTTCTGGGAGCAGCGCGGCTATCACAACATCGGCGACCCGTGGCGCGAGCAGCGCTACTCCTACCAGGAGCAGCCGGGGGACGGTCCCGAACTCTGAGCCGCGCCCCCGGTACGGCTCTCAGCCGTCGCGCAGCCGCTTGAGCCGGGCCACGTCCGCCGCGTGCCCCTCCTTGCCGCCGGGGGTCTCGATGACCAGCGGCACGCCCGCCGTCGCCGGGTGGTTCAGCAGGGCGCGGAACGGCTCCTCGCCGATGTGCCCGGCGCCGATGTTCTCGTGCCGGTCCTTGTGCGCGCCCGCCACGTCCTTGGAGTCGTTGGCGTGGATCAGCTTCAGCCGCCCCTCGCCCACGGTGTCCACCAGCAGGTCCAGGGTCTGCCGCATCCCGTCGGGTCCGGTCAGGTCGTGCCCGGCGGCGAAGATGTGACAGGTGTCCAGGCAGACACCGAGCTTCGGATGGGCGTCGAGCGCCTCGAAGTACGGCCCGAAGTCCCAGGTGCGCGAGCACAGCGAGGCGCCCTGCCCGGCGGTGGACTCAAGCAGCAGGAACGGGTCGTCGTCGTGGGTCAGCTCGTCCAGCAGCGGCAGCAGGTGCTCGCGCACCTGCTTCAGCGCCACCTCACGGGCTCGCCCGCCGGTCGCGCTGCCGGTGTGCACGACGACCCCGAGCGCGCCGATCTCCCGCCCGCGCCGCAGCGAGTGGCGCAGCGACTCCACGGACTTCTCGACGGTGGCCTCGGTGTGCGAGCCGAAGTTGATCAGGTAGGGCGCGTGCACGTACGCCGGGACCGACTCCTCGGCGCACGCCGCGCGGAACGCCTCGTCCTGCTTCGGGTTCCCGGCGGGCGTGGCCCAGCCGCGCGGGTTGGCGACGAAGACCTGCACGGTCTCCGCCTTCAGCTCACGGGCGTAGGAGAGACCGGTCGCGTGCAGTCCGCCGGCCACCGGCACATGGCCGCCGACGGGGTTGCGCAGGGCGCCGGACAGGGGTGCGGATGCGGGGGAGGTGGCCTGGCTCGTCACCCGTTCAGGGTGTCACGCCGGGCCCGCCCGCCGGACCGCCGAGGGCGGTGAGACCGGTCACCGGAAGGCGACCGGTCAGCGGGCGGGACCGCTGGTCAGCGGATGGTCAGGGTGATCGTGGAACCCTTGGGCGCCTTGTCGCCGCCCTCCACGGACTGCCCGCGGACGGTGTCCCCGAACAGCCCGAGCAGCCCGCGGTCCTTGTCGACGTCGAACCCGGCCGCCTCCAGCACCTTGGTCGCGGTGTCCACGTCCTGCCCGGTCACGTCCGGGACCACGACCATCTCGGGTCCCTTGGACAGGGTCAGCGTCACCGTGTCGCCCTCGGCGGCGGTGCCCTCGGCGGGGGTCTGGCGGACCACCTCGTCCTTGTCGACGTCGGAGGAGTGCACCCGCTCGGGGGCGATCTTCACCTTCAGCCCCGCGTCGGTCAGGTCCTGGGTGGCGTCGTCCACGTCCTCGCCGGTGACGTCCGGGACGTCCACCTGACGCCCCTTGCTGACGACCAGCGCGACCGCGGAGCCCGCGTGCCGCTCGGTGCCCGCGTCGGGGGTCGTGGAGATCACCGAGCCGCGCTCGACGTCGTCGCTGAACTCCCGGGTCACCATGCCCGGCTCCAGACCGGACGACTTCAGCCGCTCCCGCGCCGAGGCCAGGGTGCGGCCGGTCAGGTCCGGCACCTTCACCGTCCGCGGACCCAGCGAGACCGTCAGCCCCACCGAACCGTGGTCGCGGATCCGGGCGCCCACCGACGGGTCGGAGCCGATGACCTGGCCCCGCTCCACGGCGTCGCTGTAGGCGTGGCGCACCTTGCCCACGTTCAGACCGGCCGACTCCAGCCGCTTCTTCGCCTGCGCCTCGGTGCGCGACAGCAGCGGCGGGACCTTGGTGAACTGACCGGCGTTGACATACCAGACGCCCACGCCGAGGAACAGCACCACCAGGGCGGCGACCAGCGCGAGCAGCCCGCGCCGGGGACGGGCGGCGGAGCGCCGGGGCGGCAGGGCGTCGGCTTCAAGACGGGCCGTGTACTGCACGTCACCGCCGGGGGTGCCGTCCGGCTCGCCCACCGGCAGCGGGCGCGGCACGGTCAGCGAGCGCGGGATCACGCTCGTACGGTCCTCGGCGTTGTCGTGCCCGGCCGTGAGCGCGCCCGGCGGTTCGGCGTCGAGCTGCTCCCCGGTGAGCGCGGAACGCACCCGCAGCACCTCGCCGAGCAGCGCCGCCGCGTCGGCGGGGCGCTCGGCGGCCGTGCGCGCGGTCGCGGCGGCCACCAGCGCGTCCAGCGCGGGCGCGAGCCCGGGGACCAGCGCCGACGGCGGGGGTACGTCCTCGTTCAGATGCCGGTAGATCACCTGCGCGGGGGAGTCCCCGGAGTGCGGCTTGGCGCCGGTCAGCATCTCGTAGAGCACGACACCGCACGCGTACACGTCCACGCGCGGATCGGCGGCGCCCCGCTCGATCTGCTCCGGGGCGAGGTAGGAGACGGTGCCGAGGACGGCGCCGGTCGTGCTGGTCACGGTGTCCACCGAGCGCACCAGACCGAAGTCGGCGACCTTGACCCGGCCGTCGTCCCCTATCAGCACGTTCTCGGGCTTCATGTCCCGGTGCACGAACCCGGCCCGGTGCGCGGCACCGAGCGCGGCGAGCACCGGCTCCAGGATGTCGAGGGCAGCCCGCGGCCTGAGCGCCCCGCGCTCGCGCAGCACGTCGCGCAGGGTGCACCCGGCGACGTACTCCATCGCCAGATAGACGTACGAGCGGTCGGTGCCCTGGTCGAAGACCTGCACCACGTTGGGGTGGGAGAGCCGGGCGACCGACTTCGCCTCCCGGATGAAGCGCTCCACGAACGCCCCGTCGGCGGCCAGCGCCGGGTGCATCACCTTGACGGCGAGCACCCGGTCCAGGCGCATGTCCAGGGCCCGGTAGACCGTGGCCATCCCGCCGACGGCGATCCGCGCGTCGACGCGATAGCGGCCGTCGAGCACCTGCCCGACAAGAGGGTCCTGAAGCGTTGCATCCACGCGAAGGAGTCTACGAGGGACGACCGGCACTCCCGTCCCGGAAGGGGCCGCCGGGACGGATTGCGGCAGAGCTGTGACGAGGCGCTCAGCCGAACGCGGGGCGCTCGGGGTCCAGGTGCGCGCGCCCCTCCACGGGCGAGGACGCCTCGGCGAAGTGCCTGCGCGGGATGCGTCCGGCCAGCCGAGCCAGGCGTCCCGCCAGCACCGCGTGCCGCATCGCGGCGGCCATGGTCTCCGGTTCCTGCGCCCGGGTGACGGCGGAGGCGAGCATCACGCCTGCGCACCCCAGCTCCATCGCCAGCGCCACGTCCGAGGCGGTGCCCGCGCCCGCGTCCAGGATCACCGGCACGCGCGCGTGCTCGGTGATCAACTGGAAGTTGTGCGGGTTGCGGATGCCGAGCCCCGAGCCGATGG
Organism: Streptomyces sp. DSM 110735; assembly: GCF_016482685.1. Lineage (GTDB taxonomy): Bacteria > Actinomycetota > Actinomycetes > Streptomycetales > Streptomycetaceae > Streptomyces. The sequence goes on along the minus strand of NZ_JACYHF010000004.1, from coordinate 9,438 downwards.
GCGAGCCCAGCGGCATGACGGCCGCGCAGCCCACGTCCTCCAGTTTCCGGGCGAGAACGGGATCGTCGTTGGTGTACGGCAGCACGGTGAAGCCGTCGTCCACCAGCGTCTCCGCCGCCTCCAGGGTCTCCACCGGGTCCGGCAGCAGGGTCCGCTCGTCCGCGATGACCTCCAGCTTCACCAGGTCGGTGCCGAGCGCCTCGCGGGCCAGGCGGGCGGTGAGCACCGCCTCGCCCGCGGTGTAGCAGCCCGCCGTGTTCGGCAGCACCCGTACGTTCAGCTTCTCCAGGACCGAGAGGACCGAGCCGTGGGTGCCCGGGTCGACGCGGCGCATCGCGACCGTGGTCAGCTCGGTGCCGGAGGCGGTCAGGGCGCGCTCCAGGACGTCGAGGCTGGGGGCGCCGCCGGTGCCCATGATCAGCCGGGAGTCCAGGGTCAGGTCGCCGATGACCAGCGGGTCGTCGCTCATGGCTCAGCCTCCCTGCACGGCGGTCAGCACCTCGACCCGGTCGCCCTCGGTCAGACCGGTCTCCGCCCAGCGGGTGCGCGGGACGACGGTCTCGTTGAGAGCGGCGGCCACTCCGGAGGGCGCCGGGGTCAGGGTCCGCACCAGGGCGTCGAGGGCGGTGCCGGGAGCCACCTCGCGGGGCTCCCCGTTGACGGAGATGTTCATGCGGAGTGCTCCAGGGGGGTGGATACGGCGGCTGCGGGCGCGGGGGCGGGCGTGGACGCGGGGGCGGCGAACCGGGCCGGGGTGAACGGGCGCGCGGCTTCCGGGGGCTCGGCGCCGGTCAGCAGGTCCGCCATGACGTCGCCGGTGACGGGCGTGAGCAGGACGCCGTTGCGGTAATGGCCGGTGGCGAGCAGCAGCCCCTCCAGACCGGAGGCGCCGAGCAGCGGAGCGTTGTCGGGGGAGCCGGGGCGCAGTCCGGCGCCGGTCTCGGTCAGCGGCAGCTCGGTGATCCCGGGCACCAGTTCGTGGGCGTCGCGCAGCAGCTCGTACACCCCGCCCGCGGTCACCGTGGTGTCCCAGCCCTGCTCCTCGGTGGTGGCGCCGACGACCAGCTCGCCGTTCTCGCGGGGCACCAGATAGACCTGCCCGCCGCGCACCACGGCCCGTACGGTCCGGCTGAGGAACGGCGCGTACCGGGGCGGCACGGTCAGCCGCAGCACCTGGCCCTTGACCGGGCGCACCGGCGGCAGCACGTCCTCGGGGACCCCGGTGAGCCGTCCGCTGGTGCTGCCACCCGCGAGGACCACCCGGGGCGCGCGCAGCACGGTGCCGTCCTCGCCGGTGACGCCGACGGCGCGCCCACCGGCCGTGTCGAGCCGCGCGGCCCACGCCCGGTGGAACACCACCCCGGCCCGCTCGCAGGCCAGCACGAGGGCCGTGGCGAGCCGTCTCGGGTCGATCTGGTGGTCCCCGTCCACCCGGAGTCCGCCGCGCACGCCCGGCGCCAGCATCGGCTCAAGGCGGCGGCACTCGCGCCCGGTCAGCCACTCCGACTCCAGACCGGAGCGGAGCTGGAGCGCGTGCAGTTCGCGCAGGTGGGCGCGGTCGTCGGCGTCGAGCGCGACCGCGAGGGTGCCGCAGCGGCGGTAGCCGAGCCCGAGCCCGGTCGCCTCGGTCAGCTCGGCGGCGAAGTCCGGGTAGCGGCGGGCGGACTCCAGGTTGAGGGCGAGCAGCGCCTCCTCGCCGTAGTGCAGTTCGGTGACGGCGGCGAGCATCCCCGCCGCGACCCGCGCGGCGCCGCCGCCGGGCTCGGGGTCCACCACCGTGACGGCGAGTCCGCGCCGCGCGGTCCGCCACGCCGTGGCCAGACCGATGATCCCGCCGCCGATCACGAGCACGTCGCTCGTGCCCGCCGCGGGTTTTCCGGACACGGGTTTCCCGGACACGGGGTTCTCCGGCATACCTGCGTGCATGGGCGTTCAGCCCCTCCCTTCGCCGGCATGACCCGGATCAGGTTCGTACGGTCGGAGGCCGCCAGCCTCCCTCTCAGCCCGGTGCGTCCGGGCTCCCGCGAGTGCTTTCTACGGTGGCCACCCTAGTCCTCGGCGCATGTCCCCGGTATCTCGGCCCCCGGACGCGGGCTGAGGAGGCGTCAGTGATCGCGCGGCCGTCTATGGTGGCCGGGTGAGCGAGCAGACACCGCGGGAGAGCGGGGCGGGCGGGCGGCGCGTGGTCGTCGCGGGGGCGGGCATGGCCGGGGTGCAGACCGCGGTCGCCCTGCGCGAGCAGGGCTTCGCCGGGACCATCACCCTGATCGGCGACGAGCCGCACCAGCCGTACGACCGGCCGCCGCTGTCCAAGGCACTCCTCCTCGGCAAGACCGAGGACTCCGCCTTCGACGTGGACTTCGCCTCGCTCGGCATCGACCTCAGACTCGGTGTCGCCGCCCTCGGCGTCCGCCCCGCCGACCACGAGCTGGACACCGAGGCGGGTCCCGTCCCGTACGACGCGCTGGTCCTGGCCACCGGCGCCGCACCCGTCCGGCTGCCCGGCACGGACGACGCGCCCGGCGTGCACCTGCTGCGCACCCTGGACGACGCCGAACGGCTGCGCCCGGTCCTCGCCGGACAGCACGACGTCGTCGTGGTGGGCGCGGGCTGGATCGGCGCCGAGTTCGCCACCGCCGCCCGCGAGGCGGGCTGCGCGGTCACCGTCGTCGAGGCAGCCGACCGGCCGCTGGCCGAGGCGCTGCCCGAGGAGGCCGCCGCGCCGATGGCCGACTGGTACGAGGCGGCGGGCGTCGAGCTGCGCACCGGCGCCCGCGTGGAGCGCGTCGAGCCCGGCGCCGTCGTGCTCTCCGACGGCACCCGGCTGCCCGCCGGTGCCGTCGTGGTCGGCATCGGCGCCCGCCCCGCCACCGCCTGGCTCGCCGGTTCGGGCATCGAGCTGGGCAAGCACGGCGAGGTCCTGGCCGACGACCGGCTGCGCACCTCCGCCGAGGACGTGTACGCGGTCGGCGACTGCGTCTCCTTCCCCTCGGCCCGCTACGGCGACCGGCTGCTCGTCCACCACTGGGACAACGCCCTCCAGGGTCCCCGCACGGTCGCCGCCGACATCCTGGAGGCGGGCACCGCGCCCTACGACCCGGTGCCGTACTTCTGGTCGGAGCAGTTCGGGCGCTTCGTGCAGTACGCCGGTCACCACGCTGCCGCCGACCGCACGGTCTGGCGCGGCGCGCCCGAGGAGGCGGCCTGGACCCTGTGCTGGCTGCGCGAGGACCGCCTGGTCGCCCTGCTGGCCGTCGGCCGACCGCGCGATCTCGCCCAGGGACGGCGGCTGATCGAGTCGGGGCGCACGCTGGACGCGGGCGTCCTCGCGGACCCGGCGCGCCCGCTGAAGGAGGCGGTGGCGGGCTAGGGCCTGTCCGGCGGATCTTCGTGGGCCCGCGACGCCTGGCACGCACTCTCGCCGCACGCCCGAATCACCCGAGTACGTCCAGTACGAGGGGGATCCGGGCGCACGCCGAGAGCACGCACCAGACGCCGCGGGCTGCTCCACGAAGATCCGCCGGACAGGCCCTGGTCCCGGCCACGGTCGGGCGGCTGCCGGGACGGTCCGGGGCGGCTCGCGGTGGCTCGGGACGGGCTTTGGGGCGACCCGGGCGGACCGTCCTGGTTTCCTCCCGTCGGCAGAGGATGGCAGGCTTGGTCGTGTGACCGAGATTGACGCAAAGATCGATGCTCTCGTCCCCGCCTGGCTCACCCTCCCCGACATCGCCGAACAGTTCGGTGTCGAGGTGACGCGTGTGCGGCAGTTGGTCAAGGAGGGCCAGCTCATCGCCGTACGCCGTGGTGAGAACCGGGCGCTGCACGTCCCCGCCGCCTTCATCGACGGGGACAAGGTCGTCAAGGGCCTGGTCGGCACCTTGACGCTCCTGCGGGACGACGGCTTCACGGTCGAAGAAATGATCGAGTGGCTGTTCACTCCCGACCCCTCCCTGCCGGGCACCCCCGCCCAGGCGCTGAGCGAGAATCGCGGCACGGAGGTGAAGCGCCGGGCCCAGGCGCTGGCCGTCTGACCCACCGCACCAGAGCCCCGGCGGGCGGCGTTCGTCCCGTCCGCCGGGGCACCGGACGGTCACCGGCCGACGCCCGCACGCCGTCCGACCCGCACCGCACCACCGAACACCCGGGGGACCACCGCATGTCCGACACCGCCCGCACCCGCCTCGCCGACGCCCGGCTCTACCTCTGCACGGACGCCCGCACCCGGCAGGGCGACCTCGCCGAGTTCCTGGACGCGGTCCTCGCGGGCGGCGTCGACATCGTGCAGTTGCGCGACAAGGGTCTGGAAGCCGCCGAGGAGCTGGCGCACCTGGAGGTCTTCGCCGACGCCTGCGCCCGCCACGGCAAGCTGCTCGCGGTCAACGACCGCGCCGACGTCGCCCACGCCGCCCGCGCCGACGTGCTCCACCTCGGCCAGGGCGACCTGCCGGTCCCGGCAGCGCGCGCGATCCTCGGCGACGACGTGCTGATCGGCCGCTCCACCCACAGCGGGGCGGAAGCCGCCGCTGCCGCCGTCCAGGACGGCGTGGACTACTTCTGCACCGGTCCCTGCTGGCCCACCCCGACCAAGCCCGGACGCCCCGCCCCCGGACTGGACCTCGTCCGGTACACCGCCCGGCTCGGCACCGAGCGCCCCTGGTTCGCCATCGGCGGCATCGACCTCGGCAACCTCGACGAGGTGCTGGAGGCGGGCGCCCGCCGGGCGGTCGTGGTCCGCGCGCTCACCGAGGCGGACGACCCGGGCGCGGCGGCGGCGGAGTTCGCCAAGCGGCTGCGCGAGGTCTGACAGCCCCCTGGATCGCGCCGTTCCTGTCCAAGGGATGGACAAGCGTCCGGCAATTCGGCCATATCGCCGGTTCCCGGTTGGGGGACCGGCGACCCCTGGCTAACCTGCGGGTATGGCCCTCGGAACCGCATCCACCAGGACTGATCGCGCCCGGACCGTCCGGGACATCCTCGCCACCGGCAAGACGGCGTACTCCTTCGAGTTCTACGCGCCGAAAACCCCGACCGGCGAGCGGAACCTGTGGAACGCGCTGCGCCGGGTCGAGGCGGTGGCCCCCGACTTCGTCTCCGTCACCTACGGCGCGGGCGGCTCGACCCGCGCCACCACGGTCAAGGAGACCCAGCAGATCGTCGTGGACACGACGCTCACCCCGGTCGCCCATCTCACCGCCGTGGACCACTCGGTCGCCGAACTGCGCAACATCATCGGGCAGTACGCCGACGCGGGCATCCGCAACATGCTCGCCGTGCGCGGCGACCCGCCCGGCGACCCCATGGGCGACTGGGTCGCGCACCCCCGGGGACTGACCTACGCCGCCGAACTCGTCCAGCTCATCAAGGAGTCGGGCGACTTCTGCGTCGGCGTCGCCGCCTTCCCCGAGATGCACCCGCGCTCCAGCGACTGGGACACCGACGTGTCCCACTTCGTGGACAAGTGCCGCGCGGGCGCCGACTACGCGATCACCCAGATGTTCTTCCAGCCCGAGTCGTATCTCCGGCTGCGCGACCGGGTCGCCGCGGCGGGCTGCGAGACCCCGGTGATCCCCGAGATCCTGCCGGTCACGAGTGTGCGGATGCTGGAACGACTGCCACAACTCAGCAACGCCGTCTTCCCGTCCGAGCTGAAAGAGCGGATCCTCACAGCGAAGGACGACCCGGCGGCTGTACGCTCCCTTGGCATCGACTTCGCCACGGAGTTCTGCGCGCGCCTGCTCGCAGAAGGAGTGCCCGGACTGCACTTCATCACGCTCAACAACTCCACGGCGACACTGGAAATCTACGAGAACCTGGGCCTGCATCACCCCCCGCGGGCCTAGACCGGCCGCACCGGCGTACGACACACTGCGTAACGGTCACTGGGAGAGGGGCGTACATGGGCTGGACGGTCCTCTACATCGCGTTCGGCATCGTCGCGCTGTGGTTGCTCGGCGAAGTGCTGCTGCAGTACAAGGCGCGGCTGCGCTGGCGGTTGCTCGCGTTCACCGGCTTCCTCGGCGTCGTGGTCGGCGTGCTGCTGCCGTCCGTGATCGTCATCGGCATAGGCGCGATCGCCTTCGCGGTCGGCCAGACCTACGTCACGCTCTCGTTCCGCAAGGGCTTCGCGGCGGGCTGGGCGGTCAAGCGGCCCGTTGACGGGGAAGAGGCGGCGCCCGCCAAGCGCCGTGGCCGCCGGGGTGAGCACCAGGACCCGGTGTTCGGCGCCGGTGGCACCGAAGGCGACACCGAGCCCGCCGCCTACGAGCCGCCCGCCTACGCCCGCGAGGGCGCCGACTTCGACGACGACGCCTACGACCGGGACGACGTGTTCACCCCGGTCCGCACGCCCGAGCCCGGCGCCGAGGCGACCACCGTCTACGAGCCCCAGCCGATGCCCGACGACACCGGCTCCTACGGTGTCTACGGCGACCAGACCCAGAGCGCCCCCCAGCAGCAGCCCACCGGCGAACAGGCATACGCCTACGACTACTCGGGCTACGACCAGACCCAGCAGCAGTCCTACGGCTACGACGCCACCAACGGCGCCCAGGGCTACGGCACCTACCAGGACCCGTACGCCGCCACCCAGACGCAGGACTACAGCGGCTACGACACCTCCGGCTACGGCCAGCAGCAGTACGCCCAGCAGACACAGCAGACCTACGGGCAGGACACCGCCTACGGCACCGGCGGCTACGGCGACGGCCAGACCCCGGCCGGCGGAGTCTGGGTGCCGCAGCAGCGCACCGACGAGTACGGCGGCGAACTCCCGCAGGAGCAGCCGTACCCCTACCAGGGGCAGGCGCAGCAGCAGCCGAACGCCGGGTACGACGAGCAGTACCGCTACTGAGCGCGTCCGCGGCTCACGTCGAGCCGCGGAACTCCGGTCCCTCCACGACGAGTCCGGCCACCAGCGCGCCCGACATGCCCGCGTGCGGCAGCCCGCCGCCGGGGTGGGACCAGCCGCCGACCCGGTAAAGCCCGGGCAGCCGCGTGGAGTTGGCGGGATGCAGGAACCGACCGCCGCCCGCGGCGAGCGAGGGCGCGGGCACGGCACCGGTCCGGTCCGGCGTCACCACCTCGTGCCAGAGCAGGCGTTCGCGCAGGTCGGGTATCGCCGCGCTCGCGGCGTCGAGCATCAACTCGGTGGCGTGGGCGACCTTCTCCGGGTCCTCCCAGCCCCCGTCCACCGGGACGGTCGCGCAGAGCACGGCCGACTCGTGGGCGTCGTCGGGGCGCAGCGCGGGGTCGCCGGGGCGGAACACGGTCACCGTGGGGCGCGGCGGCAGGTCGCCGCCGGGGGATGTCAGGAAGTCCAACTCCGCCTGGTCCTCCGGGGAGTGCACCACCGTGCGGTGGGGGGCGCCCTCCTCCCGGGCACCGCGCAGCGCCAGCAGCACGGTGAACCGGGCGGCGTCCGAGGGGGCGTGCCCGGACGCGACATCGCCCTCGCCGTCCAGCGCACGGTCCGTCAGGGAGCCGAGCAGCACCGGGTCCACACCCGCGACGACCGTGTCCGCCTCGACCGCCGAACCGTCGGCCAGTTCCACGCCCGCCGCCCGGCCGTCCTTCTCCACCACCCGGGTCACCTCGGCGCCGAAGACGAACTCCACCCGGCGCCGCACACACCGCTCGTACACCGCGCGGGCCAGCTCGCGCATCCCGCCGCGTACGTACCAGGTGCCGAAGGCGTGCTCCATGTACGGCAGCACGGCCGCGCTCGCGGGGGCGGTGCGCGCGTCGAGACCGTAGGCGAGGGCGTGGCTCGACAGGAGTTCCTGGAGGCGCTCGTCGCGCAGCTCCCAGGCGCCGACCTCGGCGAGTGTCGAGGCGCGGCGGGTGCGCAGCAGCTTCTTGTGCGGGACCGACGGGTAGGGCTCGCGGTCCGCCAGCACCCGCCAGTTGGGCCACAGGGGTTCTTCGAGGAGCGGGCGGCGGGTGCGGTCCCAGGCTTCACGCGCCCGGACCAGGAAGTCGCCCCAGCGCTGCCCGGCTCCGGCGCCCAGCGTCCCGTCCAGAGCCGCGACGACCCCGGCGCGCGAGGCGTTGGGCAGGTCGACACGGGTGCCGTCCGCGAAGACGTGCCGGGCGGCGGGGTCCACCTGGACCAGCTCGACCAGGTCCTCCAGCGGCTCCTTGCCGGTCTTCAGGAACAGATCGCGGTAGACGGCGGGCAGCGGCAGCAGCCCCGGACCGGTGTCGAAGGCGAACCCGTCCCGCTCGAAACGGCGCACCGCGCCGCCGTACGTCTCGTCCCGCTCGTACACCGTCACCCGGTGGCCCGCGACGGCCAGCCGGGCGGCGCACGCCATCGCGCCCATCCCGGCGCCGATCACCACAATCCGTGCCATGACCGCGACTTTACCGACCCCCACCGACAACGCCGTCGGAGAGGTCCTAGGGCGGTCCGTCCATCCGCGAGGCGAGCCTGCGTTCCTCGCGGCGCTGGGCGCGGCGGCGCAGGAAGCGGCGGATGCGGGAGACGAGGAAGACCATCACGACAAGCCCGGAGACCAGCAGCACCGCGCAGATGATCGCCGCCGCCTCCGGATGGAACATCGCGAACGACACGATCCCGCCCACCCCGAGATCCTCGGCCAGGCTCAGCACGATGTTGCTGACCGGCTCGGGGGAGGTGTTGACCGCCATCCGCGTCCCGGCCTTCACGGCATGGCTGGCCAGCGCCGTCGAACCGCCGACCAGCCCGGCGGCGACGTCGGAGAGCGAACCGCTGTGCCCGGCGAGCAGCGCCCCGACCCAGGCGCCCGCGAGCGGACGGATCACCGTGTGCGCGGAGTCCCACACCGAGTCCACGTACGGGATCTTGTCGGCGACCGTCTCAAGGAGGAACAGCACACCCGCCGCGATGAGCACCTCGGGGCGCTGCAGGGTCTGCGGGACGTCGTCGCTCACCCCGGTCAGGCCGAACAGGCCGAGGAGCAGCACCACCGCGTAGGCGTTGACGCCGCTGGCCCAGCCGCTGGTGAAGACCAGGGGGAGTACGGACACGGAGGCGATGGTAGCCAGCGCGCGGCTCTGGGGGGCGGGTTCGCGTGCGGAGGGCTGAGTATCCGTACCTAGACGGCGAGATGAGTAGCCGCGCGGATGGGCCGGAGGGCGCCCGGGCGGGAGAGTGGAGGCACGGCAAGGGGCGCGGCCCGGCACCGCCGACACGGGGCGGCGGAACGGCGCCCGCCCGCCTGCCGCTCCTTCCGCCGATCCGTCGGCGGAAGCGAGGCACGGGGGCCCGTGGACCGACCGTCCACGGGGACCGGGAAGGACCGTACGGGGAGTACGGGGGAAACAGGAGGGCGCCCCGGGGCGGGGGGCCCCCCCCCCCCCCCCCCCCCCCCCCGAAACCCGTTACCCCCCCCCCCCCCCCCAGCCCCCCCGGCCCCCCCCCCGGGGACCCCCCCCCGGGTATTATTAAAAAAAAAA
>NZ_JACYHF010000049.1 GCF_016482685.1 Streptomyces sp. DSM 110735 | reverse complement strand
GAGAAGCCCGCGTTGCGGTCGGGGGTCCACTGCATGGGGGTGCGGACGGCGTCGCGGTCGCCGAGCCAGATGTTGTCGCCCATGCCGATCTCGTCGCCGTAGTAGAGGATCGGCGAGCCGGGCAGGGAGAGCAACAGGGCGGTGAACAGCTCGATCTGATTGCGGTCGTTGTCGAGGAGGGGCGCGAGGCGGCGGCGGATGCCGATGTTGGCGCGCATACGCGGGTCCTTCGCGTACTCCGCCCACATGTAGTCGCGTTCCTCGTCGGTGACCATCTCCAGGGTCAGCTCGTCGTGGTTGCGCAGGAAGATGCCCCACTGGCAACTCGACGGGATCGAGGGCGTCTTGGCGAGGATCTCGGAGACCGGGTAGCGCGACTCACGCCGGACTGCCATGAAGATGCGCGGCATGACCGGGAAGTGGAACGCCATGTGGCATTCGTCGCCGCCC
>NZ_JACYHF010000048.1 GCF_016482685.1 Streptomyces sp. DSM 110735 | reverse complement strand
CTGGGCAACTTCGCCGAGGTGGGTCTGACCGAGGTCGGTGTCATCGTCGGTTACCGCAAGGAAGCCGTGTACGCCCGCAAGGAGGCCCTGGAGGCCAAGTACGGGCTGAAGATCACGCTGATCGACAACGACAAGGCCGAGGAGTGGAACAACGCCTACTCCCTGTGGTGCGGTCGTGACGCGCTCAAGGACGGCGTGATCCTGGCCAACGGTGACACCGTGCACCCGGTCTCGGTCGAGAAGACGCTCCTTGCCGCGCGTGGTGAGGGCAAGAAGATCATCCTCGCGCTGGACACGGTGAAGTCCCTGGCGGACGAGGAGATGAAGGTCGTCGTGGACCCCGAGAAGGGCGTCCAGAAGATCACGAAGCTGATGGACCCCGCCGAGGCGACCGGTGAGTACATCGGTGTGACCCTCATCGAGGGTGAGGCTGCCGAGGAGCTGGCGGACGCGCTGCGTGTGACGTTCGAGCGCGACCCGCAGCTCTACTACGAGGACGGCTACCAGGAGCTGGTGAACCGGGGCTTCAGGATCGACGTGCAGCCGATCGGCGAGGTCTCCTGGGTCGAGATCGACAACCACGACGACCTCGCGCGCGGGCGGGAGATCGCGTGCCG
>NZ_JACYHF010000047.1 GCF_016482685.1 Streptomyces sp. DSM 110735 | reverse complement strand
GTGCAGTCCATGACGACGACGCGTACGTCGGACATCGGCTCGACGCTGCAGCAGATCGCCGAGCTGACGGCGTCGGGCTGCCAGATCGTCCGGGTCGCGTGTCCGACGCAGGACGACGCGGACGCGCTGGCGACGATCGCGCGGAAGTCGCAGATCCCGGTGATCGCGGACATCCACTTCCAGCCGAAGTACGTGTTCGCGGCGATCGAGGCGGGCTGTGCGGCGGTCCGGGTGAACCCGGGCAACATCAAGCAGTTCGACGACAAGGTGAAGGAGATCGCGCGCGCCGCGAAGGACCACGGCACGCCGATCCGCATCGGGGTGAACGCGGGCTCCCTGGACCGCCGCCTCCTCCAGAAGTACGGCAAGGCGACCCCCGAGGCGCTGGTCGAGTCCGCCCTGTGGGAGGCGTCCCTCTTCGAGGAGCACGACTTCCGGGACATCAAGATCTCGGTGAAGCACAACGACCCGGTCGTGATGATCGAGGCGTACCGCCAGTTGGCCGCCCAGTGCGACTACCCCCTCCACCTCGGTGTGACGGAGGCGGGTCCCGCGTTCCAGGGCACGATCAAGTCGGCGGTCGCCTTCGGCGCGCTGCTCTCCCAGGGCATCGGCGACACGATCCGCGTCTCCCTGTCCGCGCCGCCCGCCGAGGAGGTCAAGGTCGGTCTCCAGATCCTGGAGTC
>NZ_JACYHF010000046.1 GCF_016482685.1 Streptomyces sp. DSM 110735 | reverse complement strand
ACGCCCCACTGGTCGAAGGAGTCGATGTTCCAGACCGCGCCCTGGACGAACACCTTCTGTTCGTAGAGGGCGATGAGCTGGCCGAGGACCGAGGGGGTCAGTTCGGGGGCCAGGATGGTGGTGGTCGGGCGGTCGCCCTGGAAGGTCTTGGCCGCGACGAGTTCCTCCGGCACCCCTTCCGCCCGGACCTCCTCCGCCGTCTTGCCGAAGGCGAGCGCCTGGGTCTGGGCGAAGAAGTTGGCCATCAGCAGGTCGTGCTGGCCCTTGAGCGCATCGCTCAACTCCTCGGCCGGACGCGCGAATCCGATGAAGTCCGCCGGGATCAGTTTCGTGCCCTGGTGGATCAACTGGTAGTACGCGTGCTGCCCGTTCGTCCCCGGCGTACCCCACACCACCGGACCGGTCTGCCACTCCACCGGCGCCCCGTCACGCTGCACCGACTTGCCGTTGGACTCCATGTCCAACTGCTGCAAGTACGCCGTGAACTTGGACAGATAGTGGCTGTACGGCAGCACCGCCAGCGACTGCGCGTCGAAGAAGTTGTTGTACCAGATCCCCAACAACCCCATCAGCAAAGGCGCGTTGCCCTCCGCCGGAGCGGTACGGAAGTGCTCGTCCACGATCCGGAAACCGTCCAGCAGCTCCCGGAACCGCTCCGGACCGATCGCGATCATCAGCGACAGACCGATCGCCGAGTCGAACGAATACCGCCCGCCGACCCAGTCCCAGAACTCGAACATGTTGTCCACGTCGATCCCGAACCCGGACACCTTCTCCGCGTTCGTCGACAACGCCACGAAGTGCCGCGCGACCGCCTTCTCTCCCCCACTCTCGGCTTCGCTCGAGCGGGAGGTGCCCCCATCCAGCGACTCAAGCAGCCACTGACGTGCCGAGGTCGCGTTCGTGATCGTCTCGATCGTCGTGAACGTCTTCGACGCCACGATGAACAACGTCTCCGCCGGATCCAGATCCCGGATCGCCTCATGCAGGTCCGCGCCGTCCACGTTGGACACGAACCGCACGGTCAGATCGCGGTCGGTAAAGGCGCGCAGCGCCTCGTACGCCATCGCCGGACCCAGATCCGAGCCGCCGATACCGATGTTCACGACGTTCTTGATCCGCTTGCCGGTGTGCCCGGTCCACTC
>NZ_JACYHF010000045.1 GCF_016482685.1 Streptomyces sp. DSM 110735 | reverse complement strand
TTGCCGGTCCCGCCACCCTGGGTTCCACCCTGAGTGTTGCCGGTCCCGCCACCCTGGGTTCCACCCTGAGTGTTGCCGGTCCCGCCACCCTGGGTTCCACCCTGAGTGTTGCCAGTCCCGCCACCCTGGGTTCCACCCTGAGTGTTCCCGGTCCCGCCACCCTGCGTGCCGCCCTGAGTGTTGCCCGTGCCGCCACCCTGCGTGCCGCCCTGAGTGTTGCCCGTGCCGCCACCCTGCGTGCCGCCCTGGGTATTGCCGGTCCCGCCACCCTGGGTTCCACCCTGAGTGTTGCCCGTGCCGCCACCCTGGGTTCCACCCTGGGTATTGCCGGTCCCGCCACCCTGGGTCCCGCCCTGGGTGTTCCCAGTACCGCCACCCTGGGTCCCGCCCTGGGTGTTCCCAGTACCGCCACCCTGCGTGCCGCCCTGGGTATTACCCGTGCCACCGCCCTGGGTTCCACCCTGAGTGTTCCCGGTGCCGCCACCCTGCGTGCCGCCCTGAGTGTTGCCAGTTCCGCCACCCTGCGTGCCGCCCTGAGTGTTCCCGGTGCCGCCACCCTGAGTTCCACCCTGGGTGTTCCCAGTACCGCCACCCTGCGTGCCGCCCTGAGTGTTGCCCCGGCCGCCACCCTGGGTCCCGCCCTGGGTATTACCGGTGCCGCCGCCCTGGGTCCCACCCTGAGTGTTCCCAGTGCCGCCACCCTGGGTCCCGCCCTGGGTGTTTCCTCTGGCCCCACCCTGGGTTCCGCCCTGGGTATTGCCCCTGACCTTGCAGTTCTTCTGCTTCTGCTTGCACGGCTTCGGCTTCTCTGGCGACAGGTGGTGCGCCTGCGTCGTACCGGAAGGAGTCGATACCGGTGCCGCTGAGGCCGGGCCGCCGATGGTGATGATGCCTCCCACCATGGCCGCCGACGCTATCGCGGTCGCTATTTGCTGCCTCCGAGAGTGCCGCATGATTGATTCCCTCTCTTCCCTGTGGGGTCGTGTCGACTTCGGCGTCTGGTGATGCGACGCGCGGTGTTGTCGTTCCACCGCGGAATTGCTCTGCTGTCAGGTCACGGGCGTCGTGGGGACTACCGGCACGGTCGCGCCGCCCTGGGTCCCGCCCTGGGTGTTACCGGCACCGCCCTGGGTTCCACCCTGGGTGTTACCGGTCCCACCCTGGGTCCCGCCCTGGGTATTTCCGGTGCCGCCACCCTGGGTATTGCCAGTTCCGCCACCCTGAGTTCCACCCTGAGTGTTGCCAGTTCCGCCACCCTGAGTTCCACCCTGGGTATTTCCGGTCCCGCC
>NZ_JACYHF010000044.1 GCF_016482685.1 Streptomyces sp. DSM 110735 | reverse complement strand
GGTGGGTGTCGCACCTTGGTGGGACCGCGTGCGCATCTTTGGCGGGGTGGCTGGTGCGGCTGGGTGGAGCCGTGTGCACACCTTCAGTGGGGTGGGTCCGGGGTGGGTCGTGGGGCTCGGCGGAACCGTGCGTGCGCTGCTGGCGGGATGGTTCGGCGGGACGGCGGGTGCCTGCCCTCCGGCGGGGTGGCTGTCGCGCCTTGGTGGGACCGCGCGCCCCTCGGGGTGACTGGGGGCGCCTCCTGGCCGGACCGCGTGCGCGTCTCGGCCGGACCGCGCGCCGGGTCGGCTCGCACCTTGTGCCGGTCGGCTCGCATCTTGTGCCGGGCTTGCTGGACCCTGCCGCAGGACCCGTTCGGACCCCGCGCAGGACCTGCTCGGGACCCGCTCACGCCCACGCAGGAGCCGCTCGGGGTTTCCGCAGGACCCGCCCGCTGCCCTCAGCAGGGTCGCTTGCGGAGTTCCATCACGTAGTCGTGCGGGGCGCCCGCGGACTCGGCGGCGTCGGCGATCTCGCCCAGGTAGCGGGCGGAGGGGAGACCGCCCTCGTAGCCGTTGAGGACGTACACCCAGGCGGGCTCCTCGCCGTCCAGGGTGTGCACGCGCGCCTTCAGGCGCCGGTAGACGCCGAGACCGACGCCCTCCCAGCGGTCCAGCGAGTCCTCGTCCATCGGCGCGAGGTCGTAAAGGCCGACGAAGACCTGCGCCCCGGGCTCCTCGACCAGCGTCGCGAGCGCGCCCTCCCAGCCGAGCTGCTCGCCGCCGAAGGTCAGCCGCCAGCCGTTCAGCCAGCCGGTCGCCCGCAGCGGGGAGTGCGGGGCGCGGCGCGACATCAGCCGCGCGTCGAGGTTGCCGGCGTAGGCGGCGTAGAGCGACATGGACCGAGGGTACGGCAGGGGGAAGCGGGGCTTCCGAAGCGGAAGGCGCCCGCGGGCGAGCGCCGCTCCCTCGTGCCTGGGAGACCCGGCGTGTGCCCTTCCGGGCGGGCGGGACGGCTGGGGGCGCGTTTCTTCCCGGCTGCTGAGACGCCCTCGGCGCGCCCCCGCGACCGACGGGAGGACCCGGTGCCGTCCCCGGCGCGTGGCCAAGCCACCGGGAGTCCGAGCCCCCGGGAGACCCGGTGCTGCCGCCTTCCGAGCTGCCCGGACGCCCTGGTGCGTGCCCTGCTGGGGCGGGGGAAGGCGGGCGCGTGCCCCTGCCGTTCCGTCGGGAAGCCGGTGCCCGTGCCTGCCGAACCGTCGGAGACCGGTGGTGGCCTTCCGGGTTGCCTGGAAGGTTCCGTTGTGCGCCCCTGCCGGGGCTCGGGTGGGTGGGCGCGTGCCCCTGCCGTTCGTCGAGGGGGGGGCGGTGCCCGTGCCTGCCGAACTGTCGCAGACCGGTGGTGGCCTTCCGGGTTGCCTGGAAGGTTCCGTTGTGCGCCCCTGCCGGGGCTCGGGTGGGTGGGCGCGT
>NZ_JACYHF010000042.1 GCF_016482685.1 Streptomyces sp. DSM 110735 | reverse complement strand
CGGGCGAGGCCGTCCAGGACGATGAAGCGGAGCAGGTCGCCGCGGGACTTCTTGTCGACCTTCATGGCTTCGACGAGCTTGGGCCACTGGTCGTAGCGGTAGTGCAGGGGAAGTCCGACGGATTCCAGGACCGCGCGGTGGCGGTCGGCGGTGGCGTCGTCCAACCGTCCCGCGAGGCGCCCGAGTTCGGCGGCGAAGTGCATGCCGACGGCGACGGCGGCGCCGTGCCGCCACTTGTACCGCTCGTTCTTCTCGATGGCATGGCCGAGAGTGTGCCCGTAGTTGAGGATCTCCCGGCGCCCCTCCTCCTTGAGATCGGAGGAGACCACGTCCGCCTTGACCCGGATCGAGCGCTCGATCAGCTCGGCGGTGTGCGGTCCCGCCGGGGTACGCGCGGCCTCGGGGTCGGACTCGATCAGGTCGAGGATCACCGGGTCGGCGATGAAACCGGCCTTGATGACCTCCGCCAGCCCGGAGACGTAGTCGTGGACCGGGAGGGAGTCCAGCGCGGCCAGGTCGCACAGCACCCCGGCCGGGGGGTGGAAGGCGCCGACGAGGTTCTTGCCCTCGGCGGTGTTGATACCGGTCTTGCCGCCGACCGCCGCGTCCACCATGGCCAGCACGGTGGTCGGGATCGCGATCCAGCGGACCCCGCGCAGCCAGGTCGCCGCGACGAACCCGGCCAGGTCGGTCGTGGCGCCGCCGCCGACGCCCACGATGACGTCGGAGCGGGTGAACCCGGACTGCCCCAGCGCCTTCCAGCAGTAGGCGGCGACCTCGGCGGTCTTGGCCTCCTCGGCGTTGGGCACCTGGATCGCGACCGCCTCGAAACCCTGCCCGGCCAGGTCGGCGCGCAGCGCGTCCCCGGTCTCCGCGAGCGCCTCGGGGTGGATCACGGCGACCCGCTTCGCCTTCGGGCCGATCAACCCGCCCAGCTCACCCAGGAGCTGGCGGCCGACGAGGACCTCGTAGGGGGCGGTGCCGGCCGTCCCGGCGACCTGGACGCGGGTGACTGCCTCGCTCATGCTTCTTTCAACTCCAGTGCGTCCAGGACGGCCTGGGCGACCTCGTCGGGGTCGCGCCCGTCCGTCGCCACGACCACCGCGGCGACCTCCTCGTACAGATGACGGCGGGCCTCCATCAGCTCCCGCCACTGCTTGCGCGGGTTGACCGCGAGCAGCGGACGCGCCGCGTTCAGACCGGTGCGCTTCACGGCTTCCTCGACGTCCATCGAGAGGTAGACCACCCGCTGCCCGGCCAGCAGCGCCCGCGTGTCCGCGTCCAGGACCGCACCGCCGCCCAGGGCCAGGACACCCGCGTGCCCGGCGACCGCGGCGGCCACCGCGCGCTTCTCCAGCGCACGGAAAACCTCCTCGCCGTCGTCCACGAAGATGTCCGCGATCTCGCGGCCCTGCGCGCTCACGATGTCGTCGTCGGTGTCCCGGAACGCCGCGCCCAGCCGCTCGGCCAGCAGCCGCCCCACGGTGGACTTGCCCACACCCATCGGCCCGACCAGGACCACGACCGGCATCCCGCTCATCCGATCGTCAGGTTCTCGAGGTACGACCGCACGTTACGGCGGGTCTCCGCCACGCTGTCGCCGCCGAACTTCTCCGCCACCGCGTCCGCCAGGACCAGCGCCACCATCGCCTCCGCCACGATCCCGGCGGCCGGGACCGCGCACACGTCCGAGCGCTGGTGGTGCGCCTGCGTCGCCTCGCCCGTGGCGACGTCCACCGTCTTCAGGGCGCGCGGCACGGTCGCGATCGGCTTCATCGCCGCCCGCACCCGCAGCAGCTCACCCGTGGTCAGACCACCCTCGGTACCACCGGAGCGACCGGTCACCCGGCGGATGCCGTCCTCGGTCCGCACGATCTCGTCATGCGCCTTCGACCCCGGCACCCGCGCCAGATCGAACCCGTCACCCACCTCGACACCCTTGATCGCCTGGATGCCCATCAGCGCGGCGGCCAGACGAGCGTCCAGCCTGCGGTCCCAGTGCACATGCGAACCCAGACCCACCGGCACACCGTAGGCGAGCACCTCGACCACACCGCCGAGCGTGTCACCGTCCTTGTGCGCCTGATCGATCTCCGCGACCATCGCCTTCGAGGCGTCCGCGTCCAGGCAGCGCACCGGGTCCGCGTCCAGCCGCTCCACGTCCGCCGGGACCGGGTACACCCCGTACGGCGCCTTCGCCGCCGCCAGCTCCACCACATGGGAGACGATCTCGATCCCGGCCGTCTCCTTCAGGTACGACCGCGCCACCGCGCCCAGCGCCACCCGCGCCGCCGTCTCACGCGCCGAAGCACGCTCCAGAATCGGCCGCGCCTCGTCGAAACCGTACTTCTGCATACCGGCGAGGTCGGCATGACCGGGACGCGGACGGGTCAGCGGAGCGTTACGCGCCAGACCCGCCAGCACCTCCTCGTCCACCGGGTCGGCCGCCATGACCTGCTCCCACTTCGGCCACTCGGTGTTACCCACCATGACCGCCACCGGGGAGCCCAGCGTCAGACCGTGCCGCACACCACCCAGGAAAGTGACCTCGTCACGCTCGAACTTCATCCGCGCGCCGCGCCCATAGCCGAGCCGCCGCCGCGCCAGATGATCCGCCACCATCTCGGTGGTGATCGGCACGCCGGCGGGAAGTCCCTCCAGCGTCGCGACGAGTGCGGGGCCATG
>NZ_JACYHF010000041.1 GCF_016482685.1 Streptomyces sp. DSM 110735 | reverse complement strand
ACACAGTGGACGCGAGCAACTGAGGACAAGCCCTCGGCCTATTAGTACCAGTCAACTCCACCCGTTACCAGGCTTCCATATCTGGCCTATCAACCCAGTCGTCTACTGGGAGCCTTACCCTCTCAAGGAGGTGGGAATACTCATCTCGAAGCAGGCTTCCCGCTTAGATGCTTTCAGCGGTTATCCCTCCCGAACGTAGCCAACCAGCCATGCCCTTGGCAGGACAACTGGCACACCAGAGGTTCGTCCGTCCCGGTCCTCTCGTACTAGGGACAGCCCTTCTCAATATTCCTACGCGCACAGCGGATAGGGACCGAACTGTCTCACGACGTTCTAAACCCAGCTCGCGTACCGCTTTAATGGGCGAACAGCCCAACCCTTGGGACCGACTCCAGCCCCAGGATGCGACGAGCCGACATCGAGGTGCCAAACCATCCCGTCGATATGGACTCTTGGGGAAGATCAGCCTGTTATCCCCGGGGTACCTTTTATCCGTTGAGCGACGGCGCTTCCACAAGCCACCGCCGGATCACTAGTCCCGACTTTCGTCCCTGCTCGACCCGTCGGTCTCACAGTCAAGCTCCCTTGTGCACTTACACTCAACACCTGATTACCAACCAGGCTGAGGGAACCTTTGGGCGCCTCCGTTACTCTTTAGGAGGCAACCGCCCCAGTTAAACTACCCATCAGACACTGTCCCTGATCCGGATCACGGACCCAGGTTAGACATCCAGCACGACCAGACTGGTATTTCAACGACGACTCCCCCTGAACTGGCGTCCAGAGTTCACAGTCTCCCAGCTATCCTACACAAGCCGAACCGAACACCAATATCAAACTGTAGTAAAGGTCCCGGGGTCTTTCCGTCCTGCTGCGCGAAACGAGCATCTTTACTCGTAGTGCAATTTCACCGGGCCTATGGTTGAGACAGTCGAGAAGTCGTTACGCCATTCGTGCAGGTCGGAACTTACCCGACAAGGAATTTCGCTACCTTAGGATGGTTATAGTTACCACCGCCGTTTACTGGCGCTTAAGTTCTCAGCTTCGCCCTGTCGAAACAGGACTAACCGGTCCCCTTAACGTTCCAGCACCGGGCAGGCGTCAGTCCGTATACATCGCCTTACGGCTTCGCACGGACCTGTGTTTTTAGTAAACAGTCGCTTCTCGCTGGTCTCTGCGGCCACCCCCAGCTCACCGTGTAAAACGGATCACCAGGTGTGGCCCCCCTTCTCCCGAAGTTACGGGGGCATTTTGCCGAGTTCCTTAACCATAGTTCACCCGAACGCCTCGGTATTCTCTACCTGACCACCTGAGTCGGTTTAGGGTACGGGCCGCCATGAAACTCGCTAGAGGCTTTTCTCGACAGCATAGGATCATCCACTTCACCACAATCGGCTCGGCATCAGGTCTCACCCTGTATGAGTGGCGGATTTGCCTACCACTCGGGCTACACCCTTACCCCGGGACTACCATCGCCCGGGCTGGACTACCTTCCTGCGTCACCCCATCACTCACCTACTGCAGATCTGGATCGTCGGCTCCACCACTTCCCTTTGCCCGAAGGCTCCGGGACGGCTTCACGGACTTAGCATCGTCTGGTTCGATGTTTGACGCTTCACAGCGGGTACCGGAATATCAACCGGTTATCCATCGACTACGCCTGTCGGCCTCGCCTTAGGTCCCGACTTACCCTGGGCAGATCAGCTTGACCCAGGAACCCTTAGTCAATCGGCGCAAACGTTTCTCACGTTTGTATCGCTACTCATGCCTGCATTCTCACTCGTGAACCGTCCACCACTGCCTTCCGGCGCGGCTTCACCCGGCACACGACGCTCCCCTACCCATCCGTACACCCGTTGGGGCTTCTTGTACGAATGACACGACTTCGGCGGT
This sequence comes from Streptomyces sp. DSM 110735, assembly GCF_016482685.1. GTDB lineage: Bacteria > Actinomycetota > Actinomycetes > Streptomycetales > Streptomycetaceae > Streptomyces. The sequence continues at coordinate 1,316 of NZ_JACYHF010000041.1, read as the reverse complement.
ACGCTTGAGCCCCGCTACATTGTCGGCGCGGAATCACTAGACCAGTGAGCTATTACGCACTCTTTCAAGGGTGGCTGCTTCTAAGCCAACCTCCTGGTTGTCTGTGCGACTCCACATCCTTTCCCACTTAGCGTACGCTTAGGGGCCTTAGTCGATGCTCTGGGCTGTTTCCCTCTCGACCATGGAGCTTATCCCCCACAGTCTCACTGCCGTGCTCTCACTTACCGGCATTCGGAGTTTGGCTAAGGTCAGTAACCCGGTAGGGCCCATCGCCTATCCAGTGCTCTACCTCCGGCAAGAAACACACGACGCTGCACCTAAATGCATTTCGGGGAGAACCAGCTATCACGGAGTTTGATTGGCCTTTCACCCCTAACCACAGGTCATCCCCCAGGTTTTCAACCCTGGTGGGTTCGGTCCTCCACGAAGTCTTACCTCCGCTTCAACCTGCCCATGGCTAGATCACTCCGCTTCGGGTCTTGAGCGTGCTACTGAAGCGCCCTGTTCGGACTCGCTTTCGCTACGGCTTCCCCACCCGGGTTAACCTCGCAACACACCGCAAACTCGCAGGCTCATTCTTCAAAAGGCACGCAGTCACGAGATGCATCCGAAGATACATCCGACGCTCCCACGGCTTGTAGGCACACGGTTTCAGGTACTATTTCACTCCGCTCCCGCGGTACTTTTCACCATTCCCTCACGGTACTATCCGCTATCGGTCACCAGGGAATATTTAGGCTTAGCGGGTGGTCCCGCCAGATTCACACGGGATTTCTCGGGCCCCGTGCTACTTGGGTGTCTCTCAAACGAGCCGCTGACGTTTCGACTACGGGGGTCTTACCCTCTACGCCGGACCTTTCGCATGTCCTTCGTCTACATCAACGGTTTCTGACTCGTCCTGTCGCCGGCAGACGACAGAAGAGAGATCCCACAACCCCGCATGCGCAACCCCTGCCGGGTCTCACACGCATACGGTTTGGCCTCATCCGGTTTCGCTCGCCACTACTCCCGGAATCACGGTTGTTTTCTCTTCCTGAGGGTACTGAGATGTTTCACTTCCCCTCGTTCCCTCCACACTGCCTATGTGTTCAGCAGCGGGTGACAGCCCATGACGACTGCCGGGTTTCCCCATTCGGAAACCCCCGGATCAAAGCCTGGTTGACGGCTCCCCGGGGACTATCGTGGCCTCCCACGTCCTTCATCGGTTCCTGGTGCCAAGGCATCCACCGTGCGCCCTTAAAAACTTGGCCACAGATGCTCGCGTCCACTGTGCAGTTCTCAAACAACGACCAGCCACCCATCACCTCACCAGACAA
>NZ_JACYHF010000040.1 GCF_016482685.1 Streptomyces sp. DSM 110735 | reverse complement strand
CAGCCGATCGGCGAGGTCTCCTGGGTCGAGATCGACAACCACGACGACCTCGCGCGCGGGCGGGAGATCGCGTGCCGGTACTGACGAGGCTCATCCCGTCGCCGGTCGTCGTCGACATCCGCCCGGGTGCCCTCGACGACCTGGCCGCCGTCCTCGCCGACGAGCGCGTCTCGCACTCCGGCCGCCTCGCCGTCGCCGTCAGCGGCGGCTCGGGCGCCCGGCTGCGTGAGCGCGTCGCGCCCCAGTTGCCCGGCGCGAGCTGGCACGAGGTCGGCGGCGGCACCCTGGACGACGCGATCCGCCTGGCCGAGGAGATCCGCGGCGGTCACTACGACGCCGTGGTCGGACTCGGCGGCGGCAAGATCATCGACTGCGCCAAGTACGCCGCGGCGCGGGTCGGTCTGCCGCTCGTCGCCGTGCCGACGAACCTCGCGCACGACGGACTGTGCTCGCCGGTCGCCACCCTGGACAACGACGCGGGCCGGGGCTCCTACGGTGTGCCCAACCCGATCGCCGTCCTGATCGACCTGGACGTCATCCACGACGCCCCGGCGCGCTTCGTGCGCTCCGGCATCGGCGACGCGATCTCCAACGTCTCCGCCATCGCGGACTGGGAGCTGGCCAACCGGGTCAACGGCGAGAAGATCGACGGTCTCGCCGCCGCCATGGCCCGCCAGGCGGGCGAAGCCGTGCTCCGCCACCCCGGCTCCATCGCGGACGACGAGTTCCTCCAGGTCCTCGCCGAGGCGCTGGTCCTCTCCGGCATCGCCATGTCGGTCTCCGGCGACTCGCGCCCCTCCTCGGGCGCCTGCCACGAGATCAACCACGCCTTCGACCTGCTCTTCCCGCAGCGCGCCGCCAGCCACGGCGAGCAGTGCGGCTTCGGCGCCGCCTTCGCGATGTACCTGCGCGGAGCGCACGAGGAATCGGCCCACATGGCCGAGGTGCTGCGCCGGCACGACCTGCCGGTCCGGGCCGAGGACATGGGCTTCACGGCGGACGAGTTCGTCCGCGTCGTGGAGTTCGCGCCCGAGACCAGGCCCGGCCGCTACACGATCCTCGAACACCTCGACCTCAAGCCGACCCAGATCAAGGACATCTACGCCGACTATGTCAAGGCCATCGGTAGCTGAACTCCGTCCGGTCGTCCACCCCGCCGGGGTGAAGGACCGGCGCAGCGGTGAGCACTGGGCGGGACGCCTCTACATGCGCGAGGTGTCCCTGCGTATCGACCGCTACCTGGTCAACACCAGGATCTCGCCCAACCAGCTCACGTACCTGATGACCGTCTGCGGCGTGCTCGCCGCCCCGGCGCTGCTGGTGCCGGGGATCTGGGGCGCCGTCCTCGGCATCGTGGCCACCCAGCTCTATCTGCTGCTGGACTGCGTGGACGGCGAGATCGCCCGCTGGCGCAAGCAGTACTCGCTCGGCGGGGTCTACCTCGACCGGGTCGGCGCCTACCTCACCGACGCCGCCGTCCTGGTCGGACTCGGTCTGCGCGCCGCCGACCTGTTCGGCACCGGACGCATCGACTGGCTGTGGGCGTTCCTCGGCACGCTCGCCGCGCTCGGCGCCATCCTCATCAAGGCGGAGACCGACCTCGTCGGCGTCGCCCGGCACCAGGCGGGGATGCCCCCGGTCAAGGAGTCGGCAGCCGAGCCGCGCTCCTCCGGAATGGCGCTCGCCCGGCGCGCCGCCGCCGCGCTGAAGTTCCACCGCCTCATCCTCGGCATCGAGGCGTCGCTGCTGATCCTGGTGCTCGCGATCGTGGACCAGGCGCGCGGCGACCTGTTCTTCACCCGGCTCGGCACCGCCGTGCTGGCCGGCATCGCCCTGTTGCAGACGGTGCTGCACCTGGTGTCCATTCTCGTGTCCAGCAGGCTGAGGTGAACGGCATGGCCGAGACGCACGGCATGAAGGTCGGCGCGGTCGTCATCACCATGGGCAACCGGCCCGAGGAGCTGCGCGCCCTGCTCGACTCCGTCGCCAAGCAGGAGGGCGACCACGTCCAGGTCGTCGTCGTCGGCAACGGCTCGCCCGTGCCCGACGTCCCCGAGGGCGTGCGCACCGTCGAGCTGCCCGAGAACCTCGGCATCCCCGGCGGACGCAACGTCGGCATCGAGGCGTTCGGACCCGGCGGCAGCGACGTCGACATCCTGCTCTTCCTCGACGACGACGGTCTGCTCGCCCGTTACGACACCGCCGAGCTGTGCCGCGAGGCGTTCGCCGCCGACCCCCGGCTCGGCATCATCAGCTTCCGCATCGCCGACCCCGAGACCGGCGAGACCCAGCGCCGTCACGTGCCCCGGCTGCGCGCCGCCGACCCGATGCGCTCCTCCCGGGTGACCACGTTCCTCGGCGGCGCCAACGCCGTACGCACCAAGGTGTTCACCGAGGTCGGCGGGCTGCCGGACGAGTTCTTCTACGCCCACGAGGAGACCGACCTCGCCTGGCGCGCGCTGAACGCGGGCTGGATGATCGACTACCGCTCCGACATGGTGCTGTTCCACCCGACCACCGCGCCCTCCCGGCACGCGGTCTACCACCGCATGGTCGCCCGCAACCGGGTCTGGCTGGCCCGCCGCAACCTCCCCGCCCTGCTCGTCCCCGTCTACCTCGGGGTCTGGCTGCTGCTCACCCTGCTGCGCCGCCCCTCGGGACCGGCCCTGAAGGCGTGGTTCGGCGGCTTCAAGGAGGGCTGGACCACCCCGTGCGGTCCCCGCCGCCCGATGAGCTGGCGTACCGTGTGGCGGCTGACCCGGCTGGGCCGGCCGCCGGTGATCTGACAAGCTCGACGGTGGCCCCGGGCGAGAAACGGTGCCCCGGGCCGAAAGACGAACGCACGACGTACCCGATGTATACGACGTACTCGACGTACTCGAAGACGAAAGTTTCCACCCGTGAGTGAGACATTCCATGACGGCGGTGTCGCGGTGACCGCGGCCCCGTCGCCCGACGAGGGACTGACGGCGGAGCAACTGGCCGCCAAGTACGGGCTCGCGGTGAGCGGCGCCCGGCCCTCGCTCGTCGAGTACGTCCGCCAGTTGTGGGGCCGGCGCCACTTCATCCTCGCCTTCTCCCAGGCGAAGCTGACCGCGCAGTACAGCCAGGCCAAGCTCGGCCAGCTCTGGCAGGTCGCCACCCCGCTGCTGAACGCGGCCGTCTACTACTTCATCTTCGGTCTGATCCTGCACGCCAGCCGGGGCATGTCCCACGACGTGTACATCCCGTTCCTGGTCACCGGCGTCTTCGTGTTCACCTTCACGCAGAGCTCGATCATGTCCGGCGTCCGCGCGATCTCCGGCAACCTGGGGCTGGTGCGCGCCCTGCACTTCCCGCGCGCCGCGCTGCCCATCTCCTTCTCGCTCCAGCAGCTCCAGCAGTTGCTGTTCTCGATGATCGTCATGTTCCTGGTGGCGATCGGCTTCGGGAACTACCCCCGGCTGTCCTGGCTGCTGATCGTCCCGGTGCTGGTGCTGCAGTTCCTCTTCAACACCGGCATCGCGCTGATCGTGGCGCGCATGGGCGCCAAGACGCCCGACCTCGCCCAGCTCATGCCGTTCATCCTGCGCACCTGGATGTACGCCTCGGGCGTCATGTTCTCCATCAACCACATGCTCGCGGGCAAGCCGGAGTGGATCGTCCGGGTCCTGCAGGCCAACCCCGCCGCCGTCTACATGGACCTCATGCGCTTCGCGCTGATCGACGGCTACGGCGCCTCGAACCTGCCCCCGCACGTGTGGGGTCTCGCCGCCTTCTGGGCCGTGGTGATCTTCGGCGGCGGCTTCGTGTACTTCTGGAAGGCTGAGGAGCGGTACGGCCGTGGCTGAGCACAACACCGGCGAGCGCCGTCCGACCGTCATCGCGGACGAGCTGCACATCGTCTACCGGGTCAACGGCGCCAAGACCGGCAAGGGCAGCGCGACCGCCGCCCTGAGCCGCATCGTCAAGCGCGGCGAGGAGCGCGGGGTGCGCAAGGTGCACGCCGTGCGCGGTGTCTCCTTCGTCGCCTACCGGGGCGAGGCCATCGGTCTGATCGGCTCCAACGGCTCCGGCAAGTCCACCCTGCTGCGCGCCATCGCGGGTCTGCTCCCTGCCGAACAGGGCAAGGTCTACACCGACGGCCAGCCCTCCCTGCTCGGCGTCAACGCCGCCCTGATGAACGACCTGACCGGCGAGCGCAACGTCATCCTGGGCGGTCTCGCGATGGGCATGTCCCGCGAGCAGATCAGGGAGCGCTACCAGGACATCGTCGACTTCTCCGGGATCAACGAGAAGGGCGACTTCATCACCCTGCCGATGCGGACCTACTCCTCCGGCATGGCTGCCCGGCTCCGCTTCTCCATCGCCGCCGCCAAGGACCACGACGTCCTCATGATCGACGAGGCGCTCGCCACCGGCGACCGCAAGTTCCAGAAGCGCTCCGAGGCGCGCATCCGCGAGCTGCGCAAGGAGGCCGGAACGGTCTTCCTGGTGAGCCACAACAACAAGTCGATCCGCGACACCTGCAACCGCGTCCTGTGGCTGGAGCGCGGCGAACTCCGCATGGACGGACCCACCGAAGAGGTCCTCAAGGAGTACGAGAAGTTCACGGGCAAGTGACCCGAGCGGCCCCGGGCCCCGCCGGAACTTCTCCGGCGGGGCCCGGCGTCTGCAAAAGAAGCGTCAACTCCGGGCGTGCGTAGGAATCTTGACGCCAATCGGTGTGTTGTTGTGATGCGCCGGACACCCCGACGGACCCTGTCGCGTTGTACAACGTAAGCTGTACCGGTGCCGGAAACCGGCAAGTAGGGCCATAATGCGCGACACCCTCCGCCGGGCGACCTCCCCCGGAGGGCAGGCGGCGTGTCCGAAATAGTGTGTATCGGTTCCGCAGTGTAGAACGGGAGATGTGACGGCAATGGCTACGGAAACTCCCCAGCTCAGCGCAGCATGTGCCGTCCCCGCCCCGGGCAGCGCGCGGTGACGGGAACCGACACGGCGACGGCACTGGAACGCGCCACTCTGGACAAGGCCACGAGCGAGAACTTCCCCGTGGCCCCTTTCTTCCTGCCGCGCGCCTGGCGCGACGACCTCATGGCCGTCTACGGCTTCGCCCGCCTCGTCGACGACATCGGTGACGGCGACCTCGCCCCCGGCGGCGCCGACGCCCGCGTCCTCGGCGTCCCCGAGGCGGACGCCAAGGACCGCCTCGCCGTCCTCGACGCCTTCGAGACCGACCTGCGCCGCGTCTTCGACGCCACCCCCCGCCACCCGCTGCTGCGGCGCCTGCAGCCCACCGTGCGCCGCTGCCGCATCAGCCCCGAGCCCTTCCTCGGTCTGATCGCCGCCAACCGCCAGGACCAGGTGGTCAAGCGCTACGAGACGTACGACGACCTGCGCGCCTACTGCGAACTGTCCGCCAACCCCGTCGGCCGCCTCGTCCTCGCCGTCACCGGCACGACGACGCCCGAGCGGGTCCGCCTGTCCGACGCGATCTGCACCGCGCTGCAGATCGTCGAACACCTCCAGGACGTCGCCGAGGACCTCGGCCGCGACCGGATCTATCTGCCCGCAGAGGACATGAAGCGCTTCCACGTCCAGGAGTCCGACCTCACCGCCAAGAGCGCCGGCGCATCGGTGCGCGCGCTGGTCGCGTACGAATCACAACGCGCCCGCGATCTGCTGAATGAAGGCGCCCCCCTCGTGGGTAGCGTCCACGGCAGGCTCAAGCTGCTGCTCGCGGGGTTCGTGGCGGGGGGAAGGGCGGCGGTCGACGCGATCGCCGCCGCCGGATTCGACGTCCTTCCCGGCCCTCCAAGACCCGGCAGGCTCCGGCTGCTGCGCGAGGTGGGCGTGACCCTGCGAGGAGAGGGGTGATGCGGTCCGTGGAGTCCTCACCGCACGTGTCCGCACCGGTACTCGCCGCCTACCGCTACTGCGAGACGGTCACCGGCCAGCAGGCCCGCAACTTCGCCTACGGCATCCGCCTGCTGCCCACGCCCAAGCGCCGCGCCATGTCCGCGCTGTACGCCTTCTCCCGGCGCGTGGACGACATCGGCGACGGCGAGCTGCCCGACGACGTCAAGGTCGCGCGCCTGGAGGAGACCAGGGCGCTGCTCACCCGCGTCCACGCGGGCGAGGTCGAGGAGGACGACACCGACCCGGTGGCCGTCGCCCTCGCGGACGCCGCCCGCGCCTTCCCGATCCCGCTCGGCGGTCTGGACGAGCTGATCGACGGCGTCCAGATGGACGTGCGCGGCGAGAGCTACGAGACCTGGGACGACCTCAAGGTCTACTGCCGCTGCGTCGCCGGAGCCATCGGACGCCTCTCGCTCGGCGTCTTCGGCACCGAACCCGGCGCCCGCGGCGCCGAACGCGCCGCCGAGTACGCCGACACCCTCGGTCTCGCGCTCCAGCTCACCAACATCCTGCGCGACGTCCGCGAGGACGCCGAGGGAGGCCGCACCTATCTGCCCTCCGACGACCTCGCCAAGTTCGGCTGCTCCGCCGGGTTCGCCGGACCCACCCCGCCCGAGGGCTCCGACTTCGCGGGACTCGTCCACTTCGAGGTCCGCCGCGCCCGCGCCCTGTTCGCCGAGGGCTACCGGCTGCTGCCCATGCTCGACCGGCGCAGCGGCGCCTGCGTCGCCGCCATGGCCGGCATCTACCGCCGCCTGCTCGACCGCATCGAGCGCGACCCCGAGGCGGTGCTGCGCGGGCGCGTCTCGCTGCCCGGCCGCGAGAAGGCGTACGTCGCCGTGCGCGGACTGTCCGGGCTCGACACCCGGCACGTCAACCGCCAGACCGTCAGGAGGCGCGCCTGATGGCCCCGGCGGACGAGGCGGGCTCCACCCGTCCGGCAGGACGGGCAACCCCGGAGTGCGGCGTGGCGTCCCTGACTGCGACGGCCGAGCGTGCACCGTTCAACCAGCACGCGCGGCACGCAGGGAAGGACGCACGATGAGCGACGGCGCACGCCCCGCCGAGGCGCACTCCGGCCCTCCGGCACCCGCGGACGGCACACCGCGGCACGCCGTCGTGGTCGGCGGCGGTCTCGCCGGGACCACCGCTGCCCTCGCCCTCGCCGACGCCGGCGTCCGCGTCACCCTCCTCGAAGGCCGCCCCCGCCTGGGCGGACTCGCCTTCTCCTTCCAGCGCGACGGACTGACCGTGGACAACGGCCAGCACGTCTACCTGCGCTGCTGCACCGCCTACCGCTGGTTCCTCGACCGCATCGAGGGCACCGCGCTGGCACCGTTGCAGAACCGCCTCGACGTACCCGTCGTCGACGCCGACAAGCCCGAGGGCAGACGGCTCGGCAGGCTACGGCGCGACCCGCTGCCCGTCCCCCTCCACCTGGGGCGCAGCCTGGCCGCCTATCCGCACCTCTCGCTCGCCGAGCGGGCCGCGGTCGGACGCGCCGCGCTCGCGCTCAAGGGACTCGACCCCACCGATCCAGCCCTGGACACCCAGGACTTCGGCGGCTGGCTGACCGCGCACGGCCAGTCGGCGCGCGCCGTCGAGGCACTGTGGGACCTGGTCGGTGTCGCCACCCTCAACGCGGTCGCAGGCGACGCCTCGCTGGGACTCGCCGCGATGGTGTTCAAGACCGGTCTGCTGTCCGACCCGGGCGCGGCCGACATCGGCTGGGCCCACGTCCCGCTGGGCGAACTGCACGACCGGCTCGCCCGCAAGGCGCTCGACTCCGCGGGCGTGCGCACCGAGGTCCGTACACGCGTCACCTCCCTTACCCAGAACGAGAACGGCGGCTGGAGCGTTCAGGTTCCCGGCGAGACGCTCGACGCCGACGCCGTCGTCCTCGCCGTACCCCAGCGCGAGGCGCACGACCTGCTGCCGCCCGGCGCGCTCGACGACCCCGGTCGGCTGCTGCGCATCGGCACCGCCCCGATCCTCAACGTCCATGTCGTGTACGACCGCCGCGTCCTCGCCCGGCCCTTCTTCGCCGCGCTCGGCTCGCCCGTGCAGTGGGTCTTCGACCGCACCGCCGCCTCCGGGCTGAACACCGGTCAGTATCTGGCGCTGTCCCAGTCGGCCGCCCAGGACGAGATCGACACCCCCGTCGCCGAACTCCGCGAGCGCTATCTGCCCGAGCTGGAACGGCTGATCCCCGGCACCCGCGCCGCCCGCGTGCTGGACTTCTTCGTGACCCGCGAGCGCACCGCCACGTTCGCCCCCGCCCCCGGCGTCGGACGACTGCGGCCCGGCGCCCGCACCAAGGCACCCGGCCTGTACCTGGCCGGAGCGTGGACCGCCACCGGGTGGCCCGCGACCATGGAGAGTGCGGTCCGCAGCGGCGTGAGCGCGGCCGACGCCGCCCTCGGCGCCCTCGGCCGGCCCCGCCCCCGCCACCTCTTCGCTTTCGAGGAGGCGGCGTGATGCTCGATCAGGAGCGAGCGGGCCGGTCCCGCACCCCCGGTACCGCAACAAGAGGAGAGACTGTGCCCACTGTGCCGCCCCCGGCCTCGACCGCCGCAGACGCGGTGGACGTGACCGCGCTGCTGGAGCGCGGCCGCACCCTGGCCACCCCGGTCCTGCGCGCGGCCGTCGACCGGCTGGCGCCGCCCATGGACACCGTCGCCGCCTACCACTTCGGCTGGATCGACGCGGCGGGCAACCCGGCAGAGGGCGACGGCGGCAAGGCCGTACGCCCCGCGCTCGCGGTCCTCTCCGCCGAGGTCACCGGCGCCGCCCCCGAGGTCGGCGTGCCCGGCGCCGTCGCCGTCGAACTGGTCCACAACTTCTCGCTGCTGCACGACGACCTGATGGACGGCGACGAGCAGCGCCGCCACCGCGACACCGTCTGGAAGGTGCACGGCCCCGCCCAGGCCATCCTGGTCGGCGACGCCCTCTTCGCCCTCGGCAACGAGGTCCTGCTGGAACTCGGCACCGTCGAGGCGGGGCGCGCCACCCGCCGCCTGACCACCGCCACCCGCGCCCTGATCGACGGTCAGGCCCAGGACATCTCCTACGAGCACCGCGACCGCGTCAGCGTCGAGGAGTGCCTGGAGATGGAGGGCAACAAGACCGGCGCCCTGCTCGCCTGCGCCTCCTCCATCGGCGCGGTCCTCGGCGGCGCCGGTGACGCCACCGCCGACGCGCTGGAACGGTACGGCTACCACCTCGGGCTCGCCTTCCAGGCCGTCGACGACCTGCTCGGCATCTGGGGCGACCCGGAGTCCACCGGCAAGCAGACCTGGAGCGACCTGCGCCAGCGCAAGAAGTCCCTGCCCGTGGTCGCCGCGCTCGCCGCGGGCGGACCCGCCTCCGAGCGTCTCGGCGAGATCCTCGCCGCCGACGCCAAGAGCAGCGACTTCGCGAACTTCTCCGAGGCCGAGTTCGCGGCCCGCGCCGCCCTCATCGAGGAGGCGGGCGGCCGCGAGTGGACGGCCGAGGAGGCCCGGCGCCAGCACACCGTCGCCGTCGAGGCTCTCGACGCCGTCGACATGCCCGACCGGGTGCGGGCCGCCTTCACGGCGCTCGCCGACTTCGTCGTCGTCAGGAAGAGATGATCACTATCGGCCGAATAACCCTCGCGTAGTCGCCGGCCGGTGCGGCGCGATGACCGACACCGGCCGACGGCGGACCCACAGCAGCACGACTCGCACGACTGCACAAAGGGGAAGCCATGACAGCGACGACCGACGGAAGCACCGGGGCGGCCATCCCGCCCCGTGCCGACGCGGCCAGCGACACCGACAGCACCACCCCCGAGGCGGCCGGGGTACCCGAGGCCGCCGAACGCGCCGTCCGCCGCGCCACGGACTTCCTGCTCTCCCTGCAGGACCCCGAGGGCTGGTGGAAGGGCGACCTGGAGACCAACGTCACCATGGACGCCGAGGACCTGCTCCTGCGCCAGTTCCTCGGCATCCGCGACGAGGCCACCACCCACGCCGCCGCCCGCTACATCCGGGGCGAGCAGCGCGCGGACGGCGCCTGGCCCACCTTCTACGGCGGTCCCGGCGAACTCTCCGCCACCATCGAGGCGTACGTCGCCCTGCGCCTGGCCGGAGACGCCCCGGGCGCCCCCCACATGGCCCGTGCCTCCGCCTGGGTCCGCGAGCACGGCGGCATCGCCTCCGCCCGCGTCTTCACCCGGATCTGGCTCGCCCTGTTCGGCTGGTGGAAGTGGGAGGACCTGCCCGAACTCCCCCCGGAACTCATCTGGTTCCCCACCTGGCTGCCGCTCAACATCTACGACTTCGGCTGCTGGGCGCGGCAGACCATCGTGCCGCTCACCATCGTCTCCGCCAAGCGCCCGGTACGCCCCGCGCCCTTCGCGCTGGACGAGCTGCACACCGACCCCGCCAACCCCAACCCGCCCAAGCCCTTCGCACCGGTTGCCAGTTGGGACGGCGCCTTCCAGCGCCTTGACCGCGTGGTGCACAAGCTGCGCCGCGCCGTGCCGCGCCGTCTGCGGCAGGCGGCGATCGGCAGCGCCGCCCGGTGGATCATCGAACGCCAGGAGAACGACGGCTGCTGGGGCGGTATCCAGCCCCCCGCCGTCTACTCGGTCATCGCCCTGCACCTGCTCGGCTACGACCTCGAACACCCTGTCATGCGCGCCGGGTTGGAGTCCCTGGACCGCTTCGCCGTCTGGCGCGAGGACGGCTCCCGCATGATCGAGGCGTGCCAGTCCCCGGTGTGGGACACCTGCCTCGCCACCATCGCCCTGGCCGACGCCGGACTCCCCGCCGACGACCCGCGGTTGGTCAAGGCGGCCGACTGGATGCTGGGCGAGGAGATCCGCCGTCCCGGCGACTGGTCCGTCAAGCGCCCCCAACTCCCGCCCGGCGGATGGGCGTTCGAGTTCCACAACGACAACTACCCCGACATCGACGACACCGCCGAGGTCGCCCTCGCCCTGCGCCGGGTCCGTCATCCCCAACCCGCCCGCGTGGACGGGGCGATCGGCCGCGCCGTGCGCTGGAACCTCGGGATGCAGTCGAAGAACGGCGCCTGGGGCGCCTTCGACGTCGACAACACCAGCCCGTTCCCCAACCGGCTGCCCTTCTGCGACTTCGGCGAGGTCATCGACCCGCCCTCCGCCGACGTCACCGCGCACGTCGTGGAGATGCTCGCCGCCGAGGGACTCGCCCACGACCCGCGCACCCGGCGCGGCATCGACTGGCTGCTCGCCGAACAGGAGGCGGACGGCTCGTGGTTCGGCCGCTGGGGCGTCAACTACGTCTACGGCACCGGCTCCGTCGTCCCCGCCCTCACCGCCGCCGGACTCCCCGCCTCGCACCCGGCGATCCGCCGTGCGGTCGCCTGGCTGGAGCGCGTCCAGAACGACGACGGCGGTTGGGGCGAGGACCTGCGCTCCTACAAGTACGTCGAGGAATGGAGCGGTCGCGGCACCTCCACCGCCTCCCAGACCGCCTGGGCGCTCATGGCTCTTCTCGCGGCCGGGGAGAAGGACTCCAAAGCCGTCGAACGCGGCGTCCGCTGGCTCGCCGAGACCCAGCGCGAGGACGGCTCCTGGGACGAACCCTCCTTCACCGGCACCGGCTTCCCCTGGGACTTCTCCATCAACTACCACCTCTACCGGCAGGTTTTCCCGCTCACCGCGCTCGGCCGCTATCTCCACGGCGACCCCTTCGACAAGGCACCCCTCGCCACCGCAGGAGGCAGGCGCGCCGGGTCCGAGGGCCGCTGAATGAGCACCCGGCCCGCCCCGGCACCGCTGCTGATCGCCTGCGCGCTCGGCATCGAACGCCTCGCCCTGCGCACCGGCGAACGCGCTGCCCTGCGCACCGGCGAGCGCGGCGGCGTGGGCACCCGGCCCGTCGTCGTCCGCACGGGCATGGGTCCGCGCGCGGCGCAGCGGGCCGTCGGCCGGATGCTGGCCACGCCGGAACTCGCCGGGGCCGCCGTCCTGGCCACCGGCTTCTGCGCCGGGCTCGCGCCCGGCATGCACCCCGGTGACCTCGTGGTCGCCGAGGAGACCCGAGACCCGCGCGGCACCGTGCCGTGCGTCCGTACCGATCTGCTCGTCAAGGAGCTGACCCGGGCCCTGCCCGGCCGCACCGTCCACACCGGTCCCCTGACCGGTTCCGACCACGTGGTGCGCGGACCGGAGCGCGCCGACCTCCTGGCCACCGGCGCCATCGCCGTGGACATGGAGTCGGCCGCCACCCTGCTCACCGCCGTCCGCGCGGGCACCCGCCCGGTTGCGGCCGTACGGGTGGTCGTGGACGCTCCTGAACATGAACTCGTCCGCATCGGAACGGTACGCGGTGGAATATCGGCCTTCCGCGTGCTGCGTTCCGTGCTTCCCGCGTTTTTCGAATGGCACCGTTCTTTGCCGCTCCCCCGGAGGTGAGCCAGATGGCCATGCCGTTGCGTCAGTCCATCAAGGTCGCTACGTACCTGGCGGAACAGAAGCTCCGCAAGCGGGACAAGTTCCCGCTGATCGTCGAGCTGGAACCGCTCTTCGCCTGTAACCTGAAGTGCGAGGGCTGCGGCAAGATCCAGCACCCGGCCGGGGTGCTCAAGCAGCGGATGCCCGTCGCCCAGGCGGTGGGCGCGGTGCTGGAGTCCGGTGCACCGATGGTGTCCATCGCCGGTGGCGAGCCGCTGATGCACCCGCAGATCGACGAGATCGTGCGCCAGCTCGTCGCCAAGCGCAAATACGTCTTCCTGTGCACCAACGCCATGCTGCTGCGCAAGAAGATGGACAAGTTCACCCCGTCGCCGTACTTCGCCTTCGCGGTGCACATCGACGGGCTGCGCGAGCGGCACGACGAGTCCGTGGCCAAGGAGGGCGTGTTCGACGAGGCCGTGGAGGCCATCAAGGAGGCTCAGCGGCGCGGATTCCGCGTCACCACCAACTCCACGTTCTTCAACACCGACACCCCGCAGACCATCGTCGAGGTCCTCAACTTCCTCAACGACGACCTCAAGGTGGACGAGATGATGATCTCGCCCGCCTACGCCTACGAGAAGGCACCCGACCAGGAGCACTTCCTCGGCGTCGAGCAGACCCGCGAGCTGTTCAAGAAGGCGTTCTCCGGCGGCAACCGCAGGCGCTGGCGGCTCAACCACTCCCCGCTCTTCCTGGACTTCCTGGAGGGCAAGGTCGACTTCCCCTGCACCGCCTGGGCGATCCCCAACTACTCCCTCTTCGGCTGGCAGCGTCCCTGCTACCTCATGAGCGACGGCTACGTGCCCACGTACCGCGAGCTCATCGAGGAGACCGACTGGGACAAGTACGGCCGCGGCAAGGACCCGCGCTGCGCCAACTGCATGGCGCACTGCGGCTACGAGCCCACCGCCGTCCTCGCCACCATGGGCTCCCTCAAGGAGTCCCTGCGGGCCATGCGCGAGACCGTCTCGGGAAACCGGGAGTGAGGCCGTGACCGCCGTATCCCTGGGCGTTCCCGAGGTACCGCCCCGGGCGCTCGCACCCCGACGGACATCGCGCCGGATTCACGTGGGCGCGGTGCCCGTCGGCGGCGGGGCGCCGGTGTCCGTGCAGTCCATGACGACGACGCGTACGTCGGACATCGGCTCGACGCTGCAGCAGATCGCCGAGCTGACGGCGTCGGG
>NZ_JACYHF010000003.1 GCF_016482685.1 Streptomyces sp. DSM 110735 | reverse complement strand
ATCGGCGACACGATCCGCGTCTCCCTGTCCGCGCCGCCCGCCGAGGAGGTCAAGGTCGGTCTCCAGATCCTGGAGTCCCTGAACCTGAAGCAGCGCGGTCTGGAGATCGTCTCCTGCCCGTCCTGCGGGCGTGCGCAGGTGGACGTGTACAAGCTGGCGGAGGAGGTCACCGCGGGTCTGACGGGCATGGAGGTCCCCCTCCGCGTCGCCGTCATGGGCTGCGTGGTGAACGGTCCCGGTGAGGCGCGCGAGGCCGACCTCGGCGTCGCCTCCGGCAACGGCAAGGGCCAGATCTTCGTCAAGGGCGAGGTCGTCAAGACCGTCCCGGAATCCAAGATCGTGGAGACGCTCATCGAGGAGGCGATGCGGCTCGCGGAGGAGGCGGAGGAGAGCACCGGGCAGTCGTGACAGGCGAGTTGAGACACGGCACACGGACCGAGAGGGGGCCGGCGTGACGATTCTGGAAAGAATCCGGGGACCACGTGACCTGAAGGCGCTGACGAAGGAAGAGCTGGGCGAACTGTCCGCCGATGTACGGGAGTTCCTGGTGGAGGCGGTCTCCAGGACCGGCGGTCACCTCGGACCCAACCTGGGCGTGGTGGAACTCTCCATCGCCCTGCACCGGGTCTTCGAGTCGCCCGTGGACCGCATCCTGTGGGACACCGGCCACCAGAGCTATGTGCACAAGCTGCTGACGGGACGTCAGGATTTCTCCAAGCTGCGCGGCAAGGGCGGCCTTTCCGGCTATCCCTCGCGCGAGGAGTCCGAGCACGACGTCATCGAGAACAGCCACGCCTCCAACGCGCTCGGCTGGGCCGACGGTCTCGCCAAGGCGCGCCAGGTACTGGGGGAGCGCGGCCATGTGGTCGCCGTCATCGGGGACGGCGCGCTGACCGGCGGCATGGCCTGGGAGGCGCTGAACAACATCGCCGCCGCCAAGAACCGTCCGCTCATCATCGTCGTCAACGACAACGAACGCTCCTACGCGCCCACCATCGGCGGTCTCGCCAACCATCTCGCCACCCTGCGCACCACCGACGGCTACGAACAGGCCCTCGCCTGGGGCAAGCAGGTGATCCGGGGCACCCCGATCGTCGGCAAGTACGTCTACGAGGCACTGCACGGTGCCAAGAAGGGCTTCAAGGACGCGTTCGCCCCGCAGGGCATGTTCGAGGACCTGGGGCTGAAGTACGTCGGTCCCATCGACGGGCACGACATCGGCGCCGTCGAGTCCGCGCTGCGCCGCGCGAAACGCTTCCACGGTCCGGTCCTCGTCCACTGCCTCACCGAGAAGGGCAGGGGCTACGCGCCCGCCCTCGCGGACGAGGCCGACCACTTCCACACCGTCGGCGTGATGGACCCGCTCACCTGCGCACCGCTCACCCCCTCCAACGGACCTTCCTGGACCTCGGTGTTCGAGGACGAGATCGTCCGCATCGGCGAGGAGCGCGAGGACGTCGTCGCCATAACGGCGGCCATGCTCCACCCCGTCGGTCTCGGCCGCTTCGCGGAGCGCTTCCCCGACCGGGTGTGGGACGTGGGCATCGCGGAACAGCACGCCGCCGTCTCCGCCGCCGGGCTCGCCACCGGGGGACTGCACCCCGTCGTCGCCGTCTACGCCACCTTCCTCAACCGCGCGTTCGACCAGCTCCTCATGGACGTCGCCCTGCACCGCTGCGGGGTGACCTTCGTCCTGGACCGGGCCGGGGTCACGGGTGTGGACGGCGCCTCGCACAACGGCATGTGGGACATGTCCGTCCTCCAGGTCGTCCCCGGACTGCGCATCGCCGCCCCGCGCGACGCCGCCCAACTCCGGTCGCAGTTGCGGGAAGCCGTCGCCGTGGACGACGCGCCCACGCTGGTCCGCTTCCCCAAGGAGTCCGCCGGACCCGAGATCCCGGCGGTCGGCCAGGTGGGCGGCATGGACGTCCTCCACCGCGACGAACAGCCCCAGGTCCTGCTGGTCGCCGTCGGCGTGATGGCGTCCGTCTGCCTCCAGGCGGCGAACCTGCTCACGGCACGCGGGATCGGCTGCACGGTGGTCGACCCCCGCTGGGTCAAGCCCGTCGACCCGGCGCTGCCCCAACTCGCCGCCGAACACCGGCTGGTGGCGGTCGTCGAGGACAACAGCCGGTCCGCCGGAGTCGGTTCGGCGGTCGCGCTCGCGCTCGGGGACGCCGATGTCGACGTGCCCGTACGGCGGTTCGGCATTCCGGAGCAGTTCCTCGCCCACGCCAAGCGTGCCGAGGTGCTGGCGGACATCGGGCTCACGCCCGTCGAGATCGCGGGGCGGATCAGCGGGAGTCTCGCCGCGTACGACGTACACCGGCGTCCGGGCCAGGAGAAACAGGAGAGCTGAATGAGCACGGAGTTCGATCTCGGCGCCCTCCTCGCCGAGCGCGGTGCCGAACGGTACGACCTGCACGCGCGGTATCTCAATCCCCAACTCCCGCGCATGCTGCACACCATCGGCTTCGACAAGGTCTACGAGCGGGCCGAGGGCGCCCACTTCTACGACGCCGACGGCAACGACTACCTCGACATGCTCGCCGGGTTCGGCGTGATGGGTCTCGGTCGCCACCACCCGGTCGTCCGCAAGGCGCTGCACGACGTGCTCGACCTCGACCTCGCCGACCTCACCCGCTTCGACTGCCAGCCCCTGCCCGGTCTCCTCGCGGAGCGGCTCCTCGTCCACAGCCCGCACCTGGACCGGGTGTTCTTCGGCAACAGCGGCACCGAGGCCGTCGAGACAGCCCTCAAGTTCGCCCGTTACGCCACCGGGCGCCCCCGCGTCCTCTACTGCGACCACGCCTTCCACGGCCTCACCACCGGCTCCCTCTCCGTCAACGGCGAGCGCGGCTTCCGCGACGGCTTCGCCCCTCTGCTGCCCGACACCGCCGTACCGCTCGGTGATCTCGGCGCGCTGGAGCGGGAGTTGAAGAAGGGTGACGTGGCCGCCCTCGTCGTGGAGCCGATCCAGGGCAAGGGCGTGCACGAGGCGCCGCCCGGTTATCTGCGGGCCGCGCAGGAACTCCTGCACAAGCACAAGGCGTTGCTCATCGCGGACGAGGTGCAGACCGGTCTCGGGCGCACCGGCGACTTCTACGCCTACCAGCACGAGGACGGCGTGGAGCCGGACCTGGTCTGCGTGGCCAAGGCACTCTCCGGCGGCTATGTGCCGGTGAGCGCGACCCTCGGCAAGGACTGGATCTTCAAGAAGGTCTACTCGTCCATGGACCGTGTGCTGGTGCACTCCGCGAGCTTCGGCTCCAACGCCCAGGCCATGGCCGCCGGGCTCGCCGTGCTCTCCGTCATGGAGGACGAGCAGATCGTCGCCCGCGCCCGCACGGTCGGTGAGTTGCTGAGGTCCCGGCTCGCCGCGCTGACCGAAAAGTACGAGCTGCTCGCCGACGTGCGCGGGCGCGGGCTGATGATCGGCATCGAGTTCGGGCGCCCCGACTCGCTCAAGCTGCGCGGGCGCTGGACCATGCTCCAGACCGCCCGCAAGGGGCTCTTCGCGCAGATGGTCGTCGTACCGCTGCTGCAACGGCACCGCATCCTCACCCAGGTCTCCGGCGACCACCTGGAGGTGATCAAGCTGATTCCGCCGCTGGTGATCGACGAGGCGGACGTGGAGCGGTTCGTGGAGGCGTTCACGGCGGTCATGGACGACGCGCACAGCGGGGGCGGGCTGATGTGGGACTTCGGGCGGACGCTGATCAAGCAGGCGGTGGCGGGGCGGTGACGCTGCGCTGAGCCTCGGGGCGGTGATGGTGCGCTGAGGCTCGCCGCTCGAAGTTTTTGCCTCTGAGGCAAGAAAATTGCCGCACAGGCAAAAGTGCGGCTCAATGGAGGCATGAACGCCTCAGACGCCGTGCCACCGGCGGGCCAGGGGGACGACCTGCCCGCCGTGGCGCCGCAACTGCGGGCCCTGCGCCGTCGCGCCGGGCTCACCCTGGAGGCCGCGGCGGGGTCCGCCGGACTCTCCCCGGCCCACCTCTCCCGGCTGGAGACCGGGCAGCGGCAGCCCTCGCTGCCGATGCTGCTCGCGCTCGCCCGCATCTACGGTACGACGGTCTCCGAACTGCTCGGCGAGACCACCGCCGACCGGGACGCGATCGTACGCGCCGCCGACATGGAGCCGACGAGCGCGGCCGGCTGGACCTACTTCCAGGCCGGGTCCTCCGGGCGCGGGATGCAGGCGCTGCGCGTGCAGATCCCGTACCGCGCCCGGCCCGACATCGTGCGCGTCCACCCCGGCGAGGAGTGGCTGTACGTCCTCAGGGGACGCCTCAGGCTCGGACTCGGCGACGGCAGCCATCTGCTCGCGCCCGGGGACAGCGCCCACTTCGACTCGCTCACCCCGCACCGGCTCACCGCCGAGGACCCGGACGGCGTCGAGCTGCTGTTCGTCCACACCCTGCTCCAGAGCCCCACGGCCGCGCTGTGCCTGGGGCACCCGACCGGAGGGCCGTCATGAGTGACTACGAGGAGAAGCTCCCGCGCTCGCTGTGGGTGCGGCTGGTGGTGTACGTCGCCCTCGGGCACGTACTGGCCGCGTTCCTGTTCCTGCTGTTCTCGCTGGGGGCGAAGGGGTGAGGTGAGCGCGGGACGCTCCGGCGGGGCGTGCCTGAGCGGGGCGTGCCTTTGGCGGGGTCGGGTGTGTCCTCAGTCGACCAGGCGGGCGCGCAGCCGCTCCCGCGTCCCGTCGGCAAGCTTCAGACCCCGCTCCAGATAGGCGTCCACGTCGCCCCAGGTCTCCTCGATGCTGTCGAAAGCCGCCGCGAGGTACTCGGCGCGGGCGTCGAAGAGCGGGCTCAGCAGCTCCATGACCTCGGGGGTGTACGCGGTGTCGGGGCTGCCGCTGCGGCGGACCTTGTAGCGGCGGTGCTTGGCGTTGGACATCAGATAGTCGCTGATGATCGCGTCGCGCTCGATGCCCACCGCGAGCAGGGTCACCGCGATCGAGATCCCGGCGCGGTCCTTGCCCGCCGCGCAGTGCATCAGCGCGGGCACGCTGTCCTCGGCCAGCGCGTGCAGCACCCGCGAGTGCTCGGCGGTGCGCTCCTTGACGATCTTCCGGTACGAGGCGACCATGCGGTCCGCGCCCTTGCCGCCCGCGAGAATGCCGCGCAACTGGTCCAGATTCCCGTCCCGCACCAGCTTCCAGAACTCGGCGCCGTCGGCCGGGTCGCTCAGCGGAAGGTTCACATTCCGCACACCCGGAAGTTCCACGTCCGGACCTTCGAGGCGACGGTCGGCCGCGTTGCGGAAGTCGAACACTGTGTGCAGACCCAGCGAGGCGAGAAAAGCGGCGTCCTCGTCGGTCGCGTGCGCGAGATGACCACTGCGGAACAGCACTCCCTGCCGCAGCCGCCGTCCGTCCACGGTCGGCAGTCCGCCCACATCACGGAAATTGCGTACGGCGGCCAGCTCGGGCTCGGTCGACGGGACCTGCTGCGTCACGGGTGCTCCTCCAGGTCGGCCCCGCCGCGCGGCTCGGCGGCGGGCGCTGACTCGACGATACGACATCGCCTGCGCGCCGCCCGGGTCCGCGAACGTTCCTGCGGCGGAGCTGCGGGAACACCCCTTTCGGCACCGCTTTCCGACGGGCTTTCAGCGGGGCTTTCGCCGGGGCTTTCCGACCGCTTTTCCGCCCGGATTTTGATCGGCGGCGCCTATTCCGTGATTGGCAAACTCTTTAGGAGTGGCTTATCTCACCGTTCGTCAACCCCTTCCTACGGTCGCGTAAGTCACATCCGAAGGTGAATCATGGGGCGATGTGGCAGACGATTCGAAGAGTGACAGCACATCAATGATCGGGTCGTACGTGGCGGTGGGGGACAGCTTCACCGAGGGCGTCGGCGACCCCGGCCCCGACGGGGCGTTCGTGGGCTGGGCCGACCGGCTCGCGGTACTCCTCGCCGACCGGCGGCCCGAAGGCGACTTCACGTACACCAACCTCGCGGTGCGCGGAAAGCTGCTCGACCAGATCGCGGCGGACCAGGTGCCCAAGGCCGCCCGGCTCGCCCCGGACCTCGTGTCCATCTGCGCCGGCGGCAACGACATCATCCGCCCCGGCACCGACCCGGACGGCGTGGCCGAGCGGTTCGAGCAGGCGGTCGCCCAGCTCGCCGCCTCGGCGGGCACCGTGCTGGTGGCCACCGGCTTCGACACGCGTGGGGTGCCGCTGCTCAAGCATCTGCGCGGCAAGATCGCGACCTACAACGGGCACGTCCGCGCCATCGCCGACCGGTACGACTGCCCCGTGCTCGACCTGTGGTCCCTCAAGTCCGTGCAGGACCGCAGGGCATGGGACGACGACCGGCTGCACCTCTCGCCCGAGGGGCACACCCGGGTCGCCCTGCGCGCGGGCCAGGCGCTCGGCGTGCGGATCCCGGCCGACCCGGAGCAGGCGTGGCCGGAGCTGCCGCCCCGGGGCACGCTGGAGATCCGCCGGGACGACGTCCACTGGGCGCGGCAGCACCTCGTGCCGTGGATCGGGCGCAGGCTGCGGGGGGAGTCCTCCGGGGACCATGTGACGGCGAAGGGCAGGCTGTCTCCGGCGGACATCAAGACGCGGATCGCTTCGGTGGCGTGAAGCTCTGAGGGCGTGAGGACAGGTCCGCGTCCACATGTGGTCGGCACACACAGGTGTCGGCCACATGTGCGTCGTACCCACCCCCGACGGGGGACCGGGACCCGCTCAGCGATACCAGTCGTACCGTTCAGCGGTACCAGCCGTACCGCTCCGCGATCACCGGCAGCCGGTCGGCCACCAGGGCGTGGGCGGCGGCGCGCGGCGTCGTACCGTCCGCCGCCGCGCGGTCCAGCATCAGCCCGGTCAGCGCCCGCATCGACCGGCGCAGCCGCCCGAACGCCTCCTCGGCGTCGGGACCGATGTCGCCGAACAGGGTCCACCACCACCAGGCGTTCGTCCCGGAGTTGACCACCACGTCGGGCAGGACGCACACCCCGCGCGCGGTGAGCGCCGTCTCCGCCTCCGGCAGCACGGGCATGTTGGCCGCCTCCACGATCCAACGCGCCCGGACATGCTCCTGGTTGGTGGCGTCGATGGCGTACGACACGGCTGCGGGCACCAGCACCTCGGCGTCGGCCGACAACCAGGCGTCACCCGGCAGTTCACGGTCCTCGGTCCGCAACACCGCCCGGTCGACGGTCCCGTGGGCGTCCCGCGCCGCCAGCAGCGCCTCCACGTCGAGCCCCGACGGGTTGGCGATCGTCCCCTTGACGTCCGCCACCGCCACCACGGTCAGACCCGCCCGCGCGAGGAACCGGGCGGTGGCCCCGCCCATGGTGCCCAGCCCCTGAAGGGCAACGCGCGTACCGCGACGGGGAGTTCCGGTGCGGTCCAGTGCGGTCAGACACGCCTCGGCCACCCCGCAGCCGCCCGCCAGCTCGTCGAGACCGATCCCGTCCACCTCGACCGCGAAGGCGGCCGCCAGGCGTGCGCGGGCGGCGGGTTCGTCGTCCAGCAGCGGATACACCGCCTGCACCGAGGACACGAGCCCCGCCTCCGCTGCCGCCCGGTCCACCAGGTCCTGGGTGAGCCCGAGGTCCTCGCCGGTGGTCCAGCAGCTCTCGACGTACGGCCGCACGGCGCGCAGATACCGTACGAGCAGGCCGTACGCCTCCGGGTCGCGCGGATCGCAGTCGATGCCGCCCTTCGCCCCGCCGAGGGGGACGTACCGGCTCGCGGGGTCGTAGTGCAGTGCCTCCTTCATCGTCATGCCCCGGGCGAGCCCGGTGACCTCCTCCAGCGTGCACCCCTCCCGCATCCGCAGACCCCCGCTGGCCACACCCCGCACGAGCCGGTCGACGACGAGGAAACCCCGGCGGCCGGTGAGGTGGTCGGTCCAGGTGAGGGAGATCAGGGGGGCGGGGGTGGTCAAGGGGGTGCTCCTTTTGCCGGGACGTCCTCTGCCGGGATGTCCTTGTGCCGGGATGTCCTTTGCCGGGACGGGAATAGCGACGCCGTACCGGACGTTTCTCTGTCCCGGCTGAGTCACTCAGCCCCCGGCGGACCCGTGCGCCGGGGGTGCCGCCCATAATGAGGCACCACCGATCCGCCGCCACCTGGAGGTACCGTGACCGGCCTGCGTTCCCCGAGCCAAGGGCTTCGTGCTCTCCAGCCCGCGGCCTTCGGCGCGGAACCGAGCGGCGAGCGTCTGGCGCGCATTCGCCGGTCGCCCCACTTCAAGGACGGCGTCTTCCAGAACCCGGGCGGTACGGCGAGCACGCGGCCCTCGGGCTCCGCGCTGGACCTGGCGAAGGCGTTCTTCGACAAGGACACCCGCCCCGGGCGTTCCCCGAAGGGCACCATCCCGGTGCACCCCACCACCCTCGCCGACCTGGCGGCGCCCCCGGCCACGGGGCTCCGGGTGACGTGGATGGGTCACTCCAGCGTGCTGGTGGAGATCGACGGGCACCGGGTGCTGTTCGACCCGGTGTGGGGTGAGCGCTGCTCGCCGTTCCCCTTCGCGGGTCCGCGCCGACTGCACCCGGTCCCGCTGCCGCTGGCCGCGCTCGGTCCGGTGGACGTCGTGGTGATCTCCCACGACCACTACGACCACCTCGACATGCCCACGATCAAGGCGCTGGCCGACACGGACACCCTGTTCGCGGTCCCGCTGGGCGTGGGCGCCCACCTGGAACACTGGGGTGTCTCCCCGGACCGCCTGCGCGAGCTGGACTGGCACGAGTCGGCCAGGATCGGCGGTCTCACCCTGACCGCCACCCCGGCCCGCCACTTCTGCGGCCGCGGTCTGCGCAACACCCAGCACACGCTCTGGGCCTCCTGGGTGGTCGCCGGTGACGAGCACCGCGTCTACCACAGCGGCGACACCGGCTACTTCGAAGGCTTCCAGGACATCGGCACCGCCTACGGTCCCTTCGACCTCACCATGATCCAGATCGGCGCCTACAGCCCCTACTGGCCCGACATCCACATGACCCCCGAGGAGGGCCTCCGTGCCCACCTCGACCTCCAGGGCAGTCGCCCGCACGGTGTCCTCCTCCCCATCCACTGGGGGACCTTCAACCTGGCGATGCACACCTGGGCGGAACCGGGCGAGTGGACGCGGGACGCCTCCGACGAGGCCGGCCAGGCTGTGGCGACCCCGCGACCGGGCGAGCCGTTCGAACCGGCCGGGAAGATCCCGACGGACCCGTGGTGGCGTTCGGTGTCCGGCCCGATCGCCCGCCCGTGGCGCCGACCGGAGCCGGTGGCGTCCGCTGCCGGGGAGCGGAGCGGGGACCTCGACTTCGCCGGAGACGTGTGACACCGGGACCGAAGACGACGGCATGACCGACAGGCGTCTGCGCGTGGTGCTGGCCGAGGACTCCGTCGTGCTCCGGGACGGCATGGTCGAGCTGCTCGGTGCCCGGGGATGCGAGGTGGTGGCCACCGCCGGGACGGCGCCCGAGCTGCTCGCCGCGGTGGCCGGGCACCGGCCCGACGTGGCCGTGGTGGACATCCGGATGCCGCCCACGCACCGGGACGAGGGCATTCGCGCCGCCGTCGAGATCCGCGCCAGGACACCGGAGGTCGGCATCCTGGTCTTCTCCCAGCACGTCGAGACGGCCTGGGCCGCCCGACTGCTGGCCGACGGGGCGACGGGTGTCGGCTATCTGCTGAAGGAACGGGTCGCCCGGACCTCCGAGTTCGTGGACGCGTTGCACCGGGTCGCCGACGGAGGCGTGGCGCTCGACCCCGAGGTGGTCACCCTCATGATGCGCGGTGGGCGGCGCACCGGGGTGGACACCCTGACGTCGCGCGAGCGCGAGGTGCTGGAGCTGATGGCACAGGGCCATTCCAACCGCTCCGTCGCCGCGCTGCTGGGGGTGTCGGACCGTGCGGTTGAGAAGCATGTCGCCGCCGTCTTCGGCAAGTTCGGGCTGCGGGCGGCGCCCAGCGACAACAGACGGGTGAAGGCGGTCCTGGCCTACCTCGCGGAGAGCGGCGGTCGAGACGGCGGTCGTGGCGGCGGCTGAGGCGGCGTTTGAGGCGGTGGCTTGAGGCTCAGCACGCTCAGCACAGCCGCGTCGGCAGCTCGGCGGTGACGACGGTGGGTCCGCCGGGCGGGCTGTCCACCCGCAGCGCCCCGTCCACCGCCGCGAGCCGCTCGGCCAGACCGGTCAGGCCGGTTCCGGTGCCGAGCGCCGCACCGCCGCGGCCGTCGTCGCGCACGCTCAGCAAGGTGGTCTTGCCGGAGCCCGAGGGCCCCATCACCGCCGTGAACGTCCCGGGCGCGAGGGTCACCGACACCCCGCGCAGGGCGTGCACGGCGGCGCTGCCGCGCCCGTACTCGCGGTGCAGATCCTCCGCGCGGGCGGCGGCACGCGCTTCGGCATCCGTCGTCATCTCAGCCATGCGCCCATCCTTGGCGGGCCCGGCACGGCGGTCGATCGTGGCAGCCCCCGGTTCGGGGGTTCGGTTTCCCGAACCCCCGTCCTCGGCGGCGGGTGCGTCCGCCCCGCCGCATCGCCGCCGGGTGGGAGGTCTGCCGGAGCTACGACCGCCCCCGGACGCACCGCGACCGCGGCTCGGCGAGCCGCGGTCGGGGCGAGCGGGGTGGGTCAGCAGTACAGGTTGCCGCCGGGGGAGACACCCAGGATCGACGTGAAGCGCTGGTAGGCGTCCACGCGGCTCTGGACCTGCGCGGGGTTGCGCCCGTCGCACTCCAGGGAACCGTTGATGCTGCGGATGGTCTGACCGAAACCGGCCTGGTTGACCATCGCGTTGTGCGGGGTCATGGAGCCGGGACCGGACTGGGTGTTCCAGTACCACAGACCGGTCTTCCAGGCGACCGCCGCGTCGGTCTGCACGAGGTTCGGGTTGTGCAGCAGGTCGATGCCGAGCGCGTCGCCCGCCGCCTTGTAGTTGAAGTTCCAGCTCAACTGGATCGGGCCGCGCCCGTAGTACGCCGACTGACCGGCCGGGCAGCCGTAGGACTGGCTCCAGTCGCAGTACGTCGGGTAGTTGGCCGTGTTCTGCTCGACCACGTAGACCAGACCGCCGGTCTCGTGGTTGACGTTGGCGAGGAAGGCCGCGGCCTCCTGCTTCTTCACGGTGTCGCTGCCGGTGTTGGCGAAGCCCGGGAAGGCGTTCAGGGCGGCGACGAGACCCTGGTAGGTGTAGAACGAGTTCCGGCTCGGGAACATCTGGTTGAACTGGGCTTCGCTGACAACGAAGTTGCCGACGGGGTTGGTCGAACCACCGTCACAGTTGTACGGGTCCCAGAACCAGGTGCTGATGGTCGGGTCGTAACCCGGGTTGTCGTGCTCGGCGATGTACGTCTTGCCGTCCGTGTAACGGACGATGTCGCCGGTGACGTACGACTTGCCCGCCACCCAGTTGGGGTAGCTCGCGCACGACGCGGCCGCGGTGGCCGGAGCCGCCGACGCGGCCGGGGCCGACATCACCAGCGGGGTCACCGCGAGAGCGAGCGCGGTCAGCGCGGCGGAGACGTGTCGTCTCGACACAGAGTCAACTCCTTTGCAGGAAACGGCCGTACCCGGGCAGCGTGCAACAACGGGACCGGGATACCCGCGCGGGCGCCAGTGGCACGCCAGTGGCACCGGACAAGGCGCGTGGGGGTGGCCGTGGGGGGTGTGGGCCGCACTCAATCGCATTGGTATGGACCAGTCAAGTCGCCTGTGAACGACGGGGTGAGGATCGGTCAACTCGCGTCGCGGCAAAGGCGCTTGGGCCTGCGGGTATGGGGTCGCGGGTGCTGCCCGTCACATGTCCGCGCGACGGCGCTCGGTGGCTCCGGTTGCGGACGGGGCGGTTCCGGGGTAGGCGCGTCTCCGGTGCGGTGAGCGCCGGGCGGAACCGGCTCCTCGTGAGGGATCGCTCACCGTGGGGCATGATGGGTGAATCGACCCGTTCCCCGTGTCGGCGGGGGAGGACCGGACCCTGCAAGGCGGTACGGACATGCCCACAGCGACTCTCGCCCAGGTGGTCCACGAGGCCGGCTGGAAGATCATCCCCCTCGACCTGGCCGGCGTCACCGACCAGGCCGGATTCATGCAGCGCTGCCTGCCCGCCCTCGATCTCCCGTCCTCGGCTGCCCGCAACTGGCAGGCGTTCACCGACGCCGCCGGTGACATCGGCTGGGGACCGGAAGTACCCGGCCGACTGCTCATCGTGATCGGCTGGAAGGGCTTCGCCAAGGCGCAGCCGGAGCAGTGGGAGAGCGCGCAGCAGGTACTGGAGTCCCTGGCCGGACGGCAGCAGGAGTACGACTCGACGCTGGCGGTGGTGCTGGCGATCGCCTGAGAGGCAGGGAGCCCGGTCGGGTACGGATCGCGGCGCCCGTCAGCGTGGTCGGGTGCCCGAACTCCGGTAATCGGTATAGGTGTACGGGTTGTCCAGCACCTTGGTCTCGGGCACGTCCGGGTTCATCCCGGCCGCCCACGCGTCCTCCCCGATGGCCGACCGCAGGTACTCCACGCTCCGTTCGGCCGTGCGGCGTACGACGGCCAGGTCGACGCCGACGAGTTGGTGGTCGTACTTCACCACCCGGCCGTTCACGACCACGGTGTGGACATCGCCCCGCTGAGCCTGGAAGACCACGTGGCCATGGGGGTTGAGGAGCGGGAACGACACGGGGGAGCGGTCGTTGCGCAGCAGCACCAGGTCGGCTTTCCTGCCGGGCTCGACGCTGCCGAGGTCGCCGGATCTGCCGATGGCTCGCGCGCCGCCCGCCGTCGCCCACTCCACGACCTGTTCGGCGCGCAGCGCGGCATGGGTGACGGTCTCGCCGCTGGCGTGAGCCTCCAGGTGCTCGCGGGCGCGGTCGGCGCCCAGCGTGGTGCGCATCGCGGAGAAGAGGTCGCCGCTCCACCACACGCTGGTGTCCATCGACAGTGAGACCGGGATGCCGTGGGCACGCAGCGCCCAGGTCGTCGGGTAGCCCTGGCCCGCGCTCTGCTCGCTCTCGGTGGAGACGGAGACGGAACCGCCGGTCGCCGCGATGCGGTGGTAGGAGTCGGCCGACAGCGTGGAGGCGTGCACGTACACCGTCTCGGGCGTCATGAACCCGTGCTCGTGCATCAGCCGGATGCCGCTGTCGTCGGTGGCGCCCCACACCCCGGCGTGGGTGGTGACGGGGACCCCCAGTTCGCGGGCGGCTTCGAAGGCGGGACGCTCCGGAAACGCGGGATCTCCCGTGACGTCGAAGGCCAGTTGGAAGCCGAGCATGTCGTCACCGGTGATCCGGCGGCGCACGAAGTCGCGGAACTCCGGTGCCGCCGTCCACTCGGCCGGAGCCTGGTGGATGTTGCCGTAGGCGAGGACGAACCGGCCGGGCACCGACCGCAGCGCGTCCACCGCCGCGTCCGCGTGGTCGACCGTCCGCAGCCCGTGCGACCAGTCCACGACCGTCGTCACCCCGGCGTCCAGCGCCTCGACGGCGGACAGCAGGTTCCCAGCGTGGATGTCCTCGGGCCGGAAGACCTTGCCGTGCTCCAGGTAGTACCAGACGAAATACTGGGTCAGCGTCCAGTCGGCGCCGTAGCCGCGCATGGCGGTCTGCCACATGTGGCGGTGCGTGTCGATCATGCCGGGCATCACGATGCCGCCCGCCGCGTCGATCTCCGCCGTCCCCTCCGGTACGTCGAGGCGCGGGCCGACGGCGGTGATCCGGTCGCCGGTCACGAGGACGTCGGTGCGGGGGAGCACCCGGTGGGCTTGGTCCACGGTCAGCACCGTGGCGTCCCGGAAGACGAAGGGGCGACCTGGTGCGAAGGGGGCGGACTGGATCGGCACGGCAACTCCCGTTCATCGGCGGGCGAATGGCCTGGTGGACCCCGGTACGCCGTCCCCCTCACGGTTTCCGTACAGCTATCCGCACAGCGGACAACCGGTCCGCTCCGATGGTGTTCAGCGGGGCGGTGCCGTGTCAATACTGCGTACAGTTCCGCGAGAACACGCCGTCCGGACGCCGGTCGGCCGCACACGGACTCAGGGGGTTGTCATGCCACGCGAGGGAACCGGGCCGGACTTCATCGAGGCGCTGGCCCGGGGGCTTGAGGTGATCACCGCGTTCCGGCCCCGGCAGCCGGTCATGTCGCTGACCGACGTGGCCGGCGCCACCGGTCTGGCCCGGCCCACCGCGCGCCGCATCCTCCTGACACTGGCCGAACTCGGCTATGTGCGCCAGCAGGACAACGGCTTCGCCCTCACCCCCCGTGTGCTCGACCTCGGTGTGGCCTACACCCGGTCGATGGGGCTGTGGGATGTGGCCCGCCCCCATCTGGAGTGGCTGGTGGAGCGCACCAACGAGTCCTGCTCCATCGCCCAGCTCGACGGCTCCGACATCGTGTACGTCGCCCGGGTCTCCGTCCCCAAGGTCGTCGCCCTCGTGGTGCAGATCGGCACCCGCTTCCCCGCGCTGCCCACCTCGCTCGGCAAGGTCCTGCTGGCCGCCCTGCCGCCCGAGGAGGCGGTCCGCGTCGTCGCCGAGCCCACCCGGTCCGGTCTCGCCCCCGTGTGGCAGCCCGAACGCGCCGAGTGGGAGGCCGAGTTGCGCGAGGTGCGCGCCCGGGGCTGGGCGATGACCGACGAGCAGCTCGCCCGCGGCATCCGCTCGGTGGCGGCGCCGCTGCGCGACGGCTCCGGGCGCGTCGTCGCGAGCGTCAACGTCAACGCACACGCCGCCGAGACCCCGGCGGAGGTCCTGGTCAACGACTATCTGCCGCTCCTCCTCCAGGCGGCGGGCGAGATCAGCCTCGACTTCGCCCGCCTGGAATCCGCACCCCACACGGTCCGGCGTCCGGAGTCCGAGCTGCCCAACGGGTCTTCGCCAGCGCGCACTTGAGGTCGTACCGCCCCCTTGACGCTCCGACGCCGCCGACTCAGAATCCGTGGGCGGACGAACGTCCGTGCAGCGGACAGAGAGGCGAGGTCGATGCCGCGAAGCGCCAAGCCGGAAGCCCCGCCCACGACGACCGGCGCGGGTCCGCTCGCCGGGGTCCTGGTCGCGGACTTCTCCCGCGTCCTCGCCGGTCCGTACGCCACCATGCTCCTCGCGGACCTCGGCGCCGACGTCATCAAGGTCGAGGGACCCGGCGGCGACGACACCCGCACCTGGACGCCCCCGGTACGCGGCGAGGTCTCCACCTACTACCTCGGCATCAACCGGGGCAAGCGCTCCCTCGTCCTCGACCTGCGCGACGAGCACGACGCCGGGGCAGCCCGCGAACTCGTCCGCCGCGCCGACGTGTTGATCGAGAACCTGCGCCCCGGCGGCATGGCCAAGTACGGACTCGACTTCGAGACCGTACGACGCGGCAACCCCGGTCTGGTCTACGCGTCGATCACCGGGTTCGGCTCGGGCGCGGGACGTGACGTGCCCGGCTACGACCTCATGGTGCAGGCCGTCTCCGGTCTGATGAGCCTCACCGGCGAACCCGACGGGCCGCCGTTCCGCGCCGGGATCTCCGTGTTCGACGTGATGGCGGGCAACCACGCCGCCATCGGCATCCTCGCCGCTCTCCGGCACCGGGACGCCACCGGAGAGGGGCAGTTGGTCGAGGTCAACCTGCTCTCCTCCGCCCTGACCGGACTGGTCAACCACAGCTCCGCCTACGCCGCCGGTGGCACCGTGCCCTACCGCATGGGCAACGCCCACCCCAGCGTCTGCCCCTACGAGCCCTTCCCCACCGCCGACCGCGACCTCGTCGTCACCGCCGCCAACGACGGTCAGTTCCGCAAGCTGTGCGCGGTGCTGGGCATCCCCGAGACCGCCGACGACCCCCGCTTCCTGCACAACGCCGACCGCACCGCCCACCGCGACGCACTCCACCCCCTGCTGACCGAGCGGTTCGTGACCCGCGGCGCGGAGGAGTGGTTCGACCTGCTCGTCGCCGCCGGTGTGCCGTGCGGACCCATCAACACCATCGACGGCGGATTCGCCCTCGCCGAACGCTTCGGACTCGACCCGGTGGTCGAGGTGGGCGAGGGCGAGCGCGCCGTACCCACGACGCGGCACCCCATCCGGTTCTCCGCCACCCCGGCCACGTACCGGCTGCCACCACCCGAACTGGACGAGCACGGCACGGAGTTGCGCAAGTGGCTGACCGAGCCCGAGGCGAACGACCGTGACTGAGCCGCCGTTCGGTCGCGACGGGACCCCCGGACAGATCCCGCGCCCCGCCTACCCCACCGCCCTCGGCGCCTCCGACCCCGACCGCATCACCCTGCTCGGACACGACCTCGCCGAGGACATCATGGGCTCGGTCGGCTTCGGGGAACTCGCGTTCTGGCTGGCCGCCCAGCGACGCCCGAATCCCGGTGAGACCAGGGTGTTCGAAGCGGTCCTCGCCGCCCTCGCGGACCACGGCTTCACCCCCACCGCCATCGTCACCCGCCTCACCTACCTCTCCGCGCCCGACTCCGTGCAGGGCGCCCTCGCC
The DNA here is from genome assembly GCF_016482685.1 of Streptomyces sp. DSM 110735. Taxonomy (GTDB): domain Bacteria; phylum Actinomycetota; class Actinomycetes; order Streptomycetales; family Streptomycetaceae; genus Streptomyces. The sequence goes on along the minus strand of NZ_JACYHF010000003.1, from coordinate 561,780 downwards.
GCCGGACTGCTCGGCGGCGGCTCGCGCTTCCTCGGCGTCACGGAGGACACCGGACGTTTCCTCCACGACGTACTGCTCTCCCTGGACGGGGAGTTGCCCACGGACGAACAGGGCTGGGACGAGGTCGCGGCGAGAACGGTCCGCGCGAGCCGCGCGGCCGGAGCGTTCGTCCCCGGTCTCGGACACCACGTCCACAAGGAGGGCGACCCGAGGACACCGAAGCTGATGCGCGTCGCGGAGGAAGAGGGCCTGTTCGGACCCCACTTGGCGCTGTTCGCCGCCATCGGCCGCGTCCACCCGGACGTCCTCGGCCGGACCTTGCCCCTCAACGGAGCCGGAGTCTGCGGAGCCGCCCTCGCCGACCTCGGTCTGCCTCTGGAACTCCTGCGCGGATTCGCCCTGTTGGCCCGCACCGCCGGGCTGATCGGTCAACTCGCCGAGGAACTGCGCCACCCGGTCGCACGCGACGTGTTCCTGTCCGTGGACCTCAACAACACCCCCGTACCCCCCGACCCGTTCGCACCCGACCCCCTGGCACGTCCCCCGCACCCGGGACCGCGACCGGAGGACTGACCCGCGCCCGCGACCCCCGCGTGCCGTGAGCCGCGCCGCACGGAGCCGCAGCCGGACGGACGGGCCCACGCGACAAGAGAGGCAGGGCCGCACCCGTGTTCGCCGACGAGGACAACATCACCGAACTGGCCGTCCAGCGCTGGGCCACCGCCCACTCCCCGCGCCTGGGCGAGCTGATGACCGCGCTGGTCCGCCATCTGCACGCCTTCGCGGCGGAGGTACGCCTCACCGAGGACGAATGGGCCGCCGCGATCCAGTGGCTCACCGCCGCCGGGCAGACCTGCGACGACAAACGGCAGGAACTGATCCTCGCCTCCGACGTGCTCGGACTGAGCATGCTCGTGGTCCAGTTGAACAACCGCTTCGCCCCCGAAGCCACCCCCGCCACCGTCCTCGGCCCGTTCCACATCGACGGATCGCCCACGGTGCCCGACGGGTTCGACCTGTCCGAGGGTCTGGCCGGAACCCCGCTCTACATCACCGGAAAGGTCACCGACACCGGAGGCAAACCCCTCGCGGGCGCCGTGCTCGACGTCTGGCAGGCAGACGCCGACGGTGCGTACGAGGCACAGATCCCGGAAATCGACGAGGCGCGACTGCGCGCCAAATACCTTACGCGCGAAGACGGTTCGTACTGCATCCGCACCATCGCGCCGCGCGGTTACGCCATTCCCATGGACGGCCCGGTGGGCGACCTGATCCACCGCACGGACATCAGTTGGTTCCGGCCCGCGCACATCCATTTCCTGATCGACGAGCCCGGTCACCGCAAGCTGATCACCCACCTTTTCCAGGAGGGCGGCGAGTATCTCGACAGCGACGTCGTCTTCGGTGTCAAGGACCCGCTGATCGTGCGGTTCACCGAGCACCCGGCCGGGACCGCGCCGGACGGCGACCCCATCGACGAGCCGTATCTGCACGCCACATACGACTTCGTCCTGCAACCCGAGTGAGCGTCCTCCCGCCTCGGAACCCCGTCACGACCGCACTGTTCGATGACGGCAATTTCTGATCGAGTCGGACTGTTTTCTTTTCTCTGTGTCCGGTCTTTCGTACGGGAATTCGGCGCGATTATCGGTCTGCCGTACGAAGCCTCATACCAGAGCGGGATGTCGGCCGGGTGAGTTTGTCAACTGCCCATCGGACCGGATGCGCAGGCAACTACCGTGAATGTCCGTCGGACGACGCGGGGCATTTCCCGGCCCGTGCCGCCGACACCGCCAGGCGTGGTGCCCCTCCCGGGGCGCACCACGCGAGGACAGGCCCGACGGACCAGTACGAGGACGCAGATGTCTCACCTCCGAGCACCGGCCAACCGTGCCGACCGCCGGGAGGGCGGCAGGCACGGGCGACCGGTCGCCCGACCCGCTCCCGCGCTGCCCGAGACGCACATACGACCCCAGCTCATGCGACTCGCCGTGCTCCCGCCCATCGCGGTCGCGCTCGGCGCGGTCGCGGCCGTCGTCTTCTGCATCCGCTCCAGCCGTGTGCCGACGAGCCTCGGTCTGTGGGCGGTTCTCGCGGGAGCCCTGATCGTGGCCGCCGCGGGCATCGCCATCGCGGCCGTGGCCGCCGACCGCGCCGCGCGCTCCGTCGGAGAACGCGTCGGCGCCCTGCGCCGCGGCGCCGCGCGCGGCGAGGCCGACCTGCGCACGCTCGTCGACGCCCTGCGCAAGGGCGAGGCGCCCCCGCAGCGCAAGCCGCGCCGCAGGCCGCCCGAGGACGCCGACGACTTCGAGCTCCTCGCCGCCGACCTCGCCCGCGCGCACGACGGCGCCGTCACCGCCGTCGTGCGCGCCGCCCAGCTCTCCAGCCAGGCGGGCAGCGAACAGAAACTGGAGGTCTTCGTCAACCTCGCCCGGCGCCTGCAGTCCCTGGTGCACCGGGAGATCTCCATCCTGGACGAGCTGGAGAACGAGATCGAGGACCCCGACCTGCTCAAGGGGCTCTTCCACGTCGACCACCTCGCCACCCGCATCCGCCGCCACGCCGAGAACCTCGCCGTGCTCGGCGGCGCCGTCTCCCGGCGGCAGTGGAGCAACCCGGTCGACATGACCGAGGTACTGCGCTCCGCCATCGCCGAGGTCGAGCAGTACTCCCGGGTCAAACTCGTCCCGCCCATCGACGGCGAACTGCGCGGACACGCCGTCGCCGACGTCATCCACCTCCTGGCCGAACTGGTCGAGAACGCCACGGTGTTCTCCGCCCCGCAGACCCAAGTACTGCTGCGCGCCAACCTCGTGACCTCCGGGCTCGCCGTGGAGGTCGAGGACCGGGGTCTCGGCATGCCGGTGGACGAACAGCACCGGATGAACGCCCTGCTAGCCGACCCCGACCAGGTCAACGTCGCCAGCCTCCTCGCCGACGGCCGCATCGGCCTCTACGTCGTCTCCCAACTCGCCCGCCGCCACGGCATCGGCGTCCGGCTCCAGACCAACATCTACGGCGGAGTCCAGGCGGTGCTGGTGATTCCGCAGGCGCTGCTGGGACCGGCGCCCGGGGTGATGTCCGGGGTTCCGGGTGCTGTTGGGGCGGGGGAGGGGGTCGGGCAGGCTCAGATTCCTTCTGGTCCAGGGGAGTTGACGGCTGCGGTCGGTCGACCTTCGCTGGTCTCCGGGGCGACGGCCGATGACGCGTCCGGGGCGGAGAGCGCGCCCGGTGACACGACGCGTGTGGAGCGTGGTGCGGGTACGGCTCCCGGGGGAGCGGTCGGCGGTGACGCGGGGCGTGACTCGGGTACGGGGGAGAGCGGGGGCTCCGGCGGTCGTACGTGGGCTGCTGGACCGGCGCCTTCCGGTGGAGGCACCGCCGGGCAGGCGCCGGGTTCCGGACGGGGTCGGCACGCCCAGGGAGCGAGCGGGGGTGGAGGCACACCGCCTCCGTTGCCCACGCGCGGTGCCCAGGAGCGGCGCCCCAACCCCGCCGAGGCAGTGCCCGGCGTCAGCGCCGAGGACCGGTCCATGGTGGAGGCCAACATGGGCGCGCTCCCCACCCCGCGCGTCGGCGGTGCGGTGCGCGGCACCATGGAGCGGCCCCGGCTGCCCCGACGGCGCGCCCAGGAACACATCGTTCCCCAGCTCCGCGGCGGACCCGCCCCGCGCCAGGACGGCGACACCGTCGCGGGCCACGATCCCGGACTGATGGCCGCGTTCCAGCGCGGGATCGGACTGGCGGAGACCCAGCAGCACATGGAGGCGACGGGGTCCGGCTATCCGGAGGCGCCCTCGGAGGAGGGGGCCGTGGGGATGGCTACGGGGCACATGGGGCCGGGGTATGTGGCGGCTCCGCACATGGGGGCGGGCCATATGTCGGCTGACTACATGGCGCCGGAGCACACGGAGCTTGGCTCCCTGGGAGCGGGCACCAGCCACATGGGCGCTGACCACATGGTGGCACTGCACATGGAGCCTGCGGCGGCGGACCCGGGGGCTGTCGAGCCGACGCACACGGAGTCGGCGCACATGTCCCCCGACCACACAACCGCCGCCACCCACACGGGCCCGCTCCCCCTCCTCGCCCCCACCGACCAGCCCCCCGCCCCCATGGAGGCACCCCCCATCCCCACCACCCCGCCCCACACCCCCGACCACCACGACGCGAGCCCCCCGTCCGCATGACGCCGCCCCACCCCAGCCCCGCGACCACCCCGATCCGCGACCTTCGCGACCTCCGCGCTCCCGCAGACCTTCGTACCCCAAGGAGTCGATCCACCATGGCGAGCGATGCGCCGACCGCCCACGCAACCGACCTCGACTGGCTGCTGAGCGGCCTCGTGCAGCGCGTTCCCCACACCGGCAGCGCGGTGCTCCTGTCCTGCGACGGCCTGGTGAAGTCCGTGCACGGACTCGACCCCGACAGCGCGGACCACATGGCCGCGCTCGCCTCCGGTCTGTACTCGCTGGGCCGCAGCGCGGGCGTCCGGTTCGGCGACGGCGGGGACGTGCGCCAGGTCGTGGTGGAACTCGACTCGACCCTGCTGTTCGTCACCACCGCGGGCTCCGGCACCTGTCTCGCCGTGCTCGCGGGCCGCGAGGCCGACGCCGCCGTGCTCGGGTACGAGATGGCGATGCTGGTCAAGAGCGTCCGCCCGTACCTCGTGACCGCCCCCCGGCAGCAGGCCGCCGACACCCCGGCGACGAGGCATTGAGCGTGACGACGGCCGGCGACGGGCCCTGGCTGGACGACGCGGCCGGGCGACTGGTCAGACCGTTCACCGTCAGCAACGGCCGCACCGAACCGACCGTCGCCCTGGACCTCATCTCCCAGGTGAGGGCCACCGGCGTCGCCCCGCTCGGCTACCTCGGTCCCGAGTACGCCCAGGCGATCGACCTGTGCCGCGGACCCCTCACGGTCGCCGAGGTCGCCGCGCACCTGAGACTCCCCGCCGCCGTCACCAAGGTGCTGCTCTCGGACCTCGTCGACTGCGGGGCGCTCACCACCAAGCCCCCCGCCTTCCACCACAACCCCACTGACCGGTCTCTGCTGGAGGCAGTGCTCGATGGACTACGACGACAGCTCTGACCCTTTCCCCACCGCGCTCAAGATCCTGGTGGCGGGCGGGTTCGGGGTCGGCAAGACCACCTTCGTGGGAGCGGTCAGCGAGATCGCGCCGCTCAGCACGGAGGAGCTGCTGACCACGGTCGGCGCGGCCACCGACAACCTCGACGGCGTCGAGAACAAGGTCGAGACGACCGTCGCCATGGACTTCGGGCGGATCACCCTCGATCCGGAGCACGTGCTGTACCTGTTCGGCACGCCCGGGCAGGAGCGGTTCTGGTTCATGTGGGACGAGCTCTGTGAGGGCGCGCTCGGCGCGGTCGTCCTCGCCGACACCCGCCGCCTGGAGGAGTGCTTCGCCGCCGTGGACTTCTTCGAGGAACGCGGACTGGGCTTCATCATCGCCGTCAACGAGTTCGACGGAGCCTTCCGCTACGACCCCGACGAGGTGCGCGCGGCTCTCGACCTCGGTCCCGGGACACCGGTGGTGCCGTGCGACGCCCGTATCTCCAGCTCCGGCGTACAGACCCTGCTCACCCTCGTACGCCATCTCATCGCCCACACCCCCGCGCCCGCGCCACGCCACAGCGCCCACATGTGACCGCCACACATGTATCCAGCCCACATATGCGCCGCCCCGCCGCCCACATATGACTCGCCCACATGTGACCACCGCACACAGCCCTGGAGTCGCCCCATGAGGTACGCCCACCGCCACGGAGCCCGGTCATGATGTACGAGCCGGCCCGCCGTGTCCGTGGCCTGCTGCTCACCCCGGAGGACAAGGAGGCGCCCGCCCGGACGGCCAAGCTGCGCCGCATGGGTCTCGGGGAACGCCCCGAACCCGCGCTCGACGTCTACGCGGACCACCTCGCCCTGCTCACCGGCGCGCCGTACGCCATGGTCAACTTCGTCGGCGAGGAGCATCAGTTCTTCGCCGGGCTGAGCAGTCCCGCCGTGGCGCCCCTCGTCCGAGAGGACGGCACCAGGCCCGAGGTCGGCCGGGTGCTCCCCCGCGAACACGGCTTCTGCCCCCATGTGGTGGTCCGCCGCAAGGCGCTCGTGCTGGAGGACGTGCGCGACTATCCGCGCTTCGCCGGGAACCCCGTCGTGGACGACCTCGGCATCCGCTCCTACCTCGGCGCCCCCCTCATCGACAGCTCCGGCATGGTGCTGGGCACCGTGTGCGCGGCGGACACATCCCCCCGCTCCTGGGGCCAGTCGGGCCTGGACACCATCAAGGCCCTCGCCGTCGAACTCACCGGCCGCATCGAACGGTCCGCCACCGACGGCCTGCCCCTCTGAACGAACGGCACGGCACGCCCCGCCCCGCCCCGACAGCACACCGGCAACGGCACCGGCACCCCGCCCGAACCGGCGGCACCCCGCCCCGGCAAGCCCACCGCTGCTCCGAACGAGTCGCGCCCAAACCGGTCATAGAAACCCCTCGTCCGCCCCGGAGCCCAGTCCCCGCAAGGCGTGAAGCGGAGCTGAGGCTCCGGTTAAGAAAAGCTCGATGGACCCGGACCCGCGCATACGGCAGATTGCAGGGTGATTCCACCTCTCCGACCCGGTGCGGCCCCTTTCGGTGTGCCCGCGTGGCCGGGCCTCACCCTCAGGAGCCGTAGCGTTGAAGGCGCTGGTCAAGGACAAGGCGGAGCCCGGGCTCTGGCTCACGGACGTGCCCGAGCCCACCGTGGGCCCCGGTGACGTACTGATCAAGGTCATGCGGACCGGTATCTGCGGCACCGACCTGCACATCCGGAACTGGGACGGCTGGGCGCAGCAGGCTGTGCGCACCCCGCTCGTGCTCGGCCACGAGTTCGTCGGCGAGGTCGCGGAACTCGGCCGCGACGTCACCGAGATCAGCGTCGGTGACCGGGTCAGCGGCGAGGGTCACCTGGTGTGCGGCAAGTGCCGCAACTGTCTGGCAGGGCGCCGCCACCTGTGCCGGGCCACCATCGGCCTTGGTGTGGGGCGCGACGGCGCGTTCGCGGAATATGTGGTGCTGCCCGCCACCAATGTGTGGGTGCACCGTGTTCCGGTCGATCTCGATGTGGCCGCCATCTTCGACCCGTTCGGCAACGCCGTGCACACGGCGCTTTCCTTCCCGCTGGTCGGCGAGGACGTGCTGATCACCGGCGCGGGCCCGATCGGTCTGATGGCCGCCGCCGTCGCCCGGCACGCCGGTGCCCGCAACGTCGTCGTCACCGACGTCAGCGAGGAGCGCCTCGCGCTGGCCCGCAAGATCGGCGCGAGCCTCGCCCTCAACGTCTCGCACTCCACCATCGCGGACGGACAGCGCGAGCTGGGTCTGCGCGAGGGCTTCGACATCGGCCTGGAGATGTCCGGCCGCGCCGAGGCACTGCAGGACATGATCGCCAACATGACCAACGGCGGCCGGATCGCCATGCTCGGCCTGCCGTCGCAGGAGTTCCCGGTGGACTGGGCCAGGATCGTCACCTCGATGATCACCCTCAAGGGCATCTACGGCCGGGAGATGTTCGAGACCTGGTACGCGATGTCGGTGCTGCTCGAAGGCGGTCTCGACCTCACGCCCGTGATCACCGGCCGGTACGACTACCGTGACTTCGACGCCGCCTTCGAGGACGCGGCGAGCGGCACCGGCGGCAAGGTCATCCTCGACTGGACCGCGTAACCCCGCACCCGGCGGGGACCGCGACACCCCCTACACCCGTCAGCACCTTCAGAGGAGCCCACCCCATGTTCGACTCCGTGCGCGACGACCTGCGCGCCACCCTCGACGAGATCCGCGCCGCCGGTCTGCACAAGCCCGAGCGCGTCATCGGCACCCCGCAGTCCGCGACCGTCGCCGTCACCGCCGGCGGCCGCCCCGGCGAGGTCCTCAACTTCTGCGCCAACAACTACCTCGGCCTCGCCGACCACCCCGACGTGGTCGCCGCCGCCCACGAGGCGCTGGACCGCTGGGGCTACGGCATGGCCTCCGTCCGCTTCATCTGCGGCACCCAGGAGGTCCACAAGGAGCTGGAGGCGCGCCTGTCGGCGTTCCTCGGCCAGGAGGACACGATCCTCTACTCCTCCTGCTTCGACGCCAACGGCGGTGTCTTCGAGACCCTGCTCGGCGCCGAGGACGCGGTGATCTCCGACGCCCTCAACCACGCCTCCATCATCGACGGCATCCGCCTGTCCAAGGCCCGCCGCTTCCGTTACGCCAACCGCGACCTCGCGGACCTGGAGACCCAGCTCAAGGAGGCGACGGCGGGCGGCGCGCGGCGCAAGCTCATCGTCACCGACGGCGTCTTCTCCATGGACGGCTACGTCGCCCCGCTCGCCGAGATCTGCGACCTCGCCGACCGCTACGACGCGATGGTCATGGTCGACGACTCGCACGCCGTCGGCTTCGTCGGCCCCACCGGCCGCGGCACCCCCGAGCTGCACGGCGTCATGGACCGCGTCGACATCATCACCGGCACCCTCGGCAAGGCCCTCGGCGGCGCCTCCGGCGGCTACGTCGCCGCCCGCGCCGAGATCGTCGCCCTGCTGCGCCAGCGCTCGCGCCCCTACCTGTTCTCCAACACCCTCGCCCCGGTCATCGCCGCCGCCTCCCTGAAGGTCCTCGACCTGCTGGAGTCCGCCGACGACCTGCGCGTCCGCCTGGCCGAGAACACCGCCCTGTTCCGCAGCCGCATGACCGAGGAGGGCTTCGACATCCTCCCCGGCGACCACGCCATCGCGCCCGTCATGATCGGTGACGCCTCAGAGGCGGGCCGCATGGCCGAGCTGCTCCTGGAGCGCGGCGTTTACGTGATCGGCTTCTCCTACCCGGTCGTCCCGCAGGGCCAGGCCCGCATCCGCGTCCAGCTCTCGGCCGCGCACTCCACGGAGGACGTCAACCGCGCGGTGGACGCCTTCGTCGCGGCCCGCGCCGCGCTGCAGGGCTGATCCGACGGCCGAAGGCCGAAGCACACGCCTGAAGACAGGTGGCCGCCCCGAGCTGTAGGGGGCGGCCACATGTCTTGTCCGCACAGGGGATGTCGTGCGGACCTGTTGGCCGGGCACATGTGGTCCCGCCCTGTGGTCCCGCCCCGGGTCCACCCCGGTCCCATCCCGAGGCGCGGCCGAAAACATGCGGTCCCTTGCGATAATGGTCCTCATGATCGAGGCTCGGCGGCTCCACATCCTCCGTGCGGTCGCCGACCACCGGACGGTCACGGCGGCCGCCGCCGCGCTCTATCTGACCCCCTCCGCCGTCTCCCAGCAGCTCACCGCGCTGGAGCAGGAGACCGGTCACCGCTTGGTGGACCGGTCCGCGAAGGGCGTACGGCTCACCCCGGCAGGGGAGATCCTGCTCGGCCACACCAATCTCGTCCTCGCCCAGTTGGAACGCGCCGAGGCCGAGCTGGCCGCCTACGGCAAGGGGGAGGCGGGCACCGTCACCCTGGCGGCGTTCGCGACCGGCATCGCCGGGGTCGTGGCGCCCGCCGTGACCCGGCTCGCCCGCTCCGCACCCGGTATCGGCATCCGCGTCCAGGACGCCGAGGGTGACGAGAGCCTGCGGATGCTCCTCGACCGGCAGGTGGACGTCGCGGTGACGGTCGAGTACCGGGGCGCGCCGCCCGCCGACGACCCGCGCCTCACCCATGTCCCGCTGTACGCCGAGCCGTTCGACGCGGTCGTACCCGTCGCGCACCGCCTCGCGGACGCCCCCGTCATCCCCCTCGCGGACCTCGCCAAGGACCCCTGGATCGGCCCGTACCCCGGCAACCCCTGCCACGACGTGGTCGTCCTCGCCTGCGAGAGCGCCGGATTCCAGCCCCGTCTGGAGCACTCCTCCGACGACTTCCGCGCCGTCGTCGCCCTGGCCTCGGCGGACGCGGGCGTCGCGCTCGTACCCCGCTCGGCGCTGCGCGGCATGGACCTCACTGGTGTGGTCGTACGCCCCGTGGACGGCGTCGCCCCCACCCGCCGCGTCTTCGCCGCCGTACGACGCGGCGCCGAGGACCACCCCCTGATCCGCCCGGTCCTCGACGCCCTGGGCTGCGCGGCACGAGCCGCGGACTCGACCGCGTGACGCGCCCTTAACACCCCTGTCTCACATCAGGGATAGCGTCCCGGATATGAGACAACCGGACAGGGGACAACCGGGCATGAGGCACGACCCCGACCCCGTCGACGCCCGCCTCGGCGCCCGGCTGTCCGCGCTGCGCACCCAACACGGCTGGTCCCTGGACGAGTTGGCCGAGCGCAGCGGGGTCAGCCGCTCCACGCTCTCGCGGACCGAGCGCGCCGAGACCAGCGCCACCGCCGCCGTCCTCAACCGCCTCTGCCACGTCTACGGCCGCACGATGTCCCAACTGCTCAGCGAGGTCGAGACCGCACCGGACGCGGTGGTCCGCGCCGAGGGGCAGCAGGTGTGGGCCGACCACACTTCGGGCTTCGTCCGGCGTGCCGTGTCCCCGCCGCACCCGGCCCTGCGCGGCGAACTGGTCGAGGGCAGGCTCTCGCCCGGCGCCGACATCGCCTACGACCGCCCGCCCGTGCCGGGTCTTGAACAACACCTGTGGGTCCTGTCCGGCGCGCTCGACGTGACGGACGACGGCACCGAGCACCACCTCGGCACCGGCGACTGCCTGCGGATGCGCGTCTTCGGCCCGACGAGGTTCCGCTGCGCCGGATCCGACGAGGTTCGCTATGTACTGGCGGTGGTACGGCCATGAACGTGCTGCGCTGGGACGCATCCCAAGTGCGGGACGGCGCCGCCGAGTTGGCGCACCTCCTCACGGACACGGTCGCCGCCGGTGCCTCGGTCGGCTTCCTCGCGCCGCTGGACCGGTCCCGGGCGACGGCCTGGTGGCGCGAGCGGGCGGACGGGGTGGCGCGAGGAGAGCTGGCGGTGTGGGTGGCGGTGGATGGCGGCGGCCGTACGGACGCCGACGCCCGCGCGGAGGATGCGGGTTTCGGCCGCGTGGTCGGCACCATCGGTCTCGCCTTCTCCACCCTCCCCAACGGCCGCCACCGCGCCGAGGTCGTCAAGCTCATGGTGCACCCCTCCGCACGCGGCCAGGGACTGGCCCGCAGCCTCCTCACCACCGCCGAACACGCCGCCGCGACCAGCGGGATCACCCTCCTCCACCTCGACACCGAGACCGGCAGCCCCGCCGAGCGGCTGTACGACACGGCGGGCTGGACCCGGGTCGGCACCATCCCGGACTACGCCACGAACACGGTCGGCACCCCGCGCCCCACGACCCTGTACTACAAGCGGCTCGATCCGCTCCCGGGATGACTGTCAGTGGCAGGGGTTACCGTGCGTGGCATGACGGACGCAGAAGACGTACGCCGGATCGCCCTGTCCCTGCCGGAGGTGACGGAGAAGACCGCCTGGAGCATGCCGACCTTCCGGGTGGCCGGGAAGATGTTCGCCACGCTGCCCGAGGAGGAGACCTCCCTCGCCGTGCGCTGCCCCAAGGAGGAGCGCGACGAACTGGTCCTGGCCGAGCCGGAGAAGTTCTGGATCGCCGGTCACGAAGCCCAGTTCGCCTGGGTGCGGGCGCGCATAGCCGCGCTGGACGACGAGGCGGAGCTGCGCGCCATCCTCACCGACTCCTGGCGCCAGGCGGCTCCGCCCCGGCTGCTGGAGGCTCACCCGGAACTGGGAACGCCCGAAGCGGGCTGACCACACCGCTCGGCGCCGCTCCTCACACCCGGGCGGGCGCCAGGAAGGCTCCGATCCGCTCCCGCAGGCTCCCCGCGTCCAGCCCGTGCGCGGCCACGTGCTCCTCGATCGTGCCGTACCGGCGCAGCTCGCGGCGGGCCACACCGAGACCGAGCACCCGGTGCGGTACGTCGGACAGTGCCTCGCTGACAGCCGCCGTCGAGGTCCCGGCGAGGTACGGCTCCACGAGGACCACGTCGGGACGGGCAGCCTCGGTGGCGCGGCGCAGTCCGGCCGCGTCGAAGGGTCGTACCGTCGTGGCGTAGAGCACGGTCACGTCCAGCCCCTTCGTCGCGGCGAGAACGGCGTCCAGCACCGGGCCCACCGCGAGGACGACCCCGGCGCGCCCCTCGCGCACCGTGAGGAAGTGCTCCCCGTCGACGGTCAGCGGGTCACGGTTGGCCTGGAGGGAGAGGCGGACGTAGACCTTGTCGTCCCCGGCGGCGACGGCGTGCCGCAGCAGGGTCTCCGCCTCGTCGGGGTGACCGGGCACATGCAGGGTCCAGCCGTCCAGGGTGTCGAGGAGGGCGATGTCGCCGGGCGCCATGTGGGTGACGCCTCCCGTCGGCCAGTCGAAGGAGGCGGCCGCGCTGACCAGCACCGCCCCGGTGTCCTGGTGGCCCAGGTCCAGCTTGACCTGTTCGAAGGGCCGCTCCACGAGGAAGCTGGCGAAGGTGTGCACGATCGGGCGGAGTCCGGTGAGCGCGAGTCCGGCGGCGGCGCCGATCAGGAGCTGTTCGCGGATGCCGACGTTGATCACCCGGTCGGGGTGGGCGCGCAGCGCCTCGGAGAAGCCGTCCTTGCCGATCTCCGCGAGCAGGACCGCGACACGCGGGTCCTCCTCCAGCAACCGGGAGGCGACGGGGGCGAACCGGTCACGCATGGTTTCCATGGGGATGGGCCTTTCCACTGGTGAGCACAAGATCAGGGAGATCAGGCGTTCTTCGGCTCGACATGGGCCACGACCACATGGGGGCGGCCGGGGTGCGGGGTGGTGAAGGCGGCGTACAGGGCGTCGTGGTCCCGCCCGTCCACGGTCACGGCGGACCAGCCGGCCGCCTCGAAGCGGGCGGCGATCCCGCCGGGCCGCGCGTGACTGGCGGAGGAGTTGTCCACGACGACCGTGTGCAGGCGGTCGAGACCGGCGGGCCCGGCGAAGGCGATCGCCTCGTGATTGCTGCCCTCGTCCAGCTCGGCGTCCCCGATCAGCACCCACACGGCCGGGTCGTGCAGCCCCTGCGCGCGCAGCCCGAGCGCGGTCCCGACGCCGATCGGCAGCCCGTGCCCGAGCGAGCCGCTGCCGATCTCGGCGCCCGGCACCAGCACCCGGTCGGGGTGATGGCCGAGCGGCGAGTCGTAGCCGCCGAAACCGGGCAGCCACTCCACGGGGACGAAGCCCTTGGCGGCGAGCACGGCGTAGTACGCCATCGGCCCGTGCCCCTTGCTCAGCAGGAACCGGTCCCGCCGGGGGTCGTCCTGCCGCTCCGGCGTGACGCGCAGCACCCGGTCGTAGAGCACCCACAGCACGTCCAGCGTGGAGGTGGCGGCCGGACCGTGCTTCTCGTCGCCCGTCATGAGCCCCATGAGTCCGTCCAGGTCGGCGTAGGTGCCGGGGGTCTCGGCGGGGGTGCCGTCGGACCGGCGGCCGGGACGGTGGTCGTTCGCGGTGATCGTCATACCGTCGATCGTGCAACCTCGACCAGACTTGAGGTCAACCGTTTACGGATGCGCGACCACCGACCCGAGTGCGGTATTGTTTCCCTGCACGTTGCGACCGGGGAAACCCCAGGTCAAACGGCATCGGGACGTGGCGCAGCTTGGTAGCGCACTTGACTGGGGGTCAAGGGGTCGCAGGTTCAAATCCTGTCGTCCCGACTCGTGAGAGTCGCAGTTCAGGGCCGGTTTCGGAGAGATCCGAGACCGGCCCTGAGCCGTTGTGGTGCTGTTCCGGTTCGGCGGGTCAGCCCTGCGGAGTGGTGTCGCGGAGTTCGGCGCGGCGGATCTTGCCGGTCTGGGTCTTGGGCAGGTCGGCGATGAAGTGGGCCCGGCGGGGACACTTGTAGGCGGCCAGCCGCTCGCGGGAGAAGGCGATCAGCTCCTCCTCGGTGGCGCTCAGGCCCGACTTGAGGGAGACGTAGGCGACCACCGTCTCGCCGCGGTACTCGTCAGGGCGGCCGACGACGGCTGCCTCCAGCACCGAGGGGTGCTCGTACAGCGCGTCCTCGACCTCGCGCGGCCAGACCTTGTAGCCGGACACGTTGATCTGGTCCTTGAGCCGGTCCACCAGGTAGACCCAGCCCTGCTCGTCGATGACGGCGACGTCACCGGTGCGCAGTCGTCCCTCCGGCATCGTCAGCTCGGTGACCTCGGGCTTTCCCCAGTAACCGGGCACCACCTGCGGTCCGCTCAGCTCCAGCTCGCCCTGCTCCCCGTGCGGCACCGGCCGCCCCTCGGGGTCCACCACCCGGGCGGTGAGCCCCGGCAGCGGCATCCCGATGGACAGGGTGCCGCTCGGCAGGTGGACCGGCGCCCTGAGCCCCGCGGGCACCGCGATGACGGCGGACGTCGTCTCGGTCATCCCGTAGCCGTTGTGGATGTAGGCGCCGAACCGCTTCTCGAACCGCTCGACGGTCGCGGGCGGGATCGGCGCGCCGCCCGAATACAGGCTCTTCACCGACGCGAAGTGCTCCGGACCGGCGTGCGGCAGCTCGTAGATCGCGTTGTACGCCGTGATGGAGCCGATCGTGTACGTCACCTTGTGCTCGGCGAACGCCTCCAGGGCGATCTCGGGGTGGAACCGTCCCGCGAGGACGAGCGTGGTGTCGGTGAGCAGGGAGAGCGCCGCGTTGACCACCGCGCCGGTGATGTGGAACAGCGGGGCCATGGCGAACACCACGTCCCCCTCGCTCACCCCGGTCCACGGCGCGCAGGTCGCCACCACGCCGAGGACGTTGCCGTGGGTGTTCATGGCGCCCTTGGGCGGTCCGGTCGTACCGGAGGTGTACGTCAGGAACGCGACGTCGTCCCGGACCGGGTGCACCGGGGAGGGGCGGCGGCCGGTGAACTCCTCGATCAGCGCCTTCAGGTCGCCGTCCGGGGCGGGGGAGGGGCGTTCCGCCGTCGCGAAGACCCGGGCGTCGTCGCGGGACTGGAAGTCCAGCGCCGAGGTGCTGACCGTCCACCGCACCGTGCCGCCCGCCAGGGTGCCGACGGTCTCCTCGGCGTCGGTGTCCGCGCAGACGATCCCCACCGCCCCGGCGTCGTCCACGATCCGGCGCAACTCCTGCCGCCGGTACATGGGGTTGAGCCCCAGCGCCGTGGCACCCAGCTTCCACAGGGCCAGCAGCGCCAGGACGTAACCCGGCACGTTCTGGAGATACACGCCGACACGGTCGCCCCGCTTGGTTCCACGGGCTTCGAACGCGGCGGCCAGGGCGTCCGTCGCGGAGTCCAACTCCCTTGCGGACAGCGCCCCGTCGAAGTAGCGCAGCGCCACGCCGTCCGGGTTCCCCGCCACGCGAGCCTTCCACGCGGACAGGAGGGAGTCGTGTCGCGGGAGACCCGCCGCGGGGTTTTCGGGAGCCGTCATGTGTCGTCCCTCCCGCCCGCCGACGCGGGCCAGTCGCTGCATACCGAGCGGTCGCTCGGTGAAGGATCGGAGTGGCGGGAGCGCGGTGTCAAGGGGTGCGGCAGTCCCGTACCGGACGAGGCCGCATACTGACCTGCCGAGGGGACGAGGGTCCGGGGCGAGGGGAGTGCTGTGACCGAGACGGATGCCGGGACGGCGTGGCGGACGTACGCGGACCGGGACCTGCCGCCCATCCTCGAGACCGCCCTCGCCTGCTTCGTGGAGCACGGCTACCACGGGACGACGATCCGGACCGTGGCGTCCCGGGCGGGGCTCTCCGTGCCGGGGCTGTACTACCACTACGCCTCCAAGCAGGCGCTGCTCGTCGCGCTCGTCTCCCACGCCATGGACGACCTGTGGCGACGCAGCACCGCGGCACTAAGGGAGGCGGGCGACGACGTCCGGCGCCGGTTCGACCTGCTCGTGGAGTGCCTCGTGCTGTTCCACGCCCACCGGCGCGACCTGGCGTTCATCGCCTACAGCGAGATCCGCAGCCTCACCGGGGACGCCCGCGCCACCTACATCGCCGCCCGCGACCGCCAGCAGCGGCTGATGGACCACGTCGTCGAGAGCGGCGTCGCACAGGGGGTCTTCACGACGCCCTACCCGCGCGAGGCGGGCAGGGCGATCGTCACCATGTGCACGGGCGTCTCGCAGTGGTATCGCGCCGGTGGCGAGCACTCCCCGCCGGAACTCGCGGAGCGGTACCGCGCCATGACACGGATGACGGCGGGCGCGCGGCCATGACGGGGCGGTGACGGGCGGGGCTCAGGACCGGCGCCAGCCCCGCATGTCGACCGGCCACCGCTCCAGCACGCGGTCGCCGTCGACCAGGTGGAGGGTGTCGTGGAGGGCCACGGTGGGGTCGACGTGGGAGGGGCGCACCCGGACCAGCTCTCCGACGGCGGGCAGCGGTCCGTCCGGGATGCTGAACGTCGTGTGTTCGTCGGAGCAGAACCAGACCTCCGCGCCGTCGATGGCCGGGAGCCCGTGGTCGAGTCCGAGCGATTTGAGACCGACGTCGACGACCGCCCAGCCGGACGAGACCGAGATGACCGTGCCCAGGACGAAGAGCGCCTGCCGGAAGGGCTGGCCGAGCTGTTCGTAGGCGGTGTCCATGAGGGCGTACGAGCCCGCCTGGATCTCGTTGGCCCAGGTGTTGACCGTGCAGGTGCCGGTTCCTCCGGCGCTGATGACGTCGCCTCCGACGGCGGCGCTCGCGGCGAGCAGCTCCCGCATCGCCTGCTCGGTCCGTTCCCGGCGCTCCTCCTCCTTCGCCACGAGCATGAGGTGGCCCTCGTAGCCCATGACGCCGCGCACGACCAGCCCGGCGCCTCGGGCGAGGTCGGCGAGCCGACCGGCTTCGCCGGGCGGGCAGCCGCAGCGGGGCAGTCCGACGTTGACGTCGACGAGGACCTCGCGCACCCCGCCGGAAGCGGCGGCCCGGACCGTCTCGGGCGAGTCCACGGCGACCGTCACCCGGTGCCCCTGCTCGACCAGTTGCCCCAGGCGGCGGGTCTCCAGCACCTCGTTGGCCAGCAGCAGATCCTCACCGAGACCGGCCGCCGCCATGACCTCGACCTCGCGGACCGTCGCGCAGGTGAAGCCCCGGTGCCCGTTGGCGTACTGAAGCCGGGCCAGGCTCGTGCACTTGTGTGCCTTGACGTGCGGCCGGAGGCGGGCGCCGGGCAGCTCGGCGGTCATCGTGTCGAGGTTGTGGCGCAGTGCCGTCCGGTCGACCAGGAGCGCGGGGGTCTGCAGTTCGCTGATGAGCACGTTCTACCTGCCTTTCGTGGTCCGGTCGCCGACGCCGTGGGAGCCGTCGGGCGACGGCGCGGCGCCGGGGCTTCCGACCGGGCCGAGCACTCTGCGCAGATGGGCGTTGGTGAAGGTGCCCCGCGGGTCGAGTCGCGAGCGGACCGCCTGGAACCGGTCCCACGCCGGGTAGCGGGCGGCGAGTCCCTCGGCCTCCATGAAGTGCCGTTTGCCCCAGTGCGGCCGTCCCCCGAACGCCAGGGCGACGTCCTGGACGCGGCGGAAGTACGGCTCCCACGCCATGCCCCGGTACATGTGGACGGCGAGGTACGCGCTCTCGCGGCCGTAGGCGGGGCTGAGGTGGGACAGCTCGTCGGGAGCCACGAACCGCACCTCGACCGGGAATCCCACGTCGAGACGGTCGTGGTCGATCACCCGCAGGATCTCCCGGAGCACCTCGGCGCAGGCAGCGCGCGGCACGGCCCACTCCATCTCCGTGAACCTGACCGAACGCCTGCTGGCGAAGACCCGGTCGCTCCGGTCGACATGCTCGGAGGGGGTCATGAGCCGGGTGACGGCCCGGTTCAGCGACGGGATCCGCGACGGGAAGCGGCGCCCCGCCCGGCACGCCGCCTCGAAGAGACCGTTCTCGGCGAACTCGGCGATCCTTCTCGCCGTCTCACGCGGCGGACGGACGGGGTCCTCGGTGCGGTTGTTCAGCTTCACCAGGGCGGATCGGGCGTGCGGGAACAGGAAGAACTCGAAGTGGTCGTTGGCGTCGACGAGTTCGTCCAGGCGCCCCAGCGTCTCGGCGAGCGGCATCCGCCGGGTCTCGGCGCGCAAGGCGAAGGCCGGTACGACACGCAGGGTGTAGCCGGTGATCACTCCCAGGGCGCCGAGGCTCAGCCGGGCTGCCCGCAGGACCTCGGGATCGTCCTCGGTGCAGGTCAGCGTGGTGCCGTCGGCGAGCACAAGGTCGAGAGCCTCGATCTGGGTGGCGAGGTTGCCGAGCGCGCGGCCCGTTCCGTGGGTGCCGGTGGACAGGGCACCGGCGACGCTCTGCCTGTCGATGTCCCCGAGGTTGGGCAGGGCGAGTCCGTGCCGCGCGAGCTGGAGGTTCAGATCGGCCAGGCGGGTCCCGGCACCGACCGTGACGAGCCCCGCCTCGGGATCGACGTGCCGCAGGCCGCTGATCCGGTCCAGATTCAGCAGCAGACCGTCCGTACAGACCTGGTCGTCGAAGGAGTGGCCGGCGCCGACGACGCGGACGGTCCGGCCGTCGGCGGCCGCCTGTGCGGTCACGGCGGCGATCTCGTCCACCGAGCCCGGGCGCAGAATCCTCAGCGGGGTGCAGGACTGGTCACCGGTCCAGTTGGCCCAGGCGCCCGTCGTGGACGTGCTCTTCGTCATCGCTTGTCCTCCTGAGTCTCCAGGTCGTCGGAGTGCGGGCTGTTCCCGCCGAGAGTCGGCGCCCCGGCCCGGCCCCGCGCCAGCCGGGGTCGCAGACCGGTGAGCCACCACACCGCGGCGAGGGCGAGCCCGCCGAGCACGTAGTCGTTCGCGCTGCGGAACTCGTCCGGCAGCGTCAGCGTCAGGACGACGGCGACCAGGTGGACGAGGGCGGCTCCGAACACGGGTACGGCGAAGCGACCCAGGTCGAACGCCCCGTCGATCGCCGCCAGCCTGCGCCGCCGGTAGCCGTAGGCGAGCACGACCAGGAGGTAGACGAGATACGGCAGTACCGCCGTGGCGCCGACGAGCGTGCCGAAGGCGTTGGAGCTGTTGTAGCCGAAGACCACGACCGCGACGTTGAGCACGTACCCCGTCAGGAGGGCGGGAACGGGCGTCCTCGTCGTGGGGTTGACCCGCCTCAGGAGGGCGGAGCCGGGCAGCATGTTGTCGCGTGCCATGGCGAAGAGCAGGCGCGCGATGACGGCGGCGGAGACCACCATCAGCGCGAACATCGCGAAGACGACCACGCCCACGAAGGCGCGCGCGAGCCCCGCGCCGAGCCAGTACTGGAACACGGCGGGCAGTCCGCCGGACGCGAGCACCTCGTCGCTCGGGACGGCCACGGTGAAGCCGATCAGCACCACCATGCCGAGGACCACCGAGACCACGACACTGCCGAGGATGGCGCGGGGTATCGAGCGCCTGGCGTCCACCGCCTCCTCGGCCACGTCGGCGGCGGCTTCGAACCCGGCCAGGGTGTAGACGCCCACCAGGGACGCCAGCGCGATCGCGTAACCGTAGGACTGGCCCGGCAGGTGGTGGTGTTCGGTGAGGTAGCCGATCCCGTGATCGGTCTCTTTGGTCCCCGCGACCCACAGGAAGAACAGCAGCAGGGCCAGGACGACCGTGCCGACGATCTCCGCGAGAACCGCCACGTTGTTGATCCGGGCGGCCAGTTGCACGCTGATGATGTTGACGAGGTAGGCGACCGTGAGGACCAGCAGCGCGATGAACAGCGTCATGCGCGGCGAGGCGTCGTCGATGCCGAGGACGTACTCGGTGAGCGGCGCGACCGCGAGGTAGACGATGCCGGGTACGCCCACGGCGGCGTACAGGATGCCCAGGGCGCCGATGAACCAGCCGTAGCCGGGTCCGACCAGCCGCGCTCCCCACTGGTAGCCGGCGCCCGCCAGCGGTATCCGGGTGCCCAGCTCGCCGAGGACCAGGGCGACCAGCACCTGCCCGACGCCCACCGCGGGCCAGATCCAGATGCTGACCGGGCCCAAGTGGGTCATTCCGAAAGTGAAGTTGAGGAAGACGCCGGTGGCGATCGACATCACGGAGAACGACACCGAGAACAGCGAGAACCAGCTCAACGACCGGCGCAGCTCCTGCCGGTAGCCGAACGCGTCGACCGTGCCCTCGTCTCCCGCGGGCCGCTCCCGCGGCTCGGGCGCGGTCATTCGGCACCCGCGGCGCCGAGCGCGGAGTCGACGACCGTGTCGAGCGCGTCCCCATAGGGCGGGAACATCAGCTCGATCAGATCGTCCCGGCCACGCCTGACGACGCCGCGCGGGTTGGAGAACTCCCGGAAGCCGTCCACCCCGTGGTGCCGCCCGTGCCCGCTGCGTCCGATGCCGCCGAATCCGAGAGAGGGCACGGCGGCCTGCACCGCACAGGTGTTGACGCACGCGCCCCCGGAAACGGTGGTGGCCAGGAGCTGTTCGGCGGTGCCGGGGTCCTGTGCGAAGACGTAGAGACCCAGGGGCCGTTCACCCTGGTTGACGTAGGTGACGGCGTCCTCGATCGCGTCGTAGGGCTTGACCGGCAGGATCGGTCCGAAGATCTCCTCGCGCATGAGAGCGAGGTCGTCGGGCGGGTCGATCACCAGCGTCAGCGGCATCCGCCGCGTGGCCGTGTCCGGACCGGTGTCGTCGGTCCGCACCACCGTGACGCCCCGGCTCCTGGCCTCCTCGACCAGGCCGACGAGGCGGGTCAGATGGCGTTCGGTGATGATGCCCGTACAGTCCGGCGAGGAGGCGAAACCCGGTACCCGCTCGCGCATGTGCGCGGTCACCAGCTCGGTGAACCGGTCCAGGTCCTTCCGGGGCACCAGGCAGTAGTCGACGGTGACACACATCTGCCCGCTCTTGACCAGTTTCGTTCCGACGATCTGGGCGACGGTGTCCGCGGTGACGCTGTCCTCGTGGACGATCGCCGGGCACTTTCCGCCGAGTTCGAGCGTGGTCGGCACCAGGTTCTCGGCTGCCGCGCGGGCGACCAGGCGTCCGACCTCGGGGTTCCCGGTGTACAGCAGGTGGTCCCACGGCAGGGTCGGGAACTCCCGCGCGAGTTCCAGTCCGCCGGTGACGACGGTGACCTGCTCCGGGTCGAAGGCTTCGGCCAGCATCTCGCGCAGCAGAGCCGAGCACGCGGGGGTGTACTCCGACGGTTTGACGATCACCCGGTTCCCGGCCGCCAGCATGTCGGCGAGGGGACCGAGCGAGAGGTCGAAGGGGAAGTTCCAGGGCGAGATCAGCCCGATGACTCCCTTGGGCTGATGGGTGATCGAGACGTGCGCCGTGCCGAGGAGTCCGGGACCGGCCGGGCGGGTCTCCGGCGCCATCCAGGCTTCGAGGTGTTCGGCGGCGTGGGCGGCCCGCCCGGCCACGCCGAGAATCTCGACGAGATCCGCGAACCCCTCGGGGTGCACGGCGAAGTCGGCCGACAGCGCCTCCCGGATGCGGTGCCGGTACCCGGTGATCACCTGGGCCAGCGCCTGCAGACTCCGGCGGCGCTCCTCGATCCCCGGTGCCGGGTTCCGCCGGACGCCCGCTGTCTGGGTGGCGAAGGCGGTGCGCAGCGCGGCGATGGCATCGGTATCGGCGTCACCGGTGCTGTGGCCTGGATCGTCACCGAGGCCGACGGTCGTGGTACGGGTCATCGCTCTCCCCTTGGCTCAACGCGGACGGGTCAACGCGGACAGGTCATCGCGGATGGCTCATGGTGGGGGCGAGCGGGGCACGAGGTGAAACACCAATCTCGGCACGATCTACAATCCCGGGATTGTGGATGTGAACCTGCGCCGACTGCGTCTCTTCGTCGCGCTGGCCGAGGAGTTGCACTTCACCCGGGCCGCCGCGAAGCTCTTCGTGGCTCAGCAGTCGCTGAGCAGGCAGATCGCCGAGCTGGAGGGCGAACTCGGGACACCGCTGCTGCGGCGCACCTCCCGCAGGGTGGAACTCACCCCGGCCGGTGAGGTGTTCCTGGCCGCCGCTCACGAGGTGCTCGACCGCTTCGACCGGGGTGTGACCGAGGCGCGAGGGGTCGGGCGGGGAGAGCAGGTCACGCTGCGCGTGGGCTTCGTCGTCGGCGCGGCGCTGGAGCTGACCACGCACATCCTGAGCGAGTTCGCCCGCCGCCGTCCCGAAGCCCGGGTCGAGCTGCACGAGTTCGGCTTCGCCGACCCCTTGGCGGGTCTGGCCGGTGCCACCACCGACGTCGCGTTCATCCGGCTGCCGAGTTCCACCCACGGACTCGTGGTCACACCGCTGTTCACCGAGCCCTGCGTCGTCGGGGTGAGCGCGGCGCACCGCGTGCGTGTGGCGGACCTCCTCGACGAATCGATCGCCGTCGGCCGCACCGACGACGGCGTCTGGCGCGACTTCTGGACCCTGGCCGGTCATCGCGGCGGCACGCGCCCGCCCCGCCTCGTCGAGACGCACTCCCAGAGCGAGGAGGCGGAGGTCGTCGCCGCCGGGATGGCCTGCTGCGTCACCCCGGCGGCGGCACGGCGCTACTCGCCCCACCCCGGAGTCCGGTTCATCACGATCGAGGACCACCGGGGCTCGACCGTCGCCGTGGCCCATCGCTCGCCCCGGTCGAACCCGCTCGTCGCCTCCTTCGTGGACGCCGCGAGAGCGGTGCGCGACCGTGAGCCGGGGATCCTGCGCACGATCGAGGGCGCTGCCGGGGCGGTGTAGCGGCGGTGGGGGAGGTCTCCGCCACCCGGGTACGTGCCGGTTGACCTCGGCGGCTCGGTGGTAAGGCTCCCTCCGGGCCGACGACGGAGCGCTCGGCCGACCGGACGCCGCACGTGCCGACCCGACGCCGCACGTGCCGAGTGGAGAGGGGCGGCGTGTCCCAGACTCCCCGGACCCCCCGGGATGCCGCACAGGTCCCCTACCACCGCCTGCCGATGGACATGGACGTCGCGGAGCCGGACCGGCTCGCGTCCTTGCGGAAGCTGCTCCCGTCCGTGGCGGCGGTGGCGGTCGGCGGCGCGCTCGGCGCGGCAGCACGGTACGGCGTGCAGCGGGCCTGGCCGTCCCGGCCGGACGGGTTTCCGTGGGCGACGTTCGGTGTCAACGTCGCCGGGTGCGTGGTGATGGGCGTCGTGGTCATGTTCTTCATGGAGATCCGTCCCGCGCCGCCCCTGGTGCGTCCCTTCCTCGCGACCGGGTTCCTCGGCGGGTTCACCACCCTGTCGACGTACGCCGCCGACACCGAGCGGCTCGCCCGGCTCGGCGCTCCGGGTGCCGCCCTCGCCTACTACGCGGGCACCCTGCTCGCCGGGATCGCCGGTACCGCGCTCGCCTCCCGGCTGACCTGGCGGACCGCCATGGCCCGGCACCGGCGGACGCCCGCGTGAACATCGTCCTGGTCCTCCTCGGCGGAGCGGTCGGCGCCTCGGCGCGTTTCCTGCTGGACCGGGCCGTGCAGCGGCATCAGACCACCCGGTTCCCCTGGGGGACCTTCGCCGTCAACGCGCTGGGCTGCCTGGTCATCGGCTTCCTCACCGGTGCCGTCACGGCGGGCGCCGCCGGTGCGTCCGCCGCCCTGTTCCTCGGTACGGGCGTGTGCGGGGCGCTCACCACGTTCTCGACGTTCGCCTGGGGCACCACACATCTGGCGTCCACCGGCGAGACGGTACGGGCCGTGGGCAACGCCTGTGCCACCGCGCTTGCCGCCCTCGGCGCCGTGTTCGTGGGGATCACGGTCGCCCAGTCCCTGTGGAGCCCGGGGTCGTAGCGTGCCGGTGAGCGGACGGAGTCTCGTGGCGGGCGAGTCGTTCTGCCGAGTGCGGCGCCCCCCTCAGCCCCGCGGTTCCTCGCCCTGGGCCACCTCCACCCCGTGATGCAGCCACACCGCCCCCGCCAGCGAGGAGAGCCCGGCGGTGGAGCACAGGAGGGCCATCGCCAGGACGGCGGGGACCATGGTGCGGGCGGGGGCGCGGGTGAGGAGCGCCTTGACGCGCAGGGGGACGGGACCGTCCGTGGCACCCGCGGTCAGACCGGTGTGCGTGCGGGCGCGGCTCGTGGCCAGTGCCGCGCGACCCACGGCCTGCGCGGTCAGCCTGCGGTTGCCGCAGTGGCGCGCGGCGGTCTCGTCGGCTGCCCGCTCGGCGGCGAGGGTGACGTACGGCGTGACCGCGGCCAGCGCGGGGTGGCACCAGCCCGCGAGATGGGCGACGGCCAGGAAGCGATGGTGCCGAGCGGCGAGGTGGGCGCGTTCGTGCGCGAGCAGCGCCTCGCGTTCGAGCGGACCGAGGGCCCGCAGCATCCCGGTGGTCACCACGATCCGGTCCGTTCGCCGGGCGCCGCCGGGCAGCGCGAACGCGTCCGGCCGAGGATCGTCCAGCACGCACAGACCCCCGGCGTCCGGAAGTCCCGCGACACTGCGCCGTACGGTGCGCAGCCGCGCCGCCTCCGCGACCGTACGCCGCAAGATCGTGCACGCGGACCAGGTCAGCGCACCGGCGGACAGGGCGGAGACGCCGAGCACCAGCGCCCTGGGACCCGCCTGGAGCGGGTGGACGAGGTGGGCGAGCGAGGCGAGCGGCGCCAGTGTGAGCGCGAGGGGCAGCAGCAGGACGCCCAGGCACGCCACGCTGCCGACCGCCAGCGCGACGGTCGCGGCGGTGATCGTCCACAGCGCCCGCTCGGGCCGTACCCGCTGGACCGTGCGCCGCGCCAGGAACGGCAGGCACCAGGGCACCGCCAGCGGGAGAAGGAGCAGGACGATCACGGGGCGCCGCCCTCCAGCAGGCGTCGCAGTTCCGCCTCGTCGTCGGGGCTGAGTCCCTCGACGAAGCGGGCCAGCACCACGCTGCGGTCGGCGCCCTGGTCCAGCTCGTGGTGCATACGGCGGGCGGTGAGACCGTGCGCGTCCTCGGTGGCGAAGTAGACGAACCCGCGCTTGCCCGGGCTGCGACCCACGGCGCCCTTCTCGTGCAGCCGCGCCAGCAGGGTCGCCACCGTGGTGCGCGCCAGCTCCTGGGGCATCGCGGCGCGCACTTCCGCCGCCGAGAGGGGCCGGCCCGCCGCCCACAGCGCCCCCAGCACGCTCGCCTCCAGCTCACCGGCGGCTCTGCGCTCGCCCTCCATGTCGGCCATGGTGTCGACCTCTTCCGCTAGACCACCCGCCGTACCCGCTGGGGACAAGGTTAGGGCGACATTCCACGGGTCCCGGCCGTCGCGGAACCTTCCCCGGCGATCGGTCGTCTACAGTGCCGTAATGTCTACAACATTGTAGACAGGAATCGCCCGGCACCGAGAAGGAACCCGTGACCCCGACCTACGACGGCTCGCCCCTCGACGGCGCCGCATACGAACACGTCGTGCGCCTGGCGCGGCACGCGCCCGGACGCCTCGACGACATCATCTCGGTCTGGTCCTCCTACGGGCTCGCGGTGTTCGCCCTGCTCATGACCGTCGCCTGGTGGCGGGCCCGGCGCGCCGACGCCGGTGCCGCGGGTCTGGCGCTGGCGGTGCCGGTCGTCACGGTGGTGGCGTACTGCCTCGACCTGGTCCTGAAGTCGGTCGTACGGGAGGACCGCCCCTGCCGGACCCTGCACGTGCGGACGCTGGAGGCGTGTCCCGCGCCGGGCGACTGGTCGTTCCCCAGCAACCACGCGGTGATCGCGGCTTCGGCGGCCGTCGCCCTGCTGTTCGTCTCCCGGCGGCTGGGGGTGGTCGCGGTCGTCGCCGCGCTCGCGATGGGCGCCTCGCGGGTCTGGGTCGGCGTGCACTACCCGCACGACGTCCTGGCCGGGCTGCTCGTCGGCGCCCTGGTCGCGGCGCTCGCGATGCGCGCGCTGCGGCGCCGCTCCGCCGCGGTGGCGGGACGGCTCACGACGAGCCGCCTGGGCGCTTTCCTGCTGACGCCGTGAATCGCCGTTCCGTCGGGCGCCACGGTGAATTGCGGGACGAGAGAGCCGTAAAGGCGAGTTAAGCAATTGCGGGTCTCCGGGATATTCGGTTCCGGGGTGCCACGTAAAGAGAAGTTGAGAATTCACTACGACGGGCAACGCGGTGCGACACAGCTCCGTCTACCGACGTGTAGACAAACATGCCGGCACCGAAACGCAGGACGTACCGTGAAGATCACCTTTCTCATACACAACATCTACGGCGTGGGCGGCACCATCCGCACCACCCTGAACCTCGCCACCGCACTGGCCGACCGCCACGACGTGGAGATCGTCTCCATGCTGCGCCACCGCACGAAGCCGCGCTTCGCCATCGATCGCCGCATCACGGTGACCCCGCTGGTGGACCGGCGGACGGGCTCCGGCGACCTGGGCGACCCGCTGATCGACCAGGCGGCGGAGGTGTTCCCGAAGGAGGAGAAGCGCTACGGGCAATACAGCCGACTGACCGATCTGCGCGTGGAGCGGTTTCTGCGGGACTGCGACGCGGACGTGATCATCGGGACGCGTCCCGGCATCAATGTCTATCTGCGGGAATTCGGCTCACCAAAGGCGCTGCGCATCGCCCAGGAACACCTCACCCACGACGCCCACAGCAGGAAACTGCGGGCCGTTCTGGGGCGCGACTACCGCGCGCTCGACGCCGTGGTCACCACCACGCAGGCCGACGCGCGCGTCTACGAGCAGCGGATGCGCCTTCCCGGCGTCCGCGTCGCCGCCGTCCCCAACAGCGTCCCGCGACCGTCCGTGGAACCGTCGGACGGCCAGGGGAAGGTCATCGCCACGGCCGGGCGCCTGGTCCGGGCGAAACGATTCGACCTGCTGGTCGAGGCGTTCGCCGTCGTCGCCGCGAAGCACCCCGACTGGAGTCTGCGCATCTACGGCCACGGCGCGGAGGAGGAGCACCTTCGGCAGCTCATCGAGGAGCGCGACCTCGGCGGACGGGCCCGGCTGATGGGATTCCGCGCCCCCATCGAGAACGAGTTCGCGGCAGCCTCCGTCGTCGCGGTCGCCTCCGAGGCGGAGTCGTTCGGCATGACGATCGTCGAGGCCATGCGCTGCGGCGTCCCGGTCGTCAGCACGGACTGCCCCCTGGGACCCGGCGAGATCATCACGGACGGCGTCGACGGCCGTCTCGTCCCCGTCGGCGACCGCGACGCCCTGGCCGCCGCACTCCTCGAACTGGTGGAGAACCCCGGTCTCCGGCGCCGTATGGGTGACGCCGCCGTGCGCTCCGCCGAACAGTACGAGCCCGCGGTCGTCGCCGATGCCTACGAAGCCCTCTTCGACGAACTGGACGCCACACGCCGCGCCCGCGCCCGCGAGCGCCGACGGGCGCTGTGGCGCGCTCGTGCCGCCGGAGTGCTGCGCCGACTGGGAGTACGCCGACGCGCGGCGAAGCCCGTTCCGGCAGACGATGGCACCGGTGCGCGCAGCGGACCGGTCCGGTCGTCCTGAGGCGACCGTGCGTGCCGACGACCCGTCAGGAATGGAGGTCCGGATGACCGTGCGCGTCCGGACTGCCGGGACCGTCCACGGCGTGCGCGCCGCACCCGGGCGCGAGCCCCGCGGGTTCCCCTGGCTCCTGCTGGTCGCCGCGGCTTATCTGCTCGTCCAACTCGCCCTGGTGCTGCCCCGGTTGCACCTCGGCTGGGACGAGTCGGTCTACGTTTCGCAGGTGGACCCGCGCATCCCGGCCGCCTACTTCAGCGCCCCGCGCTCCCGGGGCATCGGATTCCTGACCGCGCCCGTCCTCGCCGCCACCGGCTCCGTACCCGTCCTGCGCGCCTGGCTCGCGCTGCTGTCGGCGGCTGCCCTGTACGGCGCCTTCGCCCTCTGGCGTCCGCTGATCGGACCCGTGCGGTGTGCCCTCGCCGCCGCGCTGTTCGCCGGGCTGTGGACGACCCAGCTCTACGGCTCCCAGGCGATGCCCAACCTCTGGGTGGGCATCGCCGCCGTGGCGGCGGTCGCCTGCCTCCAGCGCGCGGCGCTCGGGGAACGGCGCGCGCCCGCCGGGGTCTTCCTGGCGGTGGCCGTCGCCACGCTGATGAGACTGTCCGACGGCGTCTGGCTCGCCCTGCCCCTGCTCGCCGCGTGCTTGTGGCACCGCCCCTTCCGTCGTCCGCCGCTCGTCGCCGCGGTCGTCGGCGGACTCGCCGCCGGTGCCCTCCAGTGGGTCGTCGAGGCGTACGTACGGTGGGGCGGGGTGCTCCACCGGCTCGACGTGTCCAGCGCCACCGAGGGCGGGATGGGACTGCGCTGGGCAGGGGATGCCCTCTGGCGCAGCCTCGACGGACCGCTGCTGTGCCGTCCCTGCACGGTCACTCCGCCCCCTCTCGCGGCGACCCTGTGGTGGCTCGCGCTGCCCCCGCTCCTGATCGCGGCGTGCCTCACCGCTCCGGCGTACCGGCGCACCGCCACCTGGCTCCCGGTGCTCTGCGCCGTGGGTCTGAGCGTGCCCTACCTCTTCACGCTGCCCTACGCGGCACCCCGCTTCCTGCTCCCCGCGTACGCGCTCGCCGCGCTGCCCGTCGCCGGACTGCTGACCGACATCGCGGTCCGCGCCCGCGGGCGCCCCGGGCGCGGGCGGCGCTGCCTCACGCTCACCGTGCTCTGCCTGCTGCTCGGCGCGCACGTGGGGCAGCAGTTCGCGGTCTTCGCGCACAACCTGCGCGGGTCCGAGCGCACCACGCGCCGTTACCTCCTGGCCGCCGCCCAGCTCAGGAAGGGCGGTCTCCACGAGCCGTGTCTCGTCACCGGAACCCAGGCGCCCCCCATCGGCTACGCCGCCCGCTGCGCCTCCGCGAACCTCGGCGGCAACAACCGCTCCATCACCCTGACCGCCCTCAGGGAACGGACACGGCGCGAGCCCGTCGCGGTCCTGGTCACGGAGGGCAGCCCCGCCCCGTCCTACGCCCGCCACTGGCGCCCCCTCACCCTGCCCGGCACCGGACTCACCGCCTTCTTGGCACCCCGTACGACCCCGTGAGCCCCGCCGAGGGCTCCTTCACCGGTCGCGCACCCCTGCCCCACGTGCTGGGATCAAGGGGTCGGCTGCGCTCTTCCCGCCGCGTACGGCGTGGGCCGCCTGATCCGTGGAAAGGGGTGATCTCCGTGTCGCGACCGAGAATCCTGGTGGTGGGGGCGGGTTTCGCCGGAGTCGGCTGTGTCCGCCATCTGGAGCGCGAACTGGAGCGCGGGGAGGCGGACCTCACCCTGGTGACGCCGTACTCGTACCAGCTCTACCTCCCGCTGCTGCCCCAGGTCGCCTCCGGTGTCCTCACCCCGCAGTCGATCGCGATCTCGCTGCGGCGGAGCAGGAAGTACCGCACCCGGATCGTGCCGGGCCGGGCCATCGGCGTGGACCCCGAGGCGAAGGTGTGCGTGGTGCGGACCCTCACCGGTCGGATCCTCAACGAGTCCTACGACTACATCGTGCTCACACCCGGCAGTGTGACCCGCACCTTCGACATCCCCGGCCTCACCGAGTACGCCGTCGGGATGAAGACCCTCGCCGAAGCCGCGTACATCCGCGACCACGTCATCTCCCAGCTCGACCTCGCGGACGCCAGCGACGACCCCGAGGAACGCGCCGCGCGGCTCCAGTTCGTGGTCGTGGGCGGCGGCTACGCCGGAACCGAGACGGCAGCCTGTCTGCAACGCCTCACCCACGCCGCCGTGGAGCGCTACCCCCGCCTCGATCCGAGCCTGATCCGCTGGCATCTGATCGACATCGCCCCCAAGCTCATGCCCGAACTCGGCGACCGGCTCGGGAAACAGGCGATGAAGATCCTGCGCCGCCGGGGCGTCGACGTCTCGCTGGGCGTGTCGGTCGCGAAGGTCACGGAGGACGAGGTCACCTTCACCGACGGGCGGGTCATCCCGACCTACACGCTGATCTGGACGGCCGGTGTGGTCGGCAGCCCGCTGATCGACACCTTCGACGCGGAGAAGATCCGGGGGCGGCTCAGGACCACCGCCGAGATGACCGTGCCCGGCGTCGACGGCATGTTCGCCCTCGGTGACGCCGCCGCCGTCCCCGACCTCGCGAAGGGCGACGACGCGATCTGCCCGCCCACCGCCCAGCACGCCATGCGGCAGGGCAAGGTGGTCGCGGAGAACGTCATCGCCTCACTGCGCGGCGAGCCGCTCAAACCGTACGTCCACCACGACCTCGGGCTCGTGGTCGACCTCGGCGGCAAGGACGCCGTCTCCCGCCCCCTCGGCATCGAACTGCGCGGCATCCTCGCCCAGATCGTCGCCCGTGGCTACCACTGGTCCGCGCTGCGCACCAACGTCGCCAAGGTCCGCGTCCTGGTCAACTGGCTCCTCAACGCCCTCGCGGGCGACGATTTCGTCCGCACCGGCTTCCAGCGCGGACGCCCGCCCCGGCTGCGGGACTTCGCGCACGACCACACCTATCTCACCCCGGACCAGGTGCGCGCCGAGGTGGGGCAGGCGGAGTCGGCCGGGAAGGTCGAGGGGAAGGGACCCGGGGCGCCCTGACCCCTTCCGCTCCGCCGTACGGCCCGTACCCCGCGCTACCGCTTGATCCCCACCCCGGTCCACAGGCTGACCTCCGCGTCGGTGTCCGTCGGCTCCGTGTCGGGGCGCCAGCGGTGGCCGACCGCGATGCCGGGGTCGAGGAGGTCGAGGCCGTCGAAGAAGCGGGCGACGGCTTCGCGGGAGCGGAACTGGACCGGGGTTCCGGCGTTGTTGTAGATGTCCGTGACCTTCTGCCAGGTCTCGGGGTCGAAGTCGGGGGTGCAGTGGCTCAGGGCGAGCGCGCTGCCCACGGGCAGGACGTCCAGGAGGCGGCTGACGATGCCGTACGGGTCCTGGGCGTCCGGGACGAAGTGCATCAGGGCGTTGAGGGACAGCGCGATCGGCTGGCCGAAGTCCAGGACCTCGGCCAGTTCGGGGGCGTCCAGGAGCGACTGCGGGTCGTTGACGTCCGCCTCGACGTAGGTGGTACGCCCCTCCGCCGTGCTGCGCATCAGCCGCTCGGCGTACTTCAGGACGAGCGGGTCGTTGTCGGCGTACGCCACCCGCGCGTCCGGGACCACGGACTGGGCCACCTGGTGCAGGTTGGGCTCGGTGGGGATGCCGGTGCCGATGTCGAGCCACTGCCGGATGCCGTGCTCGCGGGCGAGGACACGGGTGGCGCGGTGCATGAAGGCGCGGTTCTCGCGGGCGCAGGTGAAGATGCCCGGGTAGGCGGACGCCACGTTCTCGGCGGCCTGCTTGTCGACCTCGAAGTGGTCCTTGCCGCCGAGGTAGTAGTCGTACATTCGGGCAGAGTGGGGCCTGCTGGTGTCGATGTCCCGCGCCGCGTGTGAGTTGGTCATCCTCTTCCTTTTCGCTGAGTCGCCGGTTGCGTGCGTGCGTGTGCGTGGGGGGAGAAGTCAGCCGCTGGTCAGGTGGTCGGCCAAACCCCGCTTGACCCCCGCGACGAACGCGGTGATCTCCTCGGGGGTGTAGATGAGGGCGGGTCCCGCCGGGTCGGTGGACTGCCGCAGCGCGACCCTGCCGTCCGCGAGCTGCTTCGTCTGCACGCACTGACCTCCGTTGGGGCCGCTCCAGGGAGACTCCCAGCCCTGCTCACCGAGGTCCGACGCGGGCATTCCGTTGTAGAAACTGCCGTCGATGGTGGTCATGAGTACTCCTTGCGCATGCGGTTCAGGAGCGCCCTGCTCTGCGTGTCGGAGGTCAGCAGGGACATGCGGTTGTGCGCCTCCAGATGGGCGACGACCTCGGCACGCTGGTCGAGGTACATCGCGCCGGAGAGGATCTCGCTGTAGACGACGTCCGGAAGCTCGGGTTCCTCGAAGCGGAAGTAGGTGAAGGGGGCGCACGCGCCCACATGGGCTCCGGCGGTGAACGGCACGATGTCGACGCTGACGTGCTCCAGCTCCGAGACCTCCAGGAGCCGGTCTATCTGCTCGCGCATCACCTCGGCGCCGCCGACCACCCGGTGCAGTACCGCCTCCTCCATCACGACCCAGAGAGTGGGCGCGTCGGCCTTCTCCAGCAGGGCCTGGCGGCGCAGCCGCAGTCCTACGCGGCGCTCCAGGTCCTCGTCGTTGTCGTTGGGGAAGCCGCCTGCGAGTACGGCGCGTGCGTAGCGGTGGGTCTGCAACAGGCCCGTGACGTAGTGGGGTTCGTAGGTGCGCAGGGTTCTCGCACCGGTCTCCAGGCTCACGTACGCGCTGAACCAGCTCGGCAGCACGTCGCGGTAGGTGTGCCACCAGCCGGGCTCGTTGGCGCGGTCGGCGAAGGCGACGAACTCGGCGATCTCGGTCGCGTCGGCGCCGTAGGTCTCCAGCAGTTTCTCGACGTAGAGCGGCTTGAGCGCCACGTCCGCCTTCTCCAAGCGGCGGATGGTCAGGGGCGTGACCCTGAGCGCCCGCGCGGCGTCCTCCAGGGACACGCCCGCCTCCTGGCGCCGCTCCTGGAGCTGCCGGCCCAGGATCATGCGCAGGACGGTGGGCGCACTGCTGCCGCCCGCGTTCGCACGCCCTTCACTCACGCCCAACCTCCTGACGCTCTGTCACCGACACGAGTGTGACAGGCACTTGATGAAGCAACCAGAGGGATACCCGGCTTTCTGAAATTATCAGGGAGCCGGTTGCAGGGTGAACTCCGATGCGAGCATAGTTATTTGAGTGAATCGCAGTCTCGATCACGGTCAACGTCGCGTCCCCGAAGGCAAGTTGATCACCTTGCCCTCTGCCGACCGAGTCCGTCCGACGGAAGGCAACCACCGTGTCCCCCCACACGACTTCCTCTCCCGACCTGTTGGACGTCGCCGACCCGGACCAGGCGCACTGGATCGAGTTACCCTCGCACCGCTCCAGCGTCCGGGTCGCCCGTCGCTGTGTGCGGACGCGGATCGACGACTGGGGGCTGTCCGACGAGCTGTGCGCGGACGCCGTGCTGCTCGTCTCCGAACTGACGACCAACGCGGTGCGGCACACACCGAGCGTGCGCATCCTGTGTGGTCTGGGACTGGTCTCCGCGGGCTGTCTCCGCGTCGAGGTGCACGACCACGACTACTCCGGCCAGGGTCTGAAGCGCTGCGAGCCGGGACTTGACGACGAGAGCGGGCGGGGGCTGCTGCTGGTCGGCGAACTGGCGGACGCCTGGGGGGTGGACCGCTCCCGGCTGACCGGGGGGAACGCGGTGTGGGCGACGCTGCGGGCCTGACGGGGACGGTCCGTGACCGCGTGACGGGGGATGTCACGGGCGTCGGTCCGCGGGTCCGGCAAGCGCGTCCAGGAACCACACCGACAAGGGGAGACAAGGGGAGTCGCCATGACCGACACCGCGGGACCGGCACCGGGTGGCGGCCCGGAGCCCGAGAGAGCCAGTGTCGCGCGGATGTACGACGCGATGCTGGGCGGACGGCACCACTTCGCCGTGGACCGGGAGGCGGTGGCCGCGTTCACCGCGATCGACCCCCAGGTGCGGACGCTGGCACGGGCCAACCGGGACTTCCTGGGGCGGGCGGTGCGGTTCCTCGCGGGTCAGGGGGTACGGCAGTTCGTCGACCTCGGCTCCGGGATCCCCACGCAGGGCAACGTGCACGAGGTCGCGCAGGCGGTGAGCCCGGGGGCGCGGGTGGTGTACGTCGACCACGACCCCGCGGCGGTGGCGCAGAGCGCGGACCTGCTGGCCGACAACCCGGACGCGGACATCGTGGACGCCGACATCCGGCGCCCGGCCGAGGTCCTGGACTCTCCCCAGGTACGCAAGCTGATCGACTTCGAGCAGCCCGTCGCCGTACTGATGATCACCATCCTGCACTTCGTCCCCGCCGAGGACGACCCGGCCGGTATCGTCGCCGCCTACCGCGACGCCCTGCCCGCCGGAAGCTGGCTCGCCCTCTCCCACGCGACCGACCAGGACCGCCCCGACACCCGCCGCCGCCGTGGGCCGCCTCTACCGCTCCCGCGCCACCTCCCCGGTGACCCCCCGCTCCCACGACGAGATCCGCACCCTCTTCACGGGCTTCGACCTCGTCGAACCGGGCCTGGTCCACGTCCCGCTCTGGCGCCCGGATGCGGGGGAGAGCCTGCCGGAGAAGCCGGAGGAGTACTGGGTGTACGCGGGGGTGGGGCGCAAGGGCGCGTAGGGGCAGCGCTTCCGGTCTCGTACGCGCTTCCTTCGGAGCGTACGAGAGCTTCTTCAAGTCCGCGCCGCCCAGCGCCACTTGCGCCTGAACCCAGGGAACCTGTCCGCCCACGGCGTGGCGTATGACCGATTCGTTCCGGTGCGTCGTAGCGTCGCAGCGGACGAGGAGGGTCATGACCGGAGTGTCGCCGCAGCTCGGTACGCGTCGCCCGGCGGAGAGCGGCTCGCCGCCGCGGGTGGGGGCCGCGCTGCTGCGATGGGTCTCGACCACCGACCACAAGGTGATCGGGCGGCTCTACATGGTCACGTCGTTCTGCTTCTTCCTGCTCGCCGGGCTCCTCGCGCTCGGGATGCGGTCCGAACTCGCCCGCCCGGGGCTGCAGTTCCTGTCCGAGCAGTCGTACAACGAGTTCGTCACCATCCACGGCACGATCATGATGCTGCTGTTCGCGACGCCGATGTTCGCCGGTTTCGCGAACGCCGTGATGCCGCTCCAGATCGGCGCGCCCGACGTGGCCTTTCCCCGGCTCAACGCGCTGTCGTACTGGATGTATCTGTTCGGCGGACTGATGGTGGTGTCGGGGTTCCTGGTGCCCGGCGGCGCCGCCGCGTTCGGGTGGTTCGCCTACGCGCCGCTGAACAGCGCGTACTACTCGCCCGGCGCGGGCGGTGATCTGTGGGTGATGGGGCTGGTGGTGACCGGCGTGTCGACCACGCTCGGGGCGGTCAACTTCATCGCCACCGTCATGTGTCTGCGCGCCCCCGGGATGACCATGTTCCGGATGCCCATCTTCACCTGGAACGTGCTGTTCACCTCGATCCTGGTGCTGCCCTCGTTCCCGGTGCTCACGGCCGCGCTGCTCGCGCTGGAGTCGGACCGCAAGTTCGGCTCGCACGTCTTCGACGCGGCGAACGGCGGCGCCCTGCTGTGGCAGCACCTGTTCTGGTTCTTCGGGCACCCCGAGGTCTACATCGTGGCGCTGCCGTTCTTCGGGATCGTCTCCGAGATCCTGCCGGTCTTCTCCCGCAAGCCGCTCTTCGGGTACCTCCCGATGATCGGCGCCACCACCGGCATCACCATGTTGTCCGCGGTGGTGTGGGCGCACCATATGTTCGCGACCGGAGCGGTGTTGCTGCCGTTCTTCTCGATCATGTCGTTCCTCATCGCGGTCCCCACAGGTATCAAGTTCTTCGCGTGGATCGGCACCATGTGGCACGGCTCCATTTCGTTCGAGACGCCCATGCTGTGGTCGCTGGGCTTCCTGGTGTCCTTCCTCCTCGGCGGTCTCAGCGGAGTGCTCATCGCCTCGCCGCCGCTGGACTTCCACCTCACCGACTCGTACTTCATCGTGGCGCACCTGCACTACGTGCTCTTCGGCACCGTGGTGTTCGCGATGTTCGCGGGCTTCTACTTCTGGTGGCCGAAGTTCACCGGCAAGATGCTCGACGAACGGCTCGGGAAGATCCACTTCTGGCTGCTGTTCCCCGGCTTCCAACTCACCTTCCTCGTCCAGCACTGGCTGGGCGAGGAGGGGATGCCCCGCCGGTACGCGGACTATCTGCCCTCCGACGGCTTCACCCTGCTCAACACCCTCTCCACGGCAGGCGCCTTCCTGCTCGGCGTCTCCACCCTCCCCTTCCTCTACAACGTGTGGCGCACCACCACCAGGGGCACCACCGTCCCCCTGGACGACCCCTGGGGATACGGCCGGGGTCTGGAGTGGACGACCTCCTGTCCGCCGCCCCGGCACAACTTCGTGGCGCTGCCCCGGGTGCGCTCGGAGTCGCCCGCCTTCGACCTGCACCACCCGGAGGTCCCCCGGCGCGCCGGAGAGGAGGTCCGGCGATGAAGGCCGAAGCCGTGCTGTTCGGCGGGGTCGCGCTGTTCTTCGCGGGCGCCGCCGCGCTCTACGGCGTCTGGTCCGCCGACCCCACCGGCACGGCCGCACTGGTCGTCGCCTGCCTCATGGCCGGGCTGATCGGGTTCTTCTGCGCGGTGCAGTACCACCGCCGGGGACCGCGCGCCCAGGACCGTACGAAGGCGGAGGTGGCCGACACCGTCGGACCGGTGGCGTTCTTCCCACCCGCGAGCCTCTGGCCCATTGTCACCGGGTTCGGATTCGCGCTGACCGCGACCGGTGTCGTCTTCGGGCTGTGGCTGTTCCTCATCGGCTG
Source organism: Streptomyces sp. DSM 110735 (assembly GCF_016482685.1). Classification (GTDB taxonomy): domain Bacteria; phylum Actinomycetota; class Actinomycetes; order Streptomycetales; family Streptomycetaceae; genus Streptomyces. Next base: position 525,660 of record NZ_JACYHF010000003.1, on the reverse strand, counting down.
TGGTGTTCTGGCTCGCGGGGTCCTTGGTCTGGTGTTCCAGTACGCGGCGGACCGCTGAGCCGCCGCGGCGCTCCCGGGCGGAACCGCTCCACCGGCCGGTGGTCGCTCTCGTAGCCGCCGGTCAGCCCCTGCCGCACCTCCCCGCTCTCCATGCCCTGCGCCAGCTCCTCGCGCTCCGCGTCCAGCAGCGCGCGGCACACGCTGCGGGTCACCAGGAACGCGAGCACCGGTCCCACCACCAGGGCGACGCGCAGGATCCAGGTCAGCGCGTTCACCGAGACCCGGAAGCTCTGCGCGATGATGTCGTTGGCACCCGCGAGCAGCAGGACGCCGTAGAAGACCACGGCGGCCACGCCGATGCCGGTGCGCACCGGGCGCTCGCGCGGGCGGTCGGCCAGATGCCGCTCCCGCCGCCCCTCGCCGGTCAGCCGCTGCTCCACGAACGGGTAGGCGTACAGCAGCATGAAGATCAGACCGGGCAGTACGACGGCCGGGATCAGCACGTTGCCCATGAAGGTGTGCCCGGCGACGTTCGTCTCCCACGGCGGCATCAGCCGCAGCGCGCCCTCCAGGAAACCGACGTACCAGTCCGGCTGCGAGCCGGTCGACACCTGGTCCGGGCGGTACGGTCCGAACAGCCACACCGGGTTGATCTGCGCCACGCCCGCCAGCGTGAACAGCACCCCCGCCGTGATCAGGGACAGCCCGATCGAGGAGGCGGCGAACTGCGGGAAGAGCGGTTTGCCGACGGCGTTGCGGTTGTTGCGCCCCGGGCCGCGCCACTGGGTGTGCTTGAGGTGGAAGACCAGGATCAGATGGACCGTCACCAGCGCGATCAGCACGCCCGGCACCAGCAGGATGTGCACCGGATACAGCCGGGAGATGATGTCGTGCCCCGGGAACTGGCCGCCGAAGGCGAACATCGCCACATAGGTGCCCACCACCGGAATCGACTGCATGATGCCCTGCGCGATGCGCAGCCCGGTGCCGGAGAGCAGGTCGTCGGGGAGCGAGTAACCGGCGAAGCCCTCGGCCAGCGCGAGCACGAGCAGCGTCACGCCGACCATCCAGTTCGCCTCCCGGGGTCTGCGGAAGGCGCCGGTCAGGAACACCCGCAGCATGTGCGCCCCGATCGCGGCGACGAAGACCAGCGCGGCCCAGTGGTGCGCCTGCCGGACCAGCAGTCCGCCGCGCACGTCGAAGCTGATCCGCAGGGTGGAGTCGAAGGCGGCGGACACCAGGGTGCCGCGCAGCGGCGCGTACGAGCCCGCGTAGACCACCTCGCCCATGTCCGGCTCGAAGAAGAAGGTCAGCCAGGTGCCGGTCAGCAGCAGCACGATCAGGCTGTACAGCGCCAGCTCGCCAAGGAGGAAGGACCAGTGGTCGGGGAACGCCTTGCGCAGCAGCCCGCCCGCGCCCTCGTACACCGGCAGCCGGGTGTCCAGCGCGTCGGCGATCCGCTCGCCCCGCTTCACGCCCTGCCTCTCGCCCTGCCTCACGCCCGCCGAGCCTGCCGAGCCGTTCGAGCCCATCGCGCACCGCTCCCTCGCCGCTTCTGGCCATACCTAGCCCGGCGTACGCGGGTCCAGCGCCCGGACGGCGCGGTGCACCCCGGGCGGCACACGCACCGCACCCGATCGGCGGAGACTCCCCGGGACCGCCGCAGGGTCGTTCGGGCGTCGCTCAGGCATATGCAGAACGACCGTGCGGCCGACATCGACCGCAACCTCTCCCCAGGGCGTTGCCGTTACGTGAGGTATGAGGGACGGCGCGCACGGACAGGGAAGCGACCGCCGAGCACCCGGTGAGGTGCACTGGTTCCGGCTCGACTGTCGCGACGACGACTGCCCGTGGTGCCGTGTGCTTCTGCTCCCGGAGCACACGGGCGACGACGAACCGTCGTCGCCCGTCCCTCGCCCCGACTGCCCCCGGTGCCGTCTGACGCGCGCCACGGACCTGGCGCGGCTGGTGATGGTGCCCTTCGCGTCCCTGGTCACCTTCGCCGCGGCTCTCACCACCACCCTCAGGATCCGATGAGCCTCGCGACCAGTTCGAGGTCCGAGACCAGTCCGCCGTACACCGCCTCCCGGTCGTCCGCGCGCAGCACCGCCGAGGGGTGGATCGTCGCGACCAGACCGCGGACGCCCGCCTCGGACGCCTTCGCGCCGGACGCGTCGTCCCCGTCGGGACCGGGCCAGGGCAGCAGCGTGCCGCGGTCCCGGGTGACCCGGAAGTCGGGTCCGAGCAGCGCCTTGCCCGCCGTCGCGCCGAGCGCGACCACGATCTCCGGTGCGACCACCCGGAGTTCGGCAACCAGCCACGGACGGCAGGCGGTCATCTCGCGCAGGCTCGGCGCCTTGTGGATACGGCGCTTGCGACCCGGCTGGACGGTGAACTTGAAGTGCTTGACCGCGTTGGTGACATAGGCGCCCCCGGGGTCGATGCCCGCGTCCGCGAGCGCCCGCTCCAGGACCCCGCCCGCCGGTCCGACGAACGGCCGGCCCTGCCGGTCCTCCTGGTCCCCGGGCTGCTCACCGACGAGCATCACCCGCGCGCCCGCGTCGCCCTCCCCGAAGACGGTCCGCGTGGCGTCCCGGTACAGCGGACAGCCCTGGCACTCGGCCGCCGCCCGGCGCAGCCCGGGCAGTCCGGCGCGCGGTCCCGGAAGGTAGGGCGTCGCGTCGTACGACGTGCCGTCGGCGCCGCTCACGGCGGGTCCGTCCCGGTCACAGCGTCTCTTCCTCCTCCGGGGGCCAGTCGTCCCGCTCCCGCGCGCGGCGCCTGAGGACGACCACGAGGTCCACGATTCCGAGCAGCGCGAAGAAGGCGCAGATGGCGGCAAGCACGCTCAGCTCCATCGCGCTCGGATTGCTGACCGGCGTGGACTTGCTCGCCCACACCCCGAAGACGACCGTGCCGAACAGGAACGCCAGCACGCCGATCGCGCTGAGCACCAGGCGAAGCTTCAGCGCGCTGCGCGCCCGGACCGGCTCGGTGCCGGTGCGCTCCCAGCGGCGCCCGACCAGGCCGGAACGCGAGCGCGGAACGCCTGCCGGGTCCGCCGGGGAACGCCGTTGCCGCATGAGAGCCTCCCGCTGTCGCCGAGGGACGGTGCCCGCGACCGGTCCGCGGACAGGGCCCGTGAACGGTCCGCGAGGGTCCCGCCGCGCCCCGCGTACCCGGACGGGCCCGGCGCAATCACGCCCCCGCCGCCCCGCCGCCCTCGCTGTCCACCGGCACACGCGCAGGTGTGTCCGAGGGGGCCGGGGGCAGTCGGAGGGGGAACGACGAAACCCCGTAAAGCGACGGAACCCCGTCACCGGACCGCACTCGTCACCGGACCGCACTCGTCGACGGACCCATGGGGAGGTCCCATGTCCACCACCGAAACGCTGATCGCCATCATCGTCCCCATCGTGGTCATCCTGGCGCTGATCACCTTGGTCGTCTTCTTCGTGGTACGGCGCCGCAGGCTGCGCGAGCGCTTCGGACCCGAGTACGACAGGGCCGTACAGTCCGGCGACGGCAGGCTGGCTGCCGAGCGCGAGCTGCACTCCCGGGAGAAGCGGCACCGCGATCTCGACATCCGCGAACTGCCCCCGGGCGCCCGTGAGCGGTACGCCGAGGACTGGAACAAGGCGCAGCAGGAGTTCGTGGACCACCCGGACCGCAGCGTCACGGACGCCGACCGGCTGGTCACCCAGCTCATGCGGGACCGCGGCTACCCGACGGAAGGCTTCGAGCAGCGGCTCAAGGACCTCTCCGTGGAGCACGCGAACACCCTGGAGCAGTACCGCGCCGCCCACGACATCAGCCGACGCAACGAGCAGGGCGAGGCGACCACCGAGGAGCTGCGCGGCGCCATGGTGCACTACCGCGCCCTGTTCCAGGAACTGCTGGGCGGCACCGGTGGCACCGGCGGCACGCACCGGCGCGGGGACTCGCCGCACGCGGCCTGACCGTACGCCCCAGGACCGTACGCCCGAGGACAAGGAAGGGAACTCGCCATGTCGCACCACACCCACTCCGACGCCACCGACACCGGACTGACCACCGAGGACCTGGCGCACCCCGAGCGCCGCGCCGCGCCCGAGACGCCGCCCGCCTATCCGGGCGAGGGCACCGCCCTGCCGAACGAGCGGGCTACGGCGGAGGGCGCGGAGGGCGCCGAGGGCGCCGGGGGTCAGCAGTCCGGCGGGCGGGGCGAGCGGACGCCCGAGCCGGACGCCGAGCCGCTGATCGAGCCGAAGGAGGCGGAGGACTACCGCGAGCGCTGGACGCGCATCCAGGGCACCTTCGTGGACGACCCGAAGGACGCGGTCCACTCGGCCGACGCGCTGGTGGCCGAGGTCATCCAGTCCCTCGCCGAGACCTTCGCCGACCACAAGAAGGAACTCGAGTCCCAGTGGAGCCGGGGCCAGGAGGTGGAGACGGAGGGGCTGCGCGTGGCGCTCCAGCAGTACCGCACCTTCTTCAACAAGCTGCTCCACGCCTGACGACCCGTCCACGCGGTCCGCCGGTCGCCCTCCGCCTCACATCGGCAGGCGGAGGGCGATCAGCGCGACGTCGTCGCTGCCGTTGGGCAGCATCCCCGCCATCAGCTCGTCGCACATCGTGTCCAGGCTCTGGTCGACCAGGGCAGCCGCGTGCTGGCGCAGCCGGGTGAGGCTGTGGTCGAGGGGCTCGCTGCGCCGCTCCACCAGTCCGTCGGTGTAGAGCAGGAGGGTGCCGCCGGGCGGCAGCGGGGTCGACGCGCTCGACCGGATGGCAGCCGGGTCGACCCCGAGCACCATGCCGTGCGCGTCCTCCAGATACCTCGTGTCGCCGCCCGCGCTCACCAGCAGCGGCGGCAGATGCCCGGCCCGGCTCCAGTGCAGGGTGTAGCGCCCGTCGTCGCCGGGACCCTTGAGCAGGGCGTACACACAGGTGGCCGTCTGGTGCGGGTTGAGGGCGGCGATGGCGAGGTCCAGGCGGCGCAGGATGTGTCCGGGCGGTTCCTGGCGGTCGCAGGCGATGCCCCGGAGCATGTTGCGGATCTGGCTCATCGTCACCGCGGCCTGCAGGTCATGACCCGTCACATCGCCGATGATCAGCGCGGTGTCGCCGCCGGGCAGCACGAAACTGTCGTACCAGTCGCCGCCGATCTGCGCGGTGGCGGTGGCGGGAGAGTAGCGCGCGGCGATCCGCAGACCGCCCACCTCGGGCAGGGCGGGCAGCAGCGAGCGCTGCAGCCGTTCCGCGATGGTCTGCACCTCGGCGTGCAGACGCGCGTTGTCGACGTACAGCGCGGCGCGGTGGGCGAGCCCCTCCACGAGGTCCAGGTCGTCCTCCGTCAGGGGCGGACGGTCCGGTCCGCGGCCGAGCGCCAGCGCGCCGAGGATACGGCGCCGGGCGCGCAGCGGCGCCACGACCCCTGACGCGCCGCCCATGCGCCGGAACAGGGCGGAGTTGAGCGCGTGCAGCGGATCGCTCGGCGTGCTCTCCGGGGCGAACTCCTCGGGGCTCAGCAGCAGCGCGCCCGAGCCGCGCAGCACCCGCGCCCAGGGACCGCCGGAGTCCTCGCGCACGGCGGGCAGGACGCCGGTGAGCCCCGTGACCGGGGTGTGCGGGTCGTGATGGGTGACGCAGACGCGCTCCAGCCGCCCCGCCTCGTCCATGACGTCGGCGACGCTCCAGTCGGCCAGCGCGGGCACGAGGACCCGGCACACCCGGCGCAGCCCCTTGACCGCGTCCAGGGTGCTCGCCAGGACGGCGCCGGTCTGGTTCAACAGGGTGAGGCGGTCGAGCGCCTCCTGCAGTGCTGCGTCCACCTCGAAGCTGTCCATGGGCTTCCCCTACCCGGTTCGGGTGGGTTCGCTCCGCCCGAACCGGGAGGAAACGCCTCATCGGGGGTGACGCGGCGGAGTCGCTCGTGCCGCTCACGCCTAGGGGGTGTCACCGACAGCCCGTGCCTGTGCCTCCATCACCTCGTCCCCGTGCGCGAACGCCCACGCGCCGATGGCGTCGACGGGTGCGAGGAGCGTACGGCCCAGGTCGGTGAGCCGGTACTCCACCCGGGGCGGCGCCTCGGCGTACGCGTGCCGTTCCACCAGGCCGTTGAACTGCAGCCGCCGCAGCGTCTCGGTGAGCACCTTGGGGCTGATCCCGCCGATCCTGCCGCGCAGTTCCCGGGGGCGTACGGGACCCTCGCGCAGGGCCCAGAGGACCACGGCGTTCCAGGTGTGGGACAGCAGGTCGAAGGCGAGGCGGGCGCGGCAGTCCGCGAGGAAGGCGTCGGTCGTCACGTACCGAATGGTGCCCGGCGGGACCTCTAGCGTGGCCGTGAAATCGCTTGAGGGAAGGGGCAGTTCGATGCGGATCGGTGTGCTGGGCACGGGGAACATGGCGGACGCGCTCGCCGCGCACTGGGTGCGGGCGGGGCACGAGGTGACCGTCGGCGGACGGGACACGGACCGCGCGCGGCGGCTCGCGGAGCGGCTGGGGGACGGCGTACGGCACGGAGACCTGGCGGCGGCGGCCGGGGCGGGGGAGGTGGTGCTGGTCGCGCTGCCCTACGGCGTGGGGGAGGTGGTGGTGCGGGAGTTGAGCGCCGCCCTCGACGGCAAGGTGCTGCTCGACTGCTCCAACCCCGTCGGGGCGCCCGGGTTCCGGCTGCTGACGGGGGACGGTCCGTCGGCCGCGCGGCGGCTGGTGCTCGCGGCGCCCGGTGCCCGGGTGGTCAAGGCGTTCAACCTCTGCCACGAGGGCGTGTGGCGCATGGCGCCGCCGGTCTTCGACGGGCGTCCGCTCGCCGTCCCGGTCTGCGGGGACGATCCGGCGGCGCTCGCCCTCGTCGGCACGCTCGTCCGGGATGCCGGGTGTACGCCGGTGGCCGCCGGGGGTCTCGACCGGGCGGGTTTGCTGGAGGCGACCGCCGCGCTGTTCATCGGGCTGTGGGTGGGGGAGGGGGCGGACGTCCAGGCGATCGCGCCGCCGCTGGCGTACGCGGCGGGGGCGGCGGGGTGAGGGCGGGGTCCGGACCATGAACGCTCCATGAAGCCGTACCCGCCACAGGGGGCTTTCCCGCCGCCGGTACCGTACATTCCGGCCATGGCCAATTTCCCCACCCCGGTCGTCCTCGGCACCGAGCAGGTTCGCGCGCGGCTGGACGAGTTCATCGTGATCGACGTGCGTACGGCGGGCGAGTACGGCTCGGGGCATCTGCCCGGAGCCCTCAACGTCCCGCTGGACCAGGTGCGGCGGGCGCTGCCCGAGATCGAGCAGGCGGCGCGGCACGGGGAGGTGCTCGTGGTGTGCGCCTCGGGGGCGCGGGCGGAGAGCGCGAGCCGCTTGCTGGCGGAGCAGGGGATCGTGACCGCGACCCTGGAGGGCGGCACCGGCGCCTGGGCGGCGCGGGGGTACGAGCTGACCGTGCCGCCCGCCACCGAGGCGAGGGCGGTGTGGGCGATGGAGCGCCAGGTCCGCTTCACGGCGGGCACGCTGGTGCTGCTCGGACTGGTGCTCGGGTGGCTCGTGCACCCCGCCTTCCAGGTGCTGTCGGCCGCGATCGCGGGCGGGCTCGTCTTCTCCGCGCTCACCAACACCTGCGGCATGGCCGTCGTCCTGGGCAAGCTGCCGTACAACCGCCCCCGCACCGCCGACCACCTCGACACCGCTCTGGCGGCGCTGCGCGCCCACGCGTGAGCGGCGGTTTCCCGGGCGTGAGGCGCGGTTCCCCGGGGCTCAGTTGGCGGGGAGCGGTACCCGCCAGTCCACCACGGTCCCGCCGCCCTCCGGCGTCGTCGTCTCCAGCCGTCCGCCCGACTGCTCCGCCCGCTCGGCCATGTTGCGCAGCCCGCTGCGACGACCGCCGGAGGGGATGCCGACGCCGTTGTCCGAGACCCGCAGCCGGACCTCGCGGCCGTCGGTGGTGAGCAGCACGTCGGCGCGGTCGGCGTGGGCGTGCCGGGCGATGTTGGTGAGTGCCTCGGAGAGGACGGCGATCACGTCGTCGGCGATCCCCGGCGGCACCTCGGTGTCGATCAGCCCCTCCATGCGCACCCCGGGCGCGAGACCGAGCACCGGCGCCGCCTCCCCGGCCACCCGCACGACCCGCGACCGCAGCCCGCTGCCACTCGCGCCGTCGCGGGTGCGCAGACCGAAGATGGTCGACCGGATGATCTTGATGGTCTCGTCCAGGTCGTCCACCGCGCGCAGCACCCGCTCGGCCGCCTTGGGGTGCTCGATGAAGCGGCCCGCGCTCTGCAGGGTCATCCCGGTGGCGAACAGCCGCTGGATGGCCAGGTCGTGCAGGTCGCGCGCGATCCGGTCGCGGTCCTCGAGGACGGCGAGCTGCTGCGCGTCCTGACGGCGTTCGGCCAGCTCCATCGCGAGCGCGGCCTGCCCGGCGAAGCCCTGGAGCAGCTCGGTCTCCTTCTCCGAGAACGGCGACGCCCCCGCCTCGCGCGCAAGCAGCACCACACCGCGCATCCCGCCCTCACCGGTGCCGATGGGCACCGCCACGGCGGGACCGAGCCCCTTGAAGAGCGTCGGGTCGGCGTCTATCCGGTCGTCCCGCGTGATGTCGTCGCTGGTCACCGGCTCGGCGGAGGAGTACGCGAGCCCCATCAGCCCCTCGTCGAGCGGCTGGACGAGCCCCCGGTGTGCCTCCGCGCCCGCGCCCACGGCGATCTCCACGGTCAGCGAGACGGTGTCCTCCACCGGCATCGCGACGGCGGCCAGCGCGGAGCCGGTGATGTCCCGGGCGCGCTCCGCGATCAGGTCGAGAGCCTCGGCGCGCTCGCTGCCGAGCATCAGCCGGTGGGTGATCTCCGCGTTCGCCAGCAGCCAGCGCTCGCGCAGCCGCGAGTCCTCGTAGAGCCGGGCGTTGTCGATGGCCACCCCGGCCGCGACGGCCAGCGTGGACAGCACCGACTCGTCCTCCTCGTCGAACTCCACGCCGCCGCGCTTCTCGGTGAGGTACAGATTGCCGAACACCTGGTCGCGGACCCGGATCGGCACCCCGAGGAAGCTCTGCATCGGCGGGTGGTTGGGCGGGAAGCCGTACGACGCCGCGTGCTCGGAGATCTTCGACAGGCGCAGCGGCTCGGGGTGGCGGATCAGCTCGCCGAGGATGCCGTGGCCCTGCGGGTAGGGACCGATCTCGGTGATCTTCTCGTCCGAGACGCCGACGGTGTGGAAGGCGGAGAGCGTCCGGCCGTCGGGTCCGATGACGCCCAGCGCCGCGTACTCGGCGTCGACCAGCACCGCCGCCGCCTCCACGATGGAGTGCAGCGCCTGCTCCAGGTCGAGTTCGCGCCCGACGCTGAGCACCGCCTCCAGCAGGCTGTGCACGCGGTCCCGGGTGCCCCTGGCCGCGTCGATCCGGGCCTGCAACTCCTCCAGCAGCTCGTCGAGCTTCAGTTGCGGCAGCAGCACGCGGGGCTCCTTGGAGCTTGCCACCACGTTCCTCCACGTCCCTCGGCGCGCGAACCCGGCACCGTCCAGGTCGTCGTCTCCACCGTATCGGTCCCCGGTGTGCCCCGGTACGCGGAACGGGCCACCCGGTGACCGCCCGCCGGTCCCGCGCGGTCGCACGCGTGCGACAGGGCGTCCGGCCTCCGCCAGGTGGGGGAGGGGGAGGATCGTCCGGCCCGTCAACCTAGGGCCGAACGGCACTGGAAGGGCGGCGGGCGGTGGACCACAGTGGACCGAGGAGCGGCACCGGTCCCCCGCGGTGCCGCTCCGCCCACGAGGCGCCGCCCCACCCTTGCCCGGGCGCCGACGGCCGACCGGAGAGCCGTGCCCATGAAGAAGCAACCCGTGCCCTGCGACCCGCGCCCGGCGCGCCAACGTGTCGACCTCGACCGGGCCGAGGCACTGCGGCTGCTGGGCAGTGTGTCCCTCGGCAGAATCGTTTTTACACAGGACGCGCTGCCCACCGTCCGCCCCGTCAACCATGTGCTGGACGGCGGCGACATCGTCATCCGCACCCACGAGGGCGCGGCGCTCACCTCGCAGGCGCTGCGGGACGGCGGGGGCGGGGTGGTCGTCGCCTACGAGGCGGACGCCATCGACCCGGAGACCCACCTCGGCTGGAGCGTGGTGGTCACCGGGTACGCCCGGCTGGTCACCGACCCGGACGAACTCGCGCGCATCCGCGCCCTGTTGGTGCCCTGGGCGCCCCAGCACGGGATGGACTACGCGGTACGGATCAGACCGGGGCTCGTCACCGGCGTACTGCTGGACGACCTGGACCTGGAGCCCTGAGAAAGGCGGGCGGGACCGTGCACGCCGTGGTCACGCGGTGATGCGCCGGCCCGTCACCGCGTCCGGGGCGAGCCGTACCCACACGTCCCGGGTGCCGCCCGCCCAGGGACCGGAGTAGGCGCGCTCGGCCAGCTCCTCGCGTTCGCCGGGGTCGGTCACGATGTGGGCGTCGCCGCGCACCAGCACGCTCCAGCCCCGGCTGAAGGCGTCGTCGATCCGGTCCACCTCGAACGCCACCCGCTCGCCGTCCGCGAGGGCGGGCGTGGCATTCGCGGCGGTCCGGAAGACGATCGTGTTGTCCACCACGGTGTAGTTCACCGGCACGACCACCGGACCGTCCTCCGGGACGACCGCGAGGCGCCCCACCCCGTGGTCGCCGAGCAGCGCCCGGCACTCCTCGGTGCCGATCGACTCGAACCGGGCGCCGCGCGCCGCCTGCCCGGGTCCCGGCGGCTGGTCGACGGTGCCGCCGGTCAGGTCGGGCACCGTCGTCTCCAGCGCGTCGGCCAGCCTGAGCAGCACCTCGGCGCCCGGCGCCGCCTCGGGATGGCCCTCCAGATAGCGGAGATAGCCGGGCGCCATGCCCGCGCGCTCCGCCGCCTCCTCCCGCGTCAGCCCGAGCTGCGCGCGCCGGGCCGCGAGGCGGCGGCCCAGATCGCCCCGGGGCGTCCCGGACGCGTCCGCCGCGTCCGGGGGTGTGGTCGTCCGTCCGGTCGGCTCGGTCACGTCCGTCACCTCTGCTCTCGCCTGGTCGTGTGTGCGGTGGCCGTTCCCGGTCCGCTCGGTCCGCCCGGTCCCCGGTTCAGCCCGTGGAGTCCGTGGAGTCCGTGGGGACCACCTCGTAGCGCTCCGCGCCGAGTACCACCTTCAGCGCGGCCGTCTCGGCGGCGTGCGCGAAGACGTCGTACGCCTCCTCCATGTCGTCCAGCGGGAAGGTGTGGGTGACCAGCTCGCCGGTCGGCAGAGCGCCGGACGCCGTCATCCGCAGCAGGGTCGGGGTGGAGTAGGTGTCCACCAGACCGGTCGTGATCGTGACGTCCCTGCTCCACAGGTCCTCCAGGTGCAAGGTGGCGGGGGCGCCGTGGACGCCGATGTTGGCGACACGGCCGCCGGGCCGTACCAGCCGGGTGCACAGCTCGAAGGTCTCCGGCACGCCGACCGCCTCCAGGACCACGTCCGCGCCGAGCCCGCCGGTGAGGTCGTCCACGAGCTGGCCGGGGTCCTCGTCGGCCAGGACGACCGCGTCAGCGCCGAGCCGCCGGGCAGCGTCCAGGCGGGACTGGGCCAGGTCCACCACGATGATCCGCTCGGGGCTGAAGAGCTTCGCGGTGATGATCGCCGTGAGCCCGATGGGACCGGCGCCGACGATCACCACGGTGTCGCCGGGGCGCACCTGCCCGTTGAGGACGCCGACCTCGTAGGAGGTGGGGAAGATGTCCGCGAGCAGCACGGCGTCCTCGCCGCGCACGGTCGCGGGCAGCGGGTGGACGGAGAGGTCGGCGTACGGGACGCGGACGTACTCGGCCTGCGTGCCGTCGACGAGGTGCCCGAGGATCCAGCCGCCCCCGCCCTGGCACTGGCCGTAGCGGCTCTCGCGGCAGAACCGGCAGCGACCGCAGGAGGTGATGCAGGACATCAGCACGCGGTCGCCCGGCCGTACGCTGCGCACGTCGCCGCCGATGTCGACGACCTCCCCGACCGCCTCGTGCCCCAGCACCGTCCCGGGGCGCACCTCGGGCACGTCGCCCTTGAGGATGTGCAGGTCGGTGCCGCAGATGGTGACCACGCCGACCTTCACGATCGCGTCGGTCGGCTCCTTGATCGCGGGGTCCGGCACGTCCTGCCAGGACGCCTGGCCCGGCCCCTCGAAGACATAGCCCTTCATGCCACTCGCTCCTCACCGTCGTCGCCCGGTGCGCGGGTGCCGGATACGGCTCCGCACTTCCACCTTCGCGCGAGATGGGCCGACGCGCTTGGGCCGGGTGGCCCACGGGGGTGGCTGGGTGGGGCGGAGCCGGGTAGAGGCGCGGGCTGTACGGCGGCGCGGGAGGCGGGCGCCCGGGAACCGCCCGCGCCCGCGGCGGGGCGTGCGGCGCTCGGGAGCGGTTTCACGCTGTGCCGGGTGGGTGGGCAGGTGGGGCCGAACAGCCCTTCCGGACCGGTGGGGGTTTCCGGTTCGCTCGTCGTATGTCCGAGAACCACACGATGCGTGACGAGACCCGGTCCGGCGGACCGGGGACGGCGACCGACGCGGCGACCGTCGTGGCCCTGCGCGGGGAGATCGACCTGCTCACGGCGCCGGAGTGGGCGGCACGGCTCGACACGCTCACCGCGCGCGAGCATCCGGATCTGGTGCTGGATCTGCGGCCCGTGGAGTTCATCGACTGCACCGGGCTCGGCGTGCTGTGCCGGACCCGCAACCGGACCCGGGACCGCCGGGGCAGGCTGCGGCTGGTCGCGGACAGCGAGGAGTTCCTGCGGCTGCTGCGCACCACCGGGCTCGGCGGCGCCTTCGAGGTGCAGCCGGGGCTGCCCGCGCCCGACGCGGAGGCGCTGGTCACCGGGGGTGCGTCGCGCGAGGGAGTCGCCCGATGAGCGCCGGACGACGGCTGCGGCACTGGCTGTGCCGGTGGCGGGGACGGGGTTACCGGCTGCTGCGGCGGGCCGACGTCGACTGAACAGTTCCTCCGAGGGGGGCCGGGTGAGTCCGGCCCCCCTTTTCACGCTCTGCTCAGCTCTCCCAGCTCCACTCCGCGACCTCCGGCAGGTCCGTCCCGTGGACGCGGATCCAGTCGTGGTGGCGGGTGCGGGCGTCCGCCATCCTCTGGCGTACGTCGGCCGCGCGCACCGCGAGCCCCGGCACCCGGTCGATGACGTCCATGACGAGCCGGTAGCGGTCCAGGTCGTTGCGGACGACCATGTCGAACGGCGTGGTCGTGGTCCCGGACTCCTTGTAGCCGCGCACATGCAGGTTGGCGTGCCCGGCCCGGCGGTAGGCGAGCCGGTGCACCAGCCAGGGGTAGCCGTGGTAGGCGAAGATCACCGGCTTGTCGGTGGTGAAGAGCCCGTCGTAGGTGAAGTCGCTCATCCCGTGCGGGTGTTCCTCGTGCGGCAGCAGCCGGGTCATGTCGACCACGTTGACCACGCGCACCGCCAGCTCCGGCAGATGGCGGCGCAGCAACTGGGCGGCGGCCAGCACCTCCTGGGTCGGTACGTCACCGGCGCAGGCGAGGACGACATCGGGTTCGCCCCCGTTCTCCGTCCCCGCCCACTCCCAGATCCCGGCACCGCGCGCGCAGTGCACCCGCGCCTCCTCAAGGGAGAGCCAGTCGAAACAGGGCTGCTTGCCCGCGACGACCACGTTCACGTAGTCCCGGCTGCGCAGCACGTGATCGGCCACGCACAGCAGGGTGTTGGCGTCCGGCGGCAGATAGACGCGGACCACCTCGGGGCTCTTGTTGAGGACGTGGTCCACGAACCCGGGGTCCTGGTGGGAGAAGCCGTTGTGGTCCTGGCGCCACACATGCGAGGTGAGCAGGTAGTTGAGGGAGGGGATCGGCGCCCGCCAGGGCAACTCCCGCGAGATCCTGAGCCACTTGATGTGCTGGTTGACCATCGAGTCCACGATGTGCACGAACGCCTCGTAGCAGGAGAACAGCCCGTGCCGTCCGGTGAGCAGATACCCCTCCAGCCAGCCCTGGCAGAGGTGTTCGGACAGCACCTCCAGGACCCGCCCGTGCCGGTCCAAGTGCTCGTCCACGGGCAGGACTTCCGCCTGCCACGCCTTGCCGCTCGCGTCGAACACCGCCTGGAGCCGGTTGGAGGCGGTCTCGTCCGGTCCGACGAGCCGGAAGTCCCGCCGGGTACGCGTGTCCTTCATGACCTGCTCCAGCAAGTCGCCCAGCACACGCGTGGGTTCGTGCAGCGCGGCGCCCGGCTTGTCCACCGGCACCCCGAACAACTCCAGTGACGGAAGCGGGAGTTCGCGGGCGAGCAGACCGCCGTTGGCGTGCGGGTTCGCCCCGAGCCGCCGGGTGCCCTCCGGGACGCAGGCGAGCACGTCGGCGACCGGACGCCCGTCCGCGTCGAACAGCTCCTCGGGTCGGTACGAGCGCAGCCAGCCCTCCAACTGCGCCAGATGCTCCGGGTTTTCGCGTACCCCGGCCAGCGGCACCTGGTGCGCGCGCCAGGTGCCCTCCACGGGCAGTCCGTCCACCTCGGCCGGTCCCGTCCAGCCCTTCGGCGTGCGCAGCACGATCATCGGCCAGTGCGCCCGCTCGGTGACGCCGTCCTCCCGCGCGCTGTCCCGCATCAGCTTGATCCGGTCCAGCGCCTCGTCGAAGGCCGCCGCCATCGCGCGGTGCACCTCGGCGGGGTCGTCGCCCGAGACGTACAGCGGCTCGTGGCCGTATCCCCGCAGGAGTGCGTCGAGTTCGGACTGCGGGAGGCGGGAGAGGACCGTCGGGTTGGCGATCTTGTAGCCGTTGAGGTGCAGGATCGGCAGGACCGCGCCGTCGTGCACCGGGTCGAGGAACTTGTTGGAGTGCCAGGAGGTGGCGAGCGGTCCGGTCTCCGCCTCGCCGTCCCCGATCACACAGGCGACCAGCAGGTCCGGGTTGTCGAAGGCGGCGCCGTAGGCGTGCGCGAGCGAGTACCCCAGCTCGCCGCCCTCGTGGATCGAGCCCGGCGTCTCCGGCGCCACATGGCTGGGCACCCCGCCGGGGAAGGAGAACTGCCGGAACAGCCGCTCCATGCCCTCCCCGTCACGGCTCACGTCCGGGTAGACCTCCGCGTAACTCCCCTCCAGCCAGGAGTTGGCGAGGACGGCAGGCCCGCCGTGTCCCGGCCCCCACACGCACAGCGCGTCGAGCCCGCGCTCGCGGATCACCCGGTTCAGATGCGTGTACACGAGGTTCAGCCCGGGCGTGGTGCCCCAGTGCCCGAGCAGCCGGGGCTTGATGTGCTCCGCGCGCAGCGGCTCGGTCAGCAGGGGGTTGGCCATGAGGTAGATCTGGCCCGCCGAGAGGTAGTTGGCGGCGCGCCAGTGGGTCAGGAGCGTGTTCAACTCCTCGTCGGTGAGCGTGTGTCGGTCGGTGATGTCGGTCATGGAAGCTCCGCGGGATCGACGGGGTCGTGGGTCTCGGGGCGGCGTGGCTCCGCGCAGGTCAGTCCGGTTCCGGTACGACGGCCACCGCGCAGTCCGCCCGGTGCAGCACCCCGTGCGCGACCCGGCCGAGCTGGAGACCGAAGCGGCCGTGCCGGCGCCGGGCGCCCACGACGAGCAGGACCGCGCCCCGGGAGGCGTCCAGCAGCGCGTCACGGGTGGGACCCTCCACGACGTGCCGTACCGCTGCGACACCGGAGGGCAGGTCCCGCAGCGCCTCCTCCACCGTCTCCAGCGCGGCCCGCTCGGGATCGCCGTCGTGCGGGACATGGCCCGGCAGCGGGCCCGAGGGGTGCCGCCAGGCGCGTACCGCCTCCAGGGGCAGCCCGCGCAGGACAGCCTCCTCGGCCGCGAACCGTACGGCCGCCGTGCCCGCCGCCTTCTCGCCGACGGCCAGCACGATCCGCCCGGTCCCGGCGCGCTCGGGGTCGTCGTGGCCGCCGCGCAGCACGATCACCGGACAGTGCGCGTGCCCGGCGACCGTCAGGCTGACCGAGCCGAGCAGCGCCTCGGTGAGCCCGCTGCGCCCCCGGCAGCCGAGCACCACGGCACGCGCCGTACGGCTCTCGCGCACCAGTCCGTACTCCGGCTCGTCGGGCAGCACGGCGGTGGTGACCGGCACGTCCGGGTGACGGCGCCGCGCCCGTTCCTCGGCGGTGCCGACCACGTCCCGCGCCATCACCTCCTCGACCGGGCGGTTCAGCTCCTGCGCGATCAGCTCGCCCTCGTACCGCTCCCACAGCGAGGCGTACACCAGGCGGAGCGGTGCCCCGCGCAGGGCGGCCTCGTCGGCTCCCCAGTCCACGGCGCGCAGGCTCTGCTCCGAGCCGTCCACGCCGACGACGATCGGCTGGTCCATGGTGTCCGCCCTCTCCCTTCCGTACCCGGCGTCCTCGCCGCCCTCCGGTCGTCCGGCCGGGCGTCCCTCGTCACCATCCGGTCAGGTGTGCGGCACGACGGCAACCGGAGCGGCGACGTGGTGCAGCGCCGCGTGCGTCACATGGCCGAGGTGCGCGCCGAGCCGTCCGGCGCGCAGCCGCTTGCCGACCACCACCAGACCGGCTTCCCGCGCCGCCTCGACCAGGACCCGCGCCGCGCTGCCCGACCGGCTCTCCTCCACCACCTCGACGCCGGGGAACGACTGCCGCCAGGGCTGGAGCACCTTGGCCAGACCCTCCGCCTCCAGCTCCCCGACCGAACCGGGACCGTCGCCGGGTCCCGCCAGGTCGTAGGCATAGGCGGACAGCTCGTAGGCGTACGCGGGCGGGGGACGCCAGGCGTGCACCACGCGCAGCGGGACGCCGTAGCGGGCAGCCGCGTCGAAGGCGAAGCGCAGCAGCGTCTCGTCCGGCTCGGCGGTGTCCAGGCCGAGCACGACGGGCGCGGTGGGCGCGTCCCCGGACGCCGGTCCGGGTCCGTGTCTGCCCACGCTCGGCTCGTCCGCCCGGACGACCACCACGGGACGCCCGGCGCGGGCGATCACGGCCAGCCCGACCGATCCGGCGACGAAACCGCCGATCCCGCCGAGCCCGCGCGAGCCGAGCACCAGCGGCTCGGCGGAGGCGGCGGCCTCGCCCAGGATGTCCACCGGGTTCCCGGTGTACTGCTCGACGACCACCTCGATGCCCGGGTGGCGCAGGCGCAGGCGTTCCGCGCTCTCGCGGGGTATCCGCTCGGTCCAGTGCCGCTGGGTCTCGGCGCCGAGCAGCGGTGCCTGGGCCATCGGTTCGGGCACCGGCTCCCAGACGTGCACGACCCGCAGCGGCAGGGCGCGCAGCCCGGCCTCGCGGGCCGCCCAGTCGGCGGCCGCCCGGCTCTCGGGCGAGCCGTCGAAGCCCACGGTGACGGTTCGGGACATGGTCTCCACCTCCGCCCCCAGCCTCCCGGTGCCCCGCCCCCCGGATCAGGGGCCGCAGGTCCCTGCGCGGGGCCGACCGGCCCTAGGCGGTCTCCCCGACCCGGCGCACCCTGGAGACACGGCGCACCTCGGAGATGCGGCGCACCCTGGAGAGACACGGCACGCGTCGGCACAGGAAGGCGACGCACGCGCCCGCCACCCCCGTGAACCTACGGAGTCACCATGTACGCAACCCCACGCAGCGTCGGCGACGTCATGACCCGCACCGTGGCGGTCGTCGGACCGGAGACGTCCTTCAAGGAGATCGCGCGGCTGCTGCGGGACCGCCAGGTCGGCAGCCTCCCCGTGCTCGTCGGCGGCAAGGTGGCCGGTGTCGTCTCCGAGTCCGACCTGCTGCCCAAGGAGGAACTGCGCGACGCGCCCGGCGAGGCGTACACCGGGCGTCGCAGCCCCGCCGACCTCGCGAAGGCAGAGGGCGCCACGGCGGCGGAGCTGATGTCCGCGCCCGCCGTCACCGTCCCCTCCGGCGCCCCCCTCGCGGAGGCGGCGCGGCGCATGGCGCGCTCCGGGGTGCGGATGCTGCCGGTCGTGGACGAACGGGGCGCCCTGGAGGGCGTCGTCAGCCGCGCCGACCTGCTGAAGGTCTTCCTGCGCGACGACCGGGACATCGAGCGGGAGGTCCGCCGCGACATCGTCGCCTGGATCTTCCCGCCGCCCGACTCCATGATCCACGTGGAGGTGCGGGACGGGGTGGTCACCCTCACGGGCGCGCTGCGCGACACGGCGCTGGTGCCGGTCGCCGCCCGGCTGGTCCGCGCGGTCGAGGGCGTGGTGGACGTGGAGTTCGACCTCGCCCCCGCGTCAGGGCGCACCGAGGGCGCGCGGAGCTGATTCCCCAGGTGAGGGGCGAGGTGGGACCGTTCGGCCCTAGTCTGTACGGGACCGGCGGGTCATGATCCGGCTGGTGGGCCGGTCCTGTCCGTCCGGCCCCGGGAAACGAGAGGTCGTCATGCCCGAGACACGCGTCTTCACCGAGCAGCACCCGATCCGGGTGTTCCTGCTGGACGACCACGAGGTCGTCCGCCGGGGCGTGGCCGATCTGCTCGACTCCGAACCCGACATCTCCGTCGTCGGCGAGGCCGACTCCGCGCAGCAGGCACTCGCCCGCGGTCCCGCCCTGCGCCCCCACGTCGCCGTGCTCGACGTACGGCTCCCGGACGGCGACGGCATCACCGTCTGCCGCGAACTGCGCGACCGCATGCCCGAGTTGGCGTGCCTGATGCTGACCTCGTTCGACGACGAGGACGCCCTCCTCGACGCCATCATGGCGGGCGCCGCCGGGTACGTCCTGAAGCAGATCAAGGGCTCCGACCTGATCTCGGCGGTCCGCACCGTCGCCTCGGGCCAGTCCATGCTCGACCCCGCCACCACCGCCCGGCTGATGCGCTCGCTGCGCGCCGACCCCGCCGAGACCGCGCCCGCGCTGCCTCCCGAACTGGAGGCGCTCTCGCCCCGGGAGCGGGACATCCTCGCGCTGATCGGGGACGGACTGACCAATCGCGAGATCGGGCAGCGGCTGTTTCTGTCGGAGAAGACGGTCAAGAACCACATCTCCCGGCTGCTGGCCAAGCTCGGCGTCCAGCGCCGGGTCCAGGCGGCGGTGATCGCCTCGCAGCTCGACCAGGGCACGGAGGAGCGTCCGGCGCACTGAACCGCCGTGCGGTGTGCCCCCGTTGGGCGTGACGCGGCGGATCAGCCCGCTTCCGCCGTGAGCCGGCAGTCCACGTCCACCACGCCCTCCACACCCCGCGTCATCCGGGACGCCAGCTCGATCCGCTCCGCGTCCCGCACGCATCCGGTGAGCGTCACGACGCCCTCGGCGACCATGACGTGCACCGGCTCCACCGGCGCGGGGAAGAGCACGTCGACCACGGACCGCCGTATCTCGTCGGCCAGTTCGGCGTCCGGGCGCAGGAACACCTTCAGCAGGTCGCCCCGGCTGACGACGCCCACGAGCGCGCCCTGGGCGTCGATGACGGGCAGCCGCTTCACCCCCTTGACGGCCATGATCCGGGCCGCCTCGGGAAGCGTCGCGTCCGCGTGCACGGTGACGGCGGGGGTGCTCATCAGCTCCCCGGCGGTCACCGCCCCCGCCTTCGCCAGGTCGGCCATCCGGCGCAGTTGGGTCAGCCGGTCCGGCTCACTGTCGCGGAACTCCTCCTTGGGCAGCAGATCAGCCTCCGACACGACGCCGATCACCCGCCCGTCGCCCTCAAGGACCGGCAGCGCGCTCACCCCCCACTGCTCCATCCGCTCGACCAGGTCCCGGAACAGCGTGCCACTGCCCACCGCGACCACGGCCCGCGTCATCACGTCGCCCACCCGGTACGGCCCGTCTCCCGGCACCGGCTCCACCGAGCGCGGTCCGGGCGCCGCCGCCGAGGTCACAGCGGGTCCCCGCTGCCGTACGGGGCGTACAGGTCGAGCAGTCTGACCCGGGACGCGTGCAGCCGGTGGGCCACCACACGGCCGACCCAGGTGGCCACCGCGCGTCCGAACTCGGGGTCCGCCGCGCACAGCGTCCGCACCGGCGCCGCGTCGAACTCCCAGGCGCGTACCGGGCTCATCGCCTCGCCGCCGAGGTGCCAGACGCCGGGCGCGAAGTGCCAGGACCAGCCGACCAGTTCACCGTGGCCGAGCGACTCGACGACGGCGGGACGACGGCCGGGCACCCGCAGATCCAGGGTGACCGTGCCGGTGCGCACGATCCAGAAGCGGTCGGCGCGCCCGCCCTCCTCGAAGAGCCGGGCACCGGCGGGGAAGGAGACCTCGCGGGCGCAGCGCATCAGCCGCTCGCGGTACACGGGTTCGAGCGCCGTGGTCATGGTGGTCGTGGTCATCGCACCGGCTCCCTTCGGGACTGCTCTCCCTCCAGGTTCGCGCGAGCGCCACGACCCCGCCACGGGCCACTCGGACCCGGACGGGGCCGTTCGGTCCCGTCCGAATCCAGCGGCCAGGGAACGTCCACGTCACCGGGCCCGGCGACCCGAGGTCGTCCACGTCACCGGGTCCGGCGACACCGGGTCCGGACGGGCTCAGAACACCAGACCCAGATGCGCCAGCGCCTGCTTCAGCAGCACCCCGTGCCCGCCCGGCATCTCGCTCTGCAGGGCGGCCGACGCGGCTTCCTGCGGCGAGAACCACACCAGGTCCAGCGCGTCCTGCCGGGGGCGGCAGTCGCCCGCGACCGGCACGATGTAGGCGAGGGACACCGCGTGCTGACGCGGGTCGTGGTACGGCGTGACCCCGGCGGTCGGGAAGTACTCCGCGACCGTGAACGGCTGCATGGAGGCGGGGACCCGGGGGAGCGCGACCGGGCCGAGGTCCTTCTCCAGATGGCGCAGCAGCGCGTCGCGGACCCGCTCGTGGTGGAGCACCCGTCCGGAGACCAGGGTCCGGCTGACCGTGCCGTCCGGCCCGATCCGCAACAGCAGTCCGATACTGGTGACTTCGCCGTTGTCGTCCACGCGCACCGGCACGGCCTCGACATACAGGATCGGCATCCGGGCTCTGGCCATTTCCAGTTCGTCCGTGGTCAGCCAGCCGGGCGTGGTCTCGGTCATGTCAGACATTGCTTGATCATACTTTCCGGGTGGGGCGCCCGCCGGGATCGCGGGCGGGCTCGGGCAGTTCGTACAGGCGGCGGGCGTTGTCGCGGCCCGTCCAGGAGGCGATGCGCAGCGCGTCCGACAGCCTCAACTCGTCGGCGTCGACGCGGGATTGGAGCAGGTCGGCCAGTCCGCGCCGGAAACACAGCGCGCCCAGGTGATGGAATTCGGCCACTCCGCAGGCGTCGGAGCTGTACAGCATTTTGCGGAACGGGGTGATCTCCAGCGCCTCCTCCAGGATCACGCGCGAGCGGGCCGGTCCCGCGTAGTGCAGCGCGAGTCCGACATCCAGGTACACCTGCTCGAACACCGCTGCCAGATAGGCGGCTTGGCGGTGATACGGCCAGCAGTGCAGCAGCACCACGGGAATCGTGCCCGCTGTCAGCCGCAGCCAGTCCGTGAGCAGCGCGGGGTCCGCGCGGTGCAGGGTCACATCGGCGTCGCCGAACCCGGTGTGCAGTTGGAGCGGCAGCCCGAGGTCCACGGCGGTCCACAGCAACTGCCGTACCAGCACGGGGTCGTTCAGCCGTCCGCCGCGCGCGAGCCACTCCCGGGCGGCACGTGTCACCTCGGCGCCGGTGGGCGGGTGCGGGTCCAGGGCGAAGCCGGTGCGGTACGCCGCCACCGACTTGACCGCCACCACCCCGGGCCGCCGTACCGCCTCCCCGGCCGCCGCCCGGAACGCCTCCGCGTACCCGTCCGGCTCCACACCCCGCGCGGCCACCTCCTCCGCGACCCGTTCGAGCCGTACGACCTCGTAGGCCAAGGCGCCTGCCGCTGCCGCCAGTTCGGCGGGGGAGGTGCCCGGGCCCGGGGCGAAACCGGTGTCCACGCAGAACGCCTCGGCGCCGGAGGCGGTCAGAAAGCGGCGGTTGACCTCGTCCGCGCCCAACTCCGCACGCCGGGCCAGATATTCCTCGGGCGGGGCATGCCGGTGCAAGTCGAGGAGGGGTGCGCAGTGGCGGCGTACCGCGATGCCGACCGGGCTGTCGAACGGCGAGATCCCGGGCCACGCCTCGCCCTCGGTGATGAGCGACTCGAACTCGGACCGCGTGAGGTCGGCGGTGGAGGCGGCGTGGCAGTGGTGGTCCACCAACGGCAGCTCGGACAGCGCCTGTTGGAGCGACCCGGGTGCGGTCATCGTCAGTACCTCCAGCGGCACGCGGCGGCCACCCCGGCGTCGTCCAGACCCTCTACGGCTGCCGCCTCCCCGAGCCGTACGGCGGTCACCGCGTCCGCGAGGACCGGGCCGAGAGCCGAGCGCAGCACCCGGTCCGCGCGGAACGCCTCGACAGCCTCCGGCAGCGACTCCGGGAGCCGCCCCACCCCGAGCGCTGCCGCCTCCTCTGCGTCGTACCGCGCCGGATCGCCGGTGATCTCCTGCGGGAGGGGCAGCGCGGCGGCGACGCCGTCGATTCCGGCGGCGATCACGCAGCCGAGGGCGAGGTAGGGATTGGCGGCGAGGTCGACGGGCTTGATCTCCAGGTTGGCGCTCTCGGCGGCGTGCCCCGCCGTGCCGGTGACGATCCGCAGCGCCGCCTCACGGGTCTCCCGGCCCCAGGCGGTGAACACCCCCGCCCACCGGGACGGCTTCAGACGGAGACGACTGGCCGGGCTCGGCGCGGTCACCGCCGTCAGCGCGGGCAGACGGGCCAGCACCCCGGCGACGAAGGACTCCGCACCCGCCGTCATGCCGTACCGTCCCTCGCCGCCCGCGTGCAGGTTCACCCCGGCGCGGTGGCAGGAGAGATGGAGGTGGCCGCCGTTGCCGACGCCGTCCGCGACCACGGCCGGGGCGAAGGACACGCGTAGACCGTGCCGACGGGCGACCGCCCGGATCGTCTGCCGCACCAGCACGCTCCGGTCGGCCGCCGCCACCGGGTCGAGCGCCCCCACCGACAGCTCGAACTGCCCGGGCGCGTACTCGGGATGGAACTGCTCCACGTCCACGCCCTGCGCCGCGAGCGCCGCCAGCAGCCCGGCGCCCATGTCGCCCAGCTCGACCTGCCGGATCGCGCCGTACGCCGGTCCGGACACCGCCGGTACGAACTCCCCGGCGGGCGCCGAGTCCAGACCCGCCGTCCACTCGATCTCCACCGCCGCCTGAAAGGTCAGCCCGTACCGCTCGGCTGCCTCCGTGACGATCCGGCGCAGGAAGGTCCGCGAGCACCCCGGGTGCGGTGCGCCCTCCTGGGTGATCCGGTCCACCGGCGCCCACGCCCAGCCGGGCTGCCCGGCGAGGACGGTCAGCTCGTCGAGATCGGGGAAGAGCCGCAGGTCGCCGTCGGGGGAGCCGAGCACGTCGGTGGTGACGATCGAGTCGTCGGACAGGAACGTGTCGAAGACCGGCGACATCCCCACGCCCCGCGTCACCGCCGCCGCCAGCCGCGCGGGCGGGATCGTCTTGACCCGCCCGACGCCCGCCGTGTCCACGTACGCGAGGACGATCCCGTGGACGCCCCGCGCGGTCAGCTCGGCGGCCAGGGCGGTGGCCCGCCGTGTCTCACCGGGGCGTCCGCCGGGCACGGGGTCGGCAAGGGTGGCCATGGGTACTCCTCGACGGTCGGGCTCCCGCGTGGTCGCGCTCAGGGTTTCACGGCCACCGCGCCGTACTGCGGTACGACGGCGGCCGCGTCGGACCCGGCTCCCCACCGCGAGCAGGGCACCAGACCCGGCTCGACCAGCTCCAGACCGTCCAGGAACCCGGCGATGTCGGCGCGGTCGCGCGCGGTGATGGGCGGGGTGGCGTTGGCGTTCCAGAACTCCATCGCGGCCACGTTCCCCTCGCCGCCCACGTCGCCGTCGTACGTCGGGTGGGTCAGCACCAGGAAGCTGCCGGAGGGGACTGCCGCCATGATCCGGCGCACGACGTCACGGGCAGCCTCGTCGTCCAGGACGAAGTTCAGGATGCCCAGCATCATCACCGCGACCGGGCGCTTCAGGTCGAGCGTCTCCGCCGCCCGCGCCACGATGGTCTCCGGGTCGCGCACGTCGGCGTCGATGTAGTCCGTCACGCCCTCGGGGGAGCTGGTGAGCAGCGAGCGGGCGTGCGCGAGGACGATCGGGTCGTTGTCGACGTAGACGATCCGCGACTCGGGCGCGACCGACTGCGCGATCTCGTGGGTGTTGTCCACCGTGGGCAGCCCGGTGCCCACGTCCAGGAACTGGCGTATCCCACGCTCGGCGGCGAGGTAGCGCACCGCCCGCCCGAGGAAGTCCCGGTCCGCGCGGGCCACGTCGCGGATCACCGGGAACATCCCGGCGACGTGCTCGCCGACCGCCTGGTCCACCTCGTAGTGGTCCTTGCCGCCGATCCAGTAGTTCCACACCCGCGCGTTGTGCGCGACGGAGGTGTCCAGCCGGCCCGCCGTCGTGCCCGTGTCCTGTCCGCCCACCGCTGGCGCCCCTTCGTGTGTGCGGCCGGTGCCGCTTCGTGATCACGCTGCCTGGCGTCATTGTGCGGGGTCGGGGGGCGCGGTGTCCCGGGAATGGGGTTCCGGTGCCTCCGGGGCATGAAGGGCACGTTCCGGGGTTCTTCGGCGGCATGAAGGACACGTTCCGGTGCCTCCGGCGGCATGAAGGACACTGGGAGGGTTCGCGCCCCGACCCGGAAGAAGGACATGACCGCCACGCCCGCGTCCCTGACCACCGCCCCCGACCTGCCCACGGGCCCGGCCGACATACGCCTGATCGTCACCGACATGGACGGCACCCTGCTGGACGACGACAAGGCGATGCCCGCGGGCATGTGGGACCTCCTCGCCGAACTCCGCGACCGGGGCGTGCTGTTCAGCCCCGCGAGCGGGCGCCAGTACGCCACCCTGGCCAAGGAGTTCGCGGAGGTCTCCGAGGGCATGGTGTTCATCGCGGAGAACGGCACCTATGTGGTCCGCGACGGCGTGGAACTCAGCTCCGACCCGCTGGAGCGGTCGGTGGCGGCGGAGCTGGCCCGTACGGCACGGCGGCTGGTCGCCGAGGGCGTGGACACCGGTGCCGTCGTCTGCGGCAAGCGCGCCGCGTACGTCGAGCGCACGGACGAGCCGTTCCTCGCCGAGGTCCGCAAGTACTACGTCGAGCACCGCGTCGTTTCCGACCTGACCGCCGTCGAGGACGAGGTGATCAAGGTCGCGCTCTTCGACTTCGGCTCGGCCGAGCACGGTGTCGCCCCGGCACTGACCGGTTTCGCGGACACCCACCAGGTCGTCGTCTCCGGCGAGCACTGGGTCGACGTCATGAACCGCACCGCCAACAAGGGTGCCGCGCTGCGCGGACTCCAGCGCGAGCTGGGCATCACGCCCGCGCAGACCATGGTCTTCGGGGACTACCTCAACGACCTGGAGATGTTGGACGCCGCCGAGTGGTCCTTCGCCATGGCCAACGCCCACCCGGAGGTCGCGCGGCGGGCCCGGCACACGGCGCCGTCCAACAACGACAACGGGGTGCTGCGGACGATCGCGCGGGTGCTTGGCGTTCCACTGGGGCGGGCGGGGCAGGCGGGGCGGGACGGGGACCTCTCCTGACGGGGAGCCTTTCGTGACGCGGCGCGTTTCCTGAACCGGCGTCTTTCCTGACACCGGCGCCTTTGCGGACGCGAGGGTCACCCCTCCCGAGGTGACCCGGCTTCCGGTCCGGCGGCGGGGAGCACCTCGTCGAGGAAGCGGAGCACGTCGGCGAAGACCTCCGCCCTGTTGGTCTCGTTGAACACCTCGTGCCGCGCGCCGGGTAGATCCGTTCGGTCAGCCGTCCGCCGCTCAGCCGCTCCACGCCGGGGCGGCTGTCGGGCAGCGGTACGAGCCGGTCGTCCTCGCCGTGCAGCCACAGCAGCGGCAGCGCGCCGATGTCGCCGCCCTTGGTCACGGTCTCCAGCATCCCGGCGATCGCCTGGAGCGTGGGCCGCTTCATCGGACCGTGCCAGACCAGCGGGTCGGCGGCGTACACGGTGCCGACGGCGGGCTCGCGGGACAGCGTCGACGTGTCGATCGGCGTGTCCGGGATCTCGTCGTACGCGAGCAGCCGCAGGGGCTGCTCCCACCGGTTGATCACGGGTCCGGACAGGACCAGCGCCGCGAGTTCACCGCCGTACCGCTGCGCGTACCGGGCGGCGATCATGCCGCCCATGGAGTGGCCGATCAGGACCAGCGGCAGCCCGGGATGCTCGGCGCGGGCGAGTTCGGCGACGCGGTGCACGTCCGTGACGACGTCCTCGAAGTCCTCGACCAGCACGCGCTCGCCGTCCGACCTGCCGTGGCCGACGTGGTCGGGGGCGTAGACGACCGCGCCGTGGGCGACGAGGACGTCCGCGAGTTCGTCGTACCGGCCCGTGTGCTCGCCGTACCCGTGCGCGAGCAGGACGAGCAGGCGCGGCTGCGGGTTCGGCCACACGCGCAGGGCGACGGTGCCGTGGGTGCCGGTGAGGGACTGCTCCTGGGCGCGGGGCGTGGGGGGCATGTCTCCTCCTGCGGCATCGGGGAAGGTCGGAGAGGATCCTTCCACGCTGTGGGTGTGCGGTCTATAGTCCAAAACTAGCAGTGTTAATTAAGGGTTGTCGTCCCTCGGTCAGGTGGGTCCGTGGGGGTTCGCGGCGTCCGGTGGCGGGTGTCAGGTGTCCGGTGCCGGGTGTCGGGGGTCGCCTTCGGTTCCGTGGACCGGTCTTAGATCAGGAGTCCCCGTCGTGCGTCCCGTCCACTTCGCGGCCGCCCGCCGCACCCCCATCGGCAAGCTGCGCGGCGCCCTCTCCGGCATCCGGCCCGACGACCTCGCGGCGACCGTGATCCGTCGCCTGGTGGCCGACGCGCCCGCCCTCGACCCGGCCAGGATCGACGACGTGTACTGGGGCGCCGCCAACCAGTCCGGCGAGGACAACCGCAACGTCGCCCGCATGGCCGCCCTCCTCGCGGGTCTGCCCGACACCGTGCCCGGCGCCACCGTCAACCGGCTCTGCGCCTCCGGTCTCGAAGCCGTCACCGCCGCCGCCCGCACCATCGCCTCCGGCGAGGCGGACATCGTGATCGCGGGCGGCTCCGAGTCCATGAGCCGCGCCCCCTTCGTCCTGCCCCGCCCCGACGAGGCACTCCCGCACCGCATCGAGACGTACGACACCCGGCTCGGCTGGCGCCTGGTCAACCCCGCCATGAAGGACCTCCACGGCGTGCTCTCCATGGGCGAGACCGCGGAGGAGGTCGCGCGGCGGTACGGCATCTCCCGTGAGCGACAGGACGAGTTCGCGCTGCGCAGCCATCAACTCGCCGCGGTGGCACGGAAGAACGGCCACTTCGACGACGAACTCCTGCCCGTGGAGCGGCCGGACGGCGTCATGGTCGAGCGCGACGAGTGCGTCCGCGAGGACACCTCCCTGGAGAAACTGAGCCGCCTGAAGCCGGTCTTCCGCGCGGACGGCACGGTCACCGCGGGCAACGCCTCCCCGATGAACGACGGCGCGGCGGGACTCCTCCTGGTCAGCGAGGAGGCACTGAACGACCTGAACCTCGAATCCCTCGGCCGCTACGTCGCCGGAGCCTCCGCGGGCGTCCACCCCGACGTGATGGGCATCGGCCCGGTCCCCGCCACCCGCAAGGCCCTCGCCCGCGTCGGCTGGTCCGTCTCCGACGTGACCTCGGCCGAGTTCAACGAGGCTTTCGCCGCCCAGGCCCTCGCCTGCGTCGACCAACTCGGCATCGACCCCGACCTGGTCAACCCGACCGGCGGCGCGATCGCCCTCGGCCACCCCCTCGGCTGCTCGGGCGCCCGCATCCTCACGACACTGCTCCACCGGATGCGACGAGAGGACTCGGCGCGGGGGCTGGCGACGATGTGCGTGGGGGTGGGGCAGGGGAGTGCGGTGCTGGTGGAGCGGGGGTAGGGCGGCGGGGCGGGGCTCGGTGGGCGCGTCTCCGCCGACCGCGAGCCGGTGTGGCTCGGCAACCCGGCGCCCAGGTAATTCACTGGCGCGCGTCCAACGGTGTCCCCACGCTGTCACCGTGGCAGAACCCCAGCACCAGATCCGCGCCCGCTACACCGACTCCACCGTCGTCGTCTACCAGGCGTACACGCCAACGCTCGGCCTCCCCGCGGCGCGAGAGGGCCGTTTTCCGCCCGCCTGGCAGCGTGACCGTATGACGTGGATCAAGCCGTCCTTCCTCTGGATGATGTATCGCTGCGGATGGGGAGCCAAGGATGGACAGGAGACCGTTCTCGCGGTCGAGATCACCCGCGAAGGCTTCGAATGGGCGCTGAGGCGAGCATGCCTGTCCCACTACGAGCGCGGACTGCACTCCGACCGGGCAGCCTGGAAGCGGCAGTTGAAGCGAGCCCCGGCGCGCGTCCAGTGGGATCCCGAGCGCGATGTGCGGCTGCGGTCCCTTCCCCACCGTGCGCTGCAACTCGGCCTCGTCGGCGAAGCCGCACACCGCTACGCGGACGAGTGGACGGTTTCCATCACCGACACCACTGCCCTCGCGCATGAGATCCACGGGCATGTCCGGGGCGGCGACCTGGACGCCGCCCGGCGACTTCTTCCGCCCGAACGCCCTTACCCGGTTCCCGACGGACTCATGGATCACCTGCGCCCATGAGCCCCGGGGGCGTCCGTCGCGCGGGCGCCCACCCGCACCCGGGGAGTCCGCAGGTCGGACGGCCTGTGAGACGCCGGATGCGTGCGCATAGCATCGGTCTCCGCATGAACATGATGACGCTCTGGCACATATCCGGCTGGGAGTTCGCCGCCCTGGCCCTCGCCGCCCTTCTGGTCGGCTTCTCCAAGACCGCGGTGAGCGGGGCCAACACGGTCAGCCTCGCCGTCTTCGCCGCCGTACTCCCCGCCCGCGCCTCCACCGGCGTACTGCTGCCCCTGCTGATCGCGGGCGACATCCTCGCCGTCCTCACCTACCGGCGACACGCCCACTGGCCCACGCTGTGGCGGCTGTTCCCGGCGGTGGGGGTCGGCGTCGTGCTCGGCACGCTGTTCCTGGTCCGCGCCGGGGACGGCATCGTCCGCACCTCCATCGGCGCGATCCTGCTGCTGATGACGGGCATCACGCTGTGGCGGCGACGGGCGGCGGGGCAGCCGAAGTCGGGGTCTGAGCCGGGGGGTGCGGGGGACGGCGAGGCGGGAGCCGAAGGGGCGGCGGACGGCGGGTCCGCAGGCGGCGGGTCCGTGGACGGCGAGGCGGGGACCGACAGATCGGCGGTCTCCACCCGCGCCGGACGGACCGCCGCCGGTGCCTACGGCGTGCTCGGCGGGTTCACCACCATGGTCGCCAACGCGGGCGGTCCGGTGATGTCGATGTATCTCCTCTCGGCGGGCTTCCGCAAGC
The DNA here is from genome assembly GCF_016482685.1 of Streptomyces sp. DSM 110735. Lineage (GTDB taxonomy): Bacteria > Actinomycetota > Actinomycetes > Streptomycetales > Streptomycetaceae > Streptomyces. The sequence continues at coordinate 496,410 of NZ_JACYHF010000003.1, read as the reverse complement.
TCGGCTTCCTGGGCACCTCGGCGTTCTTCTTCCTGATCGTCAACGTGTCGAAGGTGCCGTTCAGCGCGGCGCTCGGACTGATCGACGGCCGCTCGCTGCTGCTTGACGCCGCACTCCTGGTGTTCGTCGTACCCGGCGCGTTCATCGGCAAATGGGCTGTGAACCGAATCAACCAGCAACTATTCGACCGACTGGTTGTCGCGGCGACCATCGTGGGCGCGCTGGAACTCCTGCTGAGCTAGAACGAACCCGCGTCACCAAGCCGCGCAGGGCGCGCCCCAGCCGTCACAGCCCCTGGTGCGCGCCCCACAGTTCCGCCGCCCGGCCCGCCGCCCGCTCGATGAGCGCCGCCAACTCGGGCCGGTCCGGCACCGCGAAGGACACATACGCCCCACGCCCGCCCTCGACCGGCCGCCCGTACGCCTTCGCCGCCAGGCTCCCGTCCGGCAGCAGCCGCACGTTCAACGTGGTCAGCCGGAACTCCTGCCCCCGCCTACTGTCCGTCCAGCACAGCTCCTCCGGCACCCGCACGTTGATCGCCAGGGCCGACACCTCGACAACGTCACCAGTCATCCGGGCATTGTCCCAGTGTCGAGGGACGGGTCGCCAACCTCCTCGGTGGCTCCATCGATCACCATGCTGATCAGGTCCCGGAGGCCGGCAGCGCTACGACGTCAGCCCCAGCAGCGCGGGCAGGTCCGCGAACGAGTCCACCACGTGGTCGGGGGTGCCGCTCGCGCGGTCGAGGGTGTCCGGCTGGAACTTGCCGGTGCGCACCAGCACTCCGGTGATGCCGAGCCGTTGCGCCCCCAGTACGTCCGACTCGACGTCGTCCCCGACCATCAGCGCCTCGGTCGCGTCCACGCCCAGCCGGTCGAGTGCCGCGCGGAAGAAGGCGGCCGACGGCTTCCCGGTGACCTCGGCCTCGGTCCCGGCTGCCGCCTCAAGACCGGCGATGTATGCACCGGCGTCGAGCTGGAGTCCGGCGTCGGTCTGCCACGTGAGGTTTCGGTGGAGGGCGACGAGACGCGCGCCACGGCGAAGATAGCTGAAAGCTCGGTTCACAGCCGAATAGTCGAACTCCGGACCGGCGCCGCCGACGAGGACGACATCGGGCGCACCCCCGTCGTCCTCGTCCCCCTCGTCAACCAGCGTGATCCCGGCCAGATCCTCCTCGATGTCCCCGCTGTTCAGCAGCGCGCACCGCGCACCCGCGAGGTGGGCGGCGGTGGCGGCGGGCGCGGTGAGGATGTCGTCCGCGTCCACGGCGAACCCCGCCTCGGAGAGCGCGGCGGCCACCGAAGCCCGGGTCCGCGAGGTGGTGTTGGTCACCAGGACCACCCCGAGCCCACCGTCCCGCAACGTCCGCAGCGCCTCCACCGCACCGGGCAGCGCCCGCCAGGACACGGTCAGCACCCCGTCGATGTCGACCAACACACCCCGCACGTCCGCAAGGGAAGCCATACCCGGACCCTAACCGCCCCGACCCACCCCTCGCCTACGCTCACCCCATGCCCCCGCACCTCCTGATCCTCGGCGGCACCACGGAGGCCCGCGAACTGGCCGCCGCCCTCGCCGCCGACTCCGCCGTACGCGTCACCACCTCCCTCGCGGGACGCGTCACCCGACCGGCCCCCCTGACGGGAGACACCCGCACCGGAGGCTTCGGCGGGCCCGAGGGTCTCTCCGACTGGCTCCGCGCCCACCACGTGGACGCCCTGATCGACGCCACCCACCCCTTCGCCCGGCAGATCACCACGAACGCCCTCCAGGCCGCCCGGCAGGCGAACATCCCCGCGCTCGTCCTCCGCCGCCCCGCCTGGCACCCCACCCCCGACGACGACTGGCACCCGGTCCCCTCCCTGACCGCAGCCGCCGCCACCCTCCCCTCCCTCGGCCCCCGCGTCCTCCTCACCACCGGCCGCCTGGGCCTGTCAGCCTTCGCCGCACTCGAGGACCTCCACTTCCTCGTACGCTCCGTCGAACCCCCCGCCCCACCCCTCCCCCCACACACCGAACTCCTCCTCACCCGCGGTCCGTTCACCCTCTCCGACGAACTGAATCTCCTCCGCACCCACCGCATCGACGTCCTGGTCACCAAGAACAGCGGAGGCGACGCAACAGCCCCCAAACTCACCGCAGCCCGCCAACTCGGCCTGCCCGTAGTGATCGTGGAGCGCCCCCCACTGCCGGAGGACGCGGTGACAGTGCCGGACGTAGGGGGCGCACTGGACTGGCTCGGCGCGCTCGGCATGGGGAGTCTGTGACCATCCGGGACGACGGCTCAGCCGCAACGAGCTATGCCGAGGCCCGGCAGTACTGCTCAGCCTCGGCTCAGGCTTTCGACAACGCGGGCCTGTCGCGAGGAGAGCGATGGGACGAGGCCGGTGGGACGGCGTTCTACTGGACGAAGGGGGACCAGGCGCTCGGTCGAGGGCCATGGGCGCACGGGATCGTAGTGTTCTGGGGGCGAGAGAGGGATGCCGGGGCTGGGGCTGCGCTCCCCTCGATGCGGCGGGCGACCCTGTGCTCGACGCGGTGACATGGCTGCCCATTGCTCCGTCAACCGCCCCCGACCTGCTGGCCGAGCATCTTCGACGTCTGTTCGCCGAAGGTGTCGATACGGGCGAGTCCCTCAGATCCAGGACACCTGACGTTCAGGTATGAGGGAACGCTCAGGAGACTGAACCCCGTTGACCCGCCGGTCACTTGCCCGCAGGACACGGCGCCCGGAAGTCCGTGTCCGGTACATACCGCTCCCACTCCGCCTCAGTGATCGGATCGCCCGCGCTCCGGCACACATGGTCCGCGACCTCGCGTGGGTCGGTGTTCCAGACGGACACGGTGCCGCCTGCTGCCGCGAGGTAGGGGATATGGCCCTGGGGGCTGTAGGAGAGGCTGTCGACGCCGAGGTCGGTCGCGGTGAAGCCGAACGAGGCGCGCCAGACGGGGAGTGAGGGGGCGGTGACGTCCCACAGTTCGATGTGGCTCGTGGTCGCGCCGGTGAAGCTCTTGAGCACGCCCGTGCTGGCGACGGCGAGGGTGTGTCCGTCCGGGGTGAAGGCGAGGGGGCCGCCGGTGCCGAGGGTGCGGATCTCGCCGAGCGGCTTGGCGGCGAGGTCGTTGTGCTCAACGGCCCACAGGCGGACGGCGTTTCCGGAGTCCGAGACGGCCAGCAGGCGTCCGTCACCACGGAACGCGGGTACGGCGTCGGCCGAGCCGGGGGAGAGGGGGCGGGGTGTCTTCGCGACCGGGTGCCGGGCGTCGGAGACGTCCCACAGGAGCAGCCGGTCGCCGAAACTGCCGACGAGGAGGCGTCCTTGGGGGGAGAAGGTGAGGTGGAAGGCGGTGTCGTGGATCACGGCGAGCTGCCGGGGCTGTTGCGGGCGGCTCACGTCGAACAGCCGTACCGTGGGCGGACTTTTGCGATGGGTGGAGTAGCCGGTGTCGGAGACGGCCAGGACACGGCCGTCCGCGCTGTAGGCGAGGCTTTCCACACCGTCCGTAGGAGAACGGAGAGTTGAGAGCACCGACGTGGGGCGAGCCGTAGGACGCAGGCGGACCACCGGTGCACCGCCCGCGCGTTCGGCCTCGGCCAGCACGGTGCCGCCGGGGTTGAAGGCAGCCGACCCAGCGGCGATGTCCCCGCTGCCGGGCAGGTCGGCCAGTTTGCGGTGGGGTGGCGGTCCGGACATGTCCCACAGGGCGGACCGGTCGGCGCCGTGCACGACGAGCAGCCGCCGTTTCCCGCCGCTGAACCGCGTGGTGAGCCCGAACCCCGAGGGAGAGCGACCGAGACTCGAAGCCGCCCCCGGACGGCCCGAGTTGGTCACGTCCCACAGGTGGACGCCGGTGGTCGAGGCGTGCAGCAACAGCACGGGATCGCGGCTCGGCGCGAAGAGCGCCGGTACGGGACCGCTCGTGTACGTGTCCGGTTCGACGAGCGCGTTGGCCTGGCTGATGTGCGCCGGGTCGGTGACGTCCCACAGGTACAGTTCCGTCCCGCAAGGGGTGGCGAGTACGTGCCCGTCAGGGCTGAACGCGGCGGAGATCAGGGCTCGTTGGCACGAACCCAGACTGTCTTCGGTGCCAACCTTCCCCAGCGGTACGGGCTTGCGCGGATCGGACACGTTCCACAGGCGTACGCCCTCGCCGGGCCCGGCCAGCACGGTGCCGTCGGGGCGGAAGGCGACGCGGTGCGGAATCCCGCGCGGGGTCTCGGTGGGCAGCGGTGCCCCGGCCACCGTCGCCACCGGAGCCGTGCGGGTCGTGTCGGCGGCGGTGTCCCACAGCCGGACCCGCCCGTCCGTGCCCGAGGCGGCCAGCAGGTGACCGTGAGGCGCGAAGGCGAGGGAGTCCAGCGGGCTCTTCGGCCCGGTGAGGTCCGGCAGGGCTCGGGGCGTCCGGGGATCGCGGAGGTCCCACCGCCGTACGGCACCGGAGGTGGTGCCGAGGGCGAGCGCGCGGTCGTCGGGGGAGAAGGCGAGGGCGGTGGCGGAGCGGGAAACGCCTTGTGGCGCGGGGAGTTGAGAAGGGTGGGTGGGGTCGGCGAGGGACCACAGGCGGACCGTCGCCGACAACTTGCTCGCGGCCGCCTCCGAGCCCGACTCCTCTGGCGCCGCGAGCGCCGCCAGCAGTCGTCCGTCCGTACTCAGCGCGACCCCACCCGCACCGGACAGCGGCACGGTCGCCACCCGCCCGCCCGACGTACGCCACAGGACCACGGACCGACCGGTCGACAGGGCCAGCAGGTGTCCGTCGCCGGTGCGGGCGAGGTCGACCACGGAATCCTGACCGTCGTAGGACCCGGGGGTCTCCAGCATGGAGAGGAGCGGGGCGACGCTGAGTTGCGGGTCCAACCGGTAGGCGGCGACGCTGAGTTGCTTGGCCAGTCCCGGCTGGGTGTCGCGCAGGCTCACGGCCTCGTTCGCCATCAGGCGGGCGACGGCCCGGCCGCGCTGGGAAGCGGCATCGTGCTGATAGACGGCGGCCGTGACGCCACCGCCCGTCGCGATCAGCAGCAGGACGACCAGGACCGCGATCACGGCGCTCCGGGTCCGCGCCGCCCGCCGCTCCTCGTGGGCGGACGCGTCGAGGAACTCCGTCAGCCGGGGTTCGTCGTTCTGATCACGGGCCGCGCGTTCGGCGCTCTCCAGGGCCGCCGCCAGCCTGTTCCCCCGGTACAGCAGATCCCGGTCGCGGCCCGCGCGCACCCACGCGTCGGTGTCGGCGGCCAACTGCTGCCGGGTCCGCAACCAGTCGCGGTCCGCCTCGATCCACCCGCGCAGCCTCGGCCACGCCGTGAGCAGCGCGTCGTGGCTGAGCCGGACGGTGCTCTCGTGCAGCACCACCAGCCGCTCCCGGGCCATGCGCTGCAACGCGTCCTCGGCCGCCCGCCGGTCCGCGACGCCGTCCAGCAGCGCGTCGCGCTCCGCCGGGCGCCCGGTGTCCACGGTGCCGTCGTCGATCCGCACCAATCGCGGCAGCATACGGCGCAGAGCGTCCCGCCCCGCCGGGTCGAGGGCGTCGTACACACGCTCGGCGGTGGTCCTGAGCGCGGTCGCGACGCCCCCGCTCGCGCGGTAACCGGCGAGGGTGAGCCGCGCGCGACCGCTCTCCGACCAGGTCGCCCACAGCGCGTGGGAGAGCAGGGGGAGCGTGCCGGACCGCGGTCCCGGCGGTCGTACGGCGTCCAGCTCGTGCAGCATCAGGTCCGCCAGACCCTCGTCCAGCCGGACCCCGACCGTCGCCGCGGGCTGCTCGATCGCGGCCCGCAGCTCCTCCAGACGCATCGGTGAAGCCTGGACCTGGTGACGGCGCAGAGCCTCGGCGAGGTGGGGGAGCGACTGCGCCTGACCGTAGAAGTCGGCGCGCAACGCCATGACGACGAGGGCGCGCCCGCCGTCCCCGGCCAGCGCCCCCAACGCCGCGCAGAACGCGGCTCGTTCGCGCTCCCCCGCCGTGAACAACTCCTCCAGCCGGTCGACCACCAGCACCAAGCGCTCTTGGGTCAGTTCTCGCGCCAACACCGCAGCCGTACCGGGGACTTCGGTGAGAGCTTCGGCCCCGGCCGGTCCCTCCGGGTGCAGTACGGCGGCCAGCGCGCGCATCGGATCGTCGCCGGGGGTGAGCACCATCCATGGCCAGCCCTCGGAGCCCGGCAGCCACGGGGTGCCCCGGCGCAGCTCCGCCAGCAGACCGGCGTGCAGCAGCGAGGACTTGCCCGCGCCCGACGGCCCGACGACGATGACCGGCTGCCCGGCGTCCACCGCGGAGGCGCACGTCTCCAGCAACTCCTCGACGAGCCGCTCCCGCCCGTGGAACAGATCGGCGTCGTCCACGGTGAACGCGTCGAGACCGAGGTAGGGGCAACGGGTTGGCGCGGTGTCGCGATCGTGGTCGTCCGGTGGATCGGCGTCGTCCGCGACCGGGCGGCCGGGATTGACCGCGATCACCAACTCGCCCGAACGGTCCCCGGCTTGGCGGCGCGGCAACGGACCGCCCTTGGCACGCAGGCTGCGGAACAGGAAGTCGTAGACGGCGTCCAGGGTCAGCAGCCGGGGTCCGCGCGGGTCGCCGTGGTCGAGCAACCGGATCAGTTCACCGGTGAAGGTCGTGTACTCGGCGTCCTCCGGCGCGAGCGCCAACTGCTCTGCGGAAGCGAGGAGATGAACCCCGTGCGCCGCCGGAAGCATGAACGCCGGAGGCGGCGCCGGGGCGCGCATCCCCGCGCGACCCGAGAAGCAGCAGTCCAACACCACGACGACGGACGGGGCTTGGCAGAGGGTGAGTGCCTGTCGCAACGCGGAGAGCGGCAGCGCCTGATGAGCGGCGAGGCCCGGGGTGAGCCGGTCGGTGCTGCTCGCGGCGAGGTGCAACTCGTCCCCGGGACCGATGAGTCCATGCCCGACGTAGTGGATCAGCAGCACCGTACGGGCCCGCCGCGCCTCCTCCGTCACGGCCGCCGCCATCGCGTGGGCGTCGGCGGGATCGAGCAGCGTACGGATCGCACCGGGCGCGACCCCGCAGACCGTGATGAGCCGGAGGCGCAGCGCCTCCACGGTACGGGAGACGGCGGGCACGGAGGCCAGCGTCGGTCCCGGATGGTTCTCCGTGCCGATCAGCAGGACGCGTACGCCCTCCCCGGACAGATCCGTCACACCTTCATCCTGGCACCCAACGACCGCCCAGGGAACGGGACTTGCGGTGAATCCCCTCCGGAGTCAGCTCTCGCCCCCGTGCCTGCGCAGCAGATACGTGTCCATGATCCAGCCCTTGCGCTCCCGCGCCGCCGCCCTCAACTCCTCGATGCGAGGGGCGGCTTCGGCGAGAGGACCGGAGACGAGGATCTCGTCCGGGGTGCCGATGTACGCGCCCCAGTAGATGTCCATGTCCTCGTCGGCGTACTGCCGGAACGTCTGATGCGCGTCCAGCATCACCACGACGTCGTCCACCCCGTCGGGGAAGCCCTCCGCCAGCCGCCGCCCGGTGGTGATCTGCACCGGACGTCCGACGCGGTTCAGCCCCGTACGGTGCCGCGCGACCAGCGAGGAGACACTGCTGATCCCGGGTATCACGTCGTACTCGAACTCCACCGCGCCCCGCTCCAGCACCTCCTCCAGAATGGCGAGCGTGCTGTCGTAGAGCGCCGGGTCGCCCCAGACGAGAAAGGCGCCCGTGCCGTCCGCGCCGACCTCCTGCCCGATGAGCCGCTCGTAGATCCCGGCCCGCGCGCTCCGCCAGTCCCCGACGGCCGGCGAGTACCCCGCCCCGCCCGCCTTCCGGTCCCGCTCGGGGTCACGCGCCTCCACGACCCGGTACGAACCCGGCTCCAGATGCGCGTCCAGGATCTCCCGGCGCAGCCCCGTCAGATCACTCTTCGCCTCCCCCTTGTCCAGCAGGAAGAACACATCGGTACCGCGCAACGCCTTGACGGCTTGCAGCGTGAGCTGGTCGGGGTCGCCGGCACCGATCCCGATGACATGAATCTTTCGCACGGGTCGAGTGTGCCGTACGGGGTTCGGCGAGGGTGGGCGGGGCCGAGTCGCGGACGGTGGGCGGGAGCGGGCGCGCCCCGAGGTGGAGAGCTGCGGTCCGGGGACTGGGTCGGGCGCGCGCCGGGCGGAGAGCCGCTACCCGTGGAACTGGATCAGGCGCGCTCAGGGAATAGAGCCACGCCCCGGGGACCCGATCAGTCCCGCTCAGGGAATAGAGCCACGCCCCGGGGACCCGATCAGTCCCGCTCAGGCACGCAGCCTAGGCGCCTCCACCCCCGCATCGACGGCTCCACCCTCCGTCTCCACCCGCTCGGCCAGCCCGACGGCCCACTCCCCGACCCCGGCGAGATCGATCCCGTACGGCAGGGGCTCCCCGCTCTCCACCCCCCACTCCCGCACAGCCCCCGCACCGCGCCGCAGCAGACGGGCGCCACCCTTGATGTTGCCCCGAGCCGCGTGGGTGAGCCCGACGGCGACCTGGGCCAGCCCCCGCCACAGCTCCCGCTCGCGCTCGGGCCCCGACTTCCAGGCGTCCTCGAACACCTCGTGCGCGTGGAACGGCTTCCCCGCGTCCAGCAGCGCCTGCGCTTCTACGACCGTCTCCCCGGGCGACCGCACGACCCCCTCCGGCTGCCGCTCCACGCCTTCCGTGCCGTACGGCAACGGCCGCCCCAGCCCGTCCCGGGGCCGCGCATTGCGCGCCCGCCCCTCGATGTCCCGGTCCCGCCCGTCGTCCACCGGCCTCGCGTCCGCGTCTTCCATACGACCGATTGTCCCCTCCCCACCCGACCCCGCTTCGGTCCAGCCCCCTACGTGGGGTAAAGTGCTGTTCGCGCGATCACGCGGGTCACCGCGAGTAAGCGCATCGGGACGTGGCGCAGCTTGGTAGCGCACTTGACTGGGGGTCAAGGGGTCGCAGGTTCAAATCCTGTCGTCCCGACTGGAGACAGTCGCAGGTGAGGGCCGGTTTCGGAGAAATCCGAGACCGGCCCTCAGCGGTTGTGCGCGAGGTCTGCGACACGCCCTCCGTGCGGCGGCCGTGCCTGACCGGACGGGCGGACCGGCGCCGGGGTCCCACCCCGCACGCGCGCCTCGCACCAAGCTCTCAGCCCAGTCGCTCGGCCAGCCCGACGATCACGCCCTCCGGGCCGCGGAGGTAGCAGAGCAGGTAGCTGTCCTCGAAGCGGGCGATCTCGCCGAGGAGTTCGGCGCCGTGGGGGCGCAGACGGGCGACGGTGTCCTCGATGTCGTCGACGGCGAACATGACGCGGTGCGTGCCGAGGATGTTGTGCGGGCGGTCGCGCGGCCCGGGGTCGATCACCTCGGGGCTGCGGTACCTCGCCAGCTCGATGCGGCTGTGACCGTCCGGGGTCCGGAGCATCGCGATGTCGCAGTGGACGCCGTCGAGTCCGGTGCACTGGTCGGCGAAGAGGCCCTGGACCTCTCCCCGGCCCTCCAGTTCCATGCCGAGTTCCACGAAGAACGCGACGGCGGCGTCCATGTCCTCGACGACGATGCCGACGTTGTCCATCCGCTGAATCGCCATGTGGGCTCCTCCTATTCCTGTGGCCGGACTCCTGTGGTCGCGCCATATGTGGAACGTATCCCCAGAGGGGCGCGTGGACGGACCAACGCCGGTTCCGCCTCCGAAGTCACCGTTCGGGATCGTCACATCTCGTCGACCAGATCGCTGAGCCTGCGCGTGAGCTCGGTGACCACCGCACGGTGCTCCGGGGTGAGTTCGCGGAACGCGCGCAGTTGGCGTTCCCGCAGGCGGGCGCGGTGGTCGGCGAGCAGGGTGGCGCCGGTCTCGGTGAGGGCGATCTCGACGCGGCGTTCGTCACCGGGTTTACGGGTCCGGGTGACGATGCCGTCGCGTTCGAGCTGCTTGAGCATGCGGGTGGCGGTGGGGGTGGTGACGCCCGCGTGCTCGGCCATCTCGCTGACGCCGAGGGTGCCCTGTTCGGCGAGCGATTCCAGTAGCTGGACCTGGGAGAGCGACAGGGCGGGACGTGTCTGGCCCGCGATCCGCCCCCGGCTGCGGCGGACGGCGGTGAGGAGGTCCTGCACGGCCCGGGTGAACTCCTGGAACTCCGCGTCGTCGGCCTGTGGCGGACGATCGCCGGTCGACCCCGGGGCGGGGCGTCCGTTTTGCATGGGCGGGGTCATGGGTCTACGTTAACAGCAAAGCTAAGAGTTAGCTTGCTAAGTCACACAGAGGTGAACCATCGTGACCGGTCCCGCACGCATCGACACCCACCACCACATCGTTCCGCCGCACTACCGCGACTGGCTTCTCTCCCGCGGCGTGACCGCAGGCGGTCTGCCCATCCCGCAATGGGACGTCGACACCGACCTCGCCTTCATGGACAGCCAGGGCATCCAGACCGCCGTCATGTCGGTCTCCACCCCCGGCACCTACCTCGGCGACGGCGCCGAGGCCACCACCTGGGCCCGCAAGGTCAACGACTACGCCGCCGAGATCGTCAAGGACCGCCCCGACCGCTACGGCTTCTTCGCCACCCTCACGCTGCCCGACGTCGACGGCGCGCTCGACGAGGCCGCCCGCGCCCTGGACGAGCTGGGCGCCGACGGCATCGTGCTGCTCGCCAACCAGAGCGGCACCTATCTCGGCGACCCCGCCTTCGAACCGCTCATGGCCGAACTCGGCCGCCGCGGCACCGCCGTCTTCATCCACCCCGCCGAGCTGCCCGGACCGCTCGTCCCCGGCATCCCGCCCTACGCCGCCGACTTCCTGCTCGACACCACCCGCGCCGCGATGAACCTCGTCCTGTCGGGCACCACCACCCGCCACCCGGACATCCGCTTCATCCTGTCCCACGGCGGCGGCTTCCTCCCCTACGCCGCCCATCGCATCGCCCTCGCGCTCCAGGCGCACCAGCAGGTCAGCGGGGTCCAGCCCGTGATGTCCCACGAGGCGATCCTCGCCGAGCTGCGGCGCTTCTACTTCGACACCGCCCTCAGCGCCAACCCCGACACCCTCCCCACCCTGCTCGCCTTCGCCGACCCCACGCACATCACCTTCGGCAGCGACTTCCCGTACGCCACCGCCGAGATGTCCGCCTACTTCACCCGGCAGCTCGACGCCTACCCCCTCGACGACCACCAGCGCGCCGCCATCGACCGCGGCAACGCCGAAGCCCTCTTCCCCCGGCTCGCCCGCTGACAAGGGGAACCCGCAAGGCCGTTGAGCCCCGCCGGTCACTCCGGCGGGGCTCAACGGTTCGAGGTCCGGGTCGCGAACCTCCCCCGGGAGATGGGGTGTTCGCTCAGGCGGAGGCGCGCTCGGCGTCGCCGTCGGCGAGCCGCTCGGCGTAGCGGATGAGGGCGGCGGTGGTGCGTTCGATGTGCTCGCGGAGCGCCCGGGTCGCGCCTGCTTCGTCGCGGGCGACGGTGAGTTCGGCGATGGCCCTGTGCTCGGCGGCGATGTCACGGGTGGTGTCACCGCCGAACTCGTGGGACCAGTACTGGTAGAGCTCGGCGCAGTCCCGCAGCCCGGTCGCGATCGCCTCCAGCCGCGCGCTGCCGCAGCCTGCGAGCAGGGTGTGGTGGAAGTCCCGGTGGGCGACGGTGAACGCCGGGTCGACGTGACCTTCGGGGGTCAGCATGGGCGTGTGCGCCAGGGCGTGATGCGTGGCGACGACCGACGCCTCCCAGGCCAGACTGCCGTGCTTGACCGACTCCGCGAGGGCCAGGGTCTCGATGAGGACGCGTGTGCGCGTCAGGTCCTGGAGGTCGTCGACCGTCAGGGCGGCGACCGCGAAGCCGCGCTGGGGGGTGGCTTCGACCAGACCTTCGCCGGCCAGCCGGGTCACTGCCTCCCGGACGACGGAGAGGCTCACGCCGTACCGCTCGGTGAAGTCGCCCATCCTGAGCCTGCTCCCGGGCGCCAGTTCGCCGCGGAGGAGGCTGCCACGGATGCGGTCGTAGACCTCCTGGGCGCGGGTGGGCTTCGTGGGACTCGTGGCCATGGGGGAAGTCTAGGCGAGCGGTCCGGGATATCGACACCGGGAAAGAAAATCGATTTTACGTTGACGGATCGATTTCCCGAGCGCACGATGTGGTCCACGCCCTGCACCGTCGAGGGCCGCAGCGTCGCGGTCCCGATCAAGGAGACGTTCCATGACTGACATCCAGGTCCCCGTGCTCATAGTGGGCGGCGGTGGCGCCGGTCTCACCGCCTCGATGACGCTGTCCACCCTCGGCGTCGACTCGCTGCTGGTGAGCGCCCTGCCGGTCACCTCGACGCTGCCGAAGGCACACGTGCTCAACCAGCGGGCCATGGAGATCTTCACCGAGGTCGGTGTGGCCGCCGAGATCTACGAGCGCGGCACCCCGCCGGAGCACATGCGGGCAAGCGCCTGGTACGCAGGTCTCGCCGGTCCGCACGAGAACTACGGCCGCAAACTGGGCGAACTCGAAGCCTGGGGCGGGGGTTACACCGACCCCGACTACGTGGCCGCGAGCCCGTGCCGTACCTGCAATCTGCCGCAGATCCGGCTCGAACCGGTCCTGAAGGAGCACGCCGAGAAGCTGAACCCCGGCGGTGTCCGCTTCCACCACGAACTCGTCGACCTGGTGCAGGACAGGGACGGCGTGACCGCGACCGTCCGCGACAAGGACACCGACACGACGTACCAGGTGCGCTCCCGCTACCTGATCGCCGCCGACGGCGGACGGACCGTCGGTCGCCTCGTCGGCGTGGAGATGAACGGACAGCGGGACATCATGAAGATGCTCTCGATCCACATGAGCGCGGACCTGTCGCCGTGGGCCACCGACGACGACGTGCTGATCCGCTGGCTGGTCAACCCCGACTTCGGAGGATCGTTCAGCGGCGTCCTCGTCCCCATGGGCCCGGACCACTGGGGTCCGGCGTCGGAGGAGTGGGTCTTCCACATGCAGTACGCCACCGGCGACCCCGACGCCATGAAGGAGGAGAAGGTCCTCGCGCGCATGCGCGCCACGCTCGGACTCCCGCCCGAACTGGTGCCCACGGTGCACCGGATCAGCACCTGGACCATGGAAGGCGTCATCGCGGACCGCTTCCGCGCGGGCCGGGTGTTCCTCGCCGGTGACGCGGCCCACCGCCACCCGCCGACGGGCGGTCTGGGGCTGACCTCCGCGATCCACGACGTCTACAACCTGAGCTGGAAGCTGGCCGCGGTCCTGGCCGGTCGCGCGGGCGACGGTCTGCTGGACACCTACGAGACCGAGCGCAAACCGGTGGACCAGCACAACATCGACAGCGCGATCGCCAACGCGCTGAACCACTTCACCATCGACCGGGCGCTCAACCTGTCGGCGGACAAGACCCCGGAGCAGAACTGGGCCGAGCTGGCCCCGCTGTGGCAGGACCTCCCGGACTCGGCGGCCAAGCGGCACGCCCTGAACCGGGCGATCGCCTCGCAGACCATGGAGTTCCACCACCACAACGTCGAGTTCGGCTACCGCTACGACTCCACCGCGATCGTGCCGGACGGCAGCCCCGCGTACGTCCCGCTCGACCCCGTCCGCCTCTACGAGCCCAGCACCCGGCCGGGTCACCCGATGCCCCACGCGTTCGTCGAGCGGCAGGGCGAGCGCGTCCCGCTGGGCGCCCTCGTGCACGGCGGCAGGTTCCTGCTCCTGGCGGGGGAGGAGGGGGGCGCCTGGGTCGAGGCCGCCGAGAAGCTTGCCTCGGAGAACGGCGTGCCCCTGGTGGCCGGCACCGTCGGCGTCCTCGACTCCGACTTCATCGACGTGCGCTGCGCCTGGCTGAAGAACCGCGGCATCTCCCCGGCCGGTGCCGTCCTGGTGCGTCCCGACCGGTACGTCGCGTTCCGCTCGATCGACGCCGTCGCGGACCCGCACGCCGTACTGAAGGACGCCCTGTCCCAGGTGCTGTCGACCGAGCTGCGCTGACCCCACGAGCCCTTACGAGGAGAATCCCCATGCGTATCGCCAACCTCGCCGGACGGCTCGTCCTGGTCACCGCGACAGGCGCCGTCGACGTCGAAGAGGCCAGCCGGGGCCGGTTCGGACCGGACCCGACAGCCGTGTACCGCGACTGGCGGGACTTCACCGCCTGGGCCGCGTCGGCAGACCTGCCCGACGGCACGCCCCTGGACGAGACCCTGCTCGGCGCGCCGGTCCCGGAGCCCGGTCAGATCTTCGCCATCGGACTCAACTACCGCGAGCACGCCACCGAGAGCGGGCTCGACTTCCCCGTCGAGCCGCCGGTCTTCACCAAGTTCCGCACCTCGCTCACCGGACCGTACGGCGAACTCGCGCTGCCCGGCGACACCGTCGACTGGGAGGCGGAGTTGGTCGTCGTCATCGGCCGGGAGGCACGCCATGTCACCGCGGCCGACGCGTGGGCGTACGTCGCCGGACTGACCGTCGGACAGGACTACTCCGAGCGGACGCGCCAACTCCTCCCGCCCGCACCGCAGTTCAGCCTGGGCAAGTCCTTCCCCGGCTTCGCGCCGATCGGACCGGTCGTCGTGACCCCGGACGAGTTCCCGGACCCCGGCAACCTGGAAATCGGCTGCAGCATCGACGGGGAGCAGGTCCAGAAAGCCCGGACCGGCGACCTGATCTTCTCGGTCCCGGTCCTGATCGAGCGGCTCTCGGCGGTCCTGCCGCTGCAGCCGGGAGACCTCATCTTCACCGGAACGCCCAGTGGTGTGGGCGGCGGACGGAACCCCAAGCGGTTCCTGGTCGCCGGTGAGGAGGTCGTCACCTGGGTCGAGGGCATCGGACAGCTCCGTCAGCGCTGCGTACCCGGCATCCCGTATACCACCGCCTCCTGAGACCCGACAGGGAAGGAAGGAACACCATGGCCCTGCACCGCCTCACCTCCATCACTGTCGGCGTCCCCGACGTCGAAGCGACCGCCGCCTACTACACCGACTTCGGCCTCACCCCGCTCGGCGGGAACGCGTTCGCCACCGCGGACGGCGGCGAGCAGTTCAGGCTCGCCCACGCACCGCGGCGCCGCCTCGTCGAGATCGGCATCGGCGCGGAGCACCCCGACGACCTCGACCGGATCGAGCGTCAACTCGGCGCCCTGGAACTGCCGGTCGAGCGGTCGGCCGACTCGCTCGTGACCGAGGAGCCGATCGCCGGGTTCCGCGCCGTGATCTCGGTGGCGCCCCGGATCGAGCAGCAGCGCGTCGAACCCACGCCGTACAACGGACCCGGACGGATCGACCGCGCCAACACGCGGGCGTCCGGCGTCCTGCGCGAGGGCCGGGTGACCCCGCGCAAGCTGGGGCACGTGGTCATCGGGTCCACCGACCAGGCGGCGACCCAGCGGTTCTTCACCGACGGCATCGGGTTCAAGGTGAGCGACGTCGTCCCGTCCCTGGCGGCGTTCATGCGCTGCTCGACCGACCACCACAACGTGCTGGTCCAGCAGGCGCCGGTGAACTTCCTCCACCACACCTCCTGGCAGGTCGAGGACATCGACGAGATCGGGCGCGGCGCGATGGCGATGCTGGAGGAGAACCCCGAGCGGCACGTCTGGGGACTGGGCCGCCACCACATCGGGTCCAACTTCTTCTGGTACCTCAAGGACCCCGCCGGCAACTTCTCCGAGTACTACTCCGACATCGACTGCATCGTCGACGACGCGCTCTGGAAGCCGGGCGTCTGGGAAGGCGCCAGGAGCCTGTTCAACTGGGGTCCGCCGCCACCTCCGTCGTTCCTCATGCCCGAGGACCTCGCCGCGATGATGACGGGGGCGCACAGTGCGGGCTGAGAAACCCGGACCCGTCGCCGTACCGGAGGAGTGGACGCCCGACCCGGAAGCCGCCTCCCGCACACGGATCGCCGCGTTCGTCCGGTGGCTGGACGCCCGGGGACTCGGTGACTTCGCCGACTACGAGGCGCTCTGGCGCTGGTCGGTCACCGAGCTGGAGGAGTTCTGGCAGGCGATCGCCGACTTCTACGACGTCCGCTTCCACGAGCGCGCGGGGCGGGTGCTGGCCGACGACGCGATGCCGGGCGCGGTCTGGTTCCCCGGCGCCACGCTCAACTACGCCGAGCAGGCGCTGCGTCACACCGGTGAGCGGACCGCCATCGTCGCCGTCTCCGAAGGCGGGCACCGGCACGAGGTCACCCGTGACGAACTCCGCGACCGCGTCGCCTCCCTCGCGCACTGGCTGCGGACCGAAGGCATCGGGCCGGGCGACCGGGTCGTCGGCTACCTCCCGAACATCACCGCCACCGTCGTCGCGTTCCTCGCCACCGCTGCCGTCGGCGCCGTCTGGTCCGCCTGCTCCCAGGAGTACTCGCCCGACGGCGCCGCCGACCGCCTCGGCCAGCTCGAACCGACCGTGCTGTTCGTCGCCGACGGCTACCGCTACGCGGGCAGGGAACACGACCGCTCCGCCCACAACGACCAGCTCCGCCGCCTCCTGCCGTCCGTGCGGACCACCGTGTGGGTCCCGCACATCGGCGGCACCCAGCCGCCCGGCACCGTCCACTTCGACACCCTCACCCGGGGCGACCACGCGCTGGAGACGACCCCGGTGCGCTTCGGTCACCCGCTGTGGGTGCTGTACTCCAGCGGCACCACCGGCCGCCCCAAGGGCATCGTGCACGGCCACGGCGGGGTCACCCTGGAGCACCTCAAGTTCCTCGGGCTCCACGCGGACCTGGACGCCGCCTCCCGCTTCAGTTGGTACACCAGCACCAGTTGGATGATGTGGAACATCCAGGTCTCCGGACTGCTCCTCGGCGCCACGATCGTGCTCTACGACGGCAGCCCCAGTTGGCCGCACCCCGGCGCCCTGTGGCAGCTCGCCGCGGACGAACGGCTGACCTTCCTGGGCACCAGCCCCGCGTACCTGACCGCCGCCCACAAGGACGGCACCAGCCCCGGCACGGCCTACGACCTGAAGCTGACCGGGCTCGGCAGCACCGGTTCACCCCTGCCCTCGGGCACCGCCCAGTGGCTCCACGAAACCCTGCCCGCGACCTGGCTCGCCGCCGCCAGCGGCGGCACCGACATCGTCTCCGGCTTCGCGGGCGGCGTACCCACCCTCCCGTCCCGTCCCGGCGAGATGCAAGCCCGGACACTCGGCGTCGCCCTCGAAGCCTGGGACGAGCACGGGCAGCCCGTCACCGACGAGGTCGGCGAACTCGTCGTCACCCGCCCGATGCCCTCGATGCCGCTGTACTTCTGGAACGACCCCGGCCAAGTCCGCTACCGCGACGCCTACTTCTCCACCTACCCCGGCGTGTGGCGCCACGGCGACTGGGTCACCGTCACCACCCGCGGCGGTGTCGTCGTCCACGGCCGCTCCGACGCCACCATGAACCGGTACGGCGTCCGCATGGGCAGCGCGGAGATCTACGAAGTCGTCGACCAGGTCGAGGACATCGCCGACGCGCTCGTCGTCGGCGTCGAGGAACCCGACGGCGGCTACTGGATGCCCCTCTTCGTGGTCCTCACCCCCGGACACGACCTGACCCCCGACCTCGTCGCCCGACTGCGCGACCGCATCCGGACCGAGGTCTCACCCCGCCACGTGCCCGACGACGTCATCGCCGTCCCCTCCCTGCCGCACACCATGACCGGCAAACGGCTCGAAGTCCCCGTCAAACGCATCCTCCAGGGCGCCCCGCCGTCCAGCGTCGCCAACCCCGCCGCACTCGTCTCCGCCGACGCGCTGACCCAATTCGTCCGGATCGCAGCCGACCGGATGGCGGGCCGCCCCGACGCGGGTCACGCGGAGCGGCGCGCAGAGGCTGGGTGAGCCGCTGCGCGCCGCCGACGAGAGGTCGCCCGGTGACCGGTGACCGACTTCACCGGTCACCGGGCGACACGGGGTCAGTGGTGGCCGTTGTGGCCACCCTGGTGCTGGGTACCGCCCTGACCGCCCTGACCGCCCTGACCGTTCTGACCGTTCTGGCCGGGCTGACCGCTCTGACCGTTCTGACCGTTCTGGCCGGGCTGACCGCCCTGGCTGGGCTGGCCGGACTGACCCTGGTTGCCGGTCTGCCCGTTCTGGCCGCCCTGCTGCTGGGTGCCGCCCTGGCTCTGACCGCCCTGGCCGGCCTGGCCGCCCTGCCTCGGGTTGCCGCCCTGGCCGTTGTGGCCGCCGTGGTGCTGGCCGCCGCCCTGGCCGGGGTGACCCTGGTGGTTGCCCTGGCCGCCCTGGCTGCCGCCGCGGGGCCCTCCGCCGGGGACGCCGTGGTGCGCCCCGCCGTGGCCGCGGTCGTGACGGCCGAGGAGGTCACCGAGGTGCCAGCCGTTCCGGACGG
Organism: Streptomyces sp. DSM 110735; assembly: GCF_016482685.1. Lineage (GTDB taxonomy): Bacteria > Actinomycetota > Actinomycetes > Streptomycetales > Streptomycetaceae > Streptomyces. Next base: position 478,138 of record NZ_JACYHF010000003.1, on the reverse strand, counting down.
GGTCGCGACGGCCACCCCAGGAGGCGTCGTCGACGAACCGGCCGCGGTCGTTGCGGAGGGTGGCGGTGTCCGAGTAGTTGTCCCAGACGTAGTTGCGGCGGTCCTGGTACACGTCCCGGAAGGTGTCCCGGCCGACGCCCGTGTGGACACGGACCGTGGAGCCACCGCCCAGGCGGAAGTGGCGGAAGGTGTAGGCGCGGCCGTCCTCGTTCGACAGAGTCCAGCCGCTCAGGTTCACACTGCGACGGGAGGTGTTGCTGACGTCGATCCACTCCCGGTTCAGGGAGGAGTTGGAGCCGTTGTCGAAGCCCGGCGAGTCGTACTGCACACCACTGATCACCACGCCCGAACGGTACGGGGCCGCCTGGTGAGGGCTGGTCTGGGCGGACGCCGGCAGCGCGGCCGCACCGAGCGCGGCGCCCGCGGCGAGAGACGCGGCCGCGATGCGGGAGATCGAACGAGAAGACATCAACAGTGCTCCCCTTGGGGTACGAGCCCACCCCTGACCAGCGTGAACAGGTCAGAAGCGGGCGATGCGCGGGTCCCGGCTGATGCCGAGGACACATAGCCTGCACGTCCGCCCGGGTTGAGGGGATGCGCATCGTTTCGTGTTGCCGTATCCGGATATTTCCGTGACGGTCGCCTGTAGTACTCAACCAACCCCACAGGAGGCGACGCCCAGTTCGCGGGCGTATGCACCCATCCTTTGATCATCGCGATGGGAGCGGTTTCCAGCCACGCGCGGCTCCGCCGAGCCGCCCGGCTTGGTCGCGCAAAAGGTGTTTTCGGTGCGTAACAGGAAAATACGAACAGTAGACGAATGAGCGTTCCATGATGCGTCAGGCGTTCGCATTCGGGTCACGATGAGCACGAAGAGCCGAGGCTTCTACGAGTACGGCGACATGCTCCGCTGCCGATGCGAGCCGCTGCGCGGCGGCAGATCCACGAGCATCACCGCGAACACCGGGGAATCGACGAGCAGGGCCGCCAGGCTTTCGGCCCGAGTCTCCATCAGCGCGCGGTGCAGCCGTTCGGCCGTTCCCGTTTTCCGCCATTGCTCGCGCACCATCAGCTCCGAGAAATGGAACGTGGCGGTACGCTCCGGGGCTGTCTCCAGGTGGTCCCGCCACCACTCCCGGCTTTCGGTCGCGGGCGCCCCATAGGCGAAACCCACCACCTCGTCGCCGTCGTACCCGATGACGCAGGAGAAGTCCGGGTGAGCGCGCCCCAGTGATCCACGAACCAGGAGAAACGCTGGTTGAACTCGTTCTCCATCTCGGCGGCGTAGACATCGTCGTGGACGTCGAGCAGCGTCTGCCGGATGTCTGGCAGGTCGTCGTGGCCGTAGTGGCGCAAGCGTACGGGGGAGGTCATCGGCCCGGCTCCATCCTGATCGGTGACGGTCAAGGCTGCGGCGCCTCGGAGGCGTCCCCAACACGGTGGCGGATGACGGCACTGATGGCCAGGGTTCGGTCGGCCACAGGACGCCGCCCGGACCCTGCTCCGCCTGCGCCGCCTTGCCTCTCTGACGCGGGAAGAGCTGGCCGAGCGTTCCAGCGTGTCCGTCGATGTGATCCGCCAGCTCGAACAGGGGCGTAAGTACTCGGCACGCCTCCCCACACTGCACGCGCTGGCCAACGGGCTCGGGGTCGAGTTGACCACGCTGCTCGGGGACCCACCGGCCGTGTCCACGGGCGAGACGGACGGTCCGCGCTTCGTGGCGGTCCGCAGGGCCGTCATGCCCGTGCTGTGTGGGTCGGAGCCCGAGCCGCCGGGCCCCGACTTCTCGCTGGACCGTCTCCGTGAGCAGATCGCGGACGGGTGGACCCGCTATCACGCCGCCGAGTTCGACATGGTGATGAAGGCGCTGCCGGACCTGCTCGCGGACGCGCGCACCGCCACGGCGTCGGAGGGCGAGGACGACCGACGGGCCGGTTTCGCAGCCTTGGGCAAGGCGTTGCAGCTCGCCGGACACATCGCCGTGCGGATGGGCAAGACGGACCTCGCCCTGACCAGCCTGGAGCGCGCCATGGACGCTGCGCAGTGTTCGTCCGACCCGCTGCTTCTGCCGATGATCGTCAACTCGACGGCGTGGACCTATCAGCGGCAGGGGCGCCTGGAGGACGCGCTGAGTATCGCCCTCCGTGCCGCTGACGACATGGTGAGCGCAGGCCGCGACGAGACGGCCGACGGCCTGAAGGTGTGGGGCGCTCTGACGATGAGCGCCGCCACGTCGGCGGCGCGGAGCGGTGACTACGAGCGCGCGGCGGCGATGATGGAGCGGGCGGAGAAGGAAGCCGCCCGCGTCTCCAGGCTCCCCGACGGTGGCGACAACCGTATGGTCAGCGTCTTCAGCCCGTCGTCGGTCCGCATCGAACGCGTCCGGCTCGCCGTCCAGTACGGGCACTCCGAACACGCCCTGGCGCTGGCCAAGGGGATGCGGTTGAGCAAGGACACCCCGCCGTCCTGCGGCGCATGCGGGACCACCTGGAGGGGCGCCGTCCCTACCCCGGCGCGGTCTGATTGCCAAGCGGCGCCCCGTGTGAAAGCTTGGCCGGGAGCCCCGAAAAGGGAGCTTCCGGACGAGGGGTGCCGTACCCGGTGTGCGACAAGACGGCCCGCGGGAGGCTGTCGTGGCGTGGCTCGTTCTTGCCGTATCGGGTGTGCTGGAGGCCGTCTGGGCCACCGCGCTGGGGAAGTCCGAGGGGTTCAGTCGGCTCGTACCGTCGCTGGTGTTCGTCGTGGCGCTCGCCGCGAGCATGGGTGGACTGGCGTATGCGACACGAGACCTCCCGGTCGGTACGTCCTACGCGGTGTGGGTGGGGATCGGGGCGGTTCTCACCGTGCTGTACGCGATGCTCACCGGGGGCGAGTCGGTGAGTGTGCCGAAGGTGGTGTTCCTGGCGCTGATCGTCGGCAGCGTGATCGGGCTGAAACTCACCAGTTGAGCAGGGGGGCGTCGTGGACTCGGGGGCAGAACGAACCATGGTGGCCGTTCCGGCGGGGCGGGTGATCCTGTCCGACCGGCGGACACAGCGCAGTTGGCCGGTGAAGGTCGCGCCGTTCCTGATGTCGGCGTTCCCGGTCACGCAGGGGTGGTACGCACAGGTCACCGGTCGGTGGCCGGGCAGTGTCCGAGGTGAGCGGCTGCCCGTCGAGGGTGTCTCGTGGTGGGACGCGGTCCGGTTCTGCAACGCGCTGTCCCGGCGCGAGGGGCTGACCCCCGCCTACCGCCTCCCCGACATTGAGACCGACACCGACGCCGCCCCCCACTGGGACCCCTCCGCGAACGGCTACCGCCTGCCCACCGAAGCCGAATGGGAGCACGCCTGCCGCGCGGACACCACCGGCCCGCGCTACGGCGCCCTCGACGAAGTCGCCTGGTACCAGGGCAACTCCGACGGTCGGCTCCATCCCGTCGGCGGCAAACAGCCCAACGCCTGGGGTCTCCACGACATGCTGGGCAACGTCTGGGACTGGTGCTGGGACGTCTACGACCCCGAGGTGTACGGCACTTATCGCGTCCTGCGCGGCGGTGGCTGGGCGGACGCGCACTGGAGCTGCCGGGCATCCGTGCGCCGACGCGGTCACCCGACCTTCCGGATCGACGACGTGGGCTTCCGCGTCGCGCGCTCCATACCTCGGTGACCGGGAAGCGAGTGTGACGAGCGTCACGCGACCAAGTGCGGATTCGAGTGCCGATCGGACCCCGTCCCGGGCCTGAGGAGTGACCGCACTTCGCATCGTCAAGGAGACTTCCCGATGACCTCGGCTTCCGAGAAGCCCCGACCGGACTACGGCGTCGCCATCAAGTGGCAGCAGGTGATACTGCCGACGGACCGGAGGGACGCCACCTACATGGTCGGTGTCGTGCCCACCTCGGACATCCCGGATCAGGTGGCGGCGCCGTCTCTCCTGATCGGTCTGGCGCAGAAGCTCGTGAGAGGGCTGGCCTGGGACCGCCTGAACGTCGCCATCGGACCCGCTCAGCGAGCCACCCCCCACAAGATCCAGCTCTATCGGTTCCGGGACAGGTCGTTGTCGGTGGAACTGAACCTGCTCACCGGACCGGTGCCCGGTCGGCGCCCCGGACTGCTGGCGGCCCTGACCGCCAGGGAGGCGGCGATCGACGGACGCGACCGCGAGGTCGACGACTTCGCGGTGGCATGGCTCGGGATGCCGCCCAAGCACGCGCCGCAGTGGAGGGAAGCGGTCTCCACCGCGCTGCTCACGGACTGGGCCGAGGCACTGCGCCAACCGCACACCGCCGACGACTCGGTGCTGCGGCTCCTGAAGCGGGAGACGCTCGCCGAACACCGCCGTCTGCAGCCCCTGTGGGAACGCAAGACCGCCGGTCAGCGGTGGCAGTCGCTGGACAAACCGATCGGGACCGGGGTGACGCTGGGGGATCTGGTCGTCGACGGTTCGAGCGCCGAGGACGCCGTTCTGCGTTCCCTGCTGAGCGACGGCCGCGTCGCCGCTGTGCTCCGGCAACTGCACGCGGACGAGACCTGCGTGGCTCAGGAATGGGCCGAGTCCGGGGAGACCTGGCGGCAGGCGGCGGTGGCCGCCGGGCTGCCCGCCGCGTACGGCGAGCGCGTCCGCCGCAAGCTCAAGCGGCTCGGGCGCGACGCGCGCCGTGCCGCCCAGCCCACCCGTACCGATGACCACTGAGACACGGCTGTCGGCGGGGGCAGCCCCGACCGTCCGTACGACGCGACCGGCGACGACCTCCGGCGTGGGGAGCCTCATGGAAAAGCCCTTGCTGACAGCCCGGTCCGCTCTCGTGCTCCTGCTCGCCGTACTCAGCGGCGCTGCGGTGGCTGCCCTGTCCCTGGCGGCCGGTGAGGGCGTGCCCCGCAGCGCCCTCGCCGGACTGGGCGCCGTCGCACCGGCGGTGCCGTTCTTCAATCGGCTCATCGAGCACGACCCGGTCCGCCCCTGTCAGCACCCGCCGGAGCCTGCTGCGGCAGAGGGACGTGGAACGGCTCAGACGGACTCGATCGACGTCACGTCGTAACCCACCGTCGGATGCGGCGCCAGACCCCGGCAGGTGAGCCGGTACGGCGCCGTGCGCCGGGCGTGGAGCCGGACGTCGAAGGCGGTGGGGTGGGGCGCGTGGAGTTCGACGCGGATGCGCCAGTCGTCGCCGTCGCGGGCGGTGTCGGTGACGGTGTAGGCGTGCCGGGCGGCGGGACCGAAGCGCTGGAGGAGGGCGGCGACGGCGACCTGCTGCGGGGGAGCGAGGTCGGTGTAGCCCCGGAGGTGGTCCGCCTGGACGCGGCCCGCCAGGTGTTCCTCGACCACGCCGACGGCGGAGACGGCGTCCAGGCGCCCGTAGTAGACGCCGTCGGGCAGGAGGACGACGTTGGCGGCGAAGCGGTCGCCGCCGACGTGGGTGCATTCCCACACCAGGTTCGGCCAGCGCTCGCTGAGCGCGCGGGCCACGGGGCGCCCGCGTACGGCGCAGCAGATGTCGTGCTGGCCGTGGACGCAGACCAGGACGACGGGCGGGTGGTCCAGTTGACCGGGGGACTGGAGCGCGTCCGCGATCTCGGCCAGGTCCTCGTCGCGGGTCCAGGTGCCCCAGCGCTGGCGGTAGGCGCCGGAGCGTTCGTAGTGCAGTACGGCCCACCGCCCTGGACCGTCGGGTCTGGGGCGGGCGAGGCGCCTGATCAGCAGGATCCGGGCCCGGACGGCGTGGGCGGCGGACCAGACGAGGTCCTTGACCTCCGGGGCGAGATCGAGACCGTCGAAGCCGTTGGACGGCCAGGCGCCGCGGTACTCGACGAGCACCCACACGGCGCCGCGCGGCGCCGTGCCCGCCATCGAGTCGCCGCGGATCCGGGCGGCGTCCGCGCAGAAGAAGCGGTCTGTGGTGGTCACCGGAGCGGCTACTGTCCGGCGGGCACCAGGACGCCCGCTCGCAGCAGCCGCTCGGCGAGCGCGAGGCCGAGGTCACCGGCCGTACGGACCTCGCCGTCGAGCAGGCGGACCACCGCGGGCAGATCGGACTCCGGGAAGTCGAGCCAGCCGACCCGGGTCCGCAGCCGCGTCCCCTCCAGCCGGGTCTCCAGCGCCTCGCGCAGCCGCACCGGAGACCCGGGGTCGAGGCTCTCGACGGCGGCGAGCTGGGACAGCGGACCGAGCGGAGCCGGACGGCCCAGGCCCCGCCTGCTCCGGTGGACCAGGGGGGTCGGGTCGGCACCGGCGACGGCGGCCGTGAGGCGTGCGCGGACCGCGTCGAGCGCCCGCTCCGCCCCGTCGGCGCCCAGGGGCAGCGAGGCGCGCGTCTCGGGGTCCGCGCGCAACGCGGTCAGCGCGGCCTCGGCGAGCTGCTCGGCCAGCGCGTAGCGCGTCCACACATGGACGCCGAGCGTCAGATGGATCGACACCTCGCCCTTCGCCCGGGCGGCGTGCAGCCAGCCGCGCGGAAGGTAGAGCACGTCCCCGGGCTCCAGCACGGTGTCGATGTACGCGGGTCCCTTCGCGGCTTCGGCCACGGCTGCCCGGTGCTCGGTCCACGGCTGCTCGCGCAGCGGGTCCGGGTGGACGGGCTCGTGCACGAGCCAGCGTTTGCTGCCCTGGATCTGGACGACGAAGACGTCGTGCACGTCGTAGTGCTCGTCGAAGCCCTGGTTCTGCGACGGCGTGACGTACGCGTTGGCCTGGACCGGGTGCCCCAGCTCCGCACTCAGCGCGGCGCACAGGTCACCGACCGGCGCCCAGGTGCGGTGCAGCGCCTGGAGGACGAGCGTGGCGCCGTCCGCGAACAGCCGCCACAGCGCCGTGTCGTCGAGCTGGTCGGCGATGGTGGCACCGACCCCGCCCGGCGAGGTGAAGGACGACTCGGGCACCACGGCGCCGTCCTTCGCGACCCGGAGGAAGGGCGTACGCAGCCCCCGGCGCGAGATCAGTTCGTCCACGGCACCGGCGTCGAACACGTCCGTGAAGTCGCTCGCGCCCCGGGTGAGCAGCGCGGTCCGCGACCAGACGTCCCGCGCGAAGTCCTCGAAGGCGAGTCCGGTCAGACGGCGCTCCAGAATCCCGGCGCCCGTGGGGGAGCCGGGATTCCGGGAGCCGGGGCGGGAGTCGGTCAAGAGCCGGCGCCGCCGTCCGCGCTGCCGTCGGCGCCACCGTCGTGCACCCCGGGTTCACCCGCGGCACCGCCGTCGGCGGGACCTTCGGCGCTGCCGTCGGCGCCACCGTCATGGACGCCGGGTACGCCCGCGGCACCGCCGTCCGCCGGACCCTCGGCTCCGCCGTCGGCACCGCCGTCGTGGACACCGGGCACTCCCGCCGCGCCGCCGTCGGCGGGTCCCTCGGCACCGCCGTCCGCGCTGCCGTCGGCGCCTCCGTCGTGGACGCCGGGCACCCCGGCCGCGCCGCCGTCGGCGGGACCTTCGGCGCTGCCGTCCGCGCCTCCGTCGTGCACGCCCGGCTCGCCCGCCGCGCCGCCGTCCGCAGGGCCCTCGTGCTCGTTCGGATTCTTGGACATGGCCACAGTTCCTCCTCGGCGTCGACATGGTGTGCCCTGCCGCCCGCCGGTGGCGCCGCTCATGGCTCCCCGGCGGTGCGACGACCGCACTTCGACCACGGTCACCCAGAAACGGGCGGCCTGCATCCGGTGGCGGCGCTGCCCCGGCCGTTCCGGGGGCGGTCCACCGCGGCTCAGGCGAGAAGGGGTCAGGTGTAGACCAGCAGGTAGTCGCACGTGCTCGTGCCGTCGTGGATCGACGTGTCGCTGTTGAGGACGTAGAAGGACCCCGCGAAACCGGAGGACGTCATCTTCGGGACCACGATCAGGGTCTGGTCCGCCATGTCCAGCGAGTTCGGGCGCACCACGTTCTGGTAGAGCAGGGTGAAGAGGTTGTCGCGGAGGTTGGGGAGCCGCAGGATGCGGTACACGCGGTCGCCGCTGCCCGCGGGACCCGAGACGGGCGCCTGGTTGGCGGGGTTGTCCCAGGCGGAGGGCTGGGTCGCCATGCGGCCGTCCGCTTCGAGCTGCTGCAGCCGCCGCTGGGTGCTCTCCCGGACGGCGGCCATGTGAATGTGCAGTTGCTGGAGACGGCGGGCGCCCTGCGAGTTGATCCCCAGCCCGATATACGGAGCCTGCACGGGGACGTTTCCTCCGCTCCGCGCGTTTTCCCACGCCTCGTGCCAGTAGTTCGGCGCCGCGTCGGTGTGGATAAAGGGGCATTCGATACCGGTGATCCGGCAGGTGGGCAGCGTGAGATAGTTGTGCGTGTTTCTGGGCGCGCCGTGCAGAATGATGTAATGCGGGGTCATCACCAGGCAGTCGGGCTTGGGCTGCGGCGGCGGAGGCACGATTCCCTGCGTGCAGTACTGGACGTCGTGCCACAGCGGGTCGTTGTCGGTGGGGCTGCCGCAGATCGCCTGGAGTGAGGCAGGCGGGCAGGTCACACCCCCTCCGGGCGGGGAGGTGGAGCACGAGGGCGTGGGCGAGGGACCGCCGCCGAGTGCCGGACCCGCCGCCGCGGGCGTGCTCACCGCAGCCGCCGCGCCGGTCAGCAGGACGGTGGCACCGACGGCGCCCGAGAGTGCGACGAATTGACGCCGGGGTACTTCGTTCGCATTCTGCTGGTCGTTCACGCGTGAACTCCTGGAGTGAGAGAGGGGATTTCCGACCCGGTTTTCCGATTTCCGTCGATCCGCTCACAGGGTAGGGACGGAAGAGGGTATTTCCCATCGGCTGAACGGGTTGGTGTCACGTGCTGCGCCATTGAGAGGTATTCCATTTGTTGTATGCGGCGGCTCGTGCGGTGGGGATCGCGCGGGCGGGAATCGTCCGTCTCCGGGCGCCGGTAAAGTGCCGTCCGATGCCGAAAAATCGCCAGCCCTCGGAGCCCTCGGAGCCCGTAGAGTTCCCCGAGTCTTCGGAGCCGCTGCGGGTGCCCGCGCAGGGCGCCGGGTGGCTGCCGCACGGCTTCCACCTCGGCCCGCACGCGCACGATCACGGGCAGCTCGTCTACGCCGCCGCCGGTGCGCTGGCCACCACGACCGAGCGCGGCACATGGGTCGCCCCCGCCCACCGCGTGACCTGGACGCCACCGGGCTTCGCCCACTCCCACCGCTTCTACAGCCGCACCGACGTACGCCTGCTCACCGTCCCGCTCGACCTGTGCGGCGAACTCACCGACCAGCCCAGCGTGTTCGCGGTCAGCCCGCTGCTGCGCGAGGCGGTCCTCGCGCTGACCGGCGACCGGCCCGAGAGCCGCCCCGGCGCCCACGCCCGTCTGCTCGGCGTCGTCGTGGACGAGCTGTCCGACACCCCCGAACACTCCCTGCACCTGCCCGAACCCCGCGACGACCGCCTCCGCGCCGTCACCGACCTCCTGCACGCCGACCCCGCCCGCGCCGCCACCCTCGCCGAGCTGGGCCGCAGAGCCGGGGCCAGCGAGCGCACCCTGAGCCGTCTGTTCCACGCCGAACTGGGGATGAGCTTCCACCGCTGGCGTACGACCCTGCGCATCCACCACGCCCTCGCCCACCTCACCCACGGTCTGTCGGTCACCGACACGGCGATGGTGTGCGGGTGGTCGAACCCGTCGAGCTTCATCGACGCGTTCACCGAGGTGGTGGGGCAGACGCCGGGGCGCTATCAGGCGGAGCTGCGGGGCGGTACGAAGTAGCCGTCGCCCTCCGGGGTTCGGGAGAGTTGGCGGCTTTTCGGTATCCGGTGTCCCGTCACCGGTGGTTCGCGTCCGGCGGCGGGCTCCAGAGTGGGGGCAGATCGACCGCCCTGAACACCGCCTGAACACGGAGGCTCGTCCACCCATGACCGGGACACGCGAACACACCACCGTCGCCATCGTCGGAGCCGGCGTCGCCGGACTGGCGCTCGGCACCTTCCTGCTGCGCAACGGCGTCGGCTGCGTCGTGCTGGAGAAGCACAGCCGCTCCTACGTCGAGCAGCGCCAACGAGCCGGAACCATCGACGGTTTCGGGGTGCGCATGTTCCGCGAGTGGGGGCTCGAAGAGGTGCTGGAGGGCGATCCCGTCCCGGAGAGCGAGGGCGGCTTCTTCATCGACGGGGAGGAGATGCCGATCGAGGTGGACGACGACAACGAGAGCCTGTACTGCCCGCAGCAGGTGCTCGTACGCAACCTCACCGACGTCTTTCTGCGCGAGGGCGGGGACCTGCGGTACGAAGCCGCCGATGTGTCGCTGGAGAACCTGGAGGGTGTCAACGGCGCGTACGCGCAGGTGCGTTACCGGGACGCCGACGGCACGGAGAGGGTCCTCGACTGCGACCACGTCGCCGGTTGCGACGGCTTCCACGGTGTCAGCCGCCGCTCCGTTCCCGCCGGTGTCCTGACCGAGTACTCCCACCAGTACGGGTACTCCTGGCTCAGCGTCCTGGCCGCCGTACCGGCGAATCCGTCCGGCATGGCGATCCACGCGCGCGGTCTCGCCGGAATGATTCCGCGCGGTGCGCGGGCCAGCCGGATCTACCTCCAGTGCGGTGTGGACGACACCGTTGAGCAGTGGCCGGACGAGCGGGTCTGGAGCGAACTGGAGGCGCGGTTCGGTGTCCCGGTGCCGACCGGGGAGATCGTCAGCAAGCAGATCGTCCCGCTGCGCAGCGTCGTCTTCGACCCGATGAGCCACGGCAGGCTGTACCTCCTCGGCGACGCCGCCCACATCGTGCCCCCGATGAGCGCGAAGGGCATCCATCTCGCCCTCCACGACGCCGAGATCTTCGCCCGCGCCGTCATCCGCCGTGCCGTACACGGCGATTCGAGCCTGCTCGACAGCTACTCGGAGACCTGTCTGCCCCACATCTGGAACTACCAGGCGTTCGCCACCTGGATCACCGACCTCATGCACAACGCCGGTGACACCACCCACGAGGGAGAGTTCCGCAAGCAGGTCGCCCGCGCCGAACTCCGGCGCCAGTTCGCCTCCGAGGCGGCGGGTCGGCTGTTCGGGGAGCTGACGGCGGGGACCAACTAGACGACTGATGCCAGGGGTTCAGTGGTCGTACGCGGGTGAGGAAGCGCATGAGGGGCTGTCCGGCCCGGGGGAAGCGGACTTGAGGGCTGTCGGCGCCCTGGATCTGAACGGCGTGCTGGAGCGGAGCTGGCGCTCCTACCGGCGTACTCAGGTGAAGTGGCTCGCGCTACCGGAAGGCGCCGACTCCTCGGAAGAGGACCCCGGGGCGCCCCCGACAACGTCTGCGACGGCGCCTTCCGTTACTCCGACTACGCCGAAGGTCTCGTCGGCTCGCCGCTGTGGTCGTTCCGGTGGCACTGACCCGGCGCCGTCCTCAACGGTCGACGGGTGCCACGCCGTCCAGCCCCGACTCGCGCAGGACGCGGGTCACCGTGTCGTCCAGGGTGCTGTCGGCGGGGACGACGGTCTCGATGCCGCTGGGCAGCAGGTCGCGTTCGCGGTACCAGTCGCACAGGTGGGCGTGGGTGACCGCGGCCAGGAGCGCCGGGTCGGGCTTCGTCGCGTGGCGGAGCAGGGTCTCCTGGAGGGGGACGTCGAGGTAGTAGCAGCGGGTGACGCCCCGGTGGTCGCGTACGAGATCCTCCAGCATCGTGGCGTACCGGTCGGCGTACAGGATGCCCTCCACGACCGTGTGGAACCCGGCGTCCAGGGCGTAACGGGCCGTCATGCCGATCAGCCCGATGTTGGCTCCTCCGGGCCGGTCCCGCTCGCGCAGCACGACCCGGCGCAGGTTGTCCTGCCCGACCAGCGCCAGATTGCGTCCGAACCGCTCCCGCACCCCGGCCGCGACCGCCGACTTGCCCGAGGCACTGTTCCCCCGCAGAACGATCAGCCGCGTCTCTTCGGTGCCCACCATCACGACGGGCACGGTAGCGGGCGGACTCCGGTCGCGTGCCCTGGTCGGCGGACTCCGCCCGGTCTCGCCTTCAGCACTCCAGGTACCAGGTCCCGGAGAAAGGCTGGAGCAGCAGAATGACGAAGGCCGCCAGCAAGAGCCGCACCACGATCAGGAGCCAGGCGAGGGATCTGGCGGTCAGGTCCGCGCGGCTCGCCAGCAGCCAGGTCAGCGGCAGGGACAGCAGCACCCCGCCGGCCATCCAAACCCGGCTGTGCTCTGTGGCCTGGTCGCAGTACTCATGCCCGCTGAGCGAGTGGAGGAAGACCGCGGTCGCCAGGGCCAGCAGCGTCTCGGCTCCCAGCGGGATCCGCCAGCGGGCGGGGAGGCGACGCAGGAGCCCGGTGTCGTTCATGTGAATCTCCGTCACTCGTACCAGGGGGCGGGGACATGCTGTAGATGATCGTCATCCGGCACTTGCCGGTTCCCGTTGGCGATCACTCCTGCGCGTCACTACGTTCGACGTGTGACCGCGCCATCACGCACCCACCAAGCCTCCCCGGGCCCGGGGAGAGCACGGCTGCTCACCGGGTTTCTTCTCGCGGTCGTCGTGTTCGTCGTCGTGCTGCTCTGGGCGAAGTGGCTGCCGTACACCGCGAAGGTCGTCGGGCTCAACGAGAGTCACACGTGGTCGGGGTCGAGCATTCTCGGGGTCGGGGGTGTCCAGCCGGGGGAGGCGCCGAGTTGGCACGCGGCGACCTCGTTCCTGGTGGCGTATCTCGTCGCGGTCTGGAAGGCGCTCGTCGCCGCGCTGCTGATCAGCGCGGCGCTCCAGGCGCTGATCCCACGGGACTGGCTGGTGCGGGCGCTCGACCGGGGCGGGCGGTGGTCCGGTGCGGTGGCGGGCGGGCTCCTGAGTACGCCGTCGATGATGTGTACCTGCTGTACGGCACCGGTGGCGGTCAGCCTGCGGCGCAGCGGCGCCTCGACCGCCGCGACGGTGGCGTACTGGCTGGGCAATCCGCTGCTCAACCCCGCGGTCGTGGTGTTCCTGCTGCTGGTCGCGCCCTGGCAGTGGACGGTGGTGCGGGTGGCGGTCGGGGTCGTCACGGTGGTCGCCGGGGCGGTGCTGGTGAGTCACCTCGCGGACCGTCGTCGTACGGCGGCGGTGGCGGCGCCCGGGGTATCCGGGCACGGGCAGCCGGTCGGCGCTCCCGTCGCGTCCGCGTCGAGCGAGCCCGCCGGGACCAAGGACGTGGCGCTGCGGTTCCTGCGGACGCTGACCCGGATGACGCTCGTCCTCATCCCCGAGTATCTGCTGGTGGTCCTCCTGATCGGCGCCTTCCGGGGCTGGATGCTGCCGCTGACGCAGGACGCGGTCGGGCACGGTACGCCGACGGTGGTGGCCGCCACGGTGATCGCGGCGATCCTGGGCACGCTCTTCGTGATCCCCACCGCCGGTGAGATCCCGATCATCCAGGGCCTGGCGGTCCTCGGTCTCCCGGCGGGCGTCCTCGGCGCCCTTCTGATCACCCTGCCCGCCATCAGCCTGCCGAGCATGGCCATGGTCGGCAGGACGTTCGGCTGGCGGCTGACGACGGCCACGACCGTCCTGGTCGTGCTGGCGGGACTGCTGGGCGGGGTGCTGCTGGCCGTCCTGTGAGGGCGCGACGGTGGGCGCGGGTCGGTCCGGCACCCTCATGCGGGTGCGTGGGACGAACGGGTCCCGTGATGTCCCGAAAGGACCGCCCACTACGGCCGACGGGACGAGCTGGCCGTACCCCTCGCGGACGTACGGCGCATGCTGATCGCCATGACGCGCTTCCTCACCACGGAGTTCCCGTCACCCGCTCCCGGACCGGCGCATCCGGCGCCCCAGGAACGGGACCGGACCCCGAAGCGCACCGCCGAGCAGCCCGGGTACGCCGCTCGGGCCAGCGTCGCGGACCCGGTTCGGGTGGTGCATGGGCTCTGCCACCTGCCCGGTCCACCGCATTCGAGCGGCGCCCCGGTGAGCCAGGTGCGGGGACAATGGCGGGACCGGCTCGCGGTCATGCGCGTGTCGGTCTCCTCGATTACGTTGTACGCATCGTTCACATGCTGTGAAGCGACACCAAGCGGCACCGAGCGATGTGCGCGGTATCCACCTCACGGAGGCACCCATGCCCCAGGCACCCGGCTCGTACCATCACGGCGATCTGCGCGCCGCCTGTCTGCGCGCCGCGCGGGAGCTGCTGGAGGAGGACGGGAGCGCCGGGCTGTCGTTGCGGGCGGTGGCGCGGCGGGCGGGGGTGTCGGCGACGGCGCCGTACCGCCACTACGCGGACCGCGAGGCGCTGCTCGCGGCCGTCGGAGCCGAGGGGTACCGGGAACTCGGGACCCATCTGGCCGCGGCGCACCCCGCGCCCACCAGCGCCGACGACCTCGCCGAGATCGCCGTCGCGTACGTGCGTTTCGCCCTCGACCACCCCGCGCTGTTCCGCGTGATGTTCGCGGAACCCTGCGACCCGGCGAGCGAGGAGCGCCTTGAGGCGACCATCGCCATCTCGCAGTACGTGCGCGGCATCGTCCACGACGTCTTCCCGGACGCCGATCAGGACGCCCTGTCGACGGCGGTGTGGGCGCTCGTCCACGGGCTTGCCTTCCTCCATCTGGACGGCAAGCTGGACGCCTCCGTGCCCGAGGTGGTGGCCGAGCAGGTCCGCGCGGCCGTCCACGCCGTGCTCACCGCCACGCCGGAGCGCGTCGAGGCGTAACGGGGAGCGTGTCAGGGGGTCCGCGCGCCCCCGCCGTCGGTCAATCGCTCCGCCCGCAGCGCGGAGCGCCGCAGTTTGCCCGCCGCGCTGCGCAGTGGGGTCGTGACCAGCTCGATGGACCTCGGGCGCTTGTGGGGCGACAGCCGGGTGGCGAGGAAGGCGTCGATCTCCTCGGCGGTCGTCGGGCTGCCCTCCTCGATCTGGACGATGGCGTGGACGCGGTTGCCCCGGTCCGGGTCCGGCAGACCGATGACCGCGCCGGACAGGACGTGCGGGTGCTCGGTGAGGGCGGCCTCGATCTCCGCCGGGTAGACGTTGACCCCGCCGACCAGGAGCATGTCCGAGCGGCGGTCGTGGAGATAGAGGTAACCGTCCGCGTCGAACTCCCCGATGTCGCCGAGGGTCGACCAGCCGTCGTCCTCCTCGGTCTCGGCGCCGATGTAGCGGAACGCGGGCGGCTTGCCCTCCGAGACGCGCATGAAGATCTCGCCGGACACTCCGGGTTCGGTGACCGGCGTGCCGTCGAGCGCCACGATCTTGATCTCGCCCCAGGTGGTACGCCCCACCGAACCCCGGTGCGCCAGCCACTCGGTGCCGGAGATCGTGCAGCCCGCCTGAGCCTCCGTCCCGGCGTACAGCTCGTGGATGCGCTCCGGACCGAGCCAGTCGATCCACGCCTGCTTGGTCGCGGGCGGGCACGGTTCCGCGCAGTGCCACACCGAGACCAGCGAGGAGAGGTCGTAGCGCTCGCGGGTCTTCTCGGGCAGCGCCAGGACGCGCCGCATCATGGTCGGCACCAGGTACACCCAGGTGATCGCGTACCGCTCGATGTCGGCCAGGACCCGCTCGGCGTCGAACCGCTCAAGGAGCGTGACCGTGCCGCCGTTGAACAGCGTCGTCATGGCCGTGGAGAAGGGCGCGTTGTGGTGCACCGGCGCGGTGACGAGCGACTGCTCGCCGGGTCTGAGCCCCCACGCCTCCATGTCGAACGGGTTGAACGCCCCCGCGGCACCGGACAGGATGATCTTCGGCCTGCCGGTCGAACCGCCCGAGGTCGGCGCCTTCCACGAGGGACCGACCTCCGTCACTAGGTCGTCCTCCTTGAACTCGCCCGCACGTCGGCGGAGTTCGGCCACCGTCGTCGACCGCATCCGCCCGTCCCCCACCGGCGCGCCCTCCTCCAGACCGACCACCACCGCCGGGTCGGACAGCGCGAGGATCGCCTCCTCCTCGGGCGGCGCGAGCCGCGTCGACAGCGGCTGCGGTACGGCGCCGAGCTTGAGGCAGGCGAACGCCGCGACCACGACGTCCACACCGTTCGGCAGCATGAGCGGGACGATGCGCCCGTGCCCGACGCCCGACAGGCGCAGTCCGCGCGCGACTTCAGTGCTCGCCCGGTACAACTCCGCCCAGGTGAGCTGCTTCTCGCCGGAGCGGACCGCCACGGCGTCGGGGCGCTCTGTCGCGTGTGCCTGCGGGATGTCACCGAGCGGGAACCCCGGTTCGGGGGTGAACATGGCGATCTCTCCTCGTCGTTCGGGAAGTTCGGGAGTCCGGCGGCGCCAACCGCTCACGCGTACAACTGCGTTCCGGGCAGCGTCTCCGGATCGGCCCGCACCTCCGCCGGGTTGGTCTCCGGCAGGAACCACGCGCAGACGAAGGTGATCAGACCCATGAGCGCGATGTAGGCGGCGACCAGCGTGGTCGTACCGGTCTTGGCGATGATGGTGGTCATCAGGATCGGGGTGCCGCCGCTGACGATGATGGCGGAGAGCTGGTAGGCCAAAGAGGCGCCGGAATAGCGGACGTTGGGGGCGAACAGCTCACCGAGGAACGCGGCCATCGGACCGTAGGTCAGACCCTGGAAGAGGAAACCGACGGTGATCGCGACGAACACCAGGGGCGCCGACGCCGTGTCCACCAGCGCGAAGTAGGGGAACGCCCAGGCCGCGACGCCGAGTC
Organism: Streptomyces sp. DSM 110735; assembly: GCF_016482685.1. GTDB lineage: Bacteria > Actinomycetota > Actinomycetes > Streptomycetales > Streptomycetaceae > Streptomyces. Next base: position 461,608 of record NZ_JACYHF010000003.1, on the reverse strand, counting down.
CGCCGACGAGGATGAGGTTGCGCCGACCGAAGCGGTCCGACAGGTGGCCCGTGTAGGGGAGCAGCCCTCCCATGAGGGCCGAGCTGAGCAGGGTGACGGTCAGCAGGGAGTCGCGGTCCATGTGCAGCGTCGTCGTGCCGTAGCTGAGCAGACCGGTGATGCTGACGTAGAAGAGGCTGTTCGTGGCGGAGAGGGTGCCGCAACCGAGCAGGATCGTCCGCCAGTTGCGTCGTACGGCCTCGGTGAGCGGCGCCCGGACCACGCGCGCCTCCGGGTTCTTGGTCGCCGCCTTCTGCAACTCGCGGAAGTCCGGGGTGTCTTCGACCTTGCGCTGGATGTGCAGCACGACGGGGAACATGACCGCGCTGAGCAGGAACGGGATGCGCCAGCCCCAGTCGAGGAACGTGTCGTCCGAGACGACGGAGCCGGTCGTGGTGAAGATGAGGTTCACGATGATGACCGCGACCGGGACGCTCGTCTGGCCGAACGTGCCCGCGAAACCACGGCGTTTGGGGTGGGCGGACTCGGTGAGGAGCAGCGCGATGCCGCCCCACTGACCGCCCGCCGCCGCGCCCTGGGCGAACCGCAGCAGCACCAGCAGGGTCGGGGCGAGCACACCGACGCTCGCGGCGCTCGGCAGACAGCCGATGAGGAACGTCGCGGTCGCCATGCCGATCAGACACGCCACGACCGTGGGCTTGCGGCCGTACTTGTCACCGAAGTGACCGGCGAGGAGCCCGCCGAGCGGCCGGGCGACGAAGCCCGCCCAGAAGGTGCTGAAGGACAGCAGCGTGCCCATGAAGGCGGAGGAGTGCGGGAAGAAGACGTGCGGGAAGACCAGAGCCGCCGCCGTGCCGTACAGGAAGAAGTCGTACCACTCGATCGAGCTGCCGATCAGGCCGGCCGCGAGCAGTTTCCAGCCGGTGCGGCGCTCGGGTGCGGTGGCGGGTCCGGAGCCGTTGCCCTGGATCGGGGCCTGCGCGGAAGAGGCCATGGGGGCATCCCTCGGTTCTGGGTAGGGCTGCGACCTGCGTCACAGCTCTGTGTCGTGCGGTGAGAGTAGAGCTGAGCAAGCGCTTTGCAGGATGGGACGGGGATACACTCCTGGCGCTTTGACGGTGGAGGAAATCCCCACCTCCGCCGCCCGCTTCTCGTGGAGGGCGACCGATGGCACGCACGGACTCCGACGAGCAGGGCGCTCGCGACCCAGGCGATCAGGGGCGTCACGCCGATCGCGGCGGTCGCGGCGGTCGCGCCGAGCGCGGTGAACACGCCGATCGCGGCGAACGCGGCGACCACGCCGATCGCGGCGAACTCGCCGCCTACCGCCTGCGCCGCGAACGCGAGTTGAGCAGCCTGTACGCCACCGCCCGTTCGCTGGCCGTGCTCGGGGAGGTCGACGTGGTGCTGCCGTCGATCGTCAGGGAGGCGCATGAGCTGATCGGCAGCGACTTCGCGTATCTCTCGCTCCTGGACGCGGACGGCAACCTCACGCTCCGCGCCACGGCGGGCACCATCTCGCCGGAGTTCTCGTCCGCGCGGATGCCCCCCGGCGCCGGTCTGGGCGGGCGGGTGATCGAGACCAGGGCGCCGTACTGGGTCAGCGACTACCGCGCCGCCGACGCCCTCGACCACAGCTCCGCCTTCGACCTCCTCGTCTCCAGCGAAGGACTCGTCGCGCTGCTCGGCGTACCCCTCCTGGTCGGGGACCGGGTGATCGGCGTCCTCTTCGCCGCCGACCGCACCGAGCGCCCCTTCGAGAAGGACGAGGTGGCCCTGCTCAGCGCGTTCGCGGACCACGCCGCCATCGCGCTGCACAACGCGCGGCTCTACGAGGAGAGCCGGGTGGCGCTGCGGCGGCTGCGGGACGCGTACCGGGTCATCGAGGACCAGGTCGCCACGATGGAACTCGCCGCGGCGGTGCACGAGGCGCTGACCCATGTGGTGCTGACGGGCGGCGGTCCCGGCGACATCGCCCAGTCGCTGGTGGACCACCTCCAGGGCGCGGTCACCATCCGGGACCGGGACGACAAGGTCGTCGCGACGAGGTGCCCCGACGCGGTGACACCGGGCGTCGACCCGTCACTGGAACGGGAGTTGCTGGAGGAGGCGCGGCGGACCGGGCGCTGCGTCCACGGCGAGAGCGACGACGGCACGGTCCTCAGCGTGGCGGCCATCCAGGCGGGCGGCAGCCATCTCGGCTCCCTGTCCCTGCGGCGGCGGGCCGCCACCGAGTCGGCGGACGTCCGGATGCTGGAGCGCTCCGCGCAGATCACGGGTCTGCTCGTGCTCATGCGCGACGCCCGCGTCGAGGCGGAGGAGCGGGTACGGGGCGAACTGCTCATGGAGCTGCTCTCCCATCCCCCGCTGCACCCCGTCCACCCCGCCCTGCGCGACCGCGCGCTCGCCCGTGGCGTCGACGTCGACCGCCTGGACGTCCTCGTCGCCGCCGACTGCCCCGGGCGGTCCGCCGCCGACATCGTCCGCGAACTGCACGCCGCCTCATCCGAGTGGTCCGGGCTCGCGGGCGAGTACCTGGGCCGGGCGACCCTGCTCCTGCACACGGACGACCCGGAGACGGTGGCCGAGACCCTCCACCACCGGCTGCGCCGCCGCCTCGGCGCCCCCACCCTGGTGGTCGCCGACCGCGTCACCGGCCACGACCGCGCCCGCTCCTTCACCCTGGCCCAGCGCTGCCTCGACGTCATGCGCTGCCTCGGCGACACCGACCGCGGCTCCACCACCCGCCGCTACGCGATGTACGCCCTCGTCTTCGACCCCGGGCGCGCCCACGAACTCGAGGGCTTCGTCACCGACACCCTCGGACCCCTCCTCGACTACGACCGCCGTCGCTCCACCGACCTCGTGACGACCACAGCCGCCTGGTTCACCCACTCCGGCAACCTCAGCCGCACCGCCCGCGCCCTGCACGTCCACACGAACACCCTGCTGAAGCGGCTGGACCGCATCGGGGCGGTGCTGGGGGAGGACTGGCGCTCGGCGGACTCGGGGCTGCGGGTGCATCTCGCGGTGCGGCTGCACCAGTTGAGGGGGGTGCTGGACGGGCCGGTGGGGGAGGGGCGGTGAGCCGGCGCGACCGGTCGTCCTGAAAACGCGTACGGGCCCTCCCCGAGTCGGATCAGGAACTGGATCTCGATCTCGGGGAGGGCCCGGCAGCGGTGCGATGACGGGATCAGGTCAGCCCTGGTCGCCGCCGCTCCTGGTTCCGCTCCGGCGCCGGGCCGCCGCGGGGCGGCCGGACTTCGCGGCGGGCTTGGCCGCGGGCTTCGCGCCGTTCCGGACGGCGGGCTTCGCCGTGGGCTTGCCGCCGGTGCGGGCGGTGGGCTTGGTCGCGGACTTCGCGCCCGTCCTGCCGCCGGTCTTGGCCGCCGTGCCGGTGCCGGTTCCGCCCTCGGTCCCGGTACGGCGGGACGGTCGGCCGGTGGTGGCCTGGGGCGAGGACTGCGCGCCCGCCCTGGCGCCCCGGCTCCCGCCCGCGCCCCCGCCGCGGGACCTGCGGGAGGGACGCCCGGACGACTTCGCCGCGGGCTGCTCCGGCTGTGCCGGTTCCAGGACGACGGCCACACCGGACGGCTCGCGCGCGCCGGTGATGGCGGTCAGCTCGGGCGCGGTCGAGGTGACCCGCGTCGTACGGGGGCGGATGCCCGCCGCCGACATGAGCTGGTTGACGTCGCGCTTCTGCTCGGGCAGGACCAGGGTGACCACGCTGCCGGAGCCGCCCGCTCGGGCGGTACGGCCGCCCCGGTGCAGGTAGTCCTTGTGGTCGGTGGGCGGGTCGACGTTGACGACCAGGTCGAGGTCGTCGACGTGGATGCCGCGCGCGGCCACGTTCGTCGCCACCAGCGCGGTGATCCGGCCGTCCTTGAACTGCTCCAGGGCGCGGTTGCGCTGCGGCTGGCTGCGGCCGCCGTGCAGGGCGGCGGCGCGCACGCCGACGGACAGCAGCCGCTTGGCGAGACGGTCGGCCGAGCGCTTGGTGTCCAGGAAGAGGATCACTCGGCCGTCACGCGCCGCGATACGGGTCGTGACCGCCTTCTTGTCGGTCTCGTCCAGCAGGTGGAGGACGTGGTGCTCCATGGTGGACACGGCACCGGCGGACGGGTCCACCGAGTGCACGACCGGGTCGTCCAGGAAGCGCTGCACCAGCCGGTCGATGTTGCGGTCCAGGGTGGCCGAGAAGAGCATGTGCTGACCGCCCGGGCGCACCCGCTGGATCACCTTGGTGATCTGCGGCAGGAAGCCCATGTCGGTCATCTGGTCGGCTTCGTCCAGCACTGTGATCCGTATGTCCTCCAGGAGGCAGTCACCGCGCTCCACGAGGTCGTTCAGCCGTCCCGGGCAGGCCACGAGCACCTCGACGCCGCGGCGGAGCGTGGCGGCCTGCTTGGTGATGGAGAGACCGCCGACGACGGTGGCCATCCGCAGGTTGACCGCCGTCGCGTACGGGGTCAGCGCGTCCGTCACCTGCTGGGCCAGCTCACGGGTGGGCACCAGGACGAGCGCGAGGGGAGCCTTGGGCTGCGCCCGCAGCCCGGCCGTACGGGCCAGCACCGCGAGTCCGAACGCGAGCGTCTTGCCGGAACCGGTACGGCCCCGACCCAGCAGGTCACGCCCCGCCAGCGCGTTGGGCAGCGCGGCGGCCTGGATGGGGAACGGGGTGGTCACGCCCTGCGCGGCCAGGCACTTCAGCAGTGCGGCCGGAAGCTCCATGTCGGCGAATTCCGCGATGGGCTCGAGCGCGGGCGTCCTGCTCTCCGGGAGCCGGAATTCTTGGGGCGGAGACACGGGGGAGGAGGGGGCGGCGCGACGGGTCGGCTTCTGCGGCCTGCGGGACATGCGGTGTGTGTGCCTTCCTGGGAACAGCAAACCGGGGTTCGCACCGCGATGGTGCGAACCCCGGCGAGCGATGACGCGTCCGGCGATCAGGCGGGGACGATGTTCTCCGCCTGCGGGCCCTTCTGGCCCTGCGTGACGTCGAAGGACACGCGCTGGCCCTCCTGGAGCTCACGGAAGCCCTGCGTCGCGATGTTCGAGTAGTGGGCGAAGACGTCGGGGCCGCCACCGTCCTGCTCGATGAAGCCGAAGCCCTTCTCAGAGTTGAACCACTTCACGGTTCCCTGAGCCATGATTTTCTCCTTCTGGTAGGCAGAGGCCCCATCCGGAGACAACCGGTAAAACAACTAATGCGCCCGATGGATACATTCCCGTCAGGCGCACATAGGTTCATGGGTACCACAACTGCAACGCCTAAAAAGTACCACACATCCGCCCCGCGCGACAGCCCACAGCCCTCCTGGCCTCGGAAATCCTCAGTCGAACCGGATGTGCCGGACCCCCGTCCGCGCCCGCCGCAGCCGCCCCCGCAACGCGCCGCCCCGGTCCGGAGCGAGCGGCAGCCCGGCGCTCGCCGCGACGCGCTCGGCGACCTCGGGAATGCTCAGCCGGTCGGTCCACACCTGCTCCGCGAACTCCTCGCCGCGCAGCCGCTCCAGACAGAGATCGAGCTTGGCCACCGCGAAACTCTCCCCGCGCAGCGCCGCCTTCTCGCCCGCGAGAAACCGCACGGCCCGCCCGAAGCCCCGCTCCCGCAACCGCCGCAGCACGGTCTCGCGCTCCGCCATCAGCGCGAAGTGCCGTACATCGTGCCCCCGTTCGCGCAGCCGCCCCACCATCTCCCGGAAATATGCGGGCTCCACGACCGTCATCGGCACGATCACCGTCCCGTCGTACTCGCTGAGCACGTGGTCCAGCACCTCGAACACCCCCTGCCGCCAGGCGCGGATGTCCTGGAAGTCGCCGCGCAGCGACCGGGGCGTCATCCGGTGCAGCCCGAACCCGATGTGCTCGGGATCGCACACCACGCTGTCCGCCAGCCGACGCTCCAGCTCATAGGCGGTCTGCGTCTTGCCGCCCCCGAAGGGACCGTTGAGCCACAGGAGCATGGGGCGACTTTAGGGGACGGGAGGGGGCGCGGGCTCGTCAGCCAGGGGTGTGCTCCGGTTCGCGCGGGGTCGCCTGCGGTGCCGTGGCGGACAGGCTCTGCTCCAGGTCGTCCAGGGCGCGGCGGGCCGTCGCGATGCGGGCGAGCAGGTCCGTGGGGGTGCGGTCCGGTGCGGTGGGTGGGTCCGGGTGGGGCTGTTCCATTTCGCGAGCCTCCTCCAGGGAGGTCAGGACGACGCCGATCAGGACGTTGACCAGGACGAAGGAGGCGAGGAGGACGTAGGAGGCGTAGTAGAGGAGGCTCCAGCGGGAGATCACCAGACCCGCGTGGACGGCGTCGCCGATGCCGTCCAGGGTCATCAGGAGGAACAGGGTGAGGACGGCGCGCCCGATCGAGCCGTAGTGCTCGGGGTCGGCGTGGGCGAAGAAGACCCAGCCGACCATCGCGTAGACGTAGAGCAGCAGCGCGCCGACGAGGAGGAAGCTCACCGTGCCGGGCAGGCTGCGGGCGACCGCGACCAGCACGATGCGCAGTTGGGGCAGGAAGCGGGCGGTGCGCAGGACGCGCGCCAGGCGCAAAAGTCGTAGCACGGTGGTGTTCTCGCGGACCACCGGCAGGAACGCGCTGAGGACGACGGCCAGGTCGAAGAGGTTCCACGGGTCGCGGAAGAAGTCGCGGGGGCGGTCGGCGTGGGCGCCCAGGCGCAGCAGGATCTCCACCGTGAACCCGGCCACGCACGCGCGCTCCGCCAGGCGTAACGCGGTGTGCCACTCGGCGGCGAGACCCGGATAGGTCTCCGCGCCGAGCAGCGCCGCGTTGGCCAGGATCAGCCCGACCACGGTGACCGCGAACCAGCGCGCCCCGGTGACGCCACGACACCATGAGGCGAGGGAGACCCGGGCGGGAACCGGCCGGATCGAGGGGGTGGTGCCGGTCATCCTGCTCTGTTCCTCCGTGCGGCGCGGTGCTTCTCCGCCCTCCTACCGGCGATCCGGAGCGGACGGCGGGCTTGTTGAGCGATCATGCTCTACGCAAGACTTCTACAGCAATGTAGATGTGAAGGGTGTGCCGGATGTCAGCCACCCGCCCGAAGGGAGCGCGAAACGATGTTCGGCCTGAGTGAACTGGCCCTGATTCTCCTTGTGTTCGCCGTGATTCTCGGCGTCAGGAAGCTGCCGGAGCTGACCCGTGCCACGGGGAAGGCGGTCCGGATCTTCAAGAGCGAGGCGCGGGCCCGCAAGGAGCAGGACGCCGCGCCGGACCCGTCCGCCGGGAACGTCGTGGAGGGAAAGATCGTTGGGCGCGGCGACGGGCCACGGTCCTGACCGCCGCCCGCCCCGGACCTCTGCCCTGCTCGGGGCGCCGCGGCGCGGCCCGGCGACCGTCGTGCCCGGCGACCGGACGGCGACCCGTCGGGCGCGCAAGGACCGGCGGAAGGTCTGGCGGGGGCGGACGGACCGGCAGAGGCGGAAGGGAGCGGACGTGAGCGACGAACGGCGTCCCCGGCGGCGGGGACAGGGCGAGCTGGAGGGGCTGGTGCTCTCGGCCCTGCGCGAGGCGCGCGCCCCCGCGTCGGTGGGGTGGGTCCAGGAACGCCTGGGCGACGACCTCGCCTATACGACCGTGATCACCATCCTGACCCGGCTGCTCGCCAAGGGCGCGGTCACCCGCGAGCGCGCGGGCCGCTCCTTCGTCTGGACGCCGGTCTCGGACCAGGCGGGGCTCGCCGCGCACCGGATGCGCAAGGTGCTGGACGGCGAGAGCGACCGGGAGGCGGTGCTGTCCCGCTTCGTCACCTCGCTGGAGCCCGACGACGAACGCGTGCTGCGCCAACTGCTGGGCCGTCTGGGCCCGGAGGGAGAAGACTGAGGTCCCATGGGAGTGTTCGTCCTCCTGCCGCTGGTACTGCCGCTGACGGCGTGGCCGGTGGCGCGACTGGCCGAGCAGCGGCTCCATCCGCGCACCGCCAGTTGGCTGCTGACCGTGACGGCCGCCGTGCTGGCTCTGTGCAGCACGGTCTGCCTCGCCCTCCTCATGGTCGTCGGCACCGCCCAACTCCCGGGCAACCCCCTGCCGGACGGCTGGTCCGACGACGAGGTGCGCGAGGCGGTGCCGTACGACGAGATCGCCGGCCAGGCCGCCATCCCCGCCCTGCTCACCGTGGTCTCCGGCTGCGGGCGCCTGCTGTGGCGCCATCACCGGGTGCGACGGCGGGCCGAGCGGAGCCTTGCCGGGCTGCCCCGGCGCACGGTCGCCGTGCTGCCCGACGACGCGCCCTACGCGTACGCCCTGCCGGAGCGCGGGCGGCGGCGCGGTCGGGTGGTGGTGTCGAGCGGGATGCTGTCCCGGCTGGCTCCGGCGGAGCGACGGGCGCTGTTCGCCCATGAGCGAGCACATCTGACGGCACGTCACCACAGGTTCCTGCTGTTCGTCCAACTCGCCGCGCGCGCCAATCCGTTCCTGCGCCCGCTGCGCACCGCCGTGTCCTACACCGTGGAGCGGTGGGCGGACGAGGAGGCGGCGGGGGTGGTGCGCAGCCGCCGTACCGTGGCGCGGGCCATCGGCAGGGCCGCGCTGATCGCGGGTGCCGCACCGGGTGTCGGACCGGGCCCCGCCCTGGCGGGGTTCGCGGCTCCCGGGCCCGTCCCGCGCCGGGTCGCGGCGCTGCTGCACCCGGCGCCCACCGCGCACGCCTGGCCGTCGCTGTTCACGGCCGTGGGCGTGGCGGTGTGGACGGCGGCGGCCGGGACGGCCATCTCCGCGCTGTCCTCGGCCAATTCGGCGGTGACGCTGTTCCTCGTGCTGAAGGCGGCCACCCCGCTGTAGAGGTGGCCGCCCGTGGCGCGTCGCGCCGGTCAGAGGTCGGATCAGAGGTCGAACTCGTGCGGCGGCAGGTCGAGGGTGTAACACGCCTCGCGCACGACAGCCTGCTCGTCCTTGTCGAAGTTGCCGTCGGCGCCGCCGATCACGATGCCGATCTGGACGACGGCACGCGCCTCGGCGGGCTTCTTCTTCGCCTTGGCGACCTCCTGGAGCACGCTGACCTTGCCGAAGTCGAAGTCGGCGGTCAGCTTGTCGAGGTTCGCCTCGAACCGGCGCTGGAGGTCCATCGCGTCGAAGTTCTGCAACACCTCGTTACCGGCGATGAGTTGCGCCACCCGGCGCCGCTCGGAGGGGTCCACCGTGCCGTCGGCGGCGGCGACCAGCGCGCACATCGCCATCGAGGCGTCACGGAAGGCGCCGCTCTTCAGGTCGTTCTTCTTCGCCACCAGTTGCGTCTGCATGGTGGCGGCGGATTCCTTGATGCGGTCCCACAGGGCCATGAGCACTCCAGTCTCTAAGGTTTGAGGAGCCGTGCCGTGCCCGGCTCCCGAGTGTCCCCCGTCGTAAGACGCCTACTCAGTCCTCTTCGTCGCCCTCGAAGAAGTCGCCCACCTCGTCCACGACTTCGGCCGCGACCATCCCGCCCACGACACCGACGGCGAGACCCGCCGCGCCCGCCGCGATGGCGGTGCCCATGCCGGGACCGGAGCGGTGGTGCCCGCCGTCGTGCCCGTACGCGTGCTCGTGGCCGTACGAGGGTCCGTGTCCGTACGAGGGCTCGTGTCCGTACGACGGCTCGTGTCCGTACGGAGCGTCGTGGCCGTACGGTCCGGGAGCCCCGTACGACGCGCACCGCTCGGCGAGTTGGCGGAACCAGCCGTCGACCACGGTGTTCCAGTCGGGTCGGTCCGCCTCGCCGTGCGAGACGGTGAAGCGGGCGAGCGCGTCGTGCCCGGGGGAGAGGAAGCCGCCGCGCTTGTCGGCCTCCAGGACGACCTCCATGCCGCCGGGGTCGGTGAGGAAGGTCAGCTCGAACTCCCGTACCTGGTAGGCGTACTGCGGTGCCGGGGTCAGCTCGATCTCCTGGTAGAAGGGGAGTTGCTGCCCGGTGCCGCCGATGCGCCCCAACTCCAGGTCGGCGGAACGGAATCCGAAACCGAGCTGACCCAGTGCCTCCAGGATCGCCTCCTGGACGGGCAGCGGGCGCACCGCGAGCGGGTCGAGGTCGCCCTTGTCCTTCGCCCCGGCGACAGCCAGTTCGGTGCGCACGCCGAGCACGATGCCGAGCGGCTGGCCGTACAGCTCGGTGACCGGCGTCTCCCAGGGCAGCGTCACGCTGAACGGCACGCTCCGGCTCTCGCCCTCGCGCAACCGGAAGCCGCCGCCCACCGTGAACCGGTCGAAGACGACCGCACCCTCGCTCTCCCCGTGCTCATGCTCGGCCTCGACGCGGGCCACCAGCTCCAGGGTGATGTGATCGATGTCGAAGTCGGCCTTCCCGCCCCGGAGATGGACCTGCCCCGACAGAGTGCCGCCGGGCAGCGCGGGGCCGGGCTCCAGCACCGTGTCCACGGTGGGCCCTCCCACGCCGAGCGATCCGAGCAGCTTCTTGAACACCATCCGGCGTTCACTCCTTTACGTGCGAGTCACCCGCGAACCGGCGGTGACCACCGTTTTTTCTACAAGCCTGTAGAAGCATAGCGCCGGATACGGGGCGGGAGGCGAGGAACACGGTCTCAGGGCAGCATGTCCTCGACGAGGTCGGCGGCGCGCCGGGTGCCGCCCTCGGCCCGCGCCTCGGCGCTCAACCGCGTGCAGCGGCGGGCGACTTCGGGATCGGTGATCAGCTCGATCAGTGCCGCCCGCAGCCGCTCGCCGGTCGCCTCGGCGGTGTCGATGCGACGGGCCACGCCCAGTCGCACGAGCCGGTCGGCGTTCGTGAACTGCTCGGCGCCCTGCGGCACGGCGATCATCGGCACCCCCGCCATCAGCCCCTCGCCGCAGCCGCCCATCCCGGCGTGCGTGACGAAGGCGTCCGCCTGCTCCAGGATCGCCCGCTGGGGCACCCAGGAGTGCACCTCCACGTTGGACGGGATGGTGCCGAGTTCCGCCGGGTCGGTGTACTTGCCGATCTGGAGGACGACGTGCCAGCCGGGCAACTCGCCGTAGGCGGCGAGGCATTGGCGGTAGAACTCGGGCTGACGCGTGAAGGCTGAACCGAGCGAGACCAGCAGCACCTTCCCGGCGTCGGCGGGGCGGGTCCAGTGCTCCGCGTCCGTGCCGAGGTCGAAGCAGGGACCGACGAAGGTCACGACGTCGGTGTCGACCCGCTCGGCGTACGGCTGCATCGCCCGGGAGATCAGCGCGAGGGCCCGCTTCGGGCGGCCGGAGAAGGTGTCCACGTCGGTCGTCGACGCTCCGCAGTCGGCGAGCCACCGCGCGAATCTCGCCTGGTAGGCGTCGGCGCCCGGCAACTGCCGGATCTGCGGGGCGACTTCCTCGTCGTAGCCGTCCCAGGCCACATAGGTCGGGGAGAGCTGGAGGAGGGGACGGTCCTGCGACTCCGCGAGGGCGCGGGCGGCGTAGGCGCCGATGTCGTACAGATAGAGGTCGGCCGGGTCCGGGTCGTAGACGGCGCGCAGTCGGGGGAGTGCCTGGACCGCGTCGTCCAGGAAGAGGCTCATCGCGCCGATGGGGTCCTCGGGCCACTTGTTGTCGGCGACCGGCAACACCGAGGGGCAGGGCACCAGTTCGGCGCCGGTGGGCGTGATCAGGTCGGCCACGGCGGGGTCGTTGGCGTAGGTCACCCGGTGGCCGCGGGCGACCAGCTCGCGGATGATCTCCAGGCCCGGCAGGACATGGCTGACGGCGGGAATGCCGACCATCGCGATGTGGGCACGACGAGGGGACGCGGAAGGCGTGGGAAACACGGAGGCTCACTCATTTCTACGGGAGGAGAGGACACGGCGAGCCGGTGCGCGGGTCTCTTCGAGGGGGCGCACGACGACATGCCGGAGGAAGACCGGGACGTTGCCCGGATCGCTCAGCCGTAGATCTGAAGAAGACGCATGTCCGCGACCCTAGCCGCCCTCGCGCGGCGGGGCACCGCAATTTCCGGCTGGCGCCCAGGAGACACTCCGCCCCCGGGAGGCGCTCCGCGCAACGCCGTACCGGAACCCCCGTGCAGCACCCTGTTCGCCGGAAACACCGTGAGCTACCGTCGGTAACACCTGTAGGCGGCGCTCGCCGGACTCCCCAGGCCGCGCCCGCAGCGCCCCACCATGCTCTGTCGCACCCCCGCTCTTCCGCACCCCATGCCCTCCCGCACCGTCAGCACCCCCCTGACGAAAGGCAGCCATGGACCACCCCACCGCTCCCGCTTCCCCCACGGGCGTCACCCGTCGCCGCGCCCTCACCGTCACCGGTGGCGTCCTCGCGGGCGCCGCGCTGGCCGCGCACGCGTTCCCCGCCTTCGCCGCCGAGTCGCAGGACGCCGACGCGATCGTCGTCGGACACGGGCTCGCCGGACTCGTCGCGACGGCCGAACTCGCCGCCGCCGGACGCAAGGTGCTGCTCCTCGACCAGGAACCCGAGGCGAGCATCGGCGGCCAGGCGTTCTGGTCGTTCGGCGGGCTCTTCTTCGTGAACTCCGACGAACAGCGCCTCATGGGCGTCAAGGACACCCATGAACTGGCCTGGCAGGACTGGCTCGGCACCGCCGGATTCGACCGGGGCGTGGACGACCCCAGGGGGCAGGACCACTGGGCCTACAAGTGGGCCGAGGCGTATGTGGACTTCGCGTCCGGCGAGAAGAGATCGTGGCTGTCCGGGCTCGGCGTGCAGTGGTTCCCCATCGTCGGCTGGGCCGAGCGCGGCGGCGGACTCGCGGACGGACACGGCAACTCGGTGCCCCGCTTCCACGTCACCTGGGGCACCGGACCTGCCGTCGTCGAGCCGTTCGAGAAGAAGGTGCGGGCGGCGGTCGCCGCCGGGAAGATCACCTTCAAGTTCAGACACAGAGTCGACGGCATCGTCACGACCGGCGGCACGGTGACCGGCGTGCGCGGCGCGCTCCTTGAGCCCAGCAGCGCTGCCCGGGGCACGCCCAGCTCCCGTACCGTCGTCGGCGACTTCGAGCTGCGCGCCCCGGTCGTGGTCGTCACCTCCGGCGGCATCGGCGCCAACCATGACCTCGTGCGCCAGAACTGGCCCACACGGCTCGGGACCCCACCCAAAACGATGATTACTGGTGTCCCCGCACATGTGGACGGGCGGATGCTCGCCATCACCGAGCGTGCGGGCGGCCGTATCGTCAACCCCGACCGCATGTGGCACTACACCGAGGGGCTGCGCAACTACGCCCCCATCTGGCCCGACCATGGCATCCGCATCCTGCCCGGACCGTCCTCCATGTGGTTCGACGCCACAGGCCGCCGCTTCGGCGCGCCCGACATCCCCGGCTACGACACCCTGCACACCCTCGGATCGATCACCGCGAGCGGGTACGACTACTCGTGGTTCGTCACCACACAGAAGATCATCGCCAAGGAGTTCGCGCTCTCCGGCTCCGAGCAGAACCCGGACCTCACCAACAAGAACGTCTGGCAGTTGCTCTCCCGGATCTGGCAGACCCCCGAGCCGATCGAGAAGTTCAAGAAGAACGGCGTGGACTTCGTGGTCGCGACGAACCTGTCCGACCTGGTCGCGGGCATGAACAAGCTCACCGGCGACAACCTGATCGACCTCGCGGACCTGAAGCGGCAGATCGAGGCGCGCGACCGCGAGATCGACAACCCGTACACCAAGGACACCCAGGTCATGGGCATCCGCAACGCCCTCACCTACATCGGCGACTCGCTCAGCCGGACCGCCTCCGCGCACAAGATCCTCGACCCCGCCGCCGGTCCGCTGATCGCCGTGCGGCTCAACATCCTCACCCGCAAGACCCTCGGCGGACTCCAGACCGACCTGTCCGGGCGGGTGCTGAACGCCTCCGGCGAGCCGGTCCCCGGTCTGTACGCGGCGGGCGAGGTCGCGGGCTTCGGCGGCGGCGGGGTCCACGGCTACCGCTCCCTGGAGGGCACCTTCCTCGGCGGCTGCCTCTTCTCCGGGCGTCAGGCGGGGCGCGCGGCGGCTGCGGCGACGGCGACCTGAGAAACGGGCGGAGGAAACGGATCGACCGAGGTCGGAGGGGTCGCAGGAGGGTCGTCGCGGGGTCGTACGCGACCCGGGGACCGACCCGGCGCCGGACGAGCGGTCGACGGGGTGCGTAAACATCTGTCGGTGTCAACGCCCCGTAAGCGTGGTTTTTGCGTGATCATGCTGACGGGGCGGGACAAGAAGCGGCGATTTGGCGACGACTCGGGGCATCACCGACCATTGTGCTCGGTCCCGTGCTCCGAGGACGTCAGTTCCGCTGGTCCGCTCCGTGAGCCCGGTCGCCACCCGTCCCCGCTCCGGTCACGGCCGGTTCCCCGAGAGGTAACACCCAGCCATGCACGTCACCGGGACCGTCCCGCCGCCGGCGACGGCGGCCGAGCCTGCCGGAACCTCTGCCGACGCCCCGGCCGGGGAACCGGGCGGCGGTGCGAGCAAGCACGCCCGCCGCTTCGGGCTGCCCGTCGCCACCGCCCTGGTCATGGGCAACATCATCGGCGGCGGCATCTTCCTGCTCCCCGCCTCCGTCGCCCCCTACGGCACGGTCAGCCTGGTCGCCCTCGGCGTCCTGACCGTCGGCGCCATCGCGCTCGCCCTGGTCTTCGGGCGCCTCGCCGAGCGCGACCCGCGCACCGGCGGTCCCTACGTCTACGCCCGCGAGGCGTTCGGCGACTTCGCGGGCTTCCTCGCCGCCTGGGCGTACTGGATCACCACCTGGGTGTCCAACGCCGCGCTCGCCGTCGCCGCCGTCGGCTACCTCGACGTACTGATCCCGGTCAGCCATCACCGCTGGACCGCGTGCCTGGCCGCCCTCGTCATCCAGTGGCTCCCGGCTCTCGCCAACTTCGCGGGCACCCGCTGGGTGGGCGCCGTGCAGTTGGTCTCCACGGTGCTGAAGTTCCTCCCGCTGCTGCTCGTCGCGGTCGGCGGACTGTTCTTCTTCGACTCCCACAAGCTCGGCGCGTTCCACGCGGGCGGCGGCAGCGCGATCGGCGCCGTCTCCGCCTCCGCCGCCCTGCTGCTCTACTCCTACCTGGGCGTGGAGTCCGCCGCCGTCAGCGCGGGCGAGGTCCGCGACGCCCGCCGCAACGTGGGTCGCGCCACCGTCATCGGCACCGTCGGCGCCGCGCTGGTCTACCTGCTCGGCACGGTCTCCGTCTTCGGCACCGTCTCCCACAGCCACCTGGTGAAGTCGACCGCGCCGTTCTCCGACGCCGTCAACGCCATGTTCGGCGGCACCTGGGGCGGCTGGGCGGTGGCGCTTGCCGCGCTGGTCTCGATGACCGGCTGCCTCAACGGCTGGACCCTGCTCAGCGCGCAGACCCCGTACGCCGCTGCCCGCGACGGGCTCTTCCCGGCCGCCTTCACCCGGCGCCGCCGTGGCGTGCCGACCGTCGGCGTCGGCGTGACGGTCGTCCTCTCCTCGCTGCTCACCGTCTACAACTTCATGGCGGGCTCCGCGCACGTCTTCGAGGTCCTGGTCCTGGTCACCACCTTCACGGCGACGGTGCCGTACCTGCTGGCCACGGCCGCGCAGCTCTACCACCTCGCCTCCGGGCGCCGCGAGAACGTCGACAAGCGCCGCCTGATCCGCGACGCCGTGATCGCCTCGGTCGCCGCCGGATTCTCGATCTGGCTGGTCGCGGGCGCGGGCTACGCGGCGGTCTACCAGGGCGTGCTGTTCCTCTTCGTCGGCATCCTCGTCTACGCCGTGATGGCGGGACGGCGGCGCCGGGCCGAGGTCTGATCGTATGAGAGCCCGGTGGTCGCGGAAGGGGCCGCCGGGCTTTGCCGTACCGGCGAACTGCACAACCGGAGCGTCTCCTACCACTGGTCCCGGTGATCTTCCGCTGCGTAGCGTGGCACCCCGGACCACGGGACCCACGGGGCGGAAGGCGGAAGACAGATGCAGCCGACGGTCGTACTGCTCCACGGAGCCTTCGCCAACTCCTTCTCCTTCGCGCCGCTCCAGGCGGAGCTGGGTCTGCTCGGACACCGCTCGGTCGCCGTCGACCTGCCGGGACACGGCTTCGCGGCGACCTACCCGCGCGCCTACCAGACCCCGCAGGACCCCAAGGAACTGGCTGCCGCGCCCGGCGTGCTCAAGGGCGTGAGTCACGCGGACAACGTCGCCCATCTGATCGCGGTCCTGGAGCGGGCCGGCGCGAACGGTCCCGTCGTGCTCGTGGCGCACAGCCGGGGCGGCGTCGTCGCCACCGCCGTGGCCAACACCCGGCCCGACCTGATCGACCGGCTCGTCTACGTCGCCGCCTGGTGCCCGGTCGACCTGGAGGTCGCCGCCTACTACGCCGAGCCCGAGATGGCCGAGGTCGACCCCGACGTGCTCGGCCACGTCCTCGCCTGCGACCCGGCGGAACTGGGCCTGATCCGCGCCAACTTCCGCACCGCCGACGACCGCGCCCTCGCCGGGCTCAAGGACGCCTTCCTCGCGGACGGCACCGACGACGAACTCCTGGCGTTCCTCGCCACGCTCCAGCCCGACGAGAGCCTCGACGCGGGCGGCCCGGACGACCGGGCACGCGCCGGGAGCTGGGGCCGCCTCCCAAGGACGTACGTACGGCTCACCGGCGACGCGAGTCTGCCGCTCGCCCTCCAGGACCGGCTGATCCGCGAGGGCGACGCGCTCACCCCGGACAACCCCTTCGACGTACGCACTCTCGACGGCAGTCATCTGCGCTGGATGGTCCGCCCGGAACCGGCGGCGCGGCTGCTCGCGGAGATCGCCGGGGAGACGGTGTCGAACCCGTAAATGTCCTTACAAAGTATTGACAGTGGCCCGCGCAGGGACTTGTATCGCGGCCGACGCCACAGCAGTTCCCCTCCGTAGCACAGTGAGGTGCAGGAAAGATGGACCGCTCTTCTCGCTCGCGTTCGCGCGGACTGGCCCAGGTCGTCGCGGTGGCCGCCGCGGCCGCCCTCACCCTCGCCGGCTGCTCCAGCGGCTCCGGCGGGAAGAAGGCCGAAGGGGGAGGGGCGGGCACCTCGGCGGGCAAGGCCGACACCCCCCGGATGAAGGTCGCGCTCATCACCCACCAGGGTCCCGGCGACACCTTCTGGGACATCGTCCGCAAGGGCGCCGAGGCCGCCGCCGCCAAGGACAACATCGAACTGAGCTACTCCGCCGACCCCAGCGCGGGCACCCAGGCCAACTTCGTGCAGAACGCCATCGACCGCAAGGTGGACGGCATCGCGGTCACCCTGGCCAAGCCCGGCGCCATGAAGGACGTCATAGCCAAGGCGAACGCGGCCAAGATCCCCGTCGTCGGCCTCAACTCAGGACTCGCCGACTGGAAGAAGCTCGGTCTCCTGCAGTTCTTCGGCCAGGACGAGTCGGTCGCGGGCGAGGCACTCGGCAAGAAGCTCGACGAGGTCGGCGCCAAGAACGCCGTCTGCGTGATCCACGAGCAGGGCAACGTCGGCCTCACCCAGCGCTGCGACGGCGTGAAGAAGACCTTCTCCGGCAAGCTCCAGACGCTGTACGTGACCGGCACCGACATGCCGTCCGTGAAGTCGACGATCACCGCCAAGCTCAAGCAGAACAAGTCCCTCGACTACGTCGTCACCCTCGGCGCCCCCTTCGCGCTGACCGCCGTGCAGTCCGTCGCCGACGCGGGCAGCAAGGCCAAGGTCGCCACCTTCGACCTCAACAAGGACCTGACCGGCGCCATCAAGAAGGGCACGATCCAGTTCGCCGTCGACCAGCAGCCCTACCTCCAGGGCTACCTGGCCGTCGACTCCCTGTGGCTGTACAAGAACAACGGCAACTACAGCGGCGGCGGCGAGCAGCCCGTGCTGACCGGTCCCGCCTTCGTGGACAAGTCCAACGTGGACCGGGTCGCGGCGTTCGCGGCGAAGGGCACGCGGTGATGAGCACCGCGTCGCAGGCGGGACCGGCGGCCGCGCCGCCGGCTCCCGGCCCCGCCCCGGCGGAGCGCCGTACCACCCGGCGCCCCCTGGCGCTCCGGCTGCTCGCCCGCCCCGAGACGGGCGTCTTCCTCGGCGCCGCCGCCGTCTTCGTCTTCTTCCTGATCGCCGCGCCCTCGCTGCGCCAGGGCGACTCGATGGCCACGGTGCTCTACCAGTGCTCGACCATCGGCATCATGGCGCTCCCGGTCGCCCTCCTCATGATCGGCGGGGAGTTCGACCTGTCCTCGGGCGTCGCGGTGATCAGCTCCGCGCTCACCGCGAGCATGATCAGCTACCAGTTGACCGTGAACGTGTGGACCGGGGTGCTCGTCTCCCTCGTCCTCTCCCTCGCCATCGGCGCCTTCAACGGCTGGATGGTCGTCAGGACCAAGCTGCCCAGCTTCCTCGTCACCCTCGGCACCTTCCTGATCCTCCAGGGCGTCAACCTGGCGGTGACGAAAATGGTCACCGGGAACGTCGCCACCGACGACGTCAGCGACATGGACGGCTTCTCCCAGGCCAAGGCGGTCTTCGCGTCCTCCGTCGACATCGGCGGGGTCCAGGTGAAGATCACCGTCTTCTACTGGCTCGCCTTCGCCGCGCTTGCCACCTGGGTGCTGCTGCGCACCAAGTACGGCAACTGGATCTTCGCGGTCGGCGGCAGCCAGGAGAGCGCCCGCGCGGTGGGCGTACGGGTCGACTTCACCAAGATCACGCTGTTCATGCTGGTGAGCTTCGGCGCCTGGTTCACCGGGATGCACAACCTGTTCTCCTTCAACACCGTGCAGTCGGGCGAGGGCGTCGGCCAGGAGCTGATCTACATCGCCGCGGCGGTCATCGGCGGCTGTCTGCTCACCGGCGGCTCCGGCTCCGCGATCGGTCCCGTCTTCGGCGCGTTCATGTTCGGCATGGTCAACCAGGGCATCGTCTTCGCGGGCTGGAACCCCGACTGGTTCAAGGCGTTCCTCGGCGTGATGCTGCTCGGCGCCGTCCTGATCAATCTGTGGGTCCAGCGCACGGCGACGCGGAGGTGAAGACCATGACCGACCAACACACCTCCCCGCTGGTGGAGTTGCGCGACGCGGGCAAGTCGTACGGCAATGTACGCGCCCTGCACGGGGTGGACCTGACGGTCGAGGCGGGCCGGGTCGCCTGCGTCCTCGGCGACAACGGCGCGGGCAAGTCCACCCTCATCAAAATCATTTCGGGGCTGCACCGGCACAGCGAGGGCCAATTCCTCGTGGACGGCGAGCCGGTGAGCTTCGACAGCCCCCGCGACGCCCTCGCCCGGGGCATCGCCGCCGTCTACCAGGACCTCGCCACCGTCCCCCTCATGCCGGTCTGGCGGAACTTCTTCCTAGGCTCCGAACTCACCAAGGGACCCTGGCCGTTCCGCCGCCTGGACATCGCCCGTATGAAGGAGACCGCCGACCGCGAACTGCGCGCCATGGGCATCGCCCTGGACGACCTGGAACAGCCCATCGGCACGCTCTCCGGCGGCCAGCGCCAGTGCGTGGCCATCGCCCGCGCCGTCCACTTCGGCGCCCGCGTGCTCATCCTGGACGAGCCGACCGCCGCGCTCGGCGTCAAGCAGTCCGGTGTGGTGCTGAAGTACATCGCCGCCGCCCGGGAACGCGGGCTCGGCGTCATCTTCATCACCCACAATCCGCACCACGCCTACATGGTCGGCGACCACTTCAGCGTGCTGCGCCTCGGCACGCTCGAACTGAGCGCGGAGCGGGGGGACATCACGCTGGAGGAGCTGACGAACCACATGGCGGGCGGCGCGGAACTCGCCGCGCTGCGACACGAGTTGGCGCAGGTGCGGGGGGTGGATGTGGCGGGGCTGCCCACGGAGGACGGCGTGGCTGCGTCCTCCGTGGAGGCGGCGTCGGGCGGTGCGCCGGAGGCGGCCTCGTAGGCGGGCGCCTGATCGGGTGACGCCCGGGGGCCCCGCGTGGGGGCTCGCCCGGGCGTCGTCGCGTGCCTCGTCGCGTGCCCCGTCGTGTGTCCGGGGACCGCCGGACGCCGCCGGGAGCTGCCGGGCGCGGGGGAACTGCCGGGCGCGGGCGGGAACTGCCGGGGGCGGGTGGGCGTTATGACCGTTGACAGCGTTGTGACCGATGACAGGGGACGCCCGCGAGGGCGGCAGACGGGAGGACGGCATGACGCACCGCACCACACGGCTCCGGCACACGTCCCACGACACCGACCGGACGGACACCGACCGCCACGACCGCTTCGGCGCGCTGCCCGAGCGGATACGCCCCGAGGACATGGTCGAGACCCGTCCCGCGACCACGCCGGACCCGGCGCGCGACCGCTACCACGCGGACGAGTGGCTGGTGCGCTACTGCGGCTGAGCCGCCTCGACGGGTACGGCACCGTGCGTGATCAGGCTCTCCGCGCAGTCCAGAACCGCCTGCGCGGCCGGCCGGGGCTGCCAGCCGAGGAGCCGGTGCGCCTTCTCGGTGGAGTGCCGGTTGCGGCGACCCAGCGCGGGCGTGATCTCGCGCAGCGTGGGGTCACCGAACCGCGCCGCGAGGCGTACGGCGAAGTCGGGCAGCCTGCGGGTCGGCACGCGTCCCGCCCAGGGGCTGCCCAGCCCGTCCCGCAGGACGCGCGCCATGTCCGCCATCCACAGGAACTCACCGGTGGCGAGGAAACGCTGCCCCGCGGCGGCCGGTGAGGTCATCGCCCGCAGATGGATGTCCACCAGGTCGCGCACGTCCACGATCTCCAGCCCGATGCGGGGGACGCCGGGCATCTTCCCGGAGAGCATCCGGGCGACGATGCCGACGGAGCCCTGCGCGTCGGCGGTGAGGACGGGACCGAAGACGGCGCCGGGCAGCACGGTGGTCAGCTCGGTCGGACCGTCGTGGGTCGCCATGAAGTCCCAGGCAGCCCGCTCGGCGAGCGTCTTGGCACGCCGGTAGGGGATGAGCGAGGGATCGTCGGGGTCGGTCCACAGCGTCTCGTCGGTGACGCCGTCGGTGGTGTACGAGGAGGGGCTCGCGGTGTTCGCGGCGGAGGTCATCACCACCCGGGCGACTCCGGCCCGGGTCGCGGCGCGCAGTACTCGCAGGGTGCCGTCGCGGGCCGGGGTGACGAGGTCGCCCGACTCCGTGGTGCCGAGCGGCGACGCCACGTGCAGGACGCGGTCGACTCCGGCCATCGCCTCGTCCCAGCCCGCGTCGGCGGTGAGATCGGCGACGGCGAAGCTCAGCCGGTCGGTGTCGCCGGGGCTGACCTCCGGTGCGACCGCGTCGACGACGGCCTGTTCGCGGCCGGGGGTACGGATCGTGGCGCGCACGGAGTAGCCGCGGCGGAGCAGTTCGGTGACGCACCAGCCTGCGATGTAGCCGGTGCCGCCGGTGACCAGGACGAGTTCGGGCATGACTGTCCTCACGGAGGAAGGGGTGTGCGGGAAGGGGGTGTGCCAGAATGACAGAAAACGGAGGGCCCTCCGGCTCTGTTCCCCAACGTACCGGAGGGCCCTCCGCTTAGCAATCCGAGACCGGACGGAAACCGCATCCGTGAACGCGCAGCCCGCCAAGCCCACCCGGAAGGACGCCCGCGACAACCGCGCGCGGATCCTCGCCGTCGCCCGCGAGGAGATCGCCGCGTCGAGCAGCGCCTCGCTCACCGCCATCGCCAAGAAGGCGGGGGTCGGCATCGGCACGCTCTACCGGCACTTCCCGACCCGGGAGGCGCTGATCATGGAGCTGTACCGCAACGACCTCCAGCACCTCATCGACCTGGCGCCCGAACTCCGCGACGCCCACCCCCCGTTGACCGCGCTGCGCCTGTGGTTCGACGAGGTCGCGCGCTACGGCCGCCTGAAGTTCGGCGTGGCCGAGGTCATCCACGCGGCGACGGGCGCGGGCCGCGAGGACGAGTTCTACGCCCCCTTCCTCGGGGCGATCGGCGTACTCCTCGACGCGGGCGCGGCGGACGGCACCCTCAAGACCGGGGTCGACCCGGAGGACGTGCTGCTCCAGTTGAGCGTGCTGTGGCGCATCGACCCGGCGCGGGACGGGGAGGCGCGGGCGGAGCGGATCCTGGGGCTGATCGTGGACGGGCTGCGAGCCTGAACAGGGGCTTCGGAAGGGCGAGTTCTACGGCGCCGGGCGGATCCCGGCGCCGTAGAACTCAAGCCGTACGGATCTCGCCCAGCGTCACCGGCCGGTGCTCGCGCAGTGAGAGCGTGCACGCCTCGGCGATCCAGCCCGCCTCCAGCGCGTCCTCGACCGTGCAGGGGGAGGGGCGGGAGCCCGCCACGACCTCGGTGAACGCGGTGAGTTCGGCGCGGTAGGCGGCGGCGAAGCGGTCCATGAAGAAGTCGTGCGGGGTGCCCCCGGGGAAGGTGACGCCCGGCTCGGCCGAGCGGATCGGCAGCTTGTCGTCCAGACCGACCGCGAGGGAGTCCGCGAAGCCGTGCAGCTCCATGCGCACGTCGTAACCGCGCGCGTTGTGGCGGGAGTTGGAGACCGTCGCGAGCGTGCCGTCGTCCAGGGTGAGGACCGCGCCCGTGGTGTCGGCGTCGCCCGCCGCACGGATGTAGTCGGCGCCCCGGTTGCCGCCGACCGCGTAGACCTCGCTCACCTCGCGTCCGGTCACCCAGCGCAGGATGTCGAAGTCGTGCACGGAACAGTCCCGGAAGATGCCGCCGGAACCGGCGATGTAGGCGGCGGGCGGCGGCGCCGGGTCCAGACCCACGCACCGGACCGTGTGCAGCGCGCCCAGCTCGCCCGCCCGGACGGCGGCCCGCGCGGCGGCGTACCCGGCGTCGAACCGGCGCTGATAGCCGATCTGCACGGGCACCCCGCTCTCCCGCACCTCCCGCAGTACCCCGACGCCCTCCGCCATGGTGCGGGCGACCGGCTTCTCGCAGAACACGGGCACACCTGCCGCAAGACCGGCCCGGATCAGCTCGGGGTGCGCGTCCGTGGCCGCCGCGATCACCAGCCCGTCCACCCCGGCGGCGAGCAGCGCCTCCGGCGAGTCCGCCACCTGCGCCCCGAACCGCTCTGCGGCCGCCTTGGCCGCGTCCGCGACCGGGTCCGCGACGACCAGCGACTCGACGCCGTCCAGTGCGGACAGAGTCTCGGCGTGAAAGGCGCCGATGCGGCCGAGGCCGAGAATTCCGATGCGCATGTGCGGGGCTGCTCCTTGTTTGTGGGCGGTCTCTATGTGGTGGCGCCATATGTGGGCGTACGACATGTGCGAGGGCAACATGTGCGAGGGCGCTGGGCGCGTGGGCGGCGAGGTGTGCGCTGCGCCTATGTGGCCGGCAGATCGACCCACCTCCGGCTCTCGGCCGACTCCGCCATGGCGTCCAGCGCGGCGGCGGCACGTACCGCGTCCGCGAGCGTCGCGCCGTACGGCTCGCCCTCCGCGACCGAGCGCAGGAACCGGTACGCCTCGACGACCTTCAGATCGTCGTACCCCATCGCGTTGGCCGCGCCCGGCTGGAACGCGGCGAACTCACCGTCGCCCGGACCGACGTACACCGTGCTCACCGGCTGGTCCTGGTACGTCGTGCCCCGGCTGACGCGCAGCTCGTTCATCCGGCGGAAGTCCCAGAACACCGCGCCCCGGGTGCCGTGCACCTCGAAGCCGTAGTTGTTCTGCTCGCCGACCGAGACCCGGCACGCCTCCAGGACGCCGCGCGCGCCGGAGGCGAAACGCAGCAGACAGTTGACGTAGTCCTCGTTCTCCACCGGGCCCGGCTCGCCGCCGGAAGCCAGCGCGTGACCGGCGGTCGCCCCGGCCGGACGGGCGCGCTCGGGCACGAAGACGGCCGTGTCGGCGGCGAGGGACGCGATGTCGCCGACCAGGAAACGCGCCAGGTCGACGCCGTGCGAGGCGAGGTCCCCGAGGACCCCGCTGCCGCCCCGGGCGCGCTCGTAGCGCCAGGTCAGCGCGCCGTCCGGGTGCGCCGCGTAGTCGCTGAACAGGCGGACGCGCACATGGGTGACCGCGCCCAGCTCCCCGGCGGCGATCAGATCGCGGGCGGTCTCCACGGCGGGAGCGCAGCGGTAGTTGAAGCCGACCGCGCTCTGCACGCCCGCCTTGGCCACGGCGTCGGCCACCGCACGGGCGTCCTCGCCGCTCAGCCCGACCGGCTTCTCGACCCAGACGTGCTTGCCCGCCTCCGCCATCGCCACACCGATCTCGCGGTGCAGGAAGTTCGGCGCGGTGATGCTGACGGCCCGTACCCGCTGATCGGCGGCGACGTCCCGCCAGTCGCGGGTGGCGGTCGCGAACCCGTACCGCTCGGCGGCCTCCTCGGCCCGCCCCGGCACGTCCTCGGCGACCGTCACCAGCTCGGGACGCAGGGGGAGTTGGGGAAAATGGTGGCGGACCCTGCTGTACGCCTGGGTGTGCACGCGTCCCATCCAGCCGAACCCGATGACGGCGACCCCCAGCGCATCCACCATGACAGCCCCTCGTCGGACCGGCTCACTCCTGTCGCGGCCACCTTTGTACGGACATGGCTGACGCGTCAACCGTCCGGAGCGGGCCTTTCCCGATCTTGTTGCCGAGGTGGCCGCTGTGGCTACTGGAGTAGGCGGTGCCGCCCGACTGCCCACCAGGGTGGCGGCCGCCGCACACCCGGGTGATCGTGAGAGACATGGCTGACAGCACGGTGGAGGCGGCATCCGGCGTACCGCGGCGGCGGCACGACACCCGCGAGGCCATCCTGTTCGGCGGGGTCTACGGCGCGGTCCTCGCCAGCTCCCTGGTCGCCGCCCTCACCCAGCACGGCCACACCTCCGCCGCCAGCCGCCGCTACGACGCCCTCTGGGTCCTCGTCACCGCCTTCGCCTCCGCCCTCGCCCACGGCTACGCCCACTACATCGCCGAACGCGGCCCCCGCCGCCGCTGGTCCACCCTCCGCGCCCTCGCCGACGAATGGCCCCTGGTCGCCGCCGTCCTCCCGACGGTCTTCCTCCTGGCCGGCGCGGGCTGGGGCTGGTGGCCCGCCACCGAGGTCGAGGAGCCCGCCTTCCTTCTCAACATCGCCATCCTCTTCACCCTGGGCGTGGTCACCGCCCGAGGCTCCCGCCGCGGCTGGCTCGCCGCCCTCCTGATCGGCCTGGTCGACGCCCTCCTCGGCGTGATCGTGGTGGTGGCGAACGCGCTCATCAAGTAGGGGTGGAGGGTGCCCACATAGGCGCGGGCCACATGTCCTTGGACCACATGTCCCAGGCCCACATATCCCGCCCCACACGACCGCAGGCCATGGCATCCCCGCCGGTACGGTAGGGTTTGACCTGCGCGATCACGCGGAACCACCCCGCCTGTGACCGCATCGGGACGTGGCGCAGCTTGGTAGCGCACTTGACTGGGGGTCAAGGGGTCGCAGGTTCAAATCCTGTCGTCCCGACTCGTGAGAGTCGCAGCTCAGGGCCGGTTTCAGAGAAATCTGAAACCGGCCCTCGGCCGTTTTGGGGACCAGCGCCCTTGACCCGGGTCAACGGGTCGTGCCGATCGGGCTCGGCAGGGAACGACGGGATGGGAGCACGCTGAGGTGTGCGTAGGGGCCGCATCGGATGCGGGAGAACGACGCGAACCTGTCGGCGGCCGCCGGGAGGAACTGGAGGAGGAGCACCCTGTCACCCGGCTCGGACGGCAGGAGTTGGCGTGCGGACTCCGCGACCAAGAGCCACGAGAACGCGGACATGACGGCGTTCACGGTGGCGGGGCGCGGCTTTCTGGTGGAGACGAGCACAAGTACCGGCTGCTATTCAAGATGGTGCAGCGGCTGTACCAGGCGGGTCGGGCGCACGGGTCGACGGCGGGGGAGACGCTGCCGACGCGGCTGGCGTGGGCGCCACACACGCCGACCGACCGGGGCGCGGCGCTGGAGGAGGTCGTGCAGGCGTATGGGGCCGGGGCGCTGCCGCCGGAGACGGCGGTGATGATGCTGCCGGAGGCCGGTTACCCGATCAAGGACGCATCGCAGGAGGTGGCGCGGATCAAGGCGAAGACGGAGCAGGAGGCCGCGGAGCGGACAAACCCTAGCGCCACCAGTATCCCGCTCTGTGCGTAACTCTCCGTGCGTGCCCGCGTTAGTGATCAAGGTTCCATCCAACGCACATCGCCCACACGAGGAGCGCATCTTGAAGAAGTCCCTGTCCCGGCTGTTCGCCGTTTCCGCCATCGGGCTGGCAGGCATGGCCACATCGATGCCCACGGCAGGAGCAGTAACGTTTCCCGACGCGTCGCAGTCCTTCACCATCAGCCCCTCGGCTGAGCCGACGCTGTGCGCGGAAGCTGAGGTGCGGAGCATGGACGGCACGGAATACACCATGGTTGTCCTGAGGCCGTGCGCGCCCGGAAAGGCCGCGCAGCACTTCTTGCGCGACGCTGAGAATGGCTATCTGCACAACGTGTCTGTCCCTGCTGACCAGTGCTTGAGCCTGGGGGCGAGTACCTGGGCCTCGCGGACGGGGATGGGGTCGTGCACCCAGCCCAAGCCTCTCGTGTTCCCGGCCAAGTTCGTGTCCACCTCCGACTCCCACTTGAAGTGGACCAACCCGAAGGGCGACTACCAAGGTTGCCTCCAGGCCAACGGCGAGGGTCAGCCTCTCATCGGTCGAAACTGCCAGCAGCTCGGAACACAGGACTTCACCCTTACGCCCGTGTCGGGGTGACCCCGCTCTCCGGCTCGTCATGACCACGCGGCCGGAGAGAATCGGACGGGGCGTGACATCCGGGAGCCCCGTCCGCCTTGAGGAACTGCCCACGCAGCACGAAGTGGCGTCCTACCGCCAGATACCGCGGGCGCGCATCAGCTCGACCTGGGGATCGGTGACGCGCTCGCGGTATTCGGCGTGGTGGTTCGGCGGGCGGTCGGCGTAGAGGTTCGCCGGGTAGATGGGCTGGTGGTACAGGGGGCGGTACAGCTCGGTCCGCAGATCCTTGGCTCAGTTCGTCCATGCCGCGGAGGTGCGCTGGCGGCGCAGTGCAGGGTGGCTGGGCGGCGATCAAGCGTCTGTTGAGCCAGCTCGGCTTTGACAACCCCAAAGCGCCGACAGAACTCGTCACCGCACAGCGCGAGGCCGAGTAGGCCGTGCTGTCGGAGGTGGAGCGGCGAGAACAGGCGATGGTTGAACAGAAGTAGCAGCCTGCTCGCTGGGAGGGGTAGGCCGACGTGTGGAGTCCGCCGAGTCCGGCGCCCCGTGTTCGCCATCCACGGAAGGCAGGCGTGCCGCGCGTCGTACAGCCGCACATTCTGCACTTCCATGGTGCAACTTGTGCACCTCACGGCGTGCTGGAGTCGCTGGAGCCGCCCCACAATGCTGCAGCAGCACGAGCGACGCTCGATGCGCTCCAGGACAGGCGCAGCCGCCACATTCGAGAGCTGTACGCGGAGCAGTAGGCAGCATCACCGCCGCGGTCATGCGAGCAACAAGTGCCCGTAGTTGGCCAGTACTTCCCGCGCCTCCGGTACGTCCTCGTACTCCTTCAGCCGGTGGAGGACTGTCCGGGCCCGCTCCGCCGTGCGCTCCGAGGAAAGATCGCCGGACGTGTCGATGACGCGGCGGGCCTCTTCGGCGGCCTGTTCGGGTTCGTTCGCGTCGGCCAGCGCCACGGCCAGCCATGAGCGGTACAGCGCGACCTCCCGGGCGTGCGTGGCGTCGTAGCGTCCCAGGACGTCCTGGAGCAGCGGCACCGCGCGCAGCGGGCGGCGCAGCTCGGTGAACACCCGGGCGTCCATGACCTCCAGTTCCTCGCGGTTCACCCAGTAGGCCCATGTCGGTGCGGGAGGGCCGTCCGTGGCATCCAGGGCGGCGTGGGCCTCCCCGAGCGCCCGCAGGGCCGGTTGAGCCTCCCCGGCACGCGTGTGCGCCCACGCCACGCGGTCCAGGAACAGGGCGCGGGTTGTGGCCGGGGCATCCGGCCCGGCCTCCGCAACGGCCGCCTTCGCCAGCTCCAGGCCCTCCCGCTCCCGGCCGCTGTTCGTCAGGTGGTAGGCGAGGCTACCCGCGAGCTGTGCCACCAGCGGCGCGTCCCCGGCCTGGCGGGCGGCCGAGAGCCCGAGCCGGTAGGCGTGCTCCGCGTCGTCACTCCGACCGGCGTCCGAGGCGATCCATCCGGCGATCTGGCCCAACTCCCCAATCTGCACGAGCAGGCCGCGTCCCGTCTCCTCGGAGTGCTCGGACTCGCGGTACAGGCGGACGGCGGCGCGCAACTCACGGAAGGCGGGGGCGATCAGGTCACCGCCGGACAGCACATCGTCCGCGAGCCGGAGGCCGTGGACGCGAGCTGCCAGGCCGTCCACAGTGGTGGTGCCGATCCGACGGCCACGGGGGGTCGCCAGGGGCTCCAGCGCTTCCCCGTCGGGCAGCAAGTCCGCGAGGGTGGCCGCGACCCCGGGGAGGGTGGCCTGAGCGTCGCCCCGGGCGTACGCGGCGGCCTGCTCCAGCTCACGCAGCGGCACACCGAGCACCTGGGCGAAGGTGGGGAGCCACACGTCCGGGATACGCTCCCCGCGCTCCCACCGGGAGACCTCGTTCCGCGTGATCGACTGGGCGCCGGACACGGCGCACAGCACGGCGGCGAACTGCCGCTGCGAGCGGCCGGAGTGCCGCCGCAGACCGGCGAGGTAGGCGCCGAACTCGCGGCGTCGCTCGGTGGTGTCGCTCGGTGGTGTCGCTCATGGTGCCCCCTTCCGTATCTAGTGTGGCCCCTCCCTGGCCCCCTGGTTGGCTCCTCCGCATGATCACGCACCCCGGTTACCTGAACGCGAAGCGCCCCGGCGACCGCGCGAACGGCCCCGGGGCTGGCCGATCTGAAGGAAGCAGACCGACATGCCGCAACCTACAACCCGGGCCCGCCGGACCGGGCACCCCGGGTACAGCGAGACCCTGCCGAGGCAACCCGAGAGCGCAGCCACCGCGCGGCGCCTGCTTCGTACCGCCTGTGCCGTCTGGGGGTGGACGCATTGGCCGAGGACGGGGCGCTGATCGTCTCCGAGCAGGTGGCCAACGCCGTGCAGCACGCTCGGCGGGAGTCCATCCGGGTCGTCATCGACCGTCCCGGCGCTGCGCGGGTACGTGTCGGCGTCGCGGATCTCTCCCGGGCGCGGCCGGTGCAGCGCGAAGCCGACGACAGCGAAGAAGGCGGGCGTGGTCTGCGCCTCGTGGCGGCGCTGGCCGCCGACTGGGGCACGGATGAGCGGCGCTGGGGCAAGATCGTGTGGGCGGACCTGGAGGGGCGCGGGTGACGACGGGAGAGGCCCCCGGCCGCAGTGCGGCCCGCGCCCATCTATCGCAGTTGATCGAGCTGTTCGGCACGGACGGGTGCCTACGGATCAGTACGGCCCCCGCTGAACCCTGCCCGCCCGTTGTTGGTGGAGAGTCCGAGGACGACGAGCAGAACTGACCGCCCCAGGGGCGGCGAAGCCCCGGCCGGTGAACTCCACCGAGCCGGGGCTTCGTCGTCTCACACAGATCACTGGGGGTCAAGGGGTCGCAGGTTCAAATCCTGTCGTCCCGACTTGTGAGAGTCGCAGCTCAGGGCCGGTTTCAGAGAAATCTGAAACCGGCCCTCGGCCGTTTTGGGGACCAGTTGGGACCAGCATCCTTGACCGGATCTGCTGGAGACGCCTCAATAAGGCACACCCTTGATCGTGTTACTAGCTCTTATGGGTTCTTACGCGCAGGGATCCATGGACATCGCTTTGCATCGCCTCAGGGCCGGTGCGGTGAAGACGATGAACGGCTGGACCGGGTGGCGACGCGACAGCGAGGACGGCCGCAGGCCGCGAATCCGCTTGTCACGGCATTGACCCACGGTTGTGTACATGCCATATCATCCTCCGATGATCAACAGACCCGTCTTCAAGCAGCGCTCACTTACAAGTGCGATGCTGTTCATCCTGGCCCTGCTGGCAGCCATGATCTCGGCGCCGCCCGCCTCGGCCGAGACCAGTGACTGCGAGGTCTCCACGTCCGGTCGCTACGAGACCTGTTTCATCTACGGGGGCGGAGTACAGGATCTCCTGCTCGTTTCCAAGATCAAGGGCAAGATCGACGCCACGGCGGACGCGTCCGCCGCCGGTGAGAAGGGGAACTACATCCGCGTCGCGCTCTACAACTGGTACCGCTCCGGTGGCGGTCAGACGATTGCGGACTCCCTTGTGCGGGCCCAGCGCAGCGGCGTGAGCGTTCGCGTCGTGGTCGGTCCGACGGAATCGGAGATCATCACCTATCTCCGCGACAACGGCATAGATGTCGAGAGTTGCGCTGACGCCTGTGCCGATCCCGGTCACGGCTCGATGCACAACAAGTTCTTCCTGATCCAGAAGGGTGACACGAAGCTTGTCATCCAGAGTTCGAGCAACCTGAAGGACTCCCAGGCCACTCATGCTCAGAACCTGTTGATCAGCCGTGACGACACCGCCCTCTTCTCCGCCTACGTCAACTACTGGCGTCGGCTTTTCGCCCATGGCTGGACCTATGACGGCGTCACGTGGAGCACCAACTCGGACCGGATGATCGACGGAAGCAACGATCTCTCCAAGGCGTACTTCTACCCGCAGCCGGGCGCCAACCGGATCGCCGACATTCTCGGCAACGTCTCCGCGTGCGAGCCCGGGAACGACCGCGTCTGGATGGAGGCCAGCGAGTTCGACAGCAGCGCTTACTCAAGTGCGATCGCCGCCGAGCTCCGTCGCCTGCGCGGCCTTGGGTGCGACGTCAAGATCATTGTTCAGAAAGAAGCGGGCCTCAATGTCCTGACGGGTAGTTACGGCATTTCGGCCAGTGATGTCCACTGTGATGGCTGGAGCCACAACAAACTCCTGCTGATCGACGCGCGGTACGCCGGCGAATGGCGCAAGCCCGTGTTCGTCGGCTCCTACAACATCACGGAGAACTCGGCCTACCGTGCGAATGACGCGATGCTGCGCGTCATCGACGGAGATGTCACCAACCGCTACATCAACCAGTTCCAGCACCTCTGGGTCAACCCGCGAGCGTGTGACCCCGCAGGCGTCGAGTAGCCCCTCTTTTGTCACGTCCGTGGCGTAACGGCGGTTTGGGGGGCCGCCGTGGCTGCCTGGTGTGTTTGTGGTGCCCGTGCTCAGATGTAGGCCAATTGCTGTGCGGTGACCTGGCCCGTCAACCAGAGAATCAGGACCTGACGCGCGCCTGGGTCACCGCGCGACGTCTCCTCGACCGCGGCCGCCCCGTCCTGAAGGAGTGAGCCGCCGCATGATCCTCGTAACGACCTCGTCCGCACGGGCCGGGTCATGCCCGGCGCTCCCGCCGCACTGGCTGCCGTCGCCCGCACCCCGGAGACCGTACCGACCGTGGTCACCGGCAATCTGCAGGGCAGCGCCGAGATCAAGCTCAAGGCGCTGGGCCTGGACAGGCATCTCGATCTCGCCAGCGGCGGATACGCGTCCGACGATGCCCACCGGCTCGCTCTCGTGCGCGTGGCGGTGGCCTCCGGAACTACCAGTCCTCAAGAGCTCGCAGCCGCCGGAGCCCACCACGTCCTGCCGGATCTCACCGACACTCGGCACCTACTCGCAGTAATCGAAAGCTGCACCACGCATACAGCCCGGCCGCGGTGACGGTGACGGTGACGGAGTAGACGCTCGCTCGTCCTGCGGGCGCTCTCGGTGTCTACGGTCCGCAGGCCCGCAGGCGCCCGACGGGCCGAACGCCGAGGCGATCACCGGCCTCACGGCGGTGGGCCGTTACGCGGAGGCGTCCGAGAACGCGGCGACCATCGCCCACCTGGCGAGCCCGGACGGCGTATCCGCCGCTGGCCCTCGGCGTCTTCGGGCTCGCCACCGGCTGTCTGAACTGGGGTCTCCAGGAGACGTTCGGTCGGCCTGACCGCCTTCGGATTCGGCCATTCCGTATCCATCCGTGCCTCGTACGACGGCATCACACGACCAGCCGGTGACGCCTTATGAGCCCCGGCGGCGGG
This sequence comes from Streptomyces sp. DSM 110735, assembly GCF_016482685.1. GTDB lineage: Bacteria > Actinomycetota > Actinomycetes > Streptomycetales > Streptomycetaceae > Streptomyces. Next base: position 429,783 of record NZ_JACYHF010000003.1, on the reverse strand, counting down.
CGTGACCGCGCGGGAGGTCAGCAGTCTTGACACGTGTCTCACGCGCCAGCGCACCCAGCCGCGTTCCTCCGATCCGAACGAATGGCCGATTCCCTGCGTCGGCCGAAGGGCGGGAGTGGTTGCGGAACATCTCCGGGTACTCGCGCCGCATCCCAAGTCCCGTACACAGCAAGGGACTTGATGTCCTACGAGAGGGAGTCGAACGATGAACCGCAAGCTCTTCAGGACCGCGCTGCCGCTGATGGGCGCCGTCGCCCTCGCCGCCGTCCCGGCGGTGACCGCGCAGGCCGCGCCCGCGCAGGCGGAGCCCTGTGTCCAGAAGGTCGCGGTGGTGAACAACTCGGGGTTCGTGCTCTCCTGGGCCGCGACCACCCGTACCGGGGAGCAGTCGCCGTCGACCGACGCGTACCCCGTGAACCAGACGAGGACCATCGACCTGACGACCACGTCGTTCCCGGAGGGCACCGACCTGCGCCCGTACGTCGACGCCGTCGCCGGTACCAAGAACTACGGCAACCGGTACGTCTCGTACTGCGACAACGGCCAGACGGCGACGTACTCCGTCACCGGGACCACGCTGGACTACTCGGTCACGCTGCTCGACTAGCAGAGGTGCACCACGGCAGGGGCCGCGTCCGACGGGCGCGGCCCCTTGGGGGTCAGTCGGTGACCACACGGTGTGCGCGCCCCGCTCCCTCCAACCCCGTGAGCAGCGCGGTCAGGACGCGGTGCAGGCGGGGTTCCACCTCGACGAGGGCGTGGGTGAGGCGGGGGTCGCTTGTGTAGAGGTCGCGCAGGCGGGGGCCCGGGGTGGACATCTGCCACAGGGCTCCGGCCATGCCGGTGGCGGTGGCGACCGTGTCGACGGCCTGCTGTTCGGTCAGGCCGAGCAGGCGGTCCAGTTCGCCGGTGATCAGCGCGACCTCCTCCAGGGTGACCAGCTTGAAGCGGCGTACCGCCTCGATGGAAACGTTGCGCTCCAGGTTCAGGGGTGCCTGTGCGAGCAGGTCGCAGAACAGGGGGCGCTCGGACAGGGTGGTGGCGAAGGCGGCGGAGATCGTCGGGGGTGTGGCCCGCTCGTGCTTCCCGAACTCCGCGCGCAACGCGGCGGACCACTCCCGCCAGCCCTCCGCGGTGAGGTCGAGGAAGATCTGCTCCCGCGTCTCGAAGTACCGCAGCAGCGCGGACTTGTGCATGCCGACCTCGGCGGCGATGTCGGTGAGCGTGACCTCCCGGATGCCGCGTCGGCGCCCGAGCGCACGGGCCGCGTCGAGGATCGCGGCTTCGCGCGCCTGCTTGGCCTGGGCGCTGCGAGCCCGCTGGAAGGCGGCCTGATCAGTCATGGACGCCATGATAGGAGGGTTTAGTGAAACGACGTTGCGTTATTACGGCAACGGTGTTTCACTAAGTGCATGAGCGTCCACGTGAGCAGTAAGAACGATCAGCAGAAGGTCTGGTTCATCACCGGTTCGTCCCGCGGTCTCGGCCGCGCCCTGGCGGTCGCCGCGCTGGAGGCGGGCGACCTCGTCGTGGCCACCGCACGCCGTCCCGAGGTCCTCGCCGGGGCGTTCGGCGAGCACGGCGACCGCGTCCTCCCTGTCGCCCTGGACGTCACGGATCCGGCGGCGGCGCGCGACGCGATCGACGCGGCACCGGACCGCTTCGGGCGTATCGACGTGCTCGTGAACAACGCGGGATACGCGAACGTGTCCCCGATCGAGACCTCCTCCGACGCCGACTTCCACGCGCAGTTCGAGACGAACTTCTGGGGCGTCTACAACGTCACCAAGGCGGCTCTGCCCGTTCTGCGCCGTCAGGGCTCGGGCACGGTCGTGCAGATCTCCTCGATCGGCGGCCGCGTCGGCGGTTCGCCGGGCATCGCCTCCTACCAGGCGGCCAAGTTCGCGGTCGACGGCTTCAGCCGGGTCCTTGCCGCGGAGACGGCGCCGTTCGGCGTGCGGGTGATGGTCGTCGAGCCGAGCGGCTTCGCCACCGACTGGGCGGGCTCGTCCATGACGGTGCACGACATCCCCGAGGCGTACGACGCGACGGTCGGCGAGATGAACCGCCGCGTGCGGCAGAACACCGCCGGAGCGGCCGGAGACCCGGCGCGCGCCGCGGAGATCATCGTCCGTACCGTCCACCGCGGCGAGGTCCCGGGTCACCTTCCCCTCGGGGTGAACGCCGCGACCATGGCGCTGGAGCACTCCCGCCACCGGACGGCGGAAGCCACCGCCTGGGAGGAGGTCAGCCGCTCCGCCGACTTCGGGCAGCCCTACCCGGTGGAGCTGCCCTGAGGGGGGCGAAGGAAGAAAAGCGCCGGTATCGAGAACAACTGCCACCACCCGGTCGATCGGCGGTCTAACGTGGCGTCATGACGCACTGTCCGCCATGGCCCCACGAGGAGGAGCCCTGTGTCCTCACCCTGTGATCCGGCACGCGCTCCCGTCGGCGATGTGGGCGCGGCGCTGATGATGGTCGACTCCCGGCTCCAGGCCATCTACGACGGCGGGACCGGGACCGACCCCGAACAGCAGGAACTGCTCGACCGGTTCGCGGCGGCCATGGGTCCCACGGGACTCGAGGCCCTGCTCGAAGGCACGTGCACGCTCATCTACACGTTCATGAAGTGGCTGCGGATGGCGTGCGAGGCGGAGGACAAGGACGTCAACGAGTACGTGGTGGTCCCGCTGATCGCCACGATGCGCATGATGCCCAAGACCTTCCGCCCCGAGGTCGTCCCCACCATGGCGGGACTGCTCATCGCGGCCGGTACCGGACTGAGTCCCAACCTGTGGCGCGGTCAGTACGGACGCTGGACCGACGCCGAGATGAACCCCCTGGAGGCGACGACCGTTCTGCTCGCGGAGCACATCAACCGGATCACCGACGACCGCGACTTCGCCACCCGCCTGATCGCCGAGGCGCTGACCGGAGCGGAGCAGGGCTGACAGAGGGCGCGCACCTCGCCGTACCCTGACGGGCTCAGGCGCCCCAGGCCGGGAGCGGCAGCGCCTTGCCCGTCTCGGCGTACGACTTGAGGCTGGACAGGACGAAGCTCCAGCCGCCCGAGATCTGGCGCAGCTCCTTCTCGTCGCGCAGGTTGACGTGGGTCACGGTGAGCTGGACGGTGTCGCCGTACGGCTTGAGCTCGAAGGTCACCCGGGACGGGCCGTCGGGACGCTCCTCGTCCGGGCCCGCCCAGGTCAGCACCAGGCGGCGCGGCGCCTCGATCTCCACCACGGTGCCGACGACGTCGTCGATGCCGGACTCGTCGAGGCGGCGGTGCGCCCAGGGGGAGCCGGGCTGCCAGTCGGAGACGTTGTGGTGGAACCAGTACGCCGCCGTCGCCTCGGGGTCCATGAGGCACTCCCAGACCTTTTCCGGGGTGGCGGCGATGTAGGTGGTGTGGACGAACTCGGGGCGCGGTTCGTTCTCGGCGCTCATGGCGGACTCCGCTTTCTGTTTCAGTGCGCTCAGCGCGTCCAGCCGTGGCCGGTCGAAGGCGCTGATCCACCGCTCCTGGATCTCGTGGAGCGGCACGGGGTTGAGGTAGTGCAACTTCTCGCGGCCCTTGCGGACGGTGCTGACGAGACGGGCTGCCTCCAGCACCCCGAGGTGCTGGGTCAGTGACTGCCGGGTCATCTGCACGCTCTCGCACAGCTCGCCCAGCGTCCGGCCGTTGTTCTCGCGCAGCGTGTCCAGCACGAACCGCCTGGTCGGATCGGCCAGGGCCTTGAAGACCCGGTCCATCTCGCTGCTCACACCCTCAATCATGCAGGCATTTGCCTGCATGTCAATCGGAGGTCGGTGGGCGGTCGGCCGGGACCGGTCGCAGCCCGTCGAAGAGCGGTGTTCTGCCCGGTGGCGGCATGAGAGCCCCGATAGGGGTTATCGGGGAGAGCATGGTGCGTTTCGGAGCCGTGGGTCTCCTTCTGATCGGTGCCGCGACCGCGGCGTCCGCCGCCGTGCTCGCCTCCCCGTGGTGGTGGCTCGCGGCGGGCTTTCTGGGTGCCGTCGGCGTGCTGGGTGGTTACGACCTCCTCCAGCGCCGTCACACGGTCTTGCGCAACTACCCCGTCGTCGGGCACGCCCGCTATCTCCTCGAAGCGATCCGCCCGGAACTCCAGCAGTACTTCGTCGAGCGGAACTTCGACGGACGCCCCTACGACCGTGACACCCGCAACATCGTGTACGAGCGGGCGAAGGGCATCGACGCCGAGGAACCCTTCGGCAGCGAACGGGACATGTATGCGCGGGGATACGAGTTCCTGGTGCCGTCGATGGCGCCCGTCGACACCCCGGACACACCGCCCAGGGTCAGGATCGGCGGACCCGACTGCGCCCAGCCGTACGACATGGCGCTGCTCAACGTCTCCGCGATGAGCTTCGGCTCGCTCTCCGCCAACGCGGTCCTCGCCCTCAACACCGGTGCCGCGCGCGGGGGTTTCGCGCACGACACCGGCGAGGGCGGACTCTCCGAGTACCACCTGCGCCCCGGCGGCGACCTTGTGTGGGAGATCGGCACGGGGTACTTCGGCTGCCGTACCGAGGACGGCGGCTTCGACGCCGAGCAGTTCCGGGAGAAGGCCGCCCACCCCTCCGTCAAGTGCGTCTCGCTCAAGCTGTCCCAGGGCGCCAAGCCGGGCATCGGCGGCGTCCTGCCCGGCGGCAAGGTCAACGCCGAGATAGCGAAGGTGCGCGGGGTGCCGCGGGGGGAGACGGTGATCTCACCGCCGTACCACCGCGCGTTCCACACCCCGCGCGAGCTGGTCGGCTTCCTGGCCAGGATGCGCGACCTCGCGGGCGGCAAGCCCGTCGGGTTCAAGCTCTGCCCGGGCTCGCGGGCCCAGTTCCTCGCCGTGTGCAAGGCGATGCTGGCCGAGGGCGTCACCCCCGACTTCATCGTGGTGGACGGCGCCGAGGGCGGTACGGGCGCGGCGCCGCTGGAGTTCGCCGACCACCTCGGGATGCCGCTCACCGAGGGGCTGATCACCGTCCACAACGCCCTGACCGGCGCCGGACTGCGCGACCGTATCCGGGTCGGCGCCAGCGGAAAGGTCGCCACCGGATCGGACATCGTCAAGCGGCTCCTCATGGGTGCCGACTACACCAACGCGGCCCGCAGCATGATGTTCGCCGTCGGCTGCATCCAGGCCCAGCGCTGCCACACCAACCGCTGCCCCACCGGCGTCACCACCCAGGACCCGCGCCGCGCCCGCGCCCTGGACGTCACCGACAAGTCCGAGCGGGTCCGCCGCTACCAGGAGGCGACCGTCCGCAGCGCCCAGCAGATCATGGCCGCGATGGGCGTGAGCGACCCCCGGGACCTGCGCCCGGAGATGCTGCGCCGCCGTGACACGCCCTACGGCGACTTCAGCTCCTACGCCGGGCTCTACGACTGGCTCGCCCCCGGCGAGCTGACCGCCCAGCCCCCAGCCGCGTGGGCGGCCGACTGGAAGACCGCCGACGCCGACCGTTTCACCGGCTGACGCGCCGGTACCCGTACCTGAAATCCGTGCGGCGGCACCACGCCCGCCGTGTGACACCAGTGGGCCACGAGGGCCCGCGGAGAGGACGATCCCCATGGCCCGTACCGTCGCCCGTCTCGTCGTGGACACGCTGGAGGAACTGGGGGTGCGTCACGTCTTCGGCGTCGTCGGCGACGCGCTCAACCCGTTCACCGACGCCATCCGCACCTCCGATGCCGTGTCCTGGGTCGGCTGCCGTCACGAGGAGGCGGCGGCGTTCGCGGCCGGTGCCCAGTCCCAGCTCACCGACACGCTCGGGGTCTGCATGGGCACGGTCGGACCCGGCTCGGTCCACCTGCTGAACGGGCTCTACGACGCCGCGAAGAGCGGCACGCCGGTGCTCGCCATCGCCGGACAGGTCCCGCAGGCGGAGCTGGGCACCGACTACTTCCAGGAGGTCGACAACGACCTGCTCTTCAAGGACGTCGCCGTCTTCCGCGCCACCGTCACCTCGCCCGCGCAGCTCCCGGCGCTCCTGGAGGTCGCGGTGCGCACCGCCGTCGGGCGGCGCGGGGTTGCCGTGCTCACGGTTCCCGGCGACATCGGTGAGCTGGAGCTGCCCGATGACCGGCCGGTCCGGCTGTCGCTGACCGGCTCCGCCAACCGGCCCGACGACCCCGCGCTCGACGAAGCCGCCTCCGTGATCGACGACGGCGGCAAGGTCACACTGCTCGTCGGCAGGGGAGCGCGCGGCTGCCGCGAGGAGGTCCTCGCCCTGGCCGAGCGGCTGGCCGCGCCGATGGTGCTCACCCTCAAGGCCAAGGAGGGCTTCGAGGGCGACAACCCCTACCAGGTCGGCCAGACCGGGCTCATCGGCAACCCGGCCGCCGCCCGCGCGATGGACCACGCCGACACCCTGGTGCTGCTGGGCACCGACTTCCCGTACCGGGACTGGTATCCCGAGGGCAAGAAGGTGATCCAGATCGACCGGGTCGCGGAGCATATCGGACGCCGCGTGCCCGTGGACGTGGGGCTCGCGGCGGACGTGGGTCCGACCCTGCGCGGGCTGCTCGATCGCGTCCGGCCGCGTACGGACCGGGGTCATCTCGACGCGGCGCGGGCGAAGTTCACCAAGTGGCAGGAGGGCCAGCGGGACCTCGCCTCGCCCGGCCACGACCGGGGGCTGCTCGGCAAGGTCCGCTCGGCGTTCGACAACCGCTCGCACCTCGTACGCCCCGAGGCGCTGGCGCTTGCCGTGGACGCCGCCGCGAGCGACGACGCGGTGTTCACCTCCGACACCGGCATGGCCACGGTGTGGCTCTCCCGGTTCGTGGAGATGCGCGGCGACCGCCGCCTGCTCGGCTCGTACAACCTCGGCTCGATGGCCAACGCCATGCCCCAGGCGATCGGCGCCCAACTGCTCGACCGGGACCGGCAGGTGGTCGCCTTCTGCGGCGACGGCGGACTGTCCATGCTGCTCGGCGACCTGATGACGATCCGCACCGAGCGGCTTCCGGTCAAGCTCGTCGTCTTCGACAACCAGCGACTCGGCATGGTCAAGCTGGAGCAGGAACAGGCCGGACTGCCGGAGTTCGGCACCGTCCTCGACAACCCGGACTTCGCCGCCGTCGCCCAGGCTCTCGGCATCCCCGGCATCCGCGTCACCCAGCCCGAGGAACTGTCCGACGCGGTGAAGCGCGCGTTCGCGGAACCGGGACCCGTCCTGCTGGACGTGCTCACCAACCCCGACGAGATCGCCGTACCCGGCAAGGCGACGGTCCAGCAGGGCTGGGGGTTCGCCATCGCCAAGGTGCGGGAGAACCTGTCGAGTTCGGGCGGCTGAGCGGCGCCGCCGAAGAGCACGGCGCGGCCGGTCCGGGGCGGACGGTCGCGCCGTGCTCTTTGGCCGATAACGGCCGTCGACTGGAAACATGTCGACATAAGGTCATGGGTAACTGTCCCTGTCGGCCGACATATTCGCGCACTCCATGACCTCGACCCGCACTATGTGCGATGGGCCTACGACTCCGATCCGTGCCGTCCAGGGCTCAGTCCCCGCCAGGAGATTCGACATGTCCGACGACAGCTCCGAGTTTCCCTCCGGCCCACCGCCGTCCGACCACCGCCACCCCACCGGCACACCCCCGCACACACCCAGTTGGTCACAGGAAGACGGATCGAGCCGCCCGGAGCCCACGGGCCGGCGCTCCGGACCGCACCGCACCCTCCGCCTGTTACGCCGCGCCTACCGCTGGCAGCGACGCGTGCCGTCCCTGACCGCGCTGGGCTACTTCGCCGGGTTCCTCGCACTGACGGTCAAGGCGCCGGGGCTCATGACCCGTCCGGGACCCGGCGGGCTGCCCACCGGTCTCGTGCTGGCCCTCGCGCAGATCCCCGTCACCTGGCTGGCCGTCCTGCTCTACGAAGCCTCCGCGCGCTCCGTCGTCGACCCGCTGATCCACCGCGCCCGCCAGTCGCACCCGGCGCACCGGGAAGGAACCCGGTGACGGAGTTCAGCGGTCCCGCGCAGTCCTGGTCCCTGGCCGCCTTCTGCTCCGTCGTCGCCCTGACCCTGCTGCTCTGCGTCCTCACCGGCCCGGACGCGGACGACCTCGCCGAGTTCTACACCGGCTACAAATCCCTCTCGCCCCTGCGCAACGGACTCGCCATCGCCGGGGACTACATCTCCGCCGCCACCGTCCTCACCATCGGCGGCATCATCGCGCTGTGCGGCTACGACGGAGTGGTCCTCGCCCTCAGCGCCGTACTCTCCCTGCTCCTGCTGATGTTCCTGCTCGCCGAGCCGCTCCACAACACCGGCCGCTACACCATGGGCGACGTCCTCGGCCACCGCCATCCGGCGCGGTCCGTGCGCATCGCCGCCTGCGCGGTCACCCTGCTCGCGCTCGTCCCGATGATGATCGTCCAGCTCGCCGGTGTGGGTGAACTCCTCGCCTACGTCCTGGGGTTCACCGAACCGGCCATGAAGAACGGCTGCGTGGTCGGCGCCGGGATACTCATGATCAGCTACGCCGCCCTCGGCGGGATGCGGGGCACCGCGCTCGTCCAGATCTTCAAGACGGTGATGCTCCTCGCCTCCGGTCTCGTCGTCAGCGGACTGATCCTGCACACCTTCGGCTGGAGCACCGAGACCCTGTTCCGTACCGCCGCGCACCAGAGCGGCGCCGGTCCCGCCTATCTGCGCTGGGGGCTGCAGTACTCCAGCAGCCCGCACCCCGCCCTCGACATGGCCAGCACCCAGTGCGCCATCGTGCTCGGCGCCGCCTGCCTGCCGCACGTCACCATGCGCATGTACACCGCCGGAACACCGCGCCAGGTGCGCCGGGCCATGTCCTGGGCGGTCTCCTCGGTCACCCTGTTCATCCTGATGCTCGTCCTGATCTGCACCGGCGCCACCGCCCTCCTCGGACACGTGCGCATCACCGGCGCCGACCCCCATGGCACCACCGCCTATCTGCTCGGCGCCCGCGCCGCCTTCGGCAGCGGTCTCTCCCGCCCCGAGAGCCTGCTCTTCGCCACCGTCACCACCGCCGTCTTCCTCACCCTGCTCGCCTCCGTGGCGAGCATGACGCTCGCCTGCGCCAACGCCCTCGCCCACGACCTGACCGCCTCCCGACCCACCCCGCTGCCCCCGGCGCGCGAACTCACCCTCGCCCGCTCGTGCGCCCTGCTCGTCGGCATCCCCGTCATCCTGGTCGCGGCTCTCGCCCAGCACCGCAGCCTCCAGCCCCTGGCGACCCTCTCCTTCACCCTCGGCGCCTCGGCCATCGCGCCCGCGCTCCTCTACACCCTCTTCTGGCGCCGCTACACCCGCGCGGGTCTGCTCGCCACGCTCGTCGTCGGCTCGGTCACGGTCCTGGCGTTGACCCCGGGCACGACCCTCGTCTCGGGATCACCCCTGGCCGCTTTCCCCGAGGCGGACTTCGACTGGTTCCCGTACAACACCGCCGCCCTCGCCTCCATCCCCGCGGGCTTCCTCGCCGGCTGGCTCACCAGCCTGCTCTCCGGCAAGTCCGCCGCCGACCGGGAACGCAGCCGCTACGAATCCGCCGAGCACCGGCTGCTGACGGGACCGCCGTCACGGGACCGGACGCCGTGAAGGGGGCGGTGCGTGAAGGGGGCGGTACGTGAAGGGGCGCTGACCGCAAGGGCGTTGGAGGCGGCGCGGCGGCTCTTGCCGTCCGGGGGTCACACCCCGCCGAGTCGTCGTTCCGCCGTCTGCCACGCCTCCGCCGTGCCCCGTGGCTCGTAGCGCCGCAAGGGCTGGGTGTCGGCCACGAGGGTGCGCAGGTCGGTGAGGGAGGGGCCGGTGTCGCCGTGAGCGCGTGCCTGGACGAGGACGTTCCCGAGGGCGGCCGCCTCGATGGGACCGGCGATGACGGGGAGACCGCAGGCGTCGGCGGTCAGTTGGCAGAGCAGGGCGTTGCGGGCGCCGCCGCCGACCAGGTGGACCACGTCCACCGGGTGGTCGGCGAGGCGCTGGGCGTCCCGGACGGCTCGGCGGTGCGCCAGGGCCAGGGAGTCCAGGACACAGCGGACGGTGGCGGCTCGGCTCCGCGGCACGGGGTGTCCGGTGGCGCGGCAGGCTGTGGCGATGCGGTCCGGCATGTCGCCCGGGGCGAGGAAGACGGGGTCGCTCGCGTCCACGACCGATCCGAGGGGCTCCGAGTCCGCTGCTTCTGACAGGAGTTGGGGCAGGTTCGGCTCGTCCCAGGCGCGCAGGCACTCCTGGAGGAGCCAGAGACCCATGATGTTGCGCAGATAGCGGACGGTTGCGTCCAGACCGAGTTCGTTGGTGAAGTTGGCCCGGCGGCTCGCCTCGGTGAGGACGGGGGCGTCGAGTTCGAGCCCCGCGAGGGACCAGGTGCCGGTGCAGATGTACGCGAACCGCTCCCCGGCGCGGGCCGGTACCGTCGCGACGGCGGACGCCGTGTCGTGCGAGGCGACCGTGGTGAGGGGGAGCGGACCGGTCATACCGGTCTCCGCCAGGACGCCGGGCAGCAGATGCCCCGCCGGTTCGCCCGGGTGACGCAGCGGGGCGAAGAGGGTCAGGTCGATCCCGAGCCGTCGGGCCAGCTCCCCGTCCCACGTACGGGTGTTGGGGTCGATGAGCTGGGTGGTGGAGGCGTTGGTGAGTTCGGTGCCGCGGGTGCCGGTGAGCCAGTACGTCAGGAGGTCCGGGATCAGCAACGCCTGCCGCGCTGCTGTCAGTTGGGGTCTGTCCCGCGCGGCGAGCAGTTGGTAGAGGGTGTTGAACGGGGCGTACTGGATGCCCGTGCGTGCGTACAGCTCCGCCGCCGGGACCGTCGCCCACACCCGCTCGGCCACGCCCTTCGTGCGGGTGTCCCGGTAGTGCACCGGGTTGCCGAGCAGGGCTCCGTCGGCGTCGAGGAGACCGTGGTCGACGGCCCAGGAGTCGATGCCGACCGAGGTCAGGGGGGTCAGGCGTCCGGCGGCCCGCAGACCGTCGAGGACCCCGGCGTAGAGGGCGAGGACGTCCCAGTGCAGGGCGCCGGGGAGCCGTACCGGACGGTTCGGGAAGCGGTGTGCCTCGGTCAGACGGAGGGTGCCGGGACCGACGCGTCCCACCATGACACGCCCGCTGGACGCGCCGAGGTCGACGGCGGCGTACGCGTGCGTCCCGGTTCCGGCGCTCACCGCAGGAACGCGGCCGCCACACCCGCGTCGACCGGGATGTGCGCGCCCGTCGTATGGGTGAGGTCGCCGCCGGTCAGCGCGAACACCGCGTTGGCCACGTGCTCGGGCAGCACCTCCCGCTTGAGCAGGGTGCGTTGGGCGTAGAACTCCCCGAGCTTCTCCTCCTCGATGCCGTACGTCGCCGCCCGCTGCGCGCCCCAGCCGCCCGCGAAGATGCCGGAACCGCGTACCACACCGTCGGGGTTGACGCCGTTCACCCGGATGCCGTGCTCTCCCAACTCGGCTGCCAAGAGGCGCACTTGGTGAGCCTGGTCGGCCTTGGCGGCGGAGTAGGCGATGTTGTTCGGGCCCGCGAAGACCGCGTTCTTGGAGGTGATGTAGACGATGTCGCCGCCCAGTTGCTGCTCGGTCATCACCCGCGCCGCCTCGCGGGAGACAAGGAAGGAGCCGCGGGCCATGATGTCGTGCTGGAGGTCCCAGTCCCGGACCGTCGTGTCGAGCAGCGGCTTGGAGACGGAGATCCCGGCGCTGTTGACGACCAGGTCCACCCCACCGAACGCCAGGACGGCCCGGCGGAAGGCGTCCGCGATCCGCTCCTCGCTCGTCACGTCCACCGTGACCCCAACCGCCCTGTCCGGACCGCCCAGTTCATCGGCCACCGCCGCCGCGCCCTTGAGGTCGGCCACCACCACACAGGCACCCTCGGCGGCCAGCCGGTGCGCGACCGCGCGGCCGATGCCCGAACCCCCGCCCGTCACCAGCGCGATGCGGGTGGCCAGCGCCCGCGGCGCGGGCAGCCGCCGCAGCTTCGCCTCCTCCAACTCCCAGTACTCGATGCGGAACTTCTCGCGCTCCTCGATCGGCGCGTACGACGACACCGCCTCGGCCCCGCGCATCACGCGGATCGCGTTGCGGTAGAACTCGCCCGCCACCCGGGCCGTCTGCTTGTCCTTCCCGTACGAGAACATGCCGACCCCCGGGACGAGGACGATCGCCGGGTCGGAGCCGCGCATCGCGGGGGAGTCGGGGCGCGCGTGCCGGGCGTAGTAGGCGGCGTACTCCTCGCGGTAGGCGGTGTGCAGTGCGCGCAGGCGCGCCTTCACCTCGTCGAGCGGTGCGGTCGGGGGCAGGTCGAGGACGAGGGGGCGCACCTTCGTCCGCAGGAAGTGGTCGGGGCAGGAGGTGCCGAGGGCGGCGAGCCTTTGGTGCTCGGCGCGGGAGAGGAAGTCGAGGACTTCGGCGGAGTCGTCGAAGTGGCCGACCTGGGGGTGGTCCCGGGAGGCGAGGGCACGGATCGTGGGGGCCAGCTCGGCTGCCCGGTCGCGGCGTGCGGCGGGCTCCAGCGGGGCGTACCCGGCGAGCAGCGGACCGAAGGGTTCCGCTTTTCCGCGTGCGGCGAGGAAGGTCTCGGCGGTGCGGATGATGTGCAGGGCGTTGCGCTTGCACTCCGCCGAGGTGGCGCCCCAGGCGGTGATCCCGTGGCCACCGAGGATCACCCCGACAGCCTGCGGGTTGGCTTCCTTGACGCGGGCGATGTCCAGACCCAACTGGAAACCGGGGCGTCGCCAGGGCACCCACACCACCTGGTCGCCGAAGCACTCGGCGGTCAGCTTCTCGCCGTCCGCCGCGCAGGCCAGCGCGATACCGGAGTCCGGGTGCAGATGGTCCACATGGGCGGCGTCCACCAGGGCGTGCATCGCGGTGTCGATGGACGGCGCGGCGCCGCCCTTGCCGTGCAGGCAGTAGTCGAACGCCGCGACCATCTCGTCCTCGCGGTCCGCCCCGGGGAAGACGTCCACGAGCGCCCGCAGCCGGTCCAGGCGCAGTACGGCGAGACCCTCCGCCGTCAGGGTGCCGAGGTCGCCGCCCGAGCCCTTGACCCACATCAGGTCGATGGCGTCACCGGTCACGGGGTCGGGGGCGGTGCCCTTCGCGGAGGCGTTGCCGCCCGCGTAGTTCGTGTTGCGGGGATCGGCGCCGAGGCGGTGGGCGCGGTGCAGGAGTTCAGCCACCATGGGATGCTGCTCGGGCGTGTGCGGGTCCCCTATGTGGTGCCCCGCCGCGTGGTCTTCTCCTGTGCGGTGCCCGGCCGTGTGGTCCTCTCCCGTGTGGTGCCCCGCCATGTGGTCTTCCCCCATGTGGTGCCCCGCCATGTGTTCCGCCCCCATGCCGCTCACGCCCCCCACCCCGCCTGTACGCCCCCGACCCGCTCCGCGACGATCCGCTCCTGCCGGCCCGAGCGCCGGTAGGCGGACAGCGGGTCGGGATCGAGCCCCGCGTCCTGCCGCACCTCCGCGAGCAGCGGGCGTACATCCGTACTGAACGCGTCCATCAGAACGCCGTTGGCCGCCAGCACGTCCCCCGCGCGCTGGGCGTCGCGCAGAGCGTCGCCGTCGACCAGGAGCGCCTTGGCCGTGGCTTCCTGGACGTTCATCACCGAGCGGATGATCGCCGGGATCTTCGCCTCGATGTTGTGGCACTGGTCGAGCATGAACGCCACGTCCGGCGTGAACCCCCCGCCCCGCACCACCTCGTACATGATGCGGAAGAGCTGGAAGGGGTCCGCGGCACCGGCCATCAGGTCGTCGTCCGCGTAGAAACGGGAGTTGAAGTCGAAGCCGCCTAGCTTTCCCTCGCGCAGCAGCGTCGCGACGATGAACTCGATGTTGGTGCCGGGCGCGTGATGGCCGGTGTCCACCACCACCTGTGCCTTCGGTCCGAGGCGGAGGCAGTGGGCGTAGGCGGTGCCCCAGTCGGGCACGTCGGTGGCGTAGAAGGCCGGTTCGAAGAGCTTGTACTCCAGGAGCATCCGGTGACCGTCACCCAGGCGGTCGTAGACCGTGCGCAGAGCCTCGGCGAGCCGGTCCTGGCGGGTGCGGAGGTCGTCCTGGCCGGGGTAGTTGGTGCCGTCGGAGAACCAGAGCTTCAGGTCCGTGGACCCCGTCTCCTCCATGATGCCGACGCAGTCGAGGAGATGGGCGACGGCTTTGCGGCGCACCGCCGGGTCGGGGTTGGTGACCGACCCCAGTTTGTAGTCGTCGTCCTGGAACACATTGGAGTTGATCGCCCCGATCCGCAGCCCCCGCTTCTCCGCGTGGGCGGCCAGCGCCGCGTAGTCGTCGACGCGGTCCCACGGAATGTGCAGGGCGACGGTGGGCGCCACCCCTGTGTACGCGTGCACCTGGGCGGCGTCGTCCAGCTTCTCGAAGGGGGTGCGGGGGACGCCGGGCTGCGCGAACACCTTGAAGCGCGTACCGGAGTTGGCGTACGCCCACGACGGTGTCTCGACGGCCTGGGCGGCCAGCGCCGCCTTCACCTCGTCCCGCGTCAGGGTCCTGGTACCGGCGGCGTCCTTGCTGGTTCCGGAGGTCATCGCGCAGCCCTTCTCAAGGGTGGTTCCCGATGGGTCAGTTGGCGAAGTGGTGGGTTCCCGGGGGTGCGGTGAAGACGGTGCTGCCGTCCTCGCGGCGCAGCAGTCGGGCGGTGTCGCCGGTGACGTGGGCGGGTCGCCTGCCGTCGGGGATCCACACCTCCGCGCTGGTGTTGGGCGGCACGGTCAGGGTGAGGCGGAAACCCTCGGCGTCCGTCTTCCAGTCCGTCGAGACACGGCCGTACACCGAGTCGAAGCGGGCGTGCGCCTCGGTCACGCCACCGCCGGGGCGCGGGCGCACGAGGATCTTCCGGAAGCCGGGCGCGGCGGGGGCGATCCCGGCGATGTGGGCGTACATCCACTCGCCGACCGAGCCGTACGCGTAGTGGTTGAAGGAGTTCATCCCGGCGTCCTGGAAGGTGCCGTCCGGCTTGATGGAGTCCCAGCGCTCCCACATGGTGGTGGCGCCCCGGTCGATCTGGTAGCCCCAACTGGGGAAGGAACGCTGGGTCAGGAGCCGGTAGGCGATGTCGGTGTGCCCCGTGTCGGTGAGCACGGGCAGCAGGCGCGGGGTGCCGAGGAAGCCGGTCGAGAGGTGCCCGTCCCGCGCCTCGATCAGCTCCACCAGACGGTCGGCGGCCGGTGCGCGGTCCGAGTCGGCGAGCAGGTCCATGGAGAGGGCCAGGACGTACGCCGTCTGGGTGTCGCCCTTCACTCGCCCCGCCCCGGTGACGTAAGCCGCCCGGAAGGCGTCGCGGACGTTCCCGAAGAGCGTCCGGTACGGGGCAGGGTCCTTGTCCAGCGCCTCGGCCGCGGCGGCCACCAGCGCCGCGCTGTGCGCGAAGTACGCGGTGGCGAGGACGTCCTTCGGGGTCTCGTCGTCGACGTTCAGCCAGTCGCCGTATCCCTCGGCCGGGCGCAGATACCCGGAGCTGTGCGCCTTCAGGTGGTCGAGCCACCGCACCATCGACGCCCACGCCCGCTCCAGGACCCGTACGTCCCCGTACGTCTGGTAGAGCGCCCACGGGACGGTCACTCCGGCGTCGCCCCAACCCGCCGTGCCCGTACCGACGTCCATGTACGGCGCCACGTTGGGGAAGGCGCCGTCCGCCGTCTGGCCGTCGCGCAGGTCGTCCAGCCACTTGGTGAGGAAGCGCGCCGACTCCATGGTGTAAGTGGCCGTCGGCGCGAAGACGTTGATGTCGCCGGTCCAGCCGAGCCGTTCGTCGCGGGCCGGGGTGTCGGTGGGGATGGACAGGAAGTTGCCGCGCTGTCCCCAAGTGATGTTGCTGTGGAGCTGGTTGAGCATCGGGACATCGGTCTTGAACGACATGGTGAAGGGCGCCGACGTGTGGATCACGCGACCGGTGACCGCGTCGAGCGGCGGCTTGCCCGGGTAGCCGGTGACCTCGACATAGCGGAACCCGTGGAAGGTGAAGCGCGGTTCGAAGGTCTCGGTGCCCTCGCCCTTGAGGACGTAGGTGTCGGTGGCCCGCGCCGTCCGCAGGTTCGCGGTGTACGGCGTGCCGTCGGGGTTCAGCACCTCCGCGTGCCGCAGCCGTACGGTGGTGCCCGCCTCGCCCCGGACGCGCAGGCGGACGGCGCCCACCATGTTCTGTCCGAGGTCGAAGACGAAGACGCCGGGCCGGGGTTCGGTCATCCGCTTCGCGGGGAGGTCGCGTTCCAGGCGTACGGGACCGTCGACCTGGGCGACCAGCTCGGCTGTCACCTTCTCCACCCCGTCGACGGCGGTCCAGGGGGAGTCGTCGTAGCCGGGACGCGTCCAGCCCGGGGTCTCGCGCCGGGCGTCGTAGTCCTCGCCCGCCATCAGGTCGGCGTTCGTGACCGGTCCGGTCGCCGCACGCCAGTCGGTGCCGGACAGCACGCGGTCCGTCGAGCCGTCGGTGTACGTCACCTCCAACTGACCGATGAAGGCGGGACGTTCGCCGTACTGATGCGGACCGAACCACGCGACGCTGCCCGCGTACCAGCCCGCCGCGAGGGTCACCGCGAGCGCGTTGGCGCCACGGGCGAGCTGCTTCGTCACGTCGTACGTCTGGTACTGGACCCGTCGGCGGTAGTCGGTCCAGCCCGGGGCGAGCCGGTCCTCGCCCACGCGGGTGCCGTTGAGGTGAGCCTCGTAGAGGCCGAGCGCGGAAGCGTACAGGCGGGCCCGCGCGACCTTCTTCCCGGCCGGGAGACGGAACTCGTGGCGCAACTGGGCGGCGGGGGAGTAGGCGGCCGATATCCTGCCCCAGGGTCCGCCGCCCCACGGGGCGAGCACCTTGGCGGACGACCAGGAGCCGTCGTCGTAGTCGGGCGAACGCCAGTCGCCCGCAGGCTCCTTGTCGACGGTCTTCCAGGAGCCGTCGGTCACGACGGTGCGGACCCCGTCCGGGGTGGTCAGCTCGATCAGACCGATGAGACCCGCCGTACCCGTCGTCGCGTTGGTCGCGGCGACGGCGAACACCGCTGAACCCGGCTCCAGTTGTGCGTCCACCACGACCGGGCGCCGCCAGTTGTCCGCCGGACCGTCCGGTTCGACGTGGGCAAGCTGGACGCCGTCGGCGTGGGCGGTGAAGCCGTCGTCCGCCGACATGACCAGCCGGACCCGGGTCACCCCCTCGGGCACCTCGACGCGGCCACGGAACCAACGGGTCGCCGCAGGAGCGCTGTTGGCGGGATCGCCCTCGGGGAACCAGATCCAGGACGCGCCCTCCAGGGACGGCGCGCCGACCAGCCGGGCGGGAGCGGCGATCCACCGCGCGGACCAGTCGGACGCCGCCGTCAGGCCCGTCTCCCACCAGGAGGGCTCGCTCCATGCGCCGGGGCGGTCCGCCGCGTCCCAGACGCGGACCTGCCAGTGGTAGCGGGTGCGCGACCTCAACTCCGGTCCCGCGTACGGGACCAGGACCGAGTCACGGGAGACGATCTTGCCGCTGTCCCACACGTCGGGCGCGGTCAGGCGGTCCGGGGAGGTGGCCACCCGGATCTGGTAGGCGCTCTGCGACTGGCCGGACCCCTGCGGTTCCAGTGGCCAACTCAAGCGGGGGCGCGCGGTGTCGAGTCCGAGGGGGTGGCTCACGTACTCCACGGTCGGCCGGGAGACGCGCGGCGGTTGATGCTCGACGGCGGAAGCGGTCACCGACGCGGTCGACCCGACAGGCTCGGCGGCCGAAGCGCGCCCGGAGCCCACTGCGGTCACAAGCGCGGAGGTGGCGGTGGTGCCCAACAGGTGTCTTCTGCTGATCACGGTCGGCTCCGTAACGACTCGGCTGTGAATCGTTTCACGGGAGGCGAAGCTAGGGGTGCGGATACGGCTCGTCAAGGGGTGCGGTCCGGTTCCGGGTCGTCGGAAACAAATCCAACTCCGGCCCATTGACTCGGTAGTTGGGGCGGGTCTAGCTTCCGTGGGCACTGACTGAAACCTTTCACCCGACCGATCGGTGTGACCATGCCGGAGCCCCCCGTCCTGGCCGCGCAGGGCCTGAGCAAGTCCTTCGGCGCCGTCCGCGCGCTCCACGACGTCACCCTGGAGCTGCACGCCGGCCGGGCCCATGCCCTGGCGGGCGAGAACGGCGCCGGGAAGTCCACCCTCATCAAGACGCTCGCGGGCGTCCACCGCCCCGACGCGGGCACCCTGTTGCTCGACGGGAAGCCGGTCGTCCTGCACGGTCCTGCCGACGCCCGCGACGCCGGGGTGGCCGTCATCTACCAGGAGCCGACGCTCTTCCCCGACCTGTCGGTCGCGGAGAACATCTTCATGGGCCGCCAGCCCCGCCGTTCCCTCGGGCGCGTCGACCACAGGGCCGTGAACGCGGCCGCCGGGGAACTCTTCACCCGGCTCGGCGTCGATCTCGACCCCGAGCGGCCCGCGCGCGGTCTGTCCATCGCCGACCAGCAGCTCGTCGAGATCGCCAAGGCGCTCTCCTTCGACGCCCGCGTGCTGATCATGGACGAGCCGACCGCCGCCCTCACCGGCAGCGAGGTCGCCCGTCTCTTCGGCGTCGTGCGCACGCTGCGCGCGCAGGGCTCCGCGATCCTGTTCATCTCCCACCGCCTGGAGGAGATCTTCGCCCTCTGCCAGGACGTCACGACCCTGCGCGACGGCAGACTCGTCGCGAGCGAGCCCGTCGAGGGACTCACCGAGGACGATCTGGTGCGCCGCATGGTCGGCCGGGACCTCGACCAGCTCTATCCGAAGCAGCCCGCCGAGATCGGCGAAGTGGCGCTCAAAGTCAGCCGGTTGACTCGCGAAGGTGTCTTCACCGACGTGTCCTTCGAGGTGCGGCGCGGGGAGATCGTCGGGCTCGCGGGTCTGGTCGGCGCCGGTCGCAGCGAGGTCGCGCGCGCCGTGTTCGGCGTCGACCGGTGGGACGCCGGATCGGTCGAGGTGTGCGGCAAGCCGCTGACCGGGGGCGCCCCGAGCGCCGCCATGGCCGCCGGGCTCGGTCTCGTCCCGGAGGACCGGCGCGCCCAGGGTCTGGTGATGGCGCTGTCCATCGAGCGCAACATCGGCCTGACCGGACTGAGCGCGACCACGCGCGCCGGACTGAGCAGCCGCCGCGCCGAACGCAGCCGGGCCGTCGACTGGGCAACCCGGCTGCGGGTCAAGTACGCGCGCCTCGCGGACGCCGTCGGCACCCTGTCCGGTGGCAACCAGCAAAAGGTCGTCCTCGCCAAGTGGCTCGCCACCGGACCCCGGGTGCTCATCGTGGACGAGCCCACGCGTGGCATCGACATCGGCACCCGGGCGGAGGTGCACCGGCTGCTGTCCGGGCTCGCCGCCGACGGGGTCGCCGTGCTGATGATCTCCTCCGATCTGCCGGAGATCCTCGGCATGGCCGACCGCGTCCTCGTCATGCGCGAGGGACGGCTCACCGCCGAGATACCGCGCGCGGCAGCCACCGAGGAATCTGTACTCGCGGCAGCCACCGGGAGGGCGGCATGACCGTCACCGAGCACCCGCCGGTCCCGGCCGTCGGACCGGAGCGCTCCCGCGCCACCCGGCTGGTCGACCGTGTGCTGAAACTGCGCGAACTCGCCATCCTGCTCGTCCTGTTGGTGATGATCGCGGTCACCCAGGCGGACAACAGCGCGTTCCTCTCCACCCAGGGCGTCAAGGACCTCCTGCTCAACGCGACGATCCTGATCCTCGTCGCCACGGGGCAGGCGCTCGTCGTCGTCACCCGCAACGTCGACCTGTCCGTCGGCTCCGTGCTCGGCGTCTGCGCCTTCGCCGCCGGTGACCATCTTCAGCACGGCGGCTCGGTCACGGTCGCGATCCTGCTCGCGGTCGCCCTCGGCGTCGGCTGCGGGCTGCTCAACGGCGCCCTCGTCAGCCTCGGTCAGGTCCCCGCCCTCGTCGTCACCCTCGGCAGCCTCTACATCGTGCGGGGTCTGGACTCGCTCTGGGTCGGCTCCCGCCAGATCACCGCCTCCGACCTGCCCGGCGGCTTCGTCGACTTCGGTTCCGGCGGCATCGGTGCCGTCCCCTGGCTCGTCCTGATCGCCCTCGCCG
Source organism: Streptomyces sp. DSM 110735 (assembly GCF_016482685.1). GTDB lineage: Bacteria > Actinomycetota > Actinomycetes > Streptomycetales > Streptomycetaceae > Streptomyces. The sequence continues at coordinate 409,742 of NZ_JACYHF010000003.1, read as the reverse complement.
TACTGGTCGGCACCGCCTACTACTTGCGCCACTACGGCGGCGGGCGCGAACTGTACGCCCTCGGCTCCAACCCCGAGGCGGCACGCCTGGCCGGCATCCCCGTCCGGCGGCGCGTCCTCGCCGTCTACACCGCCTGCGGAGCCCTCAGCGGACTGGCCGGAACCCTCTATCTCGCCCGGTTCGGCAACGTCGACAGCTCGACGGGCAGCGGCTACGAACTCACCGTCGTCAGCGCCGTGGTGGTCGGCGGCGTCGCCTTCACCGGAGGCTCCGGGAGTGTGTGGGGCGCGGCGCTCGGCGCGCTGCTGCTCACCACCGTGGGCAGTGTGCTCCCCGCCCTCGGCGTCAGCTCCGTGTGGGTGCTGGCCGTCAACGGCGTGCTGCTGGTGCTCGCCATCGCGGTCGACCGGATCGTGGCGCTGCGCGTCGCCCGCGCCCTGAAGAAGCGGTCCCTGTCGAACCGGAGGGAAGGTCACCATGGCTGACACGCCCGCGCCGCTGTCGCGCGCCGTCCGCTGGGACACCGTCGTCGGCGCCCTGCTGCTGGTCCTCCTGCTGCTGTCCTTCTCGTGCGTGGACGGCTTCGGCAACGCCCTCAACCTGTCGTTCCTGATCGGCAACACCCTGCCGGTCGCGCTGATCGCGCTGCCCATGACGCTGCTGGTGGTGTCCGGCGAGATCGATCTGTCGGTCGCCTCCACCGCCGGACTGTCCGGGGCGGTGATGGGCGCGCTGTGGAACGCCGGGACGGCCATCGAGACGATCATCCCGCTCTGCCTGCTGCTCGGCGTCGTGTGCGGGCTGGTCAACGGACTGCTGGTGACGCGCCTCGGGCTGCCGTCCCTCGCCGTCACCATCGGCACCATGGCCGCCTACCGGGGCGTCGCGCAGATCGTCTTCGGCTCCGACGCGGTCACCGACTTCCCCTCCGGCTACCTCGACTTCGCGGCGGGCCGCATCGACGGCACCTTCGTCCCGTACGCCCTGCCGCCCTTTCTGGCCCTGCTCGCGCTCGCCGTCGTCACGCTGCACGCGACCCCGTTCGGGCGCTCGCTCTTCGCCATCGGCGCCAACGAGGAGGCGGCGCGGTTCGCGGGAATCCGGGTCAAGCGGCAGAAGCTCTGCCTGTTCACCGCCACCGGTCTGATGGCGTCCGCCACCGGCATCTTCTGGGCGCTGCACTACGCCAGCGCCCGCTACGACAACGCCACCGGGCTCGAACTCACCGTCATCGCCGCCGTGTTGCTCGGCGGCGTCGCCTTCGACGGCGGCCGGGGAACGCTCGGCGGCGCCCTCGCCGGGGTCTTCCTGCTCGGCACCCTCCAGAACGTGATGAGCCTGCTCGACGTCTCCGCGCAGTCCCAGATCGTCGTCACCGGCGTTCTCCTCGTCGTCTCCGTGCTCGGTCCGCGCCTCGCCCGCCGGATCACCACCGCGCGGGCCGGGCGCGGCGCCGCGGCCACCGTCCCGACGCACGCCTCCTGAAGGGAACCACCTGTGATGTCAACTCCCTTGAGCCGCCAGGTGAGTACGGCACTCGCCGCCGTCATCACGCTCGCTCTCACCGTGACCGCGTGCGGGGGCACCACGAAGAAGTCCGTGGCCCGGGAGGACGGCGGTGCCAAGGCGTCCCACGCGCACGCGGACCCGAACGCCGCCACCAAGAAGGGACTTACGGTCGCCTTCCTGCCCAAGCAGGTCAACAACCCGTACTTCACCGTCGCCGACAAGGGCGGCGAGCGGGCGCTGAAGCAACTGGGCTCCTCCTTCAAGGAAGTCGGCCCGAGCAGCGCCACCGACACCTCCGGTCAGGTCTCCTACGTCAACACCCTCACCCAGCAACAGGTCGACGGTATCGCCGTGTCCGCCCAGGACCCCGGCGCCCTGTGCACCGCGCTCAAGCAGGCGATGAAGAACGGCATCAAGGTCGTCACCTACGACTCCGACACCAACGCGGGGTGCCGTGACGTGTTCGTCTCGCAGGCGAGCGCCGAGGCGCTCGGTCGCAGCCAGGTCCAGTTGCTCGGCCAACAGCTCGGCTACAAGGGGGAGATCGCGATCCTCTCCGCCGCGCAGACGGCGACGAACCAGAACACCTGGATCGGGTTCATGAAGGACGAACTCAAGAAGCCGAAGTACAAGAACATGAAGCTGGTCGCGACCGCCTACGGCAACGACGACGCCCAGCAGTCCTTCCAGCAGACCCAGGGTCTCCTCCAGGAGCACCCCAAGCTCGCCGGGATCATCTCCCCGACCACCGTCGGCATCAAGGCGGCGGCACAGTACCTGTCCGGCTCCAAGTACAAGGGCAAGGTCGAGCTGACCGGGCTCGGCACCCCCAACGACATGCGCCGGTACGTCAAGAACGGCACCGTCGGCGCCTTCGAGCTGTGGGACCCGGCCAAGCTCGGCGCCCTCGCCGCGCACGCCGCCGTCGCGCTCTCCTCCGGGCAGATCACCGGGCAGCGCGGCGAGACGTTCAAGGCCGGGGACCTCGGCAGCTTCACCATCGGTGACCAGGGCGTCGTCGACCTCGGCAAGCCCACCGTCTTCGACCAGGGCAACATCGACAAGTACAGGTTCTGACCCGGCGCCGGGGGCGGTGCGGCGCGCCCGGCATAGGCTGGGCGCGGGGTGGGGGACAGGGGAACGGAGCACAGGCGCGCATGGCAGGCAGAGTCGGCATCAAGGACGTGGCCCGGCACGCGGGGGTTTCGGTGGGCACCGTCTCGAACGTCATCAATCGCCCCGAGACGGTCACCGAGGAGACCCGGCTGCGCGTCCAGTCCGTCATCGACCGGCTCGGCTACGTCCGCAGCGAGAGCGCACGCCAACTCCGCGCCGGGCGCAGCCGGATCATCTCGCTGCTCGTCCTCGACATGGGCAACCCCTTTTTCGTGGACGTGGCGCGCGGTGCCGAACGCGCCGCGCGCGAGGCGGGGATCGGGGTCATGGTCTGCAACAGTGGCCAGAACCCCGCCGAGGAGGCCGAGTACCTCTCCCTCTTCGCCGAACACCGGGTCCGGGGGGTCCTGTTGACTCCCGCCGACGCCACGGGACGCAACATCGACGCCTTCCGCCGTCACCGCATCCCGTTCGTCCTGGTCGACCGGGTGGCCGAGGGCACCACCGAGTGCTCGGTCTCCGTGGACGACGTGGCGGGCGGACTGCTCGCCGTACGCCACCTCGTCGACACCGGCCACCGCTCCCTCGCCTACGTCAGCGGACCGCCCCAGCTCAACCAGGTCAAGGACCGCCGCGAAGGCGCCCTCCTCGCCCTCGCCCAGGCAGGTCTGCCCCCCGAAGCCCTGCGCGAACTGCCCACCGACCGCCTCGACGTCGCCGCCGGCCGCGACGCCGGAGCCCGTCTCCTCGGTCTCGCCCACCGCCCCACCGCCGTCTTCTGCGCCAACGACCTCCTCGCCCTCGGCGTCCTCCAGGCTCTCTACGCCGCCGGGGTCAAGGTCCCCCAGGACATGGCCCTCGTCGGCTACGACGACATCGAGTTCGCGGCGGCATCGGCGGTGCCGCTGACCTCGGTACGGCAGCCCGCAGTGACGATGGGGGCGCTGGCGACGGAGCTGCTGCTGGAGGAGACGGAGGCGGGGGCCGACGGTCACACGCACCAGCGGGTCGTGCTGCAGCCGGAGTTGGTGGTGCGGGGGTCGAGCCTGGTGGCGCGGTGAGCGGGGTCGGTCAGAGCGCCATGGGCGGGTATCCGAGAGCCTCGGCGACGATCCGCTCGGCCGAGGCGTTGGTGATGTCCGTGCCCCTGCCCTCAGGTGTTCGCCCCGCGCGCCGTCACCGCCCAGCGGTCGACCACCTCGCCCTCTCGCACCACCACCAGCTCGTCCGCGAGATTGACCGGCGTGCACACATGGTTGGGCACCACAGCGATCAGCGCTCCGAGGTGTGGTCCCCGTACGCCTTCCGGCAGGTGAACGATGGCGTGGTGTTCCCACAGTCCGGTGATGGTGGCCTGAGGGAAGGCGGGGAGGTAGCCGTGGCCCGTCACCCAGGGGGAGGTGTCGGCGCCGAGGACCTTGCTGCCGAGGTCGAGGACGAAGCGGTCGGGGGCAGGGACGCTGACGACTGTCCCCGCGGCGGCCAGGGCGAGGTCGCTCACGTCGCAGGTGCCGATGGCCAGTTGCAGGGCGTCGTTGAAGACGTAGACGCCGGGGCGCAGTTCGTTGACCGGGCCCGGCTGCCACTGTCCCGCCGTGGGAGTCGAGCCGCCGCTGACCACATGGGCGCCGAGGCCGAGGTGGCGGAGCGACCCGGCGGCTTCGCTCAGGGCGCGTTCCTCGTCGCGGGCGGCGCGTTCGCGTGCCGTGGGGTCATGGGCGTAGCCGTGGCCGGGGAAGGTGAACACGCCGACGACACGCAACCCCGCGTCGTCGGCCGCCTTCCCGATCTCCCCGGCGGCGTCGGGCAGCACTCCCGTCCGATGAACGCCGCTGTCGACCTCCACCAGCACCTCGACCGTCCGGGCGCTGCCGCGCAGGGCGTCCCCCAGCCGCCGGGCACCCTCGACCGACTCGACGCCGACGCGCAGCGCGACGTCGTCCGCCAGGCGGCGCAGCCGTCGCGCCTTGTCGGCGTCGAGCCACACGGGATAGGCGACGAACAGGTCGTCCACCCCGGAACGGGCGAGCGCCTCCGCCTCGCCGATCGTGGCCACCGACAGACCGCGCGCGCCGGAGCGAAGCTGGCGCTCGGCGATCTGCGGGCACTTGTGGCTCTTGGCGTGCGGGCGCAGGGCGAAGCCGTGGGCGCGCGACGCCTCGGCCATCCGGGCGATGTTCCTGTCCAGGACGTCCAGGTCGACCACGAGCGCGGGGCTGGGCAGCCCGTCGGGCAGCGGTGTCGTCATTGCTTCGCCTCCACGGCTGATCTCTCAGCGATCGAGCACCCCGCTCACGACCCCCCGCGCTCCCGCGGAATCTTCTCCCCCGCCTCGATCGCCACCGGCAGCCGGTTCTCCGCCGGAGGCAGCGGGCAGGTGGCGAGGTCCGTGTACGCGCACGGGAGGTTGGCGGCGCGGTTGAAGTCCAGCAGGACCGTGCCGTCGGGGGCGGGCGGGTCGATGGTGAGGGCGCGGTTGGCGGCGTAGGTGGTGACGCCGGAGGTGGCGTCGGTGAACAAGGTCATGAGGCGCCCCTCGCCCGCGCCGGGGAACGCGGTCAACGAGAGCGCGTGGCCGTCGAGTTCGAACTCGATCCGGCCCGGAGCGTCGTACACGTGCTCAAGACCCTCGACCGCCGCGCCGACGGTCGTGGGGCGGGGCGTGTCGAAGGGGACGTAGCGCCCGGTGACCGCCCAGCGAGGGTCGGGGGCGTAGGCGGGGGTGCCGGTGAAGGCTGTGCGCAGGGGTGCGTCCGGGTGGCGGGGGCGGACGATGTCGTGCCCGCCGCGCTTGGCGACCTCGATGACGGCGTCGCCCCACACGGCGTCGACCCCGCCGCGTTCGGGGAGCACGCCGAAGCGGTGTTCGCCCCGGACCGGCACGCCGTCCACCAGCAGTTCTTCGCCTTCGTCCAGGTTCACCACGACGCCCTCGGCGCCGGTGTGCCAGGCGCCGGGCGCGTCGGGGAAGCGCTGGGGGCGGTCGTCCAGCCAGTGCAGACCGGTGATCGCCAGGAAGCCGTGCGGGGCGGACAGCCGCGCCTCGTGGGCGCGGTACCACTCCAGCCAGTCCTCGGTGAAGGCGCGGAGGTCCGTCGTGGTCGCTTCGGTGGTCATGCGAACTCCTTCATTGCGTCGGGCAGTACGTGGTGATGCGGGAAGGGACGGCCGCGACGACGCGACGTGGCCGGCGTGCGCGCCCTCCACGGACCGTCACGGAGCGGATCAAGGACGCGTACAAGGGCCAGGGGGGAACGTCCCCGACCGGGCGCTACCTGGCCCACGAGTTCCGCGCCGAGCCGGGACGGCACATGGTCCATGTCGAGGACCACTGCTGAATTCCGCGTGTCGTGAGCCACCGGCCACCTCCGAGTCACCGCCGTGGAGAGCCGCCCGACCCGGCGAGTCGGCAGAAGCATCAGGCGGCCAGTTCGCCGAGCAGGGTCCAGGTGCGGCGCCGGTCCTCGTCGCCCGCGATCTCCGTGCCGGAGAAGACGACCTCCGTCGCACCGGCGTCGCGGTAGCGCCGTACCTCCGCCGCGACCGCCTTCTCGTCGCCGATCACGGCCACGTCGGAGGCACGGCGGGCGCCGGAGAGCTCGAGGACGCGGGCGTAGGACGGGATCTGTTCGTAGAAGGCGAGGTACTCGGTCGCCTTCCGCCGCACCGCCTCCACGTCGTCCGTGACCACGCCGGGCACGAGGGCGACGACGCGGGGCGCGGGACGCCCGGCGGCTTCGGCGGCGGCGGTCAGGGCGGGGACGATGTGGTCCGCGAGGGCACGCGGTCCGGCCAGGTACGGCAGGATGCCGTCCGCCAGCTCGCCGCTGACCCGCAGCGCCTGCGGTCCCATCGCGGCGACCAGGATCGGTACGCCGTCCTCGGCACCCGTGACACGCGCCGGGACCGGAGTGGTGGCGGTCAGCAGCTCACCGTGGAAGTCGGCGGTGCCCGTCTGCGTCAACTGCCGCAGTGCGGTGAGGAATTCACGCAGCCGGGCGATGGGACGTTCGAAGGGCAGCCCGAAGCCGGTCTCGGTCAGCAGCTTGGTGCCCAGCGCGAGACCGAGGTGGTACCGCCCGTGCGTCGCCGCCTGGGCGGTCAGCGCCTGGCTGGACACGAGCAGTGGATGGCGGCCGAAGACGGGGATCGCGGAGGTGCCCACCTGCAACCCGGGCACCTCCCGCCCCACGATCGCCGCGAGCTGCGGCGAGTCCGCGCCGAAGGTCTGCCCGAACCACGCCGACCGCAGCCCGGCGTCCGCCGCCTCCTGGGCCAGCCGCACGGTGGCGTCCACCTGGTTCGGCGCGTCGGCCGCGTTGAGTGCTACTCCCACAGTCATGTCAGGGAAAACGGGTGTGGGCGGGACCGCATTCCGGTTCTTTTGTGACAGCTTCTTGTCATTCACATGTACGGGTCGCATGTATGTGCGAATTCCGCATGTGTGAATCCGACATGTACGAGTCACACATGTACGAGTCACACATGTGGGCACGCACCACGAGCCGAGGGCTCCGTATGGCTCAGGAAGCCTTCAGCGCCTGCTCGACGCTGTCGATCACACCCAGGGCGTCCTGGTACGAGCCGGGCAGGAAGTCGGCGGTGCCGATCAGCCGGTGGTTCTTCGCCGAGGGCAGCCGCTTGAACGTGTCCAGCGCGAACAGCTTGCCGATCTTGTTGGCGGGGGAGCCGTCGTTGTTCGTGTAGTAGACGACGTAGTCGGCGTCCTTCAGCAGATCGGCCCGCTCGTACGACACGGACTTGACCGCGCCGCCGTGGACCGACGCGCTCGCGGAGCCGAACCGGACGCCCAGCCTGCCGAGGATGTCCCCGACGGGCGAAGCCGGGCCGTAGATCCAGTAGTTGCCGGTGTCGAACCCGCCCTGGACCACGTCCCAGTCGCTGTGCGACAGCCGCGAGCCGTACTTCTCGCGCACCGCCGTCAGCCGGTTGTCGAACTTCTGCTTGAGGACGCCCAGTTGGGCGGTGCGTCCGGTGAAACGGGCCGTCTCGGCGGGGTACGCGGCCCAGTCGGCCTTCTCGTCGAAGGCGGCGAACGCCGTCGGGGCGATGGCCGACAGCCTCCGGTACGCCTTCGACAGATACGGCACGTCGACGCCGACGATCAGGTCAGGCTTGAGGGCGGCGATCTTCTCGTAGTCGATGTCGGCGCCCGTCGTCACCTTGGGGGCGGCCTTCCACCCCTTGAGGTAGCGCGGCGGGACATAGCTCGCCCCGCTGTCCTCCACACCGACGGGCTTCAGACCCAGGTCGAACAGGGACTCGGTGGTCCACGAGTGCACGGAGACGATCCGCAGCGGGCGCGTGGGCACCGTCACCTTGCCGTGCGCCGTGGCGACCACATGGGTCGCCTCCTTGGGCGAGGAGGACGGAGACGCGGACGAGCCGCACGCGGTGAGGACCGTCGCCAGCGCGACGGCGGCGACGGCCGGGCGCAGCGGACGAACGCGCCGGGACGGCGTGGCAGAGGCGGCGCGGCGGAAAGAGGGCATGGCTGATCCAGTTCTGAGGACGAGGGGAAAGCCGCAGGAGGGCAGGCAGGCAGGCGGGAGGGGCGCGGCGCAGAGGCGCCTGGCGGCAAAGGAAGGAGGAAGAAAAGGAGTTGGCGTCCGAGCGCCCGCTCAGGCGCTGCCCCGCGCCCCGACCCCCGCCCGCGCCGTGTGGACACGGGTCGCGAGACCGTCGAGCAACTCCGCGAAATTGTCCCAGCTATAGGTGTACCACGAGGTGAGTTCGGGCTTCCAGAACTGCCCCGCCCGCACGGCCGGCGTGCGCTTCCACAGCGGGTTGTCCGGCAGCGGGTCGGAGACCGCCCACACCAGCAGGTCGGCAGGGAGGGACGGGACGTTCTCCCAACTCACCGACTGGCTGTAGGTGTTGGCGGAACCGTCGGGCACCGGGACCAGACGCATCCCGAGCGCGCTCACCGTCTTCAGCACGGCCCAGGTCCTGGGGTTCATCACACCGAGGCTGCTCTTGTCGATGCCGAAGACGAAGCCGACCCGCAACTCCCGGTTGGCTGCCACCGCCTTCCGTAGCCGGGTGCTCGCCTCCTGGTAACGGTCCTTGGCGGCGGAGTCGGTGAGGTGGGCGCCGAGGGAGCGCGTCAGGCGGTCGGCGGTCCCGGCGATCTTCTCGATGGGCCGGTACGTGCTCAGCCCGACCACCGGGGCGATCTTGCTCACCGCCGGGAGCTGCGAGGTCACTTGGAGCGTGCCGTCGGCCTGTACGGCGTCGATCAGCAGGTCGGGGCGTGCCTGTGCGAGCGCCTCCAGGTGCACGCCCTTGTCGGCGGAGTAGATCTTTGTGACCCCGGACCAGTCGGGGTGGACCGCCGCGACGATGCCCTGTCCGGAGTCGGTGGCGGCGACCGGGCGCAGACCGGCAGCCCACAGCGGGGCGCCCGCGGTGTCGGTCAGGAACGCGATCCGCTTCGGCCGGTGCGGCAGCCGTACGGTGCGGCCCCGGTCGTCGGTGAACGACCACGCGCTGTCACCGGAACCCGAACGGGCGGAGGAGGAGGGCTCGTTGGAGCCGCACGCGGTCAGCCCGAGGAGGGCGGCCGTCCCCAGACCGCCGACGAGCAGCCCGCGCCGCGTCGGGCGTGCGGTGGCGTGGGCGGGAACGGGGCGGTGCAGAGGAGAGAGCGTTGCGCTGGGCATGGAGTGTCCTTCAGGGCATGGAGTGGCGGGGAGGTCTCGGCGAGGTGACCGGGGTAAGACGAAGGACGGGTAACTCCTGTGTAGGCGAGCCGTCTTCACGCTCTCCCCGCCTTCCGGCGGGCCACGAGCAGTCGGCACAGGAACAAGCCGCCCAGCACGCCGGTCACGGCGCCCACCGGCAACTCGGTGCCGGGCAGCACCCGTTGGGCGGCGAAGTCGCTCGCCGCCAGCAGCAGCGCGCCCATGAGACCGGCGGGCACGACCAGTGGCCCCGAGGAGCGGACGAGGCTGCGGCACAGATGCGGTGCGGCCAGGGCGACGAAGGTGATGGGGCCGACCGCGGCGGTCGTGGCGGCGGCGAGGGCCGTGGCGGCGATCCCGAGCACCAGCCGGGTCCGGCCCACCGGCACCCCCAGACCCCGGGCGGTGTCCTCGCCCAGCTCCAGCCAGCTCAGGGCGCGGGCCCCGAGGACGGTCACGGGTGTCAGCACGGCGAGGGCGACCGCCAGCGGTGTCACCACCGACCAGGTGACCGAGTTGAGGCTGCCGATCAGCCAGATCTGCGCGTCCTGCGCCTCGTACAGACTGGCCCGGGTCAGCAGATACGCCGTGAGCGAGGTCAGCATCGCGCTGACGCCGATGCCGACCAGCACGACGCGGTGGCCGACCGCCGCACCCCGGCCCGCCGCGAGCAGCCCGACGGCCAGCGCGGTGACGAGTCCGCCCCCGATCGCCGCCAGGGCGGTGGCGTACGGTCCGCCGTGGAACAGCACGATCTGTACGACCGCACCGCTCGCCGCGCCGCTGGTGAAGCCGACGATGTCCGGACTGCCCAGCGGATTGCGGGACATGCTCTGGAACACCGCGCCGCTCATGCCGAGCGCGCCGCCCGCCAGCAGCGCGCCCACCAGGCGCGGCAGCCGCAGGTTCATGACGATGAAGGAATCGGCGCCGGAGCCGTGGCCCAGCAGACAGGCGAGCACACCGGACAGCGGCACCTGGTAGGTGCCGGTGGTGAGACCGGCAGCGCCCACCACGACGCACGCGGCGGCGAGCAGCAGGCACACCAGGGTGGTGCGGGAGTGCCAGCGCAGCGAGATCCGGCCACCGCCGAGGCGCAGCACCCGGCCGCGCGGGACGACGAACAGCGGCATGGATCGCGGGAGTCGGGGAGTGGTCACAGTTCGGCGATCCTGCGGCGGCGGACGAGGGCGATGAACACGGGCGCTCCGGCGAACGCCGTCACGATTCCGGCCTGGATCTCGCCGGGCCGGGCGACGACCCGCCCGAGCAGGTCCGAGGCGAGCAGCAGGACCGCGCCGAGCACCATGGAGTACGGCAGCAGCCAGCGGTGGTCCGGGCCGGTGAACGCCCGCGCCAGATGCGGGACGGCCAGCCCGACGAACGCGATGGGTCCGACGGCGGCGGTGGCGGCGCCGCACAGCAGGGTCACGGCGAGCAGTCCGAGGACGCGGGTGCGGCGGACACCGGCGCCGAGCGAGCGCGCCGTGTCGTTGCCGAGGGCGAGCGCGTTGAGGGGACCGGAGAGACCGAGGGCGAGCAGGGCGCCCGCCGCGAGGAACGGCAGGACGTCGGTGAGCACCGACAGCGGCAGCCCCGCCAGCGAGCCGACGCCCCAGAACCGGAACTGGTCGAACACGTCGGGGCGCAGGAGCGTCACGACGGAGATCAGCGCGCTGAGCACGGCGCTGATCGCGGTGCCCGCGAGGGCCAGCCGTACCGGCGCCGGGCCGGTACGGCCGCGCACCGCCAGCAGATGCACCAGCGCGGCGGCGATGCCCGCCCCGGCGAAGGCGAACCAGACGGAGAACGACGGGTCCGCGCCGTGCCCGAGCGCGATCGCGACGACCACGGCGGCCGAGGCGCCCATGTTGACGCCGAGGATGCCGGGGTCGGCGAGCGGATTGCGGGTCAGCGCCTGCATCAGCACGCCCGCCAGGCCGAGCGCGGCTCCGACGGCGAGACCGAGCAGCGTCCGGGGCAGCCGCAGATCGAGGACGACGGAGGCGTCGACCGAGGTGCTCCCGTGCACCAGCGCGCGCAGCACCTCGCCCGGCGGGATCGCCTTCGCCCCGACGGCGACGCTCGCGACGGTGACCAGCCCCAGCAGCGCGCACGCGCCGAGCAGCCCGAGCAACCGGGCCGCGAGCGCGCGACCCCGCCGTCTTCCGGCGGGTGGGGAACCGTCCCTGCCCACCGGGGAAGCGTCCCCGTCATGGGTGCCGCGCACATGGGTGGTGCGCACACTGATGGTCCCCATCGTGCTCCTTGGCGACAAACCTGCCGATACAAGGAACCGGCGGGAGTTAGCTTAGCCTTGCCTAAGTGACGTTATAGGCGCACTTGTAGGCGGGACAAGCCGAGGGAACGCCGTCCCATGTCGCGCATCCGCCACCGCAGACCCGACCGGACACGCCACCAACGGGCTTGCGCCCATGTGGCCCGCCTCCATGTGGGCTGCCGCCACGTGGCGCGCACCCATGTGGCCCACGTCTACGACGCCCGCGCCCCCGCGACGTACGCGGCCGGCGTCGCGCCCGTCACCCGGCGGAACGCGGCGACGAACGCGCTCGGCGTCGCGTAGCCGACTCGGTCCGCCACCCGCGCCACCGGCGCGCCCTCCGCGAGATGCGCGAGGGCGGCCTGGAGCCGGGCGTGCACCCGCCACTGGCTGAACGTCATCCCCGTCTCGGCCAGGAACAGCCGCAGCAGGGTGCGCGGGCTGGACCCCACCGCGTGGGCCAGCTCCGCGAGTCCGCGCTGGTCGGCGGGACGGTCAAGCAGCAGCGCGGCGACCTCCCGGGCGCGCGGGTCGGCGGGCAGCGGCAGCTCGAACACGGCGCCGTCGGCCGGGCGCAGCACCGCGAGCAGGACCGCCTCCGCGTGCGCGCGCACCTCGGGCGGCAGCTCACCGGTCAGGTAGCCGATCAGATGCCGGGCCAGCGGCGGCACGGCGAGCACGGTCGGCCGCTCCCACGCCAACGGGCAGGTCACCGGGTCCAGATAGATCCCCTGGAGCACCGACTCCCGCAGCGCGGCGGTGGCGTGCCGGACCCCGCCGGGTATCCACAGCGCCAGATGCGGGGGCAGCACCCAGCAGCGGTCCCGGATGTCGACCATGACGACCCCCGTGCTGGCCCACGCCAACTGGTGCTCGCCGTGCGCGTGGTGCCGGAAGATCTGCCCCCGCGTCATCTCGAACCGTTCGAGGTCGATCGTGTTGTCCTGTGCCATGCCCGGTGTTCCTCGCCCCTGCGCCGTGCTCGCCCGTCATGTGGCGGATGCGCGACACGGCCTGGCGGACTGCTGCGTTTACGACAAAAGTAAGGCGACCCTAACGTAGCCGGGTGACCCTCTCCGCCCCGCCCGTAGGCTCCCTGACCGCCGCCGCCTCGCCCCGCGCGCTGCTTTGGCGGTCGCTGGGCGGCCGACGGCGCGATCTGGCGCTTGCCTCGCTGCTGTTCAGCACGCACCAACTGGGCGAGGCGCTGGTGCCGGTGCTCGTCGGGGCGACCGTCGGGGGAGCCGTACGGCACGGCACACCGGGATCGCTCGCCCTCCGGCTCGTCCTGCTCGCGCTGGACTTCCTGCTGCTCTCCCTGTCGTACCGCTTCGGAGCACGGGCTGCCGTACGGGTCCGCGAGCACACCGCGCACCGGGTGCGCACCGCCCTGACCGCACGCGTCCTGCGACCCGCGGGCGGGGTACGGCTGCCCCCGGGCGACCTGCTCGGCCGGGCGTCCGGCGACGCCGACCGGATGGGCGCGTTCGCGGGCACCCTTGCCACCACGGTCGCCGCGGTCGTCGTACTGGTGGGCTCCACCGCGCTGTTGCTGCGGATCTCCCTCCTGCTCGGCGCGCTGATCGTGGCCGGAACCGTCTGCCTCCTCGTCGTCCAGGACCGGCTGTCCCGGCTGCTGCGCCGCGCCGGTGCCGTCGGACAGGCCCGGCAGGGGCGGGCGACCGCGCTCGCCGAGGACCTGGTCCGGGGACTCCGAGTGCTTCGGGGCATCGGCGCCGAGCGTGCCGCCGCCGACGACTACGCCCGGGTCAGCCGCGACGCCGTACGCGCCGAGCGGCACGCCGTGTCGGTCGAGGCGGCGCTGGCCTCGGTGGGCGTCCTGCTCACCGGGCTCTACCTCACCGCCGTCGCCGCCGTCGGAGGACGGCTCGCCCTCGAAGGGCGCGTCGGGCTGGGGCAGTTGATCGCGGTGCTCGGTCTCGCGCGGTTCGTGATCGGCACGATGAGGGCGCTCTCCGCCGCACCGGCGCGCCGCGCCCGCGCCCTCGCGTCCGCAGCCCGCGTCCACGACGTCCTGGCGCTGCCCCCTGCCGTACCGGAGAGCCACGCCCCTCACCCCGAAGTCGCCGCGCACGGCATCGAGTTCGACGCGGTGGCCCTGCCGGGCGGATACGCGGCGGACTGGTCGATACCCCCGGGCTGCATGACCGGGCTGGCGTGCGAGGACCCGGCTGTCGCCGACGCCGTCGCGTACCTGCTCGCGCGCGAGCGCGACCCCGCGCACGGCCGCGTCCTGCTCGGAGGCACCGACCTGACCGCCCTGCCCCTGGACCGGCTCCGCGCCACCGTCCTCGTCTGCCACCACGAACCGGTCCTGCTCCCCGGCACCGTCGCGGACAACCTCGGCGCGCTCACCGGGGACGCGACCGCCGTCGCCGAAGCCGCCCGGGCCGCGTACGCCGACCAGGTCGTGGACGCCGTACCGCACGGCGCGGACACACCGGTCGGGGACCGCGGCGAGACCCTCTCCGGCGGCCAGCGGCAACGCGTCGCGCTCGCCCGCGCCCTCGCCGCCCGACCGCCGGTCCTCGTCCTGCACGACCCGACCACCGCCGTGGACGCGGTGACCGAGGACGCCGTCGCGGAGCGCGTACGGCGACTGCGGGACGGGCACATCACCCTGGTCGTCACGAGCAGCCCCGCCTGGCTCGCCCGCTGCGACCAGGTGATCCACGTCCCCGCCAACGACCGCGCGGCGGTGGCCCGATGACCGCCCCCGCTCCCGCGACCCTGCCCGTCGCCACCGCCCGGCAGACCCGGGTCCGGCTGCGTGCCGCGCTGCGTGGCCGGTGGCCCGCGCTCTGGGCGGCTCTCGCCGCGCTCGTGCTCGACAGCGCCCTGACGCTGGCGGCTCCGGCGGCGATCGGGCGGATCACCCAGACCGTCGCCGACCACCGGGGCACCGGCGCGCTGACGGGTCCCGTTCTCCTCCTGGCCGCCGTCCCCGTCGCCGGGGCGCTGACCGGGTGGGCCGCGACCGTGCTCCTGGCGCGCGTCGTCCTGGCGGTGACCGCCCGGTTGCGCGAGGAGGCGGTCGCCTCGGCGCTGACCCTGCCCGTGGACCTCGTCGAAGCGGGCGGCACCGGCGACCTGGTCTCCCGGGTCTCCGGCGACACCGAACGCGTCTCGGACGCCGCCTCCGGCGCCCTGGGCGACTTCTGCGCGGCGGCGCTCACCATCGCCTCGGCGCTCGTCGGACTCGCCGCGCTGGACTGGCGGTTCGCCGCCGCGGGGCTGGTCGCGGTACCCGTCCAGGCGTACACGCTGCGCTGGTACCTGCGCACGTCCCGCCCGCTGTACGCCGCCGGGCGCGCCGCCGACGGCAGGCGCGCCTCCGCCCTCCTCGGCGCCTTCACCGCGCTGCCCACCCTGCGGGCACTGCGCCTCGGACCGGGCAGGCTCGCCCGCGTCGAGGCGGCTTCGGCGGAGGCGATGACGTACGAGTTCCGGGCGACGCGAGCGGCGACGCGCTTCTACGGCCGCCTCAACATCGCGGAGTTGGCGGGTCTGAGCGCGATCCTCGTCGTGGCTTACGTACTGGTGCGCTCGGGAGCCGCCGGTATCGGCGGCGCCACCACGGCCGCCCTGTTCTTCGTGGGGCTGTTCGACCCCGTGAACACCCTGCTCGGCACCTTCGACAGCGTGCAGCAGGCGGCGGCCGGGCTCGCCCGTATCGTCGGCGTCACCCTGAGCGCCCCGGCACCGGACCGCCGGGAGACTCCGCCCGAGGAGCGCCCGGGCGCGGGACTCGCCGTCCACGACGTACGGCACCGTTACGGCGACGGCCCCGAGGTCCTGCACGGGATCTCGCTCGACGTCCTCCCCGGACAGCACGTGGCCGTCGTCGGCGCGACCGGCTCCGGCAAGTCGACCCTGGCCACGCTGATCGCGGGGGTACGTCCGCCGTCCACGGGCAGCGTCACGCTCGACGGCACCCCCGCCGGCGGTGCCGCTCGCCGCCGGATCGCGCTGGTGACCCAGGAACACCACCTCTTCCTCGGCACCGTGGCCGACAACCTCCGACTCGCCCGCCGCGACGCCTCGGACGAGGACATCGAGACCGCGCTCATCGCTGTCGGCGCCGAGGAGTGGGTCCACGCGCTTCCGGCGGGCGCGGACACGGCGGTCGGCGCGGGGGGCTACACGACCCTGACGGCATATCAGGTTCAGCAACTCGCGCTGGCACGCGTCCTGTTGCTCGATCCCGCCGTCGTCGTCCTGGACGAGGCGACAGCCGAGGCGGGCAGTGACACGGCCCGGACCCTCGACCGTGCCGCCTCCGCCGTCATCGAGAGCCGCACCGCGATCGTGGTCGCCCACCGCCTCTCCCAGGCCGCCGCTTCCGACGTGGTGCTGGTGCTGGAGAACGGCCAAGTGGCCGAACGGGGTCACCCCGACGAACTCCGGTCGACCGGTGGCGTGTACGCGGGTCTGTGGAACTCGTGGGTGCGCGGACGGGGTTGATGCCGTGTTCGCGAGCCGGGGGTGCGCCGCCCGGCAGGGCGACGCACCCCCGGTCGTGGCCTTCCGGGCGCCCGAGCCGTGCGGGTGTACGGCTCGGAGGGACGCGCGCCGGAAGGGTGGGGTGGCCGGGGGAGTGCGGGGAGGCTGCCTCGGCCGTCTCGGGGGCGGTGGTCAGCCGCTGTGTTCGGCCGCCGTGCAGGTCGCGCACAGCAGGCGGCGCGCCGCCTGGCGTCTGGTCGCGGTGCCCATGCCGGCTGCCCGGTGGAGGACCTGGGGGTGCGGGTGTGCGTGCCGGTCGCAGATGCCCGCGCCGCACGAGCGGCAGACCGCGACCGCGGCGGCGGTGACGTCCAGGTCCCGGCAGTCGAAGCAGTTCATCGCCGCGCTCCGTTCCGGCAAGTGCAAGTCACCGACGGGTGGACGGAGTTGAGCGGGGACGCGAGAGCGCGTTCCGTGACGAGGACCGGCGACGTGTTCACCCGGCGTACCTCCCGAGGGCATGGCTTTCCTGACGGAGTCAGGAACCATCAGCCCGGGGTGGGCGGTTCGGACCACAGGGGTCCAGGCGGGCTCCATCGCCGAAGTCGAGTGAACCGCCCCGCGCGGCGGCGGTCAAGTCAGCCGGGCGAACCGGAGGGAACTCGCATGGCCAGGACGGCGATGTCGTCCTGTCGGTCGTCGCCCATCCGGGCGAGCAGCTCGTCGAGGAAGACCTCCAGTGGCTCGCCCGCGAACGCCGTCGCGCACTGGCGCAGCCGGGTCAGCCCGCGCCCGATGTCCTCGCCGGGGCGTTCCACGAGCCCGTCGGTGTAGAGGAGGAAGGTGCAGCCGGGCGGCAGGGTGAGGTGCGCGGTGTCGCGGTCGAGTCCGGGGTCCACGCCGAGGATGGGGGCGTGCCCCTCCTCCAGGAGGTCGCTGCGGCCGTCGGGGCAGACCAGCAGGGGCGGCAGATGCCCGGCGTTCGTCCAGTGCAGCCGCCAGGGCGCGTCCGGGGGCGTCTCCACGCGGGCGATGACCGCCGTGACGAGTTCGACGGCGGTCAGCCCCTGCATCACCCGGTCCAGACGGCTCATCGTGCCCGCCGGGTCGTCCCCGCTGTCGTAGGCCAGCGCGCGCAGCATGTTGCGCAACTGCCCCATGCGGACGGCGGCGGTCAGATCGTGTCCGACCACGTCACCGATGGCCAGGACCAGTGAGCCGTCGGGCAGCCGGAACGCGTCGTACCAGTCGCCGCCCACCTCCGCCCGCTCCCGCGCGGCCACATAGCGCGCGGCCAACCGGACGTCGCCGACGCCGGACAGGTCCGGCAGCAGGGAGAGCTGCAACTGCTCGGCGGTGTGCTGCTGGAGCGCGTAGAGCCGGGCGTTGTCCAGCGCGAGACCCGCCCGGTGTCCGAGGTCGGCCGCGAGCGCCTGTTCCTGCTCGTCGAAGGGGGTCGCCGGAGCGCGCCGGACGAGGGTCAGCGCGCCGAGCGCCTGCCGTCGGGCGCGCAGCGGCACGATCAGCGCGGTCTCCGCGCCCAGGCTCCGGTACAGCCGCCACTGCGCCGCCTTCAGCGGGTCCTCCGGCTCCGCCGCGGAGAAGTCGTCGATCACCAGCGGTCCCGCGCCGCGCAGCACCTTGGCCAGCTCGGCCGCCGACTCGCCCGGCGCGGGCAGGGACGCGCCCGGCAGGACCCGTACCGCCCGCTCCGGGTCACGGTCCGTGACCGTCAGCCGACGCAGACCGTCGCCCTCGATCACGTCGATCACACAGGCGTCGGCCAGGTTGGGCACCACCACCCGGGCGAGTCGGCGCAGCGCCTCCCCGGCGTCCAGGCTGGACGCCAGCGCGCGGCTCGCCTCGGCCAGCAGGCGCAGCCGCGCCGCCGACGCCGCCGGAGCGGACGCGTCGGACACGGCTTCCGGCTGTGGTGGGTCGTCGTCCCGCTTCATCGCACTCCCTCTCCTCGTGTCTCCTTTGTAACCTTTGCGGCGCGGGGTTCGGAAACCTCAGCGTGTTGGCCTCCGGCGGGTTGACGGCTGGGCAGCCCGGTCCGGCGGCGCGGTGGGTTGGCGGCGCGCGGTGGCTCGGTGGTCCGGTTCGGTGGCCAGGCGGCTCGGCGGCCACGCCTCCTGCCCTCGCCGGTCTTCCGCGCCGGGCGCATGATGGAAGAGGCGATGAGGCTCGCCCTTGACCGCACTCCCGTGCTGATGGCCTCTACCGAACGGCGACGGACGCCACCGCGCCCGCCCGCCGACCGTCACGATCCGGGAGGCGCCCTCGCGGGGACTCCCCGACCGGGACCCCCTGACCGTCAAGGAGCCCGCCATGCCCGTCCGCAGACTCGTCCTCGACGTGGACAAGACGGTCGCCGAACCCGATCTGATCCACCTCGCGCTCGTGATCGAGGGCGCGCCCGGCGTCCAGGCCGTGAACATCGCGGTCACGGAGATCGACATCGAGACCGTCGGCACCAACGTCACCGTGGAGGGCGACGACATCGACGTAGCGGCGCTCACCCGGGCCATCGAGCGGACCGGCGCCGTGGTGCACAGCATCGACGAGGTCGTGGCCGGTGTGTACACGGTGGAGAACAAGCCCCGCTCGCGATGACGGGCCAACTGGGCAGTGTGGAACGGCAGTTCCGCGAACTGGCGGCGCAGTCCACCCTGCCGCTCGTGCTCGGTCTGGTGGACGGTCTCCTCAACGCCCTCACCCTCGCCGCCGCTTCGCTGGTCGGTTCGGGCGCGCCCGCCACCACCGGGCTCGCGGTGCGGGTGGGGCTGGCGGCGCTCACGACCGCCGCGTTCGCGGTCTTCGTCGCCGACTACGCCGACCGGCGCGCCTATCTCATGCGCGCCTCACGGCAGTTGAACCTCACGCGGCGCGGTCAACTGGCCACCACCCGGCTCGGCCGCCTCGCGACCCTGCGGTCCCTCCTCGCCACCGCGATCGCCTGCACGGCGAGCTTCGCGGGGGCGCCCCTTCCGCTGCTGGCCGGTGCCGCGCTGCCCGGCTTCTCCTGGGTGGTGGCGGTGCTGGCCGTCGTCGCGCTCGCGGTGCTGGGGGCGGCGCTGGGGCGCCTGTTCGCGGGGAGCTGGGTGCGGTGGGCGGGGGTGCTGGGGGCGGGCGGGGTCGCGGTGACGTGGATCGGGGTGTGGCTGCACATCACATGAGGTGCCGCAGAGCTGGTGAGGCGCCCCAGAGCTACGGGCGACGGGTCAGCGGGCTTCTCACTCCAGGCACCCCGTCAACCGCTCGTACGCCAGCCGCGCCTCCGTCAGGAACTCCTCCGCCGCCATGGCCCCCTCGAAGTCCATGACGCGCCAGCGGTGGGAGCGGTCGAAGCGGCGCAGCACGGTCGCGAGGGTGTCCTCGTCGGCGTGCCAGGCGCGCAGGGTGCTCACATCGGCGAGGGAGGCGAAGTTCGCGTCGTGCGCGGGCACGCACAGCACCCGGGTCTCCGGGCGGCCGTCGACCAGCGCGTGCAGCAGGGCCACGGGCCGGGCCCGTACCGTACGGTCCGGCAGCGCGGGTTCCTCCATGAGCAGCAGGACGGGGACCGTACCGCCCTGCCCGGTGAGGGTGTCGCCGACCCGGCCCGAGCCGACCGGGTACCCGGTCACCCGGGTCGAGCCCGCGCTCACCAGGTCGTACCCGTCCGAGCCGTCGGGCGGGGCGAACGGCGAGCCGATCGTCGCGTCCACCGTGACCAGGAACTCCATCGCAGCCACCTCCCGTGATGCGCACACCATCCACGCAGAGGCCATCAGCACGGCCGGGGCACGGTCGGCCGTGCGGTCACAGGGCGAGCCCCATCGCCCCCGGCACCACCATTCTTCCCGCGTGAGGGTGGGCGGCAACCATGGAGAGGGCGACTTACGGGACGATTCGCTCAGTCGCCCAGGGTGCGCAGCAGCCGCATCAGGATGTCCTCCGCCCGCGCGTACGACGTCGAGCCGACCCGCAGCCGCCACCTCGGTTCGGCAGGGCGGCGCCGGTCCGGGGTGACCACCCGTACGGGGCGCGGCGCGGGGGCGGCGTGCGCCGGTACGTTCGCCTGGCGGAGCGCGTCGAGCACGGTGTCGACATGGTGGGCGGGGAGGTCGGCGATCGGGGCCCACGACGTGGCGCGCAGCCCGTTGCCGCGACCGCCCGGGGGCAGCCAGGCGGGAGCGAACAAGCCCGTGGAGACGGTGAGTCGGGTGCTGTCGTGCGAGCTGTAGGCGGCGCCGGTCATGGTGTCCTCCCGGTCCTCACGGGTGCGGTGAGCACGGGTACGTACAGGAGCCATCGGCCGGTACGGCGGGTCGGCCACCCGGTGGGCGGGTGGTCTCGGCGGGGTCCAGCGCCGAGCGCCTCGCGCACTGTCGAGCGTACGCCGGGAAAGCGGACCGTGACCGGCGCCGTTCGGCCGACGTGCCCCGTTCGGCGTACGCTGAATGCCTGCCACGGCGAACGCCGGGCATACTACGAGTGCGCCGAGCGCGCCGGTGATGGGGCTCACCGTGAACCGCGGCATCCGCCGCTGACGGTCCCTGGTCCAACGCAGCGACCAGGAGGAACCATGCCCGCATCCGCCGCTCCGCCTTCTCCCTCCGGTGGAACTCCCCGGCGTGGCCGCCACCCGCCCGTGCCATACGGCTACGCCCCCGCGCCCGCCCACGCCCCCGCGCCCGACCGCGCGCACGCGCCGGGCGGCACCCTCGTCATCAGCCCTGGCACCAGCCCTGCCACCCGTCCCGCCACCAGGAGGAACCGATGGAACTCGATGTGATCGTGGAGATCCCCCAGGGATCGCGCAACAAGTACGAGATGGACCACGAACTGCACCGCATCCGCCTCGACCGGATGCTGTTCACCTCCACGCAGTACCCCGCCGACTACGGCTACATCGACGGCACCCTCGGCGGCGACGGCGACCCGCTGGACGCGCTCGTGCTGACCGGTGAGCCGACGTTCCCCGGCTGTGTCGTGGAGTGCCGGGCGGTCGGCATGTTCGTCATGCGGGACGAGCACGGTCCCGACGAGAAGATCCTCTGCGTCCCCGCGCACGACCCGCGCTACGCGGACGTGCAGGACATCGACGACATCCCCAGCTTCGACCGGATGGAGATCACCCACTTCTTCGAGGTCTACAAGGACCTGGAGCCCGGCAAGTCCGTCGAGGGCTCGCACTGGGAGGGGCGCGAGCAGGCGTACGCCGAGATCGCCGCCTCCCGCGCCCGCGCCGCCGAACCGGCGCACCAGGGAGCCTGAAACGGGGCGCGTGGCCGGTCGAGTCCGATGACCGCCCGTGGTCCTGCCGTACGACAACCGAGTGGGGAAAGCTCATGACTTTGCGCATCGCCGACCTGCACGCCGTGGAGATCCTGGACTCCCGGGCCCGTCCGACCCTCGCGGTCACGCTCACCGCCGAGGACGGCACCCGGGTACGGGCCGGTGTGCCCGCCGGTGCCTCCACCGGCACCCGGGAGGCCGTCGAACTCCGGGACGGGGACGCGGAGCGGTACGGCGGGCAGGGGGTGCTGGGTGCCGTCGGGCACGTGAACGGTGAGATCGCGCGGGCGCTGACCGGTCGCGACGTCGGCTCGCCCGCCGACGTCGACCGGGCGCTGCTCGAACTGGACGGCACCGACACGAAGTCGAGGCTGGGCGCCAACGCGGTGGTCGGTGTCTCCCTCGCCGCCTGGCGCGCGGCGGCGGTGCTCGCGGGGCGGGAGCTGTGGCAGTACATCGCGGACGTGGCGGGCACCCGACCCCGGCTGCCGGTACCGCACTTCAACGTTGTCAACGGCGGTGCGCACGCCGCCAACGACCTCGACTTCCAGGAGTTCATGCTCGCCCCGCTCGGCGCCCCGAGCCTGCCCGAGGCGGTGCGGGCGGGCGCGGAGGTGTACGCGCGCCTCAAGTCCCGCCTCGCGGCGGAGGGGTTCGCGACGGGGCTCGGCGACGAGGGCGGCTTCGCGCCCGCGGTGTCCCGCCCGGAGGACGTCCTCGACCTGCTGGTGGAATCCATCGCGGACGCGGGGCGCGTGCCCGGCCGGGAGGGCGTCGCGATCGCCCTCGACCCGGCGGCGAGCGAGTTCCGGGCGCCGGACGGCCGGTACCGGGTGGCGGGGGAGTCCCTGACCGGCGACCAACTCATCGCCCGCTACGAGGAGATCGTCGACCGCTACCCCGTCTGGTCCATCGAGGACGGTCTCGCCGAGGACGACTGGGACGGCTGGGTCCGCCTGACCGCCCGCCTCGGACACCGCGCGCAGATCATGGGCGACGACATCTTCGTCACCAACCCCGCGATCATCGCGGCGGCGATCGGCCGGAAAATCGCCAACTCCGCCCTCATCAAGGTCAATCAGATCGGCACGGTCACCGAAACCCTCGACGCCATGCGCTTCTGCCGCGACGCCGGTTACACCCAGATGGTCTCCCACCGCTCCGGCGAGACCGACGACTCCTTCATCGCCGACCTCGCCGTCGGCGCCGGCTGCGGACAGCTCAAATCCGGCGCCCCGGCCCGCGGCGAACGCATCGCCAAGTACAACCGCCTCCTGGAGATCGCGGAGACGCATCCGGAGCTGCCGTTCGGGCTGGCGGATGTTTGATAGATCGTCAGGTCATCGTGCGGACCTTGAGGGCTAGTTTGGTGGGCGCGTCGACCTTGTCCGTGACGTAGGCGGCGAGGAGCCGTCCCTGATCGGTCAGGACGCAGATTGTGGCCCCAGCCCGTACCTGATAGGTGTCGGCGTTCACGCCCATCTGCAGTGTCTCCAGGCCACCGCCGTTCGCCGCGTCCAGGCACGTGTCCTTGGTGACCTCGGTACCTCGGGGCACGACGCCCGCGCGGGCCTCCGTGGCGGTGCGCAACTCGGTGATCGTGCAGTCCACCCAGACCATGTCGACGCCTGGCTGGGCCTTCTCGTCGTTGAGTTCGGTCTCGACCCGGTGAGTGAAGGGCACTTTGTCGAAGTCGATCTCGGTGCGGATGCGGCAGGGGGGCTCGGTCAGCGTCAGGGTCATCGGTTCGCCGGGGAACGGTTGGAGAGCCGTCGAAGTTGAGCTGGGCGTGATGCTGGGCGGTACCGATTCGAGCGGAGCCTGTTCCCGCTGCCCGGTCGAAGTCGCGGTCGGGGAGACGCCGGCTGGAGAGACGCTGACCGGGGAGGAGGCCGCCGGGGCTCCGTCATCCTTCTTGTCCCCGTCTTCCTTGCCGATCAGAGGGACGACAAGGGGCACGACAATGCCGGAGCAAGCGGTGATCACCAGTGCGATGAGGGCGTGCTTGGACTCGAACTTGAGGCCACGCCACCACTGCCGCGCCCCCTGTGGCGCCGGTGCTCCGCCGCCCGGTGTCGCGCCGCCCGGCGTGCCGTCTCCCTGCTGCCCCGCCGTGTTTCCGCCGTCGTTGCCGGATGGCCCAGCGTTCATCGTCAACTCCCGTTTGTCCGATGCCGCGTTCTTGGGCACCGACCCCGCTTGTCGTCCTGACGCACGCTCTTGCGGCGAACGTGCCGAGCAGGAAGGTAGCGGTATCCGGGGCGGATCCGCTTGCGGCAACAGCTCCGCGTGTCAGTCGGAGTCGAGCTGGTGGTCCGACCAGACGTAGCTCTCGGGGAGGAGGGCGGTGATCGGGAGGGTGTGGAGGTGGTCGGTGGGGCCGAGGATGATGTGGGCGGTGGGGAAGTAGTCGAGGAGGACCTGGCGGCAGCGGCCGCAGGGGGGAATGACGCCGCGGTCGCGGTCGCCCACCGCGACGATGGTGTCCAGGGTGTGGATGCCCTGGGTGGCGGCGGTGCCGATCAGGACGAGTTCGGCGCAGGGGCCGCCGGTGAAGTGATAGGCGTTGACCGCGGTGACGATCCGGCCGTCCGGGGCGCGGCCCGCGGCGGCGACGGTGTGGTTGTCGCCGTGGGTGCGGGTGCGGGCGATGTGCGTGGCGGCCTGGACGAGTTCGTGGTCGACGCCGGGGGTCTGTGTGCTCAACTCTTCACCTCGGGAGCCTGGTTGATCGGTCGGTGAGGGGTCGGTGCCCGGTCTCCGGTGGGGCTCGGCGGCGACTCCTGCTTGATCACGGCCGCATACTATGCGGGCGTGACGCATCCCTTACGTCTCCGGGACTTCCGCCTGCTCTTCGCCGGCCGCACGCTGTCCACGCTCAGCGACGCCCTGGTGCCGACCGCCCTGAGTCTCGCCGTCGTCCGGCTCACCGGATCGGCGACCGCTCTCGCGATCGTGCTCGGGTGCGCGCTCGGCACCCGGCTCCTCCTGCTGCCCGTGGCCGGGGTACTGGCGGACCACGGCGACCCCCGCTGGATCGCCCTCGGCGCCGACGCGACCCGCGTGCTCACCCAGGCGGTCGTGGCCCTCCAACTCCTCACCGGACACGCCTCGATCGCGGTGATCGCCACGGCCCAGGCGGTGGCGGGCGCCGCCTCCGCCGTCAGCCTCGCCAACCTCTCCCCGCTGCTCACCCGGGTGGCCCCGGTCTCCGGTCCGGCGCGGCAGAAGGCCAACTCGCTGATGGGCATGGCCAAAAGCGTCTCCCTGCTCGGCGGTCCCGCCCTCGCGGGGCTGCTGATCTGGCTGGTCGGCATCGGCTGGGTCTTCGTGCTCGACTCCGCCGCGTTCGCCGTCAGCGCGTCCCTCATGCCGTTCATCCGGCTGCGCCGTAAGACGGGTCCGGCGCCCGTCCGCCGTGCCCTGCGTGCCGGGCTGGTCGAGGGCTGGGCCGAGGTGAAGGCGCGGGACTGGTACTGGACCAGCCTCATCGCCCACGCCGCCTGGAACTTCGTCGCCAACGTCCTGCTCACCCTCGGCCCGCTCGTCGCGGTCACCCGACTCGGCGGTCAGGGCGCCTGGATCGCCGTGACCCAGGCGGGCGGCATCGGCATGCTCGCCGGTTCACTGCTGGCCGGGCGCGCCCGCCCCCGGCGCCCGGTCCTCGCCGGAAACCTCGTCCTGGCCACCTACGCCTTGCCGTTGACCCTGTTCGCCACAAGTGCCCCTCTGTATCTGCTGGTTGGCGGATACGGCATCGCCATGGCGGGACTCGGCTTCCTCAGCCCCACCTGGCAGACCACCGTGCAGACCGCCATCCCGCCGCACGTGCTCGCCCGGGTCAGCTCCTACGACTGGCTGGTCTCGCTCGCCGCACAGCCGCTCGGCGTGATCCTCGCCCCCCTCGCCCTGCACCTCTGGGGTCCCCGCGTACCGTTCGCGCTCTCCGCCGTCCTGGTCGCCGTCGCCTGCGCCGGTACGGCCCTCGTCCCGGGCGTGCGCGACCTGCGCGCCGACCGGGACGTCGAGGTGGCCCGCGCCGCCTGAGCGATCAGGCCGAGGCGTCCCGTTCGTCCGCGACCACGGCGGGCTCCCCGCCGGTCAGGCCCACCAGTTCCTTGAACGACGTACGGAACACTGTGTGCGCCACCCCGGCACTCGCCCACACGTGGTCGTACTCGGCCAGAGCGGTGTCGACCAGCGTCCGTACAGGGGCCGGGTGACCCACGGGAGCCACGCCGCCCACCTCCTGGCCGGTCACGGTCAGGACGTACGCGGGATCCGCGTGGCGGATCTTCTTCCGGCCCACGTCGAGGAGGCGGGCCAGGAGTCGGGTGTCCACGCGGTGGGCGCCGCTGGTCAGGACGAGCAGGGGCGCGCCGTCGGCGGTGAAGACCAGGCTGTTGGCGATGGCGCCCACCGGGCAGCCGAGTTGGGCGGCCGCGGTCGCCGCCGTCGGCGCGGGGGCCGGAAGCTCGACCACCTCGGCGGTGCTGCCGTAGGCGCGCAGGGCCGCGCGGACGCGTTCCACTCGCTCATGCACGGGCGGCTTCCTCTCGTTCTCCGGATGCTCCGGCCGCGGCGGCGGGCCACTCCTCGGCGAGGACCGACCACACCTCCTTGTCGAGCCGCACCCCCCGGTACGGATAGCGCTGCCGGAGCACGCCCTCGCGGGTCAGGCCGAGGCGGCGGGCGGCGTCGGTGCTGCGGGTGTTGCCCGAGGCGGCCATCCATTCGACGCGGTGCATCCCGCGCTCGCGGAAGGCCCAGTCGATCAGGATCCGGCAGGCCCGGTTCACCAGACCGCGCCCCTCGCCCGCCGCCTCCAGCCAGCAGCCGATCTCGCACACCCCGGAGGCGCTGTCGAAGTGGGTGAACATGACACCGCCGACCAGGGTGCCGTCCAGCCAGATGCCGTAGATCCGGCCGGAGTCCTCGGCCTGGCGGTCGGCGTACCGCTGGAGCGTGGCGGTGGCGGTTTCGAGGTCCGTGCTGAAGGTCGCCCACGGTATCCAGGGGTCCACCGTGGGGCGGGCGCGGTCGATGTGCTCCAGGAACTCCTGGGCCTGCCAGGGCTCCAGCGGGCGGAGCTGGGCGTCGTCGGTGAGCGGCAGGGCGAACACGGGCACCTCCGGGTACGTAACAGGCGTTCGGTACGTAAGGTAGCAGCATGCCGCCCGCGCCTGTCGACCATGAATCCCGCCGTGAGGACGTGAGCCGTGCCGTGTGGCAGGTGCTCGCCGAGAAGGGGTTCGGCGGGCTGACCCTGCGTGCCGTCGCCGCCGCGATGGGCGTCTCCACCGGGATGCTCATGCACTACTTCACGGCCAAGCGCGCCCTGATCGCGCACGCCCTGAGCCTGCTGGAGAGCAACACGGCGGGTCGGCCGCGCCGCGAGCACCCCGCCCCAGGACTCGCCACCGTCCGGGTCATGCTCCTCGACATCCTGCCGCTGACCCCCGACGACACCGCCCGCAACCGCATCTGGGTCAGCTCCTGGGACCTGTCCCTGGCCGACGACGCCCTCGCCGCCGAACAGGCCGAGCGCTACACGCGGTTGCGCGCGACCCTGAGCCCGCACCTCTCGGTCGCCCGTGACGCGGGGGAACTTCCACCCGACGCCGATCCGGACCAACTCGCCGCCACAGCCGTCGCGTTCACCCACGGACTCGTCGTCCAGGCGCTCTTCGACCCCGACCGGTTCCCGGAGGACGTCCAGACCGCGATGCTCGACGGCTTCCTCGCCTCACTCGCGACGGACTGACCGGACCGGTCGCCGTCCCGTCCTGTTCCATCCCGCTAGCGTTGCTCCGCATGACGGCCACCCAGACGGACATCACCGAGGACATGATCCGGGAGCTGCTGCGCGAGCAGTACCCCGATCTCGCGGACCGCCCCCTCAAGCTCGGGGCGCTCGGCTGGGACAATCAGGTGTGGCGGCTCGGTGACGACCTCGCGGTGCGGATGCCGTGGGCGACGGACTCGGCGGACGCGCTGCTGCGGAAGGAACACGCCTGGCTGCCGGGGCTCGCGCCGCGTCTTCCGCTGCCGATTCCCGTCCCGCAGCGGCTCGGTGAGCCCACGGAACGGTTTCCGCGTCCCTGGCTCGTCACCACCTGGGTGCCGGGCGAGCCCGCTGACCGCGCCCCCGCGACGCGCCCCACGGAAGCGGCAGCCGTCCTGGCCGCCTTCCTGACCGCGCTCCACCGCCCCGCCCCCGACGACGCGCCCTCCGGGCGTGACCGAGGTGGCGTACTGGCCGAGACCGCCGACCATCTCACCCGGGCGCTCGCCTCCGCCGCCGACCTCGGTCTGGTCCCCGACCCGGACGCCGTCCGCGTCGTCTGGGAGGACGCCGCCGCCGCGCCCGCCTGGACCGGTCCCCGCCTCTGGCTCCACGGCGACCTCCACCCCGCCAACGTCCTCACCACCGACGGCACCTTCTGCGGCGTCATCGACTTCGGCGACCTCTTCGCGGGCGACCCGGCCTTCGACCTCGCCGCCGCGTGGATCCTCCTCCCGGACAGCGCCGTCGACCTCTTCCACGCGGCGTACTCGACCCCCGACCCCGCGACCCTCCGCCGCGCCCGGGGCTGGGCAGTCCTGCGCGCCCTGTCCTGCCTCCACATCGGCCACGCGGGCGACGAGGGCCGCCCCGGCGGCAAACCGAGCTGGGGCCCTCCGGGCCGGGCGTCACTAGCACGGCTCACGGCGGCGGGGCGTCATTGAGCCCGGTTTCGGGGGGAGTTGAAGGATGCGTTCGGTCGAAGCGGCGTGGCACGCACTGCTCACCACCTACGGCGAACCGTCCCTGTCGGAAAGGTCACCGCTGCGGGAGCCCTTCGCCGAGCTGGTGCGGCTGGCTCATGCCGAGCCGCTGCTGCGCCGGCTCCATCCGTGGGCCGGTATGTGGGAGCTGCACTTCAGCAGGTGCACAGAGAAGCCGTACACCTGGGACCTCCCGTACATCGGCACGTTGGAAGACGGGCGGTACTACGTCGAGGGGCCGAGCCGGAACAGCCCGCGCATCGCCGAGACGGACAGTGCCCGGACCGCTGTGGCGATGGTCGTCGAGCGCCTGCCACCACACTGCGGCCCGGTCTTCGTCGGGAACGCGAAGGAACTAACCGACCAGGGAAGCGACTTGAGCGACTTCGTGAGGTTCCTTCGGGAGCGGAACATGGCGGACAACCACGCCTACGCCGACGTGGCCCACCGCTTCGGCGGGGACGCCCTTCTCGACAGTCACCTGCCGATGCTCGACCTGATCGACATGCTGGCCGGGGAGTACGAGGCGATGGAACCGGCGGACGCGCGCCGTGAAGGGCTGGCGTACGCGCTCAAGGTGCTCGCGCAGTCGTACGCCGAGCACCCTGATTACCGCCGGGAGTGGCGCCCCTAGGGTTCAGTTCTCCTCTTCCTCCTCGTCCTCGAACTCCTCGTCCTCGTATTCGCCGTCGCCCTCGTCTTCTTCGTCTTCGTCTTCGTCTTCCTCCTCCTCCGGGGACTCCTCGTCCTCGTACTCCTCTTCTTCCTCGCCCTCTTCCGGCTCTTCCTGTTCTTCCTCCTCCATCGCCTCCTCGTGGGTGCGGACCACCTCGCCGTCGCGGATCTCGCCGCGCCAGCCTTCGACGTCCTTGTCGGTGAAGGTCACGTAGCGCTGGAAGTTCTTGAAGTCCAGGCGGAGGCGGCGGCCCTGGGCGCGCCAGATGTTGCCGGTCTTCTCGAAGAAACCGGAGGGGTAGTACTCGACGACCAGGACGATGCGGGTGAGGCTGGGCGCGAGTTCGTGGAAGCTGACGCAGCCGTGGGTGGTGCCCTTGGCGCCCTCGGAGTTCCAGACGATGCGGTCGTCGGGGATCTGTGTCTCCACGGTGGCCTTCCAGCCGCGAGTCGAAGGACCGACCTTCACCTTCCAGTCGCTGTCGACCTCGCCGTGCTGGCTGACGCTGCGGACGCCCTTGGTGAAGCCGCTGAACTCGCCGTACTCCGTCCAGTGGTCGTACGCCTTGCGGAGCGGCACGCCCACGTCGAGGACCTCGATCATGTTCATGACCTTGGTGGTCCCCGACTTGCCCTTGCCCTTCCCCTTGCCGAACACGTCCTTCGCCTTGCCCAGCAGGTTGTCCTTGATGTTCCCGGCCTTCTCGCTGACGATCGCCTTCAGCGGTGACTCGCCCTGGAGGAGTCGGCCGCCCACGCCGGTGAGGAAGCCGCCGTTGTCGGCGCTGTCGAGCAGTTGCTCCGTCAGGTCGGACAGCCGGTCGCCGGTCTTGCCGACCAGGTGTTCCGCCTGGGCGCCGAGGTAGTCGACGAGTTCGTCGCGCAGCATGTCCAGACCGGAGCTCGGCGCCTTGTCCTTGACGCTGTCCTTGGCGGCCATGGCTTACCTCCCCCGCCCGGCGGTCTTCTTGGCGGCCGTCTTCTTCGCCGCGCTCTTCTTCGCCGGAGCCTTCTTGGCCGGTGCCTTCTTCGCGGGCGCCTTCTTGGCCGCCGCCTTCTTCGAGGGCTGCTTCTTCGCGGCGGGAGCGGACTTCGCGGACTTCTTCGCCGCCTGCTTCTGCGCCGTCTTCTTGGCCGGTGCCTTCTTCGCTGGAGCCTTCTTCGCGGCGGGCGCCTTCTTGGCGGGCGCCTTCTTCGCGGGGGCAGCCTTGCGGGACGGCGCTGCCTGCTTCTTCTCGGGCGGACGGCGCCGACGCGGAGGTTCCGGCTCCTCTTCCTCTTCTTCGTCCTCCTCCTCGCCGGGTTCCTCTTCCTCCTCGTCCTCCAGTTCCTCCGGCTCCTCCTCCTCTTCTTCCTCCTCGCCGGGTTCCTCTTCCTCGTCCTCCGGCTCCTCGGGTTCCTCTTCCTCCTCCTCGAACTCCGCCTCCTCGACCTCCTCTTCCGGTTCCTCCTCGCCGGGCTCCTCCTCGTCGTACTCCTCTTCCTCCTCTTCCTCGTCCTTCTCCCCGATGCGCCGCGTGCGCTCGTGCAGGGAGTCGGCGAGGTCGGCCAGCCGACGGTCGGCGGTGGCGGCCAGGGCCTTGCGGCCCGCGCTCAGCAGATCCCCGCGCACCTGCTCGTTCAGCTCGGAGACGCCCGGCACCTCGCCCAGGCGCCCCAGCCCCTCGCTCAGCAACTGCTGGGGGTTGAGCCCGAAGCGCCGCCCGGCGAGGTAGGTCGCCAGGCCGAAGGCGAGCCGCGCCTTCTTGGTGCGCCCCAGCACATAGCCACCCGCGACGGCAGCGGCGAGAGCGACTTTGGTCGTGTCGTTCATGAAACGGTCCCTCCACGAGCGGCAGGACGGGTGCCCGCTCTCCCGGCGACAGCCCCGGGCCCAGCCCGCGATCATGAGACGTGGACGTACAGACGGAGACGTACAGACGTAGACGTTCAGGTAGACGTACAGACGGACAGCGAACGGCGCAGACGGATACGCACACAACCCCACCCACGTCCGCCGCGATGCGCTGCTGCGGCACCGGCCGACCTTCATGCGGCATATACGCCGTTATGATGAAATTGTATGTTCGCGCGTGGATTCTGGCGCCCGCTCCGAACCAGCGGAGAGATCCGATCACCGGAGAGACCATGGCCGCAGCAGAGGAACCCGCCAAGCGCCGCGCCGGCGGCAGCCGCGGCACCCGCAAGGGCAACGCCGCATGGGCCATGCGCACCGCCGCCGAGCAGTTGCGGGAGCTGCTCGGGCGCTCCCCCGAGTCGGTCTCCGCATTGAAACCCACCGAGGACGGGTGGGAAGCCGATGTCGAGGTACTCGAACTGGAGCGAGTCCCCGAGACCACCAGCGTCATGGCCACCTACCGGGTCACCCTCGACCAGGAGGGCGATCTCGTGGCGTACGAGAGGACCCGTCGCTACACCCGAGGACAGATCGACCGGCGAGGCTGAGGCGAGGCGCCCGGGCGGCCGGTGAAGGGAGAGGCGCCATGAGCCTGGTGCCACAAGGCGGAGGACCGGTCGCCCAGGGCGGCGGCGGGAGCGGAAACCTCTACGACGTCCTGGAGCTCATCCTCGACCGGGGACTCGTCATCGACGTGTTCGTCCGTGTCTCCCTGGTCGGGATCGAGATCCTGAAGATCGACGCCCGCGTCGTCGTGGCCAGCGTCGACACGTATCTGCGGTTCGCGGAGGCGTGCAACCGGCTCGACCTCGAATCCGGCCGGAAGGCTCCCGCCCAGCTCACCGACATCGTCGGCGACTCGATGGAGAGCGGCGCCCAGGGCAAGTCCAAGGGCGCGATCACCGGCGCCGTCGAGGCGGTCACCGAGTCCCTCAAGGGCGCGACCGGTGGTGACCAGGAGGAAGAAGAAGAAGAGGAGGAGCCCGTGGAGAGGAAGCGGCGTCCGGCCCGGCGGTCCTCCCGGCGGGAGCGGAGTTCGGCCCGCGAGAAGGAATGAGCCATGGCCGTATACATCTACTCCGTCACCGGAAAACAGCACCCGCTGCGCCTCGACGGTCTGCGCGGCGTGGGCGAGGAGCCCTCCGGACTGCGCGCCGTGACCGCGGGCGCGCTGAGCGCCGTCGTCAGTGACGCGCCCGACAACCTGCGCCCCAAGCGCCGCGACATCGGCGCGCACCAGGAGGTGCAGGAACGGCTCATGGCCGACGGCACGATCCTGCCGCTGCGCTTCGGGCTCGTCGCGGCGGACGACGACGCCGTACGAGCCGCGCTGGAGGAGCGCGCCGACGAATA
The DNA here is from genome assembly GCF_016482685.1 of Streptomyces sp. DSM 110735. GTDB lineage: Bacteria > Actinomycetota > Actinomycetes > Streptomycetales > Streptomycetaceae > Streptomyces. The sequence goes on along the minus strand of NZ_JACYHF010000003.1, from coordinate 377,692 downwards.
CACCGAGCGGCTCCGGGCACTCGAAGGGTGCTCCGAGTACCACCTGAAGGCCACGCAGGACGAGGACAGCCTGCTGCGGCAGATCCTCGAGGAATCCAGCGCGGCACGGGAGCTGAACGACGCGATCCGCGCCGGTACCGCCGATGTGGGCGCGCCCGTGCGGCTGGGCGAGATGGTCGCGCGGGAGGTGCAGGCACGGCAGGAGGCGCTGGCCACCGGAGTGGTCGAGGCGCTGCGCCCGTTCGCACGGGACGTGGACTCCACCCAGCCGACCGGCGAGGACTTCCTCAGTGTGTCGTTCCTGGTGCCCGAGGATCAGGAAGAGGCTTTCCTGACCACCGAGTTGAGCGTCGCGCACCAACTGGGCGACGACCTCGACCTGCGGCTGCACGGCCCCCTTCCTCCCTACAGCTTCGTCTGAGGACAGAGGACAGTCCCATGGGTCTCTTCACCCAGATCGTGACCCTGCCGCTCGCGCCGGTGCGCGGCGTCGGCTGGGTCATGGAGCGCGTCCTGGAGGCGGCCGAGAACGAGTACTACGACCCGGCCCCCGTCAAGCGTGAACTCGCCGAACTGGAACGGCGGCTGGTCGCCGGGGAGATCGACGAGGAGACCTTCGACCGGCGCGAGGACGAGCTGCTCGACCGGCTGGAGGAGATCCGGGCCCACCGACAGGGCGGACAGACCTGACCCGGTACCCGGCACGCACCCGGCACCGACGGAACACGAGGCATCACCGTGACCGACCCCATGGCCAGCCGGTTCGGCTCCACCCCCTCGCGGGCGGCGCCGCCGTACGGACAGGGCTCCTCCGCCAACCTCGCCGACATCCTGGAACGGGTGCTCGACAAGGGCATCGTCATCGCGGGCGACATCCAGATCAACCTGCTCGACATCGAGCTGCTCACGATCAAACTCCGGCTGCTCGTCGCCTCCGTCGACAAGGCGAAGGAGATGGGCATCGACTGGTGGGAGCACGATCCCGCCCTGTCCTCGCGCAGCCGGGGCGAGGGACAGCGGTCGCTCGCCGAGGAGAACCAGCGGCTGCGCGAGGAGATCGAGGCGCTGCGGCAGGAACGGGAGCTTGCCGAGACCGGTGAGGCAGTCGAGGTCGGTGAACTGGTCGAGGGCGACGAACCGGCCGACGACGAAGAGGCGGAGGAAAAAGAGGAAGAACTGGCCGACATCGAGGAGCCGGAAGAAGAACCGGAAGAGGAGCTGGAAGAAGAAGAGCCGGAGGAAGCCGAGGAGGAGCCGCCCGAGCCCGAGGAGAAACCGCGCCCGAAGAGGACGCGCCCGCGTACGGAACGCTCGCGTACGGAACGCGCCCGCACCGAGCGGCCGCGTACCGCCCGCACCCGCCGACGGACCCGCGATGAGTGACCTCCTCACCTACGCGTACGCCGTCGCCCGCACCGCCGACGGTCTGGACGAGGCGGCTACCGCGCTCGACGGGGTCGCCGGAGCCCCGGTCCGGCTGCTGCCCTCCGCCCACGACGACACACTGCTGCTCGTGACCGGGCAGGTCCCCGCCGAGGACTTCCGCGAGGACGCCCTCGCCCGGCATCTGGAGGACCTGGACTGGCTGGAGACCGTCGCCCGCGCCCACCACCAGGTGATCGAGACCCTGGGCGCCCGGACGACCGTACTGCCGCTGCGCCTGGCGACCGTGTACCTGGACGACGCGAGGGCGCGGGACGTGCTGGACGAGGGGCGGGAGCTGTTCGCGTCCCGGCTCGACCGGCTGGCCGGGCACGTCGAGTGGGGCGTGAAGATCTACGCCGACCCCGCCTCCGCCGCCCCGGAACCCGACGCCGGGTCCGCGGCGGAGCTGACCCCCGGACGCTCGTACCTGCGCGGACGCAGGCGGCAGCAGACCCACCGCGACAGCGTCCACCGGGCCGCCCAGCAGGCAGCCGCCGCGGTCGAGGAGACCGGGCGGCGCTACGCCGTCGAACGCGCCCGGCACCGGGTGCAGCAGGGGGCGCTCGCGGGCGGGGCGGGCGAGAACGTCGTCAACGACGCCTATCTCGTGGCGGGCGAGGACTCCGAGGCGTTCCGGACCGAGGCGGGACGCGCCGCCGAGGGGCTGCCGGGGGTCCGGGTCGAGGTCACGGGACCCTGGGTGCCGTACTCCTTCGCCACACCGGCCACCGGGCCCGAGGGCGCGCCGACGGGTGCGGCGCCGTGAACACGCACGTCCCCTCGCCGTCGGACGAGCCGCTGCCGCAGCGGCAGGTCGCGCTCATCGACCTGCTGGACCGGCTGCTGAGCGGCGGGGTCGTCCTGACCGGTGACGTCGTGCTGTCCATCGCCGACATCGACCTGGTGCGGGTGTCGCTGCGGGCGCTGATCGTGTCGATCGGGGAGGACAGCCCGTCGCCGTTCGCGCTGCCCGCGGGACCGGGGGACGAGCATGGCGGCTGAGGAGAGGGACCGTTCCGCGGAGCGGGCCGAGAGCCGTTCCGCCGAGGCGGCGCAGGACCGCTTCGCGGAAGTGGCCGAAGCCGCCGAGCGCGCCTTCCGGCTGCTGCCCGCAGCGCCCGGTGATCTGCCGCCCTCCGAGGGGCGCGACCGCTCACCGGCGCGCCGCATCAGCTCCGACCCCGACACCGTCGAGCGGGACCTCGTCCGGCTGGTCCTCACCCTGGTGGAACTCCTGCGCCAGCTCATGGAGCGGCAGGCGCTGCACCGCGTCGACCAGGGGGACCTCACCGAGGAGCAGGAGGAGCGGCTCGGGGCGACGCTGATGATCCTGCACGACCGGATGAACGGGCTGTGCGCGCGGTACGGGCTCACCATGGACGACCTCAACCTCGACCTCGGCCCGCTGGGGACGCTGCTGCCACCGGCGGACTGAGTCTTTGTTGACGTACCGGCGCGGGGGTACTCGGCGGACGTGCCGCAACGGGACATCCCGGCGGGTGCGGCGCGGGGAAGAGGTGAGGACATGGCGGTTGCCCGGCACACCATGCCCCACGGTCTGTCGGCCCTGGTGACCGGCTCGTCCCGGGGGCTCGGGCTGCTCATGGCCGAGTGCCTGGTCCGGCGGGGCTGCCGGGTGACCCTGCTCGCCCGGGACACCGACGAACTGGTGCGGGCCGCCCACTGGATGCGGGAGCGGACCGGGCGCCGGGTGGGGCTCGTGCCGTGCGACGTACGGGACCCGGACGCGGTGGCGGAGGCGGTGCGGCGCACCGCCGAGGCGTCCGGCGGGCTCGACGTGGTGATCGCCAACGCCGGTGTCATCCAGGTCGCCCCCGCCGAGATCGCCGGGAACCGCGCCTTCCGCGACGCCTCGGCGACCATCTTCGAGGGCACCCTGAACACCGCCCTGGCCGCCCTTCCATATCTGCGCCGCAGCCCGGTCGGTGGTCGGCTCGGGCTCGTCGGCTCGGTCGGCGGGCTGCTGTCGGTGCCGCACATGGTGCCGTACTCGTGTGCCAAGGCGGCGGTACGCGCGCTGGGGGAGGGGCTGCGCGCGGAGACGGCGGGCAGCGCGGTGAGCGTGACCACCGTGCACCCCGGACTGATGCGCACCGGCTCGCATCTCCAGGCGGAGTTCGGCGGGCAGGCGGAGGCGGAGTACGCCTGGTTCTCCGCCCTCGCGGGCGCGCCCCTGCTGTCCATGGACGCGGAGCGGGCGGCGCGGCGGATCGTCCGTGCTGTCGAGCGCCGCCGTCCCCGCCTTGTGCTCACCCCCGCCGCCCGGCTCGCCTCCGTCGCGCATGGCGTGGCGCCGGACCTCACGACCCGGGCGAGCGGTCTCGCGGCCCGCGTGCTGCCCGCGGCGCCGGTGGACGCGGGCGCCGCTGCGCGCGGGACGATGCGGCAGGGGCACGCGCTGCGCGTCCGACGCGGTCCGGTGTGGGCGCGGGCGGCGCGGGCCGCGGGGAGCGCGTTGAACGACCGGGCGGCGCGGCGGTACAACCAGAGGCGCCCGGGACCGCCGACGAGTTCGTGAGGGGTGCTCTTCGGGTGGCTACGGGGCGAGGCTCGCCCAGAATCCCGTCAGCGCCTCGATCACCGCGGCAGGGCGCTGCACGTTGGGGGAGTGGCCGCCCTCCGGGATCTTCGTGAACGGCGCGCCGAGAGCCTCCGCCATCGCCTCCGCCTCCTGCTCCGACCAGGTGTCGTCCGGGGTGCCGAAGACGACGGAGAGCGGAACTCCCTTGTCCTTGAGGTCCGTTGTGCGGTCGGGCTCGGTCAGCAGTTGCCGTGCCGCGAGCCGCAGCGCCTCGGGCTCGTTGCGCGCCCAGCGGTCGGAGAGAAACGCCAGGACGTCCGCCGGGATACCGTCCTCTGCCGGGCGGAGATACGGCCACAGATCGGGTACGGCCATGCTGCCGAGGGCGTCGAGCAGCAGCTCCAGCCGCTCCCGCGTGGGCGTCCCGACCTCCGCCGGGCCGAAGTTCATCAGCGTGAGGGAAGCCCAAGTCGCCTCGGGAACGGGGCTGTTGAGCACCGCGAGGCGCGACACCAGCCCACCGTAGGAATGCCCCACCAGATGCACCGGACCGGCGCCGAGCGCTTCGGCGAGCGCCCTCGCGTCCGCCGCGGCGGAGTCGCTGTCGTAAGCCGGGGCTGCCGACGCCGCCCCCGTCTCGTACTGCCCGCGCTGATCCACGGCGTACACCGCGTACCCCGCCTCACTCAACCCCGGCAACAACGGCAGAAAGTCCTCCTTGCTCCCGTTGAACCCCGGCACGAGCAGCACGGTCCCGCCCGGCGCGGACCCGCCCGGCATGGCGGCGAGCGCCGCGAACACGCCCCGCTCCGTCTCCAGCCGGACTCCCCGGACACCGGGCGGACGAGCGATGGTGAGGACTTGGCTCATGGGGCGATGCTACGGCCAGTCCAGGACCGTCAGCCCGGGCCACTGCTCCCGCCACCGGGCGGTCTTCGCCTCGTAGACCGATCGCGGGGCGAGTACCGGGTTCGGCCGGACGACCATGCCGAACACGTCCGACAGACCGTGCGGGGCGTACACGCGCCACCGCCCGTCGGCCTCCACTCGCACCCCGAGGCAGCACGTCGTCGCGGCGAAGCTGTCGATGGCGGCCTCGGCGGAGTCGTACGGCGGACAGGGCACGCCGAACTTCTCCTCGTACCAGAGGTGGACGCGCGCCTCGTTGCGGATCTCCACCTCTGCGGGCACGCCCGCGAAGACCTCGCGCCCGGCCCGGATCACCGTGTCCTCGGCCTCCCAGGACAGATCACCGGCGTCGAAGTAGAAGAGGTCGTAGTCCTTGATGCCCTCGGTCGGCGGCCGGTCCGTGACGACGTTCCACACGGTCTGGAAGAGGCACCCGGCCGTGACGTACCAGCCGGGCAGGTCCAGCCGCGCGGCCCGATCCAGCACCTCGGTCAGGACCTCGTTGCGCGACAACATCGTTCGCAGGAAGTGCAGTTGCTCGTCCAGCGGAAGCCGGCTCGGTGTCGGCCGCGTCGCGCTCGTGCCGCCGGAAAGCCCGTGATCCACAGAGGTGCCGCCCTTTCCCGAGAGTCCCGGGGTCACCCAACATCACCCGGCACCACTCTGAACAGAGCGCCAAGAGGTCATCGGGGGTGAACGCCCTCTTGACGTCGCGCCGGAGCGCGTCGACACTCCCCATAGGGAAGCCTAGTGAACAGGTAGGGAAACATGGTGCGCCTGGTGACGGTCTCCGGCCCGAGGGGGCGTGGGGCGTCGTGCGTGCCTCTTCGGATCGTCAACTCCCCTCTGCTCACCTCCCGTCGGCACATCGACCTGCTGCGCGTCTCCAGCGCGATCAGCCTGGTCTGACGCTTCTTCGCCGTCAGTTCCAGCCGGGTCCAGCCGGTTCCAGTCGGGGCGACGACGCCCCACCGACGCCGTTTCCACCGTCGCGCGCGTTCTCCGCGTGCCCATCCGCCCAGGGGAGACGTATGTCCATCACTCCGCTGTCCTCCACCCCGTTCGCCGCCGTCGCCTCCGCGCGCCGTACCGCCGCCGCGCCCTTCCGGGGGCGTATCGGCCGGGACGCGCGCAGTGGCCACTACGCCGTCGCGCACCGCTACCGGCTCCACCTCTCCACCGCCTGCGCCGACGGCCTCCGGCTCGCCATCGGGCACAGCCTCCTCGGTCTCGGCGACGCCTGTCCGGTCACCCTGCTGCCCGCCGTCCCCGACTGTCCCGGAGGCGGTCACGCGGCGCTGCGCCCGCTGTACGAGGCGAGTGCGCACCGCTACACCGGTCCCGCCCACGCCCCCGTGCTCAGCGACGACTGGTCCGGTCGCATCGTCAGCGCCCACGCCCCCGACATCCTGCGCGACCTCGACCACCTCCCGCACCACGGCGACCCCCTCCACCCCGCGGGCTGGGAGTCCACCGTCGAGGCGGTCGAACGCCTCTGCGCCGAGGAGATCGAGCAGAGCGCGCAGTACGCGGGCGCCGCCGACACCGACCCCGCCGCACGCGCCGCCGCGCTCGACGGACTGCTGGACGCCCTGGGCCGCCTGGAGCGCTGGCTGACCGGCGAGGAATACCTGGTCGACGGGCGGATCACGGCCGCCGACATCCACCTCTGGGTCTGCCTGGTGCAGCTCGACACCGTGCACCGCTGCCACCTCGACGCCTCCGCCGTCCACCGCATCGCGGACCACCCGGCCCTGTGGTCGTACGCCCGCCGGCTCGCCGCCCACCCCGCCTTCGGCGCCCACCTCGACCTCGACGGCATCGCCCGCAGGCACCACGGCCACTGCCAGGGTCTCGAAGCGGCCGGCGCGGCCGTCCAGATCCTGGACTGGGCCGCGCACGCCACCGGTCTCCCGCACACTCCGCGCAGGTGAGAGCGGTCCGGCAGCGTCCAACTGCCGGACAACCGTTGACATTCGAGCGGCCGAATGCCTTACTTGCCGCACAGAACGGTCATGAGCGTCAGCGCCAAGCCCTGGCTCGCTGACCGGCAACCCTCGCATCGCGGTGGGGTGCCCCAGGTGACGACCGGACCGACGACGACTTCGGTAAGCGCGAGGGGCCCCGCGGGGCCTGGACAGTGAACAGGTGACGCCATGAACGCGACCCCCAGGACGGCCGACGGCCGCTCCCACGGCCGTCGCGTACCGGCGTACGCCGGGCTCCTCGTCGCCGACCGCGCCGTCGATCTGCTCCGGGTCAGCAGCGCGCTGTGTACGGCGCCGGACCGCTGTCAGGGCTGACAGCCCCCTTCTCTCTCACGCTTGTTCGCGACGCACCCCGCCCAGCGGTGTGCCGTCCGCCGCGCGCCGTGTGCCGTACGCCGTCGTGACCGCCGTACGGCCCCGCGCATCCCCGGGACACCCGAATCCGCCGGAGCCGCCCTCCCATGAGCGAACCACCAGGCGTCGTCGTCACCGCCGCGCCCATACCTGACGTCCCATCAAGACAACTGAAAGCGCAGCGGGTTCAGCCCTTGCGCAGACCCGGGCGCTGGATCACCACCGCCGTCGTGCTCGTGCTGGTCGCCCAGATAGGGCACGGGCTCGCCACCAACCCCTTCTACCAATGGGACCGTTTCCGCTACTGGTTCCTGCGCCCCGCCGTCCTCGACGGACTCCTCGTCACCCTCGAAGTGACCGGACTGGCCGCCATGCTCGGGCTGTTGGGCGGCATCGTCCTCGCCCTCGGACGGCTCTCCGGGAGCCCGGTGCTGCGGGTGGTGAGCTGGACGTACGTCTGGCTGTTCCGCTCGGTGCCGCTGATCGTCGTCCTGATCTTCCTCTACAACTTCAGCGCGCTGTACCGCACGTTGAGCCTCGGCGTCCCCTTCGGTCCCGCGTTCGTCACCTTCGACGAGTCCCGGCTCGCCACCGACATGACGGTCGCCGTGATCGGTCTCGCCCTCAACGAAGCCGCCTACGCCGCCGAAGTCGTGCGCGGCGGACTGCTCTCCGTCGACCAGGGCCAGCACGAGGCAGCCGCCGCCCTCGGTCTGCCCCGGCGCTACCAGTTCACCCGGATCGTCCTCCCGCAGGCGCTGCGCTCCATCGTGCCGAACTACGTCAACCAGCTCATCGGCCTGGTCAAGAGCACGTCCCTGGTCTTCTACGTCTCCCTGCTCGACCTCTTCGGCACGGTGCAGAGCATGGGCAGCACCTACCCCGGCGACATCGTGCCGCTGCTGCTCGTCGCCACCGTCTGGTACCTGATCCTGACCAGCGCGGTCTCCGTCGTGCAGTACTACGTCGAGCGGTACTTCGCGCGCGGCGCCACCCGCGCCCTGCCCCCGACCCCGCTGCGCAGAGCCCGCACCGCCCTCGCCGGACTCCGCGCCAGGCTGCGTGAGGAGAGCGCCGTATGACCGCCGCCGCCCAGGAGACCGCCCCCGCCGCGCTGGAGATCCACGGCGTGCACAAGTGGTACGGGACCCAACGCGTCCTCGACGGCATCGACTTGACCGTACGGCCCGGCGAGGTCACCGTCATCCTCGGCCCCTCCGGCTCGGGCAAGTCCACGCTGCTGCGGGTCGTCAACCACCTGGAGAAGCCCGAGATCGGACACGTCAGCGTCGGCGGCGAGCTGATCGGCGTACGGCGCGGAAGCCGCGGTCGGCTCAAGGAGTTGAGCGAGCGGGCGATCCTCGCGCAGCGCGGCCGGATCGGGTTCGTCTTCCAGAACTTCAACCTCTTCCCGCATCTGACCGCCCTCGACAACGTCGCCGCCGCGCCCGTCGCCACCGGACGCCTCAGCAAGCCCGAGGCGAGGGAACTCGCCCGCGAACTCCTCGACCGGGTCGGGCTCGCGGACCGCACCGGCGCCTACCCGCGCCAGTTGTCCGGCGGGCAGCAGCAACGGGTCGCCATCGCCCGCGCCCTCGCCCTGCGACCCGGCATCATCCTCTTCGACGAGCCGACCTCCGCGCTCGACCCCGAACTCGTCGGCGAGGTCCTCGCCGTCATCAAGGACCTCGCCTCCGGCGGGACCACGCTCGTCATCGTCACCCACGAGATCGGCTTCGCCCGCGAGGTCGCCGACCGGATCGTCTTCATCGACGACGGGCGGATCGTCGAACAGGGACCGCCCTCCGAGGTGTTGGACAAGCCGCGGCACGAGCGCACGCGCGACTTCCTCAGCAAGGTCCTCTGAACTCTCCCGGTTTCGCGGGCACTTCCGTCCGCACCCGCGTCCTCACCCCCTCCCGTCCCCACGCCCTCCCGTCCCCACGCCTTCCCGCCCCCCACGTCCTCCCTCCCGTACGAACGACAAGGACAGCCATGCCCCGTGACCTCATCACCCGGCGCCGTGCGGTGCGCGGCACCGTCGCGGCGACCACCGCCGCCCTCCTCGCCACCCTGCTCGCCGCCTGCGGCGGAGAGAGCGACGCCGCGACCACGACCGACGCCCGGGGCACGGTCACCGTGGGGAAGGTGTCCAACGGCGCCGCCACCGAGACCCGGCTGAACGTCGCCGAGGTGAAGTCGATCCGCGCCGAACTCCCCGCCGCCGTACGGAAGAACGGCACCCTGAAGGTGGCGGTCGGCGCGCTGCCCGACGGCTTCCCGCCGCTCGCCTTCGTCGGCTCCGACCAGAAGACGCTCACCGGCGCCGAGCCCGACCTCGCCCGGCTGGTCGCCGCCGTGCTCGGACTGCGCCCCGAGATCCGCAACTACACCTGGGAGAACATGTTCGTCGGCATCGACAGCGGCAAGGCCGACGTCGGCTTCGCCAACATCACCGACACCGAGGAACGCAAGCGGAAGTACGACTTCGCCTCCTACCGCAAGGACAACCTCGGCTTCGAGGTGCTGAAGAAGAGCACCTGGAATTTCGGCGGCGAGTACCACAACCTCGCCGGGAAGACGGTCGCCGTGGACAACGGCACCAACCAGGAGAAGATCCTCCTCGAATGGCGCGACAAGCTGAAGAAGGAGGGCAAGACCCTCACCGTCAAGAACTTCGCCAGCAAGAACGCCACCTACCTCGCGCTGACCGGCGGCCGGATCGACGCCTACTTCGGGACCAACCCCGGTCTCGCCTACCATGTCAAGAGGTCCGCCGGATCGCCGTCCCCGACCCGCAGCGCGGGCACCTACTCCGGTGCGGGCGCCCGGCTCCAGGGGCTGATCGCGGCCACCACCAAGAAGGACAGCGGGCTCGTGAAGCCCATCGCGGACGCCCTGAACCACCTGATCGACTCGGGGCAGTACGCCAAGTGGCTCGCCGCCTACAACCTGACCAACGAGGCTGTCACCAAGGCGGAGATCAACCCGCCCGGGCTGCCGCTGGACAACTCCTGACCGCCGCTGACCTGCTGCGGAAAAGCGAACGGGTGATGTCCGGCGTGTCGGGAACACCTTCCGGCGGCCGGGCGTTGGCCCTCATGACGAGACGTGAAGAGCCACAGCCGGAGGGGGTGGGGGAGATGCCGCAGGGACTGGACCGCGTGCCGTGCCCGCGCCTCCTGAGGACCGCCCGCTCCGTCCTGCTGCATTCCCGGCCGCACATAGACCTGCAGAGGGTGGCCGGCGCGCTCTGTCGCGCCTGACCCGCGTCTTCGACCTCCGCTCCACCGCGCACCCCTGTGTGCGGGACCGGTGCGTCCCGCGCTCGCCCGCGCCGCCCCCGCACCGCGCCCGCATCGTTCATCTCGCCCACGCAAGGACCCTCAAGGAAGGCGTTCCTCGTGCCCTCTGCTCCCGCATCCCCCGCTTCCCGGCTGCATCTCGCCGTCGCCCTCGACGGCACCGGCTGGCATCCCGCCTCCTGGCGCGATCCGGCCGCCCGCCCGGGCGAGCTGTTCACCGCCGCGTACTGGGCCGGTCAGGTCGCCGAGGCCGAGGCCGGACTCCTCGACTTCGTCACCTTCGAGGACGGCCTCGCCCCGCAGTCCGCGCACCCCCTCCGGCCCGACGACCGCACCGACCAGGTGCGCGGCAGGCTCGACGCCGTCCTGATCGCCGCGCGCGTCGCCCCGGTCACCCAGCACATAGGTCTGGTCCCGACAGTGGTGGTCACGCACACGGAGCCGTTCCACATCTCCAAGGCGATCGCCACCCTCGACTACGTCAGCACCGGTCGCGCGGGCGTCCGGGTGCGGATCAGCGCCCGCCCCGACGAGGCCGCCCACTTCGGCCGCCGGGTCTTCGACCCCCTCGACGCCTACGACACCCCCGCCGCCCAGAAGGCGGTGACTCCCCTGTTCGACGAGGCCGCCGACTACGTGGAGGTGATCCGCAGGCTCTGGGACAGTTGGGAGGACGACGCCGAGATCCGGGACGCGGCGACCGGCCGCTTCATCGACCGCGAGAAGCTGCACTACATCGACTTCGAGGGCCGCCACTTCGACGTCAAGGGTCCCTCCATCACCCCGCGCCCGCCCCAGGGACAGCCCCTGGTCACGGCGCTGGCCCACCAGACCGTGCCCTACCGGCTCGTCGCCCGCCAGGCCGACATCGGCTACGTCACGCCGTACGACGCGGCCGACGCCCGCGCCATAGTCGGCGAGGTCCGCGCCGAGCAGGACGCGGCGGGCCGCGCAGGGCAGCCGCTGCACGTCTTCGGCGACCTCGTGGTCTTCCTGGACGACACGGCGGCCGAGGCGAGGGAGCGGCGCGGGCGCCTGGACGAGCTGGCGGGCGAGCCGTACACCAGCGACGCCCGCGTCTTCACCGGGACGGCCGCCGAACTGGCCGACCTGCTGGAGGAGCTTGCCGGAAGCGGGCTCACCGGGTTCCGGCTGCGGCCCGCCGTCACCGGGCACGACCTGCCCCGGATCAGCCGCGACCTCGTGCCCGAACTGCAACGCCGGGACCGCTTCCGCACCGCCTACGAGGCCCGCACCCTGCGCGGACTCCTCGGTCTGGACCGCCCCGCCAACCGTTACGCCGCCTGAGCCACCGGAGAGGAGACCCGACGCCATGAGCAAGCCCAAGAAGCAGGTACACCTGGCCGCGCACTTCCCGGGGGTCAACAACACCACCGTGTGGAGCGACCCGGAGGCCGGCAGCCACATCGAGTTCAGCTCCTTCGCGCACTTCGCCCGCACCGCCGAACGCGCCAAGTTCGACTTCCTGTTCCTCGCGGAGGGGCTGCGGCTGCGCGAACAGGGCGGCGAGATATACGACCTGGACGTGGTGGGCCGCCCCGACACCTTCACCGTCCTCGCCGCGCTCGCCGCCGTCACCGACCGGCTCGGTCTGACCGGCACCATCAACTCCACGTTCAACGAGCCGTACGAGGTGGCCCGCCAGTTCGCCTCCCTCGACCACCTCTCCGGCGGGCGCGCCGCCTGGAACGTGGTGACCTCCTGGGACGCGTTCACCGGCGAGAACTTCCGCCGGGGCGGCTTCCTGCCGCAGGAGGAGCGGTACTCGCGCGCCAAGGAGTTCCTGACCACCGCGAACGAACTCTTCGACTCCTGGCACGGCGACGAGATCCTCGCCGACCAGTCCACCGGCGCCTTCCTCCGGGACGCCAAGGCCGGTGCCTTCACCCACCAGGGGCAGCACTTCGACATCCACGGCCGCTTCAACGTCCCCCGCTCCCCGCAGGGGCGCCCGGTGATCTTCCAGGCGGGCGACTCCGACGAGGGGCGCGAGTTCGCCGCCTCGGACGCCGACGCCATCTTCAGCCGGTACGCCACCCTGGAGGAGGGCCGCCGCTTCTACGCCGACGTCAAGGGGCGCCTGGCCAAGTACGGCCGCACGCCGGACCAGTTGCTCATCCTGCCCGCCGCGACCTTCGTCCTCGGCGACACCGACGAGGAAGCCGCAGAGCTGGCCCGCGAGGTGCGCAGGCAGCAGGTCAGCGGCGCCACCGCCCTCAAACACCTGGAGTTCGTCTGGAACCGTGACCTGTCCGGCTACGACCCGGAGGGCCCGCTGCCCGACGTGGACCCGGTGGTGAGCGAGGAGCACATATCCCGGGGGCGCGCCCAGGTGCGGATGTACCGGGACCCGCTGGCCATCGCCCGCGAGTGGCGCGAGCTGGCCGAGAGCAACGGCTGGTCCATCCGCGATCTGGTGATCAACACCGGCAACCGGCAGACCTTCGTGGGCTCCCCGGACACCGTCGCCCGCACCATCGACGAGTTCGTGCAGGCGGACGCCTCCGACGGGTTCATCCTCGTCCCGCACATCACCCCGGGCGGACTCGACCCGTTCGCCGACCGGGTGGTCCCGCTGCTCCAGGAGCGGGGAGTGTTCCGCACCGAGTACGAGGGCACGACCCTGCGCGAGCACCTGGGGCTGGCCCACCCGGACGCCGGTGCCGGGGCGGAGCGCGCCGCGTCCTGAGCGGTGGTCGTCCACGGCGGTGCCGCCCGGCTGCCTCCGGGTGTCAGGCGGCGCCGCCCACCGCGTCCACCAGGTCCGCGAGCGCGGTGGCCAGATGCTCCAGGTCCGGTCCCGCCGGGCCGCCCGGTTCGGTCATGTAGGTGTCCCGGCGGATCTCGACCATGAGGGCGCTCACCCGCCGGTCCACGCCGTAGTGGGCGAGCGGCACGTACGTTCCGGCGAACGGGCTGTCCAGTGCGACCTCGCCGCAGCGCGCGAACGCGGTCCGGGCCGCCCCGGTCAGTCCCGGCGGGGTGTGGAAGGGGTCCGTGCCGAGGCAGACGGCGGGGCGCGGGCCGTCCTGGTGCAGCTCGTAGGGCAGCGGCTTCGTCGGATAGGAGTGCACGTCGATGACGACGGCCCGGCCGGTCGCGGCGAGGCGTCCGGCCACCGCGCGGGTCATCGCCTCCGCGTACGGCCGGAAGTACCGCTCGACCAGCGGGCCGGGATCGGCGGGCTCGGGACGCAGCGGCTCGCGGTGCGTGGTCCGGGTGTAGACCGCGCCCATGCCCACGGCGAGCATCTCCTCCCGCTCGTCGGGGAACCGCTCGGGGTCCACGACCAGCCGGGAGAGCCGGTTGACGAACCGCCAGGGTCTGGCGGACGCCAGCGCGGCGGCCCGCTCGGCGAGCGTGTCGGTGTGGGCGTCGGTGATGTGGTCCAGCTCGCGTGCGAGCGCCGGGTCGTCGAGGACGAGACCCGCGCGCACGTCGTCCGGGATCGCCCGCGCCGCGTGCGGGACGTGCAGCAGCACGGGCGAGCCGGCGGCGCCGGGCAGCAGGTCGGACGGGCGTGGGGTCACGGATCACTCCAGGGGCGGGTCGGCGCGGACGGTGCGAGCAACTCACGCACCATTGTGCCGACTTGCTCCGTCTCGATCAGGAAGCCGTCGTGCCCGTGCGCCGACTCGACCACCCGGACCCGGTCCGCCGAGGGGATCAGCGCGGCCAGCCGCTCCTGCTGGGCCAGGGGATAGAGCCGGTCGGAGTCCACCCCGGCCACCAGGGTGGGCGCGGTCACCCGGGCGAGCGCGGCTCGTGTGCCGCCGCGACCCCGGCCCACGTCGTGGGCGTTCATCGCCTCGGTCAGCACGACGTAACTGGCGGCGTCGAAGCGGCGGTTCAGCTTGTCGGCGTGGTGGTCGAGATAGGACGCCACGCGGTAGCGACCGCCGTGCCAGGGGTCCTCCGCGCCCTGCGGGAGCCGTCCGAAGCGGGTCTGGAGTTCGGGTTCGGCGCGGTAGGTGACATGGGCGACGCGGCGGGCGAGGCCGAGTCCGGCGAGCGGACCGCGTCCGGTGTCGTGGTAGTCGCCGCCCTGCCAGTGGGGGTCGTCGCGGATGGCCCGGAGCTGGATGTCCGCCCAGGCTATGTGCTCCGCGCTCGCCTCCGCCGAGGTGGCGAGGAGCAGAAGAGCGCCCGTGCGCTCCGGGTGCGACACCGCCCACTCCACGGCGCGCATCCCGCCCATCGAGCCGCCGACGACCAGCGCCCACCGGTCGATCCCGAGCGCGTCCGCGAGACCCGCCTCCGCCGCCACCTGGTCCCGCTGGGTCAGGAACGGGAAGGCACCGCCCCACGGTCGTCCGCCGCCGGACCGTCCGCCGCCGGGCCGTGGAGACGCCGGTCCTGTGCTGCCCTGGCAGCCGCCGAGCACGTTCGGCGCCACGACGAACCAGCGGTCGGTGTCCAGCGCCCGACCGGGACCGACCAGCGCGTCCCACCAGCCGGGGGAGGGATGCCCGGGCTCCACCGGTCCCGCCACATGGCTGTCCCCGGTCAGCGCGTGCAGTACCAGCACCGCGTTGGAACGGTCCGGGGCGAGCCGCCCCCAGGTCTCGAACGCCAGCCGCACACCGGGCAGTTCACCGCCCGACTCCAGCGGCAGCGGCGCGCTCGCCGCGTACCACCGTCGCCGCCCCACGGGATCGCCCTCCCGCCACGCGCCGGTCGCGGCGGGCGGCGGGAGGGCGTGGTCCGGCGTGGCCGGGACCGTGCTCAGGAGGCGGCTCCCTTGGCCGCGCGGAACCCGGCCTCCAGGTCCGCCTTCAGGTCGGCCACGCTCTCCAGACCCACCGACAGCCGCACCAGACCCGGCGAGGTGCCCGTCGCCGCCAACTGCTCCTCGTCGAGCTGGCTGTGGGTGGTGGAGGCGGGGTGGATGATCAGACTGCGCACGTCACCGATGTTGGCGAGATGGCTGAACAGCTCCACCGCGTCCACGAACCGCTTGCCCGCCTCCACGCCATCCCGCAGCTCGAAGGAGACGACGGCACCGGAGCCGCGCGGCAGGTACTTCTGCCCTGCCTCGTACCACCGGCTGGACTCAAGCCCCGGATAGTGGACGGCGGCCACCTCGTCGCGGCCCTCGAGCCACTCCGCCAGCGCGAGCGCGTTCGCCGAGTGCCGCTCCAGGCGCAGGCTCAGCGTCTCCACGCCCTGGAGCAGCAGGAACGCCGAGTGCGGGGAGAGCGCGGGACCGAGGTCGCGCAGCAACTGCACCCGCAGCTTGACCGCGAAGGCGCCGGGTCCGAGCGCGGGCCAGTAGCGCAGCCCGTGGTAGCTCGGGTCCGGCTCGGTGAAGTCCGGGAACCGCTCCGGATGCGCGCCGAAGTCGAAGGTCCCCCCGTCCACCACCACACCCGCGATGGTCGTGCCGTGTCCGCCGAGGAACTTGGTCGCGGAGTGCACCACGATGTCCGCGCCGTGCTCGATCGGCCGCAGCAGATAGGGAGTGGGCACCGTGTTGTCCACGATCAGCGGCACGCCCGCGTCGTGCGCCACGTCCGCGACGCCGCGTACGCCGAGGACGTTGCCGCGCGGATTGCCGAGGGTCTCCGCGAACAGCGCCTTGGTGTTCGGGCGGACCGCGGCGCGCCAGGCGTCCAGGTCGTCGGGGTCGTCCACGAACGACACCTCGATGCCGAGCCTCGGCAGGGTGTGCCGGAAGAGGTTGTAGGTGCCGCCGTACAGCGAGGTGCTGGAGACGATGTGGTCGCCCGCGCCCGCCAGGGTCAGGATCGCCAGCGTCTCGGCTGCCTGCCCGGACGCCAGCGCGACGGCCGCGACCCCGCCCTCCAGGGCGGCGACGCGCTGCTCGAAGACGTCCTGGGTGGGGTTGTGGATGCGGGTGTAGATGTTGCCGGGCTCCGCGAGCGAGAACAGGTCGGCGGCGTGCCGGGTGTCCTCGAAGACGAAGGACGTCGTCTGGTAGATCGGCGTGGCCCGCGCCCCGGTCGCCGGGTCGGGCACCGCTCCGGCGTGGATCTGCCGGGTCTCGAAGGACCAGGCCGAGGTGTCGGGTCCCGTGGGGGTCTCGTCGGGGGTGTGGCCTGCGGTGACCGAGTCGATGGGCTGGCTGCTCATGGTGCTCCTCGTGCGGGTCGGGCGCGGACTCGCGACGAGAAAAACACGGGTGGCCGGCAACGGACAGTCCGGCGTGAACCGTGACACGAGGACTTCATGTTCGCCACAGCGCCGCAACACGGGGCAATGCGGCGGAAGCACTACCGATGGGTACGACCGTGCCCCGGCCGGAGAGCCCGGCCGGGGCACGATGGCGCTACGCCTTGATCAGCTCAGGTTGATCAGACCAGGGAGGCGAGCGCCGCGTTCCAGGTGGCCGACGGGCGCATGACCGCGTCCGCCTTGGCCGCGTCCGGCTTGTAGTAGCCGCCGATGTCGGCCGGGGAGCCCTGCACGGCGAGCAGCTCCTCGACGATCTTCTGCTCGTCGGCCGCGAGCGCCTCGGCGAACGGGGCGAACGCCTTCGCCAGGTCGGCGTCATCGGTCTGCTTGGCCAGCTCCTGCGCCCAGTACAGGGACAGGTAGAAGTGGCTGCCGCGGTTGTCGATGCCGCCGACGCGACGGGTCGGGGACTTGTCCTCGTTGAGGAAGGTCGCCGTGGCGCGGTCGAGGGTGTCGGCGAGGACCTTGGCGCGGGTGTTGCCGGTGGTCTCGGCGTACTGCTCGAAGGCGGGGACCAGGGCGAAGAACTCGCCGAGGGAGTCCCAGCGCAGGTAGTTCTCCTTGACGAGCTGCTGGACGTGCTTGGGGGCGGAGCCGCCCGCGCCCGTCTCGAACAGACCGCCGCCCGCCATCAGCGGGACGACCGACAGCATCTTGGCGCTGGTGCCCAGCTCCAGGATCGGGAAGAGGTCGGTCAGGTAGTCGCGCAGCACGTTGCCGGTCACCGAGATGGTGTTCTCGCCGCGGCGGATGCGCTCCACCGACAGCTTGGCGGCCTCGACCGGCGGCAGGATCCGGATGTCCAGACCCTCGGTGTCGTGCTCCGGGAGGTACTCGTTGACCTTGGCGATCAGGTTGGCGTCGTGCACGCGGGTCTCGTCCAGCCAGAACACGGCCGGGTCGCCGGTGGCGCGGGCGCGGGTGACGGCCAGCTTGACCCAGTCGCGGATCGGGTCGTCCTTGGTCTGGCAGGCGCGGAAGATGTCGCCCGCGGCGACCGGCTGCTCGATGAGCACGTTGCCGTCGGCGTCGGTCACGCGGACGGTGCCCGCGGTGGCGACCTCGAAGGTCTTGTCGTGCGAGCCGTACTCCTCGGCCTTCTGCGCCATCAGGCCGACGTTCGGGACCGTGCCCATGGTGGACGGGTCGTAGGCGCCGTTGGCGCGGCAGTCGTCGATGACAGCCTGGTAGACACCGGCGTAGGAGGAGTCCGGGATCACCGCGAGGGTGTCGTGCTCCTCGCCGTCCGGACCCCACATGTGGCCGGAGGTGCGGATCATCGCGGGCATGGAGGCGTCCACGATGACGTCCGAGGGGACGTGCAGGTTGGTGATGCCCTTGTCCGAGTCGACCATGGCGAGGGCGGGACCCTCGGCCAGCTCGGCGTCGAAGGACGCCTTGATCTCGGCACCCTCGGGCAGGCTCTCCAGACCCTTGTAGATGCCGCCGAGACCGTCGTTGGGGGACAGACCGGCCGACTTCAGGGTCTGGCCGTACTTGGCGAACGTCTTCGGGAAGAAGGCGCGCACCACGTGGCCGAAGACGATCGGGTCGGAGACCTTCATCATCGTGGCCTTCAGGTGCACGGAGAACAGGACGCCCTCCTCCTTCGCGCGGGCGACCTGCGCGGCGAGGAACTGCTCCAGCTCGGCGACGTGCATGACGGAGGCGTCGACGACCTCGTCCTTGCGGACCGGTACCGACTCGCGCAGCACGGTGGTGGTGCCGTCCTCGGCGACCAGCTCGATACGGAGCGTGCCGTCCTCGGCGACCACCACAGACTTCTCGGTGGAGCGGAAGTCGTTCTCACCCATGGTGGCGACGTTCGTCCTGGACTCGGTGGTCCAGGCGCCCATGCGGTGCGGGTGGGTCTTGGCGTAGTTCTTCACCGAGGCGGGGGCGCGGCGGTCGGAGTTGCCCTCACGCAGGACCGGGTTCACGGCGGAACCCTTGATCTTGTCGTAGCGGGCGCGGATCTCGCGCTCCTCGTCGGTCTTCGGGTCCTCGGGGTAGTCCGGGAGGGCGTAGCCCTTGGCCTGCAGCTCGGCGACGGCGGCCTTGAGCTGCGGGATGGACGCCGAGATGTTCGGCAGCTTGACGATGTTGGCGGCCGGCGTCTTGGCCAGGTCGCCCAGCTCGGCGAGCGCGTCCGGGATGCGCTGGTCCTCGGTCAGGTACTCCGGGAAGACGGCGATGATGCGCCCGGCCAGCGAGATGTCGCGGGTGTCCACGGGCACACCGGCCTGGGCGGCGTACGCCTGGATCACCGGCAGGAACGAATGGGTCGCCAGGGCCGGCGCTTCGTCCGTGTAGGTGTAGATGATGGTCGAGTCAGTCACCGGGTGCTCCGCTCCACGTCTGCAACATTGCTCGACATCAAGATATCTCGTGACCGCCCTCGCTTCGACAGGGGTCCACCGCCGACCGCTCAGCGGCGGCTCCCGGTCATCTCCCGCTCGATCCAGCGGCAGATCACGTCCACGACGTACACGTGCTCGGCGCGGGTGAGGTCCCGCCCCTTCTCGATCCCGTGGCAGCGCAGCAGACAGGTGCGGCAGCACGTACCGGTCGCGTGCTGCGCCACGAACACGGGGTGCCCCTTGTACGGCGTCTGCTTCCCGTCCTTGTACGGCTCCGCGGGCGCGAGCCGCTTGGCGATCAGGTCGTACGCGTGCCAGCGGATCGTCGCCGGACCCTTGAGATCGGCGGTGACCCGGTCCCGCCCGCGCAGGTGGAACTTGGCGCGGAACGGCTGCCGGGTGATCGAGTCCAGCCGCGCGTCGAGGGCGGCGGGGGTGGGCGGGGTGAAGGGCGCGGGCGCGTCCGGCCCAGGGGTGTCGGGCTGGTGGGCGGGGGGTTCGGGGTCGGAAGTCATACCGTTTTCGAGGGTAGCTCCGTGCCCGGGACGCGGCTTGCGGTCCGGCGCCGGGTCGGTGAACCCGGCGCCGGACCGCGGGTCCTACTCGCCGAGCCCCGCGGGCACCCCCGCGTTGCCCCGCTGGTGCGGGATCAGCGGGGTGCTCTGGTGGAGGGTCACCGTGCGGGTCGGGGCAGGGATGGTGATGCCCTCTTCGCGGTAGCGGCGGTGGAGGCGCTTGATGAACTCGTGCTTGATGCGGAACTGGTCGCTGAACTCACCGACGCCGAGGATGACGGTGAAGTCGATGCGGGACTCGCCGAAGGTGTGGAAGCGGATGGCGGCCTCGTGCTCGGGGAGGGCGCCGGTGATCTCGGTCATGACCTCGTTCACGACGTCGGCGGTCACGCGCTCGACGTGTTCGAGGTCTGAGTCGTAGCCCACGCCCGCCTGCACCAGCATCGTGAGCTGCTGTTCGGGGCGGGTGAAGTTGGTCATGTTGGTCTTGGCCAACTGGCCGTTGGGGATGACCACGAGGTTGTTGGAGAGCTGGCGGACGGTCGTCTGGCGCCAGTTGATGTCGACGACGTAGCCCTCCTCGCCGCTGCTCAGACGGATGTAGTCGCCCGGCTGGACGGTCTTGGAGGCGAGGATGTGGATGCCCGCGAAGAGGTTGGCCAGCGTGTCCTGCAGCGCCAGCGCGACGGCCAGACCGCCGACGCCCAGGGCGGTGAGCAGGGGCGCGATGGAGATGCCGAGCGTCTGGAGCACCACCAGGAAGCCGATGGCGAGGACCAGCACCCGGGTGATGTTGACGAAGATGGTCGCCGAGCCCGCCACGCCCGAGCGGGACTGGGTGACGGTGTGCACGAGGTTCGCGATCACCCGGGCCGCGGAGAGGGTCACCACGAAGATGATCCAGACCTCGAGGACCTGGTTCACGTTGTGCTGTGTGGTCCGGGTCAGCGGCAGCACCGCCGCTGCCGTCGCCGCCCCGCCCGCTATCGCCGCCCACGGCACCACCGTGCGCAGCGCGTCCACGATGATGTCGTCGCCGCTCCACCTGGTCCGCTTGGCGTGCTTGGCCAGCCAGCGCAGCACGGTGCGGGACAGGAAGGCCAGCACCACACCGGCCGCCAGGGCGATCCCGGCGAGCACGAGGTCGTCCAGCGTCGCCTCCCGAGTCAGCACGTGGTTCACCGGCCGCCTCCCAGGGCCGGTACGGCCGCGTGGAGCCTGAAGTGAAGTCTCGTCATGTTGTCACCTGCTCGAAGTCCGGGATGTGCCGTGGCGCGCCGCACGCCGTTCGCCGGCGGGCGCGTTCGCTCGTCATCCTGCCGTATCCCGGAGGGCGTTCCGCACCGGGACGGCGGAGCATGATCGCTTACCCGGAGTAACTCCCCGCCGTTCAGAGGCCGGTGAACGACCCGTGCCGTCCGGCTCCGTCCGCGAACCGCCGCGCCCCGCGCAGCGCCCCGTCCAACACGTCCCGCCCGCCCAGCAGTTCGGCGCGCATCGCCTCCTCCTCCGTCCGCCCCTGCTGGTCGAACACGGAGGCGCGGTCGGCGCGCAGACACTCCTGCGGGAAGCCCGCGATCGCAGCGGCCAGCTCCTCGGCCGCCGCCCGGCCCTCGCCCTTCGGTACGACACGGTCCGCGAGCCCGATGGCGTGCGCCTCGGCGGCTGCCACCGGACGCCCGGTCAGGATCATGTCCAGCGCCCGCCCGGAGCCGATCAGCCGGGGCAGCCGTACCGTGCCGCCGTCGATCAGCGGGACGCCCCAGCGGCGGCAGAACACCCCGAACACCGCGTCCTCCTCGGCGACCCGCAGATCGCACCACAGCGCCAGCTCCAGACCGCCCGCCACGGCGTGCCCGGCGACGGCCGCGACGACCGGCTTGGACAGCCGCAGCCGGGTCGGACCCATCGGCCCGTCGCCGTCCTCCTCGACCCGGTTGCCGCGCGGGGTGCCGATCGCCTTGAGATCCGCGCCCGCGCAGAACGTCCCGCCCTCGCCCCACAGCACCGCCACCCGCGCACCGTCGTCCGCCTCGAACGCGCGGAAGGCACCGGCCAGTTCGGCCGCCGTCGGACCGTCCACGGCGTTGCGCGCCTCCGGCCGGGACAGGACGACGGTGGTGACGAAACCCTTGCGCTCCACACGGACCGACACGACGGCTCTCCTCCTCGCGGGGACTGAAGAGGGCCACTGTGCCCCAGGTCCCGGGCGGTGCGGAACGTTCCGGATCACCCGCAGCCCCACCAGCACCCTCCCGGTCAGATCACCCGCGGTCCCACCAGCACCCTCCCGGTCAGATCACCCGCAGTCCCCCCCCGGCACCCCCGCGCTCAGATCACCCGCAGCCGCACCAGCGCCCCCAGCGTCAGCGCCCCCGGCACCAGTGGCAGCCACACCGTGATCATCCGGTACGCCAGCACCACCGCCGTCGCGACCGCCGCCGGACCGCCCGCCGCGACCAGGGCGACCACCAGCGCTGCCTCCACCGAACCGATACCGCCCGGGGTCGGCACGAGAGCCACCGCCGTGGTCGCCGCGAGGTACGCCAGTGCCGCGTGCGGCGCCGGTACCGGCAGCTCCAGCGCCCGCCCCACCGCCACCAGCCCCGCCGCCTGGAGCGCCGGGAAGGCCAGCGCGCCGCCCCACAGCGCCAGCGCCCGCGCCGGACGCCGGTGCACCGAGCGCGCCTCGCCCAGCGCCTCCCGCAGGAACCGGGCGACACCCGCGCGCAGCCGCCGTACCAGGAACAGGGCGGCGCCCGCCGCCGTCACCAGGACCGCACCGCCCAGCAGCAGCGGCAGCGCCGAGCCGTCGGGCAGCACGGGACGCAGGCGCAGCGCGTCCGGGAACGCGATCAGCAGCGCCGCCAGCAGACCGAGCCGCCCCACGCACTCCGCCAGCAGATACAGCGCGAGCGCCGCCGACGAACGGGCGAGCGGCACCCCGCACACGGTCAGGAAGCGCAGGTTCACCGCGCTCGCGCCGAGCCCGGTCGGCAGCAGATGGTTGGCCGCGCCCGCCGCGAACTGGGTCGCGAGCAGCCGCCGTTTCGGCAGCGGACGCAGCACCGCGCCCTGCCGGGTGAACGCGGCGGCGACCCAGGTCAGACAGGTCGCCGCCCCCGCCGCCAGCAGCCACGGCCAGGACGCGGTCCGCACCTGCCCGAACCCCTCGGCCAGCACCGAGCGGTGCCGCACCGCGACCACGGCGACCAGCACGAGCGGTACCAGGCACAGCACCCGGCGGACCCGGACCCGCACACGGACCCGCCGCAGCGACCGGGGAGAAGGAGAAGTCGGCGCCGTCACACCCGGGGAGGCTTCCCCCGGCAGTCCAACGGCGGATGGCGGCGGGGCGGACAGGTGCTTGCCGGTGGGCAGCGGGCGTGCGGGAGCGGGAGCGGTCATGGCGGCAGCCTTCGCGGGGAGCGGGGTGGGGAGTCGTGCGGGGACGGTGGAACGGGTGGGACGGCGCGTACCTTGACCTCAACGAAGCTTGAGGTTCTACGGTGCTGTTCATGAGCATGGAGACCACCGCGTGGACACAGCTCCACAGCGTGCTGAACGCCCAGGAGCACCGCCCCCTCGCCCGCGCCACCCTGCGCCGCATCGCCGCCTTCGCCCGCCCGCACCGCGCGGGCATCGCCCGTTTCGTGCTGCTCGGGATCGGCTCCGCGCTGCTCGCGGTGGCCACGCCGGTGCTCGCCGGGCGCGTGGTCGACGCCATCGTGGCGGGCCACGACTCCGGCACGGTGGTACGGCTCGCCCTGCTGATCGCGCTGGTCGCCGTCGCGGAGGCCGGACTCGGCATCCTGGTCCGACGGCTGTCGGCGACCCTGGGGGAGGGTCTCATCCTCGATCTGCGCACCGCTGTCTTCGATCATGTGCAGCGGATGCCCGTCGCCTTCTTCACACGTACGCGTACGGGAGCGCTCGTCAGCCGTCTCAACAACGACGTGATCGGCGCCCAGCGCGCCTTCGCCGGAACCCTGTCCGGCGTGGTCACCAACCTGGTCACCCTGCTGCTCACGCTCGCGGTCATGCTCGGACTGTCCTGGCAGATCACCCTGCTCGCGCTCGCCCTGCTCCCGGTGTTCGTGCTCCCCGCCCGCCGCATGGGAAGCCGCATGGCCCTGATGCAGCGTGAGGCCGCGACGCTCAACGCCGCCATGGGCACCCGGATGACCGAGCGCTTCTCGGCGCCCGGCGCCACCCTGATCAAGCTGTTCGGGCGCCCGGAGGAGGAGTCCGACCAGTTCGCGGCGCGCGCCCGGCGGGTCCGGGACATCGGGGTGCGCACCGCCACCGCGCAGTCGGTGTTCATCACCGCCCTCACCCTGGTCTCCGCCCTCGCCCTCGCGCTGGTCTACGGGCTCGGCGGCTGGTTCGCGCTGCACGGCACCCTGGAGGCGGGCGCCGTCGTCTCCCTCGCCCTGCTGATCACCCGCCTCTACGCCCCGCTGACCGCGCTCGCCGGGGCCCGCGTCGAGGTGATGAGCGCGCTGGTCAGCTTCGAGCGCGTCTTCGAGGTGCTGGACCTCAAGCCGCTCATCGCCGAGAAACCGGACGCGGTGGTGGTGCCCGAGGGTCCGGTCGCGGTCGAGTTCGACGAGGTGAGCTTCGCCTACCCCGCCGCCGACCAGGTTTCCCTCGCCTCCCTGGAGGAGGTCGCCGCGCTCGACCGGCGCGGCGGCGCCGAGGTCCTGCACGGCATCTCCTTCCGCGCCGCACCCGGCGAGACGGTCGCCCTCGTCGGCTCCTCCGGCGCGGGCAAGTCCACCATCGCCCAACTGCTGCCGCGGCTGTACGACGTGGACGCCGGAGCCGTGCGTGTCGGCGGCACCGACGTGCGCGACCTGACCGGCGCCTCGCTGCGGGCCACCGTCGGCATGGTCACCCAGGACGGCCACCTCTTCCACGACACCGTCCGAGCCAACCTGCTCCTCGCGGCACCGGACGCCACCGACGCCGACCTGTGGGACGCGCTCGGCCGGTCCCGCCTCGCGGAGGTCGTACGCACCCTCCCCGACGGGCTGGACACCGTGGTCGGCGAACGCGGCTACCGGCTCTCCGGCGGCGAACGCCAGCGCCTGACCATCGCCCGGCTGCTGCTCGCCCGCCAGCGCGTCGTCATCCTGGACGAGGCCACCGCCCACCTGGACAACACCGCCGAGGCAGCCGTCCAGGAGGCGCTGACCGAGGCGCTGCGGGACCGCACCGCCGTGGTGATCGCCCACCGGCTCTCCACCGTACGGGCCGCCGACCAGATCCTGGTCGTGGAGGCGGGACGGATCGTGGAGCGGGGGACGCACGACGAGCTGCTCGCGGCGGGTGGCCGGTACGCCGAGCTGTACCGGACGCAGTTCGCGGGGCGGCGGGACGGGGTGGCGGAGCCGGTGGCCTGACCGACGGGGTCCGGGCGCCCCCGCCCGCCTCGTACGATCGCCGTCGTCGCAGGTCTCGACGGCGGCGGTCGCGCTGGACCACCATTCCTCGGGCAAGGCCCGGTGCACCGGGCGCGTCGGGGCAGAGGGCAACGGTGATGAGTTCTACGGAACGGGCGAGACGGACCGACACCACCACTGCCCGACTCACAGCGAACGCGGCACCGTTGCGCGTGCTCGCCGTGGACGACGAGGAACCCGCCCTCGAAGAGCTGCTGTACCTCCTCGGCGAGGACCCGCGCGTCGGCGATGTCCTCCCCGCCCTCGACGCCACCGAGGCGCTGCGCCTGCTCGGCCGGGCCGTGGAGACCGGGTCCGACGGCACCGGCGCCATCGACGTCGTCTTCCTCGACATCCACATGCCGGGTCTCAGCGGACTCGAACTCGCCCGGCTGCTCGGCGGGTTCGCCGCCCCGCCGCTCATCGTCTTCGTCACCGCGCACGAGGACTTCGCGCTGCGCGCCTTCGACCTCAAGGCCGTCGACTATCTCCTCAAGCCGCTGCGCGCCGAGCGGTTCGCGGAGGCGGTGCGCCGGGTGGCCGAGCTGACCCGCGCCGGACAGGGCCCGAGAGCCGCCGCACCGACCGCGCCGCCGGGCGCCGGAACCGACCAAGTCCCGGTGGAACTTGGCGGGGTGACCCGCTTCGTGCCCGTCGCCGACATCGTCCACGCCGAGGCACAGGGCGACTACGCCCGGCTGCACACCCCGTACGGCAGCCACCTCGTCCGCATCCCGCTGTCCACGCTTGAGGAACAGTGGCGCCCTCACGGGTTCGTGCGCATCCACCGCAGCCATCTCGTGGCCCTCGCCCGCATCGAGGAACTGCGCCTGGACGGCGGCAACGTGACCGTCCGGGTCGGTGACCGCGTGCTCGCCGTCAGCCGCCGCAACGCCCGCGAACTGCGCGACCTGCTGGCCCGCCGCGCCACTCGCGCCGCCGACCGCCCCCGCTGACCGGACACCCCCTGTGGCGACCGTGTGCCGAACCGCGTCAGGTGGCTACCTCACCGCTGACGTGCTGCGTACACTCGCCGCAACTAGCCGATCACCGGGGCCTCGGGGGTGCGTCATGGGTGCGGAGCCCGTCCCGCCGCGCCGCGAGGTGATCACGGGCAAGCCGACCGCGCGCACGCTCACCGCAGCGGCGAGCAGCGTCGAGAACAAGCCTGCCGTACGTGAGTTGATGAGCCGTCAGATACATGCCGCGCTCACCGTCACCGCCCTGCTCGCCCTCCTCCTCGGACTGCTCCCCGTCCTCTTCCACCTCCTGCCCGCCACCGGCGGCGCCGGTGTCCCCCTCGCCGTCTGGCTCGCCCTCGGCGTCGCGCCGTATCCCGCCCTGCTGGCCATCGGCGCCTGGTACGTCCGCCGCGCCGAGCGCAACGAGGGTGACGTGACCGGGCGTTGAACCAGACGTACGGAATAGCCGGAGTGTCGGCCGTGGTGCTCGCCACGGCTCTCGTCGGCGCGCTGGGCTTGCGCATCTCGCGGACCACCTCGGACTTCTACGTCGCCTCGCGCACCGTCGCGCCCCGGCTCAACGCCTTCGCGGTGAGCGGCGAGTACCTCTCCGCCGCCTCCTTCCTCGGCATCGCCGGACTGGTCCTCGCGCAGGGCGTGGACATGCTCTGGTTCCCGATCGGCTACACGGCAGGGTTCCTCGTCCTGCTGGCGTTCGTCGCCGCGCCGCTGCGCCGCTCCGGGGCGTACACGCTGCCCGACTTCGCCGAGGCGCGGCTCGAATCCCGGGCCGTGCGCCGGATCGCCGGGGTCCTCGTCGTCGGCATCGGCTGGCTGTATCTGCTGCCCCAACTGCGCGGCGCCGGGCTGACGTTGCGGCTGCTCACCGGGGCGCCCGGCTGGCTCGGGGGGCTTGTCGTCGCCGCGGTGGTGACGGCGGCGGTGGCGGCAGGGGGCATGCGGAGCATCACCTTCGTGCAGGCGTTCCAGTACTGGCTCAAGCTCACCGCGCTGCTGGTGCCGGTGGCGTTCCTGGTGCTCGCCTGGCGCTCGGACCACGCCCCCGCGCCCGTGTGGGACGACCGGCCGGTCTTCCACCGCTCCACCGAGGTCCGCGTGGACCACGCGCTGACCGTGACCGTCCGCGAACCGGTCCGCGTGACCACCGTCTCCGGGACCGTGGACGGCCGCACCCTGAAGGACGGCACGCTCCGGCTCACCGAGGGCCGCCACCGGATCGGCGCGCACACCAGCCTGCGCTTCCCGACCGGTGCCCGCGTCCCGCTGCCCGACCGGGACACGGCGGACGCGGCACCGTCGAGCTGGGCGCAACCGCAGTCCCCGCACCGCGAACAGCACGGCCTCTACGCCACCTACGGACTGATCCTCGCGACCTTCCTCGGCACGATGGGTCTGCCCCATGTCGTCGTGCGCTTCTACACCAACCCCGACGGCCGCGCCGCCCGCCGCACCACCCTGATCGTGCTCGGTCTGCTCGCCGCCTTCTATCTCCCGATGCCCCTCTACGGCGCGCTCGCCCGGCTCTACGCCCCCGACCTGCTGCTCACCGGCGACACCGACCTCGCGGTGCTCGTCCTGCCCCAGCGGCTGATCGGCGGGGTGGGCGGCGATCTGCTGGGCGCGCTGCTCGCGGGCGGCGCCTGCGCGGCCTTCCTCTCCACGGCGTCCGGACTCACCATGTCGGTCGCCGGGGTGCTCGCGCAGGATGTGCTGCCCGCGCTGGGGCTGCGGCACTTCAGGGCCGCCGTCGTCCCCGCCATCGCGGTGCCCGCCGCCGCGGGTGCCTTCGTCGGGGAGCTGCCGGTGGCCGACGCGGTGGGGCTCGCCTTCGCCGTGTCCGCGTCCTCCTTCTGTCCGCTGCTCGTGCTCGGCATCTGGTGGCGCGGACTCACCCCGCCCGGCGCTATCGCCGGGCTGCTCCTCGGCGGCGGCTCCGCGCTCACCGCCGTCACCGCGACCATCGCCGGGGGCGCCCGCTCCGGCTGGCCGCACACCCTGCTGGCGTGGCCCGCCGTCTGGTCGGTGCCGGTCGGGTTCGCCGCGATGGTGCTGATCTCCCTGGCCACCCGCGACCGGGTGCCCGCCGGAACCGCCGCCACCATGGCCCGCCTCCATCTGCCGGAGAAGTCCGGCGTGGGCGGAGGAGGCGCATGAGCACACCGGCACCCTGGAATCACCGATGAGCGCGCTCGGCGTCCTGCTGCTCGCCGTCGCCGGACTCGCGCTGTTCGTCCTCGGCGCCGCCCTCGGTCATGTCGCCGTCCGCCGCCAGCAGGAGAATCCGGCGGGCCCCGGCACCCCCGTCGAGCAGGCCACCTTCCACACCCTGCACACCGCCTCGCTCGCCGCGCCGCCCCTGCGCGCCGGGCTCACCCCGGACACCGCCCGCAGGGCCGCCCGGCGGCTGCGCCCGCTGCTCGGCACCGTCGCCCTCGCCCTCGCCGACGAGGGGACCGTGCTCGCCTGGGACGGCGCGGGCGACCACCACCGCGAGGCGACGGCGATGCTGCTCGCGCAGGTCGTACGCACCGGGCGCGAACAGAGCGTCGACCTCTCCTGTGCGCACGACGGCTGCCCGGTGCGCCGGGGCGTCCTCGTCCCCCTGACCGTCGATGGCCGGGTCACCGGCGTACTCGCCGCGTTCGCGGACCGCGAGGACGCCGTACCGGTGCGCGCGGCGCGGGAGGTCGCGCGCTGGGTGTCGGTGCAGCTCGAACTGGTCGACCTGGACCGGGCCCGCTCCAGCGCCATCGAGGCGGAGATCCGCGCCCTGCGCGCCCAGATCTCCCCGCACTTCATCTACAACTCGCTCGCGTCCATCGCCTCGTTCGTCCGCACCGACCCCGAGCGTGCCCGTGAACTCCTGCTGGAGTTCGCGGACTTCACCCGCTACTCGTTCCGCAGGGACGGCGACTTCACCACGCTCGCCGAGGAGTTGCGCTCCATCGAGCAGTATCTGGAGCTGGCCCGCGCCCGCTTCGGGCGCCGTCTCGCGGTGACCCTGCGCATCGCCCCGGAGGTGCTGCCGGTCACCCTGCCGTTCCTGTGCCTCCAGCCGCTGGTGGAGAACGCGCTCAAGCACGGGCTCGCGGAGTCCGCCGAACGCGCCCGCATCACGATCATCGCGGAGGACGAGGGCACCGAGGCACGCGTCGTCATCGAGGACGACGGCGTCGGCATGGAACCCGACCGCGCCCGCGCCGTCCTGCGCGGAACCGCGGGACCCGGCACCGGCATCGGTCTGAGCAACGTGGACCGCAGACTGCGCCAGGTGTACGGAGACCCGTACGGACTGGTCGTCGAGACCGGCGTCGGCGCCGGTACGAAGATCACCGTACGGGTTCCCAAGTTCCGCCCCGCGCCGCGCCGGAGCTGAGCGTCCGGCGCGGTGGGCGGGTCGGCGGATGGATCAGTTCGCGATGGGCGGGTCAGGTCCAGCGGCCGTCGGAGCGGCGGCGCTCCTGCTGCTGGCGGTGGCTGTCGTGCGGCTGGCCCTTCGACTGCTTGGCGGCCGCCTCGGGGATCTGCGTGTGGTAGTACAGCAGCTTGCCCTGGCCGCGCGCGCCGAGGCCGTGGTGTCCCTTGACCGGAGAGTTCTTACGCATGTGACTCGACTCCTCGGGGTGACGGCACCCGGATTTCGTTGGAACCACGGTACGCCGCACCCGTACGGGTGGCGAGCGGGCGCCCGTTCGGGTGGTGACGGGCGCGGACGGGTTTCGAGGTGCGGCTCCCGGGGCGCGGTGCGACGCTGACTTGGTGCATACCTCTGAGCTGACTCCCGAGATCCGTGCCGCTCTGAGCGAGCGCCGTGCGTACCCCGCCATCACGATGGTGATGCCGACCGATCCGGACTTCCCCTTCAGCGAGAAGGACCGCATCCTCCTGCGCGACCTGGTGACCGAGGCCAGGCGCCGTCTTGCGGACGACCCGGAGGTGGCGCGGGAGACGCGACTGGAGTTGCGGGACCACCTGCTGGAGCCCGCGGTGATCGAGCGCGTCGCCGACCCCTTCCACCCGGACGACGCCATGGTCGTGTACGTGGCCGCCGACGAGCCGGTCCAGGTCTGGCAGATGACCTCGCTGGCACCCGTGCAGCCGCGCGTGGAGTTCGCGGAGTCGTTCCTGACGCGCTATCTGGACGCGGCCGAGCAGCGCTCCCGGCCCTTCCTCGTCCTGGTCCTCGACCAGGAGATGTGCCGCCTCTACCACGGCGCGGTCCGGCGCCTGACGCAGGTCGAGCACCACGGCTTCCCCTGTCCGCCGGAGATCCCCTCGCCCGAGGACGCGCTGCCCGGCGCGATCCCGCACTCCGCGCCCTACGAGCAGCACCACGCGCGGGTGGAGCAGTATCTGCGCCACGTGGACCGCAAACTGGGCGAGGCGCTGGAGGAGCACCGGGACGTGCCGCTGTTCGTCATCGGCGGCGACAAGATCCTCTCCGCGTTCCGCGACGTCACCACGCACGGCACCGCGATCTCGGGCACGCTCCAGCTCACCGGCATGGACAAGGACCGCCCGCAGGACCTGATGAAACGCCTGGAGCCGCTGCTCGACGAGTTCCGCGAGCGGCAGGTCGCCGAGGCGATGGGCGCGCTGAACGAGGCGCGCGGGCAGGGCAAGTACGCGGGCGGACCGCTGGAGGTGTGGACCGCCGTCGCGGACAAGCGGGTGCAGCGGCTGATCGTGGAGGAGGGGCTGTACCTCGCGGGGCGGGTCACCGAGGACGGCCGGGTCCTTGAACTGGCCGAGGTGCCGAAGCCGGTCACCCTGCCGGAGCCCAAGCCCGACGTGACGCCCCCGCCGCACACCATGGGTGTCGCGACCGACATCGTGGAACAGCTCGTGGACCGGGCGATCGCCGCCGACTCCCATGTGCTGTTCGTACCCGACGGCACGCTCGCCGGGGCGGGCGGGGTGGCGGCGCTGCTGCGGTACTGAGCGGGGCGGCGCACCTCAGCCGGACGTGTCTCCCCGGTCGCTCTGCTCGCCGTCCGCCTCCTCGCGGGCGGCGAGCACCGTCTCCCGGAACGACGTGACCACCGGCCGCAGATCGACCCGGTGCCACGCCGCCCACAGCCGAACGGACATGTCCAGCCAGGGCAGTTCGCGCACCGTCACCCCGGCGGGCGCCTCACCGCGCACCATGCTCCGCTGGACCAGCGCGAGTCCCAGTCCCGAGGCCACCAGACCGAGCGCGGTGAGCGGTTCGGCGGCTTCCAGACGGATGTCCGGGGCGAACCCGGACGCGGCGCACGCGGCGATGAACTCGTCGCGCCAGGCGGGTCGGCGGCTGTTCTCCACCGCGATCCACGGCAGCCCCTCCAGATCGGTGGGCGTGATCTTCGCCAGGTCCGCCACCGGGTGCCCGCTCGGCACCGCGAGCAGCAGGGGATCGTCGAGGAGCAGCGCGGCGCGCAGATCGGGGTCGTCCTCGGCGGGCGGCTCGGACACCAGGGCGATGTCCAGGCTGCGGCGGCGCAGCCCCTCGAACTGCTCGGCCGCCGGGTGGTTGTAGAGCGCGACGTGGATGCCGGGGCGCTCGTCGTGCAGTTCCCGCAGCGCGCGCGGCAGCACCCCGGTGTGCATGGCGTCGGAGGCGTACCCGATGCACAGCCCGCCCTCCTCGCCGCGCCCGAGCCTGCGGCCGAGGTTCTCCAGGCGGTCGGCGTGCAGCAGCAGCGCCCGCGCCTCGGAGAGGAAGACCCGGCCGTCGGCGGTGAGCCGGATGCGCTGCTGGCTGCGCTCGAACAGGGTCAGACCGAGGGTCTTCTCCAACTGGGCGATCTGCCGGCTGAGCGGAGACTGGGAGATGTGCAGGCGTTCGGCGGCACGGCCGACGTGTTCCGTCTCCGCGACGGTCACGAAGTACCGGAGCTGGCGCAGATCGAGCATGTAAGACCTCGGGGGACTCAAGTATGTCCAAGCAAGTCTTGGACAGTCTCAAGCATCGATCCTAGCCTCGACAGAGCAAGAACGGCAGAACCCGCAAGAACGGCGAAAGTCCGCGATACGGGACGAAACCTGCCTGACCCTCGCGAAAAGGATCGACGTTTCTCATGGGTATCAAGTCCCTCCTCCCCGGCAAGCTCGGCTTCGGCACCGCCCCGCTGGGCAACATGTTCCGCGCCATCCCCGACGAGGATGCCGCGGCCACCGTCGCCGCCGCCTGGGACCACGGCATCCGCTACTTCGACACCGCCCCCTTCTACGGCGCCGGGCTCTCCGAGCTGCGCCTGGGCGAAGCCCTGGCCGACCGCCCGCGCGACGCGTACGTGCTGAGCACCAAGGTCGGACGCGTGATCCACGACGACGTGGAGGACCCGGCCGCCCGCGAGCTGGGCGAGAAGGGCGGTCTCTTCGAGCACGGCCGCCCCAACCGGATGACCGACGACTACACCGCCGACGCCACCCTGCGCTCCATCGAGGACAGCCTGAAGCGGCTGCGCACCGACCGCCTCGACATCGTCTGGGTGCACGACATCGCCCAGGACTTCCACGGCGATCAGTGGCTCGCCCGCTTCGAGACCGCCCGCACCGGCGCCTTCCGCGTCCTGCAGAAGCTCCGCGAGGAGGGCGTCATCAAGGCGTGGGGTCTCGGCGTCAACAAGGTCGAGCCGATCGAGCTGACCCTCGACCTGGACGAGCCCCGCCCCGACGCCTTCCTGCTGGCAGGGCGCTACACCCTGCTCGACCACGACCGCGCCCTCCAGCGGCTGCTCCCGACCGCCGTCGAGCAGGGCGCGGACATGGTCGTCGGCGGTCCCTACAGCTCCGGCATCCTCGCGGGCGGCACCCACTTCGAGTACCAGCAGGCCCCGCAGGCGATCATCGACAAGGTCGAGCGGATCAAGTCCCTCGCCGCGCGCCACGGCATCGGCGTCAAGGCCGCCGCGCTCGGCTTCGCCCTGGCCCACCCGGCCACCGCCGCCGTCGTCCCCGGCGCCACCCGGCCCAGCCGCATCGCCGAGGACACCGCCGCCCTGGGCGAGAGGGTCCCGGCCGCCTTCTGGTCCGACCTGCGCGCGGAGAAGCTGATCTCCGCCGACGCGCCCGTACCCACCGTCTGACCCCCACCCGCACAGCAACGGAGCACACCATGGCAAGCACCTCCGCGTCCATCGACCTCCCCCACACCCCCGACCACGTCTGGCGGCTGATCGGCGGCTTCGGCTCCCTGCCCGACTGGCTCCCCTTCATCCCCGAGAGCGAGCTGACCGAGGGCGGTCGCGTCCGCAGGCTGACCACCGCCGACGGCGAGACCGTCGTGGAGCGCCTGCACGCCTTCGACGACGACGCCCGCAGCTACACCTACGCGATCCTCGACGCCCCCTTCCCGGTCACCGGCTACCTCTCCACCCTGACCGTCCACCCCACCGCCGATCCCCGCACCGCGCGCGTCGAATGGTCGGGCACCTTCAGCCCCGACGGAGTCACCCCGGCCGAGGCGGAAGCCCTGTTCCAGGACATCTACCGCGAGGGCCTGACCGCGCTGGAGCAGACGCTGCGCACCACCGACTGACCCCGCCCGGCGCGGGACGGTACGGCACCGGGCGGGCACCCCGCCCGCACCCCGGTGCCGAGACCGATAAACAGCCCCTATCGCGTCTTCGGAAACCCCTCTTTGACTTTCCCCGACGCCCGGGTGGAAGGTGGATCTCGGCCACCAGAAACGAAAACCGGCCACACATTCTCCAGCGCGGGTCCCCGGAAGAGCGGCCGAGGATCCGCGCTGGCACATCCGCCCCCGCGTCGGCACCCCCGTCCCGGTGAAATCCGGTGAAAGAAGAGTCGAGGGGAAAAGGCGCGCCTCACCGCACCCCCGTGCGCCCCCTGGGGCCGGAGTCGCGGCAGTGGCCGGTGGGAAGTGACTCGGGCGTAACGAAAACGCCCAGGACAGGAGCACCTTCCCATGAGCCGACGTACGGCCCGTCCCGTCGCATTCGCCGCATCGGCCGCGCTGCTTGCCGGTGGTCTGCTGGCGGCGACCGTGCCCGACGCCGCCGCCGCACCCGCCAAGTACTCCCAGGCCGCCGCCGCGCAGCAGTTCAAGCGGGCCGGGGTCGCCTGGACCTCGTCCGGTCGCTGCAGCGACCGCGCCAACCGCAGGTGCACCTCGTTCGAGAAGATCAACAGGAGCACCGTCGCGGGCGTGATCGACTTCAAGAAGGCCGGCAAGTGTGCCGTCACGCTCACGGCGGGCACGGAGAAGGGGCACGCCTCCGGCACGTACAGCCACTGGAACGGCTACAAGGTCGACATCAAGCTCACGCCCTGCGTGAACACGTACATCACCCACAAGTTCCGCTACATCGGCGAGCGCAAGGGTGACCGCGCCAAGCAGTACCGGTCGCCCCACGGCAACGTCTACGCCCGCGAGGGCTCCCACTGGGACGTGACGTACTACCGCGCGAGCCGCTGACCGGGCGCGGGTGGGACCGGGACGCGCTCCCCGGTCCCACCCGCGTGCCGTCCCGGAATCCTCCCGTATCCGAATGAACCGTCCCCAGAGGGGCAGCCGGAGGGGCGAGAAGACGCACCCCCCTGAGGAGGCCGGACCATGGCGATCGAAGACACGAACGTCCTCGTGCTCACCACGAACTACGGCACCGAGCAGGACGAGCTGGTCAAGCCGGTGTCCGCCCTGCTGGACGCGGGCGCCCACGTCGTCGTCGCGGCGCCGAGCGCGGAACCGGTGCAGACCCTGGTCTCCGACCAGGACCCCGGCCAGCGGGTCAGCCCCGACACCACCCTGGACGAGGTGTCGGCGGCGGACTACGACGCGGTGATCGTCCCCGGCGGCACCCTCAACGCCGACCAACTGCGCACCGACGAGACCGCGCGCCGGCTCGTCGCCGAGTTCGCGCGCGACGGCAAGCCCATCGCCGCGATCTGCCACGGACCCTGGCTGCTGGTGGACAGCGAGCTGGCCGAGGGGCGCGAACTGACCTCGTACCCCTCGCTGCGCCCCGACCTCACCAACGCGGGCGCGACCTGGCACGACAAGGAGGTCGTCGTCGACACCAACGGCGGCAGCACGCTGATCACCTCCCGCAACCCCGGCGACCTGGACGCCTTCTCGGCCGCGATCATCCGCAGCCTTGGAGGCGACGAAGGCTGAACACCCCCTGTCGGGCCCTACGAGCGACCGGCGCCTCCGGTCGAAAGGCGGCATAAAAGAAGCGTAAAAACTGCCGGAACCAGGCAATGAAAAGCCCTCCGTCCTTGTGTCAAGATTTCGTCAAGCCGGAGATCGGCGACGGGACGAGAGGGGGACGGCACGCATGGCCTGGTTTCTCGGACTCGGCATCACGGGGGTCGTGCTGCTCGTCCTGTCGCTGGTCTTCGACGGGCTGCTGGAAGGCGTGCTCGACGGCGCGCTGGACGGTCTGCTCGACGGATGGCTGTCCCTGCCGGTCGTCGCGGGCTTCCTCGCGATGACCGGCTTCGGCGCGGTCCTCGCCCAGTCGGTCACCGGCGTCGGTCCCGCCGGGGCCACCGCGATCGGCGCGGTGGCGGGGGTGGCCCTCGCCTGGCCGACGTACCGGTTCAGCCGCGCCCTGATGCGCGACTCCGCGGCGGCGGCACCGACCCGGGACGACGTCATCGGCACCTCCGGCAGCGTGGTCACCGCCATCCCGGCGGGCGGTTACGGCGAGGTGCTGGTCCGGTTGGGCGGTCACCGCGTGAAGTTCGCCGCGCGCAGCGCCGTACCGGTGGCGCGCGGCGCCGAGGTCTGGGTGGAGGCGACCCCGTCGCCGACCTCCGTCCTCGTGCGACCCGTCGAGCGCTGAACTCCCGCGCCGCACAAGCCCGTCCGGCTCGGGGGTCCGGTCACAGCTCCGGCTCTTCATCGTTCGACCGGCCCCGCGCGGGCCGGTGTTGCCAACCCCTTTCGCGGGGTGTCATGTGTCTGGGGGCACTGTCATGAGTCCAGTCTTCGTCGCCGTGGTCGGCATACTCGTCCTTGTCGTCCTCACCGCGCTCGTCGTCGTCAGCCGCTACAAGGTGGCGGGTCCGAGCGAGGCGTTCATCGTCACCGGGCGCCGGGGCAAGAAGTCCACCGATCCGGAGACCGGGCGGGTCTTCACCGACAACAGCGGCCAGAAGGTCGTGGTCGGCGGCGGCGTGTTCGTCGTGCCGTTCGTGCAGCAGCGCTTCACCCTCGACCTGTCCTCGCGGCACATCCCGGTCGCGGTGCGCGGCGCGGTGACCCTGCGCGGCGTGAAGGCCAACCTGGACGGTGTCGCCATCGTCAAGGTCGGCGGCACCGAGGACTCGATCCGCGCCGCCGCCCAGCGGTTCCTGATGCAGCAGGACGGCATCGTCGGCTTCACCCAGGAAGTCCTCTCCGGCGCGCTGCGCGCGATCGTCGGCCGGATGTCGGTCGAGGACGTCATCCGGGACCGCGCCGCGTTCGCCGGGCAGGTCGCGGAGGAGGCGGAGGCGAGCCTGTCCGGACAGGGACTCGTGCTCGACGCCTTCCAGATCCAGGACATCACCACCGAGGGCTCCTACCTGGAGGACCTCGGCCGTCCCGAGGCAGCCCGCGCCAAGCAGGAGGCCGACATCGCGGAGGCCGTCGCCCAGCGCGCCGCCGAGCAGGCCCGCCTCAAGGCAGCCGAGGAAATCGCCGTCGCCCAGCGGACGTTCGCGCTGAAGCAGGCAGAGATCAAGGCGGAGACCGACGAGGCCGCCGCCCGTGCGAACGCCGCCGGACCGCTCGCCGAGGCCGCCCGGCAGCAGGAGATCCTCAGCCAGCAGGAGAAGGTCGCCGAGCGCCAGGCAGCCCTGACCGACCGCCAGCTCGACACCCAGGTCCGCAAGCCCGCCGACGCCCAGCGCTACGCCGCCGAGCAGGAGGCGGAGGCGCGCCGGGTCGCCCGCGTCAAGCAGGCCGAGGCGGAGCGCCTTGCCGCGATCGCGGCAGCCCAGGCCGAGGCCGAGCGGGCCCGGCTCACCGGTGAGGGCGAGAAGCAGCGCCGTGGCGCGCTCGCCGAGGCGGAGGCCATCGAGGGTCTGAAGCAGGGCGAGGCCGAGCGGTCCCGCCGCGCCGCCGTCGCGGAGGCGGTCCGCCTGGAGGGCGACGCCGAGGCCGCGGCGATCACCGCCAAGGGCAGCGCCGAGGCGGAGGCGATGCGCAAGAAGGCGGACGCGTACCGGGAGTACGGCGACGCCGCCGTCCTCCAGATGCTGATCGAGGTGCTCCCGGAGGTCGTCGCCAAGGCGTCCGAGCCGCTGGGCAACGTGGACAAGATGACGGTCATCTCCACCGACGGCGCGGGCCGCATCCCGCGCGCGGTCGCGGACAACGTCGCCCAGGGTCTCGAACTGCTCGGCTCCACCACGGGAGTCGACCTGGCCCAGTTGCTCAAGGGCGTCACCGAGCGCGCGGCGGCACCGGCGGAGCGCACGGAACGGGCCAACGGCAAGGTGGAGATCACCGGCTGACGGCTCAAGGAGCAGCGGGACCGGAGGAGTTGAAGGCGAGGGGTCTGCCGAGAGCGGCGGGCCCCTCGCTCACAGCTCCTCCTTCGGCCAGCCCAGCAGCCGTGCCCCGATGACGGCGGTCTGCAGGGTGTACCGGTGCACGGGATCGGCCGGGTTGGCGCCGGTCAACTGGTGTATGCGGTCCAGCCGGTAGGTCAGCGCGCGCACGCTCAGGGCGAGCCGGCGGGCCGCCGCCGCGGAGGTGCACCCCGACTCGAAGTACGCCTCCAGCGTGCGCAGTAACGGCTCCGCCCCGCCCCGGGCATCCCGCAGCGGTCCCAGCGCGCTGAGGACGAGGTCCGCCATCGCCTGCCGGTCCCGCGCCAGGACGGGGTACACCAGCAGATCGGCGGCGCGCACCACCGGGGCGTCCAGCCCCAGCCGCTCGGCGAGATCGAGCATGTTCAGCGCCTCCTCGTACGACTGCACGACACCGCCGGGTCCCGGCCGGGGGCGCCCGATGGCCACCCGTACGCAGTCGGTGGTGGACCGCGCCCGCTCCGCGAAACGGTCCAGGATCTCGTCCTCGTCGCCGGGGGCGATGCAGATCAGCTTGCCGTTCTTCGTCGCGAGCAGGATGTGCCGCTGGTCGAACCGCGCCATCAGCGCGGTCTCCACCCGGCGCGTGGCGGGGGAGGCGTCGTCGTACGCGTCCGTCCCCTCGGCCACCGCGACCGCGTGAGCGTGGGAGAGGACGAGCCCGAACCGCTCGGCGCGCTCCGCCAGCCGCCCGAGATCACTGCGGCCGTACAGCAGGTCGTCGATGAACTCCCGCCGTGCCGCCTCCTCTTGACGTACCGCCAGGCGCTGCGCCCGCTCGTACCCCTCCGCGAAGGCGTCCACCGCCTGCTCGACGGCGGCCAGCACCCCGCCGACCGCGCTCCCCGGCGTACCCGACGGCCAGGACGCGCGGGTCGCCGCGAGATGCCCGCGTACCAGAGCGCGCAGGCTGTGCCCGGCTTCGGCGGCGCGCTCCCCGAGCGCGCGCCGCTCCTCCAGCTCCTCCCGGGTGAGCCTGCGCCCGGTGGCGGACACCTCGGTCAGCGTACGGGCGTACCCGCCCAGGAATCCGGCCGTGTCCGGCTCCGACACCGTGCCCCCCTCGTTGCGCACGCCGTTGACGTGCTCCTGCCGGTGTTGATCAACCGGAGCGTAGTCAGGATTGCCGGGAACCGGCAACGCGCGGGAACCCCGTCCTCCGACCCGTCAGATCTTCGTGAGCGCCGAACCCTTGTGCAGGGCGATGTGGTCGGTCTTGTCGCTCTTGATCTCGTACTGCGGGTCCTTCTCCGAGCAGTGGTGGGTGTAGCCCTTGAACTCCACGTCATGGGTGTGCTTCTTGATGATGACGCCCTCGACGTGTCCGGCCTCCGAGTTCCACCGGACGTGGTCGCCGACCGAGAATTGCTCCGACATGTGTGCGTTCGCTCCATATGGTCCGGGGATGGGGTATATGGGCGCGAGCGTAGCGGGGAGGGAGGGGGCGGCGGTGTTCAGCAGTCGGAGTGGACCGCCGACGGCGTGTCGTCCGCGACCTGTGCCCGCCTGTCCCGGTAGGCGAACCACGGCACGAAGAACTGGGTGATCGGGCCGACGGCGAGGGCGTAGAGCACCGTGCCCGCGCCCACGGTTCCGCCGAGCAGCCAGCCCAGGGCGAGTACGGCGATCTCCATCAGCGTGCGGATGAACCGGATGGAACGCCCGGTCGCGGCGGAGCCTCCCGTCATCAGACCGTCCCGGGGTCCGGGCCCGAAACGGGCGCCCACGTAGACCGCGACCGAGAACCCGTTGAGCAGGACGCCTCCGGCCAGCAACGCCCATCGGACCGGAAGACCGAGCTGCTGAGGAATGAGCGACAGACCGAGATCCGAGGAGCACGCCAGCACCACGATGTTGGCGAACGTCCCGAACCTCGGCCGCTGCCGGAGAGGAATCCACAACAGGAGCACGGCAACCCCGACCACCGCACTGATCGTCCCGAAGCTGAGGGACGTGTGCCGCTCCAGACCCTCGTACAACACGCTCCAGGGATTGACCCCGAGCGAGGCGCGAACCATCAGCGAAAGACTGAAGCCGTACAGGGCCAGACCGACGAAGAGCTGGGGAACGCGGCGGAGGGGGTGGTGGGTGAAGGGTACGTAGGTCAGCGGGCGCGCAGGGGGTGTTGGGGCTGTCGACGGGCGCTCGTCCGAGGGTGCCGAGGGGTCCGAGGAGAGGGCGGGGTCGGCGTCGGGGCGCGGCCGTCGTACCGCGGTGCCCTCCTGGCGACCGCGACCGCGTCGGTCGTCCTGCTCGGGACCGTCCATGCCAATTCCTCCGTCTGTGCGGGCTGTTCAGGTCGATGACGAGGGAGTCTGTACTGTGGTCGGCTTCGGCGGCATGGCCAATTGCGGGAGAGTGGTATGGCCTCCTCGACTCCGTACCGGCCCGGGGACCGGGCGCGTGGCGTCGGGCGGGCGCTCGGTGGGCGGGAGCTTGCCGCGATGCTGCCGGACCCCGCCGGGGCGAGACCGGCGTACCGGCACCTGGCGCGGGCGATCGGCACGCTGATCCTGGACGGCCGGATCGCGCCGCATGTCAGACTCCCTGCCGAACGGGAGCTGGCCGCCGCGCTGCACACCAGCCGCCCGACCGTCACGGCGGTCTACGACCTGCTCCGCGAGAGCGGCTTCGCGCACAGCCGTCAGGGCTCGGGCACCTGGACCGCGTTGCCGCAGGGACGTACCCCCAGCGGTGTCACCAGGCTCCTCGCGCCCGCGGACACCGTGATCGACCTGGCCAGGGCGTCACCCGGGCTGCCGGAACACACGCTCGCCGACGCGCTCGCCGAGATCACCCCCCAACTGACCGCGCACGCGCACACACCCGGCTACCACCCGTACGGGCTGCCCGAGCTGCGCGCCGCCATCGCCGGGCGCTTCACCGAGCGGGGTCTGGCCACGGTGCCCGAGCAGATCCTGGTGACCTCCGGCGCCCAGCACGCGCTCACGCTGGTGCTGGGACTCCTGTGCGGTCCGGGTGACCGGGTCATGGTCGAGAGTCCCTCCTATCCGAACGCGCTGGAGGCGATGCGCCACGCCCGGCTGCGTCCCGTGTCGGTGCCGGTGACCGACGACGGCTGGGACATCGGGATCGCCGAGTCGACCCTCCACCAGGCGGTGCCCCGACTGGCCTGTCTGATCCCCGACTTCCACAATCCCACCGGCCTCCTCATGCCGGACGCGGAGCGCGCTCGCCTGCTGCGTGCCGCTCACCGGTCCGGGACCTGGGTGGTCGTCGACGAGACGCTGAGCGACCTCGCCCTCGACGTGCCCGCCCCGCCGCCCTTCGCCGCCCGCGCCGCGCGGGGCGGCGGCGGGCGAGTCATCACCATCGGCTCGATGAGCAAGAGCCACTGGGGCGGTCTGCGCGTCGGGTGGGTACGGGCCGGTGCGCGGCTGGTCACGGAACTCGTGGCCCGGCGGATCGCCACCGACGTGGGCGGCTCGGTCATGGATCAGCTCCTGGCCGTCGCCCTCCTGGCGCGGGGCGCGGGTCCGGTGGCGCACCGGCTGGAGGAGTTGCGGGAGCAGCGCTCCACGCTGGCCGCCGCGCTGTCCGAGCACCTTCCGGAGTGGACCTGGCGGCTGCCGCCCGGCGGGCTGTCCCTGTGGGTCGACCTGGGCGAGCCCATCGCCCCGATGCTGGCCGAGCGTGCCCTGGACCACGGGGTACGGATCGAGAGCGGTTCCTGCTTCGCCGCCGACCCGGGCGTGTTCGAGCAGCGCCTCCGCATCCCCTACACCCTGCCGCCCGAGACCCTGCGCGAGGCGGTACGCCGTATGGCCGCCGCGCTCGCCGACGGGCTGCCGGGCTCGGCGACGGCGCGTGGTGGACCCCGCTGGATCGTCTGAGCGCGGGTCCGTTCGCGCCCTCTCCCGACGGCTCGAAGTCCTCGCCCGAGGCGGCCGTTCCGTTTCTCTTCGCGAAGACGGGGGTTCCCTGGGCGCTTGGGGAAGTTTTTGCCCGTGGCCTGATCCGGGGTCCCGGAGGGGTGCTCGGGCTGAATTCGCCCCGCTCGCGGGCTTTCGCCTTGGCAAAGGGCGGCCGAAATCGTGTCCGGGGTGTGAGGGGGATGGGTCGCGGGTGTTACGGACGCGTTGACCCGGGCGACCCGGAGGCGGAGGCTCGTCATATAGGTGCTCGATACAACTGGTTCGGCGGTCTTTCTCACGCCACCCGGAAAGTGCAGGTGAGCGCGAGGGCGGCTGCCGACCGGAGGCTGGAGGCAGCGCATGTGCGGCATCACCGGATGGGTCTCCTTCGACCGTGACCTCGCGGCCGACGACCCCGCATTGGATGCGATGACCGAGACGATGTCCTGCCGGGGACCCGACGACCGCGGCACCTGGGCCGAGGGACCCGCCGCGCTGGGACACCGGCGGCTCGCCATCATCGACCTCCCCGGCGGCCGCCAGCCCATGACCGTCCGCACCCCAGAAGGCGCCGTCGCCCTCGTCTACTCCGGCGAGGCGTACAACTTCACCGAGCTGCGCCGCGAACTCATCGACCGCGGGCACCGGTTCACCACCGACTCCGACACCGAGGTCGTCCTGCGCGGCTACCTCGAATGGGGCGACACGGTCGCCGAGCGGCTGAACGGCATGTACGCCTTCGCGGTGTGGGACGGCCGCCACGACAAGCTCGTGATGATCCGCGACCGCATGGGCATCAAGCCGTTCTACTTCCACCCCACCCCCGACGGCGTTCTCTTCGGCTCCGAACCCAAGGCCATCCTCGCCAACCCGCTGGTCCGCCCCCGTGTGACCCTGGACGGCCTGCGCGAGCTGCTCACCCTGGTCAAGACGCCCGGGCACGCCGTCTGGGACGGC
The DNA here is from genome assembly GCF_016482685.1 of Streptomyces sp. DSM 110735. Taxonomy (GTDB): domain Bacteria; phylum Actinomycetota; class Actinomycetes; order Streptomycetales; family Streptomycetaceae; genus Streptomyces. The sequence goes on along the minus strand of NZ_JACYHF010000003.1, from coordinate 335,290 downwards.
ATCCGCGAGGTCGAGCCCGGCACCGTCGTCACCGTCGACCGCTCCGGACCGCGCACCCGCGTCTACTGGCGGCTGGAGACCCGCCCGCACACCGACGACCGCGACACCACCATCGCCACCGTCCGCTCCCTCCTCGACGACATCGTGCGCCGCCAGCTCGTCGCCGACGTGCCCCGCTGCACCCTGCTCTCCGGCGGTCTCGACTCCTCCGCCATGACCGCGCTGGCCGCACGGCAGCTCGGGGAGCAGGGGGAGAAGGTACGCAGCTTCGCCGTCGACTTCGCCGGACAGGCGGACAACTTCGTCGCGGACGAGCTGCGCGGCACGCCCGACACCCCCTTCGTCCACGACGTGGCCCGGCTCGCGCGGACCGACCACCAGGACATCGTCCTCGACGCGCAGTCCCTGGCCGACCCCGCCGCCCGCGAGAAGGTCATCCGCGCCCGCGACCTGCCGGCCGGGTTCGGTGACATGGACGCCTCGCTCCTGCTGCTGTTCCGCGCCATCCGCGACCAGTCCACGGTGGCGCTCTCGGGCGAGTCCGCCGACGAGGTCTTCGGCGGCTACCTCCAGTTCTTCGACGAGGAAGCCCGCCACGCCGAGACCTTCCCCTGGCTCGTCAGCCTCGGCCGCCACTTCGGCGACGACACGGGTGTCCTCCGTCCGGACCTCGCCAAGTCCCTCGACCTGGAGGGCTACATCGCGGACGGCTACCGCACCGCCGTCTCCGGCATCGAACGCCTCGACGGCGAGAGCGACTTCGAGTACCGCATGCGCCGCATGTGCAACCTCCACCTCACCCGATTCGTCCGAGCCCTGCTCGACCGCAAGGACCGCATGAGCATGGCCGTCGGCCTGGAGGTCCGGGTGCCGTTCTGCGACCACCGGCTCGTCGAGTACGTCTACAACACCCCCTGGTCCCTCAAGTCCTTCGACGGCCGCGAGAAGAGCCTGCTGCGCGAAGCCACCGCCGATCTCCTCCCGCGCTCCGTCTACGACCGCGTCAAGAGCCCCTACCCCTCCACCCAGGACCCCGGCTACGCCGTCGCCCTCCAGTCCCAGGTCCACGACCTCCTCTCCCGCCCCTCCCACCCCGTCTTCGACCTCCTCGACCGAGACAAGGTCCGCCGCACCACCGAGACCTCCGGCCCCATCGCCACCCAGTCCGCCCGCCGCGGCATGGAACGCACACTGGACCTGGCGCTGTGGCTGGAGATGTACGGGCCGGAGCTGGACCTGGGCTGAGGGGGTCCGTCCGGGGGCTGGGCGGGGTGGTGGTGGGTCGGTTGGGCTGTCGGCGGGGCTTCGACCATGGCCGGAGCTGCGAGCGGAGGCTCCCCGCCTGTGCTCAGAGGCCGGGGGCGGTCAGCTCCCGGTCGTCATGAGGTGCGGGACGGCCGGCCCCCGGCCGGGGGCGGCGGTCGCCGAGTGGGCAGCTTGCAGCCGTGGTGCGTGGCTGTGGCGCGGGCAGCCTGCGGGTGGTGGCTGGTGGTCGCGGGGCGGGCCCGCGGGCGCGGTCAGGGGCTGCCGGGCAGGCGGTTCCGTTTCCTGGCCGACGGTTGCCGCCCGGGCAGCTTCTGGCTGTGGTCCGAGGCGCGGGCGGCCACCGGCCCCAGCCTGACTTTCGTCGGGTGCCGGGCGCTCGGGGTCGGGGCGCTCGGGGTCCGGGGTAGCAAGCCGCCCCTGCTGCTCCGGTCAGGGGAAGCGGTCTCTGGTCGTGGTCGGCGGAGCTGCCCGGGGAGTCTCCGGACGAGGATGAGCAGCCGCGACAACGGGGCGAGCTTTCCGCCGGTCCTCAGCGACCACGCAGCGACGCAAGCGCCGCCGTCACCCGCTCCGTCGCCTCCGGCGGAGTCGACGCGTGCGGGGACAGGCGGAGCGAGTCCGTGCGGACCGTCGGGGTGACGCCCTCCGCGTGGAGGGCCTTTGCTACGAGTTCGGGGGCGTGGTCCGGGAGCGTGAAGGAGAGGATGCCCGCGCGGTGGGACGGGATGGTGGGGGAGAGGATGCGGGCGCCCTGGGCCGTGATGGCCTCGGTGAGTTCGCCGACGCGTACCTCGATCGCCGCCTCGATCGCCGCGACGGTGTGTCGTTCGACCAACTCCAGCGCGGCGGCGAACGCGGCGGCTGTCACCGGGCTGAGGTTGGTCATCGACCAGCGGCGGGCGTCGGGGGCGGGAAGGTGTTCGGTGCCGTCGAAGAGGCCGACGTCCTCGACGCCCGTCCAGCCGGTGAGTACCGGTTCCAGGTGTTCGAGTGCTCGGTCGGAGAGCGTGGCGAAGCCCGTGGCCCAGCCCGCGCGCAACCACTTCTGGCCGCCCGCGATCACCACGTCGGCCGCACCCCAGGGCAGGTCGGCCACGCCGAACGCCTGGATGGCGTCCACGATCAGCAGCCGGTCCGGTCCGATCGCCTCGCGCAGCCCCGCCAGGTCCGCGCGGAAGCCCGTACGGAAGTCCACCGCGCTGACGGACAGGGCCACCACGTCGTCGGTCAGGGCGGCGCGGACCAGCTCCGGGGTGACACCGGCACCGGGCGCCGGGTCGAGCCAGCGCGGCGTGGCGCGGCCCAGATGCGCGCTGCGGCGCCACGGGTAGTGATTCGCGGGGAAGTCGCTGCGGGGGACCAGGACCACGCCGTCCCGGACGCCGAGCGCGGCGTGGAACACGCCGGTCGACGCGTTCGGCAGCAGCACCGTGTGCGCGGCGTCGGTGCCCGCGAGGCGGGCGGCCGTGTCCCGGGCGGTGTCCTCCGCGCGCATCAGGCGGTCCACCGTGGTGTGGTCGGCGCGCGCGGTGTCCTCCATGGCGCGCGCGGTGGCGGCCACGGCGTCCCGCGACGGCGGACCGAACCGGGCGAAGTCCAGATACCCGGCGGGTGTGTCGAAGTGGGCTGCGTACGACGTGAGCACGGGGCGGCCGTCCTTCCGGAACGGTGTCGAGAGTGGTGCGCGGCGGGCCACGGAGTGCGGTGGCCACCGCCGTCCCACCCGCGTGGCGTTACGGTACGCGACTCCTGTCGAACACCGACGCCGACGCCTACGCCTTGTACGGCACGCGACGGCCGGGCAGCCCCGTCCAAGGAGCCGCCCGGCCGTCCCGTCCCGCCGCCGAGGGCAATCAGTGCCCGGCGGACTCCTCGGGACGCGCCTGGCGCGGCAGGAGGAAGGAGAGCAGGAACGTCAGGACGAGCATCCCGTCGACGATCCACAGCACCGTCTTCATGACGGAGCCGAAGCCGCTCTCGAAGGCGGACGACGCGGTGGCCTTCAGCGCGCCGGGTATCTGCTTCGCGGCCTGCGGGGAGGTGACGGCCGCGCGGGTGTCCTTCTCCAGGCGGGCGCAGGACGCCGGGGTGGCCTCCGGGTCCTTGGCGACGGCGCGGTCGGAGGCGCAGTGGCGCAGGTCCGCGACCACACGGTCCTGGGCGGCCGGGGCGACGTGCGCGGCGGTCAGCTTCCCGCGCAGATCGTCCGCGCGGTGGTCGACGGCGGTGGCGATGCCGCCGCCGAGGAGGCCGAAGAAGACGGTGCCGAGCAGAGCCACGCCGAAGGCGCCGCCGAGCTGCTGCATCGCGGTCATGGTGCCCGACGCCGAACCCGTCTCGTGCTGCTCGACGCTGGCGAGGACGATGTCGAAGAACGGCGCCATCAGCAGACCCATGCCGATACCGGTGACGAGCAGCGCGGGCAGGAGCTGCCAGGGGCCGACGCCCGCGCCCACCATGTCCAGGGTCAGCCACACGCCGAACACGCCGAGGGCCATGATCACGGTGCCCGCCTGGAGCACGGCGCGGCCGAACCGGGCGACCCCCTGTGCGATGCCGAAGCCGACGATCATGCCGCCGGACCAGGGCACCATGACCAGACCCGCCTTGAGCGGGGAGTAGCCGAGACCGATCTGGGTGTAGAGGTTGAAGACCAGCATGAAGCCCTGCATGGTCGAGAAGAAGACCAGCCCGAGGACCATGCCGCCGCTGAAGCCGCGCTTGCGGAAGAGGCTCGGGACGACCAGCGGGTCCTGACCGGCCCGGCTGCGGCTCGACTCGTAGCGGGCGAAGACGGCGAACACGACGACCGAGGCGGCCATCATCGCGAAGGTCCACACCGGCCAGTCGTACTCACGGCCCTGGACCAGCGGGAAGATGATGAGGATCGCGCCCAGCGAGACCAGCAGCATGCCGGGTATGTCGAGGCGCGGCTTGGTCTCGGAGCGGCCCTTGGGCAGATAGCGCGCCGCACCGAGCAGGGCGGCGAGACCGAGCGGCAGGTTGATCAGGAAGATCATGCGCCAGCCGGTGCCGAAGTAGTCGGCGTCCACGAGCCAGCCCGCCAGGATCGGTCCGCACACCGCGGACAGACCCATGACCGGGCCGAACATGCCGAACGCCTTCTGTGACTCCTTCGGCGGGAACATCTCCTTGATCATGCCGAGGCCCTGCGGCAGCATCACCGCGCCGAACAGTCCCTGGACGACCCGCGCGGCGATGAGTATCTCGGGCGAGCCCGCTATGGCGCACAGCAGCGAGCCCACCGTGAAGCCCGCGGCGCCGACCATGAACATCCGGCGGCGTCCGTGGATGTCGCCGAGCCGTCCGCCGGTCACGAGGCCCACGGCCATGGAGAGGGTGTAGGCGGCGGCGAGCCACTGGAGCGTGGACGCGCCGCCTCCGAGGTCGGCCCGCATGGAGGGACCGGCGATGTTCGTGACGACGGCGTCGAGGAGGTCCATCACCTCGGCCGCGAGGATCACGAAGAGTGCGGCCCAGCGCCACCGGTAGGGCGCTGGGGAGTCGGCGGGCGCCTCGGTGGACGCGACACCGGTGGTGGACATCGGGACTCCTGGCGGAAGGGCCGCGCCCGCGATGGCGTCCACGGGTACGGCGGGTGGTGGATGGATACGACTGCCCGGCTCACCGGTACGGCTTGGTGAGCCGATGCGGCCGGACGCGGGGTGAACACTGTTCACAGTAACAGAACACTGCTCACCCGGAGAACGCTGTTCATTAAGATATAGCGCAATCGCGGAGCCAGGACAAGATATATCGTGTCTGCCTGTGGAAGTTGCCTGTTCACCGACGAGAACACTGTTCTCCCGCGTGCCTAGACTGTCCCCATGACCGATGCGGCCGCCGGTACCCCCGCCACCCCTCCGCCGTCCCCCTGGGAGCGTCGACGCTCCGGCCGGGCGCAGGCCGCCCCCGCGCGGGCGCCGCTCTCACGGGACCGGATCGTGGATGCCGCCTTCGTCGTGCTGGACCGCCAGGGGCTCGACGGGCTGTCGATGCGGCAGGTGGCGGCCGAACTGGGCGTCACCGTCTCCGCCCTCTACGCCTACGTCAGCTCCAAGGACGACCTTCTGGAGCTGATGTACACCCGGCTCTTCGACGGCTTCCGGATGCCGCGACCCGACCCCGAGCACTGGCAGGATCAGGTCCGCGACTACGCCCGCGCGGGACGGCGCCGTCTGCTGTCCCACCGCGACGTGGCCCGCATCTCCATGGCCCACGTGCCCTTCACGGCCGAACTTCTGCCGCACGTCGAGGGGTTGCTCGCCATATTCCGCACCGCCGGACTGCCGGACCGCATCGCGGCGGAAGCGGGCGACCTCATCTCCACCTACATCGACGGCTTCGTCCTCGAAGAGGACATGTGGCAGGACCGCGCCGCCCGTAGCGAGAAGAGCGGCGACTCCCTGGCCCGCCCGGACTGGCGCGAGATGGCCGACGAGATGCAGAACTACTTCGCGTCCCTCCCTGAGGGCGAGTTCCCCCACCTCCGCGCCCTGTCCAGCCTGATGGTCGTCGACTCCTCCGACGACCGCTTCGACATCGGCCTGGAGATCATCCTGCGGGGGCTGGCGAGTTACCTGCCGGACGAGGACGCGGCGGCTCCGGCTGAGGGTGCGGCGGCTCCGGCCGAAGGCTGAGAGCGGTCGACCGACGGCTGGCGGCGGTCAGCGTCATCAGGCTCGGTTCAGCGCCGCCTGGTCGTTGGACTGCGGATAGCTGAGCCGGTCCGGTGACTTCAGGTAGGTGGTGCCTCGGGTGTCGGCACCAGTCGAAACGTTCAACGTGGTGCCGTGATGAGCCATCGGTCGAGCGTGCGTGCCCTGACGTGTCCTGAAGGGGCCCCCGAGTCGACCTCCCTGGCGCGAGGGCGCCAAATCCCTGGTCAGCGCCACCGCCTCGCGGCAGCTCCCCGTCCTCCAAAATACCCCCGAGGGTACCCGTGGTACCGTCCATGCATACCCCCGGGGGTAATTTCGCAGGAAGGGAGTCCCCCGTGTTCTTCATCGACACCCTCGACATCGCCGGTCTGGGCAACCGCAGTTACCTGGCGGGTGGCGAGCGCGCCGCCCTCGTTGTCGACCCGCCGCGTGACATCGACCAGGTGATCGCGGTGGCCGCGCGGCGCGGCGTGCGGATCGCGTACGTCGCGGAGACGCACGTGCACAACGACTACGTCACCGGCGGGCTTGAACTGGCGCGCGTCACCGGCGCCGCCTATCTCGTCCCCGCCGGGGCCCGGGTCTCGTACGAGCGGGTGGCCGTGCGGGACGGGGACCGGGTGGAGGTCGACGGCGACGCCGGGCTGGTGGTGCGGGCGTTGGCCACCCCCGGGCACACCCCGCACCACACCGCGTACGTCCTGGAGGAGAACGGCACGGCCGTCGCCGTGTTCACCGGGGGCTCGCTGCTGACCGGCACCGTCGGCCGGCCCGACCTGGTCGAGCCGAGGCTCACCGAGCGGCTCGCCCGGGAGCAGTACGCGTCCGCGCACCGGCTGGCCGGGGAACTGCCGGACGAGACCGCGGTGTTGCCCACGCACGGGTTCGGCAGCTTCTGTTCTTCGGGGCGGGCCGACGGCGAGGTCAGCACGATCGGGGAGGAGAAGGTCTCCAACGAGGTGCTGCTCCGCGACGTCGACACCTTCGTGGCGGAGCTGCTCGCCGGGCTGGACGACGTCCCCGCGTACTACACGCACATGGGTCCGGCCAACGCCTCGGGACCGGCGCCGGTCGATCTGACCCCGCCCGCCGTGGCCGACGCCGAGGAGATAGCCGCCCGGCTCGCCGCGGGGGAGTGGGTGATCGACCTGCGGAACAGGGTCGCGTTCGCCGAAGGGCACGTCGCCGGTTCGCTCAACTTCGAGGCCGAGGGACAGCTCGCGACCTACCTCGCCTGGCTGATCCCGTGGGGCAAGCCGGTGACCCTGCTCGCCGCGTCCCCGGCACAACTCGCCTCCGCCCAGCGCGAGTTGGTCCGGGTCGGGATCGACCGCCCCGCCGCCGCGGCCACGGGGGAGCCGGAGGGGTGGGTGACGGACGGGCTCGTGTCGTTCCCGCGCGCCACCTTCGCCGACCTCGCGGCGCGGTCGGAAGTCCACTCCGGCGACCCTGTCGACCTGGACGTCGACGTCGCCCCTCGTCCGACACCCCACCTCGTCGTCCTCGACGTCCGCCGCGACTTCGAACGCGCCGCCGCCTTCATCGACGGCTCCCTCCACATCCCCCTCCACACCCTGCCCCGCCGCCTCCACGAGGTTCCCGAGGGTCAGGTCTGGGTCCACTGCGCCGGAGGCATGCGCGCCGCCATCGCCGCCTCCCTGCTGCACGCCGTCGGCCGCGAGGTCGTCGCGATCGACGACGGTTTCGACGCCGCCGGGCGCGCCGGACTGGTCGTACGCACCCACCCGCGCGACGAAGACGCCGAACAGGTCGCACCGGCCACCCGCACCCACGGATGAGCGCGCTCATACTCGCCCTGGTCGCCGGAGCCGTCGTCGGACTGGCGCTCGGCGGTCTCGGGGGCGGAGGCAGCGTGCTGGCCGTACCCGCGCTGATCTACCTGCTCGGCTTCACCCCCGTCGCGGCGACCACCGCGAGCCTCGTCATCGTCGCGTTCACCTCCGCCGCCGGGCTGTCCGCCCACGCCAGGGACGGTCACGTCCGCTGGCGCACCGGGCTGCTCTTCGCGGCGGCCGGGATCGGACCCGCCATGCTGGGCGGGGCGCTCGCCGGACGGTTGCCGGGCGCGGTGCTGACCATGGCTTTCGCGCTCGTCGCGGGCACCGCCGCACTCCGGATGCTCAAGCCACGGACCGCCGTGTCCGACGGCGCTGTCCACACCGTACGGCTGGGTCGAGCAGCCGCCGCCGGGGCTGGTCTCGGGCTGGTCACCGGCGTGCTCGGGGTGGGCGGCGGCTTCCTCGCCGTACCCGCGCTGGTCGGCGTCCTCGGGATGCGGATGCGCGCGGCCGTGGGCACCAGTCTGCTGGTCATCACCATCAACTCGCTGGCCGCCCTCGCCCTGCGCGCCGGGACGGCAGACGGGCTGGACTGGGCGGTCGTAGGACCGTTCACCGCGGCGGCGGTGCTCGGCGCCTGGGACGGCAAGCGGCTGGCTGCCAAGCTGTCGGGGCGCGCTCTGCAGCGGCTCTTCGCCGTCGCGCTGCTCGGCGTGGCGTGCTTCATGCTGGTCGACGCGGTGGCGTGATGAGCGGTTCATATGACCCGGCGGTCACGACCGGCCACGCACCACGGCGCCCCGCGCCTACGCCAGCGACAAGAACAGCTTCTCCAGCCGCGCCCGCATCGCCGCCGTGTCCTCCCCGCTCTTCCGCCCCTCCTCGACGTCGGTCAGGCACTGCTGCAGTCCCGTCGCGATGATCGCGAAACCGGCGCGGTCCAACGCCCGGGAAGCGGCGGCCAGTTGGGTGACGACCTCCTCGCAGTCGCGACCCTCCTCGATCATCCGGATCACGCCGGAGATCTGCCCCTGCGCCCGCCGCAGCCGGTTCAGCACGGACTTCAAGTTCGCGCCTTCAAGCTCCAGTTCCACGCTCACTCCTCGAGAAATACCCCTAGGGGTACTGTACGTCCCGCTTCGGGACGGCGACGACCCCGCAGGCACCCAAGGATCACATCAGCCATGACCACACCCCGCACCCTCGGCACCGACCAGGCTCGCGCCCGCCTCCAGGACCTCATCGTCATCGACGTCCGCACCCCCGCGGAGTACGCCACCGGTCACCTCCCCGGCGCCCTCAACGTCCCCCTCGACCGCCTCCGGCACGCCCTCGCCGAGCTGCGGCACGCCGCCGACCGGGGCGACCTGCTCCTGGTGTGCGCCTCCGGCAACCGCTCCGCGAACGCCTGCCGGACCCTCGCGGAGCAGGGCATCGCGGCGGCCACGCTCACCGGCGGCACCACCGCGTGGGCAGCCGCCGGACACGACCTGCACCAGCCCGCCGCCGCCACCGCTACCGGCACCCGCACCCGCGCCCGCTGGAGCATGGAGCGACAGGTCCGCTGCACCGCGGGAGCGCTCGTCCTCCTGGGTCTCCTCCTCGGCGTCCTCGTGCACCCCGCCTTCGAGATCCTCGCCGCCGGAGTCGCGGGCGGGCTCGTCCTCTCCGCGCTCACCGACACCTGCGGCATGGCCCTCCTGCTGGCCAGGCTGCCGCACAACCGCCCCCGCCCGGCGGACCTCGCCACGACCCTCGCCGCCCTGCGCCGCCGCTGACCGCTCACATCTCCATTCCGGTGCGGCCGTCGATCCCCGCCCGCGCCCGGTAGTCCCGGACGAGGGCCAGCCGGTCCCTGCCGCGTGGCCTGCGCCCCGGACGGATGTCGACCGCGAACGCCTTCGCCTCCTGGATGTGGGTGTTGGGGTCGAGGGAGAGATGGAGCAGCTCGTTGGCGGCGTCGCCGGTGGTGTAGCCGTTCGGTCCCCAGTGGTACGGCAGCCCGATCTGGTGCGACCGGCGCCCGTGCACGGTGAGCGGGGTCATGCGGTCGGTGACCAGGACCCGCGCCTCGACCACGCCCCGCGCGCTGACGACCGTCGCCCAGCCCAGGTGCTCCAGGTCGCGCTCGGCGGCGAGTTCGGGCGAGACCTCGCAGAAGAACGCCGGTTGCAGCTCCGCCAGATACGGCTGCCAGCGCGACATGCCGCCCGCCGTGTGGTGCTCGGTGAGACGGTACGTGGTGGCGACGTACGGGAAGACCCCGGAGCCGGGCTCGCGACCGCTCGGCTGGTAGCGGTTGTCCGGCACCGACGGCATCAACTGCCGTACCGGATTGCGCTGTTGCGGGTAGAGCAGGTTCGGGTACGGCGAGTCCTGGGGCTCGTAGTGGGTCGGCAGGGGACCGTCGGTCAGGCCGGCCGGGGCGTACAGCCACGCCTTGCCGTCCGCCTGCATGACGAACGCGTCGGTGCCCGACAGCGCGTCCGGGCCCGTCGCGTCGGGGGACGGACGGAAGTCCGGGGGCTTGTCGGCCTTGAAGTCCGGGGTGTCGTGGCCGGTCCACGAGCCGCTCTCGGCGTCCCACCACACCAGCGCCTTGCGCTCGCTCCAGGGCTTGCCGTCCGGGTCGGCGGAGGCGCGGTTGTAGAGGATGCGGCGGTTGGCGGGCCACGCCCAGCCCCATTCGGCGGCCACCCAGTCCTGCTCCTTGCCGGGCTTGCGGCGGGCGGCCTGGTTGACACCGTCGGCGCGGACCCCGCAGTAGATCCAGCAGCCGCACGCGGTCGAACCGTCGTCCTTGAGCTGCTCGTAGGACGTGAGCGGATTCCCCTGCGCGTCATGGCCGTTGATCTCCGCGAGGACGGCTTCCGCGTCCGGCTCGGCGAGTGCGCCCCTGGTCGGGTAGTCCCAGGCCAGATCGAGGACCGGACGGTCCATCTCGTCGGTGGAACCGGCCAGCTTCTCCCGCACGCGCCGCCCGAGGTGGTACGTGAACCACAGGTCGCTGCGGGCGTCGCCCGGCGGCTCGACCGCCTGGTGGTGCCACTGCAGCAGCCGCTGGGTGTTGGTGAAGCTGCCGTCCTTCTCCGTGTGCGCGGCGGCGGGCAGGAAGAACACCTCGGTGCCGATGTCCTCCGTGCGCAGCTCCCCCGTCTCGATCTCCGGGCCGTCCTTCCACCAGGTGGCCGACTCGATCAGCGAGAAGTCCCGTACGACCAGCCAGTCCAGGTTCGCCATCCCCAGGCGCTGCATCCTGGCGTCGGCCGAACCGACGGCCGGGTTCTCGCCCATGAGGAAGTAGCCCTTGCAGGTGCCCGCCAGTTGGGCCATCACCGTCTCGTAGGTGGAGTGCGAGCCGGTGAGCCTCGGCAGGTAGTCGAAGCAGAAGTCGTTGTCCTCGGTGGCGGCGTCGCCCCAGTACGCCTTGAGCAGGCTCACCACGTACGCGCGCATGTTGCCCCAGTAGCCCTTGTGCGCGGACTCCGCCTCGACGAAAGCGTCCAGGTCCTCCTCCTGCCGGTGGGCGTGGCGCATGGGGATGTAGCCCGGGAGGAGGTTGAACAGGGTGGGGATGTCCGTCGAGCCCTGGATGGAGGCGTGTCCGCGCAGGGCGAGGATGCCGCCGCCCGGGCGGCCGATGTTGCCGAGCAGGCTCTGCAGCACGGCCGCCGTGCGGATGTACTGCACCCCGACCGTGTGCTGGGTCCAGCCGACCGCGTAGGCGAACGCCGTGGTCCGGCTGCGCCCCGAGTTCTCCGTGAGCAGCTCGCACACCTGGCGGAAGATGTCCCTCGGCACTCCGCAGACCTGCTCGACCAGCTCCGGGGTGTACCGGGCGTAGTGCCGCTTGAGCACCTGGAACACACAGCGGGGGTGGGTCAGCGTCTCGTCCTGCTCGGGCTCGCCCTCGGGGATCGAGGCACCGCCGGAGCCGTGCGACTCGCCGCGCGCGGCGCCCGCGACAGTACCGCCGTCCCCCGTACCGCCCTGGTCCTCCCCGTCCTCCGGCTGGTCCTGCTCGCCCGCAGGCGCCGGGACCTCCACGCCCTCGTACTGCCAGCTCGCGTTGTCGTACCGGCGCCCCGCCACGTCGAGACCGGAGAAGACGCCGTCCAGATCCTCGGTGTCGCGGAAGTCCTCGCGCAGGATCACGGGCGCGTTGGTGTACGCGACCACATAGTCACGGAAGTACTTGTCCTGCTGGAGCACATAGTTGACGATCGCGCCGAGGAAGGCGATGTCCGTCCCCGCGCGCAACGGCACATGCAGATCCGCCAGCGCACTGGTTCGGGTGAAGCGCGGGTCGACATGGATCACCTTCGCACCGCGTGCCTTCGCCTCCATCACCCACTGGAACCCGACCGGATGGCACTCGGCCATGTTCGAGCCCTGGATGAGGACGCAGTCGGAGTGCTGGAGATCCTGCTGGAAGGTGGTCGCGCCGCCGCGCCCGAACGAGGTTCCCAGACCGGGAACCGTGGAGGAGTGTCAAATACGGGCCTGGTTCTCGATCTGGATCGCGCCGAGCGCCGTGAACAACTTCTTGATCAGGTAGTTCTCTTCGTTGTCCAGGGTCGCCCCGCCCAGGCTCGCGATCCCGAGCGTACGGCGGGTGCGCGCCCCGTCCGCCTCCCACTGCCAGCCCGCGCGGCGTGACGCGATCACCCGGTCGGTGATCATGTCCATCGCCGTGTCCAGGTCGAGCCGCTCCCACTGCGTGCCGTACGGGCGCCGGTACAGCACCTCGTGCTCGCGCGCGCTCCCGGTGGTGAGCTGGAGACTGGCGGAACCCTTGGGACACAGGCGCCCGCGCGAGACGGGTGAGTCGGGGTCGCCCTCGATCTGGGTGACGCGGTCGTCCTCCACGTACACGTTCTGCCCGCAGCCCACCGCGCAGTACGGGCAGATCGACTTCACCACGCGCTCGGCGGACGCCACCCGGGGACCGAGCCGCCCGCTCCTGCCGCTCTTGGCGGCGGCACCCCGGCCCAGCGGGTCGTCGCCCTTGAGCTGGCGATAGGCCGGCCAGTGGCCGATCCAGGTGCGCACGCGCCTCACCCGTCCCTTCGCGCGGAGTGCCGGTCAGATGCCGTACGAGTGCCCGTGCCGCCGCCCTTCATGCCCCGGACCGCCGCGCCTCCAGCCGCTCCCGCTGGGGGACGACCGTGTACTTAGGGTCCTCCGCCGAGGCGACCCCGGCATGGAAGACACCGAACCGCAGCGCCGCCGAACCGGCCAGCAGCGCCGCGCCCGCCCCCACGGCCAGCCGCCGACGCCCGCCCGCGCAGACCGCCAGCACACCGCCCGCGAGCGTCAGCGCCTCCGCACTCCGCAGCAGCGCGCCCGGCCCGCCCTGCTCCAGCGGCTCGGCCGCCAAACCCATGCGCCGCTTCATCAACCGGAAGGAACCCACTTCGAGCGCGGCACCGAGCGCCGCCATACGGCGCGCGGGACCGTTCTGCCCGACCGGCGCGCAGACCAGCCCCAGCCCGGCGGCCGCCGTGGCGGCGGACCCCGCGAAGACGAACGGCAGGTCGCGGTGCCCCTCGTGCCAGGTGGGCACGGCGGTGTCCGCGATGAGCACGGCGGTGTACGTGGCGACGGCGGGTCCGAGCGCGGCGGCGGACGCCGTGGCAGCGGCGCCCAGCAGGCGGTACCGCCCCGCCACGTCGGTGGCAGCGGCGGCGAAGGTGAGCGGCGCGTATCCCGCCAGCAGCCAGGAACCCACGCTCATCGGCGAGGTCGGCTTGAGCATCCGGAGCATGTTGAGGAACCGGGCGGGACGGCCCAGGTCGTGCACCAGCGCCGCCAGCGCCAGCGAGACCCCGCCCGCCGCCCCGAGCTTCGCCGCCCGCGCCAGCACCGGCCGACCGGTGACCTGCGCCCCGGCGGCCAGCAGCGAGGACGCGCCCGCGAGACCGCCGAGGTAGAGGTAGCCCGCGATGTCCAGGGGCTTCCAGGTGGGCTTGTTGAGGATGGGAAGTCCGTAGTACGAGGTGAACTCGGCCCTGGGCACCATGGCGCGCTCGCCCCGGCGCCGCCGCGCGCGGCTGCCCCTGCCCCGGGTGGCGCCGGACTCGCTCATCGCGGCCTCCTCACCACGCTGACGGCGGCCAGCGCGGCGAGCGACACCGCTGCCGCCGCCGCGCGCCGCCACATGGTGGGCAGGTCCCGCGTGGTGACCACGGGGTCCGGCGGCAGGCCGTACACCTCCGGCTCGTCCAGCAGCAGGAAGAACGCCCCGTCCCCGCCGACCCCGTCCTCCGGGTCCTCGCCGTACAGCCGCGCGTCCGTGACCCCGGCAGCCTGCAGCCCGGCCACCCGCGCGGCTGCCCGCTCCCGCAGCTCCTCCAGCGGGCCGAACTGGATCGAGTCGGTCGGACACGCCTTGGCACACGCCGGTTCCATACCGACGCCGAGGCGGTCGTAGCAGAGGGTGCACTTCCAGGCCCGGCCGTCGGTCTTCCGCTGGTCGATGACGCCGTACGGGCAGGCGGGGATGCAGTAACCGCAGCCGTTGCAGACGTCCTCCTGGACGACGACCGTCCCGAACTCGGTCCGGAAGAGCGCGCCGGTCGGGCAGACGTCCAGGCAGGCGGCGTGCGTGCAGTGCTTGCAGACGTCGGAGGACATGAGCCAGCGGAGTTCGGTGCGACCGTCGGGAGAGACCGGCGCGATGGTCCCCGCGGGGGCTTCGGCGGGAGTGTCCGGGGCGAGACCGGAGGCGGCGGCGAACACGTCGACGTCCTCCCGCGTCTCGGGGACGTCCTCCCGCGTCTCGGGCTGCGCCCTGCGCTGCTCGATGAACGCCACGTGCCGCCAGGTGTCCGCGCCGAGCCCGACCGTGTTGTCGTACGACATCCCGGTCAGCTCCAGCCCGTCCTCCGGAATGGCGTTCCACTCCTTGCACGCCACCTCGCACGCCTTGCAGCCGATACAGATCGAGGTGTCGGTGAAGAAACCGACGCGCGGTGGGGCGTCGGGGTACCCGGAAGCCCTGGCCACATCGGGCTCCGGCCCGTAGAGCAGGTTCTCACGCACCCCACCGCCGTCGTCCGCCATCTCCGGCTCACCTCGCTGTCGTAGCGTTCGCTTCCTTCCGCAGTACCCGGAGCGGGCGGTTTCTTGTGCGCCTGCGCCCGAATTACCGCTCCCCTCACCCACCCGACTGGCGGACATCGTCGGCTTGGTCCGCACGCGCCCATCAACCGGGTACGGGCTGCGCCTGCCGGAGCGGGTGGAGGTCGTGGACGAGAACGCGCTGTCCGCGGTGCGGTCGCTGGAGCCGCTTGTGAGTGAGGTGGGGTCGGGGTGGTTCAGGGTCCACAAGGGCGGGTCTTCGGTGTAGCCACCTGCCGTCCCGGTCGGAAGCGGCGCCCCCGAACGGTCACCGACCGGGACGCGTGGTCACGTGAGGTCGGGCGGGACCGGTGTCGCCTGGTGGTAGTACATCTGCCACGGGGCGGTCGGGGACTGTCGGCGCCAGAGTGAACTGCGGCGGGAGCGCTTGCCGTTCAGGGTGGTCTCGTAGGTGAGGTGGACCAGGCCGGCGGCGAGGAGGGCGCCGGTGAAGTCCGAGGGTTCGTAGCGCGGGCCGCTTTCCGTGGCGCCGTCCATGCCGGGCATCTCGGCGACCATCTCCTCGTACGTCCACCGCCGCCCCGAGGAGCCGACCTCCACGAACTCCGGATCCAGCAACTGCCGGGAGAGCGAGGGGGATGCGCGCACGCCGGGGTCCATGAGCCGCAGCTCGCCCTCGATCGCTTCCCGTACGCCGTCAGTCTCTTCGCTCATGCGGGCATCTTGACCCAGGTGACCTGGTCTTTCCCAGTCGATTTACCGCTCACGGTGCACACGGGGTGCCGGGCTTGCCCGCCCACTGGAGCAACGCCGCCTCCAGTGATGTGAGTTCAGCGGTGTTCGCCGTGTCGGACGCCCAGGCGATCACGCCGTCGGGACGCACCAGCACCCCGATCGGCGTCGGCGTCGGCGTCGGTGCCGGTGTCGTGTCGGCGTCGGTGACGCGACGCACCCGGTCCGCCCACCCCGCCGCGACACCGGCGAAGGCACCGTCCGGGGAGCGGTCCAGGAGCAGGAAACCGCCGTTGTGGGCGTGGTCGGTCAGGCGGGAGCCGTCGGAGAGGTGGAGGTCGGGGGAGTAGCGGCCGGTCAGGGGGTGGGCGCCGGGGAGGGCGGTGCGTTGGGTGACGCCGGAGATCTGCTTGACGGCGTAGGTCGTGCCGTCGCGGGTGCCGAGGAGGTCGGTGACGACCGAGCGGAGTGCGGCGGACTTGGGGTCGCCGCGGAGGATGCCGATCTGCGCCCGCGTCCAGTCCAGTACCCAGGCGCCGAGGGGACGGCGCTCGGTGTCGTAGGTGTCGAGGAGCCCGGCAGGAGCCCGACCGGCGATCACCGCACCGAGTTTCCAGCCGAGGTTCATCGCGTCGCCGACCCCGAGGTTGAGGCCCTGGCCGCCGAACGGCGGGTGCACATGGGCGGCGTCACCGGCGAGCAGGACGCGCCCCGAGCAATAGGCGGCTGCCTGACGGGTGTTGTCGGTCCAGCGAGTCGGCGTGGCCCGAAGTGCGGTCAGCGTGACGTCGGTTCCCGAGATCCGGCGCAGGCTGCTCTGTACGTCCTCCAGGGTGACCGGCGTCGAGCGGTCGGCGGGAGGCGCGTCGAACTCCACGGTGGCCACGCGTCCGGGCTGCGGACCGTAGCGGTACGCCCCGCGCGCGGACCACGTCCATCCGCTCGCGAGCTTTTCCGGGTCCGCGATGTCGACGACCGCCTGGTATCCGGTGAGTTCGGGGTCGGTGCCGGGGAACTCGATGCCCGCGAGGCGGCGTACGGTGCTGTGTCCGCCGTCGCACCCGACCAGCCAACCGGTGTGCAGCACACCGGCGTTGGTGCCGACGAGCACCCCGTCCCCGGTGTCGTCGAGTCCGGTGACCTCCACCCCGCGCCGCACCGGTACGCCGAGCCGCGTGACGTGCTCGGTCAGCAGCGCCTCCAGCTCACGCTGCGGCACCATCCGCGCGTCGGCGGCGGTGTGCGCGGCGAGATCGGGGTCGGACCAGTCCACGAGGTCGGGGTCGAGGACGATGCCCGCGAAGTGGCCGGTGAAGCGGGCTTCGGGGCGCTGTTCCCCGGCCACACCGGCGTAGGAACCCATCCGATCGAGGACTTCCCGCTGTATTCGCCGGGCGGCAGGCAGCAGACCCCGCCGGTCGAGCGCCTCGGCCGTCGGCACGTTGATCGACTGCGCCTTCAGCGCCTGGTCGGGCTGCTCCCGCCGTTCGATCACCTGTACGGTGACCCCGGCGAGCGCCAGCTCGGCGGCCAGCACGAGGCCGACCGGCCCGGCTCCGACCACGGTCACGTCCACGCTTGTCTCCATGCTCTGGTTCACGTCCCTCACGCCGTCACGATACGAACAGTGTTCTACGGGCGAACAGTGTTCGTGTCAAGTAGGGCGACGCCCGCGCATCCGGTGGGGAAAAGTCCCACCGCGACGGCACGAGATGTGGGTGACGTACCCCTCAACCGCGACGTGACCGCGCCCTAACCTCACCGTCGTCACCTCTGCGCGCGCCCGGCTTCGAGGAAGAGGTCATCGTGAGGAGAACATCCGCAAGGGGAAGGGCAGTTCGCCGGTTCGGCGTGCTGGCGTCCATGGTTCTGCTGGTGGGCACGAGTCAAGTCCTCGGCGCCGGGGCGGCCACCGCGACGAGCCCACCCGGGACCGGCCGCCCGGTGACGGCACCCGCGTGTGCCGGGCTGAACGGCATGGCGATCCCGGCGTCGGCCATGAGCCTGCCGACCACCGGCGCCCGCGTCACCTCAGCCACGGTCACAACCAGCCTCGTCAGCGGCGAGACGATCACGTACTGCCAGGCCGACGCCGACATCCTTCCCGTCGACCCGACCGCGCCCGCCATCAAAATGCGCGTGGCGCTGCCCTACGGCTGGAACGGCAAGGCGCTGATGTTCGGCGGCGGCGGCTACAACGGCACCATCCCCGACCTCACCGCCAACGTGCCGTTCGGCCCCACCGCTCAACCGGCGCCGCTGGCACGGCGGTACGTGACGTTCGCCAGCGACTCGGGGCACCAGCAGAGCCCCACGGCACCTCCGTCGCTGGACGGGTCGTTCGGCGTGAACGACGAAGCCCTGAACAACTTCGCCGCCGGTGACGCGCTCAAGAAGACACGCGACGCGAGCCTGTTCCTCGTCCGGCACGCCTATGGGGCGAACCCGACCGAGGTCTACTTCGCTGGAGGCTCAACAGGCGGGCGCGAAGCGCTCGTTGCGGCGCAGCGATGGCCGACCGCGTTCGACGGCGTGATCTCCGCCTTCCCCGCCTGGAACAACCTCAGCGAAATGCTGTACGTGGGGTACCTGGCTCAACTCCTGTCCCGCCCGGGCGCCTTCCCCGGAGTCGACCAGCAGACCCTCGTCCACGACAGGGTGGTCCAGGCGTGTGACGGGCTCGACGGCGTCAGGGACAACGTCGTCTCGCATCCGGGCAGTTGTCACTTCGACCCCCGCACCCTGCGCTGTCCGAAGGGCACCGACACAGGACCGAACTGCCTCTCGGACGCGCAGATCGACGCCGTGACCGCCATGTCGGCGCCGTTCGGATGGCCGTACCGGATCGCCAGCGGCGAGACCGGATATCCCGGCTTCCCGTTCCTCTCGGGGGCGGACATGCGGACCCCGTTCCTCGGCTTCGGCACCACCGCGCCCGCCAACCCCATGCCGGTGACGAGCGGTTACGGCATGCAGTTCTGGGATCAGTGGGTCAAGTACTTCCTCACTCGCGACCCGCAACACAACTCCCTTGCCGTGGACCCCCGACACCCTGGCAAGTGGCTCGCCCGCATCAGCCGACTCTCCACGATCCAGGACCGCAACGACCCCGACCTCGGCGCATTCGCCCGCGCCGGAGGCAAGTTGATCCTCCTCCACGGCGCCGCGGACGAACTCGTCTCCCCGTACTCGACGACCGACTACTACCAGCGGGTCCGCGCCACCCTGGGCGCCGGAGCGACCCAATCGTTCCTGCGGTACTACGTCGTGCCCGGCGCGAACCACGCCAACTTCGGCACCCCCGCGTTCGCCGCCGCCACCGACTCGCTCTCCGCGCTCGAGCACTGGGTCGAAAGGGACGAGCCGCCCGCCCGCGAGGTGGTCTCCGACGCCCTCCACGACCGCACGCGTCCCCTGTGCGAGTACCCGGGCTGGCCCAGGTACCGCGCCGGTGATCCGGACAGCGCGTCGAGTTTCGTGTGCGCGCGCTGAGGCTGTCGTCCCGTGGGCCGGCCCTCGCCAAGTCCGTGCCGTCGAGCCCGTACAGCCGTACGGACCGTGAGTGTTAGCGTGTCCATGGTCATACATTCGGGGGAGTGACGATGGGTTCGGACGGCTATCAGGTCAAGGCGGGCATGACCGGCCAGGCCAGGCAACTCGACGACGCGGGCACGGACATGGACGGCGTCGGCTCGGCCGTCCGCTCCCGCACGAGCTACTCGTACGAGGACACCGGTGGCCAGGACGCCGCCTCCGCGCTCAACGCGTTCGTCACGGCGTGGGAGGCGGAGGCCAAGGCGCTGGCGTCGGCGTTGCACGAGCTGGGTGACAAGGTGCAGTTGAGCAAGAAGACGTACCACGGCACCGACGGCCTGGTGCGGGCGAACGTCAACAGCGTTCCCGCGGGCGGCGCGAGCGGTCCCACCGACACGAGCGGCCGCGCGTCGGTCCTCGCGAGCTACTGAGCGACGGGTCGATGTCCTTCTTCACCTCTCCTTTCGACTCGCCCTCCTTCCGCCTCGAATGGCTCGCGGGGCTGTCCAAGAAGCTGCTCGGCGCCGGGACCAAGAACGAGGTCCTCGACCTCATCGACGAAGCGCTCTCGGTACCCCAACCGGGCGGTGACCAGGGCGTGTTGGAAGGTCTCGCCGCGCTCTATCGCGGTCAGCTCGACCCGGTCGGCGGCGTCTTCGACCAGGTCGACCGGGTGGGCCGCAAGGGTCTTCCGGAGGTGTGGGTCGGCGACACGAGCGTCCTCGCCTCCGACGTGGTGAACGCCGCCGGGCGGTCCGTGACCCGGATGAGCGAGGCGTTCCAGGGCTGCGCGACCGTGCTGCTGACGCTGTCCGACGCGATCGGCGCCGCACAGCTCAAGGACGAGCAGGGGCGCGGGCAGTTGCGGGAGCAGAAGAAGATGCTGGGCGGCAAGGACGGCTTCTTCGACAACCTCCACGAGAACGACGAGGAGGAGTGGGACCGCAAGAACGCCGCCCACTTCGGCTCCTCCGCGGTCGACCTGATGCACGCCGCCGTGGCCGACGCGCAGGAAGCCACCCGTATCGCCGCCCGGGACCTGAACAAGTGGGCGTCCGAGGCACGCGCCGGGAAGATGGAGACCAGCGAACTCACCGCCGTCGACAAGCTGATGCTCGCCGACACCGGCGTCGCGGGCGCCGACACCGACCTGAACGAGATCCTCACGGCGGGCGACCTCTCGCGCGCGTCGGCGCGCATGGACCTGCTGAGCCTGGACGACGAGACGGCCATGGAGCGGATGCTCGCGAAGTCGGACAGCCCGCAGGAACGGGCCTATCTGATGAAGGCACTGGCCGCGGGGCACAGCGTCACCGAGATCGAGCAGTTCCAGGCGAAGATCCACGGCAAGGACCCCGCCTGGCTGCGCCGCCATCTCACCCCGGTGGTCACCGCCAAGGACAGCATGAAGGACGAGGGTCTGGCGCCGGACGGCTCGAACAACAACAAGGACTACGTCACGTTCGACGGCCAGCGCTGGATCCAGGGCGGCGACGGCTCCGAGGGCACCTGCGTGGCTTCCTCCACCGTCACCTCCCGCGCGATGGTCGACCCCGTGTACGCGCTCGGTCTCACCGGCGGTCCCGACGGACAGCAGGACGACCCCGACGCCTTCCGGCAGCGCCTGGTGGCCGAACAGCACCGGCTGCACACCGAGGGCGACGGCGGCAAGAACTGGGGCGGCATGGGACCCGAGGGCCAGGAACGCATCAACGACACCCACGTCGGCAGCGCCACCGGCACCGACTACTCGCGCCAGGACCTGAACAGCGACGCCGACCGCAGGGCCGTCCTCACCGACGTCGAGAAGTCGGTGGCCGAGGGGCGGCCGGTGCCGGTCGACGTCTCGGGCAAGGAGGGCGCCCACGCGATGACCATCATCGCCCAGGAGGGTGACATGCTTCAGGTGTACAACCCCTGGGGCGAGACCACCTGGGTCAGCGAGGACGACTTCATCAACGGCCACATGGGCAAGGCTTCCAACAGTGATCTCCCCAACGCGTACAGCGTCTATCTTCCGCAGTAGCCGGGGCGGTGCCGCGCTCTTCGCGACGGCCGCGCTGCTGGCTCTCGCCACGGGCTGCGGCTCGGGCGGCGACGACCCCTCCGGTGGCTCCACGAGTACGGCGCGCCCCGCGACCCGGCCGACGAGCCTCCCGGTGAAGGACACCAGCATCAGCGCCACGCCGGGCGAGCGCTTCACCCTCACCGTCGACCAGAACGCCTCCACCCGCGAGTATTGGTACCTGGTCGCCCCCGAGCCGGACAGCTCGGTACTGGTCAGCCGGGGCCGGGACGGCGGTGAGGGAACGGGGACCGGTGCCGCCCACCGCCTCACCTTCACCTTCGAGGCGATGGGCAGGGGGACGACCCACTTCACGCTGCTGCACTGCACGTTCACCACCTGCCAGGGCAACACCTCCACCAAGCCCCCGGAGACGACGGGAGTTTCCGCCCCCCCGACCGCGACGACCGGAGCCTCCGCCACCCCGACCGCGACCCCCGAGCGCATCACCTACACCGTCACCGTCCGATGACCCGAGGCCCCGCCGTGAACGCCAACGCCCCGCACCCGCCCCACCGCACGGACGACGAGCTGGCCCGACTCGACATCCCCGACCTCCTGCGCCACGGCCTCACCGCCGCCCCCGGCCCCCACCGCACCGCCCTCTTCGGCGACGGCGCCGCAGCCGCCGCCGTCCTCCTCGACCGCCTCGCCACCGAACCCCGCTCGGTCGCCTTCCTCGCGGACACGGTCCACGCGGGCGGAGTGGCCCGCGCCGCGGACCTGCCCGAGCCCCTTCCTCACCGGGACGCCGCGGTTCTCGTCCGTCAGTGGCTGCGAGCCGCCACCGAACTCGACGGCGGCCTCACCGCCGACGACACGGCGGCCACCTGGCTGCACGCCGTGGCGACGATCATCGAACTGAAGCAGCGGGCCCGCGAGGCGTACAGCCGGTGACAGTCCTGGTGTGAGCGGGAATCAGGTGCGCGGCCGCCGGTCCGGCTGGTCGGCGGGGTACCGACCCGGGCGTTTCCCCTGTGGGGTGGTTCACTGACGCGGGATGACGGGCCGAGTGCCGGGCATGAGGGTCCTCGGGGCCACCGGCCGTTCCGTTCCGATCCGATTCGCGCAACACCACAACTGGAGAATTCGCTGTGACCCTCGACGGCATACCGGCAGGTCTCGCCCCCGGTGGCTCCCTGAGCGCCGAAGCCCGCAAGCAGCGCCTGCGCCGCCGCCTGGAGCGGCTGATCGGGGTGGCCGCGACCGAGGGGAACGAGCTGATCCCGCTGCGCAACGGCAGCGCCATCTTCCCCGCCATGCTGACGGCCATCGGCTCGGCGAGGCACACGATCGACATGATGACCTTCGTGTACTGGCGCGGCCAGATCGCCCGCGACTTCGCCGCCGCCCTCGCCGAACGGGCACGGGCGGGTGTCCGGGTACGGCTGCTGCTCGACGGGTTCGGCGCCCAGCGGATCGAGCGGGGACTGCTGGACCTCATGGACGAAGCCGGAGTCCAGGTCGCCTGGTTCCGCAAGCCCGTCTGGCTCTCGCCCTTCAAGCAGAACCACCGCTGTCACCGCAAGGCTCTGATCGTGGACGAGCACACCGCGTTCACCGGCGGCGTCGGGATCGCGGAGGAGTGGTGCGGCGACGCCCGCAACCCCGGCGAGTGGCGTGACACCCACGTCCAGGTGCGGGGACCGGCGGTCGACGGGATCGCCGCCGCTTTCGCCCAGAACTGGGCCGAGTGCCACGACGAACTCTTCGACGACCGCGACCGCTTCACCGAGCACGAGCAGATCGGCAGTTCGATCGTCCAGGTCGTGCGCGGCTCGGCCAGCATCGGCTGGCAGGACATGCAGACCCTGATCCGGGTCATGCTCACCTCCGCCGAGGAACGCTTCCGCCTGGCCACGGCCTACTTCGCCCCCGACGACTACTTCATCGACCTCCTGTGCCGCACCGCCCGCCGGGGCGTCGAGGTCGAGATCCTGCTACCCGGCCCGCACACCGACCAGCGCGCCTGCCAGCTCGCCGGACAGCACCACTACACCCGGCTGCTGCGCGCGGGCGTCGACATCCGCCAGTACCAACCGACCATGATGCACGCCAAGATCATCACCGTGGACTCGGTGGCGTCCCTGATCGGCTCCACCAACTTCAACCGCCGCTCCATGGACCACGACGAGGAGGTCATGCTCGCCGTCCTGGACGAGGACTTCACCGCCGCCCTCGACCGCGACTACGACGCCGACCTGAAGAACAGCGTGGCCATCGACCTCGCCAGATGGCGCCGAAGAGCCGCCCTCCAGCGACTGAAGGAGGCTGCGGTCATGCCGGTGCGACGTTTCTTGTGACGCGAGGCGGGCGGCGATGTTCTGTCGCCCGTGATCCTGACCTCGAAACGAGGTAACCTCCGAACGACGCCCTTGACCTGCAACAGCAGGCAGGGAGCAGACGAATCGGGAGTTTCCTCATGCTGCGCACCATGTTCAAGTCCAAGATCCATCGCGCCACCGTCACCCAGGCCGACCTGCACTACGTGGGATCCGTGACGATCGACGCGGATCTGCTGGACGCTGCCGATCTGCTGCCCGGTGAGCTGGTGCACATTGTGGACATCACCAATGGGGCGCGGCTGGAGACGTACGTCATCGAGGGGGAGCGGGGGTCCGGGGTCATCGGGATCAATGGGGCCGCCGCGCACCTCGTGCACCCTGGGGATCTGGTGATTCTGATCAGTTACGCGCAGGTCGACGACGCCGAGGCGCGGGCGCTGACGCCGAAGGTCGTGCATGTCGACGGGGAGAACCGGATCGTCGCGCTCGGGGCCGATCCGTCCGAGCCGGTGCCGGGGTCGGATCAGGAGCGGAGCCCGCAGGCCGTTTCGGCGTGAGGGCGCGGTGAGTGAGCGCGGGGTGGTCGGGTAGTCGGGTGGTGGTCCCGGGTCACCAGGTCCGGGGACCGTCCGGAGGACAGTCATGACCCAGCCGAATCCCGATCCCGTACCCCCCGCGCCGGCGCCCGGTGCGGGGCCCACGCCGCCGGATCCGTATCCGAGCCCGGTGCCGCCGCCGGAGCCGGGTCCCGGACCGACGCCGCCGGGACCGGGTCCGACACCGCCTCCGGTACCGCCAGGTCCTGAGCCGACCCCGCCGTCCCCGGTGCCGCCCGGCCCGTCGCCGACTCCGCCGTCTCCGGTGCCGCCCGTACCCCCGGGTCCCGAGCCGGTCCCGCCGGGACCGTCCCCGTCTCCGATTCCGCCCGGGCCCGAGCCCGTACCCAGCCCCGAGCCGGGGCCACCGCTCACGCCGGAGGGTTGACGGGAGGAGCGAGGAGCCCGGTCCGAGCCGGGCTCCCTTCGCGTCGAGGGCGGCGCCGGGGCAACCTCAGTCTCCCGAGCACCGAGGAGAGAGCCGGTCACCCCCGAAGGGGCAAGCCAACCTCAGCCGTCCCGCCCCGCCGGGGCGACGCGACCTCAGCAACTCCCGCCGCCCCGCCCCGCACACCCCGTCCCTACGCTCGAACCTCCGCCCGGTCCCCGCCCCACAGCGTGTGGAACGAGCCGTCCTTGTCCACCCGGCGATACGTGTGCGCGCCGAAGTAGTCCCGCTGTCCCTGGGTCAGAGCCGCCGGCAGGCGCTCCGCGCGGAGGGCGTCGTAGTAGGCGAGGGCCGCCGCGAAGCCGGGGGCGGGGACGCCCTGGCGGGTGGCGGCGATGAGGACCTCGCGCCAGTCGTCCTGCGCCTCGGCGATCTCGCGGGCGAAGGTCTCGTCCGACAGGAGCGACGGCAGGTCGGGGCGGGCGTCGTACGCGGCGCGGATGCGGTCGAGGAAGGCGGCGCGGATGATGCAGCCCCCGCGCCAGATGGAGGCGACCTCGCCGAGGTCGATGTCCCAGTCGTACTCCGCGCTGCCCGCCGCGATCTCGTGGAAGCCCTGGGTGTACGAGACGATCTTGGAGGCGTACAGCGCCTGCTCGACCTTGTCGGCGAAGGCGGCGGCCTCCTCCTTGCTCAGCGGGGTCGCCGTCGGACCCGCCAGGTCGCGGGAAGCGTCCCGCAGCGCCGCGTGGCCCGAGAGGGAGCGGGCGAAGACCGCCTCCGCGATGCCCGAGACCGGCACGCCGAGGTCGAGGGCGATCTGGACCGTCCAGCGCCCGGTGCCCTTCTGCTCGGCCTGGTCGACCACCACGTCCACGAAGGGCTTGCCGGTCTCCGCGTCCACGTGGGACAGCACCTCGGCGGTGATCTCGATCAGGTACGAGTCGAGACGGCCCCGGTTCCAGGTGCGGAAGATGTCCGCGATCTCGGCGGGGGAGTACCCGGCGACGTCGCGCAGCAACTGGTACGCCTCACCGATGAGCTGCATGTCGGCGTACTCGATGCCGTTGTGCACCATCTTCACGAAGTGCCCGGCGCCGTCGGGTCCCACGTGCGTCACACAGGGCGCGCCGTCGTCCGCCTTGGCGGAGATCTTCTCCAGCATCGGGCCCAGCGAGTCGTACGACTCCACCGAGCCGCCCGGCATGATGCTCGGGCCGTGGAGCGCGCCCTCCTCGCCGCCGGAGATGCCCGTGCCGACGAAGTGGATGCCCTGCTCACGCAGTTCCCGCTCCCGGCGCCGGGTGTCCGCGAAGTGCGCGTTGCCCCCGTCGATGATCATGTCGCCGGGCTCCAGGAGCGGCGCGAACTCCTCGATCACCGCGTCCGTCGGCTCACCCGCCTTCACCATGACGACCAGGCGGCGCGGGCGCTCCAGGGACTCCACGAACTCCTTCGCGGTCTCGGCCGGGACGAACTCGCCCTCGCCGCCGAACTCCTCGACCAGCTCACGCGTCTTCGACGCCGTGCGGTTGTGCACGGCGACCGTGTAGCCGTTGCGCGCGAAGTTCCGGGCGAGGTTGCGGCCCATGACCGCGAGGCCGGTGACGCCGATCTGCGCTGAACTGCTCATACCGCCTGCTCCCTAGCTGCATCGTGGTGTGCGGCTCCGTCGGTGCGGGCCTCGCGGCCCATCCTGTCGCGCCGCCCCGGCGAGCGCACATCCGGCCCGCCACGCATGTTTACGGACGGGAGGCGCTCCTCGGCTCAGTTCACGGGAGCGTAGGGCGAAATCCGCTGCCGACAGCCTCGCCGTGCCCTGACAGGCGGCTTCTTTCACCCCATCAGGAATCCAAACCTATGGGGCGAATCGGCCTTCGACTTCGGCCGGATTCCCCTCTTGTGACGGCCTGTGCCCTGCCCTTACTTTTGCCCCTCCTGACACATGTCGAGGGGATTGCGGAGATGGCCGTACGCGGCCGGCATCGCCGGTATCAGCCCAGCAGGATCAACCGGGCCTCGCTCACCGTCACGGCGGGAGGCGCCGGACTCGCGATCCCGCTGGTCGCCGCCGGCACCGCCGACGCGGCCGCGCCCTCCACCTGGAACAAGGTCGCCGCCTGCGAGTCCAGCGGCAACTGGAGCATCAACACGGGCAACGGCTTCTACGGCGGGCTCCAGTTCACCCGCTCCACCTGGGAGGCGTACGGCGGCACCCACTACGCCCCCCGCGCCGACCTGGCCACCCGCGAGCAGCAGATCGCCGTCGCCGAGAAGGTCCTCGACGCGCAGGGTCCGGGCGCGTGGCCCGTCTGCTCGGTACGCGCGGGGCTCACCAGGGGCGGAACCCCAGCCTCAGCACCGGCCCACACCGAGTCCGCCCCGGCACGCACCGCCACGCCCCACACCGACAGCGCCACCACCCGCCCCACGCGGAGCGAGAAGGCGCACGACGTCAGCCCCCAGACCATCCCCCAGTCCCGCGCGGGCCGCGCCGAGATGTACACGGTCGTGCACGGCGACACCCTCTCCGGCATCGCCGACGAGCACGAGGTACGCGGCGGCTGGCACGGGCTGTACACGGGCAACCGGTCGGTCATCGGCTCCGATCCCGACCTGATCCTGCCGGGACAGCGGCTCAGCCTGCGGCCCGGCACGGGGGCGACCGCCCACGCGACGACCCCCAAGGCCAAGCCCGCGCGCGAGAAGACCGCACCGGAACACAAGACCCCCGCGCCCAAGGCGCCCACGCACAAGGCGCCCACCCACAAGACCGCCGCCCACCCCGCCTCCACGAGCGGGTTCATGGCGCCGGTCAGCGCCCCCATCGGCACCGGGTACCGCGCGGGCGGCTCCTACTGGTCGAAGGGCTACCACACGGGCGTCGACTTCCTGGTGCCCACCGGCACCTCGGTCAAGGCGGCGGGCGCCGGGCAGGTGGTGTCGGCGGGCTGGGGCGGGTCGTACGGCTACCAGGTGGTCATCCGGCACGCGGACGGCCGGTACACGCAGTACGCCCACCTCTCCGCGATCTCCGTGCGCGCCGGGCAGCACGTGGCCATGGGACAGCGCGTCGGCCGGTCCGGCGCGACCGGCAACGTGACGGGCCCGCATCTGCACTTCGAGGTGCGCACCGGGCCCGGCTTCGGCTCGGACGTCGACCCGCTCGCCTTCCTGCGGGCACACGGCGTCAAACTCTGAGCGCGGCCCGGCCGTTGCGGCCGGGCCCGACGGTCACCCTTCGTGTCGTACGGAGTTCAGGCGGCGCGCCCCTCAGGTCCGCGTACCGCCTCCACGTCCGGTACGAGCGCCTCGGCGCGCCGGGGTCCGGGCAGCACCTTGACGGCGTCCAGCGCGGTCGGCGGAAAATCCACCGGAGGCAGCCCCTCGGCGCGCGCCTCGGACAGCGCGGAGCGTGCCGCGGGCACCTCCGTGTCCGCTTCCGCCTCCGGCCGCTCCGTCGTCAGCAGGATCAGCCCGCCCGCCGTCACCACCCCGCACGCCAGCGCGAGCACCGTGCCCGTCGTGCCGTGGCGGAACGTCTCGCCGAACATCAGGATGCCGACGACCGCCGCCAGCACCGGGTTGATCACGGTCAGCGTGGCCAGCGGCGCGGCCAGACCGCCGCCCCGGTACGCCGCCTGGGAGAGCAGTACGCCCGCCGCCGAGAAGACGCCGATCAGCACCAGCGAGGACAGGTCCCCGAGTCCGGGTCCGTCGCTCCAGTCGGCGGCGACCGTCTTCGTGAACACCGAGCCCATGCCGAAGGCCGTACCGGCGCCCGCCGCGAGGAACACCCCGCGCACCGCCGGACTGCGGTGCGCGGCGCGGCCCGCCACCATCAGCGCCACGACCACGCCGCCCGCGACCAGCGCGACGGCCGTGCGCCGGGCAGGGTCCAGGTTGTGCGCCTCGGCCGAGCCGACCAGCGCGAGCAGCCCCGCGAGCCCCGCCGTCGCCATCACCGCGCCGCGCCAGGCGGCCGCCCCTGTCGGACGGCCCACGAGCAGCACCGCCATCGGCAGCGCGAAGACGATGGTCAGCGCGCCCAGCGGCTGGACCAGGCTGAGCGGGCCGTAGGCGAGCGCGACGACGTGCAGCACGGCGCCGAGCCCGTTCAGCCCGAGCGCCGCCCACCAGCCGGCCCGGCGCAGCGGCAGGAACCGGGCGTCCGGGCAGGACACCGCGACCCGCTCCTGCGCGAGGGCGCCGCCCGCGTACGCCACGGCGGACACGAACGACAGCAGGACGGACAGCGCGAGGGCGCTCATCTGAGGCTCCCTCGAAAAAGGGCCCGCTGGGCCCGGCGCGGTGCGCGGTCGGCTTCCATGGGCGCAACTCTGCCCGCCCGCGCGCCCCAAGTCGTCCTCCCCGAGCACGCGATGCGTCCTACTGCCGATGGAGTACGAAAGCCTCCCGATCATCCCCGAGGCGGGTGACTTCGTCCGCCCTGCCCTGACTCCGCCCTGACGTCCGACCCCGATCCAACCCTGATCCGACCCCGATCCACCCCTGATGCGCCTGATACAAGTGCGGACGTGGCCCTCGATCCCGACCTCACCGCACTGCGCCCGCTCGGCGGCTTCTTCGCCCTGCGCACGCTCCCGGACGGTGCCCCCGCGCCGGGGCAACTCCTCACGGAGGTGTACGGGACGACCACCCCCGGCGTTCAACACGACGCCCTGGACGCCCGCGTGACCCTCGTCGGCGACCGCCTCCGTGTCACCGAGCCCCGGGTGCGCGCCTCCATCGCCCAGCAGGGTCTCGCCGCCCGGCTGTGGTCGCCCGCGCTGGCCTGCGCCGTCCTGTACGGCGAGGCCCCCGACCTGGGACCGCTCCACTGGGACCCCGCGGCGAGCGCCCCCGACGACCTGTGGCTCACCGCCGTACGCCCGCTGCCCGGGGACGCGGACACCCTCGCGGACACCGTCCTGCGCGCCCACCTCGCGCCCCTGGCGGACACCCTGAGGGACCGGTACGGGATCGCCGCCGGGCTGCTGTGGGGCAACGCGGCGTCGGCGCTCGTGGGAGCCGCGCGCCAACTGGTCCAGTGGGCACGGGCGAACGGCCGTACCGACGTGGCGGAACGCACCGCCGCCCTCATGGACGCCCTCTTCGCCCGGTCCCCGCTGCACGGCACCGGAGTGCGTGCCGGGACGGCGTTCCGGCGCCGTAGCTGCTGCCTCTACTACCGCGTCCCCGGCGGCGGGGTCTGCGGAGACTGCTGCTTCACACGGGCTCCGGGCTCTTCCCCGCGCGCCGCTTCTGGGTGACCATGAGGGAACCTGCCGCCGAGTCCAGGGGGTTGTCCGGTGCGAGTGGGACTGCTGACCCGGGAGTTCCCCCCGGACGTGTACGGCGGCGCGGGCGTCCATGTCGAGTTCCTGGCGCGGGAGTTGTCCCGCCTGGTGGACCTGGAGACGCACTGCTGGGGCGAGGGCCGCAGCACCGGGGTCGTACGCCACCGCCCCTGGACCGCCCTGGACGGCGCCAACGACGCGCTGCGCACCTTCTCCGTGGACCTCTCCATGACCGCCGCCCTGGAGGACCGCGACCTGGTCCACTCGCACACCTGGTACGCCAACCTCGGCGGTCACCTCGCCAAGCTTCTCTACGGCGTCCCGCACGTGGTGACCGCGCACTCGCTGGAGCCGCTGCGCCCCTGGAAAGCGGAGCAACTGGGCGGCGGATACGCCCTGTCGGGCTGGGCCGAGCGCACCGCGATCGAGGCGGCGGACGCGGTGATCGCCGTCTCCGGCGCCATGCGCGACGACATCCTCGCCTGCTACCCGGCGCTCGATCCCGCCCGCGTCCACGTGATCCACAACGGCATCGACACCGCCCTGTACCGCCCCGACCTGGGCACAGAAGCCCTGGTACGCAACGGAGTTGACCCGGACCGACCCTACGTCCTCTTCGTCGGCCGGATCACCCGCCAGAAGGGCGTGCCCCAACTGCTGCGCGCGGTACGGCGGATCGACCCCGGAGTGCAGGTGGTGCTCTGCGCGGGCGCGCCCGACACCCCGGAGATCGACCGGGAGTTCCGCGAGCTGTACCAGGAGGTGAGCGCGGAGCGCGCGGGCGTGCTGTGGATCCCGCAGATGCTGCCACGCGCCGACGTCATCCAACTCCTCACCCATGCCGCCGTGTTCGTGTGCCCGTCCGTCTACGAACCGCTGGGCATCGTCAACCTGGAGGCCATGGCGTGCGGAACCCCCGTGGTCGCCTCCCGGACCGGCGGGATCCCCGAGGTCGTCGACGACGGACGCACGGGTCTCCTGGTCGACGTGGACGGGGAGTTCGAGACGAACCTCGCCCGCGCCCTGGACACCGTGCTCGCCGACCCGGCGGCGGGCGCCCGCATGGGAGAGGCGGGACGGGTGCGCGCGACAACGGAGTTCGGCTGGGACGCGGTGGCCCGGCGCACGGCGGCGCTGTACGAGGAGATCCTCGCGCAGGCTTAGTCCCCCCGGGTCGGGGGCATCCATGGGTTCATCCACGGTGAGGGGAGTGGCCATGCGGCGAGGGGGACCTTCGGTGCTCGGGATCGTCCTGGCGGGCGGGGAGGGCAAGCGGCTGATGCCGCTCACCACGGACCGCGCCAAACCGGCGGTCACCTTCGGCGGCACCTACCGGCTGGTCGACTTCGTGCTGTCCAACCTGGTCAACGCCGACGTGCTGCGCATCTGCGTGCTCACCCAGTACAAGTCGCACTCGCTGGACCGGCACGTCACCACCACCTGGCGGATGTCCAGCCTGCTCGGCAACTACGTCACCCCGGTCCCGGCGCAGCAGCGGCTCGGCCCGCGCTGGTACCTGGGCAGCGCCGACGCGCTCCTGCAGTCGCTGAACCTGGTCCACGACGAACAGCCCGAGTACGTCGCGGTGTTCGGCGCCGACCACGTCTACCGCATGGACCCGCGCCAGATGCTCCGCCAGCACATCGAGGGCGGCGCGGGCGTCACGGTGGCCGGCATCCGGGTGCCCCGGGCGGAGTCCTCGTCCTTCGGCGTGATCACCCCGGGCTCGGACGGCCGTACGGTCCAGCGCTTCCTGGAGAAGCCCGCCGACCCGCCGGGTCTGGCCGACGACCCCGCCTCGGTGTTCGCCTCCATGGGCAACTACGTCTTCACCACCAAGGTCCTCATCGAGGCGCTCCAGCGGGACGCGGAGGACGAGGAGTCCGTGCACGACATGGGCGGCTCGATCCTGCCCCAGCTCACCGGTCGCGGTGAGGCGCAGCTCTACGACTTCGGCGACAACCACGTGCCCGGCGAGACCAGCCGCGACCAGGGCTACTGGCGCGACGTGGGCACGCTCGACGCCTACTACGACGCCCACATGGACCTGATCGCCGAGCGCCCGGCGTTCAACCTCTACAACCGCCAGTGGCCCATCTACACCCACTCGGGCCAGCTCTCCCCGGCGCGCTTCAACGCGGGCGGCATCGCGAGCGAGTCCATCATCAGCGCGGGCTGCCTCATCAAGGGCCAGGTCACCCGCTCGGTGCTGTCGCCGGGGGTGCGGATCGACCCGGGCGCGGTCGTCCAGGGCTCGGTGCTGCACGACAACGTGCGCGTCGGGCGGGGCGCGGTGGTGCGGGGTGCCGTGCTCGACAAGAACGTGGAGGTTCCGCCCGGCGCGACCATCGGGGTCAACCCGGACCGGGACGCCGAGCTGTACACCGTCTCCCAGGGCGGGGTCATCGCGCTGGGCAAGGGACAGCTCGTGACCTGACCCGCCGCCACCGGCGAGCCGTACGCGCGACGCGCCGACACATTCCGCCCGGGATGCCCGGGTTCACGTCGTCCGACCCGCACGATGCAGGCAACGACGTCGAACCCCGAAAGGCCATCCATGAGACGGACCCGGCGCACCCGGCTGTGCCTGGCCGGAGTGCTGGCAGCGTCCGCGCTGGTCGCCAACCCCACCGCGAGCCCCGCCGCGGGTGCCACCGAGGGCGCCCCCACGGACAGCGCGGCGCGGGCCGACGGCCCCCTCACCGACCTCGTCAACCCCTTCATCGGGAGCCAGAACGAGGGCAACACCTTCCCCGGCGCCACCGTGCCCTTCGGCATGGTCCAGCTCTCCCCGGACACCGGCCACAGCACCGGCTACGACTACGGGCAGACCCGTATCCGGGGCTTCTCGCTGGTCCATCTCTCCGGCGTCGGCTGCAGGATCGGCGGCGACCTGCCCGTGCTGCCCACCACCGGCGACGTGACCACCACCGACTACGCCCGCTACGCC
Organism: Streptomyces sp. DSM 110735; assembly: GCF_016482685.1. GTDB lineage: Bacteria > Actinomycetota > Actinomycetes > Streptomycetales > Streptomycetaceae > Streptomyces. The sequence continues at coordinate 302,610 of NZ_JACYHF010000003.1, read as the reverse complement.
GCCGGGTTCCGCCACGCCGACGAGGAGGCGAGCCCCGGCTACTACCGTGTCGGTCTCGACTCCGGCATCCGCGCCGAGCTGACCGCGACCGCCCGCACCGGCGTCCAGCGCTACACCTTCCCCGCCACCACCAGGGCCAACGTCCTGCTCAACGCCGCCCAGTCGCTGCACAAGCCCGGCGGCAGCGAGGTCGAGATCCTGGACGACCGCACCGTCCGCACCCGGATCGGCGGTCACGGCTTCTGCCGGGACACCGGACCGTACGCCGTCTACACGATCACCCGCTTCAGCCGCCCCTTCACCGCCCACGGCACCTGGACCGGCTCCACGGTCACCGACGGCGCGAAGACCGGGACGGGCGGGGCGTACGTCCGCTTCGACACCACCGAGGACCGCACCGTCGAGGCGACCACCGCCCTGTCGTACGTGGACGCGCGCGGCGCTGCCCTCAACCTCCGCGCGGAGGGCGGCCGTTCCTTCGACGACGTACGGCGGCGCGCCCGCGCGGAGTGGGGGCGGCGGCTCGGCACCGTCCACGTCGGCGGCGGCGCGGACACCCTGCGCCGTACCTTCTACTCCTCGCTGTACCGCTCGTTCCTGGCGCCGAACATCGGCAGCGACGCCGACGGCCGCTACACCGGCTGGGACCAGAAGCCCCACCACGCCGACGGCTTCACCTACTACCAGAACTGGTCCCTGTGGGACACGTACCGCACCCAGGCGCAGCTCCTCGCCCTGCTCGCCCCGCGCGAGGCCCGCGACATGGCGCGCTCGGTGGTGCGGATCGACGAGGACGGCGGCTGGCTGCCCAAGTGGGGCTACGGCACGGTCGAGACGAACATCATGACCGGCGACCCGGTCACCCCGTTCCTCACCACCGCCTATCAGATGGGGCTGCTCAAGGGCTTCGAGGAGCGGGCGTACAAGGCGCTCAGGAAGAACGCCGACGGCGTGCCCCCGGCCGCCTACCCGGGCGTCGGACGCGAGGCCAACAAGGAGTACCTCGCCCAGGGGTTCGCGCCGTACGTCCAGGGGCGCCCCTACGCCAAGACGGGCGACTCCGACTACCACTTCGGCGCCTCCGTGACCCTGGAGTACGCCCTCGCCGACGCCATGCTGGCCCAGATGGCACGCGGTCTCGGTCACCCGGAGGACGCGGCGCGCTACGCCGCCCGCGCCCGCAACTACCGCAACGTCTTCGACCCGTCGACCGGCTTCTTCCGCGCCCGCGACGCCTCCGGCGCCTTCACCGGTCCTGCCGACCCGGCGCGGGGCACCGGCTTCCACGAGGGCACCGCCTGGCAGTACCAGTGGCTCGTGCCGCAGGACCTGCCCGGCGTGATCGACCTGATCGGCGGAGCCCGGGCGGCCGGGCGGCGGCTCGACTCCTTCTTCGCCTACGACCGGCTGCTCACCGACCCCGAGGGCACCGCCCGCACGGTGTGGGTGCACGGCGATCCGTACGACTACTACAACGCCGCCACCTACAACCCGCAGAACGAGACCGACCTGATCGCCCCCTACACCTATCTCTCCACCGGGCAGCCCTGGAAGACCACCGACGTGGTGCACGCCGCGCTGACCCTCTTCACCGACACCCCGACCGGCATGACCGGCAACGACGACCTCGGCACGATGTCCGCCTGGATGGTGCTCTCCTCGATCGGGATCTTCCCGGTCCAGCCCGGCTACGACACCTGGGGTCTGTCCACTCCCGTCTTCGACCGGGTCGATCTCACCCTGGACCGCCGCTACTGGCCGACGGGCGCCCTGACCGTCACCGCGCCGGGCACCACGAACGCCGCCCGGTACATCCAGGGCGTCCGCGCGGACGGCGCCGCGCACGAGCGGACCTGGCTGTCGACGCGCTCCCTGCGTTCCCTGCGCGCGCTGGCGTTCACGGTCGGCCCGCGCCCGTCCGAGTGGGGCACGGAGCCCGGCGCGGCGCCCCCGGTACTGAGGTGACCTCACGGTCTGACGAGTCCCGCCCCCTCACCGGGGGCGAGACTTTATCTGCTGTTAACTGAGCGTAACGTGATCGCACTTGACCGTAATCGGGGTTCGGGGATTGACTGCACACAACCACCCGTCGACGACGCGAGGCACGCCCTTGACTTCCGACCTGCTCGCTCCACTCGACCTCGCCTTCTGGAACATGGAGTCCGACCGGCACCCGATGCACCTGGGCGCCCTCGGGATCTTCGCCACGCACTCGCCGACCGCGGGCGCGCACGCCGCCGACCTGCTCGCCGCGCGCGCCGCCGCGGTGCCCGGGCTGCGGATGCGGATCCGCGACGTGTGGCAGCCCCTCGCCTTCGGCGGCGCCACCCGCGAGGAGGTCCCGGACTTCGACCCCCTCGACCACGTACGGCTGCACGCGCCGACCGCCGACTTCCACGCCATGGCGGGACGCCTCATGCAGCGCCCCCTCGGGCGCGGGCGTCCGCCCTGGGAGGCGCATGTGCTGCCCGGCGAGGACGGCGTGTCCTTCGCCGTGCTGTTCAAGTTCCACCACGCCCTCGCCGACGGGCTGCGCGCCCTGAAGCTCGCGGCCGGTCTCCTCGACCCCGTCGAGCTGCCCGAGCGCGCCCCGCGCCCCGCCCAGCCGCCGCGCGGACTGCTCTCCGAGGTGCGCGCGCTGCCCGGACGCGTCCCCGGACTGGTCAAGGACACCCTGTCCGACGTGGGCCGGGCTCTGGACATCGGCGCCTCGCTGGCCCGCTCCACCCTCGGGATGCGCCCCACCCCCGCGCTGACCTCCGCGCCCAGCGGCACCCGCCGGATCGCCGGAGCCGTCCTCGACATCGACGACGTGCACCGCATCCGCAAGAGCGTCGGCGGCACCGTCAACGACGTGCTGATCGCCGTCGTCGCCGGGGCGCTGCGCCGCTGGCTGGACGAGCGCGGCGACGGCAGTGAGGGAGTCGCGCCGCGCGCGCTCATCCCGGTCTCCCGGCGCCGCCCGCGCACCGCCCACCCGCAGGGCAACCGGCTCTCCGGGTACCTGATACGGCTTCCGGTCGGCGACCCCGATCCGCTGGGCCGCCTGGACTCCGTGCGCACCGCGATGCTGCGCAACAAGGACGCGGGACCGCACCGGGGCGCCGGAGCCGTCGCCCTGCTCGCGGACCACGTGCCCGCGCTCGGACACCGGCTCGGCGGTCCGCTGGTCGGCCAGGCAGCCCGGCTCTGGTTCGACATCCTCGTCACCAGCGTGCCCCTGCCCGGCATCGGCCTGAAGCTCGGCGGCCACCAGCTCACGGAGGTCTATCCGCTCGCCCCGCTCGCTCCGGGCCAGTCCCTCGCGGTCGCCGTCTCCACCTACCGGGGACGCGTCCACTACGGCCTCGTCGCGGACGCCCGCGCGGTGCCCGACCTGGACCTTCTCGCCCGCGCGCTCACGGACGAGACGGCGGCGCTGATCGCCGCCTGCGAGGTCTGCTGAGCACGGCTCCGGGAGACATGGGTCACCGGTCCGGCCACGGGTTTGGTCCCGGGGCCGGACGCTCCGTAAAATTCCCCGTTCGACAGCGTGCGCCAGTCCGGCGCCGCTCGGGTGATCAGGGAAAGCGGCAGCGCGATGACGGTGACAGAGGAGGGCGCGGCGTCCATGGGCTCGGTGTCCACGGAGGACGTCGACGAGGTGGTCCACGGACCCGGCATCGACCCGGAGCGCCTGGCCGTCTGCCTGAGCGTGCTGGAGGAGCTGGACCGGATCGACGTGGACCACCCCGACGCGATCGCGGTGCGCCGGGCCACCTCGCACATCTACCGCACGGTCAAGCAGCGCCGCCGCCAGGAGCGCCGCGCTGCCAAGACCGCGCACGACCGCGCCGTCACCGAGGCCACCGCCACCGGCTCCGCCGAGCGCATCGACGACGAGACCGAGGGCATCCTGCCCACTTCCAAGGTCGAGGCGGGCAGGATCGCGGGCATACTCCAGCGCCCGCGCTCCTGCTACACCTGCAAGACCCGCTACGTCGAGGTCGACTACTTCTACCACCAGCTCTGTCCCGACTGCGCCCGGCTCAACCGCGACAAGCGCGACGCCCGCGCCGACCTCACCGGCAAGCGCGCCCTGCTCACCGGCGGTCGCGCCAAGATCGGCATGTACATCGCGCTGCGCCTGCTGCGCGACGGCGCGCACACCACGATCACCACACGGTTCCCCAAGGACGCCATCCGCCGCTTCAAGGCGATGGAGGACTCCGCGGACTGGATGCACCGCCTGGAGGTCGTCGGCATCGACCTGCGCGACCCCGCCCAGGCGGTGGCCCTCGCGGACCAGGTCGCCGACGCGGGCCCGCTGGACATCCTGGTCAACAACGCCACCCAGACCGTGCGGCGGCTGGCGTCCGCCTACGCCGCCCTGGTCGACGGCGAGAGCGCCCCGCTGCCCGCCGGTGAGCTGCCCGCCCACCACGTGATCGGCGCCTTCAACTCCGGCGCGGTGGGCGGTCTGGCCGCGCTGCCCCTCGGCACCAGCGGCATCGAGGCCCAGAAGGTCGCCGACCTCGCCCTGGTCGCGGGCAACGCGAGCGTCGCCCGGCACCTGGACGGCACCGCCATCGACGCGGGCGGTCTGCTCCCCGACGTGGTCGACACCAACACCTGGGTGCAGACCATCGAGCAGATCTCCCCGGTGGAGCTGCTCGAGACCCAGTTGTGCAACTACACGGCGCCGTTCATCCTGATCAGCAAGCTCCGCCCGAGCATGGCCGAGGCGGCGAGGAAGGCGGCGAGCGGACGGGCGTACGTCGTGAACGTCTCCGCCATGGAGGGCGTCTTCGCCCGTGGCTACAAGGGCGCGGGCCACCCGAACACCAACGCCGCCAAGGCCGCGATGAACATGGTGACGCGCACCAGCGGCCAGGAGATGTTCGACACCGACCGCATCCTGATGACCTCGGTCGACACCGGCTGGATCACCGACGAGCGCCCCCACTTCGACAAGCTGCGCCTGGCCGAGGAGGGTTTCCACGCTCCGCTCGACCTGGTCGACGGCGCCGCGCGTGTATACGACCCGATCGTGCGCGGCGAGCTGGGCGACGACCTCTACGGCGTCTTCATGAAGGACTACGCGCCCGGCAAGTGGTGAAACCACGGGGCACCGCGTGACGGTCCGTAGGCCGAGTGGGTGAACCCGGCGGACGGTCACGCGGTGCGCGTGTCATGAAATCGCAACACATCGTGGGGTATTGAGGTCGGGGCGACCCGCAATGCTTACGTCTTGTTTGCACTCACTGTCGAGCGGAGCCCCGCTCATTTGGTTAACCTGAACGGAGAGGGGCGACCCGACACAGAGGGAGTGCGCGGTGACACCGGAGAAGGCGAATCGCGAACAGGGCCCCGACGAACGCCCGGAGCGGACCCGCCGCAGGCCCGGAGAACTCGGCAGCCTCGACGTGTGGGCCCGCTCCGCCCCGATCCGCCTGGCCGGCTACGAGGAAGACCTCGCCGAGCCGCACATCCTGCCCAGCGTGGACTGACCCCGGGCAGAGCGCCGTATCAGCCCCGCGTGGGCGTGACACACTCGCGCCCATGCAGATCAGAGAAGCCGTGGCCGCCGACTGGCCGCGGATCTGGCCGTTCTGGCACCGGATCGTCGCCGCCGGGGAGACCTACACCTGGGACCCCGGCACCACCGAGGAAGCGGCCCGGCGACTGTGGACCGCCCCGCCCCACCGGGTCTACGTCGCCGAGGACGCGGACAAAACCCTCACCGGCTCCGCCTTCCTCACCCCGAACTACGGCGGACCCGCCGCGGGCATCGCCAACGCCGCCTTCATGGTCGACCCCGACCGCGCCGGACGCGGAGTCGGCCGCGCCCTCGCCGAACACGTCCTCGCCGAGGCGCGGGACCAGGGCTTCCGCGCGATGGTCTTCAACGCCGTCGTGGAGACCAACCCCGCCGTCCGCCTGTGGACCGCCCTCGGCTTCACCGTCCTCGGCACGGTCCCGGACGCCTTCGAACACCCCCGGCACGGCCGGGTCGGGCTGCACATCATGTACCGGGCGCTCTGAGACTACGGCTCCAGCGGCGCCGTGCGCGGCCACGGCAGCAGCCGCTCCAACTCCTCGGCCACCGCCAGCAGTACGGGCTCACTGCCCGGACGGCCCACCAACTGCACCGCGCACGGGGCGCCCGAGTCGGACAGCCTGCCGAAGGGCACCGACATCGCGGGCCAGCCGGTCAGGTTCCAGACCGGGGTGAAGGGTGAACAGGCGCTGTTCACCAGGAGGTTGGACACCCAACCGCGCTCGTGCCAGGCGTCCGCCTTCGGACCGCGCCGCGCCAGCGCCGGGGTCAGCAGCACCTCGTGCTCGGCGAAGAACGGCGCGAGACGCTCCCGCAGCCGCTCCCGCGCCTCCCCGCGCCGCGCCGAGCCGACGAAGCGGCGGCCGACGGCGGCGTGCGTCCGGGTGCGCGCGGCGAGCAGCGCCGGGTCCAGCTCCGCCGCGTCCACCGCCGTACCCGCCGTCCAGGTGCGCATCGCGGTCACCCCGAGGTCGAGCGGATAGGGCGGCTCGTCCTCGCGGACCGTGTGGCCCGCCCCGGCGAGCAGCTCTGCCGCGCGGCGCACCGCGGCGGTGTACGCGCCGTTCACCGGGATCCCGGCCAGCGGGCTGCGCAGTGCCACCGCGATCCGGCGCGGCGCGGGCTCGGCGGGTCCGGTGAACTCCGTGTCCGCGAGCACCGACAGCATCAGCCGCAGATCCTCGGTCGTGGTGGCCAGGGGACCGTTCTCGGACATCCCGAACCAGTCGCCGTTGCCGATCCCGGCCGGGACGACCCCGTGCCCGGACTTCAGCGTGACCAGACCGCAGTGCGCGGCCGGGATGCGCAGCGAGCCCATGCCGTCGTTGCCCACCGCGAGCGGCACCATGCCCGCCGCCACCGCCGCCGCGCTACCCCCGGAGGAACCGCCCGCCGTGCGGGTGAGGTCCCACGGGTTGCGGGCGGTGCCGTACACGCTCTCGGAGGTGCCGAAGACGCACAGCTCCGGCACGTTCGTCAGACCCACGACCACCGCGCCCGCCGCCCGCAGCCGGGCCACCGTCACATGGTCCTCGGCTGCCGGGGTGTCCGGCGTCGCGGCGGAGCCGTTGCGCACCGACTCGCCGCGCACCGGCAGGTTGTCCTTGACCGCCACCGGTACGCCCGCGAGCGGCAGCCGGTCCAGATCGCCCCGGGCCGCGACCTCGTCCGCCTCCGCGAGCGCGGCCTCGGCGCGCACCGCGCGGAAGGCGCCCACCCGCCCGTCGAGCCGTTCGATCCGCACCAGATGGTCGGCGACCACCTCGCGCGGGGTGGCGCGCTTCTCGCGCACGGCGGCGGCGATCTCGGCGGCGCTCCGGCCGGCCCAGTCGTTCACGGACGCTCCTCGTCATCTCCCGCGCACCCGACGCCGGGCACGCAGGGTCACTTTGCCCGCTCGGGTGCCCCGCGTCGAGAGCCCGGCGGTCCTTCACCGGCGCGGAATCACCCGCTCCCCGTGAGCCGCGTCGGCGGCAGATAGTCCCGCACGTACGCCCGCTCCCAGCACGCACCCGTCTCCCGCAGCTCCCGCCAGTCCGTGAACCGGTAGCGGAAGAGCCGGGCGCGGACGTGCCGGGGCGGCGCCTCGGGCGGGAAGGGGGAGCGGCGCAGCAGACGCAGGGTCGCCCGGTCGCCCTCCAGGAGCCGTTCCACCAGACCGCCGAACCATTCCCCGGCGTAGCCCGGCGACAGCGCGGCGAACCACATCAGCCAGTCCAGACGCAGATGGTACGGCGCGAACTGGCGCGGCCAGTGGCGCAGGTCGCCCGGCTTGCCCCGGAACTCGTACGCCCGCCAGTCGGAGTCCTCCCGGGGCGGATCGTCGTAGGTGCCCTCGACGACCACCTCGTACCGCACCCGGCCCACACTGCCGAACGCGCCGTAGGTGTTGACCAGGTGCAGCGGGTCGTAGGAACGGTTCATCACCTGGCGGCGGGAGACCATGTTCAGCACCGGGCGACGGCTCAGGAAGAGCAGTCCCGCGCCGACCGCGAGCACCAGGACCTCGTACCAGAGCGGCGCCGCGGGCACCGAGGGCGCGTGGGTGGGCAGGAGCAGCGCGGAGAACGCGAGCACGATGGTGATCCAGTTCAGCCAGGCGAAGTTCCCGGACAGCACCAGCCAGAGCTGGGTCACGATCATCAGCGCGGCGGCGGCCGAGGCGATCGGCTGCGGGGTGAACAACAGGAAGGGCACGACGAGTTGGGTGAAGTGGTTGGCGGCGACCTCCACCCGGTGCAGCGGTTTCGGCAGATGGTGGAAGAACCAGCTCAGCGGGCCCGGCATCGGCTGGGTCTCGTGGTGGTAGTAGAGGCAGGTCAGGTCGCGCCAGCACCGGTCGCCGCGGATCTTGATCAGCCCGGCGCCGAACTCCACCCGGAACAGCACCCAGCGCAGCAGGAACAGCACCACGATGGGCGGCGCCACCTCGTCGTTGCCGAGGAACGCCGCGAGGAACCCGACCTCCAGGAGCAGCGACTCCCAGCCGAAGGCGTACCAGGTCTGGCCGACGTTCACGATCGACAGATACAGCGCCCACGGCACCAGCCAGAGCAGCACCCCCGCCCACAGCGGCAGCAGCGAGTCCACCCCCGCGATCAGCGCCGCCGACACCGCGCAGCCCGCCCACGCGCACCCGGCGAAGAAGCGGTCCGAGTAGTGCAGATGGAACAGGCTCGGGGAGCGGCAAAAGCGCGTGCGCGCCAGATACCGGGGGATCGGCGTCATCCCGCGCTCGCCCAGCAGCGCCCGGAACTGGAGGGCGGCGGTCAGGAACGCCACGAGATACAGCCCGGCCAGGGCGCGCTGGAACACCAGCCGGCTCAGCCAGTACCCCGGTGCGGTGAACCAGTCCACGACGCTCCCGCCTCCCGCGCGACCGCTTCCGGACACGGTCGCTCGACGCCCGCCACTCCATGTACCGCGCGGCACGGACCGGCTAACCGGACGCCTGTGCAGCACTCGAAGAATCCGCCGATTGCTGGCAAGGTGGCTCCATGGCTGAACGGGGAGCGAGTGCCCTGTCACTCCCGGAGGACTCGCCCGCCCACCCGGACACGATCCTGGCGCTCAACGGCATGGGCACCTTCGACTGGGACCTGGACGCGGGTCTCTTCCACCTGGACGCCCACGCCCACGAGGTCTTCGACCTGCTCCCCGAGGAGTACGACGGCCGCCTGGAGTCCCTCGCCGCCCGGATGCCGCCGCCCGAGGCAGCCCACCTCGACGCGGTCGTCGCCCGCGCCATCAAGGACGGCAGCGAGCACTACGGCACCTACTTCCGCATCCGCCGCCGCGACGGCAGCTACCGCTGGACCCACAGCCAGGGCGCCATCCGCCGCGACGGCACCGGGCGTCCGCACCGGGTCGTCGGCATCGTCCGGGACGCCACCAGGGAACTCGCCGAGAGCCCCGTGCACGGACCGCGCACCCTGCGCGACGAGGCGTTCCGCCGCCAGACCAACGTCGTCCAGGTCATCACCGCCGCCCTCGCCCACGCCCGCAGCGTCCACGACGTGATCGACGTGCTCAAGGAGACCCACGGCATCCGCCATCTCGGTGTGGCCAGCGTGGTCATGGGGCTGGTGGAGGCGGGGCGGATCCGGCTGGTCGCCGAGGGACTGGCCGGGAGCTTCGTGCCCGGCACCCGGATCACCCGGGTCGACGAGCAGTACCCGATGAGCGAGGTCGTGCGCACCCTCGCCCCCCGCTTCATCGAGTCCCCGGAGGAGTTCGCCGACGGCTACCCCATCCTCTGGCCGCACCTCACCGGACTGCACATCACCTCCGCCGCCTACCTCCCGCTCATCGCGCAGGGCCGCCCCATCGGCGCCCTCGGTCTGCTCTACAGCGACCGGCGCGGCTTCTCCGCCGAGGAACGCGCCGTCCTCGTCGCGCTCGGCAGCAGCATCGCGCAGAGCCTGCAGCGCGCCATGCTCTACGAGCAGGACAAGGACCTCGCCCAGAACCTCCAGCAGGCGATGCTGCCCCGCACCATCCCCAGCGTGCGCGGCGCCGAGGTCGCCGTGCGCTACCGCTCGGCGGCGCTCGGGCGCGACATCGGCGGCGACTGGTACGACCTGATCCCGCTGCCCGGGGGACGCGTCGGCGCGGTCATCGGCGACGTCCAGGGTCACGACACCCACGCCGCCGCCGTCATGGGCCAGCTCAGGATCGTGCTGCGCGCCTACGCCGCCGAGGGACACACCCCGGCCGCGGTGATGGCCCGCGCCTCCGTCTTCCTGCACGAACTCGACACCGACCGGTTCGCGACCTGCCTCTACGCCCAGGCAGACCTGTCCACCGGTGTCGTCCAGATGGTCCGCGCGGGCCACCTCGACCCGCTCCTGCGCTACTCCGACGGCACCTGCCGCCGCATCTGCGTCGAGGGCGGGCTGCCGCTCGGGCTCTCCGCCGAGTTCGGCCGTCTGGAGTACCCGATCACCACACTCGAACTCGACCCCGGACGCACCCTGGTCCTGTGCACCGACGGCCTGGTCGAAGAGCCCGGCGTCGACCTGGATGACGGGATGCGCGCCCTCGCCTCCGCCGTCGCCGCCGGACCCCACGACGTCCGCGAACTCGCCGGGCGGCTGATCGGCATGGCCGAGGAACGCGGCGGCGAGGACGACGTGGCGCTGCTCCTGCTCCGGCGCCGCGTCCCCGACGCCCCGCTCGCGGGCGGCAGACTGCGCCGCCATGTCGCCCCCGGCGACCCCGAGGCACTCTCCCGCGCTCGCCACATGATCCGCACCGCCGTACGCGCCTGGGGCGCCCGCGAGCGCGCCGACGACATCGAGCTGGTCACCGACGAGCTGGTCACCAACGTCCTCATGCACACGGAGGGCTCGGCGGCGGTGACCCTCCGGGTGCTCGACGGACCCGAGCGCAGACTCCGCGTCGAGGTCGAGGACTCCTCCAGCGCCCTGCCCCGGCGGCGGGAGGCGGGCGCGGAGGGGGTGTCCGGGCGCGGGCTGCTCCTGGTCGAGCTGCTGGCGGACCGGTGGGGAGTGGAGGCGCGGGGCGGCGGCAAGGCCGTGTGGTGCGAGTTCGAGGTACGGGCGGAGCGGGACGGCGGCGCGGGCTGACGTACGCCCGCTTGCCGTTTTCCGTACGTGTCCGCCTGACGCCGCCGGTGGCGGATGGCACCCTGGACCTATGCCGGAACTGCCCGAGGTGGAAGCGCTCAGGGACTTCCTCACCGAGAGCCTGGCGGGACGCCGGGTGGTGCGCGTCCTGCCGGTGGCCATCAGCGTCCTGAAGACCTACGACCCGCCGGTCACCGCCCTGGAGGGCGCGGAGATCACCGCCGTGCGCCGGTACGGCAAGTTCCTCGACCTGGAGACCGGCAGTGGTCTCCACCTGATCACCCATCTGGCCCGCGCGGGCTGGCTCCACTGGCGCGACCGGCTCCCGGACGGGCCGCCGCGCCCCGGCAAGGGACCGCTCGCGCTGCGCGTCGCCCTGGACACCGGCGAGGGCTTCGACCTGACCGAGGCGGGGACGCAGAAGCGGCTCGCGGTGTACGTCGTGCGCGATGCGGCCGAGGTGCCCGGCATCGCCCGCCTCGGCCCCGACCCGCTGGCCGGTGACTTCGACGAGGAGCGCCTGTCCGGGCTGCTCAAGGGCGAGCGGCGGCAGCTCAAGGGCGCGCTGCGGGACCAGTCCCTGATCGCCGGGGTCGGCAACGCCTACAGCGACGAGATCCTGCACGCCGCGAAGATGTCCCCGTTCAAGCTGGCGGCGTCGCTGACGCCCGAGGAGACCTCCCGGCTGTACGAGGCGCTGCGCACGACCCTCACCGAGGCGGTGGAGCGGTCGCGGGGCGTGGCCGCGGGACGGCTGAAGGCGGAGAAGAAGAGCGGGCTGCGCGTCCACGGCCGGACCGGCGAACCGTGCCCGGTGTGCGGGGACACGATCCGCGAGGTCTCCTTCAGCGACTCCTCGCTCCAGTACTGCCCGACGTGCCAGACGGGCGGGAAGCCGCTGGCGGACCGGAGGCTGTCGCGGCTGCTGAAGTGAACGGGCAGTTCTTGTACGGGGGTTCGCGGGTTCAGCGGGGTTTCAGCGGGCCGGGAGGGTCACCAGGCGGCGTCCGTCCGAGGTGCGTACGTCGTAGTGGTCGATGTCGTCCGGGCTCATCGAGGAACCGACGGTCGTGGAGGTCGTCCCGCTCTCGTGCGCCGCGACGTTCCAGCCGCCGACCGCCTGTTCCGTACCGTCCCGCCCCACGACGAACAGACGGCACGAGTGCGGTCCCGAGGAGTCGCGCACCTTCACGCTCAGCCCGCTGCCCCAGTCCGCCCCCTCGGCGGTGACCTGCGCCCACACGCCGGTGCTGGGGTCGGTGGCCGCCGTAACCCTCGCCTCGGGCGCGGCACTTGGCCCCACCTGCAGCGCCAGCGCCGAACCGGCGACCGCCAGCACGACGGAGGCGGCGAGACCGTACAGAAGGCGCCGGTGACGCGCTCTGCGCCGTACGCCGATCTCCCCGAGCAGCCGCTCCAGCATCCCGGGTCCGGGCTGTGCGAGCGGCGGCACGAACTGCGGTGTAGCCTGCCGGAACAGCATCAACTGCCGTGCGGTGGGACCGAATTCGGTCGCCCGTGCCGTGCACTGGGGACACTCCACGAGATGGTCCTCGAAGCGGAAGGCATCCGCCTCGTCCAGCACGCCGAGCGCATAAGCGCCGACGTCGCGATGCCTTTCCAGGGACCTCATGCCGAAACCTCGTGCCGGTGGGTGCGGGTGGGGGGTTGCTCGTTACTCGTTGCACCCATCCGTACGCAGAGCACGGCCGAATCACTCAAGCCCCATCCACGAATCACGGCGAAGAGATTCGGAGCGGGCGGCGACTCGGATTGGTGTGATTTCCAGCCCGTTTCGCGGGGCGGGGGAAGGGGCTGGTCAGGGGGCGTGGAGGGGGTGCCGCGCCGGCCCGTCGCGGGCGATTGGTCTGCTGGAAATGGCTGGTTACATTCTGGTCTCGACGGCGGCTGAAGCGGGGGAGAGGGCTGGGCAGGTGTTCAGCCCTGTGGCCGTGTGAAGCCGTGGCTTCGTTCCACCTTCGCCACGTGCAGCGTGTAGCTCTGGTACCAGTCGTCCCGTCCGCGCTGCTGTGCCGCGCGGTGTTCGGTGTTGGTGCGCCACTCCGTGAGGGCGTCGGCGTCGCGGAAGTAGGCGACGGTGATGGAGAGTCCGCCGGGGTTCTGGGCGTGGTCCATGCCGAGGAAGCCGGGGAGGGACCGGACCAGGTCTTCCATGCGGGCGTTGGTCTCGCCGTAGCCGCGCTGGTTCGCGGTGCGGACGGCGGTGAAGACGGCGGCGTAGTACGGGGGTTCGCAGGCGGCGACGGGCACGACAGGCGCTTCCGGGTGATCGCTCATGGCGTCACCGTAGGGCGGCGCGCGCCGGGCGAACCAGACTTTTTCCCGAACGGGAGCCCTACGGGATCGAGTTCTTGACCAAGGACGCCTGCCTGCCCGGCGGGAGACCTCTTGTCAGAGGCGCCCGCTAGCTTGCGGGGCATGGGAAATTCAGGCGGATCATTGACGACCCGGTTCACGGGAGACGTGCGACAGCTCATGCGCGCGGCCGGGTTCTCGGACCTCGGCGACCCGGAGGAGCTGGCGGACGGCTGGCGGACGACCGAGTTCGGCGAGTCCGGACGGCGCAGCCTGACGACGTTCGTCCAGCGAACGGGCACACCGGCGCTCACGGTGACCTTTCTCGACAGCGACGTGGGCTTCATCGAGGGCGCCACCCCGGACGGCACCCCCTGGGAAGCCCTCCTCAACCGCGCCATGGCGGGCAGCTACGACATACCCCTGGACCACTTCCCCCTCGACCCCGCCGTCACCAACGCCCTCACCTGGTCGACCACCGCCGCCCTGACCCCCGACGAGAAGTCCCTCCGGCAGACGCTCACAGGCTCGGCGATCTTCGCGGAAGAACTCGCCTCGGCGTTCCTGACCGCCCTGGGGATACCCGGCACTGCCTAGGGCCTGTCCGGCGGATCTTCGTGGGCCCGCGGCGTCTGGCACGCACTCTCGCCGCACGCCCGAATCACCCGAGTACGTCCAGTACGAGGGAGATCCGGGCGCACGCCGAGAGCACGCACCAGACGCCGCGGGCTGCTCCACGAAGATCCGCCGGACAGGCCCTAGCCCGCTCACATCGGATACGACAACAGCCGCACCTCCCCGTCCGGCCACTCCGCCCCCTCGCGCAGCGGCGTCCGCATCGTGCGGAGCGGCATGAGGACCGTTCCCTGCGGTTGTTCGACGTGGACGTTCACCGTCAGGGTGTGCCAGCCGAGGTGTTCGTAGAAGGGGGTGAGGGGAGGGCGGCAGAAGAGGAGGGCGTGGTGGGGGCCGAGGGTGCGGGCGTGGGTGAGGGCGGTGGTGAGGACGCGGCGGGCTAGGCCCTGGCCGCGTACGTCGGGGGCTACGGCCACGCCGCCGACGCCGATCACCTTGGTCGTCAAGGGGCCGATCGACAGCGGGAGTTCGAGCAGACCCGTGTGGGCGATCAGGCGGTCGTGCCGCTTGATGCCGAAGTGGATTTCCTTGGGGAGGAAGGTCAGGCCGGTGTCGGCAACGCCGAAGGGGTCGGGTCCGTCGCCGAGGATTTCCGCCTGGTCGGTCGGTGTGTAGTGCGGGAGGCGTACCGCCGGTGCGTGATCCATCCGGGCATGGTCGTCCCGCCCGCCGTTTCCTGGCCAGTCGGGGGTGTCTGAAATGGCCAACTCGGCGGCGGGCAGAGCCGGTCAGAACAGGTGGATCGCCAGGTGCCCCAGCGGCAGCCCCAGCCGCCACGCGGGGGTCCACACCTTCGGCCCGTCGTCCTCCCCGAAGGGACCGGCTCCGCCGGGGACCGCGTCCAGGTCCGGGGCGAGGAGTTCCGTTTCTTCCAGCCAGCGCCAGGCGTCGGTGGCCAGGGCGAGGTCGGGGGAGGGGCCGGCGGACTCCGCCGTCAGGGTCGTCAGGCGGTCGCGGACCCAGTCCTGCCAGAGGTGGTCGTAGGCCGTCAGGGAGAGCCAGTGCTCCAGATGGGAGACCACGCGGACGCAGGACAGCTCGCCGTCGGTGTCGGACAGGAAGACGGTGAGGGCGAGGGCGTCGCGGCCCGCGCGGAACTCGAAGGACGTGGGGGGCATCAGATCGCCCGTGCGCAGCAGCTCGTCGGCGATGTACTCGGCGTACAACCAGGCCATGGGGACGGTGAGTTCGCCGCCGCCGGTGCCGCCCGTGCTCTCGTGACCTCTGTGGAGCATCCCTGCCTGCCTTCCTCCGGTGCGTGCGTACGTGTCGCCCGAACCCGGCCCCCGCCCGGAACACGGATGAGGACAGCTCATGGCCCCGGCACCGGTCACGGCAAGGCGCTTTGCCGAGACTTGACCCGGCATCCGGTTTCAGCGCGCCTCGGTGGCGTATCCCGGCAGCACACGGCGCAGGGCGCGGAGCGCGTAATAGGCGCGGGACTTCACGGTACCGGCCGGTATGCCCAGGATCTCGGCGGCCTCCGCCACGCTCGCACCGCGGAAGTACACGAGTATCAGGACGTCACGGTGCTCGGGTGTGAGAGTCTTCACGGCCTGCCGTACGTCCAGCGCGGCGGCGGCCCGCTCCGCGTGGTCGGCCGTGACGCGCGCGGTCTCCGGGACCTCGTCCACGATCTCCGCGGGCCGCGCCCGGCGCGCCCGCCGGGCGTCGATGGCCAGCCGCCGCGCGACCGTCAGCAGCCAGGGCCGCACCGACTCGAACCCGGCGGCGTGCAGCGCCTCGGGGTGCTGCCACGCCCGTACCAGCGTCTCCTGCACGAGATCCTCGGCGCGCTGGCGGTCCCCGTCGCTGAGCCGGAGGAGCAGAGCGAACAGGGGGCGGCCGTGCTCGCGCTGGAGCACGGCCAGTTCGTGCTCGGCGGTCGTCGTCCCGGGTGCGGTGAAGGTCACGGCCGTCATGGCCGTATGGCAGCGCAGGGCGCCGGTGGGGGACAGGGCGCGCGCAGGGTTGTGCGACGGGCGGTCGATTCCGTCGGTGAACGGTCGGACGAGCGGTAGCTCCCGGCGCGCGAGGGTTCGCCCTCCCGCCCCCGATGGGCCGATCGGGCCTCCCGGCCCACCCGCCCGGGGAGTCCGCTTCCTCCTCACCCACCCCCATGGCTTCATCTGTCAATACGACAATTCCGGCTACGAGACCACGCAGGGGTGAGTCGATGATCAGACGCAAGCATCAGGTGGCCCTGGCGCTCACCGCCGTCCTCGCGGCGGCGGCCGCCTGTCAGAACCAGGAGCGCGGCGCGCCCGCCGCCGGACAGCAGGCGCCGTCCGCGGGCAAGGGCTTCACCCTCGTCGCCTCGGGCACCGTCGTGCCGCACGCCACCGTCGCGGACCGGGCGGGCTTCGAGGCGAGCGGCAACAACAACGGCAACGGCGACAACGGCGACAGCGGCAACGGCGGCGGCTACGACTTCGGTCCCATGCTCGCCGCCGTGGAACCCGCCGTCTCCGACGCCGACCTCGCGCTCTGCGCCCTCGACCCGGTACCCGGCGACGACACCGACCTCGCCGCCGCGTCCCTGCCGCAGTTGGCCCGCGCGCTCGCCGCCACCGGCTACGACAGTTGCGCGACCGCCGCCGCCGACGCCCTCGTCGACCCCTCGGGCGTCCCGCGCACCCTCAACGCCCTGGACGCCGCCGGGCTCCGGCACGCCGGAACCGCGCGGACGCAGGCTGAGGCGGGCCAGACCCCGCTGCTCCAGGCGGGTCCGGCCAAGGTGGCGCATCTGTCGTACACCTACGACCCCGGGCAGCGGACCGGCGACAGCCCCGCGTGGACCGTCGCCGCGCTCAACGAGCAGCGGGTGATCGCCGGTGCCCGCGCCGCGCGGAAGGCGGGTGCCGATGTGGTCGTGCTGTCCCTGGACTGGGGCGACGGCTGGCAGGACGCGCCCAACGACGCGGTGACCGCCCTCACCAAGCGGCTGACCGCGTCCAGGACCGGCGGTCGCCCGGACGTCGACCTGATCCTCGGCGCCGACGGCCATCTCCCGCAGGCGTACGGCAAGGTCAACGGCACCTGGGTGGTCTACGGCACCGGCGACCAGATCGGTCCCGGCACCACCGGCGCCCAGGGCGTGCGCGACTGGCGCGGCGGCGAGTCCACCACCGCCCGCTTCACCTTCGTACCGCCCGCCAAGAAGGGCGGCCGCTGGGAGGTGAGCCGGGCCGAGTTCCTGCCGCAGTTCTACGACCAGGACTCCGGGCGCCTGCTGGAGGTCAACAGCGCGATCGCCCAGGGCGCCGACCTCGCCGGAGTGCGCGACCGGATCAAGGACGCGGCACTCGGCGGCGGGGGCGCCAAGGCGGGACTCACCATGGCGCCCTGAGACGGACTCAGACCCGCCGCTCCGGCGCAGGCTGCCCGGCCAGCGTCGAGCGGCGGTAGGAGTAGCCGAAGTAGACCACGCAGCCGATCAGGAACCAGACGGCGAACCGCACCCAGGTCTGCCACGCGAGGAACGTGATCAGCCAGATGGAGAAGATCACGCCCAGCGCGGGCACGAACGGCATCCACGGTGTGCGGAAGGCGCGCGGCAGCTCCGGGCGCTTGTAGCGCAGCACGATCACCGCCACGCACACCACCACGAACGCCAGCAGGATGCCGATGTTGGTCAGCTCGGCTGCCTCGCCGATCGGCACGAACCCGGCGATGGCCGCGGAGCCCGCCCCGACGATCCAGGTCACCCGGGTCGGCACGTGCCGGGTCGGGTGGGTCTTGGCGAACCAGCGGGGGAGCAGCCCGTCGCGGGACATCGAGAACCACACCCGGGTCACGCCCAGCATGAACGTGAACATCACGGTGAGGATGCCGATGATCGCGCCCACCGCGATCACGTCCGCGAGCCCGCTCAGCCCGACGGACTTGAACGCCGTGGAGAACCCGCTCTCCGGGTCGATGTCCTTGTAGTTCTGCATGCCCGTCAGCACCAGGCACGCGGCCACGTACAGCACCATCGAGATGATCAGCGAGTAGATGATCGCCTTCGGCATGTGCCGCTGCGCGTCCTTGGACTCCTCGGCGGCCGTGGACATCGCGTCGTAGCCGAACACCGCGAAGAAGACGGTCGCGGCGCCCGTGAACGCGCCGCTGATGCCGAACGGGAAGAACGGGTGGTAGTTCGCGGTGCTGATGTGGAACACGCCCACGCCGATCACCAGCAGCACCACCAGCACCTTGAGCACGACCACGACGGTCTCGAACCGGGCGGCGCTGCGGATGCCGAGCGTGAGCAGCCAGGCGATCAGCAGACACAGCACGGCGGCGAACAGGTCCACCCGGTGTCCGGCTCCCGTGCCGGGCGCGCCCAGCATCCAGGCGGGCAGGTCGGCGCCCAGTTGCTCCACGAGGAAGCTGAAGTAGCCGGAGATGCCGATGGCGACCACCGCCACGATCGCGGTGTACTCGAGCAGCAGGTCCCAGCCGATGAACCAGCCCGCGAACTCCCCGAGCACCGCGTAGCCGTAGGTGTACGCCGAGCCCGCCTTCGGGATCAGCCCGGCGAACTCGGCGTACGACAGCGCCGCGCAGGCGCTCGCGACACCGGCGATCAGGAAGGAGACCACGACGGCGGGACCGGCTTTGCCGTTGGCCACCGTCCCCGCCAGCGTGAAGATGCCGGCGCCGATGATGCCGCCCACGCCGATGGCGGTGAGCTGCCACAGCCCGAGCGAGCGTTCGAGCCCGCCGCTCTCGCTCGCCTCGGACTCGTCGATGTGCTCAATGGGTTTGCGACGGAGAATCCCCTCACCCGCACGGATCTTGGCCACACGCCTCACCTCTTCCCCGACGGCAAACGGCTGACGGCGGATCATGATGACTCAGCCCCGCCGGGGAAGGAAGACGCCACGCAAGGACTGCCCGGTCCGCGCCCGCCCGAGCGCCAGGCACGGCGCCGCCCGGGCGCCCGTCACGGTCCCGCCTGAACGCCTGCCACGGCTCCGCCCGACGCCCCGCTACGGCACGACCGTCACCGGCCAGCGCCCCGCCTTGACCAGCCGTACCGCCACCGAGCCGATGATGCGATGACCCGCCTGCTCGGAGGCGCCCACCACCACCGCGTCCGCCTTCAGCTCGTCCGCGGCGCGCACCAGACCGTTGTACGGGTCGCCGCGGAAGGTGTGGAACTCCCAGCGCACGTCGAATATCCCCTTCACGCGCTCCGCCGCCGCCCGGATCTGACCGATCAGGTCCTCGGCGATCTCGTCGGTCGTCTCCGCCACCGGCGCCCCGAGCGCGGCTCCGGCCGCGAGCACCGGCTGCACGTACACCACCGCCAGGAGCGCGCCCTGGCGCCGCGCGAGACCGCCCGCGTACGCCGCGGCGCGCAGCGAGGACTCCGAGCCGTCCACCCCGGCCAGGATGACCTTGGGTCCGTCGGTACCCCGCTCGAACTGATGCGCGTTCTCCGCGTGCTGTTCCCTCACGCGGGCGAGGCTATCGAAACCACTGCCGAGCACAAGCGGCACGTCCGCGCCACGGTCGACTCGTCGTATTCGTCATACCGCCGGACGCGATTCCGTCCGCCGAGCGGGTGGAATCGCCGGGCCTCGCGGTGTCGATGTGGGGGCCACGCGTCGGGCGGGGCGACTGATGGGTCATGCAGAAGCATCGGTTGTTCACACGGCGTCGGCTGCTGCTCGGCTCGGCCGCCGCGCTCGGGGCCGCCGGGACCGGGGGTCTCCTCCTGGCGGGCGGCGGCGACAAGCCCGCCGCCCCCGCCGCTCTCGCCGGACCCCAGGCGCGCCAGGTCCTCAAGCCCTCCGCCTTCCGGCTCCAGCCCCTCGCGGGCTACGGCGCCCCGCGCACCGCGCCCGGCCGGACACAGGTCCGCCACCAGCCGTTCGTCCGCATCACCGCCCGGGGGCGGGAGATGATGCTGACCTTCGACGACGGACCCCACCCCGACTACACCCCGCACATCCTGGACACCCTCGCCAAGTACGACGTGCGCGCCATGTTCTTCGTGTGCGGCGAGATGGCCGTCCAGAACAAGGAACTCCTCGCCCGGATGGCCGAGGCGGGACACGTGGTCGGCAACCACACCTGGACCCATCCGCTCCTCACCCAGTTGCGCCGCGCGGACATCCGCGACGAGATGGAGCGCACCTGCGACGTGATCCAGGACGCCTACGGAGACCGCCCGCAGTGGTTCCGCGCCCCCTACGGCGCCTGGAACCGCGCCACCTTCCAGTTGGAGGCCGAGCTGGGCATGGAGCCCATGGCCTGGACCCACGACACCACCGACTGGATGACCCCCGGCACCCGCACCGTGATCAACCGGGTGGAGAAGAACGCGGGACCCGGCGTCGTGATCCTCTCCCACGACGCCGGGGGCGACCGGACACAGAGCGTCCAGGCGATCCGCGAGTACCTGCCCTATCTGCTGGACCACGGCTACCACCTCACCGTCCCGCCCCGCCGCAGAGCCTGAGCGGACCCGCGCCCGCCCGGCCGCCGCCGGTTCAGCCGGTCGTGGCCAGGCGGGCGAAGACGACCACGTTGCCGTCGTAGCCGTTCTGCTTCGTGAAGCCGCCGCCGCAGGTGATCACCCGCAGCTCAGGGGTGCCCTTCGAGCCGTAGACCCGGTCGCCGGGGAACTTGCTCTTCTCGAAGACCTCGACGCCGTAGATCTCGAAGACCGCCGTCCGCCCGTCCTCGCGGTCCACCTCGACCCGGTCGCCCTTCTTCAGCGCGCCGAGCCCGTAGAACACGGCCGGACCGCGCTGGTTGTCGACATGACCGACGATCACGGCGGTGCCCTTCTCGCCCGGGGAGACCGCGCCCGTGAACCAGCCCGCCAGATTGGTGTCCTCCGGTGGCGGGGCGCCCACCGAGCCGTCGGTGTTCATGCCGACCGGGGTGACGGGGGCGTCGACCCGGATCGCGGGGATGCGCACCCGGCCGGGCGCGGAGAACGCGAGCGAGGCGGCGGCGGGGGCGGCGGCGTCCGGGACGGCAGGGGCGGCGTCGGGGGCGGATGCCGAGGTGCCGGTGTCCAGGGCCGCCGCGGCGGCCGGCTGGGGCGGTCCCACGTCGAACTCGCCGGAACCGTTGCGGATGAGCGCCAGACCGGTCAGCAGGACGAGCGCTATGACGCCCCAGGGGGCGCGCCTCCTGGGGCGCTCCTCCCACTCCGCAAGCTCGGAGGCAGACATTCGCCATCCCTTCGTCACGTGGTCGCGGCCACGTCCACAGCGCATGGGAAGAAATTAAGTCCCCCGCGCGGAAGGCGGCGACGGGGCGAGGGGCGAACGGGTGGCCCGTCAGCCCGACGGTGCGCCATCCGAGTTGCGGTTCACAGGAAATTTCTGACGGCATGTGACCTGCGACAACATCCGATTGTGTGCTTGTCGTACGGAGGCTGTGCTCACCAGGACGGAGCATTCTCGACATGCGGGCGTGTTCCGCGCGCCCGATGGTGCTGTCGGGAGGTGCTTTCTCGCCGATCGCCCGGGAACCGGACCCGGGGTGCCTCCCGCGGAGGATCAGATGCGCAACCAAGGTGCCTTGGCGGCGGTGTGCGCCGCCATCGCCGTGCTCTCGGTGACGGCGCCCGTGGCCGTCGCGGACGGCATGGGCAACGGGAACGGTGTGGCGGGAACGTCGGGGGTCGTGCCGGTCCCGGTCCCGGTGCCCGGCAACGGGAACTTCAACGGGAACGGGAATTTCAACGGCAACAACAACTTCAACAACAACGGGCACGGCAACGGGAACGGCAACAACAACTTCAACGGCAACAACAACGGCCACGGGAACAACAACGGCAACAACAATTTCAACGGGAACAACAACGGGAACTTCGGCAACAACAACGGGCACGACAACGGAAACTTCAACGGGAACGGCACCGGCAACGGGAACAACCGGGGCAACGACGACTTCGGCGGCGGCCGTGACAACGACTTCGGCGGTGGCGGCGGCCACGGCGAGGGCGGCAACCGCGACATCGTCGTGAGCCCCAACGTGCTCCCCGCCGGTGGCCGCATCACGGTGACCGTGGAGGGCTGCCGGGGCGGCAGCATGTACTCCGAGGTCTTCCGCACCACCCAGCTCCGCCCGTTCCGCGACAACAGCGCGCGCGGTGTCGCCACCATCGACCGCGACGCCCGGCCCGGCCGTTACTCCATCACCGTCGACTGCGGCGGTCGCACCCGGACCAGCCCGAACGCCTTCACCGTGCTCGGCGGGGTCAACGGCGGTTTCGGCGGCAGCAGTTCGAGCGGTCCCGCCCCGGCCGACATGGCCATCGGCAGCGGACTCGTCGCCTCCGCCTTCCTCGGCGGCGGGGTGTTCTGGATGCGCCGCCGGGGCGAGAGGCGGGTCTGAGGGCCGTACGCCACCGTCCCCACCCCGGATGCCGCCGCCGACCGTCGCGGGACGCGGCGGCATCTTCGTGTACCCGGCGCGCGGTGGGCGCTACCCCTTGGCGCCGGGGAACAGGCTGAGGAACGGCTCCGCCGTCGCCGCGATGCCCCGGCTGAAGGGGGCGTCGAAGTCCCAGATCAGGAAGAGCATGAAGGCGATGGTCGCGGAGAAGAGCCCGGCGAGCACCAACTCCCTTGCCGTGCGCCGGATCTGGAGTGCGAAGACCATGCCGACGGTGATCACCGCACCGGCGAGCAGCCCCCACCACACCACCGGCGGCATGGTGTCCCCGGTGGAGTCGGCCCGCGCGTTGCGCGCCTGGTCGGCGGCGGCCAACTGGTCCAGGACCGGCTGGTACGCCTGTGCCTCGAAGTCGTTCTTCGGCCGGTAGTCCGTGACGTCGTGCCGGACCTGGGCCAGCAACTGCCCGCCCTTGTCGGTCACTTCGCCCTTGTCGGTCATCGACTTCCACTCGGTGGTCACGACGTGGGAGACGTAGATGTCGATGTCGTTCCGGATGCGGTCGCGCACGTCCGGCGGGTAGACGCGGACGCGCTCGGAGATCTCGTGCAGCGCCTGTGCCTCGCTCTGCACCTGGTCCTGCGCGGCGCTGCGGGCCTCCCACACGCCCGCGATCGCGAGACCGAGGACGATGGCGTAGACGACACCGATCCACATCGTCATGTACTCGATGACGTCCGGGGTCTCGCTGGGGTCCTCGTCCTCCGGGGCGCGCTTGTGCCGTACGAGGGTGATGACGACCACCACCGCGCACGCGCCCAGCATCGCCAGGAGCAGGACAAGCCAATCGGACAAGTGGTTCCTCCAGGGGTGAGGTACGCCCGCGTCAGCGCGGGCGCAGGGCGGCGACGGCGACGATCGGGGGGACGGTGATGAGCAGCACGTAGGTGACCGGCGACGTGTGGGAGGGCGCGGTCCGCCGGGTGGGCTTGGGGTGGTACGCCGGGTAGCTCACCGGGGTCGCGGTGGGGCGCGGGGTGGGCTTGGGCGTGGGCTTCGGCTTCGGCTTGGGTGGCGGTTCGGGCGCGGGTGCCGGTGGGGGCGGCGGGGGTGCGGGGGGCCGGACCGGTGCGGGGGGTGGGGGCGGCGCGGGTCGGGCGGGTGGTTTCGGCGCGGGTGCCGGTTTCGGCGGCGGGGCCGGGCGTGGGGTCGGTGTGGGGGTCGGCTTCGGTTTCGGCGGCGGGGGAGGGGGCGGTGGCGGCTCCGGCGTGGGCGTCGGTGTCGGTGTCGGGGTGGGCGTCGGCGGGCAGGGCGGTGGGGGTGGCTCCTGGCACGGCGGGGGCCAGGGACCGTCCCCGACCACCGCGATCGCCACCGTGCCGTCCGGCCCTGTCGAGGCGTAAGCGCAGACGTCCGCCGACGCGGTACCGGCCGGACACCCCACCACGGCCCAGGCCACCGCCAGCACGGCCAACGCTCTTACGGCGACCGTGACTCGGGTTCCTTCGGGTCCTTGCACGACGAGATCATGAGGCGCGCAAGCCGCTCCCACGCCCCGCCTTGAGCGGATTGATCCGAAGGAGGGAGATCCCCCCACCAGCGGTTTGACCCGCCACCGCCCCCGACGACCCGCATGGGCACACCCGTACGGCACGCGCCCCCCGGCAGCCGACCCCGGCGCCCGCGGAGCGCCCCCACCGAAAGTTTTTCGCCGCCTCGTTGAACGCCCGCGCGGCGCCCCCCGTACCCATGGCCGTGCGGCGGCGCGGCAGGCGCTCCGATAGCGATATCCAGGCAGAAAATGGGGAGTTGAGGATGAAGACCTCCTGGCGGACCGCCTCACTGATGGCCACGGCAGCCTCGGTGCTGGCGCTGACCACGGCGTGCGGTCAGGAAAACGCCACGGCACCGGCGGCGCAGAACGTCGGTGCGGCGGGCGCGGCGGCCTCGCCCTCGACCGGTGGATACGGCGACCCCGGCGCGGGCAACGGCTACGGCGCCGACGGCAGCAACGCCTCCGCCTCCCCGACCGCCGCCGCCCCGGCGGGCAAGCTGGCGGTGGCCAAGGACGCCAAGCTCGGCAACGTGCTCACCGACGAGGCCGGCATGACGCTGTACCGGTTCGACAAGGACACCGCCAAGCCGCCGGCGTCCACGTGCGAGGGCGACTGCGCCACCGCCTGGCCGCCGGTCCCTGCCGACGACGCCTCGGCCGGTGCCGGTGTCGAGAAGTCCGCCCTGGGCGAGGTGACCCGCCCCGACGGCAGCAAGCAGCTCACCATCGACGGCTGGCCCGCCTACCGGTTCGCCAAGGACAAGCAGGCCGGTGACACCAAGGGCCAGGGCGTCGGCAAGACCTGGTTCGCGCTCGCCCCCAACGGCAAGAAGGCGTCCCTCGCCTCCCTGCCCGGTCTCTCCGTGCACAAGGACGCCAAGCTCGGCGACATCATCGTCGACAAGAACGGCCACACGGTCTACCGCTTCCTCAAGGACAAGGCGTGGCCGAAGTCCGTCTCCAACTGCACCGGCGCGTGCCTGGAGAAGTGGCCTGCGGTCGGACCGGTCGCGGAGAACGACACCAAGGGTGTGCTCAAGAAGGGTCTGATGCCGTTCACCCGCCCCGACGGTGTGAAGCAGATGACGGTCAACTGCTGGCCGATCTACACCTTCTCCGGTGACAAGGCTCCCGGTGACACCAACGGCCAGGGAGTGGGCGGCACCTGGTACGCCGTCTCGCCCGACGGCAAGCCGATCGGCGCCCCCGCCGCCTGACCGGCAACCCCGGGGGGCAGCCGCAAGGCAGCCGCCGGGCACCCGAACTCCCCCCACCGGCGCCCGTCTTCCTCCGTACCGCACGGAGCGAGGCGGGCCGCCGTCATGCCCGAGGTACGTCACTCAGCGGGGTCGGACGCGTACTTCCCGCAGGCAGTGACCGGGAACGGATGGTCAATTTCCGTTTCGGGTCGCTCCATTGGCAAGCGATCAGTAGCCTCAGCTCGAACACCGGATCGTCTGCCCCCGTCCCCTACGCCTTGGAGTGATACATGGAGCGCCCCGCCTGGGCCCCCCGGAGCATCGACATCTCGGTGCCGAGCGTCTCGCGCATGTACGACTACTACCTGGGCGGTTCGCACAACTTCGAGGTCGACCGGGAAGCGGCCCGCAGCGCCATGGAGTTCATCCCGGGCCTGCCGAAGATCATGCAGGCGAACCGGGCCTTCCTGCGCAGGGCGGTGCGCTTCGCCACCGACCAGGGTCTGACCCAGTTCCTGGACATCGGCTCCGGCATCCCCACCTACGGCAACGTCCACGAGATCGCCCAGTCCGCCGCCCCCGGCGCCCGTGTCGTCTACGTGGACCACGACCCGGTGGCCGTCGCGCACAGCGAAGCCGTCCTCGCGGGCAACCCGGACACCGAGGTGGTCGCCGCCGATCTGCGCAAGCCGCAGGAGATCCTGGCCAGCCCCCAGGTGGAGCGGCTGCTCGACCTCGAACGCCCCGTCGCCCTGCTGCTCGTGGCCGTCCTGCACTTCGTGGAGGACTCCGACGACCCGCACACCGCGCTCGCCGAGCTGCACGCGGCGCTCGCCCCCGGCAGCCTGCTGATCCTCACCCACGCCGCCTACGAGGGCATACCCGTGACCCCCGAGCGGGCCGAGGGCGCGGTCGACGTGTACAAGGACATCCGCAGCCCGCTGATCATGCGCTCGCGCGACGAGATCGCGCGGTTCTTCGAGGGATACGACATGGTGGAGCCCGGACTGGTCCCGATGCCCGAGTGGCGGCCGGAATCGGCACCGGAGGACGAGGACGCGTACGCGTTCTCCGGGTTCGCGGGCGTGGGGCGCAAGCGTTGAGCGCGGCGCCGGACGGGCCGGAGGGCAGACTGCGCCGCCTGACGACGATCTGGAGCCGCGCGGTGTACCCGGTCACCGCCACCTCGCTGACCCGCGCCGAGTTCGAGGCTCAACTGCTGCCCCTCGCGGCCCGGTTGAGCCGCGCCCTGCGCGCCCGCAGCTTCGACCCCGGGGAGGCCAGGGCTGTCGGCGCCGCGCTCGTCGAGGCGCACGGCACCGACCCCGAGGTCCTCACCCGCACCCTGGACTGCGTGGACGCCTACCTCGTCCTGTACTGCGGAGAGGACGGTCCGCAGGACGAACTGCGCCTGCGCTCCTCCCGGTTGCAGCACGCGATGGCCGCCGGATACGCGCAGGCGCTGCGCGACCGCACGCTCGCCGAACAGGAAGCCGTCGCCCAGGCAGCGCTGCGCGCCCAGGGCGTGGTCGCCGAGGCGCTGCACGCCAGCGAGGCACGCTTCCGCGCCGTCTTCGAGGGCGCCGCCATCGGCATCGGCATCGCGGACCTGGAGGGCAACGTGCTCCAGGTCAACGGCGCCCTGCTGCGCATGTTCGGGCTGTCCTCGTCGGCGATGGGCGGACTGCGGGTGCGGGACTGGAAGCACCCCGAGGACGCGCCCCAGACCTGGCGGCTCTACGACGAACTCGTGCGCGGCGAGCGCGAGCACTTCCATGTCGAGAAGGCGTTCAACCGCCCCGACGGCACCGTGCTGTGGACGAACCTCACGGTCTCCCTGCTGCGCGACGCCGACGGCAGCCCGCAGTACCAGCTCGCGCTCATGGAGGACACCACCGAGCGCCGCCTGCTCCATCTCCGGCTGCGCTACGAGGCCACCCACGACGCCCTCACCGGACTGCCCAACCGCACCCTGTTCTTCGAGCGCCTGGAGAAGGCTCTCGCGGCGGGCAAGGGCCAGCGCTTCGGGCTGTGCTATCTCGACCTCGACGGCTTCAAGGCCATCAACGACAGCCTCGGTCACGCGGCGGGCGACCGGCTCCTGGTGGAGGTCGCGGACCGGCTCCAGTCCTGCACGGCCGCGCCCGGCGAGATGGTCGCCCGGCTCGGCGGCGACGAGTTCGTGGCCCTCACCACCGGTCCCCACACCGAGCAGGGCGTGGACGAACTGGCCGACCGCATCATGAACGCGCTGGTCACCCCGGTGAGCATCGACGGCCGCGATCTGCTGGTGCGCGGCAGCCTCGGCATCGTGGAGGGACCGGCGGGGGAGCGGACGGCGGCCGAGGTGCTGCGCAGCGCGGACATCACGATGTACCGGGCCAAGTCGGCGGGCGGCAACCGCGCCGAACTCGCGGACGCGGAGGCGGACGCCCGCGCCATCACCCGGCACGGTCTGACCACCGCGCTGCCCACCGCCCTGGAGCGCGGCGAGTTCTTCATCGAGTACCAGCCCCTGGTGCACCTCGGCGACGGCACCGTCCGGGGCGCCGAGGCGCTCGTGCGCTGGCTGCATCCCCAGCACGGGGTGCTCGGTCCGGACCGCTTCATCCCGCTCGCCGAGCACACCGGGCTGATCGTGCCGCTCGGGCGCTGGGTCCTGGAGGAGTCCGTACGGCAGGCGCGCGCCTGGCAGGACGCCGACGGCGACAAGGGACAGCCCCTGCGCATCAACGTCAACCTCTCGCCCTGCCAGCTCACCCACCCCGGGCTGGTCCAGGACACCGTCGACATCCTGGAGCGCACCGGGGTCACCCCGGACGCGCTCTGCCTGGAGGTCACCGAGTCCGCCCTGATCGGCGCCGACGACGGACTCCTGAAACCCCTGCGCCGCCTGGCGGAGATGGGCGTCGACATAGCCCTGGACGACTTCGGCACCGGCTACTCCAACCTCGCCAACCTCCGCCGCCTCCCGGTGAGCATCCTCAAGCTGGATCGTTCCTTCACCCGGGGAATGCAGCAGTTCCCCGCCGACCCGGTCGACCTCAAGATCGTCGAGGGCATCGTCTCCCTCGCCCACAGCCTCGACCTCGCGGTCACGGTCGAGGGCGTCGAGACCAGCGCCCAGGCCGAACAGCTCCGCCTCCTCGGCTGCGACACGGCACAGGGCTGGTACTACGCGAGACCGGGTCCGCCGGAAAACCTGCACACCCTGCACCTGGCAAACGCGACGAGCTGAGTGAGGAATCTGGAGGGGGCTGAGCAGGCGGCTTCGCCGCCTGCTCAGCCCCCTCCAGAGGGGCGCGGGGAACTGCGCGACAAGCCACAACGAACCCGCACTCGCGCGACGGAGGCACAAGGCAGACGAGAAGGCGCCGCAACCACCCCTCACCTTTCCAAGAGCATCCGCTGCAACTCCCGAGCCCCCCGGGGCGGAGCCACATCACTCCGATGCGCCAAGGCGATCGTCCGCTGCAACCCGGGCCGCGCCAGCGGAGTAACCCGAAGCCCCCGCCCCGCCCGGGTGGCAACCATCCGCGGCACCACGGCAACGCCCAAGCCGGCCCGCACAAACCCCAGCACCGCGTCCATCTCACCCCCCTCAACAGCGAACTCCGGCTCGAACCCAGCGGAGCGACACGCCGCGACGGTCAGCTCCCGCAGGTCGTACCCGTGCCGGAACATCACCAGCCGCTCGTCCGCGAGGTCGGCGATCTCCACCGTCCGCCGCCCCCGCCCGGGCGCCGGTTCCTCCGGTGAGGACACCACCACCAGGTCCTCCCGCAGCAGCTCGACCGTGGTGAGGGCGGGGGCGGGCGCCGGGAGGGGCAGCACGATCAGGGCGAGGTCCAGGGCGCCGCGGGCCAGCTCGCGGACCAGGTCGCGGGAGCCGCCCTCCTCAATGAGGAGCTGGATGCCGGGGTAGCGGTCGTGGAAGGCGCGCAGCACGTCCGGGAGCAGTCCGGTGCAGAGGCTGGGGGTCGCGCCGAGCCGGACCCGGCCGCGCCGCAACTGCACCAGCTCCTGGACCTCCTGCCGGGCGGTGTCCGCGTCCGCGAGGATGCGGCGGGCCAGCGGCAGCAGCGCCTCGCCCGCGTCGGTCAGCGCGATGTTGCCGCGCGCCCGCACGAACAGGTCGGCGCCCAGCTCCCGCTCCAGCGCGCGGATCTGCTGGGACAGCGAGGGCTGCGCGACATGGACCCGCTCGGCGGCCCGGGTGAAGTGCCGGGTCTCGGCGACGGCCACGAAGTACTGGAGCTGCTGGAACTGCACCCCTCCAGCATAGCCGCAGCCTATGGAGATCAGCCGAACCATGTCTTGGACCGATCGGTGTCCCCGGCTCTAGCGTCCTGTCCATGGCTCTGGCAACGCGGACGGACCGTCGTCCGTCCATGGCGCGCGCGATGTGGGACAGCTCCGTCGGCAAGAAGACGGTGATGGCCGTCAGCGGGCTGATCATGCTGCTCTATCTGATCGTGCACATGATCGGCAACCTGAAGATCTATTTCGGGGCCGCCGAGTTCAACCACTACGCCCACTGGCTGCGCACCGTCGGCGAACCCTTCATGCACTACGAGTGGACGCTCTGGCTCGTCCGGATCGTCCTGGTCGTCGCCGTGGTCGCCCACGCGACCGCCGCCTACCGGCTCAGCCGCCGCGACATCAAGGCGCGTCCCGTCAAGTACGCGCACAAGAAGGCGCGTTCGAGCTACGCGACCCGCACGATGCGCTGGGGCGGGATCATCCTCGGTCTCTTCATCGTCTGGCACATCCTGGACCTGACCACCGGCACCGTGCACTCCGGCGGCTTCCAGGAGGGGCACCCGTACCAGAACGTGGTGGACACCTTCTCCACCTGGTACGGCAACGTGATCTACATCGTCGCGATGCTCGCGCTCGGTCTGCACATCCGGCACGGCTTCTGGAGCGCCGCCCAGACCCTGGGCGCCGGGAGCCGCACCCGCGACCGGGTCCTGAAGACCGTCGCGAACGTCCTCGCACTGCTGCTCACGGCCGGGTTCATCGCCGTACCCGTGGGTGTCATGACCGGAGTGGTGAGCTGACCATGACGTACACCGACTATGCGACCGGCACCCCGGTCGCCGACGCCAAGGCGCCGACCGGGCCGATCCAGGAGCGCTGGGACACCCGCCGCTTCGAAGCCAAGCTCGTCAACCCGGCCAACCGGCGCAAGCACACCGTCATCGTCGTCGGCACCGGTCTCGCGGGCGGCTCGGCGGGCGCCACGCTCGCCGAACAGGGCTACCACGTCGTCCAGTTCTGCTACCAGGACTCCCCGCGCCGCGCCCACTCCATCGCGGCGCAGGGCGGTATCAACGCGGCGAAGAACTACCGCAACGACGGCGACTCCGTGCACCGGCTCTTCTACGACACCGTCAAGGGCGGCGACTTCCGCGCCCGCGAGTCCAACGTCCACCGCCTCGCGCAGATCTCGGTCGAGATCATCGACCAGTGCGTCGCCCAGGGCGTGCCCTTCGCCCGCGAGTACGGCGGACTGCTCGACACCCGCTCCTTCGGCGGCGTCCAGGTCTCCCGCACCTTCTACGCCCGAGGACAGACGGGTCAGCAGTTGCTCCTCGGCGCCTACCAGGCGTTGTCCCGGCAGATCGCCGCCGGGAACGTGGAGCTGCACCCGCGCACCGAGATGCTCGACCTGATCGTGGTCGACGGCCGGGCGCGCGGGATCGTCGCCCGGGATCTGATCACCGGGAAGATCGACACGTACTTCGCGGACGCGGTGGTGCTGGCGAGCGGCGGCTACGGCAACGTCTTCTATCTGTCGACCAACGCCATGAACTCCAACGCGACCGCGATCTGGCGGGCGCACCGGCGTGGCGCGTACTTCGCCAACCCCTGCTTCACCCAGATCCACCCCACCTGCATCCCGCGCACCGGCGACCACCAGTCCAAGCTGACCCTGATGAGCGAGTCGCTGCGCAACGACGGCCGGATCTGGGTGCCCAGGGCGGAGGGCGACACCCGGCCGCCCAACGAGATCCCCGAGGACGAGCGCGACTACTACCTGGAGCGGATCTACCCCTCCTTCGGCAACCTGGTCCCGCGCGACATC
Source organism: Streptomyces sp. DSM 110735 (assembly GCF_016482685.1). Classification (GTDB taxonomy): domain Bacteria; phylum Actinomycetota; class Actinomycetes; order Streptomycetales; family Streptomycetaceae; genus Streptomyces. Next base: position 271,337 of record NZ_JACYHF010000003.1, on the reverse strand, counting down.
GCCTCCCGCGCCGCGAAGAACGTCTGCGACGAGGGCAGGGGCGTCGGACCCGGCGGCCAGGGCGTCTACCTGGACTTCGCCGACGCCATCCGGCGCATGGGCCGCAAGGCGGTCGAGGCGAAGTACGGCAACCTCTTCGACATGTACCAGCGGATCACCGACGAGGACCCGTACGCGGTGCCGATGCGGATCTACCCCGCCGTGCACTACACGATGGGCGGACTGTGGGTCGACTACGACCTCCAGACCACGATCCCCGGACTGTTCGCGATCGGTGAGGCGAACTTCTCCGACCACGGCGCCAACCGGCTCGGCGCCTCCGCGCTGATGCAGGGGCTGGCCGACGGCTACTTCGTCCTGCCCGCCACCATCAACGACTACCTGGCCCGCAACCCGCACCAGAGCGCGGTCACCGACGAACACCCCGCCGTCCAGGAGGTGCTGGCCGAGACCGAGGACCGCGTCAACCTGCTCCTCGCCGTGGACGGCGACCGCACCCCCGACTCCTTCCACCGCGAACTCGGTGAACTGATGTGGGAGTTCTGCGGCATGGCCCGCACGGACGCCGGACTGCGCAAGGCGCTGGAGGAAATCCCGCGCATCCGCGAGGAGTTCTGGCGCCGGATCAAGGTCCCCGGCACCGGCGAGGAGTTCAACCAGTCGCTGGAGAAGGCCAATCGCATCGTCGACTACCTCGAACTGGCCGAGCTGATGTGCCTCGACGCGCTGCACCGCGCCGAGTCCTGCGGCGGCCACTTCCGCGAGGAGTCCCAGACCCCCGACGGCGAAGCCGCCCGCCGGGACGAGCAGTTCGGCTACGCGGCCGCCTGGGAGTTCACCGCCACCGGCGAAGCCCCCGTCCTGCACAAGGAAGACCTGGTCTTCGAGTACGTCCATCCCACCCAGCGGAGCTACGCATGAGGCTCACCCTGCGCGTCTGGCGGCAGCGCGACGCCGCCGCCGAAGGCGCCATGTCCACCTACGAGGTGGACGGCATCTCGCCCGACATGTCCTTCCTGGAGATGCTGGACCAGCTCAACGAGCGGCTCATCCTGGAGGGCGAGGACCCCGTCGCCTTCGACCACGACTGCCGCGAGGGCATCTGCGGCGCGTGCAGCCTCGTCATCAACGGCGACGCGCACGGTCCGGAGCGCACCACCACCTGCCAGTTGCACATGCGGTCCTTCCGCGACGGCGACACCATCGACGTCGAACCGTGGCGGGCCGCCGCCTTCCCGGTGATCAAGGACCTGGTGGTGGACCGCTCCGCCTTCGACCGGATCATCCAGGCCGGCGGCTACATCACCGCCCCCACCGGCGCCGCCCCCGAAGCCCACTCCACGCCGGTGCCCAAGCCGGACGCCGACCTCGCCTTCGAGCACGCCGAGTGCATCGGCTGCGGCGCCTGCGTGGCCGCGTGCCCCAACGGCGCGGCGATGCTGTTCACCTCCGCCAAGGTCAACCACCTCAACGTGCTCCCGCAGGGCGCGCCCGAGCGCGAGACCCGGGTGCTGGACATGGTGACGCAGATGGACGAGGAGGGCTTCGGCGGCTGCACCCTCGCGGGCGAGTGCGCCACCGCCTGCCCCAAGGGCATCCCGCTGGTCTCCATCACCCGCATGAACAAGGAATGGCTGCGCGCCACCCGCAAGACACGACGCTAGCCGTCACACACGTTCGACGACGCTAGCCGTCACACACGTTCGCCGACAGCGCGGACGGGCGGGGCCGGGAATGGTGCTCATCCCGGCCCCGTCTGGCTTTCCCCCGTCGGCCGGGAACGACGGACCGGGTGGACGCCGCGTGCGACGCGGTGTCCACCCGGTGGGTGCCCGTTGCTCAGGAGTCGCCCTTGCGGCCGCGCCTGCGGTCCTGTGACAGGTCGCTTCCGGCGACGGAGCGGTCGTCCTCGGTGATGTTCTTGTCGTCCAGCAACTGGCCGGCCTCGGAGGCGACCCGCTTGCTCGTGTGGTGGCCACGTTCGGCGTCCGACAGGGCACTGGCGGCTACGGAGCGCTCTTCCGGCGTGGCGTTCGGGTCGGCCATGATGCGTGCGGCCTCTGAGGCGTCCATCTTGCCCGTCATGATCGCTCACCTTCCGTGTCGGGGAGCGTCCTGCCCGCACCCCTCGGTCAGCGACCGTGCACACTCCGCGGGGGTCAGTGCACGGCCAGTTCCATGCTACCGACATTCATCAGATATGCCGACAAATCAGGCATCTTGAGCCTCGCGCAGCGACAGATGGCGGCTCAGGTGCTCGGCGGTCGGGGTGCCGCCCTGACGTGCGACCTCCTCGGGGCGCCCCTCGGCGACGATCCGGCCGCCGTCGTCGCCCGCGCCGGGACCGAGGTCGACAACCCAGTCCGCGGCGGCGATCGTGCGCAGGTCGTGCTCCACCACGACGACCGTGTTCCCGGCGTCCACCAGGCGCTGCAACTGCCCGACGAGCAGATCGATGTCGGCGGGGTGCAGCCCGCTGGTGGGCTCGTCCAGGAGGTAGAGGCTGTGGCCGCGCGGGGCGCGGTGCAGTTCGCTCACCAGCTTGATGCGCTGCGCCTCCCCGCCGGAGAGCGTCGTGGCGCTCTGGCCGAGCGAGAGATAGCCGAGCCCGATGTCGGAGAGCAACCGCAGGATACGGGCGGCGGGTTGCACGTCGTGGAGGAACTCCAGCGCCTCCTCCACGCTCATCGCCAGCACGTCCGCGATGGTCCTGTCGCGGTAACGCACCATGAGCGTCCCGGGGTTGTAGCGAGCACCCGCGCAGACCGGGCACGGCGAGGTCTCCGTGGGCAGGAAGAGCAGCTCGATGCTGACCACCCCGTCGCCCAGGCAGTGCGGACAGCGCCCCTGGGTCACGTTGAAGGAGAACCGGCTCGCGGTGTACCCGAGTTCGCGGGCGGCGGGCTGGGACGCGAACAGCTTGCGGACGCTGTCGAACAGCCCGGTGTAGGTGGCGAGGTTGGAGCGCGGGGTGCGCCCGATGGGCTTCTGGTCCACGACCACCAGCCGGTCGACGTTCCCGAGCCCCTCGGCGGAGCGCACCGTCACACGGTCCTCCGCGAGCGCCCACGGCGGCACCCCGTCCTCCTCCTCGTCGGCGGTCTCCACCGAGGCGGGGTTGCGGGCGAGGTCCGCCGCGGTGTCGTCGGCGTGCAGATGGTCGCGCACGGTGTCCGCGAGGGCACGCCGTACGAGAGTGGATTTCCCCGAGCCGGAGACGCCCGTCACCGCCGTCAGCGTGCCGAGCGGGAAACTCGCGTCCAGATCACGGAGGTTGTGACCGGTGACCCCGAACAGGCGCAGCCAGCCGTCCGGTTGGCGGGGTTTCTCCGGTCCGGGCACGGCGGGCGCGCTCGCGGTGAGGTAGCGGGCGGTCACCGACTGCTCCGCCCGGCCGAGTTGCCCGGCGGGACCGTCGTAGAGGACCTGTCCGCCGTGGCGGCCCGCGCCGGGACCCATGTCCACGATCCAGTCGGCGGAGGCGAGCACCTGCGCGTTGTGCTCCACCACGAAGACGCTGTTCCCGGCGCCCTTGAGCCGTCGCAGGGCGGTGAGCAGCAGTTCCGTGTCGGCGGCGTGCAGGCCCGCCGAGGGCTCGTCCAGGACGTAGAGCACCCCGAACAGACCGCTGCGGAGCTGGGTGGCCATGTGCAGGCGCTGGAGTTCGCCGCTGGAGAGGGTGGAGGTCGCGCGTGCCGTGGCGAGGTAGCCCAGACCGAGGTCGATCAGGGTGCCGAGCTGGTCCTGGAGTCCGGAGATCAGGGCCTGCGCCGCTTGTCGGCGCTCGGCGGGCAGGGCCAGGGTGTCGGGGTGCTCGCGGGCGGTCTCCAGGAACGCCGCGAGCTGGGTCAGGGGCATCGAAGTGGCCACCGAGATGTCCTGTCCGGCGACGGTCACCGCCAGCGCCTCCGGGTTGAGCCGCTTCCCGTGGCAGGTCGGGCAGACCTCCTCGGTCATGAACGAGGCTGCCTTCGCCCGTAGATGCGCCGCCTTGGAGGTGGCGAAGGTGTGCAGCACCCACCGGCGCGGGCTCATGTAGGTGCCCTGGTAGGAGCGGGCGACGCGGTGGGCGTCACGGACCGGGTGCACCGTGACCGTCGGCTGCTCGTCGGTGGTCAGCAGCCACTCGCGGCGCGCGGCGGGCAGCGTACGGAACGGTACGTCGATGTCGATGCCCAGCTCCGCGAGGATGTCGCGGTAGTTCTTGCCCTGCCAGGCGCCGGGCCACGCGGCGACGGCGCCCTCCCGGATGCTCAGGGAGTCGTCGCCGACCAGCTTGCCCTCGTCCACGGTGTGCAGCCGCCCCAGCCCGGAACAGGTCCGGCACGCGCCCACCGCCGTGTTCGGCGAGAAGCTGTCCGAGTCCAGCGGCGCGGCGTCCCGGGGAAAGGTCCCGGCCAGGTCCTCCGGGGTCTGCCCTGCCGGGTAGGTACCGGCGCGGGAGTACAGCATCCGCAGGACGTTCGAGACCCGGCTCACCGTGCCCACCGTCGAGCGGGTGCTGCCGCCGCTGTGCTGCTGGCGGAGCGCGACGGCGGGCGGCAGCCCGGTGATCTCCCCGACCCTCGGTGCCGAGCCCTGGTCGATCAGCCTGCGGGCGTACGGCGCGACGGACTCGAGGTAGCGCTGCTGCGCCTCGGCGTAGATGGTCGCGAACGCCAGCGAGGACTTGCCCGACCCCGAAACGCCGGTGAACGCCACCACCTGATCGCGGGGGACGTCGACGTCGACGTGGCGCAGATTGTGCTCGGTGGCGCCCCGGACCCGGATGAGTCCGTCGTGACCGGCGTCCGGCGGGCCGCCCAGCGACGCCCCCTCGTGCGACGGTGCGGACGTCGGTCGGGTCCGTGGTGCCATGGTCACCAACCTAGCCCGCCCTGGTGGACGGGGTCGTGGGCGGGGGACGACCGGGTGAGCCGTCCCCCTCGGGCGACGCGGGTCGCAAGGAGGCCCCGCCGCCCGTCAGCGGGCGGCGGGGCCTCCGGAACGCTGTGCCTGGCGGGCCGCGCGGTCAGGTGTGCGGCGGGTTGTCGCGGTGCTGGGTGCCGAACTGGTCCCTCAGCTTGTCCTGCCCGGTGTCGACCTGGGACTGGTGCTTGTTGCCGGTCCGCTGGTCGATGTAGTCCCCGCCCTTGTCGATGCCCTTGTCGGCCATGTCCTCATGGCCCTTGAGCATTCCCTTGATCTTGTCCATGAAGGACATGGCAGCCCTCCTCGTCGTTTGAGGCTTCCACTCCCAGGGTCACCGGCCCGGGCCGCCCTCGCATCTTGAGACCCAGGTCGGACGCTCCCCGGCGCGTGTCGCGGCTAGGGTTGACGCGTGGCAGAGACCAGCGGCAGGCGGCCCGTGGCCGTCTTCGACCTCGACAACACCCTCGCCGCGACGGCGCACCGCCAGCACTTCCTGGAGCGGCGCCCGCGCGACTGGGACGGCTTCTTCGCCGCCGCCCCCGCCGACCCGCCGCTCGCCGAGGGCATCGAGCTGGTGCACCGGTCCGCCCGCGACTGCGAGATCGTCTATCTGACCGGACGGCCCGAGCGCTGCCGGGCGGACACGGCGGACTGGCTCGCCGCGCACGGACTGCCCGAGGGCACCGTGCACATGCGGCGCGACGGCGACCGCAGACCCGCCCGGGTCACCAAGCTGGACATCCTGCGCCGTCTCGCCCGCAGCGGGACCGTACGCGTCCTCGTGGACGACGACGAACTCGTCTGCGACGACGCCGAGCGCGCCGGATTCACCGTCCTGCGAGCCCGCTGGGCCGAGCACTCTGCCGCCCTGGAGGCGGCACAGGAGCGCGAGGGACGTACCTGAGGGCAGTACCGGACGTCGGCGGGAGGTGGCGGGCGGGCGGCGGCTCAGCTCGGCTCCTCCAGGCGGAAGCCGACCTTCATGCACACCTGGTAGTCCTCGATGCGCCCGTTCTCCAGGCGTCCGCGCACCTGGGTGACCTCGAACCAGTCCAGGTTGCGCAGCGTCTGGTCGGCGCGGGCGACGCCGTTGCGGATGGCCTGGTCGACGCTCTCGTGGGAGGTGCCGACGATCTCGGTGACCCGGTAGGTGTGGTTCGACATGCGGGGGTGCTCCTCTCCGCCGTGAGGTCGCGGGGGCGTGCCTCACGTCCGGCGCGACCGGTCCGTCACGCCGTTTCCACCGTGCCGTATCCGTGCCCGGCGCGCGAGGCGTCGCCCGCCGGGCACGGAAGGCGAGAGCGGGTCCGTCAGCGGGCCACGCTGAGCGACAGCGCGAAGCGCTCCTTGGCGTCCGTCCACCAGTGGGTCAGCTCAAGACCCGCGGCGGCCAGCTCCGCGGTGACGCCCTCGGGGCGGAACTTGGCCGAGACCTCGGTGCGCAGGTCCTCACCGGCGGCGAAGTCCACGACCATGTTGACCCCGGGCAGCTTGACCGTCTGCGCCGTGCGCGAGCGCAGCCGCATCTCGATCCACTCGTGCCGCGCGTCCCACACCGCGACGTGGTCGAAGGCGTCGAGGTCGAAGTCGGCGCCCAGTTCGCGGTCGAGCACGGACAGCACGTTCTTGTTGAACGCCGCCGTGATCCCGGCGACGTCGTCGTAGGCGAGCCGCAGCACGCGCTCGTCCTTGACCAGGTCGGTGCCGAGCAGCAGGGCGTCGCCGGGCGCGAGCAGCCCGCGTACGGCGGACAGGAACTCCGCGCGCTCCTCGGGCAGCAGGTTGCCGATGGTGCCGCCGAGGAAGGCGACCAGGCGCGGTCCCGGGGTGTCCGGCAGCTCCAGCGGGGCGGTGAAGTCCGCGATCAGCGCGTGCACCGCGAGGTCCGGGCGCTCCACGGCGAGTGCCTGCCCGGCACCGAGGAGCGCGGACTCGCTCACGTCGACCGGCACGTACGCCTCCAGGGAGGTGAGCGCGTCGATCAGATGCCGGGTCTTCTCCGAGGAGCCGGAACCGAGTTCGACCAGGGTCCGCGCGGAACTCGCGGCCGCGATCTCCCCGGAGCGGTCGCGCAGGATCTCCCGCTCGGCGCGCGTCGGGTAGTACTCCGGCAAGTCGGTGATCAGCTCGAACAGTTCGCTGCCGCGCGTGTCGTAGAACCACTTCGGCGGCAGCGACTTGGGGGTCCGGGTCAGGCCGTCCACGACGTCGGCGCGCAGCGCGGCGCCGGTGGCGTCCTCGGGGAGGGTGCGGGTGACGTGCAGGCTCACGTACAGGGCTCCTTCGGTGCGGTGGGGGAGGACATGGGGTTCCCGGCCGGAGCGAGCTGCACTCCGGTGCCCCGGCTCGCGGTGAGCACGGTGCGGTCGGGGACCTCCCGCCAGTGGGGGTCGTCGTCGTACGGTTCGGAGGCGACGGTCACCGCGTCACCGGGACCGGTGCGGTACCAGAGGCTGTCGCCCCAGGCGGTCGCCGCGATCGTGGTGCCGTCGGTCAGCAGCAGGTTCAGCCGGGAGGCGGGGGCGGCCTCCGCGACCTGGCGAACCGTTTCGCCGAGGGCGGTTCCCGGCTCGGCGCCCCCGCGCAACCGGTGCAGCACCAGCGCCCAGACGAACGCCGAGTCGGTGCGTGCCTCCATCGACAGCAGGTCCACCGGGGGCAGCGTCGGCACCAGCGGGGCTGCCGAGTCCGGCCAGCCCGCCACCGCGCCGTTGTGGCTGAACAGCCACCGCCCGTTCGCGAACGGCGCCGCCGCGGCCTCGCCGTCCGCGCCCGCCAGCGTCGCGTCCCGCACGGCCGCCAGCACCGCCCCCGCGCGGATCACCCGCGCGAGGTCGGCGAAGGACGGGTCCGCCCAGATGGGTCCGGGGCGCCGGTAGCGGGCCGGGACCGGATCGTCCGCCGGGTACCAGCCCACCCCGAACCCGTCGGCGTTCACCGTCCCGTTGCGCTGCCGCCGGGGAGCCCACGCCTGCCGGTACAGGCTGTGCGCGGGCTCCACCAGCAGCGCGCCGAGCGGCAACTGGGGTCCGATATAGGCGAGGTGACGACACATCAGGCGGACTCCGCGTCGCGGGCGGTGCGGAACCCGGAGAAGATCTGCCGCCGGACCGGATAGTCCCAGTTGCGGAACGTGCCCCGGCAGGCCACCTGCCCCACCGCGAACGAACCGCCGCGCAGCACCTTGTACTCCGGTCCGAAGAACACCTCCGAGTACTCCTTGTACGGGAACACCGTGAACCCCGGGTACGGCAGGAAGTCGCTCGACGTCCACTCCCACACGTCACCGATCAACTGCCGTACGCCGTGCGGTGATTCACCCGCCGGATAGCTTCCGGCGGGCGCGGGGCGCAGATGCCGCTGGCCCAGGTTGGCGTGCCCGGCGGTCGGGTCGGCGTCGCCCCAGGGGAAACGCCGGGAGCGCCCGGTCGCCGGGTCGTGCCGTGCCGCCTTCTCCCACTCGGGCTCGGTGGGCAGCCGCCGCCCCGCCCAGCGGGCGTACGCGTCCGCCTCGTACCAGGACACGTGCAGCACCGGCTCGTCCGGCGGCACCGGCTCGGTGACGCCGAAGCGGCGCCGGAGCCACTGCCCGGCGTCCCGGTGCCAGTACAGCGGCGCCGTGACCGAGTGCTGCCGGATGTGCGCCCAGCCCTCCGGGCTCCACCAGCGCTCGGTGCCGTACCCGCCGTCCTCGATGAACGCCCGGTACGCCGCGTTAGTCACCGGCGTGGTGTCGATCCAGAAGGGGTCCACCTTGCGGGTGTGCGCCGGGCGTTCGTTGTCCAGCGCCCAGGGCTCGGTGGAGGTGCCCATGGTGAACGGACCGCCGGGGACCAGGACTTCGGGCGGACCGGTGAAGGGCGGCACCGGGTCCGGGTCGGGGGCGGTCAGCGACGGGGGACCCGTGCGGAGCTGATGGGTGATCAGCATGGTCTCGTCGTGCTGCTGTTCGTGCTGCGCGATCATCCCGAAGGCGAAGCCCGACTCGGTCAGCCGGTCGCCCTCGAAGTCCGCGCCCTCCAGCAGATCGAGGACCCGGCCACGCACCTCGGCCGCGTACGCGCGCGCCTCCTCGGGTGCCAGCAGCGGCAGCGAGGGACGCTCGGAGCGCGGATGCTCGAAGGCGTCGTACAGGCCGTCGATCTCCGGGCGCATCGCCTCCCGGCCGCCGACCGCCCGCAGCAGCCACTGCTCCTCCTGGTTGCCGATGTGGGCGAGGTCCCACACCAGCGGGGACATCAGCGGCGAGACCTGGGCGGTCAGGTCGGGGTCCTCGACACAGGTGGTCAGCAGCGTGGTGCGGGCGCGGGCGGTGACCAGCGAGGCGAGCGCTCGGGCGCGCAGCGTCTCGGGGGCGACCTCGGGCGTCCCGGTCTCCTGGGCGGTCATGAGGGCGTGTCCTTCCTCCCGTGGGCCGGACGGTCGATGCCGTCCGAGCCGTCCAGCAGGTCGTCGGCCGGGCAGCGGCCCCGGGCGACATAGCGGTCCAGATACCCGGCGACGGCGGCCACGACCTCCGGCTCGGCGCCGAGCCGGGGCAGCGCCCGCAGCGCCGCCGTGAAGCAGGCGACGGCCGCCTCGCGCAGCCCCGGATCGGTGAGTCCGAGCCGGGCGGCGTCCGCCCACAGCGGGTTGTGCGGCGCGGGCAGGTCGAGGGCGCGTTCGGCCAGCGGCTTCACCGCCCGGTGCGCCGCCTCGGCGGCCTCCGGGTCGTCGAAGAGCGCCGCCGTCACCGCGAGCGGCACGATCCAGCCGTCGTCCCCGGGCTGCGCGTCGATCATGCGCAGCTCCAGATGACCGCGTGGTCTGACCGGCGGGAACAGGGTGGTCAGGTGGTAGTCGAGGTCCGCCCGGGTGGGCGGACGCGGGGACCGCGAGCGGGTCCACTCGCGGAAGGTCAGGTTCTCGGGCACCTCCCAGGGCCCGTCGTCGCCGCGGACGCACATGACGGGGGAGTCCAGCACGTGCCGGGCCCAGTCGGCGCGCGGTTCCCCGTCGGTCGAGGGGGCACCGGCACGGCCGGGTCCGATCCCCGCCCAGTACGACTGCCGGACGGACCGGTGTCCGCTCGGACGCCCGTCGACCAGGGGCGAGTTGGCGAACGCGGCGACCAGGACGGGACCGAGCCGGTGCGCCAGCCACCAGCGCTGTTCGTGACCCAGCGGTCCCGGCTCCTCGTACCCGGCGTCCACGCAGACCTGCACGGACGCCGAGGCACGCATCATGTGCCGCCCGGCGGGGCCGGTGCGGTCCAGACACGCCTCCATGGCGTCGTAGCGTGCCTCGCGCAGGAAGCGGGACGGGGTGTGCCAGGGGTGATGGCCCAGGCCGACCAGGGCGAGACCGTCGTCGGCGAGGACCGCGCGGACGGTGTCGAGATCGGCGGACACGGTGCCGACGCACTCCATGAGTGAACCGGCGGGCGGCGAACTCAGCTCCAGTTGGCCGCCGGGCTCGACGGTGAGCGCCGAGCGCAGGGGGACGGGACGCAGGGTGGCGTAGAGGGACGCGAGGCGTTCGGACGGGACCGGGTGGTGGGGGCGGCTCGGGTCCATGACCAGCCACTCCACCTCCACCCCGAGCGTGCGGGGCGGACCGGTCTTGAAGCAGATGCCCCGGATCAGGGCGTCGACCTCGGCTTCGGTGATCGCGGTGCGGTGATCCGTACAGTCACCGCAGTCGCTCAGCGAGTCAGACATGTCGGGATACTCCTGTGGGGATTCCACCATGCCGCCTGCCCGGCCTCCGGTGTGCCGGGCGGGCCTCGTCCCACCCAAGACCCTCGAACCGAATCGCACAAGGGTGCCCTACGGGACGTTCGGGATCGGTCATCTCCGCTTCCTCGCGCGTTTCCTCCCGTCCGGTTCGGGGGCGCGGCGCCCCGGAAACTCCGTTGCACCGCGGGAACAGCATCGCTCAGGATGACCGTATGAGCACGACGGGGAAGGCCGCGCGGGCGGCGGTCACGGCGCGTACGGGGGTGGCGCCGTGAGCGCCCGCCTGCGCGGGGTGGCGACGGAGACCGAGCGGATCGTCGCCGAGGGGGAGTACCCGCTGCCGGACGGCCGGAAGGTGCCGCTCGCGGACCTGATCGAGACCGCCCGCGCCGGAACGCGGTTGTACGGTCCTGAGCCGGTCGAGGTGCCGTCACGGGAGGCGGGGAGCGACACGTTCTTCGAGGTCACGGGCGAGAGCAGCCTGGAAGCGGCCCGGCGCCTGACCGGTGCGGGAGCCTCGGTGGCCGTCCTCAACTTCGCCTCCGCCCGCAATCCCGGCGGCGGTTATCTGGGCGGCGCCCAGGCGCAGGAGGAAGCCCTGTGCCGCGCCTCCGCGCTGTACACCTGTCTGCTCCGGGCGCGGGGGTACTACGAGCACCACCGGGCGGACCGTGACCCCTTCTACTCCGACCGGGTGATCCACAGTCCGGCGGTGCCGGTCTTCCGCGACGACCGGGGGCGCCTGCTGACCGAGCCGTACACGGCCGGTTTCCTCACCTCGCCCGCCCCGAACGCGGGCGTGATCCGGCGCCGGGTGCCCGAGCGGACCGGCGAGATCCCGGGCGCCCTCGCGGTGCGGGCCGAGCGGGTCCTGGAGACCGCCGCCGCCCACGGCTACCGGCACCTGGTGCTCGGCGCGTGGGGCTGCGGCGTCTTCCAGAACGACCCGGAGCAGGTGGCGACCGCCTTCCGCACCCTGCTCGTGACCGGCGGGCGGTTCGCCGGGACCTTCGACCACGTGGTGTTCGGCGTCCTGGACCGCACCACCGGGGCGACGGTGCGGAGCGCCTTCGCGCGGGTCTTCGCCGCCGAGACGCGCCCCGGACCGTCACCCGCGGTGGCTCAGGTCCAGCCGTAGCGCTCGTACAGCCGCTGGCGGACCAGGTTGAACCGCATCCGGTCCAGCGCGCACGCCTCGCGGCGCATCCCGTCCTCGTGCAGCCGCAGCACCCGGTCGACGGCCACCCAGGAGTCGCGGTCGGTGCGGTCCCAGGGACCCTGGCCTATCGCCACCCAGTCGCGGTGGTTGTCGTGCCGCTTGCTGGAGAGCTGCACGGCGAGGAAGGTGCCGGCCGCCTCCCGCGCGACGACCAGCACGGGGCGGTCCTTGCCCCGGCCGTCGTTCTCCTCGAACGGCACCCAGGTCCAGACGATCTCGCCGGGATCGGGGTCGCCGTCGTGGGCGGGGGAGTACTCGGTGCGCACCCGGCCGATCTCGCGCGGGTCGGCCTCGGTGGTGGCGTGGGGGCCGTGACGGCCGGGAACGTTGTCATCGATGAACGTGCTCACGCCCCGCACCCTAGCCGAACTGCAACAACGCGAAAGGCGGCGGCCGTTCACACCCCCTTGAGGGCTACGGCCGCCGCCCGTCGGTCAGTTGTCCTCCCCCTTGTCCACCTCCACCGGAACCCGTGTCGCCGTCACCCCGTTGACCGAGGGTGAACCGGCGCCCGGCTCCTGGCTCTTGTGGTCCATCGCGGAGAGGAGCTGACGGGCGAGCCCCAGACCCGTGCCGCCCATGGTGAGCGCCTTGGCGAACAACTCGCCCATGCCGTCGGCACCGTTGAGCAGCACCATGTTGTCCACGTTGCCGAACGCGTCCGCCCCCGCCCGCACGATCTCCGGCCACTTCTCGGCCAGTTGCTGGGCGACGACCGCCTCCTGGTTCTCGGCCAGGGCGGCGGCGCGCGCCTTGATGGCCTCCGCCTCGGCGAGACCCCTGGCGCGGGCGGCCTCGGCCTCCGCGAGACCCTTCGCCTGCGCGGCGGCTGCCTCGGCCTCACCGGTCGCGCGGGTGGCCGACGCGGTGGCGGCGCCCCGGCTCTTGGTGGCCTCTGCCTCGGCTCCGGCGGCGGTCTTGACCCGGGTCGCCTCGGCGGCTGCCGCCAGCTCCGTCTCCTTCGCCTTGGCCTGGGCGGCCGAGATCCGCGCGTCGCGCTCCGCCTCGGCCAGCGTCCGCTTCTCGTACGCCTTGGCGTCCGCGGGCTTGCGGACGTCCGCCTGGAGTTGCTGCTCGCGGCGGTCCGCCTCCAGCTCCGCGACCCGGGTCTCCTGGACCACGACCTCCTGCCGCGCGGCCGCGTCCGCGAGCGGCCCGGCCTGCCGCGCCTTCGCCGCCGCCTTGTCCCGCTCGGCCTGGTAACCGGCCTGCAGGATCTCGCTGTCCCGGGTCGCCTCGGCCATCCGGGCGTACGACTGCTGCTCCGCCTCGGTGGCCAGCCGGTTGGCCTCCGCCTGCGCGATGCGCGCGTCGCGCTGCACGGCGGCGGCGTGCGGCATCGCCAGGTTCTGGATGTACCCGGTCGGGTCCTCGATCTCGTGGATCTGGAGCGAGTCCACGATCAGACCCAGCTTCTCCATCTCCGTCCCGCAGGCGGCCCGCGTCTGACCGGTCAGCTTCTCCCGGTCGCGGATCATGTCCTCGACCGTCAACCCGCCCACGATGGAACGGAGATGACCGGCGAAGACGTTGTGCACCCGCTCCGACATCAGCTTCTGCTGATCCAGGAAACGCCGGGCGGCGTTGGCGACCGACACATAGTCGTCGCCCACCTTGAAGATGACCACGCCCCGCACCTTCAGCGGGATGCCCTGCTGGGTCACGCAGTCCACGTGCAACTCGGTCTCGTTCAGGTCCAGCGAGAGCTTGCGCACCGCCTGCACGCCGGGCAGGACGAGCGTGCCGCGCCCCGTGACGATGCGGAAGCCCATGCCCTCCTCGACACCCTCGGTGCGGTGTCTGGACCCCGAGATGATGAGGGCCTCGTTGGGTTCCGCGACCCGCCACATCATCTTGAACAGACCGATCAGTACGAGGACGGCGGCAACCGCCACCCCCGCAACGACGCCGACGATCATCGGCAAACGCCCCCTTGACTTGGTGCCCTTGACGGCACCGGACGAAGGGAGTGTGCACCTGCGCGGGTGCGGGGAGAAGACCCCGGCCAAGCCTTGTCGCAATCTTGACGAACAAGGCTCTCACCTGGGACGGGGCGCGCTCAACCGTCGTACGCGGGCGTGACGTAGACCGTGCGCGGCGGCAGGTGTTCCACCACCATGACGACCGTGCCGGGCTCGATCCGGACGCCGCTCTCGGCGGCGTACGCGAGGAAGTGCTCGGCGCCGCCGCGCACCCGGACGATCACCTCGCCGACCAGCCCCGGACCGACCGTCCCGGTCACCCGCCCCATCAGCCCGACCAACGACGCATCGCCCATGCGCACAGGGTAAGCGCGGAGAGCCGCGCTCCGGCCGGGGTCTACCGGTCCAACAGGCGCCGCAGCCAGTCGAACCGGGCCGCGCGGGCCGCGCAGGACAGCGCGCTGCGCGGCGCGAGACCGTCGAAGCCGTGGAAACCCCCCGGCCACACGTGGAGTTCGGCCACGCCGCCGCAGCCCCAGATGCGCGAGGCGTACGCCACCACCTCGTCGCGGAAGGTCTCCGCCGAGCCCACGTCGAGGAAGGCGGGGGGCAGTCCGGCGAGGTCGCTCGCGCGGGCGGGGGCGGCGTACGGCGGGACGTCCGGGCCGCCCCGGCGCTCGCCGAGGAGCGCCGACCAGCCGGTCTCGTTGGCGGAGCGGTCCCACACGTCGACCCCGGCCATCTGGTGGCTGGAGCCGGTGTCGTTGCGGTCGTCCAGCATCGGGTACATCAGCAACTGACCGAGGACGGACGGACCTTGGAGGTCGCGCAGCAGCAGCGCGAGCGCCGCCGTGAGCCCGCCGCCCGCGCTGGCGCCCGCGAGGACGATCCGGTCCGGGTCGCCGCCCAGCTCCCCGGCGTGCCCCGCGGTCCACACGAACCCGGCGTACACGTCCTCCACCGGTGCGGGGTAGGGGTGTTCGGGTGCGAGCCGGTACTCCACGGAGACCACCACCGCGCCGCCGAGATCGCGGGCCCAGTGCAGCGGGGCGTCCACCCCGGCCCGGTTGTTGCCCAGGATCATGCCGCCGCCGTGGACGTGGTAGATCACCGGCAGCCGGGCGCCGGGAGCGGCGTCGGCGGGGCGGCAGATCAGCAGGGAGACGTCCGGCGCCCCCTCGGGACCGGGCACCGTACGGTCCTCCGCCGTGAAAACACCGCCCAGCGTGACGTCCATCAGCTCGGGGGGCAGCGCGCCGACGGTCTCCCGCGCGGCGGCGATCCCGTCCGGGGTGAGGGGCGGGGCGTCCTTGAACGGTTCGAGCGCGGGGGCGAGTTCCGGGTCGAACGGGGGCGGCTCCGGACGCATGGGATCTCCTCGGGCTCGCGCGACGGGCTGTGTCTCCGTCTGCCCATGGTCCGCCGTTTCGCGCCTGCCGGACGAGTCGGGGGCGGCGGGAGCCTCGGAGGCGGCGCCGGAACAGCGCGAAAGGGGCCGGAGCCCTTACGGCTCCGGCCCCCTACGGGACTGCTGTGGCTCAGGCGGCCAGGATCTCGCCCGCGCTGCCGTGCAGGCGCGTGACGACCTCGGTGAGCTGCGCGGCGACCTCGGCGTCGTCGACCGGGTGGGTCTCGGCGAAGCGGGTCACGGAGCCGGGGATCGAGAGCTTGATGTCCTCGATGACCTTGCCACCGGCGATGCCCACGGCCTTGCGGGCGTCGTCCTGGGCCCACACGCCGCCGTACTGGCCGAAGGCGGTGCCGATGACGGCGACGGGCTTGCCGGTGAAGGCGCCGGCGCCGTACGGGCGGGACAGCCAGTCGATGGCGTTCTTCAGGACGGCCGGGATGGTGCCGTTGTACTCGGGGGCGAAGAGCAGGAACGCGTCGGCGCTCTGGGCGGCCGCGCGCAGCTTGGCGGCGGCGGCCGGGACCTGGCCCTCGACGTCCAGGTCCTCGTTGTAGAACGGGACGTCGGCGAGGCCCTCGAAGATCTCGACCTCGGCGCCCTCGGGGGCGAGCTTGGCGGCCGCCTCGGCGAGCTGGCGGTTGTGCGAACCGGCGCGGAGGCTGCCGACGAGCGCGAGGATGCGTACGGACATGGGAGTACTCCAAGGGGGTGGCTGAAACACGCTTGAAACGATCCGGACCGAGGTCCGTTTAAGTTTCTACCACCCTAACCGGACCAGGGTCCAGTTTTGTTCCCCATGCTTTACGCTGTCTTCATGTCCAGCGCTCTGCCGCCCTGTCCGCAGCCCGAGGAGCCCGTCGACGCACCCCAGTTGCTGGAGGTGGGCCCCGCCCCGGTCGGCGACGAGCCCTGCCTGCGCGCCGACGCGGCCCGCAACCGGGCGCGCCTGCTGGAGGCTGCCTCCCGGCTGATCGCCGAGCACGGGGCGGCCGGGGTGACCATGGAGGCCGTGGCGGCGGCGGCCCAGGTCGGCAAGGGCACCGTGTTCCGCCGCTTCGGCGACCGCACCGGACTGCTGACCGCGCTGCTCGACCACTCCGCGCGCACGCTCCAGGAGGACTTCCTCGCCGGACCGCCCCCGCTCGGTCCCGGCGCCCCGCCCCTGGAGCGGCTGCGCGCCTTCGGCGTGGCCGTCCTCTACCGCTCGGCGGAGCAGCTCGACCTGCAACTGGCGGCGCAGCCGGACCCCGGCCGCCGCTACAAGCACCCCTCGGCGCAGGCGCTGCGCGCCCACGTCACGATGCTGCTGCGCAGGCTCGTCCCCGACGCCGACTGCGAACTGCTCGCCCAGCCGCTCCTCGCCTACCTCGACCCCGCCCTCATCCACCATCTGACCCGCCAGTGCGGAATGCCGATGGAACGGCTGGAGAAGGGCTGGCTGGACCTGGTCGACCGGCTGACGGGACAGCGGGGCTGAACACGAGTTCCAGCCCCGCACCCCCGTACTCCGCGGCTCCTTACCCCTCCGCCCCCGTGAACATCGCCGTCAGCACCTGAGCGGAGTCCTCGCGGAACAGCAGCCGTCCCTGCCGCGCGGAGTCGGTCGCGGAGGCTTCCGCCCGCCGGAACATCTCCGTCTCGTAGGCGGCGAGCGCGCCCTCCGTGTCGCCGGGGTGCGCGGCGATCGCCAGGCCCAGTTCGGCGCCGTCCAGGAGGGCGAGGTTGGCGCCCTCACCGGCGAACGGCGACATCAGATGGGCGGCGTCGCCGAGCAGGGTGACGCCGGGGACGCGCTCCCAGCGCAGACCGACGGGCAGGGCGTGGATGCGACGCGGCACCAGCGCGCCCTCCGCGTCCGCGACCAGCGCCTTCAGGGTGTCGTCCCAGCCGTCGAACTCCTTCAGCACCGCCGCCTTGGCCGCCTCGGTGTCCGTGAAGTCGATGCCGTCGAGCCAGTCCTCGGGCGCCTCGACGGCCGCGTAGACGTGCAGACCGCCGTCCGTCTCGCGGTGCGCGAGGAACGCGCGCCCCGCGCCCAGCGCGAACAGCATCCCGCCGCCGATCACCCCGGCGCTCACCGGGTGCCGCTCGTCCGCCGAGGGCAGGTCCGTCTCGACGAAGGACATCCCGGTGTAGACGGGCACCGCGTCCGAGACCAGCGGGCGTATCCGGGACCAGGCGCCGTCCGCGCCGACCAGCAGCCCGGTGGTGAAGACGCCGCCGTCCGCGAGGGTGACCTCGTGCCGCCCGTCGCCGAGCGGGCGCGCGCCGGTCACCTTCGCGCCCCAGCGGACCGTGCCCTCGGGCAGCGAGCCGAGCAGCAGATCGCGCAGGTCGCCCCGGTCGATCTCGGGGCGACCGCCCTCGCCGTCGTCCGGCGCGTCGTGGTGCACACGGGCATGCCGGTCCAGGACGCGGGTCGCCTCGCCGCCCCGATGGACGCGGGCGAGGAACGCGTCGTGCAGACCGGCCGCGCGCAGCGCCTGCTGCCCGGAGTCGTCGTGGATGTCGAGCATCCCGCCCTGCGTGCGCGCCTCGGGCGAGGCGTCGAGGTCGAACAGCGCGGCTTCGATGCCGCGGGTGTGCAGCACCCGGGCGAGCGTGAGCCCGCCGAGCCCGGCGCCGACGACGGCGATCGGGTGGTGGGGTACGGAAGCGGATGCGGTCATGGTGCTCTCCTGGGGGCTCACTCGGGTACGGCGGTGCGCTCGATGCCGTTGATCAGGGTCTGGAAGGCCCACGACAGGCGGTGCTCGGGCGTGCCCGAGAGCAGGGCGTGGGCGGCGGCCGCGATGTGCGGCCGGGTGGGGTCGTCGGCTGCCCGGCGCAGGACGCCGATCAGTTCCTCCCACTCCGCGGGGTCGTCGCCCCCGGCGTGTTCGGCGGCGGTCGCGACGGCGTGCTGGAGCAGCAGATCGACACCCCAGGCGGCCTGGGCGCGCGGCACCCCGCCCTCGTCGAGCAGGGCGAGCAGGGTCTCGATCAGGTTCAGGTAGTGCGGTCCGCGCGGCCGGGCGGTGATCGCCGCGCGAGCCAGCTCCGGGTGGGCGAGGAGCATCCCGGTACAGGCGACGAGCACATGCTCAAGGCGCTCCCGCCAGGTGCCCCCGGCCGGTGCCGGGGGGACGGTGCCGAGCAGTTCGTCCAGGACGGCGGCGTGCAGCTCGTCCGTGTTGCGCACGTAGACGTACAGCGAGGCGGGACCCGTGTCCAGCTCCTGCGCCAGCCGCCGCATGGTCACCTTGCGCAGCCCTTCGGCGCGCATCACGGCCACGGCGGTCGCGACGATGACCGCACGGCTGAGCGCGGGCTTCGCGGGGCGCTCACGGCGGGAACGGGGGGAGTCCTGGGGAGAAGCGGGCATGGACCGCAGCGTAACGAACATGTTCGTCACGAACAAGTTCGTAGCGAACGTGTTCGTCCCACGCCGAAAGAATCCGGCACGCATCTGATGCTTCCGCCCCGCTTCTCGTCCGGTTCTGTACGACCTCGCCCCGCCCGGAGCGGTCACCGGCGGCTCTGCCAGGATGCGTTGCGTCATGGTGCAGATACCGAACACGCCCACGAGCGCCGACGTCGCCCGCCTGGCCGGAGTCTCCCGCGCGACCGTGTCCTACGTCCTCAACGACACCGGCGCCGTCCGCATCAGCGAGCCCACGCGCCGCCGGGTGCACGAGGCGGCCCGCGAACTCGGCTACGTCCCGCACGCCGCCGCCCGCACCCTGCGCGCCGGGCACAGCCGCATGGTCGTGATGCCCGCCCCCGCCGTCCCGGTCGGCCCGCTCCACAGCCGCCACCTCGGGGAGTTGCAGTCCGCCCTCGGCCGCCTCGACTACACCGTCGTCCAGTACGGCACCCTCGGCCTCCAGGGCGACGAAGCCGCCCGCGCCTGGGCGGAGTTACGACCCGTCGCCGTCCTGATCCCCGGCACCGGACCCGGTCCGCAGGGCGTCGCGCTCCTCAAGCGCGCCGGTGCCCGCGCCGTGGTGACCCTCGGTCCCGGACGCGTCCAGGGAGCGCACGCCCTGCTCATGGACCACGCGGTGGTCGGACGGCGGGCGGGCGCGCATCTGCACGCAAGAGGAAGGCGCCGTATCGGGGTGGTCGTCCCGGAGGAACGCGGCCTGGACGTCTTCTCCCGTCCGCGCCTGGCGGGCGTGCGCGAGGCGCTGCGCGGCACGGACGCCACCGTCACCGAACTCCCGCTGGCCTACACGGAGGCGTCCGCCGCCCGGCTCGCGGCGGAGTGGCCCGCTCTGGACGCGGTGTTCGCCTACGACGACGAGTACGCGATGCTCCTGATGCGGGCGCTGGAGGACGCGGGACTGCGCGTCCCCGGCGACGTGGCCGTCGTCGGCGCCGGGGACCTCATGCTCGGCAGGCTGCTGCGCCCCCGGCTCAGCACCGTCCGCCTGGACGTGCCCTCGGGGCGCGAGCTGGCCGCGTTCGTGGACGGCGTCGTACGCGACCCCGGGCGGGAACCCGGGGTCCGCGCGGTCCTGGACGCCTCACTGATCCACCGCGACTCGAGCTGACCCGCACCAGGCGGGCCGACTCCCTTCGCGGCGGCCGGGGTTGGCGGGCTACTGCTGGCCCTGCCCCTCCTGCTCCGCGATGTTCTTGCGCACCTCGTTCATGTCCAGCTTGCGAGCCTGGTCGATGATGTCGGTGAGGGCGGGCTCGGGCAGCGCGCCCGGCTGGGCGTACACCGCCACCTGGTCCCGGACGATCATCAGCGTCGGGATCGACTGGATGCCGAACGCCTGCGCCAGCTCCGGCTGCGCCTCGGTGTCCACCTTGGCGAACACCAGGTCGGGGTTCTCCTGCGCGGCCTTGTCGTAGACCGGCGCGAACTGCTTGCAGGGTCCGCACCAGTCCGCCCAGAAGTCGATGAGGACGAACTCGTTGTCCTGCACCGTCTCGTCGAAGTTCTCCTTGGTCAGCTCCACGGTCTTGCCGCTCATGGCATCTCCCTCTTCCTGGTGTGGGGGTGCTGCCCTCGGCACAAACACGCCCTTCGGTCCGGCTATTCCGGCGCACATCTCACCCGTACCCCCAGAAACCGCACCCGTACCCGCCGGTCCCCACCCGCACGCGCCGGACCCGCGCGCGTACCGTGTGGCCCCCGCGCCCGCCACCCACCACACTGGGGCCCATGACGGAAACGGAAGCCATCGCGTACGACGTCGTGGTGCTCGGGGCCGGACCCGTGGGGGAGAACGTCGCCGACCGCACCCGCGCGGCCGGTCTGTCGACCGCCGTGGTGGAGAGCGAACTCGTCGGCGGCGAGTGCTCGTACTGGGCCTGCATGCCGAGCAAGGCGCTGCTCAGGCCGGTCATCGCCCAGTCCGACGCCCGGAGTCTGCCCGGTCTGGCCGAGTCGGTGAGAGGGGCGCTGGACGCGCCCGCCGTGCTCGCCCGCCGGGACGGATTCGCCTCGCACTGGAAGGACGACGGCCAGGTGAGCTGGCTGGAGGGCGCCGGGGTCGACCTCTACCGGGGGCAGGGACGCCTCGCCGGGCCGCGCACGGTCACCGTGACCGCCGCGGACGGCACGGTCACCACCCTCACCGCCCGGCACGCGGTCGTCGTCGCCACCGGCACCCGCGCCAAGCTCCCCGGACTGCCCGGACTCGACGAGGTCGAGCCGTGGACCAGCCGCGAGGCCACCAGCGCCCAGCAGGTGCCCGGCAGTCTGATCGTCGTCGGCGGGGGAGTCGTCGCCACCGAGATGGCCACCGCCTGGCAGGGTCTCGGCTCCCAGGTCACGCTGCTGGTCCGGGGCGAGGGGCTGCTCGGGCGCATGGAACCCTTCGCCGGGGAACTGGTCGCCAAGTCCCTCACCGAGGCGGGCGTCGACCTGCGCACCGGCACGTCCGTCGCGTCCGTCACGCGCGAGAACGGCAAGGTCGTGGCCGTCACCGACGACGGCGAGCGCATCGAGGCGGACGAGATCCTCTTCGCCACCGGACGCGCCCCGCAGACCGACGACATCGGGCTCGACACCGTGGACCTGGAACCCGGCACCTGGCTGGAGGTGGACGACACCCTGCGCCTGCCGGACTCCGAGTGGCTGTACGCGGTCGGTGACGTCAACGGGCGCGCCCTCCTCACCCACCAGGGCAAGTACCAGGCCCGGATCGCGGGCGCCGCCATCGCCGCCCGCGCGGCGGGCGTCCCGCTCCAGGACGAGCCCTGGGGCGCGCACGCGGCCACCGCCGACCACTACGCCGTGCCCCAGGTCGTCTTCACCGACCCCGAGATCGCCTCCGTCGGTCTCTCCCTCGCCGAGGCGGAGGAGGCGGGGCACCGGGTCCGCGCGGTCGACGTGGACTTCGGCTCGGTCGCGGGCGCCTCGCTCTACGGCGACGACTACACCGGTCGCGCCCGCATGGTGGTCGACCTGGAGGAGGACATCCTGCGGGGCGTCACCTTCGTCGGTCCCGGCACGGGCGAGCTGGTGCACTCCGGGACGATGGCCGTCGCCGGGCGGATCCCGCTCGACCGGCTCTGGCACGTCGTCCCGCCGTTCCCGACGCTCGGCGAGGTGTGGCTGCGGCTGCTTGAGGCGTACCGCGACAACTGACCCCGCCGGTCAGGGGAGTTCGAAGCCGAGCACCTTCGCCGCGGTCGCCGGCGACGGCTCGGCCCACAGGACCGCCGCCGCCTCGTTGGTGGACAGCGAGCGCGGCTCGGCGCGGTCCAGATAGAGGGTGCCGTTCAGGTGGTCCGTCTCGTGCTGCACGATCCGGGCGGGCCACCCGGACACCTCCTCGTCCAGCGCCCGGCCCCGCTCGTCCTGCCCGCGCAGCCGCACCCGCGCGTGCCGGGCCACGACCGCCTGATAGCCGGGCACACTGAGGCAGCCCTCGTAGAACGCGGCGAGACCGGGACCCCCTGCCTCGTACGACGGATTGACCAGCACCCGGAACGGCAGCGGCGCCCGGCTCCGCGCCGCCGCGACCTCCTCGGGCACCGTCGCCGGGTCCTCGGCCACCGCGATCCGCAGCGGCACCCCCACCTGCGGCGCGGCGAGGCCGACGCCGGGAGCGGCGTGCATGGTGACGCGCAGCGCCGCGACGAAGCGCTCCAGGAGGGCGGGTCCGAGCTGTCCCTCGTACGGCTCGGCGGGGCGGCGCAGGACCGGGTGACCGGCCGTGACGATGGGCAACGGACCGTCGGCGGCGAGGAGTTCCTCGACCCGCTCGGCCAACGGCGGGTGATGGCTGGGGAGTGACATCGGGTCAGGATGCCACGGCGGCACACACGCCGGCCCGGCGTGGGCGACAACGCCCCCGCCGGGCCTGGAAAAACGTACTGTTCCGCTGTCGCGCGGAGCCGCGGCTCACTCCCGCGGGAACTCGCCCGCCAGCGCGGACGCGATCCGCAGGTGCGGCTCCGCCTCCGCGTTGCGGGACTGACGCTCCAGCGTGCGGCCCAGCATCAGCCGGGCGTAGTGCTCCACCGGGTCGCGCTCCACGATGGTCCGCAGCTCCGCCTCCGCACGGCCGAGCTGCGCGGAGTGGTAGTAGGCGCGGGCCAGCAGCAGCCGGGGCGCGGTCTGCTCCGGCACCTCCTCGACCAGCCCGGTGAGGACCTGCGCGGCGCGCGCGTAGTCCTTGGCGTCGAAGAACATGCCCGCCCGCTCCCAGCGCTCGGCGAGGGTGCCGTGGTCGTAGTACGTGGTGTCCACTGGTGACCTCCTTCGCCGGGTAGAACCCATCGGGGTTGTTGAATATTCCACTACATCTCGCGTGGGGGCTGGAGCCCCCACGGTCAGGAGGCGGTGGTCAGTTCCTCGCGCTGGAAGGAGTCGATGGTGCGGGTGAAGTCGCGCGTCGACAGCAGCAGCTTGTAGACGATGGCCAGCTCGAAGATCATCAGCAGTGCGCCCGCGGCGATGGTCACCTCGGCGGTCGCGTCGAAGAGCGGGCCGACGATGAAGACGCCCATCTGGAACTCGATACCGCTGATCACGTGGGTGCGGATGCGGTGACGCAGCAGGAAGGAGCGGACCCGCAGGTAGACCGGGAAGCGGTGACGGAACTCCTGGTGCAGGTCGATGACCGGACGGGGAGCCTTCGGCGCGGCGGTCTCGCCCTCGGCGCCCTCGATGCCCTCCGCGTTCGCCAGGACCTCGTCCGCGCCGGAGACCTCACCGGCTGCCGCGGCCTTGCCGAGGTCCTGCTCGATGTCCGCCTCGGGGTTCTCGCGGAGCAGGTCCTCCATGAACGCCACGCGCGCGGAGTTCTCGGCGCGCCGCGCCGCCCTCAGACGCGTCTTGATCTGCTTGCGCATGGTGTAGCGGGTCTTGAAGATCTCCAGCGAGTTGATGTACCGGAGACCGTCGAGAAAGACCACGACCACGGCGAGCCAGATGTAGAGGATCTCGCCCGTGCGCTGGTACTGCCCGGCCATCAGCGCGACCGCGCAGGCCATTACCCGGATGCGGTCGAATATGTAGTCCAGCCACGCGCCGAAGACGGAACCCTGACCCGTCAGACGGGCCACCTTTCCGTCCATGCAGTCGAGGATGAAACTCAGGTGATAGACGAGCGCTCCCGCGATCAGCCAGTGCCACGAGCCCTGGGCGAAACAGGCCGCCGCGCCGAGACCGAGCAGGAGCGCGCCCCAGGTGATCTGGTTCGGCGTGATCCTGGTCCGCATCGCGGTGAACCGCACCAGAGGCGTCGCGACCGGATCGACGAGCAGCACCGTCCACCAGGCGTCGCGCTTCTTCTGGGTGATGCGTCGCACCTCGGCGAGGGGCGGAATGTCACGGTGCGGGGATCGCATGGTGAAGCTTCCTTAGGTTCGTATGAAGATCACCTCAAGCTAAGAGTCCGTTCATCCAAGGAACAAGTTCCTATGCGTGCAACCTTGTGAGGGCGGTAAGAGTCGTACTCATCGCGCTTGTCTGTGGATTTCTTCTACGACACTGCCGTTATCCAAGCGTTATTGAATGGAATGCAACCGTCGCGGGGCGCACAGAACATTTTCCGGGTTCCGTACAACCCTGACGCTGAGATGCGCGGCAATGTGCGGACCGTAGTGATTCACCCCGCCCGACCGGTCCGCCGGGCGTGGATTTCGGCCGCCGGCGCGAAATCGGGCCAGGTCGGGGTGGCGTGTTCCGGCGGGGCGGCGCCCGCGTGCGGGCGCCCGCGCGGTACCCGCGGCACCGGAAAACAGCTACGTGACGATCCTCACACCAGCTCTCAGCCGGTGACGGACTTGCGCTCCTCCTCGGTCAGCGGAGCCTCCGTCAGGAACGGTCGCCGGGGTCCGAACAGCATCGGTACCAGCATGTCGGGGGAGAAGAGGCGGGTCGCGGGCTTCTCCAGGCTCATCACGTCGAGCAGCGCTCCGAGGGCGCGCGGATTGCGGGCGCCGGTGGCGACGGCGCGGTCCACGAACGCCGCCAGGGCGCGCTCGGCACGGTTCGGCGGGCGGTCGCTCGCGCCCGGGTAGAACACGTCCTGCCCGATGGCCAGCTCCCACGCGGCGGCGACCGGGCGGGTCACCGTCCGCTGGAGCCGCCGACCGGTGCCGGGACGGCCGAGACCGTGGGCGCCGATCAGCGCGCCGAGCGCGAGGGCGCTCTGGGCGGCGACCGTGATGCCGTGCCCGTAGACGGGGTTGTAGCCCGCGACGGCGTCCCCGGTCACCGTGAAACCGTCGGGCCACGCGCGCAGCTTCTCGAAGTAGCGGCGCCGGTTGGCCGTACTGCGCGTGGTGACGATCTCCCCGAGCGGCTCGGCGTCGCGGATCAGCTCCCCGATCACCGGGTCGCCCAGCTTCAGCGCGAACTCCGTGAACTCCCCTGGATCGGCGGTGGGTTCACCGCCCCGGGTGCCCGAGAGCGTGACGATCCAGCGGCCGTCCTCGACGGGCAGGATGATGCCGCCGCGCCCGGGGGACTTGGCGGGATTCGCCTGCACGTTGACGAGCGGGAAGGGGATGTCCAGCGTCGCGGCGGGGGCGCGGTACAGCCGCGTGGCGTAGGCGACCCCGGCGTTCACCTCGCGCTCCGCGACCTCGGGGAGCCCCAACTCCCCGAGCCAGTGCGGCGCCCGGGAACCCCGGCCCGAGGCGTCGACCACCAGATCGGCGGCCAGCGTCTCCTCGCCGTCCTGCCCCTCCGTGCGCACGCGGACGCCGTTGACACGTGCCGCCTCTCCCACGAGACCGAGCACCGAGGCACCTTGACGCAGCGTCAGACGTGGGTCGGAGAGGACGCGATCACGCAGCGCGGCGTCCAACAGGTCCCGCGAACACACCAGGTTGCGGTGGTGGGTTGCCGTGAAGCGGCGGAACCAGACCTCGTTGGGGGCGCGGGAGACCATCTCGCCCATGATGGGCACCAGTCGGGCTCCCCGCTCGACCAGATCCTCCACGAACCCCGGCAGCAGCTCCCGCAACGCCAGCACTCCGCCCGACCAGATCAGATGCGCGTGGCGCGCCTGGGGAACGCCCCGGCGCGGCGCGGGTCCCGCGGGCAGGACGTCCCGCTCGACGACGGTCACATCGGCGTGCTCGACGAGTGCCGCCGCCGTGAGAAGGCCGCTGATACCGGCGCCGATGACGACAGCGGCGGGGCGGGGAAGGTCAGACATGGGTGCTCATGCTTTCTTCGGGAATCACCCGTCGGCGGACGGGGTCGATGATCCGTGCGCGGTGGAACACACGGGAGATGGCCTCGATCTCGTCCTCGTCGCCACCGATCCGCACGGGGTCCGTAGGGCGCGCGGGGTCGGTGGGGCGTGCGGGCTCGGTTCCCCGGTCCTCCGGGGCGCGTGGGGACGGGGTGCGCCCCGCCGCGAGCGCCGCCCGCACCGTGATCGCCCCGGCGACGCCCCGCGCCGTCCGCTCGTCGTGACCGACGGCGCGCGCGGTGTCGTACGACCGCTGCCGTACGTCCTCGTCGAGGAGGGGCGCGAGGCGGAGCAGACCGTCGTGGATGCGCTGGCGGCGCTGGAGCAGTCTGAGGTCGAGGGGAGCGAAACGGCCGACGCGGGCCGGGGCTGCGGACGGTCCGACCGCGCGCAGGACCGACTCCAGCGCGCGCAGCCGGTGGAAGCTGATCCGGTCGCGGGTCCACTTCTCCAGGAAGGGTCCGGCCTGCGGCACGATGAAGCCGATCCCGACCAGCGTGGCGTCCAGGATCGCGAAGGGCGGTGCCAGCCGGGTCGACAGCCAGTCCCAGTCGGTGCCGGTCCAACGCGCCCCCACGGCGGCGAACTTGGCGATGTCGAAGACCAGCCCGAAGGCGTAGCCCGCCTGGAGGAACACCAGTCCCGCCTTGAGCCAGGTGTCGCGCACCCGGGAGATCCAGGTCCAGATGAGGTACGCGGCGACGAGCGCGGACACCATGTGCGCGAGGAGATAGAGCAGGATGTGCCAGCGCATCCAGGGTTCGCAGGCGTAGTAGGTGTCCAGGTCGTGGACGCGTTCGGAGGGCACGTCGGCGAGCAGGAAGGTGATCCACAGCGCGACGACGGTCCCGGTGTAGATCAGCCAGATGCGCCGGATCGCACGGCTGCGGCGCGGGGACGGCTCGTCGCGCCAGGTGACGACCATCGCCAGGCAGGAGCCGCAGAACGCGGTCAGCAGTGAATACACCCAGGGCGCCGCGATGTTGGGCACTCCGGTCGCGGTGTTGATCCCGTGGATGCCGGCCGGGGAGACCGAGACGAACACGGCGGCGCCCAGCAGCAGGAGCAGCGTCGTCGCGCGGACGTCCGGGTCCTTCCAGGCGCGGACGAACGTCGGGGTCTTCAGCGCGAGCGCCAGTGCCAGGAGCACGGCGGGCACGGCGTACGGGAGATGGGGGACCAGCGGGCTCATCTCGGCAACTGCCCGCCCCGGTTGAGGAGGGACAGCCTGATCCGTCCTTCCAGCGTCGCGGAGTTGACCGGACCCCGGGCGTAGCGTCCCGGTATCCAGGTCCGTAACTCCCGTCCGAAGAGCAGCCCGAACGTCTCCGCGTCCTGCTCGTGCCGGTCGGTCGATCCGGCGCGGGCGGCCACGGCGGGCAGGGTCTCGCGGGGCACCTCGCGCGCGGCGAGGATGCGCGCGGCTGTCCGCCGTACCGCCTCGGTGGCTCGCGCCGGATCGAGGGCGCCGACGGCGCGGTGCCCGTGCTCGCCCTGTTCCTCGTGCCACAACTCATGCCCGAGAATGACGAGTTGGGACTCGGGCGGGGTGCGTTCCTCCACCACGACGATGGACCGGTCGCCGCAGTCGAGCCGCAGTCCGGACGCCGGGACGTCCTCGGGGAAGGCGCGGAAGACGAGGTCGATCGGACGCCCGCGACGCTTGCTCATGGCGGCGCAGAACGCGCCCATGACCACGCGTGGCTCGGCCGGCGGGGTGAGCGTCCTGGACGCCTCGGCCACCAGCCCGGCCAGCAGTGACTTCATCGCCCTGCTCATCGTCGGTTGTCTCCCTCGTCGGACCCGACCATCCGGACCACAGGTGTCGGCGGGGGCGCGCCGCCTCGCGACGGCGTGTGAGGTGCGGTGCGCGTGTGGTGCGCATGACAGCCTATGCGGGGGCGGTGCACCGATCAACGACGGCCCGTTCCCCTTCCGGCGTCCCATGGCCAGGACCGACCGTCGGCCGTCGTCTCCCGGACCGGTCGGCGACCGCCTCCCCGCACCGGACGCGCCGCGCCCAGTCGTACGTCCCGTACCGGACGCGAGTAGTGCACGACGGGCTCGCCGAGCGGTGCGGGCAGCCCCGCCGCGGCTGTCAGGTTCTCCTCCAGCGCCTCGACGCTCGCGGAGTTCAGCGGCCACGGTTCGTGCTCCACCGGGCTGGCCCACAACAGTCCCGCGCGGCGCGTGTACGCCCGCCAGCGCGAGACCAGCCAGTGGTCGCGCTCCGTCGGCTCGACGGGATCGCCGGGCCGGACGACCAGCCGGTAGAAGGCGCCGCCGGTCCACCGCGAGCCGGAGTAGACGACGGTGTCCCCGCTCGTGCGCAGCTCCACGCTCCCCGGGTGGTACGGCGCCCCGACGGCGCGCGCGGCGCACAGCGCCGGGCAGCCGACCTCGACGGAGAACAGCCACAGCCCGTCCCCGCCGCCGCGATGCCGGACGTAGGTGCGCAGATTGGTCTGCGCGAAGTCCGGGAGCGCGGGCAGTGCCGAGGGCATCCCCGGGAGGCGCACGTCCGTCATGAGGAGCGGGACGAGCGACACCCAGGCGGTCCCGTCGTAGCGGTCGACGGTCAACTCCTCGGGCAGCAGTGCCTGTACCGCCTCCGGTCGCACGGGCCAGTGGACGAACGTCAGTGTCCGCCACCTCGCCCGCAGCACGGGCACCCGCACCCGTTCCTCCGCCTCGCGCGCCACCATGCCCGGCGAGTCCCCTTGCGGGAGCCGGGGAAACCCGCTCATGAGGCGTCTTACCTTGGGCCGCTATGTTGAGCCGATCGTATGAGGAACGGCTGACGGGTCGGGGCGGGATGCAGCAGACGCAGGAACGGGTCCAGGAGACAGCCGCGCCACCGGGACCCGCCGCACCGGGACTGCTGCGCAACAAACCCCTGCTCTTCCTGGGCGCCGCCGTGCTGCCCGGCACGCTGGTCTTCCTCGTCGGGCGGTGGGGCGACGCACCGGCCGTGCAGGCGTGGCGGACCGTCGCGCTCGCCGTGGTCCTCCAGGCGACGCCGTTCATGCTGCTCGGCACCGCGCTGTCCGGGGCCATCAACGCGTTCGTCCCCGCCTCCGTCTTCACCCGGCTGCTGCCGAAGCGGGCCGCCCTCGCGGTGCCGGTCGCCGGGGTCGCGGGCGTGGCACTTCCGGGCTGTGAGTGCGCGTCGGTGCCGGTCGCCAACAGCCTGATCGGGCGCGGGGTCGAGCCCGCCGCCGCGTTCGCCTTCCTGCTCTCCGCGCCCGCCGTCAACCCGGTCGTGCTGACCGCCACCGCCGTTGCCTTCCCCGGGCAGCCGGTCATGGTCGTGGCGCGCCTGGTGACCTCGCTCCTCGTCTCGACGCTGATGGGCTGGCTGTGGCTGTGGCGGGGCAGGTCGGAGTGGCTGCGGCCCGCCTCCCGGCACACCGGACACCAGCACGGGCACAGCCGCTGGGCGGAGTTCCGCGCGGGCGTCCAGCACGACTTCCTGCACGCGGGCGGCTTCCTGGTCGTCGGCGCGCTCGCGGCGGCCACCTTCAACGTCGCCGTACCGCCCTCCCTGCTCGACGCGTTCACCGGCTCGGCGTGGCTGGCGGTGCCGTTCCTCGCCGGACTGGCCGTGCTGCTCGCGGTCTGCTCCGAGGCCGACGCCTTCGTGGCCGCCTCGCTGACCGGCTTCTCCCCGGTCGCCCGGCTGACCTTCATGGTCGTCGGACCGATGGTCGACCTGAAGCTGATCGCCCTCCAGGCGGGCACGTTCGGGCGGGCGTTCGCGCTCCGCTTCTCCACCGCCACGGTGGTCGTCGCCGTCCTGTGCAGCGCGCTGATCGGGGGAGTACTGCTGTGAAACGTCCCGTCCAGGCTGCCCTGCTCCTCCTCAGCGGGCTCGGTCTGCTCCAGACCGCGCTCTTCTCCGACCTGTATCTGCGGTACGTCAAGGCGGGGATGAAGCCCCTCCTGATCGCCTCCGGCGTCATCCTGCTGATCCTCGGGGCGACCCAGGCGTGGACGGCGCTGCGCAGCGCCCCGCACGCGGGCGAACACCCGCCGCCGCGCGTCGCCTGGCTCCTCTTCCTGCCCGCCCTGAGCCTCCTCTTCTACGCCCCGCCCTCCCTCGGCGCCTACACCGCCGCCCGCGAGACACCCCGCGCGAGCGCCGCCGACACCTCCGACACCGCCTTCGACCCGCTCCCCGCCACCTCCCCGCTGCCCATCACCCTCGGCGACTTCACCCACCGGGTGCGGCAGGACCACACCAAGGCGATCGGAAAGCGCACGGTCCTGATGACCGGCTTCGCCACCCCCGCCGCCAAGGGCGACGGCTGGGACCTGACCCGCCTCATCATCAACTGCTGCGCCGCGGACGCCCAGTCGGTCAAGGTCCGCATGTACAACCACCCCTCGCCCAAGCCCAACACCTGGGTCACCGTCACCGGCACCTGGCACCCCCACGGCCACCTCGGCACCTCCTCCGCCGAACCCGCCCTGGACATCCGCACGTTGAAGAAGGTCCCCCGCCCGACCAACAGCTACATGGACGCCCTGCTGCCGGGCTGAACGCGGTCGCACGGCACTGGTCATACTGCGGGGATGAACCCCGACCCGTACCCCGAACTTGCCGAGACCCATGAGCGCGGGGCCGCCGCCGTGGTCGCACACCAGTGGCGCGAGATGCGGCAACTAGCCGCCAAGGCACCGGACTTCACCGCCTTCGCCGCCCTCGTGGAGGCGGCCCACGCCGAACCCCGGCTGCGGCAGCTCTACGTCTACTCCAGCCACTGGACGCTCGGCTTCAGCTCCTGCACCGGCTACCCCTTCCGGGTCGAGATCGCCATCGACCCGCCGGTCAACGGCGAGTCGTACCGCGTGCGGAAGCGTCCGCACACCGCCGCCCTCGGCGAAGCCGCCACGGCCGGGGAGGCGGTCGCCCTCGCGGTGTCCCACCTTCGCGCCGACCTCGGACCTGCCGTCCCGGGCGCCGCCCGCCGGGACTGAGGCAGCGGGCTCAACCAGGCGCCATCGAACCCGAGTTCACCCCTTCACCCCTGCCGGTGAAGGCGTTTCCCGTTGCGCGGGGGCTGCTGCTTGACTGCCCGGTGACAGGGAGTATTCGGGCGCTAACCCCCAAGGTGCAGCAATCATGCAGACGACGGAATCCCCGTACATCCGAACCGAGGACTTCGAGGCCGTGCTCCGCGACGTCGTCGCGCCCCTGGCCGACGAGGTGGACCGCGCGGGGCGCTTCCCGGGCGAGGGCATCCGGGCGCTCGGCGAGGCAGGGCTGCTCGGGCTGCTCAGCTCGCGGGAGAGCGGCGGGGCGGGCGCGGGACTGCGCGAAGCCGCGCAGGTGATCGAGCGGCTCGCGGGCGCCTGCGGTTCGACCGCCATGGTGCTGCTCATGCACTACGCGGCCGTCACCGTCCTCGACCGGTACGCCCCCGACGACGTGCGCCGCGAGATCGCCGCCGGCAACCACCTGAGCAGCCTCGCCTTCTCCGAGCGCGGCTCGCGCAGCCACTTCTGGGCGCCTGTCGGCACCGCCACCCCCGACGGCGGCGACACCGTGCTCCTGGACGCGCAGAAGTCCTGGATCACCTCCGCCGGAGAAGCCGACAGCTACGTCTGGTCCAGCAAGCCGCTGGAGGCGGACGGCGTCATGTCGCTGTGGCTCGTCCCCAGCGACAGCACAGGACTCGACGTACGCGGCACCTACGACGGGTTCGGGCTGCGCGGCAACGCCTCCAGCCCCGTCTCCGCGAAGTCCGTCGCCGTCCCCCGCACCGCCCTGCTCGGCACCGACGGTGAGGGCCTTGGCACCGCCCTCGAAGTGGTGCTGCCGTACTTCCTGGTGCTCAGCGCCGCCTTCTCGCTCGGGGTGACCGAGGCACTGCTGAACCTCACCGCCACCCACCTGCGCGAGACCCGCCTCGTCCACCTCGACCAGACGCTGGCCGAGCAGCCGATCGCCCGCAACCAGTACGCCGCGCTGCGGCTGCGCGCCGACGCGCTGCGCGCGATGCTGGAAGCGACACTGACCGCCGTGGAGAACGGAAGCCCGGAGGCCACCCTGCGAGTCCTCCAGATCAAGGCACTTGCCGCCGAGACCGCCGCCGAGGTGGCCGACGGCACGATGCGCCTGTGCGGCGGCGCCGCCTTCCGCCGCGAGACCGGGGTCGAACGCCGCTTCCGCGACGCCCTCGCCGCCCGCGTGATGGCGCCCACCACCGAGGCGCTGCACGACTTCTGCGGTCGCGCCGAGCTGGGTCTGCCGCTCTTCGAGGAGGCGTGATGACCGAGCTGCTCCTCGGCGCCGTCGCCTACGACCCCAAGGTCGTCACCATCTGGTCCGGCTTCCGGGACTGGCTGCGCGAGCAGGGACTGCCCTTCGACTTCGTGCTCTACGCCCACTACGAACGCCAGGCGCAGGACCTGGTCGACGGGCGCGTCGACGCCGCCTGGCACTCCCCGCTCGCCTGGCTGCGCACCCGCCGCCTGGCCGACGCGCAGGACACCGACGTGCGCTCCCTCGTCATGCGCGACACCGACCGCGATCTGACCTCCGTCGTCGTGGTCCGCGCCGACAGCGCCATCCGCGAGCCCGCCGACCTCAAGGACAAGACCGTCGCCGTCGGCGCCGTCGACTCCCCCCAGTCCACCCTGATCCCGCTGAACCACCTCGCCGGACTCGGTCTGGAACCGGGCACCGACTTCGAGGTGCGCCGCCACGACATCGGGGTCGGACTGCACGGCGACCACATCGGCGGCGAGCGCGACGCGGCCCGCGCCCTGATGGCCGGGGAGGCGGACGCCGCCTGCATGATCGACGCCAACCATCTGCTGTTCGGCCAGGAGGGCACCCTCCCGCCCGGCGGCACCCGGATCCTCACCCAGACCGGGCCCTACGACCACTGCGTCCTGGCCGCCGGACCCTCCCTCGACCCGGAACTCGCCGACCGTTTCACGCGGTTGCTGCTCTCCATGTCGTACAGCGACCCCGAGGTGCGCCGCCTGCTCGACCTCGAAGGGCTCACCCAGTGGGTGCCCGCCCGGGAGACCGGGTTCGGGCAGCTCACCGCCGCCGTCGACGCCACCGGCTTCTACGACCCGGGCGGCCGGATCACCGCCGCCGACTACCGGCCATGACCACCGGCACCGCCCCGGTCGACCTCGGCACCCTCGGCTTCGAGCAGGGCGCGCGGCTGCTGCTGACCCGCGTCCTGCGCCGGGTGCCGCCCGGCGCAGTCGTCGAGATCACCGGCACCGACCCGGCACTCGCGCCGCACCTGGCCGCCTGGTGCCGTCACGAGGGGCACGAGCTGGAGCGCGCCGACCCACGCGAGTCCCCGGTCGTCGCGCGGATCCGCCCGGGTCCCGCCGCGACCGCCCGCCTGCACGGCGCGGAACGCGCGGGCGGCGCGCCCAGCACGGAGATCGTGGACCGGGCGCCGCCGCACTGGGGTCTCGCCGCGCGCGGCGCCCTGGTGGAGGCGGGCGGTCCCGAGATCCCCTTCGCGGTGGCCGACCGCGACGTGGCCTGGACCGAGCTGGCCCCCCGGCTCTACCGCCAGGCCACCGCCTCCCAGTGGAACCCCGGGACGGCCGTCGACTGGGACGCCGAGTTCGAGCTGCCCGACGAGATCGAGGACGCCGTCGTCCAGGTCATGACGTACCTCGTGGAGAACGAACAGGCCGCCCTGGTCATCCCCGGGCGCCTCCTCGTCCAGGTCCACCCGCACTTCCGCGAGGTGCTGCAACTGCTCGCCGTCCAAGCCGCCGATGAGGCGCGGCACGTGGAGGTCTTCACCCAGCGGGCGCTGCTCAAGGGCGGCGAGATGGGCACCTCATCGGTCGGCGGTCGCGCCTCGCTGGCCACCCTGCTCACCGAGCCCGACTTCTCCATCGCCTCCTTCCTGCTCTCCGTCCTCGGCGAGGGCAGCTTCCTCAACCTCCTGTCCTTCCTGGAACGCCACGCCCCCGACCCCGTCACCCGCCGCATCAGCCACCTGGTGCGCACCGACGAGGCCCGGCACGTCGCCTTCGGCGTCGGCCACCTCGAACACCGCGCCGGTGTCGACCCGCTGCTGCACGGGCGGCTGCGCGCCGCCGTCGAGCGACGGCACGACGCGCTGATCGGCACCGCCGGACTCAACCAGGACGTCTTCGACTCCCTGGTGCTGCTCGCCGCCGGATCCTGGGAGCCCGAGGACATCGCCCGGGGCTGGCAGGCGGTCCAGGAACTCCAGAAGGACATGGACGAGGGCCGCCGCCACCGGCTCGCCCGGCTCGGCTTCCCCGACGACGAGGCAGCCGCCCTGTCCGCACTGCACACCCGCAACTTCATGTGAGGCACCCGCCGTGAACGGACCGTACGTCGCCCCGCCCGATCCGACCCGCGACGGCGCACGAGTCGTCTACCTCGACCACAACGCCACCACCCCCGTCGACCCCCGCGTGGTCGACGCGATGCTGCCGCTCCTCGCAGGCGGCTTCGGCAACCCCTCCAGCGGGCACGCCTACGCCGCAGCGCCCCGCCACGCGCTGGCCCGCGCCCGCCGCCAGGTCGCCGCGCTCGTCGGCGCCGAACCGGCGGAGATCGTCTTCACCGGCTCCGGGTCCGAGGCGAACAACCTCGCCCTGCGCGGCGCCGTGCTCGCCGCCCCCGAGGGACGGCGGCGGGTGATCACCCAGGTCACCGAGCACCCCTCCGTCCTTCAGACCTGCCAGGCCCTGCACCGCCTCGACGGCGTCGAGGTGACGTGTCTGCCGGTGGACGCGCGCGGTCTGGTCGACCCCGCCGACCTCGCCGCCGCGCTGGACGACCGCACCGCCGTCGTCTCGGTCATGGCCGCCAACAACGAGACCGGCACCCTCCAGCCCGTCGCCGACCTCGCCCGCCTCGCCCACGACCACGGCGCCCTCTTCCACTGCGACGCCGCCCAGGCGGCGGGCAAGGTCCCGCTCGACATCGGAGCCCTCGGCGCCGACCTCCTCACCGTCGTCGGCCACAAGATGTACGCCCCGAAGGGCGTCGCGGCGCTGTGTGTCCGCACCGGCGTCCGTCTGGAGCCCGTGGTGTACGGCGGCGGCCAGGAGCGCGGTCTGCGCGCGGGCACCGAGAACGTCGCCCTCGCCGTCGCCCTCGGCACCGCCGCCGACCTCGCCGCCTCGGAGCTGGCGGCGGGCGAGGGACGACGCCTCACGGACCTGCGCGACCGCCTGCACCGGGCGCTGGAGCGTGCCCTGCCGGGGCGGGTCCACCTCAACGGCTGCGAGCGACGCCTGCCCGGCACCCTCAACATCAGCGTCGAGGGCACCACAGGACACGAGCTGCTCGCCGCCGCCCCCGGACTCGCCGCCTCCACCGGGTCCGCCTGCCACAGCGGCGCCCACACTCCCTCGCCCGTGCTGAGCGCCATGGGCCACGACGACACCCGCGCCCTCGGCGCCGTACGCCTCTCGCTCGGGCGCTGGACGCGCGCCGAGGACGTCGACCGGGCCGCCGCCGCACTCGCCGACGCCGCCCGCGCGCTCACCCCGGCCCGCTCCGGCGCCCTCTGACCTGCCCCCGCGCCCGCCCGGACTTGCGGGCCGCCGCCCAGCCGGTAGCGTCGACAACAGGCTGTGCCCCTTTGCGCGAAGGAGTGGGCGGATGGTCGTCAAACGGTTGCTGGACATGTGGCCGGTGTACCGGCAGATCACCGGAGCCGACTGGCTGGGCCGGGGCAAGGCCGTCCAGTCGAAGCGGTCCCGCACGCTCAAGCCACGCGTCGAGGAGGCGGACCGGGTCGTGCACTCGGTCTGCCCCTACTGCGCGGTGGGCTGCGCGCAGAACGTCTTCGTGAAGGACGAGAAGGTCATCCAGATCGAGGGCAACCCGAACAGCCCGGTCAACCGGGGACGCCTGTGCCCCAAGGGCTCGTGCAGCAAGCAGCTCGTCACCGGACCGCAGCGTGAGAACTACGTGCTCTACCGGCCGCCGTACGCCACCGACTGGGAGCGCATGGACCTGGACACCGCCATGGGCATGGTGGCCGACCGGGTCCTGGACGCGCGGCGCAGGGGCTGGCAGGACACCGACGAGCAGGGCAGGGTGCTCCGCCGCACCCTGGGCTTCGCGGGTCTGGGCGGCGCGGCGCTGGACAACGAAGAGAACTACCTGATCAAGAAGTTGTTCACGGCGCTCGGCGCGATCCAGATCGAGAACCAGGCGCGTATTTGACACTCCGCCACGGTTCCCGGTCTGGGAACCTCGATCGGACGCGGCGGTGCCACCAACTACCCGGAGGACCTGACCAACGCGGACTGCATCATCCTGATGGGCTCCAACATGGCCGAGGCCCATCCGGTCGCCTTCCAGTGGGTGACCGAGGCCAAGGTGGGCGGCACGCGGGTCATCCACATCGACCCGCGCTTCACCCGCACCAGCGCCCACGCCAACCAGCACGTGCGGATCAGGGTGGGCAGCGACATCGCCTTCCTCGGCGGCGTGGTCAACTACATCCTCTCCAACGACCTGCACTTCAAGGAGTACGTGCAGGCGTACACCAACGCGACGTTCATGGTGAACGAGAACTTCCGGGACACCGAGGACCTGGACGGTCTCTTCAGCGGCTACGACCCCGAGACCGGTAGCTACGACAGCTCCAGTTGGGCGTACGAGACCGTCGAGGAGGGGACCGACGGACGGCAGGGCAGCACGCTCATCTCCGCCACCCCCGCCCAGGCGAAGGGCGGTCACGAGGCGCCCCCCGGTCAGCCCGGCACGATCGCGACCGACCCCACCATGACGCACCCGCGCTGTGTGCTCCAGATCCTCAAGCGGCACTACGCCCGGTACACACCGGAGATGGTCGAGCGGGTCTGCGGCATCACCCAGCGGCAGTTCCTCGACGTGTGCCGCGCCTGGACCGAGAACTCGGGCCGCGAGAAGACCACCGCGCTCATCTACAGCGTGGGCTGGACCCAGCACACCGTCGGCGCCCAGTACATCCGCGCCGGTTCCATCGTCCAGATGCTGCTCGGCAACCTCGGGCGCCCCGGCAGCGGCATCCTCGCCCTGCGCGGTCACGCCAGCATCCAGGGCTCCACGGACATCCCGACCCTGTACAACCTGCTGCCCGGCTACATGCCGATGCCCAACGTCACCCACCACACGCTGGACAAGTTCGTGGAGGACGTGCGGCACGTCTACCGCAAGGGCTACTGGTGGAACGCCGACGCCTACATGGTCTCCCTGCTCAAGGAGTACTGGGGCGACGCCGCCACCGCGGAGAACAACTTCTGCTACGACTACCTGCCACGCATCGACGGCGACCACGGCACGTACCAGACGACCATGGACATGATCGCCGGCAAGGTCTACGGCTACTTCCTGATGGGGCAGAACCCCGCCGTCGGCTCGGCGAACGGGCAGCTCCAGCGCCTCGGCCTGGCCAATTTGGAGTGGCTGGTCGTCCGCGACCTCGCGATGATCGAGAGCGCGACCGTCTGGCGGGACGCCCCGGAGATCGAGCGCGGCGAGATCTCCACCGAGAAGTGCCCCACCGAGGTGTTCTTCTTCCCCGCCGCCTCCCACGTGGAGAAGTGCGGCACCTTCACCCAGACCCAGCGCATGATCCAGTGGCGCGACGTGGCCGTCGAACCCGTCGACGACCGCCGCTCCGACCTGTGGTTCTTCTACCACCTCGGCCGGATCGTCCGGGAGAAGCTCCAGCACTCCGAGGACGAACGCGACCGTCCGATCCTGGACATGGCCTGGGACTACGAGATGGAGGAGGGCGACGAGCCCTCGGCTGCGGATGTCCTGCGCCACATCAACGGCATCGACCTGAAGACCGGTCGTACGCTGGACAGTTACGAGTACCTCAAGAACGACGGCTCCACCGCCTGCGGCTGCTGGATCTACACCGGCGTCTACGCGGACGACACCAACCTGGCGCGCAGGCGCAACTCCCGCTTCGAGCACCCGATCTCGGAGGGCGAGTGGGCCTTCGTCTGGCCGCTGAACCGGCGGATCCTCTACAACCGGGCGTCGTCCGACCCCGAGGGACGCCCGTGGAGCGCCCGCAAGGCTCTCGTCTGGTGGGATGAGGGGAAGCAGGAGTGGATCGGCGGCGACAAGCCCGACTTCCAGCGGCACAAGCCACCGGACTTCCGTCCCGCGCCGGACGCGCACGGTCCGGACGCACTCTCCGGCGACGACGCCTTCATCATGATGGGCGACGGCAAGGCGGCGCTGTACACGCCGACCGGTCTGGTGGACGGACCGCTGCCCACCCACTACGAGCCGGAGGAGTCCCCCGTCCGCAACCCCCTGTACGGGCAGCAGTCCAACCCGACGCGGACGATCTACAAGAAGACCTTCAACCCCTACAACCCCTCGCCGCCCCAGCCGCACGAGGAAGTGTTCCCCTACGTGTTCACCGCGTCGCGGTACACCGAGCACCACACGGCAGGCGCGATGAGCCGCACCCTGCCCTACCTCTCGGAGCTGCAGCCCGGTCTCACCGTCGAGGTGTCGCCGGAACTGGCCGCCGAGCGGGGACTGCACCACATGGGCTGGGCGCACGTGATCACCAGCCGTACCGCGGTGGAGGCCAAGGTGGTCGTCACCGACCGGCTGGCACCGCTGAAACTCGACGGCCGCACGGTGCACCAGATGTGGATGCCCATCCACTGGGGCAACCTCGGCATCACCACCGGTGACGTGACCAACGACCTGATCGGCGTCGTGCTCGACTCCAACGTGCTGATCCAGGAGAGCAAGGTCATGACCTGCGACATCCAGCCCGGCAGGCGCCCCCGCGGACGCGAACTCCTGGCGTACGTCGAGGACTACCGGCGCCGCGCCGGGGTCACCCTGGACACCGGCACCCACGAACTGACGGTCGACTACCCCGAAGCCGAGACGTCCTCGCACCCACCGGACGGCCGGCAGCCGGGCGGAGGCCGCACCGCCACCCCGGGCTACGGACCGGAGGCCACCTGATGAGCACGGACATGGACCACACGGCCAAGGACGAGGCCAAAGGCACCGCCGGGCAGCCGGAGGAGGGCTGGGACAACAGCTTCTTCGGCCCGCTGGCCGACCCCGCCGGAGACGCCGGATACCCCGACGACCACCCGCCGCGGATGGGGTTCTTCACCGATACCTCCATCTGCATCGGCTGCAAGGCGTGCGAGGTGGCGTGCAAGGAGTGGAACGCCGTCCCCGCCGACGGCTTCGAGCTGACCGGCATGTCCTACGACAACACCGGCTCGCTCGGCGCCAGCAGTTGGCGGCACGTCGCCTTCATCGAGCAGGACCTCCGACTCGGCGACCAGGACTCCGGTCTGGTCGGGCTGCCCACCGGACCCTCCGGCACCGAGACGGCCGCCGAGACCGTCGCGGGCGCGCTGCGCAAGGGCCACCGCGCGGGCGGCGAACTCGGCACCGAACCGGTCGACCTGGGCTTCCCCAGCTTCGACCTGCCCGGCGCCGGGAGCGGCGAGGAGACCCGGCAGGACTTCCGCTGGCTGATGTCCTCCGACGTGTGCAAACACTGCACCCACGCCGGCTGCCTCGACGTCTGCCCGACCGGCGCGCTCTTCCGCACCGAGTTCGGCACCGTCGTCGTCCAGCCCGACATCTGCAACGGCTGCGGCTACTGCGTCTCCGGCTGCCCCTACGGCGTCATCGACCGGCGCCCCGACGACGGCCGCGCCTGGAAGTGCACGCTGTGCTACGACCGGCTCAAGGGCGGTCTCGAACCCGCCTGCGCCAAGGCGTGCCCCACCGACTCCATCCAGTTCGGCGAGCTGGACGAGCTGCGCGAGCGCGCCGACCACCGCCTGGCCCAGCTCCAGGACGCGGGCGTGAAGTCCGCCCAGCTCTACGGCCGCGACCCCGAGGACGGAGTCGGCGGCGACGGCGCCTTCTTCCTGCTCCTCGACGAGCCCGAGGTCTACGGACTGCCGCCGGACCCGATCGTCACGACCCGGGACGTCGGCTCCATGTGGAAGCACGCCGGAGTGGCCGGTGCGCTCATGGTGGCCGCGACCGCCGCCGTGTTCTTCAAGGGAGGACGTCGATGACCGAGCACGCGTCCGGCGACGGCGGCACGCACGCGGCTGGCAACGGCGGCCGGAAACGGAAGAAGAAGCACGGCGGCGAGGAGTCGATGGTCCCCGACGCCGACTTCAAGTCGTACTACGGCCGCCCCGTGCTCAAGCCCCCGGTCTGGGAGTGGATGGTCCCCGCCTACCTCCTCACCGGCGGACTCTCGGCGGGCGCCACCCTGCTCTCCGTGGGCGCCGATCTCACGAACAAGCCCGCGCTGTGCCGCTCCTGCCGCATCGGCGGCTTCGGCGCCCTGCTCGCCTCCAGCTATCTCCTCATCGGAGACCTCGGCCGCCCCCTGCGCTTCCACCACATGATGCGCGTGGCCAAGCCGACCTCCCCGATGTCCATGGGCACCTGGATCCTCATGTCCTACGGTCCGGGCAGCTCCCTGGCCGGGATGGTCGAGTGCCTGCCGAAGTCCTGGCGCACCCACAGCCGCTACGGCCCCCTCCTGAAGTGGGTCGCCCGGCTCAGCGGGATGTCCGCCGCCGTGATCGCGCCCGCCCTCGCCTCGTACACGGCCGTCCTCCTCGCCGACACCGCCGTGCCCGCCTGGCACGGCGCCTACCGGGAGATGCCGTTCGTGTTCACCGGCTCCGCCGCCGCCAGCGCCGCGGGTCTCGCGCTCGCCACGACGCCGATCAAGGAGGCGGGTCCCGCCCGCAAGCTGGCCGTCCTCGGCGCGGCGATCGAGATCACCGCCGCCCGCCTCATCGACCGCAAGCCGGACTTCGAGACCTCCACGTTCACCCACGGCGAGCCGCACCATCTGCGCCAGACCTCGGAGCGCCTCACCCTCGCCGGTACCCTCGTCGCCGTCACCCTCGCCCGGCGCAGCCGTATCGCCGCCGTGCTCGGCGGACTCGCCCTCGTCGCGGGCAGCGGCTTCCAGCGCTTCGGCACCTTCGAGGCGGGTGTGGAGTCCACCAAGGACCCGATCTACGTGGTGAAGCCGCAGCGCGAACGCCTCGACGCCCGCCGCGCGGAACAGGAGCGGCAGCGGCAGGAGGAGGAAGCGCGCGCGCAGGGGCAAGCGGGGGAGCAGCAGAGCGGGCAGTGATCATCGCGCGCCACACCGGCCGGTGCCCCGTACCGGCCGGTGTGGCGCGGGTGCCCCCGGACGCCGGTCGTCGTAGCCTGGCAGGTGCCTCAGCCGCCCAGGCCGGAACGAGGGTGCCCGATGGACCGCCGTCACGCCTCCGCCACGGACGCCGCCCCGCCCGTCGACGAACGGCGGCGGCTGCCCCGTACCGACGTGCTGCTCGCCGACCCCCGGCTGGACGCGGCCGCGTCGCGCCTGGGACGCGACTTCGTCAAGGAGGTCGTCGCCCGCGTCCAGGACCGGGCCCGCTCCGGAGAGGTGCCCGTCGCCGAGATCGCCGACCGCGCGGTCGCCGCCCTGCCCGCCACCGCCTCCGCGCTGCGCCCCGTCCTCAACGCCACCGGCGTCCTGCTCCACACCAACCTCGGTCGCGCCCCGCTCTCCGACGCCGCCCGCGACGCCGTCCTCGCCGCCTCCGGCACCACCGACGTCGAACTCGACCTCGCCACCGGCGCCCGCTCCCGCCGCGGGCGCACCGCGCTGGACGCCCTGCGGCGCGCCGTACCGGACGCCGGGGACGCCCACGTCGTCAACAACGGCGCCGCCGCGCTCGTCCTGGCCGCGACCGCGCTCGCCCAGGGCCGCGAGATCGTCGTCAGCCGGGGCGAGATGGTCGAGATCGGGGACGGCTTCCGCCTGCCCGACCTGCTCGTCTCCACCGGCGCCCGGCTCCGCGAGGTCGGCACCACCAACCGCACCACCCGCGCCGACTACGCCACCGCGATCGGTCCCGACACCGGCTTCATCCTCAAGATCCACCCCTCCAACTTCCGCGTCACCGGCTTCACCAGCGAAGCCACCGTGACCGAACTCGCCGGTCTCGGCGTCCCCGTGATCGCGGACATCGGCTCCGGGCTGCTCACCCCCGAACCCGCCCTGCCCGACGAACCCGACGCCACCACCTGGCTGCGCGCCGGTGCCTCCCTGGTCACCGCCAGCGGCGACAAACTCCTCGGCGGACCCCAGTGCGGACTCCTCCTCGGCGACGCCGAGTTGGTACGACGCCTCGCCCGGCACCCCCTTGCCCGCGCCCTGCGCGTCGACAAACTCACCCTCGCCGCCCTGGAGGCGACCGTCCGCGGACCCCGCACCCCGACCGTCGCCGCACTCCGCGCCGACGTGGCGGAACTGCGCGAGCGCGCCCAGCGGCTCGCCGCCATGCTCCGCGCCGACGGCATCGACAGCCGGGGCGTCGACAGCGAGGCAGTGGTCGGCGGCGGCGGCGCCCCCGGCGTCACCCTGCCCAGCGCCGCCGTCTCCCTGCCCGCCGAGTACGCCGCCCGGTTGCGCCAGGCGGACCCCGCCGTGATGACCCGCGTCGAGAACGGCCGCTGCCTGCTCGACCTGCGCGCCGTACCCGAGGACGCCGACGCCCAACTGGCCGAAGCGGTACGGCAGTCCGCGCCCGCCGAGGACACCGCCACCACCGGAACGGGGAGTTGACCGTGCACGTCG
Organism: Streptomyces sp. DSM 110735; assembly: GCF_016482685.1. GTDB lineage: Bacteria > Actinomycetota > Actinomycetes > Streptomycetales > Streptomycetaceae > Streptomyces. Next base: position 228,859 of record NZ_JACYHF010000003.1, on the reverse strand, counting down.
TCGCCACCGCCGGACACGTCGACCACGGCAAGTCCGCCCTGCTGCGCGCCCTCACCGGCATGGAACCCGACCGCTGGGCCGAGGAACGCCGCCGGGGCATGACCCTCGACCTCGGCTTCGTCTGGACCCGGCTGCCCGGCGCGGGCGACCTCGCCTTCGTGGACGTACCCGGACACGAACGCCTCGTGGGCAACATGCTCGCCGGAGTCGGGCCCGTCCCCGCCGTCCTCTTCGTCGTCGCCGCCGACCAGGGCTGGCAGCCCCAGTCCGAGGAACACCTCGCCGTCCTCGACGCGCTCGGCGTACGGCACGGACTGCTCGCCGTCTCCCGCAGCGACCTCGCGGACCCCGAGGCGACCCGCGAACAGGCACTCGCCCGGATCGCGGAATCCTCCCTCGGCAAGATCCCGAGCGTCGCCGTCAGCCCGGTCACCGGACAGGGCATCGACGACCTGCGCGCCGCCCTGGTCCGGCTGACCGGCGAACTGCCCGCCCCCGACCTCGACGGCGACGTACGGCTGTGGGTGGACCGCGCCTTCACCGTGCGCGGCCACGGCACCGTCGTCACCGGCACCCTCGGCGCGGGCACCCTGCGCGTCGGTGACCGGCTCCAACTGGCGCGCGACGGCGCGCTGTTGCGAGTGCGCGGTCTGGAGAGCCTGAAGGAGACCCACCAGGAGACCGGCGCGGTCGCCCGGGTCGCCGTCAACGTCACCGGACCGGGCGCCGCAACCCTGCGCCGGGGCGACGCGCTCCTCACCCCGGACCGCTGGCTCACCAGCGACACCGTCGACGTACGGCTGCGCGGCGACGCCGCCCGCGACCTGCCGCGCGAACTCACCTTCCACGCGGGCTCGGCGGCCGTCCCCGTCACGGTCCGCCCCCTCGGCGAGGACACCGCCCGGCTGCGCCTGGCCGCACCCCTCCCGCTGCGCGTGGGTGACGGCGCGCTGCTGCGCGACCCCGGACGCCACCGGATCCCCGCCGGAGTCACCGTCCTCGACGTCCGCCCGCCCCGCCTCACCCGGCGCGGCGCGGCCGCCGCCCGCGACCTCGAACTGAGCACCACACCAGGGCGCGCCGACGGCGCCGCCGAACTGCGCCGCCGCGGGCTCATCCGCCGCTCCGACCTGCTCGCCATGGGCGTACCGCCCCCCGCCGAACCCGTCACCGGCGAATGGCTCGCGGACCCGGACCACTGGGCTGCCCTGAAGACCCGCCTCGCCGAAGCGGTCGAGCAGCACGCCGCCCGCCACCCCCTGGAACCCGGACTGCCCCCCGAGGAGGCGCGCCACGCCCTCGGACTGCCGGACCGCGCCCTGATCGACGCCCTCCTGGCCCAGTCGCCCGCCCTGCGCCACAGCGAGGGCCGGATCTACGGCGCCGAGGAGCGCCCCAGCCTCCCGCCCGAGGTCGAGGCAGCCGTCGCGCGGGTACGCGAGGACCTCACCCGCGAGCCGTTCCACGCCCCGGACGCCGACAAGCTGCGCGAACTCGGTCTCACGCCCAAGCTGTTGGCGGCGGCCGAGGCGGCGGGCGCGCTGCTGCGGATCGACAAGCACCTCGTGCTGCTGCCGGGCGCCGACGCGCGGGCCGCCGCGGTGCTCGCCAGCCTGGACCAGCCGTTCACCGCGAGCCAGGCGTGCCGGGCGCTGAACACCACCCGCCGGGTCGGCATCCCGCTGCTCGAATACCTGGACCGGCACGGCCACACCGTGCGCGTGGAGGGCGCCCTGCGCCGCTGCCGGAGCGCGGAATGAGGGGGAGCGGGATCACGCCGACCGCTTCGATCGCTCCGGCCGCTTCGACCCCTTCGACCTCGCCGGGCGAGGGAGCGCGGGGATTGGCGGAGACGAACGGGAATCGAACCCGCCTGCCCGAGTTGCTCGGACACCTCGGTTTTGAAGACCGGGAGGGCCACCAGGCACCCTTGCGTCTCCCCGCGGGCCGTCACAGGGCGAATGCCCCGGCCACCCGCACATCGAACCCCCGCCCCCGCCCCGAGTCAACACGCCACACGGCATCCCCCCAGGGCGCGGCTCGAACGCACCCCGGGCGCCCCCACCCGCAGATGTGAGCGAGGACTGAGACAGCCATGACAGACATCCGCACCACTTACGAGCGCGACACCGTGCGGCTCACCCAGTACGCGCACGGCGGCGGCTGCGCCTGCAAGATCCCGCCGGGTGAGCTGGAGGACATCGTCGGCGGGCTCACACCCTCCGGCTCGGCCACCGACGACCTGCTCGTGGGTCTCGACCACGGCGACGACGCGGCGGTCGTCCGGCTCCCCGGCAATCTCGCCGCCGTCGCCACCGCCGACTTCTTCACCCCCGTCGTGGACGACCCCTATGACTGGGGCCGCATCGCCGCCGCCAACGCCCTCTCCGACGTCTATGCCATGGGCGGCACCCCGCTCGTCGCCGTCAACCTGCTCGGCTGGCCGCGTGACGTGCTCCCCTTCGACCTGGCGCGCGAGGTGCTGCGCGGCGGCATGGACGTCGCCACGGAGGCGGGCTGCGCGGTCGGCGGCGGCCACAGCGTGGACGACCCCGAGCCCAAGTACGGCATGGCGGTGACCGGCGTGGTCGACCCGGACCGCCTGCTGCGCAACGACGCCGGACGGGCCGGGGTGCCGCTGTCGCTGACCAAGCCGCTCGGTCTCGGCGTCCTCAACAACCGGCACAAGTCGACCGGCGAGGTCTTCCCGCAGGCGGTGGAGACGATGGTCGCGCTCAACCGCGACGCGGCACGGGCCGCGCTGGACGCGGGCGCCGTCTGCGCCACCGACGTGACCGGCTTCGGCCTCCTCGGCCACCTCTTCAAGATGGCGCGCGCCTCCGGGGTGAGCGCCGTCATCGACTCCGCCGCCGTCCCCTACCTCGACGGCGCCGTGGAGGCTGCCCGCGAGGGATACGTCAGCGGCGGCACACGCCGCAACCTCGACTGGGTCGCGCCCTACACCGACTTCGGCGACGCCGACGAGCTGAGCCGGCTCCTGCTGGCCGACGCCCAGACCTCCGGCGGGCTGCTCGTCGCGGGGGAGGTGCCGGGCGCGCCGGTGATCGGGGAGCTGGTGCCGGAGGGGGCGTACCGGCTGGTGGTGCGCTGACGGGGGCGGTGGTTCTCGGCGGGACGGGAGTCGAGTCGGGCGGCGCGCCGGCCGTCGCGCCAGGCGTCGGGACGCGCGTCGGCGCAGGCGTCGGGAGGGGTGCCGGGGGCGTCGGCGGACTTGTCGGTGGCGCCGCCCGTCAGGCGTTCGCCAGGGACACCTCGGTCGACTTGATGAGCGCGACGACGCGCGTACCCGCCGCCAGACCGAGGTCGTCCACCGCGTCCCTGGTGATGGCGGCGGTCAGCTCGCCCGCCTCCACGGCGACCTTCACGGCAGCCATCGAAGGTCCGGCGGTCACCTCGCTGACCGTGCCGGGCAACTGGTTCCGGATGGACAGCCCCTCCACCTGTCCGGTGGCGAGCGCGACCTCGGTGGACTTCATCATGGCCCGCACGGCGGAGCCCTCGGTGAGCCCGAGATCCCGGACGGCGTCCTCGGTGATCGCCGCCGTGAGGTCGGGTCCCCTCTCGACCCGTACCTTCACCGTGGCCATCGCCTCCCCGTGCGCGATCTCGGTGACGGTGCCGGGAATTTGATTGCGAATGCTCAGGCTCATGACGTTTCTCCTGTGAATGCGGTGACGTCTGTTCAACCTAAACGGGACAGAGCGGGGCGGTTTTCCGGCGGTCGCATTCGCTGCCCGCGCGGGCGTAGGAGCCGGGCAAATCAGAGGAGGGCTCGCCCGGTCGGCTCAGGGACGCCCGGACGCACCGCTGAGCGGTCGTGGACGCATCTGCGTGGTCTCGATGGCTTTGTGGCTCGCATGTGCGGCTCTCAAGCGCCTTCATCCTGGCATGTGCGTGTGCATAAAAGGCTCGTTCGCTGTGCCGTGGGTCACGTTTTCGAGGGTCCTGGGGGTGGGGTGCGGGGCTGATCGGGTGAGCGCGGGTGGGCTCTGCGGGGTGGGGCGGGTGTCGCGCGAAGCCCTCAAAGCCCTTGCTGAACAGGCAAGTTGACCTGACCGTCGCGTCCGTTCGTCATGCGGTCGCGCTCTGTGGATTTGGTTGAAATCCGTACAGATAGGTACCTCCTATCAAGCGGTCGAGTTCCCTTCTTTGACGGCCTCGGGTGCCCGGGTGGAAGGTTGTTATCGACACGGAAACCGGAAAGGAATTCCGGAGCGAAATTCCGTGGTCTCACACAGGAGGAAATCGTGGCGAAGATTGTCTGTGTTCTGTACCCGGACCCGGTGACGGGTTTCCCGCCGAAGTACGCCCGCAACGACCTGCCGAAGATCGAGGGCTACCCGGGTGGTCAGACCCTGCCGTCCCCGAAGGCCATCGACTTCACCCCCGGCGAGCTGCTCGGCAGCGTCTCCGGTGAGCTGGGTCTGCGCCGCTTCCTCGAAGAGCGCGGCCACACCCTCGTGGTGACCTCGGACAAGGAGGGCCCGGACTCGGAGCTGGACCGTCACCTGCCCGACGCCGACGTCGTCATCTCGCAGCCGTTCTGGCCCGCCTACCTCACCCCCGAGCGCATCGCCAAGGCCCCCAAGCTGAAGCTCGCCCTCACCGCCGGCATCGGCTCGGACCACGTGGACCTGGACTCCGCGATCGCCCGTGGCATCACGGTCGCCGAGGTCACCTACTCCAACTCCATCAGCGTCGCCGAGCACGCGGTCATGATGGTCCTCTCCCTGGTCCGCAACTACCTCCCCTCCCACAAGTGGGCGGCCGAGGGCGGCTGGAACATCGCCGACTGCGTCTCGCACTCCTACGACCTCGAGGGCATGGACGTCGGTGTCATCGCCGCAGGGCGCATCGGTGTCGCGGTCCTGCGTCGCCTGAAGCCGTTCGACGTCAAGCTCCACTACACCGACAAGCGCCGGCTGCCCAAGGAGATCGAGGAGGAGCTGAACCTCACCTTCCACCCCACCGCGCAAGACCTCGCGAAGAACGTGGACGTGGTCTCCATCCACGCCCCGCTGCACCCCGAGACGCTGAACCTGTTCGACGAGAAGCTCCTGAACAGCATGCGCAAGGGCTCCTACATCGTGAACACCGCCCGCGCCCAGATCGTCGACCGCGACGCCGTGGTCCGCGCCCTGGAGTCGGGTCAGCTCGGCGGCTACGCCGGTGACGTGTGGTACCCGCAGCCCGCCCCGGCGGACCACCCGTGGCGCACCATGCCGTTCAACGGCATGACCCCCCACATCTCCGGCACCTCGCTGACCGCCCAGGCGCGTTACGCGGCCGGTACCCGCGAGATCCTGGAGAACTTCCTCGACGGCACCCCGATCCGCGACGAGTACCTCATCGTCGACGGCGGCAAGCTGGCCGGCACCGGCGCCGCCTCCTACACGGCGGGCGACAAGAAGAAGTAAGCCCCACCGGCTGTGACAGGGGCGGACGATACCGGTCTCGCCCGCCCCGGCCACGGTCCCCCCGTCCGGAGTTTCTCTCGCCGGTGTGGGCGGGTGTGACTCCGACGCGGACAGGACGGAATTTCCCAGGACGGGATTTCCCAGGACGGGATTTCCGTCGGCATAAGAGGTCGTTTTCTCCGGGGGTGAAAAACCGGAGGGGGCGACCTCTTGCCGTGTCATCACCGCATCAATTCAAAAGGCGCCACCCGACGCCTCATAACCGTTGCCTATCGAGGCGAGTGCCGTCCTCGACGGGCATCAGCACCGAGAGAGTCACCGTGCCCATTCCCCTTCAGCACGCCTTGGAAGAGCAGGCCACCGCCGCGCGGACCAAGGTGTCCCTCCTGCGCAGTCCCGGCCGTTATCTGCTGCTCTCCGCACTCGCCGGAGCCTTCATCGGCGTAGCGGGTGTGCTCCTCATCATGGTGACCGGGCCGCTCGGCGCCCAGCACTCCGCCTGGACCAAGCTGATCCAGGGCGGCGTCTTCGGCATCGCGCTCATCCTCGTCGTCTTCGCCGGGTCGGAACTGTGCACCGGCAACGTGCTGACGATGACCCAGGGAGTGACCAGGCGCCGCGTCTCGCCGCTAGGCGCCGTCGGCGTCATCGTCTTCTCCTTCATCGGCAACCTGATCGGCTCGATCGTCTTCGCCTGGATCGTGCACAGCGCCGGTGTCCTCGACATGGTCGGCGTCCCCGGCAAGCCCGCCCCCGGCGCCACCCTGCTCACCGGCATGCTGACGACCAAGATCCACGAGAGCACCGAGGCGCTCTTCTTCCGCGGGGTCCTGTGCAACTTCCTGGTCTGCCTGGCCCTCTGGACGGCCGGGCGGACCCGCTCCGACGGCGCCAAGATCGCCCTGATCTTCTGGTGTCTGCTCGCCTTCATCGGCTCCGGCTTCGAGCACGTCGTCGCCAACATGACGTACTTCTCGCTCGGCCTCTTCCAGCACGTCCCCGGCGTCACCGTCGGCGCCTTCGCCCGCGACCTGCTCTTCGTCGGTCTCGGCAACCTGGTCGGCGGCGCGGTCCTGGTCGGCATCGCGTACAGCGTGATCGCCCGCCCGGCCAAGGGCGCCGGTACACACACCGACACACAGACCGACACGCAGACGGGAGCGCCCGTCGCTCCGCCGGTCGGCGCGCAGACCGGCGTCCCTGTCGAGACCGCCAAGAGCTAGCGCCCCGCCCGCCCTCGCCCCGTTCCCCGCCGCTCGCCCCACCCCAGAAAGGCCCATCCCCCATGCCCAGCACCGGCACCACCCGGCCGCCCCGGATCCTCATCGTCGGCGGTGGCTACGTCGGGCTGTACACCGCCCTGCGCCTGCTCAAGAAGCTGCGCAAGCACGAGGCAGCCGTCACCGTGGTCGACCCGCGCCCGTACATGACGTACCTGCCCTTCCTCCCCGAGGCCGCCGGAGGCAACATCGCCGCCCGCAACCTCGTCGCCCCGCTGCGCCCGGCGCTCAAGGGCGCGGAGGTCGTCACCGGTCATGTCGTCGGCGTCGACCACCAGGCGAAGACCGCCACCATCGTGCCCGCGGCGGGCGACGAGTACGAGCTGCCCTTCGACTACCTCGTGGTCGCCACCGGTTCCGTCTCGCGCACCTTCCCCGTCCCCGGTCTCGCGGAGCACGGCATCGGTCTGAAGACCGTCGAGGAGGCGATCAGCCTGCGCGACCACGTGCTGTGGCAGCTCGACAAGGCCGACTCCACCACCGACCCGGAGGTCCGCCGCAAGGCGCTCACCTTCGTCTTCGTCGGCGGCGGCTTCGCGGGTGTGGAGGCCGTCGGCGAGATCGAGGACATGGCCCGGGACGCGGCGGAGAACTACTCGGGCGTCAGCCGCGAGGACATGCGCTTCATCATGGTCGAGGCGGCGAACCGCATCCTGCCCGAGATGGGTCCCGACCTCGGCGTATGGACGATGCAGAAGCTGGAGGAGCGCGGCATCGAGATCTACCTCAACACCTCCATGGAGTCCTGCCTCCACCAGCACGTGGTGCTGAAGAACGGCGTCGAGACCCCCGCCTCCACCATCGTCTGGACCGCCGGGGTCAAGCCCAGCCCGCTGCTCTCCGACTTCGGTCTGCCGCTCGGTCCGAGGGGCCACATCGACACCGCCCCCACCCTCCAGGTGCAGGGCATGGACTACGTGTGGGCGGCGGGTGACAACGCCCAGGTGCCGGACCTCGCGTCGGGCGAGGGCGCCTGGTGCCCGCCCAACGCGCAGCACGCCGTACGCCAGGCGCTCGTCCTCGGCGACAACGTCGTCGCCCGGCTGCGCGACGACGAGCCGAAGGTGTACCGGCACAAGAACCTCGGCGCGGTGGCCAGCATCGGTCTGCACAAGGGCGTGGCCATCCTGTTCGGCAAGTACAAGCTCAAGGGCCGCCCCGCCTGGTGGTTCCACCGGCTCTACCACGGCAGCCGGGTGCCGACCATGAACCGCAAGCTGCGGGTCTTCCTCGACTGGACCCTCGCCGTCTTCCTGCGCCGGGAGACCGTCGGTCTGCCCGCAATGGCCCACCCGCGCGACGCGTTCGTGGACGCCTCCCTCCCGGAACCGCTGCTGCGCCGCGCCGACCGCGCCAACAGCCTTTCCTGAGCGGGCGGTTCGGTCTCAGTCCGCCGTCAGTCCGCCGTGCGGACCGCGCGCAGCAGGAAGTGGTGCGGCGCGTCCTCGTAACACGCCGTCCGCCAGCCCGTCGCGCGCAGGGCGGGGAGCAGGTTCCCCTCGGTCAGCGGGTCGTCCGGGGCGAGGGGGCGGCCGTGGCGGGCGGCTCGTTCGGCGTGGCCGGAGGGGTGGAAGAGCAACAGGACGCCCAACGGCGCGGTCACGCGGGCCCATTCGCGCAGCGCACGGCGCGGGTCGGGGAGGTGGTTGAGCAGCCCCGCGCTGAAGACGCCGTCCACCGCCCCGGTCCGCAGCGGGAGACGGCAGGCGTCGGCCAGCAGCAAGTGGCCCTGTGCGCCCCGGCCTTGACGGGCGGCGGCGGTCAGCATGGCGGGCGTGAGGTCCACCCCGGCCACGACGCCCGCCGGGCCGACCTGGTCGCGCAGCGCGGGCAGCACCCGGCCGGTGCCGCAGCCCACGTCCAACGCCCGCTGCCCGGACCGCAGTTCCATCCGGTGGGCGGCGGCCGCGTACCGGGGACCGTCGTCGGTGAACCGCTCGTCCCACGTCGCCGCCCGGCGGGTGAAGAACGCTCTCGTCGTGGTCCGTTCCGCCCGGTCCGCGACGAGAGCGGCGAAGCGGCCGTACACGCCGTCGGCGTACGGGACCGGGTGGACCGGGTGGAGTCGCACGCCCCAGGCGGAGGGGCCGATGCGGAGCACGCGTACGTCGCCCTCGTCGTGCGGGGCGGGCGCGTGGTCCGTGTGGTCCGCGTGGTCCGCGTGGTCGTGGAGTGCGCCCTGCGGGGGATCGCCGTCGGAGGGCGCGTACGATCCGGCACCGCCGTCTGCCGCCAGGGCCAGCAGCCGCGCCCCCGTCCCGACGCCCAGCACCGGCACCTCGGCGTCCAGCGCGGCGCGCAGCAACGCCAGTTGAGCGGCGGGGGCGCCCGCCGGGCCGTCCAGCACCACCAGGGCGACCATGCCGTCCACCGTGTCCGGCACCCGCTCGCCCGCCCAGACGCGGCGGACCCGTACCGGCAGCCCGGTGGCGGCGAGCGTGGCGGCGACGGCGGAGGGGTTCTCCACCGCAGTGTGTTCGACGATCTGGATCACGGCTCACCACCTCACGCGCGACCCGCACCGGACCGGACGGCGCGGACAAAGGACGGGAACGGGTCTTCGTACCTCTCGTTTGCCAGCCTATTACGGCCGAGCAGGTCGCGAATGCGAGGGGTGATGCGCCGCGACGGGCTGTCACGGCTAGCTTGTGCGCGTACACGCACAGGACATAGCCGACCTCTCTCCGTGAGGAGCGCCATGAACTTGAGCATGCGCAACCAGATCCCCGGCACCGTCACCGACATCGCGCACGGCGAGGTGATGGCGACCGTGCGGGTGCGACTCGACGGCGGTCAACGCCTCACCGCGGCGATCACCCTGGAGTCCGTCAAGGACCTCGGGCTGGCCGAGGGGTCCGCCGTGCGGGCCATGATGAAGTCCACCGAGGTCGCGCTCGCCACGGGCCGCGTGGAAGGGCTCTCCATCCGCAACCAGCTCCCCGGCACGGTCACCGGTCTGGCCGTCGGCGGCGCGATGGCCACCGTCCGGGTCGCCGTCGACGGGGGCGAACTCACGGCGGCGATCACCAAGGAGGCGGTGACCGACCTCGGGCTGACGGAGGGCTCGCCGGTCGTGGTGCTGATCAAGTCGACGGAGGTCTCGCTGGCCAGCGAGTGATGCCTGGCAGCGCGTGATGCCGGGCCATCTGTGACGCGTGGCTGCGTGTGCCGCGTGGCTGCGCGTGACGCCCCGCCGCGTGCGACGGGTCCCCTTCCGACCCCCACCCCGTGCCCCGCTCCACGGGAGCACCTACGCTGCACTGGTAGGCAGCAGTGCCCCGGGGCACGGGCGGAGAGGGGACAACCACGTGGCCGGCAACGGACAGGGCGCCCCCACCGACGTGCCCGAACGGATACCGCCCGGCCAGCGCCTCGTCCACGGCTGGCCCGTCTCGCACTACGGCTCCGTACCCCGCTTCCGCCCCCAGCGCTGGAACCTGCGCGTCTTCGGCGCCACCGCCTCCGGCGACGAGCGGCAGTGGCTGTTCGACGACCTGGCCGCGCTGCCGCACACCACCGTCGTGGCCGACCTGCACTGCGCCACGGGTCCCACCTCCACCGACCACGAGTGGTACGGCATCCCCGCGCGCGCCGTCCTCGACCTGGTCCCGCCCGCACCCGAGGTCAGCCATGTCATGGCCTGGGCGGAGTACGGCTACTCGGCCAACCTCCGCCTCTCCGACTTCGACACCTCCGAGACCGTCCTCGCCACCCACCACAACGGCGAACCCCTCACCGCCGAACACGGTTTCCCCCTCCGCCTGGTCGTCCCCCACCTCTACGGCTACAAGAGCCCCAAGTGGCTCCGCGCCATCGAGTACCTCACCGAGGACCGCCGGGGCTTCTGGGAGGAGCGCGGCTACCACAACATCGGCGACCCCTGGCGGGAGCAGCGGTACTCGTACCAGGAGAAGCCGGGCGACGGTCCGGACTCCGGCTGAGCGGAGCGGGGCGAACCGGAGCGGAGCGGGGCTGAGCGTGGCGCCCGGGCGCCCCCCTTCCCGTGCGCGGGCGGCACTGACAAGATCGTCCGTGACCGCGCGTCCAGTTGACCCGGAAGGAACCGACGAGAACATGCGAGGCATCCCGGCCCGTGGCCTGACGGAGACATGCGGATGAGCGCCGAGGACGAGTCCGTACTCCTGCGCACCGACGGACGCGCCGCACACATCGTGCTCAACCGGCCCCGGGCGCTCAACGCGCTCAACCACGCCATGGTCCGGCGCGTCGACGAAGCGCTCACCGTGTGGGAGGACGATCCGGCTGTTGAGACCGTCGTCGTCACCGGCGCGGGGGAGCGCGGGCTGTGCGCGGGCGGCGACATCCGGGCCGTGCACGACGACGCGCGCGACGGTGACGGCACCGTCTCGGCCGCGTTCTGGCGCGACGAGTACCGGCTCAACGCCCGCATCGCCCGCTACCCGAAGCCGTACGTCGCCGTCATGGACGGCATCGTGATGGGCGGGGGCGTCGGGATCTCCGCGCACGGGAGCGTCCGGATCGTCACCGAGCGGTCCCGGGTCGCGATGCCCGAGACCGGCATCGGATTCGTCCCGGACGTCGGCGGCACTTGGCTGCTCGGGCGGGCGCCCGGCGAGCTGGGGACGTACCTCGCGCTCACGGGCGTCGCCGTCGGCGCGGGGGACGCGCTCCTGTGCGGGCTCGCCGATCACTACGTGCCCTCCGGCGCGCTCCCGGAGCTGCTGGCGGATCTCGCCGTCCTCCCGGCGCGGGAGGCGGTGGAACGGCACGTCCAGCCGTCGCCGGAAGGGGAGTTGGCGGCACACCGCGAGTGGATCGACGCGTGCTTCGCCGCCGACACGGTCGAGGAGATCCTGCGCCGCCTGCTCGCCCACGACGACCCGGCGGCGAAGGAGGCGGCGCAGACTCTGCTCACCCGGTCCCCGTCCGCGCTCAAGACGACGCTGGCCGCGGTGCGCCGCGCCCGGCGGCTCGACACCCTGGAGGCGGTCCTCGACCAGGAGTTCCGCGTCTCCTGCGCCTTCCTCGCCCACCCCGATCTGGTGGAGGGGGTCCGCGCCCAGATCATCGACAAGGACCGGGACCCGCACTGGTCCCCGGCGACCCTGGACGAGGTCACGGACGCGGACGTGGAGCGCTTCTTCGCGCCTCTGGGCGAGCGGGAGCTGGGGCTGAACCTCCGTGCGTCCGACGGGAGTTGAACCGTCGTACGCACGGAGGTCGTTCGCGGCTACGACAGGGCGGACTCCTCCCGTACCGTCCGGGCGGCGCGGACCAGGTTCTCCAGGGAGGCGCGGGTCTCGGGCCAGCCGCGGGTCTTCAGGCCGCAGTCGGGGTTGACCCAGAGCCGCTCGGCGGGGATGGCCTTGAGACCCGCGCGCAGCAGGTCGGCTGCCTCCTCGGCGCTCGGTACGCGCGGGGAGTGGATGTCGTACACGCCGGGTCCTGCCTCGCGCGGGTAGCCGTGGGCGGCGAGTTCGCGGGCGACCTGCATGTGCGAGCGGGCGGCTTCCAGGCTGATGACGTCGGCGTCGAGGTCGTCGATTGCCTGGACGATGTCTCCGAACTCGGCGTAGCACATGTGGGTGTGGATCTGGGTGTCCGGGCGCACCCCGCTGGTGGTGAGGCGGAACGCCTCGGTGGCCCAGTCGAGGTAGGCGGGGCGGTCGGCGGCGCGCAGGGGCAGGGTCTCGCGCAGGGCGGGTTCGTCGACCTGGATGACGGAAGTGCCCGCCGCCTCAAGGTCGTTGACCTCGTCGCGCAGGGCGAGTGCCACCTGGCGTGCGGTGTCGCCGAGGGGCTGGTCGTCGCGGACGAAGGACCAGGCGAGCATGGTGACCGGGCCGGTGAGCATCCCCTTGACGGCGCGCTCGGTGAGCGACTGGGCGTAGGTCGTCCAGCGGACGGTCATGGGTTCGGGGCGGGAGATGTCGCCCGCGAGGATCGGCGGGCGGACGTAGCGGGTGCCGTAGGACTGGACCCAGCCGTGCCGGGTGGCGAGGTAGCCGGTGAGCTGTTCGGCGAAGTACTGCACCATGTCGTTGCGTTCGGCCTCGCCGTGCACCAGGACGTCCAGTCCCGCCTTCTCCTGGAAGGAGATCACCTCCTGGATCTCCGCCCTGATCCGCTCCTCGTACCCGGCCGTGTCGATCCGGCCCGCGTTCAAGTCGGCGCGGGCGGAGCGCACTTCGGCGGTCTGCGGGAACGAACCGATCGTGGTCGTCGGGAGCAATGGCAGCCCGAGATGCGCGCGTTGGGCTGCCGTCCGCTCGGCGTACGGCTGGGAGCGGCGGGCGTCCGCCTCGGTGACGGCGGCGGCGCGGGCGCGCACGGCGGGGTCGTGGGTGATGGGGGAGGACGCCCGTGATGCCAAGTCCGCCCGGTTGGCGGCGAGTTCGGCGGAGATGGCGCCGGTGCCGTGGGTCAGCCCCTTGGCGAGGGTGACGATCTCTGCGGTCTTCTGCCGGGCGAACGCCAGCCAGCGCAGGATCTGCGGATCGATCTCCCGCTCGGCTGCGGCGTCGAGCGGCACGTGCAGCAGGGAGCAGGAGGCGGACACGTCGACCCGGTCGGCCAGACCGAGCAACGTACCCAGAGTGGAGAGGGACTTCGCGAGATCGTTCACCCAGATGTTGCGTCCGTCCACGACTCCCGCGACCAGCCGCTTGCCCGGCAGCCCGCCCACGGCGGCGAGGTCCTCCAGGTTGCCCGCCCTGGTGAAGTCGAGCGCGAGACCGTCGACGGGCGCCTTGGCCAGCACCGGCAGTGCCGCGCCGAGCCGGTCGAAGTACGAGCCGACCAGCAGCTTGGGCCGGTCGGTGAGGGCGCCGAGTTCACGGTACGTCCGCTCGACGGCGTTCAGTTCGGCCGGGGTGCGGTCCTGTACCAGGGCGGGCTCGTCCAGTTGCACCCACTCGGCACCGGCCGCGCGCAGGTCGGCAAGGACCTCGGCGTAGACCGGCAGGAGGCGGTCCAGCAGGGTGAGCGGTTCGAAGTCGGCGGGGGCGCCGGGCGCGGGCTTGGCCAGCAGCAGATAGGTGACGGGACCGACGAGGACCGAGCGCGCGGTCAGCCCCAGGGCGAGGGCTTCCTTGAACTCGCCCACCTGCTTGGCGGAGTTCGCGGTGAAGACGGTGTCCGGACCCAACTCGGGCACCAGATAGTGATAGTTGGTGTCGAACCACTTGGTCATCTCCAGCGGCGCGACATCCTGGGTGCCGCGTGCCATCGCGAAGTAGCCGTCCAGGGCGTCGGCTTCGACGGCGTCGCGGTGGCGTTCCGGGATCGCGCCCAGCATGACGGTGGTGTCCAGGACGTGGTCGTAGTACGAGAAGTCACCGGTCGGCACCTCGTGGATACCGGCGTCGGCGAGCTGGCGCCAGTTGGCGCGGCGCAGTTCGGCTGCCGTGTCCTGGAGGGCGTCGGCGCTGACGCGTCCCTTCCAGTAGCCCTCGACGGCCTTCTTCAGTTCCCGGTTGCCGCCCTGGCGGGGGTAGCCGTACACGGTCGCCCGTGCTGCCGCGGCTGCGGACTTGGTGGTCACGGAGATCTCCTTCGCGAGATGAATCCCTGAGATCCCGGGGACACCACGAGCGCGCGAAGGGGCGACGGACCGCACGGCAACCGCCGTTCGATCGTCTGCGCCGACCCGCCCTCGAGGTCACCGGAATGCCGCGCACGAGCGTTCGCGCGCGGGCAGTGGCAGGTCTTCGGACTCGCGAGCACGTCCTCCGTCTGCCGGAGGACACCTACTGGCCGTCGCTTCCCAGGTCCGCTGCGGACCCAGTGCGTATGACGGCGGTCGTTCCCGCTCACCGCTGCGGGGCAGTCCCGGATTCCCACCGGGTTCCCTCTTGCGACGCCCCCGCCTGGCGGACGGGTCGAACCATCTGCACGGGCCAGCCTAGGGGGCGCGGACCGGACGCGGGGAGTGACGTCCACCATTCGGATGGATCGGTGGGCGCCTCCGACAGCGTGAGGGAGGCTGCGGCGCGAGGGAGGCTTGCGCGGGAGGCTTCGGTCAACGCCTCGGCGGCGGGACGGCGTACAGCCCGAGGATCTCCGGCAGGGGCGCGAGCCCCGGACCCCCGGCGCGCACCCACTCGATGATGTCCTCGGTCGCGGCGGGGTCGTTCACCAGCCCCAGCCAGACCGGCCGGCCCCCGGCCGCCCGCCCGGCGGCGGACGGCTGCACGACGACGACATTGGCCCGCTCGCACGCGTCGAGACACTCCGAGACACGCACCGGCACCTCGGCACGCAGCCGCGCGGTCTGCGCCGCGTGATCCACCCCGGGCACCTTGGCGGTACCGCAGCAGCAGTCCCGGCACACGACGACCCGGCACGGCACGGGCCGCCCCGGTGCGCTCACGGCTTCGGACGGCGCCTCGGACACGCTGGACCACCCCTCTCCCCGATTGCTCCGACCATGATCGCAGAACCGGAGTCACCCGTATGCGCTACGGGCGGGGGTGGGTGACGAACACGTCCGAGACCTCATTGGTGTCGTCCGGGACCATGGTGTCGTCGGTGGAGGTGAAGACCGCCGCGCCGCCGTCGCGGGTGACCGAGCCGGGGACCGCGGTGGCGGAAGCCGCCGGGGCGACGGTGCGCTGTCGGCCGGTGCGGAGGTCCCGCAGAACCAGGGAGTCGCCGTCGGTGAGCAGGACGTGCCGCAGCGAGCCGTCGCCCGACACGGCCGGGCCGTCGGCGACGCGGCGGACCTGACCGGTGCGGAGATCGCGCACGTAGGCGACCCATATCCCGTCCCCGGTCTGGACGTTGAACAGCACACGGTGGCCGTCGGCGGAGAGCTGGACCAGGTGCGCCGGGGCGCCGGTGTCGACACGTCGGGTCGTGCCGGTGTGGCGGTTGCGCACATGGATCTCGCCGTCTCCGGCGCTCGTGACCACACCGTAGGCCAGGGTGCGACCCCTCGCGTCGAGCGAGGCGCCGCTGACCATGGAGTCGGAGTCCAGCTTGACGATCCGATCGTCCGCGCCGGTGACCAGGTCACGCACGTAGAGCACGCCCGCGTACTCCAGACCGTGCCGGTTGCCCAGTGTGTACGCGACGCTCCGGCCGTCACCGCTGATGGCCGCCGTCTCGCCCAGCTCGTACGCGTCGCCGTCGGCGGGCCACAGTTGCCGCGTCTCGCCGGTCACGCGGTCGTAGACGTACGGCTTGGGATAGCGGTTGCTGTCGGAGTACGCGATCCGGCGCCCGTCGGCGCTGAGTCCGGTCAGCGTCGTGTACACCAGGTTCTCCGGCACCTTGGTGAGCCTGCCGGTGCGCAGGTTCTTGAGGTACAGCACCTTGTCGATACCGCCGGAGGGGTCGCCGCTCAGGAACGCGGCGTAGCGTCCGTCGGCGCTGATCACGCCGCCCGCCGACGCCTTGGGCAACTGGCTTCCGTCCGACCCCGTGCTGATCCGCTCGACTTTCGCGCCGGTCGAGTGACCGGTCGAGTGGGCGGGAGCCGCCACCGCGGTGCCCGCTGCCCCCGTGAGCACCAGCACGGCCACCAAGGACACCCGCACAGCACCGGACATGCGTTCCCCCCGAGATCCCCTGTGCCCTCGGCCCCTCACCGAGGACTCCCCGCGGGGATGGAACCGTACGGCCAACTCGCGGGTCAACCAGCCGAATTGCGTACAACCCGGGTGCGTGATCGCGGGTCCGCGTGAGGGTGCCGGTCAGCCGAATAACTCCGAACGCGCCGGGAACCGGACGCCCTCCGCGTCCGACTCCTGTGGGGAAGGAAGGCGTCCCCACCAGTACGGAGATCCGCACCCCCATGTCCACCACACACACGGCCCTGCGCCGCGCCGCCGCCGTCACCGCTCTGACCGCCGCCGGGCTGTTCGCGGCGGCGGGCGTCGCCTCGGCGCACGTCACCGTCCATCCCGAGAGCTACGCCAAGGGAGCCACCGACGGTCTGCTCACCTTCCGCGTCCCGAACGAGGAGGACGGCGCCGCGACCACGAAGGTCCAGGTGTTCCTGCCCACCGACCACCCCGTGCTCGGCGTCCTCGTGTCCCCGAGGGACGGCTGGACCGCGAAGGTCACCACGACCAAGCTGAAGAAGCCGGTCAAGACGGACGACGGCGCCATCACCGACGCGGTCTCCCAGATCACTTGGACCGGCGGGAAGACAACAGCCGGACACTTCGAGGACTTCGACGTCGCCTTCGGTCAACTCCCCGACGACACCGACGGGCTGACCTTCAAGACGCTCCAGACGTACTCCGACGGCAAGACGGTCCGCTGGATCGAGGAGCCCACCCCCGGCGAGGACGAGCCGGAGAACCCGGCGCCCACGCTCAAGCTGACCGCGAAGGCGGCGGGCGCCGGTGCCGGTGACGCCGAGGGGAAGTCCGGCTCGAAGGGCACCGCCGGTACCGGTGCGACGGTCAAGGCGTCGGGCAGCGACTCGACCGCCCGTGGGCTGGGCGTCGCGGGGCTCATTGTCGGCGTACTCGGGCTGGGTGCCGCCGCGTTCGCCCTGCTGCGGGGTCGCTCCGCCAACTCGTCGGCCGTGTAGGCGCGTCCGGTGTCCTGGGGGTGGTCCGGATCACGTCGGGCGGGCTGAGCGTGGGGCGGGGGGTGTTTCCGTATCCCCGTACAGCCTCCCGGACCCCGATGCGAGGATGAGCCCCATGACCGCAGGGTGGTGCTTCCGCACCGTACGGGCCGCGGTGTTCGCGGCCGTGTGCGTGCTGTTCGCCGCCCTGGGGCACGTCCTCGTCTCCGGCACCGGTGTGGAGACTTGGGCGCTCGTGCTCGGCGCGGTGGTGACCGGGGGTGTCGGGTGGTGTCTGGCCGGGCGTGAGCGGGGTCTGCCGCTGATCGTGACGCTGGTGATGGCCGCGCAGACGGGACTGCATACGGCGTTCTCCTATGCGCCGTCGGGGGCTGGAGGAGCGGCTTCCATGGGCGGGGACCACATGGGGTCGGGCCACATGGGGTCCGGCCATATGGGTTCCGTGCACAGGGCGTCCACGCACATGGGGTCCACGCACATGGGGTCCATGCATATGGGCGGAGCCATGGACATGGGGTCGGCGTCCAGGGGGTCACGGTCCATGGGCTCCCCGCACATGAACCACCTGGACGTGCCCCACATGGCCGCCGCCCACATGGCCATGGACCACATGGGTCTGGGGCACACCATCTCCATCGGCACCCTGTTCGCCCTCGCCATGTCCGCCGCCCACCTCCTCGCCGCGTTCCTCACTGGCCTCTGGCTGGCGTACGGCGAGAAGGCCGCTTTCCGTCTCCTGCGGGCCGTCGCCGGATGGCTGGCGAATCCGCTGCGGCTCCTGCTCCGCCTCACGGTCACCCCGGACCACGACCCCGAGACTCGCCGACCGCCCCGCTCCCGCTCCGACCGGGCGCCGCGCCTCCTCCTCGTCCACGCGATCACCACTCGGGGACCTCCACCGGGGACCGCTGTCATCTGAGGACAGCCGGCATCCCGGAACCGCCGTAAGCGGCCCGGGTCCCCGGCCGTACCCCCGCCCGTCCCCACGCGTGACCACGCGACCGTTCCTGGGCGCCGTACGGCCGTTCCCCTTCACCGGACCGCCGCCCCTACGCGCGTACGCGCAGCCGCGGCGCCCCCGGACACGGATCTCCGACAAGGACATCAGGTGATCACTCCCACCCTGCCTGTCTCCCCCTCCCCACGACACCCGCAAGCCCCGCAGCCCTCGCAAACCCCGCACCCTCCGCACGCCCCGCACCCCGCGACCGATCCACCGGCCTCGGACGACGACGCGACCACCGCCTGGGCCCTGGCCGCCCGGGGCGGTGACGCCCACGCCGTGGAGCAGTTCGCGCGTCGTCTCCAGCGTGATGTGCGGCGGTACGTCGCCCATCTGTGCGGCGACCCGCAGGCGGTGGACGATCTGGCGCAGGACACCTTCGTGCGGGCGTTCGGCAGTCTGCACCGGTTCGAGGGTCGTTCGTCGGCGCGTACGTGGCTGCTGGCCATCGCGCGCCGCGCGGTCATCGACAGTTACCGGTACGCCGCCGCGCGGCCACGTCTGTCCGACGCCCCCGACTGGCAGGGCGCCGTCGAACGGGCACAGCCGCGCGACCTGCCCGGTTTCGACGACGGCGTCGCGCTGCTCGACCTGCTGGCCACCCTGCCGGACGAGCGGCGCGAGGCGTTCGTGCTCACCCAGGTCGTCGGGCTGCCCTACGCCGAGGCGGCCCGGCTCGGTGACTGCCCGGTCGGCACGGTCCGCTCCCGGGTGGCCCGCGCCCGGGCGGCCCTGATGGACCTGCTGGAGGATGCGGAGCAGCCGGGCACGCTGTCGGCGGCCTGACCGCGTGTTGTACGAGGGTGCCGGACCCACCACCGAACGGCGGCTCCGGCATCCTCGCCCCACATGTGCTCGCCACACACACCTGTGGTCCCCGCACACCCCCGAGTCGCCGGGCGCGAACCACGGCCGCGCGTCACCATGGTCTGGACGGCGGCGCGGCCGGACGCCGCGCCGGGCAGTGGAGTACCCGAGGACTCGGAGGACACCGTGGCCGCTCATCCCGACCAGAAGCCTCGGATCGTCGTGGGCGTGGACGGTTCGGAGTCGTCCAAGCGGGCGCTGCGCTGGGCCCTGAGGCAGGCGGAGACGACGGGCAGCACGCTGGAGGCGGTGACGGCCTGGGAGTTCCCGCAGATGTACGGCTCGCTCGGCTGGATGCCGCCCACGGGCGCGGAGTCCGACTTCCAGCGGGTGGCGGGGGAGATCGTCGCCGAGGCGCTGGAGGAGGTGGCGGGACCGGAGCCCGAGGTGGAGATCGTGACGAAAGTCGCCTACGGCACCCCGGCCGGTGTCCTGCTGGACGCGGCCGACGGCGCCTCCCTCCTGGTCGTGGGCAACCGCGGTCACGGCGGCTTCACCGGCGCTCTCCTCGGCTCGGTCAGCCAGCACTGCACCCAGCACGCCACCTGCCCGGTCGTCATCGTCCGTCCCACCACGAAGGTGCCCGACGCGTCCCCGGCACCCTCCGCCTCCGACGCACCCGGCGCGGGGAGTTGAGCGAACGTCCCCTCACCCCTCCTCCTCCACCGCCAGCACACACGTCTCCCCCGGAGCGATCGTCACCGACCGGCCCGCCAGCATCACCCGGATCGGGGACTGCTCCGACTCCGGTACGGCCAGCTCCAGTTGACCGGGGCGGCGGCGGAGGGTGATGCCCCAGTGGCCGCGGTAGTGGAGGGAGAAGCTGTAGGAGGAGAGGGCGGGCAGCGGGACGGGGTCCAGCCAGAGGGCGTCCTCGCGGGTTTCCAGTCCCGTCAGACCGCGTTGGACCAGCGCGAGGGTGCCGGCCATGGCGCCCAGGTGGATGCCCTCGCCGGTCGTGCCGCCCTGGATGTCGGCGATGTCGGCCTCCAGGGCGTCGCGGACGTACCGCCAGGCGTCGGCGCGGCGGGCGCGGGCCAGGACGAGACCGTGGACGAGTTCACTGAGGGTGGAGCCGTGGCTGGTGCGGGCGAGGTAGTAGTCGACGGTGCGGTGCCAGAGGTCGTCGTCCAGGTCGTGGCCCAGGCGCCGGAAGAGGGAGCGTAGTTCGGCGGGGGAGAAGAGGTGGCCGAGCATGAGGACGTCGGCCTGTTTGGACGCCTTGTAGCGGTTGACGGTGTCGCCCTCCGCCTCCAGGATGCGGTCGAGTCGGCGGATGCCGCCGTAGCGCTCGCGGTAGCCGTCCCAGTCCAGTTCGGCGAGGGCGTCGTAGCCCGCGAACTGGCTGATCACGCCCGCGTGGAACGGGATGTGGAGGCGGCGGGAGATCTCGTCCCACGCGGGCAGTTCGGCGGGGTCCAGTCGGGCGCGTTCGAAGAGGTCCGCGCGGCGCCATGACGGCAGGTGACGCAGGAGACCGAGGGTGCGGGCGAGGACCCAGGCGGCGGTCACGTTGGTGTACGTGTTGTCGTCCAGCCCCGGCCGGTCCGCGTCCGGGTAGGCGTCGTGGTACTCGTCCGGGCCCACCACCCCGCGCAGGCGGTACGCCCCCAACTCCGCGTCGTACACCGCGCGGTCCGCCCAGAAGCGGGCGATGTGGAGCAGCATCTCGGCGCCCTTGGTGTGCAGGTACTCCGTGTCGCCGGTCGCCTCGCAGTAGTTGACGATGTTGTACGCGATGGCCGAGCCCACATGGTGCTGGAGACGGGAGTGGTCCGGGAGCCAGCGTCCCGAGCGGGGGTTGAGATGCCGGCGCTGGGTCTCCTCGCGGCCGTCGCTGCCGCTCTGCCAGGGGTACATCGCCCCGGTGTGGCCCGCGGCGGCGGCCTCGCGGCAGGCGCGGGGGAGGCGCCGGTGGCGGTAGTCGAGGAGAGCGCGGGAGACGTCGGGGAAGTGCAGGGTCAGATAGGGCAGGACGAAGAGTTCGTCCCAGAAGACGTGGCCGCGGTACGCCTCGCCGTGCAGACCGCGGGCGGGCACGCCCACGTCCAGGTCGGCGGTGTGCGGGGACAGGGTCTGGAGCACGTGGAAGAGGTGCAGGCGCAGGATGCGGCCCGCCTCGCCCGGCACCTGGATGTCGGCGCGCCGCCACAGCCGTTCCCATGCCGCTGTGTGGGACTCCAGGAGGTCGGGGTACGGCGCGGCTGTGGTCGCCCGGTCCAGCGCCGCGCCGAGGGGATCGCTGATCGCGGAGTCCCGGGAGGTGTGCAGGGCGACCGTCTTGTCCACGGTGACGGGCCGACCGGAGATGACCGGCACGACCAGACGGTGGACGGCGCGATGGCGGCCCGGACGCAGCTCCGACGACACCGGGGCGCGAGCCGCGTCGACGGTGGTGCGGGCGGCCAGGGCGACCGCGATGTCGGACGCGCTCGTCCGGCAGTGGAGCCAGACCGTGTCCGGCTCCCGCGCTCCCGTGCGGAGGTGGGCCACATGATGGCGGTCGAGGGTGCCGTAGCGGTGCACATTGCCGTTGACCACCTCGCCGTCGAGGCAGCTCTCGATCTCGATCTCGCCGGACCAGCCCTCGGGCGTGAACACCGTGTGCAGCGCGGCGGTATGGGGGTCCTCCATGTGGACCAGGCGGGTCTGTTCGACGTTCAGCGTATGGCCCGCACCCATGTGGTGGGAGAACGTCCGGGTGAGCGTGCCGCGGCGCAGGTCCAGGACATGGGTGTGGTCCGCCACCGTGTGCGGACCGGGGGTGAACCACGGTCCCCACGCCCCCTCCGCCGGGCGCAGCCGGAATCTCAGGAGCAGCCAGTTCGGCAGATTGACCATGTCCTCGTTGACCACATGGCGGCCCGCCACAGTCGATTCGAGACGGTTGTAGCAGCCGGCCACATAGGTCCCCGGGTAGTGCACCCCGTCGGCCCGGCACTCGGCCAGCGCCCCACGTGTGGCGAAGTACCCGTTGCCCAGCGTGCACAGCGACTCGCGCAGTTGCTCGGCGGCGGGGTCGTACCCCGTCCACTCCCATGTCCAGTCCGACATCCGGCGGGCACCTTCCCTGACGTCCGGTCCCCGAGGTGTGGGTTCGCCTGATCGCCGCCCTCTCCGCAGAATGGTGCCTGTATCCAACCTGCCACGCGGGGCACACCGTCGCACGGGCGGAGGACCCGCCTCCGCGAGGTGGGCGCACCGCATCCGGGAGGCACCATGCACCACCGAACGGTCGAGGAGCTCATGAGCCGGGACGTCGTCCGGGCCGGCCGCGACACGCCGTTCAAGGAACTCGTGCGGCTCCTGACGGAGAACGACGTCACCGCCGTGCCCGTGGTCGACGAGCTGGACCGGCCCCTGGGCGTGGTGTCCGAGGCCGACCTGCTGCGCAAGAGCGCGGAACAGGCCGATCCCTCCGGCCGGACGCCTCCGCCGCACCTGGAGGCGTGGGAGCGGGCCAAGGCCGAGGGCGCCCTCGCCGAGGAGCTGATGTCGGCGCCCGCCGTGTGCGCCCGCCCCGAGTGGAACGTGGTCGAGGCCGCCCGGCTCATGGAGGCGCGCGACGTCAAACGGCTGCCCGTGGTGGACGAGGCCGACCGCCTCGTCGGCATCGTCAGCCGCGCCGATCTGCTGCGGGTCTTCCTGCGCCGCGACGAGGCCATCCGCGAGGAGATCACCCGCGACGTCCTCGACCGCACCCTGGGCTTCGACCCGAGGGATGTCACGGCCGAGGTCCACGAGGGGCGCGTCGTCCTCCTCGGCACCGTGGCGGACGCGAGCCTGATCCCCGTCGTGGAACAGCTCTGCCGCGGCGTCGACGGCGTCGTCGCGGTCGACTCCCGGCTCACCGGCGGTACGGACGGCGCCCGGCGCTCTCCCGAGGCGTACTGAGCCGTACTGAGCCGTAGTGAGACGTGCTGAGGCGTGCTGAGTCGTACCCGCACCGGCACGACCGGGGCCGAACGTCCCACCCGCCCGAGCCGAACCGCCCTCGCGGCCCGGCGGACGCCCGTGCCACCGTGGAGACGGTTCCGACACAGCACCCGCACGAAAGGCGGTGGCCGCCATGACCCTCCCCCTCGTCGTGGGAGTCGACGGCTCGGACTCGTCCCTGCGCGCCGTCGACTGGGCCGTGGACGAGGCCGCGCGCCACGGTCTCCCGCTGAAGCTGCTCTACGGCTCCCTCTGGGAGCGCTACGAGGGAGGCATGCCCTCGCTGAGCGGGGACCGTCCCTCCGAACAGGTGCTGGCCGAGCACATCGTGGGCTCGGCCGCCGAGCGCGCCGAACGCCGCGACCCCGACGTGAAGGTGACCACCGAGATCCTGCCGCAGGAGGGCGCGGACGCCCTGGTGCGGGCGGGCGACGACGCCTTCGCGTTGGTGACGGGTGCGCGCGGCCGGGGCCCGTTCACGACCATGCTCCTCGGTTCCGTCGGACTCGCCGTCGCGGCCCGGGCGTCCTGCCCGGTGATCGTGGTCCGGGGCGACCGCGCGGGTCTCGCGGGCGAGCACGAGCGCATCCTGCTCGGCCTCGGCGAAGCCGACACCGGCACCCGCGCCTTGGAGTTCGCCTACCGGGAGGCCGAGACGCGCGGCTGCGGCCTGGACGTCGTACGAGCCTGGCGGCGACCCGTCCACGACAGGTCGGGCGCCGGATACGAGGAACGCGCCGCCGCGCTGCTCGCCGCCTCCGTCGAGGCGCCGTCCGCCGAGTTCCCGCGCGTCCGCACCTACCCGGCTGTGGTCGAGGGGCCCGCTGCGAAGGTGCTCGTGGACCGCTCGGCCGCCGCCGACCTCGTGATCGTCGGCGCCCGGCACCGCACGGACCGCTTCGGACTCCAGCTCGGCCGGGTCGCCCACGCCCTGCTGCACCACGCCGAGTGCCCGGTGGCGGTCGTACCGGAGCGGTCGTAGGCACCGGGCCCACAGGACCTCTTCGGCGGCCACCCCGCTCTCCCACCCCGCCTCACACGATGTCGAGCACATCCGCCACCGGACGCCGGGGACTCGCCGCCCCCTCCGGGCCGTAGCCGATGCGCAGCACCATCTGGACCTGGGACATGGCGGAGAGCGGGTCGCGGGTCGCCCAGCGGAGTTCCGGCCACTCCAGGGGCTGGGAGGTGACCGAGGCGACCAGGCCGTCGGCGGTGGCGCGCAGCAGGACCCGTTCCAGCGCCTGTCCGGCGCGGAGCCAGTCGGCGGGGTCGTCGTGGGCGGTGCCCAGCAACGCGATGTTCGGGCGCTCCTCGAACGACGCCCACGGGCGGTCCGGCATCGGGCGCCCCACGGCGAAGTCACGGATGGAGGAGGTGGCGCGGCGCGGGCGCGGTCCGAACGCCTCGGCGGGGATGCCGTCCGGCGCGTCCCCCGGGTCCGTGTGCGCCCACCGGGCCATCTCCTCCCGCGCCCCCGCGTCCATCAACTCCCGTTCCTCGGCGTCCCGTACGAGGTCCAGGACCGAGCGCACGTGCCAGGTGCCCGGGAACAGCAACTGCGCCCCCTCGGCGCGAGCCGCCGCGTACAGACCCTCCCGTACGTCGGCGGGGATCTCCTGGTCGTGGTAGGGCAGGCGGCTGGAGTGCCGACGGCGCACGGCGGGGTGCAGCTCTGCGAGCGCCGGGTCGGGGGTCCCGGTGCCGCGCAGGCGCACCTCGGCGAGGAGGTCGGCGTCGGACGGGTCCGGGAGCAGCCGCACGTCCGGTGCGAGCCCGGCAGCGGCGGCGGACACGCGCAGGTTGAACAGGGCGGCGCCGCAGCCCAGATGCAGCCCCCGGTTCTGCGGATCGCCGTGCGGCAGGACGCGCTCGGGGTCGGCGTAGAGCCGCAGAACGCCGGATCCGCGCAGATGACGGAACCGCCAGGGCTGCGCGTTGTGCAGTGACGGGGCCGCCGTGGCGTCCGCCACGAGGGCGGTGACGGTCCGCTCGTCGACGGTTTCCTCGGACACGGTGACCTTCCTTCCCGGTTGTCGGCGCCCGGTCCGCCGCTCGCGCCGACGCCCGGTGCGTGTGTCAGGCCGCCGCGGCCGGTACGGCGATGACCGGGCACTGCGCGCGGCGCAGTACGCCCTGGCTGACCGAGCCCAGCAGCGCGCCCGCGACACTGCCGTGCCCCCGGGTGCCCACGACCAGCGCCAGCGCGTGCGCGGCGGCCTCGGTGAGCACCTTGACGGGCTCCCCGACGACGAGTTCGTGGCGCAGCACCACGTCGGGGTACCGGGCACCGCGCCCGGCCACGATCTCGGAGAGCATCCGGCGGCACTCCTGCCGCGAGCCGTGCTCGTCGAAGACGCGGAGCGTGGTGGGCTGCCAGACGAACAGGACGTGCAGCTCGGCGCCGCGCAGGGCCGCCTCCTCGAACGCCACGTCGACCGCGACGGCGGACTGCTCGCTGCCGTCGATCCCCACGACGAGGTACGCCGGGACCTGCGTGACGTGCTCCGGCTCGGGCACGACCACCACGGGGCAGTGCGCCTGGGCCATGAGCGGCACGGCGACCGACTCGTTGCCGAACACCTCCTGGGCCCGGCTCAGATGGCGCGAGCCCAGGACGACAGCCGTGGCGTCGCGGCTCTGCTCGCCGAGCACCCACACGGGCTCGCCCTCCGCGAGCAGCGCGTCCACCTCCAGGCGGGGGTGGTGGGCCGTCGCGAACCCGGCGGCGTCCTGCAGGACCCGTTCGCCCTCCTCGTGCAGCGGGTCGTTCCACCCCTCCCAGGACGGCGGGACCTTCCGCTCCCGGTCGCCCCGGGTCGGGGTGCCCTCGGCGAGTACGGGACGCAACGGCACATGGCGCCGGGCCGCCTCGTCCGCCGCCCAGGCCAGCGCCATGCGGTGATCGGGGGAGGGATCGACCCCGACCACGACCGGCCGCGGGTCACCGGGCCGCGACACGACCGGCTCCGGGTCCGGGAGCGGGTCCGGGAGCGGTCCGCCCCGGTGGCTTCCGTTCCATGTCGTCGGACCGGGCTAGAACGGGGTTCGCGTGTACGGGGCTCGTGTGTACGGGCATGGCGTGAACCGGGCTCGCGTGCACGGGGTTCGCGTGTACGGACATCGCCCTCGCCTCCTCCTCCGGGGTGGCGCGCAGGGCCACCGCGCGTGTCGACAGCCGCCGACGCCATCGTCCCTTCCTTCAGTGTGCCGGGCCACACGGGGAGGAAAAGGGACCTGAGGTACCCCGGGTATGGGCTGTTCGGCCCCAGTGACGGCGGGAGGCGCACGCTGGACTTGAGGGACGACTGGAGAGACCGGCGGCCGAGCTACGAGGCGAGGAGACCCGGCGATGGACACAAGCGCCGACACGGGAGCCGGTCACCGGCCGTCCGGTGCCGTGGACCTCCCGGTCACCGTCGGCGTCGACGGCTCCGAGCCGAGCCTGACCGCACTGGACTGGGCCGCCGACGAGGCCGCCCTGCGCGGGACCGCCCTCCGGATCGTGCACGCCTGCTGGTGGGAGCCGCACGCGGACACCGCCGAGGAGGGCACTGCCGTCGTCGCCGCGGCCGAGCGCCGCGCCCGCCGTCGGCAGCCGGGCGTGCGGGTCGGCGTCGGTCTCGCCCTGGAGACACCGGAGTACGCGCTCGTACGCGAGAGCCGGAGCGCCCTCGCGCTGGTCCTGGGCTGCCGGGGCCGGGGCGCCGTGGCCGAGACGCTGCTCGGCTCCGTCAGCGCCATGGTGGCGTGCCGCACCCACTGCCCGGTGATCGTCGTGCGCGGAGCACATGTGCGTGGACCACATGTGCGTGGGCCACAGGGGGAGCCGCCCGCACCCGGCCGCGTCGTCGTGGGGGTCGCCGAGCCGCCGGAGGGCTCGACCGCCGCCGTCCGGTTCGCCGTCGAGGCGGCCCTGCTGCGGGGTGTCCCCCTGGAAGCCGTACGGTCCTGGCACCGCCCCCGGCACGCGCCCGCCGCACACCCCCTGCTCGCCGGAACGCCCGCCCACGCCCAGGAACAGCAGGCGGCGGAGACGCTGGAGGCAGCGCTGCGCGACGCACCGGAGAACCTGTGGATACGCCGCCGTGCGGTCGAGGGGCCGGCCCGGGACACCCTGCTCGCCGCCGCCCGTGACGCCGCGTTGCTGGTGGTCGGCACAGGTAGCGCGGGCGCACATGGGGGCGACGACCACCTCGGGCGGGTCACCCATGGGGTGCTGCACCATGCGCGGTGCCCGGTCGCCGTCGTACCGGAGCCGGGCTGACCGCATGCACGACGGCATGCACGACCGCATGCACGACGGCGCGGGTGAGCGCTGCCCCGGCCGCTCAGCCCGCCGACCGGGCGACGTCGGCGCTCAGCGCGGACCGCAGCCACTCGTGCACGGCGCCGAGGGTCGGGTCCGGGGACGGGGTGAGGACGCCGGTCAGTTCCCAGTACCGGTCGATCATCGGGTCGGCGGCGCGGGTCAGCAGGGTGTCGAGGCGGCGGCGGAAGGCGGGGGTGTCCGGCAGATCGCGCGCGGTGGCGTGGGCGGTGACGAAGCAGTCCAGAGCCTGCCCCCGGTCGGGGGTACGGCCGGTGCGCAGGTCGGCGGCGGCCAGGTTGTAGGCGTCGAAGAGTCCGTCGTAGAGCACATCGGGACGGCAGTCCGCGTCGGTGCGGTGGCGGGCGGGGCGGCGCGGGTCGCCCGCCGGACAGGGGGCGGTGGCGATGGCGTGCAGCCGGGCGAAGGCAAGCACCTGCGCGGGCGTCGGATCGACCGGTGGCCGGGGGACCGCGTGGTCGAGGATCACCGAGCGCAGCCGGGACGACAGCCGGGCGGGCAGCGCCCCGCGCCAGAAGCGCGCGAGCGCAGCGGTACTGGGCGGCGCGGACACCGCCCCGACCAACCGGAGCCGCTCGGCGCGCTCCTCGGCCGGACAGTCCCGGACGAGCTGGAGGGCAGCTTCCCGCCACCTCAACGCCGCCATCTCCGAGCCGAGTTCGCGCAGACGGGCGTCAAGGGCGTTCTCCAGGGACCCGGTCAGCCCGTCGCCCTCGTCGAGCACCCGGCCCACCTCCGGAACCGGCAGACCGAGCGCGCGCAGTGAGCGGATCAGCCGCAGCCGGTCCAGCGCCTCGGGACCGTAACGCCGATGACCGCCGCCGCTGCGGGACGCCTCGGGCAGCAGGCCGAGATCGGAGTAGAAGCGGACCGTCTTCACGGTGACACCCGCGCGCTCCGCCAGCTCGCCGATGCTCAACAAGCCTTCAGGGGACATGCCTTGAATCTCCCTCAGGGGGAGTTCCTACGGTACCCGCGAGCGCGGTCAGCCGATGTGCCCCTCCGGTACGGCAGTCCGCGCGGACCACCACCCCACAGGGAGACGATCATGACGGCGTTCGTACTGGTCTCCGGCCCCTTCACCGGTGCCTGGATCTGGCGGGAGACCGCCGCACGGCTGCGCGAGGCAGGGGCGCACACGCATCCGCTGTCCCTCACCGGTCTGGGCGAGAACCGTGAACTGGCCGGACCAGGAGTCGACTTGGAGACGCACATCGAGGACGTCGTACGGCTGATCGACGGCCTCGACGCGTCCGAGCTGGTCCTCGTCGGCCACGACTACGCCATCCATCCGGTGCTCGGCGCCGCCGACCGGCGCCCCGGACGGATCTCCCGCGTCGTGCACCTCGACGCCGGGATGCCGCAGGACGGTGACACGGCGCTCGCCCTCGTACCCGACCAGGAGACGCGCGAACGGCTGCTCGCCGAGCCCGGCGGGAGCGTCCCGGTGCCGAAGCCGGGCGACTGGGACCGCTGGGGCAGCACGGCCGGGCTGTCCGCGAGCGCGCTGGACCGACTGGACCGGTACGCCGCGCCGCAGCCGTCCGGCACCCTTCTCCAGCCGCTGCGGCTCACCGGGGCGTCGGCCGAGCTGCCCAGCACCGGGATCTTCTGCACCGCCTCCGGGATGACCATCGCCATGGCCGAGACCCTCGTCCGCACCGGACCACCGCAGTTCCGCGCCCTCGCCGACCCCCGGGTCACCTTCTTCGAACTCCCCACCGGACACTGGCCGATGCTCTCCACCCCCGGCCAACTGGCCGACGTACTGCTGCGCGCGTCCGCCGGTGAGGGGCACCGGATCACCGTCGACACCGACGAACAGCCGCCGCATCTACGGCCGTTCGTGCTCGACGTGCCCGAGCGACCGCGTGAGCGCACGGGTCGGGTCGACCTCTGCCTGCCCGACGCCCCGCCCGACGCGGACGTGGACGTGGACGCGGACACGCCCCGGCCCGCCGTCGTCTTCGTCCACGGCGGCCCGGTCCCCGCCGCCCAGCGGCCCACCCCGCGCGACTGGCCGCTCTACACCGGCCACGCCCGGTACGCGGCGAGCCAGGGCGTGGTCGGCGTGACCGTGGACCACGGTCTGCACGCGCTGACCGACTACGCGCGGGCCGCCGCCGACCTCGCCGCCGCCGTCGACCTGGTCCGGGCGCATCCCCGGGTGGACGCCGACCGGATCGCCCTGTGGTTCTTCTCGGGCGGCGGACTTCTCATGAGCGACTGGCTCGCCGCGCCGCCGCCCTGGCTGCGCTGCGTCGCCGCGAGCTACCCGGTGCTCGCGCCGCTGCCCGGCTGGAACGCGGTCGACGCGCGCTTCCGTCCCGTCACGGCCGTCCGCTCGGCCGGGGAGCTTCCGGTCGTCCTCACCCGGGTGGGCCAGGAGTACGAACCGATCGCGGACACGGTGGCGGCGTTCCTCTCCGCCGCGCGCGACGCGGACACCCTTGTCGTCACGGTCGACGTCCCCTCGGGGCAGCACGGCTTCGACGTGGCCGACCCCACGGACGAGTCCCGGCGCGCGGTGGTCTCCGCCCACCGCCAGGTGCTGAGCCTTCTGACGGCCTGAGCCCAGCCCCGTTCCCCTGCGCCGCCCCCGCGACGGTCCGGGAACACCGAGCACCCCGTGCGGCTCGTCGCGAAAAGCGCTCCCACCTCGTTGGTCGTACCGTGGGAGAGGCGGGGGCGCCGAGCCGGAGGAGCAGGATGGGCGGGTTCAGCGCCGGTGCCGAGAGGCATGTGTTCTCGTTCGCCGGAGTGGCGACGGCCGTGCTCGACGACCGGGGCACCGTGGTGCGCTGGTCGCCGGCGGCCGCCGAACTGCTGGGCCGGACCGCCGACGAGGTCTGCGGACGGTCGTTGCGCGATCTGCTGGCCCGCGCGTGTCCGGGCGTCGACGACGACGGGACCTTCCCGGCGGACGGTCGCGCCCTGCTGCGGCATCGCAGCGGTGACGCGGTGGCCGTCAGCTTCCGGGTCCTGCGGACCGAACCCGACTCCGAGGCACTGGTGCTGCTCGCCCCCACCCGGCAGGTCAGCCACTGGGAGGCGGACGCCAATGTGCTGCGCGCCCTGCTCTCCCAGGACCGTCTCGGCATCGGCATGCACGACACCGACCTCACCGTGGTGTGGACCAACATCACCTCCGGCATGTTCGGCGGCTCCGCCCTCCCGCGCGGCAGCCGCCTGACGGACGTGGCCGCCCTCAAGGACGCCAAGTCGGCCGAGACGGAGCTGCGGCAGGTGCTGGAGACCGGGGAACCGGTGGTCGGCAAGACCCTGCACATGCGCGCGCCGGACGACCCGGACCGCTACGTCGTTTTGTCGATGTGCGCCTTCCGGGTGGAGGACGCCGACGGCGCGCCCATCGGCGTCGTCACGATGTTCGCCGACACCCCGGAACAGCAGCGGGTGCGCAGACGGCTGGACGTGCTGCACGCCGCCGCCGACCGCATCGGCGGCTCCCTCGACGTCACCCGCACCGTACGGGACCTGCTGGACGTACTGGTCCCGGCCCTCGGGGACGTGGGCTGGGCCGACCTCGCCGAAGCCGTGCTCAACACGGAGGAACCGGCCAAGCCCGCCGCCGGTGGGGGAGACCTGCATCTGTGCCGGGTCGTCGTGACCCCCGACGAGGGCACCGCCGACGTCTTCCAGCCCGGCGAGGCGATCCCCCCGCTGCCGTACACCCCCGAACTGGGCGACATCCAGCGCGGCCGACCCGTCGTCCTGGACCCCGAGACGGTCACCGACGTCCTGGGCGACCCCGACCTGGTGCACCGCTTCGTCCCCGAGGACGGGCGCTCGGGTCTGTGGGCGCCGCTGTTCGCGCGCGGTCTGGTGCTCGGGTCCGTCACGGTCTGGCGCACCGGGGACCGCGACCCCTTCGAGTCGGAGGACGCCGAACTGCTCGGCGAGATCGCCTCCCGGGCCGCCCTCAGCGTCGACAACGCCCGCCGCTACACCCGCGAGCGCCGCACCGCCCTCACCCTCCAGCGCCGCCTGCTGCCCCCGGCCACCACCGAGGGACCTGCCGCCGAGACGGCGGGCATCTATCTGCCCGCGGGCGGCGGCGCCGACATCAGCGGCGACTGGTACGACGTCATCCCGCTGCCCTCCTTCCGGGTCGCCCTGGTCGCCGGGGACGTGGTCGGACACGGGCTGGACGCCAGCGCCGCGATGAGCGGTCTGCGCACCGCCGTCCGCACCCTCGCCGACCTCGAACTCGACCCCTCCGAACTCCTCACCCACCTCGACGACCTCGTACGGCGGCTCGGTCAGGACACCGAATGGGGCAAGCCCGCCGGAGCGACCTGTCTGTACGCCGTCTACGACCCCGTCGCCCGCCGCTGCGTCATGGCCGGAGCAGGGCACCCGCCACCCGTCGAGGTACGGCCCGACGGCACCACCCGGATGCTCCGCTTCGCGCCGGGACCGCCGCTCGGCGTGGGCGGGATGCCCTTCGAGACCATCACCGCCGACGTGGAGCCCGGCAGCGTCCTCGCCCTCTACACCGACGGACTCCTCGACCGGTACGGCGGCGACCTCGACGCGGGGCTGCGCTGGCTCACCCACCGGCTCGCCACCTCGTGCCGCCCCGGACAGAGCCTGGTGGAGGCGAGCAGACTGCTCCAGGCGGACCTCGGCCAGACCCCGCCGCGCGACGACATCGCCCTGCTCCTCGCCCGCGCCCGCGCCATCCCCGAGGACTCCGTCGCGAGCTGGGAGTTCGGCGCGGACGAGTCCGTGGTGTCCGACGCCCGCCAGGCCGCCAAGCGGCAGCTCACCGAGTGGGGGCTGGACGACCTCGTCTTCACCACCGAGCTGATCGTCAGCGAGCTGGTCACCAACGCCGTCCGCTACGCCGGAGCCCCGGTCGGACTCCGCCTCATCCGCGACGACGTCCTGGTCTGCGAGGTCACCGACCCCAGCAACACCCAGCCCCGCCTGCGCCGCGCGGGGCTCAGCGACGAGGGCGGTCGCGGTCTCTTCCTCGTCGCCCAGCTCTCCACCCGCTGGGGCAGCCGCTACGGCCGCAACGGCAAGACGATCTGGTCGGAGCAGCGGATGGTGCCGCAGGAGGTGGACTTCGAGGCACTCATGTGAGGGGGCCATATAGAGGCGCCGCACATAGGAGCGCCTCTATATGGGAGCGCCCCACATGGGAGCGCCCCACATGTGAAGGATCCACACGTGGGGCGCTCCCGGTCTCCAGGGGTCCCGCGCCCTCCGCGCCGTCAGCCCGCCGCTTCGATCGTGACGTCCAGTTGCTTCATCAGCGGCTGGTCGCTCTGCGCGCTGTAGTCGCTGATCGAGAGGAGCTGGTTCAGTTCCGGCATGTAGCCCGCGGTGACGCCGCGCGGGATGTCGTGCTCGACCGCGAGGAAGCCCCGCAGCGTGCGCACCGTGCCGTCCTTCGCATGGGCCGTGATCACGGTGGGCTGGAACTCCTCCAGACCGCGTTCGCGCATGTCGTCGCCGTTCATGAAGACGAGCGTGCGGAGGTTGCGGATGCCCCGGTAGCGGTCGTTGTCGGTGTAGATCGTGGTGTTCCACTGGTCGTGGGAGCGCATCGCGCCCAGGACGAGTCGTCCCGCGCGCGGCACCACGTCGGGCAGCGGGGCGTGCGAGAACTCGGCGCGCCCGGACGGGGTGAGGAAGACCAGCTCCCGGGCGGGCTGCTTGATCCGGAACCCCATCGGCAGCCGGACCCGCCGGTTGAAGTCCTCGAAGCCGTACAGCACGTCCGCCATGGTGTCCCGGATGCGGTCGTAGTCCTCGACGTACCACTCCCACGGGGTCCGCGAGTCGGGCAGCGCCGCCCGTGCGAGACCGGCGATGATCGCGGGCTCGGAGAGCAACTGCGGCGAGGCGGGGTGCTGGTTGCCCTGCGAGAGGTGGACCATCGAATCGCCGTCCTCGACGGAGATCCGCTGCGGTGTGCCCCGCTGGACGTCCTTCTCGGTGCGCCCCAGGCACGGCAGGATCAGCGCGCGCCTGCCGTGGACGAGATGGCTGCGGTTGAGTTTCGTGCTGACGTAGACCGTCAGGTCCACCTTCCGCAGGCTCGCGTAGGTGAACCGGGTGTCGGGCGAGGCGAGCGCGAAGTTGCCCGCCATGCCGACGAAGACCTTGATGTCGCCCCGGTCCATCGCCTCGATGGTGCCGACGACGTCAAGCCCCTCCTTGCGCGGCGGGTCGATCCCGCAGACCTCGGCGAGCTTGTCGAGGAACTCCGGGTCGGGGATGTTGGTGATGCCGCAGGTGCGGTTGCCCTGCACGTTGCTGTGACCCCGGTTGGGCGCGGCACCGGCGCCCTCGCGACCGATGTTGCCGCGCAGCAGCAGGACGTTGACGATCTCGCGGATGGTGTCGACGGCGTGCTCGTGCTGGTTGACGCCGAGACCCCAGGTGATGATCGACCGGTCCGCCTCGCGGTAGATCACGGCCGCCTTGAGGATGTCCTGCTTGGCCACGCCCGACTGGTGGACGATCTCCTCCCAGGAGGTCGCCTCGACCACCCGCCGGTACGCCTCGAACCCCTCGGTGTGCCGCTCCAGGAACAGCCGGTCGATCGCGTGCTCGTCGCTCTCGGCCATCTCCAGGGTTGCCTTGGCGATGCCGCGCATCAGCGCCATGTCGCCCGCCGAGCGCGGCTGGATGTTGAGGTTGCTGGTCGGGGTGGCGTGGAAGGTCGCCATCGCCAGGATCTCGTGCGGGATGATCGTGCGGGTCGCGCCCGCCTCCACCTGCGGGTTGATGTGGACGACCTTCTTGCCCCTGCGGTAGAGCTGCGCCAGCGGGGTGAGCATCCGAGGCGCGTTGGAGGCGGCGTTGATGCCGACCACGAAGACGGCGTCCGCTGCCTCCCAGTCCGTGAGGTCGACGGTGCCCTTGCCGGTGCCGAGCGAGGCGAGCATCGCCCGACTGCCCGCCTCCGTGCACATGTTGGCGCAGTCCGGCTGGTTGTTGGTGCCCAGCTCGCGTGCCATGAGCTGATAGAGGAAGGACGCCTCGTTGCCCAGCCGTCCCGAGGTGTAGTACGCCGCCTGGTCCGGGCTCTCCAGGGCGCGGACGCTGTCGCCGAACAGCTTGAAGGCGTCCGCCCAGGAGATCGGCACGTAGTGGTCGGTCTCCGGGTCGTAGACCATCGGCTCGGTCAGCCGTCCCTCCGCCTCCAGGTCGTGGTCGTTCCAGTCGAACAGCGAGGTGACGGAGTGGCTCGCGAAGAACTCGCGGGTGACCCGCTTGCGTGTCATCTCCCACGTGGTGTGCTTGATGCCGTTCTCGCACAGGTCAAGCGCCAGCCCCTTGGTGTCGGGCCACGCGCAGCCCGGACAGTCGAAACCGCCGCTGTCCTCCTGGTTCATCTTCAGCATCTCGAGCGAGCCCAGCACGACCTCGCGCTCCTCGACCAGCACCTCGGTGACGGCCTTGGCCGCGCCCCAGCCCGCCGCCGGGTGCGTGTACGGCTTCGAGACCGGCGCCCCCTTCGGCGCGGGACCCACCCGTGGCTCCAGCGGCTGATCGACGGCTGCCCGCTCCTGCCGTCGGGTCTCGGCGTCGTCTTCGAACAGTCCCTGATCGCTCATGACCATCCCCTTCGGGCCGATTACCGCCTTTTCGAGGCTATATCTCCGCCGCGCGAGGGGCGCGGGCAACCGCGGGGCCGACGCGAACGGGACTGCGTAGCATGAACGTCCGTACCCCTAGGGAAAGTGAGTGGCATGAACATCCTCGGTAGGCTCGGTGGCGCGCTGCTCGGCGGATCCTTCGCGGTGTTCGGCTCCGGCGCCGTGCGCGACCCCGCCGCACTGGCGAGGCTCGCCGGTCCGGCGCTGGAAGAGATCCGCAAGGTCGTCCCGCTGCCGAAGGACGACGAACTGCTCGTACGCGTCAACGGCGCCGTCCAGACCGGCGCCGGAGCCGCCCTGGCCATCGGCCTGTTCCCCCGCACCTCCGCCCTCGCCCTGGCCGGCTCCCTGATCCCGACCACCTACGCCGGACACCCCTTCTGGACCATCGAGGACCCCGCCCAGCGCAAGGCCCAGCGCACCCAGTTCCTGAAGAACGCGGCGATGCTCGGCGGGCTGCTGGTGGTCGCGGGGGCGGGGCGCAAGGGAGCGGCGTCGGGCACGGGGATCTCCGCCGGATAAGCACGCTCGGGGGCGGGTCGAGCAGCCCGCCCCCCATCCGGCCCACCTCAACGCGCCGCCCGCGACCCCGCCCGCTGCAATGGACGGGTGACCGCGCCCCCCGACGACTGTCTCGCGCGTAACGAGTGGATCTGTGGTGCCTATCTGAGCAGTCGGCGGCAGATTCTGGTCGACGCGGTGGTGCAGCATCTTGAGTTGACGGCGTTGTCCGTGGTCATCGGGCTGGTCATCGCCGTGCCGTTGGCGGTGGTGGCGCGGCGGTGGGGGTGGGCTGCCGGGCCGGTGCTCGCCATCACCACCGTGCTGTACACGATTCCCTCGCTGGCGATGTTCTCCTTGCTGCTGCCGGTGTACGGGCTCTCCGCGACACTCGTCGTCGCCGGGCTGGTGCTGTACTCGCTGACGCTGCTCGTGCGGAACATCCTGGCCGGGCTGCGGGCGGTGCCGGAGGAGACGCGGCAGGCGGCGCGGGGGCTGGGGTACGGGCCGGTGCGGCTGTTGCTGACCGTGGAGCTGCCGCTCGCGCTGCCCGCGGCGATGGCCGGGCTGCGGATCGCGACCGTGTCGGCGGTCTCGCTGGTCACGGTCGGGGCGATCGTCGGGTTCGGGGGGCTCGGGAATCTCATCTACTCCGGGATGAACACCTTCTTCAAGGCGCAGGTGCTCACCGCGTCCGTGCTGTGCGTGCTCATCGCCGTCGCCGCCGACCTGCTGCTGCTCGGCGTGCAGTGGCTGATCACTCCGTGGGTGCGCAAGGGGCGGGCATGAGACCGCCGAGCGGCGGGGAGCGCCCCGCGTGAGCACCCTCGCCGCCACCTGGGACTGGCTCGCCGACCCGGCGCACTGGAGCGGGGAGGACGGGGTGTGGCACCGGCTGCTCCAGCACCTCGTGCTCACCGTCGTCTGCCTCGTCGTGAGCTGTCTGATCGCGTTGCCCGTCGCGCTCGTCCTCGGTCACATCGGCAAGGGCGGTGCGCTCGCGGTCAACATCTCCAACGTCGGCCGGGCCGTCCCCACTTTCGCCGTCCTGGTGCTGCTTCTGCTGACCCCGGTCGGGAAGTGGGGCGAGGGTCCCACCGTGGTCGCGCTGGTGCTGTTCGCCGTACCGCCGCTGCTCACCAACGCCTACGTCGGGATGCGCGAGGTCGACCGGGGCGTGGTCCAGGCGGCGAAGGGCATGGGGATGACCGGACGGCAGGTCCTCGTGCGGGCGGAGGTGCCCCTCGCGCTGCCGATGATCCTCAACGGGGTGCGGATCGCCGCGGTGCAGCTCGTCGCCACCGCCACCATCGCCGCGCTCGCGGGCGGCGGCGGACTCGGCCGGATCATCACCGCGGGCTTCAACCTGGCCAGCACCCCGCAGGTGGTCGCGGGCGCGCTCCTCGTGGCGGTGTTCGCGCTGCTCGTGGAGGCCGTCTTCGAGGTCGTGGAGCGGCTGGCGCCCACCTGGGCCCGGGCCGGGCGATGAGACGCCGTACGGCAGCGACCGCCACCGCCACCGCCCTGCTCTGTGCCCTCGCGGGCTGTGCCTCCGGACCCTCCCTCGAGAACCGCGGCCAGGTCACCGCCTCGCCCGGCGACAGCCACCACCTCACCATCGGCTCGGCCGGGTTCACCGAGAGCGATCTGCTCGCCCAGATGTACGCCCAACTGCTCGACCACGCCGGGTACCAGACCTCGATGATCACCGTCGCCAACCGCGAACTGTACGAACCCGCCCTGGAATCGGGGCAGATCGACGTCGTACCCGAGTACGCCGCCACCCTCGCGGACTGGCTCAACGCCAAGAAGCACGGCGCCGACGCGCCCCCGGCCGGATCGCCCGACCTCGACACCACGATGAAGTCCCTGCGCGCCCTCGCCGCCCCGCGCGGGCTCACCGTCCTCCCGCCCGGCCGCGCCGTGGACCAGAACGCCTTCGCCGTGCGCGCCTCCTACGCCCGCGAGCACCACCTCAAGACCCTCAGCGACCTCGGCGCCTCCGGACTGAAGGTGCGCCTGGCCGCCGGGGACGAGTGTGTGCGGCGCCCATATTGCGCACCCGGGCTGAAGAAGGTGTATGGCATCCACATCACCGGCGTCGATCCCAAGGGTGTCGGCACCACACAGGCGAAGCGCGCCGTGCAGTCGGGACGCGACCAGATGGTGCTGACCACCACCACGGACGCCACTCTCGACTCCTTCGGACTGGTCCTGCTCGCCGACGACAAGCACCTCCAGAACGCCGACTACATCGTCCCGGTCGTCAACCGCGCCCGCGCGGGCAGCCCCCGCGTCGCCGATGCCCTCGACAAACTCAACGACGTCCTCACCACCCAGGACCTCGCCGACATGAACCGCCAGGTCGACAGTTGGCGGCGGCTCCCCGCCGACGTGGCCCGCACCTATCTGAAGGACAAGGGCCTGATCAAGTGACCGCACGCCCCCGCCGAAGCACCCCTCACGCGTCCGCCACCGAGTCGAACCGCACCTGACCCCGCGCCACCCCCAGCGCGTCCGCGTCCACCGACCGCCGCAGCGCCTCGTGCAGCTTCGCCGGGGTCAGCACGCCCAGGAAGCGCGCCCCGTCGAGGACCGCGACCCACCCGGCGTCGTACTGGAGCATCACCCCGAACGCCTGCTTCAGCGGCGCGCCCACCGGCACCCACGCCGTCATCCGGTGGGCCAGGTCCCCGACCGTGCCCCCGGCGGCCAGCTCGTCGATGCCCACCCAGCCGTGCAGATTCCCGTCCGCGTCCAGGACCACCGCCCAGCGCGCCCCCTCGGCACGCAGCCGGTCCAGGGCGCGTGCGGCGGGCTCGTCGGGGCGGGCCACCAGGGGTTGTTCGAGGTCGTCCGGCTCGATCTCGGTGACCGACAGCCGCTTCAGCCCCCGGTCGGCGCCGACGAAACCGGCGACGTACGAGGTCGCGGGCGCCCCCAGCACCGCGCCGGGCGTGTCGAACTGCTCGATCCGCCCCTCCCCGTACACCGCGATCCGGTCCCCGAGCCGTACCGCCTCCTCGATGTCGTGCGTGACCAGCAGCACCGTCTTGCGCACTGCCTCCTGCATCCGCAGGAACTCGTCCTGCAACTGCTCGCGCACCACCGGGTCCACCGCGCCGAACGGCTCGTCCATCAGCAGCACCGGCGGATCCGCCGCGAGCGCCCGCGCCACCCCAACCCGCTGCCGCTGCCCGCCGGAGAGTTGTTCCGGGTAGCGGGAGCCGTACGTCTTCGGGTCGAGCCCGACCAGGTCGAGGAGTTCGGCGGCGCGCGCCCGTGCCCTGGTCCGCTTCCAGCCGAGCAGGGTGGGCACGGTCGCGGTGTTGTCGAGGACCGTGCGGTGCGGGAAGAGCCCCACCTGCTGGATGACGTAGCCGATACGGCGGCGCAGCCGCACCGGGTCCACGCGGGCGATGTCCTCGCCGCCCACCGTGATCCGCCCCGAGGTGGGCTCGATGAGCCGGTTCACCATCATCATGGTGGTCGTCTTGCCGCAGCCGGAGGGACCGACGAGCGTGACCAGTTCGCCCTCGGCCACCTCGAACGACAGCCCGTCCACGGCGGTCGTGCCGTCCGGGTAGCGCTTGGTGACCTGCTCGAACCGGATCATTCCCCCACGCTAGCCGCGCTCCCCTCCGCCC
Source organism: Streptomyces sp. DSM 110735 (assembly GCF_016482685.1). Classification (GTDB taxonomy): domain Bacteria; phylum Actinomycetota; class Actinomycetes; order Streptomycetales; family Streptomycetaceae; genus Streptomyces. The sequence goes on along the minus strand of NZ_JACYHF010000003.1, from coordinate 189,695 downwards.
GCCCGGTCCCGCCGACCGAAGGGATGACCCCGGCGAGGACAACCTCAAGCGTGCGCGGTCCGTGCACGCCCTCCACCCGGTCCAGCTCGATGTCGCTGGTCGCCGAGGGACCGGAGATCCAGGTGGACGGGCGGGTGGGGGAGAGCCGTTCGAGCGCCTGCGGCACGGACGCCACGACCTGCGCGGGGACGCGGACGACACAGATGTGGTGATCGGGGACCAGGGTGATCCGGCGGCGCCCCTGCCCCGGCCCGGCGTCCAGCACGATCGTGCCGGTCTCCGCGAGGGCGACCGCGCAGCCGGTCACCACGCTGTCCACCGCGTCCAGCTCGTACGGCGTGCTCGCCGCCCGGTCCGCGACGCGAGTCGTGTCGGTGGCGGACAGCCACTCCGTCGGCAGCCCGTCCGGGACGAGCACGGACCGCGAGCCACGCTCGGTGAGCAACCGGTCGATGAGCGACGGCAGTTCGTCCTCCGTGCAGCGGTGGACGACCGCCCGGTAGTCCGCCAGGTTCTCCGCCAGCAACTCCACCGTCTCCTCGGCGGTGCGCTCGCCGTGCTCGCGGAGGTAGGGGCGGGGGATCGCCCGGTCGTAGGGGGTGTCGTCCGGCGGCACGTCCGCGAGCGCGCGGCGCACCCGGCCGAGGACCCGTTCCCTGGCGCTCATCGGGCGCCGTCCTTTCCGCCGCGCGTGCGCAGCCACCAGTCCCGGAAGGGTTCGGCCGGTACGGCCGGCAGATCGCGGGTCGCCGTCCAGGCGCGGCCGGGTCCGGGCAGCGTGCGCGGGCGGAAACCGCGGGTGCGGGAAGCCAGCCGCTGCCCGGTCCGCAGCACACCGGGACGGGCCAGCGCCCAGCCCGCCGCGCGCATGGCGGCGCGTTCGGCGGCGTGCCCCTTGGCGGGTTTGAGCACCACCCGGTTGCCGTCCCGCACCGCCGGACCGCCCTCGACGACCCGCTCGCGCAGATGGACCAGCACCTCGGGGATGTCGATGGCGACGGGGCACACCTCGTAGCAGGCTCCGCACAGCGAGGACGCGTACGGCAGGGAGGCGTCGATCTCGCTTGCCGTGCCCCGGAGTTGAGGGCTGAGGACGGCGCCGATGGGACCGGGGTAGACCGAGCCGTAGGCGTGGCCGCCCGCGCGCTCGTACACCGGGCACACATTGAGGCAGGCCGAGCAGCGGATGCAGCGCAGCGCCTGGCGTCCCACCTCGTCGGCGAGGGTGTCGGTGCGGCCGTTGTCCAGCAGGACCAGATGGAAGGCGCGGGGTCCGTCGCCGTCGGTGGTGCCGGTCCACATGCTGGTGTACGGGTTCATGCGCTCGGCGGTGGAGGAGCGGGGGAGGAGCTGGAGGAACACCTCCAGGTCGCGCCAGGTGGGGACGACCTTCTCGATGCCCACGACCGAGATCAGCGTCTCCGGCAGGGTCAGGCACATCCGGCCGTTGCCCTCGGACTCCACGACCACCAGCGTGCCGGTCTCCGCGACCATGAAGTTGGCGCCGGAGACGCCCACCTTGGCCCGCAGGAACTTCTCCCGCAGATGCAGCCGGGCCGCCTCCGCCAGTTCCGCCGGATCGTCGGACAGACCCTCGGGCGCGGGGCGCCCCCAACTCGCCATCCTCGTGCGGAAGATGTCGCGGATCTCGCTCCGGTTGCGGTGGATCGCCGGGACCAGGATGTGCGAGGGGCGGTCCTCGCCCAACTGCACGATCAGCTCGGCGAGATCGGTCTCGTAGGCATGGATGCCCGCCGCCTCCAGAGCCTCGTTCAGCTCGATCTCCTGCGTGGCCATGGACTTGACCTTCACGACCTCCGACTCGCCCGTGGCGCGCACGAGTTCGGTGACGATCCGGTTCGCCTCTGTCGCGTCCGCCGCCCAGTGCACGGTGCCGCCCGCCGCCGTGACCGACTCCTCCAACTGCTCCAGATAGCCGTCGAGATGGCGCAGCGTATGGTCCTTGATCCGCTCGCCCGCCTCGCGCAGCTCCGCCCAGTCGGACACCTCCGCGACGGCCCTGGCCCGCTTGGCGCGGATGGTGTGGGTGGCGTGCCGCAGATTCCCGCGCAGGGTGCGGTTGTTGAGCGCTTCGCGTGCCGCCTTGGGGAAGGCGGGCATGCCGAGGGACGTCGTGTTCATACGGACGGGTCCTCCTCCGTGCTCGCCAGGATCTCCGCGAGGTGCACCGGGCGCAGCTCCGAACCCGACCGGCTCAGCGTGCCGCCGAGGTGCATCAGGCAGGAGTTGTCGGCCGCGCACAGCACCTCGGCGCCGGTCGACTCGGCGTTGCGCACCTTGTCCGCGCCCATCGCCGCCGACACGTCCGCGTTCTTGACCGAGAAGGTGCCGCCGAACCCGCAGCACTCGTCGGCGCCCGGCAGCTCGATCAACTCCAGCCCCTCGACAGCCTGGAGAAGCCTGCGCGGACGGTCACCGAGACCGAGCGAGCGCAGACCGTGACAGGTGGGGTGATAGGTCACCGTGTGCGGATACCAGGCGCCCACGTCGGTCACCCCCAGCACGTCCACCAGGAACTCCGTCAGCTCGTACGTCTTCGGGATCACCGGGGCGAGCGTGGCCGTGAGTCCGCCGCCGCGCCCCTCGGCGCTCGCCCGCTCGCCCAGGCGCGGATACAGCTCGCGCACCATCGCCGCACAGGAGCCGGAGGGGGTCACGATCGCGTCGTACTCCCCGAAGACCTCGGCGTAGTGCCGGGCCAGCGGTTCGGTCTCGTGCCGGTAGCCGGTGTTGTAGTGCGCCTGGCCGCAACAGGTCTGCGCCACGGGGAAGTCCACGTCGACACCGAGTCTGGTCAGCAGTCTCACCACGGCGCGCCCGGTGTCCGGATAGAGCGTGTCGTTGACACAGGTCAGGAACAGGGCGACACGCATCGCGGCTCCTCGGGGCTCGGCTCCCTCTCGGCGGGCGGACCCTGGCAGCCTAGCCAGTCGGGCCCCGCGAAAAACGAAAAGCCCCGCAGGTCAGCAGGTCAGTACACTGCCGCCATGCCGGATCACGAACGTACGACCGACCGCTCCGCCCTGCGCGCCGACTGCGCGCGCTGCTTCGCGCTGTGCTGTGTCGCGCTGCCGTTCGCCGCCTCCTCCGGCTTCGCCCTGGACAAGCCCGCCGGGAAACCGTGCCCCCACCTGCGCACGGACCACGGCTGCGGGATCCACGCCGGGCTGCGCGAGCGGGGCTTCACCGGCTGCACGGTCTACGACTGCTTCGGCGCGGGACAGCGCGTCTCCCAGGTCACCTTCGGCGGGCGGGACTGGCGCGGCGCCGAACGGGCGGAGGCGCGGCTGATGTTCGACGTGTTCCCCGTGGTCCGCCGACTGCACGAGCTGCTCTGGTACCTCGCCGAGGCACTGGACCTCGACGCCGCCCGGCCGTTGCACGCCGAGCTGCGGCAAGCACGGGAGCGGACCGAGGAGTTGGCGGGGGAGGACGCCGAGGCGCTGGCCGCGCTCGATCTCGACGCCCACTGGCACGCGGTGGCTCAACTCCTGCTGCGCGTCAGCGAGTCGGCCAGGCACGGAGTCGGCCGGAAGAAGGGCAAGGACGGCCGGGGTGCCAATCTGATCGGCGCCCGACTCAAGGACGCCGATCTGCGCGGGGTCACTCTGCGCGGTGCCTGTCTGATAGCGGCCGACCTCACCGGCGCCGATCTGCGGGGCGCGGATCTGATCGGCGCCGACCTGCGCGACGCCGATCTGACCGACGCCGACCTCACCGGCGCCCTCTTCGTCACCCAGCCGCAGCTCAACGCGGCCAAGGGCGGCCCGGGGACGCGGCTGCCGGGGTCACTGGTCCGCCCGGTGCACTGGACAACCGGCTGAACCGGAGCCCGCCGCGGCGGACCTCGCCCCGGAACCAGCCCCCGACGCGACGGACTCGGACCCGCAACCCGCCCCCTCCGCACGTCCCACCGAGACGCCCGCCGCCACCGGTCCCCGCCGCTCCAGCCCCAGCCGCAGCCCCTCCGGCATCAGCGTCAGCCGTTCGGTGACCTCCAGCCGGTAGCCGGGATCGGCCCGCAGCTCGTAGCGGCGCAGCAGCAGACCGAGCACGAGCGTCGCCTCGTGCAGCGCGAACTGGCGGCCGATGCAGGCCCGCGCGCCGGTGCCGAACGGCTTGAAGGTGTGCGGCGCCCGACCGCGAACCGCCTTGGCGTCGAAACGGTCCGGGTCGAAGCGCTCGGCGTCCTCGCCCCACACCTCGGGGTCGCGGTGCAGCAGCGGCAGCAGGACCAGCGCCCACGCGCCCCGGCGCATCGGGTGCTCCCCGGCCAGCACGGTGTCCCGGGTGGCCTCACGGGCGTAGGCGGGCGCGGTCGGCCACAGCCGCAGCGACTCGTCCAGGACCCGGCGCACGTAGCGCAGCTTGGCGACCTGGTCGTAGCCCGGCTCGGGGGTGTCGCCCCAGACGCGGTCCACCTCGGCGCGGGCGCGGGCGGCGATCTCCGGGTGCCGGGCGAGGTAGTAGAGGGCGAAGGAGAGCGCGCCCGAGGTCGTCTCGTGCCCCGCGACCAGGAAGGTGATGACCTGCTTGCGGACGTTCTCCGCCGAGAGCCGCTCCCCGGTGACGGGGTGGGAGGTCTCCAGCATCCGGTCGAGGAGGTCCCCGCTGCCCCCGCCGGAGCCGCCACTGCCGGAGCCGCCACTGCCGGAGCTGGAGCCGGAGCCGCGCCGCGCCGCCACCAGCGCGTCCACCGTGCGGTTGAGATGGGCGATGTCGGAGGCGTTGCGCCGGGCGGCGCTGCGCAGCAGCAGCGGTGCCAGCGGTCCGGGCACGCTGTTCAGGCGCTGGGCGTAGGTGAGGGTGCCGACCATCGCCCGGACGAAGGGGTGCGGGCGGTCCCGCTCGAAGGAGCCGAAGTCGTGCCCGAAGCCGGTGCGCGCGATGGTCTCCAGGGTCAGCTTGGTCATGTCCCCGGGCACGTCCACGGTGCGTCCGGCCGCCAGCTCGCCGTCCCAGTGGGCGGTGAGCCGCCCGGCGACCGACAGCATCATGCCGTGGTAGGTCTCCATCGCCTCGCGGCTGAAGCCGGGGGCCAGGACGTCGTGCGCGAGCTGCCAGTTGGGCTCGTGGTTGTACGCCGTGAACAGCCCGTCCCCGACGACCGGACGCAGATTGGCGACCCCGAGACCGACGTGCTTGGCGAAACGCGACTCGTCGGCGAGATCGGCGGCGAGCCGCGCGCCCCCCACGAACACGAACTCCCTGCCGAACGCCCGCCGCCGGAAGATCGGTCCCAGTTCGCGCCCGAAGCGCATCGAGTCCTGGAGCGGGCGGCGCCGGTCCACCCCCACCACGTCACCGACCAGCGGCAGCCGGCGCGCCGGATGCGGGATGCGGTCCAGCTCCGGCCAGCCGTACTCGGCGCTGCGGAACCCCTTCGGCAGCCCGTTCTCCTCCGGCAGCCCGCTCTCCGTCGTCTCCGCCATGGCGCGATCTCCCTTGATCCAGCGGACGGTTGTGCCTGCGATCCCTGCGTGTTGTACGCGAGTTCAATAACCCGGTTCAGTCTGGTCCGCTTGTTGAATCCGCGTCAAGTAAGGTGGCCGCATGGCCGCGAACGAGGGGGAACGCGCCCGGCGCAGACTCAGCACCCAGGAGCGCCGCGAGCAACTGCTCTCGGTCGGCGCCCGGTTGTTCTCCGAGAGTCCGTACGACGACGTGTGGATCGAGCGGGTCGCCGGGATCGCCGGGGTCTCGCGCGGGCTGCTCTACCACTACTTCCCGAACAAGCGGGACTTCTTCGCGGCGGTCGTCGAGCGCGAGAGCGAGCGGATGCTGCGCATGACCGCGCCGGTGCCTGGCGTGCCGGTGCGCGAGCAGCTCGCCGCAGGGCTCGACACCTATCTGACCTACGTCGAGACCCACGCCCACGGCTTCCGCGCCTTCCACCGCGCCGACGCGGCCGGTGACCAGGCAGTACGCCGGGTCTACCAGCGGGCGCTCGCCGCCCAGGAACGGCAGATCCTCGCCGCGCTCGCCGCCGACCCGGAGTTCGGGCCGGGCTTCGAGGAGTCCGTGTCCGCCCGGCTCGCGGTGCGCGGCTGGCTCGCCTTCACCACCGCAGTCTGTCTGGAGTGGCTGCGCGAGGGCACTCCGGACCGCGACGAGGTCCGCGAGCTGTGCGCCCGGGCGCTGCTCGGCGTCATCGCGTAGCCCCCGCCGTCATCGCATAGCTTCCGCCGGTCGTCTCGCAGCTCCCGCACGGTATTTCGCGACTCCTGTACGACCGCCGAAGTCCGGCGCGACGGCGACCGGTTGGCGCTCTCCGGGGAATTCTTTGGTCACCCGTTCGGCGCGGCGTGGTTGGCGTGCGCCCGGATCTTCGATAAGTTAGGCAAGGCTTACCTAAGGAGGACTCGGGATGGGTGACACGCAGGACTGGGCGGCCGGACCCGGAGCGGCGGAGCGGGCGAGGTCGGTCCTCGCGGCCGCGTGGTCGTGCGCGGTGACCGCCGAGGGCGCCCGGGAGGAGTACGTCGGCGCGCACTCCGTGACCGAGGACGGCGGGGTGCTGCTCGACGTGCCCGAGGACAGCGCGCTGCACACGGCGGCGCTGTGCGCGCCGCGCGGTGAGCCCAGCGCCGTGCTGGAGTTCGCGGACGTCGCCCCGGTGCCGGTGCGCCAGCGCATCCGGGCCCGGCTCTGGATCGCCGGCTGGCTCTCGCAGGACGCCGGTTCGCTGCAGTTCCGGCCCACCCGGGTGGTGCTCCGGCTGCCGTCGGGCGCCCAGGTCGTCGGGCTGGAGGAGTTCGCCGCCGCCCGGCCGGACCCGCTGGCCCTCGCCGAGGCGCAGTTGCTCACCCATCTGGCGGACGCCCACCCGGACGCGGTGGAGCGGCTGACCCGCCTGGTGCGTCCCGAGAGCCTGCACGCCGCGACCCGGGTCGTCCCCGTCGCCGTGGACCGGCACGGGCTCACCCTGCGCATCGAGCGCACCCGCGCCCACGGCGACGTACGCCTGGCGTTCCACACCCCCGCCGACGACGTCTCGCAGCTCACCGAGCGGATGCACGCCCTGCTCACCCAAGCCGCCGCCGCCTGCCCGCGTGCCCTACAGCGGCACCGCGCAGACGGCGACCGGTGACGCGAACGGCTCGCCCGCGAGCCGCAGTTCCCCGCCGTCCACACGGAACACGCTGACCGTGCCGGAGCGCTGGTTCGCCGCGAACAGCAGCCCGCCGTCGGGGGACAGCGCGATCTGCCGGGGGAAGTCGCCCTCGACGGGCACCGTGCCCAGCAGCCGCAGCCGGGCGCCGTCGTCCTCGACGGCGTACCGGGCGACGGTGTTGTCACCCCGGTTGGCGAGGAACGCGTACGCGCCGTCGGCGCTCACCACGAACTCCGCCGGATAGTTGGTCACTCCGTCGCGTGAGCCGCTGGACTGCGGTTCACCGATCGTCAGACGGCCGCTCGCGGCGTCGTACGCGCAGACGGCGACCGTGTCGTCCACCTCGTTGGCCAGATAGGCGTACCGCCCGCCCGGGTGGAAGGTCAGATGACGCGGACCCGCGCCCGGCCGGGCGGTCGCGCGGGACACCTCGGTGAGCGTGCCGTGCGCCGTGTCGAGGCGGTACGTGTAGACCGTGTCGGTGCCGAGGTCGACCGCGAGGACGTGCTCCCCGTCCGGCGCGGTGAGGAACTGGTGCGCGTGCGGGCCCTGTTGACCCGGTCCCGGCGGCGGCGCCGTATGGGTGACCAGTGCGGTGCGCTCACCGGGCGCGCCCGAGGCGTCCAGGGGGTGCACGGCGACGCTGCCCGAGCCGTAGTTCGCGCTCAGCAGCCAGCGCCCGCCCGGATGCACCGACACATGGCAGGGCGCCGAACCGCCCGTGCTCCGGCTGCCGAGGACCGTCCCGTCCGCGAGCCGTACGGCGGTCACCGCGCCGTCGTCGCGCTCGTCCACCGCGTACAGCGTGCGGCCGTCCGGGTGCACGGCCAGGAACGACGGGTCGGGGACCGCCGCGAGGACGCCCGCCCCGGTGATCGCGCCGGTCTCCGGGTCGTACGACGCCTTGCCGATGCCCTTGCCGCCGTTCTCGCCGGAGGTGTAGGTGCCGAGGTAGAGGGGGTGGGGTCCGGAGTCGGCGCGGTGCGCCGGGCGGCTCTCGGGAGCCTGCTTCCCGCCGCCCGCCTCCGACGAGGTTCCGCCCGCCGCGGTGCCGTCCGCGCCGGGCTCCTCCGGGGGCGCGGGGGAGGGCACCGTCACCACCGCCGCCGCGCCCGCCAGGGCGCCGACGAACCGGCGCCTGTTCCAGCTTCCGCGCGCCCGTGCGTCCGTGTTCCCGTCCCCGGCGTCGTCCGTGCCGTACATCCCGCGCCTCAGCCGCCCCTCGGTGCTCTCACGTCCCGTACGTCATGGCCACCTTGGCGCGGCGCGCCCCGGGAAAGCAAGGCGGACCGGGTCAGCGCCCGGCTCCCGTGCGGTTGCGCCACAGATCCTCCTGGACGCCGAGCCGTTCGCGCAGCCGGTTCATCCGGGGCAGCCGCGCCCGCTGCTGCCGGGCCACCCGGTCCAGCTCCTCAAGGAGACGGCGGCTGCGGTGCTCGGTGTCCATCTCGTCGATGATCCGGCTCACCTCGGCCAGCACCGCGCCCATGAGCTGCCAGTTGGCCCAGTCCGAGCGGACCTCCTCCTTGATCAGCTCCGCGAGCCGGTCGCGGGTGGCCGCCGCCGTGTGCAGCTCGGCGGTGAGCCGGGCCTCCGCAGACTCGGCGTTCGCGCTGAGGTCCGTGGTGACCAGCACCGCGAAGCTGACCACCGCGTCCGCGACCTCGGACAGCACCTGCTGCACGGCCGCCCCGACCGGCGGCGGGAACAGCTCACGGCCGCCCCGCGCCTTCGCCAGGTCGGTGAAGGAACGGGCCAGCACGCGCAGCACGACCGTGCAGATCTCCAGCGTGTCCAGTCCGGTGCGCAGCACCACCCGGTGCAGCAGCCCCTCCTTGACACGCGGGTTGAGCCGCAGACTGTCCTCCGCCTGCCGCAGCGAGGCGTCCACCTCGACGATGTCGTGGTCCATCCGGCGCGCCTCGTGCAGCCGCTCGGCCGCCTGCTCCCAGGGGACGGCGCCCGCGGCCTCCTCACCCATCCGGAGCATCAACTGCCGCAGCCTGCGGGCCAGCCCGTCGATCGAGCGGCCCGCCTCGTCCACCCACACCGGCGGCGGCAGCAGCAGATTGCAGGCCATGCCCGTGATCGCGCCGATCAGCGTCTCCACGATCCGCGCCCACGCCGTGAAGCCGACGGTGGTGACCCCGAGCACCAGCATGGCGCTGATCGCCACCTCGACCACGTACTCGTGCACGCGCACCAGATGGCCCACCGTCAGCGCGGACACGATCAGCAGGGCGAGGCTCCACCAGGTCAGCCCGACCAGCAGGCTGAAGATGATGGCGACCACGACCCCCGCGACCACCGCGTTCACCCGGCGGATGCCGTTGGTGAGCGTGGCGTAGAAGGTGACCTGGACGACAAGGAGCGCGGTCAGGGGCGAGGTCAGCGGGGCGGGTTCCGGGCTGAGCCGGAGCGCGACGACATAGGCGATCGTCGCCGCGAAGGCCGACCGCAAGGTCTGCACGACCACCGGTTCGCGGCGGCGCGCGATCAGGCGCCGCAGCCCGGCTGTCCATTTCCGTACGTCTGGCATCCCCTGCCCTGTTCCCGTTCCGGGCGGGCGGTGAACGGGGCCGAAAGAGGACCGTTCGTGTGACGTGTGTGACTCACGTGTACAACTTGTCCACGAACGCCGCCAGGTTGGCGTTCGCCCGGTCGATCTGTTCCCGCACGGTCAGGCTCTCCTCGAACCGGCTGCCGGAGTCCGGCACCTTCAGACCGCGCACGTACAGCGAGCACGCCAGGTCGGCGCACATGTACACGCCCGCCGAGTTGCCCTCGCGCCCGGCAGGACCCGCCTTGCGGGCCGTCATCAGGGACACCCCGCCGCCGCGATGGGTCGTCAGGCACACCGAGCACATGCTGCGGTGCAGGAACCCCTGGCGCGCGGGCGGGAAGCGCAGGGCCACCCCGGCGACGCCGTCCCCCCGCTCCACGACCAGATAGCTGCGGTCGGGCGCCCCCGGATCGCGCCAGCCGAGGAAGTCGAGGTCGTCCCAGGGGCGTTCGGCCAGGTCGCGCGGGACCGTCAGCCGTTTGGCCTCGCCCTTGGAGCAGTTGACGAACGAGGCGCGGATGTCCTGCTCGGTGAGCGGTCGCATGGGGTCCTCCGGATACGGCGATACGGCTGCGGCACGGAACCTAGGGGGTCTAGGTGCAGGGTGAGCATATGTAGGTGGCGGGGGAGTGGCGAATGGTTTTGGCGACCGACCCCATGGCGACCCCGTGGACGCCGCTCACCGGTCCTGGTCCGGCGCGCTCCCGCGCGCCTCCGGCGGCCACACCCCCGGCACCAGCACCCCCAGGGCGTAGGCGCGGGCGATCAGCTCCGTGCGGTTGGTCGCGCCCCAGCGGGCCGACAGGCGGCGCAGATGGTAGGCGACCCCGTCCCGGCTCAGACCCAGCTCACGGGCGGCGCGGTCCGTCGTGGCGCCCCCGGCGAGCAGCGCCAGGACCCGTCCCTCGGTCTCCGTGACCCGCGCGGGCTCCGGACCCCGCCGTACGCCCCGCTCCCCGCGCACCCGCAGCATCACCAGCAGTGCCGGGGTCGCGTCCACGCTGTCGCTCACCGGGTCCGCCGTCAGTTCCCCGAACCGCTCCGCGCCGCCCGGCGCGCTCCAGCTCACCGAGACCTCGTAGCGCGAGCGGTGCCGCAGCCGCAGCGCCTGGGCGATCCGCTCCACCTGCCCGGTCTCCCGGGGACGGAACACGCTCAGCACGTCCCGGCCGCGAAGCTGCCCCGGGGTCGTACCGCACTCGGCGGCCATCGCCGGGTTCGCCAGCATCACCACGCCGTACACATCACAGACGGCGACCGGCATCGGCACCCGGTCGAAGAGGGTGAGGGCACGGTTGCGCCACACCACGCCGTCCGTCCGCCCCAGGTCCATCCGGTGCCTCCCGCTGTGCAAAGCCAGTCCCATCCAAGACGAAAGCACAGGTCAGCGGCAACTTACGGGTCTCACGAGAACCCCTTGCGCAAGTGCCTGCGACGACTTTCGGCTACACGAACGTGTAGTGCCATGGCATGGCCCGTCCCTGCCGGAGGGCCAGTCTGGACCACAGGACTCCCGCCCCGCGAAAGGCAGTTGCCGCGCCATGCCCCCCACCGCACCGCTTCCCGAGCCCGCAGACCAGCCCGGCGTCCCCGTCGTGGACATCAGCGCCACCGGTCCTGGTCGCACCCCGATCCAGCAGGTCATGGGCCTGATGCGCACCCACGGTCCGGCGCTGGTGCGCCGCCTGCACGGGCGGGACGCGCTGTTCGTCGCCGACGCCGACCTCGTCGCCGAGCTGGCCGACGAGGACCGGTTCGCCAAGCACATCGGACCCGCCCTGGAGAACGTGCGCGCCTTCGCCGCCGACGGACTGTTCACCGCCTACAACGACGAGCCGAACTGGGCCAAGGCGCACGACATCCTCATGCCCGCCTTCGCGCTCGGCTCCATGCGCGCCTACCACCCGGTCATGCTCAAGGTCGCCCGCCGCCTGATCGAGTCCTGGGACCGCGCCGCCGGTGCCGGACGCCCGGTGAACGTCCCCGACGACATGACCCGGATGACGCTGGACACCATCGGCCTGGCCGGGTTCGACTACGACTTCGGCTCCTTCGACCGGGACGAGCCGCACCCCTTCGTCGAGGCGATGGTGCGCTGCCTGGAGTGGAGCATGACCCGCCTCGCCCGCGTCCCGGGCGGCGACTACACGGCGGCCGACGCCGCCTTCAAGGCGGACGCCGACTATCTCGCGGGCGTCGTCGACGAGGTGATCGCCGCCCGCACCGGCACCGACCAGAGCGACGCCCAGGACCTCCTCGGTCTCATGCTCACCGCGGAGCACCCCGCCGACGGCACCACCCTGGACACCGCCAACATCCGCAACCAGGTCATCACCTTCCTGATCGCCGGGCACGAGACCACCTCCGGCGCCATGTCCTTCGCCCTCTACTACCTGGCCAAGCACCCCACCGCGCTGCGGCTCGTCCAGCGCGAGGCGGACGCGCTGTGGGGCGACGCCGCCGACCCCGAGCCGACGTACGACGAGGTCGGCCGGCTCACCTACACCCGCCAGGTGCTCAACGAGGCGCTGCGCCTGTGGCCCACCGCCGCCGCCTTCAGCCGCGAGGCGCGCGAGGACACCCTGCTCGGCGGGCGCATCCCGCTGCGCGCCGGGCAGGCCGTCAGCGTGCTCGTCCCGATGCTGCACCGCCAGGACGTGTGGGGCGACAACCCCGAGCTGTTCGACCCCGAGCGGTTCACCGCCGAGGCCGAGGCGGCTCGCCCGGTGCACGCCTTCAAGCCCTTCGGCACCGGTGAACGCGCCTGCATCGGACGGCAGTTCGCGCTGCACGAGGCCACCATGCTGCTCGCCATGCTGGTCCACCGCTACCGGCTGCACGACCACGCCGACTACGCGCTCGACATCAAGGAGACGCTGACCCTCAAGCCCGAGGGCTTCACGCTCGCCCTGACCCCGCGCACCCCCGCCGACCGCGCCCACGCCCCGCTCCCCGGCGCCGCCCCGGCCACCGCCGCCCAGGACAGCGCCACCGACACCCTCCCGGTCCGGGTCCGCCCCGGTACCGCCGCGCTCTTCCTGCACGGCAGCAACTACGGCACCTGCCGCGAGTTCGCCGCCCAGCTCGCGGACGAGGCAGCCGCCGTCGGCTGCGCCACCGAGGTCGCCCCGCTCGACGCCTTCGCCGACGGGCTGCCCACCGACCGCCCGGTGGTGATCACCGCCGCCTCCTACAACGGCCGCCCCACCGACGACGCCACCGCCTTCCACGCCTGGCTCGACGGCGACCACGACCTCACCGGCGTGACCTACGCCGTCCTCGGCGTCGGCGACCGCAACTGGGCCGCCACCTACCAGCACGTCCCCACCAGGATCGACACCCGCCTCGCCGAACTCGGCGCCACCCGGCTCACCGAGCGCGCCGCCGCCGACGCCTCCGGCGACCTCACCGGCACCGTCCGCGACTTCACCGCCGGACTGCGCACCGCGCTGCTCCGGGAGTACGGCGACCCCGACGCCCTCGGCTCCAGCGACGGCGAACCGGAGACCGCCTACGAGGTCCGCGCCCTGACCGGCGGTCCCCTCGACGCCGCCGCCGAGCGCCACGGACTGGTCCCGATGACCGTCACCGAGGCGCACGACCTCACCGCGCCCGGTCACCCGCGCGTCAAGCGGTTCCTGCGCGTCGCCCTCCCCGAGGGCGTCACCTACCGCACCGCCGACCATCTGACCGTGCTCCCCGCGAACGACCCGGACCTCGTGGACCGCGCCGCCCGTGCCCTCGGCGTCGACCCGGAGACGGTCCTCGACATCCGCGCCACCCGCCCGCGCCGCGACGGCCTCGCCGTCGACCGCCCGCTGACGGTACGCGAACTCCTCACCCACCACGTCGAGTTGCAGGAGCGTCCCAACCGCCGCCAGCTCGACCTGCTCGCCGAGGCGAACCCCTGCCCGCCCGAGCGCGCCGCACTCGCCGCCCTGCCCGGCGACGACCCGCGCACCCTGCTGGAGATCACCGAGGACCACCCCGCCCTGCGCGGCGCCCTCGGCTGGCCCCTGCTGCTCGACCTGCTCACCCCGCTGCGCCCGCGCCACTACTCGGTCTCCTCATCCCCTGCGGCCGACCCGCGCCACGCCGACCTCATGGTCTCCGTGCTCGACGCCCCCGCCCGCTCCGGCAACGGCCGCTACCGGGGCACCGGTTCGAACCACCTGGCCGCCCTCAAGCCCGGCGACACGGTGTACGCCCGCGTCCAGCCCTGCCGCGAGGTGTTCCGCGTCGACGACTCGACCCCGGTCGTGATGATCGGCGCCGGAACCGGTCTCGCCCCCTTCCGGGGCACCGTCGCGGACCGCGCCGCCGCCCGCGCCCGGGGCGCCGAACTGCCCACCGCGCTGCTGTACTTCGGCTGCGACGCCCCCGACGCGGACTACCTCCACGCCGAGGAACTGCGCGCCGCCGAGGCAGCCGGAGCCGTCTCGCTGCGCCCCGCCTTCAGCGCCGCCCCCGAGAACGGCGCCCTCTTCGTCCAGCACCGCATCGCCGCCGAGGCGGACGAGGTCTGGGACCTCCTCACCGCAGGAGCCCGGGTGTACGTCTGCGGCGACGGCTCCCGGATGGCTCCCGGCGTACGGGAGGCGTTCCGCACCCTGTACCGGGAGCACGTCCCCGGCACCGACGAGGACGACGCCGTCCGCTGGCTCGACTCGCTGGTGGCGGACGGGCGTTACGTCGAGGACGTGTACGCCGCCGGGTGATCCCGAGCCCCCCGCGCGCCGTGGCTCACCACTCCACGCCTTAGCTCACAGCATGAGATAAGGGCGCCCCGACATCGTGCCCGGCCTGCCAGGAGAGGTATGTTGCAGGTCGGGCACGGTTCGGAAGGGGCCACATGGCGGGGCGGAACGGGCGCACGGTACGCGATCTGAGGCGGGGCAACCGCACGGCCGTGCTCCAACGGCTGTACTTCGACGGCCCGTTGAGCCGCTTCGAACTCGGTCCGGCCACCGGACTCAGCTCCGGCTCGGTGAGCAACGTGGTCGCGGACCTCGTCACGGACGGTCTGGTCGAGGAGGCGGGCAGCGTCGACTCCGACGGCGGCCGACCGCGCACCCTGCTCCGCGTCGCCCCGCACAGCGGACAGATGATCGGCGTCGACGTGGGCGAGACCCGCGTCCGTGTCGAGCTGTTCGACCTCGCCCTCACCGAACTCGCCCGCGTGGAACACCCGTTGGCACCGCAGAGCTACGACGTCGACGTGATCGTCGGCCACATCCGCGACGGCATCGCCGAGGTCCTCGCCTCCGAGGCGGCCGTACCCGCACGGCTGCTCGGCGTCGGGGTCGGCGTCCCCGGCATCATCGAGCACACCGCCGACCAGGGCGCCGTGGTGCACGGGCAGACCATCGGCTGGGACGGTGTCCCGCTGGAGCGGCTGCTCCGGGCGACCTCTCAACTCCCGGACGACGTGCCGTACTTCATCGACAACGGCGCCAAGACGCTCGGCCAGGCCGAGATGTGGTTCGGTGCGGGACGCGGCGCCCGCAACGCCCTGGTCGTCCTCTTCGGCTCCGGTGTCGGCGCCTGTCTGGTCGCCCCCGACGTGGAGCAGGGGCGGGCGGTGGAGTGGGGGCATCTGACCGTACGGGTGCGCGGGCGCCGGTGCCGGTGCGGGGCGCCGGGGTGTCTGGAGGCGTACGCGGGCGCGGAGTCGCTGCTGGCCCGCTGGCGCGAGGAGGGCGGGCGCCCGCCGGAGGGCACCGACGAGGAGACCGCGCTCACCGCGATGCTCGCCGCCGCCTACCCGGCCGACGGCGCCGAGCCCGACCCGGTGGCCCTCGCGGTCCTTGAGGAGACCGCCGAGTACCTGGGCGCCGGGCTCTCCGATCTGATCAACCTCTTCCAGCCCGAGCGCATCCTGATCGGCGGCTGGGCAGGGCTCCAGCTCGGCACCCGCTTCCTGCCCGCCGTACGCCGCCACGCCGCCACCTACGCGCTGCGCCACCCCGCCGACCGGGTGACCATCGAGCTGGGCCGCCTCGGTCCGGACGCGGTGACCGTGGGCGCGGCGATCCTGCCGCTGGCCGACTTCTTCGCCCGCGGCGGTCGCCGCGCGGAACCCGCCCCCGGCGACCGGCTGCCCGCCTGGCAGACGGCACTGGAGGAGCGGGCGCCGCGCTGAGCGCGGCGAAAGACTGTGAACCGGGGCAAAGCGCCGGGAAATCCTGCAAAAGATGCCGTAAAAGCCTGAAAAAGAAGGGCCCCGGCCGTGACGGGGGGACGCACGGCCGGGGCGGGTGGGCGCTGCGGCCGGTCGGTCGACCGCGTCCCACACCCTCTACAACGGTCCGCGCCGCCCGGTCGTTCCTGCCGGGACGGTGACCCCCGTCACGTCTGAATCCCCTGGTCAGCGCGGTGCCGCCCGCTCGGGGACCCGGCGCTCGCGGGTCCAGCCGAGCAGTTCGTCGGCCGTCCAGGTGGTCACCACCCGCTCCGGCGGCACTTCGCACTCCTCGGCGCGGGCGCAGCCCAGGATCTGCCAGTCGAGCTGGCCGGGCGCGTGGGCGTCGGTGTCGACGGAGAACAGGGTGCCCGCCGCCACCGCCTCCCGCAGCAGCCGCCTGGGCGGGTCGAGGCGTTCGGGGCGGCTGTTGATCTCCACGGCGGTGCCCGACTCGGCGCAGGCGGCGAACACCTCGGCGGCGTCGAACGTGGACTCGGGGCGCTTCTTCCCGGCGAGCAGCCGCCCTGTGCAGTGGCCGAGGACGTCGGCGTGCGGGTTCCGCACCGCCTTCACCATGCGCCGGGTCATCGCGCGGGCGTCCATCCGCAGCTTGGAGTGGACCGAGACGACCACCACGTCCAGGCGGTCGAGCAGCTCGGGCTCCTGGTCCAGCGAGCCGTCGTCCAGGATGTCGCACTCGATGCCGGTGAGCAGCCGGAACGGCGCCCAGCGGGCGTTCAGCCCCTCGATCACGTCCAACTGTTCGCGCAGCCGCTCGGGGGACAGCCCGCGGGCCACGGTGAGCCGGGGGGAGTGGTCGGTCAGCGCGGTCCACTCGTGGCCGAGCGCGGCCGCCGCCAGACCCATCTCCTCGATCGTGCTGCCGCCGTCCGACCAGTCGGAGTGGGTGTGGCAGTCGCCGCGCAGCAACTCCCGCAGTCCCTCGCCCGCGCCGTCGGTGAGCGGTGCCCCCGCCTCCTCCTCCAGCGCGCTCAGATAACCGGGCACCTCACCGGCCAGCGCCTCGCGCACCACCTGGGCGGTCTTCGGGCCGATCCCCTTGAGCGACTCCAGCGACCCGGCCGACACCCGCCCGGCGACCTCCTCCTCGGGCAGCGCAGAGAGGACCCGGGAGGCGGTGCGGAACGCCTTCACCCGGTAGGTGGGCGCCAGCGAGCGCTCCAGCAGGAAGGCGATCCGGTCCAGGGCCGCGACGGGATCCATGCGTCACCTCCGGCGTGACCTCTGGCTTGCGGGCACCCCGCCCGTACGGGGACCTCCAGCGTTCCCCAGCCCCGCCCCCGGCGCACGGCGGGCGCCGCCGGTACGGCTCACCTGGACGAGTCGTCCCGGTCCGTGGCGTTCTAGGCTCTAGAACATGACCGAACAATCAGCTCCGTACATGTCGAAGCCGCGGGTCCTGGTGCTCGGGGTGTGCCCCGGCAAGCCGGGGCAGCCGCCCTTCCGGATCATGGAGATCGACGGTGAGGTGATCGGCGAGGTCACGTCCATCACCGAGGTGCTGGAGGTCGCCGCCGCCCGGGGGATCGTCATCCACGACCTGGACGATCCGGATGTGATCCGCTGGGTCGGCGGCGACAAGTTCACCTGGAGGCTGCGCTGAGCCCCGGCCGGCTCAGCCGACCGTCCACTTCTGGTTGGCGCCTCCGCCGCAGGTCCAGATCTGCAGCCGGGTGCCGTTGGCAGAGTTGTTGTCGGTCACGTCCAGACACTTGTTGGCCTGCGGATTGACGATGTCGTTGGCCGACGACACCACCCACTTCTGGTTGGCGCCGCCCGTGCAGTCCCAGAGCTGGACCTTCGAGCCGTCCGCGGTGCCGTTGCTCACGACGTCCAGGCACTTGCCGAGCGCCCGGATCGTGCCGTCCGAGCCGACCGTCCACTGCTGCGCGGCGGTGCCGTTGCAGTCGTAGAGCTGGACCGGGGTGCCGTTCGCGGAGTTCGCGGCGGCCACGTCCACGCACTTGCCCGCAAGACCCCGGATGGCCTTGCCCGCGGCGCCGTCGGCGGTCGTCACCGACACCGAGTCCACCACGAGCTGCGCCGGGAACTGCGTCGAGCCGTCGGGGTCGCCCGGCCAGTAGCCGCCGACCGCGAGGTTCAGGATCAGGAAGAACGGCTTGTTGAACACCCAGGTCTTGCCGCCCAGGTCGGCCGGGGTGCGCCGCTGGTAGACGTTGCCGTCCACGGACCAGGTGATCGAGTCGGGCGCCCAGTCGACCGCGAAGGTGTGGAAGGCGTCCGCGAATGCCTGGCCGTTCGGCAGCGAGTAGCCCGCGCCGATGCCGCCCGAGCCGGAGTAGCCGGGGCCGTGGATCGTGCCGTGCACCGTGGAGGGCTCGAAGCCGACGTTCTCCATCACGTCGATCTCACCGGAGTCCGGCCAGTTCACCGGGGTGCCGAGCATCCAGAACGCGGGCCACATGCCCTGCCCGCGCGGGATCTTCATCCGCGCCTCGACATGGCCGTACTGCGCGTTGAACTTGCCCGAGGTGTTCAGCCGGGCCGAGGTGTACTGGCAGGTGCCGTACCAGCACTGGTAGCCCGCCGGGTTCTCCTTCTTGGCGGTGATCACCAGATGGCCCTGGCCGTCCAGGGCCGCGTTGTTGGTGCCCGAGGTGTAGTACTGCCGTTCGTGGTTGTTGACGTTGTCACCGGTCTCCTGCGTCCACTTCGAGGAGTTGACCGCGGAGCCCGCGGGTCCGTCGAAGGTGTCGGAGAACGTGGTGACGGCCGCCGCGGTGGGCGCCGCCGTACTGGCGTGCGCGGGGGCGACGGCCGCCGTGCCGATCAGCGCGGCCGAGAGGGCCGCGAACAGGCATCTGCGGAGCAGGCGTGGGGTGGCCATGACTCTCCGTTTCACGTGGGGGGTCTCCTGCACCTCGATTCAAGGAGTGAACTGATGACACGTCAATACTTTGGTACGGACCAGAAATCGGAGGAGCCGGGAAGCGTGTGCGGGGGAGTCCGGCGTCAGGCGTCGGCGGGCTCGCGCACCCGCCGCGCGTGCACCGCACGACCGAGCCTGCGACCGAGCAGCGCCCAACCCAGCAGCGATCCGGTCGTGTTGAGGATGACGTCGTCGATGTCGAAGGCACGCCCGGTGATCAGCGCGCCCTGCGTCAGCTCGACCATCAGCATCACCAGCGCCGTGAGCGCGAGGACCTGGACGACACCCCGGGCACGCGGGGCGAGCACCGGCACCAGCACGCCGAACGGCACGCCGAGCAGGATGTTCCCGCCGAGCTGCCGGATCACGTCGCGTACGGAGGCGTAGTCGAGGTACGCCCGCAGGGAGCGCCCGGGGTGCAGATTGCTGTGGGTCAGCGCTACCGAGGCGGGGGACGGCTCCAGGGTGACCCGGGCGAGGAGGATGGCGAACGCCACCATGAAGACGAAGGCCAGCAGCATGATCGGTAGCCGCAGGGGGAGCGGCAGCGGCCTGGGACCCGGGGGCGGCGCCGCCTTCTCGGGGGCGCCGGTCCGGCGGACCTTGGCGAGCAGTCCCGTCCGGCGGGTCCCGGCGGCAGGAGTGCCGGACTTCGCGGGAGCGCTTGCCCTGCCGGACTTCGCGGGAGCGCTCGCCCGGCCGGCCTTCGCCTTCCGTTCCGGCCGCTCACCTCGCTTCTGCAGGCGCAGCGCGGCGGGCAGGCGGGGGGCGGTACGGGCCATGCGGTCCTCCAGGCGGGGATGCGGGGGTTGCGTTCAGGGGCTGTACGGGTGCGGGTGCGTGGGTGCTCGCGTGCGGGGGTTGTGTTCAGGAGCCGTAGGTGACGCGTACCTTCTCGAAGCCGAGGGAGCGCAGCAGACCCTGGAGCATGTCGGTGGTGTTGGTCTCGGCGCGCGCGGTCAGTTCGCTGTCCTTCGCCGCCTCACCGATGTGCTTCACAGCGAGTTTCTGCACCGCCTGCTCGCCGTTGGGGTTGTCCGAGAAGAAGTCGCCGAGCCGGTCGAGCAGTCCGCGCTGCTTGGAGACGGCGTAGGAGCGGTCCGGGTCCAGGGCGGGCTTGCCGAGCTGGGCGTGCGGCAGGTGGAGGGTGGCCGAGGTGCGGTCCTTGTTCACGCTCACGTCGTCCTTGCCGAGCCGCCCGAGGTCCACATAGGAGTCCACGGTGCCCGCGCCGACGTACAGCGTGCGGGTGCCCCGGAGCGCGTCGGGGAGGAACTTGGCGTCCTTCTCCAGGTCCACCACCACCTGGAAGTTGCCGGAGGCGGCGTCGTAACGGCTCATGTCCTGGATGGACTTCAGGAGCGCCGGGCCCGAACGGTCGTGCGTGTCGGTGCCGAACAGGTCCTTGATGCCCGGGAGTACGGCCAGCCGTATCCCCGCCACCAGCAGCACCAGTACGACGACGATCGCGGTCACCACTTTGGCCCACAGCGGCATGCGCCGGGGCAGGTCTCTGACGGAACTGGTCCTGACGGAACTGGTCTTGTCCACGGGTCCTCCTTCCCCCGAACGGATGCCCGTCAAATCCCTTCACAGACCGGTGAGTTGACCAGACGGCCAGGAGGGCGTACTCCGCGTCGGCGCGGGAGGGGGCCGGGGCGCCGCTAGCATGTGCGGCGCAGCCCGTACGGATCATGCGAGGAGCGGATCGTGCGAGACATCGCCGTCTTCAGTGGCAGTGCCCACCCCCGGCTGGCCGAGGAGGTCTGCGCGCATCTCGGGGTGCCGCTCAGCCCGACCCGGGTGAGCCGCTTCGCCAACGACTGTCTGGAGGTGCAGCTCCAGGCCAACTGCCGGGAACGGGACGTGTTCCTGATCCAGCCGCTGGTCAAGCCGGTGCAGGAGCATCTGGTCGAGCTGCTGCTGATGTGCGACGCGGCGCGGGGTGCCTCGGCGGCGCGGATCACCGTCGTGATGCCGCACTACTCCTACGCCCGCTCCGACAAGAAGGACGCGCCCCGCATCTCGCTCGGTGGCCGTCTCGTCGCGGACCTGCTGGTGGCGGCGGGGGCGAGCCGGGTACTGGCGATGACCCTGCACGCCCCGCAGGTGCACGGCTTCTTCTCCGTCCCGGTGGACCATCTGCACGCGCTGCGCGAACTGGCCGCCCACTTCTCGCGGTACGACCTCTCGCGGACCACCGTCGTCTCCCCGGACCTCGGCAACGCCAAGGAGGCGGCGGCGTTCGCGCGGATGATCGGGGCGCAGGTGGCGGCGGGCGCCAAACAGCGGTTCGCGGACGACCGGGTGAGCATCAGCTCCGTCATCGGCGAGGTCGCCGGGCGCGACGTCATCGTCCTGGACGACGAGATCGCCAAGGGCAGCACGGTGCTCGAACTCCTCGGAAAACTGCGGGAGTCGGGGGCGCGTTCGATCCGGGTCGCCTGCACGCACGGGCTGTTCGCCGCCGGTGCGCTGAAGCGGCTCAGCGAGCAGCCGGACGTCCTGGAGATCGTCTGCACCAACACCGTCCCGGTCCCCCTCGACGACCACCCCGCCAAACTCCACGTCCTCTCCATCGCCCCGGCCCTGGCCGAAGCCGTCCGCCGCATCCACAACGGCGAATCGGTGAGCGCGCTGTTCGAGGAACCGAAGAGTGGGTGAGCGGGGCATGCTGCGCGTCCTCGGTGTGCTGGTGCTGCTCGTGGCGGCGACGGGATGTGCGCGGGGGGAGGCGTGCGCGGGCTGGGGCACGGTGGCGGGCGTCGGCGTCATGTTCCGCCAGGCGGGGCACGGGGATCTCACCGGGGCCGTGGCGGAGCTGTGCGCGCGGGGCGAGTGCGTGCGGTCGCGGCTGCGGGAGGAGGAGATCACCCGGGTGAACCTCCGGCTGCCGGAGGACGTGGACCCGGACGCCGGTCCCGTCCGGCTGCGGGTCACTGCGGCGGGCGCCGCCCGGCCCGTCATCGACGCCTCCGCCACGGTGCCGCTCACCCTGCGGAGCGACGGCTGCGGCGGCGGGTCGTACCACCGGGGGCTCGCGCTCACCGGCGACGGGGTTCTGACCACGAAGATCCCGAGGTCCCTGGCGGAGGACTGGGCCGCCCAGGTCCGCGGGCGGGCGACCGCGCCCTCGCGGTGACTCCCCGCTCAGCGGGGCTCCGGGTCGCCGTTCGACTCGTTGATCACCGACTCCAGGGTGGGGTGCGGGGGCAGGAGGCGGGTCAGACCGGTGACGCGGAAGACGCGGAGGGTCAGGGGGTGGGTGCAGATTACGTGGAGACGGCCGCCGCGTTCCAGCAGGCGGCCGCGGGCACGGTGGACCAGGCGGAGCCCGGAGCAGTCGAAGAACTCCACGGGGCGCAGGTCGAGGACGAGCCGGACGCCGGGGCGGCCGGTGAGACGGTCGAGCAGCGGGGCGATCTCGGCAGCCGTGGCGATGTCGATCTCGCCGCGTAACTCCAGAACCGTGTGACCCCGGTCCTCGTGCACACGCAGATGCCGCGTGGGCGGGGTGGGGTCCTGTCGCACGACGACATCACCTCCCACCCGCGCCCGTGACGCACTCCGCGCCCGCCTACTCGCCTTCGACAGTAGGAATTTGAGCATGTTCGATTGACATATGTCTTCAGCTTTGACGCATGTCGTTCGAACATGATCGAGCTGTGCATACGTAAGCGATTGCGTGGCTTGATCGTGTCGCTCAGTGCTGTTTCGCCGGGCGCGGCTGCGGCCAGCTTCCCGTCGAGCGGGCGACCGCCTTCGCCCGGGTACGGTCCACCACGCTGCGCGCCACCGCGAAGATCGCGCCCTGCACCGCCGCCGCGAGCAGGATCTCGCCCCAGCCGCGCTCCGGGTCGAGCGGGTCGGGCGCGTGCTCCTCGTGCCGGACGACCGTCCACACCTTGCGGAACGCCAGCCCCGCCAGCGCGCCGCCCGCCCAGCTCAGCAGGAAGCCGACGGGCTGGTAGTGGAGGGGAAGCCTGGTCCTGTTCTTCGCCATGCCGTACTCCTTCCTCGCGGCACGGCGCTCTTGTCGGCCAAGCGGGACGCGCCACCCGTTCGCCCCTCCCGCCGACTTCTCCCACTTCCGGCACTCCGCCCGTTCGGCGCCGTATGAACCGCCCGGCGCGGGGCATTCGGTGACGGATGAGCGGGACATCCTCGAAGCGGAACAAGCAGGCAAAGGCCGACCGGCACACCCGGCTCACCGTGCTGGTGGCACTCGCCGCCAACCTGGTGATCGCGGTGGCCAAGGCGGTCGGCGGAGTACTCGCCGGCTCGCCCGCGCTCCTCTCGGAGGCGGCCCACTCGGTCGCCGACAGCCTGAACGAAGTCTTCCTGCTGGCCGCGCTGCGCCGCAGCCGCCGTCCGGCCGATCCGCGTCACCCCTTCGGGTACGGCAAGGAACGGTACTTCTGGTCCCTGCTCGCGGCCGTCGGGATCTTCGTGATGGGCGGCTGCTTCTCCTTCTTCCAGGGCGTCGAGGCGCTGCGCTCGGGCGCGGAGGAGAAGTTCAGCGGATACGTCGCGGGACTGATCGTGCTCGGCGTCGCCTTCGTCGCGGAGGGACTCTCCCTGCTCCGCGCGGTGTACCAGGCCCGCCGCAAGGGCGGCGGCTCCGCCGATCTGAGCGACCCCGCCCTGCGCACGGTGATCGCCGAGGACGGCACGGCGGTGCTCGGTGTCACCCTCGCCGCCGTCGGCATGGCGCTGCACATGGTGACCGGGCAGGTCGTCTGGGAAGCCGCCGCTTCCATGGTGATCGGCGCGCTGCTCGTCTACATCGCCTACCGCCTCGGTCGCGAGGCGCGCGACCAGCTCATCGGCGAGGCAGCCGACCCCGAACTGACCGCCCGCATCCGCGCGCTGCTGTGCGCGCAGCCGGAGATCGACAGCGTCGAGGCGCTGTTCACGATGAAGACCGGCATCGACTCCACGATGGTGGCCGCGCGGGTGGACCTCGTGCCGGGGCTGGACAGCGAGCGGGTCGAGGAGGTCGCCGTACGGATCAAGCGGTCCGTCGCGCAGATCTTCCCCGACACCGACCGGATCTTCCTCGACGTCACCGACCGCGACGGAGCCACCGGAACACGGGAGAGCCCCGCCGCGACGGGGGAACGCGGCGGGGCCTGACCGGCGAGTGCCCGTCCCGGAACCGGTTCATGCGCCCCGCCCCAAAAAAACCGGTCCCGCTCCCGCGCGGGGCTCGCGAGTTCGCCCCCGGCCCTCACGGCCCCGGCCCACAGGACCGCTCCGGGCCGGGCCCGCACCAGCTTCCCGGCCAGGGGCCGCCGTGCGGACCGAGCCCGCACCGACTCGCGGCGTGGCCCGCACCGGCTTCGCGGGCTATCCCGCACCGGCCTCGGGGGCTCGGCCTGCACCCGCCTCCCGGACCGTACCCGGCCGGGCGGATCGGGCACCGACCTCGGAGTCTGACCCGCGCCGGCTTCATGGTCTGGCGCACACCGACCAACGGGCCTGGCCCGCACCAACCTCCGGGGCCGTCCCATACCGCCGCGCGGACCGAGCCCCCTCAGCCTCGCGACTCGGCCCGCGCCCCGTACCCCTCGAAAAAAAGAGAGCGCGCCCGCTCAGCGGGCGTCCACCGGCTCCAGTACGAACACCGGGATCTCCCGGTCCGTCTTCTCCTGGTACTCGGCGTACGGCGGGAAGGCGGCGACCGCGCGGTCCCACCATTCGGCCTTTTCCGCGCCGGTCACCTCGCGGGCGCGCATGTCCTGCTTGACCGGGCCGTCCTGGAGTTCGACCGCCGGGTCGGACTTGACGTTGAAGTACCAGACGGGGTGTTTGGGCGCGCCGCCGACGGAGGCGACCGCGGCGTACTTGCCGTCGTGCTCCACCCGCATCAGCGGCGTCTTGCGGATCTTGCCGCTGCGCGCGCCCCGCGTGGTCAGGACGATCACCGGAAGCCCGGTGTCCCGCAGCGTCGTCCCCTTGGTCCCGCCGGACCCCTCGTACAGCTCGACCTGGTCGCGCACCCACTGGGTCGGGCTGGGCTCGTACTCGCCCTCAAGCGGCATTGCCTCGTCCTCTTTCTCGGTCAGACGGCGTATTGCTCGGACGGCTTGCTCCTGCGACCTGCCGTAACACCGGCGGGCGCCACAATCATCCGTACCGCGCAGCGGTGGCCGGAACACCCCCGAATCCGCGAGACTGAAAGTGGCCGAAAGCAACCGAGTAACCTGGCCGAGAAGAAGCGAAGTGCGATCCGGAACGGCCGGAACCGGTGCTTCCGCACCCATGACGGCCACGCTCTTCGGCCAGATCCGCGGGGTCACCGATCTGGCCGAACTTGTCGTCGCCCCATGGGTGCCCCAGGCATCTAATGAAGATCGGCACGACGCACCTCTTCGTCTGCGAGGTCTTTCCATGACGGAACTGACGGACATCACCGAGCCGGCCACCCCGGCCGCCCCCGTCGCCTTCCCGCAGGACCGCTCCTGTCCCTACCACCCGCCCACCGGGTACGGCCCGTTGCGCGAGGCGCGACCGCTGTCCCGGGTCACGCTGTTCGACGGCCGCGAGGTCTGGGCCGTCACCGGGCACACCGCGGCCCGCGCCCTCCTTGCCGACCCCCGGCTGTCCAGCGACCGCACCAGGCCCGGCTTCCCCATTCCCTCGGCGCGCTTCGCCGGGGTGCGGGACCGGCGGGTCGCGCTGCTCGGTCTGGACGACCCCGAGCACAAGGTCCAGCGGCGGATGATGATCCCGTCGTTCACCGTCAAGCGCGCCGCCGCGCTGCGACCGAGCATCCAGCGCATCGTGGACGACCTCCTCGACGCGATGATCGAGCAGGGACCGCCCGCCGAGCTGGTCTCCGCCTTCGCGCTCCCCGTGCCGTCCATGGTGATCTGCGGCCTGCTCGGGGTGCCGTACGACGACCACGAGTTCTTCGAGGCGCAGTCCCGCAGGCTGCTGCGCGGTCCGACGGCCGAGGACACCCAGGCCGCCCGCGTGGAGCTGGAGAAGTATCTCGGCGCTCTGGTCGACCGCAAGGCAGCCCAGTCCGAGCCCGGCGACGGCGTGCTCGACGACCTCGTGCACCAGCAGCTGAGCGAGGGTGCCCTGGACCGCGCGGAAACCGTCTCGCTCGGGCTCATCCTGCTCGTCGCCGGGCACGAGACGACCGCCAACATGATCTCGCTGGGCACCTTCACCCTGCTGCGGCACCCCGAGAAGCTGGCCGAGCTGCGCGCCGACCCCTCGCTGCTGCCCGGCGCGGTCGAGGAGCTGATGCGGATGCTGTCCATCGCGGACGGTCTGGTGCGGGTCGCCCTGGAGGACATCGAGGTCGAGGGGGAGACGATCCGGGCAGGCGAGGGCGTGCTCTTCTCCACCTCGGTGATCAACCGCGACGCCGCCGTGTACGAGGACCCCGACAGCCTGGACTGGAACCGCTCCGCCCGCCACCATGTGGCCTTCGGCTTCGGCATCCACCAGTGCCTCGGACAGAACCTCGCCCGCGCCGAACTGGAGATCGCCCTCGGCTCCCTGCTCACCCGACTGCCCGGGCTGCGCCTTGCCGTCCCGGCCGAGGAGATCCCCTTCAAACCCGGCGACACGATCCAGGGGATGCTGGAACTCCCCGTGAACTGGTAAGAGGCTCAGCCCATGCACATCGACATCGACACGGATCTCTGTATCGGCGCGGGACAGTGCGCGCTGGCCGCCCCGGCGGTCTTCACCCAGGACGACGACGGCTACAGCGCGCTGATCCCGGGCCGCGAGGACGCCACCGACAACCCGATGGTGCGGGAGGCGGCGCGCGCCTGCCCCGTCGGCGCCATCACCGTCACGGAGGACGCGCCCCGGGCGGCGGCCGTCACGGACGACTGAGCACGCCCGCCGGTGCGGGTCCGGCTCTCCGGCGCTCCCGGTAGGGTGCCCGGATGACCGACCGCACCGGCAAGCCGTTCCTCTACGTCGTCGTCTGCGCGGCCGGGATCGCCGACGGGGTCAACACCCTGATCACGGCCGCGCGGGACCGGGGCTGGGAGGTCGGCGTCATCGCCACCCCGGCGGCGACCAACGGCTTCTTCGACCTGGCCGCCGCCGAGAAGCTGACCGGCCGTACCGTGCGGTCCGCCTGGCGCACCCCGCGCGACCCGCGCCCCTTCCCGCCGCCGGACGCGGTGGTGGTGGCGCCCGCGACCTTCAACACCGTCAACAAGTGGTCCGCCGGGATCGCCGACACCCTCGCGGTCGGCACGCTGTGCGAGGCGCTCGGTCTCGGCGTGCCGATCGCGGTGCTTCCCCGGGTCGGTGAGGCGCTGGCCGCCCATCCCGCCTACGGGGAGAGCGTGGCGCGGCTGACCGGGCTCGGCGTGCGGTTCGGGGAGGGCGGCGGGGACGGCGGCTTCCCCTGGGAGTCCGCCCTCGACCTGCTGGAGCCGCCCCGCTGAATCGACGGGTCCGGCGCACGCCGAATCAGCGGGTCCGGCGGACGTACCCCGGATCGCCGGGCGTGGAGACCTCCAGGTCGCGGCGGACGATGCTCAGCCGGGAGCCCCAGCGCGCCAGCGCCTTGCGCAGCCCCGCGTCGGTGTACTCGACGTCCAGCACCCGGTCGTCGTACGCCTTCGCGTACACCCCGCACTCGTCGTACTGCCCGCACTCCTCCGCCACCGCGAAGTCCAGCCCGGCGGCTTCACGGCGCCCGGTCAGTTCCGCCGTGTTCTTCTGGCCGACAGCCAGGCGGCGGGTGTGCGCGTGCCGGGTCAGCAGGCGCATGTACGCCACCGCGTCGGCGGCGGAGAGCAGATGGCGGGAGCGGGTGTAGCTGTCGTAGTTGTCGGGCTCGACGGCGTCGTAGCCCTTGCGGGCGCAGCCGTCGATCCAGGCGTTCACCCGGCGGGCGACCCGTTCGCGCTTGGCGGGGGTGCGCAGGTCGAGGAGGGGCTCGTCCCAGTCCTCGTCGATCACCGCGTGGCCGTCAGCGTCGCGCAGCAGCAGGTCGGCGGGCCAGTCGGCGCGCTCGCCTGGCTGGGCCTGGAAGGCGTTGACGTAACAGACGTTGTAGCGGCCGGGGGCGGGGGAGTCGGCGCGGTCGCGGGTGACGATCCGGACCCCGGCGGGCGGCGGGTAGGCGCCACCGATCTGGTAGTCGAACCCGGCGTGGCGCGGCGGCGGTTCCACCCCGTCCCCGTCGTGCCCCGATGCGCAGCCGGTCAGGGCGACGGCGAGGGCGAGCAGCGCGGCGGCGGCACGCGGGACAGCCTGGCGGGCCACGTGCGCTCCTCGGTTCTCGGCTGGGGCGGCGGGGCCGCCGTACGGCACTGTCGTGATCCAACCGGTCGCCCGCCGCGTGCGTCAACTCGCCCTCGGCGGGCCGACGTACCCTCGCGAATGACAGCACCTCCCCGACGGCAGGAGCGGCAACGATGCGGTATGTGAAGCTGGGTTCCACGGGCCTGGACGTCTCGCGGATCTGTCTGGGCTGCATGACCTACGGCGAGCCCGACCGGGGCGTCCACGAGTGGACGCTCGACGAGGAGGCGGCCCGGCCGCTGATCCGGCAGGCGCTGGAGGCGGGGATCAACTTCTTCGACACCGCCAACGTGTACTCCGACGGCACCAGCGAGGAGATCGTCGGCCAGGCACTGCGGGACTACGGGCACCGCGACGAGATCGTGCTCGCCACCAAGGTGCATGGACGGATGCGCCCCGGACCCAACGGCGGCGGTCTGTCCCGCAAGGCGATCCTGTCGGAGATCGACCACAGCCTGCGCAGGCTCGGCACCGACTACGTCGACCTCTACCAGATCCACCGCTACGACCACGAGACTCCGATCGAGGAGACGATGGAGGCTCTGCACGACCTGGTGAAGGCGGGCAAGGTCCGCTATCTCGGGGCGAGTTCGATGTACGCGTGGGAGTTCGCCAAGGCGCAGTACACCGCCGAGCTGAACGGCTGGACCCGGTTCGTGTCCATGCAGAACCACTACAACCTGCTCTACCGCGAGGAGGAGCGGGAGATGCTGCCGCTCTGCGCGGACCAGGGGGTCGGCGTGCTGCCGTGGAGCCCGCTGGCACGCGGGCGGCTCACCCGCGACTGGGGCACGGTCACCGGGCGCAGCGCGAACGACGACTTCGGCGGACGGCTGTATCTGGAGAGCGACCGCGAGATCGTCGAGGCGGTGACCGGGGTCGCCGAGGCGCGGGGCGTGCCGCGCGCCCAGGTGGCGCTGGCGTGGCTGCTGCACCAGGACACGGTGGCGGCGCCCATCGTCGGGGTGTCCCGGCCGGGGCATCTGGAGGACGCGGTGGCCGCCGTACGGCTGGAGCTGACCGAGGAGGAGATCGAGGAACTGGAGCGCCCGTACACCCCGCGCGCCGTCAGCGGGCACTGATTTCCGCCGTCTATTTTCCTTGAGTGATCAACAGGATTCCGGGGATTGAATCCTGGTCAATGATCAACTTCCTTGCCGCCCGTTCTGTTTTCCGTGCCCGTGAACGGGAGATCTCTTGTTCCGCGCCGCCGGCCTGTGCGAAAGTGTGCGCTGCCGGCGCGCGGACAATTGTTTTTCCGCCGCGAGCGCCGGTCCGCTCCGGTGCGTCCCCCCTGTCTCAAACGAGCTTCCCCAGGCGGGCGTTGGGGCTGTCGCGTCCGGGGTCCTGCCGTCGGTATGGGCCGATTCCGTGTCGGGTCTGGAGGAATGCGGTAGTGAAAGGCGAAGGACCGGAGAATTTCCCTGATTTCCCCCAGTCCCGGGATTTTGTCGATTACGGCGAACACGGCGGGCGGGCTCCGGTATCGGACCGGGAGCTGAGCGCCGAACTGAAGAACTGGACCGGAGCGGCGCCCGCGCTGCACCCCGTCGGCGAACTCCTCGACCGGCACTGGGCAGCGGGCTACGCCTACGCCCGGCTGTGCACCGCCGGACCGCGCGCTGCCGGGATGCTCACGACCGCCGCCTTCACCCGGCTCTTCGGCGAGACCCTGCGCCAGGCCGGTCCTTCCGCCGCCTGGCGTCCCCATCTGCTGGTCACCGTGCGCCGCGTCGCCGCCGAGTGGGACGGCGACGGCCGCCAGGACCTGCTGCATCCCGCGCTGCTCCCGGGTCCCGGCAGTACCGAGCGCGCCGCCGCCCGACTGCTCCCCTCCTCCGGCAGGCGCCTGCTGTCCCGGGCGTTCCAGCGGCTGCCCCAGTCCTACCGCGCCGTGCTCTGGCACGCCGAGGTCGAGGGCGAACCCCTCTCCGTCCCCGCCGAACTCCTCGGTCTGGACGAGGAGAACACCCTCATCGAACTGCGCCGCGCCCGTGAGCGGCTGCGCGAGGAGTGCCTCCAGACCCACCGCGAGCTGGCCGCCGATCCCGAGTGCGGGCGCTATCTGCGGATGCTGGACGTGACCTTCCGGCGCGGCGCCCTGGACATGGACCCCGATCTGCGGGCCCATCTGGAGGGCTGCCGCCACTGCATGGAGACCGCCGAGCAGCTCGCCCGCTTCAAGCAGGGGCTCGGGCTCGCGCTCGCGGAGTCCGTCCTCGGCTGGGGCGCCGCCGAGTACCGCGAAGCCCGCGCGCACCGCGCCGAGGAGACCCCCGCCGTCCCCGCGCTCACGGGCGGCGAGGACTTCGAACCGTCGCTCGCCCCCTTCCCGGGTCTCCCGCCCGCGCACCGGACCACCACCGCCTCGGGACCGACCCTCCGCTCCGCGCACCGGGCAGCCCGCCGCGCCCGGCGCCGCAACCTCGGCATGGCCGTCGCCACCGTCGGCGGTCTGGTCGTCCTCCCGCTGGTGCTGTGGTCCGCGTTCGGCTCCGGCGACGACTCCGCCCGCGCCCACGGCGCCACCCCCTCCGAGGCACCGGACACCCCGCCCACGCCGGGTCCTTCGTGGGCCGGGGCGAGCACCCGCGAGGGCGCCCTGCACGGCAGGCTGCACAACGTGGCGTCCGGCGACTGCGTCGGCGTCGTCGGCAAGGCGGTCAAGGGCGCCGAGACCGAACTCGCCTCCTGCTCCTCCACGCCGTCCCAGCGCTGGACGTACGAGACCAGCGGTCTGCTGCGCAGCGACGCCGCCCCCGACCTCTGCCTCGACTCCCACCTCGGCTACTCGGTCCGCCTCGCCCCCTGCTCGGCCACCGGACGCACCGCGAAGAACCTCCGCTACGACTTCACCCTCCAGGGCGTTCTCGTTCCGCGCTGGGACCAGGACCTCGCCCTCACCCCGGCCGCGACCGACGGCTCGGGCGCACTGGTCGTCAAGAACCGAGAGGACACCGGGGCGCAGCACTGGGTCATGGACACGAGCCACCCCGACCCCCAGATGCAGAGCGTCGGCTGGGACGGCACCACCCCGCCCGCCAAGGGCACGAGCAGCGCCCCCGCCACACCCGGGCGGACCGCCGTACCGGCTCCGACGCGGAGCGCGACGCCCACGCCCGCCGCGACCCCCACCGAGCAGCCCGGTCCCACCCGCGAGGGCTTCCCCGTCTCCTACCGCTGCGCCGACCACCAGGACGCCTGCTTCCGGGACGGCCACTACGGCGACCGCGACCACGGCGGGTCCTACGGCTCCTACGGCGGGTCCTACGGGGACTCGTACGGCGGCTCGTACGGCGGCACCTACGGGGGTCGCCGCCGCTGACGAGCCGTCAGTGCGGGGGCGGGGGCGGCAGGGTCCCAAGGGACGGCGCCCGGTCCGGCCAGACCAGCAGGACCGGGCAGGGCGCGTGGTCCACGGTGAAGCGGGCGGCCGGGCCGAGGCTGTGCGGGCCGAGCCGGGTGCGGTCGCCGTCGCGGGCGAGGACCAGCAGGTCGGCGCCCTCGGCGGCTGCGACGACCTCCCGCTCGACCCGCCCCGAGCGCTCCTCGCGGACACAGGGGCGACCGAGGCGTTCGGCCGCCGCCGCGAGCAGCTCCGCCGCCGAACCGTCGTTCAGTGCCTCCATCAGATCGCCCGGATCGCCCCGGCGCCCCCGCCCGAGCAGCCCCGCGAACGCCCCGTGCGCCACCCCGGGCACCTCGGGCCCGCTCACATGCAGCAGCACCACCTCGGCACCGGCCGGGGTGTGCTCCCGTACGGCGTCCACACAGGCGGGCCAGGTGCCCTCGACGAGCCAGGCGATCACACGCATCCGGTCGGGCCCCTCTCGACGTACGGCGGTCGCGCTCACGGACCGCCGCGGCTTCAGAACACGCTCAGCGCACCCCACAGTGCCACCACCGACACGGCCAGCGCCGAGGGCACGGCGATCAGACCCAGCCGGGTGAACTCCCCGAGGTCCACGCCGTGGTCGTGCTGGTGCACGATCCGCCGCCACAGCAGGGTCGCGAGCGAACCGGCGTAGGTGAGGTTCGGACCGATGTTCACCCCGAGCAGCACCGCGAGGACGGCGCCCGCGCCCGCCGGAGCCGCCAGCGGCAGCAGGACCAGGACGGCGGGCAGGTTGTTGATCAGGTTCGCCAGGACGGCGGCCAGCGCGGCGGTCCCCAGCAGCGCGAGCAGCCCGGTGCCGCCCGGCAGTACGTGCTTCAGGGCGTCCGCGAGCCCGTTGTCCACCACCGCGCGCACCACCACGCCGAGCGCGAGCACGAACAACAGGAAGGAGGGCGCCGCCGCCCGCACGACCGTCAGCGGAGTCGCCTGCCGCCGGATCAGCGCCCGCCCCGCCAGCACCAGCGCGCCCGCCGCCGCGACCCACGCCGGGTCCACGCCGAACCCCGACGCCACCACGAACCCGGCCAGCGTGCAGCCCACCGTCACCAGCGCGAACAACGGCAGCGGCGGCTCCTCGCCGGTCTCCTTCGCACCCGGCGCCGAGACCGCCAGATCCCCGGCGAAGAACCGCCGGAACACCACGTACTCCACCCCGATCGCCGCCAGCCACGGCAGCGCCATCAGCGCCGCGAACCGGGTGAAGCTCAGCCCGCTCGCCGCGAAGGCCAGCAGGTTCGTCAGATTGGACACCGGCAGCAGCAGCGAGGCGGTGTTGGACAGATGGGTACAGGCGTACACCTGCGGTTTCGGCCGTACGCCGGTGCGCGCCGCCGTCGCGAACACCACCGGGGTCAGCAGCACGATCGTCGCGTCCAGGCTGAGCACCGCCGTGATCACCGAGGCGAGCGCGAACACCGCCGTGAGCAGCCGCACCGGGCGCCCCCGCGACCAGCGCGCCATCCACGCCCCGCACGCCCGGAACAGCCCCTCCACGTCGCAGAAGTGGGCCAGCACCAGCACCGCCGCGAGGAACCCGACGACCGGGCCGAGCCGGGCCACCTCCTCGCGGGCGTGCTCCGGCGGGATGACCCCGAGGGCGATGGCGAGCCCGGCGGCGGGCACCGCGAGGACGGCCTCCGAGCGGCCGAAGGGCCGGACGACCGCCCAGGCGAGCACCGCCACGAGCAGGACGGCGGACAGGGCCTCGGCGAGCGGGGTGTTCAGGGTGTTCCTCCGGGGCGGACGGGGTCGGTGCCCGCCCATGAAAACAGATCACGGGCGGGACACCGGGCGCCGCACCCGCACGCCGTGCCGGTCAGGGCTGGGTGCCCGGCCGGAACACGCTCAGGAAGACGGAGGAGGAGTTGCCGCCGACCGGCACCGTCCCGGCCGACCACGCCACCTTCAGCGGGTCCCGCTCGTCCGGCGGGGTGACCACCAGCGCGGCGGGCCGCGCGGAGTCGGCGCCGCTGATCTCCGGGTTGGAGAAGGTCAGCCCCGCCCAGGCGCTCGCCCCCGGCCGCAGCGTGACCGTCACCGCGGAACCCGAGGAGCGCTTCGGGTCGGGACCGAGCTGCTTGCCCGAGGCGTCGACGAACGCCGCGCCCGGATAGCCGTGCACCGTGCAGGTGCGGGACGACTTGTTGGTGAGCACGACGGGGAAGTTCTCCTGCCCCGCCCCGGGGTCGTTGCGGCCGACCGAGGCGCGCAGCTCGGAGGTGTGGCAGCGGGAACTCGCGGCGGGCTTGGCGCCCGGCTTCGTCGCGTCGCCCTTGGTGCCGTCGTCGTCCTTCGTGCCGTCGCCGCGCCGCGACTCCTTCGGCTCGGCGGTCGAGGACGCGTGCTTGCCCGACGGGCTCGCCGTCGCGGCCGACGCGGGCGGGGAGGCGCCCGGGGACCGCTCGGTCGCGGGCGCCGCCGTGCCCGACTCCGTCTTGACCGGCTCGGCACGCACGCCCTGACCACCGCCGCAGGCGGTCAGCAGACCCAGTACGGCGACCGACCCCGCGATGAGGGCCCCGCGCCGCGCGGAGGGAGATGAGTTCGCCATGTCGCTCGACACTCCTGGTAGTCGCGGCACGCGCCGTACGCGTGCCTCCGGCGCCGGGTGCGCCGTCACCACACTCCGATGCGCGGTCCGAGGGAAAAGTTCGGAGCGCGCGAAGAATATTTTCCCGCCCTCGCTCCTTTCGTGCCCCGTCGGGCCGTCGTACCAGGTCAGCCCACCCGCAGCGAGCGCAGGACGGCGTCGGTGGCGTCCCCGCCGCCCTCGCGGCGCACCTGGACGTACACCTGCGGCTCGTCCGCGCCGTCCGCCGGGCGCAGCGCCGACTCGGTGACCGAGCCGCCGTCCGGGCAGTGCCCCCAGGTGTGCACCGTGCCGCGCCACGCGCCCCCGGTGAAGGACCGGTCGCCCGCGTCCCGGCAGCCCGCGTGGGTGAGCGCGCCCACCCGCGCCGCCACGTCCCCGCCCCCGGCCACGCCGACGAACACGCCGTCCACCGCCGCGCCCAGATCCGGCCAGCGCTCCAGATCGCCCGCCACCACCAGCCCCGGCTCCTGCCCGGACGGCAGCCCGATCGCCGCCGGGTTCCAGCCCGAGTCACGGACCTCGCGCGCCCACCCGGCGGGCACCTGGACGCTGATCCGCCCCGAGGCGTCCCGCACCCGCACCGGACCGGCGTCCCCGGCGGCGGGCCGGTGCAGCACCAGCGCCACCGCCCCGGCGGCCACCCCCAGCGCCACCGCCCCGGCCACCACGGCGTACCCCGCCCGCACCCGGCGCGGCCACCGCCGCCGTCCGCGCCCGCCGCCGTCCGCCAGCCGCTCCAGCTCGTCCGCGAACGCCGCCGCGTCCGGCCAGCGCCGCTCCCGGTCCGGCTCCAGAGCCCGCAGCAGCGCCCGCTCCACGTCCGCGCCGAGCCCCGGACGCAGCCGCCCCGGCGGCACCACACGGCCCGGCGGTCCCGGCACGGTGCCGGTGACCAGCTCGTAGCCCACCGCGCCCAGGCTGTAGACATCGGCGCGCGCGTCGATGCCCGCCCCCGGCTCGGCCTGCTCCGGCGGCTGATAGCCCGCCGAACCCGCCGCCAGCGTGAGCACCGACGCCTGCGCGAGGCTCTTGGCCAGCCCCAGGTCCGCCAGCAGCAGCCGCCGCTCGCCGTCGGGGGCGGTGTGCAGCAGCACGTTGGTCGGCTTGATGTCGCGGTGCACGATCCCCGCCTCGTGCAGCGCGGCCGCCCCGCGCGCCGCCTGCGCGGTCAGCCCGAGCGCCTCCGCGACCGGGCGCGGACCCTCCGTCAGCAGGTCGGCGAGCGTGCCGCCGTCGGCGTACTCCATGACGAAGTACGGTCTGCCGTCCGGGAGTTCACCGATGTCGTAGACCTGCACCAGACGGCTGGAGGAGGCTCGGCGCAGCAGTTTCGCCTCGGACAGGAACCGCTCGCGCACGTCGAGCCGGTGCGCCCAGTTGTCGGCGAGCACCTTGACCGCCACCGGGGCGTCCAGCTCGTCGTCGTGGGCGAGCCACACCGTGGCGAAGGCACCGGTGCCCAGGACCCGTTCCATGCGGTGACGGCCGATCCGCTCCGGGGGATGCATACGACTATCATGCCTGGACTGATCGACTTCGAGGGGGCAGCGGTGGGGGACGAGCCGACGGCCGAGGACCTCGCCCGGCTGGCCGCCGCCGGGGACACGGTCGCGCTCGACCGGCTCCTGGCCGAGCTGCGACCCGAGGTGGTGCGCCGCTGCGGGCGCTTCCTGCCGTGCCGGGAGGACGCCGAGGAGGCGGCGCAGGACGTGCTGCTCCAGGTGGCCCGGCACATCACGGGCTTCGAGGGGCGCAGCCGCTTCAGCACCTGGCTCTACACGGTCGTCGCCAACTGCTGCCGCCAGAAGTACCGCGAGCTGCGCCGCCGCGCCGCCGAACGGCCCGCCCCGCCCGCGCGCCCCGAACCCGTCGACCCCCGCACCACCAGCGTCATCGCGGGTTCCCGGGTCGACCTCCTGGAGGCGCTCGACCGGCTGGAGCGCGAGTATCCGCATCTGGTCGCGCCGCTCGTCTACCGGGACATCTGCCATCTGGACTACGCCGAAGCCGCCGAACGGGCCGGTATCCCGCTCGGCACCCTCAAGTCCCGCCTGCACGAGGCGCGCAAGCGGGTACGGCCCTGGCTCAGCGGCTACTGAGCGGCTACTGACCGTCCCGCTCCGGGCGCCGCTCGTCCGCCGGGAGGTTCAGCTCCGCCCAGATGGTCTTGCCCTCGGCGGTGTGCCTGCTGCCCCACCGCTGGGTGAGCTGCGCGACCAGGAGCAGACCCCGGCCGCCCTCGTCGAAGGTCTTGGCGCGCCTGAGGTGCGGGGCGGTGTGGCTGGCGTCGGACACCTCGCAGATCAGCCGCCCCGCGTCGTGGATGAGCCGCAGCCGCACCGGCTGTGAGCCGTAGCGGATCGCGTTGGTGACCAGCTCGCTCACCACCAGCTCCGCCGTGAACGCCGCCTCGGTCAGCGACCAGCGCTCCAGTTGCTCCCCGACCTCCCTGCGCACCGGCGCCACCAGCGCCGGGTCGTCCGGCACGTCCCAGGCGGCCACCTGGTCGGCGGGCAGGGCGTGGGTACGGGCCAGCAGCAGCGCCACGTCGTCCGCCGCGTCGCCGCGCGGCAGCAGGGCGTCCAGGACCCGGTCGCAGGTGGCGTCCAGCGCGTGGCCGCAGCGCTCGCCCGGGCGCCGGGTCTCGTCGCCGAGCACCTCGAACAGCAGTTGCCTGCCCCGGTCCCCGGCGCTGTCGCGCGAGGCGACCAGACCGTCGGTGTACAGGGCGATCACCGTGCCCTCGGGCAGCTCCACCTCGGCCGACTCGAAGGGGAGTCCGCCGAGGCCCAGCGGGGTGCCGGAGGGCAGGTCGAGTTCGCGGGGCGGCTTGCCCGGCTCCAGGACCACGGGCGGGGGATGGCCCGCGCGGGCCAGCGAACAGCGCCGGGACACCGGGTCGTAGACCGCGTAGAGACAGGTCGCGCCCACCTCGCCGCCGCCGTCGCCGCCCGACTCCTCGTAGAGCCGGACCACCAGGTCGTCCAGGTGGGTGAGCAGCTCGTCCGGCGCCAGGTCGAGGTCGGCGAGGGTGCGCACGGCGGTGCGCAGCCGCCCCATCGCCGCCGACGCCTGCACCCCGTGGCCCACCACGTCCCCGACGACCATCGCGACCCGCGTCCCGGACAGCGGGATCACGTCGAACCAGTCGCCGCCGACCCCGGCCCGGGCGGCCGGGAGATAGCGGGAGGTCGCCTCCAGAGCGGCGGTGGGCGGCA
Source organism: Streptomyces sp. DSM 110735 (assembly GCF_016482685.1). Classification (GTDB taxonomy): domain Bacteria; phylum Actinomycetota; class Actinomycetes; order Streptomycetales; family Streptomycetaceae; genus Streptomyces. Next base: position 152,403 of record NZ_JACYHF010000003.1, on the reverse strand, counting down.
GCCGCCGGGGCAGCAGGCTGCGCTGGAGGGCCAGGGCGGTGTCGCGCTCGCGGGAGTAGCGGCGGGCGTTGTCGAGGCAGACGGCGGCGCGCGCGGTGATCTCCTCGGCCAGCAGCACGTCGTCCGCCGTGAACGGATCGCGGCGCCGGTGCCGGGCGAGCACCACCACCCCGAGCGTCGTGCCCCGGGCGTGGATGGGCACCGCCAGCGTGGCGTGGATGCCGAACTGCCGTACCCGCTCGCCCCGCTCCGCGCTCCAGGCCAGCCACTTGTCCAGATCGCCCGCTGCCACCGCGGCGGAGACGGTACGGCCGGTCAGCAGCGCGGTCGCCTGCGGCGAGAACTCCGGGTACACCTCGGAGCCGCCCGGCTCCGCCACCGCCTCCGGCTCGCCCTCCAGGACCGACCGGTGGGCGGCCCGGCGCAGCGGTACGGGCGGCACCACCCGGCGCGGGGGCTCGCCGCCGTGCTCGGCGGGGTCCAGCAGGTCGATGGTGACGAAGTCCGCGAGCACCGGCACGCACACGTCCGCCAGCTCCCGCGCCGTACGGATCACGTCCAGGGAGGTGCCGACACTGACGCTCGCCTCGTTCACCAGGCGCAGCCGCTGCCGGGCCCGGTCGCTCTCGGTGACGTCGTGCGTGGCGACGACGACGCCCCGCACCCGGCCGTCCGCATCGGTGACCGGCGCCATCCGGGCCAGCCAGGTCCGCGCCGGTCCGCCGTCGGTGGCGCAGGTGTGGACGCGGACGTCCAGTCGCTGCCCGGTGGAGAGCACCTGGCGCAGGCTGTGCTCCAGCTCCTCGGGCTGGGGCAGCCCGCCCGTCTCGGTGATCCGCAGCCCGCGCACCCGCTCCTCGGGCAGCCCGGTGATCCGCGCCATCGCGTCGTTCATCCGGCACAGCCGCAGTTGGCCGTCGTAGACGGCGACGGCGCAGGGGGACTGGAGCAGCCCCGCCTCGGCCAGCGGGTCGTCGGCCAGGGGCGGGGCGGTGCCGGGCGGCGGGGCGAGCACGAGCCAGTCGCCGTCGTGGGTGCCGTCGGCCGGGCGGTGCCGGGCGAGCAGCCGGACGGGGACCGTACGGCCGTCGCTGTGGCGCAGGTCGAGCGTGCCGTCCCAGTGACCGCCCGAGGGGAGCGGTCCGGTGCCGTCGTCGTTCGCGAGCAGGCGGGCGGCGGGGCGGCCCAGGACAGCGTCGGCGGAGTGGCCGAGCAGACGCCGGGCGCCCTCGTTCCACTCCAGCAGTGTTCCGTCGTCGGCGATCACGGCCCGGGCCGTCGCCGCCTCGTCGAACGGATAGCCCCGGCTCATCGTCGCCACTCCCAAGCGCGTGCGCGCAGAGTCGACAGGCGCACCTCCGTGACCCAGCCTAGGCCCTGTCGGCGAACCCCCGCCTGCTGTGCGGGACCGAGCGGGGCGCGGGTCGCCCGGCGGCGCCGCCGGGGCGAGCGGCCCCGCCGCGGCGCCGCCTCGTCGCACGTCGGCTCCACCGGCACCTTCGCGCCCCGCTCAGGTGCGGTAGCCGAGGATCGTCATCATGCCGCTCTCCGAGTGGTACTGGTTGTGGCAGTGCAGCATCCACAGCCCGGGGTTGTCGGCGTCGAAGTCGAAGACCAGCTTGCGGTGCGGCAGGACGATCGCCGTGTCCTTGCGGGCGCCCACCGCGTCGAGCCCGGTCATCGCGAAGGTGTGGCCGTGCAGATGCATGGGGTGCCACATGTCCGTGGCGTTGATGAGGGTGACCCGCACCCGCTCCCCGGACTTCACGGGGTGGCGCTGGCGCACGTCGTACGGCTTGTGGTCGAAGCTCCAGTCGTACTTGCCCATGTTGCCCGTCGCCCTGATCCGGAACTGGCGGTCGGGTTCGCGCTCGGGCAGTGCCGCCGAGTCGGCGGGGCGCAGCCGGTTCGCGAGGATGATGTTGCCGTCCAGCTCGTCGGGGTGCACATCGGGGAGAGGAACGGTTCTGCTCTTGTCGGTGCGCAGGACGGCGATCGCCTGTCCGTTCTTGCCCTCCGCCTTCGCCACCAGCGGGAAGACGCCGTCCTTCGCGGTGACCAGCACGTCGTACCGCTCGGCCATGCCCACCAGCAGCGCGTCGGTGTCGCAGTGCTGGACCGGGTAGCCGTCGGTGTGCGTGATCGTCATGGTGTGACCGCCGAGCGCGACCCGGAAGGCGGTCTCGGAGCCCGCGTTGATGATGCGCAGCCGGATGCGCTCGCCGGGGCGGCACCGGAAGCTGGTGGGCTCGCCCGGGCGGCGGCCGTTGACGAGGTAGACGGGGAAGTCCACGCTGCCGCCCATGCTGTGCAGCAGGCGGCTGTAGGAATGGTGCAGCCTGCGGTCGGGACCGTTGTCCACATGGGTGGCGCCGGGGTGCGCGGAGGAGCGGGCGGAGGCGTGGGCCGAGGGATGCGCGGAGGGGTGCGTGGAGGGGTGCGTGGAGGGGTGCGCGGACGGGTGCTGCGGGCCCATCCCCATGTCCATGCTCATGCTGTCGAGCGTCGCCGAGTCCGGGATCAACTGGCGGAGCACCTTGTCGGGGGTGGAGCCGTTCACCCCGTCGAGCCAGTCGTCCAGGACGACGATCCACTCCTGGTCGTAGGAGAGCGGCTCGCGCGGATCGTCGATGATGAGCGGCGCGTACAGCGCGCGGTCCGGCTGCATCCCGACGTGCGAATGGATGAAGTACGTCCCCGGTTCGGGGGCGGTGAACCGGTAGGTGAAATCGGTGCCGGAGGCGACGGCGCGCTGGGTCAGACCCGGCACGCCGTCCATGTCGCAGCGCAGCCGGATGCCGTGGAAGTGCAGGGTGGAGAACTCCGGCAGGCGGTTGGCGAAGGTGAAGCTCAGCACGTCCCCCGCGGTGGCGCGCACCAGCGGCCCCGGGAGCTGGTCGTCGTACGCCCACGACCGCACGCTGCGACCGCCGAGGTCCAGCGTGGTCTCCTTGGCGGTCAGCGCGACCATGCGCACCCGGCCCGAGCCGCGTCTGCGCTCGGCGGCACGGACCTCCGGACCCGACGGGTCGACATATCCCTCGGGTCCCGGGGGGACGAAGTCCTTCTCGGCCGCCGACGCGCCGCCCGGTCCCGGTCCCGGCCGTGGGCCGGAGCCGGAGTCCGTGCAGGCAGCCAGGAGACCCGCGCCGGCGGCAGCGAACGGGGCTCGGAGCAGGGTACGCCGCGAAGGTGTATGCATGAAGGAAATAAGACACTTTTTGTGCTGATATGTGATGGATCTGCGGCGGCGCGTCCGCTGGTGTCGGGCCCGCGAAGTCCTCGGTACCGGCGGAAAAGGTGCTTCAACTGGCGGAATTTACGGGTAAGTACCCGCGCTGTACCGTGAGGTCATGCCAGCTCTGAATGTGGAGTTCAGCGAGCACGAACTGGCCGACCTGCGCCAGATCGCCAAGGAGCGCGGTACGTCGATGAAGGCCCTCGTCCGCGAGGCGGCCGCCGCGGGTATCGCCCGGCACCGGGCGCTCCAGGAGGGCGCGGAGACGTTCCGCAGCTTCTTCGCCGCCCACGCGGGGGAGTTCGCGGCAGCCTTCCCGGACGACGAACCGCCGCCCGTGCGCAGCGCCCCGGCACCGGCACCGGCACCCGCGCCCACGTCCGCTCCCGCCGCCGCGTCCGCAGCCGCTCCCGCCTCCTCCGCCGACGGCGAGGCCGCCTGAACGATGCCGTCGCCCGTCATCCACATCGACGTCCCCTGGCTGCTGCGGCGGTACGAGGAGGTGCTGCCCGGGGCGGCGGCGGTGGGGGACCTGTCCGTCCTGGTCGCCGCCGTGGCCCGGCATCGGGTGGAGCCCCCGGGACCCGGGGTGGAATCCGACGCCGCCTGGCGCGCCGCCGCCCTGCTGCACACCCTCGCCGTGCTCCGTCCCCTGCCCTTTGCCAACGCCCGCTTCGCGTGCGCCACCGCCGTCGCCTATCTGGCCGTCAGCGGCGCGCGGATCGACCCGCCGCCCGGCGCCCTCACCGGACTCGTACGCGACCTGCGCTCCGGCGCGGCCGATGTGCACGGTGCGGCCGACCGGTTCCGTTCCTGGCGGATCTGACACCGCCCGGCGGACGGGGGAAGCCGTCGTGACCGCCGACCGGGGCGGTGGGAACGGACCGGCCGGCCTGCCCCGTGCGCGGAACCGCCGTTCCGCCGGGGGCCTTCCGAGAAGGACCGGGACCCAGTCCACACCGCCCTGCCGCCCCGCGGCACCGTGCGCGGCGGGGCGGTGGGTGCGCGTGTTTCACACGGGGCGCGAGACAACACACCCGCTCAGGGTTTCGAAGACTTCCTTTCAAAACCGGTGATGTGGGACGGGCGCCTTGTTGCTTGTGCAGAAGTTGTGCGAGGGTTGACACACCCGCGCGGGGGGTAAGGTCCGGGACCGCTTCGGCAGTTGAGGAACCGGAGCGGGGCGACGCCGGTGACTTCCCGCTCCCCGTGCGCACCCCGGAGGCTCGCTCCCGGCTCCCACGCACCGCACGCGCCAAAGGAAACCGCTCAAGTGACCACGCCCCGACCTCCCCGGCCCCCGTACCCGCACGGCGGCGACCCGGGCGAGTCCGACGAGTCGCTCGCCGCGCCCCTGCGCGCCGGTTCCGACGCGGAGGCGTCCCGCTCCGCCGCCCTGCTGATGGCCCGTCACTGGCAGCCCGCCACCGACTACGCCGTCATCTGCCTGGCGACGTCCGGACCCCTCGCCCACATGGTCACCGCGGCAGCCTTCCACCAGGTCCTCGACCGGCTCCGCTTCGGCGAACCCGCCGTGGCGCTGCGCCCCCGGCTGCTCCTCACCGTCCGCGACACCATCGTGGACTGGGCCGCCGCCGACCGGATCACCGACGCCCTGCCCGGACTCGGCAAGCCCGCGGGCGGACGCGGGATGCGCGCGGCCAAGTCCCTGACGCCGGAGAACCGCGCCCTGGCCGAGCGCTCCTTCCACGCGCTGGCCCCGCTGGAACAGGCACTGCTGTGGCACACCGCCGTCGAGGCGGAGCCGGTCGCCGTCCCGGCGGTACTCCTCGGACTCGACGAGGCGAGCGCCCGCGCCGCGCTGGAACAGGCCAGGGAGCGCTTCCGCGAGGGCTGCGTGCGCGCCCACCGCGAACTCGCCCCCAGCGCCGAGTGCCGCCACTACAACCGCCTCTTCGACGTGCCGATCCGCCGGGGCGGCGACCTGCTGCCCGACGTGCGCAGGCACCTCGCCTCCTGCGCCTACTGCCGGCACGCCGCCGAACAGCTCGGCCAGGTCGACACCGCGCCCGGCGCCCTGCTCGCCGAGGCGGTCCTCGGCTGGGGCGCCCGCCGCTACCTCGACTCCCGCCCCGGCCGCTCCGGGTCCGCCGCGACGTCCGGCACCGCCCGCCGCCCCGGCGGTCGCAGGCGCGGCGGCAAGCGCGGGGCAGCCGTCGGGGGCGGCGGCGAGGGAACGGGGCGCCGCCGGGGCGGGGAGGGTCCGCTCGCCCGCGTCGCCGGAGCCCTCTCGCCCAAGCTGGTGCTCACCGGCGTCGGCGTCGCCTCCGCCGGAATCCTCGTGACCGTGCTCGCCGTCGGCGCCTGGCCCGGCGGCAGGGACGGCACCTCGCAGGTCGCCTCCACCGGCGCCAAGCCCGCCGCCGACCCCCGCACCGCGCAGCCGTCCGACGGCACGTCACCCTCCGCGCCCGTCGGCACGCCCACCGCCGTGGCTGTCCCCACGGCCGGGCACCCCTTCCGGCTGCGCAACGTCGGCGCCGACCTCTGCCTCAGCGTCAAGGGCGAGCCCCGCGCCGGTGCCGCCACCACGCTGGCGCTCTGCTCCGGCGACACCGTCCAGCGCTGGACCTACGACGCCGACGGGCTGCTGCACAGCGCCGCCGACCCCCAGCTCTGCCTGGACTCGCACGCCGACCCCGGCGTGGTCATCCTCGGCACCTGCACCGACGCCGGTACGGACCGCGCGGACGACGTGCGCTACGACCTCACGGTGCGCGGCGAGCTGCTGCCCCGCTGGGACCGTACCCTCGCCCTCGCGGCGGCGGACACCCGGCCCGGCTCCGACATCGTGGCCGCCTTCCGCGACCGCTCCTCCGGCCAGCGCTGGCTGACGGACACCCCGTCGGCGAGCCCCGACTCGCTGTCCATATCGGGGGCTTCGGAACCACCGCGCCAAGGAGCGTAGGGCCTGCGGCGCTTTGGCCGGGGGACATGGGGGTTCTTGCCGTTGGTGGGTGCCGGAATGGTGTGGCTGGTCGCGCTCACGCGGCGGTAGCCGCATATCGACGCAGCCTCGCGCCCCTAGGGGGTTGCCGTGCCCTCGGTCGGCCGAGGAGCCGTACTCCGCCCTCGGCTCAGCCCAGCGCGTCCGGGCCGAGGGTGGACACGGAGGCGTGGCCGGAGAGGGCCAGCGTGAGGTCCAGTTCCGCGAGCAGGCAGCGGATCACGTGGTCCACGCCCGCCTGTCCGTCGAGGCCGAGCCCGTAGACGTAGGGGCGGCCGAGGAGCACCGCACGCGCGCCCAGGGCGAGCGCCTTGAACACGTCGTCGCCGGTGCGTATGCCGCTGTCGAACAGCACGGTGAGCCGGTCGCCGACGGCTTCGGCGATCCGGGGCAGCGCGTCGGCCGCGGCGACGGAACCGGCGACCTGGCGGCCGCCGTGGTTGGAGACCACCACCCCGTCCATCCCGGCGTCGGCGGCGAGGCGGGCGTCGTCCGGGTGCAGGACGCCCTTCAGCACGATCGGTCCGTCCCAGTGCTCGCGCAGGAACCCAAGGTCCGGCCAGGTGTGCCCGGCGTCCCCGAACAGCCCGAGGAAGTGCAGCACCGCCGCGTTCGGGTCCTCGTGGACCGGCTTGGCGAGCCCCGCCCGGAACGCCGGGTCGGTGAAGTAGTTGGCGGTGCCGACGCCGTGCAGGAACGGCAGATACGCCCGGTCCAGATCGCGCGGGCGCCAGGACAGCAGCGGGGTGTCCAGCGTGACCACAAGCACCGAGTACCCGGACGCCTTCGCGCGGGCGAGGAAACTGGCCGTCACCTCACGGTCGCTGCCCCAGTACAACTGGAACCAGCGCTCGGCGTCCCCCATCGCCTCCGCGACCTCCTCCATCGGTGTGCTCGACGCCGACGACAGGATGTACGGCACGCCCCGCGCGGCGGCGGCACGGGCAGCCCCGGACTCCGCCTCCGGGTGCATGATCGACAGCACCCCGACGGGAGCGAGGGCCAGCGGCGCGGGCAGCGTGCGCCCCAACACCTCGACGGACAGGTCTCGTTCGCGTACGTCCCGCAGCATCCGGGGCACGATCCTGCGCCGCTCCAGCGCGTCCCGGTTGGCCCGTGCCGTGCCGCCGTCCCCGGCGTTCCCCGCGACGTACCCCACGGGACCCGGTCCGAGCCGGTGCTCGGCCAGCTCCTCCAGTCGGGTCAGATCGGTGGGGAGCCGGGGCACGGCACCGGTCATCCCGTTCAAGTAGATCTCGTACTGGAAATCCGCCCACTGTCCGACCATGATCCGGCTCCCTCCGCTCCGATACGTCCATCCGGCCCCGGCAGGACCGGCGTTGATCCTAGGCGGAGGCGAGCCGCCGGTCAGGAGCCGGGACGAGACCCGGAAAGCACGGGGGAGTTGTGGGCGGCACCGGCCCGGCGACGCCCGCTCATCCCCGTGGCAAAATCGGCGGGTGCAGATCGGGATGCTGGGGCCGTTGACGGTGCGCGCGGACGACGCCGGTGCGGTCGAGGTGCCGGGGGCGCGGCTGCGGGGGCTGCTGGCCGCGCTGGCGCTCAGGGCGGGGCAGACGGTCCCGAAGGCGTCGCTCGTGGACTGGATCTGGGGCGAACACCCGCCCGCCGACGCCGCGAACGCGTTGCAGCGCCTGGTGTCCCGGCTGCGGAAACTGCTGCCGGACGGCGCGATCGAGGGGCGTACGGAGGGATACCGGCTGCGGATCGAGCCGGACGCCGTGGACGCCCTGCGGTTCGAGCGGCTGGTCGAGGAGGCGCGGGGGCGGGACGCGTTCGGGCGGGTGCGGCTGCTGCGGGAGGCGCTCGGGCTGTGGCGGGGCGCCGCCCTGCAGGACGTGGGGCTCGGCGGGAGTGAGGCGTTCGACGTCGTCGTGGTCCGGTTGGAGGGGCTGCGGCTGAGCGCCACCGAGGAACGGGCCGAGGCGGATCTCGCGCTCGGGCGCGGGGCGGAGACGGTCACGGAGCTGACGGGTCTGGTGGCCGCGCATCCGCTGCGCGAACGGCTCGTCGCCGCGCTGATGCGCGCCCTCGTCGCGGCCGGGCGGGACAGCGAGGCGCTGCTGGTGTACCAGCGTGCGCGGGAAGCCCTGTCCGAGGAGCTGGGCACCGATCCCTCGCCGGACCTGTCCGCGCTCCATGTCTCCTTGCTGCGCGGCGAGCTGGCGCGTCCGGAGGAGAGCCGGAAGACCAACCTGCGGGCCGAGCTGACCACGTTCGTGGGCCGGGGCGACGACGTCGAGGCGGTGCGCGGGCTCGTCACGGAACACCGGCTCACCACCGTGATCGGGCCCGGCGGCGCGGGCAAGACCCGGCTCGCCACCGAGACCGCGCGCACGCTGCTCGGTGAACTCCCGGACGGTGCCTGGCTGGTGGAGCTGGCCGGGATCGGCGCCGACGGCGACGTGGCACAGGCGACCCTGTCCGGGCTCGGTCTGCGCGACACCCTGCTCGGCGGCGCCCCGCACGCGGAGCCGGTGGACCGTCTCGTCGCCGCGATCCGCGACCGCGAGGCGCTGCTGATCCTGGACAACTGCGAACACGTCGTCGAGTCCGCGGCGGTGTTCGCCCACCGGGTCCTCGGGGAGTGCCGGCGCCTGCGCGTCCTGGCGACCAGCCGGGAGCCGCTCGGCATCACCGGCGAGGCGCTGTGGCCCGTCGAGCCGCTGGCGCTGCCGTCGGCGGACGCCGCCCCGGCCGAGATCGCGTCCGCGCCCGCCGTACGGCTGCTGCGGGACCGGGCCCTCGCGGTGCGCCGGGACCTCGCGGGCGACACCGGCACGCTGGCGACCATGGTGCGGGTCTGCCGGGCGCTGGACGGACTGCCGCTGGCCATCGAACTGGCCGCCGCGCGGCTGCGCACCATGTCCGTCGAGCAGCTCGCGGGCGGTCTCGACGACCGCTTCCGCCTGCTGACCGGCGGCAGCCGCACCGCCCTGCCCCGGCACAAGACCCTGCGCGCGGCCGTCGACTGGAGCTGGGAGCTGCTCTCCGACGCCGAACGCGCCGTACTGCGCAGGCTCGCGGTGTTCTCCGCCGGGGCGAGCCTGGAGGCGGCCGAACGGGTCTGCGCGGGCGGGGAGTTCGCACGGGAGGAGGTCGCCCGCGAGGAGGTCTTCGAGCTGCTCACCGCGCTCACCGAGAAGTCGCTGCTGCGCGCCGAGGGCGACGGCGCCCCGCGCTACCGCATGACCGGCACCATCAAGGAGTACGCCGGTCACCGCCTCGCGGAGGCGGGGGAGGCGGACCTCGCCCGCCGGGCGCACCTCGCCCACCTCACCGAACTCACCGGGACCGCCGAGCCGCACCTGCGCCGCGCGAGCCAACTCCACTGGCTGGCCAGGCTGGAGGCGGAGCACGACGACATCGCGGCGGCGATGCGCGGCGCGCTCGCGGCGGGGGACGCGCAGGCGGCGATGCGGCTGGCGGCGGGCGCGGGCTGGTACTGGTGGCTCGGCGGACACCGCGCCGAGGGCATGGAGCTGATCACCGCCGCCACCGAGGTGCCCGGCGAGGTCGCGGACGAGGTCCGGGCCACGGTGTACGCCCTGTACTCGATGTTCGCGACCTCCGGACGGAGCGACGCGCAGCAGGCTGCCCAGTGGATCCACGAGGCGTACCGGATCAGCCGGACGCTCGGCGGCGGCGGACACCCGGCACTCGGTCTGGTCGGCGCGCTGGAGCGGCTGCTGCGGGAGCCCGGGCAGGCGCTGACCGCCTTCGAGCCGCTGCTCGCGGACGAGGACCCCTGGGTGCGTGCCCTGGCCCGGCTGCACATGGGCAAGATGCGGATCGTGCTGGGGTGGAGCGGGCGGGACGCGGACGCCCATCTGGAGGCGGCGCTCGCGGAGTTCAGGGCGCTCGGGGAACGGTTCGGGATCTCGTTCGCGCAGACCGAGCTGGCCGACCGCATCGCCATGCGCGGCGAGTTCGCCGCCGCCTGCGCGCACTACGAGCAGGCGGTCGCGGTCGTCACCGAGGTCGGCGCCGCCGAGGACGTCATCCGGATGCGCTCGCGGCAGGCCCAGTTGTGCTGGCTGCTCGGGGACCGGGAGGCGAGCGCCGCCGCCGTGGCGGAGGCGCAGCGGTGGGCGGAGCGGGTCACCTGGCCGGACGCGCTGGCCGAACTGGCCTTCGCCAAGGCGGGACTTGCCCGCTGGAACGGCGACGCCGAGGAGGCTCGCGCCCAACTCGACATCGCCACCGCCCTGTTGCGCGACGAGGCCGAGCTGCCGCACGTCCGCGCGATCAGGTACGACCTGCTCGGCCACCTCGCCGTCGACCTGGACGCCGCCCGCGCCCACCGCACGGCGGCCTGCGCGGCGGCGGCCGAGTCGGGATACGCGCTGGCGATCGCCCAGGTGCTCGTCGGTGTCGCGGACCTCGCGCTGCGCCAGGGGGAGCCGGAGCAGGCGGCCCGGCTGCTCGCGGCGAGCGCGGAGGTGGGCGGTCTGCGGGACCGCTCGAACCCGGACACGGACCGGATCGAGCGGGAGGCCCGCGACCGTCTCGGGGACGCGCGGTACGCCGAGGCGGTCCGGGAGGGGACCCGGACCGACTGGCCGCGCCTGACCGAGGCGGTGCTCGCCGCGCCCCGGGTCACGCCCGCTTCTTGAACGTGGCGACCGCCCACACGTAGCCGACCACCGCGAACCCGGCGCACCAGGCGAGAGCCGCCCAGGTGTCGCCGCTGGACGGGTGGCCCGTCAGCAGCCCGCGCAGCGTCTCGACGATCGGGGTGAAGGGCTGGTACTCCGCGAACTGCCGTACGCCCGTGCCCATCGTGTCGGCGGGCACGAACGCGCTGCTGAGGAACGGCAGCATGATCAGTGGCACGGTGGCGAGCCCCGCCGACTCCACCGTCTTCGCGGCAAGCCCCAGGGCGACCGTCAGCCAGCTCACGGCGAACCCGAGCAGCAGCATCACGCCGATCGCGCCGAGCCACTGGAGGAGGCTCGCGTGCGGACGGAAGCCCATGGCGAAGCCGACGCCGATGATGACCGCGTCCGCGATCAGACCGCGCACGGTCGTGGAGACGACATGCCCGATGAGGACGGCGCCGTGCGAGACGTCCATGACCTTGAACCGGTTGATGATGCCCTTGGTCATGTCGCCGTTGACGGCGGCGGCCGTCGGACCGAGTCCGTAGGTGAGGGCCATGACGATCAGTCCCGGCACCGCGTAGTCGATGTACTCGCCCCGGACCTTGAAGGCGCCGCCGAAGACGTAGACGAACATCGCCATCATCACGAGCGGGAACAGGACCGCCTGGAACACGGTGACCGGATTGCGCAGCGTGTGCCGGAAGTTGCGGCGCAGCATGACCGCCGCGTCGGCGAGCGGCATGGTGGAGGTGCTCACTTGGCGGTCACCTCCGTGTGCGCGCGGCCGGTGAGGGCGAGGAAGACGTCGTCGAGGTCGGGTGTGTGCACGGAGAACTCCTTGGCGTCCAGCAGGTGTTCGTCGAGGCGGTCCAGCAGGGCGCGCAGCGACCGGGAGTCGCCGTCGCTCGGTACCCGCAGGGTGAGTTCCTGGTCGTCGCGCACGGCGCCGGGCAGCACGCCGGACGCCGTGTCGAGGTCGGCGGGACCGGCGAAGCGCAGTCGGACATGGGTGCCGGGGATCTGGCGCTTCAGCTCCTCGGGGGAGCCCTGGGCGACCAGGCGCCCGTGGTCGAGCACCGCGATCCGGTCGGCCAACTGGTCCGCCTCCTCCAGGTACTGGGTGGTGAGGAGGATGGTGGTGCCGTCGGCCACCAGCTCGCGCACGATGTCCCACATCGTGCGGCGGCTGCGCGGGTCGAGTCCCGTGGTCGGCTCGTCCAGGAAGATGATCCGCGGGTTGCCGACCAGCGTCATCGCCAGGTCCAGCTTGCGGCGCATGCCGCCGGAGTAGGCGGACGCCAACTCGTCGGCGGATTCGGTGAGATCGAACCGCTCAAGCAGCCGCGCGACCACCTCGTCGGCGGGGCGCACCCGCTTGAGGTCGGCCATCAGCCGCAGGTTCTCCCGCCCGGTCAGCAGCTCGTCCACCGCCGCGAACTGTCCGGTCACGCCGATGGCCGAGCGCACCTGACGGGTCGCGGTCGTCACGTCGTGCCCGGCGACGTGCACCGTCCCGGCGTCGGGCTTCAGGAGGGTGGTGAGGATGTTGACGGTCGTCGTCTTGCCCGCGCCGTTCGGGCCGAGCAGGGAGAAGACGGAGCCCGCCGGGACGTCGAAGCCGACGCCGTCGAGGACGGATTTGCCGCCGTACGCCTTGCGCAGTCCGGAGACCGCGATCGCTGAATTTCGCATGACGCCAAGGTGGCGGTCGCCCCTGACACGGCGCCGCCACGCCCCTGACACGGGTGCGGGGCCCGTGTCACCACGGGCCCCGCACCGTCGTCGCTCGCACCCTCGTCGCCCGCGCCGTCACTCCCCGCCGAGCCGCGCCACCGCGCGCACCGGTGCCCCGTCCGAGCCCGGCAGGCGCAGCGGGAAGAGGAACACCTCGGCGTCGTCCGCGCCCACCAGCCGGTCGAGGTGCCTGAGGTTCTCCGCGATCACCCCGCCCGCCCCGCACAGCACCCGGTGGGCCGGGAGGGACGGGTCGGCGTCCGTGCCGCTCGGGTCCACGCTGAGGGCGTCCACCGCCACCGTGCGGACCCCCGCCGCCACCACGGCCTCGGCGGCGGCCGGGGTCAGCCACGGATGGTCCGGGTAGGCGTCCGTGCCCCAGTGCGCCGACCAGCCCGTGACCAGCAGCAGGACCGCGCCCGGAGCGAAGGACTCCAGCGCCGGGGCCAGCAGTTCCGGCGCGATGGGGGAGCGGGGCGCGAGTCCGCGCACGTCGGCCACCACCGCGCGCCCCGTGAAGCGGGACAGGGGAAGCTCGTCCAGCCGTGGCCACGCGTCGTCGACGTGGTACGGCGCGTCCACGTGCGTGCCGGACTGCGAACCCAGGTGCAGGGAGAGGACGTTGACACCGTCGGCGGGGGCGCGCAGCGCGGGGGAGACCGTGACCTCCGGGTCACCGGGATACACGGGCATCCCGGTGACCACGGGGACCGAAAGGTCCAGCCACTCGGTCATCGGGTCGCCACGACCGTCTCGCCCACCGGCTCCGACCCGTCGCCCGTGATCGGCGGCACCGGGGTGTCCGCCGTGCGGGCCAGCCGGGCGCCGTCGGGACCGTAGACCGCGCGGGGCTCGGGGAACAGCCACAGCAGGGCCAGGAAGAGCAGCGCGGCCACCGCCAGCGAGAGCGGCAGGCTGATGTCCACACCGCCCGCGACATCGCCTAGCGGTCCCACGAACTGGCCCGGGATGTCGGTGAAGAGCACGCCGAGCACCGCCGCGACCCACCAGGCGGTCATCCCGCGCCAGTTCCAGCCGTGCGCGAACCAGTAACGGCCGCCGCGCTGACGGCGGTTGAAGACCTGGAGGGCGTCCGGGTCGTACCAGCCGCGCCGGGTCCAGAAGCCGAGCATCATCACGACCATCCACGGCGTGGTGCAGGTGATGATCATCGTGGCGAAGGTGGAGATGGACTGCACGAGGTCCAGACCGAAGCGGCCGACGAAGATGAACGCGATGGACAGGACGCCGACCAGCAGGGTCGCCCGGACCCGGGACAGCTTCGGGAAGACCGAGGAGAAGTCAAGCCCCGTGCCGTAGAGGGAGGTCGTGCCGGTCGACATGCCGCCGATCAGGGCGAGCAGGCACACCGGCAGGAAGAACCAGCTCGGGGAGATCGCCAGCAGACCGCCCACGAAGTCCGGCGCCTTCGGGTCCACGTACGCCGGAGCCTTGGTCGCGATGATGCTCGCGGTCGCCAGACCGAACACGAAGGGCAGCAGCGTGGCCAGTTGGGAGAGGAAAGCGGCGCCGATCACCTTGCGGTGCGGGGTGGACGCGGGGATGTAACGCGACCAGTCCCCGAGGAACGCCCCGAACGACACCGGGTTGGACAGCACGATCAGGGCGGCGCCGATGAACGACGGCCAGAACATCGACTGCGTCGCCGCGTCCGCGTGAGCCGTGAAGACACCGGCGTACGACGGGTCGAAGTCACCGGCGAAGGCGATCGCGCCGAGCAGGAACAGCACGGTCGCGGACATCACCGCGATCTTGTTGACGAACAGCATGAACCGGAAGCCGTAGACGCACACCGCGAGGACGAGCCCGGCGAACAGCGCGTACGCCACGACGTAGGACAGCGTGCCGCGCTCCAGGCCGAACAGCCGGTGCGCGCCGCCCACCAGGGCGTCGCCCGAGCTCCACACCGAGATGGAGAAGAACGCGATCGCGGTGAGCAGGGAGAGGAAGGAGCCGACGATCCGGCCGTGCACACCGAGGTGCGCGGAGGACGCCACCGCGTTGTTGGTGCCGTTCACCGGACCGAACACGGCCATCGGACACAGGATCAGGGCGCCCACGACCACCCCGAGGACCGTCGCGGCGAGCCCCTGCCAGAAGGAGAGCCCGAACAGGATCGGGAACGCGCCGAGGACACAGGTGGAGAAGGTGTTGGCGCCGCCGAAGGCGACCCGGAAGAGGTCGAGCGGAGTCGCGGTGCGCTCGGAGTCGGGGATGCGTTCGACGCCGTAGGGCTCGACCTCGGTGAGGGCGGGCGGCGGCGTGGCCGGGGATGCGGAGGGCTGTGAGGTCAACGAGGGCTCCTGCGCCGCGTGATGGGCGGATGTCCGGATCGGGATCTGCCGACGGTACGGCCGGGCGGCGGAAACGGACCAGGTGATGTTTCGTCCATCTTCCGGTGCCGCCGATGGAGGGTTCGGCCACTGATGCCCGCCCGAAACCCGGGCGAACGCGAGGAAGCGTGAAGGTGTCACGAACGGGACGTGAAGGGGGGCCGGGCGGCCACGGCCGGAATGTTTCAGGCCGATTGCGCAGGCGGTGTCTTTCGGCCAGTCGGCCATGTCCGGCGATCAAGAACCGCGGCGTTGCACGGCCGACGTGTTCGAATTCCGTGACTTCTCGCCACTGATTCAACACGCAAGGTTACTGAAAGTCATGGGTGGGATGTGTGTTCCGGCGGCGGACTCGGCAGAGTGGCGGCCGCCGCCCCGGCACCCGAACGGAACCGGGCCGGCACCCCCGTCTGTTCGAGCGGAAGGATGCACACAATGCGGAACACCGCGCGCTGGACCGCGGCGCTGGGACTCACCGCCGCCGCCGTCTGCGGCCCCCTGACCGGGGCAGCCGCAGCCGCCCCGGCCTCGCTCTACGCGCCCTCGGCGCTGGTGCTCACCACCGGCCACGGCGACAGCGCCGCCACGCTCGCCCCCGAGCGCGCCGTCACCCTGAGCTGCGCCCCGACCCCGTCCGGCACGCACCCGGACCCCGTCCGCGCCTGTGCCGAACTGCGCGGACTCCAGGGCGACTTCACCGCCCTGAAGACCCGCGACGACGTGTGGTGCACCCGGCTCTACGACCCGGTCACCGTCACCGTGCAGGGCGTGTGGCAGGGCCAACGGGTCTCCTACGAGCGCACGTTCGGCAATTCGTGCGCGAAGGACGCGCTGGACAGCAGCGTCTTCGCGTTCTAGGACCGGGATCGCGCGGACTCCAGGACGCCGGATCGGGCTCGTGACTGGGGAGTGCGGCCCCTGGCCGGAGCGACCGTGATCCCGTGGCCGGAGCAGGCGGACGGTGTGGGGCCGTCCGCCGGTCTCCGGAAGCACAACCGTGTCCCGGCCGGGCCCGTGGGGGGCCTCGGCCGGGACACGGCGTTTTCCCTCCCGATGTCTTCCGGGGCGCCCCGGCTCCTACGCCATCTGCCTGCGCACCAGTTCGTGCAGCCGTCCCCCGGTGTCCGCGAGGAGGTCGGCGGGCGGACCCTGCTGGACGACCTTGCCGTCCTCCATCACCACCACCCGGTCCGCGTCCATGACGGTCGAGAGGCGGTGGGCGATGACGATCCGGGTGGCGTTGAGCTTGCGGGTGCTCTCCATGACCGTGCGCTGGGTCTCGTTGTCCAGCGCGCTGGTCGCCTCGTCGAAGAACAGCACGCGCGGGCGCCGGATCAGCGCCTGGGCGATCATCAGCCGCTGGCGCTGGCCGCCGGAGACCGCTCCGCTGCCGGAGACGATCGTGTGCAGCCCCATCGGCATCCGCTGGATGTCCTCGGCGAGACCCGCCAGTTCGGCCGCCGCCATCGCCTCCTCCGGGGTGTACGGCTCGGCGCCGCAGATGACGTCCAGGATCGAGCCGGTGAACGGCTGCGCGTGCTGGAGGACCACCCCGCACTGGCGGCGCACCGCCGACTGGTCGAGCGCCGCGAGGTCCTGACCGTCGTAGAGCACGCTGCCGGAGACCGGCTTGTCGAAGCCGATGAGCAGGCGCAGCAGGGTCGACTTGCCGCAGCCGCTGGGACCCACCACCGCGACGAACTCGCCGGGGCGCACCGCGAAGGACACGTCGTCCAGGACCAGCGGACCGTCGTCCGCGTACCGGAAGGACAGCCGCCGCGCCTCCAGCGCGCCCGTGAGCGCGCCCGGGCGGGTGCTCGCCGAGCGCACCTCGGGGGTGGCGTCCAGGACCGGGCGGATCTCCTCGAAGAGCGGCAGCGCCGCGACCGCCGAGACGAACGCGCCGGTGAGCTGGGTCACCGAGGTCAGCACCATCGTCACCGAGGTGCTGAAGGTGAGGAACGCCGCCGCCGACATCGCGCCCCTGGCGGGACCCGCGAGGAGCATGAACATCACCAGCGTGCAGACCGGCAGATAGACCGCGCCGAGCACCGAGCTGAGGTTCTTGATCCGCCCGACCTTCTGCTGGAGCTCCCGGCTGCGCGCGAACTCCCGCGCCCATGCGGCGTACGCGTAGTTCTCCGCCGCCGCGACCCGCAGCTTGGGCAGCCCGCGCAGGGTCTGGAACGCCTGGTTGTTCAGCTTGTTGCCGAGCGTCACCAGGCGCCGCTGCCAGCGCACCTGCCACAGCCCGAGCCCGAGGAACACCGCGCCGATCACGATCAGCAGCCCGATCGCCGCGAGCGCCATCGGCACGCTGTACCAGAGCAGCAGCCCGACGTTCATCGCGCCGATCGTCACCGACTGCGCCACCACCGGACCCACGCCCGCGAGCAGGCGCCGGATCGAGCTGATGCCCATGGCGGCGCTGGCCAGTTCACCGGTGGAGCGGCTCGCGAAGAACCGGGTGGGGAGCCTCAGCAGCCGGTCCCACACCGCCGGTTGCAGTGCCGCCTCGATACGTCCTTCCAGGCGCAGGATCGTCAGGTTCTCCAGCAGCGTGAACGCCGCCGAGACGATCCCGCTCAGCATCACCGCGAGACACACCTGGGCGATCAGGTTCTCCCGCGCCTGCGGGACGTACTCGCCGAGCACCTTGCCGGTGGCCACCGGCACCAGCGCGCCGATCGCCACCGTCACCAGACCCGCGAGCAGCAGGTTGGTCAGATCGCCGCGTGTGCCGCGCAGGCTGAAGCGGAGCAGACCGAGCGGACCGAGGCGCCGCTCGGGCAGCGGGCGGTAGAACATCACGGCGCGCGGCTCGAACTCCTCCGCGTTCGCCTTCTCCACCGGCGTCTCGCGCCCGGTCGCGGGCTGGACGGCGACATAGCCGCCGCGCCGCCACAGCAGCGCCACCGGCGCCCCGGACAGCGCCCGGTGCCCCACCAGCGGGCCCACGTTCTCCCGCCACCAGTGGCCGTGCAGGCGGACCGCGCGGGTGCGCACCCGGGAGGCGAGCGCGACGCGCTCCACCGGGTCCAGGCGCTCGCTCTCGGTGCCGCTGTGCGCGGGTTCGGCGAGCGCGATCCCGGCCGCCTCCGCGACCAGCTTGCAGGCGGCGTACCCGGCGTCCGCGTCCGCCGCCGTGGTCCGGCGCGCCGAGCGCTTGCCGATGGACGCGAGCAGCGTCCGGTCCGCCTCGGCGCGCACCGCCTCACCGGCCTTGATACCGGCCGCCGCGCGCGTCTCGTGCGTGCGCTCCAGTTGCTCGATCCACCGGTCAAGCGCGGTCAGCAGGCGGTACTGCTGGTCCACCAGGGTCTGCCACAGCGCCGGGTCCATCAGCAGATCGGCGGCGGCCTCCGCGCCGTACAGGGAGCCGTACTGCACGCTGCCCGGCGGGACCTGCGTCCAGAACACGTCGTCGTCCGAGGGCGCGGTCGAGCGGTCCTCGGCGAGCGGCGCCTGGAACAGCACCGCGAGCCCGCGTCCGACGCCGAGCGCGAGCGCGTACTCCAGCGGGCTGGTGGCGGGCGGCACGTACTGCGGGTTGCCGTACGCGTCGTACGACCAGGTCTCGGTCTGCGCGCTCTGGTACAGCTCGCGCAGGTTCACCCGGTGCACCACGCAGTCCCGCACCGGGCGGGCGACCAGGGTGTGCTGGGGTCCGGCGACCGGACCGAGCAGCAGCGCGCCCGCCTCCAGGCGGCCCAGGTGGTGCCAGTGGCCCTGCTGGGCGGCGTCCACCGCGAACAGGTCGAGCGCGCCGGACGCCACCAGCCACAGCACCTGCGGACCTTCGAGGTCCAGGCGGTTGAAGCCCGCGCAGTCCACCCGGGTGCCGAGCGCGCCGAGGGCGCCGAGGACCAGGTCCCCTTCGTGCGTCTGCGTCATCTCACCGCTCCCTGACCAGCGCCGCGTAGGCGCCGCCGCGTGCCACCAGCTCCTCGTGGCGACCGCGTTCGACCACCGTGCCGTGCTGGAGCACCACGATCTCGTCGCTGTCGCGGACCGTGCTCAGCCGGTGCGCGATCACCACACAGGCACAGCCGCGCCTGCGCAGGTTGTCCATCACGACCAGCTCCGTCTCCGCGTCGAGCGCGCTGGTCACCTCGTCCAGGACGAGGATGCTCGGGCGGCGGACCAGCGCCCGTGCGATCTCCAGGCGCTGGCGCTGCCCGCCGGAGAAGTTGCGGCCGTCCTGCTCGACCCGGCTGTGGATGCCGCCGGGCCTGCGCGTCACCACGTCGTACAGCGCCGCGTCCCGCAGCGCCTCCACCACGGCCTCGTCCGGGATCGAGCGGTCCCACAGCGCCACGTTGTCGCGCACCGAGCCCTCGAAGAGGAACACGTCCTGGTCCACGAAGGAGACCGAGGAGGCGAGCGCGCCGCGCGGGATGTCCTCCAGGCGCGTGTCGTCGATCCGGATCACGCCGTCCCACGGGGAGTACAGCCCCGAGATCAGCCGGGACACCGTGGACTTGCCGCTGCCCGAGCCGCCGACCAGCGCCACCTGCTGACCCGGGCCCACCGTCAGGTCGAAGCCGGTCAGCAGCGGCTTGTCCAGCGGGCTGTAGCCGAAGGTGACGTTCTCCAGTTGGACGTGCCCGCGCAGCCTGCGTGTGGACTCGCCCGCGCCGCCGGGGCGGTCGTAGAGCGGGTCGGCCTGGAAGTTCTCCACGTCCTTCAGCCGGGCGACGTCCGCCGCGAAGTCCTGAATGCGGCCCGCCACGCCGTTGAGCCGGGTGAGCGGGGCGGTGAAGCGGGCCACCAGTGCCTGGAAGGCGACCAGCAGACCCACCGAGATGTGCCCCTCGATCGCCCGGACGCCGCCGATCCACAGGATCAGCGCGCTGTTGAGCGTGGCCAGCGTCGGCGCGACCACCCCGAGCCACGCGCTCGGCACCCCCAGCTTCTGCTGCTCCTCCAGCGTGGCGGCGTGCTGCCCGGCCCACTTGCGGAAGTAGCCGTCCTCGCCGCCGGTCGCCTTCATCGTCTCGATCAACTGAAGACCGGTGTACGAGGTGTTGGTGAGCCGTGCGGAGTCCGCGCGCAGCTTCGCCGTACGGGTCGCTCGCATGCGTACGACCATCCGCATCGCCACGATGTTCAGCAGGGCCACGCCGATGCCGACGAAGGTGAGCTGCGGGTCGTAGGTGTAGAGGAGCACCGCGTAGAGCACGACCACGATCGCGTCGACGCCCGCCGCCGCGAGGTCGCGGGCCAGGGTCTCGGCGACCTGGTCGTTGGACTGCAGGCGCTGCACCAGGTCGGCGGGGGAGCGCTGGGAGAAGAAGGTGACCGGCAGCCGCAGCAGATGGCGCAGGAAGCGGGCGCTGGAGAGGGTGGAGGAGATGATCCGGCCGTGCAGCAGGTTGGTCTGCTGGAGCCAGGTCAGCACCAGGGTCAGCGCGACACAGGTGCCCATCGAGGCGAACAGCACGCCGAGCAGCGAGGTCTGTCCGCCGATGAGGAACATGTCGATGTAGGTGCGGCTCAGCGCGGGCACCGCGGCGCCGACCGCGACCAGCAGCAGGCTCGCGAGGACGGCGGCGGGCAGGGTGCCCGCGGTGCCGCGCAGCCGGGCGGGCATCGCGCCGAGGATGCCCGGCTTGCGCCCGCCCTTGGCGAAGTCCTCGCCGGGCTCCAGGACCAGCACCACACCGGTGAAGCTGCCGTCGAACTCCTCCATGGGCACGAAACGGCGCCCCTTGGCGGGGTCGTTGATGTACACCCCGCGCCGTCCGAAGCGGCGCCCCATGCCGTCGTAGACGACGTAGTGGTTGAACTCCCAGAACAGCACGGCCGGTGCGCGCACCTCGGCGAGGGCGGCCAGGTCCATCTGCATGCCCTTGGCGGTCAGCCCGTAACCGCGCGCCGCCTTCAGGAGGTTGCTCGCGCGCGAGCCGTCGCGGGAGACACCGCACGCGATGCGCAGCTCCTCCAGGGGGACATGGCGGCCGTAGTGGCCGAGCACCATCGCCAGGGAGGCGGCGCCGCACTCGACGGCTTCCATCTGGAGCACGGTGGGCGTACGGACCGTGCCGCCGCGGCCCTTGGGGACCGGGCGGCGCGGGGGTGCGGCGCGTCTGCGGCTACGGGTGTCGGGGTCCTGCCCCGTCCGGACGGTCACGGGAGCAGCCAATCGAGAGGGCGCTGGTCGGCCAGATGGACCGAACCGGTGGCCAGGGTCATGGAGTCGAGCCGGAAGGGCGGTCCGTCGGCGGAGGACCAGCGGTAACCGCTCTTCGCCGAGGACGACTTCTCCAGCTTCACGGTCACGGCGACCGGGCGGCTCTTGCGGGTGAACTGCTGCCCGAGCTGCGTGTCGCCGAGGAACGCGGCGATGGACTGCGCCGACTGGGCGGTGCGGTCCACCGACTTCACCCGGCCGCGCAGGACGCCGTAGCGGTCGGCGGGCACGGAGGAGACGGTCAGGTCGACCTCCGCGTGCGCCGGGATCGAGGCGGCGTTCTCGGCGGGCACGTAGACCGTCGCGTACAGCGGGTCGCCGGTGTGCGCGACCTTCTCCACGGCGGCGACGTTGGCGCCGGTCTGGATGATCTGCCCGATCGTCGCGGCGAGCGCGGTGATCCGTCCGGCGGCGACCGTGCGGATGAGGGAATCGCCCTGCGCCGTACGGACCTTGAGGACGGGCGCGTTCGCGGGGAGCCGCTCGCCCTGCTTGGCGAGCACGGCCGTCACCTGACCGGCGACGGGGCTCTGGAGCAGGTAACTGCCCTGCGCGTGCGTGAGGATGGCCGGGGCGTCGACCGTGGAGGTGACCGAGCCGGTCACCGTCCACACGGATGCCGCCGCCATCACGACGACGGTGACACCCAGCGCGAGCCAGCCCTGCGGGCGCGCGAGGCGCACCGGGAGGTCGAGTTCCTCCGGTGACTGGAGCTTGGCGAGGGCCTGTTGGCGGAACTGCACGGAACTTCCCTCACCCGAGGAGAGACGACGGCACGGAGACTGCGGCGGAGACCTGCGCGGAAACCGCCGGGGAACGCCCGAGAGTCCCGGAGCCGGCGGACGGCTCCGGGACTTCGGTGAAACCAGGTGCGATCAGAGACCGGCGACCAGGTTGGTGACCGGCTGGGTGTTCAGGCCGGTGACGCCCTCGACGGTGCCGATGGCGGTGTCCACCAGGCCGGAAACCGGGGCGATGCCGTTGACGGCACCGGTCACGGTGTTGAGGGCGTTCACGGACAGACCGCCGGAGACGTTGTCCAGCTCGGCGTCCGAGATCTCGACGGTCTCAACCTGGGGGGTGGAGTTCATGGTGGAACTTCCCTTCATATGGATATCTCACAAGGGGGAGAGCGGCCCCCTCTGGGGGACAGATGGACCGCCGTACCGCGAGCACCCGGGGGCGGCCGTCTCCGGCAGCCCCTGAGCGGTCCCCGCGGTGCGATGGATCAAAGCACGCACGCAGCGCCCGGTTCCACCTGAACAAGCCCCTCACCAGGCGTTTCTGTCGGTAATGGGGGGCGATGGTGACGGCGTGCGCACCGGGTCGTGGCCACTCCTTCACATGCCGGGCGCGCGCCGCGTACCGACTCGTGCGTTCCTCCGGCGGCGAATCCGGCACTCCTCTCCAAAGGCGCGTTGCGGGAGCGTGCGGATGTGCAGATCCGGCCGTGCCGGTGACCCGCTTGGGCAGTCGGTGTGCAGATTCCCTGAAGCAACGATTCCGGTACACCTCCTGGACGGACCGTCACCTGACGGGTCCCCAGCGTGACGATCCGGACCCGCCGCCCTTGCGCCACGGCCTCGGAGGAGACGTGGACACCCCTACCGCGGTGGCCGATTCGCTTTGCCCGGAAGGAAGTTGGCGAACGGAGTTGAACGCTCCGCGCACCCCGCCCGTACCTGTAGCCGTCCGGGCGCCCCCGTTCCACTGCCCCTAGCGGCAGACCCCCGTCCCCCACTGGAGGTCGAGAAGGTTGAGTCACAAGCGAATGCCCAAGCGCAAGGCCGCGATAGCGGTGGGCGGTGTGGCGGCGCTCGGAGCCGCGGCCCTCCTGCTGCCCAACGCCATGGCGTCCCAGGACAAGGACGCGACCGCAGCCGCAGGCACCGCCAAGACGCTGAAGGCCACCGACGCCTCCACGCTCAGCGCCCGGCTCCAGAAGCAGCTCGGCACCGCGTTCGCCGGTGCGTACTACGAGAACGGCAAGCAGCAGCTCGTCGTCAACGTGGCCCGGGGCGACCAGAGCGCCATGGCGCGCGCCCAGCAGGCCGGTGCCGCCGTCCGCGAGGTCGACAACAGCACCACCGAACTCAAGGCCGCCGCAGCGACGTTGAAGACCAAGGCGACCATCCCCGGCACCGCCTGGGCCGTGGACCCGCGCACCAACAAGGTCGTCGTCAGCGCCGACAGCACGGTCACCGGCGCCAAGTGGGACCGCCTGGAGTCCACCGTGGACGGCCTCGGCGCGAACATGGCCACCCTCAGAAAGTCCTCCGGCACCTTCAAGACCTTCGTCTCCGGCGGCGACGCCATCTTCTCCCAGGCCGAGGGCGGCAACGTCCGCTGCTCGCTCGGCTTCAACGTCACCGCCTCCGACGGCAGCCCCGCCTTCCTGACGGCCGGTCACTGCGGGGTCGCCGCCAAGGAGTGGTCCGACTCGCAGACCGGGCAGCCCATCGCCACGGTGGACCAGGCGAACTTCCCCGGCGACGGCGACTTCTCCCTCGTGAAGTACGACGACCCGGCGACCCAGGCGCCCAGCGAGGTCAACGCGGGCAACGGTCAGACCGTCCCGATCACCCAGGCCGTGGACGCCACCGTCGGCTCCACCGTCTTCCGCATGGGCTCCACCACCGGGCTGCACAACGGCCAGGTGACCGGTCTGGACGCCACGGTCAACTTCCAGAGCGAGACCGACCCCAACGGCGTGGACACCGTCACCGGTCTCATCCAGACCAACGTGTGCGCCGAGGCCGGTGACTCCGGCGGCTCGCTGTTCACCCAGGACGGCGGCGCGGTCGGTCTGACCTCCGGCGGCAGCGGCGACTGCACCAGCGGCGGCGAGACCTTCTTCCAGCCGGTCACCACCGCGCTCGCGGCCACCGGCGCCACCCTCGGCGACGGCGGCCAGGCGGGCGCGGGCGACCAGGCCGGCGACGACCAGGGCGCGGGCGACCAGGCCGGCGCGGGCGACGAAGCGGGCGCCGGTGACCAGGCGGGTGGCGACGAGGTCGGCGGTTCCGCGGACCCGTCCGCCGCGGCGGGCGACCAGGGCGCCGGTGACGGCGCGGCCGGTGACCAGGCGGCGGGCGACCAGGGCGCCGCCCAGAGCGGCACCGCCCAGCACCACAAGTCGCGCCACCACCACAGCAGCGGCAACTGACCCGCTCCACCCCTCCGGCACCCCGCGCGGGTGCCGGAACCTGACGCCCCGGCCGGCCGTTCACACGCGGTTCCGGTCGGCCGGGGACGGTCCGGCCCTCCGGCGGGAGGGCCGGACCACCTCTTTTCCGGCGACCGGCTCTTCGGCAGCCGCCTTCACCGCGACCGCTACGGTCCTGCCACGAGGTCCGGGTCCGGGTGCCGTCACCCGCCCCCGCTCGCCCGCAGCAGCAGCACCGCCACGTCGTCCACCCGCTCGCGCCCCGACGCCCCGTGCCGCACCAGCTCGTCCGCGACGCTCTCCAGCGGTCCTGCGCCCGCCTCCGCGAACACCGCGCCCAGCTCCACCAGCGCGTCCTCGATGTCCACGCCCGGTGACTCCACGAGACCGTCGGTGTAGAGCGCGAGCACCGAACCGGGCGTCAGGGCCACCTCGGTCGTCGGATACACCGCCCCCGCGTCGATCCCGAGCAGCGGACCCCCGGCCAGGTCCAGCACCCGTACCCGCCCGTCCGGGCGGCGCAGCAGCGGCGGCGGATGCCCGGCCCGCGCCATCACGGCCCGCCCGCGCGCCGGGTCCAGCCGCAGATACAGACAGCTCGCGAACAGGTCGGCGCCGAGGTCGAGCAGCAGCCGGTTGATGCTGTCCATGACCTCCTCCGGCGCCTGCCCCACCGCCGTGTACGCCCGGACCCCGGTGCGGATCTGACCCATCAGCGCCGCCGCCGTCACGTTGTGCCCCTGCACGTCGCCGATCACCGCCGCCGCGAGCGGACGGGTCGGCACCAGGTCGTAGAAGTCGCCGCCGATCTCCATGCCCCGGGTCGCGGGCAGATAGCGCGCCGCCGCCTCGATGCCCGGCGGCGGAGCCAGGCTGTGCGGCAGCAGCGCCGACTGGAGGCCGTGTGCGAGCCGGTGCTTGGCGTCGTACAGCAGGGCCCGCTCCAGGGCCTGTGCGATCAGTCCGCCGAGGCTGGTCAGCACCGCGCGCTCCTCGGCCCGGAAGACATGCGGTTCCGCGTACGCCAGCACGCACGTGCCCACCGGGCGCCCGGAGGCGACCAGCGGCAGATACGCCCAGGCCGCGAAGCCGTCCCGTAGCTCGCGCCCCGAGGGGTAGAGCCGCTCCAGATGCTCCACCGACTCGAAGAACGCGGGCACGCCGCTGTCCAGCGCCTGGGTGCCCGGGGAGCGCGCGCTCAGCGGGAGTCCGTCGTAGTGCTCCACCGCCCGCGCGTCGCGGTAGCCCTGGTGGCCCAGCACGCGCAGCCGTCCCTCCTGCGAGCCGAGCAGCACCAGTGCCCGGCTGCCGACGGCGGGTCCCAGCTCGTCCGCGACCAGCCGCACCAGGTCCCGTACCGCCACCGCCTCGGTCAGCGCGCCGGTCAGGCTGAGCAGTTGGGAGATGGTCACCAGGCGGGGCGGGGGCGTGCCCGAGCGCGCCGCCTCGCGTGCCCGCTCCGTGAGCACCTTGACACGGGTGATGCGCACGCTCAGCCCGGTCGTGCTCGGATACAGCCGGAAGGACAGCCACTGGTCCGGCGGGCGCAGCGCCACGAACGAGGTCGGCCGCTGACTGAGCAGCGCCGCCCGGTAGCGGTCCTCGTACCCCGGATCGTTCAGCCACGGGACCGACACCCACGGCAGGGTGCCCAGCAGCTCCCCGGCGGAGCGGCCGAGGAGTTCGGCGGCGGCGTCGTTGAGGAAGCCGATGCGACCCCGCAGATCCATCGAGACCAGGCCGTACGGCAGCCGGGACAGCAGCCGCGCCGCCTCCGCCGGGTCCGGGTCGGCGGCGGCCTCCGGCGCGGGCGCCGCGAGCAGATCGGGCTCGGGTCCGGGCGGCCGGGACTCGGCGGCGGCCCGCTCCAGTTGCCCGGAGAGCCGCGCGCAGGCTTCCGTCAGCCGGTGCTGGTCCTCGCCGGACAGCTCCGCCGCGCGGGTGCCGGGCCAGGTCACGAACACCACGCCGAGCACCCGCTCCGCCGTCGCCAGCGGCACCGCCGCGAGCGCGAAGGGGTACGGCAGCACCACCGCGATCCTCGGGAACCGGCGCGCCATCTCCTCCGCGCCGCCCACCCACACCAGGCGCCGCTCCCGGGCCGCCAGGGCCACCGGGATCTGCGCGCTCAGCCCGACCCGCTCCCAGGGCGCGGCGAAGGCGCGCGGCAGCCCCGCCATCACCGCCATCTCCAGCACTGGCGCGTCGGGACGCAGCAGATAGACCGCACCGGAGTGCGCCCCGACGTCCTCCATCATCGAGGCGAGCGCGACCGACAGCAGCGGTCGTCCGGCGGCCGGGGACACGGACGCGGGCCCCGGTGTGTCGGACACCCCGACCACCTCCTCGTACGGTCGCGCGCCCGGCCCGGGCGGAGCGGGGCGGCCGCCCGGGGACGCCCCGCGCGCGGCGGATGCCGCCACCGGGCCGCCTCCTGACCTGCGGACCGGCCCGGTCGGCAGTGGGCCGCCCGAGTACCCCGCGAGGGCGGGGCCCATGCCCGTGGTTGTGGAGCACGCGATGGCACACGGGCGCCGCGTGTGCGCCCCCGCGCCTCCTGATGGCTGGATCTCCGTGCACGAGTTGGGCCGCCACACCCAACAATGGGCACGCGGTCGACTTCCGAGGGTGACAGTACGGCCGCACAGAGCGACACAGAGCGAAACCGAGGGGGCGGGAGTGATCCGGGTGCTTCTGGTGCACGACGCGTGTCTGGTACGGGCGGTCCTGGCGGAGTGGCTGCGGCGGGAACCCGGCCTCCATGTGGACGACACGCCGTGGCGCGGCGCCTCCGACCAGGTGCGCACACTGTCCCCGGACGTGTGCGCGGCCGACCTCGAGTACGGCGACGGCAACGCGGCGCCCCCACTGGCCGAGTTGTGTCCCCCGGGCACGGGAGGACGCCCACCCGCCCTGGTGGTCCTCGCCAGTGCCCATCGCCCCGGTCTGCTCAAGCGCGCCGCCGAGGCGGGCGCGCTCGGCTTCGTCGACAAGGCGGGCTCCCCGGATCGCCTGGTCCGCGCGATACGGCACGTCGCCGCGCGGGAACGTTTCATCGACGCCTCCCTGGGCTTCGGCTTCCTCCGGGCGACGCAGATCCCGCTGACACGCCGGGAGCTGAGCGTGCTGGACCTCGCGGCGGGCGGCGCGTCGATCGCCGAGATCGCCCGCAGCCTGCACCTGTCCCACGGGACGGTCCGCAACTACATGGCCGCGATCACCCGGAAGACGGGGGCGCGGAACCGGATCGACGCGATCCGGATATCCCGGGGGGAGGGATGGCTGTGACGGCGGCTTCCGGCGCCGCTCAGCCCACCCGCGCGTCGGACGCCCCGGCCCAGTCGCCCATGAGGTCCCGGTACAGCGGCGAGGAGGCGAGCAGCTCGGCGTGCGTCCCGCACACCGTGCGCGCGCCGTCCAGCACCAGCACGAGATCCGCCCGCCGCGCCGAGTTCATCCGGTGCGCGACGACCACCAGGGTGCCGCCCGGACGCGCCGCGAACGCCCGCTCCGCGCGTTCCTCCGCCTCCGCGTCCAGATGACAGGTCGCCTCGTCCAGCAGCGCGAGCGGGGCGGGGGAGAGGTAGGCGCGGGTGAGCGCGACGAGCTGGCGCTCACCCGCGGACAGGGCGGTGGGGTCGACCCGGGCGTCCGGACCGCCGAGCGCGGTCAGCAGGGGGGTCAGCCCCACCGCGTCGGCGGCGGCCAGCAGTTCGTCCTCGGGCACGGGGTCCGGGCGGTGCAGCGTGAGGTTCTCGGCGAGGGTGCCGCCGTGGACGTACGCCTCCTGCGGGATGAGGGTGCGCAGCGCGGTCGCGTCCGGCGCCGGGCGGCCGTGGACGTGGGTCGTGCCCGCGTCGGGCGCGAGCAGCCCGGCGATCAGGGCGGTCAGCGTGGACTTGCCGGTGCCGCTCGGACCGACGACGGCGAGGTGGGTGCCGGGTGGCAGCGCCAGGTCCAGCCCGTGGAGCACCGGTTCGCTCGCGGGACCGTAGGCGAAGCGGAGACCGGAGAGGGCGAGGGCGGGCGCCGCCGGCTCCGGGGACGGTTCGGCGGCGGGCGGTGCTTCCGTGTCCGATGGCGCTTCGGTGGCCGGGGACGCTTGGGTGGCCGGGGATGCTTCCTTGACCGGCGCGTGCGGCTCCCGCTCCAAAGGGAGCAGGCGGCGCAGTACGACCGTCAGCCGGGCGCCGCTCGTGCCCAGACCGTGGACCAGGTTCTGCAGGGCCGGATACAGGGACTGGCCGACGTAGGCGAGCGCCCCGAGGAGCGCGCCCGGCGTCACGCCCCGGCGCAGGAGCCAGGGCGCCGCCACGAGGAGCAGGATCAGCGGCACCTCGCCGCCCAGCGCGAGCGCGGCCACGCGAGCCGGACTCCAGCGGGCCAGGGAGCGCGCCGTCCTCAACTCGGCGCCGATACGGCGGTCGAGGCTCCGCGCGACCCGGGACTCGGCGCCGGTCGCGGTGATGTCCCGCAGACCCGGTCCCACCGCGCCCAGATCCTCGGCCAGCGCCTCGTCGGCCACCAGGAACGCCTCCTGGCGGCGGGCCAGCGGACGCAGCGTCGCCGCGAAGAGAGCCACCCCGGCCAGCAGCGGAGGCACCACCACCGCCAGGAGCAGCGGGTCCAGGGAGAACAGACCGATCAGGGCGCCCGCCGCCGTGAAGAGGAAGGAGCGGGAGACCAGGACCAGTCCGGCGAGGGTGTCCCGGGCGATCTCCACCTGCTGGGTCAGACCCGAGAGCGCGCCCGGATCTGCCGCGCGGACCCCGCGCCGGACCACCTTCGTCACCAGCCGGTCCCGGACCGGCTCGACCAGCGCGGCCACCACGCCGTACACCCGCCCGGTGCCGACCGCGCCCACGACCACCGCCGCGCCCGCCGCGCCGAGCCAGAGCAGCCCGGTGCGGACGTCCCCGGCGAGGAACCCCGCGTCCAGGGCGCGCGCGAGGGCGTACCCGGCCAGGAACGTCTGCCCCGCCTCCAGGAGGGACCAGACGCCGAGGCGCACCAGCACCCGCGCCTTCGTCCGCGCGTACCGGACCGCCCGCTGCCGCAGCGTCATCGGAGCCCAACTCCCTTGTATCGAAGAGCTACTTGGCCACCGTCTCGGCGTCCCCGAACACCGCCCGGTACTCCGCTTCCCGCCACAGCTCCGCGTGCGGTCCCACCGCCCGCAGCCGCCCGCCGTCCAGCCACGCCACCGCGTCCGCCGCCGCCGCGGTCGCCGCCCGGTGGGCGACCAGCAGGCGGGTCGGTCCGCCCGGGGTCAGCAGGGAGCGGGAGATCTGGCGTTCGGTGACGGTGTCCAGGCTGGAGAGGGCGTCGTCCAGGATCAGCAACCGGCCGCCGTGCGCGAACGCGCGGGCCAGCCCCAGACGTTGGGACTCGCCGCCGGAGCGGGGCGCGTCCGCGAGCGGCGTGTCGTACCCCTTCGGCAGCCTGCGCACGAACGCGTCGGCGCGTGCCGTGCGCGCGGCCTCGCGGACCCGGTGGGCGGGCGGCCGGTCGAGGCCGAAGGCGAGGGCGTCCTCGACGGTGGTCCCGAACAGCGCCGGGCGTTCGAAGGCGTAGGCGACGGCGCGGCGCAGCGCGTCGTGGGTGAGGTCGCGCAGCGGTACGCCGTCCAGCAGCACCTCACCCGCGTCCGGGTCCGCGAGCCGCCCGGCGACCTCGGCGAGCAGCGACTTGCCGGTGCCGGAGCGCCCCACGACGGCGAGCGTGGTGCCGCCCGGCACCGTGAGGTCGACCCCGTCGAGGACGGTACGTCCACCGCGCCGGGCCGTCACCCCCCTCAGCTCCAACCTGCCGGGACCTCGCGGGAGTTGCCGGGTGCCGTGCGGGGACGCCGGTGCGGGCGGCACCTCGGCCAGCCGTGCGGTGCCCGCGCGGGCGCGGCTGAGCGCGGCGAGCCGTCCGACCAGTACGCCGACGCCGGTCGCCAGCGCCGCGTACCGCGACGCCGCCAGCACCTCGCCCACCGTGAGCCGGTGCCGGGCGAGCAGCAGCCCG
Organism: Streptomyces sp. DSM 110735; assembly: GCF_016482685.1. Lineage (GTDB taxonomy): Bacteria > Actinomycetota > Actinomycetes > Streptomycetales > Streptomycetaceae > Streptomyces. The sequence continues at coordinate 122,113 of NZ_JACYHF010000003.1, read as the reverse complement.
GCCACCGCGACCACGCCCAGGTTCAACAGGGGCGCCACGGTGAGGGCTTGAGCCGCCGCGCGCCCCTGCACCCGCCACATGGCGTGGCCCGCGCGGGAGAGCCGGGGGAGCGGGGCGAGCACCCGCGCCGCCTCCCGCTCCTCGGCGCCCGCCGCGCGGATCGTCCGGTGACCGCCGACCGCCTCCGTCAGCGCCGCCGCGATCACACCCTGCTCCCGCTGGTACTCGGCCGCACACGCCGAGGTGTCCCGGGCCAGCGCCCGCAGCAGCAGCGCGAGCACCGGCGCGCCGGTGAGGAACACCGCCGCGAGCAACCAGTCGACGAGACCGAGCGCGACCAACGCGCCGAGCGGCAGCGCGAGTTCGGCCAGCAGTGCGGCGAGCGCCGCCGGACCGGTACCCGCCTGCGCGGCGCCGCCGACGAGCCGTGCCACCAGGTCCCCGCCGCCGAACCGCGCCGCCGCGCGCGGTCCCAGCGCCAGCACCTGCCCGGTGACCCGGCGCCGCAGCCACGCCGCCGAGCCCGCGTCCAGGGTGCCGCTCACCACGCCCGCGCAGCCCTCGAGCACGGCCGACAGCAGCACGAGCCCCGCGCACCAGACCACCCAGCGGGTCGCGTCCTCGCGGGCCAGCAGCAGGTCCAGGGCGCGCCCCAGCGCGGCGGGCAGCAGCAGCCCGGCGGCGGTCGCGGCGGTGCTCAGGGCGAACAGGGCGGTGGCGCGCGGGGCGCCGTGCCGGAGTACGGCGCGGGACAGGGCGCGGGTGGCGTCGGCGTCGGGACTGGGCGTCATCGGCTGCGGCCTCGCCTCGGTCGGAGTGCGGGTGGGACGGATCGGGGTGCTGCGGTCAAGGTGCCCCGGCGACAAAGGGGTTGGCGACCGGACCGCCGCCGGGAACGGGAAGGCCCCGGACGCCCCCTCCCCGCGAGGGGAGAGGTCGCCCGGAGCCGAGTGGTGCCGGTCAGATCACAGTCCGGTCAGCTCACAGGCAGAGCAGAACGCTGGCCGCCGAGACGCAGGACAGCAGGCTGACCGTGCTGGCGACGGTGAGGGTGTGGTCGTCGGACTCGAGAACCTGGAGGTCGAGCAGTGCCATGGTGGTGTCCTCTCCCTATTCATGGGGACGGGGTTGTGTCACGACTCCGGGTCGGAGCCGCGTGTGAGGGCCGCCTGCGGCGGCGGGAGGAAGGGCAGGTGGGCGCGGTCGCCCGAGCGCTCGCCCGAGCGTTCGTCCGAGCCGTCGCCCGCGTCCGTACCGGCGTCGAGCGCCGAGGCGAGGGCGAGCAGACAGCCTGCCGTTCCGGTGGCGAGGTCCATCGAGAGCCGCATCATCTGGTGCCCGGGGAAGGCGAGTTGACCCTGGTAGGCCATCGCGAACCAGCCGAGCCCGTCGATCTGCCGCTCCAGTCGCTCCCGGTCGGCACCCGGCGCCGTACTGCGCGCCAGATGCAGCACCATGCCGGCGCGGCCCTGGAAGAGACCTGGCTGGGCGTAGAAGCGGGAGGTCGCGGCGGCGAGGATGCCGTCCCGGGCGCGCTCGAACTCCTCGGTCGCGCCCGCCGCGTGGGCGAGAAGGGTCTGTTCCCGGGTGCCCGGTGCCGCCGCACGGGCCTGGGCGGCGAAGCCGTCGGCGCCCGTGTGGGCGAGATAGTCGTCCAGGACCAGTCCGATCCCGACGCTGCCGTCCCCGAGGTAGGGCAGCGTGCGCCAGCCCTCGTCGACCTCCAGGCCGCCGCTCGCCTTCTGGACGACGCAGCAGGCGAGGTCGCGGCGGAGCGCCTCGGCCGCCGCCGCTGCCGCACGGGGGTCGCCGGTCTCCTCGTACCGGCGCAGCAGGAACAGCGCCGGACCGCTCGCGCCGCGCATCAGTCCCGCCCGCCGCCGGGGTGTCTCGGTAACCGGCTCGGCCAGCCGTCGCACCAGGATGTCGGCTGCCTCGGCGGCGTGTTCCGCGAGCGCCTTCTCGCCGGTGGTGGCCGAGAGGTGGCCGAGGACCAGACCGAGCCCGGCCAGACCGCCGTGCAGATCGGAGGACAGGTTGCGCCAGTTCTCGCGCAGGATGCCGTCGATCAGGTCCAACGCCGGTTGCTGATACCCCAGTTGGTCGAGGACCAGGGCGACGCCCGCGAGTCCGTCGTAGAGACCGAGCGGGGTGCCGGGCGGTGGAGGCGCGGTGTGCCTCAGCAGCCAGCGCTCGCCCTCCTCGTACCGGTCGGCACCGCAGGCGGCAAGGGCGTACAGCACCCCGGCGGCGCCGTGCGCCAGACCGAGACCGCCGCCGTCGGCGAACTGGGCGATGTCGCCCGGGAAGAGCCGGTCGGCGCGCTCCGGGGTCGCGGAGGCGAGGAGCGCCTTGACCATCGAGTCCCGGCTGTGCGGCCAGTCGCCCGGCCGCACCAGCGGGGTGGCCGGACGGGCCTCGCCGCCCCGGGTGTCGCGGGTGATCTCGGCGACCGCCTCGTCCAGGAAGGCGCGCGGCACGTCGGGGAACTGCTCCGCGATCACCTCCGCCAGATGCGCCGCCTTGCCCCGGTCCACCACGAACAGCGAGGTCACCGGCAGGAACAGGGCGATCCGCAGACAGGCGAGCGCATAGCGGTCCACGTCCTTGCCCCGGCGGTCCGGCGGGGCGAAGAAGCCGGGGTGGGCGACCGTCTGGCGGCCGTTCTCCGCCGCCGGTGCCGCCGCCTCGAAGTCGATGAGGTGGACCGTCTCCTCGTCCGGCGCGACCATGATGTTGAAGACGTGCAGGTCGTTGAAGACGAGCCCGCGCTCGTGCACCGCCGCGACCGCGCGCTCCACCGCCGCGTGCACCCTGAGCGCCCAGGTCGTGTACGCGGCGGTCTTCGCCGGGTCGGGATCGGGTATCAGCAGGGGATGGCGCTCCGCGAAAAAGGAGTTGAGCGGGCGGCCCTCCAGGAACTCCATGACCAGGAACCGGTGTTCGCCGAGGGTCAGCCAGTCGCGCACCTCGGGCACCACCCCGGTCCCGGCGACCAGCTCCAGCGCGTCCCGCTCCCGTTCGAGCCGGGTCACCGCGTCCGCGCCGTCGGCCGCGAGCCCCGCGTGCGGCCGGGCTTCCTTCAGCACCACCCGGCTGCCGTCCCGTACGTCCGAACCGGCGTACACCCCACCGCCGTTGGAGAAGTGCAGCGCCTTCTCGATCCGGTACGGCAGCTCGCCCACCGTCGTGGTGTTGCGGGCCTGAAGATGCGGGCGCAGGAACTCCGGCAGCGCGACCCACTCCGGCACCTGGAAGGAGGGGTCGCGCCGGTCCGGTACGAGATCCCCCTCGCCGTCGGCCACCGCGAGCACCAGCGTGCCGCGCTCGTCGACGACGTACCGGCGGGCGAACGCGCCGTAGCGGACGTAGAGCGGGCCCGCGCCCCAGCGCAGGTCGGTCAGGATGTACGGACCCTCCACACCGTCGAGCAGCTCACCCAACTCGGTGAGTATGCGGTGCAGTTGCTCCTCGTCGGCCGGGTAGACGGTGACGAACTTGCCGCTGGTGTCGCGGCCCGCGTACTTGGCGTTGCGCAGGTGCAGCAGATGCGGACCGGGCACGAACTTGAACGGGATGCGGCGCGGCACGCAGTAGTCCCACACGATCTCCGCGACCCGACCGGCGTTCGCGGCCGTCGCCGAGGAGTGGATCTTCCAGCCCTGGGCCGGTCCCGGCTCCGGCGCGCCGTCCTCGCCGAGCGGGGTCAGCGTCAGCCAGTCCCCGGAGCGGGCCGCGTGCCAGTTGTCCGGCACCGGGCGCCGCGCCGCCGCGTACTGCGGTGCCGGCTCGCCCGCCTCCGCCGAGAGCCGGTCGGGCGTGTCGTAGAAGTGTCCATCGGCGAGCGCGTACACCTCGTACCGCTTGTCCATGCCCCTCCCGCCCCTGCGTTCGCCGATACGGTGGTCCCGTTCGGCACGAGAAGACACTCTCAGGAGTCGAACGGTCGCGGACAGTCGTACAAGTCATGAGATCGTCGTGCGAAACGCACAGGTAAAGATGTGTTCGGACGGCTGTGCGCGGAATGCTCGTACCACTTGGGACGTGCACGGGGGCTGCGCAGACGCTCCACAGGCGCTGTAATGGCGACGTGGCGAGCGAGGGTGCTGCGGTACGCAGATCGAGAACCGAGCGTGCCGAGCATGTCCTCGCCACGCTGATGGCCATGCCGTCCGCCGACCGGCCCCGCCGAGTCCTGGAACAGGCGCTGGTCCTGGCGGGAGCCGTGTACGCGGTGATCTACGCCCCCGGCGACGACCCCGCGACACTCCGGCTCGTGGAGTCCGCGGGGCTGCCGCGCACGCGGTACGGACTGCGCGACGGCTGCCCGGCCACGGCGGGCTCACCCGTCGCCCAGGCGCACCGCACCGGACGGCCCATCTGGTCGGGACCGGGCGAACCACCCGCCCCGGACGCCGACTTCTCGCTCGCCGCGCTGCCGCTCGGCGCGCCCGGCAGCGGCTGCCTGGTCGCCGTCACCGAACAGCCCGGCGGCTTCGGCGCCGACGACCGGGCCTGCCTGGAGCTGCTCGCCGGGGCGGTCACCGCGCCGGTGCCCGTACCGCCCGCCCCGCCGCGCGAACTGGCCGGTGACGCGTTCCGCCTCGCCATGGACACCGGCCGGGTCGAGGTCGGCGACGACATCCTGCGGCTCTTCGGGCTCTCCCGCGAGGCGTTCGACGGCAAGGTCGAGACGCTGCTCGGTCGCACGGTGCCCGAGGACCTGCCCGCGCTGATGTCCGTCGTCGAGGCGGACCACATGCCCGTCGGCGACCGCGAACTGGAGTTCCGCGCCCTGCAGCCCTCCGGCGCGCCCCGCTGGCTGCGGCTGCGCGGGCGGCTGCTGCCCGGCGCCGGGGGACACCCCGCCCGGCTCGTCGGCACCGTCGCCGACGCCTCCGCCTTCCGCTCCGACGTCACCGACGTGGCCCGCGTCCAGCGCCTGGCCGCCGCCCTCGCCACCGCGGGCACCGTCAAGGACGTCGGACAGGCCGTCGTCGCCGCCCTGCGCGCACCGCTGCGCGCCGACCGTATCGCCCTTGCCGAGCTGGAGAACGACCGCCTCGTCGTCACCGTCCTCGACCCGCCCGAACCCGCCGCCTGGCCCGAACTCTGGCGCGCCGAATGGCGCGGCGAGTGGCCCGACGCCCCCGTGCGCGCCATGCCCGCCCTCGCCGCCGCCCTGCGCAAGGGCCGCGCCCGCATCTGGCCCGCCGGCTCCCGCCTGGAGCCCGGCCTCGCCGGAGTCGGACCCGGCGGTCTCGCCGTACTCCCGCTGCCCGCCGGGGGACGCACCGCCGGGGTCTGTCTGATCGGCTGGGACCGGCCGCACGAGTTCGGTCCCGACGAACGCGCCCTGCTCACCGCCTGCGCGGGTCTGACCGGACAGGCGCTGCTGCGCGCCCACGCCTTCGACGCCGAGCACGAACTCGTCGGCATGCTCCAGCGCACCCTGCTGCCCCGCCGCCTGCCCCGCCTCCCCGGCGCGGAAGCCGTCGCCCGCTACCTGCCCGCCACCGCGGGTCTGGAGGTCGGCGGCGACTGGTACGACGTGATCCCGCTCGCCGACCACCACGTCGCCCTCGTCATCGGCGACGTCCAGGGGCACAACGCGGGCGCCGCCACCCTCATGGGCCAGCTCCGCACCGCCCTGCGCGCCTACGCCGCCGAGGGCCACCCCCCGGACGTGGTCGTCGCCCTCGCCAACCGGCTGCTCCTCGACATGGAGAGCGACCTCTTCGCCACCTGCGCCTACGTCGACGTCGACATGGAGAGCGGCACCGCGCTGTGCGTACGCGCCGGACATCCGCAACCGGTGCTGCGCCACCCGGACGGCAGCACCGAGATCGTGCACGCCGAGGGCGGACCGCCCCTCGGGGTGCTGGTGCAGGCCGAGTTCCCGATGACCCCGCTGCGGCTGAGACCCGGCACCGTCCTCGCGCTCACCACCGACGGACTGGTGGAGTCCGCCGACTCCGACCTCGACCGGGGCATGACCCGGCTCGCCCACGACCTCGCCGCCGTCGACCCCGCCGACCTCGGCGCCGCCGCCGACGCCCTGCTCGGCGGCGCCCACCGGGGCGACGACGTGGCCCTGCTGCTCACCCGCTACGACGGCATGGCCGTACGCCCGCTGCGCGAGAGCTGGAGCGTGTGGCGCGTCCCCGAGGCGGTCCGGCACGCGCGCCGCTTCACCCGGCGGGTGCTGCGCGGCTGGGACGTGCCCGAGGACACCCTGGACGCGGCGCTGCTCATCGTCTCCGAGCTGGTCACCAACGCCCTCGTGCACACCGAGGGACAGGTCCGCCTCGACCTCGGTCTGGTCGGCAGGCGCCTGCGCGTCGCGGTCGCCGACGCCTCCCCGCGCGGCCCCCTCAAGCCCACCAGCGTCGGCTGGGAAGCCACCGGCGGACGGGGCGTGCTGCTGGTCGAGGCGGTCTCGACGGCGTGGGGCACCGTGCCGGTCAGCGGCGGCAAGCAGGTGTGGGCCGACCTGGTGACGGACGAGAACACCTGAGCGGTCCGGCCCGTTCGAGTGGCGCGTTCGCCGCGTGAGCCTAGGGTCGGTTGGTGTGGCTCACACCTTCGAAGAACTCGTGCAGAAACAGCGTGCGGCCGACGCCGCCCACGCCACCGTGACGGACCTGCGCGACACCTACGGCCCGCCCGCCGAGCGCGGGATGACCGGCGCCCAGTCCGGCACCTACGAGACCGCCCTGCGCGCCTGGCGCGACCTGGCCCGCGACGCCCAGACCGCGGTCAGCGAGTACGCCCGTGAGACCGGCCGCCCGCGCGCCGAGGTCGAGACCGAGGTCGAACGGGCGGCGGCCGGGGACTGACCCGGCGCGGCCCGTCGTACGCGCGTGCCCGGCACCCGGCGCGGATCACCGGGGGCCGGGCACACCGCCGTGCGGTCAGGCGTGGGTCTTGGCCAGCAGCTCCAGGATCTCCGCCGTGGTGCCGCTCTCGCCCAGGCGCGGGAAGACGCGCTCGACGCTGTTGGTGTGCGCCTCCGCGTCCGAGTCGGCCATCGCGTCCGTGGCCAGGGTGACGTGGTAACCCGCCGCGTAGGCGTCCCGGGCGGTGGACTCCACGCCGATGCTGGTGGCGATGCCGGTCAGCACGATCTGCGTGATGCCCCGGCGGCGGAGCTGCACGTCGAGGTCGGTGCCGAACAGCGCGCTCCAGTTGTGCTTGGTGACCGTGATGTCGCCGTCGTGACCGGAGAGTTCGTCCACGACGACGTCCCAGCCCTCGGGGAAGGCGAGGCCGCGCGGCTGCCGCTCGGTGCGGCCGGGCACCGCGTCCGCGCCGTCGGCGGCGAAGGAGACCCGCACCAGCACCACCGGCAGCTCGCGGGCGCGGAAGGCGTCCGCCAGCTCCACGGAACGGGCCACCACGTCGGCGGCGGCGTACGGCTGGGTCTGCATGCCCACGATGCCGCGCTGGAGGTCGATCACGACGAGGGCGGTACGGGGGTCGAGCGTGCTGACGGACATGAGGTGATCAGACCTTTCGGGGGGTGAGCCGACCGCGCGAACGGTCCGGCGGGGTCGTCGCCGGCGGACCGGCGAGCGGGAACGGGGCCGGGTGGTACGGCCCGGTGGGGGTGCTTGGCGTCACGGGCGCGAGAGCCGTTCCAGCAGGGTCAGCGCCGTGAGCACGGTCTGCCGCTCCTCCTCGGAGAACCGGTCCTCCAGGGCGCGCGCCAGCCACTCCTCGCGCACCTGCCGGTTGCCCTCCACCCGCGCCTGCCCCGCCTCGGTCAGCGTGACGAGCTGACGGCGGCCGTCTGCCGGGTCCGGTGTCCGGCGGATCAGCCCGTGCTGGTCGAGCGCGGCCAGCGTGGCCGCCATCGACTGCGGCCGTACGCCCTCGGCGGCGGCCAGCGCGCTCGCGGTCGCCGCGCCGTGCTTGCCGACCAGGGAGAGCGCCGACTCCTGCGGCGGAGTGAGATCGGAGTCCCGCGCCACCTCGCGGATACGGCGCCGGAGCCTGCTGAACATCACGCGCAGTTCGCGCGCGGCCAGGGCGGCGGAGTCCGAGATGTGGGCCATGCCGTCACCGTAGACACCGGCAGGGTGAACTGTCCAGCTCGGACTGTTCAGTTTTACCTGTGTAAAACGCGGGTGGGTGCGCCACGCCGGACCGCACTCCGCTCGGCGCGCGTGATCCCGGGCGAACTGGTCTGCTGGAACGGCAGGGCTCCCCACTCCCGAGCCGTACCCCGGAGACACGCATGAGCACGTATCGAGTCGCGCAGGTCACCGCCCCCGGCGGGACGTTCGAGCTGGTGGAGCGGGAGGTGCCGCATCCCGGACCCGGCCAGGTGCGGATCGCCGTGGAGGCGTGCGGGATCTGCCACAGCGACGCCCTGTTCGTGGACGGCGCCGCGCCCGGCATCACCTTCCCCGAGGTCCCCGGACACGAGATCGCCGGGCGGATCGAGGAGCTGGGCGAGGGCACCCTCGGCCGGGGCTGGAACGTCGGCGACCGGGTGGCGGTCGGCTGGTTCGGCGGCAGTTGCGGCTACTGCACGCCCTGCCGCCGGGGCGACTTCATCGCGTGCGTCCGCCTGAAGGTGCCCGGCTGGGCCTACGACGGCGGCTTCGCGGAGAAGGTGGTCGTGCCCGTCGACGCGCTGGCCCGCATCCCCGACGGACTCGACGCCACCGCCGCGGGACCCATGGCCTGCGCGGGCGTGACCACCTTCAACGGGCTGCGGCGCAGCGTCGCCCGCGCGGGCGACCGGGTCGCCGTCCTCGGCCTCGGCGGGCTCGGTCACCTCGGCGTGCAGTTCGCCGCCGCGATGGGCTTCGAGACCGTGGCCATCGCCCGGGGACCCGAAAAGGCGGGGTTCGCCAAGGAGTTGGGCGCGCACCACTACATCGACAGCACGTCGGGCACGCCGGTCGCCGAGGCACTCCAGAACCTCGGCGGCGCCAAGGTCGTCCTCGCCACCGCCGGGAACTCCGCCGCGATGTCCGCCACGGTGGACGGTCTCACCCCGCGCGGCGAACTCGTCATCATCGGGGTGTCCCCCGAGCCGCTGGACATCTCCCCGCTCCAGCTCATCAGCGGCGTCCGCGAGGTCAGGGGCCACCCCTCGGGCACCTCCCAGGAAGTGCAGGACACCATGAACTTCGCCGTCCTGCACGGCATCCGCCCCATGACCGAGGTCGTCCCGCTGGCCGACGTGGAGTCGGCGTACCAGAAGATGCTGGCGGGGAAGGCGCGGTTCCGGATGGTGCTGGAGACGGCGGGCGCCTGAGCGGGTGCCTCCGGCGGGGGGTGAGGACTTGGCTCGGACCGGCCGAGCGGCGGCGCCTGGTCATGGGTGCCGTCCGGAGGTTCGGGGCGATGCGGGGGATCGTCTCAACCGTGCCGCCGTCGCCGCCCCGGCCGGTGCCGGGCGGCGTACCGGGCCGCCCGGCCCGCCGTGCGCAGCGCGGAACGCAGGACACCGGCAGACGCCCGCGCCGCGGAGACGGGGACCGGCCCGGTCACTGCGCGGGGCGGGCGGGGGCCGTAGGACGCGCGGGCCGAGAACGACCACGACAGGCGGGAGCCGACCTGGGCGTGCGCGCCCCGCGTGCCTACTCGTCCCATGCCTGGATCAGGATCTGCTCGGAGATCCTGCCGTCCCGCAGGGTGATCATCGACTCGGCGTAGACCCGGTCGCCGTTGGCGTACTCGCAGGACTCCGTGAACGCCGCGTGGTCGCCGTCGATGACGCACTGGCCGAGCCGGTGGATCATGTCGCGGCTGTAGATGTCGGCGAGCATCTCCCGGATCTCGTTCCGGCCGCGCAGCACCTTGGGGTGGCTCGGCTGGGCGTCGCGGTCGATGACGCGTATCTCCGCGTCGTCCTCGTACAGGTTCAGAAGCGAGTCCCCCGTGTCGGACTCGATGCTCTCGCGCAGGGTGTCGGTGGTGAACGCGGGGTTTTTCGTGCTGCCCATGGTGGCCTCCTTCGGACGACGGCGGCCCGGCGGGGAGCGGGACCGCACGGGTCCACCTTTCGAGGCTCCCCCGCCCCGGCGGCCACGGCAAGCGCAGACGCCGCGCTCCACCTGTCGGGTGAGGAGCGGCAGGTGCCCGTGTCCGGGGCGGGGCGCGCGCGTTGCAGAGGGCATGATCTCAACACGACGTATCGTCGCCGCGGTCGGTCTCGCCGTCGGCGTCACGGGACTTGCCGCGCCGCTCGCGAGCGCGGCCGACGCGAGCGCCGCGGGCACCGGGCAGATCAACCCGATGACCACGCTGGACAACCTCGCCGTCAGCGACATCCCCGCCGAGCACCGCGCCGAGGTCCCCGGCGTCGGCGAGCAGCTCCGCGGTCTGAACCAGCTCAGCGACATGAACCGCCTGAACGAACTCCACCAGGTGACCGACCTGGCCGCACCGGCGCTGGGCGTCCTCCCCGCGCTCGGCGGCTGACCGCAGGACCGACGCTCTCCGGACCGGGCCCTTCAAGGCCCGGTCCGACGTATGTCCGTGGCGTAGGGTCGGCGGCGAAGGCACGTACAAGGGAAGAGGGGCCAGGTCATGGCGCAGGAAGTACGCGGCGTAGTCGCACCGGGGAAGGACCAGCCGGTGCGCGTCGAGACGATCGTCATCCCCGATCCCGGGCCCGGCGAAGCTGTCGTACGCATCCAGGCCTGCGGGGTCTGTCACACCGATCTGCACTACAAGCAGGGCGGTATCAACGACGACTTCCCCTTCCTGCTGGGCCACGAGGCCGCGGGCGTGGTCGAGTCGGTCGGCGAGGGCGTCACCGAGGTGGCGCCGGGTGACTTCGTCGTCCTCAATTGGCGCGCGGTGTGCGGCAATTGCCGTGCCTGTCTGCGCGGGCGCCCGTGGTACTGCTTCAACACCCACAACGCCAAGCAGAAGATGACGCTCGCCTCCACCGGTCAGGAGCTGACCCCGGCGCTCGGCATCGGCGCCTTCGCGGAGAAGACGCTCGTCGCCGCCGGACAGTGCACCAAGGTGGACCCGGCCGTCTCCCCGGCGGTCGCCGGACTGCTCGGCTGCGGTGTGATGGCGGGCATCGGCGCCGCGATCAACACGGGCAACGTGGGCCGGGGCGACTCCGTCGCCGTCATCGGCTGCGGTGGCGTGGGTGACGCGGCTGTCGCGGGCGCGCGCCTTGCCGGGGCGGGGAAGATCATCGCCGTCGACATCGACGACCGCAAGCTGGCCAAGGCACGCGAACTCGGCGCCACCGACACCGTCAACTCCCGTGAGACCGACGCGGTCGAGGCGATCCGCTCGCTGACCGGCGGCTTCGGCGCCGACGTGGTGATCGAGGCGGTCGGCCGCCCCGAGACCTACCAGCAGGCGTTCTACGCCCGCGACTTGGCGGGCACCGTCGTCCTCGTCGGTGTCCCCACCCCCGAGATGAAGCTCGAACTGCCGCTGCTGGACGTGTTCGGCCGCGGCGGTGCCCTCAAGTCGTCCTGGTACGGCGACTGTCTGCCCTCGCGCGACTTCCCGATGCTCATCGACCTGCACCTCCAGGGGCGGCTGCCGCTGGACGCGTTCGTCACCGAGACGATCCAGATCGACGAGGTGGAGAAGGCGTTCGAGCGGATGCACGAGGGCGACGTGCTGCGTTCGGTGGTGGTGCTCTGATGACCGCCCGCATCGAACGCCTCGTCACCTCGGGCCAGTTCACCCTCGACGGCGGCACCTGGGACGTCGAGAACAACGTCTGGATCGTCGGTGACGACCACGAAGCCATCGTGATCGACCCGGCCCACGACGCCGAGGCCATCGCCCGCGCGGTCGGGGACCGGCGGCTGACCGCCATCATCTGCACCCACGCGCACAACGACCACGTCAACGCGGCTCCCGCCCTCGCGGACCTCACCGGCGCCGTCATCTGGCTGCACCCGGACGACCTGCCGCTGTGGAAGCTCACCCACCCCGACCGCGACCCCGACGCCCACCTCGCCGACGGTCTGGTCATGGAAGCCGCCGGAGCCGACCTCACCGTCCTGCACACCCCGGGCCACGCCCCCGGCGCCGTCTGCCTCTACGACCCCGGTCTCGGCACCGTCTTCAGTGGCGACACCCTCTTCCAGGGCGGTCCCGGCGCCACCGGTCGCTCCTACTCCCACTTCCCGACGATCATCGACTCCATCCGGGACAAGCTCCTCACCCTCCCCCCGGAGACCAAGGTCCTCACCGGCCACGGCGAGCCGACGACCATCGGCGCGGAGACTCCCCACCTGGAGGAGTGGATCGAACGCGGGCACTGATCCCCGCTGATCTTCGCCAACACGCGGACAGGGGCGACCGGTTGAGCAACCGGCCGCCCCTTCTTCGTGCGTACGACCTCTGTCGCGTCGCGCCCCGCTGCCCTACCGTCGCCCCATGACCCATCCCACTCGCTTCGCGGACCACGGAGTTCTCGTCACCGGTGCCGCCCGGGGCATCGGGGCCGCGGTCGCGCGGCGGATCGCCGAGGAGGGCGGGCGGGTTCTCGTCACCGACCGGGACGCCGGGGAGGCGGAGCGGACGGCGGCGGGACTGCGGGAAAAGGGGCTGGACGTACGGGCGTTGGCGTGCGACGTGGGGGAGCGGGGGTCGGTCGAGGCGGCTGTCGCGTACGCCGTGGACGCGTTCGGGGCGCTGGACGTCCTGGTGAACTGTGCCGCTCGGTCGTCGCCGGACCCGGAGTTGTTCGAGGACGGTGACGACGAGGTGTGGGAAGGGGACCTCGACGTCACGCTGAGCGGGGTGTACCGGTGCTGCCGGGCCGCGTTGCCGCATCTGGCCGCCTCCGGGCGGGGAGCGGTCGTGAGCATCGGGTCGGTCAACGGGCTGCAGGACTTCGGGGGTCACGCCTACAGCGCCGCCAAGGCGGGGCTGGCGTCGCTCACCCGGACACTCGCCGGGCACGCGGCCGCGCGCGGGGTGCGGGTGAACCTCGTCGTGCCGGGAACGGTGCGCACCTCCGCCTGGGAGGGGCGCGACGAGGACCTGGCGGCGGTGCGGGGGCTCTATCCGCTCGGGCGGATCGGGGAGCCGGAGGACATCGCCGCTGCCGTGGCGTTCCTCGCCTCGCGCGACGCCGCCTGGATCACCGGTACCGCCCTCGTGGTGGACGGCGGACTCACCGCCGTGCACACCGGATTCCACGCGGCGCTGCACGGGCGATGACCGACAGACGGTGAAGTTCACCGTTTCGTCACAGCATGACCGGAACCACAACCGTCCGCCCCGGGCGCGGGTCTAGTAGGCGACGGATGCCGCGGGGCAGCCGAAGTGGAAGAGGGGAAGGGGTCAGGACATGGGGGACACACGCAGACGAGGTGCCGCCCTGCTCGGCGTCACCGCGCTGGCGGCGCCGCTGGCGCTCGTCGTCACCGCCGCACCGGCGCAGGCCGCGAGCTGCAGCACGAAGGCGGGTCCGTACCAGAAGCAGGTGGAGAAGTTCCTCGGACGGCCGGTCGACGGCAAGCAGTCCAGCGCCGACTGCTCGGCCATCCGCGCCTTCCAGAGCAAGCACGGCATCACCCCCACCATCGGCTACGCGGGCCCGGTGACCTGGGGAGTGATGGACCTCATGAACAAGCAGAAGGCCGTGGGGAAGAACCCCAACAAGGCGGGCAAGTGCCCGGTGAACAAGGGTCGCGTCGCCTGTGTGAACCTCACGCTCCAACTGAGCTGGATCCAGGACGGCAAGAAGCTGGTCTACGGTCCCGTGCCCGTGCGCACCGGGCGCGACCACTACGAGACCCGCACCGGTCTGAAGAAGATCTACTGGCGGGACATCGACCACGTCTCGAACATCTACGACGTGCCGATGCCCTACAGCCAGTTCTTCGACGGCGGTCAGGCGTTCCACTCCGTCGGACTGAGCATGTGGAACCCGCCGGGCTCCCACGGCTGTGTGAACATGACCACGAAGGACGCCAAGAAGTACTGGTCGCTGCTCAAGAACGGCGACGACGTGTTCGTGTACGGCCGCAAGCCGGGCACCTGAGACGCGGGACCGGGGGCGCCCCGCGCCCCCGAACTCCGGCCGCGTCATGGCCCATTGACGTGATGAGTAACACGGTCCGAAATGTCCGCATCGAGCACACTTGCTCACGCCGTCTTCACGGAGACCGGCATATGCTTCACACCATGTCCACCACTGCTGACACCGCCTGCCAGCGGTCGGCCGCGGAGGTCAACGAGGAGATCCGGGCCCTGTGGCGCCGCTCGGGCGGGATACTCACCACCGAGCAGCGCGCGGAGTACCAGCGCCTCGTCCTGGAGTGGGCCTCCGCGACACCGCAGCCGCGCCGCCCGTCCTGAACCGGCCGCCGCGCGACCATCGCCGTACCCGTTCGCCGTCCCTTCGTGACCGTACGGGCGCGTCCAGTGACCGATTTCGTCGATCGACCCCTTGTTTCCCCGCGCCCGCCCCGCGTCACCCCCAGGTCGCCGAGTAGTACCGCTGGTAAGCCCGCCGCTCCTGCTCCGAGCGGATGTAGCGGGCCGCGATCAGGGCGATCAGACTGCCGGCCATGATCAGCAGACCGGGAGCCACGTTCCGGGTGTCCGTGAGGCGTGCCAGCAGCGTACGACCCTGCGCGATACCGCTCACGGGAGCCGAGGAACCGGGCGCGGCGGCACTCGGGGCGACGGTGCTCTGCGGGGTGGGAGTCGGCGCGGAGGACGGGTTCTGCGCGGCCCCCGCCTTCCCGCCGGAGGTGATCAGGCGCACGTTCAGCGCCTGCATCGCCTTGGTCAGCGGCTGGAAGAACGTCGTACCGCCGGACGTGCAGTCGCCGCTGCCGCCCGAGGTGACGCCCAGCGCCACCCCCTCGGAGAACAGCGGACCGCCGCTGTCGCCCGGTTCGGCGCACACGTTCGTCTCGATCAGACCGGTGACGGTGCCCTCGGGGTAGTTCACGGTCGCGTTGAGCGCGGTCACCTGGCCGTCGTGCAGCCCGCTGGTGCTGCCGCTGCGGAACACCCGCTGCCCCACCGTGGCGTCGCCCGCCCCGGTGATCCGCACGCCCTTGCCGCCGCCCACCGCGACCACGTCGGCACCCGGACCGGCTTTGCCGGAGTCGTACTGCACGAGGGAGAAGTCGGCGCCGGGGAAGTTGCTGTTCACCGTCGCGCCGAGCTGCTGGTCGGCCTGGTTGTCGGCGAACCAGATGGAGCCGGTGGGTCCGCAGTGGCCCGCCGTGAGGATGAAGTCCCGTTGCCCGTTGGTCACGTTGAACCCCGCCGAACAGCGGCCGCTCGTGGAGAGGATCGGCTGCGCGCCGTTCAGCCGCGTGGTGAACGTGCCCTTCGATCGCTCCATGGTGACGAAGTCCCCGATGCGCGAGGCGACTTTGGTCATCCGGGTCCAGTCGCCGGACGACACCGTGCTGTCCGCCTGCACCACGACCCGGTTGGTGCGGTAGTCCACCGACCACGCGGTGCCCGCCACCCGCGGAGCCGAACGCAGCGTCGCCGCGGCCGACTTCAGCTCGTTCATGCTGTGGCCCACCATCTTGGGCTCGGCGCCCGCCTGGCGTACCTCCTCGGCGGCACCGGCGTCCGTCACCGCGACGACCGGCCGTCCGTCGGCGCCGATCCAGCTTCCCGCGGAGCGTGCCGTCCCCAGCTTCGCCGTCAGCGCGGTGCCCGTCACTCCGGCGGTGCCCGCCGTGCTCAGCGGGGTCGCGGGGGAGCGCGGGGTCTCGCTCGCCATGGCCGCCTGTGTCACCATCGCGCCCCCCAGAAGGAGTCCGCCGACGGCCGCCAGCCGTGTCACTCGCCGGACGACCCGCCGTCGTGCGTGCCTCATGCCAGACTCCCGAAACCCCGAGCGCGCGATACCCCTGCCGGGCACCACGGGGCTCTCCGGTCGATGAGCGCCCGCCCCTGAGTACGTGGGGCGGGGCGGGCGCGTTCAGCGACCGCGGCGATCTTCCGACGGGTTTCGCGGATTCCGTTTTCCCGTGCGTCTCCCGTACGCGCAGGGCGAGTTGGGGTGGGCGCGGTCAGTTCTTGCGGGCCACTCCGCCGAACATCGCGACCTCCTCCGGTTCCGCCCCGTCACCCGGCTCAGGACGCCAGCGCGAGCAGGAGACGACACCCGGCTCCAGCAGTTCGAGACCGTCGAAGAAACGGGTCACGTTCTCGGGCGTGCGCTGGGTGAGCTTGGGAGTGCCGTGCTCGTTCCAGAACGCGACCGCCTCGTCCACGTCCGGCATCGAGGGGCTGGTGACGGTGTGCGAGAGCACGAGATGGCTCCCGGCGGGCAGCCGGTCGGTCAACCGCCGTACCAGTCCGTACGGGTCCTCGTCGTCGCCGATGAAGATGACCACGCCGAGCAGGATCAGCGCCACGGGCTCGTTGAAGTCCAGTGTCTTGGCGGCGTGTTCGAAGATCGCGTCGATGTTGCGCAGATCCTCGTCGAGGTAGTCGGTACGGCCCTCGGGGGTGCTGGTGAGCAGGGCGCGGGCGTGGGCGAGGACCAGCGGGTCGTTGTCGACGTAGACGATGCGGGCGTCCGGCGCGAGCCGCTGGGCGACCTCGTGCGTGTTGTCGGCGGTGGGCAGCCCGGTGCCGATGTCCAGGAACTGCCGGATGCCCGCCTCCTGCACGAGGTGACGTACCGCGCGGCCGAGGAAGAGCCGGTCGGCGCGGGCGTACTCCCCGATGCCCGGGTGGAGTTGGCGGATCTGGTCGCCCGCCGCGCGGTCCACCTCGTAGTTGTCCTTGCCGCCCAGCCAGTAGTTCCAGATCCGGGCGGTGTGCGGCTGGCCGGTGTTGATACGGGCGCGCAGCGACTCGGCGACGTCGTTGGCGGCGGCCGGGTTGTCGGTCACGTGGGTCAGCTCCTGGGGGCGTCGGGGGAGTGGTGCCTTGAGCGGTGCACGGGTCAAGACGCAATCTAGACGCAGGAGTTGATCCCCGCCGCTGGTCCGGCGTATTCCGCCGCGCAGCCCTTCGCCGCCCCCGTCGTGCTGCCGGGTGCGGGGGCGCCTCCTAGACTGCGGACATGGACGACACGCTTCCGGCCCGGCTCGGCGCGGGCAAGTACCTGCTGGTGACCAGCTACCGCAAGGACGGCACGCCCGTGCCCACTCCGGTCTGGGTGGTGCGCGACGGCGACGCCCTCGGAGTGTGGACGACCGCCGACAGTTGGAAGGTCAAGCGCATCCGCCGCCGCGCCGATGTGCTGGTGGGTCCCTGTGACATGCGCGGCAACGCGACCGGAGAGCCGGTTCCGGCCACCGCCGAGATCACCGACGCGGACACCACGGCCCGCTACCGCTCGCTGATCGCCCGCAAGTACGGCATCGTCGGCCGCCTCACCCTGCTGGGCAGCAAGCTGCGCCGGGGTGTGGAGGGCACGGTCGGCATCCGGATCACGCTCAAGGACTGAGCGAGCGAGGAGCGGACCGCTCAGGAGGTCAGCCGCGCACGGTACGCGCCCGGCTCAGCTCCACGCCCGGTACGCCTCGTCGACGAGCTGGAACACCGGCTCGCCCCGCACCGGGTCCTTGGCCGTGGACAGCCGCACCCGGTCCCCGCTGTGGATGCCGACGGCCGGACCCATGACCCGGCCCCGCACCACGAAGCCCTCCGCCATCTCGACCAGCGACACATTGCGCGCCATCGGGGTGTTGCGGTGCACCACGGTGGAGTGGCGGACCGTGCCCGCGCCCTGGCTGCGCTCGGTGCGCAGATCGCTGCCCTGACACACCGGGCACAGCAGCCGGTGGTACATCGCCGTGCCGCACCAGGCGCAGCGCTGGAAGGTGAGGGCGTCCCTGTCCTCGGTGGACCGCGTGGGTATGACGGACCCGGTGGACATGGGCGTCGCGGTGGCGGACGGGGCGGGCACGATCCCGGCGCCGGACGCCGTCGCGGCGGACCGGGGTTCGAGTACGCCCGCCGTCGAGCCGCCCGCCGGGTGCGCGGCGCTTGCTGAGTGGTGGTACACGCTGGTCAACTCCCTGCGCTGGGCCGGAAATCCCGAACGCGCGGTGTGAACCGCGCACACGTGTGCCCGGTCGTCGTGCCACCGTGCACACCGCCAGCGTATGGCACTCAGTGTCAGTCGTAAAGGCACTCCGTACCCTCAATCTGTGCCCGCGACCGCGCGGTTGCCCCGTCAGGGGCGCCCCAGCGCCGCCTCGAACTCCCGCACCACGCGCCACAGCGGGGCGTCGCGCCGGGCGACGACCACCACCACGTCCTCGCCCCCGGCGGGGGCACCGCGTACCACCGCGCCGTCTGCCGGTTCCGTGAACGCCGCCCGGACACAGCCCAGCGCGTGGTCCACGGCAGCGTCCGCGTCGCCCGCGCCGTCCGAACGCAGCCAGGAGCGCAGGGCGTTGTTGTGCGCCGCGACCACCGCCGCCGCGATCACGTCCGCGCGCAGCGTGCCGTCGGGGCGCCCCGCGTACCGCTCCCGCAGATGTCCGGCGAGCGCCCGCTCGTAGCGCCGCATCACCGACAGCTCGTACGCGCGCAGCCCCGGCACCTGCTTGGTCAGCCGGTAACGGCGCACCGAGAAGTCGGGGTCCTCCGCGTACATCCGCAGCACCAGCCGAGCCGCGTCGCACACCCGCTCCACCGGGTCCCCGGTGCCCTCGCCCGCCGCGAGGAAGGCGGTCATGTCGGCGAGGCAGCGCTCGTGGTCGGGGAAGACCACGTCCTCCTTGGAGGGGAAGTAGCGGAAGAACGAGCGCCGTCCGACCCCGGCGAGCGCCACGATGTCGTCCACGGTGGTGCGGTCGTACCCCCGCTCCAGGAAGAGCCGGAAGGCGGCGTCGACCAGGGCGTCACGCATCGGCGGCTTCGCGGCCGGGACCGCGCTGCTGGTGCTCATGAGCGGGAAAGTAGCACCCCTGGGCAATGTGTGGCACTCGGTGCAGCGCAACCTCGCCCATGAGGGGACCGAGTGCTGTACGGCAGCGCGAGGGCGCGCATCTCCACGTGATCACCCCAGGGCCCGCCGATCATCACCCCCCGTCTGCGGCGTAACCTTTCTCCGCCCTGTCGCCACCGGCCCGCCCGAGGAGAACCCCCATGCGCCGCCCCCGCCTGCTCTACGTCACCGATCTGGCGTTCCCGGCCCGCGGGCGCCGCTACGGCGACGAGGACGTGTTCCTCACCTCCCGGCTGCGCGCCCACTTCGACCTGGCCCTGTGTCACCCGCTGGACGCGGCCGCCCTGATGGACGACTTCGACGCGGTGGTGGTCCGCAACTCCGGACCGGTGCTCGGCTATCTGGCCGCGTACGAGAAGTTCCGGGCGCACGCGCTGGAGACCGGAGCGCGGGTGTACAACCCGCTCACCGGCAGGGCGGACATGGCGGGCAAGGGCTATCTGATCGAGCTGACGGCGGCGGGGTACCCGGTCATCCCCACCGTCGACCGCGCCGAGGACCTGGACCGGCTGCCGCGGTCCGACCGCTACGTGGTCAAGCCGCGCCTCGGTGCCGACTCCCTCGGGCTGCGCGTGGTGCCCGCGAGCCGGGTCGCCGAGGCGCCCGTCGCCGACGGCAGCGTCCTGGTGCAGCCGCACGTCGACTTCACCCACGAGATCTCCTTCTACTTCGTGGACGACGACTTCGAGTACGCCCTCTACGCCCCCGACCCCCGCCGCCGCTGGGACCTGAAGCCCTACGCGGCCACCGCCGCCGACCTCGAGTTCGCGCGCCGCTTCATCGACTGGAACGCCCTCGGCCACGGCATCCAGCGCGTCGACGCCTGCCGCACCCTCGCCGGTGACCTGCTCCTGGTCGAACTGGAGGACCTCAACCCCTACCTCTCGCTGGACGCGCTCACCGAGGACGACCGCGAAGCCTTCGTGGCCACGCTGACGTCCTCCCTGAACCGCTTCGCCCAGGGCGTGTCGAGCCCGGTCTGACCTCCGGGGCGGCGCCCGCCCTGAACGGCCGTGCCCCGCGCTCCGTATCCCCCGTCGGGACCGCGCACTCCCGGACCCGAGGGACGGAAAGGAGAGCAGCGTGCCGACACCCCCCGATCCCGAACCGCCGCGCCCCGGGCGGATCGTGGAGCCCGTCCGTGTCGTACGGGCCCGCCGTCAGGACGCGCTCGCGGAGCTGATGCGCGAGCTGCTGCCGCGGGACGGCGAGGCGCCGCGCGAGACCGCCGGTACGCCCCCGCCCGAGCCACCCGGCACAACACCGCCGCCACCGTCACCGCCGTCGCCCCTGCTCGCGCCCGCCGGAGCCGAGGACGACACCCAGGAGCTGCCCCCGGTCCCCGAGGAGTCCCCGGCGTCCCCGGCACGCCCGGAGCGGCCGGTGCGCCGTGCCGTCGCGGTGCTCGCCCTCGGCGTCGCCGCGCTGATCGGCTTCGGCTGCGCCCTGCTGCTGCCCGCCCGGCAGAGCGCCACCGCCGCCGCCCGGCCCCCGCACTCCGCCGCCCCGCGCCCGGTGACCATCACCCCGGCCACCACCGAGCCCGCCACCCCGACCGCGCCCGTCGCCCCCGCCGCGTCCGCCACCGCCGACCCCGACGGTCCCGGCACCCTGCGCGAGGGCGATGCCGGACCCGAGGTCACCGAGCTGCGCGAGCGCCTGCTGCGCATCCCCGACGTGTTCCGGGACGGCTCCGCGACCGGCGGCTACGACGCCGTGCTCGCCGCCGCCGTCGCCCGCTTCCAGCTCTGGTACGGCATCAGCGGCGACGAGCGCGGCGTCTACGGCGACGACACCCGCCGCGCACTGGAGTCGCGTACCTGAGCGGTCCGGCTACTCCCCGGCCGGGGGCATCCTGATGTCCACCACGCACACGTCGTCGCGCCGCTCGTCCGCCAGCAGCGAGGCGAGCAGCGCGTCCAGCGAACCGGCGCCCTCCCTGCCCTGCGCGCGGACCGTGCCGGCCAGGCGCGACAGAGCCGTGTCCAGGCTCTCGCCGGGCCGCTCCACCAGACCGTCGGTGTACAGCAGCAGCCGGTCGCCCGGTTCCAGGCGCAGCTCCGCCGACTCGAAGACCGGCGCCGCGCTCGCGCCCAGCAGGATGCCCCGGGGGCGCGGCACGTAGCGCACCTCGGCGCCGCGCACCAGCAGCGGCGGCGGATGCCCGGCCTGCGTCCAGGTGAGCACGCGGGTACGGGGGTCGTAGCGGGCGAGGATCATGGTCGCCGTGGTCAGCGCCTCCCGGGAGTGCAGCAGCAACTGGTTGAGCCGGGACAGCGCCCCGGTCAGCGAGGAGCCCGTGCTGACCATGCCCTTGGCGGTGAACCTGAGCTGCGCCATCGTCGCCACCGCGTCGATGCCGTGCCCTGCCACGTCGCCCACCACGAACAGCGCCTGGTCGTCGGGGAGTTCGATCGCACTGAACCAGTCGCCGCCGACCTGGATGCCCGACTGCGCGGGCAGATAGGCGATCTCGACGCGCAGCCCGGCCAGGCTCACCGGCTTGCGGGGCAGCGGCAGCAGGGCGTGCTGGAGCCGTCCCGCGAGCGCCCGCTCCGCCTGGAGGACACCGCGCTGGAGGAGCATCGCGCGTTCGCTCTCCACCAAGGCGAGTTCGGCGCTGCGCTGCGCGGTGAGGTCCTGCACGAAGCCGTGCACCTCCACCGGGGTGCCGTCCGGATCCGCCACCGCCTCCGCGACGATCCGCAAGTGCCGTACGCCGCGCTCGGTGTGGATGCGGAAGGGGAGGTCGAACGGCGTGGCCCGGGTGGTGAGTTCGGTGATCGCCCGGGTGAGGGTGTCCGCGTCGTCCGCCGCGACCAGCCGGGGCAGCCGCTCCAGCGGCACCGGACCGGCGGCGGGGTCCTGACCCAGCACGGCGTACGCCTGCGCGGACCAGGCCGTCTCGCCGGTCGCCAGGTTCCAGACGGCCCAGCCCAGATTGCCCAGCCGCTGCACGTCGGCCAGCCGCTGCTCCTGCAGCTCCGCCGGGTCGTGCCGCAGCCAGGTCACCAGCAGACCGCCGTCCAGCGGGGCGGCCCTGACCGAGTAGGTCGCGGTCACGGGCACGCCGTCCACGGTGTCGTGGTAGGCGAACGGCTCGCTCTCGAAGGGGACCTTGGTGGTGAGCGCCTGGAGGTAGCCGTCCCACAGCGCCTCGCCCGCGACGGACGGATAGCTCTCCAGGATGCGGCTGCCGACCATGTCCTGCCCGGTGCGGCCGAACACGTCCACCGCCTCGGGCGCCGCCGCCTCGATGCGGTAGTCCTCCACCTCTCCGGAGGGGGAGCGCAGCGGGCACAGCAGGATCGCGGCACCGGGCAGCGCGTCGAGCACGCTCTGCACGGGCTGCGCACTGTCGTCATGGCCGTCCGGACGGGAGTCGAAGGCGCGCAGCCGTCCCGCGCACAGCCGGGCCACGGCGCGCAGCAACTGCCGTTCGCGCGGGGTGAACGGCCGCTCCTCGCCGCGCAGGACACCGAGGACGACCCCCGACGCCGGACCGCCGGGCACCGGCAGCCACGCCCGGGACCGCCAGCAGTCCGGCGGGTCGTCGACGAGCAGATAGTGCTCCCGGTCCCTGGCCAGGTCCTCCAGCCAGCACGGCTCACCGGCCGCCAGCGCGTCCAGCGGCGCCACATTGGTCAGGGGCGGTATCCGGTGCCACTGCGCGGCGAAGGTGGGGGCGATGCCGGCGTGCCCCATCAGCTCGATGCCGCCCTCGGGCAGCCGCTCGTACAGCATCACGGCGTCGGCGCCCGCCTCGGGCGCCAGATGCCGCAGCAGGCACCCGGCCAGCTCCTGCGGGGAGCCGACCCGCACCAGGTCCCGGCCCACCGCGCCGAGCACGTCCGCGACGTCGCCGGAGCCGGAGGCGGGCGCGGAGCGCCGCGCGTCCCGGTCGGGCTGTCCCTCGGCTTCCCGCCGGGGTCGCTCCAGGGCGCCCAGGGTCAGCCAGCACTCCTCCAGCAGGGTGCGATTGCCCGTTCGGGCACGCCGCAGCAGTTCGTCGTGGGCCGCGTCGGCGGACCGGCCGTCCGCCGCCATCAGGGCACCCTTGGCGCGCTCCATCACCGCGGTGGTGGCGGCTTCGTCCCGCAACCGCTCCAGTTCGGCGCGCTGCCGTGCCACGGCCTGGGCCAACGCCGTGGGGTCGGCGCCGGTACCCGGTTCCACGGGAAGCGCTGGATCGCTCGTCACGCGTTGAGCATGGCACAGGTGCGGCCGCTCGATCACGTGTCCGGCCGGTACGTGTGCTGCTCACACGGTTGCGCGGCGCTCAGCGGGTGGTGCCGCGTCCGCCGAGCGCCTCGGAGACCACGCGCACACTGCGCGCGATGTGCTGGAGCTGGAGCAGCTCGGCCGCGTAGAGCTTGATGGTGTGCTCGATGACCGATTCGGGCAGGCCGAGGACGGGCAGCTCCGTACGGGCGGTCTGCAGCGCGGTGCGCGCGACCCGGATCTCCTGTTCGACCTGGAGCCGGGCGTGCCGGGCGAGCAGGACGGGGTGCCTGATGAGCGCCGGGTAACCGGCGTAACGGGCGGGGATCAGCTCGCGCAGCCAGCGGGCCGCCGAGCGCTCCCAGTCGTAGCTGCCCGGGGTCTTGACCTGGCATGGCCAGTCGGGGCTGATGCGCGTGGTGGTCATGGGCATGATCGTCGTCGCTTCCGGGTGTGCCGCGTGGGGGGCGCCGGGAGCAGTATTTATATATGCCGTCGGGTTTTCAAGACGCATGAAAACATTCATGCGCGCCTGGTCGTGTGGGCGTCTTCGCCGGTACGGGAACATGCGGGCTCACGGCTCACTCCGGCAGGAAGAACTGCCGTTCCTCGGCGCCCCGCTCGTACTTCTCCAGCCGGGCCTGGGTGCGCTCGGGGTCCGCGTCCGTCATCGCCTGGAGCAGCGCGGCGGCCATCACGCCGGGCGCCGCGTAGGAGTCGAAGACCAGCCGGGAGCCGGTGCCCGTGGCGAAGGTGACGTCCGCCTCGTCGGGCAGCGGACCGAGCGCCAGGTCGGTGACCAGGGCGACCTTCAGACCCGCCTCGCGCGCCACCCTGAGCGCGGTGAGCGTCTCCCGTGCGTGCCGGGGCATCCCGAACGCCAGCACCCAGCTCCCGCCCGCCTCCCGCGCCTGGAGCAGCGCGTCGTACGCCACGCTCCCGCCGTGGGTCACCAGCCGTACGTCGGGATGGATGCGCCGGGCCGCGTACCCGAAGTACTCCGCGAGCGAGGCGGAGATGCGCAGCCCGAGGACGGTCAGCGGGGTGGAGCGGGAGAGCGCGCGACCCACCCGGACCACCTTGCCGGGGTCGGCGAGGTCGCGGCGCAGGTTCTCCAGGTTCTGGATCTCGGCGTCCACGGCGGACTGCAGCTCGTTCGCGCGGTCCGCCTCGTGCGGGCCCGGCAGCGTGCTCAGCGCGATCGACTGGAGCCGCTCGCGCAGCGCCGGATAGCCGCTGAAGCCGACCGCCGCCGCGAACCGGGTCACCGACGGCTGGCTGACCCCCACCCGGTCGGCCAGCTCGGTGATCGACAGGAACGCCGCCTCGGTGATGTGTTCGATCAGATACTGCGCGATCCGCCGCTGCCCCGGGGACAGCCGGGGTCCGTCGAAGAGCGCGCGCAGCCGGGAGGTCGGGGAGGCGTCGGCCCGGGAGACGTCGCCGCCCGAGGTGATCGCTGACGCCTGGGCGCGTGCCGCCTGCGGAGAGGGCACCGGCCCGTCGACTTTTTCTCCCACGATCACTCAACATAGCCCACCCCCCTCTGCCGCCCGCCGGGTTGTCGCGGCCACGGGCGCCCGGCTCAGCGCCCGTAGAGGATCTCAGCGCCGGTACAGCGTGATCGAGTACCCCACCTGATCCACCGGACGGCTGGTCCGGATCAGCCGGGCGAGATCCCCGCGCGCCTTCGCGGCAGCCGAGTCCGACACCGCGAGCAGCCCGTGCACCCGCGACAGGGGCACCGCGCGCGGATCGGCGGCGTGGATGCCGTACGCCGACGGCACACCGGCGCCCTTGTACACCAGCCACACCCGCTCGCCCGGATACCGCTCCCGCAACCGGTCCCCGAGCCTGCCGAGGTCCTGACCCCAGTCCACGTTGGAGTCGTGCAGCACTTGGTGCGTGGCCGCGGGACCGCCGAACGCCTCGTTGGCGTACGGCAGGTAGTACGGGTACACCCGCAGCGAGGTCACCGCCGCCCAGGCGACGAGCAGCCCGGTCAGCGGCACCGCCCACCGGTACCGGACCGCCGTCACGCAGCCCGCTGCCACGCAGCCCGCCGTCACCGCCAGGAACACCGGCACGAACAGCGCGTACCGGGTGCCGAAGTCCCGCGCGCCCGTCATCGCCACGGCCAGCAGCAGCGCCGGGGGCAGCAGCAGATACGGCGCGGCGGGGCGCAGCGGGCGAAGCGTCAGGGCGGCTGTGGCGCCGGCGGCGCCCAGCGCGAGCAGGGCGATCGGGGTCTTCACCAGGAGGGCGGCGGGGAGGTAGTACCAGAGCGGTCCGGTGTACAGCCGCCCGAACAGGAAGCCCTGCCAGGCGTGGTGCTCGAAGGCGAACTGCACGCGCATCCCGGCCCGGTAGGCGGGCGGGAGCGGCAGCAGCGAGGTCAGCCTGCCGTGCAGTCCGGCGAGCGCGGGCACCGGTTCGGCGGGGGAGAAGCGCAGGCGGGGATCGACCGCCGCGTACACCGCCCACACCACGGCGACCGCCAGCACCGCCACCGTCACCCCGCCTGCGGCAGTGAGCAGCGCCCGGCGGCGCCGGTCCGCGCCGGGCAGCGCGTGCCACACGGACAGAGCGGCGAGCAGCATCAGCACCGGGATCGCGGGCAGCGCGCTCATCTTCGTCGCGAGCGCCGCGCCGAGGGCCAGACCCGTGAGCGGGACGTACCGCCGGGGGCGCCGTCGCGCCCGCCAGGCCAGCCACGCGGCGGTCACCAGGAAGCCCGTCACGGGCAGGTCCAGCGTGGCCAGCGCGCCGTGCGCGATCACGTCGGGCGAGAAGGCGTACAGCGCGAGCGCCACCAGCCCGCCCGGCGTCCCCGCCACGTCACGGGCGAACGCGAACACCACCAGACCGGTCAGCAGCGTCAGCACGATCACCGGGAGCCGCGCCCAGAGCATCAGCCGCCCGGGGTCGTTGCCCGACTCGTACAGCAGATGCCGGCCCACGTCGCCCTGGGTGCCGGGCGTGGACGGGTCGTAGCGCGGGTCGGCCACCGCCACCCCGGCGGCGATCAACAGCTTGCCGAGTGGGGGGTGTTCGGGGTTGTAGCGCAGGCGGTGCTCGCGGAGGTAGTCGGTGGCGGTCGCGACGTACACCGGCTCGTCGATGGTGGGCGACTGCTGGACGGCGGTGGTCACCATGGCGACGGCCATCTGGCCAAGGAGCAGGGCGACGAGCACGACGAGCAGCGGGCGGCGGGTGCCCGGGGGCAGCCGGAACCGCGCCGGGGAGAGGACGGCTCCCGGTTCCCCGGAAGCCCGTTCCGCCCGAGGAGCCGTCCGCTGTTCGCTCGCCATCGCCCGCCCCGCGACGGCGCCCCCGGTCGCCGGGGCGACGGTCCGCGTCACCCGCGTCCGGCGGCGCCACCGCCCCGTGAGTCGTACCGGCGGACCCTCCGCCGTGCCCTGGGGTACGGTCCCGGGGCGGCCGGGGTTCACCCCGACGCCGGGGAGGGGACGGACGGCGTCCCCTGCGGCGAGGGGAGCGCGGCGCAGGGCACGATCAGGTCGGCGGCGTCGCGCGTCGTCGCGATCAGGTCGGCGTTGCGCTGGTCAGGACCCAGCACCCAGGCCATCGCGTCCGTGTGCGGCTTGCCGAACTCCTCGTGCCGGGCCACCAGACGCCGTACCCGCTCCGCCTCGTCCACCTCGCAGTACCAGACCTCGTCCAGCAGCGGTCGTACCCGCGCCCATGAACCCTCGCGCAGCAGAAGGTAGTTGCCCTCCGTCACCACCAGCCGCGCGCTGGGCGGCACGGGGATGGCACCGGCGAGCGGCTGCTCCAGCACGCGCTCGAAGCCGGGCGCGTACACGACCTCGTCCGTCTCGGTCCGCAGCCGCCGCAGCAGCGCCGCGTACCCGCCCGCGTCGAAGGTGTCCGGCGCGCCCTTGCGGTCCCGCCGCCCCAGCCGCTCCAGCTCGGCGTCGGCCAGATGGAACCCGTCCATCGGCACATGCGCCACCCACGGCGGACCGTCGGCGTTGAGCGCCCGCGTCAGCGACTCCGCGAGCGTCGTCTTGCCCGCGCCGGGCCCGCCCGCGACACCCAGGATCGCGCGCTCCCCGTCCCTGACGAGGTTCCGCGCGCGGACAAGAAGGTCTTCGAAGATCGACGGCATGGGGCGAAGTGTGCCACCGGCGCTCCGCTGGTGGAACGGGTGGCGCGGGTTGAGAGTGCGACCGGGTGGGACGGGGCGTGGGCGGGGTGTGTGGTGGCGGTGCCGCGTGCCGGGGTGGCTGGAGCGGGTGTGGCCGGAGCGGGCGTGGTGGGGCTGTGCTGCCGTGGCGCGGAAGCGCGCGGGCGCGCCCGTCCGGACCCGGGGCGGGCCGGCGTCCGGCGGCGAGGCGCGCCGCGGGGAGGGCGTGCGGTCCTGGAGCGCCTGTTCGGCAGCACCGCGCCGTCGTAGGCACCCGGCGTACCGGTCTCCGCCCCATCGCCGTGCCGCACCCCCCCACCCGGCGGTACCGCCGACCCCCACCCGGCCGTACGCCGCGTACCCACCCAGCCGTACCGCCGGGCGGCCCCGGGAATCCGCCCCCGCTTCCGGGGAAGGCTGGCTGTTATGACTCAGCTCGGACTGCCCGACACCATCCTGGCCTGCCTGTTCGACCTCGATGGCGTCGTGACGAAGACGGCCGTGGTGCACGCGGCCGCGTGGAAGGAGACCTTCGACGCGTATCTGCGCGGCTACGAGGGGGAGCAGGGGCGGCCGTTCGACGCGGTCGCCGACTACGACGAGTACGTGGACGGACGCCCCCGCGCGGACGGCGTGCGGGCCTTCCTGGAATCGCGGGACATCCATCTGCCCGAGGGAAGCCCGGACGACCCGCCGGACGCCGACACCGTCAACGGACTCGGCAACCGCAAGAACGAACTGCTGCTGGAGAAGATCCGCAGCGGGGGCGTGGAGGCGTACGACGGGACGCTGCGCTACATCGAGGCGGTCAGGGCGCAGGGGCTGCCGACCGCCATCGTGTCGTCCAGCGCCAACTGCCGGGACGTGCTGCGCGCGGTCGGCGCCGAGGACCTCTTCGACGTACGGATCGACGGGGTCGTCGCCGCCGAACGGCATCTGCCGGGCAAGCCGCGCCCCGACACCTTCCTCGCCGCCGCCCACGACCTCGGCATCGAGCCAGGGCGCGCCGCCGTCTTCGAGGACGCGCTCGCCGGGATGGACGCGGGGCGCGCGGGCGGCTTCGGATACGTCGTCGGACTCGACCGGACCGGACAGGCCGACGCGCTCTACGCGCACGGCGCGCATATCGTCGTGAAGGACCTCGCCGAGCTGGGAGGAAAGCAGTGATCACGGAGCGCGCCTACACCGTCGAACCGTGGACCGTCCGCGAGACGGCGCTCGACCTGGACATCCTCGCCCAGAGCGAGTCGGTCTTCGCCCTGTCCAACGGCCATGTCGGCTGGCGCGGCAACCTCGACGAGGGCGAGCCGCACGGTCTGCCGGGCAGCTATCTCAACGGCGTGCACGAGCTGCACCCGCTGCCGTACGCCGAGGCAGGATACGGCTATCCGGAGTCCGGGCAGAGCGTCATCGACATCACCAACGGCAAGATCCTGCGGCTGCTCGTCGACGACGAGCCGTTCGACCTGCGCTACGGGCGTCTCGTCTCCCACGAGCGCGTCCTCGACATGCGGCGCGGGGTCCTGGAGCGCACCTGCGAGTGGACCTCGCCCGCCGGGTCCACGGTCCGGGTCCGCGCCACCCGTCTGGTCTCGCTCACCCAGCGCGCGGTGGCCGCCATCGCCTACGAGGTGGAGGCCGTCGGGCGCCGCAGCCGGGTCGTCATCCAGTCCGAGCTGGTCGCCAACGAGAGCCTGCCGGGACCCAACGGCGACCCGCGCGCCGCGATGACCCCGCACTCCCCGCTGGAGCAGGAGGACGGCTTCGCCTCCGGCGAGCGGCTGCGCCTGGTCCACCGCACCAAGCGCAGCGGACTGCGGGTCGCCGTCGCCGCCGACCACGTCGTCTCCGGGCCCGGGCGCACCACCAGCCGCAGCGAGAGCGGCACCGACGTCGCCCGGCTCACCGTCACCTCCGTCCTGGAGCCGGGGCAGACCCTGCGGGTGGAGAAACTGGTCGCGCACGGCTGGTCCGGCACCCGTTCGCTGCCCGCGATGGCCGACCAGGTGGACGCCGCCCTCGCCGCCGCCTCGCACGACGGCTGGCAGGGTCTCCTCGCCGACCAGCGCGCCTGCCTGGACGACTTCTGGGCCCGCGCCGACGTCGAGGTGGACGGCGACGAGGAGATCCAGCAGGCCGTGCGCTTCGGTCTCTTCCACGTCTTCCAGGCGGGCGCCCGCGCCGAGCAGCGCGCGATCCCCGCCAAGGGGCTCACCGGCTCCGGCTACGACGGGCACGCCTTCTGGGACACCGAGATGTTCGTGCTCCCCGTGCTCACCCACACCTCCCCGCGCGCCGTCGCCGAAGCGCTGCGCTGGCGGCACAACACCCTCGACGCCGCGCGCGAACGCGCCGCCCAACTCGGGCTCGGCGGAGCCGCGTTCCCCTGGCGCACCATCGAGGGCTCGGAGGGCTCCGCGTACTGGCCGGCCGGCACCGCCGCGTTCCATGTGAACGCGGACATCGCGGACGCGGTCGTCCGGTACGTCGAGGCGACGGGCGACGTCCGCTTCGAGCGGGAGGTCGGCGTCGAACTGCTCGTGGAGACCGCCCGGTTGTGGCGCTCCCTGGGGCATCACGACCACCACGGCGCCTTCCACATCGACGGCGTGACCGGACCCGACGAGTACAGCGCCATCTCGGACGACAACGCGTACACCAACCTGATGGCCCGTCAGAACCTGCTCGCTGCGGCCGACATGGTCGAACGGCACCCCAAGGAGGCGCAGCGGCTCGGCGCCGACGAGGAGGAGAGCGCGGCCTGGCGCGACGCCGCCGAGGCGATGAACATCCCCTACAACGACGAACTCGGCGTCCACGAGCAGAGCGCGGGCTTCACCCGCTACCAGCGCTGGGACTTCGCGGGCACCGGACCCGACCAGTACCCGCTGATGCTGCACTTCCCGTACTTCGACCTCTACCGCAAGCAGGTCGTCAAACAGGCCGACCTGATCCTCGCGATGTACACCTGCGACACCTGCTTCGACGACGAGCAGATCGCCCGGAACTTCGCCTACTACGAGCCGCTGACCGTCCGCGACTCCTCCCTGTCCGCCTGCTGCCAGGCCGTCATCGCCGCCCAGACCGGACACCTCAGGCTCGCCTACGCCTACACCACCGAGGCGGCCCTGATGGACCTGCACGACCTGGAGCACAACACCCGCGACGGACTGCACATCGCCTCGCTCGCCGGTACCTGGATGGCCCTGGTCGCGGGCTTCGGCGGCATGCGGCGCCCCGTCGGCCGCTCCGGTCTGCGCTTCGCCCCCCGCCTCCCCGAACACCTGCGCCGCCTCGCCTTCCACCTCCAGTACCGGGGACGCCGCCTCCGGGTCGAGATCAGCGCCGACAAGGCGACGTACTCCCTCCTCGACGGACCCCCACTGGTCCTCAGCCACCACGGCGAACCGTTCACCCTGAACACCGGCGAACCGGCGGTGCGCCCCTTGCCTCCGGCACCGCTGCGGCAGGCACCGGAACAGCCGCCGCACCGGGAGCCGCGGGACGTGTGAGGGGGGGTGCGCTCACGCGGTGGGGGCGCCTCGGGTCCGGCTGGACCCGCTCTCGCCAGGGGGTCGCGTCCGGGTCGCGTCCGGCTCGGGGGCACCGTCGGGGACGGCGGTCCTCCCGTGTCCGGTGCCGCCGTCCGGGTCGGTCGTCAGGAAGCCGCGTAGCGCCCGGGTCTCCTCCGGGCGCAGCAGGGGGATCAGGCGGGCGAGGGCGCCGATGGGGTCGGGGCACTGGTCCAGGGTGCGGCGCAGCAGCTCGGCGGTCAGTTGGGCGGGGTGTTTGGCGGGGCGGTACGCCCCTCGGCGGCCGTCCGCGTCGCGCAGGACCAGACCCTTGTCGTAGAGGCGCTTGAGGATGGTGTGCACGGTGTTGTAGGCGAGACCGCCGATGCCCGCCTGGATCTCGGCAGGGGTCAGCGGCCGGTCGGTGGCCCAGAGCGCGGTCAGCACCTCGTTCTCCAGCGCCCCGGCGCAGCGCCGCATCACCTTGCCGTCGCCGGTCATGGCCGAAACCCGCGGCGCGCGGAGCGGCACCGCCCCGCGCGCCGCAGCCGATCTAGGGCAGCAGCTTCTCGACCGCCGCCGAGCCCTCGCTCTCCAGCTTGCGGCGGGCCCAGTCCAGGTTCTTCGGCGTGACGTCCCTGCCCGCCGCCATCACCAGGTCCTCCGGCGAGACGTCCCGGGAGGGAGCGGTGTGGAGCAGGGCGTCCGGGGTGCAGTACTCGTCGGACGACCGGGACTCTTCGGATGTTGAGCGGGACATGATGCCTCCTCGTCGGTCCGGATGGGCGCATCCGTTCCGGTGCCCGCAGAACGGGGCACCCTTTCACCATTGCCCGCCGGGCCACACCCCGCATCCGGAGACCGCCCGGCGACCGGTGCCGGACCGCCTGCCCGCCCCCGACGCCCCCCACACATCCCCACGCCCCGGAGCGCACGAACACCTCCCACCCCGCCCTAAGCTGGAAGCACCCCGTATCCCACCGGGAGGCAGCGGCGATGGACGGGACCTCCTTTCAGCAGGACATCTCCAGGGGCGGCGCCCGCCACCTGCCCATCGCCGAGCACGGGCTCGTGGGGGATCTGCGGAGCGTGGCGCTGGTCGGCAGCGACGGGACCATCGACTGGTACTGCTGCCCGTCCTTCGACGCGCCGAGTGTGTTCGCGGCGCTGCTCGACCCCGAGCGCGGCGGACGGTTCGCGCTGGCGGCGGCCGTACCCGCCCGGACCAAGCAGTTCTACTTCCCCGACACCAATGTGCTCATCACCCGGTTCTTCACCGAGGAGGGTGTGGGGGAGGTGCAGGACTTCATGCCGGTCACCGGCGACGACCAGGCGGAGGAGAGCCGCCACCGGCTGATACGGCGCGTGGTCTGCGTCCGCGGCACCGTCCCGTTCCGCGTCCTGGTCGCCCCGCGCTTCGGCTACGGCGCCGACCCGCACACCGTGCGCGACGACGAAGGGCGGATGCTCTTCGAGTCGCCCGCGCTGTCCCTCGCGCTCACCACCACCGTCCCGCTGGAGTGCGACGGTCGTGACGCCCGGGGCGATTTCAAGCTCGGCGAGGGCGAGACCGCCGTGTTCGCCCTCGACCAGGCGGGCGACGAGATCGCCCCGCGCGGCTGCGCCCACGCCGAGGCGGAGCAGGAGTTCAACGCGACCGTCGCCTACTGGCGCCGCTGGCTCGCCCAGTCCCGCTACCGGGGACGCTGGCGCGAGATGGTCCACCGCTCCGCCCTGACCCTCAAGCTGCTCACCTACGCCCCCACCGGCGCCATCGTCGCCGCCCCCACCACCAGCCTGCCCGAACAACTCGGCGGCGAGCGCAACTGGGACTACCGCTACGTCTGGGTGCGCGACGCCGCCTTCGCCGTGTACGCCCTGCTCCGGCTCGGCTTCAGCGGCGAGGCGGAGGCGTTCATGCGCTTCCTGACCACCCACATCAGCCCCGGCGACGGCGCGGCACGCGGTCCGCTCCAGATCATGTACGGCATCGACGGCCGCACCCAGTTGCCCGAGCGCGAACTGCCCCACCTGGAGGGCTACCGCGGCTCCGCACCGGTCCGCGTCGGCAACGCCGCCGCCGGACAGCTCCAACTCGACATCTACGGCGCCCTGGTGGACTCCATCTACCTCTACGACAAGTGGGCCCAGCCCATCTCCAGCGCCCAGTGGGACGACGTGTGCCACCTGGTCGACTGGGTCTGCGACCACTGGGACCAGCCCGACGAGGGCGTGTGGGAGACCCGGGGCGGCCGCAAGAACTTCCTGTACTCCCGGCTGATGTGCTGGGTCGCCATCGAGCGCGCCATCCGCCTCGCCAACCGCCGCGGGCTGCCCGCCGACCACCGCCGCTGGCGCCAGGCCCGCGACGCCGTCTACCGTCGGATCATGGACCGCGGCTGGTCGGAGCGGCGCCACGCCTTCGTGCAGCACGAGGCGAGCGACGTCCTGGACGCCTCCGTACTGATGATGCCGCTCGCCAAGTTCATCGCCCCCACCGACCCCAAGTGGCTCTCCACCCTGGACGTCCTCACCGAGGAACTGGTCTCCGACTCCCTCGTCTACCGCTACGACCCCGGCGCCAGCCCCGACGGTCTGCGCGGCGACGAAGGCACCTTCTCCATCTGCTCGTTCTGGTACGTCGAGGCACTCGTCCGCGCGGGTCGTCTGGACGAAGCCCGTCTCGCCTTCGAGAAGATGCTCACCTACGCCAACCATCTCGGGCTCTACGCCGAGGAGATCGGCCGCACCGGAGAGCAACAGGGCAATTTCCCGCAGGCGTTCACCCATCTCTCCCTGATCAGCGCGGCATTCAACCTGGACCGGGCGCTGGGGTGAACCAGCCCTACATTGAGCCCAGTTGGTGGTGGACCGCCGCAGTGACCCGCTCGGTGTCGCCCGTCGCCAGCAGGTCCAGCAGCCCGCCCCGCAGCACCGCGAGCACCAGGGTCCGCTCCGCGCGCGCCGCCCCGGTCTCCCGCGGCGCGGCGGGCTGCGCGTCCGCGAGCAGCGTCAGCCAGTCCTCGACCGTGGCCCGCGCGAAGCCGCCCCACGGACCGTCCGGGTCGGTGAGGGAGCGGGCGTAGCTCTCCACCCACAAGGTCAGCAGCCCCCGGTGGGCGTCGTCGGACAGCCACCGCCACAGCTCCCGCGCGACCACCCGCAGCCCGCCGGGCGCCTCCGGCGACTCCCGCATGTCCATGATCCGCCGCAGCGCGGCCAGCTCGTCGGCGCGCGCCCGCGCGAGCAGGGCGCGGATCAGCCCGTCCTTGCTGCCGAAGAGGTAGAGCAGCACCCGCGGACTGGACCCGATCGCCTCCGCGAGCGGGCGCAGGGACAGCTCCGCGAGACCGCCGCGCAGCGCGTAGGCGTAGGCGGCCTCCAGGAGTTCCCGGCGGCGGGGGGAGGGGTCTGGCTCGGCGGGGCTCACAGGAGCTAGTCTACTGAAACAGTCGTTTCAGTGACGCGGAAGGGTACCGGGAGGACGCGATGACGGAGCGTACGGCGGTCGTACGACCCCTGGGCCGGCCCGGCGACCTGGGCTGGGTCGTGATGGCCCACGGGGAGTTCTACGACCGGGAGTTCGGCTGGGACACCGACTTCGAGGCACTGGTCTGCCGGATCGTCGCCGACTACGCCGACGGCAAGGAACCCGGACCGCGGGCGGCGTGGATCGCGGAGGTGGACGGACAGCGGGCGGGCTGTGTCTTCTGCGTGCGCGCGGACGACCGCACCGCCAAGCTGCGCCTGCTCCTCGTCGACCCGGCGACCCGCGGACTCGGCGTCGGCGCCCGGCTGATCGACGAGTGCCTGGACTTCGCCCGCGCATCCGGGTACGAGGCGATCACCCTGTGGACCAACGACGTCCTCGGCTCCGCCCGCCGCCTCTACCAGCGCCACGGCTTCGAGCTGACCGCCGAGGACCCCCACCACAGCTTCGGCCACGACCTCAACGGCCAGACCTGGCAGCGCCGCCTCTGAACGCAAGCGCCTCCAGCCGAGGTCACGGCAGCGGCTGCTCCGCCCAAATGATCTTGCCGGTGGGGGTGTACCGGGTGCCCCAGCGGTCCGCGATCTGCGCCACCAGGAACAGCCCCCGGCCGCCCTCGTCGGTGCTCGCCGCGTAGCGCAGGTGCGGTGAGGTCGTCGTACCGTCGGAGACCTCGCAGATCAGCGAGCGGGCGAGCAGCAGCCGTACGCCGATGGGACCGCGTCCGTAGCGGATGGCGTTGGTGACCAGCTCGCTCAGGATCAGCTCCGTGGTGAAGGTCAGCTCCTCCAGGTTCCAGTCCGCGAGCTGCCGGGTCACCTTC
Source organism: Streptomyces sp. DSM 110735 (assembly GCF_016482685.1). GTDB lineage: Bacteria > Actinomycetota > Actinomycetes > Streptomycetales > Streptomycetaceae > Streptomyces. The sequence goes on along the minus strand of NZ_JACYHF010000003.1, from coordinate 87,013 downwards.
GCCCGGATCTCCGAGACCGCCGCCGGATCGGCGGGCACCTCCCACTCGGCCACGCGGTCCTCGCCCAGGATCCGCGTCTCGGCCACGATGAGCGCCACGTCGTCGGCGGGCCGCAGCGGCAGCCGGTCGAGGACGACCTGGCAGGTCTCCTCCGGCGAGGCGTCCGGCGCGTGACCGAGCGCGTCGCGCAGCAGGTCGAGACCCACGTCGATGTCCCGGTCCCGGTCCTCCACCAGACCGTCGGTGTAGAGCACCAGACGGCTGCCCTCGGGCAGCTCCAGCTCCGCCGTCTCGAACGGCAGCCCGCCCAGACCCAGCGGGGGACCGGCGGGCACGTCCGGGAACTCCACCCGGCCGTCCGGGTAGACCACCGCGGGCGGCAGATGACCGGCGCGCGCGATGGTGCAGCGCCGGGACACCGGGTCGTACACCGCGTACAGACAGGTCGCCCCGGTCACCGCTGCCGCGCCGTCCGCCGGGGTCTCGTCCTGGTCGATCCGGCCCACCAGCTCGTCCAGCAGACCGAGGAGTTCGTCGGGCGGCAGGTCGAGCGAGGAGAAGTTGTGCACCGCCGTGCGCAGCCGTCCCATCGTCGCCGCCGCGTGCAGTCCGTGCCCGACCACGTCACCGACCACGAGCGCGACCCGGGCGCCCGGCAGGGGCAGCACGTCGAACCAGTCGCCGCCCACTCCGGACTGCGCGGGCAGATAGCGGTAGGCGATGTCCAGGGCGTCCTGCGCGGGCAGCGAGCGGGGCAGCAGGCTGCGCTGGAGCGTGACCGCCATGCTGTGCTCGCGCGTGTAGCGGCGGGCGTTGTCGATGGACACCGCCGCCCGCGCCACCAGTTCCTCGGCGAGGGTGACGTCCTCGGCGTCGAAGGGCTGCGGCTTCTCCGAGCGCCAGAAGTTGGCCACCCCGAGGATCAGGTTGCCCGTCCTCAGCGGCACCGTGATCAGCGAGTGGATGCCGTACTCCACGATCTCCCCGGTGCGCTCCACGTCCTGCGCGCGCCAGCCCGGCGCGTCCCGCAGGTCCGGCTCCACCACCGACTGCCCCGTGGCGAGACTGCGCGCCTGCGGGGAGGTCGGCACGAACCGGATGTGCTCGCCCAGCGGATACAGCGGGGCGTCCTTGCGGATGCCGCTGTACGCCGCCCGGCGCATGTCGGTGCCCGGCTTGGGCTCCTCGCCGTTCAGCACCGCCTCGAACAGGTCCACCGTCACGAAGTCCGCGAACCGGGGCACCGCCAGCTCGGCCAGCTCCTGCGCCGTACGGCTCACGTCCAGGCTGGTGCCGATGCCCACCCCGGCGTCGTACAGCATGTTCAGCCGCTCGCGCGCGACCTCCGCCCGGCCGGACAGGGCGCGCAGCTCGGTGGAGTCGCGCAGCGTGGTGACGCTGCCGGGCGGACCGCCCTCCAGATCGGTGGGGCGCTGGTTGATCGCGACCAGCTTGTCCTTGACCAGGTGCACCTCGTCCGTCGCGACCCGCCCGGAGGCGAGGAGACCGGCCGTCTCGTCGTCCAGGCCCAGATCGAGGACGCTGCGCATCTCGGCGTCGTCGGGCAGGTCGAGGAGGCGGTGCGCCTCGTCGTTGGCGAGCAGCAGCCGCCCGTCGCCGCCGACGATCAGCACACCCTCCCGGACGGCGTGCAGCACCGCGTCGTGGTGCTCGTACATCCGGGTCATCTCGTAGGGGCCGAGGCCGTGCGTCTGCCGCAGCAGCCGCCTGCTGACCAGCGCGGTGCCCGCCGTTGCCAGCGCGAGCGCCGCCGCTGCCGCCGCGAGGAGCAGCGGCACCTGCTGGTCTGCCGCGCCGCCGACGTGCGCGGTGGTGATGCCCGCGGACACCAGCCCGATCACCTTGCCGCCGGAGTCCCGCACCGGCACCACGACCTGGACCAGCGGGCCTATGGTCCCGTTCAGGTGCTCGACGACCGTGCCCCCGTTGAGCGCGGGTCCGATGGTGCCGACGAACTTCTTGCCGATGCGGTCCGGGTTGGGATGCGTGTAGCGGATGCCGTCGGTGTTCATCACGACGATGAAGTCCACGTTGGACACCTTGCGCGCGGCTTCCGCGCTCGGCTGGAGCGCCGCCGTCGGGTCCGGGGCGCGCAGCGCCGCCGCCGTGCCCGGAGCGTTGGCGAACGACCCGGCGGCGGCGAGCGAACGGTTGCGCGCCTCCAGATCGCTGTCGTGCCGCACCTGGAGCACCTGTGCCACCACGGCAGCGACGACAAGCAGCAGCACGATCACGACCTGGAGGATGAACACCTGCCCCGCGACACTGCGCGCGGACACCGCCGCCCGCAGCACGCCGGGCTGGGAGCCGGGCCCTGGCGTACCGTCCGGTCGGTGCGCGCCGAAGGGCGCGCGCGGATGCCCGAACGAACGGGGCGTCCGCGTGTCGGGCCGGCCGGGCAGTCGCACCATGTGCCCATGTCTACACTGCCCGGCCCCATCAGGCGAGACCGTCACAGCCGGTGATCGTCGGCGCACTACCAGGACCGCCCCGACGACCCGTCCGGACGCCCCCGCTTCACCTCGGCGGCGGGAGCCTGTACGGGTTCCTCCGTAAGGGGGCGCGGGGGCCGCATGGAGCGCAGGGCGAGCAGCAGCACGCCGATGTCGTCCAGATAGACCGGATCGGGCAGCAGGTCGGTCGGCAGCAGCAGATAGACGACCGCGCCCCAGAACACCCAGCGCGGTCCCGTCGGCAGCCCCGCCCGCCGCAGCCCGCGCCGGGTCCGCACCAGCCGCACCAGCAGCACGACCGCGACGGCGAGCACCCCGGCCGCCACGACGGCGGCCACCAGCAGCAGGATCGTGGTGGAATCCATACGGTCTCCCTCCCCTTGTCGCCCCGGGCGGCGCGAACCGCCCGGGACCGTACGTCTTCCCTCTGCCCGCCGCGCGCCGCCCTACGGCACCCGCGGCCCGCTCACTCCGGCCGGTCCGCCTCGCCGCCGCCCGACGACGCCCCGGGGACGGACCCGGACTTCGCGCCCTTCGGGCTGAACCTCAGCCGCTCGAACGTCCGCGTGAGCTGCTGCAACGGCGAACCCGTCCGGGCGTCCGCCCGCTGCTGGGGCAGCCCGGCGGGCGCCGGCTCACGGTAGGCGGCCAGCGCCTCGTGAGCCTCCTCGGCGGCCTGCCGGTACAGGTCCCGCGACGTGGTCATCGCCTCCAGCGCCTCCGCGTACCGCGTCACCCGCTGCCGCTCGCGCTCCAGCTCCTCCTGGAGCGTCATCAGCGTCCAGTGGTCCCGCAGCTCCGTCAGAGCCTCCCCGAGACCCCGGGGCAGCGGCCGGGAGAGCCCCACGAAACGCCGCAGCGCCCCGACCAGTTCGGTGGGCTCGGAGCCGTCCAGGAACACGCTGCGCACGCTGAAGTCGCCGCTGCCGTAGTCCTTCGGCGCCGGGTCCGGGGGCAGCAGTACGGCACCGCCGCGCGGCACCTGGACCCCGAGGTCCTTCAGCGCCCAGTTCACCCCGCGGAACTGCTGCGGGCTCGCCCGGTGCTCCACGACGCGGTGCCGCAGACCCGCCGGAAGGAGCCCGGCCAGCGGCAGGCGGCCACGCTCGTCCGGGGTCATCGCCTCGTGCACGACCAGGTTGACGCACCAGGCGTCCTTCGCCGCCTCCCGCAGCCTGCGCCGCATCTCCTTGTCGTCCGCCGGAAGCGGGTTGACCTGCCGGAACCGCACACCCGCGACGGTGGGGTGGTGGTCCCAGCCGCTGTCCTGCGGGGCGCCGCCCTCGGGCCAGAACAGCGTGGCGGGCGACGGCCACGACTCGTCCCACGGCCGCTCCGCCTCCGCGACCAGCCGCCACTCGCACCCCTCCGGGCGTCCCGTACGGGGCAGGAGGGTCATCCGGGCCCGCACGGTGACCGCGCCCCCGGCGCGCCAGCGGGCCTCGAAGACGTGCGGTCCGGGGGCGTCGGTGTCCCCGTCCCCGGGGACGGCCGGTTCGGCGAAGTCGTCTATGTCCCCGCTCTCCTTGCGCCGCCGCAGGGTGCGGCGCACGACCTCCTCGGGGGCGGGGCCGGTGTGACGGCCCCGCGCCGCCCAGAGGGTCTCGGGAACGGTGTCGCGGTCGGTGGCGGAGTTCGACATGGGCCAATTCTGCTGATGGAGGCGGGTGCGTCCTCCAGTATCACCGTTCGGGTGCGCCGGGCTGCGGCCGGTCCCCTCGACGGCGCGTCGCCCGTTCGGACGCCGCCCGCGCCGTCCACGTGGGAGAACGCCGCAGGGCGCGCCGAGACCCCCGGGAACCGGCTCGCGGTCCCCGGGGGTCTCGGTCTTCAGTTCGTACCTGTCCTGCGCGGCGGGGTCGCCGCCCGCGTGGCTCAGGCGCCGCTCTCGCGGAGCATGTCCTCGCGCTCGACGAGCTTCACGCGGGCGCGGCCCTGCGGCTCACCGAGGGCGCGCTCGGCGGCGTCCAGCTTGTACCAGCCCTCCCAGGTGGTGAAGCGGACGCCCCGCTCGGCCAGGAACGCCTCCACCGCCTCCGGCTCGGGCGTCGCCGGGGTCTGCAGACGGCCGCCCGCGTAGTCCTCCAGCAGGTTGGCGACCGTCTCGTTGGCGTCGCCCTTGGTGTGGCCGATGAGACCGACCGGACCGCGCCGGATCCAGCCCGTGACGTACGTGGACTGCAGGTGGTTGCCGCTCTCCTCGATGACGCGGCCGCCCTCGTCCGGGACGGTGCCCGTCTCCAGGTCCCAGGGCAGCTTGGGCAGCTTCTCGGAGAGGTAGCCGACCGCGCGGTAGACCGCGGTGACGTCCCAGTCCTTGAACTCGCCGGTGCCCTTGACGTTGCCGGTGCCGTCGAGGGCGGTGCGCTCGGTGCGCAGGCCCACGACCTTGCCGTCCTCGCCGAGGATCTCCGCCGGGGACTCGAAGAAGTGCAGGAAGAGCTTGTGCGGGCGGTCGCCGACATCGCGGATCGCCCAGTTCTCCAGGGTCTTGGCGACCATGTCGGACTGCTTGTTGCCGCGCCGGGTCTCGATGGAGCCCGCGTCGTAGTCGATGTCCTCGGGGTTGACGATGACCTCGATGTTCGGGGAGTGGTCCAGCTCGCGCAGCTCCATCGGGCTGAACTTCGCCTGCGCCGGGCCACGGCGGCCGAAGACGTGGACCTCCAGGGCCTTGTTGGCCTTCAGACCGTCGTAGACGTTCTGCGGGATCTCCGTCGGCAGCAGCTCGTCCGCCGTCTTGGCGAGGACGCGGGCGACGTCCAGGGCGACGTTGCCGACGCCGAGCACGGCGACCTTCTCGGCCTCCAGCGGCCAGGTGCGGGGCACGTCCGGGTGACCGTCGTACCAGGACACGAAGTCGGCGGCGCCGTAGGAGCCGTCCAGCTCGATGCCGGGGATCGACATCTCGCGGTCGGCCATCGCGCCGGTGGAGAAGATCACCGCGTCGTAGAAGGCGCGCAGGTCGTCCAGGCTGAGGTCGGTCGGGTAGTCGACGTTGCCGAAGAGGCGGATCTGCGGCTTGTCGAGCACCTGGTGCAGGGCCGTGATGATGCCCTTGATGCGCGGGTGGTCCGGCGCGACGCCGTACCGGATCAGGCCGAACGGGGCGGGCATCCGCTCGAAGATGTCGATGGACACGCCGGGGTCGGCGGCCGTCTCGGACTTCAGCAGGGCGTCGGCGGCGTAGATCCCGGCGGGGCCGGCTCCGACGATGGCTACCCGCAGGGGGCGCGGCATGATCAGGTTCCCTTCGAGCGTGGACAGGCGACTCGATCAGGAAGCCTAAGCTAAGGCAGCCCTAAGTTAGTACACGGGTCCGGTCTATGGACTCATAAGGCTTTCTTATGGGGCGATAGGTCGGGTTATGGGGTCAGGTGTGGGTTCTGACCCCATGTGTGACTGGTGGTCTGTGTGACCAGGTCGGTATGACTGGTGGTCCTGGCCGGGTGGGTCAGGCGGGGCGGATCACGCGGTGGATCGCCGCCTCGCCCGCGCCGTAGATCGACTCCTCGCGGATGAGGGCGCCGGGGCCGGGGGCGTGGATCATCGTGCCGTTGCCGACGCAGAGCCCCACGTGCCGGTCGTCCTCGAAGAACAGTACGAGGTCACCGGGCTGGATCGCGGCCAGGGTCACCGGGCTGCCCCCGAGCGCCTGCTCCGCCGCGGCACGCGGCAGCGCGACCCCGGCCGCCCGCCACGCGCCCTGCGTCAGGCTGGAGCAGTCGTACGAGTCCGGTCCGGTCGCTCCCCAGACACACGGCTTCCCGAGCTGCGCCCGCGCGAACGCGATGGCCTTGGCGGCACGGACCGCGTGCGCGGACTCGCTGGCGGCGGGGGTGGCGGGTGCGGCGGTGGGGAAGCCGGTGGTGGCCTGGGCGGGGGGCTGCTGGGGGTAGGCGGGGGCGGCGGCTGCCGGGGGCATGGTGGGAGCGGGCTGGGGGGCTGCCTGCGGGGCGGCGGGCGGCGCGGGTGGGGCCGCGGCGGTGGCCTGGGCCTGCGGGGGCGGGAAGGTGAACGAGCCGGTCTGGTACGCGGCGGAGGGTGCGGCCGGGGGTGCCGCGGGGGCGCCCATCTGCGCCATCGCCGGGTCGGGCATGGGCGTCGCGCCTGCGGTTGCCGCCTGGTACGCGCCAGTCTGGAGGGTCGCCGGGTCAACGGCGGGGAACGCGCCCGTGCCGCCCGCCTGCTGCGTCGCGGGGGCGGCGGTGTCGAACTGGCCCGTGGCGCCCGCCTGGAGCATCCCCGCATCGACCGCCGGGTTCACCGGAACCGTGCCGGTGCCGACCTGCTGGGGCGACGCCGGGGCGGCGGCAGGGAAGGCTTGAGCGCTCGCGGTCTGCGGGGAGTCGGCGGGGGGCTGCTGCGGCATCGCGGCGGCAACTCCCGGGAACGTGCCCGTGTTTCCGGCCTGAGCGGCGCCGCTCGCGGCCGACGGGAACGTACCCGTGCCACCCTGCTGAGGCATCCCTTGAGCAACTCCCGGGAAAGTCCCGGTGCTTGCGTCCTGCGCCGGATACGCCCCGGCGGCGCCGACTCCGGCGAAGGCTCCCGCGTTGGCGGCTTGCATCGCGCCGGTGTCGGCTGCCGGGTAGGCACCCGTGCCGCCCTGCTGGGGCATCGCGACGCCAACTCCCGGGAAGGTTTCCGCGTTTGCTGCCTGAGGCGTGCTGGTGGGAGCCGTCGGGAACCCGCCCGTGTTTCCCGCCTGAGCCGTCGCCGGGTCCACGACCGGGTAGGCACCCGTACCGCCCTGCTGGGGCATCGCCGCCCCAACCCCGGGGAACGACCCCGTGTTTGCCGCCTGGGGCGCACTGGTGGGTGCCGTCGGGAACCCGCCCGTGTTCCCCGCTTGAGCCGTCGCCGGGTCCACGACCGGGTACGCACCCGTGCTGCCCCCCTGGAGCCTCCCCGGGAAGTTGCCCGTACTCCCAGTCTGGAACGCGCCCGTGTCCCCCACCGGGTACGCCCCCGTGGCTCCGGCGGGCACCGCGCCCGCACCCGGAGTTGTTGCAGGCGTCGGCGACGGCGTCGGCGGGAAGTACGCGAGCGACCCCGTGTCCGTGACCGCGTCCGGGATGGCCGCGTACGCCGCCCACGCACCGGTGTCGGTGACGGGCGCGGCGGCGGGAGGTGCGGACGCCCACTGCTGGGGCTGCTGCCACTGTCCCGTGGCCTGCGCCTGGCCCCCCGGCTGAGCCTGGGACGCGGGCTGAGCGGGCTGAGCAGCCTGGACCGGCGGTCGCTCGGGCCGTGCGGAAGGCGTCGTCGGCGGCACCGGGTGCCGGGTGAGGAGCTGGTTGGCGGAGGCGAGCTTGTCCTGGTACTCGGACTTGGCCTCGGTGCCGGGCGGCGTGGCGGGCAGTCCGCTGGACGCGCGGACGGCGGCTTCCTGGGCGACGGCCGGGGCGGGACCGGCGGGCGGCGCGGCGAGCGCGGCACCGGCGGGCGCGCCGTACGCCATCGGCTCCGGCGGTCCCGCGGTCATGGCGGGCAGCGGGATCAGACCGCTGGTCTCGGTCATGCCCGGTCCGGCGAAGCCCGGCGGCGTCGGGGTGGGGAAAGCGGCCTGCGCGGGCGGGAGCTGAGCGGCGGGCGACCCCGCCTCCAGGGCTGCCGGAGGCCGCGCGCCCGGGAGGGCGGGCGTGGGACCGCCGACCGGCAGCTCCGGCGTCGCGCGCCCCCCGGAGGGTCCGGCGCCGAGCGCGGGCGGGGAGGGGGCGGTGAGTTCGGGGGCGTAGTCGGTGCGGCCGCCCGAGGTGATCTCCGGCATCCGGTCCGGCGGCAGCGCGGCCGGGACCGTCGGGCCCAGCTTGGCGCGGGCCACGTCGAACCACTGCTGGGCGAGGGCGTCCAGCGCGGGATCGGACCCGCCGCCCCGCTGCTTGGCCAGCGGCACCCCCCGCTTACGGGTGGCCGCCGCCATCGCGCGGGTCGCGTTGAAGTTGCCGGTGTCGTTCTCGGCACGGGCGTAGAGGGAGTCGATCCGCTTCCGCACCTCTTCGGGGTTCTCCGATGCCATGCGAGACGCGCTCCTTCCTCGCCCCGCGGGGCAATCGGGCCGGCGCGCCCGCGAGTCGGTCGAAACCCCCGCTCCGGGCGCCGCGGAGGGCTCACGGGGTGGGGAGCCGGGCGGCCTTGGCGTCAACCTAACCAACTTGTGTCACTCGTGTGAAGGTCGTCGGGTGGAATGTCCGATACGTATTTGTGATGTTCACGGCAGTGTTCGAGGGGGAAGTGGAGCGCACCCCCGGCGAGCTGGTGCCCCACACCCCGGGAGCCGTCGCACCGAGAGGGCGGCGCGCCTCATGTGACCCTTTTTTCTTATGAGTTCGTCCTGAATCCCCGGACCCGTTGAACACATCCGCACCGCCCCGCGTATGGGGTCCGGGACACCTCATGCCCCGACCGAGCACGCCCCGACCGACCACGACACGCAGGGGATCGACCTTGGAACCCAACAGGCGCAGACGCCCGACCGGCGCACGACGCGTGACCTTCGCCGCCATGGCACTGATGCTCGGCGGCGGTGGGCTCGTCGCGGCGAACGTCTACGCCTCGGCCTCCGAAGGCGGCTGGGGCGGGCAGGGCACGGAGGCGACCGGACAGGTCAAGTCCGCCGGGATGGCCACGATCGACTGCCCCGACGTGGGTACCCAGTTGACGAAGGTGCCGGAGGCTGCCCGCGCCGACGTGGACCGCGAACTCGCCACGCTGGACCAGCAGATCGCCGCCGCCTACCAGCAACTCCAGCAGTCGGCACCGGAGATACGCCAGGACCCGGCCGCCGCCGACGGCCCGATCATGAACCCGCTGAAGGACAAGCGGAAGGCGACCCTGGATCGCGTGGCCGACGCCATCGGTCGCACCGGGGACCGTCCCGAGGGTCTCGACGCGCTCGCCGCCTGCACCCTGCGCCCCGCCCAGAGCGCCCCCGGCGACAGCGCCTCGGCCGAGAGCACACCTCCCGCCGACACCCAGCCCCCCGCCGACAACGGCCAGAGCGCGGCACCCGGCCAGGGCGGCAACGGACCCGTCGCGGCGGACTACGCCGACATCAAGTCCGTACAGCCCAACGTGCCGCAACCGGCGAAGGGTTCGGACGCCTCCACCGGCTCCTTCACCTCCGAGTGCGGTGTCAACGCGAACGGTCTGCGCAACTCCGACAACGTCATCGTGGCCCCCGGTGTCTCCAACGGCGCCCACCACTTCCACGACTACGTCGGCAACCAGTCCAACACCGCCTTCGCCAGCGACGACGACCTCGCCAAGGCCGACACCTCCTGTGTCGACAAGGGCGACAAGTCCACGTACTACTGGCCGGTGGTGCGGCTGCAGAACGGCAAGCAGGAGAAGGACGCGGGCGCCCCGGGCGGCGGCACCGAGGGCAACGCGGGCGAGATCGTCACGCCCAAGCAGGTGACCATCACCTTCGAGGGCAACCCGCGCGGCAAGGTCACCGCGATGCCGAGGCTGCTGCGCATCATCACCGGTGACGCCAAGTCCTTCGTCAACGGTCCCGCCAACGCCAACGCGTCCTGGAGCTGCACCGGGTTCGAGGACCGGCAGCTCAAGGACAAGTACCCGCTGTGCCCGTCCGGTTCGGACGTGGTGCGCACCTTCCGCTTCCAGAGCTGCTGGGACGGCCGCAACACCGACAGCGCCAACCACCGTACGCACGTGGCCTTCGAGGGCCAGGACGGCGCCTGCCCCCAGGGCTTCGAGCCCATCCCGCAGTTGGTCCAGCGCATCGTCTACGACGTGGACGCGCCGAGCCTGAACGACGGCGGGAAGACCGTGCCGTTGTACGCGGTGGACTCCTTCCCCGAGCAGCAGCACAAGCCCGTCACCGACCACGGCGACTTCATCAACGTCTTCGACGAGGGCCTGATGGACCAGATGGTCGACTGCATCAACTCCGGGCGTACATGCGGTCCGCGCGGTGACGACGGCGGTGACAAGGGCGGCGACAACGGCGGCGACAACGGCGGCGCGACGGCGAACCCGGGCGACGGCGGCAACGGCGGCGACCAGGGCGACGGCGGCAAGAACGGCGACGACAAGGGCACCGCCGCGCCGTCCGACGGCGGCAAGCCCGGCGACTCCGCCACCGCGAGCAGCCCGGCCGAGCCGCCCAGGACCGACGCGACCGTCACCCCGACCGGCGGCACCAAGCACGACGGCCACGGCAAGGGCGGCAAGCAGGACGAGCCCGGCAGCACCGCCGGTCCGACCGAGACCACCAAGCCGGCCCAGGCGCCGAAGGCGGACCGCACCACGGCCCCCGCCGAGCGCACCACCGCCCCCACCGGCAAGGACACCGGGACCGCCGAGGCCACCGTCTCCGCCTCCGCTCCCGAGAGCACGGGCGCTGCAGCCGTCCCGCAGACCACGCCGCCGCCCGCCACCGGCACCGAGCCCCAGACGTCCGGCGGCAGCCTCGCGGAGACCGGCGCGCAGCTCTGGCCCGCCGCGATCGGCGTCCTGCTGGCGGGCTCCGGCCTGGTGATGTTCCTCCGGGCGCGGCGCCTGCGCTACTGACCCTGAGCGAACAGCCGTAGCGACAGGGCAGCGGCGGTGCGCGGGCGAGGAGCCCCGCACCGCCGCTGCCGTCGTCTCAGCCCTCGTCCCGGCGGCAGTACAGGAACACCTGCGGCTCGGGTCCGCCGTCCGGGTGCGCGGGCGTGAACATCACGTTCTCCTCCGCCAGCACCGACAGCCCGGAATCCGCCGCCAGTTGGGCGAAGTCCTCGGCGGCGAAGCTCGTCACCCGCACCGGCTGGCCCATGAACGTCACGTCCACGCCCTCCACGTCGACCGGCACCGTCGCCAGCACGGCGAGCCCGCCCGGACGGAGCGCGGCGGCCAACTTGCCTACCACGGACCGCTGTTCGCCGCGCGTCATCTGGAGCAGTGAGAAGTACGCGCACACCGCGTCGAACGACCCGACGGGGAGCGGCAGTTCACGGATGTCCGCGAGCCGGAACTCGGCTTCCGGGACCTGCCGCCGGGCCAACTCCACCATCACCGGCGAGACATCGATGCCGAGCACCCGGTGCCCCGCGTCCGCCAGCACTCGCGCCGTCGGCTTTCCCGTCCCGCTGCCCACGTCCAGCACCCGGCTGCCGGGTTTCAGCCGCTCCACCAGCCAGCCCAGCGAGGCGAGATGGGACGCGGAGGTGGCGAACGCCTCCTCATAGGCGAGACCCAGCGCGTCGAACACGACGGCTGCGGGTGCCCGCTGTTCTTCCTCGGCCAAGACGGCTCCTCCCGAATCCCGTTCGACTGCCCGGCATCGTCGCACCCCCGCCGGTGCGCCACAACGACCCCGTTTGCGGCTCCCGGTGCCCGCAGGGCACGCTTCCAGGCGTGCCCACCTTGCTGATCGTCCACCACACCCCCTCGCCGAACTGCCAGGAACTGTTCGAGGCGGTGCTCTCCGGGGCGCAGACGCCCGAGATCGAGGGCGTCCGCGTCGTACGGCGCGCCGCCCTCGCCGCGACCGCCTCCGACGTGCTGGAGGCCGACGGCTACCTCCTCGGCACGCCTGCCAACCTCGGCTACATGTCCGGCGCCCTGAAGCATTTCTTCGACCAGGTCTACTACCCCTGCCTGGACGCCACCCGGGGACGCCCCTTCGGCGCCTGGGTGCACGGCGGCAGCGACGTGACCGGCGCCCTGCGCGGTCTCGACGCGATCACCACCGGACTGGGCTGGCGCCGCGTCGCCGAGACCGTGACCGTCACCGGCACCCCCGCGAAGACCGACACGGAGTCCTGCTGGGAACTGGGCGCCACCGTGGCCGCCTCCCTGTCCGCCGAGGTCTGACCGGACGGTCCCGCCACCGCCCCGGTTAACCCGTTCGAGTGGTCGACCGGAGCGGATACGGCGGGCCTCCCGCACCGGCCGAGCGCCCCCTCGGCCGACCCGCCCGAGCGCCCTGCGGGCCCGGTTCCGCGCGGACCCGGCGGGTCTTCCGGCGGAGCCCTCGGCGCCCCCGTCACCGTCTCACCTGCGACCCGGACGGAAGTGCGGGCACGCAGACGCTGGCCGACGATGAAACCGAGGCCGTCTCCAGGGCCTGTCGTACACAGTCGAACCGAGGGAGCGTCGGATGCCAGCGGACGGCCACGCACCCGGACGGCCCATCAAGGGCGGACAGCACGACGACGGACGCGAGACGGCGGAACTGCTGCGGCGGTCCGCGCGCGAGGTGCTCGACGCCGCCGAGGGCATACGCGCGGTGGCGGCGCGCACCACGGCCGCGCTCTGCGCGCCCGCCCCCGCAGGACCGCGCCGCCGCCGCACCCGACTCTCCCCGGCCGCCCGCGCCGCGCTGCTGCGGGCCCTCACGGACCGCTGGGGTCTGGGCGCCCCGCCCGCCCGCGACGCCCGGGGTCTGGCCCGGATGCTCGGCGCGGGCGCCTCCGCTCTCGGCGGGGAGAACCTGGCCGCCAGGGTGGCCGTCACCGCACTGCGGCTGCGCACCGCCGCCCTCCTCACCGGCCACCCCGAACTCGCCCGCGAACCCGGCGTCCGCAGACTCCGCCGCGCCCTCACCGCACACCGCGACCGCGACGCCGTACGCGCCCTGCGCGGACTGTTCCGCACCCCGGACGCCCAGCGCTCCCTGGCCGGACTCACCGCCCTGATGACCGAACTGCCGCCCGTGCGCGCCCTGCTGGACGCCGAACCGGCGGACCGCGCGGGCGACCCCGAGGGCGGACCGGCGGGCGGAACCGGCGACGCGGCAGCCGAGGGCACCGCGCTCACCGGCCAGGAACGGCAGACCATCGCCACCGAGGGCTCCTTCCTCGGCTTCCTGCGCAACATCGAGACCCTGTCCTGCGCCGGACGCGTCCTCGTCCAGAACGTGCGCGGCCCCGACGGCGTCGTCCGCTACGTCGTCCAGGCACCCGGCACCGCACCCGGCCGCCCCCGCGACGACGCGCCGCCCGACGTGCTCGGCGCCTGGCAGGAGCAGTTCACGCCCGGCTCGCCCTACACCCGCGCCCTGCTGCCCGCCATCGAGGACCACGGCATCCCGCGCGGCGCCGACCTCGCACTGATCGGCCACGGCGAGGGCGGCACCGCGCTGCTCAACCTCGCCCAGGACCCCGAGTTCTGCGCCACCTACCGGGTCACCCACGTCGTCGCCGTCGGCTCCCCGCCCCACCGCGGCAAACCCGCCGACCCGCGCACCTGGGTCGCCCGCGTCACCGACGAACACGACATCGTGCCCGCCCCCGAGGGCCGGGGCGGCGCCGCCGAGGCGCACCCGAACCGCTACGAGGCCGAATTCACCGGCACGGCAAGGGAGTTCCCCCGCTCCCACACACTGCGCGGCTACCTGGAGCACCTGCGCACCACCGCCCCCGCCGTACGCGACGACATCGACCGCGCGCTCGCGCCGTACCGGGGACCCGTCGTGCGCACCCAGGCGTACCGCCTCAAGAACCGCGCCCACCCGCCGGACGGCCACCCCTTCCTCACCCTGCCCACCACGTCCCTCGCCACCACCCGGGGTCCGGTCTCGATGCCGGTGCGCTACCACGACTCCTCCTCGGCCCACCTGTGCTTCCCGGCCGACGCCGATGCCGTACGCGCGCTGCTGCCCCACGTCGCCTGGATGCGGCCGAGCACCCCGGCGCGCCGGGCGCTCGCGGTGCTGTCCCTGTACGAACACCGCAGCTCCACCATCGGCCCGTACACCGAGATCGTCCTGTCGGTGCTGGTCGACGACCTGTGGCGGCCCCGCCCCCTCGACCTCGCCACCGACCTGCTGCGCCGTGCCGACCTGCGCCGCACCGGCCGGTACGTCCTCTCGCTCGCCGTCACCAGCGAGGAGGCGCAGGTCGTCGCGCGGGAGATCTGGGGGCTGCCCGCGCTGCTCGCCCCCGCCGAAGCCGACCTGATGGGTCGTCATATCCGGTTCACCGCACCGGACATCGGCGTCACCGTCGAGGGGCGGCTCGGTCCGGGCGTCCGCTGCCCCGAGGCCGACTGGGTGCTCTACGGCAGGCGCGGCGAGAGCACCGTCCGCACCCTGGTCCGCACCAGCGGGCGCCCCCGGCTGCACCTCGGCGCGGGCGTGCGGCTGCGCCTGGACACCTCCGCCGCCGAACCCATGTCCGGGCAACTGCGCAAGCTCGGCGCCGACGGAGCGCCGCCGCTGTTCGTGCTGTCCTGCCCGCAGTCCATGGTCCACCGCAGTGCCGGGGCGGTGCTGCCGCGCTGAGACCGCCCCGAGAGACCGAGACCGCGACCGACCCCACGCGACCGGGAGCAGCCATGGTGACCGAGTCCCCCCGTACGACGCCGCGCGCGGCCGAACTCCTCGACCGGGCAGCCGGGTTGCGCGCCGACGCCGAGCTGATGGACGGCTACGCCCGCCGCCTCGTCGCCACCGCCAAGTCGCTTGCCACCTGCCCCGCCACCCCGGCCCACACCCGCCCCGCCCTGACCCGCCAGGCAGCCGCCTGCCGCCGCACCGCCCGCCAACTGCGCGCCGCGGCAGCCACGTTGCTCACCGCACACCCCGGTCTGGACGCCGTACCGATCGACCGCACGGGACGTTCGAGCGGGCGCGCCGGACGGTCGAGCGGTATGGCGGGACGGTCGTCCGCCGCCGTACCAGGGTCGTACGACGGCATCGCCTGAGCGGCGCCGCGTTCGCGCATACGGGTGGTAGCGGGCGCGGTCCTCGGCCGAACGAGTGTGGCGCGGCGGGCAGGGCGCCACAGGTCCGCATAATCACGGCACATGCAGCTCGTGAAATCAGGTGACATGAACCGGCGTCCCCCCGTGGCCGTCACCGGACTCGGACTGGTCACGCCGGCCGGGATCGGCAGGGACGCGGCGTGGGAGGGGCTGTGCGCCGGGCTCTCCACGGCGGCCCCCGACCCGGGGCTCGACGGGCTGCCGGTGGCGTTCTCCTGCCGGGTGCCCGAGCTGGACGCGGCCGGGCTCCTCGGGCACCGGCTCAGCCGCCGCCTCGACCGCTTCACCACCTTCGCGCTGCTCGCCGCGCGCGAGGCCGTGGCCGACGCCGGGCTCGGTACCGGCGTCGGCACCGGGCTCGGCGCCGACGGCTGGGAAGCCGCCCGGGTCGGCGTCGTCATGGGGGTGGGCACCGGCTCCATGCAGGGCTGGCAGGCGGAGTTCGACCGGCTCGCGGACCAGGTGCCCGACCGGGTCTCCCCGCTCGCGCTGCCGCGCAGCGTGCCCAACATGGCCGCCGCCGAGATCGCCCTCGACCTCGGGGTCACCGGACCCAACATGGTCGTCAGCACCGCCTGCGCCTCCGGCACGAGCGCGATCGGACTCGCCCGCGACTGGCTGCTGTCCGGCGCCTGCGACCTGGTCCTCGCCGGGGGCAGCGAGTCGGCCCGGCTGCCCATGACCGCCGCCTGCTTCGCCCAGATGCGCGCGCTGTCCCGCCGTAGCGACGCCCCGCACGAGGCGTCCCGCCCCTTCGACCGCGACCGCGACGGATTCGTCCTCGGCGAGGGCGCCGCCGTCCTCGTCCTGGAGCGCGCCGAGGACGCCCGCGCCCGGGGGAGCCGTCCCGCCGCCTACGTCTCGGGGTTCGGCGCCTCCTGCGACGCCCACCACTTCACCGCCCCGCACCCCGGCGGCGACGGCGCCGCCCGCGCCATCCAGGGCGCCCTCGCGGACGCGGGACTCGCCCCCGAGGACGTCGACCACGTCAACGCCCACGGCACCTCCACCCCCCAGGGCGACCTCGCCGAACACAACGCCCTGCACCAGATCTTCCGCAAGCCGCCGCCCGTCACCGCCGTCAAGGGCACCATCGGCCACGCCATCGGCGGCGCGGGCGCCATCGAAGCCGCCTGCACGGTCCTCACCCTGCGCCACCAGCTCATCCCGCCGACCGCCAACCTGCACACCCTGGACCCGGCGATCGACCTGGACGTCGTCGCCAAGGCGCCCCGCGCGCACGACATGCGGGCGGCCCTCAGCAGCTCGTTCGGCTTCGGTGGCCAGAACGCGGTGCTGGCGTTCACGGCCGCCGACTGAGCGCGGCGGCTGCGCCGGGCAGGGGACATCGGGCGAACAGTGCCGGGATACGGGAACCAGGACGTGACAATCGCGGTCTTACGGTCCGTCAACGGCCGGGAACGGCCCGGTCTCGTAGAAAACGGGTGAATCAGTCACATGTCCATCCGCAACCGCATGACACCGCTGACCACCGTCGCCCTCGGCGCGGGTCTGGTCCTCGCCGCCGTGACCCCCGCCCTCGCGGGTACCTCCCACACGCCCGCCCCGGCATCCGCCCGCCCCGCCGCCGTCACGACCGCCCAGGGCGACCCCCGCAACGTCACCCAGCGCGTCGCCGACTTCTACGGCGCCTACATCGACGCCGTCTGGGACGGCGAGGACCCGGCGAGCGCCGCCGACGCCAAGGCGCTCCGCGGCTTCTACCTCACCGCCTCCACCCGCAAGAAGGTCACCGCCTGGGAGCAGAGGAACCACGCCGACGGCATCCTCTTCGCCCAGAACACCCCGGTGAAGTGGAAGGCCGCGTACGCCGGTTCGGGCATGGGCCACGCCACCACCCGCGTCACCCTGACGTGGAGCGACGGCAAGCACCCCGAGGTCACCCGGATCGACGTCCAGTCGGACCTGACGACACGCAAGATCACGGACCTGAAGCAGGTGCGCTGAGGGGCGCCGGGGTCAGCCCGTGGTCAGCGCGGCGCGTTCCCGCGCGCTGCGGACGGCCTCGGCGAGACCGCTCAGGTCGTAGGAACCGCGGTACAGCCGCCCGTTGACGAAGAAGGTCGGTGTCCCCGCGACCCCGCTGAGGTCGGCCGACTCGACGTCCTCGGCCACCCGGGCGGCTCCCGCGTGGGTGCGCAGGTCCCGCTCGAAGCGGGCGGTGTCCAGGCTCAGTTCCTCGGCGTAGCGCAGCAGGTCGGAGACGCGCAGGGCGCCCTGGTGCGTGAGCAGGACGTCGTGCATGGGCCAGAAGGCGTCCTGCCGGGCAGCCGCCTCGGTCGCCTCGGCGGCCAACTGGGCGTGCGGGTGCACGTCGTCGAGCGGCAGATGGCGCCATACGTAGCTGACGTCGCCGTCGCCCGCGACCAGGTCGCGCAGGGCGGGCTCGGCCTGACCGCAGTACGGGCACTCGAAGTCGCCGTACTCCACCACCGTCACCGGGGCGTCCAGCGGACCGCGCACATGATCGCGGTCCCGGTCCACGGGGACGGCGAGGTCGGTGATGGTCTCCGCCGTCCCCAGCAGCGCCCGGGAGCGGCCGAGGTGCGGCAGCGCGTGGACGAGACCGGTGACCACCCAGGTCAGGACGAGGGAGACCGGCACGGTGGCGAGCACGCCCACCTTGGCACGGGTCAGCTCCTCGCCCCTGAAGGCGAGCGTGGCGATCAGCAGGGAGACGGTGAAGCCGACCCCGGCCGCCGTACCGCCCGCGAGCACCGAACCCCAGCCGACCGGCGGACGCAGCCTGCCGCGGCTCACCCGCGTGGTGACGAACTCCGCCGCGAAGACACCCAGCGGCTTGCCCACGACGTAGGCGACCAGGATGCCGAGGGTGACCGGTGAGCCGAGGCTGTCCACGAGCCCCGACCAGCTCACGTGGATACCGGCGTTGGCCAGGGCGAACAGGGGCACGATGACGTAGCTCGTCCACGGGTGGAAGAGCTGCTGGAGCCGCTCGTTAGGCGAGATCGCGGCGGCCAGCCCCTGGCGCAGGTTCCGCTCCAGCTCCGGGGTGGGCTGCTCCCGGAAGAGCCGGAACAGCCCGGTGGCCCGCTCCAGTTCGCTGCGCGAGGCGGGATAGGCGTAGGTGAGCAGCCCGAACGCCAGCCCGGTGACGACGGGATCGATGCCGGATTCCAGCAGCGCCACCCAGACACAGGCCGCCGCCACCGCGTACACCACGCCGTTGCGGACGCCCGCCCTGCGCAGGAGCAGCACCACCGCGAAGACGGCCGCGGCGGCGAGGAGCGCGGGCCAGGAGATACTGCCGCTGTAGGCGAAGGCGATGACCGCGAGGGCGACGAAGTCGTCGACCACGGACACGGTCAGCAGGAAGGTGCGCAGCGCCGACGGCAGACGCCTGCCCAGCAGAGCGAGTGTCCCGAGGGCGAACGCGGTGTCCGTGGACATTGCCGCGCCCCACCCGTGACCGGCGCCGTCCCCGGCGGCGAACGCCAGGAAGATCAGCACCGGGACGAGCATCCCGGTGAGCCCGGCGGCCAGGGGCAGCGCGACCCGGCGGCGCTCGCGCAGCTCACCCATGTCGAACTCGCGGCGCGCCTCCAGCCCGACCACGAAGAAGAACAGCGCCATCAGACCGCTGTTGATCCAGCCGCGCAGGTCCAGACCGAGCCCGGCGGAGCCCGCGCTGACCGCCACCCGCGTCGTCCAGGCGTTCTCGTAGACCCCCGGCGCGAAACCGGACCACACCAGCGCGGCGAGCACGGCGACCACCAGCACCAGCGCGCTGCCGGTCTCGGTGCGCAGGAAGTCCCGCAGCGGGGTGTGCAGGGACCTCGAACAGGCGGTCTGCCCGGTCCCCGAGGGGGCGGCGGCGGTCATCGGTGCGGTGCCCACCCGTGATGATGCCGGTGGTGATCGGCGGGCGCCCGGTGTACGGCGACCAGGGCCGCGTCGTCGCCGAGGCGCCCGCCGACGTGGGCGAGGAGGTCGCGGCGCAGGTGGTGCATCAGGGCCTCCGGGGTGTCGTCGGTCCAGCGGGCGACGCGGTCGGCCAGGGGATAGAAGCGGCCCTGGCTGTCGCGGGCCTCGATGACACCGTCCGTATAGAGGAGAAGGGTGTCGCCGGGGGCGAGGGCGAACGCGTCCACCGTGTGCTCGGTGTCGCCGTGGACGCCGAGCGGCGGGGAGGGGTGCAGGCTCGGGACGGAGACGTGGTGGCCGGGGCTCAGCAGCAGCGGGGGAGGGTGGCCGCAACTGGTCATCAGCGTGATCGAGTCCCCCTCCGGGATCTCCACCAGCAGCGCCGTCGCGAACCGCTCGCCCGCCTCCTCCGGGGTGTCCAGCTCGGCGGCGTACCGCGTGATGCTGCGGTCCAGCGCGGTCGCCAGCTCCCCGAGCGGCATGTGCCGGTGCGCGCTCTCCCGGAACGCGCCGAGCAGCAGCGCCGCCTCCCCGATCGCCGGAAGCCCCTTGCCCCGTACGTCCCCGATCAGCACCCGCACCGCGCCCTCGCCCGGCGTCACCGCGTACAGGTCCCCGCCTATCTGCGCCTCGTCCTCGGCCGCGAGATACAGCGACGCGATCCGCAACGGACCGATCTGCTCGGGCAACGGCCACATCAGCACGTGCTGCGCCGCCTCGGCCACACTGCGGACCTGCGCCAACTGCGCCTTCCGCCGCTCGCGCACGACGCTGTAGACCACGAGGATCACGCACAGCACGGCCAGGGTGACGAGCTGCACGATGTGGTTCGTCGTACCGATCCCACCGTGCTGATACCCGATGAGCACCTGCGCGGCGAGCGCGAGCGCCCCCACGAACGCGGTCGTCCGGGGTCCGGCCAGCGACGGCGTCAGCGCCGGAGCGATCACGAGTGCCGGTCCCAGATGTATGTCCGTCGGCACCCGCAGATCCACCACCGTGATCACCACGATCAGCGCGATCGGCAACAGCGGCAGCGCATGCGCCGAACGCACCGACCACCGCGGCCCCACGGCCCACCCTCCCGACCTCATTCCCCCAGGGTGCGCCACAACCCGCCCCCCGGCACGTCGTCACCCGCCGCCCGAGGGGGCCCTCACCTGGCCAGACCGCCGACGGGCAAGTTGGCGTCGCCAACGACTGGGTCCAGCGCCCCGAGTTCCCGGACTCGACCGGCCGCGACGGACGGCACAAGGCGTACGACGCCTAGGCCGTGGCCGACTTCGTCCGCGACCACATCAACAGGCACGCCGTCGAGCTGGAGCCCACCCGGCTCTACACTGCCCGCGACATCGAGGAGCTGACCGGCATCAAGGCGGGCAGCATCCGCGCCGACAAGTCCAAGGGCCGTTGGCCGCAGCCGGACGACACCAGCGGCCGGGCGGACAAGTGGCTCGGCTCCACCATCGCCACCATCGCCACCGCGCTCAGCGGGCGGCGCGGCTACCACGTCGCCACCACCGACGACGACTGCCAGGAGCCGCCCGCCGAACCCGCTACCGCGTTCCCGGCCACCACCGGCAGCGCCCAGCCCGGCCCCGAGGGACGAGTCCATACGATCACCACCCTCCACCCGATCTGGAAGCCCGGCGACGTCGTGCTCGACGCGGAAGGCGCCCTGCGTGTCCGCGCTACGGACAACGTGGCCTATCCCTGGGGGTACCCCGACGAGGGCGGCCTGCGTGACAAGTTCGGCGACCTCAGCCGCCACGACGGTGGTCTCCGGGACGAAGACCTGCGCCGCCCGCTCATCCTGCTGGTCCGCGATGGCCAGCCCATCGGCGGCCGACTCATCGAGGAGTGACCACCATGCCCGAGCCGCACCCGGTTCACCGCGACCTGCCCGCGCTCCACCGCGCCGAGGCTGCCGTGCTCCACGGACGCTGGACGATGTACGTCCACGGCCCCGACGGCGCCGCCGAGGTCGGTCCGGTTGATCTCGGCCCGGCCGATCCAGAGTACAACCGCCCGGACCGGCGACCCCGGCCGCTACCTGATCGACATCAACGGCATGGTGCCCGTCCTGCCCAAGGAGCAGGCGGGCCGCCAGCCCGCCGAGAACGGCTACGTCATCGAGGGCGCCGCCCGGAAAAACACCCGGACGGACGAGGGCTGGAGCCAGATCGGTGTCGAATGGTGGACGGCGCCGTGTCAGCCGACGAGGAGATGAGGACCCAGTGGGGCAGCGGATCATTCGGCAGCCGGACGGGCGGCTCGTGGTGTTCTCCAGCAACACGGACTCGCTGATCATCACCGACGCCACCGCCGAGGAGATCGTCGAGTGGCGGGCCGCCGAAGCGGCTAAGGAGGCCCGCCGTGCCAATCGAGCCGAACTGGAGCGCGTCCTCGACCCCGACAACCCGAGGCCGTACAGGCAGCTCATGCTTACCTGGGAGGGAGGCATCTCGCCTGAGCAGGAGGGCCGAGAGCGACTGGCCTGACATCGACGACTAGAGCCCGACCGCCGGCCGTCCACGAGCAGTGCCTGGGCGGCCGACACCTTGCCGCTCCGTCACCTGAAGACGCAGCAGTGCCTGAAGTCGAGCCCCGCTCCGGCTACTTCTTCATCGAGCCACCGCCTTGCGGTGCCGTAGCTCGGCATCAGGGAGGTGGGTCCGAGTGCGGGTCCTGCCGCAGTCCGGCCCGCCTCGGTGACGGACAAGCGGCGCCACGCGGCCCGGCTCCCACCGAAGACCAGGCCGAGACCGACGTACTCGGGGACGGCCTCCTCCGCACCAAGTTCGACCAGGCCCGCCTCCAGCAAGGCGGCTAGCGCCTGACCGCGCACCGCCTGTTCGAGGCTCCACGGGTCGTGGACGGACGGGATCTCGCTGGTGAGGCCCACGAGATAGCCGCTGTGCGTGGTCACCGTCCAGGAAGGAAAGCGCACGCCTGGAGTTCTGGCGCGGCAGATCGCCATGAGGACTTCGCTCGCAGGAGTCATGGCACGGATGCTGCCGGGCGACAGGTGCGCTGCCTGGCCCTCCGGACCAGAACCGGTGTGCCCCCGGCCACACCACAATGTCGCACATCTGCGCGCGAGTTGATCGTATGTGAGGCCAATGGGACGATCCGCAACTACCGCGCCATCACTGGGGGGAACATGCGGACCACCATCACCGCCGCCATCGCCGGGACCCTCGGAGTCATCGTCGGCGCCACCGGCTGGGCACTCCTCGGCCCGGAGAAGACCGTCACCGCCGACGCCAAGCCCGCGGCGACCAGTCCGGCGCCCACCGCGCCCACCGCGCCCGAGGGCGCTGGCCACCACTTCAAGACGGCCCAGGACCTGGCCGATGCCCTCGACCACGCCGGGTTCACTGTGTCGATGCTCCACAAGGACACCGAGGCCGCGTATGTCAGCGACGTCGGCGGGAGCGCCTACGACTTCACCGTCACCGACAAGGCCGGGAAGCCCGCGCCCGGCGACGCCGGGATCAACTGGTTCCCCAACGCTCCCGCGCTCACTGAGTGGAGCGGCGTCTCCCAGACCATGGGCGGCATCGCCGTCACGGGCGACACATGGGCCGTCAGCCTACCCACCACCACCGACACCGCCCGCGCCGACAGCAAGCGTCTCGCCCCGAAGATCGCGCACGTCCTCGGGGGCAAGGTGGTGCGCTGACCTCTACCGGGGTGAGAGCGGAGGCCCAGGAGAGCGCGTCCTACCCGGGTTCCCCGGCGTTCCCGCCATTGCGGCGGGGGCCGCGCCCGGCACGCGGCTGAAAGGCCAGCAACGCTTCCGCGTCCGGAAGGACGTCGTTTATGTGGGTGCGCTGAGGATCGCCCACCACCCTGGAGGTGCCCGCGCCCGCCTGCGTATCGAGCTGCTTCCGCAGACGGTTCCGCACGACGCGCACCTCATCTGTCGGTGGCGCCTGCTCCAGGGCTCGCACGACAGCGTGAGCCTGTATGCCCGTCAGGTACAGCGTGTACACGGTCTCTGCCTCGGCCAACCGGTCCAAGGCTTCTTCGAAGTTCGCCATGGGGGAGTAACAGCGCCCCAAGGCCGTAGAACACGGCTGGGTCACCGCTGCCATACGTCCGGGCCGCCGCCCTGCCACTCGATCAGCTCGGCGTGCTGCGCCACGTCCAGCTCGTCCCAACCCTCCAGACCTGCCCGCTCAAGGAAGACGGCCAGGTCGTGCAGGCTGAACGCCGTGCCGAGGGACCGGCCGTCCACGTGCATCGTTGGGCGGGGACACGGCGACGCTGCGGGAGGACATGCCGCCAGGCTCGCCTGCCGCCGTCCCCGCTGCGCGCCGGGCTACTCCGTTCGTGCCTGATCAGGCGGCTGTGGTGATCCCGTGCAGCTTGCTGAGCGAGTCGTCCAGCCACCGCATCAGGGCCTGCGCCATTAGGACGGCCCGCACCGCATGGGCCGGGGAGTAGGCGCCATCGTCGGCCTGGTGGATGGAGCCGTTGCGGTTGAACGAAGGCCGCCCCCGGCCACGCCTCCAGGACCGGAAGGCGGTGAGGAGTCCGGCGCCAACGAGCACCAACTCGACTTCCGCCACGGAAGCGTCATTCCACTCTTCTACATCCAGAGCTTGGAAGTGCTTGCGCGTATCTGCCTTGCCCCTCTCCGGGTCGTGCTGCAAGTAGTCGAGCACGTGTACGTACAGCAGCGTGTCCAGCGCCGTCGTAGCCGCCGCCTGCGCCGGCCCGTACAGGCCGACGCGCAGCGCAGACACCGAGTCGGCCACCAGGGACCGGAGTATCTGGTGCTCCGGGAGCGTGACCACCGCTAGCGAGGCGTCGACATCATTCGCGATCTCGGCAATGCGAGCCACGAGAACAGCGCTGCGGGCGTCGATGTCGGGTGCCGCGATCAGCTCCTCGACGATGCTGACTCGGGGGGCCCAGGCGAGGGAGGTACCGTCCTCCTCGTTGATCCGCATGACCTCACGCAGATCCTCCAGCGCCAGACTCCGCAGGTTCGCCGGGATCAGCTCCAGCGCCTGCTTGACCAGGTTGCCGAGGTTCCTGGACCAGGTCTGCCGGTGCGCGTCGAGAACCCGCCCCAAGTTGCGGGCGAAGTCCTGCTCGGCGGCGGTGAACGGCACCGTGGCGCGAGCGAGCCGCCGAATCTGCTCACCCATGTCCCGCCGGGCCAGCGCGGACGTGGCCGCCAAGGCCGCCGTCTTCTTCCCGAATTGGCTGAGGTCAGGGATCTGCTTCACCACGCCCTCGCGCAGCTTCTGGAGCGTCTGCTGATTGCTGGCCACCTTCCGGGTAAACTCCCGGACGTCCGTCTGGGGCACACGTGCGAAGGCGTTCTGCGGCTTCAGGCCGTCGGCATAGGGAGCTATGCCGGACGAGGTTGTGTCCATCTCCGGCTTCTGCGGGTGCTCGACATGCTCTTCACTCATGTCCGAGACCCTATGGCGCGGCACGGACAAGCATCCCTAGCGGCCCGCGTAGTTCCTCTCGGTCTTGTCTAACACCCCCTGATGCGTCCTCCTTTCGGGCGTGTACCCGCGATGCGCCCTCAGAAGTAATTGTTGTTGCACAGCACGTGGGCGCACTCGTACCAGACGAGGACGACGGGGTCGGGCTCGGTGCTGTCTTCCTCCCCGGTCCACTTCGGGTGCTCGGTCCCGCGGCGCCCTTCAGCGCGGCACAGGTGGCACGGACGCGACCGCAACCTCTGAACTTCGGACAGGTGCTTCTTCTCGGACATGCAGCTGACAGTGGCATAACTTTCACATCTTGTCCGAGGCGCTATCCCCTACTCCGGTGCCGGGAGAGATCGGCGCCGCCACCTCCGAGCCTTCCACCACATCGGCCGGTACACCTGCCACCGCTGCGGCAGATACCAGAGGTCGTCTCGGCACACGTCGATGAACTCGCGTTGGGCCAATGCCACGCGGTTGACGGCAGAGTTCACCTCATCGTTGGTGGCGCCGAGGCCCAACTCGTACAGAGCATTCATTTGGTCAAGCACTTCGTCAGCGGCGATGAGCGGCGCTGGGTTGGACACGAGGCGAAGCTCTAGGTACGCCTGGAGAAGCTCGCCCTGCTGAGCGCGCAAGCCGCGCAGGGCATCACGTACGGCGGTGGTCCCGCCGGGCCTGAACAACAGCGGTGTGCGCCGCTTGCCCACGTAGAGCATGTAGAGCTGCATCTCGTAGTGCACGCCAGCGCTGTACGTGTAGGCGTCGGTCACCGCTGATTGGAAGCGGGCATATACGAGTCGTCGCTCGTCCCGGCTCCCGAGTTGGAGCCCAGTCTTTGAGGTGAGCTGCTTCGTGACGGCGCTGCCCGCAGCCTTGGCGAGAGCAGACGCTCCAGCACTGATCGGATCTACCACGCCGCCAGTCTGCCCGGCAACACGGACTAGTGTCAGCGCAGTTACGGATCTTCTCGCACTCCACTGCAACAGCGGCCGTTGTCCTTCCTGCATGGCAAGCTTCCCCTCAAGTACATGTTCGGCAAGTGGGAGTTCTGATGGCGCGCCCCCTCGACCCTTTCACCGTCCAGCGACTCGCGTACGTGCGGTACCTGTACCGCGAAGGCATCGAGCAGAGCCGGCAACCCGCCCCGCTGCGCTCACGCGCCATCACCTCGTTCCACGACGCCGTCGAGAACTACCTCGGCGTCATCACTCAGCATCTGGGCATCGACATGGCCAAGGCCCCGGACTTCATCGCATACTGGGCGCTGATCAAGGACGAGTTCGACCTGCCGAAGAAGGACGCCATGAAGCGTCTCAACGACGCTCGCGTGGCGCTTAAGCACAACGGTACGTTCCCCTCCGCGCACCAGATCGAGCAAGCCCACCGGACCGTAGAGGACTTCTTCATCACGGTCACGCCGAAGGTCTTCGGCGTCGACTTCGACGCCATCGACATGGTCGACCTACTGACGCAGCCTGATGTCGCACGCCTGCTGCGCGAGGCGCAGACGCACGCTGACGCCGGAGACTACCCGCACGCTTTGGCCGGCGTCGCGCTCGCCTTCGACGAACTCCTGCTCCACTACGCTGGCCACTTCACGCGCCCTCGAACCGCTGTGTTCACCTTCGGACCAGAAATTGAAATCTTCGACGAGCCGCGGGTGGATGGTTCGCACGGTAGAGGCCTGAAGCGGTTGAAGAAGCTTACGGTCATCGCTGACGCTACGCAGCGTGCTCTGCGCGCGATGGCTCTGGGAATCGACTACGCAGATCTAGCCCGATTCAAGATCGTGACGCCCGTAGTGACCGGCTACTTCAACGGGAGCAGGCGCTACGTCGAGAGCGCCTGGATCAAGGCCAGAACGAGCGAA
The DNA here is from genome assembly GCF_016482685.1 of Streptomyces sp. DSM 110735. Classification (GTDB taxonomy): domain Bacteria; phylum Actinomycetota; class Actinomycetes; order Streptomycetales; family Streptomycetaceae; genus Streptomyces. Next base: position 60,584 of record NZ_JACYHF010000003.1, on the reverse strand, counting down.
GACTACGACTGGGCCCGTCACTTCGTGATCGAGTCGGCGCTCCGAGCGGCTCGTGCCGATGAGATTCAGGGCTTGCTCAAGGCGCAGTACGACGCGAACTGGAACCCCGCCGTGTTGTTCAGCGAGCGCGAGTGGACCGGGCCCGTAAGGGTCGAAGATCCTGAGGAAGTATCGGCGCTGGAAGGCGACTTCTGACAGGCGCGGTCGGTCCACCTCCGGTCGTTCGCCCTGCACCTGGCCTCGTGACCGCCATACCCACTGGACGTGAGGGCCGGTTCCCCGTCACCACCATCGAGGCCGCGTACTCCCTCGGCCTCACCTCCAAGCAGTTCCGTGGTTGGGCGCGCCGCCGCGCCCTCGCCCCTGTCGGCACGCGGCCCAACCCCGCGCGCGGCCAGGCCCTCGCCCTGTGGGACCTGGCCGATATCGGGGAGGCCGTACGCATCCCGCGCCATGGCACGTGTCAACGGGTCTGACCAGCGGCTTGACAGAACGATCAGTGCGCGCTCATTCTGTGAGACGTTGGCATCGCTGTCCCGCAGGTCTCCCACCAGGTCCTGGGTCCCGTCGAGGACCAGGTACCACGGATACGAGCCCTGCTGACCCGGTTCGTTCGGCACGAACTCTCCATCGCCGTAAAGCACGCACACACCCATCGCGCGCAACTCCTTTATGCTCCGCTCGAACTGACGGCGCTGTACGCGGGCGGTGCTCACGCAGGGCATCCTCACGACGGGAACGCCCCTGCCGGTCGCCTCGGCGGCCACGCCCACGACGAAGTCGCGGGTGACGCCGAGCGCCCAGGCATTGATCGTGTTGAAGGTGGCCGGTGCGACCGCGATCACGTCTGCGGGCGGCCACACGTCCGGATCGGCGGGCATCTTGTAGTCGCTGCGCGCCGGATGTCCTGCGAGTTGCTCCAGGTGGGCCAGATGAGGGGCGAGCCACTGGGCGGCGGTCGGGGAGAGGCCGAGACAGACATTGAAGCCGCGGCCCTGCGCGTCCTGGATTACGGAGGCGATGTCGAGAGCGGGGCCGGCGCACGGGGCCAAAAGGTACAGCACACCGATCGTCATGCCTCTATGCGATCACACCGCGCCACGTCGTTGTGCCGCACGCCGAGGTCATGCCCGCCTCCAAGTCTGCCAGCGAACGCCTACGTTGCTAGCGGGAGGCGAGCACCTCCTCGCGGATACGCTCGCGCAAGCCGCGTCCGGCAGGCGTGTCGGCGAACGGTTCTGCTTCGCAGTACAGCTCCCCGAGTCGGTCAGTGACGCGGCGGGACTGCACAGTGCCGAGCATCACCAGGCACCGCTCCGTTTCCTCGGCTGCCCCGTCGACCTCTCCTCCGGCGAGGTACGTTCGAGCAAGCCCCAGGTGGTCAAAGGCCCTGCTGCGCTGGCGGCGGTCGGGCCGATCGGCAAGTGCAGCGACCACCAGGTCCGTTGACCGGCGGACGTGGCTGACGCGTGCGCGGCCGTCCACGTGCTTGGCTGCGATCTGGTGGGCCATGCCGAGGGTCGCGTGCAGCTCGGGCAGGTCGAAGAAGGCCATGTGCGGCTCTTCCGCGTCGGGGTTCATGTGCTCGAAGGCGTCCATGGCGCGCCCGGCGGCTCCTTCGCTCTCGGCGGTGTGGCCGAGGATCGCCTGGAAGCGGCTCTCCAGGGCGGCGAGCATGGATGTCGTTGCGGGTGTGAGATGACGCCGGGCCCCGTACTGCGCGAGGGCGACCAGGTCGAGGGCGTCGTCGGGGTGGCCGAGGTGGGACATCTGCCGGGCCATGCACTGAAGGATGTGCGCGCCGATCCGCTTGTCGTCGGCTTCGACGGCGGCGTGCAGCGCGGACACGAACGTCTTCTGGGCGGTCTTGTGGCGACCCGCGTCGAAGCTCATCCAACCGGCGACACCGGCAAGGTCGGCGGCCGCCGACCACAGGGCTTGCCCCACGGTCTCTGTGTAGGTGCTGTTCTTGAGCATTCCGACGACGGAGTTGGCCTGAGCAAGGACAGCGGCGCGGGACAGTACGCCGCCGTGGGCGTTGTCGAGGCTGCGGAAGCTGTCGGTGATCGCCCGGATGCCCTCCACCTCGGATATGCCGATATGCCTGCCGGGTGGACTCTGCGATGTGGTGTCGTCCGGATGCGACAGGGCCCACTCCTGGAGAGGGTCGAGGAGGTCAGGTCCGGCGAGGACGGTGGCGGCGTCGGCTTCTGTGCGGGTGTCGGGCAGCTCGGGCACCATGAGTTCGCTCCGGATGATCTGGCTGAGTGCGGCGATGGCAGCCGGGCGCGTCCACGGGCTGCGGATGCCGGTCTGCCCTGACTCACCCGGCAGACCGAGGTCGGCGTAGGTGAGGTCTCTGTTGGACGCGGCGCTCAGGACCTCCCGGATCAAGCGCGGTACGGGGTCTCTGGGGGTCGAGCCCTTCAGCCACGCCCGCACTCGGCTCTCGTCGGTGGCGAGTCCTGTGATGCCCTGCTGGGCGCCGCGTTGCGTGACCATGCGGGCCAGGCGGCTACGGGACATGCCGCACTGCTCCATCCAGTACGCGAGCAAGGTGTTCGGCTGCTTGTCGAGCGGGGGCCGGCCCATGCGGTTGCCTCCTGGCCATGGTCATGGCTAGCACTTCAGGTTAGGCACGGCTCATCAACTCGCCTAGGGCGGAGCGTATTTCACCGTAAAGCACCGAGGGACGCCCCGGTGTCCGGCTGGCGGTTGAGCGCCGTTGTTCGCCGGGCTGCACCGACTACCGCGTGGCCTCTCGAACGGGTGTCCTTGTGGAGCCGGGACAGCCCGGCGAGTCACGAGGAGGACCCATGGGTCAGGACCAGTCCAGCGGCACGCCCGTGCTGCTCACGGAGGACGCCGACGAGGTGACCCTCGGCCGCGACTACTCGGGGCACCGCGAGGGCTCCCAGTCGTGGTGGCAGGGCTGACGGCCCGTCGCCTCCGCTGCTCCACCGCTGAACCGGCCGTGCCAACCGGCACCGGCTGCCACACGAAGGAAGGCATCCCCATGAACGAGAACCAGACCACCGTCGAGCTGCCCGTCCTGGCGTCGGCCGACGCCGACGAGATCACCCTCGGCCGTCAGACGTTCAACGACTCCGACAAGGACAACTACTTCGAGGGCTGATCGACCGGCACCTTGAACCCGGGGGTGGTGCGGCGTGAGCCGCGCCGCCCCCGGCGCCTGTTTCGGAGAGCTGTGAAGGGGAGCGAACGGGATGGATACCCAGTGGCTGGCCGGAGGGGCGCTGGAGCCCCCGGCAGACGCTGTGCGGACGGCGCAGGTGTGGCACCCTGCCGGGATGCGCGTGCGGAAGGTCACGGCCGGACGCGTTCGGGCGGTGGTCGCCGGAGTGTGTCGGGCCGACGACACGGAGATCGGTCGCGTGGCTGCCGAGGTGGCCTACGGGCGAACCGAGGCCATCACCGGCATGGACGGCTCGTACTGGATGGTCGTTCACGACGGTGCACGCGACCGGACTGTGGTCGCTGGCGACCTTGCGGAGAGCCGTGGCCTGGCCTTTGCGCCCGATGGGCTGGGGTCGGTGTGGGCCACAGACGCAGCGCTGCTCGCGGAGCAACTCGGCCGGGGCCCAGACCTGGAGTTGCTGGCAGCTCGGATTGCGGTCGGCTCGGGGGAGCACTGGCCGCACCGGTCCGTGTGGTCGGGGATCGAGCGGGTGCCCGGCGGCCACGCCCTCATCCTGGACGAACGAGGAGCGCGCACGGTCGATGTCCGCCCCCGGCCGGACGGACGGACGCTGGATAGCGGCGCCGAGGAAGTCGGTGCTGCTCTGTGGGCGGCGGTGCACGGGTACGCGAGGGTGGCGGGCGAACGCGTGAGCGCGGACCTGTCCGGTGGCCTTGACTCGTCCACCGTGGTAATGGCGGCCGCCGAGGTGAGCCGCGTCGTGGCCGTCACCTACGGCGGACCGTACGCCGATGCCGAGGACGACCGCATGGCCCGCAAGGTCGCGGCCTACACGGGCGCCGACCACCACGTCAGCGCGGGCGGGCCGTCGAGCCTGCACTTCGCCCGCTGGCCCGAGGCCACTCCGGCGTCACCGGTCCTGTCAGTGGCGTCCTACGCACTGGACGGCGACTACCTTGCCCCGGCACGCGGGGTGTCCGCGCTTCACCTGACCGGGCACGGCGCGGACGTGGTGATGGAGTCCTCGACGGCCGCGTGGACCGCGCTCATCCAGGACGGGCAGAGGCGTAGGGCGAAAGCGGCGGTGACCGCGCTGGCGCGCCGCGTCAACTGCGCTCCGGGCCCGCTGTGGCGCGCCGTCCGCCAGAACGCACAGGGCCGTCCCCGCGCCATGCAGCGGGCGGCAGAAGCGGTCGCGCTGGGCCAGCCGCTCGGCGAGCGGGTGAGCGCCTGGACGTGGTGCCCCGTCGGCCCCGCGGCACGATGGCTGACCCCGGGCGCCCGGCAGTCCGTCGCGCACATGCTCGCCGACTCCGGCCGCCGCGAAGGCGATGTCCACGCGGGCGAGTGGGAGGACTGGTGCGCACTGCGCTACAACGGCGCGGCCATGCGCGACACGGAGGCCCTGTTCGACGAGCACGGTGTGGTCGAGGTGGCGCCGTTCATGGACAACGAAGTCGTACGGGCCTGCCTGAGCATCGGTGCGGGCGAGCGGCGCCGCCCCGACCAGTACAAGCCGCTGCTCGGCCTGGCACGGCCCGACCTTCCGGGCTGGCTGACCGGCCGCCAGAGCAAAGGCCACTTCACCCCCATGCTCTACGCAGGGCTGCGGCAGCGCCGCGAGGAGCTGCACCAGCTCGTCGACGCCAGCCTCCTGGTGGACGCCGGACTGATCGACCCGACGGCCGTACACCTTGCTCTGGACTCGGCCATCGCGGGCATCGGACGGCCGCCGCTGCCCGCGCTGGAGGCGTTCCTCATCACCTCCTGGTGGCTCGCCCGCATCCTCGCCCCGCAGCACACCACCGGAGGCATCCGATGATGCGCGTACCGCCCGGCGTTCACCGGGCCGACCTCGGCGGCGGCTCCCTCGCCGTCCTGGCCGTCCGCGACGGCACGTGGCAGTGGATGAACACGGCCACCCAGCGGGTCTGGACGGCTGCCCTGACTGGAACGCTGCCCGAGCTGACCGAGCGTCTGCGAGCCGAGGGGGTACCCGGCGACGCCGATGCCATCGTCACGGCGACCGTCGAGCAACTCACGTGCGTTGGCCTGCTGGCCAGCAGCGGGCGCGGCACGGTCGAGCTGCCGCCGCCGATGCCCGCCGCCACCACACCGGCCGCACCCGGCGCCGAGCCCCGCTGGCCGGTACGGACGCTGGCCCGGGTCGGACTGGCCTTGGCGCTCGCCATGATGCGGCTGCCACTGCGCACCCGGATGCGGCTGCTCGACTGCCTCCGGTTCCTGCCGCCCGCACCGGCCGCCATGACCGCGTCGGCGGCGGCCGCCGTCCCGCTGATCCGTCCCGTCTGGTGGCCTGGCCGCATCGCCTGCATGGAGGTCAGCCTGGCCACTGTCCTCACCATCGCCCTGCGCGGCCGCCGCGCCCACTGGGTCCTCGGGGCCCGACGCACTCCGAACGAGGCACACGCCTGGGTATGGACACCGGCCGGGGCACACGGCCTGACCGGTCGGGACTTGGACGACCCGCGCCGCCCCTGGACCGCAGTCGCGGCCGCACCCCCCATTCGCTCTCAAGGGTGAATCGGTAGGCGCGGAGTTGACGCCTCCGTGCCCTCACCAGCACCGACCCCCCGAAGACCGCGCAAACCACGATGCCGGGCAGCGGCCCGTCCCCCTACACCAGTCGGGTGACCGCAGAACCACTGCCCGTCGCCGCCGTTGGCCCCGCGCCGCTCATGCGCCTCGTGGAAGACCAACCGCGCGACCAGAACCTGATCGCCACGGCCCGTCGACTCCCGGCCGTCCTCGCCCGCGTACTCCGCCTGGCCTGGCACGCCGACCGCCGAGCCCTGCTTGCCATGCTCGCAGCCCAGACCGCCGCCGCCGTACTCTCCGCCGTCGCCCTGACGACCACCACAACCCTGATCGCGGCCCTCCTCGACGCTGCCGCCGCCTACGGCCGCAGCGCCCGGGTCGGCCCCGCCTTCCACGCGGCAGCCGCCCCGGCCGTGTGGGTCACGGCCGCACTCGCCGGAGCCGCACTGTGCGACACCGCCGCCCGCGCGGCCGCCGCCCGCCTCAGCCCGCGCGTCTTTCGCGAAGCCGACCTCCGCGTCCTGGACGCCGCCGCCTCCGTCGAGCTGATCGCCTACGAGCACCCGGGCTTCGAAGACCGCCTCGACGCTGCGGGCCGAGGCGCCGAGTCCTCCCGGGACCTCGTGCTCGACCTCCAGAGCAGCATCGCCGTCGTCGCCCAGCTCGTCGCCATCGCTGCCGTCACCGCCACCCTGAACCCGGTCCTCGTGCTCCTCCTGCTGGCCACCGCGATCCCACGCGCCTACGCATCACTGCGCGCCGCCCGCCTGGAGCACGCCGCGGTAACCGCCGCCCGCTCGGACAGCCGCCTGCGCACGACCCTGCGCGGCTACAGCACCGACCGGAACACCGCCGCCGAGATCCGCGCCGCCGGAATGGGAGGTTTCCTCTCGACCCGCTACCGGCAGGTCTCCGACCGGCTCGAAACCGAGGCCCTGTCCGCAGCCGTACGGGGGTTGCGAGTTCAGCTCCTCGGTGAAACCGTGTCCGCGCTCACCTTGTGCGGCACCTTCGCCGCCTTGGGCGCCCTCGTCGCCACCGGCCGTCTCGAAGCCGCGGCCGCCGGAACCGCACTGTTCGCGCTGCGCGCCGCGACCGCCGCCCTGACGACGCTCACCCGCGCCGCCCGCCGCATCTTCCGCACCGGCCTGCACCTGGAGGACTGGGCCGCCTTCCTCGACGAGGCCGACCAGCACCGCACCCACCGAGGCAGTCGGCCGCTGCCGGATGACGGCCCGCACATCATCAGCGCGCGCGGCCTGACCTTCCGCTACCCGGGAAGCGAGCGTGTCGCCGTCGACCAGGTCAACTTCGACCTCAAGCGCGGTGAGATCGTCGCCGTAGTAGGTGAGAACGGCTCGGGCAAGACGACTCTGGTGCACCTGCTCACCGGCCTGTACCTGCCGGACGCCGGACACGTCGCCTGGGACGGCGTCAACCTCGCAGACGTTCCGGCCTCCGATGTGTGGCGACGTGTGGCCATGACCCCACAGGAGTACACCCGCTGGCCCCTCACCGCCCGCGAGAACATCACTCTCGGGGCTCCGCGCACCGGCGACGACGAGGCCGTGCTCGACGCGGCCCACGCCAGCGGAGCCGACCACGTCCTGGACACGCTCCCAGACGGCCTGGACACCTCACTCGCTCGCTCCTGGTGGGGCGGACACGACTTGTCCGGCGGCCAATGGCAGCGGGTGGCCCTAGCCCGTTCCTTCTACGCCGATGCCGTCGTGCACATCCTCGACGAGCCCACGTCCGCCCTGGACGCACGAGGCGAGCGGCAGGTGTTCGACACCTTCCGTGCACTCGCCTCGGACCGCGCGGCCCTGTTCATCACGCACCGCCTGGCCAATGCCCGGCTCGCCGACCGCATCGTGGTCATGAAGGACGGCCGCATCAGCGAAGAGGGCACCTACCAGGAACTCCTCAACAGCGGCGGCCTGTTCGCTGAACTGCACCATCTCCAGGAGGGCGATGCGGACGCGGAGGCTCCCGGCCCCACCCGCCGTTGAGGAGTCCGATGTCCCCTAGGCTCGGCCGGGTGATTGACACAGTTGTGTTCGACGTCGGCGAGACGCTCACCCGGGACGACCGCTACTGGGCATCCTGGGCCGACTGGCTCGGCGTACCCCGCCACACCCTGTCCGCCCTCGTCGGAGCTGTCGTCGCCCAGGGACGCGACAACGCCGACGCGCTGCGGCTCCTCCGGCCGGGTATCGACCTAGCCGCCGAGTACGTGGCTCGGGAGGCCGCTGGCCGAGGTGAGTGCCTGGAGGAGGGTGACCTCTACGACGACGTCCGGCCTGCTCTCTCCGGACTCCGGCGGGCCGGGGTGCGTGTCGTCATCGCCGGGAACCAGACCGAGCGCGTCGGGCAGCTCCTGCGCGGGCTCGATCTGCCTGCCGACGTCATTGCCACGTCGGGGGAGTGGGGGGTGGCCAAGCCCCAGCCGGAATTCTTCCACCGCGTCCTCGACATCGCCGAGGCACCCGCCGTCCGCACCCTCTACGTCGGCGACCACCCCGCCAACGACGTGATTCCGGCGGCCGCGGCCGGGCTGCGGACCGCGCATCTGCGCCGGGGCCCGTGGGGCAACCTGTGGGCCTCCGGGGACGTGGCGAAGGCAGCGGACTGGCGTATCGACAGCCTGATGGACCTGCTCGACATCGCCGCCCGCTGAACAACGAAACGGCCCGCCAGAGATGGCGGAGTCGTTCGCGTACCCGCAGCGCCTGTCTGCGAGTACCGTTCGGCATGGATGAGCCGAACTGGAGCAAGTATGGCCACACTTCCCTATCCCGGGGTAGGCCGTCGGATCGCTTATCAGCGGCGGCTGGCGCGGATGACCCAGCAGCAGCTCGCGGACGTGGCGGGAGCTTCCCTCGGTGCGGTGCGCAAGATCGAGCGAGGCGAACGGAATCCCAGCGAGGAGATGCTGGAAGCGTTTTCCGACGCCATGGGCGTGGACGCGGCCGTACTCAGGTATGACGCCGAGCCGACCCGCACGTCCGTGCACGCGGCGCTGCCCGACCTGTCGGCCGCCATCGCCACGTACGACCTGCCCGAGGACGGACCGGTGCGCCCGCTGAGCGCGCTGGGCGCGGCGGTGAGCGAGGCGGCCCGCTGGCGTGTGGCCGCGCAGTACACGCGGATCGCCCGTCGCCTGCCCGACCTCCTGGCAGAGCTGGCCCGCGCCTACCACGCGGCGTCCGGAGCCGACCGCACCGAGCTGGCGCAGCTCCTCGTGCGCGCCTACCGGTCGGCCGACGCCGTCGCCTACAAGTTCGGCGCCCGCGACCTGAGCGCCCGCCTCATCGACCTCATGCGCTGGGCCGCTGCCGAAACGGACGACCCGCTCACCGCCGCGACGGTCGCGTACGTACGCACCGAGACCTACTTCGCCGCCCGCGCACACGCGGCCGGGCTGCGCGCTCTGGAGCAGGCCCTCGACAAGGCACCAGCGCCGGACGGCACCCGGCAGGTCGCGGCGCGTGGGGCCCTGCACATGCGGGCCGCCGTCATCGCAGGGCGCGCGGCCGACGCCGCAGCCGCGCAACTCCACATGGCGGAGGCGCGGGTCCTGGCCGACCGGCTGCCGGAGAGCGTCTACTGCGGGACCGCGTTCGGCCCGGACTCGGTGCGCGCCCACGAGGTGTCAGTGGCGGTGAGCCTCGGCCGGGACCACCTGGCCCGCGCCCTGGACGTCGCCCACGAGTGGAAGCCGCCTGGTGACCTTCCGGCCGAACGGCAGTCCGGGTTCTACATCGAGCTGGCCCGCGTACAGCTCTGGTCCGGGCAGCCGGACCACGCGTTCGAGTCCCTGAAGGTCGCCCGCCGCATCGCCCCCCAGCACACCCGCGAGCATCCATGGGTCCGTCAGGACGTCGCCGTGATCCGCCGGTTGAAGCGCGCCGACGCCGAGTCCCTCTCGAACTTCGCCGAGTGGTGCGCCGCGTCCTGACCAAGTACCCCTAGGTACCCCTCGCTGGGGTACTTCCAGCCTTCCTCGGCCCTCACCATCTGTTGCAAGCGCAGGACTTGGCGGAGGGGACACGGGAAATGCAGGAAGCACGCACGCCCCCGACGGTCGTCGACCGTCGCGTGAGCGTGGTCCGCCTTCACGGTGAGGCGTGCTTCGACTGCGGTGCCGTGAGTCGGCCCCTGCGCGACGCGGACGAGGTTGTCGTCCAGGGCACAGACCGTGTCTGGCCGGTACGTAGCTGCTGCCGACCTCTCACGCTGGCCTTCCGCCCGCGCTCCGCAAGTGCCGAGCCAGACCCGGCGGGCCGCGTCACCGGCCCCGGGGGTGGCCAGCGCTCGAAACAGCGAGGGAGCGTCGACATGAAGCACCGTACCGCCTTGGGTAGAGCACGTACACGCCGCCCGGCGATGACCATCAAGGTCTACACGGTCACGCGTGACGGGGTCGTTACCGCGCCGTGCGCCACCGTGGCCGTCCCCTACGGTCGCAAGACCGTGCCCGGGAGTTCCGCACTTCCGCCCTGCGCCTGCCCGATCCACCGTGCGGAGCGCGTCCGGTGAACGGCACGACGACGAGAAGGCCCTTCATCACGGGCATCACGCGCGCCGGGGCCTCACTGTTCCTGGACCAGAGGACGCTGCCGCGTTACGGCGTCGTGCAATCCTTCGAGGCCGACTTCCGGGCAGCGCTTGCAGAGTTGATGCCGCGTCTGGAGGAACTGGCCGCCGAGCGGCCGGACGACGACACCGCTGCGGAGGCAGTCCGGGTAGCGCTCGCTGAAGCCCGAGACCGGCTCTCCGAGCAGGAAGCACCGGGGCTGCAAGGCGAGTTCGTGCGGGTAAAGCGTCTCGCCACATCGGTGGTCCACATGTGCGAACACCTCGACGGCGCTCAGCAGCCTGGGCATGTGCCCGCTGTGTGATCAGCCGATCAAGCACGGCGATCCATGTGAACTGGATGCATGGATCGGCCGCGTGCACTGCCTCTGTGCGGCCCCCGTCCGTCGATCCTGACGGCGACCGTGCTGCCCGGCCGGCACGGGGCGCCATGACGGCCGCTTCTTTACGACCAGCGTGTCTGGCTGGATCACCTTACGAATACCTGGATGGTCTGAAGGCCCTGGCCGCCCGCTTCCCGGTAGCGGAAAGCCAGGACCCCCGACCGCGGTCGGTCAGCGGTTCACCGAGCGCATGCCCTCCTCGTCGTAGCGTTCGCCCGAGACCTTGGGGAGTTCCGCGTCGATGCGGGCGAGGTCCTCGGGGGTGAGGTCGATGTCGACGGCGGCGGCGTTCTGTTCGAGGTAGGAGCGGCGCTTGGTGCCGGGGATGGGGACGATGAAGTCGCCTTGGGCGAGGACCCAGGCGAGGGCGAGCTGGGCGGGGGTGACGTTCTTCTCCTCGGCGATCTCCTTGACCTTGGCGGCCAGGCGGAGGTTCGCGGCGAGGTGGGCGTCGGTGAAGCGGGGGTTCTGGCGGCGCCAGTCGTTGGGGTCCAGCTCGTCGGGGGAGGAGAAGCGCCCGGCGAGGAAGCCGCGGCCGAGGGGGGAGTAGGCGACGAAGCCGATGCCCAGCTCGCGGCAGGTCGGCAGCACCTCCGCCTCCACGTCCCGGGACCACAGGGAGTACTCGCTCTGCACGGCCGTGATCGGGTGGACGGCGTTGGCCCGGCGCAGCGTCTCCGCGCTCGCCTCGCTCAGCCCGATGTGCCCGATCGTGCCGTCCGCGACCAGCTCCGCCAGCGCGCCGACCGTCTCCTCGATGGGGACGTTCGGGTCGACCCGGTGCTGGTAGTACAGGTCGATGTGGTCGGTGCCCAGGCGCTCCAGGGAGCCGCGCACGGAGCTGTGCACGTGCTCGGCCGAGCCGTCCTGGGGACCGACGGAGGACATGTCGCCGGGTACGGCGTCGTCCATCCGGTAGTTGAACTTCGTCGCGAGCACATAGGCGTCGCGGTGTCCCCGGATCGCCTCGCCGACCAGGGACTCGTTGGTCAGCGGACCGTACATCTGGGCGGTGTCGAGGAAGTCGATGCCCAGTTCCCGGGCGCGGTGGATGGTGGCGATGCCCTCCTTCTCGTCGGCCGTACCGTAGAACGCGGACATTCCCATACATCCGAGACCGATACTCGAAACCGACAGGTCCCGCAGGTTGCGCTTGCGCATCGTCCAGCCCTTCCGCAGTCGTCATGGCCACCCGTACGGCACGAACCCCCTCCTCCATCTAGCGACGGATCCGCCCGCCCGGCATCCCGTGAAGGGGACACCGGGCGGGCGGCGGGTCGTACCGCGCCGGGTGGTCACGACGCTAGGTGCTGGAGTGCGCTCCAGCGCAAGTCAGCCGGTCGGAAGGGCGAGCCGACCGGGCAGAAGCGCGAGTCAGCCGTTCAGGCGCACCGGCAGCTCGAAGAGGTCGTTCTGGGTGACCACCGGCTTGTTGCGCAGCTCGGCGGCCGGGACCGCGAGGTCCAGGTGCGGGAAACGGGCGTACAGCGCGGGCAGCGCCACGCCCGCCTCCAGGCGGGAGAGCGCCGCGCCCGGGCACACGTGCGGACCGTGGCCGAAGGAGATGTGCCGGTTCCGCGTCTCGCGCGTGATGTCGAACTCCGCGGCGCTCGGCCCGTGCGCCTGCTCGTCGCGGCCGATCGCGCCGTACGACACGATGAGCGCGTCCCCGGCCGGGATGACCTTGTCGCCGACCGGTACGTCCTCGGTGGCGAAGCGGATCAGCACGTGCGAGGTCGGGGTGGACCAGCGCAGGGTCTCCTCGACGACCGCCGACCAGTCGGCCTCGCCGGACAGGACCAGGGCGCGCTGGTCGGGGTGGGTGGAGAGGTTGACCACCGCGTTGACGATCAGGGAGATCGTGGTCTCGTGACCGGCGGCGACCATGAGCTGGAGGGTGGAGACGATCTCCTCGTCGGTGAGGTGGTCGCCGTCCGCCGAGGCGCGGATCAGCGCGCTGGTGAGATCGTCGCCCGGCTCCGCCCGCTTCGCCGCCACGGTCGCCGCCATGATCCCGGCCAGCTCGGTGAGGGTCGCGAGGACCTCGGCGGGCGGGGTCTGGGTGGAGAAGAACTTCTCGAACAGCACCTTCAGGCGCGGGAGTTCGGCGGAGTCGATGCCCATGAGGTCGGCCACCACGAACATCGGCAGCGGGTAGGCGAACGCCGATTTCAGGTCCACCGTCCCGTCACCGGCGGGCAGCGCGTCCAGCAGGTCCTGGGTCAGCTTCTCGATCCGCTCACGCATCAGCTCCACCCGGCGCGGGGTGAGCGCCTGCGCGACCAGGGTGCGCATCCTGCGGTGGTCGGCGCCGTCCACGGTGAGCATCGAACGGCCCGGGTTGGCCAGACCGATCAGCGGCCAGTCGGCCGGGATCTCGCCGCGCCGCCAGGCGCTCCACACGTTGATGTCCTTCACCAGACGCGGATCGGTGAGCAGCGCCTTCGCCTCGGCGTGGTGCGTGACCGCCCACACCGGCACCCCGCCGGGCAGCTCCACGGCGGCGAGCGGACCCGCCGCGCGCAGCGCCGCGCTCTCGCCGTCCAGGTCGGTGACGAAGGGATCGAGGGGGATCGGGGACGTCGCGGTACCGGTCGTCATCGGGACATGCCTCCCAGGGCAGTGGTCGGAGTACTGCGCGTCGCGCCGGGGACGGCCCCGGACCCGGCCGGAGCGGAGAACTCCGGCCGGGGTGACGCGAAATCAGAGGGCGGGTACGGGCGTGAACCGGACGGGCAGCTCGGTCAGCCCCCGCAGCCAGGGCGACGGACGGCGGGTCAGCGACTCGGCGGGCACCGCCAGGTCGATGTCCGGCAGCCGGTCGAGGACCACCTCGATGCCTGTGCGCGCGATCACCTCGGCGATCTCCTGCGCCGGGAACGGGCAGCGGTGCTCGCCGTGCCCGAAGGAGAAGTGCGCGTTGTTGCCGCCGGTCAGCGCCGAGGCGTCGGTGCGCACCTGGGGATCGGAGTTGGCGCCCTGGAGACCGAGCAGCAGCAGATCGCCCGCCCGGATGCGGCGCCCGCCCAGATGGGTGTCGCGGGCGGCCCAGCGCCCGGCCACGTTCTGGGTCGGGGTGTCCTCCCAGAGCACCTCGTTCATCGCCTCGGCGACACTGTTGCGCCCGCCGAACAGCGAGGCGGCGAACCGGTCGTCGGTCAGCATCAGCCGCAGCGAGTTGCCGATCCAGTCGGCGGTCGGCTGGTGACCCGCCGCCATCATGACCATCAGGTCCTGGACCAGCTCCTCCTCGGTGAACCCGCTGCCGTCGGCGAGCATGTCGGAGACGACGTCGTCGGCGGGCTCCTTGGCCCGCTCCGCCACCAACCGGGCCATGGACGACGCCAGATGGGCCTGACCCGCCAGCGCCCGCTCCCGGCCGTCGATCATGTCGTTGAGCGCGGTGACGAGCCCCGGACCCTCGTCGTCCGGGAAGCCGTACAGATGCGCCAGCACCCGTACGGGCAGCAGCCCGGCGTACTGGCCCACCAGGTCCGCCTCGCCCGAGGAGCACAGCGCGTCGATCAGCTCGTCCGCGAACCGCTCTGCCTGGCCGCGCAGTTCGAAGGGGTCCACCGACTCCAGCGCGTTGCTCACCATCGCCGCGCGCTGGCGGTGCCGTTCACCGACGGTGTAGAGGATCGACGGCTGGCGGTGCCCGATCATGGGCAGCAGTGGCCAGTCCTCCGGCACGTTCTCCCACTGGTTCCACAGCTCGGAGTCGCGGCTGAACAGCACCGGATCGCCGGTGACTTGATGCAGCTCGCGGTAGCCGACGACCAGCCAGGCGGGAATGTCGCCGTCGAGCAGCACCGGCACCACGGAGCCGTGGTCGCGGCGCATCTCCCGGTACAGACGGGCGGGTTCGGTCTGGAACCGGGGTCCGCCGAGGGGTACGGCGTCGGCCATCACACCGCCTCCGGGGTCAACGGCCCTGCAGCCACGGCGTATCGGCTGCGCACATGCTCGACCAGGGTGATCAGGACCCGCTTGGCCGACTCGCGGTCGCGGGCGTCGCAGTCGATCAGCGGGACGTCCGGGTCGAGGTCCAGGGCGGCGCGCACCTGCTCGGAGGCGCGCACCGGGCCACCGAAGTCGTTGCAGGCCACGATGAACGGCGTGCCGTGGTGTTCGAGGCGGTCGATGGCGTACCAGGAGTCGTCGATGCGCCGGGTGTCCACCAGCACCACCGCGCCGAGGGTGCCGGAGAACAGCCGGTCCCACAGGAACCAGAACCGCTCCTGGCCCGGCGCCCCGAACAGATACAGCACGTTGTGCGCGTCCAGGGTGATGCGGCCGAAGTCGAAGGCGACGGTCGTCGCGGACTTGCCGCGCACCTGCTCGATGTCGTCCACCGACGCACCGGCCTGCGTCATCGTCTCCTCGGTGTTGAGGGGACGGATCTCGCTGACCGAGCGGACCAGGGTGGTCTTGCCGACGCCGAAGCCGCCCACGACGACGATCTTCAGACCGTTGTCGGCGGAGGCACCCAACGGGGTGCGCGCGTCAGAGGTTGCGGAGTCCAACGAGCACCTGCTCCAGGATGTCGGGGTCGGTGATGGCCGGCCGGTGCGGATGGCGTGCGCTGACGCGCCCCTGGTCCAGCAGATCGCCGAGCAGCACCTTGGTGATGCCGACGGGCAGCCGCAGCTCGGCGGCGATCTCGACGACCGAGGTGGGGAACTCGGTCATCCGCAGGATCGCCACCAGCTCCGACTGCATACCGGGCGTGGCCGCCGACTCGGCGACGACCAGCGTGACCAGGTCGAACGGGTTGTCGGGAGCGGGCCCGACGCGGCCGTGCGTGATCGTGTAGAGACGGTCCGGGGCGTCGTCCCTGCCGGGACGGCTCATGAGGAACGGGGCGGAGCGGTCAGGTGCTCACCGATCTGCTCCACCAGCTCGCTCATGGTGTGCCCCACGACGCCCGGGTCGGCGTCGTCGCTGGTGATCACCGCCAGGTGGGCGCCCGAGCCCGCCTCGACGATGAACAGCACACCGCCGTAGAACTCGGTCATCGCCGAGCGCACCCCGCCGCTGCCGTCCCCGAACTCCACGGACGCGCCCTGCGACAGGGACTGGATGCCCGCGGCGATCGCGGCGAGCTGGTCGGCCTGGTCGACGGACAGCTCGGGCGAGCGGCACAGCTTCAGCCCGTCCCGGGACAGCACGAGCGCGTGCCGCGCACCCGGCGTCCTCTCCAGGAGCCCCTCCAGGAGCCAGGTCAGCTTGTCGTCGGCGGTGGTCGGGCCGGTCATGAAGTGGAGCCTTCCGGGTGCGTGGGGTGGTGCTCGGACGAGGAGGAAGAGGCGGCGGATGTGGTGCCGCCGGGGGTCTCGGTACGGGGGGTGCCCGCGTCGGCGTGCCCGGCGGCGGGGGTGTCGCCCGGGGTGTCCGCCGGGTGACCGTGGGCCGGTGTGTTGCCGGTGTCGCCGCTGCCGCCGGGGGTGTCGTCCGCGGTGGCGCGGGTGCGGGTACGGCGGGGGAGTCCACCGGTGTGGTCGGTGTGGTCGTGAGCGGGGGTGCGCTCCGCGCGGGCGGGGGTGGGGGCGGTAGCGTCCGGTGTCGCGGGGGCGTCGGCGGGGCGCGGGCTGGACTCGGTGCCGGTGCCGGTGCCGGTGCCGGTGTCAGGGCCGGTGGTCGCCCCGCTCGTGCCCGACGGCTCGGCCGAGGCGTCCTTCCCCGCGCCGCCAGCCGGTCGCACCGCCTTCCGGAAGCTCGTGAAGCGGGCCGCGCGGGTCCTGGCCTGGTCCGGGTCGGGGGCGGGGGCGGGGTCCGGGTTCGCGGAGCGGGTCGCGCGGGAGCGTTCGGCCTCCGCCAGGGTGCGTCCTCGGCGGCGGCGCGGGAGCGAGTCCGACTCCTCCGGCTCGGCGTCGACCGGCGCCGGAAGAGCCGTAGGCGGCACCCGCTCCGGCGGGACCGGGCTCGTCAGGATGTCCTGCGGGACCAGCATCAGCACACCCGTGCCGCCGCGCGCCGAGGGCCGGAAGGAGACCTTGAGGCCGTGCTTGCGGGACAGCCGCCCCACCACCGCGAGCCCGAGCCGGGTGCCGGTGAGACCGCCGAGCCCGGACACGTCACCGGTGACCGCCTTCTCCGCGCGGCGCAACTGCACGTCGCCCATCACCAGACCGCTGTCCTCCACGGACACGATGACCCCGGCCGGGACCTCCTCCACGTACACGTGGACCTCGGCGGTCGGCGGCGAGAAGTTGGTCGCGTTGTCGAGGAGTTCGGCCAGCGCGTGCATCACGCCCTCCGCCGCGTGCCCGGCGACGGCGGCGTCGCTGGTGGAGTGCACCCGCACCCGCCGGTAGCCGCCGATGCGTCCCATCGCACCGCGCAGGATGGACTCCATCGCGATCGGCCGCGCCCAACGACGCCCCGAACGCGCCCCGGTGAGCACGGCGACGGAGTCGGCGAGACGCCCCGCCTGGGCCGTGCGGTGGTCGAGGTGGAGCAGATCGGTGAGCACGTCCTCGCCGGTGTGCCGTTCCTCCATCGCGCGCAGGTCGGCCAGCGTCGCGGTGGCGAGTGCCTGCATGCGCGCCGCCGCGTTGGAGGTCGCGGAGACCGCCGCCGCCCGCTCGCGCCGCGCCTGATCCAACTCCGCCCGGACGCCCTCCAGTTCGGAGCGCAGCTCGTCGAGCGAACCGGCGCCCTCCCGCTCAAGGCGCTGCCGCTCCTCCTTGAACTCCACCCGCTGAGCGGCGAGTTCGTTGATGAGCCGCTGCTGTTCCCGGCGCGCGTCCTCCGTCTGCCGGTCGCGCTGCTGGGTGAGCCGGGCGATGTCCCCGGCCGCGCCCTCCAGACGGCGGCGCAGCAGGCGCCCGGTGTGGACGCCGTACACGGCCCCGGTCACGGCGGCCGAGAGCAGGACCGCGGCTGGAATCCCGCACCACAACAGCGCGTTGCGCGCCGGGTCCGGCGCGATCGCCACCGCCGCGGCGAGCGCGAGCGCCGAGAGCGCGGCGGTCGCGGCGAGCGTGGCGGCGAGCGCGCGGAGGGGGGAACGGTCGCCTGATGGCGTGGGCGCGGTCATCGGTCCGGTGTGGTCCTCGCGGCAGATGGCAGATGGCAGATGGCGAAAACGGAACAAAGAGGGAACGGGGAACGAACGGCGGGCGTGCTCGGGGTCGGCTGACGGAAAAACGACTGTCTCGGTGAACCGGCGGTCACTATACGAGAGTTGATGATCAAAGTGGAAAGAAAGCAGCGGCAGTCCATGAAGTGGACGTGCAAACCCGCGCGTTGGCCGTGAACCGGGCGCCCGGGACCGTATCCGCATACGGCACGGAACGCCGGACGCCCCCGGACCGCGCGAGGTTGAGCCCCCGGCGTCCGATTCTTGTCACGCAGCCGCCCCCGCCGAAGATCTTGACGACCGGGCTCCGGCTCGCTGAACTGTGACCGCCGTCCCGCACCCGGGCACGGCCGGGGGAGGGGGCGACGTGCGGGTCGGGGCAGCCGGGAGCGACAGGACGTCGCGTCCCACGAACACCGGCGGGCACGTCCCGGCGATCCGCCCCGCGCTAGCGCGGGGCGCCCGGGGCACCGGACGCGTGCTGCGGGGCGAGTGGCACGCCATCGTCGTCGACCCGGTGCGCAGACTCGCCCACCGGGGGCTCCCGGGACTCCTGCTGGCGTTCGTCGCCGCCTTCGGGGTCATCTTCTTCCACGACCTCGCCCAGCACCCCGCCGGTGCCACCTGGGTGCGCCGCCTCGGCGGCGTCACCGCCGACCTGCCCCTGTGGCTGTCCCTGCTGCGCACCCCCGTCTCGCTCTACGTCCCCGCGCTCGACCTCCCGGTCTGGGCGGGCATCACCCAGCTCTTCCTCGCCTTCGCGCTCGCCGAACTCGTCCTCGGCCGCGCCCGCACCCTCTTCATCAGCTACGCCACCACCCTGGCCGGCACCCTCACCGCCCGCGCGATGATCGCGCTCGGCCCGGACGGCTGGTGGGGACTCGGGCTGCCGCCCGAGGCGGGGCAGGTCCTCGACACCGGTCCCTCGGCGGCGGTCGTCGGCCTGTTCACCTATCTGGCGGTGGTCCGCCGGGCGCCCGTGGTTTTCACTCTGACAGGCGGATCGATGGTGTGGGAGTCCATCGCCATCCCCAACCTCGCGGGCCGCGAACACCTGATCGCCGTGGGCGCCGCCGTCGTCCTGGGCGTCCTGCACACCCACGGTGCCCGGCTGCGTCACCTCCTGCGATCCCTGACCGTACGGCGCACAGAGCCCCCGGCGGCACGGCGCGACACCTCCCTCGCCCCCGCTGCGGTCCCTGCGCCGCCCCCTCCCGCGCCCGCACGCGCGGTCACGTCGGCAGGGCCACGTCAATGTGACGGTTTTCGCACCTCGACCCGGGCGGGCACCCCCTAGTGTTTCCGCGAGATACCGGGGCAGGGCTTGGCTGACACGATGGTGTACGTCGCCGGCAGGCTGAAGGGAATCCGAGATGTTCCGCAAGGTGCTGGTCGCCAACCGGGGAGAGATCGCGATCCGGGCGTTCCGCGCGGCGTTCGAGCAGGGCGCGCGCACGGTCGCCGTGTTCCCGCACGAGGACCGCAACTCGCTGCACCGGCTCAAGGCCGACGAGGCGTACGAGATCGGGGAGCAGGGGCACCCCGTGCGCGCCTATCTCTCCGTCGACGAGATCGTGGCCGCCGCCCGCCGGGCCGGAGCCGACGCCGTCTACCCCGGCTACGGCTTCCTCTCGGAGAACCCCGAGCTGGCCCGCGCCTGCGAGGAGGCGGGCATCACCTTCGTCGGACCGAACGCCGCCACCCTCGAACTCACCGGCAACAAGGCGCGCGCGGTCGCCGCCGCCCGCGCCGCCGGGGTACCCGTCCTCGCCTCCTCCGCGCCCTCCAACGACGTGGACGAACTGGTGCGCGCCGCGGACGAGATCGGCTTCCCGGTCTTCGTGAAGGCGGTCGCGGGCGGCGGCGGGCGGGGCATGCGCCGGGTCGAGGACCCCGCCCAGTTGCGCGAGTCCATCGAGGCCGCCTCCCGGGAAGCCGCCTCCGCCTTCGGCGACCCGACCGTCTTCCTGGAGAAGGCAGTCGTGGACCCCCGCCACATCGAGGTGCAGATCCTCGCCGACGGCGAGGGCAACGTCATCCACCTCTACGAGCGCGACTGTTCGGTCCAGCGCCGCCACCAGAAGGTCATCGAACTCGCCCCCGCGCCCAACCTCGACCCCGCACTGCGCGACCGCATCTGCGCCGACGCCGTCCGCTTCGCCCGCGAGATCGGCTACCGCAACGCGGGCACCGTGGAGTTCCTGCTCGACCGCGACGGCAACCACGTCTTCATCGAGATGAACCCGCGCATCCAGGTCGAGCACACGGTGACCGAGGAGGTCACCGATGTCGACCTTGTCCAGGCCCAGTTGCGCATCGCCGCCGGGGAGACCCTCGCCGACCTCGGACTCTCCCAGGACCGCATCACCCTGCGCGGCGCCGCTCTCCAGTGCCGTATCACCACCGAGGACCCCGCCAACGGGTTCCGCCCCGACACCGGACGGATCAGCGCGTACCGTTCGCCGGGCGGCTCCGGCATCCGGCTGGACGGCGGAACCACCCACGCGGGCACGGAGATCAGCGCCCACTTCGACTCCATGCTGGTCAAACTCACCTGCCGGGGGCGGGACTTCCCGACCGCCGTCGGCCGCGCCCGGCGCGCGGTGGCCGAGTTCCGCATCCGGGGCGTGGCCACCAACATCCCGTTCCTGCAGGCGGTCCTGGACGACCCCGACTTCCGCGCCGGACGGGTCACCACCTCGTTCATCGAGGAACGCCCGCAGCTCCTGACGGCACGTCACTCCGCCGACCGGGGCAGCAAGCTGCTCACCTACCTCGCCGACGTCACCGTCAACAAGCCGCACGGCGAGCGCCCGGAGCTGCCCGACCCGGTCACCAAGCTGCCGGAGGTCCCGGCGGGCGAACCCCCCGCCGGTTCGCGGCAGTTGCTGGTCGACCTCGGTCCCGAGGGCTTCGCCCGGCATCTGCGCGAGTCGCGCACCCTCGGCGTCACCGACACCACCTTCCGCGACGCCCACCAGTCGCTGCTCGCCACCCGGGTGCGCACCAAGGACCTCCTCGCCGCCGCCCCGGTCGTCGCGCACACCCTGCCGCAACTGCTCTCCGTGGAGTGCTGGGGCGGCGCGACCTACGACGTGGCGCTGCGCTTCCTCGCCGAGGACCCCTGGGAGCGGCTCGCCACGCTGCGCGAGGCGATGCCCAACCTCTGCCTCCAGATGCTGCTGCGCGGTCGCAACACCGTCGGCTACACGCCGTACCCCACCGAGGTCACCGACGCCTTCGTGCAGGAGGCAGCCGCCACCGGCATCGACATCTTCCGCATCTTCGACGCGCTCAACGACGTGGACCAGATGCGCCCCGCCATCGAGGCCGTCCGCGAGACCGGCACCGCCGTCGCCGAGGTCGCCCTCTGCTACACCGCCGACCTCAGCGACCCCGCCGAGCGGCTCTACACCCTCGACTACTACCTCCGTCTCGCCGAGCGCATCGTCGAGGCGGGCGCCCATGTCCTGGCGATCAAGGACATGGCGGGTCTGCTGCGCGCGCCCGCCGCGACGAAGCTGGTCACCGCGCTGCGCGGCGAGTTCGGTCTCCCCGTGCATCTGCACACGCACGACACCGCGGGCGGTCAGCTCGCCACCTATCTCGCCGCGATCCAGGCGGGCGTCGACGCGGTGGACGGCGCGGTCGCCTCCATGGCCGGGACCACCTCGCAGCCCTCCCTCTCGGCGCTGGTCGCCGCGACGGACCACTCCGAGCGCCCCACCGGGCTCGACCTCGCCGCCGTCGAGGAGCTGGAGCCGTACTGGGAGAGCGTGCGCAAGATCTACGCCCCCTTCGAGGCGGGTCTCGCCTCCCCGACCGGGCGCGTCTACCACCACGAGATCCCCGGCGGCCAGCTCTCCAACCTGCGCACCCAGGCGGTCGCCCTCGGTCTCGGGGACCGCTTCGAGGAGATCGAGGCGATGTACGCCGCTGCCGACCGCATCCTCGGCCGCCTGGTCAAGGTCACCCCGTCCTCCAAGGTCGTCGGCGACCTCGCGCTGCACCTGGTCGGCGCCGGAGTGTCACCGGAGGACTTCGAGGAGACCCCGGACCGCTTCGACATCCCCGACTCGGTGATCGGCTTCCTGCGCGGCGAGCTGGGCACCCCGCCCGGCGGCTGGCCGGAGCCGTTCCGGACCAAGGCGCTGCGCGGGCGCGCCGAGCCCAAGCCGGTGCCCGAGCTGTCCGCCGAGGACCGCGAGGGGCTGGCCAAGGACCGCAGGCCCACCCTCAACCGGCTGCTGTTCCCCGGGCCCACCCGCGAGTTCGAAACCCACCGCCAGACCTACGGCGACACCGGCGTCCTGGACAGCAAGTCCTTCTTCTACGGGCTGCGCCCCGCCAAGGAGTACGCCGTCGACCTGGAGCCCGGGGTGCGGCTGCTGATCGAACTGCAGGCGGTCGGCGAGGCCGACGAGCGCGGGATGCGCACGGTGATGTCCTCGCTCAACGGCCAGTTGCGCCCCATCCGGGTCCGCGACCGCGCCGCCTCCTCCGACGTCCCGGTGACCGAGAAGGCGGACCGGGCGAACCCGGGCCATGTGGCGGCGCCCTTCGCGGGAGTGGTGACGCTCGCCGCGGCCGAGGGCGACGAGGTGGCGGCGGGGGCGACCCTCGCCACCATCGAGGCGATGAAGATGGAGGCCACCATCACCGCGCCGAAGGCCGGCCGGATCGCCCGGCTCGCCATCAACCGCATCCAGCAGGTGGAGGGCGGCGACCTGCTGGCCGAGATCGTCTGACCCGGCCGGTCGCCGCCCTCCTGCCGAAGGCTCCGGGAGCCCTGCCGCCGCTCCCGGAGCCCGCCGCCCTCAGTCCCAGAGCGGGTACGTCATGACCTGCTTGAACCCGTCGGGGCGCGCGTCCTTGTAGGTCAGGGTCATCCTGGTGAAGTGCTGCACCCCGGGCTCCTTCTTCCACTCGGCCGGGCGGTCGAGCTTCACGGTCACCGGGTAGGACCGGAAGGTGCCCCGGGCGCAGTACGGGTCGCAGTTGTTGACCCAGTTCACACCCTCGGCGCTTGCCTTGCCGTCGTTCCACTTCGTCCAGTGCAGGTCCATCAGACGGCTGTTTCCGTCGCCGCAGGCCAGGATGAAGTCCGTCGGACGCACATCGCGCTGCCACATGCAGTCGACCAGGACGGGCCGGGCAGCGGCCGTGTGCGCGGCGGAATCGTCCGGGGGGCTGGCCGAGGCCGTGGTCATGGCCGCCGTGAGCAGTGCCCCCGCCGCCAGGGTGACCGCCGTTCCCATCAGTGATCCGCGCATGGTCGCTCCCACCTGTAGTGCCGTGTCCGACCGTGTGCGCACCGACGCTACGACCCTTCGCTCAAATGCACCAGTTGCGCAGGTCACACCGTATGTCCGGGTGTGAACCGGGTCACGGAGCGGCCCTCCGGAGGCTGGTGGATCACCTCCGGAGGGCCCTGGATCAGCCGTGGGACACGGTCAGCCCGTAGAAACCGACCTTCGCGCCGTTGGTCGTGCTGTCGGAGGAGGACTGGTTGTAGGACCCGGCCTTGAAGTACTGCCGGTACGGCGAGAACGAGGACGGGATGCCGTAGCGGGTGGTGGTGCCGTTGACGGTCAGCTCGATGGTGTTCCCGCCGGTCACGGCGATGGTGTAGGTCCAGGTCTTGCCGAGGGAGACATGGCCGACCGGGTGCGTGGTCTGGCCGCCGGAGGGGGAGTCCTCGGTGCCGAGCGCGATGTCGCCGTTCGCGCGGTAGTACAGCTCGACCAGCGGCTTGGTGGAGGAGCCGCCCGAGCCCAGGTGGATCTGGCCGACGCACACGTTCTTGGTCACCGAGACCACGCGCAGGGTCGCGCTGAGCCGGTGCGTACCGCCGAGCGCCCAGTCGGCGGCGCTGCCGTCGCGGTTCATCTCGCGCAGCTCCGAGCGCGCGTAGTGGGAGTTGGGTGTGGTGACGCCCTTCTCGGGCGCCCAGAAGGTCATCGCGCCGTCGCGGGTGTCGGTGTAGAAGTACGCGTCCTGGTAGCCGTTCGCGCCGCGCAGCCGGGACGAGGAGATCGTGGTGGGGGAGCCGGGGGAGCCGACCGGCTCCTGGAGCTGCCAGACGGACAGGTCGAAGTTGCCGCCGGGCGCGACGTGGGGGTCGGCCGCCTGGGCGCTGCCGCCGAACGCGCCGAGCGTGAGGGCGAGTGCGGTGGCGGTCGCCGCCGCGAGAAGCCGGGGACGGGTCATGTGGGGGGTCCTCCCGTCGGACCGGACGCGCCCGGAGTTCACGGATATGAACTCCGGGCGCATCCATGGACGTTGACGACCCGGAACGTAAAGGTTCGGACCATCACCGTCAAGAGGTCAGCCGACGGTCAGCAGGAACCCTCGTCCTGCCACGGTCCCCAGTCCGAGCCGTTGGGCGTCTCGTTCTGGGCCCACCACTTGGCCTTCCAGTTGTGCCCGTTGTACGAGACCTCGTCCCCGCTGACGTACACGGCCGACGAACTCCAGGCGCCCTTGCAGGAGTTGCCCGGGTTCGGCGGAGTGGGCGTCGGGGTCGGCGTGGAGCCGGGCGGGGTGGCGCCCGCGAACTTCACCGAGAACTTGGCGAATTCCCAGGCGCTCTGGGCCACGCTGGAGCAGGACCCGGAGGTGCGACCGCCGTTGTCGGCGGGGGAGCACTGGCGGTCCCGGTTCAGCGACCAGAAGGTGAAGCGGTCCATGTGGTGGCTGGTCGCGAAGTCCAGCACCGTCTGGAAGTCCGCCTGGGAGAAGTACTCCCCGGCGTCACTGCGCCCGTTCATCCCGGAGAAGCCCTCGTGCGCGTACGCCGTGGCCTCGTTCCACCCGAAGGTGGACTGCAGGATGCCGTTGAACTTGGTCAGCGCGTCGGTCTGGCTCGTCGCGCCGTTGAAGCCGCCGTCGAAGGGCATGATGGAGAAGTTGTTAGGAGTGAACCCCTGCGACTTCGCCTCCAGCAGCATCTGCTTGCCGAACCAGCCGGTGCCGTCCGCCGTGCCCGGAGTGGTCACGGAGACGTATAGACCGGGGTTGTTCTGCTGGAGGATCTTGGCGGCGCCGATCTCGTTCTTGATGGCCGC
Source organism: Streptomyces sp. DSM 110735 (assembly GCF_016482685.1). Taxonomy (GTDB): domain Bacteria; phylum Actinomycetota; class Actinomycetes; order Streptomycetales; family Streptomycetaceae; genus Streptomyces. The sequence continues at coordinate 35,732 of NZ_JACYHF010000003.1, read as the reverse complement.
GGTGTTCTCGTACTCCGGCTCCTCCAGGTCGAAGTCGATCGCGTGCAGCCCGTACTTGGTGATGACCTGCTGGTACGCGGCCGCCGTGCTCGCCGCGTCGGAACAGGTCTGGCCCAGCTTGGTGCCGCCGTAGCCGCCGATCGAGACGGAGACGTCACCTCCCTTGGACCGGATGGTGTTGATCACCGACTGGACGGCGGTGTCGGAGGAGAGCGACGAGGTGCCGCCCCAGGTCGGGGTGCAGCCACCGCCGTTGGGCGCCAGGATGAAGGCCAACTGGAAAGCCTTGAGCCCGGTGGCGTCCATGATCGCGGCCGCGTCCGGCGGATCGTTGTCCTCCGGCATCAGGTACGGGGCCGCCGCGTACCAGCGGTTGTCGAGGGCGCTGGGTGCACCCGAGGCGCTGCCCGCGGCGAGAGCGGTGGTACCGGCCGCGGCCAGTCCGACCGCGGCGGCCGCGCCCAGACAAGCGCGAAGACGTCCCACTACGTGCCTCCATGGGGGGTGGGGGATGGGGAAGCCCCCAGCCTCTTGGCGTGGCGCCGACTTGGTCTAGTCCAATGCGCACACTTGGACTGGACCAAACGAAGTCTTTACCCGTGCGGAGGATTGACGTCCGTTCTGTGTAAGGCAGTTGGCGAACCGGCCGATCTGCGCGGAACCGTGGCGGAGTGTCGGCCGACTGAGGCACCCTTGACAGGTGCGTACTGTTTCGCGACGTTTGAGCGTCGGCGCAGGGCGGGGGGACGGCGAGAAGATGAGCGGCAACTGGGGTGGGGTGCGCCACGCGGCGCCCGGGGCGGCGGCGCCGGAAGGGCGGTCGATCTGAGGTGGAGATCACCATCCACAGACCCGGCGACCTGACCTCGGCGCTGCGCGGGGCGTGGCACCGGGCGATGGACGAGTCGCCCGAGTACGCCAACCCGTTCCTGGCACCCGAGTTCGCCATCGGGGTCGGCCGCCATCGCGGCGGTGTCCGCGTCGCCGTCCTGCGGGAGGGCGGCGAACCGGTCGGCTTCCTGCCGTACGAGCGCGGTCCGCTCGGGACCGGACGCGCCATCGGTCTCGGGCTCTCCGACTGCCAGGCTCTCGTGCACCGGCCCGGAGTCACGTGGGACACCGGCGAGTTGCTGCGCGCCTGCGGGCTCAGCCTCTTCGAGTTCGACCATCTCGTGCAGGAGCAGCGGCCGTTCGCGCCGTACGTCACCGGCACGTTCGCCTCGCCGGTGATCGACGTGAAGCCCGGCGACGGCACCTATGCCGAATGGCTGCGCGCCACCTACCCGGGGCTCGCCAAGACCACGCTCAAGAAGGAGCGCAGACTCGGACGGGACATCGGCGAGGTCCGCTTCGTCTTCGACGAGCGCGACCCGAAGGCGCTGCGCACCCTCATGCGCTGGAAGTCCGCGCAGTACCGCCGCACGGGCCGGATGGACCGGTTCTCCCGGCCGTGGATCGTGGACCTGACGGACCATCTCTTCCACGTCCGCGCCGAGCATTTCACCGGCGTCCTGTCCGTGCTGTACGCCGGGGACCGCCCGGTGGCCGCCCACTTCGGACCCCGCTCCAGCACCGTCCTGGCCGCCTGGTTCACCGCCTACGACCCCGAACTGCACTACTACTCACCCGGGTTGATGATGCACCTGCGCACCGCCGAGGGCGCCGCGCGCGGCGGGGTGACCCTGGTGGATCTCGGGCGTGGCGACAAGGAGTACAAGGACTGGCTCAAGACCCGCGAACTGCGGGTGGGCGAGGGCTTCGCCGCCCGGCCGCATCCGGTCGCGCTCGCCCAGCGCATGTGGCGCCGCCCGGTGCGGGGTCTGCGCAACACGGTGCTGGCCCATCCCCGGCTGCGCGAACCCGCGGACAAGCTGCTCAGGACGGTGGGCGAACTGCGCACCCAGGGACGCCCGCGTCGCTGAACCGACTTACTTGGCAAGGCAGTTGACGACCGGCCGGACCACACCGCGTGGTCCGGCCGGTCGTTTCGTGGTGTGAACGGCCCGTGGGTGTGAACGCCCCTGTTGCGTAAAGGATTTGAGTTCCGAAGGCTTGCCGCCCGTTTGGTTCATCCCTTAAATCAAAACATGAACTAAGTGGGGAGGCCGGTGTTCCGGCCCCCGAGCCGCAGGAGCCGCCGCATGAGACTGAGATCCCTGGGTGCAGTGTTCGCCGTCACGGCGGCACTGCTCGCCCTGCCCGCCGCCCATCCCTCGGCCCGCGCGGCCGAGACCCCCCTCTCACAGGGACGCACGACCACCGCCTCCTCCGAGGAGAACGCCGGAACCCCGGCAGCCGCCGCCGTGGACGGCGACACCTCCACCCGCTGGTCCTCCGCCGCCACCGACGACCAGTGGCTGCGCGTCGACCTCGGCGCGAGCGCGAGCGTCACCAGCGTGGTCCTGAACTGGGAAGCCGCCTACGGCAAGGACTACAAGCTCCAGATCTCCGACAACGGCACCACCTGGACCGACCTGAAGTCCGTCACCGGCTCCGACGGGGGCACCGACACCGTCGACGTCTCCGGACAGGGCCGCTACGTCCGGATGCTCGGCGTCCACCGGGCCACCCAATGGGGCTACTCCCTCTGGGAGTTCCAGGTGTTCGGCACCTCCGGCGGCAGCCAGTCCGGCTGCGGCACCGCCAACGCCGCGCAGGGCAGGCCCGCCACCTCCTCCTCCACCGAGAGCGCGGACTTCCCCGCCTCCGCCGCCGTCGACGGCAACAACGCCACCCGCTGGTCCAGCCAGGCGTCCGACCCGCAGTGGCTCCAGGTCGACCTGGGCTCGGTCAAGGACCTGTGCGGAGTCGACCTGCGCTGGGAGGCCGCCTACGGCAAGGACTTCCGCATCGAGTCCTCCACCGACGGACAGAACTGGAGCACGCTGAAGTCCGTCACCGGCGCGAGCGGCGGCAACGCCTCCTACACCGTGAGCGGTTCAGGGCGCTACGTCCGCGTCTACGGCACCGCGCGCGGCACGGTCTACGGCTACTCGCTGTGGGAGTTCGCCGTGCACACGGGCACCACCGGCACCCCGCCGGTCCAGGGCGGCGGCGACCTCGGGCCCAACGTCATCGTCGTCGACCCCTCGACGCCGAACCTCCAGCAGAAGTTCGACGACGTCTTCTCCCGTCAGGAGTCGAACCAGTTCGGCTCCGGCCGCTACCAGTTCCTGCTGAAGCCCGGCACCTACAACAACATCAACGCCCAACTCGGCTTCTACACCTCGATCTCCGGTCTCGGGATGAACCCCGACGACACCCAGATCAACGGCGACATCACCGTGGACGCGGGCTGGTTCAACGGCAACGCCACGCAGAACTTCTGGCGTTCGGCGGAGAACCTCGCGATCCGCCCGGTCAGCGGTGACGACCGGTGGGCCGTCGCACAGGCAGCGCCGTTCCGCCGCATCCATGTCCAGGGCGGGCTCAACCTCGCCCCGAACGGCTACGGCTGGGCGTCCGGCGGCTACATCGCCGACTCGAAGATCGACGGCACGGTCGGCCCGTACTCCCAGCAGCAGTGGTACACCCGCGACAGCTCGGTGGGCGGCTGGACCAACGGCGTCTGGAACATGACCTTCACCGGCGTCCAGGGCGCGCCCGCGACCAACTTCGACAGCGGTCCGTACACCACGCTGGACAACACCCCCGTCTCCCGCGAGAAGCCGTTCCTCTACCTCGACGGCAGCACCTACAAGGTGTTCGTCCCCGCCAAGCGCACCAACGCGCGGGGCGTGTCCTGGCCGGCCAACGCGGGCAGCTCGATCCCGCTCGACCAGTTCTACGTCGTCAAGCCCGGAGCGACCGCCGCCACCATCAACGCGGCCCTCGCCCAGGGGCTCAACCTCCTGTTCACGCCGGGTGTCTACCACCTCGACCAGACCATCGAGGTCAACCGTGCCAACACCGTGGTCCTCGGGCTCGGTCTCGCCACCATCGTCCCCGACAACGGCATCGACGCGATGCACGTCGCCGACGTGGACGGCGTGAAGCTCGCCGGGTTCCTCATCGACGCGGGTCCCGTCAACTCCGACACGCTGCTGCGGATCGGCACCCCCGGCTCCACCGCCGACCACTCCGCCAACCCCACCACCATGCAGGACGTGTTCGTGCGCATCGGCGGCGCGGGCCCCGGTCTCGCCACCAACTCGGTCGTGGTCAACAGCAACAACGTCATCATCGACCACACCTGGCTGTGGCGCGCCGACCACGGCAGCGGCGTCGGCTGGGACACCAACCGCGCCGACTACGGGCTGCGCGTCAACGGCAACGACGTACTCGCCACCGGGCTGTTCGTCGAGCACTTCAACAAGTACGACGTGTACTGGGCCGGTGAGCGCGGGCGCACGATCTTCTTCCAGAACGAGAAGGCGTACGACGTGCCCAACGCCGCCGCCGTCACCCACGACGGCATCGTGGGCTACGCCGCCTACAAGGTCGCCGACTCGGTCACCACGCACGAGGCATGGGGGCTCGGGAGTTACTGCAACTTCACCTCCGACCCCTCGATCGTCCAGGCCCACGGCTTCCAGGTGCCGACCGGCTCCGGGATCAAGCTGCACGACCTGCTGGTGATCTCGCTCGGCGGCAAGGGGCAGTACGCCCACGTCGTCAACAACACCGGCGCGCCCACCTCGGGCTCGGACACCGTCCCCTCCAAGGTGACCAAGTTCCCGTAACAGCCACGCGCCGCACTGCGCCGTCCGCGTACGCCGCCTAGGGTGGCGTACGCGGACGGCCCCGTGCCGGACCCGCCGACGGCCCCCGGTCCGGGCGGCCCCGGGAAGGCCGGACGTTCGCGGCAACAGCCGTACCGACCGGTCGACTTCACCCACGGGACGGCGTCCGTCGCCGTCCCGGTCCCGGCGGTCCCCGGCCCGGGGGTCCGGGCGTTCCCGGCGCCCCGGACCGCCTGGTCCGGCCGCCTAACCGCCCCGTCCCTAACGGAGTAGCTGCGCGGGCGCGCCGGGGGAGTTGCCGCTGTGATGGAAGGGTCCTGATCTCGACCAGTGAGGCACCTCATGCGTATGCGTAGCATTGCCACAACGGCCCTTCTCGCGGGCTCCCTTGCCCTCGTCGGCACCACGGCGGCCCACGCCGCGGACCCCGACCCGGTGACCGGTACCGCGGTCGGCAGCCCCGGCGTCGCCTCCGGCAACGTCATCCAGGTGCCGGTCGAGATCCCGGTCAACCTGTGCGGCAACACGATCGACATCGTCGGTCTGCTGAACCCCGCGTTCGGCAACGCCTGCGTCAACTCCTGACGCCCACCGCGAGCCGGCTCCCCGCCCGGGGAGCCGGCTCACGGCTTGTCCGCGCTCGGACCGGGCGGCGCAACAGCGCTCAGGCAGGGCGGCGGAACAGCGCGGTCCACAGGAACGGCAGACCCAGCACGTCCGCGTCCTCGCCCCGCTCCCGCATGGGCCGCAACTCCACCTCCGTGAGGTCCTGGAAGATCCAGCGCAGCGACTCCGCCGTGTACGCCAGCCCGCCGTGCAGCCTGCCGTCCCGGTACAGCTCCGCGTCGGACACCTCCGAGCCCATGTGCCCGGCGGCGAAACAGGTGAGCGCGAAGTGTCCGCCGGGCGCGAGGACGCGGTCCAGGAGCCGGAGATAACTCACGCGCCGGTGCGGCGGCAGATGGTGGAAGCAGCCGGAGTCGTAGACCAGCCCGTACGGGCCGCCGAGCCTCTCCCGGGTCAGTTCGAAGGCGTCGCCCCGGTGGAAGCGCACCTTCGCGCCGGTCTCGCGGGCCCGCTCCTCGCCCCAGGCGACGGCCGTCGGGGACAGGTCGACGGCGTCCACCTCGAAACCGCGCGCCGCCAGGTGCAGCGCGTTGCGTCCCGGTCCGCAGCCCAGGTCCAGCGCGCGGCACGGCTCGATCAGACCCTCGTCCAGGTGGACGACCAGGTTCTCGTCGGGCTTGGCGGGGAAGAACGGCACCGGCCGGGACCGGTCGCCGTAGAACGCGTCCCACCAGGAGGCAGCACCGTCCGTCCAGCGGTCGGCGTCCGGCGCGAACAGACCGTCGAGCAGCCTGAGTACGTCCTCCGTCGTGCGTATGTTCCGCTCCAGCCCGTGCCCGGCGTTCCGGTCCATCAGATCCCCGCCCTTCCTCGGCCGGGCGGCGTCCGAGGCGCGCCGCCCGGCGGAACGGTAGTGCGACCGGTGACCGCCCGCCAGCGGGTATTCCGCCGCTGGTCAGGCGTCGGACGGGACCGGCTCGGGGTCGGCCCTGGGAGCCCGGGACTCTGGGCGGTGACCGCGCAGGAGGAGGCGCCGCGCGGGGCGTTCCACCGCTTCGTAGAGCAGCCAGGACAGCCCCAGCGACAGGGCGAAGGCGGCCGCGGTGACACCGAGCCCGGCGAGCGGGCCGAAGCGCGGTTTGTCGCCGAGCACGGTGATGCCCGCGCGCAGCACCAGCAGATGGATCATGTAGAACGCGAAGGACAGCTCCCCGAGCCGGACGAGTCGGCGGCGCCGCCACAGCGAGGGAAGACCGCGCAGGTCCGCGAGGGCCGCCGCAGGGATCAGGGTGACGAAACCGGCCAGGGTGCAGGCGGTCCCGGTGTAGCCGCCCCGGATCTGCGGGACGAGGAAGTAGCCGAGCAGCGCCAGCGCCAGCGACGCCTCGAGACCGGGTCCGCGCCAGCGCCCGAGCATCACCAGCCGCGCGGTGACCGCGCCGAGCACGAACTCGGGCAGCCGGGCCAGTGGCAGCGAGTACAGCGGCTGGTGCAGCCAGTGGTGGGAGTCGGCCCGCGCCAGCACCAGCACCGCCAGCACCGCGAGCGCGCCGAGGACCACCGCGCCCCGCGCGCTCAGCCGCCGCAGCACCAGGAACAGCGCGGGGAAGGCGGCGTAGAAGAACGCCTCGCAGGCCAGCGACCAGCTCACCGGGTTCAGCGTCTGCCACCAGGGCTGCCACCACGAGTGCACCAGCAGCACGTTGGCCGCCGCCTGCCTCACACGCGGGCGGGGCAGCCCGCTCAGCGTGTACGCCATCACGAACGCGACGACGAGGGTGACCAGGTGCACCGGGTAGACGCGGGCGATGCGCCGCCGCCAGAAACCGAGCGCCCGGTCGCCGGGGCGCGCCGACCACATGAGGACGAAACCGGAGAGCACGAAGAAGAACGACACCCCCGTCGCCCCCGGCCCGAACGCCCAGGCCACCAGGCGGCCCGGCTGTCCGCCGAAGTAGCCGAAGTTGTTCACGTGCAGCCCGAAGACCAGCAGGGCCGCCATCCACCGCAGTCCGGTGAGCGAGGGCAGGGAGGGTCTGGGGGCGGCCGAGGGGGAGGCGGCGGCCGTGGCCGAGCCGGTCCGGTCGGGCGGCGTCCGGGTCGTCCGGGTCGTCGCCGTGCTCATCCGATCACCTGCCGCTGGAGGTTCGCGTGGGGCATGAAGGGGAGCGTTGCCCCGTCCGTGCCCCTCATTCACATCACGCGGGGAACATCACACTGCTGCCGAACGAGACAGCCGCCGCCATGCCACGGATGGCCCGCCCGCCGCACCCGAACGAGTGAGGGCGCGGCGGTTTCGGAAAGCGGTCCCGATGGGCAGGGTGAGGCGCGTGAGGCGACACTCGATACGTGAGGCGCGTCACTCCGTGCGGGGGACCTCCCGGCCCGCCGCTCCCGGGGGTCCGGGCGCGTGGACCCGCGCGGACCCATGATGCGGGGGCCGGACGCCGTTCGCCGTGGACAGGGCGGTGGCGCTCGTCGGAAACCACGAATCAGACTTGGATGACTCGTTTTCTTGAATCTTTCGTGTTTGTGGAGGTAGGTTCGGTGCCATGACCGCATCCCAGCCTCCGACCCCCGCCGCGGAGCTGCGCGGTGCTGGCCTGCGTGTGACCGCGGCCCGCGTCGCGCTGCTGGACGCCGTCCGTGCCGGCGACCACCTCGGTGTCGAGGCCATCGCCGACAAGGTCCGCGACCGCGTGGGCCACATCTCCCTGCAAGCCGTCTACGACGCCCTGCACGCGCTCACCGCGGCAGGGCTCATACGCCGCATCGAACCGGCCGGGAGTCCCGCCCGGTTCGAGGGCCGCGTCGGCGACAACCACCACCACGCCGTCTGCCGGTCGTGCGGCGTCGTCGTCGACGTCGACTGCGCGGTGGGTCACGCACCGTGTCTCACCGCGTCCGACGACCGGGGCTTCGTCATCGACGAGGCCGAGGTCGTCTACTGGGGCACCTGTCCCGACTGTTCCACCGGTCGTACGGCCTGAGTGCCGCGTCCCGTCCGTTTCGGAAGGATTGACATGCCCGACAACAATGAAGCGATCGTCACTGACCCGAAGGACGAGGGAAGCGGCGGCTGCCCGGTGGCCCACGGCGCGACCTCCCTGCACCCCGCCCTCGGCAGCGGCAATGACCGCTGGTGGCCCAAGCAGCTCAACCTGAAGGTCCTTGCCAAGAACCCGCCCGTCGCCAATCCGCTGGGCGAGGAATTCGACTACGCCGAGGCATTCCTGGACCTGGACCTGCCCGCGGTGAAACGGGACATCGCCGAGGTGCTGACCACCTCGCAGGACTGGTGGCCCGCCGACTTCGGCCACTACGGCCCGTTCATCATCCGCATGGCCTGGCACAGCGCCGGTACCTACCGCACCCTCGACGGACGCGGTGGCGGCGGCAGCGGCCAGCAGCGCTTCGCCCCGCTGAACAGTTGGCCGGACAACGCCAACCTCGACAAGGCCCGCCGTCTGCTGTGGCCGGTGAAGAAGAAGTATGGCAAGAACCTCTCCTGGGCCGACCTGATCATCCTCTCCGGCAACGTCGCGCTGGAGACCATGGGCTTCAAGACCTTCGGCTTCGGCGGCGGTCGCGTCGACGCCTGGGAGCCGGACGCCGACGTGTACTGGGGTCCGGAGACCACCTGGCTCGGCGACGAGCGCTACACCGGCGACCGTGAGCTGGACAAGCCGCTGGCGGCCGTCCAGATGGGTCTGATCTACGTCAACCCGGAGGGCCCCAACGGCAATCCGGACCCGATCGCCGCGGCGCGCGACATCCGCGAGACGTTCAGCCGCATGGCGATGAACGACGAGGAGACCGTCGCCCTGATCGCGGGCGGCCACACCTTCGGCAAGACCCACGGCGCGGGCCCGGCGAGCGACGTCGGCCCCGACCCGATGGACGCCCCGATGGAGCAGCAGGGCCTCGGCTGGAAGAGCAGCTACGGCACCGGCAAGGGTCCCGACGCCATCACCTCCGGCCTCGAGGTCACCTGGAACTCCACGCCGATCACCTGGGACGAGAACTTCTTCGCCACCCTGTTCGGCTACGAGTGGGAGCTGACCGAGAGCCCGGCCGGCGCCCACCAGTGGAAGCCGAAGGACGGCGCCGGTGAGGGCACCGTGCCCAGCGCCTTCGACCCGGACAAGAAGATCGCGCCGAACATGCTCACGACGGACCTGTCGCTGCGCTTCGACCCGATCTACGAGCCGATCTCCCGCCGGTTCTACGAGAACCCCGAGCAGTTCGCGGACGCCTTCGCCCGCGCCTGGTACAAGCTGACCCACCGCGACATGGGCCCGAAGTCCCTGCTCCTCGGCCCCGAGGTCCCCGAGGAGACGCTGCTGTGGCAGGACCCGCTGCCGGAGCCGGTCGGACAGCCGATCGACGCCTCCGACGCCACCGCGCTCAAGGGCAAGATCCTCGACACCGGTCTCACCGTGCAGCAGCTCGTCGGTGCCGCCTGGGCCTCCGCGTCCACCTTCCGCGGCAGTGACAAGCGCGGCGGCGCCGACGGCGCCCGCGTCCGCCTGGAGCCGCAGCGCGGCTGGGAGGTCAACGACCCCGACCAGCTCGCCCTGGTGCTGCGCACCCTGGAGGGTGTCCAGCAGGAGTTCAACGCCTCCGCCGGTGACAAGCACGTCTCCCTGGCCGACCTGATCGTCCTCGGCGGCGACGCCGCGGTGGAGCAGGCCGCCAAGGACGGCGGGTTCCCCGTCGAGGTGCCCTTCACCCCGGGCCGCGTCGACGCCTCCCAGGAGCAGACCGACGTCGAGTCCTTCGAGGCGCTCAAGCCCTACGCCGACGGCTTCCGCAACTACGTCGGCAAGGGCAGCAACCCCGGCCGCGCCGAGTACATGCTGGTCGACCGGGCCAACCTGCTCACCCTGAGCGCCCCGGAGATGACCGTCCTCATCGGCGGTCTGCGCGCCCTCGGCGCCACCTACCAGGGCTCCAAGCTCGGTGTCTTCACCGACCGTCCGGGCACGCTGACGAACGACTTCTTCGTCAACCTGCTCGACCTGGGCACCACCTGGAGCTCCACGAGCGACGACCAGGCCACCTTCGAGGGCCGCGACGCGGCCACCGGCCAGGTCAAGTGGACCGGCACCCGTGCCGACCTGGTCTTCGGCTCCAACGCCGAACTGCGCGCCGTCGCCGAGGTGTACGCCAGCGACGACGCCAAGGAGAAGTTCGTCAAGGACTTCGTCGCCACGTGGCACAAGGTCATGAACCTCGGCCGGTTCGACCTCGCCTGATCGGCACCCCGCAGGCGCCCGGGACCGGCCCCCACGGGTCGGACCCGGGCGCCTTCGCCTGCTCCCACCTGGGACGACGCGGCTTTTCCCGTCCCCGACTGCGCCCACGCGGACCCGGGTGCACGATGGTGGTGAAGACGCCTTCGGGCCGGGACTCCGCCACGCGGCCGTGAGCAGGCGAGAGGAGGCGGCGGCCGATGACTCGCATTCCATGGACGCCCCCGGTCACCCGGGTCCGCCTGTGGCGCTGGCGGCGCAACCCGCTGCGGCGGCGCAGCGATCTGGCCGAGGGCTGGATCATCCTTCTCACCTGGATCTTCGCCGTCCTCGGCGGTGCGCTCGCGGGCTGGGCGGCCGGACAGACCGTGGACGCCTCGCTCGCCGCCCGCCGCGCCCAGGTGCACACCGTCTCCGCCGTCCTCACCGCGGACGCGGCGCGGACCGTCTCCGAGGGCAGCGGCTACGAGGGCGACCACGTGTGGGCGACCGTCCGCTGGACCGACCCCGACGGCTCGGTGCACACGGGACGCACGAAGGTACGCCCCGGGACCTCGGCGGGCACCGCCACCACCGTGTGGACCGACGGCACCGGCAGGACCGTGCCCCCGCCCGCCTCCGTCGCCGAGGCGGCCCTCCAGACCGTCCTCACCGGTCTCCTCGTCGCCCAGGTCAGCGGTACGGCCGTGTGGGCCGGGGGCAGGCTGCTGCGCGGCTCGCTGGTGCGGCGGCAGCTCTCCGAGTGGGACAAGGAGTGGAAGCGCGTCGGACCGGAGTGGCGCAAGCTCAGCGGGGGCAGGGGCTGACCGCCCTTTCCGGGTCCCGTTCAGCCGCGCAGCGCCTCGAACGCCTCCCGTGCCGCCGCCCCGATCGCGCAGTCGACGTCCGGCGCCAGGGCCGCCCGACGGTCCGCGCGGGTCAGCGCCGCCACCGCCACCCGGGCACCGGAGTCCGCCTCCACCACCCCGATCTCGTGCCGCAGATGCAGGAACGTGCCGGTCTTCCCTCTGAACCGCAGGGAATCCGCGCGCAGTTCACCGCCCATCCGCTGGGTGAAGACCTGATGCCCCATCAGACGGCGCAGCTCGGCGGTGGCGCCGGGTACGGAGATCCGGTCGAGCCACACCCGCTCCAGCAGATCCACGAGGGCGGAGGCCGTTCCCGCGTTCGCCCGCGCCGGATCGAGCGTCTCGATGGTGTGCCGCCCGGTCCGCTCGTCGCGCACCGCCAGTTCCAGGGCGAGCGAGAAGTCGTTCCCGGACGCGCCCGCCGCGCACGCGTACATGTGGCTCATCCGGTGCCGCACCCGCAGATCCGGGCACCCCCACTCCCGCAGCCGCGCGGCCACCTCCGCGACCGGCACCAGGTCGAACAGCAGGTCGGCGGCGGCGTTGTCGCTCACCGACAGCATCAGCAGCAGCAGATCACCGACGGCCACCGTCGCCGGATGCCGGAAAGCCGCGAGCCCGGTGGGACCGACGGCACCGGCGGCCGGGGTGTACGTCACCGGGTGCGCCGGGTCGAGTTCCCCGGCCGCGATCCGGTCCAGGACCACCAGGGCGAGGGGCACCTTCACCACCGAGGCGAGCGGCAGCGAGATGTCGGCGTCGAAGCCGAGCCGCTCGCCCGAGTCGAGGTCGCGGGCCAGGAACGAGCCGCGCACCCCGAGCGCGTCCCAGTCACGGGCGACGGACTCCGCGACGTCCAGCAGGCGCCCGTCCGAGGCGGTGAACACGGGCCGGTACGGCTCCTCGGCGTTCATCCGCCCCCCACGAGTTGTGCGGCAGCCCGCTGGTCGGTCGTGCCGCGCCGCACCGCGCCCACGACGGACGCCAGTGCCCTCGCCAGCCAGTCGGGCACTCCGCCCCGCTCGCTCGCACGCAGGTCGTACCCCCGGTGCAGCGAGGCGTCCGCGAGCGGCGCCCAACTCGCCCCGTGCCGCGCCGCGAACGGCTCCGCGCACAGCAGCGTCGCCCGCCCGGCCAGCGTCTCGGCCAGCGCGGTGGCGGCGGGACCGGCGCTCGCGACCAGCCGCTCCGGCAGCCCGGCACGGGCCACGGCACGCGTCAACCGGTCCCGGAAATCGGGCACTTCGTCCTCGGCCAGGGTGAGGAGGGGGAGGGCGCCCGTCCGCGCGGCACCGGGCTTCCGGCGCGGTCGCAGATCCTCCAGATGGACCACGCGCCGCTCCGCTCCCGGAGCCGATGCCAGCCCCAACGGCACCCGGAGCGCCGCCCGTTCGGGGGCGACCCGGGCGACTGCATAGGTGAGCGAGCCGTCGGCTATCCCGAACTCCCTTGCCTGCGGTGTGAGTTCGCGCACCGAGAGCGGCAACCCGCGCTCGGCACCCGCCCGGATCACCCGGGCCAGCGCCACCGGGGCGCAGTCCGGCGGCACCCCGACCGCACGCACCCGCCCCGCCCGCGCCGAGCGAGCGGCGCCCTCCAGACGCTCGGCACGCTCCAGCACGTCCCGCGCGTACGGCAGCAGCGACATGCCGAAGTCCGTGACCGTGACCTGCCGTCGCGAGCGGTCGAAGAGCTGCCCCCCGAAGTGCGCCTCCAGGGACTTGATGCGGCGGCTCAGCAGCGGCTGGGCGATCCCGAGCCGGTCGGCCGCCCGGGAGAAGCTCGACTCGTCGGCGGTCGCCGCGTACGCCGCGAGGTGCGCGAGGAGATCCATCCAGGCGTCATATCAAAAAGACATGCGGGCTTCAAAGTTCCCTCTTGGACATGGGTGGTGTCCGGCTGTTTCGCTGTCCTCCCGTCGGTGATCCACGAAGCCCGACGGCCGACTCCTACGGACGATCCGGGAGGACCTCGCCATGCCCCGCACCACCCCCCTGCCCCGCCGCCGTCTGCTCCGGGCGGGCGGTGCCCTCGCCGCTGCCGCCGCGCTCACCCCCACGGTGACCGCACGCGCCGCCGCCGACTCCGCGCCCGACGACGTGAGCGCCCGACTGCGCGCGCTGGAGCGGGAGTACGACGCACGCCTCGGTGTCCACGCCCGCAACACGCGCACCGGCAGGACCGTGACGTACCGCGCGGGGGAGCCGTTCGCGATGTGCTCGCTGTTCAAGGCGTTCGCGGCGGCGGCCGTACTGCGCGACCACTCCGGACCCGCGGGCCGCGGTGGCCGCTCCGGGCTCGACGAGGTGATCCACTTCCCGCCCGCCGACATCCTGTCCAACTCCGAGCACAGCGGGGACTTTCTGGAGACGGGCATCCCGGTGCGCGAGGCGTGCGCGCTCGCCATCCGGTACAGCGACAACACGGCGGGCAACCTCATGCTGCGCCGCATCGGCGGTCCGGCCGGACTCACCCGGTTCTTCCGCTCCCTCGGCGACGAGGTGAGCAGGCTGGACCGCTGGGAGACCGACCTGAACAGTGCGATCCCCGGTGACCCGCGCGACACCACGACCCCGTCCGCCCTCGCACGGAGCCTGGAGCGGCTGACCCTGGGACGCGCGCTCTCCGGCGCCGACCGGCGGCAGCTCGTCGCCTGGCTGAAGGGCAACACCACCAGCGCCAAGCGGTTCCGCGCGGGGCTGCCCGAGGGCTGGACGCTGGCGGACAAGACCGGCACCGGCTCCTACGCCAGCGCCCACGATCTCGGTGTCGCCTGGACCACGCGCGGCACCCCCGTCGTGCTCGCCGTGCTCACCACGAAGGCGGAGCGGGACGCGCCCGTGGACGAGACGCTGATCGAGCGCACCGCCCGCCTCCTCGCGCAGACGGTCGCACCCGGCGAGTAACCCTCCGAGAGGGGAGATCAGGCGGTGTCCGTGTCCGGGGATGACGGGACATGTCGACCGTCCCAACTCCCGGATACCGGTCCCGATGCCGACATTTTCCATCCGTGCTGAGCTGCGAAGTCGGTCCGGTTGAGCTTCGGCGGTGATGAACTCGTGGGAAATTGACGGGAGTTGTAAAGCCGACAAGACTCTGGCTATCTTCGCTTGGCCTCGGGCGAGCGAAGCGACGCGAGCCGCCGTGCGCCGACGCCGGTGTGTCGCGTCCGCCACCTCCCACACCTGCCGAATGGACAGAGGCTCACCTTGTCACGCTCTCAACCAGCCAGGTCCCTCGCCGCGGTCGCGGCCACCTTCCTCGCGGCGGCAGCCGCCCCCCTGATCGGGGCGGGCTCGGCCCACGCCTCCGACGGTGCCGGATGCCAGTCCGCCACCGTCCAGTACCGCCTGGTCGACGCGGACGGCAAGACCGTCGGCGCGGACTGGACCTCGCAGGGCGGTTTCCACCAGTGGGACAGCGTCCCCGGCACCGTCGAGGTCCGCCTGGCCCCCGGCCAGAGCGTCGGCGAGGGCTGCAAGTACCCCGTCTCGCTGGCGGAGTACACCACGGAGGGTCCGAACTGGGCCTCCTCCGGTCAGCAGCAGATGGTCGACAAGGACACCGTCTACCTGACCGGCAAGGACGTCGCGGGCCAGGACGACGCGGACCGCACCTGGCAGAAGCTCAGCGTCAAGGCGCCCACCTGCTTCGGCCAGATAGACCTGTACGGCGACGACACCGCCTACGACGGCAAGGAGGGCGCGGGCCACGGCCAGTTGCCCGACGTGCGGACCGGCGTGCTCACCCCGTACCACCTGATCGCCGCGTGGAACGGCGGTGACAAGCGCTGCGAGTCCACCACCCCGCAGTCGCCGTCCTCGCCCTCCGCGCCCAGCCCGTCCGCCTCGGCTCCGGAGTCCTCCGCGAGCCCGAAGCCGAGCGCGCCGTCGGACAAGGCGACCACCCCGGCGCCGAAGCCCTCCGGCACGCCGTCGACCAGCTCGCACGTCCCGCCGCTGAACAGCTCCCCGTCGGCCGCGCCGAAGGCGTCGCCCAACGGCGGTGCCAAGCCGCCGCTGGCGGAGACCGGCGCGGGGTCGGTCGGCATGGTCGCGGGCGGCGCCGCCCTGGTGCTGGCCCTCGGCGCCGGAACGGTCTACGTCAGCCGCACGCGCCGTTCCTGACAGCGCGCCACAGCGGGAGGGGGAGCCGTCGGCGGACGGCTCCCCCTCCTCCGTGTGTACGGCATGTGTGCAGGTCAGCGCGGGGTTACTGATCAGTTTCCCAATACCGGCAGTAACATGATCACCTTGACTTCGGGTGTTACCCGTCAGTCAAGCCGGCGCGGTCCGCGAGGACGCGCCCTGCCCGGAGATGGCCATGTCTGCTGCCGACGAAGCATTCGAGAACGCGCGTTTCTCCTACGACCAGCACATGCGCACGTGCCGCCAGTGCCATGCCGACGCCGCCCCCTGCGCGGTGGCCAAGCATCTGCTGCGCATCTACAACAACGCCCGCCGGGACCGTATGCGCGCGGGCGGCTCCGCGACGGCGTGACCGCACCGTCGCCCGCTCAGCGAAACGGCGGCTCCTCCAGCAGTTCCAGCAGCGCGCGACCGCCCCGCACCGCCGTCAGCGGAGCGGCCGAGGGGAAGACACCGCCCCAGGAGCGGACCCGCCCCAGCACGCCCAGCCGCCAGGCGACGCGCGCCGCGCGCCGTAGCTCCGCCGCCGTGTGGCCGTCGCCGGTCCACGGCTCCAGATAGGCGTCGCGCAGCCGGGGCAGTGCCCCGGCGCCGTACCGCTGTTCGACCTGACGGCCCGGGACGCGCAGGCTGTTGAAGGGGTGGGAGACGACCGCGTCCCCCCAGTCGAAGAAGAGGTAGCGGCCCGGCTCCGGGCGGAACACCTGCCCCTCGTGCAGATCCGCGTGGTCCAGCGAGTCGGGGATGCCCAGGGCCGCCAACTCGGCGCACCAGTCCACCAGCCGGGGACGCAGCGCGGTGAGCCGGGCCCGGTCCGCGGGCTCCAGCGAGGCGCTCGCGGCCAGCAACGCGTCGAAAAGGGCGGGCAGTTCGGTCGTCCGGATGCGCTGCACCCCGAGCCGTTCGATCGCGTCCGTGTGCGGGACCAGGGCGCGCTGCGTCGTGGCGTACTGCTGGAGCAGGTCCTCCCACGCGCGGGGTTCGACGCGCTCGGTCTCCAGTACGGTGCGGAACAGCGGGCCCTCGTGCGGCAGCAGCGACCAGCCGCGCCCGGCGTCGACGGCGAGCGGTCGCAGCACCCGGTCCGGCACCCGGTCGGCGAGGGCAGCGGTCAGCGGGGCTTCGAAGCAGCTCGCGGGCGGGTTCGCCTTGAACCACACGGTGCCGTCCCCGTCCACGGGCACCCGCATCAATATCGACCACGGGCGTACGCGCGCGCTCGGCGTCCCGCTCGCCCGCAGTCCGTGCCCGGCCAGCCGCTCACCGATCCAGTCGAGCGCCGCCCGCCGCCAGTCCTCCCGGTCCCAGGGGGTCACCGCGTCCGGGTAGGCGCCTCGGTCCACGTCGGTGGGAGTGTCCAGTCGCATCCGGCCATCCCAGCAGCGAAGTCCCGCGGTGACCAGTGGTTTTCGCGAAAGGAGTCGATCACTGACCGGGATGCGCCGACCGTACGATCAGGTCCCGCAGCTCCTCCACCGCCCGCTCGCGGGCGCCGGTCAGTTCAGGTGCCGGCACGGTGGCCGCCGTGACGGGGACGGGGCGCGGGCCGCCCGTCACCTGGCGGCGGATCGCGTCGATCATCTCCGGCAGCCGCCCCCACTCGCCGCCCACGACCACCAGGTCCGGATCGGTCAGGGCGACAGCCGCGCTCAGCACGCCGCCGACCGCCCGCGCGAGCGCCTCGCGCGCCCGTGCCGCGTCCGCCGTGCCGTCCCCGGTGACCGCCGCCCGTACCGCGTCCGCGTCGATGGCCGTCGAGTCGTCCCGGCGCAGTCCGAGCGCGGCGAACACCTCGGTCAGCGGCATCGCCGTACCGTCCGGACCCGGCACGCACACATGGGCGATCTCGCCCGCGAGCCCCCGGTGACCGCGCCGTACGGCGCCGTCCGTGACGACGGCGCAGCCGAGCCCCTCCCCGAGATGGACGTACACGAAGTCGTCCACCCCCGCCGCGCCGCCCGCCCTGCGCTCGGCGCGAGCCGCCCAGTTGATGTCGTTGTCCACCAGGACGGACCCGGTGACGTGCGGGGCGAGGACGGCGGCGGGGTCCAGATCGCCCACCAGGAACGGGGCGTCGGGCAGCCGGACCAGTCGTCCGCTCGCCCGGTCCACCGGGTCGGCGGCGCTGACCACCGCCGTGCGCGGGGCGCCCCGCTCGGAGGCGGCGAGCTTCGCGGCGACCTCGGCCAGGGCGCGGGCGGCCCGGCGTTCGCCCGCGTTGCGCCCGAGGTCCGCGCGGGCGCGGTCCACGGTGTTGCCGAGGGCGTCGACGGTCTCGGCGGTCACGCCGTGCGGGGTGATGCTCGCGACCAGCGCGGTGCCGAGTCCGGGGGCGAGGGCGTAGTAGGAGCCCGCGCGCCCGCGTCCCGTGGTCCGCTCGCCGGTGTCGACGAGCAGTCCGGCACCCGCCAGGCGCTGCACGCCGTCGGAGATGGTCGGCTTCGAGATGCCGGTCAGGGCGGCGATCTCCGCCCTGGTCAGGCGTGGGTGCGCCATCAGCGCGCGCAGCACGTTCTCGTCGGTGAGCGCGCGGAGCATCTCCAGGGACGGCTTGGCGGGAGTCATGGACCGCATCCTAGTAAGGGCTGTTGCCTAAAGCCGGTGCGCTGTCTACCGTGGGGATTGGTAAGGAGTCCTGACTAAATAATCCGACCGGATTCCATGCCGTCGTACGTGACCCGAGAAGAGCCGTACCGAAGGAGCCGGGCGATGACGCTCGCCGCTGAACAGCAGCCCCACACGGGGGAGTTGCCGCACTGGGACACCGTGCCCGAGGACCTGCCCGCCGCGATCCGCACGATCAAGACCGCGCTGCGCGCCCGGATCGAGGCGTCGGGGCGGACCGTCGAGGAGGTCTACGCCGTCGCCGAGCGGCGGGTCGCCGAGCGGGTCGCGGAGATCCGCGCGGCGCGCGCGGCGGGCGAGCCGGTCTGGCCCGTGATCGACTACGCCGACATCGAGAACGGCACCGTGACCTCCGAGCAGCGCGCGGCGGTCGAGCGGCGCGGCTGTCTCGTCGTGCGCGGTCACTTCCCGCGCGAGCGGGCGCTCGCCTGGGACGCCGGGATCGTGGACTACGTCGAGGGCAACCGGTTCTTCGAGAACTACCGCGGTCCCGGCGACGACTTCTTCGGCAGCGTCGGCTCCCGGCCCGAGATCTACCCGGTCTACTGGTCCCCGCCCCAGATGGAGGCGCGGCAGAGCGGACGCATGGCCCGCGTCCAGTCCTTCCTCAACTCCTTCTGGAAGCACACCTCCGACGGGGTCCAGTGGTTCGACCCCGACCGCGACGCGCTCTACCCCGACCGCATCCGCCGCCGTCCGCCGGGCGCCGACTCCGCGGGTCTCGGCGCCCACTGCGACCCCGGCACCCTCGACCTGTGGATGACCGGCGCCTACCAGCGCGCCTTCCGCCACCTCTTCGACGGCACGGTCGAGGAGTACGACCCCTGGGACCCCGCCCACCGCACGGCGGGACCGCAGTACCCCGGCTCCACCATGTGCTCGGCGTTCCGCACCTTCCAGGGCTGGACCGCGCTGTCCGACATGGACCACGACCAGGGCGTCCTGCACACCGTGCCGGTCCCCGAGGCGATGGCCCTGCTGATGCTCCGCCCGCTGCTCGCGGACGTCCCCGAGGACGACATGTGCGGGGTCACCGTCAACCAGGTCTTCCCCGCGAGCGAGCAGTGGCACCCCCTGCTGCTCGAAGCCCTCTCCGGCATCCCGGACGTGCGCGCCGGGGACTCCGTCTGGTGGCACTGCGACATGATCCACAGTGTGGCGCCCGTCCGGGACCAGCAGGGCTGGGGCAACGTCATGTACATCCCCGCCGCGCCCTGGTGCCCCCGCAACGAGGAGTACGCCGACTCGGTCCGCGCCGCCTTCCTCACCGGCTCCAGCCCCTCCGACTTCCCCGAGGAGCACTACGAGCGCACCTGGCCGGACCGGTTCGGCCCCGACTCCCTGAACGAGACGGGGCGCCGGGGACTGGGCTTCGAGGAGGCGCCGTAGGGGAGACCCCGAGGGCGGCATCGGGGAGACCCGGAGTGCGGCATGGGGGAGACCCGGAGCGTGCGTCGGGGGTCGTGATCGTGCCCCCGCACGAGGTGGCGCGGGGGCACGGCGGCCTAGCGTCCTGGCATGACATCGATCAAGCCGGTCGCCACCGACATCCTCCGCGCCGCCGCCCTCCTTCCGGTCAGCGTGCGCCGCTCCGTCACCGCGCTGACGGACCGTGACCCCCGCCGCTTACGCCGACTGCTGCACGCCGGGACGGGCATCCCGCTCGGCGCCGTCTCCCTCGTCCTGGTCGGCATGGAACTGCTGGTCATCGCGCGCGGGGCGCTGTACGGGCTGGTCGACCGGGGTCCGTACGACCACTCGTGGGGCGGTCCGACGCGCGCCGGGGCGTGGCTGGCGCACTTCCTGCTCAGCCTGCCCGTGGTGGCCGGGGGTCTGGGGCTGCTGTGGTTCATCGCGTATCTGCACGACCGCCTCGGTGCCCGCTTCGTCCGGGGCGAGCGCACCGGCGCCTGGGCGCTGCCCGTCACCCTGCTGCTGTCCGCCGGGGCGGTCGTGTTCGTGATCGCCTGGACCCATCAGCTATAGCGCGGGGACCTTCTCTCCCGGCTGCGCCTCCGCCCTGCTCAGCGCCGCGTCCCGGGTGTCCGGCATCAGGACGTAGGTCACCAGGGAGATCAGCGCGCAGCCGGAGACGTACCAGAAGAAGAGGCGCTCGTGCCCGGCGTCCTTGAACCACAGGGCGACGTATTCCGCCGTGCCGCCGAAGAGGGCGTTGGCGACGGCGTAGGGGAGGGCGACGCCGAGGGCGCGGACGCGGGTGGGGAACAGCTCCGCCTTCACCGCCGCGTTGATCGAGGTGTAGCCGGTGACGATCACCAGCGCCAGCAGGGACAGCCCCAGCGCGGGCCAGAAGGAGGACGCCGAGCCGAGCGCCGTCATGATGGGGTATGTGCCCACCGTGCAGCCCACCGCGAAGGTGATCAGCAGCGGCCTGCGCCCGATCCGGTCGGAGAGCGCCCCGGCCAGCGGCTGGAGCAGCGCGAAGACGGTGAGCGCGGTGAAACTCACCAGCGTGGCGGTCGACTTGGCCATACCCGCGCTGCCGATCAGATACTTGGTGAGGTACGTGGTGTACGTGTAGTACGCCACCGTGCCGCCCAGGGTGAGCGCCATGACCAGGCCCGCCTCGCGCCGGTGCTCCCACAGCGCGGTGAGCGTGCCGCGCGCGGTCTGCGCGCTCTGCCCGGCCGCCTCCTCGGTGAACGCCGCCGTCTCCGTCAGCCGCCGCCGCAGCCAGAACACCACCAGGGCGAACACCGCGCCGATCACGAACGGAAGCCGCCAGCCCCAGCTCTTCAACTGCTCGTCGGTCAGGGTGTGTTGGAGCGCGATCAGGATGGCGAGACCCAGCAGTTGGCCGCAGGTCATCGACACGTACTGGAAGGAGGAGCCGAGCCCGCGCCGGTTCCGGGCGGACGCCTCGGTGAGATAGGTGGCGCTGGCCGCGTACTCGCCGCCGATGCTGAGCCCCTGGAGCAGCCGGGCGAGCAGGAGGACGAGGGCGCCGAAGTAGCCGACCTGGCCGTAGGTGGGGGCCACGGCGATGAGCAGCGCGGCCACCGACATCATCGTGACGGTCAGGGTGAGCGCGCTCTTGCGGCCGTGCCGGTCGGCGGCCCGTCCGAGGATCCATCCGCCGACCGGGCGCATCAGGAAGCCGACGGCGAAGATGCCCGCCGTGTTGAGGAGTTGGGTCGTCGGGTTGTCGCCCGGGAAGAAGGAGTCGGCGAAGTAGATCGCGAAACTGGCGTAGACGAACCAGTCGTACCACTCGACGAGATTGCCGAGCGATCCGCCGACGAGGGCGAGACGGCGGCTGCCGGGGGAGTCCGTGGACGGTACGGCCGTGGGGGGTGTCATGGCGGCTCCAGGAGACGGCGAAGTCCCGGAGGCACGGCACATCCGCCGTCCCGCCGGGACACGGGTCCGCCCGATCATGAGTCACCGGACCCACCCGCACAAGGGGCCGTCACCCCCGTGACGACCCCCGGGGCCGGCCTACTTGAACCAGTACTTCACACCGCGGTGGTGCGAGCAGGTGCCCTGCGAGTGCGCCGAGTACGACACCGAGGCGTCCTTGCACTTCGCCGTCTCGTACTTGTCCTTCGGCTTCTGGTGGTGCGTCCAGCCGCAGACCCCGGTGGTGTGGTGCACACAGTGGTGGGCCGTGTTCTTGGACGGCAGCGCCGTCGCGGCGGACGCGGACGGTGCGCCGAAGACGGCACCGGCGAGAGCGACGGCGACGGCCGTGGCGGCCAGGCGTGCGCGCAAAGGAATCCCCCCTAGAGATCAGATGTGTTGCTCGCGTGAAGATCGTATACCACTTTCTTCACATGTTTTGCGAGTTGGGCGAGGAATGAGGGGGTGGGGGCGCGATGCGAGGCGGGTGCGAGAGGGGGTGCGCGTAAAGCCGTGGTGCGGCGCGGGGCTCGGATGTATTGTCCAGAACTGGAAATCCGGTCCAGACGTGCTGTTCACGCGGTCCGGCAACTCCCCTGCGAGCGGAGGACGTTCATGGAGCACCCCGACGCCGACGGGCGCGACGCGGACGAGCATCTGATCGGGGAAGCCGAGAAGATCGCCGTCGCGCTCGGGCGGATGTTTCCCGGGCTGTGCGAAGTGGTGCTGCACGACCTGCGCGACCCCGACCACGCGATCCGCGCGATAGAGAACAACCTCTCCGGGCGCCAAGTGGGCGACGCGGCGACCGAGTTGGGGCTCGCCCGCATCGCGGACCCGCGTTACCCGGGCGTCGTCCAGAACTACCCCAACCGCTTCCCCGACGGCCGCCCCGCCAAGAGCACCTCCATCGGCATCAGGAACTCCGCCGGTGACTACGTCGCCGCGCTCTGCCTCAACCTCGACGTCTCCGTGCTCTCCCCGGTCGCCCTCACCCTCGGCCGTCTCGTCGCCACCGGCACCGAACACCCCGACGAGCCACCGGAGTCGCTCGGCGACCGCACCGCCCGCGAACTGCGCACCGCCGTCGAGTCGTACGCCGCCCGCGACGGGGGCACTCCGAGATCCCTGAGCCGCGAAGCCAAGCGGGACCTGGTGCGCAGGCTCCACCGCGAGGGCTGGTTCGCCTCCCGGGACGCCGCCCGGAGCATCGCGGACCTGCTCGGGATCTCCCGGGCGACCGTCTACAACTACGCCGGATGACCGGCCCGTTCACGTCCACCCGTACCGCCGATCACCCCAGGGGACCCACCATGGCCGCCGTACCCTCCCTCACCCTCGACGACGTCCGGGCCGCCGCCGCGCGGCTGGAAGGCATCGCCCACCGCACCCCCGTCATCACCTCGCGCACCCTCAACGACCGTGTCGGCGCAGAGGTGTTCGTCAAGTGCGAGAACTTCCAGCGGGTCGGCGCCTTCAAGTTCCGGGGCGCCTACAACGCCGCCGCCCGGCTCACGCCGGACCAACTGGCCAAGGGCATCGCCGCGTTCTCCTCCGGCAACCACGCGCAGGCCGTCGCCCTTGCCGCCCGGGAACTGGGCACCACCGCCGTCATCCTGATGCCCGAGGACGCCCCCCGCTCCAAGATGGAGGCGACCCTGGGCTACGGCGCCGAGGTCGTCACCTACGACCGCTACACCCAGGAACGCAACGCGCTCGGCACCGACCTCGCCGAGGAGCGCGGACTCGCCCTGATCCCGCCCTACGACCACCCCGACGTCATCGCCGGACAGGGCACCGCCGCGCTCGAACTCCTGGAGGAGACCGGCGAACTCGACGCGCTCGTGGTTCCCGTCGGCGGCGGCGGACTCATCGCGGGCAGCGCCACCGCCGCCAAGTCCCTCCACCCGGCGATCCGGATCATCGGGGTCGAGCCGGAGGAGGGCGACGACACCAAGCGCTCCCTCGACAGCGGCGAACGCGTCACCATCCCGGTGCCCCGCTCCATCGCCGACGGCCAGGTCGTACCCTCGCCCGGCGAGATCACCTTCGCCCTCAACCAGCGGCTGGTGGACGCCATCGCGCTGGTCAGCGACGAGGAGATCGTGGAGGCGATGCGGTTCGCCTTCGAGCGGCTGAAGATCGTGCTGGAGCCGAGCGGTGCCACCGGTCTGGCCGCCCTGCTCTCCGGACGCGTCGACGACCTCCCGCGCCGCGTCGGCGTCATCGCCTCGGGCGGCAACATCGACACCCGCCGGTTCACCGAACTCGTCGGCTGACAAAGGCGGTTGCGGGCGCGGTCACCAGGGACCGCGCCCGAGGACGCCGTACCGCCTACTCGGGCGGCAGCGCGTAGTCCGCGAGCGACACCGCGCCCGAGTTGGCGAGCGGCACACCGTCCAGGAAGGCGTCCGGCAGATCGAACGCCTCCACCAGGGCGCTCATGTGCGGGGCCAGCTCGCGCAGCACGTCGTCCACCAGCTCGGGCAGAGCGCAGACCTGTTCCGCGGAGAGATGCCCGTGCGCCAGCAGGTCACCGCTGTGGGCGCTCGCCTCCTGGAGCAGGAACAGCAGGCACAGCCGCCCGAGCAGCGCCCGCGCCCCCGGCTCCGCCGCCCGGTCCACCGCGTCCAGGAAGGCGTCGGCCGCCCGCAGCCGGGCGTGCGCCGAGACCATCTCCAGAGCCGCTGAGGAGGCGCCGTTCCAGCGGGCCACGGGGTCGCCGGACGGTCCCCGCCGCAGCCGGGTCCGCGCCCGGTCCCGCCAGATCGACTCCGCCCGCGCCAGCAGCTCCCGCAGATGCCTCGGATCGGTCAACTGGGCCGTGTCGACGGGGGAGTGGAGCGGACCCGCGGGCGGCTGCTCGGCGAACAGCAGCTCGGCGGCAGCCTTCACCCAGATCACCGTGTTGTCGCCCTCGGCGGTGACGGTGCCCTCGATGTACTGCGGGAACTCGGAGAGCCCGTTCGCCGCGAACAGCGCCTGGGCGCCGCAGCGTTCACGGCACTCGACGGTGACCTCCCGCGCCTTCCAGGTGATCCAGCCCTTGGCCACGGCCACCAGCCGCTCGGCCTCCGCCTGCCGTTCGGTGTCCGGGTCCGTGCGGTGCGCGGTCCAGCCCTCCAGCGCCCGGCGGTGCAGGAAGGTCATGGCGTAGGAGGTCGCCAGACCCTTCAACAGCGGACCGTGGTGGGAGCGGTGGGCGTTCACGGGAATGCGCTCGCCCGCGCGCGGACCGCTGACCTGCCGGTGTCCGCCGTAACGCACGGCTATGGCGAGCGCCGCCCGGGTGGCGCCGATCGCCGCGCCGCTCATGCAGAGCTTGCCCATGGTGACCCGGCCGATGGAGCGCAGGAACCGCTTGCGCCGGTTGCCGAGTTCGCTGTGCAGCGTCCCCTCGGCGTCCAGACGGCCGTGCGCGGACTCCAGCAGGGCGGAGCGGGGCAGCGGTACGTGGTCGAAGGAGGTCATGCAGTGGTCGACGGGCGCGCCGGTGCGCATCGGCAGCCTGCGCACCTGGACGCCGGGGCGCAGCCCGTTCTCGTCGCTGAGCGGGGTCAGGAAGAGGAAGACCCCCTCGTCCCGCCCGTCCACCAGCAGCCGGGCGGCGACCACCGCGCTCTTGGGACCGCCGGTCAGACTCGTGTTGGGCATGAACTTCTGGGCACCCGGACGCGGGGTGTGCAGAACGAACCCGCCGGTCTTGGGATCGAGTTCGGCGGTGGTCTCCAGCGCCGAGGCGTCGTTGCCGTGCTCCAGCTCGGTGCACAGGAACGTGCCGACGCGGCGGAGCGAGGTGAAGTCGGACAGGTCGCGCCCGCCGTCGTGGTCGAGCAGGCTGCCGAGGAAGAGGTTGTAGTGGATGCTCGCCACGGTGCACAGTCCGCCGCCGCCGTCCACGATGGCCGCCCACTCGTGCAGGGCCGCGAGTTCCGCCGGGTCGTCGGCGAGCCGCTCCGGGGCTCCGGCGGTGTCGTTCACCAGGCGCAGCCAGGCGTAGGAGAGTTCGGCGCGCTCGGCGGCTTCGAGTCCCGGGCGGTGCCGGAAGGTGTCGCGGGCGATCAGCTCGCGCCAGCGTCCGTGCCCGCGCTCGCGGGCACCGCCGTCGAAGAGGAGCCGGGTCAGCTCCGCCACCGCCGCCGCCGAGGACGGCGCGGAACGGGGCGAAGGGAGGGGGACTTTGTGGTGCTCGTCGTCGTTCCCGGGTGCCGAGGGGAGTTCTGCCTGAGGTGTCAGAAGAGTCATGAGCCCGCTCCCGTGGTCGCAGATCCGGCAGGAAGGGATGCGCAGTGTCAGAAGATACGGACCTTCCGGTTTGCTTATCAAGCAAAGACTCTGTCAATCGGTCACCGCACGGTTGCGTAATGTGGGCGCTTCGGGTTCGACAACTGACCGAAACTGAACGGGTTTTACGGGGATGCGGCACCCCTCGCATGGCACGCCGGGTCGGTCCGAAGGCGTTGTGATACCGGGCGGCACGTCTTATCGTGGCCGGCGGTGAGGAGCCCCGGCGCTCGTACGTGAGGGCGAGCGCACGCTTGAAAGGGCGAGTTGCCGGGTGGCAGGATGCGTACCCGCCGGTCTCTTTCCGTCACCGACCGGGCCGTGAAGCCAGTGCGGAGGGTGTGCCGTGGCGCTGCAGGAACGTGCGATCAGGACAAGGCGCAACATCCTGGTGGCAGCCGCCGACGTGTTCGCCGACGTGGGGTACGAAGCCGCGACGATCTCCGAGATCCTCCAGCGCGCCAACGTCACCAAGGGCGCCCTCTACTTCCACTTCGCCTCCAAGGAACAGCTCGCCCAGGCCGTCCTCACCGACCAGCTCACCTCCGTACCGGACACCCCGCCGCGCGAACTGGTCCTCCAGGAAGGTCTGGACGCGGGCTTCCTCCTCGCCCATCTGCTCGGCCAGGGCGATCCGCTGGTGCGCGGCAGCGTCCGGCTCACCGTGGACCAGGGCTCGCCCCAGGACGGTCTGGACCGGCGGGTGCCCATGGCGTCCTGGATCGACCACAACGCCAAGCTCCTGGCCCGCGCGAAGGCGAGCGGCGAACTCCTGCCGCACGTCGACGTCGAGGCCGCCGCCAAGGCGTTCGTCGCCGCCTTCACCGGCGCCCAGGTGCTCTCCAAGATCATGAACAACCACTCGGACCTCATGGAACGCGTGGTCGACCTCTACCGGCATCTGATGACCAGCATCGCCGTCCCCGCCGTCCTGGTCCGCCTCGACATGGGTCTGGACCGGGGCGAGCGCGTCCACGCCGAGGCGCTCGCCCTGCGCCGGGACGCCGAGGAGCCCGGCGTCACCGGCTGAGCGCCGGGGGCGCCGGGGAGGGCGGGGACCGGACCGCCGCCCGGCCGATGCCCGGACCGCCCCGACCGGTAGCCGCCCCGACCGGCAGCCGGTGGTCGGTATCCGGTATCCGGTATCCGGTGCCGGGACGACGGCACGGCCGTGCCCCGGCGCCCCGGACGCCGGTACACCCCTCGACCCACGGACCCGCCCGGACGCCGGGAGCCTCCCGCCGACCGGCACCGCAGCACGACCACGTGAGCGCAGGACCGAACCAGGGAGGACACCGATGGAGACGACCGCCTGCCCCTACGTCTTGGACATCACAGGGCGCGACCACCAGGGCGAAGCCGCCCATCTGCGCGGACAGGGTCCCGCCGTCCCCGTCGAACTGCCCGGCGGCGTGATCGCCTGGGCGGTCGTGCGGCAGACGTACGTGGAACGGCTGCTGGCCGACCCGCGCGTCTCGCGCAGCGCCCGGCTGCACTGGCCCGCCTTCATCGAGGGGAAGATCACCGAGGACTGGCCGCTGTACCCCTGGGTGGCCAACGAGAACATGCTCTTCGCCTACGGGGAGCACCACTCCCGGCTGCGCAGGCTCGTCGCGGGCGCCTTCACGCTGCGCCGCTCCGAGGCGCTGCGCCCCCGCGTCGAGGAACTCTCCGCCGAACTCCTCGACTCCCTCGCCGCCGTGGCCCCCGGCACCCCGGTCGACCTGCGCACCGACTACGCCGAGGTGCTGCCCCTGCGCGTGATCTGCGAGCTGTTCGGCGTGCCGCGCGGCGCCGAGACGGACGCGCTCTCGGACGCGCTCAGCACCGTGTTCAGCTCCACGACCCCGGCCGCCGAGATGGAGGCCGCCCGGCTCCAGGCGTTCGGGCTCCTCGCCGGGCTCGTGGCGGTCAAGCGGGAGCAGCCCGGGGACGACCTCACCAGCTCGCTGATCGCCGCCCGGGACGACGGCGACCGGCTCACCGAGGAGGAACTGCTCGGCTCCCTCTTCATGTTCATCGCCGCGGGGCAGGACACCACCGCCACCCTCATCACCAACGCGGCCGGCGCCCTGCTCACCCACCCCGAGCAACTGGAGCACGTCCGGGAGGGGCGGGCGACCTGGGCGGACGTGGTCTCCGAGGCGATGCGGGTGCACACGCCCGGCGCGTACTCGCCGCTGCGGTTCGCCGTCGAGGACATCGACCTGGACGGCGTGACCATCCGCAAGGGCGACTGCATCCTCGTCGACTTCGCGGCGGGCGGTCACGAGACCGACCGGCACGGACCGGACGCGAGCCGCTTCGACGTGCTGCGCACCAAGCGCGACGTCCTCGGCTTCGGGCACGGACCGCACCGCTGCCTCGGCGCCCCGCTCGGCGAGATAGAGGCTGCCTCCGCCCTCTCCAAGCTGTTCGGGCTCTTCCCGGACGTACGACTGGCGTGCGCGCCCGAGGAGTTGCAGCCGCTGCCGACCTTCATGCTCAACGGATACCGTTCGCTGCCCGTGCTGCTGCGGCCGGCGGACGCCTGACCGGCGTGGGGCGCGGGCTCGTTCCCGGAACGGGGCTCTGAAGGGGGAGCGCCATGGTCAAGCAGGAGCGCGCCGTCCGTACCCGGCAGGCTCTCGTCCGCGCGGCGGCGGAACTCTTCGCCGCCGACGGTTACGCCCGTGCCTCCTTACCCGCGATCAGCGCGCGGGCCGGGGTGAGCACGGGCGCCCTGCACTTCCACTTCCCGGACAAGGACGCGCTGGCCGGAGAGGTCGAGCGGGTCGCGGCGCGCACGGTGCGGGAACTGGCCGGGCGCTGCGGGCGCTCCGAGGGCAGCGCGCTCGGGGCGCTCGTCACCGCAACCCGGCAGCTCGCGGTCACCCTCGCCGCCGACCCCGTGACCTCGGCGGGCTTCCGGCTCAGCGGCGACCCCGCGCGGCGGCACCGGTCCGGGCTCCTCGACTGGTGGCAGGCATGGGTGCGCGAGACGGTCGGCCGGGCCGAGGAGGCGGGCGAACTGGCGGACGGGGTCTCCTCCGAGGGCGCCGTGGTCGCGGTCGTCGCCGCGACCGCCGGGTTCGAGGCGCTGGGCAGCCGGGACCGCGACTGGCTCTCCCGCGAACGGATGGACCGCTTCTGGACCCTGCTCCTGCCCTGCCTGTCCTCCCGCCCGCCCACGAAAGAACCCCGCCCCTGACTTCCCAGGGACGGGGTTCTCGATGGAGCGCCGGGCAGGCCTTGCACCTGCATCTCCCCGCAGGAAGCGGGACGTCTTTCCTTGGACCACCAACGCACAGCGCGTCACCCGCACTTGGGCGCCTCGCTCATGAGCAAGCTTAGCCTACGATCACGGTGAGGTGAGCCGTGGCCGACGACTGGACGTGGGACGAGACGCTGTTCGCGGGTGCGGCCGCGCACTACACGCGTGGGCGCCTGCCCTACGCCCCGGACCTGGCACCCGTGCTGGCCCGCGCGCTGCGCCTGGACGGCACCGGGCGCCTGCTGGACGTGGGGTGCGGCCCCGGCACGCTGACCCTGCGCCTCGCGCACCTGTTCGCGGAGGCGGTCGGCGTGGACCCCGACCCGGGGGTGATCGCGGAGGCGCGCCGTCTGTCCCGCGCGGCGGGCGCGGCCGACAGGACGGTGTGGGTGCGGGCGCGGGCCGAGGAACTGCCCGGCGGACTCGGCACCTTCGACGTGGCGGTCTTCGGGCAGTCGTTCCACTGGATGGACCAGCCCCTGGTCGCGGCGGCGGTCCGGGACCTGCTCCGGCCCGGTGGCGCGCTGGTGCACGTCGCGGACGTCAAGGACGGGGAGGGCGGCGGGGAGACACGGTGGCCGCGTGTTCCGTACGAGGGCATCTCGCGGCTGGTGAAGGAGTACCTCGGTCCCGTACGGCGCGCGGGGCGTGGGGTGTTGCCGCGTGGGACGCCCGGCGGAGAGCGCGAGGTCTTCCGGCGGGCCGGGTTTCTGGGGCCCGAGCGTCATGTCGTCCCGGGTGCCGGGGAGTTGACGCGGGGCGAGGACGACGTCGTCGCCGGAGTGTTCTCGCTGTCCTCGTCGGCGCCGCATCTGTTCGGGCGTCGATTGGGCGCGTTCGAGGGGGAGTTGCGGGGGCTCTTGCGGGGGTGGTCGCCGCAGGGGTGGTTCTCGGAACGGGGGCCGGACACCGAGGTGTTCGTGTGGCACGCCCCGTGAACCGGCGTCGCCGTGCCCCCGAAAGGGGGGGCACGGCGCGGGTGGGTCGGCGGGTGCCGTCAGACCGTGCCGCTGGCGGCGACGGTGATCTTGCCCCGGGTGGCACCGCTGTCGCTGCCGAGGGACTCGACCTTGTCCACGATGTCCTGGCCCTCGACGACCTCGCCGAAGACGACGTGCTTGCCGTCGAGCCACGGGGTGACGACCGTGGTGATGAAGAACTGCGAGCCGTTGGTGTTCGGACCGGCGTTCGCCATGCTCAGCAGGTACGGGCGGTCGTGCTTGCGGGAGAAGTTCTCGTCCGCGAACTTCTCGCCGTAGATGCTCTTGCCGCCGGTGCCGTTGCCCCGGGTGAAGTCGCCGCCCTGCAGCATGAACTGCGGGATGACGCGGTGGAACGGCGAACCGGCGTAGCCGAAGCCGTGCTCGCCGGTGGCCAGCTCGCGGAAGTTCTTGGCGGTCTTCGGGACCACGTCGTCGTAGAGGCGGAAGACGATCCGGCCGGCCGGCTGGTCGTCGATGTTGATGTCGAAGTAAACGTTGTCGCTCATGGAGATCAACCTACCGTCGTGCGGCGTCCGGCGTTCACCGACGCCTGGTTCGGGGTGCCTGCGGGAGTGTGATCCTTGGCGCACAAATCCCGGAATATTCTCGACTGCAATCACTTGTGCGGGTGAGTTTGAGTCTCAATCACCGTCTGGGGGAGGGGCGTTGACCAACCCTGGTGCCTGGTATGTGCGCATCTGTGAACTCCGTCACCCGTTGCCCCCCGTTCGCGGTCCGGCGAACAACTGACCTACCAAGCGACCGGCAGCGTCCTCGGTCCCCGGATCAGCCCGTCGCGCTGGAACTCGACCTCCCCGGGCGGGACCGCCAGCCGCAGCGCGGGGAAGCGTTCCATCACGGAGGCGATCAGCACCTCCGCCTCCATCCGGGCCATCAGCGCGGCCAGACAGAAGTGCGGTCCGTGACCGAAGGCCACGTGTCCTGGACCGGTGCGGTCGAAGTCGAGCGCGTCCGGGTCGGGGAACACCTCAGGGTCGCGGTTGGCGGCGACATAGGCGTTGTAGACCGCCTCGCCCTTGCGGATCACATGGCCGCCGATCTCCACGTCCTCGGTCGCGACGCGGGGGATGCCCACGCCGTTGCGGTGCGGGACGTAGCGGAAGAGTTCCTCCACCGCCCTCGGCAGCAGCTCCGGCTCGCGCCGCAGCCGCGCGAACTGCTCCGCATGGGTGAGCAGCGCGTACATCATCGACCCGCTGTTGTTGCGCACCGCGTGACCGCCGCTGACGTAGACCGCCATGGCCAGCGAGACCGCCTCGTCGTCGGTGATCTCACCACTCGCGGCGGCAGCCGCCAGCACCCCGGCGAGGTCGTCGCGCGGCTCCTCGCGGCGGCGGCGCAGCAGGTCCACCACCCGCCCGCGTGTCGTCGCGCGGGCCTGTTTGTTGCGGTCCTGCCCGGCGGGCGCCTTGGACAGCAGCGCCTCCGAGTGACCCGCCCAGGCGCGCCAGTCGTCCTCGTCGGCGCCCAGGAACGCGCAGACCACGGCGATCGGGAACGGCGTGTACAGATGCTCCATGAGGTCGCCGGGCGGTCCCGCCTGCTCCATGCCGTCCAGCGCCCGGTGGGCGATGCGCTCCGCCACGGGCCGCAGTCGCGCCATGCTCCGCGCGGTGAACGCACGCGCGACGACCCGCCGCAGCACCGTGTGCCGCGGCGGGTCGATGTACTGGAGCCCCGCCGTCTGGGAGGCGACCGCCTGGGGCGCCATGCTGGTCACCGCGCGCCCGACCAGCTCGGCGCGGGAGAAGCGGGGGTCGGAGGTGACCGTACGGACGTCCTCGTACCGGGTCACCAGCCAGGCGTACCCGTCGCCGTACGGCAGGCTGATGCGGGTGATCGGTTCGTCGCGCAGCAGTTGGTCGAAGAACGGGTCGGGGTCGAGCGCGGGCAGGTCCTCGACGGTCCACGGTCGCACCGGCGGCGGAGGCGGGGGAGAGGCGGGGGCGGCATCCGGCGCGGACGTGGAGTCGAAGGGCATGACGCATCACTCCCGAAGTTTCCGGTCGGCCCGGGCGGTGCGAACTCTGCCCCGTAGCCTGCCTCAGCCCCTCGGAGCCCGCACGCCGGGTACGTCCGGCCCGGGAGTCACCAGTAGTGACGACGACCGGCGATCGCGTGACCGGTGGCCCCCAGAATCCACAGCACCGCACCCACTACCGCCAGGATGATGCCGATGGTCCACAGGATCGAGATCCCGGTGAGAAAGCCGATGATGAGCAAGATGACGCCGACGAGGATCATGGTCCGCCTCCTGCGGTGAGGGAGTTCCTGTCTCTCCTGGTGCCCCCGAACCGCACACATTCTCCTGCCCGGCCGGGAATTCTCCGGCGGTCCGCACGAGCGGCCGTCAGGACTCCCGTCGCGTGCGGTCCTCGGGACGGGAGGGCATCGCGAGGTGGGCGAGGTCGCCCGGCGGCGGGGAGCGCACCGGCCACAGCGGAGCGGCGCCGCCGTCGGCCACCGCGGCGGGCGCGTCGGTCAGGTTCATGCGCTCGCGCAGCCGCCCGTAGAAGTCCATCGGCCCGAGCCGCACCACCCGCAGCCTGCGGGAAGCGGCGTACACCCCGATCCAGTCGCCGGGGTCGAGCACCCCGCGCACCTGCCCGTCGATGCTCACCGCCGCCGGACCCGAGCGGTCCAGGATCCGCAGCGCGATCGGCTCGTCGGGGGCGGCCAGCACCGAGCGGTTGAACGCCATGTGCGGCGCGACCGGCGTGAACAGCAGCCCCTCCGCGCGCGGCGAGACGACCGGTCCCCCGGCCGCGAAGCTGTACGCCGTCGAGCCGGTCGGCGTCGCCACCATCAGCGCGTCGGCGGAGTACGACGCGAGGAGCTGCCCGGCGATGTACACGCCCACCGACACCTGGCGGTCCCGGGTCAGCCGCTCCACGACCACGTCGTTCAGCGCGGTGACGTTCAGCGCGACACCCCAGTCGTCGCTCTGCTCGCACTCCCCGCGCACCCTCGGCGGCGGCAGCAGCGGACCGCGTCCGTGGCCCACCAGCGGCTCCATGTCCTTGGGCACCTCCAGGCGGCAGGAGGCGCGCAGGGTGAGCAGCATCCGGCTCTCGACGTCGAACCGGTTCTCCTGCACGGCGTCCAGGGCGGCGCGCACCGCCGGTGCGGGCACCTCGGTCAGGAACCCCACGCGTCCGAGGTCGACCCCGAGGATCAGGGCGTCGTCCTCCGTCGCCAGGCGGGCACCGCGCAGGAAGGTGCCGTCGCCGCCCAGGGTGACGATCAGGTCCGGGTCGTGCGCGGCGGCGACCTCCTCACGGGCGCTGTGCCGCGCGCCCTCGCTCCACACGTCGATGTCGGCGCACCCCACCCCGTGCCCGGCGCACCACTCGCGCACGGCGTCCGCCGCGGCCAGCGCCGCCGGGCGTCCGGCATGGACGACCAGACCGATCCGGTTCACCGTCATGTCCGTCGCCTCCCGGCCGCTCGCCCAGGGGGCCATCCTCGCCGGGAATCGGTACGGCTGCGCGGCGCGCCACGCCGCGCCGTGCCCGGCGGTCGGTCGGTCGGTCGTGGGAGGTTCAGCCCGCGACGGCGGCGCGGGCCGCGCGCTCCACCAGGGCGACGCCGTCCTTCATGGAGGTGTTGCCGTCCGAGAGGACCGCGACGAGGTAGCGGTGTCCGCCCCTCTCGATCCGGCCGACGCTGTTGACGTCCCACAGACCGGTGGTGTTCCGCTGGAGCCAGCCGTTCTTCAGCGCCTCGTGCGAACCCGCCGCCGACACACCCCAGGACTGCTCGTCGGCGACGTTCCCCATCAGCGAGCGGATGTAGGCGCGGGACGAGGCGTCGAGCGGGGTGGTGCGATCGGGGTCGAACACCGCGCGCAGCAGCCTGATCTGGTCCCTCGGCGTCGTGCGGGTCAGTCCCCAGCGGGGTCCGGAGCCGCCCTGCGTCTCGGTCAGCCCGAGGCGCTTGTTGGCCGCCTCCAGACCCGGGGCGAGCCCGATGCTCCGCCACAGGGCGTTCGCCGCCGCGTTGTCGCTGTGCTCGATCATCGCCTTCGCCTGGACGCGCTCCGCCGCGCTCAGTCCGTGACCGGCGTCCCGGGCGCGCAGGAGGGCGGACGCGAGGATGTCCACCTTGACGATGCTGGCCGTGTCGAACGGACCGGCGTCGCCGTGGACCTCGGGCGTGTGATCCGCGTCGTCCAGGTCGAGGACGGCGGCGGCGACACGGGACGTGCCCCGGGCGTGTACCGCCTTGGCGAAGTCCGAGCCGTGTTCCGGCGCGGCGGCGGCCGGGAGCGCGCCGGCCGTCACCAGCGCGGCCGTCAGCGCGGCGAGCGCGCCCGTGGCCGTGGTGCGCCGCGCCCTTTTGGCGCGGAACGGGTGCGTGAGCGGGTGGAGCATGGGGAGCGCCCTTCGCGGTGGGGGGTGGGGCACGGTGCTGGGAACCCAATCAGAAACGCCCGGGCCCCGACGTGACGGCTGCCACCCCGGGACCCGGTTCGCGTGAAATGTGACCAGGGCGACACGGTCCTACCGGGCGGTGCCGAAGTCCTGGGTCCAGTAGCTGCCGGGCTGCGCGAGACCGACGCCGATCTCCTTGTAGGAGCAGTTGAGGATGTTCTCGCGGTGGCCGGGGCTCGCCATCCAGCCCGCCATGACCTCGGCCGGGGTGGAGTAGCCGTACGCGACGTTCTCGCCGTACGCGCTCCACTGGTATCCGGCGGCGGTGATCCGGGAGCCCGGGTCGGAGCCGTCGGAGCCGGTGTGCGACATGTTCTGGTGGGCCGCCATGTCGTCGCTGTGCGCCTGCGCGGCCTTGTTCAGCTCGGCGTTGACGGTCAGGGCGCTGCAACCCACCTTCGCGCGCTCGGCGTTGACCAACTGCACGATCTGGGCGACGGCACCGGAGGCGGTGGCGGACGGGGCCGGGGTGGCGGCGGCGGTCGTCCTCACCGGCTTCGGGGCGGCGGGCTCGGGCGCGCTCGGGGACGCGGTACCGGCGGCGGACTCCACCGCGGTCTTCACGGCGCTCGGAGTGACCTTCGGGGAGGCGGACTTCACCGGCGCCGAGGAGGGCGCGGAGGTGGTGGCCTTCGGGCGGGGCGCCGCGCTGTGGGTGCGGGCGGGAGCGGGGCGACGGTGCTCGGCGTGCGCGCGGTGCTCGCGGGCGGAGGGCGTCGCCGCCGGGGTCCCGGGCGCCGTCGAGTCCGTCGACTCCGTCGAGGAGGGGGCCGGGCTGCTCTCGTGGCCCTGGGGGCGGGCGGCGTCCCAGCCCCGGGGGATGTGGTCCGCGGTGTCCTGCTGCCGGTCCCACGCCGTGCGGTACGGCGCCGAGCCCGCCTGCGACCCGCTGTCGTCGCCCCACTTGACGCACGCCATGGCGGCGGAGGGCACACCCACCGCGCCGACGGCGACGGCGGCTATCACCATCCGCCGGTACTGCTGCTGCTTGCGGTGCCTTGCCATGTACGACCTCACTGCCATTGCGCGGACTTCGCCTTCTCAACTGCGAAGACGCTCTGCGAGACGCCATTCTTAGGAGGCGTTCACAGCGTGCGCAAAGAGCGGCTCGTACTACCCCGCCTCGTAGGACAGAAGCGGTCCGTACGTACAGGCAGGGGTGGGGCCCCCCCCCCGCCCCGGGGGGGGGCCCCCCCCCCCCCCGCGGGCCGGGCCCCCCCCCCGGGGGGCCCCCCGGGGGGGGGCCCCGGGGGCAAAACCCCACCCGGCCGGG
>NZ_JACYHF010000039.1 GCF_016482685.1 Streptomyces sp. DSM 110735 | reverse complement strand
CCCCCCCCCCCCCCCCATTTTTTTTTCACGCACAACCCGCCATACGACATAAAACCGGGTCTCGTGGGCGCGCTTTTGTTAAAAAGAGGCCACGCTCCGCGGGCACGACGCGCCGGCCCTACGGGCCGGAAGCCGCGGAGCCGCTACGCGGCTCTAACTTCCTTGCTCCGCAAGAAAGTTGATGCGGCGTCACTCCGTGACGCCGCAAGAATTCGCTCCGCGAATTCCCTAAAGACCGCACCTACAGGGACGGGGGTGCGCTCGGTATAGGAAGATGACGCCCTGTCAGTTTCCTATACCGGAAAAAGATTTCAAGGTTGAGGATTTGTAAATCCATGCAACGAAAATAACCTCTTTCCCTTTCGTTTCCCTAAAAGGCCAGTTTCGCTATTTTGGATTCTGATGCAAAGAATTTTTGCCTGAAAGAGCCTTGTGATGCGGGAAAGGGTGCGATGTGGAGGAGTACTCTCCGTCCCTATCCAACGCTACGAACTGCGGATGCCTTCTGTCGATGGCACTTTGATGTCACGTCAGGTAAAAGTGCCACGCAGAGTCACACGGGCAGTTGCGCCAAGTCGGTCTGTTCCCGCATCCCAGGCTCTGTGCCGGGGAGGAGCGGCGGTGGAGAGCCAGGGTGTGGCTACGGGTGGTGTGTACGGGTTTCCGGCGGTTCGCCTTCGCGTCGAGGGCGCCCGTGGGTAAACCCCTTGCGCAATGGTCAAGAAGTGTTGACCATTGGTGGCATGCCTACCGATGATCTCCCCGAGACGTTCCACGTCACCACGGACGAACAGCTCCGCGCCGTCTCCAATCTGACGCGTCACCGGATCATGGCCGTGCTCCGGTTCGAGCCCGCGACGATCACGCAGATCGCCGAGCGGGTGGGGCTCGCGAAGGGGAGCTCCAGTTATCACGTGCGGCTGCTTGAGCGGGCGGGGCTGGTGAAGGTGGTGCGGACGCGGAAGGTTCGGGGGGTGACGGAGCGGTATTACGCGATGGCGGCGCGGTCGGTCGTGCTGCCTGATCCGGGTGAGGGTGGGCCGGATGTGCTGATGCGGCATGCGGTGGCGGACCTGGAGGCGGCGCCGGTGGAGGGTGAGCGGCATGTGCGGATGGCGCATCTGCGGCTTACCGAGGGGCAGTTCGCGGAGTTGGGGGCGCGGTTGGAGGCGTTGGCGGATGAGTATCGGGAGTTGTCCGATCCGTCGTTGCCGGATGCGTCGTTCGTCTTCGCGCTGTTCCATCCGGCGTCGCGTGCCCAGGTGGAGCGGGACGCCAAGTGACGTCAGCCGGGGGGAAGTTGCCGGTCGGGTTCGGGCGGTTGTGGACTGCGCAGACGGTGTCCTCGCTCGGGGACGGGGTGTCGCATGCCGCGTTGCCGCTGCTGGCGTTGTCGTTGACGCGGGAGCCGATGGTGCTTGCTGTTGTCACGGCTGCGGGGACGTTGCCGTGGGTGCTCTTCGGGGTGGTGGGGGGTGCGCTGGTGGATCGCTGGGATCGTCGGCGCACGATGTGGGTGACGGATGTGGCGCGTGCGGTGCTGCTCGCGGTACCGGCGGTTGCGGCCGTGTTCGGGGTGCTGAGTATTCCTCTGCTCGCGGTGGTCGCGTTCTTGCTCGGCCTGGGTGGGCTGTTCTTCGATACGGCTGCTACGGCGTATCTGCCGGATCTGCTCGGGCGTGATGCCGTGCTTGCTTGAGCGTGCCAACTCCCGGTTGCGTGGGGCTCAGACCGCTGCGTCCGGGTTCGCGGGGCCGCCTGCGGGCAGTGCGCTGCTCGCGTGGGGGCGGGCGGTTCCGCTGCTGGCCGACGCGGTGTCGTTCGCGTTCTCCGCCCTGCTCGTGCGGTCGCTGCCTGCCGTACCGCGGCCCGTACCGCGGGTGCGGGAGTCGTTGTTGCGGCAGGCGCGGGCGGGTGCCTCGTATGTGTTCCGGGATCGGTTGCTGCTCGGGCTCGCGCTGCGGCCGGCGGTCGGGAACGTCGCTTTCCTTGCCGTGGAGACCGTGCTCGCGCTGTTCGCGCACGACCGGCTCGGTGTCGGTGCCTTCGGCTTCGGGCTGCTTCTTACTGCGGAGGCTGCCGGTGGTCTGCTCGGCGCGGGTGTTGCCTCCTTGCTTGGTCGGAGGCTGGGTACGGGGGCGGCGCTGTCCTGTACGGCTGTGGTGGAGGGGCTCGCTGTCCTGGGGCTTGCCGTCGCACCGAATGCGTATGTCGCCGGTCTTGCGCTTGCCATGTGCGGGGCGGGGATGGGGGCGACGATGGTGCTGGCGCCTTCGCTGCGGCAGGCGGTCGTCCCTGGTCGTCTGATGGGTCGGGTCGTCTCTACGTCGCGGATGCTTGCCATGTGTGCGGCGCCGTTCGGTGCTTTCCTCGGTGGTTGGCTGGCTGCCGATTACGGCGTGCGGGCTCCGCTGTGCGTGGCCGGCGGTCTTCTTCTGGTCATGACCGCGGTTACGGCAAGCATGACGAGTAACCGGCGGGTTGAGGCGGCGTTGCGTGTTGCCCGGGCTGGTGATGCGGATGGCGGGGAGGTCGGGGATCGCGTTCGGGAGGGTGCTGTTTAGGCGGCGAATCCTACCGAGGTGACGTATTCGTATTTGCCCCATTGTGAGCCGAGGTTGACGATTTGGTCGATCCAGGCGTCGTCGAGGGCGCGGGTTTCGCCTTTGGACCAGGCGTCGATGATGGCGTCCCAGTTGCGGATGTTGAGTCGGCGGTATTCGAGGACGCGTTGGTGGGGAATGGGGACGTGGCTCTGGTCGAGGGGGTGGATTTCTACGCGGGTGCCGCCGTTTGCGTTGAGGCGCGTCAGGAGGTAGCGGGCGACGTTGCGGCGGCGCAGGGCTCGGTAGGCGGTGTCGATTTTGGTGAGGTTGGCTTTGTTGGGGCGTTGTTTTCCGGCGAGCCAGGCTTTGAGGGTGCGTGGGGTGACGGTGATGCCGGCTTGGTGCATGGCGTCGTGTCCGGTGGTGGAGCGGGTGAGGTAGCGCAGGCGGGCTTTGAGGCCGCGGGTGGTGGTGGGGGGTGAGGTGATGCCGCCGGTGAGGGAGTCGAGTACGCGGGCGGCGGCTTCGCTTCCGCGTTGGCCGTGGGCGCCGTAGTGGCCGAAGTCGTGTGTTCTGTCGGGCATGGGGGGCTCTTAGTGGTGGCCGGTGTCGGTGGCGGCGTATACGTCTTTTACTTTTACTTGTGACACGCCGCGTCCTTCGGTGAATACCTGTCGCCAGTCGCCGGCGATGTGGAGTTCGTCGGTTCCCATGACGCGCATGACGGTCAGTCCGGCGGTGTGTGCTTTATGGGCTTTGAGCCAGAGGTTGACGAATGCCTGTGAGCGGATGATGTGCATCCAGTCGGGGCGGTAGAGGGCCCTGTTGTAGTTCGACTCTCCCATGGTGGACACGAACTTAGAATACATGGATTTCACGTATTCCAGGGTGACTTCGTCTTCTTCGGTGATGGCTTTTTCGCGGGCGTCGCGGAGGGCTTGGCGGAATTTCTCGAAGAGTTGTTCCGTGGCTCCGGAGGTGAAGGATTCGTGGATGACGGGCGGGTCGCAGAGGGGGCCGTACTGGTCGGTGGCGAGGCGCTGGAGGAGGCGGAGGGTGGGTTCGGTGACCCAGACGGGGCCTGGTTCCTCGCGGTTTCCGAGGGGGTTGGGGAGGTAGGGGTGGTGGTCCCATTCGGGTGGGGTGATGAGGTGGATTCCGGCGCGGCGGCGGGAGTGGACGTTTCCGGTGGAGTATTCGAGGGCGCCGAGCGGGAGGTGGGTTTTGAGGGCGGAGAGGTAGGCGCCGTTGATGTCGAGAGCGGTTACTTCGGTGGCGGCGGGGGGTGGGTCTTGGCGGGTCCAGTGGGGGCGGGCTTCCCAGACCTCGTCGGCGCCGTGGGCGGATTTCTTGCGGAGGATGTCGGGGAGCGGGGGGTGGCCGACGATGTCGTAGCGGGCGCCGATGCGGGTGGCGTCGAGGAGGGCCATGGCGTCGGGGATGGCGCGGCGTTGGAGTTCGGCGGTGGCGGCGGTCAGGTCGCCGGCGTGGGTGTCGAGGGCTTGCTGGACGGCTTGGGTGATCAGGTCGGGGGTGCGGGGGTGGGTTTGCGGGGTGCGGCGGCGGGGGGCGGGTTCCGGGCGGTTTTCAGAGGTGCGCGTGGGGGCTTGGGGCCGGGGCGCGGGGGTGGGGTTGGGGTGGGGTGCGGGGGGAGCTGTCGGCTGGGGTGTGGTTTCGGGGTGGGGTGGGGCGGGGGTGGGGTGGGTGCAGTCGTCCGGGTGGAGGTGTTGGGGGTAGCCCTCGACCTCGTCGGTGGCGGGGGCTCCGCACAGGACGCAGGGCTGGGGGGTGGGGCGGGGGGCGTCTTCGTCGGCTGTGGTGGTGTGGTCGTCGGGGGTGCCGGTCTTGGGGTGGGGTGGGGTTTCGTTCTGGGTGCGGAGTTTTTCCTGGGCGCCGCTCAGGAAGTAGGCGTATTTCTCGCGGAGTTCGCCGCTGGGGTCGCGTCCTGTTTCCCAGCCGCCGACGGTGGAGGGGCTTACGCCGAGGGCGTGGGCGACCTGGGTGCGGGAGAGGTGGAGGGCCTGGCGCAGGGCGCGGCGTTGGTCGGCGGGGGGTAGGTCGGCCGGGGTGCGGGCGTCGGCGAGGAGGGCGTCGATGGCGTTGTAGTCGGTCATCGTGGGGTTCCCTGGGCGGGCGCGGGGGTGCGGGCAGTGCGGGTGGTTCGGTCGGGTGCGGGGTGCGGGGTGCGGCGGCGGCCGGGGTCGAGGGTGTCGCACGCCTGGGTGGGGCCGGCGAGGAGGTCGAGGACGTCGATGCCGTAGTGGGCGGCGAGGGCTTCGCAGTCGTTCAGGCTCCAGGCGGCGTTGCCGGACTGGCGGCGGCTGATCTGGGTCTGGCTGATGCCCAGGGCGGTGGCGAGGTCTGCCTGGGATTCGCCGGTGATCTGCATGAGCGCGGCTGTGGCTGCTCGTACGCGTTCGCCGAGCGTCATCTTCATGGGGTCATCGTAGAAGATCGGGCTATGCGTTTTGGGCATGGTTGTTGGGGAAAGCGCGTGGAGTTTTCCGTTGGCGTCGGTGTCTAGGGGTGTGGTGCGTGGGTGTCGGGGTGGTGCTGACCGGTGGGGTGGTGTCGGGGCGGGGGGCTCGTGGTGAGCGGCGGTCGGTGTTCGTCGTGCTCTCCCTGGCGGGTGGCGGGTTGCGGGGTGGTCGTCAACTCTGTTGCCATGGTGGGGACTTGGTGGTGCTGGTTTCTCCTTCGGAGGGGTGTGCGTGGTGCCCCTCCCCCGTCCTCGGTAAGGAGTCGATGGGCGCATGGTGGGTTCGTTGCTGGCGGGCAGGAGTGCGCTGATCACGGGTGGGGCGCAGGGGATCGGGGCGGCGATCGCGCGGTTGTTCGCCGCGCAGGGGGCCCGGGTGGTGATCGCCGACATCGACGAGGACGGCGGGAGGGCGACGGCGGCCGTGATCGGTGAGGGGGGCGGGGAGGCGCGGTTCGTGCGGGCCGATGTCACCTCGGGGGCGGATCTCGACGCGGCGGTCCGGGCGGTCGTCGACGCGTACGGCGGGCTGGACATCGCGGTCAACAACGCGGGCGTCGAGGAGCAGGGCGGCTGTGCGCTGCACGAGCTCACCGAAGAGGCGTGGGACAGGGTGGTGTCGGTGAACCTCAAGGGCGTGTGGCTGTCCATGAGGGCCGAGATCGCCCAGATGCTGGCGCAGGGCGGGGGCGCGATCGTCAACATGGCGTCCGTCGCGGGGGTGGTCGGGCTGCCGCTGGGCATCTCCGGCTACTCGGCGGCCAAGGGGGGCGTGGTCGCGCTGACGCGTACGGCGGCCCTCGAGTACGTCGGGCAGGGCATCCGCGTCAACGCGGTGTGTCCGGGGGTCGTGCGCACCGCGCTGCTCGACCAGGCGATCGGTGCGGGGATGTTCACCGAGGCGGAGGCTGCCGCGCTGCATCCCAGCGGGGTGCTGATCGGTGCCGAGGAGGTCGCTCAGACGTTTCTGTATCTGGCTTCCGGGATGTCGGGGCACGTCACCGGGCATGCGTTGCCGGTGGATGCGGGGATGGCGGCCGGCTGACGGCCGGACCCGGGACGGCGAGCGTCCGTTTCCTCCGGCCCTGCCCGGCCGGGGACCCGGGGGGCGGGTTCGTGGCGGTGGGGGTGGGGGCTGGCTGGGCTGGGGTGTGGTGGGGCGTCCGGCGGCGTGGTGGGGTTCTGGGGTCAGCAGCCGGTGTGCCGTGGGGTGAACTTCAGGCGTGTGTGGTCGGGGGCGCGCAGGGCGTCGGCGTAGGTCGTGCGGGTGACCTGGTACCAGAGGTCGTTGCGGGTGTGGTGGCCGTCGACGGCGTCCAGGCGTACGCACCAGTGC
Source organism: Streptomyces sp. DSM 110735 (assembly GCF_016482685.1). Classification (GTDB taxonomy): domain Bacteria; phylum Actinomycetota; class Actinomycetes; order Streptomycetales; family Streptomycetaceae; genus Streptomyces. The sequence continues at coordinate 9,576 of NZ_JACYHF010000039.1, read as the reverse complement.
TCGGGGCGGGTGGTGCGCCGGTACGTCTCGGTTCCGCGGCGGATCTTCCGGCAGCGCTGGTAGTGCTCGGTGGTGTGCCAGGTGCGTACGGAGCGCCGTTTGGCCGAGCCGGTGCGGCGGGTGTGGGTGAGCTGGCGGGTCGCGGTGGTGCAGCGTCGTACCAGGTGGGGGCGGGTGGCTGTGGTGGTCACGGCGGGGGTGTGGCGTACCGCGTCGCGCAGTCCGGTCACGGTGTGCGGGGAGGGGGTGGCGGGGGCGCCGTTCACGGTGCTGCGGGCGTGGGTTCCGTCTCCGGTGCGGGCGGGGGTGCGGGTGGGGGTGTTGGGCGAGCAGGCGCCCAGGGCCGCTATGAGCAGTGCCGTCGCCGCGGCTGTCGCCCGTCGTGTGGCGGACATCGGTTTCCCCCTGTGTTCGTGGATGCGCAGCGTATCGGGCATCGCCGGCATCGCCCGCCTGCTGGTGCCGGGCGATGTCGTGTGCCCGGGCGTGCGCGGCGGCTGAGGGAGCGCCGGTTTTCGCGGATCGCGGCGCCGGTGGGGACGGTCCGCTCGTACCGCGATGGTCCGCTCGTACCGCGATGGCGCGCGAGGTGTCTGCCACTCCCCCGGCCTCCGGGCCCGAGGGGAACCCGGGGGGGGCGGGAGCGCGGGCGGGTGTGCCCGGATAGAAGGGGTGGCGGTCAGGGGCGCGCGGGCGCTGGAACTGGCTGCCCGGGTGCGGGAGTTGTTCTGCGTTTCCAGCGCGGCCTGGCGCCACGGCGCGTGCGGGAAGCGGGACCGGCGCGTCGTCGTGAGAATGGCTGAGGTGATGACGGCTGAGGTCAATGGCAAACGCGCTGCAACCATTTAGCAGTGGGCATGGTCAAGATCAGCGGCTGATCTGCCATGAACCGATACCGGGAGTTCACGTGTCCCACCGCATTCGCCGTCGTTCCGTTCTGGGGTGTGCCGCGCTCGCCGCGGCGTTGACCGCGCCCGTGGGGCTGGCCTCGCCGGCCTCCGCCGCGACGGCGGCGCCCGTGATCGACTTCAACGGCGACGGTTTCGCCGACCTGGCGATCAGCGCGCCCAATGCCACGGTCTCCGGCGTTGCCGACGCGGGCTATCTGTCGGTCGTGTACGGCTCCGCCGCCGGCGCCGACACCGCCCACCCCCAGCTCATCACCCGCGCGAGTGAGGGCGTGCCGGGGGACGTCACGGAGTCCGACTACTTCGGGAGCTGGACGGCGGCCCGCGACCTGGACGGGGACGGCTACAGCGACCTCGTGGTCGGCGGCTACCACACGCCCGTGATCTTCTGGGGCTCGGCGGACGGGCTGAAGGAGGGCGTCGCGCTCGCCGGCAGGACGGACCAGGTGGGCGCCGGGGACATCAACGGCGACGGTCACGCCGACCTCGTCGCCATCGGCGAGGGCGGGCTGCAGGTGCGGTTCGGTCCCTTCACCCGGGACGGGATGCCCGCCTCGGTCCAGACGCTCCCCTACGACGAGCGGCAGGGAACCCAGGGCTTCACCGTCGGCGACGTCACCGGGGACGGCAAGGACGACGTCGTCACCCAGCACGGCTTCGAGGAGCGGCAGTACATGTCGCGCTTGTGGAAGGGCACGTCCGCGGGACTGAGCACCACCTACACGTCCTCCGGCTACTACACCGTCGGCGGCGTCATCGCCGACGTCGACCAGGACGGCTACGGCGACTTCGTCGCCCGCCAGGTCGGCAGCGTCTCCGAGACGATGAACTACGACGCCGGTGACGTACGCGTCGTCTACGGCTCCGCGGCCGGCTTCTCCACCCGTACCGTCAAGATCAACCAGGACACGGCGGGGGTCCCGGGCGTCGGCGAGACGGGCGGCGACGACCACGACGGGGACCAGTTCGGCTACGCGCTCGCCGCGGGCGACGTGACCGGCGACGGCTACCCCGACATCGCGGTGGGCGTCCCCGGCGAGGGCATCGGCTCTGCCCGCGAGGCGGGCGCGGTGGTCCTGCTCAAGGGCGGCGCGTCCGGCCTCACCGGCACGGGGGCGCAGGCCGTCAACCAGTCCACGTCCGGCGTGCCGGGCGTCTCCGAGACGGGCGACAACTTCGGCCGTACGGTCCTGCTCGCGGACGTGAACAACAACCACCGGGCGGATCTCGTCGCGGGCGCGCCCCTGGAGGACGGCACGCAGGCGACGGACTCGGGGGCGGTCTGGGTGCTGCGCGGTTCGAAGACCGGTCTGACCACCACCCACATCGCCTCCTTCAGCCCGGGCTCTCTGAAGGCTCCGGAAGCGGGGGCTCGTTTCGGGGCGGTCCTCGCCGACTGAGTCGACTGAGTCGTCGTCGGAGCGGGTGCCTGTTTCGGGGCGGCTTCTCGTGCGCTGAGTTGTTGCGCCGAAGCGGGCTCCCCTCTTCGGCGGGGTCCTCGTGCGCTGGGTCGTTGCTGCCGAAGCGGGCTCCCCTTTTCGGGGGTCCTCGTCGGCTGGGTCGTGCCGTGCGGCCGCGGCGGTGCCCGGCCGGCGCCTCCCACTCCCGCCGGGCGCGGAGTGCGGGGCGCGGGTGGGGGTGGTGTGCGCAGGCGGGCGGTCTCGGCGTGGCGGCGCGGTGTCACCGGGCGTGCGAAAGTCGCGGGCGCCGCTGCCTGCGTGTCTCGTAGCATCGGCCCGCACCGAACCGCCGAGTGTCATCGAGGACTTCGTGAATCGCTCCGACCTTCGCGCCCAGGCCCCCTGGCTCGCGGCCGGTATGGCCGCCGCCGATCACAGCCCGGGCATCCAGCTCTCCCAGACGCGCCACCGCGCCGCGCTCGTGGCGAGCTGGCACATCGCACCAGGCTCGACCGTCCTCGAACTGGGCTGCGGCCAGGGCGACATGACCGCCGTCCTCGCAGAGGCGGTCGGACCCCAAGGACGCGTGACTGCTGTTGACGTGGCCGATCCCTCCTACGGGGCGCCGGTCACGCTCGGAGAATCGGCGGCCCGGCTCGCGGCGGGCCCGCTCGGGCCGCGCATCGACTTCCGCTTCGGCACCGACGTCCTCGACCCAGCAGTCGGCTTTCCCGAGAACACCTTCGACCATGTGGTGCTCGCGCACTGCTCCTGGTACTTCACCTCGCTCGGGCACCTGCGGGACACGCTGGCCCGGGTACGGCCGTGGGCGCGGCGGCTGTGGTTCACCGAGTGGGACCTGACGCCTGCCTCCGGCGAGCAGTTGGCGCATCTGCTCGCCGTGCTGATCCAGGGGCAGACCGAGGCCGCGGGATCGCGCGGTCAGGGCAACGTCCGCACGCCGTTCTCCCGCGAGAGCCTGCTGCGGCTCCTGCCCGAGACCGGCTGGAGCGTCGAGGGCGGCGGGCCGGTCGATACCGGCGAGCTTCAGGACGGCGACTGGGAGATCGCCGCCTGCCTCGACCTGGTCGGCAGGCGGGAGCGTCTGGCCGCGCTGCCCGAGGCGGTGCGGCAGCTCGTCCTGAGCCAGGCCGACGTTCTGCGGGCCCTCGCCAAGCCGCGGGGCAACCGGGCGCTTGCCGCCTATTCCCTTACCGCATGCTGACGTACGGCTCCGGGCGGCTGGAGCGGTCGAACTTTCGGGGGGGATGGCCCGGCGTCTGGTCCGGCTGGTGCGTTCGGCGTGGCCGGCCCTTGCTTTGTACACCGGAGCGCCGTTCGTGGAGATCGCCGCGCCCGGCCGAGCACTCCCGGGTTCTTCCTGGAGAAGAGCGGCGGCGTCGTGAGGTCCGGCCATGTGCGCTCTTGGCGCAGCGGTCCGTATTTCCGGAGATGGGGGGGCGGTGGCCCGGGAGGCTGCTGCACGCAGCCAAGCGGTGCTCACCCGGTGACCGGCTCCCTGATCACCCGGGACAGGGGATCAGGGGTGGCCGCCCTGACCAGTCTGCTGAGGGAGTTCCTGAGCCCCGACGGCGGGGCGTCCGGCCCTAGGATGCCGGTCTCGGGATGAGGGCAGCCCGGGTCCAGTCCGGAGTCTCGCGCATGCCGCCGGAAGACGGTCCGAAGCCGTCGAGTTCCGCGGGGCGACAGGTTGCGGTGGGGGGGAGAGAGATCGTCGAGGCTGGACGGCGGCGGCAGGATGGACGGATGCCGATGAGCGAGACGGAACTGCTGGCCCTCCTGCGTGAACTCGACGACCCGGAGCGGCTGGAGCGGCCGCTGGACTACGACCGCACCGCAGCAAGCCTCGCGTTCGCCGCGTTGGTGCACCGGCTCGAGACGGACTTCGGGACCCCGTGCGCGTCCGAGCAGGACACACAGGACTCCAGCGAGTACGGGCGGGTCCGTATTCCGGCGCAGGCGACGACCCGCGGAACGCCGATCGTGGTCTGCGTCAGCAAGTTCGGCTCCCTCGCCGAGGTCTGCGCCGACAACCCAGGAGCCTTCCTCGGCACGGAAGAGGCCCGCGAGCAGGGGGCACTGGACCCCTCCGACCTCGCCACCGTGGAACAGGCGCTGGCCGGACTCGGCTACGTGAGCGTCCCCGAGGAACTGCTGGAAAGCGACTACGAGGGCCCCAGCGCGCTCGAGCACCTCACAGCCCGGCCCACCTGGTGGACGCGGTACTTCGGCAGCATGTGACCCGCCCGCCCGGCAGGAACCCGCAGCAGGATCCGAACGAAACGGCCTACACATCGCCGAGGTGGACTGCACTCGTTTGAAGCAACGCCGGACCGAGCCGGACCCGTGACCGGGACCACACCGTGCGGGCTACCGGCCGGGCGTGCCGGAGACCGGACTGCGCAGCGGGCCGAAACGCTCGAACGGATCCGGCGTGACCGAAGCACCGGGCCACAGGCGCGGAGGCAGAGGCGCGGGCAGCAGCAGTGGCCCCCGACCAGGTGCGGTCGGGGGCCACTGCGAGTACACGGGCCGCACCGGGCCACTGCGGGTACGCAGGCGGGATGCGGCGGGCCGTACGGCTGCCAGGGGGAGGGTGCGGCGCGCCGTGCGGCCGCGGGGTGTGCCGCTGCGGTCAGTACGCGGAGTTGACGTTGTCGATCGAGCCGTAACGGTGCGCGGCGTAGTTGGCGGCCGCGGTGATGTTGGCCACCGGGTCGGTCACGCTGTGGGCGGTGCCGGCCACGTGGTAGGCGTTGAACGTCGGGTCGATCACCTGCAGAAGGCCCTTGGACGGGATGCCCTTCTGCGCGTTGACGTCCCAGTTGTTCTGGGCGTTGGGGTTGCCGCCGGACTCGCGCATGATGTTGCGCTTCAGACCGTCGTAGCTGCCCGGGATGCCCTTCGCCTTCATGATCGCCAGGGACTGCTTGATCCAGCCGTCCAGGCTCCCCGACGCACCGGTGGTGGTCTGGGGGGCGGTGTGAGCACCGCGGACGGCGGTCGTGACGTGGTGGGCGGTCTGCGGCATCTCGGCGGCGGACGCGGCGGACGGCATCAGCGTCACCGCACCGGCCGCGACACCAGCGGTGGCCAGACCGGTCAGGACGAGGTTACGCAGACGGGCAGAACGGGGGGCAGCAAAGATCGCAGACAAGAGGGGTCTCTCCAGTGGACGTCGTTGAGGCACCGGCCGGAACCGGCCGAGAACCTGTGGGCGCCGGGGCGAGGCCCCGCGGCCGCCGGACAGACGAGCCCACCCCGGGGATCAACACCCGGACCAGCCCGCCGCACCCGGCGACGACAAACATGATTAAAGCCAGACAAACCCCAGCGCAAGCATGTGACCTACTACCCCGAGGCGGAGAAATGCCCGAAATGTACTGTTTGGGTGGGTGCGGTCCAGGTCGGAACGGGGGACCGTCTACGACCCGCGATAGGAAGTGATCTGCCTCCTATGACCACCACCACAACCAACCAAGGGCAGACACACCCGCCGACCCACACCCAACAGTCGCGTCGACGGCCGACGGCGACAGGACGGCAGGGGCGCGGCGCCGGGCCGGCGCAGCAGCCGCCAGGCGGCGACGAGCCCCAGGCCTACGGCCCGCACGGCGACGCCACCCGACCGAAACAGAGGACAAGGGGGCGGGCGTAGACCACACCGGCGCCGAAGCCCGCCGGAACAGAGAGCAGACGCAGAACAAGGGCGCGCCCGAGCCCGGTGCAGGCGTGCAGGCGTGCAGGCGTGCAGGCGTGCAGCACAAGGGGCACGGAAACCGGCCGGAACCACGCACCCCCTCCCCCACCCCCGCCCACACAGCCGGCCGCCACCGCTGCCACCGGCCCACCCCACCCCGTCAGCCGCCCTCAGCCCACCGAGACACCGGACAGCACCCGCACCCCTCCCACGCCCCCGTCCAGCCGCTCACGCAAGCACCCCAGCAGCACCCCCACAGGCGCCAGCACGAAAGGCAGCGCGACTAGCGCCACCGCCACCGGGACGACGAGGACAAGGACACCGGTCACCCACACATTGCCCCCCGTGACCGCCAGCATGACCAGCCCCGCCCAGTGAGCCACGAACACCCCGAGCCACCGCAGCACCGTGAAGGAGACGGCGACCGCGACCGTGCCGAGCAGGCAGATCCCGGTGGTGTGCAGACGTGCCGTACGGGTCAGGGTCCAGGAACGGCGCATCGCCGTCGTCGCCGAGGAGCTGTCCGTCACCCGTACCGCGGTGGCCAGCGAGAAGCGGGTCAGGAGGGCGAATCCGAGGGCCCAGATCACGACGGGCAGGATGCGGCCCACCAGGATGAACTGCGCGGTCGCGGGATCGTGGTAGGTGGGCCATACGACGCCGGGCACCATCTCCGACTGGATGGCGACGAGGACGAGCAGGCCCGCCAGTCCCGGGACGAGGGCGCACGCCAGGGTCAGCAACTGGACGCGGACGGCGGCCCCGAGATGCGGGCGGGAGCGGCGCCACAGCGCGTGGAGGGTGAGAGCGGCGGCGGGCGTACCCGCCGCCGCGCGTTCCCGCGCATGCGCGACCGTGACGGCCTGGGCGGTGAGCAGCCAGGCGATCAGGACCACGGCGACCAGGAGCAGCAGCGGGTACACGCAGAACGCAACCTTGACGAGGTCGTCGCACTGGTCGGCGTACGCGACGTAGGAGTCCTCGTCAGCGATGGCGGTCTCGGCGGCTCTTCCCGCCTCCAGGAACAGTCCCCACGACACGGCGAACGCGCCCGCCACGATCCCCCCGCCGGCGAACAGCGCCACCATGCCCGCCAGGACGGCGGAGCCGAACACCGGGCGCCGATCACGGCCGGCGATCCGCAGCGCCTCGGCCACAACCGACGTGCCGGCCCGGCGGTCCTCCGAGCCGAACACAGCACTGCGGCCCGTCATGCCGCACCCTCCCTCTGGTCATGAGCCCACGGACGGTGGCGTACGAGCCGTGCGCCACCGGGTGGGGCAGCCCACCAGGTTAGTGCGCTGACCAGAAAAGATCACCGGAAGCGGTGGGTTCATCTGCCCGCAGAGGGGCGCTGTGCCCTTCCCGGTCCCGGGTCCGGTGCCGCACCCGCTCCGGCCCCATCGCGGGTCGGGCCCGTCGGCGTCAGGTCCTGCAACCCCACTACCCGCAGCAGCCGCAGACGCTCGTACGACTCCGTGCCCGGGCGGGCCGTGTGGATGACGAGCTGCTGGTTGTGGCCGGAGTTGACGAGGACCTCGCAGTCGAGTTCGAGGACGCCGACCGCGGGGTGCCGGAAGCGTTTCGTGGAGGCGCGGCGTACGGCGACCTCGTGTGCGTCCCAGAGGCGGGCGAACTCCTCGCTCAGGGAGCGGAGTTCGGCGACGAGGGCGGCGGGTTCGGGGTCGGTGGGGCGGGCGGAGGCCACCGCTCGCAGGCCGGCCACCTGCTCGCGGGCGCGTTCGGGGCGGTCCTCGGGCGGGAACAGCTCCCCGGCCGCCGTGTCCAGGAAGAAGCGGCGGATCATGTTGCGTTCGCGGGGCGGGCGGGCCAGGACGTCCCCGGTCAGCGCCCGCGACAGCGCGTTCTGGGCCAGGACCTCGCCGCAGTCGGTCACCACCAGCGCCGGGGTGTCGTGCAGCCGGTCCAGCACCAGGAGCAGCCCCGGACGCACGTGCGTGCCGGTCGCCTCCCGGCGCGGCGGCTGCTCACCGGTGAGGTGGAAGAGGTGGTCGCGTTCGTCCTCGGTCAGGCGCAGGGCGCGGGCCAGCGCGCCGAGCATCTGGCGGGAGGGGCGCGGGCCCCGGGACTGTTCCAGCCGGGTGTAGTAGTCGACGGACATGCCGGCCAACTGGGCCACCTCCTCGCGGCGCAGCCCCGGCGTACGGCGGCGGGCTCCGGCCGTCAGACCCACGTCGGAGGGTGCCAGGCGGGCACGGCCGCGGCGCAGGAAGTCGGCGAGTTCGGCACGGTTCACCTCTTCAGGGTGCGGGAGACCGGCGGGCTTATCCAGGGACCGCCGGTCCCTGGATGACGGGGTCTCTCCCGGTCGTCGCCCGGTCGGCCGAGGCTGGCGGCGACGGCAGGTGACAATCGTGCGTGAGGAGCACATCATGCTGACTTTGGTGACCGGTACGACAGGACAGGTCGGACGCCGCTTCGTCCCCAGGCTGCTGGCCCAGCGGGAGCCGGGCGAGCAGGTACGGGTCCTGGTCCGGGACGCGGCCCGCGGTGAGCGCTTCGCCGAGGCGGGCGCCCAGGTCGCCGTAGGGGACCTGCGTGAGGAGGAGACGCTCGGCAAGGCGCTCGCCGGTGCGGACGCCGTCGTGAACGTCGCCGCCTCCTTCCGCGGGGTGCCCGACGCGGAGGCGTGGGCCGTCAACCGGGACGCCGCCATCGCCCTGGGACGCGCCGCGCGGGGCGCCGGTGTGGAGCGGTTCGTGCAGGTCAGCACCGGCAATGTGTACGGCGTCGGGCGGGGGCGCCCGCTGACCGAGGAGGACGAGAGCCGGCCGGGCGGTCAGATGTGGGGCGCGTACCCGGAGTCCAAGGCCCAGGCCGAGCGCGAACTGCTCGCCCTGGAGGGCCTGGACGTACGTATCGGACGGCTCCCCTTCGTCTACGGCGAGGGCGACCCGCACCTCGCCGACTCCCTGCACTGGGCGGCCCGTTGGGCGCCGCACCAGCGCCTGCAGATGGCCCACCACGCGGACGTCGCCCAGGGGCTGATGCGGCTGCTGTACGCGCCGGGGATCGCCGGCCGGATCTACAACATCGCCGACGACGCCCCCGTCACAACGGTCGAGCTGTACCAGCTCAACGGCGTCGAAGTGCCCGCCGGACTGAACGAACTCACGGACCCCGACCCGTGGTTCGGGATCATGTCCAACCAGCGCATCCGCCGCGAACTCGGCTACCGGCCGATCTACCCGAGCGTCTGGACCGCCCGGGACGCCGGAGCCCTGTGACGACGACGCCCGCCGATCACTTGAAGCAGGGGGCATGGGCAACACGTTGCGTCCGGCGGGGCGGGCCACCGCCCTACCTCCCCCCACCTCGCACTGGCCGCCTGCCCGGCCTCCGGGCTGTGCGGCGCACCGGCGTGGTCGAGGCCGTCGTGGAGGCGACTGGTGCGTACGGACCTCGGCGCGTACGGACCGCGGTGCGGGTGGCGCCGGGCACCCGCCGACGCTCCGGCTCCGGCTCCGGCTCCGGCTCCGGCTCCGGCTCCGGCTCCGGCTCCGGCTCCGGCTCCGGCTCCGGCTCC
>NZ_JACYHF010000038.1 GCF_016482685.1 Streptomyces sp. DSM 110735 | reverse complement strand
CAGCCGATCGGCGAGGTCTCCTGGGTCGAGATCGACAACCACGACGACCTCGCGCGCGGGCGGGAGATCGCGTGCCGATACTGACGCGGCTCATCCCCTCGCCGGTGGTCGTGGACATCCGCCCGGGTGCCCTGTCCGACCTGGCGAGCATCCTCGCCGACCAGCGCATCTCGCACTCCGGCCGCCTCGCCGTCGCCGTCAGCGGCGGCTCCGGCGCCAAGCTGCGCGAGCGCGTCGCGCCGTCCCTGCCGGGTGCCACCTGGTACGAGGTCGGCGGCGGCACGCTGGACGACGCCGTGCGCCTGGCCGACGAGATGAAGTCCGGCCGGTACGACGCGGTGGTCGGACTCGGCGGCGGCAAGGTCATCGACTGCGCCAAGTACGCGGCGGCCCGCATCGGTCTGCCGCTGGTCGCGGTCGCCACCAACCTCTCCCACGACGGCATCTGCTCGCCCGTGTCCATCCTGGACAACGACGCGGGCCGGGGCTCCTACGGTGTGCCGACGCCCATCGCGCTGCTCATCGACCTCGACGTGATCCGTGAGACCCCGGTGCGCTTCGTGCGCTCGGGCATCGGGGACGCCGTGTCGAACATCTCGGCGGTCGCGGACTGGGAGCTGGCCAACCGGGTCAACGGCGAGAAGATCGACGGTCTCGCCGCCGCCATGGCCCGCCAGGCGGGCGAAGCCGTGCTGCGCCACCCCGGCGACTGCACGGACGACGGCTTCCTCACCGTGCTCTCCGAGGGTCTGGTGCTCTCCGGCATCGCCATGTCGATCGCCGGTCACACCCGGCCGTCCTCCGGCGCCTGCCACGAGATCAGCCACGCGCTCGACCTGCTCTACCCCAAGCGCGCGGCGAGCCACGGCGAGCAGGTCGGTCTCGGCGCCGCCTTCGCCATGCATCTGCGCGGCGACCACGAGGGCTCGTTCCTCATGGCCGCCTCGCTGCGTCGGCACGGGCTGCCGGTGCTGGCCGAGGACATCGGGTTCAGCGAGGACGAGTTCGTCCGGGCCGTGGAGTTCGCGCCGGAGACCCGGCCGGGCCGCTACACGATCCTGGAGCACCTGGAGCTGTCCCCGGACGGGATCCGGAAGGCGTACGCGGACTACGCGGCCACGCTGACCGGCTGACCAGGGCCCGGTTTGACCCCTGTGGGGCCTGCCCGTACCCTTGACTGTCGGCGTGTCTGAACACGCCACATCCCCGTAAACCTTTTTCCCTCCCGGTCACACCCGGTGTGGCCGGGAGAGGTCGTCCATGGTGTTTTACCGGTGCGGCTGGCCTGCGGGGGTGCCGTACTTCGAGCGAAAGTGAGATCCGCGTGTACGCCATCGTGCGCAGCGGTGGTCGCCAGCACAAGGTTGCTGTCGGCGACATCGTTGAGGTTGACAAGATTTCCACCGCCAATGTTGGCGACACGGTCGAGCTCTCGACCCTGCTCGTTGTCGACGGCGACTCCGTGACCAGCGACCCGTGGGTGCTGGCCGGCATCAAGGTCCAGGCCGAGGTCGTGGACCACCACAAGGGCCAGAAGATCGACATTCTGCGCTACAAGAACAAGACCGGCTACCGCCGTCGTCAGGGCCACCGCCAGCAGTACACGGCGATCAAGGTCACTGAGATCCCCACGGCTGCGAAGTAAGGGACTGAGAACAGATGGCACACAAGAAGGGCGCATCGTCCACCCGGAACGGTCGCGACTCCAATGCCCAGCGGCTCGGCGTGAAGCGCTTCGGCGGTCAGGTCGTCAGCGCGGGTGAGATCCTGGTCCGCCAGCGCGGCACCCACTTCCACCCGGGCACCGGTGTCGGCCGTGGCGGCGACGACACGCTGTTCGCGCTGCTGCCCGGCGCCGTGGAGTTCGGCAAGAGCCGCGGCCGCAAGGTCGTGAACATCGTTCCGGTCGCCTGAATCCTCTGATTCACGGCCGCGACGAAGCATTTCGCGCGAGGCGGACCTCACTTCCCGGTCGGGAAGGCAGGTCCGCCTTTCGCGTGTTGACATAGGTAGTACCCGTACTTTTCTGGAGGCACCCACCATGACCACCTTCGTGGACCGCGTCGAACTGCACGTCGCCGCGGGTAACGGAGGCCACGGCTGTGCCTCCGTCCACCGTGAGAAGTTCAAGCCGCTCGGCGGTCCGGACGGCGGCAACGGCGGCCGGGGCGGCGACGTCATCCTCACCGTCGACCAGTCCGTGACCACGCTGCTCGACTACCACCACTCCCCGCACCGCAAGGCGACCAACGGCAAGCCCGGCGAGGGCGGCAACCGCTCCGGCAAGGACGGCCAGGACCTGGTCCTGCCGGTCCCGGACGGCACCGTCGTGCTGGACAAGGCGGGCAACGTGCTCGCCGACCTGGTCGGCCACGGCACCTCCTACGTCGCCGCGCAGGGCGGCCGGGGCGGTCTCGGCAACGCCGCGCTCGCCAGCGCCCGCCGCAAGGCGCCCGGCTTCGCGCTCCTCGGTGAGCCCGGTGACCTCCAGGACGTGGTCCTTGAGCTGAAGACCGTCGCCGACGTGGCCCTGGTGGGGTACCCGAGCGCGGGCAAGTCCTCGCTGATCTCCGTGCTCAGCGCCGCCAAGCCGAAGATCGCGGACTACCCCTTCACCACCCTGGTGCCCAACCTCGGTGTGGTGACGGCCGGTTCGACCGTCTACACCATCGCCGACGTGCCCGGTCTGATCCCGGGCGCCAGCCAGGGCAAGGGTCTGGGTCTGGAGTTCCTGCGCCACGTGGAGCGCTGCAGCGTCCTGGTGCACGTGCTGGACACCGCGACCCTGGAGTCCGAGCGCGACCCGCTGTCCGACCTCGACATCATCGAGGAGGAGCTGCGGCAGTACGGCGGTCTCGACAACCGTCCGCGCATCGTCGTCCTGAACAAGGTGGACGTGCCCGACGGCAAGGACCTCGCCGAGATGGTCCGCCCCGACCTGGAGGCGCGCGGCTACCGCGTCCTCGAGGTGTCGGCGGTCGCCCACATCGGTCTGAAGGAACTGACGTACGCCCTCGGTGACATCGTCGCCAAGGCGCGTGCCGCCAAGCCCAAGGAAGAGGCGACGCGCATCGTCATCCGGCCCAAGGCCGTGGACGACGCGGGCTTCACGGTCGCCCGCGAGGAGTTCGAGGGCGAGCCGGTGTTCCGCGTGCGCGGCGAGAAGCCCGAGCGCTGGGTCCGCCAGACCGACTTCAACAACGACGAGGCTGTCGGCTACCTCGCCGACCGGCTCAACCGCCTCGGCGTCGAGGACCGGCTGATGAAGGAGGGCGCCCGCTCCGGCGACGCCGTCGCGATCGGTCCCGAGGACAACGCGGTCGTCTTCGACTGGGAGCCCTCGGTCACCGCCGGCGCCGAGATGCTCGGCCGCCGTGGCGAGGACCACCGCTTCGAGGAGCAGCGCCCCGCCACCCAGCGCCGCCGCGACAAGCAGGCGGAGCGGGACGAGGCGGAGCGGGAGTTCAACGACTTCGAGGCGTTCTAGGGCTCACCGGGCAGGCGTTCGGGCACCCGCTGCCGGACATTCCCGGCCGTCCTCCCGGGCTGTCGGACTCGATTTTCCGTCGGAGATGGGCGAGTCTGGCGTGCACGGGAGGACGTTCGAGGAGGCATGGGGATGAGCTGGCTGATCACGGGCGGTGCCGGATACATCGGCGCTCATGTGGTGCGCGCCATGACGGCGGGCGGCGAGGACGTGGTCGTGTACGACGACCTGTCCACCGGCAGCGCGGACCGGGTGCCCTCCGGGGTGCCGCTGGTCGTGGGCAGCGTGCTCGACGGCGAGCTGCTCGAGCGCACGATCCGCGAGCACGGCGTCACCGGTGTCGTGCACATCGCGGCCCGCAAGCAGGTCGGCGAGTCGGTCGAACGCCCGCTGTACTACTACCGGGAGAACGTCACCGGGCTGCAGACCCTGCTGGACGCGATGACGGCGACCGGCGTCGACCGCGTCGTCTTCTCCTCCTCGGCGGCGGTCTACGGCATGCCCGACGTGGACCTCGTCACCGAGGACACGCCCTGCCTGCCGATGAGCCCCTACGGCGAGACCAAGCTGGTGGGGGAGTGGCTGATCGCGGCCGCCGCCCGCGCCCACGGTCTGCGCGCCGTCAGCCTGCGCTACTTCAACGTGGCCGGCGCCGCCGCACCGGAGCTGGCCGACACGGGCGTCTTCAACCTCGTCCCCATGGTGTTCGAGCGCCTGGAGGAGGGCGAGGCGCCCCGGATCTTCGGCGACGACTACGCCACCCCGGACGGCACCTGCGTGCGCGACTACATCCACGTCCAGGACATCGCCTCCGCCCACCAGGCCGCCGCCGTACGGCTGCGCGAGGCTCCAGCGGGCACCTCGCTGGTCCTCAACATCGGGCGGGGCGAGGGCAGTTCGGTGCGCGAGATGGTCGACCGCATCCTCAAGACCACCGGCCACGAGGACGTCGTCCCCGAGGTGACCCCGCGCCGCCCCGGAGACCCCGCGCGGGTCGTCGCCGCGGCCGACCGCATCCGCGCGGAGCTGGGCTGGAGCGCGCGGTTCGGTCTGGACGACATGATCGAGTCGGCGTGGGGCGGCTGGCGCCACCGGCACCCCCGCGACTGATCGGGGGGCGGAGTCCGGGGAACCTCAGCCCTTGAGGTCCGCCTTGTCGCCCATGACCACGACCGGGTGCTGCTTCGGGTCCAGCGTGCGCAGCAGGTACTCCATGTCCGCCTTCGGCTGGCTCACGCACGCCGAGGTGCCGCTGCCGTGGTCCATGTGCAGCCAGATGCTGCCGCCCTTGGTCTGACCCTGCGGACGCGTCGGGTCGTTGGGCGGAGTGCCCTTGACCCGGTTGTAGTCGATGGCGATGACGTAGTCGAAGTCGTTCCAGTACGACTTCTTCCAGTAGTGCGGCGCCTGGAAGGCGGCGGAGCGGGTGTACGGCAGCTTCGTGCCGGGCGAGGGGAGGACACCGCCCGCGTCGCTCAGCGTGAAGACGCCCACGGGGCTGCGCTTGTCGCCCTCGTGATGGTCCGTCGTCCAGCCCTTGCGCCCGTTGTGGGCGGACCAGGTGCGCTGCTGCTTCCAGACGGAGCCCGTCTTCTCGTAGAGCGCCACGGTCGAGTCGGCCGAGTCCTTGCCGTCGCCGTACACCGCGACGACCTGCCGCGTGTTCTCCGGCACCTGCTTCCACAGCCGGTCCCCGATGTCCGGGACGCGCTTGAGCGGGGCGGTGTGCGGTTTGGCGTCCGCGTTCCCGCCCTGTGCCTTCGGGGTGTCCGGGTGACCCGAACCCCCGCAAGCCGCCAGACACACCGTCAGCAGGGCGACCCCCGTCGCACCCGCCATCACCCGCACCGAACCGCCGTTTCGCATGGGCTCCATGGTCGCAGACCGTGACCCGTCGGGGGCGCGAGGGTGTCCGGAAAGACCGTAGGGGTTCCCCGTGCGACCCGTCTCGCGCGCGCGTCCGCGTGCTGGACGGGTGCGCGGGCGGTCACCCGCTTCGCGTAGATTGCACGCGGGACCGCATGGATTCCACGCGGGCGCGCGAGGGGACAGAGGGCAAGGTGGCAAGCGCAAGGCAGGCCGTGGGCGAGGCCCGCAGGATCGTCGTCAAGGTGGGCTCCTCCTCGCTGACCACCGCCGCGGGCGGACTGGACGCCGACCGGGTGGACGCGCTGGTGGACGTGCTCGCCAAGTTCCGCGCCCCGGGTGCGGACGGCGCGCCGCGCGAGGTCGTGCTCGTCTCCTCCGGCGCCATCGCCGCCGGTCTCGCCCCGCTGGGGCTGCCCCGCCGCCCCCGCGACCTGGCCCGCCAGCAGGCTGCCGCCAGCGTCGGTCAGGGGCTGCTGGTCGCCCGCTACACCGCCTCCTTCGCCCGGTACGGCGTCCGTGTCGGGCAGGTCCTGCTCACCAGCGACGACATGAGCCGCCGCAGCCACCACCGCAACGCCTCGCGCACCCTCGACAAGCTCCTCGCGATGGGCGCGTTCCCGATCGTCAATGAGAACGACACCGTCGCCACCGACGAGATCCGCTTCGGCGACAACGACCGCCTCGCCGCCCTCGTCGCCCACCTGGTCCGTGCCGATCTGCTGGTCCTCCTCTCCGACGTGGACGGCGTCTACGACGGCGATCCGAGCAAGCCCGGCACCTCGCGGATCGCGGAGGTGCGCTCCCCGGCCGACCTCGCGGAGGTCGAGATCGGCAGCGCGGGCAAGGCGGGCGTCGGCACCGGAGGCATGGCCACCAAGGTCGAGGCCGCCCGCATCGCCGCCGCCGCGGGCATCCCCGTCGTGCTGACCAGCGCCGTCCACGCGGCCGACGCCCTGGCCGGGGGCGACACCGGCACCTGGTTCCACCCCACGGGCAAGCGCTCCGCCGACCGGCTGCTCTGGCTCCAGCACGCCTCCACCCCGCAGGGCTCCCTCACCCTGGACGACGGCGCCGTCCGCGCGGTCGTCGAGGGGCGCAAGTCGCTGCTGCCCGCCGGGATCGCCGCCGTGGAGGGCGAGTTCGGCGCGGGCGACCCCGTCGAGCTGCGCGACACCGCCGGACGCGCCGTCGCGCGGGGCATCGTCAACTTCGACGCCAAAGAGCTGCCCCGGTTGCTCGGACGTTCGACCCGCGAGCTGGCACGCGAGCTGGGCCCGGCGTACGAACGCGAGGTCGTGCACCGGGACGACCTGGTACTGCTGCACGTGTGACCCCGGGGGAACCGCGCGTAAAGCGGGGCACAAGGACCGCCCCCGGTGGGGGACGTTCCGCAAAACCGCCACGCGGAGCCCTCGGGCCTGCTCAACTTTGTCTCGGGGACATGTTGAAGGGACACGTTCCGTCAAGGGGCCATGCGTGAAGGAGGCTGTCGTGCGACGAGTCCGTCCTGGGGCGGCGTCCCGTGGTGCTCTGACGAGCGTCGCGGCCGGGGACACCTACGAGGAGCCCAAGGACCTGCCCCGCCTGTGGCATGTCACCCTCAGCGTCTCCGGGGAGTGCGTCCCCGTGCAGGACCTCAGGCGCGCCCTGGAACAACTGGCCCACGACCACCCCTTCCTCCTGACCAGCCGGTACGCCGGTGACCACGCCGAGATCCGGTACTGGGAGGAGGCGCGCGACCTGCACGACGCCGCCGCCGTCGCGCTGCGCCTGTGGGGCGAGCACCGGCAGACCGCCGGGCTGCCGGCCTGGGAGATCGTCGGACTGGAGGTCATCGACCGCGAGACCTACCACCAGCGCATCGCGGAGGGGTACGGACCCGCGCCCGCGACACCGGTGGGGGTGCACCCGTTCTGAGCGGGGCGGGGCACTCGCGGTCCGCAGGGCGCGGGGGAGCGGCGGCGTCTCGGGTTGCGGAACAGGGCAAGCCGGGCGCGCCGCGCGCATTACCCTTCCTGCCATGACCACGCTCTCGCCGTACGACTCGATGTCCCCGGTCACCCGCGCCGCCTACCGGGCCAAGGCCGCCGCCGCCGACCTCGCCCCGCTCCCGCGCGCGGTGAAGGACGACGCGCTGCTCGCCGTCGCGGACGCCCTGGAGGTCCGCACGAGCGAGATCGTGGAGGCCAACGCCAAGGACGTGGCCAAGGCGCGGGAGAACGGCACCAGCGAGTCCATCGTCGACCGTCTCACCCTCACCCCCGAGCGGGTCCGCGCCATCGCCGCCGACGTGCGCGACGTGGCCAAGCTGCCCGACCCGGTCGGCGAGGTCGTGCGCGGCTCCACGCTGCCCAACGGCATCGACCTGCGCCAGGTCCGCGTCCCGCTCGGTGTCGTCGGCATCATCTACGAGGCGCGCCCCAACGTCACCGTGGACGCCGCCGCGCTCTGCCTGAAGTCCGGCAACGCCGTCCTGCTGCGCGGCTCCGCCTCCGCCTACGAGTCGAACACCGCGCTCGTCCGCGTGATCCGGGACGCCGTCGGCGGCGCCGGGCTGCCCGCCGACGCCGTCCAGCTCGTGCCCGGCGAGAGCCGCGAGAGCGTGGGCGAGCTGATGCGCGCCCGAGGTCTCGTGGACGTGCTCATCCCGCGCGGCGGCGCCTCCCTGATCCGTACGGTCGTGAGCGAGTCCACCGTCCCGGTCATCGAGACCGGCACCGGCAACTGCCACGTCTACGTCGACGCGCAGGCCGACATCGACACCGCGATCGACATCCTCGTCAACTCCAAGGCGCAGCGGCCCAGCGTCTGCAACGCCGCCGAGACCCTCCTGGTCCACCAGGACATCGCGGACGCCTTCCTGCCCCGCGCCCTGGACGCGCTGGCCGAAGCCGGGGTCACCGTGCACGCCGACCCGCGCGTGCTCGCCCTCGCCGGGGACTCCAAGGCCACCGTCGTCGAGGCCACCGCCGAGGACTGGGAGACCGAGTACCTCTCCTACGACATCGCCGCCGCCGTCGTCGACTCCCTCGACAAGGCCGTCGAGCACATCAGGCTGTGGTCCTCGGGACACACCGAGGCGATCGTCACCACCTCGCAGCAGGCGGCGCGCAGGTTCACCCAACTGGTCGACTCCACCACCGTCGCCGTGAACGCCTCCACCCGTTTCACCGACGGCGGGCAGTTCGGTTTCGGCGCCGAGATCGGCATCTCCACCCAGAAGCTGCACGCCCGTGGCCCCATGGGGCTCCCGGAGCTGACCAGCACCAAGTACATCGTCACCGGTGACGGACACGTGCGCGGCTGACCCGTTCGGAGTACGGCCGGAAACCGGTCCCGGGGGCGGACGAATTTCCGTACCGTCTGCCCAAATTGACCCCCCAGGTCTACTCTGGACCCGTGCCGGAGGACGTGGGGGGCACGCCGTTCCCGGACGGCTGGGAGCCCGACGACGACCACGACCGCGGAGCGACGGACGATGAGTTCGCCTCCGTGGTCTTCGACGAGGGCTTCGTACAGGCGGCCACCGTCCATGAGCCCAGCGCCGTCGAGCGCCTGCTCGCCGCCGCCCAGGCGCGCGCCGAGGCATTCGAGGCGGAGGCGCGCCGCGCCCACGCCTCGGCCGAGCACTACGACGAGCTGTACGGCCCCGGGCACACCGGTTTCGGCCACGACGCGGACGACGACCCGCGCGACGGCTACGCCCCCGGGGAGAGCCCCGGCTTCCTCGGTCCCTACGGCAAGCAGATCCGCTGGCACCGGCCCGTCGCCTGGGTGCTCGCCGTGGTGATGGGCGTCGGCATGGTGGCCCTGGCCTTCGCCGCGGTCTACCGGGGTGCCTCCTCCGGCACCCGCGACCAGGTGCCCGCCCCCGCCTCCAGCGGGCTCGGCAGCGGAGCGGCCGCCGTGCCCGTGCCGTCCGTCTCCGCCGACTACTCCCAGCCCGCGGTCTCCGCCGTCCCGAAATCCCCCTGAGCGGGCACGACGCGCGTCACCCGCACGGCCGTCGTGTGCCCGGTCGTCCCCTGCGCGGTTTTGATGAGCCCCTGTCAGAAGTTGTCGCGTACCGGCGCGTTTACGGGAGGCTCGCCCGACCTACCCTGAAAGTATGGGCGGGCCTGGAGACCCACCGGAGGGGACACCCGAGGGCAGCCCCTCAGGTGCCGAGGACGAGTACCGATCCGTCGTGTTCGACGAGTCGTTCGTCCGCGCTGCCCGGCTCCAGGAGTACTCCGCGCACGAGCGCATGACCGACCACGCCCCCGCCGTACGCCGCCGGGGACCCCGCCACCGGCGGCTGGTCACCCGGCAGGCGCTGGCCCTCGTCGTGCTCCTCGCCATCGCCTTCGGCACCGCCCTCTACATGGGCGTCCGTCACCCGTACGGCTCACCGCAGGCGCGCAGATCCGATGAATCGCTGCGGACCACCGTCGTCCCGCTCGCGCCCCGGGGCGAGGTGCCCGGCGCCGCCGACGCCCGCACCCTCTTCGAGCGCAGCCCCGCCGCCCCGTTCGCGAGCGGCATCGAGGGCGTCCCGCTGCCCGCCGTCCGGGCCACCGCGCACTTCTCGGAGAGCCAGGTCCAGGCCGCCCTCACCACCGCCCGGACCTACCTGGTGCGCTCCTCGCTCGACCCCGACGTACTCGCCGGGCGCGCGGTCCGGCCCGTGCGCGCCCTGCTCGACGCCGGGCAGCTCGGCCAGTTCGACCGCAGCATGAACCGGCCCGCCCCGGACGGCAGACATGCCGCCACCGGCTGGCTGATCCGCTTCGACCCCGCCCGCGCGGTGCTCGCCGACGACCGGATCCGCGTCCTGGGCACCCTGCGCGCCGTCGAGACCGACGCCGCGACCCTGGAGATCTCCTCCGACAGCACCTTCGTCTACGCCCTGCGCCCCCGGGGCTCCACCCGCGCCACGGCACAGGTGTCCCTGTTCACCGTCCGGCGCGCGCTGACCTTCCGTTTCGACAGCGACAACCTGCGCGTGGGACAGACCCGGCTGGTCTCCTCCAGCACGCAGGCGGGACCACTGTCCTGCGCCGAGGACACCTCGGCGCGCCTCCACCCGCTCCTCGCGGGCCAGACCGCCCGGCCCGGCGGACCCGCGGTCACCGACCCGTACACCGCCCCCACCCCGACGGCCCTGTGCGGCACCCTGTCGGACGCGGCGCAGCCGAAGCCGTGAGGCGCGGGGGCGCGGGAACGGCTCAGGGCCGGCCCGGCGTCGCCTCCGGGTCGTCCGGGGTGCCCGGGGTGGTCTTGCCGTCCTTCGACGGCGGGGCGCTCGTGAAGCCGTTGAAGCCCCGGCGGACCCGGCCGCCGAGGTCGCCCGCGCCGCCCGCCAGGTCCGAGACCAGCTTCATCAGCGGGTCCTTGGACGTCTTCACGTCGCTCGCGTAGCTCGACGCGGACTCCCGGAACGACTCCCGGACCCGCGCCTCCTTGTCGTCCTCACGGCGCGGGTAGTGGCCGTCCATGATCCGCTGGTAGTCGCGGGACTCGGCCCACCGCTTCAGCTCGGCGGCCCGCACCGTGGTGAACGGGTGCGAGCGGGGCAGCACGTTGAGGATCTTCAGCACGGAGTCCCGCAGGTCGCCCCCGGCGTCGTACTCCTCCGCCTGCTCCAGGAACGCGTCCACGTTCATCTCGTGCAGATGGTTGCCGCCCGCGATCTTCATCAGACCGCGCATCGACGCCCGCGGGTCCTGGCCCACCAGGAGACCCGCCCGGTCCGCCGACAGCTCCGACTTGCGGAACCACTCCCGCAGCGCCGTCACCAGCGCCATGATCGCCAGATTGCCCAGCGGGATCCACGCGACCTTGACGGCCAGCGTGGTCAGGAACAGCAGGATCGTGCGGTACACCGCGTGCCCGGAGAGCGCGTGGCCCACCTCGTGCCCGACGACCGCCCGCATCTCCTCCTCGTCCAGCAGCTCGACCAGACCCGTGGTCACCACGATGATCGGCTCGTCCAGACCGATGCACATCGCGTTCGGCTGCGGGTTCTGCGTGACGTACATCGGCGGGACCTTCTCCAGGTCCAGGATGTAACAGGCGTCGCGCAGCATGTCGTGCAGATGGGCGAACTGGCGGTCGGAGACCCGCACCGAGTCGGACAGGAACAGCAGCCTCAGGCTCCGCTCCGGCAGCAGCCCGCTCAGCGTCTTGAAGACGGTGTCGAACCCGCTCAGCCTGCGCAGCGCCACCAGCGCCGAACGGTCGGCCGGGTGCTCGTACGCCCGGGAGGAGATCCCGGGGAACCGCCTGCGCTGCCTGCTCGGCACCCGCTCGGACCCACCCTGCTCGCGCTCTGCTTCGGACATGTCATCCCCCTGCTGCGTCGTGAGTGCCGTGCCCCCCGGGCCGGGCCCAGCCTAGGCGGCGTACCGTGGAGCGGGCAGTACCACCGAAGGAGTCCACGCCATGGAGCACCATCTCGCAGCCGCCCGGCTGACCGAGGCCGCCGCGAACGCCGTCCCCGAGCACGGGTCGGGGAACCTGCTCCGCATCATCCTCGTCGTGATGATCCTGGGCTGCGCACTGACCGGCTGGTTCCTGATGAGCGGCTACAAGCGGAAGGACGACTGACCCGCCGGGAAGGTTCCCGCACGGTCGCGATCCGGCCGCCCTGTCCGGTCCGCCCCGGGGCGGCGACCCCCGCCCCGCCGCCGTAGACCGGAGTCGGCGTGATCTCCGCCGGGCCACCCGCTTACGATGAACCCACGTCTTTATCCCGCCCACACGCGTTAGGTCCTGCCGAAGATGAGCATCCACAGCGCCGCCGTCCAGTTGGTCACCCTCGCCGCCGAGACCGAGGAGCGGGGCGGCCACCACAACAGCCTCAACCCGGCCGTCACCGGCGGCTGCGCCCTGGGCATCCTGCTGCTCCTGCTGTGGATCACCACGCGCTTCAACCGCGACCGCTGAGCCGGGACCTGATCCCCGCACAGGTGTCGCACTACGGGCCGGTAGGGTCTGCACGCATGGGAGAGCAGGACATGCCTACCGGTCCGGCGGACGGGACGGCCGCCCCCGCGGCCGGCACCGGCACAGGGCACACCACCCCCGGGGCGCCCGGCACGACACCCGACGGGCCACGGCGCACGGTGCACCTGGAGAGCCACGGACCCGTCCGCACCGGCAAGCGCCGGCTCGGCGTCATGGGCGGGACGTTCGACCCGATCCACCACGGGCACCTGGTGGCGGCCAGCGAGGTCGCCGCGCAGTTCCACCTGGACGAGGTGGTCTTCGTGCCCACAGGGCAGCCCTGGCAGAAGTCGCACCGCGCGGTCTCCCCGGCCGAGGACCGCTATCTGATGACGGTCATCGCGACCGCCGAGAACCCGCAGTTCTCCGTCAGCCGGATCGACATCGACCGCGGCGGTCCCACCTACACCGTCGACACCCTGCGCGACCTGCGTGCCCTCAACCCGGACACGGACCTGTTCTTCATCACCGGCGCCGACGCCCTGGCCCAACTGCTGACCTGGCGGGACTCGGCGGAACTGTTCTCCCTCGCGCACTTCATCGGCGTCACCCGCCCCGGCCACCAACTGACCGACGCGGGGCTGCCGGAAGGCGGTGTCTCGCTCGTCGAGGTCCCCGCCCTGGCGATCTCCTCCACGGACTGCCGTGCGAGAGTCGCCAAGGGCGACCCCATCTGGTACATGGTGCCGGACGGAGTCGTGCGCTACATCGACAAGCGTGAGCTGTACCGCGGCGAGTGAGCCGAGAGGGGCACCGGTGAACGACCGATACGACGCTGGGTACGGCGGCGAGCAGTACGACGACCAGTACGACGGGAACAACTACGAGATCGTCGGCTACGACGACTACGGGCGCCCCGTCTACCAGCAGGTCCCCGCCCGCTCCGGCGGCCAGGACCACGACCCGTACGCCCGCCAGGGCTACGGCCAGGGCGGCTACGACACCGGCCAACAGCCGCCCGTGCCCCCCGCCTACGACCCCTACGGCACCCAGGGAACCCAGGGCACCCAGGGCGCTCAGGGCACCGACCCCTACGGGCAGTACGACGGCTACGGCACGCAGGGGACTCAAGGCGGCGCCGCCCCCTACGACCCCTACGGGCAGGCGGCCACCAGCGGGCAGCAGCCCCGCGTCACCGAGCAGACCGCCCACATCCCCCAGCAGGGCGGACCCGCCTCCCGGGGCGCCGCCCCGGAGGAGCCCGAGGAGCGGACGGGCAGCACGCCCGCGCCCGCGCGGGAGGGCCAGGAGCCGGACGGCGAGGAGCAGTTCGCCTTCGCCGAGGAGCCGGACGGCGAGTCCGAGGACGTCATCGACTGGCTGAAGTTCACCGAGAACCGCACCGAGCGCCGCGAGGAGGCCCGCCGCCGCGCCCGCAGCCGGGTCATCGCCCTTGTCGTCGTGCTCGCACTGGTCGCCGTCGGCGGCGTCGGCTACCTCTGGTTCGCGGGCAAGCTGCCCGGGCTGTCCTCCGCCGCCAAGAAGGGCGGCACCGCCGTCGCCGCCGGGGCGCAGAAGCGCGACGTGATCGTCGTCCATCTGCACAACACCGGCAAGAGCGGCACCTCCACCGTCCTGCTCGTCGACAACACCACCACCAAGCGCGGCACCACCGTCCTGCTGCCCAACTCCCTCGCCCTGTCCGACGATTCGGGCACCACCACGACGCTGGCCAAGTCGGTGGACGACGACGGCTCCTCGGGCACCCGCGACCAGATCGACACCGTGCTCGGCACCAGCATCCAGGGCACCTGGCGCCTGGACACGCCGTATCTGCAGAACCTGGTCGAACTCGTCGGCGGCATCGAGGTCGACACCACCACCGACGTGCCCGACCCCGACGCCAAGAAGAAGGGCGCCGAGGCGCTCGTCCACCGGGGCAAGGACCAGACCCTCAGCGGCAAGATGGCCGTCGCCTACGCCACCTACCGCGCCCCCGGCGAGACCCAGAACGCCCAACTGGAGCGGTTCGGGCAGGTTCTCCAGGGCGTGCTGCGCAAGGTGTCCTCCGACCCCTCGGGCGCCACCACGACCGTGCAGACCCTCGCGCAGATCCTCGACCCCTCCCTGACCGACAAGGACCTCGGCGCCTTCCTGGCCAAGCTCGCCGAACTCGCCAAGGACGGCTCGTACAAGACCGTGCTGCTGCCGGTGCAGAGCGACGGCACGCTGACCGCCCAGACCAGTGACAGCGTGGTCAAGGACGTGCTCGGCGGCGCCGCCAAGAGCCCCGACGCCGGTTCCGCGGTGCGCGTCTCCGTGCAGAACGGCACCGGGGTGAAGGACGACGCCGAGAAGGCGCGCGTGGTCCTGCTCAACGGCGGATTCACCTTCGTCGACGGCGGCAGCGCGGGCGCCCAGAGCGCCTCCCGGGTCGTCTACTCCGGCGCCGCCGACAAGGAGAACGCCACCGAGGTCGCCAAGACCCTCGGTCTGCCGGACACCGCCGTCACCAAGGGCTCCGTCACCTCCGGCGCCGACGTCCTGGTCGTCCTCGGCCAGGACTACCGGCCCGGCGCCTCCTGAGAAGAGCCCCGCGCCACCGAGGCACCCCGGGTGACCCGAACGTCACGTGGGGTGCCTCACCCCTTCCGTGAGACCCTTGGATTCCCGGTGACCGCCGCGGGCCGCGTCCTTCCCGGACGCCCCGCACCCAGCCGATCCCCGCCCCCGACCGAAAGCTTCACAGTGACCGCCACCGACCGTTCCCTCGAACTCATCAGCACCGCCGCCCAGGCGGCGGCCGACAAGCTCGCCCACGACGTCATCGCCTACGACGTCAGCGACGTGCTGTCCATCACCGACGCGTTCCTGCTGGCCTCCGCGCCGAACGACCGCCAGGTCAAGGCGATCGTCGACGAGATCGAGGAGCGCCTGCTCAAGGAGCGCGGCGCCAAGCCCGTCCGCCGCGAGGGCGACCGCGAGTCCCGCTGGATCCTGCTCGACTACGTCGACATCGTCGTCCACGTCCAGCACAGCGAGGAGCGCGTCTTCTACGCCCTGGAGCGGCTGTGGAAGGACTGCCCCGAGCTGGAGCTGCCCGAGGAGGCCAAGGCCACCCGCGGCAAGGCGGAGGAGCACGCCAAGGAGCGCGCCGAGGCCGGTGACCAGCCCGGCGAGGAGTGGTGATGTCGGCCACCGGTGAGGTGACCGACGCCAAGGGCCGGGGCCGCCGCGTCATCCTGTGGCGGCACGGCCAGACCGCCTGGAACGTGGACCGCCGCTTCCAGGGCACCACCGACGTCCCGCTGACGGAGACCGGCGTCGGACAGGCCCGCCGGGCCGCGCGGCTGCTGGCCTCGCTGGAGCCCGACGCGATCGTCGCCTCCGACCTCCAGCGCGCCTCCGACACGGCCGCCGAGCTGGCCGCGCTCACCGGTCTTGAGGTCACCCGCGACGAGGGTCTGCGTGAGACCTACGCGGGCGCCTGGCAGGGGCTGACGCACGACGAGATCATCGCCCGCTACGGCGAGGACTACGCCGCCTGGAAGCGCGGCGAGCCGGTCCGCCGCGGGGGTGGCGAGCTGGAGACCGAGGTCGCCGACCGCGCTGCCCCGGTCGTGCTGCGGCACGCCGAGAAGCTGCCGGAGAACGGCACGCTGGTGGTGGTCAGCCACGGCGGCACCATCCGCACCACGATCGGCCGGCTCCTCGGCATCGACTCCCACCACTGGGAGAGCCTGGGCGGTCTCTCCAACTGCTGCTGGTCCGTGCTCGGCGAGGGCGCCCGGGGCTGGCGCCTGCTGGAGCACAACGCGGGCACCCTGCCGGTGCCGGTCCTCGGCGACGACGACTGAGCCCGGATTTCACTTTCCGGCAGGTCACCGGCTAAAGTTCTTCTTGTTCGCCCGCCGAGCGGGAAGAACGCGAGGGGCTATAGCTCAGTTGGTAGAGCGCCTGCATGGCATGCAGGAGGTCAGGAGTTCAATTCTCCTTAGCTCCACAGATCGGCACTCGGTCGAGTGTCAAAGATCGACAGGGAAGATCCCGTCCTCCACAGGGCGGGATTTTTTCGTGTTCCGGCGGCGGATGATCTCCACCGGCTTGAGTCGCTCGGGGCGCTGCGGGCGTATACAACGGCGGAGGCGTTCCGGGTGGCTGCCTGGGCGCTTGCCGCGACCGCCGCGTCGGTGGCTGTGTCCGGACTGGTACTCAGGCGTCGCTGACCGTATCGCCCGGCCGTGGCAGAATCAGACGGCCGGAAGGGGACGCGGCCCGCACGGGAGGGAGTGGCGATGCCTGCGAGCATCCTTGGGGAGGTCGGCCACCTCCTCGGGACGGCCTGGATACGGGACACGGCCACCCGGCTCCGCTGCCCTTCCTGCGGCTCGGCGCATGTCGCCCAGGTCCTCGGCGACAACGGCGGGATCTCCTACGTGTGCACGGCCTGCGGCCATAGCTGGAGCTGAGCGATGGGTGCACACAGGCGGAAGTGCGACTGGTGCGGCAGTGGTACGCCCATCGTCCGCGACATGGAACCGATCAACCCCGACTACCAGTACTGGTGCGAGGAATGCGCCCGGGCGCTGATCATAAAAGGCGACCCCATCGAGACCTACCGTGAGCTGGAGGGCGAGCCGATCTACGGGCGGCTCCTCGAAGAGCACTGCACGCTCAAGCGGTTCTACTCCTTCGTCACCGCCTGAACCGGGCAGCCGGAGCTGACCAGCCGGAACCGACCAGCTGGAATCGGACATAGAGCCCTTTACGGCGTCATACCGGAAACCGATTTGGTGCTCACCGTCGGGGACCGTGTAAGGTTGGCGACGCCTCCGGGGGAACCCGGAAGGGCACCGCGAGGGGCTATAGCTCAGTTGGTAGAGCGCCTGCATGGCATGCAGGAGGTCAGGAGTTCAATTCTCCTTAGCTCCACAGAAAATCGAAGAAGGCTTGCGCCGCCTCCGGGGAAATCCGGAAGAGCGCCGCGAGGGGCTATAGCTCAGTTGGTAGAGCGCCTGCATGGCATGCAGGAGGTCAGGAGTTCAATTCTCCTTAGCTC
>NZ_JACYHF010000037.1 GCF_016482685.1 Streptomyces sp. DSM 110735 | reverse complement strand
TGATCCGCCACCATCTCGGTGGTGATCGGCACGCCGGCGGGAAGTCCCTCCAGCGTCGCGACGAGTGCGGGGCCATGGGACTCCCCCGCGGTCAGCCAACGCAGCCTGCTCAACGGTGCTCCTCAGTGTTCGCGCCCGGTACTGCGCCGCGTACACAGATGCGCGCGTACGGCGGCGGCACGACCGGGTGCGCGATTCCGGTCCGCCACCTCCGATCCTCCCACGCCGGGGGACGAATCCGGTCCTCGGTCCGGATACCGGGACCGGCGCGGGGCACGGAAGCGGAGGTACGGCTGGGGTGCTCAGCGGGCGGCGAGAGCCTGTTCGCCCGCGTGCCGCATGGCCTCCAGCGGGGCCGGGGAGCAACCAGTCATGGCCTCGACCTGGAGCACGGCCTGGTGGACGAGCAGGTCCAGACCGCCGACCACGGCACCGCCGAACATGGACCAGCGCGCGGCCAGCTCGGTCGGCCAGGGCTCGTAGAGCACGTCGAAGAGCGTGGCGGGGCGCTCGGGCACGGCGGTCGCGAGGGCGTCGGTGGCGCCCGCCGGGGTGGTGGCGATCACCAGCGGGGCGTGCAGCGCGTCCGCCGCCTCCGCCCAGGCGGCGATGCGGACGTCGACGTCGAGCCGCTCGCCCCACTGCCGCATCTCATCCGCGCGGGCGGCACTGCGCACGTACGCGGTGACCTCGCCGGTGCAGACCCGGGCCAGGGCGGCGAGCGCGGAGGAGGCGGTGGCGCCCGCGCCCAGGATCGCGGCGGACTCCACCTCCTCGATGCCGTGCTCGCGCAGCGCGGCGACCATGCCGGGGATGTCGGTGTTGTCACCCAGACGGCGCCCGTCCTCGGTGCACACGACCGTGTTCACGGCGTCCACCGAGGCGGCGGTCTCGCTGATCCCGTCGAGCAGCGGGATGACGGCGCGCTTGAGCGGCATGGTCAGGGACAGCCCGGCCCACTCGGGTCCGAGCGTCTCGAAGAAGGCGGGCAGCCCGTCCTCGTCCACCTCGAACCGGTCGTAGGACCACCCGTCGAGCCCGAGCGCGGCATAAGCCGCGCGGTGCAGCACGGGCGAGAGCGAGTGGGCGATGGGCTTGCCGAGAACGGCCGCCCGACGGGCGTCAGTTGCCCGTGCTGGCATTGAACTTGTCCTTGAGCTTGAGGAAGTCGTCGTAGGTCCGGGCGAACTCGGTGTTGTTGACGCCGTCGGTCGCCACGAAGTAGTACCAGCCCTCGTGCGTCGGGTCGAGCGCCGCCTTCAGCGCCTCGTCGCCCGGGTTGTCGATCGGGCCGGGCGGAAGGCCCTTGTTGATGTACGTGTTGTACGGGTTGTTGTCCTTGTTGATCTCTGTCTGAGAGATGTGGATGTTGCTCGTGCCCTTGTAGTAGTTGTACGTCGAGTCGAACTGGAGCAGCCGGTTCGTCTCGGTGTTGTCGGGCTTGAGACGGTTGTAGATCACTTCCGCCATCTTGCGGAAGTCGTCGTGCGTCTTGCCCTCCGCCTGGACCAGGCTCGCGACCGTGAGGAGCTGGTAGGGGTTGTCGAGACCCAGCTCCTTGGCCTTCTTCGTCAGGTTGTACTGGGTGTAGCGCTCGTTGGCCTGGGCGACCATCGACTTCAGTACGTCCTTGGGCTTCTGTCCCTTGGTGACGGGGTAGCTGGAGGGGAAGAGGAATCCTTCCAGCGGGTCCTTGAGGTTGGGGTGGCCGAGAGCCCAGGCGGGCAGGCCGAGGGACTTGTAGTCCTTCTTCGCGACCTTGAAGGTGGTGCCCTTCGCCACCTTGAGGCGCGCGTCGATCTGCTCATAGACCCGCGTGTTGCGCGAACCTTCGGCGATGATCAGGTTGCTGCGGCTCTTCGGGCTGAGCATCAGTTCGACCGCGCTGGCGGCCGACATGTGCTTCTGGAGTGTGTAGACGCCGTCCTGGAGCGACTTGCCCTGGGGATTGGCGAGCTGCGCGGAGACGAAGGCGTCGACGCTCTCGACGACCCCCTTGTCCTTGAGCAACCGGCCGATGTCGGCGCCGCCCGCGCCCTTCGGGACCTGCACGACCACCGTCTCGCCATTGCCGCTGCCCGCGTAGTCCGCGGGCGGGGCGAAACGATTTTGGTAGAAGGTGTAGCCGAGATAGGCGACTCCGCCGAGGCCACCGCCGAACACCACGATGACGACCATCAGGGCGCAACCGGTGCGCCCCTTTTTCTTCTTGACGGGCTTGCGGCCCTTGCCGCGCCGGTCGGCGCGGCTCGCCGTCGCGGGCTCGTCCTCGGTGTCGTCGTCCTCGCCGCTCCCGGCGGCCAGGGGGTGCTCCTCGGGGTCCTCGCCCTGTTCCCAGTCCGGCTCGGGGTCGGCGACGGGCTCGGCGGTGCGGTGGCCGGGAGGCTGGGGCGGGGGGTAGGCGTCCTCGGTGCCGTAGAGGTCGGGCTGCTCGGCGCCGTAGGCCACGGGCTGCTGCCCGTAGGGGTCGCCGGGGTCGGCGGCGTAGGGCACCTGGCCGTGGGTGCCCGTGGCGTCCCAGCCGCCGCCCTGGTGCTGGGGATGCTGCGGATGCTGGGGATGCTGCTGGTGGTGCTGCTGACCGGCGAACTGCTGGTCGTAGTGCGCGCCGCCCTGCCCGTCGTAGTGCTGGGGGTGCTGCGGATGCTGAGCATGCTGGGGGTACTGCTCGCCATAGCCCGGCTGCTGCTGGCCCTGGGACCAGTCGCCGTACTGCTGCTGCGGCTGCTGCGGGTACTGCTGCTGCGGCTGGCCGCCGTAGGGGGACTGACCCGGGTGGGTCTGCTGTCCTCCCCATCCGCCGTCCCCGTACAACGGGTCCTCCGGATGCCACGGTTCGGAGCCTGGGCCCCGGCCATACTCAGTCATCGATCCCCTAGAGCCGCGAGGCCATGGCGGTCGCGCGGCTCCCGTACCGGCGCCGTTCCGCCTCTTTCTGTGCGGTGGCTGTTCGAAACCCACCGCATCGCGCGGAACGTTACCGTATCGCGATCAGATGACCACTTCGACGCCCTCGCCGGGTGGTCCGCCTGACACCCGTTCGGATTCCAGTGCCTGCTGCAGGATGATGACGGCGGCCGCCTGGTCGATCACGGAGCGGCCCTTCTTGGACTTCACCCCGGAGGCGCGCAGTCCCTGACTGGCCGTCACGGTGGTCATCCGCTCGTCCACCAGGCGCACCGGCACCGGCTTGATGCCCCGGGCCAGCTCCTGGGCGAACGCGCGCACCTTGACCGCGGCCGGACCCTCGCCCCCCTTGAGGGAGCGAGGGAGACCGACGACGACCTCGATCGGCTCGTACTCCTCCACCAACTGCCGCAGGCGCCGGTGCGCGGCGGGTACGTCCCGGCCGGGCACCGTCTCCACCGGAGTGGCGAGGATCCCGTCGGGGTCGCACGAGGCGACCCCGATCCGGGCGTCCCCGACGTCGATCGCGAGTCGTCGTCCTCTGCGCATGAGCGATGCCCTACTTGGCCGTGTCGGCGACGAGACGCTCGACCGCGTCGACGGCATCGCCGACGGCGGCCGGGTTCTGGCCACCGCCCTGGGCGACGTCCGGCTTGCCGCCACCGCCGCCGCCGAGGGTCTTGGCGGCGGTACGGACCAGCTCGCCGGCCTTGAGACCGCGCTCGCGGGCGGCCTCGTTGGTGGCGATGACGGTGAGCGGCTTGCCGTTGTTCACGGTGAACAGGGCGACGACGGCGGCCCGGCCACCCTGGATGCGCCCGCGCACGTCCAGGACCAGCTTGCGCAGGTCGTCCGGCGTGGTGCCGTCGGGGACCTGGCCGGTGACGACGGCGACCCCGCGCACGTCCTTGGCGGAGTTGGCGAGACCGGCGGCAGCCTGGAGGACCTTCTCCGCGCGGAACTTCTCGATCTCCTTCTCGGCGTCCTTCAGCTTGCCGAGCATGGCGGAGACCTTCTCCGGCAGCTCCTCCGAGCGGCCCTTCAGCAGCTCGGTGAGCTGGTTGACGACCGTGTGCTCGCGGGCGAGGAAGTTGTAGGCGTCGACGCCGACCAGGGCTTCGATACGGCGCACACCGGAGCCGATGGAGGACTCGCCGAGCAGCTTCACCAGACCGAGCTGGGCGGTGTTGTGCACGTGGGTGCCGCCGCACAGCTCCTTGGAGAAGTCGCCGATGGTCACGACGCGCACGCGCTCGCCGTACTTCTCGCCGAACTCCGCGATGGCGCCCTGCTTCTTGGCCTCGTCGATGCCCATGACCTCGGCGTGCACGTCGAGGTCGCGGGCGAGCACCTCGTTGATCTTCTGCTCGACGTCGGTCATGACGGCCGTCGGAACGGCGGACGGGGAGCCGAAGTCGAAGCGGAAGCGGCCGGGCTGGTTCTCGGAACCGGCCTGGGCGGCCGTCGGGCCGAGGGCGTCGCGCAGCGCCTGGTGGGTCAGGTGGGTGGCCGAGTGGGCGCGGGCGATGGCCTTGCGGCGCAGCCGGTCCACGGAGGCGTGGGCCTTCGCGCCGACGGTGACCTCACCGACCTGGACGGTGCCCTTGTGGACGTAGACGCCCGGGACCGGCTTCTGGGTGTCGCGGATGTCGATGACGGCACCGGAGTCCACCTTGATGCGGCCGGTGTCGCCGATCTGGCCGCCGCCCTCGGCGTAGAACGGGGTGCGGTCGAGGACGATCTCGACCTCGTCGCCCTCGGTGGCGGCCGGGGAGGAGACGCCGTCGACGAGGATGCCGACGATCGTGGACTCGCCCTCGGTGTCGGAGTAGCCGATGAAGTCGGTGGCACCGGCGGCGTCCGCGATCTCGCGGTAGGCGCCGAGGTCGGCGTGGCCGGTCTTCTTTGCCTGGGCGTCGGCCTTGGCGCGCTCCCGCTGCTCCTTCATCAGGCGGCGGAAGCCGTCCTCGTCCACCGAGAGGCCCTGTTCGGCGGCCATCTCCAGGGTCAGGTCGATCGGGAAGCCCCAGGTGTCGTGGAGCAGGAACGCCTTGTCGCCGGAGAGGACCGAGCCTCCGGCCTGCTTGGTCTCGGTGACGGCGGTATCGAGGATGTTGGTGCCGGCCTTCAGCGTCTTGAGGAAGGCGGCCTCCTCGGCGAGGGCGACCTTCTCGATGCGCTCGCGGTCGGTGATCAGCTCGGGGTACTGCTGGCCCATCATCTCGATCACGGTGTCGATCAGCGGCTTGACGACCGGACCGGTGGCACCGAGCAGGCGCATGTTGCGGATGGCGCGGCGCATGATGCGGCGCAGCACATAGCCGCGGCCCTCGTTGCCCGGGGTGACGCCGTCACCGATGAGCATCACGGAGGTGCGCATGTGGTCGGTGACCACGCGCAGCGAGACGTCGGACTGCTGGGCGGCGCCGTACTCGACACCGGTCAGCTCGGTGGCCTTCTTGATGACGGCCATGGAGGTGTCGATCTCGTACATGTTCTGCACGCCCTGCAGAATCATGGCGAGGCGCTCAAGACCGAGGCCCGTGTCGATGTTCTGGCTCGGCAGGTCCCCGAGGATCTCGAAGTTGTCCTTGCCGATGCCCTCGCCCCGCTCGTACTGCATGAAGACGAGGTTCCAGATCTCGACGTACCGCTCGTCGTTGACGGCGGGGCCGCCCTCGACGCCGAACTCGGGGCCGCGGTCGTAGTTGATCTCGGAGCAGGGACCGCAGGGTCCGGGGACGCCCATGGACCAGTAGTTGTCCTTCATGCCCAGGCGCTGGATGCGCTCCTTGGGCACGCCGACGACGTCGTGCCAGATGCGCTCGGCCTCGTCGTCGTCCTTGTAGACGGTGATCCACAGGCGCTCGGGGTCGAGGCCGTAACCGCCCTTGTCCTGGGGGCTGGTGAGCAGCTCCCAGGCGTACTTGATGGCGCCTTCCTTGAAGTAGTCGCCGAAGGAGAAGTTGCCGCACATCTGGAAGAACGTGCCGTGGCGGGTGGTCTTGCCGACCTCTTCGATGTCGGGCGTGCGCACGCACTTCTGCACGCTGGTGGCGCGCGGGAAGGGCGGCTTGACCTCACCCAGGAAGTAGGGCTTGAAGGGCACCATGCCGGCGGGGACGAGGAGCAGAGTCGGGTCGTCCGCGATGAGCGACGCCGAAGGGACGACGGTGTGCCCGCGCTCCTCGAAGAAGCTCAGCCAGCGGCGGCGAATCTCGGCCGACTCCATCAGTGGTCCTCATTCCGGTTGTACGAGTACGTCGTGTTCTCGATGTACTTCAGTGTGCTGCTGTTGTTCTCGATGGCGGTGATCCGCCGGGGTTCCGGCAGGGCGGGGCTCTCGTGGATGCCGAGCGCCTGCTCCAGCTCCGCCTCGCGCTGGACCATGTTGTCGCGGACGTCGAGCGCGAAGCCGACCGCCGCGTCCTTGAGCCGGTGCCCGGTCTCCAGTGCCTTGTTGGCCGCGGTGACGGCGAGGCTCTCGGGGGTGAGCTGTTTCAGCTTGCGGTTGACCTTGGTGGTGGCCCACACACCGGCGGCGACGCCGGTGCCGAACCAGAACGTACGGCGGAACATCGCGGTCCTCAGCCCTTCTTTCGCTTGCCCCGCCGGGTGGCCGGGACCGTCCGGCCCACGATCACCGCACGGCGCGGTGTCTTCGCGGGCGTGGCCTCGTCGCGGCCGCCGAGCGCGCGGCGGACGCCGTAGCCGAAGGCGGCGACCTTGACCAGGGGGCCGCCGAAGGTGGAGGCGACGGTGGACGAGAGCGCGGAGGCGTTCGACGTCACCTCCTGCACGTCGGAGGCGATGGCGTCGACCCGCTCGAGCTGGGTCTGCGCCGAGCGCACCGCCGTGGACGCGTCCGCCAGCAGCGGGACGGCCTGGTCGGTCACGTCCGCCACGAGCTTGGTGGTCGCCTTGAGCGTCTGGGCCAGCCTCGCCAGCGCTACGGCGAGGAAGGAGACCAGGATCGCCCAGAAGACGGCCACCAGGATCCCGGCAACCTCTCCACCGGACACTGTGCGCACCAGCTCCCTGAAACGTGCTTGAGCATCGAAAAAGTCGTGCACCGAGCCTATCGCGCCCCCAGCGGGGCTCCGTACCGGATTACCGGGCGCCGGGAACGCGCGAACCCGCCGCCCCGCCCGCCCGGAAGGGCGAGGGGACGGCGGGCCTGAGTGCCTGCGCCGGGGCTGGGATCAGCGGGCGTAGTACTCGACGACGAGCTGCTCGTCGCAGATCACCGGGATCTCCTTGCGGTTCGGCTCGCGGTCCAGGCGGAACGCCAGGGCCTTGAGGTTCACCTGGAGGTAACGCGGGGTCTCGCCGTCGGGGGCGAAGCCACCCTCACGCGCGACCTGGAAGAGCGTCTTGTCCTTGGAGCGGTCGCGGACCTGCACGACGTCGTCCGGACGGACACGGAAGGACGGCTTGTCGACCTTCTGGCCGTTGACCTGGATGTGGCCGTGGACGACCATCTGGCGGGCCTGGTAGATCGTGCGGGCGATGCCCGAACGCAGGACCAGGGCGTCGAGGCGACGCTCCAGCTCGATGATCAGGGCCTCGCCGGTCTTGCCCTGGACCTTGGCGGCACGCTCGTAGGCGCGGACGAGCTGGCGCTCGGACACGTCGTACTGCGCGCGCAGACGCTGCTTCTCGAGCAGACGGACCTTGTAGTCCGAGTTCTGCTTGCGGCCGCGGCCGTGCTCGCCCGGCGGGTAGGGGCGGGCCTCGAAGTACTTGACGGCCTTCGGGGTCAGCGCGATGCCGAGGGCACGCGACTTCTTGACCTTGGGGCGGGACTGGTTCGCCATGAACCAAACACCTCGTTTTATCTGTGCGAATACGGCTTCACCAGGGTTAGGGGAGGTCGCAATCCGCAGCCGGGGAGACCCGCCTGGTCCGTTGCCGGTCCTGGTGGGCAGCCGTTCCCCTGGTCTGGGCACATACGTGCAGCACGCGGGTGGCCCACCGACCGGTTCCGGGCGCTGCCGGAGGGTGGTGGGCTGCCCGCGACACCTTCGACGGTGCGCGACGCTCCTGGAGAACCCCGCCCGAGGACCGGGTCTCCGGCTGGATGTCCCGCTCTGGTGAGCCGGTTCCTCTGGGCGAGGGGCCGGACACGGGACTCAGCACTTCGGGGCAGTCTACAGGGCGCTCAGGACCGCTTGCGACCGAGGTGCTTCCTGGTCCACTCGACGGCGTCCGCGTACCGCGCCTCGGCGCCGTTGCGCGTCGGGGTGTAGTACTCGCGGTTCTTGAGGGCGTCCGGGGCGTACTGCTGGGCGGCGATGGCGTCGGGCTGGTCGTGCGGGTAGATGTAGCCCTTGGCGTGGCCGAGTTTCTCGGCGCCCTTGTAGTGGCCGTCGCGCAGGTGGGAGGGGACCGGTCCGGCCAGGCCCTTGCGCACGTCGGCCATGGCTCCCTGGATCGCCCGCGTCGCGGAGTTGGACTTGGGGGCGAGGGCGAGGGCGATGGTGGCGTGGCTGAGGGTGAGCGCCGCCTCCGGGAAGCCGATCATCGCGACCGCCTGGGCGGCGGCGACGGCTATGGGCAGCGCGTTGGGGTCGGCGACGCCGATGTCCTCGCTGGCGGAGATCATCAGGCGGCGGGCGATGAAGCGGGGGTCCTCGCCCGCCTCGATCATGCGGGCCAGGTAGTGCAGGGCGGCGTCGACGTCGGAGCCGCGGATGGACTTGATCAGCGCGCTCGCGACGTCGTAGTGCTGGTCGCCGTCGCGGTCGTACTTCACGGCCGCGCGGTCGACGGTCGCCTCCAGGGTCTGGAGGGTGATCTCCGACTCGTCCTGGTCGAGCGCGGCGCCTGCGGCGGCTTCCAGGGCGGTGAGGATCCGGCGGGCGTCGCCTCCGGCGATGCGGAGCAGGTGCTCCTCGGCGTCTTCGGGAAGCGTGAGGGTGTCCCCGAGACCGCGCTCGTCGGCGAGGGTGCGGCGCACCAGGTGGCGCAGGTCGTCGTCGGTGAGGGGTTCGAGGGTGAGGAGGAGGGAGCGGGAGAGCAGCGGGGAGATCACCGAGAAGTACGGGTTCTCGGTGGTGGCGGCGATCAGGGTGACCCAGCGGTTCTCGACGGCCGGGAGCAGGGAGTCCTGCTGGGCCTTGCTGAAGCGGTGGATCTCGTCGAGGAAGAGGACGGTCTCCTTGCCGAAGCCTCCGGCGGCGCGGCGGGCGCCGTCGATGACCGCGCGGACCTCCTTGACGCCCGCGCTGATCGCGCTGAGTTCCACGAACCGCTTGTCGGTGGCGCGGGAGACGACGTGGGCGAGGGTGGTCTTGCCGGTGCCGGGCGGTCCCCAGAGCACGACCGAGGAGGGTCCCGCCGGGCCGCCGCCGCCCTCGACCAGGCGCCGCAGGGGTGAGCCGGGCTTCAGCAGATGCCGCTGGCCCACCACCTCGTCCAGGGTGCGCGGGCGCATCCGCACCGCGAGAGGACTGCTGGTCGGGTCCTTCTCCTGGCGTTCTTCTGCAGCGGCGGTGAACAGGTCGGCTTCCACGCTGAAACCCTAAGACACCCCACTGACAATCGGCTCCGGACCGCCCTGCCGGGCGCCCGGCGGGCCGGGGGTCAGCTCGTCCAGAAGGTCCACCAGCGGGTCAGGATCAGCATCCCGATGATGCCGGTGTGCAGCACCGGCAGGACCCAGGTGAACTCGCCGAAGAAGCCCTTCAGCGCCCGGCCGCCCGGCAGGAAGCCGTTGCGGACGTTGAAGGAGGTGACGTACCAGAACATGACGATGGTGGCGACCCACGCCAGCGAGCACCACAGGCACAGCGCGTTGATCCGGTACAGGGACTGGAACTGCAGCCAGGAGCAGAAGGCGACGCCGAAGAGGGTGCCGAAGTTGAAGGTCAGCCAGTACCAGCGCGGGAAGCGGGCGCGGGCCAGCAGGCTCATGCCGACGCAGATGACGATGCCGTAGCAGACCAGACCGAGCATGGGGTTCGGGAAGCCGAAGGCGGCGGCCTGCTTGCTCTCCATGACGCTGCCGCAGGAGACCACCGGGTTGAGGCTGCACCCGGGGGTGAAGGTGGTGCCCGCGATCTTGGCTTCGAGGATCTTGAACTTGTCGATCGTGATGACCCACGCGGCGAGCAGACCCGCGGCACCGGTGATCAGCAGCAGCACGGCGAAGGCGCGGCTGCCGCCGACGGCTCCGGTGGGGGTGGCGGCGTGCTCCGGCTCGGGCACGGTGGAGACGTCGGTGACTGTCGTCTTGCTCATCACGCCGTTCCGTCTGCTTGAGAAGGGACCTTCTTCGGGCAGGGGCCATTGTGCCGCACGGGTGCGCCTGTGCACCGTTCGCTGTGGATAAGTAAGGACCTTCGGCCCCCTGGAGGGGCGGGTTTCCGGCCGGTTCCGGGTCCGGCGGGGGCACAGGAGAGCGAAGAGTGACGGGCCGGGCGGCATCGTGCCGCCCGACCCGTCGTGAGGACTGCGGGCTCAGCCGAGCCGGGACTCCAGTTCCGCGACGACCTCGGTGAGGCCGATGGGGGTCTGGTCGCCGGTCTCCATGTCCTTGAGCTGGACGACACCCTCGGTGATGTCGCGCTCGCCGAGGACCAGGGCGTAGCGGGCGCCGGAGCGGTTGGCGGCCTTCATGGCGGCCTTGAGGCCCTTGGCGCCGTAGCAGAAGTCGGCGGCGACGCCGACCTTGCGCAGCTCGGTGACCTTGGCGAACAGCAGGCGGCGGGCCTCCTCGCCGAGCGGGACGGCGTAGACGCTGGTGGTGGACGGGATGTCCAGTTCCACACCCTCGGCCTCCAGGGCGAGGACGGTGCGGTCCACGCCGAGCGCCCAGCCGACGGACGGCAGCGCGGGACCGCCGATCATCTCGGAGAGACCGTCGTAGCGGCCGCCGCCGCCGACCGCGGACTGCGAGCCGAGGCCGTCGTGGACGAACTCGAAGGTGGTGCGGGTGTAGTAGTCCAGGCCGCGCACCAGCTTGGGGTCGTCCTCGAAGGCGACGCCCGCCGCGGTGATCAGCTCGCGGACCTCCTCGTGGTACGCCTTGCAGGCGTCGCACAGGTAGTCGCGCAGCAGCGGGGCGTCGGTGAGCTGCTTCTGGACGTCGGCGCGCTTGTCGTCCAGGACGCGCAGCGGGTTGATCTCGGCGCGGCGCAGGGTGTCCTCGTCGAGGTCGAGACCGCGCAGGAAGTCCTGGAGGGCGGCCCGGTAGACCGGACGGCACTCCTTGTCGCCGAGGGAGTTCAGCAGGATGCGGAAGTTCCTGAGGCCCAGCGAGCGGTACGCCTGGTCGGCCAGGATGATCAGCTCGGCGTCGAGCGCCGGGTCCTCGGCACCGATCGCCTCGGCGCCGACCTGGGAGAAGTGGCGGTAGCGGCCCTTCTGGGGGCGCTCGTAGCGGTAGTACGAGCCGGAGTACCAGAGCTTGACCGGGAGGTTGCCCGCCTTGTGCAGGTTGGCTTCCAGGGCGGCGCGCAGCACGGAGGCGGTGCCCTCGGGGCGCAGGGCGAGCCGGTCGCCGCCCTTGGTCTCGAAGGCGTACATCTCCTTGGTGACGATGTCGGTGGACTCGCCGACACCGCGCGCGAACAGCTCGACGTTCTCGAAGCCGGGGGTCTCGATGTAGCCGTATCCGGAGTTGCGCAGGGGGGCGGCGATGGCCTCGCGCACGGCGAGGTACGTGGCGGACTGCGGCGGGATCAGGTCGTACGTGCCCTTGGGGGCCTTGAAGGTGCTCACGGAAAGAAGCTCTCTCGTCACATTCCTCGTCGGGGAGCCTGGTCGGCTCCCTGGCCGGTGGCCACCTGCCGCAGATAGGGGTTGGTGGCTCGTTCCTGGCCGATGGTCGTCTGGGGGCCGTGGCCGGAGAGCACCACGGTGGAGTCGTCGAGCGGCAGGCACACGCGTGCCAGCGACCCGAGCATGTCCTCCATGGAGCCGCCCGGCAGGTCGGTGCGTCCGATGGAGCCGGCGAACAGCAGATCCCCGGAGAAGAAGACCGGCGGGATGTCGGTCTTCCCGGGCATCTCGAAGGTCACCGACCCCTTGGTATGGCCCGGCGCGTGCGCGACGGAGAACTCCATCCCTGCCAGGTGCAGCTTCGCCCCGTCGGTCAGCTCCCGGACGTCGTCCGGCTCCCCCACGGTCAGCTCGCCCATGAGCGGCATGCCGATGGACCGGCCGAGCGCCTTCTCGGGGTCGCTCAGCATGTAGCGGTCGTCGGGGTGGATCCAGGCGGGCACGTCGTGCGCGCCGCACACGGGGACGACCGAGGCGACGTGGTCGATGTGGCCGTGCGTGAGGACGACGGCGGTGGGCTTCAGCCGATGCTTGCGCAGCGTCTCCTCGACTCCTTGGGCGGCCTGATGGCCCGGGTCGATGATCACGCACTCCTCACCGGCGGCGGGGGCGACGACGTAACAGTTCGTCCCCCAGGCCCCGGCGGGGAACCCGGCAATGAGCACGATCGTCCTTCGTTTGTGTCGGTACGGGAGGGCTCGCGGGCGGTCGGCCCGTGGTCCAGAGCCTACCGGCGCTGCCGATTCCTCAGCGAACCCATATACGGTACGGGGCTACACGCGCCTGTCGGCCCGTCGCGCGCCCGCGCACCGGTCGGCACACGACACGCATGAGGAGAGAACCCGGTGGTCAGCCAGGAGCAGCGGCGGCGTCAGCTCGCCCGGGAGAAGTTCTTGCGGCAGCAGCAGCGGCGCACGAGCGCACGGCGCAAGGCAAGGACGCGCAACTCCGTGATCGCGTCGGTCCTCGGCGTGGTCGTGATCGGCAGCGTCGCCCTGTACACGACCGGGGCGATGAAGGGCGACGACGACAAGAAGGTGAACGCGGGCTCGGAGGTCACGCCGTCCGCGAGCCCCAGCAAGAAGGCGCCGGACCCGTGCGCGAAGCCCGCCAAGGGCGCGGTGAAGAAGCTCCAGTGGAAGAAGGAGCCGGCGATGTCGATCGACACGTCGGCCAAGTACACGATGAAACTGGCCACCACCTGCGGTGACATCGACGTCGCGCTGAACAACGCGGCGCCGCACACGGTCAACTCGTTCGACTTCCTGGCGAACAAGGGCTACTTCGACCACTCGAAGTGCCACCGTCTGACGACCAACGGGATCTACGTGCTGCAGTGCGGCGACCCGACGGGCACCGGCAGCGGCGGTCCGGGCTACACGCTCCCGGACGAGAACCTGAAGGACAAGAGCCTGAAGGGCAACTCGTACCCGGCGGGCACGGTGGCGATGGCCAACCAGTACAACGCGCAGACCAAGCAGGGCCGTCACACCGGCGGCAGCCAGTTCTTCCTGGTCTACAAGGACAGCCCGCTGCCGCCCGACTACACCCCGTTCGGCACGATCGACAAGGCGGGTCTGAAGGTGCTCGACAAGATCGCGAAGGCCGGCGAGAGCACGGGCATGGGCGACGGCGCCCCGAACGCGACGGTCGTGATCGACAAGGCGACGGTCGCCAAGTCCTGACCCTCCGGCGGTGGCGGTCCCGGTGGCGGTCCGCGT
This sequence comes from Streptomyces sp. DSM 110735, assembly GCF_016482685.1. Classification (GTDB taxonomy): domain Bacteria; phylum Actinomycetota; class Actinomycetes; order Streptomycetales; family Streptomycetaceae; genus Streptomyces. The sequence goes on along the minus strand of NZ_JACYHF010000037.1, from coordinate 4,321 downwards.
CGTCATCTGCGCAATTTCGGTAGCGCTGGATGCGGACAGGCCACCCGCCGGTCGCCTATGTTGGCGGTGACGAAACTGTGGACGATGCCCGGGGGCCGGGAGGCACCTGGCGGGCATCATGTGGAGGAGGCGCTGTGAGCAGCGACCCGTGGGGCCGCGTCGACGAGACGGGGACCGTGTACGTGCGTACGGCCGAGGGCGAGCAGGTCGTCGGATCGTGGGCGGCCGGCTCCCCCGAGGAGGCGCTTGCCTACTTCGAGCGCAAGTACGAGGGCCTGGTTGTCGAGATCGGCCTCCTCGAAAAGCGTGTGCAGACCACCGATCTGTCGGCGAAGGACGCGCAGACCGCGATCGGTCACATCCGCGAGCAGGTGGACGCGCACCACGCGGTCGGCGACCTGGACGCGCTGCGGACCCGCCTCGACAAGCTCGTCAAGACAGTCGAGTCGCGCCGCGAGGAGCGCAAGGCGCAGCGGGCCAAGCAGTCCGACGAGGCCCGCAAGGCCAAGGAGGACCTGGTCGTGGAGGCCGAGCAGTTGGCGGCGTCCGACCAGTGGCGGGTTGCCGGTGAGCGGCTGCGGGCGCTGGTGGACACCTGGAAGGGTCTCCCCCGGCTCGACCGCAAGTCCGACGACGAGCTGTGGCACCGCTTCTCGCACGCCCGGTCGGCGTTCTCCAAGCGGCGCAAGGCGCACTTCGCGCAGTTGGACGCGCAGCGCGAGGACGCCCGCCGGATCAAGGAGCAGTTGGTCGCCGAGGCGGAGGCGCTGTCCGGTTCGACGGACTGGGGTCCGACGGCCGCGCGCTACCGCGATCTGATGGCGGACTGGAAGGCGGCGGGCCGCGCCCAGCGCGAGCACGAGGACGAGCTGTGGAACCGCTTCCGCGGTGCCCAGGACGTGTTCTTCGCCGCGCGCAGCTCGGTGTTCGCGGAGCGGGACGCGGAGCAGGGCGAGAACCTGAAGCTGAAGGAGGGGCTGGCCGAGGAGGCCGAGAAGCTCCTGCCGGTCTCCGACCTGAAGAGCGCGCGGGCCGCCTTCCGCTCGATCAACGAGCGCTGGGAGGCCATCGGTCATGTGCCGCGGGACGCGCGTCCCAAGGTCGAGGGCCGGATGCACGCGGTCGAGCGGGCCATCCAGGAGGCAGAGGAGAGCGAGTGGCGCCGGACCAACCCGGAGGCGCGTGCGCGTGCCGAGGGTCTGACCGGTCAGCTCCAGGCAGCCGTGGACAAGCTGCGCGGCCAGATCGAGCAGGCGCGCGCCCAGGGCAACACCGCGCGCGCCGAGAAGCTGGAGCGTGAGCTGGAGGGCCGCCAGGCGCTCCTGGACCAGGCTCTGAAGGGTCTGCACGAGTTCGGCGGCTGATACCCCGCCCCACCACGGCGAAGGCCCCGTACGCGACGTACGGGGCCTTCGGCGTGTTCCGGGTCCTGCGAGGCGGCTGTGCCGTCCCGCGCGGTCCTACGTGCGGTTGCGGGCCGAGGTGACCCGGTAGACGTCGTAGACGCCCTCCACGCCCCGGACGGCCTTCAGGACGTGCCCGAGGTGCTTGGGGTCGCCCATCTCGAAGGTGAAGCGCGAGGTGGCCACCCGGTCGCGGGAGGTCTGCACGGCCGCCGAGAGGATGTTGACGTGCTGGTCGGACAGGACGCGGGTGACGTCCGAGAGCAGCCGGGAGCGGTCGAGCGCCTCGACCTGGATGGCGACCAGGAAGACCGAGGACTGGGTGGGCGCCCACTCGACGTCGAGGATGCGCTCGGGCTCGCGGGAGAGCGACTCGACGTTGACGCAGTCGCTGCGGTGCACCGAGACGCCGCTGCCCCGGGTGACGAATCCGATGATCGGGTCGCCGGGCACGGGCGTACAGCAGCGGGCGAGCTTGACCCACACGTCGTCCACGCCCTTGACCACGACACCGGGGTCGGCGCTGGAGCGGCGCTTGCGGCTGCGGCCGCGCGAGGGCGGGACGCTCTCGTCGATCTCCTCGCTCGCGGCCTCCTCGCCGCCGAGCGCCTGCACCAGCTTCTGCACCACGTTCTGCGCGGAGACATGGCCCTCGCCGATCGCCGCGTACAGCGCGGAGATGTCGGGGTAGCGCATCTCGTGCGCGAGCGTGACCAGGGAGTCGCCGGTCAGGATGCGCTGGATCGGCAGGTTCTGCTTGCGCATGGCGCGGACGATGGCGTCCTTGCCCTGCTCGATCGCCTCGTCGCGGCGCTCCTTGGAGAACCAGGCGCGGATCTTGTTGCGCGCGCGGGGCGACTTGACGAAGCCGAGCCAGTCGCGGGAGGGACCGGCGCCGGGTGCCTTGGAGGTGAAGACCTCCACCAGGTCGCCGTTGTCCAGGGTGGACTCCAGCGGTACGAGGCGTCCGTTGACGCGCGCTCCTATGGTGCGGTGGCCCACCTCGGTGTGCACCGCGTAGGCGAAGTCGACCGGGGTGGCCCCGGCCGGGAGCGCTATGACGTCGCCCTTGGGCGTGAAGACGAAGACCTCGTTGCGCGAGAGGTCGAAGCGCAGGGACTCCAGGAACTCGCCGGGGTCCTCGGTCTCCTTCTGCCAGTCCAGGAGCTGTCTGAGCCACGCCATGTCGTTGAGGTGGTCGTCCTTGCCCTTGCCGGACGCCTTGGGCGCGTCGCTGCGCACCTTGGAGGCGCCGGCGACGGCTTCCTGCTTGTACTTCCAGTGCGCGGCGATGCCGTACTCGGCCCGGCGGTGCATGTCGAACGTGCGGATCTGGAGTTCGACCGGCTTGCCGTTGGGCCCGATGACCGTCGTGTGCAGCGACTGGTACATGTTGAACTTGGGCATCGCGATGTAGTCCTTGAACCGGCCGGGGACCGGGTTCCATCGCGCGTGGATGGTGCCGAGGGCCGCGTAGCAGTCGCGGACGGTCTCCACGAGGACGCGGATGCCCACCAGGTCGTAGATCTCCGCGAAGTCACGGCCGCGGACGATCATCTTCTGGTAGACGCTGTAGTAGTGCTTGGGGCGCCCGGTGACGGTCGCCTTGATGCGGGCGGCGCGCAGGTCGGACTGGACCTCGTCGGTCACTATGGCCAGATATTCGTCGCGCTTGGGGGCGCGCTCGGCCACCAGACGCACGATCTCGTCGTACATCTTGGGGTAGAGGATCGCGAAGGCGAGGTCCTCCAGCTCCCACTTGATGGTGTTCATGCCCAGGCGGTGGGCGAGCGGCGCGTAGATCTCCAGGGTCTCGCGCGCCTTCTTCTCCTGCTTCTCGCGCTTGAGGTAGCGCATGGTGCGCATGTTGTGCAGCCGGTCCGCGAGCTTGATGACCAGGACGCGGGGGTCCTTGGCCATCGCGACGACCATCTTGCGCACGGTCTCGGCCTGCGCCGCCTCGCCGAACTTGACCTTGTCCAGCTTGGTGACGCCGTCGACGAGCAGCGCGACCACGTCGCCGAAGTCCCGGCGCAGGTCGTCCAGGCCGTACTCGGTGTCCTCGACGGTGTCGTGCAGCAGCCCGGCCATCAGGGTCGCCGGGTCCATGCCCAGCTCGGCCAGGATGGTGGTGACGGCGAGCGGGTGCGTGATGTACGGGTCGCCGCTCTTGCGCTTCTGGCCGCGGTGCCAGCGCTCGGCGACCTGGTAGGCGCGCTCGATCTGGCGGAGCGTCGCGTTCTCGATCTTGGGGTCGTTGCTGCGCACTATCCGCAGCAGCGGCTCCAGGACCGGGTTGTAGGGGTTCGCGCGCTGCACGCCGAGGCGGGCCAGGCGGGCGCGGACGCGGTTGGAGGAGCCGGAGCGGGACGCGGACTGGCCGGCCGCGGCACGCACGGGAGCGGCCGGTTTCGGCCGGGCGGCGTCGGCGGTCTTCTCGACGGGCGCGGAGGAGGCGTGGGCCGCCGTCCCGCGGGAGTCGTTCTTCGCGTCGGACGCGCTGGGCGCGGGCTTCACCGCCGGGGCCGAGGAGGACTCGGGCTTGGCGGCGGTCAGTGGCTGGGCCTCGTCTGGCAAGAGGACTCCTCGTGCGCGATCCGGGTAGCCCGGACAGGCTCCGGAGATCCCATGGTAGCGATCCCGCGCCTCGTCATCGCCTTCGGCCCGATGCGAGGACGGTCCGTCAAGGGAACGCGTGGGGCGCGTGAGGGATTCCGCGGGGTGGGGCGGGGGTGACCGCCGCGGTCCGCGCGGCGGTCGGTGCGATGGTCGGTGCGTGGCCGAAAGCGGACGGCCCGGGGGGGCCCCCGCGGGGGGGGGGGCCCCCCCCCCCCCGGGGGCCCCCCGGGCCCCCGCGCCCCCCCCCCCCGCGCCCCGCCCCCCCCGGCGGCCCCCGCAACCCCGGGGGCCCCCCGGGG
>NZ_JACYHF010000036.1 GCF_016482685.1 Streptomyces sp. DSM 110735 | reverse complement strand
TTCCGATCCGATTTCCTCGGTGCTTTCCAGGTTCTCGCTTTCGCGTTTCCCTTTCCGGCGGTTCCGACTCTATCAGATCCTTTTCGGTGTCTGACCCCCAGTCAGCGGGGTTTGTCTTCCCGGCCTCGCGGCCGTTCCGACGTCTCAAACCTTAGCGGATCAACCCCGGCAGTTCCTAATCGGGCTGCCGAGCCCCATTCGAATTGAATTCGGACACGCCGAAAGCAATCCCAGGGGGAGATCGTGCTGGTGGTTTGGGGTGCCGCTCGAAGCGGCGGAGTGTTGCGGGAGAACCGTTACGTCTCCGTGCAACCCGAAGAACTTTACGGACCCGCACGGGGCGAGTCAACCCCCGCTGTCAAGATTTTTTTGAGCGGCAGGTCAGTCCAGGTCGGTGAGCCGGCCGTCCGCGTCCGGCTGGGCGTGCTCCACGCGGCGCAGCAGCCGGGTGAGGACCTCGCCGAGGACCGCGCGCTCGGCGGGAGTGAGGTCCTGGAGGAGTTCCTCCTCGAAGACGGTGGCGAGGCGCATCGCCTCCAGCCACTTCTCGCGGCCCTCGGTGGTCAGCTCCACGATGACGCGGACGCGGTTGGACTCGTCGCGCTCGCGGGTGACCAGACCCTCCCCCACCATGCGGTCGATGCGGTGGGTCATCGCGGCCGGGGTGAGACCGAGCCGCTTGGCCAGCTCGCCGGGGCCCATGCGATAGGGGGCGCCGGACAGGACGAGCGCCTTCAGGACCTCCCACTCGGCGTTGCTGATGCCCAGCTCCGAGGTCTGGCGGCCGTAGGCGACGTTCATCCGGCGGTTCAGCCGGGACAGCGCCGACACGATCTTCTCGACCTGGGGGTCCAGGTCCCGGAACTCGCGCTGGTAGGCGGCGATCTGTTCTTCGAGTGTCGGCTCCGCGACGCCGGGGGTGTCGGCCATGGGCGCAGTATCGCACGGGGTCTCCTTGCTTTGAAGTCCTTCGGTATGTAGTCTTTAGCTTCGAACTTTAGCTTTGAAGTCTTCACTGCTAACTAGTGAAAGAGGTGAACGTGACCAGGGCGATGGGGGCGGCGATGCGCCGCATCCACGTGGGCAACGCACTCAGTGCGTTCGGGCTCGGCTTCACGGTTCCGTATCTGTACGTCTATGTGGCGCAGGTGCGTGGGCTGGGAGCGATGACGGCGGGACTCGTGCTCGCCGTCTTCGCCGTGGCCGCGTTGGTCGTGCTGCCCTTCGCGGGGCGCGCGATCGTGCGACGCGGTCCGCTGCCCGTCCTGCTCGCCGCCCTGGTCCTGGCCGCGCTCGGCGCGCTGGGGCTCGGTCTGGCGAGCAGCGCGGCGGCGGTCCTGGTGACGGCGGCGGCGCTCGGCGCGGGCCAGGCCGTCATGCAGCCCGCGCTGGCGACGATGATCGTGGACTGCTCGCCGACCGAGTCCCGCTCGCGCGCGTTCGCGATGCAGTTCTTCCTGCAGAACCTCGGGCTCGGCATAGGCGGACTGATAGGCGGCCACCTGGTCGACACGACCAAGGTCTCCTCCTTCACCCTGCTGTTCGCGTTCGAGGCGGCGATCTTCCTGCTGCTTGCCGTCGTGATGACGACGGTGCGGATGCCGCACGCGCCCCACATCACGGACCAGCCGGAGGGCGGGGCCAGGGGCGGCTGGCGGCAGATGGCCGGCAACCGCGCGATGGTGCAGCTCTGCGTGCTGGGCTTCGTCCTCTTCTTCGCCTGCTACGGCCAGTTCGAGTCCGGGCTGAGCGCGTACGGCGTGGAGGCGGCCGGGATATCCACCTCGACGCTCGGTACGGCGCTGGCGGCCAACACGCTGATGATCGTCGTGGCGCAGTTCGCCGTACTGAAGCTGGTCGAGCGGCGGCGCCGGTCGCGGGTCATCGCGCTCGTCGGGCTGATCTGGACCGTCGCCTGGCTGGCGGCGGGGTACGCGGGGCTCGGGCACGGCAGCCGGGAGATGGCCACCGCCGCGTTCGTGTCGACGTATGCGCTGTTCGGGCTGGGTGAGGCGATGCTGTCGCCGACGCTCGCGCCGTTGGTGGCGGATCTGGCGCCGGAGGGCGGCGCAGGGCAGTACAACTCGGCTTTCGCGCTGGTCAAGCAGCTCGCGCTGGCCATCGGTCCGGCGGTGGGCGGTCCGCTCGGGGCGTCGCTGCACGCGCCGTACATCGTGACCTTCGTGCTGTTCTCGCTGACGATCAGCGTGCTGGCGCTGCGGCTGGGGCGGCGGCTCACTCCCGCGCAGGACCGGCCGTGGTCGCTGGTGCAGAGCCGGGTGGTGGCCCGGGGCAAGGCGTCGGCGGAGTCCGTCAGCGCCTGATCCCGCCCGGGGCTATCCCCTCGGCAGCAGGAACTCGCACCAGACCGCCTTGCCGCCGCCCGGTGTCTTCCGGGCGCCCCAGGACGAGGCGATGGTGGCCACGATGTCGATGCCGCGTCCGGACTCGTCGGCGGGTTCGGCGCGGCGGCGGCGCGGGAGGTGGTCGTCGCCGTCGGTGACCTCGATGATCAGGCGGCGGTCGGTGCGGCGGAGCCGGAGCCGCATGGGCGGGACGCCGTGCTGGAGGGAGTTGGCGACCAGTTCGCTGGCGGCCAGGACGCCGAGGTCGTGCAGTTCGACGGGGAAGCGCCAGCTCGTGAGGACGCCGGAGGCGAAGGCGCGGGCGCGCGGGGCCGCCTCGATGCCGCCGAGCAGTTCGAGGGCGGCGTTGCGGAAGAGGTCGCCCTCGGGACCGGTGCGGGCGGGGTGCTGGAGGACCAGGACGGCCACGTCGTCGTCGTGGTCGGCGGTGACCCCGGCGGAGCGGACCAGCCGGTCGCAGACGACCTGGGGGCTGCCGGTGGCTCCGGCGAGGGCGCGCTCCAGGGCGGCGATCCCCTCGTCCAGGTCCTCGTCGCGCCGTTCGACCAGGCCGTCCGTGTAGAGGACGGCCGTGGAGCCGGGTCCGAGGGGGACGGTGCCGGAGGCGTGCACCCAGCCGCCGGTGCCGAGCGGGGGCCCGGTGGGTTCGTCGGCGCGCAGCACGGTGCCGTTCTCGTCGCGGACGAGGATGGGCAGGTGGCCCGCGGAGGCGTAGACCAGGCGGCCCTCGTTGGGGTCGTGGACGGCGTAGACGCAGGTGGCGATCTGGTTGGCGTCGATCTCTATGGCGAGTCCGTCGAGGAGCTGGAGCACCTCGTGGGGCGGCAGGTCGAGGCGGGCGTAGGCGCGGACGGCGGTGCGGAGCTGGCCCATGACGGCGGCGGCGCGCACTCCGCGGCCCATGACGTCGCCGATGACGAGGGCGGTGCGGCCGCCGCCGAGGGTGATGACGTCGTACCAGTCGCCGCCGACGGCTGCCTCGGTGCCGCCGGGCTGGTAGGTGGCGGCGACGCGCAGGTCGTCGGGTTCCTCCAGGTCCTGCGGGAGCAGGGAGCGCTGGAGGGTGACGGCGGTCTCGCGCTGGCGGCGTTCGCTGGCGCGCAGGCGCTCGGCGGCTTCGGCGTGGTCGGTGACGTCGGTGGCGAAGACGAGGACGCCCGCGTCGCGGTCGCCGTCCTTGGTGACCGGGGTGCAGGTGAAGGTGTAGAAGCGGCCGTCGACGGCGCGGCGGGACTTCAGGGTGCGGGGGCGACCGCTGCGCAGCACCTGGTCGAGGAGGGGGAAGAGACCCAGCTCGGAGAGTTCGGGGAGGGCTTCGCGGGCGGGTTCGCCGGGGGTGCGGGTGCCGAAGGCGGCGCGGTAGGCGTCGTTGACGTAGGCGAGGCTGTGGTCCGGGCCGTGGACGAGGGCGACGAGGGCCGGGACGCGGTCGAGGACCTCGCGGGCGGGCAGTTCGTCGACGGCGGGGACGAAGGCACTCTGTCCGTCGGGGCGTTCGCCGCGGGCGGCGGGCACGGAGCCTTCTCCCGGTGGGTTCGGGGACACCGCCTGTACCGCCTGCTCGGTCCGTGCAGCGGCGCGGCGCTGCGTTCCGGGGAGCCGGGCGCTCCAGCGCGTGAAGTTCACAGTGGGGAAAGCCTCGTGTGTGCTGAGTGCGGGCGGATGCCCGGCCGGGGACAGGGGCAGTCTGGCAGGTGGCCGTCCGGGGCGATATCCGTCAGACGCCCCGGTGCGGGGTGGAGTTCCCCGGTCCGGTCAGGACGACCCCTTCGGGTTGTCGTACGGGGGATGCGGGGGAATTCCACCGGCCGCCAGTTCGAACTCCGCGCGGGGGTGTTCGAGTGAGCCGAGGGAGACGATGTCGCGGCGGAAGAGTCCGGCGAGGGTCCACTCGGCCAGGACTCGGGCCTTGCGGTTGACGGTGGGCACCCGGCCGAGGTGGTAGGCGCGGTGGATGAGCCAGGCGGGGTATCCGGTGAGCCGGTGTCCGTACACCTGGGCGACGCCTTTGTGCAGCCCGAGGGAGGCGACGGACCCGGCGTGGGCGTGCGCGTAGGTGTCCAGGGGTTCGCCGCGCAGGGTGTGGACAAGGTTGTCGGCGAGGACGCGAGCCTGGCGTACGGCGTTCTGGGCGTTGGGCGCCGTGTCGGTGCCGGGGTCGGCGGTGACGTCCGGTACGGCGGCGGCGTCGCCCGCGCCCCAGGCGTGCGGGGTGTCCTCGACGGTCAGCTCGGCGGTGCAGCGCAGCCTGCCGCGGTCGGTGAGCGGCAGTCCGGTGGCGGCGAGCAGGGGGTGGGGGCGGACGCCCGCGGTCCACACCAGGGTGCGGGTGGGGAAGCGCTGGCCGTCGCTGAGTACGGCGATGCGGTCGGCGCAGGACTCCAGGCGGGTCTCCAGCAGGACGCGGATGTTGCGGCGGCGCAACTGGGTGACGGTGTAGCCGCCGAGTTCCGGACCGACCTCGGGGAGGACGCGCCCGGTGGCCTCGACGAGGATCCACTTCATGTCCTCGGGGCGGATGCCGGGGTAGTAGCGGGTGGCGTGGCGGGCCATGTCCTCCAGTTCGGCGAGGGCTTCGACGCCCGCGTAGCCGCCGCCGACGAAGACGAAGGTGAGGGCGGCGTCGCGGACGGCGGGGTCGCGGGTGGAGGAGGCGATGTCGAGCTGTTCGATGACGTGGTTGCGCAGCCCGATGGCTTCCTCGACGGTCTTGAAGCCGATGCCGTGCTCCGCGAGACCGGGGACCGGCAGGGTGCGGGAGACGGAGCCGGGGGCGAGGACGAGTTCGTCGTAGCCGAGGAGTTCGTCCGGGGCGTCGCGCTCGGCGGTGGCGAGGGTGCGGACGGCGGCGGTGCGGGCGGTGTGGTCGAGGGAGGTGACCTCGCCGACGACGACCCGGCACCGGTCCAGGACGCGGCGCAGCGGGACGACGACGTGCCGGGGTGAGATCGAGCCCGCCGCCGCCTCCGGCAGGAACGGCTGATAGGTCATATAAGGGTCGGGACTGACCACGGTGATCTCGACATCGCCCTGTCTGAGCTGCGGTTTCAGCTTCCGCTGGAGACGCAGGGCGGTGTACATCCCGACGTGGCCGCCGCCGACGACCAGAATGCGCGCGCGTTCCTTCACCATCCCATGACGCACCCGGCGCCTTTGTTTGTCCACAGCCCCGGCGATTTGTGTGACCGGAAGACGGTGGTGCGCCGCGTGGGACGCGCCGTCCGGACGGGGGAACCGGGGTCGTGCCGCCGGGTGCCGCGGGCGGTGGTGAAGGCATGGAATCCGGACATAGATGGCTCGTACTCCGATCGGGGGCGCACTGTGCGGAACCTACCCCTTCTGAATTGACGCCCTCTCAACTATGTTCATGTGTCGACGGAGTGCGGGGAATGTGGCCGAACGGGGCCCGCGCGGAGCGGTCCGCTCAGGGACCGGGCCGGGTCCGCGTACCTCCGGCATCAGTGGCGGGGAGTCTCCGGGGGGAGACGTCATCACCGGGGGAACACATGCATCTTCAGGAAACGCACTGGTCGGCCGCGTCCGTCGTGACCGGCGGCAAACGCGGGGACGGTCCGCGCTCGGCGCCGCTCCGGGTGGACGCCCAGCGCAATCTCGAGCACGTGCTGCGGGCGGCGCGTGAGGTCTTCGGCGAGCTGGGGTACGGCGCGCCGATGGAGGACGTGGCGCGGCGCGCGCGGGTCGGGGTCGGCACGGTGTACCGGCGTTTCCCCAGCAAGGACGTGCTGGTGCGGCGGATCGCCGAGGAGGAGACCGCGCGGCTGACCGAGCAGGCGCGGGCGGCACTCGGGCAGGAGGACGAACCGTGGTCGGCGTTGTCGCGCTTCCTGCGGACGTCCGTCGCCTCGGGCGCGGGCCGGCTGCTGCCGCCGCAGGTGCTGCGGGTGGGGGTCGCGGACGACGAGGCGCGGGTGCCGCAGCAGCGCTCGCAGGCGGGTCCCGGTTCGGGTGAACTCCGGCTGGTTCCGGACGAGTCCACGAGCGTGACCGCGCTGCTCGAAGTGGTCGGGCGCCTGGTGGACCGTGCGCGCGCGGCGGGTGAACTCCGCGCGGACGTCTCCGTGGCCGACGTCCTCCTGGTCATCGCCACGGCGGCGCCCTCCCTGCCGGACGCGGCTCAGCAGGCGGCCGCCTCGGCCCGCCTGCTGGAGATCCTCCTGGAGGGTCTGCGCTCCCGCCCGGCGTAAGCCCCGCGCAATCGATCGCGGGTTCCGCGCGAGCGATACCGGGTCCGGTGACTCCACCGGACCCGGACTGCCGTAGAGCCCTCCGCACTCCACCCCCGAAAGATCGACAACGCCCTTGCGTGAACGCCCCGTTCGGATTTTGTTCGTAACGCGTGGGGATAATCCGCCCGGACGAGTGACGGGTCGGACGAGTGGCCCAGGGGTGTAAACCTTTGTGGCACCCTGAGCCGGTACGGATTCGGCTGTGCCGGGCATCGGGGGATTTTCGGGGATGAGTGTCGACGGGTGGGACGGCGCGCGCGGTGAGGGCGACGCGGAGGCCGGGGGGCTGACGTCGCCGCAGGTGCCGAGCCAGGGCGGGCGTGGTCCCGGGTCCGAGCAGCCGCGCCAGGCCGAGTCCGCCGAGGCGAGTCTTCCCACTCAGCGCGAGGGCAGCGTGCTGCCGCCCCCGCGTGACCTGCCCCCCGCCGACATGCCTCCCGCCGACAGCGAGCTGATCGAGCGGATGCGGGCCGGTGACGACTCCGCGTACGAGGAGCTGTACCGCAGGCACGCCGACGCGGTGAAGCGCTACGCGCGTACCTGCTGCCGTGACGGCCACACAGCCGACGACCTCACCGCCGAGGTGTTCGCGCGGATGCTCCAGGCGGTGCGCGGCGGTTCGGGACCCGAGTACGCGGTGCGCGCCTATCTGCTGACCTCGGTGCGCCGGGTCGCCGCGCACTGGACCAAGTCCGCCCGGCGCGAGCAACTCGTCGACGACTTCGCGGTGTTCGCGCAGCAGGCAGCCCGTTCCTCCGAGGTGTCCGACGACGACACCCTGGACCTCGGCGCCGATGTGCGCGCGATGCACGACGCCGAGCAGTCGATGGCGATGCAGGCGTTCCGCTCGCTGCCCGAGCGCTGGCAGGCGGTGCTCTGGCACACCGAGGTGGAGGACGAGTCGCCGAGCGACGTGGCGGTGCTGTTCGGTCTCGACGCCAACGGCACGCGCGTACTGGCCAGTCGGGCCCGCGAGGGGCTGAAGCAGGCGTACCTCCAGGCGCACGTCAGCGCGAGCCTGGTGAGCGACGAGGAGTGCGCGCGCTACGCCGACCAGCTCGGCGGATACGCCCGCCGCAAGCTGCGGGTGCGCGCGGAGCGGGGACTGCGCAAGCACCTGGAGGAGTGCGCGAAGTGCCGTCTGGCCGCCGCGCAGATCCAGGAAGTCGCGAGCGGTATCCCGGCGGTCGTACCCGTGGCTGTCATCGGCTGGTTCGGTGCCGCCGGGTACGCGAAGGCGCTCGGGGTCATCGCGGGCGGCGCGGGTGTCGGCGCGGCGGGTGCCGCGGCGGCGGCGACCGGGGCTACCTCGGGTGGCGGTGCGGGCGGTGGCGCGGCGGCCTCGGAGGGGCTCGGCGCGCCGGTGAAGGCGGGCATCGCGACCGGTGTGGTGGCGGTGGCCGCCGCGGCGGTCGCGCTGGCGCTGGTGAACGACAGCCACCCGACCCGGGAGATCGCCAAGCCCTCCCCGTCCCCGGTGATCCAGCAGCCGCACACCCCGAAGCCCGCTCCCGAGCCGAAGAAGCCGGACCCGGCGCCGGTGGCAGCCGCTCCCGCGCAGCCCCCCGCGCCCGCGCCGAAGCCGAAGCCGACCCCCAAGCCCGTACCGAAGCCCGCACCGAAGCCGACGCCCACCCCGAAGCCGAAGCCGACTCCCAAGCCGACCCCGAAGCCGACCCCGCCCCCCGAGCCCGCGCCGAAGCCCACACCCAAGCCGACCCCGAAGCCCACTCCGCCGCCCGCGCCCGAGGTCTACGAGACCAACGCGCTGAACTACGACCTCACCGGCGACGGCACCGAGCCCGAGGTGCGCCTGGGCGACAGCAGTTGGGTGTGGCGGCGCTACGACCTGTCGATCGGCGGCACCCACTACTCCCCCGGCGTCACCGTGCGCGGCGACTCCTCGGTCACCGTGGACCTCAACCGCCAGTGCACGGCGTACGACGCCCTCGCCGGGGTGGACGACCTCAACCTCACGCGCGGCAAGGTGGCCTTCTCGGTCTACGCGGACGGGGTCCGGCTGTGGCAGTCCGGCGCGGTCGGGGGCGGTGACGCGGCGGTGCCGGTGCATGTGGACCTGACGGGGCGCAGGACGGTGCGGCTCGTGGTGGAGCAGCGCGGTCGGGGCTTCGAGCAGGTGGCCTTCGCGGACTGGGCGCGCTCCCGCTTCACCTGCCGCTAGCGGCGCCGAGGGCGCCCCGCTGCGGGTCGATGCCCGCGGGGACGGCGCGGGCGCGGGCCGGGGTGCCGGTCCAGCAGCTTCCCCGGCGGGCGAGCAGGCGGCCGAGCCAGAGTTCGACGGAGACCAGGTCGGCGAGTCCGTCCAGCGGGAGGGGTTCGCCCGCGGCGGCGGAGCGGACGGCTTTGCGGACCACGCGCGCCTCGACCAGACCCGCGTCCGCGAGCAGCGGGGTGGCGAAGAGGTCCACGAGGGAGTCGGCGGCGACGCGCAGTCCGGTGCGGGCGGCAGCCGCGCCCGCGGCGTGGGAGGGGGCGCCCCAGCCGGGCGGCAGGTCGGTGACCCCGGCGCCGTCGAGGACGGTGCGCAGGACGGCGGCGCGGGCGCCGGGCTTGACCCGCAGCGCCTCGGGCAGGGCACGGCAGGCGCGGACGACCTGGTTGTCGAGGAAGGGCGCGTGCAGCCGCTGGGAGCGGACCTCGGCTGCCTGTTCGAGGACGCGCAGATCGGCGGCGTGCCGGGCGAGGACGGCGGCGGCGCGGAACTCGCCGGGGCGCAGCCCGGGTCCACCGGAGGCGCGCTCCGCCCCGGACTGCAGAAGAACCGATACTTCAGCCAGTGCCTCCCCCGTCAGCCACCGCGCGGCAGGACCGGGTCTTCCCCAGGTCAGCGCGGCGAGGGACGCGCCGACCGCCCCCTTGGGTTCGTCGAAGCCGCGCCGCATCAGCCGCTCGGCCAGCGCCTCCATGCCCGTGCGGTACGGCGTACGCGCCAGGCGGCGGGCGGCGCCGTAGACCCGCGCGGGGACCAGGACCGAGCCGTCGGCGCGGGTGAGGGCGGCGACCGGGCGGACCAGATGGCGCCGTCTGCGGTCCAGGAGCAGGTCGGCGAGGCGGGCGGGGTGGGCGTCGAGGACCTGGCGGGCGCCGTGTCCGGTGAAGTGGTCGGCGCTGCCCGCCGCGAGCCGGGCGCGGTGCCGGGCGGCGGTGACCAGGGAGGGTCCGGGTTCGTCGGTGAGGGGTCCGTCGAGGTCGGCGTAGGGGAGGGTGTCCTCGCCGCCGGTGACCACCACGTGGTGCAGGCGCGGGTTGGCGGCGAGGGCTCCGGCGCGCTCGAGTTCCGCCTCGCGGCCGCCGACGGCCAGGTCGTTGAAGGTGACGGCGAGGAGCCGTTCCCCGGCGCCGGTGCCGTGCCCGAGCAGGGTGCCGGGTCTGCCGGGCAGTCCGGCGGCGAGCAGGGCGAGCGTGCCGGAGGCGGGTCCGCCGGAGAGGTCGGCGCCGATGCCGGGCACCGGCATCCCGCGCGCCGCCCGCCGTTCGGCCGGACCCATGCCGGGCACCGGACCCGGGTCGAGTCCGGGCACGTGCCGGGGGGCGGCGAGCCGGACCCGGACCGCCTCGATCAGGGCGTCGCGCACGGCGTCGACGGCGTGCGCGGGGTCGGCAGGGGGCGCGGCGACGGCGAGGGAGGCGACCGGCTCGTACCCGGTGATCTCGCGCGCTCCGGCGCGCAGGATCAGCGCGTGCCCCGGCGGAACGCGGCGTACGCCCTCGTACGGCGTGGTGTCGCGCAGCGCGGCGGGGATGTCGGGGGCGGCGAGCAGGGAGGCGAGGTGGCCGAAGTCGAGGTTGGCCTCGGTGAGGTCGGCGAGCGGCAGGGCGGCGGTGGCGTAGGAGGTGCCGCCGTTCCAGGGGGCGTGGAAGACGGGGCGGACGCCCGCGAGGTCGCCGCAGACGGTGATGCGGCGACCTGCCTGGACGACGGCGGTGTAGCTGCCGGGCCAGGAGGTCAGATGCCGGAGCGCGCCCCCGCGCGCGGTGAACAGACCCCGGCGCAGCTCGTCGTCGGAGGCGCCGCAGATGCCGAGGACGGCGATGCGGTTCTGGGCGTCGCCCTGGACCACGCGCACCTCGTCGGGGCGCCAGTCGCCGACCGCCCACAGCGGGTCGGGACCGCCCCACAGCAACTGGGAGCCGACCGGGTGCGGGGTCTCGTCGTCGTATCCGGCAGGGTCCACGGCGCCGGGTCCGAGGCCGCCCGTCGCGGCGCTGCTCCACCCGACCAACCACCGCATCGACGCCTCCACAGGCTGTGGACAATCAGTGCACCGCACGAACCGGACCCATGCTGCCATGAAGAACGCGCCGGAGCGGGGCGGCGGCGCCGCCTTCGCGCAGGAGAAACCTGAGCGAAACGGCGTACGGGGGTGGGTGCTTGGCACGGAAGGGCAGGGTCACACCGGCAGGCGGCGGTCGGCGGGACCCGCGGACAACTCCCCTGGAACACCGGGCGTATGCGATGCGAATGCGCCCCGCTTCACTCCCCGAAAACCCCCTGTGCGCCCTCAACTGCTCTGGTGAGAGCGGGGATCAACGATCCGGAGGGAGGGCGGTTTTCGGCCAATTCGTGGGCGGCGTACGGAGGTTGAGCACGCTCCGTACAGAGCCGCGCGGCGCCCCGCGCCCCCGGAGCCGCGCACAGTCCGGGAGGCGGGCATCGCCTCCCGGACCGGTCCGCCACCCGCGGGGATGAAGGTGGCGGTGTCCCCCAGCCCACTGGATTCAGTACAGCGGGCCGACCCACGCGACACCCATGGAACCGCTCCCGAGGGTGGCCGGAGAAGAGCGCACGGACGGGCGCACGGCCACACGACCGGGGGCACGCCGCGACAGGGCGTGCACGGTGCGTACAGGGCCGTACTCCCGTACGGACCGCAATCGCGCCATCCGGAACAATGCCCCTTAACGCTTGGGATGCGGCGAACTACGCTGTGTTTACGAATGCCGCGTGGTTATGCCAGCGGGGCAGCCGTCTGTGTCGAGGGGTGGCGCATGTCCAGGGAGCAACGCGGGCCGAACGAGAAACTCGGCGCCGTTCTCGCCCTCGCGGGAATCAGCAACGCGGGACTGGCGCGGCGCGTCAACGACCTAGGTGCCCAGCGGGGGTTGACCCTTCGCTACGACAAGACGTCGGTGGCGCGCTGGGTTTCGAAGGGCATGGTGCCCCAAGGGGCGGCACCACACCTGATCGCGGCCGCGATCGGCCAGAAACTCGGCCGGCCGGTGCCGCTGCACGAGATCGGTCTGGCGGACGCCGACCCGGCGCCCGAGGTCGGTCTCGCCTTCCCGCGCGACGTGGGCCAGGCGGTCAAGTCGGCCACCGATCTGTACCGGCTGGACCTGGCGGGACGCCGGGCGGGCTCCGGCGGCATCTGGCAGTCGCTGGCGGGCTCGTTCGCCGTGAGCGCCTACGCCACGCCCGCGTCCCGATGGCTGATAACCCCCGCCGACAGCTCGGTGGAACGCGAGGCGGCCTCGGCCGAGGGCGCCGGAGCACCGATCAAAGTCGGCCACAGCGATGTGCGCAAACTCCGGGAGGCGGCCGAGGACGCCCGGCGCTGGGACTCCAAGTACGGCGGCGGCGACTGGCGTTCGTCCATGGTCCCCGAGTGCCTGCGCGTGGAGGCGGCGCCGCTGTTGCTCGGCTCCTACTCCGACGAGGTGGGCCGCGCGCTGTTCGGCGCGGGTGCCGAACTGACCCGGCTCGCGGGCTGGATGGCGTTCGACACCGGCCAGCAGGAGGCGGCCCAGCGGTACTACATCCAGGCGCTGCGGCTGGCCCGCGCGGCGGCCGACGTGCCGCTCGGCGGCTATGTGCTCGCCTCCATGTCCCTCCAGGCCACCTACCGGGGCTTCGGCGACGAGGGCGTGGACCTCGCGCAAGCCGCCCTGGAGCGCAACCGGGGGCTTGCCACCGCCCGCACGATGAGCTTCTTCCGGCTGGTCGAGGCGAGAGCGCACGCGCGCGCGGGCGACGCCCAGGCGGCGGGCGCCGCGCTGAAGTCGGCCGAGGGCTGGCTGGAGCGCTCCCGCGAGGGCGACAACGACCCGTCCTGGCTCGGCTTCTACGGCTACGACCGCTTCGCCGCCGACGCCGCCGAGTGCTACCGCGACCTGAAGGCACCCCGCCAGGTGCGCCGCTTCACCGAGCAGGCGCTGTCCAAGCCGACCGAGGAGTTCGTGCGCTCGCACGGGCTGCGCCTGGTCGTCTCCGCGGTGGCCGAGCTGGAGTCGGGCAACCTCGACGCGGCGTGCGAGCAGGGCGTGCGCGCGGTGGAGGTGGCCGGGCGGATCTCCTCGGCGCGCACCACCGAGTACGTCAAGGACCTGCTGCACCGCCTGGAGCCCTACGGCGACGAGCCGCGCGTGGTGGAGCTGCGCGAGCGGGCGCGACCCCTGCTGATGGCTCCGGCGTAATCCTCTGTCGGCCGCGTTTGAAGCCGTTGTCAGTGGCGCAGTGCACTATCGAGTCGGGAGGTGGTGCAGGTGCGGACGGGCGCGTACGACTGCGATGTGCTGGTGGTCGGTGGCGGGATCGTCGGGCTGTCGACGGCGTACGCGATCACCCGCGCAGCGCCGGGCACGCGCGTGACGGTGCTGGAGAAGGAGCCAGGGGCCGCCCGGCACCAGACCGGGCGCAACAGCGGGGTGATCCACAGCGGCATCTACTACCGCCCCGGCTCCCTGAAGGCGCGGTACGCGGTGCGGGGCGCGGCGGAGATGGTCAAGTTCTGCGCGGAGTACGGCATCCCGCACGCGGTCACCGGCAAGCTGATCGTCGCCACCGAGCGCGCCGAGCTGCCCCGGCTGCACGCCCTGGTGCAGCGCGGCCGGGAGAACGGCATCGCGGTGCGGGAGCTGGGCGCCGCGCAGATCGCGGAGTACGAGCCGGAGGTGCGGGGTCTGGCCGCGATCCACGTCGGCACGACCGGCGTGTGCGACTACGGCGCGGTCGCGCGGCAGCTCGCGCGCGCCTCCGGCGCCGACATCCGCTACGGCGCGCGGGTCGTGCGGATCGACCGGCGCCCGGAGCGGGGCGTGGCCGTGCTGACCGCCTCCGGCCAGGTGGTGCGCGCCCGTGTCCTGGTGAACTGCGCGGGGCTGTACTGCGACGAGGTGGCCCGCCTCGCCGGTGACGAGCCGGACGTGCGGATCGTGCCGTTCCGCGGGGAGTACTGGGAGCTGGCCCGCCCCGAGCTGGTGCGCGGTCTGGTCTATCCGGTGCCGGACCCGGCGTTCCCCTTCCTCGGGGTGCATCTGACCCGGGGCATCGACGGCGAGGTCCACATCGGTCCGAACGCGGTCCCGGCGCTGGCCCGCGAGGGGTACGGCTGGGGGGTCGTACGCCCCCGTGAGCTGGCGGGCACGCTCGCCTGGCCCGGCGCGTGGGCGCTGGCCCGCCGCCACTGGCTGTACGGCGCCGGTGAGCTGCGCCGCTCGGTGTCCAAGGGGGCGTTCCTGAAGGCGGTGCGGCGGCTGGTGCCCGCCGTCCGCGAGACGGACCTGGTGCGGGCGCCGGCCGGGGTGCGGGCGCAGGCGGTGGCGCGGGACGGCTCGCTGGTGGACGACTTCCTGCTGCGCGAGGCACCGCGCACGATCCACGTCCTGAACGCACCGTCCCCGGCGGCCACGGCTTCCCTGCCGATCGGCCGCGAGGTGGCGTCCCGGGCGCTGGCGATGCTGGGCGGGGCGTGACCACGGGGAGAACAGGCGTGACCCGTCACACGAGGAGAGCAGGAGGAGAGCCCCGGCCGACCGCCTAAAATCGGATGCACTGTGTCTGACTTCGTGAACGCCCCCGCAGCCGAGCGACCCGCCACCGACGGGTCGTCCGTTCCGCTGTCCGCCCGGACCTCCCGGAGCAAGGGGGAGCCCCGGTTCCCCGGCGGTCCCCAGGCCGATCCCGCCGGGTCGCACTTCGAGCGGCGCATCCGCAGCTTCCAGCCGCGCCGCAGCCGGGTGACCACCGGGCAGGCGGACGCCCTGGAGCGGCTGTGGCCGCGGTGGGGCATGGACATCGACGGGCGGCGGGTCGTCGACCTCGCGGAGCTGTTCGGGAACACGAACCCGGTCGTCCTGGAGATCGGCTTCGGCATGGGCGAGGCGACCGCCCAGATGGCAGCCGCGGCTCCGGACGTCAACATCCTCGCGGTGGACGTGCACACCCCCGGCCAGGGCAATCTGCTGAACCTGGCGGACCAGGGCGGGCTGACCAACGTCCGGGTCGGCAACGGCGACGCGATCATCCTGCTCCGCGAGATGCTCACGCCCGACTCCCTCGACGGTCTGCGCGTCTACTTCCCGGACCCGTGGCCCAAGAAGCGGCACCACAAGCGGCGGCTGATCCAGCCCGCGTTCCTGAGCCTGGCCGCGACCCGGCTGCGGCCCGGCGCGGTCGTGCACTGCGCGACCGACTGGGAGCCGTACGCCGAGCAGATGCTGGAGGTGCTCTCGGCGCACCCGGACTTCGAGAACACGCAGGCGGAGGGCGGTTTCGCGCCGCGTCCCGGGTTCCGGCCGCTGACCCGTTTCGAGGGCCAGGGACTGGACAAGGGTCACGTCGTGAACGATCTTCTTTTCCGCCGCGTACCTCACCGGCAGCCGTAGGCCCGGCCGGTTCTCGCGTCGGGCCCGTATTTCCCGATGGCCTGCCGTCGGGCCACCGTTAGGGTCGATGCCGTGGCCACCAGTTCTCCCTCTCCGATAGCCCGGGAACACCCCGGACGCCATCATCATCCGCACTGGTGGCAACGCCGCTGGGTGCGCTACGGCGCGCTGAGCACGCTGCTCGCGCTGTCCGGACTCGTCATCCTCGCGCTGGTGCGGCTGCAGACCGGGACCGAGGGGTTCCTGGTGGGGCTCGGGCTCGCGGTGCTGCCGGTGCCCTGGCTGATCGCCGCGTTCCGCTGGCTGGACCGGGTGGAGCCGGGTCCCTGGCGGAACCTGGTCTTCGCGTTCGCCTGGGGCGCCTGCGCCGCCGCGCTCATCGCGATCGTCGCCAACAGCTTCGCGACCCACTGGATCGCCACCGCCGCCGCCGACCCGGACGACGCCGACACCCTGGGCGCCACGCTGATCGCGCCGATCGTGGAGGAGTCCGCGAAGGGCGCCGCCGTGCTGCTGGTCTTCCTCTTCCGCAGACGCGACTTCACCGGTCTGGTGGACGGCGTGGTGATCGCCGGAGTGACCGCGACCGGCTTCGCGTTCACCGAGAACATCCTCTACCTGGGCACCGCCTTCGGCGAGGACCGGGTCTCCGGCGCCGGGGGCATCGTCTCGGTCACCGCCGCGACCTTCTTCGTCCGCGTGGTGATGTCGCCGTTCGCGCACCCGCTGTTCACCGTGTGCACCGGCATCGGCTTCGGTCTGCGCGCGCTCGCGGCGCCCCGGCAGCGGGTGCGGCGCGTGCTGTTCCCGATCGGCGGCTGGCTGCTGGCGATGACCCTGCACGGTCTGTGGAACGGCTCGGCGTCCTTCGGGCAGTTCGGCTTCCTCTTCGTCTACGCCGGTTTCATGGCGCCCGCGTTCGGTCTGCTGACCTGGCTCGCGGTCTGGACCCGGCAGAACGAACTGCGCATCGTGCGCGAGGAGTTGCCGACCTATGTGTACGCCGGGTGGCTCGGTCCCGGCGAGCCGTTCGTGCTCGGCTCGATGCGGGCGCGCCGGGTGGCCCGCGACCACGCCCGGCACCACCTCGGCGGACGCCCCGCCGCCCGCGAGGTCGCGCGGTACGAGGCGTACGCGACCTCGCTGGCGTTCCTGCGGCGCCGGGCGCGCCGGGGCAGGGCAGGGTCGGACTTCCTGGCCCGCGAGCACGAGCTGCTCGCCGCGCTGTGGCGGCGCCGCGAGGTGGCCCGGCCCGCGCTGGAGTACGCGGCCCGGGTCACCGCGCCCGCGCCCCGCCCCCAGTGGCCCGCGTACGGCCACCCGGCGGTGCCGTACGCGGGCTACGGGCACGGGAGTTACGGCTATCCGACGGTGCCGTACTCCGGCTACAACCCCTACCGGTCGTAGCGCCGGATCAGGCGGAGGCGGCGGTCAGCCGGTCCAGCTCGTCCTGGGTCAGGCGCAGGTCGGCCACGCCGAGCAGGGCCGGGAGCTGGTCGAGGGTGCGCGCCGAGGCGATGGGGGCGACCACGGTCGGCTGGGCGGCGAGCCAGGCGAGGGCGACCGTGGCGACCGGCGCGCCGTGGGCGGCGGCCACCTCGTCCAGGGCGGTGAGCACCTTCTGACCGCGCTCGGACGCCAGGTTCTTGGCGGCGCCCTCGGCGCGGGGGCTGTCCACCTCGGTGCCGGGCCGGTACTTGCCGGTCAGGAACCCGGAGGCGAGGGCGAAGTACGGCACCGCCGCCAGACCCTCCCGCGCGGCGAGGTCCTGCACCGGACCCTCGTAGGTGTCGCGGGAGACCAGGTTGTAGTGGGGCTGGAGGGCGACGTAGCGGGCCAGACCCTCGCGGTCGGAGAACTCCAGGGACTCCCGCAGCCGGTCGGCGCCGATGTTGGAGGCGGCGATGTGCCGGACCTTGCCCGCCTTCACCAGCTCGTCCAGCGCGCCGATGATCTCCTCGACGGGGACCTCGGGCTGGTCGAAGTGCGTGTAGTAGAGGTCGATGTGGTCGGTGCCCAGACGGCGCAGGGAGGCGTCGGCAGCCGCCCTGATGTTGGCGGCGGACAGACCCTTGAAGTCGGGGTGCTGGCTGACCTTGGTGGCGACGACCACCTGGTCGCGGTTGCCCCGGGAGGCGATCCACTTGCCGATGATGGTCTCCGACTCGCCGCCGGAGTTGCCCTCGACCCAGTTCGAGTAGGAGTCGGCGGTGTCCACGAAGTTGCCGCCCGCCGCCGCGTAGGCGTCCAGGACGGCGAAGGAGGTCTTCTCGTCGGCGGTCCAGCCGAAGACGTTGCCGCCGAGGGCGAGCGGGAAGACCTCGAGGCTGGAGGAACCGAGCTTGCGCAGATGAGGAGAGGCAGTCATGTCTCTACTCAACGATCACCCGGGTCCCGTCCATTCCGCCTGTCACACGGATGCCCGCGGGGATTCACAGGGCTCGATTGGCAGGGCTCGATTCACCGGGCTCAGGGATTGAGCCCCTTGCCGCGCAGCCAGGTCATCGGGTCGATGCCGGTGGCCTGGCCGCCGGGGTGGACCTCCAGGTGGAGGTGGGGACCGGTGACGTTGCCGGTGGCGCCGACGCGGCCGATGACCTCGCCGGTGGCGACCTTCTGACCGGTCTTGACGCTGATCGAGGACTGGTGGCAGAACCACAGCTCGGTGCCGTCGTCCAGGGTGAGGACGGTGCGGTAGCCGTACGCCCCGGCCCAGCCCGCCTGGGTGACGGTGCCGCCGTGGATGGCCTTGATGAGCGTGCCGGTGGGCGCGGCGAAGTCGAGACCGGTGTGATAGCCGGAGGACCACAGCGCGCCGGGCTCCCCGAAGGTGCCGGTGATCGTGTACCCGGAGGTCGGCAGCGTGTACTGCTTGGCCAGCGAGGCCAGCCGGTCCGACTCGGCCTTCTTCTTGGCGTCCGCCTCCGCCTTCTCCTTGGCGTCGGCTGCCTGGGCGGCGGCTTCCTTCGCTGCCTTGTCGGCGGCGTCGGCGGTCTGCTTGTCGGCAGCGGCTACGGCGGCAGCGGTGGCCCGGCTCTCGGCCTTGCTCTGCTGGTGCGCCGCCTGGGCGATGATCCGGCTGCGCAGCGCCTCGCCCGCGTCGGAGGACTCCTCGCTCTGCGCGGTTGCCGAGCCGACGGCGCTCAGCGAGGGCGCGGGTTCGTCGGAGCCGTGGTCGAGGAGGGAGTCGACGCCGGGCAGGTCGGGCAGCGCGATGGAGACCGGCGGCTTGCCGGTGTTGGCGCTGGCCATGCCGCCCGCGCCGACGGCGGCGATGACACCGACGCCGAGGACGGTGGAGCTGCGGGCGAGCCCGCCGCCGCGCTGCTTGGCGACACGGTGCCGGCCGCCGCGGGCGGAGGGGAGGGACTCCTCGGTGGGGTTCCACTCCTCCCAGGGACCGTCGGAGCGCGGTGCGCCGTAGCCGAAGGTGTCGTTCTCGCCCGGGGTCGGTGCGAAGGGGGTGTGGGGGTCGGACGCCACGGGGGCGCGCTCCTTTCCTGCCTTCGCCTGCTACCGGGTACGCGGTGGGGGCGACCCCCGCCGTCAGGGTTCGGGGGAAGGATGTGGGGATGCGGCGCGTGCGCATGGAGCCGTCTCGCGTGACGGCTGGGTCGACCGCGCTGCGTTATCGAACGTTAATAGACCCGGCTATGGGTTTCCAAGCCGATCCGCTTGATCTTTAAGCTTCTTCGGAGCGGACTTAACCGCCAAGCCGGACGCAAAGAGGGCGAGTTGACCGGCGATCAGCAGTGAGCGCGTTTTTGATGATGACTCAGAATCGCTGCGGAGGGAAACCTTTACCTCACGGTGCGTGACGGTGAGGGCAGGAAATCCGGGGGGATCGAAGGGATCGACGCCCCGGGGCCGGAAAACACTCAGGGCCGGAATCCGATGAACTGGATTCCGGCCCTGAGTCTTCAGTAGCGGGGACAGGATTTGAACCTGCGACCTCTGGGTTATGAGCCCAGCGAGCTACCGAGCTGCTCCACCCCGCGTCGTTGTGTCTCAACCATACGTCATGCGCGGGGTCAGATGCACATCCGTTCCGCGTGACCTGCGCCTCAGGGCAGCAGATGCCCGTTCGGAGCCTTCGCGGCCACCTCGTACTCCGGCAGCGTCACCACCGTCGCGCCCCCGTCCGCCAGCACTCCGGACCCGTCGGCGGCGGTCACGAAGGTGTCCGGCTCGCGCCACGCGGTGACCACCCGGCGTACGCCCGAGCGCAGGATCAGACCGGCGCACGGGACGGGCCGGGAGGCGCGGCGGGCGCACGGCTCCAGGCTGCTGTAGACGGTGGCGCCGGGCAGGCGCGGGTCGTCCGGGGCGATCTTGGCGAGGGCAGCCTCCTCGGCGTGGACCACCGGGTCGCCGCCCTCGCGCGAGTGACCGCGCGCCAGCTCGGTGCCGTCGGCGGCGACCACCACCGCGCCGACGCTGAAGGCGGTGTCCGAGGGCGGGCACAGCGCGGCCAGCTCGCAGGCGGTGCGCAGCCAGCGGTGGTCGGCGGCGACGGGCAGCGGTCCGGCGCCGGGGGCGGTGGGCTCGTAGCGCATGAGCACCACGTCCTCGATGCGACGGCTCCCGGTGAGGCGGAGGCGACCGCCCTGGTAGGCGCCGGGTCCGAAGAGGCGGGGCGCGGCGGGGTCACCGACGAGGAGCGGGGCGAGGACCAACTGGAGTTCGTCGGCGAGTCCCTGCTGGAGGAGCTGGGTGTGGACGGTCCCGCCGCCCTCGACCATCAGACGCCGTACGCCGCGCTCGTCGTGCAGATGCGTGAGCAGGGCGCGCCAGTCGAGGGCGGCGCCGAGGGAGACGACATCGGCGGTGTCGCCGAGGGCGTCGGCGGCGCGCTCGGCGCCCTGGTCGGTCGTGTAGACGAGCTTCTCGCCGCCGGTGTGCCAGAAATTGGCCTTCGGGTCGAGGTCGCCGGAGGCGGTGACGGTGACCTTGAGCGGGTACTCCGACCTGCCCTCGGCGCGGCGGGCGGCGCGGCGACCGGGGGCGTTGACCAGGAGGCGGGGGTTGTCGGCGCGAATGGTGCCCGCGCCGATCAGGATGGCGTCGACGGAGGCGCGCACCTCGTCCACCCGGTCGAAGTCGGCGGGGCTGGAGAGGAGGAGGCGGTCGGGCCCGGTGTCGTCCAGGTAGCCGTCGAGGGAGACGGCGGCGGACAGCAGGACGTACGGGTACGGCATCGGCGCGCTCTCTCCGGGTGACTCACGGGGCTGACTCTGCGGGACTCACGGGCTGATCTTGGTTCAAGTTTGAAACAAACCTACACTGGCGGCATGACGACCCGCTGGCTCACGCCCGAGGAGCAGCGCGCCTGGCGCGCCTACCTCGCCGCCTCCCGGTTGCTGGACGACGCGATGGACCGGCAGCTCCAGCAGGACGCCGGGATGCCGCACCTTTTCTACTCCGTCCTGGCCATCCTCTCCGAGGCGCCCGACCGGCGGCTGCGCATGACCGACCTCGCCGAGGAACTGAAGATCACCCGCAGTCGGCTGACGTACGCGGTGACCCGCCTGGAGCGGGACGGTCTGGTACGGCGCGAGGACTGCCGCTGGGACCGGCGCAGCAGCCTCGCGGTGCTGACCGACGAGGGGATGTCCGTGCTGGAGCGCACCGCGCCCGGCCATGTCGGCACGGTTCGCGCGACCCTCTTCGACCGGCTGAGCCCGGAGCAGGTGCGGCAACTGGAGGAGATCTGCGCGGGGGTGGCGCGGGGGCTCCAGGGCGAGGAGGCGGGGAGTACGGCGGAGGAGGTGCCGTGGCGGCGACGGTCTACGCCGTGTGCGGAGCCGCCGGGCTGAGGGCGTGTGCTTGCCGGTACCGGTCGGGCGGTCGGGCGGTCGGGCGGTCGGGCGGTCGGCGCTGATCGACGTTGATCGGTGTCGGACCGTTCACCGACCGTTGATTCAACTTTGAAGCATGGGATAAGGTCCGGAACCGTACCGCCCTGTTTCAAATCTGAAGCAGATGGAGCGCGGACGACGACCGACCACGACCGCGACGCCGACCGCACGGAACCCGGAGGCCCGATGCCCGACACCCCTGCCGCCACCCCGCGCGCCCGCGTCCGGGTGCCGCTGCGCTTCGGCGACGGCTATGCGGCCGACGCCGAGCTGGTCACCTTCCACGGGCTCACCGACGGCCAGGAGCACCTCGCCCTCGTCCTCGGCGACCCCGGTCCGGTGCCGCTGGTGCGGCTGCACTCCGAGTGCCTGACCGGCGACGTGTTCGGCTCGGCGCGCTGCGACTGCGGACCGCAGTTGCGCGAGGCGGTCGAGCGGATCGCCGTACGCGGCGGCGTCCTCCTCTACCTCCGCCAGGAGGGCCGGGGCATCGGGCTCTACAACAAGCTCGACGCCTACGCCCTCCAGGACCAGGGTCTCGACACCTACGCCGCGAACGCCGCCCTCGGTCTGCCGGAGGACGCCCGCGACTACACCGCCGCCGCCCAGATGCTCGGCGCCCTCGGCATCACCGAGCTGGACCTGCTCTCCAACAACCCCGACAAGGCAGCCCAGTTGCGCGCCCTCGGCATGACGGTCCGCGACCGGGTCCCGACGGGTGTCTTCTCCACGCCGCACAACGTCCGTTACCTGCGCGCGAAGGTCCTCCAGACCGAACACACGCTGCCGCTCGCGGAGTTGGGGGAAGTGGGCGCCTGACGGCAACGGGCGTCCGGCGCCGCCCCCTCGCGCCCCCGTGCTTCCCCCGGACGGATCACCGGGGGTGCCGCCGCTCGCGCCAGGGCGGACTCTGGGACCGGGCGGGCTCCACCGCCCGCCGTTGCGCCGCAGCAGATGGCCTCGCCCCACCCCCGCTGGAGCGTCCGATGAGCCGAGCCGTGACCTCGTTGGTCGTCGTCTGCGACTGGCCCCTGCTGCAGCTCGGTCTCGCGCAGGCGGTCAAGGCGCAGCCGGACCTCGGCATCGTCACGTTCGTCGAGAGCGTCGACGACGTGCCCCGGGTGCCGTCCGCCGCGGAGATCGTCCTCTACGTGAACCTTCAGTCCAGCGACCAGGTGACCTCGGGCGACGTCGCCCGGCTGCACCGCGCCGGGCACGCGGTCGTCGTCCTGTCCGCCTCGGAGCCGCAGTCCGACGCCGTGCTGTGCATCAAGGCCGGAGCCCGCGGCTACCTGGGGCGGCAGACCGGCATCCCCGAACTGCTGACGGCCCTGCGCGCCGTCGCCTCGGGCAGCGACTACTTCGGCGCGAGCCTCGCCGGGCGCAGCATCCCCGCGGCGCCTCCGCGCATCACCGGACGCGAACGGGAGATCCTCCAGCTTCTCGCCGGCGGCGCGACCGACCGCGAGATCGCCACCAAGCTGAACATCACCGAGAACACGGTCCACACCCATCTGGAACGGCTCCGCAAGAAGAGCGGCGCCCGCCGCCGGGCGGACCTCACGCGGCTTGCCCTCGAGTACGGCGTCATCGACACCGGTCCGGCGAAGTGAGCGCGGCTCATCCGCCGGGTGCGCCCGGGTGGATGTCGTTCAGGCTGCCGACGATGGTCACGGACGGCGGGCGGGGCGGTACGGGCACCTGGACGAGGATGGGGATGTAGACGATCTCCCCGTGCCTGAACTCGGCTTTCGCCGAGACGCGGTAGCACGTGACGTTTCCCGGGGCGCGCTGTGTCGCGTAGCAGCGGAGTTCTGTGGGAGCGGCGGGGGCTTGGGTCTGCCGGGCCGCCTGTGTCGCGTCCGGCGGACCGCTTGCGCTTGCCTCGGTGGCGCTCGCCGACGCACCCCATGCGCCCACCGCGCAGCAGGCTGTGGTGACGGCGACCGCGAGACTCGCACCACGCACGGTCGTCTCCTTCCGCGTCGAGCATGCTTCGTGCCTCGCGGAGGGGGGTCCTCCGCGAGGCACGAACCTGCATGGTCAGCCCTGGGTGCCGCCCTGGGTGTTGCCGGTCCCGCCACCCTGGGTGCCGCCCTGGGTGTTGCCGGTGCCGCCACCCTGGGTTCCACCCTGAGTGTTGCCGGTGCCGCCACCCTGCGTGCCGCCCTGAGTGTTGCCCGTGCCGCCACCCTGCGTGCCGCCCTGAGTGTTCCCGGTCCCGCCACCCTGCGTGCCGCCCTGAGTGTTCCCGGTGCCACCGCCCTGGGTCCCGCCCTGAGTGTTGCCAGCACCGCCCTGGGTTCCACCCTGAGTGTTGCCGGTGCCGCCACCCTGCGTGCCGCCCTGGGTGTTGCCCCGGCCACCGCCCTGGGTCCCGCCCTGGGTGTTGCCGGTCCCGCCACCCTGGGTTCCACCCTGAGTGTTGCCGGTCCCGCCACCCTGGGTTCCACCCTGAGTGTT
>NZ_JACYHF010000035.1 GCF_016482685.1 Streptomyces sp. DSM 110735 | reverse complement strand
GTGGGTGGGTGGTGACGGCTCAGGGCCGCGGGATCTCCGGTACGGCCGGGTCGTCTCGACGGGCGGGGAGGCGGCTGATCGGGGGTGCGGGGTGTTCGGTGGCACCCGGTCGTCGTGGTGGGTGGGTGGTGACGGCTCAGGGCCGCGGGATCTCCGGTACGGCCGGGTCGTCTCGACGGGCGGGGAGGCGGCTGCTCAGGGCCCGGGGGCGTCCGCTGCTGCCGGGCTGTTTTGGTTGGGCGGGCGGGTGATTACTCAAGGGCGCGGGGCGTTCGGCGGCGCCTGACTGTCCCGGTGGGCGGGGGGTGACTGTTTGAAGCGCCGGGTGGCTGGCGGTGCTTGGTTGTCTTGGTGGGGGCTCAGGGCGTGAGGTGTCCGCTGCCGTCCGGTCGACTCGGTGGGTGGGGTGGGTGACGGCTCAAGGTGTGCGGTGTCCGGTCCGCCTCGCACGGCTCGGTGGGCGGGGTGGTGAGGTGACCGTTCGGGGCGTCGGGCGAGCGGGCGACGCAGTGAGGGGTAAGGCGTCCTGCCCCCGCTTCGCAGCCAAGCTCGGCACCATTCAGCCCGTCCGGCGTTTGAGGACGAGGTCCCTTCAGGGGCGAAGCGGGGGGCTGGGGGCGCAGCCCCCAGGAGTCGCACTGCAACACCCCGCACCCGCCAGCACCCCCCGGCACCGGACCTCGCCACCCGGCGGAGCCGTTACGCTGGGAGCGTGGCAGTCGTCGATGTATCCGAAGAGCTGAAGTCCCTCTCCTCGACCATGGAGTCGATCGAGGCCGTCCTGGACCTCGACAAGCTGAGGGCAGACATCGCCGTGCTCGAGGAGCAGGCGGCCGCGCCGTCCCTCTGGGACAACCCGGACGAGGCGCAGAAGATCACCAGCAAGCTCTCCCACCTCCAGGCGGAGGTCAGGAAGGCGGAGGCGCTGCGCGGGCGGATCGACGATCTCTCCGTGCTCTTCGAGATGGCCGAGGAGGAGGACGACCCGGACACCCTCGCCGAGGCCGAGTCCGAGCTGGTCGCGGTGAAGAAGGCGCTGGACGAGATGGAGGTCCGTACCCTCCTGTCCGGCGAGTACGACTCCCGCGAGGCGCTGGTCAACATCCGCGCCGAGGCGGGCGGCGTCGACGCCGCCGACTTCGCCGAGCAGCTCCAGCGCATGTACCTCCGCTGGGCCGAGCGCCACGGCTACAAGACCGAGATCTACGAGACGTCGTACGCCGAAGAGGCCGGCATCAAGTCGACCACCTTCGCCGTCCAGGTCCCGTACGCCTACGGCACGCTCTCCGTCGAGCAGGGCACGCACCGCCTGGTGCGCATCTCGCCGTTCGACAACCAGGGCCGCCGCCAGACGTCCTTCGCGGGCGTCGAGGTGCTCCCCGTCGTGGAGCAGACCGACCACGTCGAGATCGACGAGTCGGACCTGCGCGTCGATGTCTACCGTTCCTCGGGCCCCGGCGGTCAGGGCGTGAACACGACGGACTCCGCGGTCCGGCTGACCCACATCCCGACCGGCATCGTGGTCTCCTGCCAGAACGAGCGCTCGCAGATCCAGAACAAGGCCACGGCCATGAACGTGCTTCAGGCCAAGCTCCTCGAACGCCAGCGCCAGGAGGAGCGCGCCAAGATGGACGCCCTCAAGGGCGACGGCGGCAGCTCCTGGGGCAACCAGATGCGTTCGTACGTCCTGCACCCGTACCAGATGGTCAAGGACCTGCGCACCGAGTTCGAGGTCGGCAACCCGCAGTCCGTGCTCGACGGCGAGATCGACGGCTTCCTTGAGGCTGGAATTCGCTGGCGCAAGCAGCAGGAGAAGTAAGTTTGTCGACATGACAACTGCCGCCCTTGAGGCGGCAGTTGTTGTATGTCCGGCGTTTTACGTCACAGTTGCATCCCTCAACTCCCGGCATACGCCCACCCATCGGACATTGCGCTCGCAACGGCCTTGACGTTGCTTTGAAAAATGGGAATGGTGAATCGCGGTATGCGCATCTGTTGGGGCGCATGTGAACCGGGGGAATGAGATGACCCGGGACCGGCACGTACGTGTACGTCGGTCCCCGAGTCGTCGGCTGCCCCCGTCGAGCACGGCCAGTCCCACGCGCGGCCTCATTGACGATTCGGCTACTGGGGGTAGCAACCAATGACGAAGAAGACGCGGATACGCGTCGCGCGGATCGCCGCCGGTGCCGTGGTGGCGGCCGGGGCTTCCCTGATGATCACGGGTGTGGCGACTGCCGACCCGAATCCCGACCCGACCTGCACCATCGGCGCCGACCCGAACTGCCCCGACCCGGGCGAGGACGGCGGCACGACGGACGGCGGTACCACTGACGGCGGGACCACCGACGGTGGCACCACGGACGGTGGCACGACCGACGGCGGTTCGACGGACGGCGGCGACACCGACGGCGGCCTGATCGGCGGCATCATCGGTGGCAACGAGGGCGGCACCACCGACGGTGGTTCCACCACCACGACCGGCGGCACCGACGGCGGCTCCACGACCACCACCGGCGGCACCGACGGCGGCTCCACCACGACCACCGGCGGCACCTCCACCGCGGGCGGCGACACCGGCGGCAACACCGGTGGCGGCAACGGCGGCTCCGGCTCCACCGGTGGCAACGGCGGCGGCTCGACCGGCGGTCACTCCGGCGGCGGCAACGGCGGTTCCACCGGCGGCGGTTCCACCACGGGCGGCAACAACACGACCCCGGACGGTGGCGGCAACGACAACGTCTCCCAGGAGGCGGGCACCTCGGCGCTCACCGACACCGGTTCCGACGCGGCCCCGCAGGGCGGCGACGACAAGGAGCTGGCCGAGACCGGTGCGGGCGAGACCATGTTCCTGCTGGCCGGCGCTGCCACGATGATCGCGGGCGGCGTCGCCTTCCGCTTCCTCCCGCGTCTCGCGGGCGGCCGGGGCGGCACGGCCGCCTGAGCGGTCGTACCAGCCCCCTGACGTGACGCGAAGGGCCCGGAGCGTGATCCACACGCTCCGGGCCCTTCCGGCGTCCTGTGCGGCCCTTCGGCCGCGCGCCACAGCGCCGCCCGCTACAGCCCCGTCTGGTGCGCCAGCAGCGCCACCGCGGCGATCAGCACCGCGAGCAGCGCGATCAGCGCCACCGGGTTCAGCCCCGCGAAGAGACTCTGCTGCTGGAGCCGCTCCCGGCTGGCCCGGCACACCGGGCACCGGCCCTCGCTCACGGGCGCCGCGCAGTTCGCGCACACCAACCGGTCGTACGTCATGCGCTCGCCCTCCTCGTGCAGGCCCTCACCCCGTACAACGTCCTCTGGAACCAGAACGTTCCCCCTCCACTCTGCCAGGTTCCCCCGGAAAGAGCGCGGGCGCCCGGGAAAGCCTGCCCAGCCGCCCGTACAAAAACGCACAAGTGTCGCCCAACACGACCGGGCCCTGCGTGGGCACGCCCGGTTCGCGTATGGTCACGCTCATCTACCCCCGGCGACCCGTGGTGCATCCGTGATCCGATTCGACAGTGTCTCCAAGGTCTACCCCAAGCAGACCCGTCCGGCCCTCAGGGACGTCTCCCTGGAAGTGGAGAAGGGCGAGTTCGTCTTCCTCGTGGGGTCCTCCGGCTCCGGCAAGTCCACCTTCCTGCGGCTGCTGCTGCGCGAGGAGCGGTGCAGCCACGGCCAGGTGCACGTCCTGGGCAAGGACCTCGCCCGGCTGTCCAACTGGAAGGTGCCGCAGATGCGGCGCCAGCTCGGGACGGTCTTCCAGGACTTCCGGCTGCTGCCGAACAAGACGGTCGCGGAGAACGTGGCCTTCGCCCAGGAGGTGATCGGCAAGTCCAAGGGCGAGACCCGCAAGTCGGTGCCGCAGGTCCTCGACCTCGTCGGACTCGGCGGCAAGGAGGACCGTATGCCGGGCGAGCTGTCCGGTGGTGAGCAGCAGCGCGTCGCCATCGCGCGGGCCTTCGTCAACCGGCCCAAGCTGCTGATCGCGGACGAGCCCACGGGCAACCTCGACCCGCAGACCTCCGTCGGCATCATGAAGCTGCTCGACCGCATCAACCGGACGGGCACCACGGTGGTCATGGCGACGCACGACCAGAACATCGTGGACCAGATGCGCAAGCGCGTCATCGAGCTGGAGAAGGGGCGCCTGGTGCGCGACCAGGCCCGCGGCGTCTACGGCTACCAGCACTAAGCAAGTTCACGACGGAAAGGCTCGACCAGACGCCATGCGCGCCCAGTTCGTCCTGTCGGAGATCGGAGTCGGTCTCCGCCGCAATCTGACCATGACCTTCGCGGTCATCGTCTCCGTTGCCCTCTCCCTGGCCCTCTTCGGCGGCTCGCTGCTGATGAGCGACCAGGTGAGCACCATGAAGGGCTACTGGTACGACAAGGTCAACGTCTCGATCTTCCTGTGCAACAAGAGCGACGCGCAGTCGGACGCCAACTGCGCCAAGGGCGCGGTCACCGAGGACCAGAAGAAGCAGATCCGCTCCGACCTCGGCAAGATGACCACGCTCGTGCAGAGGGTCACCTACGAATCGCAGGACCAGGCGTACAAGCACTACAAGGAGCAGTTCGGCAACTCCCCGCTGGCCAGCTCCCTGACGCCGGACCAGATGCAGGAGTCCTTCCGGATCAAGCTCAAGGACCCGCAGAAGTACCAGGTCATCGCGACCGCGTTCAACGGGCGCGACGGCGTGCAGTCCGTGCAGGACCAGAAGGGCATCCTGGACAACCTCTTCCAGTTGCTCAACCTGATGAACCGCGCGGCGCTCGGCGTGATGGCGATGATGCTGATCGTCGCCCTGCTGCTGATCGTCAACACCGTGCGCGTCTCCGCGTTCAGCCGCCGCCGGGAGACCGGCATCATGCGGCTCGTCGGCGCCTCCGGGTTCTACATCCAGGCGCCGTTCATCATGGAGGCGGCGGTCGCGGGACTCATCGGCGGCGGTCTCGCCTGTGTGTTCCTGGTGGTCGGCCGGTACTTCACGATCGACCACGGCATGGCCCTGTCGACCAAGCTCACGCTCATCAACTTCGTCGGCTGGGACGCGGTGTTGACCAAGCTGCCGCTGATCCTGGCGACGAGTGTGCTGATGCCCGCTCTTGCCGCGTTCTTCGCGTTGCGCAAGTACCTGAAGGTGTGACACATGCCGCGAGGGGCCGTACGGGCATCCGCCCGTGCGGCCCCTCGCGTTGTCCTAGACTCACCGCCATGTCAGGCCGCGAGCTGTTCAGCCGGCCCCGCCGCAGTCGCCGCGGGGCCGCGCTGGCTCTGTTCTTCGCGGGAGTGCTCGCCGCCGGCGCGGTGACCGGCGCGCTGCCGGAGCGCGGCCAGGACCGCAAGAGCGAGGCGGCGCAGGGGAGTCGGTCCTCCGGCGCGGCGCGCCACGAGGCGGTGCGCCGCGCCGCCGCCGAGGCGATGGCCGCGGGCGAGTCCCCGACGGAGGCGGCCGAACGGGCCGTCAGCCGCAGCGGGGACCGCTGGGCGGCCGTCTACTCCTCGGGCGAGTACGCGGAGTTCCAGGAGGCGCTGGACGGCGAGTACACCGGCGTCGGGCTGTGGGCGCGGCGCGGGCGCGACGGCCGTATCGAGGTGACCCGGGTCCAGCCCGGCTCGCCCGCCGCCGGGGCGGGCATCCGCCGGGGCGACGGGCTGCGCAGCGTGGACGGACGCGCGGTGGACGGGCTCCCGGTCACCGAGGTCGTGTCCTTACTGCGCGGCGACGCCGAGGACGCTGCCGCCGGAACGCCGGTCGTGCTCGGGCTCGGGCGCGGGGAGCGCACCTGGAGCCGCACGCTGCACCGGGCGCGGCTGTCCACCGACTCCGTGACCGTGACGCGCCCGGTCCCCGGGGTCCGGGTCGTCCGGGTCGCCGCCTTCACCAAGGGCGCCGCCGACACCGTGCGCGACGCGGTGCGCCGGGCTCCCGCCGACGCCGGGATCGTGCTGGACCTGCGCGGCAACTCCGGCGGTCTGGTCACCGAGGCCGTCGCCACCGCCTCCGCCTTCCTCGACGGCGGTCTGGTCGCCACCTACGACGTCGACGGCGCCCAGCGCGCCCTGCACGCCGCCTCCGGCGGGGACACCGCCCGCCCGCTGGTCGTCCTGGTCGACGGGGGCACGATGAGCGCCGCCGAGATGCTCACCGGCGCGCTCCAGGACCGGGGCAGGGCGGTCGTGATCGGCTCCCGCACCTTCGGCAAGGGCTCGGTCCAGATGCCGACCGACCTGCCCGACGGCTCGGTGGCCGAGCTGACCGTGGGCCACTACCGCACTCCGCTGGGTCACACCGTGGACGGCCGGGGCATCACCCCGGACCTGGACGCGGGCGCGGGGGCGCTGGAACGGGCGGAGACGGTGCTCACGGGGCTCGGCGACCCGTCGTAGACCCCCGGGCCGTCGCAGACACCTGGGGCGGGCGCCGAAATGCGCTTCCCTCCCACCCCCCGTCCGGTGAGAAAATGTGGGCACTATGAGCAAGGGAATGTACGTACCGAAGGAGTCCCAGCCCAAGCAGGGCGGGGGAGCCGCGAAGGCGGCCAAGGACGGCAAGCGCAAGATGGTCGCGCAGAACAAGAAGGCGCGGCACGACTACGCGATCATCGACACCTACGAGGCCGGCATCGTCCTGACCGGCACCGAGGTGAAGTCGCTGCGCCAGGGACGGGCCTCGCTGACCGACGGCTTCGTCCAGATCGACGGAAACGAGGCATGGCTGCACAACGCCCACATCCCGGAGTACTTCCAGGGCACCTGGACCAACCACTCCGTGCGCCGCAAGCGCAAGCTGCTGCTGCACCGCGAGGAGATCGACAAGCTGGCGTCCAAGTCCCAGGAGACGGGTCACACCATCGTGCCCCTGGCGATCTACTTCAAGGACGGCCGGGCCAAGGCGGAGATCGCGCTCGCGCGCGGCAAGAAGGAGTACGACAAGCGGCAGACCCTGCGCGAGAAGCAGGACCGCCGGGAGTCGGACCGCGCCATCGCGGCGGCGAAGCGGCGCCAGCGCGGCTGAGCGGGGAATACGCTGGCGTGCTCCGCCGTTGTTCCCTTACGATGGCACCTGCACCTCACAGCGGGTGCGCCGCCTCCCTCACCGGGGGCACTTGAAAAAACAACATGGGGATGATCGGTTTCGACAGCGGATGTCGAAGCAGGGGAAGCGTGTCGAGGAAGCGGCCATGATCTCGTAAACCACAGGCCGAAAAAAATAATCGCCAACACCAAGCGCGATTCCTTCGCCCTCGCTGCCTAAGTAGCGACTTGCGAAGTGTCAGCCCGGGGCTGTTCCCGACCCGGATCCTGGCATCAGCTAGGGGACTAAACCTTGATCCCGGTCACGGGGTGAAAAGGGAAATCCAACAGTGACTGAGCCCGTCGGAGACTTGTTCGCGTGATCTCCGGGGCTGAGAAAATCGAAGCGAACTGCGCACGGAGAAGCCCTGTTTCCGCACCGGTGGACGCGGGTTCGATTCCCGCCATCTCCACGATCGGAGAGCTTCCCAGCTCTCCGCACCCCATGTGGGCAAAGGCCCCGTCGCTCGTGAGCGGCGGGGCCTTCGTCATGCCGCCGTACTGCTTCGCAGCGCCGTGTCGCGTGGTGCCGTCGCGCCGAGCCGGGTCGCCGTGTTGATCAGCAGCGCCAGAGCCGCCGCCCCGGCAGG
Organism: Streptomyces sp. DSM 110735; assembly: GCF_016482685.1. GTDB lineage: Bacteria > Actinomycetota > Actinomycetes > Streptomycetales > Streptomycetaceae > Streptomyces. The sequence continues at coordinate 16,079 of NZ_JACYHF010000035.1, read as the reverse complement.
CAGGGCGTAGGCGGTGCCCGCGCCCAGGTGTTCCACTGCCCAGCCGCCTGTCGCCGAGCCGCAGGCGATGCCGGTCAGCAGGGAGGTCACCGCCAGGCTCATGCCCTCGTTGAGGCGGTCGGGCGGGGTGTGGGTCTGGAGGAGGGTCATGGCGGTGACCATGGTGGGGGCGGTCGCCATGCCCGCCAGGAGGAGCGCCGCGGCCAGGGGCGGGAGGGCGCCGAGGGCGGCGGCGGTCAGCCAGGGGAGGGTCATCAGGACCGTCATGGCCAGCAGGCACCAGGGGAGCAGGCGGGCGGGGGAGCCGGTGGGCTTCAGGGCGCCGTAGAGCAGACCCGCCGCGCAGGAGCCCGCCGCCTGGAGCGCCAGGATCGCGCCCGCCGCCGCGCGATGGCCATGGGCGTCGGCGTAGGCGATCGTCACGACCTCCAGGGAGCCGAAGATCGCGCCGGTGGCCAGGAAGGTCGCGAGCAGGGGCGGGACGCCCCGGGTGCGGACGGGGGACGGTGCCGTGGAGCGGGGGCTCGGCGGGGGTTCCGTCGCACGCTGGGCGGTGAACAGGAGCATGCCGGTCAGCAACAGGACCGCGCCGATGAGCGTGCCCGCCTCCGGGAAGAACGTGCCGGTCAGGAAGGACGCCAGGACCGGGCCCAGCATGAAGCACAGCTCGTCGGCGGCCTGCTCGAAGGAGTTCGCGGTGTGCAGGGCGTCGGGGTCCTCGCGCAGGAGGTGGGCCCAGCGGGCGCGGGAGAGACCGCCGATGTTGGGGGTGGCGGCGGTCGCGGCGTAGGCGGCGAACAGGGTCCAGGCGGGGGCGTCGAAGCGCACGCACAGCAGCAGGGCGAGGCTGCCCGCCACCGCCGTGAGCGTCGCGGGCACGGCGACCCGCGCCTGTCCGTAGCGGTCGGTCAGCCGCGCCGTCCAGGGACCGGCGAGACCCGTCGCCGCGAGTCCGGTCGCGGTGACGGCTCCGGCGAGCGCGTACGAGCCCCGCGCCCCGGCGATCATCACGACCGCGCTCACGCCGAACATCCCCATCGGCAGCCGCGCGACGAGATTGCCGAGGGTGAAGGCAGCGGTTCCGGGGATCCTGAAGAGACTGCGGTTACTGGTCAGTTGGGGCATGACATGCACGTTCGCCCGGCGCCCCGGTCCGCGTCCAACACCTTTCCCCGGTCCAATTCACGCACCCGCGTTGTAAGTTCGCGCTCGTGTCCGCACCCTTCGTCTCCGTAGACCCCCGGCTGCTCCGCGCCTTCCTCGCCGTCGCCGAGGAGCTGCACTTCACCCGCGCCGCCGCCCGGCTCTATGTCGCACAGCAGGCGCTGAGCCGTGATGTGCGGCGCCTTGAAAGGGAGTTGGGAGCCGAGCTGTTCGTCAGGACGACCCGGCAGGTGACGCTCACCGCCGACGGCGAACGGCTGCTTCCGCTGGCCCGCCGGATGCTCGACGCGCAGGAGGAACTGCTCGCCGCGTTCGGGCAGGTGCGCCCGCTGCTCGTCGACCTCAACTCCGAGGGGCTTGGCACCACACGCCGGGTGCTGATGCGGGCGCGGGAGCTGGCGCCCGCCCACGAGCTGACGGCGCGGTACGAGAGCGGGCTCACCAAGGCGGCCGACGACCTGCTCGCCGGGCGGCTCGACGCCTCCTTCGGGCGCTTCGCGGGACTCGCCCCCGCCGTCCGCGCCCGCCTCGCCCACCAGCCGGTGCGCTACGAGCCGATGGCCGTCTTCCTGCCCGAGGGCCATCCGCTGGCCACGCTGGACGCGGTGCCGGTGCGCGCGCTGGCGGGTGCGACGGTGTACGCCGGCGCGGGCAATCCGGGGACCCGGGAGTGGACCGGTCTCGCGCGTCAGCTTTTCGAGCGATACGGCATCCTTCCGGCTTCACCCGTTCCGATGGCTGTGGGGCGTGAGGAATTCGCCCGGGTCATGACCAGAACGCGTGTTCCTGTCCTTTCGGTGGTGGATTTTTCGGCCATGCCGGGCGCCGTGCTGCGACCGCTTGTCGATCCTGTCCCGCTTTCACCCGTCTCGCTGGTGTGGCGGAAGAGCCTGGTCCATCCGGGGTTGGACGCGCTTCGCGCGGCAGCCGCCAAGATCTCGCGCGCGGAGGGCTGGCTCAAGAAGCCCACCGAGGGATGGATTCCGGCCACCGATGAAGATGTGATGAACGGCCACATCTGACGCTTCATGACCCCGAAACCTTCACATGCGCTACATTCGGGGCCCGAGCACAATGTGATAAAGGGGGCGCACGGACCTGGTGGGGGCCTGGTTCGTGGCGTGACGCTCGGGGTCGTAGCGCCCCCCGAACGGTTCCGTGGGGGATGTGCACGCGTGAAACAGTGGCGAGAAGACGCCCAACCGGTATGGCCCGATGTCGCATCCGCGACTCCGGAGCCGCCGGTGACCGAGGGCAGCGGGACGCAGGCGTTCCCGGAGAGCGGAACGGTCGCCGAGACCGGCACGCTCCGCCGGGGCAGCGCCGAGCCCGGCCGGGGCGGCTGGCCCGTCGTACGAGGCGGTGCGCTCACCCGGAGCGGCACCGCGACCGTGAGCGGCACGGGCTCCGCGATACCCCGGGGCGGACGGGCCGCCCCGACCGGCGCCGAGGAGACGGCAATCGTCCCGCGCCCGCGCAACGCCCGCGCCGCCTCCGACTTCCGGCGCACGACGGCCCCCGACGCCGAGCCGACGACCGTCCTGCCGACGACGACGCCGGACACCGACCGCACCGCCGTACTGCCGCAGGCGCCGGGCGCCGAGGACCGCACCACCGTGCTGCCCACCGCGTCCGCCACCGAGGGCACCGCCTCCGCCGTCGAGCGGACCGCCATCCTGCCCCAGCCGACCGGCACGTCCCGGTCCACCGCGCGGACGGGCGAAGCGGCTCCCGGCTGGCCCGTCGTCCGGGACACCGCGCGGTCCGCCGCGCCCCGTGACCCCTGGGACGCCCGCGCCGCCGCCACGCCCACCGCCCCCGAGGCGGGGGAGACCGGCAGGGCGGCGGACCCCGCGCACGATCCGCACGAGGTCACCGTCCAGCTCGACTCCGTGAAGGGCGAGGGGGAGGCGCGCCCGGACGGTCCCGTCTTCGTGGACGAGTCCGGGCGTCGGGGGCGTACCGTCCGGCGGATCGGGCTCGCGGTCGCCGTCGCCTGCGCGGGGTACGCCGTCGTCATCGTCGCCACCCTGCTGTCCGGCAGCTCGGACGCGCCCTGGCTGCCGGTGCCGGACACCGAGGACAAGCCTGCCGGGCGGGTGCACACCTCGCCCGTGCCCACCGTGTCCACCGCGCCGACGGCGGCGGACGCCGGGGGAGCGACCGGTCCCGCCGAGCCGCTGCCCACCGCCGTCTCCGCCGTGCCCGGCGCCTCGGGCGCGCCGTCCGCCCCCGCCGCCGGGACCAGCGGACCGCCCGCCTCGCCGAGCACCAGCCCGACCGCGCGGACGTCCGGCACGCCCCGGGTCTCCAGCCCGCCCGGCAAGCCCACGCCCACCGGTTCGCCCACGACCGGCGCGTCCCCGACCTCCTCCGCCCCGGACGGCTCCCCGAGCCCGGCGCCCAGCGGCTCCCCGGCGGGCGGTGGCGGCGCCGAGCCGCACGGTCCGGCCGCCCCGGCCGCCGCCCTCGGTCCCCGGCCCACGGGAACCACCCTCTGATGTCCTCGCGCTCCCGCCGCCGCACCGACCACCCAGCCCGCACCGACCGCAACGGACGCACCGACCGCAAGGGACGCACCGACCGCAAGTCCCGCGCCGAGCGCCGCCGCTTCCCGCTGCGTTACGCGCTCTCGTTCCTGCTGCTGCTCGCCACCCTGGCGATGCTCATCCTGCACGGCTATGTGCACAACGAGATCCTCGCCGACTTCCGCGTGCGCCCCGAAGCCCCGACCGACCAGGTGCCGCAGAAGATCCTCGACGGCGGCCCGGTCATCGACACCCGGGGCGGCGGCACCGACAGCCTCCGGGTGCCCAAACACCGGATCGTCCTCACCTTCGACGACGGTCCCGACCCGACCTGGACCCCGAAGGTCCTCGACATCCTCAAGAAGCACCACGCCCACGCGACCTTCTTCGTCACCGGCACGATGACCTCGCGCTACCCGGAGCTGGTCAAGCGCATGGTGGACGAGGGGCACGAGGTCGGGCTGCACACCTTCAACCACCCGGACCTCTCCTACCACTCCAGGAGCCGCGCCGACTGGGAGCTGTCCCAGGGGCAGTTGGCGCTCGCCGGGGCGGCGGGCATCCGCAGCTCGCTGTTCCGGCCGCCGTACTCCTCCTTCGCCTCCGCCATGGACGACCGGTCCTGGCCGGTGACGAAGTACATCGGCAGCCGGGGCTATCTCACCGTCCTCAACGACCGCGACAGCGAGGACTGGCGCAAGCCGGGCGTCGACGCGATCGTGCGCGGAGCCACCCCCGAGGGCGGCAAGGGCGCCGTCGTCCTGATGCACGACTCCGGCGGCGACCGCAGCGAGACCGTCGCCGCCCTCGACCGCTATCTGCCCGAACTCCAGGGCAAGGGCTACCGGTTCCAGACCCTCACCGAAGCACTGGACGCGCCGAGCGCGGACACCCCGGTCACCGGGGCGGCACTGTGGAAGGGGCGCGCCTGGATCGCGCTGATCAAGGCGGCCGACAGCGCGACCGACGTGCTGGTGGCGGGTCTCGCGGTCGTCGGTGTGCTGGTCATCGGGCGGTTCGGGCTGATGCTGCTGCTCTCCGCCGCGCACGCCCGCCGCACCCGCCGCCGCGGTTTCCGCTGGGGTCCGGAGCCCGTGACGCGACCCGTCTCGGTGCTGGTCCCCGCCTACAACGAGGCCAAGTGCATCGAGAGCACGGTGCGTTCGCTGACCGAGAGCGACCACCCCGTGGAGATCATCGTCATCGACGACGGCTCCACCGACGGCACCGCCCGCATCGTCGAGGGGCTCGCGCTGCCCGGCGTCCGCGTCGTGCGCCAGCTCAACGCGGGCAAGCCCGCCGCCCTCAACCGGGGTCTGGCCAACGCCAGTCACGACCTGATCGTGATGATGGACGGCGACACGGTCTTCGAGCCGTCCACCGTCCGCGAACTGGTCCAGCCCTTCGCCGACCACCGCGTCGGCGCCGTCGCGGGCAACGCCAAGGTCGGCAACAAGGACACCCTCATCGGCGCCTGGCAGCACATCGAGTACGTGATGGGCTTCAACCTCGACCGCCGGATGTACGACGTGCTGCGCTGTATGCCGACCATCCCCGGCGCCGTCGGCGCCTTCCGCCGCTCCGCCCTGGAACGCGTCGGCGGCATGAGCGACGACACCCTCGCCGAGGACACCGACGTCACCATGGCGCTGCACCGCGACGGCTGGCGCGTCGTCTACGCCGAGAAGGCGCGCGCCTGGACCGAGGCGCCCGAATCCGTCCAGCAGTTGTGGTCCCAGCGCTACCGCTGGTCCTACGGCACCATGCAGGCCATCTGGAAACACCGCCGCGCCGTCGTGGAGCGCGGTCCCTCCGGGCGGTTCGGCCGCATCGGACTGCCGCTGGTGTCCCTGTTCATGGTGCTCGCCCCGCTCCTGGCCCCGCTGATCGACATCTTCCTCGTCTACGGCCTGGTCTTCGGCCCGACGGGACGCACGATCGGGTCCTGGTTCGCGATTCTCGCCATCCAGGCGGCCTGCGCGGCGTACGCCTTCTTCCTCGACCGGGAACGGCTCACTCCGTTGATCTCACTTCCGCTCCAGCAGATCCTCTACCGCCAGCTCATGTACGTCGTCCTGCTCCAGTCCTGGATCACCGCCCTGACCGGCGGACGCCTGCGCTGGCAGAAGCTGCGCCGCAAGGGCGGGGTCGGCGTCCCGCAGCCCGACGCCCTCGCCACGGCCGACGGGAGGGCGTCCCGATGACCACCAGCCCCCAGGGACCGGCCCGCCACGCCCGCCGCCCGGAGCCGACCACCGCGACCACTGCGGCGGCAGCGACCACCCCGCCGGTCCCAGGTTCGTCCACGCCCCCGGTCGGCACCGCCGTCGCCGAGGTCCCGCCCGCGCCGCCCGCCGCCTTAACCGGCGCGGACGCGCCCCGAAAGCCCGTCCGTGACCGCTACTTCGACCTGCTGCGGGCCGTCGCCCTGTTCCGGGTCGTCTTCTACCACCTGATGGGCTGGTCCTGGCTGCCCGTCGTCTTCCCCTCCATGGGCGTGATGTTCGCCCTCGCGGGCAGCCTCATGGCCCGCTCGCTCAAGCGCCCGCCGCTCGACGTCGTCCGCGGCAGGCTCCGCCGTCTGCTGCCGCCCCTGTGGCTGCTCGGCGCCATCGGCGTGAGCGGCATGATGCTCCAGGGCTGGCGCCCGGACGCCGACGGCCACCCCGGCTGGTGGTGGCTGCACCTCGGGTACTGGATCCTGCCGCTGAGCGACCCGCCGTACGCCGACGGACTGCGCGGGGTGCACGGCGTGCTCGGTCCCGACTGGGGCGGCGAACTCGCCGGACCCCTCTGGTACCTGCGCGCCTACCTCTGGTTCGTCCTGCTCTCGCCCCTGCTGCTGCGCGCGCTGCGCAGGCTGCCCTGGGCGACGATCCTCATGCCCGTCGCGCTCGCCGCCGTCCTGGAGTTCGGGCACCCCGCCCTCCCCGGCGACCGCTTCCCCTCCGCCCTCACCGACTTCAGCACCTTCGGCGCCTGCTGGATCCTCGGCATGGCCCATCAGCAGGGCGTGCTGCGCCGCATCCCGCGCTACGTCGTCCCCTCCGTCGCCCCGGCCATCGCCGCCGTGGGTCTCTGGTACGCGCTCGGCCACGGCTTCCGGCAGGGCCACGACCTCGACGACATCCCCTTCGCCCAGACCCTGTGGTCCTTCGCCACCGTGCTGCTCCTGCTGCACCTGAGCCCGTCCTGGCCGGTCTGGCCACGGCTGCTGCGCCCCTTCGACCGGCTGATCACCCTGCTCAACTCCCGCGCGGTGACGATCTATCTGTGGCACAACATCTGCATCCTGATCGCCTCCACCCTGTGGGACCAGCTCTGGCGCTTCGAGACGCTGGAGCTGCACTTCACCTGGCTCCTGGAGAGCTCCTGGCCGGAGCTGGCGGTCACCTGGGTCCTGGTCGCCCTGTGCGTGCTCGCCTTCGGCTGGGTGGAGGACCTGGCGGCGAGGAGACGACCACGGCTGTGGCCCGACGGGCGGGTACGGCACGGGGGCGGGACGCACGGGCGGTCCGCGAAGACCGGTACGAGGGGTTCCGGCCGGGCGCCGGGACAGGCACTGTGAGAGGCAGCGACGCAACGGTTCCTGCCCAGGCGGTGACGGTCACATGGCACGGGATACGGCCACGACCCCGTACGAACTGCGCTTCGACGCCGGGCGCTGCTGCCTGGACCTCCTGGCGACCGCGCACCCCGGTGAACACCTCGACGCCGTAGCGCCGTTGTGCGCCTGGATCACGGGTGCCGGGCTCGTCCCGCCCGGCACCCCGCTCGGTCACGCCGACCCCGGCTGGCCACCGCGCTTCCGCGAACTGCGCTCCCATATAGGGACGTTGATACGCGAAGGCGGCGGTTCCGACCCCCGTCCCCACGACCGCGCCCTCGCCCGCCTCAACGAGCTGGCGGGAGCCGCGCCACCGGCACCCCGCGCGGTGCGCGAAGAGAACGGCTCTCTCGTCAGGGAGTTGGCCGGGGCGCCCGGGTGTGCCGCGCTGCTCGCCGTCGTCGCGCGGGACGCGGTGGAGCTGCTCACCGACCCGGTGGCCCGCGCGGCCGTGCGCGAATGCGCCGGGGACGACTGCCCGATCGTCTACCTGGACACCTCCCGGGGCAGGCGCCGCCGCTGGTGCTCCAGCGAGACCTGCGGCAACCGCGAACGCGTCGCCCGGCACCGCAGACGCGCCGCGCTCGCCCGATCCTGAGTGTCCGGTAAGGGAGTTGTGCCGGGACGCTCCCGAACCCGCCTGCCTGTGAGTTCGGTTACACCGCGTTTGCCTCTGGCCAAGCACGGGCAGCTCGGGCGATCTTGACGACGTGTCGGAAATGTAAAGAACGAGCGGGGAGAATGTGCGCGCATGTCCCGCTCGTCACGTCACCCACGGGAAAACCGCCAACTCCCCTTGAACATTCCGGTCCTGTGCCGCGTACGTGTGGGCGAGCGACCGACGGGGAGAAGCCCCGGACACCGGAGGTGGGCGTGCGCAAGGATGCGGCCGTGGCCAATGAAAGTGGATCGAGGGCCCGACATCGCATGTCCTCGCAGCCCTCGGAACCCGATGAGGAGCTGATGCGTGCTCTGTACCGCGAGCACGCCGGACCCCTCCTTGCGTATGTCCTCAGACTGGTCGCCGGAGACCGGCAACGAGCCGAGGACGTGGTGCAGGAAACACTCATCCGTGCCTGGAAGAACGCCGGTCAGCTCAATCGGGCGACCGGTTCGGTACGCCCCTGGCTGGTGACGGTCGCCCGGCGCATCGTCATCGACGGCCACCGCAGCCGGCAGGCCCGGCCGCAGGAGGTCGATCCGTCGCCGCTGGAGGTCATCCCCGCGGAGGACGAGATCGACAAGGCGCTGTGGCTGATGACGCTGACGGACGCGCTCGACGACCTGACCCCGGCCCACCGGGAGGTCCTCGTCGAGACCTACTTCAAGGGGCGTACCGTCAACGAGGCGGCCCAGACCCTGGGGATACCCAGCGGTACGGTCCGCTCCCGGGTCTTCTATGCCCTGCGGTCGATGAAGCTGGCGCTGGAGGAGCGGGGGGTGACGGCGTGATGAGTGTGTACGGGGGATTCGGAGCGAGCGGTACGGGTATGTCTGGCCCCATGCAGGGATCTCCGGTGCCGAACGAGCACGAGACCGTCGGCGCCTACGCCCTCGGGATCCTGGACGACACCGAGGCGACGGCTTTCGAGACCCACCTCGCGGGCTGCGAGTGGTGCGCCCAGCAACTGGACGAACTCGCCGGGATGGAGCCGATGCTGGCCGCGCTTGCGGACCTGCCCGGCACCGGCAGCACCCCCGCCATCGGGGAGTCGCTGTCCGCCCGGCCGAGCCCGCGCATCGTCGAGCGCATGGTCGACGAGGTCGCCGAGCGCCGCGCCCGCAAGCGCCGCAAGAGCTTCTACATGATCGCCGCCGCGGCGGCGCTCATCGTGGCGGCGCCCGTCGGCGTCATGGCCGTGTCGAACTCGGGCACCACCCAGACCGCGACCCCGCTCGCGGCGACCGCCAAGGACCACTTCGCCCAGTTGTCCCACAAGGTCTCCGGCACCGACTCCGGCACCGGCGTCTCCGCCACCATCGCGATGGCGGGCAAGGACTGGGGCACGGACACGGTCATGGAACTCAAGGGCGTCAAGGGTCCGCTCACCTGCTCCCTGATCGCCGTCGGCACCAACGGCGAGCGGCAGACGCTCGGCACCTGGACCGTCGGCAAATGGGGGTACGGCAACCCGGACGCCAAGACCGAGCAGGCCCGCAGTCCGCTGTACATCGGCGGCGGCACCGCGCTCAAGCCCGGCGACATCGACCACTTCGTCGTGTCCACCCTGGACGGCAAGGAACTGGTCCAGGTGAAGGCGTAACCGACCCGCCACGTAGCCCTGACGGGCCCTCTTCGCGTACGGTTGACGGCTGCCCAGCACGTCAGAAGGGGGCCCGGTGGCCGCTCAGGTTCAGCAGTCCGCGGTCGGCTCGGTACACGACGCACAGGATTCCGCACGTGACCGAGAGATCAGCGTCGAACAGGAACACCTGGACCGGGTGTACCGGCGGCTCGAGGAGAAGATCCACGAGGCCGAGTTCCTCATGCACGACGCGTCCCAGCGCGGCCAGGTGGGCACACCCGGCGCGCTGGCCGAGCGGGACGCACAGGTCTTCCGCGCGGGCATCCATCTGAACCGGCTGAACAACGAGTTCGAGGACTTCCTGTTCGGCCGGATCGATCTGCTTCGGGGCAAGGACGGCAAGAAGGGTCCCGACGGCGCCTACACCGCCGTCGAACCCGCCGAGGGCGCGGTCCGCGACGACAACACCGCCGACATCGCCGAGACCCTGCACATCGGGCGCATCGGCGTGCTCGACGAGGACTACTCCCCGCTCGTCATCGACTGGCGGGCGCCCGCCGCCGCGCCGTTCTACCGCTCCACCCCGGTCGACCCCGGCCGGGTCGTACGCCGCCGGGTCATCCGCTCCCGCCAGCGCCGCGTCCTCGGCGTCGAGGACGACCTCATGCGCCCCGAGCTGAAGGCGAGCCTGGACGGCCGTGAGCTGGCGGTCATCGGCGACGGCGCCCTCATGGCGGCTCTCGGTCAGGCGCGCGGGCACACCATGCGGGACATCGTCTCCTCCATCCAGGCCGAACAGGACCTGGTCATCCGCGCCCCCGCCAACTCCGTCACCTACGTCGAGGGCGGACCCGGCACCGGCAAGACCGCCGTCGCCCTGCACCGCGCCGCCTATCTGCTCTACCAGGACCGCAGACGCTACGCGGGCGGCATCCTCATCGTCTCGCCCACCCCGCTGCTCGTCGCCTACACCGAGGGCGTGCTGCCCTCGCTCGGCGAGGAGGGCCAGGTCGCCATCCGCGCCCTCGGCTCCCTGGTCGACGGCGTCGAGGCCACCCTCCACGACACCCCCGCCGTCGCCCGCGCCAAGGGCTCCTACCGGATGCTCAAGGTGCTGAGGAAGGCAGCGCGCGGCGCCCTCGAACTCGGCACCCCCGGCAGCACCCCGCCCGACCGGCTCCGCGTGGTCGCCTTCGGCCGCCGCCTCGAACTGGAGGCCGGGGAACTGGAGCACGTCCGCCGCACCGCGCTCAGCGGCACCGCACCGGTCAACCTGCTCCGCCCGCGCGCCCGCAAACTCCTCCTGGACGCCCTGTGGGCCAAGTCCGGCGCCGCGGGACGGCACACCGACCCCGAGCTGGCCGCCGAACTGCGCGCCTCCTTCGACGACGACGTGGCCGACGAGGACTCCTTCCTCGCCTTCCTGGACGCCTGGTGGCCCGAGCTGACCCCCAAGGGCGTCCTCACCGCCATGGCCGACGAGCGGCGCCTGAGCCGCTGGTCGCGCCGCGTGTTCAACCCCGGCGAGGTCCGCAAGGTCGCCCGCTCGCTCAAGCGCGACGGCTATTCCGTGCACGACATCGCCCTCCTGGACGAACTCCAGGCGATCCTCGGCGTCCCCGCCCGCCCCCGCAGGAAGCGCGAACTGGACCCCCTGGCGCACCTCACCGGCCTGGAGGAGCTGATGCCGACGCGTGAGGAGACCCAGCGCGAGCGCGCCGAGCGGCTCGCCCAGGAGCGCACCGAGTACGCCCACGTCATCGTGGACGAGGCACAGGACCTCACCCCCATGCAGTGGCGCATGGTCGGGCGCCGCGGCCGGCACGCCACCTGGACGGTCGTCGGCGACCCCGCCCAGTCCTCCTGGTCCGACCCCGACGAGGCGGCCGAGGCCCGCGACGAGGCGCTCGGCTCCCGCCCCCGCCGCCGCTTCGAGCTGACCGTCAACTACCGCAACCCCTCCGAGATCGCGGAACTCGCCTCCAAGGTCCTCGCCCTCGCCATGCCCGGCGCCGAACCCCCCTCCGCCGTACGCTCCACCGGCGTCGAACCCCGCTTCCGCGTCGTGGACGAGACCCTCGGCGCCACCGTCCGCGAGGAGGCGGCACGCCTCCTGGGGCTGGTCGACGGCACGGTCGGCGTCGTCGTCGCCATGAACCGCCGCGAGGAGGCCCGCCGCTGGCTGGCCGGGCTCGGCGACCGCGTCGTGGCCCTCGGCAGCCTGGAGGCCAAGGGTCTGGAGTACGACGCGACCGTCGTCGTCTCCCCGGCCGAGATCGCGGACGAGTCCCCGGCGGGTCTGCGCGTGCTCTACGTCGCGCTCACCCGCGCCACCCAGCAGCTCACCGTGGTCTCCGGCGAGCGGGACGTACCGGACGCGACCGGAGTGCCGGACCTGCTGCGCGACTGATCCCGCTCCGCCGCGCGGCACCGGTTCCGACCCGCCGCGCGGCTGAATCCGGCGAGCCGCGCGCACACGGGAATGCCCCCCGGCACCTGTTTGTTAGCCTTGTCGTGACACCGGCTCGATCCAAGCCCCCGGGCCCAACCTTCGTCGCTACGAGCGACCACTTGCCGCGAGGCGAGCATGGCGGGTCGGTGTCATGAAAGTGAGCGAGAGGCCCACGTCCCTGTGACGTGGGCCTCTTGTCTTGGAGAACACAATGTCCGCAACCGGGGGCGACTACCACGTACCCGCCGGTAGGTGCGACGATCGGACGGCACAACACGCGACACGGTGAAAGCAGAGGAAGTCGGCCATGGCAACGGCGCCCAGCGTCTCCTACTCGATGACCATCCGGTTGGAGGTGCCCGCGAGCGGAACGGCCGTATCGCAGCTCACCACCGCCGTGGAGTCCTCCGGAGGCTCGGTCACCGGCCTCGACGTCACCGCCTCCGGGCACGAGAAGCTCCGGATCGACGTCACCATCGCCGCCAGCTCCACCGCGCACGCCGAGCAGATCGTCGAGCAGCTCCGCACCATCGAGGGCGTCACCCTCGGCAAGGTCTCGGACCGTACGTTCCTGATGCACCTCGGCGGCAAGATCGAGATGCAGTCCAAGCACCCCATCCGCAACCGTGACGACCTCTCCATGGTCTACACGCCCGGTGTGGCCCGCGTCTGCATGGCCATCGCGGCGAACCCCGAGGACGCCCGCCGCCTCACCATCAAGCGCAACTCGGTTGCGGTCGTGACGGACGGCTCCGCCGTGCTCGGACTCGGCAACATCGGTCCCAAGGCGGCGCTGCCGGTCATGGAGGGCAAGGCGGCGCTGTTCAAGCGCTTCGCGGGCATCGACGCCTGGCCGATCTGCCTGGACACCCAGGACACCGACGCCATCGTCGAGATCGTCAAGGCCATCGCCCCCGGCTTCGCGGGCATCAACCTGGAGGACATCTCCGCGCCCCGCTGCTTCGAGATCGAGGCCCGGCTGCGCGAGGCGCTGGACATCCCCGTCTTCCACGACGACCAGCACGGCACCGCCATCGTCGTCCTCGCCGCGCTCACCAACGCGCTGCGCGCCACCGGGCGCTCCATGGAGAACATCCGGGTCGTCATGTCCGGCGCGGGCGCGGCCGGTACGGCGATCCTCAAGCTGCTGCTCGCCGCCGGGGTGAAGAACGCGGTCGTCGCCGACATCAACGGCGTCGTGCACGCGGGCCGCGAGGACCTGGTGGACGCCCCGGCGGGCTCCGCGCTGCGCTGGATCGCGGACAACACCAACCCCGAGGGTCTGACCGGCACCCTGAAGGAGGCCGTGCGCGGCGCGGACGTCTTCATCGGCGTCTCCGCCCCGAACGTCCTGGACGGCGACGACGTGGCCGCCATGGCGGACGGCGCGATCGTGTTCGCGCTCGCGAACCCCGACCCCGAGGTGGACCCGGCCGTCGCCCGCCAGACGGCAGCCGTCGTCGCCACCGGGCGCTCGGACTTCCCGAACCAGATCAACAACGTGCTGGTCTTCCCGGGCGTCTTCCGCGGTCTCCTTGACGCGCAGTCCCGGACCGTCAACACGGAGATGATGCTCGCCGCCGCGCAGGCGCTGGCGAACGTCGTCACCGAGGACGAGCTGAACCCCAACTACATCGTGCCCAGCGTCTTCAACGACAAGGTCGCGGGCGCGGTCGCCGGAGCGGTGCGCGAGGCGGCCAAGGCCGCCGGGGCGGCGTCGCCCTCCGCGTCGTAGCCGCAGGTACCGTAGGGTGCGGGGGTTGTGATGATCGACACGGCCCTCGCACGGCGAGTCGTGGGAAGTCCTTTGCCCGGCGCCCTCTAGGGTGACGGCCGGGCAGGCGTGTCCGCGTGACTCCCCAGGGTGCTCTCCTGACTCCTGCGGGTGCCGGATTGGCTTTCCCGCCGCAGGTAGGGGCAGGATGCGTCCCTGGGCGCGAGCGCATCGGCATCGATCTCACCTCACGCCTCAATGGCAAGAAGAACACGGGAGTACAAACATGAACCGCAGTGAGCTGGTGGCCGCGCTGGCCGACCGCGCCGAGGTGACCCGCAAGGACGCCGACGCCGTGCTGGCCGCGTTCGCCGAGGTCGTCGGCGACATCGTCTCCAAGGGCGACGAGAAGGTCACCATCCCCGGCTTCCTGACCTTCGAGCGCACCCACCGTGCCGCTCGCACCGCGCGCAACCCGCAGACCGGTGAGCCCATCAACATCCCGGCCGGCTTCAGCGTGAAGGTCTCGGCGGGCTCGAAGCTCAAGGAAGCCGCCAAGGGCAAGTAAGCGCTCCGCTTGGGGCACCGGGCAACTGAGCGCCGTCGTGACCTGCGAGCCGCCGGTGGCTGGTCGCGCAGTTCCCCGCGCCCCTTACGGGGCACGTCCCAGTGGCCGTAGTCAGAATGGGCGGTCCCCCTGTCACCAGGGGGGCCGCCCATTCTGCGTGCTGAAGGCTCTTAGCTGAGCGCCTTGCCCGGGAGTTCGACCTTCGCTCCCAGCTCGACGAGCTTGTCCATGAAGTTCTCGTAGCCGCGGTTGATCAGGTCGATGCCGTGGACGCGGGACGTGCCCTCGGCGGCGAGCGCCGCGATGAGGTACGAGAAGCCGCCGCGCAGGTCGGGGATGACCAGGTCGGCGCCCTGGAGCTTGGTGGGTCCGGAGACGACCGCCGAGTGCAGGAAGTTGCGCGCGCCGAAGCGGCAGTTCGAGCCGCCCAGGCACTCGCGGTAGAGCTGGATGTGCGCGCCCATCTGGTTGAGCGCGGAGGTGAAGCCGAGGCGGGACTCGTAGACCGTCTCGTGGATGATCGACAGACCCGTGGCCTGGGTCAGCGCCACCACCAGCGGCTGCTGCCAGTCGGTCTGGAAACCGGGGTGGACGTCCGTCTCCAGCGCGATGGACTTGAGCTGGCCGCCCGGGTGCCAGAAGCGGATGCCCTCGTCGTCGATCTCGAACGCGCCGCCGACCTTGCGGTAGGTGTTCAGGAACGTCATCATCGAGCGCTGCTGGGCGCCGCGCACGTAGATGTTGCCGCGCGTCGCGAGCGCCGCCGAGGCCCAGGACGCGGCCTCCAGGCGGTCCGGGAGGGCGCGGTGGGTGTAGCCGCCGAGCTTGTCCACACCGGTGATGCGGATGGTGCGGTCGGTGTCCATCGCGATGATCGCGCCCATCTTCTGCAGTACGCAGATGAGGTCCTCGATCTCGGGCTCGACGGCCGCGTTGGACAGCTCGGTGACGCCCTCGGCCAGCACGGCCGTCAGCAGGACCTGCTCGGTGGCGCCCACGGAGGGGTACGGCAGGTCGATCTTCGTACCGCGCAGGCGCTGCGGCGCCTCCAGGTACTGGCCGTCCGCGCGCTTCTCGATGGTCGCGCCGAACTGGCGGAGCACGTCGAAGTGGAAGTCGATCGGCCGGCCGCCGATGTCGCAGCCGCCCAGGCCCGGGATGAAGGCGTGGCCGAGGCGGTGCAGCAGGGGGCCGCAGAAGAGGATCGGGATGCGGCTGGAACCGGCGTGGGCGTCGATGTCGGCGACGTTCGCGCTCTCGACGTAGGTCGGGTCGAGCACCAGTTCGCCGGGCTCGTCGCCCGGGCGGACCGTCACGCCGTGCAACTGGAGCAGGCCGCGGACGACCCGTACGTCACGGATGTCCGGGACGTTGCGCAGGCGGCTCGGCTCGCTGCCCAGCAGGGCGGCGACCATGGCCTTCGGCACGAGGTTCTTCGCACCGCGGACACGGATCTCGCCCTCCAGCGGGGTTCCGCCGTGGACAAGCAGGACATCGTCGTTGACGGTCATGTATCTCGCGTTCCGATGAGTGTCGGGCAGGGGTCGGCCGATCACTTTGCGCAGGGGCCGGAGAGACAGGGTAATCGCCGATCACCCTGTCTCCGTAAGCCCGAGCCCGCTACCGCCGTGTCACAACACGAACGGTTTCCTGGTGGGCACGGGGGGTTACCGGGGTGGTGGGGCGGGGGCGGCTGGGCGCCGGGGGCGGATGAGGGAGGCTCGGCCCGGTGGCCCGGTGGCCCGGTGGCCCGGTGGCCCGGTGGCCCGGTGGCCCGGTGGCCCGGTGGCCCGGTGGCCC
>NZ_JACYHF010000034.1 GCF_016482685.1 Streptomyces sp. DSM 110735 | reverse complement strand
CTCGTCGAAGCCATGAAGGTCGACAAGAAGTCCCGCGGCGACCTGCTCCGCTTCATCGTCCTGGACGGCCTCGCCCGGCCCACCGTCCTGGAGGGTCCGGACCCCGCCGTCCTCCTCGCCGCCTACGGCGAAGTGGGCCAGTAGATCCCGACACCACCCGCTCTGCCCGATTCCCTTGACGGGCTGGGCACTTGCTCCCGCCCCCGGCCGTTTCACCAAACGACGGCCGGGGGCGGTACGGTTCGCTACAGTGCGGGCTTCGTACCCGCCTTCCGGCGCTGAACGCGTGTACGAGATGGAGTGGCAACGGATGCAACACGCAGTGGGATCTCCGCTGCCGCCGCCCCACCCAGCGGGGCAGGGACCACAGACCAACTGGGCACCGGCCGCGCACCATCCGGGTCCGCCCCCGGCGGCACCCCAGGGTCCCCCGCCCGGTTATCCCACGGCGGGCGCCCCCATGCCACCGGGCGCCATGCCGCCCGTACCCCCGGCGCCGCCGGCCGCGCCACCCGTCACCGGTACGTACGGACCGCACGGCTCCGAGGTCACCGGCCATGTGCCGCTGCCGCCCGGCGCCCCCGTCGGCGCGCCGCCCGCCGCCGCGCCCGACCCCTCCGCCACCACCCTCGCCGTGCTGCTCATCGGCCCGGCGGGCGCGGGCAAGACCAGCGTGGCCAAGTACTGGGCGGACCACCGCCGGGTGCCCACCGCCCACATCAGCCTCGACGACGTGCGCGAGTGGGTGCGCTCGGGCTTCGCCGACCCGCAGACCGGGTGGAACGACAACTCCGAGGCGCAGTACCGCCTGGCCCGCCGCACCTGCGGCTTCGCCGCGCGCAACTTCCTCGCCAACGGGATCTCCTGCATCCTCGACGACGCGGTCTTCCCGGACCGGCCGGTGGTCGGTCTCGGCGGCTGGAAGCGCCACGTCGGGCCCGGGCTGCTCCCCGTCGTCCTGCTCCCGGGGCTGGACATCGTCCTGGAGCGCAACGCCGAGCGCAGCGGCAACCGCCGCCTCAGCGACGAGGAGGTCGCCCGCATCCACGGCCGCATGGCCGGCTGGTACGGCTCCGGCCTGCCGATCATCGACAACTCCCAACTGGACGTCCCCGGCACCGCCCGCGTCCTGGACGAGGTCCTCACCCGAGCGATCGCGAGCCCGCCGAGCTGGTAACGGGGGGCTGCGCCGCTCGACGGGTGGGCGGAGACAGTTCGGCAGCCCCGGCCATCACCCCCCGGTCGCGAGGGCGGCCCCTGCCACGCCAGGCTGCCCCCCGACCATCGGTCCGGTCGGCACAGGCGGCTCCCGCACCCCGTCCGGACGTCCGCCGGAGGCGCTCCGCACCCCTGCCTGCGGGGCCGGGCGCTCACCGGGGAGCCGCCGGAGGTTCCCCGCACCCTGGCCGGACGTCCGCCGGAGGCGCTCCGCACCCCTGCCTGCGGGGCTGGACGCTCACCGGGGAGCCGCGCCGGAGGCTCCCCGAATCCTGGCCGCGCCTCTGCTGGAGGCTCCTGCCCCTGCGGCGGCCGGGGACGCCCACCGCGACCGCCGAGGCTCCCCGCACCCTGTCCTGGCGGCTGGGCGGCTGGGCGGCTGGATGGCTGGACGGCTGGGCGGCCGGGCAGCCGGGTGTCCGCCGCGGGCGCTCCGCACCCGGGGCCGGAGGCCGGTATCCACCGCAGATCCGCCGGAGACGCTTCGCACCCCTGACTGGGGGCGGGTGTTGGCCACGGGACGGTCGGAGGCTCCCCGCACTGCTGGCTGGAGGGGGGCGGTGTTCGCCACGGGACCGTCGTGGACTCCCCGCACCTCTGGCTGGAGGGGGCCGGGCGCTCGTCTCGGGACCGCCGGAGGTTCCCCGCGCCCCTGGCCGAGAGGCTGGGTGTCGCCCGCGTGTTCGCCGGAGGTCCCTGCCCCTGCGGCGGCCCGGGGCGCCCGTCGCAACCGCAGAGGCTCCCCACTCCGCCCGGCCGACCGGCCGTTCGCCACCGCAGCCCTCGGAGGGGGGAGAGGTCGCATCCGACGGAGGCGTTCCGCACGACTGGCTGCGAGGCCCGCGTGTCTGCCGCCCGGACGTCGGGGCGCCCTGGTGCCGAAGCCGGGGCGCGGCCGTCCCGACCGCCGGAGGCGTGCCGTACCCCGGCCGGGCGGCCAGGCGACAGCCGCCGTGGCCGCCGAAGGCCCTCGCACCGGCCGGGCACCGGGTGACGTCCGTCGAACTGCCGGGGGCGTACCCGCACCGGGTGTTCTCCGTCGAACCGCTGGGGGCGTACCCGCACCGGGTGTTCTCCGTCGAACCGCTGGGGGCGTACCCGCACCGGGTGTTCTCCGCCGAACCGCTGGGGGCGTACCCGCACCGGGTGTTCTCCGCCGAACCGCTGGGGGCGTACCCGCACCGGGTGTTCCCCGTAGAACCGCTGGGGGCGCACCCGCACAGGGTGTTCCCCGCAGAACCGCCGGAGGCACACCCCACTCGGACCCCGCCGAACGGCGAGAGGCGGGGAGAACTCCTACGCTCGTCTCATGTCAGAGGTGTACGCGACCCGCCGATCCCGGCTGAGGGATCGCTGCAACGCGGCCGGTACCGCGGCAGCGCTCATCTCCCGCCCCGCCAACGTGCGCTACCTGGCGGGAACCGCGCCCCAGGGGGCGGTCCTGCTGCTCGGCAGGCGCGAGGACCAGCTCGTCTGTCCCGTCCCGCCGGAGGACCGGCCGGGGGAGGGGCGCCCCGACGACTCCCTGTCCCTGCACGTGCTGCCCTCGGCCGGGGGCGACCCCGCCGTGGCCGCCGCCGGGCTCGCGGGCGGCGAGGGCACCGACGCCCTGGCCGTGGAGGAGCACCACCTCACCGTCGCCCGGTACCGCGCCCTCGGCTCCGTCGCGCCCGGACTGCGCCTCGCGGACCTCGGCACCGCCGTCGAACAGCTCAGGGTCGTCAAGGACGAGGAGGAGATCTCCTGTCTGCGCATCGGCGCGGAGATCGCCGACCAGGCACTGGGCGAGCTGCTCGAATCCATCCTGGTCGGACGCACCGAACGGCATCTCGCCCTGGAGCTGGAGCGGCGCCTGGTCGACCACGGCGCCGAGGGTCCCGCCTTCCCGACCTCCGTGGCGACCGGTCCCAACTCCGGCCGCTGCGGCCACCGGCCCACCGACCGGCGGGTGGAGGAGGGCGACTTCCTCTCCGTCTGCCTCGGCGCGACCTACCGCGGCTACCGCTGCGAGATCGGCCGTACCTTCGTCATCGGCACCTCGCCCGCCGACTGGCAGGTCGAGCTGTACGACCTCGTGTTCGCCGCCCAACGGGCCGGGCGCGAGGCACTGGTGCCCGGCGCCGCCTACCGCGATGTGGACCGCGCGGCGCGTCAGGTGCTGGACTCCGCGGGGTACGCGGACGCCCTTCCGCCGGTCACCGGGCACGGGGTCGGACTCGAAATCGACGAGGACCCGCAGCTCGCCCCTTCAGCCATGGGTAAACTGGACGCTTGCGTGCCGGTCACCGTCGAACCCGGGGTTCACCTCCCGGGCCGGGGCGGCGTCCGGATCGATGACACGCTCGTCGTGCGCCCAGAGGCGGACGGCGGACCCGAGCTACTCACCATCACGACCAAGGAGCTGCTCGCGCTTTAACGGTGCGTGCCCCGGGGTCGTCCACGTCAGTCCAGGAGATTCCGCAACCGTGGCTTCCACGAACGACCTCAAGAACGGCATGGTGCTCAAGCTCGATGGCGGCCAGCTTTGGTCCGTCGTCGAGTTCCAGCACGTCAAGCCCGGCAAGGGCCCGGCCTTCGTGCGCACCAAGCTGAAGAACGTGCTCTCCGGCAAGGTGGTCGACAAGACCTTCAACGCCGGCGTCAAGGTCGAGACCGCCACTGTCGACAAGAGCGACATGCAGTTCTCGTACATGGACGGCGACTACTTCGTCTTCATGGACATGGAGACCTACGACCAGCTCCACATCGACCGGAAGACCGTCGGCGACGCCGCCAACTTCCTGATCGAGGGCTTCGAGGCCACCGTGGCCCGCCACGAGGGCGAGGTGCTCTTCGTCGAGCTGCCGGCCGCCGTCGAGCTGGTCATCAAGGAGACCGAGCCCGGCGTCCAGGGCGACCGCTCCACCGGCGGCACCAAGCCCGCCATCCTGGAGACCGGCCACCAGATCCAGGTCCCGCTGTTCATCACGACCGGCGAGAAGATCAAGGTCGACACCCGCACGAGCGACTACCTCGGCCGGGTGAACAGCTAACCGTGGCTGCCCGCAACACGGCCCGCAAGCGCGCGTTCCAGATCCTCTTCGAGGGCGACCAGCGCGGCGCCGACGTCCTCACGGTCCTCGCGGACTGGGTCAGGCTCTCCCGGTCCGACACCCGGCAGCCTCCGGTCAGCGAGTACACGATGCAGCTCGTCGAGGGCTACGCGGACCACGCGTCGCGCATCGACGAGCTGATCTCCCAGTACGCGGTGGGCTGGACGCTGGACCGGATGCCGGTCGTCGACCGCAACCTGCTCCGGCTCGGCGCGTACGAGCTGATCTGGGTGGACGAGACGCCCGACGCGGTGGTCCTGGACGAGATGGTGCAGCTTGCCAAGGAGTTCTCGACGGACGAGTCGCCGGCGTTCGTGAACGGTCTGCTGGGCCGCTTCAAGGAGCTGAAGTCGAGCCTGCGGCGCGATTAGTTTTTTACGAGCGAGCGCCGTCGGGGCGCGGGTGGTCTGTTGTGTGCCGGTCCGTTTCGGCCCGGTCGCGCGGTTCCCCGCGCCCCTTCGGGTTTCTCCGCTCGCGCACGTCACAAAGCCGCCGGGGTGGCAGGGAAAACTCTCCCTGCCACCCCGGCGGCACGTTTCTGCGCAATGCGCGTAAAGCGGTCAGCTCTCCTCGTGGGCGACCGCGCGGCGCGCGTCCGCGTCCAGGACGCCCCAACTGATGAGCTGCTCGGTGAGGACCGAGGGGGACTGGTCGTAGATGACGGCGAGGGTGCGCAGGTCGTCCTGGCGGATCGAGAGCACCTTGCCGTTGTAGTCGCCGCGCTGGGACTGGATCGTCGCCGCGTAGCGCTGGAGGGGTCCCGCCTTCTCGGCCGGCACCGTGGCCAGCCGCTCCAGGTCCAGGACGAGCTTCGGCGGCGGCTCGGCGGCCCCGCCCGGAGTGGTGCCCGGCAGCAGCTCCTGCACCGGAACGCCATAGAAATCGGCCAGCTCGGCAAGGCGCTGCACGGTCACGGCACGGTCGCCGCGCTCGTACGAACCGACCACCACGGCCTTCCAGCGCCCCTGGGACTTCTCCTCGACACCGTGGAGGGAAAGGCCCTGCTGGGTGCGGATGGCCCGGAGCTTGGCCCCGAGCTGTTTGGCGTATTCGCTGGACATATAGCTCCCCGGACACTGTGTCGACGCGGCCGGCGGGGTGCCCGCCGCGCGGCTGGTAACTCACTGTGAGGTTACGCAGCGTGATTCTTCTGCGTCAAGCCGAATGGTCCACACCGACTCTTCCGTGGTAGTGACCGCCCGCTGCTCCGAACGGGTGAAACAGGTGCTCCTGGCGACCTGCTAGGGTGGATGGCGCAAATCCGACGTCCTTTAAAGTCCGTCCTGTGAGGCGGAGAAGGGGGTCCGTTTCGTATGGACACGCACGCGCACCACCCCGCGTCCGATGCCCGGCCCGTTCTCGAGGGTCCCGACATCGCACGCGTCCTGACCCGCATCGCCCACGAGATCGTCGAACGCGCCAAGGGCGCCGACGACGTGGTGCTCCTCGGCATCCCGACCCGGGGCGTCTTCCTCGCCCAGCGGCTCGCCGTCAAGCTGGAGCAGATCACCGACCGCAAGGTCCCGGTCGGCTCGCTCGACATCACCATGTACCGCGACGACCTGCGCATGCACCCGCCGCGCGCCCTCGCCCGCACCGAGATCCCCGGTGACGGTGTCGACGGCCGCCTGGTCGTGCTCGTGGACGACGTGCTCTTCTCCGGCCGCACCATCCGCGCCGCCCTCGACGCCCTGAACGACATCGGGCGCCCCCGCGCGGTCCAGCTCGCGGTCCTCGTCGACCGCGGTCACCGCGAACTGCCCATCCGCGCCGACTATGTCGGCAAGAACCTCCCCACGTCGTTGCGGGAGACGGTCAAGGTCCAGCTCGCCGAGGAGGACGGTCGCGACACCGTGCTGCTCGGTGCCAAGCCCGGCCAGTAGCGAACCGCGGCGCACGGGCTGCTTCGGCATGCCCTCGACGCGCCCGGCTCCGCCCGAATCCTCCCGTTTGAACTGCCTTACGGAGCCTGACAGATGCAGCGTCATCTCATCTCGGCCGCCGACCTCACCCGCGACGACGCCGTCCTGATCCTCGACACCGCCGAGGAGATGGCCCGGGTCGCGGACCGGCCGATCAAGAAACTGCCGACCCTGCGCGGCCGTACGATCTGCAACCTCTTCTTCGAGGACTCGACCCGGACCCGGATCTCCTTCGAGGCCGCCGAGAAGCGCCTCTCCGCCGACGTCATCAACTTCGCGGCCAAGGGTTCCAGCGTCTCCAAGGGCGAGTCCCTCAAGGACACCGCCCAGACGCTGGAGGCGATGGGCGTGGACGCCGTCGTCATCCGGCACAGCGCCTCCGGCGCCCCCTACCGCCTGGCCAACTCCGGCTGGATCGACGCCCCCGTCATCAACGCGGGCGACGGCACCCACCAGCACCCCACCCAGGCGCTCCTCGACGCCTTCACCATGCGCCGCCGCCTGATCGGTCCCGACGCCGGGCTCGGCCAGGACCTCTCCGGCAAGCGCGTCACCCTCGTCGGCGACGTCCTGCACAGCCGGGTCGCCCGCTCCAACGTGGACCTGCTGCACACCCTCGGCGCCGACGTCACCCTCGTCGCCCCGCCCACCCTGCTCCCCGTGGGCGTGGAGACCTGGCCCTGCGAGGTGTCGTACGACCTCGACTCCACACTGCCCAAGTCCGACGCGGTGATGATGCTCCGCGTCCAGCGCGAGCGCATGAACGCCGCCTTCTTCCCCACCGAGCGCGAGTACTCCCGCCGCTACGGGCTCGACGGCGACCGCATGGCGCGGATGCCCGAGCACGCCATCGTGATGCACCCCGGTCCGATGGTCCGGGGCATGGAGATCACCGCCGAGGTCGCCGACTCCGACCGCTGCACGGTCGTCGAGCAGGTCGCCAACGGTGTCTCCATCCGCATGGCCGTCCTCTACCTGCTGCTCGGCGGCAACGAGCCCGCCACCACCCAGAGCGCCACCACCCAGCTTCGTACCGAGGAGAAGTAAGAACCATGAGCAAGATCCTGATCCGTGGTGCGAAGGTGCTCGGGGGCGAGCCGCAGGACGTGCTGATCGACGGCGAGACCGTCGAGGCGGTCGGCACCGGTCTGTCCGCCGAGGGCGCCGAGGTCGTCGAGGCAGAGGGCAAGGTGCTGCTGCCGGGCCTGGTCGACCTGCACACGCATCTGCGCGAGCCGGGCCGCGAGGACTCCGAGACCGTGCTGACCGGCACCCGCGCCGCCGCCTCCGGCGGCTTCACCGCCGTGTTCGCCATGGCCAACACCTTCCCCGTCGCCGACACCGCCGGTGTGGTCGAGCAGGTCTGGCGGCTCGGCCGGGAGTACGGCTACTGCGACGTGCAGCCCATCGGCGCCGTCACCGTCGGTCTGGAGGGCAGGAAGCTCGCCGAGCTGGGCGCCATGCACGACTCCGCCGCCGGGGTCACCGTCTTCTCCGACGACGGCAAGTGCGTGGACGACGCGGTGATCATGCGCCGCGCCCTGGAGTACGTGAAGGCGTTCGGCGGCGTCGTCGCCCAGCACGCCCAGGAGCCCCGGCTCACCGAGGGCGCCCAGATGAACGAGGGCGTCGTCTCCGCCGAACTGGGTCTCGGGGGCTGGCCCGCGGTCGCCGAGGAGTCGATCATCGCGCGGGACGTGCTGCTCGCCGAGCACGTCGGCTCCCGGCTGCACATCTGCCACGTCTCCACCGCCGGCTCGGTCGAGATCATCCGCTGGGCCAAGTCCCGCGGCATCCAGGTCACCGCCGAGGTCTGCCCCCACCACCTCCTCCTCACGGAGGAGATGGTGCGCACCTACAACCCCGCCTACAAGGTCAACCCGCCGCTGCGCACCGAGCGCGACGTACGCGCCCTGCGCGAGGGTCTCGCCGACGGCACGATCGACATCGTCGCCACCGACCACGCCCCGCACCCGCACGAGGACAAGGACTGCGAGTGGGGCGCCGCCGCCATGGGCATGGTCGGTCTGGAGACCGCCCTGTCCGTGGTGCAGGAGACCATGGTCGAGACCGGTCTGCTCGACTGGGCCCAGGTCGCGGACCGCATGTCCGCCGCGCCCGCCCGCATCGGCCGCGCCACCGGTCACGGCCGCCCGGTCGCCCCGGGCGAGCCCGCCAACCTCACCCTCGTGGACACCGCCTACCGTGGACAGGTGGACCCCGCGGGCTTCGCCTCGCGCAGCCGCAACACCCCCTACGAGGGTCGCGAGCTGCCGGGCCGTGTCACCCACACCTGGCTGCGGGGCAAGGCCACGCTCATGGACGGGAAGCTCACGTGACATCTGCACCCCTGCTCGCCGCCACGCTCGCCACGGGGCTCGCGGACGAGAAGAAATCCGCCGCGGTGACCGACTGGGGCGCCCGCGTCGGCTGGCTCGTCGGACTCGCCCTCTTCATCGCGCTCGTCTACTGGCTGATGCGCGAGGGCTGGAAGTGGCGCGGCACCCTCCAGAGCGATGTGCCCGAGCTGCCCGGCGTGCCGGAGGACCCCGGTCCGGCGAGACTGAGCATGAGCGGCCGCTACCACGGCTCCACCACCGCCGGTCAGTGGCTGGACCGCATCGTGGCGCACGGCCTGGGCACCCGCAGCCGGGTGGAGCTGACCCTCACCGACGCGGGCCTGGTGGTCGAGCGCCCCGGCGCGACCGACTTCTTCGTGCCCGTGAGCGCCCTGCGCGGCGCCCGGCTCGACAAGGGCATCGCGGGCAAGGTCCTCACCGAGGGCGGACTGCTGATCGTCACCTGGGCCCACGGCGACAAGCTGATCGACTCCGGCTTCCGCTCCGACCGCGCGGCCGAGCACACCGAGTGGGTCGACACCCTGAACCACCTGATCAACGACACGGAAGGCGCACGATGACGACCTCCACCAGGGGAGCCGCCAAGACTCCCGCCGTACTCGTCCTGGAGGACGGCCGCATCTTCCGCGGCCGCGCCTACGGGGCCGTGGGGGAGACCTTCGGCGAAGCCGTGTTCTCCACCGGCATGACCGGCTACCAGGAGACCCTGACCGACCCCTCGTACGACCGCCAGATCGTCGTCGCGACCGCTCCCCAGATCGGCAACACCGGCTGGAACGACGAGGACGACGAGTCGAGGCGCATCTGGGTCTCCGGCTATGTGGTCCGCGACCCCGCGCGCGTGCCGTCCAACTGGCGCTCCCGGCGCTCCCTGGACGACGAGCTGACCGCGCAGGGCATCGTCGGCATCAGCGGTATCGACACCCGCGCCCTCACCCGCCACCTGCGCGAGCGCGGCTCGATGCGCGCCGGGGTCTTCTCCGGCGAGGCGCTCGCCCCCGACGCCGAGCTGATCGAGCGCGTCCAGGCGCAGCCGCACATGAAGGGCGCGAGCCTCTACGAGGAGGTCGCCACCAAGGAGGCGTACGTCGTCCCCGCGGTCGGCGAGAAGAAGTTCACCGTCGCCGCGATCGACCTCGGCATCAAGGGCATGACCCCGCAGCGCATGGCCGAGCGCGGCATAGAGGTGCACGTGCTGCCCGCGACCGCCACCGCCGAGGACGTCTACGCCGTGAACCCCGACGGCGTGTTCTTCTCCAACGGACCCGGCGACCCCGCCACCGCCGACGGTCCCGTCGCCCTCATGACCGCCGTCCTGGAGCGCAGGACCCCGCTGTTCGGCATCTGCTTCGGCAACCAGATCCTCGGCCGCGCGCTCGGCTTCGGCACCTACAAGCTGAAGTACGGCCACCGGGGCATCAACCAGCCCGTCCAGGACCGCACCACCGGCAAGGTCGAGGTCACCGCGCACAACCACGGCTTCGCCGTCGACGCGCCGCTCGACAAGGTGAGCGACACCAAGTTCGGCCGCGCCGAGGTCTCCCACGTGTGCCTCAACGACAACGTCGTGGAGGGGCTGCAGTTGCTCGACCAGCCCGCCTTCTCCGTCCAGTACCACCCCGAAGCGGCAGCGGGACCGCACGACGCCGCCTACCTGTTCGACCGCTTCACGACTTTGATGAGCACCGCTTTGATGGAGGGCCAGCGTGCCTAAGCGCACCGATATCCAGTCCGTCCTGGTCATCGGCTCCGGCCCGATCGTCATCGGCCAGGCCGCCGAGTTCGACTACTCCGGCACCCAGGCGTGCCGCGTGCTCAAGGCCGAGGGCCTGCGCGTCGTCCTGGTGAACTCCAACCCGGCCACGATCATGACCGACCCGGAGATCGCCGACGCCACCTACGTCGAGCCGATCACCCCCGAGTTCGTCGAGAAGATCATCGCCAAGGAGCGCCCCGACGCCCTCCTGCCCACCCTCGGTGGCCAGACCGCCCTGAACACCGCCATCTCCCTGCACGACAGCGGTGTCCTGGAGAAGTACGGCGTCGAGCTGATCGGCGCCAAGCCCGAGGCGATCCACAAGGGCGAGGACCGCGACCTCTTCAAGGACGTCGTCGAGGAGGTCCGCAAGAAGACCGGCCACGGCGAGTCCGCCCGCTCGGTCATCTGCCACACCATGGACGACGTCCTGAAGGGCGTCGAGACGCTCGGCGGCTACCCCGTCGTCGTGCGCCCCTCCTTCACCATGGGCGGCGCCGGCTCCGGCTTCGCCCACGACGAGGAGGAGCTGCGCCGCATCGCAGGGCAGGGACTCACGCTCTCCCCGACCACCGAGGTGCTCCTGGAGGAGTCCATCCTCGGCTGGAAGGAGTACGAGCTGGAGCTGATGCGCGACAAGAACGACAACGTCGTGGTCGTCTGCTCCATCGAGAACTTCGATCCCATGGGCGTGCACACCGGCGACTCGATCACCGTCGCGCCGTCCATGACGCTGACCGACCGCGAGTACCAGCTCCTGCGCGACGTCGGCATCGCGATCATCCGCGAGGTCGGCGTGGACACCGGCGGCTGCAACATCCAGTTCGCGGTGAACCCCGAGGACGGCCGGGTCATCGTCATCGAGATGAACCCGCGCGTCTCGCGGTCCTCGGCGCTCGCCTCCAAGGCGACCGGCTTCCCGATCGCCAAGATCGCCGCCAAGCTGGCCGTCGGCTACACCCTGGACGAGATCCCCAACGACATCACCCAGGAGACCCCGGCGTCCTTCGAGCCCACGCTCGACTACGTCGTCGTCAAGGCGCCCCGGTTCGCCTTCGAGAAGTTCCCGCAGGCCGACTCCACGCTGACCACCACCATGAAGTCGGTCGGCGAGGCCATGGCCATCGGCCGCAACTTCACCGAGGCGTTCCAGAAGGCGCTGCGCTCGCTGGAGAAGAAGGGCAGCCAGTTCACCTTCGTCGGCGAACCCGGCGACAAGACCGCCCTGCTCGAAGAGGCGGTACGCCCCACCGACGGCCGCATCAACACCGTCATGCAGGCGATCCGCGCGGGCGCCACCCCGGAGGAGATCTTCGCGTACACGAAGATCGACCCCTGGTTCGTCGACCAGCTCTTCCTGATCAAGGAGGTCGCGGACGAACTGGCCGACGCCCCCGAGCTGACCCGCGAACTGCTCGCCGAGGCCAAGCGGCACGGCTTCTCCGACCTCCAGATCGGTGAGATCCGGGGCTTGCGCGAGGACGTCGTCCGCGAGGTCCGGCACGCGCTCGGCATCCGCCCGGTCTACAAGACGGTCGACACCTGCGCCGCCGAGTTCGCCGCGAAGACGCCGTACTTCTACTCCTCCTACGACGAGGAGAGCGAGGTCGCGCCCCGCGAGAAGCCCGCGGTCATCATCCTGGGCTCCGGACCCAACCGCATCGGCCAGGGCATCGAGTTCGACTACTCCTGCGTCCACGCCTCCTTCGCGCTGTCCGACGCCGGGTACGAGACCGTGATGGTCAACTGCAACCCGGAGACCGTCTCCACCGACTACGACACCTCCGACCGGCTCTACTTCGAGCCGCTCACCCTGGAGGACGTGCTGGAGATCGTGCACGCCGAGTCCCTCGCGGGCCCGATCGCCGGTGTGGTCGTCCAGCTCGGCGGGCAGACCCCGCTGGGTCTCGCGCAGGCGCTCAAGGACAACGGCGTCCCGGTCGTCGGCACCCCGCCCGAGGCCATCCACGCCGCCGAGGACCGGGGCGCCTTCGGCCGCGTCCTCGCCGAGGCAGGACTGCCCGCGCCCAAGCACGGCACCGCCACCACCTTCGCCGAGGCCAAGGCCATCGCGGACGAGATCGGCTACCCGGTCCTGGTCCGCCCCTCCTACGTCCTCGGCGGACGCGGCATGGAGATCGTCTACGAGGAGGAGCGCCTCGCCTCCTACATCGCGGAGTCCACCGAGATCAGCCCCTCCCGGCCGGTCCTGGTCGACCGCTTCCTGGACGACGCCATCGAGATCGACGTCGACGCCCTCTACGACGGCGAGGAGCTGTACCTCGGCGGCGTCATGGAGCACATCGAGGAAGCCGGCATCCACTCCGGCGACTCGGCGTGCGCCCTGCCCCCGATCACCCTCGGCGGCTTCGACATCAAGCGGCTGCGCGCCTCCACCGAAGCCATCGCGCGCGGTGTCGGCGTACGCGGTCTGATCAACATCCAGTTCGCCATGGCGGGCGACATCCTCTACGTCCTGGAGGCCAACCCGCGCGCCTCCCGCACGGTCCCCTTCACCTCCAAGGCGACCGCCGTACCGCTGGCCAAGGCCGCCGCGCGCATCTCGCTCGGCGCGACCATCGCCGAGCTGCGTGCCGAGGGACTGCTCCCGGCGACCGGTGACGGCGGCGAACTCCCGCTGGACGCGCCGATCTCCGTCAAGGAGGCCGTGATGCCCTGGTCCCGCTTCCGGGACATCCAGGGCCGCGGCGTGGACACTGTCCTCGGCCCGGAGATGCGCTCCACCGGCGAGGTCATGGGCATCGACACCGTCTTCGGCACGGCGTACGCCAAGTCGCAGGCGGGCGCCTACGGACCGCTGCCCACCAAGGGACGGGCGTTCATCTCCGTCGCCAACCGCGACAAGCGCTCGATGATCTTCCCGGCGCGCGAGCTGGTCGCCCACGGCTTCGAGCTCCTTGCCACCTCCGGCACCGCCGAGGTCCTCAAGCGCAATGGCATCAACGCCACCGTCGTGCGCAAGCAGTCCGAGGGCGCCGGCCCGAACGGCGAGCGGACCATCGTCCAGCTCATCCACGACGGCGAGGTCGACCTCATCGTCAACACCCCGTACGGCACCGGCGGCCGCCTCGACGGCTACGACATCCGCACGGCGGCCGTGGCCCGCTCGGTCCCGTGCCTGACCACCGTCCAGGCGCTCGCCGCCGCCGTCCAGGGCATCGACGCCCTCAACCGCGGCGACGTGGGCGTCCGCTCGCTCCAGGAACACGCCGAACACCTGAACGCGGCCCGCGACTAGCAGCCCCGAGGGGGACACCGGAAACGGTGTCCCCCTCTTCGTGAGGACAGCCGTGTCCTCGTGAGGACAGCCATGTACAAGTATTTCTTCCACCTCGTCTTCAAGCGCATGGACCCCGAGGAGGCCCACCACCTCGCCTTCCGCTGGATCCGCCTCGCCGCCGCCCTCCCGGTGCTGCGCGTCTTCCTCGCCGCCGTGCTCGCGCCCCGCCACAAGGCGCTGCGCACCGAGGCCCTCGGGCTGCGCATGCACGGACCCTTCGGGCTCGCCGCGGGCTTCGACAAGAACGCCGTCGCGATCGACGGCATGTCGATGCTCGGCTTCGACCACGTGGAGATCGGCACCGTCACCGGCGAGCCCCAGCCCGGCAACCCGAAGCAGCGGCTCTTCCGGCTGGTCGCGGACCGCGCGCTGATCAACCGCATGGGCTTCAACAACGAGGGCTCCGCCGCCGTCGCCGCCCGCCTCGCCGCCCGCAGGCCCGCCTTCCGGACCGTCGTCGGCGTCAACATCGGCAAGACGAAGGTCGTCCCCGAGGAGGAGGCCGTCGCGGACTATGTGAAGTCCGCCGAGCGGCTCGCCCCGCACGCCGACTACCTGGTCGTCAACGTCTCCTCCCCGAACACCCCGGGGCTGCGCGACCTCCAGGCCACCGAGGCGCTGCGCCCGCTGCTCACCGCCGTGCGCGAGGCAGCCGACCGCGTGGTCGCGGGGCGCCGCGTCCCGCTCCTGGTGAAGATCGCCCCCGACCTCGCGGACGAGGACGTGGACGCCGTGGCCGACCTCGCCGTGGAACTCGGCCTGGACGGCATCATCGCCACCAACACCACCATCGCCCGCGAGGGACTCGGGCTGCGCTCCGCGCCCGCGCTGGTGAAGGAGACCGGCGGTCTGTCCGGCGCGCCCCTCAAGGCACGCTCCCTGGAGGTGCTGCGCCGCCTCTACGCGCGCGTGGGCGACCGCGTCACCCTGGTCGGCGTCGGCGGCATCGAGAACGCCGAGGACGCCTGGCAGCGCATCCTCGCCGGAGCCACCCTGATCCAGGGCTACAGCGCCTTCATCTACGAGGGTCCGTTCTGGTCCCGCGCGATCCACAAGGGTCTCGCCGCCCGCCTGAAGGCCAGCCCGTACGCCACCCTCGCCGACGCGGTCGGCGCCGACGTGAGGAAGCCCGTATGAGTGCCCTGGAGCCCTTCGGCGCCCGGCTGCGCCGCGCCATGGACGAGCGCGGTCCGCTCTGCGTCGGCATCGACCCGCACGCCTCGCTGCTCGCGGAGTGGGGTCTGAACGACGACGTGACCGGTCTGGAGCGATTCAGCCGTACGGTCGTCGAGGCGGTCGCGGACCGGGTCGCGGTGATCAAGCCGCAGATGGCGTTCTTCGAGCGCTTCGGCTCGCGCGGTGTCGCCGTCCTGGAGCGCGTCGTCCAGGAGACGCGCGCGGCCGGTGCCCTGGTCGTCATGGACGCCAAGCGCGGCGACATCGGCTCGACCATGGCCGGATACGCCGAGGCGTTCCTGCACAAGGACGCCCCGCTGTTCTCCGACGCGCTCACCGTCTCGCCGTACCTCGGCTACGGCTCGCTCGCCCCGGCGGTCGCGCTGGCCCGGGAGACCGGCCACGGGCTGTTCGTGCTCGCCCTGACCTCCAACCCGGAGGGTCCCGAGGTGCAGCACGCCGTCCGCGCCGACGGGCGGACCGTCGCCGCGACCGTGCTCGCGCACCTCGCCGCCGACAACGCGGGCGAGGCACCGCTCGGCTCCTTCGGCGCGGTCGTCGGCGCCACCGTGGGCGACCTGTCCTCGTACGACCTCGCCATCAACGGTCCGCTGCTGGCTCCCGGCGTCGGCGCGCAGGGGGCGACCCCGGCGGATCTGCCCCGGGTCTTCGGCTCCGCCGTGCGCAACGTGGTGCCGAACGTCAGCCGGGGTGTTCTGCGTCACGGTCCCGAGGTCGCGGGGCTGCGGGCGGCCACGGAGCGGTTCGCGGACGAGATCAGGGCCGCCGTCGGCGCCTGATGAGGGCCGTCGCGGACCGGTGCGGAGGCGGTGACGGGCGCCCGAATGCCCGTCACCGGACCCGTGCGGTGTGAATAGATCAGCGAATCCCGGGCAATATGCCCGAAAAGTCCGGCCTCACGGAGGCTGACCAGGACTTTTCCGCTGTTCTCGCTGACTCTGGCGGAGTTGGCCGCTAGTCTCCGAGCAGAGAACGGGCAAGCGTGTTGCTCGTGCCTCCCCAGGTGTGGGGCGACTAGGTTCCTCACCGGTCCGTATCCGACAGTTCGACATCCGAGGTGACGTAGGCGTGGCTCTTCCGCCCCTTACCCCTGAACAGCGCGCAGCCGCGCTCGAAAAGGCCGCCGCGGCTCGCCGGGAGCGGGCCGAGGTCAAGAATCGACTCAAGCACTCCGGCGCCTCCCTGCACGAGGTCATCAAGCAGGGCCAGGAGAACGACGTCATCGGCAAGATGAAGGTCTCCGCCCTGCTCGAATCCCTGCCCGGCGTCGGCAAGGTCCGTGCCAAGCAGATCATGGAGCGTCTGGGCATCTCCGAGAGCCGCCGCGTGCGTGGCCTCGGTTCCAACCAGATCGCGTCCCTGGAGCGTGAGTTCGGCAGCACCGGGTCCTGAGTCCGGGCGCTGCCGGACCGGGAGTCCCGGGCACCCCGGGATTGCTGGAATAATCGCTGCATGGCTGTAACACCCCGGGGGACGACCCCCGCGCCCCCGGACGCACGTCCGCGGCTGACCGTGCTCTCCGGCCCCTCCGGGGTCGGCAAGAGCACGGTCGTCGCCCATATGCGCAAGGAACACCCCGACGTCTGGCTCTCGGTGTCGGCGACGACCCGCAAGCCGCGCCCCGGCGAGCAGCACGGCGTCCACTACTTCTTCGTCACCGACGACGAGATGGACAAGCTCATCGCCAACGGCGAGCTGCTGGAGTGGGCCGAGTTCGCCGGCAACCGCTACGGCACGCCGCGCACGGCCGTCCTGGAGCGCCTGGAGAAGGGCGAGCCCGTCCTCCTGGAGATCGACCTCCAGGGCGCCCGCCAGGTCCGCGAGTCCATGCCGGACGCGCAGCTCGTCTTCCTGGCTCCCCCCTCCTGGGAGGAGCTGGTGCGCAGGCTCACCGGCCGCGGCACCGAATCCCCCGAGGTCATCGAGCGCCGCCTGGAGGCGGCCCGGACCGAGCTGGCGGCCGAGCCCGAGTTCGACGAGACCCTTGTCAACACCTCCGTCAAGGACGTGGCCCGTGAGCTGCTAGCCTTGATGGACGTTGTGTGATCGTGACCGCCGTCCTGTGAACGGCACCGACGGTCGCACCGACTGAATCTTTCCCACCCATCGGAAGGCAGAGCGTGTCCTCTTCCATCACCGCGCCCGAGGGCATCATCAACCCTCCGATCGACGAGCTCCTCGAGGCCACCGACTCGAAGTACAGCCTCGTGATCTACGCGGCCAAGCGTGCCCGTCAGATCAACGCGTACTACTCGCAGCTCGGTGAGGGCCTCCTCGAGTACGTCGGTCCGCTCGTCGACACCCACGTCCACGAGAAGCCGCTGTCGATCGCGCTGCGCGAGATCAACGCCGGTCTGCTGACGTCCGAGGCCATCGAGGGCCCCGCGCAGTAAGCAGGCAGTAAGTAGTACGGTCGGATCGCGACCGACTTATCCACAGGCCCGGCAAGCAGATTGCCGGGCCTGTGGTGTGTGATGGTCCCGTACGTTGCCGAGCCGGGGAGAGACGGTGGACAAGCCGAAGGTCGTTCTGGGGGTCAGCGGTGGCATCGCCGCCTACAAGGCATGTGAGCTGCTGAGAAGGTTCACGGAGTCGGGCCACGACGTGCGGGTGGTGCCGACCGCCTCCGCGCTCAACTTCGTCGGCGCCCCCACCTGGTCCGCCCTCTCGGGCAACCCGGTCTCCACCGAGGTCTGGGACGCCGTCCACGAGGTGCCCCACGTCCGCATCGGCCAGCACGCCGACCTGGTGATCGTCGCGCCCGCCACCGCCGACATGCTCGCCAAGGCCGCCCACGGTCTCGCGGACGACCTGCTCACCAACACGCTGCTCACCGCCCGCTGCCCGGTCGTCTTCGCCCCCGCGATGCACACCGAGATGTGGGAACACCCCGCCACCCAGGAGAACGTGGCCACGCTGCGCCGCCGGGGCGCCGTCGTCATCGAGCCCGCCGTCGGGCGCCTCACCGGCGTCGACACCGGCAAGGGGCGGCTGCCCGACCCCGGCGAGATCTTCGAGGTCTGCCGCCGGGTGCTCGCCCGGGGCGCCACCGAGCCCGACCTCAAGGGCCGCCACATCGTCGTCTCGGCGGGCGGCACCCGTGAGCCGCTCGACCCGGTGCGTTTCCTCGGCAACCGCTCCTCCGGCAAGCAGGGCTACGCCCTCGCCCGCACCGCCGCCGCGCGCGGCGCCCGTGTGACACTCGTCTCGGCCAACGCCGCGCTGCCCGACCCCGCCGGGGTGGACGTCATACCGGTCGGCACCGCCGTGCAGTTGCGCGAGGCCGTGCTGAAGGCCGCCGCCGACGCCGACGCGGTGGTCATGGCCGCCGCCGTCGCCGACTTCCGCCCCGCCGTCTACGCCAGCGGCAAGATCAAGAAGAAGGACAACCAGGAGCCGGAACCGGTCGCCCTGGTGCGCAACCCCGACGTGCTCGCGGAGCTGTCCGCCGAGCGCGCCCGCCCCGGGCAGGTCGTGGTCGGCTTCGCCGCCGAGACCGACGACGTGGTGGTCAACGGCCGCGCCAAGCTGGCCCGCAAGGGCTGCGATCTGCTCGTGGTGAACGAGGTGGGGGAGCGCAAGACCTTCGGCTCCGAGGAGAACGAGGCGCTGATCCTCGGCGCCGACGGCAGCGAGACGCTCGTCCCGCACGGTCCGAAGGAGGCGCTGGCCGACCTCGTCTGGGACCTCGTGGCGGCCCGACTGGGCTGACCCGTTGGGCCGTTGGGGACGGTGTTCTTTCGGCCACACGGAGTCATTCGTTCCCCTTCGGAGCCGCCGGGATCTCGCGTGGCGGGCCTGGTCAATGCCGCTCGGCATTGGGCAGAATGCCCGTGCCGCAGGTCACAGCACCCTCCACCCGGAGAGTGCGGGTGGGCTCGCGGTCGCGAGCGACCGATAAACTGTCCACGGACGACGCCGGGCGCAGCTCCCGCGTTGTCCGCCAATGATCAGCCAGCAGCCGCTGCAACCCCAGGGAGCGTTGTGTCCCGTCGCCTGTTCACCTCGGAGTCCGTGACCGAAGGTCACCCCGACAAGATCGCTGACCAGATCAGCGACACGATTCTCGACGCGCTGCTGCGCGAGGACCCCTCCTCGCGCGTCGCCGTCGAGACGCTGATCACCACCGGCCTGGTGCACGTGGCCGGAGAGGTCACGACCAAGGCGTACGCGCCGATCGCGCAGCTCGTGCGGGACAAGATCCTCGAGATCGGTTACGACTCCTCCAAGAAGGGCTTCGACGGCGCCTCCTGCGGTGTCTCGGTGTCCATCGGCGCGCAGTCCCCGGACATCGCGCAGGGCGTCGACACGGCGTACGAGTCCCGTGTCGAGGGCGACGAGGACGAGCTGGACAAGCAGGGCGCGGGCGACCAGGGCCTGATGTTCGGCTACGCCTCGGACGAGACGCCGACGCTGATGCCGCTGCCGATCTTCCTGGCGCACCGCCTGTCCAAGCGCCTCTCCGAGGTCCGCAAGAACGGCACCATCCCCTACCTGCGCCCCGACGGCAAGACCCAGGTCACCATCGAGTACGACGGCGACAAGGCCGTCCGCCTCGACACGGTCGTGGTCTCCTCCCAGCACGCCTCCGACATCGACCTGGAGTCGCTGCTCGCGCCCGACATCCGCGAGTTCGTGGTCGAGCCGGAGCTGCGCGCGCTGCTCGACGAGGGCATCAAGCTGGAGACCGAGAACTACCGCCTGCTGGTCAACCCGACCGGCCGCTTCGAGATCGGCGGCCCGATGGGCGACGCCGGTCTGACCGGCCGCAAGATCATCATCGACACCTACGGCGGCATGGCCCGCCACGGTGGCGGCGCCTTCTCGGGCAAGGACCCGTCCAAGGTCGACCGCTCCGCCGCGTACGCGATGCGCTGGGTCGCCAAGAACGTCGTGGCGGCGGGTCTCGCCTCCCGCTGCGAGGTCCAGGTCGCCTACGCGATCGGCAAGGCCGAGCCGGTCGGTCTCTTCGTGGAGACCTTCGGTACCCACAAGATCGAGCCCGAGAAGATCGAGAAGGCGATCGACGAGGTCTTCGACCTCCGCCCGGCCGCCATCATCCGCGACCTCGACCTCCTGCGCCCGATCTACGCCCAGACGGCGGCCTACGGCCACTTCGGCCGCGAGATCCCCGACTTCACCTGGGAGCGCACGGACCGCGTGGAAGCCCTCCGCAAGGCCGCGGGCATCTGACCCACTGAGCACGCCGAGGCCCGGCTTCCCTTCGGGGGAGCCGGGTTTCGGCGCGTCCGGAGCTGCCCGGCCCGGACGCGTTGTCAGTGGGGTTTGGTAAGAATGCAAGCGTGAGCAGGGAGAACGGGTTGGGGGACGGCGGGGCTGAAGGGGCGTCGCCGGAGCAGCTTGCGCTGATCAGGGAGAGCGTGCGGGCCGCCGAGGTGCCGCGGGCGAAGCCGCGGACCTGGCGGGGGGCGGCGCTGGCCAAGGACCGGCCCGTGGCGCGGGTGCTGGTCGACAAGGGCGTGCTGCATCTCGACCGGTACTTCGACTACGCCGTGCCCGAGGAGCTGGACGCCGAGGCGCAGCCCGGGGTGCGGGTCCGGGTGCGGTTCGGGGCCGGAAGGGGGCGCGTGCGGGGCGGTCGCCGTGAGGGCGGCGGGCTCATCGACGGCTTTCTCATCGAGCGGCGCGCCGAGTCCGACTACGCCGGACCACTGGCCGCGCTGGCCCAGGTCGTCTCCCCGGAACCCGTGCTCAGCGAGGAACTGCTGACCCTCGCCCGCGCCGTCGCCGACCGGTACGCCGGGAGCCTCGCCGACGTGCTGCAGCTCGCCGTACCCCCGCGCAGCGCCCGCGCCGAGCGCCGTCCCTCTCCCGAGCCGCTGCCTCCGCCTCCGGCCCCTGACCCCGGTTCCTGGGCGCGGTACGAGCACGGTCCCGGTTTCCTCGCCTCCCTCGCCTCCGGGGGCGCCCCCAGGGCCGTCTGGACCGCCCTGCCGGGACCCGAGTGGGCCGGTGAGCTGGCCCGCGCCGTCGCCGCCACGCTCGCCTCGGGACGCGGCGCGCTCGTCGTCGTCCCCGACGGCCGCACCGCCGCCCGCGTCGACGCCGCGCTCACCGACCTGCTCGGCGAGGGACGGCACGCGCTGCTCACCGCCGACGCCGGGCCCGAGAAGCGGTACGCGCAGTGGCTCGCGGTGCGGCGCGGCGCGGTCCGGGCGGTCGTCGGGACACGCGCGGCCATGTTCGCCCCCGTCCAGGACCTCGGGCTCGTCGTCATCTGGGACGACGGCGACGACAGCCACGCCGAGCAGCACGCCCCCCAGCCCCACGCCCGGGACGTGCTCCTGCTGCGTGCCTCCCTCGACCGGTGCGCCTTCCTGCTGGGGAGCCGGAGCTGCACCGTGGAGGCGGCGCAGCTCGTGGAGAGCGGCTGGGCCCGGCCAGTGGCCGCCGGACGGGACCAGGTGCGCCGTGCCGCCCCGCTGGTGCGGACCGTCGGCGACGCCGACCTCGCGCGCGACGAGGCCGCCCGCGCCGCCCGTCTGCCCACCCTCGCCTGGCGGGCGGTACGGGAAGGGCTCAAGCACGGTCCGGTACTGGTGCAGGTACCCCGGCGCGGATACGTCCCCCGCCTTGCCTGTGCGCAGTGCCGGGCGCCCGCGCGGTGCCGGCACTGTTCGGGTCCACTCCAGGCGCAGGACGCGGGGGAGCTGCGCTGCGAGTGGTGCGGGCACCAGGAGACCTCCTGGCACTGCGCGGAGTGCGGCGGCTTCCGGCTCCGCGCGCAGATCGTCGGCGCGCGGCGGACCGCCGAGGAGCTGGGGCGCGCGTTTCCCGCCGTACCGGTGCGGACCTCGGGGCGCGAACACGTGCTGGACACCGTGCCGGGCGCGCCCGCGCTGGTGGTGAGCACCCCGGGCGCCGAACCCGTCGCCGAGGGCGGCTACGCGGCCGCCCTGCTCCTCGACGGCTGGGCCATGCTCGGCCGCCCCGACCTGCGCTCCGACGAGGACGCGCTGCGGCGGTGGATGTCGGCGGCCGCGCTGGTGCGTCCGCAGGGGGAGCACGGGACCGTGGTCGTCATGGCCGAGCCGACGCTCCGGCCCGTCCAGGCGCTGGTGCGGTGGGACCCGGTCGGCTTCGCGCTGCGCGAGCTGGCCGAACGGGCCGAGCTGGGCTTCCCGCCGGTGTCGCGGATGGCTGCCGTGTCCGGTACGACGGAGGCGGTCGCGGAGTTCCTCACCGCCGCCGAGCTGCCCCCGGACGCGGAGGTACTGGGCCCGGTCCCGCTGCCCCCGACCCTCCCCGGCCGCCCCCGCCGCCCCGGCGCGCCGCCGCCCGGCGAGGAGTGGGAGCGCGCCCTGATCCGGGTACCGCCGGGCAGCGGGGCGATGCTGGCGGGCGCCCTGAAGACGGCTCAGGCGGCGCGGATGGCGCGGGGCGGGGAAGCGCCGGTGCGGGTGCGGATCGATCCGCCGGACATCGGGTGAGGGGGCGCGCTGCTGGGTTTGGCGGTCTGGGGTGGGTGCGTTGCCGTCGCCTTGCTGGGTGGGGCTGACGGTCTGGCGGGGCGTACCGGTGGGGTGGCTGGTGGGCGCCCGGTCCGGCTGGCGTCGGTGGGGTGGCGGCTCGGCTTCGGGGGGTCCGCCGGGGTCTGTCGGCGGGCGGGGTCGGGTTCGCCCCGTTGGGCACCGGGCGGCGGCGAGGGTGCTCGGACGGTCGCCTACCTGGTTGCCGAATAGCCCCTCCCGGGGGTGGCCCAGAGGGCGGGGCAGGCGTTGTGGAGGCCCGGGAAGGCGGTCGGCTCGGTCTGCCTGGGTGTGGTGCGGCCGGTTGGTGGTGAACCGCACTGGCGGAGGCGTCGACGGTCGTGTCGGCGCCCCGCCCGGGGTGGTCGGTGCTCGGTGTCGCGC
This sequence comes from Streptomyces sp. DSM 110735, assembly GCF_016482685.1. Taxonomy (GTDB): domain Bacteria; phylum Actinomycetota; class Actinomycetes; order Streptomycetales; family Streptomycetaceae; genus Streptomyces. The sequence continues at coordinate 22,810 of NZ_JACYHF010000034.1, read as the reverse complement.
CTGTGGGGGTGCGTTGTGTGAGTGTCCTCCCGGGCAGGGCGAGGGGTCAGCCGTTGCGCGGGCCCGGGAAGGCGGTCGGGCGGGGGTCCTCGCGGAGGGTGGGGCTGCCCGCCGTGGGCTGGGTCGGCATCGAGCGGGCGGCGGGGACCGTGGGCACGTTGAGCGTGCGGGTGCCCGACGGCTCGCCCGCGCGCTCGGCGTCGGCGGCCGCCTGGGCGGCGGCGCGGCGGGCCCCGTAACGGCGGTGCACCGCCTGCTTGGTGACGCCGAGCGCGGAGCCCACCGCGTCCCACGAGAAGCCGAGCGAGCGGTCGAAGTCCACGGCGGCGGTGACCAGGGTCTCGACGCTGTCCCGGAGTTCCTGGGCGAGGCGGACCGTGGGGGCGGGGGCGCGTCCGTAGACGACGAAGCCGGTGGACGGGCCGGAGCGGCGCGGGCGGTAGACGTTGCCCAACTGGGCGGTGAGCGTGCGCAGTGCGTCCACCTGGCGGCGGACCCGCTCGATGTCCCGCACCAGGAGGTGCAGGCTGGCCCGGGCCTGGGCGTCGTGGGTTGCGTGGTCGGCCATGAACAAGCCTCTCGAACCGGCGTTGAAAGGAACCGGGCCGCTTCAGCCGCCCGGTGTTGGTCAACTCTGTCTTGACCAACGCGTGGGGGCTCCGCTGGTCACGCGGTGGGGGCGTGCGGTGTGTTTTGTACGCCGGTTCTCCCACCCGCGCACCACCCGTTTCCAGTTGGCCGAGAAGCTGGACAACCGGTGGGGGCCGAGCGCCGTCGGCGGCTGACCGTGGTGTTTCCGGTGGGCGGGGAGGCGGGGCGACCGCCGGGTCCGGCGGCGTTGCTCTCGGCGGCGTCGGCAGGGTCCCGCTTCCGGACATCGGACCAGTGCCGTCTGCCGGGTATGGGCGGCGGCATAGACTGGTGCGCTGCCCGTCCGTAGCCGTTTGAGAGGCTCGATCCTGGTTATGAAGCTTGTCTTCGCCGGAACTCCCGAGGTTGCCGTTCCCGCTCTGGACGCGCTGATCGCGTCCGGGCGGCATGAGGTGGCCGCCGTGGTCACGCGGCCCGACGCGCCGGCCGGGCGGGGGCGCAGGCTCGTCGCGTCGCCCGTGGCCGAGCGGGCGGTGGAGGCGGGGATCGAGGTGCTGAAGCCGGCCAGTCCGCGCGACCCCGCGTTCCTGGAGCGGCTGAAGGAGATCGGTCCGGACTGCTGCCCGGTCGTCGCCTACGGCGCCCTGCTGCCCCGCGTCGCGCTCGACATCCCCGCCCAGGGCTGGGTCAACCTGCACTTCTCCCTGCTGCCCGCCTGGCGCGGCGCCGCCCCCGTGCAGCACTCGATCATGGCGGGTGACGAGATCACCGGCGCGTCCACCTTCCTCATCGAGGAGGGTCTGGACTCCGGCCCGGTCTACGGCACCGTCACCGAGGCGATCCGCCCCACCGACACCAGCGGCGACCTGCTCACCCGGCTCGCCCTCGCCGGTGCCGGGCTGCTGGAGGCGACCATGGACGGCATCGCGGACGGCACCCTGAAGGCCGTACCGCAGCCCGCCGACGGCATCACCCTCGCGCCGAAGATCACGGTCGAGGACGCGCGCGTCGACTGGGCGGCGCCCGCGCTGCGCGTCGACCGCGTGGTGCGCGGCTGCACCCCGGCGCCGGGCGCCTGGACCGTCTTCCGGGGCGAGCGGCTCAAGCTCGTCCAGGTCGTGCCGGTGCCCGAGCGGACCGACCTCGCGCCCGGGCAGCTCGCCGTCGGCAAGAACAGCGTGCACGTGGGGACGGGTTCGTACGCCGTCGAACTGCTGTGGGTGCAGGCGCAGGGCAAGAAGCCGATGCGCGCCGCCGACTGGGCGCGCGGGGTCCGTATCGCGGAGGGCGAGACGCTCGGCGTCTGAGCGCCCTGAAGAGGAGGGGTGAGGTCCTGCCGACGTAGGGTGGGACCGCACCCCTTTCTTCGTATCCGGAGCACCTTTCTCGTGAGCGAGCAGTCCCGTCGGCCGAACCGGCCCGCCAAGCCCTACCGGCGCCCCCAGAAGGACCCCGTCCGCATCCTCGCCTTCGACGCGCTGCGCGCGGTGGACGAGCGGGACGCGTACGCCAACCTCGTGCTGCCCCCGCTGCTGCGCAAGGCGCGCGAGAACGGCGACTTCGACGCCCGGGACGCCGCCCTCGCCACCGAGCTGGTCTACGGCACGCTGCGCCGCCAGGGCACCTACGACGCGATCATCGCCGCCTGCGTGGACCGTCCGCTGCGCGAGGTGGACCCGCCGGTCCTCGACGTGCTCAGCCTCGGCACGCACCAACTGCTCGGCACCCGTATCCCGACGCACGCCGCCGTCTCCGCCTCCGTCGAGCTGGCCCGCGTGGTGCTCGGCGACGGACGCGCCAAGTTCGTCAACGCCGTGCTGCGCAAGGTGGCCCGGGACGATCTGGACGGCTGGCTGGAGAAGGTCGCGCCGCCGTACGACGAGGACCCCGAGGACCACCTGGCTGTCGTCCACTCCCACCCCCGCTGGGTCGTCTCCGCGCTGTGGGACTCCCTCGGTGGTGGCCGTGCGGGCATCGAGGAGCTGCTCGCTGCGGACAACGAGCGTCCGGAGGTCACGCTGGTGGCGCGTCCTGGCCGGTCGACCGCCGAGGAGCTGCTGAACGAGGAGGCGGCCGTTCCCGGGCGCTGGTCGCCGTACGCCGTGCGGCTCGCGGAGGGCGGTGAGCCCGGCGCGGTCGAGGCGGTACGGGAGGGGCGGGCGGGTGTGCAGGACGAGGGCAGCCAGTTGGTCGCGCTCGCGCTCGCCAACGCGCCCGTCGAGGGGTCGGACGAGACGTGGCTCGACGCCTGTGCGGGACCTGGTGGCAAGGCCGCGCTGCTCGCGGCGCTCGCCGCTGAGCGGGGGGCGTTCCTGCTTGCCTCCGAGAAGCAGCCGCATCGGGCGGGGCTGGTGGCGCGGGCGCTGGACGGGAACCCGGGTCCGTACCAGGTCATCGCCGCCGACGGGACTCGGCCGCCGTGGAAGTCCGGCAGCTTCGACCGGGTTCTGGTGGACGTTCCCTGCACCGGGCTCGGTGCCCTGCGGCGTCGGCCCGAGGCTCGCTGGCGCCGTCGTCCCGACGACCTCGACAGTTTCGCGCCCATCCAGCGGTCGCTTCTTCGCACCGCGTTGGACTCCGTCCGTGTGGGGGGTGTCGTCGGGTACGCCACCTGTTCGCCTCATCTCGCCGAGACCCGGGCGGTTGTCGCCGACGTGCTGAAGCAGCATCCCGACGCCGAGCTGATCGACGCCCGCCCGCTCCTCCCCGACGTCCCCCACCTCGGCGAGGGCCCCGACGTCCAGCTCTGGCCCCACGTCCACGGCACGGACGCGATGTACCTCGCCCTGATCCGCCGCACCGCCTGACCGGATCGACCGCCCCGCGGGTGGCGGCGGTCGCTCTTCACCTGCGGGCACGTGGTCGCCTTTCGCGCAGTTCCCCGCGCCCCTGGAGTGCCGACCGTCGTCTTTCGGGTGCGGGTGCGTGGTCGCCTTTCGCGCAGTTCCCCGCGCCCCTGGAGTGCCGACCGTCGTCTTTCGGGTGCGGGTGCGTGGTGGCTTCTCGCGCAGTTCCCCGCGCCCCTGGGGTGGTGACCGTCATACTTCGCCTGCGGGCGCGTGGTGGCCATTCGCGCAGTTCCCCGCGCCCCTAGGGGGTGGGGACTGTTCGCTCATCCGGTGCGGGTGCATGGGGGGCTTGTCGCGGAGTTCCCCGCGCCCCTGGAGCCCGACCGTCGTTCTTTGGGTGCGGGTGCGTGGTGGTTGCTCGCGCAGTTCCCCGCGCCCCCTGGGGGGTGGTGGCCGTTGGCGATTCGGCGCACGGCCCCGATGAACCCGCCACCCGACATACGACCGTCACCCCCCTCAGGGGCGCGAGGAACTGCGCGACCAGCCCCCACCCACCCGCACCAGAAGAGCGACGGGTCACCACTCCAGGGGCGCGGGGAACTGCGCGAAAGGGCCCCACGCGCCCGCACACAAAAGACGACGGTCACCACCCCAGGGGCGCGGGGAACGGCGCGAGCAACCACCACTCACCCGCACCAGAACAGCGAACAGTCACCACCCCCCAGGGGCGCGGGGAACTGCGCGACCAGCCCCCACCCACCCGCGCCCGAAGAAGCCACGACCACCACCCCAGGCCCGCCCCCCAAACCCCCGGAGGGACATGGCAGGCTTGAGACCATGGCCGCTCAGATCAACCCCAGCATCCTGTCCGCAGACTTCGCCCGCCTCGCCGACGAGGCGAAGGCGGTGGAGGGCGCCGATTATCTGCATGTCGACGTCATGGACAACCATTTCGTCCCGAATCTCACGCTCGGCACCCCGGTTGTGGAGTCCCTGGCCCGCGCCACGGACATCCCGCTGGACTGCCATCTGATGATCGAGGACCCCGACCGCTGGGCTCCGCAGTACGTGGAGGCGGGTGCCTCCTCGGTCACCTTCCACGTGGAGGCGGCCCGCGCCCCGATCCGGCTCGCGCGCGAGATCCGCGCCAAGGGCGCCCGCGCCTCCATGGCGCTCAAGCCCGCGACGCCCATCGAGTCGTACGAGGACATCCTCCCGGAACTCGACATGCTGCTGATCATGACGGTCGAGCCCGGTTTCGGCGGGCAGGCGTTCCTGGACATCACGCTGCCGAAGATCCGCCGTACCCGTGAGCTGATCGCCAAGCACGGGCTGCAGATGTGGCTGCAGGTGGACGGCGGTGTCTCGGCCGAGACGATCGAGCGGTGCGCCGAGGCGGGAGCCGATGTGTTCGTCGCCGGGTCGGCCGTCTACGGCGCCGCCGACCCCGCCGAGGCCGTGCGCGCGCTGCGCGCGCAGGCGGACCGGGCCATCGCGGATTCGACCTGGGCGCACGGCCACTGAGCCACGGTTGCGTGAACGGTTGAGGGAAGGCGCCCATCAGGGCGGATGAGCCGCGCCGAATCTGCGAGGATGAACGGCGAATCAGAGTGTGTGCACAGCAGTGAGGAGATCGCCGTGTCGGGTATGTCGGCGGGCCGGACAGCCATGCGGATGGGGCCCGCTGAGCTGGTGCAGGCGGCGGCCATGGCCCGTCGCTTCTACCTGGAGGGCAAATCCAAGATCCAGATCGCCGAGGAGTTCGGCGTGAGCCGCTTCAAGGTGGCCCGGGTCCTGGAGACCGCCCTGGAGAGGGATCTCGTACGGATCGAGATCCGTGTGCCGGCCGAACTGGACGCCGAGCGCTCCGACGCGCTCCGCGCCCGCTACGGGCTGCGGCACGCCGTGGTCGTGGAGTCCCCGGCAGAGGCCGAGGAGACCCCGGACCCGGAGAACCTCGGCGAGGTGGCGGCGGACCTGCTCGGCGAGCTGGTGGACGAGGGGGACGTGCTCGGGCTCGCCTGGGGCCGCTCCACCATCCACATGGCCGCGGCTCTCGACCGGCTGCCGCCGTGCACGGTGGTGCAGCTCACGGGCGTGTACGACGCCGGGACCGCCGAGCGCGGCTCCGTCGAGGCCGTCCGCCGGGCCGCGCAGGTCTCGGGCGGCGACGCGCACCCCATCTACGCGCCGATGCTGCTGCCGGACGAGGCCACCGCGGCGGCGCTGCGCAACCAGACCGGGATCGCCCGCGCCTTCGAGTACTTCGACAAGGTCACGGTCGCCTGCGTCTCCATCGGCTCCTGGGAGCCGGGCATCTCGACCGTGCACGACATGCTCAGCGACGAGGAGCGGGCGCACTACGCCTCGCTCGGGGTCGCCGCCGAGATGTCCGCGCACCTCTTCGACGCCGAGGGCCGCCGGATCGGGCGGGACCTGGGGGAGCGGTGCATCACGGTCAAGACCGACCAGTTGCGCCGTATCCCCGAGGTCGTGGCCATCGCGGGCGGTCAGCGCAAGGCTCCGGCGATCGACGCGGTGCTGCGCTCCGGTCTGGTCACCAGCCTGGTCACGGACACCTCGGCCGCGGACTACCTGCTGACCGCGGGTCCCACGCCGAAGGCCGCGCTCAGTCGCGCGGACCCCGACGGCTCCTGACGCGGGACCTCGACGGCTCCTGACGAAACGGACGGTCCGCCCCCGCGCGGGGGCGGACCGTGGGAGCATCGTCGGCATGTTGTCGCGGTTCGTCCCCCGGCGGCCCGCCCGGCGCGCATCCCGCGCGCCGCGTGCGCCGCTGCCTCTCGTCCCCCGTCTGTTCGCGGGGCTGCTCGCCGTCCTCGCCGTCCTGCTCGCCGGGTGCGCGGACCCCGGCACGGCCACCGCTCCGCCCACCGTCTCCCGCCCGGCCACGCCGTCGGCTTCCGCGCCGGGCACCACGGCCGCCGCCACGCCGTCGTGGGCCAAGGGCATGGCCACCGTCCCGGAGTCCCGGCTGCCCGCCGAGGCCCGGCGCACCCTGGCGCTGATCGACAAGGGCGGTCCCTATCCGTACGCACGGGACGGCATCGTCTTCGGCAACTACGAGGGGCTGCTGCCCCGGCACCAGCGGGGCTACTACCACGAGTACACCGTGCCCACCCCCAACTCCCGCACCCGGGGCGCCCGGCGCCTCATCACCGGGCAGGGCACCGAGTTCTACTACACCGACGATCACTACAACTCGTTCCGGGCGGTGCTGAGATGAGCGAAGACCTGGCGGACCGGTACGCGGTCACCCTCGATCTGAGGGGCGTCACCGACAAGACCGGTCTGATGGAGCAGGCGGCGCATGTGCTCGACCTCCCCGAGTGGTTCGGGCGCAACTGGGACGCGCTGCTCGACTCCCTGTGCGACACGACGGTCTGGCCGACCCCCGCCGTCGAGCGCGGGCTGCTGGTCGTCGTACGCGGCTGGCACACGTTCGCCGAGAAGAACCCGCGCGAGTGGCGCATCGCGAGCGACATCCTCTCCGAGGCGGTCGACCGCACCTTCCTGCTCGACGTGATGCTGGCGCTTGGAGGAAACGCCCACCCCTGACCGGTGACCCTGGAGGTTCCGTGGGGGTATGGCCGGGGACCTCCCATGGGAGAATGAAGTACGTGCTCTTTTCCCTCCGGCGCACCCGTCGGGGGGTCACCTCTGATCGACTGGGATGTGCGGCACGTGCGTTTCCTCAATGACAACCGGCCCGCGTACGACCTCACGTACGACGACGTGTTCATGGTTCCGAGCCGCTCCGCGGTGGGCTCGCGGCAGGGAGTGGACCTCGCCTCGCCGGACGGGACGGGTACGACCATCCCGCTGGTCGTCGCCAACATGACCGCCATCGCGGGGCGCCGCATGGCCGAGACGGTCGCCCGGCGCGGTGGCCTGGTGGTCATCCCGCAGGACATCCCGATCGACGTGGTCACCGACGTCGTCTCCTGGGTCAAGAGCCGCCATCTGGTGCTGGACACCCCGATCGTGCTCTCCCCGCAGCAGACCGTCGCCGACGCGCTGGCCCTGCTGTCCAAGCGCGCGCACAACGCCGGTGTCGTCGTGGACGAAAACTACCGCCCCGTCGGTGTCGTCACCGACCAGGACCTGACCGGCGTCGACCGGTTCACCCAGCTCGAAGTCGTCATGGCCAAGGACCTGTTGCTGCTGGACGCGGACATCGACCCGCGCGAGGCGTTCAACACCCTGGACGGGGCGAACCGGCGCTACGCCCCGGCGGTCGACGGCGAGGGGCGGCTCGCGGGCATCCTCACCCGCAAGGGCGCGCTGCGCGCCACCCTGTACACCCCGGCCGTGGACGACAGCGGCCGGCTGCGCATCGCGGCGGCCGTCGGCATCAACGGCGACGTGGCGGGCAAGGCCAAGCAACTGCTCGACGCGGGCGTGGACACGCTCGTCATCGACACCGCGCACGGCCACCAGGAGTCGATGATCAACGCGGTGCGCACGGTGCGCGGGCTCGACCCGCATGTGCCGATCGTCGCGGGCAACATCGTCTCCGCCGAGGGCGTCCGGGACCTGATCGAGGCGGGCGCGGACATCATCAAGGTCGGGGTCGGACCCGGCGCCATGTGCACCACCCGCATGATGACCGGCGTGGGCCGCCCGCAGTTCTCCGCGGTGCTCGAATGCGCCGCCGAGGCGCGGAAGTTCGGCAAGCACGTGTGGGCCGACGGCGGGGTCCGTCACCCGCGCGACGTGGCCATGGCTCTTGCCGCCGGTGCCTCCAACGTGATGGTCGGCTCCTGGTTCGCGGGCACCTACGAGTCCCCGGGCGACCTCCAGCAGGACGCGAAGGGCCTCTTCTACAAGGAGTCCTTCGGCATGGCATCCGCGCGCGCCGTGCGCAACCGCACCTCGGACGAGTCGGCGTACGACCGCGCCCGCAAGGCGCTCTTCGAGGAGGGCATCTCCACCTCCCGCATGTACCTCGACCCGGCCCGCCCGGGCGTCGAGGACCTGATCGACTCGATCATCGCGGGCGTCCGCTCCTCCTGCACCTACGCCGGTGCCGCCTCCCTGGAGGAGTTCGCCGACAAGGCCATCGTCGGCATCCAGAGCGCGGCGGGCTACGCCGAGGGCAAGCCCCTGCACGCGAGCTGGAACTGACGTAACCGCCGTGCGGACGGCCCCCGGCGAAAACCGGGGGCCGTTCCGCCCGCCCGGCGCCTACTGTCGGCCCATGGACATCGCCGTGTGCCGTGCCGCCGACGTACCCCTCCTCGACCGCGCCCTCCCCGGTCCCGGACGCACCTCCTTCCACGCCCGGCGCTTCGCGCGCCAGCGGGCGGGGGAGTGCACCTATCTCGTGGCGTGGCTCGGCGGGCGACCGGTCGGGTCCGCCGAGATGCGCTGGATCGGCTGCGCCGCCCCGGAGGTCGCCCTCGACTGCCCGGAGATCGGCGGGGTCGCCGTCCGGTCCGAGGAGCGGTCCCGGGGGATCGGGACCGCCCTGATCCGCGCGTGCGAGGAACTGGCGCGGGAGCGCGGGCTCGAGGTCGTCGGGATCGGGGTCGCCGAGGACAATCCGCGGGCGGCCGCGCTGTACGCCCGGCTCGGGTACCGCCCGCTGGTGAGGTACGCGGACCGGTACGGGTACGTCGGGGCGGACGGGCGTGACCACGAGTGTGTGGACATGTGCACGTTTCTCACCCGGCGGGTCGGTGGCTGACGCCGGGCTCACGGGGTCGTGTTCTACTTCGTATGACGGCTGACGCCGTTCCCGTGACGTGGCCTTTTGAGGAGGTCGCGGACAGGGCGCAGAAGTGACCGACACGAAGAAGTGAACCACCCCCTGTGCTGAACGATCTCGACGAACGCATCGTGCACGCCCTCGCCGAGGACGCCCGCCGCTCCTACGCGGACATCGGGCAGTCGGTCGGGCTGTCCGCCCCCGCCGTCAAGCGGCGGGTGGACCGGCTGCGGGCCACCGGAGCCATCACCGGGTTCACCGTGCGGGTGGACCCGGCGGCGCTCGGCTGGGAGACCGAGGGGTACATCGAGATCTACTGCCGCAGCAACACCTCGCCGGAGACGATCCAGCGGGGTCTGGAGCGGTACCAGGAGGTCGTCGCCGCGTCGACCGTCACCGGGGACGCCGACGCCATCGCGCAGGTCTTCGCCTCCGACATGCGGCACTTCGAGCGGGTCCTGGAGCGGATCGCGGGGGAGCCCTTCGTGGAGCGCACCAAATCGGTGCTCGTGCTCTCGCCGCTGCTGCGGAGGTTCTCCTCGGGGGCGCCTGCCTGACGGGCTCCCGGCACGTGTTACCCGAGGTAACCATTGCGGTCCGCTGGGTGATCGCGTAGGTTGTCCCGCGCTTTGTACCGAGTGGTAACCCCATAGGTGACCAAGCAGGTGACGCATGCGCCGGTTACGCCGTCCCACCACCGTCCGCGCGCGGATCGTGGCGCTCGCCCTGGCCCCGGCCGTCGCGCTGATGGCGCTGTGGGGCTTCGCCATGGTGTCCGTCACCGGCGAGTTACGCGCCCTGATCCGCCTCCAGGGCGTCTACGTGGACTACGGCAGCCCCGTGGACACCGCCATCGGGCAGATCCAGATCGAGCGCCGCGTGTCCGCCGCCTACCTCGGCACCCCGCGCGAGCGCGCCGACCCCGGCGACCTGCTCGCCCAGCAGCGCCGCACCGACCGCGCCGTCGCCCACATGCGCCACGCCCTCGCGAGCGGCGACCTCGACCGGCTCACCGCCCGCCAGCGCAGGACCCTCGACACCATGACCGCCGCCACCGGCGAACTGGACGGACTGCGCCGCCAGGTCCTTCAGCGCCGCCTCACCTGGGACCGCGCCGTCACCGCGTACAGCGCGCTCGTCGAACCCGGCTTCGCCGTCGAGTCCGCGCTCACCGCCCTCCAGGCGGGACAGCTCGCGCGCGAGTCCCAGACGGTCATCGAACTCGTCCGGGTACGGGAGTTCGTCTCCCGCGAGGACGCCCTCGTCGCCGGGGCGCGCGCGGAGGGCGGGCTGACCGAGCGGCAGTACGACACCCTCACCGCGACCATCGAGGACCGGCGCGTCTTCGAGCGGACCTATGTGCCCGACCTGCCCGCCCCGGCGCGGGACCGGTTCCGGCGGTTCCAGCAGGGGGACCTGCACCGCTCGCTGGTGAGCGGCGAGGACGCGCTGCTGCGCGCCGGGGCGGCGGGTTCCGGTGCCGCCGTCGCGGCCGACACCTGGCGGTCGGTCACTGACCGGGCCGTGATCCGCTACCGCGAGCTGTGCGTCGCCGCCGCCAAGGACTCCGCCGCGCGCGGCCGGACCTTCGCCTACGCCGAGCTGACCAAGGCGTCCGTCGTGGGCGTGGCCGGACTGGCCGCCGTCGCGCTGTCGCTGTGGCTGGCCGTGCGCGGCGCCCGGCGCGTCTCCCGCCGCCTGGAGCGGCTGCGGGACGCCGCCGACCTGCTCAGCACCCGTCAACTCCCGGACGTCATGCGGCGCCTGAGCGCCGGGGAACAGGTCGACGCCGCCGCCGAGGCACCCCCGCTCGCCGCCGACGACATACGTGACGACGAGATCGGCCAGGTCGGCCGGTCCTTCAACGCCGCCCGGCTCGCCGCCGTGGAAGCCGCCGTCACCCAAGCCACCCTGCGCCGCGGGCTGTTCGCGGTGCTGCTCAACATCGCCCGCCGCAACCAGGCGCTCGTGCACCGGCAGTTGAAGCTCGTCGACACCCTGGAGCGCAGCACCGAGGACCCCGAACTGCTGCGCCGTCTCTTCCTCATCGACCACCTCACCACCCGGATGCGGCGGCACGCGGAGAGCCTGATCATCCTCTCCGGCGCGACGCCGGGCCGCCGTTGGCGCGGTCCGGTGCCGCTCGCGGACGTCGTCGCCTCGGCGGTGAGCGAGATCGAGGCGTACGAGCGGGTGGTGGTGCCGCCCCTGCCGGACCTCGGCATCGCGGCGGACTCCGTGGCCGACGTGGTCCACCTCGTCGCCGAACTCCTGGAGAACGCCACCGCGTTCTCGCCCCCGCACACCGAAGTCACCCTCCGCACCGCACGCGTGGGCGACGGCTTCGCCCTGGAGATCGACGACCGGGGACTCGGTCTCGACGCCGTCCACCGCGAGGAGGCGCACCGCACCCTCACCGCCCCCGACGCCTTCGACCCCACCCGCCACGACCGCCTCGGTCTCTACGTCGTCGGCCGCCTCGCCGCCCGCCACGGCATCGAGGTGAGCCTCCGGGACTCCCCGTACGGAGGGACGACGGCGTCGGTGCGGCTGCCTCCGGCGGTGCTGGCGGAGGGGGAGCTGGTGGGTAAGGCGGGTGTGGCGGGAACACGGGGAACACGGGACGACGGTGGGGGAGGTGGTGACGGGGGCGGAAGCCGGGGAAGCGCGGGCAGCGGTGGCTCGGGCGGACGCGGCTCCGGTGGAGGCTGGGCGGGCGCGGACAGCGGTCGCGTGGGCGCGGGCTGGGCGAACGTCGGCGCGGGCGATGGAGGCGCGGGCAGTGGAGACGTGGGCCGAGCGGGAAGTGGTGACATGGACACAGTGGCCGACGGTGACCTGAGCGGGACCGGTGCCGCGGGCGGAGCCCCGCCGCGGCCGACCGGACCCCGGGACTCGCCCCCGCGGACCTGCGCCGCGCCCCGGACGCCGCCCGCCGTGCCGGGCCGCCCCGGCGCCCCCGCGCTCCCCACCCGCGTCCGCCAGGCGTCGCTCGCCCGCGAGCTGCGCGAGGAGCCGCCGCCGGAGACGCCGGACACCGCCGCCGACCCCGAGGAGATGCGCGCGATCTTCGGCGCCTTCCAGCGCGGCCGGGACCTGGGTCGCCAGGACTCCGAGACACCCACGGAGCCCGGCGCCCCGGCACCGGCACCCCGCCCCGCACCCCGTGACCACCCGAGCACCCACGTCGACGAAGGGATGGACACCGACGATGTACGGTGACGACCGCAACGCCCAGAGCCCCGTGGTGCCCGAGGGAGTGCCCGGCACGGACCTCGGCTGGCTGCTCGACGACCTCGTGGCGCGCACCGACCATGTGCGGCAGGCCGTACTGCTCACCGCCGACGGACTCGCGCTGAGCTGCTCGGAGGGCATGCGGCGGCGCGACATCGAGCACCTCGCCGCCGTCTGCTCCGGATTGCACGGGCTGGCCCGCTCGGCGGGGGAGCGGTTCGGCACCGGGCGGATACGGCAGACCATGGTCATGCTGGAGGACGCCTACCTCTTCATCACCCCCGCGGGACACGGCAGCCGCCTCGCCGTCCTCAGCGAGGCGCGCAGCGACGTCGGACAGCTCGGCCACGAGATGGCCCTGCTGGTGCGCAGACTCGGCCGCCACCTGGACGCCGCGACCCGCTCGGCCTCCTGACCCTGCGGTGAACGACGGTCACCTGCGCGGAGAGGGGCACCCGCACGACCCGTACGACCACGACCCGTACGTGGGATACGGGTACGAGAGACACGCGCATCTGGGGCAGGAGGCGTACGAAGAGCAGGCGCACGCGGATCACGAGCCCGACGAGAACGGGCTCGACGAGAAGGGACCCGACGGAAGCGGGCCCGGCGAGGACGGTCCCGACGCGCGCTGGTACGAGGACGAGACCGGCGCGATGGTGCGCCCGTACACCGTGACCCGGGGCCGCACCCGCCCCTCGGGGCGGCAGGCCGTCGACCTGATGTCCCGGGTCACCGCGCTGGCCCCGGAGGCGGCGCCGCTGCCCGGCGTCGAGCACGCGGGGGCGGCCCTGCTCGATCTGATCCGGCGCGGGCCGCGTCCGCTGGTCGAGCTGGCCGTCGACGCCGACCTGCCCCTGACCGTCGTCCGCGTGCTGCTCGGCGACCTCGCCGAGGCGGGGCTGATCCGCATCGACGCGCCCCGCCGCCTGCCGGTCACCGGACCCGCCGCCGACCCCGAGCTGCTGCGGGAGATCGTGCACCGGCTGCGGCGGATCTGAGGCCACGGCGCCGGGGCGCGCAACGAATCGCCGTATCGTCCGCCGCGCACGCAACGAACCGCGCACGGGCGCGCAACGGCTGCTTCTTGTGAGGCCGAGCGCGCCGACCGTACCGTCTATCTGACTTCCCACCCCCCTTTTTTTCACGTCAGGTGAGGACCACCCATGCGCACCGCCCTGCTCCAGAGCTCCGGCCGCCCCGGCTCCGTCGCCGAGAACCTCAAGGTCCTCGACGAGGCGGCGGGCCGTGCCGCGGCGGCGGGGGCCGGGCTGCTGGCCGCGCCGGAGATGTTCCTCACCGGGTACGCGATCGGGGACGACATCGCCCGCCTCGCGGAGCCCGCCGACGGCGCCTCGGCGCGGGCGGTCGCGGAGATCGCCGCCCACCACGGCGTCGCCGTCGCCTACGGCTACCCCGAGCGGGACGGCGAGGCGGTCTACAACTCCGCCCGGCTCGTCTCCGCCGACGGCCGCTCGCTGGCCAACTACCGCAAGACCCACCTCTTCGGCTGCTTCGAGCGCGACCACTTCACCCCGGGCGAGCAGGCGGTCGTCCAGGCCGAGCTGAACGGTCTCACCGTCGGGCTGATGATCTGCTACGACGTGGAGTTCCCGGAGAACACCCGCGCCCACGCCCTCGCCGGGACCGACCTCCTCGTGGTGCCGACCGCGCAGATGCACCCGTACCAGTTCGTGCCCGAGTCGATGATCCCGGTGCGCGCCTTCGAGAGCCAGATGTACGTGGCGTACGTCAACCGGGTCGGCCGGGAAGGGGAGTTCGAGTTCGTCGGGCTCTCCACGCTGGCCGGACCCGATGGTGTCGCCCGGGCGCGTGCCGGACGCGGCGCCGACCAGTTGGTGTTCGCCGACGCCGACCCCGCCTTCCTGGCCGCCTCCCGCGAGGCGAACCCGTACCTGAAGGACCGCCGCCCCGGTCTGTACGAGCCGCTGGTCCGCCCGTCCTGAACCGGTCCCGGCCCTCCCCCCAGTTCTTCCGCGTCACCAGTTCTTCCGTGCAAGGAGTCCGTACCCCATGACGTCCACGGTGCCCAACGCCGTCGAACACGCCGGTGAGCAGCAGCCGCCGATCACCATGTTCGGCCCGGACTTCCCCTACGCCTACGACGACTTCCTCGCCCACCCGGCGGGACTCGGCCAGATACCGGCCACCGAGCACGGCACCGAGGTAGCCGTCATCGGCGGCGGCCTTTCCGGGATCATCGCCGCGTACGAGCTGATGAAGATGGGTCTCAAGCCCGTCGTCTACGAAGCCGACCAGCTCGGCGGCCGGCTGCGCACGGTGGGCTTCGAGGGCTGCGACGCGTCGCTGACCGCCGAGATGGGCGCGATGCGCTTCCCGCCCTCCTCCACCGCCCTCCAGCACTACATCGACCTGGTCGGTCTGGAGACCAGGCCCTTCCCCAACCCGCTCGCCGAGGCGACGCCTTCGACCGTCGTCGACCTCAAGGGCGAGTCGCACTACGCCGAGACCGCCGCCGACCTGCCCCAGGTCTACCGCGACGTCGCCGAGGCGTGGAACAAGTGCCTCGAAGAGGGCGCCGACTTCTCCGACATGAACCGCGCCCTGCGCGAGCGGGACGTGCCGCGCATCCGCGAGATCTGGTCCCGCCTGGTCGAGAAGCTCGACAACCAGACCTTCTACGGCTTCCTCTGCGAGTCCGAGGCGTTCAAGTCCTTCCGGCACCGCGAGATCTTCGGCCAGGTCGGCTTCGGCACCGGCGGCTGGGACACCGACTTCCCCAACTCCATCCTGGAGATCCTGCGCGTCGTCTACACCGAGGCGGACGACCACCACCGGGGCATCGTCGGCGGCTCCCAGCAGTTGCCGCTGCGTCTGTGGGAGCGCGAGCCGGAGAAGATCGTCCACTGGCCGTACGGCACCTCGCTGGCGTCCCTGCACGTCGGCGGCGAGCCCCGCCCGGCCGTGACCCGGCTGCACCGCACCTCGGGCAACCGGATCACCGTCACCGACGCGAACGGCGACATCCGCACCTACCCGGCGGCGATCTTCACCGCCCAGTCCTGGATGCTGCTGTCCAAGATCTCCTGCGACGACTCGCTCTTCCCGATCGACCACTGGACCGCGATCGAGCGCACCCACTACATGGAGTCCTCCAAGCTCTTCGTGCCCGTGGACCGGCCGTTCTGGCTGGACAAGGACGAGGAGACCGGCCGGGACGTCATGTCGATGACGCTCACCGACCGCATGACGCGCGGCACCTATCTGCTGGACGAAGGACCGGACAAGCCCGCCGTCATCTGTCTGTCGTACACCTGGTGCGACGACAGCCTGAAGTGGCTGCCGCTGTCCGCGAGCGAGCGGATGGAGGTCATGCTGAAGTCGCTCGGCGAGATCTACCCGAAGGTCGACATCAGGAAGCACATCATCGGCAACCCGGTGACCGTCTCCTGGGAGAACGAGCCCTACTTCATGGGCGCGTTCAAGGCCAACCTGCCCGGGCACTACCGCTACCAGCGCCGCCTGTTCACCCACTTCATGCAGGACCGGCTGCCCGAGGACAAGCGCGGCATCTTCCTCGCCGGTGACGACATCTCCTGGACCGCCGGGTGGGCCGAGGGCGCCGTCCAGACCGCGCTGAACGCGGTCTGGGGCGTCATGCACCACTTCGGCGGCGAGACCGACCGGACCAACCCGGGTCCGGGCGACCTCTACGACGAGATCGCGCCCGTCGAGCTGCCCGAGGACTGAGCGGGCGGCCCGGGCGGGCGGGGTTCATATCCCGGCGGCCCGGACCTTCTCGTACAACTGGACCGCCAGGTCCGTCAGCTCCGCCGCGTCCCGGGCATTGCTCTGGAGGTCGAGCAGGAACTCGGCGTCCGGGACGATGCCGACGTGGGCGGCGACATCGGTCACGATCTGGTCGGCGTCCCCCTCGAACGGCGGGCGGTCCGGGCCGGGGTGCGGCTTGTCGGCCACCCGCGCGTTCACCCTGACGACCGTGCGGATCGGCTCCGTGCGGCCGCGCTCCTCGGCCAGCTCGCGCAGGTCGCGCCACTGGGCGGCGAGCTGCTCCGGACCGTAGGCGCCCGGCAGCCAGCCGTCGGCCCGCTCCACCAGTCGCCGCATCGCCCGCCGGTTGCTCGCCGCCAGCAGGACCGGGACCGGGCGCACCGGCTTGGGTCCGACGATCGCGGAGGCGATGTCGGCGCTCTTCCCGTGGTGGACGACCGGATCGGGACCCCACACCGCCCGGCACACCGCGATCACCTCGTCCAGCGCGGCGCCGCGCTCCTCGAAGGGGCGCACACCGGAAGCCGCGTACTCGTCCAGCGACCAGCCCGTGCCGAAGCCCGCGAGGACCCGGCCGCCGCTCACCACGTCCAGTGTCGCCAGGGACTTGGCGAGCTGGAACGGCAGGTGCAGCGGGGCGACCAGCACACTGGAGCCCAGCTCGGCGCGCGTGGTGGCGGTCGCGGCCAGGGTCAGGGTGATCAGCGGGTCCGCCACGCCGCGGTACCCCTCCGGCCAGGGCAGACCCGGTATGCCGTACAGCCCCTGGGTGGCGGGGTCCGGGACCAGGGCCCGCTCGAAGACCCACAGGCTGTCGTAGCCCGTCTCCTCGGCGGCGCGGGCCACCCGGGGCACGTCTTCGGCGAGGTCGTACTGGCGCATCTGGGGAAGGGCGAGGCCGAGCCTGGTCGTCATACCGGTGCTCCTTCGCGTCGGGTCTGCCTCTTCAACGCGCGGCCCTCGCCCGGCTGTTCCGTAAGTCACCCGAAGGGGTGAGTTCCGGCCGGGCTCAGTCCCCGAGCGGGGTCAGCAGCATCCGCCCCGCGAAGCCGACCGCCGCGTCCAGGCGCCCGGTGAACTCCTCGGCCACCTCGCCGCACCGGCGCAGCGCCCACAGGATCCGCGCCGCCGACCAGGTGGCGTCCCGGGCGCGCTCCAGGCTCCAGGAACCCAGCAGATGCGTGAGCGGGTCCGCGATCTGGAGGAGGTCGGGACCCGGCATCAGATCCTCGCGGATGCGCTCCTCCAGCGCGGTCAGCAGCTCGCCCACCCGGTCGAACTCGTCCTCCAGATCGGCCGGTTCACAGCCCAGCGCGTGACAGGCGTCCACCACGGCGAGCGCCAGGTCGTGCCCGATGTGGGCGTTGATGCCCGCCAGCGCGAACTGCAGCGGGCGTA
Source organism: Streptomyces sp. DSM 110735 (assembly GCF_016482685.1). Classification (GTDB taxonomy): domain Bacteria; phylum Actinomycetota; class Actinomycetes; order Streptomycetales; family Streptomycetaceae; genus Streptomyces. The sequence continues at coordinate 5,293 of NZ_JACYHF010000034.1, read as the reverse complement.
CGCCGGGATGGCGGCGGAGCTGGAACAGCGGGCGCCAGCAGGCGGGGGGTCTGCGGCCGGTGTCGTCCGCGTCCACCGCCGAGAGGTACCGCTCCGCGAACCGCACGTCCAGCGTCGCCGCCGCCCGCCGGTCCGGGAACTCCCCGGAGCCCAGGCGCCGGTCCACCTCCTCGGTGACGGCGAGATAGACCCGGTTGAAGACGGCGACACCGTCCCGCGCGGGCAGCTCCGCCGCGAGGGCGCGCATCCGGGACAGGACGGTGTCGACGGTGGAGACGGGGTATCGCGGCTGCGCCATGGGGGAAGGGTGGCAGCACCGGCCCGGGCGGGGTGCCGTACGGACCGGTGCTTCGCCGGAACGGGCGAACGGCGCGCGCCGCAGCGTCAGGACTTGCCGGGCTCCGGCGTCTCGTCGTCGTACGACGAGGTGCCCTCGTCAAGGAGCGGCTCCTGCACCTTGAGGTGCGCCGGGGCGAAGGCGCGCAGCGCGTGGTAGCCGGTGATGACCACCAGGGTGCCCAGCGCGATGCCGCTCAGCGAGAAGGTGTCGGAGAACTTCATGGTGACGTTGCCGACGCCGATGATGATGCCCGCGGCGGCCGGGACCAGGTTCAGCGGGTTGCGCAGGTCCACCTTGCCGTGCAGCCAGATCTGCGCGCCGAGCAGGCCGATCATGCCGTACAGGATGACGGTGATGCCGCCGAGGACACCGCCCGGGATCGCGGCGACGATCGCGCCGAACTTCGGGCACACGCCGAAGAGCAGGGCGAAGCAGGCGGCGGCCCAGTAGGCGGCGGTGGAGTAGACGCGGGTCGCCGCCATGACGCCGATGTTCTCGGAGTAGGTGGTGTTCGGCGGTCCGCCCACGGCGGTGGAGAGCACGGAGGCGATGCCGTCCGCCGAGATCGCGGTGCCCAGCTTGTCGTCCAGGGAGTCGCCGGTCATCTCGCCGACCGCCTTGACGTGACCGGCGTTCTCGGCGACCAGGGCGATGACGACGGGCAGCGCGACCAGGATCGCGGACCAGTGGAAGCTCGGGCCGTGGAAGTGGGGCAGCCCGATCCAGTCCGCCTTGGCGACACCGGAGAGGTCCAGGCGCCAGTGGTCGGTGATCTTGCCGCTCGCGTCCGCCGAGTGGATCTTGCCGAAGACCAGGTCGAAGACCCAGGAGATGAGATAGCCGAAGACCAGCCCGAGGAAGATCGCGATACGCGACCAGAAACCGCGCAGACAGACGACCGCCAGACCGGTGAACAGCATGACCAGCAGCGCCGTCCACTGGTCCTGCGGCCAGTAGGTGGTCGCGGTGACCGGGGCGAGGTTGAAGCCGATCAGCATGACCACGGCACCGGTGACGATCGGCGGCATCGCGGCGTGGATGATCCGCGCGCCGAAGCGCTGCACCGCGAGTCCCACCAGGAACAGCACCACGCCGACGACCAGGATCGCGCCGGTCACGGTCGCGCTGGTGCCGCCGTCCGCCCGGATCACGGCGGCGACGCCCACGAACGACAGGGAGCAGCCCAGATAGCTCGGCACCCGTCCGCGCGTGGCGAGCAGGAAGATCACCGTCGCCACACCCGACATCATGATCGCCAGGTTGGGGTCCAGGCCCATGAGTACGGGGGCGACGAAGGAGGCGCCGAACATCGCCACGACGTGCTGGGCGCCGAGGCCCACCGTGCGGGGCCAGGTGAGCCGTTCGTCGGGGCGTACCACCGCTCCGGGTACGGGTGATTTCCCATCCCCGTGCAGTTTCCAGCGCACGCCGAGGTCCATGGTGGGGTTTCGCTTTCTCTGTACCGATGTGGGTCTGCACCATTGTCGGGGGTCAGAGGCGGTGCCCCGGCCCTCAGGTCCCCCGCGCGGCCCGGACGCGGCGCTCGCGGGGGAGGTGGTGCCCGACCCTTCCGACCAGGGGGGTTTCCCCCGGAGCGGTCGGTCGCGGAGATCGGTACGTCAGGCCGGCGGTCCCGGAACCGCCGCGGCCTGTCGGGCCGACTCGGTCGTGCCGCCGCGCCCGGCGGTGCGCAACACGCCCGCGAACAGGGCGAGTCCGAGGGCCAGCACGGTCACCAGGGCGAACGACACGGTCAGGCTGGTCGCCTGGGCCACCCCGCCGATCAGGCTCGGCGCGACAAGCCCCGAGGTGTAGGTGATGGTGGCGACGCCCGCGATGGCCTGGCTCGGGTTCGGGCCCGCGTGTCCGGCCGCCGCGAAGCACAGCGGGACGACCACGGCGATGCCGAGACCCATCAGCGCGAAGCCGGTCATGGCCACCGCGGGCCGGTCCGCGACGACGACCAGCAGCCCGCCGAGCCCCGCGAGGAGACCGCCCGTCCGCACGGTGCGCACCGGGCCGAAGCGGTTGACCACCGCGTCCCCGGCGATCCGGGCCACCGCCATGGTCAGCATGAACCCGGTCGTCGTGGCCGCCGCGAGCCCGGGGGAGCCGCCGAGCCGGTCCCGCAGGAACACCGCCGACCAGTCCAGGTTCGCCCCCTCCGCGAACACCGCGCAGAAGCCGACCGCGCCGATCAGCAGCGCCGAGCGGGGCGGCAGCGCGAACCTCGGCGGCGCCTCCTCCTCTTCCGTGGGGCGCAGGTCCAGCACCCAGCCGCAGACGACCAGACCGAGCAGGGTCAGTACGGCGGAGGCCAGCGCGTGATGCAGCCGGGCGTCCGAGCCGAGGTGTGCCGCGAGGGTGCCGGCCGCCGAGCCGACCAGCGCGCCCGCGCTCCACATGCCGTGCAGACCGGACATGATCGACCGTCCGAGCCGCTGCTCCACCTCCACGCCGAGGGTGTTCATCACCACGTCGGCCATGCCCGAGGCGGCGCCGTAGGCGAACATCGCCAGGCACAGCGTGAGCAGGTTCGGGGCGAGCGAGGGCAGCACCAGGGAGAGCGTCCACAGGGCGAGCAGTCCGCGCAGTGCCGTGCGGGTGCCGTAGCGGTGCGCGATCCGGCCCGCCAGCGGCATCGCGCACGAGGCGCCGAGCGCGGTGAAGGCGAGGGAGAAGCCGAGCTGTCCCGCGCTCAGGTCCGCGTGGTCCTGGATCCAGGGCACCCGGGTGGCGAACGAGCCGGTCACCGCGCCGTGCACGGCGAACACCGCCGCGACGGCGTAGCGGGCGCGCCTCAGCGTCGCGGCCGGGAACTCCTTCTCGTCGCCCATGTCAGGTCCCCTCCCCAGGAGTCGCCGGTGATACGCCGCGAAAACTATCAGGGAGCCTGCCTGATAGATAGTGGGAGAACGGCCAGGCGCCGACGCACCCCTCTGGGAGGATTCCGGTCATGCCCGCATCACCGAGCACCGCCCGGCTCATCAACGACCGGCTCGCCCTCCGCCTCCTCCAGCAGGAGGGTCCTCTTACGGCGGGCCGTCTCAAGCAACTGACCGGTCTCTCCCGCCCGACGGTCGCCGACCTGCTCGAACGCCTCGCCGTCTCCGGTCTCATCACGGTCGTCGGCGAGTCGGGCGCCCAGCGCCGCGGCCCCAACGCCCGTCTCTACGGCATCGTCGCCGACCGCGCGCATCTCGCCGCGCTGGACGTGCGCACGGGCGGTGTCCTCGTGCTGGTCTCCGACCTGGTCGGGCGGGTGCTGGCGGAGGTCTCCGTGCCGATCGACGGCGAGGCGGGGACGGGGGCGGCCGTGGAGCGTGCGGTGGGGGCGGTGGAGCGGGCGGCACGGCTTGCCTCCGGTGGTTCGGGGGAGGGGCGGGGTGCTTCTGGCGGGGTGCGGGAGGACGACCGGGGTTCATCCGGCGGCACGGCGGGGAACGAGCGCGGCCGGAGCTCCTTCGGCGAGGCGCTGGGCGGCGAAGGCGCCCGGGCTCTCTCCGGCGATTCGGGGGAGGCGGAGCGAGGTGCCGCTGAGGGCGCGGCAGCGGGCGAGGGGGGTCCGGATCTCACCGGCTCGGTGTCGTCGAGGGAGGGGGACCGGGACTTCTCCGGCGGGGCGTCGAGGAGTCGAGGCGGTCCTGCCTGGGGGCGGTTGCACACCGTCGGGATCGGGGCGCCGGGGCTCGTGGACCCCGCCACCGGCGAGCTGCGCGACTCCAGCGGGCTGCCCGCGTGGCACCGGAGTCTGGTCGCCGCGCTCCAGGAGCGGTTGCCCGGGGCGCGGGTGACCGTCGAGAACGAGACCAACCTGGCCGCCGTGGCCGAGCAGCGCGAAGGCGCCGCCCGCGACCGGGACACCTTCGTCCTGCTCTGGCTCGGGCACGGAGTCGGCGCCGCCGTCGTCCTGGACGGCACCCTGCGCCGGGGCGCCTCGGGCGGCACGGGCGAGATCGGCTTCCTGCCGGTGCCGGGGACGGGCGGACTGCCCTCCGCCACGGACTGCGAGGGCGGCTTCCACGCCCTGGTGGGCGCGGCGGCGATCGGCGCCCTGGCGGCACGGTCGGGGCTGCCCGTGCCGGGGGTCATGGACGGACCGGGAGCGGCTCGGGTGGTGGCGGAGGCGGTGGCGGCGCTGGCGGAACCGGGCGCGGGGGCGGGGCGGGGCGCGTCTGCGGACACCGGGGGTACGGGGAGTTCCCCGGACGCGCCTGCCGAGGTCAACGGGGGTGCCGTAGACGACTCCCGCGTTCCCGCAGCGGGTTCGCGCATCGCCGCTGACGGTTCCCGCATCGCCGCTGACGGTTCCCGCGCCCCCGCAGGCGGCTCCCGCGCCCCCGCCGTCGACCCCGGAAACGCCGCCCGCTTCCTGGACGCTCTCGCCGACCGTGTCGCCATAGGCGCCGCCTCCGTGGCCGCGCTGCTCGACCCCGGGTGTGTCGTGCTCGGGGGTGAGGTCGGGCAGGCGGGGGGAGCGGAGCTGGCCGGGCGGGTGGCGGAGCGGCTGCGGAGGATGTCTCCGCTGGTCACCGAGGTGCGGGCGAGCGAACTCGGCGGGGGTGCCGTCCTGCGCGGGGCTCTGCTGACCGCCCGCGACCGCGCGCAGGACGAGCTGTTCACCCCGCCGGGTCACCGGGACACGCCCTAGCGGCCTTACCTCCGGCGGCTCCTCGCCTCCGCTCTAGCTACCGGCTCCCGCCCGTCCCTCGGCCCTCGCCCTGGCAGTTACCCGCCCTGCCCCGGCTCCCGGCCATATGCCCGGCCGCTAACGCTCCGCCCCAGCTCCCGCTCATATCCCCGCCGATTCGCCCCCGCCGCCGCGGCCGGCCGGGGGGGGGGGGGGCGGGGGGGGGGGGGGGGGGGGGGGGGGGGCGGGGGGGGGGGGGGGGGGGGGGGGGGGGGGGGCGGGGGGGGGGGGGGGGGGGGGGGGGGGGGGGGGGGGGGGGGGGG
>NZ_JACYHF010000033.1 GCF_016482685.1 Streptomyces sp. DSM 110735 | reverse complement strand
CGGATCAACCCCGGCAGTTCCTAATCGGGCTGCCGAGCCCCATTCGAATTGAATTCGGACACGCCGAAAGCAATCCCGAACGGGAGATCGTGCTGGTGGTTGGAGTGCCGCTTGCGCGGCGGAGGTGCCACCACAGAACCGTTACGGCTCCGGGGCAGACCAAGAACTCTACGGATGCGGCCAGGCAGTGTCAACCCAGGCTGTCAAGATTTTTTCCAGCGGGGGTGTGCCAGAGGCCCCCGGACCGGAGTTCGGGGGCCTCTGTGCAGGTCGGAGCGTCGGAGGTCAGACCTCGACGACGACCGGGAGGATCATCGGGCGACGGCGGTAGGTGTCCGACACCCACTTGCCGAGCACGCGACGGATGAGCTGCTGGAGCTGGTGGGGCTCCACGACGCCGTCCTGGGCGGACCGCTCCAGCGTCTCGGTGATCTTCGGGAGGATCTCGGAGAAGGCCGAGTCGTCGATGCCGGAACCACGGGCCTGGATGTGCGGGCCACCGGTGATCTTGCCCGTGGTCGAGTCCATGACCACGTAGACCGAGATGATGCCCTCGTCGCCGAGGATCTTGCGGTCCTTCAGGGCGGGCTCGCCGACCTCGCCGACGGAGAGACCGTCGACGTAGACGTAACCGGCCTGCACCTTGCCCGCGATCTTGGCCTTGCCGCCGATCAGGTCGACCGCGACGCCGTCCTCGGCGATCACGATGCGGTCGTGCGGGACGCCCGTCGCGGCGCCCAGCTCGGCGTTGGCGCGCAGGTGGCGCCATTCGCCGTGGACCGGCATGAGGTTCTTCGGCCTGCAGATGTTGTAGAAGTACAGCAGCTCGCCCGCGGACGCGTGGCCGGAGACGTGCACCTTGGCGTTGCCCTTGTGGACGACGTTGGCGCCCCAGCGGGTCAGGCCGTTGATCACGCGGTAGACCGCGTTCTCGTTGCCCGGGATGAGGGACGAGGCCAGGATGACCGTGTCGCCCTCGACGATCCGGATCTGGTGGTCGCGGTTGGCCATGCGGGACAGCGCCGCCATCGGCTCGCCCTGGGAGCCCGTGCAGACCAGGACGACCTTGTCGGGCGGCAGGTCGTCGAGCTGCTTGACGTCGACGATCAGGCCCGGCGGGACCTTCAGATAGCCGAGGTCCCGCGCGATGCCCATGTTGCGGACCATGGAGCGGCCGACGAAGGCGACCTTGCGGCCGTACTTCTGGGCGGTGTCCAGGATCTGCTGGATGCGGTGCACATGGCTGGCGAAGCTCGCCACGATGATGCGGCTGTGCGCGCCCGCGAAGACGTTGTCCAGCACGTTGGAGATGTCGCGCTCGGGCGGGACGAAGCCGGGGACCTCGGCGTTCGTGGAGTCCGCGAGGAGGAGGTCGATGCCCTCCTCGCTCAGCCGCGCGAAGGCGTGCAGGTCGGTGAGACGGCCGTCCAGCGGGAGCTGGTCCATCTTGAAGTCACCGGTGTGCACGACCATGCCGGCCGGGGTGCGGATGGCGACCGCGAGGGCGTCGGGGATGGAGTGGTTCACCGCGACGAACTCGAGGTTGAACGGACCGACCTGCTCACGGTCGCCCGCCTCCACCTCAAGGGTGTAGGGGCGGATGCGGTGCTCCTGGAGCTTGGCCTCGATCAGCGCGAGGGTGAGCTTGGAGCCGATCAGCGGGATGTCCGGCTTCTCGCGGAGCAGGTAGGGCACGGCGCCGATGTGGTCCTCGTGGCCGTGCGTGAGGACGATGCCCTCGATGTCGTCGAGGCGGTCCCGGATGGACGAGAAGTCCGGCAGGATCAGGTCGACGCCGGGCTGCTCCTCCTCGGGGAAGAGGACGCCGCAGTCGACGATCAGCAGACGGCCGTCGTACTCGAAGACCGTCATGTTCCGGCCGATCTCACCGAGACCGCCGAGCGGAGTGACCCGCAGGCCGCCCTTGGCGAGCGGCGGCGGGGGGGCGAGTTCAGGGTGCGGATGACTCAAAAGACTCTCCTGACCACCCGCGCCACGTACCGGTGGCACGTGGCGCGGGTGACGTTCGTGCGTGCAGTTGTCGATTCAGTTGTGAAGCTCGGGTGGTGCGGAAGTCTGTTGTCAGAGCTGTACCCCGCCGGCGGCGAGATCGAGCTTGAGCTGGGCGGTCTCTTCCGCCGTGCACTCGATCATCGGCGCGCGCAGCGGACCCGCGGGCAGACCCTGGAGGGCGAGGGCGGCCTTGGTGGTCATGACGCCCTGGGTACGGAAGACACCGGTGTAGACCGGGAGCAGCTTCTGGTGGATCTCGGTCGCCTTGACGACGTCGCCCGAGGTGTAGGCGTCGACGAGGGCGCGCAGGTCCGGGGCGACCAGGTGGCCGACGACGGAGACGAAGCCGACGGCGCCGACGGACAGCAGGGGCAGGTTGAGCATGTCGTCGCCGGAGTACCAGGCGAGTCCGGTGCGGGCGATGGCCCAGCTCGCGCGGCCGAGGTCGCCCTTGGCGTCCTTGTTGGCCACGATCCGGGGGTGCGCGGCGAGGCGGACCAGCGTCTCGGTGCTGATCGGGACGCCGGAGCGGCCGGGGATGTCGTAGAGCATGACCGGCAGGCCGGTGGCGTCCGCGACGGTGGTGAAGTGCCGGTACAGGCCCTCCTGCGGGGGCTTGTTGTAGTACGGCGTGACGACCAGGAGGCCGTGGGCGCCCGCGGCTTCGGCCTGGCGGGCCAGTTCGGTGCTGTGGTGGGTGTCGTTGGTGCCGACTCCGGCGACGACGTGGGCGCGGTCGCCGACCGCTTCGGTGACGGCCCGGACGAGGTCCGCTTTCTCCGCGTCGCTGGTGGTGGGGGACTCGCCGGTGGTGCCGTTGACGATCAGGCCGTCGTTGCCTGCGTCCACCAGGTGGGCGGCGAGCCGCTGCGCGCCGTCGAGGTCGAGTGCGCCGTCCGCCGTGAAGGGCGTGACCATGGCGGTGAGGACCCGCCCGAAGGGGGTCTGCGGAGTCGAGGTCGGAGCCATGGGTGACACGCTACTCGGTACTCGATCCATGGTCGCCCCGTGGGGTGCCGGGTAAGTCAGGACAAAAGTGGAGCCCGGCACTGCCTGCTCGGGGGTTCAAGCAGTGCCGGGTCCGTTTGATCAGGCTAGATGAACTTCGCTAAATGCCGCAATACGGACACTTCGCAAGGTTGCTCCGTACATCCGTTCCGTCGAGGGGAACGGGGCTTCGTTTTTCCGGGGCACCTAAGGGGCGACCCGGCCGTTGGCGTTGAAGGCGGCGTGGGTGAGCGGCATGAGTTCCGCCCACTTGGCCTCCATCTGTTCGCCGACCATCTCGATCTCGCGCTGCGGGAAGGAGGGCACCTTGGCCAGCTCGTGCTGGGTGCGCAGACCGAGGAAGTGCATCAGGGAGCGCGCGTTGCAGGTGGCGTACATCGAGGAGTAGAGGCCGACGGGGAGAGCCGCGCGGGCGACCTCGCGGGCGACGCCCTCGGCGAGCAGCTTCTGGTAGGCGGCGTACGCCTGCTCGTAGGACTCCGTCAGGGTGTCGCGCACCGTCTCGTGCTGGGCGGGGCTGCCCTCGACGAAGACGTACTTGCCCGGACGGCCCTCCTGCACGAGCTTGCGGGAGGTGTCGGGGACGTAGAAGACCGGCTCCAGCTCCCGGTAGCGGCCCGATTCCTCGTTGTAGGACCAGCCGACGCGGTGCCGCATGAACTCGCGGAAGACGAAGATCGGGGCGCTGATGAAGAAGGTCAGCGAGTTGTGCTCGAACGGGCTGCCGTGCCGGTCGCGCATCAGGTAGTTGATCAGCCCCTTGGAGCGCTCCGGGTCCTTCCCCAGCTCGTCCAGGGACTGCTCGCCGAGCGTGGAGACGCGGGCGGCGAAGAGGACGTCGGCGTCCGACGCGCTGGATTTCACCAGTTCGACGGTGACGTCGCTGCGGAGGGTGAGCGGCTGGGGGGTGGTCACGCGGGTCCTTCCATCACTTCCGGGTTTGCGCCCACCATACGGGGCACGCGCACCTCTCAGGACAACCACCACCTCACCTCAAAGATCGCATCCAGCGGGTTTTCCTGACATGGGCACCTTTTGGGCCAATCGCTCGTCTGTATGAATGAGTCGCATCCCCATACGCCCCGAAAGCCCCGAGAGGAGACACGCCCCCCATGTTCCGACGCCGTGAGCCCGTGCCCTTCGCCTTCCTCGCCGAAGCCGACAGGTTCCGCGGCAATGTCGCTCCCCCGCCCCGTATGCGGGCGTCCACCGGCGAGATAGCCGGGCGCTGGCTGCTGGGGCTCACGCTCGTCGCGGGGCTGGTCGGCGCGCTGATGCTCGGGATGCCGGCGCTCTCCACGCCCGCCGCTCCCCAGAGTCCGCAGTCCCAGGCGGCGCAGGGACACTGACTCGTACGGCGGTCCATGGCTGGTGAGTGCGATCACCGGCGGATAGCCTCACCGGGCACAGCCCACGCGACCGAGTGAGGAACAGCCGTGCCCCTCCCTTTCCTGACGGCCGACCGCACCACCGAGGCGGCGCCCGAGAGCTCGCTGCCGTACGACGACCGGGACCGCTGGCGGCGGCCGTACCGCCCCGGGCCCTGGCGGGTGGGCGGGGTGGCGGTGGGGCTGCTGCTGTCGTCCTTCGTGCTGTTCGCCGCGGTGCTCATCGCGCTGACCGGTTCGGCGGCTTCCGCCGGGTCGATCTTCGGGCTGGCTTTCGCGATCATCCTCGCCGCGCTGCGGGTGCTGCGGATGGGGGTGTGGGTGAGCGAGCGCGGGCTGCGCCAGGTGACGTTCCTGATGACGCGCACGGTGCCCTGGCAGCGGGTGGTCTCGGTGCGGACCGCGCAGCAGCCGGTGCGCTGGCTGGGGCTGCCGCGCACGGTGCAGGGGCAGGCGCTGACGCTGGTGCGCGCGGACCGGGCGCCCGACGACACCGCTCCGCTGCTCACCACGCACGACCTGGACTTCCTGAACCGTCCCGCCGGGTTCGACCGGGCGGCGGACGCGGTGGAGGCGTGGGCGGCGGAGTACCGGCCGCACTGACCGCGCGGAACAAGGAAAAAGCGGAACAACGGAGAAAGGGGCCGTCCCGCGTCGTCGCGGGGCGGCCCCTTCTGCTTGTCCGACCGGGCTCAGACCGGGACGGGTCTGCCGTCGTGCAGGGCGATGGCGCGTTGCATCGCCTTGCGGGCGCGCGGGGTGTCACGGGCGTCGTGGTAGGCAACGGCGAGCCGGAACCAGCTCCGCCAGTCGTCCGGGGCTGCCTCGGTCTCGGCCCGGCGGCGGGCGAAGACCTCGTCGGCCGAGTCGCGGTCGATCCGGCCGCCCGGGGTGCGCTTCAGCTCGTCGACGGGCAGCCCGCCCTCGGCCTCCAGCTCGGCGGCGAGGGCGTTGGCCCGGCGGACGAACTGGGTGTTCTTCCACAGGAACCACACGCCGATGACCGGCAGGATCAGCACCGCCACGCCGAAGGTGACGGTCAGGAGCGTGCCGGACTCGATGAGCATGACGCCCCGGCTGCCGACCAGGACGAAGTAGAAGACCAGGACGGCGGCCGTGACGAGGTAGGTGATCTTCGCGCGCATGACGGGGCTCTCAGCCGAGGTCGAGGAAGTTCTCCAGGCCGAAGGTCAGGCCCGGGGTGGACACCACGCGGCGCACGCCGAGCAGGATGCCCGGCATGAAGCTGCTGTGGTGCAGGGAGTCGTGGCGGACGGTGAGGGTCTCGCCCTCGGCGCCGAGCAGCACCTCCTGGTGCGCGAGGAGACCGCGCAGCCGGACCGCGTGCACGGGGACGCCGTCGACGTCGGCGCCGCGGGCACCGTCCAGGGCGGTGACCGTGGCGTCGGGCGCCGGAGCCGTACCCGCCGCTCGGCGCGCCTCGGCGATGAGCTGGGCGGTGCGCGTGGCGGTGCCGGAGGGGGCGTCCACCTTGTGGGGGTGGTGCAGCTCGACGACCTCGACGGACTCGAAGTACGGCGCGGCGAGCTGCGCGAACTTCATGGTGAGGACGGCGCCGATGGAGAAGTTCGGGGCGATGAGCACACCGGTCTCCGGGGACAGCTCCAGCCAGCCCTTGAGCTGGGCGAGGCGGTCCTCGGTCCAGCCGGTGGTGCCGACGACCGCGTCGATGCCGTGGCGCACGCAGAAGTCGAGGTTGCCCATGACCGAGGCGGGGGTGGTCAGCTCGACGGCGACCTGGGCGCCGGTGTCGACCAGGGTCTCCAGCTTGTCGCCCCGGCCGAGGGCGGCGACCAGCTCCATGTCCTCGGCCGCCTCGACGGCTCGTACCGCCTCGGACCCGATGCGACCGTTCGCACCGAGGACCGCCACGCGCAGCTTGCTCATCTTCCGTTTCCTTACAGCCAGTTGGGGACCGAGGGATCAGGCGACCGCGTCGTGCAGCCGCGCGGCCTGCTTGTCCTTGAGCGGACCGATGACCGACAGCGACGGGCGCTGTCCCAGGATCTCGCGGGCGACCGACCGGACCTCGTCCGGGGTCACCAGGGCTATCCGGGTCAGCATCTCGTCGACCGACATCTGCTCGCCCCAGCACAGCTCGCTCTTGCCGATGCGGTTCATCAGCGCGCCGGTGTCCTCGAGACCGAGGACGGTGGAGCCCTTGAGCTGGCCGATGGCGCGGGCGATCTCGTCGTCGGTGAGACCGTGCTCGGCCACGTGGTCCAGCTCGTCGCGGCAGATCTTGAGCACGTCGGACACCTGGCTCGGCCGGCAGCCCGCGTAGACGCCGAAGAGACCGCAGTCGGCGAAGCCGGAGGTGTACGAGTAGACGCTGTAGCACAGACCGCGCTTTTCGCGGACCTCCTGGAACAGCCGGGAGGACATGCCGCCGCCGAGGGCGGTGTTCAGTACGCCCATGGCCCAGCGGCGGTCGTCGGTGCGGGCGAGACCCGGCATGCCGAGGACGACGTGCGCCTGCTCGGTCTTGCGGCCGAGCAGCTCGACGCGTCCGGCGGCGCGGATGGCGCGGCGCCCCGCGCGCGGGGCGGCGGGCTGGGCGTCCGTCCTGGTCAGGGCGCCCGCCCGCTCGAAGGCGGTGCGGACCTGGCGGACGACCTTGGCGTGGTCGATGTTGCCCGCGGCGGCGACCACGAGGTGGGTCGGGTCGTAGTGCTTCTTGTAGAAGCGGCGGATGCGGTCGGCCGTGAGGGCGTTGACCGTGTCCACGGTGCCGAGGACGGGGCGGCCGAGGGCGTTGTCGCCGAACATGGTGTGCGCGAACAGGTCGTGCACGCAGTCGCCCGGGTCGTCCTCGGTCATCGCGATCTCTTCGAGGATGGCGCCGCGTTCGACGTCGACGTCCTCCTCGCGGATCAGCGAGCCGGTCAGCATGTCGCACACCACGTCGATGGCGAGCGGCAGGTCGGTGTCGAGCACGCGCGCGTAGTAGCACGTGTACTCCTTGGCGGTGAACGCGTTCATCTCGCCGCCGACCGCGTCGAGCGCGGAGGAGATGTCGAGGGCGGACCTGCGGTCGGTGCCCTTGAAGAGCAGGTGCTCCAGGTAGTGCGTCGCGCCGTTCAGCGCGGGGGTCTCGTCGCGGGAGCCGACGTTCGCCCAGATGCCGAAGGTCGCCGAGCGCACGGAGGGCAGCGTCTCGGTGACGATGCGCAGACCGCCCGGGAGGGTGGTCCTGCGGACGGTGCCGATGCCGTCTCTGCCCTTGATGAGAGTTTGGGTACGGGCGACGGCCCGCGCCTCCGAGGAGGTGCGGGCCGTCGCCTTGAAGCTACGGGACGTCACTGGTCGGCGTCGTCCTTCTTGTCGTCCGAGCCGTCCTCGCCCTCGATCACGGGGACGAGGGAGAGCTTGCCGCGCGAGTCGATCTCGGCGATCTCGACCTGGACCTTCTGGCCCACACCGAGGACGTCCTCGACGTTCTCCACGCGCTTGCCGCCGGCGAGCTTGCGGATCTGCGAGATGTGCAGCAGACCGTCCTTGCCGGGCATCAGGGAGACGAAGGCGCCGAAGGTGGTCGTCTTCACGACCGTACCCAGGTAGCGCTCGCCGACCTCCGGCATCGTCGGGTTGGCGATGCTGTTGATCGTGGCGCGGGCGGCCTCGGCGGCCGGGCCGTCGGCGGCACCGATGTAGATGGTGCCGTCGTCCTCGATCGTGATCTCGGCGCCGGTGTCCTCCTGGATCTGGTTGATCATCTTGCCCTTGGGGCCGATGACCTCACCGATCTTGTCGACCGGGATCTTGACGGTGATGATCCGCGGCGCGTTCGGGGACATGGCGTCCGGCCGGTCGATGGCCTCGGTCATCACGTCGAGGATGTGCAGACGGGCGTCGCGCGCCTGCTTGAGGGCGGCGGCCAGGACGGAGGCCGGGATGCCGTCCAGCTTGGTGTCGAGCTGGAGGGCGGTGACGAAGTCCTTCGTACCGGCGACCTTGAAGTCCATGTCGCCGAAGGCGTCCTCCGCACCGAGGATGTCGGTGAGGGTGACGTAGTGCGTCTCGCCGTCCGCCTGCTCGGAGATCAGACCCATGGCGATACCGGCGACGGGAGCCTTGAGCGGCACACCGGCGTTCAGCATCGACATGGTGGAGGCGCAGACCGAGCCCATGGACGTCGAACCGTTGGAGCCGAGGGCCTCGGACACCTGGCGGATCGCGTAGGGGAACTCCTCGCGCGTCGGCAGCACCGGCACGAGGGCGCGCTCGGCGAGGGCGCCGTGGCCGATCTCGCGGCGCTTGGGGGAGCCGACGCGGCCGGTCTCGCCGACGGAGTACGGCGGGAAGTTGTAGTTGTGCATGTAGCGCTTGCGCGTCACCGGGGAGAGGGTGTCGAGCTGCTGCTCCATGCGGAGCATGTTCAGGGTGGTGATGCCCAGGATCTGGGTCTCGCCACGCTCGAACAGCGCCGAACCGTGCACGCGCGGGATGGCCTCGACCTCGGCGGCGAGCGTACGGATGTCCGTGACGCCGCGGCCGTCGATGCGCTTCTTCTCCTTGATCACGCGCTCGCGGACCAACTGCTTGGTCAGCGAGCGGTAAGCGGCGGAGATCTCCTTCTCGCGGCCCTCGAACTCCGGCAGGAGCTTCTCGGCGGCCAGACCCTTGACGCGGTCCAGCTCGGCCTCGCGCTCCTGCTTGCCCGCGATGGTGAGCGCCTGGGCGAGCTCCGGCTGGACGGCCTTCTTGAGCGCCTCGTACACGTCGTCCTGGTAGTCCAGGAAGACCGGGAACTCGCCCTCGGGCTTGGCGGCCTTGGAGGCGAGGTCGGACTGGGCGCGGCACAGGACCTTGATGAAGGGCTTGGCGGCCTCGAGACCGGCGGCCACGACCTCCTCGGTCGGCGCCTCGGCGCCGCCCTCGACCAGCTTGATCGTCTGGTCGGTGGCCTCGGCCTCGACCATCATGATCGCGACGTCGCCGTCCTCCAGGACGCGCCCGGCGACCACCATGTCGAAGACGGCGTCCTCGAGCTCGGTGTGCGTCGGGAACGCGACCCACTGGCCGCGGATCAGCGCGACGCGGACGCCACCGATCGGACCGGAGAAGGGCAGACCGGCGAGCTGCGTCGACGCGGACGCGGCGTTGATCGCCACGACGTCGTACAGGTGGTCGGGGTTGAGCGCCATGATCGTGGCGACGATCTGGATCTCGTTGCGCAGGCCCTTCTTGAAGGACGGGCGCAGCGGGCGGTCGATCAGGCGGCAGGTGAGGATCGCGTCCTCGGAGGGGCGGCCCTCACGGCGGAAGAAGCTGCCGGGGATCTTGCCGGCGGCGTACATCCGCTCCTCGACGTCCACCGTGAGGGGGAAGAAGTCGAGCTGGTCCTTGGGGGTCTTGGAGGCGCTGGTCGCCGACAGCACCATGGTGTCGTCGTCCAGGTACGCCACGGCGGAACCGGCGGCCTGCTTGGCCAGGCGGCCCGTCTCGAAGCGGATGGTGCGGGTGCCGAACGAGCCGTTGTCGATGACGGCCTCGGCGTAGTGGGTCTCGTTCTCCACTAGCGTTTTCTCCTCGTCTTCGTCCCGCTCGCCCGTGTGGCGGGGGACGGTGGTGGGAGAAGCGCTCCTTCTGGTGCGGGCCGGTCTTCGATCGAAGCACCCGGGGCGTCTTCCCCCCGGGGGCCACTACCGAGGACCGGCGGCGGCGAGGTGCGCGTCTCCCTCGTTCTGTGTCGTACGTGATGCGTTGTGTGCCAACACCCTACAAAGGGTCGGTGACACTCCGCACGTTTCCGCACGTACAGCAAAGGGAGCGGCTCCCGATCCTTGTCGGGAACCGCTCCCTTCGTGGCGTCTTACTTGGCGCCGCCGGCCGCACCGCGGCGGATGCCGAGGCGGTCGACCAGGGCACGGAAGCGCTGGATGTCCTTCTTGGCCAGGTACTGCAGCAGGCGGCGACGCTGGCCGACCAGGATCAGCAGACCGCGGCGGGAGTGGTGGTCGTGCTTGTGGGCCTTCAGGTGCTCGGTCAGGTCGGAGATCCGACGGGACAGCAGCGCGACCTGGACCTCGGGGGAGCCGGTGTCGCCCTCCTTCTGGCCGAACTCGGCGATGATCTGCTTCTTCGTGGTGGCGTCGAGCGACACGCGTACTCCTCAGGTGTTCGGTGTGCCTTCGAGTGCCCCCGGTCTGCGTCTCGGGGGTGCTTCCGTGACTCGGAAGGCGGTGGTCCGTCCGGCGCGGGCTCCGGAGCGGGTGCGGTGAGGCATCTGCTGCGGGGGCGCTGACACGAACGGCCGTCACTCAGGGTACCAGGGGGTCGCGGCGGCTCCGGCCGGGGTGTCCGGGTGCGCCCTCCGGGTCAGCGGGTGCGCCCTCCGGGTCAGCGGGCGACGCTCTCGACGCCGACCGCCACGTTGGACAGCTCGCCCCGGTGGCCCTTGTCGGTCGGTCCGTAGACGCTGGTCGCGCCGAAGAAGAGGCGGCCGTGTTCGTAGAGGACGTCGTCCCGCGTGGGGTCGTCCGTCCCGGAGAGGTCGTCGGGGTTCGCGCCGAAGAGCAGCAGCGGGCGTTCCTTGCCGGTGCCGGGGTCGAGGGAGACCACGGCGGAGGGGGTGAAGCCGCTGCCCTCACGGTAGGCGATGAGGCGGTCTCCGCTCATTTTCAGCGGGGTCATGGCGCCGGTGGACGAGGCGAAGCGGCGCCCGCTCTTCCCGGTGGCGAGGTCGAAGGCGACGATGTCGTCGTCCACGGGGACGTAGAGCGCGCGGGCGCCGACGACGACCGAGCGGCAGCTCTCGACCACGGCGCTGAAGGGGCGGTCGCAACCGGTGGGCGTGTGGGTGTCGGCCAGCCGGATCGTGCCGCGCGCCCGGCCGTGCTCGTCGAGCGCGATCAGATGGCTGACCTCGACGTCCCCGGCGGCGACGGCGATCACGGCGGGGTCGGCGGAGGCGAGGTAGACGGTCTTGATGCCCTCGCCGACGCGGTAGGTCCAGGTGGTGCGGCCGGTACGGGCGTCGACGCGTTCGACGTGGAAGCGGGGGGCGGCGGAGTCGCCGCAGCGGGCGAGCGCGAGCAGGGCGGAGCCGCCCGCGAAGCCGGTGTCGGTGCAGGTGCCGCGGTCGGAGCGGGTCCACAGGCGCTTGCCGTGGGTGGTGTCGTACGCGGCGGAGCCCTGGTCGCCCGCGACGACCACCGCGCCGTCGGTCATCGTCACGTTGACGTTCCCGGCCGGGGCGTCGGCGGTGCCGAGCCGGGTCTCCCAGCGCTTCCTGCCGGTGTCGAGGTCGACGACGGCGAGCCGGTCGCAGGGGGCGCCGAGACTCTGCCCGGGGTCGACGTGCTCGCCCGCGTAGGCGACCGCCGTCCAGCCCGCCGCGCTGACGTGCCGGGTGGTGGCGCACAGCGGGCCGGGGAAGGTCAGGGTCCAGGCGGGGCGGTCGCCCTTCGCGTCGGTCGCGTTCTCCTTGGTGAGGGTGAAGCCCCTGATCGTGTTGACGAATCCCTTGGCGAAGGTCTTGTCCGTCGCCCACGCCCCGGGGGCGTCGGCGGTGGCGCCGACCTGGCGGATCTCCTCGCGGTACCGCACCGCCGCCCTGCCCTCGACCGACCGGGGCGGCGTCTCGACCGTACGGCTCACGGCGTCGGGTGCCTGCGGGGCGGCGGCGGGGGGGCGGTCGTCGTCGTGCGAGCCTCCCGTCCCGGACCAGGCCCACAGAGCCAGACACGCGACCACGACCGCGGCCACGCCGCCGAGCAGCAGCCGGGTGCGGCGGCGTCGGCGCTGGTGGTCGACGGCGAGGGTGGAGGCGGTGTAGGCGGAGGGCGGGGGCGAGGTCATGGGTGGCCTTTCGGGGTGGTGGGGCGGGGGTGTCCGTGGATTCGGGGGGCGGCTGCGCGGGTGGGTTCTGTCCAACCCCCCGCGTGTGGTCCCCCCCGTGAATCCATGACCTCCCAGAACCCCGGCCAGTAGGGTGAGTTCACAGCTCGCCGGTACGGATGGAAGGACGACGGCCGCGATGACCGACGCCGAGGACCTGGAACTCAAAGCGCGCAAGGAACGGGAGCGGGACGAGTTGTACGCGGTCGACATCTCGGGGCTCGAGTGGCACAGCGCGCCGGGTACCGAGGAGCACGAGGAGCGGGTGGAGATCGCGTACATGCCCGAGGGCGCGGTGGCGATGCGTTCCTCCCTGGACCCGGACACCGTGCTGCGGTACACCGAGGCCGAGTGGCGTGCCTTCGTACTGGGCGCGCGGGACGGGGAGTTCGACCTGCGCCCGATGGAGCACAACGGCGGTCTGGAGGCGCAGGAGCGGTTCCGGGCCGAGGAGGCTCAGGCCCAGGAGGGCTGAGCGCGTCGCGTACGACCCGACGGGGGACCGGAGTTGGCGCTCCGGTCCCCCGTCGGCTCATTTGCTGGTCATCGCCCGCACGGTCGCGTACACGTCGAACACGGCGAGGGTGAGCGGGATCAGCGTCAGCAGGACGAAGCCCTCGCAGATCTCCAGGAACCGTCCCCAGAACGGGGTCAGGGCGCCGCGCGAGAGGACCAGACCGAGTCCGGTGAAGAGCGCGGCGGCCAGCCCGATGACCGCGACCAGCCAGACGGTGCGGAGGTCGAGGTCGGCGCGGTCGCCCGCGAGCGCCGCGCGCATCACCGACTCCGGCGGGTTGAGCGCGAGTCCGAGACCGAGCAGGACCAGGGTGCCGAGGCCCGCCGCGAGGACGGAGGCGACCTGCGCGGTGTAGCGGAAGAGCTGGGCGCGCATCAGCAGGGCGACACCGGCGGCGAGGGCGAGCAGTTGGGCCCACACGTCGTCGGAGAAGCCGAGGACCGCTCCGGCGCCGACGGCGAGGACGGCGCAGCCGCCGACCAGTCCGACGAGGATCTCGTGACCGCGCCGTGCCTGTGCCTCGACGCGCTCGGTGTCGACGGGCTCGGGGGCGGCGGTCTCGGTGCCGTAGGCGGTGGCGCGGGGCGCGGAGTCGGGCGCCTCGAAGCCGATCGGGAGCCGGGCGATGCGCATGGACAGACCGGGCAGGAACGCCAGGGCGCCGACGGCGACGGTGGCGCACAGGGCTGCCGTCTCGGTGGGCGCCCAGTCGGCCAGGGTGGCGACGAAGACGGCCACGAGGGCCACGCCCGAGGCGAACACGAAGGCGACGAACGGGCCGTCCCGGTGCGGGGAGACGAGCGCGAGGACGAGCGAGGCGACGAGCACGGCGGCGCACGCCAGCAGGAACTGGAGTCTGCCGATGCCCTCGCCGCCGCCGAGCGGCAGCAGTCCGCTGCCCGCGACGCCGATGCCGGGCAGCGCGCCGAGACCGAGGGCGACGGAGGAGGCGCGGTCGTCGTAGACGCGGGCGCGGACGGCGGACAGGACGACGAGCAGGACGCCGGTGACGACGGCGAGGATGCCGGCCAGGCCGTTCATGTCGTGGCGCGGGTCGGCGGTCCAGGCCACGAAGGCGAGCAGGGCGGGCAGGACGCCGCCGCCGATCAGACCCGCGATCCGGGTGAGGTCGCCGCTCCAGAGCCGGTGCTGCTTGGTGACGGCGGCGGCGACCGCCTCGGCGACGTCGTCGAAGACGGCCGGGGGCAGGGACTCGGCGAAGGGGCGCAGGGTGAGGAGTTCGCCGTCGAGGATGCGCTGGACGGCGAAGGAGCGGGAGCTGTCCAGCACGGTGCCGTCGGTGCGGACGAGGTGGTAGCCGACCGGGGCTCCCGTCTCGGGGCTCTGCCGGGCGAGCCGGAGGATCTCCGGACAGAGGTCGGCGACGGGCACGTCGTCGGGGAGTGCCACGTCGATGCGGCTGTCCGGGGCGACGATGGTGACCCGGCAGAAGCCGAGTCCCGTACCGGCTCCGGCCGGTGCTGCGGTACCGGGTCCGCCGGTGGTGGCGGCCGTCATGCTCACCTGTCTGCTCCCCCTCGGTGATGGTGGCGACGCGTTCCGCCGCGTGACGGTGGCGCGTCCGTGTGGTGAAGGTCCTGTGCCGTTCGCTCCCGCGTTCGCCGCGGGTGCGGCGACCGACCCGCCGTGCGGCCGGATTCCGGACCCCTCCCGCGCGGGGATGAGGCGAGTTGCCCCGGTTTCTCCGGTCGCGTCGGCGTGTGCTCACGCGAACATCCGGCACCCTACCGCTCACCCGCGCGCCGTGAACTCAGTAGGATCGCGCGGCGGCCCGCGTCCGCCGGATACGGGGCGGCGGGCGGAAAGCCGGGGTCGGGCAAGGGAATTGGTGAGCAGTGAGCCAGATTGTCGTCAAACGCCCGCCTCGGGCGCTTCCGTCCGAAGTGCCGGCGGAGGAGATCGCTGTCCAGCCGCCGCCGGAACTGCCGCGCGGGCATCAGGAGAGCGTCCTGATGCAGTTGCTGCCCACGCTCGGCATGGGCGGCTCGGTGGTCTTCTTCTTCACCAACGGCCAGCCGTTCATGAAGATCATGGGAATGATCATGATCGCCTCGACGATCGCCATGTCGGTCGCGATGGTGGTCCGCTTCCGCCGCGGCTCCCAGGGCCAGTTGGCCGACATGCGCCGTGACTACCTCAGCTATCTCTCGCAGACCCGCAAGGACGCCGTACGCACCGCGAAGGCGCAACGGGACGCGCAGTACTACCTGCACCCCTCCCCCGAGCAGCTCTGGGCGCTGGTCGCCGAGGGCAGCCGGGTGTGGGAACGCCGGGCGGGCGACGAGGACTTCGCGCACGTGCGCATCGGGCTCGGTCCGCAGCCGCTGGCCACCCCGCTGATCGCCCCCGAGACCGGTCCGGTCGAGCAACTGGAACCGCTGACCGCCGGTGCCATGCAGCGCTTCGTCGCGGCGCACGGCACGCTCGGCGAGCTGCCGATGGCCGTCTCGCTGCGCGCCTTCTCGCACGTCGTGCTCAGCGGCGAGACGGAGTCCGTCCGCGCCTGCGTCCGCGCCCTGGTGGGCTCGCTGGCCTCGCTGCACTCCCCCGAGGACCTGGTCGTCGCGGTGGCGGCAGGGCGCGAGGCGCTGCCGCGCTGGGACTGGGCGAAGTGGCTGCCGCACGCGCAGGCGCCGGGCGCGGTGGACGGCGCGGGCAGCCGCCGTCTGATCGGCTCGGACGTGCGCGAGCTGGAGGACCTGCTGGCGACCCGGCTCACCGGGCGTCCCCGCTTCCACCCGGACGCGGCGCCGATCCTGGACGAGCCGCACATCGTGATCGTCCTGGACGACCTCTCCCTGCTGCCCGACTCCGTGCTCGCCACGGCCGACGGACTCCAGGGCGTCACGCTGGTCGAGGTGGCGCCGGGCGAGCCCACCGGGATGGCGGGCGATCTGTCGGTCGTCGTACGTCCCGGCTCGCTGCGTCTGGAGTCCGGCCACGGGATCGTCTACGAGGGCACTCCGGACGCCCTCTCCCCCGAGTCCGCCGAGGCGCTGGCCCGCCAGCTCGCGCCGCTGCGGATGGCTTCCGGCGGTGACGACGACGAACCGCTGCTCGCCAACCTGGAGTTCACCGATCTGCTCGGGCTCGGTGACGCCGCCTCCGTGGACACCAAGCGGACCTGGCGGCCGCGCGCGCTTGCCGAGCGGCTGCGGGTGCCGATCGGTCTCGGCGAGGACGGCCGCCCGGTCATGCTGGACCTCAAGGAGGCGGCGCAGGAGGGCATGGGACCGCACGGTCTGTGTGTCGGCGCGACCGGTTCCGGCAAGTCGGAGCTGCTGCGCACGCTGGTGCTCGGCCTCGCCGTCACCCACTCCTCGGAGACCCTGAACTTCGTCCTGGCCGACTTCAAGGGCGGCGCGACCTTCGCGGGCATGTCGCAGATGCCGCACGTCGCCGCCGTCATCACCAACCTGGCCGACGACCTCACCCTGGTCGACCGCATGGGCGACTCCATCCGCGGCGAGCTGAACCGCCGCCAGGAGATGCTGCGCGACGCGGGCAACTACGCCAACATCCACGACTACGAGAAGGCGCGCGCCGCCGGTGCGCCCCTGCAGCCGATCCCCTCGCTGGTCCTGGTGATCGACGAGTTCAGCGAACTCCTCACCGCCAAGCCGGACTTCATCGAGATGTTCGTGCAGATCGGCCGTATCGGCCGCTCGCTCGGCGTGCATCTGCTGCTCGCCTCGCAGCGCCTGGAGGAGGGGCGGCTGCGCGGTCTGGAGACGTATCTGTCGTACCGGATCGGTCTGCGGACCTTCTCCGCCGCCGAGTCCCGCGCGGCGCTCGGTGTCCCGGACGCCTACGAGCTGCCGAACGTGCCCGGTTCCGGCTTCCTGAAGTACGGCACGGACGAGATGGTGCGCTTCAAGGCGGCGTACGTCTCCGGGGTGTACCGCTCCGGGCCGCAGGGCGCTGCCGCGCTGGCGGGCGGTCCGCTGCCGGTGGACCGGCGCCCGGTGCTGTTCACGGCGGCCGAGGTGCCCGTGCACTACGTCGCCGTGCCCGCGCAGCGCACCGAGTCCGTCAAGGACGTGGACGACGCGCTCGCGGACACCGTGCTCGACGTCGTCGTGCGCCGCCTGGAGGCGCAGGGTCCCGCCGCGCACCAGGTGTGGCTGCCGCCGCTGGAGAGCCCGCCCGCGCTCGACGCGCTGCTGCCGGGTCTCGCCCCGGTGCCGGGGCGCGGTCTCACCCAGCCCGACTACGAGGGCGCGGGGCGTCTGATCGTCCCCGCCGGTCTGGTCGACAAGCCGTACGAGCAGCGGCGCGACCGGCTCCTGCTGGACTTCTCCGGCGCGGCGGGGCACATGCAGATCCTCGGTGGCCCGCAGTCCGGCAAGTCCACCATGCTGCGCAGTCTGATCTGCTCCTTCGCGCTCACCCACACCCCGCGGGAAGTGCAGTTCTACGGACTCGACTTCGGCGGCGGCGGTCTCGCGGCCGTGGCCGGGCTGCCGCACGTCGGCGGGATCGCCTCGCGCCTGGACCCGGAGCGGGTGCGGCGCACGGTCTCCGAGGTGTACGGCGTGCTCACCCGCCGCGAGGAGTACTTCCGCTCGGCGGGCATCCCCTCGATCGCGGAGTTCCGCGCCCGCCGGGCGCGCGGCGACATCTCGGTCACCGACCAGCCCTGGGGCGACGTCTTCCTCGTCATCGACGGCTGGGGCAACTTCCGTACCGACTACGAGGGTCTGGAGCCTGCCGTCCTGGACATCGCCGCGCGCGGTCTGGGCTACGGCATCCACGTCGTCATCACCGCGTCGCGCTCCATGGAGGTCCGGGCGAACCTCAAGGACCACCTGATGAACCGGCTCGAACTGCGGCTCGGTGACGTCATGGACTCCGAGATCGACCGCAAGGTCGCGGCGAACGTGCCCGCCGGGGTGCCGGGGCGCGGTCTCTCCCCGCAGAAGCTGCACTTCATGGCGGCCGTGCCGCGCATCGACGGGCTGACCTCCGACACCGACCTGGCGGACGCCACGGCCGCGCTGACCACCGAGGTCTCCCGCCACTGGCAGGGTCCCGGCGCGCCCGAAGTACGCCTGCTGCCGCGCCAGTTGGAAGCTTCGGAGCTGCCCTCGGGCGACCGCTTCCCGAAGCAGGGGATCGCCTTCGCGCTCGACGAGGACAACCTGGAGCCGGTCTTCCTCGACTTCGAACAGGACCCGTTCTTCCTGATCTTCGGCGAGAGCGAGTCCGGCAAGTCCAACCTGCTCCGGCTGCTGATCAAGCAGCTCACCCTGCGGTACGGCGGCGACGAGGCGAAGTTCTTCGTCGTGGACAACCGGCGCTCCCTGCTGGACGTCACCCCGGCGACCCATCTGGCCGAGTACATCCCCATGTCCAGCCAGATGGACCACCACATGACGGCTCTCGCCGACCTCATGCAGCGCCGCACCCCGACCGCCGACGTCACCGCGCAGCAGCTCCGCGAACGGAGCTGGTGGCGGGGTCCGCAGGTCTTCGTCGTCATCGACGACTACGACCTCGTCTCCACCTCCAGCGGCAACCCCCTCGCGGGACTCACCGAGATGCTCCCCTTCGCCCGCGACGTCGGCGTCCGCTTCATCATCGCCCGCTCCTCCGCGGGCGCCAGCCGCGCCTCCTACGAGCCCTTCCTCCAGCGCATGAAGGAACTCGGCGCCCAGGGCCTCATCCTCGCGGGCGACCCCGGCGAGGGCGACGTCCTCGGCGGCGTCCGCCCCCGCCCGATGCCCGCGGGACGCGGCGTCTTCGTGTCACGCAAGCGGGGGAAGCCGTTGGTGCAGACGGGGGTGGTGGAGGTGGAGTACTAGGGCTGCCGATCACGGCTTGACGGGGGCCGCATCCGGAGGACGTGGCGGGAGACAACGGGGAGTGACGACGGATGGCGTGGGACGAGTGGGAGCAACTGAAGGCGGACGCCGCGAAGAGCCGGTCGGCGCACACGCGGATCGACCATGTGCCCCCCGACGGGGGCGGACCGGTTCCGCGCGGTGATCTCACCGTGCACGACACGGACCTGACCGCCATCGGCAAGGCGGCCCACGGCCTGTTCGAGGACTTCGGGCACTACAGCGACCACGCGCGCATGTCCTCGCTGAAAGCGGCCGGAGGACTCACGGACGAGGGCTTCGCCATCGGATCCGCCCTCGATCATGTCGCCCAGCACTGGGTCGACCAGGTGCAGACGCTCCTCGACGCCTGCGCCCACATCTCCAACCATCTGCGCTTCACCAAGAACCAGCACGCGGCCGACGAGTCCTACATTGCCGGCACCCTCAGCAGCATCTCCGAGCTGGACCACGGCTTCGACGAGCGGAAGGGCGGCTGACGGGGATGGACCTCAACGCGCTGCGTGACGGCAACTTCTCCCAGCTCGGTGAAGCCATCACCGACTGGGAGGAGATGACCAAGAAGCTCGACACCTTGCGGGCGGACGCCCGCGACAACCTCAAGGCCAAGGCCGACAAGGCGAACTGGGCGGGCGTGAACGCCCAGGTGAGCCGTGAGTTCATCGACAAGACGGCGAAGGAGTTCGCCGACGCCCACACGCAGGCGAACACCGTGGCGAAGATCCTCAAAGACACCCGCGGCGAACTGATCGATTACCGAACCCAGTTGAACGAGGCCATCGCGCGGGGAGCGGCGAAGAACCTGACCGTCGTCGACACCGGTCACGGCACGTTCACCGTCAGCGGCAACACGCGCCCCGACTGGGCAGCCGACCCCAGTGGCAACACCGGCGCCGTCGACCAGAAGGACGTCGACGCCCTCCGTGACGAGATCCAGCGCATCCTCAGCAAGGCCACCGAGAGCGACAGCACTGCGGCCAAGGCCCTCACGCTGATCGTGAATCAGGCGAAGTACGGGTTCTCCAGCGCCGCTTACGGCGACCGGGACGCGGCGGCCAAGGCTGTCGCGGACGCCGACCGTCTGGCCAAGATCCTCAAGAAGAACCCGCACGACGTGACCAACACCGAACTCGCCTCACTGAACTCGGCTCTGGCCAAGTACAAGAACGATCCCCTGTTCGCGGAGGAGTTCGCCACCCAGGTGGGTCCCAAGAAGGTACTGACGTTCTGGGCAGGGATCGCCGATCCGTACCAGGGCACGTACGACCCGGAACGCGCCGCACAGGCGAAGCGACTCCAGAAGAACCTCGGAACCGTCATCGGCCGGGCCACTCTCTCCGACAGCGACAGGATGCAGGGCTGGGAGAAGCAGATGATCGGGCTGGGCCCCCACCAGCTCGGCACCGACGACGCGAACGATCCGCTCGGCTACGCCGTCATGAGCAACCTGATGCGCTTCGGCGACTACGACGACCAGTTCCTCAACGACTACGGCGACAAGCTCCTCGCCTACGACAAGCAGGTCAACGGGCAGCCCATGAGCCCCTGGATCAACAACCTGAACCAGGGGGACCTGAACTACTGGGGCTACAAGAACGACCGCGGCCGCGACCCCATGACCGGCTTCCTGGAGGCTCTGGGCCACAACCCGGACGCGTCGACGCAGTTCTTCGCGCAGCCCGACGGAACCGGCGACTCCGTCGACAAGGACTCCGAGGTCAACGGTCATCTGAAATACCTGACGAAGGAACGGGTCTGGCTGTCCGACTCGACGCTCGAGGGCAACCACGACTACGTCGCGGGCCGTAACTCGCTGGGACGGGCGCTGGAAGCGGCCACCACCGGATACTCCGCCGACGCCACCGCGAAGGACGTCACAGCGGGTGACGGACGCACCGCGGCCACGGCCGGTGTCATGGAGCAGGTCGCCTACCTCTACGGAGGCAAGGACGGTCCGAAGATGCTGCACGACCAGCCCGAACTCGCCGACAGCCTGGGCAAGATGGCGGGCGCCTACATCGACGATCTCGACTACGAACTCTCCGGCATCGGCGATCACGCCAAGGACGCCGGTGACTTCCCCGCCCGGTACGCCGGACGGGCTCAGTTCGGCAACCAGGGCGCCATCGATTTCCTGAGCGTTCTCGGACAGGACGAGCACTCCCACAAGGCGGTGACGGTGGCCCAGCACCTCTACACCCTGAGCATGCTGGACGCCCACCCTCCGACCACCGAAGCCCACATGAACCACGCCCGGGACATCATGTCGGTGGGCGCCGAGGCACGCGGCATTCTGGACCACTCCCGCGCACAGCAGGTCGCGACGACGTACGGCGAGAACTCCGAGGAGGCCAACAAGGCGCTGGGCCGGTCCGCCGACTGGAAGAAGCTGGCGGTGGGAGCGGTCGTCGCCGGCGGCGTCGCCGCCGTCCCGCTTCCCGGGTCGACCGCCGCCGCTCTCGTCATCGCTCCGCTGGCCGCCGACACGGTCACCGACGCGGCCAACACGCTCCTTGGCCATCAGATCGACAAGTCCACGGACGACGCGGAGGATGATCCGCTGGTGCCGTCGCAGATGGCCAGCAGCGAGTTCTACAGGCAGGGTGCCAACGACCTCGGAAATACCTATCACTCATACTTCGCGCACTACCCGAAGGCCCGGGACACTGCCGACAACGAGCAGTGGATCGAGGGAATCAAGAACAGCTACACGGGAATCGGCTCGGAGGAAAACGACTACCGGGGTCGCCCCCCGTACAAGGACTGATCGGGGACGGAAGTGCAGCAAATTTCATTGTCGAGCACATACAGGCCGATCCTCGCCGTCGCAGTCACGGCGTTGCTCGTTGGCGGGTGCAGCGAAGACCCGGGGAATGCCAACGCCAAAGACGCGCACGTGACCGCTGCCAAGGTCTGTGACGCGACACTCGACCCGAAGGCGCAGGCCGCACTGCGTCGTCTGTCCGGCGTGGCGCAGTTCGACGATGCCGCGGGGACGAACAAGGCCGGTGAACCGGAGAAGTTCTCGGTGCGATACGCGGTCGGCCATCTGCACGACACGTACTCTCGACAAGGCGTGTGCTGGGTGTACAAATCTCAGAACACCAGTGGGGATCCACTGCTGGAGATTCGATTCTCGGCGGCTGACCGGTATCCCGAAGGCACCGGGAAGAACCTGTACGGCCTGGGTGTCTACGCGAAGGCCGGCCCTTACGGAGCCCTTCTGTTCTTCCGGTGCGCCACCAAGGCCGAGCCCAGGCAATCGGAAGTCGGGGACGCGAAATACGTGAGGGCGGAAATGTACTCTGCGGCCAATCAGATGCGGGGTGAGCACCGCGACGACGACCGTATGGCGATCCTCGGCTCGATGTCGCGGGCGGTGGCGCGGGAGGCGGGGTGTGCCTCGGGGGCGGGGCTGGACGAAGGCCGTACGGGGTCCTGAGTCCCACACGCGGGTACGGCAAAGGGTGGGCACCTCCCGTGCGTGCCCACCCTTTGGCTGTGCCGGGGGTTACATGTAGTAGCTGGCGGCCTTCTTGTCGCCGCCGAGGTAGTCGCCGCCTGCGGAGTGGACGACGCGGCTGATGGCCATCAGGGCCTCGTGGATGCCCTTGGCCTGCTTGTCCCAGTCGGCCTGGCGCTCGGCGTAGACGGTGTGCGCCTCGCCCTCCCACATGCTGGCCACACCGGCGACCTTCTGCTTGAT
This sequence comes from Streptomyces sp. DSM 110735, assembly GCF_016482685.1. Taxonomy (GTDB): domain Bacteria; phylum Actinomycetota; class Actinomycetes; order Streptomycetales; family Streptomycetaceae; genus Streptomyces. The sequence continues at coordinate 34,794 of NZ_JACYHF010000033.1, read as the reverse complement.
GGCCTCCAGGCTCTCCTCGAGGCGCTTGGCGTGGTTGGCCAACTGCGTGGCGGTCTCGTCGAGGCTCTGGTAAGTGACTTCCAGCTCGCCGCTGTTGTTGACGCTCATGATTGCTCCGTTTTCGCGAGAAGGGGTGGGCGGGCGGGGATCAGTAGTTCGACAGCGCGGAGTGCGAGCCGCCGAGGTCCACGTCGATGCCCTGCACCTGGGCGCGGACCTCGTCCTCGGTGCCGTCCTTGATGCGACGGGTCTGGCTCATCGCCTCGATGAACTTCGCGAGGATGCCGCCGATGTGCACCATGCGCTCGTTGATCTCGGTCTGCTTCTTGTTGAAGGCACCGGCACCGATGCCCTTCCAGTTGCCCTCCAGGCTGTCGATCAGGGCCTGGAGTTCCTTGAGCTGGCCCTTGACGCTCTCGAAACGGTGCAGGAGCTCCTTTTCGAGGACGATGAGGTCCTTGTCACTTACCTTCTGGCGCTGCGCCATTTCATGCCCTTCTGTGTGAACTGGCCTTGCGTGGGGGCGTCTGCCCCCGGCAGGCGGACTGCCGACCGCTCGGTGAGCGGCCGCGCGTACGCGGGGTCCGGTCTAGGCGTTGCGGCGTGCGCGCAGCACGGCGAAACCGGCTCCTGCGATGAGTAGTACGGCTGCTGCGGCGCCGATGGTCACCCAGGTGCGGGTGCCGTCGCCGGAGTCCTGGGTCCTGGCGGCGGCGGAGGTCTGTCCACCGGCCTTCTCTCCCGCGGAGGGCTTCGCCGACCGGGTCGGGCTGGACTTGGCGTCCTCACCGTCGCCGTCCGCCGTTCCGTTCTCCTTCGCGAGAGGGTCTACGTTCGCCGGGCCCGGGTCGATGTTCTTGTTGATCAGGACGCGGCGGGGGCGGACCACTCCGTAGCCGAGGTACGTGCCCGGCTTGTCCTTCGGCCAGGTTCGGGCGGCGGTGTCGATGAGGGAGCGGAGGACCTGGTTGGCGGTCCAGTCGGGGTGGGCGGACCAGATCAGGGCGGCGGAGGCGGAGGCGATGGCGGACGCGGGGCTGGTGCCGTCGGTGGCGCAGTACTCGGTGAAGGTGTTGTCGCACCAGCCGGGCACATCGATACCCGGCGCCGCCAGATCTACATAGTTGCCGTGAGTGGAGAACTTGGCGACAGTGCCGGACTCGTCTATGGCGGCCACCCCGACGACGTGGGGATCGACGACCGGATATTCCTTCTTGTTGGACTTGGCACCGCTGTTACCGATGGAAGCGAACATCAACTTGCCCTTGGATGCTGCGTACTTGATGGCAGCTTCCTCGTCGGTGTTGTAATAGGGAGAACCAAACGACATGTTGATGATCTTGGCATCGCTGTCGGCGGCGGCTCGGATCGCCGCAGTGGAGTTGGGACTCTTCTCTGCCTCTTTCGGGTCTTTCAGCGACGCCCCGTAGATGCGATAAGGAACGATCTTCGCTCCCGGTGCGAGTCCCTTCACGCCGCCGCCAGCGCCGGTGCCCGCGATGATCTCAGCCATACCGGTGCCATGGCCGTCATAGTCCCGGGTTGCGTGATAGGCCACACTCTTCGGTACATCTTTGACCAGCACTTGCCCCTTGAGGGAGGGCGTCGCCGGATTCACGCCCGAATCGATGACAGCGACCTTCACCCCCTTGCCCGTGCTGTACTTCCATATCTCGTCGGCACCCATCGCCTTCAGGTACCACTGCTTCGACTGGATGTCCGACGCAGCGGCTGCGGGCGCCAGCCCGCCCGACGCGATCACCAAGGCGCCCAGGGCCGAGCACATGGCGGCAAGGCGCTTCGCCCTGAGGGCGGTTGCGGTACCGCGTCGACGGAAGTCCGGCTTCATGCCTGTGTATGTCCTCGCTCGTATTCAGTCGCTCTTCTTGGAGGCGTCCCGCCGCCGCTGCCGTGAGGTGCGCGACCTCTCCTTCTCGGCAGGACCACCACTGCGACCGGCCTCGGTGTTCCCCACGGCGCCACGGCCCAGCCCCTTGCGGCCAGCCTCGGAACCGCTACCTGCCGAGGGATTGTTGTTGCGGGAGGCGCCGATCACACCCTCGGAATTGCCCGCCGAGCGCGACACGCTCTGCCGGGTGCCGGGTTCGGCCTTGGCCGGGGAAGCCCCGACAACTCCGCGCTGACCGATGGCCCCCTTCGACGGAGCGGACGACCCCGACTCTTCAGCGCCCACGACCATGCCGCGTGGCACACGGGGACCGGACGTCGTGCCCGGCGTCCGCCCCGTGACGGGCTTGCCGCCCACCACGCCGTTGCGCGCCGCGCCGGTGGGCCCCGTCACCGGGGAACGTCCGCCAGGTGCGTTCGTCATCCGCGGCGTACCGCCGGTGACACCGCGCCCCACAGGGGCTCGGCCAGGCTGCTGAGTGGCGCCTCGCACGGGCTGCTGACCGGGCGACACGGCACGCCCAGTCGCGCGACCGGCCTGCCCCAGGGGTCCTTCCGATGTCCGGCCGACGCCAGTGGCGCGCCCGGTCTGGGGCGTAGCACCCTGCGGCACTCGACCGGAGGCGGTGCTCGCAGGGCCGCCGCGCCCCGCACCGGACGCCGGCAGCCGGTTGAGCGGACCGTAATTCCCGGAGCGCCCCGTCGTCGGGGTGATCGGCGGCGCCACCGGCCCGGGCATCAGCGGAGGCACCTGCATACCGCCCGCATTGGGCATGCCGGGACCGGTCGGTTGCACGGACGGGGCGGCGGGCGCCACCGGCGGCGGCAGGGTGCCCACCGTGTTGATCTCCGTACCGACATCGTGGACAGGCTGCACGCTCGGCTCATGGACGTCTCGGTGAACCGCTCCGGTCCCGCTCGCTTCTGCGTGCTGAGGGGCCGTCGCGCCACCGTGACTTTCAGCAATACGGGGGTGCGCCGCGGCGGTTGGCGTCGACGTGTCGGAGTACTGCCGATGAGCCCCGTCTCGGAAGGCCGGCGGCTGCGGCACCCCCACATCCGGCATCCCCCGAAGCGGCGCCGGCTCCGGCGCAGCCTTCAGCGTCGTCGCCGACACCGAGTAGAAGGACGCCAACCGGTTCATCTGGTTGATCGCCTCCTGCCGGTTCTTCTCGACCTTGAGCGCGGCCGTGTAGTCCGGGTTGGTGTCGACCTGCTTGGCCTTGGGGAGGGCGTCGGGGCGCTTCTGGTCGGCGGAGGGGCGGGTGTCGCGCGGGGGCATGGACTTGCGGACGGAGGCCAGGCCGGTGGCCGCCGCGTCGATCTGGGTCGCGGCGACGTCGGCGTAGGTCGCGAGGTCCTTGGTCCAGTTGATGAGGTCCTTGGTCCACTTGTGGAAGGCGTCCGCGCCCTCGCCCTCCCAGTCGACCTGCCCGAGGTTGGTCTGGAGGTCGGTGGCGGCGTCGTGGATGGCCGTGCGGGCGTCCCACAGAGTCTTGCTCGCCTGCTCCAAGTGCTCCGGCTTGGCGTGCTCGACCAGGTCGATCATGGCGTTGAGGTCGTGGTTCTCGAAGTCGGTACGACCGAGGGACAGTGGAGACCCCATCGGTGTGCCCTTGAAGATGTTGTCGACGGCGTGCAGCACCTCGACCACGCCGACCTGGACGTCCGCCTGCTCGACGTCGGCCTTGTACTGCGGCTGCTGCCGCCAGTTGTCGCTCACTGGTAGTCCTTCACGGCCGTCTCGCTGGTCTCACGCAGCGGCTCCGGCTTCTTGTCGTGCGACTCCGCCTTCTTGTGATGCGACTCCGTCGCCTTCTTGTGCTCCTGGTCGAGGTGCGACTTGATCTCCCAGAACCGTCGCTCCACCTCGGCCTCGGCGCCGTCGTACGCCCCGTCGGAGGCGCGGGTCGCGAGGGTCAGCGCCTCGATCTGGAGTCCCAGGGACTTCGACAGATAGGTGAGCCGCTCGTGGACGCGCTCGTACTGGCCGTGCAGGTCGGTCGCCTCGTGGAACGGCGCGTTCGCGCCGCCGAACGAGCTTCTGTCGAGCCTGTGTTCCGCGACCTTGGACGGCCCGCCCGGGGCGTCCTCGAAGGTGCGCAGCGCGTCGTCCACCTTCGTCTTGAACTTCGACAACGCGTCGATGCCGCGCCTGACATGCGAGCCGCTACCGCCAGCCACCGGACGACCCCTTCCCCGTACCCCGTTTGTACAACTTTTGACGATGGGGTCGTACGCAGTCGTACCCCCGTACCGTCACGGACCACTGTAGTCACTGTGTAAATCGCGGCCAACTGAACTCTGCGACGGTTCAGTTGCAACCATGTCCCGGACCCGTGGGTCCCGGGCGCCCCGCAGAACCGGCAACTCCGGCCGAACGGGCGGAACTTGCGCGCCGAGGGCACAGAACATTCACGTACGGAACGGACCGTCCGGCCGCCCGGGTCGGGACCGGCGGGAACTTTGCATCCACAAAATGTCACCCCGGTGAAAGGGCTGTCCGCTTGCCGAACTGTTCGGGACGGAGATTTCACCAGGACCTGGTTGCTACGTTGACGGCAGACCGACACGGGGGCGCCGGACGGCCGGCGCGGCCACAGGGGAATGGAGGTCCGCTCCATGGCGTGGGACGAGTGGGAACAGCTCAAGGCAGAGGCGGCGAAGGGGACTTCGTCACACACGCGGCTGAATCAGGTCGCGCCGGACGGCGGTGGCGGCGGAGGCGGCGGGGATCTGGTGGTGCACCAGGACGACCTCGGCGCCGTCGGTCATGACGCCCACCTCCTCTACGACGAGGTCAAGGGCTGCGCGGACATCGCGGGCGCCGGGGCGGACAAGGGCGGGAACGGCTCCACCGCGCAGGCGGCGGCCTCGCTGAAGTCGCACGGCTTCCAGCTCGGCGGCGCCCTCGACACGACGGTGGACGTGTGGAGTTCGCAGGTGAAGTCGGTGCTCCAGGCGTGTGCGCACATCTCGGACCACCTGGACTTCACGAAGAAGCTGCACGCGGAGGACGACGCCAAAATCGGGACGGTGCTGCGCGGCGGTGACGGGGGCGCCGTGCCGGTGTCCCAGCTCGACGAGTACTTCAAGTAGGGGACTTCCGTGGCTCTCACCTTCACCGATCTCGCCGAGGTGGACCTCGGCAGGCTCGCCTCCGCCGTGGCGGACTGGAAGTCGACGGCGGACGGTCTGAAGAAGGCCGCCGACAGCGCGCGGACCGGGATGTGGGCGAAGTCCGACGCCGCCCGGTGGGCGGGCGTGAACGCCACCGTGACACGGGAGTTCGTCGGCAAGACGGCCAAGGAGGTCGCGGATCTCCACGCCGAGGCGCACAGCGTGCACCAGGTGCTGGACGACGGGCACCGGGAGCTGGCGGCGCTGCAGAAGCAGCTCCGCACGGCTGTTGACGTCGAGGCCGCGCGTCTCGGGGTGCGGGTCGAGGACATCGGGGGCGGGAAGGTCCGCTGCTTCTTCCCGCACGTGCGCGGGGACAGCGACGAGCGGACGCAGGAGCAGCTCGACTCCCGGCAGGCGCTGGAGAGCAAGATCAACCGGATCGTCGCCCACGCGGAGGAGATCGACGCCTCGGTCGCCCGTGCGCTGGGCAAGATCCACGGCAACGACCGGCACGACGCGGGGCACACCAACTACGAGTCCCTGAACGACGCCGAGGCCGAGCGCGCGGTCGAACTCGCCCGCAAGGGCGACAAGATGTCCGACGCGGAGCTGCGTGAGCTGAACGGGCTGCTGCGGTTCAACGCCGGTGAGAAGGACGGGGAGTTCTCGACGGAGTTCTACAAGGGGCTCGGCGGACCCGAGAAGGCGCTGCAGTTCTACGCCTCGATGTCCATCGACGGCACCAGCGCGGACGCGTCCAGGACACGGCTGGACGAAGTACGCGATCTGCAGCGGGTGATGGGCTACAACCTCGCCAACGCGACCGACCCCGACCACCGGTATCACCTGCCCGACAGTTGGGGGCAGGAGTTCCGGCGCCTCGGCACCCGGCAGATCGGCTGGGAGCGGGGGCAGTGGAACAAGCCGTACGGCTACCAGGTCCTCGGCGGGCTGCTCCGCTACGGCGACTACGACGCGCGGTTCCTCGACCCCATCGCGGAGCACATCACCCAACTTCACAAGAAGGACCCGTACTTCTTCCTCTCCGACAAGCCTGCCGGGAACCCCGACAGCTACGGCTTCAACCCCTCCGGGAAGCTCGGCAGCGGCAACGATCCGCTCAACAGCGTGCTGGAGGCGCTGGGTCACAGCCCCGAGGCGTCGGAGAAGTTCTTCACCTCACCTCCGACCGCCTACAACGAGGACGGCACCGTGAAGGCGGGCGGCGACCCCGGCTTCTCGTCCTACCTCGATCTGTTCACCGACAAGGACTTCGAGTGGACGGTCGACACCAACGCGACCAACGTCCTCGCGGACGAGGACAAGACCAAGGCCGCCCTCGGCTTCGGCCCCACCGCCCTCGGCCACGCCCCTCGAATCCGCCACCACCGGCCGCCCCTACGACGGCGACCCCACCGGCGACGCCATCCGCCACACCGAGGCACGCGCGCACCTGGTGAGCGAGATCGTCGACAAGTTCGGCGAACACCCGGAACTGATCCGGCACAACGAGAACGGGGATCTGGAGGACGCGGAGTCGGGGCCGTTGTACGCGATGCGGGGGAGTCTGGGGGACATCACTGCGGAATACATGGGGGATTTCCAGCAGGCCATGTACCGGGAGGAACCGAACAGCACTCTGTTCCCGACGTTCGGAGCCGCCGCCGGCCTCAATCCCGATCACGCCGCCCGGTTCCTCGGCGAGGTGGGCCAGGACCCCGGCGCCTATGCGTCCATCACCAGCGCGCAGCAGGCCTACACCAGCAATGTCGTGGATCACGTCATCAACGACCCCACCCATTCGACCGCGTCGTTGGACGGTCGGGTAGGGGACGCGGTGGCCCCGGGGTCGGCGATCGCGGGCGTCATGAGCGATGCGCGCGCCCACGCGGTCTACGAGTACCACACCGCCTCGGACAAGGAGTTCAACGAGGCAGCCGCCGACAAGCAGAAATGGGTGAACCGCATTCTCGGCATGGGCATCGAGAAGGTCGGCGAACGCGTTCCGATCGCGGGTGCCCCTCTCGAATGGGCTTCGGAGGACATTCAGGAGTCCATCATGAAGAGCATCGAACAGGACACCTCGAACGAGGCCGAGGCTCAGGCAGGCGTGAAGTACGGGGAAGGCAGGACGGCTGCCCTGGACTCGGCGGAGGCCGCCGTCAACCACGCCTTGGCGAACAACCACACCATCGACTCCGACACTGCCGAAGATCTGCGCAGAACCGCACGCACACGCGCCGGTCTCAGCCATTCGGACGGCGCGCAGTGGAAGTCGGAAAGCAGCGCGCACTGAGACGTCGCGCGGTCCAAGACGCGAATCAGCCAGGACAGGCCCTTGCGGGCACCGGAGAGGGGCAAGCGTGAGGTCGTCGTCATACGCGTGGGGCGTCGGTGCGCTCTTGTTGGCGATGGTGGGGACGGGGTGTTCCTCGGAGGGTGCGAAGCGGGAGTTCACCGTTCCCAAGGCCCTGTGTGGTGTGTCGGTGCCGTCGCGGGCGCTCTCCCGGCTTCTTCCCTCGGACGGGACCCGGATCTCTGTTCTGAAGGATGGGGGTTCGGAGAAGGGGTGGACGCTCTGTCAGGTGAAGGTCGATGAGAAGACCGTGATGGAGGTCAGTCAGGAATGGATCGTCGCGGGTGACACGGCTCGGAACATCCTGGGGCATCGGCTGACCATCTGGCAGCAGAAGTCGGCGGACGGGGGCTCTGTCGTCTACGCCGCTCAGGGGGGCGCGTCCCTGGTCAGGTGCAGGGGGAAGGGCGTACAGAAAGAGGACGTCAGCACGCTGATCGATGTGCTGAAGCCGGGGCGCCCGGACGAAGCGGCCATGGGGCAACTCGTCCGGGGATACACCAAGTCCATAGAGGAAAAGAACCCCTGCCATCCCCGGCACGGGTGAGCCGCCCTCGGCCCCCTACAACCTCCCCCGCCGCCGCCGAGCATCCCGTACCGCCACCCCCGTCCCCGTCAGTCCCGCGACCAGCACCCCCGCGCCGATCGCCACGTACGTGGCCAGGCGGGCGTTTCGTTGCTGGGGGGTTTCGCCGAGGGTGAGTCTGGCGGGGGTGGGGGGTTCGGCGTGGGTGAGGACGGGGTCGGGGCGGGGGGTCTCGATGGGGTGGTCGTCGTCGGTGACCGCGCGGACGGGGTCGACCACGCCCCAGCCGACGAGGCGGTCGTGGCCGGGGATGGAGCGTTCGGCGGTCTGCTCGATCTGGGCGACGACCTCGCGGGAGGTCCAGCCGGGGTGGCGGGACTTGATCAGGGCGGCGACGCCCGCGACGTACGGCGCCGAGAAGCTCGTGCCGTTGTCGGAGCAGTGGCCGCCCTTGGGGACGGTGGAGATCATGTCGACGCCGGGGGCGGCGACGCCGACGAAGTCGCCGGACTGGGAGAACGCGGCGCGTTCGTTGTTGCGGTCGGAGGCGGCGACGGCGAGGACGCCGGGGAAGGAGGCGGGGTAGGTCTTCTTGACGTTGCCGCCGAGCCCGTCGTTGCCCGCCGAGGCGACGACGACGATTCTGTGGGCGAGGGCGTCGTTGACGGCGGCGAGCAGGTCGGCGTCCTGGGGCACCGGTTTCACGGTGTCCTGGGAGATGTTGATGACCTGCGCCTTGGCGGCGGTCGCGTGCCGGATCGCCTCGGCGAGCGTCGCCGCCGTGCCGTTGCCCTCCGCGTCGTTCTGCTTGATCGGGATGATCGTGGCCTCGGGGGCGAGACCGACGAATCCGGTGCCCTTCATCGGGCGGGCGGCGATGATGCCCGCGACGCGGGTGCCGTGGCCGACGGTGTCGGTGGTGCCGTCCTTCCTGCCCCGCTCGATGCGCTGGCCCTTGTCGTCCTTGGCGGGCAGGTAGTTGGCGCCGAGGGAGGCGTCCACCGCGTGCGTGAGCTGCGGGTTCTCCGTGTCGACACCGGTGTCGATGACGGCCACGCGCACGCCCTTGCCCTTGGAGCGGCTCCACACGTCGTCCAGGATGACCCGCTGGAGGGACCAAGGGGTGCCGGAGTAGACGTGGTTGGTCTTGCTGAAGGTGCACTGGCCGGTGCCGGAGTCGGCGGCAGCCGCGGGCGCCGTCAGCAGACCGCCGCCCACGGCGAGAGCGGCGGCAAGACCGGTACGGCCCAGCGGCAGGAGTTCCCTACGCATCGTCGGTCCGCCCCTCACGAGCCCTGCGGCTGGCGCGCGCCCGCCGTCGAGAGCCGGGGTCCCGTCGGCAGGAACTCGGACCAGGCGGCGGGCACGGGCGCGGGCTTCACGGCGGCGTACCCGAGGTGGGTCTGCGCCAGCTTGGCCTCCTGCTGGAGCTGCTTGCGCTGCCCGGCGGAGACACCGATCCCGGCGTCGTCGCCCGCGCTGTCGTCGTTGGACTGCAGGGCGTAGCGCAGACCGGTGTCGGTGACCAGGAAGACCGGTCCGACGGAGGTCTCGCGCCCCTGGTACTGGCGGTAGAGCTGGCCGGAGCCCGCGGTGACGTAGGCGCTGGAGGAGCCGGTGGCGAGGACGGCGGGGAAGTCGCTGCCCGCCCAGGTGCTCAGCGTGGTCTCGCCGCCGCCGGAGACGTGCCGCAGCACGTTGCAGACGGTGTTGCGGCTGCCGGAGGCGGTGGACGCCTCGTTGACCGCCTTGGGTTCGTGGACGGGCCACTTGTACTCGGTGGCGAAGGGGCTGCCCTCCTCCACCGCGCCGGGGCTGACCTCCTGCGGGTGACCCACCTGACCGAGCTTGACGAGGTCCTCGCTGCCGAGCAGGAGGGAGGCGACGAAGTCGGAGACGGGGGCGACGCGGCCGGGCAGCACCACGTAGTACCGCTCCTCGCCGTTGACGGGCGCCCTGAGCACCATGCCGACGCGGTCGGCGTGGGCGTCGAGCTGCCCGCCCGCGTGGGCCGGTGCGGCGGGGGTGCCCTCGATCTTCGGGAAGCGGATCGGGGAGCCCTGGTGCAGGGTCTCGATCCACTCCTTGGTGACGCGCTCGGGTACGCGGTCCGGGCCGACCAGGGTGCGCAGCAGCAGGGCGTCGGAGGCGTCCACGCGGTACGCCCAGCCGTGCGCGTCGACCACGTAGCGGGTCTTGTCGGGGGTGACGACGTAGAGGAGCTGGCCGCCGGTCAGTTGCTGGGAGCCCTCGGTGCGGTGCTGGTCGCGCGGGGCGAGGACGAAGGCGGCCTTCTGGATGGAGTCGCCGCTGCCGCTGGGGCGTTCGCACACCACCCAGCGCTTGGCGCCGCCCGCCTCCTTGCCGGAGGGCAGCCGGTCCGGGGCGTAGGGGATGCCGATGGTGACGCCGTGCGGGATCTTGCCGTTGTCGAGGATCGACTCGTCCACGGTGACCACGTCGACATCGCTCTGGGTGTTGAGCACGAGCTTGGCGGACGCCATGTTGAGCACCGGGTGGAGCTGGGTCTTGCCCTTGGTCTTGAGCACCACGTACCGGGTCGTGGACTTGCTGGCGATGATCACCTTCTGGCCGGGGGCGTCCCAGCCCTGCGGCGCGGTCGGCTTGAACATGCCCCAGGCGCCGAACGCCGCGACCACGACCGCCGCGGCGATCGCGCCGGGCAGCACCGCGCGCAGCGGGCTCGGCGCCCCCTCGTCGGAGGCGTCCGGCGCCGACCGGACGAAGGACGCGAGCATACGGCGCTTCGCGAAGGTGTAGGCGTTGAGTTGGTCCCGCCGAGATGCCATCTGTGCCCGTTTCTCCCCGTGTCTCACGTGGAGCGCGCCCGGGGACCGCTCTCCCCCGCCCTCCGTTGTCGGACCCGGCCCCTACTATGCCTGGTACGGGTCGGGTCCTGCGGAGCGGGTAGGGTACCTGGGCCCTCAAGGGCCTTGTGCGGGCGCCTGGTTCCAGCGAGTTGTGAGCAAAGCGGGGGGATGGAGTGATGGCTTCGGGAACGCGGACACGGCCGCGCGGCCGGTCGGCGGCGCGGTCCGGCGGGTCCGGGTCCGCACCGGCGCCCGGGTCGGCGTCCGGCGGGTCCGGCGCGTCGTCGCAGTCCGTCTCGTTCGGTCTGGGGCACCGGCCGGGCCGCGCGGGGTCGTTTCGTTTGCAACGACTTGTGCTGGTGGAGATCGCCGCGGCGATCCTGCTGGTCGGCTGGGTGATCGCCCCGCTGGCCATGGCGCCCGCGGGCGTGGTCGCGCTGGTGCTGATCGCCCTGGCGTTCGTCCGGCGGCGCGGTCGCTCGCTGCCCGAATGGCTCGCCACCGCGCGGGAGTTGAAGGCGCGCAGACGGCACGCCGCGAACACGCCGATCCCGCCCGGCACGGAACCCGCGCTGGTGCCCGCGCTCGAGTGCGAGCCCGCGCTGCGGACCTACTCGTACGGGGGACGGGACCGCCGCCCGGTCGGCATGGCCGGGGACGGCACGTTCCTGACCGCCGTGCTCCAGGTGGAGGCGGACGCCACGGCGCTGCGGGCCGAGCGGAACCGGCAGCCGCTGCCGCTCTCCCTGGTGCGCGACGCCCTGGAGGTGGACGACATCCGGCTGGAGTCCGCCCAGGTGGTGCTGCACACCCAGCCCGCGCCCGCGCTGCATCTGCCCCAGCAGTCGGTCGCCGTCGCCAACTACCTTCCGCTGCAGGAGCAGACGGGCGCCCCGGCGGTGCGCATCACCTGGGTCGCGCTGAAGCTCGATCCCGAGCTGTGCGCGGAGGCGGTGGCGGCGCGCGGGGGCGGTCTGACCGGCGCGCAGAAGTGCGTGGCGCGGGTGGCCGACCATCTCGCGAGCAGGCTGGCGGGCGCCGGGCTGCGGGCCACGATCCTGGACGAGGAGGAGCTGATCACCGCGCTGGCCACCTCGGCCTGCGCCAACCCGCTGGTCACGGCGGAGGCGGGGCGCGGTGAACGGCGCGAGCGGCGTACGGAGGAGTCGGGGCGGAGCTGGCGCTGCGACAACCGGCGGCACACCACGTACTGGATCAGGCGCTGGCCCCCACTGGGCGGCGCGCGGGGCGAGTCGCTGCCGCAGTTCATCGCCCTGGTGACGTCGACCCCTGCCCTGGCGACGACGTTCAGCCTCACGCTGGCGCGCGGTGAGCGGCAGGACGTGTCGTTGTCCGGGCATCTGCGGGTGACCGGTCGCAGTGACGACGAACTGGTGGCAGCGCGCCGCTCGTTGGAGGGCGCCGCCCGGCACGCCGGTGCCGGTCTGGCCCGCCTCGACCGCGAGCAACTGCCGGGAATGCTGGCCACTCTGCCCCTCGGAGGCGCCCGATGACGATCACGCGGACGACCGCTGCCGCGCCGGACGCCGACGACGCCGGCGGCAGGGGCTTGCGCCGGGCCGGTGAGCGGCTGCTCCAGGGTCTCGGTCTGATCGGTCCCCGGCACGCCTGGCACACCCTGCCCGGCGACCAACTCGACGCGCTCGCGCTGCCCATCGGGGACGACGGCGTGGTGGCGGGCGTGGACGCCGAGGGGCGCCCGGCGGTGCTGGGCATCAACCGGCCCACGCCGTACGACGTGGTGCTGATCGGCGGTCTGTGGACGGCGCAGGTGCTGGCGCTGCGCACGGCGGCGACGGGTGCGCGGGTGGCGGTGGAGACCGGTCGGCCGCAGTCCTGGATGCAGATGGTGCACGCCATGGGCGGCGGGCAGAACGGTCTCGCGGTGTACGAGGTCGGGCGGGTGCCCCCGCAGGGCGCCTCGGCGGGTACGCCCGTCCTGGTGGTGCGGGACTGCGGGATGCGGCCGCCGCGCGGGCGCGTGGTGGCGGGACCCTGGCAGTCGGTGGTGACGCTGCTGCCGTATCTGAGCCCGGTGGCGCCCCGGTTGCTGCGGCAGGCGCGGCTCACCGGTATACAGCGGGTCTCGCCGGACGAGGCGGCGGAGCTGGGGCGCACGATGGGGCTGTCCCGCACCGAGGTGGAGTCACTGCCGGGGCTGCCCGACGGTGTCACCCTCTGGTGTACCGATCGCGACCGGCAGTACGTGCTCACCCAGCCGACCGACGCCGAGATCGGATTGTTGGGCAACCCGCGCCGCATGGACTGAACGACCTTTCTTGTCTGCTTTGTTCGCCTTTCGTGCGACGAAGGATGACCGGAGTTTTGTCGCGTGCCCGGTTGTTTGCCCCTTTATTTCCCGGGTGGTTGAGTCCGGACGCGTGGCGGTCGTGACGGCCGCGCGGGACGGTGGGCGCGATTCGGAGGGTGGGCGGGCCTGCCTGCGCGGGGCCTGTGGTGATTAGGCTGGGAGCGGGCGCGATGCCGGACCCGCGGGCGGGGCGTCGTCCCGGGGGAGGACCGGTCGACGGGCCTGCCCGGCACGACTACGGACGACTTGAACGACACGACTTGGTCGGACCCCGCACGCGTTCGAGGGAGCCCGACCACTTCAGGAGGAACTGTGAGCAGCGATCGGGACGGTATGCGCGGGGGCTGGGCCACACCCGACGACGACCAGCCCGACGCGGAGTCGGCCGTCGAGAACACGGGCGAGTTCACCATCGACTACGCCCCGCCCGCCTGGTACACGCAGAACGCGTCCTCCGGCGGGTCCGGGGGTACGGGCGCCGCCTCCTCAGGGGGGTCCGACGGCGCCGGTGTGCCGACGGGTCCGGGTCCGGTGCCGCCGCCGTTCGTCCCGTCCGCCCCGCCGGTGGCCGGTCCTACGCCGCCTGGTGCCGGTCCTACGCCGCCGGTGCCGCCCGCGCCGGGTACTCCGGGTGCGCCCTTCGCGCCGCCCGCTCCCGCCTCCGGGCCCGGCGCCCCGTACGCACCGCCCGCTCCCCCGCCCGCTCCCCCGGCCGGAACTCCCGTGCCGGTGCCGGGACTTCCGGTCGGGTTCGAACCGCAGCAGGGCCGGCACCAGCCGGAGCAGGTTCCTTCGGCGCCCGAGCCGGACAACGGGGACCTGGAGAGCGGGGCGACGATGCGGTTCTCGGCCGCCGCCCTGAAGCGGGAGATCGAGGAGCACACGGCGCCGGAGAAGCAGCCGGAGCAGGGCGCGGAGGCGTCCGCGGAGGAGGCTCCGGCGGGCGACGCTGCCGACGCCGAGGGCGCTGACGACGCCGCCGGTGAAGCCGCATCCGAGGAGACCCCGGCCGCGACGACGGACGCCGAGACGGACACGGACACCGCCCCGGAGGGCCAGGACACCCCGGCCACGGACGGCACGGACAGCGACGACACGGACGGCGACGACACCCCCGAAGGCGCCGCCCCCGACACGGACGCCGACGAAGCCGGGGACGCCGAAGCCGACCCCGCCGCCCAGTCCGCCCCGGACGCCGAGCCGCAGCAGCCCGCCGCCGACGACGAGCCCCTGCCCGCCCCGGCCGAGGGCGCCACTCCCCCCGCCTGGACCCCGCCCGCCCCGCAGCAGGGCGTGCCCCCGTTGCCGCCGTCGTACCAGCCCGCCGCGCCCGCCCCGGCGGCGCAGTGGCCCGCGCAGGGCACCCCGCCGCACGGTGTTCCCCCGCAGGGCATCCCGCAGCAGCCCGGTCCGATGCCGCCCGCGCCGCAGCAGCCCCCGGCGGCGCAGGACACCGGCGCGCCCGGCGCCCCCGGTCAGCCGCCGTTCCAGCCGCAGGCGCCGCAGCCCGCGCCCGCGGGCTGGAACCAGCCCGGCGCCCCGCTGCCCCCGGCCACCCCGCCCCACCCGGGCGCCCCGGTCCCGGCAAGCGAGCAGCAGCCCAACCCCCAGGCGCAGCCCACCGGTTACGCCTTCCCGCCCCAGCCCGGCCCGGCGCCCGCGCCCAACTCCCCCGGCGGCTACGCGTTTCCCCCGGCGAGCCCGCTCAACCAGGCGCCCCCCGCCTCCGGTTACGCCTTCCCGCCGCACCCCGGTCCGCAGTCCGCGCCCCAGCAGCCCGGCGCCAACGCCCCTGCGCAGCCGTCGGGTTACGCCTTCCCGCCGACCGGACAGCCCCAGCCGCAGGCACAGCCCCAGCCCCAGCCCCAGGACCCGCAGGCACAGCCCCCGCAGGCTCCGCCCGTCGACCCGCGCACCGGCACCGCCTGGCCGCAGGCCGTCCAGCACGACCAGCGGCAGCCCACCAACCCCGGTGCCGCGCCGCTGGGTTACACGGCGGCCGTGGAGCTGTCCTCGGACCGGCTGCTCAACAACAAGCGGCAGAAGGCGCGCAGTGGGCGCCCCGCCGCCGCCGCGTCCCGGTTCAAGCTGGGCGGCAAGAAGGAGGAGGCGGAGCGGCAGCGCAAGCTGGAGCTGATCCGCACCCCGGTGCTGTCCTGCTACCGGATCGCGGTGATCAGCCTCAAGGGCGGTGTCGGCAAGACGACGACCACCACCGCGCTCGGCTCCACGCTCGCCTCCGAGCGCCAGGACAAGATCCTCGCGATCGACGCCAACCCGGACGCGGGCACGCTCGGCCGCCGGGTGCGCCGCGAGACCGGGGCGACCATCCGCGACCTGGTGCAGGCGATCCCGCACCTCAACTCGTACATGGACATCCGGCGGTTCACCTCCCAGGCCGCCTCCGGTCTGGAGATCATCGCCAACGACGTGGACCCGGCCGTGTCGACCACGTTCAACGACGAGGACTACCGCCGCGCGATAGACGTGCTCGGCAAGCAGTACCCGGTCATCCTCACCGACTCGGGCACCGGTCTGCTCTACAGCGCGATGCGCGGGGTCCTCGACCTCGCCGACCAGCTCATCATCATCTCGACCCCGTCCGTGGACGGCGCGAGCAGCGCGAGCACCACGCTGGACTGGCTGTCCGCGCACGGGTACGCCGACCTCGTCGCCCGCTCGATCACGGTGATCTCCGGGGTCCGCGAGACCGGCAAGATGATCAAGGTCGACGACATCGTGTCCCACTTCGAGACCCGGTGCCGGGGCGTGGTCGTGGTGCCCTTCGACGAGCATCTGTCGGCCGGTGCCGAGGTGGACCTGGACATGATGCGGCCGAAGGTGCGCGAGGCGTACTTCAACCTCGCGGCGATGGTCGCCGAGGACTTCGTACGGCACCAGCAGGCGCACGGGCTGTGGACGCGGGACGGCAACCCGCCGCCGGTGGCCGCCCCGCCGCTGCCGGGCCAGTACCCGCACATCCCGGGCCAGCCGACCGGTCAGCCCTATCCGGGTCAGCCGTATCCGGGCCAGCCCTATCCGCCGCAGCAGGGGCAGCCGCCGTACCCGCAGCAGCCGGGTCAGCAGCCCTATCCCCCGCAGCCGGGGCAGCCCCACCCGGGGCAGCCGTACATCCCGCCGCAGGGCCAGCCGCCGTACCCGCCGCAGGCGGCACCGGGCCAGCAGCCACCGCAGCAGCAGCCGCAGCAACCGCTGTACGGCTACCCGCAGCCGGGACAGCAGCAGCCCCCGCAGCAGTAGGCACGGGCACGGAAAAGGGCGGCCGGAGTACCGGCCGCCCTTTCGTGTTCCGTGTGTCCCGGAGGGTTACGCGTCCGCCGCCACGATCTCCCGGCACCGCTCCACGTCCCGCCCCATCTGCTCCAGCAGGGCTTCCAGGGAGTCGAACTTGGCCTGGCCGCGCACGTACGCCAGGAAGTCCACGGCGACGTGCAGCCCGTACAGGTCGAGGCCGACGCGGTCGATGGCGTACGCCTCCACCGTGCGCTCGGTGCCGTCGAACTGCGGGTTGGTGCCGACCGAGATCGCGGCCGGCATCGCCTCGCCCTGGCAGTGCAGATACCCGGCGTAGACGCCGTCGGCCGGGATGGCGGTGTGCGGCAGGGTCTCGACGTTGGCGGTGGGGAAGCCCAGCTCGCGCCCGCGCTGCGCGCCGCGCACGACCACGCCCTCCACCCGGTGCGGGCGCCCCAGGATCTCGCGGGCACCGGCGAGGTCGCCCTCGGCGATCAGGCGCCGGGTCAGCGTGGAGGAGAACGGCGCGCCGCCGCCCGCCTCGCCGGTGAGGTGCAGGTCGACGACCTCCACGTCGTAGTCGTAGACCTTGCCCTGCTCGGCGAGGAAGTCCACGGTGCCGGCCGCGCGGTGCCCGAAGCGGAAGTTCGGTCCCTCCACGACCGCCTTGGCGTGCAGCTTGTCCACCAGGACCTTGACCACGAAGTCGGCCGGGGAGAGCTGCGAGAACTCGGGGGTGAACGGCAGCACCAGGACCGCGTCCACGCCCAGCTCCGCCATCAGCTCGGCCCGGCGGTGGTGCGGGGCGAGCAGCGGCGGGTGGCTGCCCGGGCGGACGACCTCGCTGGGGTGCGGGTCGAAGGTGACCACGACGGCCGGGACGCCCAGCTTCCGGGCCCGGTCCACGGCGTGCTCGATGATCAACTGGTGGCCGCGGTGGACGCCGTCGTAGGACCCGATGGTGACGACGCTGCGCCCCCAGTCCTGGGGGATGTCCTCCAAGCCACGCCAGCGCTGCACTGTGACCGCTCCTCGAACCCGTGTCCGTGTCGACCGTGGACCGCTCGCGCGGATCCCGGTCTCCATCATTGACCTCTTGTGCAGGTCTAAGGGTGCCATGCCGCCCGCCCGCGCCCCGCATCGGCCGGGGGCTGTGAGCGGACGCACGTACGAGACCACGAGGTAGCGGTGCCCGGGACCGCGAGGATCGGTGCCCGCACACGACACGGCGCGGCGTTCACACCGGTACGCGCGTCCCCGCCACGCTCTCGATCGCCCGGCGCGCGCCGGGACCCGGAATTCCCGCCCAGTCGCCCGGCGCCTCGGTGAGCCAGCGGGCGAGCCGGGCGGCGAGGCCGGGGACCTCTTCGGCGAGGTCCGCCAGGCAGCCGTCGAAGCGGGCGGCGCCCTCGGGGGTACGACCGCACAGCAGCCCGGTGCGGTGCAGCAGCCCGCGCGCCTCGGTCTCGGCATCGCCGCCGTCACCGCCATCGCCGCCGCCGTCGCCGCCGTCGCCCGTGTGCCGGACGGCCGCGCGGGCCGCCGCGAGCAGCACGGCCGGTTCCCGCTCGTGGGCGAGCAGCAGGTCGAGCAGCTCGCGGCGCAGTGGCCGGGCTGCCGTCCCGCCGGGCGTGGCGAGGACGGTCGCGAGGGCGGTGCGGACCGGCAAGGGACCCGTGGCGAGCAGTCCGCTCACCAGGGGCAGCAGTTCGGACCGGGCTGTCGGACCCTGACTGAGGCGGCGGGCGACGTACGCCGCCACGGAATCCGCGCTGTCGGGACCGGGCGCGACGGTCTCCCGGACCAGGGCGGCGACCCGGTGGACCAGCGCGGGATCGGTGACGTCCGCGAGCGCGCGCAACGTCCGCGCGGTGTCCGGGCCGCCCCCGCGCAGCCGGGCGCGGAAGGCGGCGAGCACCGGGTCGGGGTGGCCGGCCAGGGCGGGCAGCAGCGCGGCGGCGGGGATGCCGAGGTCGCCGTCGGCGAAGCGGCGCAGCGTCTCGGTGAGGTGCTCCTCGCGGGTGTGCGGGTCGCGGACCAGGAGGGCGAGGGCGCCGCCGTGCAGATCGCGGTCGGCGGGACGGGCGAGCAGCGCGCGGGCGGTACGGCGCAGCAGGGTGCGGTCGTCCGGGGTGCGGGCGTGCGGGGCGGCGCGCAGGGCGAGGGCGGTAGCGGCGGCGCGCCGGGCGGGGCGTTCGTCGGACGCCCAGCGGTCCGCGGCGCGGCAGGCGGCGGCGGGTTCGTCCTCGGCGAGGACGGCGAGGAGTTCGTCGGCCCGCCGGTGACCGCTGTCGGCCAGCGCCTCGGTCAGCTCGTCCAGGGCGCCGCGGCGGTGCGTGTGCAGCAGCGCCTGTGCGGCGGTGGCCACGGTGGCGTGCGGGGTGGCGGGCAGCGGGCGTTCGTCCTCGAACCACGGGGTGAGATGGGGCTGTACGGCGACCGGGTCGGCGGCGAGCAGTCGTGCCACCCCGTCGAGATACCGCTCGCCCGCCTCCTCCGTGTCCCCGTCCGCGAGGACCAGCTCCCGCAGCAGCGCGAACCGCTCGGCGGCGGGCAGCGGCAGCGCGGTCCAGAAGGCGGGCGCGAGATCGGCGGGCACCGGGCGCCGCCCGTGCCGCCAGGCGACGACCCGCCCGGCGAGATGCCGCAGCACCTCGCGGTACGGCGCCGCGTCGGGCACGTCGAGCAGGGTCCGCGAGAGCAGCCGCGCCGCCCACCAGGAGGTCGGGTCCGCGTCCAGGGCGTCGGCCAGCTCCCGCAGCCGGAAGGCGAGCAGCCGGGTCCCGCGCCTGCGCCCGAGCAGCAGCAGCGCCTGGACGACGGGTCCGGCGCGGTGGTGCGGTACGGCGACGGGGGCGGACTCGCGCGGGCGGTGCACCAGCACGTCGAGCGCCGCCTCCAGGTCGAGGTGGCTGCCCTGGAGCCAGTCGGACAGCTCGCCGTGCGCGAAGCGGTAGCCGGTGCCGGTGGGCACCAGGAGCCCTTCGACCAGGACGGCGGAGGACCAGCCGGAGCCGCCGCCGAGCCGGGCGGGCGCGGACCCGGGCGGGAACAGCGCCTCGAACGTCCTCCGGTCCAGCGCGCCCGTCCCGCTCCCCAGCGCGCGCCGCGCGGCTTCGTGCACCTGCCCGGCGACCCGGGTCGCGAGCCGCCGTACGGCCGTGCCGCCGGGTCCGTCCCCGGCGGTGAGGCGGACGGCGACGCGCAGGCACATCAGGTCGAGGTGGGCGGCGAACACCTCGTGCCGGTCCACGGGTCCGTGGGCAGGGGCGCCGGGCAGCGCGGCACGCACCTCGGCGAGCAGACGCAGGGCGAGCGGATGCCGGGCGTCGCGCCCGTCGAGAGCACCCTCCGGGACACCGTGCCGGGCACGCGCGAGACGCGCCTCTCCGGGGGTGAACCCGGCGAGCCGCACCCGCGAAGGCACCGCGCGCTCCGGGACGCCCCGCTCCCAGTGCTCCGCGTACTCCTCCCAGAACTCCTCCCGGCAGCCGATCACCAGCCGCGCCCCGCTCTCGCGCAGCCAGGACAGCGTGTTCCGGGTCCACTCGGGCAGCCGCCGGACCAGTGCGGCAGGCATCTCCTCGGGGTCGTCCAGCAGGAGCAGCAGCGCACGTCCGGCTCCGGCGGCGATACGGGCCACCCGGCCGGGATCGAGGTCGCCGGGCTCCCCCGCACAGACGGCCACGCCCGCGCGCCGGAGCGCCCGGTGCGCCGCGTCGGCCAGGGAGTCGTCACCGCCGCGCAGATCGGCGCCGCGCACCCACAGGGCGGGCGCGGGCGCTTCGCCCCGGTGACGGCGTACGGCGAGGGCGGCGAGCTGGGTCGTACGACCGCTGCCGGGGGCGCCGGTGAGCGCGAGCACCGGGTGGGGACCTTCGGTGAAGTCCGCCAACTCCCTTGTCACGGCTACCCGTTCGACCGGTGCCACGTCCTCGGCGAGCGGCGGGCCGTCGACGGTCAGGACGGCGCCGGTGAGTTCGAGGACGGCGGCGGGGTTGAGGTCGGCGCCGTAGGCGGGGACGGTGACCGCGTTGCGGGCGAGGAGGGCGGCGAGGGCGCGGTCGGCGGCGGCAGAGCGCACCGGCAGGGCGAAGCCCCGGTCGGCGCGCTCGGAGCGCAGGGCGGTGCCGAGGACGCCGAGGACCGCGCCGGTGCGGGCGTCGAGGACGGGACCGCCGGTCGCGCCGCCGCCGGGGCGCAGGGCGTCGCGACCCGCCGTGCCGATCGCCAGTTCCAGGGCGTCGGTGAGGCGGCGTCGGCCGTCGCGGGCGGCGTAGGTGACCGGGGTGGTGGTGAGCACCCGTGCCTCGCGCCAGCAGCCCGCGGCGATCCGGACGTAGGTGCCCGCGTCGGTCCGTTCCCGCACGGTCAGCGGCAGCGGACGTACGCCGTCCAGACCCTCGGTGCGCACGAGCGCGAGACCCAGCGCGGGCAGCGGGACGACGGCGTCGGCACCGGCGGTGGCGGTGCGGCCGTCGGGGGCGCTCAGGACGAGCCGGGTGAGGCCGTCGACGGCTTCGTGACTGGTGAGGAGGGTGCCGTGGTGGTCGGCGAGGAAACCGACGCCACGGGGGCGTCCGTCGGGGTCGTCGATCCGGACGAGGTGGTCCATCGCCGTGCCTCCCGCCCGTGTGCCCGCGCCCTTTCCCTCGACGGTAGGGGCGCGATGATCACTGGAGAAGGCCGCAGGGCGAAAGCGCCCCCTTAAGCTCCCCCGATTCACTCCGAGCGCCTGCCCGGACGGGTGAATGAAGGGGTCCGACTGGACAGACCCTAGGGGTGGGGGAACCCAGGGGGGACCGTGGAGCGGCGGGTGTGGCACGTACCCCGTGGCCGCCGCTCCACGGGCACACACCCGGGAGTTCTCCAGCGGTCCTCGGTCAGCCGAAGACGGCGAGGCTCTTCGCCTTGCCCTTGTGCGCCTCGACCAGGGCGAGGAAGGTGCCCTCGGGGTCGAACACGGCGACGGGACCGGCGCCCGCGTACTCGTCGGGCATCTCCAGGCGCACGCCGTTGAGCAGGAGCCGGGCGCGCTTGGCGTCCACCTTCCAGCTCGGGAAGGCGGCCGTGGCGGCATCGGCGACCGGCATCACGGACAGCTCGCTCTGGAGCTGGTCGAGCGTCTTGGCGGAGTCGAGCTTGTACGGTCCGACGCGCGTACGGCGCAGCGCGGTGAGGTGACCGCCGACGCCCAGGTCGGCGCCCAGGTCGCGGGCGAGGGCGCGGATGTAGGTGCCGGAGGAGCAGACCACGGAGACGACCAGGTCGAGCACCGGGGTGCCGTCCTCGGCGACCGCTTCGCGCACGTCGTGGACCGCGAAGGAGGAGACGGTCACCGGGCGCGCCGGGATCTCGAACTCCTCGCCCTCACGGGCCCGCTTGTAGGACCGTACGCCGTCGATCTTGATGGCGCTGACCTTGGACGGGACCTGCATGATCTCGCCGGTCAGCTTGGCGATGCCCGCGTCGACGGCGTCCCGGGTCACCTTCGAGGCGTCGGTGGAAGAGGTGATCTCCCCCTCGGCGTCGTCGGTGACGGTGTTCTGGCCCAGGCGGATGGTGCCCAGGTACTCCTTCTCGGTGAGGGCGAGATGCCCGAGGAGCTTGGTCGCGCGCTCCACGCCGAGGACGAGGACGCCGGTGGCCATGGGGTCGAGCGTGCCGGCGTGGCCGACGCGGCGGGTCCGGGCGATCCCGCGCATCTTGGCGACCACGTCGTGCGAGGTGAAGCCCGACGGCTTGTCCACGATGACAAGACCGTCGGGCGGGGTGGGCTTGCTGCTCATTCGGCGGTGTCGTCCGTCTCGTCGTCGGACTCCGGCTTGCGGTAGGGGTCCGCGCCACCGGCGTACGCGGCGCCCGCGGACGCCTCGCGCACCTGGGCGTCGGACTGCCGGGCCCGGTCGAGGAGGTCCTCGATGTTGCGGGCGGTGTCCGGCAGGGCGTCCGCGACGAAGGTCAGGGTCGGCGTGAACTTGATGCCGGCCGCGCGGCCGACCTCGGAGCGCAGGACGCCCTTGGCGCTCTCCAGACCGGCGGCCGCTGCCGCACGCTCCTCGTCGTCGCCGTAGACCGTGTAGAAGACGGTCGCCTCCCGCAGGTCACCCGTGACCCGGGTGTCCGTGATGGTGACGTGCGAGCCGAGGCGGGGGTCCTTGATCCCGCGCTGCAGCTTCTGCGCCACCACCTCCCGGATGAGGTCCGCCAGCCTTTTCGCCCGAGCGTTGTCGGCCACTGGTCCGTCTCCCGTTCTTTCTTCTTCTAACGTTCTGTGGTCAGTCGTCGTCGCCGTGGAACTTGCGTCGTACGGACAGCAGCTCCACTTCGGGGCGGGCGGCGACCAGGCGCTCGCACCGGTCCAGTACGTCGGTGAGGTGCGCCGCGTCGCCGGACACCGCCGCGAGGCCGATGAGGGCCCGGCGGTGGAGATCCGTGTGGTCCACCTCTGCCGCGCTCACGGCGTATTTCCGCTGGAGTTCGGCGACGATCGGGCGGACGACGGAGCGCTTCTCCTTCAGCGAGTGGACGTCGCCGAGGAGCAGGTCGAAGGACAGAGTCCCCACGTACATGTGCAGCCGGTTCACCCGCCGGTACGGGATCGGTGGCCCGGGTCCGTGTGGACGGGGGCTTCAAGAACCGTACCGCGTACCAGCCGGTGGCTCGACAGGGTTTACACCACCGTGAGCTGCGGCCCTGTCCGGGGCTCCGCCCCGAACCCCGCCAGGGGCTCTGCCCCTGGACCCCGTTTGCCCACCCACCCGCCCGACTCGGTTGGTTGAGAGTCCAACTTTTCAACCTACCGAGACGGGCGGGTTCGGGTGGGCAAGCGGGGGTCTGGGGGCGGAGCCCCAGGAACGGCGCGCTGGCCGACGGAACTCGTAAGTCCGTCGGCCAGCGGCAGCCTAACCGCGATTACACCCGCGGCTTCTCGCGCATCTCGTACGTCGCGATGACGTCGTCGACCTTGATGTCGTTGAAGTTGCCGAGGTTGATACCACCCTCGTAACCCTCGCGGATCTCGGTGACGTCGTCCTTGAAGCGACGCAGGCCCTCGATGTTGAGGTTCTCCGCGATGACCTTGCCGTCGCGGATGAGGCGCGCCTTGGTGTTGCGCTTGACCTCGCCCGAGCGGATGAGGACACCGGCGATGTTG
Source organism: Streptomyces sp. DSM 110735 (assembly GCF_016482685.1). Taxonomy (GTDB): domain Bacteria; phylum Actinomycetota; class Actinomycetes; order Streptomycetales; family Streptomycetaceae; genus Streptomyces. The sequence goes on along the minus strand of NZ_JACYHF010000033.1, from coordinate 11,307 downwards.
CCCAGCTTGGACGAGCGGAAGACCTCGCGGATCTCCGCCGTACCCAGCTCGACCTCTTCGTACTCCGGCTTGAGCATGCCCTTGAGGGCCGCCTCGATCTCCTCGATCGCCTGGTAGATGACCGAGTAGTACCGGACGTCCACACCCTCGCGCTCGGCCATCTGCGCCGCGCGGCCGGCCGCGCGGACGTTGAAGCCGATGACGATGGCGTCGGAGCCCATGGCCAGGTCGATGTCCGACTCCGTGACCGCACCGACACCGCGGTGCAGGACGCGGATGTCGACCTCTTCGCCGACGTCGAGCTGGAGCAGGGAGGACTCGAGAGCCTCGACGGAACCAGAAGCGTCACCCTTGATGATCAGGTTGAGCTGCTGGACCTCGCCGGCCTTGAGCACCTTGTCCAGGTCCTCGAGCGAGACACGGCGCGTGCGCTTGGCGAAGGCCGCGTTGCGCTCGCGGGCGGCACGCTTCTCCGCGATCTGACGGGCCGTACGGTCCTCGTCCACCACGATGAAGTTGTCACCGGCACCCGGGACGTTGGTCAGGCCCAGGACCTGGACCGGCGTCGACGGGCCGGCCTCGGCCACGTTGTTGCCGTTGTCGTCGAGCATGGCGCGCACACGACCGTAGGCGTCGCCCACGACCATCGTGTCGCCGACCCGCAGCGTGCCTCGCTGGACGAGGACCGTCGCCACGGCACCGCGACCGCGGTCGAGGCGGGACTCGATCGAGATGCCCTGCGCGTCCTGGTGCGGGTTGGCACGCAGGTCGAGCGAGGCGTCGGCGGTCAGGATGACCGCTTCCAGCAGGCTGTCGATGTGCAGACCCTGCTTGGCGGAGATGTCGACGAACATGGTGTCGCCGCCGTACTCCTCGGCCACCAGACCGTACTCGGTGAGCTGGCCGCGCACCTTGGTCGGGTCGGCGCCCTCGACGTCGATCTTGTTGACCGCGACCACGATCGGCACACCGGCCGCCTTGGCGTGGTTCAGGGCCTCGACCGTCTGCGGCATGACACCGTCGTTGGCCGCCACCACGAGGATCGCGATGTCGGTCGACTTCGCACCACGGGCACGCATGGCGGTGAACGCCTCGTGACCCGGGGTGTCGATGAAGGTGATCTTGCGCTCTTCGTCGTTGACCTCGGTCGCGACCTGGTAGGCACCGATGTGCTGGGTGATGCCACCGGCCTCGCCCGCGATGACGTTCGTCTTGCGGATGGCGTCGAGCAGGCGGGTCTTACCGTGGTCGACGTGACCCATGACGGTCACGACCGGCGGACGGACGACCAGGTCTTCCTCGGTGCCCTCGTCCTCGCCGAACTCCAGGTCGAAGGACTCGAGCAGCTCGCGGTCCTCCTCCTCGGGGCTGACGATCTGAATCGTGTAGTTCATCTCGTCGGCGAGGAGCTGCAGCGTCTCGTCGGAGACGGACTGCGTGGCCGTGACCATCTCGCCGAGGTTCATCATGACCGCGACGAGCGACGCCGGGTTGGCGTTGATCTTCTCGGCGAAGTCGGTGAGCGACGCGCCGCGGGACAGGCGGATGGCCTGACCGTTGCCGCGCGGCAGCATCACGCCGCCGACGCTCGGGGCCTGCATGGCCTCGTACTCCTGGCGCCTCTGCCGCTTCGACTTGCGACCGCGACGCGCGGGACCACCGGGACGACCGAAGGCGCCCTGCGTGCCACCACGGCCGCCGGGACCGCCGGGACGGCCACCGAAGCCGGGACGGCCACCGCCGCCGCCGAAGCCGCCGCCACCACCGGGACGACCGGCGAAACCGCCGCCGCCACCGCCGGGACGACCGGCACCGCCGCCGCCCGGACCGCCGGGACGACCGGCGAAGCCGCCGCCGCCACCCGGACGACCGCCGCCGCCGGGACGACCGGCACCGGCCGGACCGCGGCCGCCGGGGCCGGGACGCGGACCGGCAGCGGGACGCTGCGGCATCATGCCGGGGTTCGGACGCGGGCCGGCGCCGGGAGCGCCGCCGGGACGCGGACCGCCCTGCGGACGGGGCATACCGGCGGGCGACGGACGGGAACCGCCCGGAGCCTGCGGACGCGGACCGCCGCCCTGGGCACCGGGGCCCTGCGGACGGGGACCGGCGCCGGGAGCGCCGCCGGGACGCGGACCGCCCTGCGGGCGCGGAGCCTGCGGACGGGCCATGCCGGTGGAGCCACCGGAGGTGAAGGGGTTGTTGCCCGGACGGGGACCGGCCGGACGGGCGCCGGGACGCGGAGCCTGGCCACCGGGGCGCGGGGCACCCTGGCCGGGACGGGACGCCTGACCCTGACCACCCTGACCGGGGGCCGGACGGCCACCGGGCTTGGGCGCGCCGGGACGGGCACCACCGGGACGCGGACCGCGCTCGGCCGGAGCCTGCGGGGTCTGGGCGGCCGGAGCCTGCGGAGCCTGGGCGGCCGGAGCGGTGAACTCCGGGGCGGCCGGGGCCGGACGCGGCGCGGGCTTGGGGCCCGGAACCGGACGCGGGCCCGGAGCGGGCGCGGACGCCGCCGGGGCCGAGGGGGCTGCCGGTGCGGCGGGCTGGGCCGCGGCCGGCTTGGGGGCGCCCGGCTTCGGAGCAGCCGGACGTGCCGCCTGCGCCGGAGAGGGCGCGGCGGGCTTGGGGGATGCCTTGCGCGGGGCGGGCTTACCGGCGGACTTGCCGTTGCCACCGCCTTGGAAGGCGTCGGTCAGCTTGCGTACCACAGGCGCTTCGATCGTCGAAGACGCCGAACGGACGAATTCACCGAGTTCTTGGAGCTTGGCCATGACGACCTTGCTCTCTACACCGAACTCCTTGGCGAGTTCGTATACCCGGACCTTAGCCACTTCGCTCCTTTGAGGTCCGGGTGAAGCCGGACCGTCGCTAGTTCATGGGCGTACTCATCGCGTACTCATCGAGTGCTCATCGCAATCTCGACCTGCTTTCGACTCGCGAGGTACCAGTCCGCGCGGGGTTCCACGCGGCACACTTACGGTGTTGCCTGCTCGGCAACTGTCGTCTGCTCGACGTATCGACGCAACGCGTTTGTGTCGAGCGGTCCCGGGGCGCGCAGTGCCCGCGTGAACGCCCGGCGGCGTACCGCCTGGTCGAGACAGACCGGGGCCGGGTGTACATATGCACCCCGGCCGGGCAGCGTACCGCGAGGATCGGGGACGCAGGCGTCCTCGATCATCACGATCCGCAGTAGATCGTTCTTGGCCGCCCGCTCCCGGCACCCCACACAGGTGCGTTCAGGGCATGCTCGGGCATGCGTCCGGCCAGACACGATTAAGTCTACCTCCCCGTACCGACCTCACCCCTTTGGGGCAAGGATCGAACAGTTTCCGCGCGCGAAAATGAGCGATCCGGGCGAATCTCCGCCCGGATCTGCTGTCGGTCCTACTCGGCAGGCTGCTCGGTGTCGGGCCGGATGTCGATCCGCCAGCCGGTGAGCCGCGCCGCGAGGCGGGCGTTCTGCCCTTCCTTGCCGATCGCCAGCGAGAGCTGGTAGTCCGGCACGGTCACCCGGGCGGAGCGCGCGGCGAGGTCCACGACCTCGACCTTGCTCACCCGGGCGGGTGACAGGGCGTTCGCCACCATCTCGGCCGGGTCGTCCGACCAGTCGACGATGTCGATCTTCTCGCCGTTCAGCTCGCCCATCACGTTGCGCACCCGGCCGCCCATCGGGCCGATGCAGGCGCCCTTGGCGTTCAGACCCGAACGGGTGGACCGGACCGCGATCTTGGTGCGGTGGCCGGCCTCGCGGGCGATGGCCGCGATCTCCACCGAGCCGTCCGCGATCTCCGGCACCTCCAGGGCGAAGAGCTTCTTCACCAGGTTGGGGTGCGTGCGCGAGAGCGTCACGGAGGGACCGCGCACACCCTTGGCCACCCGGACGACGTACGACCGCAGGCGCATGCCGTGGTTGTAGGTCTCGCCGGGGACCTGCTCCTGCACCGGCAGGATGGCCTCCAGCTTGCCGATGTCCACGAGCACGTTCTTCGGGTCGCGGCCCTGCTGGACCACGCCCGTGACGATGTCGCCCTCGCGCCCGGCGTACTCCCCGAGCGTGGCGTCGTCCTCGGCGTCGCGCAGCCGCTGGAGGATGACCTGCTTGGCGGTGGTGGCGGCGATCCGGCCGAACCCCGAGGGGGTGTCGTCGAACTCGCGGCGCTCCTGACCCTCCTCCAGGTCCTCCGGGTCCTCCTTCGCCCACACGGTCACGTGACCGGTCTGCCGGTTCAGCTCCACGCGGGCGTGGCGGCGACTTCCCTCGGTACGGTGGTACGCGATGAGGAGGGCCGACTCGATCGCCTCGACCAGCAGGTCGAAGGAGATCTCCTTCTCCCTGACCAAGCCCCGCAGGGCGCTCATGTCGATGTCCACGGCTACGCCTCCTCCTCTTCCTTCATGTCCTTCTTGTCCTTGCGGTTGAACTCGACCTGGACGCGCGCCTTGTCGATCTCCGGGAAACCGAGCCGCCGGGTGGTGGCCTTGCGGCCCTTCACACCGGGGACCTCCAGGTCCAGACCCTCGTCGTCCACGCCGAGGATGCGCGCGACCAGTTCGCCGCCCTCGGTGAGCTGGAACTTCACCAGGCGGTCCACGGCGCGCGCGTAGTGGCGCCGTTCGGTGAGGAGGCGCTCGGCGCCGGGGGTTCCGACCTCCAGGTCGTAGGCCGCGTCACCCATCGCGTCGGTCTCGTCGAGCTTCGCCGAGAGCGCACGGCTCACATCGGCGATCTGGTCCAGGTCGGCACCGGTGTCCGAGTCGACGACCACGCGCAGCACCCGCTTGCGTCCGACGGAGTCCACAGCGATCTCTTCGAGATCCAGCCCCTGGGAGGTGACGAGCGGTTCGAGCAGCTCGCGCAGCCTCTCGCTCTGGGTCGTGCTCATCCGGGTGACTCCTCGGCCGCGTGTGCTGTTGTGGGATGGGTCGCGTGTCTGGTCAAAGGGTATCCGGTCGCGACGGGTGTTGCCGTCCACCCTCGCCCCTCCCGGCCGTCCGGGGACCCGCCCCTGGGCCGTACGGAGCCCGAGCGCGGTGCCGGTGAGGGGGGCGCGCGGGGTGCGCGGGTACGGTGATCACGGGCGTCGCGCCCGCCTGTGGTCTTCCCCCCGTACCCGCTCCCCCGAGGACGTCCGCCATGTCCTACCCTCCACCGTCGCGCGCCCGTTCGGGGCCGCGCAGAAGAACCCTGCTCGCCTCCGCCGCCGGGGCCGCCGTCCTGCTCGCGGGCTGCACCTCCGGCACCGGTCCGGACGGCGGCACCTCGTCGCCGTCCGCGCGGGCGCGGAAGCGGGCAGCCGCCGACAGCACGGCCCTGCTGGCCCGCTACGACGCCGCACTGGCCGCGCACCCGGGCCTGGACGAGCGGATCGCGCCGCTGCGGGCGGCGGTGGCCGCGCACGTGGCGGCGTTCGACGGCAAGGCGGTGCCCAGCGCGTCCGCCTCCGCCTCCCCCTCCGCCACGGGCGACGAGGACGACGCCAAGCACGGCGGGAAGGCAGCCTCCGCCGGTCCGAGCGTGAGCCCCGACCCGGTGCCCGCCACCGAGAAGGACGCGCGCGCCTGGCTCGCCGCCGCCGAGCGCACGCTCGCCGACCGGCGGACCAGGGCGCTCCTGGACGTGCCCGGCGAGCTGGCCCGGCTGATGGCGTCGGTGGCGGCCGCCGGTGCCGCCCACGCGTTCGTGCTGACCGAGGGGGACAAGTGAGCGACAGCACCACCAGGAAAGCCGAACTGACCGCGCTCCAGGCCGCGTTGGCGGCCGAGCACGCGGCGGTGTACGGCTACGGCGTCGTCGGCGGCCGGGTCGGCGCGGACCGCCGCGCGGAGGCGAAGGCTGCCTGGGACGCCCACCGGGCGCGTAGGGACGCGCTCGCGCGCTCGGTGCGGGACCTGGGCGGCGAGCCGGTGGCCGCGAGCGCCGCGTACGCGCTGCCGTTCACGGTCGCGGACTCCGCCTCGGCGGTGAAGCTGGCCGCCGATCTGGAGCAGCGGGTCGCCGGGGTCTACTCGGACCTGGTGCGCTCGGCGACGGGCGAGCGGCGTGCCTCGGCGGCCGGTGCGCTGCGCGAGGCGGCGGTCCGCGCGGTGCGCTGGAGCGGGGAGAGCGTAGCCTTCCCTGGGCTCGCGGAGCGGGCCGGTGACGCGGCCGGACGGGCCGGTACGACCGGTCGCACGGCTGCGACGGGCTCGGCGTCCCCGTCGGCGTGACCCGCGCGCGGGCCCGTACGGCGGCGCCGGCAGAGCAGACCCAGGAGGAAGGGAACCACTCGCGCATGGCTTTCGAACCGCCGCGGCGCCTGGTGCGGGCGACCGGGGAGACGGCGCCGCCCGGCGACGACTGGCTCGCGGAGCTGCCCCGGACCGCCGAACGGGCCGTCGCCCGGCGGGGGCTGACCGTGGAGCGGGTCCAGGTGCCCGGCGGGCGCAGCAGTCTGGTGCTGCTGGTCCGGCGCGCGGACGGCACCCCGGCGGTGCTGAAGCTGGCGCCGGGCCGGGCCCGCCCGGAGAGCGAGCGGGCCGCGCTCGCGCACTGGGGCGGTCTGGGCGCCGTACAGCTTCTGGAGAGCAGCGCCGAGGACACCGCCGAGGGCGCGCTGCTCCTGGAGCGGCTGCACCCGGAGATGTCGGTGCGCTCGCTGCCGGAGGCCAAGGCGCTCCTGGAGGCGGCGGGCACGCTGCGACGGCTGTGGGTGCCGCCGCCCACCGGCGAGGGGGCGCACCGCTTCGAGACGGTCGCCGAGCGCACCGGACGGCAGGCGGAGGCGATGGCGGCGAGCGCCCGCACGGACACGGCGGCGGCGCCGCTGGTGGACGCGGCGCTCGCGGTACGGGACGAGCTGCTGGCCGAGCCGCCCGAGGACCGGCTGCTGCACGGCACGTTCCGGCAGAGCAAGGTGCTCGGCGCGGACCGGCTGCCGTGGCTCGCGGTGGGTCCGGACCCGGTGGTCGGCGACTGCGCCTTCGACCTCGCCCGGCTGGTCCGCGACCGGGTGGAGGACCTGATCGCCACCCCGTCGGGCGCGTCCGTCACCCGCCGCCGGATCAAGAAGCTCGCGGAGTCGCTGGAGGTGGACCAGGAGCGGCTGCGCGGCTGGACCCTCTTCCGCGCGGTGGAGTCCGGGGTACGGGCGCGCCGGGTGGGCCGGGAGCAGGACGCGGAGCTGCTGCTGGAGTTCGCGACCTGGCTGTAGAGCCGTCTGCGGACATGGACAGACGCCGGACCCGGCCGCCCCCCGAGGGCGACCGGGTCCGGGTGTACGGGGGCTCAGGCGGTGAGGCGGGCGATGGCCTCCTCGACCGTCAGCTCCTCGCGCTCGCCGGTCTTGCGGTCCTTCAGCTCCAGGACGCCCTCACCGGCGCGGCGCCCGGCGACCAGGATCTGGGGCACGCCGATCAGCTCGGCGTCGGTGAACTTCACGCCCGGGGAGACCCCGGCGCGGTCGTCCACCAGGACGCGCACGCCCGCGGCGCCCAGCTTCGCGGCGACGTCGAGGGCGACCTCGGTCTGCAGTGCCTTGCCCGCGGCGACGACGTGCACGTCGGCCGGGGCGACCTCCTTGGGCCAGACCAGGCCGTGCTCGTCGGCGGTCTGCTCGGCGAGGGCGGCGACGGCGCGGGAGACGCCGATGCCGTAGGAGCCCATGGTGACGCGGACGGGCTTGCCGTTCTGCCCGAGCACGTCGAGCTTGAGGGCGTCGGCGTACTTGCGGCCCAACTGGAAGATGTGGCCGATCTCGATGGCGCGGTCCAGCTTCAGACCGGTGCCGCAGTTGGGGCAGGGGTCGCCCTCCTGCACCACGACCACGTCCACGTACGCGTCGACCTCGAAGTCACGGCCCGCGACGACGTTCTTCGCGTGCGTGTGCTCCTTGTTGGCGCCGGTGATCCAGGAGGTGCCGGGGGCCACGCGCGGGTCGGCGATGTAGGTGACCTTCTCGCCCAGACCCTGCGGGCCGACGTAGCCGCGCACCAGGTCGGGGCGGGTGGCGAAGTCGGCCTCGGTGACCAGCTCGACGGCGGCCGGGGCGAAGTGCGCCTCGACCTTGTCCATGTCGACCTCGCGGTCGCCGGGGACGCCGACGGCGACGATCTCGCCGTCCACCTTGACCAGCAGGTTCTTCAGGGTGGCGGAGGCGGGCACGCCGAGGGAGGCGGCCAGCGTCTCGATGGTCGGGGTGTCGGGGGTGGGGATCTCCTCCAGCGCGGGCACGTCACTGGCGTCGACCTCGGCCAGACCGTAGTACACGGCCTCGGTGTTGGCGGCGAAGTCGCAGTTCGGGCAGTCGGCGAAGGTGTCCTCGCCCGCCTCGGCGGGGGCCAGGAACTCCTCGGACTTGGAGCCGCCCATGGCGCCCGCGGTGGCGGCGCAGATGCGGTAGTCGAGACCGAGGCGCTCGAAGATCCGGCGGTAGGCGTCGCGGTGCAGCGCGTAGGACTGGGCGAGACCCTCGTCCTCGGTGTCGAAGGAGTACGAGTCCTTCATGAGGAACTCGCGGCCGCGCAGGATGCCGGCGCGCGGGCGGGCCTCGTCGCGGTACTTGTTCTGGATCTGGTACAGGATGACCGGCAGGTCCTTGTAGGAGGACGCCTGGTCCTTCACCAGCAGGGTGAAGATCTCCTCGTGGGTGGGGCCGAGGAGGTAGTCGCCGCCCTTGCGGTCCTGGAGGCGGAACAGCTCGGCGCCGTACTCGTCCCAGCGGCCGGTGGCCTCGTAGGGCTCACGGGGCAGCAGGGCCGGGAGCAGGACCTCCTGGGCGCCGATGGCGTCCATCTCCTCGCGGACGATGCGCTCGACGTTGGCGAGGACCTTCTTGCCGAGGGGCAGCCAGGACCAGATGCCCGCGGCGGTACGGCGGACGTATCCCGCGCGGACGAGGAGCTTGTGGCTGAGCACCTCGGCGTCGGCCGGGTCGTCGCGCAGCGTCTTCGCCAACAACTGGGACATGCGCTGGACCGGTGCGTTCGCCATGGTTCTCGTACTCCTGCCGGAAAAATGAGGTGATGGCACAGGAGGTTAGCCGGGTGGCCGGTGCCGGTGGAAATCGTTATGGGCGCAGCAGCGGCAGCGGGGCGCCCATCACGGCGTAGGGGCGGGGCGCGCTCGGGAAGTGGACGCGGCGGGCGAGGTCGGTGTAGCCGAGGGAGTGGTACAGACCGCGGGCGGGGCTGTCGGTGTCGATCGCGGAGAGGATCGAGCGGGGCTGGACGGCGCTGTCGGTGATGGCGGTGATCAGCCTGCGGCCGATGCCCCGGTTCTGGTGCTCGGGGTGGACGTGCAGCTCGGTGATGACGAAGGCGTCGTCCAGCCAGAAGTCGGTGCCCTGCGCGCGCAGATACGGCTCGACGACCGTGGACCACCAGTGCGTACGGGAGTTGGGCATCCCGTACACGAACCCGACCAGCCGCCCGCCCGCGAGCGCGCCGAGGGCGCGGGCGCCGGGGAACTGCATGTGGCGCTGGACGATCTGGCGGCGTACGGCCACCTCGTCGGGGCCGAGCCCGAAGGCGACGGCTTGGACGGCCAGCGCCTCGTCGACACGGGCGCCGAGGTCCAGGGGGCCGATCACGAGGTCCATGCGGGGAGCGTACAGGGGCGTGTACGGCGGGTGCGGCGAGCGGGGGCGGCGCCGGAAGCCGCCCGCCCGGGACCGCCGGTTCAGAACAGCACGCTCATGAAGGCGCCGACCTCCTGGAAGCCGACGCGGCGGTACGTGCGGCGGGCGGCGGTGTTGAAGTCGTTGACGTACAGGCTGACCACGGGGGCGACGTCGGCGAGGGCGTACCGCAGGACGGCGGCCATGCCGGGGGCGGCGAGACCGCGCCCGCGGTACTCGGGGGCGACCCAGACGCCCTGGATCTGGCAGGCGCGGGGGGTGGCGGCGCCGATCTCCGCCTTGAAGACGACGTTGCCGCGCTCGTCGAGGCGGGCGAAGGAGCGGCCGGAGCCGACCAGTTCGGCGACCCGGGCCTGGTAGAGCAGTCCGCCGTCGCCCGCCATCGGGGAGACGCCGACCTCCTCGGTGAACATGGCCACGCAGGCGGGCATGATCGTGTCGACCTCGTCCTTGCGGATGCGGCGGACGTACGGGTCGGGCGCGATGTCGTCGGGCATGTGGTCGGTGACCATGAGCGGCTGGTGGGCGCGGATCTCGCGGGCGGGACCCCAGTGGGGCTCCAGCAGGCGCCACAGTTCGGCGGTGGCTCCGGCGGGTCCGACGATGGAGGAGCAGCGGCGGCCGGCCCGGCGGGCGCGGTCCGCGAAGGCGCGGACGGCTCGGGGGGTGGCGCAGATGGGCACGAGGTTCGCGCCCGCGTAGCACAGCGAGGTCAGGATGCCGTCCTCGTACCAGCCCCACATCTCGCCGCCCAGCCGCCAGGGGTCGAGACCGGCGATCTGGACGCGGGCGGTCACGAAGGCGTTCGCGACCGGCTCGCGGTCGAGAACGGCGAGCGCGGCGTCGAGGTCGCTCGGGTCGAGGACCCGGGAGGTGGTCTGGGTCAGCACGGGTCTCATCCTGAGGGGTTGGGTGGGCGCCGTCCAGTTCGTGGGGTTCCCTGCGGGGCTGGGCGGTGGTGGGTGCGGGTCGGTGGTGGGCTGGTCGCGCCGTTCCCCGCGCCCCTTTTTTGCGGCTGAGCCCCGTCGGAATGGTGCGCTGGGCTGGTCGCGCCATCCAGCTTGCGGGGGCGGGTGCGTTCGCGGGTGCGGGTCGTCTGTGGCTTGTCGCGCAGTTCCCCGTGCCCCTTGGGTGGGCTGGCGTCGCGATTCGGGTGCGGGTCCGTGGGGGCTGGTCGCGCCGTTCCCCGCGCCCCTGGGGCAGGGGGTGGCCTGCGGCCTTGCCCCCTGGCCCCATCAGTTTGCGAGGCTTGTCAGCCCGCTACCGCCACCGACGGCTCGCCGGAGGCGACGCCGTCCGCTTCCATCTGTTCGGCCAGCTTCATGGCTTCTTCGATGAGGGTTTCTACGATCTTGGATTCCGGGACGGTCTTGATGACCTCGCCCTTGACGAAGATCTGGCCCTTGCCGTTGCCGGAGGCGACACCGAGGTCGGCCTCGCGGGCCTCACCGGGACCGTTCACGACGCAGCCCATGACGGCGACGCGGAGGGGGACCTCCATGCCGGTCAGGCCAGCGGTGACCTCCTCGGCCAGCTTGTACACGTCCACCTGGGCGCGACCGCAGGACGGGCAGGAGACGATCTCCAGACCCCGCTGCTTGAGGTTCAGCGACTCCAGGATCTGGAGACCGACCTTGACCTCCTCGGCGGGCGGCGCGGACAGGGAGACGCGGATCGTGTCGCCGAT
>NZ_JACYHF010000032.1 GCF_016482685.1 Streptomyces sp. DSM 110735 | reverse complement strand
CCTTTTTTAAAACCCCACCGCCCCAACCCCCCCCCCCCCCCCCCGGCCGGGCGCCGGGGGGCCCGGGGGGGGGGCCCCCCCCGGGGGGCGGGGGGGGGGGCCCACCCCTGCCATGTCGTCAGAAACCCTGTGCGTTCGCGAAAACGGAGGGCGGCGCCGAGTGAAGATCACCCCATGCGGTCAGGAATGATCCACATCTACACCAAGACGGACAAATCCCATTTGTCATCGAGGTGCCGTCTACTAAGCGACCCGCGTAGGTCATCAGAACGCTGTGACCGACGTCACGGAACCGTGTCCGATTTCGCCCGGTCCGGCGGCGCCGCCCGCCGCGCCGAGGCTCATGTCCCCCTTCCGCAGGGGACGGCCGTAGTCGACGGCGCGCCTCAGCCGGACACTTCCACGCGCCCGTCCGCCAGCAGCCGCAGCGCCTCCTCGGAGGGTGAGCCCGGCTCGGCGGTGTAGATGACGACGTTCTGGTCCCGGTCGGGCAGGTGCAGGGTGTCGCAGTTGACGGTCACCGGACCGACCGCCGGGTGGCGGAAGGTCTTGCGCAGGGTCTGCTCTGCCGCCACGTCGTGCGCGTCCCACAGGCGGGCGAACTCCGGGCTTCCGGCGAGGAGTTCGTCGACCAGCGCGGTCACCTCCGGTGAATCGGGGTAGCGTGCGGCGGCGGAGCGCAGGCCCCGGACGGCGGACCGCGCGAACTCGTTCACGTCGGACACGCCGTACAACCGCCCGTCCCCCGGGGCGGGTCCGAGGAAGGCGCGGCGTACGAGATTGCGCTCGCGCGGGGGTACGGCGGAGAAGTCCTCCATCAGGGCGGCGGTCAGCGCGTTCCAGGCGAGCACCTCGTAGGTCGCCGAGGTCACGAACGCGGCCGAGTTGGGCAGCCGGTGGATCATGTCGAGGATGCCCTGCGGCACCTCGCGCGAGGGTCCGGGCGGCGGGCCCGGAGGCGTGCCCGCGAGGTGGTGGAGGTGGTCGCGCTCGGCGTCGGACAGACGCAGCGCCCGCGCGAGCCCCGCCAGCACCTCGCGCGAGGGGCGCGGCGCCCGCGCCTGCTCCAGTTGCGTGTAGTACTCCGTCGAGATGAACGCCAGCTCGGCGACCTCCTCGCGCCGCAGCCCCGGCGTCCGCCGCCGCGCCCCGGCGGGCAGCCCCACCTCGGCGGGCCCGATCCGCTCCCGCCTGCTGCGCAGGAACCCGGCCAGTTGTCCTCTGTCCACGCCGTCCAGTATTCCGCCGTCCTGCCGCGCGCGGTGGGGTACCGGCCGAGATCCAGCCAGGTACCGGCGATACCTGGCTGGGTTCCCGGCGAGGGCGCAGGCTCGGAGACATGACTGACACCACCACTGCTTCCCTCGGTCTGCTGGCCGGCAAGGTCGCCCTCGTCACCGGGGCCGGACGCGGGATCGGCGCCGCCGCGGCGCGGCTGTTCGCCCGCGAGGGCGCCCGGGTGCTGCTCGCCGCCCGCACCGAGGACCAACTGAAGACGGTGACCGAGGCGATCACGGCCGACGGCGGCACCGCCGCGTACGCCGTGTGCGACCTGGCCGACGCCGACTCGGTGCGCGCCGCCGTCGAGCGGGCCGTGGACCTCTACGGCCGCCTGGACGTCGCCTTCAACAACGGCGCCTCCGGCCAGCAGCCCGGCCCGCTCGACCAGACCCCCGAGGCGGACTTCGACCGGCTCTACGCCGTCAACCTCAAGGGTCAGTGGCTCGCCATGGCCGCCGAGGTGGCCGCGATCCGGGCCACCGCCGGGAGCGGCGCCATCGTCAACACCTCCTCCGTCGGCAGCCACGGCGCCAACCCCGAACTGCCGGTCTACGGCGCGATGAAGCGCGCCCTGAACAGCCTCACCGAGTCGGCCGCCGTCACCTACGGACCCGAGGGCATCCGCGTCAACGCCATCGCCCCGGGCGGCACCCTCACCGAGATGATCCGGGAGTGGGAGACCGAGTCGCCGGGTCTGCTGGAGCGGATCACGGCGCACACCCCGCTGGGCCGCATGGCCGAGCCCGAGGAGATCGCCGAGGCGGCGGCGTGGCTGCTCAGCGACCGGGCGTCGTTCGTCAGCGGCACGCTCCTGCGGGTCGACGGGGGCGCGCGACTCTGAGCCCGGCGCGTCCGGAGCGTCCGGCATGGGCGGAGCGTCCGGCATGGGTGGAGCGTCCGGCACGTCCCGCGCGTCCGGCGCGCCTCGTGCCGTCCCGCACGTCCGGCGTATCCGCGCCGGTCCCGCTCGGGGCGCCCGTGTCTATGGTGGAGCGTGATCGACTCCGACACCGAGCCCGCGCGTCGGCGTCGGCGGCCGGGTTACGCGGCCGCCGCGGGCGTCTTCGCCGTGGGCATGATGGGCACCACGCTCCCCACGCCGCTGTACGGGCTCTACCGGCAGCAGATCGGGTTCTCCGAGCTGATCGTCACGGTGGTGTTCGCCGTCTACGCCGTCGGCGTCATCACCGCGCTGCTGGTCGCGGGCGGCGCCTCCGACGTCCTGGGACGCCGTCCGGTGCTGGGCTGCGCCCTGGGGCTCTCGGCGCTCAGCGCGGTCTGCTTCCTCTTCGAACAGGGACTGCCGCTGCTCTACGTCGGACGGGTGCTGTCCGGCTTCTCGGCGGGGCTGCTCAGCGGCACGGGCACGGCGGCCGTCCTCGATCTGGCACCGGCCGGGCAGCGGGGGCGCGCCGCGCTCGCGGCCACCGCCGCCAACATGGGCGGACTGGGTCTCGGCCCGCTGCTCTCCGGCTTCCTCGCGCAGTACGCGCCCCGCCCGCTGAGCCTGCCCTTCCTCGTGCACCTCGGACTGCTGGCCGTCACCGCCCTGCTGCCCGAGACGGTCCGCCACGAGGGGCGGCGCCCTCCGCTGCGCCCCCAGGGCATGACGATCCCGCCGCAGGTGCGGGGGGTGTTCGGGCCGAGCGCGCTGGCCGCGTTCGCCGGGTTCTCCCTGCTCGGTCTCTTCACGGCGGTCGCCCCCGCCTTCCTCACCGAGACCCTGGGCGAGCACAACCTCGCCGTGACCGGCGCCGTCGTGTTCTGCGTGTTCTGCGCCTCGACCGTCGGCCAGGTCCTCATGGGACGCCTCGGCCCGCGCGCCGCGCTCCCGACCGGCTGCGCGGTGCTCGCGGCGGGACTGGTCCTGGTCGGGGTCTCGCTGCTGACCGAGTCGCTGCCGGTGCTGCTCGCCGGGGCGGTGGCGGGCGGGATCGGACAGGGCATGGCGTTCCGCGCGGGCCTCACGGCGGTCGGCGCGGCAGCGCCCCCGGACCACCGGGGCGCCACCATCTCCGCCTTCTTCGTCGTCGCCTACCTGGGCATCTCCCTGCCCGTCGTCGGCGTGGGCGCCCTCGCCGTGGCACTCGGCGTGCGCGAGGCGGGCATCGTGTTCACGGCGTGCGCGATCGTGCTGGTCGCGGCGGTGGGCGTCCGGGTGGCACACCGGCCGCCGGAGGCGCTGTGACGGTGCCTCCAGGGACGTAAGGGACCGCCCCTAGAGGGCGACCGCCGGGTACGTCTCGGTGTACGTCTCGCCACCGGCGCCCTGATAGACGCAGGTGCGTGCCGTCAGGTCCACGTCGTACCGGACGACCCCCGCCTCCCAGCAGCCGCGCACGAACTCGGGGAACGACGTCTCGCCCGCCTGGTCGGCGCGGAGCGCGGCGAGCAGGGCGGCGCGGTCGAACGGCGGCACGTCGGTCATTCCGGTGATCAGCGGCTCGCCCTGGACGGCGACGGGTCCGGCGTCCGTGAGGTAGAGCATCGCCCCGGACGGGACGGTCATCGTGCAGCGGGTGGTCCCCGCCCGGCGCAGCGCCTCGGCGAGGTGGGGGAAGCCGCCGACCTGGGGTCGGAGGGAGGCGCCGCGTTCGAGGGCTGCCTTGAGGGTCGGGACTGCGGTGTGTGGGGTCATGGGCACTACGTTGCCATCATGACAACATGTTGTCAAAGTGGCTCGGTGCTGCGGATGTGGCAGTCTGTTGCGGTACGAAGAGCGGACGGCGGGCCGGGAGGCTGGGCATGGGTGACGAGGCGGCGCTGCTGGTCGCGGACCTGTACGAGGCGGCGGGGGCGCTGCGGCGGCTGGGGGAGCGGACCGCCGCCGCCGAGAGGCTCACACAGGCCCGGTGGCAGGTGATGAGCGTGGTGGCGGAGAGCCCGCTGACCGTTCCGCAGGCGGCGCGGCGGCTCGGGGTGAGCCGCCAGAACGTCCAGCGGGTCGCGGGCGACCTGGTGGAGCGTGACCTCGCGGCCTTCGAACCCAACCCGGACCACCGCGGCTCTCCCCTCCTGGTCCTCACCGGCGCGGGCGCCGAGGCGCTGGGCCGGGTCACCGAGCGCGCCGCCGCCACGCACCGCGCGGTGTTCGGCGAGATCCCGGGCGAGGACGTACACGCGGCCAGGGATTTCCTGCGGGTGCTGCTGACCGAACTGGACCGGTACGAGGCGGACGCGAGCGAAACGGACGCGGGCACCCCGGAGCCTCAGAACCGCTGACCCGCCGGTACCCGTACCGTCGTCGTCACCCGCGCCTGGCTCGGTCCGCGCGGTGTCGAGCCGAAGCCGAACAGCACCGGTGGCACGACGGGTCCCACGGCGCCGAGGTCGCGCCCCTCGTACACGGCCGTCCCGGCGGTGACCCGGCGCAGATCGCGGGCGCCGTACCACTCGTACCGGCCGTGGCCCGCCGAGCCGCGGGTGCGCAGGCCCAGCAGCCGGGCGAACGGGTCGAACACCGTGGCGCACGCCGTACTGGCCGCCACCCGTCCCGGCACCGCCCGCAGCAGCAGCCCCAGCGGTCCGCGCCGCCCGACGGTGAAACGCAGGGCGAGCAGCGCACCGGCGTCCACGCTCCAGTGGGCGCCGTCGGTCCGTACCCCCATGGGCACGATCCTGACCTCGTCGAAGCCGTACGTCCCGGCGATGAAGTCCGCGGTCCGGCGGGTCGGCGCCAGCAGCACCCGGTGGCCCTCGGCGGTCTCCACCATCACGTCGCTGAACGGACCGAACGGCGAGCGCGGCCAGTGACCCAGGACCAGCCGGGTGCCGGAGGTCGTGCCGATGCCGGTGATCCAGCCGTCGAAGCGCAGCAGGGCGGGCTGCCCGGGGGCGCCGGGGGTCTCGTGCGGGGCGGGACGTGCCTGTTCCGGTCCGGGGGACACCATCCGCCCCGACTCCCCCCGGACGCGTGCGGCGAAACGCCTACCCCCGCGCCAGCATCTCCCGCGCCGCCTCCAGTGCCTCGGCCCGGTCGTGCGGGACGACGCCGATCCGGGTGCGCCGGTCGAGGAGGTCGGAGGGCACGAGGGCGGCTTCGTGCCGCACCGCCCACAGGAGTTCGGCGCGGGTGACCGGATGGCCGGGTATCACCGGCTCGGCCAGGCTCGGGTCCCGCTCGGCCAGCGCGTGCACCGCGACCGCCTCGGTGCCGTAGCGGCGGACCAGGCGGGTGGGGGCGGGCAGACGGCGCAGGGCGGCCGGTTCGGCGGCGCCGACCAGGGGGAGCGCGGCGGTGGGGGAGGGTCCGGCCGGGAGGCGGTGGGCGGCGACGGCGGCGTCCACGGCGTCCTCGGCCATGCGGCGGTACGTCGTCAGCTTGCCGCCCACCACCGTGACCACGCCCTCGCCCGAGGTGAGCACGGCGTGCCTGCGCGAGATGTCGGAGGTGCGCTCCCCGGTCGTCCCGGGCGCCGAGGTGTCCAGGAGCGGGCGCAGTCCGGCGAAGGCGCCGTCCACCTCGTCCCGGCGCACCGGTGTGTCGAGGACCGAGCCGAGCACGTCGAGGAGGAAGCCGATGTCGGTCTCCGGCACCTCGGGCTCGTCGGGGATCTCGCCCTCCACCGGCTCGTCGGTGAGACCGACGTAGGTACGGCCGTCGCCCTGCGGCAGGACCAGGACGAACCGGTTGGTCTCGCCGGGGACCGGGATGTGCAGCCCGGCAGGCAGGGCGCCCAGCCGCCGTGAGCGCAGGACGAGGTGAGTGCCCCGGGACGGTCGCACGCGCAGCCCCTCGACCAGACCGCCCGCCCAGACGCCGGTCGCGTTGACGACGGCACGCGCCCTGATCTCCCCTTCCTCACCGGTGAGTTCGTCGCGGAACCGGGCGCCCCCGGCGTCCAGGCGCAGCGCGCGGACGCGGGTGAGGACCCGGGCGCCGTGCGCTGCGGCGGTGCGGGCGAGCGCGGTGACCAGACGGGCGTCGTCGGTCACCTTGCCGTCCCAGGAGAGCAGCCCGCCGCGCAGCCCCTCGGCACGCACCGCCGGGGCCAGCAGTCGCGCCTCGGCGGCGGCGAGCCTGCGCGGCACGGGCAGCACCTGGCGCGGGGTGCGGGCGGCGAGGCGCAGCATGTCACCGGCGCGGAACCCGGCCCACGCCAGCGACGCCTGGCCGCGCGAGACCAGCGGGGTCAGCGGCAGCACGAACGGCTGCGCGGCCACCAGATGCGGAGCCGTGCGCGTCATCAGCACCCCGCGCTCCACCGCGCTCTCGTGCGCCACGTCGAACTGCCCGGCGGCCAGATAGCGCAGCCCGCCGTGGATCAGCTTGGAGCTCCAGCGGGAGGTGCCGAAGGCGAGGTCGTGCGCGTCGATCGCGACCACGCTCAGCCCGCGCGAAGCCGCGTCCAGCGCGACCCCGGCGCCCGTGGCGCCGAGCCCGACCACCAGTACGTCGGCCGTCGATCCGTCGGCGGACGAGGCGAGTTCACGGGTGCGCCGGGCGGCGTCGAGGGACGATCCCGGCGTCGCCCCGGCGGAGGCGTCCGTACGGCTCATGGCGTGAGGGTCCTCTCCAGAAGGGTGCGCAGTTCGCCGAGCAGGGCGGCGGAGTCCAGCTCGGGGTCGTCCTCGTCCGTCATGGTGCGCAGCGACAGGGCGAAGGACTGCACGGTCAACAGCAGGGCGCGCGCCTGCCGTTCGGGGTGTCCTACGCGCACCGAGCCGTCCGCGTCGCCCGCGCGCAGCGCCTCCACCAGCAGGGCGAGCAGCGCCTGCTGGCTCGCGCCGCGCCGGTCCAGCACATAGGGGAGCAGCAGCTCCGGATCGACGTCGACGATCTTGCGGAAGAGGGGATGGGCGCGGAACTCGGCCACCCCGGTGACCAGTCCGTCCACGATCCGCTCGCGCGCTCGCGTGTCCGACCGCTCCTCGGGGAGCACCCGGGTGGCGACCGCGAGCCATTCGCGGGTCATCAAGTCGCCCACCAGGGACCGCAGATCGGGCCAGCGCCGGTAGAGCGTCATCCGGGAGACCCCGGCGCGGCGGGCCACGTCGGCGAGGGTGGTGCGGCGTACGCCGACGGCCAGGACGCAGTCGCGCACCGCGTCGAGCACGGGGTCGGCGTCCGAACTGTTGTGACGGATGGACGTCATGTGTCACAGTGTAACGCCCCGAGGGGCTCTGCGGACCCGGAGCCGGATGAACCACCGGGTGAACCGCCTTCCGTGTGAACCGAGTTGGTGAGGACGACCGTTCGATGGACATGCTGTGGAACGGCTGGGGCGACCCGGCCAAGGCGGCACCGCTGCCCGAGAACGTGACCGGTCTGCTGCGCGACCTGCTCGGCGTCCGGCCGCGCACCACCGCCCCGCTCGCCCTCACCGACCTCGACCTGCCCGCGACCCCGGCCGACCCGGCCGCGCTCGGCGCCCTCGCCGACGCCGTCGGCGGACCCGAACACGTGCGCACCGACGCCGAGTCCCGCATCCGGCACACGCGCGGCAAGTCCACCCCCGACCTGCTGCGCCTGCGCGCGGGCGACCTCGCGGACGTACCGCACGCCGTCGTCCTGCCCGGCACGCACGAGCAGGTCCTCGCCGTGCTGCGCGTCTGCGCCGCGCACCGGCTCGCCGTCGTGCCGTTCGGCGGCGGCACCAGCGTCGTCGGCGGACTCGCCCCGGAACAAAGGGAGTTCGTCGCCCTCGACCTGCGCCGCATGAACGGTCTGCTCGACCTCGACCCGGTCTCCCGCACCGCAGTCCTCCAGCCCGGACTGCGCGGTCCCGAGGCAGAAGCCCTGCTCGCCGAGCGCGGGTTCACCCTCGGCCACTTCCCGCAGTCCTACGAGTGGGCCACCGTCGGCGGGTTCGCCGCCGCCCGCTCCAGCGGACAGGCGTCCGCCGGATACGGGCGCTTCGACGAGATGGTCCTCGGTCTCACCCTCGCCACCCCCGAGGGCACCATCGAGACGGGCCGCGCGCCGCGCTCCGCCGCCGGACCCGATCTGCGCCAGTTGTTCCTCGGCTCCGAGGGCGCCTTCGGCGTCATCACCTCCGTGACCGTGCGCGTCCGCCCGCTGCCCGAGCAACGCGTGTACGAGGCATGGCGGTTCGCGTCCTTCGCGGAGGGCACCGCCGCGCTGCGCCGCCTCGCCCAGGACGGACCCCGGCCCACCGTGCTGCGCCTGTCCGACGAGACCGAGACCCTGATCGGCCTCGCCCAGCCCGACCGCATCGGCGCCGCCTCGGACCAGGGATGTCTCGCCGTCACCGGGTACGAGGGCACCGAGGAGGACGTCGCGCTGCGCCGCGAGCGCGCCGCCGCCGTCCTGCGCGAGTCCGGCGGCACCTTCGCGGGCGCCGAACCCGGCGAACGCTGGGCCCACGGGCGCTACTCGGCGCCCTATCTGCGCGACGCCCTCCTCGACGCCGGAGCCTTCGCGGAGACCCTGGAGACCGCCGCGTTCTGGTCCCGCATCCCGGAGCTGTACGCCGCCGTGCGCGCCGCGCTCACCGACACCCTCACCGGCGCGGGCACCCCGCCGCTGGTCATGTGCCACGTCTCGCACGTCTACGAGAACGGCGCCTCCCTCTACTTCACCGTCGTCAGCGCCCAGGGCGAGGACCCGGTGGCCCACTGGACCCCCGCCAAGCACGCCGCCAACGAGGCGATCCTCGCCGCCGGGGGCACCATCTCCCACCACCACGGGGTCGGCACCGACCACCGTGACTGGTACGTGCGCGAGGCGGGACCGCTCGCCGTCGACGCCCTGCGCGCCGTCAAGCACCGCCTCGACCCCGACGGCGTGCTCAACCCCGGCGTCCTGCTCCCCGCCGACTGACCGACTCCCCGACCGCTTCGCCCCGGAGGCACACCGATGCGCCAGTTCACCGCCGTGGTCAACCCGACCGCGGGCGGCTCCACCGGGGCCGCCACCCTCCTCGCGGTCGGCCGCCTGCTCCGCGAGGCGGGCGCCACACTGGAGGCCGAGTACAGCCACGACCTCGACCACGCCCGCGAACTCGCCCGCGCGGCAGGGGAATCGGGGCGCGTCGTCCTCGCCGTCGGCGGCGACGGCATGGCGGGCGCCATAGGCGGCGCCCTCAGCGGCACCGGCACCCTCCTCGGTCTCATCCCCTCCGGACGCGGCAACGACTTCGTCCGCGCCCTCGGCCAGCCCGCAGACCCCGCCGCCCTCGCCGAGGTCCTGCTGCACGCCGAGCCACGGCACGTCGACACCATCGAGGTCGAGTCCGCCGTCCACCCCCGCACCGTCGTCCTCGGCAGCGTGTACGCCGGGGTGGACGCCCTCGCCAACCAGTACGCCAACCACGCCCGCCTGCTGCGGGGTTCGGCGTCGTACTACGCGGGCGGTCTGCGCGCCGTGGCCGGGTGGCGTCCTGCCGACTTCCGTGTCACTGTCGACGAAGTCCCCCACGAATACCGGGGCTTCACCGTCGTTGCCGCCAACTCCCGCTATTACGGCTCGGGTCGGGTCATCGCGCCCGATGCCGAGATCGACGACGGACTCCTCGACGTCGTGTTCATCCGCGAGGCACCCCGCACCCTCTTCTTCGCCCTCATGAACGACCTCAAGACCGGCACCCATGTGCGGCGCCCCGAGGTGAGCGTCGTACGCGGCCGGGAACTGCGCATCGAGGCGGGCAGGGCGCTGCCCTACGGCGCCGACGGCGAGGTGGAAGCCACCCTGCCCGTCACCGTGCGCGTCCGCCCCCGCGACCTCGCCGTGCTCTGCTGACCGCGCCGAAGGCGCCCCGCCGCACCGGGTCAACGGCGCCGACGCCCGCGAGCGGCGAACTGATAACGTCGCGCAACCAACGGCGCGTCACCGAGGTCTGAACCAATATGAAGATCTCTTTCCTTCTGCACAACGCGTACGGAATCGGAGGGACGATCACCACGACCTTCAATCTGGCCGGAGCCCTCGCCGAACGGCACGACGTGGAGATCGTCTCCGTACTGCGCAACCGCGACAACCCACCCCTCACCCTGGACCCCCGCGTCCGGGTGCGACCCCTGGTGGACCTGCGTACCGAACGCGACGACCCGCTGCACAAGGAACCCGCCCGGGTCTTCCCCGCCGCCGAGCAGCGCCACGGCCAGTACAGCCGGCTCACCGACGAGCGCATCGCCCGGTGCCTCGCGGACATCGACGCCGACGTGGTGATCGGCACCCGCCCCGGACTCAACGTGCACCTCGCCCTCCAGGCTCCCGACCGCGTCCTGCGCGTCGGGCAGGAGCACCTCACCTGGGACCACCACTCGCCCCATCTGCGCACCGTCCTGCGCCGCGCCTACCGCCGCCTGGACCTGCTCACCACCGTGACCGAGGCCGACGCCCGCGTCTACCGCCGCCAGGCACGCCTCGCCCGCGTCCCCGTCCAGGCGCTGCCCAACAGCGTGCCCGACCCCGTACTGCCGCCCGCCGACGGCCGCGCCAAACTGATCGTCGCCGCCGGACGGCTCGTCCCGGTCAAGGGCTACGACCTCCTCGTGCGCGCTTTCGCCAAGGTCGCCGCCGAACACCCCGACTGGCGCCTGCGCGTCTACGGCATCGGAGAGGAACGCGACCGGCTGCGCGACCTCGTCCACGAACTCGGACTCAGCAACAACGTCCATCTGATGGGTGCCACCGCCCCCATGGAGGGCGAGTGGGTCAAGGCGTCCATCGGAGCGGCCAGTTCGGTCTTCGAACCCTTCGGCATGACCATCGTCGAGGCGATGCGCTGCGGACTCCCCGTCGTCAGCACCGACTGCCGCTACGGACCCGGCGAGATCATCCGGGACGGCGTGGACGGCAGGCTCGTCCCGCCCGGCGACCCCGACGCCTTCGGCGCCGCCCTGCTCGACCTCGTCCGCGACGACGAGCGCCGCCGCGCCATGGGCCGCGCCGCCGCCGAGAACGCCCGGCGCTACGCCCCCGAGTCCGTGGTGGCCGAGGCCGAACGGCTGCTCACCGACGCGGTCGCCGCCCGCGCCGCCGGACACCGCCCCGGCACGGACCCGGACGCCCTGAGCCACACCCTCACGGGCACCGCCCACGCCGCCCGCGACCTCGCGCACGTCACCGCCGCGCGCGTCCTCAGGACCCTGCGCCTGCGAGGAGCACGCCGATGACGACACCGAACGGCACCGCACCCCGCGCGCTCTGCCGCGCCGACGCCGACGGGCGGATCACCTTCGAACTCCCCGCGTCCGTCGCCGGAGACCCCGAGGTCCGCGTCCTGCTGCGCGGCAGACCCGCCAAGGGCGAACCGGAACCCGAGGAACACGCCCTCCCCCTCGAACCGGCGGGCGACGGACGCCTCCGCGCCGTACTGGAGCCCAAACCCGTGCTCACCGAGGGCCGTTGGGACGTGCTCCTGGTCCGCGCGCCCGGCGCCGGACCCGAGCGGCTGCGCTCCGGTCCGCGCGACCTGCGCACCCTCCTCGACGGCCACTCGCGCGCGTGGCCCGCGCCGGTCGCGGTGCGCGTCCCGTACGCCACCAAGGACGGCCACCTCGCGCTGCGGACCTGGCTGCGCCCCGCGCACGCCGAGACCGACCGCGTCGACGTGGGGGAGCGCACCACGAGGGTCACCGCCCGCCTGCACGGCACCGAGTTCACCGACGACGGCGTCGTACGGGTACGGCTGCGCGGCAGCCGGGACCGGGAGGTGACCGTGACCCCCGCCGTGGACGCCGACCGCAGGGGCTTCGCCTTCACCGTCGACCACGCCGAACTGGTCGGCGCCGAGACGCCGGACGCGCCGGGCTACTGGGACGTGTACGTCCTGCCCGAAGCCGGTGCCGCGCCGGTACGCGCCGGGCGCCTCCTGGACGACGTCGCCGACCGCAAGCACTCCTTCGTCCACCCGACGGCACGGGTCGGGGGTGCCACCGTGCGGCCGTACTACACGGTCGACAACGACCTGTCCTTCGACGTCGGACCCGCTCGCTGACCGGGGTCGCGGCCCGCGCCGTGAAGCGTGGGCCGCGAGCCGTCGGTCAGGGCAGGGTGCGGCACAGCAGCGCCGCGGGTCCCGGGCGGCTGCCCAGGCGGGTGGTGAAGGCGATGCCCGCCGCGTATTCGTTCACCGCGCACTGGCCCTTGTAGTTGCCCTCGGCGAAGTCGCCGCCCGCGCCGTCGGAGGGACGGTTGTCGGAGCGGTCGAACCACACCGTGCGCCCGCTGCCGCCGAGCGCGCCCTTGCCCGGCGCGCACACCGCCGCCGAGACCCGCTCGCCGCGCAGGCTGTACCCGATGAGGAACGCCCCCGACGGGCACTGGAACTTGGTGTACCCCGACGCCCAGTCGCCGCCCGAGGGGACGTACCGCTCGTCGTTCACCACCGTCTGACCGCCGTCGGCGGCGCGCAGGTCAAAGGCGCCCGCGTCCGTGCACAGCCCGCGCCCGCCTGTGTGGCTCAGCCCGATCAGCCGCAGCCCGTCCGGGCAGGCAGCCTTGTAGGCGCCCGAGTCCCAGTCGCCGGCCGCCTTCGCCTTCAGGGACTCCACCGCGTCCCCGTGATCGGTGCTCAGCATCCGCCACACCGGCACCGCAGCCACCGCGCCCGTCTTGCCCGAGTCGGCCATCAGCCGCTGCCAGCCCGCCGCCCGCCAGTCGCCGGAGTCGAGGATGCCCGAGCGGTGCCCGGCGGTGTCGTAGCGCAGCAGCGCCCAGTCGTCGTGCCCCTCGAAGCCGACCAGCGGCCAGTACGCGAAGTCGGCGTCGTGGTCCGCGAAGTAGTCGGTGGTGTTGGTGAACCAGGTACGCGCCTTCGCGTTGGTGTCACCCGACCCGGCGCCGAACTCGCTGATCCACACCGGCGCCGTGTAGTGCTTGCCGTTCTCCTCCACGAAGAACGCCTCGTCGTACATGGCCTGCCCCAACTCGTCGCGGGACATGTCCTGGTAGCGGGCGTCGTGGGTCTCGCCCACGCCGGTCGCGCCGCTGTGGTGCGGACCGGTGTAGCCGTAGAAGTGCGCGGAATAGACCAGCTTGTGCGCGTTCACCAGGGTGTGGGACAGGGTGCGCACCGGGGTGAGCATCGGGCGGCCGTGCGGCAGACCGTCCACGGGCAGGCCCGTCCAGTTGATGCCCTCGATCACGATGAGCAGGTTCGGATTGCCCTCGGTCAGAATGCGGTCACCGGCCAACTGGGCGGCGGCATACCAGTCGTGGTCGTCGCCCAGCCCCCAGTTGGGGTCGTCGAGGATGTTGCGGCGGACCTCGTTGTAGAGGTCGGCGCCGACCACGCCGGGCACCGAGGCGTAGCGGCGCGCCATGAACACCCAGTCGTCCGCCCACTTCTGCGTGGTCTGGCTGGTGTTCCACCGCTCGTTTCCGTCGACGCCACAGCACCAACGGGAGGTGTTGGTGTGGTTGTTGAGGATGACCGCGAACCCGCTGTCGCTGAGCGCGTTCACCACCGCGTCGTAGACCTGGAGCGGGGTCTTGCCGCGCAGTTGGGGGTTGGCGGCGACGGCGGCGTCGGGGACCGTCGCCGTGGAGTGGATCATCTCGTTGGAGAACGGCAGCCGGATGCTGTTGATGCCCAACTGGTGAAAGTCGGACATCAGTTGGGCCATCGGCACCCGGTCGAGACCGAGCGGGATGTTGTGCGAGTCCTGGCCCGCGTGGTGGTTCGCCGGGTCGTCGGTGCTGCCGCTGCCGTTCCACGAGCCCTGCGCGCCGTCCCAGTTGGCCGACTTCAGCCGGAAGCGCTCGCCCCGGCTGTCGACGATGTAGCGGCCCTGGGTGGACAGCGGACCGTGCCAACCGGCGGCGGCGTCCGCCGCCCGGGCGCCGTGCGCGTCGGCGGCAGGAGCCGCGGTGGCGTGGGGCGCCGCGTGCGCGGCGGTGGCCGCGGTGGAGACGAGAAGCAGCCCTGCGGCCGTGGCGGCCAGACGCAGGGAAGGTGAAGCTGTCGGCATGGGGGAGCCCTTGGTCTTCCGGGGATGAAGGCGCGTGAACACGCCTGAAAAATAAGGGAGTTGCACAAGCGGGCGGCAGTGACGGCCGCACCGGCTGGGCGGCAGTCTCCACCACCGCGCACCCCGAGCGGAAGGGATTCCCCGGCGGTACGGACCACACGCGCGCACGGGTGTGGGCGGCGCGGCGGGACAGACGGGGGCAGGTCCGGACGGAGGCGCTCAGGCCGCCGCGTGCTGCGCCAGTTCCGCCCAGATGGTCTTGCCCCGGTGCTCGCGCCGGGTGCCCCAGTGCTCGGTGAGCTGCGAGGTGATGGACAGCCCCCGCCCGTGCTCGTCGTCGTCCTCCGCGTGCCGCAACTGGGGCGCGGTGCTGCTGTCGTCGGTCACCTCGATGATCAGCGCCGCATGGTCACGGACCAGCCGCAGCCGGATCGGTCCCTCCGAGTAGCGCACGGCGTTGGTGACCAGCTCGCTGACCACCAGCGTCGCCGTGAAGGCAAGCTCCGCGAGACCCCAGTGGTCCAGCCGCTCCTCCGTGCGGCTGCGTGCCTGACCGACCGCCTCCGGCTCGTTCGGCAGGGACCAGGAGGCGACGCGGTCGCTGCCCAGACCGAGCGTGCGGGCGAGCAGCAGCACCCCGTCGCCGGTGGGATGCGGGCGCGCCAGATCGCTCAGGATCGTCTTGACGATGTCCGGCAGCGGACGGTCCTCGGGGCGCAGCGCCTCGCCGAGCCGGGCCAACTGCTCCTGGGAGTCGGGGCTCGCGTCACGCAGCAGCACCGGATTGCAGAGCATGACCAGCGTGCCCACGGGCAGCTCGACGCGCACCGAGTGGTAGCGCGGCGCCCCGCGCCCCAGCGGGGGTCCGATCGGCATGTCCGCGAAGGCCACCGGCTCGCCGGGGCGGGCCACGGCGGGCGGCGGATGGCCCGCGCTGGCCAGGGTGCAGCGGTGCGAGACCGGATCGTAGACCGCGTACAGACAGCTCGTGCCCGCGCGTCTGCTGTCCAGCGTCTCGTCCGGGTGGCGGGACTCCTCCGCGTCCAGCCGGGACACCAGGTCGTGCACCCGCTCCAGCAGCTCCTCCGGCGGCAGGTCCAGGGTCGCCAGGGCGCCGATGGCCGCGCGCAGCCCGCCCATGGTCACCGCCGCCCGGATGCCCCGGGTCGGCGGCTCCCCGACGACGAGCCCGACGCGCGCGCCGGAGAGCGGGATGATGTCGAACCAGTCCCCGCTGGTGCTGCTCGGCAGGTAGCTGTGCGCCGTCTCCACCGCGCTGTGCCCGGGCACGTGCACCGGGCGCAGGCTGAGCTGGAGGATGCGGGCCACTGAGCGCTCGCGCGTGTAGAGCCGCGCGTTGTCCAGGCACAGCGCGGTGTGCCGGGTCAGCTCGTCGGCGAGGCGGAGGTCGTCCTCGGTGAAGGGGACGGCGGTGCGCTGCCGGTAGAAGCGGGCGAGTCCGAGGATGCCGCCCCGGGCGGCGAGCGGCACCGCCATCCGCGAGTGCGCGTCCTGCTCCGGCACCAGCGCGTTGCTCCTGCCGTGCGTCTCCGCCTCCTCGTGGCCGTCCGGACCGCCGAGCAGCACCGGGCGCCGCTCGGTGAGGACCTGCTTGTAGCGCGAGGACAGACCGGGCTCCAGCACGCTGCCGACCTCGATCGGACGGTGTCCGTTCGTCGGCCGCACCGAGCTGTAGCCCGCGCAGCGCAGCAGCAGATCGTGGCCGAGCGAGTCCAGCGGGGGCACGTCGCCGCGCAGTACCGCGTCCAGGACGTCGATCACCACCGTGTCCGCGAGATCGGGCACGCACACGTCCGCCAGCTCCTGCGCCGTGTGCACGATGTCGAGCGTGGTGCCGATCCGCGCGCTCGCCTGCCGCAGCACATCCAGGCGGACCTGCGCCCGGTAGCGGTCGGTCGCGTCCATCACGCTCAGCGCCAGTCCCTTCACCCCGCGCACGGAGTCCCGCAGGCGGAACGCGGCGAGGGACAGGACGGTGTGGGGGAGACCGGCGCCGGGGGCGGCGTCCGGTACGGGGCGGTGCTCCACCTCGAAGTCCGACCTGGGCTCGCCGGTGGTCAGGACCTCGCGGAGCATCGCCTCGACCTGTTCGTGGTGCAGACCGGGTGCCCACTGGCGCAGGGGCATGCCGAGGGCGCCGGTGGGGGGCAGGTGGCGGAAGTGTCCTGCGGCGTCGTTGAAGCCGACGAGGCGGAGTTCGGTGTCCAGGACGTACACGGGGTGGGGGGAGTCCGCGAACAGGGCGTCCAGCACCGCGCCGTCGAGGTCCCGGCCTCTGCCTCGGTCTGCGGTCATGTCCTGCGATGCGTTCACCTATCCATGCTGCGCCAGGGGTGGCTGGGTGTCGTGCGGGGTGCCTTCGGCGATGTGGCGGACGGGGTCGTGTGCGGGTGCGGGCCGGTGCCGCTGCGCCGACTGCCCGCAGCTCTGTCAGGACAGAATGCGGCGGTTTGTGCCAAGCTCAAGACCATGACCACTCCCGCACACACGACCGGGTCCGACGGGAAGACGCTCTACTACGGTGATCTGTCGGCGCCGCATGAGCTGCAGGTGTTTCTGGAGATGCGTGACCGGGCGTCCGCTCGGATGGCCAAGGCGCTGCTCGGCACGATCAAGCAGCTCGCGGACGACGGCAAGGCTGTCGTGAAGTTCCACTTCGCCGGGGCCATCGACGACAGCGTGGGTGGGGACGGTGACCAGCAGGCCGTCGCCGCACTGGCTGCCGCGAGCGATGCCGGGCAGGCACAGCTCATCGGGTATCTGGCGGCGCTGTTCGACAACCAGCCCTTCCCGCCCGGCGAGGACAAGTTCTCCGACGCCTCCGTGCTGCTGTCCGTGGCGAACGGCGTGGACGGGCTGCGCTCCTCCGACTTCGACCAGAAGGTGTCCGGGCACACCTATGTGACCTGGGCGGGCGAGTCCATCTCCACCTTCGAGACCTTCGGGCTGCCCGGTACCCCTGCCGTCTGGTACGACAAGGAGAACATCCCCGTCGTCACCGTCGAGGGCGAGGTCGACACCGACCCGCAGAAGTTCCTCTCCCAGATCACGTCCTGAACCGTTCGAGTGCGGGGCGCTCGGCCCCTGGGTAGGAGACGACCGTCCGGCCGCGCGGCCGGACGGCCGACCTGCGAACAGGGATGGGGTGCACGGGTCATGACGTGGGAGCAGACCGGGGGCGGGGTCCAAGCGGTGGTGCCGTACGACGGACGGCTGCTGCTGGTGACCGAGGGCAATGGATGGGTGCTGCCCTCGGGGTCCGCCGAGGAGGCGGAGTCGGCGGAGGCAGCCGCCGCCCGGGTCGTGTACGAACTCACCGGCTATCTCGTCGACGGCTCCCAGCCCCTGGAGCCCGGACAGGAGCCCCCGGCCGTGCTGTGCAGCCTGCTCACGGACGACCCCTCGGGCGGCGCCCGGCTCTCGCCGGAGGCGATCAAGTGGCTGCCGTTCGAGGAGGCGGAGAGCGCCGGACTGCCCCCGGCGGTGGTCGCCTACCTCCGGGGGCACAGCCCGGTCTGAGCAGGAGAACGAGAATCAGCCGGGCGCCGCCGCGAGGAAGTCCGCGCGGTCCACGATCACCCGGTCGATCTCGCCCGTCGCCACCAACTCACCCGCGCCGTCCACGGCTTGCACCGCGAACGTCAGCCGCCGTCCCGGCTCGCCGGGCGGCGGCTCGGCGGTCACCTCCACGTGCCCGCCCACCCGGGTGGCCCGCAGATGCCGTACCCGCACGGCGGTTCCCACGGTGGTCAGGCCGGGGCCGGTGAACGGCACGGCGGACCGTACGGTCGCCGCCTCCAGCCAGGCGATCAGGCGCGGGGTGGCGAGCACGGGTACGTCACCGCTGCCCACCGCCTCCGCCGTGTCGGCGTCGGTCACCTCATGGCGCATGGCCACACGGTAGCGGGCGAACGGAAGGGGCGTACGGAAAGCCTCCGTACGCCCCTCCGACCGGTGACGTCCGCTACTTCGCGGGCGCCGTCCGCTACTTCGCGGGCGCCTCGGACTTCTCCGGGTGACGCACGCTCAGGTGCAGCGAGTCGTCCACCACGTCCGCCACGATCGTGTCGCCCTTGTCCACCTCACCGGAGAGCACCAGCTCCGCGATCCGGTTGTCCAGCTCGGTCTGGATCGTGCGGCGCAGCGGACGCGCGCCGAACTCCGGCTTGTAGCCGTGCGCGACGAGCAGCTTCTTCGCCGCCTCCGTGACCTCCAGATGGATGCCCTGCGCCCGGACCCGCTTGGCGCTGCGCTCCAGGAGCAGGTCGATGATGTGCCCGAGGTTCTGCTCGGACAGCGCGTGGAAGACGATCGTCTCGTCGATGCGGTTCAGGAACTCCGGCGGGAAGTGCCCCTGGAGCACCGACTCCAGCTCGCCCCGGATCTCGTCCACCTTGCCCTGGTGGGCGAGGATCAACTGCGAGCCGATGTTGCTGGTGAGGATCACCACCGTGTTGCGGAAGTCCACGGTGCGTCCCTGGGAGTCGGTCAGCCGCCCGTCGTCCAGCACCTGGAGCAGCGTGTGGAAGACGTCCGGGTGCGCCTTCTCCACCTCGTCGAACAGCACGACGCTGTACGGCTGTCGGCGCACCTTCTCGGTGAGCTGCCCCGCCTCGTCGTAACCGACGTACCCGGGCGGGGAGCCGACCAGGCGGGAGACGGTGTGCTTCTCCTGGAACTCGCT
Organism: Streptomyces sp. DSM 110735; assembly: GCF_016482685.1. Classification (GTDB taxonomy): domain Bacteria; phylum Actinomycetota; class Actinomycetes; order Streptomycetales; family Streptomycetaceae; genus Streptomyces. The sequence goes on along the minus strand of NZ_JACYHF010000032.1, from coordinate 40,115 downwards.
CATGTCGAACCGGATCAGCCGGTCCTCGTCGCCGAAGAGCAGCTCCGCGAGCGCCTTGGCCAGCTCCGTCTTGCCGACACCGGTCGGACCGAGGAACAGGAAGGAGCCCACCGGGCGGTTCGGGTCGCCCATGCCCGCCCGGTTGCGGCGCACCGCCTGGGCGATGGCGAGGACCGCCTCGTCCTGGCCGACGACGCGGTCGTGCAGCGCGTCCTCCAGCTTGAGCAGGCGCTCCTTCTCGCTCTCGGTGAGCTGTGCGACCGGGATGCCGGTCCTGCGGGAGACGATCTCCGCGATGTCGTTCTCGGTGACCGCGACGACGCCCTCGCGGCGCTCCTCGATCTGCGCCAGCTCGTTCTCCAGCTCGGCGATCTCGTGCTTGAGGTCCTTGGCGCGGTCGAACGCCTCGCTCGCGACCGCCTCGTCCTTCTCCCGGTTGAGCCGGGCGAGCCGGTCCTCGCGGTCCTGGACCTCCTTGGACTTCCCGCGCGAGCGCAGCCGGACCCGCGCACCGGCCTGGTCGAGCAGGTCGATCGCCTTGTCGGGCAGGAAGCGGTCCGCGATGTACCGGTCGGACAGCTCGGCCGCCGCGACCAGCGCCGCGTCGCTGAAGCGCACCTGGTGGTGCGCCTCGTAGGCGTCGCGCAGCCCCTCCAGGATCTGCACGGTCTCCTCGACAGAGGGCTCGGGCACCTTGACCGGCTGGAAGCGCCGCTCCAGGGCGGCGTCCTTCTCGACGTACCTCCGGTACTCGTCGAGCGTGGTCGCGCCGACGACATGCAGCTCGCCCCGGGCGAGGGCGGGCTTGAGGATGTTGCCCGCGTCCATGGAGCCCTCGCCGCCGCCACCGGCGCCGACGACCGTGTGCAGCTCGTCGATGAAGAGGACGACCTCCTCCGACGCCTCGGTCACCTCCTTGATGACCTTCTTCAGCCGCTCCTCGAACTCGCCCCGGTACTTGGCTCCGGCGACCAGCCCGGCCACGTCCAGCTCGACGACCCGGCGCCCCTCCAGCGTGCGCGGCACGTCACCGGAGACGATGCGCTGCGCCAGACCCTCCACGATGGCGGTCTTGCCGACACCCGGCTCACCGATGAGCACCGGGTTGTTCTTCGAGCGGCGCGAGAGGATCTCGATCGTCTGCTCGATCTCCTCGCCCCGGCCGACCACCGGGTCGAGCTTCCCGGCCCTGGCGTCGGCGGTCAGATCACGTCCGTACTCGTCCAGGGTCGGCGTGCTGCTCGGCTCCTGCGGGACCTCGGCGCGCGCGGCCGTACCGGCGTCGCGGGCGACGCGGTCGGTGTCCACCCCGAGGTTGCGGGCGACCGTGGTCGCCTGGTCGTTGCCCGGGTCGAGCAGCGCCTGGAGGATGTGCTCGGGTCCGATGTACGAGGCGCCGCTCGCCTGCGAGCGGGCGTGGGCGCCGATCAGCACCCGCTTGGCGGCCGGGGTGAGACCCGGCTCGGCGGACGGGGTGCCGCTGCCCGCGGGCAGGGACGCCTCCAGCTCCTTGGCCAGGTTGTCCGGGTCCGCCCCGGCGCGGGCCAGCAGGGAACGGGACGGCTCGACCTGGGTCGCCGCCCACAGCAGATGCTCGGTGTCCAGATCCTCGCTGCCGTCCTCGGCGGCACGGCGCGAGGCGCGCGCTATGAGTTCACGCGCGGACTCGGTGAGCAGTCGGCCCACCGGCACCCGCTGCACGGCGGGCGGCGAGGACGTGGCCGACATCCCGAAGAAACGATTCAACAGATCGGAGAAAGGATCTGACGATCCAAAAGAGCCGAAGCCCATCGGTGGCACTGACACGTTCATCAGCCTCCTCATCTCCCCGTGCGGGAAACCCCACCTAATCACAGGGTCCTTGAGGAAGTCCCGTACTACCGGACAATCACAACGGGCTCTCGCGCAACCGCCGTCGGCGGCCCGGCGGAGGCTCCGCCGGGCCGCTTTGTCAGTGGTGCAGCAGCCGCGCGAGCAGCAGATAGGCGCGCTGTTCGGCCGCGGCGAGCGCCGCCGGGTCGATCCCCGCCGACCACAGTTCGCCCGCCGCCGCGTCGTCCGCGTCCCGCAGCTCCACCACGGTCACCGCGAGGCGTACCGGGACGACCGGGTGCACCGGACGGGTGGCGGTCAGCGCCCGCTCCGCCCGCCGGGTCGCGTCGGTGCAGGCGGCCAGCGCGCGCTCCACGCGCACCGCCGCCTGGTCGTGCACCACGAGCAGCGAACAGACCAGCCCGACGACGATCCCGAGCAGACTGCCCAGCCCCCGGTCGTACACCAGCCGCTCCGGCGTGGTGGGGTCGGCGAGATCGCTCAGCAGCAACGCCAGCGGGGTCAGGAAGACCACGCCCAGACCGTAGTTGCGCACCACCATGTACTCGAGCAGGAACTCCAGGATCACGACCACCAGGGCGAGCAGCGCGGGCGCGGGATGCCCGGCGAGCACACCGAGGGCGATCAGCAGACCGATGGCCGTGCCCAGGGTGCGCTGGACGGCGCGCTGCATCGTCGTGCGCACGTTGACCGCGTGCAGCACGGCGGCGGCGGAGATCGCGGCCCAGTAGCCGTGCCCGAGTCCGAGTCCCACGGCCACCCCGCCCGCCACCAGCGTGCCGAGGAACATCCGCACCGCGGGCACCACGAGGACCGCCATCGGCGTGTGCCCGCCCGCCCGGCCGCGCACCAGCACCCAGGCGCGCCGGGCCGCCGGATCGACCGGCGTCGTCCGCTGCCAGCGGTGTCTGCGGCGCGCCGAGGTCACCGGGGTGTGCGCGGACAGGTCGGGCAGCACCGGCGGATTGCTGATCCGCCGGTCGGCCAGCAGATCCGCCTGGGTGCGCAGCAGCCCCGCCAGCTCGGCGGGGTCGTGCGGGAGCCGTACGGAGGAGTCGATCAGTATCGTCCAGGACAGGTCCGTGAGTTGCACGGTGGTCGCCTCGCGGCTCACCCGGTCGCCGTGCGTCGGCGGGGCGAGACCCAGGCTGTGGTACGCCTGCAGCACGGCGGCCGTGGCCCGCTGCCGCGAGCGTCCGGTGCCGCCCCGGGCGGCGTCCATCAGCTCCGCGAGCGAGCGCAGCGCGCCCGCCACCGCCAGCCGCTCGGGACGGTCGGGGTGCACGAACCGGCCGAGGACCGCCAGCACCCAGGCGAGCGCGGCGCCCGCCGCCGCCAGCCCGGTGCGCGGCAGCACCTCCCCGAGCGTGGTGTGGGCGTTCGCGGACACCGCGAAGGAGAACAACAGCAGGATCGCGCCGAGCCCGCCGAGCCGGGTGGCGTCGCAGCAGTACTTCGCCAGTCCCGCGACCACCGCCGTCGCCGCCACCACCACGATGGCGCCCGTGCTGCCCTCCCAGGGGCGCGCCACCGCGGCGAGCAGCGAACCGAGACCCACGCACGACGTCATGGCCACCGCGACCGCGGCGAGCGCCCTGGCCCGGCGCCGGTAGGGCAGATTGCGCCCGAACGTCGTCGTGAAGGCGCCCATCATCCCGTACACGCTCAGATCCGGACGCCCGGCGGCGACGACCGGCAGCGCGGCGAGCGCCATGGCGAGCGCGGCGCGCAGGGCGAAGGTGAACGCGCCGTCCACCTTCTGCAGGGCGAGGGCTCCCCGCGGGGAGAGCACCCGTGCGAGAGCGGCGGCCGCTCGCCGCCTGCCGTCACCGGTCACGGCGCGCTGGGGCGGGCGGGATAGGGGCATGTTCGGTGTATATCACTTGCTCCGGTCGGATTCCTGATCACTTACGAAACCCCTTCTGACCTGGGGCTCGACTGATATGTGCGGCGGGTTGGCCGGTGCCTCCAACGCGCCGTCGGCCCGGTGCCCGCCGGACCCGGAGGCGGCGGACACCGGGCCGACGGCGGCCGGGGCGACTACTGTGGTGGCGCATGAGCATCTGGCTGCCGGTGTCCGCGGTTCCCAGGCTGGCCGGCGCGGTCGTCGTCGGCGCGGCGGTCGGCGTCGCGGTCGGACTGACCGCCCAGGCGGCGCTGGGCATCCTCTGCGGTATCGCGGCGGCGGGCATCCTCTTCGTGGTCGCGGGCTGGATCGTGCTGTGGCCGATGGACGCGAAGGCCACCCACACCAACGCCCGGCGCGAGGACTTCCGTCCGCACGTCGAGGAACTCGTGGTCGTGGTGGCCTCGCTGCTCGGTCTGGTCGGCATCGTGCTGCTGCTGGTCGCGGACCGCTCCGGCACCGGACCCGCGGCGGCCGCCGTCGCCGTGTGCGGGGTGTTCATGGCCTGGGCGGCGCTGCACCTGATGTACACCGCCCGCTACGCGTACCTCTACTACGGTCCGGCCGACGGCGGCATCGACTTCAACTCCTCGCGACCGCCGGCGTACCGGGACTTCTTCTACTTCAGCTACAACCTCGGCATGACCTACCAGGTCTCCGACACCAGCGTCTCCAGCCCGCTGATCCGCTCGGTCGTGCTGCGGCACTGCCTGCTGTCGTACCTGTTCGGCATCAGCGTGCTCGCCACCACCATCAACCTGGTCACCGGGATCGTCACGGGCTGACCCGCGCGCCGCGCGCCCCTCAGCAGGCGCCGACCCACTCCTCCGTGCCGTCCACGAAGAGCTGGCGCTTCCAGATCGGCACCTCGTGCTTGAGGGTGTCGGTCAGCAGCCTGCAGGCGGCGAACGCCTCGGCGCGGTGCGGGCAGGAGACGGCGGTGATCACCGCGACGTCACCGATGGACAGCGGACCCGTGCGGTGCACGGCGGCCAGGGAGAGCACGGGGAAGTCGGCGGCGACCTTCTCGGCCACCCGCCGCAGCTCCGCCTCCGCGCTCGGGTGGGCGCTGTACTCCAGCGAGGTCACGGACTTGCCGCCGTCGTGGTCGCGCACGGTGCCGACGAAGAGGGCGGTGCCGCCCGCCGCGTCGTCACCGACCGCCGCGTACACCTCGTCGAGCGAGAGCGCGGTGTCGCGGACGGCGAGCAGCCGGATGGGGGAGGCGAGGGACGAGGACAGGGAGGAGGAGAGGGTCTCGGGCAGGTGCAGCATGGCGCGGTCCAGGGTCCGGGTTCCGATGGGGGAGCGGTCGTACGGGGAAGCGGTCGCAGGGGGGGAGTGCGCGGGATCAGCCGCCCGCGAACGGGGGCAGCACCTCGACCGTGCCGCCCTCGGGCAGCGCGATCGCCGTGTGGTCGCGGTCGCCCACCGGACGGCCGTCGACCAGGAACGAGCAGATGCCCAGCACCTGTCCGAAGCGCGGCCGGTCGGCGTGGCGGGCCCGCGCCTGCTCCAGCGCCTGCGCGAGGGTCGTGGCGCGGTAGGGCTCCTCGGCCGTACCGGCCGCGCCCTTGGCCGCCGCCCAGTAGCGGATGATCCCGGCGGGTGCCGTCTGTGTCTCCATGTCCTGTGCCTTTTCCGGTGGTCGTCGTCTGGCTCGTGGGGGCGGGGGAGGAAGGGGGAGCGGCGGGGCTGTCACCGTGCGGGCAGGTCGAGGACCTCCACGGTCGCACCGGCGGGCGCGCCGCCGGGCGGGACGACGGCGAGACCGTCGGCCAGCGCGAGCCCGCGCAGCATGGCCGGACCGTCGTACGGCAGCGCAGCCACCTCGGCGCCCGCCCGGCGCACCGGCAGCAGCCGGGTGTCGCGCGGGTGCCCGGGCAGTTCCCCGGCGGTGACCGACAGACGCGGTTCCGGGTCGGCGTGGCCGCCGAGGGTGCGTAGCAGCGGGGCGGCGAGCGTGAGTGTCCCGGCGACGGCGGCCAGCGGGTTGCCCGGCAGCCCGACCAGGCGGCGGGCGCGGCCGTCCTCGGCGGGCGGCAGTCCGGCGAGCAGCATGGGGTGCCCCGGCCGGACGGCCACCGAGTCGACCAGCAGCCGCGCCTCCAGCATCTCCAGCGTGTCGTGCAGGAAGTCCACGGGTCCCGCCGCCGTGCTGCCGGTGGTGATCACGACGTCGGCGGGGGAGCGGCGCACCGCCTCGTAGAGCATTCCGAGTCGGTCGGAGATGCGGTGCTGCCCGATCAGCTCGGCGCCCAGACCGCGCAGCCACGAGGGCAGCATCGGACCGAGCGCGTCGCGGACCCGGCCGCCCCGGGGCACGCCGGAGCGCAGCAGTTCGTCGCCGAGCACGAGGAGTTCCACGCTCGGCCTGCGGTGCACGGACAGCCGGTCGTACCCGGCCGCCGCCGCGAGACCGAGCACCGCCGGGGTCACCGTGGTGCCGGAGGGCAGCAGCGGCTCGCCGTTGCGGCACTCCTGACCGCGCGGCCGTACGTCCCGCCCGTCGGTCACCGGGCCGCCGGGGGTGCGGTCGTACAGCAGACCGTCCCGCTCGCCGGTCTCCCCGTGCTCGCGGCGCAGTACGGCGCGGGCGCCGGGGGGCAGCGGGGCGCCGGTGGCGATGGGCACGGCGGTGTCCGGCGCCAGCGGGTCCGGCTGCTCACCGGCCAGCACCCGGCGCCCCGCCAGATGCCAGGGACCGGTGCCGCAGACCGCCCAGCCGTCCATCGCCGAGGTGGCGAACGACGGCAGGTCGGTGAGCGCGGTCAGCGGCTCGGCCAGCGCGTGACCGAGCGCGTCGTCAAGGGTGCGCGGCACGGCGGGCAGCGCGCGCCCCGCCGTGCGCGCGACCGACCGGGCCCGCTCCCAGGTGGGAGCGGCGCCCCGGCCGTGCGCGTGCGGGGCGGTCGCCCGGCCGCCGCTCAGGGGTGCGTCGTTCACGGGGTCGCCGGACCGTTCTCGCCTTCGGCCTCGTGCTCGGCGATCCAGCGCTCGGCCAGCTCGGTCACCCGGCGGTTGGCCTCGGCGACCGCCTCCGCGCCGCCGCCCTGGAGGGCTGCCGCGTAGCCGACCAGGAAGGAGGTGATCGGCGCCGCCGGGCGGGCCACCCCGTGGGCGACGACCTTCGTCATGTCGAGCAGCTCACCGACGTTGACATCGAGGTCGATGCCCAGGTCGGTCTTGGCCGCGGCGATCCATTCGTGCATCCGGTTCACTTCGGTCGTCCTCGCGTTTCGTGTCCGTCGTCTTGAGGTCTGTCGTGCGTCTTCGTGCGTCTTCGTCGTGCCGTCCCGGACCGCTCGGACCCGGGACCTCGTCAGCCGCCGATGGCGGACATCGGGCGGTCCGGCTGCCGGAAGTCGGCGCTGTTGATGGTGTGTCCGGGCCCCTTGCCCGCGATGCAGGAGCGCCACGCCGCCTCCAGGGCGTCGTCGTCGGAGCCGTCGCGCAGCAGGCTCCGCAGGTCCGACTCCTTGGTCGCGAACAGGCAGTTGCGCAACTGACCGTCGGCGGTCAGCCGTACCCGGTCGCAGTTGCCGCAGAACGGGCGGGTGACGCTCGCGATGACGCCGACCACGGAGTCCGTGCCCGCGATCCGCCACTCCTCGGCGGGGGCGTTGTCCTCCCTGGGGACCGGCACCAGCTCGAAGCGCTCCCCGATGCGTTCCAGGATCTCGGCGGCGGGCACCATCTTCTCCCGTTCCCAGGCACCCTGCGCGTCCAGCGGCATGGACTCGATGAACCGCATCCGGTAGCCGTGCTCCACGGCGAAGGCGGTCAGGTCCGCGATCTCGTCGTCGTTGACCCCGCGCACCGGCACCGCGTTGACCTTGACCGGCGCGAGCCCCGCGGACCGCGCCGCCGCGAGCCCCGCCAGCACGTCGGACAGCCGGTCGCGCCGGGTGATGGCGGCGAAGCGCTCCGGGCGCAGGGTGTCCAGGCTGACGTTGACCCGCCGCAGCCCCGCCTCGCGCAGCGCCTCGGCGCAGCGGGCCAGACCGATGCCGTTGGTGGTGATGGACAGCTCGGGCGCCGGGTCGAGCGCCGCGATCCGGGCGACCAGGGCGGGCAGACCGCGCCGTACCAGCGGCTCGCCGCCGGTCAGCCGGACCTCCCTGATGCCGAGCCGCCCGGTCGCGATGGCCACCAGGCGCACGATCTCGTCGTCGCTCAGCAGCTCGTTCTTCGGCAGCCAGTCGAGACCCTCGGCGGGCATGCAGTACGTGCACCGCAGATTGCAGCGGTCCGTCAGGGAGAGCCGCAGGTCGGTGTGGACCCGGCCGAAACGGTCCGTCAGCGGCCGCGCGACGGTCCCGGTGGTGCCGCTCGGCTGATCGGTGTGCGGTCGGGACACGGTCCTGCCTTCTTCCTCTGCTGCCCGGAGGCTGTCGTACGGTGCGGGATCTTCCCCTGCCGGAGGGCGGTCCCCGGTGCGTATGGTGCGTGATCCGGTCCGGTGACGGTCCGTCGGCGCCCCTTTCGGCGGGGTCGCCGTGCCGGGCGTCCGGTCCGCCGGCCGCCCGGCCACGCCGTGCCCCCGCCCCCCGGCCGACCGCTCTTCGGCCGGGAGTTCGCGGGTGTGGGCACGGCGCGGCCGGAGCGGCGCGCGCCCACGGGTCCGGGACACTTCCCGATGATCATCTCGGGTGGTGCCCCGGCCCGTGGACATCGCCACGCCGTCGCCTGCCTCCCCGCGCGCCGCGTACGGGACGCGGGCGCGGGTGAGGCGGCGCAGGGCGTGGGACGTCATCACGCGGTGGGTGTTCACCGGGCGACGGTGTACCGGGCGCGGGGGTCGCCGTGGCCGTGGCCGTGGGGGTGCGACACCGGGATGTGCTGCACACCGATGCGCTTGCGGAACACCCAGTACGTCCAGCCCTGGTAGAGCAGGATCAGCGGGGTGGCGAACACCGCGACCCAGGTGATGATCCCCAGGGTGTACGGACCCGCGGCGGCGTTGGTCTCGGTCAGGCTCCAGGCCGGGTTGAGGCTGGAGGGCATGACCTCGGGGAACAGTGCCAGGAACAGCACCGCGCTGGAGGCGGCGACACCCACACCGGAGCTGATGAACGCCCTGCCCTCGCGCGAGCCGAAGTTGAAGCCGAGCGAGAGCAGCACGGCCAGCACGGCGACCGCCTCGGCGATCACGCTGCCCAGGTTGCCGGTCAGGAACTGGGTCCAGGTGAGGAAGGCGAGCAGCAGAACGACGGTCAGGATGCCGAGCTTCTGGGCCAGATGACGCGCCCGGGGGCGGATGGAGCCGACCGTCTTCAGCGAGGCGAACACCGCGCCGTGGAAGGTGAACAGCACGGTCGTGGTCACACCGCCGAGCAGCGAGTACGGGCGGATCAGCTCGGTGATGCCGCCGTGGTACTCGTGGTCGGCCGTGATCGGCAGACCGTGGACCATCGCCGCGAAGAGCAGGCCCCACAGGAAGGACAGGATCAGGGAGGTGCCGAAGATGATCGCCTCCCAGTTGCGCTTCCAGGCGGCGCCGTCGCGCTTGACGCGGTACTCGAACGCCACGCCGCGCAGGATCAGGCACAGCAGGATCACGAACATCGGCAGGTAGAAGCCGCTGAACATGGTGGCGTACCAGTCGGGGAAGGCGGCGAAGGTCGCGCCTGCCGCGGTGACCAGCCACACCTCGTTGCCGTCCCAGACGGGGCCGATGGTGTTGATCAGGACGCGGCGCTCGGTCTCACCGCGGGCGAGGACCCGGGTGAGGATGCCGATGCCGAAGTCGAAGCCCTCGAGGAAGAAGTAACCCGTCCACAGAAAGGCGATGACGAAGAACCAGAGGTCATGGAGATGCACGGTCCGGGACTTTCTCTCAGTAGGCGAAGGCCATGGGCTTGTCGGCGTCCTGGGGGGCGCCGTCGAGCGACCCGCCGCCCATCCTGATGTCGCGCAGCGGCGGACGCTCGGCGGTGACGGGACCCGCACCGGCGTACTTGACCAGCAGCTTCAACTCGACCACGGCCAGCGCGATGTAGAGCAGACTGAACCCGATGAGCGTGATGAGCTGCTCGGTGAGCGAGACGTTGGGCGAGACCGCGTCGACGGTGCGCAGCAGACCGGTGACGGCCCACGGCTGACGTCCCATCGCGGTGAAGATCCAGCCGAAGGCGTTGGCGATCACCGGGAAGGCGAGCGTCGCGATGGCGGCGCGCCAGGCCAGACCCGTCATGACGGGGCTCAGTTCGCGCTTCTTCGTCAGCATCAGCCGCGGCACGTCGAAGGAGCCGGTGCGGAACTCGGGGTCCACCCAGAACCTGCGCCGGGTGAGCCAGAGTCCGGCCGCGCCGAGGGCGAAGGACGTCATACCGAAGATGATCATCGCCCGGAAACCCCAGTACGTCATGGGGATGTTGGGCAGGTACTGCGAGGGACTGCCGCCGTACTTGGCGGCTTCGGCCTTGGCCGTGTCGTTGATGCCGGGGACCGCCGAGTGGAAGTCCTTGTGCGCGAGGAAGGACAGCAGCCCCGGGACCTCGACGCTGACGCTGTTGCGGTGGTTGGCGACGTCCGGCACGGAGAACGCGGAGAACGGAGCCGGGGACTGCTTGTCCCACAGCGCCTCGGCGGAAGCCATCTTCATCGGCTGCTGCTCGAACATGACCTCGCCGAGCTTGTCACCGGTGATCGCGGTGCCCAGACCGAAGATGACGGCGAGCGTCAGCCCGAGCCGCAGCGAGGTGCGCATGGCCGCGACCTTCTTGAGGTCGTTGGGCCGCCCGCGGCGCTGGCGGCGCGCCGCCTTCCACAGATGGATGGCGGAGATGCCCATGACGAAGGCGGCGCCGGTCAGGAACGCGGCGGTCAGGGTGTGCGCGACGACGACGAGGTTGAGCTTCTGGAAGAGCACCGCGCCGATGTCGGTCAGATGCGCCTTGCCCGCCGCCTTGTCGAGGCTGAAGCCGACCGGGTTCTGCATGAAGGAGTTGGCGGCGAGGATGAAGTACGTCGACAGGATCGTGCCGATCGAGACCATCCAGATGCACGCGCAGTGGATCTTCTTGGGCAGCTTGTCCCAGCCGAAGATCCAGAGTCCGATGAAGGTGGACTCGAAGAAGAACGCCAGCAGCGCTTCCAGGGCGAGCGGCGCGCCGAAGACATCGCCGACGAAGCGGGAGTAGGCGGACCAGTTCATGCCGAACTGGAACTCCTGCACCAGCCCGGTGACGACACCCATGGCTATGTTGATCAGGAAGAGCTTGCCCCAGAACTTGGTGGCGTGGAAGTACTTGGTCTTCCCGGTGCGCACATACGCCGTCTCCAGTCCCGCCGTGATCGCCACCAGGCTGATGGTGAGGGGCACGAACAGGTAGTGGTAGACGGTGGTCATCCCGAACTGCCATCGCGCGATGGTGTCCGGGGCCAATGCCAGGTCCACGGCAGGTCTCTCCTCAACTCCCCGGTGTGGCTCGCGAAGCCGGGCTCGGCCACCGGTGGAGGGTGAATGTGAATGTTTCGGTTATGCCGCCCATGTCACCCGAAAGGGACACAGGTCATGTCTTCTCGGGCGGCTGCCGGGACGGTCGTCGGTTTCCGTCCGGGGCGGCAATTCTTCGATTACTGCTCGCCCGTCAGCGTCGGCCAATTTCCGGAACAAGTCAAAGAGGGACGATTGATCGGATGATCGGCGGCGCTTATCTCTGTTCCGGAAAGCCGGTTCGGGGTGGCCGTCGGCGTCACGTTTCCCCTGGTCACGGGCGTGTGTGGCCGGTCGGGGCGGTCGGGCGCGGTCCGCCCGGAAAGGCGGACCTGTGTAGAGTATCGGCTCGGATGAATCGCCGTTCACCGGGGGTGAGTGGACGATAAGCGGCGCCTATTAGGTGATCGGGATTGCCTCTTTGACTTCCCCCGGGAAAAGGCAGAAAATTGCTTTGCAGCGGGATTCGGATAACGCGAATCGCGGACAGGGTACGGGGGACGGCGCCCGAGGCTTTCCCTCCGGACCGCACGTCTGCCGCAGCGGCCGCCCGCCCGGACCCGAGGGGACCTCACACCACGCTCCCGGGACCGAGCCGGCCTCCGCACGGCGGCGCGTCATCTCCCCGCCGACCGGAACCCGCCTGTACAGGCGTATGTGAGAAAGAGGCAGAGCACACCATGAGCAGCAGCATCGAGGATCCGATCGACGACCTTTCGGTCACGCCTCCCAAGAAGTGGGCCACCGGTGTTCCCGCCGTGACGCACGCGCTCGAGTACTCCCTGAGCCAGACGTCCCCGCGGCGCACCATGCTGACGCTGCTGAACATCAACCAGATCGACGGCATCGACTGCCCGGGCTGTGCCTGGCCCGAGGACAAGAAGCGCCACTTCAACGAGTACTGCGAGAACGGCGCCAAGCACATCAACGACGAGGCCACCTCGCGCCGCGTCACCCGCGACTTCTTCAAGCAGTACTCGATCGCCGAGCTGGACTCGAAGTCCGACTACTGGCTGAACCAGCAGGGCCGTCTCACCGAGCCCATGATCAAGCGCCCGGGCGCCACCCACTACGAGCCGGTGAGCTGGGACGAGGCCCTCTCCCTGCTCGCCCGCGAACTGCGCGCGCTGGCCTCCCCCGACGAGGCGATGTTCTACGTCTCGGGCCGCCTGAACAACGAGGCCGCCTTCCTCCTCCAGCTCTTCTCCCGCGCGTTCGGCACCAACAACCTGCCGGACTGCTCCAACATGTGCCACGAGTCCACCGGTTGGGGACTCGGCCAGTCGCTGGGCATCGGCAAGGGCAGCGTCTCCCTCGACGACATCCACCACTCGGACCTGATCTTCCTGGTCGGCCAGAACCCCGGCACCAACCACCCGCGCATGCTCGCCGCGCTGGAGGAGACCAAGCGCAACGGCGGCTCGGTCGTCGCCGTCAACACGCTGCCCGAGGCCGGTCTGATCCGCTTCAAGCACCCGCAGAAGGCGCGCGGCGTCATCGGCAACGGCACCGCGATCGCCGACCAGTTCGTGCACATCCGCGCCGGTGGCGACATGGCCCTCTTCCAGGGCCTCAACAAGCTCCTCCTCGACGCCGAGGACGCCGCGCCCGGCACCGTCCTCGACCACGCCTGGATCAACAAGAACTCCATCAACTTCCAGGAGTTCGCCGAGCACGTCCGCAAGATCTCCTGGGACGACATCCTCACCGCGACCGGCCTGACCATGGCCGAGATCGAGGAGATCCACCAGCGCGTCATGAAGAGCAAGAGCGCCATCGTCTGCTGGGCGATGGGCGTGACGCAGCAGAAGCACGGCGTCCCCACCATCCGGGAGATCACCAACTTCCTGATGCTGCGCGGCAACATCGGCAAGCCGGGCGCGGGCGTCTGCCCCGTCCGCGGCCACTCCAACGTGCAGGGCGACCGCACCATGGGCGTCTGGGAGCAGATGTCCGACGAGTTCCTGGACGCGCTCGGCCGCGAGTTCCGCTTCGAGCCGCCGCGCCACCACGGCTACGACGCCGTGCAGGGCATCAAGGCGATGTACGAGGGCAAGGCCAAGGTCTTCCTCGGCGTGGCAGGCAACTTCGTCCGGGCGACCCCCGACAGCGAGTACACCGAGCAGGCGATGCGCACCTGCCGCCTGACCGCGCACATCTCGACCAAGCTCAACCGCTCCCACACCGTCTGCGGCGAGTACGCGCTGATCCTGCCCACCCTGGGCCGCAGCGACCGCGACTTCCAGAACGGCGTCGAGCAGTGGATCACCGTCGAGGACTCGATGAGCGACGTCCACCGCTCGCACGGCAAGCTGCCCCCGGCCTCCAAGCACCTGCTCAGCGAGGTCTCGATCATCGCCCGCCTCGCCCGCAAGACCCTCGGTGACCAGCCGAGCATCCCGTGGGAGGAGATGGAGGCGAACAACGACAACATCCGCGACCACATCTCCCGCGTCGTCCCCGGCTTCGAGAACTTCAACGAGCGGGTCCGCGAGCCCGGCGGCTTCAACCTGGGCAGCCCGGTCAACCGCGACGTGTTCCCGACCCCGAGCGGCAAGGCCGTCTTCTGGTCCAACGAGTTCTACGCGCCGCACGTCCCCGACGGCCACCTGCTGCTCCAGACCACGCGCTCGCACGACCAGTGGAACACCATCTGGTACGCGCCCAACGACCGCTATCGGGGCATCCACAACGCCCGCCGCGTCGTGATGGTCAACCCCGCCGACCTCAAGGAGCTGGGCTTCGAGGACGGCGACATGGTCGACCTGGTCAGCATCTGGCACGACAAGGAGCGCCGCGCGGAGAACTTCAAGGTCGTCTCCTACCCGGCCAGCCGTGGCTCCGCCGCCGCCTACTACCCGGAGACGAACGTCCTCGTGCCGCTCGACAGCACCGCGGACATCAGCAACTGCCCCACCTCCAAGGGCGTCGTGATCCGCCTGGAGCCCGCCCGCGTCCCCGCGGGTGCGACCAGCGCCGCCGGCTGAGCCGACGCGCGCGACCCTTCCCCGCCGACGGTCCGGCGGGGAAGGAGTGCCACGGACGGCCCGGCCCCGCAGCCCCGGCGGGCCGGGCCGTCCGTCGGACATCCCCGCACCACGCACGTCCTGCGGGGAAACCCGCCTGACGACGAGTCACTCCCTTGAGCCCTGACACCTCCCGCCCCCGGCTCCGCCGACCGCACCCCCGCCGCCCCGGCTCCGGCCGCCCGGCAGGACGCCCCGCCGGACCCGTACGTCCCCGCCCCCGCCCGCCCCGCTGAGCCGTGCCCCACGCTCCACGCGGGGCACACGCGCACCCCGACCACCCACCCGTCGCGCCACGGCTCGCGCCGTCGGCCGTCCCCCCGTACCACGGTGTCACCTACAGTGGATTTCTCAGAGCTCCGCTGTCTGCCGTCACCGCAGGAACCGCCCCCTGACCACCGGGGACGCACGGACCCCGTCGCCCGGCGCGTCCCTCCCCACCGGCGGCCCGCCCCGGCCGCCCAGCGAACCAGCTCACCGGCGCGGCACCCCCGCCGCCGGGCCTAGGAGAGGAACAAGACCATGGGACGAGTGACCGTGCGGCGTCGAGTGCTCCGCATCCGCGACGGCGCGTCCACGCACCGCCCGGACACCCTCGCCGCCGAGGAGCCGATGGAGATCCGCGTCGGCGGACGCCCGCTCACCGTGACCATGCGCACCCCCGGCGACGACTTCGACCTCGCCGCCGGATTCCTGGTCAGCGAGGGTGTCGCGCACAAGGAGACCGACGTCGCGGGCATCCGCTACTGTCTGGGCGCCACCGACGACGGCAGCAACACCTACAACGTGGTCGACATCGTCCTCGGTCCCGGAGTCGAGGCGCCCGACGCCTCCCTGGAGCGGAACTTCTACACCACGTCCTCCTGCGGACTGTGCGGCAAGGCCAGCCTGGACGCGGTCCGCACGGTCGCCGCCTGGTCCGTCGCCGACGACGAGCTGCGCATGAGCCCCGAGATGCTGGCGACCCTGCCCGAGAAGCTGCGCGCCGCACAGAAGGTGTTCGACAGCACCGGCGGACTCCACGCGGCCGGGCTCTTCTCCTCCGACGGCGAGCTGCTGTGCCTGCGCGAGGACGTCGGCCGCCACAACGCCGTCGACAAGGTCGTCGGACACGCCCTGCGCTCCGGGATGCTCCCGCTGCGCGGCTGTGTGCTGATGGTCAGCGGGCGCGCCTCGTTCGAGCTGGTGCAGAAGGCCGTCATGGCCGGCATCCCGATGCTCGCCGCCGTCTCCGCGCCGTCCTCGCTCGCCGCGGACCTCGCCGCCGAGAGCGGGCTGACCCTGGTCGGCTTCCTGCGCGGCGACTCGATGAACGTGTACACCGGCGCCGAGCGCCTGGAGCCCCAGCCCGTCGCCTGACCGCAGCCCCTTCGGGTTGGACGTTGCCGTGTACGGCGCCCGCACGGGCGCCGTACCGGCGGATCAGACCGCGGTGCCGGGCAGCCGCTCCAGGTCGGCGGCCACGTCGGTGCTCCGGGCGATCTCCATCAGAGCCCGCGCCATCACCGACCCCGGCGTCTGGGCGGTCGTCACCAGACCGACCGGCACCTTCCAGTCCGGCTCCACCAGCGGCACCGCGCGCATCCCGTGCGGCACGCCGAACACATGGAGCCAGGCGTGCGGCACCACGCTGGCCCAGCGGCCCGTGCGCACATGGGAGAAGAGCGCGGCCACCGAGTCGGTCTCGATGCGCGGCGAGGGAGTGGCACCGGCCATGGCGAAGACGCCGTCCAGGATCTGGCGGCCCTGCATCGACTCGTTCAGCAGGCACAGCGGAAGCCGTGCCGCCTCGGCCCACGTCGCCGTCGCCTGATGGGCCAGACCGTCGGCTGCCGTGAGCAGCAGGACGTAACGCTCCTCGTAGAGCGGAAAGGCGTGGAAATGGCTCGAGAGTTCCTCCGGAAGATAAGTGATTCCGGCGTCGATCTCGAAATGCTGGAGCTGGCGGAGAATGTCCTCCGACTGCAGATCCGCTATCACTTCCACCGTCACCAGGGGATGCGCGGTGCAGAAAGGACCCGTCAGCAGCGACACGGCGGCGGACGCGGTCGGCACCGAGCCGATCCGCATCCGGCCGCTCAGACCGCTGCGCAGGGCGCCGACCTCGTCGCGCAGCGCGTCGCGGTCGGCGAGGATGCGCTGCGCCCATACGACGATGCGCTCGCCCTCCGGCGTCAGGCCCTCGTACTTGCGTCCGCGCCTGACCAGCGGCACGTCAAGTTCGTCCTCCAGCTTGCGGATCGCCTCGGACAGGGCGGGCTGGGAGACGGAGCAGGCTTGGGCGGCACGGGCGAAATGGTGCTCCCGCGAGAGGGACACGAGGTACTCGAGTTGGCGAAACAGCACGCAATGGGTGTACCGGAATGCTCCGCGAAATGCCAATCGGCGCTCGCGGCGCCGGTCGCGCCGGACACCCGTCCGGACCGGGCGCGGGCCGCTCCCGGGGCGTGTGACCAGGGCCGACGGACCCTCACGCGGGCCCTGCGGGATGTAGGGGAATTCACACATTGCCGGACCGGGAGCGGTTTCCCGGACTTCCGGAAATTCAGTGGCCGTATCGAACCGGCGCGATCCGCCGGATCACCGATTTGCTAGAGTTATTGAGAGATGCGAAAGAATCGCGGCAACTCCTCTTCTCTGTTCGCCGGACTGGCCCGTGTTCTGTCACCACGGGGCTCCTTCGCCATGGCCAAGGTGAGCGGAGCGCTTCCTTTCGCACTGCGGGCCGCGCTGACCATGGCGCTGCCGACCCTGCCGCTGGTGCTCCTCGGCCACCCGCAGCTCGCCTTCTTCCCCGCTCTCGGCGCGTTCACGATCACCTTCGAGCGCAGCCTGCCGATGAGCCGACGGCGCAGGCTCTGGATGCTCGCGCTGGTCGGCGCGACCATGACGGTCGCCGTCGGGCTCGGCTCGCTCCTCGCCGTCTGGGCCGGACCCTCGGGACCCTGGTTCCAGGGCGTCGCCGCCGTCGCGGGGATGGCGGCGGTCGCCGGTCTCGCCAAGTTCGGCTGCGACTACGCCGGGCTGCGCGGGCTCGGCGCCGTCCTGATCCTGCTCTCCTTCGCGGTCACCGCCGAGGGCACGCCCGGACTCGCCGACGTGCTCCCGCACACCGCCCTTGCCGCGCTCGGCGCCGCCGTCGCCTGGCTGGTCTGCCTGCCGAACTCGCTCCAGCCCCAGCGGCTGCAGCGCCTGGCCCTCTCGGACGCGCTGAACGCCTTCGCCCGCGCCCTCGACGCCGCCGGACCCGCCGAGATCGCCAAGGCGCGGCACCAGGCCGTCGCGGCGGCACTGCGCGCCTACCACGCGCTGAACGAGTCCGGCGGGGGAGAGCCCGACCAGTCCGCCAGACCCGTGTACTCGGCCGACTTCGTCTGGTCGCTGCTCACCGACGACACCCGGCGCTCCACCGAGGACGCCGAGGTCGCCCGGCGGCTGCGCGAACAGGCGCGCGTCCTGGCCGACCGCCGCTGGCACACCCTGCTGCCCCTGCCCGAGGAACTGCTCGACGGCTCGCCCCACGCCCGCAGCGGGGACGCCGTCACACCCGCCGAGGGCGCGGCAGCCACCCTGCCGCCCCTGCCGCCGCGAACGGACGCCCCGCGACCGCTCGACCGGCGCACCCGGGTCCAGACCAAGCGCGGCGGTCCCGGACGACGCCGTGCCGCCGCCCTGCTGCCGACCGCCGTACGCACCGCCGTCGGCACCGCCGTGGCGGGCGGGCTCGCGCTGTTCCTCGGCGTCGGACACAGCTACTGGGCCGCGATCTCCGCCGCCGCCGTGCTGCACTCCGTCAACGTCTGGAGCACCGTCCAGCGCTCCGTGCAGCGCACCATCGGCACGGCCGTCGGACTGCTCATCACCAGCGCCGTCCTGGTGATGCACCCCAGCTCGCTGGCCATCATCTGCCTGATCATCGTCTTCGAGTTCCTGCTGGAGTACGTCGTCGCCCGCAACTACGGACTCGGCGTCGTCTTCCTGACCCCGCTCGCCCTCCTGCTGAGCGAACTGTCCTCCCCGGTCTCCGCCGAGCGACTGCTCCACGACCGGGTCGTCGGAAGCGTCATCGGCATCAGCGTCGGTCTGGTCTGCGCCCTGCTCCTCGTCCACGGCCGCGCCGCCGAACGCCTCCGCGACGCCCTCGCCGCCTCCGTCCACGCCGCCGACCGCGCCCAGCGCGCCCTCTCCGGCACACCGGGCCAGCGCCGCTTCGCCCAGGTCCAACTGGCCGCCGCCTCGGTGGAGCTCTACGAGGCGAAAGAGGCGGCGCGCGGCGAACTGCGCCCCTCCCGAGTCGACCCCGCCACCGTCACCGCCGCCCAGCATCGCGCCTACGACCTCCTGGGCCGCCTGAGCCACGCGATGCTGCGCGGCGAGGGGCAGCCCCGCCAGAACATCCGACCCCCGTCACACCCGGACGCCTGACCCGGGGGTGCCCCGGGCTCCCACCTCGGGTTCGCCCGAACCCCGCCCCCGACCCCCGCAGTTCCCCGAACGTGTCCCCAACCCCCCGTCTGCGTCTATGTTCGTGCTGCGTGCAAGCGATGAGAAGGCAGGTTTTTCCGTGATCGAGACGCAGCCGATAGTCGTCCCGCCGGCCAGGGCGGCGGTGTTTCTGGTGGCCACCGTGGACCCGGGCGGGGAGGAGAAGGTCCGGGACTTGCTGGGTGACGTGGCGTCGATGCGGCGGTCCACGGCGTACCGCGACCCCGACGCCGAGTTGAGCTGTGTCGTCGGGATCGGGTCGGAGGCGTGGGACCGCCTGTTCAGCGGGCCGCGCCCGGCCGAGCTGCATCCGTTCGTGGAGTTGAAGGGGGAGCGGCACCACGCGCCCTCCACCCCCGGCGATCTGCTCTTCCATGTGCGCGGGCGCCGGATGGACGTCGTGTTCGAGCTGGCGCGGCAGTTCGGGGAGCGGCTCAAGGGCGCGGCGACGATCGTGGACGAGGTGCACGGGTTCAAGTTCTTCGACGACCGTGACCTGCTGGGGTTCGTCGACGGCAGCGCGAACCCGGAGGGGCGGCTCGCCGCCGAGTCGGTGCACATCGGGGACGAGGACCCGGAGTTCACCGGCGGCAGCTATGTCATCGTGCAGAAGTACCTGCACGACATGGACGCCTGGCAGAGCACCTCGCTGGAGGAGCAGGAGGCGACCATCGGCCGCTCCAAGCTGGAGAACATCGAGTTCCCGGACGACGTGAAGGCGCCGGACTCGCACGTCATCGTGAACACCATCACCGGCGAGGACGGCCGCGAGCTGAAGATCGTGCGGGAGAACATGCCGTTCGGTCGCATCGGCGACCGCGAGTACGGCACGTACTTCATCGGATACGCCCGCACCCCCGAGGTCACCGAGCACATGCTGCGGAACATGTTCCTCGGGCGTGAACCCGGTCTGCCCGACCGCATCCTGAACTACTCGACGGCCGTCACCGGCACCCTCTTCCACGTGCCCACGGCGGACTTCCTGGCGGACCCGCCGCCCGCGCCGAAGCCGGACGAGAGCGCGACCGCCCCCGCGTCGTAGTACAACAACCCCCGCGCGCCGCCGAGTCGGAGGAGCGGCGGTGCGCGGGACCGCTCCTGGCGAACCCAACAGCCTTTCTTTGCGAAGGCTTTCCCGTCGGGTCCGCCCATCTCCCGCACGGCGCCCGGCGATCCGGGTCCCGCCGCGTGACCGTGTCCTAGGCTGGGCACACTCGCGACCTGCACGCGCTGCGAGTTGACCCGGAGCACAGGGAGTTGCCATGACCCAAGACACGTCGGGACGGTCCGCAAGCGCCGAAGAGACGCGCTCTCCGGAGTTCCACCCCTACCACCACCCCGCGGCAGGCTGGGGCGCCGCCAAGAGCGTGTCCCGCTTCGTGATACGCGAGGGCGAGTTCGTGGACGGCCCGCGGGCCATACGCAAGATGAACCACGAGGACAAGGGTTTCGACTGCCCCGGCTGCGCCTGGCCCGACGACCTCAAGGGTCTCAAGCTCGACATCTGCGAGAACGGCATCAAGCACGTCACGTGGGAGATGACCCGCAAGCGCGTGGACCCCGAATTCTTCGCCGCGCACACCGTCTCCGAGCTGGCCACGTGGAGCGACGCCGCCCTGGAGGACCAGGGCCGCCTGACGCACCCGATGCGCTACGACGCGGACACCGACACCTACGTCCCCGTCTCCTGGCAGGAGGCGTTCGACCTCGTCGGCAGCACCCTGCGCGGGCTCGACAACCCGAACCAGGCGGCGTACTACACCTCCGGGCGCCTGGGCAACGAGGCAACCTTCCTCTACCAGTTGATGGCCCGTGAGCTGGGCACCAACAACCTGCCCGACTGCTCCAACATGTGCCACGAGGCATCCGGCCGCGCCCTCCAGGCGGCGCTCGGCACCGGCAAGGGCACCGCCGACCTCAAGGACTGGGAGGTCACCGACGCCCTGTTCATCCTCGGCGTCAACGCCGCCTCCAACGCGCCCCGGATGCTCACCTCGCTGGCCGAGGCGTACAAGCGCGGCGCGCAGATCGTGCACATCAACCCGCTCGTCGAGGCCGCCGCCCGCCGCACGATCATCCCGCACGACTTCGTGGACATGGCGCTGTTCAAGTCCACCCCCACCAGCACGCTCAACCTCCAGCCGAGGATCGGCGGCGACATGGCGCTGCTGCGCGGCATGGCGAAGGCGATCATCGCCGAGTCGGAGACCGACCCCAAGGCGCTGGACCGGGAGTTCATCGAGCGGCACACCAGCGGCTTCGCGGCGTACCGGGCGCTGGTCGAGGCGACGACCTGGAAGGAGATCGAGGAGCAGAGCGGTCTCACCCAGGCCCAGGTCGAGCAGGCGGCGCGCGTCTACTGCGACGCCGACCGCTCCATCTTCAGTTGGTGCCTCGGCGTCACCCAGCACGAGCACGGGGTCGACACCGTCCGCGAGATCGTCAACGTCCTGCTGCTGCGCGGCAACCTCGGGCGCGAGGGCGCGGGTCCCTCCCCGGTGCGCGGGCACAGCAACGTGCAGGGCAACCGCACCTGCGGCATCGACCACCGGCCGTCCAAGGAGTTCCTGGACCGCCTCGCCACCGCCTGCGGGATCGACCCGCCCCGCGAGCACGGTCTCGACACCGTGGGCACCATCGAGGCGATGCACGCCGGTGACGTGAAGGTCTTCGTGGGCATGGGCGGCAACTTCGCGCTCGCCGCGCCGGACACGCCGTACACCTTCGACGCGCTGCGCCGGTGCGAGCTGACCGTGCAGGTCAGCACCAAGCTCAACCGCAGCCACCTGGTCCACGGCAGGCAGGCGCTCATCCTGCCCTGCCTCGGCCGCACCGAGAAGGACAGCCAGACGGCGGGCGAGCAGTCGACCTCGGTCGAGGACGCGATGAGCATGGTCCACCTCTCGCGCGGCATGAAGCGCCCCGCCTCCCCGCATCTGCTCTCCGAGCCCGCGATCATCGCCGGGATGGCCCGGGCCGCGCTCCCCGACAGTGCCACCCCCTGGGAGTCGTACGTCGAGGACTACGACCGCATCCGCGACACCATGGCGAAGGCGCTGGAGGGCTTCGAGGACTTCAACCGCCGGGTCCGCCTGCCGCTGGGCTTCCGCATCAAGCAGCCCGCCCGCGAGCTGGTCTTCCGCACCCCGACCGAGCGGGCGGAGTTCTCCGCTGCCGAACTGCCCGACGTGGTGCCCGCGGCCGGGATGCTCAAGCTGGGCACGATGCGCTCCCACGACCAGTGGAACACCACGATCTACTCGGACGACGACCGCTACCGGGGCATCAAGAACCTGCGCACGCTCATCTTCATGAACGAGGACGACATGAGCGAGCGCGGTCTGAAGCTCTTCGACGAGGTCGACATCACCAGCGTCGCCAAGGACGGCAGCACCCGCAGCCTCTACCGCTACAAGGCGGTGCCCTACGACATCCCGCAGGGCTGCGCGGCGGGGTACATGCCGGAGATGAACGTGCTGTGCGCCATCGGCGACTACAGCACGCAGAGCGACCAGCCGCTGATGAAGAACGTCAACGTGCGGGTGGTCCCGGCCGCTCCGGCGAAGTAGCTTCGAGGCGCGCGCGACCGGTTCCCGTGGCGGGACCGGTCGCGCCGTGCCGTACGAGGGCTGCCGTACGCGTGGCGTTCGCCGCCGCGCCGTCAGCCGCCGAGTTGGATGGTGCGGCGGGTCTGCGCGCCCGTCTTGGGCAGCAGGACCGTCAGCACGCCGTCGGAGAGGTCCGCCTGCACGCCGTCCACGTTGACGTCGCCGGGCACGCGGACGCCGTAGGAGAAGGTGCCCGACCTGCGGCGCAGCGCGTTGGTGCCCTCGGTGTCGTCGAGCCTGCCGTGGATGTGCAGCTCCCGGCCGTCCACCTCGACGCTGACCTGCTCGCGCGGGATGCCGGGGAGTTCGGCGCGCACCAGATAGGCGTCGCCCGCGTCCTCCTCCTCGACCAGCGGCATCCAGTGCCGTGCCGGGCTCTCCGGCTGCGCGGACTGCTCCACCAGGCGGCTGACCTCGCCCCAGAGCTGCTGGAGTTCCACCACGGGATCGTGACCGGCCCACCAGGCCGACCTCGCGGTCCTGGCGTCGCCCGCTCGTTCGTCCATGCCCTGTCTCCGATTCTTCTCCTCGGCTCCCTGCGCATGTCGAGTGTCATCCATAAGAGAGGAGAAGGCATCCCGAGAAGTCCGTGAAAAGGCCGGGGAAAGCGGTGTGGAAAACCCCCCGGAGCCCTTGCGGGAGCCCGCCGGGCTCCGGTTGCGGCGCACTGGACATCGCGGTTCAGTGAAAACCTGATCCGTCGCGCACCAGGAGCTGCCATGTCGATGTCGTTCGGCTCACCGTTCGGTTCGTCCGACCCATTCAGCGACCTGCTGAATCGGTTCTTCGGGATGTCGCCGGCGTCCTCGCCCCCAGCAGTCCAGCGCGTCCCCATCGGCCGGCTCCTGACCGAGTCCTCGCAGGAACTGCTCAACCTTGCGGCGCAGCGCGCGGAGGAGGACGGCACCTCCGACCTCGACACCCAGCACCTCCTGTGGGCGGCCACCAAGGTCGAGCCCTCGCGCAGGCTGCTCGCCCAGGCAGGGGTCAACCCCGACAAGCTCGCGCAGACGATCGCCGAGGTCCTCCCCAGCGAGTCCGGCACCCCCTCCGCCGAGCCGGGACTCACCCCCGCCGCCAAGCGCACCCTCGCCGACGCCTTCGCCCAGTCCCAGGCGGCAGGCGTCTCCTACATCGGACCCGAGCACATCCTCGCCGCGCTCCTGGACGACGCCGACTCCGGCGCCGGGCGCCTGCTGTCCGCCGAGGGCGTCGACGGCAGGAAGCTCGCCTCCCGCACCGAGCAGGCGGCCCGGCACGACCAGGGTCGCGCCGGGGGCGGACCCACCAGCACGCTGGACGAGTTCGGGCGCGACCTGACCGAGGAGGCCAAGCAGGGCAAGCTCGACCCGGTGGTCGGACGCGCCGACGAGATCGAGCAGACGGTCGAGATCCTCTCCCGCCGCTCCAAGAACAACCCGGTCCTCATCGGCGAGCCCGGCGTCGGCAAGACCGCCATCGTGGAGGGTCTCGCCCAGCGCATCGTCATCGGGGACGTGCCCGAGACGCTGAAGGACAAGCGGGTCGTCGCCCTCGACATGTCGGGTCTGGTGGCCGGCGCGCAGTACCGCGGCCAGTTCGAGGAGCGCCTGAAGAAGGTCATCGAGGACGTCCAGGCGTCCGAGGGCGAGATCATCCTCTTCATCGACGAGCTGCACACCGTCGTCGGCGCGGGCGCCACCGGCGAGGGCTCGATGGACGCGGGCAACATCCTCAAGCCCGCCCTCGCGCGCGGCGAACTGCACGTGGTGGGCGCGACGACCATCGACGAGTACCGCAGGTACGTCGAGAAGGACGCCGCCCTGGAGCGCCGCTTCCAGCCGGTCATGGTGCCCGAGCCGAGCGTCGCCGAGACGGTGCTGATCCTCGAAGGGCTGCGCGACGCCTACGAGGCGCACCACCAGGTCCGCTTCGAGAACTCGGCGCTGGAAGCGTGCGCCGCTCTCTCCGACCGGTACATCACCGACCGCTTCCTCCCCGACAAGGCGATCGACCTGATGGACCAGGCCGGTGCGCGCGTCCGTCTGCGCAGCGCGGCGCGCTCCACCGAGGTCGTCCGCCGCGAGGACCAGATCGCCAAGCTCCAGCGCGAGCTGGACGAAGCCGTCTCGGGCCAGGACTACGAGCGGGCGAACGAGATCAAGGGCAAGATCGCCGAGGTCGAGGGCGAACTCGCCGGGATCGAGGAGCGTCGCGAGGGCGTCGTCACGGTCACCCCGAACGACATCGCGGACATCGTCTCCCGCCGCACCGGCATCCCCGTCTCCCAGCTCACCGCCAGCGAGAAGGAGCGGCTGCTCAAGCTGGAGGAGGAGATGCACGCGCGGATCGTCGGCCAGAACGAAGCCGTCACCGCCGTCTCCCAGGCGGTGCGCCGCAACCGCGCGGGGATGGGCGACCCCAACCGCCCCGTCGGCTCCTTCCTGTTCCTCGGTCCCACCGGTGTCGGCAAGACCGAGCTGGCCAAGGCTCTCGCCGAGCTGCTCTTCGGCGACGAGGACCGCATGATCCGCTTCGACATGAGCGAGTTCCAGGAGAAGCACACCGTCGCCCGCCTGGTCGGCGCGCCTCCTGGATACGTCGGCTACGAGGAGGCGGGGCAGCTCACCGAGAAGGTCCGCCGCCAGCCGTACAGCGTGGTGCTCTTCGACGAGATCGAGAAGGCGCACCCGGATGTCTTCAGCACGCTGCTGCAGATCCTGGACGACGGGCGCCTGACCGACGGCCAGGGTCGCACCGTCGACTTCCGGCACACCGTCATCATCATGACGTCGAACATCGGCGCCCACCTGATCCTCGCGCACCAGGGCGACGTGTCCGAGATCAAGGACGACCTGCTGGAGGAGCTGCGCGGCCGGTTCCTGCCGGAGTTCCTCAACCGCATCGACGACATCATCATCTTCCACAGCCTCACCGAGACGGACCTCTCGCAGATCGTCGACCACCTGCTGGAGCAGAGCCGGCGCCGCGTGCACGCCCAGGGACTGAACCTGGAGGTCACCGAGGCGGCCAAGAAGCTGCTGATCGCCCACGGTCACCAGCCGGAGTTCGGCGCCCGCCCGCTGCGCCGCACGATCCAGTCGGAGCTGGACAACCGCATCGCCGAGCTGCTGCTCAGCGGCGAGGCGGAGCCGGGCGACACGATCGTCGCCGACGTCCGGGACGACTCGATCCACTTCTCGGTGCGCAAGGGCGACGAGCACGAGGGCGACAAGGGCGACAAGGACAAGCACGCCGAGAAGAAGACGGAGGCGAAGGGCGGCAAGGCGAAGAAGGACGCCGAGCCGGCCGCCAAGAAGACCGCCTCCTCCGGCGGGCGCAAGAAGGACCACAAGGACACCGACCACGAGGAGTCGAAGAAGAGCTGACCGCCCCGGGACCCGCCCTCGCGCGGCGGTCCCCGGCAGGCGCGACCCGGGCGTGACCGGCGCCCGGGTTCTCATCGAGGGAGCACCGATGGCGCACCACCACAAGACGAACAAGGAAGTCGAGGGCAACCCCGACCGCGACCACGGACGCGGGATGCCCCGCCGTCCCGACGAGGAGCGCCTTGAGGAGCGCACCCGGGAGGACGAGCGGGACGTGGGTCTGCCCGTCCGCGAACCCGAGAGCCCCGAGCGCGTCTACGAGCAGGAGCGCGGCGAGATCGACCGCCAGGTGGACCGGGGCGAGATCGAGACCGGTGACGTCACCCGTAAGGAACGCGACCCCTTCCCGCCCTCCGACTACGACGACTGAGCCGCCCCTCGCTCAGGCCGCCGCCCCGAGACATCTCGTCGCGGCGGCCGCGAGCGCGCGGGTCCCGGTGGCGATCGTCGGCTCGATCAGCGCGGGCGCGCAGAACAGGGCGGGAGCCCCGGAGCCGTCCGGCGACGGCTCCGGCATGACCTGCGCGCCGCCCAGCAGCCAGAAGCAGGCGGGGGTGTCGGTGGCCGCGAGCACCCGGCCCATCGCGATGTTCTCCGCGCGCGGACCGGGGCGGACCACCCGCATACCGCGCGCGGTGAACGCGCCGAGCGTCCGCGCGGTGACGAAGGGGTCGTTCCCCATTCCCGGCAGGGAGCACACCTGCCGGATCTCCGGGGGACGGTGCGCCCCGGCGGACAGCGCCTCCAGATGAATGGCCCGTACGATCGCGCTCAATACCCGGGTGCGGACGCTCTCCTGGAATGTGCGCGCGTTTATCAGGAGGTGCGCCTGACCGCACGTCCCGGAATCCCGATCCTCCCCGCTGTGCACGCCATCGGGAAGTGCCGCCAGAACTCCCGCGCTGACCTGGGCGATTTCCGGGTCCCACATTCCGTCGGGAATGCCGCGCAGGCGCCGTGCGATGGCGGTGGCGAGTTCGGTGGGTCCGCAATCGGGACCGGTTCCGTACACGGTCGCACGCAGAATGTCCGAGGCGGCGAAGCGCTGGCCCGGGCGGCAGCCGACCGTGCCCGGCGGCAGCGCGGACAGATGCTGGCCGAGCGCCACGGCGGGTCGTCCGAACCGCTCGTAGAGCCCGTCGCCGAGCAGGGCCTGGGCGCCGCGGCCGGTCTCGGTCGCGGGCTGGAACAGACAGAGCAGCCGGCCGTGCCAGCGCTCGCGCCCGGCGGTGAGGGCGCGCATGGCGCCGAGCAGGCAGACCATGTGCATGTCGTGGCCGTGCGCGTGCATCACGCCGTCGTGCACGGAGGAGTAGGGCACGCCGGTGAGTTCGGTGACCCGCGGCGCGTCCAGACCCGCCGTCAGCAGGACCGTGGGTCCCGGTCCGTTGGCCAGCGTCGCGACCACCCCGGTCCGGCCGACCCGGTCCGTGACGGCGTACCCGAGGCGGGAGCACCGCTCCGCGATCTGGGCGGCGGTGCGGTGCTCCTCGAAGGCGGGCTCGGGGTGGGCGTGCAGCGCGCGGTAGAGACGGGCGAGTCCGGACACCGCCTCGCCCGGGGCGGGGCGCCCCCACCCGTCGTACGCGTGGCCTGCCAAGGCATCACTCCCCGGCTCTCCCCGAGCGATCCGGACATTCAGGGAGAGTCTACGTGAAGCGTCTGACAGTGGGCGGGGCGTGCCCCGGGGGCGGTCAGCCCTGGTCGCCGGGCGCGCCGAGCGAGACCACGACCGCCGTCGCCTTGCCGTCCGGCGCGTCGTACGACACCGTGTCGCCCGCGTGACGGCCGAGCAGCGCCTGTCCCAGCGGGCTGTCGGAGGTCACCAGGCTCTCGTCGCGCGCGTCGGCGATCTCGCCGATGTGCAGCGTCTGCGTCGTGTCGTCGGCGAACCGGATGGTCACGGTCGTGCCGACGCCCACCACGCCCTCCGGCGGCGGACCGGCGAGGTCCGACTGCTTCAGCCGGACCTGCACGTCCTCGATGCGGCCGTCGAGGCGGCGCAACTGGTCGGCGCGCTGCAACTCATCAGCCTGGTCGGCGCGGTCGCCCACCTCCTCGGGGTCCTTCAGCGTCGAGGCCACCAGCGCGCGTTCCTCGCGCAGGTCGGCCAGCTCCTGTTCGAGCGCGTGACGTGCGTCGGCGCTGATGGGCTCGGGGTCACCGGTCATCCCTGCTCCTGAGGTGGTACAGACGGACTGGCTGGACAGGAGAAACCTTAGGTGGGCCGTCAAGTCGCCTGCCAGTCGGCGGCGGTGACCGGTGACCGGCGGGTGTCCTCGGCCCCGTACGCCGGTTCACCCGCCCGGCACCCACGGCCGCTGCCACGGCACCCCGCCCGCCACCAGCGCGTCGGCCTGCGGCGGGCCCCAGGAGCCGGGCGGGTAGGGGTGCACCGGCGGGGGATAGGTCAGCAGCGGCTGCACGATGCGCCAGCACTGCTCCACCACGTCCTGCGGCGCGAAGTAGCGGTCGTCGCCGGTCAGCGCGGCGTACAGCAGCCGCTCGTACGGCGCGAGCGGCGCGCCCAGTTCGCGGGCGAAGATGTTGTCCAGCGGGACCATGCGCCACGCGGAGTTCTCGTCCAGCGCCGACAGTTGCAGCCGCATCCCCGCCTCGGGGTCGATGCGCAGCACGATCTGGTTCCCGGCGACCCGGCACGGATCGGGCAGGAAGTTCAGCGTGGGCGGCTCGCGCAGGATCAGCCGCACCTCGGTCACCCGCACCGGCAGCCGCTTGCCCGCCCGGATGAGGACCGGCACCCCCGCCCAGCGCCAGTTGTCGATGCCGAGACGGAGCGCGGCGTACGTCTCCGTCGTCGAACCCGGCGCCACCCCGGAGATCTCCTGGTAGCCGGTGTACTGGCCGAGCACACAGTCGTGGGCGTCGGCGTCGGGCATCGCGCGCAGCACCTCGACCCGCTTGGCCCACAGGTCGGCAGCGCTGGAGCCGACCGGCGGGTCCATCGTGACCAGCGCGAGGACCAGGAGCAGATGGTTCTGCACCACGTCCCGCACCGCGCCCACGTCGTCGTAGAAGCGGCCGCGCTGTTCCACCCCGAACTCCTCGGCCAGGGTGATCTGCACGGCCGACACGCTGTCGCGGTGCCACACCTCGGCCAGCGCGGAGTTGGCGAACCGCAGATACTCCAGCTCGATCACCGGCTCCTTGCCCAGGAAGTGGTCCACGCGCAGGATCTGCCCCTCGTCAAGGATCTGGGTGAGCTGCCGGTTGAGCGCTTGTGCTGAGGCCAGCCCGTGTCCGAAGGGCTTCTCCAGCGCCACCCGCGCCTGACCGAGCAGCCGCGCGGCGGCGAGCTGGTCCACGATCGGCGTGAACAGCGAGGGCGGGGTCTCCAGATAGAACAACGGGCGCCTGCGACCGCCCAGTTGATCCGCGAGGCGGTGATAGGGGTCCGGACCCTGGAGATCCCCGTGGATATAGCTCAGCCTGCTCGCCAGCCGGTCGAAGACAGCCTCGTTGACGGACGGTTCGGCCGCCTCCACCGCCTCGCGGACCCGCTCCACGAGCTGGGCGCCCGTCAGCTCGCGGCCGGCCAGACCGATCACCGGGCAGTCGAGCAGCCCCCGCCGCTCCAGCCGGTACAGCGCGGGGAACGTCATCTTCTGCGCGAGGTCCCCGGTCACCCCGAAGATCACCAGAGCATCGGCTTCCCACGAACCGGGCATGGGCTCCCGCTCCTCACCGTGGACGCGACCCTTCCTGGCCATCGTCCGTGCCCCGGACCTGGTACGCGACTCGGCCGGGCAGCGGTGGCTCGGTGCGGGGACGGCATGTACGGTGTCCGGACGCGTCGCGCGGTGGCCCGTTCCGCCGTGCGTCCTGACCGAGCCGTCGACAGCCGCAGGAGGTATCCCATGTCCTCGAAGCGCCGCCGTAAGAAGAAGGCCCGCCGCGGCAACGCCGCGAACCACGGCAAGCGGCCTCAGAGCTGACACCGGCCTGAGACGCACGGGCCCGGGCGCCTCTCCCTCGGGGGAGGAACCCGGGCCCTGCCTCATTTCTCTGCCCGATGCCTCAGCTTCGCCCCGCCGGTTCTCTCATCGCGCCGTGACCGCCGCGCGGGTGTCCGAAGCGGTCCTGGAGCGCCGCGTCGATCTCCTCGTACGAGCGGTCCTTGGTCTCGGGGACGAAGCGGGCCACGAACAGCAGACCCAGGAAGCAGATCACCGCGAAGACCAGGAAGGTCTGGCCCTGACCGATCACCGCGGCCACGGGCAGGAACGCCTGGCTGACCACGAAGTTGGCGATCCAGTTGGCGGTCGTCGCCGTGCTCGAACCGAGCGCGCGCACCCGGGGCGGGAAGACCTCGCCGACCAGCACCCAGAAGATCGGGCCGAGCCCGCCCGCGTACGCGGCGATGTACAGGATCATGCACACCAGGGACAGCTCGGAGTTCCAGCCCGCGATGAAGCTCAGCCCGAGCAGCGCCACCAGGAGCGCCATCCCGGCCAGCGAGACCAGCAGCAGCGTGCGGCGGCCCGCGCGGTCGATCAGCTTCGTGGCCAGGATCGTCATCAGCAGGTTGATCACGCCGATGAACACCGAGTAGAAGATCGAGTTCGAGGCGCTCAGACCCGTTTTCTCGATGATCGTCGGGGCGTAGTAGATGATCGTGTTGATGCCGCCGAACTGCTGGATCACGGCCATCGCCAGGCCCACGACCAGGGCGGGACGCACGCCCGGCGTGAGCAGCGTGCGCCAGCCCACCGGGCGCTCCGGCTCCTCGCCCGGCTTGCGGCGCGGACCCGGCACCTCGTTGCGCAGCCGGGCCACCACCCGGGACGCGTCCTCGGGCGGCAGCACCCGGCCCAGCACCTCGCGCGCCTGCCGCCAGCGGCCCCGGCGCACCAGCCAGGGCAGCGACTCCGGCACCACCAGCAGACAGCACAGGGTCAGCACGGTCGCCGGGACCGCGCCGAGCGCGAACATCAGCCGCCAGTCGCGGCTGCCCGCGAACGCCAGGTCCACGAGGTACGACACCAGGATGCCGACCGTGATCATGAGCTGGTTGGCGCTGAGCACCCGGCCCCGGACGCGGGTGGGGGAGATCTCCGAGAGGTACACCGGCACGGTCGCCGAGGCGGCGCCCACCGCCAGACCGAGCACCACGCGGCCGATCAGCAGGGTCCAGTACGCGGGCGCCGTCGCCGCGATGGCCGTACCCACCAGGAAGACCGCGCCTTCGAGGGCGACCGCCTTCCGGCGCCCGATCGCGTCCGCGAGGCGCCCCGCGCACAGCGCGCCCACCATCGCGCCGATCAGCAGGACGCTGACGATCGTGCCCTGTTCGGTGGGGGAGAGACGGAAGTCGTCGGTCACGAACAGCAGCGCGCCGGAGACGACACCGGTGTCGTAGCCGAACAGGAAACCGCCGACGGCGATCATCGCCGCCCACCGGTAGATCCTCCGCATCCCCTCGGGCGGCACCTCGGTGACCGGCCCGTGCGTCCCCGGTTCGCGGGAGAACCCCTGCATCTGCGCGTCCCCTCGTCCGGCGTGTCCTCAGAGTGCGTCCCGGGTGTGGGCCGGGTGGCGGTGCGGGCAAGGTCTTCCGCGCCGGACCGCCGGGGAAACGGGCGCGGACCTGGGCGGGTACGCCTTTCGCCCGGACGGACGGCAGCGCTGGCCGGGGCGTCGAGTGCCGTCGAGACTGGACGGCGAGCACCGGCCCAGGCCGTCCCGGGACCGGCCCCGTCCGGGCCGCACCCGCGCGTGCGCCGCCACGCCGGGACGTCCCGCACCGAAGGGGATTACTGTCCGGCTATGAGCGAACAGGGTGAACCCGAGCAGGAACCCGGGACGAACGCGCGCAAGGGCCCCTACCTGGACGCGCGGGTGGGCTCGGCGGCCGGTCCGGGCGCGGGCGGATCGACGTTCACGGTGCTGGTGGCAGCCGCCGCCAACCTCGGCGTCGCGCTCGCCAAGGCCGTCGCCGGTGTCCTCAGCGGGTCCAGCGCGATGCTGGCCGAGGCCGGGCACTCCGCCGCCGACACCGTCACCGAGGGGCTGCTGTTCGTCGCCCTCAAACGCAGCCGGAAACCGGCCGACGAGGACCATCCCCTCGGCTACGGTCCCGAGCGGTACATCTGGGCGCTGCTCGCCTCCGTCGCCACCTTCGTCGGCGGTGGCGTCTTCGCCCTCTACGACGGCATCCACGCCCTCACCCACGGCGAGAAGCCGGGCAACCCGCTGATCTCCTACATCGTGCTCGCGGTCGCCTTCGTCCTGGAGGGGCTCTCCCTGCGCACCGGTCTGAGGCAGGCCACCGGACGCGCCGAGCACTTCCGCGTGCCCATCCTGCGCTACCTCCAGCACACCCCCGACACGGCGGTCAAGGCCGTCGTCATGGAGGACTCCGCCGCCCTCATCGGCCTGATCCTCGCCGCGCTCGGTCTCCTCGGCGGCCAGCTCACCGGCTCCGGCGTCTGGGACGGCGTCGCGTCCATCCTCATCGGTGTCCTGCTGATCATCGTCGCCTGGGTCCTCGGCCGCGCCAACACTGAACTCCTCGTCGGCCGCGCCCTGCCCAAACCGATGCGGGACGCCGTGCGGCGCGAACTGCTCTCCGTCGACGCCGTCCAGGAGGTCCTGGAACTGACCACCATGGTCCAGGGCCCCGGCGAGATCCTCATCGCCGCGAAGATCGACTTCCGCGACGTCTCCACCTCCAGCCAGATCGAATGGGCCTGCGAGGAGGCGGAGACGCGCCTGCGCACCTTGATTCCGGCGGTGAAGCGGGTGTACCTGGACCCGACGCCACCGCGCACGCCTGCACCTCCGGCGGTTTGACGGGTGGGGTGGGACCGGTCTGCCGCCTGTAGGGCAAGTGAGGCTCATACCTTGGAGGTTGAGTCGGGCTGATCTGTCACCTCCGTTGGTTTTGGGTGGTGTGGGGCGGCCAACGTGGGGGCGCGCATCGACGGCGGCCGGGCCGCTGGCCCGCGCTCGCGGCTGGGGCGGTGGAGTGCCCGGCTCGCGTCGGTCGCCCCGGCAGCGGGCAGCCGCGTCGGTCCCGGACGTGCCCTGTCTCCGAGGGGACGGTATGCCGGTCGGAGTCTCGGGCTGGGGACGGCGGCAGTGGGTTCCATCGGTCTCGGGCAGTCCCGCTTTCCCGGCCGGGAGCGGCGCTGTTCCTGCCGGGCCCGGGGTCGACACCAGCCGGGCGGCTGCGGTTCACCGTGCCCCGTCCCGGTCGTGCCGTCTCGGTTCATGCCCGACCCCCGCCCGCGTGGGAGCGACCCCTGGCGGGTCATGCCGTCGTACACCACGCGTGGGGGGCGCCCGCCGGGACCGGCACCCGCCCCCGTCACGCCGGGCGCGGCACCATGCGGGACAGGCCGCGGCGGTCGTAGTAGCGGGTGGCGGTGAAGCCGAAGATGAGGGCTACGGCGAAGCCGATGGCGATCATCTGCCAGCCTCGGTCGAGGCCGGCGTCGGCGCGGGCGTCGAAGTAGAGGATCGCGCGGACGCCGGAGGCGAGTTGGCGCATGGGCTCGAAGGCGCCGAGGAAGCGGTAGAAGCCGGGGACCGCTTCCAGGGGGACCGTGGCGCCGGAGGAGGGGAGGGCGAAGGCGATGAAGACGAACATCGAGACGAGCTGCCCAAGGGTGCCGAACGCGGCGTTGATGGCCTGGACGCCGAGGCCGACGGCGAGCGTCGCGCAGTAGGAGAAGATCCACAGCAGTCCCGGGTGCGGGGCGTCCATGCCCAGCACGCCGATCGTCGCCAACATGATCAGCGAGGTGGTGAGCAGGGAAAGTCCCGCCGTCATGACCATCTTGAGCACCAGCATCTGGGTCCGGCTGATCGGGACCGTCGGCCTGCGCGAGTGCCAGGGACCGATCTCGCTGTCCGCGTAGCCGAGCGCGCTGTCGACCGTGTTGTGGATGATGTTGCCGCCGATGAACCCCGAAAGCACCAGCAGCAGCGCGTAGTAGAAGGCGCTGAGACCGAGCCCGCTGTGCGCCCCGATGGGATGGCCGACGGCGGTACGGACCTCCACCGGGTCGGCGATCAGCACCCGCGTGGACGCGCTCTCGCCCCGCACCGCCGGGGAGGCGGAGAGCTGCTTGCCGACCGACAGCGAGATCTGGTGCGCCGCCCGCTGCGTGATCTGGCTCGCCAGCGAGGAGGCCAGGCTGCCCACGCCGGGGTTGGTCAGCACGGTGAGCGTCGGCCGCTTCGCCGCGCGGGAGGTGGGCAGCGCGCCCACCGTGTCCGTGAAGTCGGCCGGGATCACCAGCGCGCCGTAGATCCGCCCGGTGTCCAGCCGCTCCTGCGCCTGCGCCCGGGTCAGCTTCAGCCAGCGCACCTCGCCGCCCTGCGTGGACGCGAGCACGGAGCGGGTCGCCTGCGCGCCGAGGCTGGCGGTCTGCCCCGGCAGCGGCTTGCCGGTGTCCTCGTCGACCACCGCGACCGGCAGCCGGTGCAGGCTCCCGGTGGGGGTGAGGATGCCGCCCATGTAAAGAAGGGAGAGGAGCAGCGACACCAGCCCGGTCATCACGGCCGGAACGATCCACAGCTTGCCCTTGCGCAGCAACCGGCTCGCGGTAAGCCGGTGGACGGAGGGGCGCGAAGGCTTCCCGGAGGCCATACAACTCCAAGGTCGGGGCGGCGGACGACGCACGGGACGGCCCGCGCGCAGACGACGATAGAGCGCGTGCGGACGAACCGGACGACACGACACTTCTCGCCACTTCTCGCCTGCGAGGGCGCACGCCTCCCGCCGCCCCACCGCCGTCGCCGGGGTCGCCCGCCTCCGTAGCCGGGGACGCCCGCCTCCTTCCGGGTGACCGGACGGGTCCGACCTCGTAGGGTTCCCGTACCGCGCCCGTACGACGGTGCCCCGCGGCACCCGGCGAGCGCGCCCCGCGAGCGAAGGGACACCCCGGCCCCGTGACCTCTCCACGCCTGCCTCCCCTGCCGTTCGTCGTGATCGGCAACACCAACCTCGGCCGCCGGGTCTGCGCGACCCTCCAGGAACGCGGCAACACGGTCACCCACCTGACCAAGCCCGGCGACCGGGAACTGCGCGCCGCGCTCGCGGACGGCGCCGAGGGCGTCGCGATCCTGCTGCACGACGACGTCGCGGCCCTGCGCTACGCGCTCGCCGTCGCCCACCTGGTGCCCAGCGCCCCCATCGTCGCCACCGTCTTCGACCGGACCGTCTCCGACGAACTCGAACGCCTGCTGCCCCAGTGCGACGTGACCTCGCCCGCCGACCTCGCCGCCCCCGCGCTCGCCGGACCCTGCGTCGACCCGGCCAACCTCGCCCTGGAGCGCTCCGGCGAACGGCTGCGCGCCGTACGCGCCCGCGACGGCGTGCCCTGCCTGGAGGAGTGGCTGCCCCACCGGCGCGGTACGGCACACCGCGTGGGACGCCTCGCCGGTCAGCTCCGGCCGTACGACGCGGGCGCCCGGCTGCTGCTCATCGGGCTGTTCGGCATCCTCGCCGTCCTCGCGGGCGACTGGTCCTGGATGGTCGCGCACGACCATCCGCCCGCCGAGGCGTTCTTCCACGCCGCCCGCGTCGTCGCCGGGGTGGGACCCGCGACGGCGGGCGAGGACGAGACCGGCTACGAGATCGCCTCCGGGCTCGCGATGCTCGCCACCCTCGTCTTCAGCGCCCTGTTCACCGCCGGGATCATCGAGCGGATGCTCGGCCTGAAACTGATCGGGCTCATCGGCCCGCGCACCCTGCCCCGCTCCGGACACGTCATCGTCGTCGGCATGGGGCAGGTCGGCATGCGGCTCGCCGCCGAACTCCAGCGGCTCGGCATCCCCGTCGTCGGCGTCGAACGCGACCCGCACGCCACGACCGCGCGCCTCGCCCGCTCCCTCGGCATCCCCGTCATGACCGGCCACGGCGGCGACCGCGCCGTCCTCGAACGGCTGCGCCTCGGCCACGCCCGCGCGCTCGCCGCCGTCGGCTCGGACGACCTCGACAACATCGCCGTCGCCATCGCCGCCCACGGCGTCGCCCCCGGCACCCGCATCGTCGTCCGCGCCGGGGAGCACGAGGCCATCGCGGAGACCCGCTCCCTGCTCCCGATGGGCACCGTCCGCGACGTCACCAGCCTCGCCGCCGCCTACGTCCTCGCCCGGCTGCTGCGCGAACCGGTCACCGGAGTGGTCGCGCACCAGCACGGCATCTGCCTCCAGACGGACGAGGAGACCTTCGTCCCCTTCCCCCTCACCTCCCGCGACCACTGCCCCCACCCGGGCGGCACCGCGTCCGCCCCGGAGGCACCCGCCCCGCACCACTGAGCGGCACAGGGCGCGCCTCCTCGGGCGGTGCGCGCGGCGGAGAGCCCGAAGACTGGGGGAGGACCGCTTCTCCCGACGGAAGGATCTCCCCATGGGTCTGCTGCACCGCAAGGATCTCGGGCTCCTCGCCCTGCGCCTGGGCACCGGTGGCGTCCTGGCCGCGCACGGCGCGCAGAAGCTCTTCGGCTGGTTCGGCGGGGGCGGGATCGAGGGCACCGCCCAGGCGATGGAGGCCATGGGCTACAAGCCCGGCAAGCCGAGCGCCATCGCCTCCGGGCTCACCGAGGGCGGCGGCGGTCTGCTGCTCGCGCTCGGTCTTGCCACCCCGGCTGCCGGTGCCGCGGTGGCGGGCGGCATGTCGGGCGCCGTCGCCGTGCACCGCAAGTCCGGGTTCTTCATCACCTCCGGCGGCTACGAATATCCCGCCTACCTCGGATTCGTCGCGGCGACCGTCGGTCTGTTCGGACCGGGCCGCTATTCC
The DNA here is from genome assembly GCF_016482685.1 of Streptomyces sp. DSM 110735. Classification (GTDB taxonomy): domain Bacteria; phylum Actinomycetota; class Actinomycetes; order Streptomycetales; family Streptomycetaceae; genus Streptomyces. Next base: position 3,677 of record NZ_JACYHF010000032.1, on the reverse strand, counting down.
CTGGACCGACTCATCGGCTACCGCCTCGACCGGCCCGCCCTGATCGCGCTCTCCTTCCTGGCGAGCGGCGCCGCCGCTGCCGTGGTCGTGGGACGCCGGGAGCGGGCGGTGTCGGAGGAGGCGAAGGAGAGCGCACGGGCGGCGGCGCGGGCGAGCGCGGCGGCGACGGAGTAGGCATCTGCTCGCGCACCGGTCACGGGTGAGTCGCACATGCGAGCATAAAGAGCGAAAAGCCTCGAATATGCGACGAAGGACCCGGCTTTCCAGGTCGGGTCCTTCGCATTTCCGCCATTCGTCCTCGGGCTTTCGACCGATTCTCAACGTGCCTTCACGGCAAGGGAGTTGAGTTTATGCCCCGAATTCCCCGGCTATTGCGCGTCGCGTGGCGGGGGGTCTTTCACCGGCATAGTCTGGCTTAAAGCGCCATATATGGGATATGGATGCCTGCCCAACGGCGGAAGGGTGAGAGCCTTGAGCACCTTGGACGAAGAACAGTCAAAGATGATGGAAGCGGAGTCGGATCTCGAACCCCGCGTGGGCCCGATCCCCAAAGGGGAGCCGTACTTCCACCCCTACCATCACCCCGCCGCGGGCTGGGGCGCCGCCACGAGCGTGACCAAGTTCCTGCTGCGCGAGGGCACGCTGGTCGAGGGCCCACGGGCGATCATGAAGATGAACCACGAGAACGGTGGTTTCGACTGTCCCGGATGCGCCTGGCCCGATGACACCAAGGGTCTGAAACTCGACATCTGCGAGAACGGCATCAAGCACGTCACGTGGGAGCTGACCCACAAACGCGCGGGGCGGGAACTCTTCGCCCGCCACACGGTGAGCGAGATGCACGAGTGGAGCGACTACAAGCTGGAGGACCAGGGGCGCCTCACCGAGCCCATGGTCTACGACGCGGCCACCGACCACTACGTCCCGATCTCCTGGCACGACGCCTTCGAACTCGTCGGGCGCCATCTGCGCAACCTGGAGAACCCGAACCAGGCGTCGTACTACACCTCCGGACGCCTCGGCAACGAGGCGACCTTCCTGTACCAGCTCATGGCGCGCGAGCTGGGCACCAACAACCTGCCCGACTGCTCCAACATGTGCCACGAGGCGAGCGGTCGCGCCCTGCAGGCGTCCCTCGGCACCGGCAAGGGCACCGTCGACCTCAAGGACTGGGAGGCCACCGACGCGCTGTTCATCATCGGCGTGAACGTCGCCTCCAACGCGCCCCGGATGCTGACCTCGCTCACCGAGGCGTTCGACCGCGGTGCGCAGGTCGTGCACATCAACCCGTTCATCGAGGCGGGCGCGACCAAGGCGATCATCCCGCACGACTTCCTGGACATGGCCACGTTCCACGCCACGCGGACCAGCACGCTGGACCTCCAGCCGCGGGTCGGCGGCGACATGGCGCTGCTGCGCGGTATGGCCAAGGCAGTGCTGGAGCAGGCGAAGACCGATCCCAAGGCGATCGACAAGCTGTTCATCGACCGCCACACCGCGGGCTTCGAGGAGTACCGCGCGCTGTGCGAGGCGACTCCGTGGGAGGAACTGGAGCGGCAGTCCGGGCTCAGCCGTGCCGACATCCTCAAGACGGCGCGGATCTACACCGACGCCGACCGCTCGATCATCAGTTGGTGCCTCGGCGTCACCCAGCACGAGCACAGCGTCGACACGGTCCGCGAGATCGTGAACCTGCTGCTGCTCCGCGGCAACCTCGGTCGCGAGGGCGCCGGTCCGTCCCCCGTGCGCGGGCACAGCAACGTGCAGGGCAACCGCACCTGCGGCATCGACCACCGTCCGGAGCCGGAGTTCCTGGACCGGCTGGCCGAGGTCTGCAAGATCAACCCGCCGCGCGACCACGGGCTCGACACCGTCGGCACGCTCCAGGCGATGAACCGGGGCGACGTCAAGGTGTTCATCGGCATGGGCGGCAACTTCGCCCTCGCCGTGCCGGACTCGCCGTTCAGCTACGAGGCGCTGCGCAACTGCGACCTCACGGTCCAGGTCAGCACCAAGCTGAACCGCAGTCACGTGGTGCACGGCAAGGAGGCGCTGATCCTTCCGTGCCTCGCCCGCACCGACAAGGACCACCAGCGCAACGGCGTCCAGAGCACCTCCGTCGAGGACTCGATGTCCATGGTGCACCTGTCGGTCGGCATGAAGCGGCCCGCCTCCAAGCATCTGCTGTCGGAGCCCGCGATCATCTCCGGCATGGCACGTGCGGCGCTGCCCGCGAGCCCCACGCCGTGGGAGTGGTACATCGAGGACTACGACCGCATCCGGGACACCATGTCCGAGGTGCTCGACGGGTTCGAGGACTTCAACCGCCGGGTGCGGCTGCCGCTGGGCTTCCGCATCAAGCAGCCCGCCCGCGAGCTGATCTTCCTCACGGAGTCCGGCAAGGCGGAGTTCTCCCACGCGCCGCTGCCGGACGTGGTCCCGCCGCCCGGGATGCTGATGCTGGGCACCATGCGGTCGCACGACCAGTGGAACACCACGATCTACTCGGACAACGACCGCTACCGGGGCATCAAGAACCTGCGCGAACTCGTCTTCATGAACGAGGACGACATGCGTGAGCGCGGGATCTCGGAGTTCGACCCGGTGAACATCGTCTCCACGGCGAAGGACGGCAGCCACCGCTACCTCGACGGCTACCTCGCCATCCCGTACGACATGCCCCGCGGTTGCGCGGCCGGCTACATGCCCGAGATGAACGTCCTCATCGCCCTGTGCGACTACAGCACCCAGAGCGACCAGCCCCTCATGAAGCAGGTCAGGGTCCACATCACCCCGGCGACCTGAACCCTCCGCAACGAACAAGTGGCCCCCTTCTGGTGAGGGGGGTCACTTGCTGTGCGGGGGCGTGGGGGAGCGGTGCGCGCGGGCTGTCGTGTGCCTGCACCTCCGGCCCGCGTCCGGTGCCCCCGGCCCCTCCGGTGACGGGCTGCTCTGAAGGGCGCCACCGCTCCGCCGCCGGCCCCCGACGCCCCTTCCCGGTCGCGGAGCTGCCTTGGTGGCCGCCACCGCTCCGCCGACGTCCGATGTCCGGGTGCCGCGGCTGGCCCGGGGGCTGGATCGCCATCGGGGCGCCTTGGCGCGGCAATCCGGCGTGCCAAGGATCCCTTGTTTCGCAGGGGGTCAGCCCCTATCGGTCCCGGCTTCCCTAGTGGACGTTTGCCGACTCCGCCGACCACCGCCTGGGCGCCGCGCACGTCCTCGGCATTGGACACGGCAGGCCACCGCCGCCCCGTGCCGGGTCGGCCCCCACGCGATCGCTAGTGGCGCGGCACGTTACGACAACCCGGCACGCCGAGGTTCCCCTGCTTCGAAGCGGAATTGGGGAAGCCCCTCCGGGCGCTGCCGCGCCTCCCGCACCCGGCTGCCCGGGCCTCGCGGTCGGCCTCGGCGTGGGAGGCGGCAGCCCGCCGCCATGTGCCGGTCGTGGGCGCTGCCGCGCCGTGCGGTGCCCGCCTGCCTGGGCGTCGCGGTCGGTCCTGGTGCGGATGTGGCAGGCCGCTGCTGTGCCGGGTCGGCCGGGTGTGGCAGCCGCTGGCGCCGTCGGTGGCCGCCGTCCGGGCCTCGCGGTCGGCCTCGGCATGGGAGGCGGCAGCCCGCCGCCATGTGCCGGTCGTGGGCGCTGCCGCGCCGTGCGGTGCCCGCCTGCCTGGGCGTCG
>NZ_JACYHF010000031.1 GCF_016482685.1 Streptomyces sp. DSM 110735 | reverse complement strand
GACAACATCTGGCTCGGCGACCGCGACGCCGTCCGCACCCCCATGCAGTGGACCCCCGACCGCAACGCGGGCTTCTCGCCCTGCGATCCCGGACGGCTCTACCTCCCCACGATCATGGACCCGGTCTACGGCTACCAGGTCACCAACGTGGAAGCCTCGATGTCGTCCCCGTCCAGCCTGCTGCACTGGACGCGCCGCATGATCGAGATCCGCAAGCAGAACCCCGCCTTCGGACTCGGCACCTACACCGAACTGCAGTCCTCCAACCCGGCGGTACTCGCCTTCCTGCGGGAACACGGCGACGACCTGGTGCTGTGCGTGCACAATTTCTCCCGGTTCGCGCAGCCCACCGAGCTGGATCTGCGGTCCTACGACGGGCGTCACCCGGTCGAGCTGATCGGCGGGGTGCGCTTCCCGGCGATCGGTGAACTGCCCTATCTGCTGACCCTCGCGGGCCACGGCTTCTACTGGTTCCGGCTCACCCGAGCCGCATCCCGCATCGGCCGCCGCCGCTGAGCGCCAGGCGCCGAGGAAAGGACGCGTGACCATGCCGAAGACCATCACCCTCTCCCCCCGCGCCGCGACCGACGCGGGACGGCGGCCGTCCTCGCTGCGCGGCCTGCTGCTCGAATGGCTCCCCGAACAGCGCTGGTTCGCGGGAAAGGACCGGCCGGTCACCGATCTCACGGTGCTGTCCATGACCGAGCTGTTCCCGGGCTGTCTGCATCTGCTGGTGAACGCCTCGCACGCGCCGCTGCCCACCCCGGGCGGCACTCCCCCGCCCGGCGACTGCTACCAACTCCTGCTCGGTCTGCGGGAGGAGATGGCACCGCGGCTGGAGCGTGCCTTCATCGGGCGCGCCGAGGAGGGACCGTTCAAGGGCCTCGCCGTCTACGACGCGCTGCACGATCCGCGCTCGGCGCATCTGCTCCTGGAGCGGCTGCGCCGCCCCGGTCAGGCGGGTCCGCTGCGCTTCGAGACGGACCCGGCGACCCGGGTGCCGGGCGGTCTCGCGCCCCGGCTGCTGACCGCCGAGCAGTCCAACTCCTCGATCGTGTACGGCGATTCGTACATCCTGAAGGTGTTCCGCCGGATCCAGCCGGGCGTCAACCCGGATCTGGAGGTGCCGGGCGCGCTCGCCGCGCAGGGGTGCGCGCGGGTGCCCGCGCCGGTGTCCTGGTTCAGCACGACGAGCCCGCATCCGGCGACGCTGGGCGTGCTCCAGCCGTTCCTGCCGGACGCCGCCGACGGATGGACGCTGGCGCTGCGCGCGCTGGCGGACGGTCACGACTTCGCCGCCGAGGCGCGGGAGTTGGGCAGTGCCATGGCCGAGGTGCATCTGGCTCTCGCCGAGGCGTTCCCGGTCGCCGGTCCCGGCGAGCGGGGTCGTACGGCGGAGCAGATGTGCGCGCGGCTCGACGCCGCCGCGCGTGCGGTCCCCGGGCTGCGGCCCCATGTGCCGGGACTGCGGGCGGCGTTCGCGGCGCTCGCCTCCTGCGACTCCGGTCCGCCGGTGCAGCGGGTGCATGGCGATCTGCACCTGGGTCAGGTGCTGCGGGCCGGGCGCGACTGGTTCGTGATCGATTTCGAGGGTGAGCCGTCCCGTCCGCTGGACGAACGGCGCGCCCCGCAGTCCCCGGTGCGTGACATCGCCGGGATGCTGCGCTCCTTCGACTACGCGGCCCGGCAGCGCCGCCCCTGGCGACCCGACTGGGCGCTGCGCTGCCGGGAGGCGTTCTGCGCGGGCTACGCGGCCCGCGCGGGCTGGAACCCACGCGAGAAGCACGCGCTGCTGCGCGCGCACGAGACGGACAGGGCGGTGTACGAGGTGCTGTACGAGGCGAGACACCGGCCGGACTGGCTGCCGGTACCGATGGCCGCGATCGAGCGACTCGCCGCGTGGGGAGGCTGACATGGCACTGCACGACATCTCTCCCCCCGAGTCCGCGGGCCCGCCACGCGTCTACGCGCCGCCGCTGACCGCCGCCGACCGCGACCGGCTGCTGGGCGGCGCGCACCACGACCCGCACGCCCTGCTGGGCGCGCATCCGGCGCCCGGCGGTGTACTGTTCCGGGCGCTGCGCCCCAACGCCCGCGCCGTGCACGTCGTGGTGGACGGCGAGCGAGCCTCCCTGGAGTCGGAGGGCGGCGGTCTGTTCGCCGCCGTCCTGCCGTACCGGGAGATCCCGTCGTACACGCTGCTCGTCACGTACGACGACGGCGAGCACGAGGTGCACGACCCGTACGCCTTCCTGCCCGCGCTCGGTGAGCTGGATCTGCATCTGATCCGCGAGGGGCGCCACGAGGAGCTGTGGAAGGCGCTGGGCGCGGAGCCGATGACGCACGAGGGGGTGGCGGGCACCCGGTTCACGGTGTGGGCGCCGAACGCTCAAGGTGTGCGCGTGGCAGGGGAGTTCACGTTCTGGGACGGCACCCAGTACCCGATGCGCTCGCTGGGCGCGTCCGGGGTGTGGGAGCTGTTCCTGCCCGGCATCGGCGAGGGCACCCGATACAAGTTCGAGATCACCTCGCGCCATGGCCACCGCTTCCTGAAGGCGGATCCGATGGCCCGCGCCACCGAAGTGCCGCCGGACACGGCGTCGGTGGTGGCGGTGTCGCGGCACGAGTGGCACGACGCGGACTGGATGGCGCACCGCGGGGACACGCCGGTGCACCGGGCGCCGTTCTCGGTGTACGAGGTGCATCTGCCCTCCTGGCGACCCGGGTTGACGTATCGTCAGCTCGCGGACGAACTCCCGGCGTACGTCAAGGAGATGGGCTTCACGCACGTCGAGCTGATGCCGGTCGCCGGGCACCCCTTCAGCGGGTCGTGGGGCTATCAGGTCACCTCGTACTACGCGCCCACCCCGCGCCTCGGCTCGCCCGACGACTTCAAGTACCTGGTGGACCGGCTCCATCAGGCGGGCATCGGCGTGATCATGGACTGGGTGCCCGCGCACTTCCCCAAGGACGACTGGGCGCTGGCCCGCTTCGACGGCGACCCGCTCTACGAGCCCGGGGACTCCCGGCGCGCGGAGCATCCGGACTGGGGAACCTACGAGTTCGACTTCGCGCGGACCGAGGTGCGCAACTTCCTTGTCGCCAACGCGGTGTACTGGTGCGAGGAGTTCCACATCGACGGGCTGCGCGTGGACGCCGTCGCCTCGATGCTCTACCTCGACTACTCGCGCGACTCCGGTCAGTGGGAGCCGAACGTCTTCGGCGGTCGCGAGGACCTGGGCGCGGTGGCGTTCCTGCAGGAGATGAACGCCACCGTCTACCGGCGCTGCCCCGGGGTGGTGACCATCGCCGAGGAGTCCACCGCCTGGGACGGCGTAACCCGGCCGACGGACAGCGGCGGTCTCGGCTTCGGGCTGAAGTGGAACATGGGCTGGATGCACGACTCGCTGGAGTACGTGCAGAAGGAGCCGGTGCACCGCAAGTACCACCACCACGAGATGACGTTCTCGATGGTGTACGCGTACAGCGAGAACTACGTCCTGCCGATCTCCCACGACGAAGTGGTGCACGGCAAGCAGGCGCTGGTGTCGAAGATGCCGGGCGACTGGTGGCAGCGGCGCGCGAACCACCGTGCGTACCTGGGCTTCATGTGGGCCCACCCGGGCAAGCAACTGCTGTTCATGGGGCAGGAGTTCGCGCAGGGCGGCGAGTGGTCCGAGGCGCACGGTCCGGAGTGGTGGCTGCTGGACGAGGGCTACTGCTCGGCGGGCGATCACCGCGGCGTCCAGGACCTCGTGCGGGACCTGAACGCGCGGTACCGTCAGACCCCGGCGCTGTGGCAGCGGGACACCGACCCGGGCGCCTTCCGCTGGGTGCTGTGCGACGCGGCCGACGACAACGTCTTCGCGTTCCTGCGCTACGACGAGACGGGCACCCCGCTGCTCGCGGTGTCGAACTTCTCCCCCGTCGTCCGCCACGACTACGCCCTCGCCGTGCCCGGCGAGGTCCCGGTCTGGCGGGAGGCGCTGAACACGGACGCGGCCGAGTACGGCGGCGGCGGTGTGGCCACGGGCGCGGCCGAGGGGCTGAAGCCGGAGGACGGGGTGCTGCGGCTGACGCTGCCGCCGCTCGCCACCATCTGGCTGACGCCCGCGGGCTGAGCGGCGAGCGGCACCAGGGCGCCGAGGGGCGGCCGGGGTCTCGACGACTCCGGCCGCCCCTCGCGTCGTATCCCCCGCCGCTCCTCGCGTCGTACCCCGGAGCGACCCCGTGGGCGCGGTCCTCATATGCACGCGGAAGGGCGGTTCACGGGGCCCACCGGGCGCCCAAAGATCATCGCTCGATCACGAGTTTCCGCTTCCCCTCACCGAAAGCGCTTACCTGGGCTAGATTCGTGCACCGCCGACACAGAGCCGATCGGCGGAGTCACCCTCGGTACATACCAGGAGCAGCGCCATGCGCGACGTCGCCCTCGCTCCAGCAGCGGTCCCGCCTCCCACCGGCGGGCTCGCGGACACCGTCTTCGAGACCGCGGACCGCAGTCCCGGTCTGCCCCTGCTCGCGTGGCGCAAGAACGCCGCCGCGACCGTGTGGGAGGAGGTCACGGCCGCCGCGCTGCGGGACGAGGTGGTCGCCCTGGCCAAGGGGCTGGTGGCCGCCGGGATCTCGCCGGGCCACCGGGTGGCCCTGATGGCCCGCACCCGGGTCGAGTGGACGATGCTGGCGCACGCCCTGTGGACCGTGGGCGCGGAGATCGTCCCGATCCATCCGACCTCCTCGCGGGAGCAGGTGGAGTGGATCCTGCGGGAGGCTGCCTGCGTCGCCGTGGCGGTCGAGGACGAGCAGGGGATCATGACCGTCGGCACGGTGTGCGCGGCACTGCCCCGGCTCAGGCACGTCTGGCAGCTCGACGCGGGCGCGCTGGGTGAACTGGCCGAGCGCGGCGCGGAGATCCCGCTGACGACGGTGGAGTCGCTGCGCCGGATCGTGCTGCCGGACTCCACGGCGGTCATCGCCTACACCTCGGGCACCTCGGGACGTCCGCTCGGCTGCGCGCTGAGCCACCGGAGCCTGGCGTACCCGTGCGACGTGCTGCTGGCGGGCTGGGGGCACACCGCGGGTCCGCCCGGTGAGCAGCCCTCGGTGCTGGCGTTCCTGCCGTTCTCGCACGTGTACGGGCTCATGATCATGCAGATGTGCCTGCGGGGCGGTTTCCTGATGGCGCACGAGCCCGAGATGACCGAGGAGGCGCTCGCCTCGGCGCTGGCCACGTTCCGGCCGACGTACCTCTACGGCGTGCCCTCGGTGTTCGAGAAGCTGTACAAGACCTTCCTGCGCACCGCCCAGCAGGCGGGGCGCGGACCGGTGTTCGAGCGGGCGGCCGAGACGGCGCGGGACTTCGCGGAGGCGCAGGAGCGGGCGCGGCTCGGCACCGGACCCGGTCCGGGTCTCGACCTGCGGCTCCAGCACGCCCTGTACGAGCGGACGGTGTACCGCAAGCTGCGCGCGGCGCTCGGCGGCCGGGCCCAGCGCGGCACCTCGGGCGGCTCCTCGCTCAGCCGTGATCTGTCGCTGTTCTACGAGGGCATCGGGCTGTATCTGCACGACGGTTACGGGCTGACCGAGACCAGCGGCGGGATCACCATGCAGCCGGTGGGCCGGGAGAAGACGGGGACGGTGGGGATGCCGCTGCCGGGCACCGAGATCGCGGTGGCCGACGACGGGGAGATCCTGGTGCGCGGTCCCTCGGTGTTCCAGGGCTACATGGGCGACGAGCAGCGCACCCGGGCCGCGCTGCGCTCGGGCTGGCTGGCCACCGGGGACATCGGACGCCTCGACGGCGAGGGCTATCTGACGATCACAGGGCGCAAGAAGGACGTGCTGGTCACGAGCAGCGGCAAGAGCGTGGCCCCGGCTCCGCTGGAGCAGCGGCTGCGGGAGCATCCGCTGGTGCACCAGGCGGTGGTGGTCGGGGACGACCGGCCCTGTGTGGGCGCGCTGATCACGCTGGACCCGGAGTTCCTGGCGCACTGGCGGACCGCGCTGGCCTTCCACGGCGAGCCGGGCGGCCGGGAGGCACGCGAGGAGAACGCGCTGCGCGAGGAGCTGGCGCGGGCGGTCGCCTCGGCCAACAGCGCGGTCTCGCGCGCGGAGTCCATACGGGTCTACCGGGTGCTCCCGGAGCCGTTCGCGCCGGACAACGGGCTGCTGACCCCGTCCCTGAAGCTGCGCCGGGACGCGATCGTGCGGCACTTCGCGGCGGAGATCGACGCGATGTACGAGGCACGCTCCCGTGCCGCGCGACGCTCGCTTCCGCAGGAGCCCGCCGACTGGGACGACTCGGACAACGTGTTCCGCTAGCCTCCGTCGGCAGCCGACGTACAGCCTCCGCCGACAGGCGACATCTTGTGCCGCAAGGGGTGCGCAGCCCGGGCGGCGGGTGAATAATCGCCGGTCACCGGGTGGACGCGTAGTCCCGTGAGCGAGGGGAACCCGCAGCAGGGAAACTGATCGGTCAACACGACCGCCCCGGGTTTCCGGGGCCGGGGACGCAAGATGGCGAGCGAGCCGCGCTGGGACGAGACACCGCCCTCACAGGAGACGCACGAGCGTGTGTTCTCCTTCCCGGGCGAGCTGTCCAACGTGACCGGGGCGCGGCTGGCCGCCGAGCAGTTCCTGCGCTCCCTGTCCACCGACGCACCGCCCCGGGCGCCCGAGTACTGGGACGACATCCTGCTGGTGGTCACGGAGTTGGCGGCCAACGCCATCCAGTACGCGCCCGGTCCGTTCGGGCTGCGGCTGCGCCGCACCTTCGACGGGGTGCACGTGATCATGCACGACACGAGCACCGTCCGTCCCGAGCCGCGCCCCTTCCGGCCGAGCACGGGCGGGGGCGGGATCGGCTGGCATCTGCTGCACACGCTGTGCGACCAGGTGAGCGTGGTGGTGGACGAGGACGGCAAGGACATCCACGCGTTCCTGCCCTGGTGAGGACCGCGGTCCGTGCCCCGGCGGGATCGGGTTGCCGCCGGGGCACGGGGGGCAGGGTGATGCCCAGGGGTGCGGCCGATGTTCGACCGGCCGCCCCGCCCGGCTGGCACAACGGCCCACGGCGCGGTGGGATCGATGTGTGTGGTGGCAGCGGTGCAGGGCAGGCGGACGGCAGTCGGGCCGGTCCTCCGGGAGCCGCAGAAAGGGATGAACACCGTGACACGACCCAGGATTCTGGTGGTCGGCGCTGGTTTCGCCGGCGTCGAGTGCGTTCGCCGTCTGGAGCGCGAACTCGCACCCGGGGAGGCGGACGTCGCGCTGGTGACGCCGTTCTCCTATCAGCTCTATCTCCCCCTGCTCCCCCAGGTCGCCTCCGGGGTGCTCACCCCGCAGTCGATCGCCGTCTCCCTGCGCCGCAGCCGCAAGTACCGCACCCGGATCATCCCGGGCGGTGCCATCGGGGTCGATCCCCAGGCGAAGGTGTGCGTCATCCGCTCGATCACCGACGAGATCGTCAACGAGCCGTACGACTATCTCGTCCTCGCCCCGGGCAGCGTGACCCGCACCTTCGACATCCCGGGTCTGACCGAGCACGCCTTCGGGATGAAGACGCTCGCCGAGGCCGCGTACATCCGGGACCATGTGATCTCCCAGCTCGATCTGGCCGACGCGAGCGACGACCCCGCCGAGCGCGAGGCGCGGCTGCAGTTCGTCGTCGTGGGCGGCGGTTACGCGGGCACGGAGACCGCCGCCTGTCTGCAGCGCCTCACCCACGCCGCCGTCCAGCGCTATCCCCGGCTCGATCCGAGCCTGATCAAGTGGCATCTGCTCGACATCGCGCCCAAGCTGATGCCGGAGCTGGGCGACCGTCTCGGCAAGGCGGCGATGAAGGTCCTGCGGGACCGGGGCATCGACGTCTCGCTCGGTGTCTCCGTCGCCAAGGTCACCGAGGACGAGATCACGCTGACCGACGGCCGGGTGCTGCCCAGCCACACCCTGATCTGGACCGCCGGGGTCGCCGCCAGTCCCCTGGTCGGCACCTTCGACGCCGAGACGGTGCGCGGCCGGCTCGCCGTCACCCCGGAGATGACCGTGCCGGGCCACGACGGCATGTTCGCGCTCGGCGACGCCGCCGCCGTCCCCGACCTCGCCAAGCACGAGGAGGGCGCGATCTGCCCGCCCACCGCGCAGCACGCGATGCGCCAGGGCAGGCGGGTCGCGGAGAACGTCATCGCCGCCCTGCGCGGGCAGCCGCTCAAGCCGTACGTCCACAAGGACCTCGGGCTCGTGGTCGACCTCGGCGGCAAGGACGCGGTCTCGCGACCGCTCGGCATCGAGCTGCGCGGCGTCCTGGCCCAGCTCGTGGCACGCGGCTACCACTGGTCCGCGCTGCGCACCAACGTCGCCAAGGCGCGGGTGCTGGTCAACTGGCTGCTGAACGCCGTCGCGGGCGACGATTTCGTGCGCACGGGCTTCCAGGCGCGCAAGCCCGCCAAGCTCAAGGACTTCGAGTACACCGACAGCTATCTGACGCCCCAGCAGGCGCGCGGTGAGGTGGACCGGGCCGAGGCAGAGGGGCGGATCGAGGGACAGGTCAAGGGGAAGGCTCTCGGCGGCTCCTGAGGCGGCACCGGGGTCCGCCCCGGGCCCCTGACGTGCGGCGCGGCCCGCCGGGTGGAGGCGAGCCGCGCCGCACGTCGTGACATGCTGGTGTGCGGATCATGTTCCGGCACGGAAGAAAGAGCGCGGCGGCGTGAAGGCAGTGGGACGTGCGGTGCGCGTACGCATGTGGGACCGGCTCTCCGCGTCCGACCCCGGACTGTTGCGGCTGACCGCGGGGCTGCGCACGGTCATCGCCATCGCCATGACACTCGTGGCGCTCGGGCTGCTCCGCTTCCCGGTGCCGCAGTTGGTGGCGGGCGCCATGGCGGCGATGTCCGCGACCTTCGCCGTACGGGAGATCGACCGGCGCCCGCAGATCGTCACCCTGGCGCTGTGCGTGCCCGTCGCGTTCGCGGCGGTGTCGCTGGGCGCGGTGCTCAACCAGTGGCCGCTGGTGAGCGACGCCTGCTTCCTGCTGCTCATCTTCTGCGCGGTCTACGGGCGCAGATTCGGCGACCGGGGCACCGGGCTCGGTCTGATCGGCTTCCAGATCTACTTCCTGTCGCTGTTCGTGCGCGCCACGGTCGATCTGCTGCCCTCGCTGTTCGTAGTCATCTCGGTGGCGTTCGTGTGCAGCGCGCTGGCGCGGTTCGTCCTGCTGCCGCAGACCGCCGCGGGCACGCTCGACCGGCTGCGCCGGGCCTTCCGGGCCCGTCTGGGACTGCTGATCAGCAGCCAGATCGAGCTGCTGGACGCCGGTCCCGAGGACGTCGACAAGGTCCTCGGGGATCTGCGCACCGGCACCGCGCGGCTGCACGAGACGGCGCTGATGATCCAGGGGCGCCTGGAGCGGGGCACCGACGACGAGGCGATGGCACGGCTGCTGCAGCGCCGTATCGCGGAGGCGGAGATCGCCGCCGAGCGGCTGGGTCTGCTGCTGCTCACCGCGCGCAGCGCCGAGCGGACCGACACCCTGACCCTGCATCTGCCGGGCGCCTCGCTGCCCTCGCACGGTCAGATGCCGGTGCGCGACGAGGCGCGGGCGACGGTGCGCCGGGATCTGGAGGCGCTGCGGCTGCTGGTGCTGCGCCCGGCGGGCGAGGCTTCGGGCACGGCGCTGGCCCAGGTCCGCAACCGGCTGCTCGGCTACCGGGAGGCGGAGAACCTGCCCAAGGCGTCCCCGCCCCTCCAGGACGTGTTCCGGGGCATCGGTGAGGCGGCGCGCGCGGTGCTCGGTCTGCGGACCGCCCTGGACGGTCCGCAGGACGAGTCGGACGACTCCCCTGCCACCGCCCGCTCCCGCGAGGAGCTGGACGCGGAGGAGGCGGGCATCGAGGGCAGCGAGGAGAGCGAGGACGAGGACCGCGACCAGTCGGGGCTGCACCGGCCGACCACCCGGGCCGCGATCCAGGTGGCCGTGGGGTCGGCGCTGGCCATCGTGGGCGGCGAGCTGCTGTCCAGCCAGCGCTGGTACTGGGCGGTGCTGACCTGCTGGATCGTGTTCATCAACACCGCCTCCACCGGGGAGATCCTGGTCAAGGGCTCCCGTCGGCTGCTCGGCACGATCCTCGGCGTGGTCGCCGGTATCGGTCTCGCCGGTGTGGTGGGGCACCACACCTGGACGGCGTTCATCCTGGTGCTGGTGTGTGTGTTCGCCATGTTCTACACGGCGCCCCTGTCGTACACGCTCATGTCGTTCTTCGTGACGGCGGCTCTGGGGCTGCTCTACACGCTGCTGAACACCTACAGCATGGCGGTGCTGCTGCTGCGGATCGAGGAGACGGCGCTCGGTGCCGCCTGCGGGATCATCACGGCGGCGGTGGTGCTGCCGGTGCGCACCGACCTGCGGACCAACGAGCTGCTGGTGGACGTGCTGGACAAGCTGGCCGACGCGACCCGGGCGGCGGTGGACCAGCTCAGTGGCAGGCGCCACTTCGACCTGGTGGACAAGGCGCGGGACATGGACCAGGCGCTGGCCGATCTGCGCACCGCCGTGCAGCCGCTGACGCATCCGGTCACCCCGCTGCGCTCGCGCCGGGACACCGCGCGGTACGTGCTGGCGCTCCTGGAGACGTGTGCGTACCACTGCCGGGCGCTCGCCGCCACGGCGGAGCTGCTGCCGAGCCATCCGTCGATCGCGGCGGACCCCCGGCTGAGCGGGGTGTGCGGGCGGATCGTGCACAACATCGAGTCGATCGCCGAGCATGTGCGCGACCCGCGCTCCAAGGCGGAGATCGAGACCGGTCCGAGCATCGCGTCGATGCTGGAGCCGGGCACCTTCGGCACCCCGCGCTACGGCCGGGTCACCGACCGCGTGCTGCGCCATCTCCAGCGCCTGGACGAGGCGGTCTCGGGTCTGGCGCGCCCGCTCGGCGTGCCGGTCGAGAAGCCGGACATCGGCCAGAGCGAGAAGACCGAGAAGACCGAGAAGTCCGACAGGGGCGAGAAGTCCCGCAAGGCGGAGAAGTCCGGGAAGACCGACAGCCCGGAGAAGGCACGCCAGTAGGGCGGTTCCTCGCGCCCGAGGTTCTTCGGGCGCGGGTTCCCCAGGTTCCTTCGCCCCCGCTCAGCGCAGCGGTACGACGGCGGTGACCCGCTTGCCGCCGTACGGCAGCCCGCAGACGCGTACGTCCCGGGCGAGCAGGCACACCAGGGGCCAGCCCCGGCCGCCGGTCCGGGAGTGGTCGGGCTCGCGGGACCTGGCCGAGCACACCGGGCGTTCGTCGCTGCGGTCGCACACCGAGAGGCGGACGCCCGCGCTGTCGACGTCGACCTCGAAGCCGGTGATGCCGCCGCCGTGCACGATGGCGTTGGAGGTCAGCTCCGAGGCCACGAGCAGGGCGTCGTCCAGGGTCTCGTCCGCGCACGGCACGGCCCTGGTCCGGCAGTGCTCGCTCAGCGTGCGCCGCACGGCGCTGCGCGCGTCGGCGGGGCGGTAGGTCAGGGTCCGGGGTCCCTTCTCGGGCACCGTGGCCGGGCCGGGTGTGTGCTGCTGCCGCTCGCGCATCATCCTGATCCCTCCCTCACGGAAAGTCCCGGCCGTCCCGTGGCTCGAGTGCGCCGGGTCTCTCCATGCGGCTGACCTGTCGTGGCGGTGTCAAACACCCTCGGTGCCGGTGTCATCACCACGCCCTGAAGGGGTAGGGGACGGGTATGACCGATGTGGTGGACGCGGACGAACTGTTGCGGCGCATCCGGCGGAGCCGGGACGTGGCCGCCGAGGAGGAGCGGGTCTGGCGGGAGCGGGCGCAGAGCCTGACGGCGACCGATCCGGACCAGGCGCGGGAGGCGTCCGAGCGGGCTCGGACGTACGAGGTGGTGGGCAGTGTGCTGACGGAGATCATCGCGCCGGGCGCGCTCGCCGCCCACGAGCCGGGACCGGTGGGACCGGTGGAACCCGCTGAACCGGTGGGGCAGGGCGGGCCGGTCGGGCCGGGAGTGAGGCGGGTCACGTGAGCGGAGAGGGGTTGGCCTCCGCACCGGAGGGTGGTTTATCGTTCATCCATACGTGGCGAGGGAGCGGCGCGAGGCTTTCCCGCAGTGCCCTTCCGCGCGTCACGTCGGACTGCCCTGGCTGGTTTCCCCCGTCCAGCCAGGGCTTTTCTCTGCCCGCGCGCCGGTCTTCCGGAAAAGCGCCGGGCCGCCGAGGTGCCCGGTGGGGCGGTAGCGGCTGAAATGGGCTTAGGGCCGGTTGCGGGGCAGACGGGACGTCCGCGGCGGGTCCGAGGGACAGCACCCGAACCGCCGCCCGGTGAGGAGCCCCGCGTATGACCAAGGCGATAAAACTGCTGACCGCCCTGCCCAGAGCACAACGTGAGCGGCTGATGGAACTGGCCGAGGAGGTGTCCTTCCCGGAGGACACCCGGATCTTCGAGGCGGGCGGGGTCGCCGACCGGTTCTGGGTGATCCGCTCGGGGGCGGTCTCGCTGGACCAGCAGGTCACCTCGCACCAGCACGTCACGGTGGCCACGCTCGGCGCGGGCGACCTGCTCGGCTGGTCCTGGCTGTTCCCGCCCTACCAGTGGGACTTCGGCGCGGTGGCGTTCAGCAACGTACGGGCCTACGAGTTCGACGGGCCCTCCGTGCTCGGGGTGTGCGTGGAGGACCCGCTGCTCGGACTGTCGCTGGTGCGCACGGTCGCCGAGATCCTGGCCCATCGGCTGGAGACCACGCGGGGCAAGCTGATGGACCAGTACGCGATCCGGCGGAGCACTCCGCTGTAGCGACTCGGACGCAGGGGCTCAGACGCGGTAGCGGCGCAGCGCGGGGACCGCGGCGGCCAGGACCAGCATCACGGCGACGACCAGCGCGCCGCCGCCCGCGACGGCGGCCCGGGTGCCGAACGCCGCGCCCGCCGTGCCGTGCAGGACGTCCGCGAGACGCGGGCCGCCCGCCACGACGACGGTGAACACGCCCTGCATCCGCCCGCGCATCTCGTCGGTGGCGGCGGAGAGCAGGATCGCGCCCCGGAAGACCATGGAGACCATGTCGGCCACACCCGCGGCGGCCAGGAAGGCGACGGCCACCCACAGGTTGCCGCTCAGCCCGAACCCGGCGATGGCCAGACCCCAGGCGACGACGGCACCGATGACCATCCAGCCGTGGGAGCGCGCCCGGGAGAACACGCCGGAGAACAGTCCGCCGAGCACGGCGCCGACGGGGACGGCGGCGAAGAGCAGTCCGAGCGCGAAGCCCGAGCCCCAGGGGGCGTAGGTCTCGGCGGCCAGCTCCGGGAACAGCGCCCGGGGCATGCCGAAGACCATGGCGACGATGTCCGCGAGGAAGGACATCAGGAGCACCTTGTGCCCGGCGATGTACTGGAACCCGGCGGCGATCTCGCGCACCCCGGCCCGGCGCGCGGTCGTCCCGCCGAGCGGCGGCAGCGCGGGCAGCCGGAAGACGGCCCACACGGTGACGCACAGCGCGAGGGCGTCGATCAGATACAGCTCGGGCAGACCGATGACCGGGATCAGCACTCCGGCGAGCAGCGGTCCGGCGACCAGTCCTGTCTGCATGACGGTGGTGCCGAGCGCGTTGGCGGCGGGCAGCTCCGACTCCGGGACCAGCCGGGCGACGGAGGCGCTGCGGGCCGGGGAGTTGAGCCCGAAGAACGCCTGCTGGGCGGCGAGCAGCACCATCAGCACGGGCACCGAGTCGAGGCCGACGAACGCCTGCGCCCAGAACAGCAGCGAGGTGACCGCGATGCCGATGTTGGTGACCAGCAGCAGCTTGCGCCGGTCCACGGTGTCCGCGACCGCGCCGCCCCACAGCGCGAAGGCCACCATGGGCACCAGACCGGCGAGGCTCGCGTAGCCGACCCAGGCGGAGGAGTGGGTGATGTCGTAGATCTGCTTGGGCACGGCGACGGCGGTGAGCTGGCTGCCGACGGCGGTGACGATGGTCGACGTCCACAGGCGCCGGTACGCCGGGATGCGCAGGGGCCGGGTGTCCATGGCCCAGCGGCGCCATCCGCGCCGGGGCGGCGGGTCGGCGGGAGCGGTCTCGGCGGGCGGGGTGGTGGCGGTGCCTGGGTCGGTGCTGCTGCTCTCGCTCGTGTCCACGGGGTTCCTGGTCGCTCGATCCGTTGCTCGATACATCTTTCGATTCGGGCCTCACTATCGCAGCAACTCCCGCCTCCGGCCGAACCCGTTTCGCGATCCGGCCGGACCGGCGGTGTCGAGCCGCGCCGCCGCGCTGTCCAGCAGCATCTCCAGCGCCGTCGGATAAGCGCTGTGCATCATCCGCCGGGCCAGCAGCGGGGCGGCTTCCGCGATGCGCGGGTGGGTGGTGCGGGGCAGCCGGGCGTACGTCGACTGCCACTGCTCCTCGTCGGCGCGCTGGGATGCGCTGGGCAGGGCGAGGGTCGCGGCGTCGAGGGCGGCGAAGGCCAGCGTCTGGTCGATGAAGGCGTGGTAGACACGGACCGTCTCCGGGAGCGAGAAACCCGCCCCGGCGAGCACGTCCAACACAGCTTCGTCCGCGGCCAGTTCATGGGCGCGCCCGGTGACCCGCCCGGCGGTGAGCACGGCGGCCTGGGGGTGGTCGACGTACACGGTGTAGATGCGCAGCCCGATCGTGCGCAGGTCGGTGCGCCAGTCGCCGGTGCGTTCCCAGCCGTCGAGCGCCTGCCCGATGAGCGCGTCGCCGATGGCCAGGGTGAGGTCGTCCATGCCCCGGAAGTAGCGGTAGAGGGTGCTCGGGTCGCAGTCGAGGGCGAGCCCGAGGCGGCGGGCGGTGAGCCCGGCGCTGCCGTGTTCGCGCAGCAGCCTGAGCGCGGTGGTGACGATCAGCTCCTCGGAGAGCACGATGCCGCCGCGCGTCGGCCGCCGCCTGCGGCGCCGCTCCTCGGGGACGACGGGTTTGGGCACGGCGAAGCCTCCTCGCAGGCGCTCTTATGCCAACGCCATTGACCTTACGGCACGGGCAGGCGTTGCATACGGGCCAAGGCGCGCCTGCCGAGTCGTCGTTTCCGTCCGTGTCAGGCAGGGAGTTTCCGTCATGCGTGTACTGCTCGTGGGAGCCGGCGGTGTGGGTACCGCCGTCACCCGGATCGCGGCCCGCCGTCCGTTCTTCGAGCGGATGGTGGTGGCCGACTACGACCTCGCCCGTGCCGAGGCGGCCGTCGCGGCTCTCGGTGAGAAGGGCGCCCGTTTCGTGGCCGCGCGGGTCGACGCCGGGGACGAGTCCGCGGTGTCCGCGCTGCTCGCCCGGCACGACTGCGACGTGCTGCTGAACGCCACCGACCCGCGTTTCGTGATGCCGCTGTTCCGGGCGGCGTTCGGCGCCGGGGCCACCTATGTCGACATGGCGATGTCGCTGTCCCGCCCGCACCCCGAGCGGCCGTACGAGGAGTGCGGGGTGAAGCTGGGCGACGAGCAGTTCGCGCTCGCCGGGCAGTGGGCGGAGGCGGGGCGGCTCGCGCTGGTCGGGATGGGCGTGGAGCCGGGGCTTTCGGACGTGTTCGCCCGGCACGCGGCCGACGAACTCTTCGACACCATCGAGGAGATCGGGGTCCGCGACGGCGCCAACCTCACCGTGGAGGGCGCGGACTTCGCGCCGTCCTTCAGCATCTGGACCACCATCGAGGAGTGCCTGAACCCGCCCGTGGTCTACGAGTCCGAGCGGGGCTGGTTCACCACCGAGCCGTTCAGCGAGCCCGAGGTGTTCGACTTCCCCGAGGGCATCGGCCCGGTGGAGTGCGTGAACGTCGAGCACGAGGAGGTGCTGCTGATGCCTCGCTGGGTGGGCGCGGAGCGGGTCACCTTCAAGTACGGGCTCGGCCGGGAGTTCACCGACACCCTGCGCACGCTGCACCAGCTCGGTCTGGACCGCACCGCCCCGGTGACGGTGCCCGGACCGGACGGACCGGTGGAGGTCTCGCCGCGTGACGTGGTGGCCGCGGGGCTGCCGGACCCGGCGACGCTGGGCGACCGGATGCGCGGCAAGACCTGCGCGGGCACGTGGGTGCGCGGCACCAAGGACGGGGCGCCGCGCGAGGTGTACCTGTACCACGTGGTCGACAACGAGTGGTCGATGGCGGAGTACGGCTGTCAGGCGGTGGTGTGGCAGACGGCGGTGAACCCGGTCGTCGCCCTCGAACTCCTCGCCACGGGAGGCTGGGCGGGCCGGGGTGTCCTCGGTCCCGAGGCGTTCCCGGCCCGTCCCTTCCTCGATCTGCTCACCGCGTACGGCTCGCCGTGGGGTCTGCGCGAGCAGTGACGCGGGCGGTGTCCGGCGCCGCGCTCAGGCGTGGGCGGGCTTGCCCTTGGTGTACAGCCACGTGTGCAGCAGCGGACCCACGTCCTTGCCGGACTCCCGTTGGGCCAGTCGGGTGAACTCGGCGGTCGTGCCGTGCCCGTCGCGGTGGGCGGCGGCCCAGGCGCGCAGGATGCGGAAGAACGCCTTGTCGCCGACGGCCCGGCGCAGCTCGTGCAGGGCCATGGCGCCCCGCTCGTACACGGGGTCGCCGAAGATGTACTTGCCGCTGCCGGGGTCGCCGGGCGGGTAGGCCCACAGGGCGTCCTTGGCCGGGCGGGCGTAGAGGGCGTCGAAGGTCTTCTGCGCGCTGTCGCCGCCGTGCTGCTCGCTGTAGAGCCACTCGGCGTAGCTGGCGAAGCCCTCGTTCAGCCAGATGTCCTTCCAGCTCGTCAGCGAGACGGAGTCGCCGAACCACTGGTGGGCGTTCTCGTGGACGAGCGTGTCCAGGTCGGGCGCGGAGTCGTAGACCGGCCGGGTCTGGGTCTCCAGGGCGTAGCCGACGTCGGGCGCGTGGTCGACGATGGAGCCCGCCGCGCGGAAGGGGTACGGGCCGAAGAGCTTGCTCTCCCACTCCAGGACGGAGGGCAGCTTCTTGAGGACGGGCGCCGCCTTCTTCGCCTCGCGCGGGTCGACGGCGTTGTACACCTGCACCCCGTCGCGGGTCGTGTACTGCTCGGTCTGGAACTTTCCGACCGTGGACGTGGCCAGGTACGCGGCCATGGGCTCGGCTTCGTGCCAGCGGAAGGTGGTCAGTCCGTGGGCGGTGCTCTGTCCGCGCAGGACGCCGTTGGCGACGGCGGTGTACCCCTTGGGCACGGTGACCGTGAAGTCGTAGGTCGCCTTGTCCGTGGGGTGGCTGTTCGACGGGAACCAGGTCATGGCGCCCTGCGGTTCGTTGGCGACGAAGGCGCCGTCGTCGGTGGGGATCCAGCCGTCGGGTGAGCCGTCGGGGTCGCTGACGGGCTTCGGGGTGCCCCGGTAGGTGACGGTGACGCGGAAGTCGTGCCCCTTGCGCAGGGCGTGGCGGGGGGTGACGACGAGTTCCTGGCCGTCGCGGGTGGTGTGGCGGGCGGCGCCGCCGTCCACGGTGACGCCGGTGACGCTCAGCCCCTTCAGGTCGAGGTCGAAGCGGCTGAGGTTCTGGGTGGCGCGGGCGGTGAGGACCGCCTTGCCGTCCAGGTGCCGGGAGGCGACGTCGTAGCGGAGGGTGAGGTCGTAATGGCGCACGTCGTAGCCGCCGTTGCCGCTGAGCGGGAAGTAGGCATCGCCCGCGCCCGGGGCGCCGGGCTTGCCGGACGCGGCGGACCCGGCGGGTGCGGCGGCGCCGAGCAGGGCAGCAACCACGGCGGGCACGGTGAGCAGGACCGCCTCGCGGCTCAGGACCGTGGTGCGTCGGGCGGCGGATCTGCGGGGTGACCTCACGTGCGCTCCTCGGGTCCGGCGATGATCGCTTCGTCCACAGGGTAGGGCGCGCGCTCCGCGGTTTCGCCCCGGCGCGGGTCAAGTCACGCGCAGTGATCCGTACGGCGGCTCCGGCGCCCCCGCAGTACGCTCGCAGGACGCGTCCCCCGCCCGATCAGAGGGAGCCCGGTCATGAGCGTGCGTGTGCGCCGGATCTACGACCCGCCGGAGCCGGAGGACGGACTGCGCGTGCTGGTGGACCGGCTGTGGCCGCGCGGGGTGTCCAAGGAGGCGGCGCACCTGGACGAGTGGCCCAAGGCGCTGACCCCGTCGACGGAGCTGCGTCACTGGTACCACGACGGTTGCTCCTTCGAGGAGTTCAGGCAGCGCTACGAGCGGGAGCTGACCGCTCCCGAGGCCGCCGCCGCGCTCGACGACCTCAGGAAGGCGGTCCGGGAGGGACCGGTCACGCTGCTCACGGCGACGAAGCACACCAAGAGCAGTCAGGCGGAGGTGCTCCTTGAGCTGCTCCGGCAGTGAGCGGCTCCGGGAGTGTCAGGCGGTCTCCTTCGCCGCCGCTCGTCCCGCCGCGCGCCCCGAGAAGAGGCAGCCGCCGAGGAAGGTGCCTTCCAGCGCGTTGTAGCCGTGGACCCCGCCGCCGCCGAACCCGGCGACCTCCCCTGCCGCGTACAGTCCGGCGACCGGGGTGCCGTCCGGGCCGAGGGCGCGGGAGTCGAGGTCGGTCTGGATTCCGCCGAGGGTCTTGCGGGTGAGCACGCTGAGCCGTACGCCGATGAGCGGGCCCGCCTCCGGGTCGAGGATGCGGTGCGGGGCGGCGACCCTGCCGAGGCGGTCGCCGATGTAGCGGCGGGCGTTGCGGATGCCCTGGACCTGGGAGTCCTTGCTGTAGGGGTTGGCCATCTGGAGGTCGCGTGCCTCTATCTGGCGGCGGATCTCGGCGGCGTCCAGGAGGGACTTGCCGGTGAGCCCGTTCATCTTGCCGACCAGGTCCTCCAGGGTGCGGGCGGTGACGAAGTCGGCGCCGTGGTCGAGGAACGCCTGCACCGGTCCGGGCGCGCCCTTGCCGAGCAGCCGGTCGCGCAGCACGGCCTTGCGGTCCTTGGCGGTGATGTCGGGGTTCTGCTCGGAGCCGGAGAGCGCGAACTCCTTCTCGATGATCTTCCGGGTGAGGACGAACCAGGAGTGGTCGTACCCGGCGATGTCCTCGGTGGTGCGCAGATGGCGCAGGGTGCCGAGGGTGTCGTAGCCGGGCAGGCAGGGGTCGGGCAGGCGGCGGCCGAGCGCGTCGAGCCAGATGGAGGACGGACCGGGCAGGATGCGGATGCCGTGGCCGGGCCAGATGGGGTTCCAGTTGGCGATGCCCTCGGTGTAGTGCCACATGCGGTCGCGGTTGACCAGGCGGGCGCCCGCCTCGGCGGTGATGTCGAGCATCCGGCCGTCGACGTAGGCGGGGACGCCGGTGACCATGTGCGCGGGCGGGGTGCCGAGCCGTTCGGGCCAGTAGCGGCGGACCAGGTCGTGGTCGGCGCCGATGCCGCCGCTGGTGACGATCACCGCTCCGGCGGTCAGCTCGAAGTCGCCGACGGTCTCGCGGCTGGAGGGGACGCCGCGCGGGGAGTCGTCGGGGGCGAGGAGGGTGCCGCGTACGCCGTGCACGGCGCCGTCCTCGACGAGGAGTTCGTCCACGCGGTGGCGGTGGTGGAAGGTGAGCAGCCCGTCGCGCGCCGCCTCACGGGCGTAGCGCACGAAGGGCTCGACGACGCCGGTGCCGGTGCCCCAGGCGATGTGGAAGCGGGGTACGGAGTTGCCGTGGCCGTCGGCGCGCAGGTCGCCGCGCTCGGCCCAGCCGACGGTGGGCAGCAGCTCGATGCCGTGCCCGCGCAGCCAGGGGCGCTTCTCCCCCGCGGCGAACTCGACGTAGGCACGGGCCCAGCGCACCGCCCAGGAGTCCTCGTCCTCGGTGCGGTCGAACTGCGCGCTGCCCCGCCAGTCGCTCCAGGCGAGGTCGAGGGAGTCCTTGACGCCGAGACGGCGCTGTTCGGGCGAGTCGACCAGGAAGAGTCCGCCGAAGGACCAGTACGCCTGGCCGCCGAGGTTGGCGGCGTTCTCCTGGTCGAGGAGGGCCACTTTGCGTCCCCGGCTGGTGAGTTCGTGGGCGGCGACCAGGCCGGCGAGGCCCGCTCCGACGACTATCGCGTCCGCGTCCATGGTGTGCGTGTCCTTCCGTCGGGTGGGTCAGGGGGTCCGGCTGCCGTCGGTCAGCAGGGCGGTGAGGAGCTGTTTCAGCCAGGCGCGTGCGGCGGGCACGTCCTTGTCGAGGAGGAGCTGGGTGGTGACGCCGTCGTAGGCGGCGACGACCGCGTGGGCCGCGCCGTCGGCGTCGCCGAGCACGGCGGGCAGGACGGCGAGGTCGCGGGCCCGGCGCAGGCGCTCGGCGACCGCCTCGCGCAGCCGGGCGCGGTGGTCGAGCAGGGCGCGGGCGGTGTCGGGGTCGCGGGCGGCGTGCACCAGGAAGTCGGTCTTCACCAGCAGCCAGTCCACGTCGAGCAGCAGCACCTCGGTGACGCGGTCGACACAGGCGGGCACGTCGAGTCCGGGGCCGTCCTGGGCGAGGGCGCCCGCGACCTGGGCGGCGATGAGGTCGGCGCGCTCGCGGTAGAGGGCGAAGAACAGCTCGTCCAGGGTGGCGAAGTTGGAGTAGAAGGCGCCCCGGCTGTATCCGGCCGCCTCGCAGACCTCCTCGATGGAGACCCGTCCGAAGCCCTTGGCCGCGAAGACCGCGAAGGCGGCGGCGAGCAGCTCGGCGCGGGTCCTGGCCCGGCGTTTGGTGACGCGGGGGGCGCTGAGTCCGTCCGTCATGGTGCCCACCTCCGTTCGATACACCAATGTATTCAATACACCTCTGTATCGAAAGTGGGCGGTCCGGATTCACGAAGGGAACGTATTTTCGATTCAGGAGTACGCTGACCCCATGTCCACGCACCTCCAGGGCTCCCTGTTCGACCAGACCGACGAGCTGCGGCTCGGTCCGCTCGCCGGGCTGCGCCGTACCGAACTCGGCGCGGGCGCCTGGATCGACGTGCTGCCGGGCTGGCTGAGCGGCGCGGACGCGCTGTTCGAACGGCTCGCCGCCGAGGTCCCCTGGCGGGCGGAGCGGCGGAAGATGTACGACAACGTGGTGGCCGTGCCCCGGCTGCTCGCCTTCTACAAGCGGCGCGATCCGCTCCCCCACCCCGTGCTCGACGAGGCACGCGCCGCGCTCACCGCGCACTACGCGGCCGAGCTGGGCGAGCCGTTCACGACCGCCGGGCTGTGCTACTACCGCGACGGGCGGGACAGCGTCGCCTGGCACGGCGACCGGATCGGGCGCGGGGCGCGGGCGGACACCATGGTCGCGATCCTCTCCGTGGGCGCGCCCCGGGACCTGCTGCTGCGCCCGTCCGACGGCGGTGGCGGCGCCGCCACGGTGCGGCGCCCGCTCGGGCACGGCGACCTGATCGTGATGGGCGGCTCCTGCCAGCGCACCTGGGAGCACTGCGTACCGAAGACCGCCCGCGCCGCCGGACCCCGGATCAGCGTGCAGTTCCGTCCGCACGGGGTGCGCTGACACGTCCATCACCCCGTGTCTGCTTGGCTGTTGCCGACGGATCCACGGCGAAGGGACGAGGAACGGATGAGCGCGGACGTACACCAAGTGGCCGACGGCACCTATCTGGTGCACGGTCATCACACCAACTGGGTGATCCTCAAGGACGGGGACGCGGTGACCCTGGTGGACACCGGGTACCCGGGCGACCGCGCGGGACTGCTGGAGTCCCTTGCGGCGGTGGGGAGTTCACCGGAGGCGGTGGCCGCCGTGCTGATCACCCACGCGCACAACGACCATCTGGGCTCGGCGGAGCACCTGCGTTCCGCGTACGGCACGCCGGTCCAGTTGCACCCGGCCGAAGTCCCGCACGCGCGGCGGGAGTTCCTCCAGCAGGCCAAGGTGGGAGACGTGGTGCGCAACGTCTGGCGGCCCGGTGTCCTGCCGTGGGCGGTGCACCTCATCCAGGTCGGCGGGCTTGAGCAGCACCCCGTGACCGCGCCCGAGCCCTTTCCCGTCGAGGGCGCGCTCGACCTGCCGGGGAACCCGGTCCCGGTGCACACCCCGGGCCACACGGACGGCCACTGCGTCTACCATCTGCCGCGCCTGGGCGTCGTGATCTCCGGTGACGCGCTGGTCACCGGGCACGCGATCTCCCGGGTGAAGGGTCCGCAGCTCCTGGCCGACTTCTTCCACCACGAGCGGGAGCGCGCCGTGACCTCCCTGGACCTGATCGCCGCCCTGGAGGGCGACACGCTGCTGCCGGGCCACGGTCCGGTGCACCGGGGACCGGTCCGGGCGGCGGCGGAACTGGCCGGGGAGCGGGCGGGGCAGGGACGGCGCCCCGGGGCGGACCGGGGGCAGCCGACGGGACGGCGGTGAACCGGCGCGTCAACCGGGCGCCGTCCGGCGGCACTTGACGCGCCCCGACCGCTGGACCGGGCGCGGGGAGGACGCCGGAGCGAGCCTCCACGCGCCCGGATCACCCCTCCGGCGCCACCCCCGGCACGACCGCCACCGGACACGGTGCGTGGTGCAGCACTCCGTGCGCCACCGAGCCGATCCGCGCCGCCACCGCCGTGTGGCGCGGACGGCGGCCGACGACCACCAACTGCGCTCCCCCGGACACCGACAGCAGGACCTGCCCCGCGCTGCCCATCTCCACGTGCTCGGAGACGGGCACGTCGGGGTAGCGCTCGCGCCAGGGGTGCACCGCCTCGGCGAGAGCCTTGCGCTCGTAGGGCTCCAGACCGCCCGCGTCGTCCAGGAGCTTGAGCGAGGCGGGGCTGTAGGCGAAGACGGGCGGCAGGGTCCAGGCGCGCACGACCCGTACGGTGGCGCCGCGCGCGGCGGCCGTCTCGAAGGCGAAGCCGAGCGCGGCGGCGCTCTCCTGCGGGGTGCCGTCCTGGCCGACGACGATCTCGCGTCCGGCGGCCTCGGACGCCGGTTTGTCCCCGGCGCGCACCAGCACCACGGGCCGGACGGACTCGGCGATCACCCGGCTGCCCACCGAGCCGAGCAGGAAGCCGACCACACCGCCGTGCCCGCGCGAGCCCAGAACCAGCAGCTCGGCGTCGGCGGCAGCCTCGGTCAGCGTCTCGGCGGGGACGCCCTCCAGCACGTCCAGACCGACGTGGAGCCCCGGATGCCGCCGGGTCACGGCGCTCACCGCCTCGGCGGCGGCGGTCTCGGCCCAGCCCCGCTGCACGACCGGGTCGGGTGCCGAGGGGGTCTCGACATGCCGCCAGACGTGCAGCACGCGCAGCGGCAGCCCCCGGCGTACGGCTTCCCGGGCGGCCCAGTCCAGCGCCGCCAGGCTCTCCGGCGTACCGTCCACCCCGGCCGTGATCGGGCGTGTCATGCGTGGCCTCCTCGTCGTCACCGCGTCGTCGTCCTCGCGTACGGGCGCCGCCGTCCGTGCGGGCGACGCTCGGTCATGACCTTGTCACAGGAGCGGAGCCCTGCGGACCACGATCCCCGCACCCGCGACAAGGACCTCCGCGCCGGGGCGAAGCCGCGCGGGCGCACCTACGATGGGCGGGAAGGCGGTGTTCCGTTCCCGCGCCACCGCCGCAGGGAAGCCCGTGCAGCCGACCGCTCGGGGTGGGAGACCCATGGCACAGGCCGCCGAAGCCGCTCGTACGGTCATCCTGACCGTGGACGACGACCCGGGTGTGTCCCGCGCCGTCGCCCGGGACCTCAGGCGCCGCTACGGCGAGTCGTACCGGATCGTGCGCGCGGAGTCCGGCGCGTCCGCGCTGGAGGCGCTGCGCGAGCTGAAGCTGCGCGGCGACCAGGTGGCGGTGCTGCTCGCCGACTACCGGATGCCCCGGATGAACGGCATCGAGTTCCTCGAAGAGGCGATGGACGTCTACCCGTGGGCGCGCCGGGTGCTGCTGACGGCGTACGCGGACACCGGCGCGGCGATCGACGCGATCAACGTGGTGGACCTGGACCACTATCTGCTCAAGCCGTGGAACCCACCGGAGGAGAAGCTCTACCCGGTCCTGGACGACCTGCTCCAGGCGTGGCACGCGAGCGAGCACCGGCCGGTGCCGAGCACCAAGGTGGTCGGCCACCGCTGGTCGGCGCGCTCCTCGGACGTGCGGGAGTTCCTCGCCCGCAACCAGGTGCCGTACCGCTGGTACTCGGCCGAGGAGCCGGAGGGGCGGCGGCTGCTCACGGCGGCAGGGCAGGACGGGCGGCGGCTGCCGCTGGTGATCACCCCGGACGGTACGGCGCTGGTCGAGCCGGAGGCTCCGGAGCTGGCGGCGCGGGTGGGGCTCGCGACGACCCCCACGGCCGACTTCTACGACCTGGTGGTGATCGGCGGTGGCCCGGCGGGGCTAGGCGCGGCGGTGTACGGCGCCTCGGAGGGGCTGCGGACCGTGCTGGTCGAACGCTCGGCGACCGGCGGGCAGGCGGGGCAGAGTTCCCGGATCGAGAACTACCTCGGCTTCCCGGACGGTGTCTCCGGCGCCCAGCTCACCGACCGGGCGCGGCGGCAGGCGGCACGGTTCGGCGCCGAGCTCCTGACCACGCGCGAGGTGACGGGGCTCGAGGTCTGCGGAGCCGCGCGGATCGTCCGGTTCGCGGACGGCTCCTCGGTCGGGGCGCACAGCGTGATCCTGGCGACCGGGGTGCAGTACCGGCGCCTGGCGGCGGAGGGCTGTACGGAGCTGACCGGCTGCGGGGTGTTCTACGGCTCCGCGCTGACCGAGGCGGCGTCCTGCCAGGACCAGGACGTGTACATCGTGGGCGGCGCCAACTCGGCGGGCCAGGCGGCGATGTATCTCTCCCGGGTCGCCAAGTCGGTGACGCTCCTTGTGCGCGGCGCCGATCTGTCGGCGTCGATGTCGCACTACCTGGTCCAGCAGATCGGGGAGTCCCCCAACATCTCGGTGCGCGGCCACACGGAGGTCGTGGCGGCGCACGGCGAGGACCGGCTGGAGCGGCTGACGCTGCGCGACACCGAGAGCGGGGAGACCGAACAGACCGACGCCCAGTGGTTGTTCGTGTTCATCGGCGCCGCCCCGCTGACCGGGTGGCTGGACGGGACCGTGCTGCGCGACGCGCGCGGTTTCGTGCTCGCGGGCCCGGACCTGACCGCCGACGGCAAGCCACCGCCCGGCTGGGAGCTGGACAGGCCGCCGTACCACCTGGAGACCAATGTGCCGGGCGTGTTCGTGGCGGGCGACGTGCGCGCGCAGTCGGCGAAGCGGGTCGCGTCCGCCGTGGGAGAGGGAGCGATGGCCGTGATGCTCGTCCACCGGTACCTGGAGCAGTCGTGAGCGGGCAGCCGCTGCCGTGCAGCCCCGGGGAGATCGGCACCCTGTTCCTGTTCGACCAGCTCACGCCCGAGCAGTTGGGGCGGCTGTGCGCCGAGGGGCGCGTCGAGCTGTTCGAGCCGGGTCCGGTGTACGCCGAGGGCGAGCCCGCGACCTGCTTCTACGTGCTGATCGAGGGCACGGTGGTGCTGTCGCGGCGGGTCGGCGCCGAGGACATGGAGGTGACCCGGACCGCGCAGCGCGGGGTGTACGCGGGCGCCATGCAGGCGTATCTCGGGGACCGGGTGCGGCAGGTGTACAACAACTCGATGCGGGTGACCGAGCCGAGCCGTTTCTTCGTGCTGCCCGCCGGGACCTTCGCCGCCGTGATGCACGAGTGGTTCCCGATGGCGACGCATCTGCTGGAGGGGCTGTTCTTCGGTTCGAAGAGCGCCCAGGCGCTGGTCGCCCGGCGCGAGCGGCTGCTGGCGCTCGGTTCGCTGTCGGCGGGGCTCACCCACGAGCTGAACAACCCGGCGTCGGCGGCGGTGCGGGCGACCTCGGCGCTGCGCGAGCGGGTGGCGAAGATGCGGCACAAGCTCGCGCTGATCGCCGAAGGACCGCTCTCCCGCGAGACCTTGGCCCGCCTGGTGGAGGTCCAGGAGCGGACGGCCGAGCGGGTCGCGAAGGCGCCCTCGCTCGGTCCGCTGGAGGCGGCGGACCGCGAGGACGCGCTCGCCGACTGGATGGAGGACCACGGCGTCGAGCAGGCCGTGCGGTACGCGCCGACGTTCACGCAGGCGGGACTCGACACCGACTGGCTGGAGCAGGTCGCGGCGGCGGTGGGCGAGGACGTGGTGCCCCGGGCGATGGGCTGGCTGGAGTCCACGGTCGAGACCGAGCTGCTGATGAACGAGATCGAGGACTCCACCGCCCGCGTCTCGCACCTGGTGGGCGCGGCGAAGCAGTACGCGCAGCTCGACCGGGCGCCGTTCCGCTCGGTGGACCTGCGCGAACTCCTCGACAGCACGCTGCTGATGCTGTCGGCGAAGGTCGGCCCGCACGTCGAGGTGGTCAGGGAGTACGACGACGCGCTGCCGCCGGTGCCCGGCTATCCGGCGGAGCTGAACCAGGTGTGGACCAACCTGGTCGACAACGCGGTGTCCGCCATGGGCGGTTCGGGGCGGCTGACGGTGCGGACCGCGCGGGACGGGGACCGGGCGCTGGTGGAGATCCGGGACACCGGTCCGGGGATCCCGGCGGAGCTGCG
This sequence comes from Streptomyces sp. DSM 110735, assembly GCF_016482685.1. GTDB lineage: Bacteria > Actinomycetota > Actinomycetes > Streptomycetales > Streptomycetaceae > Streptomyces. Next base: position 42,960 of record NZ_JACYHF010000031.1, on the reverse strand, counting down.
CGAGCGTGTCTTCGATCCGTTCTTCACCACCAAGCCGCTCGGTGAGGGCACCGGGCTCGGTCTCGACATCTCGCGGCGGATCGTCGTCGACAAGCACCACGGCACGCTCCAGGTCGAGACGGTGCCCGGCGACACCCGCTTCCAGGTCTTCCTTCCGCTGACCACCGAGGCGCCGAAGAAGGCGCCCGGACCGACCCCCGAGGAGGCAGCATGAGCGCCGAGGACGCCATCGACCCGAGTGTGCCGCCGAGCGGCACGGGCTGTGTGGAGTGCGAGAAGACCGGCGGCTGGTGGTTCCATCTGCGCCGCTGCGCGCTGTGCGGGCACATCGGCTGTTGCGACGACTCGCCCTCCCAGCACGCCACCGCCCACTTCCACGCCACCAAACACCCGGTCATCCGCAGCTACGAGCCGGGCGAGGGCTGGTTCTGGGACTACGACACCAACGAGGTCTACAGCTCGGGTCCTGAACTCGCGCCTCCGGAGAGCCACCCGGCCGACCAGCCGGTGCCGGGTCCCGCCGGGCGGGTTCCGGCGGACTGGGCGCAGACCCTGCGCTGACGGACCGTTCGCGCCGGGTCGTACGCATCGGGTCGGGCTTCGGCGCCGCCGGGTCGGGTTTCAGCGGGCGCAGCGCAGACTGCCGAGGTCGACCGCGTCGGCGAGCGCCCGCATCCCCCGGTCGCCCGGGTGGAGATGGTCGCCGCTGTCGTAGGCGGGCCGCAGCCGCTCGGGGCGGCGGGGGTCGCGCAGGGCGCGGTCGAAGTCCACCACGGCGTCGAAGCCGTCGCCGCCGCGGAGGTGGTGGTTGACCTCCCGGCGCACCGCCTCGGCGGCCGGGCTCCACTCCGGCCAGCCCTGGAACGGTGCGATCGTCGCGCCGACCACGCAGGTCCCTGCCGCGTGCGCCCGCCGGACGATGTTCCGGTACCCGGCGAGGAGGTCGGCGGCCGTGACGCCGGTGCCCGCCTTGAGGTCGTTGACGCCCTCGAAGAGGATCACGGTGCGTACGCCGGGCAGTTCCAGTACGTCCCGGTCCAGGCGCCCGAGGGCGCCGGGTCCGCCGCCGCCGTCGGAGAGGACCCGGTTGCCGGAGATCCCCTCGTCCGCGACGCCCGCGAGGGACGTACGGGCCAGGCGCCTCGCCAGCAGGTCGGGCCAGCGCAGGTCCCGGTCGGGGGTGGAGCCCCGGCCGTCGGTGATGGAGTCCCCGAGCGCGGCGACCGCGCCGGTGGCGGGGTGGTCGGGGCGTACGGAGACGGCGTCGAGGTACCACCAGGAGTCCGTGGTGCGCGTCCAGGGGGCGGCGCTCCTGTCGGCGGTGCGGTCGCCCGGGGCGGTGTACGAGGTGCGCAGCGCCATCGCGTGCCCGGTGGCGGGTCCCGCGGCGTCCGGGGTGTACAGGCTGACGGCGAGGAGGGCTCCGGCGCTGACGTGACCGCGCAGCGGGTCGCTCCAGACCTCGGCGCCCCGGGGGATCGTGACGGAGGGACGGCCGTGGAAGGCGAGCCGCCGGTTGTCGCGCACGGCCGCGCCCCGCCCGCCGAGTCCCGCGTGGACGGCGTTCACGCGCAGCGGGCGGTCCCCGAAGGCGTTGGACAGGCGTACGCGCAGTCCGTCGCCGCCGACGCTGGTGCGCACGAGAAGGCGGTAGCTGCGGTCGGCGCCGTCGTGAGGGAGGCGTTCGGCGCTCGCCGCCCAGGTGACGACGCCGAGGGCGTGGGTGGTGTCCCCGGTGGGGTGGGCGGCGGCGTGGACCGGCGGCTGTACGGCGAGGGCGGCCAGCAGCACGGCGGCGGTCCGGCAGGCGCGCCCCAGGCGGCCGGTCACCGGGCCCGCTCCCGGGCAGCGGCCGGTGCGCCGAACTCCCGGACCGGCCGGGACGCTTCCGCGTACCCCACGCCTGTCATCGTCCCACCGGGGAGCGGGCGCCCGCATGTCGGTGAGCCGCACACCGGAGCGGCTGACGTGCGGATGCCCCGCGCGAGGGCGGGGCATCCAGGGGTGCTGCGGGCGGTCGCGCGGTGCCGGGGCGCCGTACGACCGCCGGGTGTCAGGAGGCGGGGGTGTTGGCCGCGGTGACGTTGACCGCCGCCCACGCCCGGTCCACCGTCTTGTACTCGGTGCTGCTCGCGCCGTACAGGTCCTTGGCCGCCTTCAGCGTCGCGAGACGCGCGTCGTGGAAGTCGGTGGAGGAGACCATGTAGCGGGTCAGGGCGCGGTAGAAGATGGCGGTGGCCTTGGTGCGGCCGATGCCCTTGACGGAACCGCCGTCGTACGTCGGGGAGTTGTAGGCGACTCCCTTGATGGTCTTCTTGCCGCTGCCCTCCGCGAGGAGGTAGTAGGCGTGCGAGGAGACGCCGGAACCGGCGTGCACCTCGGTGGAGTAGACCTCGGGCGACCAGTAGTCGACGGTCTGCTCCAGCTTGTCCAGCGAGGGGTGGTCCAGGCGGCGCAGGAACTTCTGCTTGAGACCCAGCTTCTCGCCGATGAGGTAGTTCGGCGGGTTCTTGGAGTTGTTCGCGTAGAACTCGACGTTGGAGCCGAAGATATCGGCCAGCGACTCGTTGAGCGAGCCGGGTTCGCCGTACTGGTTGCCGTTGCGGTCGACGAAGGTCGGCTCCAGCTTGGCGGTGGCGTCGACGACGCCGTGGGTCAGCTCGTGGCCGGTGACGTCGAGGACGACGAGCGGCTTCTTGATCATGTCGCCGTCGCCGTCGCCGTACAGCATGCAGCCGCACTCGGAGTCCCAGAACGCGTTGGCGACCGAGCGTCCCCAGTGGACCATCGCGCGGGCGGGCTTGCTGTCGCCCGCTATGCCCTTGCGGTTGAAGGTCGTGCGGTAGAAGTCCAGCGTCTTGGAGATGCCGTACTGGGCGTCGGCGGCGGCGCTGTTGCGGCTCGTCGTCTTGCCGTTGCCCCACACGTTCGTGGTGCCCGTGATCTTGGTGCCGGAGCCGAAGGTCTCCGACATGTGGTTCTTGGCGTCACGGGTCTCGGTGCCGTACCGGCTCGGGTCCTTGAGCTGGAAGTGACCCTTGGAGGTCTGCGTGGTCGTCAGACCGACGCTGCCCACGAAGAGGGTCTTGCCGGTGCCGTGCGCGGTGGCCGGGTACTTCGAGGCGGCCACCCCGGCGACGAGCGGGCTCGCCGCGGCGGCGGTGCCGCTGCCGGTGGCAGGGGCGATGGTCTCGCCGTGGCTGCGCAGTGCCTTGACCAGCTTGGGCGAGATGAACTCGTCGGCGTCCGGGGTGTCGCTGCGCACGTCGCCGGTGAGGGCGTCCACGACGACCGTGTGGGAGCCGCCGTCGTCGTCCAGGGTGCTGCCGGTCACCGTCACCTGGTAGGCGAGGTGGGCGGCGCCGGCGCGGGCGTCCACCACGAGCTGCGGGGTGCCCGCCTGACCGCCTGCCGCCTGGGCCGCGGCGGTCGCCGCCTGGGCCGGGGTCACCTTGGCGTCGGTGGTGGCGGGGCGCACCGCGTGGTCGGCGGCGCGGGTGACGCCCGCGTAGCCGAGCTGCCGGTCGAGGTGGACGACGAGGTCGCCGCCGAGGACCGGAAGTCCGTCGTGCGTGCGCGTGAAGCGGACGTGACGGCCGCCCTCGGGGTCGAACATGACGTCCTGCGGCTCGAGTTCGTCGCCGGTGGCGACGCCGGTCTCGGCCGCGTGGGCGAAGGCGGCGGCACTCGCGGCGTGGACCACGGGAGCGGTCCTGGCGGTGCTCACGACGGCCCGTGCGTCCACGGAGGTGGGGCCCGCGACGGCCGTGCCGACCAGGCCCGTGATGGCCGTCGTCACCGCGACGGCGACGGCCACACTGCGTATGTGCGGTCTGCGCACGAGGAAGGGTTCCTTCGTCCGAAGGCGGCCGGACATGCCAACCGCCTTGCGACATGGCGCTGTTGAGCGCCAGGAGGCCCAGGTCGGGCCCCGGGTTCACCCTTCCGGATGAGTCATGGCCACGTAAACACGGAATGATCCATTTCGCGGTTCCCTATGACAATCCTTTGCGAATATACGTCACAGAGTGATCAGTGATTGACCATCTGTGTGTCGGAGCGCGAGATTCCGCCTCAATCCCCTAGGTTCCAGGCCGGAATGTGACCGATGTCGCATCAACAACCGCGTGGACGAGGAGTGGGAACCGGATGGTCTCAGCAACGGTGAGCAGGGGTGCGGTACTCGGAGCGGTCGCGCTGTCTCTCCTCGCGGTCCCGGCGCGGGCGGCGAGCGAGGCGCCGGGCCGGGCGGTGGCGCTCGCGGCACCCGACACGGCGGGCGTCGACAAGGTGCTGCGCACCGCGCGGGAGCAGGGGGCGCCGGGCGCCGCCGCCCGGATCGACGACCACGGCCACGCGTATCTCATCAGCCGCGGTCTCGCGGACCGGGGTACGAAGCGGGCGATGAGCACCGGCGACCGCTTCCGGATCGGCAGCGTCACCAAGACGTTCTCGACGGTGGTCCTGATGCAACTGGCCGACGAGCACAAGCTCGACCTGGACGCCCCGGTGAACCGCTATCTGCCGGGGCTGCTCCCGGACGACCGGATCACGGTCCGGCATCTGCTGAGCCACCGCAGCGGGCTGTACGACTTCAGCAACGACATGTTCGCCCAGAGCGTCTCCGGTTTCGAGGCGGTCCGGAACAAGGTCTTCACCTACCGCCAGTTGGTCGCGCTCTCCCTGAAGAAGCCGCGCACCAACGCTCCCGGCGCCGCCTACTCCTACTCCAACACCAACTTCGTGGTCGCGGGTCTGCTCATCGAGAAGCTGACCGGGCACTCCGTGAAGACGGAGTACCAGAGCCGTGTCATCAAGCCGCTGAAGCTGGCGGACACCTTCTACGTCCACCCGGACACCAAGATCCCCGGGCGGTACGCGCGCGGCTATCTCACCCCCGACAAGGCGGGCGCCCCGCTGGTCGACGCGACCGACCAGACCGTGTCCTGGGCGCAGAGCGCGGGCGCGATCATCTCCAGCGCCAAGGACCTCAACACCTTCTACTCCGCGCTGGTGGGCGGGCGGCTGGTCTCCGCCGCACGCCTGGCCGACATGGAGCGCTTCAACAAGGTGAACAGCACCACCGCCTACGGACTCGGACTGCGCCGCCGCGACCTGTCCTGCGGGGTCTCGGTCTACGGCCACACCGGCGCCGTACAGGGCTACTACACCTACGCGTTCACCAGCAAGGACGGCGGGCGCAGCCTGACCGCGCTGGTCAACACCTCCAACAACGGCAAGGTGCTGGACACCCTGGCGGGCACCCTGGAGTCGGCGTTCTGCGGCAAGCCCGCCAAGACCGCCAGGCGCGGCGCGCTGCTGCACGAGCGCGAGACGGATCTGCGGCAGTGACGGGCGCCGGGGGCGCGGGCCGCGATCTTGTCGGAACGCGCCCCTCCGGGACACCATGCCCCGCATGAAGGGTGACCTGTTTTCCAGCGAGTACATGGTGCGCCCGGCCGTGGAGCCGGGGCTGACCGCCGAGAACGCCAAGTGTCTGAAGTACACCGTCAACGGCGAGATGCTCGCCCGGCAGGGCGCGATGGTCGCGCACCGGGGCGAGCTGAAGTTCGAGCGCAAGGGCCAGGGCGTCGGCGGCATGATCAAGCGTGCCGTCACCGGTGAGGGGCTGCCGCTGATGGCGGTGCGCGGACGGGGCGAGGCGTGGTTCGCGCACGAGGCGCAGAACTGCTTCATCGTGGAGGTGGAACCGGGCGACCAGTTCACCGTCAACGGCCGCAACGTCCTGTGCTTCGACGCCACGCTCTCCTACGAGATAAAGACCGTGAAGGGCTCCGGCATCGCGGGCGGCGGTCTGTTCAACAGCGTGTTCAGCGGGCACGGCCGCCTGGGTCTGGTCTGCGAGGGCAACCCGCTGGTGATCCCGGTGTCCCCGGAGAACCCGGTGTACGTCGACACCGACGCCGTGGTCGGCTGGTCCGCCGGGCTCGACACCTCGCTGCACCGCTCCCAGTCCTTCGGCTCGATGCTGCGCGGCGGTTCGGGCGAAGCCGTGCAGCTCATGCTCCGGGGCAACGGTGTCGTGGTGGTCCGCCCGAGCGAGGCCACGCCGCAGTCGGCGCAGCAGCACTGACGGACGTGACAGTTGCGCTGAAGGACATCGGCGTCGGCACTGACCAAACGTCAATTGTGGCCGGAACACGATCGGTTTGAACGCTCCACCGTGACCTTCGCGTAACCCTGGGAGACAACGGCAGGGTTACAGCGAGGGATGGCCATGGCCGAGGCGTACGTCGTCGCAGATGAACTGGTCGCCGGGCGGTTCCGGCTCCTGGAGGTCTTCGCCCGGGAGACCGGACGCGAGTGGTGGCGGGCGGAGGACGTACGGGAGAACCGCGCCTGCCTGGTGACCCGGACCGCGCTGCCGTCCACCGCCGACCAGGACACCCTGCGCCGGACCAGGTCCCGGGTGGTGCGCACCTCCGAGACCATGCGGCTGCTGTGCCCCGGCGGGGTCGCCGCGGTGATCGACGCGGTCGTGGAACCGGGCACCCTGTGGACGGCGGTCCAGTGGATCGACGGCACGCCACTCACCCAACTCCTGGAGGAGGAGGGCCCGTTCGATCCCGTACGGGCGGCCGGAATCGGCCTCGAAGTGCTCGACGTGCTGCGCACCGCGCACGAGGAGGGCATCACCCACGGCGAGCTGAGCCCCGGCCAGATCTTCGTGAGGGACGGCGGCACGGTCGTGCTCGCGGGCTTCGGTCTCGCGGGCACGACCCTGGCACCGAGGGTCGCGGCGCCGTCGTACGCCTCGCCGGAGCAGGCCCGCGACGAACGGATCGGTCCCGCCGCCGACTTGTGGGCGCTCGGCGCGATCCTCTACACGATGACCGAGGGACGCCCGCCGTTCCGCGACCGGGGCCGCACCGAGGCAACCCTGCGGGCCGTGACCCGGCTGCCGCTGCGCGCCCCGCTGCGCACGGGCCCGCTGACCCGGACCGTGGAGGGGCTGCTGCGCAAGAACTCCCGCGAACGGCTGACCCGTCCGGTGGTGCGCGCCTCGCTGGTGCGGGTGCTGGAGGAGGACGCGGGGGCGTACGGCGCCGTCGCGGCGGCGCCCGTTTCGGAGGGCGAGCCGGAGGCTGCCCCGCCGGGCGGCAGTCCGCTGCGGAGCAGACGGGCCCTGGCGGCGGGGGTGTGCCTGGCCGTCGCCGCCGTGGTGGCGGCTGCGCTGGCCGTGGCGCACCAGTCGTCGGAGGGGGTCGCGGGGGCGCGCCCGAGCGGGGCGGCGGCGTCGGCGGAGACGGGTGCGTCGGCCGGGGTGAACCCCGGAACCGGCTCGGGCACCGCCACCGCCCCGAGTCGCAGCACGGCGGCTCCCGGCAAGGGCACGACCGCCGCTCCCACGTCGCACCGCACCCGGAGCCAGAGCGCTCCGGCGCCCGGCACCTCCGCCGCCCTCCCCGCCGGATTCCGCACGTACACCGCCCCGGAGGGCTTCTCCCTCGCCCTTCCCGTCGACTGGAAGCGCGAGGGGATCAGGTCCGGCGCCGACCACTCCTTCCGGGTCACCTTCGGTCCGGGCGACTCCTCCCTCGCCCTCGCCGTCACCTACAGCGAAAGCGTGGGCTCCGACCCGGTGGCCGTCTGGCGTGACGACGTGGAGCCCGGTCTCGCCCGGGAGGACGGCTACCAGCGCGTCGGCGCGATCGAGGCCACCGAGCAACAGGGGCGTCCCGCCGCCGACATGGAGTGGCTGTCCGGTACCGGGCAGGCGCGGACGCACACCTTCGGGCGCGGTTTCCTGCTCGGCGGCGGGCGGGGCTACTCCCTGCGCTTCACCACCCCGGCCGCCGACTGGGACGAGCCGGACAACCAGGCGATCCTGCGCACCGCGCTGCGTACCTTCCGTGCCTGAGTAGGCGTACTCATGACCGGTGCCGACCGGCGCGGCCACCATGGGGACTTCCCGATCCCCGCCTGGAGGCCGCCATGACCGTCGCGCATCCCGCCCCGCGCACCGTGCACCGCCGGGTGCCGCCCCTGCTGTTCGCGGGCGTGGCCGCCCTGGGACTCGCCGTCTCCGCGATCGGCGTGCACGACCGTACGACCTGGTTCCTGGAGACCTTCTGGGTGCTGATCGGGCTCCCGCTGGTACTGCTGACCTGGCGGCGCTTCCCGCTGACCGGGCTGCTGTGCGGTCTCCTCGCCGCGCACGCCCTGGTCCTGGCGGCCGGCGGCCACTACACGTACGCCGAGGTGCCCGTGGGCGACTGGGTGCGGGACACCTTCGGGCTCAGCCGCAACCCGTACGACCGCTTCGGGCATCTGATGCAGGGCTTCGTCCCGGCGATCCTGGTCCGTGAACTCCTCAGCCGCACCTCCCCGTTGCGCGGCAGCCGCTGGCTGGCACCGCTCACGGTCTGCGCCTGCCTCGCCTTCAGCGCCTGCTTCGAACTCCTGGAGTGGGCGGCGGCCGAGATCGGCGGCCACAGCGCGGACGCCTTCCTGGCCACCCAGGGCGACGTGTGGGACACCCAGTGGGACATGTTCTGCGCCCTGATCGGCGCGGTCGTGTCCCTCCTGCTGCTCAGCAGGGTCCACGACCGGCAGTTGGCGGCGCTGGAGACCCGGCGCTAGTCCCGGTCGGTGTGCCGGTACCGGACCCACAGCGGCAGGCCGTACCAGCACGTCAGGTACCAGGCGACGACCGCGGCGACCAGCCAGGGGACGTAGCCGTCGTGGGTGGCGACGCGGAGGATCAGCAGCAGCGAGGAAGCCATCGTGGCGAGGAGGAGCACCAGGCCGACGAAGGTGAGGAGACCGGCGAGGCGGACCGCGCGGGGTTTGACGCGGCGTCCGGAGACCAGGCGGTGCAGGGAGACCGGGCCGATGAGGGCGCCGGTGGCGCAGGCGCCGAGGACGACCGTCACGATGTAGATGATCTGGTCGGTGCGGGCGAGTTCGCCGTACTTGGGCTGGAAGACGACGGTGAGCAGGAAACCGAAGAGGATCTGGACTCCGGTCTGGGCGACCCGGACCTCCTGGATGAGTTCGCCCCAGCGCCGGTCGGCCCGCTCTTCCTCGGTCTCGCTACGGCCTCTGTGCGTTCCCTCCTCGGTCATGGGGTGCAGTTAACCGCCGGGATGATCCTTCAAACCGGCCCGGTGTCACCCGGCGTCCGTCTCCCGGAAGTAGTGGCCCTCCTCCAGGTCGGCGAGGAGTTCCGTCTCCGTCGGCCGCCAGCCGAGCAGTTCGCGGGTCAGCGCGCTCGACGTGGGGTTGTCGACGCCGGTGAAGCGGCCCACGAAGCCGTAGCGCGCCTCGGCTTCCTCGCCCGTCAGGCTGTGCACGGGGATGTCCAGGTGACGGCCGATGACCTCGGCGATCTGCCGGAACGGCACGCCTTCCTCGGCGGCGGCGTGCAGCCGCTGTCCGGCGGGCGCGTTCTCCAGGGCGAGCCGGAACAGCCGGGCGGCGTCGAGCCGGTGGACGGCGGGCCAGCGGTTGGCGCCGTCCCCGACGTAGGCGGCGGCGCCCTTCTCACGGGCGACCGCGATGAGGCGGGGGACGAAGCCGTGGTCGCCGCGTCCGTGCACGGTGGGAGCGAGCCGGACCACGGAGGCGCGCACGCCGTCCCCGGCCAGCGCCGTCGTCGCCTCCTCGGAGGCGGTGCGGTGGGTGCCGGGGGCGGGGTCGTCGGCCTCGGTGATCAGGCGCCCCGTCGGACCGATGGCGGTGCCGGAGGTGACGACCAGCGGCCGGTCGGAACCGGCGAGCGCGGCGCCCATGGCGCGGATGGCGTTCAGGTCGGTCTCGCCCGCCGCACGCACGTCGGCGAAGTCGTGGACGAACGCGAGGTGGATCACGCCGTCGGCGCTGTCGGCGACGCGGGCCAGGTCCTCGGGGTCCGCCAGGCTGCCCCGGTGCACCTCGGCGCCCGCCGCCTTCAGCGCGGCGGCACCCGCGTCGGACCGGGCGAGGCCGACGACCTCGTGTCCGGCGCCGATGAGTTCGGGTACGACGGCCGAGCCGATGAATCCGGTGGCCCCGGTGACGAAAACACGCATGTCGTTGCTCTCCTCGAAGGATGGGTGGGAGTGGTTCCATCCTTCGCCGGACGGCGCCCCCGCGTCCAAAGCTTGTTCCGCATCGCGCAATACGCCCCGGGCATCACCACAGCTCAGAGCGCTGACACGGCAGGGGACCGTACGCTGGGGACATGTCCGACTCCCCCGCCGACGCGGATCTCGACCTCAGGCTGGTGCGGTACTTCACGGTCGTCGCCGAGCACTGCCACTTCGGGCGCGCCGCCGCGGCGCTGCACATCACCCAACCGTCGCTGAGCCGTCAAGTGCGGCGGCTGGAGCGGGAGTTGGGGGCACGGCTGCTGGACCGCACCCCGCAGGGCACCCGGCTGACCGAAGCGGGCGAGGTGTTCCTGCCGCGCGCGAAGTCGCTGCTGCGGGCGGCAGGACAGGCAGCCGCCGCCGCGCGAGCCGCCGCCGAGCCCAGCCGGATCACCGTCGGGTACACCACCGGGCTGATCGTCACCCCGGCGGTGGCCGAGTTGCGCCGCCGGTTCCCGGACGCGGACGTGCGCACGGCGCATCTGCCCTGGCAGGAGGCGCGCAGGGCGCTGACCGAGCACCGGGTGGACGCGCTGGTCACCCGGCTGCCGTTCGTCAGCGAGGGCCTGCGCGTGACCGTGCTCTACGACGAGCCGCGCGTGGTCGTCCTGCCCCTGGACCACCGGCTCGCGGGCAAGGAGTCGGTCACCCTGGACGACATCGCGGACGAGCCGCTGCCCCGCGTCACCGACCCGCTGTGGGACGCGTTCTGGCGGATCGACCCGCGCCCGGACGGTCGGCCCGCGCCGGACGGCCCGCTCATCGAGAACATCGAGGACAAGTTCGAACTGGTCGCCTCCGGGCAGTCGCTGGCGCTCGCGGCGGGCGTGCCGGGGCTGCGTCCGCCGCGCCCGGATCTGACCACGGTGCCGCTGCACGGGGTCGAGCCGTGCCATGTGGCCGTGGCGACCCGGGCCGGGGACAGCGGGAGGCTGGTGACGGAGTTCCGCAAGTGCGCCGAGGCGCTGCTGACCGGACCCGGGACCACCGAGTGAGTCAGACGCCGGAGGCGCGCGCGCCCGGGGTGAGCTGCGCCTGCACGAGCGGACCGTAGCGGTCGGCCACCGCGTCGGCGTCGGCTCCGCGCAGCCCCGGTCCGCGCGCGATGCCGTACATCACGCCGACGCCGACGACGGCCGCGACGGCGAGTTCGGCGCGCAGACCCGCGTCGGGTCCGGTGAGCCTGGCGGCGAGGCGGTCGGTCACCTGGGCGCGGAAGTTGGCGCGCAGGACGTCGCCGTGGTCGCCGTGCAGCGGGGCGAAGACGATGCGCAGCAGCGGGTCAGTGCCGCGCTCGCGCTGGCTGGTCAGGACGTGCCGGACCATGTGCCGCCCGAGTCCGTCCAGCGGCGCGTCGAGCAGGTCGTCCGCGTCGGTGTCGAAGGACATCACGCGGGCGAAGAGGGCGTCCTTGTTGCCGAAGTACTTCAGCACGAGCGGCGGGCTGACCCCGGCGCGCTCGGCGACGGCCTTCAGGGTGATGTCGCCGTGCGGATGCCGGGCCAGGAGATGGCGGGCCGCCTTGAGGATGGCCGCCTTGGTCGCCTCGGCGTCGCGCCGCGCGGTGCCCTGCGCGGCGGCGGGGGTGTCCGGGTCTCTCACGCGTCCTCCAGAGCGCCCGCGCGGCTCTTCCGGGTGATGCCCCAGGCACGCCGGGTGCCGGTCCCGGCGCCGTCGCCGGTGGAGTCGCCCGGGATCGTCAGGGCGGCCGCGCAGGCGAACAGGGCGACCGCGCCCGCCATCCCGAAGGCCAGCAGATAGCCGTGCAGGGTGGGCACCGGGATGCCGCCGACGAGGCTGGTGTGGTGGACGAGCACGGCGGCGACGGCGGCACTGGAGACGGCCTGGCCGATGGTCCGCATGAGCACGTTGACGCCGTTGGCGGAGGCGGTCGCGGCAGCCGGTACGGCGCGCAGGATCAAGGTGGGCAGCGCGGAGTAGGCGAGGGTGGTGCCGGTGGCGACCACGGTGGCGCCCAGGATGATCATCCACAGGTCGCGGCTGTCCGCGATGCGCAGCGCGTAGCCGCAGGCGATGACGGCCGCGCCGAGCGCGAGCGTGATGCGCGGACCGCGCCGGGCCGAGATGCGAGCCGACAGCGGCGAGAACAGCAGCATGGTGACGCCACCGGGCAGCAGGCACAGACCGGTGGCGACGATGGACAGACCCAGGCCGTAGCCGCTGGCCTTGGGCGCCTGCACGAGCTGGGCGGTGACGAGCGAGTTGGCGTAGAACGCGAACCCGGTGAGCAGCGCCGCGATGTGCGACAGACCCACCCGGGGACGGGTCACCAGGCGCAGGTCGACCAGCGGACGCGGGGCCCGCAACTGCTGGCGCCACCACAGCACGAGCACGACCGCCGAGACCACGAAGAGGCCGAGGACCCGCGGGCTGCCCCAGCCCCACTGGCCGCCCTGCGACACACCGAGCAGCAGACACACCAGGGTGACGGCGAGACCGAGCGCGCCGACGACGTCGAAGCGTCCGGGCTCCCGTACGGGGGACTCCTTGACCGCCCACCAGGTGGCCGTGACGCCGAGCGCGCCGAGGGCGCTGGTCAGCCAGAACATGGTGTGCCAGTCGGCGTACTGCACGACCAGCGCGGCCAGCGGCAGCCCGAGGGCGGCGCCGATGCCGACGGTGGAGCTCATGAACGCGACCGCCGAGCCGCGCCGCTCGGGCGGGAGTTCGTCGCGCAGGATGCTGATCGACAGCGGGACGACGGAGGCGGCGGCGCCCTGGAGCGCGCGAGCCGCGATCAGCACCGCGATGTTCGAGGACAGCGCGCACAGCACCGAGCCGACGGTCATCAGCAGGAGCGCGGAGGTGAGCACCCGGCGCTTGCCGTACATGTCACCGGCGCGGCCGAGCACGGGGGTGAGCACGGCGCCGGAGAGCAGGGTCGCGGTGACCATCCAGGAGACGGCGGCCGGTGACGAGTGGGTGAGCCGGGGCAGGTCGGGCAGGAGCGGTACGACCACGGTCTGCATGACGGCCATGAGGATGCCGCCCGACGCCAGCACGGGGATGGTGAGGCGTTCCCGCAGCCGGGGCGGCGCCGCGAGGGTGCCGGGCGGCTCGGGTATGGGGGCGGACTGCTCCATGGGCGCTCCTGCGCATGTGCGTGACTGGTGAATGACTATTCACCCTATCCAGTGAATGACCTTTCACCAACATTTACCCCCGCGCCTGAGCCGCGGTGGGACTACTGATCAGGGTGATGCGCTGCGCGGGCGTGCAGCGCGCGGGCCACCCGGGGACCGAGGCTGCGCTTGAGCCTGCGCAGCGGCTCCAGGCGTCCGGCGGCGCGGTCGAGGCCGTAGTAGAGCTGGGGCGGGACGTACGGGAGCAGCGGGGAGTGGCGCTGGCCGAGCAGGGCGAACATGCGGTGCGGGGGCAGGTCGATGTAGCGGGGCAGGTTCTCGTACCAGCGGGCGCTGTAGCGGGCGGCGCTCTGCGCGGACAGCAGCTCGGTGCGGCGCCGGGTCTCGTAGGCGGTCAGTGCCCCGGGCAGCGTGGCGTGGTCGCGCAGGGCGTCGGCCAGGCACATGGCGTCCTCCAGGGCGAGGGTGGTGCCCGCGCCGATGGAGTAGTGGGTGGTGTGGGCGGCGTCGCCGAGCAGCACCAGGTTGCCGTGGTGCCAGGTGCGGTTGGTGAGGGTGCGGAAGGCGGGCCAGGAACCAGCGCCTTGGGCGAGGAGGGGGTGGCCGTCCAGGACGGGCGCGAAGTGCTTCTCCAGCAGGGCGAGTTGCTCGCCCTCGTCGGCGCGGTCCAGACCGAGTCCGGTGTACGTCTCCGGGGAGCATTCGACGACGCAGGTGCTGTGGGTGTCGTCGTAGGGGTAGCCGTAGGCCCAGATCCAGCCGTGGCCGGTCTCGGTGAAGGCGAAGGTGAAGGCGTCGAAGACGCGGGTGGTGCCGAGCCAGACGTAGCGGTTGCGGCCGTGGGTGACCTGGGTACCGAAGGCGTCGGCGTGCCGGGTGCGCAGGGTGCTCCCGATGCCGTCGGCGGCCACCACCAGGTCGGCTCCGGCGGGCGGTTCGGTGATCTCGCTCCCGAACTCCAGGCGTACGCCCAGTTCGCGGGCGCGGGCGGCGAGGAGGTCGAGGAGCCGGTGGCGGCCGATGCCGAAGCCCCGGTCGCCGGGCTGCCGGGTGCTCGACTCCCGTACGTGCGCGACGCCTTCGCTCCAGTGGACCGCGTGTTCCTCGACGGCGCGGGCCGACTCGGGGTCGTGGGCGCGGAGCCGGTCGAGCAGTCCCTGCCAGTAGGTGACGCCCCAGCCGTAGGTGGAGCCCTCGGGACCGCGTTCGTGGACGGTGACGTCGTGGGACGGGTTCTGCCGCTTGAGCAGGATGGCGAGGTACAGACCCGCGGGCCCGCCTCCGACGCAGACGACCTTCACGCGCACACCTCTGAAGTCACCGGACGTAGTCGATCAGCCTCGCAGGGTAGCAGTGCGGGGGTGTGCTCACGTCCGGCAACGGGCGCCGGTCGGTCGAGGTCGGTCGGGTGCCGTCAGCCGGTGGCGGTGCGGCACTCCGGGTGTCCCCAGCCCGTCGCGTTCTTGGCGATGGGCTCACCGGCCGCGTAGGAGCGGCCGCACTGGCAGCGGCCGGGGAACTTGGCCTTGATGGTGCGCGCGGAGGCGCCGCCGCCGTTGGCGCGGCGGGGTGCCTTGCGGCGGGCGGCGGCCGGTGCGGGGGTGTCGGGCGAGGGCGGCGGCTCGGGGGAACCGAGCGCGCTTCCGGCCGCCTCCTGCACCACGGCGGCCTGGCTGGCGGCGCGGTCGGCGAAGTCGTTGAGCGGGTCGCCGTCGACCTGGTGGGCGGGGACGTAACGGAACTCCACCGAGCGGCCGTCGAGGAGTTCGTCGATGCGGACGACCAGTTCCTGGTTGGCGACGGGCTTTCCGGCGGAGGTCTTCCAGCCGTTGCGCTTCCAGCCGGGCAGCCAGGTGGTGACCGCCTTCATCGCGTACTGGGAGTCCATGCGGATCTCCAGCGGCACGTCGGGCTCGACTGCCGTCAGCAGCCGCTCCAGGGCGGTGAGTTCGGCGACGTTGTTGGTGGTACGGCCGAGCGCCCCGGACTCCCAGCGGGCCGGGGTCCGCTCGTCGTCACCGGAGACCACCCATGCCCATCCGGCCGGTCCGGGGTTTCCCTTCGAAGCCCCGTCGCACGCGGCCACCACACGTTCACGCATGTGCACGATCATGCCATGGTCGCGGCGAGGGGTGGAGCCGTCCCTGCCGGGCGCCCCTCAGGCGTCCTTGAGCTCGGGCATCTCGCCCTCGGTGGTGGTGACGTCGATCACCGAGAAGTTGGCGCCCTGCGGGTCGGTGAGCGCGGCGAACCGGCCGAAGGGGCTGGTCATCGGGCCGAAGCGGAGCACGGCGCCGAGGTCGGTGGCGCGGGCCACGGCCGCGTCGCAGTCGTCGACGGTGAAGTAGACGTTGATGTACGAGGGGACCTCGGGCGGGAAGTCCTCGGTCATCCGCATCCGGCCGAGGACGGGGTCGGCGCCGAGGTCGAAGACGCGGAAGTCGACGGCGTCGTCCTCCATGTCCTTCGCGCGGTAGGGGAAGACGGCGGAGAAGAAGGCGTCGGACTTGTCCGGATCGCGGGTGAAGACCTCGGACCAGCAGTAGGCGCCGGGGGTCGCGACGGTCTCGAAGCCCTCGTGGGTGCCGCCCTGCCAGACGCCGAAGACGGCGCCGCTGGGCTCGCGGGCGAGCACCATCGTGCCGAAGTCACCGACCCGCATGGGCGGCATCAGCACCTCGCCGCCGTTCTCCCGGATCTTCTCGGCGGTCGCGGCGGCGTCCGGGGAGGCGAAGTAGAGGCACCACTGCGACTGGCCCTCCTGGCCGGGCATCGGGGGGACGACGGCGGCGACGGCCTTGCCGTCCGCGTACGCCTGGGTGTAGTTGCCGTACTGGGACGACGAGTCGCCGAAGGTCCAGCCGAGGACGTCGCCGTAGAACCGCTTGGCGCCCTCCAGGTCGGTGAACATCGCGTCGGCCCAACAGGGCGTTCCTTCGGGTTGCACGGCCATGGTCGGGCCCTCTCGTTTCAGGCGGTTCGTCCCGGGACGTCACGCTAGCCGGGCGCAGGTCGCCACGCGCGGCGGAATTCGTTCGACACGGGTGACGCCCGGACTCTTGGATGGGCGCCGATGAGTACTGCGAAGATGCGCGCGCACGAGATCGGGGTCGACGCCCCGCTGGTACGACGGCTGGTGGCGGAGCGGTTTCCGCACTGGGCGGAGCTGCCGGTGCGGCGGCTGGAGTCGTCCGGCACCGAGAACGCGATGTTCCGGCTGGGTCCGGAGCTGGTGGTACGGCTCCCCCGGCATCCCGGCGCGGTGGCCGACGTGGCGCACGAGCGGCGCTGGCTGCCCCGTCTCGGTCCCCTGCTGCCGGTGTCCGCGCCGGAGCCGGTGGGTTTCGGGGACCCCGGCGAGCACTTTCCCTGGCCCTGGTCGGTCTACCGCTGGCTGGAGGGCGGCAACCCGGTCGCGGGCGCCGTCGAACGGCCGGAGGGGCTCGCCCGGGACCTGGGCCGGTTCGTGACCGCGCTGCGCCGAGCCAAGACGGAGGACGCGCCACGGGGTTACCGGGGCGGCGCGCTCGCGGACCAGGACGCGGAGACCCGGTCGGCGCTGGCGGAGCTGACCGGCCGGATCGACACGGAGGCGGCGACCGCGCTCTGGGAGCGGGCGCTCAAGGCTCCCACCCACACCGGTCCGCCGCTCTGGGCGCACGGCGACCTCTCCCCCGGCAACGTCCTGGTGTCCGGCGACCGGCTCGCCGCGGTGATCGACTTCGGCTGCGCGGGCGTGGGCGACCCGGCCGTGGACCTGATCGTCGCGTGGAACCTGCTGCCCGCCTCCGCCCGCGCGATCTTCCGCGAGACGGTGGGCGCCGACGACGCGGAGTGGACCCGCGGACGCGGCTGGGCCCTCTCCGTCGCCCTGGTCCAGTTGCCGTACTACTGGCACACCAACCCGGCACTGGCAAAGAACGCCCGCCACACGATCACCGAGATCCTGCGGGAGGGGTGAGGGCCGTGCGGCGCCGCGTCAGAGCAGACGCAGTGCCGCGTCCACGCTGTCGCCGCCGTGGGCGTTGAACGCGATGGCGGCCTGCGGCGCGTGACGGCGGATCAGGTTCACGATCCGCTCGAAGAGCGGCAGCAGCGCCTCCGTCTTGCGGATTCCGCCGCCGACGACGACCACGTCCCAGGGGCGCGCGTCCAGCGACGTGGTGAGCGTCTCCTCGGCCGTCTCGTCGAAGACGACCAGCGTCATCGCCGCGTCGATGCCGTGCTCGGCGAACCGGCTCATCTCCTTCTCGAGCGCCGTCCGCAGAGCGGGGGCGTCGACGCCGGGAATCGCCTGCGGGTCGTAACCGATCACCAGTACGGAGGACATGGCGTCAAGCCAGCAGTCCGTCACCCCGGCTCTCCGGGCGGTTCGTCAGCCGCCCGCGTGTGCCTGCTCCAGCGCGGCGATGTCCAGCTTGCCCATGGTCATCATGGCGCGCATGGTGCGGTCGGCCTTCGCGGGGTCGGAGTCCTTGGTCATCTCCAGCAGGCGCTCGGGGACGACCTGCCAGGAGACGCCGTAGCGGTCCTTGAGCCAGCCGCACGGGCCGGGCTCGCCGCCGTCCTCGGTCAGGCGGGTCCAGTAGTGGTCGACCTCCTGCTGATCGGCGCAGAGGATCTGGAACGAGATCGCCTCGTTGAACCGGAACTGCGGACCGCCGTTGAGGGCGACGAACCGCTGGCCGTTGGCGGTGAACTCCACGGTCAGCACGGTGCCGGGCTCCCCCGGGCCCGCCTCGCCGTGGCGGAGGACGTCGCCGATGCCGGAGCCCTTGAACACGGAGACGTAGAAGTGCGCGGCCTCCTCCGCCTGGCCGTCGAACCAGAGACACGTGATGAATCCGTCGGTGGTCATGAACGCCTCCCGGGCGTGGTGGGTGGTGCGTGGTGGTGTCGCGGTCGAGGAGGTGGACCGGTGCGGGCGCCGGAACTCATCGGTGAGGCGCTGAACGGGCGAAGGCAGGGGCGGTTTCAGGCCACCGTACGGTCGGGCACCACCCGTCGCGGCAGGCCGCACGGGAGGTGCCGTACGACCGACACGCGGGCGGAAAACCGGCTTCCACCTGCTGTTTCTTGGCTGTCGGCAGTACGACATCGTGGCGCGACTCCGGGCACCTCCCTCTGGGCGAACGTCATCTTCACGCCACTGCTTCGAACCGCCCGCATGTGAGGCGTGACCCTGGGTACCCGCCGGGAGAGGAAGAGGAAACAGGAATAGGGCGCGGATTTCCGGGAAGCCGGGGACCACGCAGCTTCGGCGGCCGGGTACCTTCCGGGCGCAGAGGTTGACACCGAAACCGTGACTCACGTGGGAGAGGTAATGGAAACCGCCGCCGGCATCCGGTCGCACGCCGAGGTCGCCGAGAAGACCGCACAGGACACGACGGTCGAGGAGAGCCTTCCCGGGATCGCGGACCCCACGTCCGTGGCCCCCCGGGACGCGCGGGCACTGTCCCGCCAGTTCTTCCGCCGGCTGGCCGAGCTGGAGGAGGGCACCCACGAATACCAGTACGCGCGCAACACCCTGATCGAGATGAACATGTCGCTGGTGCGGTTCGCGGCCGGACGGTTCCGGGGCCGTGGCGACGACATGGAGGACATCGTCCAGACCGGCATGATCGGTCTGATCAAGGCGATCGACCGGTTCGAGGTGTCGCGCGAGGTCGAGTTCACGTCCTTCGCGCTCCCCTACATCGTGGGCGAGATCAAGCGCTTCTTCCGTGACACCACCTGGGCGGTGCACGTCCCGCGCCGGCTCCAGGAGCTGCGCGTGGAGCTGGCCAAGGCTCGCGAGGAGCTGTCCAGCAGGCTGGACCGCGACCCGACGGTCGCCGAGCTGGCCACCCTGATGAACATCACCGAGGCGGAGGTCGTCGAGGGCCAGGTCGCCGCGAACGGCTACAACTCCTCGTCCCTGGACGCCGCGCTCACCGGTGACGGTCCCGAGGACGGCGAGGCCGTGCTCGCCGACTTCATCGGTGTCGAGGAGGAGGGTCTGCGCCTGGTCGAGGACTTCCACGCCCTCGCCCCGCTGATGGCCGACCTGAGCGAGCGCGACCGCACGATCATCCACATGCGGTTCGTGGAGGAAGCCACCCAGGCGGAGATCGGTCAGCAGCTCGGCTGCTCCCAGATGCACGTCTCCCGTCTGATCAAGCGGATCATCGCCCGGCTGCGCCAGGGGATGCTCGGCGAACTCGGCTGCGCCTGAGTCGACGGCGACGGGCCCGGCGTTCGCGGACACCGGGCCCGTTCTGCTGCGGAGACGACGTACGGACGTGCGTGGGGACGACGTACGCGTAGCTACAGACGACGTGCGAGCACATACGAGGGCGCGCGCATGCGTACAGAGGCGCGCGAAAAAACGAAAAGCGCTGGTGCGCTCAGGACTCCAGCTCGACCCGCGCACGGACCCGCTTGCCGACGGGCACACGGTCCACGGTGATCTCGGCCGCGAGCGCGCTCACGATCTCCAGCCCGTGCCGCCCGATGCGCTGAGGGTCCTTGGGGAAGGCCCGGGGCAGGACCACGCTGCTGTCGTACACCGACACCGCGACCGTGCTGTCCGTCCCCTCCAGCTCCAGGATGTACGGGCCGTTGCTGTGCCGGTCGGCGTTGGTGACCAGCTCGCTCACGACGAGCAGCACCTCACCCGCGGCGCGGCTGCCGACCACGGCGCACCACTCGTTGCGGAGCTGATCCAGGAACTGGGCGGCGAATGCCCGTGCCGCGGCGATGCATCCGGGTTCGCCGGTGTAGTGCGCCGCGCGTCGCAGCGGCTCCACGGGTACGTCGAAACCAGTCGGTATCACTGCCCCGCCCAGTTGTTCCGTCATGCCTGTCTCTCTCGAAGGGCCGGCCTGTCGCCTGTTGCTCCTGTGCTCGTACCCCGAGGCGCGCCGGACAGTCCACCGAGTCCGTTCGCCTCCGGCGCACAGCCTTCCACGGCCGGGAGCGGGGCGGACGGCGGCGTTCACGGACAGCGGCCCGGACGCCGCTCCTTGGCCAGAATCCCACCGGTACGCGCGGGACAGCAGAGGCGTACGACCGCGCACGTGGGGCGCGTTGCGGGGCGCACGCCAGACCGGGGCACAGGGGCAGGGGCGCATCCGGTCCCGTCCGCGCGGTGGCGCGTACTCCGGGTGAGGGCACAGCCCGCGTGAACCGGCCGCGACACGTGTCAGGCGAGGACGACCGGCACCACGAACGCGGGCACGGTGCGCTGCATCCGCAGGGCGTCGACCGACTCGGCGAGGAGTTCGTACTCCGTGGTGTCGTCGCAGGCGGCGATCCGCACCAGCCGCCCGCCCGCCAGCTCGTCCGCGACCTGCTCCTGACGGATGTCGTCGGCGCACCAGGCGCGCAGCAGGGTCGGCACGTCGGCGACCGTGTCCGCGACGGGCACCAGGGCGCCGGGCGGGAACACCGTGTTCTCCGGGAGCGGGTCGAGCCGCTCCGCTATCCAGGAGGCGCGGTCCCGCAGCCACCACAGGGCGAGGGCGAGGGTGGGCGCGCGGTAGGTGCCGAGCGGTACGCCCACGCGCTGTCCGCCGCACACTCCGTACGCGGTGACATGGCACAGGAATTCGTCGTGCACGCTCACTCCCCCGTTGCCTGGCCGATATGGCGGTCCGGACCCTCGCTTTCCGGTGCGGCTCGTGTGCGGTGAGTAGTGCCCCTGGTATTTCGAGTATCGCCACGCGGGAAACGCTGTCACCACGTCTTTCCGGCCAGTCTCTTGGCATATGCGAAGCGCGTCCCTGTCCGAAAACACCAGGCAAGCCCTGGCCACGCATTACTCGTTGCGTGATCAACCGCCGCTTTTTCGAACGCCACGAAAAGCGGACAACATGTGAACATCAGGGAAGTCATGTGAATACCGGGGGCGTCATGTGAATGCGGATTCGCGTCCGCGCGGGTGACCGGTCCGGTCGCAATCCTTCCCCGGCGGCGAATCCACCCATCGGATGAACGTGCCCGTCCGGCCGCATGTCCGGGGTCCGCCGGACGCAGTGTGTGGGTGCGGTCTCGACGACCGGGACGCCATCGAAGGAAAGGTCACGCACGTCATGCGCACTGAGGCCATCGACCGGGTCGCCCTCGTCTTCTCGCTCTTCGACGCCAACGGCAACGGCCATCTGGACCCGGAGGACTTCGAGTTGATGACCACCCGGGTGATCGCGGCGGCCGAGGGGGCGGACCCGGCCGCACGCGAGCGGATCGCGGCCGCGTTCCGGCGGTACTGGGAGACGCTGTCGGCGGAGCTGGACGCCGACCGGGACGGAAAGATCACGCCGGACGAATTCCAGGCGTGCGTCCTCGCCCCGGAGCGATTCGCCCCCACCGTGCGGGAGTTCGCGGACAGTCTGGCCGCCCTGGGCGACCCGGACGGGGACGGTCTGATCGAACGCCCGCTGTTCCTCGCGCTGATGGACGCCATCGGATTCCAACGCGCCCACATCGAGGCTCTCTTCGACGCCTTCGGACCCGACTCCTCGGACCGGATCACGGTCGAGAAGTGGATCGGCGGCATCGAGGACTTCTACGCGCCGGACAAGGCGGGCATCCCCGGGGACCGGCTGGTGGGGGCGGGCGGTTGAATCCGTGAACCCCGAAGGAACAAAGGGAGCCGAGGAAGAGTCGAGGAAGAAGGGAGCGGCCGGGTGACGGTCGTCGGACTGGCGGTGGGGCGGGGCACAGGCGCGGAGATCGCCGCCGTCTTCGAACGGGTGCTGGGTCACCTCGCCGAGGCGCACGGCGTCCCGGTGACGGTGGAGCGCTCGGGGCGCGTCTACGACTCGTACGTGTCGCTGCGCGGCGCGGGCGTCGAGCGGACCGCCGCCCGCACCGCCGAGGACGCGGCTCATTACGAGCGGTTCTGCCGGGAGTTGGCGGCCCGGGGAGCGACCGCCGTGTTCCGCACGGCGATCAACGCCCAGTCGCTGTATCTGGTACGGCAACGGCTGCGCGCGGTGAAGGTGGACGCGCTGGGCGGTCCGCCGGACGGCTCGGCACCGGAGCTGCTGCTCGTGCGCGACCAGGCGCAGGGCTTCTACACCGGGGACAACACCCACGCCCCCGGCCGGGTGGTCCGGACGATGGAGTTCAGCGAGGAGATCACCGGCGAGGTGCTCGACCGCGCGCTGCGCCGGGCGCGGACGCTGTGGCCCGAGGGCGGGGCAGAGCACGTGGTGATGGCGTACAAGTTCCATCTGCTGGACGGGGCGTTGGACGACTGGGTGAAGCGGGCGGCGGACCGGCACGGGGTGCAGATCCGGCTGTGCCAGCCGGACACCGTGAACCGCGATCTGATCACCCACGGTCTCCCGCCCCGCACGGTGATCGTCGCGGGCAACGAATGGGGCGACATCATGCATGTGATGCTGCTCGACCGGTTCGGCGGTGAGCGGCAGGAGACCCGCTGCACGGAGAACGTCCATCTGCTCCCGGACGTGGCCGACCTGGTGGAGTACCAGACGGTGCACGGTTCGGCGGACGACCTGGAGGGCCGGGACGCGGTGAACCCGGTCGCGGCGATCCGGGCGGCTGCCGCCGTCGCCGAGCACCACGCGGGCTGTCCGGGCGCGGTGGCGGCCGTGGAGACGGCGCTCGCCGAGTTGTCGCGGCGGGGGGTGTGCACCGCCGACCTGGGCGGGGAGGGGACGACCAGCCAGGTGGTGGACGCCCTGCTGACGGCGCTGGGGCGGGTGCCCGGATCGGAGCCCGGGTCGACGCCTGGGGTCGGGCGGGATTCTGTGCCGGTCGCGCGGGAGTCCGCGTCGGCTGGCGTGCCCGCGCAGGGTGCCGGGGAGTCCCCGGCCGATGCCGTGGTCGCCGGGGCATGACGGGCGTGGGCGGGGGTACGGCGCTGGTCGTCGTCGACCTCCAGGTCGACTTCTGCGGTCCGTCCGCCGCCGCCCGGCACGGCCACGACCCGGCCGTGCTCGCCCGCGCCGCCGAGAACTCCGCCCGCGCCGTGGCGGCGGCGCGGGCGGCGGACACCGAGGTGGTCTTCGTCCGCTTCCTGGGGGACGAGGACCACCAGGGTCCGAGCTGGCGGCGGCGCGACCGGCTGCTCGGCAAGCGGCCCAAGTGCGTCACGGGCACGCCGGGCGCGGAGTTCCACGGGGTCACCCCGGCGCCCGGCGAGGCGGTCTTCACCAAGTACGCCTGTTTCGACGCCTTCCTCGCGGACGGCTTCGAACGGCATCTGCGGCGACGCGGCGTCGTACGGCTGGTGTTCGCGGGGGTGTTCCTCGACGTGTGCGTGGACTCCAGCGCGCGGACCGCGTTCCAGAAGGGGTTCGAGGTCTCCGTGCTCACCGACTGCACGGCTCCGCTGCATCTGCCCGAGGAGCACACCCTCACCTTCATGCGGCGGCTGTACGGCGCCCGCCTCACCACCCGCGCGGACCCGGAGCTGTGGGCCGCGTACCCCGCGACACCGGGACCGAGCCGCCATACGACCGAGGAGGAGAGATCACGACCACCGTCACCACGCCCCGCCCCGACCCCGGCGACCCAGCCAAGTCCGCCAAGTCCGCCGAATCCGGCGCCCCCGGAGCCTCGGGAGTGGACGTCGGCGTCGGAGTGACCGCGCTGCTGGTCGCCGCCGCCCGCGCGATCGAGACGCACCGCCCCGACGCGCTCGCCCGTGATCCGTACGCCGCGCACTTCGTCCGCGCGGCACGTGCCTCGGCGGGCTGGCCGCTGCGCCCGGAGCAGGTGCCGGACGGGGACGCCGACCCGGTGTGGGGGCGGCTCGGCCGGTACTTCGGGCTGCGCACCCGAGCGCTGGACGACGCGCTGCGGACGGCGGCCGCCTCCGGCACCCGGCAGTTCGTGCTGCTGGGCGCCGGGCTCGACACCCGGGCGTTCCGGCTGGACTGGCCGCCGGGCAGCACGGTGTGGGAGGTGGACCGCCCCGACGTGCTCGCCTTCAAGGAGCGGGTGCTGGACTCGCTGGGCGCCGTCCCGGTGGCCCGGCGTGTGCCGGTCGCCGCCGATCTGTGCGAGGACTGGACCACGGCGCTGCTCCGCGCCGGACTCGACCCGGCCGCGCCCACCGGCTGGCTGGCCGAGGGGCTGCTGCTCTATCTGCCCGCCGACGCCGAGCGCCGACTCCTCGTGAAGACCGGCGAGTTGAGCGCTCCGGGCAGCACGCTGGCGTACGAGGTGAAGCTCCACCGCGAGGTCCGGGCGGTGCGGCACAACCCGGTGTACACCCAGGCCCGGGAGCGCCTCGGCATCGACCTGCTCGCGCTCTTCGACGGCGATCCGCGCCCGGACTCGGCCGCCGATCTGGCGGCGCGGGGCTGGCGCACCCGGGTCGACTCGCCGTACGACCACACCCGCCGCTACGGCCGGGGCCCGTGGCCCGAGCCGGACGACGCGCTGGCGGTCAACCGCTGGGTGTTCGCGGTCAAACCGGCGGGTGGCCGGGGCGGTTGACCGCTCCCCCGGCCACCCGGCAGCTCAAGGACTCGAAGGGCTCAAACCCTTCAGCCCTTCAACACCTCGTCGATCCGCGCCAGTTCCTCCGCCTCGAAGTCCAGGTTGCGCAACGCGCCCACGCTGTCCTCCAGTTGGCGGGGGCTGCTCGCGCCGACCAGGGCCGAGGTGACCCGCCCGCCCCGCAGCACCCAGGCGAGGGCGAGCTGGGCGAGGCTCTGCCCCCGGGACTTGGCGATGCCGTCCAGGGCGCGCAGCCGGGCGACGAGGTCCTCGGTGACGGCGTCGGAGTTCAGGAAGGGGCTGTCGCTCGCGGCGCGGGAGTCCTCGGGGATGCCGTCGAGGTAGCGGCCGGTGAGCAGACCCTGCTCCAGCGGGGAGTAGACGATGGAGCCGACCCCCAGTTCGTCCAGGGCGTCGAACACGCCCTCGTCCTCGGGGCGCCGATCGAGCATCGAGTAGCGCGGCTGGTGGATGAGGAGCGGGGTGCCCAGCTCGCCCAGGACGCGGGCTGCCTCGCGGGTCTGTTCGGCGGGGTAGTTGGAGATGCCGACATAGAGCGCCTTGCCCTGCTGGACGGCGGAGTGCAGCGCACCCATCGTCTCCTCCAGCGGGGTGTCGGGGTCGAAGCGGTGGGAGTAGAAGATGTCCACATGGTCCAGGCCCATACGCTTCAGCGACTGGTCCAGTGAGCCCAGCACGTACTTGCGCGAGCCCCATTCGCCGTACGGTCCGGGCCACATCAGGTAGCCCGCCTTGGTGGAGATCACCAGTTCGTCGCGGTACGGCGCGAAGTCGGCCTTCAGTGCCTCGCCGAGGGCGGACTCGGCGGCGCCGGGCGGGGGGCCGTAGTTGTTGGCGAGGTCGAAGTGGGTGACGCCGAGGTCGAAGGCGCGGCGCAGGATCGCGCGCTGGGTCTCCGCGGGGCGGTCGGGGCCGAAGTTGTGCCACAGGCCGAGGGACAGCGCGGGGAGCTTCAGTCCGCTGCGTCCGGTGCGCCGGTAGGGCATGTCGGCGTAGCGGTCGGGGTGTGCGGTGTACAACGCGACTCCAGTGGGGTGGGCACTCGGTCTTCCCGGCTGCCGGGTGTCCGGCAGCCTTCCCCCACTCTTTCCCGGCGCCCGGTCAGCGGTCCAACAGGAGAATCCGATGGGTTTGAGCGAGCGGGCTTCTCAATGCGGTTAGGCTTCCGCCTCATGGAACTGCGTCATCTCCAGCACTTCGTCGCGGTCGCCGAGGACCAGCACTTCACCCGGGCCGCCGAGCGGCTCATGGTGTCCCAGTCGGGCCTGTCGGCGTCCATCAGGTCGCTGGAGCGCGAGCTGCGGGCGCCGCTGTTCGTGCGGACGACCCGGCGCGTGACGCTCACCGAGGCGGGGCGGGCGCTCCTGGTGGAGGCCGAGCGGGTGCTGGCGCAGGTCCGCGCGGCGCACGAGGCGGTGGCCGCCGTGCAGGGCGTGCTGCGCGGCACGGTGGCGCTGGGCACCGAGCAGTGCATCGCCGGGGTCCGGGTGGCGGGGCTGCTCGCCGCCTTCCGCCGGGAGCACCCGGACGTGGAGATCCGGCTGCGGCAGACGGGTACGGGCACGCTGGCCGAGGAGGTCGCGGCGGGCCGCCTCGACCTGGCCTTCGCCTACCGCACCCGCACGGACGGCGACCAGTTGCGGGCCGTACCGCTGACGAGCGAGCCCATGACGGTGCTGTGCCATCCGGAGCACCGGTTCGCGAAGGCGGGCGCGGTCCTCGCCCCAGCCGATCTGGCGGGCGAGGTGTTCGTGGACTTCCACCCGGACTGGGGTCCGCGCCGGGCGACGGACGCGGCGTTCGCCGCCGCGGGGGTGCGCCGTACGGTCGCCCTGGAGGTCAACGACGTGCACAGCCTCCTTGACCTGGTGGACGAGAACCTGGGGATCGCGGTCGTCCCCCGGCACTTCCGGCACAAGCGGTCCTCGCTGACCGCGCTCCCGCTGAAGGGGATGGGCGAGGCGGCGTACGAGACGGTGGTCCTGCTGCCGCCGGAGCGTGCCACCAGCCCCGCCGCCCGCGCCCTGCTCTCGCTGCTGGGCACCGAGGAGGCGGCCGTACCGGCGGAACCCGCGGTGACCGGACCGCTCGGCGAGGTGTGACGCGCCCCGCGACACCCGGCGTGACGCGCCGTCAGTCCATCGGGGCGCGGCGGGCGCCGGGATGCGCGAAGGTGGACCCATGCATGCCAAGGACATCCTCATCGACGGCTTCGGCCGCATCCGGGAAGAGGTCCACGCCGTCCTGGACGGTCTCGGCC
Organism: Streptomyces sp. DSM 110735; assembly: GCF_016482685.1. Classification (GTDB taxonomy): domain Bacteria; phylum Actinomycetota; class Actinomycetes; order Streptomycetales; family Streptomycetaceae; genus Streptomyces. Next base: position 16,024 of record NZ_JACYHF010000031.1, on the reverse strand, counting down.
CCGACGAGCTGCACACGAGCCCCGCGCCCGGTGCCAACACCATCGCCTGGCTGGTCTGGCATCTCACCCGGGTGCAGGACGACCACATCGCCGACGCCTTCGGTCTGGACCAGGTGTGGCTGTCCGACGGCTGGGAGAAGCGCTTCGGGCTGAAGCTGCCCGCCCAGGACACCGGCTACGGGCACACCCCGGCGCAGGTCGCGAAGGTCCGGGTGGACTCGGCGGACCTGCTGACCGGGTACTACGACGCGGTGCACGAGCAGAGCCTGAAGGCGCTGCGCTCGCTCACGGCGGGCGACCTGGAGCGGGTGGTGGACGAGCGCTGGAGCCCGCCGGTCACGCTCGGGGCGCGCCTGGTGAGCGTCCTGTCCGACGATCTCCAGCACGTCGGACAGGCCGCCTACGCGCGCGGGCTGCTTCAGACGGCGTCCGCGTAGCCCGGCAGGATCACGTCCTCGATGAGCGCCTTGCGCTCGTCGAACGGGATGAACGCGCTCTTGACGGCGTTCACCGTGACCGTGCGCAGGTCCTCGGCCGTCCAGCCCGCCTCCTCGACGAGCAGGGACATCTCCCGGGTCATCGTGGTGCCGGAGACCAGGCGGTTGTCGGTGTTGAGGGTGACCCGGAAGCCGAGGTCCTTCAGCGCGGTGATGGGGTGCTCGGCGATGGAGGTCGCGCAGCCCGTCTGGAGGTTGGAGGTGGGGCACATCTCCAGGGCGATGCGGCGGTCGCGGACCCAGCCCGCCAGGCGGCCGAGCTTGCCGTCCACGATGTCCTCGGTGAGGCGGACGCCGTGGCCGATGCGCTGGGCGCCGCACACCTGGAGCGCCTGGTGGACGCTGGGCAGCCCGTACGCCTCGCCCGCGTGGATGGTGAACGGCACGCTCTCGCGGCGCAGCAGCTCGAAGGCGGCGAGGTGGTCGGCGGGCGGGAAGCCGTCCTCGGCGCCCGCGATGTCGAAGCCGACGACGCCCGCGTCCCGGTAGGCGACGGCCAGCTCGGCGGCTTCCTGGACCCGGTCGAACATCCGCATCCCGCACAGCAGGGTGCCCACGCGCACGGGCGTCCCGGCGGCGGCCGCCTTGGCCATGCCGGAGGCGAGACCCTCCTGCACGGTCTCCACGACCTCGCGCATCGTCAGACCGCCCTGCGTGTTCAGCTCGGGGGCGTAGCGCACCTCGCCGTAGACCACGCCGTCGGCGGCGAGGTCGAGGACGTACTCCTCGGCGACGCGCAGCAGACCCTCGCGGCTCTGCATCACGGCGAGGGTGTGCTCGAAGGTGCCTATGTAGCGCACCAGGTCGCCCGAGTTGGCAGCCTCCACGTACCAGGCGGCCAGCTCACCGGGGTCGGTGGTGGGCAGGGTATGGCCCACCGACGCCGCGAGTTCGACGAGCGTGGCGGGGCGCAGACCGCCGTCGAGGTGGTCGTGCAGCACGGCCTTGGGGAGCCGGCGGAGGGTGTCGGTGTCGATGCGGGGCGCGGTCATGGCGGGCTTCCTCGGCGGATCGTGCGGGGTGCGGGGGTTCAGGCGGCGGGCTGGAGGAGGTCCCAGCGGTTGCCGTAGAGGTCCTGGAAGACGGCGACGGAGCCGTAGGACTCGCGGCGGGGCTCCTCCAGGAAGGTCACCCCGGCGGCGGACATGCGCGCGTGGTCGCGGGCGAAGTCGTCGGTGTGCAGGAAGAAGCCGACGCGTCCGCCGGTCTGGTCGCCGACACGGGCGCGCTGGGCGTCGTCCTTGGCGCGGGCGAGCAGCAGTCCGGTGCCGTCGTTGCCCTCGCCGGGTACGACCACGACCCAGCGGGCGCCGTCCGGACGGGGCTCGTCCTCGGCCAGCCGGAAGCCCAGGGCGTCGGTGTAGAAGCGGATGGCCTCGTCGTAGTCGTCCACGACAAGGGTGACCAGGGCAACGCGTCGCATCGGGACCTTCCGGTGGGGGTGGTTAGCGGGAGAGGTTATACGTAAAACCTGACGTGCGCCAGTCACCCCTGGCGGGGCTGCCGTGACCGACGTCGGGTCCGAAGTCCCGGCCCGGGTCCCCGGCGTGGCCGTTTCGTTCAAGACCACCCGCGAAGCCGCGCCCACCGTCGCCCGCATGACATGCCTCTTCGGCGGGGCGGACGACCCGGCGGGCGTCCTCGCGGCGCTGGACGCCTACGGCACCGGGGACGGCGGTCACGCCTTCGGACTCGAACCCGATGTGCGCGGACCGGCGGCTCAGCCGATCTCCGTGCCCTCGGCTCTCCGGGTGCTGGAGGAGACGGGCGCCCTGCACGGTGCGCGGGCCCGGCGGCTGTGCGACTGCCTGGCCGGGGTCACCGCCGCGGACGGCGGCGTACCGGCGGTGCTGCCCACCCTGCGCCCCTACCCGCGACCGCCCTGGCTCCCGGTCGCCGACGAGCCGCCCGGGGATCTGCTGACGACCGACCTTGCGGGCACCCGGGCATCCGACGCCGGCGGCGCACGCATGACAGCAGGCGCGCAGCTCACTCCGTCTCGCGGTGCAGCGTGTTCAGGCGGGCCAGTTCCTCCTCCGTCAGTTTCAGGGTGCCCGCCGCGATGTTCTCGGTCAGGTGGTCCGGGTTGCCGGTGCCGGTGATGGCGAGGACGTGGGGGCCCTGGTGGAGGGTCCAGGCGGTGCGGATCTGGGCGGGGCGGACACCGTGCGCGCGGGCGATCTCCGTGACCGCGGCTTCGGCGCGCCCGGCGACGGCGCCGTGCTCGCCGCCCTCGCCCGCGACGGCGTAGTACGGCACGAAGGCGATGCCGCGTTCCCGGCACATCTCCAGGAGCGCGTCGGCGTTGGGATCGGGCAGGTCGAGGGCGCAGCGCTGCTGCACGGAGACCACGGGGGCGATCTCCAGTGCCTCGGTGAGGTGGCGTGGCTGTACGGCGGAGATGCCGAGGTGCCGGATCAGACCCGCCTCGCGCAGCTCGGCGAGGGCGCCGAAGTGCTCGGCTATGGAGTCCTGCCGTATCCGGCGCAGATAGACGAGGTCGAGGTGGTCGCGGCCGAGCTGGCGCAGGTTCTCCTCGACGTGGCCGCGCAGTTGGTCCGGGCGCGCGGAGGTCCCCCACTCGCCGTCCTGCTCGCGGAACGGACCGACCTTGGTGGCGATGAGGAGATCGTCGGGGTACGGGGCGAGCGCGGTGTTGAGCAGTTCGTTGGCGGAGCGGAGCGCGGAGAAGTAGAACGCTGCCGTGTCGATGTGGTTCACCCCGAGTTCGACGGCCCGGCGCAGCACGGCGAGGGAGCGCCCGCGGTCGCTCGGGGTGCCCTCGTGGAAGGCGGAGCTACCGGTCAGGCGCATGGTGCCGAAGCCGGTGCGGTGGACGGGGAAGTCGCCGAGCTGGAAGGTGCCCGACGCGGCGGCGGTGATCGTTTCGGCAGTCATCGGCGGAGTGTGACACACCGGGGCGGGCGGGATACGGGGTTCCCGGACGCCCGTACACGTCGCACGGACCTGAGCCGACCGTGACACACGCGGTCGACCGTGACACACGCCCCGCTGGGCCAGAATCATCCGTATGACGATCACGACGCACCCGCTCGTCGCCCGTGCCCGCCAGCTCGCCTCCTCGCTGCTGGAGCCCGAAGCCGCGCGGGTGGACCAGGAGGGCGTGCCCGTCGGTCATGTCGAGGCGGTCAAGCGGTCGGGGCTGCTGGGGGTGACGGCGCCGGTGGAGTACGGCGGCGCGGGGGCACCGGCGGCGGTGCTGCGGGAGACGGCGGAGATCCTCGCCGGGGCGTGCTGCTCGACCTGGTTCGTGCAGACACAGCACCACACCCCGGTGCAGACCCTGGTACGGGGTGAACAGGCGGCGCGGGAGCGGCTGTTGGGCCCGCTGTCGCGCGGGGAGCTGTTGTCCGGGGTGGCGTACGCGCATCTGCGGGCGTACCCGAGGGTCCCGGTGCGGGTACGCCCGGAGGGCGTCGGCTGGCAGTTCGACGGCAGCGTGCCCTGGTTCACGGGGTGGGGACTGAACGACCTGATGCTGCTGGCCGGGGTGACCGAGGACGGCGAGGTGCTGTTCGCGTTCGTCGAGGCGCGTGAGCAGCCGGGGCTGCGGGCGTCGGCGCCGATGCGGCTCGCCGCGCTCTCCGCAGCCCGGACGGTCTCCCTGGAGCTGGACGGTCTGTGGGTGCCCGAGGAAGCGGTGGCCCTGCGCATTCCGTACGCCGAGTGGGCCCCGGGCGACCGTGCCAAGACCCTGAACGCCAACCCGGCGGTCTTCGGCATCGCCTCCGCCGCCCTGTCCCTGCTGGACGAGGGCACGGCTGCCCCGCTCCACGCCCGCCTCGCCGACGTCCGCGACCGCGCCTACGCCCTGGCCGACTACCCCGAGCCGCTGGAACGCGTCGAGGAGCGTCTCGCCGTACGCGCCGAGGCGTACGCCGCCCTCACCGAGGCGACCACGGCGGCGGTCGTAGCGGGCGGCGGACGGGCGATGTCCCTGACCGCCCGCGCCCAACGCCTCGCCCGCGAGGGGCTGTTCCTGCTGGTGCAGGGTCAGACGGCGGAGACCCGGGAGGCTCATCTGCGGGCGCTGACGGGCTGACCGGGACCGTCGCTCAGCGGGTCCGTCCCTCAACGGGTCCGGAACACCCACCAGCCGCAGTCGACCCGTCGGCTCAGTCCTCGGCCCGCATCTCCAGGACCACGAGGAAACTGTCCGACTCCAGGTCCATCACCACGGTCGCCGGGCGTCCCTCCGCGCGGCGGGCCGCGGCGTACTCCTCCGCGGGCCACGATCCGCGGGGCGAACCTGCGGGAAACCGCTCCAGCACCTTCGCGACCATGGCGACGAACACCTCCGGAGGACGACGGGACGTACGACGTGTACTCCCCCGTCTGCCCCGGAAGGGGACGGCCACGCACCGTACGTCGTTCGCTCCCGTACCGCGACCTCGACAGGCGCCGTCCGCCCCGCGCGGGCAGGCTGGGCGGAGGGCGGCACGCATCCGGAGGGCGCCGCCGAGGAGAAGCAAGAGGGCGGGGGAACCGGAGGGCGGGGAGACCGCCACGGCAGGAGACACCGACGCGGAGGACCCGGGACGATGAACGACGACCACGCCACGGGCGGCCCGCTCTGCCTCGTGACCGGTTCGACCGGCTACATCGGCGGCCGTCTGGTGCCGGAGCTGCTGGAGGCCGGGTACCGGGTGCGCTGTCTCGCCCGCACCCCGCGCAAGCTGCGCGACCATCCGTGGTCCGGACAGGTGGAGATCGTCCGAGGTGACGTCACCGACCCCGAGTCGACGGCCGAGGCGATGCGGGGCGTCGACGTGGCGTACTACCTGGTGCACGCGCTCGGCACCGGCGACGACTTCGAGGCGACCGACCGCCGCGCGGCCCGCAACTTCGGCAAGCAGGCGAAGGACGCCGGGGTGCGCCGGATCGTCTACCTCGGCGGGCTCACCCCGGCCGACGTGCCCGAGGGCGAACTCTCCCCGCACCTCAGGTCGCGGGCCGAGGTGGGCCGCATCCTGCTGTCCTCGGGCGTGCCGACGGCCGTACTGCGCGCGGCGGTGATCATCGGCTCGGGTTCCGCCTCCTTCGAGATGCTGCGCTACCTCACCGAGCGGCTGCCCGTGATGGTCACCCCGAGCTGGGTGCACACCCGTATCCAGCCCATCGGCGTGAAGGACGTGCTGCGGCTGCTGGTGGGCTGCGCGAGCCTGCCCCCGGAGGTGAACCGCGCCTTCGACATCGGCGGCCCGGACGTGCTCACGTACCGCGAGATGATGCTCAGATACGCGCAGGTCGCGGGGCTCCCCCACCGGCTCATCCTGTCGGTGCCGATGCTGACGCCGGGGTTGTCCAGCCACTGGGTGGGGCTTGTGACGCCGGTGCCCGCGTCCATCGCGCGACCGCTGACCGAGTCGCTGCGGCACGAGGTGGTGTGCCGGGAGCACGACATCCGGCGGTATCTGCCCGAGCCGCCGGGGCATCCGTACGGCTTCGACACGGCGGTACGGCTCGCGCTGCGCCGGGTGCGCGAGGCGAAGGTGGACACGCGCTGGTCGTCGGCGTCCCTGCCCGGCGCGCCGAGCGAGCCGCTGCCCACCGACCCCGACTGGGCGGGCGGCAGCCTCTACACCGACGAGCGCGAGACCGTGGTGGACGCCCCGGTGCGCGCCCTGTGGCGGGTGATCGAGGGCGTGGGCGGCGACAACGGCTGGTACTCCTTCCCGCTGGCCTGGAGTCTGCGCGGCTGGATGGATCGCGCGATGGGCGGGGTCGGGCTGCGCCGGGGCCGCCGGGACGCCGAGCGGCTGCGGGTGGGCGACTCGCTGGACTTCTGGCGGGTGGAGGAGGTCGAGCCGGAGCATCTGCTGCGGCTGCGGGCGGAGATGCGGCTGCCGGGTCTCGCCTGGCTGGAGATGTACTCCTCCCCGGACGGCGACGGCCGCAGCGTCTACCGCCAGCGCGCCCTGTTCCATCCGCGCGGGCTGCTCGGCCAGGCGTACTGGTGGGCGGTCTCGCCCTTCCACGCCATCGTGTTCGGCGGCATGGTCCGCAACATCGCGCGCGCCGCGTGCCGCGAGCCCGAGGACCGGGCGAAGTCAACGGTCCTGCGGCGGCGCAGGAGCCCGGCCGGGCGGCGCTGAGCACCCGACCGCCGAAGGAACCCTCCCCCGGGTGCGTCCGCCGGGCGCTCCCGGCCGGAAGAGTCAGCGTCCGTACCTCCTGCTCGTCCGTACCACCTGCTTCGGAGCCGCCCGATGAACACCTCGGTCGTCCTGTTCACCGCCGACCTGCGTCTGCACGACCATCCGCCGCTGCGCGCGGCGCTGGACGGCTCGCGTCAGGTCGTTCCCCTCTTCGTGCGCGACCCGGCGGTGGCCGCCGCGCACGACGCGCCCAACCGGCAGGCGTTCCTCGCCGACTGTCTGCGCGACCTGGACGCCGGGCTGCGCGAGCGCGGCGGGCGGCTCGTGGTGCGCTCCGGCGACGTGGTGGAGCAGGTGTGCAAGGTGGTCGCGGAGGCCGACGCCGACGAGGTGCATCTGTCGGCCGACGTGAGCGAGTACGCCCAGCGGCGCGAGCAGCGGCTGCGCGACGCGCTGGAGGCGGACGGGCGCAGGCTGCACGTGCACGAGACGGTGACGGGTGCGGTGGCGCCCGGTGCGGTCACCCCGGCGTCCTCGGACCACTTCGCGGTGTTCACGCCGTACTTCCGCCAGTGGTCGGGCGAGCGGCTGCGGGATCCGGTGGCGGCGCCGCGCGTGGTGCGGGTGCCGGAGAACGTCGGTTCGGAGGAGCCGCCGTCCCGGTCCGCCGTCCCGGGCACCTCCCCCGGTCTGGCGGAGGGCGGCGAGGAGGAGGGCCGCACGCGACTGGCCGCGTGGCTGCGCTCGGGGGTCGGCGCGTACGAGGACCGGCACGACGACCTCGCGGGCGACGCGACCTCCAAGCTGTCCCCGCATCTGCACTTCGGCACGCTGTCCGCCGTCGAGCTGGTGCACCGGGCGCGCCGTGCGGGCGGCGCGGGCGCGGAGGCGTTCGTACGGCAGCTCGCCTGGCGGGACTTCCACCGCCAGGTACTGGCCGCGCGCCCGACCGCCTCGCACGCCGACTACCGCACCAAGCACGACCGTTGGCGCTCGGGCCGCGAGGCGGAGGCCGACATCGAGGCATGGCGCGAGGGGCGCACCGGCTACCCGGCGGTGGACGCGGCGATGCGCCAACTGCGGCACGAGGGCTGGATGCACAACCGGGGACGGCTGCTGACGGCGAGTTTCCTGGCGAAGACGCTGTACGTCGACTGGCGGGTGGGCGCCCGGCACTTCCTCGATCTGCTGGTCGACGGCGACATCGCCAACAACCAGCTCAACTGGCAGTGGATGGCGGGCACGGGCACGGACACCCGCCCCAACCGCGTCCTCAACCCGGTCACCCAGGCGAAGCGGTACGACCCCGACGGCGTGTATGTACGGCGCTGGGTCGAGGAGTTGGCGGAGGTCGAGGGACCAGCGGTGCACGAGCCGTGGAAACTGAGCGGTCTCGACCGGGCGGCGCTCGGGGACTACCCGGACCCGATCGTGGAACTCTCCGACGGGCTGGCCCGGTTCAAGCGCGCACGGGGACGTGACTGAACGTCAGAAACCACACAACATGCCGCCTGATCAGCCCTGTTGCTCGGTCCCGTACGCCGCCGTCAGGGTGGCCAGGGCGTCGGCGAGACCGGTGGGGCGGACCATGCCCCGGGTCGGGCGGCCGGTCCAGCCGGGCCCGCCGAGCATGACCAGGGGCTGTGCGCGGGCGCCTCGTACGCCCCACGCGGTGGCGGCGATGTGCCGGGCGAGCTGCGGAGCCGCCGTCGCGCGGGCCTGGGCCCACAGCACGACCGCCGCCGGACCGAGCCGCCGTACGGCAGCGCCGAGCGCGTCGGCGGGGACGGCGGCGCCGAACATGCGGGTGGGGATGGTGCTTTGGGCGAGCGAGGCGTTGAGAGCCTCCAGCGGGAGCGTGTGCTGTTCGTCGGGGACGCAGGCCAGCAGGACGGGGGCGACGGACGCGCCCACCGGAGTGGTGTGGCGGCGCAGGGCGGTGGAGACGTGCCAGGACAGCAGGTGCTCCACCTCGACGTAACGGTCCCCGGAGGACGCCCACTTGCGGCCCACGGCGTGCAACGCCGGTGCCATCACGTCCTGCCAGGCGACGGTGAGCCCGAACTCCGTGATGGCGCGGTCCAGTTGCCGCGCCACGGCGGGCGCGTCCAGCCGGACGGCGGCGCGGGCGAGCCCCCGGCACTCCTGGCGCACGTCACCGAGGGGCAGGACACCGGCGGCGCGGGAACGGGGGGCAGCAGGTGGGGCGGTGGCCGGGGTGTTCTCCTGCGGACGGTCCCTCGCGGCGCGGGCGGCTTCGGCGGGCGGCACACCGGACGCGGTGAGGCGGCACATCGCCTCCAGGGCGGCCACGTCGTCCGGGGCCCAGCGCCGGTGGCGGCCGTCGGCGCGGGCGGCTGGGCCGATGCCGTAGCGCCGGTCCCAGGAGCGCAGCGTGGTGGGCGAGACGCCGAGCCTGCGGGCGAGCGCGCCGGTGGTCAGTCCCGCGTCGGCGGACGCGGGGCGCGCCGACGGCGGCGGCTCGGTGTCCAGGTCCGGTTCCGGTCCGGTGCGCACCGGTTTGTCGTCCATACGGCGACTATACGACGCAGAATCGATGCGAGTTGTGGGCGTCCACGCCCGGCTCACACGATGGCGGAACCGTCGTCCGTGAGGAGCCGAGGTCATGTCCCCGTATCCGGCCGCGCCCGCCGTCGCCCCCGCCGAGCCCACCGCCGCGCGGTGGGTGGCGGCCGAGGAGTCGTACGGCGACCAGGAGGTGGCGCGGGGTCTGGTGGCGGGCGACGAGCGCTGTCTGGCCGCCGCCTATCACCGCTGGTCGCCGCTGGTGTACACGCTGGCGCGGCGGGCGCTCGGGAACGCCGGGGAGGCGGAGGACGTGACCCAGCAGGTGTTCCTCGGGGTGTGGCGGGGCCGGGCGGGCTACCGCGCGGAGCGGGGACCGCTGCCGGGCTGGATCGTCGGCATCGCCCGGCGCAAGATCGCCGACGCGCTGGCGGCGCGCACCCGGCGCGGTGAGCTGGTCACGGCGGCGGGGACGGCCCTGCCGGGTCCCCAGGCCGCCCCGGAGCCGGAGTCGGCGCTGGACCGGGTGCTGGTCCGGCGGGAGCTGGGGCGCCTCCCGGCGGCGCAGCGGCGCGTGCTGTATCTGGCGTTCTACGAGGACCTCACCCAGCCGCAGATCGCGGCGCGCACGGGGTGGCCGCTGGGCACGGTGAAGAGCCATGCGCGCCGGGGTCTGCACCGGCTGCGGTGCGGAATCGAGCGCCCTGAGCCGGTTTCCGCAGACAAACCGGCTCACCCCCTACACACAGCGCCATAAAAGGCGCAAAATATGAGGAACAGCGGTGCTGCACCGCTCACCCCACCAGCGCGGTCCAGCCCCGCACTACGCGAGGGAAGGGAGCACACGCTGATATCGCAGGACAACGAAGGACGCGAGGCCGGTTCGCCCGGGCGGACCGGCCTCCTCATGTCCTGCGGCGGACGTTGATGATCCGATTCCGGACGGAGCCGGGTCCGGGGGGACTGGCTCCGGTTATAGCGGGAACATGCCAAGGCAGCGAGGGCCCGGACCCGGAGGGGTGGACATGGAAATCTCAGGAATCATCAGCGCCATAATCATCGGCATCATCATCGGTGTGCTCGGCCGGCTGGTCGTACCCGGCCGCCAGCACATCGGCATTCTGCTGACCATCGTCGTCGGCATCGTGGCCGCCCTGCTGGGCTCCGCGATCGCGGCCGGGCTCGGGGTGGCCGACACGGACGGGCCCGACTGGATCGAGTGGCTGATCCAGATCGCCCTGGCGGCAGCGGGTGTCGCCGCGCTGGACCGGTCGCGGGGACGCCGCTGACCCGAACCGGCGTCACGTCCCTTTGCGAGATGACGACGACCGGGGTGTGACGTCCCGTCGATGAGACGACCGGACGTCACGCCCCGTACAGATATGGGGTCGTGGTGGTCAGCGCGCGGAAGCCGAGCCGCTCCAGGACGGGGCGGCTCATGTCCGAGGCGTCGACCTGGAGATAGCGGCAGCCGTGCGCGGCGGCGGCACGGGCGCGGTGGGCGACCAGGGTGCGGTAGACGCCCCGGCCGCGCCACCGCGTCACCGTGCCGCCGCCCCACAGTCCCGCGAACTCGGTCCCCGGCACGATTTCCAGGCGGGCGGCGGAGACCGGCTCGTCACCGGCGAGCGCGACCACCGCGAGGACGGTCCCGGGGTCTTCGGCGAGCCGGGTGAGCAGGTGGTGCCGCAGCCGGGTGCCGTCCCTCCCGAACACCTCCTCGTGCACGCGCACGACGAGGTCGACCCCGGCCGCGTCGGTGGCCCGCACGACACGCACCTCGGCGGGCGGTTCGGCGTCCTGCACCACGTCGGCGGTCTCGGCCACCATCACGGTCTCCTGGTCCTCGGCCCGGAATCCGGCGGCGGCGAGCCGGTCACCGAGATCGGCCGGTCGGTCGTGACCGTAGAGCTTCCACTCGAACTCCTGGCCGAGACCGGTGAAGTGGGCGATCTGCTCCTCGATCGCGCGCCGCGCGTCCGTCTCGTCGAGCCCCGACCACAGCACGGCGTTCCACCCGCCCCCCTCGGAGACCAGGCGCACCACACCGCCGGTCCTCTCGATCCGCGCCCCCGAGCCCTCGGCTCGCGCGCCCTCGCGCATCTGACGGTCGTACGCGGTCAGTACCGCTGTGGCGTCCATGGGGTCACTCCAGCAGCCTGTTCCCGCGCGGGCAACGGAATTTACCCGCACGGGGAAGGCGCCGGAGGACGGTCAGCCGAGTTCGAGGGTCGCGACGCCGAAGACCCGGTCGAGCGCGTGCTCGCGGACCTGTCCGGTGTACATGCGGGCGGTCTCGAAGGAGGGGGTCAGACCCAGGTCGAGGGCGAGGGCGACGGCCGCCTTGTTCGGCTCGGGGATGTCCACGGCGACCTGCTGTCCGGCGACCTCCGCCGACAGCGCGGTCAGCAGGGCGCGGGCGTCGTCGGCGGTGTCCGCGAAGAGGGGGCCGACGCGCGGGCAGTCGTGTCCCGGGCGGATCACTCCGTAGCCGGTGAGCCGTCCGCCGTCCTCGCGGACGAAGGCGCGGTGCCCGGGGAGCGTGAGCCACTCGGCGAGGAAGCGGGGACGGTCGGCCGGGGAGCACGCGCTGTCGTACACGGTGACGGCGGCGAGGTCGGCTGCCTCGGCGGGGCGTACGCCGTCGGGGACCGGACCGGTGGGGGCGGGACCGGTGTAGCGGGCGGTGCGGTGGGCGAGTTCGAAGCCGGAGCGGCGGTAGTTGTCCTGCTGGGCGACCACGCCGTCCAGGCCGACGGTGCGGGTGCCCGCGTGCGCGAGGGCGGTCTTCCAGGTGGTGAGCCCGTGTCCCTGGCCACGCAGGTCGGGGCGGACGAGGTAGCAGCCGAGGAACGCGTAGTCGTCGCCGTAGTTCACCACGGAGACGGCCGAGACCGGCTCGCCGTCGATCCGGCCGAGGAAGAAGCCCTCGGGGTCCTGGGCGAAGAAGGCGGGTCCGTCGGAGAGTCCCGGGTTCCAGCCCTCCGCCGCCGCCCACGCGCTGATCACCGGCCAGTCGGCGAGGGTGGCCTGGGTGACGACGAGATCCTGGGGGGCCGGTGACGTCATCGGTGCGCTCCATTTCTGGGGGGCCGCGCGGCCGTGCCCGGCATACGGGCGGTCTCCGCGCGGGTGGGACCACGGACGGTGCGACGGCTCGCCGCACCCGCCGCATCCTTCCCGATCCCGCGTGCGCACGCCACGCCCCAGCGGCGCGTGAACCGCGCGTGAACCGAGTCAACGCGCCAATGCTGGGCGCCCGTTGACGACACGTCCGGCGGGCCCGGCTCCGCCGTCCATGTCAAAGGCCCCACCGAGGCCGGTCGCGTCCGGTGGGGCCGTGCGCCGGCGCGGTCAGCCGACGCGCGTCGGCCGGAAGCGGCGGTACAGGGCCGCTCCGGCGACGATGAACGCCGCGCTGCCCGCGAGTGCCGGGGCCGTCGTGTCCGTACCCGTGTGCGCGAGGGTGCCCTCGGGCGGCGCCGCGGGGGTGTGCGGCTTGGGGTGGGACTTCGGCGGAGCCGGGGGTTCCGGCGTGGCCGGGGGCTCGGTGGGGGGCTCGGTGACCGGCGGGGTCACCGGCGGGGGCGTGGTCTCCACCGGGCCGTTCTGGCAGTGGTTGCCGAAGGCCGGGTTGGCCACTCCCACGACGTCGACGCTGTTGCCGCACGCGTTCACCGGCACGTCCACGGGGAGCTGGATGCCGTTGCCCGAGAGCACGCCGGGCGAGCCGTGCGTGACGCTGTGCGCCGAGGAACCGGACGTGCCGGTGCCGACACCCGCGTGGGCGGAGCCGCCCGAGGTGCCGGAGCCGGAGCCGCTGCCGCCGCTCTCGGAATCGGAACCGGTGTTCGCGCAGGAGTTGCCCATCGCCGGGTTCAGGAGCCCGACCACGTTCACCGTGTTGCCGCACGCGTTCACCGGCACGCTCACCGGGAGCTGGACGGTGTTGCCGGAGAGCACACCGGGCGAGCCCACCGCAGCGCCGTCGGCAGAGGCGCCGCCGGCCGCGAAGGCGGCGGACACCGGCATCGCCATGGCCATCGCGCCGGAAGCGGCGGCCACACCGATCACACCGTTACGGGTAGCCCGTTTCATAGGTTTGCCTGCCTTCCAGAGTCAGTCGCGGGCAGTTGCCCGCACCACATAGAACGCGGCCGGACCATCCGAGTTATGGCTATTCCTGCTTTCACCCCATCGAGTGGCCCGGTCCATCGAATGGCTTGACGCCGCCCGAACGAGTCAAAAGTGGCGTCCCAAACGACCGCGAAACGGTCATGAACGCGTCCGGAACCGAGCACACGGCCGCCGCGGGGCGGGCAGAATACGGCCCTCTCCGCCCCGCCGCCCGCCGGGAGGCGGCGGTCGCGGGGCCCGCTTATCGTGAGGACGGCGCGGCTCCAGATCCCCCGATCGGCCGCGTCCCGGGAGGCGATCGATGCCGGCGAAGCTGACCAGACGACCCGCCCTGCGACGCGCCGCGAGCGCCTCAGTCCTCACCCTCGCGCTGCTCGGCGCCGGGCTGCCCGTCGCGGCGGCCGAATCCCCCGCACCCGGGCTGTCCCGGTTCTACGCGCAGAAGGTGGCCTGGGGCGCCTGCGACGGCCCGGACATGCCCCGGGACCTCCAGTGCGGCAAGGTCACCGTCCCCCTCGACTACGCGCACCCCGGCGGCGCCACCCTCGATCTGGCGCTGGCCCGCTACCGGGCGACCGGGACACCGCACGGCTCGCTGCTGCTGAACTTCGGCGGCCCCGGGGCACCGGGCGTCGCCCAGCTCGCCGCCAGCGGCAAGGCGTTCATGGACCTGACCAACGGGTACGACGTGGTCACCTTCGACCCGCGCGGCGTCGGCCGCTCCTCCCCCGTGAGCTGCGGCGCGGGCCAGGACCCGGCGGCGGACGCGGCGGCCTCGGACCCGGAGCTGGACATCCGCCGCCCGCAGGCGCTGCTGACCCGGCTGCGGCAGTCCGCCGAGCTGTGCGCCAAGTACTCCGGACCGGTCGTCAAGCACATGGGCACGGTCGACGCGGCGCGCGACATGGACGTGATCCGCCAGGCGCTGGGCCGCAAGAAGCTGGACTACCTGGGCTTCTCCTACGGCACCCGGCTGGGCGCGGTCTACGCGGCGGAGTTCCCGCACAAGGTCGGGCACATGGCCCTGGACGGCGTGGACACGCTGACCGAGCCGCTGTCCGAGCAGGGCAGGGCGGGAGCCGAGGGGCAGCAGACGGCGCTGGACTCCTTCATCGACTGGTGCACGAGCGACGTGGGCTGCCCCTTCGGACAGGACCCGCGGGCGGCCCGCGACCAGGTGGTGCGGTTGGTGCGCTCGCTCGACGCGAACCCGGTGCCCACCGACTTCGGCGGCACCTTCTCCGGGCAGGACCTGGTGGGCGCGATCGGGCAGGGGCTGTACAGCAAGCAGCTCTGGCCGTCGCTGGAGCGTGCGCTGGCCTCCCTGATGGAGGACGGCGACACCCGGCGCGTCCTCAGCTTCGCCACCGGAGGCATCACCGCGCCGCCGCGTTCCGACGGCGGGAGCGGCGGCAAGGGCGGGCAGCACACCGGTCTGGTCGCCACGCAGGACGTGCCCGTCGACAACCTGCCCGCCGCGCTGCTGGCGATCAACTGCGCCGACGACCCGGACCGCCCCTCGGACGCCCGCGTCACCAAGGACCTCAAGGACCTGCGCTCCGCCTACGACGAGGCGTCCCCGGTCTTCGGGCGCTACCGGCTCACCCAGTTGCTGATGTGCTACGGCCGCCCCAAGGGCACGGACTACATCCGCGACGAGGTGAAGGACGTGCCCTCCGCCCGCATGCTGCTGATCGGCACGCGCGGTGACCCGGCGACGCCGTACCGCTGGACCGTGGAGACGGCCGCGCGGCTGGGCGACTCGGCCGTGGTGCTCGACAACAAGGGCGACGGCCACACCGGCTACGCCTCCTCCAAGTGCGTGCACCGCAAGGTCGACGACTTCCTGCTGTACGGCTCGCTGCCGCCGGACGGCAGTTCCTGTCCGGCGGACGGGAACGCGTGGAGTTCGCCCGTGGAGGGCGACGAGTGAGCCGCCCCGGGAAGGGTGACAGGTGTAGCGCAATCGGGTCACAGCGCCGATTCCGGTACAACCCCACAGGCCGGACCGCCGTCCTACCGTTCGGGCGGACCGTGGTCCGCCAGGCCGTGCCGTCGACCGTGATCAGGGAGTCCGTCATGCGTATCCGAGCCCTCGCCGCCGCTTCCGCCGTCCTCGCCTCCGGGGCCGTGCTGCTGACCGCGCCGGCCGGTCACGCCGCCCCCGCCCGGGTCGCCCCGTGCACCCAGGGCGAACTGACCGTGCGCGCCGCCGCGGTGCCCGCCGAGCGCACCGTGGTGCGGTTCTCGGTGACCAACCGGGGCGGGCGCGCCTGCACCGTGGAGCGCGTGCCGGTGGTCAGCTTCGGCGGTCTGGACGGTGCCGCGCTGCCGGTGCGGGAGGGCGGCAAGGGCACGTACCGGCTCGGCGCGCGGGAGACCGCCTACGCTGCCGTGCGCACCATCGGCGACCCTGCCGACCCGGAGGCGCGCCGCGCCCGCTCGGTCTACGTCTCCGACGCGGCCGGGCGGTGGGGCGGCGTCTTTTCCGCCGGGCACCTGGGCACCGGGACGCGGGTCCTGGTGTGGGAGCCGGTGACGACGTGGTGGCAGCCGAGCCGCTCGGCGGCGGACCGGGAGATCGGTCTCGGCTGAGCACGACCCCTCGCACCCCTCGAACACGCGAGCACCGAACGCGCGGCCCGCCCCCCCCCCCCCCCCCCCCCCCAGGGGCCAAAGGCGGTGGGGCCCCACGCCCTTTCCCCCCCCCCCCCCGCCCGGGGGGTTTTCAACAAACACCCCCCC
>NZ_JACYHF010000030.1 GCF_016482685.1 Streptomyces sp. DSM 110735 | reverse complement strand
AGAGTAGGACGCCGCCGAACAAATTTTAGGGAAAACCCCCGCACCGTTGGTGCGGGGGTTTTCTGCGTTTACGGACCCTTTTCCCTTTCGCGGGGACAGGGGTACGCATTGTCAGAGCCGACCGGCCGCTTTCAGTGCGAGATATGCGTCCGCGACCGCGGGTGCCAGCTCGTCCGGTGTCGCGTCCACTACCGTCACGCCGTGGCGCCGCAGTTGATCCGCCGTCCGCTCGCGCTCACGCTGAGCCTGCGCGGCCGCCGCAGCCTCGTACACCGCGTCGACGTCGCCCCGTGCCCGCGCCATCGCCGCGATGTGCGGGTCGGCGACCGAAGCCACCAGAACCGTGTGACGGCTCGTTAGCTGGGGGAGTACCGGCAGCAGGCCCTCCTCCACCGGTGCCGCGTCGAGTGTGGTGAAGAGGACGACGAGGGAGCGACGAGAAGTCGTACGCAGGACCGTGGCGGCGAGGCCGCGGGCGTCGGTCTCGACGAGTTCCGGTTCGAGGGAGGCCAACGCGTTCACCAGTGCGGGCAGTACATCGCCTGCGGATTTCGCCTGGACGAGAGCACGTACCCGGCGGTCGTAGGCCAGCAGGTCCACGCGGTCGCCCGCGCGGGAGGCGAGGGCGCCCAGGAGGAGCGCGGCGTCGAGGGAGGCGTCGAGGCGCGGTGCGTCGCCCACGCGGCCGGCCGAGGTGCGTCCGGTGTCCAGGACGAGCAGGATGCGGCGGTCGCGCTCGGGGCGCCAGGTGCGGACGGCCACGGAGGACTGGCGGGCGGTGGCGCGCCAGTCGATGGAGCGGGTGTCGTCACCGGGGACGTACTCGCGGAGGCTGTCGAATTCGGTGCCCTCACCGCGTGTCAGGACGCTTGTACGACCGTCTAGTTCACGCAATCGAGCGAGTTTCGACGGGAGGTGCTTTCGGCTGGTGAACGGGGGCAGAACCCGTAGTGTCCAGGGGATTCGATGGGTGCCCTGACGGGAGAAGAGCCCGAGGGGGCCGTAGGAACGGATGGTCACGCGGTCGGCTTGGCGGTCGCCGCGGCGGGTGGGGCGCAGCCGGGTCGTAGCGCGGCGGCGTTCGCCGGGCGGGACGGTCAGGCGGTGCCGGGAGCTGTCCAGTTCGGTGCCTGGTTGCCAACTGCTGGGCGGCCAGGCGTCCCGCAGGCGAGCGCGCAGCAGGCGGCGGGACGGGTTGGTGACGGTGAGCGTGACATCGGCGGTGTCGCCGAGACGGACGGAGGTGTCGCCCGAGCGAGTGAGGAGGAGACGTCGCACGGGTGCGGCGAGAGCGAAGTCGCAGGCACAGGCCAGGGCCAGGGAGCCGTTGACCGCGAGGAGCCCGGTCCAACTGGGTTCCAGGACACCGACGGGCACGGAACCCAGGGCCGCGATCAGGGCGGCGCGCCCGGTGAGCGGCATCAGCGGGGCACCGGGACGTGGGCGAGGACGGAGTTGATGACGGAGTCGGTGGTCACGCCCTCCATCTCGGCCTCGGGGCGCAGTTGGACGCGGTGGCGCAGGGCGGGCAGGGCGAGGGCTTTCACATCGTCGGGGATGACGTAGTCACGGCCCGTCAGCCAGGCCCAGGCGCGTGCCGCCGCGAGCAGGGCGGTCGCGCCGCGAGGGGAGACGCCCAGGGTGAGGGAGGGGGACTCGCGGGTGGCACGGCAGATGTCCACGACGTAGGCGGTGATCTCGGGGGAGACGGTGGTCTTGGCGACGGCGGCGCGGGCCGCTTCGAGGTCGGCGGGACCGGCGACGGGACGTACCCCGGCGGCACGCAGGTCGCGGGGGTTGAAGCCGGAGGCGTGGCGGGTGAGGACGTCGATCTCGTCCTGCCGTGAGGGCAGAGGGATCGTCAGCTTCAGTAGGAAGCGGTCCAGTTGGGCTTCGGGGAGCGGGTAGGTGCCCTCGTACTCCACGGGGTTCTGGGTGGCGGCGACGAGGAACGGCTCGGGCAGCGGGCGGGGTGTGCCGTCGACCGTGACCTGGCGTTCCTCCATGGCTTCCAGGAGGGAGGACTGGGTCTTGGGCGGGGTGCGGTTGATCTCGTCGGCGAGAAGGAGGTTGGTGAAGACGGGGCCGGGCTGGAAGGAGAACGCGGCGGTGCGGGCGTCGTAGACCAGCGAGCCGGTGACGTCGCTCGGCATCAGGTCGGGGGTGAACTGGACGCGTTTGGTGTCGAGTTCGAGGGCCGAGGCGAGTGCGCGCACGAGGAGTGTCTTGGCGACGCCGGGGACGCCTTCGAGGAGGACGTGTCCACGGCAGAGGAGAGCGACGACCAGCCCGGTGACGGCGGGGTCCTGGCCGACCACGGCTTTGGCGATCTCGGCGCGCAGGGCTTCCAGGGAGGCTCGGGCGGTGTCCGCGTCCCCGGTGTTTCCGGCGTTGTCGGTGGTCGGGTCCGTCATGGACGGCGTACCTCGCTTTCGAGGGCGTCGAGTCGGTCGGTGAGGGCGACGAGGGCGGCGTCGTCGGTGGGCGGCGGTCCGAAGAGGAGGGAGTGCGCGGCGGGTTGGCGGTCGCCGTCCGCCAGGTGGGCGGAGAGGGCCGGGAGGAGGACCTCCGGCGTGTGGGCCTGGGCGGCGGGGACGCCGACGAGCGGGGCGAGGCGGGCGCGGGTCGCGGCGCGCAGGGCGTCGGCGGCGCGGTCGCGGGCGTCGGCCTTGCGGTAGAGGCGGGCGCGTCCTTCGGTGGTCTCGGAGGCGCGGATCGCGACGGGGATGTTCTCCGGGACGAGCGGGCCGAAGCGCCGTCCCCGCCAGAGTGCGGCGAGGAGTGCGGCGACGAACAGTTGCAGGGTGCCCCAGAGCCAGCCCGAGGGGAGCAGGTCGAAGAGGCTCTTGCGGTCCTGGGTGTCGGTGAGGGAGGAGTCGTCGAGCGAGGGGAGGTACCAGACCAGATGGGGCCGGGAGCCGAGGAGTTGCAGGGCGAGCGAGGCGTTGCCCTGCTGGTCGAGACGCTTGTTGAGGAGGATGTCGGGAGCGCCGAGGACGACGGTGTCGCCGTTGTGGGAGCCGGTCGGCAGGCGGAGCAGGGTGGCGAGGCGTTCGCTGGGGTAGCAGGTGTCCGCGCCGGGGACGGAGGTGCTGTAGCGGATGCCGCCGGTGTCGGCGCTGCCCGCGCGCCGGGCTTCGGGGAGGGAGCAGGCGGGGGCGAGGGTGGAGTGGTCGCTGGTGGCGGGGTCCGCGCCGACGCCGGGGGCGAGCCGGTCGATGGACCAGGGGCCGGGGGCGACGAGGACTGTGCGTCCGCCGGAGGACTGCGTGGCGGTGTAGAGCAGCGCCTGTTGACGCAGGCTCAGCAGGTCGGGTGCGGCGACGAGGAGGGTGGTGCGGGGGCCGGCTGCGGCGCGGGCGGCGGTGGGTGTGGTGACCACGCGCGTGGAGACCCCGTGGTCGGCGAGGAGTTCGGCGACGGCGCGGCTGCCGTAGGGGTCGGCGGAGCGGGGGTCCAGTTCGCCGTGGACCGAGTGGGAGCGGATGGCGGCCATGGCGATGGCGCCGGTGAGGATCAGCAGGAGGGCGATCAGGAGACCCCGTCCGCGGGTCCACATCTGGCGGGCGGTGAGGGAGGTCGACCTGGGCGACGGCATCGCCTCGGCGGTCATCCGGCGTCCCCCTGGTGGGGGGCGTGGTCCGCGAGGACGGGGCGGGCGCGCTCGATGTCGAGGTCGAGTGCGCTCAGGCGCCGGTACGTGTCCTCGCTCGCGCTGCGGCCGCCGTATGTGACGTCGTCGAAGTCCCGGGCCGCCGAGCGCAGTCGGTCGGCGTGGTCGGGCAGGGCGTGTCCGGCTTCCGCGGCCGCTTCGTCGGCGGTGCGGCCGGGGCGGGCGTCGAGCAGGGTCCGTTCCTCCAGGGCGCGGACGACGGCTCGTACGCGCTCCTGGACGGCCTGGTTCCAGTGGCCCTGGGCGGCGTGTGCCTCGGCGGTGGCGCGGTGGTCGGCGGCGGTGCGGGGGCGTTCGGCGAAGAGGGGCGCGGCGGAGGCGGGCGTGCGGTGGGGGGTGCCGAGCCGCCACCACAGGGCGGCGAGCAGGGCGACGACGCACAGCACCACGACGACGAGCCCCAGTGTGCCGCCCGGGGTCGCGGTGGCGGCGCGGCCGAACAGCCGGTCCAGCCAGTCCCAGAAGGCGTCCAGGGCGCGCTGGAAGAGGCTGGGGTCGTTCTCGTGGTACATCGGCTTGGACAGTTCGCGCCGGGCCGCCTCGCGCGCGGGATCGCGCGGGACGGTGACCGGTGGTCCGTCGCCGGAGCCGCCGAGTGCCAGGGTCGGGTGTGCCGCGCGCAGCAGTAAGCGGGCGGCCGACGCGGTGGCGGTGTGCAGAGCGGGCACCGCCGTGAGAACTCCCCCCGTCAGGCTCACCGCATCAGCTTCCCGGTACGGGCGCCGGGCCCGTGCCGTGGTCCTGGACTCCGGCGGCGCGGGCCAGTTCGAGGTCGAGTGCCTCGCGGCGGATGCGCTGGTCGATGTAGAGCAGGACGGCGATGCCGGCGTTCAGCGGGATCGTGATCGTGGAGGCGATCACCGAGCCGATGCCGGAGATGATCAGGAACGACCAGCTCAGGTGTCCGTCGCCGGTGCTGAGCGTGTCCAGCAGGTTGCCGTTGTTCAGGGCGAACGCGATGGCGAGGAAGGGGATCGCCAGGATCGAGGAGACGACGTTGGTGATGATCCAGGCGAGTGCCTGGATGCCGAAGACGCGCCACCAGGAGCCGTTCACCAGCTTCGTGGAGCGGCTCATCGACTTGAGGACGCTCTGCCGTTCCAGCATGAGCGCGGAGGGGGCCAGCGAGTAGCGCACCATCAGCCATACGACGACCAGGAAGGCGCCGAGGAGACCGGGCAGGAGCGCGAGTGCCGTGGCGGCGGTGGAGCCGCCGGTCGTGCCGATCAGGATGCCGGGTGCGAGGCCCACGGCGAAGATGCCGAGGAGCATGGCGCTCAGCAGCAGGAGCAGTCCGAGCAGGCGGGGCAGCCGGGGGCGGGCCTGGCGCCATGCCTCGCCGATGCTGACGGGTCGGCCGAGGACGGCTTGGCTGGTCACGCTGGTCAGCAGGCCGGTGGCGAAGAGCGAACCGAGCAGGAGGATGGCTGCCACGGCCAGGCTGTTGAGCGTGTCGTTGCCGAGCGTGCGGCCCAGTTCGTTCGCGGTGAGGGTGGGGTCGCTGAAGGTGACGGTCTCGTCGAGGACGAAGCCGCGCAGCAGCAGCGTGATCACCTGGACGACGACGGCGACCGTCAGCGAGATGCCGAGGACCGTGCGCCAGTAGGTGCGCATGGTCGAGACGGCGCCGTCGAGTATCTCGCCGACGCCCAGCGGGCGCAGCGGGATGATGCCGGGCTTGGCCGCGGGCGGCGGACCGCTCCAGCCGCCTCCCCAGCCGCCGGGGGTGCCGTGGCCGCCGCCGTATCCGTTCGCGTATCCGCCGGGATGCGGGGCGCCCCAGCCCGGTCCGGGCGGGGGAGGCGGCGGGGTGTGACCCGGCGCCTGCGGACCGGTCGGAGCGGACCACTGGGCGGGCGGGGGCTGTCCCTCGGCCCACTTCGCGCCCGTGTCCGGCGCAGACGCCTCGGGCTGCTTCGCCCCGGGTTCGGCGGGTTCGGCGGGACCGGTCGCGCCCGGCTCCCGCCCCTCGGACGACGGGGTCGATCCGGGCGACGCCCAGCCCGGAGTGTCACTCATCGAAGCTCCTTAACGGTGCCCGCGTGATCGCGGCGGCAGGTTGGCAGCCATCGTGCCATGGGGCGGTCGTCGTGTGACCGGCCGAGGTGGAGCCGTACTCCGTCAATTGTCCGCCGGATCCGGGGCAGACTCATCGCATGGCTGATCAGCACGCGCGACCGGGCGAGGACAAGCGGCCGACCGAGATACCCGTGATCCGTTGGGAAGAACCACCCGAAGGACCCGTACTGATCCTTCTCGACCAGACCAGGCTGCCTACCGAAGAGGTGGAGCTGGTGTGCACCGACGCCTCCGCGCTGGTGGAGGCGATCCGTTCGCTGGCCGTGCGCGGGGCGCCCGTGCTCGGTATCGCGGGGGCGTACGGTGTCGCGCTCGCCGCCGCGCGCGGGTTCGACGTGGACGAGGCCGCGCAGGCGCTGGTGGACGCCCGTCCGACGGCGGTGAACCTGTCCGTCGGTGTGGACCGGGCCCTGACCGCGTACCGGGCGGCGCTCGCCGTCAGCGGTGACCCGACCGTGGCGACGACGGCGGCGCTGGACGCGGCGCGGGCGCTGCACCAGGAGGACGCGCGGGCCAGTGCCCGGATGGCCGCGCACGGGCTGGCGCTGCTGGACGAGCTGCTGCCGGGCGGCGGTCACCGCGTCCTGACCCACTGCAACTCCGGCGCGCTGGTGTCGGGCGGGGAGGGCACGGCGTTCGCGGTGGCGCTGGCCGCGCACCGGGCGGGGCAGTTGCGGCGGCTGTGGGTGGACGAGACGCGCCCGCTGCTCCAGGGCGCCCGCCTCACGGCATACGAGGCGGCGCGCAGCGGGATGGCGTACACGCTGCTCACGGACAACGCGGCCGGTTCGCTGTTCGCGGCGGGCGAGGTGGACGCGGTGCTGATCGGCGCGGACCGGATCGCGGCGGACGGCTCGGTGGCCAACAAGGTCGGCAGCTATCCGCTCGCGGTGCTGGCGCGCTACCACCACGTGCCGTTCATCGTCGTGGCCCCGCTGACCACGGTCGACCCCGCGACCCCGGACGGCGCCTCCATCGAGGTCGAGCAGCGCCCGGGGTACGAGGTGACCGAGTTCAGCGTGCCGCAGGTGCCGGTGGCGGGACCGGGCGGCGGCGTCCCCGTGGCACCGCTGGGCACGCAGGCGTACAACCCGGCTTTCGACATCACACCGCCGGAACTTGTGACGGCGATCGTCACCGAGGAGGGCACGGTTTCTCCGGTGACGGCCGAGTCGCTGGCCAGGCTCTACGCGAAGTCGGAGCGGCAACCGGCCCCGTGAGTCAACCCCGTCGGTGTCCACGGCGTCGTTCTCGGGGGGACCGGGGCAGACAGTGACGCCCCGGTACGACTATCGTCACAGGCCAGTGAGCCTGCTCACCTGCGCCTCTGCAGTCGTTACGAGAATGGGATGCTCTTGCCCTGATCAACGGCAACGGCCCCCCGACCTGCGCGGAAGCGCGGGGCGAAGGGCCGTGACATCCAAATGCGACATCAGTCGCCGGGTGGAGTCGAGCGGGACGCCTCCAGCTCGCGGAGGCGGGCGGGCTGCCGCAACAGGCGGTCGAGTTGGCCCACGGCCTCGATCACGTCGGGGTCGAGGGACTCGGCGTAGATGTCCATGGTGGTGGCAATCCGGCTGTGTCGCAGGATGGTCTTCACGATCCGGGGGTGCACCCGGAGATGGACCAGGAGGGTGCCGCACGACTTGCGCAGCCCCTTCGGGTTCATCTTGCCCAGACCCTCAGCCTGGATGATCCGCTGCATCACGAGGTAGAGATGCGCGGTCTGGAGCGGGCGCCCGGTCCGGGTGACGAACACGTGCCCCTCGGGGTCATCGAACCAGAAGCGGCCGAGGCGCTCGGCCCGGTCATGAAGCATGGCTGTGCGCATCCGGGTCCACCGCAACGGCGCGATGCACTGCGCGGGCAGCGGGAGAGGGGCCTTTGAGGTGTCGGTCTTCAGCTCCGCGTCAATGGTCCCGGCGCTGGTGCGCTGCCGCTGCTGCTCAACCCAGATGACCCGGTTCTCAAGGTCGATGTTCTCCCAGCGCAGGCCGCACACCTCGGCACGACGCAGGCCCAGGAGGCACAGCAGCAGGAACGCCGGGTAGTACGGCGTCAGCCGGCGCGCGGCAGCCAGGAACCGGAGCACCGTCACGGCGTCCCAGCTCTTCCCGCTGTCCGTACTTGCCCGCACATGCACGAGCTTGGCCACGTTCCGAGTGACCCCGATGTCTTCCACCATGGCGGCCGTGAGCGCCGCTGAGAGGACGCGGAGAGCCCGCTTGGCGGTCTTGGCCCCTTGGTCCTCCATGAGGCGCTGCATGACCCCGCGAAGCTCCTTGACGCCCAGCTTCACCATGACCTTGGAGCCCAGCCGGGGACGCAGGTGCAGACGCACGGGAGACTCGTATGCGTCGTAGCTGCTCGGCGCCAAGTTCGGCTTGACGATGACCTCAAGCCAGTAGTCGAACCACTGACCCAGCGTCATGTCCCGAGTCGGCGTTGGGATGCCTCCGTTGGCCCGGTCGATCAGCTCGCGGCGCTTCCGGTCGCACTCCTCGAAGGACCGGCCGTAGGCGAACTTCCGCTTCACCGTCCCGTCCGGCTGCGGGACGTAGACGGCAGCCTGATAGCGGCCGTCGGCCCGCAGGGTGACCGTGCCCGCGCCGTTCGGATTGCGCTTGCGGCGCCGGGCCATCAGGACGCCTCCTCAAGCCGGGTCCGCACGTACTCCCGCAGCGCGCTTTCTGGGATGCGGCGGCACCGCCCCTCGGTGAACGACACGAGCCGCTTGGAGCGGATCAGGTCGTAGACCTTGCTGCGACCGAGCTTCAGCCGCGCCATGACCTCCGGCACGGTGAGCAGTTCGACAGGTGCGGTGGTCACGCGGCGGCTCCTTCCAGGTCGAACAGAGCGGGCAGTTCCTCGCGGGCGGCTTCGCGGTTGTGCTGGATGTCGCGGCGGATGTTGGCGGCGAGCCAGGATTCGCCGGGGGTGTGGCCGTGGCCGGCGTAGGCCCAGTGCGCGAGCGTGAGGGTGGTGGCCTCTTCGTCGTCGGGGGCGGGCAGGCCGAGGGCGGCACGTTGCTGGCTCGCGCGGTAGTCGGCGCGGACCTGGCGGAGGGCGCCGAGGGTGGTGGAGTAGCGGCGGGACTTGGTGGAGAAGTGCCCGCGGAAGCCGAGCATGTGGGCCCAGTCGCGCAACTTCCGCTCGGGGTAGAGCGGGTGGAGGTCGAGGCAGGCGGCGATGAGCCGGGCCGGGTGCTCGGGCACGTCGAGCAGGGCGAGGGCTTCCTTGTTGCCGATGCGGCGGTCCACGGTCCCCGTCGTTTCGGCGGCCTTGGTGGCGTACTTGGCGACGTAGGAGGCCACGGCCTGTTCTGTGATCTCCGAGCCGTCCCCGAAGGCGCGGATAGGGCGCACGTCGATCTGCTCGCCCCACCGCAGGGTCCGAGCGGGCTGGTCCCGGGCGGGGTCCACGTCTACGGCGACGCGGGCGGCGGCGGCGCGGATCGCGGCGTCGAGAAGGTCGCCGGTGGCCCAGGGCGGCGGCGGGTCGTCGGGCCCTTCGGGGCCGTCGAAGCGGATCACGGCGTGGAAGTGCACGGCGCCACGCTTTTGGTACTCCGCGACCTTCCCGAAGGAGATCCGGGACTCTTCCTTCGCGGTCTTCTGGGTGAGCCCGGCGGCGCGGGCGATCTCGCGGCGGAGGTAGATCGTGAAGTAGCGCCACAGGTCGGAGGCGTGGTTGTTCCACAGCACCGCGCCCGCGTAGTCGTAGCTGTCGGGGTCGAGCGGCGTACCTAGCTCTGGGGCGTCCTCGGCGTGCCGGGTGCCGCAGCGGCAGGGCCGGTTGCCGGGGCGGTTGTGGACCGGGCCGAACGACGGGGCGGTGAGGGTTGCGAACACCCGCGGGTGGTCGCGGATGGTGGTCGGGGTGCCCTTGTCGGGGTCTCCGACGAGTCCGGCGCGGATCAGGTGGTAGGTGTCGCCGGCGTAGGTCCAGGCGCACGAGGGGCAGCGGGAGGCGCGGCGGTTGCCGCAGGCGATGCGGAGCCGACCGCCGGGCTCAGTGTCGGTCGAGTAGCGGTGCAGGACGTGGCCGGTCGAGGCGTCGCGGGTGACGGTCGCGCCCTGAAGGTGGATGGGGTCGGTGCAGCCGCCGGTGCGGCGGATCTGGTCTTGGATGCGGTCGAAGCCGGGAGACCCGGCCAGCCTCAGCACGTCGGCGAGGGTGGCCGGGTCCAGGCCCGCCGCGGTGGCGGTGTCGGTCACGCAAGCACCTCCTGGCGGGCGGTCAGGAAGGCGTTGCCGATCCAGCGGGTGTAGGCGGGCGGGATGGCTTCGGTCAGTTCCTCGCGCACGTCGGTCCAGGTGATGCCCATCGCGGCTTGCATCTCGGGCACGGTGGCCTTGCCTCCGCCGTTGCCGTAGGCGGCGACGTAGGGGCCGTCCCGGCGGACGCCGTGGCGGTGACCGCGCACGTAGCCGCGGTGCCGGGGGTGGGCGGGTCGGGCGGTGGACCAGCGGCCGAGTTCGAAGTTGCGGTGCCGTAGGACGCCGAGCTTGAACATCTCGCCGCACAGCGAGAGGTCTTTGCGGATCTCCGCGCGACCGTTGGGCTGCTCGATCACGTACGGCAGGCCGGTGGCGTCGAGGAGTTCGCGGGTGGCCGCCACGAGGTCGGTGTGCGTGCCGCCCCAGCCCTGCGAGGCGTTCGTGCCCACGGTGAGGGCGCAGCCGGCCTGGCAGGGCGGGGAGGCGTGCACGAGGGTGTACCGCTCGATCTCGCCGGTGGCGATCAGGTGGGCGAGGTAGGCGAGCGCGTCGCCCCGGTGGTAGGTGAACGGGTAGCGGGGGCGGTCGGTGATGTCGCAGCCGTCGACCTGGAATCCGGCGCGGTGGTAGCCCATGGCGGCGCCGCCGGCGCAGGAGAACAGGTCCAGCACGCGAGGTCGGGCGGTCATCGGTCGCCCTCGCTCTCGGCGTGGGCGTCGAGCCACTGTTCGGCGCACACCTTGTGGACGGGCTTGCCCTTGTCGGAGCGGAGTGGGGTCGGCTTGTCGCACAGGACGCACGGCTTGTCGCCGGTGTGATCGAAGTGCTCGGGCGAGCGCCAGTCGAGGAGAGCCACGGCGCTCACCGCCCGGCGCGAACGAGGCCGGCGGCGGGGGCGTGGTGGCCGGTGCCCTGGCAGGCGGGGCAGTCGACGCGGACCAGGACGCGGCTGCCGTCGAGGGTGCGGGCGCCGGTGGTGACCATGGCCGAGGCGTGACCGTCGCAGTCGCGGCACACGCGCGGGGTCGGGGCGTGCTGAGGCATGATGGGGCTTCCCTTTCGGGTCCTTTGGATCAGGAAGGTGGGAAGGCACCCGGAGCGGACGAAGTTTGGCGACAGAGGCCGCTCCGGGGGCCGTTCAGCGGTGGTTGTGCGAGTCCTTGACGAGCGAGCGCAGGACGACGGCGCAGATCGCGACGGAGACGCCGGTGATGGCGACCGCCAGGAGCATGGAGACCAGCACGGCACCGACGACGAGGACCACGGCGGTGCCGCCGCCGACGAGCGCCAGGGTGCTGCCGGGGGTGAGCTGAACCACCGGCCGGTTCGACGCCGGAGCCGAGGCCGGGACGACCGGGGTCGGCGTGGTGGTGGCCGGGGTGCTCGCGGACACGGTGGGCGCCGGGGCAGGCACGACCGGGGCGGTGTCGGTGGGCGGGTACTTCGGGGTGAACATCAGGTCTGTCCTCCTGTCAGGGGTTGCAGCGGTGGGTGCGGGCGGCGAGTTCGGCGGCGGAGCGGTCGGCGTAGTCGGCGGAGAATCCGCAACCGGGGGCGGAGCAGGCGGCGGTGTGCCGGGTACGGCCGCGGCCGTCGTGATAGGTGGCGACGGTGACCGGGCCGAAGCGGCGTACGTCACGGAACCGGCGGTACACGCTCATGGATCAACCTCCTTCCGATTCAGGTGAGTTGAAGTTGTGCGGCGATGGCGTGGCAGGTCGGGGCGGGCAGGCCGAGCCGGGCGGTGAGCGCGTCGGCGGTGATCGGTTCGCCAGTCGACTTGTGGTGGGCGTCCGCGATGGAGCGGGCGTGGTCGAGCAGGGCCGCCGGGACCGTGGGAACCGGAGCAGGCGGCTTGACCGGCGCCGGAGCCAGCTCCGCAGGAGCGGACACGGGCGCCGGGGTGGTGTCGGTGCGGTGCATCTCGACTTCCGGCGCGGCCGGTTCACGGTCCGGCGCGGTGTTGTCCTCGGGCGAGGCATCCGGTCGGGGCGCGTGGACCAGGAGGGTTCCGCCGAGGAACGCGAGCGCGGGCCAGCCAGCGACGAGGATGCGCAGCCAGGCAGGCACCTGATCGAGATCGAGCAGACCCGCGGTGGCGACGTTGGCGCCGAGCGACGCGGTGAGCGCGATGGCGAACCAGGTCCACGAGGACCGGTCCCGGCCCGCGCGCAGCCGACGCCAGGCGGCCACCAGCAGCAGGTCGACGGAGACGGGGTAGGCCCATGCCTTCCAGCCGGACTGCCCGGCAGCGGCGGCCAGGTCATGCAGGTGAGCGAAGGACAGCGCCCCGGCGATCACGGCCTGAATCAGCACGGCGTCGAGTCGGATCGAACGGTTCACGGCGATCACTCCCCGTCCGGCGCTTCGCCGGAGCCCAGGCAGGACAGGCACAGCGCAGCCTGTCGGTCATCGGTGGCGCGGCCCTTGCGGGCGCCGACGCGAACGGTCTCGGTGACCTCACCCTTGCCGTCGCAGTCGGGGCAGGGGACCGGCTTCGGCGGGATCTTCTTGCGCGTGGCCATGACGACTCCCCCTCTCAGTCCGTGACCGGGACCGGCTTGACCAGCGACGGACCCGGCTCCGGGACGATCGCGGGCACGTGCGGGCGGTACGGGTCGAGGGCGGGAAGGTCCGGGACCAGGTGGGCGAACTCCCGGCACACCGCAGCCACTTCGGCGCGCGAGATGTGTGGGGTGCGGATCTTCGCCCAACCCCCGGTCGAGTCGGTGGCGACCGCCGTACCGGGACGCTCGGCGGGAATCATGGAGGCCGTCAGCACGGCGTCGGGGGCCACGTCCGCGAGACCCATCTCGGCGGTCTGCTTGTCGTTGACCCGATGCACCACCCGCCCGGTGAGCTGGGCACGGAGCATGGTCGCCCCGCGTCCGAGTTCGGAGCCGAAGCGCTGCCCGCACACCTCCAGATGAATCCCGACCGCACGCGCCATCTGCGCGAGCCGGATCAACGCGGTCACGATCCGCTCCCGGCGCTCCTCATCCTTCTTCGAGGAGATCAAGAACAGCTCCGCCACCTCGTCCACCAGGACGACGACCGGCACCGGCCGTAACGCGACCGGGAGGTCCCACATGTCGGAGACGCCGTGCAGGCTCAGCAGGTCGAACCGGGACTCCATCTCACCCACGAGCACGTCCAGCAGCGACGCCGAAGCATCGGGCGTGGTCGCCAGCGCCGACAGCCGGGGCGCGTACGCGGACTGTTCCACGCCGAGCTTGCAGTCGATCCCGACCAGGGCCACCGGCAGCTTCGCCAGACCCTTGATGAGGTTGCGCTGGTAGACGGACTTTCCCGAGTTGTTCGCCCCGAGGGTGAGTGCCATGGGGACCTTGCGGTAGTCCCGCACGAACGCGGTCCCGTCCTCCCTGAGCGCCACCGGCACCGCCAGTCCCTCAGCATGAGCCCTGCGGGGCATCCGTACCCGGCGCAGCACGTCATAGCCGGTCATCCGCAGCTCGACATGGCCGGGCTTGGTCTCCGCCACGGTCACCGAGTGCACGCCCCAGGCGTGGCGCAGCCGCTCCGAGGCGGCCACCAGGTCGGCCGGTTCGAGGCCGGCGGGCAGGCGCAGGGTCACCCGCAGCCCAGTCGAGGTCCCGCGGACCCGGCGCACCTTCGGCGGGACCGGCTGCACCTCGGTGTGGGCGACGTTCCGGGCCAGGAACGCCCGGAGGCGGGACGGCTGAACCGTCAGCCCGCACACGTCCATCGTGGACTGGTAGGAGATCGTGAACCGGCCCCAGGTGACCGGCAGCCCGACCAGCGACCAGTACACGCGCGGCGCGT
This sequence comes from Streptomyces sp. DSM 110735, assembly GCF_016482685.1. Lineage (GTDB taxonomy): Bacteria > Actinomycetota > Actinomycetes > Streptomycetales > Streptomycetaceae > Streptomyces. The sequence goes on along the minus strand of NZ_JACYHF010000030.1, from coordinate 57,486 downwards.
ACACCTTCGCGTACCCGAGACCGCCAGCGCCCGCGAGGACACCAGTGGTCTCCAGCACCGTGGACAGGTCGGTCATGGTCAGACCGCCGGGGTGATCGCGACCGCGCGGAACGAGATCCCGTGCCGCTTCTGCCCGTTGAACTCGTTCTCCCAGTCCCGCGCCTTCAGCCCGACGACCCGCACCGGGGTACCCGGGGTCAGGCCCTCCGGGCAACCGGTCTCCGGGATGGTGACCTGGTAGAGGTTGCCCTCCCCCTCGTCGGAGACCAGCAGACCCACGGTCGAGAGCGGGGCCCCGGTCTCCCGGTCCATCGCGCGCTCACCGGTCTTGGCGTTCGCCAGCTTCGGCGTCGGCGCGGTCGCCACGAACACCACAGCGGTCGAAACGTCGATCTTGAACGACGGCATACAGCACATCCCTCGCTCTGGGAGGCCACCCTTCGCAGCCTCTCTAGACATCTTTAGCTTGGCGCCACCTGTCTAGAGATGTCAAGAGAGATGTATAGAGATGTTGGTTGGCCTCGATCGCGGTCACACGCAAAGAGCAGGCGACCTAGCTATGGCCTAGGCTGTCTAGAGAAGAGAGGAGGGCTCCGGAATGGCCAACACCGACGACGACCGTCGGCCGAAGTACCAGCGGATCGCGGACACCCTGCGGGAGGCGATCCAGTCGGGCGAGTACGGTCCGGGTGATCGGCTTCCGGGGGAGAACGAGTTGATGGCCGCGCACGGCGTGGCCCGCATGACCGCCCGACAGGCACTGAGCGTGCTCCGTGACGAGGGTGTGGCCGAGGCCCGTAAGGGCGCCGGCGTCTTCGTTCGAGCATTCCGCCCGCTTCGACGCCGAGGCATCCAGCGGCTGTCGCAAGAGCAGTGGGGCAGCGGCCGGTCCATCTGGTCCGCAGACATCGAGAACCGCGCTCTGGAAGTCGACCAGGTCACCGTGTCCGAGGAGACGGCTCCGGACCACATCAGCGCTGTCCTGGATCTGGGCGACGACGACACGGTGTGCGTCAGGCGGCGGCGCTTCGTCCTTGACGAAAAGGCCGTGCTGCTGGCCACCAGCTATCTGCCCATGTCGGTGGTCGCCGGGTCCGCGATCACCCAGGAGGACACCGGGCCGGGCGGCACCTATGCCAGGCTTGCCGAACTCGGACACAAGCCGGTGCACTTCCGCGAGGAGATCCGCTCCCGGATGCCGTCGAAGGACGAGGCCGCACGGCTGAGCATGTCCGCAGGCACGCCGGTCATCCTCATCTGCCGCACCGCGTTCGCGGACGAAGGACGCCCCGTAGAGGTCAACGAAATGACGTTGGACGCTGCCTCGTACATCCTGGAGTACGACTTCGACGCCTGATCAGCCGGACCAGGTTCGAGCGCGTCGCGCCACCTCGTATATGCGGGACACCTGATCGGCCGAGAGGGTCGGCGTCAGCCCGGACAGCACCCGGTCGAGGTGGTCGACCTCCAGGACGAGCACCGGCGGATTGGCCATCTTGACGGTGAGCTTCGCCGCGTGCACGACGGAGATCACGGGCCGCACGGGTACCTCGAAACCGCAGTGCGCAGCCAGGACGCGAGCGACTTTGCGTGCCTCGGACTGGCTGGCGGCGATGTGGCGGGTGGGAGCGCGGTTCACGGTGACGGCTCTGTCGCCGTACCAGACGGTCTTTCCCGGGTGCCGCTTGGAGTTGATGGAGAAGACGCCGGCCGGGCCGATGGCGAGGTGGTCGATGTCCGTGCCGGTGGCCCACTGGACTGCGTGCAGAGTGAGCCAGCCGTGGCCCCGAAGTCTCTTGAGCCGCCTGGCGGTGAGCTGTTCGCCCTTGAGTCCGGACACCCAGTTGGAGATCTCCGAATGGGGGCGCCACCGGTCGATCAGTCTCAGCACGGGGTTCGGCTGTAGCTCGCAGATCTTGCGGCGCACCGCGTCGCCCGGCCGGTTCCGCGCCAAGTCATCCGGCAATGGCTGCACCCTGCCCCCTCACACGTCGCTGCGCTGCTGCAAGACGACCACGAAGGCGGCTTGTCTGCCCAGGACCAGATCAGCCAGGAGTTGTTACAGGTTTCTCTACCTCATCAAGCCCCGGCTGCGCTCCGCTCCGCCGGGCGCGCTTCCCGGCTCCGCTGCGCGCTGCGCTCCTGCCTTCGGCCCGCTCCGCGCACGCTGCACCGACGCGCGCCCACGCAAGGGAAGGGGCAAAGGCCATGAGGCGAGCACCGCACAGCGGGGGCACGGTCAAGGCAATGCCCCCGGCGGGGGATCGGCCGGCACCGGGGGGAGAGGGGCGCCGTTCCCATCCGCGGGCGCGTAGTGGCGTGCGCAAGGTGCTCCCGTCCCGTACGCCATCGACCCAGGCAGAGCCGAGCAGACGCGGCCCATGGCGTCCAGGTCGTTCGTACAGTGGCGCGCTCCACCTGGACGCCATGAACCACGTCCGCTCCACGGTGTGTGGGTCGACGGCGTACGGGACGGGAGCTGGGGAAGGGGGTGGCTGAGGGAAGCGCTATTCCCTGCCCCGATTCGCTGGCGATCAGCGTAGCGTCGTACGCTGAGAGCGCGCCTACGGGATTCGTTCGAGTGAGGGAGCCGTGGCCCTCTGGACAGAGAAGCCGCGATCCGGTCCAATGACACTCCTCTGGACGGCTGAACGCTCGACCGCAAGGGCAAACGGAGGAGGGGTGAAAGGCCGATGGCCCTCCACCCCTCGCGGGTAAAACTGGCGCTAGATGGCTGCAACCATCAAAGCGCCTTGGCTAGGCAGTACGCGCCTGGCTCGGCGTCCGGTAGGCGCATTCGCCCTTGCGGTCGATGCACGGCGGGAACGTGGCACCCACCTCGTGAAAGGTGGAAACGCCGTACTGGTCGGAGTAGATGCCGGTCGCGGGAACGCGCTGGCCGGTCTTCCACTCCCCGTTGGGGCCCTTCGGCCCGTGTCGTCGGTTCATGTCGCTTCTTTTCTGTGAGTTGATTCGGTGAACGTCGTTGACCTGAACACGCGGAGGCCCACGACTCAGGGCGAAACGACCTCCGCTACGTGCGTGTGTGGAAGCGGCTGGTTCGAGCTGCGCGTGCCTGGCAGCGCTAAGCAAGGCGCTGTCTGTATGCGCTCCGATGGCTCGATCTCCGGGTACGCAGGACAGCCCCACTGTATGGAGTGTGGGATTCCGTGGGCTCCTCGGTAGGGCGACGCTAATCTTCAACACCGCCCCCTGTGGTGCTCTCCCCTTCGAGGGAATCCAAGACCATGGCCTTCGGAACCCATGACCTATCCGGCATGCGGCCAACTAGGCCAGCCTTGAGTGCCCGTTGGTAGATCATGTTGATGGCGGACTTTGGGGTCCGCCAGTTCGGATCGACCCAGCCTCGACGCTTCCACTCTTCAATGATCTCGGGCATGCGCATCGGCCGTTGAGCCTCGATCAAGATCTGCGCGGCCCGGCGGACGGACAGGGACGGTTCTCCCCGTCTGCGCGTTGCGGGGGCATCGCCCAGCGGTGAGGCGCCGGAGTTCTCGACGGCGGGCTGTAGCTCCACGGTCTGACCGGTGTCTCCCGGCTCCACGATCTGTTTGAGTCCATACACGATGGATCGCAGGTGGTGCACACGGCGCTGCGCCTCGTGAAGCTCAGCCTCAGCTTCGACGAGTTGCCGTTTCGCCACCCCCAATGCGTCCCATAGCGCCTGGTTCTCTCCCATGATCCTTACGGTACCACATCTGAACGCGCGGGTGGCAACGTTTAAACGAGGCGTTCGCGTGTGGCCCGTTAATCGCCTTAGGTAAGGCAAGTCTGACCTTGGAATGCACGGTATTTGCGTCCCGATCGGGCTTCATGGAGGTGCGTGCGTCGCGCTCTGGCGTCGAACAAACGGGCGAGATGCAAGGTTGAACGCCTCAGACCCGCCCCTGAACAGGCGTGGGCGGCCGTTGAGGCTTAGGAGAGACTTCAGAGGCTCGTGGAATCGGGGCGCACTACAGGGGTGTACGGACATCACGGCCGCTGAGGTGGGTTGCTCGTAGCTGACATCCACCCCTGACATCAACGCCCACGGACAGGGGCAGACAGTGACCCCTCGGTACGACTATCGTCACAGGCCAGTGAGCTGCCTCACCTGCGCCTCTGTCGTCGTTACGAGAATGGGATGATGTCGTTTATGAAGGGACGAGTCCTTGTCGTCGACGACGACACCGCACTGGCCGAGATGCTCGGCATCGTGCTGCGTGGTGAAGGTTTTGAGCCGTCTTTCGTAGCCGACGGGGACAAGGCGCTGGCCGCTTTCCGGGAGTCCAAGCCGGATCTGGTGCTGCTGGACCTGATGCTGCCCGGACGGGACGGCATCGAGGTCTGCAGGCTGATCCGGGCGGAGTCCGGGGTGCCGATCGTGATGCTCACGGCGAAGAGCGACACCGTCGACGTGGTCGTCGGCCTGGAGTCAGGTGCCGACGACTACATCGTCAAGCCGTTCAAGCCGAAGGAGCTGGTCGCCCGTATCCGGGCGCGGCTGCGGAGGTCGGAGGAGCCGGCGCCGGAGCAGCTCACCATCGGTGACCTGGTGATCGACGTGGCCGGGCACTCCGTGAAGCGCAACGGGCAGTCGATCGCGCTGACCCCGCTGGAGTTCGACCTGCTGGTCGCGCTCGCGCGCAAGCCCTGGCAGGTGTTCACCCGTGAGGTGCTCCTGGAGCAGGTGTGGGGCTACCGGCACGCCGCCGACACCCGGCTGGTCAACGTCCATGTGCAGCGGCTGCGTTCCAAGGTCGAGAAGGACCCGGAGCGCCCCGAGATCGTGGTGACCGTGCGCGGCGTCGGCTACAAGGCCGGACCGAGCTGACGTGTCGGGGGCTTCGCGCCGTGCGCGTCTGCTGCGCGGCGGGCTCCAGCGCAGCCCGTTCGTGCGCCTGTTCATCCGCTGGGTGCGCCGTCCGCTGCTGCCCCTCATGCGGCTGTGGCGACGCAACATCCAGCTCAGGGTCGTCGCCACGACCCTGCTGATGTCGCTCGGCGTCGTCCTGCTGCTCGGCTTCGTCGTCATCGGGCAGGTGCGCAACGGTCTGCTGGACGCGAAGGTGAAGGCGTCCCAGAGCCAGGCCACCGGCGGTTTCGCCGTGGCACGGCAGCAGGCCGACGAGGCCGCCGCGGGCGCCACCGGCACCGGGAGCGGCGGCGACATCGTCTCCGGCACCGACGGACAGCCCTCGCAGAACGTCATCCAGTGGATGAGCGACCTCGTGGAGTCGCTCTCCAGCGGTGGCGCGGGCGCCTTCGACGTGGTGACGCTGCCCGTGGGCGACGACACCGGCGGCGGCCGCAGCCCGCGCGGTTCCGGGTACGTCAGCCCGACCGACAGCGTGCCCGCGGCCCTGCGCGAGCGGGTCAACGGCAGCACGACCGCCGCGCAGAGCTACACCCGCATCGTCTACAGCAACGGCAAGGAGTCGCAGCCCGCGCTGGTCATCGGCAAGCAGGTCAACGACCCGAACAGCCACCCCTACGAGCTGTACTACCTCTTCCCGCTCACCCAGGAGGAGAAGTCCCTCAGCCTGGTCAAGGGGACCCTCGCGACCGCCGGGCTCTTCGTCGTCGTCCTGCTCGGCGCCATCGCCTGGCTGGTCGTACGGCAGGTCGTCACGCCCGTGCGGATGGCCGCCGGGGTCGCGGAGCGGCTGTCCGCAGGGCGGCTGCAGGAGCGGATGAAGGTCACCGGCGAGGACGACATCGCGCGCCTGGGCGAAGCCTTCAACAAGATGGCGCAGAACCTCCAGCTCAAGATCCAGCAGCTCGAGGACCTCTCGCGGATGCAGCGGCGGTTCGTCTCCGACGTCTCGCACGAGCTGCGCACCCCGCTGACCACCGTCCGCATGGCCGCCGACGTCATCCATGAGGCGCGCGAGGACTTCGACCCGGTGACCGCGCGCTCCGCGGAGCTGCTCGCGGACCAGTTGGACCGCTTCGAGTCGCTGCTCGCGGACCTCCTGGAGATCAGCCGCTTCGACGCCGGAGCCGCCGCGCTGGAGGCCGAGCCGATCGACCTGCGCGAGGTCGTACGGCGCGTGGTCGGCGGCGCGGAGCCGCTGGCCGAGCGCAAGGGCACCCGGATACGCGTCACCGGTGACGCGCAGCCCGTGGTGGCCGAGGCGGACGCCCGGCGCGTGGAGCGGGTGCTGCGCAACCTGGTCGTCAACGCCGTCGAGCACGGCGAGGGCAAGGACGTGGTGGTCAAGCTGGCCGCGGCGGGCGGCGCGGTCGCCGTCGCGGTGCGCGACTACGGCGTCGGGCTCAAGCCCGGCGAGGCCACCCGCGTCTTCAGCCGCTTCTGGCGAGCCGACCCGGCACGCGCGCGCACCACCGGCGGCACCGGTCTCGGTCTGTCCATCGCCCTGGAGGACGCCCGGCTGCACGGCGGCTGGCTGCAGGCGTGGGGCGAGCCCGGCGGCGGTTCGCAGTTCCGGCTGACGCTGCCCCGGACCGCCGACGAACCGTTGCGCGGCTCGCCGATCCCGCTCGAACCCAAGGACTCGCGCCGCAACCGGGAGACCGGTCGCGAGCGCGCCGCGCAGAAGCGGGCCACCGTGCCCGCGCAGGCGACCGAGACGCAGCGGGCGCCGCTGCCGCCGCGCCAGGCCGTCGCCACGGCCGACCCGACCGCGCTGCCCGGCAACGGCAACGGCGCACGGGTGGTGCCCCGGCCCGCGAACGGCGCCCGGCGCACCGACGACAGAGCTCCGGGCCCGGCGCCCGAGGCGGAGAGCGGTCCTCCGGGGGCGGCCGCACAGCAGGACTCGTCCGAGTCAGGGGAGGCAGTGAGTGGTCGCTGACCGCGAGGGGGGCGCCCGGCGCCGGCCGGGACGCGCGGTGGCGTACGCCGTATGCGGGGCCGTCCTGCTGTCCGGATGCGCCTCGATGCCCGACAGCGGCGATCTGCGCAACGTCGAGTCCACGCCCCGGCAGGACACCGGGGTGCGGGTCTTCGCGGTGCCGCCCGCCCAGGGCGCGTCGTCCAGCGCGATCGTGCAGGGCTTCCTGGAGGCTCTGACCAGCGACGATCCGCAGTACGACACGGCCCGCAAGTATCTGACGCCCGCGGCCGCGCGCGCCTGGCGGCCGGAGCGGGCGACCGTGCTCGCCGACGGTCCGAGCGTCCTGCCGACCGCGCCGGAGCAGTCCGGGCACCAGCCGGACACCTATGTCCTGGAGGGCCGCAAGGTCGCCTCGGTCGACGGCGACCACGCGTACAAGCCCGCGGCGGGCGCCTATCGCAGCAAGGTGCATCTGTCGAAGGACCCCAAGAGCGGCCAGTGGCGCATCGACGCGCTGCCCATGGGCGTCGTCATGGGCAAGTCCGACTTCCAGCGCAACTACACCTCGGTCGACAAGTACTACTTCGCGACCCACACCCGGGCAGGTTCGAACGGCCGTCCGGTCGCGGTCGCCGACCCGGTGTTCGTGCGCAGCAAGGTCGACCCGATGACCGAGATGGTGCGCTCGATCCTGAAGGGCCCGACCACCTGGCTCGAACCCGTGGCCAGGTCCAGCTTCCCGACCGGTACGGCACTGCAGCGCGGGGTCTCGGGGCTGGCGCCCGACGACCAGAACCGCCTGGTCGTGCCGCTCAACGCGAAGGCGGCGCAGGTCGGACGGGCCCGCTGCCGCGAGATGGCCACCCAGTTGCTGTTCACCCTGCGGAACCTCGCGCCGACCCTGGAGACGGTCGAGCTGGAGGGACCCGGCGAGCGTCGGCTGTGCGATCTGGACGAGGACGGGGCGGAGAACGTCGCCTGGCGCGCCTCGGCGCAGAGCCCGCAGTACCTCTACTTCCTCGACGGCAAGCACCGGCTGGTGCGGATGCCGACGGGCGCGGGCGGGACCAGCGCGACCCCGGTGCCGGGCGCCTTCGGCGAGGGCACCAAGGAGATGCGGTCGGTGGCCGTCTCGCGGGACGACCACACCGTGGCCGGGATCTCGGCAGACGGTCGGGCGCTGTACGTCACGCCGCTGGCCGCCGCGGGCACGCTCGGGGAGCCCGTGGTCACCAGCATGGGGGCGACCGAGGACGCGCGGCTGACCCGGCCGAGCTGGGACGCGCGCGGTGACCTGTGGGTGGCCGACCTGAACCCGGCGGGACCGCGGCTGTACGTCGTGGACCAGGACACCGGGAAGCCGGTGACCGTGACGCTGCCCAAGCTGAGCGGGCGGATCACCGATGTGCGGGTGGCCGCCGACGGGGTGCGGGTCGCGCTGGTCGTGGCCTCGAAGGACGACAAGCAGTCGCTGCTCATCGGGCGGATCGAGCGCGGGGACGACGCGGGCGACGCCCCGGCGGTCGTCGACACGCGTCCCGCCGCGCCCGACATGGAGCTGGTCACGGCGATGACCTGGGCCGGGGACAGCAGGCTCGTTGTGGTCGGCCGCGAGCAGGGCGGTGTGCACCAGATGCGGTACGTCCAGGTCGACGGCTCCACGCTGGAGGGTCCGGCGCCCGCCGCGCTGTCCCGGGTGACGGCGATCGCCGCCGCCGAGGACGAACGGGCGCCACTGGTCGCCTCCTCGGAGGACGGCATCGTCCGGCTGCCCTCGGGTGCGCAGTGGCAGAAGGTCGACAAGGACGGGACGGCGCCGGTCTATCCGGGGTGAGGCGGGTCCTACGACCCGTGAGCGGTCCGGCTACGGCTCGTGAGCGGCCCGGATTCCCGTGGGGGGTCCGGGCCGCTTTCGTGTCCGGCCGGGGTTTCGTGTGTGCTTCTCACTCGTGCGGGTGAGGGCTGTCGGGCGGGGGCTTCGGTTGTCCACAGGGCGTCGTCCACAGGGGTGGCCGGGAGGCCGGAGGCTCGGCACAGTGGAGCCATGCGGGGATGGTGGCGGGACCTCACGGACCTGGTGCTTCCGGCCGACTGTGAGGGCTGCGAGGCGCCGCGCACGGTGCTGTGCCCACGGTGCCGGAGGGCGCTGGGCGGTGCGGCACCGCGCCGGGTGCGGCCGTCGCCCGAGCCGCCCGGGCTGCCGGTGGTGCACGCGGTGGCGCCGTACGCCCGGGAGGTGCGCTCGCTCATCCTCGCGCACAAGGAGCGGGGCGCGCTGGCGCTCACGGGAGCGCTGGGTACGGCTTTGGCAGAGGCCGTGCGGGTGGGGTTGGGATCGATGGGGCTGGAGCCGACGGGACTTGGGTCGATAGGACTCGGGTCGGCGGGACTAGGGCCGCCGGGACTCGGGTCGGCAAGGCTTGGGTCGGCGGGGCTCGGGCTGACGGGGTTCGGGTCGACGGATTTCGGACGGGTGAGACAGGGAGGAGCACAGCTCGGGCCGCCGCACGAGACGGCTCACGGACCACCGGGTCCGGTGATCCTCGTGCCACTGCCCTCCGCGCGGGCGGCCGTGCGGGCGCGGGGGCACGATCCGGTGCGGCGGATGGCGCTCGTCGCCGCCGGGCGGCTGCGGCGCGGTGGCACACCGGCGAGGGTGGCGGCCGTCCTGCGGCAGCGGCGGGCGGTCCTGGACCAGGCGGGACTCGACGCGCGGGAGCGCCGGGAGAACCTGGCCGGCGCGCTGGAGGTGACGGCGGGCGGGGCGCGGCTGCTCGGCGCGGGACGGGTCGTGCTCGTCGACGACCTGATGACCACGGGCGCGACCCTCGCGGAGGCGGCGCGGGCGCTGCGGGAGGCGGCCGGTTCGCATCGCGGAGAGAGAACGTCCGTGTACCCCGGCGGAACTCGGGAAGGAAGGTGGAAACGAGAGACAGGGGCCCGATCGGAGAGCGGAAACTCGGTGCAGGGTGCACCGGAAAAGACGGCACCGAAGGCCACCGGAGTGGCACTCCGGGCGGCGGTGATCGCCGCGCCCCCGGATTCTTTCGAAATAGCCAGGAACTGAGCTTCTACCAGCGTCGTTGCAGGTAGCAGGAGCGGAAATTCACCTGAACGGAGGTACGCCGCAGTAGAGGGTGACGACATACGTCCGGGCGAGATATGTTCGGTTGTGAGGAAAGGCGCAGGCCAGACCTCGCATATCCGAATGCCGCGCCGCGTGATTTCCGCAATCACCCGCGCCGGCGGGATGGAGATCTCGCCCACGGGGGAGGAGGAGGTGGACGTCACCGAGTCCGAAGGTTCCGGGGCCCACCGGGACCTGGTGCAAAAGGGAGATGCTCCGCCGCTGCTGCGGGGCTATCCGGGAACGGAGTTCTGCGTGGACATCGTCGTCAAGGGCCGCAAGACCGAGGTGCCCGAGCGGTTCCGCAAGCACGTGGCCGAGAAGCTGAAGCTGGAGAAGATCCAGAAGCTCGACGGCAAGGTGATGAGCCTCGACGTCGAGGTGTCCAAGGAGCCGAACCCCCGCCAGGCCGACCGCTGTGACCGAGTGGAGATCACGCTCCGCTCCCGCGGTCCGGTGATCAGGGCGGAAGCGTCCGCCAGCGACCCGTACGCGGCACTCGACATGGCCGCGGAGAAGCTGGAGGCAAGGCTGCGCAAGCAGCACGACAAGCGAGTCGTGCGCCGGGGCGCACGACGCATCCCGGCGGCCGAGGTGCCCGACGTCGTGCCGGGCGTGGCGACGCTCTACCCCGACGGCGTTCCGGTTCCGCCCGCGGAGTCCGACGGCGGTGTGCCGACCAGGAAGATCGGCTCGCTGGAGGTCACGGGCGAGGGCCCGCTCGTCGTCCGCGAGAAGACCCACGTCGCCTCTCCGATGACCCTTGACCAGGCTCTCTACGAGATGGAACTGGTCGGCCACGACTTCTATCTGTTCGTCGACTCCGAGACCAAGGAGCCGAGCGTCGTCTACCGGCGACACGCCTACGACTACGGCGTCATCCACCTCAGCACGGACCCGATGGTGGCGGAGGTGCAGCCGCCCGCGGCGGGCGGCACGCTGGGCGGCTGATCCGGCCCGGCGAAGCGGAGCGGGTGCCCCTGGAGCGCGTGTGCGCCCCCAGGGGCACCGGTGTGCGACCACTTCACGCCCCGCTCGGCACCGCGGCGGCGTCCGGGCATGAAATCATGACCGCACCGGCCCAACCGGTGGGCCGCTGCCTTGGGTTGGCGATGGCAGGACCACAGGCCACAGCCTTCAGGGGGAGGAACGATGGCGGACACCTTCGGACCCATGCGTGACCCGGACGCCGACCACGGTGACCTCGGCCGGGATCCTGATGCGGGTGCCCCGCGCGCGGAGCCGATCAGAGTGCTGGTCGTGGACGACCACGCCCTCTTCCGCCGAGGTCTGGAGATCGTGCTCGCCGCCGAGGAGGACATCCAGGTCGTCGGCGAGGCGGGCGACGGCGCCGAGGCAGTGGACAAGGCGGCCGACCTGCTGCCGGACATCGTGCTGATGGACGTGCGGATGCCAAGGCGCGGCGGGATCGAGGCGTGCACCTCCATCAAGGAGGTCGCCCCCAGCGCCAAGATCATCATGCTGACGATCAGTGACGAGGAGGCCGACCTCTACGACGCGATCAAGGCGGGCGCGACCGGCTACCTCCTCAAGGAGATCTCGACCGACGAGGTGGCCACGGCCATTCGCGCGGTGGCCGACGGGCAGTCGCAGATCAGCCCGTCCATGGCGTCCAAGCTGCTCACCGAGTTCAAGTCGATGATCCAGCGCACCGACGAGCGCCGACTGGTGCCCGCGCCCCGGCTGACCGACCGGGAGCTGGAGGTCCTCAAGCTGGTCGCCACGGGGATGAACAACCGGGACATCGCCAAGGAGTTGTTCATCTCCGAGAACACCGTGAAGAACCACGTGCGCAACATCCTGGAGAAGCTCCAGCTCCACTCCAGGATGGAGGCCGTGGTCTACGCGATGCGGGAGAAGATCCTCGAGATCCGCTGACCCCGGGCCGACGACCCCGGGCCAGTGACTACCGACCGGCGCCCGCCGGTGCTCAGGCCAGCGCGCGGGCCAGTACGGCGGCCAGCGGCGCGCGGAGTTCGGGCTCCGTCACGCGCTCCACGCGGACGTCCGTGCAGTCCACCCAGCTCGCCGCCTCGATCAGCGCGTCGGCGACCGCCGCCACCGCCTTCGGGCCGTCCAGCGTGACCTGCCGGGCCACCAGCGTGCGCCCCTCGCGCGCGGGGTCCACCCGGCCCACCAGCCGCCCGCCGGAGAGCACCGGCATCGCGAAGTAGCCGTGGACCCGCTTCTGCTTGGGGACGTACGCCTCCAGGCGATGGGTGAAGCCGAACAGGCGCTCCGTACGGGCCCGTTCCCAGATCAGCGAGTCGAACGGGGAGAGCAGCGTCGTACGGTGGCGCCCGCGCGGCGGCGTGGCGAGGGCCACCGGGTCCGCCCAGGCGGGCTTGGACCAGCCCTCGACCTCGACCGGCACCAGACCCGAGTCGGCGATCACCGCCTCCACCTGCTCGGCCTTGAGGCGGTGGTAGTCCGCGATGTCCGCGCGCGTGCCGACGCCCAGCGACTCACCGGCCAGCCGGACCAGGCGGCGCAGGCACTCGGCGTCGTCCAGCTCGTCGTGCAGCAGGGCGTCCGGGATGGCGCGCTCGGCGAGGTCGTACACCCGCTTCCAGCCGCGCCGCTCGACGCACACCACCTCGCCGTACATCAGCGCGCGCTCGACGGCGACCTTGGTGCCGGACCAGTCCCACCACTCGCTGGTGCGCTTCGCGCCGCCCAACTCGGTCGCGGTGAGCGGTCCTTCGGCCTGGAGCTGCTTGATCACCTGCTCGTAGGTGCCCTCGGGCAACTGGTGGTTCCAGTGCGGGCGGGAGCGGTAGGCGCGGCGGCGGAAGGCGAAGTGGGGCCACTCCTCGACGGGCAGGACGCAGGCGGCGTGCGACCAGTACTCGAAGGCGCGGGTGTCCTGCCAGTAGGCCGACTCCACGGCTTGGCGGCCGACGGCGCCGAGGCGGGCGTACGGCACCAGTTCGTGGGAGCGGGCCAGCACCGAGATGGTGTCGAGCTGGACCGCGCCCAGGTGCCGCAGCACCCCGCTCACCCCCGCCCGCCGGTCGGGCGCGCCCAGCAGTCCCTGGGCCCGCAGGGCGATACGGCGGGCGTCGTCCGCGGTGAGGGTGGTGGCGGGGCGCGGCAGGGTCGTCATGGTCGCCGACGATAGAGGGTGGCACTGACAGTGGCCGCCCGCCCGGGACTTCCCGCAGGTCAGGTGGTGACCGCGGGATCGGGCGCGGCGAGATACGGCGCGACCGGGGTCAGCCCGAGGTCGGAGGGGAGCAGCGAGCCGACCCACGAGTCGCGCCGTACGCCCCGGTGTTCGACGGCCGCGCGCAGCGTGCCCTCCATGGTGAAGCCGACGCGTTCGGCCACCGCGCGGGAGGGCAGGTTGCCCACCTCGGCGCGCCACTCCAGCCGGTCCACGGACAGCTCGGTGAACGCCCAGCGGGCCGCCGCGAGCACGGCCTCGGTCATGTAACCCCGGCCGCGGTGCTCGCGGGTGGCCCAGAAGCCGACCTCGGCGGCGCCGGGACCGCGCCGCATGACACCGAGCACGCCCGCCAGCGCGCCGTCGGGCAGGAACAGGCCGAAGTGGTACTCGGAATCGTCCGCCCAGCCCTTGGTCACCACGTCGTTGATGAACGCGTCGGCGTGCTCGCGCAGGTAAGGAGAGGGAAAGGAAGAGATCCAGCGCTGGGTCGCGGGGTCCTGGGCGGCGGCGTGCACCGCCTCGGCGTCGGCCGGGGCGGGGGCGCGCATCCGGAGGCGGTCGGTGGTGAGGATGACGGGGTCCATCGCCCGATTCTGGGCAGTCCGCCGGCGGCGCCGCCACGGCTTTTCGCGGTGGGTGAGGGCGGGGTCACGGTTCGCGCACATCCGTGATCCGGGGCGGCACTATCCGGTGCGTTCGTCCGTTGTCCACAGTGAGGCGCGCACCGGGTCGCCAGGCCCTCCCGGCGCGCCGGGGTCCTCGCATACGATGGCCGTTGCTCAGCAAGTCACATGGAAAACAGACCGTCCCAGGCCCGACCGGCAAGGAGACCACCCCCCGTGTCCGTCCTCTCGAAGATCATGCGTGCAGGCGAAGGCAAGATCCTGCGCAAGCTGCACCGCATCGCGGACCAGGTCAACTCCATCGAAGAGGACTTCGTGGACCTCTCCGACGCCGAGCTGCGGGCCCTCACCGACGAGTACAAGCAGCGGTACGCCGACGGTGAGAGCCTGGACGACCTGCTCCCCGAGGCGTTCGCCACCGTCCGCGAGGCCGCCAAGCGCGTCCTCGGGCAGCGGCACTACGACGTCCAGCTCATGGGCGGCGCCGCGCTCCACCTCGGTTACGTGGCCGAGATGAAGACCGGTGAGGGCAAGACCCTCGTCGGCACCCTGCCCGCTTATCTGAACGCGCTCTCCGGAGACGGCGTCCACCTCATCACGGTGAACGACTACCTGGCCGAGCGCGACTCCGAGATGATGGGCCGCGTCCACCGCTTCCTGGGTCTCGAGGTCGGCTGCATCCTGGCCAACATGACCCCGGCCCAGCGCCGTGAGCAGTACGCGTGCGACATCACCTACGGCACGAACAACGAGTTCGGCTTCGACTACCTGCGCGACAACATGGCGTGGGCGCAGGACGAGCTGGTGCAGCGCGGCCACAACTTCGCCATCGTCGACGAGGTCGACTCGATCCTCATCGACGAGGCTCGTACGCCGCTGATCATCTCCGGCCCGGCCGACCAGGCCACCAAGTGGTACGGCGACTTCGCGAAGCTGGTCACCCGCCTCAAGCGCGGCGAGCCCGGCAACCCGCTCAAGGGCGTGGAGGAGACCGGCGACTACGACGTCGACGAGAAGAAGCGCACCGTCGCCATCCACGAGTCCGGCGTGTCCAAGGTCGAGGACTGGCTGGGCATCGACAACCTCTACGAGTCGGTGAACACCCCCCTCGTCGGCTACCTGAACAACGCCATCAAGGCGAAGGAACTGTTCAAGAAGGACAAGGACTACGTCGTCATCGACGGCGAGGTCATGATCGTCGACGAGCACACCGGCCGTATCCTCGCCGGCCGCCGCTACAACGAGGGCATGCACCAGGCGATCGAGGCGAAGGAAGGGGTGGACATCAAGGACGAGAACCAGACCCTCGCCACGATCACCCTGCAGAACTTCTTCCGCCTCTACGGCAAGCTCTCCGGCATGACCGGTACGGCGATGACCGAGGCCGCCGAGTTCCACCAGATCTACAAGCTCGGTGTGGTGCCCATCCCGACCAACCGGGCGCTCGTCCGCAAGGACCAGTCCGACCTGATCTACCGCACCGAGGTGGCCAAGTTCGAGGCGGTCGTCGACGACATCGCCGAGAAGCACGAGAAGGGCCAGCCGATCCTCGTCGGCACCACGTCCGTCGAGAAGTCGGAGTACCTCTCCCAGCAGCTCAGCAAGCGCGGCATCCAGCACGAGGTGCTGAACGCCAAGCACCACGAGCGTGAGGCGTCGATCGTCGCCCAGGCGGGCCGCAAGGGCGCCGTCACGGTCGCGACGAACATGGCAGGGCGCGGTACGGACATCAAGCTCGGCGGCAACCCCGAGGACCTCGCCGAGGCGGAGCTGCGCCAGATCGGTCTGGACCCCGAGGAGCACATCGAGGAGTGGGCGGCCGCGCTGCCCGCCGCGCTGGCCCGCGCCGAGCAGGCGGTCAAGGCCGAGAAGGAGGAGGTCGAGCGCAGCGGCGGTCTCTACGTGCTCGGCACCGAGCGGCACGAGTCGCGCCGTATCGACAACCAGCTCCGCGGTCGTTCCGGCCGTCAGGGCGACCCCGGCGAGTCCCGGTTCTACCTCTCCCTCGGCGACGACCTGATGCGCCTGTTCAAGGCCGCCATGGTCGAGCGCGTGATGGCGATGGCGAACGTCCCGGACGACGTGCCGATCGAGAACAAGATGGTGACCCGCGCGATCGCGTCCGCGCAGTCGCAGGTCGAGCAGCAGAACTTCGAGACCCGTAAGAACGTCCTGAAGTACGACGAGGTGCTCAACCGGCAGCGCGAGGTCATCTACGGCGAGCGCCGCCGCGTCCTGGAGGGTGAGGACCTGCAGGAGCAGGTGCAGCACTTCATGGACGACACGATCGACGCGTACGTCGCCGCCGAGACCGCCGACGGCTTCCCCGAGGACTGGGACCTGGACCGGCTGTGGGGCGCCTTCCGGCAGCTCTACCCGGTGAAGGTCACCATCGAGGAGCTGGAGGACGCCGCGGGCGACCGGGCCGGTCTGACCGCGGAGTTCATCTCCGAGTCCATCAAGGACGACATCCGCGCGCAGTACGAGGCGCGCGAGGAGCAGCTCGGCTCCGAGATCATGCGTGAGCTGGAGCGGCGGGTCGTGCTGTCGGTCCTGGACCGCAAGTGGCGCGAGCACCTCTACGAGATGGACTACCTCCAGGAGGGCATCGGCCTGCGCGCGATGGCGCAGAAGGACCCGCTGGTGGAGTACCAGCGCGAGGGCTTCGACATGTTCACCGCCATGATGGAGGGCATCAAGGAGGAGTCCGTCGGCTACCTGTTCAACCTGGAGGTCCAGGTCGAGCAGCAGGTCGAGGAGGTCGAGGTCGAGGCTGCCGAGCCGGTCGGCGGGGGCGTGCAGGACATCGTGCCCGCGCAGGTTCCCGCGGGTGCCCGTCCGGAGATCCGGGCCAAGGGGCTGGACGTTCCGCAGCGGCGCGAGCTGCACTTCTCCGCGCCCACGGTGGACGGCGAGGGCGGCGTGGTCGAGCGCGACCTGGAGGACGACGAGCCGGTGCGCTCGGAGGCCGACGGCCTCACGCGCGCGGAGCGGCGCAAGCAGGCGAAGGCGCGGGGTCGCCGCAAGAAGTGACGGTCGCCTGCCGGCCAGCCTTGAACGGCTGACGTGCCTGAGCGGCTGACTTAGGGGCCGGGTCTCTCTTCGTGAGGGGTCCGGCCCTTCGCCGTGTCCGGGTTCAGCCGGTGTCCCCGCGCGCGGGGCGGGGGCCCGCCAGCTCCACGGCGGTGCAGCGCCAGCGCAGATCCCGCCCCCGCTCCAGCCGGAACGCCAGCGCCCGCAGCCGGTCCCCGGCGGCGATCCGCGCGAACACCTCCAGCGCGCCGTCCCTCGGTACGAAGTACCCGAGATCACTGACGACGGGCCGCACCCCGGGCGCCCGCAACGGATTCCGCTCGGCCAGCCGCGCGAGATCGTCGTACGCCTGCCCGGCGGTGTGCCGCAGCATCCAGTGCACGGGGCGCTGCCCGCTCAGGACGGCTACGAGACGGTCGGCGAAGAGGTCGGTGGGGCGGGGCTGGGGGCGTGGCCGGTCGGTGGGGGCGGAGGTCGGGGGGCTGAGGACCGGCCGGGGGGCTGTTGCGGTGGTGCCGGGCACTGCCGCACCTGGCCGGGGCACCCGAGGCGGCTGTGCTGCTGTCGCGGGGGTCGTGGGGCGTGCCCCGGCAGCCCCGCCGGGGGCTACGGCGCCCGATGGGGCGGCGCGGTCGGGCGCCGGGGTGGCCGGGCAGGGCGTCGTGTCAGGCGTCGGGTTCCCCGCGTGCGCCGCCTTGCCGGGCGCCGGGGCGTCCAGGTGGGCCGCCGTCTCCCGGGCCGTGCGCGGGGTCACCAGGGGCTCCGAGGCGCCGGTCACGCCCCGGTCCGTCGTCGCCTCCGGGCGGGGGCGCAGGGGGGTGCGGGGTGGGGGTGAGCCGGGGCGGCGGGGGTCGTGGCGGGTCGGAGGGCGGTGGCGGGGGTGGGGTTTGCGGCTCATGACCTTGTTCATGTGGGGGGGTCCCGTTCGGGAGCGGCCCGGGATACCGGGCGGTAACTCGGTGGTGGGGATCTTGTACGGGGGTGGGTGCGGGGTCGGCAAGGAGGGCGGGGGTCGTGGCGGAGGGCAGGAAGGTTCACTTATCCGGGTGACGGCGCGGGGCGGAAAGCCCGAGGGCTCGGGGCGGGACCGGGTGACATCGAGGGCGTGGGGTGGACGCCTCCGGGCAGGTGGGCGGGCGCCCGAAAGAGGACGGGCGCACGTATTCTGGAGGCCCTTTCAGCAGAGCCTCTGACCAGGAAATGAGCGGCCGGAATGCGCGTCTACGTACCCCTGACCCTGCCCGGGCTCGCCGAGGCGCACCGCACGGGGGTGCTGGGCACCGGCTCCTTCGTCGCCTACGCCGTCACGCCCGAGCTGCGCCAGTGGTGCGGCTCGGAGGACCTGGAGGAGCTGGAGTACGCGGCGCTCGGCCAGGCAGCCCTCGCCTCGCTGCGGCTGCTCGCGGCCGACCAGTCGGCCACCCCGCGCCGGGTCGTGGTCGCCGCCGACGTGCCGGACCGCGCCGTCAAGCCGGGTTCCGACCAGGACGCGGAGCCGGCCGAGCTGGGCGAGGTCATGGTCACCGCCGAGGTGCCGCTCGCCAAGGCGGCAGCGGTGCACGCCGACGCCGAGGACGCCGAGCCGGACGTGGCCGCTGCCGCGGCGGCGCTGGCGGAGGCGGACGCCGGGGACGACCACGACCTGGCGGCGGTGGAGACGGCCGACCACCACGAGCTGCTCTGGTACGCGACCCAGGAGATCCCCGCCCTCGTAAGCGAGTCCTGACCCCGCCCCGACCTCCGCCTGACCTCGCCTTGACCCCCACCTGACCTGCGGCGATACACCGCCGATGTCCGATTGTCAGTGGGAGTGGGTACGGTTTCGGACATGGGGAAGCAGGGGAACGCGCACATCGTCTGGGACTGGAACGGCACCCTGTTCCACGACATCGACGCGATCATCGGGGCGACGAACGCGGCGTTCGCCGAGCTGGGTCTTGAGCCGATCACGCTGGAGACGTACCGGGCGCTGTACTGCGTCCCGGTGCCGAAGTTCTACGAGCGGCTGCTCGGCCGGCTGCCGACCGAGGCCGAGTGGGACGTGATGGACGGCGCCTTCCACCGGCACTACACCCAGTGGCGCACGCGCTGCGGTCTGACCGAGGGCGCCGCCGACCTGCTCGCGGGCTGGCGGTCGGCGGGGCACAGCCAGTCGCTGCTGAGCATGTACGGCCACGAGGAGCTGCTGCCGCTGGTGCGCGGCTTCGGCATCGAGTCCCACTTCCTGCGGATCGACGGGCGTACGGGTCCTTCGGGCGGCTCCAAGGCCGAGCACATGGTCCGCCACCTGACGTCGCTGGAGGACCTGGTGGCACCCGAGCGCACCGTCGTCATCGGCGACGCGGTGGACGACGCCCTGGCGGCCCGCCACGTGGGCGCGCGGGCGGTGCTGTACACCGGCGGCTCCCACGGTCCGGCCAGTCTCCGCGAGGCGGGTGTGCCGGTGGTGGACACCCTGGCCGAGGCGGTCGAAGAGGCGCACCGAATAGCGGCATAGCCCCGCTCCCGGCCCGGGCATAGCCCGCTCCCGGCGCCGATGCCGCTGTGCAGAACGTCAAACTTCACCCCCCGGTTTTGTACACATACGGCTCATGACGGGCCCGGGGTCAGGAGCGATAGCCTTGTGGCGTGATCAGCGCGATATCTCGCGGGGGCGTCACCGCCCCTGCCCTGCGCCCGGTTCGCACGGAACACCTCCGTGACCGGGCGGCGGTCGCTGGTCTTCGCGGGCGCGACAGAGGCGCCGAAGCCTCCAGGACGCCGGGAACGGCACGGGACACGTCGGCACTGGGCGCAGCGTCGCACCCGACAGACGCGTCGACAATGGCCGAATTCCTCCCGCCCATCTCACCTCGCGGCATAGCGTCGGAACGGACCGGACACCCCGGGCCGTGGCGTCATACCGGAGGGAAAGAGACCGTACTTCCTTCTACGTCACGCAACGGCGCGCGACAGGAGCCAGAGGACAATGCAGACCAAGCTGGACGAAGCCAAGGCCGAGCTGCTCGATCGGGCGGCCCGGGTAGCTGAGAACAGTCCGGTCGGGGGGCACCTACCGACCGGGACCACGAGCGAGGCCCCCGACAGCGAGTCCGTGCTCGCGTTCCTCCAGCGCTACTACCTGCACACGGCCCCCGAAGACCTCACCGACCGCGATCCGGTCGACGCCTTCGGTGCCGCGCTCTCCCACTACCGGCTCGCCGAGAACCGCCCCCAGGGCACCGCCAGCGTGCGGGTGCACACCCCGACGGTGGAAGAGAACGGGTGGACGTGCAGCCACACCGTCGTGGAGGTCGTCACCGACGACATGCCCTTCCTGGTCGACTCGGTCACCAACGAGCTGACCCGTCAGGGCCGCGGCATCCACGTCGTGATCCACCCGCAGTTCGTCGTGCGCCGGGACGTCACCGGCAAGCTCATCGAGGTGCTGCCCAAGCCGGCACCCGGCGCCGAGCTGCCCCACGACGCGCACGTCGAGTCCTGGATCCACGTCGAGATCGACCGCGAGACCGACCGCGCCGACCTCAAGCAGATCTCCGCCGACCTGCTCCGCGTCCTGTCCGACGTCCGTGAGGCCGTCGAGGACTGGGAGAAGATGCGGGAGACCGCGATCCGCATCGCGGACGGCCTGGAGAGCGAGCCCCGCCCCGCCGACCTGCCCGGACCCGAGGCCGAGGAGGCGCGCGAGCTGCTGCGCTGGCTCGCCGCCGACCACTTCACCTTCCTCGGCTACCGTGAGTACCAGCTCCGCGGCGACGACTCGCTCAGCGCCGTGCCCGGCACCGGACTCGGCATCCTGCGCTCCGACCCGCACCACTCCGAGCAGGACGAGCACCCGGTCAGCCCCTCCTTCGAGCGGCTCCCGGCCGACGCCCGCGCCAAGGCCCGCGAGCACCGTCTGCTCGTGCTGACCAAGGCCAACAGCCGCGCCACCGTGCACCGCCCGTCCTACCTGGACTACATCGGCGTCAAGAAGTTCGACGCCCAGGGCAACGTGGTCGGCGAGCGCCGCTTCCTCGGCCTGTTCTCCTCCGCCGCGTACACCGAGTCGGTGCGCCGGGTGCCGGTCATCCGCCGCAAGGTCGAGGAGGTCCTGGAGCGCGCCGGGTTCTCGCCCAACAGCCACGACGGCCGCGACCTGCTCCAGATCCTGGAGACCTACCCGCGCGACGAGCTGTTCCAGACCCCGGTCGACGAGCTGCAGTCCATCGCGACCAGCGTGCTCTACCTCCAGGAGCGCCGCCGCCTGCGGCTCTACCTGCGCCAGGACGAGTACGGGCGCTACTACTCGGCCCTCGTCTACCTCCCGCGCGACCGTTACACCACCGGCGTCCGGCTGCGGATCATCGACATCCTCAAGGAGGAGCTGGGCGGCACCAGCGTCGACTTCACCGCCTGGAACACCGAGTCGATCCTCTCCCGGCTGCACTTCGTCGTCCGCGTCCCGCAGGGCACCGAGCTGCCCGAGCTGTCGGACGCCGACAAGGAGCGCATCGAGGTCCGCCTGGTCGAGGCCACCCGCTCCTGGGCGGACGGCTTCACCGAGGCGCTGAACGCCGAGTGCGGCGAGGAGCGCGCCGCCGAGCTGCTGCGCCGCTACCAGCACGGCAATGCCTTCCCCGAGGGCTACAAGGCCGACCACACCCCGCGCGCCGCCGTCGCCGACCTGGTCCACCTGGAGCGGCTGAAGCAGAAGGACGGCAAGGACGGCGAGGACGGCGGCGACTTCGCGCTGAGCCTGTACGAGCCGGTGGGCGCCGCCCCCGGTGAGCGCCGCTTCAAGATCTACCGCACGGGCGACGCGGTCTCCCTCTCCGCCGTGCTGCCGGTCCTCAACCGGCTCGGTGTCGAGGTCGTCGACGAGCGCCCCTACGAGCTGCGCCGCGCCGACCGCACCACCGCCTGGGTCTACGACTTCGGTCTGCGGATGCCGCGCCCCGCGGGCGGCGGCGACCACCTCGGCGAGGACGGCCGCGAGCGGTTCCAGGAGGCGTTCGCCGCGACCTGGACCGGCCAGGCGGAGAACGACGGCTTCAACTCCCTCGTCCTGAGCGCCGGTCTCACCTGGCGGCAGGCGATGGTGCTGCGCGCGTACGCCAAGTACCTGCGCCAGGCGGGCTCGACCTTCAGCCAGGACTACATGGAGGACACCCTCCGCAACAACGTCCACACCACCCGGCTCCTGGTCTCCCTCTTCGAGGCGCGGATGTCCCCGGACCGGCAGACCGCCGGTCTTGAGATCACCGACGCGCTCCTGGAGGAGCTGGACGCCGCGCTCGACCAGGTCGCGAGCCTGGACGAGGACCGCATCCTGCGCTCCTTCCTGACCGTCATCAAGGCGACCCTGCGCACCAACTTCTTCCAGGAGACCGAGGGCGGCAAGCCGCACGACTACGTCTCCATGAAGTTCGACCCGCGCGCCATCCCGGACCTGCCCGCGCCGCGCCCGGCGTACGAGATCTGGGTGTACTCGCCGCGTGTCGAGGGCGTGCACCTGCGCTTCGGCAAGGTCGCGCGCGGGGGCTTGCGCTGGTCGGACCGGCGCGAGGACTTCCGCACCGAGATCCTCGGTCTGGTCAAGGCGCAGATGGTGAAGAACACCGTCATCGTGCCGGTCGGCGCCAAGGGCGGCTTCGTCGCCAAGCAGCTCCCCGACCCGAGCGTGGACCGGGACGCCTGGCTCGCCGAGGGCATCGCCAGCTACAAGACGTTCATCTCGGCGCTGCTCGACATCACCGACAACATGGTGGCCGGCGAGGTCGTCCCGCCGCAGGACGTGGTCCGCCACGACGGCGAGGACACCTACCTGGTCGTCGCCGCCGACAAGGGCACCGCGACGTTCTCCGACATCGCCAACGGCGTCGCCGGGGAGTACGACTTCTGGCTCGGGGACGCCTTCGCCTCCGGCGGCTCGGCGGGCTACGACCACAAGGGCATGGGCATCACCGCGCGCGGCGCCTGGGAGTCCGTGAAGCGGCACTTCCGCGAGCTGGGCGTGGACACGCAGTCCGAGGACTTCACGGTCGTCGGCATCGGTGACATGTCCGGTGACGTGTTCGGCAACGGCATGCTGCTCTCCGAGCACATCCGCCTGGTCGCCGCCTTCGACCACCGGCACATCTTCATCGACCCGAACCCGGACGCGGCCACCGGCTACGCCGAGCGCCGCCGCCTGTTCGAGCTGCCCCGTTCGAGCTGGGCCGACTACGACACCTCGCTGCTGTCGGCGGGCGGCGGGATCTTCCCGCGCAGCGCCAAGTCGATCCCGCTCAACAGCCACATCCGTGAGGCGCTGGGCATCGAGGAGAAGATCTCCAAGATGACCCCCGCCGACCTGATGAAGGCGATCCTCCAGTCGCCGGTCGACCTGCTGTGGAACGGCGGCATCGGCACGTACGTGAAGTCCTCGGCGGAGTCCAACGCGGACGTCGGCGACAAGGCGAACGACGCCATCCGCGTCGACGGCGCCGACCTGCGCGTCAAGGTCGTCGGCGAGGGCGGCAACCTGGGTCTGACCCAGCTCGGCCGCATCGAGTTCGCGCTCCAGGGCGGCCGGATCAACACCGACGCGATCGACAACAGCGCCGGTGTGGACACCTCCGACCACGAGGTGAACATCAAGATCCTGCTCAATGGCCTGGTCACGGACGGCGACATGACCGTCAAGCAGCGCAACAAGCTGCTCGCGGAGATGACGGACGAGGTCGGCTCCCTGGTCCTGCGCAACAACTACGCGCAGAACACCGCGCTGGCCAACGCGCTGGCGCAGTCCAAGGACATGCTGCACGCGCAGGCCCGCTTCATCCGCCACCTGGTGCGCGAGGGTCACCTCGACCGGGCGCTGGAGTTCCTGCCCACCGACCGCCAGATCCGCGAGCGGCTGGCCCAGGGGCAGGGGCTCACCAGCCCCGAGACCGCCGTCCTGCTGGCGTACACGAAGATCACGGTCGCCGAGGAGCTGCTGCGCACCTCGCTGCCCGACGACCCCTACCTGCGCACCCTGCTGCACGCCTACTTCCCGTCGGCGCTGCGCGAGCGGTTCGCGGAGTCCATCGACAGCCACCCGCTGCGCCGCGAGATCACCACGACCGTCCTGGTCAACGACACGGTGAACACGGGCGGTACGACCTATCTGCACCGGCTGCGCGAGGAGACCGGCGCCTCCCTGGAGGAGATCGTCCGCGCCCAGACCGCGGCCCGCGCGATCTTCTGCTCGGCGCCGGTGTGGGACGCGGTGGAGGAGCTGGACAACAAGGTCGACGCGGCCGTCCAGACCCGCATCCGGCTGCACTCGCGCCGCCTCGTCGAGCGCGGCACCCGCTGGCTGCTCAACAACCGCCCGCAGCCGCTCCAGCTCGCCGAGACCGTCGAGTTCTTCGCGGCGCGCGTCGAGCAGGTCTGGCAGCAGATGCCGAAGCTGCTGCGCGGCGCGGACCTGGAGTGGTACCAGCACGTGTACGACGAGCTGTCCGCGGCCGGTGTCCCGGACGAACTCGCCACGCGGGTCGCCGGGTTCTCCTCCGCCTTCCCGGCGCTGGACATCGTCTCGGTGGCCGACCGCATGGGCAAGGAGCCGCTCGACGTCGCCGAGGTCTACTACGACCTCGCGGACCGGCTGTACATCACGCAGCTCATGGACCGCATCATCGAGCTGCCCCGCGCGGACCGCTGGCAGTCCATGGCCCGCGCCTCCATCCGTGAGGACCTCTACGCGGCCCACGCCGCCCTCACGGCGGACGTGCTCGCGGTGGGCAACGGCACCTCGACGCCCGAGCAGCGCTTCAAGGCGTGGGAGGAGAAGAACGCGCCGATCCTGAGCCGGGCGCGCTCCACCCTGGAGGAGATCCGTAGCTCGGACGCGTTCGACCTCGCCAACCTCTCGGTGGCGATGCGCACGATGCGGACGCTGCTGCGCACGCACTCCTGACGCGAGGAGACACAGGATGCCCCGGAACCGGAGAAACGGTTCCGGGGCATCCTTGTTTCCGCGGCGCACCCGTGTTCCGCCCCGCATCCGGGTCTCCGCCCCGCTCGGGTTCTTGCCTCCGCCTAGGGAAAAACCTGTGGCGTATTTACCGTTTCCTGCTAATCGGTCCCTTTCGGATAGGGTCTGGCTCGTGCCTGTGACCTTGAACCGCACCGAGGCCCGGCCCGATGCGCGCCGCCCCGCCTAGCCCGGCGAGCGCGGGGCGCGCGCTGCCCTGGGCCGCCGCCGCGCTCGTCACCGTGCTGATGCTCCTGGTGATCGTCCGGCTGCCCTGGGCCGGTGACCTCGGGATGCACGCGGCGACCGTGCAGCGGCTGCGCCACAGCCTGCTCAACCCGGGCAACCCGCTGGTCGACGCCGACACCCCGAGCCCCTACTACTCGCCGTGGATGCTGCTGCTCGGGCTCCTCGCCCGTGTCACGGGTCTGTCGGTGTTCGTGGTGCTCCGCATCGGCGCCCTCGTCGGACTCGCGCTGCTCTTCACCGGCGTCTGGAGCTACGTCCGCACCCTGAGCGCCCACCGCGCCGCCCCCGCGCTCGCGATCCTCTGCGTGGTCTTCCTGTGGGGTCCGGACGTCTTCAACTGGAGCGGCTTCCTCGGACTCAACTCCCTTGCCCTGACGGTCTCGTACCCCAGCGTGCTCGCGCTCGGGCTCTCCTTCCACTTCTGGGCGTGGCTCACCCGGGCGCTGCGCGCCGACACCGGGTGGCCCGCCTGGATCGGACTCGGGCTCCTGTGGGCGCTGATCCTGCTGTGCCACCAGTTCTCCGGCGTGGTCGCCTCCCTCGGCGCCCTCGCCGTGGTCCTCGCGGCGCGCCCCGCCCGCGCGACCCTGCTGCGCCTCGGCGCGGCACTGGTGGCGGGCGTCCTGCTGCTCGCGCTCTGGCCGTACTACGACTTCTTCGCCCTGTTCTCGGCGGGCGCCGACCTGGAGGCGATCCACCGCCCCCTCTACAGCGACCTGCTGCCCCGCTTCGGACTGGTCCTGCTCGGCGTGGTCGCCCTGGTGTTCCGCTGGCGCCGCGACCACCGGGACGTCCTGGTCCTCTTCTTCGTCCTCGGCGCGCTGCTCTTCGCGGCGGGCGGTCTCACCGGCCACTACTCCTGGGGACGCGCCCTGCCCGCCGCCCTGATCCCGGCCCAGCTCGCGGCAGCGCTGGAGACGGTCTCCGCGTCACGCCGGGGGGTACGGCTGCTCTGGGCGTGCCTGCTGGGCATCGCCCTCGCGGTCGGCGCGTGGGCGCAGGCGGGCACGCTCGGCTATGTGATCGACCGGAACGACCTCCCGGCTCCCGTCGCCGCCAAGTACCGCACCCCGTGGGTCGGTTACCACTGGATCACCCCCTGGGTCCGCTACGGCGACGTGGTGATGGCCCGCACCACCCCGTCCCGCCAGATCCCCGCCTACGGCCCCTACACCGTCGCCCCCGGCTACCCCGACTTCTTCCTCCCGGACGAAACGGGTCGCGACCAGGCGGTCACCCGCTACTACGCCCCCACCACCGACTCCGCGACCCGCCTGGCCATAGCCCGCCGGTACGGAGTCCACTGGGTGATCGGCTCACCGGACACGGCGGAACCCTGGCTGAAAGAGGTGACGAGAGGACCGGGAGACCAGGTCCTGTACAAGGTCGAGCCTTGATACGAGGGGAAGCCGTGAGTCTTTTAGGGGCGCGGGGAACTGCGCGACCAGCCACAACGCACCCGCGCCCGAAAACTCACCGCAGCACACTCGACACAAGCCGCGCCGCCCCCCGAACCCGGGGATGATCAACCCGCCGCACAACGCGCCGCAACAGCAACGACGCCCCCACCGGACGCCACCGCACCTGCAACCGCCCCGCCCCCCGCCCCTCCGGCTCCACGACCACCTCGTGCGGCGCCGCACCCGACCGGTACTCCACCCGAGCCGTCAACGAGGGAAAAGACAGCGGAGCCAGCAGCAGCCCCCCGTTGGCGAGCCCCTGCTGCTGCAGCCGGACCAGCGGATGCCGTACCCCCGCGAAGCCCTGCACCGGCAGTCGCGCCTCGCTCAGATCCACCCGCACCCGTCCCTCGAAGACACCGGGCCGGACCGGATCGAGCCGGAACGGCACCGTCATCCGCCGCTTTCCCGGCGTCAGCAGCAGTCCCGCCCGCTGCGGTCCGACGGGCAGCCGCAGTCCGGGGTCGTAGGTCCGCACGGTGAGGGTGAGCGTCGCGCCGGGACCGGGTGTCAGCTCGGTGATCTCGTGGCGGAAGTACGCGCTGGGGAACGGCCGGGTCTCCAGGTCCAGGTCGGACACGTCCAGCTCGCGCCGCCCCCGCGCGGAGGACGGCACCGCACCGCCCCAGTAGGTGCCGGTGTCGTCGGTGGTGACCTCCCTCGGCGCCACCGGCTGGCCCAGCCCGCGCGCGGCGAGCCGGAGGTCATCCAGGCGTCCCTCGCGCAGCAGCTCCAGGACGACCCGTTCGGGCCGGGGGAGCCGGGTGAAGGCGCCGTCGGCGAGGCTGTCGAGGTACGGGTTCATGATCTCGGCGAAGGCGGAGAGCCACGCGTCGTCGCGGTAGGGCAGGTCGCCCGCGTACATCCGGAAGTCGTGCTTGAGGAACTTGTAGTCCTTGTCCTCGCGCAGCCCCGCGTGCCCGCTCTCCACCAGGAAGTCGTCGATCAGGCGCTGGACGTGCACCCGGTCGGCCACGTTGGAGATCTTGTGCCGCTGGTTGGAGATGGAGGCGGAGGCGGCGGCGGCGTACGGCTCGATGTACCAGGTGTAGACCGGGTCCGGGATGATCGTGAACGCCTCGGCCAGGCAGTACGCCTGCGCGGAGAAGAGCTGGTCCTCGTAGTGGATGCCCTCGGGGAAGCGCAGTTGGTGCCGGTCGAGGAAGGCGCGGGCGTACATCTTGCTGGTCGACAGGTGCTCGAAGAGCAGCCGGGGGTCGGCGGTGATGCCGTCCAGGGTGCGGCGCTCGCCGACCAGGTGGGGCATCCAGGTGGTGCGCCGTCCGCTGTCCACGCGGACCCGGGTCACCGCGCCCATGGTGAAGTCGACCTCGCGTTCGCGGTGCGCGGCGAGGAGCGACTCGACCGCGCGGGGCGGGAGTTCGTCGTCGCTGTCGAGGAACATCAGATAGGGGGCGCGGGCGATGTCGATGGCGCGGTTGCGCGGGGCGCTGCAGCCGCCGCTGTTCTCGGGCAGCCGCAGATAGCGGACGCGGGAGTCCTCGGCGGCGAGCCGCCTGGCCACCTCGGGGGTGTCGTCGGTGGAGTGGTCGTCGCTGATGACGATCTCGATGTTCCGGTGGGTCTGGGCGCGCAGGGAGGCGACCGCGCGGGGCAGCCGGGCCGCGTCGTTGTAGCTGATGACGGTGACCGTGACATCGGGGGTCGTCATCCTTGGGCCTCCTCGGGGGTCGGGGCGGGGGTGCGTTCCTCCAGCGGGAGCACGGGCGGGAGCGCCTCCTCGGGTTCGCCGAGGAACACCCGGCGCACGACGCGCTCGGCGGCGCGGCCGTCGTCGAACTCGCAGAACCGGCGCCGGAAGGCGGTGCGTGCCTTCGCCGCGTTCTCGTCGCGCCAGGCGCCGGAGGTGAGGATCTCGGTCAGCTCCTCCTGGGTGCGGGCGACGTGCCCCGGCGCCTCGGCCATCAGGTCGAAGTAGACGCCGCGCGTGGTGCGGTAGGTCTCCCAGTCGTCGGCGTAGACGACGACCGGGCGGTCCAGGTTGGCGTAGTCGAACATGATCGAGGAGTAGTCCGTGACCAGCGCGTCCGCCGCGAGGCACAGCTCCTCGACCGGGTCGTAGGAGGAGACGTCGATGATCCGCCCCGAGCGGCGCAGTCCGCTGAGCGGGGAGGCGGCGCCTCCGTAGAAGTAGTGGGCGCGCACCAGCAGGACGGTGTCCTCGCCGAGCCGGTCGGCCAGGGTGGCGAGGTCGAGGCGGGGGGTGAACCCGGCTTCGTAGTCGCGGTGGGTGGGCGCGTAGAGGACGGCGGTGCGGCCGGGCGGGATGCCGAGGCGTTCGCGGGCGGCGCGCACGTCGGCGGCGGTCGCGGTGTAGAAGACGTCGTTGCGCGGATAGCCGTGGTCCAGCGAGGTGTAGCGGGCCGGGTAGGCGCGCTCCCACATGCGGGTGGTGTGGCTGTTGGCGCTGACGCTGTAGTCCCACTTGTCGATGCGGGACAGCAGGGCGGCGAAGTCCAGACCCTGGGCGGCGGCCGGGTGGTCGCGCTGGTCCAGGCCCATGCGCTTGAGCGGGGTGCCGTGGTGGGTCTGGAGGTGGATCGCGTCGGGTCGTTTGACCACCGCGTTGGGGAAGTTGACGTTGTTGACCAGGTACTTGGCGGTGGCCAGCGTCTCCCAGTAGCTCCGGGTGCCGGGGATGACGTGGTCGGTGCCGGCGGGCAGCAGGGCTTCGTTCTCCTTGCTCACCACCCACACCGGGCGGATGTGCGGGGCGAGTTCGGCGAGCTTGGCGGCGATGGCGGCAGGGTTGCAGGCCACGCCCCGGTCCCAGTACGCCGAGAAGACGGCCAGGTCGGGGTCGACGGGGCGGGCGAGCGCCCTGCGGTAGTAGTGGTCGCGGAGCTTGGCGCCCGCCTGGCGCTTGCGGGCGCGGACGGCTTTCTTGGCGGCGCGCCGGGTGCGGTTGGCTGCCTGGAAGGCGCGGTAGCGGGTGTAGGCGCCCTCTTCGAGCAGCGTGTGGCGTACGCCCTCAAGACCGCTCGGGCGCCGGTGGCCCTCGGGGCGCCAGCGGACGGCTGCCTGCGAGGCGCGGGCGAAGAAGGCGCGCGCGATCGGCTCGGGCATGTCCTCGCGGGCGAAGGTGCGCAGCAGGTCACGGACCATCAGGTCGTAGAGCACCGCGCGGACGGCGCGGCGCCCCTCGGTGAGCGGGAGCAGCGACTCGTAGCGGTCGACCAGCGCGAGCCGGGACTCGGGGGCGAGCGGCGGCAGGCTCTCCGGGCGCAGCTCGCGGTTCTCGTACGCCACCTGGTTGAGGCAGGCGACACGGTCGGCGCGGAGCAGGGCGGTGTGGGCGGCGCGTGCCTCGTCGTCGGCGGTGAGGGCGTCCTCGTGGGCCCGCCAGAACGCGGCGCTGAGCACGTGGGTGCCGAGCAGGGGCTCCAGGCGCAGCAGAGCGGGGTTCTCGTCCAGGGTGAGGACGGAGCGCCCGGCGGCGGCCAGGACGCGGCCGTCGCGGGAGGGGGCGGCGGTGGTGCGCCAGGTGGTGGTGACGTGGTCGAGGAGCAGGACGTCGGCGTGTTCGCCGCTGCGGTCGAGTTCGGCGGTGCGTTCGGCGACCAGCCGGGGCGTTCCGGCGGGTACGCCGTCTTTGGCGTGCACGAACTGCAGCCAGCGTCCCCGCGCCCGCGCGGCGCCCGCCGCCCGGGCCGCCGCGTCGGTGGTGCCCTCGGGCAGCGGCACGGTGACCGTCTCGGGGGTGTGCCCCTCGGCGGTCTCCCGGGCCCAGTCACCGACGGCGGCGACGATCACCTCGGCGTCCGGGAGCGGGTGGGTCGCCAGCGAGTCGAGCAGCTCCGTCAGATGCCCCTGGGTGTTCGGCCCGTAGACGATCAGGCTGAGGTGAGGCATCGCGGAGGACTCCTTCGGCTCGTCGTCTCAGAGAGGGCACCTTTCATAACATACTGTCATTAGAGCGATGAAAGGGATAATCGCGACCGGGGTCAACGGAGGCGCGGCGCCTTCACCCCCTCTTACCCCGGAAGACGGCTTCCCGGTGCCTATGGTTTCGCGGGAGCGGGTTTGGGCGCGGGCTTCTTCGCCTTCTTGTCGCCCTTGTCACCCGTGAAAGCCTCGTACTCCTTGAGTACCTCCTCGGTGGGTCCGTCCATGCGCAGCTCGCCGCGTTCCAGCCAGAGCACCCGTTCGCAGGTGTCGCGGATGGACTTGTTGTTGTGGCTGACCAGGAAGACCGTGCCCGCGTGCTTGCGCAGCTCGCGGATGCGCGCCTCGGAGCGCTTCTGGAAGGAGCGGTCGCCGGTGGCCAGCGCCTCGTCGATCAGCAGCACGTCGTGGTCCTTGGCGGCGGCGATGGAGAAGCGCAGCCGGGCGGCCATGCCGGAGGAGTACGTCCGCATCGGGAGCGTGATGAAGTCGCCCTTCTCGTTGATCCCGGAGAAGTCGACGATGTCCTGGTAGCGCTCCCGGACCTGCTCGCGCGACATGCCCATCGCCAGTCCGCCGAGGTGCACGTTGCGCTCGCCGGTCAGGTCGTTCATCAGGGCGGCGTTGACGCCGAGCAGGGAGGGCTGGCCGCCGGTGTAGATGTGTCCGTTCTCCACCGGGAGCAGTCCCGCGACCGCCTTGAGCAGGGTGGACTTGCCCGAGCCGTTGGTGCCGATCAGACCGATGGCCTCGCCCCGGTACGCGACGAAGGACACCTTCTTGACCGCGTGGACGCGGCGCACGCCCGCCGCCTTCTCCGCCTGCTCGCGGCGCAGGATGCGGTTGAGGGCGGCGGTGGCCGAACCACGGCCCGCGCCGGTGCCGTTGACCCGGTAGACGATGTCCACCCGGTCGGCGACGACGGTGGGGATCTTCTCGCTGTGCGCGGAGACCTGCTCCTGCGCGTCGGTCTGCTCAGCCACGGCCGTAGGTCTCCTCAGCCTTCCAGAAGTAGATGAATCCGCCGATCCCGGCGACCACGGCCCACCCGATCGCCGCCGCCCACACGTGCGGCGGGAGCTGGCTGGAGTGGAAGCTGTCGATCAGCGCGAACCGCATGAGGTCGATGTAGACGGCGGACGGGTTGGTCTCCAGCGCGACGACGAGCCAGTGCGGCAGCCCCTTGTCCTCGGTGAGCCTGCTGATGCTCCACATCACGCCGGAGACGTACATCCACGTGCGCAGCACGAACGGCATCAACTGGGCGATGTCCGGGGTCTTCGCGCCGAGCCGGGCCATGGCCATCGCCACGCCCGCGTTGAACGTGAACTGCAGGCACAGCGCGGGGATCGCGAGCAGCCAGGACAGCGACACCGGCACACCCGCGCACAGCAGGATGACCAGCAGCGCGGCCATGGAGAACAGCAACTGCTGCAACTGCTGGAGGCAGAACGAGATCGGCAGCGCGGCGCGCGGGAAGTGCAGGGCGCGGACCAGACCGAGGTTGCCGGAGATGGCCCGGGTGCCCGCCATGATCGAGCTCTGCGTGAACGTCCACACGAACACGCCGGTGACCAGGAACGGGATGTAGTCCGGGACGCCGTGCTTGGTGCCGAGCAGCACGCCGAAGATGAAGTAGTAGACCGCCGCGTTCAGCAGCGGGGTCATCACCTGCCAGACCTGGCCGAGCTTCGCCTGGCTGTACTGGGCGGTGAGCTTGGCGGTGGCGAACGCGGTGATGAAGTGGCGCCGCGCCCACAACTGGCGGACGTAGGCGGGGACGGAGGGGCGGGCGCCGCTGACCGTGAGGCCGTGCCGGGCGGCCAGGGCCGCGAGGTCGGTGTCGTCGGCCGGGACCCGCGTCGGGGGCGGTGTGTCGAGGACCTGGCTCACATCCGCTGCTTTCGCTCGGGGGGAGGGGGGTGCGCTCGCCCGGCCCGCGCCGGGGCGTGGTCGTCGCCCGGCGTTTCCCTACGCTTCTCTTCACGTTCTCTTACGTCGGAACGGGACCGTATCGTCGCAACGCGAGAGTAGGCCCAAGCGACGTCGCAACGCAACCGTTTCGTCGTCACGCCCTATGCTGGACGCATGACCACCAACGCCGACGAACCCCCGGCGCGCCCGCGCCGCCGGGCTCCGGCCGGGGCCGCCGTGCTCCGGGAGGACGTGACCGAGGCCATCCGCGCCGCCGTCTTCGAGGAGCTGGCGGCCGTCGGGTACGCCCGCATGTCCATCGAGGGCATCGCCCGGCGGGCCGGAGTCGGCAAGACGGCCGTCTACCGGCGCTGGCGCTCCAAGCTGCACCTGGTGCTCGACGTGGTCTCCGCGATGGCCGTCCTCGGCCTGCCGGTCCCGGACACCGGCTCCCTGGAGGGCGACCTGCGGCTGCTGTACGAGGTCACCTCGCGCGCGCTGCGCCACCCCGTGGTCTCGCAGATCATCCCCGACCTCCAGGCGGAGGCGGCGCGGACGCCCGAGATGGCCGACGCCTTCCAGAAGGCGCTGCGGGACAGCCAGGAGAGCGTCGCCAGCCGGATCCTCGCGGCGGCGCAGGAGCGCGGCGAGGTCGCTCCGGGCATCGACCCGGACCTGGTCCTGGACCTGATCTCCGGTCCGCTGTACTGGCGCGCTGTGGTCATCCGCACGCCGAAGCTGCCCAAGGGCTATCTGGCGAGCCTGGCCCGCGCCACGGCCGGGGCGCTCAAGGCGCTCTGAGGGCGCGGCGCGGTGCTCCGGGGGCGGGGCGCGGCGCGCGCGGTCAGCGCAGTAGGCGCTGGAGCCTGCCCTTGGCGACCCGCGCCGCCCCCAGCGGACCCGTGGCCACGCGCAGCGCCAGGGCGCCGGAGTGGGTGGCGTAGGGGTGGGCGAGCAGCAGCAGATGGTGCGGGTTGGGCAGGGCGCGGCGGCGCAGGTGCGGGGAGCTGCGGGCGTGGGCGGTCGCCTCGCGGCTGGTGCCGTCCTTGAAGTGCAGGGTGAGGCAGAGGTCCCAGACGCCCGCGCCCAGCGCGGTCAGGTCCACCGGGGTCTCGGCGGTCCACAGCTCGGGTGCCGTGGGCGCGAAGGGGACCGTGGCGCGCCGTGCGACGCGGCCCGTCGGGCGGAAGCGCCACTCCACGGTCACCGCGAGCGGCTCCGCCGCGGCGACCCTGCCGTACAGCTCGTGCAGGCGCAGCCGCAGCCGGGACGTGCGCGTGCGGACCAGGAGTTCGGCGTCCACCGCGACGGGGAGTCCGCTCGCCGGACGGGTCAGCAGCGAAGCCAGGTTCACCTGCGGCAGCGCGGCCGACCAGATGGGCGTGCCGTCGGCGGCGCGGACGTACGGCGGCAGCAGGCGCGCCGGACGCGCCGCCAGCTCCCGGAGGCGGGGCAGGTCGGCGGGCTCCGGGCACTCCATGATCACTCGGCCGATCAGGCGGCCCGGCGCCGCGGGGTTCGGCTCCCAGTCGGCGGCGTCGTAGTGCCCGAGGAACTCCCGCGTGTGCTCCCACCAGGCGCGCCGGTACTCCGGACTGCGCAGGTGCAACTCGCGGACGTACATCCGCAGTTCGTGGTCGAGGAACTTCACCCGGGCGGCTCGCGCCAGCACCTTCTGGCCCGCGCTCAGCAGGATCTCGTGCGCCAGGGCGCAGGCGCGGGTGCGGGAGCGCCAGTTGTCGATGCCGTCACGGTCCAGGGAGAGCGAGAGCCGGTCGGCGGAGCGGCGCACGTTCCATGTGTAGACCCGGTCCGGGACGAGCGCGACGCGCGGCGCGGCGGCCAGCACCCGCGCGGTGAAGACGAAGTCCTCGTAGAGGAACCGCCCTTCGGGGAAGCGGATGCCGTGCTCGCGCAGGAACGAGGTCAGATACAGCTTGTTGACGCACAGCGTGTCGTCCACCAGCCGGGGGCGCTCGGAGGGGCGCGCGAAGACGGCGGGCGCCGCGTAGAGCGTCGGCTGCCAGGGCTGTTCGCGCCCCGAGGGCAGCTCCCGGCGCACGCACAGCCCGGACGTCACCTCGGCGTCCGCCGCGACCGCCGCCCGCAGCAGCGTGTCCACCGCACCCGCGGGGAGCACGTCGTCGCTGTCCAGGAACATCACGTACGGCAGCGTCACCGCGTCGATCCCGGTGTTGCGCGGGGTGCCGCAGCCGCCGCTGTTCTCGCTCCGGTGTACGACACGCAGCCGGGGGTCGTGCCCGGCCAGCCGCTCCAGCAGCTCGGCGCTGCCGTCCGTGGAGCAGTCGTCCACGGCGATCACCTCACCGACGGCGGGTCCCTGACGGAGCGCCGAACGCACGGCGTCGGCCACATGGGCGGCGTCGTCGTACCCGATGACGACGACGGCGACCCGGGGCGCGGGATGCGGGTCCTGCGGTGCTGGAAGCATGAGGTCCATGAGCCGGGAGCGTAGGAATATTCAGTAATACCCTGTTAAGAGATACTCAGTGGTCGTTCCGGAAGACGGTCGGAATCGGCTCGCGGTTCCGTCGCGGACGGTGCCGTCGCGGGGGCGGGCGGCGGCACGGACGGTCCCGGTGCCGGGCGCGTGGAGCGCCACAGCCGGACGAAGGACAGCGCCGCCGCGGCGACCAGCAGCCCGACGCGGGCCAGCGCCAGCAGACCGCCGGCCCAGCTTCCGCCGGTCACCTCACCGTAGAACACCGGGAAGACCAGGCTGCTGAGCGCGCTCGCCGCGAGGACCAGCACCGCCACCGGGCGCTGGGAGGTGTGCCGGGAGGTCAGGCAGACGGCGGCGAGACCGAGCAGCCAGACCAGGTACTGCGGGCTGATCACCCGGCTGGTCACGGTGAACAGCAGCACCGCCGCGAGCGCGGTGTCGTAGGGCGTCGCCGGGTTCCAGCGCCGGGCTTTCCACCGCCACAGCAGCAGCAGGGCGAACGCGCTCGCCGTGAGCGCCAGCGAGACACCGGCGACGGCGCGCACCCCGGGTCCGACCAGTTCCGTCGCGCCGTACTGGTAGCGGACCCGCCCTGGCCAGCCCGCGTGCCGGGCCAGGTTCAGCAGGGTGCCGCCGAGCGACTCGATCTGCACACCCCGCCCGCTCTGCTCGCCCAGGAAGGAGAGCGGGTCGCTGAAGAACACCGCCAGCAGCGCGAGGGCAGCGCATCCGGCGCCCACCGACCAGACCCACGCCGTCCGGGTCGCCCGTCCCCTCGGCACACCGAGCAGCGCGAGCGCGGGCCACACCTTCACCAGCGCGCCCAGCGCCCCGAACACCCCGCCCAGGCGCGGGGACCGGTTCAGGGTCAGCAGGCAGAGCACGGCGAGCGCGGTGACCTGCACGTCGTAGCGGCAGAGCGGGATGTGCAGGAGCAGCGGTACGCCGCCGGTCCACAGGGCGGCGCCCTTCAGACTCCGCCCCGGGCGGCGGGCGGCGGCGACCAGCAGCGCGGTGATCAGCGCGTCCGTGGCGAGGGTGAGGGTCACGAACCCCTGGAGATAGTCGAGTCCGGGCAGCGCGCCGGGGGCCAGCAGCACCGCTCCGGCGCCCGGCGGGTACTGCCACATCGTGTCCTGGGTGGGGAACGCGCCGTTGGACAGCACGCCGTACCAGTGGAAGTACAGCCGCGACACCTCCCGCGTCACCGAGCCCCCGCCCAGCAGGGGCGCGGCGGAGTGGGCCAGCAGCCACAGCATCAGGGCGCGGGTGGCGAGCCAGGCGGCGGTGAGGGCGAGGAACGGTCCGGGGGTGACACCAAGGCGCTTCATCGAGGGGGGAGCGTAATCCGGGTGGATGGTGTATCCGCGCCGATACGCCGTCAATGGTCATAAAAGGTTGTCTCATCGCAAAAGATCGGGCCGTGGTGAACGTCGGGCCTCTTGTGGAACCGCAGCCGCTCGACGCGGCTGGATCAGCGGCTGCCGCACCGGTGCGGTTGGCGCGGCGCGCGGTCGTCCGGACGCCGGGGCGCGGCGCGCGGACCGCCGCCGCGCTCGTGCCCGCGGCGGTGATGCTCGCGCTCGGGCTGTGGGGCGTGGACCGGGGCGGGATGTGGCGCGACGAAGCCGTCACCCTCCAGGTCGCGCGGCGCGGGGTGCCCGACATCTGGCGGCTGCTGCACAGCGTGGACGCCGTGCACGGGCTCTACTACCTGCTCATGCACGCCGTCCTCGCCGTCCGCCCCGACGAGGTCCTGCTGCGGCTGCCCTCGGTGTGCGCGGCGACGGTGACCGCCGCCCTGGTCGGCGCGCTCGGCGCCCGCCTCGCGGGTCCGCGCGTCGGGCTGTGGGCCGGACTGCTGTACGCCATCACGCCGATGGCCGGGCACTACGCGCAGGAGGGTCGCTCCTACGCCCTCGTCGCCGCCGGTGCCACCGGCGCCACCCTGCTCCTGACCCGCGCGGTCGGCACCGGCTCCTGGCGCTCCTACGGTCTGCTGCTCGGACTCACCTGCTGGCTGCACGAGTTCGCGGTCCTGCTCCTGCTCGCCCACGGGGTCTCGCTGGCGCTGGCCCGCGCGGAGAGACGGGTCTGGCGGGGCTGGGGGCGCGCGGCGGGCGCGGTCGTCCTCGCGCTGCTGCCGATGGCGCTGGTCTCGCACGCCCAGTCGGCCCAGTTGGCGTGGCTCGGACCGCCGACCTGGCACACCGCCCAGGGTCTGCTGCGGGCCTTCCTCGGCGAGAGCGACCCGCTCTACTGGACCTGCCTGCCGCTCGCCCTGCTCGGTCTCGGGGGACTGACCGCACCGCGCGGACGGCTCACCCTCGCGCGCCTGTGCCTGCCCCTGACCGTGGTGCCGCCCGCCGCCCTGATGCTGGCCTCGCAACTGTCCCCGCTGTACGTCGACCGGTATGTGCTCTACGCCCTGTCGGGGGCGCCGCTGCTGGTGGCGGCGGGGGCGGACACGGTGGTCCGGCTCGCGCGGCGGGCGCTGCCCACGGGCGGCGGACGGTGGCGGTCCTCCCTCGTCGCCGCGTTCGGCGTCGCCCTCGTCGCGCTCGGCTACTCCTGCCAGCTTCCGCTGCTGCGCGCCGACCGCGACCCGGCGAACCGCCCCGACGACCTCGGCGCCGTCGCCCGGGTCGCCGAGCACGCGGTGCGCCCCGGACAGCCGGTGCTGTTCCTGCCCGCGCAGGCCCGCAACGCCGCCCTCGCCTACCCGGACGCCTTCCGGGGCGTACGGGACGTGGCGCTGATGTCGCCGGTCGCCGCCTCCGGCACGCTGTACGGACAGGAGGCGGACCCGGCGCTGCTGCGGGCGCGGCTGGCGCGGCTGGACCGGGTGTGGGTCGTGGCCGACCGGGATCTGATGGAGGGGCGCTGGAGCCCGGCCGGAGCCGCCGAGCGGGCCAAGATGGCGCTGCTGGCCACGGAGTTCACGCCCGTCGAGGAGTCGCTGAGTCCGGACGCGAGCGTGCGGCTGTACGTGCGGCGGACCGGGGTCAGCGGGGCTCCGGGGACGCCTCCAGGTCCCTTACCGCCGCGTCCAGTGCCGAGGTGAGACGGTCGAGGCGGTCGCGCAGCTCGCCGATCTCCGCCGGGTCGGCACCGGTCGCGACCGCGATCCGGCGGGGCACCTCCAGCGCCCGCTCGCGCAGCGCCGCGCCCTCCCCGGTGAGCCGCACCCGCACCGAGCGCTCGTCCAGCGCGCTGCGCTCCCGGCGGACCAGACCGGCCGACTCCAGCCGTTTGACCAGCGGGGACAGCGTGCCCGAGTCGAGCCGCAGATGCTCCCCGAGCGCCTTGACCGGCAGATCCCCGCGCTCCCACAGCACGAGCATCACGAGGTACTGCGGGTAGGTGAGCCCGAGGTCCTTCAGCAGGACCCGGTAGACGCCGTTGAACGCGCGGGACGCGGCGTGCAGGGAGAAGCAGATCTGCCGGTCGAGCCGGAGCCAGTCCGCCTCGGCGGCGGGCGGGGCGGTGTCGGCGCTCGGCGCGTTGCCTGCGGGCGGGGTGGGCGAGGCGGTCATGGGACCAGGATAGCCGGGCAGACGTCATTCGGTTGCGCACAATTTAATTGCGTGCTCTACTCGAAACCGTGAGGGCGGCGGACCGCCGCCGCACCCGACTCCTGAGAGGGATGGTCCCCATGGACGCGCTCTACACCGCCGTCGCCACTGCCACCCACGGCCGCGAGGGCCGCGCCGTCTCCTCCGACGGCCGGCTCGACCTCGCCCTGGCCGCGCCGGCGGAACTGGGCGGCAACGGCCAGGGCACCAACCCCGAGCAGCTCTTCGCCGCCGGGTACGCCGCCTGCTTCGGCAGCGCGCTCGGGCTGGTCGGCAAGCAGGCCAAGGTGGACGTCAGCGACGCCGCCGTCACCGCCGAGGTCGGCATCGGCAAGCAGGGCGAGGGCTTCGGCCTGAAGGTGACGCTGCGCGTCGAGCTGCCCGACACCGTGGACGCCGCGACCGGACGCAAGCTGGTCGAGACCGCCCACCAGGTCTGCCCGTACTCCAACGCCACCCGCGGCAACATCGAGGTCGACCTCGTCGTCGAGTGAACCTCGGTGCACTCCGGTGAACTCCGCTGACCTCCGGTCTCAGGACGACGGCGTGAGCACCCCGTCGCCCATCGCCGGACGGGGGACACGCGCCGCCGGGGCATCCGGCATGGGCTCGCCGAGCAGCAGCGTGCGCACCACGCGCTCGGCGGCCCTGCCGTCCTCGTACGCACAGAACCGCGCCCGGAAGGCGCCCCGCAGCGCCGCCGCGTCCGCGTCCCGCCACGAGCCGGACGCGAACAGCCGGACCAAGTCGTGTTCCGTGTACGCCACATGCCCCGGCGGCTCCGCCGTGACGTCGAAGTAGGTGCCCCGGCTCGCGGCGAACGTGGCCAGGTCGTCCGCGAACAGCACGATCGGGCGGTCCAGGTTGGCGTAGTCGAACATGATCGACGAGTAGTCCGTCACCAGCGCGTCCGCCGCGAGCAGCACCTCCGCCGCGTCCGGCTCGTCGGTTGCGTCCACCACGACCCCGCGCCGGGCCAGCTCCGCGAGCCCCATTCCGCGCGCCGGACCGGCGGCGAGCGTCGGATGCAGCCGGACCACCAGGGTGTGCCCCGCGCCCAGACCGGCCGCGAACCGCGCCAGGTCCAGGCGGTCCACGTGACCACTGCGCTGGTAGTCGCGCCGGGTCGGGGCGTACAGCACCACCGTGTGGTCCTCGGGAATGCCGTGCCGCAGCCGGAAGTCCGCGCCGCGCAGCGCGCCCGAGCGCACCAGCACGTCGTTGCGCGGGCTGCCGGTGCGCGCCGAGGCGAAGTGGCAGGGGTAGGCGCGCTCCCACACCAGCTCCGCGTACCGGCTCGCGACCAGGCTGTGGTCCCAGCGGTCGGCGCGGCGCAGCATCCTCGGCACGTCGAAGCCGAGCCGGGCGCCCGGGCGGTCCAGCAGATCGGCGCCCAGGAGCTTCAGCGGGGTGCACTGGTGGGTGTGGATGTGCACGGCGCCGTCCCGCTTGGCCAGATCGCCGGGCCAGTTGACGTCGTTGACGAAGAACGTCGCGCGCGCGGTGACCTCGCCGTAGCGCCGGGAGCCGACGACGGCGTACTCGGTGCCCTCCGGCAGCCCCGCCGCCGTCTCCTCGTCCCGGACCACCCACACCCCGCGCAACCGGGGCGCGATCACCTCCGCCGCGCGGTACACCGCCGCCGGGTCGCCCAGCATCCCCCGGTGCGAGGACGCCGAGTACACCACCAGGTCGGGGTCGAGCGGGCGCCGCGCGTGCAGCGCCGTCCAGGTGCGCCGGGACCGTACGGCCGCCGCGCCGCGCACCCGACCCGCCCGCCGCCGCGCCTCCCGTGCCGCCCGCACCGCCTGACGGCGCAGCAGATACGCCCGGTAGCCGCCGGTCAGCACCGCGGTCTCGCCCGTCACCTCGGCGCCCTCGGGGCGGTGCGCGCGGAACAGCTCGGCGGTGCGGTGGAAGAACTCCGCCTTGTCGGCGGGCGGCAGCCGGTCCGGCTTGGACAGGATGTCCAGGCAGTGCTCGCCCATCTTGCGGTGCAGATACGGGCGCCACACCCACAGCTCCGGATGCGCCGCCACGAACGCGAAGACCCGCTCGTACTGGTCGTGGACGTCGAAGTGCTTGCGGCTCGTGGTGGACAGGATGTTGCCCTGCCTGCGCTGCCGGTAGTTCACGCAGATCCGGTCCAGGGCGGCGATCCGCCCGGCGCTCAGCAGCACCGGGAAGGTCCAGGGGGTGTCCTCGTAGTAGCCGGGCGGGAAGGCGAAGCCGTGCTCGGTCACGAAGTCGCGCCGGTAGACCTTGTTCCACACCACCATCAGCAGGTCGAGGATCTCCGGGCGCGTTGCCGCCGTGAAGGTGCCGGGTCCGGACTCCGCCAGCACATGGGCGAGGACGTTGCGCCGGGTGCCGCCCCACCAGTAGGTGCGCGCGTAGTCGAAGACCAGCACGTCCGGGTCCGCGGTCTCGTCCAGCCGGTTCGCGACCGCCTTGAGTGCGCCCGGGGTCAGCGTGTCGTCGCTGTCCAGGAAGAGGAGGTAGTCGCCGGTGGCGTGCGGCATCCCGGCGTTGCGGGCGCGGCCCAGACCCACGTTCTCCGGCAGGTGCAGCACCGTGACGCGCGGGTCGCGGGCGGCGTACTCGTCCAGGATCGCGCCGCAGCCGTCCGGCGAGCGGTCGTCCACGGCGATGACTTCGAGGTCGGCGTACGACTGGCCGAGCACCGAGTCCAGACACTCGCGCAGGAAGCCCTGCACCTTGAAGCAGGGCACGATCACACTGAAGCGGGGCACGGCGGGTCAGCTCCTCACGAGGGTCGCGGCGGCGGGGGCGGGAACACGCTCCGCGAGCGGGATCACCGGGGGAAGCGCCTCCGGCGGCTCTTCGAGCAGCACCCGGCGTACGACACGCTCGGCGGCGCGCCCGTCGTCGAACTGGCAGAACCGCTCCCGGAACCGAGCCCGCAGCTCCCGGGACTCCGGTCCCGCGTACTCGCCCTCGCGGAAGATCCGGGCCAGTTCCTGCGGGGTCCGGGCGACCGGGCCCGGCGGGGCGGACATCAGGTCGAAGTAGACGCCCCGGGTCTCGCGGTAGACCTCCCAGTCGTCGGCGTAGATCACGACCGGACGGTCCAGGTTGGCGTAGTCGAACATGATCGAGGAGTAGTCCGTGATCAGCGCGTCCGCCGCCAGGCACACGTCCTCCGCCGAGCGGTGCGCGGTCACGTCGATGATCCGGTCCGAACTCCGGGCGGTGCCGCGGTCGTAGAAGTAGTGGGCGCGCAGCAGCACCACCACCTCGTCACCCGCCGCGCGGCAGAACTCCTCCAGATCCAGACCGGTTTCGAAGCCGTCGGACCAGTCGCGGTGGGTCGGCGCGTACAGCACGGCGGTACTGCCCTCGGGCACGCCCAGCTCACGGCGGACGCGGGCCACGTCCTGCGAAGTCGCCGTGCAGTACACGTCGTTGCGCGGATAGCCGTACTCCAACTGCTCGTAGGAGCCCGGGAAGGCGCGCTCCCACATCTGGGTGGAGTGCGCGTTGGACGACAGGTTGAAGTCCCAGCGGTCCACCCGCCCGAGCAGCTTGGTGAAGCTCCCCGAGCGCGACGCCACCACCGGGTACGTCGACTGGTCCACGCCCATCGTCTTCAGCGGGGTGCCGTGCTGGGTCTGGAGGTGGACGCTGCCGGGGCGCTTGACGACTCCCTCGGCGAAGTTGGCGTTGTTCACCAGGTACTTGGCGCGGGCCAGCAGCTCCCAGGAACGGTGCGAGCCGATCACCGCGTGCTCGACACCGTTGGGCAGCGTGTGCTCCTGCCCCGCCTCCACCAGGAACACCGACCTGATGTGCGGGGCGAGTTCACGCGCCTTGGCGTGGATCGCCGCCGGGTTGCAGGCGTAGCCCCGGCCCCAATAAGCGCAGTACACCGCCAGGTTGGGGTCCAGCGGGCGGCGCAGGGCGCGGGCATAGCGCAGCCGGGTGCGCGCCATACGGGGGCGGGGCAGCCGGGCGAGGACTCCGGCGGCGGCGCGGTTGGCGCCGCGCAGCGCCCGGAACGCGCTGTACGCGCCCGCCGCGAGCAGCCGGTGCTGCACTCCGAGGCTGCCCTCGGGGAAGCGGTGCCCGGCGGGGCGGTGACGGCGGTAGAGGCGGGCGGCCCGGCGGAAGAACCTGCGGTGTCCTGAGGGGAGCCGGTGCGGGCGGGAAGCCGTCTTCAGGACCTCGGTGAAGAGCTGGTCGAAGAGCGCCCGCACCCGCGCGGCGGGCAGCCCCGCCCCGGCGGCGCG
Organism: Streptomyces sp. DSM 110735; assembly: GCF_016482685.1. Taxonomy (GTDB): domain Bacteria; phylum Actinomycetota; class Actinomycetes; order Streptomycetales; family Streptomycetaceae; genus Streptomyces. The sequence continues at coordinate 14,911 of NZ_JACYHF010000030.1, read as the reverse complement.
GGTCAGCACCAGCTCCACCTGGTCCAGCAGGGTGTGCTGGTGCGCGCCCGGCAGGTTCAGCCTGCTGCCCTGGCGGCGCGCCCGGTGCCGCACGAGCGGACGGCGCAGCACGGCCGCCCGGCGCGCGGCCACCGCCACCAGCCCGGCCCAGCCGAGATCGGTGAAGTGACCCTCGGGGAAGGCGAGTTCGTGCTCGGTGAGGAAGGCGCGCCGGTACACCGCGCTCCAGGCGGGCAGCCGCGTACCGAACGGCTCTGCCACCATCGCGGGGTCGTAGGCACCCTTCGGCGCCTTGGCCAGCAGCGGGGCGGCCGGGTTCGCAGGATCGCCCTCCCACCAGGGCACGCGCTCGTACTCGCCGTGCAGCACGTCCACCCCGGCGGTCTCCGTCAGCCGGGCGTCCGCCGCCGCGAGCGCGCCGGGCAGCAGCAGGTCGTCGCCGTCCAGGAACAGCACGTACGCCCCGGTCGCCGCCCGCGTCCCGGTGTTGCGGGCGCCGCTCAGCCCCGCGGACGGCGGCGAGTACACCGGGCGCACCCGGGGATCGCGCCGGGCGTACTCGGCCGCGACGTGGGCGGCGGGGGACTCGGCGTCGTCGCAGACCGGGATCAGCTCCAGGTCGTCGAAGGACTGGGCGAGGACCGAGTCCAGGGCCTGGGACAGCCGGCCCGGGACCCCGTGCGAGGGGACGATGATGCTGAAGCGGGGCATTCTGTTCTCTCTGTCGTCTTGCGGACGCGGCCGGTCGCCTGGTGGAGGCGGGCGGTCGGCCGGTGGGGGGCGGCCAGTCGTCCCCCGGCTGCGGGCTGTCGTCCTCGGGCGGCGGCTTGTCGTCCTGCGGCTGCGGGCTGGCGTCCTGCGGGCGCGGTCCGTCGGGCGGTGGGCGCGGCCGGGGCGTCCTGCGGGGCGCCAGGTGGACGGTCGGCTCGGGGTGGGCCGGGTCGTGGAGCGGGGCATCGGAACTCCCGGAAGATCCAACGGTGTTCAGCGGCCGTCGGTGACGGGACCGGAGGGTTCCGGCACCGTCACCGGTGGCGCGAGGGCGCGCGCGGCGGCGGAGGGCACCGGGCGCCGGTCCACGACCGGGATCACCTCGGGCAGCCCGTCCGCCCGGCCGAGCATCACGTGCCGCACGATCCGCTCCGCGGCGCGCCCGTCGTCCAGCGGACAGAACCGCTCCCGGAACGCCGCCCGGGGTCCTGCCGCGCCGGGGTCGCGCCAGCGGCCGGAGACGAACAGACCGATCACCTCGTCCTCGCCCCGCGCGACCTCGCCGGGGGCGTCGGGGAAGCCGTCCCCGGCGTGCACGACGATCGGGCGGTCCAGACCCGCGTAGTCGAACATCAGCGGCGCGCCGTCGGTGAGCAGCGCGTCCGACGCCAGGCACAGCTCGGCCGCGCTCGGATGCGCGGAGACGTCGAGCACGCCCGGGATCTCGCGGCGCCAGAGCACCGGTGCCCGACCGGCGCGGACCAGCACGACGAAGCGCGGACCCAGCTCGCGGGCCAGCCGCTCCAGGTCGAGGACGGGACGCCGGGTGAACGGATGGTCCCGGCGGGCGGGGGCGTAGAGGATCGCGACCGTGCCCTCGGGGATGCCGAGCGCGGTGCGCAGCCGGGTCACGTCGGCCGGAGTCGCCCGCTGGAGCACGTCGTTGCGCGGGCGCCCGTACACCAGGGTCGTGCAGGGGTCCGGCTGCGTCCGCTCGGCGGGCGGGGCGGTGTGCGGGCCGGGGGAGAGGGCGTAGTCCCAGGGCGCCGGGGTGTGCGGGCGGCGGGTCTCGGACGCGGGTCCGGTGCCGGGGGGAGCCGTCCAGGGGGCGGTGTCGCCGGTCTGGAGGAAGACCTGCCCGGGGCGTTTGCGGACGCCGGGCGCGAACACCCCGTTGCTGATCAGGTACTTGGAGCGGGCCAGCGCGCTCCAGCAGGCGGCGGAGCCGGGGCGCAGCGGTCGCGTTCCGCCGGGACAGGACTGCCCCGGGTGCGCGATCCACGCGGTGCGGATGTGCGGGGCGTGCCGGTGCAGCGCCTCCGCGAGCGCCGCCGGGTCGCCGCCCGTGCCGCCGGAGTCGGCGAACACCGCGTCGTCCTCGCGCAGCGGCAGCCGCAACTGGACCCGGTAGTGCAGCCGCAGCGCGGCGGCCCGCAGCGCCCGCACCCGGTCGGCGGCGCAGGCGCGGGTGCGGCGGCGCACCGCCGAGACCAGCAGCAGGGTGCGGTAGGTGCGGTGCAGCCCGAAGCGGACCAGCGCGTGCCGCACCCGGGCGCGCCGGGAGGGGCGGGGAGCCGGTACCCGGTAGCGGCGGTAGTGGGCGCGGGCGCGGCGCAGGAAGCGGGGACGGCTGCGGCGCGGCAGCCGGTCGGGGCGGCTGAAGACGGTCGCGTAGTGCTCGACCATCTTGTTGAACAACTCAGGTCGCCAGCAGTCCAGTTCGGGACGGGTGTCGACGTAGGCGAAGACCCGCTCGTACTGGTCGAGGACGTCGAAGTGCCGGTCGCTGGTGGTGCGCAGGATGGAGCCGGTGTGGCGCTGGCGGTAGTGCACGCACACCCGGTCAAGGGTGGCGATGGTGTCCGCCGACATCAGCACCGGGAAGGTCCAGGGGGTGTCCTCGTAGTAGCCCGGCGGGAAGACCAGCTCGCCGTGCTCCACGAAGTCCCGCCGGTACGCCTTGTTCCACGCCACCATCAGCACCCGCAGCAGCCCGGGGCGCTCCACCAGGCGGAAGGGGGCAGGACCGCGCTCGGCCAGCCGCGCCGCCTCCCGGTTGCGGACCTCGCGCCCGTCGCCGTAGGTGCGCGCGTAGTCGAAGACCAGCACGTCCGGGTCGCCGGTCTGGCTGATCCGGTCCGCGACCGCGCGCAGGGTGTGCGGGGTGAGGGTGTCGTCGCCGTCCAGGAAGAGCAGATAGTCGCCGGTCGCCCCCGCCATCCCCGCGTTGCGGGCGGGTCCCAGCCCCTGGTTGGCGGTGAGGTGCAGGGGGCGCACCCGGGCGTCGCGCCCCGCGTACTCGTCGATGATCGTGCCGCACGCGTCCGGCGATCCGTCGTCCACGGCGATCAGTTCGAGATCGGCGTACGACTGCGAGAGCACCGAGTCCAGGCACTCGGAGAGATACGCCTGGACCTCGTACGCGGGGACGATGACGCTGAACCTGGGCAAGGGACATCCATGGGTCGCTCGGCGCGGGCCTTCTGCCCGCGGCAACGGCCGTCCGGGTGACTTGGTTACGGTCCCTACGGCATACGGGGGACATGTCACGGGGGCGGTCCGCACCGGACCGCCCCCGCTCCGCAAAAACGTTCTGCTCGCGGCTACTTGACCGCGCCCGCCATCACGCCGGACACGAACTGCCGCTGGAACGCGAAGAACACGGCCAGCGGGATCACCATCGACAGGAACGCGCCGGGCGCGAGCACGTCGATGTTGTTGCCGAACTGCCGTACCTGCGTCTGCAGGGCGACCGTGATCGGCTGCGAGCCGGACTTGGTGAACACCAGCGCCACCAGCATGTCGTTCCACACCCACAGGAACTGGAAGATGCCGAGGCTCGCGATCGCCGGACCCCCGAGCGGCAGCACCACCCGGGCGAACAGCCGGAGTTCACCCGCACCGTCGAGCCGCGCCGCCTCCAGGAGTTCGCGCGGGATCTCCGCGAAGAAGTTCCGCAGCAGGAACACCGCGAACGGCAGCCCGAAGCCGACGTGGAACAGGATCACCCCGAGGATCGACCCGAACAGACCGATCTTGCCGAAGAGTTCGGCGATCGGGATCAGCGCCACCTGCACCGGCACCACCAGCAGGCTCACCACGGCGAGGAACCACCAGTCCCGCCCCGGGAACTCCATCCACGCGAACGCGTACCCGGCGAGTGAGCCGATCAGCACCACCAGGACGGTCGCCGGGACCGTGATCAGCACGGTGTTGACCAGCGAGTGCGTGATGTCGCCGTTCTCCAGCAGCCTGCGGTAACTGTCCACGGTGAGCTGGGAGGGCTCGGCGAACACCTGCCACCAGCCGCTCGCGCTCATGTCCTCCGGCGAGCGCAGCGAGGAGATGAGCAGCCCGATGGTCGGCACCAGCCAGAACAGGCCCACCACCAGCAGGAACGCCCGCACCAGAGAGCCGCCCAGCCGCGCGGTGAGCCGCTCCCCGAGCGGGGTCCGCGCCGCCGCGACCGGCGCCGCGGACTTCCGGACGCTTTCGGCACTCGTCGTCATCGCCGCTCCTCCCGCCGCAGCCGCCGGATGTTGAACAGCATCACCGGGATCACCAGGAGCAGCAGGAACACCGCGATGGCGCTCGCGATGCCCGGCTGCCCCTCCGCGAAGCCCTTGCGGTACAGCTCCAGGGCCAGCACGTTCGCGTCGTCCTGGGACGAGCCCGGCGCGATGATGTAGACGAGGTCGAACACCTTGAGCACGTTGATCATCAGCGTGACCGTGACCACCGCCAGGACCGGTGCGAGGAGCGGCACGGTGACCTTGCGGAACACCTGCCACTCGCTCGCCCCGTCCACCCGGGCGGCTTCGAGGAGTTCGCGCGGGACACCGGCGAGCCCGGCGGCGATGAGCACCATCGCGAAGCCCGCCCACATCCACACGTACGAGCCGATGATCGCCGGGGTGACGAGAGCCGGTCCCAGCCAGTCGACGCCGTTGTACGCCTCCTTGAAGTTGCCTGCTGGAAGCCTTAGTTGGGCTCCGTCGGCGGCGGCGGGGAGGCTGAAGGTGCCGTCGGCTGCCGCCTTGGTGGACGCCACCACGCGGCCGTCCTTCACCGCCTCGATCCGCATCCCGGCGTACCCCACCTCCGAGGGGTCGGGCGCGCCGAGCTTCCCGACGCCCTTGCCCCGGGTGAAGTCCTGCCAGGTCGTGCCGGTGACCCGACCGGGCTCCGGGCGGGCGGCGACGGCTCGCTTGACGTCGTCCGGCAGTTGGTCCGGGGCGACCCCGACGAGCGGCAGGGAGACCGGGGTGCCCGCGCGCACCGGGTCCTTCGTCACGAACCCGCCGCCCTGCGCGACCAGCGGCGACTCGCGCCCCGGGTGCGCCTTCGGGAACGCCGAGGACTGCGCGAAGGTGTCGTGCACCCCCACCCAGACCGCGTTGGCGACCCCCTTGTCCGGGTCCTGGTCGTACACCAGGCGGAAGATGATCCCGGCGGCCAGCATCGAGATCGCCATCGGCATGAAGACGACCAGCTTGAACGCCGTTCCCCAGCGCACCCTTTCGGTCAGCACCGCGAAGACCAGACCGAGCGCGGTGGAAACGGCGGGCGCGAACACCACCCAGATGATGTTGTTCTTCAGGGCGGTGCGGATGCCGTCGTCCGTGAAGATCGCCTTGTAGTTGTCGAACCCCGCCGCGTGGTCGCCGGAGGCGTCGTAGAAGCTGCGGACCAGCGAGTACCCGATGGGGTAGACCACGAGCGCGCCGAGCAGCACCAGCGCGGGGAGCAGGAAGAGGGCGGCGACGCTTCTGCGGGTGCCGGTGACGCTCCGGCGCCCCTTGCGCGGACCGCTGCTCCTGTCCTTGGACACGGCCGGGCCCGGCGGGGCTCCCGCCGCCGCTTCCGGTGTCGTCACCGGTCAGCTCCCGTTCCCGTACGCCGCCGCCGCGTCCTTCTCCAGTTGCCGCTGGGTGCCCGCCACGTCCTTGGGGTTCTTCAGGAAGTCCTGGAGGTCCTTCCACTCGCCCTTGCCCGGAGTGCCGCCGAACGCCTGCGGTGCCTGGTCGGACATGTCGAACCGGAAGTCGTCCCCGGACGCGATCAGCGCCTTGGCGATGGTGCGCTGCACCTGGTTCGGGTATGCCGAGTCCGGCACGTTCTTGTTCGGGGAGAGATAGCCGCCGAGCTTCGCCTGGATGGTCGCCGCGTCCGGGGAGGCGAGGAAGGTGGCCAGCGCCTGCGCCGCCTTGGAGTCCTTCAGGATCACCGCCGCGTCGCCGCCGGAGACCACCGGCGCGGTCGAGCCCACCGCCGGGAAGGGGAACACCTTGGCGTCCGTGCCCACCTTCGCCTTGGTCTCACCGATGTTGACCTGCGCGAAGTCGCCCTCGTAGACCATCGCGGCCTTCGGCTGGTCGCCGCCGCTGAAGGTCTGCGTCACCGACGCCGGGAACTCCGTCTGGAGCGCGCCGTCCGCGCCGCCCGCCACGTAGTCCTTCTTGCCCCAGACCTCGGCGAGCGTGGTGAGCGCCTTCTTCACCGAGGGGTCGGTCCACTTGATCTTGTGCTGGGCGAGCTGGTCGTACTTCTCCGGACCCGACTGGGAGAGATAGACGTTCTCGAACCAGTCCGTCAGCGTCCAGCCGTCCGCGCCGCCCACCGAGAACGGGGTCACCCCGGAGTCGTAGACCGCCCGCGCGCTGGTCAGCAGCTCCGGCCAGGTCTTCGGGACCTTCGCGCCCGCGTTGTCGAAGACCGCCGCGTTGTACCAGATCAGCGACTTGTTGGCTGCCTTGTAGTAGACGCCGTAGCTCTTGCCGTCGACCTTGCCGATGTCCTGCCAGCCCTGGGAGTAGTTCTTCGACAGCTCCTTCAGCGCCTCGGGACCGAGCGGCTTGGCCCACTTCTTCTCCACCGCCTGCCTGATCGCGCCCGGCTGCGGCAGCAGCGCCACGTCCGGGGGCTGACCGCCCGCGATCTTCGAGCCGAGGAAGTTGATGATCGGGTCCTGCGCGGGCACGAACGTCACCTTCGCGCCCGTGCGCTTCTCGAACTCCGCGAGGACCTTCTTGAAGTTCTTCTGCTCGGTGCCGGTCCAGACGGCGGCGACCTCCAGGTGCGCGCCGTCCAGCTTCGGCAGGGTCACGGTGGAGCCGGTGGACCCGCCGCTCTTCTCCCCCTTGTCCTTGTCACCGCCGTCGCCGGAGCAGGCGGTGAGCGCCAGGGCTCCCGCGAGCAGCGCGGCGAGCGCGGCGGGAATCCTCTTCGCGGCCCGGTTCGTGGTCCGGTTCGTCCGGCTGGTGTCGCTCGTGCGGCGCATCACTTCCCCGTTCGTCGTTCTCCGTTGAACGCCGGACCGCCGTCGCGCGCGGTGCACGCGTGCACACGGTCCCGTGGGCTCCGGTGTACGCCGGGCCGTACGGCAGCGGCAAGAGCGCGTGCGCCGTACGGCCGCGCATCGTGACCGGCTCGTGACGGTGGAGGTATGCGCGCGAGGGCACACCAGTGGGGGCGGACCACGGGACCGGACCAGTCGGGGCGGGCTAGAGGAGCGAGGGCACCTGTTCCGCCGAGACCTGCCGCGCCGCCCGCTCCACCGCGCTCGCCAGGAGCGCGAGGTCGGTCGGACCGTTGCCCAGCTCGCGCACCGGGCGGCGGGCGGGCGGATCGCCCATCCGTTGCCACTCCAGCGGCAGCACGGTCGGCCGCTGGGTCGCGGTGCGCGGGATGCGTCCCGTCACCCGGCCGCCCTGGAAACCGGTCGCGCGTCCGTCCCGGTACGCCAGCCTGCCGCGCCCCGGCGCCGGTTCCCCGCCGGTGTCCCCGCCGCGCTCGGAGGGCGGCGCGTCGAGGACCGCCCGCAGGGCAGCCCTGCGGACCGGCTCCGTCTGCGCCGTACGCCCGTCGGTGCCGGTCGCCGCCACCAGGTGCACGCCGAGCCGCTCGCCGTCACGGGCGACCGCCTCCAGGGCGCGCAGCACCGAACCGGCGGCGGGGCGCCCCGGCGAGCCGAGCGCGGGGGAGACCAGCGCGTCCAGGTCGTCCACGACCACCACGAGCCGGGGCAGCGCGGGCGCCGCCTCGGTCCGCTGCCGCGCCGCCGCGCCGGGTCGCAGCCGCAGCGTGGTGCTCGGCGGCGACTCCAGGTCACCGGTGCGCCCGCCGTGGGCGCGCTGCGCGACCATCCGGTCCGACACCGCGCGCCCCGCGTGCCAGTGCGCGAAGTCCGCCGTCCCCACCAGCTCGGCGCGCCGCTTCAGCTCCGCGCTCAGCGACTGCGCGAACTCCCGCATCCGCACGGGGTCGTTGGCCAGCAGATGGGTCGTCACATGCGGGATGTCGGTGCACACCCGCAGCCCGTCGCCGAGCCCCGCCCCGGTGCCCACGCCGTCCCGCCCGTCGATCAGCACAAGCCCGAGCCGGTCGGGGCGTTCGGCGGCGGCCAGCGACGCCACCACGGCCCGCAGCAGCTCGGTACGACCGCTGCCGGGCGGTCCCTCGATCAGCAGATGCGGTCCCTCGCTCACCAGGTCGGCGGTCACCGGACCGTGCGGACCGGCACCGAGCACCGCGCGCGCCCGCCCGCCCAGCGACTCGGTGTCGTCCGCCGCGTCCGCCCAGCGCGCCATCAGCGAGGCGGGAGTCGCGCGGGCCAGACCCAGCTCGTCCAGCAGCCGGGCGGAGCGGGGCAGCGGCACGGCCACCGGCGCCTGCGGACCGCCCACCGGACCCTGCGGACGCAGCGGCGCCAGCGCCCGCGCGAACCGCTCCGCCCACGCCGCCGACACCGCGTCCACGGCAGCCACCGCGCCCGGCGCCACCGGACCGCCCGGCGCCACCCGCATCAGCCTGAGCGCGCTCGCCACGTCCCCGCTGAGCAGCGCCACCGCGCCGCAGTGCCGGAAGGTCGGCGTCGTCGCGCACGCGTCGTCGTACGTCCCCGCCACCGGCGAGGCGGGCGAACACGCCGCCGTCTCCGCCAGGCACACCACATGGATCCCGGCGCGCGGACCGGTCACGGCCAGCCGCGCCACCGCCTCGCGCAGGGACGCCCCGCCGGGGTCGCCGTCCACCACGACCACCGTGTACGGACCGGGGTGCGCGACGGGTCCGGGCGCCGCCGGGTCCTCCACCCGGCGCAGCAGCTCCTCGGTACGCGCCGCCGCCTGCTCGCGGTCGTACGCCAGCAGCAGCCGGCAGTCCTGACCATGACCGGGACGCACGTGCGGCAGCCAGCCCAGCCACGCCCACTCCGCGAGCCGCTCCTCCAGCGGGCGCGAGCGGTCCGCGCTGATCAGCACGATCTCCAGCAGCTCGGGCGAGTGCAGCGCCGCGAGCTGCGCCAGCACGGCGCGCGCGAGTCCCGCGAGCCGGGGGCGCGGTCCGGCGAGACCCAGCGCGCCCGCCTCGCGCAGCGCGGCGGTCACCGGTACGGCGGGCAGTCGTCCGGCACCGTCCGGCGCGGGGCGGTCGGTCGTGCCGAGCCGCACGGTCAGCGCCTCCGGGTGCCCGGGACCGCGCTCCCACAGCCGGGGTCCGGGACCCAGCGCGGTCAGCAGCAGCGCGGCGGGGTCGGGCCAGGTCTCGGGGCGCCGGGTGTCCTGGACCAGCGTGTCGGGGACGGCGCGCACGTCCTCCTCCGCCCGCTGTTCCTCGGGGCGTGCGCCGGTCAGCTTGCGCGCCCAGGCGCCGATACCGCCCCGGCGGCGGGCGGACGGGGGCAGATCGGTGCCGCGCAGCGGGGTGTTCTTGCGGGTGGGACCGTCGTCGTAGGGGTCGTCGTACGGCGCGTCGTACGGTCCCTCGTCCGCCGCCCGCTCCGTGACGCCGTGCTGCCCGGCGTGGGTGCCGGACGCCGCCGGGGCGTGCGGGCCGGTGGCGTAGTGGGTGCGGTGGTCCTCGTCGCGGCTCTCGATGCGCGGGGCGCCCGCCTGCTCCGGGACGGTCGGTCCGGGGCGGTGGTGCTCCCGTTCGACCGGGTGCGCGACGCCGTAGGCGTGCTCGGTGCGGCCGTGGGGCGCGTCCTGCGCGGCATCCGCGAGGGGGGCGCCGCCCGTGCCGTAGCCGGTGTCCGCGCCGTCGTACGCGGGCGCGTTCGTGCCGTCGTACCCCGTGCCCGGGATGCTCGACCCCCGCGCGGCGCCCAGCGGCACGCGCACGCAGCCCTCGCCGTCCGGCACCGTCGGTATCCGGGCGGCGGTGCTCGCGGACGGGGTCAGGCGCAGCGCGGACTCGCCCAGGCGCAGGAAGGCGCCCTCGGGGAAGCGCAGGGGACGGTCGGTGACCCGGGTGCCGTCCAGGGTGGTGCCGTTGGTGGAGCCGAGGTCGGTCACCGAGACCCGGCCGTCGGCGGCGACGGTGACCGCGCAGTGCAGCCGGGAGACGTCCGGGTCGTCCAGGGGCACATCGGCGTCGGCGGAGCGGCCGACCGTTATCCGGCCGCCGTGCAGCAGATGGACCCCGCCCGCGTCCGGTCCCGCGACCACGTGCAACTGGGTCGGCGCGCCGTCCGGCTCGGGGTCGGACTCGGTCGCCGCCGGGGCGCCCAGGGAGAGCACGGCGCCGTCGACCAGCGGGGGCTCGCCCAGGGTGTGGCGGCGGGTGTCCAGGCGCTCCGCGCCCGCGTACAGCACCACCGGGGCGCCGCCCGCGTCCCGGCCCGCGCCGCTCTCGCCGGTGACCGCCACGGCCAGCGCGGGCGCGACCGCGCCCAGGTCGGTGCCCACGGGCGCCGTGACCAGCACGTCCCGGCTCGCGGCACGGCCCCGCCGGGAGGACGCGCCGAGCGGATCTACGACGGTCAGCCGGATCTGCATCGCCGTCAGCGGTCCCTTCTGCCCCGTCGCGGGCGCCCCCACCCCCGCACGGGCACTTCGGCCAGTACTGGAGGCATCCTCGCACCTGTCGCCGGGCACTCGCCCACGCTCCGGCGCCAAGTGATCTTGATTGGTCAGCTCTGCCCCCAAAAGTGCCTGACCAGGAACGCCTCGTTGATCACTTGAGATCGGTCACGTCCAGGACCGGGCAACCGGAGGACCGAGGTGGGCGTCTTTCCCCCGAACATGGGCGGGAACGCTCACGTACTGCCCAGAGGGCCCCACTACAGTGGGTCGGAACGCCGGGAGAACCGGCGCGCAAGCAGCCAGCCAGCAGCAGGGAGCGCGTGACGTGCGGCCAGTCGGCAGTAAATACCTGCTTGAGGAGCCGCTCGGGCGCGGCGCCACGGGCACGGTCTGGCGTGCCCGGCAGAGGGAGACCGCGGGCGCCGAGGCGGCTGTGCCGGGCGCGCCCGGCGAGACCGTCGCCATCAAGGTCCTCAAGGAGGAGCTGGCGAGCGACCCGGACATCGTGATGCGCTTCCTGCGCGAGCGTTCCGTGCTGCTCCGGCTCACCCACCCCAACATCGTCCAGGTCCGCGACCTGGTCGTCGAGGGCGACCTCCTCGCCCTCGTCATGGACCTGGTGGACGGTCCCGACCTGCACCGCTACCTGCGCGAGAACGGTCCCTTCTCCCCGGTCGCCGCCGCTCTGCTCACCGCGCAGGTCGCCGACGCGCTCGCCGCGAGCCACGCCGACGGGGTGGTCCACCGCGACCTCAAGCCCGCCAACGTGCTGCTGCGCCAGTACGACCAGCAGATGCACCCGATGCTGACCGACTTCGGCATCGCCCGCCTCGCCGACTCCCCGGGACTGACCCGCACCCACGAGTTCGTCGGCACCCCGGCGTACGTCGCCCCCGAGTCCGCCGAGGGGCGCCCGCAGACCTCCGCCGTCGACATCTACGGCGCGGGCATCCTGCTCTACGAACTGCTCACCGGGCGCCCGCCGTTCTCCGGCGCGACCGCCCTTGAGGTGCTCCACCAGCACCTGAGCGCCGAGCCGCGCCGCCCCTCCACCGTCCCGGACCCGCTGTGGACGGTCATAGAGCGCTGCCTGCGCAAGAACCCCGCCGAGCGGCCCAGCGCCGAGAACCTGGCCCGCGCGCTGCGCGTCGTCGCCGAGGGCGTCGGGGTGCACGCCAACCCCGCGCAGATCGCCGCCGCCGAGGGCGTGGGCGCGCTGCTCGCCCCCGACCCGGCACCCGCCTCCGTCCCCGGCGCGCCCGGCTCCGCCGACCCGACCCAGGTGCTGCCGACCAACGCCGCCCAGGGTCCGTACGGCGGCTACGACCCGAACGCGGCCACCAGCGTCCTGCCGAACACCGGCTTCTCCGGCTCCGCCGACCCCACCACCGCGCTGCCCCACACCGGCGCCGCCGACCCGACGGCGGTCATGCCCCCGGTGCCGCAGAACCAGCCGGGCCAGTACCCCGGCCAGGACCAGCAGGGTCCGCCCGACCAGCCGCACCCCTGGCAGACCCAGTTGCGCGCCGCCCGGGACCGCAACGAGCAGACCCAGATCCAGTACGTCGACCCCGACGAGGACCCGCTGCGCCGCCGCCCCCAGCGGCAGGTCGCCCGCCCGCAGCACCAGCCGCGCCCCGTCCAGCAGCCGCAGCAGCGCCCGCAGCCGCGCCGCCAGACGCCGCAGCCGCAGCAGTACGCCCCGCCGCCGCAGCAGTACGCCCCGTCGCCGCAGCCCCAGCAGCGCTACGCGCCGCCTGCTCCGCAGCGCCCCGCCGCCGAACCCCGGGCACCGCGACAGCGCGGCGCCAACCCCATGAAGATCCCCGGCCTGGGCTGCCTGAAGGGCTGCCTGTTCACGCTGGTCATCCTCTTCGTCGCGGGCTGGCTCATCTGGGACCTGACGCCGTTGCACACGTGGGTCGGCAATGGCGAGGGCTATTGGCACAAGTTGAGCGACTGGGTGGGCAACGCCTACGACTGGGTGAGCAACCTCGGCAGCTCCTCGGACAGTTCGTCGGGCAGCGGCAACTGAGCCGCCCGGACGTGACTCCGGACACTCGACTCTGGGGACTTGTCGACATCCAGAGGGTGATTTCCGGCTCCGCGGTGAAGGTGAGCCCGTCGGACGCGTAGTTTTGTCGCTCTGGAGTCCTCGTGTGTCGTCCGGGGGCCCGGGGCGGGGCCGCGGCGTGCCCCGCGTCCCGGTATGCCGCGGCGGCGGCAACGCGCGTCTGTAGGAGCAGTCTTGGCACGGAAGATCGGCAGCCGGTACACCGCGAACCAGATCCTGGGGCGGGGCAGCGCCGGGACGGTGTGGCTGGGCGAGGGACCGGACGGTCCCGTCGCGATCAAGTTGCTGCGCGAGGACCTCGCGTCGGACCAGGAGCTGGTCGGACGCTTCGTCCAGGAGCGCACGGCACTGCTCGGGCTTGAGCATCCGCACATCGTCACCGTGCGCGACCTGGTGGTCGACGGCAACGACCTCGCCCTGGTCATGGACCTCGTCCGGGGTACGGACCTGCGCACCCGTCTGGAGCGCGAACGGCGCCTGTCGCCCGAGGCGGCCGTGGCGATCGTCGCCGACGTGGCGGACGGGCTCGCGGCCGCGCACGCGGCGGGTGTCGTCCACCGCGACGTCAAGCCCGAGAACATCCTCCTCGACATGCGCGGTCCCCTCGGACCCGGTGGCGCCCATCCCGCGCTGCTCACCGACTTCGGCGTGGCCAAGCTCATCGACACCCCGAAGCGGACCCGCGCCACGAAGATCATCGGCACGCCGGACTATCTGGCACCCGAGATCGTCGAGGGGCTGCCGCCCCGCGCCGCCGTCGACATCTACGCCCTGGCGACCGTGCTCTACGAACTCCTCGCGGGTTTCACTCCTTTCGGTGGCGGACACCCCGGTGCGGTCCTGCGGCGCCATGTCACCGAGACGGTCGTCCCGCTCCCCGGCATCCCCGAGGAACTGTGGCAACTGATCGTCCAGTGCCTCGCCAAGGGCCCGGCGTCCCGCCTCCGCGCCTCCGAACTGGCCACCCGCCTGCGCGAACAGCTCCCCTCCCTGGCGGGGCTGCCCCCGCTGGAGGTGGACGAGCCGGAGTCGGAGGAGGCGGAGGGGGTCCCTGAGGAACCGCTCCCCACCGCCGCCTCCCCGGTCCGTCGCCGAGGCGCGGTCTCCCTCGTCCCCGGCTCTCGACCCGACTCCAACCGCGACACCCACACCTCCATGCGCGTCCCCGCCCCCGACGAACTCGCCGGCGGCGCCCACGGAACCGCTCGCGCCCCGCGCCCCTCCGGCTCCCCCCGCCCCGGCTCCGCCCGCCACCGAGCGGCTGCCCGCCGCCGCAAACTCACCCTGACAATCGCGGGCACCCTCCTGGTCGCCGCCCTCGGCTACGGAATCTGGTCCACCTCCACCGACGACACGCCACCCCAGAACACCGAGACAACATCAACCCCCTGACCCCCCTGGGGTCCGCCCCCGCTTTGCCCACCCACCCACCCGCCTCGCTTGGCACCAAGGCGAGGCACCAAGGCATAGGGCGCCTCACAGTGCCGGTCGCCTCCGTGAGGGCGGGGAGGTGGCGCTCGCGGTGGTGGGGTGTCTGGCGGCGCCGGGTCGTCTTGGTGGGTGGGAGGCGATTGATCGGGGGTGCGGGGTGTTCGGTGACCCCTGGTCGTCTCGACGGGCGGGGCGGTGACTGGTCGAGGTTGCGGGGTGTTCGGTGGCGTCTGGTCGTCTTGGTGAGCGGGGAGGCGGCTGCTCAGGGCCCGGGGGCGTCCGCTGCCGCCGGGCTGTCTCGGTTGGGCAGGCGGGTGATTGCTCAAGGGCGGGGGGTGTTCGGTGACCCCGGGTCGTCTTGGTGGGCGAGGTGGTGACTGCTCCATGGGGCGTCCGGTACCGCCGGGGTGCCTCGGTGGGCGCGGAGGTGGCGGCTCAAGGCTGGAGGGTGTTCGGCGGCGCCCGTCGTCTCGGTGGGTCGGGTGGTGACCTCGCGGCGGCGAGATGTCTGGTGACCCCGGGTCGTCTCGACGGGCGGGGCGGTGACTGGTCGAGGTTGCGGGGTGTTCGGTGACCCCGGGTCGCCTTGGTGGGCGGGGGAGGCGACGGCTCAGGGCCGTGGGGCGTCCGCTGCCGTCGGGTCGTCTCGGTGGGCGGGCGGCGATTGCTCAAGGGCGCGGGGCGTTCGGCGCTGCCTGGCTGTCCCGGTGGGAGGGGTGGTGACTGCTCGCCGTGGTGGGGTGTCTGGCGGCGCCGGGTTGTCTTGGTGGGTGGGGAGGCGATTGATCAGGGGCGCGGGGTGTTCGGCGGCACCTGGTCGTCGTGGTGGGTGGGTGGTGACGGCTCAGGGCCGCGGGATCTCCGGTACGGCCGGGTCGTCTCGACGGGCGGG
>NZ_JACYHF010000002.1 GCF_016482685.1 Streptomyces sp. DSM 110735 | reverse complement strand
CGAACCCGGAAGCTAAGCCTCACAGCGCCGATGGTACTGCAAGGGGGACCTTGTGGGAGAGTAGGACGCCGCCGAACTCCTTTTGTAGCTCCGGCTCTTGGGCATAACAGCCCGAGGGCCGGAGCTTTTTTGCGTTGGGGTAAGGTCATGGGGAATTGTTGGCACGTTTCGTAACAGGAGGCCCCCGGGTGGAGGTCCAGGAGACCCGCGTCCAGACAGACCGGGTCCTCACCATCCCCAACATCCTCAGCATGGCAAGGCTCGCCGGCGTACCCCTGTTCCTGTGGCTGATCCTCAGGCCGGAGTTCGGCGGTCCGAAGAGCGACGGCTGGGCACTTCTGGTCCTGGCGCTCAGCGGGATCAGTGACTATCTGGACGGCAAGCTCGCCCGACGCTGGAATCAGATCAGCAGCCTCGGTCGGCTGCTCGATCCCGCCGCCGACCGGCTCTATGTCCTTTCCACGCTGCTCGGTCTGACCTGGCGTGAGATCCTTCCGCTCTGGCTGACCGCGCTTCTGCTGGC
This sequence comes from Streptomyces sp. DSM 110735, assembly GCF_016482685.1. GTDB lineage: Bacteria > Actinomycetota > Actinomycetes > Streptomycetales > Streptomycetaceae > Streptomyces. The sequence continues at coordinate 588,484 of NZ_JACYHF010000002.1, read as the reverse complement.
GCGTGAGCTGATGCTGCTCGTGATGGTGGGCATCCTCCGTCGGCACGGCTATCCGCCGCCGCAGGTGAACTTCCTCGGGAAGGCGGCCACGTTCAACCTCATGTATGCGTTCCCGCTGCTTCTGCTCAGTGACGGAAGCGGTTGGATCGCGTCACTCGCCGCTGTTTTCGGATGGGCGTTCGCAGGGTGGGGTACAACCCTGTATTGGTGGGCAGGAGTGCTTTACGTGGTTCAGGTCCGCCGTCTGGTGCGCGCGGATGCCATGGCCGATTGAGCCCGGGCGGCGCTGCCCGGACGCCGGGTGTCCGTGACGCTTCGATGGCCCGCACGGGAAAAGTGCGGGACAATCTGGACGGGTGAAGTCGGCTGGACCGTCATCTTTCGAGGAGGACGCTTCCGACATGAAGGCCGTCGTGATGGCCGGGGGCGAAGGCACGCGCCTGCGCCCCATGACCTCTAGTATGCCCAAGCCGCTCCTGCCCGTGGTGAATCGCCCGATCATGGAGCACGTGCTGAGGCTGCTCAAAAGGCATGGACTCAACGAGACCGTTGTGACCGTCCAGTTCCTGGCGTCGCTCGTCAAGAACTACTTCGGTGACGGCGAAGAACTCGGCATGGAGCTGACCTATGCCAACGAGGAGAAGCCACTCGGTACCGCCGGAAGCGTCAAGAACGCCGAGGAAGCGCTGAAGGACGACGCCTTCCTCGTGATCTCCGGTGACGCCCTCACGGACTTCGACCTCACCGAGCTGATCAACTTCCACAAGGAGAAGGGTGCCCTGGTCACGGTCTGCCTGACCCGGGTGCCCAATCCGCTGGAGTTCGGCATCACCATCGTCGACGAGGAAGGCAAGGTCGAGCGTTTCCTCGAGAAGCCGACCTGGGGCCAGGTCTTCTCCGACACGGTGAACACGGGCATCTATGTGATGGAGCCCGAAGTTTTCAACTATGTCGAACCCGATGTGCCCGTCGACTGGTCCGGTGACGTCTTCCCGCAGTTGATGAAGGAAGGCAAGCCCATTTACGGCTACATCGCCGAGGGCTACTGGGAGGACGTCGGCACTCACGAGAGCTATGTGAAGGCCCAGGCCGACGTCCTCGAGGGCAAGGTCGACGTCGACATCGACGGTTTCGAGATCTCGCCCGGTGTGTGGGTGGCCGAGGGCGCGGAGGTGCACCCGGACGCGGTGCTGCGCGGGCCGCTGTACATCGGTGACTACGCCAAGGTCGAGGCGGGCGCGGAGCTGCGCGAGGACACCGTCGTCGGCTCCAACGTGGTCGTCAAGAGCGGTGCCTTCCTGCACAAGGCGGTCGTGGCCGACAACGTCTACATCGGGCACAACAGCAATCTGCGCGGCTGTGTCGTCGGCAAGAACACCGACATCATGCGGGCCGCCCGGATCGAGGACGGCGCGGTCATCGGTGACGAGTGCCTGATCGGCGAGGAATCGATCATCCAGGGCAACGTCCGGGTGTACCCGTTCAAGACGATCGAGGCCGGTGCCTTCGTCAACACCTCGGTCATCTGGGAGTCCCGCGGTCAGGCGCATCTCTTCGGCGCCCGGGGCGTGACCGGCATCCTGAACGTCGAGATCACCCCGGAGCTGGCGGTCCGGCTGGCCGGTGCCTACGCGACGACCCTGAAGAAGGGCGCCACGGTCACCACGGCCCGCGACCACTCCCGAGGCGCCCGTGCGCTCAAGCGGGCGGTCATCTCGGCGCTCCAGGCCAGTGCCATCGACGTACGCGACCTGGAGAACGTGCCGTTGCCCGTGGCGCGTCAGCAGACCGCGCGGGGCAGTGCGGGCGGGATCATGATCCGTACCTCGCCCGGTGTGCCGGACTCCGTCGACATCATGTTCTTCGACGGGCAGGGCGCGGACCTCTCGCAGGGCAGCCAGCGCAAGCTGGACCGGGTGTTCGCGCGCCAGGAGTACCGGCGTGCCTTCCCGGGCGAGATCGGTGACCTCTACTTCCCGTCGAGCGTCTTCGACTCGTACACCGGCTCGCTGCTGCGGAACGTCGACACGACCGGGATCGCGGAGGCGGGGCTCAAGGTCGTCGTGGACGCCTCCAACGGCAGTGCGGGGCTCGTGCTGCCCAGCCTGCTCGGCAAGCTCGGGGTGGACTCGCTGACCATCAATCCCGGTCTGGACGAGTCGAGACCGACCGAGACCGAGGAGATGCGCCGCCGGGGTCTGGAGCGGCTCGGCGAGATAGTGGCGTCCTCCGGTGCCGCGTTCGGTGTGCGGTTCGACCCGGTCGGCGAGCGGCTCTCGCTCGTGGACGAGAAGGGCCGGATCATCGAGGACGACCGGGCGCTCCTGGTCATGCTCGACCTGGTCGCGGCCGAGCGGCGCAGCGGGCGGGTGGCGCTGCCGGTGACCACGACCCGTATCGCGGAGCAGGTGGCCGCGTACCACGGCACACAGGTCGAGTGGACGACCACGTCCCCGGACGACCTCACGCGTGTGGGCGGCGAAGAGGGCACCATCTTCGGCGGCGACGGCAAGGGCGGCTTCATCGTCCCCGAGTTCAGCAGCGTCTACGACGGTACGGCCGCGTTCGTGCGGCTGATCGGTCTGGTCGCGCGGACCCAGCTCACGCTGAGCCAGATCGACGCGCGGATTCCGCGGGCGCACGTCCTCAAGCGGGACCTCGCGACGCCGTGGGCGGTCAAGGGTCTGGTCATGCGGCGGGTCGTGGAGGCGGCCGGTGACCGGTTCGTGGACACCACGGACGGCGTGCGCGTGGTCGAGAGCGACGGGCGCTGGGTGATGGTGCTGCCCGACCCCGCCGAGGCCGTCACGCACCTGTGGGCGGAGGGCCCGGACGACGCCTCCGCGCAGGCGCTGCTCGACGAGTGGTCGGCCGTCGTGGACAGCGCGGGCCGGTAATCCGGTAAGAGGGAGATTCGCGGGCCGTCGCCACACCGGCGACGGCCCGCGGTCGTGTGTCCGCTTCCGCCCCGGCGGGGGTCCGGGCGCGGGGGTGGGGCCGTTCGAAAGCACCGTTCGCGGCATGGGACTATGTGCGACATGCCGCAGCAACCCCCCGTTCGGAGCAGCCCCACGCGGCCGAGTCGTCCGGACGCCTCCATGTCGTTGATCACCAACGTCATGGACCACAGCCTCGACGACGGATACGCCGAGGCCGCCGCCCGCAAGGAGTCCGGCGGCGAGCGCGGGCTGCCGAAGACGCTGCGGGCCAAGCTCGGTCTCGCCGGGGGACTGGTCCTCGCGGCGCTCGTGGTGACCGTGGGGGCGGCTCAGGCGCGTGTGGCGGCGCCGGGGGTGGCCAAGGAGCGCCAGGAGCTGATCGACCGCATCGACCGCGAGAACAACGCCGCCGACCGCCTGGAGAGCGGCGTGGACCGACTGCGGGACGACGTGAGCGCGCGCCAGCGGGCCGCGCTCAAGACGACCGGGGGCGGTCAGGCGGACCTGATGGGCATCCTGTCGGGTGCCACGGCGGTGCACGGGCCCGGGGTGCGGCTCGTGGTGAACGACGCCAAGGAGGCGAGCGCCGGGGGAGACGCCACCAACCCGCGGGAGGCTTCCGGGTTCTCCGACACGGGTCGGGTGCGCGACCGGGACATGCAGCGCGTGGTCAACGGGCTGTGGGAGTCCGGCGCCGAGGCCGTCTCCATCAACGGGCAGCGGCTGACCGCGCTGTCCGCGATCAGGAACGCGGGCGACGCGATACTGGTCGACAACAGGCCGCTGGTGCCGCCGTACACGGTGCTCGCGGTGGGGGACGGGCAGCGGATGGCCACCCGGTTCCAGAACACCGCCGACGGGCTGTATCTCCACGCCCTGAAGGACAACTTCGGCATCCGTGTCTCCCTCTCCGCGGAGAAGGACGTCCGGCTGCCGTCCGCACCCAGTGTGATCGTACGCACAGCACAACCGAATGCCGAGAAGACTGAGAAGGGCACATCGTGATCGCCGTACTGGGCCTCGTCGTGGGAGTCGTGGCCGGCCTGTTGGTCCGGCCCGAGGTTCCGGCGGTCGTCGAGCCTTATCTGCCCATCGCCGTCGTGGCGGCGCTGGACGCCGTGTTCGGCGGTCTGCGGGCCATGCTCGACGGCATCTTCGACGACAAGGTCTTCGTGGTCTCGTTCCTGTCGAACGTGGTCGTGGCCGCCCTGATCGTGTTCCTGGGCGACAAGCTGGGCGTGGGCGCGCAGTTGTCGACCGGTGTCGTGGTCGTCCTCGGCATCCGCATCTTCTCCAACGCCGCCGCCATCCGTCGGCACGTCTTCCGGGCGTGAGCGCGATGAGTGACCAGGACGAGCGGCCGGAGAACCCGCTGCGCAAGGAACTGCCCGACGAGGTACCGGCGTCGGAGCGCCGACCCGAGCCGCCCGCGCCGAAGCAGCCCCAGCCCCAGCCCCACCCTCAGCCCCGAATCCGGCCCCAACTCCCGCGCGACCCCGCGCCGCAGGCAGCCCCGGTGCCCGAGCCGGAGCCGACCCCCGAGCCCGGCGGCACGGCCGAGCCGGAGTCCGAAGCCGCCGAGCCCCGGCTCACCGGACGTCAGCGGCTTGCCGCGGGACTGTGGCCGCCGCGGCTGACCCGGGCCCAATTCATCGTCGCCCTGCTGCTGTTCGGGCTCGGTTTCGGCCTCGCCATCCAGGTGGCGTCGAACAGCGACAGCGACAGCGCGCTGCGTGGCGCGCGCCAGGAGGATCTCGTCCGCATCCTCGATGAACTGGACGACCGCACACAGCGTCTTGAGGACGAGAAGCAAGGTCTCGAGAAGCAGCGGGAGGAGTTGCAGAGCAGTTCCGACCAGGCGGCCGAGGCCCGTAAGCAGACCGCCGAGAAGGAGAAGCAACTCGGCATACTCGCGGGCACGGTGGCGGCTCAGGGACCCGGCATCACCATGACGATCGACGACGCGAAGGGGACGGTCGAGTCCGACATGCTGCTCGACGCGATCCAGGAACTGCGCGCCGCCGGTGCGGAGGCGATCCAGATCAACGGGGTTCGCGTGGTGGCGAACACCTATCTCACCGACTCGGGCAAGACGGTCAGCGTCGACGGGAACAAGATCGCCGCGCCGTATCGTTTCAAGGTCATCGGGAAGCCGCAGGACCTGGAGCCGGCGCTGAACATCCCTGGAGGCGTGGTGCAGACCTTCGAGAAGGAGCAGGCCACGGTGAGTGTCGAGCGGTCGAACAAGATCGTCGTGGATGCCTTGCGGCAGGCGAAGCAGCCTGACTACGCTCGGTCGTCCTCCCGGTGAACCGGTGGTGCATGGGCCGAGTCCGGCAGGGGCATGAGGTTGCGGGGGGTCGGCGCACCGAAGGGGTGGTGCGTGGTGGAAACTGTCTGGTGGATACGGACGTTGTGAAGATGTCCGGATCGGCCGGTGTCGGCAATCAGGGTTCGTCCTGCCCCACGGGCGGGTCTGTTTCGGTCAAGGGGAATCGCCCGTGAAGTTGTTTGGGAAGTTGTTCGGCAAGAGCGCGCGAGAGGGCAGCGACAACGCGACGGCCCGTCATCGCGCACAGTCCGAAGAGGAAGGCCCCCGTCCGCTGTTCCGCGACGAGGTCGCTGGTCCGGCCGGTGGCAATTCGGGAGGCCAGGGCGCGGCGTCCGTTGACCCTGCCCGGTCCGGCGGCATAGGTTTCGGGCAACCGTCAACCTCAAGTGCGGGTGGAGGGTTTGCCTCCGATCCGTCCGCGTCCAACGCCCCCGGGGGGTCCATGTCGGTCCTGGAGTGTTCCAGGTGCGGGAACCGCAACGCGGAGAACGCCCGTTTCTGTTCCAACTGCGGTGCGCCGCTGCGCCCGGGCGCGACGCCCGAGCGTGCCTCGGAGACCACGTCGACGATCTCCATCTCCGGTCTTGAGGCGTACGACGCCGAGATGACCGGTCAGACGGCGGTCCCGATGCTGTCGCCCGAGGCGCAGGCGGCGGTCGACGCGCTCCCGGCGGGCTCTGCCCTCCTGGTGGTGCGCCGGGGTCCGAACTCGGGCAGCCGCTTCCTGCTGGACAGTGACCTGACCACGGCCGGCCGTCATCCGCAGAGCGACATCTTCCTGGACGACGTGACGGTCTCGCGCCGTCACGTGGAGTTCCGGCGCGCTGCGGACGGCTCCTTCACCGTGGCGGACGTGGGCAGTCTGAACGGCACGTACGTCAACCGTGAGCGGATCGACGAGGTCCCGCTGGCCAACGGTGACGAGGTGCAGATCGGCAAGTACCGGCTCGTCTTCTACGCGAGCCGGCAGGGCGTCTGACCTACCCCCGGGCACCCGTCCGGGTGAACCACAGGGAAGGTCCATGCTTCAAACACCGAGCGGCGGTGCCGGAAGCGGTACCGCCGCCAGGGACCGTGAACCGATGAGCATCGGCACCGTGCTGAACGTGCTGCGCGACGAGTTCCCCGAAGTCACCATCTCCAAGATTCGTTTCCTGGAGTCGGAGGGACTCGTCGAGCCGCGCCGGACCCCCTCGGGGTACCGCAAGTTCGGTGCGGAGGACGTCGAGCGGCTGGGTCACATCCTGAGGATGCAGCGGGACCACTATCTGCCGCTGAAGGTGATCCGCGAGCATCTGGACGCCATGGAGCGCGGCGAGGCGGTCCAGTTGCCCGTCGTGGGGCGCCAGCGTTCCGCGGAGGACGCGGCGGACGACCAGTCCGAGGTGCCCACGGTGGCGCGCATCGGCCGGGACGAGCTGCTGGCGGCCGCCGACATCGACGAGGCCGAGCTGCGGGAGTGGGAGTCGTACGGGCTCATCGCTCCGCTGGCGGACGGGGTCTACGACGCCGAGGCCGTCACGGTGGCGGCTCTCGTGGCCGAACTCGGCGGGTTCGGGATCGAGCCGCGCCATCTGCGGGTGATGAAGGCGGCGGCCGAACGCGAGGCGGGTCTGGTGGACCAGGTGGTCGCCCCGCTCAAGCGTCACCGCAACCCGCAGACCAGGGCCCTCGCCGAGGCGCGTACGAAGGAGCTGGCGGCGCTCACCATGAAGCTGCACGCGGCCCTGGTGAAGTCCGCGCTCGGGGTCCGGCTGCCCTGAACCGGGGCCCCCGAAGGGGGACCGGATCGCCCACCTGTTCCCGGCCCGACTACCCAAACGTCCCGGGCACGGCCTAGGGTTGCTGTGTGAACGAGCTCGATGTCGTAGGTGTCCGGGTCGAAATGCCCTCCAACCAACCGATCGTGCTCCTGCGCGAAGTGGGAGGCGACCGCTACCTCCCCATCTGGATCGGGCCCGGGGAGGCGACGGCGATCGCCTTCGCCCAGCAGGGCATGGCCCCCGCGCGGCCGCTGACGCACGACCTGTTCAAGGACGTGCTGGAGGCCGTCGGTCAGGAGCTGACCGAAGTGCGCATCACGGATCTGCGTGAGGGCGTCTTCTACGCGGAGCTGGTGTTCGCCAGCGGGGTCGAGGTGAGCGCGCGTCCCTCCGACGCCATAGCGCTGGCCCTGCGCACCGGCACGCCGATCTACGGGAGTGACGGGGTGCTCGACGATGCGGGCATCGCCATCCCGGACGAGCAGGAGGACGAGGTGGAGAAATTCCGCGAGTTCCTCGACCAGATCTCGCCCGAGGACTTCGGCACCAGCAGCCAGTGAGGCACCGGCGCGGACCCCGTGGTCAGGCGGCCACGGGGGCGCCCGGTGTCGTCGTGCCGCACGGCGGGAAGCGGTGTCACGGGCGGGCAATTGCCAACGGCTCGTGAGAGCGTCCTACGACCCCCCGCGAGCGCATTCGGCTAGCCTTTCCCCGCGGTGGGACACGAGAAACCACTCTCAGGGTGATTATCACTCGGCGTGCCGAGTGTGGCGATCGTTGACGCACCCCTGGTGACTGCCTACCGTCGAGATGGCAGGTCAAGGACGGAGGTCGGCGTGAGAACCAGCGGCGACGGTACGGCTGGGGGCGCCCCCGGAAACGGGTTCGGGGCGAGCGGTCCGTACCCTCCCCCAAGCTCGCGGCTCCGCCCGAGCGGGGGGTATCCCCAGCCCAGCGGCGCGGCGGAACACGCCTCGCAGCGGCCGACGGCAGTGCCGGACGGCGAAGGGGCGGCGACGGCGTCCGAGGAGATCGGCTATCGCGGGCCCACGGCCTGCGCTGCGGCCGGCATCACCTATCGGCAGCTCGACTACTGGGCCCGCACCGGTCTGGTGGAGCCGAGCGTGCGGCCCGCCCACGGCTCGGGCACCCAGCGGTTGTACAGCTTCCGGGACGTGGTCGTCCTCAAGATCGTCAAGCGTTTCCTGGACACCGGTGTCTCGCTGCAGAACATCCGTTCGGCGGTGCAGCACCTCAGGGACCGCGGCTTCCGCGACCTGGAGCGCATGACGCTGATGAGCGACGGCGCCACGGTCTACGAGTGCACCTCCCCGGACGAGGTCCACGCCCTGCTCCAGGGCGGCCAGGGCATCTTCGGCATCGCCGTGGGCGTGGTGTGGCGGGACGTGGAGAGCGCGCTGTCCCAACTGCACGGTGAGCGCGTCGACACCGGCGAGACGCTGGTCGGGCACAACCCCGCCGACGAACTGGCCAGACGGCGCAACCGGGCCGTCTGAGCCCACGGGGGGTTCTCGCGGCGCCGGGTGACCGGCGTTGTCAGTGGTGTGGTGCACCATCGGACATGTGAGAGCCGCGCCGACGATCCTCCATCTCGACATGGACGCCTTCTACGCCTCGGTGGAGCAGGCGTCCAAGCCGAGCCTGCGCGGCAAGGCGGTCGTGGTGGGCGGTCTCGGACCGCGCGGGGTCGTGGCGACCGCGTCGTACGAGGCGCGGGTGTTCGGGGTGCACTCGGCGATGCCGACGGCGCAGGCGCGCAGACGGGCGCCGAACGCCGCGTACGTCACGCCTCGCTTCGCCGTCTACCGGGCGATCAGCGAGCAGGTGATGGCGCTGCTGCGCGAGCTGTCGCCGCTGGTGGAGCCGCTGAGCCTGGACGAGGCGTTCGTGGACCTGGAGGCCGGGGGGACGGCCTGGGACGAGCCCTCGGCGCGTGCGGCCGGGGTCAGGCTGCGCGCCGACATCCGGGAGGTCACCGGGCTCACCGGCTCGGTCGGGCTCGCCGCCTCCAAGATGCTCGCGAAGATCGCCTCCGAGCGCGCCAAGCCCGACGGACTGTGTCTCATAGAGCCCGGCACCGAGCGCGCCCTCCTCGGACCGATGCCGGTGCGCACTCTGCCCGGGGTCGGTCCCGCCACCGGCGACCATCTGCGCCGCGCCGGGATCACCACCGTGGACGAACTGGCCGAGGCGGGCGAGGACGAACTGGTCCGGCTGCTCGGCAAGGCCCACGGACACGCGCTGTACGCGATGGCGCTGGCCCGAGACGACCGTCCCGTGGTCGCCGAGCGCGAAGCCAAGTCGGTCTCCGTCGAGGACACCTACGACGTCGACATCCACGACCGGCTGAGGATCGGTCTTGAGGTGCGGCGGCTCGCCGACCGGTGCGTACGGCGGCTGCGGGGCGCGGGACTGTCCGGCCGCACCATCGTGCTCAAGGTGCGGCGGTACGACTTCTCGACGCTGACCCGCTCCGAGACGCTGCGCGGGCCCACGGACGACCCGACGGTGGTGAAGGAGGCAGCCGCGCGGCTCCTGGAGTCGGTCGACACCACCGGCGGGGTGCGGCTGCTCGGCGTCGGCGTCACCGGACTGGCCGACTACACCCAGGAGGATCTGTTCGCGCAGGCAGCGGGGGAACTGGCGGCGGAGACGCCCGAGGAAGCCGCGCCGGAGCCGCTCCCGGCCGCTCCTGCCGCGCCGCCGGAGCGGCAGTGGCGGCCCGGCCAGGACGTGCGGCACGCCGAGCACGGGCCCGGCTGGGTGCAGGGCAGCGGGCTCGGCCGGGTCACCGTGCGCTTCGAGACGCCGCTCTCCACCGCGCCGGGCCGGGTGCGGACCTTCTGGGTGGACGACCCGGACCTGGAGCCGGCCGACCCGCTGCCGCTGGTGGTGAGGGCGACCGACGCGGCGGAGAGGGAGAGCGGGAGGTGAGGGAGGGGGAGGTCAGGCGTCCTCGGTGCCCGCGAGCTTGCCGAAGTCGCGGTCCGGGACCTTGGGAGCGGTGGGGGAGGAGCCCACGTCGAGACCGTAGTGGTGGTAGAGCTGGAGTTCCTGCTCGGGGGAGAGATGGCGGCCCACCCCGAAGTCCGGGGCGTCCTTGATGAGCGCGCGTTCGAAGGGGACGTGGAGGGTGCCCTCGACCAGTTCGCTCGGTTCGAGCGGGACGAAGGCGTCGCGGGAGAAGAGCCCGGTGCGTATGGCGGCCCACTCGGGGACGCCCGTGGCGTCGTCGAGATACACCTCGTCGATGGTGCCTATCTTGGTGCCGTTGCGGTCGAACGCCTTGCGGCCGATCAGATTGCGCGGATCGATGTCGGTCTGCACGGTCCCTCTCCCTCCACGTGGTCCCAACTCATCCGTTAGCACTACAAAAGAGCAGAATGAGCGTGGCGGCCACTCGAACGCCGCGGGTCACGGCCCCGCTGGTACCCTGGCAACGGCTGCTGACCCCGTGCGGGAGAGTCCTCCGAGCAAGTCGGAGGCGCCGAAGGAGCAACTCCTCCCCGGAATCTCTCAGGCCCCCGTACCGCACGGACGAGGTCACTCTGGAAAGCAGGGCGGGCGTCCACGGCTCCCGCTCTCACCGACGGTGAAAGCCGGGGCCCTCGGGCATCCGGTGAAGCTCTCAGGTATGAAGATGACAGAGGGGGAGGCCGGTGGGCACCCGCGCCGAGGTGCCCCTCGCAGGTCGCGCCAGACCAGGAGGCCTCCGCACATGACCGCCCCTCGCATTCCGCTCTCCGCACTCGAAGCGGGCATCCCCTTCGAGCAGCGTCACATCGGACCCGACCACGAGGCACGGGCCAAGATGCTCGCGCAGGTCGGCTACGGCTCCCTGGACGAGCTGACCGCCGCCGCCGTACCGGACGTCATCAAGAACACCGACGCCCTCGACCTGCCGGACGCCCGCACCGAGGCCGAGGTGCTCGCGGAACTGCGCTCCCTCGCGGACCGCAACCAGGTCCTCGGCTCCATGATCGGGCTCGGCTACCACGGCACCTTCACCCCGCCGGTCATCCTGCGCAACGTCATGGAGAACCCGGCCTGGTACACCGCCTACACGCCGTACCAGCCGGAGATCTCCCAGGGCCGCCTGGAGGCTCTGCTGAACTTCCAGACGATGGTCGCCGAGCTGACCGGGCTGCCCACCTCCGGCGCCTCCCTCCTCGACGAGGGCACCGCCGCCGCCGAGGCCATGGCGCTCTCCCGGCGCATGGGCAAGAACAAGAAGGGGCTCTTCCTGGTCGACGCGGACACGCTGCCGCAGACCATCGCGGTCATCGAGACGCGCGCCGAGCCGACCGGCGTCGAGATCGTCGTCGCCGACCTCAGCGAGGGCATCCCGGCGGACATCGCCGCCCGTGACATCACCGGCGTCCTGCTCCAGTACCCCGGCGCCTCCGGTGCCGTGCGCGACCTGAAGCCCGTGATCGAGCAGGCGCACGAACGGGGCGCCCTCGTCACCGTCGCCGCCGACCTGCTCGCCCTCACCCTGCTCACCTCGCCCGGCGAACTGGGCGCGGACATCGCCATCGGCACCACCCAGCGCTTCGGCGTGCCCATGGGCTTCGGCGGCCCGCACGCCGGTTACATGGCGGTGCACGAGAAGTTCGCCCGCAGCCTGCCCGGGCGCCTCGTCGGCGTCTCCGTGGACGCGGATGGCCACAAGGCGTACCGGCTCGCGCTGCAGACCCGTGAGCAGCACATCCGCCGCGAGAAGGCCACCAGCAACATCTGCACCGCGCAGGTCCTGCTCGCCGTCATGGCCGGGATGTACGCCGTCTACCACGGTCCCGAGGGCCTGCGCACCATCGCCCGCCGCACCCACCGCTACGCCACGATCCTCGCCGAGGGTCTGAAGGCGGGCGGGGTCGAGATCGTCCACGGCGCCTACTTCGACACGCTCACCGCGCGCGTGCCCGGCCAGGCCGCCGACGTCGTCGGCGCCGCGCGCAAGGGCGGGGTCAACCTGCGCCTGGTCGACGCCGACCACGTCTCCCTCGCCTGCGACGAGACCACCAACCGCGCCCAGGTCGCCGCCGTGTTCGCCGCCTTCGGCGTCGAGGGCGACATCGAGGCGCTGGACGCCGCCGCGGGCGAGGCGCTGCCCGAGGCGCTGCTGCGCACCGACGACTACCTCGCGCACCCGGTCTTCCACGAGCACCGCTCCGAGACGGCCATGCTGCGCTACCTGCGCAGGCTGTCCGACCGCGACTACGCCCTCGACCGGGGCATGATCCCGCTCGGCTCCTGCACCATGAAGCTGAACGCGACCACCGAGATGGAGCCGGTCACCTGGCCCGAGTTCGGCCAGTTGCACCCCTTCGCGCCCGCCGACCAGGCCGAGGGCTACCTCACCCTCATCCGCGAGCTGGAGGACCGGCTCGCGGAGGTCACCGGCTACGACAAGGTCTCCCTCCAGCCCAACGCCGGGTCCCAGGGCGAGCTGGCCGGACTGCTGGCCGTCCGCGCCTACCACCGCGCCAACGGCGACGAGCAGCGCACCGTCTGCCTCATCCCGTCCTCCGCGCACGGCACCAACGCCGCGAGCGCCGCGATGGCCGGGATGAAGGTCGTCGTCGTCAAGACCGCCGAGGACGGCGAGATCGACGTCGAGGACCTGCGCGCCAAGATCGAGCAGCACCGCGACCAGCTCTCCGTGCTGATGATCACCTACCCGTCGACGCACGGCGTCTTCGAGGAGCACGTCGCCGACATCTGCGCCCAGGTGCACGACGCGGGCGGCCAGGTCTACGTCGACGGCGCCAACCTCAACGCGCTGGTCGGTCTCGCCAAGCCCGGCCACTTCGGCGGCGACGTCTCCCACCTGAACCTGCACAAGACGTTCTGCATCCCGCACGGCGGCGGCGGTCCCGGCGTCGGCCCGGTGGCCGTGCGCGCGCACCTCGCGCCGTACCTGCCCAACCACCCGCTCCAGCCCGCCGCAGGACCCGAGACGGGTGTCGGCCCGATCTCGGCGGCGCCCTGGGGCAGCGCGGGCATCCTGCCGATCTCGTGGGCGTACGTCCGCCTCATGGGCGGCGAGGGACTCAAGCGCGCCACGCAGGTGGCCGTGCTCTCCGCGAACTACGTCGCCAAGCGCCTGGAGCCGCACTTCCCGGTGCTCTACACCGGTCCCGGCAACCTGGTCGCGCACGAGTGCATCATCGACCTGCGCCCGCTCACCAAGGCGACCGGCGTCAGCGTGGACGACGTGGCCAAGCGCCTGATCGACTACGGCTTCCACGCGCCGACCATGTCCTTCCCGGTGGCCGGCACGCTGATGATCGAGCCGACCGAGTCGGAGGACCTGGCCGAGCTGGACCGGTTCTGCGACGCGATGATCGCGATCCGCGCCGAGATCGACAAGGTCGGCTCCGGCGTCTGGCCCGCCGAGGACAACCCGCTGCACGGCGCCCCGCACACCGCCGCCGCGCTCGGTGGCGAGTGGACGCACGCGTACAGCCGCGAGGAGGCGGTCTTCCCTGCCGGTGTCTCGGCCGCCGACAAGTACTGGCCGCCGGTGCGCCGTATCGACCAGGCGTTCGGCGACCGCAACCTGGTGTGCTCCTGCCCGCCGCCGGACGCGTACGAGGACTGAGCCCGCGCGCGAGGGGCGGCTCCCCACCCGTGGATCCCTTCACGGGTGGGGAGCCGCCCCTCGGCGTTTCCTCAGACGGTGGCCAGCGAGACCTCCGTCGACTTGATCAGCGCGACCACGTCGGAGCCCGTCGCCAGCTTCAGCTCCGCCGCCGACTCGTGGGTGATGGCGGAGGTCAGCTCGGCGCCCGGCACCGCGATCTTCACCGCGGCCATGGCCTCGCCGGTGGCGATGTCGGTGATGGTGCCCGCGAGCTGGTTGCGGATCGAGATGTGGTGCACGGGCTCGGTGGCGAGCGAGACCTCCGTCGCCTTCACCAGGGCGCGCACGGACGTGCCCTCGCGCAGCCCCAGATCCTCGGCGGCCTCCAGAGTGATCGCCGCGGTGATGTCCTGACCGCCGGTCAGCCGGACCTTGACGGTCGCCATGACCTCGCCGGAATGGACCGCCGTGACGGTGCCGGGAAGCTGGTTGCGGATACTCATGGTCATGACGCCCCACCGTAAGGGGTACGCGCGCTCACTCTGGGTAAGCGTGCGTCTGCGTCGCCTTGACGGTCGCCCAGACCGCGGCACCCGGGTGAAGGTCGAGTTCCGCCGCCGCTGCCGTGGTGAGATCGGCGGCAAGCGGCAGGTCGCCCGTCAGGTCCGCGCGGATCTGGTCGCCGTGGGACTCCAGGCCGACGACATGGCAGCGCCAGAGGTTGCGGGCGCTGGCCCCGGTCGGACGGTCCCGGAACAGGGTCACCGCGACCGGCGGGAAGGCGACGAAGACCGGACCGGTCAGCTCCTCGGTGGTCGTGATCTCCGGACCGGCGTCCAGTCGTACGCTGTGCCCGGCGGCGGTTCCCCGGTAGAGGTTGAGCCCGACGAGCTGCGCGATGTAGTCCGTGCGCGGATGGCGGGCGATCTCCGTGGGGCTGCCCTCCTGCACCACACGCCCGTGCTCCACGACCACCAGCCGGTCCGCGAGCACCATGGCGTCCAGCGGATCGTGCGTCACCAGGACGGCGACCGCCTCGAACTCCGCGAGGTGGCGCCGCAGTTGGGAGCGGACCTCCAGGCGCGTGCGCGCGTCCAAGGCGGCCAGCGGTTCGTCGAGCAGCAGCAGCCGGGGACGGGTGGCCAGCGCCCGCGCCACGGCGACGCGCTGGGCCTGACCGCCGGAGAGGCGGCGCGGCTTGGCGTTCATGTGGTCGGCGAGCCCCAGCCGGTCCAGCCACTGCGCCGCCTGGGCACGCGCCTCCGCCTTGCCCACGCCGTGGCAGCGCGGTCCGAACGCCACGTTGTCCAGGGCGGACAGATGCGGGAAGAGCAGATAGTCCTGGAAGACCACGCCGACCGGGCGGGACTCCGGCGGGGTGCGCTCCAGTTGGTCGCCGTCCAGACGCAGATGCCCCTCGGTGAGCGGGATCAGTCCCGCGAGCGCCCGCAGCGCGGTGGTCTTGCCCGCCCCGTTGGGTCCGAGCAGCGCCACCACGTCACCGGGGGCGGCGCGCAGCGCCACATCGAGGCGGAAGCTGCCCCGGTCGACGACGAGCCGGGCGTCCAGACCCTGCTTGCCCGTGGCCGTACCGTCGCTCACGCCCGGGTGGGGCGCCTTGATCTCGGTCATCGGGGAACTGTCCTTCGTCGGTACGCGCGCAGGGAGCGACTTCCATCCTCGCGGCACCGTCACGCTCCTGTCATCCACCGGTCCCGCAGCCCCGCCAGGACCGCGATGGACACGGTCAGCAGGATCAGGCTGAGGGAGATCGCGGCCTCGGGGTCGTTCTGCAGGGCGAGGTAGACCGCGAGCGGCATGGTCTGGGTACGGCCCGGGAAGTTGCCCGCGAAGGTGATCGTCGCGCCGAACTCACCGAGCGCGCGCGCCCATGCCAGGACGGACCCGGCGGCGATGCCGGGCGCGATCAGCGGCAGGGTGACCCGGCGGAACGCGGTGAAACGGGACGCGCCGAGCGTCGTGGCCGCCTCCTCGAAGCGCGGGTCGGCGGCGCGCAGCGTGCCCTCGACGCTGATGACCAGGAAGGGCATCGCGACGAACGCCTCCGCGATGATCACGCCGGCGGTGGTGAACGGCAGGGTGATCCCGAACCAGGAGTCCAGCCACTTGCCGACGACGCCGTTGCGCCCGAGGGCGAGCAGCAGCGCCACACCGCCGACGACCGGGGGCAGTACCAGCGGCAGCGTCACCAGGGCGCGCAGGAAACCGCGGCCGGGGAATTCGGTGCGCGCGAGGATCCAGGCGAGCGGCACCCCGAGGACGAGACTCACCGCGGTGGCGGCCGTCGCGCTGATCAGGGACAACTGCAGCGCCTGCCACACCTCGGGGCTGGTCAACTGGTCCGGCAGGCTCTTCCAGGGCGCGCGCACGAGCAGCGCGAGGAGGGGCACCAGCAGGAACGCGATGGCCACGAGACCCGGCACCAGCAGCGGGAGCGGTACGCCGCGTCGGTGCGCGCGGACGCGGGGGCGCCGCGGCCCTCCCTTGCGGGGAGTGGTCGCGGCGCCGGTGCCGTCGAGTGCGGTCACGGCTTGAGGAAGCCGGCCTGGGTCAGCACCTTCTGGCCCTCGGGCGACTGGACCAGGGCGATGAACGCCTTGGCGGTCTCGGAGTTGTCCGAGTTCTTCAGCAGGGCGATCGGGTAGTCGTTGATCGCGTCCTTGGACTCGGCGAACTCCACGCCCGCGACCTTGCCCTGGGCGGCCTTGACGTCGGTCTTGTAGACGAGGGAGGCGTCGGCCTCCTTCAACTGGACCTTGTTGAGCGCCGACTTGACGTCCTGCTCGTAGGAGACCGGGGTGACCTTGAGGTGGTTGGCGTCCAGGACCTTCTGGGCGGCGGCGCCGCAGGGCACCGTCTTGTCGCACAGGACGACCTTGAGCTTGGGGTCGGTCAGGTCCTTGAGGTTGTCGATCTTGTCGGGGTTGCCCGGCAGGGTGGCGATCTCGAGCTGGTTGCGGGCGAAGGTGGCCGGGGTGCCGACGGCGTCCTTCTTGCCGGTCACGGTCGCCATGGTGGCCGGGC
This sequence comes from Streptomyces sp. DSM 110735, assembly GCF_016482685.1. GTDB lineage: Bacteria > Actinomycetota > Actinomycetes > Streptomycetales > Streptomycetaceae > Streptomyces. Next base: position 571,798 of record NZ_JACYHF010000002.1, on the reverse strand, counting down.
TGGCGGCGGCGAAGACGTCGGCCGGGGCGCCGCTGGTGATGCTCGCGGCGAGGGTGTCGCTGCCGCCGAAGTTGAACTCGACCTTCGTGCCCGGGTGCTGCTGCTCGAAGTCCTTGCCGAGCGTCGTGAAGGTCTCCTTGAGGGAGGCCGCCGCGAACACGGTGACGGTGCCCTTCAGCTTCGGGCTCGCCGAGGCGGAGTCCGACGAGTCCGCCTTGGCGGGCGTGGACCCGTCGGAGGAGGAGCACGCGCTGAGCGCCAGCAGGGCGGCAACTCCCACACCGGCCAGCGGCAGCATCCGGCGGGTCCGGCGTACGGAACGGGTCATCACGGTTCTACTCCTCACGATCAGTGGAACAGCCATTTGTGCTCTTCCACGGCCGGAGATCGGCCATGCGGCGATGATACTGCCGCAATTGCGGGTGGTAGACCATCAGTCACATTGCATGAGCGGCCAAGTTGTGACCTGGAGCTGGCATATGCGTTTGTACGTCATCGCCTTACGGGTACGTATTCCTGGGAGGTGGACGCAAGGTGTCACTCGCGCACTGGGTCATGTCCGGTGACCTGGCACGACCCGCTCGGCTGACCGTGCGGGACCTGCTCGGTTGGCCGCAGTACGGGGTGGACGTGACGTTCGAATGCGCCACCAGCGGCATTCAGCGGCACCGGTTTTCCGGGCCGCGCCTTTACGACGTGCTGGTGGACGCGGGACCCCATTTCGACCCCGTCCGCCGTAAGGACCGACTCCGCTTTCTCATTGCGGTGACAGGGAAGGACGGGCATCACGCAGTGTTGTCGTGGGCCGAGATCGACCCCGATTTCGCACACGCTCCGGTACTTCTCGGAGTCACGATCGACGGCACTCCGCTCGATGCGGCGGGTCCGCAATTGGTGCTGCCCCAGGACCGCTGCGGCGGTCGGCACATCAGCGGGATCACCGGGATCCGGGTGGACGGGAGCTACCACTTCGGGGCGCCCGTGCGGGTCGCGTCGGCGGCGGTTTCCTGACCTGCGCGGACGTCGTACCGGGGGCGTCGGTGGCGTTCTGGACGGCTCAGCCGTCCATGTCCGGTCTGTGAGATATCTTTCACCGGTTTTCGGCCCGGACGTCGCTTTTCGTCCGGGCCGAGAATGCGCGTAAAGCTGCGTTTACCGCATTACGCCTGTCAATGCTCAGATACGGTCAATGTGGACATTCGTGGACTTCACGCGAGCCGTTGCCTCCATGCCGACCTCCAAGCCGAGTTCGTCCACGGCTTCGCGGGTGAGCAGGGAGACCAGCCGGTGCGGGCCCGCCTGGATCTCGACCTGGGCGGCGACGTCGCCGAGCTTGATGGCGGTCACGATGCCCGGGAAGGCGTTGCGGACCGAGGTGTAGGAGGTCTCCTCCTCGGCGGCGCCCGTCTGGGCCAGCTCCACGGAGAAGGCGGCGAGGTCCTTGCCCGCGATCAGGCGGCGTCCGGACTCGTCGCGGTGCGTGGCCATGCGGCCGGCGTCGGCCCAGCGTCGTGCGGTGTCGGGGCTCACGCCGAGCAGCCGCGCCGCCTGGCCGATGGTGTATGACTGCATGTTCGTCACCATAAATCCAGAGGTCGGAAACGGGGCACACGGGTCCGGGTTCGCGTGTCACGCGCCGTGCTCCGAGTGGACGAGTGGGGGACCTTGCCGCGTGGGCTCAGCCGGTGTGGACGCGCGGGCGCCGGGCCCGGTTCGGCTCCGCCTCGCGCAGGACCTCGCGGGTGACGGGGGCGACCTCGCCCTGTCCGAAGAGGAAGAAGCGCAGGAAGTTGGCGAACGGGTTGCCCTCCGTCCACTCGAAGAAGATGTGCGGGGTACGGCCGGTCATGTCGCGCACGTGCAGGAGCAGCGCGGCCAGGCCGTTGGGGATCGAGGCGGACTCGACGGTCAGCACCCGGTAGCGGTTGTGCAGGACCTCGCCGTGCACGGTGAGGCAGGACTCGAACTCCGAGGGGTCGGACACCTTGACCTCGACGAAGACGAAGTCCTCCTGCTCGGGCATGTCGTTGTCGGCGCGGATCTGCTCGATCTTGTCGCGGTACTCGGCCTTGTCACGCTGGTCGGGCTCGTTGGCGATGAACCGGATCTTCCGGCTGGCCATGTCCCTGACGAATCGTTCCGCCATCGGGTCCATCGTCACGCTGGTCACGCGCAGCTCGAAGGCGCGGGCCAGCCGGGACAGCAGCGAGACCAGCATGATGCCCGCGATGAAGCAGGCGCCGATCTTCACACCGTCCGGGCGCTCGATGACGTTCACGACGGTCGTGTAGAGGAACACCGCCGCGATCACCGCGAACCCGATGGTCCAGCCGCGCTCCTTCGCCTTGTGCGCGGCGATGGTCACCGCGATGGCGGCGGAGCTGATCAGCACCAGCACACCGGTGGCGTAGGCGCTGCCCTGCTTGTCCACGTTGGCGTCGAAGAGCCAGGTCACCAGGAAGGCGATCAGGATGAAGACGATGACCATCGGGCGGACGGCACGCGCCCAGTGCGGTGCCATGCCGTAGCGGGGCAGATAGCGCGGCATCAGATTGAGCAGCCCCGCCATGGCGGAGGCACCGGCGAACCACAGGATCGCGATGGTCGACACGTCGTACACCGTGCCGAAGGCATTGCCCAGGTACTCGTGCGCCAGGTAGGCGAGGGCGCGGCCGTTCGCCTGGCCGCCCGCCTTGAACTCCTGCGCCGGGATCAGCAGCGTGGTGATGAAGCTGGTGGTGATGAGGAAACAGCTCATGATCACGGCGGCCGTGGTCAGCAGCTTCTTGGTGTCCCGGATGCGCCCGGTGGGGCGTTCCTCGGTGTCGCCCTCGTCGCCCCGCACGTGCGGCATCACGGCCACACCGGTCTCGAAACCGGACAGACCGAGGGCGAGCTTCGGGAAGACGATCAGGGCGACGCCGATCATCACGAAGACGTTGCCGTGCTGCGCGGTCAGCGCGGTGGTCCAGTCGGTCACCACGTGCTCGGCGGTCAGCACGTGCCACAGCCCCGTGATCACCACGACCACGTTCAGCCCGAGGTAGATGCCGACCAGGGCGACGGCGACGCCGATCGCCTCCAGGAAGCCCTTGAGGAACACCGCGCCGAGCAGCGCCACGAGCAGCAGGGTGATCAGCATCTGATGCCCCTGGAGCAGGCTCGTCAGATGCGGGTTCTCCACCAGGTGGGTCGAGGCGTCGGCGGCGGACAGGGTGATGGTGATCAGGAAGTCCGTTGCCGCGAAGCCGAGCAGCGTCAGCACGAACAGCTTGCCCTGCCAGAACGACAGCAGCCGCTCCAGCATCGCGATCGAGCCCTCGCCGTGCGGACTCTCCTGCGCCACCCGCCGGTACACCGGGAGCGCGCCCGCCAGGGTGACGACGACCAGCACGACGGTCGCGACGGGGGAGAGGAGTCCGGCGGCCAGGGCAGCGATGCCCGGCTGATAGCCGAGGGTGGAGAAGTAGTCGACACCGGTCAGGCACATCACCCGCCACCAGCGCTGCCCCTTGTGCGGGGGTTCCGGCTCGGCGTGGGGTCCGGTCAGGCCGCCGCTCCTGCCCATGTCGGACAGCCCCTCAAGCATCCAGGCGCGCAGGCGACTGGGAGGGTGCTCGGTCGTGGCCATCGGCGTGCTCCTGGGGTGCGGCTCAGCTCTCTGCGGCTCTCTGCGGCCATCACGCGGACGGCGGCACCAGCGTAAGCGGAGAGTGACGCCAGGGCCCATGCCTGCCGGAGCCGGCGGCGTCAATCTTGCGTTAAGAATGGCCCGACTGGTGGTGGCGAAGCAGCAAAAGCGGAGGCCCGGAGCCTGGCGGGGCACGGCGGACAGGGATCGGAGGAGGTCTGGTCCGCGCTCCCGGGGCGGACACCGAGCGTCATCTCAAGCTAGGTCGTCCATGCGTCTCGTACGACATTTCCATGCTGCCCCGGGCGGGGCGCGTCCGCAGCCGGTGGGGGGCGTACGGCGGGCTCGGCGCGGGTGCGCGCGCAGGGGGAGATACGGCTCGCCGCTCCGGCTCGGGTGTGACCTGTGTTCACAGCTCGCGGGTGTCGATACGCCGATGCCAGGCGTTGCGCCGGTGCACGGCGACCAACTGGGACTCCAGCGGTGAAGGCGGCACGGCGAGGACCGGGCAGTGGGCGTGGGAGAGACAGTGGCGCGAGACGCGACCGGAGAAGGGGTGACGCAGTTTGCGCCGTCCGGCGCCGACGACGAGCAGGTCGCTCTCGCGGTCCGCCACCATGACCAGGGCGCGGGCGGGGGTGCCCCGGATGATCACGGGGTGCAGCGGGAAACCCGGACCGGTCTCCCCGAAGACCTCCTCCAGGACCGAGACCAGCCGCTGCTCAGCCAGGCGCTGCCACTCCTCCAGGAGCGGATCGTGGACGAACGAGCGGCGCGCGGCCGGTTCTCCGCCGGGCGGCTCCCAGGCGAGCGCGGGCCACAGCTCGGCGCCCAGTCGGCGGGACAGCGCGGTCGCCTGGCGCAGCGCCGCCACGCTCCCTAGGGATCCGCTCACGCCGGCCACCACCCGGGTGATGACGGAGGCGTCGTAACCCGGCATCACAGCACCGTTCCTCAAGACGGCTCTCCCCGCGCGCGGGGCTCTCCTTCCATCCCACTCCCACCGGGCGGATCCGACCAGTCGGCGGGGCTTCCCTGGCAGGTCCCTGACGAGGGGGTGGGGCTGAGGGGAGGGTTCGGTCGGAGGGACGGTCCGGTCGAGGGGAGGGTCCGGGCGTGTACCGGTCCCGGACATGCGTCGGGGCCGGTGCGCACATGGTCGGTGTGCGTCCGGCCCCTCGGATCGCCGGGTGCCCCGCGGGGCACCCGGGTGGTGCTCGGTGCGCCGCTCAGGATCAGGCGGCGGTCATCACGTGGTCCGCGCCGAGCGGGCGGTGCGGGGCGATCACCCGGCCGTCGGGCAGCAGCTCACCGGTGTCCTCGAAGAGCAGGACGCCGTTGCACAGCAGACTCCATCCCTGCTCCGGGTGGTGCGCCACGAGGCGGGCGGACTCGCGGTCGGCGGACTCGGCTGGCGGGCACGGCGGCTGGTGCTGGCACATGGGTGGGATCTCTCGCTCTGTCGTGGTCATGTCCGTCCCCCGTAATGAGTCGGTCGGAACCCAGTGTTGCCCTACGGAGGTCGTTCCGCAGGGATTTCGCGGCACCGCTTCTCACAGGTTGATGACGTGTCACCCACGCGGACGGTTCAATCCAACTGCACTGTCATTTTGGGTGGTTCGCAGCCACCGGAAGGGGCTAGTCCGCATGGTCCACATGGGCGGTCCGGGATGATCCGGCGGCTCCATGCGGGTCGTGGCGTCGGCCCGGGGACAGTCGTACCCCGCTTCCGGCGCGCGGAAGCGGGGTACGGGGGTGCAAATTCAGTCCGGTGCCGGTGTCGGCACCGGTGTCGCTGTCGGGCTCGGTCCGGTGTCGGTTTCGGTCAGGCGGGGGAGCCGAGGAGCGGGAGGCGGTTCGCCCGGAGGGTGAGGACGGGCAGCAACTCCGAGACGCGGTGCGGCCGGTGCGCGGAGATGCCGGGCGGTGCCGGGGCGAGCGGGATCAGCAGGTCGTCGGCGGCGGGGAATCCCTCGGCCGGGTCGGCGGTGATGTCGCCGTGCAGCCACAGGGTGAGCATGTACAGACCGGGTACGGACAACAGGCGTGGCTGGTACGGCTGTTGCAGGGTCTCGGCCTGCTGCAGCGCGCGTTCGGTGGAGGGCAGGTAGGGACCCTCGAAGAAGCGCGAGAAGGCCCAGCCGTCGGGGGTCGGCATGGTGTCCGCGGCGGCCACGACACGGTCGCCGGAGCGGATGAGGAAACGCCAGCCCGCCAGCCGGGTCGCGGCCGGACCCGGGTCGGTGGCGTGGTCCAACACGTGCACGGCGAGCGGGAGTTCGGCGGTGACAGGTCCCTGAGCTGCGCGCAGGGAGGGGGTGCGGGCCTCACGTACCGCGGTGGGGGAACCGAGGGCCGTGAGGACGGTGCGCAGTGCGGGCGCGGGGGCAGGGGGAACGTGCAGCGGCATGGTGGGTCGCCTCTCGTTCGACAGGCGCGGCGGCGCGAGGAGGGTAGGGCGGACGGCGCTGTCTGCTCACAGGTGGGCGGCCTGGGAGATGGGGGCCCGGGGCGGTGGACGCGGGTGTGGCTGAGGCCCGCCGTCCGTCACCTGACGGCGGGAACACGGTGGGAACGCGTCGGAAACCGATACCGGGGCGCCAACCTTCGGCCTTCTCCGCGAAGTTTATACGACACGTGTTCAGGTGGTGTTTCGGCTATCGGATTCCGGTGATCGGAACAAGCGGATATCCGGCCGGGAATCTGCGGTATTCCTCCCGATTTCCGGGGCGGTCCGCGCCGCTGACCTCGCGCTCCGCGTGTCACGCGGTCGGCCGAATGTCGTCGGCGTTTTTCACGAGACGATCTGGGCACCCGAAGGTGCGTGCTGCGGTATGCCCAGTGAATGTGCCGCGGGACACCACGACAGAATAACGGGCGGCGAGGCCGGATGCGGCGTTATGGATCGCTTCCGCTGGGCATCATCCCACCTGATCCGGGGAGCCCGGACCGGTGAGCCCGGCGGCCGGACCCTCGGGTCGCCCGTCCGAGGAGGGATATTTGCATGGGGGAGAAGGTCGTGGCAGGGTCGTTCGACCTGTCCGATCGCGGGCGCTACCGCGAAAAGCTCCAGAGGTGCCTGGCGGGACTGGAGCGGCTGCTGGCAGAGAAGCGTTTCGACCGGCCCAAGAACCTCATGGGGCTCGAGATCGAATTGAATCTCGCCGGTGCCGACGGCCTGCCGCGAATGTTGAACGGTCAGGTTCTGGAGCGGATCGCCAGCCGGGATTTCCAGACCGAACTCGCCATGTTCAATCTGGAGGTGAACATAGCGCCGCACCGGCTGGGCGGCCGGGTTTTCGACGGGCTGGCCGAGGAACTGCGCACGTCGCTCGCGTACGCCGACCGCAAGGCCGGCGAGGTCGACGCGGGCATCCTGATGATCGGCATCCTGCCCACGCTCGGCCGTGACGACCTGGTCTCCTCCAACCTCTCCGAGGTGGACCGGTACGCCCTCCTCAACGACCAGATCGTCGCCGCGCGCGGTGAGGACTTCCGGCTCGACATCGACGGGGTCGAGCATCTGCGGTGCACCTCCAAGTCCATCGTCCCCGAGGCGGCGTGCACCTCCGTACAACTGCATCTCCAGGTCACGCCGGGGCGGTTCGCGGACGTGTGGAACGCGGCGCAGGTCGCGAGCGCGGCACAGATCGCGGTCGGCGCCAACTCGCCCTTCCTCTTCGGGCACGAGCTGTGGCGCGAGTCCCGGCCACCGCTGTTCCTCCAGGCGACGGACACGCGTCCGCCGGAGCTGCAGGCGCAGGGGGTGCGACCGCGGACCTGGTTCGGGGAGCGGTGGGTGTCCTCCGCGTACGAGCTGTTCGAGGAGAACCTGCGCTACTTCCCGTCCCTGCTGCCGATCTGCGACGACGAGGACCCGCTGGAGGTCCTCGACGCGGGCGGCGTCCCCCGGCTCGCCGAACTCGTCCTGCACAACGGCACGGTGTACCGCTGGAACCGGCCCGTCTACGACATCGCGGACGGCGTACCGCATCTGCGCGTGGAGAACCGGGTGCTGCCCGCGGGACCCACCATCACCGACGTGATCGCCAACGCCGCGTTCTACTACGGGCTGGTGCGCGCCCTCGCCGAGGAGCCCCGCCCGGTGTGGACCCGGCTGCCGTTCACCGCCGCCGAGGCCAACTTCGACGCGGCCTGCCGGTACGGCATCGACGCCCGCTTCGTCTGGCCCCGGCGGGGTCGCTACGGCGGCGTCGGCGAGACCGACGCGGTCACCCTCGTCCGCGAGGAACTCCTCCCCATGGCCTCGGCCGGGCTCGACGCCTGGGGCATCGAACCCGCCGACCGCGACTTCTACCTCGGCGTGATCGAGGAACGCTGCCGCCGCCGCGTCAACGGCGCCTCCTGGCAGGCGGCCACCTTCCACCGGGCCCTGGAACGGGGCATGGACCGGGAGGCGGCCCTGGCTGCCACGACACGTCGGTACGGCGAGCTGATGCACGCGGGCGAGCCGGTGCACACGTGGCCGGTGGGGGTGCCTGCGGCGGTGGCTCTGGGGTGAGGGGCGCTCCGCGGGTGTGGCGAGGTGTTGGGGCGGGCGTGGTTTCTGAGGGGGGCAGTGCTCCTGGGGTGACCGGACGGTGCCGTCGCTGCGCCGGGTGCTCATGAGGTGAGGGGCGTGGTGGAGCCGGTCGCGCCGGTGCTTCTCGGGTGAGAAGGGCGGGCGGGGTCGGCGACGCCGGTGCTCCGGGGCGGGGCGGCGAGGTCGGCTGTGCCCGGGTGCTTCCGGGGTCTTGCGTGGCGCTGCCGCTTGACCGCGTCGGTGTTACGGAGCGGCGACGTGGACCGTGCCTGGCTCAGGGGCGGTGACCCGGTGCGTGGTTCGCCTCCTCGGTTCTGCGATCCTTGCGGGGTCTTCGAGGTCGAGCGCAGGTGGAGGCTGAACCGGTGGCCGAGTCCCTTCCCCGGGAGCGGAGTCCGCGGCGGATGCTGCGGGACGAGACCCTGCTCGTGCTGGCGCTCTCGCTGGGGGCGAGCGGGGTGTCCGCGCTCATCAGTTTCGTCGGGTCGGTCACCGAACCCGGGGGGCTCAAGGATCAGGCGGCCACGCTCAACGCCTCGGCCGCGCCCGGGCGTCCCTGGCTGGACCTCGCCTGGCAGCTCTTCGGCATCGCGTCCGCGCTGGTGCCCGTGTTCCTCGTGGCGCATCTGCTGCAGCGGGAGGGCAAGAGCCTCCGGGTCATCGGGTTCGACCGCAGTCGCCCGTGGTCGGACCTGGCGCGGGGCGCCGCGGTCGCGGCGGTGATCGGCAGTACCGGTATCGCCTTCTACCTCGCTGCACGCGCCCTCGGCTTCAACCTCACCGTGGTGCCCGAGGCGTTGCCCGACGTGTGGTGGAAGTTCCCCGTCCTTGTGCTGTCCGCTGTGCAGAACGCGGTGCTCGAAGAGGTCATCGTCGTCGGCTATCTGCTGCGCAGACTGGGGCAGTTGGGCTGGACGCCCGGTACCGCCCTGGTCGCCAGCGCGGTGCTGCGCGGCTCGTACCACCTCTACCAGGGCATCGGCGGCTTCATCGGCAACATGGTCATGGGCGTGGTCTTCGTCTGGCTGTACCGCCGTTGGGGCCGGGTCGGTCCCCTGGTCGTCGCGCACTCGCTGCTCGACATCGGCGCGTTCGTCGGGTACGCGCTCCTCGCGGGCAAGGTGGGGTGGCTGCCGACGGCTTGAGGGACGGCGCCGAGTCGACACCGTCCCACTTGCGCAACTCCGCCCATCAGGCGTGCAGTTCCCCGTCGATCACCGTCACCGCGCGGCCGATCAGCAGGGTGCGGTCGCCGCGCAGCCGGGTGCGGACGTAGCCGGTGCGGCGGGACGCCTGGAGACCGGTGAGGTCGTCGCGGTCGAGGCGGGCGGACCAGTAGGGGGCGAGGGCGGTGTGGGCGCTGCCGGTGACGCTGTCCTCGTCGATGCCGACGTTCGGGAAGAAGCAGCGGGAGACGAAGTCGCAGCCGAGCGTGGGGTTTTCGGCGCGGGCGGTGACGATGACGCCGCGCGAGGAGCACCCGGCGATCTCCTTGGGGTCGGGGGACAGCTCCAGTACGGCCTTCTCGTCGGCCAACTCGACCAGCAGGTCGCCCACTTCGGGTCCGGTGTCGTAGACCGCGACCGGGTCCGCGCCGAGCGCCCGCGCGAGTCCCTCCGGGGCGGCCACCTCGGTGAGCGGGGCGGTCGGGAAGTCCAGGGTGATCCAGCCTTCGTCGCCGGGCGTGGCCGTGAGGACCCCGCTGCGGGTGGCGAACCGTACCGGTCCCTCGTGCGTGCCGGTGGTGTGCAGGATGTGGGCCGTGGCGAGGGTGGCGTGCCCGCACATCGCGACCTCGGTGGCGGGGGTGAACCAGCGCAGCGCCCAGTCCGCCTCACCGCCCTCCGGGAACCGGTGGGCGAACGCGGTCTCGGGGTGGTTCACCTCGGCGGCGACGTTCTGCAGCCAGTCGTCGTCGGGAAACACGTCGTCCAGGAGGACCACTCCGGCGGGGTTCCCGGTGAAGGGCAGATCGGTGAAGGCGTCCACGATTCGAATGCGCATGGCGCCGACCCTAGAGCGCCGGACGAGGGGGCGTCCAAGGCCAGTTGGGGCGGGGTGGACCGGCGTGGGCGGTCGGCGTGGTGATCACGAGAGCGGGCTCATGGCTCTGTCTGCGTATCAAGCGGGCTGTCCTGCCGCCCGGCGTGGCGGAGCGCTTCCAGCGGGTAGGGAGTCTCCCAGTTCTCCTCCTGGAGCTTGCGGAAGAAGTCCCACATCACAGCGGCGAGCGGCGCATGGCGGGTGATGAGCGCGGCGGCCGCCGCCGGGATCCCCGTGGGGCGCTCGCCCTCGGCACATGCGCGGACCAGCGCGAGGCGCTCGTCCCAGTCGTACCCGTACAGGGCGGTGACCAGCCAGTACACCAGGTACGAGGCCGTGTAGGCGCGGTCGTGGTCTCGGTGCCGGTGGTGGAAATCTGCCTCGTCCGGGGACAGGTCGAAGCGGGAGGAGAGCGCGAGGCCGTAGTCCGCGAAGTACAGGCGGTGGCCGTCGGTCAGGATGTTCTTGAAGTGAGCGTCGAAGTGCAGCAGCCCGCGGGCGCTCATGAACGAGGTGCCGGCCTGCAACTCGTGGTCCACCAGGGCGCAGGCGCGCCCGGCCGCCTCGTCACCGGCCGCGAACTGGACGCCCAGCCAGTCGTGCAGGTTGTGCGGGATGTACTCCAGGAACAGCACGAGGCTCGCCGTGGACCGCTGAAGCGCCTCGATCCGGCGCCGTACGCCCGACCGGCCTCCCCAGTAGGCGACGGCTTGTTCCACATCGGCCAGCTCCTCGGGAAGCGGCCGGACGGGCCCCGGTAACACCCGCCAGTGGTACATCAGGGGGAAACCCTCGTAGTCTCCCGCCAGCACCCAGTTTGTCGTCATGGTGTGCACGGCCAGCTCCCGCCAGGCTCCGCACCCCGGGCTGCCGATACTGCCGATTCCGTACTGGCAGAAGGAGGGAACGGCGAACAGATTCGCCGTGGAGTGAAGGTTCTCCGGCCGTCGCTCCAGTTCGGTCAGGGGTACCTGCTTGACGAAGACCGGGGTTCCGTCGACGTCCACCCGTACGGTCGCGCCGCCGATGCCGGAACCGACCGGTGTGGCTCCCTCCACGAGTTCGCGCAGTCTGCGATCACCGCACAGTGCCAACGACGTGGAAACGGCGCCGTGGGCTGCCAGGCGAGCACCGCGTGACACGTCAGGGATCTTCATTCCGGGCCTCCAGCCGGACACCCGCCAGTCGTACCCACTCCAACGGACGCCTGGACGAGAGCTGTTCGCCACTCTCTCACGGTGGGGGCGGTGATCCGCTCGGTCAGGGATTTCTGCGCGAAGGCATTGTCGTAAGTCGGGTACCGATATATCGTTGAGATGTCGCGTAAGGAACGCGATGGGTACGTGACTGATCGACGATGGAATGGAGTGGTCGCGATGCGGAACCATGGATTCGAGCGTGGGCATCGTTCTGGCGGGCCCGGGCGGCAGGGCTGGGGGGCGTTCGAGGGAGTCGAGGGGCTGCGGGAGGCGTTCGGGCCGTTCGGGCCCGGGGGACCGGGGTTCGGTCCTGGTGGTCCTGGGGGGCCGGGGCGGCACGGGTTCGGGCCGGGGCCGTGGGGTGGCATGGGGCGCGGCGGTGGCCGGGGGCGGGCGCGGCGTGGTGACGTGCGGGCGTCGATCCTGGCGCTGCTCAAGGACCGGCCGATGCACGGGTACGAGATGATCCAGGAGATCGCGGAGCGCAGCGGGGGTGCGTGGAAGCCGAGTCCCGGCTCCGTTTACCCCACGCTCCAGCTCCTGGAGGACGAGGGTCTGATCGCCAGCGAGAGCGAGGGCGGCAAGAAGCTGTTCTCCCTCACCGAGACCGGGCGCGCGTCCGCCGAGGAAGGTCCGGAAGCTCCCTGGGAGGAGGCCACGCGCGGTGTCGACTGGGAGGCGCTGAGCGAGATCCGGCAGGCCGGGTTCGGGCTGATGGAAGCCTTCGGTCAGGTGTGGAAGACCGGCACGAAGGAACAGCGCGAGAAGGCGCTCACCGTCATCAACGAGGCCCGCAAGAAGCTGTACCTCATCCTCGCGGACGAGGACTGACCCAGCCTTACGTTCGTACGCGTCGTATCACCGCCGCGTCGAACAGGTCCCACGCGCGCGGGAGGGCGCTCTCGTCGTGGCAGTGCCAGGCATCCCAGAACAGGTCGGCGAGCAGGGCGTCGTCCGGGGCGTACACCCGGTACACGTACTGCTTGCCGTCCACCGCCGGCAGGCCCACCAGCCAGCACAGACATCCGTCCTCCACTTGATGTGTGACGTACGAAAGGGGCAAGAGGTTGCCTCATGGGGCGTATGCAAGGCGGCGCGCGCCCCTGAGTCGGAATCGACCGGATCTCCTCCGTGAGGATGAGAGGGACGGGTCGGTTGTCCGCTCAGCGTGGGACGCGAGAATGGTTCCCCTCGTGGATGCCGTCCGCTCCGGCGGCTGATGAGGTGTCTGGTGTGGAACCCCGCACAGTCGGCCGGTCCGCCCCCGACGAGGGCGTGCCGCGTGCCGAGAACGACGCCGGGACCGGCACCGGCTTCGCGTCGGTGATCGCCGGTGCCCGCCGCAGAGCCGTACGCGACGGCGACCGGCAGATCGACAGCGCCCATCTGCTGCACTCGCTCCTGGAGTCCGACCCCGAGGCGCGCGCGGCCGTCGGCACGCCGACCCAGCTCGCCCGGCTGCTCGGGTATCTCGTGCAGCGCAGCATCGGATACGGGCTGCGCTGGCAGGGCGGTGCCGAGGTGGTCGGCGCGGAAGTCGCCGCGGGCGGCGAACGGTGGTCGCCGGTCGCGGCCGCCGCGCTGCGCGACGCCGAGGCGCGAGGCACCCTGCGCCGGGGTGCGCACGGCGGTGCCGACGGCGTCGATCTGCTCGCCGCCCTCGTGACCGACCCGCGGTCGCGGGCCGTCGAGGTGCTGGAGCGCGCCGGGATTCCGGCGGGCGAGCTGCGGGACCGGCTGCGGGCGCGTACGACCGACGACGCGCCGCCCTGCTGACCCCTGCTGATCCCGGGCGCTCGCGGGGGCTGCCGCCCCGTCGGCGCGTCCGTCGTCACCGTCACTCCCGCCGCCCACACCGCGCCCCGGTCCACTCCCCGAGACAGGAGTTAAAAAGGGTGACGCTCATGTCGTCGCCTGTCATCATGTGCGCGTGCACGCGTCTGGGAGCAGAGAAGGCGGCCGCGGCGCCGGGCTGGGGCTCGCCCTGGTGTCGGCCGTGGCGTTCGGTGGGTCGGGAGTCGCGGCCAAGCCGCTGATCGAGGCGGGGCTCGACCCGCTGCATGTCGTGTGGCTGCGCGTGGCCGGTGCCGCGCTGGTCATGCTCCCCGTGGCCGTGCGTCATTGTGATCTGCCGCTGCGCCGCCCCGCGTTGCTCGCCGGGTTCGGGCTCCTCGCCGTCGCCGGAGTCCAGGCGTGCTACTTCGCCTCGCTCTCGCGCATACCGGTCGGCGTGGCGCTGCTCGTGGAGTATCTGGCGCCCGCGCTGGTGCTGGGCTGGGTGCGGTTCGTGCAGCACAGGCCGGTCACCAAGGCCGCCGCGCTCGGTGTCGTCCTCGCGGCGGGCGGGCTCGCCTGTGTCGTCGAGGTCTGGTCGGGGCTGAGCTTCGACGTGCTCGGTCTGCTGTTCGCGCTCGGCGCCGCCTGCTGCCAGGTCGGCTACTTCGTCCTGTCCGACCAGGGCGGCGACGCGGGCGAGGAGGCGCCGGACCCGCTGGGCGTGATCGCGTACGGTCTGCTGGTCGGTGCCGTCGTCCTCACGGTCGTCGCCCGCCCGTGGGGCATGGACTGGCGGGTGCTGGGCGGCAGCGTGCGGCTCGACGGCAGCGCCGTGCCCGCCGCCGTGCTGCTCGTCTGGATCGTCCTCGTGGCCACCGTGCTCGCGTACGTCACCGGCGTGCTCTCGGTACGGCGGCTCTCGCCGCAGGTCGCCGGGGTCGTCGCCTGTCTGGAGGCGGTCATCGCGACCGTGCTCGCCTGGGTGCTGCTCGGTGAGCACCTCTCGGCGCCGCAGGTGTTCGGCGGCGCGGTCGTCCTGGTCGGCGCGTTCATCGCGCAGTCCGCCACACCCGCCAAGGGGTTCGCGGAGCCGGTCGCGGAGAGCGGCGGCGCGGAACGGGAGTTGTCCGCGCGGGGGACCGCCGCCTAGGCTGGTGATCATGTACTCCAGCGCACTCGTCCTTCCGCCCCCGGCTGCCTGAGGCGGGCCTCCGGGAAGAACACGCCCCGCGCAGCGCGCGCCGGGCGGGACGGCGCTGCCCGCAGATGAAGTCCGCGCGTCCGAGTCGGACGCCTTCCCACTTCCGCACTGATCCAGTGCGTTTCTGCGGAGAAACCTCGTGTCGAACGCTGTCTCCGGCCTGCCCGTCGGGCGTGGCCTGCTCTATCTGACCGTCACCGGTGCGACCTGGGGCACGGCGGGCGCCGTCGCCTCCCTGGTCTACCGGACCGGGGGCATGGGCCCCTTCGCCCTGTCCTTCTGGCGCTGCGCGGCGGGACTCGTCCTGCTGGTCGCGGGCCGGCTGCTGCGCCGCGGGCGCCGCTCCCGGGCTGCCGCCCCGCGTGATCGCGCCGCCCTGCTGCGGCAGGCGCTGGCCACCGGTGTCGGTCTTGCCGTCTTCCAGACCGCCTACTTCGCCGCCGTGGACGCCACCGGGCTCGCTGTCGCCACCGTCGTGACCCTCGGCGCCGGTCCCGTGCTCATCGCGCTCGGCGCCCGGTTCCTGCTCGGGGAACGGCTCGGTGCCGGAGGTGTCCTCGCGGTCGGCGGCGCGCTCGCCGGGCTCGCCGTGCTCACCCTCGGCGGCTCGGGCGGCACCGTCCGTCCGGCGGGTGTGCTCTGCGCGCTCGGCTCGGCCGCGGGCTACAGCGCGATGACGCTGCTGACCCGCTGGTGGGGTCGTACGGGAGCGGGTGACGCGGGAGCCACCACGGTCGGCGCCTTCGCGGTCACCACCCTGTGCCTGCTGCCGTTCGCCCTGGTCGGAGGGGTGTTCCCGCACACCGGGCACCCCTTGCGGCTCCTCGCGCTGCTCGCCTACCTCGCCTCCGTGCCCACCGCCCTCGCGTACGCGCTCTACTTCGCGGGAGCCGCCGCCGTACGCTCCGCCACCGTCTCCGTGATCATGCTCCTGGAGCCGGTGACCGCCGCCGTCCTCGCCGTCGCCCTGCTCGGCGAGCACCTGACGGCGGCCACGGTGACGGGCACCCTGCTGATGCTCGGCGCGGTCGCGGCGCTCGCGGCGGGGGAGGCGCGTGGCGCCGGAGACCGGGTGCCGGTGCCCGCGTAGCGCCGGAGCGGTCCGTCGGCACGGTCCGCCGCCCCGGGTCGGCGGAGGCGGGCCGTGTCAGCGGGCGTCGCCCCTCAGGGAGATCACTCGTCCCCCAGGGAGATCAGCAGGGTGCGCAGCAGCCGGTTGAACTCGTCGGCGTCCTGCGGGGACAGACCCGAGAGGATCTCGCGCTGGTTGCGGACATGCCCCTCCACGGTCGCGTCGACCAGCGCCCGGCCCTCCTCGGTCAGGTCGATGTGCAGGCTGCGCCGGTCGCCCGGGACCGCCTCGCGCGTGACGAGACCACGGGCGACGAGCCGGTCGACCCGGTTGGTCAGAGCCGCCGAGCCGATCATGACGCTCGCGGCCAGCTCCTTCGCCGTGAGCGGTCGGCCACCACGGCGGAGCGTGGCGAGCACGTCGAACTCCCAGGTCTCGATGCCGTGCTGAGCGAAGTACTCCTTCACGCGCGCGCCGACGAGCCGGGACAGCCGCAGCACGCGGCCGATCGTGCCCATCGCGTCGAGGTCCAAGTCGTCGCGCCGGTCGGCCCATTGACCGAGGAAGCCGTCGACGGCGTCCCGCATGTGGTCACCTCACCCTTGCTCTCGCCGGACTGCTCTCGCCGGACCAGCTTGATTCGACATCGAAGTGTTTGACGCCATCCTAGGTGACGGCATATTTTCTCGACGTCAGATAGTTCGACGTCGAAGTGAGGTATTCGGTCGTGAAGTTGTCTCCGCTGGAGCGTGACGCCGTGTCCCGCGTCATCCGCTCGCGTCGCAGCATCCGTCACTACCGGCCGGACCCCGTGCCCGCCGACCTGCTCCAGGAACTGGTCGACCTCGCGCTGGAGGCGCCGTCGAGCTTCAACCTCCAGGCGCGGTCCGTAGTCGTCGTCACCGACGAGCCGGGCCGCGCGGCGCTCGCCGACGCCACGGGCGGGCAGCCGCATCCCCGGGAGGCGCCGGTGACACTGGTCTTCGTCGCCGAGTCCGGCGCCTGGCGCGAGGACCGCGGCGACATCTGGGAGCGGGCACGGCGCGGGGGAGCGTGGCCGGAGCCGTTCGCCGCCGCCGCGCCCGGCGACGCGCGCGCCTTCTACGCGGACCCGCGCCGCCGGGGTCTTGAGCGCGAGTACGCGGTGAAGGACGCCATGATCGCCGCGTCCTTCCTGATGATCGCCGCGCACGCCGCGGGGCTCGCCACCAGCCCCATGAACGGCTGGGACGAGGCAGAGGTCAAGAAGGCCATCGGCATTCCGGACCGCGACGATCTGCACATCGCCCTGCTTCTGCCGCTCGGCCGTCCCGCCGAGTCCCGGACGCATCCCGGCCGCCGGGACCGTTCCCTGACGGTTCACCGGGAGACCTACGGCCCGACACCGTGCGGGACCGGCGCCGGGCGCCGTGACCAGGTCTCCGGAGAGGCGAGGTGAGCGGTCAGCGCCTCGCGGTGACCTCGGCGGTCACCGCTCTCGCCCCGGCGGTGTGGGGGACCACCTATCTCGTCACCACCGAGTTCCTGCCGCCCGACCGGCCACTGCTGGCGTCCGTGCTGCGGGCGCTGCCCGCGGGGCTGATCCTGCTGCTGGTCACCAGGACGCTTCCGAAGGGCATCTGGTGGTGGCGGGCGGCGGTGCTCGGCGTGCTGAACATCGGCGCGTTCTTCTACTTCCTCTTCCTTGCCGCCTATCACCTGCCCGGTGGGGTCGCCGCGCTCGTGATGTCCGTCCAGCCGATGATCGTGCTGGTGCTGAGCGCGCTCCTGCTGAACGACCCGATACGCCAACGGCACGTGGTGTCCTGCCTGTTCGGTGCGGCGGGTGTCGGTCTGCTGGTGCTGCAACCGGGGGCGGGTCTCGACGGCATCGGCATCGCGGCGGGTCTCCTCGGCGCGCTGTCCATGGCGTCCGGACTGGTGCTCACCAAGAAGTGGGGGCGCCCCGACGGGGTGGGTCTGCTGTCCTTCACCGGCTGGCAACTCACCGTGGGCGGGCTGGTGTTGACACCGTTCGCTCTCGCCCGCGAGGGTCTGCCGGACCACCTCACCTGGAGCAACATCGGCGGCTTCGCCTACCTCGGCGTCATCGGCGCCCTGGTCGCCTACGCGCTGTGGTTCCGAGGGGTGGCGCGACTGCCCGCCCTCGCCGTGTCGTTCCTCGCGTTCGCGTCCCCGCTGTGCGCGACGGTCCTCGGGTATCTCGTCCTCGACGAGGCGCTGCGCCCGCTCCAACTGCTGGGAGCCGTAGCGGTGATCGGGGCTGTCGTCCTGGCGCAGTCGCGCGCCGTGTCCGCGTCGGCGCCACGCGTCCGTACGACGAGCCGGGGCTGAACGGGTCAGCCCCGGCCGTGGCGCGGTTAGACGGTCTCGGTCGCGGGTTCCGCCAACTTCGCCAGATAGTTGGGGAGTTCAACTTCCGGCGCCAAGTCGCCGTTGGACAGCGGGGCTTCGTAGCCCTTGCGGAGGGGGAGCACGCCCGCCCAGTGCGGGAGGGCGAGGTCCTCCGGCTCGTCGTTGGCGTCGCCGGTGCGGAGCTTGGCCGAGACCTCGGTCAGGTCGATGCGGATCACCGCGGTGGCGGCCAGTTCCTTCTTGTTCGCGGGACGGGAGTCGGCCGAGCGGCCCGGGACCACCTGGTCCACCAGGGCGTCGAGGGCCATCGAGCGCTCCTCGGGGTCGGTGACCTGGTGAGCGACGCCGTGGACCACCACCGAGCGGTAGTTGATCGAGTGGTGGAAGGCGGAGCGCGCCAGGACCAGACCGTCGACATGCGTGACCGTGAGGCAGACCGGCAGACCCGGGTCCTCGGCGCCGGACATCCGCAGCGGGCGCGAACCGGTCGAGCCGTGGGCGTAGAGCCGCTCGCCGACCCGGCAGTACAGCGTCGGCAGCACCACCGGCGCGCCGTCGCGCACGAAGCCGAGGTGGCAGACGTACCCCTCGTCCAGGATCGCGTGCACCAGCTCCTTGTCGTACGACGCCCGGTCGGCGGAGCGGGTGGGCACGGTGCGGTCGGTCGGCGTGTAGGCGGCGGGCTTCTCCTCGGTCCCCTGCATGGCGGTCCCTCCCTGGACTCTTCTCTTGCACTAGTGCATAATCTGCTTTGTGCTAGGAGAGTATCCGATCGAAGGGCGTGGCGCAGCGGAGATCGCGGCCAGTGTGGAGCGCGCGGTGAGCAGCGGTGAGCTGCGACCGGGACAAGTCCTGCCCCCGCTGCGGGAGTTGGCCACGCGTCTCGGGGTGAATCCCAATACCGTCGCGTCCGCCTATCGCACCCTGCGCGAGCGCGGGGTGATCGAGACCGCCGGGCGCAGAGGCAGCCGGGTGCGTCCCAAGCCCGCCACGACCGGTCGCGACGAGCTGCGCGTGGAGGTGCCGCCCGGCGGCCGGGACCTGTCCACCGGCAACCCCGACCCCGCCCTGCTGCCCCCGCTCGGCCCGGCGTTCGCCGACGCGGCCGCCCGCGCGGACCGCGCCCCCGTCCTCTACGGCACCGAGCCGGTCGACCCCGGTCTCGCCCGCATCGCCCGCGCCGGACTCGACGCCGACGGCGTGCCCGAGGGTCCGCTCACCGTCACCTCCGGCTCCCTCGACGCCATCGAGCGGGTCCTCGCCGCCCACCTCAGACCCGGCGACGCGGTCGCGGTGGAGGACCCGGGCTGGGGCAGTGTCCTGGACCTCGTCCCGGCGCTCGGACTGCGCGCCGTACCGGTGGGCGTGGACGACGAGGGTCCGCGCGTGGCGGACCTGCGCGCGGCCCTGGACGCCGGGGCACGGGCGCTGATCGTCACCGTCCGCGCGCAGAACCCCACCGGCGCCTCGGTGAGCGCGTCGCGTGCGCGGGCGCTGCGGGGCGTGCTGCGCGCACACCCGGACGTGCTGCTCATCGAGGACGACCACGGCCACGGCTTCGTCGACCTCCCGCCGCATCCGCTCGCGGGCGCCACCGCGCACTGGGCGTTCGTGCGCTCGGTCTCCAAGAACTACGGCCCCGATCTGCGCGTCGCCGTCCTCACCGGGGACGCCCGCACCGTCGACCGGGTGCGCGGGCGCCAGCGGCTCGGGCCCGGCTGGGTGAGCCTGCTGCTCCAGCGCGCGGTGGCCAGGCTGTGGGCCGACGGCGCGGTGGACGGTTCGGTCGCGCGGTCCTACGGCGCGCGCCGCACGGCGCTGACCGAGGCGCTCGCGCGGCGCGGGGTCACCGCGTACGGGCGCAGCGGCATGAACGTGTGGGTGCCGGTCCCGGACGAGACGGGCGCCGTGGCCCGGCTCCTCCAGTCCGGCTGGGCCGTGGCGCCCGGCGCCCGCTTCCGGCTCGACACCCCGCCCGGCGTCCGCATCACCGTCTCGCCGCTGACGGAGTCCGACATCGAGCCGCTGGCGGACGCGGTGGCGGCGGCGGTACGGCCGTCACCGGCGCGGTCGTACGGGTGACGCGGGGGCGGTCTGCGCGGGTGACACGGGACGGTCCGTGCGGGTGACTCGGGGCGCTCCGGCTCCCGCCCTCGTGGCGGGTCCGGTGCTCAGCTCTTCCGCCTCGCCTGGGTGAGCGCGGCTCCCGCGAGGACGATCACCGCGCCCACCGGAGTGGTCCAGGCGATCGACTCCCCGAGGATCGCCACGCCCGCCGCCGTGGCGATGACCGGGATGAAGTAGGTCACCATCTGTGCGGTGGTGGGCCCGACTTCGGCGACGAGCCCGTACTGGATGAGCACCGCCACGCCCGTGCCGAGGGCGCCGAGGGCGGCCACCGCGAGCAGCGGGACGAGCGCGAAGTGGGTCGGGAAGGACGTGAACAGGGGTGTGACAACAGCCAGTTGCACGGTCGCCAGGAGCAACTGCGCCCCGGTCATGGCGAGGTGCGAGTTGCCCGTGCCCGACAGGGTGCGGCGGACGTAGATCCAGCCGACCGGGTAGCAGAGCGAGGCCAGCAGGGCCATCGCCGTGCCCGTGGCGTCGATGCCGTGGAAGCCCTGCCAGGCGCCGAGGACCGTCAGCACCCCGAGGAAGCCGAGACCGAGTCCCGCGAAGCGGACCCGGGTCGGGCGGTCCTCGGAGAGGGCGACCAGGGAGAGGACCATGCTCCACAGCGGCGAGGTGGCGTTGCAGATGCCGGCCAGGGTGGAGGGGATGGTCAGCTCGGCGTAGGCGAAGAGGGAGAACGGCGCGGCGTTCAGGAAGAACGCGGCGACCGCCATGTGCCCCCAGGTGCGCGCCCCGCGCGGCAGTCGCTCGCGCTTGACCGCCATCGCCGCCACGAGCACCGCCGTACCGAACACCAGCCTGCCGAGGGTCACTTGGAACGGGGCGTACGAGGTCGTGCCGACCTTGATCAGGAGGAAGCTGAAGCCCCAGATCAGGGAGAGAAGACCGAAGCGGAGCCGCCAGTCGGTGCGGGGGCGTGGGGTGGCGGCGGGGGTGGACGCGGAATCGGCGGACGCGAGGTCGACGGGCGTGGGGTCGGCGGACGCGGAGTCGGCAGATGCGGGCGTTGCCGTGCGGGAAGGGGAGACCGTGCTCATGCCATCAAAGATGCGGCTCGCAACTTCGTAGCACAATCGAGAATTGGCGCACGGTATCTCTTAGGATTGCTTACATGTTGAACCTGGAGCGCCTGCGCACCCTGGATGCCCTCGCCCGGCACGGCTCGGTGAGCGCCGCCGCCGACGCGCTGCACGTCACCACCTCCGCCGTCTCGCAGCAGCTCGGCAAGCTGGAGCGGGAGGTCGGGCAGCGGCTCCTCGCCAAGAACGGACGCGGGGTCCGGCTGACCGACGCGGGTCGGCTCCTCTCGGAGCACGCCGCGCGCATCCTCTCCCAGGTGGAGCTGGCCCAGTCGGACCTGGAGGCGCACCGGGGGCAGGTCGTCGGCGAACTGCGCCTCTCGGCGTTCCCCACCGCCGCCCGGGGGCTCTTCCCGGCGGCGCTCGCCGGACTGCGCGCCCTGCATCCGGGGCTGCGGGTGCGCTCCAGCGAGCTGGAACCGGAGCAGGGCGTCGCCGGAGTCGTCCGCGGCGACCTCGACCTCGCGGTGGTGCTCGACTGGTACAACAAGCCGATGCCCGTGCCGGACGGTCTGGTCAAGGCGCCGCTGCTGGACGACCCCGCGGAGGTCGCGATCCCCGCCGGACATCCGCTCGCGGACCGTGCCGAGGTGGACCTCGCCGAGTTCGCCGAGGACGAGTGGATCACCTGGGGCGAGGGCGAGTTCTGCCACGAATGGCTGATCTTCACCCTGCGCTCCCGGGGAGTCGAACCCCTCGTGGGACACCGGGCGGGCGAGACCCACACTCAACTCGCCTTGGTCGCAGCCGGGTTGGGGGTGTGCATCGCGCCCCTGCTGGGACGCGATCCGGTGCCGCCGGGTGTGGTCCTGGTCCCGCTCAAGCAGCGGGTGCGCAGACATGTCTACGTGGTCTGGCGGGCGGACGCCGACCGCCGTCCCTCGATCCGCGCGGCGGTCGAGGCGCTGCGGACGGCGGCCCGGCAGCTCGGCTGAGCCGAGGCGAGCCGCCGGTGCGGCACTGCGCAAGTCCCGTTTTCCGTACGGGACTTGCGCACCTGCTTCTACGCCCTGCCCAGCTTCCGGAAGTCCCAGGAGACGATCTTCTCCGGGGTGAGCCGGGCCCAGGCGTGCCGCCCGTCGTGCGGCATCTCGTCCAGACCGAAGTTCTTGCGCGCGAACAGCGTCTCCACCGCGTCGAGTTCGGCACACAGTTCGCCCGTGCGCGGCACCTCGCCCACGAACTCCACCCGCCCGGACAGCTCCGCCCCGCGCAGTTGGTCGTACTCCTCACCCGCGTCCACCACCACCGCGACCCGGTGGTCACGGCTGAGCTGGGACCAACGCCTGCTGCGCACCACGGAGTAGAGCCACAGCGAGGTGCCGTCCCACACGAACCACAGCGCGCTCACGTGCGGGGTGCCGTCCGCCGCGACGGTCGCGACCCGGCAGGTGCGCTGGACGGTCAGGAACGCGTCCAGCTCGCCCGGAGTCATCATGATCTTCCGGCCCCGACGCTGCTCGGTGACGGTCATACGGCCCCCTCTTCTCCCCAGTTGTCCAAGAGAACACCCCCGTGCCGCCGATCCTCCGGCAGGGCGCCGGAAAAAGGAACACGGCCCGGGGGAGCGTGATCAGGCCAGCTCGATCGAGTCGCCGGACACTTTGATCTTCTTCGCGGGCAGCCCCTGTGTCGCGGGCCCCTGTTTCACACTGCCGTCCTCCGCCGAGAAGTGGCTGTTGTGGCACGGGCACACGATCACCCCGTCGCTCACGCTGCCCACCGCACATCCCTGGTGGGTGCACTTGGCGGAGAACGCCTTGTACGTCCCGGCGGAGGGCTGGGTCACCACCACGCCCTCGTCCTTGAAGATCTTGCCGCCGCCCTCCGGGATGTCCGAGGTCTTGCCGAGCGCGGAACCGGCGGCGCCGCTGCCGACGGTGTCCGAACCGCCGTCCGAACCGCCGTCCGAGCCGCAGGCCGCCAGCGCCACGGTGAGCCCGGCCGCTCCGGCCGCCGCCATCACCGTACGCCGGGCGGGGTTCGCTACGGGCTGGGACGATGCGCTGGTCATGGGGTGTTCCCTTCCGCCGGGGTGGTCGTACGTGATCTGTCCAGGGGTACGGTCCGGTGGCACCGCCCGTTCAGTCACGTGCCCCGATCCTCACCGCTCGGGAATGAGGAGGGCGTAAGGCTCGGTGGAGGGTCAGTCAGCCTTGGGTCGCCCGCTCAAGTCGCCCGCTCAGATCGCCCGTTCGGGGCGGGTCGGACCGGAAGCACGTGCACGGTGTTGCCGACGAAACTGGGGAGGCGGGGCAAGTCGGCTTCCTCAACGGCGAGTTCGAGGTCCGGGAAGCGGGTGAACAGGCGCTCGAGCGCGGTGGTCGCTTCGAGCCGCGCGAGCGGAGCGCCGAGACAGAAGTGCGCGCCGTAGCCGAGGGAGAGGTGTCGTACGGCGTCGGAGCGCGACGGGCGCGTGACGTCGAAGCGGTCGGCGTCCGGACCGTGCGCCGCCCGGTCGCGTCCGGCGGCGGAGTAGCCCGCGAGGACCGGGGTGCCCGCCGGGATCACGGTGCCGTCGACCACGAGATCCCGTACCGGGTAGCGGAACGGGAAGTAGCTCACCGGCGCGTCCCAGCGCAGGGTTTCCTCCACCACGTCGGACCAGCTCGCCTCGCCCGCGCGCACCAGGGCGAGTTGGTCGCGGTGACCGCACAGGGCGCGCACCGCGTTGGTGATCAGGTTCAGGGTGGTCTCGTGCCCGGCGACGATCAACAGCACCAGGGTGCCGATCAGTTCCTCCTGGCCGAGCCGGTCGCCGCCCTCGTCGCGGGCGGCGATGAGGGCGCTGGTCAGGTCGTCGCCGGGGCGTACGGTCTTGGCGGCGGCGATCTCACCGAGCACGCCCACGAGTTCGCGGTTCGCGGCGAGCACCGCCTCCGGCTCGATGTCGGTTCCCGTCACCGCGTTGCTCAGCTTGTGCAGCCGGTCGCGGAACTCCGCTTCCACACCGAGGAGTTCACCGATCACGCTCATGGGCAGCGGCAGCGCGAAGTGCCTGCGCAGATCGGCGACGCCCGCACCCGCCTCCGCTGCCGCCGCCAGGTCGTCGAGGAGGGCGTCGGTCAGCTCCACGACGCGCGGGCGCAGTGCTTCGACCCGGCGGGGAGTGAACACCCGGGCGACCAGGGAGCGCAGCCGCCGGTGGTCCTCGCCGTCCGCCGTGGTCATCCCGCGCACGGTGGCGAAGGTCAGCAGCGGCCAGCCCGGCTCGATCCGCCCCTCCCGCAACGCCGCG
This sequence comes from Streptomyces sp. DSM 110735, assembly GCF_016482685.1. Classification (GTDB taxonomy): domain Bacteria; phylum Actinomycetota; class Actinomycetes; order Streptomycetales; family Streptomycetaceae; genus Streptomyces. Next base: position 547,528 of record NZ_JACYHF010000002.1, on the reverse strand, counting down.
AAGTGCCGTACGTCCTTGGCGACTTCGGGATGCTGGAGGAACTCCCTCAGCGCCTCGTGCCCGAGGACCGCCATCCCCTCGACCCCGCCCGGCAGTTCGACGGGCGCCACCGCGCCGAGGGCGAGCAGCCGGGCGTTGTCGGCGTGCGGGCAGCCTCCGGCGGGATCGAGGCGGTGCGGGGCGCCTCCGGCGGGGTCCGGGCGGTGCGGGGCTCCTGCGGGCGAGGTCTCCACGGTTCTCCTGACGGTCGTAGGGCCGGTCCGGACGTGCGGGGACGGTGTCCGGCCGATCGTAGGCGCGGGAGGGGTCGCGTGGAGAGGGGTCAGCCGAGGTAGTGGGCGCGGCCGTCGTCGTCCAGCTCGACGGAGCCCTCGGGGATGACGCAGAACTCGTTGCCCTCCGGGTCCGCCATCACCAGGAACCCGCCGTCGTCGTACTCGGTCAGCCGACGCCCGCCCAGCGCCTCGACGCGCCGCTGCTCGGCGGCCGGGTCGGCGGCGGTGACGTCGAAGTGCATACGGTTCTTGCCCGACTTGGGCGCCGCCGTCCGCTGGAACCCGATGCCCAGGCCGTCCTCGCGCCGGAGCCACACGTACGGGCCCGTCCGGCTCACGACCGCCCTGCCGAGGAGGGCGGACCAGAACGCGGCGAGCCGCTCGGGATCCGTGGCGTCGACGATGAGGGCGTTGATCCGCAGCGGAGAGTCCGTCATGTGCCGATCCTCGCAGGAGCGGCGGAAACGGGAGCCCCCGGAAGGGCGCCGCACGCGAGATAACCTGGGCAAATGTTGACCGAAGTCACCGCCACCCGGTTCGTCACGCCCCTGCGTGAGGGCGGCTCGCTGCCGGGGCTCGTCGAAGCCGACGATCTCGGGCTGTACGTCCTGAAGTTCACCGGCGCCGGGCAGGGCCGCAAGACCCTCGTCGCCGAGGTCGTCTGCGGGGAACTCGCCCGCCGCCTCGGTTTCCGGGTGCCCGAGCTGGTGACCGTCCAACTCGACCCCGTCCTCGGACTCGGCGAACCCGAACGGCAGGTGCAGGACCTGCTGCGCTCCAGCGGGGGCGCCAACCTCGGCATGGACTTCCGCTCCGGCGCCCTCGGCTTCGACCCGCTCGCCTTCCCGGTGACGCCCGAGGAGGCGGGCCGGATCGTCTGGTTCGACGCGCTGATCAACAACGTGGACCGCTCCTGGCGCAACCCCAACCTCCTGGTGCAGCAAGGGCAGTTGTGGCTCATCGACCACGGCGCCACCATGATCTGGCACCACAACTGGCCCTCCGCCGACGCCTCGGCCGCGCGCCCGTACAACGCCACCGACCACGCCCTCGCCCGCTTCGCCCCGGACGTCGTCGCCGCTGCCGCCGAGCTGGCCCCGATGGTCACCGAGGACCTGCTCGCCGAGGTCACCGCCGAGATCCCGGACGCGTGGCTGACCGGCGAACCCGGCTTCGACACCCCGGACGACCTGCGCCGCGCCTACGCCCGGCCCCTCCTCGCGCGGGCGGCGTCCGTCCACGAGCGCATCGACGGCCTCCAGGAGAGCAAGTGAGCGACCACCACATTCACATGGCCGGACATGTGGTCGAGCGCCACATCACCCGGACGGGTCAGGGCGGCGACCGCGCTGTCTACGAGTACGCCCTGCTCCGTGTCGTCCCCCGCGTCGAGCGCGGTGAGCGGATCAACGCCGGGGTCCTCGTCTACTGCCGCGCCCACGACTACGTCGGCGCCCGCACCCATCTGGACGAGGCACGCCTCCTCGCCCTCGACCCCGGCGCCGACGTGGCCGGGATCAGGGCCGCGCTCGGCGCCGTGGAACGGATCTGCGCGGGCGGCGAAGGCGCCGGTCAGGCGGCGGGCGACGACGCCGGGCGGCGTTTTCGCTGGCTGATCGCGCCCCGCTCCGCCGTCGTACAGCCGGGACCTGTGCACACCGGGCTCACCGCCGATCCGGTGGCCGAGACCGAACGGCTGCTCGACCTCCTGGTCAGGTAATGGATCACACCACCCGGTGTCCCGTTGACACCGGGTGCCAGGGCTTCTAGCGTCACGGGTGCGGAAGGTACTAAGCGGTCGCTCACCGCACTCGGGTCCTGTCAAGGGCCACTCGGGTTCTCTCAAGGGCGAGGAGAAGCAGCAATGTCCACCACGGAACAGCGGGTCGCGGTAGTCACCGGCGCGGCACGAGGGATCGGCGCCGCCACCGCCGTACGTCTGGCCGCCGAGGGTCACGCCGTCGCGGTGATCGACCTGGACGAGGCCGCCTGCAAGGACACCGTCGAGAAGATCACCTCGGCGGGCGGCAAGGCCATCGCGGTCGGCGCGGACGTCTCCGACGAGGCGCAGACCGAGGCCGCCATCGCCCGGGTCGCCGAGGAGCTGGGCGCGCCCACGATCCTCGTCAACAACGCCGGTGTGCTGCGCGACAACCTGCTGTTCAAGATGAGCGCGTCCGACTGGGACACCGTGCTCAACGTGCACCTGCGCGGCTCCTTCCTCATGACCAAGGCCGTCCAGAAGCACATGGTCGACGCGGGCTTCGGCCGGATCGTCAACCTCTCCTCGTCCTCCGCGCTGGGCAACCGCGGTCAGGCCAACTACTCGGCCGCCAAGGCGGGTCTGCAGGGCTTCACCAAGACCCTCGCCATCGAGCTGGGCAAGTTCGGCATCACCGCCAACGCCGTCGCCCCCGGCTTCATCGCCACCGAGATGACCAAGGCCACCGCCGAGCGCGTCGGCATGGGCTTCGACGACTTCAAGAAGGCCGCCGCCACCCAGATCCCGGTCCAGCGCGTGGGCGAGCCCGAGGACATCGCCAACGCCATCGCCTTCTTCACCGGCGAGGCGGCCGGGTTCGTCTCCGGCCAGGTGCTCTACGTCGCCGGCGGACCGCTCGACTAGCCGCCCGGGAAAACTGAGCAACCCAGCCACTCGGGAATCTGAGGACCAAGGACATGACTGAACTCCCGGAGCTCTCCGGCAAGGTCGCGCTCGTCACGGGCGCGAGCCGGGGCATCGGCTACGGCGTCGCGGAGGCGCTGATAGCGCGCGGCGACCGCGTGTGCATCACCGGCCGTAACGAGGAGGCGCTGAAGGAAGCCGTCGAGCGACTCGGCGCCGAACGCGTCATCGGCGTCGCGGGCAAGGCGCACGACCTCGACCACCAGAGCACGGTGATCGAGCGCACCATGGAAGCCTTCGGCCGCGTCGACTTCCTGGTGAACAACGCGGGCACCAACCCGGTCTTCGGCCCCATCGCGGACGTCGATCTGAACGTCGCCCGCAAGGTGTTCGAGACCAACGTCATCTCGGCGCTCGGCTTCGCCCAGAAGACCTGGCACGCCTGGCAGCGCGAGCACGGCGGCGCGATCGTCAACATCGCCTCCGTCGCGGGTCTCGCGCCCTCGCCGTTCATCGGCGCCTACGGCGTCAGCAAGGCCGCCATGATCAACCTGACCCAGCAGCTCGCGCACGAGTTCGCGCCCAAGGTGCGGGTCAACGCGATCGCCCCGGCCGTGGTGAAGACCAAGTTCGCCGAGGCGCTCTACGAGGGCCGCGAGGCGGAGGCCGCCGCCTCCTACCCGCTCGGCCGGCTCGGCGTGCCCTCCGACATCGGCGGCGCCACCGCCTTCCTCACCTCCGAGCAGTCCGACTGGATCACCGGCCAGACGCTCGTCGTGGACGGCGGCATCTTCCTCAACGCCGGGGTGGGCTGACCTCTCCCGGGGGCCACGCGCCCCTGACCGGCCGTCTCTTCCGGGCGCCGTTCCCCAGCGGAACGGCGCCCGGAGCGCTGTGCGGCGACCGGCTTTCGCCATGACGACGTTGTCACCGTCCGATCCGTCAACAACGGCTGTTTCAGGGGAGGTTCAGGAGGCCAAATGCTGCGGTATGGTCTGCCGACCTTGGTACGGCGGATCGAGGAGCGTGCGCGTGTTCAAGCGGAACCGATTCCTTCGAAGAGTCGCGGCGGCCGCGTCCATCAGCCTGGTGTCCGGCTGCGCCCTGCTCCCCGGCAGCGCCCGGACCGACGACGGACCGATCGTCGTCGGCACCACCAGCGCCCCCAGCACCCTGGACCCGGCAGGCTCCTGGGACGGCTCCTGGGAACTGTTCCGCAACGTCTACCAGACCCTCCTCGCCTACCCCACCGGCGCCACCACCCCCCAGCCCGACGCCGCCCAGAGCTGCGGCTTCTCCGACTCGACGGGCCGTACCTACCATTGCAGGCTGCGCCCGGGCATGAAGTTCTCCGACGGCCACCCGCTCGACGCCCAGGCCGTGCAGGCGTCCATCAACCGCATCCGTCTCATCAACGCCCCGGGCGGCCCCGCCGGTCTGCTCGGCAGCCTGGACCGGGTGGAGACCTCCGGCGACCGCGACGTGGTCTTCCACCTCAAGAAGGCCGACGCCACCTTCCCGTTCGTGCTGGCCACCCCCGCGATGTCGATCGTGGACCCGCGCGACTACCCCGCCCACTCCCTGCGCGACAAGGGCGACGTCCACGGCTCCGGTCCCTACCGCCTCCAGTCCTACGACGAGGGCAAGCAGGCCGTCCTCGTGCGCAACGACCACTACGACGGCTATGCCAAGCGGCTCAACGACGCGGTGACCATCCGCTACTTCCAGGACTCCCGCTCCATGGTCCAGGCGCTGCGCGACAAGCGGATCGACGTCACCTACCGGGGGCTCGCCGCCGGTGACATCGTCGCCCTGGAGAAGCAGGACAGCACCGACCTCCAGTTGATCGACGGCGCCGGGATCGACATCAGCTACCTGGTCTTCAACCCCAAGGACCCCTGGGCGCGGCAGGACGCCGTACGCCGGGCCGTCGCGCAGGTCGTCGACCGCGGGGCCATCGCGCACCGGGTCTACAAGGACACCGTGGACCCGCTGTACTCCATGGTCCCCAAGGGGCTGGTCGGGCACACCACGCCGTTCTTCGACACCTTCGGCGACCCGAGCACCGCCAAGGCCCGCAAGACCCTCACCGGCGCGGGCATCAAGCGGCGCGTCCCGCTCACGCTCTGGTACACCAGCGACCGCTACGGCTCCGAGACGGCGCTGATGTTCCAGGAGCTGAAGCGGCAGCTCGACGCCTCGGGGCTGTTCACGATCACCCTGGAGGCGCGGCCCTGGAAGAGCTATGTGGCCGGGTACCAGAAGGGGGAGTACCCGGTGTTCGGGCGCGGCTGGTTCCCGGACTTCCCCGACCCGGACAACTTCATCACGCCGTTCGTCGGCGAGAACAACGCGCTGGGCACGCCCTATCCGGCCAAGAGGATCACCTCGGTACTGCTGCCCCGCTCGCGCGCGATGCGCGACCGCGCCGAGGTGGTCAAGGACATGGCGGAGGCGCAGCAGGAGCTGGCGGACGACGCGCGGCTGCTGCCGCTGTGGCAGGGGCGGCAGTACGTCGCGGCGAGCGGGGACATCTCCGGCGGGGAGCGGGCGCTCGACCCCTCGACGATCATGACGATGTGGGAGCTGTACCGGAAGACGAGCTGGTGAGCGGGGGTGTACGGCATCCTCGCGTGCCCGTTGTCAGCGGTCGCCTGTAGGTTCTGAGTGCTGGAAGTGACCGCACATCGTGAGGACGTTGACGTGACCGACATCGCCATGCTGCCCGAGTCCTGGCGCGGGGTTCTGGGCGACGAACTGGAGAAGCCCTACTTCAAGGAGCTGACCGAGTTCGTCGAGGAGGAGCGGGCGAAGGGCCCTGTCTACCCCCCGCGCGAGGAGGTCTTCGCGGCGCTCGCGGCGACGCCGTACGACAAGGTCAAGGTCCTCGTCCTCGGCCAGGACCCGTACCACGGCGAGGGCCAGGGGCACGGGCTGTGCTTCTCGGTGCGTCCCGGTGTGAAGACGCCGCCCTCGCTGCGGAACATCTACAAGGAGATGCGCGAGGAGCTGGACCTGCCGGTCCCGGACAACGGCTATCTGATGCCCTGGGCCGAGCAGGGCGTCCTGCTGCTGAACGCGGTGCTGACCGTGCGCGCGGGCGAGGCCAACTCGCACAAGGGCAAGGGCTGGGAGAAGTTCACCGACGCGGTGATCCGCGCCGTCGACGCCCGTCCCGACCCGGCGGTCTTCGTGCTGTGGGGCAACTACGCGCAGAAGAAGCTTCCCCTGATCGACGAGACCCGCCATGTCGTGGTCAAGGGCGCGCACCCCTCGCCGCTGTCGGCGAAGCGGTTCTTCGGCTCCCGTCCGTTCACCCAGATCAACGAGGCGATCGAGCAGCAGGGGCACGAGGCGATCGACTGGCGGATTCGGAACCTGGCGGTCTGAGGACGCCTGTAGGGGGCTCGCGGGGGTGCCGGTTCGGGTGTGTCACCCCGGTGTACGGGGCCGCCTGCCCGGCATCTCCACCGGCTGCGGCTAGCGTCGGGGCAGGCGGGCCGGACAGCGGTCCGGCGGTGACGGCTCGGAGGGCGCGGTGGCGGAGCGGCAGGAGCAGACGGCGCCGGATGCCCTGCTCACCCGGATCGGGCAGGTCGTGATGCTGCACCACGGCGGCGACCGCGAGGAGGCTCAGCGGCGGCTCCTGGAGCTGTGGGCCGAGACGGCCGAGACCGGCGACCCGCTCCACCGCTGCACCCTCGCCCACTACCTCGCCGACACCCAGGACGACCCCGACGTCGAACTCGCCTGGGACCTCCGGGCGCTGTCGGCCGCCCAGGAACTGACCGATCCCTCACCCGTCCGCGGCTTCTACCCCTCCCTCCACCTCAACCTCGCCGCCGACTACCTCAAACTCGGCCACTCCGACGCCGCCCGCACCCACCTCCACCGAGCCCGCCACGCCGCCGACTCCCTGGCGGACGACGGCTACGGCGCGGGAGTCCGCGCGGCGATCACGCGCCTGGAGCTGCGGCTGGGGGACGGGGAGGGGTACGGGCCACCGCGACAGCGGCCGGTGGGGTAGGGGACGCGACCGGGCGGGGTGGACGAGCGGGGCGCCGGCCCACCGGGCGACCCCGGCCGGTCGAGGGAGAGCCCGCCCCGGCGAGGTGAGGCGACTCCGTCGCAGCGACGGCTTGTCCCAGGCTTGGTTGAGGCGGGCGTGCCGCCTGCCCGGTGGGGCGGCGGGTCTCACGCCCGGTGGAGCAAGCGGCTCGTGCCGGTGGGGCGATGCCCCTCGGGCGACCCGTCGGGGGACACCGCTGCCCAGCCGGGGCGCCCGACCCACGCCCGGTATCGCGCGAGCGGCACCCGCCCCCGCCCCCTCAGCGCCTGTACGCCCTCCCGCAGATCACCGATGCCGGGCTGTCCCTGCGCCAGCCGCCGTACTTGCGGCCGAGTGCGCAGATGTCCGGGGCTTTGAGGGTGGGGCGGGAGCGGGGGGCGGGGGTCGGGCGGAGGGGGTTGCGGGGGGCGGTGGGGGTGGGGTGTGTGGTGGGGGGTGCCGGTGGGGGAGGGGACGGTCGGGGGGAGGTGGTCGGGTGCTTCGCGTCGTCCGGGGGTGGGCCCATGCGGGCCAGGGCTTCGCGGGCGGGCGCCTGTACCGGGCGGGGGGTCGCCGTGCCCGTCGCCGGGCGGGGGGCGACGGGGGCCGGGGCATGTACGGTCACGCAGCCGGTGAGGGCCGAGACGGCCACGGTGACCCAGAGCGCTGCGGTGGTCGTCGGTCGGTGCACTCGGGCAACTCTGCTGGCCGCGCCGCCGCCTTGGCACCAGCTACGCACGGGTGGTCCACTCGCAGGAGTGATCCCGTCGCCCGCAGGGAGGACGCGGGCGTACCGAGGCTGACGCTCACTCGCCGGTGCGGCCGTCGATCCGTTCGCGCAGCAGGTCGGCGTGGCCGTTGTGGCGGGCGTACTCCTCGATCATGTGGGTGTAGATCCAGCGGAGGCTGTAGCGCCGCTCGTCGTGGGGGCGGCGCCTGCCGATCGAGAGGTCGTCCAGCTCGAAGCGGGCGGCGTTGGTCCGGGCGGTCTCGATCTCGGTCTGCCAGACGGCGTACGCGTCCTTCCAGGTGTCCGCCTCGGTGAGGTGGAGGTCGCCGTCCGGGTCCTCGTCGGTCCAGTAGATCCACCCCTGGTCGTCGGCGGCCAGCACCTTGCGGAACCAGGCGCGCTCGACGTCGGTCATGTGCCGTACCAGGCCCATCAGCGACAGGTCGGACGGCGGCACGGAAGCGGTGCGGAGCTGTTCGTCGGTCAGGTCCTCGCACTTCCAGGCGAGGGTGCGGCGGTGGTAGTCGAGCCAGCCCTCCAGCATGGCGCGTTCACCGGCGTCCAGGGCGGGGGAGGGACGGTCGTCGGGAGCGGGGGTCTCGGCGGGGACCTGGCTTGCGGCAGTCATGATCGGCATCCTCGCAGCCGGGCCACGACGGCGACAGGCAATTTCCGCGGTCCTCACCCGGATCTCAGCCGCGCAGCATCCCCGCCAGCAACTCCCGCAGATCCGCCCGGACTTCCTCAAGCCCCGGCACCTCACGGCTGAACGAACCCGCCGTGCACGCGAACATCAGACCGTCCATCCAGGCCAGCAGCGACAGTACGTGCCGGGTCGGGTCGGGTGAGCCCGCGGCGGTGAGCAGTGCGGCCAGTTGGTCCTTGAACACGGCGCCCGTCGCGTCGTAGAAGGCGCGCAGCTCGGGGCGCCGGGTGGCTTCCAGGGCGAGTTCGTAGCGGGCGACCAGCAGGGTCCGGCCCTCGGTGAGCAGGCGGTGGACCGCCAGTGCGAGACCGTCGGCCAGGGACTCCGCCCCGCCGGAGGGGTCCGGCGTCTCGCCCTCCGCCAGCACCCCCGCCTCGCGCTCGGCGTGCCGTCGTACGGCGAGTTCCAGGAGTGCCTGCCGGGTGCGCGCCACGTTCGAGGTCGAGCCCTGCGGCAGCCCGGCCGCCTCGTCCACGGCCCGGTGGGTCAGCCCGCGCATCCCGCGCTCGGCGAGCAGGGCGATGGCGGTGTCGGCGACCAGGGCGGCGCGGTTCGGGGTGCTCACGGGCATGGCGTCGACCCTACCCGCGCCCCACCGTGCTCCTACGGACGCGCTACTACGGATGTAGTAAGGTCGATCGTGCACTACAGGTGTAGTCGCAGGTGTGGTGAACCGGAGGAGTCATGGCGGAACGCACGCGCGCAGTGGTCGTCGGCGGCGGAATCGGTGGGCTCGCCGCCGCTGCCGCCCTGCACCGGCGCGGCTGGGAGGTCACCGTCCTGGAGCGCGCCCCCTCGCTGGAGCCGGTCGGCGCCGCCCTCTCGCTCGCGCCCAACGGGCTGCGCGCCCTCGACGTGCTCGGCGTCGGGGACGAGATCCGCGACCTGGCCGCCTGGCAGGGCGACGGCGGGCTGCGCGCGCCGAGCGGTCGCTGGCTGTCCCGGTCCGACGCGGAGGCGATGGCCGCCCGCTTCGGCGGTCCGCTGGTCCTGCTGCCGCGCGCGACGCTGGTCGACCGCCTGGCCGCGCTGCTGCCGTCCGGCGCCGTCCGAACAGCCGCCCCCGCGCACCTGGTTGACCCCGGGGACGGCAAGACGCCCGCCCGAGTGGCCGTGGGCGAGGAGGAGTGGGAAGCCGAGCTGGTCGTCGGCGCCGACGGCGTCAACTCCCGTGTCCGGCACGCCCTGTTCCCCGCACACCCCGGTGCCGAGTACACCGGCTTCACCACCTGGCGCCTGCTGATCCCGTTGCCCGGCGCGGAGTTCGCCTCCCACGAGACCTGGGGCAGGGGACGCCTCTGGGGCACGCACCCGCTCAAGGACGGCCGGGTCTATGCCTACGCCGCCACCGCCGCCCCGCCCGGACAGCACGCCCCGGACGACGAACTCGGCGAACTGCGACGGCAGTTCGGCACCTGGCATCACCCGGTCCCCGACGTGCTCGCCGCCGCCCGCCCCGAGGACGTGCTCCGGCACGACGTGTACCACCTCGCGCGCCCCCTGCCCGCGTACCACCTCGGTCGCACCGCGCTCCTCGGCGATGCCGCGCACGCCATGCCGCCCATGCTCGGCCAGGGTGCCAACCAGGCCATCGAGGACGCCGTGGTCCTCGCCCACCGCGCCCCCGACCTGGCCGCCTACACCGCCGACCGGCTCCCGCGCACCACCGGCATCGCCCGCCGGTCCGTCCAGGCGGCGCGGCTGAACCTGGCCGACGGGCGTGTCGTCTGCGTCCTGCGCGACAACCTGATCGCCGCCGCCTCCAAGGCCGTCCCGGCTCTGCTGCTGCGCGGCTTCGACGCCGTCGCGAGCTGGCGACCGCCGTATCCTTCCGCAGAGGAACACACGGAGTACCGCCACTAGGAGAGCATGTGAAGGTCGGCTGCATCGGACTCGGGGACATCGCGCGGAAGGCGTACCTGCCCGTGCTCGGCACACTGCCCGGGGTCGACCTCCACCTCCAGACCCGCACCCCCGCCACCCTGACGGCGGTTGCGGACTCGCTGCACCTGCCCGGGGAGCGGCGGCACGAGAGCCTCGACTCCCTCCTGGACGCGGGTCTCGACGCCGCCTTCGTGCACGCGCCCACCGCCGTCCACCCCGAGATCGTCACCCGGCTCCTCGACGCGGGCGTCCCCACCTACGTGGACAAGCCGCTCGCCTACGAACTCGCCGACGCCGAAAGGCTGGTGGCGCTCGCGGAGGAGCGGGGCGTCCCGCTGTTCGTCGGCTTCAACCGCCGCTACGCCCCCGCGTACGCGCAGTGCCTGGAGCACCCGCGCGAGCTGATCATTCTCCAGAAGAACCGGGTCGGGCTGCCCGAGGAACCCCGCTCGATGGTCCTGGACGACTTCATCCACGTCATCGACACCCTGCGCTTCCTGGTGCCGGGTCCGGTCGACGACGTCACCGTGCGCTCCCGCTTTGTGGACGGGCTGCTGCACCACGTCGTGCTCCAGCTCGCCGGGGACGGCTTCACCGCGCTCGGCGTCATGAACCGGCTCAGCGGCTCCGCCGAGGAGATCCTGGAGGTCTCCGGGCAGGACACCAAGCGCCAGGTCGTCAACCTCGCCGAGGTCATCGACCACAAGGGCCAGCCGACCCTGCGGCGGCGCGGCGACTGGGTGCCGGTGTCCCGGCAGCGCGGCATCGAGCAGGCGGTGCTGACCTTCCTCGACGCCGTCCGCGCGGGCGAATTGCTCAGCGCCCGGGACGCGCTGGCCACCCACGAGCTGTGCGAGCGGGTCGTACGAGCGGTTCAGGACCCGTCCGGCGCGGTCTGAGCGCCCGTACGCCCTCCACCGCGCCCAGCGAGGCCAGCACCAGGAGCGCGCCGCGCACCGCCCAGTCGCCGTGGCGGACGTACGGGGTGACGCCGTGGGCGAGCGGGACGTCGTAGACGCGGGCGGTGTCCGCGCGCGTGCCGAGCCAGGGTCCGACGCGCTGCCCGTCCGGGCCGTAGACGGCGCTCACGCCGGTCAGCGTGGCGTGCACCATCGGGCGGCCGGTCTCGGCGGCGCGCAGGGCGGCCAGCGAGGCGTGCTGCTCGGGCGCCCAGCTTCCCTGGAAGGTGGAGGTGGAGGACTGGCCGAGCAACACGCCCGCGCCGTCGTCCGCGAGGTGGCGGCTCATGTCCGGGAACGCGGTCTCGAAGCACACCAGCGGGCCGATCCGCAGCCCGTGCCCGGCGTCCATCACGACCTGCTCGGTGCCCCGGTGCCGGTCCTCGCCCGCCGCCTTGCCCACCGAGGTGGCCCAGCCGAGCAGGGAACGGGCCGGTATGTACTCCCCGAAGGGGACCAGCCGCATCTTGTCGTACCGCTCGCCGGTGAGACCGTCCGGGCCGATCAGGACCGAACTTTTGTAGACGCCGGGGCGGTCGGAGCGGCGGGCGTCCACGTTCACCAGCACGTCGGCGCCGGTGAGCCGGGACAGCGCGGTCAGTCGGCGGGTGAGGTCCGGGCGGGCGGCGAGATCGTGCCCGACGCTGCTCTCGCCCCACACCACCAGGTCCACGTCCTGCCCGGCCAGGCGCCGGGTCAGCCGCTCCTCGCGGTCGAAGCGGTCGTCCACGCTGCGCGGACCGTCCACGACGCCGGGCTGTACGACGGCGATCCTGGCCGTGTCCTCCGTCGCGGGGCGCGGCGCCCACGCCCAGGCGGCGGAGGTCGCGGCGGCGGTGGCCAGCAGTGAGGCGGCGGCGGGCAGCCGGGCCGCGCGCACCGCGATCAGCGCCGCGACCGCCACGTTCACCGCCACCACCAGCCAGCTCAGCAGCCAGACCCCGCCCACGGACGCGAGCCGCAGCGCGGGCTCCACCTCCCACTGACTCGCGCCGAGCATCCCCCACGGACCGCCGAGCCCCTGCCAGGACCTGACCAGCTCCACCACCAGCCACGCCGACGGCAGCACGGCCATCGCCGCCGCGCACCGCCCCGGCGACGGCGTCCCGCCCAGCAGCCTGCGCACCAGCCATCCCCACGGCGCCCACAGCGCGCCGAGCAGCGCGGCGATCAGGAAGATGAACACATGCAGGCTCGGCAACAGCCAGTTGTGCACCGCGAGCAGAAACCCGAACCCGCCGCACCATCCGTCGTACGCCGCCCTGCGCGCACTCGGCGCGACCCTGGCCAGCAGGATCCACGGCACCAGCCCCCCGTACGCCAGCCACCACCACGCGGTCCCCGGAAACGCCAGCACGGGCAGCGCCCCCGCGACCACGGCAACCCCGGACCGCCGCCAGGGCCCCGCGAGCCACCACCCCGCATCCCGCACACCGCTGCTCATCCGGAGTCTCCCCACTCCTTGGGCCTGCTTCCAGTGTGCGACGCGGGGGCGATCCAGGACAGGGGCGGGGGTTGCTCGCCGGGTGCTCCGTTTTGACGGCTCTGACGGCGGTCCGTCGCCTCAGCGGGGGATGCCCAGGTCGTCCAGGTACTGGTGCATCGCGTCCACGGGGAGGCTCGGGTTGCCGAGGGCGTAGGGGGCGGTCTCCGGGTCCTGGACGCTCTGGAGGATCAGGTGCACCGGGAGGGAGGGGTGGGCGGACGCCATGGAGCGCACGCCCTTGTCGGGGTCGGTGAGCAGGCGGGACATGGTGTCGGCGGGGGCTTCGGGGTCGAGTCCCACCAGGCGGCGTCTGGCGGGGTCGGGGTCGTCGGCGAAGCGTGCGGCGTTGCCCGTGCGGGGGAAGTTCGGGTGGTTCAGGAGTGCGCCCTTGGTGATGACCTGGCAGTCCAGGTAGGTCTGGAGCACCGTCTCGCCGTCGACGGTCGGCTGGTTCTCGCACAGCAGGAGCAGCACGGGGTGGTCGTCGTCCCCGGAGAGCAGCTCGACGGCGTCGGCGGGCAGGTGCTTGGCGCACGCGGCGCTGCGGCGCAGCCAGGTGTGGGACGACGTGGCGCACCGGCGCAGGATCTCGGGATCGGTGCACCGGAGCACCCATGCGACGGGGCGGAGCCGGTCGGACGGCTCGATGGTGACGTCGATGGCGGCGCGTTCGGTCTCCGTGAGTTCGGGGCGTACCGACACCTCCAGCCGGACGCTGTGCGCTTCGTCGGTCGCCAGCGTCCTGACGACGTCGACGGGAATGCCGAGGTTCGCCGCCAACGCCCGCCGGTCCTCCACCTCCGCGCTCGCCGCGAGCCGTTCGGCGGTCGCCGCGCTCATGGCGCCGTACCGGATCACCTCGCACCTGGGGACATAGCTGAGTCCGGCGGCGAGCAGCAGGTCCGTACAGTCCGCGTCCTCGCGGCAGGCTTCCATCATGGCTGCCCGGCGTACGGTCGCGTCCGCGTCGTCGAGCAGTCGGCTTCGGGTGTCCTCGCCGAGCAGCGCCCACTGGCCGCAGGCTGCCTGGCGAAGCTCCGCCTCCGGGTGGTCGGCCAGCGCGGCGATCAGGCTCGGAGCGGTCTGACGGCTGAAGGCGGCGCTGCGGCGGATCTCCGGGTCCGGATCGGCGAGCAGTCGCCGCTGGGCGGACAGGGGCAGCGGTTCCTCGGTGACGCGGAACCAGTGGGGTCCCGAGGCGAGGGCGTGCCGGACGCCGGGATCGGGGTCGTCCACGAGCCGGGCGCGTTGCTCCGGCGTCATCGAGGGGCTCGCGGCGAAGCTCTCCCGCAGTCTGCGGTCGGGATGCGCGACGACGGCGTCCACCAGCTCCTCCGGCAACTCACGCCAAGCAAGCCTGCTCCAGGCGTCCTTGGCATCCTCGGACAGCAGCCTGGTCAGAACCTCGACCGGTGCCGCGGGATTCCCCGCGAGCGCCGAAATGGTCTCGCGGTGATCGCATGTGTCACACATGGGTGCCCCTCCCCGTGAGCCCACGGGGGTCGCGGGCCCGGAGATTGTGTACGGGGGGTGGGGGCGGGGTCAACGGCAATGATCATGCGGTGGGGCAGGACGGCACCGCCGGGGGCTTCCCACCAGAGGTCAGCCCGCCGACTCCGCCGCGTGCGGGCTCAGTACGCCCATGCTCACCAGCGCGATGATGACGATGCCCAGGGCGATGCGGTACCAGACAAAAGGCATGAAACTCTTATTTGAGATCCATTTCATAAACCATGCGATTACCGCATATCCCGACCCGAACGCGATCACCGTGGCGAACAGCGTCGGTCCCCACGACACGTCCCCGCTCTCGCCCAGTGAGTGCTTCACCTCGAAGACGCCGGAGGCGAGGACCGCGGGGATGGCGAGGAGGAAGGAGTAGCGGGCGGCGGCTTCGCGGCGGTAGCCCATGAAGAGGCCGCCGCTGATGGTGGCGCCGGAGCGGGAGACGCCGGGGATGAGGGCGCACGCCTGGCAGAGACCGAAGATCAGGCCGTCGCGGACGCTCAGGTTCTCGAGGGTTTTGCGCTGCTTGGGGGTGCGGTGACGGGCGCCGGACTCGTCGCGGGCGGCCAGCCGGTCGGCGATGCCTATCAGGACGCCGACGACGATCAGCATCGTCGCCGTGACCCGCAGATCACGGAACGGTCCCTCGATCTGGTCCTTCAGCGTCACCCCGAGCACACCGATCGGGATCGAGCCGACGATCACCAGCCAGCCCATCCGCGCGTCGTGCGAACCCCGCGCCGCCTTGTCGAACAGCGAGCGGAACCACGCCGTCACGATCCGCCCGATGTCCTTGCGGAAGTAGATCAGCACCGCCGCCTCCGTGCCGATCTGGGTGATCGCCGTGAAGGCCGCGCCGGGGTCCTTCCAGCCCGAGAACGCCGCGGTCAGCCGCAGATGGGCGCTGGAGGACACGGGCAGGAACTCGGTGAGCCCCTGGACGAGTCCGAGGACGAGGGATTCGAACCAAGACATGGCGGCAGGACGTCCAAGCGCTCGGAAAGGCAGGCGTGATCATGTGACGGGGGCAGCGTAGCGGTCCCCGATGGCAAAGTAATCATCGGGGGTTGGTCATGGGATGGTTATCCGGGGTGCCTGACCGTCGCGGATCAAGTAGAGCGACTCGCCGCGTCAACTGCCGTTCAGATGATGCCTCTTGCGCCACGCCACCCACGTCCCCGCCAGCGCCGGTACGGCGATGCACGCCATCGCGATCAGGAAGGCCGGCGAGGTCGGCGCCGAGGCGCGGGCGCCCGCGACGGCGTACGCCGCCGTGTTCGGGACCGAGCCCAGCGCCGTGGCCAGCAGGAACGGCGTGAGGCGCATCCGGGAGACGGCGGCGCAGTAGTTCGCCGCCCAGAACGGCACGCCCGGGAAGAGCCGCGCCGCCAGCATCGAGCGGAACCCGTGCCGGCTCAACTGCCCGTCCGCCGCCCGCAGCCAGCGCCCCCGCAGCAGGGGGCGCAGCGCGTCCTGCCCCAGCGCCCGGCCCAGTACGAAGGCGAGCCCCGCGCCGAACACCGTCCCCGCGAGCGCCGAGGTCAGCCCCAGCGGGGAGCCGAACAGCGCGCCCGCGGCCAGGTTCAGCAGGGGGCGCGGTACGAACGCCACCGTGCACAGGCCGTACCCCGCCGCGAACACCGTGGCCGCCGCCAAGCCGCCGATGCCCGGCGGAAGTTGCCGGGTGAGCAGTTGCTGGGGCGCGAAGGCCAGCACGCATCCGGCACCGCCCGCGAGCAGGAGCAGCAGCAACGACAGGCGCGCGTACGGGGACAGCAGGACGGCGACTGAGCGCGCGGCGAATCCCCGGCGAGCGAGCGCCGGTTGGGACACAACGAGTGCCGATTCGGAGACGGCGAGCGCCGGTTCGGTGACAGTGGCCCGGGGAGTGGCCATGGCGGTGCCCCCAGAGCGGTTGGTGGCAGCGGGCATCCGGTGACCCTAACCGACGCGGGTGTGTGATCGGTGTACGGACGGCGGCTGTTGGGTACGCCCCGCCCGCGGAAAACCGTTCGACGTGGGGCGACGCGTCCGCAATGATCTGCGTCATGTTCCGGTACGCCTTCCTTCTCGCAGCATCCGCGGTCGCGGATGCACCGAAGGCTGCCGTCCCGTTCCTCGTGGCCGCTGTCGACGGCGCCCGAAGCTGACCCTCTCCGGATCGTCCGGCGGACCCCGCAGGGGGAGGGTCGGAGAGTCACCGGGGTCCGGCGCGTTCCCGCGCCTCACGTATCACCACCACGAGGACTTCCCATGCCCAAGACGGCATACGTGCGCACCAAGCCGCACCTCAACATCGGCACCATGGGCCACGTCGACCACGGCAAGACCACCCTGACCGCCGCCATCACCAAGGTGCTGGCCGAGCGCGGCACCGGCACCTTCGTGCCGTTCGACCGCATCGACCGCGCCCCGGAGGAGGCCGCGCGCGGCATCACCATCAACATCGCGCACGTCGAGTACGAGACCGACACCCGGCACTACGCCCACGTGGACATGCCGGGCCACGCGGACTACGTCAAGAACATGGTCACCGGTGCCGCCCAGCTCGACGGGGCGATCCTCGTCGTCTCCGCGCTCGACGGGATCATGCCGCAGACCGCCGAGCACGTGCTGCTCGCCCGGCAGGTGGGCGTCGACCACATCGTGGTCGCGCTCAACAAGGCCGACGCGGGTGACGAGGAGCTGACCGACCTGGTCGAGCTGGAGGTCCGCGAGCTGCTCACCGCGCAGGGCTACGCGGGCGACGCCGTACCGGTCGTACGGGTCTCCGGACTCAAGGCACTGGAGGGCGACCTCCGTTGGACGGCGTCCGTCGAGGCGCTGCTCGACGCGGTCGACACGTACGTGCCGATGCCGGAGCGGTATCTGGACGCGCCGTTCCTGCTGCCGGTGGAGAACGTGCTCACCATCACCGGGCGCGGCACCGTCGTCACGGGTGCCGTCGAGCGCGGGACCGTGCGGGTCGGGGACCGGGTGGAGGTGCTCGGCGCGGAGGTGGAGAGCGTCGTCACCGGTCTGGAGACCTTCGGCAAGCCGATGGACGAGGCGCAGGCGGGGGACAACGTGGCGCTGCTGCTGCGCGGGGTGCCCCGGGACGCGGTCCGGCGGGGGCACGTGGTGGCGGCGCCGGGGAGCGTGACGCCCGGGCGGCGGTTCACGGCGCGGGTGTACGTCCTCTCGGCGCGCGAGGGCGGCCGTACGACCCCGGTCACGAGCGGCTACCGGCCGCAGTTCTACATCCGGACCGCCGACGTGGTGGGGGACATCGACCTCGGCGAGGCGGCGGTCGCGCGGCCCGGTGACACGGTGGAGATGACCGTGGAGCTGGGGCGCGAGGTCCCGCTGGAGCCGGGGCTCGGCTTCGCCGTCCGCGAGGGCGGGCGGACGGTCGGCGCCGGGACGGTGACCTCGGTGCGGTGAGCGCGGGGTGACCGCGTTGTGCGCGGGGGACGGGTCGCCGTCCCCGCGCACCCGGGTACGGCTTCGGTCGGGGGAGAATGGTCCCGTGACCGAAGCCATACCCGTGACCAGGACCGTCGACCACGGCACCGCCAAGCTGATGCCCGACGTGGACCGGGAGCGGGCCTGGCTGCTCACCGTGGACGGGGCGCCCCAGTCCTACGTCGACCTGGACGACCCCGCGCATCTGGAGTTCGAGTACGCGCGACGCCTCGGGCACGCCCTGGACGTGGCCGCCGAGGACGGCCGTCCGCTGGACGTGCTGCACCTCGGCGGCGGCGCGCTCACCCTGCCCCGGTACGTCTCCGTGACCCGGCCCGGCTCCCGGCAGCACGTGGTGGAGGCCGACCGGGGGCTGGCGGAACTGGTCGCCGAGCACCTTCCGCTGCCGCCCGGCTCGGGCATCACGGTCCACACCGCCGACGCCCGCACCTGGCTGGAGAGCGCCCCGGACGACAGCGCGGACGTGCTGGTCGCGGACGTCTTCGGCGGCTCCCGCGTCCCCGCCCACCTCACCTCCCTCGGCTACGCGGCCGAGGCGGAGCGGGTGCTGCGTCCCGGCGGCGTCTATCTCGCCAACCTCGCGGACGGCACGCCCTTCACCTTCCTCCGCTCCCAACTGGCCACCTTCGGCGCCCTGTTCGAGGAACTGGCCCTCATCGCGGAACCGGGCGTCCTGCGCGGCCGGCGCTTCGGCAACGCCGTACTCCTCGCCTCGCACCGCCCCCTGGACCTGACCGCACTGGCTCGCCGTACGGCTGCCGACGTCTTCCCCGCCCGCGTCGAACACGGTCCCGCGCTACGGAAGTTCACCGCAGGCGCCCGCCCGGTCGAGGACGGCGACGCCGTACCCTCACCCGAACCTCCGGACGGGGCGTTCGGCATCGGGTGAGGCGCGTGGTGGTCAGCCGGTGGATGTTCCCGGCTGGGCCGACGGCACGGGATGTCGGCAGTCTGTCGGTGTGGTGTCGGCGGACCGGTACAAGCTTGTGCGTATGACCGAGCTTCTCGCATCGTCCGACGACGGCCGCGCCGTCACCGCCCTCGACGAGGGATCCGGGCCGAACCTGCTGGTGGTCCATCCGGGCGGCGGAGACGCGACGACCTGGGACGGTGTCATCCGCCACCTCACCGACGACTTCCGTGTCGTCAGGATCCGACGACGGATCTACGTTCCCGAGGCAGACATCGCCCTGCCCCACTCGATGACCACCGAGGTAGCCGACATTCTCGCTGTCGCGGATCTCCTGGAGCCTCCTGTGCTTCTCGCGGGGCACTCCTCGGGTGCCGTTGCCGCACTGGAAGCGGTTTTGTCCGCCCCCTCGGCGTTCTGCGGACTGTTCCTCTACGAACCGCCTTTGCCGACCAAGGAGTTGATCGCCGGGACGGCGGGAGCACGCGCCCGTGCCGCCCTCGACGGAGGCGACCCGGTCGAGGCGATGCGGATCCACATGCGGGACATCGTCCGCATGCCCGCGACCGTGGTCGACGCCGTGTTCGCCGACCAGCACGTGCGAGCAGCGTTGTCCGCGTCCGCGGCGGCGCAGATCGCGGACAACGAAGCGATCGACGCGCTCGGCGTCGGCATTGATCGCTTTGCTGCCCTCGAAACACCGACGACCCTGGTCGAGGGCGATCTCAGCCCGTCCCACCTGCGCGAACGTCTGGCCGACCTGGCGGCGGTCCTGCCGCGTGCGCGCATCGTGACGCTCGCCGGCCAGGGACACATCGCCCACCTCGCCGCTCCTGACGTCCTGGCCGACACCATCCGGGACGCGGCGGGACGGCTGGGTTTCTGAATCAGACCGCCTGGCGGTCGACGGCCGTCACCGGGGTCGTGCGGCGGGTCAGGGTACGGACGTCGGGGATCAGCAGGACCAGGGCGGTGACGAGGACGACCAGGGCGGAGCTGCCCCAGAGGGCGGTGGTGAGGCCGACGGCTGATTCGGCGGGGCCCGCCAGGGCGGTGGCCAGGGGCATCAGGGCGACCGAGCCGAACCAGTCGTAGGCGGAGACGCGGGAGAGTTTGTCCTCGGGGATCTCCTGGTGGAGGGCGGTCATCCAGGAGACGCCGAAGACCTCGACCGTGGCGCCGGCGAAGAACATGACGGCGTAGAGGACCTCCACCGGGACCGGGACGGCCAGGGCGGCCGAGGGGAGGGCGAGGGGGAAGACGCAGAGGGTGCCGGTGAAGAGCAGGCGGCGGGGTTTCCAGCGGGTCATCAGGAGGGCGCCCACCACCGTGCCCGCGCCGAAGGCGCCGAGCGCCAGACCCCAGGGAGCCGCGCCGCCCAGGCTGTCGCGGGCGACGAGCGGTCCGTAGACGGCGTCGGCCGCGCCGACCACCGCGTTGGCGAGGGAGAACTGGGCGACCACGCCCCACAGCCACGGTCGTCCGATGAACTCCCGCCAGCCTTCCCGGAGATCGGACAGCAGACCGCCGCCCTCGTCCCGCGCCGGGACGTGGCGCACGTCGAGGAACGCGCGCAGCGACCCGGCGACCGCGAAGGCCGCCGCGTCCAGCGCGAGCACCCAACCGGGACCGACCGCGGCGACGAGCGCGCCGCCGAGTGCCGCGCCGCCGAGCGCCGCGCCCTGGGTGGCCATGCGGAACAGGGCGAACGCCCGCCCCGCGTGCTCGCTCTCCACCGAGGACATCAGCATCCCCTCGGCGGCCGGGCTGAAGAACGCCTGCCCGGTGCCGCCGAGCGCGGTGAGCAGCATCATCTGCCACAACCGTGCCTCGCCGGTCAGCACGAGCAGCGCGAACGCGCCCTGGGAGAGGAAGTTGAGGGCGTTGGCGGCGACCATCACCCGGTGCCGGGGCATCCGGTCCGCGACGGCGCCGCCCACCAGCAGGAACACCACGAGCGGCAGGGTGCGGGAGGCGGCGACCAGACCCACGTCCGAGCTGTCGCCGCCCGCGTCGAGCACCGCGAACGCGGCCGCGATGAACGAGCCGTTGGCGCCGAGCGCGGTGACGACGGCGGCCCCGGTCAGCAACCGGTAGTTGCGACCCGTACGGGACGGTCCCGAGCCGGACCCCGATACCGCGTGCCCGACGGCAGGGTGGTCGGCGGGCTCGGCGGCGGGGTCCGGTCGGGAGGTCACCCGGTGACTATCGCCCCTGGCCGTCGCACCTGCCAAGCGGGTTACCCGCCACCGGAGTCCCACCGCCCGTCCGCGCGCTGGGCGCCCCGCTCAGCCTCCCGTCGGCTGCCCGTGCAACCGCACCGAGCTGAGGATCTTCATGATCGTCGCGGTGTCGACCTCGCCCTTGACGCCCTTGGCGCCGTAGAGGTCGAACGACACGATGTCGTCCGCCGCGTTCTTGAACGCGAACGAGATCGCCTGGCCGTCGCTCGCGCACTTGCCCTTCTGCGGGGTCCTGCTCGACCGCGCCCACGCGTAGTCGCCCTCGACACCCGACTTGGTGACGTAGTGCTTGGCCTTCTTGTCGAAGGTGATGCTCTTCTTGTCGGGCTGGGTGTAGCCGCCGTAGACGTACCAGGGCACGCGCGCGACCGCCGCCTGGGCCGTGGTCTTCGCGCCGTTCTCGCCCCGGGTGCCCGCGACCGCCAGCGAGGTGTCGTCGCTGTGGCCGTCCCGGTCGCTGTCCGAGGTGCACCACTTGGACTTGTAGACGGCAGGGGCGGACACGGAGGTGATCAGCTTGTCGTCGTCGGCGCGGTCCTCCATGAAGTAGGAGGTGTCCACCGACTCGAGCTGCCAGTCCTGCGGCACGTCGAAGGCGGTGCCGAACTTCGGGTTGACGACCGCCTTCCAGCCCGCGATCACCGGCTTCTCGGCGCTGTCGTCCCCGCGCGGGTTGTCGTCCGGCGTGGACGCGCTCGTGGACGGCGCCTTCGTGGTCGGCTGCGCGGTCTTCCGGCCGTCCTTGCCGTCGTGGGCCTCGTCCTTGCTGGAACCGCCGAGGACCAGAAAGCCGGTCACGGCCGCCGCGACGACCACGGCGGTGGCCGCGACGATCGCGACGACCTTGGTCCGGTTCCCGCCGCCCTTGGGCGGTTGCGGCGGCTGGGGTCCACCCCACTGCGGCTGCTGCCCGTAGGGGCTGCCCTGCGGGTACTGCTGGTAGCCGGGCTGCTGGTACGGATTCGGCTGCTGGTAACCCGGCTGCTGGTACGGGTTCTGCTGCGGGTTCTGCGCGCCCCCTGGCGGCTGCTCTCCTGGCCACATGGCCAGCAACCCTAATGCGCCATGGACATGATTCGGACTGGTCAGGGTCGCTACCCGTCGGTAACATCACGGACATGACAGTTGAGAGCGCCTCCATGGGCGACATGCTGGCCGCCGCGGTGCCGATGGTGCGGACCCTGAACCTGGAGTTCATCGAGGTCACCCCCGAGCGCGCGGTGCTCCGGCTGCCGGACCAGGCCGAGTACCACAACCACCTCGGCGGACCGCACGCCGGTGCCATGTTCACGCTGGCGGAGTCCGCGAGCGGCGCCATCGTGCTGACCGCCTTCGGTGAGCAGCTCTCGCGCGCGGTGCCGCTCGCGGTGCGCGCCGAGATCGACTACAAGAAGCTCGCCCTCGGCGCGGTCACCGCCACCGCCACCCTGGGCCGCCCGGCGGCCGAGGTCGTCGCGGACCTCGACGCGGGCAAGCGGCCGGAGTTCCCCGTCGCCATCACCATCGAGCGCGAGGACGGCTCCGTCTCCGGCGAGATGACGGTCGTCTGGACCCTGCGGCCGAACGGCTGACGGGGCGGGAGGGTCTCGGGGTGATCTCCGGGTGATCTCGGGGGCGCGAGTCCTGGCGGGCACGCGCCCCCGAGTCGCGCACCGCGCCCCTGAGCCGCGCACCGCGCCCCCATGACCCGGATCACGCCCCCGTGGTCCGCGTCACGCCCCCGAGTGGCGGGTCACGCCCCCGAGCGGGTGGAGGCAGACCGTCCGCTGCCACCGACCGGGTAGCCTTCCCGCAGGGCCCCTGAAGCAGGCGTGGCCCCGCGATCAGGGTCAGCGACTGGGAGGAACCGGCGGTGCACGTCCAGGAATGGCTCGACTCGGTGCCCCCGCTCGCCGTCTACGCCGTGGTGGCCCTGGTGATCGGTCTGGAGAGCCTGGGCATCCCGCTGCCCGGCGAGATCGTCCTGGTCTCGGCCGCGCTCATGTCCTCAAGCCACTCCGGCATCGACCCGTTCGTGCTCGGCGCGTGCGCCACAGCAGGTGCCGTCATCGGTGACTCCATCGGCTACGCGATCGGCCGCAAGGGCGGGCGCCCCCTGCTGGCATGGCTGGCGAAGAAACTTCCGAAACACTTCAGCGAGGCCCATGTGGCCACCGCCGAGCGGTCCTTCGAGAAGTGGGGCATGTGGGCCGTCTTCTTCGGCCGCTTCATCGCCCTGCTGCGCATCTTCGCCGGACCCCTCGCGGGCGTGCTCCAGATGCCCTACTGGAAGTTCCTGATCGCCAACGTCCTCGGCGGCATCGTCTGGGCGGGCGGCACCACCGCCGTCGTCCACTACGTCGGCATCGTCGCCGAGGACTGGCTCAAGCGCTTCTCGTACGTGGGTCTCGCGGCGGCTCTCGCCCTCGGCATCGGCTCCCTCCTGATCGTCAGGCGCCGGGCGAAGCGGAACGAGACCGCCGCCGAGCAGACCCCGGAGGCGGAGCCGGTGGGCGCGGGGGACTGACCCCGACGCGCCACTGACCCCAACGCGCCACTGACCTGGCGCACCACCGACCCCGGCGCGCCCTACCCCCCGTACGACCCCGTGCCTCACTCGTGCACAGCCCGGTGCGTCTTCGCCAGCTCCGCGTACAGCGTGCCGTTGAGCGTGACGCCCTGACGCTCCTCCTCCGACAGCTCCCGGCGGACCTTCGCGGGCACCCCCGCCACCAGCGAGCCCGGCGGCACGACCATCCCCTGCGGGACCAGCGCCTGTGCCGCCACCAGGGAACCCGCGCCGATCACCGCGCCGTTCAGCACCGTCGCGCCCATGCCGATCAGGCAGTCGTCCTCGACGGTCGCCCCGTGCACCACGGCGTTGTGCCCGATGGAGACGCGCTCCCCGACCGTCAGCGGGAACCCGGGGTCGGCGTGCAGGGTGACGTTGTCCTGGACGTTGGCGTCCGCGCCGACGGCGATCCGCTCCACGTCACCGCGCACCACCGCGCCGTACCAGACGCTCGCCCCCGCGCTCAGCGTGACGTCACCGATCACCGAGGCGGTGGGTGCCACGAAGGCGTCCGGGTCGATCTTCGGCTCCCTGCCGCCGATGCCCACGATCAAGGGCTGGTGCGTCATGCGGTCCACCGTCTCTTCTTCGAGTCGTCGAGGTCGCGAAGCCGTCGCGTCGGCGAGGTCGCGTCTCCGCGCACGCTAGTGCATGGCACCTCTCGTCACAGGGGACTGTCGTATGGGGTGAAGATCACAGCGGTACTGCCCCGCGCCGGAGGCGACCGGTGAGTAACGTGAGCGCGTGCCGAAGACCGCGAACACCTTCTCTTCCTGGCGGAAGGGCCTCGCCCAGCGGGCCGTCCACGCGGTCTGGGAGTGGGCGCGGCGCACCGGCTCCGTCTCCGCCGAGCACCCCGGACGCCTCCGCTTCGGCGCGATCGGCGAGGGCACCCGGCTCGCCTTCCCGCTCGGCACGGTCTTCGGGGAGCCCTGGATCCGGCTCGGTGCCTACTGCATCATCGCCGAGCAGGTCACCCTCACCGCCGGACTCATGCCCGACCTCGACCTCGGACCCGAGCCGATCCTGACCATCGGGGACGGCGTGGTCCTCGGCCGCGGCAGCCACGTCATCGCGGACACCTCCGTCACCATCGGGCGCGACTGCTACTTCGGTCCGTACGTCTACGTCACCTCCACCAACCACTCCTACGACGACCCGCACGAGCCCATCGGCAGGCAGTGGCCCCGGATGGAGCCGGTGGAGATCGGACCCGGCTGCTGGATCGGCACCAACGCGGTGATCCTGCCGGGCGCCCGGATCGGCCGGAACGTGGTCGTCGCCGCCGGTGCGGTGGTGCGCGGCACGGTCCCCGACCACGCCGTGGTCGCGGGCGCCCCCGCCCGGGTGGTCCGCCGCTGGACCCCGGAGGAGGGCTGGCAGCCCCCGCTGCGCACCCCGGCGCCCGTACCGCCCCCGGACGGGTCGACCCCGGCGCAGTTCCGGGCGCTGGCCGAGCTGGACGAGGGGCAGATCGAGCAGTTGGCGCGGCTGGACGCCGAGGGCTGACCCCGTCTCCGGTGCCGCCCCGCGCCGAATCCCACTGCTGCGCGCCGCCCGCCCGCAGTACAGTGCGGTGTACGACGGGGTGCAGCGCAGCAACCCCCGCACCCCTCCTGCGTACTCCTGCGCACCCGATGGCCCCGATGGACTCGATGGACGTGATGTGTCGGACCTCGACCTGCTGACCCAGTCCCTGGCGCGCAACGTCAGACGCTGGCGCACCGAGCGCGGCTTCACCCTGGACACCCTCGCCGCCCGCGCCGGGGTCAGCCGGGGCATGCTGATCCAGATCGAGCAGGCTCGTACCAACCCCAGCATCGGCACGGTCGTCAAGATCGGGGACGCGCTCGGCGTGAGCGTGCCGACCCTGCTCGACTACGAGCGCGGGCCACGCGTCCGGGTCGTCCCCGCCGAGCAGGCGGTGCGCCTGTGGCACACGGACGCGGGCAGCTACAGCAGACTGCTCACCGGCACCGAGGCGCCCGGACCGCTGGAGCTGTGGGACTGGCGCCTGATGCCCGGCGAGAGCAGCCCCTCCGACCCGCACCCCACCGGCACGGTCGAGCTGGTCCACGTCACCTCCGGCGAGCTGACCCTCACCGTGGACGGCACCCCCCACCGCGTACCGGCCGGGGCGAGCGCCACCTTCGAGGCCAACACCCCGCACACGTACGGCAACGAGGGCGAGGTCCCCATGGAGATGGTCATGACCGTCTCCGTCCCGCCCGTGCGCCCATAACGCTGTTAGCGTGCCGTCATGCGCGCCCCCATCGGAAACTTCGACACCGCCCTCCCGGCGCCCGACGCCCTCGACCGGCTGACCGCGCCCGTCGCCGCCGCCCTGCGCGACTGGCAGGGCAAGACCCCGGCCGACCGGATCGTCTACGTGGACACCGACCCGCAGTGGGCGGACACCGCCGTCTTCGTGGAGCACTACGGTGCCGAGCTGCTGGAGCGGTCGGCCAACTGCGTGGTGGTCGCGGGCAAGCGGGGCGGGGAGACCACGCTCGCCGCGTGCCTGGTGCTCTCCACCACCAAGGCGGACGTCAACGGCGTGGTGCGCCGCCAACTCGGCGCCCGCAAGGCGTCGTTCGCCCCGATGGACACGGCGACCGGCGAGACCGGCATGGAGTACGGCGGCATCACCCCGATCGGGCTGCCGGACACCTGGCCGCTGTTGGTGGACTCCGCCGTCGTGGAGCTGCCGTACGTGCTCGTCGGCAGCGGGCGCAGGCAGGGCAAACTCCTCGTGCCCGGCGAGGTGTTCGCGGAACTGCCCGGCGCCGTGGTGATCGAGGGGCTCGGCCTCAACTGAGCCGTACCGGCACGTGGTGGGCGAGCGGCAGATGCGGGTCGCTCTCGCCCTCCGCCGGCGCCGGATCGGCGTGCACCAGGGCGGCGGTGAGCCCGGGTACGGCGTGCAGCAGAGCGTGTTCGGCGGCCACGGCGACCGCGTGCGCCTCGCGCGCGGTCGCCTCGCCGTCCACCAGGACCGCGAGTTCGGCGCGCAGCCGGTGTCCGATCCAGCGCATCCGCAGCTCGCCCACCCCGCGCACGCCCGGCACCTCCCGTGCCGCCCGCTCGGCCCGGTCCACCAGCTCCGGATCGACCGCGTCCAGCATCCGCCGCAGCACCTCACGCGCCGCGTCCCGCAGGACGAGGGCGATCGCCGCCGTGATGGCGAGCCCGACCAGCGGGTCCGCCGCGCTCCAGCCAAGCGCCGAGCCCCCGGCGCCGAGCAGTACGGCCAGGGAGGCGAAGCCGTCGGTGCGGGCGTGCAGCCCGTCCGCCACCAGCGCGGCCGAGCCGATCTCCCGTCCCACCCGGACCCGGTACCGGGCCACCCACTCGTTGCCCAGGAAGCCGACCAGGGCGGCGCCCGCGACGGCGGGCAGGTGCGCCACCGGGCGCGGGTCGAGCAGCCGGTCCACCGCCGCCCAGGCGGTGAACACGGCGGAGGCGGCGATGGTCAGCACGATCACCAGCCCGGCCAGGTCCTCCGCCCGCCCGTAGCCGTAGGTGAACCGCCGGGTCGCCGCCCTGCGTCCGAGCAGGAACGCGATGCCGAGCGGCACCGCCGTCAGCGCGTCCGCCGCGTTGTGCACGGTGTCCCCGAGCAGCGCCACCGACCCCGAGACGACGACCACCACCGCCTGCGCCAGCGCGGTCGCCCCCAGCACGGCCAGCGACACCCACAGCGCCCGCAGCCCGCGCGCCGAGGACTCAAGGGCGGAGTCGGTCCGGTCGGCGGTGGCGTGCGAGTGCGGGGTGAGGAGATGGGCGAGCCGGTGGAGCGGACCCGCGTGAGGAGCGTGACGATGACGAGGGTGACGGTGGCTCACATCGGTTCCCTTCCGCCGGGCGGCGCCTGGACGCGCCGCGCCCACGGGGACATTGTGGACGCGAATGCCCAAGCATGCACCTTTCACCTGCACATGGTGCGCAGGAGCGAGACCCGCGCCGGACCGCGGGCCCCGCACCCGGTCGCGTCAGAGACCCAGCCGGGGGATCTCGATCGCCGGGCACGCGTCCATGACCATGCTCAGCCCCGCCGCCCGCGTCCGTTCGTACGCCGCCTCGTCCACGACCCCGAGCTGGAACCACACCGCCCGCGCGTCCTTGGCCACCGCCTCGTCCGCGACCGCGCCGGCCAACTCGCTGTTGACGAACACGTCCACCACGTCCACTGCGAAGGGGATGTCCGCGAGCGAGGCGTACCCCTGCTCGCCGTGCACGGTCTCGGCCTTCGGGTGCACCGGCACGACCCGCTTGCCGAACCGCTGGAGCACCTGCGCCACGCCGTACGCCGCCCGGTTCCGGTTGTTGGACAGACCGACCACCGCCCAGGTGTCGCCCAGCTCGGTCAGGATGCTGCGGATCGTCGCCTCGTCGCCGTACACGGCGTCCTCCTCGGTTCTCGGCGGAAGTGCCGTGGGCTCGAACAACGCCCCGCGCGCGCCGATTCCCCCGCCATGGACACGAGGAGACCGCTCATCGGATAACGACGTGGCCCAAATCGGCGCAAGGTGCTGCGTTCGGACGTTCGCCCGCCTACGCTCGCTGCGTGCTGCGCATCCTCGACGCCCGGACCGGCGAGCCCGTCACCCCCACCCCCGCACGCCGCGGGCTGACCCGTGTCGAGGCCCATGTGCCCGGCCTGGACCTGACGGCGCTGCGGGTCCTGCTCGCCGCCGACCTCCTCGTGCGCGCCCTGGAGCTGGCGGGCACCCCACTGTGGACCCTGCTCAGCGCGCCCCGCGAACAGGCGGAGCTGCGCACCGCCGGGACCACCCTCGGCATCCGCCCCTTCGAGGACAGCCGCGACCTGGCGTCGGGGCTCGGCGAGGCGCAGACCGTGCACGTCCTCAGACGGGACACGCCCGCCCCCGGCACCGGTCCGGTGCTCGCGGTGGCTCCCGTGGAGTGGACGGAGTCCGGTGAGGAGCCGCTCGCCGAGCTGCTCGACCACCCCGACGCCCTCCGCCTCGCCCTGCTCTCCGTCCCGCGCACCGCACCGGTCCGCCTGGACCGCGCGACGCTGGAGGAAGCCGCGCGGACCGTCGCCGGATGGCGCGCGGACGTGGCGGGCTGGGCGCGGCAGCCCTCGCGGCCGGTGCCGGACGAGGTGCGCACCCGGCTGCGCGCCGCCTGGGAGGACGACCTCGACCTGCCCGGCGTGCTCGCCGTGCTGCGCGAGGTCGCCGGGGCGCCGGGAGTGTCCGACGGCGCCCGTTTCGAGACATACATGTACGCCGACCGCCTCCTCGCCCTCGACCTCGCGAGCGGTCTGGGCGGCACCGCGTGAGCGGACCGGCGCGCCGACTGGTCGTGCTGCGGCACGCCAAGTCCGCCTGGCCGGACGGCGTCCCGGACCACGACCGCCCGCTCGGCACGCGTGGTCTGCGCGACGCCCCCGCCGCCGGACGGGCGCTCGACCCGCCCGACCTCGCCCTGTGCTCCACCGCCGTACGAGCCCGCCGCACCTGGGAACTGGCCGCCGCCGAGTGGGCAGCGGCGCCGCCGGTGCGCTTCGACCGGCGGATCTACGAGGCGCCCCCCGCCCGGCTCCTGGAGGTGGTGCGCGAGACACCGCCCGAGGTGCGGACGCTGCTGCTGATCGGGCACAGCCCCGGACTCGAAGGGCTCATCGAGGGGCTCGCGGGGGAGGCGGCCGGAGACACCCTGGAGCGGGTGCGGGCCAAGTTCCCCACCTCGGCGGTCGCGGTGCTGGACTGGAACGGCGCCGACTGGACGGCGCTCGCCCCCGGCACGGCGCGGCTGACCTCGGTCACGGTGCCACGCGGGGAGAGGACGCCACGCGGGGAGAGGACGCCGGGCGGGGAGAAGGCGCCACGCGGGGAGCAGCCGTAGCCCGGTTCAGCCGACGTGCACCCAGGGCCGGCGTTCCTGGTCCGGTTCCGCGC
Source organism: Streptomyces sp. DSM 110735 (assembly GCF_016482685.1). Lineage (GTDB taxonomy): Bacteria > Actinomycetota > Actinomycetes > Streptomycetales > Streptomycetaceae > Streptomyces. The sequence continues at coordinate 518,212 of NZ_JACYHF010000002.1, read as the reverse complement.
GGCGCAGGACCTCGCGGGTGACCGGCGCCGACTCGCCGCTGCCGAAGACCAGGAAGCGGACGAGATGGCTGACCGGGTTGCCCTCGGTCCAGTTGAAGTAGACGTGCGGCGGCTTGCCGGTGCGGTCGCGCAGGGCGAGCAGGACGGCGGCGATGGTGTTGGGCACCGTGGGACCGTCCGCGCGCAGCCGTCGTACCCCGTGCTTCTCGTCGCCGTGCACGGTGATCTCGGCGGTGAAGTCGGAGGAGTCGCGCACGAACACCTCCAGGAAGATCACGTCGGCGCCCTTGGGCAGCCGGGTGTGCTCGCGCTGCTCCTGCTCCTTGGCGCGGTAGGCGCGCCTGGTGTGCTCGTCCGGCTCGTTGGCGATGAGCTGGAGCGGACCGCGCTCGGCGGCGGCGTCGACGATGCGCAGCGCGGTCTCGTCGAAGACCACGTCGGTGGCGCGCAGTTCGAAGGCGCGGTGCACGCGCGAGCCGAAGGACGTGAGCATGATCGCCACGATGAAGATGGACGCGATCTTGATGCCGTCGGGTCGCTCGATCACGTTGAGGACCAGGGTGTACAGGAACACGGCGGTGATCAGCCCGAAGCCGATCGTGGCGCCCCGGTGCCGTCGGCGGTGCACGGCGACCGTGGAGGCGAAGGCCGCCGAGAGCATCAGGACCAGCACGCCGGTGGCGTAGGCGCCGCTCTGCTCGTCCACGCTCGCGTGGAACCAGAGGGTGATCAGCACGGCCGCGACCAGGAAGACCAGCACCAGCGGGCGTACGGCACGGGTCCACTCGGGAGCCATGCCGTAGCGGGGGAGATAGCGCGGGACGAGGTTGAGCAGACCCGCCATGGCGGAGGCGCCCGCGAACCACAGGATCGTGATGGTGGAGAGGTCGTAGACGGTGCCGAAGATCTCGCCCAGGTACTTGTGGGCCAGATAGGCGAGGGCGCGGCCGTTGGCGGGGCCGCCGGACTTGAAGTCCGCTTGCGGGATGAGGATCGTCGTCGCCAGGCTGGACAGGAGCAGCAGACAGCTCATGATCAGCGCGGCGGTGGTCAGCAGCTTGCGGGCGCCCCGGATGCGCCCCGCCGGGTTCTCCCAGGTGTCCGTGGGGGCGCCCTTGATCTGCGGCATCACCGCGACGCCGGTCTCGAAGCCGGACATGCCGAGCGCGAGCTTGGGGAAGACCAGCAGGGCGACGCCGACCATGGCGAGCGGCGAGGAGTGCGCGGTGGTCATCGCGTGCGTCCAGTCGGAGATCCGCACCGGGCGGCTGAGGACCTCGTAGGCACAGGTCGCGAGCACCACCACGTTGAGCGTGAGATAGGTGGCCACCAGGGTGACCGCGATCCCGATCGCCTCCTTGAAGCCCTTGAGGAAGACCGCGCCGAGCAGCCCGATCAGCACGAGCGTGATCCAGGTGTTGGTGCCCTCGATCCAGTGCGGGGCGAACGGGTTCTCCAGCACATGCGCGGCGGCGTCCGCCGAGGACAGCGTGATCGTGATCATGAAGTCGGTCGCCGCGAACCCCAGCAGCACCAGCACCAGGATCTTCCCCGACCACCAGGACAGCAGCCGCTCCAGCATGGCGATGGACCCCTCGCCGTGCGGGCTCTCGTGCGCCACGCGGCGGTAGACCGGCAGCGCGCCGAACAGGGTCAGCGCGATCAGCACCAGGGTGGCCAGCGGGGAGAGCGTCCCGGCCGCGAGGGCGGCGATGCCGGGCTGGTAGCCGAGCGTGGAGAAGTAGTCGACACCGGTCAGGCACATCACCCGCCACCACGGGTGGCCCTTCTGCTCCGGGCTCGGGGTGCGGTGTGGTCCCGGGTGCCGGGCGGTCTGCTCGCTCAGACCCTCCAGGAGCCAGGAGCGGCACCGGGGGAGCACGCCGTGCCGCCCGGCCGCGCCGGTGGCGTCGGGGTGCACGGGGACGCGGGTCATACGGTGCTGCCTCCTCGTACGGCGCCCGGGACCCCGGTCGCCTGATCGCTCGGCGCGTATGCCCCGCATCCTCACCCGCACACCGGGGCACGGGCCAGCGCGGCGCTCCGCATAGGCTGGCGGGATGCAGGACGAGTACCGCACAGTCGCCCGCGCGGGCACGCACGAGACCGAGATCAACCGTTCCCGCTTCCTGTGCGCGCTCGCCCCGGCCGCCACCGAGCGCGAGGCGCAGGAGTTCGTCGCGGCTGTCCGCAAGGAGCACGCGGACGCCACGCACAACTGCTGGGCGTACGTCATCGGCGCCGACGCCTCGGTGCAGAAGGCGAGCGACGACGGCGAGCCGGGCGGCACCGCCGGTCTGCCGATGCTCCAGATGCTGCTGCGCCGCGACATGCGGTACGTCGTCGCCGTCGTCACCCGCTACTACGGCGGCGTGAAGCTCGGCGCGGGCGGACTGATCCGGGCCTACGGCGGCGCGGTCGGCGAGGCACTCGACGCGGTCGGCAGCCGCACCCGGCGCCGCTACCGGCTCGCCACGGTGACCGTCGACCACCAGCGCGCGGGCAAGGTGCAGAACGACCTGCGCTCCACCGGGCGCGAGGTGCGTGACGTGCGCTACGGCGAGGCGGTCGCCATCGAGATCGCCCTCCCGGACGCCGACGTGGCCGCCTTCCGGGGCTGGCTGGCGGACGCGACGGCGGGGACGGCGGCTTTCGAGCTGGGCGGGGAAGCCTACGGGGACGTCTGAGCCGGGGAGCGTGCGAGGAGGGGAACGTCTGAGCAGGGAAGCGGGCGACAGTGCCCGGCAATTGGGATGAAACGGGCATAACGGTCAAGCACGGGGCGGTCGGTACGCAAGCGACGGAGCCCGTTGTCGGACCCTCCCGTTAGTCTCGGGAATCATGAGACTCCTGCACACCTCCGACTGGCATCTCGGCCGGTCCTTCCACCGGGTGAACATGCTCGGTGCGCAGGCCGAGTTCATCGGCCACCTCGTCGACGCCGTGCGCGAGCACGCCGTGGACGCCGTGGTCGTGTCGGGGGACGTGTACGACCGCGCGGTCCCGCCGCTCGCCGCCGTCGAGCTGTTCGACGACGCCCTGCACCGCCTCGCCGACCTCGGCGTGCCCACCGTGATGATCTCCGGCAACCACGACTCCGCCCGCCGCCTCGGCGTCGGCGCCGGACTCATCGACCGCGCGGGCATCCACCTGCGCACCGAACCCTCCGCCGCGGGCACCCCCGTCGTCCTCGCGGACGCCCACGGCGAGGTCGCCCTCTACGGCCTGCCCTACCTCGAACCCGCCCTCGTCAAGGACGAGTTCGGGGTGACCAAGGCAGGACACGAAGCCGTGCTCGCCGCCGCCATGGACCGGGTCCGCGCCGACCTCGCCGCCCGCCCGTCCGGCACCCGCTCCGTCGTCCTCGCCCACGCCTTCGTCACCGGCGGCGAGGCGAGCGACAGCGAGCGGGACATCACCGTCGGGGGAGTGGCCGCCGTACCCGCCGGGGTCTTCGACGGCGTGGACTACGTCGCCCTCGGCCATCTGCACGGCTGCCAGACCCTCACCGAGCGCGTCCGCTACTCCGGCTCCCCGCTCGCCTACTCCTTCTCCGAGGCGGACCACCGCAAGAGCATGTGGCTGATCGACCTCGGCGCCGACGGCTCGGTCGGCGCCGAACGCCTCGACTGCCCGGTCCCGCGCCCGCTCGCCCGCATCCGGGGCACCCTGGAGGACCTGCTGGCCGACCCGCGCCTGGACCGCCACGAGGACGCCTGGGTCGAGGCAACGCTCACCGACGCGATCCGCCCCGCCGACCCCATGGCCCGCATCGCCGCCCGCTTCCCGCACACCCTCAGCCTCGTCTTCGCACCCGAGCGCGCCCCCGACGACCCCGCCGTCTCCTACGCCCGCCGCCTCGCCGGACGCGACGACCAGCAGGTCGCCGAGGACTTCGTCGCCCATGTGCGCGGCGCCGGACCCGACCCGCGCGAGGCGGCCGTCCTGCGCGACGCCTTCGACGCCGTGCGCGCCGACGACACCGTGCGGGAGGTCGCCCGGTGAGGCTGCACCGACTCGACATCACCGCCTTCGGACCCTTCGGCGCCACCCAGAGCGTCGACTTCGACGCCCTCTCCGCCGCCGGACTCTTCCTGCTGCACGGCCCGACCGGCGCCGGAAAGACCTCCGTCCTGGACGCCGTCTGCTACGCCCTCTACGGCTCCGTCCCCGGCGCCCGCCAGAACGGCCAGGGCACCCACCTGCGCAGTGACCACGCCGAGCCGGGCACGCGCACCGAGGTCCGCCTCGAACTCACCGTCTCCGGGCGCCGCCTGGAGATCACCCGGCAGCCCCCGTGGGAGCGCCCCAAGAAGCGCGGCACCGGCACCACCCTCGACAAAGCCCAGAGCTGGCTGCGCGAGTACGACGCCGGGCGCGGCGCCTGGAAGGACCTCAGCCGCTCCCACCAGGAGATCGGCGAGGAGATCACCCAGCTCCTCGGCATGAGCCGCGAGCAGTTCTGCCAGGTCGTCCTGCTGCCCCAGGGCGACTTCGCCCGCTTCCTGCGCGCCGACGCCGAGGCACGCGGCAAGCTGCTCGGGCGCCTCTTCGACACCCGGCGCTTCGCGGAGGTGGAGAAGCGGCTCGCGGAACGCAGGAGGGCCACCGAGGCACGGGTGCGCGAGGCGGACACCGCGCTGCTCGCGGACGCCCACCGGATGCAGCAGGCGGCGGGCGACGCCATGGAGCTGCCCGACCTCGCCCCCGGCGACCCCGGGCTCGCGGGAGCGGTCCTCACCGCCGCCGCCGTCGCGCGCAGCGCCGCCCGCGAACGCCTCGCCGTCGCCCACTGCCGACTGGCCGCCGCCGAGTCCGGTCACACCGAGGCTCAGCGGCACCTGGGCGAGGCGCGTGAACTCGCCCGCGCGCAGGCCCGGTTCACCGAGGCTCGGCAGCGTGCCGCGCGCCTTGAGGAGCGCTCCGGCGACCACCGTGCGGCGCAGCAGCGCATGGAGCGCGGGCGCAAGGCCGAGACCGTCGCCCCCGCCCTCGACCTGCGCCGCGAAGCCGAGACCGCGCATCTGCGGGCGACCCGCGCCGAGGAACAGGCCCGGCGCCCGCTGCCCGAGGAGCACGCCGGGGCGGACGCGACCGGTCTCGCGGCAGCCGCCCGCCGCGCCGCCGAGGAACTGGGCGGACTCGACTCCGCCCGGCGGGCCGAGGGACGGCTCGGTCAGCTCCTCGCGGAGCGCGCCGGACTCGACCGCCAGGAGCGCGAGGACGAGCACGCGCTGCGCGAGGCGGACGCCTGGCTCAGCGGGTGGGAGAGCCTGCGGAACGGACTCCAGGCACGGATCGACGCCGCCGGGGAGGCGGCGGTGCGCGCCGAGCAGCTCGGGGCACGCCGTGAGCCCGCCCGGCGACAACTGGACGCGGCGCGGCGGCGGGACGCGCTGACCGGGGAGGTGGACGCCGCCCGCCGTAGTGCGCTGGACTCCGGGCAGCGCGCGGGCGACCTGCGTACACGCTGGCTCGACCTCAGGGAACAGCGCCTGAACGGCATCGCCGCCGAACTCGCCGCCCACCTCACCGAGGGCGAGCCCTGTGCCGTCTGCGGGGCGACCGAACACCCGGCTCCGGCGCGCAAGGACGCCGGGCACGTGGACCGCGAAGCCGAACAGCGTGCCCTCAAGGCGCAGCAGAAGGCAGAGGAGGAGCACGCCCGGGACGAGCGCCGCACGGTGGAACTCCGGACGGCACTGGACACCGTCACCGCCGAGGCGGGTGACGCCCCCGTCGACCGTCTCGCCGCCGAACTCCGCGAGCTGGAGGGCGAGTTCGAGCAGGCTCGCCGCGACGCCTCCGCGCTGCACGCCGCCCAGGAGGAGCTGCGCCAGGCGGAACGGGAACGCGAACAGCGCCTGGAGGCACGTCAGGGCGCCGCCGTGCGCACCGCCTCCCGGGTCACCCGGCGCGAGACCCTGGAGCGCGAACAAAGCGCCCTGGAGGAGGAGTTGGCACGAGCGCGCGGGGATGCCGCCACCGTCGCCGACCGTGCCGCTCAACTGGAGCGCCGCGCCGCCCTGTTGACCACCGCCGCCGATGCCGCCCGCGCCGCCGACGAAGCCGCCACGCGTCTGAAGGAGGCCGACGCCCGCCTGGCCGACGCCGCCTACCGCGCGGGCTTCGACACCCCGTCCGCCGCTGCCGCCGCCCTGCTCGACCCCGCCGCCCACCGCGAACTCCAACACCGCCTGGACGCCTGGCAGTCGGAGGAAGCCGCCGTACGCGTCGCGCTCGCCGAGCCCGAGACGGCGCGGGCCGCTCAGCAGCCGCCCGCCGACACGGTCGCCGCCGAACAGCGCGCCGCCGGTGCGGAACGCCGGATGCGCGAAGCGGTCTCCGCCCGCGACGCCGCCCAGCGGGCCACCGCCGAGCTGGACCGGCTCTCCGCCCGCGCCGAGGACGGCGCCCGCCGTCTCGCCCCGCTGCGTGAGGAGTACGACCGGGTGGCCCGGCTCGCCGGTCTCACCGCGGGCACCTCCGCCGACAACGAGCGCAAGATGCGCCTGGAGTCGTACGTCCTCGCCGCCCGCCTCGAACAGGTCGCCGCCGCCGCGACCGCGCGGCTGCGGATGATGTCCTCGGGGCGCTACACCCTCGTCCACTCCGACGACCGCAGCGGACGCGGGCGCAGCGGGCTCGGGCTGCACGTCGTGGACGCCTGGACCGGGCGCGAGCGGGACACCGCGACCCTGTCCGGCGGCGAGACCTTCTTCGCCTCCCTCGCCCTCGCCCTCGGTCTCGCGGACGTGGTCACCGACGAGGCGGGCGGGGTCCGCCTGGACACCCTGTTCATCGACGAGGGCTTCGGCAGCCTGGACGACCAGACCCTGGACGAGGTCCTGGACGTCCTCGACTCCCTGCGCGAACGCGACCGCAGCGTCGGCATCGTGAGCCACGTGGGCGACCTGCGCCGCCGCATCCACGCCCAACTGGAGGTCGTGAAGGGCAGATCGGGGTCCACGCTGCGACTGCGGGGCGTGTGAGGGGACCGGTTCCTCAGGGGCGGACGCTGGGGTTCAGGGCCGTACGCCCTCGAAGGCGACGGGCAGATGGCGCGGCCCGCGCAGCACCGCGTTGGGCCGGTACGGCGGCGGGTCCTCCACCAGCCGGGGCTCCACCAGGCGCCGCGCCAGCTCGGCCAGCGCGATCTGGGTCTCCAGGCGGGCCAGCGGGGCGCCGAAGCAACTGTGGATGCCGCTGCCGAAGCCCAGGTGCTGGAGGTCCGAGCGGTCCGGGTCGAAGCGGTCGGGGTCCTTGAAGCGCTCCGGGTCGCGGTTGCCCGCCGCCAGCATCAGCCAGATCCGCGAGCCCGCCGGAATCGTCACCCCGCGCACCTCGATGTCGGTGATGCAGGTGCGCTGGGGCACGAGCTGCACGGGCGGCTCGTAGCGCAGCAGCTCCTCCACGATGTTGGCGGCGAGGTCGGGGTCCTCGCGCAGCCGGTGCAGGTACTCGGGGTGGCGCAGCAGGGTCAGCATGCCGTTGGTGATCAGGTTGACCGTGGTCTCGTGGCCCGCGATCAGCAGCAGCACGGCGGTGCTGAGGATCTCCATCACCGTCATGGAGCCGTCCGGGCCCTTGCCCGCGGCCAGGTCGGACAGCATGTCGTCGCCCGGTTCCTTGGACCGCTGCTCCACCAGCCCGGCCAGATACATCCCGAGCTGCGTCCGTGCCTCCTGCACGTTCTTCACGAACTCCGGATCCGACTGCCGGGTGTCCGGGTCCAGACCGGCCACGATCGGATCGACCCACGCCCGGAAACGCGGCTCGTCCTCGCGGGGCACCCCGAGCAGTCGGCAGATCACCGTCACCGGGAACGGATACGCGAACTGGTCCACCAGGTCGATCTCCCGGGCGTCCCCGAAGCCGTCGATCAACTCGCCCACGATCTCGTGCAGTTCGGGCCGCATGTCGTCGACGCGGCGCGGCTTGTGCGGCGGTCCGAAGGCGCTGTTGGCGATGCGCCGCAGCCGGTCGTGCTCCGGCGGGTCGAGGCGGATGAAGGAGGGCGGCAGCCCCGTGTTCTCCCCCAGCTCGTCCGCCCCGGGCTCCGCCAGATTGCTCGCGTCCGAGCTGATCCGGGGATCGTGCAGCAGGCTCTCGATGTCCCAGTACGAGCTGATGACATAGGGGTCGCCCTCCTCCTCGTGCAGCACCGGGGTGCGGCGCAGCTCCGCGTAGAGGGGGTACGGGTTCGCGCGGTTGGCGAAGTCGGTGATCTGGCGCACCAGCGAGGCTCGCGTCATGACAGGTCCTTGGGCGTGCGGTCAGTGGTGGCCGGGGGTGAAGACCAGGCGGCGGTCGGCCGGGGAGTAGCCGCTGAGGGTGACGGTCGGGGCGTGGGTCGGCAGGGAGGGGTCGGGGAAGTCGGAGGCCACCGCCCGCCGCCCCTCGGGACGCCGGTCCATCGTCGGATAGTCGGCCGGGAAGGGGGCGCCCTGCTCGATCTGCCGCTGGTAGTACTCCAGCCAGCGCGCGTTGTCGAAGGACACGGCGGCCACGATGCGGCCCTTGTGGCCGTAGACGCCGACGAACCGGCGCTCCGCCGTCGACCCCTGGGTGATCATCAGCTCGTCGCCCATGGGCGGCACGCCCACCGACTTGATGTTCACCCCGAACTGCGAGGACCAGAAGGCGGGCATCCACAGGTGGGGGCGCCGGTCGTACGGTCGGCAGATCATGTTGTGCGCGGCCGTCTCCGCCTGCGCGACCGCGTTGCCCCAGTGTTCCAGGGAGAGGAACTGGTAGCCGAACATCGGATGCGGGGAGCGCGCCACGTCACCGGCCACGAACACGTCGTCCGTGACGATGCCCCGGAAGTCGAAGGCACGGCAGCCCGCGTCGCTCGCGATGCCGCGCGGTCCCGCGCCGATCCCGGACCCGGTCAGCCACTCGGTGTTGCGCTGCGAGCCCAGCGAGACGACCACGACATCGGCCTCGAGCACGCTCTCGTCCGACAGATGCACCGCGCGGACCCGGCCCATCGGGTCGCCCTCCAGCGCGGTCACCGTGATGTGGGTGCGCAGATCCACGCCGTTCTCCTCGTGGAGCTCGGCGGCGACCGCTCCGACGACCCCGCCGAGCGCGCCCACGAGCGGCGCGCCAGCGCGTTCGCAGACGGTCACCTCGAGTCCCATCTCCCGGCAGGCCGAGGCGACTTCGGACCCGGCGAACCCGGCGCCGATCACCACGACCCGCCGCGCCCCGGCGCGCAGCCGGTTGCACAGCCGGGTCGCGTCGTCCCGGGTGCGCAGCACGAACACGCCGTCCAGCCCGGCCTCCTCCTCCTTGGGCCAGGGCCGGGCGCGTACACCGGTCGCGATGAGCAGCCGGTCGTACTCCACCTCCTCGCCGTCGGCGAGGAGCACCCGCTTGCCGGTCAGGTCGAGCCCGGTCGCCGGGACGCCGAGCCGCCACTCGGCGTCCAGGTGCCGGCGCCGGGGCAGCTCGGTGTGCTCCGGGGACGCCTTGCCGAGCAGCACCGACTTCGACAGCGGCGGCCGGTCGTAGGGCTCGTACGGCTCGTCGCCGATCAGGGTCAGCGCGCCGGTGAAGCCCTCCTCGCGCAGGGTCTCGGCCGCGCGCAGCCCGGCGAGAGAGGCGCCGACGATCACGATGCGGCCCTCGCGGCGCAGCCAGTCCACGTAGTCAGCGGCCATCGGACAGCTCCCAGGAGGCTCCGACGGCCAGCGGCTCGTCATGGGCGGAGGCGCCCTCGTAGACGCCCTCGACGGTGATCGCCTTGACCGGGCAGGCGGCAGCCGCCCGGGCGACCGCGTCGCGTTCCTCGTCGGCGGCGCGCGGGTTGTAGAGCAGCGCCTCGTCGCCGTGCATGGTGAAGACGTCGGGGGCCAGGAACGCGCACTGGGCGTATCCCTGGCACTTGTTGAGATCGACGACGATCCTCATCGAGGCTCCGCTCTCTTTCCGGTGGCCAGGCCCGGTCGGCGCGCCCTCGTGCACGGCGCGCGGTCCCGGACGGCGGGTCGTCCCCCGCCCGCCAGCATGGAAGCCGGACGCCCCCACCCGCGCGCCGGGAGCCGCCGAACGGGTGAGGCAGGCGCACCTAGGGGGCGTCCCCCTAGGGGGCGCCCGCTGCCCGCCGCCGTCCGCTCGCCACGAGGATGTGCGCGCTCAGCACCAGCGACCAGGCGGGGAAGACCAGCTCCGCCCAGGGCACGTTCGAGGAGACGAAGAGCAGGACCAGCGCCGTCAGCGAACTCAGCACCGTCAGCCAGCGCGGCAGGACGCCCAGCCGCTTGCCGATCACGGACATGGACGACACGAAGACGGCCGCCATCCGCATCGCGTACTCGGTCATCAGCCCGTAAGCGAAGTGCCGCCCGAAGTCCCAGGTCTCCGGCGACGGCGTGCTGCCCGCCGGGTGCGAGACCGCCAGCACGGCGGAGGCAGCCGCGGCGGCGCCGAACAGGGTCGCGGTGAAGACGAGACCGCTGCCGAGCAGCACGGTCGCCAGGAACCGGTCCTCGACCTCACCCACATGGGCGCGCACCGCGCCGAGGAACCACAGGAAGAAGATGCCCGCGAACGGGATCAGCGCCAGCGCCGTTTGCACGGCGCTGCGCCGCGAGGGATCGGTGAGCCCCCGCGCGGTCGCCGCGTCGGCGCCCTCGGGGATGCCGAGCCGCATCAGCACGATCGTCGCCGCGAGGAGCAGTGCGAACACCACCCCGGCGAGACCGGCAGCGCGCGGGGTCTCCAGCGCCTCCCGGCCCGGTCCCTTGCGCCCCTTGACCTGCATGAGCGGCCCACCTCCCGAGCGACGGCCCCCGCACCAGCAAGCAGCCGGTGCGCGGGACCGCGCCAGCGGGAGGGGGCCGTACGGTTGAGGGCGACGCCCGCTTCCGTACGGCTTCACCGTCGCGGGGCAGGCTCCGTCAGAGCCGCGACAGTTCGTCCAGCAGGTCGTCCAGACCCAGTGAACCCAGCGACAGCGCCGCCATGTGCCATGCCTTCAGGTCGAAGGAGGCGCCGTGCCGCTCACGCGCCCGCTCCCGGCCGAGCAGCCACATCCGCTCGCCGAGCTTGTAGCCGATGGCCTGGCCCGGCATGGTCAGATACCGGGTCAGCTCGCTCGCCACGAAGTCCGCCGGACGGCTGCTGTGCGCGCCGAAGAACTCCTCGCCCAGCTCCGGCGTCCAGCGCTCACCGGGGTGGAACGGCGAGTCCGCCGGGATCTCCAGCTCCAGATGCATGCCGATGTCGATGATGACCCGCACCGCGCGCATCATCTGCGCGTCCAGATAGCCGAGCCGCTCCTCCGCGTCCGCGAGGTAGCCCAGCTCGTCCATCAGCCGCTCCGCGTACAGCGCCCAGCCCTCCGCGTTGGCGCTCACGATGCCGACCGTGGCCTGGTAGCGCGAGAGGCTGTCCGCGACGTACGCCCACTGCGCGAGCTGGAGATGGTGACCCGGCACGCCCTCGTGGTACCAGGTGGAGACCAGGTCGTAGACCGGGAACCGGGTCGCACCCATCGTCGGCAGCCAGGTCCGCCCCGGACGGGAGAAGTCCTCCGAGGGCTCGGTGTAGTACGGGGCGGCAGCGCTGCCGGGCGGGGCGATGCGCGACTCCACCGTGCGCACCGGCTCGGCCAGTTCGAAGTGCGTGCCGTCCAGCTCCGTGATCGCCCGGTCCATCAGGTCCTGGAGCCACTGCCGGGTCTCCTCGACCCCCTCGATGTGCCGGCCGTGCTCGTCCAGGTGCGCGAGCGCCTCCCAGGGCGTCTTCGCGCCCGGCAGGATCTTCTCCGCCTCCTTCACCATCTCCGCGCGCAGCCGGTGGAACTCCGCCCAGCCGTAGGCGTACGCCTCGTCCAGGTCGAGGTCGGTGCCGTTGAAGGAGCGGGACATGCGGGCGTAGCGCTCCCGGCCGACCACCTCGGGGGTGCCCTCGATCGCCGGGGCGTACACGTCCCGCACCCAGTCGCGCAGCTCGGCCACCGAGGCGGTCGCCGCGCGGGACGCCTCGTCCAGCTCGGCGCGCAGCGCGTCGGGTCCGGCGGCGGCGAAGTCCTCGAACCAGCCCTTGCCCTCGCCGGTGTCCGCCCACTCGGTGAGCTGCTCCACGAAGGTGGCGGTCGGCCGGGGAGCCCCGAACAGCTTGCGCTCCAGGCCCAGTTCGAGCGAGGCACGGTAGCCCGCGTAGGCGGCCGGGACGGCGCGCAGCCGCTCCACGATCGCCGCCCAGTCCTCCTCGGTCTCGGACGGGGTCACGGTGAAGATGCCCCGCACCGCGTGGCCGGGGGTGTGCATGTTGCCGACCGCGCGCAGATGCTCCTCGGCGTCGTGCATGGCGAGCCCGGCGGTCAGCCGCTCGCGCAGCAGCCGGGCACAGCGGCGCTCGGCGTCGCTGTCCGCGCCGGGCTGCCGCTCGGCCTCGTCCAGGCGCGCCAGCGTGGTGCGCGCCAGGTCTGCCAGGGCCTCATGGCCGGCGGGGGAGTAGTCGGGAAGCCTGCCGGAGCTCTCCGCGACACCGAGGTAGGTGCCGGTGACCGGGTCGAGGGCGACGAGTTCGTCGACGTACGCGTCGGCGACCTGACGGGGCAGTGCGCTCTTCGTCTCAGACATGGCGCCCATCCTCGTCGCCACGGAGTGCCCACGTCACCCCGTTTCGGATCACGGTGTGCCGGGCGGGAGCAGCGGACCGCAGTCCCACTGCTGGAAGATCAACCGGGTCTCCACGCGCGCCACTTCACGCTGCGAGGTGAACTCGTCCAGCACCAGGCGCTGAAGATCGGTCATGTCCGCCACCGCCACGTGCACCAGATAGTCGTCGGGACCGGTCAGATGGAACACCGTCCGCGACTCCGGCAGCGCGCGCACCCGTTCCACGAACGGACCCACCAACTCCCTTCGGTGCGGCCGTACCTGCACCGAGAGCAGCGCTTGGAGACCGCGCCCCAGCTTCGCCGCGTCCAGGCGCAGCTCGTGCCCGAGGATCACCCCCGAACGGCGCAGCCGCGCCACCCGGTCCAGACACGTCGAGGGCGCCACCCCCGCCTGCGCGGCGAGGTCGCGGTACGTGGTCCGGGCGTCGTTCTGCAGCAGCCGCAACAGCAGCAGATCCACCGGGTCCAGTACGACGGAATCGGCCATGAGCCGAACGTAACACGGCTGTTGACCCCCTGAGCCCGGCCGGTGTTCACCCTGGCGCCCATGGACTCAGCGAGCAACGGCGCTTTCGACACCACCGCTCCCCGCGCTCTGGCCACCGAGGCCGTGCACGCGGGGCGCGACGACCTCGCCCGCCAGGGACTGCACACCCCGCCCATCGACCTGTCCACCACCTATCCGTCGTACGACAGCCGCGCCGAGGCGGCCCGCATCGACGCCTTCGCCGCCGACGGCGCCGACCCCGTGGGACCGCCGGTCTACGGCCGCCTGGGCAACCCCACCACGGCCCGCTTCGAGACCGCGCTCGCCCGGCTCGAAGGCACCGAGTCCGCCGTGGCGTTCGCCAGCGGCATGGCCGCCCTCAGCGCGGTCCTGCTCACCCGCTCGGCGGCGGGTCTGCGCCATGTCGTCGCGGTACGCCCGCTGTACGGCTGCAGCGACCATCTGCTGACCGCAGGGCTGCTCGGCACCGAGGTCACCTGGACCGACCCGGCGGGCATCGCCGACGCGCTGCGCCCCGACACCGGTCTGGTGATGGTCGAGTCCCCGGCCAACCCCACCCTCGCCGAGACCGACCTGCGCGCCGTCGCCCACGCCTGCGGCTCGGTCCCGCTGCTCGCCGACAACACCTTCGCGACGCCCGTGCTGCAACGCCCCGCCGGACTCGGCGCCCGCCTGGTGCTGCACAGCGCCACCAAGTACCTCGGCGGACACGGGGACGTCCTCGCCGGAGTGGTCGCCTGCGACGAGGAGTTCGCCGGTCACCTGCGCAGGATACGGTTCGCGACCGGCGGGGTGCTGCACCCGCTCGCCGGATACCTGCTGCTGCGGGGTCTGGCCACGCTGCCGGTCCGGGTACGGGCCGCCTCCGCGAGCGCCGCCGAACTCGCCCGCAGGCTCGCCGCCGACCCGCGCGTGGCCCGCGTCCGCTATCCCCGCCTGGGCGGCGCGATGATCGCCTTCGAGACACACGGCGACCCGCACGAGGTGATCTCCCGCGTCCGGCTGATCACCCCCGCCGTCAGCCTGGGCAGCGTCGACACCCTCATCCAGCACCCCGCCTCCATCAGCCACCGCATCGTCGACGCCGACGACCGGCGCGGCGCCGGGGTGAGCGACCGGCTGCTGCGGCTCTCCGTCGGACTGGAGGACGTGGACGACCTGTGGGCGGACCTGGACGGCGCGCTGGGGACGCCCGCCCGCACGCCGGTGCCGCTGAGCGAGGCGGTGGGGTGAACGCCGTACGGCCCGAACGGACCTGTCTCCAGGCGCCGTTCGGGCCGTACCGCACTCGTGTCGGCGGTGCTCAGCCGTACTCAGCCGTGCTCAGCCGTGCTCCGCCGCGCCGCCGAGCCGTACCCGCCCGTCCTCGTGCGGCACCGGCACCGGGACCGCGTCCAGGCGGGCGGTGATGACGAGGGTGCCCTCCTCGATCTGGTAGTCCAGCGGGAGTCCGAGACCGCGCATCGCCGCGACCATGCCGGTGTTGGAGGAGCGGGTCACCGCGTACACGCTCTCGCAGCCCGCCTCGACCGCCAACGCCACCAGACGGCCGAGCAGTTCGGCGCCGATGCCGCGCCGCTGCCAGTCGTCCTCGATCAGCAGGGCGACCTCGGTCTCGTCGCCGTCCCACAGCAGATGCCCGAGACCGACGACGCGCCCCGAGGTGGTCTGCGCGGCCAGGGTGCGGCCGAAACGGGGGCTGAGCAGATGGTTGAGGTAGCGGTCGGCGTCGGAGACCGGACCGTGGTAGCGCAGCGCGAGGGTGTCCGGCGAGCAGCGCTCGTGCATCGCGCGGGCGGCTTCCAGATCACCGGTGTCCACCCGGCGCACGGTGATGTCGTTGCCCTCCGGCAGCGTCAGCACGTCACGACCGCGCGGAATGCGCGGTCCCAGCCTGCCGTCCAGCTCGACCAGCGCCCGCGCCCGCGCGAACTCGGTCGGCGTGAAGGGCAGATACGGTCGCTCCACGCTCAACACCCCGCCGCCCGGGGCGCGGAGCCGCATCACCGTGTCCTCAAGGACGCCCTCGACGGGCACCACCTCCGCGTCCGACGGCTTGCCGGGCAGCGAACGCACGGTGCACCGCCCCAGCAACTGCCGCAGCGCCAGCGGCAGTTCGGCGGTGTCCAGGGCGGTGCGGGTGGCCAGGGCGAGGATGCGGGTGGGGGCGTCCACCAGGTCGTGGGCGTCGGCGCGCTCCACCCAGGTGGCGGCGCCGCCCGCCCGCGCGACCGTCCGGGTCAGCTCGGTCGCCGTCAGCGCCTGAGGCGCCCGCAGCAGGAACTCGTCCACGGTGCCGTCGCCCAGCGGATGCGTCTGGAGGCTCAGGATGTCGACCCGCGCCTCGGCCAGCGCGGTGCACAGCACGGCCAGCGAGCCGGGTTCGTCCCGTACGGTCGTCCGCATCCGCCACAGCGCGCCCGGTCCTTCCGCCGGGGCGCTCTCGTCGTCGGACTGCCCGGTCGGCCGCGCCGCGGCGGCGGACCGGGCGCCGGTATCGCTGTCGGGCACCGGGGGTGCGTGGCGCCTTGACCACCACGTGTGGAAACCGGCGGTCGCGGCCAGCGCGATCGCCGAGGCCACCAGGAGCGCGGGACCGTCGGGGCCGTGCCCGATCAGGTTCGCCACCGCGTCCGCGACCGCGACGGCCGTGAACAGCGCGGCCAGTTCCACGAGATCGCGCCGCCAGTGGTGCACCGGGCGCCCGTGCCGGGCGCGCATCGTCTGAGAGTTCTCTGGTGTCATGCGGCCACTGTGACGCAGCGGTGTTGCGTGATCACGAACGCTCTGTGACCGATGGGTAAAGGCTGATTGGGTCGATTTCCTTGCATTTTCTACGGCCGTGATCCGCCGCGCCGCCTTGTGTGCCGCCCCATCAGCCACGCAACGTGCTCACCGCGCAGGAGAGTTGACCCGTACGAGGGAGTGCCGCGCTCCGGGGGATGACGCCGGTGCGCGGCACTACCGAGGGTACGGGACGCGGGCGGTCAGCGGCTGCCGTCCAGCAGGACGCGTGCCACGAGCGCCGGGTCGTCGTTCATCGGGCAGTGCCCGCAGCCGGGCAGCCGCACCAGGCGGGCGTGCGGAATCGTCTGCTTCGCGCGCACCCCCTGCCTGCGCAGCAGCAGCCGGTCCCGGGTGCCCCACGCCACCGTCACGGGCGTACCGGGCACCGTGTCGGTGAACCGCACGGTGGTGCCCGTGCGCAGCGTCGCCTCGAAACCGGTCGCCCCGGCCAGCGCGAGCGTCTCGGCGACCACCGCCTCGGGCGAACGGCGCGCCGGGCGGGCGTAGATGGTGCTGGTCAGCGCCGTACGCCCCACCGCGTTGCCCGCCAGCCGCTCCACCAGGGGCAGCGGGAGGCGCTGCGCGATGCCGCGCATGGTGAGCAGCACCCCGAAGGCGTAGCGGCGCTCCGCCTCGGTCCAGAACCCTGCCGGGGACAGCGCGGTGACCGAGCGGACCAGCCGCGCGCTGCCCAGCTCCAGGGCGAGCAGCCCGCCGAGCGAGTTGCCCGCCACGTGCGGGCGGTCCAGGCCCAGTTCGCGGAAGAACGCGCCGAGCACGACGTTGGTCGTCGGCAGGTCGTAGTCCAGACCGGCCGGCAGACCGGGGGAGGCGCCGAAGCCCGGCAGGTCCACCGCGACGACCTCGCGCTCGGTCGCCAGGATGTCGATCACCGGGCTCCACGCCTGCCGGTGGTGCCCGATGCCGTGCAGCAGGACCAGCGGCTCGCCGCGCCCCACGCGCTCGTAGGAGACGGTCACGTCCCCCGAGCCGTGCGGGCCGGTGACCGGGAAGGAGGCGGTGGCGGACATGAAGTGCTCCTCGGGTGGGCTGCTGACGGACGCGGTGGACAGCTTGTCAGCAATGGCTACCGGCGGGTAGTACCCGCGCCGGGCGGTGCATCCGCCGGCCCCGGGCGGTGACCTCACCCGCCCCGGTACCGGACCGGCTGATTCCGCAGGGACCCTGGCGCGTGTCGGGCGATACCGTCTGGACACCGGCGGACGGGTCGGCTGGGATGAGGCGGTGACCACCGACACCGCGACCGACGTCTTCGAAGAGAACCGCCCTCTCCTCATGGGAGTCGCCTACCGGATGCTCGGCCGCGTCGCCGACGCCGAGGACGTGGTCCAGGACGCCTGGCTGCGCTGGGCGGGCGCCGACCGCGACAAGGTCCGCGAACCGCGCGCCTATCTGGTGCGCGTCACCACCCGCCTCGCCATCGACCGGCTCCGCCAGGTCAAGGCGCGCGACGAGGCGTACGTCGGTCCCTGGCTGCCCGAGCCGTACGTCACCGACTTCGGCGACACCGTCCCCGACACCGCCGACCGCGCCCTGCTCGCCGACTCCGTCTCCCTCGCCGTCCTCGTCGTCCTGGAGTCGCTCTCCCCGCTGGAGCGCGCCGTGTTCGTGCTGCGCGAGGCGTTCGGCTACCCCTACGCCGAGATCGCGGACCTCCTCGACCGCGGCGAGGCGGCGGTACGCCAGCTCGCCGGACGTGCCCGCCGTCACGTCGAGGAGCGGCGCCCGCGCTACGACGTCGACCCCGCCCAGCGCCGCGACCTCACCCGGCGTTTCCTCGCCGCCGCGACCGAGGGCGACCTCGAAGGGCTGATGTCGCTCCTCGCGCCCGAGGTCCGGCTCGTCGGCGACAGCGGCGGCAAGGCGAAGGCGCCGCTGCGCGAACTGCACACCGCGGACAAGGTCGGCCGCTTCCTCGCGGGCGCCGTCGGCAAGGGCGTCGTACCCGGCATGTCGTACGAGTTCATCGAGGTCAACGGCGGTGTCGCGGTGGTCGTCCTGCTCGACGGCACGCCCGACTCCGTGTTCCAGGTGGACATCGTGGACGGCCTCGTCAGCACCGTCTACATCGTCCGCAACCCGGACAAGCTGCGTTCTCTCACGAACACCGTGTGAACGCCCGGGTGTCCGGCGCCCGCCGATATGGGCCCTGGAGAGAGGATTGGTCTTGACCAAGAATCAGGCCCGTTTTATGGTCACTGATAACTGCAACAACCTTTAATAAACAAGGGCGCCAAAACCGCCGGACAACGGCTTGCGGAGGACAGGGTGGGGACCACGCAACTGGAATCGGTGCCGGAACCGAAGTACTGGCATCTCAAGACCGTGCTCACCGAGGCACTCGACTCGGAGTTCTCGGTCGGCGAGATCCTGCCGAACGAACGCGACCTCGCTGCCCGTTACGGCGTGGCTCGCGCCACGCTGCGCCAGGCGCTCGAGCAACTGGAGCTGGAGGGGCGCCTCCAGCGCCGCCGGGGCGTCGGCACCACCGTCGCGCCGCCCCGCATGGGCGTCGCCGTCGGCACCTCGCGGCACACCTGGCCGGGGTCCGGGGACGACGCCTGGCAGCCCGTGGACTGTGTACGGTCCGTGCCGCCCGCGTCCGTCGCCGCCGCGCTGGAGACCGGCGCGGAAGAGGTGCACACCGTGCGCCGCTCCCGCACCTCGCACGGCCGCACCGTCGCCACCGAACTGCTCTACGTCCCGGCCGCCTCGGTGCCCGACCTCACCGCGATCGACGCGCCCTCGGGCCCGTCCCGCGCGCGTGCGGTGCTGCGCGAGCTGCACCGGCTGGAGCTGGACGGTCAGGACCGCGCCGTCGAACTCGGCTCCGCCGGGGCGGACGACGCCCGCGAACTCGACCGGCTGCCGGGCTCCCCGGTCCTGGTCCTGACGACCCGCTTCCACGCGGCGGGCCGCACCGCGGCGCTCTCCGTGGCGACGTACCGGGCGGACACCTGCCGGCTGACGTTCGGGGACTCCCCGGACGTCGAGATACACGAGGATCCGGCGCGCCGGGCGTCCTGAGGGACGCGATGCCCCGACGGGTGCCGTGAACCGACCGCACGCTCCGCCTGATGGGCGGGGCGTGCGGTGCTTTGCGGCCGGGGTGGCTCAGTCGCCCGCCCCCACCGCCCCCTCCACCGCGAACAGTTGCCGCTCCACATGCGCCAGCGCCAGCCGCAGCGCGCCCATGGCGACGACCGCCTCGCCCAGAAGCGAGAGGGCGACACCCGGCGGGCGCAGACAGTAGCGGGACAGCTCGCGGCGCAGGGGGTCAAGGACGCCGTCCAGACCCGCCGCCCAGCCGCCTATGACGACGAGTTCGGGATCGAGGGCCAGGACCAGCGCGGCCACGTCGTGCACCAGGCGCTGGATGAAGCGCTCCACGGCGGCCTGCGCCGCCCGGTCGCCCTCGCGGGCCAGCGCGAACACCTCGGTGACCGCCTGCTCGTCCAGCGGGGGCAGCGGCTCGTCCGTGGTGGACAGCAGCGTCTCCGGCGTCGCCTCGCGGCCCAGCAGATGCAGCGCCCCGATCTCCCCGGCCGCCCCGCCGAACCCCCGGTGCAGCCGCCCGCCGATCAGCGCGCCCGCGCCGGGACTCAGCCCGGCCAGCACGAACACCACGTCGTCGCTCTTCGCCGCCGCGCCCTTCCAGCGCTCGGCGACGACCGCCGCGTTGGCGTCGTTCTCCACGAGCACCGGGCACTTGAAGGAACGGCTCAGCCGGTCACCGAGCCGCAGCCCCGTCCAGTCGGGCAGCGCCGTACCCAGGCGAACCGTTCCGTCGGCCTCCACGATGCCCGGCGTGCCCACCCCGACCGCGCGCAGCGAGCCACGCGCGACCCCGGCCCGGCGCAGCAACTCGGCGACCGTGCCGCGCAGCCGCTCCAGGCGCTCGTCGGCCGGTGCCTTCTCGTCGACGGGTCTGGTCTGGGTGCCGAGGACCCGTCCGTCCAGGTCGGACAGGGTCGCCACCACCCGGTGCGCGCCTATCTCCAGTCCCAGCAGATGCCCCGCCTCGGCCCGGAACCGGAACCGCCGCGCCGGGCGCCCCTGCCGCCGGGCCGTCCCCTCCTCGGCCGCCGTCTCCACCACGAGCCCCGCCTCGATCAGCCCCTCCACGACCCCCTCGACGGTGGGCCGGGACAGCCCGGTCACCCGGGTGATCTCGGTGAGCGTCGCGCACTCCGTGTCGCGCAGCGCGCGCAGCACCACCGCGGAGTTGATCCTCCGCAGCAGCGAGGGATCGCCACCGGTAAGCTGCCCCACGGTCCGTCCTCCCAGCTCGCGGGCGTCGTGGGGCGGATCGTACTCGGGCCCGCCGATCCCGGCGAGGGGCGGGCGGGGGTCATCCCGGCGCGACGAACCCCGACTCGTACGCGGCGATGACCGCCTGCGTCCGGTCGCGCGCCCCGAGCTTGGCCAGGACCGCGCTCACATGCGACTTCACCGTCTCTACGCCGACGACCAGCCGACCGGCGATCTCGGCGTTCGTCAGCCCCCGCGCCATCAGCCGCAGCACCTCCGCCTCCCGCTCCGTCAGCCGGGCAGCCGCCAGGGGGTCGGAGGCGGGCCGTTCCCCGCCGTAACGGGCGGCCAACTGCCGTACGGACGCCGGGAACAGCAGCGAGTCGCCCGCCGCGACCAGGCGCACCGCGTGCGCGATCTCCTCCGGGCGGGCCCGCTTCAGCAGGAAGCCGTCCGCGCCCGCGCGCAGCGCCTCGTACACGTACTCGTCCTCCTCGAAGGTCGTCACGACGACGATCTTGGGCGGGTCGGTCACGGTACGCAGTACCGCGCGGGTGGCCTCGATGCCGTCGAGGAGGGGCATCCGTACGTCCATCGCCACGACGTCCGGCCGGAGTCGGCGCACCAGCGGGATGACGGCAGCGCCGTCGGCCGCCTCGCCGACCACCTCGATGTCGGGCTGGGCGTCCAGCATGGCCCGCAGACCGGCGCGGACCAGGGGTTCGTCGTCGACGAGCAGTACGGTGACCGGCATCCGGCCAGCGTAGATCAGCGCGGGGCGCCTTCGTCATCGGCTGAGCGGAGGCGCGGTCCTCGGTCCGCCGTCCGCCTCAGCCGAGCGGCAGTTCCGCCCGCACCCGCCACTCGCCCCCGTCCGGACCGGTCAGGGCGCTGCCGCCGAGCAGCGCCGCCCGCTCGCGGATGCCGCGCAGCCCGCTGCCGCCACGGCTGTCGACCTGAGCCGCCGGGAGCGGATTGCGTATCTCCAGCGTGAGCCGCCGTTCGGCGACGGTCACCCGGACCCGCACGGGCACCGGCCCCGCGTGCCGCAGGACGTTGGTCAGCGCCTCCTGGAGGATGCGGTAGCCCTCCCGGGACACCGGACCCGGCACCGCCTCCACCGGACCCGTCACCTCGGAATCCACCTCGGCGCCCGAAGCCCGCGCCGACTCCAGCAGCCGACCCGCGTCCGTCAGCGTGGGTCGCCCGCTCACCGGCCGCTCCGCCTCGCGCAGCACCCCGAGCACCCGCTCCAGGTCTTCGAGGGCGGTCCGTCCGGTCTCCTCGATGGCGGTCAGCGCGCGCCCGGTGAACTCCGCGTCGCCCGCCGCCCGCGCGGCACCCGCCTGCACCACCGCCACGGTCAGCGCGTGACCGATCGAGTCGTGCAACTCCCGGGCGATTCGCGTCCGTTCGAGCAGCAGCTCGGTGCGCTCCTCCAGCGCCGCCAGACGTTCGGCGGCCGACGGACCGAGCAACTGCCGGGCGCACGCCGTGACGAGCGCGCCGAGCCCGACCACCGCGCCGTACAGGACGAGCAGCGGGAGCGGGGCGAGCAGCGCGTACGCCGGATGCGGGGGTAACCGGTCCAGCAGGGGGAGACCCGAAGGCGGCTGTCCCCAGGCGTACTTGGTGAGGTCGAAGGTCAGCGTCGGCAGCCACACGCAGGCGAACACCGCGGCCACCCCGAGGACCATCCGCACCTCCAGCCAGAGCACGGTGCGCCAGCGGTCCCGCCAGGACGCCGCCGGGACCGCGGAGATGCCCGGCTCCTTCTCGCCGGGCGTCAGCAGCAGCCGCGCCTGCACGCCCTCGCCCATCCGCACCCCGGCCACGAGACCGGCCGGCGCGATCAGGAGCGCGGGCATCCACGGCGTACGGGGGTCGATGAAGAGCCAGACGCTGACGATCAGCATCGGCACCCACAGATGCAGCAGGCGTGTGTACGTCGTCCCGCGCAGCAGCGGGCGCAGGATGCGGACCATGCAGTCATCGTCGCAGGCCGCACGGGTGACGCATCTCCCTCGCACGGGGGAGGAGATCCCCACGCCAGGGGGAGGCGCGCGAGGGCGCGTCCGGCGAGGCTCGTCGCCATGACCAGCATCGAACTGCGCGACCTCACCAAGGAGTACGGCGGCAGACGCGCCGTCGACGGAGTGACCCTCACCGTCCGCCCCGGGCGCGTCACCGGCTTCCTCGGACCCAACGGCGCGGGCAAGTCCACCACCATGCGGCTCGTCCTCGGTCTCGACCGTCCCACCTCCGGCACCGCCACCCTCGACGGGCGCCGCTACGACCAACTCACCGAGCCACTGCGCCGGGTGGGCTCCCTGCTGGAAGCCCGCGCCGCGCACGGTGCCCGCACGGCATACGACCACCTCAGGGTGCTGGCGGCGGCCAACCGCATCCCCGTGGCGCGGGTCGGCGCCGTCCTGGAGCGCACCGGGCTCGCCTCCGTGGCCCGGCGCCGGGTGCGGACCTTCTCCCTCGGGATGCGCCAGCGGCTCGGCATCGCCGCCGCGCTGCTCGGCGACCCCGAGGTGATCCTGCTCGACGAACCCGCCAACGGGCTCGACCCCGAGGGCATCATCTGGGTCCGCTCGCTGCTGCGGGAGCTGGCCGCCGAGGGGCGTACGGTCCTGGTGTCCAGCCATCTGATGGGCGAGACGGCCGCGTTCGCGGACCATCTGGTGATCCTCGGCCGGGGCCGCCTGCTCGCGGACACTTCGGTACGGGAGTTCATCGACGCCCGGGTGAGCCCCCGGGTACGGGTGCGCGCCACCGACACCGACGCCCTCGGCGCGCTGCTCCTGCGGCACGGCCACGAGGCGGAGCGGGACGCGGACGGCGCGTGGACCGTACGGCACGCCTCCGCCGAGGAGTTGGGACGGCTGCTGTCCGAGGCGGGACTGCCCGTGCTCGAACTCGCCGCCCAGGAAGCCAGTCTGGAAGAGGCGTACCTCGATCTCACGGCCGCCGAGGCGGAGTTCACCGCACAGCCCCAGGAGGTCTGACCATGCCGTTCGTTCCCGTCCTGTACGCCGAGTGGCTCAAGATCCGAACGCTGCGGTCGCTGGTGGGCGCTCTGGCCGCCGTCCTCCTGGTCACCGTGGGCTTTTCGGCGGTCACCTCGGCGCATCCCGATCACTCCGACGCGCTGTTCTCGGTGTACTTCGGCGTCAGTCTCGGCCAGATCGCGGCGGTCGCCTTCGGCGCCCTGGCGGTGGCGGGGGAGTACCGGGGCGGTGCGCTCCGGCTGACGCTGGCCGCCGTACCGGACCGCACCCGCTGGTTCGCCGCCAAGGCCGGCGCCGTCGCGCTGCCGGTGTTCACGGCCGGTCTGCTCACCGGACTGCTGACCCTCGCGGTGGGTCGCGCCAACCTCGGTGCGGAGGCGCCCACTTGGGGCGACGGACTGCGCGGCGCCCTCGGCTGCGCGCTGTACCTCACCCTGATGGCGCTCCTCGCCGCCGGACTCGCCGCCGTCCTGCGCAGCGGCGTCACCACCCTCTCCCTGCTGATCCCCTTCCTGCTGATCGTGTCCTTCGTCATCGGTGACCTCTCGTCCGGCGCCGCCGACTACCTGCCCGACCGGGCCGGCCAGATCGCCCTGCACAGCACCTGGGACGGCGCCCTCGGCCCCTGGTCCGGGCTCGCGGTCACCGCGCTGTGGACGGCGGCGGCGCTGGTCGCGGGGGCGTGGTGCGTACGGCGCCGGGACGCCTGAGCGAGTGGCAACCCCGGCTCGGCTCGGAGGGGGATGCTGACGCCCCGCCAATTGTCAGTGCCCCCCGCTTTACTGGACCCATGGACGTCGTCGCACGGCACATCGCCGCCATCGACCGGCTCCGCGCCCTGGATCTGCCGGAGGAGGGCGGGGTCGGGTACCGCGCTGTGGTTCTGGAGTCCAGCCAGGGGCTGAGGGCGGGCGATGCGGGGGTGCGGGAGCGTGTGGTCGGGGACTTCCACGCGCTGCGGGAGGCGATAGCCGCGCGGCTGGACGAGCGGTGGGGCGGTGGGCCCGCCTGGGGGCAGGTCACGCTTCGGGTGCGGCTCGCGCGGGGCGAGTCCATACCCGAGCCCTGGGCCACGCTCTGTCTGCGGACGGATGAGCTGGACGTGTGGCAGGCGGAGGACGGGGTGTGGGTGGCTGTGGGGGTCGCCGACCGGGACGTGGAGGACGAGGTCGAGCTGGTGGCGGCGGTGACGTGGACGGCGCCGCCGTAGCGCGGCTACGCCTCCGTCGCCGCTTCCCGCAGGCGCGCGAACTCCTCCGCCATCGTCTCCAGTGTCCAGTGGGCGTTCAGACCACTGGGGTTGGGGAGCGCCCAGATCCGGGTGTTGCCGATGGTGCGGTCCTGGGGGCCGATGCGGGCGGTGCGGTCCGCGAAGGCGGAGCGGTAGGCGGTCACGCCGACCACGGCGAGCCAGCGCGGGGCG
This sequence comes from Streptomyces sp. DSM 110735, assembly GCF_016482685.1. GTDB lineage: Bacteria > Actinomycetota > Actinomycetes > Streptomycetales > Streptomycetaceae > Streptomyces. Next base: position 493,568 of record NZ_JACYHF010000002.1, on the reverse strand, counting down.
TACCGCTCGACCTTGGCGGCCAGCAGGCGACCGCCCTCGCGGTACTCCTCGGGCTTCAGCTCGTCGGCGCGGGCGGTGGCGCGGGCGACGACGTTGGTGATGCCGAGACCGTAGGTGAGCAGGTCGCGTTCCTCGGCGGGCTTCAGTTGGCGGGGGGTGAAGCCGGAGCGGTGGAGTACGGGCCAGAAGCGGTTGCCGGGGCGGGCGAAGTGGTGGCCCGTCGCGGCGGACATCAGACCGGGGTTGATGCCGCAGAACAGGACGTGGAGGCCGTCCGCGAGCACGTCGGGGACGAGACGGCCGCGGGCGGCCTCCAGTTGCGCCTGGGTGAGGCTCAGAGGATCGCCCCGGGGGTGTAGCGGGCGGCCTCCGGGTGCTTGGCGGCGATCGCGTCGATGCGGCCGACCAGCACGCCGACCTGGTCGGCGGCGGCGCCGGTGAAGGACAGCTTGTCGGCCATCAGCGCCTCCAACCGCGCGCGGTCCAGCGGCAGTCGCTCGTCGGCGGCGAGCTTGTCCAGCAGGTCGTTGCGGTCGGCGCCCTGCTCGCGCATGGCGAGCGCGGTGGCGACGGCGTTCTCCTTGATCGCCTCGTGCGCGACCTCGCGGCCGACGCCGGAGCGCACCGCGGCCATCAGCACCTTGGTGGTGGCGAGGAACGGCAGGTAGCGGTCCAGCTCGCGCGCGACGACCGCCGGGAAGGCGCCGAACTCGTCGAGCACGGTGAGGAACGTCTCCAGGAGTCCGTCCAGCGCGAAGAACGCGTCCGGCAGCGCGACCCGGCGCACCACCGAGCAGGACACGTCGCCCTCGTTCCACTGGTCGCCCGCCAGCTCGCCGGTCATCGAGGCGTAGCCGCGCAGGACGACCATCAGACCGTTGACGCGCTCGCAGGAGCGGGTGTTCATCTTGTGCGGCATCGCGGAGGAGCCGACCTGGCCCGGCTTGAAGCCCTCGGTGACCAGCTCGTTGCCCGCCATGAGGCGGATCGTCTTGGCCAGCGAGGACGGCGCCGCCGCGAGCTGGACCAGCGTGGTGACGACCTCGTAGTCCAGCGAGCGGGGGTAGACCTGGCCGACCGAGGTGAACGCGCGCGAGAAGCCGAGGTGGGCGGCGATCCGCTGCTCCAGCTCGTCCAGCTTGGCGGCGTCCCCGCCGAGCAGGTCCAGCATGTCCTGGGCGGTGCCGACCGGGCCCTTGACGCCGCGCAGCGGGTAGCGGCCGAGCAGCTCCTCGACGCGCTCGTACGCCACGAGCAGCTCGTCGGCCGCCGTGGCGAAGCGCTTGCCGAGGGTGGTGGCCTGGGCGGCGACGTTGTGCGAGCGGCCGGCCATGACCAGTTCGCCGTACTCCGCCGCGAGCTTGCCCAGGCGGGCGAGGACGGCGACGGTGCGGTCGCGCATCAGCTCCAGGGAGACGCGGATCTGAAGCTGCTCGACGTTCTCGGTGAGGTCGCGGGAGGTCATGCCCTTGTGCACGTGCTCGTGACCGGCGAGGGCGTTGAACTCCTCGATCCGGGCCTTCACGTCGTGCCGGGTGACCTTCTCGCGTTCGGCGATCGAGTTCAGGTCCACGGTGTCGAGGACGCGCTCGTAGTCGGCGATCGCCTCGTCGGGCACGTCGATGCCGAGGTCCTTCTGCGCCCGCAGCACGGCGAGCCAGAGCTGCCGCTCCATCCTCACCTTCTGCTCGGGCGACCAGAGCGAGGCGAGCTCGGTGGAGGCGTAGCGTCCGGCGAGGACGTTCGGGATGCGGGGCTTGGCGGGCGCTGAAGTCACGTGCACCGAGTTTACTGGCAATTCGTGCAGGCCAGCGCCCTGGGGTTGTTCGGAGGAACCTACAAGGAGCCCGCGGGGTCCTCGTACGGCAGCAGGTCGGGGCGCTTGGCGGGGCGTCCGTCGCCGGAGGAACGGCCGGTCAGACGGCGGCCTATCCACGGCAGCAGGTACGTCCGCGCGAAGCGGGCGTCCGCCACGCGGCGGTCCATCCAGCCCGGCAGCGGGGTGGGCGGCATCGGGGTGTGCCAGTCGGCGTCCTCGGGCTCGTAGCCGAGCGACTGCCACACCGCCTCCGCGACCCTGCGGTGACCCTCGGGGGTCAGGTGCAGCCGGTCCACGTCCCACATCCGGGGGTCGGCCAGCGAGGCAGCGCCGTACAGGTCGACGACGACCGCGCCGTGCTTCTCGGCAAGTCCGTCCACGCAGTCGAACAGCTCCTCCATGCGCGGCCGGAACCGTTCGAGCACCGGTCCCTGGCGGCCGGGGCTGCGCATCAGCACGAGCTGCTCGCAGTGCGGTGCCAGTCGCTCGACCGCCTCGGTCAGCAGACCCTTGACCCGGCCCATGTCGCACTTGGGCCGCAGGGTGTCGTTCAGCCCGCCGACCAGCGTGATCACATCCGGCCGCATCGCGGCCGCGAGGTCCACCTGCTCCTCGACGATCTGCCCGATCAGCTTCCCCCGCACCGCGAGGTTGGCGTACCGGAACCCCGGCTGCCGCGCCGCCATCCGCGCGGCGAGAAGATCGGCCCAGCCCCGATAGGACCCGTCGGGCAACAGATCCGACATCCCCTCGGTGAAGGAGTCACCAACGGCGACAAGGCTGGCGTGCGCGGGAGGCGTGGAGTTCGTGTGCATGGCGAAAGCGATGGTATCCCTGCCCCGCATACTCACCGGTCGGTACCCCCACGTGGCCCTGCGCGGCGCGGTGACGGTGCCTTGGCGCTGCCCTGTCCGTACGCCGCCGTGCCGTCTCACGCCGGGCTGGTTTTTCGGCGCCGACGGACGGCGGCGCGAGCCGGGTGGGCTGAACATCCCCAGGACCTCCGGGACCTCGCCGGTGTTGTGTGCGGCGCGCGATCGGACGCGGCCCGTGCGACCGAGCGGAATAGAGCGGGCGAGCGTGACCGAGCGCCGCGACGCGGGGGCGAGGCCGAGCGGCACCAGGTCGGCCGACGCGGCGGGGTCAGCGTGCTTGGGCTGGTGGGGCTGAGCGTGGCAGGGCCGAGCCGGAGGACATGACGCCGGGCTGATGGGACGAGCCCGCAGGGCCAGGTTCGGACCGAGGTCCCGAGGAGAGGGACGGGTCCAGCCGAGACCGGAGCCGCGCGCGGCCAGGGACCGACCTGCCTCGCCCGCGCCATGCGACCCCCGGCCGTATACCGCCGCGCAACAGCCCCGGTGTCGCCTTGCTCGGCCGCGAGCGACTTCGCCGGGCCGTGCGCTGCTCAAGGCGCGAGTCACCCTGCCGGTCCTGGCCCGCCCAGGTCGCGAGGCACCCCACCGAAGGTCGCCGCGCACCGCTCATCGCGCGAAACACCCCACCAGACCCCGCCCGCACGGGCACCGAACTCCAGGCGCCCCGCAGCACACCCCGCCCCGCCCGCACACCCCGCCAACCGCCGGACGGCACCCCTCACGCCGTCTGCCCGAACAGTTCCCGCAGTACGTCCTCCATCGTCACCAGTCCCGCCAGCCGCCCGTCCTCGCCGATCACCGCCGCCACATGGGTCCGGCTGCCGCGCATTGCCGTGAGGACGTCGTCCAGGGGGCTGGTTTCGCGGATGCGGGCGATGGGGCGCATGTCGGGGAGGGGGAAGGGCATGTCGCGGGGGGAGGCGTCGAGGGCGTCCTTGACGTGGAGGTAGCCGACGATGCGGCGCCCGTTGTCGACCACCGGGAAGCGGGAGAAGCCGGACTCGGCGGAGAGGCGCTCCAGTTGTTCGGGGGTGATGCCGACGCGGGCGTAGACGACGCGTTCCAGGGGGACGACGACGTCGCGGACCGGGCGGCTGCCGAGCTCCAGGGCGTCGTTGAGGCGTTCCTGGGCGCGGTTGTCGATGAGACCCGCCTCGGTGGCGTCCTTGACGATCTCGGCCAGTTCGGTGTCGGTGAAGCTGGCCGCCACCTCGTCCCTGGCCTCGACGCGCAGGAGCTTCAGCAGACCGTTGGCGAAGGCGTTGACCGTGAAGATCACCGGGCGCAGGGCGCGGGACAGCGCGACCAGCGGAGGTCCGAGCAGCAGCGCGCTGCGCACCGGCTCCGCGAGCGCGATGTTCTTCGGGACCATCTCCCCGAGCAGCATGTGCAGATACGTCGCCAGCGTCAGCGCGATCACGAACGACACCACGTGTCCCGCGCTGGAGGGCACGCCCACCGCGTGGAACACCGGCTCCAGCAGATGCGCGATCGCGGGCTCCGCGACCACACCGAGGACCAGCGTGCACAGGGTGATGCCGAGCTGCGCCGCCGCGAGCAGCGCGGACACGTGCTCCAGACCCCACAGCACCCGCCGCGCCCGCTTGTCGCCCTCCTGGGCCAGCGGCTCGACCTGCGAGCGCCGCACCGAGATCAGCGCGAACTCGGCGCCCACGAAGAAGGCGTTGACGACCAGCGTCGCCAGTCCGATCAGAAGCTGTACGGCGGTCATCGCGCCCCCTCCGTCCGCTCACCGTGTTCCGCCCCGCCCCGGACCGTGCCCCACGGCGCGTGCAGCTTCACCCGCGCGGCCCGGTGCCCGGAGGCGTCCGTCACGTCCAGCCGCCAGCCGGCGACCTCGATCCGGTCCCCGGTCTCGGGTATCCGCCCGAGCCGGGTCGCGACGAGCCCCGCCAGCGTCTCGTACGGTCCCTCGGGCACCCGCAGTCCGACGCTCGCGAGCTGATCGGTGCGGGCGGCGCCGTCCGCCGCGTACACCAGGCGCCCCTCGTCGTCGGTGCCGTCGGGCGCGAGGTCGGGCGTCTCGTGCGGGTCGTGCTCGTCGCGGACCTCGCCGACGACCTCCTCCACGATGTCCTCAAGGGTCGCGACGCCCGCCGTGCCGCCGTACTCGTCGATGACGACCGCCATGGTGCGACGGCCGGACAGCCGGTCCAGGAGCCGGTCCACGGTCAGGGACTCCGGCACCAGCAGCGGGTCGCGCATGATCTGGGTGACCGAGCGCACCGGCCGGTCACCGGCGGGCACCGCGAGCACGTCCTTGATGTGCGCGACGCCGACCACCGCGTCGAGACCGCCCCGGTACACCGGGAAGCGCGAAAGCCCGGTCGCACGGGTCGCGTTCGCCACGTCCTCGCAGGTCGCCTGGGTGTCCAGGGCGACGACCTGCACGCGGGGCGTCATCACGTTCTCCGCCGTGAGGTCGGCCAGGTTCAGCGTGCGCACGAACAGCTCGGCGGTGTCCGCCTCCAGCGCGCCCTGCCGGGCGGAGTGCCGGGCCAGCGCCACCAGTTCCTGCGGTCCGCGCGCCGAGGCCAGCTCCTCCGCGGGCTCCAGACCGAAGCGGCGCACCACGCGGTTGGCGGTGTTGTTCAGATGGGTGATGAAGGGGCGGAACACATTGCTGAACCACCGCTGCGGCGTCCCCACCCGCTTGGCCACCGCCAGCGGTGAGGAGATCGCCCAGTTCTTCGGCACCAGTTCGCCGACGACCATCAGGAACACCGTCGAGAGGGCGGTGCCCAGCACCAGCGCGACCGAACTCGCGGTGGTCGCCGACAGACCCATCGCCCGGAACGGACCCGACAGCAGCTTCGCGATCGACGGCTCGGCCAGCATGCCGACCACCAGGTTGGTCACGGTGATGCCGAGCTGCGCGCCGGAAAGCTGGAAGGTCAGACCGCGCACAGCCTTCAGCGCACCGGAGGCACCCCGTTCGCCGCGCGCCGCGGCCCGCTCCAGCTCGCCGCGCTCGACCGTGGTCAGCGAGAACTCTGCCGCCACGAAGGCACCGCAGGCGAGCGACAGCAGGACCGCCACCAGAAGGAGCAGCACTTCGGTCATCGGGTCACCCCCGTCCCATGATCGGGCACGGGGGCGCGGAACGCGCGATGTCGCGTACTGGGAGGCTCGCCCATGGGCGGACGCTCACAACCTTTCGTCGAGGACCGGATGGCACCTCAATAGTAAAGGAAACGCAAAGCGTCCGTACGGACGGACCGGTCCTGCCTCAGGACGTCAGCGGCTTCACCCAGCGGCGCCAGTGCTCCTCGGGCACGTACCCCGCCGCGCCCCAGGCATGGTGCGCCGTCTCGTTGCGCACCAGCACCATCGCGTCCGCCCGGCGCCCGCCGAGCGCGGCGAACCGCCGCTCCGCCGCCTCAAGCAGCGCGCTCGCGACGCCCTGACGGCGGTGATCCGGGTGCACGGCGAGCCGGTACGCCGAGCAGCGCCAGCCGTCGAAACCGGCGATGACCGTCCCGGCCAGCACCCCCGCGCGCTCCGCGAGCAGCAGCGCCTCGGGGTCCGTCGCGAGGAGCCGGGCCACCCCCTCCCGGTCGTCACTGATGCTCGTGCCCTCCGCCGCCTCCCGCCAGAACGCCAGGACGGCGTCGATGTCGGGGAAGGCGGCGGACCGGATCTGAAGATCGCTCATGTCCCCCGACCCAACCAGAACGCCGTCCGACCGGGCCAGGGAATTTCCCCACCGCTCCCCACCGCTCCTCTCGGCTCGGCTCAGTTCAGCGCTGCTGCTCCCGCTCCCGCCGCACCTGCGCCCGCCGCCCCTTGATCGAGGCACCGCGCAGCGCGTGGATCACGTCCTCCGCCGCCTCGTCGGGCACCTCCACCAGCGAGAAGCGGTCCGCGATCTCGATCGAGCCGATGTCCCGTCCGTTCAGCCGCGACTCCCCGGCGATGGCGCCCACCAGGTCCTGCGGCCGGATGCCCGCGCTGCGCCCGGCGCCCACGAACAACCGCGTCATGCCCGGCGAGGAACGCCGCGGCGCCCGGCGCCCGCGCTGACCCCGGTCCTGGTCCCGCCGGTCCCTGCCGCCGCGATCACGGTCCCGGTCCCGGTCGCGCGGCGTGATCTCGGGGATCTCCTCCTCGTCGAACGCGGCGCCGCCCGACTCGTGCGCCAGCTTCACCGCCGCCAGCGCCACGTCCATCACGTCGAACTCGTCCCCGAGGGTCTCCACCACCACCCGGAACCGCTCCAGGTCCTCGTCGTCGAGCAGACTCTCGTGCAGCGCCGCCCGTGTCAGCTCCAGGCGCCGGGCGCGCAGGTCCGCCACCGACGGCACCTTCTCCAGCGGGACCTTCCGCCCGGTCACCCGCTCGATCGTCTTGAGCATCCTGGACTCGCGCGGCTCCGCCAGCGTGATCGCCACGCCCTCGCGACCCGCGCGACCGACCCGCCCGATCCGGTGGACGTACGACTCGGGCGCCGACGGCACGTCGTAATTGATCACGTGGGTCAGATGCTCCACGTCGATGCCGCGCGCCGCGACGTCGGTCGCGACGAGCAGGTCCGCCGTACCGTTGCGCAGCCGCCCCATCACCCGGTCCCGCTGCTCCTGGCTAAGCCCGCCGTGCAGCGCCTCGGCGCGGTAGCCGCGCCCGTTCAGCGTCTCGGAGAGCTGGTCCACCTGGTCACGGGTGCGGCAGAACACGATCGCCGCCTCCGGCGACTCCACGTCGAGCAGCCGCCCCAGCGCGGCGGGCTTCTGGTTGCGCGCCACGACGTACGCCGACTCGCGCACCCGGGGTGCCTCGCCCGGCGCGGGCGCCTCCCGCTCGATGCGCACCCGGACCGGATCGCTGAGGTGCTTGCGCGCCATGGAGTCGATCCGCGCGGGCATCGTCGCCGAGAACAGCACCGTCTGCCGCTCCTCGGGCAGGTGATCCAGGATCGCGTCGATGTCCTCCGAGAAGCCCATGTCCAGCATCTCGTCGGCCTCGTCGAGGACGACCGTGCGCAGGTCGTCCAGCTTCAGCGTGCCCCGCGCGATGTGGTCGAGCGCCCGCCCCGGGGTCGCCACCACCACGTCCACGCCGCGCTGCAGTTCGCGCAGTTGCCGCCCGATGGGCTGGCCGCCGTACACCGGCAGGACGCGTACGCCCAGGTCGGTGCCGTAGCGGTGGACCGCCTCCGACACCTGGATGGCCAGCTCGCGGGTCGGCGTCAGCACCAGTGCGGAGGGCCCCCCGCCGCGCTTTCCGTCGCGCGCGAGGCGCTGGATCAGCGGCAGCGCGAACGCGGCGGTCTTGCCGGTGCCCGTCGCCGCCTGCCCCAGCAGGTCGTGCCCCTGGAGCAGGGGCGGGATCGCCTCCTGCTGGATCGGGGTGGGCTCCTCGTAGCCGAGCGCGGTCAGCGCCCCCACGATCTCGGGGGCCAGTTCGAGATCGGCGAAGCCGACCTGCCCGTCGCCGGTGTCTGTCGTCATGGCGCATCCCTCTTCCGGAAGGCGGTAGCGGGGGCGCCCGGCGGACCCGACGCGCACTGCGCCGGGCCGCCCGCAAGACGTACGGCCGCGTCCGGGCCGTACGGGCTCCACACCGCGCCCGGGCGCACCCCGTGCGGGTCACGCGGTACGGAAGCATGTATACCGTCTCGAAACTGAACGAAAACCCCGAATGGTCTAAACGTCCGCGGCGCGCAGCCGCTCCAGTACCGGCGCGAACACCTCCAGGTACGGCTCCAGCACGGTCAGATACGAGAACCCGTACCGCTCCCGCAGCGCGAGCGCCTTCGCCACGACCTCGTCCAGCGAGCCGACCAGGACGACGGGCAGCTCCAGCGCCTCCTCCAGGGTCAGCCCCGGCTGCCGCTCCAGCAGCGGGGCGAGCACCGTCGCCGGATCGTCGGTGACGGCGACGACCTGGATCAGCAGGTTCCGCTCCGCCGGTACGGCACGGTCCGCCGCCAGCTCCTCGTAGCGGGCCACCCGCTCGGCCACCTCCTTCGCCGGGAGCGCGCGCAGACGCCCGCCCACCATCCGTGCCCCGGTGAAGCCGATGACGTCCGCGTGCGCCACGCCCAGCGGCAGCGTGCGCTCGCCGTCGCCGCCGATCAGCAGCGGCACCCGCTCCCGCGCGGGCCGGAACCCCGCCTCGCCGGTGCCGAGCAGCCGCTCCAGCTCCTCCACCGTGCGGCGCAGATGATCCGCCCGCTCCTTAGGGGCACCGAACGGCAGCCCCGCCCGCTCGTGCTCGGCACGGACGTACCCGGCGCCCAGACCCAGCTCCAGACGCCCCTCGGTCAGCGCGTCCGTGGTGGCGACCTCGCGGGCCAGCAGGGTGGGGTTCCACAGCCCCGCGTTGAGCACCAGCGTGCCGAGCCGGGGCCGCTCGGTCACCGCCGCTGCCGCCACCAGCGCCGGGAACGGCGCGACCATGCCGAGATGATCGGGGACCAGGATCACGTCGTACCCCAGCTCCTCGGCCAGCCGGCATCTCGCCCGCCACTCGGCACCGGGCGACGGGGCGAGCAGGTTGACTCCGAACCGGAACGGGCGCGGCATGAACTCTCCTGTCCCTGAGGCGAGTTGAGCTGTCCCCGCGATTCCATCACGCCCGGCGCCCGGCCGGGGACGAACGCGGGGCTCACTCGTGGGCGATGGCCGCCAGCACGTTCATCCGCGAGGCGCGCAGCGCCGGGAGCAGGGCGGCGACCACGCCGACCACCGCCGCGCCGATCACCACGGCGACGATCGTGCCCCAGGGGACGGCCAGTTCCTTCAGCCCGCGCAGGGCCAGGACCTGCTGTCCGCAGACGCCCCAGACCAGACCGAGGGCGAGTCCGAGGACCGCGCCGAAGACCGCGATCACCACGGACTCCAGGCGGATCATCCGGCGCAACTGCCGCCTGCTGAGCCCGATCGCGCGCAGCAGACCGATCTCGCGGGTGCGCTCGACCACCGAGAGCGCGAGCGTGTTCACCACACCGAGCACCGCGATGACGATGGCGAGACCGAGCAGGGCGTACACCAGGTAGAGCAGGACGGAGATCTGGTCGTGGACCAGCTTCTTGTAGTCCGCCTGGTCGCGCACCTGGACCTGCGGGAACGGCTTGAGGGAGGAGTCCAGCGCGCCGCGCAGCTCACTCGCGTCGGTGCCGGGGGAGGCGTTGACGTAGAGGGAGGAGTCCTGACCGCCGGGCACGTACTTCTCCAGGGTGCCCAGGCCGAAGAAGACACCGCCCTGGGTGCCGAAGCCCTCACCCGTGTCCAGGTTGGTGAGCGCGCCCACCGTCAGCGCGGCCCGCCGTCCGCCCGGGAACTCCACCGGCAGCACGCTGCCGACCCTCACCCGGTGGTCCTTCGCGAACCCGGCGTCCATCGCCAGATGCCCGTCCGCCAGCGCCGCCGTCGTCCCGCCCTGGGTGTAGGCCAGATGGGCGACCTGGTCGAGGTGCGGTCCGTACCCGGCGGCCGCCGTCTCCACCCGCCTGCCGTCGGGCAGCCGCAGCGCGAGCGGGGTCAGCCGCTGCTGGACGACCAGTCCGACGCCCCGCGTGCCCTCGACCGCGCGGGTGACCTCCTTGGTGAACGGCGTGAAGTTCTGGCTCTGCACGACGTAGTCGGCGCCCAGCGTGCGCTCGATCTGCCGGTCGAACGACGCCGACATCGACGCGCTCGCCACCGACATCCCGCCCACCAGCGCGAGCCCCACCATCAGCGCCGCCGCCGTGGCGCCCGTACGGCGCGGATTGCGCAGCGCGTTGCGCTGGCTCATCCGGCCCACCGAGCCGAACAGCGCCGGGAACGCCGCGCCCAGCACCCGGATCACCGGGCGCACCAGGAGCGGTCCCGCGACCACCGTCGCGATCAGCGTCAGCACCACACCGAGCCCGAGCAGCGAAGCCGCCGTAGCGGTTTTGTCCGACGCCACGCACCCGGCCAGCGCGGCGGCACCGGCCACGCCGACGACCCCGCCCGCCACGGCACGCGCGGTCAGCGGCTTGTCGACGCCCGCGATCTCGGCGTCCGAGAGCGCGGCCATCGGGGAGACGGTCGCCGCGCGCCGCGCGGGCAGATACGCGGCGACGAAGGTGACGCCCACTCCGACCACGTACGCCGCGACCGGGGTGCCCCAGCCGATCACCATCTCGGTCGCCTTCAGGTTCATCCCGAACGCGCCCATCAGCCGGATCAGCCCGAAGGCGAGCCCGATCCCCGCCGCGAGACCCAGCGTCGAGCCCACCACCCCGAGCAGCAGCGCCTCCAGGAGCACCGAGCGGCGCACCTGCCGCCGGTCGGCGCCCAGCGCCCGCAGCAGCCCCAGCTCGCGGGTGCGCTGCGCGATCAGCATCGAGAAGGTGTTGACGATGAGGAAGATGCCCACCAGGACGGCGATCCCGGCGAATCCCAGCATCACGTACTTGATCACGTCGAGGAAGCCGCCGAGGTTCGCCGCCGCCGACTTCGCCTGCTCACCGGCGGTCTTCAGGTCGTAGTGCCCGGGTCCGACCGCCGTCGCCACCCGGCTCTTGAGCACCTTGTCGTCGACGCCCGGCGCCGCGTCCACCGAGATGGCGGTGGCGCGGGTGTCCGAGCCCAGCAGCTCGCGCGCCGCCACCGCCGGGTCCAGGAAGACCAGAGCCGCGCCGGGGTTGGTCGTGGTGAACGTGGCGATGCCGACGACCCGGACCTTGAAGCTCCCCGGCTGCGCCTGCACGGTGAGCGTGTCCCCGACCCGTACGTGCTTCTTGCTCGCGGTGTCCGCGTCCAGCAGCGCCTCGCCCGCACCGCGCGGGGCGTGACCGGAGGTCAGCTCGACCGGGCTGCGGTCGGTGAGATACCAGGCCATGGCGATGGTGGGGGCGCCGGTCGTCGGACCCACGGACTTGTTCCGGCTGTCGACCACCACGACGTTCTGCACGGACACGTCCGCGTGCGCCGACGCCACCCCGGGCACCTTGGCGACCTTGTCCCGCAGCGCGGCCGGAACCGTCTGCACGGCGCCGCCCGGCACCGGGGAGCGCAGGTCCTCCTTCGGGCCCACCGTCACATCGGCCGCCGTCGAGGCGAAGAGCCGGTCGAAGGTCCGGCTCACCGTGTCGGAGAAGATCAGGCTGCCCGCGACGAACGCCACGGACAGCAGCACGGCCAGCGCGGACAGCGCGAGGCGTCCCTTGTGCGCCAGGAAGCTTCTCAGCGTCGCCTTGAGCACCGGAGATCAGTCCTCCTGCGCCACGGCGTCGTCGCCGATCCGCCCGCGCACCACGTCGAACGCCTTCATCCGCTCCAGCACGGCGTCCGCCGTCGGCCGCTCCATCCGGTCCACGATCCTGCCGTCGCCCAGGAAGAGCACCAGGTCGGAGTGGGCGGCGGCGCCCGGGTCGTGGGTGACCATGACGACGGTCTGCCCCAGCTCGTCCACCGCCCTGCGCAGGAAGCCCAGCACCTCCAGACCGGCGCGTGAGTCCAGGTTTCCGGTCGGCTCGTCGGCGAAGATCAGCTCCGGGCGGGACGCCAGCGCCCGCGCACAGGCCACCCGCTGCTGCTGACCGCCCGAGAGCTGCGAGGGCCGGTGCCTGAGCCTGCCGCGCAGCCCGAGGGTGTCGATCACCTGGTCCAGCCACCGCTCGTCGGGCCGGCGACCCGCGATGTCCATCGGCAGCGTGATGTTCTCTGCCGCGTTCAGCGTCGGGATCAGATTGAACGACTGGAACATGAACCCGATCCGGTCGCGGCGCAGCCGGGTCAGCTCCTTGTCCTTCAGCCCCGTGATCTCGGTGTCCCCGAGCCACACCTGACCGGCCGATACGGTGTCGAGCCCCGCCAGGCAGTGCATCAGCGTGGACTTGCCCGAACCGGAGGGACCCATCACGGCGGTGAACCGACCGCGCGCGATGTCCACGTCGACCGAGTCCAGGGCGATCACGGCGGTCTCGCCCGAGCCGTACGCCTTGGTCAGCCCGCGCGCCCGCGCCGCGGTGCCCCGCCCCGGCTCGGACCCCGGCACGCTCTCCTCGGCAGATGTGAACAAGACCGCCTCCAGGTCACCTAGACGTCCCACTCCTTGCCCCAGCCGAGCCTAGTGTGACCCGCCCCACATCCGCTCCGCTTCACGGCACTGGTGGGAGGCGGGATCAGGGGCGGGGAGCGCCGGGCGCGCGGGGCGGGGTGGTCTCGCCGTGCCGGTCACGGCACTAACCCTTCCGGGTGGGCCACCGATCCCTGCGTCCACGTCACGGGCGCTGGGCTACGTCACGGGCGCCGGGCTACGTCACGGGTCCCGGGCGCCGAGCCGTCCCCAGCACGCCGTACGACCACGGCAGCCTCGGACCCCGGTCCGGGAGGCGCACGGGGTGGTAAGGACCGACGGTGAAACCCGCCTCGCGCAGCGCGGTCAGCGGGGTCCGCGACAGATGGCAGCCCCCGGCCAGACGGGGCCACACCGTGCGGTCCAGGACGCGCTGGGTCGCCCGCATCACCTGCCCGCCGCCCCGGCCGTGCTCCAGGAAGCGGACCTCGCCGCCGGGCTTGAGCACCCGCCGCACCTCCGCCAGCGCCCGCCGCACGTCCTGGACGCTGCACAGCACCAGGCACAGCACAGCCGCGTCGAACGACTCGCTCTTGACCGGCAGCGCCTCCGCCGTCCCCGGTACGACGTCCACCGGCACGTCCGCCCGCAGCGCCGCCTGCAGGGCCAACCGCCGGAGCAGCGGCTCCGGTTCGATCGCCACGACCTCCGAGACCGCCGCCGGATACCGGGCGAAGTTCAGCCCGTTGCCCGCGCCGATCTCGATCACCCGCCCGGAAAGCCCCGCGAGCAGCCGCTCCCGCAGCTCCCCCAGACCCAGCCGCGTGTCCGCGTTCGCGCTGAGGCGTGCCCAGCAGCGGGCGAACAGCGGATGGTGGACGCCGTCGGGACCCGCCGCCCGGCCGGAGCGGGTCGAGGACAGTCGCATGGCAGCCTCCCGGGGAACGGTCCCGCCTTTACGGCGATTCTTCCCGAGGACGCGCGGAATGTCCCCTCCTCGCGGACACCCGACCGGATACGACCCCGGCACACGCCCGATCGCGCGGCACCGACCCGCTAGAACGCCGCCTGCCGTTCCCGGAAGGCTCCCGCGTCCCACTCCCCGCTCAACCGCGCCGACAGCCAACTCGGCGCCTGCGCACGGAAGTCGGCGGGCGACAGCGCCCCCGCCCCGGCCGGGATCGCCCCGAGCAGCGGAGCCCCGGCCACCTCCGGCAGATCGGCCACATTGCAACACGCGGCCAGATCGGGCTCCTTGGGCCAGGAACCGATCACCACGCCGATCAACTCCAACTGGCGCAGACGCAGTTCGCGCGCCGTCAGCTCCGTGGAGTTCAGCGTGCCAAGCCCCGCCGGAGCCACCACGAGCACCGGCGCGCCCAGCAGCACCGCCGCGTCCGCCAGCGTGCCGCCCGCCGGATCGAACCGCACGAGCAGCCCGCCCGCGCCCTCCACCAGCACCAGATCGTGCTCGGTGGCCAGCTTCGCCGCCGCCTCGGCGACCTCCTGCGGACGCACCGGAGCCATACCGGCCCGCCGTGCCGCCGTACCCGGCGCCAACGGCTCCGGATAGCGGGCGAGTTCGGACGCGGCGACCGGACCCGCGAGCCGGACCACCTCGTCCGCGTCCCCGCGCTCGTCGGGGCGCACCCCCGTCTGCGCCGCCTTCAGCACGGCCACCGAACGTCCCGCGGCGAGCGCCGCCGCGGCGACGGCGGCGGTCGTGACCGTCTTGCCGACCTCCGTGCCCGTGCCCGTGATCATCAGTACCGGCATGTCATCCCTCCCGCGCGGCGGCGCACACCGCGCGCGCGATCCGTGCCACGTCCGCGTCGTCCGTGACGTACGGCGGCATCGTGTAGACCAGATCGCGGAACGGGCGCAGCCACACGCCCTCCCGCACGGCGGCCCGTCCGGCCGCCGCCATGTCCACCTCGTGATCGAGCTGGACCACCCCGATGGCGCCGAGGACGCGCACGTCCCGCACGCCGGGCAGCTCCGCCGCCTCCGCCAGACCCTCGCGCAGACCGCTCTCGATCCGCTTCACCTCCGTCCGCCAGTCCTGCCCGAGCAGCAACTCGACGGAGGCACACGCCACGTTGGCGGCGAGCGGATTGCCCATGAAGGTCGGACCGTGCGCGAGCACCGGCACCTCACCCCGCGAGATGCCGTCCGCCACCCGCGCGGTGCACAGCGTCGCCGCCATCGTCAGATAGCCGCCGGTCAGCGCCTTGCCCACGCACATCACATCCGGGGTCACCCCGGCGTGCTCCGCCGCGAACAGCGCGCCCGTGCGCCCGAACCCGGTGGCGATCTCGTCGAACACCAGCAGCACGCCGTGCGCGTCGCACGCCTCGCGCAGCACCCGCAGATACGTGGGGGAGTGGAACCGCATCCCGCCCGCGCCCTGCACCACCGGCTCCACGATCACGGCGGCCAGTTCGTCCGCGTGCCGCTCGATCAGCGTGCGCAGATGACCGGCGTACGACTCCTCGTACGCGGCGGGCGGCGCGTCCGCGAACACCTGGCGCGGCAGGGCGCCGGACCACAGCCCGTGCATCCCGCCCTCCGGGTCGCACACCGACATCGGGTGCCAGGTGTCGCCGTGGTAGCCGCCGCGCCAGGTCAGCAGCCGCCGCTTGGCAGGACGACCCAGCGAGCGCCAGTACTGCAGGCACATCTTGACGGCGACCTCGACGGACACCGAGCCGGAGTCCGCGAGGAAGACGTGCTCAAGCCCCTCCGGCGACATGTCGACAAGGAGCTTCGCCAGCCGGACGGCGGGCTCGTGCGTGAGCCCGCCGAACATCACATGGCTCATCCGGTCCAGTTGCGCGCGCGCCGCCTCGTCGAGCACCGGGTGCCGGTAGCCGTGGATCGCGGACCACCAGGACGACATGCCGTCGATCAACTCGCCGCCGCCGTCCGCCAGTCGCAGCCGCACCCCGCTCGCCGACTCCACGACGAGCGGTTCGGCGCGCCCGGGCATCGGGCCGTACGGATGCCACACGTGCCGCCGGTCGAGGTCCAGCAGCTCTGCCGTGCCGAGGTCAGGCATTGGGCGCGAGGTCGGTTCCGGCGCCACGGCGGCGTACGGCGACGAGGTCGGTACGGGGGGTGCCTCCGGCGGGCTTGGCACCGGCCGGGGTTTCCGCCTCGTCCGGGGCGGTCGCCTGCGCCGGGGTCTTCGCCTGTGCCGGAGTCGTCGCCCGCGCCGGAGTCGTCGCCGGTGCGGAGTCCGCCGTGCCGCACACACCGTGCGAACCGCAGTCGCCCTCCCCGGCGGCGCCCGAACCGCAGCCGCCCCCGCCCGCCGCCCGGTGCTCCGGCAGCGTCACCTCGTCCGCGCCCTCCACCTCGAACCCGGCGTCCGCGATCATCTCCAGGTCGGCCTTGCCCGCCTGACCCTCGCTGGTCAGGTAGTCGCCGAGGAAGATCGAGTTGGCGAGGTGCAGCGCGAGCGGCTGGAGCGTGCGCAGATGGACCTCGCGACCGCCCGCGATGCGCACCTCCACGTCCGGGCAGACGAAGCGGACCATCGCCAGGATCCGCAGACAGCGCTGTGGGGTGAGGTTCCACTCCTTGGCCAGCGGAGTGCCCTCGAACGGGATCAGGAAGTTCACCGGAACGGAGTCCGGGTCCAGCTCGCGCAGCGCGAACACCACGTCCACCAGATCCGCGTCGCTCTCGCCCATGCCCGCGATCAGCCCCGAGCAGGCGGAGAGCCCCGCCGCGTGCGCCTTGTGCACCGTGTCCACCCGATCGGCGTACGTGTGGGTGGTGGTGATGTCGCCGTAGGTCGCCTCGGAGGTGTTGAGGTTGTGGTTGTAGGCGTCGGCGCCCGCCGCGCGCAGCCGCTCCGCCTGCCCGTCGGAGAGCAGACCCAGACAGGCGCACACCTCCACGCCCTCGTTCTGGTCCTTGATCGCCTTGATGGTCTCCGAGACCCGGTCCACGTCCCGGTCCGTCGGTCCGCGCCCCGACGCCACCAGGCACACCCGCTTCGCGCCCCCGGCGAGCCCCGCGGCGGCCGCCTCGGACGCCTGGTCCGGCTTCAGCCAGGAGTACTTGAGGATGCCCGCCGTCGAGCCGAGCCGCTGCGAGCAGTAGGAACAGTCCTCCGGGCACAGACCGGACTTGAGGTTGACCAGATAGTTGAGTTTCACCCGCCGCCCGAACCAGTGCCGCCGCACCTTCCCGGCCGCCGCCACCACGTCGAGCAGTTCGTCGTCGGAGGTGGCCAGCACGGCGAGCGCCTCGGCGCGTGTCGGCGTCTCGCGCCGAAGTCCCTTGTCCACCAGCGTGTTCAGGAGGTCCATGGGGCCCGATCCTGTCCTACGGCACCGCCCCTGGCCAAGGAGACTTCACACAACAGACGCCGTTCGGAGTGTGGGTATTGCCACATCATGGGCGGACGCCCGGACCGCTAGTGTCTGTCCGCTACCTACAAAAGCACCGGAGGACCCATGGCGTTCGGCTGGATCGACGAGGAGGCCGGGGCCCGCCGCCGCGCCGGACTGGTACGCACCCTGCGCCCCCGCCCCTCCGACTCCCCGCTGCTCGACCTCGCGAGCAACGACTACCTGGGACTCGCCCGCCACCCCGAGACCACCGAGGGCGCCGTCCACGCCGCCCGCGCCTGGGGCGGCGGCTCCACCGGCTCCCGCCTGGTCACCGGCACCACCGAGCTGCACACCGAGCTGGAGCGCGAACTCGCCGCCTTCTGCGGCTTCGAAGCCGCCCTGGTCTTCTCCTCCGGGTACGCCGCGAACCTCGCCGCCGTCACCGCGCTCGCCCCGCACGGCTCGCTGATCGTCTCCGACGCGGGCAACCACGCCTCGCTCATCGACGGCTGCCGACTCGCCCGGGGCACCACCCAGGTCGTCTCCCACGCCGACCCGGAGGCGGTGGACAAGGCGCTCGGCACCCATCGGGGCGCCGCCGTCGCCGTCTCCGACACGGTGTTCTCCGTGGACGGCGACGCCGCCCCGCTCGGCGCCCTCGCCGCCGCGTGCCGGGCGCACGGCGCGGGTCTGGTGGTGGACGACGCCCACGGGCTCGGCGTCCTGGGCGACGGCGGCCGGGGCGCGCCGCACGCCGCCGGGCTCGCGGGCGCCGGTGAC
Source organism: Streptomyces sp. DSM 110735 (assembly GCF_016482685.1). Lineage (GTDB taxonomy): Bacteria > Actinomycetota > Actinomycetes > Streptomycetales > Streptomycetaceae > Streptomyces. The sequence goes on along the minus strand of NZ_JACYHF010000002.1, from coordinate 475,740 downwards.
GTGGTGGCCACGGCCACCCTGTCCAAGTCGCTCGGCAGCCAGGGCGGCGTGGTGCTCGGTCCCGAGCGGGTCATCGCCCACCTCGTGAACACAGCCCGTACGTTCATCTTCGACACCGGTCTCGCCCCCGCCTCCGTCGGCGCCGCCCTCGCCGCGCTGCGGCTGCTGCGCCGCGAACCCGAGCGGGCGGCGCGGGCCCGCGCGGTCGCCGCCGAGCTGCACACGCGCCTGACCGCCGAGGGGCTGGACGCCGTACGCCCCGACGCCGCCGTGGTCTCCGTACGCGCCCCTTCCGCGTCCGACGCGGTCGAGTGGGCGGCGCGCTGCCGTGCCGCCGGTCTCGCCGTGGGGTGCTTCCGGCCGCCGTCGGTGCCGGACGGGATCTCCCGGCTGCGGCTGACGGCGCGGGCGGACCTGACGGGGGAGGAGATCGCGCGCGCGGTCCGGGTGATCGGCGAGACCCGCCCGTAGGTCGCGCGCGGGCGGGAGTGAGCCGGGCGTGCGCCGGAGCGCGTCGCGCGCCTCAAATCCGTTCTCGCGTCGCAGAGTTCACCGCATCGGGCGATAGATATGTGCATATATCGGGGGTTGGTGCCCCGGGTGGGTCCGGTGGTGGCAGGCTGACCGCCCAGCGTGGAAAGGGACGACGTCGCCATGGCAGACCATCTGGAAGCATCCGTCACTCTTCCGAGTGAGCCCGCCTCGGTCGCCACGGCCCGTACCTACGTCCTCGGCGTGCTGGCGGAGTGGGGTCTGCCCTCGGACACCGAGGACGCCGACACCGTACGGCTCATCGTCTCGGAGCTGGCGACCAACGCCGTGCAGCACACCTTCGGCCAGTCGCCCACGTTCACCGTCGACCTCGTCCTGGTGCGGGACGAGTGGCTGCGCGTCGGCGTGACGGACAGCCACCCGCGCTTCCCCAGACGCCTGCCCGCGGCGGTGCAGCAGGACAACGGGCGCGGGATGGTCATCATCCGGTGCCTGACCGCCGAGTGCGGCGGCAGGCTCCGGGTGCGCTCCACCCGTGAGGGCGGCAAGACGGTCGCGGTCGAGCTGCCCTGGATGGCACCGGCGGGGCCGCTGACGGCGGCGGCGCGTCAGGAGCCTTAGCCGGGCCGGAGTGGTGGCCGGTGCCGGAGTGGTGGCCGCGGTCCCGCAGGACCGCGACCGCGCTCGGCGCCGGGTCAGTTCACCCGGCCGTACCAGACGCTCTTGGTCCAGATCTTCTGCAGGCGCACCACGTCCCCGGTCTTCGGGGCGTGCCAGATCTTGCCCTTACCGGCGTAGATCCCGACGTGGTAGACGCTGGACCCCGAGTGGAAGAACACCAGGTCGCCGGCCTTGCGGTGGCCGGACGAAATGTGGTGCGTCTTGTTGTACTGCTGGGCGGCGGTGCGGGGGAGCTTCTTGCCCGCCTTCTTGAACGAGTAGAGCGTCAGCCCTGAGCAGTCGAACCGGCGCGGCCCGGTGGCGCCGTAGCTGTACGGGGCGCCCTTCTTGGACGCCGCGATCTGAAGCGCCTTCGTCGCGGTGGTCGCGGCGGAAGCCTCGGTGGCCAGCCCCGGTACCGCGATCGAGCCGCCGACGGCGGCCAGGGTGAGGGCCGAGGCGGTGCCGGCCCGTGCCATCAGCGACGGGACACGATTGAGCGCAGTCATGCGCAACCCTTCGTCAGCCGCCTGTGAAGGATGACCTGTCGGATTCGGGCTGGCGAAGTTGCCCGGCCGTGTCGCCACGGCTTCACCCCAAGGGCCACTCGGCACGACCGCCCGCTGCTCGCGAACGTCCGTCCCGGCGACCCGTCTTGCTCGGGTCCTCCACTCCTGCCGATGCACTCCTGTCGACCGGTCATCCGGGCGGCGGCAGGACTCGGCGTCCGCCCGGACCGCCCCGCCGCTGTGGCGGGGGCTTGTCGTCAGACAGGGATCTTCACGTACTACCGACCGAAAATCCCAATGGAATCGGCGGTTTGTGGTGTTACTCACCACTCACCCGTTCGGGTGGACAGTCCCGTTTCCGAACGTCCGTCAGTCCCCGGGCGTAGCCCCGGACCTGGGGCGCGAGGGCCCTTCGCGGCGCCGTCGTCCCCGTGCTGCGCAAGTCGGAGGCGGCGGAAACCCGCGTGGAGATACCACGGTCGGCGGTACCACGTTCGGCCCGTTTCGGCTCCCCGAGTGGCGGTGTCCTCGACACGCGGGGGGCGGTGGGGGTGCCGGGTGTCCGGGTCCGGGGGCATGGTCGGGCGGGAGCGTGGCGGGGGCGGAGCCGGAGGGTGTGCGGAGGCGGTGGAAGGTGGGCGGTATTCCGGCGCGTCGGGTCACTTCCCGTCGTCCGGCGGGAGCACGACCCGCGCGGTGCGGCGTTCGCCGTCCAGCAGGCGCAGCGCGCGTGTCAGCGTGCTCCCGTGCAGCTCCGTCTCGCCCCGCTGGTGCATCAGCGTGAGCGCGTCCCTCAGCTCTGTCGCCTTGCGCACGAGCGCCTGTGCGGCGCGCAGACCGCTGTACGTGTCGTCCTGCCGGGCGGGGTTGATCCGGCCGAGCAGCTCGGCCGCCTCCAGGTAACGGTCGATCAGCTCGCCCTCGGCGCGGGTGAGCGCGGGCAGCGGCGGAAGGTCCGGCAGCACGGCGCGCTCACCGGGCGCCGGAGGAACGGCTCTGGACGACCTCGTCCGCGAGCCCGTACGCGACGGCGTCCCGCGCGTCCAGCACCAGCTCCCGCTCCAGATCGGCGTGCACACGCTCGGCGTCCCGCCCGGTGTGCCGCACGAGCATCTTCTCCATCAGCGCCCGCGTCCTGTCGAGTTCCCCGGCCTGGATGAGCAGATCGCTCGGCTGCCCGTGAACGGGCTCGGTCAACGTGGGCTGCTCCAGCACGACCCGCGCCCCGGGCAGCACGCACCGCTTCCCCGGCGTCCCCGCCGCGAGCAGCACCGCCGACGCGGAGGCGACCTGGCCGAGGCAGTAGGTCGCCACGTCGCACGAGATGTACCGCATCGTGTCGTACACCGCGGTCATCGCGTGGAACGAGCCGCCCGGGCTGTTCAGATACAGCGTGATGTCCCGCTCCGGCGCGGTGTGCTCCAACTGCATGAGCTGCCCGATCACATCGGCCGCCGCCGTGTCGTCCAACGGCGTCCCCAGAAACACGATCCGCCCCTCGAACAACCTGGAGTACGGATCGAGCGTGCGCGGCCCGGTACTGCCCCGCTCGGTGAACTCGGGCAGGACATAACGCGCGAACGAACGGGACATGGGCGTACCCCTCCTGACGAACGGGCCGGTGACGGACCCTCGCTTCTGTCAAAAATGTACAGGACGTACGCTGCCTGTGCTTGACGGGGCGTCATCCGGCGACGGCGTCGTCGCTGACACCGATCGAGGGGGGTGCGGTCGTGGCGCACGGAAACGTGGCGGAGGGGCGCGAGCAGCGCGGCTTGATTCTCGACTTCGCCGGGGTGCTGACGGCCAGTCCTGACGCTGCCCATCACGCCTGGTGCGTGTCCGAGGGGCTGGCGGTGGGCGCGTCTCGCTCGCGCGCGCCGCGCGGGCGGCCGGTCACCGGCTCGCCCTGCTGTCCAACAGCTTCGGTCTCGACCCGTTCAACCCGTACGAGCACACGGGCGTCTGGGACTTGTTCGACGTGCACGTGGTGTCGGAACTGGTCGGCATGGCCAAGCCCGATCCCGCGATCTACCGGCTGACCCTGGAGCGGGTGGGGCTGCCCGCCGAGCGATGCGTCTTCGCGGACGACCGTGCCGTGAACCTTCCTCCTGCCGCCCGGTTGGGAATCACCACCGTCCATGTCACGGACGAGGACACGGCCGTGGGCCACCTGGAGGCGCTCCTGGGTGTCAAGGCGGACCCCGTCGACTGATCGCCATCCGATCGCCCCATTTCGGGCGGCGCCTAGACTTGCCCCCATGGCCTATGAGATTCCGGTGACGCAAGCCAGGGCTGAGCTGGCGGATCTGATCAACCGGGTGGTGTACGGCGGGGAGCGGGTGGTGGTGACCCGGCACGGGAAGCCGCTCGTCGCATTGGTGTCCGCCGCCGATCTGGAGCGGCTGGAGGCGTTGGACGCGGCGGAGCAGGAGCGGGTCGTCAGTTCGGTGTCGCGGGTGGGCGAGAGCGGGGCGGGGGTGCGGCAGCGGTTCGGGATCGCGGCGGAGCACCGGGGGTCGGGGGCTTCGTAGGGGTAGGGGACAGAGGCTCGCCGAAGTCGCGGTGGTTAACCTCGCTGAAACGCTCGCGAACTAGCCTTCCCCTCCACGCCACCAGCGGTTTTCCGGTCGAGCCGGGCAGCCGCCGAGGGGGCGGCGGCAACCGGGCCCCGCACGGTCCGGAGCGAGGACTGTGAGGTGGGACGTGCAACTGACCCCGCACGAGCAAGAGCGGCTGCTGATCCATGTCGCGGCGGATGTGGCCGAGCGGCGCCGGGCCCGAGGACTGAAGCTGAACCACCCTGAGGCGGTCGCGCTCATCACGTCGCACATCCTGGAGGGCGCCCGCGACGGCCGCAGTGTCGCCGAGCTGATGTCCTCCGGTCGCAAGGTCCTCACCAGGGACGACGTCATGGCGGGTGTGCCCGAGATGATCCACGACGTCCAGGTCGAGGCGACGTTCCCGGACGGCACCAAGCTCGTCACCGTCCACGAGCCGATCGTCTGAGGGGCGCCGCGATGATTCCCGGAGAGACGCTGTTCGCGGACGAGCCGATCGTCTGCAACGAGGGCCGTGACGTCACCCGGCTCACCGTCCTCAACGCCGCCGACCGGCCCGTCCAGGTCGGCTCCCACTACCACTTCGCCGAGGCGAACCCGGGTCTGGAGTTCGACCGCCCCCAGGCGCACGGCAAGCGGCTGAACGTCGCCGCGGGGACCGCCGTCCGCTTCGAGCCCGGCATCCCCGTCGAGGTCGAACTCGTCCCGCTCACCGGCGCCCGGATCGTGCCCGGACTGCGCGGCGAGACCGGAGGTGCCCTCGATGCCTGAGATCTCCCGCGCCGCGTACGCCGACCTGTTCGGCCCGACCACCGGCGACCGCATCCGGCTCGCCGACACCGATCTGCTGATCGAGATCGAGGAGGACCGCTCCGGCGGTCCCGGCCGCTCCGGCGACGAGGCGGTGTTCGGCGGCGGCAAGGTCATCCGCGAGTCCATGGGCCAGTCCCGCGCGACCCGCGCCGAGGGCACCCCCGACACCGTGATCACCGGTGTCGTCGTCGTGGACCACTGGGGCGTGATCAAAGCCGACGTCGGCATCCGCGACGGCCGGATCACCGGCATCGGCAAGGCGGGCAACCCGGACACCATGGACGGCGTTCACCCGGATCTGGTCATCGGTCCCGAGACCGAGGTCATCGCGGGCAACGGGCGCATCCTCACGGCGGGCGCCATCGACGCGCACGTCCACTTCATCTGCCCGCAGATCGCGGACGAGGCGCTCGCCTCCGGCGTCACCACGCTCGTCGGCGGCGGCACCGGACCCGCCGAGGGTTCCAAGGCGACCACCGTCACCCCGGGTCCCTGGCACCTCGCCCGGATGCTGGAGGCGATGGAGGCGTACCCCGTCAACGTCGGGTTCCTCGGCAAGGGCAACACCGTCTCGCAGGAGGCGATGCTCTCCCAGATCCGCGGTGGCGCCGTCGGGCTGAAGCTGCACGAGGACTGGGGCTCCACCCCGGCCGTCATCGACGCCGCGCTCACCGTGGCCGACCGCACTGGCATCCAGGTCGCCATCCACACCGACACCCTCAACGAAGCCGGGTTCGTAGGCGACACCCTCGCCGCCATCGCGGGCCGGGGCATCCACTCGTACCACACCGAGGGCGCGGGCGGCGGGCACGCGCCGGACATCATGACGGTCGTCTCGCAGCCCAACGTGCTGCCCAGCTCGACCAATCCGACCCGGCCGTTCACCGTCAACACCGCCGAGGAACACCTCGACATGCTGATGGTCTGCCACCACTTGAACCCCGCCGTCCCCGAGGACCTCGCCTTCGCGGAGTCCCGCATCCGGCCGTCCACCATCGGCGCGGAGGACATCCTCCACGACCTCGGCGCGATCTCGATCATCTCCTCCGACTCCCAGGCCATGGGGCGCGTCGGCGAGGTCATCCTGCGCACCTGGCAGACCGCGCACGTGATGAAGGGCAGGCGCGGGGCGCTCCCCGGCGACGGACGCGCCGACAACCACCGGGTACGGCGCTATGTCGCCAAGTACACGATCAACCCGGCGCTCGCCCAGGGTCTCGCCGCCGAGATCGGCTCCGTGGAGACCGGCAAGCTCGCGGACCTGGTGCTGTGGGAGCCCGCGTTCTTCGGCGTCAAGCCGCTGCTCGTCCTCAAGGGCGGTCAGATCGCCTACGCGCAGATGGGCGACGCCAACGCCTCCATCCCCACCCCGCAGCCGATCCTGCCCCGCCCGATGTACGGCGCGATCGGACGCGCCCCGGCCGCCAACTCGGTCAACTTCGTGGCGGGGCCGGCGATCGAGGACGGACTGCCCGAACGCCTCGGGCTCGGCAAGAAGTTCGTGGCCATCGAGTCCACCCGCGCGGTCACCAAGGCCGACCTGCGCGAGAACGACGCCATGCCGGACGTACGGATCGACCCCGACAGCTTCGCCGTGCACATCGACGGCGAGCTGGTCGAGGCGACACCGGCGGCCGAACTGCCCATGGCTCAGCGCTACTTCCTCTTCTGATGTCCAGGGGAGCCCTGCTCGTCCTGGCCGACGGTCGCTTCCCTGCCGGAGGGCACGCGCACTCCGGCGGGGCGGAGGGCGCCGTCAAGGCGGGACGCGTCACCGACGCCGTGAGCCTGGAGGCGTTCTGCCGGGGACGGCTGCACACCTCCGGGCTGGTCGCGGCGGCGCTCGCGGCGGCGGCTGTACTCGGTCTGCCCGCACGGGAGTTGGACGCGGCGGCGGACGCCCGTACGCCGTCACCCGCGCTGCGCACCGCCGCACGACGACTCGGACGGCAACTGACGCGAGCCGCCCGGGCCGCCTGGCCCTCGCCCGAACTCGACGCCCTGGCAGCCGAGTTCCCCAAGGGCGCGTATCAACCCGTCGTCCTGGGACTCACCGCCCGCGCCGCCGGTCTCGCGCCCGAGGACGCCGCCTACTGCGCCGCGTACGAGAGCGTGAGCGGTCCCGCGACGGCCACCGTACGGCTGCTGAGCCTCGACCCCTTCGACGCGACCGGTGTCCTGGCCCGGCTGGCACCGGAGCTGGACCGCGTCGTGGACCGCGCGGTGGAGGCGGCGCGGCTGGCGGTGACCGAGGGCACCGACGCGTTGCCCGCCGCCTCGGCGCCCCTGCTGGAGACCGGCGCGGAGTGGCACGCGGCGTGGCCCGTACGCCTCTTCGCCTCCTAGCGCACTGCCCCACACCGAACTTGGAGCCGCTCATGCACCTCGACCACACCCACACCGGACCGGCCGCCGTCAGCGCCGACGCCCATCGGCCCGACGGCGCACGGCGGGCGCTGCGCATCGGGCTCGGCGGTCCCGTCGGGTCCGGCAAGACCGCGACCGTCGCCGCACTGTGCCGGGCGCTGCGCGACGACTTGTCCCTCGCCGTCGTCACCAACGACATCTACACCCGCGAGGACGCCGAATTCCTGCTCAGGGAAGCCGTGTTGCCGCCCGAGCGGATCACCGCCGTGGAGACCGGCGCCTGCCCGCACACCGCGATCCGCGACGACATCTCCGCCAACCTCGAAGCCGTGGAGGACCTGGAGGACGCGGTCGGCCCGCTGGACCTGATCCTCGTCGAGTCCGGCGGCGACAACCTGACCGCCACCTTCTCCAAGGGGCTCGTGGACGCGCAGGTCTTCGTGATCGACGTCGCGGGCGGCGACGACATCCCGCGCAAGGGCGGTCCCGGCGTCACCACCGCCGATCTGCTGGTCGTCAACAAGACCGACCTCGCGCCCTACGTCGGCTCCGACCTCGCCCGGATGGCAGCCGACGCCAAGGCGCAGCGCGCCGAACTCCCCGTCGTCTTCCAGTCGTTGCGCACGGAGACAGGGGTCGCGGACGTGGCGGAGTGGGTGCGGGGGCGGCTCGCGGCATGGACGGCGTGACGGGAGCGGCCGGAGTGCCCGCGTCAACGGGGCTGCGCGCCAACGGCGTTCGCGCCCACGCCCGTATCGCAGCCCGCGCCGACGGACGCGGCGGCACCGCGCTCCCGGTCCTGGACGGCGACGGTCCGCTGGCGCTCCGGCGCACCCGCGCGCACGGGGCAGAGGCGCGCGTGCTGCTCGTCGGCGCGATGAGCGGACCGCTCGGCGGCGACCACCTCACCGTCGAGGCAGAGGTGGGGGAGGGCGCCCGGCTGCACCTGGGCTCGGCCGCCGCCACCATCGCGCTGCCGGGCCAGACGAAGCACGAGGCACACTACGACGTACGGCTCGACGTCGCCGACGGCGGCGAGCTGCACTGGTTCCCCGAACAGCTCATCTCGGCCGCCGGAAGCGACCTGTACGTCACCACCGTTGCCCAACTCGCCCCGGGCGCACGCCTGGTGCTCCGCGAGGAGCAGGTGCTCGGCCGCGTCGGGGAGGACCCCGGGAGACTCACCAGCCGCCTCACCGTACGGATCGCGCAGAGCACCGTCCTCGACCAGGAGCTGTCCTGCGGTCCCGGAGCGCCGGGCGGCTGGGACGGTCCCGCGGTGCTCGGCGGCATGCGGGCCGTCGGTCAACTGGTCGTCGTGCGACCCGAGTTCGCCCAGGAGCGCCCCGGAGCCCGACTGCTGGGGGAGGGCGCCGCGCTGATGCCGCTCGCCGGTCCCGCCGTCCTCGTCAGCGCCGTGGCTCCCGACGCGCTGGTCCTGCGGAGGCGACTGGACGAGGCGCTGGCGGTGCTGACGCAGGGTCCGTGAGACCGCTCGCTCACCGATATCCGGTGATCCGTTTATCGGATTGATAAAGAAGATCCGTAGACCCTGTTCTCAGACGACTCACAGCCGCCAGTATCCCCGCCTGACTATGTCCATCAGGCACGGGGAGGATCTCCTTGAGGGAGAAGAAACCGAAGAACCTTGTTCTGGCGCTCGGTTCGGCCGGAACGCTCGTCGCGAGCCTGATAGCCGGGGCGGTGGCGGCACCCGCCGCCACCGCCGACAGCCGGCACACGCAGGACCGTGAGGCGCTCGGCGCCGCGGTCGCCGCCGCCCGCGCCGCCCACCACGGCATCGACTGGCAGGACTGCCCCGCCGACTGGGGGCTGGCCAAGCCCATCCAGTGCGGCTGGGTCAGCGTGCCGGTCGACTACGCCCACCCCCACGGCAAGCAGATCAAGCTCGCCGTGGACCGCATCGGCAACACCGGCACCAAGAAGGACCGCCAGGGCGCGCTGGTCTACAACCCGGGCGGCCCCGGCGGCTCCGGGATGCGCTTCCCGACCCGCGTCACCAGCAAGAACCCGCTGTGGACGAACGTGTCCAAGGCGTACGACTTCGTGGGCTTCGACCCGCGCGGCGTCGGCCACTCCGCGCCCCTCTCCTGCGTCGACCCGCAGGAGTTCGTCAAGGCGCCCAAGGCCGACCCGGTGCCCGACACCGAGGCCGACAAGCGCGCCCAGCGCAAGCTGGCCCGCGAGTACGCCGAGGGCTGTGGCGAGCGCAGCGGCGCGATGCTGCCGTACATGACCACGCCGAACACCGCCCGCGACCTGGACGTCATCCGCGCCGCGCTCGGTGAGAAGAAGCTGAACTACCTCGGCGTCTCGTACGGCACCTACCTGGGCGCCGTCTACGGCACCCTCTTCCCGGGTCACCTGCGCCGCATGATCGTGGACAGCGTGGTGAACCCGGACCGCGACAACATCTGGTACCAGGCCAACCTGGGTCAGGACGTCGCGTTCGAGGGCCGCTGGAAGGACTGGGAGAACTGGGTCGCCGCCAACGACGCCGCCTTCCACCTCGGCACCACCCGCGCCGCCGTCCAGGACAAGTGGCTGAAACTGCGCGCGACGGCCAAGAAGCACCCCCTCGGCGGGGTCGTCGGCCCGGCCGAGCTGCTCAGCTTCTTCCAGAGCGCGCCGTACTACGACTCGTCGTGGGTGCCGGTCGCCTCGGTGTTCAGTAAGTACGTCGCCGGTGACACCCAGGCGCTGATCGACGCCGCCGCCCCGGACCTGTCGGACACCGCGGGCAACGCGTCCACCGAGAACGGCAACGCGGTCTACACCGCCGTGGAGTGCGCCGACGCCAAGTGGCCCACCGACTGGAAGACCTGGGACCGGGACAACACCCGGCTCAATAGGGACTATCCCTTTTTGACCTGGTCCAACGCCTGGATGAACCTGCCCTGCGCCACCTGGCCGGCCAAGCAGCACACGCCGGTCGAGGTCACGACGCACCGCGGTCTTCCGCCGGTCCTGATCGTGCAGTCCACGCGTGACGCCGCCACGCCGTACGAGGGCGCCGTCTCGCTGCACAAGCGCTTCAAGAACTCGCGCCTGATCACCGAGCGGGACGCGGGCTCGCACGGCGTGACCGGTCTGGTCAACCCCTGCATCAACGACCGGGTCGACGCCTACCTGCTCAAGGGTCAGCTCGACCGCTCCGACGTCACGTGCGCCCCGCACGCGACGCCGAAGCCGTAACACCTGCCACAAGGGGAGAGGGGCGCCCGGAGCCTTCCGGCCGCCCCTCTTCTCATGCCTTCCGCTCCTCATGCCTCCCGTGCTGCCAACAGGGCGTCCTCCGCCGCGTAGTTGAACAGCTCCGGGTACGCCCCCGCGAGGAGCGGGAAGCGCTCGTCCCAGGTACCGGCGCGCAGCTCGGCCGTCAGCCACTCCACCGTCTCCGGCAGGCTCTCCTCGTACGACACCACCGGCCGGTAGCCCAACTCCCTTTCGGCGGCGGACATGTCGCACACCACAGGGCGGGGACCCGCCCAGGGGTTCAACCCCACGGAGCCCTCCAGCGGGGGTCCGTCGAGCAGGGTCGTCCCGGTCTTCACGCCCATGACCGCGTCGATCGCGGCCCCGATCTCCTCGGTCGTCGGCGCCTGCGGATCACACGCGTTGAGCGCCCGCGTGCCGGGGCGGCCGGCCGCCAGCCGGACCAACTCCGCGACGTTGCGGGCACTCGCGGTGTGGAAGCGGGTCTCGCCCCGCAGCGCCAGCACCCGTGAGGGGCGTCCGTCGACGTTGCGCTTCACGAAGTACAGCTCGCGAGGGAGACGGCTGTGCGGTCCGTGGACGGCGCCGGGACGGAGCACGGTCACCGGCAACCCGGCTTCGTTGGTGAGGAGTTCGTGCTCCAGAGCCGACTTGCGGGTGGCGTAGGTCGCGTCCCCGGGGCGCATCGTCGGCTGGGTCTCGGGGATGGGCACCGGGAAGTCCGGACAGCCGTCCGGGTCGTCCATGGTGTCGAAACCGCGCCCCGCGTCGTCCGCGTACACCGCCACCGTGGACATCACCACGGCCGAGCCGATCCGGTCCGCGAGAGCGGTCAACTGCCGTGCGTGGACGGCGTTGTAGCCGACCAGGTCGACCACGACGTCGCAGCCGTCGCCCACCACCGCGCCGAGCGCGGCGTCATCCGCACGGTCCAGCGGGACCGCCCGCACCCCCTCGTCCCACGTCGCGCTCCGGCCGCCGCTCCGCGTGGCGGCCGTCACCTCCCATCCGTCCCGCACCAGCGCGTCCACCACGGGACGCCCGATCTGACCATGCGCACCGATCACCACAGCTCGCTTCATACGGCGATCTTGGCCGGGCGCGGTGCGGCAGACGCCTGCTTGCGCCGAGAGCGGAGTCCGCCAGGAGCGGACGCGGGGCGGCGGCGCGACTTGACCGGGAAGCGGAGGTCAGCTCAGCGGTGCGCGCGGGAAGCGGCGCTGCCGCTCGCCCTGGCTCTCCTTGACGACCGCCGCGTACTCGTCGACGTACTCCTGCCCGGACAACGCGAGGATCTCGTACATGATCTCGTCCGTGACCGCCCGCAGCACCGCGCGCTCGCCCTCCATCCCCGCGAACCGGGAGAAGTCCATCGGCTTGCCGAACCGGATCGCCACCGGTCGCAGCCGGGGGAGCTTCCGGCCGGGCGGTTGCGCCTCGAAGGTCCCGATCATCGCGCACGGCACGACCGGCACCCCCGCCTTCAGCGCCATCACCGCCACCCCGACCTTGCCCTTGTACAGCCGCCCGTCGTGCGAGCGCGTCCCCTCCGGATAGATCCCCAGCAGCTCCCCGCGCCCCAGCACCTTGAGCCCCTCGCGGATCGCCGCCTGCCCCGCCTCCTTGCCCGACCGGTCCACCGGGATCTGCCCCGCGCTGCGGAAGAAGAACGCGGTCAGCCGCCCCTTGATCCCCGGCCCGGTGAAGTACTCCGCCTTCGCGAGAAACGTGATCCGTCTCTTGAGGATCGCCGGCATCAGAAAGTGGTCCGAGAACGACAGATGATTCCCCGCGACGATCGCCGCCCCGTCCGCGGGCACGTTCTCCAGCCCCTCGATCCGCGGCCGGAACACCACTCTGAGCAGCGGTCCCAGCAGAACGTACTTGAGCAGGTTGTAGAACATGGCCCGACCCTCACTTCAGCAGGTCCGTTGCTGACCGGAGTTTTCGCGAGTCAACGAGACTACGGAATCCTGCCGGTGTACATACCCGCGGTCATCTGTAACCACGATCGGCGCAAGTCATGCTGACCTGTTGCCGAGGGACCTGATGCCTTGTCAGGCGATGGGGGTCTATCGCACAGGTGTGCCCGCCCGGGTGAGGTCGAGGGCGATGTCCGTGATCATGTCCTCCTGGCCGCCGACCAGCCCGCGCCGGCCCACCTCGACGAGGATGTCGCGGGTGTCGACGCCGTGGCGACGGGCCGCCGCCTCGGCGTGCCGCAGGAAGCTGGAGTACACACCGGCGTAACCGAGGGTGAGAGTCTCGCGGTCGACGCGCACCTCGCGGTCCTGCAGGGGGCGGACGACGTCGTCGGCCGCGTCCATCAGCGGGAACAGATCGCAGCCGTGCCGCCAGCCCATCAGGTCGGCGACCGCCACGAACGCTTCGAGAGGGCAGTTGCCCGCGCCCGCGCCCTGACCTGCCAGCGAGGCGTCGACACGGGTGACACCGTTCTCGACGGCGACCACCGAATTGGCCACGCCCAGACCGAGGTTGTGGTGGGCGTGGATACCCACTGCGGTGTCCGGGCTCAGTACCTCGCGGTAGGCGCGGACCCGGTCGCGCACCCCGTCCATTGTGAGCCGCCCGCCGGAGTCGGTGACGTACACGCACTGGGCGCCGTAGGACTCCATCAGCTTCGCCTGGCGGGCCAGTTCGGCAGGTTCCGCCATGTGGGACATCATCAGGAACCCGGCGACGTCCATGCCCAGGTTGCGGGCGGCGTCGATGTGCTGGGCGGAGATGTCCGCCTCGGTGCAGTGGGTGGCCACGCGGACCGAGCGGATGCCGAGGGACCGCGCCTGCTTCAGGTCGTGGACGGTCCCGATGCCCGGCAGCAGCAGCGTGGTGGGCACGGCGTGGGACATCGCGTCCACGACCGCCTCGATCCACTCCCAGTCGGTGTGGGCCCCGACGCCGTAGGTGATGCCGGAGCCGGAGAGACCGTCGCCGTGGGCGATCTCGACGGCGGCGACCCCGGCCGCGTCGAGGGCGGCGGCGATGGTGCGGGCCTGCTCCAGGGTGTAGCGGTGGCGGACGGCGTGCATGCCGTCCCTGAGGGTGACGTCCTGGACGTACAGGGAGGTCGTCATCGGGCTGCCACCTCCGTGGCGCGGTGGGCGGCCATGCGCTCGGCGGTGCGCAGGGCGGCCGAGGTCATGATGTCGAGGTTGCCCGCGTAGGCGGGCAAGTAGTGGGCGGCGCCTTCGACTTCGAGGAAGACGGACACCTTCGCCGCCTCTTCGCCGCGCGATCCGCGCGGCAGCAGGCTACGCAGGGGGTCGTCGGCGGCAACGCGCTCGAACTGCACCTTCTGCTTGAGGCGGTAGCCGGGCACGTACGCCTGGACGCGGGCCACCATCTCCTCCACCGAGGTGGTCACGGCGCTGTCGTCGCAGTCGCCGACCAGGCAGTGCACGGTGTCCCGCATGATCAGCGGGGGTTCCGCGGGGTTGAGGACGATGATCGCCTTGCCGCGGGTCGCCCCGCCGACCCGCTCGACGGCCGCCGCGGTGGTCTCGGTGAACTCGTCGATGTTGGCCCGGGTGCCGGGGCCCGCCGACCGGGAGGAGATCGAGGCGACGATCTCCCCGTAGTGCACGGGCGTGACGGCGTTGACGGCGGCCACGACCGGGATGGTGGCCTGGCCGCCGCAGGTGACCATGTTGACGTTGGGCGCGTCCAGGTGGGCGTCGCCGTTGACCGGCGGAACGACGTACGGTCCCAGCGCGGCGGGCGTCAGGTCCACGACCGTGCGCCCCCGGGAGCGCAGGATCTCGTCGTGGCGGCGGTGCCCTCCGGCCGAGGTGGCGTCGAAGACGATCTCCACATCCGCGAACTCGTCCAGTTCCACGAGACCGTCCACCCCTTCGTGGGTGGTGGCGACCTTCAGACGGCGGGCGCGGGCCAGGCCGTCGGAGTCCGGATCGATGCCGGCCATCGCGGCGATCTCCAGCGACTCCGACAGGCGCAGGATCTTGATCATCAGGTCGGTGCCGATGTTGCCCGACCCGATGACGGCGACCTTGGTGCTCATGCTCCGGCTCCTTCCGAGACGGCGAACGCGGCCGTGACCGTGCCGAGCCCCTCGATGTGTGCGGTGAATGTGTCGCCCTCGCCTGCGAGGACCATGGGCCCGAGCGCACCGGTCAGCAGGATGTCGCCCGCCTTCAGCGGATCGCCCAGCCGCGCGAGGGTGGCGGCGAGCCAGAGGGCGGCGGTGAGCGGGCTGCCCAGACAGTCGGCGCCGGTCCCCGAGGAAGCGGACGCGCCGTTCCTGGTCAGGTGCATCGTGACCGCGCGCAGGTCGATGCGGTCCAGGGGGACGGGGGTGCCGCCGAGGACGAACAGACCGCAGGAGGCGTTGTCGGCGACCGTGTCCACGATGGTGATGTCCCAGTCCGCGATGCGGCTGTCCACGATCTCCAGGGCGGGCAGCGCGAACGCCGTCGCCCGCAGCAGGTCGGCGACGGTGGGATCGCGGTACGGCAGGTCCGCGCCCAGCACCAGGGCGACCTCGGCCTCGACCTTCGGCTGCAGCAGCCGTCCCGGCGCGACCGGCTGTCCCTCGGGAACGGCCATGTCCGCGAACAGAGCACCGAAGTCGGGCTGGTCGACGCCGAGTTGACGCTGGACCGCGGGCGAGGTGAGACCGATCTTGCGGCCCACCGGGCGGCGCCCTTCGGCAACGGCACGCTCGACGTGCAGACGCTGCACCGCGTAGGCGGCTTCGAGATCGCCCTCGGGCAGCAGCGAGCGCACGGGGGCACACGGCACACCGCTGCGAGCCGCCTCCTCAAGGACGTCCGCCGCCTTGGCGACGGCGTCGCCGTGCTCCCGGGGGCTCACGCCCGCCCCCGGCGGCGATCCGGAGCGGATACGCGGACGTCGGCGGTTCCGGCGCCGCTCAGCGCCGGGACGGTGTCCTCGGACCGGGTGAGGGAGCGGGCTCCGGCCCGGAACTGGGCGAGCTGGTCCACGATGGTCCGGCCGACGGGGAGATGACCCCAGACGCTGATCCCCTGGTGCGTCGAGGGCTCCCAGGTGCTTTCGTCGACGACCAGGGGGTTCCAGCCGACCTCCCACTCGAAGCCCGAGGGAGTGCGCGCGTAGTACGACAGTTCACGGTCGTTGGTGTGCTGACCCACCGACAGCGCCATGTCGAAGCCGAGTTCGTGCACGCGCTGGTAGCTCTGCGCGACGTCGTCGAGGGTCGCGGCCTGGATGTTGAGGTGCTGGACCCGGGTGCGGATCGGGTCGAGCGGAAGACCGGCGGTCGCGGCCACGGCGATGGAGTGGTGGCGTTCGTTGACGCGCAGGAAGCGGATCTTGAGCTTGACGCCGCTGATGGTCTCGTCGATGCGGTCGGTGAGGCGGGCGTCGAAGACGGTCGCGAAGTAGCCCCGGATCTCGGTGGGCTTGGTCGAGGTGATCGCCACATGGCCCATGCCGGAGTCACCGGTGACGAAGCCCGAGGCAAGCATCCGCAGGGGTGTGGTCGAGGTGCGGGGTGTCGTGTAGATCTCCTGGGTGATGCCCTTGGGCCCGGGGAAGCGCAACAGGCGCTCGACGCCCCGCAGTTCGGCTTCCTCGTCGGTGCCCGCGCTGAGCGGGACACCGTGGGCCCGGATGCGTGCCTCGATCTGCTCGAAGGCGGTGTGGTCGTCGATGTGCCAGCCGGTGGTGACGACGTCCTCGGCGGGACCGCGCCGCAGCAGGAAGCGGCACTCCTGCTCGTCCAGGCGGAAGCGCATCAGGTCGGAGGAGAGGGCGTCGTGGTGCATGCCGATGGCATCGGTGCCGAAGCGGCGCCAGTCGGCGAAGCGGTTGGTCTCGATGATGATGTAGCCGAGGTGGACGGCACCGAAGACCGAGGCGGTGGCGGGCGTTCGGGTGCTCATCGACGGCCTGCCAGGAAGTCGGCGCAGAGCCGGTTGAACAGGTGCGCGCGTTCGAACTGGACCCAGTGCCCGGTGTTCGCGACCAGGTAGAGATCGCAGTTGGGCATGCGCTCGGCCAGCATCCGGCCGCCGGAGGGCCGGTTGACCTTGTCCCGCGTACCCCACAGCACCAGGGTGGGCACCGGCAGCCGGGACAGCCGCCGGTCGCGGGTGAAGTCCATCTTCACCAGGGTGCGCACGGCGCCCGGCCCGGAAGGTCGCCGCAGGGGCGGGGCGGCGATCACCTCGGGGTCGAGGCTGGCCCGGTAACGCTCGTCGATGACGGAGTCGGGGATGTCCGCGGCGTTGAAGACGAGGTGGTTGCGGATGAACTTCTCCAGCTTCAGCCGCGAAGGTCCGTCACCGCCGTAGTAGTTCAGCAGGCTGTTGAGACCCGGCGTGGGCAGCGCCCGGGTGGTGCCGATACCGCCGGGTCCCATCAGCACCATCCGTCCGACGCGGTCGGGAGTGTCCAGGGCGAGCCGCAGGGCGCAGGCGCCACCGTAGGAGTTGCCCACCAAGTGCGCCTTCTCCAGGTCCAGTTCGTCCAGGAGAGCGCGGATGCCGGACGCCAGGTCGCCGAAGGGGTCGGCGGCGTCGATGCCCTTGGTGCTGCGTCCGTAGCCGGGCAGGTCGGGCACGACGACCCGGTACTCCTTGGCCAACTCGGCGATGTTGCGGGCGTAGTTGGAGACGCCCGAGGCGCCGGGGCCGCCGCCGTGCAGCAGCAGGACCGCCGGTCCTTCACCGGTCTCGGCGGCGAAGATCTTCCGTCCGCCGACGTCGTACGTCGTCTCCCGCATCGTCGGCAGGGAAGTCGGTGTCGTTGTCATGGTGCCGGTGTCCTCACTGGGCGGTGGCGGCGGTCGGGGGGGGCGGACAAGGGACGGCGCGAAGCCGGGCGGCGGGGGCGGGAGCGGGACGCCCGCGGGGGCCGACGCGTAGACATAGGCGTCGGGGCGCAGGGCGAGCGTGGTCGCTCCGTGCCCGGCCATCCACGGCAGCAGGACGTCGTCGCTGTCGACGAGCGCGCCCTCCGCGGGTTCGGAGCCGACCGGGGTGATCGTCAGCGCGGGGACGCCGGGGAGGTCCCAGGCGGGCGTGGGCGCGGCAGCACGGGCGTGCAGCACGAGCCATCGGCCGCCGAGGGCGTCGTCGAGGCGGACCCGTTCGCCGTCGGCGTCGGTGACCCAGGGCTGGGGGACCTGGTGGCCGGTCGCCTTGGTGCGGGACGGGGCTTGGAGACCGGCGTCGTACCGGGCGACGGGGATCCAGTTCGCGTCCTGCAGCCGGGCACTGAAGCGGGGGAAGCGTCCCAGAGTGCGCAGCACGGTGTTACGGACGCGTGTGACGGGCGGGCGGCGTTCGGTGATGACACGGCCGACCAGGACCGCTCGTTTGGTGACCTCTCGGACGTGCGGCTTGCGCTCGGTCTCGTAGCTGTCGAGGACGCTCTCGGGCAGTTCGCCGCGCAGCACCGCGTCCAGTTTCCAGCACAGGTTCGCCACGTCGCGCACGCCCGCGGCCATGCCCTGGCCGATCCACGGGGGCATGGCGTGGGCGGCGTCCCCCGCGAGGAAGATCCGGCCGACGCGGAAGCGGGTGGCGAAGCGGACATGGTGGCTGTAGACGGTGGCCCGCAGCACCTCGATGCTGTCCCGTCCGATGCCGTACCGGGAGACCAACTGGTGGACGGCGTCCTTGGTGGTGAGCTGCTTCTCGTCGTCGCCGGGCAGCAGCGGGAACTCGTAGCGGTGATGGCCCAGGGGAGTGGGGCAGTCCACGGCGGGGCGGGCGGGGTCGCAGTGGAAGCGCAGCTTGTCGTGGTCCGGCCAGGGCTTGAGCATCCTGGTGTCGATGACGACCCAGCGGTCCTCGTACGTCCGGCCCTCGTAACCGATGTTCAACTGCGCCCGGGTGAGGCTGGACCCGCCGTCGGCGGCGATGACGTAGGAGGCGCGGAGGCGGCGGACGGTGTCGTCGGTCGTGCCCGCGACGGTGAGTTCCACCCCGTCGGCGTCCTGGCGCACGCGCAGGCACTCGTGCCCCAGCAGGATCTCGACGTTGGGGTAGCGCCGCACCCCGTCGCGCAGGACCTGCTCCAGAGCCGGCTGGTAGATGAACATCTGCGGGGGATGTCCATGGCCACGCGGCGTGGGGCGCGCGCTGATGAAGGACCGGCCGGACGCGTCCACGAAGTCCACGGGACGTTCCGTCAGCATGTCCTGCTTGAGCCGCTCGGCGAGACCGGCGCGCTGCCAGATGCGGACGACCTCCTCGTCGGTGGAGATGGCCCGGGCGCGGGAGAAGATCTCGCTGTCGCGCTCCAGCACGACCACCTTGAGCCCCGCCGCTCCCAGGAGGTTGGCGGCGGTCACTCCGGTGGGCCCGTAGCCGATCACCGCCACGTCGTAGGACCCGTCCGGGGCTGCTGTCCCGGCCCTGATCTCACTCACCAGGCCACCTCACTGTCGATCATGCCGTTCGGCTCTTAATGTAGCGTTCACTCCAATTGGAACGAGTGCTACGGTAGGCATGGCTCAGCGATACGGTCAAGGGCTCGGACACGCCACACGAGAGGGCCTGGCAGATGACAAAGGCGCAGCAGACGGCACGGAAGAAGCGCGCGAACGGCGTGGAGTCACGGCAGCGCATCCTCGACGCGACCGTGGAGATCGCCGGGGAGCGGGGCTACCAGGGCACCTCGATCGCCGCGGTCAGCGCCAAGTGCGGTCTGCCCGCCAGCTCCATCTACTGGCACTTCGCCGACAAGGACGACCTGATCGCCGCCGTCATCGAGCGCAGCTTCGACACCTGGCTCGCGGAGGTCGCCCTGCCGGACGAGAGTCAGGGCACACCGCTGGAGCAGGTGGTCGCCATGGCGGCCAAGGTCGCCAAGTCCCTCGTGGACGCCCCCGACTTCCTGCGCCTGGGTCTCATGCTCGCCCTGGAGCGACGCCCCACCGAGCCCCGAGGCCGGACCGTCTTCCTCCAGGTCCGCGAGGTCGCCCGCGCCAAGATCGCCGGGACGGTCTCGAAACTCTTCCCCACGCTCGACGAGAACGCCGTCGCCACCGTGACGACCTATGCGGTCGCGGGTGCCGACGGGCTGTTCGTGCAGCGGGAGATCGACGGGGACGCGGTCGACCTCGTGGCCCTGTTCGAGCTGCACGCACGGCTGGTGTTCGAGGCGGCGACGCGGCTGGCCGCGCGGAGCGGTCAGTGATCCGCGCCGACGAGACCGCTGCCTAGGCCGACCGCATCGGCACCGGACTGCTGCCCGGACCCGCAGTCCTGCCTGGACACGCAGCCCTGCCCGGATATGCACCCCTACCCGGACACGCATCCCCGTCCGGCACCGCAACCCCAGACGTCCAGCGTCGCACCCCCGATCCCGCACGGAAGGCCGCGTCATGGCTCGCTCGACCCACCGCATCGACGTTCACCAGCACCTCGTACCCGCCTTCTACCGCGACGCGCTCGCCGCATCGGGCATCGACGAAGCGGGCGGGCGTGCCCTGCCCGACTGGAGCGCGGAGTCGGCGCTGGAGTTCATGGACCTGATGGGCATCGCCGCGGCGGTGCTGTCGGTCTCGACACCCGGAGTCGGCTTCCTCACGGACCCCGAGGAAGCCGCCGGGTTCGCCCGGCGACTCAACGACCACACAGCCTCCCTGGTCGCCGAACACCCCGCCCGCTTCGGGCAGTTCGCGACGCTGCCGCTGCCCGACGTCAAGAACGCCGCCGCCGAGGCAGCCCGCGTGCTGGACGAACTCGGGGCCGACGGCGTGACCTTGCTGGCCAACAACCGCGGCACCTACCTCGGCGCCGAAGGGCAGGAGCCGCTCTGGCAGGTGCTGAACGACCGCCGCGCCGTCGCCTTCGTCCACCCCGCCGAACTGCCCGCTCCGCCGGTCGACGACATCCCGCCGTTCGCCGCCGACTTCCTCCTGGACACCACCCGCGCCGCCTACCTCCTCGTCCGCAACGGTGTCGTCCGCCGTTATCCGGACATCCGGTTCATCCTCGGTCACGCCGGAGGATTCGTCCCCTACTCCTCCCACCGCATGGCGCTCACCATCGCCAACGACACCGGACGCAGCCCGCTGGACGTCCTGGACGACTTCCGCTCCTTCTACTTCGACACCGCCCTGTCCTCCAGCCCCGCCGCGCTCCCCACCCTGCTCGCCTTCGCCCGGGAGGGACACGTCCTCTTCGGCAGCGACTGGCCCTTCGCGCCCGCCCCGGCCGGGCAGTACTTCGCCAACGGTCTCGACACCGGCGTCGACGCCACGACGCTGGCAGCCGTCGACCACCTCAACGCCGGACTGCTCTTCCCCCGGCTCGCGTCCGGCACGCGCCCGCCGGTCTCCGCGGCGCCCGTCTCGACCCGCTTGCGGCAGTCCGCCCAACGGGCGGCGGCACGCCTGGCGTTCAAGCTCGTCCAGCCCGGCACCGACTGAGACGGGGTGACCGGACGAGTCCGGTGAACGGGCGACTGAGTAGGAATGCTCATGACACCCTCCCCGCTGCCGGGCAGGATCGGGCCATGACGTTGCCAAGAAAGACGAGAGTCCGCCTCCGGACCCTGCCGGTGGCGGTGCCGGTGGCGGCGGTGGTCCTGCTGACGGGGTGCGGGACGGAGCGGGCGGGGGACACCGCCGGCGCGAACCCGCCCGCACAGCCGACGCCGACCGCCGTGTCGACTCCCCGCGCGCAGACGGACTTCCCCTGCCCCGGTGAGAGCGCCGTGCCGACGACACCCGCGGCCACCACCCCGACCGCCACCGCGTCACCGCCGGACCACTACGCCGAGAACCACGGTTTCCGGGTGCCCCTCAAGCTCCACGGAGAGAACCGGTGCAAGGGGATCGCGGCGGTCGCCAGCGTCACCAGCGCGCTCGAACCGCTGCGCAAGCGCGGCGACTTCGCCCCGGACGGCGTCCGTGACGCGCTCACCCGGCTCGGCTACTCCGCCGACGCGGTGCGGGCGTATCAGAACGGACCGACCGGGGTCGGCTTCCTCGTCGACATCGGTGTCTCTCCCTGGTGTCTGGAGGGCACGATGACCACCGACTCCACCCAGGCGGACGCCTTCGGCGGCTACCCCGACGGCTCGCACTGCGAGCCCCCGAGCGGCGGCCACTGACCGCCGTCCCGATGCGAGCCCCGCCCGCGCCTTGTCCCCGGCCGGTGGGTCTGGTTTTGTACCGCGCTACGAGTGCGTGATCAGCGAAGTGCGAGGAGAGCGGCGGCGTGGAGCGGGAAGTGGAGACGGATGCCGGGGGTGTCCTGCCGGAGGGGCTCGGGCGGGCGATACGGGAGACCGCCGGGGACATCGCCGCGCTCCTCGACGGCGCGACGGACACGAGCCTGCCCGTACCGGGGCTGGAGTGGACCGTCGGGGAGACGGCCGCTCACCTGGCGCTGGCCAACGGGCTCATGGCCGGTCTCGCGGACGGAGCGGAACGGCGCTACGGAGACGGCACGCCGCAGAGCCTCGCGGCGGCCAACGCGCGCAGCCTCGCCGAGTTCCCCGAACGCGGGGCGCAGCCGCTCGCCGCGATGATCGTGGAGCAGGCGGCGGCGTTCCTGGACGCGGTGGAGCGAGGCGCGCCGGACCGGACGCTGCTGACCCCGCTCGGACCCATGGACCCGGCCGTGCTCGCCTCGTATCTCCTGACCCACATGCTGGGTCACGGTTACGACCTCGCGCGTGCGGTGCGGCGCCCGCACATGATCGACCGGGCGCGGGTCGAGCTGTGTCTGCCGTTCCTGAAGACGGCGATGCCGCGTGTCGCCAACGCCGATGCCGCTGCCGGGATGACGGCTCGATTCACCCTGCGCGTCCGGGGCGGCGGCGAGGCGTTCGGCGTCACCTTCGCCGACGGCACGGTCGAGGTCCTCCCCGCCCCGCCGCGGCCCTCCGACTGCACCATCCTCACCGAGCCGGTCACCTTCCTGCTCATCGCGCTGGGGCGCCTGGGACCCTGGCAGGCGATGGCGCGCGGAGGCGTACTCGCCTGGGGACGCAAGCCCTGGCTCGCACCCCGCTTTCCCACCCTGTTCACCGCGCCCTGAGCACCCCGCGCCTCGAGGCTTGGGTCGTAGGTCGTAGGCCCAATGCCTCAGGCGCAACCCCGGCGCCGCTGGCTAGGTTGACCGGCATGCAGACCGCGGACATCAGGCGCCGGGACACGGCGCGGCGACGGAACGACACGCTCGAACGGCTCACCGGGGAGCGGGACGTGTGGGTGTCGACCGCGCACCCCGAACACGGCCCGCATCAGGTGCCGTTGTGGTTCTGGTGGGACGGCGAGGTCGTGTGGATGTGCACCGGGGGCGGCTCCGCGACCGTACGGAACCTCCGGGCGGACCCGCGGGTGCGGCTGGCGCTGCCGGACAGCCTCGACGTCGTCCTGCTGCGGGGCGAGGCGCGGTGCTTCCCGGCCGAGGAGGTGCCCGGGACGGCGGCGGACGGGTTCGCCGGGAAGTTCGGGTGGGACCCGCGGGGCGAGGAGGGACCGTTCGTCTATGTGCGGGTGGAGTTGAGCGGCGTGCTGGCCTGGCGGGGAGTGCCGGAGCTGCGGGGGAGGGTGCTCATGCGGGACGGGGTCTGGGTGGACGGTCAGGCCGACTGAGCCGCGTGCCAGGCGGCGAGCAGCGGCGGCACGCCCTCGGTCAGCATCCTGCGGCGGACGTTCCCCAGAAGCTTCGACATCGCGAAGCCGCCGACGCCCGTGAACCCCGTGTGCCGCCAGGTGAAGCGGGTGCCGCCGGGTATCTCCTCAAGGACGTACACGACTTCGGTGACCTCGTCGCTGTCGGCGTCGCCCTTCCACGTGTAGCGCAGCCGGTGGGGCGCCTCGACCTCCCGCACCTCGCAGTAGACGATGCCAGCCCATCCCACGACCGGCTTGCCGACGAAGCGGAACGCCGTGCCCGCGACCGGCGCGAAGCCGTCCGGTCGGCCGCCCTGACCGGTGGTCGTCCACTGGGCCACATGGGCGGGGTCGGTCAGGACGTGCCAGACCTCCGCGATGGGATACGGGTACTCGCACACGACGTCGTACCTGCTCATCTGCTTCCTCCAAGGGCGACAAAGGCTCATGACCGGGGCGGCGCCGCCGAACGTAGCCTACCTACCGGAAGGTAGGCAAGCCTACCGTGCGGTAGGCTGCGGGCATGGTCACATCGTCCGCCCCCGAGTCGCCCCGCCGCTCCGGCGCCGAAACGCGCGCCGCGATCCGCCGCGTCGCCCTGGAGCTGTTCACCGCCTCCGGCTACGAGGCGACCTCGATGCGTGAGATCGCGGAGGCGCTGGGGATCAAGAAGGCGTCGCTCTACTACCACTTCGCGGGCAAGGAGGACATCGTCCGCTCCCTGTTCGACCAGCGGGGATCGGAGGCGGAGGAGCTGCTGGCGTGGATCGGCACCCAGCCCCGGACACCGGAGTCGGCGAAGGCGGCCGTACTGCGCTGGGTCGGGTCGTTCTCCGCCGACAAGCTCCACGGCATCCGCTTCCTGACCGCCAACCCGCTCCTGGTGCGTACCCTCGCCGAACAGACCGGCAACCGCATCGGATTCGCCCTCGCGGCGCTCGTCGACGCGCTGACCGAGCTGCTGCCCCGCCGCACACCGGCGGACGTACTCCAGTTGCGCATGGCCCTGTTGAGCATCAACGCCGCCGTGGACGCCTCCGCGCACGGCGACTTCAGCGACGAGGACATCCTCCGCACCGCACGTCACATGGCCGCCACCGTGATGGACGAACTCCTGTCGCGCCAGAGCGAGATGGAGACCGCCCGCTGAGCGCACCGAACCCCGGGTGAACCGAACTCGCCCGGTCCGTTGACGAGTTGACGCGTCGGCCCCATCATCTGATCGACCGCGCGACGATAACGATGTCAACGATGACATGAACATGTCCCAGGTGAGGGTGGTTTCCGTGCGTCGAAGAGCCGCAGCCCTGCTCGTCTCCCTGATCGCGCTCCTGGCGGCGCTGCTGCCGGGGACCCCCGCGGCAGCCGGGACGGTGCAGGACTACCCCGAGTTCCCGTACCCGCCGACCACCTACAGCGAGCCGTACCGGGGGCAGTTCCACTTCAGCTCGCAGTCCGGCTGGATGAACGACCCCAACGGACTCGTCTACGCCAACGGGCTCTACCACTTCTTCTACCAGCACAACCCGCACGGTCTGGCCTGGGACACCATGCACTGGGGTCACGCCACCAGCCCCGACCTCGTCCACTGGACCCAGAAGCCGGTCGCGCTGGAGCCGGGCGTCCACCCCGGCACGCTCTTCTCCGGCGGAGGCGTCGTCGACAAGGACAACACCTCGGGTCTGAAGACCGGTTCGCTGGACCCGATCGTCGTCTTCTCCAACACCAATGGGGTCAGCGTCTTCTACAGCAACGACGACGGGCGCAGCTTCCAGGCGTACGGCAAGGGCCGCAAGGTCATCGACATCCCGGACGAGAGCCGTGACCCCAAGGTGTTCTGGGACGCGGCCCGGCACCGCTGGGCGATGGTGGTGTGGTCCTCGCAGGGCGGCAACGGCGTGAACATCTACACCTCGCCCAACCTCCTGGACTGGACGTTCGCCAGCCGCTTCGGCGCGCCCTGGCTCTTCGAGTGCCCGGACATGTATCCGCTGAACCTGGACGGCAAGTCCGGCCAGCAGAAGTGGATCCTCACCTCCGCCTCCAGCCAGTACGTCGTCGGCTCCTTCGACGGCAAAACGTTCAGCACCGACTGGACCCAGCCCCAGCAGATGGACCTCGGCACCACCTACGCGGGCGGCAGCTTCTACGCCGCCGAGACGTTCACCAACACCCCCGACGGCCGTACCGTGCAGATGGCCTGGCAGGGCGGCAACTACGGCAGCACCTGGACCGGCAACGCGACCTTCCCCGCGACCCTGGCCCTGGTGACCACCCCCGCCGGACCCCGGATCACCCGCACCCCGGTCGCCGAACTGTCCACCCTCGCCTCGGACAGCCGCAGTTGGAAGAACCGGACCATCGACACCGCGAAGTCCGGCAACCTCCTCGACGGCATCAAGGCGGACACCTACGAACTGACCGCGCAGTTCGACGTCAAGAACGCCACCGCCTCCCGGTTCGGCTTCGATCTGCACCTGCGCTCCGACGGCTCCGCCGACCGCCGGGTCGTCTACGACCTCAAGGCGCAGACGCTCCAGGACAAGCCGCTCAAGCCGCGCGACGGCAAGGTGACCCTGCGACTCCTCGTGGACCGGGGGCAGTTGGAGCTGTTCGCCGACGGCGGTCTCTACTCCCTTTCCGACAACGCCTACTTCGACTCCGGCGCCGACAGCCAGGGCATCGGGCTCTTCGCGCTCGACGGCAAGGTGACCCTCGACAGCGCGACCTTCACCCGCCTCAACACCAGTTGGGGAACCGGTCAGTCGACCCTCCTGAGCAACCTCAAGGGACCCTGGCACGCCTCCGGCGGAACCTGGAGCGACGTCAGCGGCGGCAAGCGCGCCTCCGCCTCCGGCGACGCCTTCTACCTCAGCGCCACCAGCGCGGGCGACGCGACCTACCAGGGCGACATCAGCCTCGACTCCGCGCGGGCCGGCGGTCTCACCTTCCGCGCGGACGCCTCCGGCGCCGGGTACACGGCGAACATCGACACCAGCGGGGTCGTCAAACTCTGGCGCCCCGGCCGGGACATCGCGACGTACGCCACGCCCATCGCGGCCGGGAGCACCCACCATCTGAAGGTGCAGACGAACGGCGACCGCATCCGCGTCTGGCTCGACAACGGCGCCGACCCGGTCATCGACGCGACCGACTCGACGTACACCAGCGGGGTGTTCGGCGCGAACGTCTACAGCGGCACCGCCACCGTGCAGAACCTCAACACCGGTACGGGCGGCTTCACTTCCTTCCCCACCGGACGATGGACCCCGCGCGGCGGCACCTGGACGGTCGGTCCCGACGGGCTGCACGGCCGCACCGCACAGGACGGCTTCTACCTCAGCGACCGCACCGGCACCGACTTCACCTACCAGGGCGACCTGTCCGTCACCAACGGCACCGCCACCGGTCTCACGTTCCGCGCGGACGCCTCCGGTGCCGGGTACACGGCGAACATCGACACCAGCGGGGTCGTCAAACTCTGGCGCCCCGGCAAGGACATCGCCACGTACAAGACGACTGTCGTCGAGGGGCGCACCTATCACCTCAAGGTGCAGACGAACGGCGACCGCATCCGCGTCTGGCTCGGCAACGGCGCCGATCCGGTCATCGACGCCACCGACTCGACGTACGCGAGCGGGCTGTTCGGCGTGAATGGCTTCGCCGGGAACACGGTCGCGCAGAACCTCTCGGTCGGCTGAGCCGCCACGAGAGCCGGTGAGCGTGCGCCCTCTCATCCGATGGTGACCACCCGCGCCCAGACGGGCGGACCCTCCGGCACGTAGTCGGGGTCCTGCTCGTCCCGCGCCCGGGGCGGACGCGGGAAGAGACCGACGACCGTACGGCACGGCGGCGGGGCGGACGGCCAGGGGGTCTGGCCGTCCGTCAGGGCCACGATCACGTCCGGGCGCGGCCGCGCGCGCAGCGCCCGGGCGAACCCGGAGCGCAGATCCGTGCCGCCCCCGCCGATCAGCTCAAGGCTCTCGGCACGGCAGAGGGGTACGGCGATCCCCGCCGCCGCGTCGCAGGAGATCACCGAGACCAGGTCGCGACGGCCGCCCACCGCGCGGGTGATCGCCGCCACCTCCAGCAGCGCGCTGCCCAGTTCGGCGTCGCTCACCGAACCGGAGGTGTCGATCACCACGCAGACCCGCGGCGGCGTACGGCGCAGACTCGGCAGCGCCACTCCGGGGACACTGGCCGAGCGGCGGGACGGGCGCCGGTAGGTGTGGTTCTCGCCCACCCCCGGCGCGGACGCCGCCGAGCGGACCGCCGCCCCCAGCAACTGCCGCCACGGCTGCGGCGGATGGAACGCCTCGTCCGCCCACCGGCGCCACCCGTCCGGCGCGCTGCCCGGCCGGCCCTTGATCCCCTCCGCGACCCGGAACCGCACCGCGTCCCGCTGCTGCCTGCTCAGCCCGAACGCCCCCTCGGGCCCGAGGTCCCACGGCCGCTCCCGCCCGTCGGCACCGCTGCCGCAGTCCAGCCACGCCAGGTCGGAGGTGAGCCCGGACAGGGAGGCGGTGCGCAGGTACTCCTCCATCAGCAGGTCGGGGGGCAGGTCCAGCAGCCCCGGGAGCACGGCTCCGGCCGGTCGCGGCAGACCGTCGCCGTAGATGTCGTCGTTGATCTCGAAGTCGGCGGCGATGTTCCGGCGCAGCGGCTCCCCTGGACCGTGCGCCTCGTGCTCCCGTGCGTACCGCTCGCCCCGGGCGTGGTGGTCCCGGAGCAGATGGGAGACCTCGTGCACCCAGACCCCGGCCAGCTCCTCCACGGGGGTGCGGGCCACGAAGGCGGGCGAGACGTAGCAGCGCCAGTACGGGTCCACCGCCATGGTCGGCACCGAGCGGTCCTCCACGACATGCAGCGCGAAGAGGGCGTCGGCGAGGTAGGGGCGGACCTTGACCGCGTGGAGGCGGGCGGTGAGGAGCTTGGGGAGGTCGAGGGGGAGGGCGGGGTCGGGGAGGGGTGGGGGACTGGCGGGGCGTATGGGGTGTGCGGGGCGGAGGGGTGGGGGCTTGGGGCGCGGGGCGGGGCGCTTCGTGGCGGCGGTCGTGGCGACTGGGACGGTGGTGACGGTCGTGGTGGTCGGGGCGGTTGTGCCGGGCGCCCGGCGCTTGGCGACCCCCGTCATTGGCGCGCCCCGGCTGCCGTGGCCACCCGCTCCACCGACCGGTCGGCTCCCCGGGCGATGCCGATCACCCCCGCCAGCCGCTCCATCGTGTCCGGTACGTCCCAGTCGTCGCGGCGGAGCGCGGCCAGCGTCGTGGCGGGGGCGACCAGGAGGTCCGGGGTGCCGGTCTCCAGCGCCCGGACCAGGACCGCCCAGGCTGCCTCCCAGCGCGGCCGTTCGGGCCGGGCACCCACGGCGGCGACCACCGCCTCCAGCGCGGCCTGCCGCAGATCGCCCCGCTCCGGCAGCTCGGCGCGGGCCGGGTCGGCGAGCAGGATCTCCGGGTCGGGAAGGTCCAACCGGTCCATGTGGGCGAGGAGTTCGAGCCCGGGACCGTCCCCGACCGCGCCCCGTACGAGCAGCGCCAGCACATCGCGGGAGACGGCGGCGGCGGTGCCGAAGGCCAGCAGGGTCAGCGCGGCTTCCCAGCTCCGGGGCGAGGGCCAGGCGCCGCCGCGCCGGGTCTCGGTGGTGGGCAGGCGGTGGATCAGGGTCGGGCGGGCACTGAGGAAACCGGTGACGGTGCGCCGCGCGAGCGCCACAGCGTCCGGCAGCAACTCCGGCACCAGGTGGGGGAGTTCGGCGCGGGGCCAGACGCCGCCCAGCCCGCGCACCACCACCTCGCGGTCGTGGACCCAGTGCAGATGCACGAACCGGTTGGCCAGCGGCGGGCTGAGTTCCCAGCCGTCCGCCGCCGACGCGCGTGGGTTGGCGGCGGCCACGATCCGTACCCCCGGCGGGAGTTGGAGGGTTCCGACCCTGCGCTCCAGGACGACCCGGAGCAGCGCGGCCTGCACAGCCGGGGTGGCGGTGGACAGTTCGTCGAGGAACAGCAACCCCTTTCCGGCCCGCACCAGTTCGACCGCCCACTGCGGCGGCGCCATCGGCACCCCGCGCACCTCGGGGTCGTCGCCCAGGATCGGCAGCCCGGAGAAGTCGGACGGCTCGTGGACGCTGGCGATCACGGTCGTCAGCGGCAGTTCGAGCGTGTCGGCGAGCTGCGTCAGCGCGGCGGTCTTGCCGATGCCGGGCTCGCCCCAGAGCAGTACGGGCAGATCGGCTGCCACGGCGAGGGCGAGCGCTTCGAGCTGCTCGTCGGGGCGGGGCTCGGTGGTGGTCGTGCGCAGGAGGGTCAAGAGGTCCTGGGCGAGGACGAGTTGGGGCGCGGTGGACGGGCTGGGGTTCATGGGCATCACCTGAGGAGGAGAAGGGGACGTTCGGGTCCCAAATGGATGTGAGGACATGCGGAGTCGACCGGACCCCGCGTGAAGTCGGTCAGTACCTCTGGCCGGTTCGGGGCCGGTTCTTTCTGTCGCGCTTGAGGAGCAGGGGGACGGGCGCGCGGCGGCCGAGGCGCGGGCGCCGGTCCGCCTCCCAGACCGCCTCGGCGGCGGGATGCACGGCGACCAGCCCCGAGCGGTACAGCCCGTGCTCGATCCGGCCGACCGCCGCCGACTCCAGTTCGTCCCGCAGCGGTCCGTCGCGCAGCAGCGCCCCCGGACCGAGCAGCCCTTCCACCACGGCCAGCGCCCCCGCCGTGTCCCCGTGCCGCAGCCGCTCCCGGATCGCGGGCAGCGCCTCGGGACTGCGGTGCACGGCGTCGATCGCCCGCAGACACGGCAGCGGTGGCCCGCCGAGCCCCACCAGCAGCTCCTCGCGGCGGAGTTCGTCCGGGTCGTGGTCGACGGCGGTCAGCACACCCTCCCGCAGCGCGATCCGGTGCACCTGTCCCCGGCACTCGACCCGATGCGGATCGTGCGGGTCGTGCGGGTCGTGCGGCTCGGCCGGGGCGTCGGCGGACTCACCCGCCCCGTACCCCGCCAACGCTCGCGCGACAAGCGGATGCAACCGCGGCGGCGTCACCAGACCGGCCCGTAGCAGTTCCACATCCGGCAGGACCCGCGCCGCCGCCTCCGGCAGCACCGGAAGCGCCGCGACCTCCTGCGCAGGCGGCACCTCCCGCACGAGCCGAACCGTCGGCACATGGCTGTCGTCGGGCGCGACCAGTTCGAGTACGACACGGCGACGCGCCCCGAGCCGGACGGTGAACGCCCCCCGATCCCGCCCCTCGGCACGCAGCAGCGCTTCCGCCTCGGCGCCCCAGTTCCCGGCGTCCCACGGGGCGGGCAGGTCCAGCCCCTCGGGCGGCTCACCCCGGTCGGGCGGGCTCCAGGGCTCGGCGCACTCCCGGGCGTCCCACAGACGCCGGTGCAGATCGAGCCGGAAACGCCGGTCGGGATGCGGATGCGGATGATGACCGCCGTAACCGCTTCCCGATCCCTCCCACAGCGCCAGCGTCATCCGCTGCCCGGCGTCCGCCCAGGCGGGCGGCGTCCGTACGACGAGATGCACGGGTGTGGCTCCCGCATAGCGGGCGAGGGTCACGGTGAGACCGGGCCGCAGTCGCCCGTCGGGCACGACCCGGGGCATGTGCCACCGCAGCAGATCCGGTGCCAGCCGCCGCAGATCCGCCCGCAGCCGACCGGTGATTTCATTGCCGTGCCGCTTGCGCACGGCGCGCAGATCGAGATCCACGTCCACCCGGGCGGCCGCACAGGCGCCGCCCCAGTCACCGGCCGCCCGCCGCGCGGTGGCCGTCTCGATCATGGACAACGGCACCGCGTACTCCCGCACGCGCCGCCACATCGACAGTCGGGCCGGAACGCTCACGAAGTGATGTGCCATCAGCACTCACCTTGCGCGAACGATTCCCCCGATCCACAAGAGGAGAAGTTCTTCATCGCGCGCATCGTAGGCGGACCGGCGGCGGGGTGTCACGCGGATAACCGGGCCGCCCTGCGGCTCACCTTTCGACGCGGAAGCGGCTCTGCGCGATGACAGCCTGACGGAGCTTGGTGGTGAAGCCCGCTGTGCACGGGATGCAGTGCTGAGGCCACCACAACTCAAGCCGGTTACTGTCCGTCCGATCTCCGGATCCATCGTGCGACGCCCGTGAAGGCTTTGAGCGCCTGTGCGTCGTAGGGGCCGAAGAAGTCCTGGCAGTCGCGGCCGAGGCGGTTGTACAGGGCCGCGGCTCCTCGGACGTCGCCCGATCGGCCGGTGAGTTCGGCGTGTTCCGCGCGGGTCTTGATCACTGTCCGGTCGTCCGGGCCGAACCGGAGCTGGAGTTCGAAGATGAGGCGGTCCAGGTCACGGATACGCTCCGAATGACGAGCCCCGCCGGTCGCGATGTCGGGGAGGTTCGCCGTTCCGGGCGCGTCGGCCGGATCTTCGAAGTCCAAGGTGCTGTGGATGTCCCGCATCACCTCCGCGACGGCTTCGGCGTCGCGTGGGCGGTGGGCCGGCTCTTTGGCCAGGAGGACCCGGACGATGGAATCGAGCTGGTCGGGTACGCCGGGCCGGTGGGCGCTCGGAGGCGCCGGTGTCTTGTCCTGATGCATGCGGCCCACGGTCATGGGGTCGTCCTGGGGGCTGCCGAAGGGCGGACGCCCCGTCAGCATCTCGTACAGAACGCAGCCCACGGAGTACAGGTCGCTGCGCACGCTGCCCGGTGTGCCGTTCCACCGCTCCGGCGCCTTGTACAGCGGGGTGCCGACACCTGTGTGGGACTGGGTGACGTCCGCGAAGGACGCCAGCCCGAAGTCCACGACCTTCACCTCGCCGCCCTGATGGGTGATCATGATGTTGTCGGGCTTGATGTCGTGGTGGAGCACCTTGCACGCATGTGCGGCGGCAAGGCCCTCGCAGATGTGGCGCGTCCACCGCACGGTCCGCTCAAGTGTGAGTGTGGGGCCTTTCTTCAGATGACTGGTGAGCGGCATGCCCCGGATGTACTCCATGACGATGTAGAGCTCGCCGTCGTGTTCGCCGGTGTCATAGATCTGTGCGACATGAGGGTGGTTGATGCGCGCCATCGCATGGGCCTCGTCCACGAACCTCTTCACTGTCCAATCGGTGAAGTCCGTGGCGGCACCTCCTTGGCGGAGGCGTCGTCGTGCCAGGAATTTCAGGGCGACGGGGCGCCGCAGCTTCATGTCCTCGGCCGGCCACACGTCGCCCATGGCGCCACTGACGGGAGTGTCCGTCAGCCTGTACCGATCGTCGATCAACTTGGAGGTGTCCATCTGGTCCCGTTTCCACGTCCTGGCCGGATCGCTCCATCCGGTTGTCAGTCCTGCCTGTAGTGCGCTCCCCATCGGATGAGGGATGGCAGTTGATCCATCGCGTCATGCCAGTCATCGAAGAATTCCTCCCGCTGGCGCAGGGCTTGGGACAAGGTGGTGACGGCCTCGTGCCGCAATCGATGTCCCTGGTCGCGGACCCGCTTCTTCCGGAACGGAACGCTCCAGAACTCGCAGATCGCCCACCCGAACAGGGCAGCCGTGAGCAGGCCGAACATCCACTGGGACATGCCGTCGACGAACGGCACCACGAGCGCCCCGGTGGCGACGCTCATCACGACAGCGGCGACCACGCGCGGCCATCTGCGCACCACGGCATCCGACTGGACCTGGGTCTTTCGCTCGAGGTACGTGGCGAGTTCGTCAACGAGCGGCCCTGGCTGGACTGTTGTCCGCGAGTCCGTCGTGACGGTGCATTTCCAGCCCGCGACGCTCAAGGTCAGGTGCGGCGGAAGACGCTTCCGGGAGGCGGCGACGAACCGCTGCGCGGCGTTCTCCAATCCCGGCCACACGGCACGCAGGGCCATGTGGCGCGCCGGTTCGCCGAGCGGAACGTCGTCCGGCTCGAAGACGGCTTGATCGAGGAGCGTCATGAACGAGACCGGGGCCGCGTCAGGGGCGAGCGACGACCGGTGTGCCGCCGTGGCTTTCTCAAGGTCTCCCTCGTGTTCGATGACGCGCTCAAGTCGTCGCATCCTGTCGCGCATATCCGCTTCGTCCGGCTCCAGTTGCTCGATGAGGCGGTCCAGAGCGCTCTCCGCGTGACCGCCGTCGCCGACCGGTGCGTCCGCCCCCTCGGCTCCGTCGGGGAACCGGCGCTTGAGATGGGTCAGGATCCCGCCGGGCACGGTCGCGAGTTCCCAGCCGCTGAGGAGGTCCTTCCAGTCCTTCCCGCATGTCGTACGCAGCGCCGCGTACCGGTTCTCGGCAATGCGGCTGCGCAGATTCAGCAGCCGGGACTCCAGGTGAGCACCATCACGTGTGTCCCGCGCTATGCGCGAGTCGGCCGAGAGGCGCAAGCTTCCGCGGTTCCATCGCGCCATGGCCTGCTGGGTGTACCCACGCGCCTTCTCGCCCAGTTCTCTGCTGGCGATCGCGTCCAGGACGACGCAGAAGTCCTGACCCAGTTCGTCAGGATCGAGGGACTGGAGATAGAGGTCCATCCATGCGGCGGCTTGGGCCTCGTTTCCCAGGCGAGAGCACGTCAGTGAGAAGAAGAGGTTGGCCTTGGCGGCGTCCAGGGCACAGGCGTGTGACTGGGCACTGTCGGCCTGGTCCTGCTCGCGGCGGAAATCGGCCGCGACCGCCATGGTGGCAGGCGCGAGCCAGTACGTCGGTTCCAGGAGCAGCCGTTCCTCGGAACAGGCGCGCACCGTGGTCGTGTTCACCACCTTCTGCTCGACGGCGTGGGCGGTGAGGGTGTGCACCAGACCGCGGGCCAGGGCACGGGTCTGCTTGCGCTGGGCGAAGTTCGCGTGCCATTCGGTCGTCAGGCGCGACAGCTCGGCCTGGGCTCTCGATACTTCCCGGTCGCGTCCGTACTGCTCCAGGAAGCCGTCCAGAGTCTCACGTGTATCGGTGATCGCGCCTTCCAGTCCGGCGACCTTCGCCCGTACACCGGTGACCTCATCGCTGAGCTTCACAAGGTCAGTCCGCACACCGTGCAGACCGGTGCCGAAGCCGTCCAGCTTCTCCTCGTGGCGCCCCTGCCCCTTCTCCACACCTTCGATTCGTTCACTGAGCCGGTCCAGTGCCGACTCCGGCTCAAGCTCGTCCTCCATGACATCCCCCGAGGTCATCGCCGTGTTCGGTGCGTGCCTGCCCATTCTTGGCTCCCTGTAGAGAGTCCGGCAGGCAACTGGCTTGATTTACTCGCGTATCGGGCTGGTCCAGCCACTGTCAGTGGGAGGTGGCACCATGACGTGCCACGTGATCAGCCGACCGGACGGGGACGCACTTGCGCGAGATCGTTTACTTGTCGGAGAACAAGCTGCGGCAGTTCGTGCCCGAACCGCGTCGCGTCCCGCGCACCGGCGCCCTCCGCGTGACCACGCCGCTCGGCGGTGTCGATATGGACGCGCCTCCGACCGACGAGGAACAGAGCCGGTTGCGTCACCTGCGTGACGTGCACAAGCACGTCGAGCTCGTGGCGGACTGGTACGCGGTCCCCGACCTGCGTCCTGGTCAGTGGGTGCAGTTCGAAGCGCCGCTGCGTTGCGTGATGCTCAGCGGCGCCCACCAGGACCTCGTACTGTTCGTGGACCCCGCAGACGCAGGAGCGGCCGACCGAGGCTGCCGTCTACTCATGCACGGGTCGGCCCGCCATCTCAGGGGCTGGACCCCGATGCCGGTGGACGGTCCCGTGCTGGAAGCGGAGAACTCGGCTTCCAGTCTGGGGACCGCGTTCGTCACCAGGGCGGGCCGGGTCGTGGAGGCACTCACCGCGCACCGTGACCCGCTGGCGGAGGAGCAGAGCCGATCCGGGACAGCGGCGAATCTGCATGGCCGGGGCGTGCGGGAGCTGCTCGACGCGCTGGACAGGGCGAACGACAGCTTCGACACGTCCGCGATGATGACCGGATACGCGCGGGTCACCGGGGTTCTTTCGAGTACTCCCGCCCGTTCCCGGTGTGTAGTGGCGAGCCCTCTTGTCGTGGAGTACGCGGCAAGCGTGGTTCCGAGCTGAGCACCACGCTCGGATGAACTCCGACGAGGCACACGTCAGCGTCCGTCCTAGCCGTCCTCCTCGTCCGGGTCCTCCCCCTCCGCCTGGGACGGGGTCGTGCGGGCGACGTCGCGGTGGACGGGGCGGCCGGGGGGTTCGATGTCGGGGTCTCGTTCGCCCTCGGCCTGGGACGGGGTGGGGGTCTCGAAGCTCATGGACGGGCTCCCTCCGTGAGGACTCCCGGGTACCCGGGAGGGGGGATTCGTCACGGAGGGAGCCGGGTCACCTGGCCAGGGAGACCGCCGCCGTCGTCACCGAGGTCAGGCAGGCGGCGGCTGCCAGGGTGCAGGCGACGCAGCGGAGGCGGAGGGTGCGGTAGCGCTGTTCGTACTCGGTGCGCAGGGAGCGGCAGCGGGCGGCGACGCGTTCCAGGTCCTGGCGGGCGCGGTGGAGGCTGTCGGCGATGTAGTGCCGTTCGATCTCCTCGCGCTGGGCGGTGGTCAGCCAGTCCAGGGGACCGGTGAAGTCACGCGCGCGCTGTTCCGCGACGGCGATGGTGGCCTGCCACAGGAGGTATCCCTCGACCTCGTTGCCGAGTCTGGCGTCCTCGGCCTCACGTCCCGCTGGGTCGCTCATGGTGTCTCCGCGTGGTCACGGCCGGATCGCGTGGGCGGCGTGCTCGGCCATCGCGATGTCGGGGTGGTGGAGGTCGAAGGCGGGCGATTCGCTGCGGATACGGGGCAGCGTGAGGAAGTTGTGGCGCGGCGGCGGGCAGGAGGTCGCCCACTCCAGGGAGCGGCCGTAACCCCAGGGATCGTCCACGTTGACGAGCTTGCCGTAGTGCGCGGTCTTCCAGACGTTGTAGAAGAACGGCAGCATCGACAGCCCCAGCAGGAACGCGCCGATGGTGGAGACGGTGTTGAGGACGGTGAAGCCGT
The DNA here is from genome assembly GCF_016482685.1 of Streptomyces sp. DSM 110735. Taxonomy (GTDB): domain Bacteria; phylum Actinomycetota; class Actinomycetes; order Streptomycetales; family Streptomycetaceae; genus Streptomyces. Next base: position 439,579 of record NZ_JACYHF010000002.1, on the reverse strand, counting down.
CGGCCGCGAGATAGTCCGCGTACCGGCGGGGCATGCCCTCGGCGCCCAGCCAGTGCTGGACCAGGAACGTGGTGTGGAAGCCGATGAACAGCGTCCAGAAGGTGATCTTGCCGAGCCGCTCGTCCAGCATCCGTCCGGTGAACTTGGGCCACCAGAAGTGGAAGCCCGCGAACATCGCGAAGACGACGGTGCCGAACACGACGTAGTGGAAGTGGGCGACCACGAAGTACGAGTCGGAGACGTGGAAGTCCATCGGCGGTGAGGCGAGGATGACGCCGGTCAGACCGCCGAACAGGAAGGTGACCAGGAAGCCCGTGGTCCACAGCATCGGTGTCTCGAAGGACACCGAGCCTTTCCACATGGTGCCGATCCAGTTGAAGAACTTGACCCCGGTCGGCACCGCGATCAGGAAGGTCATGAAGGAGAAGTAGGGCAGCAGCACACCACCGGTGACATACATGTGGTGCGCCCACACGGTCACCGAGAGACCCGCGATCGCGATCGTGGCGGCGATCAGCCCCATGTAGCCGAAGATCGGTTTACGGGAGAACACCGGGATGATCTCCGTGACGATCCCGAAGAACGGCAACGCGATGATGTACACCTCCGGATGGCCGAAGAACCAGAAGAGGTGTTGCCACAGCAGGGGTCCGCCGTTGGCCGCGTCGTAGACATGGGCGCCGAACTTGCGGTCCGCCTCCAGGGCGAGCAGCGCGGCCGCGAGGACCGGGAAGGCGAACAGGACCAGCACGCTGGTCAGCATGGCGTTCCAGCAGAAGATCGGCATCCGGAACATGGTCATGCCGGGCGCGCGCATGCAGATCATCGTGGTGATGAAGTTGACCGAGCCGAGGATCGTGCCGAAGCCGGAGAGCGCCAGCCCCATGATCCACATGTCGCCGCCCACGCCAGGGGAGCGGATGGCGTTCGAGAGCGGCGAGTAGGCGAACCAGCCGAAGTCGGCCGCGCCCTGCGGGGTCAGGAAACCGCCCACCGCGATGAGCGAGCCGAAGAGGTACAGCCAGTACGCCAGCATGTTCAGCCGGGGGAACGCCACGTCGGGCGCGCCGATCTGCAGCGGCATGATCCAGTTGGTGAAGCCCGCGAACAGCGGCGTCGCGAACATCAGCAGCATCACGGTGCCGTGCATCGTGAACGCCTGGTTGAACTGCTCGTTGGAGATGATCTGCAGCCCCGGGCGGGCCAGCTCGGCGCGCATCAGCAGCGCCAGCACACCGCCCAGCAGGAAGAAGGCGAACGACGTCGTGAGGTACAGCGTGCCGATCGTCTTGTGGTCGGTGGTCGTCAGCCACTTCACCACGACACTGCCGGGCTCGCTGCGCCGGACCAGCAGCTCGTTCTCGGACGAGTCCTCCGCTGCCGGCTCGGGGCGGTCGATGGTAGTCACGGGTTGCGCTTCTCCTGGTGTTCGCGGTCCGGCCGCCCCATGGCGTAGGTGACCGCAATCCTGGTGGCTCGGGGCGGAGAAGGGCGTCCCCGGGCGGCCGACATACCGCCGTACGGGTGGTTGTCGCACACGAGTGGAGCAGTGGTCGGAAAAGCGCACCGGGCGCCAGGGGGCTCAGGTCTGCCGGGCGTTCACCGGATCGTTCGCGACCTCGTCGGGACACTCGTGCCGCGCCCGGGACGCGCGCCGGTCCCGCTGCCAGTCGAAGGCGGCGAGCGCCAGGGACGCCGCCATGCCGACGAGGGCGGCGACCAGCGCCATGGTGAGCGCGGAGCGGTAGTCGCTGTGCCCGGCGAGCGCCAGATAGAACAGCCCGGGCAGCGCCGCCGTACCCACCGCCGCGCCGAGGCGCTGACCGGTCTGGAGGGCGCCGCCCGCCGCGCCCGCCATGCGTACGGGCACCTCGCGCAGGGTCATCGTGATGTTCGGGGACACCACGAACCCGCTGCCCACGCCGCCCAGGAACAGCAGCGGTGCGGCCAGCCAGGGAGCGCTGCCGAGCGGGGCGAGGCGGAGCAGCAGTGCGGTGCCGCCGAGCCCCGCGATCACCGCCGTCAGACCGCACACCGTGAGCACCCGCCCGAAGCGCTCCACCAGGCGCCCGGCGAGGACGGCGGCCATCGCCGAGCCGAGGGCGAACGGAGTCACCGCGAGCCCGGACATCAGGGGCGAGAAGCCGAGACCGTGCTGGTAGAAGAGCGCGAACACCAGCCAGACGCCGCTGAAGCCGATGAAGTACAGCGTGCCGACGCCCGCGCCGACGGCGTAGCCGCGCACGGTGGTGAACAGGCGCGGGTCCAGCAGGGGCTGCGTGCCCCGGGCGACGAGCCGCCGCTGCCAGAGGGCGAAGAGCGCGAGCAGCGCCGCGCCCACCGGGAACAGCCACCACAGGCGCCCGATGCCCCCGGAGTCCGCCTGGACCATCGGGAACATCACCGCGAGCACGCCGAGCCCGAGGAGCAGCACCCCGGGGACGTCCACGTGTCCCCGGCCGCTGCGCCGGGTGCGGGGGAGCAGTCGTCGGCCCAGCAGGACGGCGAGGACGCCGATGGGCACGTTCACGTAGAAGATCCACCGCCAGCCCTGGTCGCCCGAGGCCAGGGCGAGGATCGCGCCGCCGGTCAGGGGACCGACGGCGGAGGATATGCCGACGGTCGCGCCGAAGAAGCCGAAGGCCCGGCCGCGCTCGGCGCCCCGGAACATCTGCTGGATCAGCGCGGAGTTCTGCGGCGCCATGAAGCCCGCCGCGAGCCCCTGGGCGAGGCGGGCCACCACCAGCAGGGTGATGTCGGGGGCAGCCCCGCAGGCCGCGCTGAACAGCACGAAACCGCTGAGGGCCAGCAGGAAGATACGGCGCCGGTCCAGGGCGTCACCGAGCCGTCCGGCGGTGACGAGGGCGAGGGCGAAGGTCAGGGCGTATCCGGAGACCACCCACTGCACCTGGGCGGGGGAGGCGTGCAGGTCCCGCTGGATGGTGGGCAGCGCGACCGCCACGATCGTCACGTCCAGCAGGCTCATGAACCCGGCGACCAGAGTGACCCACAGGGCCCGCCACCGGCGCGGGTCGGGCTCGTACCCCGGCTCTCCGCTCTCCGGCTTCCGGCTCCCCGTTCCCGATGCCGACGCTGTCACCTGGGCTCCTCTCGCCGGGGGCGCACGCCATGGAGGCGGGTTCCCCGGGTGGACGCGGCCACACACCGGCCGGTACGGCGCCACCGCACGTCGGCTGTTACGACGCTGCCGTATACGGGCGGGTACGTCGCGTCGGCCGCCCGTCGGCCACTACGGCACAGTCCGCCACTACGGCACTCCGGCTCGTCATCCGGCGGGCGCCTCGCGGGGTTCACTGCGCGGACGGCGGGGTTCAGTGCGCGGACGCCCCGAATTCCGCGTGCTGTGTGCACAACGAGAGCGCGGATTCCCCTCTCGGTGGATCGCCGATCCGGCGGCGCCGCGCCTCCTGCCGTGCCTCGCTCATCAGCTTGAGGAATTCCTCGTCGGACAGCGGGCGCCGCGCCCTGGGTATGCGTATGTCCGTACAAGCGCCGGTGGTGCTCATATGCGGATCGTCACCTGCTTCTTCCACTGACGGCTCCAGCGCACGACCAGCCCCGCGAGACCGGCCAGGGTGATCGCCCAGACGATCATGAATGCGCTGGTCAGCAGCGGGTTCACGAACAGCACGTCCAGGGCGAGCAGGCTCAGGGAGACGAGCGCGAGCACCGACACCCAGACGGCGAGCCGGTGACCCCGGGTGTGCCGGGCCAGAAAGGAGTGCCGGGTCGAGAAGGGCTCCCGGCCCAGGGATTTCTCCATCTCGGCCAATGTCCGCAATTCCCGCTCGGACAGGTGGACGGTCTCCATGGAAAACACCCTCTTGGGTGGAGGAATCAGCTTTCTTTCAGGTATCCGGCGGACATGAGGTGAAACGCGTATCGGCGGACATGAATTCCCGTCAGCTCCGCACGTCGGAAACGGGCACCGAGGTCCGCAACTGATGCGCCAGCCGGTGCGCCTGGGTGAGCAGCGCGCCGTAGGTGGCGATCCGCTCGGGGTCGTCCGCGGCCGAGCGGATCAGGTCGCGGCGCAGGGTCACGAGCGTGTCCCGCATGTTCTGAACGGCTTCGCGCAGCGCCTCGTCGCCGCCGTGCCCGAAGCGGCTGTGGCCGTACAGCCGCAGGGCGTGGGCGGTCTGGTGCAGGAACTCTCCGTAACGGCGCGCGAGTTGGGGGTCCAGCCGGGGCGCCGAGCCGTCGTCCGAGGCCACCTCCAGGACCGTGCGGGTGACTCCGGCGGTGTGTACGGCGGCGTAGTCGAGGACGGTCAGTGCGTCGTCGTACGCCTGACCGGGCAGGGGAACGGCGCCACTGCGGTGGCGGAGGTTGACCCTGAGGCTCTCCCGGGTGTGGACCATCGTGGCGCGGGCCTGCTCCACCAGCCCGTACAGCCGCAGCGCCCGCTCGTGCCAGGCGCCCGCCTCCTCGGCGTCCTCCATGTGCCCCTCGGTCAGCCCGTCCGCCACGTCCCGCAGGATGTCGTGTGCCTCGTCGGTCGCGTTCTGGAGGAGGGCGCGGGCGTCACGCAGGTAGACCGGGGGGCGGATCAGGGCGTTGACGCCGATGCCGACGAGGGCGCCGAAGCAGGCAGCGCCGATCCTGGCGGCACCCGCGCCGATGGACACCGGTCCGGCGGTCAGGGCGAACAGGGCGCCGGTGGCCGCGTAGATCCCCTGGTTGCCCAGGCGCCGCCAGTGACCGAGCAGCATCATCGGGGGCAGCACGACGGCCATCGCCGCGACCGTGTCGGAGATCAGCAGTCCCACGGCCGTCGCGGCGACGGTGCCGAAGGCGAGTGCCGCGAGCTGCTGGAGTCCGTGGGCGAGGGAGCGGTAGACCGTCCACTCCACGAGGACGACCGCGACCCAGGGCGCGACGAACGCGGCGGGCACGTGCAGCCACCAGCCGGCCACCGCCCAGGCGATCCACGCGGCCAGCGCGGCCTTCGCCGCCTGTGCGATCAGATCCCGTTCCCGGCTCGGTCCCTCCCAGGCGCGGCGCACCCCCAGCGCCGTCGCGGACAGATCGCGGACCACCGCCTGCCCTGTCGCTCGTATCCCTTGCGTCCCTCGTGTCCCTCGCACAGGGACACGGGTGCCACACCTGGCGCCACCCATGCCGCCTCGTGGCAGGACGGCGCCGGAGGATCAGTCCTCGCCCCTGACGATGTTCCCCTCGGTCCCGGTGCGGGACGGCGTGCCCTCGGTGACGACCGCGGCCACGCAGGTGCGCACCCGTTCGCCGCGCAGCCGACGGGCTCTGGCCCAGCCGGTCTCGACGACGCGGACGGACGCCCACTCCCTCGTGTCCACGGTGGTGTCGTCGGAGTCCTCGATGTCCTCGGTGTCCTTGGTCATGGCGATGTCGCTGGTCACGGCCTTCATCTTCCTTCGGAGTCCCCACGGGGCTGCCTGTGACGAGTCACCGGCGCGGCGCGCGGCAAACATCGCGACCGTCCGGGCCAGACATCAGCCCGACGTACGCCTCGGCGAGCCACTGTTCCCGAAGCCGAACCGGCGCAGGACGATGTCGTGCGCCACCTCGCTGACCGTGCGGCTCTCGGCGAACGCCCGTGCGCGCATGCGGTCCAGCGCCTGTTCCGGGTCCAGATCGAGTTGCACCATGACCATGCCGACCGCTCGGTACACCTCGCTGTGGTCGGCTTCCGAAGCCTGCATCCACGGCGCCACGCCTTCATCCGCCGGGCGGTCGCCCGCGTCGTGACCGGGCTGGAGATCCATGATGGCGAACGTGACCGCGTCCCGGGTCCACAGCGCGATCCGCAGGTCGGACGCCGAGAGCCCGCCGGGGCGGTCGCGGTAGAGGTCGAGGGTGCCGATGGTGGTCCGGCCGACGCCCAGCGGCAGCGAGAACACCGCCCGCACGCCCAGTGCCACGGCCTCACTGGCGAACACCGGCCAGCGGCGCGAGTCCGGACCCTGGGTGAGATCGGCGGCCAGCACCGCCACCGCGTCGTCCAGCGCGCTCTGGCAGGGGCCGTCGCCCAGGGTGTACTGCGCCTCCGCGAGCCGTGCCGCCGTACGGTCGCTGGCGCACCAGGTGACCCGTACGCTCGGTCCGCCCGCGATGGAGACCGAGGCGCCGGTGACCGGCAGCAGCCCCGCACAGGCGCGGCACAGTGCCTCGGGCACCCGCTCGGGGTCGGTCCCTCCGGCGGCGGTGAGGATCTCCGTGACCCGCAGCCGTTCCCGCGCCTCCAGGGGCGTGCCGTCGTCGGACGGCTGATCGGGGACACCCGGCCGCATCGTCGTCACCGCCCGCCTTGTCGGGCTCGGTCTGCTGACATGATCCACCATCACCCGTCCGTCTCCCGGAAGACCGGCGCCCTCCGGGGCGGGCACGCGTCCACCTGCCGGTTCTCCAGGCGGACCGAGGCGAAACATGACCGGTGTCGCGGGAGCCGGCGTGTCCGGGCTGCGCCGCACCCTGTGGTTCACCTGGCTGAACCCATCCGCGCGCTCACCGCTGGCAGTGCGGGCACCACACCGTCCGCCGCCCCGACACCCGCCGCGAGTCCAGCGGGTTCCCGCAGCGCGGGCACTCCGGCTCGGGGTCGTCGCGGTGGCCGGTGAGCCAGTTCCGGCGCGGGGGTACGCGTGCGTCGCGTACGGCGGTGTCCAGGACGCGGCCCATCGCCGTGAACAGCCCGCGCGCCTCCGCCTCCTCGATCTCGCGCGCCGGGCGGTCGGGGGCGATGCGGGCCCGCCAGAGGATCTCGTCGCTGAGCAGGTTCCCGAGCCCCGCGAGGGCGGACTGGTCCATCAGCAGGCTCTTGACCGCGCCGCGCCGGTCCGCGAGCAGGTCCAGGAAGTCGGCGCGGTCGATGGTGAGCGCGTCGGGTCCGAGATCCGCGAGGAGGGCGTCCACGTCGTCCGGGGTCTCCGCGAGGCGTACGCCCTGGAGCTTGCGCTGGTCGCGGTAGCCGAGCCGGTTGCCGTCGTCCAGGGTCAGCAGGACCCGGTCGTGGTCGTGCGGCGGCTCGTCGGCGGGGGCGCACAGCAGCGCGCCGGTCATGCCGAAGTGCCAGACCAGCGCCGGTCCCGAGCCGTCGTCGAGCGGGGCGACCAGGAACTTGCCGTGGCGGCGCGGCTCCGCGAAACTCCGTCCCTCCACGGCGACCTGGAGCCGCTCGGCGGTGACGTCGCGGAGGACCCCCGCGTCGCGCACGTCCACCTTCCGGACGCACCGACCCTGTCCGCAGCGCTCCAATACGCCCCGGAAACCCTCCACATCGGGCAGCTCGGGCATCAAAGCCTCCTGAAGTCAGGTGAGTTCAGGCGGCGAGCGGCGCGGTGTCCATGCCCGAGCGGTCGCCGAGCCCGTCGAGGAAGTCCTTGATGGCCTCCAGCGCCGTACGCGTCGGCTGCCAGCTCAACTCCTCATGCGCGCGGGCGCAGTTCATCAGCGGCAGCCGCAGTACCGCGTCGAAGAGGTCGGGTGAGGCGGGCACCAGCCGCAACCACCACGCCGCCGCGAGCGCGGCGCGCAGCGGGGGCAGCGGAATACGCACCGGCTTCGCCTCCAGCAGCTTGCCCAACTCGTCGGCGTTCAGGACCGGTTCGGCGGCGAGGTTGAACGCGCCGCGCACCGGCAGGGTGACGGCGCGCGCGAACGCGTCGGCCGCGTCGCCCGTGTGCAGCGCCTGGAACACCAGACCCGGCAGATCCGGCACCGCCGGTACGAACTGCGGTCGGATCAACTGCGGCGGGATCAGCGACCCCGCGAAGATCCTGCGCTGCTCGGAGGCGGACTCCCGCTTGAACATGAAGCCCGGGCGCATCCGCACGACCCGGATCTCCGGGTGCGCCTGCTCGTAGGCGTCCAGGCAGCGCTCCAGATACGCCTTCTCCCGGCAGTACGCCGCCTGCGGCCAGCCGTCGGTCGGCCAGGACTCGTCCACCGCGCGGTCCTTGGGTCCCGGCGAGTACGCGCCCACCGACGAGGCGTGGATCAGCGCGGGCACCCCGGCCGCGGCGACGGCGTCGAACACCCGCCTGCTGCCGAGCACGTTGGTCCGCCAGGTCGTCAGCGGATCGTGCGTGGGCTGGAACTTCCAGGCGAGGTGGATCACCGCGTCCGCGCCCCGGAAGTGAGGGACGAGGTCGTCGCCGCCGGGCTCGACGTCCACGGCCGCCCAGGTCGTCTTCTCCGGCTGCCAGTCGGGTGTCCGGCGGGCCAGCCCGAGGACGGACCCCACCTCCGGGCGCTCGCTCAACACCCCCACCACGCTGGTGCCGACGTTCCCGGTCGCCCCCACGACCACGACCCGCAGTCCGCCCGTGCCGCTCAGCCCCGTGTCCGCCATGACAGCCGCCTCCCGGTCTGTACGCGTATCCCCTGCTCGTCCGGCCCGCCGGGTACCCGTGGACGCGACGGGCCATGCGCCCCGGTATCGGGCGCGGAACCCTGTGCCGGACTCCGTGCCGAACCCGTGCCGGACCCCGGTGGCAGCCCGTCCGGGTGAGCCCCCGGCCGCCGGGTACTCGGCACCAGGACGAGCCGCGAGCACCGACACTCCTGGAGGCGAACCATGCGTGCTCTCACCTGGCAGGGCAGGAGGGACGTACAGGTCCAGACCGTCCCCGACCCCCAGTTGCGGGACCCCACCGACGTGATCGTCCGGGTGACGTCGTCCGGGATCTGCGGCTCGGACCTGCATCTGTACGAGATCCTCGGGCCGTTCCTCGACGAGGGCGACATCCTCGGCCACGAGCCCATGGGCGTGGTGGAGGAGACGGGCTCCGAGGTCACCGCGCTCGCCCCCGGCGACCGGGTCGTGGTCCCCTTCAACGTCTCCTGCGGCACCTGCCACATGTGCGCCCAGGGTCTGCACTCCCAGTGCGAGACCACCCAGGTGCGCGACCGGGGCATGGGCGCCTCCCTGTTCGGCTACACCAAGCTGTACGGCCAGGTGCCCGGCGGCCAGGCGCAGTACCTGCGGGTGCCCTTCGGCAACGAACTCCCGGTCAAGGTGCCCGACGGACCGCCCGACGCCCGCTTCCTGTACCTGTCCGACGTACTGCCCACCGCCTGGCAGGCGGTCGAGTACGCGGACATCCCGCCCGGCGGCTCGGTGGCCGTCTTCGGACTCGGACCCATCGGCGAGATGGCGTGCCGGATCGCGCTGGAGCGGGGCGCGGCCAAGGTCATCGGCATCGACCTCGTACCGGAGCGGCTGGAGCGCGCCGAGGCGCGTGGTGTGACGGTGTTCGACATCAGCGAGTACGGCGACTCGCTGCCCGACGCGATCCGCGACCTCACCGACGGGCGCGGTCCCGACGCCGTCATCGACGCGGTCGGCATGGAGGCGCACGGCGCCCCCGTCGCCAAGGCAGCCCAGTGGGCGACCGGGCTGCTGCCGGACGCGCTCGCCCAGAAGCTCATGGAACACGCGGGCGTCGACCGGCTCGGCGCGCTGCATGCCGCGATCGACACCGTGCGCCGGGGCGGCACCATCTCCGTCTCCGGGGTCTACGGCGGCATGACCGACCCGATGCCCATGCTGACCCTGTTCGACAAGCAGATCCAGTTGCGCATGGGCCAGGCCAACGTGCACCGCTGGGTGGACGACATCCTGCCCCTGCTCACCGACGAGGACCCGCTCGGCGTCGACACCTTCGCGACGCAGATCATGTCGCTGGAGGACGGCCCGCAGGCGTACGAGATGTTCCAGACCAAGAGCGACGGCATGATCAAGACGATCCTGGAACCGTGGTGAACGGGTCCCGGGGGTGAGGGGTCGCAGGCGGGTGACCGTGACGGGTCAAGACGGTGGCCCGATCCAGGATTCGGCCGGGCGCGCCTGGGAACCCGGCGGGGCATGATCCAGACCATTCTGCGCGGTGGCGTCGCGGGCGCCGCCGGAACGACCGTGCTGAACGCCGTCACCTACGCCGACATGGCCCTGCGGGGCAGGCCCGCCAGCGAGGCACCGTCCGAGGTCGTGGACAAGGTCGCCCACGACGTGGGACACCCGGTCCCCGGCGAGGGCGCGACCCGGGACAACCGGGTGACCGGCATCGCCGCGCTCACCGGCATCGGCGTCGGCTGCGCCACCGGTGTGGCCGTCGCCGTGCTGCGCGGTGTCGGCATCCGGATGCCGTGGTGGCTGGGCGGCATCGTGACCGGCGCCCTCGCCATGGCAGGCGCCGACCTGCCGATGGCCCGGCTCGGCGTGAGCGACCCGAGGACCTGGTCCGCCGTGGACTGGACCTCGGACGTGGTCCCGCACCTGATCTACGGCACCGTCACCTACGGCATCCTGACCGCGTCCGACTGCCACCACCCGTCGGACTGCCACCACTGAGCGGTCCCGGCCGCACCCCCGTGGATGCCCCCGCTCGCACCGGGTACCCGGTGCGAGCGCAGCCGCGTCACGGACGACCTCGTACACACGGCCCCGGGAGGCACGCACCATGGCTCACTTCGGATACTTTCTCTCCTGCGAGGAGCACGGCCCCGCCGAACTGGTGGAGCAGGCGCGGCTCGCGGAGGAGGCCGGGTTCGACTGTCTGTGGATCTCGGACCACTACCACCCGTGGAACGACCAGCAGGGGCAGAGCCCGTTCGTCTGGTCCGTGATCGGCGCCCTGTCCGAGGCGGTCTCCCTGCCCGTCGAGACCGCCGTGACCTGCCCCACCGTGCGCATCCACCCCGCCGTGATCGCGCAGGCGGCCGCCACCAGCGCCGTCCAGCTCGGCGGCCGGTTCCGGCTGGGCGTCGGCTCGGGCGAGGCACTCAACGAGCACATCCTGGGCGACGCCTGGCCCGAGACCCCGGTACGGCTGGAGATGCTGGAGGAGGCGGTCGCGGTCATCCGCAAGCTCCTGACCGGCGAGCAGGTCAGCCACCGGGGCACGCACTACACGGTGGAGAACGCCCGCCTGTACACCGTGCCCGACGAGCCGGTTCCGATCGACGTCTCGGCGTTCGGTCCGCAGGCCGCCGAGGTCGCCGCGCGCATCGGTGACGGACTGATCACCATGACCCCCGACGCCGACATGGTCGAGCGGTACCGGCGCGGCGGCGGAGGCGTCTCTCCCGTTTCCGGCGGACTGAAGGTGTGCTGGGGACCCGACCGCGAGGAGGCGGTCCGCACCGTCCACCGGCTGTGGCCCAACGAATCGCTCCCCGGCGAACTCCCGCAGGTCCTGCCCACCCCGCGCCACTTCGAGCAGGCGTGCGAGCTGGTCACTCAGGAGCAGATCGCCGAGTCCGTACCGTGCGGCGACGACCCCGACGCCCACATCGAGGCGCTGGCCGCCTTCGCCGACGCGGGCTTCGACGCGGTCTACGTCAACCAGATCGGCAAGGACCAGCGCGGCTTCTTCGACTTCTACCGCACCAAGGTCCTGCCCGCCCTGCGGGGCTGACGACCTGGGCGGTGGCGCCATGAGCGGATCGACGGGACCGGCGGGCCGCGCGCTCGTCGTGATCGACATGATCAACACGTACGACCACCCGGACGCCGAACTCCTCATCCCCTCCGCCCGCCGCGTCGTACCGGTCGTGGCGGACCTGATCCGCGGCGCCCGCGACACGGGCGTCCCCGTGATCTACGCGAACGACAACTTCGGGCTCTGGCGCTCCCACCACGGCGAACTTGTGGAGACCGCGCGGACCGGACCGCACGGCGACCTCGTCGAGCCGATCAGACCGGAGGACGACTCGCTCTTCGTGGTCAAGGCCCGCCACTCCATCTTCTACGAGACGCCCATGACCTATCTGCTGGCCCAACTCGGCGTCGATCACGTCGTCCTGTGCGGCCAGGTCACCGAACAGTGCGTGCTCTACTCCGCGTTGGACGCCCACATCCGCCACCTCGACGTCACGGTCCCGAGGGACGCGGTCGCCTCCATCCACCCGCGCCTGGAGGAGGCGGCGCTGGAGATGATGGAGCGCAACATGGGCGCCCGTGTCGTCCACGCGAAGGAGACCGGCCTGACGGGCTGACCCGGGCCAGCCCCGACCTTTCCGGACCCTGCTCCCGGAGTCCTGACCGGCGGGGAGCCGCGCCCGGCGGGTCCGGGCGCGGGCGCGGGGGAGTGCCGTCGTACGATGCGAGCGATGTCCCGCACCCGTCAGCGCACCCCAGGTCCGCCGCCGTGGCGCCCGCTCGTGCTGCTGGTGCTGGGCGGGCTGCTGGCGATGCACGGGCTGGCACCCGGCGGCGGACTCGGGACCATGCACCGGGAGTCCGCTCCGCACATGGCCGTCGTGCTCAGCGCACCCGGCGACTGCGGGGCGGAGCACGGGCACGACGGAAGCGGACACGTCCACCACGCCGACGCCACCTGCGCGTCGGGCGCCGTACCCGGTGGACCCGAACTCGCGCTGCCCGCCTCCCCGGACGCCGTCACCCCCGTACCCGGCGCCCTCGCGCCCGCCCGTGCCGTGACGGCGCCGGACGGCGCCCGTGCCCCGCCCTCCCTGGCGGAACTCCAACTCCTGCGGATCTAGAGGCACCCGCGCGGCCGTACGCGGTCGCGTCCAGCGGTATGCCCTCGAACCCCTCGGACCACAGGAGTCCCAGCATGATCACTCGTCACGCTTTCCGCACAGCGGCGCTCGGCGCCGCCGCCCTCTCCGCCGCTCTGCTCCTCACCGCCTGCGGCGGCGCCCCCACCGACACCGGCGCCCACCCGGCGCACGGCGCCACCGCCACCTCCACCGCCGCCGCGCACGACGCCCAGGACGTCGCCTTCGCGCAGGGCATGATCCCGCACCACCAGCAGGCACTGGAGATGGCCGGGCTCGCCGCCGGACGGGCCGGGTCCGCGCGGGTCAAGGACCTCGCCGCGCGCATCGAGAAGGCGCAGGCACCGGAGATCCGCACCATGAGCGGCTGGCTGAAGTCCTGGGGCGAGCAGCCGCCCATGACCGGCATGGACCACTCCGCCCACTCCGGCATGAGCGGCATGACCGGCATGATGAGCGGCGACGACATGGCGGACCTGGAGAAGAAGAAGGGCGCCACCTTCGACTCCGCGTTCCTCTCCCTGATGATCCGCCACCACCAGGGCGCCGTGGAGATGGCCCGCACAGAGAAGGACAAGGGCCGCTACGCCCCCGCCCAGAAGCTGGCCGACGCCGTCGTCCAGGGCCAGAGCGCCGAGATCGCCGAGATGAAGAAGCTCCTCGACAGCGGCGAGTAGCCGGACGCGCCGGTGGGCCGGACGCACCCGCGCCCGGCCCACCGGCTCCCTGCTCAGTCCGTTCGCCCCAACACCTTCGCCAGGGTGTCCAGCGCTCCGCGCAGCTCCTCCGCCGTGATGGTCAGCGGCGGCGCGAGCCGGATGGTCGAGCCGTGCGTGTCCTTGACGAGGATGCCCTCGCGCATCAGCCGTTCGCTGATCTCGCGCCCGGTGCCGAGCGCCGGGTCGACGTCCACGCCCGCCCAGAGCCCGCGCGCCCGGAACCCGGTCACGCCGTGACCGAGGAGCGCCGTGAGACCCTCGCGCAGGACGAGTCCCAGCTCGGCGGCCCGGCTCTGGAACTCGCCGGTCTCCAGCAGCTCGACCACCGCCGTGCCGACGGCCGCTGCGAGCGGGTTGCCGCCGAAGGTGGAGCCGTGCTCGCCCGGGTGCAGCACCTCCATGACCTCGCGCCGGGCGACGACCGCCGACACCGGCACGATCCCGCCGCCGAGCGCCTTGCCGAGCAGCAGGACGTCCGGCACCACGTTCTCGTGCTCGACGGCGAGGGTGCGCCCGGTGCGGCCGAGCCCGGACTGGATCTCGTCCGCGACGAACAGGCACCCCTTGCGCCGGGTCAGCTCGCGCACCCCGGTGAGGTAGCCCTCGTCCGGGATGATCACCCCCGCCTCGCCCTGGACGGGCTCGATCAGCACCGCTGCCGTGTGCTCGTCGACCGCCTCCTCCAGCGCCGCGAGGTCGTTGTACGGCACGACCTTGAAACCCGGTGTGAAAGGACCGAAGCCCGCCCGCGCCGACTCGTCGGTCGAGAAGCTGACGATGGTGGTCGTCCGCCCGTGGAAGTTGTCCGCCGCGACCACGATGTTCGCCCGGCCGTCGGGGACGCCCTTCACGTCGTACGCCCACTTGCGGGCCAGCTTGATGCCGCTCTCCACCGCCTCCGCGCCGGTGTTCATCGGCAGCACCATGTCGAGCCCGGTGAGGGCCGCGAGGCGCTCCGCGAACTCGGCGAGCCGGTCGTTGTGGAAGGCGCGGGAGGTCAGCGTGAGACGGTCGAGCTGGTCGTGGGCGGCCTGGACCAGCGCCGGGTGGCGGTGGCCGAAGTTGAGCGCCGAGTAGCCCGCCAGCATGTCGAGATAGCGGCGGCCCTCGACGTCCTCCACCCAGGCGCCCTCGGCCCGTGCGACGACGACGGGCAGCGGGTGGTAGTTGTGCGCGAGGACCGGCTCCTCCGCCCGGATGAGGTCGTCGGACGTGCGCGGGTGCGCGGGTGCGGTCATGAGCGGATCTCCTGAGTGCAGCACTTGATGCCGCCGCCCGCCTTGTGCAGCTCGGACAGGTCGACGGGAACGGGGGTGTATCCATGGTCGTCCAGACGGGCGGCGAGTGCCTCGGCCTGGGGGGCGATGAAGACGTGGCAGCCGTCGGACACCGAGTTCAGACCGAAGGCCAGCGCGTCGTCCCGGGTGGCGAGCACGGCGTCCGGGTACAGCTTGCGCAGCACCTCCTGGCTGCCCGCCGAGAAGGCTTCCGGGTAGTAGACGATGTTGTCGTCGTCCAGCACGAACAGCGCCGTGTCCAGGTGGTAGAAGTACGGGTCCACCAGGGTCAGCGCGATCACCGGGTGCCCGAAGAACTCCTGAGCCTCGCGGTGAGCCTCGCGCGAGGTGCGGAAGCCGGTCCCGGCCAGCACGTACCGTCCGGTCCACACCAGGTCGCCCTCGCCCTCGGTGACCGACAGCGGGCGGTAGACGTCGTACCCCGCCGTCTTGAACCAGGCGTCGTAGTGCTCGGACTCCGGGCGCCGCTCCTGGGCGTGGAACAGCGAGCCGAAGACACGGCCGCCGACCACGATCGCCGAGTTGGCGGCGAACACCATGTCGGGCAGCCCGGGGACCGGGTCGATCTCCTCCACGGTGTGTCCGTGGTCGCGGTAGGCGCTGATCAGCGTGCGCCACTGCGTCCGCGCCAGTTCCACGTCCACGGGGGCGTCGGGACGCATCCAGGGATTGATGGCGTACCGCACTTCGAAGTGTCTGGGTTCGCAGACCAGGAAGCGCCGGGGGCGCCGCACACGGGTTTCGGCCACAGAGGGTTTCCTCCGCTTTCCGGTGTGTCACTCGGGGATGTCACCACGGTAAGAACACCCGGCGACGGCGGACAAGAAACAAAAGCTGCGTGTCCGCGCAGTATCGCTGCGTCTCCACCTAGGAGAACGCACGACACCTGCGCCCGTCCGAGGTTTAACGGACGATCACTCCGGTGCGGCCTGGGTGGCGCCCGCTTCGGGAGCGTCCGGGAGAAGGTGGGACAGCACCATCACGCTGATCGTCTTCCGGATGAAGGGCTCGGCGCGAATGCGTTCCAGGACGTCCTCGAAGTGCTCCACGTCCCGCGCGCGCACGTGCAGCAGCGCGTCCGCGCCGCCGGTCACCGTCATGGCCGCCGCGATCTCCGGATGCCCGCGCACGACCTCGGCCAGACGCCGGGGCGGGGCGGCGCCCTCGCAGTAGACCTCGACGTACGCCTCGGTGCGCCAGCCGAGCGCGGTGGGCTGCACGGTCGCCGTGAACCCGGTGATCACCCCGGTCTCGCGCAGCCGGTCCACCCGCCGTTTCACCGCCGTGGCCGACAGCCCGATCGCCGCCCCGATCTCGGCGAAACTGCTCCGCGCGTTCGCCATCAGCGCGGTGATGATCTTCCGGTCGAGGTCGTCGAAGGACGTGGCCCTGCTGCTCATGCGGGCACTGTAGGTCAGCTTGTCGGGGCGCCGCCCCGTGAGTCCCAGCCGCTAGGACTTGGTCAGGACCAGCGCCAGGGTCAGCAGCACCAGGACGATCCAGCCGAACCACAGCCAGCCGTTGCCGCCCAGGGCGACCGTGTAGGCGGTGACGACGACGAGCCCGCCGACCGTCAGGGCGCCCATCACCCTGGTGGAGCCGTTGGTGGAACCGTTCGTGGAACCGGGCATCGCGGCACCCTCCTCGTGGTCGGTCCACCCCCATGGTGCCCCGCATCCGCCGTCCGTGGCACGACTCGGGGCCAGTCGCGTTCTCCGCGACCGGCCCCGTACCACGTGTCTCCGCCGTCGGCGTCAGCCCTGGCGCCCGCTCAGCGAGGCCAGATAGGCGTTGTACGCCTCCAGCTCCTTGTCACCGTCCCGGTCCGCCGCGCGGTCCTTGCGGCGGGCCTGGCGCTGCTCGGAGCCGTACCACTGGAACAGCAGGGCGATCAGCACCAGCACCGAGGGGACCTCGCTGAACCCCCAGGCGATGCCGCCGGCGGCGTTCTGGTCGGAGAGGGCGTCGATGCCGAGGGACGCCGCCGGGTGCTGGAAGGTCTTCACCATCGGCTCGGACGCCATCATCAACGCGATGCCGAAGAACGCGTGGAACGGCATCCCCGCGAACAGCTCCAGCATCCGCATCAGATACCCGGGGCGGTGCGGACCGGGGTCCACGCCGATGATCGGCCAGAAGAACACCACGCCGACCGCGAGGAAGTGGATCATCATCGCGATGTGCCCGAGCGGTGAGCCCATCAGGAAGTCGAACAGCGGGGTGAAGTACAGCGCGTACAGGCTCGCGATGAACATCGGGATCGTGAACGCCGGATGCGTGATCACCCGCATGTACCGGCTGTGCAGCAGCGCGAGGAGCAACTCGCGCGGGCCCTTGCGACCCTTGCCCGCCGTCGGCAGCGCGCGCAGCGCCAGCGTCATCGGGGCGCCGAGCAGGAGCAGGATCGGCGACAGCATGCTGATGATCATGTGCTGCACCATGTGCACGCTGAACATGACCATGCCGTAGTCGTTCAGCCGGGTGCACATCGTCACGCCGATCGTCAGTACACCGGCCACGAACGACGCCGTCCGTGCCATCGACCACGTGTCCCCGCGCCGCCGCAGCCGGACCACGCCCCAGCCGTACAGCCCGAGCCCGGCCAGACAGGCGATCAGGAAGAACGGGTCCGCCGACCACTCCAGCCCCCGTCCCAGCGTGAACGGCGGCAGATCCGGCATCATGCCGTGCCCGCTGTGGTCCATCCGGCGGCTCCTGGTTCGTGGGGGTTGTGCGGATTCTGTCCGCACTCAGGGTACGGGCGCCGCCGTGACCGCCCGTTAGCGGGGTCGCCCGTACCCCCGTACCCTCAGACCACGCACTCCGCCTCGGCGTACCGCTCCGCCGGGACCGTCTTCAGGCGGCTCACCGCCTCCGCGAGCGGCACCGTCACGATCTCGGTGCCGCGCAGCGCGGTCATCATCCCGAACTCCCCGCGGTGCACCGCCTCCACCGCGTGCCAGCCGAACCGGGTCGCCAGCACCCGGTCGTACGCCGTCGGGGTGCCGCCGCGCTGGACGTGCCCGAGGATCACCGGACGCGCCTCCTTGCCGAGCCGCCGCTCCAGCTCCACCGCGAGCTGCCGGGCGACCCCGGCGAAGCGCCGGTGGCCGTACACGTCCGTGCCGCCCTCGTCGAACTCCATGGAGCCCGCGCGCGGCTCGGCGCCCTCCGCCGCGACCACGATGGCGGACCGCTTGCCCGCCTCGAAGCGCGCGCCGACCCGCCGCGCCAACTCCCCGACGTCGAAGGGTCGTTCCGGGACGAGGACGGCGTGGGCGCCCGCCGCCATGCCCGAGTGCAGCGCTATCCAGCCGGTGTGGCGCCCCATGACCTCCACGATCAGCACCCGCTGATGGGACTCGGCGGTGGTCTTCAGCCGGTCGAGGGCGTCGGTCGCGACACCGACCGCCGTGTCGAAGCCGAAGGTCACGTCCGTCGCGGCGATGTCGTTGTCGATGGTCTTCGGCACGCCCACGATCGGCAGCCCGCTGTCCGACAGCAGCCGCGCCGCCTTGAGCGTGCCCTCGCCGCCGATCGGGATGATCGCGTCCAGACCCAGCTCCTCGACATGGCCCCGCACCCGCTCCACCCCGCCGCGCAGCCGCTCCGGGCGCACCCGGGAGGAGCCGAGGACGGTGCCGCCGAGCGCGAGGATGCCGCTCACGGCGTCGAGGTCGAGCTTGACGTAGTCGCACTCCAGGAGGCCCTTCCAGCCGTCCCGGAAACCGATCACCTCGTCGCCGTGGTCGACGAGGGCGCGATGTACGACGGACCGGATGACGGCGTTCAGACCGGGGCAGTCGCCGCCGGATGTGAGGACACCAATGCGCATAGCCCGAGATACCTTCTCGACGAGTACCGGGAGGCCGGACCGCGTTGTCCGGCGGCTTTCCCGGTCAGACTACGGCGGGATCGCCCGCCGCCCCACCGGGCGTCCGCCTGATGGACGTGCCCGCACAGGTGAGCGGACACACAGTCAGGCGGGCCCGTGACACCGTCACAGGCCCGCCTGGAATGTACTGCTTTGACCCTTTCGGGCGTCGCCCTTACGCGGGCTGCTTCGCCGCCGCGATCCGCTCCTCGCGCAGCGCCTCGTACCACCGGTCGTCGATGGGCGGCAGCGCGTTCACGTCCAGCGCCAGCTTCAGCAGCAGGTCCGCGATCTGCGGGTTACGGGCCAGCACGGGTCCGTGCATGTACGTACCGAACACGGTCCCGTTGTACGCGCCCTCCGTGCCGTCCCCGGTGCCGTTGCCCCGGCCCAGGCGGACCTGGGCGAAGGCGCGGGCGGTCGGGCCCAGATGGGTGACGCCCTGGTGGTTCTCGAAGCCGGTCAGCGGGGGCAGACCGAGCTGCGGGTCGATGTCGCCCAGCACGTCGCCGACGCACCGCTCGCCCTCGCCGCGCACCGAGACCACGTCCAGCAGACCGAGACCCGGCTCGCGCTGGCCCAGGTCGTTGATGAACTCGTGGCCCAGGATCTGGTAGCCCGCGCACACGGAGAACACGATCGCGCCGTTCTCCACCGCCCGCTGGAGGTGACCGTCCCGGCGCAGCCGCTCGGCCGCGAGCCGCTGGGGCCGGTCCTCGCCGCCGCCGATCAGGTAGATGTCACCGGAGGTCGGGATCGGCTGGTCGCTGCGCACGTCCAGCCGGGCCACGTCCAGGCCGCGCTGGCGCGCACGGCGCTCCACGACGAGGGCGTTGCCCTGGTCGCCGTAGGTGCTCAGCAGGTCGGGATAGATCCACACCAGCCGCAGTTGGTTGTCGCTCATAGGTGATCGCCCTTCCTGATCAGTTGCCGACCCGGCGGCGCAGGTCCTGGAACGCGGTGTAGTTCGCGATGACCTCGATACGGCCCGGCGGTGCCGCGGCGACGGCCTCGTCGAGGTTCTCGCACACCTGGAAGTGCTGGTTCGCCACTTCCAGCCGGACGGCGAGGTCCAGCTTCCGGTCACCGACGACGAAGATCGGGTGGCCGGTGAGCCGGGTGTAGTCCACGTCCCACAGCCACGAGGTGTCGGTGCCGTCGGCGCCGCGCGCGTTCACGGACAGGATCACCGGGGTCGGCGGCGGGTCGATCAGCGAGAAGGTCTCCAGCCAGCCCGCCGGGTTCTTCGCCAGCAGCAGGCGCAGGTCGCGGTTCTGGAACTGGACCACGTCGTAGCGTCCGGCGACCGCCTGCACCTGGTACATCCGCTCCAGGGCCACCTGCGGGGGCACCCCGAAGACGGCGGCGACGGCGGCGGAGCTGGCCGCGTTCGCCTTGTTCGCGCGGCCCGGCAACTGGAGGTGGATCGGCCACGCCGAACCGTGCGGGTCGAGCACGTGGTCGCCGGAGAGCGCCCAGCTCGGCGTCGGACGGCGGAAGCCGCACTCGCCGCAGAACCAGTCGTCGCCCGGACGCTGCATGACACCGCCGCAGGACGGGCAGGACCAGGCGTCGTCCTTCCACATCTGCCCGGCCGCGACCCAGACCACGTTGGGGGAGGACGACGCCGCCCACACCACCAGCGGGTCGTCGCAGTTGGCGACGATCACGGCCTTGGAGTCCGACAGACCCTCACGCCAGTTCTCCGCGAGCATCCGGGTCTCGGCGGCACGGTCGAGCTGGTCGCGCGAGAGGTTCAGCAGCGCGATGCACTTCGGGCTGGTGTCGCGTGCCACACCGGCCAGGTACTTCTCGTCCACCTCTATGACGCCGAACTTGGCGTCCGAGCCGCCCGCGAGGGCGGAGGTGATACCGGCCGGCATGTTGGCGCCGAGCGCGTTGGACACGACCGGTCCGGCGGCGCGCAGCGCCTCCGCGATGAGCCGGGTCGTGGTGGTCTTGCCGTTGGTCGCCGACACCAGGACGACGTCCAGGTGGGTGGCGAGCCGGGCCAGCAGGTCGGGGTCGAGCCGCAGGGCGACCTTTCCGCCGATCACCGACCCGCTGCCGCGCCCGGCGGCGCGCGATGCCGCCGCGACCGCCTTGCCCGCGGTCACGGCCAGCTTGGCCCGCGGGGAGAGCGGGTCCGAGTTGCCTGCCATCAGTCCTCGATCCTCCTTGCGTACGCGCCGCGCCTCAGGCCATCCGGCAACGTGGTGGGGGCCTCAGCCTATCGAGAACCGTTCGCACACCCGAATCCCGGCCCACACCGCGCGGTCGTCATGGGCCGAACGAACCGTACCCTTGCCGCCATGCGACAACGCTCCATCCCGGGCGCCCGAGGGCGCGTCAGGCCGCTTTCCCTCCTCGGCGACCCCGTACTGCACGCCCCCTGCGCGGAGGTCACCGACTTCGGCCCGGAACTCGCTCAGCTCGTCGCGGACTTGTTCGCGACCATGTACGCGGCCCAGGGAGTCGGTCTCGCCGCCAACCAGATCGGCGTCCCTTCGCGGGTGTTCGTATACGACTGTCCCGACGACGAGGAGGTCCGCCACCTCGGTCATGTGGTGAACCCGCGCCTGGTGACGGCGGACGGCATCGAGCTGCGCGGTCCCGAGGGCTGCCTCTCCCTGCCCGGTCTGGAGGCGGGCACCGAGCGGTACGACCACGCGGTGGTCGAGGGCTTCACGGTGGACGGCGAGCCGGTGACCGTGCACGGCACGGGCTTCTTCGCCCGCTGCCTCCAGCACGAGTGCGACCACCTGGACGGCACGGTCTACGCGGACCGGGTCACCGGCTGGCGCAAGCGGCGGCTGGAACGGCAGGTGAGGCGGGCGGACTGGAGCCGCTGAGGGCTCTGCGGGCTCCGTCAGAAGCCCGGGCCACCGACCCGGTCCCCGGCGGCCGCGAGGCGTCCCCACAGCAAGTCCGCGAGGGAACGTACCAGTTCGGCACGGGAGCAGGGTCGCTCGCCCAGCCACCAGTCGCCGGCGGCGTGCATCATGCCGACGATCCCGTGCCCCCAGACCCGGGCCAACTGCTCGCTGCCCGGACCGAGGTCCACGCGCTCCTCGATGACCTGGGCCAGCTCCTCGCCCATCCGCCGCAGCAGCGGCACGCTGTGCTTGCCCACGTCGAAGCCCGGGTCGCCGGAGGGGGAGCCCTCGGCGGGGTGCATCAGGAAGCGGTAGACCTGCGGCCGTGCCTCGATGGCGGCCAGGTAGGTGTCGAGGGTGTTCTCCACCCGCTCACGCCGGTCCGAGGGCGCGTCCAGGGCCGCCCGCAGCGAGTCGAGCAGGGCGTCGGTGTGCCGCTTGGCGAGAGCGGCGTAGAGCCCGCCCTTGTCGCCGAAGTGGCGGTAGAGGATCGGCTTGGTGATGCCCGCCTCCGCGGCGATGGCGTTCATCGACGCCTGCGGTCCGTCGCGCAGCACCACCCGGTCGGCGGCCTCCAGCAACTCGCGCCGTCGGCGGTCGGCGGACCGCTGCTGATCGGTCCGCTGCGTGGTGTCCATGTGCTCTCCCCACCTGTGCTGATTCGGTGACGCCTGCGCAAAGTAACACTGAAAGGCCCCCTGACATCGAACGGGATACCGAGAGGACATGCGGAGTTGACTTCTGCTACCGGTCGGTAACACACTCTGGTTACCGCTAGTAACAGTAGTACGCGCCGCCGCTGGAGGGGACATGGCCGAGTTCACCATGGAGCTCAACGACGAACAGAAGGAGGTCCGGGACTGGCTGCACGGCTTCGCCGCCGACGTGATCCGCCCCGCGGCCGCCGAATGGGACGAGCGTGAGGAGACCCCCTGGCCGGTCATCCAGGAGGCCGCCAAGGTCGGCATCTACTCCCTCGACTTCTACGCCCAGCAGTACTTCGACCCCACCGGGCTCGGCATACCCATGGCCATGGAGGAGCTGTTCTGGGGCGACGCGGGCATCGCGCTCTCCATCGTCGGCACCGGCCTCGCCGCCGTCGGCGTCCTCGCCAACGGCACCGAGGAGCAGATCGGCACCTGGATCCCGCAGATGTACGGCGACGCCAGCGATGTGAAGGTCGCCGCGTTCTGCTCCTCCGAGCCCGACGCGGGCTCCGACGTCGCCTCGATGCGCACCCGCGCCGTCTACGACGAGGCCAAGGACGAGTGGGTGCTCAACGGCACCAAGACCTGGGCGACCAACGGCGGCATCGCCAACGTCCACGTCGTCGTCGCGGTGGTCGACCCGGACCTCGGCTCCAAGGGGCACGCCTCCTTCATCGTCCCGCCCGGCACGGCGGGTCTTTCCCAGGGGCAGAAGTTCAAGAAGCACGGGATTCGTGCCTCGCACACCGCCGAGGTCGTGCTCGACAACGTCCGCGTGCCCGGGTCCTGCCTGCTCGGGGGCAAGGAGAAGCTGGACGAGCGGCTGGCGCGGGCGCGGGAGCGGGCCCGCAGCGGGGGCGAGCGCGTGAAGAACGCGGCGATGGCCACGTTCGAGGCGTCTCGACCTGCCGTCGGGGCTATGGCGGTGGGTACGGCTCGGGCTGCCTATGAGGTTGCCCTCGACTATGCCGTCACCCGGGAGCAGTTCGGGCGGCCCATCGTGGACAACCAGGGGGTCGCGTTCCAGCTCGCCGACATGCGGACCTCCATCGACGCGGCTCGGTTGCTCGTGTGGCGAGCCTCCTGGATGGCGGTCAACGGGAAGCCGTTCACCGCGGCGGAGGGGTCGATGTCGAAGTTGTTCGCCTCCGAGACAGCGAAGAAGGTCACCGGGCAGGCGATTCAGATTCTCGGGGGGAACGGGTACACCCGGGAGTATCCCGTGGAGCGGATGCATCGGGATGCGGCGATCTACACGATCTTTGAGGGGACCAGCGAGATTCAGCGGCTCGTTATTGCGCGGACGCTTGCGGGGGTGCCGATTCGGTAGCGCCGTCGGGGAACTGTGCGATTCGGTCCGCGCGTTCGTCGTGGCCGTTCGCGCAGTTCCCCGCGCCCCTTTTGGGTGGGACCAGTCAGCGGTGTTTCAGAGGTGTCAGTTGGGTTATGTCGTAGCGCCTCCTCAGTTCCTCTATCGCCTCGTGATTCGGGGGGCCCTCGCTGTCCAGGATCTCCAACAGCTCCTCGAAATAGCGTTCGTGGTCCGGTGGGGGAGAGGCTTGGAAGAACATCTTCGCCGGGGTGTCGGTGGGGTTGGCGAAGGCGTGGGGGCAGCCGGGGGGTACGACGATCAGGGTGCCCGGGGTGGCTCTTACCACTCGGGTGCCCGAAGTCGATTCCCACTTCTGCCAGTTGTCGGGGGTGCGGATGCGCGGCTCGAAGGCGAGGACGTCCAGTTCGCCGTCCAGGACGTAGAACAACTCCTCGCTGCGCGTGTGGACATGGGCGCCGACGTCGAACCCGGGCGGGACCTCCACCTCGAAGGTGGAGGCCGTCCGCGAGTGGGTGCCGGTGACCTTGAACGTGACCCGCTGGGCGGCCGTCTCGACGACCCGGCCCTGACCCGGCGGTACCAGCAGTCCCTCGGTGGTCATGGGCCGCTCACCAGGTCACCGGCAGTGCCTCGGGACCCCGGATCAACGCGCCCTTGCGGAAGGGGACTTGATCCGGCGGCACCGCGAGCCTGAGACCGGGCACCTGGTCGAGGAGCGTGTCCACCAGGAGTTCGGACTCCAGCCGGGCCAGCATCCCGCCGGGGCAGTAGTGCGGACCGAAGCCGAAGGCGACGTGCGGGTTGGGGCTGCGCTCGACGTCGATCGTCTCCGGGTCGGGGAAGACCTCCGGGTCGCGGTTGGCGGCCAGGTAGGAGACGTAGATCGCGTCACCCGCCCTGACCCGCACGCCCCTGATGTCCACGTCCTCCAGGGCGATCCGGGACAGGCCGACGGCGTTGCGGTGCGGGATGTAGCGCAGCAGCTCGTCGATCGCCTTCGGGCGGATCGCCGGGTCCCGGCGCAGCCGGTCCGCCAACTCCGGTCGGGTCAGCAGCAGATAGAACATCTGCCCGCTGTTGTTGGTGACCGCCTCGCCGCCGATCTGGAGCAGTACGGCGAGCCCGACGGCTTCCTCCAGGGTGACCTCCGCCCGGCCCACGGCCGCGCCGAGCAGCGAGGCCACGTCCTCCCCGGTGCTGCCCTCGCGCAGGGCGATCAGGTCGGAGAAGTAGGCGCCCATCTCGCGCTTGGCCTTCTCGCTGACCTCCTTGCCGTGCGCGGAGGACAGGATGAGCTGGGTCCACTCGTGCATCGAGTGCCGGTCGGCGGCCGGGACGCCCATCAGCTCGCAGATCACCCCGATGGGGAAGGGGCTCAGCACGGAGCGGGTGAGGTCGGCGGGCGGACCGTCCTGGAGGAGTTCGTCGACCAGCTCCTCCAGCATGTGCCGGGACTTCTCCCGGACCCGCTCGACGCCCTTCGCGGTGAACGCGGCGGCGACCGAACGGCGCAGCCGGGTGTGGTCCGGCGGGTCGAGGAAGCCGACCGCTCCCCGGTCCGGGATGAAGTGCGGGGCGAGCCGCGTGACCGGCTTGTCCATGACCGCCTCCCGGCCGAACCGGGGGTCGTTGGTCACCATGCGCACGTCGTCGTGCCGGGTGACCAGCCACGCCCAGCCGTCGCCGTTGGGCAGTTGGACGCGGGTGACCGGACCCTCGCGCATCAGCTCGGTGAGCACCGGGTCGAAGTCCGTCCCGGCCAGGTCGAGCGCCGGCCACTGCCGGACGGGAGGCTGGGTCTCGGTGAGTGTCTCCTCGGACATGGCGCCTCCTCTCAACTGCCGTCGGACCAGCGGCCGACGGTCATCTCGGCGGTGATCCCGGGTCCGAACCCGGCCATCAGCCCCCGCGCCCCGTCCTCGGCGCCGCCGTCGTCGAACAGCCGGCGCAGCGCGTCCAGGACGACGGCGCTCGCGATGTTCCCGTACTCCGTGAGCGTGGACCGGCTGAACCGGAACGCGTGCGGCTCGACCTCCAGGAACTTGCTGAGGTCGTCGAGTATGCGGGGACCGCCCGCGTGGATGATGTAGAAGTCCAGGTCGGAGGCGTTCCAGCCGTGGGTGCCCGCGAGGTCCTGGAGCGCCGGGGCCAGCGGCTCCATCGTGGTCGGCACCCGCTTGTCCAGCAGGAAGTGGAACCCGGTGTCCCGCACGTCGTACGAGATCCAGTCCTCGGTCTTGGGGATCAGATACGAGCCGTTGCGCTCCAGCTCGACACCCCGTCCGCCCTGACCGCGTACGACGGCGGCAGCGATGCCGTCGCCGAACAGGCCGTTGGACAGCAGCGATCCGACGCCGAGGTCGGTCGGCTGGTAGCACAGCGAGCAGAACTCGCAGGCCACGATCAGGGCGTTGGCGTCGGGGTACGCCGAACAGAAGTCGTGCGCCCGGTTGATGGCCGCACCGCCCGCCGCACAGCCCAACTGGGCTATGGGCAACTGCCGGGTGGTGCTGGAGAACGCCATCTCGTTGATCAGCCACGCGGTGAGCGAGGGCATCATGAAGCCCGTGCACGACACGTAGATGATGACATCGATGTCGGAGGTGAGGAGTTCCGCGTCGTCCAGCGCCTCGCGTATCACCGCCGGGACCCGGGCCTTCGCCTCCGACTCGTAGAGCTTGTTGCGCTGCTCGAAGCCCGGGTGCTTCAGGGTCTCCTCGATGGGCTGCACGATGTGCCGGGTGC
Source organism: Streptomyces sp. DSM 110735 (assembly GCF_016482685.1). Classification (GTDB taxonomy): domain Bacteria; phylum Actinomycetota; class Actinomycetes; order Streptomycetales; family Streptomycetaceae; genus Streptomyces. The sequence goes on along the minus strand of NZ_JACYHF010000002.1, from coordinate 413,505 downwards.
GCACTCCGGTGTTCTCGATCAGCCGGAGAGCCAGCGGGAGCTGCGGGTTGTCCGCGTGATGCGTACGCGCCAGCTCCAGCGTCTCCTCCATCGTGATCACATGCTCCGGCACGGACACCGAGGGTCTGCACAAAGTCGCCATGAGCGGTCCCTGCTTTCGCCGTCCGGCGGGCCTTCGTCCGCCGGTCAGAAGGTGGTCCACCCACACTCACCCGAGAGAGCGACGAACTCGCGCGGTGTTACTCCGAACCGGCGAGAACAGAGAGTAACGATCTTTTGTTTTAGCAGGTCAGGGCCCACTTGAAAACGAGGCTCAGGGCAACTCCCTGAAGGGGCGCGGGGAACTGCGCGACAAGCCACAACGCACCCGCACCCGACATCCGGCCGAAAGAACTACGGCGCCCCACTGCTATGCGCAATGCACGCCACATCGATCCGGTCCGCCAACTTCGCCAACTCGATGGTCAGCACGGCAACCGTATCCTCGTCCAGCCTTTCCCCCGCCTCCACAAGATGCACCCACCGCGCCCCCACACTGCGCAGCAACGCACTCACATCGGCCGCTGAAACCGACAGCGCGCCACGGTCGTCCACGATCAAGGGCAACGTCACTTCGCGGGTCACAGTCGGGATCGTAGTCCGGCCACCCTCACGCACCCTGCCAAACCGTCGTGATGTTGCAGAACTCCCGGATTCCCTGCCCGGACAGCTCACGTCCGTACCCCGACCGCTTCACACCGCCGAAGGGGAACGCCGCGTGAGACGCCGTCATCCCGTTGATGAAGACACCCCCCGCCTCGATGTCCCGCGCGCAGTGCGCCATCTCGTCCGGGTCGTGGGTCCACACGCTCGAACTGAGTCCGAACGGCGAGTCGTTGGCGATCAGGATCGCCTCCTCCAGGTCGTCGGCGCGGTACAGCGTGGCGACGGGTCCGAACGCCTCCTCGCGGTGGATGCGCATCTCGCGGGTGATCCCGCCGAGGACGGTCGGCGGGTAGTACCAGCCCACGCCCTCGGGCCGCTCGCCCCCGCACAGCACCTCGGCTCCGCTGCGCCGCGCGTCGTCGACCAGCTCCTCCACGTCGCTGCGCCCCTGCTCGGTGGCGAGCGGGCCGATGTCCACGTTCTCGTCCAGCGGGTCGCCGACGGTGAGGTCCTTCATACGGGCGACGAACTCGGTCACGAACGCGTCGTAGACGTCCCGGTGGATGATGAACCGCTTCGCGGCGATGCAGGACTGGCCGTTGTTCTGCGTGCGCGCGAGCACCGCCGTGCGCGCGGCGCGGTCGAGGTCGGCGGAGGGCAGGACGAGGAAGGGGTCGCTGCCGCCCAGCTCAAGGACCGTCTTCTTGATCATCTCGCCCGCGGTGGAGGCGACCGCCCGTCCGGCCGGTTCGCTGCCGGTGAGCGTCGCCGCCTTCACCCGCTCGTCGCGCAGGATCGCGTCGACGGCGGAGGAGCCGATCAGCAGGGTCTGGAAACAGCCCTCCGTGAAGCCCGCCCGGTGGAACAGGTCCTCCAGGTAAAGGGCGGTCTGCGGCACGTTCGAGGCGTGCTTGAGCAGTCCGACGTTGCCCGCCATCAGCGCGGGCGCGGCGAAGCGGATCACCTGCCAGAGCGGGAAGTTCCACGGCATCACCGCGAGCACCGGGCCGAGCGGGCGGTAGACGACCCGCGCACCGATGGCGCCCGAGTCGCGTACGTCCTCGGGGTCCGGGATCTCGTCTGCGAGCAGTTCCGCGGCGCGCGCGGCGTACCAGCGCATCGACTTGGCGCACTTGGCGGCCTCGGCGCGCGCCTGCCCGATCGGCTTGCCCATCTCCAGGGTCATGATGCGCGCGACCTCGTCCCGGTCCTCGTCGAGCAGGTCGGCGGCGCGGTTCAGCAGCCGGGAGCGCTCCGTGAGCGGGGTCGTGCGATAGGTGCGGAAGGTGGCCTCCGCGAGCTGGAGCCTGCGCTCCACCTCGGCGTCGTCCATCGGCTCGTACGTCTTGAGCGTCTCGCCGTTCGCCGGGTTCACCGTCGCGATGGGCATGGCTGGCCTCCCTGACCGGTTTTTCCTCGACCTTCGCGCGCGGTACGGGGCAGCGCAACGCGTGGTCGTCCGTCTCAGCCCGAGTGCTCCGCCAACCGGTCGAGAAACGCCCCCTGCCCGGCGACGAGCACTTCCCGCGCCTTCTGAGGGGTGAACCAGGCGACCCGGTCCAGCTCGGGGAACTCCTGGGTACGCCCCGAGCGCGGCGGCCACTCCATCGTGAAGGTGCCCGGCGAGATCGTCCCGGGGTCGAGGTCGCCCTCGACCGCCCAGGCGGTGACGATCTTGCCGTTGCGCTGCGCGATCTCGCCCAGCGGCAGCGCCTCGCCGTCCGGCGGTTCGAGCCCCAGCTCCTCGCGGAACTCCCGCCGCGCCGCCTCCCACGCGGGCTCGTCCGGCTCGTACTCACCCTTGGGGACCGTCCAGGCGCCCGCGTCCTTCTTCGTGTAGAACGGGCCGCCCATATGGCCGAGCAACACCTCGAGTCCGTCATCGGTGTGGCGGAACACCAGCAGTCCCGCGCTGCGCTTCGTCGCACGCACTGTCACGCCATGACCTCCGGGTGGGCCGCGAGCAGATCCTCCACCGTATCGGCCTCCTCGGGCCGCTTGTCCTCGCGATAGCGGACCACGCGCGCGAAGCGCAGGGTCACCCCGCCGGGGTAGCGGGCGGAGCGCTGGAGACCGTCGTAGGCGATCTCCACGACGAGTTCGGGGCGTACGGTCACCCCCCAGCCCTTCTCCTCGACGGTCAGCTCCCCGAGGCGCTCCGTCTGCCAGGCGAGCATCGCGTCGGTCATGCCCTTGAAGGTCTTGCCCAGCATCACGAAACCGCCGTCGGCGGAGCGGGCGCCCAGATGCAGGTTGGAGAGCTTGCCGGTGCGCCGCCCGTGCCCCCACTCGGCGGCCAGGACCACCAGGTCCAGGGTGTGCACCGGTTTCACCTTCAGCCAGGACGCGCCGCGCCGCCCCGCGCTGTACGGCGCGTCCAGCCCCTTGGCCACCACGCCCTCGTGACCGCGCGCGAGGGTCGCCGCGAGGAACGCCTCCGCCTCACCGGTCTCCCCGGGACCCCTCACCAGCGCCCGGCGCACCCGCATCGGCTCCGGCACCAGCCGGGACAGCTCCGCGTGCCGCTCGGCGAAGGGCAGATCCAGCAGATCGCGGCCGTCGACGGACAGCGCGTCGAAGAAGACGGGGGAGACCGGCACCTCCTCGGCCGCCCGCGCCACGTCCACCCGGGAACCCACCCGGCCCGCCGTCTCCTGGAAGGAGCGCGGACGCCCGTCCGGGCCGAAGGAGATCACCTCGCCGTCCAGCACGAACCGCTCGCCCGGCAGCTCGAGCGCGGCCGCCACCACCTCCGGCAGCCGGTCGGTGATGTCGTCCAGGGTGCGGGTGTGGACGCCCACGGTGTCGCCGTCGCGGTGCACCTGGACCCGGATGCCGTCCAGCTTCTCCTCGACCGCGCACGCCCCCAGCTTCTCCACCGCCTCCGCCACCGAGGACGCGCTGCGCGCCAGCATCGGCAGCACCGGCTGCCCCACCGTGAGCCGGAACCGGTCCAGCGCCGCGGGACCCTCGGCGAGCAGCGCCCCGGCGACCGGCTGCAGCGACCCGGCGAGCATCACTGCCCGCCGTACGTCCGCCGGGTCCGCGCCGGTCGCCGCGGCCAGCCCCTCCACGGCGGCGGCGTCCAGGGCGCCCTGCCGCACCTCGCCGGTGAGCAGGGCGCGCAGGAAGCGCTGCTCGTCCTCGGTGGCAGCGCCCATCAGCTCGCCGAGGATCCGGGCGCGCTCCTTCTGCGAGCCCGCCCCGGACACCGCGCCCAGTTCGGTCAGCAGGGCGTCGACCTCCCGCACGGTGAGCGAGGGCTCCGCGGCGGGCGGCACGGGAGCGCCCAGCACCTTCCAGCCGACCCCGATCCGCCCCTGCGGCAGCCGCCCCGCGAGATACGGGATGACGATCGGCACGTCGGCCGGCTCCGCGTCCCGGAACAGCTCCGCGAGCAGGGCGGTCTTGCGGTTCCGGGACGCCGTCGCGGCGACCTCCCGGGAGACCTCCGCGAGGCGGGTCAGCAGCATGCAGTCATGGTGCCTCGGGGGAGACGGGATCACACCCGGGGTCAGGCGGGTTGGGGTGGAGCTACGCGGGTTCGGCCGGGGCTACGCGGGCTCCGCCGCCTTCGCGTCCAGGTCCGCGAAGAGCAGTTCGCCGTTGATCGTGGCACCCGCCCGGTACCCCCGGCTCGCCGCGTTCACCACCTGCTCCGCGAACCCGCTCGCGTTGCCCGCCGCCCACAGCCCCGGCACGCTCGTCAGACCCCGCTCGTCGATCACCGGGTAGCGGCCGAACGGCGTCTCGCGCATCTCGGCGCCGAGCGCGGTCAGCAGTTCGTCGCGGGGTAGGGCGCGCGGGGCGACGTACAGCACCGCGCGCTCGTGGACCGTGCCGTCGCCGAGCCGGACCCCGGTGAGCCGGTCGCCGCTCACCACCAGCCCGGACACCTCGCCGGGGACGACCGCCACCCCGGCGGCGGCCAGCCTGCGCCGGTCCTCCTCCGCCAGGTCGGACTCCCGCACCTCGTGCAGGAAGAGCCGTACGTCGTCGGACCACTGGGTCACCATCAGCGCCTGGTGCGCGCTGAGCGGGCTGGTGGCGAGCACGCCGGTGGGCAGGTCGCGGGACTCCCAGCCGTGGCAGTACGGGCAGTGGATCACGTCCCGCCCGAAGCGCTCGGCCACGCCGGGGACGGGCGGGAGGTCGTCCCTGAGACCGGTGGCGACGATGAGGTGACGGGCGCGTACGGTCCGGCCGCTCGCGAGGGTCACGGTGAAGCCGCCGGGTGCACGCTCGTCGGGTGTCGGGTTCGCGTCGCGGCTCGCCGTCACCGCCCGGTCCTGGACCAGCTCCACGCCGTACCGGGCGATCTCCTCGCGACCCGCCGCCAGGAAGTCCGCCGGTGCCATGCCGTCGCGCGACAGATAGCCGTGCATATGGGCCGAGGGCGCGTTGCGCGGTTCGCCCGCGTCCACCACCAGCGTGCGCCGCCTGGCCCGGCCCAGCACCAGCGCGGCGGACAGCCCGGCCGCGCCGCCTCCTACGACGACCACGTCGTAGCCGTCCTCGTCGCTGTTCTCGTCGTAGCCGTCCGCGTTCCCGGAATTCTCGGTCAAGGTGACCACCTCCGGGTCCGACGGTCGCGCGCCCCCTGCCGTGTTGACAAACCTGTTTGCCGATTCTGCAATGAAAGACATGAACCACAGCCACCGGGGGACCGAGGAAAGCACCGAAGAGAGCACCGAGGAGGTGCTTGCGGGCGTCGGGCCGCGCCTGCGGCGCATCCGCAAGCAGCGGGACGTCACCCTCGCCGCCCTCTCCGAGCGCACCGGCATCTCCGTCAGCACCCTGTCCCGGCTGGAGTCGGGGCTGCGCAGACCCAGCCTTGAGCTGCTGCTGCCCATCGCGCAGGCGCACCAGGTGCCGCTGGACGAGCTGGTCGGGGCGCCGCCGGTCGGTGATCCCCGGGTGCGGGCGAAGCCCCTGATGCGGGACGGGCGCACCTTTGTGCCGCTGAACCGGCGCCCCGGCGGGCTCCAGGCGTTCAAGGTGCTGGAGCCGCAGCGCGTCCGCGAACCCGACCCGCGCACCCATGAGGGCTACGAGTGGATGTACGTCCTCTCCGGCAGGCTGCGGCTGGTGCTTGGCGACCACGACGTGGTGCTCGGGCCGGGGGAGGCGGCCGAGTTCGACACCCGGGTGCCGCACTGGTTCGGGTCCACGGGGGAGGGACCGGTGGAGTTCCTGAGCCTGTTCGGGCCGCAGGGGGAGCGGATGCACGTACGGGCGCGGACGGGACGGCAGGGCGAGAAGGAGTGAGCCGTCGGCGGTCCGGGGGTCTGCGTGATCGGCGGCGAGCGGCGCGGGAGCGCCCTTCCCACACTGGCAAGCGACCGCTTAGTATGCCGAGGAACCCGGTCGCACGAGGCAGTCCCGTGGAGGCTTCACATGCAGGCATGGCAGGTGCACGAGAACGGCGAGCCGGGTGCGGTGATGCGCCTCGCGGAAGTGGACCGCCCGGTGCCCGGCGAGGGGCAGGTGCTGCTCCGGGTGCGTGCCGCCAACGTCAACTTCCCGGACGCCCTGCTGTGCCGGGGTCAGTACCAGATCCGGCCGCCGCTGCCCTTCACGCCCGGCGTCGAGATCTGCGGCGAGACCGGGGACGGGCGCCGGGTGATCGCCAACCCCGCGCTGCCGTACGGCGGTTTCGCGGAGTACGCCCTCGCCGACGCCCGCGCGCTGCTGCCCGCCCCCGACTCGCTGGACGACGCGGAAGCCGCCGCCCTGCACATCGGCTACCAGACCGGCTGGTTCGGGCTGCACCGCAGGGCGCACCTGGAGGCGGGCGAGACCCTGCTCGTGCACGCCGCCGCCGGAGGAGTCGGCAGCGCGGCCGTCCAGCTCGGCAAGGCGGCCGGGGCGCGTGTCATCGGCGTCGTCGGCGGTCCCGAAAAGGCAGCCGTGGCCCGCGAGTTGGGCTGTGACGTGGTCGTGGACCGGCGGAGCGAGGACGTGGTCGCCGCCGTCAAGGAGGCGACCGGCGGCCGGGGCGCGGACGTGATCTACGACCCCGTCGGCGGCGACGCCTACGCGCAGTCCGCCAAGCTGGTCGCCTTCGAGGGCCGGATCGTCGTCGTCGGCTTCGCCAGCGGCACCATTCCGAGCCCCGCCCTCAACCACGCCTTGGTGAAGAACTACTCGATCGTGGGCCTGCATTGGGGGCTGTACAACACCAAGGACCCCAAGCTGGTCCTGCGGTGCCACGAGGAACTCACCGAACTCGCCGCGCGCGGCGCCATCAAGCCGCTGATCAGCGAGCGCGTCCCCCTGAGCGGCGCGGCCGACGCCGTGCAGCGGGTCGCCGCCGGTACGACCACGGGGCGTATCGCCGTGGTCCTGGAGAACGGAGCCGCCGTATGACCGACGCCGAGGAACTGCGCCGCCGCACAGCCGAGTTGCTGGCCGCGCACCCGCCCGCCACCACCGACCGCCTCGACTTCCTGCGCGCCCGCTTCGACGCCGGACTCGCCTGGGTGCACTACCCCGAGGGACTCGGCGGACTCGGTGTCCCGCGCGCCCTCCAGGCCGTGGTGGACGCCGAGTTGGAAGCCGCGGGGGCGCCGGACAACGACCCCCGGCGCATCGGCATCGGTCTGGGCATGGCCGCGCCGACGATCCTGCGCTACGGCACCGACGAGCAGAAGTCCCGCTTTCTGCGCCCGTTGTGGACCGGCGAGGAGGTGTGGTGCCAGTTGTTCAGCGAGCCCGGCGCCGGGTCCGACCTGGCCGCGCTCGGCACCCGCGCCGTGCGGGAGGATGGGGGTACCGCCCGCTCGAGCGAAGCCGAGAGTGGGGGAAGCTGGGTGGTCAACGGGCAGAAGGTGTGGACCTCCAGCGCCCACCTCGCCCGCTGGGCCATCCTCATCGCCCGCACCGACCCGGACGTGCCCAAGCACGCGGGCATCACGTACTTCATCTGCGACATGAGCGACCCGGGCGTCGAGGTCCGGCCGCTGCGCCAGATCACCGGCGAGGCCGAGTTCAACGAGGTCTTCCTGACCGACGTACGCATCCCCGACGCCCGCCGCCTCGGTGAGGTCGGCGACGGCTGGCGGGTCGCGCAGACCACGCTCATGAACGAGCGCGTCTCCATCGGCGGCATGCGGCTGCCCCGCGAGGGCGGCATGATCGGTCCGGTCGCGAAGACCTGGCGCGAACGCCCCGAACTGCGCACCCACGATCTGCACCAGCGGCTGCTGGGACTCTGGGTGGAGTCCGAGGTCTCCCGCCTCACCGCCGAACGCCTGCGCCAGCAACTCGTCGCCGGACAGCCCGGCTACGAGGGCTCCGGCATGAAGCTCGCCTTCGCCCGCCTCAACCAGGAGATCAGCGGTCTGGAAGTCGAACTCCGGGGTGAAGAGGGGCTGTTGTACGACGAGTGGACCATGCGCCGTCCCGAGCTGGTCGACTTCACCGGGCGCGACGCCGGATACCGCTATCTGCGCGCCAAGGGCAACAGCATCGAGGGCGGGACCAGCGAGGTCCTGCTGAACATCGTCGCCGAACGCGTCCTCGGTCTGCCCGCCGAACCGCGCACCGACAAGGACGTCGCCTGGAAGGACCTCGCCCGATGAGCACGACGAACTCCGGTGTGCGCACACCGGCCACCGAACCCGATCTGCTCTACTCGGAGGAGGAGGAAGCGCTCCGCGCCGCCGTCCGCGACCTGCTCGGCGACCACTGCGCACCCGAATCCGTGCTCGCCCGCATCGAGTCGGACACCCCGCACGACCTCGCCCTGTGGAAGCTGCTGGCCGACGGCATGGGGCTTGCCGGACTGCTGATCCCCGAGGATCTCGGCGGTCAGGGCGCCACGCACCGCGAAGTCGCGGTCGTCCTGGAGGAGTTGGGACGCTCCGTCGCTCCCGTGCCGTACCTCACCAGCGCGGTCACCGCCACCGAGGCGCTGCTCGCCTGCGAGGACGCCGAGCTGCTGCGCGACCTCGCCACCGGGCGCACCGTCGCCGCCCTCGCCGTCGCCCTGCACCGCGCCCCCGGCGCCGACTTCCCCACCGCCCGTCTCGAAGGGGACCTGCTGCACGGGGAGTTCACCGGTATCGCGGACGCGGCAGCCGCCGACGTGCTGCTGATCCCGGCCGACGACGGCGGGCTCTACGCGGTGCACGCCGACGCGGCGACCGTCACCCCGCAGCTCTCGCTGGACCTGACCCGCCCGCTGGCCACCGTCACCCTCACCGGAGCGCCGGGTCGCCGCGTGGGCGCCGCCGAACCCGCCGTACGACGCGCCCTGACGGCTGCCGCCGGACTGCTCGCCTCCGAGCAACTGGGTGTCGCCGACTGGGCGTTGACCGAGACGGTGCGCTACCTCAAGGAGCGCAGGCAGTTCAACCGTCCCGTCGGCGGCTTCCAGGCGCTCAAGCACCGGCTCGCCCAGTTGTGGCTGGAGGTCGTCAACCTTCGCGCGGCTGCCCGCGCCGCCGCCGACGCGCTCGCCACGGGCGTGGACACCGAGGTCGCGGTGGCCGTCGCCCAGGCGTACGCCTCCGCGGTCGCCGTGCACGCCACCGAGGAAGCCGTCCAGCTCCACGGCGGCATCGGCATGACCTGGGAGCACCCGGCGCACCTGTACCTCAAGCGCGCCAAGGCGGACTCGCTCGCCCACGGCACGTCCGGCGCCCACCGCGAGGCTCTGGCCGCACTGGTCGACCTCCAGGCGCCCTGACACCGGACCACCGACAGCCCCCGTCCGCGCGACATCACCCGGACGGGGGACACGTCAGCAGCCCGGACGAACCCTCCGCTACGCCACACTTGCGGCCGAACGCCGCCCAACGGGCGCGCGCGGAGGAGGTTTCCGATGGCCGTTTCCATCTCGGTGATGTTGCTGCTCCTGATCCTGGCGGTGGTCTTCCTGCGCAACGGCGCACTGAAGATGTCCCACGCCCTGACCTGCGTCCTGCTCGGCTTCTGCCTGGCGGGCACGAGCATGGGTCCGAGCATCTCCAGCGGGCTCACGGCGACGGCGGAGCTGGTCAGCGGGCTGCGCCCCTGATCCTCCGTGAGGCGCCGCCCCGGTGGCTCACGGCACCGCGAACACCCCGATGCCGTTGGGAACGGGGCGTTCCGCGCCGCCGCTCGGATGGCTGCGGATCACGATGCCGCCCCGCTCCCGCGTGACCAGCTCGGTCGACCCGCCGCCGTCCAGGTTGAACCCCTCGGCGGCGCCCAGCGTCCGCAGGGTCGCGGCTTCTTCGGCGACGGTCAGACCGCTTCGGTAGTCGGCCGACCCGTCCAGCGCGAGCAGCAGCAGCCGACGGCCACCCGGGGTCACGCCCACCGCCGTCCGCACGGCCGAGACCCTGTCGTCGAGACCGGGCAGCGGTTCGCCCCCGCTCAGCACGGGGAAGCCGCCGATCGCGAAGGCGTACGGCACCGACCCGGACACCAGCCCGTACCGCACCCGCACCCGGTCGCCCACCGACAGCCCGGCCAGCCTGCGTGCCCCGCTGCCGCGCCCGAGCAGCACCGTCGTGTCCGGGGCGATCGGACCGGCACCGGGTCCCTCGGACACGCTCACCACCCGTCCGGCGCGCACGGCCACCTCCCGGGCGTCGGTGTCACAGCCTGCCGCCCGGTCGGTGTCGGTGCCGCACACCGCACGCGCCCGGGAGACGGTGCCCCACCACATGGTGAAGGCGCCTATGGAGTCCTGGGGGAGCGCGTACTGATTGAGACCGCCGAGCGGAAAGGTGCCCGTCGCCGTGCGGACCGAGCCGACCAGCCGCAGTCGTCCCGGCCGGGCCCTGCGGTCGACGCCCACACCGAACACCTCGCGCCCGGTGGTGCCGGGCGGCGGCGCCGGTCCGAAGCGCTGACCCGGCGGAACCGCCGCCTTCATGGCACGTCCGTCCGCGACCGCCGGTCCCACGCTCGCGCCCGTCGCCTCGACGCCCGGATGCTGGGTCTCGGTGATGTCGAAGAAATCCCCGTTGACCCCCGCGACCGCCCCTGCCGTCTCCGCCAGCCGCGAGACCGTCTCCCGCGCGGCCACCGCGCCCGGATGGAGCAGCCGGACCCGGACATGCCGGTCGCCCAGGTCCACGGTGAGCAGATGCACCCGCGCGGTCCCGGCCGCCCCGGCCACGTCGAACTGCCGGTACCGCACGCCTCGTACGACCGCACTGCCGTCCGGCGCGGCTCCCGCCGGGGTCACGAACACGGTGAGCAGTGCGAACACCGCGCCGCACGAAGCGACCACCGCCGACCGGCGGTTCACGGCGAGGCTAGCCCTGGACCACGTGCGAGCGGATCAGAAAGCGCACCCCTTCGGGTGCCTCAAGGGAGAAGCCGCTGCCGCGTCCGGGCACCACGTCCACCGTCAGGCGGGTGTGGCTCCAGACCTCGAACTGGGACCTGGACATCCAGAACGGCACCGTCTCCGGCACGTCCTCGACGGCGAGTTCGGCGAGGAGCACGTCGGAGTCGCCGGTGCGGAACTCACCCGCCGGGTAGCACATGGGCGCGCTGCCGTCGCAGCAGCCGCCGGACTGGTGGAACATCAGCGGACCGTGCTCGGCCCGCAGTCTGCGCACCAACTCGGCCGCCTGCGGCGTGAGCCGGACGCGAGGGACCTCTTCGTCTGCCATCGCTTCCTCCAATGCCTCCAGTCTGCTGGCTCACCAACAGCACGTCCAGCACGCGTACTTCACGGCGGAGGGCCGACCCCCTCGGAGCCGGCCCTCGATCCGGGGTCAGCGCTGCGGTGTCGGACCCGCGTGCGCGGGCGCGCCCGCCGCGCCGGGCGTCGAGATCACGTCCACGTCGCTCGCCCGGACGTAGGCGAGCCGGTGGTCCAACTGGATCTCGTAGTACGGCTCCTGGCCCTTGATGACGGGCGCCGGGACGTCCGGGAAGGAGGAGCGGTCCACGTACGAGCCGAACACCCGCGCCCCGGTCACATACCGCTGGCCCGCCTTGATGGTGTACGGCAGCGGGGTCTCCTGTGCCTCGTCCACGCCGTCGGGGTAGGCGGACTCCTCCGGGAGCGCGCGGCCGTAGACCTGGATCTCGCTCCGGCCCGCCTTGGGGGTGATCATGTGGCCGCGCGCGCCGACCGCCGTCGGCTGCTTCTTCGGGTTCTTGAACCACGCCTTGTGGCCCTGGAACCAGATCGCCGTCCAGTCGCCCCGGCGCTCGGCGACCGCGAAGGACTGCCCCGTCGAGACCCGCGAGGCGAGGTCGTCGACGTCCACCGTGGCGTCGTCGCCGTCGGGGCGCCGGCCCGGGTCCTGGATCAGCGGGGCGTCCTCGGAGGGCTCGGTGTACAGCCGGACGGCGCTCGAACCGTGCGGCGCGCAGGTCGCGCCCTTCTCCGAGCAGCCCGTGAAGACCGGCTTGTGCTTGGCGTAGTCCGGAAGGATCATCACGACGTCGCTGTCAGGACCGGCCGTGGCCTTGAGCGGCGCGCCGAGCAGGTCGAAGTAGTGCCGCCAGTCCCAGAAGGGACCGGGGTCGTCGTGCATGTCCGGGATGCTGCCCTCGGTCGGCGAGGGAACGTTGTCGTGCCCGAAGATGTGCCACCGGTCCAGCGGGATGGAGTAACGTTTCGCCAGATACTTCACGAGCCGGGCGGAGGACCGGTACATCTGCTCGGTATACCAGGCGTCCGGCTGGCGCAGGAAACCCTCGTGCTCGATGCCGATCGAGCGGCCGTTGACGAACTGGTTGCCCGAGTGCCAGGCGGCGTCCTTGGTCTTCACGTGCTGGGTGACATGACCGTCGCTGGAGCGGATGGAGTAGTGCCAGGACGCCTCCTCCGGGTCCTGGATGGTCGCGAGCATCGAGGCCAGCGGTGCCTCGGTGTCGTGGATGACGATGTACTCGATCCGCTGGTCCTTGGGACGGTTCGCCAGGTCGTGATTGCCGTAGGCGTCCTCGTTGATGCGGACGTACGGCGCGCTCAGCCAGGAGCAGTTCAGCTCAGGCGGGCACTCGGTGTTCTTCGAGCGCTGCGCGCCCTGGGCGGTGGCCGGGTGCGGGCGCACCTGGGGGCTCGCGGCGAGGATCACGTGTTGCCCGGCGTCGGTGACCCGGTCGGCGCCCTTGCGGATGACGTCGAAGACGTCGTTCGCGTACGCCTCCGCCTGCGCCGTGTCGGTCGTCCCGGCGAACTTCGCCACCGCCTCCCACCACTGGGCCGGGTCGGCGCTGAGCGGCTTTCCGAGCCCCCGCTGGGTCTCGGCGAGCAGGGCGGCACCGCCGCGCACGTTGGCGGCGTCGTCCTTCTGGAGCCGCTCGGGCGGCAGCTTGAGGAGTCCGGCGGCCCGCCGCAGGTCCGCCTGACCGCCGGTGTTCCGGGAGGCGGTCCCGTGGGAGGCGGCCGGACTCGGTGTCAGCGTCTGCGGCCGGGGCGTCACATGGTGCCGGGGCTGCTCGGGCGGCGGTCCGGCGGAGTCCACCAGGTGCATCGGGCCGTAGCCGCCGACGACACTCGCGACTCCGGGGTGCGAGTCCCACCTCGACTGGAGGTAGGACACGCCCATCAGCACGCTGCGGGGCACGTGGTACTCGGCCGCGGCGGCGGTGTAGTCGTCCTGCAGGCGGTTGTCGGACGGACCGCCGCCGTCGTCCGAGTGGTCGAGCAGCAGCAACGGCAGCAGCAGTGCCGCCGAAGCGCTCACACAGACGATTCGCCGGTGTCCGCGCACATAACCGGAGACGCGGGGGGCGACGCGTTTTCTCATACGGGAGGCTCCAACGAGGTCGGCGTGGCCAGAGAATGCGACCAGGGCACAGGGGCTGGCCCTGCACGTCACCCCTCGTACGTTTCCTTGCCTCGCGCGCCACGTCGCGCCGAGCGTCAACCGCGTGGACCATCCCCCGCGCCGAGGCCACCCGGTCGGCGGCAGTCGCGCCCCGCCCGGCGGACGGCGGCTCAGTCCTCCGTCACCGGGTCGGTGTGCCAGTCCGGGTGACCCGGCATCGGCGGGGTGTGCGCGCCGTACAGCCACGGGTCCAGAAACGGCGTCAGGTCCTCACCGGCGACCTTCGAGGCGAGCCTGACGAAGTCTCGGGTCCCTGCCGTCCGCCCCTGGTACTCCGTCACCCAGGAGCGCTCGATCCGTCCGAAGGTGTCCGCGCCGACCTTCTCCCGCAGGGCGTACAGCACCAGCGCGGAGCCGTCGTAGCGGATCTGCCGGAACAGGGTTCCCTCGGCAGGTTCCGCCGGGGCGCCGTCGTCGTGGCGCCACTGGTCGTGCTGCTCGTAGGCCGAACGCATCATGTCCGCCATGTTCGGTCCGCCGCGCGTGTCGGCGTAGAGCAGCTCGTAGAACCGGGCGTGACCCTCGCTCAGCCACAGGTCCGACCAGCGGCGGATCGCCACGCTGTCACCGGTCCAGTGGTGGGTCAGCTCGTGCACGAGGTTCCGCTCGGCGGTCACCTGATCCCCCAGCAGATCGGCACTCGGCAGCGTCGACAGCGACTGGGTCTCCAGCGCCACGGGCAGATCGCCCGCGCTTACGAGCACGCCGTAGCGGCGGAAGGGGTACGGACCCAGCCGCTGCTCCAGCCAGGCGAGATGGTCCGGCGTCAGCGAGCGGTACGCCTTGGTGTCCGCCACCAGGTCGTCCGGCACCACGTCCCGCACGGGCAGCCCGTGCGGACCCTTGCCGTCGATCACCGTCAGCCTGCCGATCGCGAGCTGGACCAACTGCGCGGCGAGCGGCTGCTCCGAGTCGTAGGTCCACCGGGTCCGCCCGTCCGCCTGCCGCTCGCGCTTGACGAGCCGTCCGTTCGCGACGGCCGTGATCCCCGGCGGGGTGGTGACGTGGAAGGTGTACGGCGCGCGCAGGCTGGGGTGGTCGTCCGCCGGGAAGATCATCTTGGCGCCGTCGGGCTGGGGCGACAGCAGCGTGCCGTCGTCGGTGGGCACCCAGCCGTAGTCCTGGATCGCGTCGTCGCGGTGGCGCCGCTGGGTCGGGTCGGCGGTGTACGCCACCCGCACGGTGAACCGGTGCCCGCGCGCGAGGGGCTGTCCCGGCGTGACGACCAGCTCGTCGCCCTTCCGCTCGGTTCTCGCCGGGGCGCCGTCCACCGTGACGGCGCCCAGCGTGTTCCCGGCGAAGTCGAGGTCGAACCGGGACAGCGCCTGGGTGGCGGTCGCGGCGATGGTCGCGGTGGCGGGGAAGGGCGTGCGGGGGGCGCGCCAGTCGAAGTCGAGGGTGTACCGGACGACCGTGTACCCGCCGTTGCCGTCGAGCGGCACGAGCGGATCACCGATGCCGGGCGCGCCGGGCCGGGGCACATCGGCGACCTGCGTGGCGGTGCGGGTCGTACCCGGGGCGGGAGGGGCGCCCGGGGTCCTGGAGCGGGGTTCGAGGACCAGGAAGGCGGTGGCGGTGAGGGCGACGGCGGTACCGGTCAGGGCGAGGAGGGGGAGGGTGCGGCGGGGGAGAGGCATGGCGGCACTATGTCAGGGTGAGGGGTGATATAGGGGTTTTGTGGGGGTTCCCTGATGTCGGCGGTGTCCCCGGACGCACCCCGCGAGGCTCTCCTGTCCCCGGGCTGTGCGGGGGATGTCAACCCTCCACAGCCTTGGTCGTTAGCGTCGGTGCCTGATGTGACACCCCCTCGGAACAACCCCTGGAGCGCTGATGCCCCCCACCATCCGCCGGGCCGTGATTCCCGCCGCCGGGCTCGGATCGCGGCTGCTGCCGCTGACCAAGGCCACGCCCAAGGAGATGCTGCCGGTCGGTGACAAGCCGGTCGTGGAGCACACCGTGCGCGAGCTGGTGGACTCCGGCATCACCGACATCACCATCGTCGTCTCCGGCGGGAAATCCCTGATCCAGGATCACTTCCGCCCCAACCCCGCCCTCGTGCGCCAGCTCCGCGCCGACGGCAAGGACGCGTACGCCGACGCCGTCGAGGAGGTCGCGGAGCTGGCGCGCCAGGGCCACATCACCTACCTCGACCAGCACGGTCCGTACGGCAACGGCACCCCCGTCCTCAACGCCGCCCGCAGCTTCGGCGACGAACCCGCCCTGGTCCTGTGGCCCGACGACGTGTTCGTGGCGGACGTCCCCCGCGCCCAGCAGCTCATCCGCGCCTACGAACAGACCGGCTGCCCCGTCCTCGCCCTCCTCCCCATGGACCCCGCCGACTCCCGCCGCTACGGCGTCCCCGTCGTCAAGGAGGACCTCGGCGACGGCATGCTCCGCATCACCGGTCTGGTCGAGAAGCCCGAGCCGGATGCGGCGCCGTCGGCGTACGCGGCCATCGGCGGATACGTCGTCACCCCCGGCATCGTCGACGAACTCCGCGAACAGACCCGCCTCTGGTACGACGCCGAACGGCAGGGCAGGCCGGTCGGCGAGGTCTACCTCACCGACGCCCTCAACGCCTACGCCGCCCACCACGCGGTCTACGGCCAGGTCATCCAGGGCGAGTGGTACGACACCGGCAACCCCGCCGACTACCTGGTCGCCCAGATGGCCCACGCCCTGTCCCACCCCGAATACGGGCCGGTACTGCGGGAGTTGGTGCACCGGCTCGACGGCTGACGAGCGTTCTCAGGCGCGGGTGAGCATGACCACCAGGTCGTCCGCGAGGGCGTCGTGGTGCGGTGCGGTTCAGGGCGTCAGGTCGGGCAGGGGTCGGGAGGCGGGGGTCAGGACGGCTCGCATGTAGTACTCCGTGCCGATGATGCGGTGCCGGGTCTCGGTGGGGAGGCGGGCGAGGATGCCGGGGAGGGGGCGTTCGCGTTCGACCTGGCTGCGGTGGGCCAGGATCGCCGCCCATTTGCGGTCCAGCCAGGGGCGTACGTCCACGACCGCGCTCACCTGGTCGTGGGGTACGGCCAGGACGGACTTTCGGGCCCGGGTCAGCAGGGGACCGAGGTCGGTCACCGCCGTGTCGGGGTGGGTGGCCAGGTACACCGCGCTCGGCTGCCAGGGCTCGCCCGCCTCGGGGTGGAGGTGCCCGAGTCCGGCGGCTGCGGCGGCGAGCAGGGTGACCCGGTGGGTGCGGCGGTGGTCCGGGTGACCGGTCAGACCGCCGTAGGCGTCGTGCGTGAGCACGATCTCCGGGCGGGTGGCGCGGATGACGGCGACCACGCGGGCGACCGCCTCGTCCAGCGGCACGTCGCACCAACGCGGCTGCCCCGGTGCCGAGTCGGGGACGCGGTCGTCGGCGTAGCCGAGGAGGTGGGGCGGCTCGGCGCCCAAGGCGCGTACGGCGTCCGCCAGTTCGGCGGCGCGATACGTGCCGGGAGACCAGGTGGCGGTCAGGACCGCCGTCCGGGCGCCCGCCGCCGCGTGGCGGGCGAGGACACCGCCGGAGACGAGGGACTCGTCGTCGGGGTGGGCGAAGACGGCGAGGAGGCTGGGCGGGGTCGTCGCCGCCCTGCTCACTCGGACCCCCAGTCCCAGGAGTCGAAGTAGGCCGCGACGCCGGTGGCACGTGCCTCCAGTACCGCGCTCAGCCGCGCGAAGTCCCTTGACGGCATGAGCGGTTGCCAGGCGGCGAGCGGCAGTACCCGCGCCTCGTCGTGCTCCTCCGGATCGAGGACGAGCCCCCGGATCTCCGCCTCGCTCAGCCGCCCGCCGTCGAAGACGAGACCCATCGTGCTGTACGGCCACGGGGAGCCCGGCAGCCCGAACACCGTCGCCAGCAGCCGGGGCGGTCCCGGCACCCGGATGCCGGTCTCCTCCTCGCACTCCCGGACCGCCGTCTCCCACGGCCGCTCCCCGGGTTCCATCGTGCCGCCGGGGAACTGCCAGGGGTGGGTGGCGCTGTAGACGCCGTGCAGTTGCAGCGGCCGGTCGCGGTCGTCGGTGAAGAAGACACAGGCGAAACCGGTGGCCTTCATGACCGTCTCGGCGTACTCCGCCGGAGGCAGCCAGACCTTCTTCCCGAGGGGTTTGTGTTTCAACGAGCCTCCGTGAGGGGGTGGTTCGGACCGTCGGCGGCGCTGTCGAACCGCGACGGGACGACGACGAGCCGGTCCGTCGCCGGGTCGTGCGCGATGGTGTCGCCGGGTTCCTGGAAATGCAGGGCGAGTCGGGCTCCGGCGCGGTACGCGGTCAGACCCGCGTGGCAGTACGCCACCACCGGCGCGGGCAGGGCGTCCAGGGGCGCCCAGGTCATCGCGTCGCACACCTCGGGCTCCCTGACCCCCGGTTCGCCCGCCCAGCGGCGGACCTCGAAGAACAGACCGACGCGCGCGTGACCGCCGGGTCCGCGATGGTGCACGGTGAGGGCGGCGCGCACGTCGTCGGACGCGATGAGCACGCCGGTCTCCTCCCGCGCCTCCCGGATCAGCGCCGTCACCACGTCCTCGTGCGGTCCGTCCAGATGCCCGGACGGCAGATGCCACAGCCCGGCGGCGTAGACCCGCCCGGCCCGCCGCGACATCAGCACCTCGGACCCGCCGACGCCCTCGCGGCGCAGGATCAGATGAACGTCGACGGGCTCGGTGTGACGGCGTTCGCTGCTCAACGGCGGCTCCGCTCAGGCGGCTTCGCCTTCACGCGGCTCACCAGCCCAGCTCCGTGTACGCGCGTCCGGCGCGGATGCCCTCGATGGCCGCGCGGGCGTAGGGGACGACGGGGTCCGGGAGGTCGTCCGGGGGCCACCAGCGCCAGGCCAGGCACTTGTCCGGTTCCCTGACCTCCGGGACGCCCTTCAACTCCCGCACCTGGAAGATCAGTTGCATGCGCGGCCGTCTCCTCGGGGCGTCCAGCAGATGCACCACGTGCGCGAACTCCACGTCGGCGGGGTCGATCACCAGCCCGCCCTCCTCGTACGCCTCCCGCACCAGGCACGCCACGGCGGACTCCTGCTCGCAGTGTCCGGCCAGGAAGTGCCAACTCCCGCCCTCGTAGGCAGAGTCGGGATGGCGCAGCCCGAGCAGGACCCGTCCCTCCGGGTCCTCCGCGTACAGGTGGACGCCGATGACGTTCAGGATGCGTCCGTGCGTCGCTGGTGCGAAGTCGGCGGCGTCGATGGGCATTTCGGTACCTCTCGGGGGGATACGGCGGGCTTGCTGAGACTGCCCCGGCATGGGCGGGGTCATGCGGGGTGGGGGAGGGGATGACCGGTTCGGGGCGGGTGGCGTGAACGTGGTTGCCGTTGGGGCAGACTGGCCGGTCATGGGTCTGGAACGCGTGCTGCTCGATGTGACCCCGCTGCGGTCGTCGCCCGCCTTCCGGCGGGTGTGGCTGGGGCAGACGCTGTCCGGGTTCGGCGGTCAGATGTCGGCTGTCGCCGTGATGTTCCAGATCTGGCGGACGACCGGCAGCACGGCGTGGACCGGCGCCGTCGGACTGGCGCAGGCGGTGCCGCTCATCGGGCTCGGGCTCTTCGCGGGGGCGCTGGCCGACCGGGTGGACCGGCGCCGCTTCTATCTGTGGACGACCGGCGGCCAAGCCCTGTGCTCCGTGCTCCTCGCGCTCCAGGGGTTCCTCGGGCATCTGCCGCCCGCCGGTGTCCTGGGACTCGTCGCCCTCCAGTCCTGCTTCGGCGCCGGAGTCGCGCCGGTCTCGCGGACGTTCGTGCCGCATCTGCTGCCCGAACACCAGCGCGCTGCCGGGCTCGCGCTGCGGCGCATCGCCTTCCAGGCCGCGATGCTGGCCGGACCCGCGCTGGGCGGACTGCTCGTGAGCGGTGTGGGGGTCGGCGGGTGCTATCTGATCGACTCCCTCACCTTCCTCGCCGCGCTCTTCGGCGCCCTCGGACTGCCCCCGATGAGCCCGGACGCCGACACCGAGCCCGCCCGCCCCGGTCTGCGCGGAGTACGGGACGGTCTGGCCTTCGTCGTGCGCACCCCCGTCGTGCGCGGAGCCCTGCTCACCGACCTCGCCGCGACCGTGCTGTCCATGCCGATCAGCCTGTTCCCGCTGGTCAACGCGGAACGGTTCGGCGGCGACCCGCGCACCCTCGGGCTGTTCCTGACCGCCGTCGCCGTGGGCGGCGTGGTCGCGTCGCTGCTGTCCGGGACCTTCACCCGCAGCCCGCGTCCCGGACGGGTCATGCTCCTCGCCTCCGCCACGTGGGGAGCCGCGCTGATCCTCTTCGGACTGGCGAGTGATCCCTGGCTCGGGCTGTTCTTCCTCGTCCTCGCGGGCGCCGCCGACACGGTCTCCGTGGTGGCCCGGAGCACCGTGGTCCAGGCACACACCCCGCGCGCGCTGCTCGGGCGGGTCGGCGCCGCCGAGCAGATCGTGGGCCAGGCGGGACCCGACCTCGGCAACCTGCGCGGCGGTCTCGTCGCCTCCGTCACCACCGGCACGACGGCGCTCGTCAGCGGCGGTCTGCTGTGCGTGCTCGCGGTGATCGCCGTGGGCGCGACCACGGCCGAGCTGCGTCCCTCTCCGGACGCAGGAGAGCGTGGGGTACGGCCGTCGCCGTAAGAGCCTCGTCAAGGGCGGGCCCGGGGGCGTAAGAGGGCTGTCAACGTGGGGTCCGGAGCGGTCGGAGGAGGGGTTTGCTCGGAGGGTAAGCGATCAATTCCTTTCCCTTCGGGAGTCCAAGATGGCCGATACGGCCCTCGTTCTCGCCGTCCTCGCGGGTTTCGCGCTGGTGGCCCTCGTCGCCAAGGGGGTGACGAAGCTGTGACCACCGAGAACGTCGTCGGTCTCGTCGTGGCCGTCGCCCTCCTCGCCTATCTCGTCCTCGCCCTGATCTTCCCGGAGAGGTTCTGAGCGCGGTCATGAGTCCCGTACTCGCGGGCGTGCTCCAGTTGCTCGCCCTGACGGGCGCGCTCGCGCTCGTCCACGTCCCCCTCGGCGGCTACATGGCCCGGGTCTACGACTCCCGCAGACATCTGCGCGTGGAGCGGTGGATCTACAAGGGCACAGGCGCCGACCCCGGCACCGAGATGACCTGGACCGCGTATCTGCGGGCGGTCCTCGCCTTCTCGGTCGCCGGTGTCCTCTTCCTCTACCTCCTCCAGCGGCTCCAGGGCGTGCTGCCCGGCTCGCTCGGCTTCGCCTCGGTGTCGCCGACGCAGTCGTTCAACACGGCCGTCTCCTTCGTGACGAACACCAACTGGCAGTCGTACTACGGCGAACAGACCATGGGACACGTCGTGCAGACCGCCGGTCTCGCGGTGCAGAACTTCGTCTCCGCCGCCGTCGGCATGGCCGTCGCCATCGCCCTCGTACGCGGCTTCGCCCGGTCCCGCACCGGTGAACTCGGCAACTTCTGGGCGGACTTGGTGCGCGGCACGGTACGCATCCTGCTGCCGCTCGCCGTGCTCGCCGCCCTCGTGCTGGTCGCCTGCGGGGGCATCCAGAACTTCTCCGGCATCCACGAGGTCGGACAGTTCATGGGCGGTACGCAGCAGTGGAACGGTGGCGCCGTCGCCTCCCAGGAGGCCATCAAGGAGCTGGGCACCAACGGCGGCGGCTACTTCAACGCCAACAGCGCCCACCCCTTCGAGAACCCGACGCCCTTCACCAACCTGTTCGAGATCTTCCTCATCCTGGTGATCCCGTTCTCGCTGACCCGCACCTTCGGCGTGCTCGTCGGCTCGGTGCGGCAGGGGTACGCGATCCTCGCCACCATGGGCGTCATCTGGCTCGGTTTCACCGCGCTGATGATGGCCACCGAGTTCGCCCATCACGGCCCGGCGCTCCAGGCGGCAGGCGGGGCGATGGAGGGCAAGGAGGTCCGCTTCGGCGTCGGCGCCTCGTCGATCTTCGCCGCCTCGACCACGCTCACCTCGACCGGCGCGGTGGACTCCTTCCACTCCTCGTTCACCGGGCTCGGCGGCGGTCTCACCATGCTCGGCATGATGCTGGGCGAGATCGCGCCCGGCGGCACCGGCTCCGGTCTCTACGGCATGCTGATCATGGCGGTGATCGCGGTGTTCCTGGCCGGTCTGATGGTCGGGCGCACCCCCGAGTACCTGGGCAAGAAGATCGGCGCGCGCGAGATGAAGCTCGCCGCCTGCTACATCCTCGTCACCCCCGCCCTGGTGCTGGTCTTCACCGCCGCCTCCATGGCGCTGCCGACCCCGCCGCACTCGATGCTCAACTCCGGGGCGCACGGCTTCTCCGAGGTGCTGTACGCCTTCACCTCGGCGGCGAACAACAACGGCTCGGCGTTCGCCGGACTGAACGCCAACACCGACTGGTTCAACGTCACCACCGGGTTCGCGATGCTGCTCGGCCGGTTCCTGCCCATGGTGTTCGTGCTCGCGCTCGCCGGATCGCTCGCCGCCCAGCGCCCGGTGCCGGTCACCGCGGGCACCCTGCGCACCGAGAAACCGCTGTTCACCGGATTGCTGGTCGGGGCGATCCTGATCGTCACCGGGCTGACCTACTTCCCGGCGCTCGCGCTGGGTCCGCTCGCCGAAGGGCTGGCGTGATGACCACTCGTATGGACAGGCAAGAGGACGCGATGTCCGCACTCACCCCCGCCCGCACCCCCCGCCAGGACCCGCCCGCCCCGCCGCGCGAGGCACAACACCGGGTCGGCGCGGGACTGTTCGACCCCCGGCAGTTGGTCAGGTCGCTGCCGGACGCCGCCCGGAAGCTCGATCCGCGCGTCATGGTCAAGTCGCCCGTGATGTTCGTCGTCTGGATCGGCTCGGTCCTGACCACCGCGTTCTCCCTCACCGACCCCACCGACTGGTTCGGCTGGGCGATCAGCGCCTGGCTGTGGCTGACCGTGCTCTTCGCCAACCTGGCGGAGGCGGTCGCCGAGGGCCGGGGCAAGGCGCAGGCCGACAGTCTGCGCCGGGCCAGGACGGACGCGGTGGCGCGCCGACTGGTCGACGGGCGCGAGGAGCGCGTGCCCGGCACCGCGCTCGGCATCGGTGACCTGGTGGTCTGCGAGGCAGGGGACATCGTGCCCGGCGACGGTGACGTGGTCGAGGGCGTCGCCTCCGTGGACGAGTCCGCGATCACGGGCGAATCGGCGCCGGTCATCCGCGAGTCCGGCGGCGACCGCAGCGCGGTGACCGGCGGCACCCGGGTGCTCTCCGACCGCGTCGTCGTCTGCATCACCACCCGGCCCGGCGAGACCTTCGTCGACCGGATGATCGGTCTGGTCGAGGGCGCGGCCCGGCAGAAGACACCCAACGAGATCGCGCTCGACATCCTGCTCGCCTCGCTGACCATCGTGTTCCTCCTTGCCTGCGCCACGCTGCCGCCGTTCGCCAACTACGCGGGCACCCACCTCACCCTGGTCGTCCTGGTCGCCCTGCTGGTGTGTCTGATCCCGACCACCATCGGCGCGCTGCTCTCCGCGATCGGCATCGCGGGCATGGACCGGCTCGTCCAGCGCAACGTCCTGGCCATGTCCGGGCGCGCCGTCGAGGCGGCAGGGGACGTGTCCACCCTGCTCCTCGACAAGACCGGCACCATCACCCTCGGCAACCGCCGCGCCGCCGAGTTCGTGCCCGTGCGCGGCACCGCCGAAGCCGAACTCGCGGACGCCGCCCAGCTCTCCTCGCTCGCCGACGAGACGCCCGAGGGCCGCTCCGTCGTCATCCTCGCCAAGGAGCGGTACGGGCTGCGCGAGCGGCACCAGGGCGAGCTGACGGGCGCGGAGTGGGTCGCCTTCTCCGCCAGGACCCGGATGTCCGGGGTCGACGTGGCGGGGCGCGAGGTCCGCAAGGGCGCGGCCGGTTCGGTCGTCGCCTGGGTGCGCGAGCGGGGCGGCTCGGTGGCCGAGGACGCGGAGGCGGTCGTGGACCGCATCTCCCGTGCCGGGGGCACCCCGCTGCTGGTCGCCGTGCGCGACGACAAGGGGGCGCGCGTCCTCGGTGTCGTCCACCTCAAGGACGTGGTCAAGGACGGGATGCGGGAGCGGTTCGCGGAACTGCGCCGGATGGGCATCCGTACGGTCATGATCACCGGGGACAACCCGCTCACCGCGAAGGCGATCGCTCAGGAGGCGGGCGTGGACGACTTCCTCGCCGAAGCCACCCCCGAGGACAAGATGGCGCTGATCAAACGGGAGCAGGCGGGCGGCAAGCTCGTCGCGATGACCGGCGACGGCACCAACGACGCGCCCGCGCTGGCCCAGGCGGACGTGGGCGTGGCGATGAACACCGGTACGTCGGCCGCCAAGGAGGCCGGCAACATGGTCGACCTCGACTCCGACCCGACCAAGCTGATCGAGGTCGTCCAGATCGGCAAGCAGCTCCTGATCACCCGGGGCGCGCTGACGACGTTCTCCATCGCCAACGACGTCGCGAAGTACTTCGCGATCATCCCGGCGCTGTTCGCGGCGGTCTACCCCGGCCTGGACGCGCTCAACGTGATGCGGCTCTCCTCGCCGGACTCCGCGATCCTCTCGGCTGTGATCTTCAACGCACTGGTCATCGTCGCCCTGGTGCCGCTCGCCCTGCGCGGTGTGCGCTACCGGCCCGTCGGCGCGGACCGGATGCTGCGGCGCAACCTCGCCGTCTACGGCCTCGGCGGACTCGTCGCGCCCTTCGTCGGCATCAAGCTCATCGACCTCCTTCTCTCGCTGATCCCCGGGATCGGATGACCACATGAACAACTCCCTTGCCACCACCGCCCGGTTGCTCGGCGCCGGACTGCGGGCGCTGCTGGTGCTCAGCGTGATCACCGGCGTGCTGTACCCCCTCGCCGTCACCGGCGTCGCCCAGTCGCTGTTCCCCGGCGCGGCGGGCGGCTCCGAGGTCCGCGCGGACGGCCGTACCGTCGGCTCCTCCCTCATCGGCCAGTCCTACGACCTCCCGCCGAAGAAGGGCGAGGGCGCGCCGCGCCCCGACCTCCGCTGGTTCCAGGGGCGCCCGGCGAACGGGCTCGGCGTCAACAGCGTCAACACCCGCTACCACCTGCTGCTTTCGGGCGCGACCAACCTCGCCGCCGACAGCGGTGCCGTACGCGGTCGTTGCCCTGCGGTGCCCGAGGAGGGCACCCTGTGCGCCCAGGTGCTTTCCGCCCGCGCCGCCGTCGCCCGCGACAACTCGGTCCCCGGCCACCCGGTCACCCCGGCCGACATCCCGCCGGACGCGGTGACCTCCTCCGGCTCCGGACTCGACCCCGACATCTCCCCCCGCTACGCCCTCCTCCAGGTCCGCCGCGTGGCCGAGCGCAACGACCTCCCCGTCTCCCGCGTACGTCAACTGGTCGACGCGCACACGGAGAAGCGGACACTCGGCTTCATCGGCGAGCCCCGGGTCAATGTCCTGGAGCTGAACGTGGCACTGAGCGAGGCGGTGGCGCGAGGCTGACACGGGCAGGGGGCGCTCCGGCGCCCCCGGGGAAGCCGGTCGGGGCACGTCCTGCGGCCGGCTTTCCGGCACCCTCGCGAAAAACGCGACCGCGCCCCGCTCCGCCCGGATCGCTTTCCCCGCTCCTGGGCATAGGGGACTGGTGACCATCGGATGTGTGCGATGAGTATGCTCGGCCCCTGGCGGTCGGCGTCCACTGAGCGTAGGCGACGGGTAAGGGTGGGGAGAGGCGGGGCCATGGTGACGTCGCGGACGGGTGCTGCGCGGCTCGTGCCGACGGCACGGATCGAGGGGGAGTGGGACGGCAGAGAGCCGTCGGTGCTCCTGATCGAGGACGACCCCGGTGACGCCCTCCTGGTGGAGGAACTGGTCACCGACAGCGCGCTCAAGATGAGCCTGCGCTGGGTGCGCTCGATGACCGAGGCTGCCGAGGTGCTCGCCACCGAGGTCCCCGACTGCGTCCTCCTCGACCTGCACCTGCCCGACGCCCAGGGTCTTGAAGCCCTGTCCATGGTCCAGGCGCACGCCGACCAGGTCGCCGTCGTCGTCCTCACCGGTCTCGCCGAGGAGCAGACCGGGCTCGCCGCCGTCGCGGCGGGCGCCCAGGACTACCTCGTCAAGGGCCGCGTCGAACCCGAACTCTTCGGCCGCGCCGTGCGCTACGCGATCCAGCGCAAGCAGGCCGAGCAGGCCGCCGTCGCCCTCCAGGCCAGCCAGATGCAGGCGCGGGAGAACGCCCGCCTGGAGCGCGGTCTGCTGCCCCGCCCGCTGCTGCGCGCCGGGGGCGTCCAGGTGGTGGCCCGCTACCGCCCCGGCCGCGCCCAGGCGCTGCTCGGGGGTGATTTCTACGACATCGTGCAGAGCGCCGACGGCGCCGTCCACGCCCTGGTCGGGGACGTCTCCGGGCACGGTCCCGACGAGGCGGCGCTCGGCGTCGCCCTGCGCATCGCCTGGCGCACCCTCGTCCTCAGCGGCGTCACCGGCGCCGAACAGGTCGCCCGCCTGGAGGAACTGCTGGTCGCCGAGCGCGCCCGGGACGAGGTCTTCGCCACCCTGGTCAGCCTCGCCGCCGTCCCCGGCTCCCACAGCGCCAGCGTCGTACGCGCCGGACACCCCGGTCTGCTGCGCCGTACCGGCACCCAGGTGGACTGGGTCGAGGTGCCCGGCGGACCCGCGCTCGGCATGATCCCCGGCGTGGCAGGCTGGCCCACCGCCGAGCTGCCGGTGCCGCCCGGCGCGTCCGTGGTGATGTTCACCGACGGTCTGTTCGAGGGGCACGTCAGCCGGGGCACCGAACGCCTCGGCGAGGACGGTCTGCTCGCCCTCGCCCGGGAGTCGGCCACGCTGCCCGCCGAGGACTTCGTGGACACCCTGATCGACCGCGCCGAGGGACTGGCCGAGGAACGCGGCGGACTCGCGGACGACGTGGCCGTCGTCCATGTGAGCTGGAACCAGAAGTGACCCATACGGAGTCGGAGCACACGGTGAGGAACGACAAGGGCGCGCGCCGGCGCAGCCTGACGGTGCAGGGCTGGTTCCAGCTCGTACTGGCGCTGATGGCCCTGCTCGTGGTGGTCGGCACCGTGATCGGCGCCGACCTGCTCGGCCGCACCGCCGAGGCCACCGACGGGCTGCTCCTGCGCGTCCAGCCCGCGCAGACCGAGGCGTACCGGCTCCAGGCCGCCCTGGTCAACCAGGAGACCGGCATCCGCGGCTACGCGATCGCCGCCGACCGGCAGTTCCTCGCCCCCTACACCCAGGGCAAGACCGACGAGGCACACTCGGCCGCCCGGCTGCGCGAGCTGATCGGGGACCGTCCCGCCCTGCTCGCGGACCTGGACGCCGTCGAGCGGCAGGCAGCCGACTGGCGCCGCGCCTACGCCGAGCCGATGGCCGCCTCCGTCACCCCCGGCGAGCCCAAGCGCGTCGACAAGACCACCGCCGAACGCGGTCGACGGAACTTCGACCACCTGCGCGCCACCTGGGCGAAGCAGAACGCCGACCTCGCCCGCACCGTCCGCCAGGGCCACACCGAGATCGCCCACGAACGCACCGTGCGCAACTCGGTGCTCGGCGGCATGGTCGCCGCCTTCCTGCTCACCGGCGTCGCCCTCGCCTTCCTCGTCCGCATGCTGGTCGCCCGCCCGCTGGAGATCCTCGGCACCGCCTCCCGCCGCGTGTCGGGCGGTGACTTCGCTCACGTCATCACCAGCGGCGGACCCGCCGACCTGACCGCCCTCGCCGACGACGTGGAGGGGATGCGCAAGCGCATCGTCGCCGAACTCGACGCCTCCCGCGACCAGGAGCGCGTCCTCGCCCGGCAGACCGCGGACCTCGACGCCCAGGCCGTCGAACTGCGCCGC
The DNA here is from genome assembly GCF_016482685.1 of Streptomyces sp. DSM 110735. Taxonomy (GTDB): domain Bacteria; phylum Actinomycetota; class Actinomycetes; order Streptomycetales; family Streptomycetaceae; genus Streptomyces. The sequence continues at coordinate 386,310 of NZ_JACYHF010000002.1, read as the reverse complement.
TCCAACGTCGAGCTGGAGCAGTTCGCCTACGTCGCCTCGCACGACCTCCAGGAACCCCTGCGCAAGGTCGCCTCCTTCTGCCAGCTCCTCGAGAAGCGCTACGGCGACCAACTGGACGACCGGGGACGGCAGTACATCGACTTCGCCGTGGACGGCGCCAAGCGCATGCAGGTGCTCATCAACGACCTGCTCACCTTCTCCCGCGTCGGGCGCCTCAACGACGCCCGCGTGCCCGTCGGTCTCGGCCCGGCGCTGGACAAGGCGCTGGCCAACCTGGGCGCCGCCGTCGAGGAGTCCGGCGCCGTCATCGACCGCCCGGACACGCTGCCCGAGGTCGTCGGCGACCCCACCCTGCTGGCCATGCTCTGGCAGAACCTGGTCGGCAACGCCCTGAAGTTCCGCCACCCCGAACGCGCCCCGCACATCACCATCACCTGCGAACCCGACCCCGACGAACCCGGCATGGCCCGGATCTGCGTCAAGGACAACGGCATCGGCATCCCCGGCGAGTTCGCCGAGAAGGTCTTCGTCATCTTCCAGCGGCTGCACAGCCGGGACGCCTACGGTGGCACGGGCATCGGACTGGCGCTCTGCAAGAAGATCGTGGAACATCACGGAGGCAGGATCTGGCTCGACACCGAGTGCACGGACGGCACCCGCTTCTGCATCACCCTCCCCCCGGCCGCCCCCGTCCCGGACGAGTCCGGCGCCGAACCCCAGGAAAAGGCCCTGACATGACGACCCCCTCCGCCACCCCCATCGACGTACTCCTGGTCGAGGACGACCCGGGCGACGAGCTGATGACCCGGGAGGCGTTCGAGGACAACAAGATCGGCAACACCCTTCACGTCGTCCGGGACGGCGAGGAGGCGCTCCACTTCCTCTACCGGGAGGGCGAGCACGCCGGCGCCCCGCGCCCCGACCTGATCCTGCTCGACCTCAACCTGCCCAAGTACGACGGGCGTCAGGTCCTGGAGCGCATCAAGTCCGACCCGGACCTGGCGCACATCCCCGTCGTGGTCCTCACCACCTCCGCCGCCGAGGAGGACATCCTGCGCAGCTACAAGCTGCACGCCAACGCGTATGTCACCAAGCCGGTGGACCTGGACCAGTTCATCGCGGCGGTCCGCCAGATCGACGACTTCTTCGTCCAGGTGGTACGGCTGCCGCGCCAGGGCTGAGGGGGTCTCCGGCGGTTCGGCGAGGGGCTGCCGCGCCGCGGGTGAGTTGCCGTGCCGCCGTCCTTCCGGTCCGTACGGGCGGTTACACTCGTCCGCTCGTAGTGATCAAGGAGCAGACCATGCGCAACGCCGCCGTCACGCCCCACGGGGACCTCATGCGCTGGGTCGAGCTGCCCGGCCGGGACGCCCCGCGCGTCTATGTCCACGGACTCGGCGCCAGTTCGTCCGCGTACTTCACCGGGACCGCAGCGCACCCGCTGCTCGCCGGTCACCGCTCGCTGCTGATCGACCTCCTTGGCCACGGCATCAGCGACCGCCCGGCGGACTTCGACTACAGCCTGGAGTCCCACGCCGACACCCTGGCCGCCGCGCTGACCGCCGCGGGGGTCAGCGGCGCCGAACTGATCGCGCACAGCATGGGCGGCTCCGTGGCGATCGTCCTGGCCGCGCGCCACCCCGGACTGGTCTCCCGGCTGGTCCTGGTCGACGCCAACCTCGACCCGGTCACCCCCGTCCCCGGCGCCCCCGGCAGCTCGGGCATCACCGCGTTCTCGGAGCGGGAGTTCCTGGACGGCGGCTGGGAGAAGGTCCGCGACACGGCGGGACCGCACTGGTGGGCCACCATGCGCCTGACCGACCCGACCGCCCTGCACCGCAGCGCGGTCCGGCTCACGCGGGGTACGACCCCCACGATGCGCGAACTGCTGCTGAAGCTGCCGATACCGCGCACCTTCCTCTTCCCCGAGGCGGACGGACCGTTCCCCGGCGCGCAGGGGCTGGAGGCGGCCGGGGTGCGGGTCGTCGCCGTCCCCGACTGCGGGCACAACATCATGCTGGACAACCCCGAGGTCTTCGCGCGCGAGACGGCCGCCGCCCTGGCGTGAGTTAGGCATGCCTAAGTAGGGTGCGGTGGCCGGACGCCCCGTCTCTCGCTGGAGGCCGCCATGACGAGCACCGCCGATGTGTCCACCGCCACGGACGGCACGGAGGGGGCGCCGCTGTGGCTCGCCCGGGTACGGCTCGGCGCCGGAGGACCGCTCGCGCGCCTCCGGGTCGCGGGCGGGCGGATCACGGGGATCTGGGCGGACGAAGGGCTTCAACGCGGCTGCGGCGAGCCGGTGTTCGACCTCGCCGGGCGGACCGTACTGCCCGGGCTGTGGGACGCCCATGTGCACATGGGGGAGTGGGCCGTCGCGCGCACCCGGCTGGACGTCTCCGGTCTCGGCTCGGCCCGCGCGGTCGCCGAGGCTGTCCGCGAGCGGGCTCAAGGGTCTCTGGAAGACGGGGTGTTGACCGGGTTCGGCTTCCGGGACGGGCTCTGGTCCGACGCCCCGCACAAGGACGTCCTGGACGCCGTCGTCCCCGGGGTGCCCGTCGCCCTGGTGAGCCAGGATCTGCACACCGCGTGGCTCAACTCCGCCTGCCTCGCCCTCGTCGGGCGCGCCGGTCACCCCAGCGGGGTGCTGCGGGAGCACGAGTGCCTGGAGGCTCTCGCCGCGCTGCCCGAGGCGCCCGTCGAGACCGTGGACCGCCGGATCGAGGAGGCGTGCCGCGCCGCCGCCGCACGCGGGGTCACCGGGATCGTCGACTTCCAGTACGGCGACACGGTCACGGACTGGACGCGGCGCGGTGCGGTCGCCCGGCTCCCGGTGCGGGTGTCGGCCGCCGTCTATCCGGCGTACCTCGACGCGGCGATCGGGCGCGGGCTGCGCACCGGTTCCGTCGTGGACGGGGGCGCCGGGATCGTGCGCGTCGGTCCGCTCAAGCTGTTCACGGACGGCTCGCTCAACACCCGTACCGCGCTGTGCCGCGACCCCTATCCGGGGCTCGGGGACACCCCGCGGGCGCACGGCATCCAGGAGACCGGCACGGAGGAGCTGGTCGCGCTGATGCGCCGCGCCGCCGCCCACGGCATCGAACCGGCTGTGCACGCCATCGGCGACCACGCCAACACGGTCGCCCTGGACGCCTTCGAGGCAGTGCGCTGCCGGGGCAGTATCGAACACGCGCAACTGCTCGCCGCCGCCGACCTGCCGAGGTTCGCCGTGCTGGGGGTGACGGCGAGTGTCCAGCCCCGGCACGCCACCGACGACCGGGACATCGCGGACCGGCACTGGGCGGGTCGCACGGACCGCGCCTTCGCCTACGCGGACCTGCTCGCGGCGGGGGCGCGACTGGAGTTCGGCTCGGACGCGCCGGTCTCGCCGCTGGACCCCTGGCTCGGCATCGCGTCGGCCGTGGGGCGCACCGGGGACCAGCGGCCCGCGTGGCATCCCGAGCAGCGGGTGCCGCTCGCGACCGCGCTCGCCGCCTCGGCCCGGGGCAGGCGGCTGATCCGGGTGGGCGACGCCGCCGACCTGGTGGTCACGGACGTGGACCCGCTGGAGGCGGACCTGGCGACCCTGCGGACGATGCCCGTCTTCGCGACCATGCTCGGCGGTCGCTGGACCCACGGACCGGCGTGAGCGCGGGAGCTTGCGCTTCGCCGTTCCGGGCGCATACTTAGGGTACCCTAACTTGGGTTCTCGTCTCCGGAGCGGAGCCGTGGACGGCGTGCGCCGGTGCGCGCGCCGCACGGGGTGGGCGGCGGCACGACCGCCGTGTGCGGAAGGTGTGGCGGCGCCCGTCGGCGCCGGAACGCGTGGCGGCGCCCCGGACGGCTTCGCCCCGCCCGGCGACACCCGGGCGCGTCGACGCGCGGCCGTACCCGAGGGCGGGGTGCGACCCGTCGAGCCGACCGCGAGAGGCGAAGCCCATGCCGTTCCCGTTCCCCGAGACCGTGACGCCGTCCGGAACGATCCCGCCCGCCGACGCCGTCCCGCCGCCCGGACCCGCCCAACTCCCGGGCGCGGCGGCTCCGTACGGCACGCCCGAGCCCGGTGGCGGTCCCTCCTGGTGTCTGGAGGCGGGCCGGGCCGTGCTCCTCGTCCGTGACGTGCGCGGCTGTCCCGTGGAGGACGGCTCCGGGTTCGTCGGGCACGCCGAGCGGCTGGTCCGGGCGGCGCGGGACGCCGGAGTGCCGGTCGTCTACGCGGTGCGGGTGCCGGAGCAGGGCGCCGCCCAGCCCGGGCGCGGGGTCGGGCGCCGTGTCGTCGACGCCGTCCAACCCCGGCCAGGGGACAGCCTGTTCACCGGGAAGCGGTGCAGCGCCTTCGCCGGGACCCGGCTGCGGGCGCGGCTGACGGAGCTGGGTCGCGACCAGGTGGTGGTCGCCGGGGTCGCCGCCGCGACGGACATACTGCTCACCGCGGCGGACGCCTGGATGCAGGACCTGGAGCCGTTCGTCGCCGCCGACGCGGTGGCCGACCGCACGGCCGCCGAGCATGCGATGGCCGTGCGCTGGCTGGCCGCCACCTGTGCCGTCGTCATGGACACCGACGCGCTGGTGGCGGCGTTCGGCGGCTGCGGGACGGCTCAGGAGGCGCCGGTGGAGCGGTGGGCCGGCACCCCCGGGTGAACCTGCTCCGGGGGTCCGGGGGCGCCGAAGTGCCGTCCGCTAGGCGGGCGTTCGTCCCGCGAGCAGGGAGCGGTGGATCTCCTCCGCGCGGACCGCCGTCGTGGACAGCAGGGTGCTGGTCAGACCGTGCGTGTGCTCGGTCCCGCCCTGGAGGTAGATCCCGGCGGTGACCTCCGGTGCCGTCGCCACCCGGTGGTCGCGCCCCACCCGGAGTTCGTCGCCGTCGTCGCGCAGGCACAGCTTGGCCGACTCCCCGAGGAGCGTGGTCAGGTCGCGGGGGCGGTACCCCGTGGCCAGGACGAACAAGTCCGCCTCCAGCGCCTCGTGTTCGCCGGTCGGCAGGAACTCCACGGTGATGTCGAGCGCCTCGCCGCCGGACCGGGGCCGTACGTCGCGCACCCGGGAGACGTTGAGGAAGCGCAGCCGCTCGCGTCCCGCTACCTTCTCGCGGTACGAGGTCGCGTACAGCGCCTCGATCAACTCCATGTCCACCACCGAGTAGTTGGTGGAGCGGTGGTAGTCGAACAGGGACTGTTTCACCTCGGCCGGGGCGCCGAAGTACAGGTCCACCGCCTCGGGGTCGAAGATGCGGTTGGCGAACGGGCTGTCGTCGGCCGGGGTGTAGCCGTACTTGGCGAAGACCGCGCACACTTCCGCGTCCGGGAAGGAGCGGTGCAGGAAGTCCACCGCCTCGGCGGCGCTCTGCCCGGCACCGAGCACGACCGCCCGGCGCACGGGCTTTCCTGTGGTGCCGAGTTCGGCGACGCGGGGGATCAACTGGCTGTTGTGCCAGACGCGTTCACCCAGCTCCAGACCGGGCGGCACATGCGGCTCAAGCCCCATCGCCACGCTGATGTTGCGCGTCCGGTACGTGACCGTGCGGTCGGGGTGCTCCGGGTCACGGCAGTGCACGTCGAAGTACGCGATGGTGCCCACCTCGTCGCGCACCGGCTCGACGGCCGTGACCTCGCTGTCGTAGCCGACGAGATGTCCGACCCGGTCGGCGGCCCACTCGAAGTACTGGTGGAACTCGGCGCGCAGCGGGAACAGCGTCTTCTGGTTCAGGAAGTCGATGAGCCTGCCGCGCTCGCGCAGGAAGCAGAGAAAGCTGAAGTCGCTGGTCGGATTGCGCAGGGTGACCAGGTCCTTGAGAAACGACACCTGCATGGTGGCGTCGTCGATGAGCATCCCCCGGTGCCAGCCGAAGCGCGGCTGACGTTCCAGGAAGCGGGCGGCGAGGCGTTCTCCCTCCGGGCGCCCCGCGTTGTGTTCCTCAACGGCTATGGCCAGTGCGAGATTTGACGGACCGAACCCGATTCCGAGGACATCGTGGACGCTGTCGAACTCCGTGCGGGGTGACTTCACCGTGGCATCGCCTCCCTCAGGCAGCCACATGTTAGATAAGGTTAGCCTTACCTAGCAACGGAGTCGTCGAAGAGGAGATCCTCATGCGCGTCGCCATGTTCGGCTATCAGACCTGGGGCCACCGCACCCTCCAGGCTCTGCTGGACTCCGGTCACGAGGTCGTTTTGGTCCTCACCCATCCGGCGAGCGAGCACGCGTACGAGAAAATCTGGGACGACAGCGTCGCCGAACTCGCCGAGAAGCACGACATACCCGTGCTGCTGCGCAACCGCCCCGACGACGAGGAAGTCCTCGCCGCCGTGCGGGAGGCGCGCCCCGACATCATCGTGGCCAACAACTGGCGCACCTGGCTGCCCCCGGAGCTGTTCGACCTGCCCCCGCACGGCACGCTCAACATCCACGACTCCCTGCTGCCGTCCTACGCCGGGTTCTCGCCCCTGATCTGGGCGCTCGTCAACGGCGAGGAGCGGGTCGGCGTCACCGCGCACCGCATGAACGGCGAGCTGGACGCGGGCGACATCCTCATCCAGCGCGCGGTGCCCGTCGGACCGTCCGACACCGCGACCGACCTCTTCCACCTGACCGTGGACCTCATCGCCCCCGTGGTCCGCGAGTCCCTCGACCTGATCGCCTCCGGCGCCGACGCCGGGCGCTGGCGACCGCAGGACCGCAGCCGGGCGAGCTTCTTCCACAAGCGTTCGCTGGAGGACAGCCGCATCGACTGGAGCTGGCCGGCCGAGCGCCTGGAACGCCTGGTGCGGGCGCAGTCCGACCCGTATCCGAACGCGTACGCCTTCCACCGCGGCGAACGCCTGCGGATCGTGTCCGCCGCCGTCTCCGAGGGGCGCTACGGCGGCACGCCGGGCAGGATCTTCATCCGCGAGGGCGACGGCGTGGTGGTCGTTGCGGGTCCCGACGCGCACAGCGGACAGGGGCGGGGACTGCTGGTGCGGCGGGTGCGGACCGAGGACGGCACGGAGCTGGCCGCCACGGAGTACTTCCGCACGATGGGCGGGTATCTCACCTCGCGACCCGAATGACCGCGCGCTGCCGTCGCCTGAATGAGCGTCAATCCGCCGCTGTCGCGGGCTCCTTGGAGTCCGCGTGGTGGCGGCCCATCGGTATCACCAACGGGGTGCCGCTCACCGGGTCGGTGGTGATCCGGCAGCGCAGGTCGAAGACGTGCTCGACCGTCTCCTCGGTCACCACCTGGACCGGGGGTCCCTCGGCGACGATCCGCCCCGCCTTCATGGCGATGACGTGATCGGCGTACCGGCACGCCTGGTTGAGGTCGTGCAGCACCATGACGACGGTGCGGCTCTCGCGCCGGTTGAGGTCGGTGATCAGGTCGAGCACGTCGATCTGGTGGGCGAGGTCGAGGTAGGTGGTCGGCTCGTCCAGGAGCAGGACGGGGGTGCCCTGGGCGACGGCCATGGCGATCCAGGCGCGCTGCCGCTGACCGCCGGAGAGTTCGTCCACCGGCCGGTCGGCGAGGTCGGTCAGGTTCGTCGCCGCGAGGGCGCCGTTCACGGCTTCTTCGTCCGCCTTCGACCACTGACGCCACCATGTCTGGTGCGGTGCGCGACCCCGGCTCACCAGGTCCAGCACGGTCAGCCCCTCGGGGGCGACCGGGGTCTGCGGCAGGATGCCGAGCTTGCGGGCGAGTTCGCGGGTGGGGATCGAGCGCAGCGCGGCGCCGTCCAGCTCCACCGCCCCCTGGCGCGGAGCCAGCAGCCGGGCGAGCGCCCGCAACAGTGTTGATTTCCCGCAGGCGTTGGCGCCCACGATGGCGGTGATCCGACCCGTCGGCACGGCGAGCTCCAGACCCTCCACCACCGCTCGTCCGTCGTAGGCGAGATGGAGGTCGTGCGCGGTCAACCTCGGCTCGTGCGCCTGAGGTTGTGTGACCTTCTCGGTGAGCGGGGTGCGCGCGTCGGTGGATGCCATGCGATCAGCCTCCTGAGCCCGCGCGGTTGGCGCGGATGAGCAGCCAGAGCAGGACCGGCGCGCCGAGCACACCGGTGACGATCCCCACGGGCAGTTCCGTACCGGGGATCGCCTCGCGGGCGATCAGGTCGGACCCGAGGACGACGAGGGCGCCGGTGAGACCGGAGACGAGCGGCGGCGGCGAGTCGGTCGCGGCCAGCCGCTGGGCGATCTGCGGGGCGGACAGCGCCACGAAGGCGACCGGACCGGCCGCAGCCGTCGCGAAGGCCACCAGCCCCACCCCGGTCACCAGCAGCGCGAGCCGCACCGGCTGCACCGGCGTGCCGAGCCCGGCCGCCACGTCGTCCCCGAGCTGGAGCGTGCGCATCCAGCGGCCCATCGCCAGCGTGACGGGCAGCAGCACCGCCATCGCCACGGCGAGGGTGTCCACCTGCTCCCAGGTGCGACCGTTGAGGTTGCCGACCAGCCAGCCGACCGCCTCCTGCGCCTCGAAGCGGTTGCCGCGCGCCACCAGGAAGTCGGTCGCGCTGGTGCAGATCCAGGACACCCCGATGCCGACCAGGATGATCCGGTACCCGGTGGCTCCGCGCCGCCAGGCGAGCGCGTACACGACGGCGGCGGTGGCGAGCGCGCCGAGCAGCCCCAGCGTCTGCAGTCCGAGCCCGCCGGTCCAGCCGAGCACGACCGCCGCCACGACCGCCGTACCCGCGCCCTCGGTCAGCCCGATCATGTCCGGGCTGGCCAGCGGATTGCGCGTCATCGTCTGGAACACCGCGCCCGAGACCCCGAAGGCGATCCCGGCGAGCAGCCCGGTCAGCGCGCGCGGCAGGCGCAGATCCTGGACGACGATCACCGTGCCCGGATCGCCCGCGCCCGTGAGCGCGCGGACCACGTCGGGCAGCGAGATCGGGTAGTCCCCGAGCGTCAGCCCCCAGCAGAACAGCAGGAACGCGGCGACGCCGACCAGTACGCCGGTTACGAGGAGCCGCGGGCGCAGGACGCCCGAGACGGGGGGCACCGCGAGGCGGAAGGGACGCCCGCGCAGGACGGGGGGCGCCGGGATCGCGGGGGCGGAGGGTGCGGTGGTGGACCGTGCGGTGCTGGAGCGTGCTGTGGTGGAGCGGCTGGGCATCCTCAGACCTCCGCGAGCTTGCGGCGCCGTACCAGGGCGATGAAGAACGGACCGCCGACGAACGCCACCAGGACACCCGCCTGGATCTCGGTCGGGCGGGCGGCGAGCCTGCCGAGGATGTCCGCCGCGAGGAGCAGCATGGGCGCGATGGCCGCCGACAGCGGCAGCAGCCAGCGGTGGTCGGGTCCGATGCCGGCCGCCTGGGCGAGCACGCGGGCGATGTGCGGGACGACCAGACCGAGGAAGACCACCGGTCCGATCACGGCCACCGAGGCGCCGGTCAGCAGCATGACCGCCGTCACCCCCTGGAGCCGTACCAGCCCGAGACGGCGCCCGAGCGAGGCGGCGACGTCGTCGCCGAGCGCGAGGCTGTTGAGCGCGGGCGCCGAGGCGAGCGCGAGCACCGCGCCGACGGCGAGGAACGGCAGCACGCTGGTCAGATCGCCCCAGTCCTGGTCGGCCAGCGAACCCGCCGACCAGAAGCGGTAGCGGTCCAGCGCGTCCGGGTCGGTGAGCACGATCGCGCTCGTGCAGGAGGAGAGCATGAAGGTGATGGCGACGCCCGCGAGCGCCAGTTTCACCGGCGTCGCCCCCGAACGCCCCAGCCTGCCGAGGAAGTAGACGAGGACGCTCGCCGCGAGCGCCCCGGCGAACGCGAACCACACGGTGCCGTAGAGCGAGGAGAGCCCGAACACGCCCACCGCGACGACGATCGCGAACGACGCCCCGGCGCTGACCCCGAGAATGCCCGGGTCGGCCAGCGGATTGCGGGTCAGCGCCTGCATCAGCGCCCCGGACAGACCGAGCGCGGCGCCGGTCGTCAGACCGAGCAGGGTGCGGGGGAGGCGCGCCTCCCAAATGACGTTGTCCACCGTCCTGTTGGGCGCGTGCCCGAGAAGGGCGTGGACCACCTGGTCCAGCGGGACGCTCAGCGCGCCCAGCGCGACCGACAGCAGGGACAGCAGCAGGAGCGCGGCGACGACGAGCCCGACGAGCACCGAGCCGCGCAGCTTTCCGCCTGGGGCCACTGGACTCTCTCCACGTCATCGTCCGTTCGCGGGCGCCTGGTTGACAGGTAAGGCGAGCATAACCTCAGTTGTCGCCCATCGGGTCGATCTTCTCGAAGAGGGCTATCAGGTAAGGCAATGCTTACCTTACTATGCGAGCGGTTGCGGCTCCCCGGAGCCGGTTCCGTCTCGCGACAAGGGAGGCACGGGCCGCTGTGTCGGGTAACACGCGTTCTGCTGAAGAGGCGATGACCGAAGGACCGCGGACCCCAGGGGGCGCGACCATGGAGTACTGGCGGCAACGGTTCGCCCGCCCACCGGCGGACACCGCCCTGCCGGTCGACCTGACCGCACCCCGCGCCCCGGCCGACCCCGCCTCTGACGCGGCAGCCGGTCCGGCTCCCACCGCCACCCGGCGCCGCCCGCTCGGCGTGCCGCGCCCGGCCGAACACGTCCTGCTCGCCGCCCACTTCGCGCTCCTGCACCGGTACGGCGGAGCGGCCACCGACGTCGTCGTGGCCCGCGCGGGACTCCCGCTGCGGGTCGCCGTGGAAGGTGCGACGACCTTCGCGGAGCTGTGCTCCCGGGTGGAGGCGGAGATCGCCGCCGCCGAGGAACACCGGCTGCCCACCGCCGAGGTGCTCGCCTCGCTGACCCTCGAACCGGGCCGTGGGGGAACCCTGTTGTGCGCCACCGGCTTCGGACCGGAGCCCTGGGGCAGCCCGCCGGACCTCGCCCTCGACGTCACGGACGCCCTCCAACTCTCCTACCGCACCGACCTCTTCGAGCCCACCACCGCCGACCGCGTCCTCGGCCACTACGCCACCCTCCTCGCCGACGCCCTCGCCCGCCCCGAAACCCCGGTGGGCGACCTGGAGTTGCTGACGGCGACGGAACGCGCGGTCGTCCTCGACGCCTGGAACGACACCGCACACGACGTGCCCGCGCTGACCTGGCCCGAGATGTTCGCCGCCCAGGTCGCCGCCCGCCCCGACGCCGTCGCCCTCGTCCACGAGGACGTGACCCTCACCTACGCCGAACTGGACGACCGCGCCTCCCGGTTGGCGCGGGCACTCGCCGCGCGCGGCGCCGGACCCGAGCAGGTCGTGGCCATCGCGGTGCCCCGCTCGGCGGACCTGATCGTCGCCGAGGTCGCCGTGCTGAAGTCGGGGGCTGCCTACCTCCCGCTGGACACCGACTATCCGGCGGACCGCGTGGCGTACATGCTCGGGGACGCGGAGCCGGTCTGCGTGCTGACCACCAGCGATGTCGTTTGCGAACTGCCCTCGGACATCGCGCTGTTGGTCATGGACGCCCCGGAGACCGAGACCGAACTGGCGGGACTTCCGCCGCGCGACCCCGAGACCGCCCGCGCCCTGACCACCGCCCACGCCGCCTACGTCATCTACACCTCCGGCTCCACCGGCCGCCCCAAGGGCGTCGTCCTCACCCACGCGGGCGTCGCGGGGCTCGTCGCCACCCAGAGCGAGCGCTTCGGGATCGGTCCGCACAGCCGCGTCCTCCAGTTCGCCTCGCCCAGCTTCGACGTGGCGTTCTGGGACCTCTGCCTGGGACTGCTCTCCGGCGGTCGGCTCGTCGTCGTCCCCGCCGACCGCCGCTACCCCGGCGCACCGCTCGCGGAGTACGCCCTGGAGCGCGGCATCACCTTCATGATCCTGCCGCCCGCCCTGCTCGCCGCGCTGCCCGACGACGTACAACTCCCCGCCACGGCAACCCTGCTGGCCGGAACCGAGCGGGTCTCGCCCGAGCTGGTCGGGCGGTACGCGCGCGGCCGGATGATGTTCAACGCCTACGGTCCGACCGAGGCGACCACCAACTCCACGCTGGGTCTGTGCGATCCGGACACCCCGGCGGGGACCATCGTGCCCATCGGCGTCCCCGACCCGGGCACCCGCGCCTATGTCCTCGACGACCGGCTGCGACCCGTACCCGCCGGTGTCGTCGGGGAGTTGTACCTCGGCGGCGACGGGCTCGCGCGCGGCTATCTCGGGCGCCCCGCGCTCACCGCCGAGCGGTTCGTGCCCGACCCCTTCGGCGCGCCCGGCGAACGGCTGTACCGCACGGGCGACTTGGTGCGCTGGAAGGCCGACGGCAGGCTGGAGTTCCACGGTCGCGCCGACAGCCAGATCAAGATCCGGGGCTTCCGGATCGAGCCCGGCGAGATCGAATCCGTACTCCGCGCCCACCCTGCCGTCGACCAGGCCGCCGTCGTCGTCCGCGAGGACCGCCCGGGCGACCGCAGGCTCGCCGCGTACGTCGTGCCCTCGCTGGACGGGGAGGCGGAGGTCGCGGACTGGAAGGACCTGCACGAACTCCTCTACTCGGCGGCGGGTGCGGAGGGCTTCGAGGAGAACTTCGCGGGCTGGAACAGCATGTACGACGGGCTGCCCCTCCCGCTCGCCGACCTGCGCGAATGGCGGGACGCCACCGTGGCCCGCATCCGCGCGCTGCGGCCCCGACGCGTCCTGGAGATCGGCGTCGGCAGTGGTCTGCTGCTGTCCCGGCTCGCCCCTGACTGCGCCGAGTACTGGGGCACCGACCTGTCCGAGGAGGCGGTCGGCGCCCTCCGCGCGCAGGTGTCCGCCGTACCGGGCCTCGCGGACCGGGTGACCCTGCTCGCCCGCCCCGCGCACGACACCACAGGGCTGCCGGAGGGCCACTTCGACACGGTCGTCGTCAACTCGGTGATCCAGTACTTCCCCGGCGCGGAGTACCTGACCGATGTGCTGCGTGCCGCTTCCCGGCTGCTCGCCCCGGGTGGCTCCCTCTTCGTCGGTGACGTGCGCAATCTGCGCCTGCACCGCACGCTGTGCGCGGCGATCGAGCACACCCGCGCCGAGGACGGGACCGACAAGGAGGCGCTGCGGGCGGCCGTGGACCGGGCGGTCGCCTGGGAGGGCGAACTCCTCGTCGATCCGGACTACTTCGCCACGCTGGACGGGTTCACCGCCGAGGTGCGGATCAAGCGGGGTGTCCATCACAACGAGCTGACCCGCTATCGGTACGACGTGGTGCTGCGTCCGTCGTCCGAACTCGCCGACGGCGCCCGGGAGGAGGAGACCGTCCCGTGGTCCGCCTTCGGCAGCCCCGCCGCCCTCGGTGACCGCCTCGGCGGCGACCGTCCGACCGCACTCCGCGTCACCGGTGTGCCCAACGCGCGTCTCGCCCCCGACCTCGCCGCCCTCGGCGCCCTGGACGACAGCAGCCGTTCCGGGACCGGCGGCGCGGGCGTGGACCCCGAGACGCTGTACGAGACCGCCGCGCGGCACGGCTACCGCGCCGACCTCACCTGGAACGGGGACGCAGAGGACGGCAGCGTGGACGCGGTGTTCTCCCTCGGCGACGAGGCTGACGAGGGCGACGAGGGCGACGAGGGCGACGAGGGCGACGAGGGCGACGGCGCCCCGCCCCTGCCGCTCTACGTCCCCGGCCAGAGCCGCCACCCCCTCACCAACCGCCCCGCGCCGTTCCGCAACGTCACCGCCCTGATGACCGCCCTGCGCGCGCACGCCGCCGCGTCGCTGCCCGAGTACATGGTCCCGGCCGCCCTCGTCCCGCTGGACCGGCTGCCCGTCACGCCGAGCGGCAAGCTGGACGCGGCGGCGCTGCCCGTTCCCGACTATGGGCTGCTCAGCTCGGGGCGTGCCCCGCGCACCCCGCGCGAACGTCTGCTGTGCGAGCTGTACGCCCGCGCTCTCGGGGTGCCCTCCGTCACCGTGGACGACGACTTCTTCGCCCTCGGCGGCGACAGCATCACCGCCATCCAGTTGCTCGTCCTGGCCCGCCGCGCCGGTCTGGAACTGACCCCGCGCGATGTGTTCCGGCACCGCACCGTGGCCCAACTCGCCACCGCCGCGCGCGTACCGGCAGCCCAGGACGACACCAAGGACACTCCCTGGTCCGCGCCGACGGACGCCGAACTCGCCGCGCTGCAAGGGGAGTACCCCCTCGACGTGGGCGAAGTGCTGCCGCTCGGACCGCTCCAGGAGGGCTTCTGGTTCCACGCCCTGGTCGACGGCGGCGAGAGCGACGCCTATGTCGTCCAGCAGGTCATCGAACTCACCGGTCCTGTCGACGGCACCCTGCTGCGCCGAGCCGCCCAACGCCTGCTCGACCGGCACGCCCCGCTGCGCGCCTGCTTCCGCCAGCTCCCCGACGGGCGCCCCGCCCAGATCGTCGCCACCGGACTCGAACTGCCCTGGCACGAGGTGGACCTCGCCGCCCAGGAACCCGCCGTACGCGCGGGTCTCGCCGAGGCGGTCGCCGCCGACGAACGCGCCCACCGCTTCGACCTCGCCCAGCCGCCCCTGCTGCGCTGCGCCCTCGTCCATCTCGACACTGAACGCAGTCGGCTGATCCTGACGTTCCATCACATCGTGGCGGACGGATGGTCCCTGCCGGTCCTGCACCGCGAACTCCTCGCGCTGTACGGCGAGGAGCCCGCAGCCCTCGCCGAACCAGCTCCCTACAGCGCGTACTTGGCTCGCATCGCCCGCGCCGACCACGAAGCCGCGCGCGACGCCTGGCGTACCGCGCTCGCCGGGGTCGAGGAGCCGACCCGGATGGTGGAGACCCCGGCAGGGTCCGGGTCGCTCGCCCCGGCCCAGATCCGGGTCGTCCTGCCCGAGCGCGCCACCGCGCTGCTCGCCGCCCGCGCCCGTGAGCACGGCGTGACCCTCGGGACCGTGGTCCAGGCGACCTGGGGACTGCTGCTGTCCGGTATGACCGGGCGCCAGGACGTGCTGTTCGGGACCACCGTCTCCGGGCGGGACGCGGCGGTGGACGGCATCGAGTCGATGATCGGTCTGTTCATCAACACCCTGCCCACCCGGTTCACCTGGGGTGCCTCGGACACCCTCGGCGCCCTTCTGGAACGGCTCCAGCGGGAGCAGAGCGCCCTCCTCGACCACCAGCACCTCGGGCTCGCGGAGATCCAGCGCGTGGTGGGGCACCCCGGTGGCGGTGAACTCTTCGACACCCTCGTGGTGTTCGAGAACTATCCCGCCGAACCGCACCTCACCGACCCCACCGGCACGGTCGGGATCGCCGGGCACGCCTTCCACGACACCGTGCACTATCCGCTCGCGCTGATCGTGAAGCCCGGAAAGCGCCTCGACCTGCGTCTCAAGTACCACGCGGGACGGCTGTCCGGGGAGGCTGTGCAGACCCTCGCGGACCGGCTCACCCTGGTCCTCGACGCCCTGGCCGACGACCCCGGCCGTACTGTCGCCTCGCTGGACCTGCTCACCCCGGCCGAGCGGGCGAGCGCCCACCCCGAGGGCGAGCGGCACCCGGTCCCCGCGAGCACCCTCCCCGCCGTCATCGCCGCCCAGACCGCGCGCACCCCGGACGCGACCGCCGTCGTCTTCGAGGGCACCTCGCTGACGTACGCCGAACTCGACACCCGGGCGGGGGCGTTGGCCCGACAGTTGCGTGCCCGGGGCGCGGGTCCCGAGGGGTTCGTCGCCGTCGCCGTCCCCCGGTCGGCCGAGCTGATGGTGGCGCTGCTGGGCGTGCTGAAGACCGGTGCCGCGTATCTGCCGCTGGACCTGGACTATCCGGCGGACCGGCTGGCGTATCTGCTCGCCGACTCCGGCGCCCGCACGGTCGTCACGACGGTACGGGACGCCGAACGGCTGCCGGACGCGGGTGACTTGGACCTCGTGTGCGTGGACGCCGGGCAGGATGCCGTCGCGGGCGAGCCCGATGCGGGCGAGCGTGCCGCGGGTGAGCCCGGCGCCGCGGCAGCCCACGTCCCGCACCCCGACCACCCCGCCTACCTCATCCACACCTCCGGCTCCACCGGCCGCCCCAAGGGCGTCGTCGTCACCCACCGGGCGATCCTCAACCGGCTTGCCTGGATGCAGGGCGCGTACGGACTGACCGCCGACGACCGGGTGTTGCAGAAGACACCGGCCGGATTCGACGTGAGCGTCTGGGAGTTCTTCTGGCCGCTCTGCCAAGGCGCCGCCGTCGTACTCGCGGCTCCCGACGGACACCGCGACCCGGCGTACCTCTCCCAGTTGGTCGAGACCGAGCGGGTCACCACCCTGCACTTCGTGCCCTCGATGCTGGAGGCGTTCCTCGCCTCGGACGAGGTCACCGCGGACCCCCACTGGGCGGCGAGCCTGCGCCGGGTCTTCAGCAGCGGCGAGGCGCTGCCCGGTCACGCCGCCGCCCGCTGGCACGCCCTGACCGGGGTGCCGCTGCACAACCTCTACGGTCCCACCGAGGCTGCCGTCGACGTCACTCACCACACCTACGACAGCGCCCCCGACCCGACCGTGCCGCTGGGCCGCCCGGTGTGGAACACCGGTCTGCGCGTGCTCGACTCCTGCCTGCGCCCGGTGCCCGACGGCGTGCCCGGCGAGCTGTACCTCACCGGCGTCCAGTTGGCGCGGGGCTACCACGGGCGCCCCGGTCTCACCGCGGAACGGTTCCTCGCCGACCCGTACGCCGCCACGCCCGGCGCGCGGATGTACCGCACCGGCGACCTCGTGCGCCGCCGCCCCGACGGCACCCTCGACTACCTCGGCCGCGCCGACCGCCAGGTCAAGCTGCGCGGCAACCGCATCGAACCCGGCGAGATCGAGGCGGCGCTCACGGCGCGGGACATGGTGGCGCGGGCCGCCGTGACCGTACGGGACGGGCGCCTGGTCGCGTATGTCGTCCCGGCCGGCGGCCGCACGGTGGAGCCCGCCGAGCTGCGCGCCGCCCTGGCCGACGCACTCCCCGCAGCGATGGTGCCGGACGACTACGTGGTCCTCGACGCGCTGCCGCTCACCCCGAGCGGCAAGCTGGACCAGACCGCGCTGCCCGCGCCGGAGACCGAGCGCGCCGTACGCCGGGCGCCCGAGGGGGAGCGGGAGCGGCTGCTCACCGGGATCTTCGGCGCGGTCCTCGGCATCCCGGACGCGGGTCCCGACGACGACTTCTTCCTGCTCGGCGGCGACAGCATCAGCTCCATCGCCGTCTCCAGCCGGGCTCGCGCGGCGGGGCTCGACATCAGCCCGCGCGATGTGTTCACCCACCGCACCCCGGCGGCACTGGCCGAGGCGGCACCCGCTGTCGCCGCCGCGTCCGGCGACCGTACGGTCAGCGCGCTCGCTCTCACCGACGCCGAACGGGACCGCGTGCGGACCCTCGCCGGAGCGGCCGGGCTCGCGGACGTGTGGCCGCTGGCACCGCTCCAGGAGGGTCTGTTCTTCCACTCGAACTACGACGACGCCTCCACCCTGGACGTCTACACCGTCCACGAGACCTTCGACTTCGCGGACCGCCTCGACGCCGAGCGGCTGCGCGCAGCCGTCCGCACCCTGCTCGCCCGCAACCCCGGTCTGCGCGCCGGGTTCACAAGTGACGGGCTCAGCCGTCCGGTGCAGTTCATCACCGAGGACCCCGGCGTCCCGCTCGAAGAGGCAGACCTCTCCGGGCTGCCGCCCGCCGAACAGGACGCCCGGCTGGTCGAGTTGACCGCCGCCGAGCGCGAGCGCCGCTTCGACCTGACCGCGCCGCCGCTGTTCCGGCTGCTGCTGGTACGGCTCGGCGCCGAGCGCGGTGACCGGCTGATCGTCGGCCGCCATCTGATCCTGTGGGACGGCTGGTCGGCATGGCTCTTCCTGGACGAGCTGTTCACCCTGTACGCCACCGGCGGTGACGCCAACGAGCTTCCCGCGCCCGGAAGTTACCGCGACTACCTCACCTGGCTCGACGCACAGGACGACAGCGACGCCACCACCGCCTGGCGCACCGCGCTCGCGGGGCTGGAGGAGCCGACGCTGCTCGCTCCCACCGCCGACGGTCTCGACCCCGTGATTCCCGACCAGTTGGACCTCTGGCTGCCCACCGCCCTGGGCGACCGGCTGCGCGAGACCGGACGCGCGCACGGTCTCACCCTCAACACCCTGCTCAACGCCGCCTGGGGGCTCACCCTCGCCTCCGCGACCGGCCGCACCGACGTGGTCTTCGGCACCACCGTCGCCGGACGACCCAGCGAGGTCCCGGAGGTCGAGCGCATCATCGGGCTCTTCCTCAACACCGTTCCCACGCGCATCGCCTACGACCCCGCCGAACCGGTGCTCGACCTGCTCCGCCGCGTCCAGGGTGAACGCCTCGACCTCATGCCGCACGAGCACTTGAGCCTCGGCGTGCTCCAGGCGGAGACCGGGCACCGCAAGCTGTTCGACACCCTCTTCGTGCTGCGGAACAACGACACCGCCGAACGGCTGGGCGACCTGCGCACCCGGCACGGTGCCACCGCCGTCGCCAACGTGGACGCCACCCACTACCCGGTCAACCTCGTCGTCACCCCCGGCCCGAACGTCCAGGTCACCCTCACCCACCGCCCCGACCTGATCCCGGCCGACCGCGCCCGCACCCTGCTCGACCGCTTCGCCCTGCTGCTCGACCGGCTGACCGCCGACCTCGCCGCTCCCGTCGGCTCCCTCGACCCGGCGCTTCCCGAGGAGCGGGGCGCGCTCGCCCGGCAGTGGGCCGCGAGCCGTGTTCCCGACCCCGAGGACACCATCGCCGACCTGCTCGCCGCGCAAGCCACCCGCACCCCCGACGCGCGCGCCCTCGTCTTCGGCGACCGCGCCCTGACCTACGCCGAACTCGACACCGCCGTCGACCGGATGGCCCGCCTGCTCCTCGACCACGGCGCGGGACCCGAGAAGATCGTCGCCCTCGGGCTGCCCCGCTCGCTCGACACCGTGATCGCCCTGTTCGCGGTCCTGCGCACCGGCGCCGCCTACCTCCCGCTCGAACTCGACCACCCCGCCGACCGGTTGTCGCTCATGCTGGCCGATGCCCGCTCCCTGCTGCTCCTGACGACCACCGCCGTCTCCGCGACCCTGGACGGCGACCTGCCCCGCGTGCTCCTCGACGACCCGGCCACGCGCGCCGCCCTGGACGCCCTGCCCGCCACACCCGTACGGCGGCGCTTCAGCCTGGAGCACCCCGCGTACGTCATCTACACCTCAGGATCCACCGGCCGCCCCAAGGGCGTGGTCACCCCCTACCGGGGGCTGACCAACATGCAGGTGAACCACCAGAAGGAGATCTTCGCCCCCGCCGTCGCCTCCGCCGGGGGACGGCGGCTGCGCATCGCGCACACCGTGTCCTTCGCCTTCGACATGTCCTGGGAGGAGTTGCTCTGGCTCGTCGAGGGCCACGAGGTGCACATCTGCGACGAGGAACTGCGCCGCGACGCCGAGGCGTTGACCGCCTACTGCGAACAACACCGCGTCGACGTCGTCAACGTCACCCCCACCTACGCCCGCATCCTCATCGAACAGGGTCTGTTGGAGGGGCACGTCCCGCCGCTCGTGCTGCTCGGCGGCGAAGCGGTCCCCGAGACGGTGTGGACGGCGCTGCGCGACACCGAGGGGACGTACGGCTACAACCTCTACGGACCCACCGAGTACACCATCAACACCCTCGGCGGCGGCACCCACGACAGCGCCACCCCCACCGTCGGACGCCCCATCCGGGGCACCCGCGCCCACATCCTCGACGCCTGGCTGCGCCCGGTGCCCGACGGCGTGCCCGGCGAGCTGTACATCGCGGGCATCGGTCTGGCCCGGGGCTATCTGGACCGCCCCGGACTGACCGCCGACCGCTTCGTGGCCGACCCCTTCGGAGAGCCCGGCGAGCGCATGTACCGCACCGGCGACCTGGTGCGCCGGGGTCCCGACGGCAACCTCGACTTCCTCGGGCGCACCGATGACCAGGTGAAGATCCGCGGCTACCGCGTCGAGCCCGGCGAGATCGAGACCGCCCTCAGCCGCCACCCGCTCGTCGCCCAGGCCGCCGTCGTCGTCCGCGACGAACGCCTCGTCGGCTACGTCGTCCCCGCCCGCACCGCTGCCGAGGAACGCTCCACCGCCGAGGACGCCCAGGTGGGGGAGTGGCAGGAGATCTACTCCGACGAGTACGAGGAGATCGGCACCGCCGTCCGCACCGAGCGCTACGACGGCTGGGACAGCTCCTACGACGGGATGCCCATCCCCTTCGAGGAGATGCACGAGTGGCGCGAGGGCACCCTCGCCCGCATCACCGCGCTGCGCCCGCGCCGCGTCCTGGAGATCGGCGTCGGCTCGGGGCTGCTCCTCTCCGGACTCGCCCCGCACATCGAGGCGTACTGGGCGACCGACTTCGCGGCACCCGTCATCCGCAAGATCGGTGAGGAACTGCGTGCGCACGTGCCCGAGTCGGCCGTCAAGGTCGAGCTGCGCTGTCAGCACGCGGAGGACTTCACCGGGCTGCCCACCGGCTGGTTCGACACCGTCGTCATCAACTCGGTCGTCCAGTACTTCCCGAGCATCGACCACCTCACCACGGTCGTCCAGGGCGCCATGGACCTCCTCGCGCCCGGCGGCGCCCTGTTCGTCGGCGACGTACGCAACCTCCGGAACGCCCGCCTCTTCCACACCGAGATCCAGCGCGCCCGGGGCACGGAGGAGTCCGACCTGGAGCGGGCGGTGGAGCGCGGGCTGCGACTGGAGAAGGAACTCCTGGTCGATCCCGACTACTTCACCACGCTCGGTCACCGGGTGGACCTGCGCACCAAGCGCGGTCACCACCACAACGAACTCACCCGGCACCGGTACGACGTGGTGATGTACCGGGGCGAGCCGGATGTCCGCCTGGACGAGCTGCCTACCCTCGCGTGGCCCGGTACGGCGTCGCTGGAACAGCGCCTGCCGGACGGTCCGTTGCGTGTCACCGGTGTCCCCGACGGACGTACCGCGGAGGGCGGAATCGAGCCCGAGGCGCTGCACGACCTCGGCGCCCGCACCGGTCACCAGGTCCTCACCACCTGGTCCGCCACGCCCGGCACCTACGACGCCGTGTTCATCGCCCCCGGCGAACTCCGGCTCACCGCGGGTCTCTACCGTCCCGGCGCGGGCACCGCCCCCTACGCCAACGACCCCACCGCCGCCCGCGAGACCAGCGCGCTGGTACGCCGACTCCGCGAGGACCTCGGGCGTGAACTGCCGGACTACATGGTCCCGTCCGCCTTCGTCACCGTCGACACGCTGCCCATGAACGCCAACGGCAAGCTCGACGTGCGCGCCCTGCCCGACGCCGAGCCCGTCACCGCGCTCGGCGGCGGACGCGGACCCCGCACCCCCGAGGAGGAGACGCTGTGCCGGCTCTTCGCCGAGGTGCTCGGACTGCCCGAAGTCGGCGCCGAGGACGGCTTCTTCGACCTCGGCGGGCACTCCCTGCTCGCGACCCGGCTGGTCAGCCGCGCCCGCACCGAGCTGGGCACCGAACTCGCCATCCGCGACCTCTTCGAAGCCCCCACCCCCGCCCTGCTCGCGTCCCGCGCCGACAACGGCAGGCCCGCCCGCCCCGCCGTCACGGCCGCCGCCGACCGCCCGGACCGCGTGCCCCTGTCAGCCGCGCAACGGCGCCTCTGGCTCGTGGAATCCCTCACCGGCAACGGCGCCGCCTACAATTTCCCGCTGGTCGTGCGGCTGCGCGGCACCCTCGACACGGAAGCCCTGCGGCTCGCGCTGCGTGACGTGGCCGCCCGCCACGAATCCCTGCGCACACTCGTCGCCGAGCACGACGGAGAGCCGTACCAGCACATCCTTCCGCCCCTCACCGCGCCCACCCTGACCGTCACCGACCGCACCGAGGGCGAGCTGCCCGAGCTGATCGAGGCAGCCCAGCGGCGCCCCTTCGACCTCACCCGCGAACTCCCGTTGCGCGCCGAGGTGTTCCACCTCGCGCCCGACGACCACGTCCTGGCGATCGTCCTCCACCACATCACCACCGACGAGTGGTCCGACCGTCCCTTCCTCGCCGACCTCGACACCGCCTACACCGCGCGGGTCGCCGGGCACGCCCCCGAGTGGGCACCGCTGCCGGTGCAGTACGCCGACTACACTTTCTGGCAGGACGGTCTGCTGGACCGGCTGGGGGTGCAGCAACTCGACTACTGGCAGCAGGCGTTGAGCGGTCTCCCGGACGAGCTGACCCTGCCGCTCGACCGGTCGCGTCCCGCCGCGCCCACCGGTGCGGGTGCCACCGTGCGGTGCACCGTCCCCGAGGACACCGGGCGCGCCCTGCGCGAGCTGTCCACCGCGACCGGCGCCAGCATGTTCATGCTGCTCCAGTCCGCCACGGCTGCCCTGCTGCACCGCCTCGGCGCGGGCGACGACATTCCCCTCGGCGCCCCCATCGCGGGCCGCACCGACAGTCAACTGGACGACCTGGTCGGCTTCTTCGTCAACACGCTGGTGCTGCGCGCCGACCTGACCGGCGACGACCTCACCTATCGCCAACTCGTGGACCGGGTACGGGAGTCCTCGCTCGCCGCCTTCGAGCACCAGGACGTGCCGTTCGACCACGTGGTGGAAGCCGTCAACCCGCCCCGCGTCAGCGGGCGCAACCCCCTCTTCCAGGTCATGCTCGGCTACCACCACCGCCCCGACGGCGACCCCGGCACCCTGCTGGGGCTGCCGGTGAGCCGCTGGTACGACATGGACACCGGGACCGCCAAGTTCGACCTCGACTTCACCTTCGTGGACGAGTCCGACAGCACCGGGCGCATCACGCTCCTGCTGGAGTACGCCACCGACCTGGCCGACCCGGAGACCGCCGACCTCCTCGCCCGGCGTCTCGTCCTGCTCCTCGCCGAGGCAGCCCGCACCCCGGACGCCCCGATCGCCGCGCTGGACCTGCTCACCGAGGGGGAGCGGGGCGCCGACTGGAACGACACCGCGCGGACGGTGGAGTCCCGCAGCGTTCCGCGGATCCTCGCGGACACGGCGCGCGCGTACCCCGGCCGTACGGCGCTCGTCACCGGTCCGGACGACGACCTGCGGCGCACCTCCTTCACCGAACTCCAGCGTGACGTGGAGGGATTGACCGCCCTTCTGCACGCCCGGGGTGTCACGCCCGGTTCCGTCGTCGGTCTCGCCCTGCCCCGGCACGCGATGGTGCCCGCACTCCTCGGCGTCCTCGCCTCCGGCGCCGCGTATCTGCCGCTCGACCCGGAACTCCCCGCCGAACGCCTGGAGTTCATGCTCGGCGACGCGACACCCGTCCGCGTCCTCACCACCCGCGCCCTCGCCGACCGCCTCCCCCCAGGCACCCCGCTGATCCTGCTGGACGAGGACCCGCTCCCCGCCCCCGGCGCGTACCGGACGACGCCCGAGCCCCAGGACGCGGCCTACGTCATCTACACCTCAGGATCCACCGGCCGCCCCAAGGGTGTCGTCGGCACCCACCAGGGGCTGAGCAACCTCTACGGCTCCCACCTGCGCGACCTCGTCGAACCGGCGATGCGCGACACCGGCCGCGACGCGCTGCGCGCCGTACACGCCGCCTCCTTCGTCTTCGACGGCTCCTGGGAACCCCTGCTCTGGCTGCTCGCGGGCCACGAACTGCACGTCGTGGACGAGACGACCATGCTCGACCCCGCCGCGCTGCTGCGCCGCCTGGACGACAGCGCGATCGACTTCACCGACCTCACGCCGACCTATCTCCGCGAACTGATCCACCACGGCTTCCTGACCCCCGGAACCCGGGTGCCCGCCGTACTCGCCGTCGGCGGCGAAGCCACCCCGCCCGCCCTGTGGCAGCGCCTGACCGCGCTCCCCGGCACCGCCGTCCACGACCTGTACGGACCCACCGAGTGCGCCGTGGACGCCTACGGCTGGCACCACACCGCCGACGGCGACAGCGCGGCTCCACTGGACAACCTCCGCGCCCACGTCCTCGACCCGCGGCTCCGCCCCGCCCCCGTCGGGGCGCCCGGCGAGCTGTACCTCGCGGGCGCCGGACTGGCGCGGGGCTATCTGGGGCGCCCCGGGCTGACCGCCGAGCGCTTCGTGGCCGATCCCTTCGGGGAACCCGGCGCGCGGATGTACCGCACGGGCGACCTCGTGCGGCGCCGTCCCGACGGCACGCTCGTCTTCCTCGGGCGCGCCGACGACCAGGTGAAGCTGCGCGGCTTCCGGATCGAGCTGGGGGAGATCGAGACGGTCCTCACCGGGCACCCTGGTGTATCCGCTGCCGCCGTCGTCGTACGGGAGGACCAGCCGGGGGTGCCGCGTCTGGTCGGCTATGTCGTCCCGGTGCGGGACACCGCCGGTCCCGACCCCGCCGACCTGCGGGCTCACGCCGCCGCCCGGCTGCCCGAGCACATGGTCCCCGCGGCCTT
This sequence comes from Streptomyces sp. DSM 110735, assembly GCF_016482685.1. Lineage (GTDB taxonomy): Bacteria > Actinomycetota > Actinomycetes > Streptomycetales > Streptomycetaceae > Streptomyces. The sequence goes on along the minus strand of NZ_JACYHF010000002.1, from coordinate 362,021 downwards.
CGTCACCCTCGACGCGCTGCCCCGCACGGTCAACGGCAAGCTCGACCGGGCGGCGCTGCCCGCCCCCGATCCGGTCGCGTCTTCCGCGCCGGGCGGCCGGGCGCCGCGCACCCCGCGCGAGGAGCTGCTGTGCCAGCAGTTCGCCGCCGTCCTCGGTGCGGAACGGGTCGGTCCGGACGACGACTTCTTCGCCCTCGGCGGCCACTCCCTGCTCGCGATGCGCCTGGTCAGCCGCGTCCGCGCCCACCTCGGCGCGGAACTCACCCTGCGCACCGTCTTCGACGCCCCCACCCCGGCCCGGCTCGCCGCCCGCCTCGACACGCCCGGTTCGGCGCAGCGCCCCGCCCTGGCCGACCCCCGGCCGCGCCCGGAGCCGCTGCCGCTGTCGGCGGCCCAGCGACGGCTGTGGCTGCTGGCGCAGGTGGAGCGGGACAGCACGGCGTACACCGTCCCGGCCGCCTGGCGGCTGACCGGTGCGCTGGACCGGCGGGCGCTGGAGGACGCGCTCAACGACGTGGTGGCACGGCATGCCCCGCTGCGCACGGTCTTCCCGGCCGTCGACGGAGTGCCGTACCAGCGGGTGCTCGACCCGGCAGAGGCTCAGGTGCCATTCGCCGAGGCGCCGTACGAGGAACTGGCCGTCCACACCGCCCATGTCTTCGAACTGGAGCATGAACTGCCCCTTCGGGCAACCCTCTTCGAGACCGGTCCGGACGAGCACGTGCTGCTGCTCCTGCTCCACCACATCGCCACCGACGAGTGGTCCGACCGGCCCCTGCTGGAGGACCTGAGTACCGCCTACGCGGCGCGCACGGAAGGTCGCGCCCCCGACTGGGCGCCGCTGTCCGCGAGTTATACCGACTACACCCTCTGGCAGCGCGACCTGCTGGAGGCGACGGAAACCGAGCTGCTCGCCCACTGGACCGAGGTGCTGCGCGGACTGCCCGCCGAGCTGAACCTGCCCGCCGACCGGCCACGCCCCGCCGAGTCCAGCGGGCGCGGCGGAACCGTCGGCTTCACCGTGCCGACGGAACTGGCCAACTCCCTGCGCGGACTGGCCCGTACGCACGGCGTCAGCATGTTCATGGTCGCCCAGGCAGCCGTGGCCGCCCTGCTGCACCGGCTCGGTGCCGGGGACGACATCCCGCTCGGCGCCCCGGTGTCGGGGCGTACCGACGAGGCGCTGGAGGACCTGGTCGGGTTCTTCGTCAACTCCCTTGTGCTGCGCACCGATCTGTCCGGCGATCCGAGCTTCGCCGATCTGCTCGCCCGCGTACGGGAGACCGACCTCGCCGCCTACGACCACCAGGAGCTGCCGTTCGAGCGGCTGGTCGAGGCGGTGAACCCCGAACGCTCGCTCGCGCGGCACCCGTTGTTCCAGGTCATGGTCGTCCACCTCGCGGGCACCGGCGCCGGACCCGCGCTGCCCGGCGTCGAAGCCCGCCGTGAACCGGTCGGGCAGACCAGCGCCAAGTTCGACCTGAGCTTCGACTTCGTGGAGGAGGGCGAGGGCATCCAGGGCTGGATCGAGTACAGCGCCGACCTCTTCGACCACTCCACCGCCGAGCTGCTCGCCCGCCGTCTGGAACGGCTCCTGACGCAGGCCGCCGCCGATCCCGGGCGCCGGGTCCGCGACCTCGACGTGCTCCAGGACGAGGAACGCGCCCGCGTCCGCACGGAATGGAACGCCACCGACCACCCCGTCCCGTCCGTCACGCTGCCCGAGCTGTTCCGCGACCAGGTGACCCGCACCCCCGACGCCACCGCCCTTGTCTTCGAGGGCAGTTCACTCACCTACGCCGAGCTGGACCGACGCGTCGACCGGCTCGCCCGCGCCCTCCGCGCCCACGGCGCCGGGCCGGAGTCCACGGTCGCCGTCGCGCTGCCCCGCTCCACCGCACTGGTCGTCGCCCTGCTCGCCGCACACCGCGCGGGCGCCGCCTACCTGCCGCTGGACACCGACCACCCGACCGACCGGCTGGCGTACACGCTCACCGACGCGCGCCCGGTCTGCCTGGTCACCGCCGACGGCATCGACCTCCCGGACACCGGCGTCCCCCGGCTCACCGTGCACCCGGACGGCACCCCCGCCACCACCCGGGAGGCGGCGCTCCCGGACGCCTACGACCCGCTCCACCCCGCCTACGTCATCTACACCTCCGGCTCCACCGGCCGCCCCAAGGGCGTCACCGTTTTGCACACGGCCATCGTCAACCGGCTGCTGTGGATGCAGGACGCCTACGAACTCGGCGCCGACGACCGGGTGTTGCAGAAGACCCCCGCCGGGTTCGACGTGTCGGTGTGGGAGTTCTTCTGGCCGCTGATCACCGGCGCCACCCTCGTGGTCGCCCCGCCCGAGGCACACAAGGACCCCGCCCGGCTCGCACACCTCGTCCGCGAACAGGGCGTCACCACCGCGCACTTCGTGCCGTCCATGCTGCGCACCTTCCTGGACGAGCCCACGGCCGCCAACGGCACGGTCCTGCGCCGGGTGTTCAGCAGTGGCGAGGCGCTGCCCGCACCGCTGGCCGCCCGCTTCCACCGGGTGCTCCCGGACACCGCGCTGCACAACCTCTACGGTCCCACCGAAGCTGCCGTCGACGTCACCGCGCACGAGGTGCGCCCCGACCCGCTGACCGTGCCGATCGGCCGACCGGTCTGGAACACCCGCGCCTACGTCCTCGACGCCGGACTGCGCCCGGTGCCGCCCGGAGTTGCCGGTGAACTGTACTTGTCCGGCGCCCAGTTGGCGCGCGGATACCTCCGCCGCGCGGCGCTCACCGCCGAACGCTTCGTCGCCAACCCCTTCGACGCGCCCGGCACCCGCATGTACCGCACCGGAGACCTGGCCCGGTGGACGGTCGACGGCGAGCTGGAGTACCTGGGGCGCACCGACCACCAGGTGAAGCTGCGCGGCTTCCGCGTCGAGCCCGGCGAGATCGAGGCTGCCCTCGCCGCCCACCCGTCCGTGGCCCACGCGACCGTCCTGCTCCGCGACGAACACCTCGTCGCCTACGTCGTCCCGTCCGGCGACGGGGACCTCGACTCCGCGCTGCTGCGCGCCCATACCGCGACCACCCTGCCCGACCACATGGTCCCGGCCGCCGTCGTCACCCTCGACGCGCTCCCGCTCACCCCCAACGGCAAGCTCGACCGCGCCGCCCTGCCCGCGCCCGACTTCGCCGCCGAGGTCACGGACACGCGCCCGCGCACCCCGCGCGAGGCGACCCTGTGCGCCCTGATCGCCGGAGTCCTCGGGCTCGAACGGGTCGGTCCCGACGACGACTTCTTCGCCCTCGGCGGCGACAGCATCGTCGCCATGCAGCTCGTCGCGCGCGCCCGCGCCGCCGGTCTCGCCTTCAGCCCGCGTGACGTCTTCCGCCACAAGACGGCGGCGGGACTCGCCGCCACGGCGACCGACCCGACCCCGTCCGACGGCGCCGACGACACCACCGACCTGCTCGCCCTCACCGACGCCGAACGCGCCGAACTCGCCGCGCTGCCCCCGGGCACCGAGCTGCTGCCCGTCACCCCGCTCCAGGCCGGACTGCTCTTCCACGCCGCCCTGGACGACGGCGACGAGGGACCGGACGTGTACACCGTCCAGGTCTCCTACGACCTCGAAGGTCCCCTGGACGCCGAGCGGTTGCGCGCCGCCGCCCAGCACCTGCTCGACCGGCACGAGAACCTGCGCGCCGGATTCCGGCACCTGTCCTCCGGGCGTCCCGTCGCCGTCGTACCGCGCACGGTCGCCGTGCCCTGGCGGCAGGTCGACCTCGGCGCCGAGGACGCCGGTGACCAGGGCACATGGGATCGGCTCCTGCGCGAGGAGCGCCGCCGCTTCGACACCGCCCGCCCGCCCCTGCTGCGGCTGCTCCTCGCCCGCCTCGGTCCGCACCGGCACCGGCTCGTCCTCTCCCACCAGCACCTCCTGCTGGACGGCTGGTCACTGCCGCTGCTCACCGCCGAGCTGTGGCAGCTCTACGAGGGCCGCGACCTGCCCGCACCCGCCCCTTACCGCGCCCAGCTCCGCCTGCTCGCCGCCCGTGACCCCCAGGTCTCCGCCACGGCGTGGACCGACGCCCTGGACGGTCTCACCGAGCCCACCCGGCTCGCCCCCGCCGACCCCGGCCGCGCCTCCGGGGTCCCGCACACGCACACCGTCGAGCTGGACCCGGACCGCACCGCCGCCCTCGACGCCTTCGCCCGCGCCCAGGGGCTCACCCTCAACACCCTGGTCCAGGCGGCCTGGGGCATCCTGCTCGGCCGGCTCACCGGGCGTGAGGACGTGGTGTTCGGCGCCACGGTGGCGGGCCGCTCGCCCGAACTGCCCGGCGCCGAGACGATGATCGGTCTGTTCATCAACACCGTGCCGGTACGGGTCCGCACGCGGTCGGGGGAGAGCGTCGCGACCCTGCTCGCCCGCCTCCAGGACGAGCAGTCCCGGCTCATCGACCACCAGCACCTCGGACTCGCCGACATCCAGCGAGCCGCCGGACTCGGTGAACTCTTCGACACCCTGATGGTGTTCGAGTCGTACCCGGTGGCCGAGGAGCCCGACGACGAGCACACGGACCGACCCCGGAGCACCGTCCGCGACCACGAGGACGCCACGCACTACCCGTTCGCCTGGGCGGTCGAGCCCGCCGAACGGCTCCGGCTCACCGCCGAGTTCCGCCCCGACCTCTTCGAGGAGGGGACCGTACGGCACATCGCCGCCGCCCTGGTCACCCTGCTGACCACGATGGCCGACCAGCCCGAACTGCCGGTCACTGCACTCGACTTGCTCGACACCGAGAGCCGCCAACGGGTCCTGGAGACCTGGAACGACACCACGCTGCCCAAGGACGCGGACTCCGCGAGCGCGACCGTCCCCGCCCTGTTCACCGCACAGGCGACCGCCACCCCGCACGCACCCGCCGTCAGCGACGCCACGACCACCTGGACCTTCGCCGAACTCGACGCCCGCACCGACCGGTTGGCCCGTGCCCTCGCCGCCCGGGGTGCCGCCCCCGAGCGACTGGTCGCCCTCGCGCTGCCCCGCACCGCCGACCACATCGCCGCGATCCTCGCCGTGCTGAAGTCGGGCGCCGCGTACGTACCCCTCCACCCGGACCTGCCCGAGTCCCGCCTGCGCGACCTGCTCGCGGACACCCGCCCGACCCTGATCCTGACCACCGCCGACCTGGCAACCGCCCTGCCCGAGACGGACGTTCCGGTCGTACGCCTGGAGGACCTGACCGACGCCCCGGAGGCGCCCGTCACCCCGCCGGGACCCGACCACCCCGCCTACGTCATCCACACCTCCGGCTCCACCGGGCGCCCCAAGGGTGTCGTCGTCACCCACCGGGGGCTCGTCAACCTCTTCCACAGCCACCGGCACGACCTCCACGACCCGGCCAAGCGCCGCACCGCCCGCCGTCACCTGCGCGTCGGCCACGCCTGGTCGTTCGCCTTCGACGCCTCCTGGCAGCCGCAGCTCTGGCTCCTGGACGGGCACGCGCTGCACATCGCGGACGACGACACCTGCCGCGACCCGGAGCTGCTCACCCCGTTCATCCGCGAGAGGGGCATCGACTTCATCGAGGTCACCCCGTCCGTGCTCGACCGGATGGCGGACGCCGGACTGTTCACCCCGGACGGCGAGTGCCCGCTCGCGGCCGTCGGCTTCGGCGGGGAGGCGGTGCCCGAGTCGCTGTGGACCCGGCTGGCGGCGCTGCGCGACACCGACGCGGTGAATCTGTACGGACCCACCGAGGCGACCGTCGACGCCCTGATCGGGCGGGTGAGCGACAGCGAGCGTCCCGTCGTCGGGCGGGCCGTGCACAACTCCCGTGCCTATGTGCTGGATTCGGCGCTGCGCCCGGTCCCGCCCGGTGTCACGGGCGAGCTGTACCTCTCCGGACCCGGACTGGCGCGCGGGTATCTCGGTCTGCCCGGTCAGACCGCCGAGCGCTTCACCGCCGACCCCTTCGGGGCACCCGGCGCCCGGATGTACCGCACCGGCGACCTGGCCCGCTGGACCGAGGACGGACTGCTGGAGTTCGCGGGCCGCGCCGACGACCAGGTGAAGATCCGCGGGTACCGCGTCGAACTGGCGGAGATCGAGGCGGCGTTGAACACCCACCCGGCGGTCACGCGGTCGGTCGTCACCGCACGCGAACCGCGGCCGGGCGTACGCCAGCTCGTCGCGTACGCCGAGGTCCCCGGCGGTGACGCCGAACCGGGCGATCTGCGCGCCCACTTGGCCGCGAGGCTGCCGCAGTACATGGTCCCGGCCGCAGTCGTGGTGCTCGACCAACTCCCCTTGCTGTCCAACGGCAAGCTGAACCGTGCCGCCCTCCCCGCACCCCGGCTCACCGGAGCGCCCGGGCGGGCACCCGCGAACGACACCGAGCGTCTGCTGCGCGACCTGTTCGCGGAGGTGCTGGGTCTGCCGGAGGACACGGTCGGCGCCGACGACGACTTCCTCGCCCTCGGCGGGGACAGTATCGTCGCCATGCACCTGGTCGCCCGCGCCCGGACCGCCGGGCTGCGGATCACGCCCCGCCAGGTGTTCCGGCTGCGCACGGTCGCCGAGCTGGCCACCGTCGCCCTACCCCTCGGCGCCGCCGAGCGCGTGCCCGGGCACGACGACGGCACGGGGACCGTCCCGCTCACACCGATCATGTACGCCCTGCGCGAGCGCGGCGGCCCCATCGCCGCCTACCACCAGGCAGTCCTCGTCCAGACCCCGGCCGACCTGGACGAACCCGGTCTGCGCACCCTGCTGCGGGCGCTCGCCGACCGCCACGACATGCTCCGCGCCCGCCTGGACCGGGGTCCGGACGGGCAGACGTGGACCCTGCGGGTGCCCGCCTCCCAGGACACGGAGACCTGGCTGACCCGCGTCGATGTCCGCGACGCCGACGACACCGGACTGCGTGAGACCATCGCCCGGCACGCCGCCCGCGCCCGCGACGGGCTCGACCCGGACGGCGGGGCGATGGTCCGGGCCGTGTGGTTCGACGCCGGACCCGACCGCCCGGGACGGCTGCTGCTCCTCGTGCACCACCTGGTGGTCGACGGCGTGTCCTGGCGGGTCCTGCTGCCCGACCTCGCCACCGCCTGGGGCGACCTGCGAGCTGGCCGCACGCCCCAACTGGCGCCCGTGGAGACCTCGTTCGCCCGCTGGTCCCGGCTGCTCGCCGCCCACGCCACCGACCCGGCACGCACCGACGAACTGCCCCACTGGCGCACCGAACTCGCCCCCGGCGCCGGACTCCCGCTGGCCCGACCGCTGGACCCCGCGCGGGACACGGTGGAGACCACCCGCTATCTGTCCCTCACGCTGCCACCCGAGATCACCGGACCGCTGCTCGGGCGCGTCCCCGCAGCCTTCGGCGCCACCGTCAACGACGTGCTGCTCACCGCGTTCGCGCTCGCCGTGGCGGACTGGCGGGAACGCGCACTGGACACCGGGAACACGGGCGGAGCCGTCCTGGTGGACCTCGAAGGGCACGGTCGCGAGGAGGAGTTGACCGGGGACGCCGATCTGTCCCGTACCGTCGGCTGGTTCACCAGCGTGGTCCCCGTCCGGCTCGACCCGGGCGGCATCGACCCCGCCGACGCCCTCGCGGGCGGACCCGCGGTGGACACCGCGCTCGCCGCGATCGGCCGCCACCTCGCGGAGCTGCCCGCCTCGGGCATCGGGCACGGGCTCCTGCGCCACCTCGACCCGGAGACCGGACCGCTGCTCGCCGAACTCGACGAACCCCAGATCGAGTTCAACTACATGGGCCGCTTCGGCCACGCCGAGGCAGCCGACTGGTCCTACGCCCCCGAGGAGGACGCCGCCGACCTCGACGCCGACCCCGCCATGCCGATGTCGCACGCCCTCACGCTCAACGCCCTCACCGAGGACCGCGCCGACGGTCCCCGGCTGAACGCCCACTGGGCCTGGGCGACCCACCTGCTCACCGAGGAGGCGGTGGACGACCTCGCCCGGACCTGGTTCCGCGCCCTGGAAGCCCTCGTACGACGGGCCGACGCCCGCGCCGAGACCGACTGACCCCGACCCGGAAAGGCATCCCATGACCAACCCGTTCGAGAACCCCGACGGCGTCTACTCCGTCCTCGTCAACGACGAGGGCCAGCACAGCCTGTGGCCCGACTTCGCCGACGTACCCGCGGGCTGGCAGGTCGCGCACGGACCGGCCGGACGCCAGGAGTGCCTGGACTACGTGGAGACCCACTGGACGGACCTGCGACCCAAGAGCCTGATCGAGCGGTCCTGAGGGGCGGCAGGCATGGGGAAGGGGCGCCCCCGGACCGGGGAGGCGCCCCTTCCGCGCTGACCGGGATCGCTCAGGACGCCGGCTGCTCCACCTTGGTCGACGCCTTGCCGTCCACCGCCTGGTCGAGCTGCGGCACCAGCCGGTCGAGGACGTACGGAATGCTCAGCACGGTCGACAGGGACACCGCGTTGCCGTAGTCGCTGCTCTCCTTGACGAAGACCTCACGGCCCTGCTCGACCACCTTCAGGTCGCCGTACAGCGGGTTCTTGTGCAGCTTGGTGACCGACGAGGTCGTGTCGGGCGCGATCCACACCACCACACCCTGGTCGAGCAGGTCGTACCGCTCCTTGCTGATGTTGGCGCCGAACTGGTCGCCGATCAGCTTGTCCAGGTCCTTCGGCAGCGAGAAGCCGAGGTCCGCCAGGAGGCGTGAGCGCGGGTCCTGGCTGCCGAAGACGAAGACGCCCTGGTACGGCGTCGCCATCACGGCGGTCTTGCCCGCGAAGTCCGGGTGCGCCTTCTTGGCCGCCGCGAACTTGTCCTGCACGCCCTCGACCAGGCGCTTCGCCTCGGCCGGCTTGCCGAGCGCCTTGCCGATCTCCTCGGTCTGCTGCTGCCAGGGGATGCCGTAGTCGTTGTACTGCTTGGGCTGCGCCACCACCGGGGCGAACTTCGACAGGTTCGCGTACTGGGACTTGGTCAGCCCGGAGTACAGGGCCAGGATGAGGTCCGGCTTGAGCGCGGCGATCTTCTCCACCTGCGGTCCGGTGCCGGTGTCCTTGAGGACGGTCGGCGCGGGGGACGAGCCCAGCTTGCCGGTGGCCCAGGGTCCGACGGCACCCTTGTACCCGCCCACCCACTCGGTCGTGCCGACGGGCACCTTGCCGAGGGCGAGCACCGCGTCCTGGTCGGTCAGACCGACGGTGACGATCCGCTGGGGCTCGGACTTGATCGTCGTGGTGCCGAACTTGTGCGCGATGGTGACGGGGAAGGCGCCGCTCGACGCCGACGCGCCCGAACCGCCGGACGACCCCGCGTGGTCGTCGTCGGAGGAGGAGCCGCACGCGACGGCCGCGCCGACGAGCAGGAGTACGGAGGTGAGCAGTCCGGTCAGCCGGGTGGCTCTACGGGCACGGGCCATCGAGTGATCATCCTTACGGTCGTGAACGGTCGGTCGGTGCGGGGGGTTCCTGGGCGGGGGAGTGGTCGGGGGACGCGGGGCGCTGAGCGGACCAGGCGTGCCACAGCTCCGCGTACGCGCCCTCGGCGGCGAGCAGCTCCTCGTGACGGCCCTCCTCCACGATCCGGCCCTCGCGCATCACCACCACGCGGTCGGCGGTGGCCGCCTGCCCGAGCCGGTGCGCGACGACGATCGCCGTCCGCCCCTTGAGCACCTGCCGGGCGGCTGACTCCAGCAGCCGGGCGCCCGAACTGCCCGCCTCCGCCGTCGCCTCGTCCAGCACGGCGACCGGCGGATCGGCCAACCACAGTCGCGCGAGGGCGAGTTGCTGAGCGCGGTCGGCGGTGAGCCGGTGCCCGCCGTCGCCCACCACCGTGGCGAGCCCCTCCGGCAGCGCCTCGGCCCAGTCCAGCGCGCCCACGGCGGTCAGCGCCTCCAGCAGCTCCCCGTCGGTCGCGTCCGGGCGGGCCAGCCGCAGGTCGTCCGCGAGGGGTCCGGCGAAGACGTGCACCTCCTGCGTGACCAGCGCGACCGAGCGGCCGTACTCGTCCGGCTCCGCGCCGCCCACCTCGATCCGTCCCGCGTCCGGGCGGTGCAGCCCCGAAACCAGCTTCGCCAGCGTCGACTTGCCCGCTCCGGTCGTGCCGACCAGGGCGACGGTCTCGCCGGGGTGGACGGTGAGGTGGACGTCGTGCAGCACGGGGCGACCGGGCAGATAGGCGTGGGAGACAGCGTCGACCGTGACAGCCGCATCGGAGTCGTCCGGCTCCCCAACTCGCCGTTCCTCGGCCGGAAGTTCGTCCACGACACCGACCAGCCGGGCGAGCGCGGCGGTGGCGGACTGGGCGTCGTCGAGGAGGACGAGCGCGGTGTTGACCGGACCGAACAGGCTGTGGAAGTACAGCGCCGCGGCCGTCGCCGTGCCGAGGGAGGCCGAACCGGAGCGGACCAGCAGGAAGCCGGTGGCCAGGACCGCCGCGAGTCCGGCGAACTCCGCGATGTGCAGACGGGCGTAGAAGCGCAGCACGAGACCGACCCCGCGCATGGTCAGGTCCACCGCGGCACGCGAGCGCTCGGTCACCCGGCGCAGATGCGGTGCCTCAAGGCGCAGGGCGCGTACGGTCGCCGCGCCGCCGATGCTGTCGAGGAGTTGCTGCTGCTGGGCGCCGGTGGCGACGCGCTCGCGGGCGTACAGCGGCACGGCGTTGCGCACGTACCAGCGCGCCGTGTGCGCCTGCACGGGAACCGCCACCAGCGCGGCCAGCAGGAACCGCCAGTCCAGCACGGCGAGGGCGACGAGGGTCAGCACGATCGACAGGGCGGAGCGGGCGAGTTCGGGCAGTGCGCTGCGGACCGCTTCGGCGACGCGGGAAACGTCGCGGGTGACACGGGAGTTGAGGTCCCCGGACCCGGCTCGCTCCAGCCGGTCCAGGGGCAGGGAGAGGGCGCGCTCCACGAACTGTTCGCGAAGCCGGGCGAGTGCCGTCTCGCCGAGGCGGGACACCCGGGCCATGCCGAGCGCGGTCGTCACGCCCTGCACCACCGCGACGGCGGCCAGGGCGACGACCGGCGCCGTGAGCGCGCTCGGCGGTCGGTGCCCGGTCACCAGGTCCACGACCCGTCCGAGCAGTGGCTGGGTGGCCAGCCCGACGGAGGTGGAGACGATCAGCAGCCCGAACCCTGTTGCGGCTAGGGCGCGTTGGGGGCGCAGCAGCTCGCGTACGGCGGCGCGGGTGCGGGCGGGGGTGGCGGTGGGCAGGAGGTCGGGGTCCGGTGCGGGCGGAGCTGTCTCGGGCAGGGTCATGCCAGTACCGCCGTCCGGTAGGCCGCGTGGGTCCGTACGAGGTCCGCGTGCGTGCCCTCCGCCTCGACGCGGCCGCTGGCCAGCAGGACCACCCGGTCGGTGACGGACAGCAGGGCGGGGCTGTTGGTCACCAGGACCGTGGTCCGGCCGCCGCGCACATCCCGCACGCCCTGGGCGATCCGGGCTTCGGTGACCGCGTCCACGGCGGTTGTCGGGTCGTGAAGGACCAGGACGTCCGGTGCGGCGCCGAGGGCGCGGGCGAGGAGAACGCGCTGTCGCTGGCCGCCGGAGAGGGAGCGCCCGCCTTCGCCGACGGGGGTGGCGGGACCGTGGGGGAGGGTGCGGACGACCTCGTCGGCCCGGGAGGCGGTGAGGACGTGGTCGTGCTGCGCGAGGCTTGGACCGGTGGTCGCCCAGGAGCCCAGGTTCTCCGCCAGTGTGCCCTCGAACAGCGCCGCGTCGTGCGCCGCGACCAGGACCGCCGTGCGCAGCAGCGCCGGGTCCAGGGCGGTCAGCGGCACGCCGTCCAGCTCGATGCCGCCCGTCTCCGGGTCCCGCTCGCGGGCGAGGCAGCGCAGCAGCGCCTGGGCGTCGGCCGGGTCCGTGACCGCGATGCCGGTCAGCTCGCCGGGACGCAGGTCGAGGTCCACCCCGGCCAGACTGCCGAGCTGTACGTCGCGCAGCCGCAGTCCACCGTGGAGCGGGCTCGGCAGAGCCGCGTCGCCCGAGGACGCGGCAGGCACGGCAGGTACAGCGGGCTCGGCGGCGAGGACGGCGGCGACGCGGGTGGCGGAGGCGCGACCCTGCGCGAGTTCGGCGTTGACCCAGGCGAACACCTCAAGTGGCCCCAGGAGAAAGAGGGCAAGACCGACGGCGGAGACCAACTGCCCGAGCGTGATGGCGCCGCTCAGCGCCAGCCGACCGCCCGCCAGGGCGATCAGCGCGATGAAGACACCGGTGAGGGCGAGGACGAGACCGGTCTGCCAGGACTCGGCGCGAGCCGCCCGCAGCGTCGCGTCGAGGGAGTCGCGGCTGGTGCGCCGGTACCGCTCCACCGCCGCCCGCTGGGCACCGAGCCCCTTGAGCACCCGCAGTCCGGCGACCAGGTCGGCGGCCACCCCGGAGGCGTGCGCGGCCCGCTCCTGCTCCGCCTCGCTGCGCCGCTCCAGCGGCTTGCCGAGCAGATGCCCGGCCCACAGCAGCGCGGGCGTCCCCAGGAGCACGATCAGACCGAGCGGCACGGACACGAACAGCAGCGCCACCGCACCCGCCGCGACGCCGACGAACGCCGAAATGCCGCTCATCAGCGCCATGTTGACCGCACCGACCCGCTTGGCGTCCTCGGTGGCGACGTTGACCAGCTCGCCGGGCAGCCGTCCCGTCTCCGCGCCGCCCCGGGCGTCCAGGACCCGGCGTACCAGCGCCACCCGGAGATCGTGCGCGGCTTCCTCGGCGGCGCGTTCACCGGCGCGGGCGCCCAGCCGGAAGCTCCAGGACAGAGCCACGTAGACCACGGCGAGCACGCCTAGCCAGAGGACCAGCAGGCGTCCGTCCGACCGGGCCAGGGCGCGGTCCACGACGACGCCGATGAGCACCGGCACGGCGACCTCGCCCAGTTGGTGCCCCGCGCCGAGCAGCACGGCGAGCGTGAGGCGGCGCCCCTGACGCCGGACGGCATGTGCCAGGACGTCCCGCCCCGACGGCTTCCCTGTTCCCACCAGCCCACCCTCCGGAACCGGTCAACTTAGGGAAGGCTAGTCTAAGTAAGCGCGCCCGCGTCAATGCTTTCGACGGGGAGGTGGGCGCACGGGCGCCGCTAGTGCGCCGTACGCGAGGGCATCGCGGGGCCGTCGGCGGTGGACGCGTCCGACTGCCGTAGTTCCGCCAGGAGTTCGTTCTGCCCGGCCAGCAGCTCGGTGAGGATGCGGCGGGCAGCGCGCAGCAGCTCGGCCACGTCGCCCCCGGCGAGCGCGTAACTCACCGTGGAGCCCTCCCGGATGGACACGACGATCCCGGACCGCCGGAGCACGCCGAGCTGTTGGGAGAGGCTGGACGGCTCGATCTCTATGTCCGCCAGCAGGTCCCGCACCGGCACGGGGCCGTGCTGGAGCAGTTCGAGGACCCTGATGCGCACGGGGTGTCCGAGCATCCGGAAGAACTCCGCCTTGGCCTGGTAGAGGGGGACTTGCATCGGGCTCGCTCCCTGCCGCGTCGGGGTCGGTCGGTCCAGGACGCGGCGGCGGTCCGGAGGGCGCCGCCGCGTGCCATACGCCCTGTACGGGCGATCCTTCTCGTCCCGGGCCGCGCGCAACCGCGAGTTGGGATCATGCTGATGTAGCGACTTGAAGAAGTCTTCACATCATGGGCATGCGTCGGCCCGGGACAGGAGAAGACGTCAGACCTCAAGCTGTTCCTCGACGCGCTTGAGCTGGTGGCGGGCCATCGCGAGGTTGGAACGCGACTTGTCCAGCACCAGGTAGAGGAAGAGACCGTTGCCGTTGCGGCCGGTGACCAGCCGCATCAGGTGGTACTGCGAACCGAGCGTGATCAGCACGTCCTCGATCTGGCTCTTGAGCCCCAGCTCCTCCATCGTGCGGACCTTGGCGCGGATCACGTCCGTGTTCCCCGCCGCCGCGATGTTCAGGTCCAGGTCCTTGCCCCCACCCAGGGTGCCCAGGGCCATGCCGCTGGTGTAGTCGACCACCGCCGCCCCCACGGCGCCCTCGACCCCGGCCATCATCTCCTTCAGCGAAACCTCGACACTCGCCATGGTGATCCTCCCCTTGAACCTCGTCCGAACCGGTGCGACGTGATCCGCCCGGTGCCCGCACGCTAGGCGAGCCGCACCGCGGCTGGTGCGAAGGTCTTCGGGAGTGACGTTTGTTGACGGGCTGGTGTCGATTGCTGATCGCTCACCGAGCACAATTGGGCGTCGAGTGACGGAAGTTGACCGTATGGCGTGGACTCGACCGTCACTCCGGGTGAGCCACCGCCGCCTTCTGCAGCCGGACCGCCGTCAGCAGACCGAGCCCTCGCTCCGCCTGGCGCAGCGCCTTCAGGGCGGCGACCGAGCCGATGTCCCCCGTGAATCCGGTGGCGGCCAGCCGGTCCCGGAACCAGCGGGCGCAGAGCCGTTCGTCGTCGGCGGTACCGGCGTCCGCGACGACCGCCAACGCCCGCTCCAGACCCGGGCGTTCCTCGGGCGCGGCATCCGCGAGCGCCTGCCGCAGTGCCGCCGTCACCAGGTCCGTGTCCCGGACGACCAGGGCGAACTCGCGCTTGCCGGTGAGATCCTTGAGGTGCTTGATGTCGGTCATGCGGATCATCGTGCGGGTCAACAGGAGGGTCCGCCAAGCGACTTGAGCAGACTCTGAGGCGGGCGTCCCGCAGCCGCGCGAGCCGCGCCGCAGGACGCCGACGACGTCAGCCGCGCGGGCTGCTGATCCGCTCCGGCTGGATCACGTAGATCACCCGGACCTGGTCGCGTCCGCCGAACCACGGGTACGGGCCGCCGAGGTACTTCTGCGAGAGCGCCTCGATGTGCTCGACCGCGCCCTCCTTGGTCACCTTCACGACCCGGCCGCGGATCTGGACGTAGTTCGAGGGGTCCGAGGGGTCGGAGACCGCGACGGCGACGCGCGGGTCGCGCTCGATGTTGCGGGTCTTCTGGTGCGACTCGACGCTGTTGATCAGGACGTACTCGCCGTCGGTGTCCACCCAGGTCTGGGTGAGCTGGGGCGAGCCGTCGGGCATCGTGGTCGCGATGTAGCAGGTGCTGGGGCGGCGCAGCAGCGCCACCAGGTCCTGGCCGAGGGGGACGGGCATGGGGCTTCTCCCGGATCTGTTCGCTGAGAGGGCCACCGTATCCGGGACCGCCTCCCGCACCGCCGACGGGCGTCGCCCTCGCCGAAGGGGCGTTGCCCCGGCGCCGTCGCCCCGGCGCCGTCGTCGAGGACCCTCAGGGCGCGGCGTCGTACGCGGCGCGCGCGGCGGTGATGTCCGCCCGGTGCCGTTCCGCCCAGCCGACGAGTCCGGCGAGGGTCGCGTGGAGTTCGCGGGCCATGGGCGTGAGGGTGTACTCCACCTTGGGCGGCACGGTGGGGTAGACGGTCCGGACGAGCAGACCGTCGCGTTCCAGCTTGCGCAGGTTCAGGGTCAGCATCCGGCGGCTGATGCCCGCGATGGCGCGCTCCAGCTCGGTGAACCGGACCGGTCCGTGCGCGGCGGCGACCATGATGCCGATGCTCCACTTGCCCGCGACATGGTCGAGGACCTCGGTCAGCGGGCACGCCTCGTTGCTGACCTGGTCGGACACATCGGTGTGACTGTGTGACACGAAAGTGCCTCCTTCCGCCGCGCGCCATGGTTACAGACGATGACCGCTGTAACAAGTCGTGCACCATGGGAGGGAATCCACATGTGGCGAACCCACACATCCGCAGGGACTTCACGGTGGTCGGCGCTGGCCGTGCTCTGCGCCGGGCAGTTGATGGTCATCCTCGACGGGACCGTCGTGAGCGTGGCGCTGCCCGCCATCCAGGGAGACCTCGGCTTCTCCTCGTCCGGTCTTGCCTGGGTGGTCAACGCCTATCTGGTCCCCTTCGGCGGTCTGCTGCTGCTCTCCGGACGCCTCGGCGACCTCGTCGGACGCAAGCGCGTCTTCGTCACCGGCCTCAGCCTCTTCACGGCCGCCTCGCTGCTGTGCGGTGTGTCGCAGGACCCGGCGACGCTGCTCGGCTTCCGGTTCGTCCAGGGCGTCGGCGGCGCGGTGACCTCCGCCGTCACGCTCGGCATGGTCGTCACCCTGTGCCCGGAGCCGAGGGAACGGGCCAGGGCCATCGGCGTCTACAGCTTCGTCCAGTCCGCCGGTGGCTCGCTGGGTCTCCTTGCCGGAGGCGCCCTGACCCAGACCGTCGGCTGGCACTGGATCTTCTTCGTCAACGTCCCGATCGGCATCGCGGCAGCGCTGGCGGCCGTACGGGTCCTCGCCCCGGAGCCCGGGGTCGGTCTCGGCAAGGGCACCGACGCGGTGGGTGCGCTGCTGGTCACCTCCGCCCTCATGCTCGGCGTCTACACGATCGTCGGCACCACCGACCACGGCTGGACCTCCGCCCACACGCTGAGCCGCGGCGCCGCCGCACTCGCCCTGCTCCTGGCCTTCGTCGCCCGCCAGGCGACGGCGTCCCATCCCCTCCTGCCGCTACGGGTGTTCCGCTCGCGCGACGTCTCGGGCGCGCTGGGCATCCAGGCGCTCATGGTCGCCGGGATGTTCAGCTTCCAGTTCCTGTGCGTGCTCTACCTCCAGAAGGTGCTCGGCTTCGACGAGACGCGCACCGGGCTCGGGCTCTTCCCGGTCTCCGTCTCGATCGGCGCGCTCTCCCTAAGTCTCGCGCCCCGCCTGATCGCACGCTTCGGACCCCGCGCCGTACTCCTCCCCGGACTCGTGCTCATCACCGCGGGTCTCGCCGCGCTCGGCCGCGTACCGGCCGACGGGAGCTACGCCGTGGACGTCCTCCCCGCGCTGCTGCCCCTCGGCATCGGCTTCGGTCTCGCGATGCCGTCCCTGGCCACGCTCGCGATGTCGGCGGCCACGCCCCAGGACTCCGGGATCGCGTCCGGCATGTTCAACACCATGCAGCAGATCGGCAGCGCCTTCGGGCTCGCGGTCCTGACCACCCTCGCCACCGCGCACACGGACACCCTGCTGGGCGACGGCGCGAGCAACTCATTTGCTCTCACGGGCGGTTACCGGCTCGCCTTCCGTGCCGGTGCCTGCCTCGTCGCCGTCGCCCTCCTCCTCGCCGCCACCCTGCTGCGGTCCCGCGCCACGGTGCGACGCCCGGCGACCGAGGGAAAGCCGGTCACCGAGAACGCCGCCCCATGACCCGGTCACGCCGTCGCGCGCTGGAGATCGGCCAGTTCGTCCTCGGACAGGCGCAGCGAGCCGGCCGCCACGTTCTGGGCGAGGTGGTCGAGGTCGCCGGTGCCGGGGATGGCCAGGACGTGCGACCCGCGGTGCAGCGTCCACGCCAGCCGTACCTGCGCCGCGCTCACCCCACGGGCGCGGGCTACGGCGTGCACCTGATCGCTGTCGTGCGCGGGGGCGCCGACCGTACGTCCGCTGCCCGCGATCGAGTAGAACGGCACGAACGCGATGCCCTGTTCGCCGCAGATCCGCAGGAGTTCCTCCTGCTCGGGCGACGCGCCGATGCCGTACATGTTCTGGACGCACACCACCGGTGCGATCGCCTGCGCCTCCGCGAGGTGGTGGGGGCGGACGTTGGACAGACCGAGGTGCCGGACGAGCCCGGCGTCGCGCAGTTCGGCGAGCGCGCCGAAGCGGTCGGCGATGGAATCGGTGCCGACGATGCGCAGGTTGACCACGTCGAGGTGGTCGCGGCCGAGCTGGCGCAGGTTCTCCTCGACCTGGCCGCGCAGCCGCTCGGGGGTGGCGTGGGGCAGCCAGTCGCCCGACGGGTCGCGGCCGGGACCGACCTTGGTGGCGATGACGAGGTCGTCCGGGTAGGGCGCGAGGGCGCGGTTGATCAGCTCGTTGGCGGAGCGCAGGGGCGAGAAGTAGAAGGCGGCGGTGTCGAGGTGGTTCACGCCGAGTTCGACCGCCCGGCGCAGCACCGCGACGGCCTGGTCGCGGTCGCGCGGGACGGCGTCGGGCACGAGCGCCTCGCCGTGCTGGGGGAGGCGCATCGTGCCGAATCCGATCCGGTGGACCGTACGGTCCCCGAGCTTCCAGGTGCCCGCTGCCGCCGCGGTGATCGTCTGTGAGGTCATGGCGGGATGATCGGCGCACGCTAGCCTGGCGGACCATTGATTAAGGCATGTCTGAATCCTCCGGGAGGCGATGGTCGTGGCGGAACTGGCGTTCTCGGCGAACGACCTGGCGAAGGTGCGGTTCGCCGTCTCCCCGATGTGGGAGGTCGCGCCCAGCTTCCGGCTCTTGATGTCGGACACGGCGCACCCGGTGCACCGCCCCTGGATCCAGCAGGCGCGGCCACGCGTGCTCGCCGCCGGTCTGGACCGAGGATGGCTGGCCGAGCTGATCGGATCGTCCGGCTACGTGCCCGACTTCCTCACCCCCGCTCCCCTTGAGCCTGCCCCCACACCCGCGTCCGAGTGGGACGCGATCCGGACCTCGCCCACCGACCGGATACGCCGGGACCTCGACCATCTCGCGCGCCACCAGGGACACCTCGGCCCCCGCCTGTCGAGCCTGCGCGCCGACCCGCCCGCGCGCCTGGCCAGGCTCACCCAAGAGATCGAGACCTACTGGGAGTTGGCCCTCGCCCCGTACTGGGCGCGGATCAGGGCCGTACTGGACGCCGACGTGTTCCACCGGGCCCGTACGGTCGCCGAGCACGGCGCGGGACGGCTCTTCAACGACCTCCATCCCTCGATGAGTTGGGACGACAACGCGCTCACGCTGGTCCGCCGGAAGCGGAACATGCCCCGCCCGTCCGTGGGCGCGGGGCTGCTGCTGATCCCCTCCGTGTTCACCGGACCCGGACTGCGCACCCAGGTGAGCCCGCCGGACGCGCCCCAACTCGCCTATCCGGCACGGGGCATCGGCACGCTGTGGGAGACGCGGACGACCACCACCGGCGCCCGTGCCCTCGTCCCCGTGCTCGGCCGTTCACGCACGCTGCTGCTGACCGAGCTGGCGACCCCGGCTTCCACCACCGACCTGTCCCACCGCACCGGACTCTCCCCGGCCGGGGTGTCCCAGTACCTCACCGCGCTGCGCGACGCGGGGCTGGTCAGCGCCCATCGCGCCGGACGTTCCGTGCTCTACGCCCGCACCGCCGCCGCCGAGACCCTCCTCAACGCCTCCTCCTGACGCCGAAGGTCCGGTCGCTAGGCGGGGTTGTCCCGGAGCCACGCGAGCCGTTCGGCGGCCGTCCGGGTCAGCGGGTGGTTCGGACCGAACACGCGGGCGTAGTCGGACTGGCAGCGGCGCAGCAGGTCGGCTGCCTCGGCGCGCTCGCCCGCGTCGATCAGGACGTTGGCCAGGTTGTCGCGAGCGTGGAAGGTGTCGGGATGACGGTCACCCTTCCTCCGGATGACCTCGGAGAGCACCTCGCGCAGGAGCACGGCAGCCTCGCCGTACCGCTCCCGGGCGTGCAGGACCGCCGCGAGGTTGTTGCGGGTGCCCTGCGCCGCCGGGTCCGCGGCGCCCTTGACCCGCTGCTGGGTGGCGAGGACGGTACGCATCACCGCCTCGGCCTCGTCGAGCCGCTCCAGGCGGCAGAGCGCTGCCCCCAGGTTCGCCTGGGCGGCGAGACCGACCTCGCCGTCGCGTTCGCCGCGCCGCTCCAACTGGGCGACGAGGGAGCGAAGTTCCGGCTCCGCCTCGGCCCAGCGACCGCATTTGACCAGTGCGGCGGCGTGCCGCCCGGTGTCCGACAGCACCAGGGGGTGGTCGGGCCCGAGCTGCCGCCTGCGGCGTTCCAGCACGTCCCGGCGGAGCCCCAACGCCTCGGGCTCACGGCGGAGGTCCTCCAGGGTCTGGGCCAGACGGGTCGCACTGTCCAGGGTGTCCGGGTGATCGCGGCCGAGCAGCTCCGCCCGGCTGGTCCACACGCTGCGCCACACCTCCTCCGCCTTGCCGGGATCACCCGTGCTCTCCAGGAGGTCGGCGATGTCGGCGGCGGTCGTCAGGGTGTCCACGTGGACGTAGCCGAGCAGCTCCGACTGGAGGCGTACCAGGTCCATGAGGCGTTCGAGCGCCTCCTGCTGACGCCCCTCCATCCGCGCCAGCGCACGGGCGTAGTCGCGGAACGCCAGCAGGGTCTCGGGGTGGTCGGGACCGAGCCGTTCGTAGGCGGCGTTCGCCTTCATGCCGTAGAACTCGTGCGGCGGGATGCCGACCCGGACGATCTCCTCCTCCCCGCCGTCGTCGTTCAGCAGCGTCACCACCAGATCGGCCGCGCGAGGTTCCTCGGGATCGGCGGGGGTCGCCGGTGGCCGCTGCGGTGGTTCGTCGTCGCGCTTCCTGCGCCACAAGGGGGCCATGTCGCGACCAACTCCTTTTCGTCGGCTTCCTCTTCGTGTCTTCCGGCAGATCAGGCTCCCGAGTGCACATGGGCCGCCCACAGGCTGGGGCTGTTCCGGAAGGCGGTACGGCACTGTCGTACGGCGTGGTGCAGCGCGAGCGCCGCCCGGTCCGTGTCGAGGGCGAGCGCCGCGGCCGGTATCCCGGTTCGCAGCCCTCGGTAGAGGCTTCTGGTCACGCGGACCGCCACCGCGTCGTGCACGGGCCACAACGTGCCGATCGTGTGCGGGTATCCGGCGATCTGGAACGCCGAGGTGATGTGGATCGCCTCGTCCGCCAGCAGCCCGGAACCCCGTGCCGTGTCGCACGCCGACAGCACCGCGAGCCGGGCGTTGGCCAGTTCGAGGCGCGAGATGTGACGCACCGTCAGCGGCTGTTCCAGGTGGTCGTGCACGAGCAGTCGCGCCCGGGACGGATTCTCCGGGTCGCTCACCCCATGACAGGCGAAGTGCACATACGGGTGGGCGGGCAGGACGTTCAGCACGTTGTCGCGTGTCGCGCGCGGTCCCGCGAGCACGCCGGGGGTCGGGAACAGGGCGCGCAGCTCCCGCACCTCCCGGCGGACGCCGCCGAGGGGCCGGGTGCCGGGCGCGTCGGGCACGACCACCGCGAGCAGTCCGCCCGGCGGCTGGGGACCGGACGCGCGGGAGCGGGCGTAGGCCAGGGCACGGACGGTCGGGGTGTAGGACGAGACGACCAGGTCGAGCACGGTCTGCGGGCGGGGGTCGGTCTCGGGTCGGGGGTCGGTGTGGGGTTCAGGGTCGGTCTCGGGGCGTAGGTCGGTCCGGGGGCGAAGGTCGGTCTGCGGCTGCGGAACAGTTTCCGGCTCCGGCGGCTCCTCGTGGTGGCCCGCCGCGTGCAGCGGCAGCGCAGCGAGCGCACCGCCCGGTGACCACCACAGCCGGGACCAGGCGCCGTCGGCGGGCCGGTCGAGCAGCCCCAGCTCGCGGAGCACCGGCTCCGTGACGTGATCCCACGTCCAGCCCAGCACCTCACCGATGGCGCCCTGTGCCTCCCGCTCCCGTCCGGGCACGGCGGCGGTCTCCAACGCGCTGTTCAGCCGCGTCACTTGTCCGTCCAGTGCCTCGGGAGTCGCCCCGGGCAGGGGCACCGGCGTCACACCGTCCGGCCGCACGATCAGGGCATCGCTCCGGTAGACGCTGGAGTACACCACCGCGACGGGGCCGTCCCCGGCGCAGGCCAGCACCTCGGCGTAGGTCGGCGCGCCGAGGAAGTTCCCGAAGCCGGGCAACGCGCGGATCGCGGTGACCAGTTGCTCCCACCGTGCCGCGAGGGTGTGCCGCAGATCCGCGATGCCCGCCGTGTCCGCGCCCTCGGCGGGCGTGTCGGAGTCGGTCAGCTCGATGAGCCGCCGCAGATGCGTGAACCGCTCGGCGGTCAGCGGATGTTCGGCGCGCAGCCGCTCCCACTCGGACCGCTCGGCGATCGCCTGCCCGAGCAGCACCCCGCGCCCCTGCTCCAGAAGCAGAACGGCGTGCTTGGGCTTGCCGAGCTGCACGGCGCACGCGGCGGCGTCGGCGGCGAGCCCCTGCACGCTGATCAGCTCGTGCTCCTGGTCGTCGCGCGCGAGCCGCCGCGTGATGCTGAACGGCAGCAGCGCGAGGGCCAGTTCAAACCCTTCGAGTGCCTCCTCCCACCGACCCCCGTCGGCCGCCGCCGCGCCCCAGTCGTACGCGGCCAGGACGCGTCGCGCGGCGGGCAGCGCCTCGATCCGGGCGACCTGCCGGTAGGCGTCCTCGGCCGCGCGCAGGACCGCGGGGTCCTCGTCCACGAGATGCAGGGTGCGCAACGCTGAGGCGTACGACTGGAGATACAGGGCGGTGTGCGCCGCGCCGGTGGCGGAAGCCCACACCGCCCGGCCGAGCGTGGACACCGCACGGTCCAGGAGCGCCGGGTCCTCCGCGAAACGGGCCGCGGTGAGCTGGGTGAGACCCAGGTTGTGCAGGTAACTCGCGTGCTCCGGGCTGCCGTACGCCGTGCCCTCCACCGCGAGGTTCAGCATCTCGGCGGACTCGTCGAGGTCTGCCGGGTCGCCATGGCTCAGGAACCGCTCGTGGAGGGCGTTGCCGAGGTGGTTCAGATGGGAGGCGCGCTCGGCGGAGTCCCCTGGGGCGAGGGCGATGACCTGCCGGGCCGTCTCGACGGCTTCGAGGGCGGCGCTCGGGTCCGCCGTACGGTCGTACCAGGTCTGGAGGACGACACCGAGGTTGGCCAGGTGCAGGGCGGACTGCTGCGGGGAGTGCGGGAATCGCCGGGCGGACCTGGCCAGTTCGGCCGCCTCGCGCAGGGCGTCGAGATCGCCGGTCTGGTGATAGCGCTCGCGCAGCGCCACGGCCAGGTTGGTCAAGCGGCCGAAGTGGTCGGGGAGTTCGGGGGACGGTTCCGCGACGGCGGCGCGCAGGATCTCCACCGACTGGTCCAGCAGTACCGCGTCGCCGGTGCGTCCACCGAGACGGTGCAGGGCGTTGCCGAGGCTGTTCAGCCGCTGGGGGAGCAGCGTGCTGTCCGGGTCGGTGCCCTCGACCGCCTCGCGCAGCAGCGTGACGGACTCGCCCAGCAGCGCGGTGTCCTCGGTGTGTTCGGAGGCGATGCGCAGGGCGACGCCGAGTTCGGCCGCGGCGCGGGTGCGCGAGGGATGGCCCGGCGGTGTGACGGCGACCGCTGCCCGGGCGTCCGCCACCATGTCCTCGATGTCGGCGGCCGCGCCGGTGAGTTCGGCTCTGGCGACGGACGCCGTGGCGAGATTGAGCAGTGCCGTCGTCCGGCGGGGATGTCCGATGGGTGTTGCCGCGAGGACCGCCCGCGACAGTGCCACGGCCTCACGCGCGACATCCGGCGAACGGTGGGTTCTGACGGCGTGGTTGAGCGTGGACGCCAGATTGTTGCGGAGAGCCGCGATGCTCTCGGCGTTCTCGGGAACGTCGGTCAGCAGGCTCAGTGCGTGCCGCTGCAACCGCTCCGCCTCGGCGAGATCGGTCGGGCTGCCGGTGAGCCTGGCGCGTGCGAGCAGCAGGGTGGACAGGGTGTCGAAGGTCGCGGAGGGCTGGTTCGTACCGTCCTCGGGCATCTCGGCGGCGCGCCGTGACACCGTGATCGCGGTCTCCATGTCGGCCCGGTCGCCGTCGAGTTCGAAGCGGTCGGCGAGCATGCGGCCCAGCAGACGCAGATCCTGCTCGCGCACGGTGCTCCGCACGATCAGCCGGTGGCCCAGCTCGATCGACTCGTCCAGATCGCGGCGGTCGTGGAAGCCCGTCCAGCGCAGCACCAGGGTCAGCCGCAGCGTCGACTCCCAGGTGGTCCGCACGTGGGCGGCGGCGGGCTCCGTCCGCAGCACCGCCCGGCAGATCTCGACTCCGCTGTCCAGCGGGCGGCGGTCACCCGTGCGCTGGAAGTGTCCGACCAGCGCGACGACCCGTTCGAGTGTCTCCCTGTCCGGTCCATTGACGTCTGCCATCGTCCGCCCCCGTGCGGCTCACTGCGGGCTCTCGACCTTGGCGCGCGGCGGGAACTCCGAAGCCCGATTTTACCCGGGAAGCCCCGCTGTCACGCTCGTTGTGGTGAGCTTGCCACCGGCTGAATCCCTGGAGGTGCGGTGATGGGCGGACTCGGTGACGGCACGGGCGGTTCCGGTGCGGAGGTGGACGAATTCGGGCACGAGCGGCTGGCCGCCCTGTGCCATCGGCTCACCGCCTCCCCGGGCACGGCGGACCTCGATCCGCCGGTACGCCTCCTGATCGAGCACATCACGTCGGAGGTGCGCGGCGGTCGCGCCCCCGAGGAACTGGAGGACGACTTCGACGAGTTGGAGGACCTGCTCCTCGCCTCCGGACTCAGCGCCGGACTCGGCTCCTACCGCACGGACACCCCGCCGCCGTACCAGCGCTTCCCCGGCAGCGGACCCGGACACCCGCCGCTGCACGTACTCACCTGCCCGCGCGGCCACTGCGCCCGCGTCGAGGCACCGCCGTCCGAGGACGAGGACCGTCCGGCCTGCCGGATCTTCGGCGAGGCGCTGCGCGAGTTCGGGCTGCACCGTCCGTGAACGCGTTCCTCGGCGCGCTGAGCGGAAAGCTGGCCGAACGCTGGCTCGCCCTGCTGGCCATCCCGGGCCTGGTGTACCTGGTGGCGCTGGCCACGGCGGTCACCCTCGGCCAGAGCCACTGGAACGACACCGGGCGGCTGCGGACCCGCCTGGACTCCCTGGCGGAGGCGCCCGGCGCCCACAGCCCGGGCGCCCTCGCGGTCGCGGCGGTCGCCGTGCTGGCCGGGGCCGCGCTGACCGGCACCGCCGCGCAGGCGCTCGGCGCCCTGATCGAGCGGACCTGGCTCATGGCGCCCCGAGGTCCGCTGACCCGCCTGCTGACCGCACGCCGACTGCGCCGCTGGCGCACCGCCGACACCGACTACCGCACGGCGCTGGTCGCCGCCGGACGCGCCCGGCTGCGCGGCCGGGACGGCGCCGACGCCCTGACCGGCGAGGCGGAGGCGCGCTACGCCGAGCGCAACCGGATCGCCCTGGTCCGCCCCCGGCACCCCTTCTGGACGGGGGACCGGGTCACGGCGCCGGACCAGCGCGTCTGGCGCGCCTACCGCCTCGACCTCACCACCGCCTGGCCACACCTGTGGCTCCTCGCGCCCGACAGCACCCGTACGGAACTGAGCACCGCGCGCCGCGCCTTGAGCGCGGCGGCCCGGCTGAGCGCCTGGGGCGTGGCCTACCTCCTGCTGGCGATCTGGTGGTGGCCCGCCGCGTTCATCGGCGTGGCAACCGCCCTGACGGGACTGTCCCGTGGCCGCACCGCTGCCGCGTCCTTCGCGGAACTCGCGGAGGCGCTGGCGGACTTGCACGGGCGGGATTTGGCGACGGCGGTCGGGGTGGAGTGCGAGGGACGGATCACGGCGGAGGTCGGCGACAGCGTGACGCGGCTGCTGAGCAAGCCGGACTGAGCCGGGCCGGCAGTCCTGCCGGTGTCGTCTGCCTGATGGCTTGTCAACTCGCGTAGATTTGGCGAATTTTGCGGAACTTGGCGATGTCGGGCAGCGGAATTCGGGCCATTTATTTTTTGACATGGACTGTTCATGGGGGCACTCCTGGGCCAAGCTGAGCCCGCTTCGCGAACCCCGCGAGCACTCACGGGCCCCACACACCGGAGGTCTTCATGCATCGTCGTCTTGCCGCTCCCCTCGTCGTCGCCGCTCTCGCGCTCCCCGCGGTCCTCGTCCCGGCCACCTCGGCATCGGCCGCCCCCGCCGACAAGATGCAGGTGCTCAGCTCCTGGACGCAGACCAGCGCGGCCAGTTACAACGCCTGGTACGCCGCCCGGTCGAACCAGGGTCAGTGGGCGGCCTACGGCTTCGACTGGTCCACGGACTACTGCAGCTCCTCGCCGGACAACCCCTTCGGCTTCCCGTTCCAGACCCCCTGCGCCCGCCACGACTTCGGCTACCGCAACTACAAGGCCGCCGGTGCCTTCGACGCCAACAAGTCCCGCCTCGACTCCGCCTTCTACGAGGACCTCAAGCGCGTCTGCAACAACTACTCCGGCGCCACCAAGACGAGCTGCAACTCGACCGCCTGGACCTACTACCAGGCGGTCAGCATCTTCGGCTTCAAGGCTGCCAAGGCGACGGCGGGCAAGTAGTCGTAATCCCGGTGCAGTTGACGGCAGGGTCGGTCGCCCCGTACCGGCCCTGCCGTTGCCGTGTCCGCCGCGCCTAACGGTTCCTCGCGTAATGCCGTGCCGCGCGTGCCCTGTTGGCGCAGGACGCCTTGCAGTACGCCTGCCTGCCGTGGTCCTGGACGAAGTAGCGGACGCAGCGAGGGGCGGGGCAGGCTCGCAGTCGCTGGCGCAGTGGTCCGGCCAGGAACTCGACGGCTGACCGGGCGAGTTGGGCGGGCAGGTCGGTAGTCCCCGTGAGCCGCAGGAGCGGAGCCGCGTCAGAGGTCGGCCAGTCCAGATGCACCGTCACGCGTTCCCGGCTCGCGTAGTGGTTCAGCAGCGCGACCGCCTCCGCCCGCGAGAGGCTCGGGTCGGCTCGGGAGCCCTCGCGGCCGGTGGCGTACGCGAACAGGGCGCGGACCGCTCGCCGTACGTCGATGACCTCGTCCCGGAGCCCTTCGGGGGTGCCGGGCGGTGCCCAGGCCAGAAACCCCGAGCGGGTGGCGAGATCGTCGGTCACGCCACCGCGCCCGTCGTGGTGGAGGGTGCCCGTCAGGTCGAACGGTGAGAGGTTCATGACGGCGGTCTCGGGTGGCGTGGTTTCCATGGAGGCTCCTAACGGTTATGGTCAACCCTACCGTTAGAACGAGACGAGGGGTGGCGTCATGACGCAGGAAACGGCAACGGGGGGCACGAGCAAGGCGTATGTGGCACGCGGGAGTTCACGCGTGACCCTCGCGCACGTCAGCGACCTCCACCTCGACGGCGGCGCCCGCGCCGAGGAGCGTGCCGTTCGGGTGCTCGACCGACTGCGGTCCATGCCGGGCCCGTTCGACGCGCTGCTGGTCACCGGGGACATCGCGGACCACGGCACCGAGGCGGAATACGAGTCCGCCGTACGGCTGTTGGCGGACTTCCCCGCGCCCGTGCTGTGCCTGCCCGGCAATCACGACGTGCGCGGTCCCTACCGCAAGGTCCTCCTCGGAGAACCCGCCTCCGACGCGCCGGTCAACCGGCTCCACCGGGTCGGACCCCTCGCCGTCCTCATGCTCGACGTGATCGTGCCCGGTCGCGACGAGGGGCACCTTGCCGACGAGACGGCGGACTGGGTGCGGGCGACGATCCGCGACGCCCTGCCCCCGGGCACACCGGTCGCCCTCGCCCTGCACCAGCCGCCCGTCGAGCTCGGAGGCGGTCTGATCGACTCCATCATGCTCGACAACGCCGACGAGCTGGCCGCGCTGCTCTCCGAACACCCGCAGATCGTCGCGGTGTTCGGCGGCCACGCCCACTCCGCCAGCGTGACGACCTTCGCGGGCCGTCCGCTCGCCCTCGGCCCCGGTGTCACGTCCACCCTCCGGCTCGGCTGGGAGACGGAGGGCGAGGAGTGGGGCGAGGTGATCGACCGGACGGCACCGCCCGGGTACGCGGTGCACGTCATCGAGTTGCCGACCGAACGCGCCGACAGCTCGGCCGACTTGGTTTCGTCTGCCGTCGGAGCGCGACTGACCTCGCACTTCCGCACCTGCGGCTGACAGAGCGCTCAGGTCCGGTAGGGATACAGGGCGACGCTCTCCGATCCGACGTCGATCCGCACCCCTCCTGCCGGAGTTCGGGCTCGGCGGCAGCGGCCGGTCGGGCGTTCCGGCTCTACCGGATGGCGTCGTCGACGGTCCATTCGACGAGGTGACGCCCGTCCGCCTCTCGCGGATCACCGCGCCAGAGCACCACGGCGGAGACGTGGCAGGTCAGGGCGGTGGTCGGCCCTGATGTCAGACCCGGGGGATACGGTCGGCCCATGAGAGCTGAGGGAACGTTCACGGTGAAGGCGTTCGTGCCGACCGAGGTGACTGTGGACCCGGTCGTCACCACCGGTCTCCCGGTCGGGGTCGCGCGGATGGAGAAGCACTTCGAGGGCGAGGTCGTCGGGCGGGCGGCGACCTTGTTCACCGCCGCGTTCGACCAGGCGACGGGGGTCGGCACGTATGTGGCGATGGAGTCCTTCGAAGGCTCGCTGAACGGGCGCGAGGGTGCGTTCAACTTCGCGCATTCCGCGACCACCACGGGCAGCGACCGCTCCGCGCGGTTCTTCGTCATCGTCCCGTCGAGCGGTACCGGCGACCTCACCGGCATCTCCGGCACCGGCGGCCTC
The DNA here is from genome assembly GCF_016482685.1 of Streptomyces sp. DSM 110735. Lineage (GTDB taxonomy): Bacteria > Actinomycetota > Actinomycetes > Streptomycetales > Streptomycetaceae > Streptomyces. Next base: position 333,861 of record NZ_JACYHF010000002.1, on the reverse strand, counting down.
GAGATCGACGGCACCCACCGGATCTGGTTCGACTACGAACTGGACTGAAAACGTTGGTGAGTTGACCCCGCCGGTCACCCCTCCGGCACTCCGACGAGCGAGCCACGGACAGCGAGTCACGGACAGCGAGCCACCGACCGAGAGGAACGTACGTGCGCTTCATCCGGATCGTCCCGCCCGGCGGGCCCGCGCGCACGCTCGCGCTGGCCCAGTTGACGAACTCCGTCGGCGACGGCGCGTATTACGTCTGCTCGGTGCTGTACTTCAGCCGGATCGTCGGGCTGAGTCCGACCCGGATCGGCGCCGCGCTCACCCTGGGCTGGGCGCTCGGTGCCGTCGCCGGGGTGCCGCTCGGTCATCTCGCGGACCGGCGGGGTCCGCGCGGCATCGCCATCCTCATGTCCGTGGCGACGGGGCTTGCCGTGGGATCGTTCCTCTTCGTCCGCTCGTACCCGGCGTTCCTGGTCGCCGTGTGCGCGTACACCTGCTGCCAGTGCGGGCTCGGGGCGGCACGGCAGGCGCTGCTCGCCGGGCTGGTCGAACCGGCGCGGCGGACCGAGACCCGGGCGTACCTCCAGTCCACCGTCAACGCCGGGCTGGCCCTCGGCGCCGCGCTGGGCGGTATCGCGCTGCGGCTCGACACGGAGGCGTCGTATCTGACGGCGCTGGCGGCGGACGGGGCGAGCTTCCTCGTGGCGGCGGCGGTGCTGACGCGCCTGCGACTGCCGACCGGGGTGCCTGCGGCTGCGGCTGCGGGACAGGACGGTCCGAGTCTCTCGGTCCTCCGCGACCGACCGTACGCCCTGGTGTCCCTGCTCAACATGATCATGCTGCTCTACATGCCGCTGCTCAGCGTGGTGCTGCCGCTATGGATCGTGGAGCGTACGGAGGCGCCGAGCTGGACTGTGTCGGCGCTGCTGGTCGTCAACACAGTCGGCGTGGTCCTTTTCCAGGTGCGCATGGCCGGCCGCGTCAGAGACCTGCCGTCCGCGTCCCGCGCGATACGGCACGCCGGGGTCGTCCTCCTCGCCGCCTGCGCCTGCTTCGCCCTGTCGGCCACCGGCACCACCGCCTGGACCGCCGGGCTCGTCCTCCTCGCCGCCGCCTGCGTCCAGGTCCTCGGTGAGATGCTCCTCGGCTCCGGCTCCTGGGAAATCGGCTTCGCCCTCGCCCCACCCGACAAACAGGGCCAGTACCAAGGCTTCTACGGCGCCGGTACCGCCGTGGCCCGCCTGATCGGTCCGCTCCTGCTGACCACCCTCGTCCTCTCGGGCGGCACCCTTGGCTGGCTCCTCCTGGGCGCGCTGTTCCTGACGGCGGGTCTGGCGATGGGCCCGGCTGTGCGGTGGGCCTCCGGCCGGGGCGCGGGTGGGGTAGTGCCTGGAGTGTCTGCGGTGTCTGAGACGGGGAGTCGGCGCACCGAGGGTGATCCCGCGTTGTAGGGGTGCGACTCGGGGGGTTTCAAGCAACCGACGCCCTGAAGGGATCGGTGGGGATGATCTCCGCCTCGTCGAAGCGCCGCTCCAACGCCTCGTGCCCGTGGCGCCTGCGGAACTCGATCTCGGCCGTCGTCACGGGCAGGGTCCACAGGATGCGGGCGTGTCCGCCGGGCACGGGACAGTGCTCAAGGTCCGGTCCATGGAGATACGGCAGGCTGATCAGCAGGTGATCGCAGGTCGACCCCGGGACCCACGGCTCACCGATCGGCATGCTGTGCTCCAGGTCGAGCCGGTGCCCTCCGCAGTGATAGAAGGCGATCATCGCCATCAGCTCGACGAACCGCTGGTCGCGGACGTGGGCGGTCATCACGAACTCGAGACCGTGACCGTCCTCCTCCATCGCCGCCCAGCATCCGGCGGTCACATAAGCCCAGCCGTCGCCCTGAGGACCGGGCCCCACGACGAGCACCCGCAGCCCGGGCACGACCTCTCGCCGCCCCGACCCGAGATCACAGTCGACCACCTCCACGGAGTGCCCCGCGAAGAACCCCCGGACATGCGCCTCAACGGCCTCCGCGGCCAACTCCCTCACCTCACTCACCGCGCGATCATCCCACCACGATCGACAGCGCCCCCGCGCCAAGCCCCCTCACGATCCCTCCTCCGCACGGCTACGCCCTCTCCTGGCCACCCCCTCCCGCCCGGCAACGCCCCGCGCGACCTCCCCTCCCGGACGGCAGCGCCCCCGAGACCACCTCCTCCCGGACGGCAGCGCCCCGCGCGGCTACCCCCTCGCGGACGGCAGCCGCTTCCTCGCAGCGAACCCCCTCGCAGCCACCCCCTCTGACCCGGCAGCGCCCCGGCGCGGCCACCCTTCTCCCACGCGGCAGTGCGACCGTGACCACCTCCTTCCGCGCGGCAACGCCCCGCGCGACCTCCTCCTCCCGGACGGCAGCGCCCCGCGCGGCTACCCCCTCGCGGACGGCAGCCGCTTCCTCGCAGCCAACCCCCTCGCAGCCAACCCCTCTGACCCGGTAGCGCCTCGGCGCGGCCACCTCCTCCCGCGCGGCAGCGCCCCCGAGACCACCCCCTCCCGTACGGCAGCCGCCCCCTCGGAGCGCCCCCGCGTAGCAGCGCCCCCGAGACCACCCCTCCTACCCCGCAGCGCCTCCCGCCATCACCCCCTCCCACCCACAGCCCTCCTCGCGACGCCCCCCTCCCGCGCGGCAGCCGCCCCCTCGCAGTCACCCCCTTCCCGCGCCGCAGCCCCCCCCGCGACCAAATCCCTCACACCTCTCAGCCCCCCTCGCGACCACGCCCCTCCCGCGCCGCAGCCGCCCTCTCGCAGCGCCCCCGCGTGGCAGCGACCCCGGGATCACCCGCTCTTGCCCGGCAGCCGCCCCCCTCGCGACCACCTCCTCCCGCCCGGCAGCGCCCCCGCGACCACTCGCTCTCACCGCAGCCCCCTGCGGCCACCCCCTCCCGGACGGCGCCGCCCCCTCGCAGCCACCCCCTCCACCCCGGCAGCGCCTCCGCTACAACCCCCTCACACCCGGCAACGCCCCCCTCGCAACCACCCCCTCCCACCCCGCAGCCCCTTCGCGACCACGCCCCTCCCGCGACGCAGCCGCCCCCTCGCAGCGCCCCCGCGCGGCAGCGACCCCGGGACCACCCGCTCTTGTGCCCGGCAGCAGCCCCCCTCGCGACCACTTCCTCCCGCCCGGCAGCGCCCCCGCGACCACTCCCTCCCACCCCAGCCCCCTCGCGGCCACCCTCCTCCCGCGCGGCAGCGCCCCCGCACCACCGTCCCCCGAGCGGCATAGTGGTATCAGCTACGCAAAAGGTGCGACCCGGGCGGTGTGCAGGGCGGCCGGGTGACGGGAGGCGGCGGGTATGGGTGGCAAGGAGCTCTGGGGTCGCGGGCCCGGTGCGGCCGGGGCCCGGGACGCCGGGGCGCCCGGGGGGCTGCTGGATCTGCTGCACGCCTCGGCCGTGGTGGTGGACGGGCGCGGCCGTATCGTCCTGTGGAGCCCCGAGGCGGAGGATCTCTTCGGATACGCCGCCGAGGAGGCGCTCGGCGCCTCCGTGGACGAGTTGCTGGCCTCGCCCGAAGACGTGGAGAACGCGCACGAAAGGTTCGGGCGGATACAGAGCGGTGAGAGCCTCGCGGGTGTTTTCCCCGCCCGGTGCAAGGACGGTTCCACCCGCCTGGTCGAGTACCGCAAGGGCCGGCTGCACGACCCCGACGGCAGGGTGCTGGGCCTGGCGCTCGCCGCCGACGAGGGCACCGTACGGCGCGTCGAGGGCGACCTCGCCCTCTCGGAGCTGCTGATCGACCAGTCCCCGGTCGGGCTCGCGGTGTTCGACACCGATCTGCGCTGGATGCGCATCAACCCCGCCCTGACGACCGCCAACGGGGTCACCGAGCACGAGGTGCGCGGGCGGCGTCTTGAGGACACGCTCCCCGAGCTGGACACCACCGCGATCGAGTCCGCGATGCGGCAGGTGCTGCGTACCGGCGAGCCGATCCTCGACCAGCGCACGGTGGGCCGTACCCCGCTCGACCCGGACCACGACCACGCCTGGTCGGAGTCGTACTACCGCATCGAGGACCAGCGCGGGCACCCGCTCGGCGTCGCGGTGTCCGTCGTGGACGTCACCGAGCGGCATCTCGCCGCCACCGAGATCGCGGCGGCGCACCGGCACCTGGCCACCCTCACCGAGGCCAGCTCGGGCATCGGCAGCACGCTCGACCTCCAGCAGACGGTGCGGGAGCTGGCCGCCGCCGTCGTCCCCCGGTTCGCCGACCTCGCCACCGTCGACGTACTGGACTCCGTGGTCGGGCAGCGGCCCCTGGCCCCGCACTCCGGCGAGGGCCACGGCGGCTTCCGTACCCTCGCCGTCGCCGCCGCGCGTCCCGACGGCAGCGACGGCACCGACGAGCTGCCGGACGGTCTCACCGGCTCCGGCTCCTCCCCGCTGCTGTGCCGCAGCGTCCGCGAAGCCGCTCCGGTCCTGATCCCGCGCGTGGACGACGCCGCGCTGCACGAGATGGCCCGGGACGAGCAGGCAGCAGAGGCGCTGCGCGGCGCCGGGGTCCGCAGTGTCCTGGCCGCGCCCCTGCTCGCCCGGGGCTCCGTGCTCGGCGTGCTCACCCTCTACCGCACCGCCGACACCCGCCCCTTCGACAGCCGCGACCTCCAGCTCGTCTGCGAACTCGTCGGCCGCGCCGCCGTCAGCGTCGACAACGCCCTGCTCTACGGCCGCGAACGCGAGACCGCCCTCACCCTCCAGCACAGCCTGCTGCCCCAGCAGCCCCCCGACCAGCCCGACGGTCTGGAGATCGCCGTCGGCTACCGGCCCGCCGGGAGCGGCACCGAGGTCGGCGGCGACTGGTACGACGTCCTGGCGCTGGGCGACGGCCGGGTCGGACTCGTGGTCGGCGACGTCATGGGCAGCGGCATACGCGCCGCCGCGATCATGGGCCAACTGCGCACCACCACCCGCGCCCTGGCCCGCCTCGACCTCCCGCCCGCCGAACTCCTCGGCCACCTCGACGAGACCGCCGCGGAGCTGAGCGAGTCCTTCGCCACCTGCGTCTACGCCGTGTGCGACCCCAAGCGCGGCACCTGCGTCCTCTCCAGCGCCGGACACCTGCCGCCCGTCCTGGTCCAGCCCGGACAGGGCGCCCGGCTCCTCACCCTGCCCCCCGCCGCCCCGCTGGGCGTGGGCGGCGTTCCCTTCGGCACGCTGGAGACCAAGCTGCCCGAGGGCTCCCTGCTCGCCCTCTACACCGACGGGCTCGTGGAGTCCCGGCACGACTCCATCGACGTCGGCATCGAAGCCCTGTGCCGCGCGCTCGAACGGGCCACCGGCGCCACCGGTTCCGCCCCGTCCACCGGCTCGCTCCAGGACATCTGCGACATGCTCCTGGACACCCTCGACCAGTCCTCGGGGGACGACACCGCCCTCCTCCTGGCCCGGCTCGGACCGCCGGGGGGTGCGCAGTAGGGCCCACCGTTTGCCGGTGTCCGTGACCGGTTCGACAATGGACCCAGCACTCGCGGCGATGAGGCTCGCCGTAACCGCGGACGCGAACGCGCCGCCGATGGCCTCTGCCGGCACACCCGCACGTCACTCGCGAGGAGGTCGGCATGACGATGCCGGACGACATGATGCTCCGCTGCTCCACCATCCTCTTCCGAGGAGAGTGCGTGCTGCTCGTCCACCGCACCGCCCAGGGCCTGGACGACTGGGTGCTGCCCGGCGGCACCCCCCGGATGGGCGAGAGCATGGCCGCCTGCGCCCGCCGCGAGATGCGCGAGGAGACCGGCCTCGCGGTCGAACCGACCCGGGTCGCCTTCGTCCTGGAGGCTGTCGACCCCGACAACCGGCAGCGCACCGTCGACCTGGTCTTCGCCGCCGACGGCTCCGCCCACGGCCAGAACCCGGTGGCCCGCGAATCGGGCATGACCCCCGAGTTCGTGCCCTTCGCGCGCCTGCGCGCCCTCGACCTCAAGCCGCCCCTGGCCGGACACCTGCCCGGCTTCTACCACCACGGCGCCCGCCGCTACGCCCCCTACCTCGGCAACCTCTGGCGCCCCAACGACACCGCCTCCCGCATCAGACGCGCCACCACCTTCTTCCGCCGCACCCCGCGCACCGCCCCCGAGCTGGACTGACGGCACCGCGCGCCCCGCCCCCGAACTGGACTGACGGCACCCCGCGAAGACCGGCCGGAGAGACGAGGCGCGCGCATGACCGACCCGCACTGGCTCTTCGGCGACCAGCTCGGCCCCCACTTCCTCACCGGCGACCACGCCCCCGCCCGCGACGCCCCCGTCGTCATGATCGAGGCACGCTCGGTCTTCCGGCGCCGCCGCTTCCACCGCGCCAAGGCCCATCTGGTCCTCTCCGCGATGCGCCACCGCGCCGCCGAACTGGGCGACCGCGTCCGCTACGTCCGCGCCGAGACCTACCGCGAGGGCCTGCGCGAAGCCGTGGGCGACGCCCCCGTGACCGTCCACCACCCCACCTCACGCGCCGCCCTGCGCCTGGTCCGCTCCCTCGACCGGGTCCGCGTGCTGCCCACCCCCGCCTTCCTGGTGCCCCACGACGCCTTCCGCGCCTGGGCGGACGGGCGTGACGGACGACGGCTGCGTCAGGAGGACTTCTACCGCTGGGTCCGTCGCGAACTCGCCCTCCTCATGGACGGCGACACCCCGGCGGGCGGGCGCTGGAACCACGACCACGCCAACCGCGAACCCCCGCCCAAGGGCGCGAGCACTCTCGGCGCCCCCGCCCCGTACCGCCCCCGCGAGGACGACATCGACGCCGAGGTCCGCGCCGACCTCGACCGCTGGGAAGAGCACGACGGCATCCGGTTCGTGGGCCGCGACGGCACCCGCCGCTTTCCCGCCTCCCGCCGCGAGGCGCTCGCCGCGCTGCGCCGCTTCACCCGGCACCGGCTCGCCGGATTCGGTCCGCACGAGGACGCCATGCTCGCCGCCGACCCGGTCATGAGCCACAGCCTGCTCTCGTCCTCCCTCAACCTCGGGCTGCTCGACCCCGCCGAGACCGTCGACGCCGCCGAGGACGCCTGGCGCTCCGGGCACGCGCCCGTGCACAGCGCCGAGGGCTTCGTACGGCAGATCGCGGGCTGGCGCGAGTACGTCTGGCACCTCTACTGGTACTTCGGCGAGGACTACCGCCACCGCAACGCCCTGCGCCACCATGCCCCGCTGCCCGACTGGTTCGCCGACCTCGACGCCGACGCCGTCACCGCGCGCTGCCTGGCCACCGCCCTCGCCCAGGTCCGCGACACCGGCTGGACCCACCACATCCCGCGCCTGATGCTGCTCGGCAGCCACGCCCTCCAGCAGGGCTGGGACCCGGCAGCGGTGACCGACTGGTTCCACCGCAGCTTCGTCGACGGCTACGACTGGGTGATGCTGCCCAACGTCGTCGGCATGTCCCAGTACGCCGACGGCGGTCGTATGACCACCAAGCCCTACACCTCCGGCGGCGCCTACATCCACCGCATGAGCGACCTGTGCGACGGCTGCGCCTACCGACCGGGCGACCGCACCGGCGAGCGCGCCTGCCCCTTCACCACCGGCTACTGGTCCTTCGTCCACCGCCACCGCGCCGTCCTCGCGGGCAACCCCCGCACCGCCCGCGCCGTCCAGGGACTGGACCGGCTCACCGACCTGGACGAGGTGCTGCGCACACAGCGGGGGCGCGGCGCCGGACCTCCGTGACGCCGCGCCCCGCTCCTGTACGTCCCTCAGCTCAGCTCGGCACCCTTGGCCGCCGCCTGCTCCTCGGTGTGCGCGCCACCCGTCGCGAGCGTGCCGCCCGCGCTCTCCAGATGCGCCCGCACGAACCACTGGAACTGCTCCAGGTCCCGCAACTGCTCGATGAGCAGGTCCTCCGTGGCGGGGTCGATCTCGCCCGCCTCCTTGATCGCCGCCCGTACGCCCTCGATCACCCCGGTGTAGACGAGGTCCAGGGCACCCAGATGGGCGATGGCGTCACCCCGGCCGATCGAGTAGTCGTCCCAGGTGCGCTCCGCCACCAGCTTGCCCGGCGTCCCCTGCGCGACGCCGCCGAGCGCCGCGATGCGCTCCGCCACGTCGTCGGCCATGTCGCGCACCCGGTCCACCTGCGGGTCGATCATCTCGTGCACGGCGACGAAGTGCGGCCCGACGACGTTCCAGTGCACGTGCTTGAGCGTCAGATGCAGATCGTTCAGCGCGTGCAGCCGAAGCCGCAGCAACCCGATCAGCCGCCCCGCCGCCTCACGCTCGATACCGGGGACGGTGTACTTCGGGGTCAGGTCCTTGATCTCCTTCGTCATGATTCACCTCGGGTCTCTTCACAGGCGTGCGTTCCTTGCCTGATGACACGTGCCCCGGACCGGCGCGCTCAGACCTGCCGGGTTCCCGGTCGCCCGTCCCGGCGGTCTCCGGTTCCGCCGGTCTCCGGTTCCGGCGGTCTCCGGTCCCGCCGGTTCCCGGTCCGGGCCAAGCCGCGCGGCGCTCGGCTACGGATTCCCCACGGCGGCCGACGATCACGACAGCGGGGAGCACGGCGGATGACGACCGACAGCACGACCACGGACCACCCGGCGACCAGAAGCGCCCTGCGCGTACGGCACGCGCCGGAAACCGTACGGGCCGCCGTCCTCACCGCGCACGGCGGTCGCGCCGAGGACCACACCCTCTCCCGCCCCTGGCACCTCGCCGCGATGCGGATGCGCCCCCTGCTGCGCGCGGTCGGCGCGGGACTGCCCGCCGACCACGTCCTGCTGGGCGAGATCCGCTACCGCCACCGGGGCTGGAACGACGGCGCCGCCGCCGACGACGTCCGCCGCGCCCTCGCCGAACTCGCCGCCCGCCACGGCTCCGTCCCCGTCGTCCTCGTCGGCCACTCCATGGGCGGACGCGCCGCGCTGCGCGTGGCCGACCACCCCGCCGTACGCGGCGTACTCGCCCTCGCGCCCTGGCTGCCGCCCGGCGAACCCACCGCCCACCTGGACGGCGCCCGACTGCTCGTCCTCCACGGGGACGCCGACCACGTCACCTCGGCGGCGGACTCCAGCAGCTTCGTCCAGCGGGCGCGCGCCGAGGGAGCCCGCGCCGGGATGGTCGTCCTCGCCGACACCGACCACGCCATGCTGCGCCGCCTGCCCACCTGGCACACGCTCGCCGCCGAAGCCGTAGCCGACCTGCTGCGCACCCGCCCCGTACCCGGGGGACTGCTCGCCCGGACCACCCTGTCCGACGCCCCCGCCGTACACCTCTAGCCCACACCTGGACGTACACATTCAGACCGGGACGAATCGTGACGCATCCGAATCCGGTGTACGAAGTGAAACAGATCCATGGAAGGCGGCCGAGGTCCCCCAGTGGCCGCAGTCCCTCCCGAGCACGAGGAGGAACCGTCCATGTTCACGGTCGACCCGGCCGGAGTCACCGCGATCCTGGCCGCCGCTGACCCGGATCAGTTGCTGCCTGCGCGCGAACAGATGGCCTTCACCCTGGGCTTCCACATCATCCTGGTCCCTTTCGGCGTGGCGCTGACCTCCCTCATGCTGATCGCCAACTACCGGGGACTGCGCAAGGGCGACGAGGCTGCCCTGCTCCTTGCCCGGCGCTGGTCCAAGGTCGCCGCCGTGCTCTTCGCGGTCGGCGCCATCACCGGCACCGTCCTCTCCTTCGAGCTGGGCATCCTCTGGCCCGGTCTGATGAAGACCTACGGCGCCGCCTTCGGCTTCCCGTTCGCCATCGAGGGGCTCTTCTTCTTCCTGGAAGCCATCTTCGTCGCCATCTACATCTACGGCTGGGACCGGATGCGCCCCTGGGCGCACTTCTGGGCGGGCGTGCCCGTGGCGCTGGCCAGCGTCGGCGGAGCCGCCGCCGTCATCGCCGCCAACAGTTGGATGAACCAGCCCGGCGGCATCACCATGCGCGACGGCAGGGTGACCGCCGTACGCCCGGCGGAGGTCTTCTTCAACGGCGCCTTCTGGTGGCAGTTCTGGCACATGCTCCTGGCCGCCTACATCGTCGCCGGATTCGTCGTGGCGGGCGTCTACACGGTCGGCATGCTCCGGGGACGGCGCGGGCACTACCAGCGGCTCGGCTTCCTGATCAGCTTCGTCACCGCGGCAGCCGCCCTGCCCGTGCAGATCTTCGTCGGCGACACCATCGCCCGCGAGGTCTTCGACGACGAACCCGCCAAGTTCGCCGCCATCGAACTCCTCCCCACCACCGGCAACCACGTCCCCGAGACCCTGGGCGGCTTCCTCATCGACGGCGAGGTGCGCTACGGCATCTCCGTGCCGAGCGTCGCCTCCCTCCTCGCCGGATTCAAACCCTCCACCACCATCAAGGGACTCGACGCCGTCCCCGTGGCCGTGAGACCCACCCCCGAGCAGGTCAACATCGTCCACTGGGCGTTCGACATCATGGTCGGCACCTCCATGGTCATGCTGGCCGTCGCCGCCTGGTTCGTCTGGGTGTGGTGGAAGCGCCGGGGCACCCTGGAGACCGACCGCTGGTTCCTGCGCGCCGCCTCCGTCTGCGGGCTGCTGTCCATCCTCAGCCTGGAGAGCGGCTGGGTGGTCACCGAGGTCGGCCGCCAGCCCTGGATCGTCGTCGGACTGCTGCGCACCCGCGACGCGGTGGCCACCCAGGGCAACCTGTGGATCACCTTCGGCGTCGTGCTCGCCCTCTACGCCGCCGTCGGCTCCGCGGCCATCTGGGTCCTGCTGTCCATGAAGAGACGCTGGCAGAAACAGGGCGACGGGACGGTCGACGTGCCGTACGGACCCGACGCCCCGCACGAGCGCACCGAGGGGAAGGTGTCGTAAATGGCCGACGTGGTCGCGGTGTTCCTCTTCATCGGCGTCATCGCCTACGCGGTGCTCGGCGGAGCCGACTTCGGCGCGGGCTTCTGGGACCTGCTCGCGGGCGGCGCCCGGCGCGGCAACGCGCCCCGCCACCTCATCGACTCCTCCCTCGCCCCCGTCTGGGAAGCCAACCACACCTGGCTCATCTACTGCCTGGTCGTCCTGTGGAGCGCCTTCCCCACCGCCTTCGCCGCCATCACCACCACGCTGTACATCCCGCTCGTCCTCGCCCTGCTCGGCATCGTCCTGCGCGGCGCCGGGTTCGCCTTCCGCAAGGCGACCATCAGCACGCCCGAACGACGCGTGTACGGCGTCGCGTTCGCGCTGTCCTCCGTCCTCACGCCGTACTGCTTCGGCACCATCGCGGGCGGGCTGGCCTCCGGGCGCGTCCCGACGGGCGGCAACGGTGACGCCGTATCGAGCTGGGTCAACCCCTCCAGCATCCTCGGTGGTGTTCTCGCGGTGCTCGCCTGCGGCTACCTCGCCGCGACCTACCTCACCGTCGAGGCACTGCGCCGCGACGAGCCCACCCTCTACCGCTACTTCCGTGACCGTGCCCTCGCCGCCGGAGCGGTCACCGGCGCCGTGAGCATCGCGGGCATCTTCGTCCTCCAGGCGGACGCGCCCCGCCTCTTCTCCCATCTCACCGGCCGCGCCCTGCCGTTGGTCGTCCTGGCCGCGGTCGGCGGCATCCTCGGGCTGGTCATGCTCCGCGCCCGCAGGACCTTCGGCGTCCGTGCCATCGCCGCGGGGGCGGTCGCCCTGGTCGTCGCGGGCTGGGGCGTCGCCCAGTACCCCTACCTCCTCGGTACCCACCTCACCTTGACCGAAGCAGCCGCCCCCGACGCGACGCTCGCGGTGGTCGTGGGCGTGGCGTGCGTGGCGGCGGTCCTGATCGTCCCGTCCATCCTGCTGCTGTTCCGGCTGAGCGGGCGGGGGAGTGTGGGGGTGGGGGACAGGTCGCTGTGAGGGAGGTGCGCGGGGGGTGGGGCAGGTTGCCGTGAGGGAGGTCCGCGAGGCGCACCGGAAGGAGCCGCACAAGGGGTGACATCCCGCTAAAGTGGGGCGACTTGGGCGCATCCGTGAAAAGGGCAAACCCTGCGCGAACCGGAGCGCGCCCGCATCCCGCACCCCGCATCCGGCGAACGAGGAACCTCCACGGTGAACCCGTACACCCCCGCACCCCCACGGACCGCTCCGGCACGCCCCTGGTGGAAGACCACCCCCGCCGCACTGGGCGTCCTGGCGGCGGTCGCCCTCATCGGCGCGTTCAGCTTCCCGCTGGGCTTTCTCGCGCTGATCGCCGCCGTCGCCCTGCTCTGGTTCCTCCCGCCCTGGCGCTGGTTCGCCAAACTCACGGCGAGCGTCGGCGCGTTCGTCCTCCTGGCGATCGGCGCGGGCGCGGGCGGACAGCTCGACGACACCACCGCCCGCACGGACGCCAAACCAGCCGCGGCGCGGACCCACCACCCGAGCGCCGAGCCCACGAACGCGCCTGCCCCGCCGCCGAGTTACCGCGGCAAGCCCCTCGACAAGGCGGAGACGGCGGCCCGCGCCGCGGGCTACACCACCGCCCACCACGACGCCTCCGCCGACCACCGCGCGATTGTCGTGCGGTCGGGCTGGGTGGTGTGCTTCCAGCGCGCTTCCGGTGGGAGTGACCGGAAGTCGATCACCTTCGCCGCCGTCAAGTCCGGGGAACGGTGCCCGGAGAAGGACGGCGCGAGGATTCCCTGGCCGGTGATGCCGGATCTGTCGGGTCGTACATGGCGTTCCGCCGTAGGGGAGTTGACGGACCTCGGGGTGTCCGAGGGCGCGATCCGGGCGGAGTCGCACTACCTGAACGACACGCTGCCCCAAGGGAATTACGGCACCTGGCAGGTGTGCGACCAGAGCCCCGCGAAGGGCGACGACATCACGGCCGAGGTGACACTCGAGCTTGCCTCGCCGAAGTCCGGGTGTGCGAGGGAGGGTTCGTACCTGGGCGACAAGGACGATGACGGGGTTCCGGATTACCGGGATCACAGCGATGACCGGGTACGGAGTACGACGACCGGGGGCGGCGGAACCGGGGGAGCGGCCGGGGGTTCGGGAGGCACCGCCACGGGCGGCGGAAGTTCGTCCGCGAGCGGGGGCTCGTCCACGGTTGGTGGCTCATCCGCGAGCGGAGGCTCGACCACGAGCGGTGGCTCGTCCTCGACCTCCGGCGGCGGCTCCTCCTCCACCGGAGGGGGCGGCGGCGGGGGACCGGTCGTCCACCCCGGCGCGTACTGTGCCCCCGCAGGGGCGAGGGGCGTCACTCAGGCAGGCACCTCGATGGTCTGCGGTCCCGCCTCCGACGGCCGCAACCGCTGGCACTCGGGCTGACGGACCCGGAGGGCGAGAGGCGCGGGGCGTCCGATAACCCCTTGCTCCCAGGTCCGCGTGTTGATGGGATGCGGGGGTTTCGACGGCGGGAGGGGTCGGCTTGGCGGTGTTCGGGTGCGCGGGCTGCGGCGCGGTGCTGACGGCGGCGGTGTCGAAGGTGGCGCTGCCGGTCCATGTGATCGACACCCACTGGGAGACACTGCACCCGCCCCTGCTCGAGACAGGCTCCTATGCCGTCGCCCCCGCCCTGTCGGACGCCGTCCTCCTCGCCCCCGGCGACACCCGCGGCACCCGGCTGATCCTGGAGCGGGCCGCGGGCTACTGCAGGGGGATCGACGGGCGGGACGGCCCGAACCTCGCCTGCCTGACCTGCGATCTGCCGGTCGGCACCAGGATGGACGACTGCGGCTGCTGGCAGGTCGTCCAGCTCGTCCCCGAAGCCGTGGTACGACTGCCCGCCCCGCCGGAGCGCCCGGTCATGGACTGGCCGGAACTGCTGGCCACCGACGCGCTGTGGCACCGGCTGAGCAGGTTCCGCGACATCCCGGCAGGCGTCGCCCTCGCCCACACGGTGGCAGCCGCCGACGGCGCCCCCGTCGAAACGGCACCCGGCCCGGTCACCGACCTCCTCGGCCGCGCCCTTGCCAAGCTGCCGACCACCGGAAGACCCGCGAAGCGGCTGGACCTGGCCGGACCCGGTTACGGCGAGCCACCCGCCGACCTGGTCCTCGTCCCGATCCACCCCCAGACAGGTGCCCTCTGGCAGCCGCACTCCGGCGCCGTGCCGGTCCCCCTGGACGCCGCCCTCTGGTCCGAACTCGCCTTCCCACCCCACCGCACCCGCCTCCCCGTCGTCGGCGGCCTCCCACCCGGCACCGAACAGGACGACCCCCTACCACCCCACCCGCCGTACCCCTTCGAACCGTCCCCGTACGCCTTCCGAAAAACCCTCGCGCGCATGCCGGGGGCGGAGGAACCGTGGCTGCGGGCGCTGTACGAGCGGGCGTGCTGACCATGCGAACAGCGCGTCCGCCCAGCGGGCCAGGGCCAGGGGCGGACGCGCTGTCTGTGCCATGCGGTCACGCTGTTGCGCGGGGTTGTACGCGCCCTGTCCGATGAGGACGCGTTGCCGTACCGGCTCTCAGATCCCGCAGGACGACGCCGACCAGAAGCGGGAGTTCTGGGTGCCGAGGTGGGCGTGGTCGTTGTGGTCCGGGTAGCCGGGGCCGAGGATTTCGTTGAAACCGTGGTTGCGGGCTTCCTTGGCGATCTCGCAGAAGGACGGGGTGCCTGTGAGGTCGATGGCGCGGCCGTAGAGATGGTTGCTGCCCGCGGCGCCCCCGACCGCGTTGTTGCAGGAGGTGGAGCGGAAGCCGCTGCTCGTGGTGAGGGCGCGGTCGCCGAGGGCGTGCCGTAGCGCCTCCAGCTTCCACATCTGCTGGAGCGCGTTGGACTTCGCGGTGGCGGCGGAGACCGCGCCGCCGGACCAGTCGGAGTTGCAGCGGTTCATCTCGGCGTACGTGAAGTGGACCGGGGTGCAGTCGTCGTCCTGGAGCGCGTACAGCTTGGTGTACGTCTGCGAGCCGGCGACCCCGTCCGCCGACAGCCCGTACGCCTGCTGGAACCGCGTGACCGCGGCCTTGGTCGCCGCGCCGAACTGCCCGTCGATCGCGAGCACCGAGCCGTAGCCGGGGTACCCGGCGACCCGGATCTGCAACTGCCGTACGTCCTCGCCGCTGCTGCCCTGGCTGAGCGTCCGGTTCCAGGTGTAACAGCCGTCGGCGTGCGCGGTACCCGCGGTGACCACTCCGCCGAGCACCGTCAATGATGCGAGCATGACAAACGCGAGCAGGCTCCGGACATGACGTCTCAACATCGCGCCTCCTGGAGGAAGGTGAAGGAACAACGACGGTGCCGGACGAGTGCTACGCGCGTCAACGGGGCGGGGGCGGTGGGGCGTCGGCGTAATAGGCCGGACCGTAATCTTGTGTTTCTGTGATTCCTTCTTCCGCTTCGACTCCGGCCGATCGAGTGGTGTTGAGACACCTTAATTGGCCAGTTCGGGACGCGCGGGAACGCAAGGTGCACGAGACAGTCAATTCCTAGAGTGGCACCGCACAGCCAACTGTATAAGCTGTTTCGCTGAAACGCCCCTACGGCAGCGTCCATGTGTTGGAAGACCGCGCTGCCGTAGGAGACCGACGAAGCCCTCCGAGTCACGTCCGTCTAGCGTCTCGAATCAGTGCCGCGACCCTAGCCTGGTTCTTGAATACGTTACCCGGATAGGCGTTGGCTGGAAACGCCAGAACCATGTCGGCGATATATCCATTGACTTCCGATTCCAATCCATCCATAACGGCATCCAGATTGCTCTCCGGGTCTTTCAGGAAATTATCCCCTAGCTTCCTCATGACCAGATGTGCGATGACTCTTCTACCGTGCACCGCGATACCAGCCTCAGCCCCGTCTCGCTCCCTTTCGATCTTATCTAGCCACCGGTCGACGGAAGCCGTGATGCGCACGGCTCGTGTAAGCCTCAGGGGATCGGTGCCGGAGTTAAAGAGGGAGCGATAAACGGATGGCTCGGAAAACAGTCGGGAAACTTCCCGCTTGGCGATCACCGAATGGTTTACACTCTTTGAGGCGCATGCTAGGGCTACTGCGGCCTGTCTCACCTCGATTACCTTTTCGGGATCCTTCGACTTTGGCTGTTCCGCTGAGCGAAGAAGATACTCGTACCCGAGTACTTGGAGTTCGCGGACGAGACGGTGTTGCTCCTGGTCCAGAAATGCGAAATCTTGACTGGAAACTTCGTTCTGGGTATTGGCAAACCGTGTGATGCGGCGCCCCAGTTCGTCCTCGTCTTTCGGTACCTCAATGCATCGCACGAGAACGAAGGTACTTCCCAGGTTTTTCTCATGCTCTGTTGCCAGCGCTGAGCCCAGGGTTGAAACAGTCTGTGCCCCATTGACGATACTCGCCCCGGAAAGCTTGAAGAAACCGACATCTCGGTTGAGTGCACCGCCGGGACCGATTTCGATCGCCTCTGCAAGCACAGTGATACCGTTGTTGTAGTACGCGAAGCGCTCCGGATCGTCGCGGATCGTTTGAAGGATCCCGTCGTTAATGTCAGATCTAGGGATTACGACACGGATATTCTCGGCAAAGAGGTCGACGCCGAAGTCTCTAAACCAACCTGCAATCTCGGCTGCGCTGACACGTCCGTAGTACATCCTTTGAGGCTCAGACGCTCGCCCCCAGTCGAGCATCTGCAGTTCGATATCAACAGCAGGTCTTGCCTGCTCCGAGATCGAATTAAATAGATCGGCCTGAGCGAAGTGGGTATGGGTAGCGAGAGGTTCAATTCCTTCCAGGTCGTTGAGTTGATTAAGCAACTCAACGATGGGATCCTGGACGTCGGGTGTAAGTGAATCTCCCGCCGTTGTAACCGTGACCAATCGGATGCGAGCCCCCGGCGTCTTGAGCAGATCACGAACTGCCGTCTTCGTCTTCTCGGAAGCGTGAGCTAGGTCGTCATCAGCGCGCATCCCGAGCAAAGATCTGACACCTTGCAAGAATTTTAGAACATCACCCAGAGCCATGGATCCAGACCCGTCCTGGCGCCATTTTGACTGAACGAATACGACCAATTTTGCCGTAGGGTCGACTCCAATTGCATCAATTCCCCGATCTTGAGCGCCATCCGTTATTTCAATCAACGGCTGAAGCCCCTCTGAGGGACCCAGAACGAGATGGACGGAATGGAGTGCCAAGATTCGCGACAGGTTATTTACCTCTTCTAGTGAGGATTTCCAGTTGCTCGTCTCATGAAGGGCGCGAATGTGGGTTTCGATCTGGCTGACATGGAACTTGCTCATCGTGTTTTCTCTCTGTTTAGTGGACGGATTGTCGGCAATACTTACCAGAGTGCGGGTCGTCGCTGGTAGTCAGGATTTGATACCTGGTAAGTACACTTAACGCGACGCTAGCGCCTGAGTCGATAGGTTTTGGAAAGCCTCGCGATCGACAGTTGATGAGTGGCGTGGAGATTATTTATACCATCTGTTTTGTGGGTCTCTGATGCGTGATATGGCATCGATCGGCTGTGCGCCGAGGGCTGCCGAATGGTCCTGCTTGCAGCATCGTAGGGCAGGCGGCGGCCCTCGAAGTTCAGTTTTGTCGTTTTAGGTGACGCAGACGAGCGAAGCCCCCTGGCTTGGCAGAGTGTGTGCTAGATGCGCTGCAGGATTCTTGTCCCGGTTAGTAGACTCCCGTGATCCGTTCGGCTAGCGGCTCTAAGCCTCTATGTCAGTTCCTCACTGCTGTCGTCGTAGTTGCCCAAGGCGGCCGCAGCCGCTAGCCCGTCCTCCTGCGGCACCGGCATTGGCATCTCAGTAGTCGGCTGCGCCAAGCAGTACTGGACCGACCTCGACACTCCAGCAAGGGCAACCGTTTACTGAGGAAGGCGGGGATGACAGCCGTCGATCTTGGGAGGGTGACATAAAAGGTCTGCTGCGGGCCGCGCGGGCCACGTTAGCTCCATCAGCGTCCGGCAGCGTCACTCATCGGGCGGGCGGTTGGCCCGTCAATTGATAGTCGGCCGGGCCAGTTGCTCACCGACCCGCTCCGCTTCGGTTGGGGGGCAGCCGGCTAGGACGTGGGAAAGTCGACCTTCGGCCGTAGCGGACTCCATGTGGGTTGACGTGGCTGGAGGGCCGGGATAGTTGGATGCGAGTCGTCGGGGATGTGGGCGATCTCGCCAAGCTGGTGATGGCCCAGGAAGGCGCACGGGACGTGCCCGGCGGCCGCCGCGCGCTGGAGCACGAACTCGCGGACTGCCTGTGGTCGGTCCTCGTCCTCGCCCACCACTACGACGTGGACCTGGAGGCGGCGTTCCACCGCACCATGACGGAGTTGACGGCATCGGTAGGCGCACGCCTTGCGACGAACGACGACACGCACTGAACCCCTCGCCGGGACCCCGCCAACCAGCAATGTGTGATTCTCCCGTCGATTCTCGTGCCGCGTGCAACCAATCGCCCCCCGGTGGGTCTTGTGAACGTAGACCCACGACAGAAGGACTCCGCGATGACGCACATACGACGCCCCGTTGCCCCCGAGCACCACGTGACCGGCGGAGCGACCCGTGCCCGCGTCACCGCCCCGCTCGCCGCCGCCCTGCTCGCGGCAACCGGGATGAGCGCCCTGACCCTGACCGCTACCCCCGCCTACGCCTCCACCGGCCACGCGTCCCAGGTGACGAAGGCGGACGACTTCAACGGCGACGGCTACGCGGACCTCGTGATCAGCGCCTCGAACGGCACCGTCTCCGGCAAGGCGGGCGCGGGCTACGTCGCGGTGATGTACGGCTCCGCCTCCGGTCTCTCGCCCGCGCACAAGTCGATCATCTCCCGCTCCACCAGCGGCGTACCCGGCGCGGCGGTCGCGAAGGAGGGGTTCGGGGAGTCCTTCACCAAGGGCGACCTCGACGGCGACGGTTACGGCGACCTCGTCATCGGCGCGGGCAAGAACGGCTCCGACGCCGTCGTCCTGTGGGGCTCCCCGTCCGGTCTGACCGGCGGCACCGACCTCGGCAAGTACCGCCGTACCCCCATCGCCGGGGACTTCGACGGCGACGGCAGGACCGACCTCGCCCTCTTCGGTGACCCGGACGCCTTCGGCGACGACCCGGTGGCCCAGCCCGCAGCGCTGTGGAAGGGTCCGATCTCCCGTTCCGGCAAGCCCGCCGCGACGCGTGACTTCATGGACAAGTCGACTTGGTGGGGCTACGGCGACGACGGTGACGACGGTCCCGACGCGTGCGCCGCGAAGGACACCTGCGTCAACGGTCCGCACTCCATCTCCGGTCCCGTCGTCGCCCTGGGCACCGGCGACGTCAACGGCGACCACCTCCAGGACATCGTGATCAGGCTCTACACCGGCGACGGCAGTTGGAGCAACCGCGTGCTCCTGAGCACCCCGACCGGCTTCAAGATCGTCCGCGCCCCCGGCTACGACGGCGCGGTCGGCGTGGGCGACGTCGACGGCGACGGCTACGACGACGTGGTGTCCGGCTCCGGCGAGGACCGCCCCTCCGTGACGATCGGCTTCGGCTCGCCCGACGCCGACCTGACCAAGCGCACCCAGACCTTCGACCAGAGCCTGCCCGGCTTCTACGGCGCGCAGGAGGAGGGCGACAACCTGGGCTCCTGCGTCGCCGTGGCCGACGTGGACGGCGACGGCAAGGCGGAGGTCGCGCTCGGCATCAGCGGCGAGGACTTCAGCGGTCTCACCGACGCCGGTTCCTTCGCCCTGCTGCACGGCACGTCCACCGGCGTCACCGGCACCGGCAGCCAGGTCATGCACCAGAACACCGCGGGCGTTCCCGGCGTCGCGGAGACCAACGACCGCTTCGGCGACGCCTGCGCCCTCGCCGACACCAACGGCGACGGCCACCGCGACCTCGCCGTCTCCGCCTCCAACGAGAACGCCGCGGCAGGCGCCGTCTGGTCCCTCAACGGCACCTCCACCGGCCTGACCACCACCGGCGCGACCGCCTTCGGCCCCACGACCGTGGGCGCGCCTGCCACTTCGGCGCGCTTCGGACGAGCACTGCGCTGACGAATCCGCTCCGCTCGTGACACCGGGCGGACCACCGAGGGGGAGTACGGTGGCCCGCCCGTCATGGGACCCGGCATCGGCAACGAAGAGACCTTCGAGGCCGAACACGCCGACGAGGCGGACCAGATGACGCTCATCGGCTTCACCCCGACCCACGCGGTCGACATCATCGCCCACTGCGGCAGCCCCCTCGACCACGTCGTCACAGCCCTGCTGACCGCCGCCGTCATGGACGTACTCGGCGGCGTCGACAACGCCGAACTCCGCGACGACCAAACCCCGTTGGTGGCGGACCTCCCCGGCATCGCCGCGACGGCGACCGACCCGTGGCCCGCGATCTACGGCTCAGCGGAATTCCTCCGCGCCTGGGCCCGGCAACCCGGCTTCCGCCTCCTGAAGTAGCTGCCCGTTGAGCACGCGTACTCCTGCGCCCCCAGCCCCCAACTACCAGCATCCGAAGGCATGACGAGCGACAGACGAGCCCTCACGGTCCTGCACCTCTTGCTGGTCTGGGCGACGATGGCAGCCGCCGTCCCGGTACTCGCCCTCGTACTGTTCGCCTCGGGACGGAGCGGCGGCGCGGGCGCGATGGGACTGATCCTCGCCCTGGGCGTCCCGCTGATCGTGTGCGCGCTGCTCGTCGCAGCCATACCGGCACGCACCGTGGTCCCCCGATGCGGCTCCGCACGGCAGCGGCTCGGCTGGGCGGTGTCCGTCTTCGCCCTGGGCACACTCGGCTCGTGGCGGGCGTGAACGCCTACGTCGACCACGTCGACCTGGGAAGCGTCGGCACCCGGATCGCCTTGGTGGGGGTGACGTACGGGACCGTCATCGGCCCGACCCACGCCCAACGACACCGCCACGCCGCTGACTTCACTCGCTCCCGCGAGCACGCGGAACTGCAGGCGCCGAAATCGGACCCGCCTACTTCGGCGCGGTCTACCGCCCCGCCCGGCTCCGGACTATCGCAGGACGGGGCGATTGGCGGCTGCGTACTCGTCCGCGACATTGAACACGCTGGCGCAGCAAGGGCATTCGGCGTTGCCGAAGAGATGGGCGATTCCGTCGGCGAGTGCGTGCTGCCCGTCGCGGACGGCGGTCTCGTGCATCCAGCGGCCGATGCCGCGGAGTTCCTCGGAGTACGCCGACCGCAGACCGCGACGGTCCACATCCCCCAAGTGCCAGTCCCGGACCGCTGAATAACGCCCATGGTCACCGATGGCGATCGTCACCTCCACGGCGCAGTGAGGGCACGCCAGGTGGTAGAAGTCGTCCGCGAAGTCCCCGAGCGCGGCACTCCAGTGGTACTCCTCCTTCGCTGCGAGCATGTCGAGAAAGATCGGCAGGTAGTCGTCCGGTCGCGATCGCAGATGCCGGTCCAACACCTCACGGAACTCCACGATCGCGTCGGCGCAGTCCGCCAGCAGAGCGTCACAGCCGTGGTGTCCTGCCGCGCGCCGCAGGACCGTTCCGGCCAAGGCGCGGGCGCGCGTGGACCGGGAGGCGAGTCGTATCAGGCGCGGCAGGGCGGCAAAACTGGCCGGGAACACGAGGTCGTGTTCGAGGACCAGCCGGTATCCCAGTTCCTCCCATGCGTCGGCGTTGTCCTCGAACTCCACCTGTTCCAGAAGCGCGGGGACGCGATCCACCTCCCCGTAGCAGTCGTGCATCTGCGTCCAGTTCACCACCCGGGTATTAAAGCGCGCCCTACGGCAGCCGGAGCCCACGCACAACTCGGGTGACCACACAGCCCGTTTGGCGCTAGCGTGCCGAAGTGATCAGGGTCGAGGGGGCATTGGTGGGTGCGGAGGCCGCGCGCCGTTTGGCGGAGACGGGTCTCTACGAATGTGAACCGGGCCTCACCGACGCCGAGTTCGAGCACATCGAGCACGAGTACGGCTTCGAGTTCGCGGACGACCACCGAGCGTTTCTCGCAGCCGGGCTCCCGATCAATATCCCGCCCGAGGAAGGGCAGACCTGGCCCAAGCCCTGGCCCGAATGGCGGGGCGGCGACCTGGACAGCTTGCGTGAGCAGCTCGACTGGCCGGTCGAGGGGGTCCTGCTCGACGTCGAGCACAGCGGGTTCTGGCACGAGAGCTGGGGTGAGCGCCCGATCTCCCCGGCGCTGGCGCTGGAAAGGGCGCGGCAGCACCTGGCGAAGGCACCGGTACTGGTGCCCGTGTACGCCCACCGATACCTGCCCGCCGGTCGGGGAACCTCCGGACACCCCGTGCTCTCCATGTGGCAGACCGACACCATCTACTACGGCGAGAACCTGGTCGACTACATCCACCGCGAGTTCGACGAGACCCGGGACGAGGTCGACGAGGGCGGTAACCCGCGAGCGACGGTCCCCTTCTGGCGCGACCTGCTCGCCCGCTTCGAGAAGGCCACCCCACTCCAACCGGAGGTCACCTGAATGCCTCCCGCCCGCCTACTCGCCGGTGCTCCGCTGGCCCTGCTCCTCCTCGCCCTCTCCGGCTGCTCTGCCTCCTGGGGCTGCACCGACACGACCGCGAAGCGCGGGAAGGCCAGTGCGAGGGTGCAGGTCGAGGACGCGTCCGGGCGCCCACTCGGCGTCACCGCCAAGGTAGTTGACTGGCGCCTGGAGCCCCACCCACAGGTCCCCGACCGAGGCGACCAGGTCCACTTCCACTACCGCTTCGACGGCGCCGACGAGTATTCCGGCCCCGCGGTGGACGCCTGCGCGGTCGACAAGCACCGCGTGGCCCTGCTGTGTGAGACGGTCTACTCGTCCGAAGCGTTCGGCCCGAACGGCGACCACACAGGCGACGCCTGGCTCGCCGTAGAGCACCCTTATCAGGTCACCGCCGTCCTCCTGATCCCCAACGACCAGTCCCACGACGACCGCACCTGCGCACAGGACATCAAGGACGGTGGCGGCCCACATCCCCCGAAGCAGGCGGCCATCGGGGACCAACTGTAAGCCGCCGTTCAGTCGGCGGCCCGTGCGTGACGAGCGCGCGGCCTTCCGGATGCCGATGGCACTGCCCTTGATTCTTGCTGTGGGACCATGGCACCCGCTACTCGTTCGAGTCCTACTCGAACGAGTCCGACGGGGGGAGAGGCCATGACTGACGACGACCTTGTCGAGGCTGTCCGCGCCCGTGTCGCCGACCGTGAGCTGCCCCCGCCTGCAACGCCGGAGGACGTCGCCGCGGTCGAAGCCGCAGTCGGCCATCCGATGCCGCAGTTGTTGCGGCGCCTCTACCTCGAAGTCGCCAACGGCGGCTTCGGGGTCTGGGAATGCCTTTCGCTGACGGACACAGGCAATTGGTTCAGCGACGAACGGGACATGATCGAGGCGCACCGCCAATTCTCGACAGAGGGCGACTCGAGCAACGCCGCAACCCTCCAAAGGATCGTCCCGCTCATGGATCGCGGCTGCTGCATGTGGACCCTGATCGACTTCAGCACTGCCGACGGCCGCGTCTGGGACTGGGATGCCAATGACTGCTGCGTCCTGGTGCCGACCACCTTGACCCTCGCCCGCTGGCTTACGGGCTGGTTGGAGGGCTGGATAGTCCCAGGGCCGTACTCCGAGTTCCGAATACACGCTGACGACTGCGGAACAGGCCAGCCGTCCGCTGCTTCGTAGCGGGCTCGGCTCCAAGCGCCAGGCATTACCGAGGCGTTGGGACCATTCAGTAGAGGGGCAGCCGACGCGTCTCGGCTGAAGCCACCTGCCCGGGGTATCCGCCCGAACATGCTGGCTCTGATCGCCTACCGCTCGTACCACGGCGCAACGACCGTGTGGGCCTTCGTCGTTGCCATTCTCATCGTGCTGGTGGTTGGTTGGTATATCCGCCGCCGGTAGTCACACCACCCGCAGATCTGCTCTCCCGGGCCCGTCAAGCTGCTATGAAGGGTTGATCGGGATCTCGTAGACGATCTCGCAGCGCGTGGTTGGCCACGGCCCACCTGTCTGATCAGCGCAGGCGCGAAAGACGCCGTAGGGCCTCGTCGCGGACCTCTGGGTCTGTGTCCGACGCCAGAGTCCGGAGCTGCGCGATCAGCTCGGCGCCGCCCTCTCCGGTCGCCCAACGTGGGTCACAGTCGAGTTCCGCAGCGAGCTGATCAGCCGTCCCCTCGTCGGACGCCGCTGCACGAGCCGCGAGCACGGCACGTAGACCGGCCAGATCCCTCCGAGCCAACAGAGCCGCAGCGGTCTCGGAGGTCACTCCGGTGTCCTGAGCGTCCAGGAGGAGACGGCGCAGGACACCGGCGATGCTCTCGATCCGGGGCGCCGCCGCGAGCCGTCGCCCTGCGGCAGCCCTGACGCGCCAGGCCGGAGAGTCGGCTTCAGCGATCGAGCAGCGAAGTCCTTGCTCTGTGAGGTCGTCCACGGCACCAGGGTCCCAGCTTCGTCGGTGACGTTGCTGCCGTGGAGAGTCAGCCTACGGCGAGTGCCTCGGTGAACATCGCAAGGTAGCTGTCGTGAGCGAGGCGCAGTTCTCCGAGTTCGTCGCCCTGGAACCACCCGATGGCATCGTGCTCGTCCAACGCGACATTCACCGGAGTTCCCGTCCAACTCTCGATCAGCCAGATCTGCATGTCGAAAGCATCAGTACGGACCTGCCGCATGGGCGGCCCCACAGGCACCGCCACCTCGATCCCCAACTCCTCACGCAACTCCCTGACAAGCGCCACCCCGGGCAGCTCTCCAGGCTCCACATGTCCACCGGGCAGGTCCCACACATCGGGGTACCAGCGGCGCCGGGGAGAGCGGTGACACAACAACACCCTGCCCCCGTCGCGCAGAAGCGCCGTGACGATCCGGGCCCGAGTAACACCTTGCGCAGAAGCAGAAGTCGACACACCAGCAGTCTGCCAGCGCCGCACTCCGGTACCGCTGGTTTGCTATGAACGAATGCTCGACGCCGACGACTGCGACACGTACCCCGACACGTCCCCCCGCCGGAACCCGGTGGAGGTCGGACCACTCCGGAGTCTGTCAGTGCGCGCCCCCCGGCAGGACTCGCACCTGCGGCCAAGCGCCTAGAAAGCGCCTGGTGCGTTGAGAGCCGCAAGCGCGAACAAGGCTCTGAACGTGACGTTGATGGTGGACGTCAGCGGAACAGATTGGAGAACGGGCACATCTGCAGCGGCTCCGTGGGCCGGTCCATCCACCGCCACCAGACATGGCCCTGAGGGCATCGCCACAGCGTGCGGCAGATCCGTTGGCCGTTGTCCTCACGGGTGACAGACACGAGACCGCCGGAGTTCATGGGGTGGCCGCACTCGGAGCAGGCCGGGGCCTCGTAAGTCATGTAGCGCACCCTAGGGGAGAGACCGCTCCGTGCCGGAGCAACTGGAGGCGGGTGCTTCGGCCGACAGGTTCTGCGCTTCGTCCGCGTGCCCCTGCTTCCGAAATCCGCCCCGTCAACTCCTCTGCAACCTGAGGCACAACACCCTGAGCCCTTCTCGAAGCGATCCGGGCGAGACGCACCACCGCCACGAGAGGCATCTCCTTACCGTACGCACGGAAGTCCGCAATCGTCGCGTCAGCCGACCAAGCACCACTGACGAGGTCAAGCCGACGGAGAGCGCGCATGCGAAAGCCGCGCCGGGAAGGCAACTCCCGGCGCGGCTCACGGATCACGGATCACGCGACGCGACCCCGCTCGATCGGAATCAGGATCAGGACACCGACGCAGTCGAAGCGGACACCTCGTCCGGAGAAGGAGCCGCGTCCCCCCGCCGCAACACCTCCCGCTCGATCTGCTCCAGCGACCGCCCCTTCGTCTCCGGCAGCAGCCGCTTCACGAAGACGCCGGAGGCGAACGTCGTCACCGCGAAGATGACGAAGTTCGCGCCCGCGCCCCAGGCGTGGAGGAGGGAGGGGAAGACGAGGGCAACGGCCATGTTGAACAGCCAGTTGAAGACGACGCAGACGCCGACCGCGCCGGCGCGGATGCGGGTGGGGAAGAGTTCGGGGAGCATCACCCACTGGACCGGGCCCCAGGAGGCGGCGAAGGCGGCGACGTAGAGGGCGACGCCGAAGAGGGTGAGGGGGGCGAGGAGGGAGCCGTGGTGGAGGGGGGTGAGGTTGACCGCGGCCAGGACAGCCATGCCCGCGCACATGCCGACCGAGCCCCACAGGAGGAGGGGACGGCGACCGCGGCGGTCGATGAGGCGCATCGCGGGGAGGGTCATCAGCATGTTGACCAGGCCGATGCCGACGTTCGCGAGGATGGCGCCGTTGTCGCCGAAGCCGATGCTCGTGAGGAGCGTCGGGGCGTAGTAGATGATCGTGTTGATGCCGCCGAAGTTCTGGAAGAACACCAGAAGAAGGCCGACGACCAGCATGGGGCGCAGACGCGGGGACCACAGGTCGCGCAGCGTCAGCCGCTGCGTTGCCGCCCGCTCCTCCGCCAGCGTCTTCTCGATGTCGAGCAGCTCGGTGCGGGCGGTCTCGTCGTCGCCGCGCAGCAGGGTCAGGGCGGCGCGGGCGTCGTCCCGGCGGCCCCGTCCCGCCAGCCAGCGGGGACTCTCCGGCTGGGTCAGGATGCCGAGGGCGAGGACCGCCGCGGGCAGGACGCCGAGCCCGATCATCCAGCGCCACGCGTGCGCCGGGGCCAGCGCGTAGTCGGTGAGGTAGGCCAGGAAGATGCCCACGGTCACCAGGAGTTGCATCAGGGAGGCGAGTCCGCCGCGCACCTCCATCGGCGCCAGTTCCGTCAGGTAGAGCGGGACGACGACGGACGCGATGCCCACGCCGACGCCGATCAGCACCCGCGCGCCGATCAGGAGCGACGCCTCGGAGGACAGTGCCGCGCCGACCGTGCCCGCGATGAACACGAGCGCCGCGCCCAGGATCAGCCGCCGCCTGCCCCACGCGTCGGACAGCTTTCCGGCCAGCCCGGCGCCCGCCATCGCGCCCACCAGGAGCCCGGAGACGACCAGACCCTCCATCAGGGGGGTCAAGGTGATGTCCTGGCGGATGAACAGCATCGCGCCGGAGATCACGCCCGTGTCGTAGCCCCACAGGATGCCGCCGAGGGCGCCGAACACCCAGATCAGGGCGTTCCGCAGTCGGGGGCGCCGCTTCGCCGCCGCCTCGGGCTCCGCAGTGTCGGGCCTCGCCGTCTTGGGGCCCGCCGTCTCCGGCTCCGCCGTCTCCGGCTCCGCCGCCCCGGACTCCGCCGCCCCGGACTCCACCGCCTCAGACCCCGCCACCCGGCTCACGAGGCCGCGCCCGAAGACGTGGACGTGGACGTGACCGTACCCGCAGCCGTCGCCAGCCGCCCTGCCGCCTCGACCGCCGTGGCCGTCGCCAGTGCCGTAGCCGCGACCTCCGCACCTGCCGCAGCAGCCGCCACCTCAACCGCCCCCGCCACCCGAGGGTCACCCAACTGCGGGGCCAGATGGATCTTCTGCCCCGCACCCGCCCGGAACAGCCCCACCGCCTCGTCGAAGCTCTCCAGCGGCAGCACATCGCTGACCAGCGGGTCGAGGTCCAGTCCACCGGCGAGGATCTCGACCGCGGGCTGGAAGCCGTTGTGGACCGCCATCGAACCGATGATGTCGATCTCGCGGTTGTAGACGAGGAACGGCGAGAAGGACGCCCGCTTGGCCGGGTCCGCCACGCCGAACTGCAGGAACGTGCCGCCCTTGCGGACGCGCCCCAGGCCGTCCTCGATCGCCGCGATGACGCCGGTCGCGTCGATCACGACCTCGAAGCCGTGGTCGCGGCCCAGCTCGTCGGCGTTCGCGGCGGTCGTGTCCGCGCCCATGCGCTTGGCGAGGTCCAGGCGGCGGGTGTTGGGGTCGACGACGGACACGGAGGCGGCACCCGAGTGCGCCACCAGGGCCGCCATCATCAGGCCCATGGTCCCGGCGCCGTAGACGAGGTAGTGCTCACCGGGGCGGCGGGGGAGTCGGCTCAGGCCGTGGACCGCGCAGGACAGGGGCTCGACCAGACCGGCGGCGGCTTCGGACAGACCCTCGGGCAGGACGTGGCAGCGGCCCGCGGGGACCGCGACGTACTCGGCGAAACCGCCGTCGCGGGTCACGCCGACGGCGGTGTAGTGCTCACAGAGGTTGCCGCGGCCGATCCGGCAGTAATGGCACGCGCCGCAAGGGGTGTTGGGGTCCACGGCGACGCGCTGGCCGACGAGCGGGAAGCGTACGTCCCGGCCGGTCTCCACCACGACGCCGGTCAGCTCGTGACCGGGGACCAGCGGGTAGCTGACGGAGGGCAGCTCGCCGCCCAGGATGTGCATGTCCGTGCCGCAGAGGCCGCAGGAGCTGACGCGGACGACCACCTCCGAGGGACCGGGACTCGGATCGGGCATGACGGTCAGCTCGGCGCTTCCCGGCTGGGTGACCACGACAGCGCGCATGGCGCCTCCTCACAGCGGTGTGCGGACGGATGTCCGAAGACGCGGGGAAACATAATCGCCACGTAAGCGCTTGCGCAAACGCTTACGTGTGACTTTTCATAGGTCTTCGGCGTCTGTCTTCCCGACGGACGAGGTCTCCTGGACGGACGGCCCGCGCTTTCCCCCACCGCGCCCGCCGCCGTCCGGCTCCACCGCGGGCGGGAGAACACGCGGAACCACGCGGTACGGGGCACACGAAGGAGTACGGGATGCGGACGATGGCGGACGTGGCGAGGCACGCGGGTGTCTCGGTGGCCACGGTCTCCCACGTGCTGAACGCCACACGTCCGGTACGCCCCGCGACCCGCGACGCGGTGCTCCGCGCCATCGACGAGCTGGGCTACATCCACAACTCCCTCGCCCGCTCCCTCGTCACCTCCCGCACCCGCTCGGTCGGCCTCGCCGTCTCCGCGATCAGCAACCCCTACTTCACCGAGATCCTCCAGGGCGTCGAGGCCGAGGCGCTCGCCGCCGGGTACGGACTGCTCATCGCCGACCCGCACGACGACCCCGCGCACGAGCTGAGCGTCGTCCGGATGCTCCACGAGCGCCGCGTCGACGGCGTGATCATCGCCCCCTCCGCCCAGCCGTCCGCCCTCCTCGACTACCTCGCCCGCGCCGCCGTCCCCGCCGTCTTCCTGGACCGCCTCGTCGACGAGTCCGCGGAACCGGCGTACGACCAGGTCTGCGCCGAGGGCGCCGCGCCCGTGCGGGAACTCGTGGAACACCTCGCCTCGCTCGGGCACCGCCGGATCGCGCTGGTGGCGGGTCTCGTCGGGCTGAGTACGACGACCGAGCGGGTCGAGGGGTACCGGGAGGGGCTGCGCGCGGCCGGGCTCCCCTGCGACCCCGAGCTGCTCGCGCACGGCAGCTCCGCCTCCGAGGGCGCCCGCCTCGCGACCGGACGCCTGCTGTCCGGCTCCGCCCGCCCCACCGCCCTCATCGCCGCCAACAACGCGATGACCATCGGCGCGCTCCAGGCGCTCCGCGACGCCGACCTGCGCATCCCCGAGGACATCGCGCTCGTCAGCTTCGACGACTTCGAGTGGGCGGACCTGTTCTCGCCCAGCCTCACGGCGGTCCGCCAGCCGAGCCGCGAGGTCGGTCGGGCGGCGCTGCGGCTGCTCCTGGAGCGGCTGGACGCGCCGGAGCGCGCCGCGCGGACGGTCCGGCTGCCGTGCGCGGTGGTCCACCGGATGTCCTGCGGCTGCCCGCCGGGGGCTGCCGCCTTCGGCGCGGGGGCGACCGGCTTCCCGGTGGGGTCGCCGTAGCCCGCCCAAGTCCCTTGTCCCGTTGGTCAGTTACGACCCTTCCCGCCCCGCCGCTCCACGGCGCACCGAAAGGAATCAGCACAGTGATCGTCGTCGCCGGCGAGGCGCTCATCGACCTCGTGCCCGCCCCCGCCCCCGCCACCACCTCCGAGCCGACGTCCCCGCTGCCGCAGCTTCTGCCGCAGCGGGGCGGCGGACCGTACAACGTCGCCGTCGCACTCGGTCGCCTCGGCTCCCCGACCTCGTTCTGCTCGCGCGTGTCCACGGACGCCTTCGGAGCGGCTCTGCTGTCGGGGCTGCGGGACGCGGGTGTCGGCACGGAGCTGGTCCAGCGCGGCTCCGAGCCGACGACGCTGGCCGTCGCCGACGTGGGCAGCGACGGCTCGGCGGGCTACGGCTTCTACACCGAGGGCACCGCCGACCGCCTCTTCACGCTCCCCGCCGCGCTGCCGGAGGGCGTCACCGCCCTGTCGGTCGGCACCTGCTCGCTCGTACTGGAGCCGGGCGCGAGCGCGTACGAGGCGCTGCTGCGCAGGGAGTCGGACAACGGCGTCTTCACCGCCCTCGACCCCAACATCCGCCCCGGTCTGATCGCGGACGCCGACGCCTACCGGAAGCGGTTCCTCTCCTGGCTGCCGTACGTCGCGCTGCTGAAGCTCTCGATCGAGGACGCCCGCTGGCTCGCGGACCTCGGACCCGACGGCGACCTCGACGCCCGGCTCACCGAGTGGCTGGAGTACGGTCCGGCGGCGATCGTCCTGACCCGGGGCGGCGACGGACTGAGCGTGTGGAGCCGGGGCGCGGGTCAGGTGAGTGTGCCGGGTACGAAGGTCGCGGTGGTCGACACGATCGGCGCGGGCGACACGGTCAACGCGGCGCTCCTGCACCGGCTGCGGGAGCTCGACGCGCTGAGCCACGCGGCGGTCGCGGGTCTCGACGCCGAGATCTGGCGCGACGTCCTCGGCTTCGCGGCGCGCGCCGCCGCCCTGACCTGTTCCCGCTCCGGCGCGGAACCGCCGTACGCCCGGGAGCTGTCGGCCTGAGACGCCTTCGGCGGACTGGACGCGAACAGCCTGGTGCCGACGCGGAGTTGTCGATTACATCTCTGCCCACGGCTCTGTTTATGATCTTGGTGTGACTGTGCAGAACGTCGGCAAGACGCCGTCCCGCAAACAGCGACTCCAGGAGAAGCAGCGCCGCCAGCTCGCGGTCGTCGACACCGTCGACAAGGCCGAGGTCAAGCTGCGCAAGGCGGAAGCCGAACTCGCCCTGGCCGTCGCCGAGGCCGTCCAGGTCTTCGGCGACGAACACGCCGCCTCCCAGGGGCTCGACATGTCCCCCGAGGCGATACGTCGCTTCATCGACATCGCGGCAGCCGAAACGGCGGCGGCTGCCGAGGAAGCGGTCGAGCAGCCTCAGCCCTGACTCACGGTCAGCTCTGGGCGGTGGGACGGACGACGATGTCGTTCACGTCGACTGTGGCAGGCTGCTCGATCGCGAAGGCGATGGCCCGGGCGATCGCGTCGGGCGGGATCGCGATGTCGTCCCGCATCTTCGTGATCTCCGCTCTGACCTGGCTGTTGGTCGACGCCTCGGCGAAGTCCGTCGCGGTCGCACCCGGCGAGACGGTGGTCACCCGCAAGGAGTCGCCCGCTTCCTGGCGCAGTCCTTCGCAGATGGCCCGGACCGCGAACTTGGTTCCCGCGTAGACGGCCATGGTCGGCACGATGCGAAACGCCGCCGTGGAGGCGGTGGTGACGAAGTGACCGGTTCCCTGCGCCCGGAAGACCGGCAGCGCGGCGCCGATCCCGTGCAGTACGCCCTTCACGTTGACGTCGACCATGTGGTCCCACTCCTCGACGCGCAGATCGTCGAGGGGCGAGACGGTGCCGACTCCGGCATTGCTGACGAGTACGTCGAGCCGACCGAAGCGCTCACCGGCCAGCGCGACCAAAGCCTGAAGGTCCTCCCGCCGGGTGACGTCGGTGCGGATCCACACGGCCGTACCGCCTGCCTTCTCGATGCGGTCCACCAGTTCCGCCAGGCGTTCGGACCTGCGCGCGCCGAGGACGAGCCGCGCGCCGCGCTCGGCGAGCAGCAGCGCGGTCGCCTCACCGATACCACTGCTCGCTCCCGTGATCGCCACCACTTTGCCCTTGATTCCGGACATGAGTCGCCCTCTGCCTTTCCCGCCGGTATTAACCGTGTGAGGCCGTCGGTCGTGCCGCGGCCCGTGCTCGCACCTCAGTCTCCGACGGGCTTAGCCTGGTATCCAGAGCGTGTTTATTCTGGAACTGGGAGTTCCCTACGCCATGTCCACACAGCCGGATCAACGTCGTCAGCTCAGTGAGTTCCTGCGCAGCCGGAGGGAGCGCCTGACTCCCGACGAGGTGGGTCTGCCCCGGACCGGCCGCCGCCGGACTCCGGGACTGCGCCGAGAGGAACTGGCACTCCTGGCCGGGATCAGCGCCACCTGGTACACCTACCTGGAACAGGGGCGAGAGATCCGCGTCTCCGACCAGGTGCTCAACGCCCTCGCCGTGGCGCTGCGGCTCGACCGGCACGAGCGCGCTCACCTTCTCCAGCTCGCCGGCCACGCGCCCGCGCCCGAAGCCGAGGAACGCGAGCCGCTTCCTGCCGCGGTGGGCGCCGTCCCCCTGTTGCTCCAGCCGACCCCGGCGTACATCATCGGCGGCACCTACGACGTCCTCAGCCACAACCAGGCGGCGGACGACTTGTTCCCGGGGCTCATCACCGATGCGGGGCGGCCCGCCAACTTCGTCCGCTGGGTGTTTCTCGAACCGGTGGCCCGGGAGATCGTGGTCGACTGGGAACCCGAAGCGCGTGGTCTGCTCGGCCGC
This sequence comes from Streptomyces sp. DSM 110735, assembly GCF_016482685.1. Lineage (GTDB taxonomy): Bacteria > Actinomycetota > Actinomycetes > Streptomycetales > Streptomycetaceae > Streptomyces. Next base: position 301,485 of record NZ_JACYHF010000002.1, on the reverse strand, counting down.
CTCCGGACGCTGGCGGCACGCCATCCCGGCGACCCCCGGTACACCCGGCTGATCGAGGAGCTGAACGAGAACAGCCCGGAGGCGCGGGACTGGTGGCCGCGGTACGACGTGCAGGCGCGGCACAGCGGTCGCAAACGGCTACGGCACCCGCGACGGGGCACGACCGATTACACGTACACGGCTTTCCACCTGGCCGAACAGCCGGAACAGACGCTGGTGGTCTATGTCGAGAGCGGCGAACCGTCTGACGAGAGCGCGGTCGTGCCCGGCGGATGAGGGAGGAGCGCGGCGGCGGTGTCCGGGCTCACGGTACGGCGACGCAGAGCCGACGGCCACGCGCGACCTCACGGCTCTGGCACCAGCCCCATCTCCGCGCACCCCTCCCGCAGCGCCTCCAGCCCGAACGCCTCGACCGGTCCCACCACTCCCGCGACCTCACCGGCGCCCGCGGCGAGGCGTTGTGCCGCCCAGGCCATCAACTCGCCGGTGAGGCTGTACGCGCTCGGACCTTCGAGGCGGACTTCCGCGAGGGGCGGAGTGCCACGCGTTCCCGTCGAGGCGACGGCGACGACGTAGGAGCGGGTGCGGGCGCGTTCGGTGGTGTCGGGTCCGCCGGGTGGGCCGAAGGTGAGGGGGAGGGTGAGGAGGCTGGTGAGGTGGTGGCCGCCGGGGAGGCGGATCAGGGCGTTGGCGACGGCGGAGATCAGGGTGAGGGGACGGCTCAGGGCGGGGAACCAGCCGTTGAAGACCGTGACGTCGCTCAGGGCGGGGAAGTCGCCCGGGAGGAAGAGGACTTCCGTGCCGGAGACGAGGAAGGCGGACTTGCGCCGGCCCTGGACGTCGAACTCGTGCACGCGGGACGCGGTGCGTTCCTCCGCCAGCCGGTGTCCGCGCCAGGTCGGTGACGGCAGGGTGAGACCGTCGCGCATGGTCGTACGGGTGCCCTTGCTGATGCCGCGCCAGAGCGGTCCGGTCGCGAAGTAGCCGATGTCCAGGGCGCGTACGGCGGCACCCGCCTGACGGGCGGCGAGCGTGCCCGCGAGGATGCCGGGGACGTAGTCGTAGCCGAACGCCGGGAGCATGACCGCGCCGGTCTCGCGGGCGCGCTCGCCGTACCGGTCGCGCACGGTGCGGACGAAGCCGACCTCGCCGGTGGAGTCGACGTAGTGGGCACCGGTCTCCGCCGCGGCCGCGGCGGCGGAGTGGCCGAGGCGTTCGAAGGGACCGACGGTGGTGACCAGTACGTCCCCGCGCCGCAGGTGCCGTTTCAGGTCCGCGGTGTCCGTGGCGTCCACCACCACGTGGTCGAGTCCGCCGGACCGTTCGGCGAGTGCCGCGAGGGCGGTGGCGTTGCGGCCTGCCAGGGTCGGCCGGACGCCTCGGCGCAGCAGGGCGTTCAGGACCAGGCCGCCGGTGTAGCCGGTGGCGCCCAGGAGAAGGATGCGGCTGCTCATCGGGGTGTGCTCCTCGGTGTGCGGGACGGCGCGGTTCAGCGGTCGTTCAGGTCCGACACCAGGCGCTTGGCCAGGCGCTCGGAGGACGTCGGGTTCTGGCCCGTGTACAGATTGCGGTCCACCACCACGAACGGCAGCAGCGGCAGGCGCGCCTTGACGTAGTCCGCGCCCTCCTCGCGCAGCCGGTCCTCCAGCAGCCAGGGCGCCTTGCGGCCGAAGCTGTTGAGCTTCTCCTCGGTGTTGGACAGACCCGTCATCCGGTACCCGGCGAACGGCCACGAGCCGTCCGCGTTCCGGGCGGCCAGGGTCGCCGCCGGGGCGTGGCACAGCAGGGCCAGCGGCTTGCCGGAGTCCAGGACCCGGGTGAGCACCGCGCCCGACACCTCGTCGTACGCCAGGTCCTCCATCGGACCGTGCCCGCCGGGGTAGAAGACCAGGTCGTACGCGGCGGGGTCGATCTCGTCCAGCGGACGCGGAGCGTCCAGTTGAGCCTGGATCGAGTCCAGGTACTCGCCGACCTCGCGCAGCTTGCCGGGCAGACCCGCGGTGCGGGACATGCTCAGCCGGTCCAGCGTGGGGGGCTTGCCGCCCGGGGTGGCGATCGTGATCTCCCAGCCCGCCTCGCTGAAGATCTTGTGGGGCATCGCCAGCTCCTCGCCCCAGTAGCCCGAGGGGTGCTCGGTTCCGTCGTTCAGCGTCCAGTGGTCGGCCGCGGAGACGACGAAGAGGACCTTGGTCATGGCTGTTTCTCCCTTGTGGTGACGACCCACGACGACCCGCGAAGAGCTGTGGCAGGCGCCGGTACGGCGGGTTCTACGACTGGTTCCCAGGGCGGCGAACACCCCGCGCCCAACACCGTACGCCACTTCTGGCACAGTGTGCCAAGTTCGGCACTGATAGCCTCTCGGTATGAGGGAGACCACCACCGCGCCCGGGCTGCGCCTGAGAACCCGTCGGCTCGTCACGGAGGCACTGTCCGACACGGCTCTGGAGCTGTTCGACGCCTCCGGCTACGAGCAGGTGACCGTCGCCGACATCGCGCGCGCGGCCGGTATCTCCCAGCGCAGCTTCTTCCGCTACTTCGGCAACAAGGAGGACGTCGTCTTCGGCGACCGCGTCCCCGGTGCCGAGGAGGTCCGCGAGGAGCTGTGCCGCCACCTCGACGGGCAGCCTGCCTGGGACGCCCTGCGCGACACCTTCGTCGTGGCGGCCGAGCAGATGGACGCCGACGCGGGGCGCTGGAAGCGGGCGACCCGGGTCATCTGTCACACCCCCGCCCTGCGCGCCCGGTACCTGGAGAAGCACCTGGCCTGGACCGGCGCCCTCGTACCGGAGATCGCCGCCCGGATCGACAGCGGGGGTCCGGTCGCCGAGCTGAAGGCGCGGACCATGGTCAACACCGCCCTGGCCTGCTTCGACGTCGCCCTCGAACGCTGGGCCGACGACGCCGGGGGGCGGTCTCTCGCGGACCTCGTCGGTGAGGTCTTCGGGTTCGTGCGCATCCCGCACGAGCCCTCCGGCGCCTGAGCCCGGCGGGGGCTCGTACCCGAGCCGGGCAGCTCCCGTAGACGAGCCGGGCAGCCCTCGTGCCCGAGCCGGGCAACGCGCGGGGCGGCCGGTTGCGCCCCACGGCGCGGGCGCCAAACATGGACAAGGGGATCTCCACCTCACACGTGCGGGTGATCTCCACCTCGGGGTAGCCGTCACCACCAGCGGCTGGAGAAGCCGCGCGACGACCAACTCGTGTGCCCGTCCCAAGGAGTGGCCATGACCGACATCCCGCCGCCCGTCACCCCGTACCTCGAACCCGCCGCGAAGGAACTGGCCGAGGCGACCGACCCGCACCCCCGGATCTACGAGGTCCCGCCGGAGCAGGGTCGCGCCATCCTCGCCGACCTGCAGAGCGACACCAGCGTGCCCCGCCCCGAGGTCGACGAGGAGTGGGTCGACGTCGACGCCGGTGAGTGGGGGACCGTCCGCACCCGCATCATCCGCCCCAAGGGCGTGACCGGTCCGCTGCCCGTGCTGTTCTACATCCACGGCGCGGGCTGGGTCTTCGGTGACGACAAGACCCACGACCGGCTCTTCCGCGAACTCACCGTCGGCGCCGGTGCCGCGGGCGTCTTCCCGGTCTACGACCGCGCGCCCGAGGCGAAGTACCCCACCCAGGTGGAGCAGAACTACGCCGTGGGCCAGTGGGTCCTCAAGCACGGCGCGGAGCACGGCATGGACACCTCGCGCATCGCCGTGACCGGCGAGTCGGTCGGCGGTGACATGTCGGCGGTGTTCGCGCTGATGAACAAGGACCGCGGCGGGATCGACCTCAAGGCACAGTGCCTGCTGTACCCGGTGACCGACGCCAACTTCGACACGCCGTCGTACCACCAGTTCGCCGAGGGCTACTACCTCACCCGCGACGCCATGAAGTGGTTCTGGGACGCCTACACCACCGACCCCGCCCAGCGCGCCGAGATCTACGCCTCCCCGCTCCGGGCCAGCCTGGAGGAGCTGCAGGGGCTGCCGCCCACCCTGGTCATCACCGACGAGGCGGACGTGCTGCGCGACGAGGGCGAGAAGTACGCCAACAAGCTCCGCGAGGCGGGCAACGACGTCACCTCGGTCCGCGTCGCGGGCATGGTCCACGACTTCCTCCTCCTGGACAGCCTGCGCGACACCAAGGCGGCCAACATCGCCCGCAAGATCGCCATCGACTTCCTGGGGAACGCCCTGCACCAGGACGACTGAGACAGCGGGCGCGATCGCATGTGTTGACGGTGCTTACATTGGTGGCTACGCTGATGTAATCACCGTCAACATGCGATCCGGGAGCCTCTCCATGCCCTCGTCCCAGCCCCAGCCCGACACCGTCAAGGCCGACCTCGGCGGTCGCGCGGTCACCGTCCCCAAGGGCGGTCTCTACGACCGCTACCGGATGGACACCGACCTCGACGAGGTCGCCCGTGACCCCCGCGTCAGCGGTGTCGACTTCTTCCGGAAGCTGCCGAAGACCAAGGTCGACTCGCCCATCGGCGAGACCCTCACCCCGAACTTCTACTACCGCATCTCCACCGCCCGGCTCACGATGCTCGCGCCCACCCGCGCCATCCGCTCCCGGCTGCCCCGCGAGCTGGCCCCGCTGGAGGTCGCGCCCGGGCTCGGTCTGGTCTCCGCGATGTTCTTCCGGTACGACGTGTGCGACATCGACTTCTACACCGAAGCCGCCGTCGGCATCGCGGTGAAGCCCGCCCGGCACGGGAAGCTCGGCTTCTTCGACCTCGTCGCCGCGCTCAAGAACGAGCACCTCGACTCCTATGTGCTGTCCCTGCCGGTCAGCACCGAGATCGCCCAGGTGCGCGGACACGACGGCTACGGTTTCCCCAAGTGGGTGACCGGTCTGGACGTCGACATCGACGCCCACCGCACGACCGCGCGCGTGGCGAACGACGCGGGCGGCATCGACCTCGCGCTCTCGGCGCCCACCCCGGCCCAGAACAGCTTCCCGAGCGGCAAGCGCGTCGCGTCGCTCACCTCGTACACCTCGATCAACGGCGCGTGGCACTCGACCCTGAGCCAGACCAACGTGCTCTCCGCGGGCACCTCGCTCGTCCCGCGCGATCTCCAGTTCACGGTGGGGGAGGGGCGGATGGCCGACGACCTGCGCTCCCTCAAGCCGATGCGGACCATCCAGTTCGACGTCGTGACCGAGGGGCAGCTCGCCCTGCACATGCCGGTCCCGACCTCGGTCCGCAGCCGGTAAGCGAGGAGCCCGCCATGACCACCGCCCAAGCCTCCACCGCCCAAGCCTCCACCGCCCGAGCCTCCCGTGCCCCCCTGCCCGCGTCCCTGACGCCGGAGCGGATCGAGCGGCTCGCGGCACGCGTCACCGCCGCCCCCGACGCCGTACGCGTGACCACCACCGCCCCCTACACCGGTGCACCCCTGGCCGACCTCCCGGTCTCCGTGCCCGCCGACGTGAAGGACGCCTTCGCGCGGGCCCGCATCGCCCAACGCGCCTGGGCCGCCACCCCGTTGAGCCGCCGCAAGCAGATCCTGCTGCGCTTCCACGACCTCGTCCTCGCCCGCCGGGAAGAGGCGCTCGACCTCATGCAGGCGGAGAACGGCAAGACCCGCCGGGACGCGTTCCTCGAAGTCGTGGACATCGCCATCGTGTCCCGCTACTACGCCCGCAACGGCGCCCGTTACCTGGCGCCCAAGCGCCGCCGGGGCGCGATCCCGCTGCTCACCCACACCACCGAACTGCGCCACCCCAAGGGCGTCGTCGCGGTCGTCTCGCCCTGGAACTACCCGCTGAGCATGGCCGCCAGTGACGCCATCGCGGCGCTGATGGCCGGCAACGCCGTCGTCCAGAAGCCCGATACGCAGACCGCGCTCACCGCGCTGTGGTCGCTGGAGCTGATGCGGGAGGCCGGACTGCCGTCCGGTGTCTGGCAGATGGTGATCGGGCGGGGCAGCTCCATCGGCGGGGCGCTGATGGCGGGCGCCGACTACATGATGTTCACCGGTTCCACCGCCAGCGGCCGAAAGATCGCGCGGGACGCGGGGGAGCGGCTCATCGGCGCCTCCCTCGAACTCGGCGGCAAGAACGCCATGTTGGTGCTGGATGACGCGGACATCGAGAAGGCAGCCGACGGCGCCGTCGCCGCGTGCTTCCCCTCGGCGGGACAGCTCTGCGTCTCCGTCGAGCGCTTGTACGTCGCGGAGTCGGTCCACGACCAGTTCGTGGACGCGTTCGTCGCGCGCGCGAAGCGGCTCAAGGTCGGTGGCGCGTACGACTTCGGTTGCGATGTCGGCAGCCTCACCACGCCCGCCCAGCTCAAGACCGTCACCGAGCACGTCGACGACGCCGTGGCCAAGGGGGCGAAGGTCCTCGCGGGCGGCAGGGCACGCCCGGACCTGGGACCGCTGTTCTACGAGCCGACCATCCTCGCCGGTGTCACGCCCGACATGACGCTGTACGAGCACGAGACCTTCGGGCCCGTCGTGTCGGTCTACCCCGTCCGCGACGACAGCGAGGCGATCGCGCGCGCCAACGCCACGCCGTACGGTCTCAACGCCAGTGTCTGGTCCCGTAGTTCCTCTCGGGGGCGCGCCGTCGCCGCCCGGCTGCACGCGGGCACCGTCAACGTCAACGAGGCGTTCGCCGCCGCATGGGGGAGTGTCGACGCGCCGATGGGCGGCATGGGCGACTCCGGGCTCGGTCGCCGTCACGGCGCGGAGGGCATCCTCAAGTACACCGAGGCGCAGACCGTTGCCCACCAGCGCGTCCAGGGGTTCACCCCGCCGAAGAGCATCCCGCCCGAGACGTGGGCGGCACTGCTGACCGGCGCGCTGAAGGTGCTGAAGGTGATCGGCTCCCGCTGAACCAACACCGAGGCGGCGCGGCTCCGTTGGAGTCGCGCCGCCTCGCTGTGCGGGAAGGGTCCGCGCTACGCGGCGCGCCGCACCGTCTCCAGCCAGGAGCGGTAACGGCGCAGCGCCCGCCGCTGCTTGCGCCGCTCCGCGAGGAGGGCGACCGCCGGGTGGGTGCCGGGCGTGGGGCGGCTGCCCCGGGCGATCCGGCGCATCTGGTGGCGGACCTGGGCCATGCCCGCCGCCGAGGCGAGCGCCTTGTCGGACCAGGTCACCGGGCGGAGCTGCCGTTCGGCTTCGCGGCGCGTGCGCCAGCGCTCGGGCAGGTCGGGCGTGACGGCGAGGGCGGTGCCCATGCCGATGACGGCGACTCCGCTCGCGAGGACCCGCTCGGCGGTCTCGCGCCGGGTGATGCCACCGGTCAGCATGAGCGGCAGCGGGCTGGTCCTGACCAGGTCCTTCGCCAGGTCGAGGAAGTACGCCTCGCGAGCCTGGGTGCGCGCGTCCGCCGGGCGCCCGGACATCGCCGGGGACTCGTAGCTGCCGCCGGACAGCTCGACCAGGTCGACGCCGAGCGGGGCGAGCATCGCGATCACCTGACGGGCGTCGTCGGCGTCGAAGCCGCCGCGCTGGAAGTCGGCGGAGTTGAGCTTGACCGCGACCGCGAAGGAGGGCGAGACCGCGGCCCGTACGGCGCGGACGATGTCCAGCAGCATCCGCGCCCGGTTCTCCAGCGAGCCGCCCCACTGGTCGGTGCGCTTGTTGACCAGGGGCGACAGGAACTGCGAGAGCAGATAGCCGTGCGCGGCATGGATCTCGACCCCGTCGAAGCCCGCCTCCTCGGCGCGCTGGGCGGTCACCGCGTACCGCGTCACGGTCTCGCCGATCTGCTCGGCGGTCATGGCGACCGGGCGCCCGAAGCGGCTGCTGTGCTTGCCGAGGTCGACGCCGACGGCGGACGGACCCCAGACGACGCCGGGCATGTCGGAGGCGATCTGGCGCCCGGGGTGGTTGATCTGCATCCAGATCTTCCCGCCCCCCGACTGGCCCGCCTTCGCCCACTCGGTGAACGGCTCCAGCGGCGCCGCCTCGTCGAGCACGACACCGGCGGGTCCGGTCAGCGCCTCGGCGTGGACCATGACGTTGCCGGTGATGAGCAGTCCGGTGCCGCCCTCGGCCCAGCGCCGGTAGAGCCCGAACAGCTCGTGGCCCGGCAACTGGCCGTCGGCGGCCATGTTCTCCTCCATGGCCGCCTTGGCGATCCGGTTGCGCAGTACCTGGCCGGAGCGCAGGGACAACGGCGAGAACAGTTCGCTGGTCATCCTTTTCCCTCTCGATCTGTATCGCTTACAATGTGTGCAGCGTTCACATTAGGTCAGGGATGTAAGCGCCGTAAACTTCAAGGAGTGTGACCTATGCCGCAAGCGACCGGCTCGTACCATCACGGCGATCTGCGCGCCGCCTGTCTGCGTGCCGCGCTGGGGCTGCTGGAGGAGGACGGCAGCGCCGGTCTGTCGCTGCGCGCGGTGGCGCGGCGGGCGGGGGTGTCGGCGACGGCTCCCTACCGCCACTACGCGGACCGCGATGCGCTGGTCTCCGCCGTCGCCGCCGAGGGGTACCGCGAACTCGCCGGAAACTTGGCGGCCGCGCACCCCGCGCCCACGACCCCGGACGACCTCGCCGCCGTCGCCGTCGCGTATGTGCGTTTCGCGCTCGACCGCCCCGCGATGTTCCGGGTGATGTTCGCGGAGCCGTGCGACCCGACCAGTGAGGAGCGGGTCGCGGCGACCGCCGCCATATCGGAGTACGTCCGCTCCATCGTGCGCGGCGCCTTCCCCGGCGCCGCCGACCCGGACGCGCTCGCGACCACGGTCTGGGCTGTCGTCCACGGGCTGGCCTTCCTGTGTCTGGACGGAAAGCTCGACGCCTCGACCCCTGAAAAGGTCGACGCCCAGGTCCGTGGGGCTGTCCGGGCGCTGTTCGCCGCGTCGGCGGCGATGTCGCGGTAGGGCGGTCCATGTTGACAGTGCACACACCTGCAATCTAATGTGTGCGCTGTAAACATCGAGCTTCCGGACGCGCGCCGATGCGTGCGCGGGAGCCCTCAGCCCTATGAACGGAGCGTCATGAAGGCAGTGTCGATCAAGGAGCCCGGCGGTCCCGAGGTCCTGGAGTGGACTGACGTCGAAGACCCGACCCCCGCCGCCGGTGAGGTCGTCGTCGACGTGGTCGCCAGCGCGCTGAACCGCGCCGACGTGATGCAGCGCTGGGGTCTCTACCCCGTCCCGCCCGGCACCTCGCCCTACCCGGGACTCGAGGTCTCCGGCCGTATCAGCGCCCTCGGCGAGGGTGTGACCCGATGGCAGGTGGGCGACGAGGTCTGCGCGCTGCTCACCGGAGGCGGCTACGCGCAGAAGGTCGCCGTGCCCGCGGGGCAACTGCTGCCCGTGCCCGAGGGGATCAGCCTGGTCGACGCCGCGGGGCTGTCCGAGGCCGTCGCGACCGTGTGGTCCAACATCGTCATGACCGCAGGGCTGAAGAAGGGCGAGACCTTCCTCGTCCATGGTGGCGCCGGAGGCGTCGGCACCATGGCGATCCAGATCGCCAAGGCACTCGGCGCACGTGTCGTCACCACCGTCGGCGGTCCCGAGAAGGCCGCACGCGCACGGGAGTTGGGCGCCGACGTCACGATCGACTACCGCACCCAGGACTTCACCGAGCACGGTCCCTACGACGTCGTCCTGGACGTCGTCGGCGGCAGCTACCTCGAACGCAACGTGCGCTCCCTCGCCCCCGACGGACGCCTGGTCGTCATCGGACTCCAGGACGGTCTGGAAGCGAACCTCAACCTGGCGGAGCTGGTCTTCAAGCGCGCCTCCGTGCACGGCACGACCCTGCGGACGCGGTCCAAGGAGCAGAAGGCAGAGATCGTCGCCGAGGTCCGGGACCAGGTCTGGCCGATGATCGAGAGCGGCGCCGTGCAACTCGTCGTCGACCGGCGCCTGCCGATGTCCCAGGCGGCCGAGGCGCACCGGCTCATGGAGGAGGGCGGCCACATCGGCAAGATCCTCCTGGTGAACGAGTAATCGGGGAGAAGATCATGGACTCCCACGTCGACCTCGGTGACCTGCCCGTCGACACGAGCGCGCCGGTCCTGGTCACCGGGGCCACCGGCTACGTCGCCGGCTGGATCGTGAAAGCCCTGCTCGACGCGGGGGTCACCGTGCACGCCGCCGTCCGCGACCCGGGCGACACGCAGAAGGTCCGGCACCTGCTGCACGCCGCCGACGGCGCGCCCGGCACGCTGCGCCTGTTCGCGTCCGACCTGCTCAGGGACGGCTCCTACGCGGACGCCATGCGCGGGTGCCGGATCGTGATCCACACCGCCTCGCCGTTCGTCCGCTCCGTACGGGACCCCCAGCGGGACCTGGTCGATCCGGCCGTACAGGGCACCCGCAACGTGCTCCGCACCGCGAACGGGGTCGGCGGCGTCGAGCGGGTGGTGCTGACCAGCTCGGTCGCCGCGATGTTCGGGGACGCGGAGGACACCCTCGCGCTCCCGGACCGCACCGTGACCGAGGAGAGCTGGAACACCACCTCCTCCCTGACCCGCGAGCCCTACAGCTACTCCAAGACGCTGGCGGAGCGGGAGGCGTGGCGGATCGCGGAGGAGCGGGACGACTGGCGCCTGGTCACCGTCAACCCGGGACTGGTCATCGGACCCGCCCTCAACTCCACCCCGACCAGCGAGAGTTTCACCATCGCCCGGCAGATGGCGAGCGGGCGGATGCGGAGGGGCGCCCCGCGGATCGCGCTCACCGTCGTGGACGTGCGGGACGTCGCCTACGGGCATCTGGCCGCCGCCTTCCTGCCCGACGCGCGGGGGCGCCACCTCCTCGCGGCCGAGTCCACGGACGTCGTCGACCTCGCCCGGCGGCTCCTGCCCCGCTACGGCGCCGACCACCCACTGCCGCGCCGCCCGCTGCCCAAGGCGCTCGCGGTCGCCCTGGGACCGGCCGCCGGACTCGAACGCGCCTATCTGCGGCGCAACATCGGCTACGACCTCCGCGTGGACACCACCAAGAGCCGCCGGGGTCTCGGCGTGCGCTACCGCCCCGCCCAGCGGTCCATGGAGGAGATGTTCGCGCAGGTCGTACGGGCGTGAACGCACCGGTGGAGGCCCGCTCGCGGACCTCCACCGTGCGACGCCCTGGCGCTACTTGCGCAGCGAGGCGGGTACGTCCGCCGAGTCGCCGATGCTCACCAGGTACTGGGCGTACTCCCGCACCGTGGACTTGGTGACCAGCTTGCCCTGGAGGGTCTCCGTGGCCGACACCTTCTTGCCGTCGAGGACCTGGCCGGTGAGGCTGACGACCTTCTGCCCGAGGGCGTACGGCGACTCCGCGTTGGTCGCGTACATCGTGCCCGCCTGGATCGCGGCGAGCGCGTCGGCTATGCCGTCGTTGCCGACCAGCTTGACCTTCCCGGCGAGGTGGCGGGACTTGAGCGCGGCCAGGGCGCCCATCGCCATCTCGTCGTTGGCGGCGTAGACACCGTCGATGTCGGGGTGCGCCTGGAGGATGTTGGTCATGACGTCGAGCGCCTTGGCCCGGTCGAAGTCGGCTGCCTGCTTGGCGACGGTCTTGATGTGCGGGTACTTGGCGATCTCCTCCTCGAAGCCCTTGCTGCGGTCCTGGGCGACGTTGGTGCCGAGCAGACCCTGGATCTCGACGATCGTGCCCTTCTCCCCGAGGGACTTGGCGAGCGCGTCGGCGGCGTTGCGGCCCGCCTGGATCGCGTCGTAGCCGATGAAGGACGACAGCTTGCCGCCCTCCGGCTTGCGGTCGAACGCCATGACGGGGATGCCCGCGCCGTTCGCCTGCTTGACCGACGCGGTCGCCGACGTGCTGCTGACCGGGTCGATGATCAGGGCGCCGACCTGCTTGGAGACGGCGGTGGTGGCCAGGTTCAGCGCCGTGGAGTCGGAGTTGTTGGCGTTCTGCACGCTGAGCTTGACCCCGGACTTGGCCGCCTGGGACTTGGCGCCGTTGCCCACGCTGACGAAGAACGGGTTGTTCAGGGTGCTCATGATCAGCGTGGCGGTCTTCTTGCCGGACGCCGCCTTGCCGGAGGCGGGGTCGGTCGCCGAGCCCCGGCTGCAGCCGGTCAGGGCGAGCGCGGTGACGGCGGCGAGCGCGGCGGCCGCTCTTACGGTGCGGGTGACGGACATGGTGCGGCTCCTTCAGGGGACGTGCGGGGAGATTCAGCGGTGCTCAGGAGGTGCTCGGGGTGCGTAGGGGGGTGCTCAGGGCGTGTGCTGCGCGGTCGGCACGGAGGTGGCCGGGGCGAGGACGGTCTCCGGCGCCGCGGGCTCCGAGGGGCGCGGCGGCTTGCGCCAGGCGACCATCGCCCGCAGCCCGTCCACGTTGCGGTCCAGGAAGACCGCCAGCAGGATGACCACGCCCTTGACCACGCTCTGCAGGAACGGCGACACGTCCAGCAGGTTCATGCCGTTGTCGATGACACCGAGGACCAGCGCGCCGATCAGCGTGCCCAGCAGCTTGCCCCGGCCACCGGCGAGGCTGGTGCCGCCGATGATCACAGCGGCGATCGACTCCAGCTCCAGACCCGTACCGGCGGTCGGCTCGGCCGTGGACAGCCGGGCGGTGAGGATGAAACCGCCGAGCGCGGCGAGGAGTCCGCTGATCACGAACGCGAGCACCTTGACCCGCTGGGTGCGGATGCCCGACAGGCGCGCCGCCTCCAGGTTGTCGCCGGTCGCGTAGACGAAGCGGCCGAAGCCGGTACGGGCCAGCAGCACGCCGAAGACGACGTACCCGGCGACCATCAGCCACACGGGAAGCGGGATCCCGGCGAGGTAGTCCTGCCCGATGCCCTGGAAACCGTAGTCGTCGACGCCGACCGGGTTGCCGTCGGTGAGCTGGAGCGTCAGCCCGGACAGGATGGACATCATCGCCAGCGTCGCGATGAAGGACGGCATCCGGGTCCGGGTCACCAGCAGCCCGTTGACCAGACCGGCAGCCGCGCCCACGCCGACGCCCGCCGCCAGGGCGGGCAGCAGCCCGTGGTCGCGCAGGACCAGGGCGGTCACCACCGAGGAGAAGCCGAGGACGGCGCCGACCGACAGGTCGATCTCCGCCAGGACGATGACGTACGTCTGACCGATGGCCAGCAGCGCGACCACCGAGGTGGCCAGCCCGACGTTCAGCAGGTTGGTGCTGGTCAGGAACACCGGCGAGGCGATGCTCAGAACCACGCCCACCAGCAACAGCATCCATACCGCCCGCAGTTGGCGGGCAACGGATTTCAGGACGGAGGTCATGCGGCACCCACCAATGCGTGTTCCAGGACGGACTGCTCGCTCAGTTGGTCGCCGGCCATCTCGGCCACCAGCCGCCCCTGGCGCATGACGACCGCGCGGTCCGACATGGCGACGAGCTCGGGGAGATCGGAACTCACCAGGACGACGGCGACGCCGTCCGCGGTGAGCTGGTTGATGATGCGGTAGATCTCGGTCTTCGCCCCGACGTCGACCCCTCGGGTGGGCTCGTCCATGAGCAGGACCCGTGGGCCGGTGAGGACCCACTTGGCGAACAGCGCCTTCTGCTGGTTGCCGCCGGACAGCGACGTCACCGCGGACTCCGGGGAGGCGGTCCGCACCCGCAGCCGGGACATGACCTCGCCGGTGGCCTCCCGCTCCCGGGTCCGGCGGACGAGGTCGCCCGGTCCGGTGTGCATGCGCAGGGTGGCCAGCGAGACGTTGGCCTCCACCGACAGGTCCGGGCACAGTCCCTCCGCCTGCCGGTCGGGGGTGACATAGGCGATGCGGGCGGCGATGGCGTCCCGGATGTTCCGCAGCCGCACCGGGGCGCCGTCGACCTCGACCGTGCCGGAGGCGAGCGGCTCCAGACCGAACAGCGCGCGCAGCAGACTGCTGCGCCCGCAGCCGACCACACCGCCGATGCCGAGGACCTCACCGGCACGGACGTCGAGGTCGACCCCCTGGAAGACGGTGCCCGAGCCGCCCCGGACCCGCAGGACGACCTCCTCGCGGGCATTGCGCTCCTTGGGGTAGAAGTCGTCCACCGCGTTGCCGACCATGGCCGCGACGACCTGCGCCGGACCGGTCTCCGCGATCGGCGTGTCCAGCGCGACCAGACCGTCCCGCAGGACGACGATGCGGTCCGCCAGCTCGAAGATCTCGTCCAGGCGGTGGCTGATGTAGACGATGGACACGCCCTCGTCCCGCAACCGCCGTACCTGCTCGAAGAGTTGCTCGGACTCGCGCTCGTCGAGCGCCGCCGTCGGCTCGTCGAGGATGAGCAGCCGCAGCTCGTGCGAGGTCGCCTTGGCGATCTCGACCATCTGCTGCTCGGCGACCCCCAGCGTGCCGACCGGCGCGAGCACGTCGATGCCGTCCATGCCGAGCGCGGCGAGCGTCGACCGCGCCTCCTCGGCCATCCGCTTCCGCGACACCAGCAGCCGCCCGAACCGCCGCTCGCGGTCGAGGACATGGATGTTCTCGGCGACGCTCAGATGCGGGAAGAGGTTCTGCCGGAACTCCTGGTAGATGACCTCGATGCCCCGGGCCATCGCTCCTTGCGGGTTCTTGAAGGTCACCGGCTCGCCGTCGATGACGACCTGCCCGGCGTCCGGCTGGTGCGCGCCCGAGATGACCCGGGTGAGCGTGGACTTCCCCGCCCCGTTCTCCCCGGCCAGGGCCACGACCTCGCCCGGACCGACCTCGAAGGTGACACCGCGCAGCACGCTGTTCTCGCCGAAGGACTTGGTGACGTCCTGAAGTCGTAGCCTCATGCCGCGCTCCTCAGTACACGACGCCCGCCGTGAGCAGCACGTTCGCGTACGGGGTGAACTCCCCGGAGCGAACGGCGGCCCGTGCGGCGGCGGTCGCCTGCTTGAAGGTGGTGTGGGGGACGAAGCGCAGGGCCACCCCCAGCGCGGCGAACCGCTTCTCGATCTCGGCGAGCATCTCCGGGCTCGCCTCCTTGATCTCCTCCGACAGGAGCACGTCCTCCACCGCGACCTCGGCCAGGACCACGTCCAGCAGCTCCAGGAAGCGCGGCAGGTTCTCGGCGACGGCCAGGTCCACCCGCTCCACACCGGGCGGAACCGGCAGCCCCGCGTCGGTGACGACGAGCTGATCGGTGTGGCCCAGCTCGGAGATGACCCGGGCGAGCTGCCCGTTGAGCGTTCCGTTGTTGCGCCTCACGAGGCGGCTCCTTCCAGGTCGGTCGCGGCGGTGGCCGGGACGGGGGTGAAATCGGTTTCGGCGGCGGCCGATTCGGTGGTGGTACCGGCTTCGGCGGTGACCGAGCCGGGGGTGGGGTGGGCGGCGAGCAGGGCGTCGACCGCGGTCAGGTCGGGCAGCGAGGGGCTCGCCCCGGGGCGGGTGGTGGCCAGGGCACCCGCCGCCATGCCGCGTCGTACGGCGGTGTCGGCGTCCAGACCCGCGGCGAGCGCCGCGCCGAACGCGCCGGTGAAGGCGTCCCCTGCCGCCGTGGTGTCGACGGGGGTGACCGGAAAGGCGGGGAAGTGCCGGACCGCGTCCGCGGTGACCGAGACCGCCCCCGCGCCGCCGAGCGTGATCAGCGCGTGCCGCACACCCCGGTCGAGGAACCAGCGGGCCGCCCGCTCGGCGGACTCGGGACCGTCCACCTCGACACCGGTCAGCGCGGCGGCTTCGCTCTCGTTCGGCGTGACGACGTCCACGTACTGCCAGATGTCGTCCGGCAGTCGCTGCGCGGGCGCCGGATCGAGCACCACGGTGAACCCCGCCTCGGCGCCCGCCCGCGCGGCATGGCGGGTGACCTCGGCGCGGACCTCCAACTGCAGCAGCAGGACGCGGGTACGGTCCCGGGTCGCGGCGATGCTCTCGTCCACCATCTCGGGCGTGAGCGAGGCATTGGCCAGCGGCGTGATCACGATGTCGTTCTCACCGGAGGCGTCGACCCGGATGTGGGCGACACCGGTGCGCCCGGGGACCGTACGCACCTCGGAGGTCTCCACGCCGTGACCGCGCAGACCGTCCAGCGCGAGGTCCCGGAACAGGTCCTCCCCGACGCAGCCGGCCATCCAGGTGGGCGCGCCCGCCCGGGCGGCGGCGACAGCCTGGTTCGCCCCCTTGCCGCCGAGGACGAGGGTGAAGTCGTCCCCGAGCACGGTTTCGCCGGGGCGGGGCAGCCGTCGCGTGAACGCGGTGACGTCCGCGGTGATGCTGCCGACGACGAGAACACCGGTCCGTGTCATCGCGGTCTTCCTCCTGAGGTGGGCATGAGCGGTTCTGGCGTGAGCGTTTTTGGTATGGGTGTTTTTGGCATGGGTGGGGGAGGGGCACGGCGAAGTGCCGGTGCCCTGAGGGGTGTTGGAGTCCTTGTGTGCGGCGCGGCGCGGTGGCCCGGCGCCGTCGGCTAACGGCGCGGTGGTGCCGTGGAGCCGCGCTGGACGAGCTTGGTGTCGAGCGTGATCCGGCGGGAGCCGCCGCCCTGACCGTCCTCCTGGCCAAGGCGTTGGAGCAGCAGGCGCATGGCGAGGACGCCCTGTTCGACCATGGGGCGGTCGACGACGGTGAGCGGCGGATTCAGCAGCGGACCGGTGTCGAGGTCGTCGAAGCCGATGACGCTGATCTGGTCGGGGACGCCGACGCGCATGTCGTGCAGCGCCTTCAACGCCCCCAGGGTCATGAGGTTGTTGGCGGTGAACAGAGCCGTGGGCGGCTCCGCCGCGGACAGCAGGCGCAGGGTGAGCTGGTAGCCGCTCTCCTCCCGGAAGTCGCCGATCAGGTCGAACTCCGGCAGGAGTTCCACCCCCGCTTCGGCCAGCGCTGCCACGAACCCCTCGCGGCGATGCCGTCCGGGTGTCGTCTCCTGCTGGCCGCTGACGGCGGCGATCCGGGTGTGTCCGAGTGCGAGCAGATGTCCTGCCGCCTGGCGTCCGCCCTCGTGGTTGTTCACCAGCACGGCGTCGAAGTGCTCGCCGCCCGCCAGATCGCGGTCCACGAACACCAGCGGCACGCCCGCGTCCCGGACATGCAGCGGTGTCTCGTCCTGCTCGGTCGCGGGCGCCAGGATCACGCCGTCGACCTGATGGATCATGTCGGAGAGCACGTCGTCCTCGCGCTCACTGCTCTCGTCGCTGTTGGCGAGCAGGATGCGGTACCCGCGGTCCCGGGAGACCGACTCCATGCCCTTCACGACGGCGGCGAAGTACGGGTTGTTGATGTCGGGAACGACGACACCGATCGTCCGTGTCCGCCCGGACTTCAGCGACTGCGCGACGACACTGGGGCGGTACCCCAGCGCGTCGATGGCATCCTGGATCACCTCCGCGCTGCGCACACGCTGACCGCGCAGATGCCGGGAGACGGTGGCCGCGGAGACCCCGGCGCGGGCAGCCACATCATGAATGGTGCTCACAGAGGATCTCCCGTTTCGTCGCTGAAACCGTTGTCAGAGAACGATTGCAGTCGGGCGGACGGGCGTCAATGAGCGTGCGCGGATTTTTCAACCGGTGGTTTTTGGCCTGGTTTCATGGGGTTCGCGGGCGGGTGCGGGGTGCTCGCGGCGACCGGTCATCGCTCGACGAGCGGCAGGAACAGGTCGTCGACGATCGACCGGATACGTGCGGTCGGCACGGGTGCGAGCCGCATGAACAGATCGTGTCTGACCAGGTCGTAGGGCATGTCGAGCACGGCGGGCGGGGTGCGCTTCAGATCGATCTCGCCCCGGGATTCCGCGCGCTCGTAGAGCGTCCTGACGCGGTCCGCCACGTGTTGGCCGAAAATCCGCTCGCGCACCTCGGCGGGGCTGAGTCCGCTCCCGGCCAGCAGTCCCGACAGTCCCGCGGTCACGGCGGTGGTGAAGAACGAGGCGCGCTCCTGGCCCATGCCGGTGAGCGCCGCCAGCAGGTCGCCGCGCAGGCTGCCGGTGTCCGGGAGGTCGACCGGGTGGCTGTCGCGGTAGTGCTGGAGCGCCGCGAGGACCAGCTCGTCCTTGTTCGCCCAGCGGCGGTACAGCACGGCGATCCCCGTCTTCGCGCGGGCGGCGACGGACTCCATGGTCAGCTTCGCGAAGCCGGTGTCCACCAGCTCGCTCCACGTGGCGTCCAGCAGCGCCGCCTCCAGGTCGGCTCCGCGGCGGCGCTGAGAGGGCTTGGTGCCCGATGTGCTCATGCCGCCATCGTAAGAGAGGCTTGCATCTCTTATCAACGACCCCGTATAAGAGATGCCAACCACTCTTATTGCGAGGACGGGACCATGACGAAGTCCGAGCGGCCGCTCAACGCCCCCACCGTGCTCATCGTCGGCGCCGGTCCGACCGGGCTCACGCTCGCCTGCGAACTCGCGCGCCGTGACGTGTCGTTCCGGCTCATCGAAGCCGCTCCGGGACCCCAGCCCGGCTCGCGCGGCAAGGGCGTCCAGCCGCGCACCCTCGAAGTCTTCGAGAACCTCGGCGTCATCGACCGCGTCCTCGCGCACGGCCGCCTGGCGATGCCGATGCACTCCATCTCCCCGGACGGCAGGGTGACGGTCGGCGGCGCGGTGCCCGAGTCGCTGGCGAACCGCCCCGACATCCCGTACGCCACGAGCCTGATCACGCCCGAGTGGCGCACCGAGGAGGCGCTGCGGCTGCGGCTGGCCGAACTCGGCGGCGCGGTCGAGTTCGGCACGTCACTGGTCGGGTTCGAGCAGTCCGACGACGGGGTGTCTGCGCGGGTCGCGGTGGGGAAGGGCGGGGTGTCCGCGCGGGTCGCGGTCGGGGACGGAGAGGTCGCGACCGTCGCCGCGCGGTGGCTGGTCGGCTGCGACGGCGGGCACAGCGTCGTCCGCAAGCGGGCCGGTATCGCCTTCGAGGGGGAGACCCGCGAAGAGGTGCGGATGATCGTCGCCGACGTCCGGGCCGACGGCGTCGACCGCGACGCCTGGCGCGTCTGGCGGCACGCGGAAGGCATCGTCGCGCTCTGCCCGCTGCCCTCCACCGACGCGTTCCAGTACCAGGCGAGTATCGCGCCGGGCCAGGATGCGCAGCTCACCCTCGCGAACCTCCAGGCCGTGCTGGACCGGCGCACCGGCGGCACCGGCATCCGTCTCCACGAGCCGGAGTGGTCCTCGCTGTGGCGGGCCAACATCCGCCTCGCCGACCGCTACCGCGAGGGGCGCGTGTTCCTCGCCGGAGACGCCGCGCACATCCACTCACCGGCGGGCGGCCAGGGCATGAACACGGGCATCCAGGACGCGGTGAACCTGGGCTGGAAGCTCGCCGCCGTCGCGCAGGGTGCCCCCTCGTCCCTCCTCGACACCTACGCGTCCGAGCGGCGACCGGTCGCGGCGCATGTGCTCGGCTTCTCGACCGCGCGGCTCGAACAGATGATGAGGGCGAAGGACATCCCGACCCGCCGCGACGCCAGCACGATCCAACTGGACATCGGATACCGGGGGTTGGCGCTCGCTCACGACGACCGCGACGACAACGCCGTTCTGCGCGCGGGCGATCGGGCTCCGGACGCGACGGAGCTGGCGACAACGGGCGGTGAGCGCAGGCTGTACGACCTGATGCACGGCGGGCGCTTCACGTTGCTGTGCTTCGGGGGTGCGGCGGAGGTTGGGTTCCCGCGGGTCGGCGTCAGGGTGCTCCGGGTCGTGGACGAAGTGGTTGATGGTGACGACGTCGCCGATACCGCCGGTCATCTGCGGCGGGCGTACGGGGCGGGGGAACGTACGCTCGTTCTCATCCGTCCGGACGGGTATGTGGGGGTCGTCTCGGACGCGGGGGATGCCTCGGTGGTGGCGGGATACCTGGGGGCGGTGTGCGGGGCGGGTGTATGACGGGGTGCGGGGAGCCGGGTGCGCTGTGTCCTGTGTCCTGTGCCGGGTGCCGGTCGCTGTCGGCCGCGCGCTGGTAAAATGACCGTACGCTTCGAAACACACAGGGCCCGTGCCGACCAAGGCGCGGGCCCTGTTCCGTTCGGGGTCACCAGCGAAGGAAGGTCCCCATGAACGCGAAGACGCCGAACCCCGGACACCCCGGTGCCGACGGCAACGGCAACGGCAACGACCGCGACCACGACCGCGCCGAGACGCCGGAGCGCGAGGACGCGGCACCCGGCGCGACGACGCCGGGTCTGCCGCCGATCGAGGCGTTCGCCGAGCTGGACCTGCCGTCGGAGCTGGTCCGCACGATGACCGAGCTGGCGGTGCGGGAGCCCTTCCCGATCCAGGCGGCCACCCTGCCGAACGCCCTCGCGGGCCGCGACATCCTCGGCCGGGCGCGCACCGGCTCGGGCAAGACGCTCGCCTTCGGTCTCCCGCTGCTGGTTCGTACGGCGGGGCGCCGCGCCGACGCGAAGCGCCCCCTTGCCCTGGTCCTCGTACCGACCAGGGAACTCGCGCAGCAGGTGACCGACGCCCTGACGCCGTACGCGGAGGTCCTCGGCGTACGGCTGGCGACCGTGGTCGGCGGTCTGTCGATCGGGCGGCAGGCGGCGTCGCTGAAGACCGGAGCCGAGGTCGTCGTCGCCACGCCGGGACGGCTGACCGACCTGGTCTCGCGCCGGGACTGCCGTCTGGACCGCGTGGAGATCACGGTCCTGGACGAGGCGGACCAGATGTGCGACATGGGGTTCCTGCCCCAGGTCTCGGAACTCCTGGACCAGGTGCGCCCCGGCGGTCAGCGGATGCTGTTCTCCGCCACGCTCGACCGCGACGTCGAGCGCCTGGTCGAGCACCATCTGCACGACCCGGTCTCCGCCTCGGTCGACCGGTCCTCGGGATCGGTCACGACGATGGAGCACCACGTGCTCCTCGTCCACCCGGCCGACAAGCTCGCCACCGCCACCGAGATCGCCGCCCGCGACGGCCGGGTCCTGATGTTCCTGGACACCAAGGTGGCCGTCGACCGGTTCACCCGCCATCTGCGCGACAGCGGCATCCAGGCAGCCGCCCTGCACAGCGGTAAGTCGCAGCCCCAACGCACCCACACGCTCGGCCGGTTCAAGGACGGCGACCTCACGGTGCTGGTCGCCACCAACGTCGCCGCCCGTGGCATCCACATCGACGACCTCGACCTCGTCGTCAACGTCGACCCGCCCACCGACCCCAAGGACTACCTCCACCGCGGCGGCCGCACCGCCCGCGCCGGAGAGTCCGGCAGCGTGGTCACCCTCGTCACCCCCGGCGAACGCGGCGACGTCCACCGCATGATGTCCGACGCCGGCATCCGCCCCACGGTCACCCCCGTCCGCTCCGGCGAAGCGAAACTCACCACCCTCACCGGCGCCCGCCGCGCCCCCTCCGCAGCCCCCGCCAAGAACACCAACGCCCCCTTCCGCGGCATGGGCACCCGCCCGGGCCGCCCGGCGAAGGAAACCCGAAAGGCAACGGAGGCACGAAAGCTCGCGGAGGCGCGGAGGGCGGCACGGGCACGGAAGTCCCGCTGAGCGCGGGCCCTGGTTCGCGGTCACCTTGACCTGCGCGATATTGAGGGGTGCGCGCGTCGGCGACTGCTTGTAGCGTCAGCCGTCCGAAGTCGATCTTCGGGCGCTTCAGCGACAACGGGGTTGCTGGGGCGTGTGACGAGTTCCGTTTCACGTCCTGGCGACGGCCCGTGCGCCGACCCGGTCCCACCGGCTCGGATCGGGGCCGCCTCATACCCTGGAGAAGCCTGTGCCCACCGCGCCCGCCACTCCCCGCTCCCGTGGAGCCTGGCTGACCGACGGTCCCGTTCTTCTGGTCGCCGTCGTCTGGGGCTCCAGCTATCTGGCGACCAAGAACATCACGCATGAAGACACCGTCGTCACCCTGCTTCTGCTGCGCTTCGTCATAGCCCTGCCGCTTCTCGGTCTGGTGGCGTGGCGGGCGGTGGGGCGGATGACGGTGCGTGAGCTACGTGGGGGAGGGGTTCTGGGGCTGTTCCTCGCCGCTGTCTTTCTGCTGGAGACCTACGGCGTCGTGCACACCTCGGCGACCAACGCGGGGCTGATCATCAGTCTCACCATGGTGTTCACGCCTCTCGCCGAAGCCGCCCTCAACCGGACGCCGCCCAGCCGGTCCTTCCTGGCCGCGGCAGGGCTCTCCCTGGTCGGGGTCGCCCTGCTCACCCAGGGCACCGGCTTCACGGCGCCCTCTCTCGGCGATCTGCTGATGCTGCTGGCCGCCGTCGCCCGGACCGCCACCGTTCTGCTCATGCACCGCCTCCCCGCCGTACGGGGCACCGACGACGCGGCTCTCACGTTCGTCCAACTCGCCACCGCCGTGGTCGCGTTCGCGATCCTGTCCCCGATGGGCGGGACGCCGCCCTGGGCGCTGGCGGCGTCCTTCACCGGTGCTCAGTGGATCAACCTGCTCTACCTGTCCCTCATGTGCACCTTGTTCGCCTTCTTCGTCCAGCTCTGGGCCGTACGCCGCAGCACCCCCTCCCGCGTCAGCCTCCTCCAGGGCACGGAACCTCTGTGGGCTGCGGTCATCGGTGTCGCGCTCGGCGGCGAACGGCCGGGCGTGCTGGGGTACTTGGGTGCCGTGCTCGTCCTCGCCGGAACCACCTGGGGGCGCCGCGCGGCGGAACACCAACGTCAGCTCACGAGTCGGCAGACTCCGCCGATTCCTGCGCCGACTCCTGCTTCGCCCACCCGTCCCGGAACTTCTTCGCCGCAGGTTTGACCTTGTTGTTCCAGAAGGGCTTCACGTGAGGCGCGACGAGAAGAGCCCCCACGACGACCCCGGCGACCGCCAGCGCCTGCCAACTGGGCGGAGAGTCGTCGTCGCCGCTGTCGTCGGGGTCCACGTAGGGCTCGTTCCCGGGGGCGTCCTCTTCCTGGGCGAGGGCGTCTTCCGCGCCGATGCCTCCGGGGTTGGCTTCCATGTCGGCCCTGAGCGCCGCCGCCGTCTCGTCGCTCCAAGTGCGGGTTTCCCAGCTCTTGTTGTACTGGGCGTACCCGCCCGTGCCGCGTGAGTGGTACTGCTCCTCCGCGTACTGCTGCCCCTTCTCGGTGAGCCCGTAGGCGCCGGGGGTTCCGTACAAGTACCCGTGATCCTTGAGGAGTTCGTTCATTTCGCGAGCCGTCCGGCCGAACTCCTGGCCCAGCACCCGTGCCGACTTCCCCATGGATCAGTGCCCCCCTCTTCCTGCTCGGCAGCGGTCTGCGCGAGGCGCTGATCGTATCCGTGCGGTACGCGGACCGTGGCGATCGGTGACGGCGCGGTCAGACGTACGCCTCGCGGAACGCCCGCGCGAACTCCTCGTCCGTCACCGCCCCGTTGCCCCCGCCGCCCGTGCGATGCCCGCGCTTCGAGAGGGCGAGTACGGGGTCGAGTACCTCGTGCATGTAGTGGCGGGTCCAGTCGGAGGTCTGGCCCTCGTAGCCGGGCAGCGGGGTGAGGACGGCCAGGCTGCCGCCGGGGTGGCTGACGACGCCCCAGACGATCCGGTACATGCCGACCCGGCTCACGATCAGACCGCCGGAGGTGATCTCGTGGTCCTCGGACAGGCGCGGTGCCGCCTCGACGATCTGCCCGACCGTCTCCGGGATGCCGGTCGAGGTCTGCACCGTGGTGACGAGCCCTGCGGAGGTGACCAGTTGGTGGAGCAGCTCCACCAGCGTCCCGCGTCCGTCCGGGCCGAGCGTCAAGTCGTGCACGAGGAGGTCCCTTCGACGGGGCGCCCACTGGATCGGACGCGGGGAGAACCGTAGTGGGGCAGTGCTCAACGGCCATCGTGTGCAGGAGGGTTGATACGAGGGCGAAAGGCTACCGGTCCGGACAGTTCTCCGGAACCACTTCGCGTCCACCGGCTGAGGGCGACCGGACCTGGCTCCCTCCGCTTCCCCGAATGCCCTGCGGGAAAGGTGACTTGGCCTGATAATCCGGCCATGACCACGCAACCTCCGCCCCCCGAAGCCGGTGACGTCAGGTTCACCGGCACGACCGTGGAGTACTTCGACGGAAGCGACTGGGTCGAGCACGAGGAACTCCCCGACGACCAGTTGCCGCCCCAACTGCGGGGCCACACCGACGACGAGGACGACGAAGGTCCCGACGACCTCCCGTTCCCGGAGTGAGCAGCCCCGCCGAGGGTCAGGTCCCGGACCCCGGACCCGATCCCGTCCTCGCCGACCTCCAGGCGTCCGTGAGCGACATGCGGTCCACCGCACGATGGATCATCGGCGCGGCGGCGGGAGTCGGCGCGCTGGTGCTGGCGGGCGGACCCCTCGTCATCGTGAAGGACCTGGACGACACCGGTGACGTGATCGCGGCGGTCGGCGGCATCCTGCTCGCGCTCGTGGGCGTGGTCTGGGCGGTATGGCGCACCAGCGACGTGCTCGGTCCACGCACCGCCGTGCTCGACGACCTCAACTCGCCCCGCCTCAAAGGCTTGAGAGAACTCATCGACCGCAGCCCCGCGGACTTCTACGGACCCCGCGCCACCGACCCGGCCGCCCTGCGGCAGGAACACCGCCTGCGCCTGACCGTCGCCGCGCGCCTCGACGCCATGCTGGCGCGCGAGAACGACCCCGCACGCATCAGGGTCCTGACCCACGAGGCAGCCGTCGCGCGGCGCAACGCGCTCCTGTCGCAGCGCCTGGAACGCCGGTTGCTCGCCTGGATCCACGCCTGGCAGGTGGGACTGGCACTGCGGCGGGCCCGCAGGGACACGCTCCTGGCCGCGCTGCTCGTACTCGCCGGTGCCGCGCTCTACGTCACGGCACCGCTCGACGCCAAGGACGAGCCGACCGTGGTGTACGTCTGCCAGGCGGGCACGCCGCCCCTGCCGCACGGCTCCCACGCGGAGGAGAATCCCTGTGCCCGATGACCCCGTGAAGGGCTCCCACTGGCGGCTGGAAATACGGCGTACCGCCGTGACGCTCAACGCCGGTACGAAGACCGTCGCCCAGGGACCGGGTGCCCAGGTGTCCTACCCCCTGGCGGAGACCGTCCGGGCGCTGAACCGGGCGTACGAGACCGCGGGCAGGGGCGCGCGGCGACGGGCCACCGGCGTGCCACCGTCGGTACTCACCCGGCGCCTCGGACACCTGCTCGCCGAGGCGGCGGGCTCCGCGGTGACGCTCGCCCTCGCCGCAGCCGAGCGTGAGACGACCGGGGAGCACGGTCTGCCGCTCGCCATCGAGGCGGAACCGGGCGAACTCGCCGACCTGCCGTGGGAAGCCCTCACCCTGCCCGGCCAGACGGTGCCATTGGCACTCCACCCGACGATCCGCCCGTACCGCGCCTTCGCCGAGACGGAGACGGAGACGAGGGCGGGGGCGGGGGCGGATACGGGGACGGGGACGGATACGGCGGGACCCGTGCACACCGGAGGCGCCGACGGACGCCCGCTGCGCCTGCTCGTGCTGCTCGCGGGCCCGCGCACCGCCCCGGGCCGCCGCGAAGCCCTGCTGGACCTGGACGCCGAGACCGCCCGGCTGGCCACCGCGCTGTCCCGGATCCCGGGCACGGCCGAGCTGCGCGTCCTCAGCTCCGGCAGCCTCACCGCGCTCCGGACGGCTCTGGCAGAGAAGCCCGCCGACATCGTGCACATCGTCTGCCACGCCGGACCCGGGGAACTCCTGCTGGAGGACGACAACGGCGGCCCGGCACCGGTGACCGCGCACGCCCTGTGCGAGGCACTGCGCGACGGTCACGGCGTTCCCGCCGTGGTCCTGGCGGGCTGCTCGACCGCATCGTCGGTGCGCCGGAATCGTCCGCACGCGGGTCCGGAACCGGCGCACGACACCAGGTATCTGCCCGGACTGGCCCAGAGCCTCGCCGAGTTCGGCTCACCCGCCGTGGTGGCCATGTCCGCACCGGTACGGGACGTCTACGCCGGTGCTCTGATGGCGGACATGTACGCCGAGCTGGCCGCCGGTCGTCCCCTGTGGGAGGCGTTGCACGCCGCCCGGACCGAGCAGGAGCGGGTGAGACGCTCCACGAACGAGCGGTGGCTGCCGGAATGGCACGTACCCCTGCTGTTCGCCGGAACCCGCCCGACGCGGGCGACGCCGGACCCCGGCGAGCTACACGAAGAGGAGCCCGTTGCCGCTGCCGTACCGCCGCTCGCCCTGCCGCTCGGCGCGTTCGTCGGCCGCCGTACGCATCTGCGCACCGCGCTGAAGGCGCTCGCCGAGGACGCCGCGCTCGTGGTCCACGGTGTGGGCGGAGTCGGAAAGAGCGCGTTCGTAGGGGAGTTGCTGCGGTTGCGGGCACTACCGACGCCGACGGTGCTGCTGGGCGGACTGGTCAGCCCGGACTCCATCCTGCGGGAGACCGCCGCCGCGCTCGCTCCCGGAGCGGACGCCGAACACGCGCGAGCGGTCCGCGACCCGCAACAGCACTGGTCCGCAAGGCTGGACGACCTCGCCGCCGCCCAACTCACCCTCGTACTGGACGACTTCGAGACCAACCTGAGCCGCGACGCACGAGGACGTACCCGGTTCACCGACCCCGAACTGGGCGAGTTCCTCGCCGCCTGGGTCACCCGGTCGACGGGCGCGAGCCTGCTGGTCGCCTCGCGCCATCCCCTCCCGCTGCCGAACGGGACGGCGGCGGGGCGGGTGCGTCAGATGCCGCTGCCTCCTCTCAGCCGGGACGAGACCGACCTCATGCGGCTGCGGCTGCCCCTGACCCGGCTGCTGCCCCCGAAGTACTGGCAGCGGATCCGGCACGCCGCCGGGGGCCACCCCCGTACGTACGCCTACCTCGAAGCGCTCCTCGGCACCGGCCGCCCGGCCGACGACCTCGCCGAGCGGATCGGGCGGCTCGGCGGCGGTCTGGATGTGGCGCGCTCCCGGGTACGGGGACAATTGCGTCCCGCCCTGCGCGAGGCGCTCAGCCTCACCGCCGCCGACACCCTGCTCCAGGAGCTGCTCGCGACGCTGGACCCGGAGAGCCGGACCGTCCTGCACCGCGCGGCGGTGTACCGAGTCCCCGTCCCAGCACAGGCGTTCGGCGTCGTGGAGGACGTGGAGGGCGTGGAGGACACGGCCCGCGCGCGCGACGACCGAGGGCACGGCACGCCCGCAGCCCTCGCCACCCTCGCGGAAGCCGGGCTGCTCGCCGAGGACGGGGTCGACGAGGCGGGCACTCCCGTCTGGAGCGTCCACCGCTGGATCGCCGCCGAGCTGGAGCGCCTCGATCCGTCGGCCGCGCAGGACGCCCATCGCCGCGCGGCGGCCCATCACGAGGCGCGCTTCCACGGCGACGTGACGACAGGCGACGCGACGACAGGCGACGGGACGACAGGCGACCGGAAGGACCCGAAGCCCGATGCCGCACCTCCCGCCCTGTCCGACGCCGCACGCGTCGAGGCGGCGTTCGAGGCGTTGCACCACCTCGGCGCGGCCGGACGCGACGAGCAGGCGGGGGTGCTGGGGCGCAGCCTGTGCCGGATCCTGCACGCCAAGGGACGCTGGAGCACGGAGCGGGCGCTGTGTCTGCGGATGCTGGAGTGGAGCGAGCCCGGCACCGAGTCGGAGGCTGTGGTGCACCGCCAGCTCGGGCTCATCGCGCGGGACCGGGGCGAGATGCACGCCGCACGGACCCACCTGGAGCGGGCGCTGGCGGTGAGCACCGGCGCGGACGACGTCCTGGGCGTCGCCTACGCCGAGCACCAGCTCGGGTCCATCGAGCACGAGCAGGGAGACCACAGGGCAGCCGAGTCGCGCTATCTGAGGGCGCGGGGCGCCTTCCGTGAGCTGGGCAGGGAGCGGGACGCGGCGGCGACGCTCTACCAGTTGTCCATGCTGAACCAGTACGACGGACAGCCGGAGCGGGCGGCGGCGGGTTTCGCGGAGGCGATGGAGGTCTTCCGGCGCGAGGGCGACGTGGGCGCCGTCATCGCCTGCCACCGCAGCCTGTCCTATCTCGCGGAGGACGAGCAGGACTTGGCGAAGGCGATGGACCACTGCCGTGCCGCGGTGGCGTTGTGCGAGGAGAGCGAGGACCTCGCGCAGGCGGAGGAACTGCGCAACCAGATCGGCACCTTGCACGTACTGGCGGGCGAACTCACCGAAGCACACCGGGAGTTCGACGCTGCCCTGCGCTCGGCCGTCGCCCGCGACGCACCGGAGGAGATGGCCCGCTCCCACCAGCACCTCGGGATCTGCTCGGAGCGCATGGGCGCCATGGAGATCGCGGAGGAGCACATCCGCACGTCCCTGAGGCTCAACACCGAGCTGGGACGCGTCGTCGGACAGGCGCAGTGCCTCACCATCCTCGCCCGGCTCACCCGGCTGCGCGACAGACCCGCCGACGGTCTCTCCCTCGCCCGGACCGCCCTCGCCCTGTACGCCCGCACGGACGAGGTGCGGGACCGGTCGGGGACGTACCGGGTGATCGGTGACTGCCTGCGCGACCTCGGTCGTACCGAAGCCGCCCGCCGCTTCTACACGGCGGGGGTGCGGGATGCCCAGAGCCCGCGCGACGCGGAGAACAACCTTGCCGCCTTAAGGGAGTTGGACGCGGGCGCATGACACCGCAGGAGGGACGGTGCAGCGGCGTGATCCGGCATATGCCAGTCGCGTTCCGCGCCTATTGCACCTTTGCGCGCTGCCTGTACGGTCTGTCCCCGGACTATCGGTCCCGACACCGGGGGGTGCTGTGAGCCGTTCCGTGGAACGCGCCGTGGGAGTCCTGCGCCAGTGGGCGGAGAACGACTATCCGTCGGGCGTCGTCGACATGACGGTGTTCGACCTGATCGATACCCAGTGGGGATTCGGAATCCACGACCAGGGCGCCCTGACCCTGGTCTGGGCCGACATCACCGACCGGCCCGCGGACAACTGGTCGGTGCAGATCTCCAGCGGGCTCGCCATCGACGTGCCCGACCTCGTGGGACCGGTCCAGTGGGCGAACGCCGCCAACCGGCAGGTGGTCATCGGCAAGTACTTCTGCGCGCTCGCGTACGAGCAGAAGATGTCCGCCGCCGTCTACGAGACCTCCCTGCCCACCCTCTATTTCGACCTGCTCTTCGACGGACCGCACGGTCCGGGCACCTTCCAGCGGCTCGGCGGATGGCTGCGGGCGCTGCAGCGGAACAACGTCGTCTCGGCAGCCGAGGGCGCCCGGGAGATCATCGGCTCCTACGGCGGACGACGGTTCGGTCCCACGGAGGCGGACCTGATCGCCCTGTTCACCGTGGCCAGCGCCTGAGCCGCGACGACTTCGACCGCCGCGGAGGTGGTGGCAGTGGCCGGTGGGAAACGGACGATCCTCATCGCTTCCTCGAGTTTCGACGCGCACACGCACCGCCCGGTACAGGAGAGGCTTGTCCGGCGCGGATTTCCCGTCGTCGTCTACCAGACGGACGAGATCATGGCGGGGCGGCAGCGGTTCGGGCTGTGCGTCGACTCCACCGGGCGACTGGCCGTCACCTGCGACGGTCAGGACATCGCCCCGGACGCGATCGCCGCCGCGTGGTACTGGAAGGTGGCGGGCTTCCGCGTCGCCGACGCCGAGCGGAACGTCGCGAAACAGCTCTCCATGGTGAACGAGATCGCG
Source organism: Streptomyces sp. DSM 110735 (assembly GCF_016482685.1). Taxonomy (GTDB): domain Bacteria; phylum Actinomycetota; class Actinomycetes; order Streptomycetales; family Streptomycetaceae; genus Streptomyces. The sequence goes on along the minus strand of NZ_JACYHF010000002.1, from coordinate 272,139 downwards.
CAGTGGAACAGCAGCCTGTGGGGGCTGTACCCGGAGCGCCTCTGGCTCAGTTCGCCCAGCGCCGTCGCCGTGGCCAACCAGAAGCTGCTGCAGCTCGTCACGGCGCGGGACGTGGGGTTCACGATCCCGCGTACGGTCGTGGGGAACGACTGGGACGACATCGAAGCCGAGACGGCTCCCGACGGGTCGGACATCATCGTCAAGATGATGCGCGGGGTGCTGGCGGACCAGAACCGGCTGAAGGGGCTGTACACCACGCCGCTCGACCGTTCCGCGATCGAGGCTCTGAAGGGGAGCACCATTCCCTTCCCCGGGATGTTCCAGCCGTTCCTGAAGAAGGCCAGGGAATGGCGGGTCACCGTCGTCGGGGACGAGGTGTTCCCGGTGGCCGTCCACACGGACGCCGACGCGCGGGACGACTGGAGGCGGATGCAGAACACCCCGTCGGTGGAGTTCCGCGTGGAGCCCCTGCCGGACGGGGTGGCGGACCTGTGCCGCGCCTATCTGCGGCGCTTCTCCCTGAGGTACGGAGCGTTCGACCTGGTCGAGCAGCCGGACGGCCAGGTCGTCTTCCTGGAATGCAATCCGAACGGCCAGCACAACTGGCTGGAGGAGAAACTGGGTATCCCCGTGGCCGACGCGCTGGCCGCGGAACTGGCACGGACAGCAGAGGCGGACTGACGGTTCCCGCGCGGGGATCGCCTCCGCGTGGCAGCCCCGGTCCGCGACACGGAACATCCCGAGAGAGGTCGTGACCATGGACGAGCAGCAGCAGCCCGAGACGCAGAAGATCTCCCTGTTCGAAGCCCTCGCGGACGAACTCGTACCGACGGGCCCCAACATGTCCAACCAGTCCACCCCGTCGGCGGGAGACGCCGACGACCAGTGACGTCACGCAACTCGGTCGGGGCCGGCGCCGGAACACTCGGCGTCGGCCCCTTCCGCGTCCCCATGTGACCGGCATCACAGTGCGTCAACTCTCGTCGTCAGGTCATCATATGACCTGACCGTTGGCGAAGGGGCCCGGCAGGGATGGGCGTCCGGCGGCCACTGCGAGACAAGGATGTTGCGCGTGAACGACCAGCAAAGGTCCGCCCGGCCACGGGTGGGCGTGGTGGGACTCGGAGCCATGGGGCTCGGCATGGCACGGAACCTGCGGAGCGCGGGGTACGAGGTCGGGGTCCACGATCTGCGGTCCGACGTGGCCGCCGAGTTCGCCCGGGAGGGCGGCACCGCGTTCCCGACGCCCGGTGAACTCGCCGCCACCGTCGATGTCCTGGTCGGCGTGGTCGTCAACTCGGCCCAGATCGAGCAGGTGTTGTTCGGCATGGGCGGCGCCGCCGAGCGGTTGCGCCCGGGGACCGTGTTCGTGATGTGCTCCACCATCGACCCCGCCACGTCGGTCGAACTGGAAGGCAGACTGGCCGAGTCGGGCGTGCTCTACCTGGACGCCCCCGTCTCCGGAGGCGCCGCGCGCGCCGCGTCCGGGGAGCTGACCATGATGACGTCCGGCGCTCCGGAGGCGTACGCCGTCGCCGGTCCGGTCCTTGACGCCATGAGCGCGACCGTGCACCGGCTGGGCGCGAGCGCGGGGCTCGGTTCCAAGGTCAAGGTCGTCAACCAACTGCTCGCGGGCGTCCACATCGCCGCGGCAGCCGAGGCGATGGCGCTGGGCATCAAGGCAGGCATCCCGGCGGAGACGCTGTACGAGGTCATCACGCACAGCGCGGGCAACTCGTGGATGTTCGAGAACCGCATGCCTCATGTGCTCGCCGGTGACTACACACCCCTGTCCGCCGTCGACATCTTCGTCAAGGACCTCGGGATCGTGCTCGACTCCGCGCGGCCCGAGCGCTTCCCGCTGCCGCTGGCCGCCACCGCCCACCAGATGTTCCTCCAGGCGGCGGCGTCCGGACTCGGCGGCGAGGACGACAGCGCGGTGATCAAGATCTTCCCGGGGATCGACCTGCCGAAGCCGGAGGATGGCTGACATGGGAATCCGACTCGGCGCCATCGCCGACGACTTCACCGGCGCCACCGACCTGGCGAACAACCTGGTGCGCGCGGGCATGCGCGTGGTCCAGCTCATCGACGTACCCGAGGACGGCGGGTACGGCATCGCCGGGGACGCGGACGCCGTCGTGATCGCGCTCAAGTCCCGTACCGTGCCCGTCGCGGAGGCGGTCGACGCCTCGCTGCGCGCCCTGGCGTGGCTGCGGGGCGCGGGCGCCGAGCAGATCTACTTCAAGTACTGCTCGACCTTCGACTCCACCCCCGCCGGGAACATCGGTCCGGTCACCGAGGCGCTGATGGACGCGCTGGGCACCGACTTCACGGTCGCCACCCCGGCGTTCCCCGACAACGGGCGCACCGTCTTCAAGGGTCATCTCTTCGTGGGCGACGTGCTGTTGAGCGAGAGCGGGATGCGGGACCACCCGCTGACGCCGATGACCGACTCGAACCTCGTCCACGTGCTCGGTGCGCAGACGACGCGCCCCGTCGGGCTCATCGACCACACGTCTCTCGCCGCCGGTGCGGACGCCGTGCGGACCCGGATCGCCGAACTCCGTTCCCAGGGTGTCGCGTTCGCCGTCGTGGACGCCGTCTCCAACGACGACCTCGTGCGGCTGGGTGAGGCGGTGAGTGAACTGCCGCTGGTGACCGCCGGTTCGGGACTGGCCATCGGGCTCCCGGCCAACTGGGGGCTCGAACCCTCCTCTGCGGCAGCCGAGTTGCCGCTCGCCGGTGGACATCGGGCCATCGTCTCCGGTTCGGTCTCCGTGGCCACGAACGGTCAGGTCCGCGCGTTCCTGGACAGCGGACGCCCCGCCTTCAGCGTGGACCCGCTGCGCATCGCGGCTGGTGAGGACGTGGCAGGTGAGGCGCTCGCCTTTGCGGACGCCCACCTGGCCGAGGGACCCGTCCTCGTCTACTCCACCGAGGCGCCCGACGCCGTACGCGGAGTGCAGAGCAGGCTCGGCGCCGCCGAGGCAGGTGAGCTGGTGGAGCGGACCCTTGCCGAGGTGGCGCGGGGGCTCGTGGCGCGCGGGGTAGGGCAGCTCGTCGTCGCCGGGGGCGAGACCTCGGGCGCCGTCGTGCAGGCGCTCGGCATCACCGGGCTCCGTATCGGCGCGCAGATCGACCCCGGTGTGCCGTGGTGCGCGGCGGTCCTGCCCGACGGGGAGACGCTCCATCTCACCCTGAAATCAGGCAACTTCGGGGGACCGGACTTCTTCTCCGCCGCGTTCGCCCTGCTGGAGACGCCATGACCGGGACCGTGACCGACCCGGTCGAAGAGGCACGGCGCGAGATCGTCCGCGTGGGCGCGAGCCTGTTCGCGCGCGGCTACGTCCACGCCAGCGCGGGCAACATCAGCGCCCAGGTCGGTGACTCCCACCTGATCACCCCGACCGACGCCGCCCTGGGGTTCCTCGACCCCGACCGGCTGGCCCTCGTCGACGCGGGGGGCGAGCAGCTCGCGGGCGACCGCGCCAGCAAGACCCTCACCCTGCACCGGCGGATCTACGCCGCCGACCCCACCGCCCGCTTCGTCGTCCACACCCACTCCACGCACCTGGTCGGACTGACCCTGGCCGGAGTGTGGAGCCAGGACGACGTGCTCCCGCCGATCACGCCGTACTACGTGATGAAGGTCGGGCATGTCCCGCTCGTCCCCTACCACCGGCCCGGCGACCCGCGTGTGGCCGACCTGGTGACCGCCCGCATCGCCGAACGCGCCGCGAGCGGTACGCCGATCAGGGTCGTGCTGCTCGACCGGCTCGGACCGGTCGTCTGGGGGCCCGACGCGGCTTCCGCACTCGCCGTCCTCGAAGAACTCGAGGAGACGGCACGCCTGTGGCTGCTCACCGACCGCCGCCCCGCACCGCTGTCCGACCTCGAACTCGCCGAACTCCGCTCCGTGTTCGGCGCCCGCTGGTGAACCCGCCCGCACCCGCTCCCTCGTCCCCGGAATCCCCCTGAGCCGCTCCAAGGATGCGTCATGTCTCTCCCCACGGTCGCCACCGAAGTCGACCTCGCCCGCGAGAACGCCGTCTTCCGCAAGGTCGTCCGGCGGATCGTCCCCTTCCTCGTCCTGTGCTACATCGTCTCCTACCTCGACCGTGTGAACGTCGGCTTCGCCAAGCTCCAGATGTCCGGTGACCTGGGGTTCAGCGAGGCGTCGTACGGTCTGGGCGCCGGGCTGTTCTTCATCGGGTACTTCCTCTTCGAGGTCCCCTCGAACCTGCTGCTCCAGCGGGTCGGCGCCCGCACCTGGATCGCCCGGATCATGATCAGTTGGGGTGTGGTCTCGGCGGCGTTCGTGTTCGTCACCAACGAGACGACGTTCTACGTGCTCCGCTTCCTGCTGGGCGCGGCGGAGGCGGGGTTCTACCCCGGCGTCATCCTCTACTGCACCTACTGGTTCCCCTCGCACCGCCGGGCCCGCGTCATCGCGATGTTCATGTCGGCGATCCCCGTGGCGGGCATCTTCGGCAACCCGCTCTCCGGCTGGATCCTGGACGCCTTCCACGGCACGGGCGGCTGGCAGGGCTGGCAGTGGATGTTCGCGCTGGAGGCGCTGCCCGCTCTCGCCGTGGGTGTCGCCACGCTGTTCTACCTGGACAACGGGGTGCGGGACGCGCAGTGGCTCAGCGACGAGGAGAAGGACGTCGTGGAGCGCGCGCTCGCGGAGGACGCCGCGCACCGGACCGTGCACGGCAAGGTCTGGGACGGCTTCCGCGACCCCAAGGTGTGGCTGATGAGCCTCATCTACTTCTGCTTCGTGATGGGCCAGTACGCGCTGACCTTCTGGATGCCGACCTTCGTGGAGTCCACCGGAATCAAGGGCAACCTGGCCATCGGCGTGCTCAGTTCGGTACCGTTCCTGGCCGCGCTGGTCGCCATGAACCTCTTCGGACGCTCGGCGGACCGGCGCCGGGAACGCCGCTGGCACCTGGTGATCCCGAGCCTCATGGGCGCCGTCGGCTTCACCCTGGCAGCCTCCTGGTCCGGCTCGACCGCGCTCTCCCTGATCGCCCTCTCCTTCGCGGCAGCCGGAGTCCTGACCTGCGCCCCGCTGTTCTGGTCGCTGCCCACCGCCTTCCTCGGCGGCACGGCGGCTGCCGCCGGGCTCGCCCTCATCAACTCCGTAGGAAACCTTGCCGGTTTCGCCAGCCCGTACATGATCGGCGCGCTCAAGGACAGCACTGGCTCGGCGGCGATACCGATGTACGTGCTGGCGTTCAGCCTCGTCGTGGGCGCCGCCGCCGTACTGACCACCAAGAAGGACGTCGTCAACCGCTGACCGGCGCCCACCGGCGTCATGGGAGTGACCATGCCGAGGTTCGCAGCGAACCTGTCCATGATGTACACCGAGCACCCGTTCCCGACCCGCTTCGCCGCAGCCTCGGCGGACGGCTTCGAAGCCGTCGAGTACCTCTTCCCGTACGACTACGACGCTGCCGAGCTGCGCCGTCTGCTGGACGACCACGGTCTGCGCCAAGTGCTGTTCAACGCCCCACCCGGCGAATGGAGTTCGGGCGAGCGCGGGACCGCAGCACTGCCCGGACGCGAGGCGGAGACGCGGGTCGGGATCGACCGGGCGCTGGAGTACGCCGCCGCCCTGGACTGCCCGCGCGTGCATGTGATGGCCGGGCTGCCGCCGACCGGACTCGCGCCCGCCGAGACGGCCCGGCACCGCGACACCTACCTGGCCAACCTCGCCTGGGCCGCCGAACGTGCCGGTGCGGCGGGGGTGGACCTCCTGATCGAGCCGATCAACCACCGGGACATGCCGGGCTACTTCCTGAACCGGCAGACCGAAGCACACGCTGTCGTGCGGGAGTTGGGCGCCGACAACGTCAAGGTCCAACTGGACCTCTACCACTGCCAGATCACCGAGGGCGACCTCACCACGGTCCTGCGCCGGGACCTGCCGACCGGCCGGGTCGGGCATCTCCAGATCGCCGGGGTGCCCGACCGGCACGAGCCCGACGCGGGCGAACTGAACATCGGCCATCTCTTCGCCGTCATCGACGAGTTGGCCTTCGAGGGGTGGATCGGCTGCGAGTACCGCCCCCGCGCCGGGACGAGCGAGGGGCTCGGCTGGCTGCACGACTACCGAGGAGCACACGCATGAGGATCGTCATCACCGGTGGCTTCGGCTTCCTGGGTCGTCAGGTGGCTGAACGGCTGCTGGAGACACGGAGGTTCAACGGCGCACCCGTGGACCGGCTGGTGCTGGCCGACCTGTTCGTACCGGACGCGTCACCGCTCGCCGCCGACCCGCTCGTGGAGGTCGTCCAGGGCGATCTGACCGCGCGGCTGGGCGAGTTGTTCGCCGAGCCGGTGGACGCGGTGATCCACCTCGCCTCCGCCGTGTCCGCCGCGTGCGAGGCGGACTTCGACCTCGGCATGGCCGCCAACGTCGACACCACGCGCGCCCTGCTCGAAGCCGCCCGCACGCAGTCCGCCGCCGGGGGACCGGTCGTACGGCTGCTGTTCTCCAGCAGCGTCGCGGTGTACGGTCCGGACCCGGCGCTGCCGCTGCCCGAGGTGGTCAGCGAAGCCACGCTGCCGACCCCGCGCTCCAGCTACGGCGTGCAGAAGTTCGTCTGCGAGCAGCTCGTCGCGGAGTACACGCGCCGTGGCTTCGTGGACGGGCGCGTGGCCCGGCTGATGACCGTCTCGGTGCGGCCGGGCAAGCCGAACGCCGCCGCGTCCGGGTTCCTGTCCGGCATCGTCCGCGAGCCCCTGGCCGGGCTGCCCGCCGTCTGCCCCGTCGACCCCGCCCTGCGGGTGGCGCTGGCGTCACCCCGGCGCACGGTCGCGGGCATCCTCCGGGTCGCGGAACTGGAGCGCGGCGAGGGACCCGGTCAGCTCGACGGGCGGCTGCCGGTCAACCTGCCCGCGCTGACGGTCTCGGTCGAGGAGATGCTCCGGACCCTTCGCCGGGTGGCCGGGGACGCGGTCGCGGACCTGGTGACCGTCGCGCCCGAGCCCGCCGTCGAGGCGATCGTGGGCTCCTGGCCCGCCGCCTTCGACAACGCCCGCGCCGCCACCCTCGGTCTGGCGGCCGACCCGGACTTCGAGTCGGTCGTCCGGGAGTACCTCGCCGGCCACGCCGACGCGGTGACCGCCGTCACCGGGCTCGGAGCCGGGCGCCAGAGCGCGGATCGATAGACTGAAAAGCATGTTTTCCAAGGTGAGCGGTCCGATACGGCTCGCGGACCAGGTCGCCGCGATCCTCGCGGAGGAGATCGAGTCCGGACGGCTCGCCGAGGGCGACAAACTGCCGACCGAGGTCGCGCTGGTCAAGCAGCTCGGCGTGAGCCGCACGGTCATCCGCGAGGCGGTGTCCCGGCTGCGCAACGCGGGTCTGGTCGAGCCGCGCCAGGGACTCGGCGTCTTCGTCCTGCCCCGGCGCACCCGACCGCTCGACCTTGAGGCGGAGTCCCCGGGCACCAAGTCCAAGGTGCTCCAGATCGTCGAGGTCCGCGCCGCCCTGGAGGGTGAGGCGGCGGCGCTGGCGGCGACCCGGGCCACGCCGGACGACATCGCCCGGATGCGCGGGGCGCTCGACGCGCTGGACACGGCGGTCGCCGCCGACGGCGACGGCGTGGACGAGGACCTCGCCTTCCACCGCACCATCGCGGAGTCCACCGGCAACCCGGTCCTCGTCCAGACGGTCCGCTACCTCGGCGAGGTCGCCCGCGACGGCATCCGCGTCACCCGCGCCAACGAGGCGCGCCGCACCGACTTCATCGAGGCGGTCCGCCAGGAGCACCACGCCATCCTCGCCGCCGTCGAAGCCCACGACCCCGAAGCCGCCCAGGCAGCCGCCCGCCTCCACCTCCGCCACGCCGCCTCCCGCCTCCAGGACGCGGACGACCGCTTCTGGACGGAGAACGACGGGCTGGACGTACGCCTGGGGTCCGGGTCGGGCACCTGACGCGGCGCGCCGGGCACCCGCTCTCCGTGATCCACGTCATTCCGGGCAATCCGTGGAATTTTCTCGACCGTCTGAAAGGTTGGTGTTTACATCTGTTAGCCGAGATCGCGAGGCACCCGTGAACCACGCCCCCACCGAGCAGCCCGCCGACACCGTCGCCCGGCTGCGCGACACGTTCCGTACCGGACGGACCAAGTCCGTCGAGTGGCGCACCGGGCAACTGCGCCGACTGCGCGCGATGCTCACCGAGCACGGCGACGACCTCGCCGCCGCCCTCCACGCCGACCTGGGCAAGAGTGCCACCGAGGCGTACCGCACGGAGATCGACTTCACCGTCCGCGAGATCGACCACACCCTGGAGCACCTGGAGGAGTGGCTGCGCCCCGAGCCGGCGCCGGTGCCCGCGTACCTCGGTGCCGACGCGACGGCCTGGACGCAGTACGACCCGCTCGGCGTCGTCCTTGTCATCGCCCCCTGGAACTACCCGGCGCAGCTCCTGCTCGCCCCGATGGTCGGCGCGCTCGCCTCCGGCAACGCGGTGGTGGCGAAGCCGAGCGAGCTCGCCCCGGCGACCTCCGCCGCGCTGGCCGAGCTGATCCCCGCCTACCTCGACACCGACGCGGTCGCCGTGGTCGAGGGCGGCATCCCGGAGACCACCGCCCTGCTGGCCGAGCGCTTCGACCACATCTTCTACACCGGCAACGGCACGGTCGGCCGGGTCGTCATGCGCGCCGCCGCCGAGCACCTCACCCCGGTCACCCTCGAACTCGGCGGCAAGTCACCGGCGTTCGTCGACCGCGACACCGACCTCGACGTGGTCGCGGACCGGCTGGTCCGGGGCAAGTTCCTCAACGCCGGGCAGACCTGCGTCGCCCCGGACTACGTCCTCACCGACCCGGAGACCGCCCCCGCCCTGGAGGCGGCGCTCGTCCGCGCGGTCGAGGGCGTCTACGGCACCGACCCGGCGGCATCGCCCGAGTACGGCCGGATCGTCAACGAACGCCACTTCGACCGGCTTTCCGGTCTGCTCGACTCCGGGCGGGTGGTGGTCGGCGGGGCGAGCGACCGTAAGGACAAGTACATCGCGCCGACCGTCCTGGCCGACCTCGCGCCCGAGGCACCCGTGATGCGGGAGGAGATCTTCGGACCCATCCTCCCGATCGTCACCGTGCCGGACCTTGACGCGGCGGTGGACTTCATCAACGACCGTGACAAACCGCTGGCGTTGTACGTCTTCAGCGACTCCGCCACCACCCGCGCCCGCATCGCCGCCGAAACCTCCTCCGGCGGCCTCGGCCACGGCCTGCCCCTCGCCCACCTCACCGTCTCCGACCTTCCCTTCGGCGGCGTCGGGGAGAGCGGCATGGGCAACTACCACGGCCGCTACTCCCTGGACACCTTCAGCCACCGCAAGGCGGTGCTGTCCAAGCCGCTGAGCTGACATCGCCCGCGAACGACACCGGCTTCCCTCCGGCCATATCGTTGCCGCATGCGGTACTTGGTGGAGTCGTTCATCCTCGGGGCTCTGAGGCGGGGTCGCTCGGTCGAGCAGCTTCTTGGGGCGTGCGGCTCGGCGGAGCGCCCCGGCGTGCGCCATGTTGAGGTTCGCCCGACGAAGGGGCGGTTCGAGGTCCGTCTCCACACGGTCGAGGACATCGGTAGCGAGCGCTTCCGGGACCTGGGCGAGTTCCCGCCGTTCGATCCGGACGACGAGGCGAGCGAGTTCGGCCTGCTCCTGGGCACGGCGGAGGACCCGCTGTCCGCGCTGGAGATCGCCGAGCGGCAAACGGGAGCCGAGCGGGCCCGCTGGGTCAACGAGGGGGTCGTGCAGGACAAGTACGGCGACTTCGTCAGCGCCGGGCGGTCGTGGACGCGGGAGCCGGTCGTACCCCCGGCGCGGTGATCAGCCGTGCAGTCGGACCGGGATTTCCTGCCAGCCGAGGGCGATGAAGGACGGGACCTGGCGTAGATCCTCTCGGCGTAAGGCGGGCGCCAGGTCGGGGAAGCGGTGGAACAGGGACGGGAGGGCGGTGCGGGCTTCCAGGCGGGCCAGGGGGGCGCCGATGCAGCGGTGGACGCCGAGACCGAAGGCCAGGTGGTCGTCGGCTCCGCGTGCCGCGTCGAAGAGATGGGCTTCGGTGCCGTAGTGGGCGGGGTCGAGGCCGGCGGCGGCGTACGTCGTGATGATGGCGTCGCCTGCCGGGATGGTGATGTCGCCGACGGTCAGGTCCTCGACCGCGTAGCGCAACGGCAGTGCGGCGATGGAGGGTTGGACGCGGAGCGTCTCGTCGATCACCGCGTCCCAGGAGATCTCCCCGGCGCGGACCGCGGCCAGTTGGGCGGGGTCGTCCAGCAGGGCGACGATCGCGTTGCCGATGAGGTTGACCGTCGTCTCGAACCCGGCGCCGATCACGAGCAGCAGCGTGTACAGCAGTTCCTCGTCGCTGAGCCGGTCGCCGTCCTCGTCGCGGACCCGGATCAGCTCCGTGGTCATGTCGTCGCCGGGGTGCTCGGTCTTGTACGCGATCAGCCCGCCCAGGACGGTCCCGATCCGCTCCTGCACGAACGCCGTGTGCTCCGGGCCCGGGTTGGAGGTGTCCATGATGGCCGCGATGAGACCGGCGGTTTCCGCCCGCAACTTCGGTGGGACGCCGAACAGTTCACAGATCATCCGCATCGGCAGCTCGTGCGCGTACATCCGCTTGACGTCCACCGTCGCGCCGTCGGCGCCCGCTTCGGCCAGGGCGTCGAGCAGTTCGGTCGTGATCGACTCCACGCGCGGGCGCATCGCCTCGGTGCGCCTGTGTGTGAAGCTCGGCGCCACCAGCTTGCGCAGCCGCGCGTGTTCGGCGCCGTAGGTGGTGAACATGTTGACGACACCCACCCAGCCCAGAATCCAGCCCCAGGAGGGGTGTTGGCCGATCTCGGGCCACAGCCGCCAGTGCCGCCGGGGGTCCTTGCTGACCCGGGGGTCCAGGATCAGGTCCTTGAGGACGTCGTACCCGGTCGGAGCCCAGGCGGGTATGCCGCCGGGCAGCTCGACGGGGACCACCGGGCCGAGGGAGCGCAGCTTCGCCGTCTCGGCGGGGACGTCGGCGCCGAAAGGGTCGATGACGACACGGTCGACGGGGTCGCTGATGGTCACGGTGACTCTCCAGAGGGCGTCGGCACAGCGACTGTCGTTCCAGGGGTGCGGAGCGATCAGGGTATGCGTCAACTCCCCCTCACCGTAGAGCCCTTACAGATCTTGCACATCCGGGGACGCCTTCGCCCTGCCCTCACGGAGAGGACAGGGCGAAGGAGATCTGCCGTGTGGACCACTGCGGGTGGCTACGCCGCCGGAAGCGTCCACTTCTGCGCCGCCGAGCCGTTGCAGGCGTAGATCTGCAACCGGGTGCCCTCCGCCGTGGCGGAGTTCGGATCGTCCAGGCACAGACCGGAGTTGGTGTTCTTCAGCGAGCCGTCCGAGCCGATCGTCCACGCCTGCGCGCCGGTGCCGTTGCAGGCGTAGAGCTGGACGAGGGTGCCGTTGGTCGTCCCGCTGTTCGACACGTCGAGGCACTTGCCGAGCGTGCGCAGGGTGCCGTCCGAGGCGACCGTCCAGTCCTGGGCGTACGTCCCGTTGCAGGTCCAGAGCTGGATCGCCGTGTGGTCCGCCGTACCGGAATTGGCGTCGTCCACGCAGAGCGAGGAACTGACACCCGCCTTCACCGGACCGACCCGGGGCTTGGCCGGGGCGGAGGTGTCGCCGGGGTACGACGGGGGAGCGGCGGAAGTCCCGCTCGCCCACGAGGTGTTGGCGGTGGTCCCCAGCGTGAAGCCGAGGGTGCCGCCCGAGGTGATCGCGGACGTCGGGGCGTAGGCGTTGTTCCACGCCGAGCCGTTGAAGGTCGCGGACTGGACGTAGGGCGCGTTGTCCGCCGCACCCGAGCCGTTGATCGTGAGCGTGTTGCCCGACGGCAGCGTGACCTGCGCCTGCGGGAACAGCGGGGAACCGAGGGCGAGATCGGACGTGCCCGGCGTCATGGGGAACATGCCGAGCGCCGACCAGACGTACCAGGCGCTCATCGCGCCGAGGTCGTCGTTGCCGTCCGCCAGACCGGCGGGGGAGTTGGACCAGATCTGGTCCTGGACCGCCCGAACCGTCGCCTGGGTCTTGTACGGCATGCCGATGTAGTCGTACTCCCAGGGCAGTTCGATGCTCGGCTCGTTGCCGACCCAGGCGTAGCCGTTCGCGCCGGTGTAGCTGCGCAGCACGGTGTCGAGGTAGTCGCCCATCACCTTGTTGCCGCCCTTGGCGGTGGCCAGTCCGCCCACGTTGAACGGCACCATGCCGGTGTAGATCCAGGAGTCGGCCTCCACCATGTCCGTCCCGCTGGTGGGGTCGAACCCGCCGGTCCAACTGCCGTTGGCGTTGCGCGGCTGGACGAAACCGGAGGCGGGGTTGAGGACGTTGCGCCAGTCCTGTGCCCGGTGGGCGTACGTCTTCTGGCTCTGGGTGTCGCCGAGGGAACCGGCGAGGGCGGAGAGGGCGAAGTCGGCGGTGTCGTACTCCAGCGTGGTGGCGACGGGACCGTAGAAGTTGCAGCAGCCGTAGCTGCCGTCGTGCGGCTCGTAGCCCGGGTTGTCGAGGTAATTGAGCCCCGGCCGGTCGTTGTTCGCGGTGCTCGCCTGCTTCAGCAGCCCCTTGAGCGCCGCAGAGGTGTCGAAGTCCCGGGCGCCGAAGGCGTAGTAGTCGGCGATGATCGCCGCGGCCGGGTCACCGACCATGACATAGGACTCTCCGTTGTTCTCCGACCACTTGGGGAAGATCCCGGTCTGCTGGTAGTCGTCGACCATCGACTGGGCGGTGTCGGAGGCGATTTGGGGACTGACCAGCGCCTCCAACTGCGCCTGGGAGCGGTAGATGTCCCAGCCGGAGTAGTTGGCGTACGCGGCCCGGTGCCCGGAGTCGACCTGGTGCGTCTTGCCGTCGAAGCCGAAGTACTGGCCGTTTGTGTCGCTGATGACGTTCGGGTGCAGCAGGGAGTGGTAGAGCGCGGTGTAGAAGATCTTCTGCTGGTCCGAGGTCCCGCCGCCGATCAGCACCTTGCCGAGCGCCGAGTCCCAGGCGTCGTGCGCCGAGGTGCGCACGGCGTCGAAGTTCCAATTGGGGTTCTCCGCCGTGCGGTTGGCGGTCGCGTTGGCGACGGAGACATAGGAGACGCCCACCTTGGCCTGGACGACCTGGTTCGCGCTGGTGTCGAAGGTGACATGGGCGTTGGACGCGGCGGCTTTGGGAGTGGCGTCGTCCTTGACGGCCGCCTTCGCCCCGGTGCCGTGCAGACGCGGGTGGTTGGGCTTGTCCGCCGCGTTCTTCCCCGCCCGCTTGGTGCTCGGCGCCGGCTTCGCCGCCGCGAGCGAGCTGCCGCTGGTGGCGAAGGGCCGGTCGAAGACCATGTCGAAGTAGACGGTGTAGCTGTTCCCGGCTCCGCAGAACCTACCGCTCGTGACCTGACCGCTGACCTCGGTGTTGGACACCACGTTGAACTGGGTCGAACTGCCGCCGTTCTGGCTGCTGTTCAGCTTGAAGAGCAGGTTCGCCTGAGTGGTCGCCGGGAAGGTGAACCGCGCCATCCCGCTCCGCGTGGTGGTGGCCAGCTCGGTGGTCACCTTATTGTCGAGCGCGACCTTGTACGAGCCCGCCGTGGCCGACTCGTTGTCGTGCGAGAAGGAGTCGGTGGCGGAGTTGCTGACCGCGCCGACCGTCGGCAGCACCGGCACGTCCCCCGCCGCGCCGCAGCCGGGACCGGCGATGTGAGTGAGGCTGAACCCGGTGATCGAGGAGTCCTTGTACTCGTACCCGCCCCCCGGTGGACGGGAGTTGGTGTCGGGGCTCCACTGCACCATGCCGAAGGGCACGTCCGCGCCGGGGAAGTCGTTGGCGTCGTTGGACGTGCCGATGAACGGGTTGACCAGGTCGGCCGGATGAGCGACGAGGTCGGCGGGGCGCGCTGCCGCTGCCGCCGCCGCGGGCGCGGGCAGCGCGTAGGCGCCGAACAGCGCGGCTCCGGCCACGGCGCCGAGGGCTGCGTACCCCCGGCGCGACCGGGACGAGCGCAGCGCGAGCGGGGCGGCGCCCCGGCGTCTGCTGAACAACGAGTTCCCGAACATCGCGATGTGCCTCCTGGGGGAGTGGGGGAGGAGCGGACTCGACGCGGTTCCTGGGTGGGGGTGACAACGTTGTCTCGGTGGTGAACAGTGTTTGCTGACCAAGGGCGTTGGGGTCGTTCGAGGTGCGCGGGGTGACGACTTGTCGCGGCGGAGGACAAGGCGGCTCGTGCGGGGAGCGCGGGTGGGCGCCGAAACGCTGTCGCAACGTAGCGGTGAGGCGTGAGCACGTCAATGCTGCGCGTGACAGGTGGGGCTACTTCGGGCCGTGCCGCCAACTTGCCGGTGCCCGGAGCCTGTTACTCGTTCGCGTCGGCGCGCAGGGTCAGGTCGAGAAGTCCGGGGAAGCGGGCGTCGAACTCCTCGCGGCGCAGCCGGTTGAGCCGCCGGGGACCCTGGTCGCGCTGTTCGACCAGCCCCGCGTCGCGCAGGACCGAGAAGTGATGGCTCTTCGCGGCGCGCCCGACCGGCACGTCGAAGTTGCTGCAACTGAGCGTCCAGTCGGGGTGTCCGGCCAGGTCGCGGACGAGCTGGATGCGCACGGGGTCCGCGAGCGCGGACAGGGCGGTGAGCAGCGGCACGTCGTCGGGGTGCGTGTGCACGGGCGGCTGACGGTGACTCGCGCCCTGGGTCCGGTCCGGCATTCCGAAGTCCTCCTCCACGCACTGTTCGACGGTCATCGTACAGTGTTAGTGTTCGCTTCCGGTTGAACACTCATGGGTGGGGGATCTTGCGTATGCGTGCGGTCGAATTCCAGGAGCACGGCGGTCCCGAGGTGCTGCGGGTCGTCGAGACGACGGCGCCCGAGCCGGGCACCGGCCAGGTGACCATCGACGCCGTCTGGGCCGGGGTCAACTTCGCGGACGTCAAGGCGCGGGCCGAGGGATACCGGGTGCCGTCGCTGCCCTACCGTCCGGGTCTGGAGGTCTCCGGTCGCGTCCGGGCGGTCGGGGAGGGCGTCGAGGATCTGCGGGTGGGACAGGAGGTCGCCGCGCTGGTCGACGGCGGCGGCTACGCCGAGGTCGTGCTCGCCGATGCCGCGAGGGTCTTCCCGCTGCCCGCCGGGCTGGACCCGCGCACCGCGGCCACGCTGCCGACCGTACTGCCGACCGCCCACGCCCTCATCCACGAGGTGGGACGGCTGCGTGCCGGGGAGAGCGTCCTGGTGCACGGCGCGGCGGGCGGCGTCGGCACGGCGGTCGGACAGTTGGCCCGAGCGGCGGGCGCCGCCGTGGTCTACGGGGTCGCCTCCAGCGACACCAAGGCGGACTACGCCCTCAAGCACGGCTACGACCAGGTGTTCCTGCCCGGCACCTTCGAGGCGGACGCCCGCCGCGCGACCGGCGGCAGGGGCGTCGACCTGATCCTGGACCCGGTGGGCGGCGACACGCTGCGCCGTGGCCTGGAGACGCTGGCCGATTTCGGGCGCCTGGTGTCCTTCGGCAACGCGAGCGGCGCCGAGCCCTGGCGCGCCGGGCAGGGCGAGCTGTACCCGCGGGGTCTCTCCGTCGCGGGCTTCTCCGTGCTCGGTCTCGCCCAGTCCGCCCCCGCCGCCCTGCGCGCCCTGACCGAACGCGCCCTGCGCACCGTCCGCGACGGAACAGTCGTCCTCCCGGTCACCGCCGAGTTCCCCCTGTCGAACGCGGCCGACGCACACCGGCTCATCGGCGGACGCACGTCCGTGGGCAAGCTGCTGCTGCGCGTCTCCGAGTGACCTCGGACTCCCGTGCGGCACGGGTCCGTTGACAGATCCCCTTTTGTGGAGTGTGAATGTCGTCGATCAAACAGTTCCAGGTCACCTTCGACTGCGCCGAACCCGAGCGCGTCGCCCGCTTCTGGTGCGAGGTGCTGGGCTACGTCGTACCGCCACCACCGGCGGGGTTCGCCACCTGGGACGCGTACGACCGCTCCCAGTCCCCGGAGGACCGGGGCTCCTGGTTCGCCTGCGGTGACCCCTCGGGGGTGGGTCCGCGCCTGTATTTCCAGCGCGTTCCCGAAGGCAAGGTCGTCAAGAACCGGGTGCATCTCTGCGTGCGGGTCGGCACCGGACTCGTGGGCGAGGAGCGCCTGGCCGCGCTCGAAGCGGAGTGCGCACGGCTGCTGCCGCTCGGGGCGGTCCGGGAACGGCTGCTGTACGACGGCAACGACTCGTGCATCGTGATGCAGGATGTCGAGGGCAACGAGTTCTGCATCGACTGAGGGCGCCGTGCGGACCGGTGCCGGGGGAGTGGTCCGTCAGCGCGTGCCGGTTTCAGGTGCGCCGGGAGCTTGCGAGCACCTCGTCCGCGCCCTGGCCGACGAGGTCCTCCGCCACCGCGCGGCTCACCTCCTCCGGCACACCTCCCACCCCCTCGGCGCCGAGCACGACCGAGCCGTCCGGGGCGTACACCCGGGCCGCGAGGCGGACTTGACCCGAGGCGTCGACGACGGCATGCCCGGCGATCGGCGCGTGGCAGTGTCCGGTGAGCGCGCGCAACAGCGTCCGCTCCGCGACCGCCGCACGGGTCGCGTCGGCGTCGACGAGCGGGTCCAGGAGCGCGAGGAGCGCCTCGTCGGTCTCCCGGACCTGCATGACCAACTGGCCCGCGCCCAGGGCGGGCATCATCCGGTACGCGTCGAGCACCTCCGTCGCTTCGACCTCCCGGCCGATCCGCCGCAGCCCCGCTCCGGCGAGAACGACGGCGTCGACGGTTTCGCCCGCACGGGCCAGGGCGAGCCGGGTGTCAGCGTTGCCGCGTACGGGGATCAGCTCCAAGTGCGGGTGTGAGGCGGCGAGTTGAGCGATCCGGCGTGGGGCGGAGGTGCCCACCCGGGTGCCGGTCGGCAGCTCGTCCAACCGGCGCCCGCCGGGGTCGACCAGGACGTCCCGCACGTCGTCCCGCCGGGGATACCGGCACACCAGACCCTCGGGCTCCGGGCTGTCCCCGGGCATGTCCTTCGCACAGTGCAACGCGAGGTCAGCCTGGCCGTCGAGCACAGCGCGCGTCACTGCGCTGGTGAAGACCGCCTTGCCGCCCACCTCCGCGAGAGGTCCGCCCCAGCGATCCCCCAAGGTGCTGACGGGAACGAACTCCGCCACCACGTCCGGGGCGATCCGCCCCAGCTCGCCCGTCAACCACGTCACCTGCGCGGTGGCCATCGCCGAGGCCCTGCTTGCGATCCGGATGCGCTGCGTCATATCCCGTGACTCTAGGGGCGGTCGGCGGGTGCTCATGCCGACACCTTGTCCGCCCCCTGCGGTCGTTCCGTCGTACCGGTACCCGTCAGGAGACCGCCTGTCAGACGTCCGCTCCGGCATCGGCGGGGCGTTCCTCCGCGCCGGGGCCGTGCCAGTCCAGGCACAGCACGGTCGCGTCGTCCCGGAGGTCGCCGTCGCAGGCGGTGACGACCGCGCCGACCAGGGCGCGTACGACCTCGCGCGGATGCTCCATGGCCGTGTCACCGACGAGCCCGGCCAGGTCGACGGACGCCGCCTGCCGCTCCTGCATGCCGTCCGTGTAAAGGATCAGCCGGTCGCCGGGACGCAGGTCGAGATCCTGCGTCTCGTACGGGCCCCGCACCCCCTCCACGCCGAACGGCAGATTGACGTCCAGCGGTACGGTCTCGACCACGCCGTCGCGCAGCCGGAGCGGCCAGAGGTGTCCGGCGTTGACGAGCCGGGCTCCGCTCCCGTCGAGGGCGACCCGCAGCAGCAGGCCGGTGGCGAAGGTCCGCCGACCGTGATCGAGGAGTGCCTGGTGCGTGCGGCGGGCCTGCTCGACGAGGTCCGCCCCGGCACGGCGGGCGCCCCGTGAGGCGTTGACCAGCAGGGTTGCCATCAGGGCGGCGTGGACGTCGTGACCCATCGCGTCGGTCACCGACAGGTGCAGGGTGTCGTGGTCGAGGGTGTAGTCGTAGGTGTCACCGGCGATGCTGTCGGCCGGGACGAGCGCGCAGGCCAGCGCGAACTCGGCGGCTTCGCACGAGGGCGCGGAGGGCAGCAGTTGCCGCTGGATCTCCGCCGCGAGGCTCACCGGGGTGGTGCGCTGACCCCAGTGGTAGAGGTCGGTGAAGCGGCGGTCGGTGACGACGATGTACGCCAGCGCGTGCGCGGCCTCCGCGACCTGCTCCAGCACCTCCTCCGTCACCTCGGGCAGCCACAGCTCCAGCACCCCGATGGTGTCGCCGCGGTTGGTGACCGGGGCGAGGACCCGCTGCCCCGTCCCGCCGCCCGCCGCCCGCATCACCTTCTGGGTACGCAGCACCTCCTCGTAGACGCTGTCGGTCAGCGGGATCTGCTCGGCGTGGCGCCCCTGCTGGGTGGCCGTCTCCTCGGTCACCCGGACCACGCCGCTGCTGACGAGGTCGACGAACAGGAACGACACGTACTCCGCGCCGAACCGGTCGCGCAGATTGCGCGCGACCACGTCGAGCGAGGCCACCGGCGCGGCGGCCTCCGCCGCCTCCAGCACCTCGGTCAGTCCGATCCCGTCACCCGCCACATCAGCCTCCCTGAGCCGACCATTCTCCTTCCCGCCGCCCGAAGGGGCACACGGTGAGGACCCGGGACCGACCCGGGCGCCCCGCCCTAGAGCGCCGTCAGAACGAGTACCGCCTGGTCGTCGTCGATGCCGTCGGACCCGGTGAAGGAACGGACCGCGTCGGTGAGGGCGGTGACGGCGTCCTGGGCGGTGTGGTTGGCCGGGAGGGTGCCGAGTGCCTGGAGCAGGCGTTCCTCGCCGAACTGGCTGCGCGTTCCGTCGCAGGCTTCGGTGATGCCGTCGGTGTGGAGCAGGAGGCTCTCGCCGGGGGACAGGCGCATGGGGTGGGCGGGCAGGTCGGGGTCGGTGGCGATGCCGATGAGGGGACCGGGGACCTCCACCGGCCGGGCGTCTCCGTCGGCGTCGATGTGGACGGGGTACTCGTGCCCGGCGCGGACGAAGGACAGGTCGAGACCGCCGCCGTCCACGGGGACGAAGTGGCCGTAGACCAGGGTGACGAAGCCCCCGTCGTGGTCGCAGGGGTGGTCGAGGAGCGCCTGGTTGATCGCCTGGACGACGGACGGCGGGTCGGGCAGCAGGCGGGCCACGGCGCGGGCGGTGTGGCGCACGAGGGCAGTCGTCGCGGCGGCGGTGGCGCCGCGACCGCAGACGTCGCCCAGCAGGAACGCCCATCTGCCGTCGGCGAGCGGGAAGACGTCGTAGAAGTCGCCGCCGATGTCCAGTCCCTCACCGGCGGGGTGGTAGTAGGTGGCGATCCGCGCGCCGGGCACGTCGGGAACCCGGGGCATCAGCAGACCGGCCTGCAGGTCCCGCGCGAGGGCGGCACGCTGGGTGTACTGGCGGGCGTTGTGGGCGGCGGACGCCGCGCGCCGGGCGAGTTCCTCCGCCAGGGCGACGGTGTGACCGTCGAAGACGTGCCCGCCGGTGGAGAGCAGGGTCAGCGTGCCGAACGTACGGCCGCGGTCGGTCAGCGGAATGCAGAGATAGCCGGTGACGCCGAGATCCCGCCAGGGTCCCGGGCCCGTGGGGGCGCGCCGGGCGACCTCGCTCACGCCGGTCGCCAGCACCCGGGCGACCACGTCGTCGTCGGCGTCGTAGACAGGGAGGTGGGAGGCGAGGAGCTGGTCCTCCGCGTCGCTGGGTGCCGCGGTGGCCACCCGGCGCAGCCGTCCCGCCTCGGCGAGGTCCACCGCGCACAGCGGTGCCAGTGCGGGCACGCAGAACGCCGCCAGCTCCCGCAGGGTCGGCAGATAGTCCAGGTCCGAGGTCAGCGCCGTGCTGGCCTTGAGCAGGAACGCCAGGTCCTCGCGCGCCGCCTTCTCCCTCGCCTCCGCCTCCGCGCGGGCACGCTCCGCCTGACGGCGCTCGATGGCCAGGGCGGCGGTCTCGGCGAACACCCTGGCCAGGGCGAGGTCGGAATCCTGCGGCTCGCGGGGCACGCGGTGATACATCGCGAAGGTGCCCAGCAGCGAGCCGTCCCGGGCGAGGATCGGGGTGGACCAGCAGGCCGCGAGCCCCGCGGCGGTGGCCAGGTCGCGGAAGTCGTCCCAGAACGGGTCGGTGGCGATGTCGCTGACGACGACCGGTCGGCGCCGGTGCGCCGCGGTGCCGCAGGAACCCACGCCGTCCCCGGTGGCGATGCCGTCGATGGCCCGGTTGTAGAAGTCCGGCAGGCTGGGCGCGGCACCGTGCCGCAGCCGCAGACCGTCGGCGTCGGCGAGCAGCACCGAGACCAGCACCTCCTCCGGCATCAGCTCCTCGATCGCCCGTGCCATGCCGTCCAGCACCTGCTCCAGCGGCGCCTGCCGGGCGATCTGCTCCAGCAGCACACGGTGTTCGGCCGTCAGCCGCTGCGCCTGCTTGACGTGCGTGGTCTCCACCCCGACGACCCGCACCCCGACGCAGTTGCCGCCCACGTCGAGGCGCGGTTCGTAGGTGAAGTCGAAGAACGCCTCGCGCGCACCCGGCCCGGTGCCCACCAGAACCCGTACGTCATACCCGGTGTACGGCGTCCCGGTGCGGTAGACCCGGTCCAGCGGGGACAGGAAACCCTGCTCGGCCGGCTCCGGCAGCAACTGCCCCAGCGGTACCCCGGTGCGGGCCCGCCCGCCCCCTCCGACAGCCTCGAAGAACGCCTCGTTGGCGGTCTCGACCATGTGGGCGGGACCCGCGAGGGAGGCGAAGACAGCGGTGGACGTGCCGAACAGCGCCCGGAGATCGTGCCCCGAAGAGGCGGACGGCCCGACCTCGCCGGGTCCGGTGTGCTGAGCGGGCTCTCGTTCCGGGACGCTCGTCATGCCCCTGCTGCCCCCTCGCTCACGGCACCCGGTGCGGGTGCGCTGTCCGAAACCGACGTCCGCGCGCCGTCACCGGCGGCGAGGGCGTCTGCCGACGTGCCACGGACACGGACGGTCCGATCCGGACCCCCGTGGCGCGCCTCTCCCGGAGACACCGCGGGGACGGCCATGACACTCCCCAGTGATCGGCCGTCCCCGCAGCACATCCGGAACCCTGCTACCCCGGCTCCCCAGGAGCAACACGGTTCCGCACGTGACTCCGCTCACACGATTGCGCCTGTCGGGTTCCCTTGCTGCGCCGTTCGGAGGTCTTCCGGCCGCACCAAACCGGATTCGCCTTCCCCCGCCCGCCACTAATGGCTCGTCACGGGCAACGCCCGTGTGTCCGGTGCCGGGTGGCACCGGCCGGGAAGGGACAGGGAAGAGACTCGGATGAAGCTACTGCGTCGCCTCATGGTGGGCGCGCTCACCTCGCCGCTCCTGCTGATCGGCCTCGCCCCGGGCCCCGTCGAAGCCGCCGGTGCCCGTGCCGGGGTCGCGGGCGTCGCCGGTGTCGCCGGGCAGGACTGCCCGACCGCCCACCGGTCGCCCAGCACGACGACGGCACCGCCCACCGGGCTGGAGACGTACTACCGCGAGGACTGGCGGCTGGGTCCCAGCCATCTGCCCCGCACCGGTCCCGTCGCCCGGATGCTGCGCGGCTGGAAGCCGCAGGACAGCACCTCGCCGTACTGGTTCCTGGGCTGCTACTGGCAGACCGACCAGCAGAACAAGTCCGGCTGGTGGTACCCGGACAACGACGGCTTCGTCCTGCGTGACGGACGCCCCGTGCACGAGACCAGGACGCTCGCGGCGGGTCAGATGGTCGACCTGTTCGGCAGCGGGCGGGGCAACTTCCTCGCCCCGCAGGGCACCCCGTACATCCGGCGCGCGATCCCGCCGACCAACCTCGACGAGTACAACGCGTCGGACCCGGCGTACAACTACCACCTGTACAAGGTGGTCAAGCCGTTCACGGTGGAAGCCGGTCCGATCCGCCCGTGGTTCGGCCAGCCCGGACTCGGCACGCAGTACGTGACGAACACGTCGATCCCGAACCTCGTGAACGCCGGAAACCTGAAGGAAGTCACCCCGGCGACCTGATCCCGCCCCACCCCGACCGCCCCGCGCCGTTCTGGTCGCGGGGCGTCGCGTTTCCCCGTGCGGCGACCTCCGCGTGAACGACTGCTGACACGCCGTCGACCGATGTGCGAAGCTGCCGATCACACGGGGAGGGGTGTGGCGTTGGGGGCGTTGCGCACGACGGCCGGGCGACGGCGGTACGGCAGGATCGGCGCCGCACAGGCGGCGTTGACGGTGCTGGTCGTAGGCGGACTGGCCCTGACCGCCCTGCTGCTCCACCCCGATACGGGTCTGCTGGCCAAGGGACGTGGCCCGCTCGGCGGCAACCCCGTCCTCGTGGTCGCCCTGGCTCTGCTCGCGCCCTTCGGCGCCCTGGCGCTGCGCGGGAGGTACCGGGAGCGGGTCGGCGGCGCCCGGGAACGCGACCCGGTGGAGGACCGGCTGGCCGACGCCGTGAGCGGCGTCCTGCTGGCCGCGTCGCTGGTCGTCCCGCTGCTCGTCCTGGTCCTGCACCGGTTCGGTACGTCAGGCAGTGGCCACGGGACCGGCGGCGAGCCGATACCGCCTCCCCGCCCGCGGAAGCACGTGACATCCAGCGTGCCACCACTCGCCCACCACGAGGGGCACGCCGACCAGCACGCCCACTTCGGGCTGACGCGCGTCCTGCTCGGTCTCGTCATCGCCCTGCTCGTCGTGGCCGTCGTGATCGCCGGGCTGCGCCTGTGGCGGTATCTCACCCGCCCGCTCGCGCCGGAAACCCCGGCGACGTATGCGCCGCTCGACGACGAGCAGGACCGCCTGGCCGAGGCGGTCGACTCCGGTCGCCGTGCCCTGCTGGACGCGTCCGACGCCCGTGCGGCCGTCATCGCGTGCTACGCCGCCATGGAGCAGTCGCTGACCGAGTCCGGCGTCACCCGGCACGCCGCGGACAGCCCGCAGGATCTGCTGGAGCGTGCCGTCGCCGGGGGTCTGCCCACGGGAGCTGCCGCCGCCACGCTCACCGACCTGTTCCGCGAAGCCCGTTACTCAACCCACCCGATGGACGGCAGCCACCGCGCCCTGGCCGCCACCGCGCTCGCCGAGATCGCCGACGGTCTGCGCTCGCGGACGCCCGACGCCGTGAGGGGTGCCTCGTGAAGGCGCCAGCCCGGATACGGGATGCCGTCAACTCCGTTCTGGACAAGCCCGGTTCGGTGCGCCACTCGCTGGCCGTCCTGGGCACCGCGGCGGTCGGGACCGAAGTACTGCTCGCCCTCACCGACGGCGTCACCGCTGCAGTTGCCGGTCTCGCCCTCGTCACCGCGGGCGCGCTGGTCCTCGGGCGCCATGTCGCGGGCGCCGCCGCCCAGGACAGCGGCTACCGCAAACCGGTACGCCTGCTGGACAGCCGCGCCCCGGCGCTCGGCGGCTGGCAGCGCATCGTGGCCAAGACCCTCGCGGACGACGGCGAAGCGCCCTTCGACACCGTCATGCGACCGCAGTTGCAGCGGCTGTTCGCCGCCCGGCTGGCCGAACGGCACGGCGTGGCGATGTACCGGACCCCGCAGCGGGCCCGGGCACTGGTCGGAGCCGAGCTGTGGCCCTGGATCGACCCCGGGGCGATCGCCCCACAAGCCGCTCTCCCCGAGCCCGTACTGCGCTCCCTGCTCGACCGGCTGGAAGCCCTGTGACGCCTGGAGCCCCCTGGCCGATGGCTCCGCAGCCCCCGCAGCCCCCGCCTCCCGGCTCGCCCCGAAGCCCGCGCACCCCGACCCGCCCCGTGAGGAACCGACCGTGACCAGCCCACGCCCCACCCCGCACCACGCCACCCTCACCCCCCGCCAGGCGGGCGAGCGGGCAGCGGCCGTGCTCGACGAGATCCGTACAGCCGTGGTCGGCAAGGCGGAACCGCTGGAGCTGGTGATGCTCGGCGTCCTCGCTGGTGGCCACGTCCTCATCGAGGACCTGCCGGGGCTGGGGAAGACCCTGCTGGCACGCTCCTTCGCCACCGCGCTCGGCCTGGACTTCCGCCGTATCCAGTTCACCCCCGACCTGCTGCCCTCCGACGTCACCGGAGCCCCGTTCTACGACCAGCGGACCGCCGACATGGTCTTCCGCCCCGGACCCGTCTTCACCCACCTGCTGCTCGCCGACGAGATCAACCGCACCCCGCCCAAGACCCAGGCGGCGCTCCTTGAGGCGATGGCCGAGGCTCAGGTGTCCATCGACGGAAGCACCCGGCGGCTGCCGGAGCCCTTCGTGGTCGTCGCCACCGCCAACCCCATCGAGTACGAGGGCACGTACACCCTGCCCGAGGCCCAACTGGACCGATTCCTGCTGCGCGTCCGGATGGGCTACCTGGAGGCGTCCGAGGAGGCGGGCATGCTGCGCGCGCGGGTCGACCGGGCGGCGCCCGAGGCCGTACTGCGCACGCTCAGCGACCCGGGCGAGGTGCTGGCCATGCGAGCCGCCGTCGAACGCGTCGAGGTGGACGACGACCTGCTCGAGTACGCCGTCGCGCTGGTCCGCGCCACCCGCGCCCACCCGCACGTCCAGGTCGGCGCCTCCCCGCGCGGCGGACTGGCCCTGGTACAGCTCGCCCGTGCCCGTGCCGTCCTGGACCGGCGGGACTACGTGACCCCGGAGGACGTCAAGTCCGTCGCCGTGCCCGCCCTCGCGCACCGCGTCACCCTCAAGCCGGAGCTGTGGGTCCGGCAGATCGACGCCGACGACGTGTTGCGCGAGATCGTGCAGTCGGTGCCCGCCCCGCAGACCGTGCCGCGTACGCCGGTCGCGTCATGACGGAGGGCGTGCCGGACCGCGGAGCGGCTGCCGTCCAACGCGCCCTGGACGGGCGCCACGACGTGACCGCCCAGCCCCCGCCACCACCCCCACCCAACTGGCGCGCCAGTGAACGCGCCCTGCGCCTCGGCACGTTGGCCGTCGTCGCGCTGTCCGCCGCGCTGATCACCGGGCGGTCATGGGTACTTGCCCTCGCCACCGCGCCCCTGGCGCTGCTCGCCCTCGCCCTGCCGGGCGGACCACGCTCGCGGACGGTGACCGCCGAGGCCGAGGTCGAGCCGCGGCGCTGCTTCGAGGGCGAGCGAGTGACGGTGCGGATCACGGTGTCCTACGACGGTGAGACCGGGCGCCTCGACCCCGGCGTCACCCTCGGACACGGAGTCCGGCTCGACCACCTCGCGGTCGGACCGCACCGCGTCGACCTCGTCCTGACCGCGCGGCGCTGGGGTCGCTGGACGCTCGGCACGGTCGACGTCGACCTCTACGACCGCGGCGGGCTGGCCCGGCGCACCGTGCGCGTCGACCTCGGTGAGATCGCCGTCTTCCCGCTCCCCGGACACGCGAGCCTCACGCCGATCCCGGTCCGGCTGCCGCAACGGCTCGGCGAGCACACCGCCACGCAGCGCGGCGAGGGCGTCGAGGTCACCGGCGTACACCCGTACGTACGCGGCGAACGGCAGCGGCGGATCCACTGGCCCACCACCACCCGGCGCGGCACCCTGCAGGTCCACCAGTTCGCCGCGGAGCGCACCGCCGACACCGTGGTGCTGCTGGACGGGCTCACCGACGTGGTCGACCCGGTCACCGGCACGTCCTCGCTGGACGAGACCTTCCGCGCCGCCGCCGGACTGGTCCGCGCCTACCTGCGCACCCACGACCGGGTCGGCGTCGTATCGGTCGGCGGCACCACCCGCTGGCTCCAACCGGGCAGCGGGCAGGGGTACTTCTACCGCATCGTCGAGAGCGTGCTGGAGGTCCGCAAGGACCGCGCGTACCGCACCGAGGGACTCGGGCTGCTCCCACCGCCCGCGCTGCCCGCAGGGGCGCTGGTGTACGTCCTCACGCCACTGACCGACCAGCGGATCTTCGACATCCTGCACCACGTGCGCGGACGCGCCAACCCCATGGTCGTCGTCGAGATCCCCGTCGGCGAGCCGGTCCCCGAACCCGGCGACACCGAAGCCGCACTCGCGCTGCGGCTGTGGCGCGCCGACCGCGACGCCATGCGCTTCGCCCTGAAGGAACGCGGCATCGCGGTCGTCACCCACCGACCCGGCGAGACCCTCGACCTCGCCCTCGCACCCCTGCTGCGCACCCGCGTCCACGGGGGAACCCGATGATCCCGGCCCCCACGTCCGGCACCCGAGCCGCCCTGCTCCGCACCCGTCTCACCTCCCGCCTCACCGACCGCCTGCTCGGAACAGCCCTCGCCGTCGCCGCCTGCGACCCACCGGCCGCGCTCCACGCATCCCTGTTTGTCCAGGTGTTGGTCCTGGCGGCGGCAGCGGCCGCGTGGTGGTCCGCCCCGATGGTCGACGCCCGCCCCGCCCCGACCTCACTCCGCCTGCGGAGCCTCGCGGCCCGCCGCGGAACGACCGTGCTCCCCGCCGCGGCGATCGCGGTCGCCGCCGCCACCGACCCCGCGCTCTGGCTGGTCGTCTGCGTCGCCACCCTGCTGCTCGCCTACCTGCTCGCGACCGACCCCTGGACCGCCGGTTCCACCGCCCCGCCCGACCGCCCGGCGACACCCGACCGCCCGGCGACACCCGCCCTCACGGCCGCCGCCGCGACCGCCCTGGTCCTGCTCGCCGCCGAGGCACCGGTCGCGAACACCCCATGGGCACGCCTGCCCGCCTCACTCGCCGTCGCCGCGACCGCGCTCTGCCTGCTGCTGGCACTGCGCGGCCGCCGCAGACCACGCGCCTGATCCGCCCTGGCGTCAGAGCCCGCCGTAGAACAGCCCGTTACACGAAATCGAGGCGCCGACGGAGCAACCCCGAGGTCGCTCACTCGCTCGAGGGATCTTGCGACGCGCGAGGCGGGGGCTGCACACTGATTCCGGAACAATCGGTGGGACAGCAGTAGATTCCGCTCACGGCGGCATGGTTCCTGCGGGCTTCTCGTGGCAACCGACTCGTCATCGACAGCCCGGCGAAAGGCCGTTCATGAAGAGAACGTTCACGTTGATCACCGCACTGGTCGTCACCGTCCTGTCGCTGACACCGGCGCACGCCGCGGTCAAGAAGGCGAAAGCACCGCTCAGTTGCGAACAGCGGACGTTCACCTCCACCCCGGGCGCGCGCTTCAACGACCCCGAGGACCCCGCCGCCCAGATGAAGATCATGGGTCCGATCATCGACTCGATCAACAGCGCCAGTTGCGGGCAGACCGTCCGCGTCGCCATGTACTCGATCGGCAACGCGCAGCCCGGCCCGGACTTCGCCAACGCCCTGATCGCCGCCCACCAGCGCGGCGTCATCGTCAAGGCGCTGATGGACTCCCACAGCGACAACGCGGTCTGGCAGTCGATGGTCGGCGAGTTGGGCAACGACCCGCGAGCCTCCAGCTTCGCCGCGCTGTGTCCGGGCGGGTGCCTGACCCACTTCAGCGGCTCCGCGCTGCACGCGAAGTACTACATGCTCAGCGGCGGGCAGGACGCGAACAGGACCGTGACCGTCAGCAGCGCCAACCCCACCTCCGCCCAGACCGGCACCGCGTGGAACAGCAGCGCCACCGTCAAGGGCAACGTCGACCTGTACAACTCCTACGTGCACTACTTCACCGCCATGGCCAAGGGTGCGCTCAACGGTCCGGGCCCGCTGGTGCCCGACTACTACAACTCCACCGACGGCAAGGCCGCCAGGAACCTGACCCCGCACTCCTACCAGTGGCCCAAGGCCCGCTCCGGGAGCGACACCTGGGTCGACTTCCTGAACAACGTCAAGGCGCCCGCCACGATCAACATCGCCATGTTCCAGTGGACTTCGCACGGCGAGCCGGGCGACCGCAACTACCTGGAGCTGCCGAAGAAACTGGTGAGCCTGGCCGGCACCGGCGTCAAGGTCCACATTCTCCTCACCGCCGGTCAGGTCGACGACAGCGTGCAGAGCTATCTGAAGGACCGCCCGAACATCGACGTGCACGACACCACTCGCGGCACCGACGCGAACGGCAACGCCCTGCACTACACGCACGACAAGTACATGACGGTCAGCGGCACTTACGCGGGTACGCCCAACTCCAAGATCGTCTTCGTCGGTTCCTCGAACTGGACGAGCAACGGCATCTGGCACAACGACGAGACGGACCTGAGGCTGACCGGACAGTCCGACTACGCCACGTTCATGACGGACTGGCAGAACCAGTACGACCGCTGCTGCGGCACCGCGGCGCAGGGGCTGAC
This sequence comes from Streptomyces sp. DSM 110735, assembly GCF_016482685.1. GTDB lineage: Bacteria > Actinomycetota > Actinomycetes > Streptomycetales > Streptomycetaceae > Streptomyces. The sequence goes on along the minus strand of NZ_JACYHF010000002.1, from coordinate 243,954 downwards.
TGCCGAGAAGCGCGCCGAGAACACGGCACGGGAGATTCCGATCGACCCGGACCAGGCGCGGGAATAGGCGTTCCCGGCCCTACCTCAGCCCCGCGCGCCCCGCTCAGGCGTGACGCGGACGCGCCGGGGCATCGGGTCTGTCATGGACTCAAGTGTGCTGGCCGAGCGCGGCTGGGGGAAGGCCCGGCGAGCCGCCGACGGCCCGGTGATGGCCGCGGCGGCGAAGGCCGGGTTCGCGGCTCGTGGACTGATCTACCTGCTCGTCGGCGTCATAGCCCTCCAGATGGCCCTGGGCGGCGGCAGCGGCGGGAAGCAGGCGGACCGCGGCGGTGCTCTCGCCGAGCTGGCGGAGAAGCCGTTCGGCGCCGCCATGCTGTGGACCCTCGGCATCGCGGTGGCCGGAATGGCCCTGTGGCGGCTGTCCGAAGCGGTGTTCGGCGCCGCCGGGGGCGATGGCCACAAGGCGTCCAAACGGGCGCTGTCCGCCGCGCGCGCCGTCTTCTACGCCTTCGTCTGTTACTCGGTGCTGTCCTACGCGGCGGGGGACAAGGGCAGCGGCAGCGGCTCCTCGGACAAGCAGAGCGACGACGTGACCGCGATGGTGCTGAAGTGGCCCGGCGGTCAGTGGATCGTCGGTGCCGCCGGACTCGTGGTGGTCGGCGCGGGCGTCTACATCGCGGTACGGGCCGTCATGCGGAAGTTCTGCAAGCACCTGCGCACCGGCGAGATGTCCCCCATGGTGCGGCGGATCGTCGAGATCCTGGGCGTGGGCGGCGGCGCCGCTCGCGGCATCGTCTTCGGCGTCGCCGGGGTGTTCGCCCTGATCGCCGCCGTACAGCACGAGCCGGGCAAGGCCAAGGGCATGGACGACACCCTGCGGTCGTTCCGGGACCTGCCCGCCGGACCGTGGCTGCTGGCGCTGATCGCGCTGGGGCTGGCCGCGTTCGGCGCGTTCTCCTGGTGCAACGCCCGCTGGCGCGAGGTGTGACACCACCGGACAGGTCGGGTCAGGTCACCGGGAAACCGTCACGCGGTGACGCGCGCGCTGTCGCCCCCGGTGACCGAAAGCGCCGTTCCGGACACCATGCGCGCGGCGTCGGAGGCGAGGTAGACGACCGCCGGTGCGACGTCGTCCGGCTCGATCCACGGCACGCCGAGCGGGAGCCTGCCCGCCAGCGCCGACGCTGCCGTCCTCTCGTCCTTCGCGACCTCGCCGCTGGGCGTGCCGCCCCCGTCGGCGATGGCCTGGGCGTAGCGCTCCTCGTGGCGGGTCAGCGCCGTGTCGATCAGACCCGGCACGACGGCGTTGACGGTGATGCCGTACTCGCCCAGATCGAGCGCCGCCGACTTCATCAGCCCGATGATCCCCCACTTGGACGCCGAGTAGGCGGCTCCCCACTTCGTGCCGTGCTGCCCCTGGGTGGACGAGGTGACGATCAGCCGCCCTCCGCCGCGCGCGACCAGGTGCGGACCGAACGCCCGCAGCGTGTTCGCCGTGCCGGTGAGGTTGTTGTCGATCTGGTCGGACCAGTCGCCGTCGTCCATTTCGAGGAGCGGCTTGAACGCCTGGATTCCGGCGTTGGCCAGCACCACGTCGATACCGCCCCACTCCGCGACGACCCGCTCCGCCGCCTCCCGCAGAGCGGCGATGTCGCGGACATCCGCCCGGAGCGACAGCCAGTTCCTCCCGTGCGCCCGTACGGCGCGCCCGGTCTCCTCCAGGTCCTCCGGCTCGGCCGCCGGGAATTCCATCCGCGGACTCACCTCGGCCACGATGTCGAGCCCGGCGACATCCGCACCGGCAGCCGCGAGCGCGACCGCGGCGGAGCGGCCGATACCCCGAGCCGCCCCGGTCACGACCGCCACGCGCCCGGACAGATCGAAGAGGTCGGTCGAAGCACCCTGCGTGGTCATGCGTTGTTCTCCGTCCCGCGAGCTGTCGGACGACCGTTCACGGGCGAAGTGTGGCGGAGGAGGCGGTGCGGACCGGGCGGCCACCACCGCGACGGGTCCGGAGCGGGCGATATTTCACCCGGCCGCATCGCCCTGGCTGCCCCGCCCCGGGCGCCCGCCTCAGTCGCGCGGCGGACGGGTGGCGGTCTCCAGGTAGAACGCGTCGATGCTCTGGACGGCCTGCTCGAACTCCGAGAGGTTCACGGGCTTGGTCACATAGGCGTTGGCGTGACTGTGGTAGGCGCCGGTGACGTCGTCCGGGGCGGAGGAGGTGGTGAGGACGACGACCGGAATGGTCTGGAAATCCTCGTCCGCCTTGAGGATCTGGAGCAGCTCCCGGCCGTTCATGCGCGGCATGTTGAGGTCGAGCACGATGAGGTCGGGACGCGCGCTGCCCGGGGTGCGCAGGTGCTCCAGCGCGGCGACTCCGTCGGTGACCTGGACCAGGTTGCGCGCGCCGCGCTCGGAGAGAGCCTCCTCGATGAGGAGGGCGTCGGCGACGTCGTCCTCGACGAGCAGGACGTCGTAGGGGCGGGCGGGGGTGGTCATCATCGGATGCTCCGTGGGTGCTTCATTGGAGTGGGTGAAGAGTCCCGGCCAACGGCGCCGGGCGCCCTGGCGTGTCATGTCGCTGGCTTCGCCGATCTGGGGGTAACCGGCGCCCGCGCGGGCGGCGTCCACGGCCGCCGCACGCTGGAGGCGCTCGGCGGCCCGCTGGATGTGGGTCAGCACGTGCAGCCGGGTCAGCGCCTGCGAGGGATCGTCCGGCAGCAGGGAACGGGGAACGCCTTCCGTGAGCTGATGGGCGATGCGCCGCGAGAGTTCGTCGACCGCAGCGTCCGCGCGCGCGGCCGTCTCCTGCGGGGTGGTTGGTACAACGAAGTTCTTGCCAGGCATGACGAGCAGAGTAAGTCCTCGGCGTCACCCGCGACAACAACAGTTGTCGTCGTCCCTTAAGGTGTGGCTGCGCCGCCGTGAGCGCGGCCGTCACCGCGGAGGAGACAGAGGATGACCGTCGACGAGAAGCCGCCACACGGGCGGGAGTTGTCCCGGTGGACGACCCGGCGCTGGCTTCGCCTCGGAGTCACCGTCGCGATGTCCGTCCTGCTGCTCCTGGGAGCGACCGGAGGCTGGGTCCTGGACCGGACCGCGTCGATCAGCGACGACCTGGTGGACGTGAAGTCCCCCGCGCTGACGACCTCGATCCGGCTGGAATCGGCGCTGCTCAACCAGGAGACGGGCATTCGCGGCTACGGACTCACGGGCCGCGCCGACTTCCTCGCCCCCTACCGGCAGGGGCTCAGCCAGCAGAAGACCTCCCTGAAGAGCCTGTCGGTCCTCCTCCGGGGCAACACCGCACGCCTGCGCGACCTGAAGGACGTCGAGGACCACATCGAGAAGTGGCAGGCGCGGATCGCGCGACCGGTCGCCGCCTCACCGGCGGGCAAGCCCTCGCCGCTCGCCGCCGAGAGCGCTGCCGCGGGCAAGGCGGACTTCGACGCCATGCGGAAAGTCATGGCCACCCAGCAGGACCGGCTGCGCGCCGACCGGGTGTCCTCCAGGGCGGAGCTGGCCTCCACGATGCGCCTGCGGAACTGGATCTTCGCCGCCATCGCGGCCGTCATCGTGACCCTCGCCGTGATCGTCTTCGAGGCGCTGCGCCGGGGTGTCACCACGCCCCTGGAACAGATCGGGTCGGACGCCCGCAGCATCGCCGAGGGCGACTTCGGTCATCCGATCACCCCGACCGGCCCCGCCGACCTGCGCCGGCTCAGCGGCGAGATCGAGTCCATGCGCCGACGGCTCGTGCGGGAGCTGGAGTTCAGCGAGGACGCCCGGCTGCGCCTGGACGCGCAGTCCGCCGACCTCAAGCGGTCCAACGCGGAGCTGGAGCAGTTCGCGTACGTCGCCTCGCACGACCTCCAGGAACCCCTGCGCAAGGTGTCCAGCTTCACCCAGCTCCTCCAGCGGCGCTACGGCGGACAGCTCGACGAACGGGCGGACCAGTACATCGACTTCGCGGTCGACGGCGCGAACCGTATGCAGACCCTCATCAACGACCTGCTCGAGTTCTCCCGCGTGGGTCGCGTCCATCACGCCCACCAGAGCGTCGACCTCAACACGGTGATCAAGCGGACGCTGACCGCCATCAGCGTCAGCATCGAGGAATCCGGAGCGGTGATCACCCGGGACGAGCTGCCGACCCTGGTCGCCGACTCCACCCAGATGGGCATGCTGTGGCAGAACCTGATCGGCAACGCCATCAAGTTCCGCCGCCCCGGCGAGACCCCGGCCGTCCACATCTCCGCCGAACAGGACGGTGACTTCTGGCGGTTCGCCGTCACCGACAACGGCATCGGCATCGCCGCCGAGTACGCCGAGCAGGTCTTCATCATCTTCCAGCGGCTGCACACCAAGGACCGCTACCAGGGCAGCGGCATCGGTCTCGCGATGTGCAAGAAGATCGTCGAGTTCCACGGCGGAACCATCTCCGTCGACCTCGAACACACCGAGGGCACCCGCATCGTCTTCACCCTGGCGAGCAGGCCCGCGACCCCGGACACGTCCGAGGACCTGAACGCCGACGCGGTGACGCACTAGGTCCGTCCCCGGGCAACTCGCAAGCGGATCACCGGAGTTCCGCCGTCAGGCGCGGACCTCGTACACGATGTTGAACGGGGTCTGCGCCGCCCGGCGGAATCGGGTCAGACCCGCCTCCGACGCGACCTGGCGGGTGCGCTCCTCGCCCGCCTGGGCGCCCAGGGCGCGACCGACCTCCTGGGACTGCGAGGCAGGTGTGCAGATCAGCGCCGAGGCGCCGTAGAACGTACGGCCGAGCGGGTTCAGGTTCTCCTCCAGGCGGTCGCCCGCCATCGGCTCCACGAGCATGATGCTGCCGCCCTCGGCCAGTTGCTCCCTGCTGTGCGCCAGGGCGCCGACCGGGTCGCCCATATCGTGCAGGCAGTCGAAGAACGTGATCAGTTCGTACGGCCCGCCGGTGAAGTCCTTGGCACCGGCCACCTCGAACGAGACCCGGCTCTCGACACCGCTCTCGGCGGCCAGCTCCCGGGCGGCGTCGACGGACGGGCGGTGACTGTCGAAGCCGGTCACCAGCGCGTTCGGGAACGCCTTGCCGATCATCATGGTGGAGTGGCCCAGTCCACAACCCACGTCGGCCGCCCTGCCACCGGTGCGCAGTTTCTCCACCACGCCGGTCAGCGCGGGCAGCCACTCGTCCACCAGATGCGCGGCGTAGCCCGGACGGAAGAAACGGGCCGTCCCCGCGAACAGGTCCGGGTGGTGTTCCTGCCAGCCCACACCGTGGCCGTCCCGGAAGGCGCGCTCCAGCCTGTCCCGTTCCTCCGCCGAGCCGCAGGACAGGAACGCCTGGTACCCGCCCAGCGCGAACGCCGGGCTGTTCTCGTCGGCGAAGACCGCGCTCTGCTCCGGTGACATGCGGAAGCGGTCGTCGCCCTCGTAGGTCAGGAATCCACCGGCGGCCATCGCGGACAGCCATTCGCGGACGTTGCGCTCGGTGGTCCCGGTGCGCTCCGCGAGCTGCCCGGGGATGACGTCCTCGCCGTCCGCCAGCGCCCGGAAGAGCCCCAGCCGCTCCCCGAGGAGAACCAGGGGCGCCGCCGCGACCGCGCCCAGATCGGTCACGACCTTTCCGAGCAGTTCGTTGAGCTTCGCTTCGTCCACGGTGCTCATGTCGACCGACACGACCACACCTCCGATCGATCCGGCCGCACCCGCAGCGTGTGGCGGAGGGAACTCCTCGCGCCCTTCGTGCGGCTGACGCTACCCGGACCTATGGGGGACAGCCGGGCAAAACGCCAGGTGAGTCGAGCACTGGTCCGCCGGTCATACGGCGGTGGCGCCCAGCAGTAGGTCGAAGGCGCCCTCCGCCTCGCGGAGCACCGCCGTCGCGTCGGTGCCGCCGAGGCGCCACGCCGTCTGGTAGCAGCCGAGGGTCAACTGGGCGGCGAGGACGGCGGTCGGCGGCGGGGTGCCATGGTCGATCAGATGCTTCTCGAGGAGGTCGGCGTAGTGCCGGGTCTTGCGGGTGTGGCGGTCCTCCAGCTCGGGGTGCCGTGTGACCAGACGGTGGTACACCGCGTAATGGTCGGCGTTGCGGGCGGCTTCGGTGCAGAGCGCCAGCAGCAGCCGCCGGGATGTGGCCAGTGCCCGCCCGAGATCCGGGAGCGGCTCGGCGGGCGCCTCGCGCATGGCCGCGATGAGCGCGCGCAGGAAGTCGTCCTCGGTGGAGAAGACGACTTCCTGCTTGTCGCCGAAGTAGCGGAAGAAGGTGGTGCGACCGATCTCGGCCCGCTGGGCGATCTCGTCCACGGTGACGACGTCGAACCCCCGCTCCATGAAGAGCGCGAACGCCGTCTCGATGATCCGTTCCCGGGTCTGGCGGCGCTTGCGGTCCCGCAGGGACTCCACCGGAGACTTGTCCACGCTCATTCGGCCAGGATATCCGCCCCTTCCGCCCGGCGACCGGCCTCGACGAGGCGCCCGGCCTCGCGCCACAGCTCCTCCTCGCGCGCCTCGTCGTACGACTCCGGCGACGACGGGACGTCACGGCCGCGATCGAGGTAGGACCCGCTCGGTGCACTCGGCGCCGTCAGGATCGTCTCAGCCAGCCGGGCGCCCGCCTGCCGTGGCGTCATGCCCCGGCCCAGGACCCGCTGGAGCCGGAAGAACCCGTCGAGCACACCCCGTACGGGTCCCGGGGCGTGGCGGAAGAAGTCGGTGCCCGCGACGAGCGCCGGGTTGTAGGAGTGGACGCCGACGCCGTCGGGCAGACGGCGGGCCAGCGCGTGGGTCAGGTAGATGACGCCGAGTTTGCTGGTCGCGTACGCCCGTCCGGCTTCCCGCGCCCCACCGGCACGCGGCGTGGCCAGGTGCTCCGGTGTCTCCCAGCGCGGTGCCGCCGTGGCGCCGAGCGTGTAGCGGAACTGCCCGAAGTGGCAGTCGCTCGACGTGAGCACGATCCAGCCCGGAGCGGTGAAGCGGGGGAGCAGCTCCCTGACGAGCAGGTAGTGGGACAGCACGTTGACCCCGAAGGTCGTCTCGTAGCCGTCCGTGGTGCGTTGGTCGGTGGTCGTGAGCGTCAGGCCGGCGTTGCCGAGACAGCCGCCGAGCGGCGGGAGGGACCCGGTGTCGAGCCCCCGCAGAATCTCCGCCGCCGCCCGCCCGACCTCGGCGAGCGAAGCGAGGTCGCAGTCCAGGACCGTGACCCCGGAAGCGTCCGTGATCCCGGAAGCGCCGGTGACCTCGGTGAGTTCCGCGGCGAGGCGTGCACCGTCCCGGCGCGCCAGCACGACGTAGTGGTCCTGCGGTCGTTCCCGGATCAGCAGCTCGACGGCGTCGCGGCCGAAACCGCGGGTCACTCCGGTCAACACGATGGTCCGGCTGTCCATGGCGGGCTCCTCGGTATCGAGTACCAGATGGTACTCAGTACCATAACATCTACGGCAGAGCGGCTGACCGGGGTGCGGACCCGTTCGGGAGCGGGCGGTCGTCCCCTACTCGGGCAGGGCGACCACGCGGTTCTGGTAGGCCCAGACGACCGCCTGAAGGCGGGAAGCCGCGCCCAACTTGGGCAGCATCCGGGCCAGATGGGACTTCACCGTGGACGGCTCGATACACAGCTCGGACGCGATGTCGCTGTTGCTCATGCCCTGCGCGAGCAGCCGCAGGATGTCGAGTTCGCGCGGGGTGAGGATGCCGCCGGCCACCGCGTCCTGCCGTACGGTGACGGGTCGCGCCGGGCGGAGTGCGACGAAAGCGCGCAGGACACGCCGTGTCAGCTCCTGATCGATCATGCCGCGACCGAGTGCGACCTGCCGGATGGCGTGGGCGATGACGTCCGGATCGGAGTCCTTGAGCAGGAATCCCGCGGCTCCGGCCGCCAGTGCGCCGAAGATGTACTCGTCCAGGTCGAAGGTGGTGAGCATGAGCACCTCGACCTGGTCGTGCCGCACGGCGCGCGCGACGTCCACGCCGTTCATCCGCGGCATGCGGATGTCGAGGCACGCCACGTCCGGGCGCCGTTCCCGGATCAACCGCAGGGCTTCCGCGCCGTCCTCGGCGACGCCGACGACCTCGATGCCGTCCTCGGCGGCGAGGAGCGCGGCGAGCCCTTTCCGTACGAGTGGTTGGTCATCGGCGATCACCACGCGGATTTCCGTGGTCACGGCTTCACTCCTTCCCTCAACCGCCGGTGCCCCGACGGCCGTTCACGCGGCAGCTCCAGCGTGACCTGCCATCCGCCGCCGGGCGTGGGCCCGTAGTCGACGCTCGCTCCCACGAGGGCGGCTCGCTCGCGCATGCCGATCAGCCCGAAGCCCGCTCGTCCCGACGCGGGGACAGGACCCGGAGCGCGGTCGTTGCGGACGGTGATGGCGACGCGGTCGTCACCGGTGCCGTCGAGCGTGACGGAGCATCGGGCGCCGGGTGCGTGCAGGGACGCGTTCGCAAGAGCTTCCTGGACCATGTGGTAGCCGACCACCTGGGCAAGGGCGGAGACGCCGACGCCCGGGTCGGCACCGTCCGGCTGCACTGTGAGATCGATGCGGTGACCGTCCCTCTGCCGTGGTCCGAACAGGTCGGGGATCGCCCGGAGGGAGCGCTCGGCGAGCGGTGCCATGTCGTCGTCGCGCAGCAGCCCCACCATTTTCCGCAGGTCGCCGAGGACGGCCATGCTCTGTGCGCGGATGTCGTGCGCCGACTCGCGCGCGGCGGCGGGCCGGTCCTCGATCTGCCGTTCCATGGCCGCCGCGAGCACGGCGATGCCGGAGAGGTGGTGGGCGGCGATGTCGTGCAGATCGCGCGCGAGGGCGACGCGCTCGGCGGCGATCGCCGAAGCGACCAGTGCCTCCCGCTCGCCCGTCAGCGCGGCGATCTCCCGCCGGTGAGCCGCGTCCACCTCACGTCTGCCGACGACGACAAGGGCGATGAGCAGCGGAACCCCGACGACGATCAGACCCTGACCGACGCCCAGAGCCAGTGCGACGAGTGGACCCGCCGCGCCGGAGCGTACGGCGTTCACGGCTGTGGCGACGACGACTCCGGCGAACAGTGCCGCTGCCGTCCCGCTTCGGAGCCGGTGACCGGTCGTCAGGGCGACCAGACCGACCGCGGCGATCTCGGGCACCGCGGTCACGCTGACGAGATCGCCCGGCGCGACACCGGCGAGCAGCAGCGCGGCGAGGACGACCACCGCCGCGGCGGTACGAGGCTTTCGCGTGCTCACCGCGACCGCCGCCGACTGCGCCGCCACGGTGGCGAGGATCGCGCACCACGCCGCCGAGCCGACGGCGGGAACGGCGGCGGAGCTGCCCGGCACGTGGGCGACGGGCGGCACCGCCAGGAGGATCGCGAGACCGAGGACGAGGCAGCAGACCCCCACCGCCACGGCACCGCCCCGCGCTTCCCGCCCGGACGCGCCCCGCGAAGTCGTCATCATCGGGAGTGTAGGGGAGCGCCGCGCCGCTCGACCGCGACCGACGGTTCCCCCGGCACCGGGCGACCGAGCCGACCCCGGGTCAGCGCGATGATCGCGAGCGCCGCCACCACGGAACCCACGGACATGACGGGGACGGCGACCGAGGCGAGGCTCGGGAAGAGGTCCGCCCAGAGCACGGAGACGAAGGTGTTGACGCTGACGTGCATGAGCATCGACAGGGGCAGCGACTCGTTCGTGCGGTTGAACATCCACGACATCACGACGTTGAACGACACGCAGAACACGGTGAAGGCGAGCAGCCCGGCCCACCCGCGGTTGCCCTCCGCCCAGTCCGTGAGGAAGAGGGGGTAGTGCCAGACGGCCCACACCGGTCCGAGGATCGCGGCGGACACCAGCGGCGAGTACCGCCGCTGCAGCCTGCTCAGGGCGAAGTCGCGCCAGCCGGGCTCCTCCGCGAGTCCCGTCGTGACCAACTGGAGCACGAGCACCGGTATGTACGCGGCGAGCAGGGACGGAGCGGCGATCCGACCGCCGGAGAAGACGGTTCCGACGACCAACAACCCCGCCGGAACGCCCAGCAGCGCGACGGCGTACCACCGCGCGCCGACCCGCCACCGGAACAGCCGTCCCGCCCACGCGCGCAGCCCGGCGCGACCGTCGACGACGGCGGTGACGACGAGGGCCGAGCCGATCGGACCGAGGTACGCGCCGGGCAGCACACCGAGGAGCTGAGTGGTCCCGAGGACGGTCGGGTAGTCGACGTCGGTGATCCCCAGACCCTGCTGGGACAGGATGTAGTTCACCCAGCCGAGCCAGCTCAGCGCGCAGGCGAGCGTGAAGAAGGCGGCCAGTGGATGTGATCGGATGAGCGAGGACATGTGCGTTCCTCCCGGGCGGTGGTGAGTGACCATCCGACGGTAGGGACCGCGCCACTCCGGCTTCGAGCGCCGTTCCGCCGAACCTCGGCGCCTGCGTCTTTCGATGCAACAGGGGTTGCCGCAGGCGTCCTTCACCTAGAGCCTGTCCGGCGGATCTTCGTGGAGCAGCCCGCGGCGTCTGGTGCGTGCTCTCGGCGTGCGCCCGGATCTCCCTCGTACTGGACGTACTCGGGTGATTCGGGCGTGCGGCGAGAGTGCGTGCCAGGCGTCGCGGGCCCACGAAGATCCGCCGGACAGGCTCTAGGCTCGACACCCTTCCGAAGGGCTCACCATGTCAGACCTGATGGACCTGTCCGAGTTGCGGGTGCGGCGCGAGCGGTGGATCGACGCGCCCCCGCAGACCGTGTACGACCTGATCAGCGACGTGGAGGCATCCGTCGCGTGGACACCCGATCTGGTCTCCGCCACGTACGAGACCGAGGGCGTGCCACGGGTGGGTTCATGGTTCACCGCCGTCAACGCCGATGTGCGGCACGACCATGAATGGGTGACGCGGTCGCGCATCCACGCGGCTGAGCCGGGACGCGAGTTCGCCTGGTACGTCGTGGTCCACGGCGTGGACGCCACGTTGTGGCACTACCGCCTCCAGCCCCGGGACCAAGGCACCCTCGTCACCGAAAGCTGGCAGGTCGAACACCTCTTTCCGGTCATGGGGGAGAGCCGGGAAGAACTCCTCGACCTGAAAGCCCACAACACGGCCGGCATGGAGGCGACCCTGGACTCCCTCGCCGAGGTGGCCGCCGCGCGGGCGCGCTGAGTCCGAGGACGACCGACCCCGAGAGTGCCGGAGAGCCGTAGGGGGCGGGCTTCGTGGTGGCCGGTGACGGACCCCGCCCCTCGAACGCGGTTTCCCCGCGCTCAGGATGTCCCGGTCCCGAGCCCGCCGCCGCTCAGCAGCAGCGCCACGTCCAGCGCCGCCACAGCGACCGCCGCCGCGAACGCGGTCTGCTCCCGGCGGCGCCCCAGGACTGTCCCGGCCACCGCGATCAGCCCGGCCCCGACCAGCGCGGCGACCTGCCGGGCGCCGGGCGGTCCGGCGGGTCCGAGCGCCAGCAGGGCGGACGCGGTGACCAGCGGCACCGGCAGCAGCAGCCGTACCCGGCGGGCGCCCAGCCGCTGGGGCCAGCCCCGTACGCCGGTCGCCAGGTCGCCCCGGATGTCCGGCAGCACGTTCCCGAGGTGGGCGCCGACGCCCAGCAGCGCACCGGCGGCGAGGACCCACCAGGCGGGCCACGGGCGCCCGGCCAGACCCAGCGTGACGAAGGCAGGGAGCGCGGCGAAGGACACCGCGTACGGCGCCCAGGACCAGCGGGTCGCCTTGAGCCGCAGGTCGTACGCCCACGCGGACGCGACGGCGGTCAGATGCACGGCGCCCGCCGCCCACCCGCAGGCGAACGAGAGCGGCACGCACACGGCCAGCGCGGCACCGGCGGCCGTCCACACTTCCCGCGCCCCGATCGCGCCGTCCGCGACGGGCTTGCCCCGGCGACCCGTGGCGCTGTCCCGGCAGGCGTCGACGGCGTCGTTGCACCAGCCGATGGAGAGCTGCCCGGTGAGCACGGCACCGGTGGTGAGCAGGCATCGGCCCGGCGCCTGACCCGCCGTCACGGCGAGCGCCGCCGTCAGCGCGGTGACCGCCGCCAACGGACCGGGGTGGCACGCCCCGGCCAGGGCGGAGGTCTTGTTGCGAACCGGGATCACCGACCGCTCGGGAGTCACCACCCGGCGATCCTAGGAGCCGCGCCGGGCGCGCCACGATCCGGAAACGGCCGGACGGGCGATCTCTGGTGCCGGAGTGATGGTCGCGGGAAGATCTGCTGGGTCCACCCCCGGGCCCGTCGACTACGGGAGCGTCATGACGCGGATCGCCGCCGTGCACGGTGCCCTCGCGCCGTACCGCTTCGCCCAGGCAGACATCACCGACATGGTGGCCGCCGCCTGTCTGCCCCGGGGCGCCGACCGCCGGGTGCTGGACCGCCTGCACCGCAACGCCGGGGTCCGCTCCCGCCACATGACGCTGCCGCTCGACCGGTACGGGACGCTGGACGGCTTCGGCGCCGCCAACGACCTCTACATCACCACCGCCACCGACCTGGGCGCCCGCGCGGTCCGGGACGCGCTGCGCGCCGCCGGGCTGTCGGCGTCCGACGTGGACCTGCTGGTCTTCACCTCGGTCACCGGCGTCGCCGTCCCGTCCGTCGACGCACGGGTGGCGGTCCGGCTCGGGCTGCGCCCGGACGTGCGACGGGTACCGCTGTTCGGTCTGGGCTGTGCCGGGGGCGCGGCGGGGCTGGCGCGCGTGCACGACTTCCTGCTGGGGCGCCCCGAGCAGGTGGCGGTGCTGCTGTCGGTCGAGCTGTGTTCGCTCACTTTCCAACGCGGAGACGCCTCCACGGCCAACCTCGTCGCCACCGGCCTCTTCGGCGACGGCGCCGCCGCCGTGGTGGCCTGCGGGGCGGACCGCGCGGACGCGTTCACGGGTCCCACGGTCGTGGACTCCCGCAGCCGTCTCTACCCGGACGCGGGCGGTCTGCTGGGCTGGGACATCGGGGACTCCGGCTTCAAGGTCGTCCTCGACCCGGGCATCCCCCAGGCGCTCCGTCACCATCTGGCCGACGACGTAAGGGAGTTCCTCGGCGACCACGGTCTGAAGCCGCAGGACGTGACGGCCTGGGTGTGCCACCCCGGCGGCCCCCGCATCCTGGAGTCCGTCACCGACGCGCTCGACCTCCCCGCCGAGGAACTCGCCCTGAGCTGGCGCCACTTGGCCGAGGTCGGCAACCTCTCCTCGTCCTCCGTGCTCCACGTCCTGCGCGACACCCTCACCGAGCGCCGCCCACCGCCCGGCACTCCGGGACTGCTGCTGGCCGTCGGACCGGGGCTGGCCTGCGAATGGGTGCTGCTGAGCTGGTGAGCCCGACAGGAGGACACATGATCTGGTACGCGCTGCTGGTGGCCGCCGTCGCGGGTGAGCGGGTCGCCGAACTGGTCGTGGCCCGCCGTAACGAGCGCTGGAGCAGGTCACGCGGGGCGATCGTGGCGGGCGACGGGCACTATCCGGCGATGGTCGCCCTGCACGTGGGTCTCCTGGCGGGCTGTCCGCTCGAAGTCTGGCTCGGCGGGCGGCCGTTCGTGCCCGCGCTGGGCTGGCCGATGCTGGCCCTACTGGTGTGCGCGCAGGCGTTGCGGTGGTGGTGCATCGGGACACTTGGACCGCGCTGGAACACCCGCGTGATCGTCGTACCCGGTCTGCCGCTGGTGGCCCGGGGTCCTTACCGGCTGCTGCGCCACCCGAACTACGTGGCCGTGGTCGCCGAGGGGGTGGCACTGCCCCTGGTGCACACCGCCTGGGTGACCGCCGTCGTCTTCACCATCCTGAACGCCGCCGTGCTCACCGTACGCATCCGCTGCGAGAACCAGGCGCTGACCGCCGCCCGCACACCGGCTCCGGCATGATCGACGTCCTCGTGGCCGGTGGCGGCCCGGCCGGGCTCGCGGCGGCCGTGCACGCCACGCTGGCCGGACTGACCGCGGTGGTGGTCGAGCCGCGCACGGCGCCCGTGGACAAGGCGTGCGGCGAGGGCGTCATGCCCGGCGGAGTCGCCGCCCTCCGCGCGCTGGGCGTGGAGCCGACGGGCCGCGAACTGCGCGGCATCCGCTACCTGGACGGCCACCACCGCGCCGAAGCACCCTTCCGCGACCGCCCGGGTCTGGGCGTCCGCCGTACGACCCTGCACCACGCCCTCCACGAGCGCGCCCTCGACCTCGGCGTACAGATCGTCCCCGGCAAGGTCGGCGCAGTGCGCCAGACCCGGGACAGCGTCACCGCCGCCGGAATCACGGCACGCTGGCTGATCGCCGCCGACGGCCTGCACTCTCCCGTCCGCCGCCGCCTCGGCCTGGAACTGCCCGCCGGCGCGCGGGGCCGGTACGGACTGCGCCGCCACTACCACGTCGCCCCCTGGACGGACTTCGTGGAGATCCACTGGTCCAGCCACGGCGAGGCATACGTCACCCCGGTCGCCGACGGTCTGGTCGGAGTCGCCGTACTGAGCCGCGTCCGCCGCGCCTACGACGAACACCTGGCCGCCTTCCCCGCCCTCACCGCCGCGCTGCACGGCGCCCCCGCCACGGCGGTACGCGGCGCCGGACCGCTGCTCCAGCGGGTCCGACGCCGGGTCCAGGGCCGGGTCCTGCTCGTCGGAGACGCGGCGGGCTACGTCGACGCCCTCACCGGCGAGGGCATCGCCCTCGCCCTGACGACAGCCGAAGCCGCCGTGCGCTGCATCGCGGCCGGGCGCCCGGACCGCTACGAGCACGAGTGGTCCCGTGCCACCCGCCGCCACCGCCTGCTGACCAGAGCGCTGCTGGCCGCGAGCAGCCGTCCGGCTGGCGCCCGGCTGGTCGTGCCGGTGGCGTCCCGGGTGCCGCCGGTGTTCGCGGCGGCGGTGCACGCACTCCGCTGACGGAGGGCTGCTGGCGGGGGGCCCGGGGTCCACTCGGCGTCAGCGTCCGGGACCGCCCTGGAGGCGGGTTGCCCCAGGAGGGGCCCGGTAGGTGCGCACGATCATGGATCTGTCGGAAGGGAACCTGCAGTGAAACTCCTGTGGCTCACCGCCCACCCCGAACCTCGTTCCCTGAACGGCTCCTTGTACCGCGACGGTGTCCAACACCTCCTGGACCAGGGGCACGAGGTGCGCACCAGCGACCTGTACGCGATGAAGTTCGACCCGGTCGTCAGGGCCAGTGACTTCTCCCACCCCGACGGCGAGCGGCTCGTCGTGGGCAGCGCGGCCCAACATGCCTTCGAACAGGGCACGTTGTCCCCTGACATCTCGGCCGAACACGACAAACTGTCCTGGGCGGACACGCTCGTCGTGCAGTTCCCGTTGTGGTGGTACGGGATGCCGGCCATCCTCAAGGGCTGGTTCGACCGCGTCTTCGTGGGCGGGAACGGCGGCGACTACGACGAGGACCTGGTCCTGCGTCCCGAACTCAGCCCGCACGCCACGGGAACCGCCGCCCACTACCGCACCGACTCTCGTTGATCGCACTCTGCCCGCAGCGGATCGGCCTCGCTCACGCGCCCCTGTCCCGGTCGCCGCCCAGGATCTCGTGCAGGTACGTGCCGGTGTGGCTGCCTGGGACCGCCGCGACCTCCGCGGGCGTGCCCTCGGCGACCAGGAAACCGCCGTCGGCGCCGCCCTCCGGGCCGAGGTCGATGAGCCAGTCGGCGGTTTTGATCACGTCGAGGTTGTGCTCGATGACGATGACGGTGTTGCCCTTGTCGACCAGGCCGTTCAGGACTTTCAGGAGTTTGCCGATGTCCTCGAAGTGCAGACCGGTGGTCGGCTCGTCCAGGACGTAGACCGTGTGTCCAGTGGCGCGCTTCTGGAGTTCGCTGGCGAGCTTGAGGCGTTGCGCCTCGCCGCCGGACAGAGTGGTCGCGGGCTGGCCGAGCCGGACGTAGCCGAGTCCGACCTCTTTGAGGGTGCCCAGGTGGCGGGAGATGGCGGGCTGGGCTGCGAAGAAGTCGGTGGCCTCCTCGATCGTCATGCTCAGCACGTCCGCGATGGACTTGCCCCGGTAACGGACCTCCAGCGTCTCCCGGTTGTACCGGGCGCCGTGGCAGACCTCGCACGGGACGTAGACGTCCGGGAGGAAGTTCATCTCGATCTTGATCGTGCCGTCGCCCAGGCAGTTCTCGCAACGCCCTCCCTTGACGTTGAAGGAGAAGCGCCCGGGCTGGTAACCGCGCACCTTCGCCTCGATCGTCTCGGCGAACAGCCCGCGGATGTGGTCGAAAACGCCGGTGTACGTCGCGGGGTTGGAGCGCGGGGTGCGGCCGATGGGGGACTGGTCGACGTGCACGACCTTGTCCACCAGGTCGTCGCCCTCGACGCGCGTGTGCCGTCCGGGGACGGTGCGCGCACCCTGCAGTTCGCGGGCCAGGTGGGTGTAGAGGATGTCGTTGACCAGCGTGGACTTTCCGGAGCCGGACACGCCCGTGACGGCGGTGAACAGGCCCAGCGGGAAGGAGACGTCGATGTCCTGGAGGTTGTTGGCACGGGCGCCGTGCACGGTGAGCTGCCGAGAGGTGTCGGGGCGTCGGTGCGTCGCGGGGATCGGGATCGACCTGCGGCCCGAGAGGTACTGGCCGGTGACGGAGGCGGGGTCTTCGAGGAGTCCCTCCAGATGCCCGCTGTAGACGACCTCGCCGCCGTGGTCGCCCGCACCGGGACCGACGTCCACGATCCAGTCCGCGATCCCGACGGTGTCCGCGTCGTGCTCGACCACGATGAGGGTGTTGCCCATGTCGCGCAGCCGGACCAGGGTCTCGATCAGCCGGTGGTTGTCCCGCTGGTGCAGACCGATGGACGGCTCGTCCAGGACGTAGAGCACGCCGACCAGACCGGAGCCGATCTGGGTGGCCAGGCGGATGCGCTGTGCCTCGCCGCCGGAAAGGGTGTCCGCGGAGCGGTTGAGGGAGAGGTAGTCCAGGCCGACGTCGACCAGGAACCGCTGGCGCTCGTTGACCTCTTTGAGGATGCGTTCGGCGATCCTCGTCTCACGGGGGTCGAGATCCAGTGCGCCCAGGAAGTCCGCGCAGTGGCCGATCTGCATGGAGGAGACCTCGGAGATGGACTTCCCCGCCACCGTCACCGCGAGGCTCATCGGCTTGAGACGGGCACCGTGGCAGGCAGGACACGGGATCTCCCGCATGTACCCCTCGAAGCGCTCCCGGCCGGCGTCGCTCTCGGCCGTCTGATGCCGCCGCTTCACGAACTGCACCGCGCCCTCGAAGGGGGTGGTGTAGTGACGTTCCCGGTCGTACCGGTTGCGGTAGCGCACCTCGATGGGGGTCTTGTACCCGTGGAGCAGGGCCTTCTTCGCCCGCTGCGGCAACTTGGCGAAGGGCACGTCGGTACGGAAGCCGAGCGCATCGGCGAGGGCATCGACCAGTCGCGCGAAGTGGGCCCTGGTCGGGCCGTGCGACCAGGGGTGGATGGCGCCCTCGTCGAGGGACTTCTCCTCGTCCGGGACGATCAGCTCCGGGTCGATCTCCATCCGGGTGCCGATGCCGCCGCACTCCGGGCAGGCGCCGTAAGGCGAGTTGAAGGAGAAGGAACGCGGCTCCAGCTCCTCGAAGTACAGATCGTCGTACGCGCAGTACAGATGCTCCGACAGCATCCGCTCGCGCTCGGGGTCGTCCTCGGGAAGGTCGACGAAGTCGAGTACGACCATGCCGCCGGACAGGTTGAGAGCGGACTCGACGGAGTCGGTGAGGCGGCGCTTTGCGGAGTCCTTCACCGTGAGGCGGTCGACGACCACCTCGATGGTGTGCTTGTGCTGTTTCCTGAGATTCGGCGGGTTCGAGAGCTGGACGATCTGGCCGTCCACCCGGGCACGCGAGTACCCCTTCGTGTCCGAGCTGACCGCCCTGCGCGACCGGGCAGCCGGTGGTCACTGGGAAGGGCGGGCGGAGTTCGGCGGCATGCTCCGGGAGGTGGCGGTCCTGGGATCCGACACGGGGGCCGTCCTCGTACTCTCCGCTCCGGAAGTCCCCACGGACGAGGACCGTGCGGCTTTCGCGCGGGCCGCGTGGAGCGTGGCAGTCGCCTCCATCGCGCGCCAGGTGGCCGAGGCGGCGCCGGACTATCTGCAGGAATCGCGTGCGGTCACGAGCGAAAGGCTCAGGGTGACCGCTGAGTTGACGGACCGTCACATCACCGATCTGGAGTCGCTGCTGGCCACGCTGCGGACCAGAGACCTCGACGACGCCCGGGCTCGCGCCCAGGCGATCGATCTCGCCGCGGACGCGCTGATCCGGGCCCGGAGCGGAGCGGACCTGGTCGCCTTCATCGCCGAGGAGCCGGTCTCCCGCGCCTTCGAACGCCTCAAGAGCGACCTTCGTCCGCTGAGCCGCTACGAAGCACTGCAGATACAGTTCATCGAACCCCCGGCCGACGGTCGGGCGCTGCCCGGAGAGGTCGCGCACGCCGCCCGGGCCATCGTGCGCAGCGCCGTCCTCCTCATGCGCGACCAGGAGGACGTGACCCGCGTCCGGGTCCAGTGGAACTGCGACGGCACCAACCTGCTCGTCTCCGTACGCGACGACGGCCCCGGACGCATGGACAGCGGCCTGCCGGCGCTGCGCCAGCTCACCGCCCGCGCCACCGCCCTCGGCGGCGACCTCGACCTGGAATCAGTGGAGAACTGGGGGTCCCGCCTGGAGGTCCGCATCCCGCTCGACCCCCCGGACACCGCCGAGGAACCCGTCGAATCGTGGGGTCTGGCTCCCCGGGAGGCGGAAGTACTCCGCCTGCTCACCGCCGGACGACGCAACCGGCAGATCGCCACCCAACTGGGCATCAGCGAAAACACCGTCAAGTTCCACACCAGCCAGATCTACAACAAGCTGGGCGTCACCTCCCGAGCCGCCGCAGCCGCCCTCGCCACCGAGGCGGGTCTGCGGTAGGGCGCCGTCGCGCGCGGACCCCGGGGTCAGGCGGACGGAGTCGGATGGGGCGTGCCGAGGTAGGGGAACTCCGACAGCAGGTCGGTGTGCGGGGGGATGTTCGCGTGGGGGACCTTGCCGCGCGAGACCATGTCGATGCGCGCCGTCTCGACGTCGTCGGTCGGGGTCCGGCCGTTGGGGTAGGCGGCGGGCTGGGAACGGTCGTAGCGCAGCACGTCCGGCAGGATCGTGCGCAGAGTCTGCTCGGCGCCGTGGGCGTCGTAGCCGCCGGTGTGGGCGAGGACCGCACTCCACGGTTCGAGGTAGGTGTCCCAGTCCTCGGCCGGTTCGCCGGCGTTGTACGCCTCCTTGGCGTCCTCCTGGTTGAAGTACGCCGTCACGGAGGGGTGGGCACCGCGGTCGACCGAGGTGAGCCGCCCGTCCCGGCGCACGCTGATCCGGCCCCAGACGCGGATGACAGGGTCCGGGCTCAGCTCGGAGGAGGGCATGTCGAGGACGATGCCGAAGACGTTCTTGTCGACACCCCAGTCCTTGCCGGTCCACTGGAAGTCGTTGCCGATGCCTTCGAGGTCGGCGAAGAACGGATCGCTGCGCAGTCCGACCGATACCCGGTAGGGACCCGAGTGAACGATCACCGGCTCCGGACCGAAGGCGACCGGCTCATCGGTGACGATCTCGCGCCCACCCGCCTCGTGCGACCGCGCCTGTTCGCCGTCCGCCCGGTGGAGCGTGAACGTCTGACGCCCGTCCTGGAGCGGGGAGAAGACGAAGCTGAAGGCCACGTCCGCCCGATGGTCGCCGTCGGTGTCGATGTTGACACGGTAGACGGCATCGGGATGGAAGGAGTCACCCATCGTCGGGGCCACCGGATTCGCGTTCATGATCAGAACGGTGCGGTCACCGTCGGTCGTGAACGCGAACAGGTCGGTCATGTCGAGACGGCCGTCGTCCAAGGGGGGCCGCAGATTGGGCCCACTGAGGTGATGAGACATGCCGCCAGCCTCCGGCCGCCGAGCAACAGGCGCTGGCTGATACGGCCATTCGGAGCCGTGAATTCATCCAGGCTCCCGGTGTCTTCCGGCGCGCCCAGGGACGTCATGTCTCCAGCGACATGACATCCGGGGCGGTCGTTCCTCCCGCGACACCGGCCTCCCGGTACTCGCTGGGGGTCATGCCGGTCACCGCCCGGAAGGCGCGGTAGAACTGCACCGCGCTGGAGAAACCCGTCTCCAGCGCGATCGTGGAGATCTGCTTGCCCGGCTGTGTGCGCAGCATCAGCCGGGCGCGCTCGAGCCGCAGGGAGCGCAGGCACGCCATGGCGGACTCGCCCGAGCCCTCGAAGAGGCGGAACAGGGTGCGGCGGGAGATGTGCAGGCCCGCGGCGATGCCCTCGGCGTCCAGCTCGGGGTCCGCCAGATGCGCGCGCACGTAGGCCAGCGCCTCGCCGCGACGCAGCGACTCGGGCATCCCGCACCGACCGAGGGCGAGCAGGCTGATGAGTGATGCTCCCAGCGTGGTCGCCTGGGGCGCGAGACAGTGCGCGCCGAGACGGTCCCCGTCCTGGCGCTGTGCGAGGTTCACGAAGAACGCCGCCACCGCACCCATCGCCCCGCCGCAGTCGAACGTCCTGGCGAGCAGGTCGTCGCTGCGGCTCACGCCGGCCAGCGAGAACGCCTTGTCGGCGGGCAGTTCGAGGACGACCTGCTCGTAGTACTCCTTCGCGCACAGGGAGAACGGCACGGCACTGTCGTAGATCACCAGCGAGCCGGGAGTGGCGAGCGTCCGGCGTCCCGCCTGTTCGACGAGCAGGTTCCCGCTCTGCTGGAACACGAGGTACAGATATTCGTCGTCCTCGCGACCCTGCGCGATGTCGCCGACCGAGCGCCGGACCTCCTCCGGTCGGGCCCGTTTGGTGGACAGCCGGAAATCCGCGTACCAGCCCAGCTTGATCTCGCCTCCGAACGTGCTGCCGACCGGGTCCGTCCTGACCGACACATAGGCTTCCCGCCTGGCCTGACGCCAGTAGTCGACCTCGTCGCCCCGTGGGGCGTGACGGGTGGAGAAGGACGTCAGGCGCGGCAGCGCCGAGCCGTCCTGAGCCATGGCATTCGCTCCTCTTGACTGCTCCGCGCCGCTCTGCACGAGGCTCACGGCGTCCCCGTCCCAGCGTACGCCGCAGGGATCTTCCCGGGCTTTTTTGCCGATCGGATGTGTCGGCAGTGGCAGGGGTCCGGCCCGCAGCCCCCTTCCAAGGGACTGCGGGCCGGGGAGGGCGGGCCTCAGGCGGGGATGAGGCCGTGGGGGTCGATGATGAACTTGTCGTTCACGCCGGTGTCGAAGGTCGCGTACGCCTCGGGGGCGTCGTCGAGGCTGATGACCTTGGTGTTGAGCATGGCGCTCAGGTAGGGCATGCGGTCCCACAGGATCGCCATCATCAGCTCGCGGTTGTAGTGCATGATCGGTGCCTGCCCGGCGGTGATCCGCGGCGACTTGATCCATGCCGTGCCGAAGTCGATCGGGTACGTGCCCTGCTGCTCGGCCTTCGACTTCGCGAGCGGGTCGGGGCCGTAGACGCCGATGACTCCGGTGGCGCCGCCCGCGCGGGTGGCGTCGATGACCTGGTTGATGGCGTAGGCCGGGTTCATGTCCTCGGCCTCGCGGCCGATGCCGTGTGCCTCGGAGCCGACGTAGTCGACCGCGCAGTCGACCATGGGTTCGCCCAGGATGGCTTCGATCTGGTCGTGGAGTGTCGCGTCCTCGTTCAGGTCGATGGTCTCGCAGCCGTTCTGCTTCATCAGCTCCAGGCGGCCCTTGTGGTAGTCGCCGACGATGATGCAGGACGCCCCGAGGAGGCGCGCCGCCGCCGCGCCGCAGCGGCCGACCGGACCGGCGCCCGCGAGGTACACGGTCGAGCCCGGCTTGGCGCCCGCCTCCATGAGACCGTGGAACGCGGTGGGCAGGATGTCCGAGAGCAGCGCCAGGTCACGGATCTTCTCCATGGCCTGGTCCTTGTCCGGGAAACGCAGGAGCTGGAAGTCGGCGTACGGGACGAACAGGTACTCGGCCTGCCCGCCGACCCAGTCGCCCAGGTTGAAGCCGTACGCCCCGCACGCCAGTTTGGGGTTCGTGGTCTCGCAGACGTCGGTGCGGCGCGCCCTACAGTTGCGGCATCGGCCGCAGGCGACGTTGAACGGGACGGAGACGAGGTCGCCCTCGCTGAGGAACTCGACGTCCGGACCGACCTCGACGACCTCACCGGTCATCTCGTGGCCCATCACCATGCCCTTCGGCACGGGGAAGGACCCGCGGTAGATGTGCAGGTCGCTGCCGCAGATGTTGGTGGCGACGATCTTGAGGATGACCCCGTGCGGAGCCTTCTTCCCGTTCGGCATCTCAAGCTTCGGGTAGTCCAGCGACTCGACGCGCATGTCCTTCACGCTCTGGAAGGTGACGGCGCGGTTGCCGTTGCTGCTTGCCATGACGATCTCCTCTGCTGATCCAGGCTGATTCAGGCTGATCCAGGGGGACGTGGCCGGGGGAGTGCCAGCGGTCATTTCGGGGGCTCTGCGACCTCGGCGACCTTCTCAACGTAGGGTCGACACCCAACGTATGCACGCCGGAACCGCAGCCTCTATGCCCTGCGCGCCATCGCACTGACGATGCGTGCCACGCTCCCTGACCAGGCACGTCTTCTCCAGCCGGCCAGGTCCGCGCGTTGTTAGCTTTGAGGTATGACCGACGCAGCAGCGCCCGCTTCCCAGGCGCCCTCGCCCGTCCAGGCCGACGTCCGGGTCAGGGGCGCCCGCGAGCACAACCTCAAGGACGTGGACCTGACGGTCCCGCGCGACGCGACGGTGGTCTTCACCGGCGTCTCGGGGTCGGGCAAGTCCTCCCTCGCCTTCGGCACCCTCTACGCGGAGTCGCAGCGGCGCTACCTGGAGTCGGTCGCCCCGTACGCCCGGCGTCTGATCGACCAGGCCGGCGTCCCCGACGTCGACTCGATCACCGGGATGCCTCCTGCCGTCGCCCTGCAGCAGCAGCGCGGAGGACGCAGCGCCCGCTCGTCGGTGGGCAGCCTCACCACGCTCTCGTCCCTCGTGCGCATGCTCTACTCGCGCGCCGGTGACTACCCGGACGATCAACCGATGCTCTACGCCGAGGACTTCTCCGCCAACACCGTCCAGGGAGCCTGCCCGCGGTGCCACGGCATCGGCCGCGTGTACGAGGTGACCGAGCGGAAGATGGTGCCGGACCCCTCCCTCACGATCCGCGAGCGCGCGATCGCCTCCTGGCCGACGGCCTGGCACGGCCACCAACTGCGCGACGTCCTCGTGGCGCTCGGCTACGACGTCGACGTTCCTTGGAAGGAGCTGCCGAAGAAGGACCGGGAGTGGATCCTCTACACCGACGAGACCCCTTCCGTCCCCGTCCATTCCCGGCTCACGCTCTCCGAGGCGCGCGCCGCGATCGAGGCGGGCGAAGAGCCGAGCTACCAGGGCGCGTTCGTCGGCGCGCGCCGCTACGTGCTCGACACCTTCGCCAACACCAAGAGCGCCTCGATGAAGCGCCGCGTCGCCCAGTTCCTCGACGCCGCCCCCTGCCCGTCCTGCCACGGCAAGCGGCTGAAGCCCGAAGCCCTGACCGTGACCTTCGAGGGACTCGACATCGCCGAGTTCTCGGGTCTGCCGCTGCGGGAGCTCGCCTCGCTGCTGGACCGTGCCGTCGCGGACGCCTCGGATCAGGTGAACGCCGACCATACGGAGTCCCCCGGCGAGGCCCTCGACGCCGACGCGCGTCGTCATGCCGTCCAGCAGCGCGTCGCCGCCGGGGGATCCGCCCACACGGCCGCGCCCGACGTACGCCGCACCCCGAACCGGTCGGTCGAGAAGCTGGCCACGACGGCACGCCTGGGCGCGGAACTGCTCGACCGTCTGCGCCCCGTCATCGACCTGGGGCTCGGCTACCTCTCCCTGGACCGCACCACGCCCACGCTCTCGGGCGGCGAGCTGCAGCGCCTGCGGCTGGCCACCCAGTTGACCTCGGAGCTCTTCGGCGTCGTCTACGTGCTCGACGAGCCCTCGGCGGGGCTGCACCCGCAGGACGTGACCGCGCTGCTCGGGATCCTCGACGGGCTCAAGCGCCGGGGCAACAGCCTGTTCGTCGTCGAGCACTCCGTCGACGTGATGCGGCACGCCGACTGGCTCGTCGACATCGGCCCCGGCGCGGGCGAGCGCGGCGGCCGGATCATCTACAGCGGACCGACCGAGGGCCTCGCCGGTGCCGACGAATCGGTGACGCGCGGGTATCTCTTCGGCGGCAGCGGTCTCGCCCCGCGCACGCCTCGTCGCCCGAGCGGATGGATCGAGCTGAGCGATGTCACCCTCAACAACCTGCGGGGCGTGTCCGTGTCGATCCCCATGGGCGCCCTCACCGCCGTGACCGGCGTATCCGGATCAGGCAAGTCGAGCCTGGTCAGCCAGGCACTGCCCGCGCTGCTCACCGAGTACCTGGGGGGTGCCGTGCCCGTCGACGAGGCTCCCGAGGACGACGAGCTGCTCCTGGACGATTCCCCCGGCAGGCTGGAGGGCGCGATCGAGGGAGAACTGACCGGCATACGCCGCGTGGTCAGCATCGACCAGAAGCCCATCGGCCGCACGCCCCGCTCCAACGTCGCCACCTACACGGGTCTGTTCGACCGTGTACGCAGCCGCTTCGCGCAGACACCCGAGGCTCGCTCCCGTGGCTACAAGCCCGGCCGGTTCTCCTTCAACGTCACCGGCGGCCGCTGCCCGACCTGCGAGGGCGAGGGCTCGGTGATGGTCGAACTCCTCTTCCTTCCCTCGGTCTACACCGAGTGCCCGGACTGCCACGGCACCCGCTACAAGGCCAGCACCCTGGAGATCACCTGGCGTGACCGGAACATCGCCGAGATCCTCTCGATGAACGTCGAGGAGGCACACGCGTTCTTCGACGGCGAGGAAGAGATCATGCGGTCCCTGTCCGCGCTGATCGACGTGGGGCTCGGCTACCTGCGGCTCGGGCAGCCCGCCACCGAGCTCTCCGGCGGGGAGGCCCAACGCGTCAAGCTCGCCAGCGAGTTGCAGCGCGCCCAGCGCGGAGACACCTTCTACGTGCTCGACGAGCCGACCTCGGGACTGCACTGCGCCGACGCCGACCGTCTCGTCACCCATCTGCAGACCCTCGTCGACGCGGGCAACACCGTCGTGATGGTCGAGCTGGACATGCGCGTCGTCGCCGCGTCGGACCACGTCATCGACCTCGGACCCGGCGCGGGGGAGGACGGGGGCACGGTCGTCGCCAGCGGCACCCCGGCACAGGTCGCCGAGGGAGGCGTCGGGGCGTCGGCGAAGTACCTCACCGCCGCGCTCGAGGAGTCCGCAGCGCTGCGGGGCTCCGCTTGACGGACGGTGCCGGATCGATCGGAGGCTGGGCGATCGGGGCGCTGTGCCGCCGGCGGCAGAGGACCGAGGTGTTGACGCACCGGGACTTACCCGGACCTTCGCTTGATCGTCTATCCGTAGGCGTTTGATCTGTCACCTTGTGGCATCCGACCGGACAACTCCCCTCTCGCAGGCCGGAATTCGGCGCGCGCCACATCTGCGCCGTGCGTGCTTCCCATGCGCCCCCTCGTGTCCAGATTCTGCCTGTGGCATGTCCCCCTCCACTCGTACGCTGATCAGTTCCTCTCGGCCCGAGAGCGGACCACGACCCTCACACGGTCGGAGCTAGCAGCCCAGTTCAGTCAAGGGGGAGACATGGACGAACACGTGGGACCTGTACGGCGCCGGGCGGTGGAGATCTGCGCGCAGCAATGGTCCGACGCGCTGATCGACTTCGGTCCCTACAACACGCTGCTGCACTTCAAGGACACGAAGCGGGCGACGCTGGACGTCACCGATGCGGCACCGCAGGCACTGACCGCGCTGTTGAACGGCCGCGCAATCCGTCTGGCCAGTCTTTTCCCGTCCGCTGAGGATCACAAGGCGGCGTGGGCGCGAGCACGCGGTCTCCGCCGCAAAATGGTCGAACTGGCGGAGGAACAAGGCATCGACGCCGGGCGCCTGGCGCTTGGCCTGGTGCGTGTCGAGCCCCCGACAACGCGTGGCAGTCGTCCACTCGCGGCTCTGCGTGCTCCTCTTCTCCTGCAGCCGCTGACCATTGAGCCGCGCACCGCGACGGAGAACGACTTCGTCCTGGAAGGAGTGGGCGAAGCCGAGATCAACCCGGTTCTGCTCTATGCCCTGAGCCGCCAATACGGCCTGGATGGTGATCTCGAGGAACTCACCGACAAGATCACGAACGCGGTCGACGAGTGCGCGGATCTCGATGACCGTATGCGTTGCGCCTATGAGGTGCTGCAGACGGCCTGCACGCGTAGCAATCTCACCGTCGAACTGGAAGAGCGCGTGGTCGCCGGCGTCTTCAGCTTCGACCGGCTTCCCATGGTCAATGACCTCGCCCAGTCGGTCGACCTCTTGGCGAGCCACCCGGTGGTAGCGGCCCTCGCCAACGACAAGGAAGCCGATCGCGCCTTGCGCGCAGACGCGGTTCCCCGCGTGCCGTCCACCGCGGACGCCATCGCGCCTCGGTCGGAGTACCTGGTCCGGGACGCTGACGGCTCTCAGCACAGGGCCATCAGCGCCGCGCTGGCCGGCGCCCACCTGGTCATCGAGGGACCACCCGGCACGGGTAAGAGCCAGACCATCGCCAACCTGATCGCCGCCTTCGCGGCGTTGGGCAAACGCACGCTCTTCGTCGCCGAGAAGCGCGCCGCGATCGATGCGGTGACCGACAACCTCGCCGAAGTCGACCTCGATGGACTGGTCTTCGACCTGCACGGCAACAAACTCAGCCGCCGCCAGACCGCCCAGCAACTGTACGAGGCCCTGGAACGCGCCGGACAAGAACCCCCACCTCGCCCTGACGAGCTCCACAGGAGCCTCGAAGGCCACCGCGACCAGGCCCTGCAACACGTCCAGGAGTTTCACCAGCCCCTGGAGCCCTGGGAGATCAGCCCGCACCAACTGCTCACGCACCTCATGGCCAGCCCCCGCGACCAGCACAGCCGACTGCGATTGCGCGGCAGAGACCTGTACCGCCTCCATGGCGAGCAGTTTCACCAGACCGAAAAAGACCTACGTGCGCTTGTCGCCAAGAACGGCCTCTCGGTGCGGCGTGGCTCATCCCCCTGGTCTCACCTGTCGGTTCGCTCCGACAGCGAACTGCATTCCGTGGTGGCCAGCCTCGATCAGCTCACCGGCCGTGCGCTGACAGATGCCCGACGCACCGTCGAGGCACTGGTGGACAGGGCGGGGCTGCGACGGGCCGACGACGTCGAGGGGTGGCAATCCCTCCTCACACTGCTGCACGACGTCACCATCACTCTCAGCCGCTTCGAGGCAGCCGTCTTCGACTCCGACCTGAACGACATGATCGCTGCGACTGCCGACCGAGCCTGGCGCAAGGAGCGCTCGCTCAAGGTCGGCTGGTGGCAGCGTCGAAAACTGACAGCAAGAGCGCGAGGGCTGGCCAAGGACGGCTGCCGTACCCGTTCCTTGCTGCACGCGGCGTTTGTGGACGCTGCCGATCAGAAAAGCCGCTGGCAGGAACAGGCCGCGACCGCCGACAGCAACCCGTGGGCCGTTCCCGGCTTGTCCTCCGCCGTCGCCTCCTTCACCGAGGTGCGCGATCGGCTGGCCGCGATAGCCCTGTGCGTGCGCTGGCAGGGATGGGAGAACACCTCCACCGGCGAAGTAGACCGGGTCATCCAGCGTCTTGACCAGGACCGGGCGACCTTGCTGCGGATGCCCGAGCTGAACCAGCTCACCGACCGCCTGGAGTCGGCAGGGCTCGGTCACCTCCTGGACGAGCTCGCCGAAGCCGATGCCACCCCGGACACCGCTGTAGGAACCTTGGCCCACGTCTGGTGGGCCTCCGTCCTCGACGAGGCCCGCATGCAACACCCTTACCTTCGCTCCTTCACCGGAACCGAGCACGACCACACGATCGAACAGTTCCAACGCCTCGACCGCACCCACCGGGACCTCAACCCTGCCCGCATCCGCTACCAAGTGGCCACCCGCCTGCGAAAAGCCCGTGACGCCCACCCCGACCAAAACACCCTCGTGCGTACCCAGGCACACCGCAAATCCCGGCACCTGGCCCTGCGCAGACTCGTGGAGAAGGCGCCGGATGTCCTCATGGCCGCCAAGCCGTGCTGGGCGATGTCCCCACTCGTCGTCAGCCGCGTTCTTCCCGCCGCCCGCCTCTTCGATGTTGTGATCTTCGACGAAGCCAGCCAGGTCCTCCCGCACGACGCCATCACATCCATCATGCGCGCCCGCCAGGTGATCGTCGCCGGCGACCCGCACCAGCTTCCCCCGACGACCTTCTTCCAGAAACTTCTCAGCGGCGCAGACGAGAACCCCGAGAACGGGGACTCCGGCGACGCCGCACCCGATGCCTTCGAGTCCCTCCTCGACATGCTGTGCAGTCGGCTGCCCGTCCACACCCTCAAGTGGCACTACCGCAGCCAAGACGAACGCCTCATCGCTTTCGCCAACCACACCATCTACAACGACACACTCGTCACGTTCCCGGGCACCACCCAGACCAGCCCGCTACGCCTGGACGTCGTCGACGCCCAGCCCCGCCCCGGTCGGTCCGGTTCCTCCGACGAGGAGGTGCGACGCGTGGTTGACCTCGCCCTGGCACATGCCGCCCACGCACCGCACCAGAGCCTCGGCGTCATCACCATGGGACAGATCCACGCGGACCGCATCGACCTCGCTCTGAGACAAGCCCTCCAGGAACACCCGGACCTGCAGGACTACTTCAGCCGCGAAGCAGGCCCACGCCGTCGCTTCTTCGCCAAGAGCCTCGAACAAGTCCAAGGCGATGAACGTGACGCCATCATCCTCAGCATCGGCTACGGGAAGGCCGCCAACGGACGCCTGGCCATGAACTTCGGCCCGCTCAACAATGACGGCGGGGAACGGCGCCTCAACGTGGCCATCACACGTGCCCGCCAGGCGATGACCGTCGTCACCTCTTTCACCCACCACGATTTCGACCCCTCGAAACTCCTGGCCACCCGACACCGCGGTCCCGAAATGTTGCGGGCCTTTCTGGAGTACGCCTCCCACGGAGGAGACCTCCAGCGCACAGGAAGCGCACGCACCGACTGGAACCTCAACGGCTTCGAACAGCAGATCCTCGCCGCTCTCGAAGCATCTGACGTTCCCGTCACACCTCAATGGGGCGTATCCGGCTATCGCATCGATTTCGCGCTCGGCCACCCCGAACGGCCCGGGCAGATGGTCCTCGCCGTCGAAACGGACGGCGATCGCTACCACCGCGCTCCCAGCGCCCGCGACCGCGACCGACTCCGCCAAGAACACCTTGAACGACTCGGATGGCGTTTCCACCGCATCTGGGCGTCCAGTTGGTTCACCAATCCAAGTTCCGAACTCGAACGGCTCCTCGACGCCTGGCGAGATGCCGCGGAGAGGACCGATCGCGCACCTGTCTCCGATCCGGTCCACCGCGTGCCGGCCACACCTCCCGTGATCGGCCGTGGCGCTCGTCCGGCGTTGCCGCAAGGAGCACGCACCGGCGACTACAGCGACACCGACCTGCTCGCGCTGGCCAACTGGCTTCTGAGCGACGGATACCAGCTCGATCGCGAGACCCGCGTGGACCAGGCACTCGCCGAACTCGGCTTCAAGCGCCGCGGTCGCGTCATCACCGAACGTCTTCTGCACGCCTTCGCACACGCTCAGCACCCGACAGACAAGGAACAGCCCTGATGAAAACGCTCGACGTCCTGACCCTGGAGCGCGTTGCCCGTCTCATCGTCGACATCGACGGCCCCTTTGAGCGCCGCGGGTATCAGCTCGAACAACTCCTGCAACGCGCAGCGTGGCCATCAACTCCCGAGTATGACGGCTCACCGCGCATCGTGTGGCTCACGGACATCATGGCGGGAACAGGCGATCACGCCGCTGTCAGTCGGCTGCTGTGCCGGATCTGTGACCCACTCGAATACGACGACGGCCGGGCTTCCGCCGATCTCATCCGCCAAGAGCTGAACAGCCTCCTCGCAGCCGAAGGAGTGGCCATCACCTACGTCGCCGCCCGCCCTGTCCTGGGAGAGGTCGGCACCGACGGCCACAGCACGATGTTCTCCGCCCCCGAGGACTTGGAAGAGCGCATCCGCCCCCTCGTGAGCAGTGGGGAATTCCTGCAACAACTCATGGAGAGGGTCACTGAGACACGGATCTGTGAGCAACACGGCGCATACGGCATGGCGCTCATCGGTATCGGCAGCTTCACTGAAGCTCTCCTCCTCGACGTCCTTACGCACAGAGATCCCAGCCTGCAACGGGGCATCCCTCAGGGCGATAGGCGCGTCGCCCCTGAACGAGCCAGCTTCGCCCTGCTACTGGACACCGCGCGCATCCGAGGATGGATCCAGATGGACGCCCACGACTTCATGGCGATCGTCCGCGAGTACCGAAACTTCGTACACCTCCGCAAACAACGAGAGCGTGGCGTCGTCCCGGACCGCGACACCGTCGGCATGTGCTGGGGGCCAGTGCTCGCTGTGCTCAACGACCTTGAGACAACCCGGGAGCCCACTGCCGTGTGACCACGTCCGTCACCCGACGCCGTCCGCTGCCTGGAGGGAAAAGCCCCCTCCAGGCACCGCACTTGAGGCTTTAGAAGAACCCCAGTTTCTTCGGGCTGTAGGAAACCAGAACGTTCTTGGTCTGCTGGTGGTACAGCTTGCACGGTCCTGTGACCTGGGGAAACGAAGGCTGCGGCAGCGATTGGTGGAAGGTTGGCCCGCGTATGGTCCGGATCTTGCTCTCGGCCGAGTTGCTCAAGCAACCGGAGGGAGAGGAGCGACCACCGCGAGCGCGGGGACGACGCCCGGGGGAGTCCTGGGCCGTGTCCGCAAAGTCAGGGCAGCCAGAGTCGTAGGCAGGCGAGGGTGACCAGGGCTTGGTAGTGGCGGGCGCGTTTGTCGTAGCGGGTGGCCAGGGCTTTGTTGTGCTTGAGCCGGTTGAAGCAGCGTTCGACGACGTTGCGGCGGCGGTAGGCCGCGCGGCTGAGTCGGCACAGGCTCTCGCCGCGCCGGATGCGGCCGTTGATCTGGTCGATCCGTTCAGGGATCGCTGCTTTGATGCCTCGGCCGCGAAGATAGGCGCGGATCTTCTTGGATGAGTAGCCCTTGTCCGCGGCCACCAGTTCCGGCCGGGTGCGAGGGCGGCCTGGTCCGCACCGCTCGATGCGGATGCGGGCCATGACCTGCTCGAACTGGGTGCAGTCGTTGACGTTGCCGGCGGTGAGGGTGAAGGCCAGGGGCCTGCCCTGTCCGTCGCACGCGAGATGGAGCTTCGTGGTCAGTCCGCCGCGGGACCGGCCGATCGCCTCGCCAGGCCAGGTCCCCCTTTTCGGGCCCCGGCGGCATGCTGGTGGGCCCGTATGGTGGTGGAGTCCACGCACACCACCGACCAGTCCACGCCTCCCACGGCATCGGAGTGCTGCTGGATGTGAGCGAGCAGGCGGTCCCAGGTTCCGTCTGCCGACCAGCGGCGGAAGCGTTCGTAGACCGTCTTCCACGGGCCGTAGCGCTCGGGCAGGTCCCGCCAGGCCGCACCCGTGGACAGCTTCCACAGAATGCCGTTCACCACCTGGCGGCGGTCCCGCACCGGCCGGCCCATCCGGGGAGGAGCGAGCAACGGCTCGGGTACGGCCCACGACTCATCGGTCAACTCATGACGACGCACCACGAACCGACCAACGAGCAACCGACTTTGCGGACACGGCCCAGGGCTGATGACGACTGTCGCGCGGCTCGGTGGTGCGGTTCCCCGGGCCGCGTTGCGAAGCCTCTTGGGCTGATGACGAGGTTGCGTCCAGGGAAGTGGTGTATGGGTTCGACCTGATCCGGGGGTTACTCCGGTCTTGGGATGAGGCCCGCAATAGATGAACGGCCACCGGCTGATCTCCGAGGTGTCGAAGCTCGAAGGAGATCAGCACGATGACCGCACCCGACAGTCTGCCCCTGCACGCCCTCGCCGAGGACAACCTCGCCGCGGCGAGTCCCGATCCGCTGCGCGCGATGGTCAGGACGTTCGCCGATGCCCTCATGTCCGCGGAGGCCCACGCTCTCTGCAACGCCGAATACGGCCAGGTCAGCGACGAACGCGTCAACCACCGCAACGGCTACCGCCCACGCGAGTGGGACACCCGGGTCGGCACGGTCGAACTCGCCGTCCCCAAACTGAGGCAGGGCAGCTACTTCCCGCACTGGCTCCTCGAACGACGCCGGCGGGCCGAGCAGGCCCTCGTCTCGGTGGTGGCCACCGCCTACCTACTGGGCGTCAGCACACGCAGGGTCGAGAAACTCGCCGAGTCCCTCGGGGTCACCCAGCTGTCGAAGTCCCAGGTCAGCGCGATGGCCAAGCACCTGGACGAGCAGGTCACCGCCTTCCGTAACCGGCCCCTGGACGCCGGCCCCTACGCGTTCATCTGGGTCGACGCCCTGACCCAGAAGGTCCGCGAGGGCGGCCGCATCATCAACGTCCACGCCCTGATCGCGGTCGACCGGCCGCGGCCTGCCCGGTGTCCAGCTGGTCGTCTCCGACGCGCACACCGGCCTGGTGACCGCGATCGGCGCGGTCCTGCCGGGTGCCTCGCGGCAGCGATGCCGCACCCATTACGCCCGACATTTGCTGAGCCAGGTTCCGAAGTCTGCTCAGCCGTGGGTGGCGACCCTGCTGCGGACTGTCTTCGAACAGCCCGACACCGATGCCGTGAAAGCTCAGATGCGGCACGTGCTGGACGCGTTGGAGGCCAAGCTCCCCAAGGCAGCGGCCCACTGGGACACCGCCCAGCACGATCTTCTGGCGTTCACCGCGTTCCCGCGTGAGATCTGGTGGCAGATCTGGTCGAACAATCCGCAGGAATGGCTCAACAAGGAGATCCGCCGCCGCACCGACGTGGTCGGTATCTTCCCCGACCGCACCGCCGTGCTCCGGCTGGTCGGCGCGGTCCTGGCGGAGCAGAACGACGAGTGGACCGAGCCTCGCCGCTACATGGGACTCGACCTCCTGGCCAAGGCCCGCCTCCACCCGATCGAGTCAGAAATCGACGAGACCGTCCTGCCCACCGAACTCACCGCATAGCCCCAAAACGAGATCACCGAGTGGCCGTCGATACACCACTCCAGCGGACGTGACCCTGGTCGACACGCTGTGCGGGCGCCTGGCGCTGCCGACCACCTTCCGGCTGAGCCGTTTTGTGACGGACCCCGCTCGGGAGTCCGAGCACGGGCACTCTGATAGTTGCTCTTGGGGCGGGTCGAGGTGAGTTGACGGATGTTGCGTCCCATGGCCTTGCGGACCTGGGGGAACCACTCTTTCTCCTCCTCTGCGACGTGGTGGCGCACGTTCTCGATGAGGACGGTCATCGTCGGCGACGAACCGCTCGTCGGCCGGATCGAGGTCCTTCAGCTCGGAGAGCGGTTGCCAGCCTGCCGCAAGATCGCGCAGCTCATACAGCAAGCTGAAGCATGGCCGTACGCAACCGCGCGCACCTAATTTGAAGATTACATTCCAATGCCCGCCATCAGTGAGACGCGCGGGGTTGGACGACCTTCAGGAGAGAATGTGCACTCGGCGAAGAAGAGATCGAAAGTGGGCGGAGCTGCCGCGTTTGTGGGGGCCGTCATCATGACCCTGCTCGGTCCGGTGACCAATGCTTCCGCTGGCGAACTTCCCTGCGACGGCCACACCGACTACCTGAAGATCGTGGTTCACGGTGCCGCGTCTGATAACTGGAATGGCACACGCTGCTTCGCGGGCCCGAAGACGGCCGGAAGAGTGGAGGGGTGGCTCGACGAAATCTCTACGGGTAACAACGTCGTTCAGATTGAAGACATAAATGGCACCTATACCGATTTCGCGAAGTGGACCTGGACTGTATTCCCGAACCGTCCGCCCCACATTCACTACGTGTATATTTACTGACGTCGACTAGAGCAGTAGTTCCGGCTGCGCTCGGTTGACCTGGCCGCCGGTACGTGAAGCCGAGCGGTCACGGCAGCCTCCTCGTCCGGCGTTCGCCGGACCAGTTCACGGAAAAACCGGATTCCCGGTCGGCGGGTAGGCCAGAAACGACGTCTTGATCGACCCCTCAGCGTCACCGGCTGAGGCGATTGGTCTGATTTGGGCACACGGTGAAGCTCTTCTACAGAAAGCGTTTCCGTACCCCCGAAGCGCCGTATAGGTCTACCCGCCGTCAACACAGGCTGCGAGTAGGACGTCGCGGCCGTTTGTTAGCAAATGCGATACCGGTCACGTCGTCTCATTTCCTTAGAGGTACTTCCCGCATGGCATTCAGCATGGTCCCACTCGCCGTATGGCGACGAGTAATTCGCTTTACCGGAGTGGCCGTGTCGCTTGTTGTCTCCGGCCTGCCCGCCACTGCCTGTTCCCCGAGTCCCGCGGGTAGTGCTGCGGACGCGACGCCGCCAGCCATCTCGGCCTCGCCAACTACGCCGGCCAGCGGCTACGACGGGCTGACACGGCTCCCGCTGTCCGCGTACGGCACTTCCGATCAGGACGACGATCTGCTGTTCAGGACGCGAAAATCCTTGGTGGTCCGCTGCATGAAAGGCAGGGGAAATCAGACCTACTCGGGCCAGAACATGTCCCGCGTCGCCGCGAAGAGCATCGGAGAGAACGAGGCGGTCCGCCCGGCTGGCGCCTGGGGTTACATCGGCCGCGCAACAGCCAAAAGCAAGGGATTCCACATAGGGGTTGCACCTCCGGGAGAAACGGGAGCTGCAACCGGGTATTCGCAGAAGGATTTCGGCGTTTGCTCCGCCGAGGCGGATAAGCAACTGCCGAGTCTGGCAAACACCGACGGCTGGAAGCTCACCCGGGCCCTTTTCGATCAATCATTCCAGCAGGCGGATGACGACCAGAGAGTGGCCGCCGCTCGCAAGCGCTGGTCCACTTGTATGACCGCGGCAGGGCATCCCTCCCAGGATCCCGAGGAACTGGCCGCAGGACCCTGGAGCACGGCTCAGCCGACTGCCAATGAGATCGCCGCGGCAACGGCGGCCGAATCCTGCACCGACTCCTCGCGTCTGGCCGCGGTCTACTTCGCCGTTCTCGCCGGGTACCAACGGCAGCTGATTTCCGCTAACTCGGCCACCTTGTCCGCCTACCAGAAGCAGGTCACCGAAAACACCAAACAGGCAGCGCTCCTTCTCGCAGAGTCTTCCAGAAGTCCCAAGCCTCCCTCAACCTGAGAGGATATTTTCTCCTCGGATCGTATTCCGGAATCTGGTGTTCGCCCTTGCGTCGGGAGATGGCGCCCGTACCGGTGATGCGATCTCGACGAAGGTCGTCCAGAACTGCGGTTAGAGGGCTATCCAGTAGTCGCCTTACGGTAGGCGGAGGGTCGGACGCCGACCTGACGCAGGAATGCCGATGATAAAGCGCTGGACCCGGCAAAGCCGCACCGCTGGGTGATCTGTTCAAGAGTGAGACTGGTCTCCGCCAGCATTCGCTGGGCTGACTCGATACGAAGGCGTGTGAGATATCGATAAGGTGTTTCACCGGTGGCGTCCCGGAAGACACGGACAAAGTGATACACGCTGAGATGCACTTCGACCGCGATCTCGGCGAGGGTAAGCGGTTCGGCCAGGCGATCCTGCATGACGCTGATGGCTTTGCGCACTGCGGCGTGCTCACGTCCCGGCACGCGAGGAATCCTGCCCCCAGACATGAGATGCGTCGCGAGGAAAGCTGCGGCCGACTCGGCGTACAGATCTCCCGCCTCTCGGTTGGCCGGCAGCGACCGGACGATGTGTTCAACAAGCGGGTCGCCCGCGCCCAGTCGCGCGGACAACGCCTCGAAATCGGGGTCGCTCTTTCTCAGCCTACGGGCAGCCTGTTCGACATCAGTCCGTCGGATATGCACCTGAATGGTTGAGAGGACCGACGTCGCCGTGTAACTGCGCAGTGTCGACTGTCCAGGCACCATCAGCTCGAGTCGGCCGGGCCTCCAACGATGCCTGGTAGCTGTACCTCCGGAGCTGACTCGCATCATCGCCTCTCCCTGAGAACAGAGCACGAGATGCAGGTCGGACGTTCCAGGCAGCAGGAGGTTTTCGACCTGGCGAGCATGCATGAAACTCTGCACAAGTAACGACCGCCAACCCGCGTCGCTCCAACTGCAGTAACTGCGTTGCACGTACTGCGTCTCATCAATGTCGGCGTACGGCGCCAGATCAAAGCCAGGGAGATTGAACACGTGAGATCCAAACAATGTCAGCAGAAACACAAAGGAAGGTCACTTATGTAGACAGCGCGGCGTCGCCGTACGCAAAGGCGCCGGGCCCATCAGGGCAGGACGAGGGTGCGCTGCATAGTCCTCGGTCACATCAGCAGTACGGCGGGGCCGGCTCCGGACCGGCCTCGCCACACCGATGGTCGGCGGCTCAGCGGCCGGTGATGCCCAACCAGGGTTTGTCGTTCCCACCATCCGGGACCGAAGTCGGGTCGGTGGACGTCTGGTCCCTGAGGCGGAGGCCACGGCGTTCGGGCCGGCGGCGGCGAACGCGCCCGACTTGGCTGGGTTCGCGTGGGCGGCGGTGACCGCCTCAACGGCGAAACTGCCGCCCACCACCTGGGCGAGACCGGCAGCCGACACGAGCACCCAGGTGCGCCGGGAACGGTTCGACTTCTTGGCGCGGACGTCCCGCATAGGAAACGACTCCAAAGAGTAGAGACAACGCTGAAGGTCGGGCAGCGCTGGCGCGAGCAAAGCCCCTTCCGGGAACCGCTCTTCACCCCACCGGACGTGCGGCCCCCTCCGAGGCTGTCGCGATCCGTGAAGAATTTCTGCAGCCTCATGTGCGCAGCGGCCCGCCGGGCTTCACGCCGCCCCGGTGACGGCCGCTACACGCGACGCCGCCTCCGCCAGTGCACCGCTCAGTGTCCCCTCGGTCCTGCTCCTGATAGCCGTCGCGGGAGACCCGCACTTCGACACGTTGATCCCTGCTCAACGACCCGGTCGCGTACTTCGTGCGGGAACACGAGGAAGCGCGGCTCTTAGGTGTCCTGTGCGCCGTGCCGGGCTTCGCCCTGGTCAGCCCTCGATGGCGTGCGGACGGACACGGGCACAGACGGCCACTGGGAACAAGTCAACCGATATCTCGATGTCCTCGAGGCAGAGGCAGTTCCTCGGTCTGCTCTGTCACTCCTGAGACGGCAGACCGGGCGGACCCGTAAAGGCCAGCCTGGCGGCCCGAGCACATCCTCTACGAGGGCCTCCCGTCCAGCACTATCCCGGCCCGCGTCCGGCGGACCCCGACAGCATGCACCGACGCCGCTCCTCGGCGGGCGGACGTCGCCTGCCGCAGCGCTAGAGTTGCGAGGCCCCTCCGTCGACAGGGAACTCCGTTCCTGTCGAGAAGGTCGCATGGAAGGCCAAGTACGCCACCGCGGCGGCCACTTCCTCGGGCGTCCCGAGCCGCTGCATCGGAATGGTGCTCCGGTAGGTGTCCTTCGTCGCCTCGACGACGTCGGCGGGCAGTGAGGAGCGCTCCAGGATGCCCGAGTCGATCGGGCCGGGACTCACGGCGTTGACGCGCACCTTGCGCGGAAGCAGTTCGCGGGCCAGGGTGCGCGTCATCGACCGCAGTGCCGCCTTGCTCGCCGAGTAGACGCTGAGCGCGTCGAGGCCCAGAACGTTCACCACCGACGTGGTCAGGACCACGCCGCTGCCCTCGCGCAGCAGCGGCGCCAACGCCTGCACCATGAAGTAGGGGCCCTTGGCGTTGATGCCGAACACCTCGTCGTAGATCTCCTCGGTCGTCGAGTCGAACGGCGCTGACGCGGTGATGCCGGCGTTGACGAACAGCGCGTCCACCGCGCCGAACCGCTCCCGGACGATGTCGGCCAGCACTCCGATGTCCTTAAGGGACGCGGCGTCGCTGCGGACGGCGATCGCTTTGCTCCCCAACTGTTCCAACGCGGTGTCGAGGGCGGAGCCGGTGCGGCCGGTGATCAGTACGTGCGCTCCACCGTCCGCGAACAACTGGGCCGTGGCCAGGCCGATCCCGCTGCTTCCGCCCGTGATCACGATTTTCTTGCCGTCATAAGTGGTCATGCCCTCCAGTCAAATGACTGCCCGAGCATCGTGTCCAAGACCTGTTTCGTATGCCGTCATGTCCCAGGCGTATGGCGGCGTGCGACGTAGTCTGGGCGCATGGACGTCGATCTTCGGCTCGTGCGCTATTTCACGGTGGTGGCGGAGCACGGCAACTTCGGCCGGGCCGCCACGAAGCTGCATCTGGCGCAGCCGTCGCTGAGCCGCCAGATCCAGCGTCTGGAAGCTCAGGTCGGTGTCCGGCTCTTCGACCGCTCGCCGCAGGGCAGCAGCCTCACCGAAGCCGGGCAGGCCTTCCTCCCCCGGGCCCGGAGACTCCTTCAGGAGGCCGAGCAGGCTGTCCGGACGGCCAGAGTTGCAGTCCGGCCTCGCAGCGTCACAGTCGGCTATACCGAAGGCCTGGTCATCACTGCGTGCGTGCAGGAGTTGCGCCTTCGGCACCCCGACGGCCAGGTGCGCACCCGGCACCTCGGCTGGCGGGACACCCACGCCCTCGCCGAGGGACGGATCGACGCCCTCATTGCGTACAGGCCCCTCCCCTTTTTCACGGACGGCTTCCGGGTGACCAGGCTCCATGACGAGTCGCGGGTGCTCGTCACGTCGGTGAACCATCATCTGGCGAACGAGAGACACGTCAGCCTGCGGGCTCTGTCGGACGAGGAACTGGTGGCCTGCGTCAGCACTCCGGTGGTCTGGAGCACGCCCAAACCGGTCGGCGACCACCCGCCGCCACCCGCACCCGCACCCGACGACAGCTACGAGGACAAGCTGGAACTCGTCGCGACCGGTCACTGTGTCGCGATCTTCCCCGCCGGCGACCGACGCGCTACCGCACGCGAGGACATCGCCCTGGTGCCCGTCGTCGACATCGATCCCTGCGAGGTCGTGCTCGTCACGCGCGCCGACGATCCCAACCCGCTGCTCGCATCACTGGAGGACGTCGCACGAACGGTGCTCAGCGCTGGTTCCCGGCAGGGGAGCGACGAACCGTCGGTCGGCGGACCCATTCCGGGCGGAGCCGGACCGGTGTCCCTTTCTTCCGGGCACTCGGTGTGAACGGCGGCGATGGCTCAGGGTCGGGACCCGGGAGACGGTTCCGGACGGTGATCGGTGGGTCTACTTGTCGTGTGGGACGCCTGTCCGCTCGTACCGGTACCGCTGCCATCGCCTGAGTCCTCTTTGTTCGAACGGTGCATCGGATTCACCCGGTGTTCCGCCTGTTGGATCTGCCGTCTCGACCGGTCAGGAGGGCTTCGCGGAAAAAACCCTGCAGGTCCCGGCGTTGTGGATCTCCGTATCGAGAAGAGGGAGGTGTCGGGCCTGAAGCTGTTCCGCGCGAACACGATGAGTAGCGACATGATTGAGGTCATGCCGCGACTTGCTGACGTCGAGGCCGACGTACAGGCACTTATCGAGGCGCACATGGAGACGTTGCTGGGCGTCCGGTTCCTGGCGAGCGAGTACGGCACCGGGCCGGTCCGCGGGGGCCGGATTGACTCGCTCGGGCTGGACGAGAATGGATCGCCGGTCATCGTCGAATACAAGCGGGGCGTCGATTCCGGTGTTATCAACCAGGGGTTGTTTTACCTAAGTTGGCTTGTGGACCATCGGGCTGAGTTCGAGTATCTGGTGCGCGATCGGCTCGGGGCGACGGCCGTGTCTCAGGTGCGGTGGAGCGGGCCACGTCTGATCTGATCGACCTGGTCCGCTATCGACTCTTCGGCAGCGACCTACTGGGTCTTGAGACTGTCGCCTCTGTGAGCGGCGGCATGCAGGTAGTTCGCCGGGCGCGTCGCCAGGGCGCTGCAAGGGTGGCGGCCGGTATCCGGGGCGTGTCGATGGTGGAGTTGGCGAGCGCGGTCGACGAGGCCCTGCTCGGTCTCGGAGACGGTGTGACCCGTGTGCAGCGCAAGCAGTACACGGCCTTCCAGCGGCTGCGGAACTTCGCCTGCGTGTGTCCGCCCCAGAAGGCCAAGCTCCTGGTGTATCTAAAGGTCGACCCGCGACAGGTCGACCTCATACCTGGGCTCACCCGGGACGTGTCTGGGCTCGGACACCACGGAACCGGCGACCTGGAGGTGCAGCTTCGTACGCCACGGGACGTGGAGCGTGCGCAGGATCTGTTCCGGGCCAGCTACGCGGCGGCCTGATCGCTGCACGACGATCTCGCCGTGCGGATCTGGTGTCGGGCTGTGGTCGTCGAGAGCGCCGATCTCTCCGTCCTGCGTGCGGCCGATTGGTGATCTCATGCGGCGATCACGCTCGGCGGGTCTGGGCAGTCGGGGGGCGGTGCACATACTCGGCCCGCCCGTCCGCCCCTCGGATGGCTTCGGTGTGCTGCCGGGGGCACCCTGAAGAGGTGGCAGGTGGAAGTGCGGCTCCGATTGTCGTGCACCGGCCTTCGACGGCCGGCGGCCGCCGTGTCACAGCGCGCACTCGCGGGTACGAAGAGTTCCTCGGGACAGCCTATTCAGATCATGATCTGATAGTTTTCCTTGAATCCGCTGGCATTGATAACCCCGAAGGGATTCTGGACGATGCCGGCTGGATGGAATGGCGTGGCGCCAATCCGCACGACTGGGAAGCGTAGATATCTCGCGAATTCCTGCCTTCGCACCGTTTCGGCTACTACGTTCCCTAGTGCTGTGACCGCTATGGTTCGCCGGGTTGAGGAGGAGGGCCTTCCCGACCGGGCCCCTTATCCGTTAGGCAGGCTTTTTTATGCCCAAGTTCGTCTCCGGACGCACCCGGTCATAGCCGTGAATTTGCGGCAGCCATCATCGACGGCTGAGAGTAGGAATTCGCTCACGGCAGACGAGAAAGAACTCTCGAAGACTGGATACCGGCGCTAGATCCATGTCAATGTACATAACCCATCGGAAAATGACAGGTCAGACGCTATGGCCGAGGGCTGGCAAACGGCCTGAGACTGCGACGTTTGCCTGGTCCGCACTTGAGATGTGTGTCTGCCTGAATCCGCGATCCAATTTCTTCAGATGGTCACTCTGCCCTCGAATGCGACGAGGGCAGAGTGAGGCCGGTGCCGTGACGCGGCGCGCAACATAGACCATAAGCGCCGGTGAGCTAAACCGGCGATCGTGACGACCATTGAGGATGTTCGTAGCGACCGTGCTGGCGCTGGAGCTCTTCGAACACTACGACCCTTCGTGTCGGCGCCCCGCGCCACGCGATTGACAGTGCCCGCCCATCAGCCGTTACGGAGTGAGGGCAAGTGCTGCCGCTGGGTAATCGACAAATCCGAAATCGCCGAGGAAACATCAATGGCTCGTCCACCTGCGCTCAAGCTCGCCGAGGTTCTAGCGGAAATCCGGATGAGCCCATCGGCCTTCTACCGCCTACGCGCTCGCGGTCAGGCACCCCGAATGATCAAGCTGCCCAATGGTGAACTGCGCTGTCGCCGCGCCGACTTGGATGCGTGGTGGGAGGCGTGCGAAAGGGATACGCCTGAATGGCGATGAGTTACAAGGTCCGGTTCTGGGACATTCGCGAGCGGTCCGACCGCCGCAAGGGATTTGAGGTCCGCTGGACGGTCAACGGGCGCGAGAAGTCCGAGTCCTTCCTCACCAAGGGGCTGGCGGAGAGCCGTCGTGCCAAGCTGATGACCGCCGCTCGCGACGGTGAACCCTTTGATACCCGGACAGGGCTGCCAGCCTCCGAACTTCGTGCCCTGAAGCAGCGGACCACTTGGTACGTCCTGGCCCGGGAGTACATCGAGCAACGGTGGGACCGAACACCAGGTAACACGCGACGCACGCTGGCGGATGGGCAGACGGCACTGGACTGGCTGCAGCGACACTCCCTGCCTGTAGGTGAGTTGGATGATCCTGATGTGCTGCGGCGTGGCCTCGACGCACTGTGTCGGAAGGTCGATGGAACGGCCGCTGCCGCGAAGACCGTGAAGCGAAAGAAGGCTGCGGTCAACGAGGTGTTTGGTGTAGCCGTTGAACGCGGATATCTCGCGCAGAACCCGTTGAACGGTCTTCGCTGGACGGCGCCGGAAGTCGCCGATGAAGTCGATCCCGACTGCGTGCCGAACCCAGCCCAGGTTGCCCGATCGCTTTCGGCAGTGAGAGCCCTACCCGGCCGTGGCCCTCACCTGTATGCCTTCTTCGGCTGTATGCACTACGCCGCCATGCGCCCAGCCGAGGTGATCCATCTGCAGAAATCCCAGTGCCGGCTGCCAGTGAGTGGCTGGGGCCTACTGAACCTGAAGGGCGGCGTCGTGACTGCCGGCAAGGAGTGGACGGATGACGGCGCTGTCCATGAGATCCACTCCCTGAAACGGCGCGCAGCCAAGGCGACACGCTCGGTGCCGATACCTCCGGTGCTCGTCCGTATGCTGCGCGAACACATACGGAGCTTCGGTGTTGCACCCGACGGGCGCCTGTTCCGGAACGCAGCAGGGAACTACATCGACGCCTCGGCGTACGGCATCACCTGGGGGTGAGCGCGTGAGGCTGCTCTCACGATCGACGAGCACGCCCTTGACCTCGCGAAACGTCCCTACGACCTGCGCCACGCCGGCATCTCGTTCTGGCTGGCCTCCGGCGTCGACCCCGCGGAGTGTGCCCGTCGGGCTGGTCAAAGCATCCAGGTCCTCTTCCGCTGCTACGCCAAGTTCCTGGCTGATGCACGGAACCACGCCAACACCCTGATCGAAGACTCCATGCGGCGATGGGAGGCGGCGGCGGACGATGACGATGCGGAGAGCGCCTTAGCGGGATCTTGGCCCGGAAATGCCCCGGAACTGCTGGTCAGACCCGGGATACGGGTGGGAGATATCGGGAGTAAGAGCGTAATTCGACTCGCTGCTTAGATGCGTGCTGAGAAGGGCAACTGCCGGGCATCTGCCCTGGTCAGGCGCCCTTCTTCTGCGCCTAGAAGAAGCCCAGCTTCTTCGGCGAATACGACACCAGCATGTTCTTCGTCTGCTGGTAGTGCTCCAGCATCATCTTGTGTGTCTCGCGGCCGATGCCGGACTGCTTGTAGCCGCCGAAGGCGGCGTGGGCCGGGTAGGCGTGGTAGCAGTTGGTCCAGACTCGGCCTGCCTGGATGGTGCGGCCGGCGCGGTAGGCGGTGTTGATGTCGCGGGTCCAGACGCCGGCGCCGAGGCCGTAGAGGGTGTCGTTGGCCAGCTTCATGGCGTCGTCGAAGTCGCCGAACGACGTGACCGAGACGACCGGGCCGAAGATCTCCTCCTGGAAGATCCGCATACGGTTGTCGCCCTCGAAGATGGTCGGCTGGACGTAGTAACCGCCCTTCAGCTCGCCTTCGTACTCGACGCGTTCGCCGCCGGTGAGCACCTTGGCGCCTTCCTGGCGGCCGATGTCCAGGTAGGAGAGGATCTTCTCCAACTGGTCGTTCGACGCCTGGGCGCCGATCATCGTGTCGGTGTCGAGGGGGTGCCCCGGCTTGATGAGGTTGGTGCGGGCGACGGCGGCCTCGATGAACTCGGCGTAGTGACCGCGCTGGACGAGCGCGCGGGACGGACACGTGCAGACCTCGCCCTGGTTGAGGGCGAACATCGTGAAACCCTCGAGCGCCTTGTCGCGGAAGTCGTCGTCGTGCAGCCACACGTCGTCGAAGAAGATGTTGGGCGACTTGCCGCCGAGCTCCAGGGTGACCGGCTTGATGTTCTCCGAGGCGTACTGCATGATCAGCCGCCCGGTCGTGGTCTCGCCGGTGAACGCCACCTTCGCCACGCGGGGGCTGGAGGCCAGTGGCTTGCCCGCCTCCACCCCGAAGCCGTTGACGATGTTCAGCACGCCCGGCGGCAGCAGGTCGGCGACGAGGCTGATCCAGTAGTGGATGGACGCCGGGGTCTGCTCGGCGGGCTTGAGGATGACCGCGTTGCCCGCGGCGAGCGCCGGGGCCAGCTTCCAGGACGCCATCAGGAGCGGGAAGTTCCACGGGATGATCTGCGCGACCACGCCGAGCGGCTCGTGGAAGTGGTACGCCACGGTGTCGTCGTCGATCTCGCCGAGCGAGCCCTCCTGCGCGCGGATGGCACCCGCGAAGTACCGGAAGTGGTCGATGGCGAGCGGGATGTCGGCGGCCAGCGTCTCGCGGACCGGCTTGCCGTTCTCCCAGGTCTCGGCCACCGCCAGGGCCTCCAGGTTGGCCTCCATGCGGTCGGCGATCTTCAGCAGGATGTCCGAACGCTCCGTCACCGACGTACGGGCCCAGCCGGGCGCCGCCGCGTGCGCCGCGTCCAGCGCCCGCTCGACGTCCTCCGCCGTACCGCGCGCGATCTCGGTGAACGGCTGCCCGTTGACCGGCGAGGGGTTGTCGAAGTACTGGCCGCGCGCAGGCGGGACGTACTCACCGCCGATGAAGTGGTCGTAGCGCGGCTGGTAGGAGACGATCGAGCCCTCGGAGCCGGGCGTCGCGTATCGGGTCATGCTGCTCTGCCTCCCGGTGAAGTGCCGCCCGCCGTTGGACGGCTCTCGCTGAGAAAACTAGACGGGCGGACGTTGCACATATGTTGCGTTGCTGGTCAGCGCGGGTGTGCGGGCCCGGGGTGGCCGCCGGACCATCGTCGCGGGTGCGGCCAGTTCGGCCTCCAGGGCCGCGAGCCGCGCTCGTACCGGAGCCGTCGGCCGAACCGCCGCCAGCGCTCGCCACACCGGCAGATCGACCTCGCCCCACGGAGCGTGCGCCCAGTCGGCGAGCAGATCCGGATCGCCGTG
Organism: Streptomyces sp. DSM 110735; assembly: GCF_016482685.1. GTDB lineage: Bacteria > Actinomycetota > Actinomycetes > Streptomycetales > Streptomycetaceae > Streptomyces. The sequence continues at coordinate 199,182 of NZ_JACYHF010000002.1, read as the reverse complement.
CGTGATCAGCGCCGTCCGCAGAGCGGCGGCGAGCCGTCGCCGGAGCCGCACGACCGCGGGCGCCTGCGAGCCCGGCAGGAGCGGACCGCCGTAGGCGCGGCACGCCGCGGTGAGCGCACCCGCCTCCAGCCTGCGTTCCACCACGGCGACATCGGACTCCACCGGAGCCGTCAGCCGGTACGGACGTGAGGCCAGGAGCCCCGGTTTCAGCAGCCGACGCAGCCGGGCCAGTTCGGCGCGCAGTGTCACCGGCGTCACCGACTCGTCCGCGTAGAGGGCGCACAGCAGCTCGTCGCCGGTCATGCCCTCGGGGTGGCGGGCCAGCAGCACGAGGATCTCGCTGTGCCGTCGGCTGAGCCCGATCCGAGGCCCGTCGCCCAGGCGGAGCTGCGCCTCGTCACGCCCCAGCGCGCTCAGGAACGGAGCGTCTTCGGCGTTGCCCGGCGGGCCGAGGAGGGCCAGGTGCGATTCGGCCGCCCGTGCCACCGCCTGCACGAAGCCCAGGCTGTGCGGATGCGCCAGCCGATCGCCGCCGGTGATGTCCACGGCGCCGAGGACCCGCCCTGTGCGCGGATCGTGCACCGGCGCGGCCGCGCACGTCCACGGCTGCACACGCCTTATGAAGTGCTCGGCGGAGAAGACCTGGACCGCCCGGTCCACGGCCACGGCGGTGCCGGGCGCGTTGGTCCCGACGGCGGTCTCCGACCAGAGCGCACCCGGTACGAAGTTCATCCGGTCCGCCTGACGCCGGGTCGCCGGATGCCCCTCGACCCACAGGAGTCTGCCGTGCGCGTCGCACACCGCCAGCAGATGCTCGCCGTCGGCGGCGAACGTGCCCAGCAGCTCTCTGAACAACGGCATCACCCGGGCCAGTGGATGCTCGGCACGATAGACGCCCAGGTCACCGTCGGTCAGCTCCACGTTCGCCGTGCCGTCGACCCGCACACCCGCCCGCGCGCTGCGCCGCCAGGACTCCGCGACCACCGACCGCACCCGTTGTGGCACCGTGCCCGCCGTGGTGAACTTCTCGTGCGCCTGGCGCAGCGACCTGACCCGCTCGGCCGGGTCGGCTCCGGACTCCAGGGCCACCCACTGATCGGTCAACTCGTCCTCCCCGGGACGATGGAACGGCTGGGATCATCGTCACGCGCGGTGCCGACTCGGACAACCGGCATGACGTGGGACTAGGCGAAATTGACCAGTCTGATGTAGCGGACCCAGTCCCAGTTCACCCCCGGGTCGGTGTGATCGGTGCCGGGAACCTCGTAGTGGCCGATGATGTGCTCTCTGTCTCTCGGGATGCCGTACTTGGCGCAGATCGTCGCCGTCAGCCGCGCGGACTGCTCGTAGAGCGCGTTGGTGAAGTAGGAGGGCTGATCCACCCAGCCCTCGTGCTCGATGCCGATGCTGCGGGTGTTGTAGTCCCAGTTGCCCGCGTGCCAGGCGATGTCGGACTCCCGGACGCACTGGGCGACGTGACCGTCCGCGGAGCGGACGACATAGTGCGCGGACACCTGCTTCGCGGGGTTGCTGAAGACGTTCAACGCGCCGATGTAGGTCTCCTGAGTGACGTGGATGATCACACGATCGATCTTGTAGGCGGAAGGGCGGCTGGAAACGGTGTAGTTGGCGCTGTTCGCCGGATACCACTCCCCGTCCGGATAGTCCTGGGAGGGCTGCGCGCTCGCTGGGGGACCGGACAGCAGGGCGTAGGGAACGGCGGCGAGTGCCGCACCCTTCAGGATGCCGCGTCGGCTGAGGTGGTGAAGGTGCCGCTTCTTGTCCATCGTCCGATGCCTTTCTGAAGGTGGGAAGTTGGGCACAGCCGATCGGAAACCGGTCGTCGGACCGGTACCGGATCGCGTTCCGAGGCCATGGCCGACCGCCGCCGACGACGCCGCACACGCGAACGGCTCTCACGTGTGTATCCCCGCTGTGTGCGAGCAGTTCAGTGCCACGCGCGACGGTCGAGGGGATTGGGCCTCCCGGGTTGCCCACCGGCATGCGTCCGGCTCACCGGAGTGGCTGTGCTGCCCGACGCGTGTCGTTCCTCGATGCCGTGCGTGTGCGTTCCTCGTGCGAAGTGGGGCACGCCGGGCTGGTCCGGCGGTCGCGCCTCGTGTTAATCACGGTACGGCGAGGGCGAGTTGCGCAGAAGAGCGTGCGACGTTTCCGTGGACGGCGCCGGTGCTGTGGACAACTCGGCCGCCTGAACGAGTGAGTTTCGGCAGACCCACAAGGGGCATCAAGCCGCGCACCAAGTCACTGCAGGACCAAGCGGCATCGGCCACCGCGTCGCAACGCCGGCCCTGGGAAACGCCCCGTCAGAACCGTTCCGCCACGACCGCCGGATCGTCCAGCACCGCTCGCACCACGGCATGGGCCGCGCCGAGCAGCGGCCCCTCCGGACCGAGCGCGGACACGGTCACCGGGCATGCCGGACCGGCTGTGCGACCGCGCAACTCCGCCTCCAGCGAGGGCAGCAGCCAGGGCGAGAGACCGGCCAGGGCTCCGCCGAGGACGACCGTCTCGGGGTCGAGGAGGTTGACCGCTCCGGTCAGGGCGATCCCCAGCGCCGTTCCGGCGTCGCTCAGCGCGCCGCGTACGGCCTGGTCGCCCGATTCGGCGCGCTCCGCGAGCAGCCCGACCAGTTCCTCGTGCGGTTCGATCCCGGCCGCCCGCCGTACCGCCTCCTCGCCCGCGTACTGCTCCAGGCAGCCACGGCCGCCGCAGGGGCAGTCGGGTCCGTCGGGCCGCACCGGCACATGGCCCAGTTCGCCCGCGAATCCCCGCGTACCGCGCAGCAGGTCTCCGTCCACGACGACCGCCGCGCCGATGCCGATCTCCGCCGACACATGCAGGAAGTCGGGGGGAGTGCCGACGCCGAGCCACAGCTCGGCGAGAGCGCCGAAGTTCGCCTCGTTGTCGACGGTGGGGGACAGCTCGGCGGGCAGCAGCGCGCCGAGGTCCGTGCCCTGCCAGCCGAGGTTCGGCGCGCGCACGACCGTGCGGCCGTCGCGGGCGATCAGACCGGGCACGGCCACCGCGAGCCCCGCGGCCCACAGACCGTCCCGTTCCGCCTCCGCCACGACCCGGCGGATCAGCTCGGTGAGTTCCTCTGTCACCGGTTCGGGAGCACGCCCCCGGTTGGAGCCGTGGCGCACCGCCCGGGCACGCACCCTGCCGCGCAGGTCGACGGCGCAGACGGCGAGGTGGTCCACGCCGACCTCGGCACCGATGCCGGCCGGGCCGCGCCCGCTCACCGCGAGCGCCGATCCCGGTCGCCCCACGCGACCGGGTCGCTCCGGGCCCAGTTCTTCCAGGAGTTCCCAGCGGATCAGGTCGTCGACCATGGTCGAGACGGCCGCCCGGGTCAGGCCGATGCGGGAGGCGACCGCGGCCCGGGACAGCGGGCCATCCGCGCTGACGGCGTGCATGACGCGCCCCAGGTTGCGTCGGCGTATGCCGTGCTGGGTGTCCGGCAGCGCGCGCCCCGTCCTCGGCGGGCGCGCGTCGGGCAGCGGTGCGGTCATGCCTCCGTCGTTTCCTCGGTGTTCCTTTGTGCCGCCATGGTGGTCCGTCGGTTCACGGCGTCCATGGTGTGCCGCTGATAAGCGGGTTCGCGGCCGACCCGTTCCGCTCAGCCGCGTTCCGTACCCCGCTCCAGCAGCGGGGCCGCGTCGGAGAGTACCCCGGAGATCCGGGCGAGGGCGGCCTCGTCCCGCTCGACGGGGTCCAGCACCGGTCCGGCCGCCGTGTTCCAGCGCCGTGCAACCGACGCGGGGTCCTCACCGGTCAGCAGGCCCGCCGCCTGGGCGGCGGCGCCGAGCGCGACCAACTCCCTGGCCTCGGGGATCTGGACCGGACGGCCCGACAGCCTGCGTACCGTCTGCCGCCAGGCCGTGCCGCGCGCGCCGCCGCCGATCAGCAGCAGGGGAGTGGTGCGGTCGGCGTCCTGGTCGAGCACCAGGTCGAGGGCGCCGAGCAGGGAGTGGACGGCGCCGTCGTAGGCGGCCTGGAGCAGTTGACCGGCGGTCGTGTCGTGGCGCAGCCCGTGCAGCAGGCCGGAGGCGTGCGGCAGGTTCGGTGTGCGCTCGCCGTCCAGATACGGGAGCAGGGTGACCGAGGTGCCCGGCTCCACGGCCTCACGGTCCAGGCCCAGCAGGGCGGCAATCCGATCCACCGCGAGCGTGCAATTGAGGGTGCAGGCCAGCGGCAGCCAGTCCCCGTGCGCGTCGGCGAAACCGGCGACCGTACCGGTCGGATCGGCGGGCCGGTGCCGGGAGACGGCGTACACCGTGCCGGAGGTGCCGAGGCTCAGCACGGGGGTGCCCGGACGCAGTCCCAGACCAAGTGCGGCGGCCGCGTTGTCGCCCGTGCCCGGCGCGACCAGCGTGCCCTTGGAGAACGGCAGATCATGGCTGTCGCGAACGGTGCCGGCCACCTCGCCGGGACGCACGACGCGCGGCAGCAGCGCCGGGTCGAGCCCCACGTGAGCCAGGGTCTCCGCGTCGTACGTCTCCGTCCCGGACGCCCACCAGCCGGTGCCGGAGGCGTCGCCCCGGTCGGTGGTGCCCTGACCGGTGAGGCGTTCGGTGAGGTAGTCGTGGGGGAGCCGCACCGCCTTGGTGGCGCGGACCGCCTCGGGCTCGTGCTCGGCCAGCCATGCCCACTTCGTCACCGTGAACGAGGGGCCCGGCACGCTTCCCGTGCGCTCCGCCCAGGCTTTCGGACCGCCCAGCTCGTCCACGAGACGGCGGGCCTGCGGTGCCGAACGGACGTCGTTCCACAGCAGGGCGGGCCGCACCGGTTCACCCTGTCCGTCCAGCGTGACCAGGCCGTGCTGCTGGCCGCCGATGGACACGGCCGCCGCCTCGCGCGCCGCGTCGCCGCACTGGTGAAGCGCCTCGCACAGGGCCGCCCACCACTGGCGCGGATCGCTCTCCCGTCCCTCGCCGGAGGACACCGTGTGGGGCGCCTGACCGCTCGCCACCACCTCCCCGGTCGCCGCGTCGACGACCAGCGCCTTCGTGGACTGCGTGGACGTGTCCACGCCGACGACGAGCGGACCCTCGGCTGCTGACATCGGGCTCTCCTCTTCCGCGGCTCTGCGGGACGGACGGCGAGCGGTCCCGGCACCGGCATGGTTCGCACTTACGTCGAAGCCGCACGGCACCTGTCGAAGCCCGCCTCACTGTCCGAGACACCTTGTCTCTTCCCAGAGATGTGTTCGCATACTAATTTGTAAACGGCCATGACGAAATAGCCGTGCGCAGCGAAGGAGCCGCGACATGAGTTACCAGCCCACCCCCGAGGACAGGTTCACCTTCGGTCTGTGGACCGTCGGCTGGCAGGGCAAGGACCCCTTCGGCGACGCCACCCGCCGTGCCCTCGACCCGGTCGAGACGGTCCAGCGCCTGGCCGAGCTGGGCGCCCACGGGGTCACGTTCCACGACGACGACCTCATCCCGTTCGGAGCCTCGGAGACCGAACGCGAGTCGCACGTCAAGCGCTTCCGGCAGGCACTCGACGCCACCGGCATGTCCGTGCCGATGGCCACCACCAACCTCTTCACGCACCCGGTCTTCAAGGACGGCGGTTTCACCGCCAACGACCGCGACGTGCGCCGCTATGCCCTGCGCAAGACCATCCGCAACATCGACCTCGCCGTGGAACTCGGCGCCCGGACCTATGTCGCCTGGGGCGGCCGCGAGGGTGCCGAGTCCGGTGGGGCCAAGGACGTGCGGAACGCGCTGGACCGGATGAAGGAGGCGTTCGACCTCCTCGGTGAGTACGTCACCGCCCAGGGCTACGACATCCGCTTCGCCATCGAGCCCAAGCCGAACGAGCCGCGCGGCGACATCCTGCTCCCGACCGTCGGCCACGCCCTCGCCTTCATCGAGCGCCTGGAGCGGCCCGAGCTGTACGGCGTCAACCCCGAGGTGGGCCACGAGCAGATGGCCGGGCTCAACTTCCCGCACGGCATCGCCCAGGCGCTGTGGGCGGGCAAGCTCTTCCACATCGACCTCAACGGCCAGTCGGGCATCAAGTACGACCAGGACCTGCGCTTCGGCGCCGGAGACCTCCGGTCCGCCTTCTGGCTCGTCGACCTGCTGGAGAGCGCCGGTTACGACGGTCCCCGCCACTTCGACTTCAAGCCGCCGCGGACCGAGGACCTCGACGGGGTGTGGGCGTCGGCGGCCGGCTGCATGCGCAACTACCTGATCCTGAAGGACCGTGCCGCCGCCTTCCGGGCCGATCCGGAGGTCCAGGAGGCCCTGCGCGCCTCGCGTCTCGACCAGCTCGCCCAGCCGACGGCGGCGGACGGCCTGGACGCGCTGCTCGCCGACCGCACCGCGTTCGAGGACTTCGACGTCGAGTCCGCCGGTGCGCGCGGCATGGCCTTCGAGCGGCTGGACCAGTTGGCGATGGACCACCTGCTCGGCGCGCGGGGCTGAAATACCCGCGCCGGGTTCGAAACGCGGGTGTGTACCCGGCTCACCGTCCTCGTAGTCCCTGATGGGCCCCCGAGATTGCGTCTCAGGGGCTTCTCAGGGATGTCTCAGGGGCGGGGGCCGGAACCGCGGCGCTCGCGGAGCCGTTTCCCATGCAGAGAGCGGCAGTGGCTGCGACGAAGGAGGCGACGCTCATGTCCAGGAACGCGAAGATCGCGGTGGGTGGTCTGGCCGTCGGGCTGATCTTACTCATATGGCTGCCCTGGTGGGTGGCGCTTCTGATCATCGTGGGAGTCCCGGCAGCGGCCTATCTGGCACTGGACCCCTCGCAGCGGCGGAGGCTGCGCCGGGTCACGCGAAAGGAGCTGGGCCGCTGACGCGAGCCGCGTCCATCCTCTCGCCGAGCCGGCCGTGGGCGGACCGGGCACTGGAGGCCGCGCTGGCGCGGGTGGCGCGGTACCTCCGGTGCCGTCGGGAGTGTCCGCCGTCGGATCAGTTGGGCCGGACGGCCATCTTGTCCAGCGCCTCCAGCAGGCCGGGAAGCTCCGGACCACGGCCCACCGGAAGTACCTCGCCGGGCTTCTCGTCTAGGAGGACGAAGGCGATGTCGTCGGTGCGGGCCACGATCGACCAGCCCGGACCGTCCGCGCGCAGCGTCCGGGCGTCACCGGGGGCGAACGCCGAGCGGACCCGGCCGAGCGGCGGCGGTGAATCGAGGTACGCACGCGCCTCCGCCAGCACCCGCCGGACTCCCGGATGCCCGCTCTTCGGCTTGCGCTCCTCGGCCGGGGGCGCGGACTCGGCCTCTGCCGCCGAATCGTTCGACGTGGCGAAGACGCCGCCGGTCAACTTGTTCCGCCATGTCGCCCACTGGAGCGCGATCTCGTCGGCTCCGAGACGCCGCTGCGCCGGTCCCCAGACCGTGGCGTCGGGCGGGACGAGCGGTTCCATGCCACCGTCCTCGGGGGACGGGTCGTGCGGTGCGGGCACATCGGGTGCCGCGACGGCGACGGCGAGGGGCCAGCCGGGCAGCGCCGCCACGATCGTCCGCTCGTCCGGCGAGAGGTCGTACTCCATACCGCAGTCCCAGGACGCGATGGCCACGGCGACCAGCGACACGTCGTCGATCACCGCCGTCCAGCGGGCTCCCTCGCCGTCCTGGCCGAGGACCAGTCCGTACCCGTCGGCGCACGGCGCCAGTCCCAGTGCCGCGCACGCCTCCGGATAGTCGTCACCCAGCACGCTGGGGAACTGTGCCGGTGTCAGCAGCACCGCCGTGAGTACGAACAGCGCGTCGCTGGAGGCGACGGTTTCCTCGTCCGTCCCGGCCATCTCAGCCTCCCCAGTGGTTCGTCCGTGGCGCGCACCCTAGTGGGAGCAGGAGAGGGTTGTCACGAGTGCGCGCACCACCCGGAGCTGCGGTTTTCCGCCCGGACAGGGGCGAATCATCCCCTGTCCGTCACCGCCGTCTTTCACACCGCGGGCAGGCCGAGGAGGTCACGGGCGACCGCACGGGGAGACATGGACCGCTCCCGGGCGAGACTGACGACGGCACGACACGCCAGCTCGTTGACCCCGAAGGACAGAGCCTCCGGCGACACCCAGGCCGACGCCTCGTCCATCCCGTCCTGATCGTCCTCGGCGCGCGCCACCACATAGGCGGCCGCCGCCTCGAACAAGTTGGGGGTGCGCCGTGCGGGGCTCCCCACGGGCTTCACCTGTGAGGAGGTGCTGTGGAACTTGGCCGCGTACCTGCGGATCGTGTCGAACACGCGGACCGCCTTTCCCCTGACCGGGGTAGTCGCCGATCGAGCATCTGCCGCTGTTCACCGTAGAGTTGGAGATTCAACGGCAGAAGGGGACATGTCAGTGAAACGGTTCGCGCGGCTCCAGGAGATCCGGCGGCTGGACCCCGTCGCCGACGCCCACGAGATCTACCGGCTCAGTGCTGCGTTCGAATTCCCCTGGGACTACACCCGAGCGCTGGAACTCGCCCTGTTCCGCACCTACGCCGTCCCGAGCATCGGACGCCTGCTGGCGGAGACGGCGGAGCTGACCGACCGCACGCAGAAGCGCTACGACGACACCGCGCTGCTCCTCGACACCGTCATGGAACACGGCTTCGCCGCCGACCAGGCCCGCACCGCGATCCGCCGGATCAACCAGATGCACCGCGCCTACGACATCAGCGACGAGGACGTGCGCTACGTCCTGTCCACCTTCGTCGTGATGCCCCGGCGCTGGATCGACGCCTACGGCTGGCGGCGCCTGTCCCGGCACGAGGTCGTCGCCACCACCGAGTACTACCGCACCTTCGGCCGACACCTGGGAATCTCCGGCATCCCGGAGACCTACGAGGAGTTCGAGGACCTGCTCGACTCCTACGAAGCGGCCCACTTCGGCTGGGACGAGCGTTCCCGGCAGGTCTCCGACGCCACCCTCGACCTGATGGCGTCCTGGTACCCCGGCCCTCTCGCACCCCTGCTGCGCACGGCCACGCTCGCGCTGCTGGACGAGCCGCTGCTGCGCGCCTTCCGGTACGAAGCGCCCGGTGAGTCGACAATCGCGCTCGTACGCCGCGTCGTGCGCACGCGCGGCCGCCTGGTCCGGCTGTTGCCACCGCGCCGCGCCCCGCACTTCGCCCGCCAGAACTGGGAGGTCAGAAGCTACCCGGGCGGCTATCGCCCTGCCGAGCTGGGAACCTGGCCCGTGCCGGGGCTGGGCGGCTGCCCGGTACGGCACACGAAGGCTCCGGCGGCCGACGCGTCGGAGTGAGCGGAGTTCGCGCGGGCACCGGTTGTCGCCGCGTCACCCCCACGTGTGTCCCGCGGCGCCTCAGGGCTCGCGTACCGCCAGGGCCAGGAAGTGGTCGTCCTGGTCGACGTACGACGTCATGCGCCAGCCCGAACCCGCGAGCAGCGGCCCCAGATTGGCCTCGGCGCGCAGATCGGCCGGGGTGAGTTCCCGCCCTTGGCGTGCCGCCAGCGCCGCCCGGCCGATGGGGTGGAACAGCGCGAGCAGCCCGCCGGGCCGCACCACACGGGCCAGCTCCCGCAGGTTCTCGGCGGGCTCCGGCAAGTGCGCGATCAGCCCCGCGGCGAAGACGGCGTCCAGCGACTCCGAGCGCAGCGGCAGCGCGACGACATCGGCGAGCACTAGTGCCGCGTCGCGGTCCCGGCCCGCGTCCACCGCGGCCCGGAGCATCGCCGGGGTCAGATCGGCGCCGATCACCGCCCCTTTCGACCCGACGGCGGACCGCAGGAACGGCAGCGCGCGTCCCGTACCGCAGCCCGCGTCCAGCACGCGGTCGCCCTCGCGCAGCCCGAGGTCGGCCACCGCCGCCTCGTAGGCGGGTCCGTCGTCGGGGAACTTGCTGTCCCAGCCGGCCGCCCGGGCGCCGAAGAACTCCTGGACGTGTGTGTGGTCGTCACTCATGTTCCGCATGATCTCTCACCGGAACCGATGACGCCGCCGCGCACCTGATCGAGCACGATAGGACCCGTTCGTCGCAACTCTGTGTCATGGTGCGACAGCGTTTGCGTCATGTTGTGACACCTTTCGAAACGCGCCCCCTGCGCACGCCCCCGCTACGGCTAGCGTCCGTGGGCCATGGGACATATGGACCACGCCGCCTTCGGCTGGCTGACACCCGCACTGTCGTACGCGATGGCCTGCACAGGTGCCGCGCTCGGCCTGCGCTGCACCGTGCGCGCGCTCGCCACCACCGGACGCGCGCGCCGCAACTGGCTCGTCACGGCCGCCTCCGCGATCGGCACCGGCATCTGGACCATGCACTTCGTGGCCATGCTCGGCTTCCGAGTGAGCGGCACCGACATCCGATACGACGTGCCCCTGACCATTCTCAGCCTCGTCGTCGCCATGGTCGTCGTGTGTGCCGGTGTCTTCGCCGTCGGCTACAGCAAGGACCGCAACCGGGCGCTCCTGATCGGCGGTCTCACCACCGGTCTCGGCGTCGCCGCCATGCACTACCTCGGCATGGCGGCGGTGAGGCTGCACGGGCACGTGACCTACGACCCCGCCCTGGTCGGACTCTCGGTGGTGATCGCCGTCGTGGCCGCGACCGCGGCGCTGTGGGCGGGTCTCAACATCAAGTCACCCCTCGCGGTGACCCTCGCCTCCCTGGTCATGGGAGCCGCCGTCAGCAGCATGCACTACAGCGGGATGTTCGCCGTGAGCGTGCGGGTCGACCCCTCGGGCGCGCCGCTGCCCGGAGCGACGGCGATGCAGTTCATCTTCCCGCTCGCCGTCGGCCTCGGCTCCTACCTGTTCATCACCTCGGCCTTCGTGGCCCTCTCACCCACGGCCGACGAGCGCGCGGCGTCCGCCACCGCCCAACAACGGCCCGTCGAGAGCGCCGCCCGCTAGCGGCAGCCCCGCCCCGACAGCACCGAACCACGTCCCGAGCGAGGAGGCCATGCGCCCACCCCGAAGCACCCCACAGGCCGCTGAGTCGACGCAGGCGCCGCCCCCGCGACGCGGTCGCCGCGCGCACGCCGGACCGCCCGCCGACGAGCCCCTGGACGCGCTCCTCGACTTCCCGCCGGACCACATGCCCCCGCGCTCGGGCCGCTGGCACATGCGCCCGCGCACGGTGCGCGCCAAGGTGGTCTGCCTGCTGATGGTGCCCGTCGTCTCCCTGCTCGCCCTGTGGGCGTACGCCACCGTCACCACCGCCCAGGACGTCACCCGGCTGCGCCAGTCGCAGCGCGTGGACGACGAACTGCGCAGCCCGGTCGCGACCGCCGTCACCGCCCTCCAGAACGAACGGACCGCCGCCGTCCGGTACGCGAACGATCCGAGCGCGGCCCACGCCGACGACCTGCGCACCCTGGTGTCCCGCACCGACCGGGCGGTGGCCGCGCTGCGCCTCGGCGACGACAGCACCGTCGCCGCCGGTCAGGAACTGCCCTCCGTGGTGGGCAGCCGCCTGACGGCCTTCGTGGAGGGCGCCGAACAACTGCGCACGCTGCGGTCGTCCGTACTCGACCGCACGACCGGCTGGAACCAGGCGTACGAGCAGTACACGAAGACCATCGGCGGCGCCTTCGCCGTGGACGGCGCCCTCACCGGCATCCAGCAGTCCGACACCGGCTCCGACGCGCGCGTGCTCCTGGAGTTCTCGCGCGCCGCCGAATCGTTGGCTCAGGAGAACGCCCTCGTCGCCGGTACCCGCCCGACCACGGCGCTGCGCGGCGAACGGCTTCGGCTGTTCGACGCCGCCGTGACCACCCGCCGCGCTCTGACCGACACGGCCGTGGCGGACCTGCCCGCCGCCCAACGCGCCGCCTGGAACCGTGTCGTGAGCGACAGCGCCTACACGTCGCTCACGGCGAGCGAGGACGACGTTCTCGCCGCGGGCGCCGACGCCAGGACGGTCGACTCGTCCTCCGGGTCGGCCTGGACCGTCGCGTACGCGCGCGTGCAGGAGGGCATGTCCTCCGTCGCGGCCGACACGAGCCGGGAAGTCGCGGGCCGCACCGACCCGTTCACCGGCGGACTGCTCAGCCCCGCGGGCGCCGCCGTGCTCTTCGGACTCGCGGCGGTCATCGCCTCGCTGGTGATCTCCGTCCGCATCGGCCGCGGCCTGGTGGTCGAGCTGGTGAGCCTGCGCAACGACGCTCTGGAGATCGCCCGCCGCAAACTCCCCGCCGCCATGCGAAAGCTGCGCGCCGGTGAGGAGATCGACATCCGGGCGGAGGCACCCGCCGGGCCCCCGGCCGAGGACGAGACCGGCCAGGTCGCCGAGGCTCTCACGACCGTGCACCGCGCGGCCCTGCGCGCCGCCATGGAGCGCGCCGAACTCGCCAGCGGCATCTCGGGCGTCTTCGTCAACCTCGCCCGGCGCAGCCAGGTCCTGGTGCACCGCCAGCTCAGCCTGCTGGACAGCATGGAGCGGCGCTCCGACGACCCGGACGAGCTGAGCGACCTCTTCCGCCTGGACCACCTCACCACGCGAATGCGGCGCCACGCCGAAAGTCTGATCATCCTCTCCGGAGCGGCACCCGGTCGCGCCTGGCGTATGCCGGTCTCCCTCACCAACGTGGTCCGCGCCGCCGTGTCCGAGGTCGAGGACTACGCGCGCGTGGAGGTGCGCCAGCTCCCCGCCGCCTCCGTCGTCGGCGCGGCCGTCGCCGACCTCACCCACCTGCTCGCCGAACTGGTGGAGAACGCCGCGCAGTTCTCGCCGCCGCACACCCGTGTGCGCGTCTCCGGCGAACCCGTCGGCAACGGCTACGTCCTGGAGGTCGAGGACCGCGGGCTCGGCATGGGTCCCGACGTCCTCGCCGACGCCAACCGGCGCATCGAGCAGTCTGAGGCACTCGACCTCTTCGACACCGACCGCCTCGGACTCTTCGTGGTCAGCAGGCTCGCCTCCCGGCACGGCATCAAGGTGCACCTGCGCACCTCACCGTACGGCGGCACCACCGCCGTCGTCCTGCTGCCCACCGCCCTCGTGCACAACGGCCCCGAGGAACCGGCCACCGAGGAACCCCCGGCGCTCCAGGAACCGCGCCCCGAGTACGCGCGCGTGCCCGAGGCGCCGACGCCCCCGCCCGCGGTGGCCGCCCCCGCCGACCGCCCCGCCCTGGCCGACCGCTCCGCCCTGGCCGACCGCTCCGCCCTGGCCGACCGCCCCGCTCTGGCCGTCACCGCCCCGCCCGCGCCCACTCCGGCGCCCGAACCACCGCTTACCGGAGTCAGCACCTTGAGGCCGCACCACCCACCGACCGACTCCGAGCCCACGGACGACCTCCCGCGCCGCGTGCGCCAGGCGAACCTCGTCCCCCAGCTCCGCCACCAGCGCCCCGAAGAGGCGGCGCCGGAACCCGAACCCGAGGCGGACGACTCACGCACCCCCGAACTCGTACGGCAGCGGATGGCGGCCTACCGCGACGGATGGACGCGCGGCGGCGGCAGACGGCCCGGCCGCGCCGCCCAGGAGCCCCGTACGGGCAGCGACAGCACCGAAGGAGACCCGGCATGATCCAGAACTCGAACAGAACGGGCGCGCAGCGCTCCGGCGAACTCGACTGGCTGCTGGACGACCTGGTGACGCGGGTGCACGAAGTGCGCCACGCGGTCGTCCTCTCCAACGACGGCCTGGCGGTCGGCGCCTCCAGCGGCCTCGGCCGGGACGACGCGGAGCATCTGGCCGCCGTGGCCTCCGGATTCAACAGCCTCGCCAAGGGCGCGGGACGGCACTTCGGCGCGGGCGGCGTGCGCCAGACCATGGTGGAGATGGACGACGCCTTCCTCTTCGTGGCGGCCGCGGGCGACGGCTCCTGTCTGGCGGTCCTCACAGCCGTCACCGCCGACATCGGCCTGGTCGCCTACGAGATGGCGCGCCTGGTCAAGCGGGTGGGCGAACACCTCTCCTCGGCTCCGCGCATCATGGCGCGGCCGCCCGCCGCAGGATGAACCGGAAGGGTCGGCACGGATGACCGAGAACCCGCCAGGCGCCCTGGGGGAGCAGGGCAGCCAGTGGTACGACGGCGAGGCCGGGCCCCTGGTCCGCCCCTACGCCATGACCGGCGGGCGCACGCAGCCCGGCCCGACGGGAGTGGCCTTCGACCTGATCGCGCTCGTCACCCTCGACCCCGCCGCACCCGGGACGGACGACGGGACCGCGCTCGGCCCCGAGCACCGGACCCTGATCGAGCTGTGCCGCACGGAGACGCAGTCGGTCGCCGAACTCGCGGCGGACGCGGACCTCCCGGTCGGCGTGGTCCGGGTGCTCCTCGGGGACCTCCTGGAGCTGGGCTGCGTCACCGTCAGCCGCCCGGTTCCGCCTGCCCGACTGCCGGACGAACGGATTCTGCGCGAGGTCATCGAGGGATTGCGGGCGCTGTAGATGAACGTTCACGACCAGCCCGGGGCTCGTCCCTACGCCGTTCCGTACGCATTCGGCAACCATTCGGAGGGGAATCAGTCACTTCGAGTGCTTTTCAGTCCGAACGCCCGCAGTGGTACCGGAGTTGTCATGATGCTGACCCCACGCTCCGAGCACGTCGACCGCAGCCGGCCCTCCTGAGAGAAGTGATCATGTCCTCTGAGCACTCCGACGCCGCTGACGACAGCTCCGCCCTGGCGCTGAAGATACTTGTCGCGGGCGGATTCGGCGTCGGCAAGACCACCCTGGTCGGCTCCGTCAGCGAGATCCGGCCGCTGCGCACCGAGGAGATGCTCAGCGAGGCGGGGCGGCTGGTGGACGACACCGGCGGCGTGGACCAGAAGACCACGACGACCGTCGCCATGGATTTCGGCCGCATCACCATCCGCTCCGGCCTCGCCCTCTACCTCTTCGGGACGCCGGGGCAGGACCGGTTCTGGTTCCTGTGGGACGAGCTGTCGCAGGGTGCCCTCGGTGCTGTGGTCCTCGCCGACACCCGCCGCCTCGAGGACTGCTTCCCGGCGGTCGACTACTTCGAGCACCGGCGCATCCCGTTCGTGGTGGCCGTCAACTGCTTCCCCGGCGCCCGTTCCTACGGCGCCCACGACGTCTCCCGCGCCCTCGACCTGGACTCGGGCACGCCCGTGGTGCTGTGCGACGCGCGGGACCGGGACTCCGGCAAGGAGGTGCTGATCCGCCTTGTCGAGTACGCCGGGCGGATGCACACCGCCCGGCTGCTCGACTCGGTGAGCTGAGGCGCGGTGGTCCGAGGCGCGGTGAGTCGAGGCGTCGGTGTGTTGACGCGCCGACGCCTCGGGCGGTGACGGGCTGAGGGATCCTCAGTCCGTCATGTCCTTCATCGCGGCCACATGGCCGATGGAGACCCGGACCAGCAGCTCGCCCGGAACGCCGTTGCGGGCGCCGAACTCCTCGGCCCGCTCCTCGCCCACGTACCGAGCGGCGATCCGGGTGGCCCAGTGGCGCACTTGGTCCAGATCCTCCGTCAGACGGGCGTCACCGTTGAGCACCACGAAGGAGTAGGGCGGCCGGTCGTCGTCCACGCACAGGGCGACGCGGCTGTCACGGGCGAGATTTCGCCCCTTCACGGTCTCCTTGCCGGTGTTGAAGACCAGCTCGTCACCGTCCAGCAGGAACCAGATCGGGGCGATATGGGGGCTCCCATCCGCCCTGACCGTCGCCAGCTTGCCGGTTCGGGTGCCGTACGAGACGAACGCCCGCCATTCCTCGTCGGTCATCTTCTGTGCCATACGCCCATCCTGCTTGCCCGGACGCCGGAGGTGGGGAAGGCTGGCGGATAGATCCTCCGGCCAGGGGGAGAGGTCGCACGGGGAGACGGAACATGGGGCATAACCAAGGACTTGGCTGGCTTCTTGACGATCTGACCGAGCGCGTGGACCACGTTCGTCATGCACTGGTCCTGTCGAACGACGGCCTGGTCACCGGAGCCAGCACGGGACTTCGGCGGGAGGACGCGGAGCACCTCGCCGCCGTGGCCTCCGGCCTGCACAGCCTTGCCAAGGGATCGGGCCGGCACTTCGGGGCCGGCAGGGTCCGCCAGACGATGATCGAATTCGACGACGCCGTACTGTTCGTCACCGCTGCGGGCTCGGGCAGTTGCCTGTGCGTCCTCAGCGGGGCCGAGGCGGACATCGGACAGATCGCCTACGAGATGACGGTGCTCGTCAACCGGGTCGGAGAACACCTCCAGGTGGACGCCCGCCGACCCGAGCACACTCCAGTGGCAGACCTCTGACCTGCGGCTTTACTGCGTCAACTGGAGTTATCCACAGGGCTGCCACGCATCGCGAGGAACCGGCTACGGTGTGTGCACGGCGAACGCACAGGGCGTGAGCCACACACTCCACGGGGGAGTACGACCATGCCGGGAACCACCCTGACCTCACCGAGCCTGACCAGCTCACAGACCCCGACCACCTGCACGCCGAGTCGCGCCGCACGGGAACTGTGCCTCAACCGCGCCGAGTTCGAACTCGCCGCCCAGCTTGGCCGCATCCGGACCGTGCGTGACGAGAGCGGCAGTGGCCGCCGCGTCGAGCGCGCGGAGATCGAACGCATCCGTGCAGAGGACGGCTTCCCAGAAACGCTCCGAGCGCGCGTACGGCTCGTTACCACGACCGGAGCCGCAGCGCTCATGGGCATCTCCCCGGGCCGCTTCGCCCGGCTCGCCCGACTGGGGCTGCTGGTGCCGGTGCGTTTCTATCTGAACCGCTACCGGGTCGTCGTCTGGCAGTATCTCGCCGAAGAAGTCGAGGAGTTCGCGGCACGCGAGGTGAACGCCCATCTCCTGGAGGGCCGGACACCCGAGACGCTGAGAAGCCAGGTGGCGGCGGGTGTCGACCTGCGCGCCCGCAACTGGCGCGGCCGCCATCTCGGCTTCCTGCTGCGGGACGCGGAAGGCGACCCGTGGGCACGAGCCGGAGCCCTGGCGGCCCTGCTTCCGCCCGACGAGGTCGCGGCCGTCACCGAGAGTCCCGCCGAGCGGGCACGTCTGGACCGGCTCCGCCCCGTGCCGCCCCGCCACGGCGCCCCGGGCACCCCGTCCGCTGACCTCGCCGAGGAGCTCATGACAGCGCAGGACCCCGACGAGATCAGGTGGCTGCGCGCGGACCTGGAGCAGGCCCTGACGGAAACCCGGGGCGGTTCACGGAAGCAGGAGACGCGAAGGCGCTCGCCCCGCCCGAGCCCCGCCTCGATGCCCCGACGGCCCGGATCCCTCGTCCGCCCGCAGACTCCGGAAGCGGCGCGGGAACGCCGGAGGCTGCTGGCATGGCTGCGCGGCCGACGTTCCCGGAACGCCGGGGCAGCGAGCACCAGGCGTTCCGACGGGACTCGCACCTGCCTCAGAGGGACCTGAAGAGACCTTCCTGGACGACCGACACCAGCAGATTCCCCTGCTGGTCGTAGATACGGCCGCGTGCCAGACCCCGGCCGCCGATCGCGATCGGGGACTCCTGGTCGTACAGGAACCACTCGTCGGCGCGGAACGGCCGGTGGAACCACATGGCGTGGTCCAGCGACGCCATGTCGAAGCTCCGCTGTCCCCACAGGGGTTCGACCGGGATGCGAACCGCGTCCAGGAGGGTCATGTCGCTCGCGTAGGTCAGCGCGCAGGTGTGCACCAGCGGATCGTCGCCCAGCGGTCCGACCGCGCGCATCCAGACCGCGCTGCGGGGCTCGGCGCCGTTGATCTCCTCCGGGTTCCAGCGCAGCCGGTCGGCATAGCGGATGTCGAAGGGCTGGCGGCGCGCCATCCGCTCCAGGGCTTCCGGCAGCGCGCCCAGATGCTTGCGGATCTCCTCGGCGACCGGCGGCAGCGATTCCGGGTCCGGCAGCTCACGGGCCGGCGGGAGTTGATGCTCGAACGGTCCTTCCTCGGGCTTGTGAAAGGAGGCGGTCAGATTGAAGATCGTGCGGCCCTGCTGCACGGCCGTGACCCGCCGGGTGGTGAACGAGCGTCCGTCGCGGACGCGCTCCACCTGGTACACGATCGGCACGCCGGGGCGACCCGGCCGCAGGAAGTACGCGTGCAGCGAGTGCACGGGGCGGTCGCCTTCGGTGGTGCGCCCGGCGGCGACCAGCGCCTGGCCGGCCACCTGGCCGCCGAAGACCCGCTGGAGGGATTCCTGCGGGCTGCGGCCACGGAAGATGTTGACCTCGATCTGCTCCAGGTCGAGCAGGTCTACCAGGCTCTCGGCCGGGTTCGTCATCGGTGGGTTCTCCTGTTGTTCACAACTGGCCGACATCGGTGACACGGATGACCGCACGGCCCTCCGCGTCGGAGGCGGCGAGGTCGACTTCCGCGCTGATGCCCCAGTCGTGGTCACCATTGGGGTCGTCGAAGATCTGGCGGACGCGCCACAGCTTGTTCTGCGGCTCCTCCTCGATCACCAGCAGCTTGGGGCCACGGGCGTCGGGTCCGGTGCCGAGGTCGTCGTACTCGTCCCAGTACTTGTCCATGGCCTCGCCCCAGGCATCGGCGTCCCAGCCGGCCTCGGCGTCCATCTCGCCCAGTTCCTCGACCTGGTCGAGGGCGGCCAGCTCCACCCGGCGGAAGAGGGCGTTGCGGACCAGGACGCGGAAGGCCCGCGCGTTGGCGGTGACCGGCTTCACCTGGTCGGCCTTCTCCTGGGCCTCCTCGGCGGTCATCTCCGCCGGGTTGGCCAACTGCTCCCACTCGTCCAGCAGGCTGGAGTCCACCTGGCGCACCATCTCGCCGAGCCACTCGATGAGGTCCTGGAGGTCCTCGGACTTCAGATCGTCCGGGATGGTGTGGTCGAGGGTCTTGTAGGCGCCGGCGAGGTAGCGCAGCACGATGCCCTCGGTGCGGGCGAGTTCGTAGAAGGACACCAACTCCGTGAACGACATCGCCCGTTCGTACATGTCACGGACAACCGACTTGGGCGACAGCGGGTGGTCGCCGACCCACGGGTGGCTCTTGCGGTAGGTGTTGTACGCGTGGAAGAGCAGCTCTTCCAGGGGCTTCGGGTACGTGATGTCCTGGAGGCGCTCCATGCGCTCCTCGTACTCGACGCCGTCCGCCTTCATGGCGGCCACGGCCTCGCCGCGCGCCTTGTTCTGCTGGGCGACCAGGATCTGGCGCGGGTCGTCCAGCGTGGACTCGACCACGGACAGCATGTCGAGGGCGTAGGACGGCGACTCGGGGTCGAGCAGCTCGAACGCGGCGAGCGCGAACGTGGACAGCGGCTGGTTGAGCGCGAAGTCCTGCTGGAGGTCGACCGTGAGACGCACGATGCGGCCCTCGGCGTCCGGCCTGTCGAGCTTCTCGACGATCCCGCCGTCCAGCAGCGAGCGGTAGATCGCGATGGCCCGGCGGATGTGCCGGAGCTGCTGCTTGCGCGGCTCGTGGTTGTCCTCGAGGAGGTGGCGCATCGCCTCGAAGGCGTTGCCGGGCCGGGCGATCACCGACAGCAGCATGGTGTGCGTTACGCGGAACCGCGAGGTCAGCGGCTCGGGTTCGGAGGCGATGAGCTTCTCGAAGGTGTTCTCCGTCCAGCCGACGAAGCCCTCGGGAGCCTTCTTGCGCACCACCTTGCGGCGCTTCTTCGGGTCGTCGCCCGCCTTCGCGAGAGCCTTCTCGTTCTCGATGACGTGCTCGGGCGCCTGCGCGACGACGAGACCGGCGGTGTCGAAGCCCGCCCGGCCCGCCCGGCCCGCGATCTGGTGGAACTCGCGCGCCCGCAGCGTGCGCACCCGGTTGCCGTCGTACTTGGTCAGTGCGGTGAACAGCACCGTGCGGATGGGCACGTTGACGCCCACGCCGAGGGTGTCCGTGCCGCAGATGACCTTCAGCAGACCTGCCTGGGCCAGCTTCTCCACCAGGCGCCGGTACTTGGGCAGCATGCCGGCGTGGTGCACACCGATGCCGTGCCGTACGTAACGGGACAGGTTGCGGCCGAACTTGGTGGTGAAGCGGAAGTTGCCGATCAGCTCGGCGATCCGCTCCTTCTCCTCGCGCGTGCACATGTTGATGCTCATCAGCGCCTGCGCCCGCTCCACGGCCTGTGCCTGCGTGAAGTGCACGATGTACACCGGGGCCTGCTTGGTCTCCAGCAGGTCGGTCAGGGTCTCGGTGAGCGGGGTGAGCCGGTACTCGTAGGAGAGCGGCACGGGGCGTGTGGCCGAGCGGACCACCGAGGTGGGCCGACCGGTGCGGCGGGTGAGGTCCTTCTCGAAGAAGGAGACGTCACCGAGGGTCGCCGACATCAGGATGAACTGCGCCTGGGGCAGTTCGAGCAGCGGGATCTGCCAGGCCCAGCCGCGGTCGCCCTCCGAGTAGTAGTGGAACTCGTCCATCACGACCTGGCCGACGTCCGCGTTCTTGCCGTCGCGCAGGGCGATAGACGCCAGGATCTCGGCGGTGCAGCAGATCACGGGCGCGTCGGCGTTCACCGAGGCGTCGCCGGTGAGCATGCCGACGTTATCGGTGCCGAAGAGCTTGCACAGCTCGAAGAACTTCTCCGAGACCAGGGCCTTGATCGGAGCGGTGTAGAAGGTGACCTCGTCACGGGCCAGCGCGGCGAAGTGGGCGCCCGCGGCGATCATGCTCTTGCCCGAGCCGGTGGGCGTCGAGACGATCACGTTCGCCCCGGAGACTACCTCGATCAGCGCCTCCTCCTGGTGGGGGTAGAGCGTGAGACCGCGCTCGTCGGCCCACGACTCGAAGGCTTCGTACAGGGCGTCGGGGTCGGCCGTCGGCGGCAACTGATCGATGAGGGTCACGCCCCCATCTTGCCTGGCCCGAGCGCCAACCGGGGAATCGGCTGTCGCCTCCATGATCATGGCAGCTACGCTGTGTCGCCGACGGAGCGTCAACGCTCCCGGTCAACTGCACAGTGGTACACGAGGAATGGGGCGGAAAGCGGCCATGATGGGACCAGCACACTCACTGTCGGGAGCCGCTGCCTGGCTCGGCGTCGGAGCCGCCACGGCGGCCTTCTGCCACCCGATGCCCTGGCCGGTCCTGCTGGTGGGCGCCCTGATCTGCGCGGGTGCCGCGCTCGCCCCGGACCTCGACCACAAGGCGGCCACCATCTCGCGCTCGTTCGGCCCGGTGTCGCGCAGAGTCTGCGAAGTCGTCGACAAGCTGTCGTACGCCGTCTACAAGGCGACCCGCAAGCCGGGCGACGCGCGCCGCTCGGGCGGGCACCGCACGCTCACCCACACCTGGCTGTGGGCGGTCATGCTCGGAGCCGCCTGCTCGGGGATGGCGGTCCTCTGGGGCCGCTGGGCGGTGCTGGCGATCCTCTTCGTGCACATGGTGCTGGCCATCGAGGGTCTGCTGTGGCGCGCGGCCCGTGGCTCCAGCAGCGATGTCCTGGTCTGGCTGCTCGCCGCGACCAGCGCCTGGATCCTGGCGGGAATGCTGGACAAGGACGGCAACGGCTCCCGCTGGCTGTTCGACGCGCACGGCCAGGAGTACATGTGGCTGGGCCTGCCGATCATCCTGGGCGCGCTGATTCACGACATCGGGGACGCGCTGACCGTCTCCGGCTGCCCGATCCTGTGGCCCATCCCGGTCGGACGCAAGCGCTGGTACCCGGTGGGTCCGCCGAAGGTCATGCGGTTCCGGGCCGGGAGCTGGGTCGAGATCAAGGTGCTGATGCCCGTCTTCATGGTGCTCGGCGGCGTGGGCTGCGCGGCGGCCCTCAACGTGATCTGACGCGCGGCTCGCTCTCAGGTCGCCTCGCCGGAGTCGCCCCCGCCGTACCGGCGCTCGAAGCGGGCGACGCGGCCCTCGGTGTCCACGGTGCGGGCCTTCCCCGTGTAGAAGGGGTGACTCTCCGAGGAGATCTCCACGTCGACCACGGGGTAGGTCTCGCCGTCGTCCCACTCGATGGTCTGCTCGCTGACCGCGGTGGACCGGGTGAGGAAGGCGTACCCGGCGGCCCGGTCGCGGAAGACCACGGGGCGGTACTCGGGGTGCTTGTCCTGCTGCATGGCGGCTCCTCACGCGGGGCGGTGGGGCGGGGTGCGGGCGGATCAGCCGGGGAAGGAGTCCTCGTCGACGATGTGCACCGCGGCCTCCTCGGCGCTGGCGGCGGCGCCGTCGATGCCGACGTCGGTGGCCACGAGCGCGCTCTCGTCGTCCTCGTGGGTCCCCTCGTCGGGGGCGACCAGTCGGCCGGAGCGGAGGCGACCGACCTCGTTGTCCAACAGTTCGCCGTCACCGCCGTCGTAGTCGCCGAGGCCGTCACCGTCGGGCGCCGCGGAATCCGGCAGCTCCTCCGCGAGCCGCTGGTCGAGGGTCTCCCCGGCCTGGCGCTCCGCCGCCGTCACGCCGTCGTGCTCCACCGCCCACGGCCGCTCCGGCGGGGACCAGCCCCGGTCGAGCGGGTCGGCGACGCCGTCGGAAATCAGGGTGTCGTCGGCGTCGAGCGGCCCGGCGTCCTCCGGGATGTCGGAAGGGTCGGGCTGGTAGACGTCGTCCCCCCAGCCGTCGGCGCTGTTCACGGGAACCTCCAGGTCCTGGGCGCGGCCGGGCGTCATCGCGTGGCGCGGTGGCCCGTCGGCGCGGGTGTCACACGGCGAGGACCGGACCGTCCCCCGGTGTCCTGCGAACCGGTCTCCCCGTCCAGCCTTCCATCCCGGATCGGGACCGCGCAACGGCACACCGCCCGGCGCGGGGCCGGGCGGTGTGCCGTCGCGGGTGCGACCCGGCGCGGTCGGCAGCCCGGTCACCAGGGCGTACCAAGCCGCGCGGTCGCGGCATCAGCCGTGCCAGGACCGCCACAACGCCGCGTAGGCACCGTCCGCCGCGACCAGCTCGTCATGGCTGCCCAGCTCGCTGATGCGGCCGCTCTCCACGACGGCGATCACATCGGCGTCATGGGCGGTGTGCAGCCGGTGCGCGATGGCGACCACGGTGCGGCCGTCGAGGACACGCGCCAGGGAGCGTTCCAGATGGCGTGCGGCGCGCGGGTCCAGCAGCGAGGTCGCCTCGTCCAGGACCAGCGTGTGCGGGTCGGCCAGCACCAGCCGGGCCAGCGCGATCTGCTGGGCCTGCGCCGGGGTCAGCGCCAGTCCGCCCGAGCCCACCTCGGTGTCGAGGCCGTCGTCCAGCGCGCGGGCCCAGTTGTCCGCGTCCACCGCGCCGAGCGCCGCCCACAGCGCGGCGTCCTCCGCACCGGCACGGGCCAGCAGGAGGTTGTCGCGCAGGGAACCGACGAAGACGTGGTGCTCCTGGTTGACGAGGGCGACGTGCGAGCGGACCCGCTCGGCGGGCATCCGGGACAGTTCGGCCCCGCCCAGGGTGATGTATCCGTCGCGGGGCGCGTAGATGCCGGCGAGCAGCCTGCCCAGGGTGGACTTGCCGGCGCCGGAGGGGCCGACCAGGGCGAGCCGGGTGCCCGGCGCGACCTCCAGGGACACCTGGCGCAGCACGTCGACGCCCTCGCGGTAGCCGAAGTGGACGCGGTCCGCGTGCACGTCCCGGCCCTCGGGGACCAGAGCGGCCTCGCCCGCGTCCGGTTCGATGTCCCGCACGCCGACCAGGCGGGCCAGCGACACCTGGGCGACCTGCACCTCGTCGTACCAGCGCAGGATCAGGTTGACCGGGTCGACCAGCATCTGGGCGATCAGGGCACCCGTCGTGAGCTGCCCCACGCTGATCCAGCCGTGCAGGACGAAGAAGCCGCCGACCAGGAGCGCCGAACCGAGCACGATGATGTGCACGGCGTTGATCACGGGGAAGAGCACCGAACGCAGCCAGAGGGTGTACCGCTCCCACGCGGTCCATTCCTTGATCCGCCGGTCCGACAGGGCGACCCGGCGGGCGCCCAGGCGGTGTGCCTCGATGGTGTGGCCCGCGTCCACGCTCTCCGCGAGGACGGCGGCGACGGCGGCGTACCCGGCCGACTCCGAGCGGTAGCCCGAGGGTGCCCGCTTGAAGTACCAGCGGCATCCGACGACCAGCACCGGCACCGCGAGCAGGACGGCGGCCGCCAGCGGGGGAGCTGTCACGACGAGTCCGCCGAGCAGCAGCAGCGCCCAGACGACACCGATGGCCAACTGGGGCACCGCCTCCCGCATGGCGTTGGCCAGGCGGTCGATGTCGGTGGTGATCCGGGAGAGCAGGTCGCCCGTGCCCGCCCGCTCCAGCACGCCCGGCGGCAGCCCGACCGAGCGGACGAGGAAGTCCTCGCGCAGGTCGGCCAGCATCCGCTCGCCGAGCATTGCGCCCCGCAGCCGGACCTCGCGGACGAACAGGGCCTGCACGGCCAGCGCGATCACGAACAGGCCGATCGTCAGCCCCAGGTGCAGGTCGCGGGCGTGGTCCGACACCCGCTCCACGAGGTCGCCGAGCAGGTACGGGCCGACCATGGAGGCGATGACGGCGACCGTGTTGACGCCGATGAGAAGCAGGAAGGCCCGGCGGTGCCGGCGGAACAGCTCGGCGACGTAGGCGCGGACCGTCGAGGCCGCGCCTACGGGGAGGGTGGTCGCGGTCTTCGGGGCCGCCGGGTTGTACGCCGGTGGCGCGACGCCGATCATGCGCTCTCCTCGATCTCTTCGAGCCGGTTCTCTTCGATTCGGTCGAGTTCGCCCAGCAGGGCGTCGTCGGCCCGTTCCCGCCGGTCGGTCAGGTCGGTGGTGGCGTCGCGGGCGCTGTCGTCCTGTTCGTCCTCCGTCTCCCGGGTCACCACGGCCCGGTATCGCGGGTCGGTGGCGATCAGCTCGCGGTGCGGACCGGTCGCGGCGACCGTGCCCTTGTGGAGGAAGACCACGCTGTCCGCGCGGTCCAGCAGGAGGGGCGAGGAGGTGAGCACCACGGTGGTGCGGCCGGAGCGGAGTCCGCGCAGGCCCTCGGCGATCCGTGCCTCGGTGTGCGAGTCCACCGCCGAGGTCGGCTCGTCCAGGACCAGGACCTCCGGGTCGGTGACGAGCGACCTGGCCAGGGCCAGCCGCTGGCGCTGGCCGCCGGACAGGGAGCGCCCGCGTTCGGTGACGCGGGTGTCCATGGGGTCCGAGGCGTCGAGCGAAGCCTGGGCGAGGGCGTCCAGGACGTCGCCGCACTGGGCGGCGGCGAGGGCGTCCTCGGCACGGACGGCGCCGGAGGCGGGTACGTCGAGCAGTTCGCGCAGGGAGCCGGACAGCAGTACCGGGTCCTTGTCCTGGACGAGGACCGCGGTGCGGGCCCGGTCCAGGGGGAGGTCGTTCAGTGCCACGTCGCCGAGCAGCACGGACGGTCCCGGTTCGGCGGGATGGCCGCCCAGCCGGGCCGCCAGTTCGCCCGCCGCGTCCGGGTCGCCGCACACCACGGCGGTGAACCGGCGGGCGGGGACGCGGAGTCCGGTGAGGGGGTCGTGCAGGTCGCCTCCCGGCACCTCGCCGGTGCCCGTGCCGCCGGTGCCTGCGCCGTCGGAAGCCGTACGCTCGGAGCCCGTGCCCTCGGTGTCCGTCGGGCGCTGGAGAGACAGCACGCGCGCCGCACGTGTCGCGGAGGGGCGCGAGAAGGAGAAGGCCATGGCGATCTCCTCGAAGTGCCGCATCGGGTAGTTGAGAACCATGACCGCGCTGTAGACGGTGACCAGTTCACCGACCGTCACCCGGCCCTCGCGGGCCAACTGGACGCCGTGCCAGACCACCGCGATCAGCAGCAGACCCGGCACCACCACCTGGATCGCGGAGATGAGCGACCACATGCGGGCGCTGCGCACGGCGGCGTGCCGTACCTCCTGCGAGGCGCTGCGGTAGCGGGTGAGGAACAGTTCCTCGCCGCCGATGCCGCGCAGTACGCGCAGCCCGGCGACGGTGTCCGAGGCCAGTTCGGTGGCCCGGCCCGCCTTCTCGCGCTGTACGTCGGCGCGGCGGGTGGCCCGGGGGAGCAGTGGCAGCACCGCGAGGGCCACGAGCGGAAGACCGATGGCGACGACCACACCGAGAGCGGGTTGGTAGACGATGAGGGCTACGCAGACGAGGACCACCGTCAGCGCGGCGGCGGTGAAGCGGGAGACGGCCTCCACGAACCAGCCGATCTTCTCGACGTCACCGGTGGAGACCGCGACCACCTCGCCCGCCGCCACGCGCCGGGTCAGCGCGGAGCCCAGATGCGCGGCCTTGCGCGCCAGCAGTTGCTGCAGCCTGGCCGCAGCCGTGATCCAGTTGGTGACGGCGGCCCGGTGCAGGAAGGTGTCGCCGACGGCGACGCAGATGCCGCACAGGAGCAGCAGACCACCTGTCCGGAGGAGCCCGGCGGCCGAGCCCTTCACGGCCGCCTCGACGGCCAGTCCGACACAGAAGGGCAGCGCGCAGACGGCGGAGAAATGGAGCAGCCCCCAGAGCAACGCCTTGAGCTGCCCGCCCCGTTGGTTGCGGAAGAGCCACCACAGCAGGTGCGGACCCGAGCGTGCGTCGGCCACGCCCGGATCGGAGTACGGAAGGTCTTGGATCTGCATGGCGTCCCAGTGGCTCGTGTCCGGAGGAGGGCAACAGACGGCGGCAAGCCGTGAAAGGGTCGCCTCGCGCGGTGGTGAATTTCAACCGGTTTTCCCGGTCCTCCGTGAGATTCCACGGAGCCGCGCCGTCCGCCGTTCCGATGCCTTCAGGGACGCCCGCCGCTCAGCAGGGCTTGGGCAGATCCCCGTCCATCAGGGTGTCCAGCAGCAGACCGAGCAGTTGCCGCTCCTTGTCGGTGAGCGGGGCGAGGATCTCCTCGGCCGCCGAGCGGCGCGCGCCGCGCAGTTCGCGCAGGGTCGCGCGGCCCTCGTCCGTCAGCTCGATGCGGGTCACCCTGCGGTTCGCCGGGTCCGGCATCCGGCGTACCTTGCCGCTCGCCTCCAGCCCGTCGACCAGGGTCGTCACCGCGCGGGGAACCACCTCCAGGTGCTCGGCCAGATCGGCCATGCGCGGGGGCGAGTCGTAGTGGGTGAGGACGCGCAGGAGGCGGGACTGGGCCGGGGTGACGCCCAGGTCGCGCTGCTGGAGGTGGCGTTTCTGGATGCGGTGCACCCGGCGGGTGAGCCGCAGCAACTGCTCCGCGAGAGCGCTTTCGGAGTCGGGGGTGCTCATGCCGGGAACAATATCAGGACCCCGTTCATTGTGAGTATAGGTAACAATGAGCTATGCTCTTCGAGTCACCGTCGGCCGACCCACGTGGCGGCCCCTTCCCCTCTTCGTAGGAGCCCATGAAGCCCGAACGTGAAATCACCTGGAACCCACCTGCCGACGCAGGGCAGCAGCCCCGGCAGGTGCGCCGCATCCTGAAGCTCTTCCGCCCCTATCGCGGGCGGCTGGCGATCGTCGCCCTGCTCGTCGGGGCGGCCTCGCTGGTCTCCGTGGCCACGCCGTTCCTCCTCCGGGAGATCCTCGACGTCGCCATCCCGCAGCGCCGCACCGGTCTGCTGAGCCTCCTCGCGCTCGGCATGATCCTCAGCGCGGTCCTGTCCAGCGTCTTCGGCGTCCTGCAGACGCTGATCTCGACCACTGTCGGCCAGCGCGTCATGCACGACCTGCGCACCGCCGTCTATGGCCGTCTTCAGCGGATGTCGCTCGCCTTCTTCACCCGCACCCGCACCGGCGAGGTGCAGTCCCGCATCGCCAACGACATCGGCGGAATGCAGGCCACGGTCACCTCCACCGCGACCTCCCTGGTCTCCAACGCCACCAGCGTCATCGCCACCGTCGTCGCCATGGTCGCGCTCGACTGGCGGCTCACGATCGTCTCCCTGGTCCTGCTGCCGGTCTTCGTCTGGATCAGCCGCCGCGTCGGTGAGGAACGCAAGAGAATCACCACCCGGCGCCAGAAACAGATGGCCGCCATGGCCGCCACCGTCACCGAATCGCTGTCCGTCAGCGGCATCCTGCTCGGCCGCACCATGGGGCGCTCGGAGTCCCTCACGGCCGGTTTCGCGGCGGAGTCCGAGAGCCTGGTGGACCTGGAGGTCCGATCGAGCATGGCCGGACGCTGGCGCATGGCCGTCATCACGATCGTGATGGCCGCGATGCCCGCCGTCATCTACTGGGCCGCCGGTCTGGCGCTCCGGTTCGGCGGACCCGAGGTCTCGCTCGGCACGCTCGTCGCCTTCGTCTCCCTCCAGCAGGGACTGTTCCGCCCGGCCGTGAGCCTGCTGGCGACCGGCGTCCAGATCCAGACCTCGCTGGCTCTCTTCCAGCGCATCTTCGAATACCTGGACCTGCCGATCGACATCACCGAACGCGCCCGTCCCGTCCATCTCGACGAGATCAAGGGCGAGGTCCGCTTCGAGAACGTCGAGTTCCGCTATGACGACAAGGGTGGCGCCGTCCTCGACGGCATCGACCTCACCGTGCCCGCCGGAAGCGGCCTCGCCGTGGTCGGACCCACCGGTGCCGGAAAGTCCACGCTCGGCTATCTGGTGCCCCGGCTGTACGACGTGACCGGCGGTCGCGTCACCCTGGACGGGGTGGATGTCCGCGACCTCGACTTCGACACCCTCGCCCGCGCGGTCGGCGTCGTCTCCCAGGAGACGTACCTCTTCCACGCCTCGGTCGCCGACAACCTCCGCTTCGCCAAGCCGGACGCCACCGACGAGGAGCTGCACGAAGCCGCCCGGGCCGCCCAGATCCACGACCACATCGCGGCGCTGCCCGACGGGTACGACACGGTCGTCGGAGAGCGCGGACACCGCTTCTCCGGTGGCGAGAAGCAGCGGTTGGCGATCGCCCGCACCATCCTGCGCAACCCGCCCGTCCTCATCCTGGACGAGGCGACCAGCGCCCTGGACACCCGTACCGAGGCCGCCGTCCAGGAGGCCATCGACGTCCTGTCGGCCGACCGGACGACCATCACGATCGCCCACCGGCTGTCCACGGTCCGCGACGCCGAACAGATCGTCGTCCTCGACTCCGGCCGCATAGCCGAGTGCGGCACGCACGAGGAACTGCTCGACCAGGACGGTCGCTACGCCGCCCTCGTGCGCCGGGACGCCCAACTGGCCCCCGCTGCCTGACGCGCGACGGGAGTACGCGACCAGGCGATATGCAGGGAATGAGGTGATATGCGTATTACCTTGCCCGCATGAACATCAACACTCCGTCACGGAGCACGATGCGACTGACGCGCCGGGGCAGACTCGTCCTCGCCGGGGTCGGCACCGTACTGGCCGGCACCGCCGTGGCGGCGTCGCTGATCGGCCTCTTCAGCGGCGAGTCGAAAACGGCGACCCTGGTCATCCCCGAGGGCTGGCGCGCGAGCCAGGTCTACGACGCCGTCGACAAGGCCCTCGCACTGAAACCGGGCACCGCGCGCAAGGCCGCCCCCACCGCCGGGCTCAAGCTGTCGAAGGACGCCGAGGGCAACCCCGAGGGCTATCTCTTCCCGGCCACCTACCCGCTCCGGGAGGGCACCACGGCGGAGTCGCTGCTGCGGCTGATGGTCGACACCGCCAACGAGAAGTTCAACGCCGCGCCCGTCGCCGCCGGGGCGCAGCGCAACTCGCTGAATGTCTACCAGGCCGTCACCATCGCGAGCATCGTCCAGGCCGAGGCGGCGAACAAGGCCGACATGGGCAAGGTGGCCCGGGTCGTGTTCAACCGGCTGGAGCGCGGGATGCCGCTCCAGATGGACGCCACCCTCAACTACGCGCTCAACCGCCACATCCTGCGCACCAGCACCGACGACACCCGCATCGACAGCCCGTACAACTCCTACCAGCGCATGGGGCTCCCGCCCACCCCGATCGGCAACCCCGGCGAGGACGCGATGAAGGCCGTGCTCAGCCCGCCGACGGGCGACTGGCTGTACTTCGTCACGGTCAAGCCCGGGGACACCCGCTTCACCTCGGACTACATCCAGCACATGCGCAATGTGACCGAGTTCAACGAACAGCGGACCGCCACCGCCGCCACCGCGCACCCGGCAACGCCGAACGGCAGCCCGCACGCCGAGCACCGGACACCGGCGACCCAGACACCCCGCTGAGCCTGAGAACTGAGGACTCCTGAGGACTGAGGGCGGGAGCGGACGGTACGGCGGGGCGGGCGAGTCCGGCAGGGCACTGCACCCCCGGACCCGCCCGCCGCAGGCATCCGGCGTCAGCGCCCGCCCGCCACCAGCAGCGGCGCGCCGCCCCCGGAGCTCTCGGCCGCCGTACCGTTCAGCAGACCGCGCGCGGCGAGTTCGGGGATGACGCCCTCGCCGAACCAGTACGCCTCCTCCAGGTGCGGATAGCCGGAGAGGACGAAGTGCTCGACGCCGAGGGCGTGGTACTCCTCGATGAGGTCGGCCACCTCCGCGTGACTGCCGACCAGTGCGGTCCCCGCGCCGCCGCGCACCAGACCGACACCGGCCCACAGGTTCGGGTGGATCTCCAACTGGTTGCGGGAGCCGCCGTGCAGCTCCAGCATCCGGCGCTGCCCCACCGACTCGCTGCGTCCGAGCGCGGTCTGCGCGGCGGCGATGGTGTCGGCGTCGAGGTCGTCGAGCAGCCGGTTCGCCGTGGCCCACGCCTCGGCGGAGGAGTCCCGGGAGATGGTGTGCAGCCGGACACCGAAGCGGACCGTGCGCCCCTCGCGCTCGGCCAGGGAGCGAATCCAGTCGATCTTCTCTTTCACCTGGGCGGGAGGTTCGCCCCAGGTCAGATACACGTCGGCGTGCCGGGCTGCCACGGGCCCGGCGGCCTGCGAGGAGCCGCCGAAGAACACTTCCGGCACCGGGTCGGGCGGCAGCGCGGTCAAGCCGCCGTCCACCTGGTAGTGGGTGCCCTGGAAGTCGTACGGCTCACCGCGCCAGGCGCCGCGCACGATCGAGAGGAACTCGTCCGTGCGCTCGTAGCGGCGGTCGTGGTCGAGGTGGTCGCCGAAGCGGCGCTGTTCGGAGGAGTCGCCGCCGGTCACCACGTTAAGGAGCAGCCGTCCGCGCGTCACCCGCTGGTAGGTGGCGGCCATCTGGGCGGCCAGGGTGGGGGAGAGCAGTCCGGGGCGGAAGGCCACGAGGAACTTGAGCCGTTCGGTGTGCTGGGAGAGGGCGGCCGTGATCAGCCACGCGTCCTCGCACCAGGTGCCGGTCGGCGTCAGTACCGCCTCGAAGCCGAGCCGTTCGGCGGCCTTGGCGATCTGTGCCAGGTACTCGATGTCGGGCGGGCGCAGTCCGGGGGTCTTGCGTCCGGCTTGGCCGTTCGGGCCGTAGGCGTGGCGGTCCACCAGGGTCCGGCCGTCGCCGCCGGTGGGCAGGAACCAGTGCAGTCGTACGGTCATCTCGGTTTTCCTCCTGTGTCAGTTCCGGGCCGGGGCGGTGGTCGACGGGGGCAGATCGCCGTTGAAACGGGGATCCACGAAGTCACCGAAGTCGACCTTCTTCGGGATGAGCCCCAGCGCGGTGAAGGTGTCGGCGATCTGCTGCTCGGAGGCGACGAGGGGTTTGTCGACGGCGACCGAGACGCGGGTGGAGTTGGTGCGCCGTACGGAGGCGAGCGCCACCTCGTAGGGCAGTCCGGTGTCCTTCGCCCACACCTTGGCCCACTCCTGCTGGTGGTCGTGGACCCAGACCTGTGCGCGCCGCAGCCGGGCCAGGTAGTCCTTGATCGCGGCGGCTTTCTTCGGATCGCGCAGCGCGCCGGGCGCGGCCACCTGGAAGGCCAGCCCGTTGGTGACGCCCTCGCCGGTGGTGAGCACGCGGCCCTGCTTGGCCTGGAGCACCTGGGAGGTGTACGGGTCCCAGACCGCCCAGGCGTCGACCTTGCCGGAGTTGAACGCGGCGAGCGCGTCGGCGGGCTGGAGGTACTTGACCTTGACGTCCTTGAAGGTCAGCCCGGCCGCCTTGAGGGAGGCGACCAGTTGGTAGTGGGCGGACGAGCCCTGTGCGACGGCCACCGAACGGCCCTTGAGCTGCTTCGGGGAGGTGAGCTTCGACCCCTTCGGCACGAGGATGGCGTCGCCGAGCGAGGTTCCGTGCTGAGCGGCCACCACCGCGATCTTCGAACCGGCACCGGCAGCGAAGACGGGCGGGGTGTTGCCGACGCCGCCGATGTCGACGGCCCGGGCGTTGACGGCCTCCAGCAGTGGTGGACCGGAGGTGAAGGTCGACCACTTGATGCGGTACTTCAGGTTCTTCAGCTCTCCGGCGGCCCGCAGAACGGCCTCGGAGCCGCCCTTCTGGTCACCGACGGCGAGGGTGACGGACCCCGAACCGTCGGTGTCGGTCCCGGTCCCCGCGGTCGCGTCGCCACCGCAGGAGGTGACCAGGAGGGAGAGGGGGAGGAGCAGCGCGGCGGGGAGCAGGCGTCGTCGCATGGCGGTTCCGTTCGTGTACGGAGGCGGATACGGGGGTGTGGGGATGGGGAGGGGCAGGCTGTGCCCGGGGCGCGTCTTCACGCCGAGGCAGCTCGGGCACAGGTCGAGGCAGCGCAAGGGCGTCGCAAGGGCGTGCAGGGGAGTGCAGCTCAGCTCCGGCTAGCTCGCTCGGGACAGCGGAAGTCAGGCGGCTTCCGCCGCCGTGTCGACGCCGAGCCGTTCCAGCAGACCGGCGCGGATCTCCGCGAACCGGGGGTCGGTGATGTCGCGCGGCCGGTCGAGCGCGACCCGCTGCTCGTGGGCGATGCGCCCGCCGTCCATCACCAGCACCCGGTCCGCGAGCAGAACCGCCTCCTCGACGTCGTGAGTGACGAGCAGTACCGCGCACCCCCGGCGCCGCCACACTTCGCCGACCAGGCGCTGGGCCTTGATCCGGGTGAGCGCGTCGAGCGCGCCGAAGGGTTCGTCGAGGAGCAGGAGGTCGGGCTCGCGGACCAGGGCGCGGGCGAGGGAGGCGCGTTGTGCCTCGCCGCCGGAGAGCGTCTTCGGCCACGCGTCGGCGCGGTGCCCGAGCCCCACCTCCTCCAACACGCGTTCCGCGAGGGCGCGTTCGGGCCTGCCCGGCAGACCGAGGACGACGTTGCGCCACACCTTCTTCCACGGCATGAGCCGGGGCGCCTGGAAGGCGACGGCCCGGCGGCGCGGCACGAGGACGGTCCCCTCGATTTCCCGGTCGAGGCCCGCCAGGACGCGCAGCAGTGTCGACTTGCCGCAGCCGCTGCGGCCGAGCAGCGCGACGAACTCGCCGGGCGCGATGTCCAGCGTGAGGTCGTCGATGACGGCGCGGCCGTCGAAGGAGCGGGTCAGCCCCTCGACGCGTACGACCTGGGGGAGCCCGGTCTTCGCGGGGCTCACCGGCCCGTGAACGTCGGTCGCCATTGCAGCAGCAGCCTTTCGAGGGAGCGGACGATGAAGTCGGTGAGCAGACCGAGGAACGCGTAGACGATGAGGCAGACCACGATCACGTCGGTCCGCAGGAAGTCCCGCGCCTGGACCATGAGGAAGCCGATGCCGGAGTCGGCGTTGACCTGTTCGGCGAAGACCAGGGCGAGCCAGGCGACGCCGAGCGCGTAGCGCAGCCCGGTGAGGGCGCCGGGCAGCGCGCCCGGCAGGACCACGTGCCGTACCAGTCCCCAGCGGGACAGCCCCAGCGACTCGCCCGCCTCGATGAGCTGGGAGTCGACGCCGCGTATCCCGGCGTAGACGTTGAGGTAGAGCGGGAAGGTCACCCCGAGCGTGATGATGGCGATCTTCGGGGTCTCGCCGATGCCGAACCAGATGATGAACAGCGGGATGAGACCGACGAACGGCACCGTCCGCAGCATCTGCACCGGCGCGTCCACCAGGTCCTCGCCGATCCGGAACAGCCCCGAGACCAGGGCGAGTCCGATGCCGGTCACGGTGCCGACCGCCAGCCCCGCCGCGACCCGGCCCAGCGAGGTGGCCACGGCGGAGGGCAGCGAACCGTCCCCGAGGAGGTCGGCGCCGACCCGTGCGATGCGTCCCGGCGAGGCGAGTACGTCGGGGGTCAGTACCCCGGTGGCGCTGAGGAGTTGCCACAGGAGGAGCAGCAGAAGGGGTCCGGTGATGCGGCGCAGCCAGCGCGGGACGCGGGCGCGGCGGGAGGAGTCGGGGACGAGGCGTTGGAGGGCGGCGGGCGCGGGGGGAGAGGATATGCCGGATGTGTCCGGATCGTGGGTGCTGGGTGGGGCATGGCTGATGCTCATGGCTGCTCCACGGGGGTGAGGTGGGGCGCGGGACGCGGTGCTGAGCCGGTCCGGATCAGGGATCAGGGATCAGGGATCAGCGGACCGTACGGCGACGCCGGGGACGTGGTCACGAGGGATACGCGCGGACGGCGTACGGGTGCCACGGGGATGCCGCCCTGGGCGAGGGCGGTGGGGGAACGAGCGGGAAGGGCGTCAGCGGCCGCGACGACACGCGGCGGAGGCCACCCGCAGCAGGTCGATGTGACCGCGCGTGGTGAGCAGGGCTGAACGCAACATGCCGGTGAAAGTAGCCAGATGGCCGGTCGCGGGTCAACGGTGTCTCGCCTGATGGACCGTACGTATCGGAGAGCGGGCACGTGGCGCCCTCGGCGGAATACGTCGCGTCGAGGCGCGTGAAGTCCCGTGTCCGGGTGAGGATGGGGGCATGTCAGATGCCTTCACCACGCGCGTGCTCAACATCGCCACCGGTTCCCACGAGCGGGTCGTCGACCTCACCGGCGAGTGCGAGGACTTCCTGCGTGAGGCGGCGCACGGCCGCGACGGACTCCTCAACGTCTTCGTCCCGCACGCGACCTGCGGAATCGCCGTCCTCGAAACCGGAGCCGGGAGCGACGACGACCTCCTCGCCACCCTGCACACCCTGCTCCCCGCCGACGACCGCTGGCAGCACCGCCACGGCAGCCCCGGCCACGGCCGCGACCACGTCCTCCCCGCGATCGTCCCGCCCCACGCGACCCTCCCGGTGATCGACGGCCTCCTGGCGCTCGGGACGTGGCAGTCGGTGTGCCTGGTGGACACCAACAAGGACAATCCCGACCGCCAGGTGCGGTTGAGTTTCCTGGGGTGAGGCGGGCGACTCTCTCTCGCAGGTCACGAGGTGGCCGCACGCGCGGTGGCCGACCTCACCGTGCTTTTTGGCAGCGGCTGGCTGCCCAAGGCCGTGAACCTTCCCTCCGCTGCGGGCCGCCGGCCCAGTGACCCCTTTCAGAACAGCAGGTCGTGGACGGGTGCGTAGACCGTTGCGGTGGTTACCGCTGCTTCGATTTCTGCGCGGATGCCGGGGTTTTCCTCTGCTTCGGCTTGCTCGGTGAGGGCGGGCACGGTGCGGGGCTCCGGTGCCCAGCATGTGGCCATTAGCTGAGCCGCTGTGACCCGTACTACCTCGTGCGGCGACTGGTGAAGCTGCTCCTGCAGGTGCTCGAAGCAACTGTCCGTTGCGTCCTCCAAGGCGCGGCGGCGTAGGGCATCTTCAGGTGTGAGGACGGCCGACGGGGAGGGCCAGAACTGGTCCAGGAAGTCCTGCGCGGATTCCCGCACTTTGGGGTGCGGGTCGTCTGCGGCGCGTGCCGCTACGAAGGACCGCGTTTGATCGCGCCGTTCACTATCGCGGCCGATCCAGGCCACGCATAGGCTGACCAGAGCAGTTGTTCGGCACTTCTCGTCCGGATCGTCGACCGCGCTGCGCTGGACTGCGTCGAGCGTCGAGCGGTCGTCGGGGTTGAGCATCACGAGGCGGCTCAGCAGCTCTTGGCGGAGAGCAGCCTTGGGCTCAGAGGACAGCCTGCCGACCAAGAACGTTTGGATGTCGCTGTCGTTGGGTCGGCGGTTGCTCAGTGCTCTCAGTACGGCGGCTCGCACGTCTGTACGGGAGCCTTCTGTTGCCCAGCGGAGGATCAGTGCACGCTCTTCTGGGCCATCTTTCCAGCGGGTGCTGATGAAGGCACGGATGGCTTCAAGGCGCAGGGGGCTTTCGCTGTCGCTGGCGTGAGCCAGAACTACCGTGCGCACCTCGGGGGCTGCGCCACACTGCTTTGCCAAGCTGTTCAGGACCATGCCGCGGACCGTTACGTCCGGGTCCGTTGTGACGAGGTCGAGGAGGTACTTCCGCACGGTGGGTCTGTCTCCGAAGCGGACCGCGAGAGCCTCCTGCACCGCGCCTCGGACCTTGCTGGAGGATTCGCTGGCGGCAAGGCGAGTAAGGAGCTCGCACAACTCCTCGTTGCCGACCCCGGAGGGCTTGGTCGCGAGGCTCTCTGCCGCGCTTTGACGCACGCCCTCGTCCCGAGATTCATCGATCAGGGCGGATACGGCGAAGTTCTGGACCTCCTGAGCGTCGACACAGACGGGCAGGAGAGAGAAAGCTGCCTGACGGACCCACGGCTCGGTGTCCTGGAGTGCTTGGTGGCGCAGCAAGTCCGGCAGTCCGGGGTCATCCGGCCATGTCATGACAACCTGGCGCAGAACATCTGAGCGGACGTGCGGATCGGGGTCCTCGGCGGCTCGGCTATTGACGAAAGCCCGCACGGAGCCGAACTCCGCCCAGTGCGCTGCGAGGTGCCTGAGAACCGTCATACGCACGTTCTGCGCGGGTGCGGCCCGGGCGACGGCCTTCAGAGCGGCTTCTGTTCCAGTTGGCGTGTGAGGGCTTTGGCTGTTCGGATGCTCTGCTCGTTGAGTCGGCCGATTCTGCGGACCTCGGACAGTGCGCGCAGGGCGAGGATGGCTGGTGGCGCCGCTGCGGTCGTCGCCTTGCTGTTCTCGAGGTCGAGGATGGTGTCTACGGCCTGTCCGGCGACGTGTTCGCCGGTCTGTGCCACGATCAGGAGCAGGACTTCGTGCCAGTCCGGGTCGGGTGCTCGCTTGCGGAACACGTCGTCGAGGTTGAGGACAAGGCCCGCCACATACTTCTTGACCTTGGCCTGTGGTGGCCGGAGGCCGACCCCGGCAAACTGCGGGACGCGGCGAAGGCCTGGCGGACCTTCGCTGAAGCCGTGGACGACGTCCGAGCGCCCGTGCACCGCAGCGCGTCCTCGATCATCCACCACAACACCGGTGAATCGATCGAGGCGTTCAGTAAGTTCTGGGGGCGCTACGCGCAGGGCAAGGACGGTGGCTGGCTCAGCGATCTGGCGAAGTCCTCGCGGGAGATGGCCAAGGCGCTGGACAAGTTCGCCGATGCCATCGACGACGCGATCAACAAGCTCTGGACGCAGATCGGCATCGACGCGGCCGTCATCGCGGGCGGAGTGACGCTGGCCTTCTTCACCGCGGGCCTTGCCTCCGGAGCGGCTGTCGCGGCAGCGGACGCGGTGATCGAGTTCGGCGCCACGATGGGCGTCGCGGTCTCCGCCACCGTGGCCGAGATCACCGGGGGCGCCCTCATAGCCGCCGCCTTCGGCGGGGTCGAGTCGGTCACCGTCGACCTCGCCG
Organism: Streptomyces sp. DSM 110735; assembly: GCF_016482685.1. GTDB lineage: Bacteria > Actinomycetota > Actinomycetes > Streptomycetales > Streptomycetaceae > Streptomyces. The sequence goes on along the minus strand of NZ_JACYHF010000002.1, from coordinate 162,046 downwards.
TGGCTCAGCCGCTGAAGATGGCGACCGGTCTGCAGCACGGCCTCAGCCTTGACGAGGTCAACCAGGCCGCCAAGGACGGCATGATCCTCGGTGGCGCACTCGGAGCCGGTGGCGGGCTGCTGAAGGCCAGCATGGAAGGCGGCCTCACCGACACCACCCCACTGCTGCTGCGCCCGCCGTCGCTCCGCCCCGACCTGGTCGAGATCGGCCCGGCGGCCCGCAACGCCGAGCGCACCCCGTGCGTGGGCGAGCCGATCGACGTGGCGACCGGCGCGATGCTGATGACACAGACGGACCTGATGTTGCCGGGAAGTCTGCCGCTCCAGTTCACGCGCGCCCACCTCTCCTCGTACCAGGGCGGTGTCTGCTTCGGCCCGACCTGGACGTCCACCCTGGACGAGTGCCTCCAGATCGACGGCGACGGCGTCGTCTTCGCGGCCGCGGACGGCATGCGGTTGGTCTACCCGGTGCCGGAACCCGGCGTGCCTGCGATGCCGGCCAAGGGTGCCCGCTGGCCACTGGAGTGGGACGGCAGGCCGGACGGTGCGATGACGGTCACCGATCCGGCCACGGGCGTGGTCCGCACGTTCGCCGCCCCCGTCCCGTCACCCACCTTCGGCGTCTTCCATCTGGCCCTCGACTCCTGGACCGACCGCAACGGCAACCGCATCGACATCGAACGCGACGACAAGGGCACCCCCTTCGGGATCCGCCACTCCGGCGGCTACTACGTCGCGGTCGACACCCAGGGCCCTCGCATCACCGCCCTGCGCCTGCTGGACGAGGCGCCCTCCCGCTACCGCCCGGACATCAGGCCAGGCGAGGGCACCGTCGTCATGCGCTACGGCTACGACACCGTCGGCAACCTCACCGAGGTCATCAACTCCAGCGGCAACCCCCTGCGCTTCACCTACGACGCGAAGGGCCGCGTCACCCGCTGGACCGACCGCAACGGCACCTGGTTCTCCTACGTCTACGACGACCGCGGCCGGGTTGTCCGCACCGAAGGCGTCGACGGCATCCTCTCCGGGTCGCTGACCTACGACGTCACCACCCGCACAACGACATACACCGACTCCCAGGGCCAGACCTCGGTTCACCGGTACAACGACGAGGGTCTGGTGGTGGAGGAGACGGACCCGCTGGGCAATATCACGCGCACGGAGTGGGATGAATACGGCGCGAAGCCGCTGACGATCACCGACGCCATGGGCCACACCGTCCGGTACGCCTATGACGATGCCGGCAACCCCAATGAGCTCACGCTGCCCGACGGGGCGGTGGCCCGGGCTGAGTACAACGCGCTCGGTCTGCCGACCGAAGTGGTCGAGCCGGGCCGAAGGGTCTGGCGGTACACGTACGACGAGCGGGGCAACCTGCTCAGCACCGTGGACCCGACCAGCGCCGAAACCCGGTACACACTTGACGAAGCGGGCCGCCCTACTGCGATCACGAACGCCCTCGGCCACACCCGCATGGTGGCGTACGACACTGCGGGCCTGCCGACCGCCCTGACGGACGAACTGGGCCACACTACGATGATCCGTCGCGACGCCTTCGGCCGCGTCGTCGAGGTGACCGACCCCCTCGGCCACACCGCCTGCCTGGGCTGGACCACGGAGGGCAGGCCGTCATGGCGCCAACTGTCCGATGGCACAAAGGAGTCCTGGATCTGGGACGCCCAGGGCAACCTCCTCACCTACACGGACCCTGCCGGGAACACAACGCACCACACACTGAGTCACTTCAATGTGCCGGCCACGCGCACCGACCCGGACGGAGCGCGGTACGAGTTCGTCTACGACACCGAGCTGCGTCTGACGACTGTCACGAACCCCCAGGGTGTGTCCTGGTCATACACCTACGACGAAGCGGGCCGGTTGACCGGGGAGACGGACTTCAACGGCCGTACCCTCATTTACGCGTACCGCGCCGACGGACGGCTGTCCGCCCGTACCAACGGTGCCGGGGAGACTCTGCGCTTCACGAGAGACCCCCTGGGGCGGGTTGTGGAGCAGTGCTCGGATGCGGGCGATGTGACAACGTTCGCCTATGGCCCCGACGGCGGGTTGAGCCGTGCGGCCAACGGGGACGCCGAGCTTGTCTACGAGCGGGACGCGCTCGGCAGGGTTCTTTCGGAGACGGTGAACGGTCGCACGACCACCTATGTCCACGACGCCGCCGGTCAATGTACCCGGCGGGTGACACCTTCCGGGCTGGCTTCGGAATGGAGCTTCGATCCTGCAGGGCGCCCTCTCACCATGCGGTCGTTCGCGGGCATACTTGAGTTCGCGTACGACGCTGTCGGTCGCGAGACCGGGCGGAGTCTCGGTACGGAGGTGAAGCTTTCGCAGAGCTGGAGCGGGAGCGGGCTGCTGACCGCTCAGAGCCTGACAGCCACCCGGGACAGAGTCCTGCAGCACCGGACGTACGCTCATCGGGCTGACGGCTATGTGACCGAGATTCGCGAGCTGACGTCGGGCACCCGCCGCTTCGACCTGGACGGCATGGGGCGTGTCAGCGGCGTCCGCGCCCACGGCTGGAGTGAGACCTACGCCTACGATGTGGCCGGCAATCTCGTGCACGCCACGGCGCCGGATCATGACGCAGCCGGTGAGCGGCGGTTCGACGGCACGCTCATCCGCACAGCCGGCCGCACCTCGTACGAGCACGATGCTGAAGGCCGCCTGGTCCGCAGGACCCGCAAGCTCCTGAACGGTCAGACCCGTGTCTGGAGGTATGCGTGGAACGCCGAGGGACGTCTTACGGACGTGGTCGTCGAAGACGGCAGCCATTGGCAGTACGCGTACGATCCGCTCGGACGACGCGTTTCCAAGCACCGGGTGGCGGACGACGGCTCCGTGGTCGACCGTACGCATTTCGTCTGGGACGACCTGTCCTTGGCCGAGCGGGTCACGCCGGACGGCTCGATCACCACCTGGGACTACGCGCCGGACAGTCCTCGCCCGATCGCTCAGACGAGCCACAGGCCGACGGTGTCATCCGCCAATCCGTCGTTCCTGGCGCAGTTGGCCGAGGAGTCGGATTCTGATCGCGGGCGGTTGTACGCCATCGTCACCGACGCAGTGGGCACGCCCACAGAACTGGTTGCCGCATCTGGAGATCTGGTATGGCAGCGCCGTACCAGTCTGTGGGGCGCTCGGTTCCCGGCCCCGGACGAGGCTCTGTCGCCGATGGACTGTCCCCTGCGTTTTCCGGGCCAGTACGCCGATCCCGAATCGGGCCTGCATTACAACCTGCACCGGTACTACGATCCAGAGACGGCGCGGTACATCAGCGCGGATCCATTGGGTCTCGTCCCAGCACCCGATCACCACACCTACGTTTTGAACCCACTGGGCTGGAGTGACCACCTCGGTCTCGCAGGGAAGGGGCCGACGGGCCCGAAGAACCCGCTGGAGTTCGGGCAGGGGTACACAGGCCGGCGCGACGTCTTCCCCGTTGGCAACAAGGGGATGGACGTGGAAATCCACGTCTACGACAAGTCCATGCGTGAGGTCGGGCTGTTCAACAGCCACGGCTGGTTCAATAAGCACGGCATCAAAGCCTCGGAAGTCGAGGTCCCGCCCGCCGTGGAGAATGCCATCAAGGGACGGATGATCTACGAGCTGCGAAAAGTCGGCCGTATCGCTCCCAAGGGGACCGAGGACATCTCTGGAGACAAGTGGAGGCGACCGCCTCTCGCTGCGGAAGGTTGCGCATGAAGTACGTCACGGCCGTCTGGGACGATGGGGGATTCCACGTGGATCCAAGGGCCTATCTGGCCGAACTGCCGCGTCTGCGCGACGACCTGCCCCCGGGCGCCCGGTCATTTGCCACCGACCCCGGCCACTACGACATCGCGGGCGCCACCCGCTGTGTGAAGGACCTGGAGCTGGCGGGGGTCCACCTTGCCGCCGACAAGAGCGGCGGCCTTGTTCTGGACTTCGAGCCCAACAAGTTCAAGCACGACTCCGGCCTTCGTATCAGTTACTCGGGCGTGAAGCACTTCGCCATCGACTATGAGCACTCCATCGACTGGATGAGCGTCGACACCGTGCTCCTCGACGAGATCCTCCCCGACGAGGACGGCGGTTGCCTCCATGAGATCACGCTCACCGACGCGTCGATCGTCGTTCGTTGTGAGGATCTGCAAGCGGTATGGGGGGACGCGAGCTGAGGAGATCACGTCCGCTGGAGTGGTGTATCGAGGGCCACTCGGTGATCTCGTTGTGAGGCTGTGCGGTCCTACCTTGTTCATGCGTTGGACGGGCCGTCGTAAGGTCCGAAGACTCAGAGACGTCGGCTCGTCTCCCCGTGCCAGACAAGGAGTCCCGAAGTTGGAAGCCACAGCTTGTCTGGCGGACCCGAATGTCGACAACCCGAACCGCCAGGTCCGTTTGAGCTTCCTGGGGTGAGGCGGGGCGGGCGGTTGTCGTATGAACGCGGCGGCCAGCAGCGTCAGCGTCGTACGTCCCTTGCCGCGCCCCCAGCGGCCCAGGCGGTCACCGCATGTCCGAGCGCCCCGTCGCCAGGCTCGCCAGCAGTGCCGCGGCCACGTCCAGGATCGAGTCGTCGAAGGTGGCGACCGGGGAGTGGTTGTACGCCGCTGTGAAGGGGTCCAGGTCGGGCGGGCAGGCGCCGAGCATCAGGTACGCGGACGGGACGTGCTCGCCGAGCATGCCGAAGTCCTCGGACCCCGTGATCGCGTGCGGCAGCTCCACGCAGCGTTCGTCGCCGACCAGTTGCCGGGCCACCGACACCGCGAACGCCGTCTCCGCCGGGTCGTTCACCGTCACCGGGTAGCCCTCGCGGAACTCGGCGTCCACCTCCAGACCGTGTGCCGCCGCGATGCCGCGGACGAGACGCAGGGACTCCTCCCGTACCCGCTCGCGGGACTCCCGCGAGAACGACCGTACGGTGGCGGCGAATTCGGCCTGGTCCGGGATGACGTTGTCCGTCGCCCCCGCGTGGAAGCTCCCGACCGTGACCACCACCGGGTCGAACGCGTCGAAGCGCCGGGTCACCATCGTCTGCAGTGCGGTGACCGCCTCGCACGCCGCGGGCACCGGGTCCAGCGCGGTGTGGGGCATCGAGCCGTGGCCGCCCCGTCCGCGCATGGTCACGGCCAGCACGTCCGCCGCCGCCATCACCGGGCCGGGGCGGGTCGCCACCCAGCCGTGCGGCAGCAGCGCCGCGCCGACGTGCAGCGCGTACGCGGCGGCGACCCGTTCACCCGACGCGTCGAGCACACCCTCGTCGATCATCAACTGCGCACCGCCGCAGCCCTCCTCGCCGGGCTGGAACATGAACACCACGTCCCCCGCCAGCTCGTCCCGCCGCTCCGCGAGCAGCCGCGCCGCGCCGACCAGCGCGGCGGTGTGCAGATCGTGCCCGCAGGCGTGCATCGCCCCCGGAATCCGCGAGGCGTACGGCACGCCCGAGGTCTCCTGGACCGGAAGGGCGTCCATGTCGGCGCGCAGCAGTACGGCGGGTCCCGGGTGTCCGCCGCGCAGCACGGCGACGACCGAGCTGAGCTTGCGGCCCAGGGTGATCTCCAGCGGCAGCCCGTCCAGCGCCTCCAGGACCTTGGCCCGGGTCAGCGGCAGATCGAGCCCGATCTCCGGTTCCTGGTGCAGCGCGCGGCGCAGCGCCACCAGGTCGGAACGGATCGCGGCCGCGGCATCGGTCAGGCTGGTCACAGCATCTCCTTCAGGTCCTTGAGAACGACTCGGATACGTGCAGATCCTTGGGAACGATCAGGTCCGTGCGGGCGGTCAGGTCCGTGCGGACCATCAGATCGTCGAGAACGATCGGTCACGCGGACTCGACGGCGACGGGCACCCCGCCGACCTCGCCGCTGCCCCACAACGCCAGCGCCACCGGCGCTCCCAGCGCGCCGAGCGTCGCGCACCCCAGCCATACCCCGACGTACGCGCCCTCCTGCGGCACCCCGGACTGGAGCACCGCCGCGTTCAGCAACGCCGTGCCGACCGCGCCGGTCGCCGCGCCCGCGAGCGTCTTGAGCGTGTTGTAGACGCCGGTGCCGACACCCGTCTGCTCCGCCGGAAGCCGCCGCATCAGCAGCGCCGGAAGCAGACTCAGCCCGAGCCCGCCGCCGAACCCGATCACCAGACCGGTCGGGACGAAACTCGCCGCCGTACCGTGCCACGCCGCCATCGCCACGTAACCGGCGGCCGAGAGCGCGAAGCCGCCCACCAGGACCTGCCGTGCGCCGAACCGGCGCCCCAGCCGGTCCGCGATCAGCGCGCCGATCAGCGCGCCGAGCACGGAGGGCACGGTGAGCAGGCCGAGCAGATCGCTGTCGGCCCGCAGCCCGTACCCCGCCACCGCCGGGTCCGCCGCCTGGAAGCTCCGGGTGGGCGCCTGTGCGCCGTACAGCACGCAGCCGAGCAGGAAGCTCAGGCCGAACACCGGCGCCGTCGCCCGTCCGGTCAGTACCCGCAGGTCCAACAGCGGTGTGTCGGTGCGCCGTTCGTGCCGGACGAACAGCGTGAACAGTCCCGCCCCGGCCAGCAGCAGCGCGACCGCGCCGACGACGCCGAGACCGCCCGCTCCGCTGAAGCAGCCGAACAGCAGGCTGAGTCCGAGCGAGAGCAGTACCGCGCCCCGCCAGTCCATCCGGCCCGAGGCGCGGACGGTCGACTCCGGCACCCCCAGCCCGACCAGCAGCAGTCCGAGCAGCGGGACCGCCGCCAACCCCCAGAGCAGCGGCCGCAGTCCGCTGGATTCCGATCCCAACTCCCCTACCAGTACTGCCCCGACGATGCTGCCGACGGTCAGCGAGCCGACCAACTGTCCCACCGCGCGCCCGCCCCGCTCGGGACCGACGAGGTCGCGGACCAGCGCGAACTGCAGCGGCAGCCAGCAGGGCAGGAAGCCCGCGAGCGCCCGCCCGGCCAGCAGCATCCCGAGCGATCCGGCGGTCGCGGTGAGCGCGTAGCCGACGAACGTGACCAGGAGGGTGATCCACAGCCAGCGGCGGTGGCCGACGAGATCGCCGAGCCGAGAGGTCACCGGTACGACCATGCCCGAGACCAGGAACTCGACCCCGGTGGCGAGCGACTGGTCGCCCGCCCCCAGGTGCAGCCCGTCGGCCAGACCGGGCAGCAGTACCGGAAAGCCGCCCTGCAGCATCCCGCTGCCGAACTCGAGCAGGACCAGCAGAGCCACGACACGTGAGGCGGACCGGGGCATGGGCGGCTCCTGGGTGAACGTCCGGGCGGGGCTCGGCGGCTGAAGAGTGCGTGACAGGTGGCCGACAGAATGGCTAACCTCGTGCGCCGTGACACCGGACTGCATGAATCGGCCTCAGCGGCCTCCCCTGTGCATGGATCTGCCATGATCGACGAGCTGGACCTGGCGCTTGTCGACGCCGTACGCGTCGCCCCGCGCGCGCCCTGGTCGAAGCTGGCGGGACCGCTGGGCGTCGACGCCGCCACGCTGTCACGGCGCTGGGCGCGGCTGACGTCGTCCGGGGACGCCTGGGTGACCTGCTATCTGTCGGTGGACCGACTGGGACACGGGCTCACCGCGCTGGTCGAGGTCGACTGCCTGGCCGGGCAGGTCATGGACGCCGCCTCCCGCCTGGCCGCCCAGCCCTGGGTCGCCTCCGTCGAGGTCGTCTCCGGCGGTACGGATCTGGTGCTCACCGTGGCCGCGCTCGGTCCTACGGAGCTGGCCCGGTGCGTGCTGCGGCACATCGCCACCGTGCCGGGCGTCCGGTCCACCCGGACCTCGCTGGTCGAGCGGACCCTGCGGGAGGGCAGCCGCTGGCGCGACGGCGCGCTCGACCCCCAGCAGCGGCGCGCCCTCGCCGCGACGGTCGGTGACCGCAAGGGCGCGGACCCGTCCGCCGTGCCACCGGCGGACTGGGACACCGACCTCGCCATCGCCCAGGTCCTCGGCGCCGACGGCCGGATGCCGCTCGCCGAACTCGCCGCCCGCACCGGCCTGCCGGTCAGCAGCCTGCGCCGCCGCCTGTCCCGCCTGTGCGCGGACGGTCGGCTCGTCCTGCGCTGCGACGTCTCTCCCCAGCTCAACGGTCACGCACTGGGCACCATGCTCTGGCTCGACGTCCCTGCCGCGGAACTCCCCAAGGTGGTACCGACGTTGGCCGAACTCTCGCAGATCCGGATGTGCGCGGTGACGCTGGGGAACGCCAACCTGGTCGCCTACGTGGTGACCCATCACCCCTCCGAGCAACGCCGCTTCGAACAGGAACTCGCGGCACGCTTCCCCGGAATCCGCCTGCTGTCGCGCCAACTGGTCTTCGGTCCGGTCAAGTTGGTCGGCCACCTGCTCGACGAGGACGGACGCTCCGTCGGCTACGTCCCGATCGCCCTCGCGGACCAGCCGACGAGGAACCCGGCGCGCTGAGCTGCCGGGGGGTTACGGCGCGGAGGCGCAACAGGTCTGCGGCGCCGTGCCGTTGGCGCTCTTGCCGAGGTGGTCGGCGTCGGCTTTGACGACGTAGACCTCCCAGGGTTCCCGGCCGGGTCCGTGGACCCAGACCTTGTCCTGGAGGGCGTAGCAGCAGGAGGTGTCGCTCTCCTCGAAGGTGGCCAGTCCGGCGTCCTTCAGCCGGGTGGTGGCGGCGGTGACCTGGTCGGTGGACTCCACTTCGACACCGAGGTGGTCCAGGCGGGTGTCCTGTCCAGGCTCGCCCTTGATCAGGACGAGCTTGAGCGGGGGTTCGGTGAGGGCGAAGTTGGCGTAGTCGTCGCGGCGCTTGGCCGGTTGGGTGCCGAAGAGCTTGGAGTAGAAGGCGATCGACGCTTCGAGGTCGCTGACGCGCAGGGCGAGCTGAGCACGGGACATGGCTACGCTCCCATCGGCTTGCATTGATGTCTTTCGATGCAAGCTTGTGAGCTGTATCGAGAGATGTCAATATAGAAGTATGTCGAAACAAGAGCTCGTGGTGCTCGGTCAGGACGACGGCGAGGCTGCCTGCTGCCCCCAGTCGCCGACCACCCCTTTGGGCGAGGGGCAGGCTGTGGATCTGGCGAAGGCGTTCAAGGCGCTGGGCGACCCGGTCCGGCTGCGGCTCGTCTCGATGATCGCCTCGCGAGCGGGCGGCGAGGTCTGCGTGTGCGACCTGACCCCGGCCTTCGACCTGTCCCAGCCGACCATCTCCCACCACCTCAAGCTGCTGCGGCAGGCCGGGCTCATCGACTGCGAGCGGCGCGGCACCTGGGTGTACTACTGGGTACTCCCCGGCGCCCTCGACCCGCTCGCCGCGTTCCTGACCACCATGCGGACCGCCGGAACCGACGCATGACGGCTTCGCTCGCCCGGCGCACCGCCGCCGAACTGGTCGGGACCGGGCTGCTGGTGGCGGTGGTGGTCGGGTCCGGCATCCAGGCCGCCGAACTGTCGCACGACGTGGGCGTGCAACTGCTGGCCAACTCCCTCGCCACCGTCTTCGGACTCGGCGTGCTCATTCTGCTGTTCGGGCCGGTCTCCGGTGCGCACTTCAACCCGGTTGTCACCCTGGCCACTTGGGTGAGCGCCCGGCTCACCCTGCGGGAAGTCGCCGCCTACGTGCCCGCCCAGATCGTCGGCGCGATCGGCGGCTCGGTGCTGGCCAACGCCATGTTCGCCGAGCCTCCGGTCACCTTCTCCACCCGCGACCGCTACGCCGGGCATCTGTGGCTCGCCGAGTCGGTCGCCACGGCCGGGCTGATCCTGCTCGTCCTCGGCCTCGACCGGATCGGCCGCGCCGCGCTCGCCCCGGCCGCGGTCGCCTCGTACATCGGAGCCGCCTACTGGTTCACCTCCTCCACCTCGTTCGCGAACCCCGCGGTGACCATCGGCCGCGCCTTCACCGACACCTTCGCCGGGATCGCCCCCGCCTCCGTCCCCCCGTTCATCGCCGCCCAACTGCTGGGTGCCGGGCTCGGGTTGGCTGCCGTCGTGGTGATCTACGGCCGTCCGGCTCCCGCCGCCCCAGAACTCGTCGTTCCGCACGGCGAACCGGAACCCGCGGCCACCTGACCGCCCCGCCACCTGACCGTCCCGTCTCCCCAGAAAGCCCCCGTCGATGAGCGCTCCCGCTGCCCCACGTCCGTCCGTGCTGTTCGTCTGCGTCCACAACGCCGGTCGCTCTCAGATGGCCGCCGCCTTCCTCACTCACCTCGCCGAGGGTCGCGTCGAGGTCCGCTCGGCCGGTTCCGCTCCTGCCGACTTGGTCAACCCGGCGGTCGTGGAAGCGATGAAGGAGGTCGGTGTCGACCTCTCCGCCCAGGTCCCGAAGATCCTCACCGTCGAGGCGGTACAGGCTTCGGACGTCGTGATCACCATGGGCTGCGGCGACACCTGTCCCGTCTTCCCCGGCAAGCGCTACCTCGACTGGCAACTCCCCGACCCTGCCGGGCAGGGAGTCGAGGCGGTACGTCCCATCCGCGACGAGATCGAGAACCGCGTCCGGGACCTGATGGGCACCCTCGGCGTCCAGGTCCGAGCGTGAGCGCGGCGCCCCGTGCCGGGCGGACCTGAGCGAGGTGCCCCCCCCCGCGTCAGACAGCCCCGACCGAGCGGAGCCTGCCGCACGTGCGGCAGGTGAGCGACATCGCGCACCCGCCGAAGACGTCGCGGCCGTACGGGACTTCAGCCGCTCCCGCGTGACGGTGAAGCCCGCACCGCCGCCTCGGACCGTGCGGGGTCCGTCGAGGGCGCGGCGGCGCGTGAGCGTGCCGTGGGGACCACGGGGGCCGCCGGGGCCGAGAAGTCGCGGCCCGACGGGACGGCGGACGGGGAGGTGGGGGCGGACGTACGGCGGGTGGGAGTGGTCGGGGGGACCGATGCGGCTGGGGTCGGCACCGTCGGGGGGCTGGTCGCGGGCGGGGGTGCCAGGGGGACCGTCGGGGTCGTGGGGGGCTCGTGGGTCGCGCGGAGGAGGGGTACGGCGAGGAGGGCGGCGAGCGCGCAGGTCGCGCCCGCGCCCGCGGCGGCGCGCAGGACGCGGCGGCGGGTCGCGCCCCGGCGGATCTCCTCGTAGCGGCCCGGGGGAGGCGCGAGGTGCGCGGAGGGCGGGCGCAGGATGACGGCGAGGGGGTCGTCCGGTTCGAAGTCGGGACCGTCGTCACTGTATGTGGTCAAGGCTTCTCCTCAGATGGGCGCGGAGCAGTTCGCGGGCCGCGTGCAGGTCGGCCTTGACGGTCCCTTCCTTGCGCCCCGTCAGCACGGCCACCTCGCGTATCGGCAGGTCAGCGTAGTAGTGCAGCAGGGTCGGTATGCGCAGCCGTTCGGGGAGCGCCTGGACGAGCAGGCGGACCGAGGGGTCGGTCTGCTCGGTGGGCGGCAGGACGGACGCCTCCACGGTGGCGCGGCGCATGGCCCTGCGCTCGCGCTCCAGGTGCCGCCAGTGGTCCCGGACGAGGTTGGCGGCCGTGACGTAGAGGAAGCCCCGGGGCTCCGACACGGACGTCCAGCGGGCCCAGAGGCGGGTGAACGCCTCCGAGGCGACCTCGTGGGCCGTCTCGTCGTCGTCGACCAGACGGCGGCACCAGCCGGCCAGACGCGGGTAGAGGGCGGCGAACAGCTCTGCCGCCGCCTTCTCTCGGGACCGTTTCAACGTTCTCCATGGGGGGGATCGGGCACCCTTCCGGGCCGGGCGGGCCCGGGGCACCCACGGGTAGGACCCCGGGCCGACGGCGTACGTTCCGTCGGCCCGGGACCGTGCGGGTGACGGCCGGTCAGTGGCGCGCGGTGTCCGACGCGGCGAAGACGATCACGTTGTCGCGATAGCCGTCGCCGGTACGGGGTCCGCCGCACGTGATGAGCCGCAACTCCGGCCGGTCGACGTCGCCGTAGACCGACTTCGTCGGGAAGTCGGCCTTGGCGACGGTCCGTACGGAGGTGACCGTGAACCGGACCGACGTGCCGTTCTCCAGGCGCACCGTGATCCCGTCGCCCCGGCGCAGCCGGTCGAGACGGCGGAAGACGCCGTCGCCGTAGGCACCGACCGTGACATGGCCGAGGATCACCGACGGTCCGGTCCGGCCGGGCGTCGGGGAGTTCTCGTACCAGCCCGCCTGGTCGTGCGCCGTGATCGGAGGCACCTGCACCCCGCCGTCCCGGTCCAGCCCGAGCCGCATGACCGGGGTGTCGACGCCGATCCCGGGAATCCGCAGCCGCGCGGGTGCCGAACGGCCGGGCTCGGAAGGGGAGTTCGCCGAGCCCGCGGTGGACGGGGCGCTCGCGGGCGTGTCCACGGGGCTACCGGCGGAGACTCCGGTGCCGTCGTGACCGGCGCAGCTCGCGAGCAGGGGGACCAGCGCGGCTGCGACGAGCGCGCGCCTGGAGAGACGGATCATGCCCCGGTCGCCCGTCGGCGGCGCACGAGGAAGACCGCCGCGCCGCCCACCGCGAGGGCGCCCGCGGCGCTGCCGCCGATCAGCGCGGTGGGGGCGGAGTCGCCGGAGCCGGTGGTCTCCCCGGTGTCGGGAGCGCCGCTGGGCACGACGGCGACCTGGCCGCGTCCCTTGCCGGGCGCGACGGACGGGACCGGCGTGGCCTCGCCGCCCGGCTTACGGCTGGGGACCGCGCTCGGCACCCGGGTGGGGACCGCGCTCGGCTCCGCGCCGCCCGGGGCGCTCGGCCGCGCCGACGGAACGGCGGTGGACGGGGCGGAGGGACGGGCGGTCGGGGTCCCTCCGTGGGCGAACGCGGGCACCGTGCTCGCCAGCACGGCGACGCAGGCGGCCGCCGTGGCGCTGAGGACTGTTCGGCGCATGAATCGCTCTCTTTCGTCGGCCCGCCCGGCGTGTGGCCGGGCGGGCTTCGTGATGGTCGAGCGGAGAGACGAGACAGCGGCGGGGTGGGTTGTAAAGCGTTCGCAAAGTCGTGGCGGGTCAGGAATCCGCGTCCGGCGACCGCCTGGTGAACGGCGTGACGGGGCGCTCCAGGCGTTCGCCGTCCACGGTGATGTCGACCGCCTCGTTGTAGAAGGCGAGGAGGTCCTGGACGGCGCCGACGGCGGGCAGCGGGCGGCGGTAGCTCCAGACGACATTCGGCGGTACGTCGCCCTCACCCCGCCAGGACCAGTACGCGGCGGTGCCCTTGTACGGGCACCCGGTGCTGTGGTCGGTGCGCTCGAACAGGTCCAGGCGTACGTCCTCGCGCGGGATGTAGTACCGCGTCGGCAGACCGGTCTCGAAGAGCAGCACCGGGCGACGGGTGTCGGCGACGACCGTGCCGTCGATCGCGACCTGGACGTGGCGGCTGCTCGGGAGGGCGTCCACCCGTTTGTGCGGGTCGCGGGGGTGGACGAAGATCTCCTCTTCCTCTTCGTACCAGTGGTCCAGACCCCGGCCCACCCGCGCGAACCACTCGAAGGCGATGTGCCCGGCCAGATCCTCGGACGGGAAGGTCCAGGCGGCGTTCTCCAGCAGACGCCCTTCGGCTTCGAGGTCGTAGAAGACCCGCGATCCGCTGTGCGCGCCCAGGGGCGGGTTCTTCGCCGGGCGGAGCAGATCCTCCCGGACCTCCTCGCGCGGGAAGGCGTACAGCGGCACCGGCGTTCCCGGCTCCCACACGAGCACGGGGTGCCTGCTGTCGACGACCGTGATGTCGCCGGTACGGCCGCGCACCCAGCGCTCGGAGGGTTCCCACCGGATGCCCTCGGGGGTGGTCCTGACGTGCGGAGCGGTGGGGGACGCGGTCATGACCGGTACTCCTTCGGCTTGCTGCTGGACGGTGCGCCCACCTCTAGGACGCGGCGGGTTGCCCGGAGCGGAGGACGAGCAGGGTGATCTCGCTGGGGGCGAAGACGCGGAACGGCGGACCCCAGAAGCCGGTGCCCCGGCTGGTGTAGAGGAGGGTGCGGGCGCCGTGGCGGGTGAGACCGGCGAGGGCGGGCTGGTCGAGGCGGACCAGGTGGTGGAAGGGCCAGATCTGGCCGCCGTGGGTGTGGCCGGAGAGCTGGAGGTCGATGCCGTGGGCGGCGGCGCGGTCGATGAACTTGGGCTGATGGGCGAGGAGGAGGACGGGGAGACCGGGGTCGGCGCCGTCCAGGGCGTCGGCGAGGTTCGCGCGGTGGCCCGGCAGACCGGAGGACTCGGCGGTGACGTCGTCCACACCCGCGACCACGAGGGTGTCGCCGCCGCGTTCGAGCAGCAGATGACGGTTGCGCAGCGGCTCCCAGCCCAGCTCGTCCATCAGGTCGACCCAGCCCTGCGCCTCGCTGTAGTACTCGTGGTTGCCGGTGACGTAGACGCGGGCCCGGGTCGCCCGCACGGTGCCGAGCGGGGCGGCCTGGGCGCGACGGCGCTGAGCCGTGCCGTCCGCGATGTCGCCGGTGTGGCAGACCAGGTCGGCATCCAGCGTGTTCACCGTCTCGCAGACCCGTTCCGACCAGCGGGCGCGGTCGAGCGGACCGTAGTGGGTGTCGGTGATCAGGGCGACCCGGGTGCCGTCAAGACCGGCGCCCAGTCGCGGGAGGTGCACGTCGAGCCGGCGCACGCGGGGCACGCGGCGCGCCTCGGTGTAACCCCAGACCAGCAGCACGGCGGCCACGCCGAGCACGGCCCAGGTGACGATGCGCGCCCGGTCCTCGCCGTCACCGACGCCTGCCACGGTCAGGGCGAGCCGCAGCAGGACGCCGAGCAGGACGGACCAGGTGAACAGGATCCAGATGCCGCCCAGCAGCGTGTCCCCGACGATCGCCGCCCGGTCCTGCTGGCGCCGCCCGTGGCCGCGCGCCATCGCGAGCGGCATACCGGTCAGACCGAGGACGAACAGCGCGGTGCCGGTCAGTGTCACGGGCAGCGGCCAGTGCTGGCCGCCGTACAGGAGGACCCAGCAGGGCACCGCCCACAGCAGGACGGGGGCGACCAGGGGGAGGTAGCGCATCACGCGCCGCAGTCCGCTCCGTGGCGCCTCTTCCGCTTCACCGGCGGCGGCTCGGGTGTCGCTGGTCTCGGTCACGCTTTCCCCTCCTGAGGTTCTGTCCGGCGTGATCCACCGCCGTTGCCCTGATTCTGCTCCGGCCTCAACTTACAAAGGCTCCCCGGGATCTCATTGTCCGCCGTCGGGGAGAGGGGCGCCCTCCCGGGCTCCGGTGAGTCCGTTCCGGGGGGTCGCCGGAGCCGGGGGCGTGACACCGGTTCGCCCGCCCAGGGACGTGGTGCGTGCCTCGGCATGAACTCGCCTTCCGGGGCGAGGAGTTGCTCGTTCCTCCGACGGAGACCCGCTTCGGCGGGACCGCGGACGGCTCTTTGATCGTCACCCGCGTCGCCGTGCCGTACCCCCCTGCGACTAGTTTGTGCACGGCGGGTACGCGGGCCCGCGGTGGCTCAGGTGCGGGGAAGCGGGAGGTCGGGGACGGTGTCGCTGCGCGAGGGTGATCCAGCCGAGATCGGTGGTTATCCACTGGAGGCGCGGCTCGGCTCGGGCGGCATGGGGACGGTCTTCCTGGGTCGTACGAGTTCGGGGCGGCCTGTCGCGATCAAGCTGATCCACCGGCAGTTCGCGGAGGACGACGAGTTCCGTACCCGTTTCCGCCAGGAGGTGGCGGCGGCGCGGCGGGTGAGCGGGGCGTTCACCGCCGCCGTGGTCGACGCCGCCCCCGAGGCCGATCAGCCGTGGATGGCGACGACCTACATCGAGGGGCGCACGCTCGCCGAGCACTGCGCCACCGAGGGTCCGTTGAGCGGGGCGGAACTGCGCAGGCTCGCCATCGGGATGGCGGAGGCGCTGCGCGACATCCACCGGGTGGGGGTCGTCCACCGTGACCTGAAGCCCTCGAACGTCGTGCTCTCGCCCGAGGGTCCGCGCGTCATCGACTTCGGCATCTCGCGCGCCGTGGACCAGGAGACGCTGACGATGACCGGGCGCGTCATCGGTACGCCGCCCTTCATGTCGCCGGAGCAGTTGCAGGCGCCGCGTGCCGTGGGTCCGCGCTCCGACGTCTTCTCCATGGGCACGCTGCTGGTGTACGCGGCGACGGGGCGTGGACCCTTCGACGCGGACAGCCCGTACATCACGGCGTACCAGGTGGTGCACGACGAGCCGTCGCTCGACGCGGTGCCCGCCGCTCTGCGGGCGGTCGTCGAGCCGTGCCTGGACAAGGAGCCGGGCGGGCGCCCCTCGGCGGACGAACTCCTCGTGCTGCTGCGGGACCTGCCGGTCGACCTGGGCGGGGCGGAGGCGAACGCGGTCGGCGCGGGCCGTACCCGGGACATGATCACCCAGCACCACTCCGCGACGCCGGACACTCCGGCTCCGGTCACTCCGGCGCAGACCGATCCGGCTCCGGTCACCCCGTCCCCGGCGACTCCGCCGCCGGTCACCCCGGCGCCCACCGCCCTGCCCGCTCCCGACGCGGAAAGCGCGGGAAGCGCGGCAGACGCCCGCACCCCCGTCGGTCGCCGCCCGCGCGGCCGATGGCGCCCCGTGCTCGCGGCCGCCATCGCCGTGGCGGCGATCGGCGGGGGAGTCGCCGCGCTGAGCGGGGGTCGCCTCGGGGGCGGCGACGGCGGCGGCGACAAGGGCGCCAGTGTCACGGCGTCCGGAGTCCCGCTTCCGAACGGCTTCAAGCCGTGGCGTACGACCGTACGGGGTGGCCAGGACCTCCCCGACGAGCTGCGGTGCGTCGCGCGCGGTGACGCGCTCTACTGCGGGGGCGGCGGTGTCGTCGCGACCCGGGTCAGGGCCGGGGACGGCTCGCGGGTGTGGACGGTGAAGAGCCCGGGCGTCCCCGCCCATGGGATGTACATGGTCGGCGCCACCGACGACACCGTGCTCGGATACCGCGTCGCCGCACAGGACGACCCGCAGTCCCCGCCCGAAGAGGTCGTGGCCCTGGACGCGCGCAGCGGCAGGGAGCTGTGGTCCGCGCCGTCGGGCGCCCAGTCGCAGGCCGTCACGGGTCGGACCCGGGACGCCCTCGTGACGGGCTCCGCCGTCGTGTCGGTCGACGGTTCCAACTCCCGCTTCGAGGCCCGGGACGCGCACAGTGGCGAGGTCCGCTGGACGACGCCGTTCCCCGCGGGCACGCAGTGCGCCCCCGTCCCGGCGGGAGCGCGGCTGTTCGCGATGTGCGCGACGGACGCGGAGGCGGACGCCCCGGAGGTGCTTCACCCCGTCCTGTACCCGCTCGACCGGACCTCGGGGACCCTGGGCGCGCCCGTCGCGGTCGACGGTCCCGCCGTGCCGATGGGCGTCGCCGACGGCAAGCTCGTCCTCCTTCGCGAGCCGGTCGAGGAGGCGGCGCCGTCGGTGGGGTACGACGGCGTGGTGCGGGTCGACCCGACCACGCGGAAGGTCACGTACTCCCGGCTGGCCAGGACGTACCGGGGGACGCCCGGCATGGTGGACGGCACCCTCTACGTGAGCGGGCAGACCGGTCGTGTCAGGGCGCTCGACCCCGCGACAGGGCGCGAGAAGTGGTCGCGGCAGACGGAGGTGGAGGGCGCCTCGGGACCCGTGGCGGGAACCGGTGCCCTGTACTTCAGCTCGGCGACCGGCCGGGTGGTCGCCCTGTCGCCGCGCGACGGTACGGTCCTGTGGTCGACCGGTCCGCGGGCCGACGGCTTCACGGGGGAGCAGGGGGCGAGCCCGCGCGTGACCGTCGCGGGGCGGGCGCTGGTCGTGGCGGCGGCGAAGAACACGCTCTTCGCCTTCGACGCGCAGAGGCCACCGAAGACGGGCTGACGCCGAAGACGCGCTGACCCCGCAGACGCCGAGGTCAGCGCCCGCAGGGGGCGGATAGGCTGGTCGGATGCTCGAGAATCCTCCTCCCTGTCCGAAGTGCTCCTGCGAGTACACCTACGAGATGAACGCCCTGGTGGTGTGTCCGGAGTGCGCCCATGAATGGGCGCCCGGCGAAGCGGGTGCCGAAGAAGGGCAGCGTGTCGTCAAGGACGCCGTCGGCAATGTGCTGCGGGACGGCGACAGTGTCGTGGTCGTGAAGGCGCTCAAGGTCAAGGGCAGCCCGTCCGGGATCAAGGCCGGGACCAAGGTGCGCAACATCCGGCTGGTCGACGGGGTCGACGGGCACGACATCGACTGCAAGGTCGACGGGTTCGGCGCGATGCAGCTCAAGTCGAGCGTGGTCAAGAAGGGCTGAAGCCCAAGACCGGCACCCCCTGAGGGCGGAGACCGGTACCCCCCTGGTGGCGGGGGCGTCATGGCCCTCGCCACTTGAGGAATTGCAGAATTTCGCAATTGCTTAGATGCTGTGCTCGTTGATGCTGTGCTCGTTGTGTCCGCAGGCAGGAAGCCGAGGGGTCCGTGTCCGTACCGCCGTACCAGGTCGGTTTCCGCCGCGTGTGGGCATCCGTCGCCGCGCTCCTGCCCGGCCGGGGCGATCTCGCGGAGCTGCGTCGCGACCCGCGTCGCGACCTGCTCGCCGGGCTCACCGTGGCCATCGTCGCGCTGCCGCTAGCGCTGGGCTTCGGGGTCTCCTCCGGGCTCGGCGCGGAGGCGGGGCTGGCGACCGCCGTGGTCGCCGGTGCGGTGGCGGCGGTCTTCGGGGGGTCCAGCCTCCAGGTGTCCGGGCCGACCGGCGCGATGACCGTGGTCCTCGTGCCGATCGTCGGCCGGTACGGTCCCACCGGGGTGCTCACCGTCGGTCTCATGGCGGGCGTCCTGCTCGTCGGGCTTGCGGTGCTGCGGGCGGGTAAGTACATGCGGTACATCCCCGCGCCCGTCGTCGAGGGCTTCACCCTCGGCATCGCCTGTGTCATCGGGCTGCAGCAGATCCCGAACGCCCTGGGCGTGGCCAAGCCCGAGGGCGACCGGGTGCTGGTCGTGACCTGGCGGGCGGTCGAGGAGTTCGCGAAGGAGCCGAACTGGACGGCGGCCGGTTTCGCCGTCGCCGTAGCCGCCGTGATGCTCGTGGGCGCCCGGTGGCGGCCGACCGTACCGTTCTCGATCGTCGCCGTGATCGCGGCGACGATCGTGGCGCGGGTCGGCGGGTTCCACGGGGCGAAGCCGATCGGTGACCTGCCGGCCGGGCTGCCCCTTCCCTCGCTGTCCTTCCTCGACCTCGGCTCGCTCGGCAGTCTGCTCGGGCCCGCCGTGGCGGTCGCCGCCCTGGCCGCGCTGGAGTCGCTGCTGTCCGCCTCGGTCGCCGACGGGATGACGGTCGGGCAGCGGCACGACCCGGACCGCGAGCTGTTCGGGCAGGGGCTGGCCAACATCGCCGCCCCGCTGTTCGGCGGTGTCCCGGCGACCGGCGCCATCGCGCGTACGGCGGTCAACGTCCGTACCGGCGCGGGCTCCCGGCTCGCCGCCCTGACGCACGCCGTCGTCCTCGCGGTGATCGTCTTCGCCGCCGCGCCGCTGGTCTCGAAGATCCCGCTGGCGGCGCTCGCCGGAGTCCTGCTGGCCACGGCGGTCCGCATGGTCGAGGTCGGCGCGCTGCGGGCCATGCTCAGGTCCACCCGCTCCGACGCCCTGGTCCTCGTCCTGACCGCCGTCGCGACCGTCGCCCTCGACCTCGTCTACGCGGTCGTCATCGGACTCGTCGTCGCCGGGGCGCTCGCCCTGCGCGCGGTCGCCAAGCAGGCTCGCTTCGAACAGGTGCCGCTCGACCGCGCCGACCACACCGCCGAGGAACACGCCCTGCTCGCCGAGCACATCGTGGCGTACCGCATCGACGGTCCGCTGTTCTTCGCCGCCGCCCACCGCTTCCTGCTGGAGCTGACCGAGGTCGCGGACGTACGTGTCGTCATCCTGCGCATGTCGCGGGTGTCGACCATGGACGCCACTGGCGTGCTCGTCCTCAAGGACGCGGTGGAGAAGCTGGAGCGGCGCGGCATCCGCGTCCTGGCTTCCGGGGTACGGCCAGGTCAGCGCCGGGTGCTCGCATCCGTGGGCGCGCTGGAGCTGCTGCGGCACGAGGGTCGCGAGTACGCCACGACGCCGGAGGCGATCCGGGGCGCGCGGGAGTATCTGGAGCGCGCCGGAGTGCTGCCGGACCGTCCGGCGGGCACCTCGACGGTGACGCACCCGGTGGAGGCGTGATGTTCACCGAGCTGAACGCCCTGCCCCACCGGCACGTCCTCACGCTCCCCGCGGAACCCTCCGCCGTACGCCTCGCCCGTCAGACCGCCGAGCAGGCGCTGACGGAGTGGGGCATCGGACTGCGCCACCCTGCTGTGGACCCGGCCCTGTTGATCGTGAGCGAGCTGGTGACCAACAGCGTGCGGCACGCCGCCGTACTGTCCCCGCAGGTCACCGTGGTCTACGCGGCGGCCTCCGACCGCGTCGCCTTCGCCGTCCACGACCGCCACCCCCACCGGCCCCGGCTCGACGGACCGGGCGTGGACGGCGGCACGGGCGGTCTGGCCACGGTCATGGAGCTGACGCTCGGCCTGGGCGGCAGCGCGGCGGTCCGCGCCGACGACGACGGCGGCGGCAAAAGCATCTGGATCACGCTCCCGCTGTGAGGGGCGGTGCCGCCGGTGGAGCCGTGGGGAACGGGGTCGATCCGGCGGTTCGAGGACTTGCTAATCTCGGCAATTCACGAGGTCATCGCCGCCGGAACCGGCGGCTCCCGTCGTCGACGTGGATTCGGCCGGGGCGGATGCCGCGCGCGAGGATGGGTCGCATGGTGATGAGGAAGGGCCGGGGGCGAGGCGCCGAGGCGTGGCGTCGTGCGGAAGGGGAGACGACCCGGTGAGTACGCCGCTGTACCAGTTGAAGGCGGAGTTCTTCAAGACCCTGGGCCACCCCGCTCGCATCCGGGTCCTGGAGCTGCTCAGCGAGCGTGAGCACGCGGTCGCCGAGATGCTGCCCGAGGTCGGCATCGAGCCCGCCAGCCTCTCCCAGCAGTTGGCCGTACTGCGCCGCGCCAACCTGGTCAGGACGCGCAAAGAGGGCTCGAACGTCTACTACTCCCTGACCAGCCCCCACGTGGCGGAGCTGCTCCGCGTGGCACGGACCATCCTCTCCGGCGTCCTCGCGGGCCAGGCCGAACTCCTCGCCGATCTCCAGGCGACGCAGGGCGAGGGAAAACGAGCCTGACCTCCGAGCCGGGCCCGCTCGTACGGGTTCGCGCCTCCTTGGGGTGACTTTCCGGATTGATCGATAGAGTCATCCCATTCACATCAGGTGCACCGAATCTCCACACGGGGTTTGCGGTGAGGGCGGGGGGTTCCTTCTGCCTGGTGATCGGTCGGGGAGGCCGTGTGTACGAGATGACCAAGGGCGCCAACGTCGTGCTGGGCGGCCTGAGCGACGGGGACGTCGAGTCGGTGGTGGTCAGCCTGGGGTGGGTGAGCCCGACCGGTGAGGGCGACGCGGACGTCTCCGTGCTGCTGCTTGACGAGAACGGCAAGGTGCGCGGCGACACCGACTTCTACTTCTACAACAACCCCTGCGCGCCGGACGGCAGCGTGCAGTTGCTCGGCAAGACCCCGGTGGGGGAGGGGAGCGAGGACCGGATCGGCTTCGACCTCAAGGCGCTCCCGGGCGACGTCGCCACGATCCTCGTCGCGGCCAGCCGGTACGGGTCGGCGCGGTTCGACGAACTCGAGGACCTGCGGCTGACGTTGAGCGACGCCTCGGGCGAGCCCCTGCTGACGTACGAGGTCGGGGACGCGGGCGGCGTCAGCGCCCTGATCTTCGGCGAGCTGTACCGGCGCGGGGAGGAGTGGAAGTTCCGCGCGGTGGGACAGGGCTACGAGGCAGGGTTCGCCGCGCTCGCCTCCGACCACGGTGTCGACATCGAGGACGACGCCGAGACGGTGGACGACGCGGGGAGCGCCGGGCTTGAGGCGTTCGAGGAGCCGGTGGGCGCCGAGTCGGTGGTCGAGCGGGTCCCCGAGCCGAGACCGGCGGACGAGCCCGCCCCGCCCGTCGAGTCCGCCACGGGCGCCGTCCCGTCCCCGCGCACCCCCGACGCCGTACCCGCCCCGAGGAGGACCCGCCCCCGGACCGCCAAGAAGAAGGTCACCCTCCCCAAGGCACTGAAGAAGTCCCTCGCGGAGAACGACGCGTGGCGCGGCGCCCGGCTCTTTCCCGTCTCCGCGCTGAAGAGCGACCGGGACCGGGAGATGCGGGCCACTTCCGTGCTCCTCGCGGTGATGGCGCAGGTGCCGGAGTTCGGGCGCAGGCTCACCGCCGGGTTCGGTGCTCCCGCCGGGCGCATGGAGACCTTCACCGAGGTGTCGCTGCCGCACGGCGACACGCCCCGGCGCCCGGACGGCGTCATCCGGGTGGAGCGCGCGGGCAAGCTGTGGACCGCGCTCGTGGAGACCAAGACGAACGGCAACCCGCTCAAGACCGAGCAGGTCCAGGCGTACGCCGACATCGCGGCGCGGCGCGGGTACGAGGCGGTGATCACGCTCTCCAACGACGTGGCCCTCGAGGGCAGTCCGCTGGTCGAGGTGAAGATCGACCGGCGGCGCAAGAACAAGGTGAGCCTGTGGCATCTGTCCTGGGCGGAGGTCGCGCACCAGGCGCAGATGCTGATCCGGCACGAGGGCGTGGTGAACCCGGCGCACGCCTGGCTGCTTGAGGAGTTGCTGCACTACCTCCTGCACGAGAACTCCGGCTGCCACGGCTTCCAGAACATGGGACCCGCCTGGGTGCCCGTGCGCAGCGGCATCCAGGACGAGACGCTCTGCCAGGGCGACCCCCGGGCGCTGGAGACCGTCGAGAGCTGGGAGCGGCTGGTGCGCCAGGTGTCGCTCGGGCTCGGCGGAGAACTCGGGCTGAAGGTGCTCCCCGTCCAGCGCGCCCGGCGCGATGCCGACGCGGTGGCCCGGCGCTCCCGCATGGCCGACCAGCTCTGCCAGGACGGCAGGTTGCGGGCGGAGCTGCGTATCGAGGGCGTCGCGGGCGTGCTCGGGGTGACCGCCGACCTGCGCACCACGAAGATCCGTACCTCCATCGACATCCCGGCGCCCGAACAGGGCTACCCGCTCTCCTGGGCCAAGCGCATCGTCCGCGAACTGGCCGAGGCACCCGCCGACCTGCACATCGAGACCCTGGTCGAGGGCGAGACCGGCGGTCCGCGCGGCACCCTGGAACGCCTGCGCCCCGAACCGGGCGACATGCTGCCCAGGAGCGGGGTGAAGATCACCGGCTTCCGGCTCTCGCTGTTCAAGAGCATGGGCGGCCAGCGGGGCAACACGGAGGCGGGCTTCATCCGCAGCATCGACGAAGCGGTGCACAGGTTCAACGCGGGGGTGCTGGCTCATCTCGACCGGCTGGTGGGGAAGAAGGCGGCGTAGGACCCGCGTGGGAGACTCCACCTCATGACTCTCGATGATCTTGATTTCGCCGGGTGGCGGTCCCTCGACGCGTCCACGGCGCGGCGGTTGGCCGAGGAGACGGCCCGGCGGGTCGGGGGATCGGTGAGCGAGGTCGGAGTCGGGGAGCATCTCGGCGGACCGTGGCATCGGGTGCTCGTCGAGCGGGACGGGCAGGAGTTCGCACTGATACCCGGGGGCCGGGTCGCGGTCGGCTTCGACCTGGTCGCCTGGCACCCCACGGCGGAGCAGGAGGCCGACCACGCCGAGAGCCTGGCGCAGGGGCTCGCGTACGGTCCCGATCTGCGCGCCCACCTGGCGCGGGTGCTCAGCCCCCGGCGGACCGTCACCGTGCCGACCGTCCTGATGGCCGTCGAAGCCGAGGCGCTGACCGAGCCGCCCGCCGACCTGCCGGACGCGCTCGCCGCGCGCGGGCTGCGGATGCCCAGCGCCGACGAGTGGGAGCACGCGTGCGGGGCCGGGGCGGGCACGCTGTTCCGGTGGGGCGACGCATGCCCGCTCGACCGCGTCCCGTACGACGACAGCACCGGCCCGCACCTCGAACGCAACGCCTTCGGTCTGCGCATCGCCTACGACACGTACTCCGCCGAGCTGAGCCAGGACCCCGGTGCCGTGCACGGCGGGGACGGGGGCGAGTCGGTGTGCGGCGGATACGGGATGTTCCTGGGCTGGCTGCCGCTCGCCACCGCCAACCGCAATCCCTCCATGGCCGACTTCGTCCACGGCGAGGACGGCGCGGACATGTGGGAGGACTTCTCCACCCGGCCCGTGCTGCCGCTCTGAGCGACGACCGCCGGGTCAGACCGGTTTGCGCCAGACGGACACGTGCTTCGAGGAGTCAGCGGTGAACGGCGTCCCGTCCCAGTCCGCCACGCGCCGCTCCCGTTCGAGCCCGGCCAGCCGCGCCATCAGGTCCAGCTCGGCCGGCCAGGCGTAGCGGTGCCGGGAGGCGTCGCGGCGGTAGCGGCCGTCCTCGCCGTCGCGGGTCAGATGGTGCGAGACGAGGATCTGCTCGACCAGGTCGAACGTGTCGAAGCCGAGATGGTGGTCCGACACGTCGAACGGCACGGCGGTCGCACCGGACGGCAGGAACCGCAGCGGGGGCACGTTCAGCTCGACGACGAAGCGACCGCCGGGCGCCAGATGGCGCGCGGCGTTGCGGAAGCACTCCACCTGCTCGTCCTGGGTGAGCAGGTTCGAGATCGTGTTGTAGACGAGGTAGACCAGGGTGAACTCGCCCGGCACGACCGTGGTCGCCATGTCCCCGAGGACCACCGGCAGGGTCTCCTCGTCCACCTTCCGGCGCAGCACGGCCGCCATGTGCGCGGAGAACTCGACGCCGGTCACGGGCACACCGCGTTCCCGCAGCGGCACGCCGACACGACCGGTCCCGATGGCGAACTCCAACGCCGGTCCCGCACCCGCCAGTCCGGCCAGGAAGTCGACGGTCGGACCGAGTACGGCGGCGGAGAACATCTCGGCGTCCTCCGCGTCGTACCGCTCGGCGGTGGCACGGCTCCACAGTTCGCTGCTCGTCACGGCGAGGTACTTTTCCGGGTGACTCCGGGGTTGTCGAGCGGTTTATCGCCCCTCACGCGGTCCAGCCCGCCACACACAACGCCCTCTCCAGCGCCACCGTGTACTCCCGCGCCTTCAGCCACGCCTCGGTGAAACGCGTCGGATCGGTCGGCAGCAGGCGCCCGAACGCGTCGCGGGAGCGGGTCGTCGCCGAGGAGTGCAGCTCCGTCAGGAGAGCCGCTGCCGTCGGGAGACCGTGGGTGGCGAGATGACGCGGGTCGGTGACAGCGCCGGAGCCGGGGTGGGTCAGGGCACGACGGCCGCCCGCCGCGGTCTGGTGGACGCGTCGGACGAGGAGATGGACCGGGGGTTCGTCGGCGGGGGGAGCCGGGCGCGGGGCAGGGGTGTGGGACGGGAGGTCCGCCTTCTGCAGGCGGTCCAGACCCACGTCCACATGCGTGCCCGCGATGGTCGGGTGTTCTGTCGCCAGCAGGGTGGCCCGGGGGTGCGCTGCCGGGGTCAGCCGGGCGATCACGCGCAGGGGCGTGTCCGTGGCGGCGGCCAGGAGGCGGAGGTTGTCGCGGTGGGGGAGGGCGGGGTCGTCGTGGGCCGAAGTCAGGCGGAGGGTGATGCCGTCGGAGGTGGCCAGCAGGCAGTCGCCCGCCGACTCGCGGACCGTGCCGGTGAAGGTCACCTCCAGGAAGAGCAGCCCGGGGGAGTCGGGCGTCAGGGCGCGGGCGAGCTGGTCCACCAGAGGGACGCGCCAGAGCCGGTCCAGCGGGTCCGCGCGCCAGTCGACGCCGGGGGCGCGTACCGCGCGCACCTTGGCGCCCGCGCCCAGACGGCCCGTCGGGGAGACCGTCGCGCCGGAGACGGCGAGCCCCGCCCGGGACAGCTCGCGGTGGGTGAGCGCCGTGTCGCCCAGCCGTACCGCACGGTCGGCGGCGCCCACCGCGCGGGACGCGCCGCCGGGTGCCACGTCCGGCACCTGGTAGAGCCTGCCGTGCGCGTCGGTCGTCCAGGTCACCGCGCCCGCGTACCCGTTCGCCGTGAGCACCGGCTCGGTGCACAGCCCGTACAGCCGCAGCGAGCCGTCCGGACGGTACGGCTGGCGGGCGGTGCCGCGCAGGGCGGCCAGCTCGGGACCCTCGGCGGACGGGAGACGATGGGACACCGCGAGGACATCGCCCAGTGCCGCGACGAGGTCCGCGAGCCGGTACGCCGGATCGGCCGACCGCGCCGCGCGCAGCGCGGTGACCACCGAGGACGACGCGGCGGCGACACGGTGCAGACCGGCCAGGCGCGCGGTGTGCGCGGCGCGCAGCAACTCCGCCTGGAGGACGGCTCCGCAGCCGTCGACGCCCGCGTCGAGCACGGCGGCAGCCGCGGACCATACGGCGCGTGCGGCGGCGAGTTGATCGGGGGTGGGCTGCTCGGCGTCGGGTGCCTCGGAGTCCTGCGGTTGCGCCGGGGCGTCGGTCAACGGCTCGGCCGCGACCGGCAGTTCCGCCACCGGCGCCGACGACGCTGCCGCCGCCCGGTGCAGACAGTCCGGCGCCAGCAGGCACCCGCAGCGAACGGCGTCCGGAGTCGTCACCGCCCCGTCGGGCGCGTGGAGTTCGACGTACGTGGTGTCGTCGACGGCGATGCGTACGGTGTCGCCCTCGCGGTCCACCGGGCGCCCCGCCAGCTTGGCGATGCCCGCGTCCAGGCGCTTGCGCAGCCGGGGAGAGAGCGCCTCGACCAGCGCGGCGGTCACCTCCGGTGCGACGGGCGGCAGTTGGGTGCTCATGCGATCTTCTCCCCTATCCAGCGGGCGAGTTCGAGGGGACTGAGCGCGGCCACCGGCATTCCTGCCGTGACCAACTGACCTGCCACGCCGGTCGAGTAGCGCGGGCGCCCCGCGTCGTCCAGGCTCGCGCAGCCCAGGACATGGCAGCCCGCGCCGATCAGCGCGCGGACCTCGCTCAGCAGACCGCCGACCGGGTAGCCCTCCTCGAAGTCGCTGATCAGCACGACCAGTGTCCGTGAGGGGACGGTGACCAGTTCGCGCGCGTGCCGCAGCCCCGCCGCGATGTGCGTACCGCCGCCGACGCTCACCTCAAGGAGCAGCGAGAGCGGGTCCTCGACCCGCTCGGTCAGGTCGATCACCTCGGTGGAGAAGGCCAGGAAGTGCGTGGACAGGGTGGGCACCCCGGCCAGCACGGAGGCGGTGAGCGCCGCCCAGATCGTGGACGCCTCCATGGAACCCGACACGTCCGTGACCAGGATCAGCCGCCAGTCTGCCGCCTTGCGGGCACGGGTGCGGAACACCGGACGCTCGGGGATCACCGTCACCGTGCCGTCGGGCGCCCGGCGCGCCGTGGCCAGGTTGGCCCGCAGCGTCCGGGGCAGATCGAGACCGCCACCAGGACGCCTGCTCGGCCGGGGAAGCGCGGTGCCGTGCAGCGCGGGGCGCAACCGGGTCGCCAACTCCCGCGTCAGCGCCTCCACCAGACGCCGTACCAACGGCCGCAGCGTCGCCAGCCGCGCCTCGGGCAGCCCGCCCGCGTGCCGCAGCACCGAGCGGAGCAGGTCCACCGAGGGGCGGACGCTCTCCGCGTCGAGTTCCGCGTAGACGTCCGTCCGACCCGTCGCCGCTGCCGCCGCCAGCACCTCCTCGCGGACACCCGGTCCGAACAGTGCCGCCAGCTCCTGCGACCACTCCCGCACCCCGGGATACGGCGCCTCCCGACCGCCACCGGAGCCGCGCCCGGTGAGATCACCCCGGCTGCCCTCACCGCGTCCCATGCCGTACAGCTCGTCCAGTGCGGTCGCCAACCGGCGAGCGGAGGACGGAAGTTGGTCGCGACGGCGACCCAGCACCAGTCGCCACCGGTCGGCCGGGGCGATGTGCCCGGCGAAGCCGGGGATCGACTCGCCGGACGGACAGGGGGCGTCCACATCAGTCCCCGGAACCACCCGCTCCACCTCCGGCAGCAACCCCACCGCCGCCAGCGCCTCCCGCGCGGCCAGGTCCGCCCGCGTCCACCGCGCCAGCGCCACCGGGTCCACCGCGCCCGTGTCCGCGAGGTGGTGCGCTCCCAGCCGCTCCTCCACCGTCGACAGCAGCCGCTCGCGCGCCGCCGGGCTCAGCGTGTCGAAGCCGCCGCGCAGGGCAGGCAGGCGGGAGAGGAAGTCCTCGTCGGAGAGGGCCGACACCCGGTTCAGGAGCGGCTCCAGCGCGGGAGTCGCGGACTCCAGCAGGGGTCCGGCGGCCGTGAGCAGCCCGGTCAGCCGGTCGGTCAGCGCCGTACGGCTCGCGGTGTCGGTCGCGCCGTCCACCCAGGACGCCACCCGGTCGCCGAGTGCCCGCGGCTCCTCGTGTCCGAGCAACACCCGTACGGCTCCTGCCGCCCCGCGCATCAGCGGAGAGCCCTCGCGGGCCAGCCGGGCGAGCGCGTCCGTGAGCCGGATACCCCCGAACACGTCGGCGCGGTGGGCGAGTTCGAGCAGGGCGCGGGCGTCGGCAGGGTCGTCGGAACCGGTGAGACCGTCGACCTGCCGTACCGCCGCCGTGGTCAGCAGCTCGGCGACGGCGGTCAGGCGCATCGCCGTGCCCTCGTCCGGCGTGCCCGCCCCGGCGATGTGACCGGCTCGCAGGCGGTCCAACAGGGCCAGTCCCGCGAGGAGTTCGGGCAGCGTGCCGGAGTCGGGCAGCGCGGACGCGATGTCCTCCACGCGCTCCTCGACGAGCCCCGGCAGCCCGCAGCGCGCCGCCTCCTCCAGTCCCCGCAGCGACTGGGCCGCCGTGGGACCGCCCTCGTCCCGCTCCGCGCGCAGCCGCTCGCGCAGCAGTCCCTCGGCTGCCTGGGCCGAGGTCACGCCCCGGACCCCGGCCGCGTTGAGCATGGCCGCGGTGGCGGGCGTCCAGCGCAGCTCCCAGCGGGAGGTGAGTGCCTCGCCGCCACCGGCCGCGCCGACCTCCTTGGGCTCGGCGTACGGCACCCCGCACACCGTCAGACGGCGCAGCAGCACCTCACGGCGGGCGTCCCGCGCCGATCGGAGCGGGTCCAGGCGCAGGTCGCGGGTGGCGCCCGGGTCGGCGGGACCGGGGAGACCGAGCTCCGCCAACTCCGCCTCCACAGCGGGGGCGAGACCGCTGCGGGGCGCGTCCGGCGCCGGGCGCCCCGCCCGGGTACCGACGAGCACCCGCTCCATCGCCCGCGCCACGGCCCGGCCACGCCCGTACGGCTCGCCCTGCGCGAGCACCGTCTGCACCGCCTCGACCAGTTCACCCCGACCCGCCGCGGGCAGCCCCCGCAGCCGGGCGAGATCACCGGCGAGGCGGGTGATCTCCCGTGCGTCGGCGGGTCCCGACGGGTGCCCGAGCGTTCGCAGCTCGGCGCAGATCCGCACGGCGGCGCCGGTCAGCGCGTCCGTCAGGGCCGAGGGATCGCCGGCCGCGTCGAGCACCAGGTGCTGCCACTCCGGGTCACGGATACCGGCGGGGTAACCGGAGCGCTCGTCCAGCAGGGCGTAGGTGTAGGGGATGAGGGAGGTGGTCCAGGTCGTCCCCGAGGGCGGCTGTACGTCAGTGTCCTCGGCCGCGGCGAGCAGCGCCGGGGCGTGGAAGGCGCCCACGACCACGGCGGCCCGCTGCCCGTCGGCCGTGGCGGCGGCGAGCCGGGACCGCATCCAGCTCTCCCGGCGCAGATCCAGCTCCGGCACCCCGCCCGAAGCCGCCGCCTCCTCGCGCAGCGCCCACCCCGTCAGCAGCGCCGCCCGCCGCAGCGCCTCCGGCGGCGAACCGGGCGCTGCGGTCTCGACCAGCCGGTCCCAGAGGTCGTCGTCCGGGCGCCCGGTCAGCCGGGAGCGGAGGGCGGCGGTGATACCGGGACCGGACGTGGTCCGTCGTACCGGCTCCTCGCGCGCCCCACCCCGGTCGGTCAGCGGCAGATCGCAGGTGAGGACCGGCACCCCGTGCCGGGCCGCCCACCGCACCGCCGCCAGCTCCGGCGAGAAGTCGGCGAACGGATAGAAGGCGGGCCCGATGCCTCCGCCCGCAAGTCCCGCGCCCACGCCCGCGCCCACCGGCGCCGCCGCCAGCGCGACCGGCGCCCGCGTCTCCTCGTGCGCGAGCCACGGCAGCCACTCCTCCAGTTCGGCGGGCAGCTCCACGAGCAGCACGTCCGGCTTCGCCGCGTCGAGCAGCGCCGGTACGGCCGCCGCCAGGGAAGGCGCGTGGTGCCGTACCCCGATGAGATACGGCGCCGCCGGGTCGGTCAGGGCGGCCACCGCCGCCTCGGGGGATGCGTGGGACACGGTGTTCAGCCCTCCAGTACCGTGCGCAGGTCCCACAGGGTGCGCCAGGTGGCGGAGCCCTGCTCGGCGCGGCGCCGTACCGGACCGTCCCAGTAGCCGCGCAGCCGGGCCGCGTCCGCCGGGTCGTCCTTGCGTACGACGCCGAGCAGGTGACCCGGCAGCAGCCCGAGCACGTCACGGTCCCCGGGGAAGTAGGCGGCGGCGAGCCCCAGCGCGCCCGCGACCGACACCGCCTCCGCCGTGCTCATCACGGTGGAGGGCCGCTCCACCTCCCAGCCCTCCGCCGACCGTCCCTCACGCAGGTCCCGGAACGCGGTGACCAGCGCCTCCAGTACCGCGTCGTCCACCTGGAAGGCGGCGCCCGAGCGCTCGACCGCCGCCCTCGCCTGCCCGCGCACCAGCGCGGTCTCGGCGTCCAGGTCCGAGATCGGGCCCACCGTCTCGAAGTTGAACCGGCGCTTGAGCGCGGCGGACATCTCCGAGACGCCCTTGTCCCGCAGGTTGGCGGTGGCGATGAGGTTGAAACCGGGTGCCGCGTGCGCCAACGCGTCCTCGCCGCCCGCCAGTTCGGGGACCGCCATCCGCCGCTCGGACAGCAGCGACACCAGCGCGTCCTGCACCTCCGGCAGACAGCGGGTGACCTCCTCGACGCGCGCGATCGCCCCGCGCGTCATCGCGGTAAGCACCGGCGAGGGCACCAGCGCCTGCCTGCTGGGTCCCTGGGCGAGCAACAGGGCGTAGTTCCAGCCGTACTTGAGCTGGTCCTCGGTCGTGCCCGCCGTGCCCTGCACCGTCAGCCCGCTGGTGCCGCACACGGCGGCGGACAGCAGCTCGGAGAGCATCGACTTGGCGGTGCCCGGCTCGCCGACGAGCAGCAGACCGCGCTCCCCGGCGAGCGTGACGACACACCGCTCCACCAGCGCGCGTTCCCCCACGAACTTGCCGGTGATCTCCAGGCGTTGGGGCACACCGGCGGGGACCACCGCGTCGGCGGGCAGTGCGAGGGCGCGCCCTTCGCTGCCCATCACGAAGGTGACGACGGCGCGGGGCGTCAGCCGCCACGCGGGCGGGCGCGGTCCGGTGTCGTACGCGGCGAGGAAGGCGAGTTCGGTCGCGTACCGGTCCTCCGGCGGGACGATCTGGCGTGCCGGGTCCCGGCGTGCCGCGCCGGGGGCGAGGTCGGTGGTCATGAGCGGGAGTCCTTCGTGGTGGTGCGGGGAGAGCGGGCGGTCGTCCGCGCCGCCCTCCCCATGAACGTCGTGTACGTCGTGAACGTCGTGAACGTCGTGGCGGAGGCGGTCACCTGCGCCGTCCCCTCCGGTTCGCCCGGGTCGTCAGCTCCTCGTACGCCGGTCCTTCGCCCGCGCGGACGCGCTCCCAGGCGCGGGCGAACAGCTCGGGCACCGGCAGCAGGGGTACGGCACGACGGCGCACCGGCACCGGGTACAGCCCCTCCTTCCAGGTCTCCACCGGCAGCGCGGGCGACTTCAGGTCCCGCCAGCCGCACGGCAGGAAGAGGGTGCGCCCGGCGCGCGGCCGCTTGGCCTCGACGACCAGACCGCTCGCGGTGAGTTCGGCCCGCGCCTTCTTCGCCCGGGCGGGCTTCCAGTCGGTCCAGCGCGCCCGGTTGCGGTCCGTCGGGTCGGGCAGCGCCAGCAACTGGAGGTAGAGCACCGCCGCGTCCTCGCCGAGACCGTGCGCGGCGGCGACCTCCGCGACCAGCTCGGGCACGCTGACCGACGGGTCCTGCGCGTAACCCCGCGGCTCCTCGGCACCGGCCGCCACCGCGCGCTCCAGCTCCGCGCCGAGGGCGGTGCCCAACGCGCTCACCTGGTCGCCGCGTTCCGGACCGACCAGCCCCTCCAGGAGTCCGAACACCGGGTCGTCGGGACCGCTCAGCGCCGCCGTGCGGAGCAGGACCGCCTCGCCGTGGTACCAGGGGCGCAGCACCAGGGTCTCGCCCACGTGGGTCAGCCCCTGTGCGTCGGCGCCGCCGGTTTCGGGCAGCCCGTACGCCTTGCGGATCTCGACCGACGTGGGCGTGCCCTTCTCCGTCCACGCCACGCCCGGGTCGAGCAGCAGCTCCGGGTCGGCCATCCGGCGGCGCACGGCGGCCAGTCCCTCGGGCAGGGCGGCGCGCAGCGGGTGGCCGTAGGGCAGGACGTACGCCAGCGCCGCGAGTGCGGTGACCGCCCCGGACAGGGAGCGCCCGCCGGGCAGCGCCGCCGGGTCCTCCGGGACCAGTTCGCCGTCCTCGCGCAGGTGCTGCCGCGTCGTCCGGGACAGCCAGGGCGTACGGGAGGGGTTGAGGACGTCCTCGGCGTACTCGGCGCTCATCCCGGCCAGTTCGGCGTCGGTCTCCTCCGGCAGCCTGAGCACCGAGCCGAGCCGCTCCGCCCAGACGCGTCCGGCCGCGCCGGTGTCCGGACCCGAGGTCCACAGCGCCTCGGGATCGGCGGGCAGCAGCGCGCCGAGCAGCTCGGTCCGCGTCCCGGCGGCGAGCGCGGCGAGCCGGGCCACGCCGTACTCGCACTGACGGACCTTCAGCCCGATGAGGGCCAGCGCCTCGGCGGCGGGGTCCGGCGGCAGCGCGGCGAGCAGCACCGTCGCCTGGACCGGACCGAGTCCGCCGCCGGTCGCGTCCGTCAGCGCCTCCGGCGCCCCGGACTGCCAGGGGGCGGCGCCCTTGGCGCGGATCAGCCGGGTGACGGCGGCCAGGTCCGCGCCGGAGATCCCCGGGTCGTACCGGACCTCGTCGCTCAGGACGAAATGGGCGACCGGGCCGAACGCGCCCGACGGATCGTGGTCCAGCGCCAGCCACTCGACGCGGTCCCGCATCCGGTCGATGCGCCGGGTGCCGAGGATCACGACCGTGCGTTCGCCGTGCCGCAGCACCTGACCGGTCCGCAACCGCCCGTCGGAGGGCTCGGTCAGCGTGACCTCGCGGAGCACCCCGGACCCCGACGCGAGCGGTCCCTCGCCGACCGCCTCGAACAGCAGGAGCAGCGCCTCGCGTTCGGCGCCGGTCAGGGTCGCGGAGGCGGCCCGGAAGGCGAGGGCGCGCAGCGCGCCCAGCGCGGACGGCCACATCAGACCGATCCCGGGGACGGTGTGCGGCTCGCTCCGCCAGCCGTCGGTCAGGACGGCGGTGCGCTCCCGGTCGGGCAGCGGTTTGCCGTCGGCGGGGTGGCCGGACAGCACGTGGTTCACGGCCCGGATCTGGCGCAGCGCGGTGCGCTGCTCGCCGTGCCAGTAGCCGTACACGCTCACGATCCCGGCCAGCGCCGTGCGCAGCGTGCTGTCCTCGCCGTGCTCGGGGCTGTAGTCGAAGAACATGCCCTCGGTGTGCTTGCGCGGCAGGGCGGGGCGCTCCTTGGGCGGCGCGGCGAACGCGGTCGCGGACTCGGCCAGGCGCAGCGCCGAGCGGACCAGCGAGGCCACGCCGACGATCAGCCGGGCATCGGTGAGGTCCGGCAGCCCCGCGCACACCACCCGCACGGCCAGCCGGGCGGCGCTCGGCACGGCTTCCTTGGCCCGGGCGTCGTCCCCGGCGCGCTTCAGCGCCTCCTGACGCTCGGCCAGCGCCTCCGCCATGGCCCGCATCAGCTCGGCTGCCTGCTCGTCGGTGACGGCGCGCAGCACGGCAGAGCCTTGCTCGTCGCGCACCCGCAGGGCGTGCCAGAACGGCAGCGGGGGCACCAGCGGGGTGCCCGCGGCGAACTCCCCGCCCGGACCGTTCAGCGTCACGTACCCCAGTCGCCCGGTCCCGGCGGGGTCGTCGCCCGCGAACAGCGCGACGGTCTGGAACATCCGCGCGACGACGGGCTCGGCGCCCGGCAGCCGCAGGGCGCCCAAGGGGATGGCGTCCGTCTTCGGCATCGACACCGTACGGCCGTCCGGCGTCCCGGCGGTGCGGTACCGCTCCCCGCCGTCCCCCTCGGTGCGCACCCAGCGCCCCAGGACCGTGCCGTCGGTGCCGAACGGGCTGTGCTCAAGACCGGGGCGCAGCGGCAGCAGCTCGCACATCCCGGTCGTCAGCTCGGCGCCCTCGCGGACACCGGCGCGCAGCGGCGCGGGCAGCGAGGCGCGGCCGTGCTCGCCCGTCACCGGGTCGTACTCCAGCCACACCGTGCGCGTGCCCTGTCTGCCCTCGCGCCAGTAGCCGGTGCCGTCGCCCAGGACGGGACGGCTCGGCGGGAGGTCCGTGTCCCCGGCGTGCAGGGCGCGACCCCCGGAGGCGCGGCCACCGCCGGGCAGCGGGATCGAGGCGGCGAGGTCGTCCTGCCCGTACCACCAGGTCGGGACCTGCTCGCCGCCGAGCGCGAACACCTCGGCGGGACGGCTCGACCAGTAGGCGCGCTGCTTGCCGTCCTGCCGCCAGACGACCAGCAACTCCCCGTCCACGTAACGGAACCGGGGGCGCTGATGGCGGTCCAGCTCCTGGGGCAGCCGCAGGTCGTGGTCGAGGAGGATCTCCTCCGGGCCGACGACGAGCGCCTTGTGCCCCCGCGAGACGATGAGCGCGGGCCATGCCTCGTGGACGGTGACCGGGTGGTGGGTCTTCGGGTCCAGGGTCTGGTCGTCGAGCCGCTCCAGCGCCTCTTCGAGGGCGGGCCAGCCCAGTTCGTCCAGCACACCGGCGCGCAGCGTGCGGCCGAGCAGGGGAGCGACCGGGTGCCCGGCGACCCGGGCGACCGCCTCGGGACCCGCCCCGCGGGCGACGGTCCGGAAGGGGCGCAGCCGGTCGAGCGTCGCGCTCGCGGCGGGCAGCCCGGTCGCGCGGGTGAACTCCCCGGACACCTCGTCGAGCCATTCCCGCAGCAGCTCGGAGAGCACCGGGTGGGCGGCGAGAGCCGTCAACTGCTCGTCATTGCTGCCGTGCCGGCTTCCAGCCTGCTCCACCGCCGCGCGCAGCAGCGGCCGCAGACGCGGGTCGGACGCGACGGCCACCAGGTCCCGGCGGCCCTCCCCGGTGTCCGACAGCCAGGTGGTCACCGACACCTGATTCCGCGCCCCGGACGCCGGGACCGACAGCGGTACGCCCTCGGCGACGCACAGGTCCAGCAGATCGAGGTGCGCGCTCGCCCCCCAGTTCCCGGTGAACAGGTCCACCGGACGTCCGGCGGAGCGCAGCAGCGGCGCCATCCGCGCGGCCAGCGCGAGCGTGGCCGGGGAGCGGCGGGCGAACGCGCCGCCGTGCTTGCGGTGCAGCGCCCAGCGGGTCAGCCAGTCGGCCGTGTCCACACCGTGCTCCCGGGCCGCCGCCTCGTCCGTCAGCAGCCGGTCGGCGCCGGTCCCGGCCAGCAGCGCCAGCCAGGACTCGTCGTCCTCGACCCCGCCCCCGAGCCCGGCGGGCATGATCTCAAGGAGCCGCGTCCGCACCCCGGGCCGCTCCTCGGCCAGGGCGCCGAGGACCGGACGGTAGGCCGTCCAGAAGGACGCGGGCGCCCGGACGGCGGCGGGCGAGGTGAGCAGGTCGGCGACGAGCGCGCGCTCCTCGGTGTCCCGGTCGAGCCCCGCCGCCCTGATCAGCCCGCGCGCGTCCTGCGGCAGCGAGGCGTACGGCGGCATTCCGGCGGCGCAGCGCTCCACCGTCAACTGCCGGAACTGCGCCCACGCGGCGACCGGGTCGAGCCGCCTGCCCAGGTCCTTCACATGCTCCTTGAGCGCCTTGACGGTCAGCGCCCCGGCGAAGGCGAACTCCAGGAACACCGCCCGCTGCCGCTCCTCGTCGACCGCGAGCGCGTGCACCCGCTCGGCCTCGCGGGCCCGGCCGAAGAACGCGGAGGCGTACGTCGTGTTCTCGTGCTGGAGGAAGACCCGCGCCGCCTGCTCGTAGAACGTCGGCAGGAAGTGCGGCACCGCCCGCCCGAGCCGGGTGCCCAGCTCCTCGAAGCCCTGCTTGGCGGCTCCGGGGCGGGACTTGGCCTGCCGGGCGAGCCGTTCCACGTCCTTGACCAGGGCGAGCGCGTGATGACCGTTCGCCGGGTCGTGCACCAGCGCCCAGGCGGGGAAGCCCAGCGTCTCGCGGCGCACCTGGCCGACCTCCGGCGCCTCCGGCTCCCGGGTCAGACCGAGGAACTCGAGCGCCAGGTCCTCGGCCTCCCCGAGGGTGCCGGGCACCAGCCGGACGACCTGCCGGTCCTCCAGCACCGGGTGGGTGTACGTGCGGACGGTGAGCGTGTCGGCGTCCTCGCGCGCGGTGCTGCCGGTCGGCAGGACCGCGCCCGCCTCCAGGAGAGCGGTCAGGGTGGTCTCGTCGTACGTCGTCATGCCGCCCGCTCCTCGTTCTCCACGTCGCGCCCCGCGTGCAGCGCGGCGGCCATGCGCATCCCCTCCGACCAGGCGACCGGACCCACCTGACCGAGCCTCAGCACCCGCCCTGCCGGGTCGGTCCACATCAGCGGGCCGGTCTCGGTCGCCTCGTAGCCGTCGTAGTCGCCGATCCAGACACGGGCCTCGACGCCGCGGCCGTCCTCCAGGACGGGGCGGACCGCCTGGCCGCCGCGCACCCGGTAGCCCAACTGGGCGGCCCGGCCGTGCAGGAAGCGCAGCTCCTTGAAGGCGCCGCCCGCGTACTCCTCGACCTGCGTGGCGTCCTCGGCCAGATCGGCCGGGCGGTGCCACACCTCGCGGAAGAGCTGCTGGGCGCGCTGCTCCACCCCGAGTTCGACGGCGAACTCGCGCAGGTCCGCCAGGTCCTCCAGGAGCACCGGGTGCGGAACGCGGACCAGCTCGGGGGACATGCGCACGGTGTCGCCGTCCAGGTCGACCAGTCCGAGACCCCGCTCGGCGTCGGCGTCGCGCAGGAAACCGGCGATCCGGCCGTCGTCACCGGTCACCACGAGGTCGCGCAGCACCGCCCGCCAGGCGGGGTCGGGCCAGACGCGGGTGAGCACGGCGAGCGGCACCGGCAGCGAGCGGACCATCCACCGCTCCACGCCGTCCACGCACTCCCGCTCGTGCCGCTCCAGCCACTCGGTGAGCTGCGCGAGCCCCACGACCGCCGGATCGTCGGCGATCTTCGGCGGCACCGACTTCAGCCGCCGTCCCGCCGCGTTGCGGCACACCACTTTTCCGCCGTCGAGGGTGACCTCGTAGTCACCGGCCGACACCCACCCCATACGTGCCTCCCCGCCCGCAAACGATCAAGTGAGGGGAACTGTAGGCGGCACCACTGACAACGCCCCCCGGCGAGGCCAGGGGGCGGGTGCGGGGCGGGCGGGGTCAGTCCTCGCGGTCCGCCTTCTCCTGCTTCAGGTTCTTGATCCGCACGGCTTCCTTGCGGACCTCGACCTGGGTGGCGCGCTCCTTTTCCAGCCACTCGGGGCGCTCCTGCTTGAGCGCCTCGATCTGCGCGGTGGTGAGCGCCTCGGTGACACCGCCGCGCGCCAGACCGGCGATGGACACGCCGAGCTTGGCCGCGACGACGGGACGCGGGTGGGGGCCGTTCTGGCGCAGCTCGCGCAGCCACTCGGGCGGGTTGGCCTGGAGCTCGTTCAGCTCGGCGCGCGAAACGACACCCTCCTGGAACTCGGCGGGGGTGGCGGGGAGGTACACACCCAGCTTCTTCGCCGCGGTGGCGGGCTTCATCGTCTGGGTGCTCTGCTGCGAACTCATGAGGTCAAGGGTATCGGCCGCGTGCGGGTGGGCCGACCGGGGCCGGTAGCCTTGGCCTGGTGACAGGCTCGGAGGAAACACCGTCGTTCCGGCTCGCGTACGTTCCCGGAGTGACGCCCGCCAAATGGGCGCGGATCTGGAACGAGCGGCTGCCGGACATCCCGCTCACCCTGCTCCAGGTCCCCGCGGCCGAGACCGACGGGCTGCTGCGCGCGGGTGACGCGGACGCCGCGTTCGTACGGCTGCCGGTGGACCGTACGTACTTCAGCGCGATCCCGCTCTACACCGAGACCACCGTGGTCGTCGTCCC
Source organism: Streptomyces sp. DSM 110735 (assembly GCF_016482685.1). Classification (GTDB taxonomy): domain Bacteria; phylum Actinomycetota; class Actinomycetes; order Streptomycetales; family Streptomycetaceae; genus Streptomyces. Next base: position 124,048 of record NZ_JACYHF010000002.1, on the reverse strand, counting down.
CAAGGACCACCTGTTCACGGCGGCCGAGGAGGTGACCCTCGCCGACCTCGCCGAGGAAGTCCTCTTCCATCCCCTGGACGACGTCTTCGACTGGGACGCGCCCCCCGGCGAACCCGCCTTCGAGCGCCCGGCCACCACCGAGGACGCCATCGAGCTGGTCGCGGCGAACGTCGGTCTCCTGGTCGTCCCGCAGTCCCTGGCCCGCCTGTACCACCGCAAGGACCTCACCTACCGCACCCTGACCGACGGTCCCCGGTCCAGCATCGCCCTCTCCTGGCCCGAGGACGCCACGACCGACCAGGTGGAGGACTTCATCGGCATCGTGCGCGGGCGCACGGTCAACAGCACCCGGGGTCGCGCCACGGAGAGCGAGCCGAAGCAGGAGCGCAAGCGCCCGGAGCCGAGCCGTCAGAAGAGCGGGAAGTCCTCCGGTGGCGCGAAGTCGGGCGGAGCCAGGTCGTCGGGCGGAGCCAAGTCATCGGGTCGGGGCGCCCGCGGTCGGACCGGAACGTCAGGCAAGGGATCGGGCAAGCCCCGCCGCAGGTCCTGAGGGTTCTCTGACGGGTCCCTGAGCGGTCTTTCGCGGGGTCAGCGGCCCGCGCTCGTCGGCTCCGGTGCCGCCGGTCCCTCGGCGGGTGTCGTCGGTTCCGGGTGGATCCGGCGTTCGCGCAGGTCCGCGACCGCCAGGGCGAGGGCGAGCAGGATGATGCCCACCGCCGTCAGGAGCCCGAGCTGGAGGGCTGTCGTGGGGCTGCCGTCGTTGGCGAGGTGGGCGAAGTACACCGCGCCCACGACCGCGATGCCCGCCGCCGAACCGACGCGCTGGGCGGTGACCAGGACGCCCCCCGCCGCACCCGCCCGCTGGACCGGCACCCGGGTCAGGGTGAGCGCGGTGTTGGGGGAGATGGTGATGCCGGAGCCGAGACCCGCGATCAGCAGGGGAAGCGCCGCCGTCCAGGCCACGTCGCGCCCCGGCACCGCCTGGACGGTCACGATGACCACGAGCAGCCCGAACGCCACCGCGCTCAGCCCGACGACCACCAGCGCGCGCCCGTACCGGACCACCAGCCGTCCGCCCCGCGCCGCGCCCACCGCCGAACCGACCGCGAACGGCAGCGACGCCATCCCGGCCGCGAGCGCGCTGTAGCCCAGACCGTTCTGCAGGAACAGGGTGTAGACGAAGAACACGGTGGTGAAGCCCGCGAAGTACACCACGTTCAGCAGCACGCCGAGCGTGAAGGACCGCAGGGCGAAGAGGTTCAGGTCGACCAGCGGGGCGCGCCCGCGCCGCCCCTGGTGCCGCTCCCAGACCCAGAACGCGGCAAGGAGCAGCCCCGCCACCGGCAGCAGCGCCCACTTCTCGCGCCCCGTCCACTGCTGCTCCTGCACCAGCGGCAGCATCAGCGCGAGCACACCGGCGCCGAGCAGCGCCACCCCCGGCAGGTCGACGCCCTCGCGTGGACGGCCAGGGTTCACGGGCGCGCGGGGCAGCAGACGCAGCGCCGCGCAGAAGGCGGCGACCCCGATCGGCACGTTGATGTAGAAGATCCAGCGCCAGCCGTCCGCCTCGCCGAACACATGGATCAGCAGACCGCCCGCGGGCGGTCCGACCGCCGTGGACACACCCACCACGCTGCCCAGCAGTCCGAACGCCCGCGCCCGCTCCGCGCCCTGGAACATCTGCTGGATCAGCCCCGTCGTCTGCGAGGCGATGACACCCGAGGCCGCGCCCTGCACCAGCCGGTACAGCACCAGCCAGCCCGCGCCGGGAGCCAGCGCGCACGCGACCGAGGACAGCGTGAACAGCGCGAGCCCGAACAGGAAGGCGACCCGCCGCCCGCGCACGTCCCCGAGCCGGCCCGCCGGGACCAGCGTCAGCCCGAAGGTGAGCGCGAAGCCGGACACCACCCAGGACACGTCGGCCGCGTCGGCGCCCAGACCGCGTTCCATCGAGGGCAGCGCCACGTTCACGATCGAGCTGTCGAGCATCGTCATGAAGCCCGCCGTCAGACAGACCGCGAGCGCCTGCCACCGCCGTCGGTCGCCGGTGACCGGGCGGGTCTGGACTGTAGTCATACGATCACGCTATGCAGGGCGTGCGTCGAGCGCGCGCGGAGATCCGCGCCACCCGGCGCCGTACGACCGGTGTCTCGGGCCCGTGCGGCAGCGTCAGGAGCGCGCCGCCGCCCGCCCCACCGACTCCACGAGCGGCAGCAGCCGGTACGGCACCCGCTCGCGCAGCACCACCTCGGTACGGGTGCGCACCACGCCCGGCACGCTGATCAGCTTCTGGATCACGTCCTCCAGATGGGCGTTGTCCCGCCCCACCACCCGGGCCAGCAGATCCCCGCCGCCCGTGGTCGAGAACGCCTCCACGATCTCCGGCACGGACGCCAGCGCCTCGCCGACGTCGTCCAGATGGCCCTGCGTGACCTCGATGTGCACGAACGCCAGCACCGGATGCCCGAGCGCGGCGGGGGAGAGCGAGGGTCCCGTGCCGGTGATCACGCCGTCCCGCTCCATGCGGTCCAGGCGCGCCTGGAGCGTGCCCCGGGCGACACCGAGGACGCGGGCGTACTCCCGCACACTGGTGCGCGGCTGCTCAAGGAGCAACCGCAGGATGCGCGTGTCGAGTTCGTCCACGGCCATGACGCTCCGCCTCCTCGTACCGCGCGGGTGGCGCGCCGGTCACCGGCGACTGTACCAATGGCCCAGCGTGACACCTGAGCCGTACCCCGCGCGACCTGGACCGTTGGTCTGCCGCCGACTTCACGTCCTCGTGCTTGGCTGGTCCATTGGTCCAGTGAATCGGACGCCAGTTGAGCCAAGTGGTCCTGTGATGCTCATATAGTCAGGTCGATGGCGCTGCGGATCACCGCGGCGCCTTTTTCGTGCGGACGACCACAAGGGGGCGGACAGCAGTGCTGAAGAAGGTGTTCGTGGCGCCGGACCCGGGACGCATACGCGTGCGCTTCGCCGCGCGTGCGGTCCTCGGGATCGGGCTCGCGGTCGTCGTGTGTGGCCTCGCCGGGCACTCCCTCGTGGGGATGGTCGCGGGCGGGCTCGCCGCGCTGCTCGCGCTCTTCACCGTCGCCGACGCCACCGTGCGCGCCCAGGCCGTCAGCACCGCCCTGCTGCCTGTCGTCGGCATCCCGGTGCTCGCGCTGGCCGCCGGGCTGCACGCCCACCCCGTCGGCCGGGACTTCGCGTTCATCGCCGTCGTCGGGGCCGGGGTGTACGCCCGCCGCTGGGGGGCGCGCGGACACAGCCTCGGCGTGTTCGGCTTCATGATGTTCTTCGTCGGCCAGTTCCTGCGGGTCACCCCCGCCCGGCTGCCCGAGCTGTACGCCGCCCTGCTGCTCTCCCTGCTCGCCGCCGCGACCGTGCGCTTCGGTCTGTGGTGCTACGAGCGCCGGATGCCCCCCGCCGCCGTACCCGCGCCGCCCGGCGGCACCGGTCTGGCCCGAGTGACCACCCGCCAGGCGGTCCAGGCGGCCGCCGGGGCAGGGTTCGCGCTGGTCGTCGGGCAGCTCGTGTCCGGACAGCGCTGGTACTGGGCCGTCGGCGCCACCTGGTGGGTCTTCGTCAACACCGCCTCGCGCGGCGAGACCCTCGTACGCGGCTTCCGGCGCGTCCTGGGCACCGTGCTCGGCGTCGCCCTCGGCGTGCTCGTCGCGATGCCCGTGCACGGCGACCCGGTCGCCAGCGCGGTGCTCGTCGCGGTCGCCGTCTTCGGGATCTTCTACACGGCCGCCGTCTCCTACACCTGGATGATGCTCTGGGTGACCCTCCTCGCCGAACTCCTCTACGGCCTCTTCGGCGTCCTCGGTCCCGGACTGCTCGCGCTGCGCGTGACCGAGACCGCCGTCGGTGTCGTCGGCGCCGCGCTCGCCGTGCTGTTCGTGCTGCCGGTCACCACCCACCTCACCACCGACGCCTCGATCCAGCGCGCCCTGCGCTGTGTGCGAGCCTGCACCGCCGAGGCCGCCGCCCGCCTCGCCGGGTCCGACGCCGACCCCGCCCCGCGCGTGGCCGAGCTGGAGCAGTTGCTGGGCCGGGTCCGGCTCTCCGTGGCTCCGCTGACCCACCCGCTCAACCCGCTGCTGTGGCGCAAGCACCGCGCCCGCCGCGTCCTCACGCTCCTCGACGACTGCGCCCGCGAGGTGCGCGGTCTGGTCGCCGTCGCCGCCGACCCCGTCGCCTCCCACGACGCCCGGCTCGCCGCCGCCTGCTGGCGCGTGGAAGCCGCGGTCGAGGCGCTCACCGAGGGCGGCGCCGGGCACATCCTGCGCCCGTCCGAGACCCCCGCCGAACCGGCCCTCGCCCACCTCCACGGACTGGAGCGCGCCCTCGCCGAACTGGCCGAACCGCTGCACGCCCCCGCGCCCTCGCGGCTGGTCGGCGCCTGACGCGCACTCCCGCGCCCTGCCGGCGCACGCCCCCGCCGGTCCGTGCGCGAGTGCGCCCCACCGTTCCGGCGCGCACCCCTCCGCCATTTGGTCCAGACCGGTGGTGACCTGCTGCTAGCGTCGGCACAGTCTCGACCGAGAGGGGACAGACGTGGCAGAAAGCGGCGCACGCGCACGGGCGCCCCACCGGGCGTTCATCGGCTCGTACACGGCGGCCGGCGGTCCCGGTCTGGTCACCGCCGAGGTCCGCCCCCACGACGGCGCCCTGATCCGCACCGGCGGTCTCGGCGCCGTTCCCGACCCGTCGTACCTCGCGCTCTCACCCGCCGGGGACATGCTCTACGCGGTCAGCGAGACGGCCGAGGGCGCGGTCGCCGCCTACCGCGTGCGCGGGGACAAGCTGGAGCCCGCGGGACCGCCCGTGCCGGTCGGCGGCAGCGGTCCCACCCACCTCGGTCTGCACGCCGGGCACCTGCTCACCGCCAACTACGGCAGCGGCTCGGTCACCGCCGTCCCGCTGCGCCCCGACGGCACCCTCGCGCCCGCGCCCTCCGGACAGCTCCAGCACACCGGCTCGGGCCCGCACGACCGCCGCCAGCGCGGTCCGCACCCCCAGCAGGTGCGCTCCGACCCCGAGGGGCGCTGGATCGTCAGCGTGGACCTCGGCACCGACTCGGTGCGGGTGTGCACGCTCGACGCGGGCGTCCCCGTGCCGCACCGCGAGATCGCCCTGCGCCCGGGCTCGGGCCCGCGCCACCTGGTCTTCCATCCCGACGGCGGGCACGCCTACGTCGTCAACGAACTCACCCCCACCGTCACCGTCTGCCGCTGGGACGCCGCCACGGGCGCCCTGCGGCCGCTGACCGAGGTCCCCGTCCTGCCCGGCGCCCCCGGCGGGGACGCCTACCCCTCCGGCATCGTGGTCGCGCCCGACGGCCGCTTCGTGTGGACCGCGACCCGCGGCGAGGACGTCCTGTCCGCCTTCCGCGTCGAGGGCGAAGGGCTCCGGCTGCTCGGCACGGTCCCCAGCGGCGGCCACTGGCCGCGCGCCCTGACCGGGCACGACGGCCGCCTCTACACCGCCCACGAACGCTCCGGCGACGTGACCTGGTTCACCGTGGACGCCACGACCGGTCTGCCGCGCTACGACGGCTCCCTGGCGGTCCCCGCCGCCTCCTGTGTGATCTTCGGCTGAACAGCCCGCGCCGTCCCGCCCAGCCCCGCCCAGCCCCGCTCAGGCACGCGAAAGGGCCCGCTCCGGTCTCCCGGGGCGGGCCCTCGTGTCGTACGGGTGTCGTGCCGCGTCAGCGGACCGGCGCTCCCTGCGACTGCTGCGGGGCGATGCCCAGCGCCGTCGTGTACTTGGCGAGCGCGAGCTTGCCGATCGTCGGGTAGGCGCCCAGCGGCTCCGAGGTGGCGCAGTCGACCTCCTCGGCGGCGGCGGTCAGCAGCGAGGGGTCGATCTCCGGACCGATCAGGTACGGCGCGAGCGCGAGCTGCTGCGAGCCGGACCCGCGGAGCTGCTCGGCGACGGAGGCGATCGAGCCCTCCTGGTCCAGCGCCGCCGCGATCACCGGCACGGCCAGGCGCGCGGCGAGCAGCATGCCGGTGATACCGGCCGCCTGCACAGCCTCCTCGCCGCCCACGGTGGCCAGGATGATGCCGTCGGCCGTGGTGGTCACGGTGAACAGCCGGGCGCGGTCCGCGCGGGCCAGACCCGTCTCGGAGAGCCGCACGTGCAGGGCCTCGGCGAGCAGCGGGTGCGGGCCGAGCACGTCGGTCAGCTCCACGGCGACCCGGCTGTCCATCATCGCCTGGCGGATCTGGCGCAGCAGGGCGCCGTCGGGACCGGCCAGCAGCGGGACGACCGCGGCGACGGGACCCTCGGGCTTCTTCACGTCACTGCCGGCGGCGACGGCCTGCTCGTAGCGGGCGGTGCGCTCCTCGGCGGTCCGCGCCAGCACGGACTTGAGGGTCGGGAAGTCCGCGTCGTCCCCGTCCAGGTAGCCGATCCGGGCATCCAGACCGGGCAGCTCGGAGCGGGCGATGCTCACGACCTCCTCGGCGAGGCTGCGCGTGGCGGCGCTGGGCGCGCCGGGCACGGCGAGGACGAACGCGGGCGCGTCCTCGGGAGCCACCAGCGGTTCCGGACGACGGTGACGTCCGGGCTGGCGGGGTCGCGGCATTCGAACTGGCAGGCCGGACTCGGGTCCAGTGGGGGAGCTCATGGCGCCGCATGTTACTGGTTTCCTCTGCTCCCCTGTTCGGGGAGGGTGCAGGTGAGCGGTATCCGTCCGGTTTTGTCTGATGAGTTGCGCAGGTGGGACGGCTCTTCCCGTCCAGCACCGGACAGTTGGTGCTTCGGCGGACTCAATCCGCACTTATGGTGACCACATGGAGCATGGTCGGCGCAATCGGGACATCGCACCGCCCCGCTGCCAGATCCGCCGCGAGCCGCACGGCACCGCGCAGCGGATCGCCCTCAGCCGGTACGGACGTGGCGTGCGGCAGCCGCTTCGCCAACTCCTCGCGCAGCGGCGCCAGTAGAGGTGCGCCGAGTCTGAAAAGACCGCCCGTGAGCGCCACTTCGGGCTCCCCCTCCGCCGGGCACACGGCGGCGGCCGACTCGGCGAGATGCCGGGCCGCCGTCCGCAGGATCCCCGCCGCGATGGGGTCGTGGGCCGCGCACTCGCCCACGGCGGGCGCGAAGGAGGCGAGCACGGCGGCGCGGTCGGAGCGCGGATAGATCCGGGCGGGCAGCTCGGCCATCGCCCCGAACCGCTCGGTCGCGCACTCCAGCAGCGCCGCCGAGCCCCCGTCCCGCCCGTCGTACGCGCGCAGCGCGGCATCGAGCCCCGCCCGGCCGATCCAGGCGCCGCCGCCGCAGTCGCCCAGGAGATGCCCCCAGCCGTCCGCCCGCCGCCAGTCGGTCAGATCCGTGCCGACGGCGATCAGCCCGGTGCCCGCGGCGAGCACCGCACCGGGACGCGGACCGAGGGCGCCCACGTACGCGGTCACCGCGTCGGCGGCGAGAGCCACGGTCCCCACCCCCAGCTCCCGGGCCAGCGCCCCCGGCAGTTCGGCGCGCAGGGCGTCCCCGAGACTCGCGAACCCGGCGGCGCCGACGACGGCCCAGGCGATCCGGTCCGCCCCGACCTCGGTCGCCAACGTACGGGCCAGGGGCGCGACTTGGGTCATGAGGTGAGCGGGGTCGATGCCGTGCTCCGAGGTCCGCACCGGCTCCCGGGTCGACGCCTCGGCCGTACGATCCGTACCGGGGACGCCCACCGCCACCCGGACCCCAGAGCCGCCGGAGTCCACGGCGAGGAAGGCGGACACCGCTCCCCGCTCCACTCGGTCGGCTCGCTCGGGCGCACGGCTCACGGGGAGGAAGAGTAGCGGTGCGCGCGTCGGGCGTCCCGGCTGTTCCGCGCTTTCCACTCGCCGGAGGGGATTGTCGGTGGGGGCCACTAGAGTGACTTGACGTGGCACGACGACCGTTGAGTGAACTTGTGGAGACCGGCTGGGCGAAGGCCCTGGAGCCGGTGGAGGGCCGTATCACGGCCATGGGTGACTTCCTGCGTGCCGAAGTGGCGGCGGGGCGGACCTATCTGCCGTCCGGGGCGAACGTCCTGCGCGCCTTCCAGCAGCCCTTCGATGACGTACGGGTCCTGATCGTGGGCCAGGACCCCTACCCCACCCCGGGCATGGCGATCGGACTGAGCTTCGCGGTCGCGCCGGAGGTACGGCAACTGCCGGGCAGCCTGGAGAACATATACCGGGAGATGCACTCGGACCTGGGCCTGCCCCGCCCGTCCAACGGCGATCTGACCCCCTGGACCCGCCAGGGCGTCCTCCTGCTGAACAGGGCGCTGACCACCGCCCCGCGCAAGCCCGGCGCCCACCGCGGCCAGGGCTGGGAAGAGGTCACCGAGCAGGCGATCCGCGCCCTCGCCGCGCGCGGCAAGCCGCTGGTCTCCATCCTGTGGGGTCGCGACGCCCGCAACGCCCGTCCCCTGCTCGGCGCCTACCCGGCCGTCGAGTCCGCGCACCCCTCGCCCATGTCGGCCGACCGCGGCTTCTTCGGCTCGCGCCCCTTCAGCCGGGCCAACGAACTGCTCGTCCAGCAGGGCGCGGAGCCGGTGGACTGGCGCCTGCCGTAGCGGTGCCCGGGGCGCCGGGGACTTCGACGGTCCCCGCCGCCCCGCACCCGGTGACCCACCGGATCAGGCGGTCGGCGGCCATTCCGGCTGCTGGAGCTGATCGACCGGCGCGCGGGGAGATGAGGGTCGCATCTCGGCCAGTCGGTCGGTGACCTGGCTCTCCGCCCGTCCAAGTCCGCGCAGGTCGGCGGGGGTTGGTCCGACCGGGGACCGGGGTCCTCCGGGCGGTCTGCCGGATGTGGCTGCGCGCGAGGTGTCCGTCGTGCGACCGTCGGGAAGGCGGACTGTCCTGAGCAACAGGACGGAGCCGCCCGTATGGGAGGACGGTACGGCCGGTCGGCGCGCTCGGTGAGGAGGATGCCCTTGATGGCGTTCCGTGGTCCGCAGGTGTGGTTCTGGCGCTGGCGGCGCAACCCGCTCAGGCGCCGGGTCGACGTGGTGGAGGCGTGGGTGGTGCTCGGCGCCTGGGCGCTGACGGTGCTCGCCGGGGTGCTGGCCGGACTCGCGGCGGCCCGGTCGGTGGACAGCGGGCTCGCCCGCGACCGCGCCACCTGGCATCAGGCCGTCGCCCGCGTCGTCTCCCGCGTCCCCGGCGAGTCCGCCGGGCAGAAGCCGAAGTCCGACGGGGAGCGGGTGTGGACCCAGGTCCGCTGGACCGTCGCGGACGGCTCCGCCCACACCGGCCAGGTCCGGGTCGCGCCCGGCAGCCCGGCCGGTACGCCGGTCCGCGTCTGGACCGACCCGCGGGGTCACCTCGTCACCCGCCCGGCCACCGCCGCCGAAGCCACCTTCCGCGCCGGTCTCCTCGGCACCCTCGTGGGTACGGCGGCGGGCGCGGTCCCCTTCATCTGCGGACGCGTCGTCCGCACCTCACTGGAGCGTCGGCGCCTGGCCCACTGGGACGCGGAGTGGGCCAGACTCGGACCGCGGTGGGGGCATACGACGGGGTGACGTCGTAGAGCCGTAGAGGGCCAGTTCCGCCCCGGCTCCCTGGAGGGCTCGCCCCACCTCAGCCCCGTTCCGGCAGCGCCCGCTCCAGGATCGTGTCCAGGTCCGTCCCCGCAGGGAGCGTGCCGAAGGCGTGCCCCCAGTCCCCGGCCAGACGGCTCGCGCAGAAGGCGTCCGCGACGGCGGGCGGGGCGTGGCGGACCAGCAGGGCTGCCTGGAGGGCGAGGGCCATGCGCTCGACCAGACGGCGCGCGGTGACCTGGTCGGCTTCGGCGAGCTGCCGCTTGAGGTCGGTCACCGTCGCGTCCAGGCGGGCGTCCGCGCCCCGGGCCAGGGCGAGTTCGGCGAACAGCGCCTCGGCGCTCTCCGGCTCACGGACCAGCGCCCGCAGCACGTCGAGCGCGTTGACGTTCCCCGAGCCCTCCCAGATCGACAGCAGCGGCGCCTCCCGGTAGTGCCGGGGCATCCCGGAGTCCTCCACGTACCCGTTGCCGCCCAGGCACTCCAGCGCCTCGGCGGTGAACGCCGGACCCCGCTTGGTCACCCAGTACTTGCCGACGGCCGTGGCGATCCGGCGGAAGGCGCGCTCCCCGGCGTCCCCGCGCACCGCCCGGTCCGCCGCCCCGGCGAGCCGCAGGGTGAGCGTCGTCGCCGCCTCCGACTCGAGCGCCAGGTCCGCCAGGACGTTCCGCATCAGCGGCTGGTCGAGCAGCCGGGCGCCGAACGCACTGCGGTACCGGGCGTGATGACCCGCCTCGACGAGCGTCTTGCGCATGAGCGTCGCCGAGGACATCACACAGTCGAGCCGGGTGCAGTTGACCATCTCGATGATGGTCTTCACCCCGCGCCCCTCCGGACCCACCAGCCACGCCACCGTACGGTCGAACTCCGGCTCGGAGGACGCGTTGGAGCGGTTGCCGAGCTTGTCCTTCAGACGCTGGATGCGGAAGGTGTTGCGGGTGCCGTCCGGCAGCACGCGGGGCACCAGGAAGCAGGACAGCCCGCCCGGCGCCTGCGCCAGCACCAGGAAGACGTCGCACATCGGCGCCGAGGTGAACCACTTGTGCCCGCGCAGGGTGTACACCCCGGGTTCGCCGGTCGGCGTGGCCACGGTGGTGTTGGTGCGCACGTCCGAGCCGCCCTGCTTCTCGGTCATGCCCATCCCGGCGAGCAGCCCGCCCTTCTCGGTGGGCACGCGCAGCCCGGGCTCGTACACCCGGCTGGTCAGCAGCGGCTCGTAGACCTTGGCGAGGTCCGGCTCGGCGCGCAGGGCGGGTACGGCGGCGTACGTCATCGACGTGGGGCAGCCGTGGCCCGCCTCCGTGTGCCCCCAGACCAGACCGCCCGCCGTCCGCGCCACGTGCGCGCCGACCCGCTCGTCCGCCCACGGGGCACCGGCCAGGCCCTCCTCGACGGCGGCGCCCATCAACCGGTGCCAGCTCGGGTGGAAGTCCACCTCGTCCACGCGGTTGCCGTAGCGGTCGTGGGTGCGCAGCTCCGGCTCGTGCCGGTTGGCCAGCTCGCCCCACTCCTGCGCCTGAGCGCCGCCCGCGCGCACGCCGAGGCGCCGGATGTCCCCCTCGGCCCACTGCGCGCCCTCGCGGCGCAGTCCCTCCAGGAGGGCACGGTCGTCGGAGGCGTCGTAGGGGGCGAGCGGCGGGGGCTGGTTGGTGACGTCGTGGGTGGCGGACGACGGGAGCGGCGGCTGTGCGGGCATCGGGTCCATACCGTCATGTTGCACTCTTCGTACGGTCGCAGCAATAGTGCAACAGTGATCCGCCCGTACAGTACGTGCCCATGCCCCTGAAAGATCCGCCGGACGGGACCGCCCCCGCACCGCGCCCCCTGTCCGCGCGGTCGGTCGTCCTGAGCGTGCTCCTCGGCGCGCACCCGCCCCGACTGCCCGTGAAGGACCTCCTCCGGCTGGTCGAACCGTTCGGCGTGGGCGGTTCCACCCTGCGCGCCGCGCTGAGCCGGATGGTCGCGGCGGGCGATCTGCGCCGCACGGACGCGGTGTACGGCCTCAGCGACCGCCTCCTCGCCCGCCAGCGGCGCCAGGACGAGGCGCTGCACCCGCTGACCCGGACCTGGGACGGCGACTGGGAGATGCTGGTCATCACGGCCACCGGCCGCGACCCCGCCGCCCGCGCCGACCTCCGCTCCCGCCTCGGGGAACTCCGCCTGGCCGAACTCCGCGAGGGCGTCTGGCTCCGCCCGGACAACCTGGAGCGGTCCCTGCCGACGGAACTGCACCGCGTCGCCCTGACGTACCAGGGGCGCCCCGACGAACCCGCGTCGCGCCTGGTCGCCCGCCTGTGGCCGCTGCCCGCCTGGGCGAGGACCGCCGACACCCTGCTGACCCGGGCGGCGGAAGCCGGGACCCCGGCCACCCGCCTTGCCGCGTACGCGGCGGTCGTCCGCCATCTGCTGACCGACCCGGTGCTCCCGCCCGCACTGCTGCCCCCGGACTGGCCGGGGGAGCGGCTGCGGGGCGGCTACGCGGAGTACCAGCGGGAGCTTGCGGGATCGGTGGGGCTGCCGGGGGCGGGCTGAGCGGGCGCTGCCGCCGAGCGGTTCCGCCGGGAGAGGGGGGCGGTCGCCGGGTAGCCCGCCCGCCCCCGCCGAGTGGCGGCGAGCCATGCCCTGGCGTTCCCTGGGATGAGGGGGTGGACAGCGTGTGCGTGCTCGTGGGGCACGGCAGGCGAACGCACCCGAGGAGAGTCATGGCTGAGCGGAAGTCCTCGTCGGTCCTCACCGCGCCCCTGCGCGGCGCCGCCTCCGTCCTGAGCAAAGTGCCCGGTGCCGCCATGGTCGGCAAGGCGGCACAGGAGACGCTGGACAAGGTCGGTGCGGTCTCCCCGCGCGGACGTCGGGTGCTCGTGTACACCGGGGCGGGCGTGCTGGGGGTCACCGGAGTCGTGGAGTGGCCGGTCGCGCTCACCGGCGCTGCCGTCGCCTGGCTGACCCAGCCCCGCCCGGCGCACCCCGCGAACGGCGCCCCCCTGACGGAGGAGACGGCGGGGAAGGCAGACGCCGCCGCCGACGTGGACCCGGACGCCCCCCACGACCTCGGCACCGCCGCCCTCCGCTCCGGCACCGAGGCATCCGGCACCGAACCGGAGCCGCACCACCAGGAACCCCCCGGCCCCGTCAAGGCGAACCCGGCGAATCCAGCCCGTACCGGCGCCCACGCCAAGGGCACCACCGGTCCCCTCGGGCCCACCGCCCGCCCCGAACGCACCAGCCTCTGACGGCGCCGCAATGGTGCTCAAGCTGCTGACGTCGCCGCTCACCGCCGTCCGACGGCTGCCCGCCGTACCCGGACTTCTCGCCGGAGCCGCCGCGCCCGCCGTCGGAATGGCGGCGGGCGCGGCGGTCGGCACCGCCCGCGCGGGCGTGCGGGCCGCCGACACGACCGCCCGGGTGACCCGGGTCGTGCGCTCCGCGCTGCCCGGCGCCCCCGCCCACTGGCGCTCGGGCGCCCGCGTCCACCTCCCGCTGCGCGCCGCCCACCCGGAGCGCGTACGCCACGAGGGCGGCACCGCGCACCTGGCCCGCCGGATCGCCGTCGCCCTGGCGGAGCGGCCAGACGTGGTCTTCGCCTACTGGGACGAGGGGCTGGCGCGGCTCGTCGTCACCGTCACCGAGGACGACATGCTCGACCGGGTCGTGGACCACACGGCCGACCTCGCCGAGCGCGAGGGACTGCTCGTGGCGGGCGGCGACCCCGAGGAGAACACCCACCCCGCCGACCCCGCCGGAGTGCGCGCCGCCGCGACCACCCTCGGCATCGACCTCCTCGGCATCTCCGTCGCCGTCACCACGTTCCTGCTGCGCACGCCCCCCACGCCCCGCGCGCTCACCGCCCTGGTCACCCTGCTGCGCGAGAACCCCCGCTTCCGCGCCCTGCTGCGCGCCCGCATCGGCGCCACCCGCATGGACCTCCTGCTGGCCACCGCGAACGCCACCGTCCACGCCGCCGGGCAGACCCCCACCTCGCTGGTGCTCGACGGCACCCTGCGCGGCTGCCAGCTCGCCGAGACCGTGGCCCGCGCCGCCGCCTTCGACACGGTCCACGACCAGCTCTGCGCCCCCGACCGGGTCAGCGTCACCACCGACGACACCCCGCGCCCGTCCCTGCGCGAGTCCCCGACGCAGGCGTACGCCGCCCACGCCTCGGTCGGCAGCCTGCTCGGCGCGGTGGCCGCCTTCCTGGTCAAGCACGACACCTCCTCCGCCGCCGAGGCCGTGCTCGCCGGTTCGCCCAAGGCAGCCCGCTACGCGCCCGCCGCCTTCCACGCCGTGTTCGGCACCTCCCTCGCCCGCGACGGCGTGCTCGTCCGCGACCCCGAGCGGCTCAGACAGCTAGAGACCGCGGGCACCCTCGTCCTCCACCCGAGCGCGCTGCGCACCGGCGAGGGACTCGCCGACCCGTGGACGGAGGCGGTCCTCGACGCCGCCCGCCGCGCCGGACTCCGCGTCGTCCTGGTCGACGACCCCGCCCTGGAGGACTTCGCCGGACTCGCCGACCAGGTCGTGGACGCCCGGCGCCCGCTGGACGACGTGGTGTACGCGCTGCGCGCCGACGCGGGCGCGCAGGACGACGTCGAAGCGGCCCACGGCCGGGAGGACATCGTCATCACCGTCGCCCGCCCGCGCACCGCCGAGGAGCGCGAGGTGCTGGCCGGACTGCGCGGCAGCGACATCGCGGTGGTGCTCACCGACCACGGCGGCGCCGTGGTCTGGGACGCCGACATCCTCGCCCCGCACGGACTGCCCGACGTGTGGCGGCTGCTGACCGCGATCCCCGCCGCCCGCGACGTCAGCAGACGCGGACAGGTCCTCGCCCGCTCCGGCGCCGCGCTCTCCGGACTCCTCGTGGCCATCGGGGACGGTCACGACGGCGGCAGGCGCCGCTCGCTGCTGCCCGGACTGCGGCACGCGCCGGTCGACACCGGGGCGCTCACCGCGCTGTTCGCCGGAATCTGGGCCGCCCTCGGCGTCGCCTCCGCCCGCACCCCGCGCCCCCGCGCCCGGGTCCGCTGGCACGAACTCGGCCCCGACGAGGCCATGGAGCGCCTAGACCGCACCGCCGACGCGCCGCCCACCGCCCTGGAGCGCGCCTTCGCCGCGGTCCGCGGCACCGTCCGGCACGCGGTACGGCACCCCGCCCTCGTCCCCGCCCGCTGGAGCTGGCAGCTCGGCCAGGCGGTACGCGGCGAACTGGACGACCCGCTCACCCCGGTCCTCGCCGTCGGCTCCGCCGCCTCCGCCATCCTCGGCTCGGTCGTGGACGCCCTCCTCGTCGTCGGCGCCCTCGACCTGAACGCGCTCGTCGGCGGAGTCCAGCGGCTGCGCGCCGAACGGGCCCTGTCCGGACTCCAGGCGGAACAGCAGCGCAAGGCCCGCGTGGCACCCCCGCCGGAGGAGGCACCGGCAGGCGGCACCGTCACCGTCGACGCGGGCAAGCTGCGCCCCGGCGACGTGATCGAGCTGAAGGGCGACGACGTGGTGCCCGCCGACGCCCGGCTGCTGTGGGAGGACGGCCTGGAGGTGGACGAGTCCGCCCTCACCGGCGAGTCCCTGCCCGTGCAGAAGGACCCCGACCCCACCCCGCACGCCCCCGTCGCCGAACGGCGCTGCATGGTCTTCGAGGGCACGACCGTGGTGGCGGGCACCGCGCACGCCGTCGTGGTCGACACCGGGGAGCGCACCGAGGCAGCCCGCGCCGTCCACCTCGCCGGACGCACGCCCCCGGCCGCCGGAGTGCAGGGGCGCCTGCAGGAACTCACCCGCAAGGCACTGCCGTTGACGCTCGCGGGCGGCGCCGCCGTCACCGGACTCGCGCTGCTGCGCGGCACCCCGGTGCGCGAGGCGGTCAGCGGAGGCGTGGCCGTCGCCGTGGCCGCCGTGCCCGAGGGGCTGCCGCTCGTCGCCACCGTCGCCCAGCTCGCCGCCGCCCGGCGGCTCAGTCGCGACGGCGTCCTCGTGCGCACGCCGCGCACCCTGGAGGCGCTCGGCCGCGTCGACACCTTCTGCTTCGACAAGACCGGCACCCTCACCGAGAACCGGCTCCGTCTGGTCCGGGTCTCCGACGCCGAAGGCACGGTCGGCGCCGTGGACGACCCCGGTCCCGCGCGCACCCTGCTGCGCGCCGCCCGCGCCTGCCCCCGCGTGAACGGCGGCTCCGGGCGCCCCGTCCACGCCACCGACGAGGCGGTCCTCGACGCCGCCGGACCCGACCACGGGTGGACCCAGCTCGGCGGGCTGTCCTTCGAGGCAGCCCGGGGCTACGCCGCCGCCGTCGGCCGCGAGGGCGACGGACCCCGGCTCCTCGTGGTCAAGGGCGCCCCCGAGACCGTCCTGCCCGCCTGCGAGGGCACCCCCGACCCCGCCTTCGCCACCGCGCACGAGCTGGCCGGGGACGGACTGCGCGTCCTCGCGGTGGCCGCCCGCCCCCTCGCCGACGGCGAGGACGAGACCGAGGTCCTCGAAGACCCGCTGCACGCCCTGGAGTTCAACGGTCTCCTCGCCCTCTCCGACGTACCCCGCGAGACCTCCCGGGCCTTGGTGCGCGGACTCTACGAGGAGGGCGTACGCCCGGTCATGCTCACCGGCGACCACCCGCAGACCGCCCGCGCCATCGCGCGCGACCTGGGCTGGCCCGAGGGCACCGAGGTCGTCACCGGGGACGAACTGGCCGCCGCCGACCGCAGGACCCGCGCCCGGATGCTCCGCGACGCCGGAGTGGTCGCCCGGGTGGCGCCCGAGCAGAAACTCCAGGTCGTGGAGGCGCTGCGGGACGCCGGCCGGGTGGTCGGCATGGTCGGGGACGGCGCCAACGACGCCGCCGCGATCCGCGCCGCCGACATCGGCGTCGGCATCAGCGCCCGGGGCTCGGCCGCCGCCCGCAACGCCGCCGACATCGTGCTCACCGACGACGACCTGACCGTCCTGATCGACGCCATCGGCGAGGGACGCTCGCTGTGGCACAGCGTCGCCGACGCCATCGCCATCCTCATCGGCGGCAACGCGGGCGAGGTCGGCTTCGGCATCCTCGGCACCCTGGTCTCCGGCACCGCCCCGCTGTCCACCCGCCAGATGCTGCTGGTCAACCTGTTCACCGACCTGTTCCCGGCGATGGCGGTCGCCGTCACCCCGAAGACCGCCGACGACGCGGCGGCGGACGAGTGGGCCACCACCCCGGAGGACGCGGCGGGCGGCGTCCTCGGCGCGCCCCTGATCCGGCAGATCCGCTACCGCGCGCTCACCACCGCGCTCGGCGCGACCGCCGCCTGGCTGTTCGGCCGCCTCACCCCCGGCACCGCCCGCCGCTCCAGCACCATGGCGCTGTGCGGCGTGGTCGGCACCCAGTTGGTGCAGACCCTCCTCGACCGCCGCGACAGCACCCTCGTCCGGTTCACCGCCCTCGGCTCGGCCGCCGTCCTCGTCGCCGTCATCCAGACCCCCGGCGTCAGCAACCTCGTCGGCTGCACCCCGCTCGGACCCGTCGCCTGGACCGGCGTGGCGCTGGCGATCCTCCTCGCGGTGGCGGGCCAGCGGACCCTGCCGCGCCTGGAGGCGGCGGTCGTACGGCTGCTGCCGAAGGAGGAGGCAGCGGTCTGAGCCCCGCCGCCCCGCCCGCCCTGCCGCTATGCCGTGGCCTCGCGCACCGGCGCCTCGGAGCCTTCGGCCGGTGCGGCGGGTTCGCCGCTCCCGTTCCGCCGCGACCGCAGGTGGTTGAACAGCAGGTTGAGCGCGATCGCGGTCAGACAGCCCGCGCTGATCCCGCTGTTCATCACCGTCTGGAACCAGTCCGGGAACTTCGCGTACACGCCCGGCACCCCCACCGGCAGCATCCCGACCGCCACCGAGACCGCGACGACCGTCAGATTGTGGTTGTCCTCGAAGCCGACCCGGGCCAGCGTCCGCAGCCCGCTCGCCGCGACCGTCCCGAACATCACGAGCCCCGCCCCGCCGAGCACCGGCGCCGGGACCGCCGCCACCAGCGCGCCCAGCTTGGGCAGCAGACCGAGCAGCACGAGGAGCGCCCCGGCCGCGGCGACCACCCAGCGGCTGCGCACCCGGGTCATCCCGACCAGACCGACGTTCTGCGCGTACGCCGTGTACGGGAACGTGTTGAACACCCCGCCGAGCACGGTCGACAGACCGTCCGCGCGCAGCCCGTCGGCCAGCGAGCGCGACTGGACCCGACGACCCGTCAACTCGCCCACCGCGATCAGGTCGCCCGTGGTCTCCGTCATCGTCACCAGCGCCACCACCAGCATGGAGACGATCGCGGACACCCGGAACTCGGGCGCCCCGAAGTGGAACGGGGTGCTGATCCCCACCCAGTCCGCGTCCCCGACCCCGCCGAAGTCCGTGAAGCCGAACGGCACGGCCACCGCGAGTCCCACCACGATGCCGGTCAGCACGGCGATCCGGGAGAGGAACGCCGGGGCGAACCGCTGCACCCCGACCACCACCACCAGCACGAACGCCGCGAGCGCCAGATTCCTGGGCGCCCCGAAGTCCTTCGCGCCCGCTCCGCCCGCCGCCCAGTTGCCCGCGACCGGCAGCAGCGAGACCCCGATGATCAGGATCACCGTGCCGGTGACCAGCGGCGGGAAGAAGCGCAGCAGCCTGCCGAACACCGGCGCGAGCAGCATGATCGCAAGCCCCGCGACGATCACCGCGCCGTAGATCGCGGGCAGTCCGCCGCCCGTCGTCCCGATCAGCACCATCGGCGAGACCGCCGCGAACGTGCACCCCTGCATGATCGGCAGCCGTACGCCGAACCGCCAGAAGCCGACGCACTGGATCAGCGTCGCCACCCCGCACACCAGCAGATCGGCGGTGATCAGATACGCCAGGTCGGCGGCGGACAGCCGCATCGCGCCGCCCACGATCAACGGCACCGCCACCGCGCCCGCGTACATCGCGAGCACATGCTGAAGACCGAAGGCCGCGAGAGCGCGCACCGGGGGTATCTCGTCGACGGGATGGACAACTGCGGTCTCTGCCATGGGTACTCCAGAGCGGCGGTGGGGGAGCGGCATCCGAACTGCAGGCGACGCTAAGCGCCTTGAACAGATTGTTGATGTCCGCGGTGTTGCCGCCGTGTGTCCTGCCCCGCCGGAGCCGCAGGGATGCCGACTACCCCGCGTCCGTCGCCTGCAGGGACCGCGCGGCAGCCAACAGCTCGTCCCAGTCCGCCAGTTTGACCACCTTCCGCCCGAGGCGCGCCCCCAGCTCCGCCTCGGCCCGCTCGATGGCCAGCCAGCCCGGCCAGGGCACCGGCTCGATCCCCGACTCCCGCAGCGCCGCGAGCGGTTCGTCCGCCACCTCACGGGCGGCGAGCACGGGCGCGTCGGCGAGCAGCGAGGTCACCGTCTCCTTGGCGCAGGACCGGTTGCTGCCGATCACCCCGGTCGGACCGCGCTTGATCCACCCGGCGACGTACTCACCGGGCGACGGCACCCCGTCCCGCAGCACCCGCCCCTCCAGATGCGGCACGGTCCCGCTCACCGGGTCGAACGGCAGCCCCCCGGGCGGCACTCCGCGATACCCCACCGAGCGCAGCACCAACTGCGCGGGCACATCCTCGAATTGACCCGTCCCGACGACACCGCCCCGCCCGTCCGGCGCCGTCCGCTCGAAGCGCACACCGCCCACCCGGCCGTGCTCCTCCAGGAGTTCGACGGGTCGCAGGAAGAACCGCATCCAGATGTCCCGCTCCGCCCCCGGCCCCGGGAGAGCCGCCCAGTCGCGCAGCACCTCCGCGTTGCGCCGCTGCGCGGAGGGCAGCGCGGACAGCTCCGCGAACGCCGGGTCGAGTGCCAACTCGGCCGGATCCACGTGGACTTGCGTACCGGGCACCTGCCCCAGCTCGCGCAGCTCCTTCGTGGTGAACCGCGCCTGGGTGGGTCCGCGCCGCGCCGCCATGTGCACCTCGCGGATGCCGCTCGCGGCCAGCGCGTCCAGGGGCGCCTGCGGCATGTCCGTGCCGTGCAGCTCCGGCGCGCCCCGCACCAGCATCCGGGTCACGTCCAGCGCCACGTTGCCCGCGCCGATCACCACCGCCGAGCGCACGTCGTCCAGCGCCCCGAGGGTCGCCGCGTCCGGGTGGGCGCTGTACCAGGACACGAAGTCCGTCGCCGCCCAGCTTCCCGGCAGATCCTCGCCCGGGATGCCCAGACGGCGTCCGGTGGCGGCGCCCACGCAGTACACGACCGCGTGGTACATCTCCCGCAGCCGCTCCGGCGCGACGCCCTGCGGACCGCCGACCTCGACCCCGCCGAGGAAGCGCACCCGGTCGTGTTCCAGCACGGTCCGCAGACTGTCCTGGAGCGACTTGATCTTCTCGTGGTCCGGGGCGACGCCGTACCTGACCAGCCCGAACGGCGCGGGTAGCCGGTCCAGCACGTCCACCCGCACGTCCGGGTGCTGCTGGACCAGGTTCTGCGCGGTGTAGCACCCGCTCGGTCCGGAGCCGACGACGGCGACACGCAGCACAGCGGCCTCCTCACCCCGAGGGCATCGGGAGAGTGCCCTGACGGCTCCAGCATGGCACCGGCCGACCGTGGCGGCAGGGGCTGGCGGGCCGGCGGGGCGGTGTCCGCCCACGCGTTTCACGCGTCCGGCGGCTCCGGCTCACGCGTCCGGCGGTCCCGGCTCACGCCTCCGGCGGCTCCGGTCGCTCCCCGGTCGCGAAGAACCGTGACAGATCCTGCTCCGTCTCGCCCGCCGCGCTCTCCGGCGGCACCCCCAGCTCCCAGTCGAGCCCGTACCGCTCGAACAGCTCCGCGCGCAGCACCGGCACCGGCATCGGCACCCCGGGCACGAGCGCCGCGTACACCGCGCCCATCAGCAGCGCCCGCAGCATGGGGTAGTCGACGGGGACGTCCGCCGAGCCGTACCGGGCGACCGTGTCGCCGAGCAGCTCCGACAGGCGCCGCTGTTCCGGGCACTGCACGAAGCCCTCGGCCTGGAGCAGCCCCGCCATGTGCTGGCGCATGAGCACGGGCCGGTCCCGGGCCAGACCGAGGATCGCGTCGACCGCGCGGGCCAGTCGCTCGCGCCCGTCCTCGGTGCGCGGCTCCCGCTCCAGCGCCTCCTCCAGCGTGCGGTGCATCAGCCGGTGCACGGCGGACTGGACGAGCTGGCGCTTTCCGGGGAAGTAGTACGACACCAGTCCGCGCGCCGAACCGGCGCGGTCCGCGATGTCTCCGAGGGTGGTCGCGTCGTAGCCGCGTTCCCCGACCAGCTCCACCGCCGCCTGCAGCAGACGCTCCCGGGAACGGCGGCGCAGCTCTTCGTTGACCGAGGCGCTGCGCGGGGACATCGTCGAACTCCTGCGTTGACTGGCTGGCGGCCAACTATACTCGTCGGACCAGGCACCGCTCCGCGCGGGGCCTGTTCAGGGGTGCCGTCCGTCTGGGGCGACGCGGGGGATCGTCTCAGGCGGTCGGCACACCGGTGAGCCGTTTCGCGGTATCCGTCCGCGACCCCGCCTCCGGTGCTCTCAGCCACTCAGCTCCAGCACCGGCAGCAGCGCGTCCGGACGCCGGTCCACCGGCAGATGGTCCACGAAGTGCACCCGGCACCCGAGCGCCGCCGCCCCGCCGTCCGCCGGTCGGCTGTCCCCGACCATCAGCGCCCCGCGCGGGTCGACGCCCAGCCGCGCGCAGGCCAGGGCGAACAGCCGCGGGTCCGGCTTCTTGATCCCGTGCTCGTACGACAGCACATAGGTGTCCACGTACGCGTCGAGCCCGTGCGCGCGGAACACCGGGCGCGGGTCCCAGCCGATGTTGCTGACCACCCCGATCGCCGTCCCCCGCTTGCGCAGCTCGCACAGCACGTCCGCCGCGTCCGGGTACGGCGTCCACGCCGCCGGTGTCATGTGCCGGTCGTAGAGCACGTCGTGCAGCCCCGGGTCGGGCAGCGGGACGAGCCGGGAGAGGCCGGTGTAGGCGGCCCGGTGGGACTCCGCGCTCTGGTCGCGGTTCGCCCACAGCTCCGCCAGTCCGTCCGGCACACGCAGTGGCTCCGCGCCGCCCGGGAGCGCCCCGACCTCCTCCAACCGCTGTGCCGTGGCGGCAAGTTCGGTCTCGTCGAGCCGGGCGCCGGTCGCCGCGAGCCCGGCCCGCAGCCACGACTCGGCCGACTCGACGCGGAACAGGGTGCCGGAGAAGTCGAACAGGACGGCGTTCATGCGCGCGAATCTACCCGGGCCGGCGCCCCCGTACGCCGGACGCCGGCCACTTGTACACCACGACCGCGACCGCCACCACCAGCGCCCCGAACAGCCAGCCGCCCAGCACGTCCGAGGGCCAGTGCACCCCGAGCCACACCCGGGTCACGCCCACCCCCACCACCGCGACGAGCCCCACCGCGACCGCCGACCACCACAACGCCCCGCGCACGCCCCCGCGATGGAGCAGCCACAACAGCAGCCCGCAGACCACGGTGGCCGTCATCGCGTGACCGGAGGGAAAAGCCGCGAAGCGCGCGGAGTCCACCGGGTCCGGCCACACCGGACGCGGTCTGCCGACGGTCGCCTTCACCGACTGCTGCACCACCACCGCCACCCCGCAGGTCACCATCAGCCACAGCGCCGTCCGCCAGGCAGCCCTGCGCCACAGCAGCCACAGCGCGACGACCGCGCACAGCAGACGCATGGTCAGCGGGTCGAGCACCCAGTCCGACACGACCCGTATCCCGGAGGTGACCGCGCGATCGTGGACCGCCCAGCGGTGCGTGGTCCGGGACACCGCACCGTCCGCCTCGGCAAGTGGCCCCCATTCGACCGCCACCAGCGACATCAGGACGGCACAGCAGGCGGCGAGGACGGCCACCACGAGAGCGGCCGTCCGGGCGGCGGCGGGGAAAGGGTGACGGACGGAGGAGGTGGGGGCGGGCTGGTGACGCATGTGGCGATCCTCGTACATACGGCGGTAAGCGGGCATCCCACCGGACTCGGCGCGTCGGCGGCGAACAGCCCCTACCCCAGCGCCCGCAGCGCCGGGACGAGCGTCACCAGCACCGGGATCACCGGGATCAGCGCGGCCGCCGCCGTCAGCCGCAGCCGCCGCGGCGCCGGAAGCCGCTCCGGGGCGGTCAGCAGCCGGTCCACCCGCTGCGGCACATGCGACTCGGGGGTGGGGCACGGTCCGAACACGCCCCGGTGCTGATTGAGTTCGACCAGGGCGAGCGCCGTCGTCACCCGCCCGAAGCGCCGGGAGGCGGTGTCGTCGGCGGCCAACTCGACCAGCCGGTGCATCTCGTCGCGGAACGCCGCGAACACCGGCACGCGCGGGAAACCGTCCGCCAGCGCTGCCGAACAGTGCAGCAGCCAGTCGTGCCGGGCGCGCGCGTGACCCTGCTCATGAGCGAGCAGGGCGTCGAGCTGACGCCCCTTCAGGCGGCGCAGCGCTGCCGTGGTGACGACGAGCCGGGGCGTAGCGCCGGACAGCCACCAGGCGTCGGGGCGCTCGCCCTCCAGCACCACCAGGCGCCCCTCCGACGGTCGCTCACCGGGCAACAGTGGTGCGCGGAGCAGGAGTTCGGTCCGGTGCCGCTCACGACCCCGCCGGACCCGCACCACCTCGCGGACCAGCATCGCCGCGCTCCACAGCCCGCCGCACGCGAGCGCCACCGCCGTACCGGACGCCCACGCCCCACCCGTGCCGAGGGCGTACGCCTCGACGACCGCGTGCGGCGCCGGGGCGAACACCCGCCCGCGTACCGCCTGCCACGCCGCCGCCGCGCTGAGCGTCATCGACAGCGCGCAGCACAGCAGTACGGCCGCCACCACGCACTGCCACGCCCACAGCGCCACCACCGGCTCCCGGTCCGGCCAGTCCGCCCGCCCGAGCAGCCGGGGAGCGGCCACGGAGGTCAGGATGCCGAGCAGCAGCAGCGCCACGGGGACCATCATGGGCAGCACCCTATGGGCGGGACGGGACACGCGGAGCCACGCGGTCCACCGAAGTGACGCAGACAACGCCGTTGACCGGGGCGGATGTTGAGGTACCGGGACCTCACATCGTCAGCAGCATCGCGACCGTGCCTATCCCCATCGACAGACGGCAGGCACGCGCCAGTTCGGGACGGTCGCCCCAGCGCGCCGTACCCGGTCCCGCGCTCGCGGTCGCCGGTACCAGCCGGGCACCGGTCAGCAGGACGTAGCCGGTGAAGTACAGCAGCAGCGCGCCGGTCACCGGGGCCACGCCCGAGCCGCCCGGCATGTGGTGGTGCCCGGCCGGGGCGAGCGCCATCACTACGGACATGTAGACCATTGCCGCCGTGCCCATCAGATGGTGCAGATGATGGGCGTCCTGCCGCGCCGCCCACAGCGCGCGCAGCGCCGCCGCGCCGAACACGGCCGCGTACACCGGCCACACCCAGCGCGGCGGGGCGAACACCGCCGCCGGGACCGCCATCGCGGCCATCCCGAAGCCCATCAGCGCCTCGCCGCCCGCCGCGCGGCGCTGCTCCTCGACGCCGCTGCGCATCCGCAGCAGGCAGTAGGCCCCGGTCGCCGCGCACAGCGCGACCAGCAGCCAGGCCGGTGAAGCCGGACCGTGCACGCCCACCACCCCCGTTCGACGTCGGTCGAGGGATGCGATGCCCACGACACGCGGAGCGCACGCGAGCGCAAGGGAGTACACGGGGAGCACTCACCGGAGCACGCGCGCCCAGGACGCCGGAGTACGCACACCCGAGGGCTCAATGTTTTACGGGTAAAACACATGCTAAGTTCATTGGTATGAGCAGCCTGTCCCTCCGCCCGCTCCCGCTCGCTCAGACGCTCCGTCTCGGACGGCCCTCCGCGATCTGGTTCAAACCCGCGCTCAGCGTGGTGGCCTCGACCCTCCCGCCCAACCTCGTCCTGCTGGCCCTCGGCCGCCTCGACCTCGCCCTCTACACGATGGCGGGGGCGCTGTGCGCGCTCTACGCCCACGACCGCCCGTACGCCGCCCGGGCCCGCGTCCTCGCCCTGGTGGTCCTCGGCATGACCGGCGGTCTGGCCGCAGCCCTCCTCACCGCGTCGCTCACCTCCGACCCCGTGGTCCTGGTGACCGTCGGCGCCCTGCTGGCCGCCGTGCAGAAGACCGTCTGCGAGGCGACCCGGATCGGACCGCCGGGGAACGTGGTCGTCGCCTTCGTCATGTCCGCCGCGCTCTTCGTCCCGCAGACCCCCGGCCAGGTCCCCGGTCACGTCGCCCTCGCGCTCGGCGCGGGCGCCTGGGCGTGGCTGGTCGGCATGGCACCCGTCCTCCTGCGCCCGCACGGTCCCGAACGCCGCGCCGTCGCCGCGGCCCTGCGCGCGGTCGCCGCCCAGCTCGCGGGCGACGGCGGCGCGGGACCCGCCCGCACGGCCGCGTACGCCGCCCTGCACACCGCCCGGTCGGTCCTGCACGCCCCCGGCGTCCGCCCCGACCCCACCCGGCGGGCGCTCGCCGCCCTGCTGACCGAGGCCGAGACCGCCCTCGCGACCACCGCCGCCGACCCCGCCGTACTCCGCGCCCACGCCGGCGCACTGCGCGGCAACGGCCCCGTACCCGGCGCCCTCGACGCGGCGGCGGAACCGCCGTACCCCCGCCCCCGCCGCATCCCCCTGACCCACCTCGCCCCGCTCGCCGTCCGCACCGCCCTCGGCTGCGCGCTCGCCGGATACGCGGCCCTCGCGCTCGGTGTCGGCCGCCCCTACTGGGCCCTGGTCACCGCCGCCGCGCTCTACCAGGCCAACGTCACCCGCACCTGGAGCCGCGCCCTCCAGCGGGTCCTCGGCAACCTGCTCGGCGTCCTCGTCTTCGCCGCCCTCGCCCCGCTGACCCACCTCCACCCGATGGTGCTCGTGCTGTGCTGCGCCGCCTGCAACTTCGGCGCCGAGGCGCTGATCGCCCGCAACTACTGGCTCGGTACCGTCTGCGTGACGCCCATGGCGCTGCTCATCACCGAGTTCACCCGCCTCCAGGACCCCGGCGCGCTCATGACCCAGCGCGTCCTGGACACCCTGGTCGGCGCCCTGACCGGCTTCGCCGCCGCCGTCCTCGTCACCAACCGCCGCGCCGGACGCCACGTGGAGCACGCCCTCACCGCCGTCGAGGAGGCTCGCGCCCACGCCGACCGGCTGCTCGCCCAGCCCCGGCCGACCGCCCTGGACCCCGCGCGCCGCGCCCTCGCCGCTGCCCTGATCGACCTGCGCGTCACGGCCGACACCGCGCTGGGGGAGTGGTGGCAGCGCCCGCTGCCCGAGGAGCGGGTCCTGCGCGCCGAGCAGGCGGGACACCGTACGCTCACCGAGACGACGCGGCACGGACGGGCCGCACAGGCGCGGACGCACGACAGCGGGACGACGGAGGCAGTACGGCCATGACGCCGAGGAACGGGCGACCGGACACCGGGGACGAACGGACGGACGCCCCCGGACCGGCAGCCGACGGCACCGCTGGCGCGAGCGGCACCGGCACCGGCGCCCCTGCCGCGCCCCGCACCGACACCGTCGCCTCGGTCGTCGGCCAGTGGCGTGCCGTGCACCCCGGGCTCGACACCGGTCCCATGGAGGTCATCGGCCGGATCAACCGCTGCTCCGCCCTCCTCCAGCAGGCGGAGGACGCCCCGCTGCGCCGCGCCGGACTCAGCCGCGCCGAGTTCGACCTGCTGGGCGCGCTCCGCCGTACCGGGCACGAACTCACCCCCGGCGAGCTGGCCCGGGAGACCTTCTCCTCCGGTGCAGCCGTGACCAAGCGCCTCAAGCGGCTCACCGAGACCGGACTGGTCGAACGGCGCACCGACACCCGCGACCGCCGGGTGGCCCACCTCCGCCTCACGGACGCGGGCCGCGACCTCGTGGACGGCATCCTCCCCGAGCAACTCGCCTACGAGAAGACGGTGTTGTCCGCCCTCGTCCCCGAGGGCCAGGAGGAGCTGTCCGACCTGCTCGCCGTGCTCCTGAACGGACTGGAGGGACACCTCGGCGCTCTGCGCGCCTGAGCCCGCCGGGCCATGGGCGTCAGATCCCCGGCCGGTACCGCAGCGGATGCTCCGCCGGAACCTCCACCAGCACGATCGGCATGCCGTCCGGGTCCGCGATCCACATCTCGTCCAGCCCCCACGGCTCCCGCTGCGGCGCCCGCACGATCTCGACGCCCTTCGCCCGCAGCTCCTCGTGCGCGGCCCGTACGTCCGCGACCTGGAGCCACAGCCGCGTCTCCGGCGACGGCGGCTGCTCGGAGCGCCCCGAGACCTCCAGGAAACCGCCGCCCAGGAAGTAGACGGTCCCGCGCTCGGGACCCGTACCGAACTCGCGGTAGACGGCGAGACCCAACTGGTCGCCGTAGAAAGCGCGGGAACGGTCCGGGTCGGTCGGGCGGACGAGCAGACGACTGCCGAGTACATGCACCATGCGGGCGAAGCCTAATCTCCCGGTTACCCTCGACCCTGGCCGAGCCGCGCCCGAGAAGTCGGAGAACATTCCATGAACCACCCCACCGGACTGACCTTCCGTGACGCCACCGACGCCGACGTGGACACCCTCGTCGCGCTGGTCGAGTCGGCGTACCGGGGCGAGGCGAGCCGGGTCGGCTGGACCACCGAGGCGGACATCCTGGACGGGCAGCGGACCGACCCCGAGGGCGTGCGGGAGATCGTCAAGTCGCCGGACAGCAGGCTGCTCGTCGTGGAGCGCGACGGCCGCGCCGTCGCCTGCTGCCAGCTCGAACACCGCGGTGAATACGCCTACTTCGGCATGTTCGCGGTCAGCCCCGCCCTCCAGGGCGAGGGTCTGGGCAAGGTCGTCATGGCGGAGGCGGAGCGGCAGGTCCGCGAGACCTGGGGCGTCACCGAGATGCACATGACGGTGATCTCCGTCCGCGACGACCTGATCGCCTGGTACGAGCGGCGCGGCTACCGCCGTACGGGAAAGACGTCGCCCTTCCCGTACGGCGACGAGCGCTTCGGCATACCGCGCCGGGACGACCTGCGCTTCGAGCTGCTGGTCAAGCCGCTGGTCTGACCCGGCGGGCGTCCCGAGCGGCTCAGGCCGTGAAGCGACCGGTGCGCTTGATCTCCGGACAGTCCGTCGTCGCCCCGTCGAGCTGGAGCGCGCGCACCAGCCGCAGGTCGTCCTGGGTGTTGACCACCCAGGCGAAGATGCGCAGGTCCGCCGCGCGCGCCTTCTCCACGACCTCCTGGGTCAGCCGCCGGATGTTGAGACAGAGGGTCGTGGCGCCCACCGCCACGGCCCGGTCCACCACATCGGTGCCGTACCGGCTCGCGACGAGCGCGGTGCGCACCCCCGGCACAAGGCGGGAGATCTCCGCCAGCGCCTCGTCGTGGAAGGACAGCACCTCCACGCGCGAGACCAGGTCCCGGCGGTGCATGACCTCGGCGAGCGCCTTGGCCGCCGCCACGTCCTTGATCTCCGCCTGAAGGGGCGCGCTCACCGCGTCCAGGACTTCTTCGAAGACCGGCACCCGCTCACCGAGCCCCGCGTCGAGGGCGCGCAGCTCCGCGAGGGTCTTCTCGGAGATCGCCCCGCTGCCGTCGGTGGTGCGGTCCACCTCGGCGTCGTGCATGACGACCAGCGCGCCGTCCTTGCTGAGGTGCAGGTCGAGTTCGATGACGTCGAGGCCGGCCTGCTGCGCCGCGACGAAGGAACGGAGGGTGTTCTCGGGCTCGACGCCCATGACCCCGCGGTGTCCGATGGTAAGGAAGTTCAAGGTTCAACTCGCTTCCGTCGACGGCGGCCCGATCCGCGGACCCGACGGACGTCGTCGACCGCGCGGCACGTTCCGCAGCCTAATGGCCCCGCCCCGGGATGGCTCTTCATGTGCGTCCGCCCCGTCACGGACCGTGTGCCGCTGCCCGCAGGAGGGCTGGCTGAAACCCGCAGCCGCCGGCCAGCCGTATCCGCCTGATGGAAGTGAGCGCCGTCACGGTTTGCGGCAGGAAAAACAGCGGCCGAACGGCGGCTGCGCAGAATAATTTCCCGAGACCCCTCTTGTTCGGTGAAACCGGGTATGCATACGGTGTCCATACGCGAGGTTCTCCCGTGGAGGATGGAACATGACGGAAATTCTTGTGCAGGCGGGTGCGGAGGAGCGGCTTCCTTCGCTGACCAGGGTGATCGACCACCCGGCCTGGCCGACGCTCAAGGATGCCGTGGAGCGGATCCGGCCATGGCAGTCCAAGGACGGATCGATCGACTTCGATGCCGAGGGCGCGCCCACGCGGGCCGACGCCGAGGCCGCCGTGCGCCGGGTGACCGAGGCGGTCGAGGAGCTGGCCCCGCTGCTCCCGCACGACGCCGCCTACCACGAGGCCCTCGTGAAGGACCTGCGCCGCTGGGCCGAGGGCGGCTTCGAGGTGCCGGACTTCCTCGACTCGCTGCTGGCCTTCCACCCCGCCGCGCGCCGCGAGCACGGTCTCCAGCATCTGGTCGTCTTCCCGATGTACACGCAGAACGGCAACCCGGACCGCAATCTGGAGGCGGTCGTCCTGCGCATGGTCTGGCCGGACTGGCTGGCCGAGCTGGAGCGCACGCGGTACGACAACCCGCTGTTCTGCGGCATCACCTTCGAGGACTTCACCTCGGGCTACGACACCAACTCCGCCGTCCTCTTCCCGGAGACCATCGCCGTCCGCGAGGCGCCGGAACGTTTCTCCTGGGGTGGCATCTTCTGCGACCGCGAAGCCGCGCGCTTCCGCAAGGTCACCGACGCCGCCGTCGACCTCCTGGGTCTGGAGCTGCCTGAGGACATCGCGGAGATGGTCCACGACCAGAAGCGCTGCGAAGAGGCGTTCGTGCTCTGGGACATCGTCCACGACCGCACCCACAGCCACGGTGACCTGCCCTTCGACCCGTTCATGATCAAGCAGCGCCAGCCGTTCTGGATGTACGGCCTGGAGGAGCTGCGCTGCGACCTCACCGCCTTCAAGGAGGCGGTGAAGCTGGAGTCGGACGGCGTCCCGCAGGCGCGTGACGTGCAGTACACGGTCCTCTTCGACCGCATGTTCCGCTTCCCGGTCACCGGCGACCGCGTCCGCAACTACGACGGGCTCGGCGGTCAGCTCCTCTTCGCCTACCTGCACAAGCACGACGTGGTCCGCTGGACCGACAACAAGCTCTCCATCGACTGGGAGCGCGCCCCCGAGGTCACCAACCGGCTGTGCGCCGACATCGAGCGGCTCTACCGCGACGGCATCGACCGGCCCAAGCTGGTCCACTGGTTCGCCGGGTACGAGCTGGTCGCGACCTACCTCGCCCCGCACCCCGGCTCCAAGTGGGCCAAGGGTCCCGACGCCCTCGACCTCAGCCTGCCGCCGCGCAAGCTCGTGGACGACGTGCTCCCGGACGAGTTTCCGCTGAGCATGTTCTATGAGGCGCTGTCCAAGAAGCTGAAGAACGTGATTGCCTCGACGAAGGGCATCACGGCGGACGGTGCCGAGCGGACTGCCGCGTGAGCGACGGCGCCCACGAGAACGGCGTCCACGAGAACGGCGTACGCGAGAGCGACGCGCACGAGACTGCGGAGCGGGAGAGGAAGACGATGGGCAACGGGGTTCTTCGGGGTGCGGTGGTCGCGGTCGCCGGAGCGGGCGGACCGGCGGGGCGCGCCGCCCTGGTCCGGCTGGCCGAGGCGGGGGCGACCGTCGTCGGCGCGGACAATGACCCCGCCCGTCTGGCGGAAGCCGTGGACGCGGCGCGCTACGCCAACGGCGGCGCCACGGTCACCGGTGAGACGGTCGACCTGCTCGACCTCGACTCCACCCGCGCCTGGGCGGCGGGCATCGAGAAGGAGCACGGCCGGATCGACGGCCTGGTCCACCTGGTCGGCGGCTGGCGCGGCGGCGCCAAGTTCGACGACACCGACCTGGCCGACTGGGACCTGCTGGAGAAGCTGCTGATCCGCACCGTCCAGAACACCTCCCTGGCCTTCTACGACGCCCTCCAGCAGAGCGGCAACGGCCGCTACCTGCTGATCAGCGCCGCGGGCGCGTCCAAGCCGACGGCGGGCAACGCGGCGTACTCCGCCGCCAAGGCAGCCGCCGAGGCGTGGACGCTCGCCATGGCCGACGGCTTCCGCAAGGCGGGGGGCGAGGAGGGGCCGCGCGCCGCCGCTGCGATCCTGGTGGTGAAGGCGTTGGTGCACGACGCGATGCGCGCCGAGCGACCCAACGCGAAGTTCGCGGGCTTCACGGACGTCAAGGACCTGGCCGACGCCGTCGCCGGCGTCTGGAGCGAGCCCGCCGCCGAAGTGAACGGAACCCGTCTGTGGCTGACCGAGAAGCCGTGAACCCTCCCAGGACCGACGCGCGTCGTCATCACGACCCGAAGGTCCGGGGCTTCGCCAGCGACAACTACGCCGGTGCGCACCCCGAGGTGCTGGCCGCCGTGGCCCTGGCCAACGGCGGCCACCAGGTGGCGTACGGCGAGGACGAGTACACGGAGAACCTCCAGCGGATCATCCGCGGCCACTTCGGGGCGACCGCGGAGGCGTTCCCGGTCTTCAACGGCACGGGCGCGAACGTCGTCGCGCTCCAGGCGGTCACCGACCGCTGGGGCGCGGTGATCTGCGCCGAGAGCGCGCACATCAACGTGGACGAGGGCGGCGCCCCCGAGCGCATGGGCGGGCTCAAGCTGCTCACCGTGCCCACGCCGGACGGCAAGCTCACGCCC
This sequence comes from Streptomyces sp. DSM 110735, assembly GCF_016482685.1. GTDB lineage: Bacteria > Actinomycetota > Actinomycetes > Streptomycetales > Streptomycetaceae > Streptomyces. The sequence goes on along the minus strand of NZ_JACYHF010000002.1, from coordinate 92,840 downwards.
GAGCTGATCGACCGGCAGGCGTGGGGCTTCGACGACGAGCACCGGGCCAAGCCGCAGGTCGTCTCGATCACCCAGTCCACCGAGCTGGGCACCCTCTACACGCCCGGCGAGATCCGCGCGATCTGCGAGCACGCCCACGCGCACGGCATGAAGGTGCACCTGGACGGCTCCCGCATCGCCAACGCCGCCGCCTCCCTGAACGTCCCCATGCGGACCTTCACCAATGCGGTCGGCGTCGACATCCTCTCCCTCGGCGGGACGAAGAACGGCGCGCTCCTCGGCGAGGCGGTCGTGGTGATCAACCAGGACGCCGTCTCCCACATGAAGCACCTGCGCAAGCTGTCCATGCAGCTCGCCTCCAAGATGCGCTTCGTCTCGGTGCAGTTGGAGGCGCTCTACGCCAAGGACCTCTGGCTCCGCAACGCCCGCCACGCCAACGAGATGGCCCAGCGCCTGGCGGAGGGCGCCCGCGCGGTCGACGGCGTGGAGATCCTCCACCCCGTCCAGGCCAACGGCGTCTTCGCCCGCCTGCCCCACGACGTGAGCGAACGCCTCCAGAAGCGCTTCCGCTTCTACTTCTGGGACGAGGCGGCGGGCGACGTCCGCTGGATGTGCTCCTTCGACACCACGGAGGACGACGTCGACCTGTTCGTGGCGGCGCTCAAGGAGGAGATGGCCCGCTAGTTTTCCGCGCACAAGGATGCGACCGCCCGAAGATCCACGGATCTTCGGGCGGTCGCATCCTTGTGCGTGCTGGGGCGCCGCGCGTCAGAGGGCCTGAACCGCTCGCAACTGCTCCGCCGTCGGGGCCGTGCCGCCGAGGTGGGCCGGGAGCCACCAGGAGTCCTCCGCGGACTTGGGGCGGGCGGGGTAGGCGCGCTGGGCGGCGTCCAGGAGGTCCTGGACGCGCTCGCGCAGACGACGGGTGATGGCGCCCGCGTACTGGTCGCGGGGCGCCTCCAGCGCCTCGCCGACGCGGACGGTGATGGGGGTGTGGCTGCGCTTGAAGTTGCGCGGGTGGCCCTTGGTCCACAGCCGCTGGGTGCCCCACAGCGCCATCGGGACCAGCGGGACGCCCGCCTCCTGCGCCAGCCGCGCCGCACCCGACTTGAAGCTCTTCAGCGTGAAGGACTCCGAGATGGTCGCCTCCGGGAACACCCCGATGACCTCGCCGGAGCGCAGCGAGTCCAGCGCGTGCGCGTACGCTGCCTCGCCCGAGGCCCGGTCCACTGGGATGTGCTTCATGCCGCGCATCAGCGGACCCGACACCTTGTGCCGGAAGACCGACTCCTTGGCCATGAACCGCACCAGCCGCTTCTGCGGGAGCGCCGCCAGACCGTTGAAGATGAAGTCCAGGTAGCTGATGTGATTGCTCACCAGGACGGCGCCACCGGTGCGCGGGATGTTCTCCGCACCCTTGCAGTCGATCTTGAGGTCCCACACCTTGAACATCGTCTTCGCGAGACCGACGACGGGACGGTAGACCAGTTCTGCCATGGGCGGGGTCAACCCTTTCTGCTCTGCTCGGGAAAGGGGCTCCCGGCGGGAAGTTACGCAGCCGTAGGTTTACGGCGTCTCCAGATGGTGCCCCAAGAACGGACGGGTAGCCAGTCCTGGTGCCCCGTGGCGGCGAGATCCTCGTCACGTCCCTGTAACAGCCCATCGGGGAGAGCGGCGCAGGCGTTTCACCCGCCCCAGGAGTGCGCTCCCGGCGGTCGCGGGAATCCCGCGGGGCTCTCACGCGCTGGTGTTGAGGACGACCGGACAAAATGACCGGGCTGAGCAACCGGACCGAACGAGCCGACCGGCAGACGGGCCGGACAAGTGCCGCGCGAGCGGCGGAGCGGAGGACACGCGTGCGCGGGCAGGGCGAGGAACAGCGGCTGGAGCCGGCCGACCTGAGCGGCGAACTGGGCGAGCGGGCCACCCTCGTTCAGTTCTCCAGCGCCTTCTGCGCCCCCTGCCGGGCCACCCGCCGCACCCTCGGTGAGGTCGCCGCGATGGTGCCCGGCGTGACCCACGTCGACATCGACGCCGAGGCCCATCTGAGCCTCGTCCGCGCCCTCGGCATCGTCCGCACTCCCACCGTCCTGGTCCTCGACGCGGCGGGACGCGTGGTGCGCCGCGCCGCCGGACAGCCGCGCAGAGCCGATGTGATCGCCGCGCTCGGGGAAGCCCTGTGAGCGGCGGGAACCGCCCGGCCGGGCCCCTTCCGGATCGCGGACCGTACTTGACTGTGCGCACCAACCATCGTCAGCCTGGCCGTATGCCGACCGAACTCCTTCTCGTCGGGCGGGCCCACGTCGACCTGGCCCGCACCGCGAGCGCGCGCTGTCCGGGCTGTTGAGCAGCCACGGAATCCGCTCCGCTCGCCCTCCTCAGCAGAAGGACAACTCCATGACGGCCACGCCCGATCTCGGCACCCACCAGACCGCCTCGCCCGAACTGCTGCGCGCCACCTTCCGCCGCCACGCCGCCGGTGTCGCGGTCATCACCGCCCGCGCCGACCACGGTCCGGTCGGCTTCACCGCGACCTCCGTCACCTCCGTCTCCGCCGAACCTCCGCTCGTCTCCTTCGGCATAGGCACCGGCGCGTCGAGCTGGCCCGCCGTCTCGCGCGCCGAGTACGTCGGCGTCCATCTGCTCGCCGAGCACCAGGACGGTCTCGCCGCCACGTTCGCCCGCAGCGGAGCCGACCGCTTCGGCCCGGCCACCGCCTGGCGCGAGGGACCGGAGGGCGTGCCCGTCCTGGACGACGTGCTCGCCTGGCTGGTCTGCCGGATCGTCGGCCGCGTCCCGGCCGGGGACCACCGGATCGTGCTCGCCGAGGTCGTGCTCGGCGACCCCTCGGGCGCCGGGCGCCCGCTGCTCTACCACCAGGGCCGCTTCAACGCGCTGCGGGACTGACCGGCGCCGGGCCCGCTGCGGGGAGGGGCGGCCCGCTTCTGCGTCGCCGTCGAGTTCCGGTTACGCTGCGTTGCGAAGGTCACAGTTCAAAGCGCTTGCTCAGCGGGCACGAACTGGATGTACTGGCGAGTAATATTTCGGCCGGGAGCGCACCGACGCCCCGACCGGGACCGGCCGCTTGAGGCGCCTATGCTGCCTTCAAGAGGCAGCCCGGAAATGACGATGCAGTAGGAGAGCCGGCGTGAGCTTGAGGATCGTTGTCACTGTGAAGTACGTGCCCGACGCCACTGGCGACCGGCACTTCGCCGATGACCTGACCGTCGATCGTGACGACGTGGACGGTCTGCTCTCCGAGCTGGACGAGTACGCGGTCGAGCAGGCCCTCCAGATCGCGGACGACGCGGACGACGCCGAGGTCACCGTCCTGACCGTCGGCCCCGAGGACGCCAAGGACGCGCTGCGCAAGGCTCTCTCGATGGGCGCCGACAAGGCGATCCACATCGAGGACGACGACCTGCACGGCACCGACGCGCTGGGCACCTCCCTGGTGCTGGCCAAGGCGATCGAGAAGGCCGGTTACGACCTGGTGATCTCCGGCATGGCCTCCACCGACGGCACCATGGGTGTCGTACCCGCCCTGGTCGCGGAGCGCCTCGGCGTGCCGCAGGTGACGCTGCTGTCCGAGGTCTCCGTCGAGGACGGCACCGTCAAGGGCCGCCGCGACGGCGACACCGCCTCGGAGCAGCTCGAGGCGTCCCTCCCGGCGGTCGCGTCGGTGACCGACCAGTCGGGCGAGGCGCGTTACCCGTCTTTCAAGGGCATCATGGCCGCCAAGAAGAAGCCGGTGGAGTCCTGGGACCTGTCCGACCTCGACATCGAGGCGGAGGAGGTCGGTCTGGACGGCGCGTACACCAAGGTCGAGGCCGTGGCCGAGCGCCCGGCGCGCACCGCGGGCACGATCGTCAAGGACGAGGGCGAGGGCGGCAAGCAGCTCGCCGAGTTCCTCGCGGGCCAGAAGTTCATCTAAGGCTCCGCGCCCAGACCGCCCCTCAACTTCGTTACGCAGGAGAGCAATCCCATGGCTGAAGTCCTCGTCTACGTCGACCACGTGGACGGTGCCGTCCGCAAGCCCACCCTGGAGCTGCTGACGCTGGCCCGCCGCATCGGCGAGCCCGTCGCCGTCGCGCTGGGCAACGGCGCCGCCGACACCGCCGCCACGCTGGCCGAGCACGGCGCGACCCGCGTCCTCACCCACGACGCGTCCGAGTACGCCGACTACCTCGTCGTCCCGAAGGTCGACGCCCTCCAGGCCGCCGTCGAGGCCGTGTCCCCGGCCGCCGTGCTGGTGCCGTCCTCCGCCGAGGGCAAGGAGATCGCCGCCCGCCTGGCGCTGCGCACCGGCTCCGGCGTCATCACCGACGCCGTCGACATCGAGGCGGGCGACGAGGGCCCGGTGGCCACCCAGTCGGTGTTCGCCGCGTCCTTCACCACCAAGTCCCGAGTCGTCAAGGGCACCCCGGTCATCACGGTCAAGCCGAACTCGGCCGCCGTCGAGGCCGCCCCGGCCGCCGGTGCGGTCGAGTCCCTGTCGGTCACCTTCTCCGACCAGGCCACCGGCACCAAGGTCACCGGTCGCACCCCGCGCGAGTCGACCGGTCGTCCGGACCTGACCGAGGCCGCGATCGTCGTCTCCGGCGGCCGTGGCGTCAACGGCGCGGAGAACTTCGCGATCATCGAGGCGCTGGCCGACTCCCTCGGCGCGGCCGTCGGCGCCTCGCGTGCCGCGGTGGACGCGGGCTGGTACCCGCACACCAACCAGGTCGGTCAGACCGGCAAGTCGGTCTCGCCGCAGCTCTACATCGCCAACGGCATCTCCGGCGCCATCCAGCACCGCGCCGGTATGCAGACCTCGAAGACGATCGTCGCGGTCAACAAGGACCCCGAGGCTCCGATCTTCGACCTGGTCGACTACGGCGTCGTCGGCGACCTCTTCGAGGTCGTCCCGCAGCTCACGGACGAGATCAAGACCCGCAAGGGCTGATCCAGGCAGAGCACGCCCGCGTGCTCCCGTGCGCACAGGACCCCCGCGACCGGCATCCGGTCGCGGGGGTTCCGCGTTTCCCGCCCCGCCCGGAAGGTGTTGACCCGGACCGGAGGGTGTTGACCAGCGAGAATCACCCCGGATAGCTTCGGCGCGCGGACCCGTCCGGTTCCGCGCCGTGCGAGAGGGAGGGTGTGGATGGACGGGCAGGAGAAGATCAGGACCAGCCTCGCGGACTCGATCGCGGAACGCGTCGGCGCCCTCCTCGCCCCCGTCGACGCCGACCTGGCCCGCCGCTACCCGGGCGACCCCGGCACCCGGCAGCCCGTCCACACCGTCTACGTCCCCGCCGATGCCTACGCCGCCGACACCCCCCGCGCCTGGGGCGACCACGCCCTCGCCGCCCTCGACCGGCACGCCCCCGACGCCGAGTCCTTCGCGGCCGTCCTCGGGCTGTCCGCCGAACTCGCCGACCCGGTGTACTCCCGCGTCCGCGCCAAGCTGGAGCGCGAGCCGGTGGAAGACCTCCGGGTCGACTTCGAGGACGGCTACGGCATCCGCCCCTCCGAGGAGGAGGACCAGGCCGCCGCCCGCGCCGCCCGGCTCGTCGCGGAGGCGTACGAGAAGGGCACGGCGCCGCCGTACACCGGCATCCGCGTCAAGTGCCTGGAAGCCGGGGTGCGCGAGCGGGGCATCCGCACCCTGGACGTCTTCCTCACCGGGCTGCTCGCGGCGGGCGGGCTGCCCGAGGGGCTGGTGCTGACGCTGCCGAAGGTGACGTACGCCGAGCAAGTGACCGCCTTCGCGCGGCTGCTGGACGCCTTCGAGGAGACCCACGGACTGGAGCGCGGACGCCTCGGCTTCGAGATCCAGATCGAGACCAGCCAGGCCGTCCTCGCCGCCGACGGCACCGCGACCGTCGCCCGCATGATCCAGGCGGGCGAGGACCGCGTCACCGGACTCCACTACGGCACCTTCGACTACAGCGCCGCCCTCGGCGTCTCCGCCGCCCACCAGGCGCCCGACCATCCCGCCGCCGACCACGCCAAGGCGGTCATGCAGGTCGCCGCAGCGGGCACCGGCGTCCGCCTGTCCGACGGCTCCACCAACGTGCTGCCGGTCGGTCCCGCCGAGCAGGTCCACGCGGCCTGGCGGCTGCACCACGGTCTCGTCCGCCGCTCCCTCGCCCGCGCCTACTACCAGGGCTGGGACATGCACCCCGGCCATCTGCCGACCCGCTACGCGGCCGTCTTCGCCTTCTACCGCGAGGGGTTCGAGCGCGCCGCCGACCGGCTCGCCCGCTACGCAGTCCGCGCGGGCGGCGACGTCATGGACGAGCCCGCCACCGCCCGGGCTCTCAGCGGCTACCTCCTGCGCGGCCTTGACTGCGGCGCCCTCGACACCGCCGAGGTCGCCGCCCTGACCGGGCTGAGCCGGGGCGACCTGGAGTCCTACGCGGCTCCCGGTGGCCGCCCCGCCTGAGCGGGCGCCGAAGCCTCAGTCCGCCGGGGGCAGTTCGCCCGAGCCGCGCTCGATCAGCCGGGTCGGCAGCTCGATCCGCTCCGCCGCCGCCAGCGCGCCGTCCAGCCGCCGGAACAGCCGCTCGGCGGCGGTACGACCGAGCGCCGCCGCGTCCTGAGCGACGACCGTCACCCCCGGCTGGAGCAGATCGGCCAGCTCGAAGTCGTCGAACCCGACCAGGGCGACCGGGCGCGTGTGCTCGGCCAGCACCCGGATCACGGTGACCGTCACCCGGTTGTTGCCCGTGAATATGGCGGTCACCGGTGAGGTCCCGGTCAGCATCCCCTCGGCCGCCCGGCGCACCCGCTCCGGGTTGGTCGCGCCGAGCGACATCCAGTCGTCCTCGACGGCTATTCCGGCGTCCTCCATGGCGGCCCGGTAGCCGCGCAGCCGCTCCGCCGCCGTGTGGATGTTCGGCATGTCGCCGATGAAGCCGATCCGGCGGTGCCCGTGCGCGATCAGATGGGCCACGCCGTCGCGGGCGCCGCCGAAGTTGTCGGAGAGCACCACGTCCGCCTCGATGCGCGCGGCCGGGCGGTCCACGAACACCGTCGCGACGCCCGCCCTGATCTCCGGCTCCAGATAGCGGTGGTCGTCCCCGGCCGGGATCACCACCAGACCGTCCACCCGACGTGCGCACAGCGCGAGCGCCAACTCCCGCTCCCGCTCCGGGTCCTCGGCGCTGGAACCGTTGATCAGCAGGGCGCCGTGGGCGCGGGCCACCTCCTCGACCGCGCGGCTGAGCGGACCGTAGAACGGGTCCGCGAGGTCCTCCAGGACCAGTCCGATGCTGGCCGTACGGCCCTTGCGGAGCACGCGTGCGCTGTCGTTGCGCCGGAAGCCCAGGGCGTCGATGGCTTCCTGGACGCGCCGTTCGGTGTCGGGGGTGACCCCGGGCTCGCCGTTGACCACGCGGGAGACCGTCTTGAGCCCCACCCCGGCCCGCGCGGCCACGTCCTTCATGGTGGGCCGGTTGCCGTAACGGCCGGTGGCGCCGGCGGGGTCCGCTCGGCGGGTGGTCTCGGGCACGATGCGGAGTCCTGTCCTGTCGTCCGTGGTCTTCACTGGCCGGTGCCCCGGTCGGGGCCGGTACGAGCGTGTGGCGTCGAGCATAGAGCCTGGACAACGTTGTCAGGTGCGCGAGAGACTGTCCACCGCCGTCCCCGGTCCAGGTCCGTCATGACCGGTCGGGGGCGTTTTCCGGCTTCGCTCCATCTCACGGCTCGACGGGGAGACCTGACACTGATGCACACCGACCTCGTGGCTGCGCTGGACATCGGCGGCACCAAGATCGCGGGCGCGCTGGTGGACGGCGACGGCCGGATCCACACGCGGACGCAGCGCGCCACGCCTGCCCGCGAGGACGGTGAAACGGTTATGCGCGCGGTCGAGGAGGTGCTCGCCGAGCTGTCCGCCTCGCCGCTGTGGTCCCGCGCCGAGGCCCTCGGCATCGGCAGCGCCGGACCGGTGGACGCCTCCGCGGGCACCGTCAGCCCCGTCAACGTGCCGGGCTGGCGCGGCTATCCGCTCGTGGAGCGGGTGCGCGCGGCGACCGGGGGCGATCTGCCGGTGGAGCTGATCGGGGACGGTGTCGCCATCACGGCCGCCGAGCACTGGCAGGGCGCGGCGCGCGGCCACGACAACGCGCTGTGCATGGTGGTCTCCACGGGCGTCGGCGGCGGCCTGGTCCTGGGCGGACGGCTGCACCCCGGACCCACCGGCAACGCCGGTCACATCGGCCACATCAGCGTCGACCTGGACGGCGAGCTGTGTCCCTGCGGTTCGCGCGGCTGCGTCGAGGGACTGTCCAGCGGCCCGAACATCGCCCGCCGCGCCCTGGAACAGGGCTGGCTGCCCGGTCCCGACGGTGACACCTCCGCCGTCGCCGTGGCCGCCGCCGCCCGCGCGGGCGACCCGGTCGCCGTCGCCGCCTTCGAACGCGCCGCCCAGGCCCTCGCCGCCGGAATCGCCGCCACCGCGACCCTCGTCGAGATCGACATCGCGGTGATCGGCGGCGGCGTCGGCAAGGCGGGCGACGTCCTCTTCGCCCCCCTCCGCAAGGCCCTCGCCCACTACGCGACGCTGTCGTTCGTCCAGCGCCTGACGGTCGCGCCCGCGCAGATGGGCACGGACGCGGGGCTGGTGGGGGCGGCTGCGGCGGCGCTCGCGCGGAGGCCGGGGGCGGCGGCTGCGGGGGTCTGAGGGGGCGTCGGGGTCTAGGTGCTGAGGGGGAGGCAGTCCTCTTCCCATCGCGCGAAGACGTGAAGCGGCAACGCGCCCCGGAACCTCCAGGTTCTTCTCCGCCTCGTCAGGCCCGCATCCGGTCCCGCTTCTCACCTACGTGGTCGGCGGGCTGTTCCTCTCCACCGTCAGCGCCTCCCCGGCGATCAGGCGGTCGGCCGTGTCGTCTGCCTGCGGGAACACCGGCGATGTGAGCCGCAGTCCAACGCCGTCCAGCGCTTTGGTGACACGCTCCGCCAGTTCGCCGCGCTGTCCGTCCGGAACGCGGGTGAGTTCGAGGGAGAGCCAGATCCGCGTGTCTCGGCCCTGAGAGACACGGACCGCGTCGTGTGGGGGAGTACAGGGAATCGCCGCCTCGGTCAGCGCCTGGACGGCTTGGTCCCGGAGTTGCGCCGTGCTGCGCTGGTCGACCGCGCGCGTCGCGGCGTAGATCGCCTCGCACAGTGCGCTGGCGGCGGGGAGTGCCGCGCTGACGGGGATGGTGAACGGTCCCATGGTGACGGTGTCGGTGACCGGGTCGTAGCCGAAGCTCCAGAAGCGGCGGGCTACGGCGCGTGGGTCGGCGGTCTTGCGGGCGGCTGCCTGCGGGCCGCCGCCCTGGCCGCGGGCCCAGTCCTCGAAGTGGGTGAGACCGTCGCGGACGTGCTTGATGTTCGGCAGGGCGACAAGGAATGCCTGTTCGGCGTCATCGAGCGCGCTGATCACCGCGGGATCCATGCCGAGGTCTGTGAGGGCGGTCCGTTCGAGCTTCACCGCGGCGAGGAGCTGGCGCAGGGCGACGACCAGTGTGCGCGCGTCGATCTGCCGGGAGCTGAACCAGCCGACCTGGACGTCGTCGCTGTGCATGCGGTCGACGGTCAACGCGACCGTGGCACGCCACCAGTTCGCTTCCGAGAGCGCGATCGAGTACGGATGGTCCGCCGGGGACCAGTCATCCGGCGCGTTGCTGTTCATGACCGAATCCTCGCGCCCAGAACCTCCGGGTGTCTCCCCCCTTTGCGCCCAGGACGAGCCGAGGTCCTGGGCGCAGAGACAGCCGCGGCTACCGCGACTTCAGCAGCTCACCCGCGCCCCCGCCCAGTCCGCGTGGTCCGAGTCGATGCCGTCGCCGCCGTCCGTGACGACGAGGCGTATCACCCGGGCGCCGGAGATGTCGGCGGTCAGGGGGTGGGCGGGGTCCGTGTTGGTCAGGGTGCCGGTCGAGGCGGTTTTCGTGTCGTCGGCCCAGATCTCGAAGGCGACCGTGCCCTTGGTGCCCTTCTCGTCGTCGACGCCCACTTCGGCGGTGAAGTTCGTGCACCGCCCACCGGTGTAGTAGGCGATCTCGCTGGGGGCGTGGGTGCCGAGTCCCTTGGGGTAGGTCACCGAGCCGATGGTGAGGGGGTTGCCGTCGCCCGCCGCGCTCTCGCCGTTGCTGGTGTCGCGCTCCACGGGACCCCAGCCGCCGGTGGCCGACATCCAGGGCAGGTCGCTGAGGTAGGAGGTGCCGGAGGGCGGGCGTACCACCACGGCGGCGGTCAGCGGGAGGACGTCGGTGACCCGCGTTCCGGCTGCCGAGCGGTAACTCGCTTGCAGGGAAAGGGCGTAGGAGCCGGTGGGGGTGCCCTCCGGTGCCGTGACGCGCCAACGGGTGTGCAGGGACTTACCCGGGGCGAGTGCCGCGGTCCGGGTGGGGGAGAGGGCGCGTACGTCCCAGCCCTCGGGTCCGGTCAGGGACACGGACGCCCGGTGGGCTGTCGTACGGCCCAGGTCGGTGAGCGTGGTGGTCAGGGTCGCCGGGGTGCCCGCCTCGACCAACGGCTGTTCTGTCACGCCGAGTTCGGTGGCCGGGGGGTTCGTCGCCCAGTGTCCGTCGGCCGACACGCGCAGCAGGACGGTGCCGTGGGCCGGGACGGTCGCGGCGATGGTGCCCGCCGTGTTGAGGCTGCGGTGCCGCCAGAGGTCCCGCTGGGTGTAACCGGCGGCCTTCGGCAGACCCACGGCCGAGGCGCTGGTGGCGATGTGCTGGGCGGTCGCGGACTCGTTGAAGAGAGCCACCGTCCGGCTGCCGTCCGCCATTTCCTTGGCGACGACCCAGCGGCCACCCTCCGACGAGACGACCGTGCCCTGGCGGCCCAGCGGGTCCTGGTCGACCGCGATGACCTCCTTGTTGCCGAGGACGTCGAGGGTCTCGGCGGACGCCTTGCGTAGATCGGTGCCGATGAGCAGCGGCGCGGCCATGATCGACCAGAGGGAGAAGTGGGAGCGGTACTCGGTGTCCGTCATGCCGCCGTTGCCGACCTCCAGCATGTCGGGGTCGTTCCAGTGGCCCGGACCGGCGTAGGGCGCGAGGGGCAGGTTCTGCTTGAGGATCGACAGCATCGAGCCCCAGTTGTCGCTGATGTCCCCGGTGGTGCGCCAGAGTTGGCCCACGTCGGCGGCCCACTCCCAGGGCTTGTTCTCGCCCCACTCGCAGATGCTGAAGACGATGGGGCGCCCGGTGGCTTTCAGGGCGTCACGCATCGTGCGGTAACGCTGGCGCGCGTCCACGCCCTGGTTGTTGCAGTTGTCGTACTTGAGGTAGTCGACGCCCCACTCCGCGAACTGCCGTGCGTCACTCGCCTCGTGACCGAGCGCGCCGGGGAAGCCCGTGGTGTCGCAGGTCCTGGTGCCCGCGCTGGTGTAGATGCCGAGCTTGAGCCCCTTGGCGTGCACATAGTCGGCAACAGCCTTGATCCCGTGGGGGAATCGGGCCGGGTCGGGCACCAACTGCCCGTTCGCGTCCCGGTTCGGCAGCGCCCAGCAGTCGTCCAGATTGACGTACTGGTAACCGGCGTCCTTCAGACCCTTGTCGACGAAGAGGTCCGCTATCCCCTCGACCATGGTCTCGTTGAACTCGGCCCGGCAATGGGTGGAGTTCCAGTTGTTGAAGCCCATGGGCGGGGTGAGGGCGAGACCGTCGTCCGAGGCGACGGCCGTACTCCGTACGGGAGTTGCCGCGGCGGGCACGGTGAGGGCGGCCGCGCTCACCAGCAGCGCGGCGGCGAGCGCGCCGACCGCGGTGACACCGGCTCTGCGGGATCTGTACGTGTGGGGGTGACGCATCGTCCACGGTCCTCCGACTCGCGTGCGCGGGTGACGGCATGTTCGTGTCAGCGGTGCGCGATTACGGTAGGACGTGTGGGACTGTGTTGGAAGCCTCGCGACGAACGGGTATCAGCCGTTCGGTTGTGTGGGTTTCGGCGCGGTCGAGCGGTGTGACGGGCGCGCGCGGCGCACTCCGTACCGCTCACCACGTGGCGGAGGCGGCGCCGAGCAGCCGTCCCGGGCTACGCGGGATTTTCGCCCTGCCCGGCGGACGCGTCCCGCTCCACCTTCCAGTGCGCGATGACCGCCTTGCCCCTCGGAGTGCGCATCGTGGTGACCAAGTCGCTGAGACTGTCCACCAGTCCGAGACCGAGACCGCCGTGCCCGTCGAGGGTGTCGCCCTGCCGGGCGCGCGGAAGGTGCGGGCTGGAGTCCTCGACCTGGAGGGTGAGCATTCCGTCGGCGTGGCGCAGGGTGACGGTCCAGGTGCCCTCCGGGGTGTGCCGGGCGGCATTGGTGACCAGCTCGCTGAGCACGACCTGGACGGCCGGAATGTCGGCGCCCGGACAGTGATCCTCCAGGTAGGCGACGGCAAGGCGGCGGGCGTCGCCGGGTGAGGCGGTGCCGGAGTCCGCGGAGAACACGGCGCTCGGCCGGACCGGCTTTCCGCTGTCACCACGGGGCTCGGGCACGTGACGGGACGGGTCGAGGGTGCTCATGGGCGGTCCGGTGAGGGCGGCAGGGACAGGGCGGTGCGCGCCGCGTCGAGGTCGGGATACAGCGGCAACACGGTCTCCGCTCCTGTCACTTCGAGGAGGCGCCGTACGTTCCGGTCGGCGCCGAACAGGGCCACCTGGCGCTGCCGGGTGGTCCGCAGCAGGTGGTTGAGCAACGACGAGTCGCAGAAGCCGAGTTCCCGCAGGTCGAACAGCACGGGTCCACGGCTCTGGCGCAGGGCGACGCCGGTGGCTGCCTCGACCTCCTTCATCAGGTGGAGTTCGACGTCCCCGCGCAGGCCAATGATCCACAGGCCCTCCTCCGGGCGCGAGTAGGACACCGCGGGCGAAGCCGCGGCTTCGGAGTCGTCGAGCTTGTGACCGCTGTCCATCATGGGAGTCATAGTGCCCTGTTGAGGTCCTTGTGCGCTCCACCGGGAGTGCGGTGGACGCGGTGCGGATGCCGGGACCTCGCCGGGGAGGCGTCCACGGGACGGTCGGCGGCACCGGTCCGGTCGGTGATCCTCTTCACCGCGGTGCCCCCGGTTCGATCGCCGCGGGCGGTCCCGGCGTGCGCGCCCGGGACCTTTTGTGGCGGTTGCGTGTGTATGTGCTGCGCTGGTTGCAAAGGCTGTGCCCGGTGCGGGACGGTTGCGCGAGGAGAACTGTTTCCGACTGACAGGAAGGTGGTGTGGTGCGCACCGTGCGTGCCTGTATTTGTGACTGCGTCCCACAGCTTTTCCGCCCTTCCGTCCGAGGCGGGCCTGGACATCGGGCCCGCGTGGACTGATGCCCCCTATCCCGTGCTGGTCACCGACCGGCACGGACGGCTGGGGCGCCTGAACGATGCCGCCCGGCAGGTACTGCCGGACGCGGTGAGCGGCGCCCGGCTCTCCGAGCAGGTTCCCGCCTGGCTCGCGGACGCCCATCGGCGCGTCCTCGCCGCACACTCCCCGGGTACGGGCACGAAGGTCCCGTACGGAGCCATCGGCGACCGGTTCTTCGAGGCGCACCCCACGGTCATCGAGGGTGACGTGGTGTGGTGGCTGGTCGACGACACCGACCGCCGCCTGGCCGAGAGGGCGCTCAGCGACGCCCGACGGCGCTCCGCGGTGCTCTCGGAGACGTCCAGCACCCTGCTGTCCACGCTCAACGTGCCGCGGTGCATGGAGGTGGCCGCCGCCATGGCCGCGGAACATCTCGCCGAAGCCGCCGTCCTGATCGCGCCGCCCCGGGGCCGGCGCTTCTCCCTCACCTACGCCTGCCGGGGTGGTCCCGTCGTGCAGACCACCCGGCAGGTCGACCTCGCCGGTGTGCCCGGACTGCGGGAGGCGCTGCAGGGCTTCCCGCCGGTGCCCGCCCGCTGGATCAACCCCGCCGACATCCCCGACTGGGCCGTCCCGGACGGTTTCGCCGGACCGGTCGGCTCCGTGATCGTCACACCGCTGCCCGGACACGGCGTCCCGGCCGGCGCGCTCATCCTGCTGCGCTCCAGCACCGAGCAGGCGTTCACCGAGGGCGAGGAGATCTTCGCCCGCCTGTTCGCCGCACGCGCCGGGGCGGCCCTGTCCGCCGCCCGCCTCTACACCGAGCAGGCCACGATCACCGCCACCCTCATGCAGGACCTCCTGCCACCGGCGCTGCGCACGGTGCACGGCGTGGAGTACGCAGGCGGCTACCGCAGCTCCGCCGACCACGAGCGCGTCGGCGGCGACTTCTACGACGTCCACCCCGGCGCCGGACCCGACGAGGAGACGCTCGTCGTCCTCGGCGACGTGGCGGGCAAGGGTCTGAACGCGGCGGTCCTGACCGGCAAGATACGCAACACGCTGCACGCCCTGCTGCCCCTCGCCGACGACCACGAGCACATCCTCAACCTGCTCAACAGCGCGCTGCTCACCTCTCACCACGCCCGCTTCGCCACCCTCACACTGGCGTCCGTACGACGCCGCGACGGCCGGGTACGACTGCGGCTGACCAGCGCCGGACACATGCCACCGCTCATCGTCCGCGCCGACGGCAGCGTGGAGGAGGCGGAAACCCGGGGCACCCTGGTCGGCGCGCTGCCCACGGTGACCGCGCGCACCGTCGAGACGGACCTCGCACCCGGCGAGACCTGCCTGCTGTACACCGACGGCATCACCGAGGCTCGCGGCGGTCCGCTGGGGGACGACCTCTTCGGCGAGGACCGGCTGAAGCGGGCGCTCGCCGAGTGCGCCGGTCTTCCGGCGGAGGCGGTGGTCGAGCGGGTACAGATGCTGGTCTCCCAGTGGCTCGGCAGCGGCCGCCACGACGACATGGCCGTCATGGCCGTCACCGCCCCGCGCACCGGCGCGCCGAGCGTCGTCGACGGGCAGGCGGACGACGGCAGGGCGGACGACAGGCAGGCGGACGGCGGACCGGTCGAGGGGACCACCCGGTGAGCGAGACCGCCGGAATCGATGCCACGGTGGAGCAGTTGTGGCAGGCGGTCGCCGACGGCGACGAGCGCCGGGCCGCCGCGACCGTCCACGACGCCCTGGCCGGGGGAGTGGACGAGGAGACCCTGCTGCTTCAGGTCATCGCACCCGTGCAGGAGAGAGTCGGGCGCGAATGGGCGGCCGACCGGATCAGCGTGGCCCAGGAGCACGCCGCCACCGCCATCAACGAGCGGGTCATCGCCACCCTCGCCCACCGCCCCGGCGCCGACCGGCGGACCGCCGATCGCGGCCGGGTGACGGTGAGCTGTGTGGACGGCGAATGGCACGCGCTGCCCGCCCGCCTGGTCGCCGAGGTCCTCGCCCTGCGCGGCTGGCGGGTGGACTACCTCGGCGCCCAGACCCCCACCCCGCATCTGATCTCCCATCTGCACCTCACCAACGCCGACGCGGTCCTGCTGTCCGCGTCGATCCCCACCCACCTGCCGACGGCGCACGCCGCCATCACCGCCTGCCAGTCCATCGGCGTCCCCGTCCTGGCCGGTGGTCCTGCCTTCGGTCCCGACGGTCGCTACGCCACCGCTCTGAAGGCGGACCGGTGGGCGCCCGACGCGCGTGCCGCGGCCGCCGCCCTGGAGCGCGGCATACCGCGCCCGGACGCCTCGGCGATCCGGCACGCCGTGGACGACCTGCCGCATCTGGCCGACCAGGAGTACACCCTGGTCGCCCGGTCCCGGCCGCAGCTCGTCCGGCAGGCACTGGCCGACCTGGAGCACCGCTTTCCCGCCCTGCGCGCCTACAGCGGCGCCCAGCACGAACGCACCGCCGAGGACATCGCCCATGTCGTCGACTTCCTGGCCACCGCCCTCTACGTCGACGACCCCGCGCTGTTCACGACGTTCGTCACCTGGACCGCCGGGATCCTCACCGTCCGGGGCGTGCCCGCCCCTTCGCTGTCGGCCGCCCTGGACGCCCTGGCCGAGCGGCTCCGTGACTTCCCGCGCACCGTGAAACTGCTCGAGCACGGCGCGAACGCCCTGAACGACCACCTCACCTGTCCCGTCCCCGGCCCCGGCATACACGCATGACACACCTGACGCCCAGTGAATTCACTCTGTCCTTCCGCCACGAGCCCGGCACGCTCTTCGTGCTGATCGGCGGTGAACTCGATCACGACACCAGCGACGACCTCCTCGACGAGGTCAGCCAGGAGCTGAGGGCCACCCGTCCCGCCCCACGGGACGTACGACTCGATTTCCGCGAGCTGGCGCACATCGACTCCTCCGGACTGACGGCCCTGCTGATGATCCACCGCCGCACCAGCGCCCTCGGCGCCACCCTGCACCTGGACAACCGGCCGCCCCACCTCGACCGCATGCTGCAGCTCACCAACGTTCTCGACCACCTCACCGCACCACCGACGAGCACCGAGACGTGAAGTGGCCCGGCCGATCTCGGCGGGGCCACTTCACGTAGGGCGGTGGGGAATCGCGCCCGCGGCGCTCTACCAGCGGTACCAGCGACCCTTGCGGCCGCCACTGCCGGCAGGACGGACGATGAAGCCGAGCAGCCACAGGACGAGAACGACGACCGCGATCCACCAGAGGGCCTTCAGCGCGAAACCCGCACCGAAAAGAATAAGGGCCAGAAGCAGAACCAGAATCAGGGGAACCATGTTTATCAACCTCCTGACCGCCTAATGTCCCCAACCCCGTCACACATGCGCACGAAAACAGAGTTAGATCACCGGACTTCCGGGAAGTCGTCGTTGATTTGCGCCGTCGTCAGCTCCGCGAGACGGCGGGGACCCAGGGCACATCGATTTCCGCTCAAGGGGTTTGCGTCGTGCAGTCGCGGCCATTCGCCTCCCATCAGGAAACAACGGCACGGCGAAAGGTGAGCGGCATGAGCGCCAGCGAGAAGGCCAAGGCGGCGACCGAGCAGGCCGGCGGCAAGGTCAAGGAGGCCGCGGGCCGCACGGTGGGCAACGAGAAGCTGACCGCCGAGGGCCGCGCCGAGCAGGTCGTGGGCGACGCCCGCCAGGCCAAGGAGAAGCTGAAGGACGCCGCGCAGGACTGACGCGCGGCGCATTCCGCGCCGAAAGGCGTGCGGCGGCTTACCCACCGACAGGACGGGGAGTCGCCGCACGCCTTTCGGGCGTCTTCGGCCGGTGGCACGCATTCCCGCCTGCGGGCCGCGTGACCTCCGGGCGCCGTGGCAGTTGATCAGGGCATGAAGAAGCGCAGCATGCTCGCCATCGCCAGCCTCGCCACCGGATTCGTCGTGGCCGCCATCACCCCGTCCCACGCGACCGAGGACGGCGCGCTGAAGGACCTCAGGGTCACCGACACCCTGGGCACGGTCGATCACCTCGTCAGCCAGGAGAGCCTGGACCTGGACGAGGGCACGCTCGGTACGGCCTGACACCGACGAGTACGGCGCCGGTACCCCTGTCGCGGGGGTGCCGGCGCCACGCTGTGCGCCCTCAACTGGAGGTGGTTTCCGTGGCAGGGTGGAACGGGCAAGCCCCAGGGGGCCAACAGAAGAGGGGGAACCGTGACCGTCGTCTGGATCAACGGCGCGTTCGGTGCGGGCAAGACCACCACCGCACGGGAACTGATCGAACTGATCCCGAACAGCACGCTCTTCGACCCCGAGATCATCGGCGCGGAGCTGTCCCGGCTGCTGCCCGCCAAGCACCTGGCCGAGGTCGGTGACTTCCAGGACCTGCCGATCTGGCGCCGCCTGGTCGTCGACACGGCGGCGGCGATGCTCGCCGAGCTGGGCGGCACGCTCGTCGTGCCGATGACCCTGCTGCGCCAGGAGTACCGCGACGAGATCTTCGGCGGTCTCGCCGCCCGCCGCATCGCCGTGCGCCACCTGGTGCTCGCCCCGGCCGAAACGATCCTGCGCGAGCGCATAGCCGCCCGGGAGGTACCGCCGGACCTCCCCGACGGCGAGATGCGGGTGCGCCAGTGGTCCTACGACCACATCGAGCCCTTCCACGCCGCGTTCGCCTCCTGGCTCGCCGTCGACGCCCACCCGATCGACACCGGCGCCCTCACACCGCGCGAAGCCGCCCTGTGCGTCACCGAGGCCATCGGCAGCGGCGCGGCCCGCCCCTGCGACATCGTGCAGACCCCGGAGCCCACCGCCGAGACCCTGGCGGCCGGGGTGCTCCTCTTCGACGAACACGACCAGGTGCTCCTCGTCGACCCCACCTACAAGCCCGGCTGGGAGTTCCCCGGCGGCGTCGTCGAACCCGGCGAGGCACCTGCCCGCGCCGGGATGCGCGAGGTCGCCGAGGAGACCGGCATACGGCTGCGCGAGGTGCCCCGGCTGCTCGTCGTCGACTGGGAACGCCCCGACCCGCCCGGCTACGGCGGTCTGCGCCTCCTCTTCGACGGCGGCCGCCTCGACCCCGCCGAAGCCGCCCGCGTCCACCTCCCCGGACCCGAACTGCGCGCCTGGCGCTTCGCCTCCGAACACGACGCCGCCGGTATGCTCCCCCCGGTCCGCTACGAACGCCTCCGCTGGGCCCTGCGGGCGCGTGAGCGGGGAGCGGCGATCTACCTGGAGGCGGGGACACCGGTCGGCTGACCCGGTCTACGGCACCAGGACCACCTTGCCGAGGTTGCGGCGGGACTCGATGATCCGGTGCGCCTCCGAGGCGTCAGCGAGCGGGAGGCGCGCGAACACGCTGGGGCGCAAGGCCCTTTGGCGGTAGTGGTCCCAGACTTCGGTGAGCCAACGGGTGTACAGCTCGGGCTGGGCGCGGGCGACGGCGGCCATCTGGAAACCCGTCACCGAGGCGCTTCTGAAGAGCAGTTGATGGGCGTCGACCGTGCCGCCGCCCGAACTGTAGGCGATCAGACGACCGTTGGGAGCCAGGGCGCGTACGGCGGAGTGGAGGACGTCCCCGCCCACTCCGTCGAGCACCACGTCCACCGGCTCGCCCCAGCTCTCGTCCGGGTAGAGGACCACCTCGTCGGCGCCCAACGACCGTACGAAGTCGGCTTTTTCGCGACTGCTCACCGCCGCGACCACGCGGGAGGCGCCGCCCGCCCGCGCGTACTGGAGGGCGAGTCCGCCGGTCGTGCCGGCCGCCGCCGTGACGAGGACCGTCTCGCCCGCGCGGGGGCGGGACGCCTCGTAGGCGCCGCGTGCCACAAGACCGCTGCGGACGAGTGCCACCGCCTCGGCCGAGGTCGCCTCCGGGGGGACGTGGGACGCCATCCGCTCGTGCAGCAGGGCGAGTTCGGCGTACGCGTGGGAGAAGCACAGGCCGGTGACCCGGTCGCCCGCCGCGAAGCCGGTGACACCCTCCCCGACGGCGACGACATGCCCCGCCACCTCTCCGCCCAGCGGTCCGGGCTCCGTACCCTCGCGGACCTTGCGGACGGCGGGCAGGGTGACCCCGATCGCCTCGGAGCGGACCAGCAGCTCACCGGGACCGGGTGCGGGAGCGGGCGCCTCCTCGGTGAACAGGACCTCCGGGCCGCCGTTGACCTCGTACCGGACGCGGCGCATGGACACCTCCACGGGAGCAAGTCGTTGGGCATTCCAACGGAATGGAGGCTAGAGCGCACATCGTTGGGAAGTCCAATGAATTGCGGCTACGCTGCCGCCATGACTCGCAGTGAGGCTCCGCGCCCTCTCGCGCACATCCAGTCCATGCCGAGCTGGCTGCTGGGCCGGGTCGCGGCGCGTGGGCGGAAGCTGGTGGGGGACGCGATCGCGGAGGAGGGGCTGAAGCTGCCGCAGCACGCGGTGCTCGCGGCGGTCGCCGAGTACGGGCCGCTCGCCCAGGCGGAGTTGGTCCGGCGCCTCGGCTTCGACGCCAAGGACGTGGTCCTGGTGCTCAACCACCTGGAGGACGCCGGACTCGCGGTGCGCGAACCCGACCCCGGGGACCGGCGCAAGAACGCGGTGCGGGTGACCCCGGCGGGGCTGAAGACCCTGGAGCGCTGCGCGGAGCTGACCGAGCAAGCAAACGCCGAACTCCTGGCACCGCTCGGCGCCGAGGAGAGCCGTCAGCTCCTGCGGCTGCTCGGGCGGGTGTACGAGGCGTAGCGGAACGGCCCCCGGCGGTGTTTCCTGCCGGGGGCCGTCACGGAAGGCGGGTCAGTTCGCCGCGTACTCCTGGAGGAACAGGGCCTCGGCGATCGAGAGGCGCTCCAGCTCCTCCGGGGACACGCTCTCGTCGACCGCGTGGATCTGGGCCTCGGGCTCGCTGAGGCCGATCAGCAGGATCTCCGCCTCGGGGTAGAGGGCGGCGAGGGTGTTGCAGAGCGGGATGGAGCCGCCCTGGCCCGCGTACTGCATGGTCTCGCCCGGGTAGGCGGCGGCCATGGCGGTGGCCATCGCCTGGTAGGCGGGGCTGGTGGTGTCGGCGCGGAAGGGCTGGCCGCTGCCGATCTGCTCGGTGCTGACCCGGGCGCCCCACGGCACGTGCGTCTCCAGGTGCGCCTGGAGCAGCTTGGACGCCTCGGTGGCGTCCGCGCCCGGCGGCACCCGGAGGCTGATCAGCGCGCGGGCGCTCGACTGCACCGACGGGGTCGCGCCGACGACCGGCGGGCAGTCGATGCCGAGCACCGTGACGGCGGGACGGGCCCAGATGCGGTCCGCCACCGAACCGTCGCCGATCAGACCGACGCCGTCCAGCACCTTGGCGTCCGAGCGGAACTGCTCCTCGGTGTACTCCAGACCGTCCCAGTGCTCGGCGGCCGCGAGGCCGTCCACCGTGGTCGAGCCGTCCTCGGCGCGCAGCGAGTCCAGGACCCGGATCAGCGCGGCGAGCGCGTCCGGGGCGGCGCCGCCGAACTGGCCCGAGTGCAGGTTCCCGGCGAGGGTGTCGACCTGGACGCGCACCAGCGTCATACCGCGCAGGGTGCTGGTCACGGTCGGCAGACCGACGCGGAAGTTGCCCGCGTCGCCGATCACGATCGCGTCGGCCGTCAGCAGCTCGGGGTGCTGCTCGGCGTAGCGCTCCAGACCGCCGGTGCCCTGCTCCTCCGAGCCCTCCACGATCACCTTGACGCCGACCGGGACGCCGCCGTCCGCCTTGAGGGCGCGCAGCGCCAGCAGGTGCATGATCAGGCCGCCCTTGCAGTCGGCGCTGCCGCGCCCGTACCAGCGGCCGTTCCGCTCGGTCAGCTCGAACGGCGGAGTCGTCCACGCGGCCTCGTCCAGCGGCGGCTGCACGTCGTAGTGGGCGTAGAGCAGGACGGTCTTCGCGCCCTCGGGTCCGGGCAGGTAGCCGTAGACCGACTGGGTGCCGTCCGGGGTGTCGAGGAGCGCCACGTCGGTGAAGCCCTCGGCGCGCAGCGCGTCCGCGATCCAGTTCGCGGCACCCTCGCTCTCGCTCTTGGGGAACTGCTCGAAGTCCGCCACCGACTTGAAGGCGACCAGCTCGGTCAGCTCCGCCTTGGCGCGGGGCATGAGCGAGACGACGGTCTCGGCGACCGAATTCGACGGCATGGGGCACGCTCCTCGTGGGTGCGACGCTGTTTTCGCGACGTTGAACTGCTGGGATACCCCCGATCCTCCCACAGTGGGCTCCGGCGGTGATCGCCGTAGGATGCCGGATGACATGGGTTTCCCCGCTCCGGTGCGGCCGGGAGCCCGGGAGAGCGGCATCGGCTGGATCGGAGCGGTAGACCATCGTGAGCGGCGAGAACTCTTCGGCGGACGGCGTGCAGCGGGTCTGGGACGTCGTCGTGGTGGGCGCGGGACCCGCGGGGGCCTCGGCCGCCTACGCGGCGGCGGTCGCGGGACGGCGGGTCCTGCTGCTGGAGAAGGCCGAACTGCCCCGCTACAAGACCTGCGGCGGCGGCATCATCGGCCCCTCCCGCGACGCGCTGCCGCCCGGCTTCGAACTGCCTTTCAAGGACCGGGTGCACGCGGTCACGTTCGCGCACAACGGCCGCTTCACCCGCACCCGGCGCTCGAAGCAGATGCTCTTCGGGCTCATCAACCGGCCCGAGTTCGACCAGCAGTTGGTCGAGCACGCGCAGAAGGCCGGCGCCGAACTGCGCACCGGCGCCACCGTGCAGCGCGTCGAGCAGCACGGCTCGGCGGTCCCGGACCGGCGCACGGTCGCCGTGGTGCTCCAGGGCGGCGAGACGGTGCTGGCCCGCGCGGTCGTCGGCGCCGACGGCAGCGCCAGCCGGATAGGGGCGCACGTCGGCGTCAAGATGGACCAGGTCGACCTCGGTCTCGAGGCGGAGATCCCGGTGCCGGACACCGTCGCCGAGGACTGGAAGGGCCGGGTGCTCATCGACTGGGGTCCGCTGCCCGGCAGTTACGGCTGGGTCTTCCCCAAGGGCGACACCCTGACCGTCGGCGTGATCTCCCGGCGCGGCGAAGGCGCCGCCACCAAGCGGTACTTGGAGGACTTCATCGCCCGGCTCGGTCTCGCCGGATTCGAACCCAGCGTCTCCTCCGGGCACTTGACCCGCTGCCGCGCCGAGGACTCCCCGCTCTCCCGGGGACGGGTGCTGGTCTGCGGCGACGCGGCGGGGCTGCTCGAACCCTGGACCCGTGAGGGCATCTCCTTCGCGCTGCGCTCGGGCCGCCTCGCGGGGGAGTGGGCGGTGCGGATCGCCGAGGCGCACGACGCCGTGGACACCCGCCGCCAGGCCCTGAACTACGCGTTCGCCGTCAAGGCGGGACTCGGGGTGGAGATGAGCGTCGGCAAGCGGCTGCTGGCCGCGTTCGAACGCCGCCCCGGGCTCTTCCACGCCGCCCTGACCGGCTTCCGCCCCGCCTGGAAGGCGTTCCGGGACATCACGAGCGGCGCGTCCTCGCTCGGCGAGATGGTCAGGTCCCGCCCGCTCGCCCAGCGCACCATCGCCCTGCTCGACCGGGGGCAGGCGGCGGCCATGACGGACGAGGACGAGGACCTCGTCGACTCGTGACGGCTGCGGGTGCGTGACGAACACCGGTGAGTGACGGCGGCGGACTCGTGACGGCCGTCGACGCGTGACGGCCGCCGGGATCGCCGTCAGTCCGCGACGGTGATCCGGAACACCGGGTGGTCGGGGGCGGCCGCCAGGATCTCCGCGTCGGAGGACTTGGCGGTCACGCCCGCGAAGAACGCGTCCACCTGCCAGCCCCAGCGCTCCAGATAGGTCCGGATGACCGCGACCTTCTCGGCGTCCGGCAGCTCCACCGCCGTGAAGGTGCGCAGCTTGCGGCCGACCCGCAGCTCCCCGCCGCCCGCCGCCCGCATGTTGCGCACCCACTGGGAGTGACCGCGCGCGGAGACCAGGTACTGCCCGCCCTCGTAGGTGTGCGGATTGACCGGGACGCGCTGCATCACGCCGCTCTTGCGACCCCGCACCGACAGCTCGGCGCTGCCCGCGAAGCTGAGCCCGTGCCGGGCGAGCCAGCCGATGACGTTGTTGAAGCGGACGGCCATCGGGCTGCCCTGGACGTAGTACGGCGACGAAGACGACATGACGACCCCCATGCTGTGGGAGAGCGGTGCTCTCGCTTTCCTCCAGTGTGCCGAGATCAGTGCTCTCGCGCAAGAGCGGTGCTCTCTTTTGTGGGCGCCGCTCTCGTTCCATGGCAGACTCGTCGCATGAGCACCACACAGGGCGCCCGCGCGCGAGCCAGGACCGAGGTCACCGCGGCGATCAAGGACGCCGCCCGCAGACAGCTCGCGGCAGACGGCGCCGCCAAGCTCTCCCTGCGGGCGGTGGCACGCGAACTGGGCATGGTCTCGTCCGCGCTCTACCGCTACTTCCCGAGCCGTGACGACCTGCTCACCGCGCTCATCATCGACGCCTACGACTCCCTCGGTGAGACCGCCGAGACCGCCCACGCTGCCCTCCCGGACGGCACGGCCCCGCTGCGCCGCTGGACCACCGTCTGCGAGGCGGTACGCGCCTGGGCACTCGACCACCCTCACGAGTACGCGCTCATCTACGGCTCGCCCGTGCCCGGTTACGCCGCGCCCCCGACCACCGTCCCCTCCGCCGCCCGCGTCGGACTGCTCCTCGTCGGCATCGTCGGCGACGCCCGGCGGGACGGCACCGGCTCCGCGCTCCCGCCGCTCCCCGCCGAGCTGCGCCCCGAGGCCGAACGCCTCGCCGCCGACATCTCCCCGTCCCTGCCCCCCGAGGCGGCGCCCGCGCTGGTGGCCGCCTGGTCCGAGCTGTTCGGACTGGTCGGGTTCGAGGTGTTCGGGCAGTTCAACAGGATGGTGACCGACCGCGCGGAGTTCTTCCGGTACGCGGCGGGGCGGCTGGGGGAGAGCGTGGGGCTGAAGGGGGCGTGAGGTCCCTCGGTCCGGTCTCCCGTACTCGCCGCGTCGGTCCGCCGTACTCCCCGGGGAGTACACGTGATCACCACGCTCGGCCGACGCCCCCGCACCCCGGCGGCGTCTAGCGTGGCAGGCATGGAAGAGCAGCACGGACCCGGGTGGTGGCGGTACGGACCGCCCTGGTGGCACCGGACCGACGGCGACCCGGAGTCCCGTGACCGTGCCGCCCGGTGGCCCTGGCTCTCCACCGCGCTCATCACCGCCGTCGTGCTCGCGGGGTCGTCCTTCGCCGCGCACGCCCAGCCGCACCGCGAAGCGCCGGACCTCGCCGGGCGCGTGCTGCTGGTCGCCGCCTCGGTCGCTCTGCTGTGGCGGCGGCGCCATCCGGTGGCCGTCGCCTTCGCCACGTCCGTCGTCACCCTCGCCTACCTTGCGGCGGGCTACCCCTACGGTCCCGTGTTCCTGACCGTCGCGGTCGGCTGCTTCAGCGCGGTCGTCGCCGGGCACCGGCGCGCCGCCTGGGTCGCGCTCGGACTGCTCTGGGCGGGGCATCTGCTGATCGCGCTCTGGCTCTACCGCTACCTCCCGCCGACCGGGGACTCCGGCGCGAGCGCCGGACAGGAGATCGTCGCCGCCACCTGGGTCGCCGCCGTGGTCGCCGTCGCCGAACTGGCCCGGGTACGGCGCGAACAGTGGGCGCGCGAACGCGCGGACCGCGCCCGCGCCGCCCAGCGCCGCGCGGACGAGGAACGGCTGCGGATCGCCCGCGAACTGCACGACGTGCTCGCGCACAGCATCTCCGTCATCAACGTCCAGGCCAGCATGGGACTCGCGCTCCTCGACAAGGACCCCGAGCAGGCCCGCACCGCGCTCACCACCATCCGCGTCGCCAGCAAGGAGGCACTCGGCGAGGTGCGCCAGGTCCTCGACACCCTGCGCGCCCCCGGCGCCGCCCCGCGCGCGCCCGCCCCCGGTCTCGACCGGTTGCCCGAACTGGTCGAGCAGGCGGCCGCCGCCGGACTCACCGTCGAGGTCACGGGCGAGCCCCCGAGCCTGCCGCCCGGCGCCGACCTGGCCGCCTTCCGCATCCTCCAGGAAGCCCTCACCAACGTCGTACGCCACTCGGGCTCCCGGCACGCGCGCGTGCGTTTCGAGCAGGGCGCGGACGAGCTGCGCCTCACCGTGGACGACGACGGACCCGCCACCGGCGCCGACGCGGGCGGAACCGGCAACGGGCTCGCCGGGATGCGCGAACGCGCCGCCGCGCTCGGCGGCACCATCGAGGCGGGACCGCGCGGCGACGGCGGCTTCCGCGTGCTCGCCGTCCTGCCCGCGCGGACCAGGGAGGCGCGGTGATCCGGGTGCTGCTCGCGGACGACCAGTCGCTGGTCCGGGCCGGGTTCGGGGCGCTGCTCGGCGCACAGCCCGACATCGAGATCGCCGGGGAGGCGGCCGACGGCGCGCAGGCGCTGCGCCAGGTGCGCGCCCTGCGCCCCGACGTCGTCCTCATGGACATCCGGATGCCGGTACTGGACGGTCTCGCCGCGACCCGCCACATCACCGAGGACCCCGCCCTCGCCGAGGTGAAGGTGATCATGCTGACCACCTTCGAACTCGACGAGTACGTCTTCGAGGCGATCCGCTCCGGCGCCTCCGGCTTCCTCGTCAAGGACACCGAGCCGGACGAACTCGTGCGCGCGGTACGGGCCGTGGTCGACGGCGACGCCCTGCTGTCACCCGGGGTCACCCGCAGGCTGATCGCGGAGTTCGCGGCCCGCTCCAAGGAACCGGCCGCCGCCGACGCCCTCGCCCGGCTCACCGACCGGGAGCGCGAGGTGATGGCGCTGGTCGGCATCGGTCTGTCCAACGAGGAGATCGCCCGCCGCCTGGTCGTCAGCCCCCTGACCGCCAAGACCCATGTCAGCCGCGCCATGGTGAAGCTCGGCGCCCGGGACCGGGCTCAACTCGTCGTCCTCGCCTACGAGTCCGGGCTCGTGCGCCCTGGCTGGCTCGGGTGACCGCCGCGTACCCGCCGTACCGCGCACGCTCCTTGTAGACGCGCGAACGCCCGCTGTACCGTCGGGAGCGATCAGCAACGGGGAGGACGTGGCATGAGCCATGCCGAGCACGAGCTGAACAGCCAGCCCGAGTGCTGGACCCGCGCCGCCGCCGAAGTGGCCCGTTACGCCGACGCGTTGCCCGCGCCGGGGGAGCGCGTCGCGATCACCGGCTGCGGCACCTCGTACTTCATGGCCCAGTCCGCGGCGGCCCTGCGCGAGGCAGCCGGACACGGAGAGACGGACGCCTTCCCCGCCTCGGAGTTCCCGCGCGGACGCTCCTACGACCGCGTCCTCGCCCTCACCCGCTCCGGCACCACCACCGAAGTGCTGGACCTGCTCGCGGAGTTGGACACACCGACCACCGCGCTCACCGCCGACCCCGCCACCCCCGTCAAGGAGACCGCCGACGAGCTGATCGTCCTCGACTACGCCGACGAACGCTCCGTCGTGCAGACCCGGTTCGCCACCACCGCGCTCACCCTGCTGCGCGCCCACCTCGGTCTGCACACTCCCGCCGTCGTCACGGACGCGCGCACCGCGCTCGCCGCCCCCTTGCCCGAACGGCTCGCCCACTGCGCGGAGTTCACCTTCCTCGGCCGGGGCTGGACCATCGGACTCGCCCAGGAGGCAGCGCTCAAGATGCGCGAGGCGTCGCTGTCCTGGACCGAGGCGTACTCGGCGATGGAGTACCGGCACGGCCCGATCAGCGTCAGCACCTCGGGCACCGCCACCTGGATGTTCGGCCCGGCTCCCGAGGGTCTCGCCGCGCAGGTCAGAGCCACCGGCGCCCGCTGGATCGAGGGCACCCTCGACCCGCTCGCCGAACTGGCCCGCGCCCAGCGGCTCGCCCTCGCCGTCGCCGCCGTCCGGGACCTCGACGCCGACCAGCCGCGACACCTCACCCGCTCGGTGATCCTCACCCCCTGACCGGCACCGGAAGGGAGACACCGTGCCCCTCGCCACCACCGGCGACCTGGTGACCCGGGCGGCCCGCTCCGGCTCCGCCGTCGCCGCCTTCAACATCGTCACCCTGGAACACATCGAGGCCGTCGTCACCGGTGCCGAGACCGCACGGGCACCCGTGGTCCTCCAAGTCAGCGAGAACACCGTCAAGTTCCGCGCCGGAGGACTCCTGCCGCTGGCCCGCGCGGCGCGCGCCGCCGCCGAACACGCCGCCGTACCCGTCGCGTTGCACCTCGACCACATACAGAGCGACGACCTGCTGCGCCAGGCGCCGGAGGCGGGGTTCAGCTCGGTGATGTACGACGCCTCCGGGCTGCCCTACGCCGACAACCTCGCCGCCACCCGCGCCACGGCCACTTGGGCTCACGGCCAAGGGCTCTGGATCGAGGCGGAGTTGGGGCAGATCGGCGGCAAGGGCGGGAGACCGCCGCTGGACGCGCACGCGCCGGGCGCCCGCACCGATCCCGACCAGGCGTACGAGTTCGTCGCGGACACCGGGGTGGACGCCCTCGCCGTCGCCATCGGCAGCGTGCACGCCATGACCACCCGCACCGCCACCCTCGACCAGACGCTGCTGCGCCGCCTCTCCGCCACGCTGTCCGTCCCGCTCGTCCTGCACGGCTCCTCCGGCGTACCGGACGACGCGCTGGCCCGCGCGGTCGCGGGCGGCATCGGCAAGGTCAACGTCGGCACCGCGCTCAACGCCGCCCTGACCGGCGCCGTCCGCCGCCACCTCACCGAACGCCCCGAAGCCGTCGACTCCCGGGGCTACCTCGGCGCGGGCCGGGAGGCGATGGCCGCCGAGGTCGCCCGGATCATCGGCGTCCTCGGCAGGACGCCCGCTAGCCCTTCTTGACGGCCTTCAGGACGACGAACTTCGGGTCGCTCGCGACCAGTTCGCAGTTCCCGAACAGCCGCTTCAGCTTCACGTGATAGCCCAGATGCCGGTTGCCGACCACCCACAGCTCACCGCCCGCCCGCAGCGCGCGCTCGGCGCCGGTGAACATCCGCCACGCCGTCGCGTCCGTCGTCGCCTGGTGGGAGTGGAACGGCGGGTTGTTCAGCACGAGGTCCACACTGCCCGGCGCCACCCCGGCCAGCCCGTCCCCGACCCGGAACTCGGCGTGCCCCGGCACCCCGTTGGCCTTGTACGTCGCCTCCGCCGAGGCGACCGCCTGGAACGACTCGTCCACGAACAGCACCTCGGCGTCCGGGTCGGCCAGCGCCATCGCCGTACCCACCACGCCGTTGCCGCAGCCCAGGTCCACGACGCGGCGACCGCGCGGAGCGGGCAGATGCCCCAGGAAGAACCGGGTCCCGATGTCCAGCCGGTCGGCGCAGAACACGCCCGCGTGGTTGACGACAGGGCGCCCCGACGCCGCGCCGACGCCGTCCTCCAGCGCGTACTCGTACGGCCACGGGTTCGCGGACCTTACCAGCGACGGGTCGGGGGTGCAGAAGATCAGCCGCGCCTTCTGCCGGGCCAGCGACGTGCGGGTCGGTCCGAGGACGCGCTCGAAGAGCTGGAGCGTGGAGGTGTGGATGTCCTTCACCATGCCGGTGCCGACGATCACCGTCCCCGCGTGCACCGCCGGGGCGAGCCGGTGGAGCTGGTCCTCCAGAAGCGCCAGGCTCTTCGGCACCCGCACGAGCAGGACGTCCACCCGCTCCGGCACCGGGTCCTGCGTGGTCAGCAGCCGTACCGCGCCGGGCTCGACACCCGCCCGCGCCAGGTTCGCGCGGGTCGCCTCCTGACCCAGGTAGGAGTCGGTGATCTGCGCGGGGCGGTGCGGGGCGAGCGCCGTCGCCAGCGCGCCCCAGCGGTCGCCGAGCACGACGACCTCGCCCGACAGGTCCACCCCCTCCTCGGCCAGATGCCGCAGCAGATAGGCGTCGGAGGCGTCCCAGGCACGCAGCCGGTCGCGGGGGTCGTCGGGGAAGCGGGTCAGGTCCAGCTCGCCCCACGGAGTCGTCATACGGTCGTTCATCGCCCACCAGGCTAGCCGAGCCCCAGCTCAGACCGGGTCGACCCGGCTGCCGGGGAGGAGGGGACGCAGGGAGGCGTCGGGCAGGATGGGACGCATGGACGCGGAACTGTTCCCCCGCGAGCGGGACGCGGTCGCCCCGGGCGCCGTGCACGTCCCGGACTGGCTGGACCCGGACGCGCAGCGCACGCTCCTCGCCGCCTGCCGCGAGTGGGCCCGCCCACCAGCCGGGCTGCGCACGGTCCACACCCCCGGCGGCGGCACGATGACCGCCCGCCAGGTCTGCCTCGGCCGCCACTGGTACCCCTACGGCTACGCCCCCACGGCGGTCGACGGCGACGGCTCCCCGGTGAAGCCCTTCCCGGACTGGCTGGACGACCTGGCCCGGCGCGCGGTCGCGGGCGCCCTCGGTCCGGACGCGCTGCCCGGCGAGCCGTACGACATCGCGCTGATCAACTTCTACGACGCGGACGCCCGCATGGGCATGCACCGGGACGCCGACGAGCGCGCGGACGCCCCGGTGGTGTCGCTGAGCCTCGGGGACACCTGCGTGTTCCGCTTCGGCAACACCGAGACCCGCAACAAGCCCTGGACCGACGTGGAGCTGCGCAGCGGGGACCTGTTCGTCTTCGGCGGGCCCGCCCGGCTCGCGTACCACGGCGTGCCGCGCGTACGACCCGGTACCGCGCCGCCCGCGCTGGGGCTCACCGGGCGGTTGAACATCACGCTGCGGGTGAGTGGACTGCCGTCCTCCGCCGGGTGAGCACACCCCGCCACGAGCGGCCCGGATCATGGGAGACTCGCCCTCATGACCGGCATGGCGGACCCCCGGAAGGCGGGGGAAGAGACCACCACGAGAGCGCGCCTCGACCGCGGGCGCAGCGCCCTCGGCCCCGCGCTGGAACTGGTGCACACGGGCCGGGCGCCGACCCGCGCCGTCCTCACCGCCGAGCTGGGCGTCACCCGCGCCACGGCGGGCGCCGTCGCCGCCGAGCTGGAGGCGCTCGGTCTCATCCGGGTGGACGCGCGGCCCGCCGCTGCGTCGGGTTCCCAGGGGCGCCCCTCGCACCGCCTTGAGGTCGCCGAGGACGGACCGGTCGCGCTCGCGGCGCAGATCCACGCCGACGGCTTCCGGGCCGCGCTGGTCGGACTCGGCGGCCGGATCGTGGCGACCACGCCCGGCTGCGAGACCGTCGACGCCGACCCCGCCAAGGTGCTCGGCACCGTCGTCGAGGCGGGCGCCGAACTGCTGCGCGCGACCGGCCGCCGCTGCGTGGGCGCCGGACTCGCCGTGCCCTCCGCCGTCGCCGAACCCGACGGTCTCGCCCTCAACCCGCTGCACCTGGCCTGGCCCGTGGGCGAACCGGTGCGCCGGATCTTCGTGGAGTGCGTGCGCGCCGCCGGGATCACCGGCCCGGCGTTCGCGGGCAACGACGTCAACCTCGCCGCCCTCGCCGAGCACCGGCACGGCGCCGGACGCGGCGCCCGCGATCTGCTCTGCGTGGCCACCGGACACCGGGGCGTCGGCGGCGCGCTGGTCCTCGACGGCCGTCTGCACACCGGCAGTTCGGGCCTCGCCCTGGAGGTCGGCCACCTCACCGTCAACCCCGAGGGACGCCCCTGCCACTGCGGCAGCCGGGGCTGTCTCGACGTCGAGGCCGACCCGCTGGCCCTGCTGGTCGAGGCGGGTCTCGACCCCGGTCCCGAGGTGTCCCTGCTCCAGCAGGCGACCGACCTGCTGCGCACCCGGTACGACGAACCGGCCGTACGCCGCGCCGCCGAGACCCTGATCGACCGCCTGGGTCTGGGACTCGCCGGACTGGTCAACATCCTCAACCCGGACCGCATCATCCTCGGCGGACTGCACCGCACCCTCCTGGAGGCCGACCCCGACCGGCTCTGCGCGGTGGTCGCCGAGCGCAGCCTGTGGGGCGGTCAGAGCGGCGGCGTGCCCATCCTGCCGTGCACCCTGGACCACGACAGCCTGGTCGGCGCGGCCGAACTCGCCTGGCAGCCGGTGCTGGACGACCCCCTGGGCACGCTCGGCTGACAAGCCGTCACCTGCGCGGCTACCACTGCCTGCCGCGCGGGAGCCGGTCGAGCCCGGGCGCGGACAGATGCCGTACCTGGAACAAGTCCCCTTCCGCATTGGGGGATTCGTGGTCCCACACCGAGAAGCGCACCAACTCCCAGTGGCGGGCGTCCACGGCTGCCGCCGCCAGTACGGCACCGTCCTCGCCCGCGAGCCGCAGCGCCTCCGTCACCGCCTCCTCCATGAACGCGCCCAACTCCACGCCCTCCGGCACCGGTTGCCGGTGCCGCACCGCGAACGCGGCGGACGCGGGGGAGGCGGTGCCGCACTCGTAGGCGAGACCCGTCCACTGCTGTACTGACGGCCGCCCGAAGTCGTTCGCGAGCCCCTGGAAGCCGCCGCCCCACAGGAAGCGGTTCATGCCGTCGAAGGTGTCCCAGAGGTAGAAGGGCGCGTACTGGTTGACCGGCGAGCCGTACCGGCCGCGCTCACGCACCAGGTATGCCTTGACGCCGAGGCCGTCCCAGTCGTCCAGCAGATGCCCGAGCCGGTCGACGCGGTCCCGGATCACCGCCATGTCGTAGTCGGCGGGGAGGGTGACCTCGTACTGGAGGGCGTGCATGGGGCGGTTCCTCTCGATGAGTCGGCGGCACGTCAGTCGCGGGCGGCGGCAGTTGGCGGCGCGAGCAGCGACAGCAGCCCCCGCACACCCGCGTCGAACGCCTCGGGGGAACCGGAGGCTCGCGCCAGGACGTAGCCGCCCTGCACGGTCGCGACCACGGCGGCGCCGACCTCCTCGCCGTTCAGGGAGGGCGCGAACCGCCCCTGCCGCTTGCCCTCTTCGACCAGTTGCGCGATCCGCCCGCGAATCCGTGCGATCACCTCGTCCACCGGGGCGCGCAGCTCGTCGCTGGCGATCACCTCGGGGTCCATGGTCAGCCGTCCGACCGGGCAGCCGCGCAACACGTCGCGCTCGCGCACCAGATACGCCTCGATCCGCTCGTACGGCGTCCCCGGACCGTCGAAGATCCGCTCGGCCGTGGCGCCCAGTTCGTCGGCGGACCGGCGGATCGCGGCCAGGGCGAGATCCTGCTTGCCCCGGAAGTGGTGGTACATGCTGCCCTGCCCGGCGCCCGACCGCTCCAGGATCGCCTTGGGGCTCGTGCCGACGTAGCCGCGCTCCCACAGCAGCTCGCGGGTGGACTCGATCAGACGCTCGGAGGTGCTCATACGGTCACTGTACATACCGATAGGTACAGAAGGCGAGACCGGTCCCGGTTTCAGGAGCCGTACTCCCCGTGTCGTACGCGCACTGCCGCCCGCCGCACGACGACCCGGACCCCCGTGCGGAGGGAGTCTCGGAGCATCACCCGATGCATGTGCTCGACCGAGGAGATGAACCCGAGATGGAGACCCTGGCGAACTGGGGCGGCGGCGGACCCGGCCCCTGGATCCTGTTCTTCCCGCTGATCTGGGCGGCCGTGGTGGTGGGAGCCGTCACCGTGCTGCGCCGTACGGCCTGGCGTGGGCGGGGTGCCCCCTGGCGTCCGCTGGAGTCTGGGCGCCCGCTGGGCGATTCGCCGGTCGCGGTGCTCGGGCGCCGCTTCGCCTCCGGCGAGATCGACGAGGACGAGTACTGGCGTCGGCTGTCCGTGCTGGACGAGCGGTTCGGGTCCATGGGCAAGGGCTGAGAGTCGCGGGCGGAGGCGGAGTTGCCGCAGCCCGCGCGACGTGCCCGCGCGACGTGCCCGCGCGACATGCCCGTGCGGCGGGGCGGTGGGTCATCGACACCCGCCGCCCCGCCGCCGTACCGGGAAGGTCACCGCCCGGTCAGCCGGGAACGGCCGACCGGGCGGGAGCGGTTGCCGTCGCGACCTGGGCTACGGTCGGCGCGGACGCCAGGGCGGGTTCCGGGGGAGGACCGGCGGGCGCGGCTGCCAGGGCAGGCTCCGCCAAGGGACCGGCGGACGCTGCCGCCAGGGCGGGCTCCGGCGCGGGGCTTGCCGGCACGGGTGCCGGAGTCACCGGCGT
Organism: Streptomyces sp. DSM 110735; assembly: GCF_016482685.1. Lineage (GTDB taxonomy): Bacteria > Actinomycetota > Actinomycetes > Streptomycetales > Streptomycetaceae > Streptomyces. The sequence goes on along the minus strand of NZ_JACYHF010000002.1, from coordinate 59,589 downwards.
GACCGGGAGGGGCGCCGGGACCGGGTTCGGGGTGACCGGAGTGACGGGGGTGACCGGCGTGACCGGACCCACCGGCGCCGGGCGCGGTTCGGTGGCGCGGGACGCGGGTCGCCGCTTCGTCGTGCGGAGCGGGTCGCGGGCAGGGCGGGCGGGTTCCACCACGGTGGCGGCCAGCGTGAACCACACGACCTTGCCGCTCTCGCCGTCCGGGCGCGCTCCCCAGCTCTCGCTGACGGCCGCGACCATCGCCAGCCCCCGACCGCAGGTGGCCAGCGGGGCGAGTTCGAGTGTCTCGGTCGCGTCGGCCACCACGGGAAGCCGCGGATCGCGGTCCCGTACGGACACGGTGAGACGGTCGGGGAGCAGCTCCAGTTCGACGGTGCACGACTTGTCGGGCCGCGCATGTCGGTGGACGTTGCTCAGGAGTTCGGTCACGCCGAGCGCGGCGCGGTCGATGAGAGGGTCCAGATGCCAGTAGCGCAACTGCGCAGAGACGATTCTGCGGACCTGTCCGATCCGCGACGGCAGGGCTTGGAGCTCCACCGTGCAGTGCCTGTTGGGGTGACTGATCACGGCTGCGACTCCCCGATGTGAGGTCCGGAAGGAACCGGAAGAACACGGAGAACAACGGAAATCCAGGAGGGCGCCCGCGTCCAGGAGGCGGCCCGACTGTGCGGCCGGCGGCTGGACCTCAGCGTTACCTCAGGTAAACCCAGAGTGACGTGAGATCAGCGTGACGCAGTGCCCGCCCTCCCGCAACTCGCCGCGGCGGCACGCAGGTCAGTCGCCGTGTCGGGCCGCCCGGCGCACCGCGTCGATGAAGCGCCGGGCCGCGGGGGGACCCGACTCGCCCGGCGCCGGGTCCTGGTCGCCGAGCGTCAGTTCGTAGCGCTGCCCGTTCAGCTCCGCCCGCGCGCGATCGTCCGGCGCGAACCACGGCTTGGAGGCGCGGACCGCCTGGACCGGCGCGCTGTCGATCTCGCTGTCGTAGCTGTTGAGCAGTTCCACCCTGCCGTCGCTGATCCGGACCTTTCCGGCCCGGGTGAGCGAGCGCAGCCCCTTGCCGATGCGCACGCCTCTCGCCGTGAACTCGGGCTCCGCCATCCTCGCCGTCCCCTCCTGCGCGTGTCGTCCGATCGTCCGCGTGTCGTACGTGTCGTACGTGCCGTGCGCCGCGTGCCCGCACCGCGTGTCGTGTGCCACCGCGGGTCGCGCGCCGACGCGTGCCGTTCGCAGTCTGCCCCCGCGAGCACCGGAGCACCAGGGTGTGGAGGAAGTGCGCTGCGAGCGCCGGGAGTACTCACGCCAATGCGCCCCCACGCCCCCCGTACAGGTGTGCCCCAGGCTTCCTTTGGGTGGCTGAAAGATGCGTTGATGCAGGTGAGAAGCGTGACGGGAGGTGCCTATGATCGGGGTGCCGACCGCGCGGGGCGCCGTCGGCGCGACCGCGTAAGGAGCCTCGCCGTGAGCACCACCCCACCGGCCCGGGCCGGGGCCACCCTCGACGTCGACCGCAGCGACGCGACCTACCGCGACTGGCTGAAAGAAGCCGTCCGCAAGGTCCAGGCGGACGCCAACCGCTCGGCCGACACGCATCTGCTGCGCTTCCCGCTGCCCGAGCGCTGGGGCATCGACCTGTACCTCAAGGACGAGTCGACCCACCCGACGGGCAGCCTCAAGCACCGCCTCGCCCGCTCCCTCTTCCTCTACGGGCTGTGCAACGGCTGGATCCGCCCGGACCGCCCGGTCATCGAGGCGTCCAGCGGCTCGACCGCCGTCTCCGAGGCGTACTTCGCGAGCCTGATCGGCGTGCCCTTCATCGCCGTCATGCCGCGCACCACCAGCGCGGAGAAGTGCCGGCTCATCGAATTCCACGGCGGGCGCTGCCACTTCGTGGACGACCCGCGCACCATGTACGAGGAGTCGGCGCGCCTCGCGGCCGAGACCGGCGGCCACTTCATGGACCAGTTCACCTATGCCGAGCGCGCCACCGACTGGCGCGGCAACAACAACATCGCCGAGTCCACCTTCCGTCAACTGGCCCTGGAACGCTTCCCGGTGCCCGCCTGGATCGTCGCCACCGCCGGAACCGGCGGCACCTCCGCGACCCTCGCCCGCTACGTCCACTACATGCAGTACGACACCCGCGTCTGCGTCGCCGACCCGGAGAACTCCTGCTTCTTCGAGGGCTGGACCACCGGCGACGCCCACGTCACCTGCGACTGCGGCTCACGCATCGAGGGCATCGGACGACCACGCATGGAGCCCAGCTTCGTGCCCGGCGCCATCGACCGGATGATGAAGGTGCCGGACGCGGCGAGCGTGGCCGCCGTACGCGCCCTGGAGCGGGCCATCGGACGCAAGGCGGGCGGCTCGACCGGGACCGGACTGTGGAGCGCGCTGAAGATCGTCTCCGAGATGGTCGCGGCGGGGCGCACCGGCAGCGTCGTCACCCTGCTCTGCGACCCCGGCGACCGCTACCTGGACAAGTACTACTCGGACAGTTGGCTGGCGGAGCAGGGACTGGACATCGCGCCGTACACGGCGGCGATCGAGACGCTGCTGGCGACGGGGGTCTGGCCGGACTGAGCGGGGCGTCGTCGCTGAGCGGGGGCGCCGTTTCCGCGGGCGCTCAGGGCGGGTGACGCGAGGCGTCCTCAGGCGTCCTCGGTGTCGTCCGGCTCGTCCTCGTCCCGGTCCGGCTCGCCCGCCACCACCAGGCGCCGCAGCCGCTCGGAGACCTCCGCGCGGGCGTCGGCGGGCAGCCCCGCGTCGGTGACAAGCGTGTCCACCTCGTCCAGCGCGGCGAACGAACTCAGGCCCACCGTGCCCCACTTGGTGTGGTCCGCGACCACCACCACACGCCGCGCCGAACGCACCAGGCGCCGGTTGGTCTCAGCTTCCGCCAGATTCGGCGTGGACAGACCCGCCTCCGCCGATATGCCGTGCACACCGAGGAACAGCAGGTCGAAGTGGAGCGCGGAGATCGCCCGGTCGGCCACCGGACCCACCAGCGAGTCCGAGGGCGTACGCACCCCGCCGGTCAGCACCACCGTGGCCGCGCCCTGCCGCTGGCCCGAGACCCGCTGGGCGGCGTGGAACACGTCCGCGACCCGCACCGAGTTCGTCACCACCGTCAGGTCCGGCACCTCCAGCAGATGCCGGGCGAGCGCATAGGTGGTCGTACCGCCGGACAGCGCCACCGCCGCACCCGGCGCGACCAGCCGCGCCGCGGCCCGCGCTATCTCCTCCTTGGCGGTCGGCTCAAGACCCGACTTGGCCTCGAACCCCGGCTCGTGCGTGCTCGCCTCGACCACCGGCACCGCGCCGCCGTGCACCTTCTCCAGCACACCCTGGCGCGCCAGCGCGTCCAGATCACGGCGCACCGTCATGTCCGACACACCGAGCTTGCGGGTCAGTTCGTTGACCCGGACCCCGCCCCGGCGCCGTACCTCGTCCACGATCAGAGCGCGGCGCTGCTCCGCGAGGAGGTTCTGATTCTCACTCACGTACGCTCCGGTCCTTTCGCCCCACGCTCGTCCGACACGCCCGGCACACCTGGTCCGACCAGGACGTTCCGTCCGGCGCGGCTGTGCGGGCGTCTCATCTTGTCACGCCGCCCCACAGGCCGCGCCACCACCTGTCACGCCGCTTACCTGGGGTGCGGCCACATATGTGCCGCACCCACACCGGCGGCAGTCGCACGAATCGGGAAGATTCGGTAACGAAAAGTGACGGCGGGTGTGCGCAGCGCGCGAAGCGGAGAACCTGATTCCCGCACGGCACAAAAACCCCGCACGGAACCCCGCATGGAGCCCGCACGGGAAACGCTCGCCGTGCGCGTCATCCCGACCGCGTCACACGAATGCGAGCGAACAGTGGCAGGCGCGCAGAAACACCCCACCGCGCCGGAACCGGCGCCTTCCCCCACGGCGCCCCCGACGGCACGCCCGGACCTGGAGCTGCTGGTGCACGGGGTCGGCGGCACGACCCCGGAGAAGATGCTCGGCGACCCGCGCACGGTCCGCGTCACCGGCGACGACACGGCCGCCGTCTTCCGCCGCGCCGAGGACGCCGGTCCGCCCGAGGACCCCGACGACGCCACGAGCGGCGGCAGACCCCGCGACGAACCAGACCGCGACGGCGGATCACGCGGCGAACCGGTCCAGGAGGCGTACGTCTGGTGCAACCTCACCTCCGGCAACGCCAGCCGCGCCCTCTGGCTGCTGCTCCTGCCCTTCATGGTCGTCAACCTCGCCCACTGGATGCGCCCCGCCGCCCCCGGCCGCACCCGCACCATCCGCCTCTACGGGCTCCTCGTCCGCCTCGCCGCGCTCTCCCTCACCGTGCTGCTGGTCGCCGCCGCCTGCGAGGTCGCCCTCGACCTGGTCGCCTGGCAGTGCGCGGGCGTCACCGCCTGCTCCGGCCGCCACTCCTGGCTGTCCTTCCTCTCGCCCGCGGGGCACGGCTGGTGGAGCGCACCCGGACGCCGCCTCGCCCTCGCCGCCCTGGCACCCACCGCGCTGACCGCCCTGCTCTGGTACCTCTCCCACCGCACCTGGAGCGCGTACGAGTCCCACCGCCCGATGGTTCGTACCTCCGAGACCGACCCCGACGCCGGAGCCCTGGCCAGCCCCGGCTTCTGGTACGGCCGCCGCCTCGGCGCCCGGCTCCGCGCCGCCCACACCGCCGCCGGACTGCTGACCGTCGCCGCCGCCCTCACCTTCCCCGCCCTGCGCCGCGACCACCACCCCGCCCTCCTCCACACCCTCGGTCTGATCCTCGGCGCCGCCCTGCTCGGCTGGGCGCTCACCGTCGTCGTGGTCGTCTGCCGCCGGGGACGCAGCGAGGCACGCCTCGACCCCAAGACCGACCGCCACCTCGTGCGCGGACTCCCGCTCGGCGCCCTCGCCCTGCTGCTCCTCGCCGCGCTGTACGCCGGCTGGTCCCGCCCCCGCTGGCAGTCCGCCGGACGGCTGCCCGGCGACCCCGTCTTCGGCACGCTCATGCTGATCCAGGGCGTCCTCGTCCTGGCGCTCGCCGTCGTCGCGTACGACCTGTACCGCCGCAACCCCGACCCCCGCGCCGCCATGAGCGGTCTCGGCGGACCGGCCGTCGCCCTGCTCGCCTGCGCGCTCGGCGGAGTCGCCTCCGGCGGGGTCGCCCAGCGCGTCGCCGACTGGCTGGACGGCACCCGCTCCTCGCTCTCCGGACCACCCGTCACCCTGACCTGGCAGGCGTCCGCGATCCCCCCGCTCCTCCTGGTCCTGCTCGCCACGACCGCCCTGCTCGGGGTGCGTGTCGGGCGCCTCGCCCGCGCCGAACGGGTACGCGTGCGCCATCAGCACCCCGGGGAACCCGAGGACCCCGCCCGCACCCGCGCCATCGCCCGCACCCGCGCCATGGCCACCCTCACCGACCGCGCGCCCCTGCTCCTCGCCGTCGTCTCCGTCACCACCCTGCTGCTCGGCGCGGCGGCACTGACCGGCTCCCAGACCACCGGACTGCCGCCCGCCCGCGCCGCGCAGGGCACCGACGAACCGGTCCGGATCGCCGCCGAGACCGCCCAGGCCCTCGGTTCCTGGCTGGTCGGCGTCGGCCTGCTGCTCTTCGTCACCTGGGGGCGCCGCGCCTACAAGGACGCCTCCGCCCGGCGCACCATAGGCATCCTCTGGGACGTGGGCACCTTCTGGCCACGCGCCGCCCACCCCTTCGCGCCCCCCTGCTACGCCGAGCGCGCCGTACCCGACCTCACCTGGCGCACCGCCACCTGGACCGAGCGCACCGGCGGCCGCCTGGTCCTCTCCGGGCACTCCCAGGGCAGCGTCCTCGTCGCCGCCGCGGCCTGGCAGCTCAGCCCCGCCACCCGCGAACGCGTCGCCCTGCTGACCTACGGCTCCCCGCTGGAACGCCTCTACGGCCGCTGGTTCCCCGCCCACTTCGGACCCGACGCCCTGGCCGCGCTGCACCGCGACACCGGACCCTGGACCAACCTCTACCGCCGCACCGACCCCATCGGCGGCCCGCTCCGTGTCCCCGGCGAACCCCACGTCGACCACGAACCGCTCGCCGACCCCAGGGCCTACGGCCGCAGCCCCGAACACCCGCTGCCCGCCCCGATCCTGGGCCACTCCGACTACCAGGACGACCCCGCCTTCGCCCGCGCCCGGGCCAGGCTGCTCGCCCGCCTCCACCCCGGACTGCCCGCACAGCGCCCCTCGGTCCAGGAGGATGAGGCGCCGATGAGCTGACCGCTCAGGGGAGTTCGGGCAGATCCTCCGCGTACAGCAGCGTCAGATCGTCGGTGCTCGGGTCGGGAAGCTGAGCGACCCGGCCCGCGTGGTGCTCCACCATCGCCTCGAAGGTCTGCCGCGCGGTACGGCCGTTGCCGAAGGCAGGTCCCTTCGGCAACTCGGTGAAGTACTTCAGCAGCGCCTCCGGAGTGGACTCCGCCAGCCGGTACTCGTGCTCGTCCGCCTGCTGCTCCACGATCCGCAGCAGCTCCTCGGGACCGTAGTCCCCGAAAGTGATCGTCCGCGAGAACCGCGACGCCACACCCGGGTTGACGGAAAGGAAGCGCTCCATCTCGGCCGTGTAGCCCGCCACGATCACCACCACCGCGTCCCGCTGGTCCTCCATCAGCTTGACCAGCGTGTCGATGGCCTCCTTGCCGAAGTCCCGCCCGGCGTCCTCGGGGGAGAGCGCGTACGCCTCGTCGATGAACAGCACCCCGCCGCGCGCCCGCCCGAACGCCTCCTGCGTACGGATCGCCGTCGAGCCGATGTGCTCACCGACCAGGTCGACCCGGGACACCTCGACCAGATGCCCCTTCTCCAGCACGCCGAGCGAGGCGAGGATCTCGCCGTAGAGCCGGGCCACCGTCGTCTTGCCGGTGCCGGGGGAGCCGGTGAACACCAGATGCCGCTTGACCGAGGCAGCCTTCAGACCCGCCCTCTGGCGGCGCCGGCCCACCTCGATCATGTCGGTCAGCGCCCGCACCTCGCGCTTGACGCTCTCCAGGCCCACCAGCGCGTCGAGTTCACCGAGCACCGCCTCGGACTGACGGACCTCGGGCTCCGGCACGTCCGGGACGACGGGCGCCTCCGGGTCGGTGCCGCGCTGGCCCGGGATCGCACCGAGCAGCCCGCCGGTCGACGGGGACGCCGTCTGCACCGCGGTCGCGCGCGGCGGCTCGGGGGAGCGCAGCCCGCCGCCGGACTCGTCGCTCGTGCAGTCCTCCACCACCGGACCCGTGCCCGAGCCGGAACCGGGTCCCGCGTCGGCGAACTCGTACCCCCCGCGCGCACACCGCTCCGTGCGGCAGCCGCGCAGCGTCGTACGACAGCCGTCGATCACATGGAAGCCGTAGCCACCGCTGCCGCTCACCCGGCAGTTCAGGAAGCTGCCCCTACCTCCGGCGGACACATAGAAACCCGCCTCGGCAGGGCGTTCCACCACACAGCGTTCGAGCGAAGGGTCGGCGCCCTTGGTGACGATCACACCGGTCTGGGTGCCCTCCAGCACACAGTTGGCGAGCGTGCCGCCGCTGCCGTGGTCCCGGAACCAGGCGCCGGTCGCCGCGTCGCGGACCCGGCAGTCGTCCAGTTGCGCCGTCGCCCCGTCGCTCACCGACACGGCCGTGTTGCGCACCTGGTGGAGATCGCTGTCCACCACGTCCACCCGCGAACCCCGGTCGAGGACGAACAGCGCGTCCGGCACGTCGTGCACGCGGCAGGAGTCGAGCACCGCCGTGGCACCGTCGCTCACCCACACCGCCGGATAGTCACCGGTGCTGTCGGAGATCTCGCACTGGTTGGCGTCCACGCGGGTGCCCGCGTCCCACACCGACAGACCGTTGCGCCCGAAGCGCTGCACCGTCGTCCGGGTCAGCGTGAGCACCGAGCGCGAACGCAGATCGACCGCGTTCTCCGGGATGTCGTGGATCCGGCAGTCGGCCAGCGTCAGCGAGGCGTCCGTGTCCAGCGTGACGCCGTCGCCCGAAGTGCGGTGCACGGCACAGTCGGTGAGCTGCGCCGTCGCCTGCCGCGTGATGTGCACGCCCGCGCCCCGGACCTCGTACACCTCGCAACCGACCGCCTCCAGCGCGGAGTTCTCCCCGGTCACGCTCAGCCCCGAACCCGCCGCGTGGTGCACCCGGCAGCGCTCCAGACGCGGACGCGCACCGCCCCGGACCGCCACCCCGGCCTGCCCGGCCGCGACGACCTCGCACTCCTCGAACACCCCGCCGCCCCCGTCGAGCACGGCGATCCCGGCACCGGCAGGGTTGTCGACCGTGCAGCGGCGCACCGTCGGGCGTGCCCCGCCGCGCACCTCGATGCCGACGGCCGAGCGTGTCACGATCCGCAGATCCGTCAGCTCGGGCGTGCCGTCCTCGACCAGCAGCGCGGGTGCCGTGCCGTCCTGGCCCTCCACGTGCAGCCCCTGCACCACGGCCGAGGCGCGCACCGTGAGCGGCACCCCGTCCACGGGCGCGATCCGCACCGAGCCCGGCGCGCCCTCGGGTCCGCGCAGGGTCACCGGACGGCCGACGACGAGGTTCTCCCGGTAGGTGCCGGGGGCGATGGTGAGGACGTCGCCCTCCGCGGCGGCCTCCAGGGCGGCGGCGAGCGAGGCGTACTCACCCGTGCGGCGCCGCCATCGCGACGTACCGGTGTGCGTCACCTGGACCGTGCCCTGTGCCATGGCGTTGCTGTGCCCCCACCTCGTGGTACGTGTGCTCGTCCGCCTCTGGGGCTCCGTCGCCGGGTGCCGGGAAGGCGACCGCCGCGGCCCGGGGGCCGGCGCGGGTGCGCTCCGGACTCCGGCGCGGCCTTCGGCTCGCTCGCGCGCGGGTCGATGCCGAAAGGGAGTCGGCCGGTCCACCGTAGCGTGTGCGCGGACGCCGGGTTGACCAGAGCCGCGAAGCAGGTCAGCTCCCTGTCCCGGCCTTGCCCCAGTCGGGGCCCGCGCGTTCCCACGCCTGGTCCCAACGCGCGTATCTGCGGCGGACCATGCGCCACACCACCACCCGCCGGGCCGTCTCGACCAGCGCGGCGGCGAGCAACGCCGCCCCGAATCCGGCCAGTACGGCATGCGCCCGGGCGGTGGTCGAGTCCAGCGGGCGGCTCGTCATGTGCCCCTGCCGGTCCGTCCAGACCATGAAACGGTCGCCCCGGTGCGGGGACTTGAGGCCGCTGAGGACCGCGCCGTGCCGACGCGTCCCGTCCGGCGCCGTCCACCCGGCCAGGACCCGGCTGCGGACGGTGCGCCCGGCACCGGCGTCGGGGTCGGTCTCGGGCGGGTGGTAGGCCATCCGGCGCAGCACGGTCGCGGGCACGCGCTGCCGGGTGTGGCGCTGCTCGGCCACCGAACGGCGCAACGAGTCCTGGGCGGCCGTACCCGTCAGCCAGCCGATCGCGGGCGCGGCCGTACAGATGAGCAGCAGCGCGACGAGGCACACCCATGCCTCGGCCCGGTCGGTCGGCCGCCGCAGCGGACTGCCCCGCCAGCGCCACAGACCGCTGATCGCACGCACGGCCCCACCCCCTCGCCCCGACGTGAGGACCGCCGGACCGCGCTGCCCCCGGCGCGAGCGGGGGAGAGCGGTGCCACGTCCGGCGGACGACTCTCACGAGATTCTCATCTTTGCGAACGACCGGACCCCGCCGCCGGTTCCCCGCCCGCGACCCGAACTGCAGACCGGTCCCACCCTGTTCGCCGCCGGACGCACGCACGGACGCCGCCACCGAGACTCTGCTCGGTGGCGGCGTCCGTCCGACGTGCGCGTTCGCGCTGTACGACGACCTTCCCCCCGTCGTCCGTCAGCGCCCGGAGCGGTGTCCGGCCGACTCCCCACGGCGCCACCTCACCGGACGGCACCGACCACGGGGTGGTGCGATCAGTAGCCCCGGTACTGCTGCTGCTGGTTGTTGTACGGGTCCTGGTACGGCTGCTGCGGCGGGCGCGGCGCGGCCGGACGCATCGCCTCGTACCCGGTGGGCGCGGCGGGGCGCGGCGGCTGGGGCTGCTGGGGTCCCGGGTAACCGCGCGGCGCGGCGGCCTGCTGCGGGATGTACGCGGTGGGCGCCTGCTGCAGAGGCGCGGGCTGCTGCGCCTGCGGGTAGCCGTAGGACGCGGGAGCCGGCTGCGACGGGGCGGCCGGGAGCGCGGGCAGCGCCGAGGGCAGCGCGGGGAGGTTGCTGCCGCCCATGTTGGCGCCCGGCATGTTGCCGACGGGGAGGTTGCCGCCGTGCGTGTCGTAGGCGGCCGGGACGCGGATCGGGGCGATCTGCGGGGTGCCCCGCTCGGCCACGAGCGAGTCGTAGATCGGGGTGTCCGGGAAGGAGGCGGAGTAGTAGCCGCCGCCATAGGTGGAGCGGGGGGAGGTCATGGCACATAAGTTAAGCCCACGATGTGCTGGTTGGGGAGACCGATAAGAAGGTTGTTTTCCGTGTCGGTGGCGAACTTGGATCGCTAATCCGAGCGAACTTGGCAAAAATGGACGCCATCCGACGTTTGGATCGTGTAAAGGGCGAGTTTCCAACGGGTTGGCGGGGATCGGCGTGCGGTTCTGCCGTGCGGGGCAGGGGAGTTCGCGACACCCGCGCGGGGGGCGGTCGGGACGATCACCGGTACGGTCGCGGGACCGGAAAAGGCACGATCGGATGGGGGCGGACATGACGATGCCGAAAGGTTCCAACACGCCGGTGCCCACGACGGTGCTGCGCCTGGAAACGACCCGACGCGCGGGACCCGGCACACCCGCGACGGAGATCGCCGCCCTCCTGCTGACCTCCGGCAGGATCCGCTCCGACGCCGACCACCTCACCCGCGACCACCCCGCACACCCCTCCGGCGCCGTCCGGCACGAGGAGACACGCCGCGAGGACGGCCTCGCCACCGACGTCTTCACCGTCGACCTCACGCGCGTGGAGGACGCCGTCGAACGGATCGTCCTCGCCGCGACGGCGGACGGCGGCACCTTCGGCCAGGTCCCCGGCCTCGGCGTCCGCGTCACCGGTCCCGACGGCGAGACCGTCGCCCACTACGACAACACCGGCGCGAGCGTGGAGACCGCCCTCGTGCTCGGCGAGCTGTACCGCCGCCAGGGCGGCTGGAAGTTCCGCGCCGTCGGACAGGGGTACGGCAGCGGACTGGAGGGACTGGCGCAGGAGTACGGCGTCACCGCGCGCCGCGAGGTCAGGCGACCCGAGCCCGTGACACCCGAACCCCGGCAGCCCGCGACCGGGTTGGGGCGACCGGAACCCCAACTCCCGTACGTTGCATCCGAGTCAACTGCTCAACCCGCCAAGATCACCCTCACCAAGGCCGCCCCCGCCGTCTCGCTCGCCAAACAGGGCGCCACCTCCGGAGCCCTCCGCGTCAACCTCAACTGGCGGATGCGCGCGACCAGATGGACCAAGGGTCCCGCCCGGGACCTCGACCTCGACCTGTGCGCCCTCTACGAACTCACCGACGGCCGCAAGGGCGTCGTCCAGGCACTCGGCAACGCCTTCGGCACCCTGCACCGGCCGCCGTACATCCACCTCGACGGCGACGACCGCACCGGCGCCTCGGCCGACGGCGAGAACCTCACCGTCAACCTCGACCACGCCGCCGACTTCCGGCGCATCCTGGTCTTCGTCACCATCTACGAGGGCGCCACCTCCTTCGCCGGGCTGAACGCCACCGTCACCCTGCGCCCCCAGCACGGCGCCCCCGTCGACTTCTCCCTCGACGAGTGCGCGGTGCCCTCCACCGTGTGCGCGCTCGCGCTGCTCACCAACGAGGGCGGCGACCTCGTCGTCCGGCGCGAGGCCCGCTACCTCGTGCCCGAACGCGGGATGAGCCCGCAGCGGACCGTCGACCGCGCCTACGGATGGGGCATGAACTGGACCCCCGGGCGGAAATGACCGCCTTCGGTCAGCCCTCGTCGGCCACCGCGTCGGGGCGCGCGTACGTGCGCCCCTTCCACGCGGCGCCCCGCCCCCGGTAGTGCCGCACCGCCGAGTCCACCGTCATCAGGAGATAGAGGAACGCCGTGAACGGCAGCAGGGGAGCGAGCCACAAAGGCTGCCGGTAGTAACGCAGCATCGGCACGTACGTCCCCGCCATCACCGCCCACGCGACCGCGCCCACGGCCGTCGCCGCCGCGTCGCCCAGCACCGCTCCGGCCACCACCGTGCCGGGCGGCACCAGGTACACCAGGGCGAGACCGGCCACCGTGCCGAGCAGCAGCAACGGGTTGTGCCGCAGTTGCGCGTAAGCGCTGCGCGAGACCATCCGCCACAGATCACCCAGCCCCGGATACGGGCGCACACTGTCCACCCGGTCCGCCAGCCCCAGCCAGATGCGACCGCCCGAACCGCGTACCGCGCGCGCGAGCGCCACGTCGTCGATCACGGCCTGCCGGATGGCGTCCGGGATCCGCGCCCGCTCGGCCGCGTCCGCGCGCAGCAGCACGCAGCCACCCGCCGCTGCCGCCGTACGCCCGCCCTTCCGGCCGATCCACCGGAACGGATACAACTGGGCGAAGAAGTACACGAACGCCGGGACCACGAGCCGCTCCCACGGGCTCGCCACCCGCAGCCGCGCCATCTGCGACACCAGGTCGAAACCGCCCGCCCCTGCCGCCGCCACCAGCGCGCGCAGGCTGTCCGGCGCGTGCGCGATGTCGGCGTCCGTCAGCAGCAGATACTCCGGCTCCCGAGTGCGGGCCAGCCCGATGCCGTGCCGCACCGCCCACAGCTTGCCCGTCCAGCCCGAGGGCGGCTCACCCGGCGAGGTCACCGTCAGCGGCAGCCCGCCGTGACGCCCTGACAGCTCCCGCGCCAGCTCCCCGGTGCCGTCGGTGCTGCCGTCGTCCACCAGGAAGACCTCGGCCCGCCCCGGGTAGTCCTGCGCCAGCAGCGAGGGCAGACTCGCGGGCAGCACCTCCGCCTCGTCCCGGGCCGGCACGACCACGCACACCGACGGCCACGCGTCCGGTTCCCGGCGGGGCGGCAGCCGTACGTCGGTCCGCCAGAAGAACCCCTGGCCGAACAGCAGCCAGCACCAGACGACGAGAGAGGCGACGGCGGTCCACAGGATGGCGCTCACGGCCGCAGTCTGCCCCACGGGACGGCCCGTGCGCGGGCCATCGACTATCGTGGCCGGGTGAAGATCGCGCTCATGGACTCCGGAATCGGCCTTCTCGCGGCGACCGCCGCAGTACGTCGCCTGCGACCCGACGCCGATCTCGTCCTCTCCCTCGACCCCGACGGCATGCCCTGGGGTCCCCGCACGCCCGAGGACCTGACCCGCCGCGCCCTCGCCGTCGCCGAGGCCGCCGCCGCCCACCGGCCCGACGCCCTGATCATCGGCTGCAACACCGCCACCGTGCACGCGCTGCCCGCGATCCGCGCCCGCCTCGAACCCGGCATCCCGGTGATCGGCACCGTCCCGGCGATCAAGCCTGCCGCCGCCGGGGGCGGCTCCGTCGCCATCTGGGCGACCCCCGCCACCACCGGCAGCCCCTACCAGCGCGGACTCATCGAGGAGTTCGCCCAGGGCGTCCAGGTCACCGAGGTGCCCTGCTGGGGTCTTGCCGAAGCCGTGGAGCACGCCGACGAGCGCGCCATCGAAGCCACCGTCGCCGCCGCCGCGGAACTCACCCCCGAGGACGTGACGACCGTCGTCCTCGGCTGCACCCACTACGAGCTGGTGGCGGAACGTATCCGCGCCGCCCTCCAGCGCCCCGGCGCCGCCCCGCTCGTCCTGCACGCCTCCGCCGGTGCCATCGCCGCCCAGGCGCTGCGCCGCATCGGCGAACAGCCCGCGCCGGACGCCCCGGCCGAGGGCACCCTGACCGTGATCCTCAGCGGCCGCCAGGGCGAGCTGCCCGCACCCGCGCTGCACTACGCGGAGGGACGACTGCTCCCGGCGACGGAACGGCTGGCCGACCGGCGGTGACGGAGCGCCGCCGTCGGTTCCGGTGGGCCGCCCGGAGCAGTCACCGAGCGCGACCGGGTACCGGCGCAGCGAAACCTGAGTAACCTCATAGGCATGAGGGAGCACCACGACGCCGAGGACTCGCACCCCGACGTCTGGACCGGTCGCGCCACCAACCGGGTGCAATGGCTGCTGGCGCTGGTCGGCGCTGCCTGCCTGGCGCTCGGCATCGCGCTGGCCGTCCAGTCCGCCTGGACGTCCGGCGTCATCCCGCTCGTCATGTCCGTCGTCGGCTGCATCGCGGCCGGCCTGCTCGTCCTCTACGGCACACTCGCCTTCGTCCATGTGGACCTCATCCTCGACCGGGACTGCCTGGAAGTGCGCTGCGGCCATGTGGGACTGCCCCGTCGCCGCATCCCGCTGTCCGACGTCGTCGGCGCCGACTTCATCCCGCACGTCACCCCGCGCCACTGGGGCGGCTGGGGCTACCGCTGGCGCCCGGAGCGCGGCACGGCGGTCGTGGTGCGCCGGGGCGAGGGGATCGAGCTGAGCCTGTGGGACGGCCACACGTTCACCGTCACCGTGGACAACGCGGAGTCGGCGGTGCGGGTCATCCGGTCCCGGCTGCGGGCGGGGACGGCGGGGTCTGCGCGCTGAGGGGTGTGGGTGGGGGAGACCGGGGTGGTCCCCACGCCTGATTGCAGGGTGTCGGTGTGTGCGGCGTTCATATGTGCCGTCGCCACATGTGCGGTGCCCACACGTGCCGTCCTCACATATCCAGAGGCACCACTCCGCTCAGATCGACGTACGCTCCCCAGCCACCACTTCCTCGCGCGCCATCCGCTCCTCGTCCACCCACGGGCGCGCCGTCGCCCACCCGGCGAGCAGACCCGCGCCCGCCGTCACGGTGGTGAAGCTCAGCACGTTGCCCAGTGAGGCGAGCACGGCGAGGACCGTCAGAGCCGCGCCCGCCGTCAGCACGACCGGGGTCGGACGCGGGGCGCGCCACAGGGCGTGCAGCACCCAGCAGTAGACGGCCGCGAGCAGCAGCACCCCGACGAGCCCCTGCTCGGCCAGCAACTGCAACGGCGCCGAGTGCGGCTTCACCTCGGCGGGGACGCCGGGCGCCGCACCGCCGGGCTGACCGTAGAGACCCGGACCGACCCCGGACACCGGCGCACGCCCGGCCAGCTCCAGCGCGTCCTGCCACAGGTGGACGCGGTACGGACCGAGCCGGTCGGTCACCGCCTCCACGAGCCCGCCGGGCAGCACACCCGCCGCCACCGCCCACACCCCGCCCGCCGCGCCGGCCGCCGCCAGGGCCAGCCCCGCCACCCCGACACCCCGGTGCGGCATCGAGCCCGCGGCGAGCGAGCAGAGCAGCACCGCGCCACTCGCGACGCACCCGACCGGCGACCCCGTGACGACTCCGGTCAGCACGATCAGTACGGCCAGCAGCCACAGCGCCGACCTCAGCGCGGGTACCGGCGTCGCCCGCGCCGCACAGCACGCCGCGCCCGTGGCCAGCGCCAGCAGGGCCGCGGTGGCACCGGTGTGCCCGAGCGGTACGGCGTACGGCGGTCCGGGCAGCAGCGCGGGCATCGTCACCGCGAGCACCAGCCCGACAGCCGCCCCCGCGCCCGGCGCCGCCACCGGGAGCAGCGCCCCGGATATCCGGCCCGTGGCACACCCGGCCGCCGCCGCGAGCACCGCCAGCAGCATGCCCTCGGGACGCCCGTCGTGCACCGCCGCCGTGATCAGCGCCCACAGCGCGCACAGACCGAGAAGGATCATGCCCGCCCCGTCCGAAACGTTCCGCCCCGCCCGCTCCGCGTCCGTCTCCGTCGCGCGCGTCATCCCCGTCGACCCCACCGTCGCCCCTCGCACCCGGTCCCCCGACCTGTGGTCGCAGCCTCGCCGCGCGCACCGGGACCGGCCGCACCGCCGAGGCTGGGGCACACCGTAACGGCTGATGGCCGCTTTGTGGACGAGTTGCGCGGGAGGGTCGCGATTCCGGGTGGGGATGAGGCGTCGGACTTGCGGACGGGGGCAACGACCACATGGTGCCGCCACACATGCGCGGACCACATGGGGTTGCACCACAGAGAGCCGCCACCGTTCCGCCCCGGACCACGGACCGCGCAGGTCGGCGGCCCGGACCGCGCTGTCAGCGGTCGCGCCCCGCGCCGTAGACTCCCCGCGTGACCGTCACCGCAACCTCCGTGGACCAGCCGGAACAGCTCCGGCCGCCCGTCTCGCCGGGCCGCCGCCGTCTGCTGCGTCTGATCCCGGCCGCCGCCTCCGCCCTGTGCGGTGTGCTGCTGTACCTCAGCTTCCCGCCGCGCCCCCTGTGGTGGCTGGCCCTGCCCGCCTTCGCCGGTCTGGCGTGGGTGCTGCGCGGCCGCACCTGGAAGGCGGCCCTCGGCCTCGGCTACCTCTTCGGGCTCGGCTTCCTGCTGCCGCTGCTGGTGTGGACCGGCGTGGAGGTCGGCCCCGGTCCCTGGCTCGCGCTGGTCGCCATCGAAGCGATCTTCGTCGCCCTGGTCGGCGTGGGTATCGCCACCGTCTCCCGGCTGCCCGCGTGGCCGGTGTGGGCCGCCGCCCTGTGGATCGCGGGCGAGGCGGTCCGCGCCCGGATGCCGTTCGGCGGCTTCCCCTGGGGCAAGATCGCCTTCGGTCAGGCGGACGGCGTCTTCCTGCCGCTCGCCGCGGTGGGCGGCACCCCCGTGCTCGGCTTCGCGGTCGTCCTGTGCGGCTTCGGCCTTTACGAGGCGGTACGGCTCGTCACCGAGCGCCGCCGCGCCCGCGAGGTGCGCCGCTCGGCCGCCGTGGTCGCGCTGCTCAGCGTCGCCGTGCCGGTCGTGGGCGCCGTCGCCGCCCGCGCCCTGGTGAGCGACAAGGCCGAGGACGGCACCGCCACGGTCGCGCTCATCCAGGGCAACGTGCCCCGCTCGGGCCTGGAGTTCAACGCCCAGCGCCGGGCGGTGCTCGACTACCACGCGCGCGAGACCCTCAAGCTCGCCGCCGCCGTCAAGGCGGGCAAGGCACCTCGCCCCGACTTCGTGCTGTGGCCGGAGAACTCCTCCGACATCGACCCCTTCGCCTACCCCGACGCCGCCATCGTCATCGACGACGCCGCCAAGGCGGTCGGCGTGCCGATCTCGGTCGGCTCGGTCGTCGAGCGCAACGGCAAGCTCTACAACGAGCAGATCCTGTGGACCCCGGGCAAGGGTCCCACCCAGACCTACGACAAGCGCCAGATCCAGCCCTTCGGCGAGTACCTGCCGCTGCGCTCGCTCGTCGGCGCGATCAACAGCGAGTGGACCGGCATGGTCCGCCAGGACTTCAGCCGGGGCGACAAGCCCGGCGTGTTCCGCATGGACGGCACCAAGGTCGGCCTCGCCACCTGCTACGAGGCGGCGTTCGACTGGGCGGTGCGCGACACCGTCACCCACGGCGCCCAGATGATCTCCGTGCCGAGCAACAACGCCACCTTCGACCGCAGCGAGATGACCTACCAGCAGCTCGCCATGTCCCGCGTCCGCGCCGTCGAGCACAGCCGGGCGGTGACCGTGCCCGTCACCAGCGGCGTCAGCGCGGTGATCATGCCGGACGGCAGGGTCACCCGGAAGACGGGCATGTTCGTGCCCGCCTACCTCGACGAGAAGATCCCGCTGCGCTCCTCCGAGACGCCCGCGACCCGGCTCGGCGTCCTGCCCGAGCTGGCGCTGGTCCTGGTCGCCGCGGGCGGGCTCGGCTGGGCGATCGGCGCCCAGATGCGCGGGCGGCGCGCCGGTCGCGCGTAGCCGTACGACCGCCGTACGCCCCCGGAAGCGGTCCGCCGGGGGAGTGCGGGGCCATAGGGTCGGCCCCATGGCTACACCTGAATTCATCCGTACGCTCCGGGCCTCCGCGGGCCACCAGTTGCTCTGGCTCCCCGGAGTCACCGCGATCGTCTTCGACGACGCGGGCCGGGTGCTCCTGGGCCGCCGCTCCGACACCGGCGAGTGGTCGGTGATCGGCGGCATCCCGGAGCCGGGCGAGCAGCCCGCGGCCTGCGCCGTGCGGGAGGTCCACGAGGAGACGGCGGTGCACTGCGTCGTCGAGCGGGTCGTCCTCGTCCAGGCACTGGGACCGGTCACCTACGGCAACGGCGACGTCTGCCAGTACATGGACACCACCTTCCGCTGCCGGGCGACCGGGGGCGAGGCACGGGTCAACGACGACGAGTCGCTGGAGGTCGGCTGGTACGCGGTGGACGCGCTGCCGGACCTGGACGACTTCGCGCTGTTCCGGATCAAGCAGGCCATGTCCGATGCACCCACATGGTTCGACCCTATGACCAGCGGCTGAAGTATGGGTCATCACCACATGTGGTGAGCCGCCCCTTCCACTTAGGGTCGCCACATGACCTCGCCCAGCCCGCAGCCCGGCCCCCGCCCCTCCTCCGTCCCCCTGGACCTCGGCGGCCGCGTCGCCCTCGTCACCGGAGCGGCCAGTGGCATCGGCCGGGCCTGCGCGCTGCGGCTCGCCGCCGCCGGGGCCGAGGTCAGAGCCGTGGACCGGGACGCGCAGGGTCTTGCCGAACTGACCGAGCGCGCGGGGGACCTGGCGGGCGGGGGCGCGGTCGTCCCGTACGTCCTCGACCTCACCGATCTCGACGCCGCCGAGCGCGCGGCCGCGGGTACCGATGTCCTCGTCAACAACGCCGGGCTGCAGTTGGTGCGTCCGCTGGAGGACTTTCCGCCCGAGGTCTTCCACACCGTGCTGACCGTGATGCTGGAGGCGCCGTTCCGGCTGATCCGGGGCGCGCTGCCCCACATGTACGCGCAGGGCTGGGGCCGCATCGTCAATGTGTCCTCCGTCCATGGTCTGCGCGCCTCGGCTTTCAAGTCCGCCTATGTGGCCGCCAAACACGGTCTTGAGGGACTGTCCAAGACGGCCGCCCTCGAAGGCGCCCCCCACGGCGTGACCTCGAACTGTGTGAACCCCGCCTATGTGCGCACCCCACTGGTCGAGAAGCAGATCGCCGACCAGGCCCGGACCCACGGCATCCCCGAGGAACGCGTGCTCTCCGAGGTCCTGCTCAAGGACAGCGCCCTCCAGCGGCTCATCGAACCGGAGGAGGTCGCGGAAGCGGTCGCCTATCTGTGCGCCCCGCAGTCCTCCTTCATCACCGGCACCTCCCTGGTGATGGACGGCGGATGGACGGCCCACTGAACGGGCTCACGGAGCCCGCGGACGGAGTTATCCACAGGGCTGACGCGTCCGGCGGCCGATGGGCGATGCTGTGACCATGTCTCGCGATCAAGCCCACCAGGCCGCGGGCCCCGGCACCGGGACCGTCGCGGCACCGCCCCCACCGGGTACGGAGATCCCGTACCTCGAACTCCTCGCCCGGGACGCCTCCCCGGAGACGTACGAACGCCCAGTGCTCCTCGCCCGCGCCGAAGGTCTGCCCGCCGAGCGGATCGCCGCGCTGGAGCACGCCAAGCTCCTCGCGCTGCGCGTCCGCGCGGAGCTGGAAGGGCGCCGCCGCCGCGAGGCGGAACTCTCCGCGCTCTTCGAGACCGCCCACGACCTGGCGGGACTCCGCGACGCGGACGCTGTCCTGCGGGCCATCGTGCAACGCGCCCGCTCCCTGCTCGGCACCGACACCGCCTACCTCAGCCTCAACGACCCCGAGCGCGGCGACACCTACCTCCAGGTGACCGAGGGCTGCGTCTCCGCCCGCTTCCAGCAGCTCCGCCTCGGCATGGGCGAGGGGCTCGGCGGGCTCGTCGCGCAGACCGCCCGGCCATACGTCACCGAGGACTACTTCCAGGACGCCCGCTTCCGGCACACCCTCACCATCGACGCCGCGGTGCGCGACGAGGGACTGGTCGCGATCCTCGGCGTACCGCTCATGCTCGGCCCGCACGTCATCGGCGTCCTGTACGCCGCCGACCGGCGCGCCAGGGTCTTCGAACGCGAACAGAGCGCCCTGCTCGGCTCGTTCGCCGCCCTCGCCGCAGCCGCCATCGACGCCACCAACCTGCTCACCGAGACCCGCACGGCCCTGGCCGGGCTCGAACGCGCCAACGAGATCATCCGCGACCGCAGCTCCGTCATCGAACGCGCCTCGGAGGTGCACGACCGTCTCGCCGAACTCGTCCTGCGCGGCGGGGGAGTCGCGGACGTGGCGGCCGCCGTCTCCGAAGTCCTCGGCGCCACCGTCGAGTTCACCGAGACCGGCACCGCACCCGCCGAAGCCCTGGAAGCCTCCCGCTCCGAGGGCCACGCGGTACGGCACGGCACCGACTGGATCGCCGCCCTCGTCGCGGGCGGCGAATCCCTAGGCGCCCTGATCCTGCGCGGCCACCCGGACCTCGATCCGGTCGACCAGCTCACCCTGGAACGCGCCGCCATGGTCACCTCACTGCTCCTCCTCGCCCGCCGCTCCGCCGCCGAGGCCGAACGCCGGGTACGCGGCGAGCTGTTGGACGACCTCCTCGACGCCCGCGACCGCGACCCCCGCCTGCTGCGCGAACGCGCCGCCCGTTTCCACGCCGACCTGGACGCCACCCATGTCGTCCTCGCCGCCCGGCTCGACGCCCCCACGGCCGACGCCGACGAGGAAGCCGCCGCCCGCCGACGCCTGTGGTCCGCCGCCTCCCACCTCGCCGCCACCCGGCACGGCCTGGCCGCCGCACGCGACGGCGGCACCGTGCTGCTGCTCCCGCTGGCCGAAGGAGACGGCGCCACCGAACTGGCCCGCCGCACCGCCCGCGACCTCGGCACCGCCGTCAGCCAGCCGGTCACCGTCGGCGCCTCCGCCCCGGTCACCGGCCTCGCCGACCGACCCGACGCGGTGGCCGCCGCCTATGCCGAGGGGCGCCGCTGCCTCGACGCGCTGCACCTCCTCGGACGCGGCGGGGACGGCGCGGCGGCCGAGGACTTCGGCTTCCTCGGACTGCTGCTCGCCGCCGACCGGGACATCGGCGGCTTCGTCGAGCGCACCATCGGCCCGCTCGTGGCCTACGACGAACGGCGCGGCACCGACCTGCTGCGCACGCTGGACGCCTACTTCGCCTGCGGCATGAGCCCCGCCCGGACCAGGGACACCCTCCATGTGCACGTGAACACCGTGGCCCAACGGCTGGAACGGGTGGGCCGGCTCCTGGGTGCCGACTGGCAGACCCCGTCCCGCGCCCTGGAGATCCAACTGGCGCTGCGGCTGCACGGGTTGACCGGTCCTAGACGCACCTGACCGGTCGCCCCGCAGCGGGGGCGACCGGCCAGGTGAAACGGCACCACGGACCACTCTGCTCAGGAGACCCGGATCAGGAGGTCACCGCCTTCGCCGCCGGGTCCGGGGAAGCGTCCCGGAGATCACCGGCGCCGATCTCCCCGAGGTCCCGCTGCCGGGTCTCGCGGGCCACCGCCACGGCGACCACGGTCACCAGGGCCGCGGCGATCATGTAGAGGGCGATGGGGGTCGCGCTGTCGTACTCCGCGAACAGGGCGGTGGCGATGAGCGGTGCGGGCGCCCCGGCGGCCACGGAGGCGAACTGGGCGCCGATGGAGGCGCCCGAGTAGCGCACCCGGGTGGCGAACATCTCCGCGAAGAAGGCGGCCTGGGGAGCGTACATGGCGCCGTTCAGCGTCAGACCGACGGCGACGGCCAGGATCAGCAGACCGAAGGAGCCGGTGTCGATCAGGGAGAAGAACGGGAAGATCCACAGACCGATGCCGATCGCCCCGAACAGATAGACCGGCCGCCGCCCGACCCGGTCGGAGAGCGCGCCCCAGGCGGGGATCACGGCGAAGTGCACGGCGGAGCCGATGAGGACGGCGTTCAGCGCGGTCTGCCGGGAGACGTCGGCGGCGGTGGTGGCGTAGACGAGGATGAAGGCGGTGATGAGGTAGTAACTGATGTTCTCCGCCATCCGGGCGCCCATCGCGATGAGCACCTCGCGCCAGTGGTGCCGCAGCACGGAGACCAGCGGCAGCTTCTCCGTCGCGCGGTCGCCATGGGACTCGGCCCGTGCCAACGCCTCCTTGAAGACGGGGGATTCGTCGACCGACAGACGGATCCACAGACCCACGAGCACCAGCACGCCGGAGAGGAGGAAGGGGATGCGCCAGCCCCAGTCGGTGAAGGCGGCGTCCGAGAGCAGGGCGGTGAGCAGCGACAGCACACCGGTGGCGAGCAACTGCCCGGCGGGCGCGCCGGTCTGGGGCCACGCGGCCCAGAAGCCCCGGCGTCGCGCGTCCCCGTGTTCGGAGACCAGCAGTACGGCGCCGCCCCACTCACCGCCGAGCGCGAACCCCTGCACCAGCCGCAGCACGGTGAGCAGGACCGGCGCGGCGGTGCCGACGGCCGCGTGGGTCGGCAGCAGACCGATGGCGAAGGTCGCCCCGCCCATCAGCAGCAGGCTGAGCACCAGCAGCCGCTTGCGCCCCAGCCGGTCGCCGAAGTGCCCGAACACCAGCGCCCCGAGCGGCCGGGCGGCGAACCCCGCCGCGTACGTCACGAACGCGAGCAGCGTCCCGACCAGCGGATCGGAGTCCGGGAAGAACAGCTTGTTGAACACCAGCGCCGCCGCCGACCCGTACAGGAAGAAGTCGTACCACTCGATGGTGGTCCCGACGAGACTGGCGGCGACGATGCGGGGGAGCTTCGCTGGAGCGGACGGGGCGCTTGTAGGTGACGACATCGGCACCACTTCCTGGCGTGTGACGGGGACGGATTGCGTGTCGCCACACGGTAGGAACGCGTAGGTCGGGGTCGTATGTGGTGGGACAACATAGTTCGACGGGGGAGTGTGTGCGTGCGGTCCCCATTCCTGGAGGAGCGGCCAGGGTTACTGGTCTTTGCTCCACCCGGTGACGGGGGAGTACGCGTCCAGCAGGTCCACCACGAAGACCAGGGTCGAGCCCGGCGGGATCAGCGGCGAGGGCGACTGATTGCCGTAGCCGAGCCGCGGGGGGACGATGATCTCGCGCCGACCGCCGACCCTCATCCCCCGCACTCCGCGGTCCCAGCCCTTGATGACCTTGCCGCTGCCCAGACCGAACTTGTACGGCTCGCCCCGGTCCCAGGAGGCGTCGAACTCCTTCCCGGACGCGAAGGTCACCCCGACGTAGTGCACCCTGACCACCATGCCCGGCTTCACCTCGGGCCCGTCCCCGACGACCAGGTCCCGGACGGTCAGCTCGGCAGGAGCGTCCCCCTCCGGAACGTGGACCTCGGGCTTCGTCGGTTCACTCATCGCGGCCTCACCACTCCTCGTCGGCAGCCGTCCCACGGCCACGCCGGACGCATGGACACTCCATGCGGCAGATGCCCACGCTACCGAGAGCGCCGGTCACTGCATCAGGCGCTCCCGGTCACCCATCACCACGGCCGGGTGCTGGGCCGGGTCGAGGGTGTGAAGGAGGGTCTTCATCGCGGACTCGGGGACGGTGACGCAGGCGGAGGTGCCGTCGCCGTGGTCGACGTGGAGCCAGATGCCGCCGCCCTTCTCGACGCCCTCGGGGCGGTTCCAGTCGAAGGGCGGGGTGCCCTTGACGTGGTTGTAGTCGATGGCGATGACGTAGTCGAAGTCGTGGGCGTGGTTCTCGTCGTCCTGGTTGATGGAGGCGGCGAAGGCGTTGTCGTCGTACCAGTACGGCAGCTTGGTGCCCGGGCTCCTGAGCGAGCCTCCGGCGTCGGTGAGGGTGAAGACACCGGCGGGACTGCGTTCGTCGTCGAGCTGATGGTCCGTCGTCCAGCCGCGGCGCCCGTTGTGCGCGGGCCAGGCGGCGGTGCGGTCCCACGTCGTGCCGTGCTTCTCGTACAGCACGGCCAGGCTGTCGGCGGAGTCCCGGTCCTCGCCGTAGACCACCACGAGCTGACGTGTGCCGGACGGGATGCGCGCCCCGGTCCGCTCTCCGATGCCGGGGATGCCCGGACCGTTCACCGGGTGCGCGGAGCCGGCCGCCGCCGGGTTGCCGTTGTGCGCCGGTCCGCCGGGCTTCGCCCGGCCGTCGGTGCCGCCGCAGCCCGTGGCCGCCGTCAGCAGGGCGCCGCAGGCGAGGGCGGATATGAGGAGCCGCGCACCACGGGGTCGCGCGGGACGGACACATGACGGGGCGAAAGTGAGGAGACGCATGATCGTGATCCTCCGGCGGGGCGGAGGGACCTCGCATCCTGACGCGGCATCCGGCCTAAGACGCGGACGAGGTGTACCCCCGTCCGGCCCCGTGCCCATCCCCGGCGCCCGGTTCGGCAGTTGGACGAGCCGGAGCCGGAGCCGGAGCCGCCCGTCCACCCGCCGAACCGAACCGCGCCGTGCCACGGCGCCCGTCCGGATCAGTCCCGTCCCCCCTGGTCCGCGACCGGCCACACCCCGGTCGACCGCTCGATGGCCTTCGCCCCCGTGCGGTCGACCGCGCTGCGCACCACCGCGAAGATCGCGCCCTGGAGCGCCGCCGCGAAGAGGATCTCGCCCCAGCCGCGGTCGCGGTCGAGCGCGTCGGGGGCGTCCTCCTCGTGCCGTATCGCCATCCACGCCTTGCGGAACGCCAGCCCGGCCAGCGCGCCGCCGGTCCAGCTCAGGACGAAGCCGACCGGCTTGTAGGCCAGCGGCAGTTTGCGTTTGGTCGTGTTCTTCGCCATGGGAGGCTTCTTCCTCGCCAGACGCTTCTCATGCGGGCTGCCCCGGAGGACCGACCCGCTCACCGGGCGGCACGGGACCGGGAGGCGTTCCGTCGCCGAAGGGACGGCCGCCCAGCCGCTCGCGGTGGTGCGGGGTCGTCCAGCCGCCGAGGTCCGGGCCGAGCGGCACGATGCCGGTCGGGTTGATGCCGGAGTGGACCTGGTAGTAGTGCCGTTTGATGTGGTCGAAGTCCACGGTGTCGCCGAACCCCGGCGTCTGGAACAGGTCCCGCGCGTACGCCCACAGCACCGGGTTCTCCGTCAGCTTCCACAGATTGCACTTGAAGTGCCCGTGGTAGACCGGGTCGAAGCGGACCAGGGTGGTGAACAGCCGGATGTCCGCCTCGGTGATCGTGTCCCCGACCAGATAGCGCTGCCCGGCGAGCCGCTCGGCCAGCGTCTCAAGGCGCCGGAAGACCCCGGCGCACGCCTCCTCGTACTCCTTCTGGTGGGTGGCGAACCCGGCACGGTAGACACCGTTGTTGACGTCCCGGTAGACGCCCTCCATCACCTCGTCGATCTCCTCGCGCAGCGGCTCCGGGTACAGGTCCGGCGCGCCCTCGCGGTGCAGGGCGGTCCACTCGGTCGCCAGGTCGAGGGTGAGCTGCTGGTAGTCGTTGGTCACCAGCTCGCCGCTGGGCACGTCCACGATCGCGGGCACGCTCACCCCGCCGGGCGCGCCCGGCTCCCGCTTCTCGTACGCCTCGGCGAGGTAGCGGATGCCGAGCACCGGGTCGCGGCCGTCGGGGTCCAGGGTGAAGCGCCAGCTCCGGTCGTCCTGGATCGGGTCGGTCACCGCCATCGGCAGCGCCTCTTCCAGACCGAGCAGCCGACGGGAGATCACCGCCCGGCTGGCCCACGGGCAGGCGCGGGAGACCACCAGCCGGTAACGGCCCGGCTCCACCGGCCAGCCGTCGCGGCCGTCGGCGGTGATCCGGTCCGTGAAATGACTCCGGGACCGCTTGAACGGCTTGTGTCCGTACCCCCGGTTGCCCTGGTCCTCCTTGCCGCCCCGCTCTTCTCTGTCACCCATGTCGCCTCCTCACCCGCACCGGTCCGCCCTCGGCGGTACGGCGTTGCGGTCTCTCGTACGACGCGTCCGCCCGTGTCCCGTCGGGCGCGCGTCCCGCCCCACGGGTTCCCCGTTGTGGGCGGAAGATCCGTTCGTGCGGGCCGCACCGGGAAAGGGGGTACGGATGACCTTCGTGAGGACCACTCGACAGAATCCGCCGCCGGGCGCCACGCGCCGGTGGACCGCCACTGCCGCCGTCGCGGTCGCCGCGACCGCCGTGGCCGGGGC
This sequence comes from Streptomyces sp. DSM 110735, assembly GCF_016482685.1. Taxonomy (GTDB): domain Bacteria; phylum Actinomycetota; class Actinomycetes; order Streptomycetales; family Streptomycetaceae; genus Streptomyces. The sequence continues at coordinate 33,679 of NZ_JACYHF010000002.1, read as the reverse complement.
GCGCGCGGTCGACGCCGACAGCACCTGGTACCGGTCACTGGACAAGCCCGCCTGGCAGCCGCCCGGCTGGGCGTTCGGCGCGGTCTGGACGCCGCTGTACGCGTCGATCGCCTGGGCCGGAGGAAGGGCGCTCGGCCGGACGCGGGGCCGGGAGCGGGCGCGACTGGCCGTCGCCCTGGGCGCCGACCTCGCGCTGAACGCCGCCTGGAGCCACCTCTGCTTCCGGCGGCGGAACCTGGCGGCCGGACTGCTCGGCACCGTCCTGCTGGACCTCGGCAACGCGCACCTCCTGCGGCGAACGGCTGCCACCGACCGGGCGGCAGCCCTCGCCCTGACCCCCTACGCGGCCTGGTGCCTGTTCGCCACGGCGCTGAACGCCGATCTCCTCCGGCGCAACGCGCGGAAGGGAACGCGGTCGGGACCGGGAGGGTTCACTCCGCGATGACCGCCTGGTACGCGGTGGCGTCGAGAAGCTTCTCGTAGTCGCTCGTGTTCGACGGCTTGAGCCGGACGAGCCAGGTGTCGTAGGGCTCCTGGTTGATCAGCTCGGGGTCCTCGGCGACCTCGTCGTTGACGGCGATCACCTCGCCGCCCACCGGCGCGTAGAACTCGCTGGCGGCCTTGACCGACTCGACCGTACCGACGGGCTCACCAGCCTCGAAGGTCTTCCCGATCACCGGGAGCTCCACGAAGACGACATCGCCGAGCGCCTTCTGCGCGTGGTCGGTGAGTCCGATGCTCATCGCACCGTCGGCTTCCGGGCGCACCCACTCGTGAGACTCGGCGTACCGCAGCTCGGACGGGATGAGGGACATGCTCGCTCCAGGGGGTGTCGTAGCCGATCGGGCGGCTCATCATGCCCGAGATGATCACGGAATCGGGCGAGGCGTCCCGGTACGGCGGACGAAGTGTCAACGGGGGTTGACGGGCGGCGGGAGGGCGGTCGGCGGCGGGACCGAGAACCCCGTCCGACCTGGTCGATCATGCCTGGCGTGATCCGGGGTAGGGGCGGCACCCGAACGTGAAAGTCGTCAGCAAACGGAGTAGTCGTGCCGACACCGCACCTCGCCTCGCACCCCGAGGCAGCCACCGCCGTCCAGCTCGCCGCGTGGCCCGACTGGCTGGAGCAGCACACCACGGCGCTGGTCGAAGTGCCGCTGCGCATCGCGCTCATCGTCGTCGTCCTGGGAGTGATCCGCTGGGTCGCCCAGCGGGCCATCACCCGGGTCGTGCAGCGTGTTCTGGAACCCGGCGGAGAAGAGGGCGAGCCGCGCCGTCCGCGCTCCGGGCGAGGGGCAGCCGTTCTGCTCCGGGACCGCTCCCGCGCCTCGCAGCGCCGTGAGCAGCGGGCGCGGACGATCGGCTCGGTCCTCGGCAGCGTGGTCACGATCGTGCTGGCCCTGCTCGGCACCGCCATGATCCTCGACCAGGTCGGCATAGCCCTCGGCCCGCTGCTCGCGAGCGCCGGTGTGGTCGGTCTGGCCATCGGCTTCGGCGCGCAGAGCCTGGTCGCCGACTATCTCTCCGGGCTGCTCATCATGTTCGAGGACCAGTACGGCGTGGGGGACACCGTCGACCTCGGCGAGGCCGTGGGCGAGGTCGAGCACGTCGGTCTGCGCCTGACGCACGTCCGCGATCTGAACGGCGGTCTGTGGCACATCCGCAACGGCGAGGTCCTGCGGGTCCGCAACGACAGCCAGGACTGGGCCCGCGCCGTCCTCGACGTCGCCGTCGCCTACGACTCCCACCTCGACACCGTCTACCAGGTTCTGGAGGACACCGGCCGCGCCCTCCGCCAGGACCCCGCCTTCACCGACCTCCTCCTGGAGGACCCCAGCGTGTGGGGCGTGCAGTCCCTGGACGCCGACGGCGTCGTCGTCCGCCTCGCGGTCAAGACCGTCCCGCTCCAGCAGTGGGGCGTCACCCGGGAACTCCGCCGCCGCGTGAAGGAGGCACTGGACACCGCGGGCATCGACATCCCGTTCCCGCAGCGCACGATCTGGCTGCGCAACGAGGACACGGGCGCCGAACTCGCGGGACGCGCGGGCTGATTCGGCGCGGGGCCGGGGTCTCGCGCCCCGGCCCCGCCGATCCTGTCGCGGTGACGGTACGTCAGGTCATGGTTTCGGAACGGCTCGGCGTGTTGGCCTCGTCCGTGGCGGCGGGGTGAGCCGGGCGCAGGACCGACGTCCCCAGGTGCTGACACGCCAGGAGGGCGACCTCCAGGTCGGTGCGGCGTTCGGCGACCGGGCTGCCGACGGCCTCCTCCGCCTTGCGGACCCGGTACTGCACCGTGTTCTTGTGGAGGATCTGCCGGTTCGCGGTGGCGGTGTAACTGCAGCCGGTACTGAGGAAGACGAGCAGGGTCTCGCGGAGGCGGGCACAGTGTTCGTCGTCCACGGCGAGATCGCCGAGGACGTTCCACACCCAGGTGCGCGTGTCGTCGATGTCCGCGCACAGCAGGGCGACGGGACTGACGGCGCCGAAGACGGTCACCCGCGAGCCGGGCGTCGCCGCCATCGCCAACTCCTGCGCCCTGAGCGCCTGTCGGTGCGTGGTGCGGAATCCCGCCGCACCGTGCTCGACATCTCCCACCGCCACACGGGCACTTGAGTCCCGGTTCTCCACCACGGTCGGGATCACGTCGAGAGGCACCGCGCGGTTCGTTCCGCAGGGCAGCCACGCCCAGGCCAGGCAGTCGTCCTGCACGATGAACAACGGACGCTCACGACAGCCGAGTTGACCGGCGATCTCGCTCGCGAGGCGGTCGAGGCGGTCGATCCGGCTCTCGTCGGAGGACGTCATCTCGGGGAGCCAGAGGATGATTCCGACATGGTTCTGGTCGAGCCGGTACCCGAGGTCCGTGTCGGCGCGTTCCCTGTCCACCTGCTCGTGCCCGATCAACGCCTTCACCTGAGCGGTCCGTACAGCGGTCTGGTTGCGCAACCACCTGTCCCGCTCGGTCTGGTGCACCTCGATCACGTACTCGGACACCTGGTCGATGTACCGGAAGCTCATGGTGAGCATGCGGTGGGCGGCAGCCGCGCAGACCTCGCCGTCGGGGTCCTGCTGGCTCAGCTCCCGCATGCACCACTGCAGGAAACGGCAGTGGCCGATGCGGTAGGCGCGCACGAGCGCGCTCACCGAGATTCCCCGCTGGGCCAGTCGCCGCGCGTACTCGACCGCCGCGGGCGGACTCCCGACGTTCTCCGACGGGACATTGCTCTCGTACATGTGCAGGATCGTGGCGATGTTCTCGTTGACGCTGGCTCTGTGCATGGCGAAAATCGCTTCGTCGCCCCGCAGATCGGGGATCTCCGAAACGATGTATTCCCATACGTCTTCGGTGACCTGTGAAATGTGCACCTTGACTTTCGAAGCCACGGCCGACAGCAGTCGTGCGACCTCGGTGCTGTTTGTCTCCACGGAAGTACTGTACTGCGAAATGGTCGTACAGTGGAGTTCCGGACGGATTGGTTATTCGTGTCCGTAATTTCTCCGAAGGTCACGCCCGACAGTTGGGGTGAGTACGACGTGAATCTCGCAGCGCAAGTGACAGTCAGTGCCCAGGTCCACCCGGACCGAACGGCTTTGCGTATCGGAGACCGCACCGTCTCCTATCGCTCACTGGACGACCTCAGTGCCCGTGCGGCGGATTTCCTTCGGGAGTCCGGTCTGAGACCGGGGGACAGGGTGGGGATCATGCTGCCGAACACCCCCGAGTTCGCGATCTGCTATTTCGGGGCGCTTCGGGCCGGGGGTGTCGTCGTGCCCATGAACCCCCTGCTCAAGTCCCGGGAGGTCGCCTATTACCTCGGCGACTCCGGGACCCGGCTGCTGTTCGCCTGGCACGACGTCGCCGACGAGGCGCGGGCCGGAGCCGGGCAGACCGGAGCCGAGGTGGTCGTCCTCGGCTCCGACGGCCTCGACGAGGTCTTCGCGTCCAGGAACGCGTCCGCCGACGACGTGGTCGACCGAGGCGAGGGCGACACCGCGGTGCTCCTCTACACCTCGGGAACCACAGGCCGACCGAAGGGTGCCGAGCTGACCCACGCCAACCTCACCCGCAACCGGGACATCGTGGCCACCGAACTGCTCCGGCTCGCGCCCGCCGACGTGATCTTCGGCGGCCTGCCGCTGTTCCACGCCTTCGGGCAGACCTGCACCCTCAACGCCGCGGTCGCCTCGGGCGCCTGTCTGACCTTGCTGCCGCGATTCGACGCGCGACGGGCGCTGGAAATCCTCTCCGGGCATCAGGTGACGGTCGTGGCCGGAGTGCCGACCATTTTCGGCAGACTGCTGGAGCAGCCCGACCTGGATACTTTCGACGACTCCCTGCTCCGGCTCGCCCTTTCCGGTGGAGCCGCCCTGCCGCCCCAGGTGCAGCATGATTTCCGGGAGGCATTCGACTGTGTGGTGCTAGAGGGATACGGCCTGTCGGAAACCTCTCCCGTCGCCTCGTTCAATACCCTGCGATCCGGACCCCGGCCCGGTTCGGTGGGGACTCCGATCACCGGTGTGGAAATGCGCGTGATCGGTCATGACGGTGAGGAACTCCCTCGCGGCGAAATAGGTGAGATCGCGATCCGTGGACACAATGTGATGAAGGGATACTGGCAGCGCCCCGAGGAGACCGCTGAAGCGATACGGGACGGCTGGTTCCACACCGGTGATCTCGCCCGGGTCGACCAGGACGGGTATTTCTGGATTGTCGGCCGGAACAAGGATCTCATTATTCGCGGCGGCTACAACGTGTATCCACGGGAACTGGAATCCGTGCTGTACGGGCATCCGGCGGTCGCCGATGCCGCCGTCGTCGGCCTTCCCGATCCCGATCTGGGCCAGGAGGTCGGTGCGGCCGTCGTCCTCAAGCCGGGCGCGCGGGCGACGGCCGACGAACTGCGGGCGTACGTCAAGGACCGGGTCGCCGCCTACAAGTATCCGCGCAAGGTGTGGATCACGGACGCGCTGCCGAAGGGACCCACCGGCAAGATCCTCAAGAGGGAGATCGTCCCTCCGACTGGTGCCGGTGCCGGTGCCGGTGCCGGGGCGGGCGGGTGAGGGCTCCCGACCCGCGATGGGCGGCCCGCCGGTCGCGGGTCGCCCACCGTCTCAGGTCGCGTCGGGGTCAGTGACCGCCACCGCCGTGACCGCCACCACCGCCGTGACCGCCACCGCCATGGCCACCATGACCGCCGTACCCGCCGTGGCCACCATGGCCGCCGTAGCCGTCATGGCCGTAACCACCATGGCCCGACCAGCCGTAGTCGTCATCGTCGTCGTCCCACCAGCCGTTGTGGTGGTGCCCGCCACCGTCGTCGCGGCTGTAGCCGTAGGTGCTGTGGTCGGTGTGCGACGGGGCGGCGGAAGCGGTGCCCGCCGCGCCGAGGGCGGTCCCGCCCGCCAGCAGGAAGCCTGCGGCGGAGATCGCGGCAAGACGCCGTGTGCGCTGTGATCGCATGGGAGGTTCCTCCATCGTCTCTCGCGGTTCGTCGGCCTTGCGTGCCGCATGCAGCGGCTTCACGCACCGAGCCTACGAGCCGGGCGAAACCGGCAAAACGGTCTATGGGCATCAATATCGCCGGAAACTTCGTACTCTGCGCACAATGTCTGCCGCGCCGCCCGCTCCTAGCCTCGAAACCACAGGGGCGACCGGTGACGAATCCGGTCCCCGCAGCCCGGAAGGACGCAGCACATGAACGCGACACAGGGCACGGCAGCAGACGCGGGCCAGGGCACTCTGGGCGCCGTCGGACCGGCGGGCAACGGACAGGTGGTGCAGCCGCCGGTGCTGGGCGGTCCCGAGCACTCCGACTACTACCTGCTGGAGGAGTTGCTCACGGAGGAGCAGCAGCGACTCAGGCACGAGGTCCGAGACTTCATGAACCAGGAGGTCCTCCCGGTCATCAACCCCTACTGGGAGCGCGCCGCGTTCCCGCACGAACTGGTGCCGAAGCTCGCGCAGTTGGGTATCGCTGGCTTCCAGGTTCCCGGTTACGGCTGTCCCGGGATGAGCAACGTGACGGCCGGGATCGTCATCATGGAGCTGGCCCGCGGCGACCTGAGCATCTCCACCTTCATGGGCGTCCACTCGGCGCTCGCCATGGCATCCATCGCGCTGCTGGGCTCGGAGGAACAGAAGCAGCGCTTCCTGCCGCCGATGGCGCGTCTGGAGAAGATCGGCGCCTTCGGTCTGACGGAGCCCGCGCACGGCACCGACGTGGTCAAGCTCCAGACGACCGCCCGCCGGGACGGCGACTCCTATGTGCTCAACGGCTACAAGCGGTGGATCGGCAACGCCACCTTCGCCGACCACGTCATCATCTGGGCACGCGGCGACGACGGGCACGTGGGCGGCTATGTGGTCGAGAAGGGCACCCCCGGTTTCGACGCGGAGGCCATCACGGGCAAGACGGCGCTGCGTTGCGTGCAGAACGCGCAGATCTCCCTGAAGGACGTCCGGGTTCCGGCCGAGAACAAACTGGAGAACTGCCACACCTTCCGCGACACCGAGAAGGTCCTGCTGGCCTCACGCTACTGCGTGGCCTGGGAGTCGGTCGGCGCGGCCATCGCCGGGTACGAGACAGCGCTGGCCTATGCCAAGGAGCGCAAGCAGTTCGGGATGCCCCTCGCGGCCTTCCAGCTCATCCAGTACCGGCTCGCGCGGATGCTCGCCGACGTCACCGACATGGTGTGCATGCAGTTCCGGCTCGCCCAGTTGATGGACGAGGGCAAGTACTCGATGCCGCGGGTCTCCCTGGCCAAGATGCACTACACCGAGCGTGCCCGCGCCATCCTCGCCGACGCCCGCGACATGCTCGGCGGCAACGGGATCATCCTCGACTACCACGTGGCCAGGCACCTGTGCGACATCGAGGCCATCGACACCTACGAGGGCACCGACACCGTCCAGGCGCTGATCGTCGGCCGAGACATCACCGGCTACAACGCCTTCCTGCCGGCGACACCGGCCCGCTGACCCCGACCCGCTCGGAAGGGATGAACCGTCATGACCGACACGCCCCTGCTGGACGGACTCCACGTCGTGGACGTCGCCAGCTTCATCGCCGGCCCCGCCGCGGCCACCATGCTCGGCGACTTCGGCGCCGACGTCGTCAAGGTGGAACCGCCCCGCACCGGCGACTCCTACCGCGCCCTCAGCCGCGTCCCGCCCAACCCCCGTGTCGACGGCGTCAATTACCCCTGGCAACTGGACAACCGCAACAAGCGCAGCATCGCCCTCGACCTGAAGTCGCCCGGTGCCAGGGCCGTGCTCGAACGGCTCGTGAAATGGGCGGACGTGTTCGTCACCAACTTCCCGCCCCGCACCCGGACCAAGCTGGGCCTGGACTACGACGACCTCGCCTCCCTCAACCCTCGGTTGGTCTACGCCGACATCACCGGCTTCGGCGAGGAAGGACCCGATGCCCACCTGCCGGGGTTCGACGTCACCGCCTACTGGGCGCGCAGCGGACTGATGGACGTCACCCGCCAGCGCGACGCGCCGCCCGCCATGAACGCCTTCGGCTCGGGCGACCACCCGACCGCCGTCACCCTGTACGCGGGCATCATGACCGCGCTGTACCGGCGGGAGCGGACCGGCGAGGGCTCGCGCGTCGAGGCGTCGCTGATCGCGGAGGGCGCCTGGGCGGCGAGCATGTGGCTCCAGGCCGTACTCCTCGGCGGCAAGTCGCCGCGCCCCGTGGACCGTTCCGACCCGCCGAACGCGCTCGCCAACGCCTACCGCACCGCGGACGACCGCTGGCTGCTGCTGGCGTTCGCCAACGAGGACAAGCAAGTCCCCCTGTTCCTCAAGGCCATCGGCCGTCCCGAAGCCGCGCAGAACCCCAAGTACGCCGACACGCCCAGCCGTCGCGCCCACGCAGCCGAGATCGCCGCGCTCCTCGACAAGACCTTCGCCGCCAAACCCCTCGCCGAATGGCGCGAGGTGCTCGACGCCGCCGGACTCACCTACGGAGTCGTCCAGACCATCGAGGAGTTCGCCCACGATCCGCAGCTCGTCGCCAACCGGATCGTCGTCCCCATCGACGACGGCAGCGCCTCGCCGCCGCTGACCGTCGACAGCCCCGTACGACTCGACCAGGCGCGCAAGGTCCCGCCGCGCCCCGCACCCGACCTCGGCGAACACACCGACGCGGTACTGCGCGACGTGGGCTACGACGACCAGCAGATCACGGACCTGCGTACGGCCGGAGTGGTCGGCTGAAGACGAACGGGAGGGACAACCACCCGGGGGCGGGAGAAGGGAACCGGCATCATGACCGAGCCGACGAGCACCCCCGTGGTGCGCACCGAACAGCACGGCAACGTCTTCGTCATCACCATCGACCGGCCGAAGGCCCGCAACGCCGTCGACGGCGCCACCGCGCACGCGCTGGCAGCCGCCGTCGACGAACTCGAACGACGCGACGACCTCGTCGTGGGCGTCCTCACCGGAGCGGGCGGCGTCTTCAGCGCCGGGATGGACCTCAAGGCATTCGCACGCGGAGACACGCCCGTCATCGAGGGACGGGGATTCGCGGGCATCACCCGCACCGACCTCAAGACTCCGCTCATCGCCGCCGTCGAAGGCTACGCGCTGGGCGGCGGCACGGAGATGGCGCTCGCCTGCGACATGATCGTGGCCGCGCGGAACGCCACCTTCGGCCAGACCGAGGTCCACTACGGCATCGTCCCTCCCGAGGGTGGCATGGTGCGCCTGCCCGAGCGCATCCCCCGCAACATCGCACTCGAACTCCTGCTCACCGGGGACCCGTTGCCCGCCGAACGCGCAGAGCGGCTCGGCCTCGTCAACCACCTCACCGACCCCGGAGGAGCGCTCACCACGGCACTGGAACTCGCCGACCGCGTCGCGCACAACGCCCCGCTGGCCATCGCCGCCGTCAAACGCGTCGTCAACGAGCGCACCGCCTTCCGCGACCAGGACGCCCTGCGCGAGCAGGACCGGATCGTCACCCCCGTCCTCGCCTCCCAGGACGCGCGGGAAGGCGCCCGCGCCTTCGCCGAGAAGCGCTCGCCCCACTGGCAGGGCCGCTGACACCGCCCCCGCGCCCGCGAGCGGACAACCACAGCCCGAGGAGAGCACCATGAACACACCCGGCGCATCGGTCGGCCTGTTCCCGCCGTCCTTCGAACCGGACTACGTCAGCCACGCGGTGAAGCCGTACCTGCTGGGCACCCAGAGCGTCGGCGAGCGCCCGGCCCTGCCGCTCATCGACCTCGTCCTGAGCAAGGAGAACGCGGCACGGGTGAGCGCCCAACCCCGAGGAAGAAGGGGTCACGTTCTTCATTGATCGGAACCAGCTTCACCGCCGTGCTCGGCCACTGGTTCCCCACCGAGGAGATCGTCCACGAGAACTTCATGCGGGTGCGCGAACTGCGGTCGTTCCTGCGCGAGTGGATCGACCGTCGGGTGCAGGCCGTCATCGACCGCGAAATCCCGGACCCGGAAGGGACGTTCGTCCACTACTGGCTCAAGAACGGCGGGGGAGGGGAGCACTTCCGGCGCAAGGACATCGTCTTCGAGTGCTTCCACAACTTCCTGGCCTTCAGCCAGTGGGGCAACATGCTCTACCGCACCATGAGCCGCATGGAGACGAGCGACGGCGACCCGGCCGCCCGCTCGTGGTTCACCCGGACCATGGCCGACGCCCCCGACCGGGCGGAGGGCGCGTTCACCCCGCTCGACCGGTACGTCATGGAGCTGTTCCGCACCATCTCCCCGAACCCCGGCAGCATGTCCACCGTAGAAGCCGTACGCGGGCTCGCCCCGGGCTCCCTCAGCGTGGTCACCCCCCACTCCGCCACCAGCCGCGACCCCCTGCACTGGCAGAACCCGGACGACTTCGACCCCGACCGCTACCGCACGGCACCCACCAGCGCCGACAACGACGAGAAGAAGAGCCACCAGGCCGGACTCGCCCGCTGCCCCTTCCCGCCCGCGCCGTTCACCGTCGAGGACGGTCGCCGCGCCGAGCTGACCAACAGCGCCTACGGCGCCGTCTACGGCGTGGTCGACGGCACGCCCTACCCGGTCTGCGACACGGCGGGCTACGCGCCCTTCGGCTTCGGCTACCGCCGCTGCGCCGGAGAGCAGCTCACCACGGAATTCCTCAAGGAAGTCCTGCGAACGGTCTGGAGAGACGGGATCGAGTTCCGCCGCCTCGGGCTCGAGCACCCGGAAAGGATCCCCGTCTCGCCCCGCACGGTCATCGAGGACGACATCGGCTTCGGGTTCGCGACCGCCTGAGAGGCGCTGAGGGAGTTCGATCCGCGAGGGCTGTCGGCCCCTCGTGCGGTGTGCAGACCCCCGCTGGGCGGGTACGCGGGAGGCGCCGTACGGAGGGGCCGGTGTCGACCGGTCCCGGAGGGAGATGGTCGCGGTGATCTCCGAGATGGTGCTGATTCCCGCCGAGGGCGCCGCGCTGGAGGGTGATCTCGGGTTGCCCGACGGGGCGCGGGCGGTGGTGTTGTTCGCGCACGGCAGCGGGAGTTCGCGGCACAGTCCGCGCAACCGCATGGTCGCCGGTGAGCTGCGGAACGCCGGGTTCGGGACCCTGCTGATGGACCTCCTCAGCGAACGCGAGGAACTGGAGGACGTGGTCAGCGGCGAGCACCGGTTCGACATTCCGCTGCTCGGGCGTCGGCTGGTGGCGGCGATCGACTGGCTGGCGGAGCCGGAGAGCACGAGGGAGCTACCCGTGGCGCTGTTCGGGGCGAGCACCGGTGCCGCCGCCGCGCTGGTGGCCGCGGCCGAGCGGCCGGTGCGGGTCTACGCCGTGGTCTCCCGGGGCGGGCGTCCCGACCTGGCCGGGGACGCGCTGGAGCAGGTGCGCGCCCCGGTCCTCCTGCTGGTCGGCGGCGACGACCCCGAGGTGCTGCGGCTCAACGAGGAGGCGGCGGCACGGCTGCGGGTCCCGCACGAGCTGCACGTCGTACCCGGCGCGACCCACCTCTTCGAGGAACCGGGCGCCCTGGAGGAGGTCGCGCGACTGGCGGGGGAGTGGTGCGCGGAGCGGTTGCGGGACCGGTGACACTCAGGAGCGGTTCCGGGCGCCGGACCGCCGTCCCTTGCGCAGAAAGCGCCGCAACCGCGTCTCCGGCCACGTGTTGATCACGTCGTCCCTGGTCAGCCACCCCCGCTGCGCCGTCCCCACGCCGTAACGCGTGTTGGCCAGGTGGATCGCCGCGTGGGCGTCGCTGTCGACGGCGAACTTCACGCCGTGGCGGCGGGCGCGCAGGATGTCCTCGTCGCGCAGGTCGAGGCGGTCCGGGTGGGAGTTGATCTCCAGGGCGGTGCCGGTGCGGGCGCAGGCGGCGAAGACCTCGTCCAGGTCGGCGTCCAGCGGTTTCCGCCTGCCGATGAGGCGGGTGGTGGGGTGACCGATGATGTTGACGTACGGGTTCTCGCAGGCCCGGACGATCCGCCGGGTCAGCGCCTCGCGGCTCTGGTCGAAGTGCGAGTGCACCGAGGCCACGCACAGGTCGAAGCCCGCCAGGAACTCCTCGGGCCAGTCCACGTCGCCGTCCGGACCGATGTTCAGCTCGACACCGTGCAGCAGCCGCATCCCGCGCCGCCTGCCCCGCTTGCCGTACGTCCCGTCGAGCTTGCGCACCTGCTCGCGCTGGGCCAGCATCCGTTCCTCGGTCATCCGCTGCATGTACAGGTCGGGTCCGTGGTCGGTGATCGCGAGGTACGCGTAGCCGCGCGCCGCGGCCGCCTCCGCCATCTCCTCCAGCGGGGCGAGTCCGTCGGTCAGATCGGTGTGGGTGTGCAGATCGCCGCGCAGGTCCGACTCCTGGACCAGGTCGGGGAGTTCGTCGCGCAGCCCGGCCTCGATCTCGCCCCGGTCCTCACGCAGCGGCGGCGGAATCCACGGCAGTCCGAGCCGGGCGTACACCTCCTCCTCGGTCTCGGAGACGATCTTCTCCCCGCTCTCGACGTCGAACAGACCGTACTCGGACAGCTTCAGCCCCTGGTGCACGGCCAGCTCCCGGGTGCGGATGTTGTGCGCCTTGGACCCGGTGAAGTACTGCAGTGCCGCGCCCCAGGAGTCCGGCGGTACGACCCGCAGGTCCACGGAGAGTCCCCGGTCGGTGCGCACCGAGGTCTTCGACGGGCCGTGGGCGATCACCTCGGTGACGTAGGGGAGTTCGGTGAACGCCTTCATCAACGGCTCGGACTTCTCGGCCGCCACGAGGATGTCGATGTCACCGATCGTCTCCCGCATCCGGCGCAGCGACCCCGCGCAGGTGCAGCGACGGCAGCCGGGCACCTGGGACAGCGCCGCCACGATCTCGTCCGCGAGGTCCATGGCCACGTCGATCAGGACGCGGTCGCCGGACGCCTGAAGCAACTCCACGCCGTGGAGGATCTTCTCCTCCGTCTTCGGGCCGAAGCCCTTCAGCTCGCGCAGTTTCTCGGCGTGGATCGCGTCGAGAAGTTCCTCGACCGAGGAGATGCCCAGCTCGTCGTAGAGCGCCATCGCCTTCTTGGGACCGAGGGTGGGAATGGCCGTCAGGCGCCGGACACCCGCCGGGATCTTCGCGCGCAGCTCTTCGACCGCCGTGACACCGCCGGTGCGGACGTACTCCTCGATCTTCTCCGCGATCGACTTGCCGACCCCGGGGATCTCCCGCAGCCCCTTGGCGTCGAGGGTGGACACGTCCGCGTGGTAGCCGCCGACGGCGCGCGCGGCCTTCTCGTAGACGCGCGCCTTGTACGCCTCCCCGCCGGTGATCGAGATCAGGTCCGCGTACTCCTGGAACAGCGCCGCGACGTCGTCATTGGGTCGAGTCATGCTGTACGAGTAGGCACGAAAGCGGCATTCATTCCTGCCCGTGGGCCGACAAGGACGCGGTGGGTCGACTTATGGTGGTCGTACGGGACTTTCGGACGGTCGCGAGGCGCCCATGCGAGTCGAACTGATCCCCCAGGCGGCGAACGTGCTCTTCGGCGTGCCCGACGAGACGCACGCGGAGATCATCGCGCTCATCGACGCGGTCACCAAGGACGCCGAGTCCGAACCGCCTGAGCTGGCCGCGGCGTTCGGCGAGTGGTGCTGGCTCGTCTACACCGTGCACGGCGATGTGATCGAGGTGCTGGACGTGGGCTGCGCCCGCTGAGACCGGTCTCTCGGCATGTTCAGCCCGTCTCCCGCTTGTCGTCGTCCACGATCTCGGCGTCCACCACCTCTTCGTCCGGGGAGCCGGTGGTGGAGCCCCCTTCGGACGGCGGCGGCTGGCTCTCCGCGCCGCCCGCGCTCTCCGCCCGCGCCGTGTCGTAGAGGGCGGCGCCGAGCTTCTGCGCCGACTCGCTCGCCCGCTCCAGGGACTGCCGGATCGCGGCGGTGTCGTCGCCCTTGAGCCGCTCCTTGAGGTCCGCGATCGCGGTCTCCGTCTCGTGGCGCGCGTCCGCCGGGATCTTCTCGGGGTTGTCCCTGATCAGCTTCTCGGTGGAGTAGACGAGCTGTTCGGCCTGATTGCGGGTCTCGGCGTCCTCGCGGCGGCGGTGGTCCTCCTCCGCGTACTGCTCCGCCTCGCGGACCATGCGGTCGATGTCGTCCTTGCCGAGCGCCGAGCCGCCGGTGACCGTCATCTTCTGTTCCCTGCCGGTGCCGAGGTCCTTGGCGGAGACGTGCATGATCCCGTTGGCGTCGATGTCGAAGGCCACCTCGATCTGCGGCACCGACCGCGGGGCGGGCGGCAGCCCGGTCAGCTCGAACATGCCGAGCTTCTTGTTGTACGCCGCGATCTCCCGCTCGCCCTGGAAGACCTGCACGCTCACCGAGGGCTGGTTGTCCTCGGCGGTGGTGAAGATCTCCGAACGGCGCGTGGGAATCGTGGTGTTGCGCTCGATCAGCTTGGTCATGATGCCGCCCTTGGTCTCGATGCCCAGGGACAGCGGGGTCACGTCGAGCAGCAGGATGTCCTTGACCTCACCCTTGAGGACACCTGCCTGGAGGCTGGCGCCGACGGCCACGACCTCGTCGGGGTTGACGCCCTTGTGCGGGTCCTTGCCGGTCAGCTCCCGCACCAGTTCCGTCACCGCCGGCATCCGGGTCGAACCGCCGACCAGGATCACATGGTCGATGTCGGACAGCTTGATCCCGGCGTCCTTGACCGCGCTGTGGAACGGTCCCTTGCAGCGCTCCAGCAGATCCTCCGTCAACTGCTGGAACTGCGCGCGGGTCAGCTTCTCCTCCAGGTGCATCGGACCGTCGGCGGAGGCGCTGATGTACGGCAGCGCGATGGTCGTCTCGGTCGCGCTGGACAGCTCGATCTTCGCCTTCTCGGCTGCCTCGCGCAGCCGCTGCACGGCCATCTTGTCCTTGGAGAGGTCGATGCCGTGATGGTTCTTGAACGTCGTGACCAGGTGGTCGACGACCCGCTGGTCCCAGTCGTCGCCGCCGAGGTGCGTGTCGCCGTTGGTGGCCTTGACCTCGATGACGCCCTCACCGATCTCCAGGAGCGACACGTCGAAGGTGCCGCCGCCGAGGTCGAAGACGAGGACCGTCTGGTCGTTCTCCTTGTCCAGACCGTACGCCAGCGCCGCCGCCGTCGGCTCGTTGACGATCCGCAGGACGTTCAGACCCGCGATCTCGCCTGCCTCCTTGGTCGCCTGCCGCTGCGCGTCGTCGAAGTAGGCGGGGACGGTGACCACGGCGTCGGTGACGTCCTCGCCGAGGTACGCCTCCGCGTCCCGCTTCAGCTTCTGCAGCACCCGCGCGGAGATCTCCTGCGCGGTGTACCGCCTGCCGTCGATGTCCCCCTCGTCGGGGAACCGCCAGCCGTGGTCGCCCACATGCCGCTTGACGGAGCGCGCGGTGCGCTCGACGTTCGTCACGGCCTGCCGCTTGGCGACCTCGCCGACCAGCACCTCGCCGCTCTTGGCGAAGGCCACGACCGACGGGGTGGTCCGGGTCCCTTCGGTGTTGGTGATGACGGTGGGCTCGCCGCCCTCCAGCACCGAGACCACCGAGTTCGTCGTACCGAGGTCGATGCCGACCGAACGCGCCATCTGGGCTCACCCTCCTCGCCTGTGCCCGGCCGACCGGGATTCCGCGACCGGGCCGTCCCGGAACCGGGTTGCCGGTCGGTCCGAAACGAAACTCGAACGGCTCTCCGTCAGCGCCGCTCTGGACGGGCCCTCGCCGGGCACCGGGAGCGGCTGCCGGTACCGCGTGGACGTGTCGAGCACCGGCGCGCTCCGCCCGAGCGCCCGAGCGACGCTCCGGGCCTGCGCCTCCGTCGGCGCCGAGACGGCGAGGAGCCGGAAGGGCGCGGGCGGACGGAGTTCCACGCACACGGCGGGTCTGCCGGGCCGTACGACGGTGAAGTCCGTCCCCGCCTGGTGGACGCGGGTGCCGGTCCGCCGGGTGCCGCGCCGGGGGAGTCCCCGCAGGGCACGCCACCAGTCGGGTTCGGCGGTCACCCGCCGGACCGCCGCCAGCGGTACGCGGACGTCGGCATGTCGGGCCGCCGCCCGTTCGCGCAGCGACAGGTGTACGACCAGTTCGTCACCGTCGACCGTCATCCGTGCCATGGCTCGGCTCCTCCCCTCCATTGTCCGTCCTGTCGGCGGGGAGGGGAGCGCGTCTCGGTGCGGGAGCGTCAGTCGTCGTCCGTGGACGCGTTGAGCGCGACGTCGATCACGCCGGGGTCCTGGAACAGCTCCGAGGCCAGCTCGCCGGTGTCGCCCATGCCCTCCAGTTCGAGCAGGACATGGGCGGCGGGGTCGGTCTGCCCGGGCAGCCGCTCGACCTTGACCTGGACGATGCGGAATCCGCGCTGAGTGCAGGTCTCCATGAGCCGGGGCAGCAGCGCGGTGCCGGTGCGGTAGGTCATGTGCAGCTCGTAGGCGGAGGGCGTCGAGGGCATCACCCCGGCGGCGAAGCGCGTGTAGCCGCGTACGACCAGGAAGTGCAGGGCGGTGACCGCGACGGCGAGGATCGGCAGCCCGCCCCCGCAGGCCATGCCGACCGCGCAGGTGAGCCAGACCGTGGCGGCCGTGGTCAGACCGCGTACCGCGTCACGGCGCACGAAGATGATGCCACCGCCGATGAAGCCGATCCCGGAGACGATCTGGGCCGCCACCCGCGAGGGGTCGAACGACACGTGCTCCAGACCCAGCACATCCGTGAAGCCGTACTGCGAGACCTCCATCATCAGGGCGCTGGCGATGCCGACCAGGGTGTGCGTGCGCAGCCCCGCGCTCTTCTGCTGGGCCGCCCGCTCCCAGCCGATGACAGTCGACAGCACCAGGGCCAGCCCCAGCTCCGCGAGCTGTCGCAGCCCCTGCCCGTTGCTCACGTCCCACAGCGGGACCGCCAGTCCGGTCATGCGCACCTCCACTCCGGCCCCTACGCCTACCCAGCCGGAGAGCCATGTCGCCCGTGACTGTTCGGAAGCGTTACCTCACGGATGGTAGTCCGTACGGGACCTTCGTGATCACGCTGCACAGGCAAAGCTGTACAGCCAAGCCTGTAGAGATTACGGTGGGTCGCATGAGTGAGAAGCCGCATGAGTGAGCACCCGAACCCCGGCGCCGGTCTGCCGCCCTCCGCGATCCAGGCGTCGCGCGACGTGCGCACGGTCATCAGCCGGTTGCGCCGCCGCATCCTGAAGGCGTCCGAGGTCGACGACCTCACCCTGGGGCAGGCGTCGGTCCTGGCCCGGCTGTCCGACAAGGGCGGGGTCACGGCGAGTGAACTGGCCGCCGACGAGGGCGTACGGCACCAGTCGATGACCGCGACCGTCGCCTCGCTCGCCGCGATGGGTCTGCTGGAGCGCCACCCCGACCCGGACGACGGGCGCCGCCTGCTCATCGTGCTGACGGCGGACGGCAGGCGCCGCGTGGCGGAGGGGCGGCAGGCTCGTACGGAATGGCTCGCGGGGCGGTTGCTGGAGAAGTGCACCGAGGACGAGCGGCAGACCGTGATCGCCGCCATGGCCGTACTGGAGCGGCTGACCCGTGACTGAGGCGAAGACGGACGCGATACCCGGGACGGGCAGGCCCGGCTTCGACCGGCGGCTGCTGCCGCCGATGATGCTGGGCTCCGTCCTCAACCCCATCAACTCGACGATCATCTCCGTCGCGCTCGTCCCCATCGGCGCCGCCCTCGGTGCGCCCGCCTCCCAGACCGCCTGGCTCGTCTCCGCGCTCTACCTGGCCACCTCGCTCGGGCAGCCCGTCGTGGGGCGGCTCATCGACCTGTTCGGGCCGCGCAGACTGTTCCTGATCAGCACGAGTCTGGTCGGCGTGGCCGGTGTCGTCGGCACCCTCGCGCCCGACCTCGGGGTGCTGATCGTCGCGCGCGTCCTGCTCGGGTTCGGCACCTGCGCGGGCTACCCCGCCGCGATGGCGCTGCTGCGCAGCGAAGCCCGGCGCACCGGCCACGACAGCCCCGGCGGGGTGCTCACCGCGCTCGCGGTCGCCAACCAGACCATCGCCGTCATCGGTCCGCTGCTCGGCGGACTGCTGATCGCGGTCGGCGGCTGGCGCGCCACCTTCGCGCTGAACGTCCCGCTGGCGGTGGCCGCAGTTCTGCTCGGCCTGTGGCGGCTGCCGAAATCAGCCCCCGCGACGGGCGAGCCCGGACCCGCGACCGCCCGGCTCGACCTGCCCGGCATGGCCCTGTTCGCCGCGACGCTCACCTCGCTGCTGCTCTTCCTGATGAACCTGCATCTGCGCGACTGGTACCTGCTGCTGATCGCCGCCGCCGCGGGCACCGCCTTCGCGCTGCGGGAACTGCGCGCCGCCGACCCCTTCATCGACCTGAGGGTCCTCGGCGGCAACACCCCGCTGATCGCGACGTACGGCCGCGCGCTCGTCGCCTATGTCGTCTCCTACGCCTTCCTCTACGGCTTCAGCCAGTGGACCGAGGAGGGCTACGGGCTCAGCCCCTTCCACGCCGGACTGGCGCAGATCCCCATGTTCCTGATGGCCATCGGGGTCTCGATCGTCTCCGGGCGCCGCAAGGGCGTGCGCGCCAAGCTGCTGACCGGCGCGGTCGGACAGATCGTCGCCTGTCTGCTGATCCTCACGCTCTCCGGGAAGAGCCCGTTCTGGATGCTGCCGCTGACCGCCCTGGTCTTCGGCGTCCCGCAGGGGCTGAACAACCTGGCCCTGCAGAACTCCGTCTACTTCCAGGCCGACCCCGACCGCATCGCCTCCTCGGCCGGACTGCTGCGCACCTTCGCCTACCTCGGCTCGATGGTCGCCTCCTCCGCGACCGCCGCGTCCTTCGGGCGCCACGCCGACACCGGCGGGATGCACCACCTCGCCTGGGTCATGCTCGGCGCCGGTGTCCTCTACCTGCTGCTGACGGTGTTCGACCGCACGCTCGGCCGGGTTGCCACGCCCGACGCCCGGACGGCGAAGTGACCCCCCGGACGCGTCCACGAGTGACCCCCCGGACGTGTCCACGCACGAAAGGCACCCCCATGCCCCGCCGCACCGCCCTGCTCCTCATGGATCTCCAGGTGGCCCACGCCCCTCACCTGCCCGACGGCTATCTGCCCCGAGCTGTGCGCGCCCTCCATACGGCGCGTGCCGCGGGTGTGCCGGTCATCCATGTGGCGCTCCGACTGAGCGAGGGGCACCTCGACGCGCACCCCCGCAACAAGATCTTCGGCGCCCTCCCGTCGGGCCGCTACACGGCCGACGACCCCGGCGCCGCGATCCTCCCCGAGGTCGCGCCCGCCGAGGGCGAGACCGTCGTCCACAAGAACCGGGTCAGCGCCTTCGCGGGCAACAACCTCCGGCAGATCCTCGACGCCCAGGGCATCGAGCACCTCGCCCTGGCCGGGGTCTCCACCGCCGGGATCGTGCTGTCCACCGCCCTCCAGGCCGCCGACCTCGACTACGGCGTCACCGTCCTGTCGGACGCCTGCGCCGACACCGACCCCGCCCTGCACGACGCGATCGTCGGCCAGGTGCTGACCCGCAGGCCGGACGTCGCCACGAGCACCGTCGAGGAATGGGCGCGGTCACTCGAAGCAGTCGCCTGAGCACCTTCTGTCCACCCCGTCCCGGCTCCGCCGTTCAGGTGATCCCTGGAGTGCCGCTCACACGCGTGCACCCAGGGATCACGGGCTTGCCAGGCGTATTCCCGGTCCCGGGGTGATCGACTCGGAGTGGCAGCCTCGCGGTCGCGGGCCGAAACTGAAGCGGCCAGCGATCCAGACATCTTCGAGGAGATCAAATGGTGGAGCAGTCCTCGGAGGTCCACTCGGAGATTGACAGGGAGGGACCGGAAAGCGACGCCGTCGTCAGGCGCGGCAGTTCCGGTCCCGCAACGGCTGACACCGAAACACGCCTCGCGGAAGTGCTGGCCGATGTCACAGGGGTCGAGAGTATTTCCCCCGACGGCAATTTCTTCGACGACCTCGGCGCGAATTCCCTGGTCATGGCGCAATTCTGCGCGCGGGTCCGCAAACGCGGAGACCTGCCCTCGCCGTCCATGAAGGACATCTACCAGCACCCCACGCTCCGCAGCCTGGCCACGGCTCTCGACCGCACCGCCGAGCCCCTGGTGGACGCCCCGGTCTCCGTCTCACCGCTGATGCGGACGGCGCCGCCGGAGCCGGTGACGCGAGTGAGCCGCGCCTCCCATGTCCTGTGCGGAACTTTTCAGACGCTGTGTTTCCTCGGTTATTCACTGGTCGCCGGATTCGGCACCGCCATCGGATACGAATGGGTCGCCGGCGGTTCGGGTCTGTGGGACATCTATCTGCGGTCACTGCTGTTCGGCGGCGCCGGATTCCTGGTCCTGTGCGCCATACCGCTCATCGCCAAATGGGTGCTCATCGGCCGCTGGAAACCCCGTGAATTCCCCGTCTGGAGCGCCGCTTACCTGCGCTTCTGGATCGTCAAGTCGCTGCTCCACGCCAATCCGATGCTTCTCTTCGTCGGAAACCCGCTCTATGTGCTCTATCTGCGGGCCCTGGGCGCGCGGATCGGCAAGGGCGTCACGATCCTCACCCACTCCATGCCGGTCTGCACCGACCTGCTGACCATCGGCTCCGGCACGGTCGTCCGCAAGGACACCTTCCTGCTCGGCTACCGCGCCCACTCGGGACGCATCCAGACCGGACGCGTCACCCTCGGCCGCGACGTGTACGTCGGCGAGAAGACCGTCCTGGACATCGACACCTCGATGGGCGACGGCGCGCAGCTCGGCCACTCCTCGTCCCTGCACCGGGGTCAGGTCGTCCCCGACGGCGAGCACCGGCACGGATCGCCCGCCCAGCCCACCGAGGTCGACTATCTGCGCGTCGCCCCGGCGCCGTGCGGCGCCCTGCGCCGCACCTGGTTCGGCTGCGCCTCCCTGCTCCAGTTGTTCCTGCTGTACATCCCGCTCGGGGTGGGCGGGATGTACATGCTGTTCACCGAGGTTCCGGCGATCCGCAAGCGCCTGGAGCCCGCTGCCGCGCTAACGCTGTCCGAGCTGGCGTGGGACTCGCTGCTGCTCTCGCTGGTCCTCTTCGTCGGCTTCGTCGTCCTGGGCTTCGCCGCGCTGTGCACGCTCCCGCGCCTGCTGAGCCTCGTCGTCCGGCCGGACCGCGTGTACCCGCTCTACGGCTTCCGGTACGCGGTGCACCGGGCGACCGCGCGCATGACCAACGTCAAATTCTTCGCCTGGCTCTTCGGCGACAGCTCGTACATCGTGAACTACCTGCGCGGCATCGGGTACGACCTCTCGCACGTCGAGCAGACGGGCTCGAACTTCGGCACCGAGATGCAGCACGAGAGCCCGCTCCTTGTCACCGTGGGCAGCGGCACGATGGTGGCCGACGGGCTCTCCGTCGTGAACGCCGACTACTCCGCGACCTCGTTCCGCCTCTCGCGGGCGACGATCGGCGCGCACAACTTCCTCGGCAACAACATCGCCTACCCCGCAGGCGGCAGGACCGGCGAGAACTGCCTGCTGGCCACCAAGGTGATGGTGCCGCTGGACGGCGAGATCCGCGAAGGCGTCGGGCTGCTCGGCTCACCGTGCTTCGAGATCCCCCGCACGGTGGAGCGCGACGCGCGGTTCGACCACCTCAGAGGCGGCGAAGCGCTGCGCCAGGGTCTCGCCGCGAAGAACCGCTACAACCTGCGCTCGATGGCCCTGATGCTGTTCGTGCGCTGGGTGCACGTCCTCGCGCTCACCTTCCTGGCGCTGGCCACCGTGAACCTCTACGGCGTGGTCGGACACGTCGTGATCGCCGTGTACATGGCGATGACGCTGTTCCTCTCCACCGCCTACTACATCGTGGTGGAACGCTGCCTGCTGTCCTTCCGCAGGCTGCGCCCCCAGTTGTGCTCCATCTACGACCGCGCCTTCTGGAAGCAGGAGCGGGTGTGGAAGATCCCCGACCGGCACCTGAACATCTTCAACGGCACCCCCTACAAGCCCCTGATCTGGCGGCTGATGGGCGTGCGCATCGGTCGCATGGTCTTCGACGACGGCAGCTTCATCACCGAGCGCACGCTCACCGCCATCGGCGACGGCGCCACGCTCAACGCCGGATGCAAGATCCAGTGCCACTCGCAGGAGGACGGCACCTTCAAGTCCGCCGTCACCCGGATCGGCGCCGACTGCACGCTGGGCGTCGGCGCGCACGTGCACTACGGCGTGAAGGTGGGCGACGGCGCCGTCCTCGCGCCCGACTCCTTCCTGATGAAGGGCGAGGAGGTCCCCCCGCACGCGCGCTGGGGCGGCAACCCCGCCGCCGACCTGCCGGAGACCGCCGTGCCACCCGCCGCGTCCGGCCGCAGAACACCCCCGTCCCTGGACAACGCCGCCGCAACGACCGTGAGTTGAGGGAGTAACCGATGGAAGCGCACGTGGAGGCGGACCGGGACTTCTGGTGCCGGATACTCACCGCCGGAGGCTTCACCCAGGTCCCGAGGTGGACCGGGGAACCGGCACCCGGCGTGGCCGAGTACGAGGTGCCCGTGCCCGAGGCACTGGCGGACGCCGTGCACGCGCTGGCGCGTGAGCTGCACGTGTCCTTCGACACCCTCCTGCTGGTGGTGCACGCCAAGGTGCTGGCCGCCCTCTCCGGCGAACAGGACGTGGTCACGGGGCACCTCGCCGACGCGACCGGCGCACCCCTGCCGCTGCGCCTCTCCGCCGCCCCCGGCACCTGGCGCGACCTGGTCGCGGCGGCCGACCGCGCGCGGACCGACGTGCTCGCGCACCGGGACTTCCCGGTGGCCGCGCTCCGGCGCGAACTGGCCCTGACGGAACCGTCGTACGAGGTCACCTGCGGAGCGGGCGACGGCACCCTCGCCGACGACGTCGTGCTGCACGTGGGCTGGACCGGGGACGGGCAAGCGCCGGTGCTGCGGCTGCGCTACCGGACCGACGTCCTCTACACCGGCGGCGCCGCCCGCATCGCCGGTTACCACCTCACCGCGCTGAAGCTGATGACCGCAGGACCGGACGCCGAGCACACCCGGCAGAGCCTGCTGTCGGCGCGGGAGACGTGCGAACTCCTTGAGGGGCTGGCCGGACCCGAGCGGGCGCTCCCCGACGCGCGGGCGCACGAACTCTTCGAGCGGCGCGTGCGGACCCACCCGGACGCGGTGGCCGCGGTGCAGGGCGAGCGGCAGTGGACGTACGGCGAACTCAACGCCCGCGCCAACCGGTTGGCCCGCGCGCTGCTCTCCCGGGGGCTGGGGCGCGAGAACGTGGTCGCGGTCGTCACCGAACGCAATCTCGACTGGCTGGCCGCGACCCTCGCGGTCCTCAAGGCGGGCGGCGCCTATCTGCCGATCGAGCCGCACTTCCCGCCCGGCCGGATCGCCGCCACGCTGTCCCGGGCCGGGTGCCGGCTGGTGCTGACCGAGAAGGGCAGCACCGACACCCTCGACCAGGCGCTCACCACCGTGCCCGACGCCGAGAAGCTGCTCGTCGAGGACGCGTACGCCGAAGGGCACCCCGACGACGACCCGGGCATCGCGGTGGACCCCGGCCAGCTCGCCTACATCTACTTCACCTCCGGCTCCACCGGTGAGCCGAAGGGGGCGATGTGCGAGCACGCGGGCATGGTGAACCACCTCTTCGCCAAGATCGACGACCTGGGCATCGGCGAGGGCGACACGGTGGCACAGACGGCACCGCAGTGCTTCGACATCTCCCTGTGGCAGTTGGTGTCCGGGCTGCTCGTGGGCGGCCGGACCCTGCTGGTCGGACAGGACGTGCTGGTCGACGTGGAGCGCTTCGTCGACACGCTGACCGAGGCGCGGGTCGGCGTCACCCAGCTCGTGCCCTCCTATCTGGAGGTCCTGGTCTCCTACTTGGAGCAGCACCCCCGCGAACTTCCCGACCTGCGCTGCGTGTCGGTGACCGGCGAGGCGCTCAAGCCGGAACTCACCCAGCGCTGGTTCGCCGTCCAGCCCGGCGTCAAGCTCCTCAACGCCTATGGGCTGACCGAGACTTCGGACGACACCAACCACGAGATCATCGACGGACCCCGCGAGCGGGTGCTGCTGGGCCGCGCGGTCAACAACGTGCGCGTGTACGTCGTGGACGAGCACCTGGACCTGGTCCCGCTGGGCGCCCCAGGGCTCATCGCCTTCTCCGGCGTCTGCGTCGGCAGGGGGTACGTCAACGACCCCGAGCGGACCCGCGAGGCGTACCTGGAGGACCCGTTCCGCCCCGGCGAGCGGCTCTACCTGGGCGGGGACTGGGGGCGCTGGCACCACGGCGGCAAGCTGGAGTTCCTCGGGCGCCGGGACAACCAGGTCAAGATCCGGGGCTTCCGGATCGAGATCGGGGAGATCGAGAACACCCTGCTGCGGGTGCCCGGCGTGCGCGACGGCGCGGTGGTCGTCGCCGAGCGGCCCGGACAGGGCAAGCACCTGATCGCCTTCTACTCCGGGCGGCAGCTTCCCGTGGACGAGCTGCGCGACACGCTCGCCGCCGACCTGCCCGCCTACATGGTCCCGTCCGCCTTCCACTGGCAGGACGCGCTCCCGCTGACCGCCAACGGCAAGACCGACCGCAAGGCGCTCACCGCGCTGGCCGAACAGAGCGCGCCCGAGCGGGAAGAGACCGCGGACGCCCCGCGCACTGCGGTGGAGCGCAGACTCGCCGCCGTCTGGGCGGAGTTGCTGGGTGTGCCCGAGCAACGGATCGGGCGCACCGGCCACTTCTTCGACCTGGGCGGCACTTCCCTCACCGCGGTGAAGCTCACCATCGCGCTCGACCGCGCGGTGTCCCTCAAGGACATCACCCGCCACCCGGTCCTCACCGACCTCGCCGCCCTCCTCGACGGCGCCACCGGTTCGCGCACCGAACTGCTCCAGCCACTGGCGCACACCGCCGGAACACCGGAGAGCACCCTCGTGTGCTTCCCCTACGCGGGCGGCCACGCCGTCAACTACCAGCCGATGGCCGGTGCGCTGGCGGCCTCCGGCACCCAGGTCCTCGCGGTGGACCTGCCCGGACACGATCTCGCCGCCCACCAGGAGCCGTTCGCCCCGATCCCCGAGGTGGCGCGGCGCGTCGCCGACGAGATCACCGCCCGCGGACTGACCCGGGTCATGCTGTGGGGGCATTCCTCGGGCACCGCGCCCGCCGTCGAGACCGCCCGGCTGCTCCAGGAACGCGGCGTCGAGGTGACCCGGCTGTTCCTCGCCGCGCAGTTGCCCGGCACCCTGGCCGAACGACGCGCCGCCATCGCGGAGTTGGACGACCGGGACGACAGCGAGATCGCCGCCCGGCTCGCCTCGGAGGGCGGCTACACCGAGCTGGCCGAACTCGACGCGCCGCACGCCGGACGCGTCGGCGCCGCCTACCGGCACGACTGCCTCTGCGCGCACCGCTACTTCCGCGACGCCCTGGAGAACCCGCCCCGGGCGAAACTCACCGCCCCGGTCACGGTCGTCGTGGCCGCCGACGACCCGTACACGGCAGGGCACGCGGACGCCCACCGGGACTGGCTGTTCCTGGCCGAGCGCGTCGACCTGCACGAACTCCCCGACGGCGGCCACTACTTCACCCGGCTGCGCCCGGACGAGGCGGCCAAGGCGGTCCTCGCCGCCATGGCACCCCTCGCCCCCTCCTGACCCTCCAGACCTCCCTCCCCCGACCCCGCCGTGCCGCGGACCGGCAACCGAAAGGAAGAACCGAGATGTCGACCTCATCCCTGGCAGCGCCGCTCGACGTCGAGTCGCGGCCGGACAGACCGGCGGTGGCCCATGTCGACACCCCCGCCGACGCGCCGAGTTGGGCTGCCCAGTACCGCGAGGTGCTGCGCACCCAGGTCACCGAGCACGGCGCGCTGCTGATCCGCGGACTGGGGCTGCGCGACGAGGAGCAGGTCGGCGCCGTCTTCTCCCGGTTGACCGGCGGTCTGCTGACGGAACGGGAATCCTTCGCGCCCCGCGAGGAGTTCGCCCCGGGGGTCTACTCCTCCACGGCCTGGCCCGCCAACCAGCCGATGTGCATGCACCACGAACTGAGCTACACCCTCGAACCTCCCGGTCTCATGCTCTTCGCCTGCCTCACCGCGCCCGAGCAGGGCGGCGCCACCGCCGTGGCGGACGCGACCGAGATCCTGCGGGCGCTCCCCGCCGGTGTCACGGAGCGCTTCGAGCGCGAGGGCTGGCTGCTGACCCGCTCCTACAACGACGAGATCGGCGCCACCCTGGAGGAGTCCTTCGGCACCGCCGACCGCGCCGCGATCGAGCGCTACTGCCGGGACCGGGCCATCGACTTCACCTGGCAGCCGGACGGCTCCCTGCGCACCGCGCAGCGCCGCCCCGCCGTGGTCCGCCACCCGGTCACCGGCGAGCGCTGCTGGTTCAACCAGATCGCCTTCCTCAACGAGTGGACGCTCGCCCCGGAGGTCCGCGAGTACCTGGTGGACGAGTACGGCGAGGACGGGCTGCCGTTCAACACCCGTTTCGGGGACGGAAGTCCGATCGGCGAGGACGTCGTCCAGGTGCTCAACGCCACGTACGAGGAGCACACCAGGCGCGAGCCCTGGCAGGCCGGTGACCTGCTGCTCGTGGACAACATCCGTACCGCGCACAGCAGAGAGCCCTTCACCGGAGACCGCCGGGTGCTGGTCGGCATGGCCGAGCCCCGCCGCGTGGCCGACGGCGCCCAGAACCCGCAGGAAGGCACACGATGACCAGCCAACTGACCACCCCCGCACAGCCGGTGGCGCCCGAGCCGCCCTCGGTGCCGTCCTTCGCCGTGATCTCCGGCGACCAGGTGCGCCAGGCGCTCGAAGGACGCGAGAAGCAGATCACCGAACTGGTCGAGGCGACCTACCGGTTGCACGGCGCCGGGGAGTCGGTCAACCCGCCCTCGTACTTCCTGCGCTTCCCCGACCGCCCCAGCTCGCGCATCATCGCGCTGCCCGCCTCCCTCGGCGGCTCCGCAGCCGTCGACGGCATCAAGTGGATCTCCAGCTTCCCGGACAACGTGCGCTCCGGGCTGCCCCGCGCCTCCGCGGTGCTCATCCTCA
The DNA here is from genome assembly GCF_016482685.1 of Streptomyces sp. DSM 110735. Taxonomy (GTDB): domain Bacteria; phylum Actinomycetota; class Actinomycetes; order Streptomycetales; family Streptomycetaceae; genus Streptomyces. The sequence continues at coordinate 7,183 of NZ_JACYHF010000002.1, read as the reverse complement.
ACGACCCGGTGACCGGCTACCCGTTCGCCTGCCTGGAGAGCTCCATCATCAGCGCGACCAGGACGGCGGCCTCCGCCGCGCTGGCCGCCGACTGGCTCAGCCGCACCCGGCAGCGCCCCACCCGCGTCGGCTTCTTCGGCACGGGTCTCATCGCCCGCTACATCCACACCTTCCTCGCCGGAACCGGCTGGATGTTCGACACCATCGGCGTGCACGACGTCGCCGCCGAGAGCGCCGCAGGATTCCGCGGCTATCTCGAACAGAGCGGCACCACCGCCGAGATCACCGTCCACGAGCAGCCCGAGGACCTGATCCGCGACAGCGACCTGGTCGTCTTCGCCACGATCGCGGGCGAACCCCATGTCACCGACCCCGCCCTGTTCAAGCACAACCCCGTGGTCCTGCACATCTCCCTGCGCGACCTCGCCCCCGAAGTCCTCCTCGCCTCGGCCAACTTCGTCGACGACGTCGAGCACTGCCTCAAGGCCGACACCTCCCCGCACCTGGTCGAACAGCGCACCGGCGACCGGGACTTCCTCAACGGCACCCTCAACGACGTGATGCTCGGCCGGGCGGCACCGCCCGCCGACCGGCCGGTGATCTTCTCGCCGTTCGGTCTCGGCGTCCTCGACCTCGCCGTCGGCAAGTACGTCTACGACCAGGCGGCGAGAGCCGGCGACCTCCGCGTCATCGACCACTTCTTCCACGACCTGCGCCGGTACGGCTGAGTCGGTCCGCCACCCGTCCCCGGTACCAGGAGGCCCACCGTGCCCGTCATATCCGCTCCCCATGACTTCAACGAAGGCCACCTCTTCGTCGACCTCACCTCGGTCGTCGACCACCCCCTCTATCTGAAGTGCGAGGGATTCAACTTCGCCGGCTCCATCAAGCTGAAGGCCGCGAACGAGATGGTGGAGAGCGCCGAACGGGACGGCATCCTGAAGCCGGACTCCGTCATCGTCGAATCCTCGTCCGGCAACCTCGGCGTCGCCCTCAGCATGATCGCCGCCAGCAAGGGCTACCGGTTCCTGTGCGTGACGGACTCCCGGTGCAACCTGTCCACCCGGCTGCTCATGGAAGCCCTCGGCAGCCGGGTGCACATCGTCGCCGACCTGGACGAGAACGGCGGGTTCCTGGGCACCCGGCTCGAGTACGTCCGCTCGCTGTGCGCCTCCGACGACCGGTACGTGTGGCTCAGCCAGTACACCAACCCCGGCAACTGGCAGGCCCACTACCGCACCACCGCACCGCAGATCGCCCGCCACTTCCCGCGCCTGGACGTGCTGTTCGTCGGCACGGGCACCGCCGGGACCCTGATGGGCTGCGCCCGCTACTTCCGGCAGTGGCACCGCCCCGTACGCATCGTCGCCGTCGACAGCGTGGGCTCGGTGGCCTTCGGCGGCGAACCCGGCCGCCGGATGATCCCCGGGCTCGGCATGAGCATGAGACCCCCGCTCCTCGACGAGTCGTACGTCAACGAGGTCATCCGGGTCGAGGAGGCCGACACGATCCGCGCCTGCCACCGCATGGCCCGGCGCGGCTTCCTGTTCGGCGGCTCCACCGGCACGGTCGTCAGCGGCGCGACGGAATGGCTCGCGCGCCACGGCAACCCCGACATCACCGCCGTGGCCATCGCCCCCGACCTCGGCGAGCGCTACCTCGACACCATCTACCAGACCAACTGGCTCGAGGACCTGTACGGCGACCAGATTCTCGACGGCGACGAACTCACCACCACCACCCTGGAGCCGGACGACCCGGCACCCCGCGAGCCCGACCGCTGGCCCTGACGACGCCCGACGCGCCGCCCGCGCCGGAGCGGTCAGTCCGCTGAGCGCGCGGGCGCGCCGAGCAGCCGCTCGATGCCCAGGTCCAGCGCCGCCTCCAGGTGCGTGAGGGAGCCGGTCGACATCAGGATCGACACCCCGCCCTGGATCGCGGCGAGCAGCGCCGCCGCCGTACGCCCCGCGTCCACACCGGGCGGTACCGCGCCCTGCTCGCGCATGGCCCGTACCCCCGCCGCGATCTGCGCCTCCCAGGACGCCAGCAGCTCCCTGGTGACCGCCTGCGCGCCCGGCGTGGCCCGGGTGAGCTGCGAGGTGAGCGTGCCGAGCGGGCAGCGCTGCCCCTGTGCGCGATAGCGGTCGACCACCGCGTCCCGCCAGTCCCACCACGCCTGCCAGGACGTCAGCGCACCCAGGTAGGGCTGCTGGTCGGACAGGACGCGGTCGGCCTCGTACCGGGCGACGGCGAGCAGCAGCTCCTCCTTGCCGCCCGGGAAGTAGTGGAAGAGCTGGCTCTTGCTGGTGGCCGTGCGGGCGCGGATGTCGTCCAGGGTCGTCTCGGTCGCGCCGCCCTCGCGGATCTCCTCGGCGGCGCCCTCGACGATGCGCTGCCGGGTCGCCGTGCCCTTGGCGGTGAGTCGTCGTGCCATGCCGCCATCCTGCCATTTTCTGGACTTGCGGGTCCATTTTCCGGGTGGCAGCTTGGGCAGCCCCCGACCGGTTCGGCACCTGGAACCGGTCCCGCACGGAAGGCACGGCAACATGACTGAGCGGTTCACCGGGCGCACGGCCCTGGTCACCGGTTCCACCACGGGTCTCGGCGCCGCCATCGCGACGAGGCTCGCCGCCGAGGGCGCGTTCGTCGTCGTCAGCGGACGCGACGAGCGGCGCGGCGCGGAGGTCGTGGCCCGCATCGAGAAGGACGGCGGCGCGGCGGTCTTCGTCGGCGCCGACCTCTCCGGCGGCGCCGACGTGATCCGCCGCTTCGCCGCCGACGCGCTCGACGCGGCGGGCGGACGCATCGACATCCTCGTGAACAACGCCGCGCTCCTCCTCGCGCCCACCCCCACCGCCGAGGTCGCCCAGGAGACCGTCGACCAGGCGCTCGCCGTCAGCGTGCGCTCGGTGTTCCTGCTCACCGGGCTGCTGGCCCCGCCCATGGCCGAGCGCGGACAGGGCGCCGTGGTCAACCTCGGCTCCATCAACGGACTGCGGGGCGCGGCGCGTTCGGCGCTCTACAGCATGACCAAGGCCGCCGTGCACTCCCTCACCACGTCGTGGGCGGACGAGTACGGTCCCTACGGCGTCCGCGTCAACACCGTTGCCCCGGGCCCGACTCTGACCGAGAAGGTGGCGGCGATGGAGGAGCACCTCGCCCCGATCACCACGCGGACGCCCGCCCGGCGCGGCGGCACCCCGGCCGAAGTGGCCGCCGCCGTCGCCTTCCTGGTGAGCGACGAGGCGTCGCACGTCCACGGCGCGACGCTCACCGTGGACGGGGGATACACGGCGGTGTAACGGGGAGCGGCTGTCCCGATGTGGGTGAACTGTCGAATAGGAGACGTATCTTCACTTTGCGTTCTTCGCGCCGGAGAATGGAGGCGATCAACCGCCGGAACAGTGAGGAGAACCGCATGAGGTCACGGTGGGCGAGTTTCGCGCTGGTCGTCGGGACGGTGGTGGCGGCGACGCTCGGCACCTCCACCCAGGCGCAGGCGCTGCCGGGTTGCCCGAGCAACGCGACCTGTCTGTGGCGGGGCGAGGACGGCACGGGCGAGTCCTACATCTGGCGCGGCGGCTATGTGGACCTGCCCAGCCGGTTCGTGGACCACGTGGGGTCCTTCCGCGCCAACAGGGCCGGTTCCTTCATCGACTACGCCGACGGCAAGGAGTGCCGCCTGGTGCGCTCCGGCGACTACGCCGCCCACTATCAGATGCGGTTCGGCGGGGAGATGGACGCGCTGGGCGACAGTTGCTGATGGAGCGTTGATGGGGCGTCAATTGTCGCTGGCGGCGGGCTGGTTCGTCAGAGGCTGGCCATCAGTTCCGCCAGCGGGGCGGGGGCGCCGTCCGGGTCGAGAGCCTCGGTGAGGACGCGACCATAGTGGATCTTGCGCCCCTTCTTCGTGCCGAGGAAGCGGCGCAACTGCTGCTGCGGGGTGCGCTCCCGCTGCTCCGGCTGGCGCAGGAAGGTCTGCAGCGGGCGCAGATCGCCCTCGGTCCGGATCAGCTCCGTCACCCGGGAGACGCCCAGGGCGCGGATCAGCTCGTCCTCCAGATCCGCCGCGCAGATGAAGAAACCCTGCCGCGCGGCGTCGGCCCGCTTCAGGACGCGGGCGTAGTAGCGGCGCTCCGCCTCGTCGCACAGCCCCGTGAGGTGCAGTCCCAGACCGGACGGCCCCAGCAGCCGGGCGAAGCGCCCGACGTTCGTCGCGCCGCCCATCGGCAGGACGCAGATCCCCTCGGCGGCCAGATCCCGCCCCCGGCGCGCGGCGAGCGCGTCGACCGCCGCCGCGTCGCTCGGTCCTTCGAGCAGCACGACCGCCCGGACGGGCAGCCGTCCCGCCAAGTCCCGCGCCCGGTCGCCGGAACCACCGGCCGCCCACGCGATCGCCGCTTCCCGGAACGCCCCCATGTCAGCCATGACACGAGTCTCCGCCCTCACCGCCCGTCACGGCAGCGATTTTCGGCCGACGAGCCAGGGTGTCTGGCCTGTGTCGACCGGAATGTCCGGTCCGGCTTCGCCGGGGTGCTTGCGCCGTGTGATCGCTTCGGTGCCGCGTGTTGTCCCGGTTGTGTAACGGGGGTGCGCACTCCGTGAGGAGATTTTGTAAAGTCCTCAACTGTCCGGGCCGCAGGTGTCCGGTGTTCGTCGTGGGGGGTCTTCGCGTGAGTCAGTACCAGCCGGGGCAGCCGTGGGGCGTCCAGCCGCCCGAGCCCGTCCGTGTGCCCGACATCCGGCCGCTGTACAAGCGCAAGCGGGTATGGGCCGGCGGCATCGCGCTGCTCGTCGCCGGGTCCGTCATCGGCGGCGGGGGATCCAGTTCGGCCAGCGCCGGAGCGCCACGCCCGAAGGTCACCGTCACGGCGACGGCGACGGCCACGAAGACGCCCGCCCCCGCGCCGACCGTCACGGTCACCGCCAAGCCCAAGCCGCGCCCGACGGTCACGGTGACCAGGACCGCACAGCCCGCCTCCGGCAACTCGGCCGCCAAGTCCACCACTTCGGGCGGCGGCTCGTCCTCCGGCGGTTCCTCGTCGGGCGGTTCCTCCACCTCGGGTGGCGGTTCCTCGACCGGTGGCTCCTCCGCCTCCGGTGGCGGTACGTCCCACCCCGCCGGTGCCACCGCCCAGTGCAACGACGGCACTTACAGCTACGCCGCCCACCACCAGGGCGCCTGCTCGCACCACGGCGGCGTCGCCGTCTTCTACCGGTAGACCAGGCTCCGTCAGCGGCCCGACCCCGTCCAGGACAAGAGGAGAACCGTGGGCTTCGGCTTTCGTGTGGGCGTACCCGGGATGAGCGTGCGCGTCTCGACACGCGGTGTACGCGCGTCCGTCGGACCCCGGATCGCACGCGTCAGCGCGGGCAGCGGAGGCGCGCGGTTCTCCTCCGGCGCCGGTCCTTTCCAGGCGTCCACCGCACTGCGCGGCGCCCGTCGCCCGCAGGCGCGACGCCGGACCGTGGCACCCTCTGCCGCCCAGCTCGAACGGGCCCGCCGCCAGGCGGAACGGGCGCAGCAGGAGGCACAACGGGACGCCGCCATCGCCGAGTTGCACGAGCTGCGACGGCAGATGACCAGCGTCCACCTCGAATCCTTCCCGACGCTCACACCGCCCGTCGTCCCCGAGCCGCAACGACTGCACCTGGCCTGGGCGTTGGCCGAGGCACAGGCTCATCACCTCGCCGGGCTCGGTCTGTTGGCCCGCAGCGCGCGGAACGCGGCCAAGCGGCACGCGGAGGCGGACGCCCCCGCCTACCTCGCCGCCGAGGAGACCCGGCTGCGCGAGGCGCACACCCGGCTCGTCGCCGAGGCGGACCAGTGGTGGCGGTCGCTGACCGGCAACGACGAGGAGACCGTGTGCGGCGCGGTCAACCACGCCTTCGCGGACAACCCCGCCTCGGGCTGCGCGGTGGGCGTCGACGGCTCGGTCCTCTCCGTGGTGATGCGGCAGCCGGACATCGACGCACTGCCCGACCAGACACCCGGCGTCACCCCCACCGGCCGCCCCACCCTCAAGAAGCTCACCAAACGGGACCGCACCCTGTGGTGGCTCACCGCCATGGGCTCCAACATCGTCGCCACGCTGAAGGAAGCCTTCGCCACCGCACCGGGCATCACCGCGATCGACCTCGCCGTCCTCACCCGCCTCCCGAACACCCAGCGACTCGGCTTCGTGGCCTACGGCCGCTGGACACGCCAGGCGATCGAGGCCGGACCCTGGCAGCGGACCGAGGACGCGCTGCGCTTCCTCGACATCGGGCAGGGCGTCGTCTGCGCGGTCACCACCACCGTCGCCGGGAACCTGTCCAGCACCCTCAAGCCCCTGGACGTCAGCAGACTGCCCGGTCTGCGGAGCCTCCTCGAAAGCGCCCAGGACGACTCCGCGGACGAGCCCGTGACCGGCGAGGCGACCCTGGCCGGCCTGGACGGCGACCTGCGCGCGAACGTGCCCGACGCGCACGCCGCCGCCCTGCCGGACCCGTATCGCATCCGCCCCTTCGCCGAGTGGAAGCAGAAGCAGTCCGCGCCGCAGGGCTGTACCGTGCCGCAGGGTCGTACCCCCGCGACCACGCTCGCCCAGGGACAGAGCGTCGTCCTCCCCGAGGACGCCTGGCACGAGGTGCGGATCGCCTTCGAGTTCGCGGGCGCCGACGCCGACCTGACACTCTTCCTGACCGGCGCGGACGGCCGGGTCGCCGGTGACGAGGACTTCGTCTTCTACAACCAGCCCGACGGCGCCTCCGGCGCGGTCCGGTTGCTGGGCAAGGAGACCGGGGGACCGTACGCGGTCGAGCGCGCGTCCCTGCGCCCCGCCGCGCTGCCCCCGCACGTCCACCGCGTCACCATCGCCGTCAACATGGACGTCGACACGGGCCTGACCTGCGGTGCCCTCACCCATGCCGCCCTGAACCTGGACGGGGGCGCCGGTCACGCGTGGAGTTTCCAGCCGCCCGCCGACCCCGGCATCCGCGCCATGGCCGTCGCCGAGGTGTACCGGCACACGACGGCGGGCCGACCCGTCTGGAAGCTGCGCGCCCTCGGCCAGGGGTGGGCCGACGGACTCGAAGGGCTCGCCCGCGCCCACGGCGTGGACGTCTCCTAGGGCCTGTCCGGCGGATCTTCGTGGGCCCGCGACGCCTGGCACGCACTCTCGCCGCACGCCCGAATCACCCG
>NZ_JACYHF010000029.1 GCF_016482685.1 Streptomyces sp. DSM 110735 | reverse complement strand
TTGGGGGGGGCCTTTGTGGGGGGGTTTTTTGGGGGGGCCTTGGTCCCCCGGCCCCGGGGGCCCCGGGGGGTTTGGGGGGGGGGGGGGGGGGGGGGGGGGGGGGTTTTTTGGGGGGGGGGGGGGGGGGGGGCGCCCCCCCCACCACTGTCGTACGAACCACAACGGGACGGCAATTGAGGCGCGTCGTCCCGAGGCAGGAGACCTTGATCATGAGCAGCGTGCCCGAGTCGCTGAGACTGCGGCGGGAGGTGTCGCCGCTGGAACTGTTCTACGACCTGGTCTTCGTCTTCGCGGTCTCCCAGCTCTCCCACCACCTTCTGGAACACCTCACCTGGCGCGGCGCCGCGGAGACGGCGATCCTCCTGGTCGCCGTGTTCGGCACCTGGTCCTACACCAGTTACGAGGCCACGTTTCTCGACATCAAGCGCGATGTCACCCGGTGGATGATCGTCATTGCCATGGGGCTTGGGCTGTTCATGAACGCCGAGATTCCAGGGGCGTTCGAGGACCGGGCCTGGGCCTTCGTCGCCCCGCTCCTCGCCATCCTGTTCTTCGCCTGTGCCGTCACCGCCCTGGCCGCCCGTACCGACGCGCTGCGCGAGCATTTCCACCGACCCTGGTGTGGATCGCGGCCTCCGCGCCGTTGTGGATCGTCGGCGCCGTGGTCGGCTCCGAGCCCCGGCTGTGGTGGTGGGCCGCCGCCGCGCTCGTCGACCTCACCGGCACCTGGCTCGCGCATCCGCTGCCCGGCCGTACCCTCAGCGGCGGCGAACTCGTCTTCGACGCCGAGCACATGCTGGAGCGACTGCGGCTGTTCTTCATCATCCTGCTCGGTGAGACGGTCCTCACCGCGGGCCGCGCGATGGCGGACGCACCCGTCGACGTTTCCAGCGTGCTCGCCACCGCGGGCGTGTTCATCGCCCTGGTGTGCCTGTGGGCCGTCTACTTCGGCGGCGGCGAGGACGTCATCGCCATCGTCGTCGCGTCGTCCACCGACCGCGTGCGAGCGGTACGTCTCGGTGTCAACAGTGCCTATCTCGTGCTGGCGGCGCTGGTCGCCCTCGCCGTCGGCAGCGAGCTCGCCATCGCCCACCCGACCGGTCACGGGTCCGTGACCCTCGCCCTCCTCCTCTTCGGCGGCCCCGCGCTCTACTTGGCCACCACGGCCTGGTTCTACCGCGCCACGGCCCAGGGCGCCTGGACCCAACGCCTCGTCGCCTCCGGCGTCCTGGTCGTCGTCGGGGTCGCCGCCGTCTGGCTTCCCCCGCTGGCGTCTCTCGCCCTGCTCGACGTCATCCTCGTCGTGACGGCCGCCGTACTGGCCCGGGCGCACCGGGCGTTGACCCGGTCGCTCCGGGAGGATGCCGAGAGCTGAGCCGGGAGCGCCCCGGGAACTATTTGAGGTGGCTGTCGAACCAGTCGATGAGTTTCTCGGGGTGCTGTCCGAAGTAGTTGTAGGCGTAGAACCGCTGGTTGGAGCCCTCGATCCAGAACAGCTCCTTGTCCTCCGCGCCGATCGCGTCGAAGATCTCGGTGCCGTCCTTCTCTGCGTCGATCAGGAAGTCGTGGCGCAGCTGGGCCATGAAGGTGGGCACCTTGACCGCGTCGGCGTACAACTGGGGGGATTCCTCGTCCAGGCGCATACCGCACAGACCGACCAGCTTCTTCGCCAGCGCCTCGCGTGCTGTGTCGGGGTCGAGACCGATGTTCTTCGCGCCCTGCTCGATGAAGGTCTTGCCGGACACCGAGTTGAGGATCACGAGAGCCTGGACACCGCCGAACTCCTCGGGCCAGAAGTTCATGGCGACGATCGTGGAGTTGGCTCCCATGCACCGGCTGTAGAGGCCGAGCTTCATCGCCGCCAGGTGGTCCTGGCTGCGGACGTAGCGCAGCGAACCGACGACATCGCGAGCCTCGATCAGTCCGAGCCCGCTGGTGACGCCGTTGGCGTCGCTGCTCAGGCCGTGGTTGCGGAGGTCGTAGGTGAGGATGTTGTAGCCGGCGTCGTGCAGGAACCGTAGCTCGGTCAGGAAGTCGACCTCGAAGCCCCCGAACACGCCCAGCTCGGTGTGCCACGGCTCAAGCTGCCCGGGGAATCCGTACCGGTTGCAGGTCATCGGGTGGTTGACCACGAGGAGGCGGTCCGAACCTTCGGCGGGGATGTACCACGCCTCGAGTGCGATCCCGTCCCTGGAGGGGAACTGCACCTCCTCGTACTCCATCCCCACATCCGTCGGCCGCTTCAGCACCGACGTGCGGGCACCGTGCGCGAACATCTGCGCGTACTGGTCCACCAGCCCCCGCAGCTTCTCCTCGTCGGTGCCGGTGGGCTGCGGCAAGGTGGAGAGGTCGCGATCATGCTGACCGAGGTCGATATCGACATCGATCTGCTCGCCCTTGTTGTTGAACGCGATCATGGCTTCTGTCTTTCTTGATTTCTGAATGCCGACGTTCGGTGGCGTGTCAAGATAAGCGTGGCCATTTGATTCCGGAGGGCCCACCGAAAATCTTACTCTCGGGACCCGTGAAATGGGTTGTGGGGAATCCGTCGGCCTGCATGGCCATCCGAAGAAGGGGGTTTATCCACCTTGGCTGCCTGCCCGGCAAGTTATCCCGCACCAAAAGATGATCCTTCTTTTGTTTCACGCTTCCGCAGCGGCGGCTTGATCACTACCGTCCGCTGGTGCGTAGCCCCGGCCGGGGCAGCGGTGACGGCCCTGATCAGGCACCTGCTTCCGCCGCCGCCACCCCGCTTCTGAGAAGCCGCTACTTCAGCTTCACCGCATCACCGCCCGACGCGACCTGTGCCGTCGTCGTGGTACCGGGGAAGAACCACCGCCAGGTTCCAGCCGAGTTGGCGGTGACAGTGGTGCTGAGCTTGCCGGTGCTACTGGTCTTCGCCGTCTTGACGGTGCTGAACCGAGAGGCGCCGGACTTCTTGAACTGAAGCTGTACGGCCTGCCCGGAGAACCCGTGATACTTCAGGTCCTTCCAATTCGCGCGGGTCAGGCTGCCTGTGACGGTCAACTTGTGTCCCTTGACGACCGGTTCGGGCGACGCGTTCGTCGTCAGCTTCGAGGCGCGCTTCATCTTGAACCGGGCGATGCGGTCGGAGATCCAGTAGTCACCGTCCTTGGCCTTCACGGTCGCGTTGACCTGCCAGGTGCCGGCCGCCGTATTGGGGTCGGGCAGGCTGTCGGGAAGCCAGGCAGGGGTGACCGTCATCGTGGCCGTGCACACCGAGGTGGTGGAGCTCTTCTTCTCGCACTGGGTGCCCACCCAGTCGCTGAATCCCCAGCCGTTGTCCGAGTTGAACACGCTGATGTCCGTCAGACCCTTCACCCCGGAGTTGTCCCGGATGGTGACGGCGATGGGATAGGTGATGGTCTTCGACGTCCCGACGACGACGTTCTTTCCGCCGTTCACGACGGTCTTCGTGACCCGCACGTCCCCCCGGCCCTCCGCATGGGCGACGGTCGTGGACAGCAGCGTCAGGGCGACCGCCCCACCGGCCATGCCCCAGGCCGCCGCGGCCGATCTTCGTTTCATGATCCCTCCCCTGTGATGTGGGAGGCGAGAATACACAGCGATCAAGGACGAACCGTACGGGTGTTCCCTGACTCCCTGACTGGCGCCCGCCGCTGAGCGCCCCCTCAACCCCTCTCACCACGCGCGAGGGACGAGACGTACTCCCACAACTCCTCCCGCACCTCCTCCGAATCCGCTCCCGCCGCGAGGGGATACGTAGTCGGCCGAGGCCGCCGATCGTGCCAGAACAGGCCGTCGTTCTCGGTGGCCTCCGAAGCCGCGCCGAGCCAGACGATGGTGTCGGCCCCTTGGGCGGGGGTGCGAATGATGGGCCGGGTCACCGCCCGGAAGACCGGCAGCCACTGCCGTACCCCCTTCGTGTCCGCCCACCCCGGATGCATCGAGTGCACATGCACACCCTGGTCGTGCAACCGCTCCGCCCACTTCTCGGTGACCACCACCTGAGCCCGCTTGGTCCGGGCGTAGAACGTCTTCGGGCTGTACGGCGTCTCCTCGGACTCGGGATCACCGGCGGGAAGCCGCTGTGCGTACTGGCCGCCCGAGGTCACGTTGATCACCACCGACGGCGCGGAGCGGGCCAGCAGCGGTGTCAGCTCTTCGATCAGCACCCAGGGCGCCAGCACATGCGTGGCGAACGTCAGCTCCACCCCGTCCACGCTGTACTGCCGCTCGTCCGGCATCACCCCCGCGTTGTTGACCAGCACGTCCAGCCGGTCCTCCTCCTCCAGGAACCGCGCGGTGAAGTCCCGCAGCGCGGCAAGACTGCTGACGTCGCACGCGACGGGCCGTACGTCGACGTCATCTCCCGCCTGCTCCCGCGTGAGCGCGGCGGCCTCCTCGGCACGCTGCTCGCTACGGCCGAGCACCCGCACCGAGGCTCCCAGCCCGGCGAAGCCGACGGCAGCCGCGAGACCGACCCCGGACCCCGCGCCGGTGACGAGGACGACCTTGCCGTCCATCCGTTCGGGTCCGTCGGGCCAGTCCGGCAGGGCTTTGCGCACGAGCAGTCCGGGCCAGCCGTAGCCGAGGACGACGGAGCGGTCGAGGGCGGTGTCGATCAGCGAGGTGACACTCATGGCATCCGAAGTACCCGGACGCCCCGCCCTCACACGGCCGAGCGCCCCTCACCCCACTGAGGGGGGAGGGGCGCTCGGCGGGTGGGGGTCAGGCTTTGTGCTGCATGCTGCTACGGGCCGGGTTCCCCTGGTCAGCGGCCTTCGGGTCCTTCTCATCGGCCTTGGCGCGCACGCCCTCGGTGATCCGCGCGCCGATCTTGGGGTCGATGTTGGTCCAGTACTCGAAGGCGCGCTCGAGCACCGGCTCGGTGACGCCGTTGAGCAGGTGGCCCACGACGTTGTCCACGAGCCGGTCGCGGGCGTCGTCGTCCAGCACCTCCCGGACGAGGGTGCCGGCCTGCCCCCAGTCGTCGTCCTCCGCGTGCGAGACGTACGCCGTACGGGTGATGTCACCGTCGGTGTGCCAGGTCGGCGGGGTGCCGTACTCGGCGGTGTCCGCGGCGGGTCCGCCCTTGGAGTTCGGGGCGTACACGGGGTCGCTGGTCTTGCGGTACGCCATCGCCCCGTCCTTGGAGTACGTGTGGACGTCGGTGATGGGCGCGTTGACCGGGAGCTGGGCGTAGTTCGCGCCGATGCGGTGGCGATGCGCGTCGGCGTACGAGAAGAGCCGGGCCAGCAGCATGCGGTCGGGGCTCGGCCCGATGCCGGGCACGAAGTTGTTCGGCTGGAACGCGAGCTGCTCGATCTCCGCGTGGTTGTCCGTCGGATTCCGGTCCAGCGTCATCCGGCCGACCTCGATCAGCGGGTAGTCGCCGTGCGGCCACACCTTGGTGAGGTCGAAGGGGTTGAAGCGGTACTCGGCGGCGTCCGCGTACGGCATGATCTGCACGTACAGCGTCCAGCTCGGGTGGTCCCCGTCCCGGATGTGCTCGAACAGATCACGTGTGTGGTAGTCGGTGTCGGCCGAGGCCATCTGGTCGGCCTCGTCCTGGGTGAAGAACTCGATGCCCTGGTCGGTCTTGAAGTGGTACTTGACCCAGAACTCCTCGCCGGCCTCGTTGATCCACATGTACGTGTGCGACGTGTAGCCGTTCATGTGCCGCCACGTGCGCGGCACGCCCCGGTCGCCCATGAGCCAGGTGACCTGGTGCGCCGACTCGGGGGAGAGGGTCCAGAAGTCCCACTGCATGTCATGGTCACGCAGGTTGTTGTCGGCGCGGCGCTTCTGGGACCGGATGAAGTGCTGGAACTTCATCGGGTCCTTGACGAAGAACACCGGCGTGTTGTTGCCGACCATGTCGTAGTTGCCCTCGCTGGTGTAGAACTTCACCGCGAAGCCGCGCGGGTCGCGCCAGGTGTCCGGGCTCCCGCGCTCCCCGGCGACGGTGGAGAACCGGGCGACCAGATCGGTACGTGTACCGGGCTGGAACACGGCCGCCTTGGTGTACGGCGTGACATCCCCAGTCACCTCGAAACGCCCGAACGCCCCGCTGCCCTTGGCATGCGGCTGCCGCTCGGGAATGCGCTCCCGGTTGAACTGGGCCATCTGCTCGATGAGGTAGGCGTCCTGGAGCAGGATCGGTCCGGCGGGCCCGACGGTGAGCGAATGCTCATCGCTCTCCACCGGGGCGCCGGAGTCGGTGGTGGTGCGGGGAGTCTCGGTCATGGTGAGCTCGCGGTTCCTTTCCAAAGCGCCGGGCCCGACGTCTGCCGCACGCCGTGCCGACGGTTACGGGGCTCAGGGGTACCGGGTGACCGGCGACGGGGGGTGGCAAACGTGGGCGGGGGCGGGATGGTCCGGGTGGGTGCGGTTCCGGCCTCACAGCGGAGTCGGCGCCAGGCGGGCGCCCGTGTCAGTCCACCGGCCAGGTGTGCACGGGCGCGTTGAGATGCATGTAGTCGATGTACGTCTCGGTCATCCGCCGCAGCGCCTCGTGACGACCCGCCTCGGAGGTGGCGTCGAAGCGGTGGAACACCTCCTTCTGCCACACCGCCCCGTTGCGCGCCGTGACACAGCGCTGCTCGATGATCCCGAGCAGCGGCTCCCGCCACGCCGCGTCCATCCCGGACAGCTCCAGACCCCGGTGCGCCAGCGGCAGCAGCCGCCGCAGCACCAGCTCGGGCACCGGCACCTCGCCCATGCCCGGCCAGTACAGCAGCGCGTCGATGCCGTTGCGCGCCGCCGTGTGCAGGTTCTCCTCGGCTGCCGCGAACGACATCCGCGACCACACAGGGCGGTCCTCCTCCACCAGGGCGCGGGTCAGACCGTAGTAGAACGCGCCGTTGGCGAGGGTGTCCGCGACCGTCGGACCCGCGGGCAGCACCCGGTTCTCGATGCGGACGTGCGGCTTGTCGTGCGCGACCGCGTACACCGGCCGGTTCCAGCGGTAGATGGTGCCGTTGTGCAGCGTCAGCTCGCCCAGCTCCGGGATGTCGCCCCGGTCCAGCGTCTCGCCGGGGTCCTGCTCGTCGCACAGCGGCAGCAGCGCCGGGAAGTAGCGCAGGTTCTCCTCGAAGAGGTCGAAGACGCTGTTGATCCACCGCTCCCCGAACCACACCCGGGGCCGTACCCCCTGGACCTTGATCTCCTCGGGGCGGGTGTCGGTCGCCTGCTCGAACAGCGGGATACGGGTCTCGTGCCACAGCTCCCGGCCGAACAGGAACGGCGAGTTGGCCGCGAGCCCCACCTGCACCCCGGCGATGGTCTGCGCCGCGTTCCAGTACGGCGCGAACTCCTCCGGCGAGACCTGGAGATGGAACTGGGTGCTGGTGCACGCCGCCTCCGGGGTGATGGTGTCCGCCCAGGCGCGCAGCCGGTCCACCCCGTCCACCTCCAGGCGCAGATCCTCGCCCCGGGCCGCGAACACCATGTCGTTGAGCAGGCGGTAGCGCGGGTTCTCCGAGAGCGACTTCTCGCCGATGTCCTCCTGGCGCAGGGTCGGCAGGATGCCGATCATCACCAGGCGCGCGCCCACCGTCCTGGCCCGGTCCTCCGCGTGGTTGAGCGCGCCCCGGATCTCCGCCTCCCAGGCGTCGGGACCGCCCGAGGTCAGCCCGCGCGGCGGCACGTTGATCTCCAGGTTGAACCGGCCCAGCTCGGTCGACCACGCCGGGTCCGCGATGGCTTCCAGCACGTCGACGTTGCGCATCGCCGGTTCCGCGCCGGAGTCCACCAGGTTCAGCTCGATCTCCAGGCCGACCCGCGGCCGCTCGGACTCGAAGCGCGACTCGCGGAGCATCTGCGCGAACGCGTCCAGGCACTCCTGCATCTTGGTCCGGTACCGGCGGCGGTCCTCGCGGGTGAAGACGAGCGCCGGGACGTCGCGTCCCATCGGCCCTCCTGGATTCCCTCCTCGGACACCTGTTCCACCCCAGCGTCGCACCACCCGGCCCGCCCCACCACGCGGACCGGTACGGGCCCTGGACGCCCCCGGGGCGCTACTCCGGCTCCAGCGCGCGGGCCACCAGCAGCGCCACGTCGTCGTGGTCGTCGGGATGGCGCAGCCCGTACAGCAGCAGGTCGCAGGTCTCCTCCAGCGGGCGGGCGGGGTCGTCGAGGAAGCCCAGCAGGGTCCGCAGCCGGTCGTCGATGGCGTGCTGACGGGTCTCGACCAGCCCGTCGGTGTACAGCACCAGCAGATCGCCGGGGGTCAGCTCCACGGTGGCCGCCTCGAAGGTCACCCCGCCGACCCCGAGCGGCGCCGCCGTGGGCAGGTCCACGAACCTGGCAGGCTCGCCCGGGCGGGCCAGGGCGGGCGGCAGATGCCCCGCGTTGGCGATGGTGCACCGCCCGGTCGCGGGGTCGTACACCGCGTACAGACAGGTGACGATGTAGTGCTCCAGATCGCAGGTGATCTTGTCCAGGTGGCGCAGGATCGACTCCGGCTGGAGGTCCAGGTCCGCGTAGGCGCAGGTCGCGGTGCGCAGCCGGCCCATCGTGGCGGCCGCGTCGATGCCGTTGCCCATCACGTCGCCCACCACCAGCGCCGTCTTGCCGTCCTCCAGCGGGATCACGTCGTACCAGTCGCCGCCGACCTCGCTGGTGGACTGCGCGGGCTGGTAGCGGGAGGCCACCTCCAGGCCCGTGTGCCGGGGGGAGTGGTCGGGCAGCAGGCTGCGCTGGAGGGTGAGCGCGGTGTTGCGCACGCTCTGGAACCAGCGCGCGTTGTCGATCGCCACCGCCGCCCGCCCGGCGATCTCCGCCGCCAGCACCACGTCGTCCTCGTCGAACGGCAGCGGATTGCGGGTCCGCTTCAGATCCAGCGCGCCCAGCACCTCGCCGTGCGCGATCAGCGGCACGGCCAGATACGAGTGCACCCCGGCCTGCGCCAGCAGCTCACCGGCCTGCTCGTCCCGCGCGATGCGCGGCAGGTCCTCGGGACCGACCCGGGCCACCAGCACCGGACGCCCGGTGTGCACGCACAGCGTCACCAGCCGGTCGCCCTCGTACGCCGCGAGGTCCCCGGGCGGATCGGCGGCGCGCAACGCCTCCGCGGAATGGGACGCCTTCAGCGCGAGCGCCCGGAACAGCTCGGGTCCCTCGTCCGGACGGCTCGTACGACGGCAGGCCAGCGCGGAGTCCAGCACGTCCACCGCGACCACGTCCGCCAGTTGCGGTGCCGCGACCTCGGCCAGCTCGTCGGCGGTCTGCTGCACCTCAAGGGTGGTGCCGATCCGGGCCGAGGCGTCCGCGATCAGCGCCAGCCGTCTGCGCGCCCGGTCCGCCTCCCCGGCCGCCCGGTGCCGCTCGGTCACGTCCACCACCGAGGCGGCCGCGCCCAGCACCCGCCCGCGCGGGTCCTCCAGACGGTAGAACGACAGCGACCAGGCGTGCTCGTTCTCGGGATCGCCCGGCAGCCGCCCCACGTGGTACTGGTCGAGCAGCGGCAGCCCGCTGGCCAGCACCTGGAGCAGCGCGGACTCCACCGTGGCCACGTCCGGGAACGGCATCGTGTCCCGCAGCCGCCGCCCGATGTGCTCCGCCGCCGGCATCCCGTCGATCCGCTCCAGCGCCGGGTTGACCAGGAGATAGCACAGATCCGGGTCGAGCAGGGCGAGCCCGATGGGGGACTGGTTCACCAGCCGCTCGCACAGCGCCAGATCGGTCTCCACGCGCTGGAGGAGCGTGTGGTCGGCGGCGATGCCCAGGGCGTAGACCTCGCCCCGGTCGTTCAGCAGCCGCATGGTGCGGAACTCGGTCAGCCTGCTGGAGCCGTCCTTGTGCCGCACCGGGAAGGTGCCCGCCCAGCCCCGGCCCGTCTGGAGCACCTCGGTGAACAGGTTCACGGCGGCCTTGAGCTGCGTGGGGTCGATGAGCAGCCGCGCCGCGAACTGCCCGAGCGCCTCCTCGGCGCTGTAGCCGAACAGGTCCTCGGCCTGCGGCGACCAGAAGACGATCCGCCCGGAGGGCTCCAGCGCCACGGCGGCCACGCTCAGCATGTCCAGCAGACCGGTCGGACTCGGCTGGTCGGGGCGGTGTCCGTCGTCCGCCAGGAAGGAGTCCACTGCCATCCCGCCACCTCCACCGCCGGTACGAGCGCCCGGGACGTACCTCCATGCTGCCTCCGCCGCCGGGGCTCGCGCACCGCAGAAGCATGGTCACGGGGTGCTCAGTCCTTGCCGCCCTCGGGGTTCTCGTCGTCCCGGTCCGTGCGGGTCCGCTCCGCGTCGTCACCGCCGTCACCGTCGCCGTCACCGTCGTCGCCGTCCTCGTCGTGCGAGGGCAGCCAGTGGTGCTCGCAGAACCAGCGCCCGAACAGCGCGCCGCCGTACACCACGAACCCGACCCCGATCAGCCACGACGACACCACCAGGACGGTGCCGACCGCGCCGTAGCTCAGCGCGTTGGTGACGATCAGCGGGGTGAAGACCAGCGTGGAGAAGGCCCGCAGCCCCGCCAGCCCGACCACGGTGGCGAGCGCGCCGGGCAGCAGGAGGTACCAGCGGACCTGACCGCCGAGCAGGAACCACGGGCCCCACCAGAAGAACAGCACCGTGGTGAGCGTGGTGAGCGCGATCCGGGGCGAGCCGTGCAGCGTCGATTTCGTCTGCACCTCCTGGTACAGATACGCCATCAGCACCGCGAGCCAGGTCGCCTGCCGCCAGACCCGGTGCCAGGGACCTGCCGGGAGCCCCCACACCCGCTCGAAGGCGTTCTGCACGCTCCCGCCGAAGGACACGCCGAACAGCGCGAGCATCAGGATGCTCCACGCGCTGGTGGTGCCGATGACCTCGCGCGGCGGGCTGAACACGTCCGTGAGCACCTGCGCCGAGGTGCCGGAGAGCCCCATGCCGTCCGACAGCCACGACGCGAAACCACCCCGGACGAGCGGATCGGCCGCCGCGACCACGATGAGCAGCGGGGCGAGTGTCACCAGGGAGAGCGTCGCGAAGCCCATCGCGCGGTGCATCAGCTCCAGCTCGCGACCGCGCCGGAGCAGGGCGGGCAGCTCGACCCACTCCCAGGCGCGGTGGAGGCCGCGCCGCCACTGGCTCACGCTCTCGACTCCCCTGCACACCGCACGCGGACCGACTCCGTCTCCTGCCCCGATCATCCGCCCCGGCGCCGCGGCGCGCCCGGCCGCGGCGCCGTGGGCGGGCCAGAGTGGTGAACGGGTGTGCCGTACGGGTCAGGGCGTGGACGTCAGGAGGACGGTTCCCCTGCATCGTCGGCCGCTTCGTCCGGCGGATACGTGATGCGGCCGTCCTCGACGTGCGCGAGGGGGTCCAGGGTGGCCGGTTTCGTGGACGTCGCCGACATGATGTGGTCGACGTCGGCGCCCGCGACGAGCAGCGCGTCCGTGATCAGCCTGCGGTGGCAGCGCCAGGGCACCGCCTCGCTGCACATGATGGCGGGCTTGCCCTGTCCGGCCAGCTCCAGCAGCTCGTCAAGCCCCTCGTGGAACTCGTCGGTGGCCATGTGGTCGGCGTAGTCGCGGAACGCCTTGACCCGCCAGGCTCCGTTGGGGGTCGGCACGTCCTTGGGGGTGTACCGCCGTCCGCCCAGCTTGGGGATCCAGCGGTACTCGATGTCGTCCGGCAGCGCCTCGGCGATGGCCTCCTGGTTCCACTGCGGGAACTTGCGCGAGGACGGGAAGGAGCGCACGTCCACGAGATGGGTGATGCCGTTCTCGCGGAGCATCGCCACCACGTCGTCGAAGTCACGGGTGGAGTGGCCCACCGTGCAGACGCGCTTCCGCTCGCCGTCCTCGCGCCGGGTTCCAGACCGCCGCTTGCCGGGCAACCCGGGCCGTCAGACCTGTACGGGCCGCACGTGGACGCGGCCGCTGACGACCTTGACCTCCCAGTCCGGCTCGTGCACGGACGCCGGACCCCGGACCGCCTCGCCGTCGTCCAGGCGGAACTCGCTGCCGTGCCACGGGCACTGCACACACCCGTCGGTGGTGACCTTGCCCTCGTGCAGGGGACCGCCCGCGTGGGTGCAGGTGTCCGACAGCGCGTACACCTTGCCGTCGTGCCGTACGACGACGACCGGAACGCCGTCCGCCTCGCACCGCACGAGCTTGTTCTCGCTGAGCTCGGCCAGCGCCACGACCTCGGTCCAGTCCGAGGCGGGCTCCTGGAACGCGGTGTGGCTGACGCCGACACCGTCGACGAACGACAGATGTCCGCCGAGGTAGGCGGCTCCGGCCGCGATGCCCAGGCCCAGCAGACTCAACGCGGCTCCCGCGCGGTGGTGGCCCGCGCGGCGCGCCAGCCAGGAACTCGCCTGCACCACGCTCGCGGCGGAGTTGCCCACCGCGTGCACCAGTCCGACCCGCTGCGGCGGACCGTAGGTGTCGGCCCAGTCGGACGCGCCGGTCGCCGCGGCGGGCACCGTCGCGAGCAGCCCGAAGCCGACGAGCCGCTGCGCGGCGGCGGTGCCGGACTTTCCGGTCGTCAGGTCCAGCACGGTGGCCATGCTCCACGCGCCGATGGGCAGGTCGGTGAGCATGGGGTGCAGCGCGTGTCCGAACCAGGTGCCGGACAGCGCGTCCTTGACCGGGGCGCTGCGCGTCGCGCGCCCCACCAGCCCGGCGGCCTTGCCCGCCGGACCGTCGAGAGCCTGCATGTTCCCGATCTCGTTGATGGCGTCCTCGACCAGCTTTGGCATGGCAGTCGCTCCTCGTCGCGGGCGGGCGGACATGTCGAGCGGCCTCCCGGGCGCTTCCGCCTCATGCTCCCACCGCACGGTTACCCCGGCCACCGGAGCATGTGCGCGGTGGGAGGCGGGAGTTCAGAAGGTCCGGTGGTGCGCGGGAGTGCGTCCGTGCTCAGTCCCGCCCCCACGTCTCCGGACCGCCGCCCCGCCACTCGACCCACGGACCGGTCTCGACGTCGGACGCCTCGACGTCCTCCATGCCCGCGCGGCGCAGGAACTCGGCGACGTCCAGCAGCGTGTACGCCATCCCCACGAACCGGTCGCCGACGCGCACCCGGCGTCCCCCGTCCTCGGCGGGCGGGTACACGACTACGGGGGGCGTGGCGGCCATGCCCCCAGCGTGGCCCGGGACGCGGACCGCCGCACGCGCGGCTACTCCACGGCGGGGTCCTCCTGGCTGCACCGCACCGCAGCCCTGACCGCCTCCTCCAGGCGCTCCCGGTCCTCGCCCGTCGCCGTCGCGTACGAGGCGATCGCGTCCTGTACGGCGTCGTAGACCGCGCGCCAGCGCTGCCGCTGCGCGTCGTACTCGGCACCGGTGAGACCGGCCAGCCTCGCCCGCTCGATCTCGGCGGAACGCTCCAGCGCGATCAGGCTGTCGGGGATGTCTGCCACGAGGGGATCGTAAGCCGGGGGCGGGCGGTCCGCGCCCCGGGCGACGCGGGATTCCCGGGGAGTCGACCGGTGTATCCGTAGCCGACCGCCCCGGGGATGGGTCCGGGATCTTTCTTTCACCTGATCGGGTGATTGACCAATCCGCCGGGCCGTCGGGACCGGATTCCCGGTGTGAGGGATGAGGAGAAGGACGAGCGAGGGCCGCGAGGTCCGCACCTGCGGGGCGGGCCGGTCGCGGAGTGTGCCGCGCCGACGGGGACCGCACGCGCGGCGACGGGCGTCCGTCGGCCGACGCGTCCGGCCGTCGTGGAACGCGTGGCGCGGGACCGGGGTGCGGCTCCGGTCCGGCGGTCCGGCGGTGTCGCCGTACCGCCCCCGCGACAGCGGCCCTCGGGGCGGCTCCGGTGCGAGAGCGGCGCGCCGGGGTCGCGCTCGTCCTTCTCTTCCTTTGCGGACTTGCCGGGCTCCTCTTCTTCCGGCTTGCCGGGCTCGTCGGGCTCCTCGGGCTGAGTCTTCGGCGCCCTCCCCCCTTTTTTCTTTCCGTCGCCCTTCGAGAGGACCGATCCATGCGTCACACCGCCGTCGTCGGCAGCGGCGTCGCCGGACTGACCGCCGCCCACGTCCTGGCCCGCTCGCACCGCGTGACCCTGTACGAGGCCGACGCCCGCCTCGGCGGTCACGCGCACACCCATGACCTCGCCCGGCCAGGCGGGGGTCCTGCGCTGCGGGTGGACTCCGGGTTCATCGTGCACAACCGGCGCACCTACCCCCACCTGCTCCGCCTCTTCCGCGAACTCGGCGTCGCCACGCAGGAGTCGGAGATGAGCATGTCGGTGCGGTGCGAGGGCTGCGGTCTGGAGTACGCCGGGGCGCGGGGTGCGCGCGGACTGTTCGCCCAGCCGTCCAACGCGCTGCGCGGCCCGTATCTGCGGATGCTCGCGGAGATCCCTACCTTCCACCGGGCGGCCCGCCGCCTCCTCGCCCACGACGGAGCAGGCGAACCCGCGCTCACCCTGGGGGAGTTCCTGGACCGCTCGGGCTTCTCCCCCTATTTCCGCGCCCACTTCATGACCCCGCTGGTCTCCGCCGTCTGGTCCTGCGACGCGGCGACCGCCCAACGCTACCCGGCCGCCTATCTGTTCAGGTTCCTCGACCACCACGGGATGCTCTCCGTGACCGGCTCCCCGGTGTGGCGCACCGTCACCGGCGGCTCCCGCACCTACGTCGACCGGGTCGCTGCCGGGCTGCACGAGGTCCGCACCGCCACCCCGGTACGCACCGTGCTGCGGCACGCGGACGGCGCCGAGGTGATCACCGAGGACGGCGGCACGACCGCGTACGACCACGTGGTCGTCGCCGTCCACCCCGACCAGGCACTGCGCCTCCTCGGCGACGCCACCCCGCGCGAGAAGGAGCTGCTCGGCGCCTTCCGCTACTCCCGCAACCCCACCCTGCTGCACACCGACACCGCGCTGCTGCCCCGTACGCCGGGCGCCCGTGCCTCCTGGAACTACCTGATGCCCGCCTGCGACGCGGGCGCCGACCGGGTGCGGGTCAGCTACGACATGAACCGCCTCCAGCGCCTGGACACGACCGAGCCCCACATCGTCACGCTCGGCGGCGAGGACCGGGTGGCTCCGGAGCGGGTGCTGGCCCGGATGACGTACGAACACCCGGTGTACACGCCGGAGTCGGTCGCCGCCCAGCAGCGCCTTCCCGAACTCGCCACCGGCGTCACGGCGTTCGCGGGCGCCTACCACGGCTGGGGGTTCCACGAGGACGGCTGCCGCAGCGGGGTGGAGGCGGCGGCCAGGCTGGGGGTGCGCTGGTGACCCCGCCCGCCGTACCCGCGCTGTACCCCTGCACGATCCACCATGTGCGCAGGGCGCCCTTCCGCTACGCCCTGCGCCACCGCACGTACCTCTGGCTGGTCGACCCCGATCGGCTGCCCCGACTCCCGTGGCTCACCCGGCCGTTGGCGCGCTTCCGGGCCCGCGACCACTTCACCGGCGACGCCCCGAGCATCCGCGCCGCGCTCGACCGGTTCCTCGCCGGGCACGGCATCGACCTGGAGGGCGGCCCGGTCGTGATGCTCACCCACGCCCGCGTCCTCGGGTACGTCTTCAACCCGCTGACCCTGTACTGGTGTCACGGTGCCGACGGCACCCCGCGCTGTGTGGTCGCGGAGGTCCACAACACCTACGGCGGGCGCCACGCCTATCTGTTGCACCCCGGACCGGATCAAGTCGCCGCCACGGACAAGGAGTTCTACGTCTCGCCGTTCTTCCCGGTGGACGGCCGCTACGAGATGCGGCTGCCGCTGCCCGGCGAACGCCTCCATCTGTCCCTGCGCCTCGACCGCCCCGGCGCCCCGCCCTTCACCGCCACGGTGCACGGCACCCGCCGCGCCGCCACCCCGGCCGCGCTGCTGCGCCTGTCCCTGCGCCACCCCTGGTCCACCCTCGCGGTCTCGGCCGCCATCCGCTTCCACGGCATCCGCCTGTTCCTGCGCGGTCTGCCCGTACGGCCCCGCCCCGGCAGCCACCACCACCCGGAGATCCCCACATGACCACAGCCGACCACCGCCCCGACACGCGCGCCCGCGTCCCGCGCGCCCGGGACAGCCGTGCCCTGGACGGCCGTGCGCGGGACAGCCGTGCCCGGGACGCCGGGGTCGTGGACCCCGCCCGCTGGCCGGACGTGGCCGCCGTGCCCCGCGCCTCCTGGCCGGTGCGGTCCGTCGCCGCCGCCGTCGTACGCCACGCGCTGCGCCGACTGCCGCTGCGCGTCCGGCTCGCCGGGGGCGAGACCCTCGGTCTGGGCGGACCGCTCATCGAGATCCGCGACCCCGACGCCTTCCACGCCCGCGTCGGCACCGGCGGACTCATCGGCTTCGGCGAGTCGTACATGGCGGGGGAGTGGGACGCCCCCGACCTGGTGAGCGCCCTCACCGTGCTCGCCGCCCACGCCGCCGAGCTGGTCCCGGCCCCGCTGCAGCGCCTGCGCGGACTGTGGGCGCCCGGGCAGCCGGCCGCCCGCCGCAACACCGCCGACGGCGCCCGCGACAACATCAGCCACCACTACGACCTGTCCAACGACCTCTTCGCCCTCTTCCTGGACGACACCCTCAGCTACTCCGCCGCCGTCTTCCGCGGCTTCCCCGCCGAGTGGTCCCTGCTCGCCGCCGCCCAGCACCGCAAGATCGACCGCCTGCTCGACCTCGCCGCCGTCGGCGAGGGCACCCGGCTGCTGGAAATCGGCACCGGCTGGGGCGAACTCGCCCTGCGCGCCGCCGCCCGGGGCGCGCACGTCACCTCCCTCACCCTCTCCCGCGAACAGCGCGACCTCGCCCTGCGCCGCGTGCGCGAGGCGGGTCTCACCGACCGCGTCACCGTCGAACTGCGCGACTACCGCGAGGCGCACGGCACCTACGACGCCATCGTCAGTGTCGAGATGATCGAGGCCGTCGGCGCCGAGTTCTGGCCCGTCTACTTCCGCACCCTGGAGGCACGCCTCGCCCCCGGCGGACGGGCCGCCCTCCAGGCCATCACCATGCCGCACGACCGGATGCTGGCCAGCCGGGACACCCACACCTGGATCCAGAAGTACGTCTTCCCCGGCGGGCTGCTGCCCTCCACGGAAGCCGTCGAGCAGACCGTGCGCGAGCACACCGGGCTGGCCGTCGCCCGCCGCGACGCCTTCGGCGCGCACTACGCCGAGACCCTGCGGCTGTGGCGCGAGCGGTTCACCGAGCGCGCCGACGAGGTCGCCGCCCTCGGCTTCGACGCGGTCTTCCGGCGCCTGTGGACCTTCTACCTCGCCTACTCCGAGGCCGGTTTCCGCTCCGGCTACCTCGACGTCCAGCAGTACCTGCTCACCAAGGAGAACCCCGCCCCATGAGCACCACATCCCCGAAGCGGTCCGGTGCCGCACAACGGATCGCGGACCTCGCCGAGGAGGCCGTCGGCACCCGGCTGCCCGTCCGGCTGCGCGCCTGGGACGGCAGCGAGACCGGACCGCCCGGCGCCCCCGTGGTCGTCGTACGCTCCCGGCGCGCCCTGCGCCGACTGCTGTGGCAGCCCGGCGAACTCGGTCTCGCCCAGGCGTACGTCACCGGCGAGATCGACGTCGAGGGCGACCTCGCCGAGGGGCTGCGCGCCGTATGGTCCGCCGCCCGCACCCGGGGCACGCACGCCCCGCGCCTCACCCTCGCCGACCGGGCCCGCGCCGCCGTCGAGGCCGTACGGCTCGGCGCCGTCGGACCGCCGCCGCCCGCGCCCGCCTCCCAGGCCCGGCTGCGTGGCGCGCTGCACACCAAATCCCGCGACCGCGCCGCCATCAGCCACCACTACGACCTGTCCAACGACTTCTACCGCCTCCTCCTCGACGACACCATGGCCTACTCCTGCGGCTACTGGACCGGCGAGGCGGCCGAGGACGAGGACACCGACGCGGCGGCGGTCCGCGCCCAGCGCGCCAAACTGGAGCTGATCTGCCGCAAGCTCGGACTGCGCCCCGGCGCCCGGCTGCTCGACATCGGCTGCGGCTGGGGCTCCCTCACGCTGTACGCCGCCGAGCGGCACAAGGCCCGCGTCACCGCCGTCACCCTCGCCCGCGAACAAGCCGCCCACGTCCGCGAACAGGTCCGCGAGCGGGGGCTCGGGGACCTGGTCGAGGTGGTGTGCCAGGATTACCGCGACATCACCGGCTCCGGCTTCGACGCGGTCGCCACCGTGGAGATGGGGGAGCACGTCGGCGACGCCGAGTACCCCGCCTTCGCCGCCGCGCTGCACCGGCTGGCCGTGCCGGAGGGCCGGGTGCTGGTCCAGCAGATGTCACGAGGTCACCGCGCGCCGGGCGGCGGCGCCTTCATCGAGGCGTACATCGCCCCCGACATGCACATGCGGCCGCTCGGTGAGACCGTCGGGCTGCTGGAGGGCGCCGGACTCGAGGTGCGCTCGGTGGAGTCGCTGCGCGAGCACTACGTGCGCACCGTGGCCGCCTGGCACCGCACCCTGGAGCGCCGCTGGGACGACGTCGTACGCCTCGTCGGCGAGGAGGTCGCCCGCGTCTGGCGGCTCTACCTGGTCGGCGGCGCGCTCGCCTTCGAGGAACGGCGCATGGGCGTGGACCAGATCCTCTGCGTCCGCCCCTCCGACACGGGCGCGAGCGGACTGGCCCGTCCCGAGGGCGCCGACTGGTACCGGGGACTGGAGCAGTCGTGACCGGCTTCGCGTGGGGCGCCTTCGCCTCGAACCTCGGCTGGGCGGCGGCGACCGCCTTCGGCGTCATGGCCGTCACCTTCGCCGTCGCGGTCCGCAAGGGCGTGCACCGGGTCGTGGACATCGCCTGGGGCGCGGCCTTCGCCGCCGTCGCGGTGGTCACCCTCGCCGCCTCGGCAGGCGAGGGCGACATGGCCCGTAGGGTCCTCGTCACCGTCCTCACCGCGGTCTGGGGACTGCGGCTGGCCGTGCACATCGCCCGCCGGAGCCGCGGCCACGGCGAGGACCCGCGCTACGAGGCACTCCTCGACAAGGCTCCCGGCAACCGGAACCTCTACGCCCTGCGGATGGTCTACCTCCTCCAGGGCGCCCTGGTCTGGCTGGTCTCCCTCCCCGTGCAGGCAGCCCAGTACGCGGCGCCCTCCGTCTCCGTCCTCGCCTGGCTGGGTACGGCGGTGTGGGCGGTGGGGATGTTCTTCGAGACCGTGGGCGACGCCCAGCTCGCCCGCTTCAAGGCCGACCCCGCCCGCCGGGGCCGCATCATGGACCGGGGTCTGTGGAAGCTGACCCGCCACCCCAACTACTTCGGCGATTTCTGCGTCTGGTGGGGTCTGTTCCTCGTCGCCTGCGACGGCGGCTGGGCCCCGGCCGCGGTGTCCGTGATCGCACCGGTGGTGATGAGCTTCCTCCTGATCAACGGCAGCGGGAAGCGGATGCTGGAGCGGCACATGGAGGGGCGACCCGGCTGGGACGCGTACGTGGCGCGCACGAGCGGGTTCTTCCCGAGACCGCCGAAGAAGCGGTAGAGGCGGGCGCTCGGGACCTTCGCGCGGGCGGGGGCATTCGCCTGCCGGGGTCACGGACGGCGCCCTTCCAGGGGCACGGACTCGGCGGCTCTACGTGGGAAGGCTCAGCAGGGTGACGGGCGCGCTGGTCGGCCGGGGTGAGCCGCCCGCCGGTTCCACCGTGACGCCGACCCCCGACGCCCCGGCCACCGGACCCCGCATCAGCACGGTCTGGCTGCGCAGCGCCGGGTCCATCAGCCCGGCCGACCGCATCGCCCCGCCGTCGTCGAACCACAACTGGTACACCCTGCCGTCCGGCGGCGCGGGCATCCCCGAGGCCATGAACACCGCCCGGTCCCGCTCCGCCGACACCACCACGGTGCCCGTGCCACCGGCGACGCGCACCGTGGCCGACTTGGCGTCGGGCGCGGCGAGCACCCCCGCCACCGCGTCGGCCCGCCCCTCCGCCACGGCGGCGCGCGTCGCGGCGTCCTGGGCACGCTCGTACTGCCACAGCGCCACACCCCCGAACGCCGCCGCCACGGCAACGGACGCGGCCAGCGCCCACGCCAATGGCCCCCGCGCCCGCCGCCGCACGGCAGGACGGAGCCGCGCGTCCATCGCGGTACCGGGCGCCACCTGACGCACCGACGCGATCCGGCGCAGCACCTCCGCGCGCAGCCCGGGCCGTACCGGAACCGTCGCGGCGAGCCCCAGCCGCGCCGCCGTCGCCTCGAACTCCGCGACCTCCAGCGCGCAGGACGCACAGTGGGCCAGATGCCGTTCGACACCGGCGCGCTCGTCCTCGTCCAGGGCGTCGAGCGCGTAGGCGCCGGTGAGGTCGTGCGGGTCGGCCACGGTCACGCGGACACTCCCAGGCAGTCGCGCATCCGGATGAGCCCGTCGCGCAGCCGCGTCTTCACCGTGCCGAGCGGCAGCGCGAGCGCCTCCGCGACCTGGCGGTAGGTCAGCCCCCGGTAGTAGGCGAGGGTCAGCGACTGCCGCTGGAGTTCCGTCAGCGTCCGCAGACACCGCCGCACCTGCTCCTGCTCCAGCCGCGTCTCCACCTGCTCGGTCACCTCGTCGTACTCCGGCGTGCGGTCCAGTAGCGCGGCCCGGGTGTCGCGGGCGGCCGCCGCCTCGACCGAGCGCACCCGGTCGACCGCGCGCCGATGGGCGAGGGTGAGGATCCAGTTGATGGCGGTGCCCCGCTCGGGCCGGTAACGCGGGGCGGTGCGCCACACCTCCACCAGCACGTCCTGCGCGACCTCCTCCGACTGCGCCCGGTCGCGCAGCACCGCGCGGACCACCCCGAGCACCGGCCCGGCGACCGTGTCGTAGACCGAGGCGAACGCCTCCTGGTCGCCCAGCGCCACCTCGTGCAGCAGCCGCTCCAGATCGGGCTCGGCAGCCGGGTTCCCGCCGATGTACACGGCTTCCTTCACAACGGTCCTCCCAGAGCACGACGGGGCCCGACTCGTCGTGCGTGACGAGTGCTTCCCGGCGGGCTCGGGCCTTTCCGCCTCTGCCCCTACTTCGCCCCCGCACGCGCCGTGGATGCACCCCGCCGGACGGCCCCGCCCACGTCACCCCGCAGGAGGACGCATCAGCGGACGAATTCAGGGAATCTGCCTCACACCTGTGGCCCGGCCGGGTCCGAGGGAACACGTCCTATGGAGCACAGGACACACCGGACCACCGAGAGGACCTGGTCATGAGCATCCCCAACGCAGAGACGGGCCGCCCCGGCGAGCCGCAGCGGGCGGCCACCGACCTCACCGCCGGCAACACCGGCATCGGTGAACCGGCCGCCACGCGCGGCAGGACCTCCATCGCGGACGTCGTCGTCGTCAAGGTCGCCGGTACGGCCGCACGCGAGATACCGGGCGTGCACGCCATGGGCGGCGGTCTGTCCCGCACCATCGGCGCGGTCCGCGACCGGGTGCCCGGCGGCGGATCCAGCGTCGGCCGGGGCGTCAAGGTCGAGGTCGGCGAGAAGCAGACCGCCATCGACCTCGACCTGGTCGTGGAGTACGGCGTACCGATCGACGAGGTGGCCCGCGACGTCCGCGAAAACGTGATCCACGCGGTGGAACGCATCACGGGACTGGAGGTCGTCGAGGTGAACATCGCCGTCAACGACGTGCACCTCCCCGAGGACGACGAACCCGAGCCGGAGAGCACGCCGCGTGTGGCGTGACCCGGCACCGGCCCCGGCGGACCGAGCGGTCGCCGGTGGGGACGACCGCCCCGGACGGCGACGACCGGCCGGACGAAGAGGAGACGGAAGATGGACAGAGCGCTGACGGGAATGATCGCCGGCCTGGCGCTGGCGTTCGCGGGCTGGTTCGGCGGCTTCGGCGCGTTCGTGCTCGTGGCCGCGCTCGGCGCCCTCGGCTGGGCGGTGGGCCACTGGGTCGACGGCGGCGGGCGCGCCCGTGACCTGCGGGACACCTTCCAGCGGGGCCGTCGATGACCGAGCCCCACCCCCGCGGCACCGCCGCGGTCTCGGAACAGGCCGTCCGCCGGATCGCCGGCCGGGCGGCCACCGAGGCACACCCCGACGGCACCGTACGCACCACCGGCACCGCGGCCACCGTCCGCGGACGCCGCACCGAGATCGCCCTCGACGTCGCCCTGCCCTACCCGGAGCCCCTGGCCCCGCTGGTCCGCCGTATCCAGGACCGGGTGACCACCCGCACCGCCGAACTCACCGGGCTCGACGTGTCCCGGGTACGCGTCGGGGTCACCACGCTCACCCCGGCGCCCAGCGGACCGGTGCCGCCCGGCTCCGCACCCGTTCCGGCCGAGGCAGCCTCGCCCGGCTCCCGGCCGCCCCGCCGCTGGTGGGCGCAGCGTCGCTTTCCCCTGGGCATCCTCACCCTCCTCGCCACCGTGGCCTTCGGCTCGCTCGCCGCCGACCTGATCCTCGTCCACACAGGACACCGCCCAGCCGCCGCCTGGCGCACCGGCACCCTGCACTGGCTGTACGGCCACGGCCCCGGCGAACCGCTCGTCACCGCCGCGGGCATCTGCTGCGCCCTCCTCGGCGCCGGTCTGCTCCTCCTCGCCGTCACCCCCGGCCGCCGCGACCTCCTCACCGCGTCCTCACCCGCCCCTGGCACCGACATCGCGATCGACCGCCCCGCCGTGGCCGCCCTGCTCCACGCCGCCGCCACCGGAACCGACGGCGTCACCGCCGCGAGGACCCGCGTCCGGCGGCGCCGCGCGACCGTACGCGCCGACCTGACCTCCGGCGACGTGACCTCCGGTGACCGGGCCGCCGCCGAACGCCGGATCACCCAGGCCGCCGCGAGCGCCCTGGCCGAGTGCGGGTTGCGCCGTCCGCTTCGGCTGCGGGTCACGATCCGGCCCCGGCGGGGGTGGACCCCGGCGCCTGCTCCGAGCCCCGCGCCCGCTCCAATCCCGGCGTCCGCATCAAACCCGGCACCCGCAGCGGCCCCGGCTCTCGCCCCCTCGGCGACCCACGCCCTCGCCGGAGGCGACCTCTGATGCAGACCTTCCGCTCCCTCCTCAACCGCACCGTCCTCGCCCTCACCGGCGTGACCCTGCTGGTCGGCGGTTCCGCGCTCGCGCTGAGCGGTACTCGGACCGCCGACCGGCTGCCCGTGCCGCCCGCCCACCACGCGTTCCTGACCGGCGCCGCCCTCACCGCGCTGCGGGCGCAGGGCTGGTGGGCGCCCGGTGTCATGGCGGGGTCGTTCGCCGCCACCGCGCTGTGCGCGCTGTGGTGCGCCCGGCAGTTCCGGGTCGGCGGCAGCTCGCTGCTGCCGCTGCCCGGCACCGGCGGCACCGTCCGTACCCGCGCCCTGGAGGACGCGCTCAACCTGGACGCGGTGGCGTTGGAGGGCGTCGCCCGCTGCCGTACCCGGGTGTTCTTCTCGCGCGGGCGGCTCTCGGTCCGGCTGCATCTGTGGCTCCAGCCGGGGACCGCCCCCGCCGCCGTACTGCCGGGTCTGACCCGGTTGATCGGGCGCGCCGAATCCGCCACCACCCCCTGTACCGTCCGTAGCCGAGTCCGGCTCAGCCACCTCTCCCACCGGGTACCGCATGTCCGTTGAACCCCAGGCGCCCGACGCCTCCCGCACCACCTCCGCTCCCCGGGCCGCGACCTGGGGAGCAGCGCTGCGCCGCACCCCGGTGGCCATGTGGCGGGACGACGTGTCCGACCACGCCGCCGCGCTGACCTACTACGCGATCCTGACCGTGCTGCCCGCCATGCTCGTCACGGTCATCGCCACCACGCTGATCAGCCCCGGCACGGCCGAGCGGTTCATCACCCAGGTCACGGCCTACGCCCCCGCCGAGTCCGGCGGCCAACTCCACGAGACGCTGGCCCGGATGCTGCGCACCGACTCGGCTGCCTGGCCCCTGCTCGTCACCGGAACCGCCAGCGCCCTGTGGTCCGCCACCAGCTATCTGGCGGTCTTCCGGCGCGCCCTGCACCGGATGTACCGCATGGAGGACCGGCGTTCGCCCTGGCGGCGCGCGCACCGCATCGTCCTGACCGCGCTGGCCCTGCTCGGCGTGCTCGTCGCGGGCCCGCTGGTGCTGCTGCTCACCGGACCCGGCGCGGAGGCCGTCGGTTCCTTCCTCGGTCTCGGCTCCACGGCCGCCTTCGTCTGGAAGCTGCTGCGCTGGCCGCTGCTGCTGTGCCTGGCCGTCGTCCTCGTCGTGGTCGTCTTCCGTACCGGGCCCGCCCCCGCCCGCACGCGCAGGAACTCGCTGCCCGGCGGTCTCCTTGCGGCCGCCCTCTGGCTCACCGCCTCGGGCGGATTCGCCCTGTACGCCTCCGCTCTCGGCGCCTACAGCCGTCTGTACGGCTCGCTCGCCGGGTCCGTGGTCTTCCTCATCTGGCTGTGGCTGTCCAACCTGGCGCTGCTCACCGGCGCGCAGTTCACCGCCGAACTGAACAAGACCGAACCGGGACCGGTCGACTGAGCGCGGGCGTCTGCGGCCTGGATCGAGCAGATGCCCCGCGACGCCGCCGAGGACCAGCCCTGCCGCTATCAGCAGCCCCTCCGCCAGCACGATCCCCACCGCCAGCAGAACACCGCCGATCAGCAGCACCCACCAGTACCGCGCACGGTGTCGCGGACGGCGGACACGCGCGCCGGCCGAGAACCGGGGAGCGGCACGGCCGAGCAGCACCTCGTCGTCGTACGGGGTCATGACTCCTCCTCGCCTCACGCCTGCCGACCGGTCCCGTACGCGGATCTCCGCGCACCACCAGGATTCGCCCCACCCGCCCTCCGCCACCATCGGGTACGACCCCCATTCGTCCCGGAGGCCGCCCCTCACCGTCTAGGGGTCGCGGCTCGGGGTGGCCACTCGTGTGGGGGACAGTCGGCGGAGCCACCCCCGATCCCCCGGATGGGGGCTGCCACGGATGGCGGCCCGTCCGGCCCGCACCCAGGCTGGACGGTGAGGCCCCCCATCAGCGGCCGACCGCGACCCCGAGCAACCCTGAGACCGAACCCCGAGAAACCCGGACCGCCCCCGACCGCGCGCCCCGGAGGAGGTGCCCCGCGATGCCCCTGTTCTGGCGGATCTTCCTGCTCAACGCCGCCGTCCTCGTCGCGGCCGCCGCCCTCCTGCTCGGCCCCGTCACCGTCTCCACCCCCGTCCTGTTCACCGAGGCCGCGATCCTCACCGCCGGACTCGCGGCCATGCTCGTCGCCAACGCCGTGCTGCTGCGGATCAACCTCGCCCCGCTGCAACGCCTCTCCCGCGCCATGACCACGGCCGATCTGTTGCGCCCCGGCGTGCGGCCGCCGGTCGGCGGGCACGGCGAGATCGCCGAGCTGATCACCGTCTTCAACGCCATGCTCGACCGCCTGGAGGACGAGCGGGCCACCAGCAGCGCCCGCGCCCTCTCCGCCCAGGAGGCCGAACGCCATCGCGTCGCCCAGGAGCTGCACGACGAGGTCGGCCAGACCCTCACCGCCGTCCTGCTCGAACTCAACCGCGCCGCCCGCCAGGCCCCGCCCGGACTGCGCGAGGAACTCCAGCAGGTGCAGGAGACCACCCGCGCCGGACTCGACGAGGTCCGCCGCATCGCCCGCCGACTGCGCCCAGGCGTCCTCGACGAACTCGGTCTGACCAGCGCCCTCAAGGCACTCGCCACCGAGTTCTCCGGCTCCGGACTCACCGTCCGCCACCAGCTAGGCACCGACCTGCCCCCGCTCGGCCACGAGAGCGAACTCGTCCTCTACCGCGTCGCCCAGGAAGGGCTCACCAACGTCGCCCGGCACGCCCGCGCCCACCACGCCGAACTCACCCTCCGGCACATCCCCGCCGGGGTCGAGCTGCGCGTCCGCGACGACGGCCGGGGCACCGGCGACGCGCCCGAAGGGGCGGGCCTGCGCGGGATGCGGGAGCGCGCGCTGCTCATCGGCGCCGACCTCGCCGTACGCCCGGGCCCGGACGGCATCGGCACCGAAGTCCTCCTCACCGTCCCGGTCCGAAGCCCCCGAACCCACCCCGAGCCACCGCCCCACGCCGAGCTACCACCTCACCCCGAGTCACCGCCCCACTCCGACCCACCGCCCCACTCCGACCCACCGTCCCACCCCCAGTCACCACCCAGCCCGGAGCCCCCACCCCGCCCGGAGCCGCCGCCATGACAGCCCCCGCCCCCACCCGCATCCTCCTCGCCGACGACCACGCGCTGGTACGCCGCGGGGTCCGCCTCATCCTGGAGGGCGAGCCCGACCTCACCGTCGTGGCAGAGGCGGACGACGGCGCGGAGGCGCTGACCCAGGCTCGCGGACTCCGGCCCGACCTGGCCGTCCTCGACATCGCCATGCCCCGTCTGACCGGTCTCCAGGCAGCCCGCGAGCTGTCCCGCACGCAGCCGGAGACCCGCATCCTCATCCTGACGATGTACGACAACGAGCAGTTCTTCTTCGAAGCCCTCGCCGCCGGTGCCTCCGGCTACGTCCTCAAATCCGTGGCCGACCGCGACCTGGTCGAAGCCTGCCGCGCCACCATGCGGGGCGAACCGTTCCTCTACCCCGGCGCCGTCAACGCCCTCATCCGCGACTACCTCGACCGGGTGCGCGACGGGCACACGCTGCCGTCCCGCGTGATCACCGGACGCGAGGAGGAGATCCTCAAGCTCGTCGCCGAGGGCCACACCTCGCAGCAGATCGCCGAACTGCTCGTCATCAGCCCGAAGACCGTCGAGCGCCACCGCGCCAACCTGCTCCAGAAACTCGGTCTCAAGGACCGCCTGGAACTCACCCGCTACGCCATCCGTGTCGGACTGATCGAACCCTGACGCCACGCCTAACGCTCCGCGTCGGCGCCCACCGTCTCCGGCGGAGCCCGCCTTTCGTCGTGCGCGCCCGTGTCGTCCGCCTTCACCGGACCATCGGGCTCCGCAGGTCGTACGAAACCCAGCGCGCCCAGCACCCGCGCCAGCAGATGCGCCCGCGCCGCGATCACCGGTCCCAGTACGGCCAGCACCAGGACATACCCGGCGATGAACGACGGCAGCCGCCCGTCGAGACCCGCGCCCACCGCCATGGCGGCCAGGATCAGCGCGAACTCCCCGCGCGCCACCAGGGTCGTCGCGATGTCGGCGGCGTGCTCGGGGCCGTAGCCGTAGGAGCGGGCGACGAGCAGTCCGGCGATCACGTTCATGACGATGGTCAGCGCCGCCGCCGCGGCGACCGGACCGGCCACGGAGGCCAGTCGGCCGGGGTCCAGGGCGAGTCCGAAGGCGAAGAAGAAGATGGCCGCGAACGCGTCGCGCAGCGGATGCACCAACTGCCGGATGCGCGGACCGGAGGAGGTGCCGGCCAGGATCAGGCCCACCATGAACGCGCCGATGGCGTCCGCGACCCCCAGCAGCTCGGAGACCCCGGCGACCAGGACGGCCGCGCCGAGGAAGCTGATCACGAGCAGTTCGTTGTCCCGGACCCGGATCAGCCGTCCGACCAGCCGGGTGCCGTAGCGGGCGGCGACCGCCAGCACCAGCAGGAACGCGAACGCCTTCGCCGCCTGGAGGAGCGTCTCCGTGACACCCTCGGCACCGCCGATGACCGGCTGGAGCGCGGCGAGATACAGCGCGAGGAACAGGTCCTCGACCACGATCACGCCGAGGATCAGCCGGGTCTCCGGGCGGCTGATCCGGCCCAGATCGATGAGGATCTTGGTGACGATCGCGGACGAGGAGATGCCGAGCACCCCGGCCAGCACCAGTGCCTCCCGCGCGCCCCAGTCGAGCGCGAACCCGAAGCCGAGACCCGCCCCGACGTTCAGCAGCAGATAGATCCCGCCCGCCGTGAGCAGCCGTCTGCCACCCCGGCGCAGGTCTTTCAACTGGAACTCCAGCCCCAGGTAGAACAGCAGCAGCACCAGCCCCAGCGCGGACAGCATCTCGAAGTCGTGCGGGTCCGACACCAGGACCAGACCGGGGGTGTGGGGGCCGAGCAGCAGACCGGCCAGCATGAACAGCGGGATGGTCGGCACGCCGATCCGGGCGCCGAGGCGGGCGAGGAACGCGGCGGCCAGGAAGGCGCCGCCCATGGCGAGCAGGGCGTCAGCGTGTCCCACGGGCCACCGCCTTCCCCTGGCCGTCGGTCGAGATCACGTGCCGCCGTCGGTCGAGGTCACGTGCGTGACGTCGAGGCCACCCCGCACGACATCGAGGTCACGTGTCATGACACGGTCGCACGGGCCGCGCGGCGCCCACCATCGGTGACGACACCCATCCACGGCGAGGGACGACACCCATCCACGGCGAGGGACGACACCCATCCCCGGGAGGGTGCGACACCCCTCCCCGCGGACAAACCCGGTGCCCGTTCCGGCGGAGCGCCGCGCCACCCGTCCGGCCGAACGCCCCACCCGGCCGCCCCCGCAACTCCCGCGCGCCGCCCGGCGAACGCCCCGCGACGAATTGCCGACCCGTGCCGCCCGTGTTTCGTTGGGTGCTGAGCGATCCCCGCCCGGGGGCGCACGGCCGGCTGGAGGAACCGTGGCAGCGCAGAAATTCGTCCAGATCATCGCCTTCGAGACCGACCGCATCGACGAGATGCGCACCCTGGCCATGAAGATCGAGGAACGTTTCGGCAGCAAGGAACAGGGCCCCAGCTACCAGGCTGTCCTCAAGGACCGCAACCAGGAGAACCGCTACTACGAGGTCCTCCAGTTCGACTCCTTCGACGAGGCCGCGCGCAGCCGCCAGAACCCCGAGGCCCGCGAGTTCGCCGAGCGCATGGCGGCGCTGTGCACCCGCCCGCCGTCCTTCCTGGAGTGCGACGTGCTGGAGGAGTCCCGCTGACTCAGCCGGGACTCCGCCGCCGTCCGGCACCGGCTACAGCAACCGCCACAGATGGTCGTCCGTGCCGTTGTCCGCGAACTGCACCACCTGCGCGCTGTTCGCGGTGGACATCCCCGACACGCCGAGCACCTTCCCGCTGTGCCTGTTGAGCAGGAGGAACCAGCCGTCGCCCTTGTCCACCTGCCGCCACAGGTGGTCGTCGGTGCCGTTGTCCTCGTACTGGACGACGATCGCGCTGTCGGCCGTGGACATGCCGTCCACGCCCAGCACCTTGCCGCTGTGCCCGTTGCGGACGAGGAACCAGCCGTCACCCCGGTCGACGAACTGCCAGGCGTGATCGCCGGTGGGCGTGTTGTCGTACTGCACCACCCGCGCGCTGTTCGCGGTGGACATGTTGTCCACGGCGAGCACCTTGCCGCTGTGCTTGTTCTGGACGCGCCGGAAGGGCGGTTCCGGCGTCCAGGGGCGGCCGTCCGGCGCGGCGGTCGGGAAGCCGCTGATACGGAGCCGGGCCGCGCCCATCGGGACGAGCGTGACGCTCTCCACCGGGGAGTCGGAGCGGGCGGGGCTGCGCTGGAGCGGGGCGACCACGTGCTCGTCGTCCGCGACCCACTCGGCGACACGGCGGGCCCGCGCCGTCATGCGCACCGGCGTGCCGTCCTGGGCGAAGGGGTTCGCCGCGACGGGACCTCCGCTGCGGGTGAACTCCGGCGTACTGCCGGGCACCAGACCGTAGTTCCAGGGCGTGGTGGCGTGCACCTCGTACTCGGGGAAGGCGTCGTCACCCGCGTAGCGCACATAGTTCTCGCCGATGCGCAGGGCGTAGGTGAGGGGGCCGTGCTCGACGCTCACCGCGTCCTGCCCCGCGCTCCAGGTGCGCAGCACGGTGCGCTGGGGGAGACGTAGCGTCACCGTGTCGCCGCTCGACCACTGGCGGTCCACCACGGTGAAGGAGGGACCCGGTGTCGCCGCGTAAGCCTTGCCGTTCACGGTGAGTTGGGGATCGGCGCACCACCCCGGCACCCGCAGATGGAGCGGGAAGCGCACCGCGCGCGGGGTCGAGAGCGTGAGGCGGACGGTCTCCCCGAACGGGTAGTCGGTGTCCTCGGTGATCGTGACCTCGGTGCCGCCCGCCACCGTCGCGCGCACCGCGCAGGGGGAGTAGAGGGCGGCGGCCAGTCCGCCACCGGGCGCCGCGAGCCACAGCTCCTCGCTGAAGTACGGCCATCCCATGCCGTAGTTGTGGGGGCAGCAGCGGTACTGGTCGACGCCGGGCTGGAAGGACTGCATGGCGAAGCCGTTCTGGAACTGCCCTTGTGTCTTGGTCCTGTTGTCGAGGTCGACGCTGTTCGCGCTGGTGATGTAGTGCACCGCGCGGCCGGCCGGGTCGAGTGCGGCGGGCAGCAGGTTGAAGGCCAGCTCCTCGCAGCGGTCCGCCCACACCGGATCGCCCGTGATCCGGGTCAGCAGCTCGTGACTGGCCATGAACTCCACGATGCCGCAGGTCTCGAAGCCCTGCCGGGGGTCGCCGAAGCCGGGGCGGAGGTTCTCGTCGCCCGCGAAGCCGCCGCCGGGGAACTGCCCGTAGGAGCCCATCACCTGGTCGTAGACCTCGTACGCGGCTCTGGTGTCGGACGTCGAGCCGGAGCGGCGGGCGTACTGGGCGCCCTCGCGGAAGCCCTGCGCGATGTTGACGTTGTGCGGGGTGGGCAGCGCGGCCGTCCAGTCGGCGCCGTAGCCGTGCATCTTGTCGGCGAGGTCGAGGAGGAAGGCGTCGCCCGTGCGGTCGTACAGCCACAGGGCGATGTCCAGGCCGTCGCCCCAGCGGTAGGAGACCCAACTGTGGTCGAACGCGCCCTTGCCCTGCGCGTTCATGAAGGTCAGGAAGCGGGTCAGGAAGGGCACGATCCGCGCGTCGCCGCTGTACTCCTCCCAGGTGCGCAGCGCCATCAGCAGCGGCAGGAACGGCCAGAAGTCGGGACCGCCGTCAAGGGAGGTGCGCAGCGCGCGGGGACCGAAGAAACCGTCGGACTGCTGGGTGGCCAGGACCGCGTCGATCCAGCGCCGGGAGTTCGCCAGCGCGTGGTCGTCACCGGTGGCGACGGCGAGCGGGACGTACCCCCGCAGCCAGTACGGCAGTTCCTCCCACCCGGCGTTCTCCGGGTGCACCCAGCCGGTGGAGGCGAAGTCGAGGAAGTGCGAGCGCTGCTCGTAGCGGCCGAACAACCCGTCGAGCAGCGACTGGAGTTGGCCCGCGAGCCAGCCGCGTGCCGTGATGCTGCCGGGGCGCAGCCGGGTGAAGGCGGCGGGGGCGAGCGCGCGGGGTGAGCGGCCCGCGGCGACGGCAGGAGGGGCGAGGCGGACCGACAACGCGGCCGAACTCAGCGCCAGGGCGCCGCCGGTGAGGAAATGACGTCGAGCGAGAGGCATACGGCGCTCCTGAGGAGTGGGGGAAGAAACGCGCGGCCCGCCCCGGGGAGGCGAGGCGGGCCGTGCGGGTCAGGAGGTGCAGGTGAGCGTGCCGTTCTCGGCGCCCTTGATCAGCGCCTCGTGTGCGGCGTGCAGCCGCTTCGCGTCGGGCTTGAGGACCTTGCGGTCGTAGGTCATCAACCCGTTCAACTCGCCCTCGACGTCCGTGATCTGGGTGTACACGGCGCCGTTGCCGCCCTTGCAGGCAGCGAGCTGCTCGACCTCCTTCAGGCGGTCGAGGTACACATCGGTGTAGGTCTCCGGGGTGACGCCCACATAGGTCATCTGGACCGGGAAGGCGTGTCCGGGGACACCCAGGCCGAGACCGCCGTACTCGCCGCTGACCAGGGCCCGTTTGCCGTCGGCCGCCGGGAGTTGCGGGCTCGGATAGCCGTGGGCGTCGGCGATGTCGCCGTTGCCGCCGTCCACTGCGCCGCAGCAGTTGAGACCGCTCATGTTGTTGATCAGGCGGGTCGGGTCGAGGGACTTGGCGTAGTCCGCGATCCGGGCCTGGTCGTACTGCCCCCAGCCCTCGTTGAAGGTGACCCACATGATCACCGAGGGGTGGCTGTCGTGCTGCTGGATCATCTGCTTGAGCTCGTGCTCGTACTCGGTGCGGGCGGACGCCGACGGGTTGACCGTGTTCATCGCCGGCATGTCCTGCCAGACCAGCAGACCCAGCTTGTCCGCCCAGTAGTACCAGCGGTCGGGCTCGACCTTGATGTGCTTGCGCACCGAGTTGTAGCCGAGCTGCTTGTGGACCTTGAGGTCGTAGGCGAGGGCGTCGTCGGTCGGGGCCGTGTAGAGACCGTCGGGCCAGAAGCCCTGGTCGAGCGTGGCCATCATGTAGACCGGCTTGCCGTTGAGCAGCGTGCGCTGCTTGCCGTTCACCGTCTTGACCTCGATGGAACGCATACCGAAGTAGCTGCCCACCCGGTCGACGGAACCGCCCCTGCCCACGGTGACCTTGAGCTTGTACAGATGCGGGTCGTCCGGTGTCCAGGCGTGCGGATGCGGCACCGGAACCTTCAGCGCCGTACCGGTGGTGCCGTGCGCCCGGCCCACCTCGCGGCTGCCGTCGTAGGCGACCGCCGTGACCGGCACACCGTCCCGCACCCCGCGCACGTCCACCGCGACCGAGCGCTTGGCGAGATCCGGGGTGGTCTTCACGTCGGCGGCGTGGTCGCGGGCGACCGGTTCCATCCACACCGTCTGCCAGATGCCCGAACTCGGCGTGTACCAGATGCCGCTGGGGTCGAGGCGCTGCTTGCCGATCGGCGGGTTCTCGCCGCTGGCCGCGTCGGTCGGGTCGTAGACGCCGACGATCAGCTCCTGCGAGCCGGACTTCTTCAGCGCGTCCGTCACGTCGACGCTGAACCGGTCGTAACCGCCCTTGTGCTCACCGACCTTGCGGCCGTTGACGTACACCACGGCCTGCCAGTCCACGGCGTCGAAGTTGAGCTGGAGCCGCTGCCCGTGCGCACGCCAGTCGGACGGCACGGTGAAAGTCCGCTTGTACCACATGCGGTCCTCGTGCCGTTCGACCCCGGAGAGCTGGGACTCCACCGGGTACGGCACGAGGATCTTCTCGGCCAGCTTCTTGCCCGTGGGCGGCTGCTCGCCCGCCTTGGCACCGGCGAACTCCCAGGTGCCGTTGAGGTTCTTCCACGCGTCACGGGTCAACTGCGGGCGCGGGTACTCCGGGTGGGCGTTCTTCGCGCTCACCTTGTCCGCCCACTTGGTGCGGAGCTGGTAGGTCGAGTTGTTGGTGCCGGTGCTCCAGAAGTCGCTCACGGCGGTGCCGTCGGCCTCGGTCAGACCGCCCTTGCCGTCGTAGCGCAGGTCCGCGTAACCGCCGTGCCCGCCGACGACCGGCTCGCTGAGCGGGACGACCAGCTTGGACGGGTCGGAGGCGTCCAGACGGGCGGTGCCGCGCGGCCACGCCGAGCCGCCGACATCGATGTCGAGGTGTCCGTCGAACCCGGCCGGGGGAGCGGCGAGCGGGCGGTCGAAGTTCAGCACGAGGGTCTTGCCGTCGGGCTGGATGGCCGCGCTGTTGGGGCCGTTGTAGGTGAAACCGTCGGGCAGCGTGAACGCCGACTGCGGGATCGCCTGCTTGCTGCCGCCGGGCGGCGTCCAGCGCACATGCAGGTTCGAGCCGCCGTAGTGCTCGAAGTACTCGACCTTGAAGTCGTAGGCGTGGCCCGCCTCCAGGGTGACGGGAGCCGAGGTCTGCTCCTTGTCCCAGTCGTCGACCCAGTGGTCGATCACGGACTTGCCGTCGATCCAGAGCCGGAAGCCGTTGTCACCGGTGATCGAGAAGACGTGCGCGCCGCTCGTGGTGGGCGTGAGCTTGCCGGTCCAGCGCACGCTCACGTCGTCCTGCTGCCCGGTGCGCGCCTTCAGGCGCGGTTCGAGGTCGGGGAAGTCGAGGCCGGGGTCGAAGGTGGTCGCCTTCAGGGTGGCGAAGTCGAAGGCGCCGGGGGCGGATTGGGTGTAGTACTCGCCCTTGAGCCCGTGGGCCGTGGCGGACTCGGCGGCCGTGTCGGCCGCCCGGGGCTCCGCGGGGGCGGCCTTGGAGCCGACCGCACCGGCCAGCACCAGCGCCATGGCGGTGAAGGCGGAGGCCAGCCAGCGGCCGGGACGGAATCTGCGGTGGGGGAAGGAGGGATGCACGTGTACCTCCGGTGGGAAACGGAGTTGCGGGTGCGTGCTCTGCCCGTGCTTCGGAACATCTTGTATAACGTTGGAAACAAGGGCAGTTGGCATGAGAACACGCCTCCTGCGCTCTGTCCAGGTGTCTGACACGAGGCGTGGGAGGACAGCAGATGCGCGTGAGCCTGAAGGACGTGGCCGAACGTGCGGGGGTCTCCGTGAAGACCGTCTCCAATGTGGTCAACGACTATCCGCACGTCACACCGGCCATGCGGGCCCGCGTCCAGCAGGCCATCGACGAACTCGGCTACCGGCCGAATCTGACCGCCCGTCACCTGCGCAAGGGGCGAACCGGAATCATCGGCCTGGCCGTGCCCGAACTCGGCAACTCCTACTTCGCGGAGCTGGCCGGCGCCGTCATCGACGCCGCAGCCCAGCACGAGTACACCGTGCTGCTCGACCACACCCAGGGACTGCGCGAACAGGAGATCCTGGTCTGCCAGGGCTTCCGCGCCCGGGTCATGGACGGACTGATCCTCAGCCCGCTGGAGCTGGAGACCGAGGACCTCGCCGCCCGCCGCGACGACGCGCCCCTCGTCCTGCTCGGCGAGCGCCGCTACGACCTGCCCTACGACCACATCGTCATCGACAACATCGCCGCCGCCCGCGCCGCCGTGCGCCATCTGCTCTCCCTCGGACGGCGCCGCATCGCCTTCCTCGGCGCCCGCCAGGACCGCCTCCACCAGCCCGCCCACCTGCGGTTCATCGGCTGGCAGGCGGAACTGGCCGCCTCCGGGCTCGTCGCCGACGAACGCCTGGTCGCCACCACCCGGGGCTGGGGGCACGAGGACGGCGCGCGCGCCATGGCCGCGCTGCTCGACGCGGGGGAGCAGCCCGACGGGGTGTTCGCCTACAACGACCTGATCGCGCTCGGCGCCATGCGCGTACTGTTCGAGCGCGGGCTGCGCATCCCCGAGGACGTGGCGGTGGTCGGCTTCGACGACATCACCGAGTCGCGCTACGGCGCCGTCACGCTCACCACCGTCTCCCCGGACAAGGTGGCCATCGCCCGCCTCGCCGTCGAGTCCGTGGTCGGCCGCCTCAAGGGTGAGCACAACCACGAGGCGCCCCGACCGGCCCGCCAACTCCAGCCCGGCTTCACGCTCGTGGAGCGGGAGAGCACCCTCGGGCGGCGCGTCCGTACCGACTGACCAGCACAAATACCGTGCGGCAAGGGTGAGTTGGCCCGGATTGCGGTTGGATGACGTGCTGTCCGAGGTGTTTACACGGCCCTTGCAACGATGTAAAAAGCATCCTGATCTGGTCACCGCCGGACCGGCCTTCCGCAGTCCCGAAGTGGGGTAATCCGCATGAAGCCGCACTCCCGCAGCACCACCAGAACCATCCTCGCCGTGGGTCTCACCGCCAGCCTGGCGCTCGTCGCCGCCTGCACCAAGTCCGAGGACGACAAAGCCTCTTCGGGCAGCACCGCCGTGAACAACGACGCGGGGAAGCAGGTCGCAGAGGGCAGCGGCGGCAAGACCTGCGTGATCGGCGACTACGGCGCCGACAAGCTGGACCTCTCCAAGACGGTCGTCGGCTTCTCGCAGTCCGAGAAGGAGGCCAACCCCTTCCGCATCGCGGAGACCGCCTCCATCAAGGCCGAGGCCAAGAAGCGCGGCGTCAAACTGCTCACCGCCAACGCCCAGTCGCAGTTCTCCAAGCAGATCAGCGACGTCCAGGACCTCATCGCCAAGGGCGCCAAGCTCCTCGTCATCGCCCCGCTCAACTCCGACGGCTGGGACCCGGTGCTCCAGTCCGCCCGCGCCAAGAAGATCCCGATCATCACGA
This sequence comes from Streptomyces sp. DSM 110735, assembly GCF_016482685.1. Classification (GTDB taxonomy): domain Bacteria; phylum Actinomycetota; class Actinomycetes; order Streptomycetales; family Streptomycetaceae; genus Streptomyces. The sequence continues at coordinate 39,929 of NZ_JACYHF010000029.1, read as the reverse complement.
TCGACCGCCAGATCAACGCCACCCCCTGCAAGGACTACGTGAGCTTCATCGGCTCCGACTTCGTCCAGCAGGGCCGCCGCGCCGCCGACCAGCTCATCGAGGCGACCGGCGGCAAGGGCGAGATCGCGATCCTGCTCGGCGCGGCGGGCAACAACGTCACCACCGAGCGCACCAAGGGCTTCGAGGAGCAGATCAAGGCCAAGGCTCCCGGACTCAAGGTCGTCTTCAAGCAGACCGGCGAGTTCACCCGTGAAAAGGGCCAGTCGGTCACCGAGCAGCTCATCCAGTCCAAGCCGGGCATCAAGGCGATCTACGCCGAGAACGACGAGATGGGCCTCGGCGCCGTCAACGCCCTCAAGGGCGCGGGCAAGAAGCCCGGCGCGGTGAAGATCGTGACCATCGACGGCACCCGCAACGCCGTCCAGGGCATCGCGGACGGCTGGATCAGCGCCGTCATCGAGTCCAACCCGCGCTTCGGACCGCTCGCGTTCTCGACGCTCGACTCCTTCACCCAGGGCAAGCCGGTCGGCGAGGACATCGTCATCAAGGACAGCCAGTACACGAGCGCCAACGCCAAGGCCGACCTCGACAAGGCTTTCTGAGCCCGCAAGGCAACCGCGAGCCCCGCACGACCCGTTGAGTTCGACAGGGCTTGCCGACGGCTCGACATCGTGAGGCGCCGGGGGAACCACCGCTCCCGGCGCCCCGAGCAGGCACGTCGCCCATGACCCCCATGGAGAGCAGCCGTGACCGCACCTCCCGACGAAGTACTCGCCGTACGCGACCTGACCAAGCGCTTCCCCGGTGTACTGGCCCTGGACGGGGTCACGTTCACCCTCCGGGCCGGCGAGACACACGCCCTGGTCGGCGAGAACGGCGCGGGCAAGTCCACCCTGATCAAGGTCCTCACCGGCGTCTACCGCCCCGACGAGGGCGAACTGCGCTACCGCGGCGAGCCGGCCGCCTTCTCCACGCCGCTCGCCGCGCAGCACGCCGGGATCTCCACGATCTACCAGGAGGTCAACCTCATCCCCCTGATGAGCGTGGCCCGCAACCTCTGCCTCGGCCGCGAACCGCGCACCCGGCTCGGACTGATCGACTTCGCCCGGATGCATCGCGAGGCGGCGGAGACGATGGCCGAGTACGGCGTCCACGTCGACGTCCGCCGCCCCTTGCGCGAACTCGGCGTCGGCGCCCAGCAGATGGTCGCGCTCGCCCGCGCCGTCTCCGTGGACGCCCGCGTCGTCGTCATGGACGAACCCACCTCCTCGCTCGAACCCCGCGAGGTGGAAACGCTGTTCGGCGTCATCCGGCGGCTGCGGTCCCAGGGCATCGCCGTGCTCTACGTCAGCCACCGCATGGACGAGCTGTACGCCGTCTGCGACACGGTCACCGTGCTGCGCGACGGCCAACTGGTGCACACCGGACCGCTCGCCGAGACCGGTCGCCTCCAGCTCGTCTCGCTCATGCTCGGCCGGGAGACGAGCGAGGTCAGCGCGGAGGGCGTCACCAAGTTCGCCGGAAGCCACGACGCGGTCACCGAACCGGTGCTCAGGGCGGAGAAGTTGAGCAGGCGGCACCTGCTGCACGACGTCTCCGTGGACATCCGCCCCGGCGAGGTCGTCGGACTCGGCGGACTGCTCGGCTCGGGGCGTACCGAGACCGCCAAGGCCATCGCGGGCGCCCTCGCGCTCGCGGGCGGCCGGGTCACCGTGGCCGGACAGCCCGTGCACACCGGCTCCACCGGCGCCGCGATCCGCGCCGGGATCAGCCTGCTGCCCGAGGACCGCAAGACCGAGGGGATCGTGCCGGGTCTGTCCGTCCGGGAGAACATCGCGCTCGCCGCGCTGCCCCGCATGTCCCGCTTCGGACTGGTCTCCGAGGCGAGCGTGGACCGCGTGGTCGACACCTTCATGAAACGCCTGCGGATCAAGGCGGCGAGTCCGCACCAGAAGGTCGGCGAACTCTCCGGCGGCAACCAGCAGAAGGTGCTCCTCGCCCGCTGGCTCGCCATGCAGCCCAAGGTGCTGCTCCTGGACGAACCCACCCGGGGCATCGACGTGGGCGCCAAGGCCGAGGTGCAGAAACTCATCGACGAACTGGCCGAGGACGGCCTCGGCGTCCTGCTGATCTCCTCCGACGTGGAGGAGCTGGTCGAGGGCTCCGACCGCGTGGTCGTCCTCCGGGACGGCGCCGTCGTCGGCGAGCTGACCGGCGACGACGTGAGCGAGGACCAGTTGATGCGGGCCATCGCCGAGGCGGCCGAGGAGGAGCCCCGCCATGACTGAACTCGCCCTCGACAGAAGGGCTTTCCCCGACCGGACCGCGGTGGTCGCCTGGCTCCAGAACTACGGCGTCTATCTCGGACTCGTCGTCCTGCTGCTGTTCAACGTGCTCTTCACCGACCACTTCGTCTCCGGGGAGAACTTCCGCACCCAGGCCGTCCAGGTCGCCCCCGTCCTGATCGTCGCGCTCGGTATGGCGCTGGCCATCGGCACCGAGGGCATCGACCTGTCGGTGGGCGCGGTGATGGCGCTGGCCACCTCCGTCACCTCGCTCTACCTCGGGTACGGTCCCTGGCTCGCGCTGCTCATCGCCATGGTCGGCGGCGCCGTCGTCGGACTCGCCAACGGCTCCCTCGTCGCGTACGTCGGCGTGCAGCCCATCGTCGCCACCCTCGCGCTCATGGTCGGCGGGCGCGGCATCGCGCTCGTGCTGCTGCCCCAGCTCAAGGACGTGCGCGACCCCACCATGGCCTCGCTCGGCTCGGGAAGCGTCCTCGGCATCCCCTACCTGGCGCTGATCGCCGCCGCCCTGGCCGTGATCGTCGGCTTCGTCGTGCGCCGCACCATCTTCGGCCGCCGCCTCCTCGCCGTCGGCGACAGCCGGCCCGCCGCCCAGCTCGCCGGACTGCCGGTGCGCGGCGTGCTGATCGCCGTCTACGTCTGCTCGGGCGTCCTCGCGGCCATCGCCGGGTTCCTCGCCACGGCCCGCCTCCAGGCGAGCGACCCCAGCTCGCTCGGCAACCTCATGGAACTGTCCGCCATCACCGCCGTCGTGGTCGGCGGCACCCCGCTGACCGGCGGACGCGTGAGGATCGGCGGCACGGTGGCCGGAGCCGTCCTCATCCAGCTCCTGACGGCCACGCTCATCAAACACGATCTGCCCACGTCCTGGACGCAGATCGCCCAGGCACTGGTCATCGTGCTCGCGGTGTACGCGGCACGGGAGAGGGGCAAGCGGTGACCAGCACCAAGGAACACCCCACGACCGCCCCGCAGGCGGCACCCCCCGAGGACAGCACCCGGCGCGGCGACCGCATCGCCGCCCTCGCCCAGCGGCACGGCGCCCTGGTGGCGCTTGTCGTCCTCGCCGCCGTCGCCTCCCTGTCCTTCGACTCCTTCGCCACCGGCGACAACCTCGGCAACATCGCGGTCAACTCCGCGTTCCTCGCCACCGTGGCGCTCGGCATGACCTTCGTCATCGTCAGCGGCGGCATCGACCTCTCGGTCGGCTCCGTCTTCGTCCTCGGCGGGGTCCTCGCCGCCTGGGGCTCGCAGTACGGCACGGTCGTCGCCCTCCTGCTGCCGCTCACCGTCTGCGCGGTGATAGGGCTGGTCAACGGGCTTCTCGTGGCCCGCACCGGACTCGCGCCGTTCATCGTCACCCTCGCCTCGATGCTCGCCGCCCGTGGCATCATGCTCGCCATCACCGACGAGGGCGCCGACACCTACCTCGTCGCCAAGGGCTCCTTCTTCGCCACCCTCGGCCAGAGCAAGCTGCTCGGCGTGGCAACACCCGTATGGATCACCGCCGTTCTGTATCTGGCGGGCGGCGTCCTGCTGCGCCGCACCGCCTTCGGGCAGCGGGTCTACGCCATCGGCGGCAACGAACAGGCCGCTGCCCTCATGGGCGCCCCCGTCGCCCGCACCAAGATCGCCGTCTACACTCTCTCCGGTCTCCTCGCCGGACTCGCGGGAGCCCTCAGCGCCGCCTACCTCGCCTCCGGCGTCACCATCCTCGGCTACGGCATGGAGCTGGACGCCATCGCCGCCGTCGTCATCGGCGGCACCCTCCTCACCGGCGGACTCGGCTACGTCAGCGGCTCCCTCGTCGGCGTGCTCCTGCTCAAGGTCATCCAGAACGTCATCAACCAGATCGGCTCCCTGGACTCCGCCTACCAGCAGGTCGCCAGCGGGGCGTTCCTCGTCCTGGTCGTCATCGCCCAGACGTGGCTGGCGAGGCGGCGGCGGGTGGGGTGAGGACGGAGCTTCACGGCACTCGCGCTTGACGGCACGCGCGGCTCGTGGCGTTCAGCACGCGCGGCTCGCGTTCACGGCGGCGGGTTCTCAGCCCGCCGCCGTCAACGCCTCCAGTGCGCTCGCCTGGGTACGCCAGTCCACCGGGTTCGGCGTCGACCCCGCCCAGCGCGCGCCCAGCCGGTTCAGCGCGTCCCGGTCGGTGCCCCACACCGAGTCGGCCTGCCGGGTGAGATACGTGCGGTAGGCCGACGATCCGGTGGCATCCGCGAGATCCGCGAGATGCCTTACGAACACGCCCTTGAACTGATTCTGGTTGTCGTCGCACGACGCGGACCCGATGTCGCAGGACTCGGTCAGCACACCGTTCCGCGTGAGCTGCGAGGAGGTCGTCGCCGCGTCCGCGAGCCGCCGGGCGGTGTCGAGATAACGGCTCTGCCCGGTCGACCGCCACAGCTCGGTGAACGCGCCGATCGCCAGCCCCTGGTTGTAACTCCACACCGTCTGGCCGTTGTTCGCGCACGACGCGTTCAGCCCGTCGTTCACCAGACCCGACGCGTTGATCATCCCGCTGTTGAGGTACCAGTCCGCCGCCGTCGTCGCCCGCGCGCCCCACGTCGTGTCGCCGGACACCCGCTGGTGCAGCGCGGTCACCAGCCAGAGATACAGCCCGTTGGTCACCGCGTTCTTGTACGTGCGCTCCCGGTTCCACCACACCCCGCCGCCGCAGGTGCCCGTGTCCCAGTACTGCTGCACGTAGTTCGTGATGGTGACCGCCTCGTCCAGATACCGCTTCTCGTGCGTGTAGTCGTACGCGTCCACCCACGCCACCGCCCACCACGCCGCGTCGTCGATGGCACGGCTGATGAAGTGCCCCTCGATCGCGTCCGAACTGCGGGCGCCCGCCGGGAAGACGCCGTTGTTCTGCTCGAAGGTCCGGGCGATCACCCAGTCGTAGTCGTGCCGTCCGCCGGCGCGCGCGAAGTCGATCAGCGAGGTGAGCGCCACCGCCGAGTTCCACCAACTACTGCGCCACCAGCCCTCGTTGACCTGGTACGACGCCACGAGCGCGTCCGCCGCGGCACGCGCCCGGGTCGGCACCGGACGTGCCCACGCCGTGCAACTGCCGTCCTGGTGCGACGCCTCCCGGCCGCACGCCCGCACGGCGCCGCCGTACAGCAGACCGCGCGGATCACGGGTGGCGAACATCTTGGTACGCGCCGAACTCGCCCCGGACGTCACGGAGATACGCCCCAGCGACGATCCCTCCGGCCAGCTCCCGCCCTCGTCCCAGGACCGGTCGAGCCAGATCTCGTCCCCGGCGCCGCCGTTCTCGACGACACCCCAGGCGGTCCCGTTGGTCGGGTCCATGTGGAGGCTGATCGTGCGGCCGTACAGCGTGGTCGCGGGCACGGGGCGCGTGTCGCCCGCCGCGGTCGCCGGATCGGCGCCGTCACAGGCCGAGCCGTCGCACACCTGTGGCCGGAACCAGTCCGTGCAGGTCACCGCCCCGGCGTCCCCGCACGCCCGCACCCAGCCGCGCCGGTGTCCGACCGGGTCGGTCACGTTGTACATCAGCGTCCGCGTACCGGTCCACGACCCCGGGATGCTCGCCTTGCCCAGCAGCCCGTCCCAGGTGGATCCTCGGTCCCAACTCCGGTCCAGCCAGACGGAATCCCCCTGCACCCCCTGGTCGATGCTCGCCCACACCATGTCGTCCGCCTCGGACACGTGCAGCCGCAGTACCCGCCCGTTGATGTTCCGGTCGCCCACCGGAAAGCTCTCCTGCTTCGCCTTCGACGGATCGAGCGTGTCACAGGCCAGCGCGCACACCGCCGTCGCCGCGACGGACGACGTGGGCAGCGCGAGAAGCCCGCCCAACGCGAGGGCCAGTGCGAGAAGTCCGCCAAGGAGGCGATGTCTGCGAGTCGGCATGGCGCGTCCGTCCTGTCGGTCGTCCGTTCGTCCAAGGGGCCGAGCATCCGAGTGATCCGAAACTTTCCAACGTTGAACCACTCCGGTCATGTGCACGACAGCACCGTGAGGAGGGTCTGTCCAGCCCCGGAACGCACTCGGCCGGAACGCGTCCCCGCCCCTGCCGGGCACAGGTGCCACGGCTTCCGTTACCGTCGCCGCATGATCAGCGGCTTCGACGTGGCGCAAGCGCTGGACGGCGGGATCGCCGACCGGCAGCGGGCCTGGACCTTCATCCGTGACTTCGCCGCCGCCTGGACCGAACCGCTGACCGAGGACGACGGAACGCCCCCGGCGGAACTCGCCCGCGCGGAGGCGCTGCTCGGCCACCCGCTGCCGACCGCGCTGCGCGAGTTCCACGGGCTCGTGGGAGCCCGGCCCGACCTCGTCGCCAACCAGGACTCATTGCTGCCCCCGGACGAGATCTTCGTGGACGACGAATGCGAGGGCGTCCTGGTGTTCCGCAACGAGAACCAGGGCTGCGCCTTCTGGGGCGTGCGGCTCTCGGACCTCCACCTGGACGATCCGCCGGTGCTGCTCGACGCGGGGCACGGCTGGGCGCCGTGCTTCGACCGGGTATCCCTCGCCTGCGTCGAAATCGTCCTGAGCGAGGCGCTGTTCGGTGGAGGGGGACGGCTCTACAACGCGTGCGAGCTGCCCGCGGAACTCCTCGGCACGTTCCCCGTCCACTTCCGCCGCGTCGGGCTGCCGGACTATCCCATGTGGACCGGACCGGACGAGTCCCCCGTGCACTGGTACTCCGCCCCCGGCAAGCTGCTGCGCCAGGACGGACTCGGCACGCACAGTTGGCTGCACGTCCGGGGCAGGACGCGGGCGGATCTGGACGAGATCTGCGCGACCGTACCGGCACGCTGGTCACTGGGGTACGCGGAGCCCACCGGCGGCCGGACCTACGACCACGAGCCGACCCCTGCGGCAGTACCGGTGGCGATGAGGTCCCTCGTCAGCGGGCAGGGCTCTCCGTGACGTCCGGGGCCGTTCTCGTCGGAGCGGACGCGAGCAGCCGCACGGCGAACGCGAGAGGCGCGACCGTCTGGTACCCCACCCACACCTCACCCCCCGCGCTGCCACCCCGCCACGCCACCAGGAAGCCGACAAGAGCCGTCAGCACCCAGCCCGTGTCGTAGGCGATCATGAGCCGTGTGTACGTGCGCATCGACCGGCTGCGTGTGCAGCCCAGTTCGATGCCGCCGCAGATCAGCAGGGCAACGCCCGAGACAAGCAGCAGCCAGACGGGTACGCCGAGCAGTCGCCCGAGCGGGGCGGCGGCGGCGAGGCACGCGGCGGCGAGCAGCACCTTGAAGATGCCGTCCGCGAGGGCACCGGCCGTGCGGCGGGTCACCAACGGTGTCGCGACCTGGGTCATGAGCGTTCCCCCTCGAAGCTCGTGCCAACTGGACTGGTCCGTAAAGAGATTACGGTAATAATCGAACTATGAGAATGACGAGGGCCGAAGCCAAGGAACGCAACCGCCGCGCCCTGCTGGACGCCGCGTTCGAGGTCGTTTCCCGGGACGGGTACCGCGCGAGGCTCGAGGAGATCGTCGAGCGTGCCGAGCTGACCACCGGCGCCGTCTACTCGCTGTTCGGGAGCAAGAACGGCTTGATCGTCGCCCTCGTCGCCGATCATCTGCGGCCGTACTACGAGGAGATCGAGCAGGCGGTGCCGGCCGGGCTGGATCTGGTCGACGCGGTCGACGCCTTCGCCCGGCACTACCGGCGCGGTTGCGACGCCCCCGACGCGAAAGCCGGACTGTCGCTCCAGATCACCTTGCTGGACATGGCCCTGCACGACCCGGAGCTGGGAGCCCAACTCGCCACGTCCGTCCGGGCGCAGGAGAGTCACCTGGTCGCGCTGTTCGCCGGACGATCGCACAACGGCAGCATCGTGACGCCGCGTCAGGCGCAGCGTCTCACCACCGCACTCCGGGCCCTCTTCGTCGGCCTCGGTCAGGGTGTCACCCTCGGCCTCGCCCCCGACGCGGACGAGCAGTACTTCGCCGACACCGCCCGCGCGCTGGTGTCCGAGCTGTCCCTGGTCGGGGGCGACGCGGACGCCTCGTGACCGACGCGCCGTCCGCCCGGTCCGCCCCCCTGAACCCCGTTGCCAAAGAGGCCAGTTACACCTGTGGACACCGCAGGGGCGGCATGTTCTCATGCCTGAGGACCGGCTTTACAACGTTGTAGCAGCGCCGGTCAGACCGGTAGTCCAGTGCACTCGTCGTCTCCGTACGTCCACCGCGCTCGCGAGAGCGCCGTTGCCCCCCATGGAGCGTGCCGTGCGACCACCCCTGTCCCGTTCACCCCGCGGACGGCTCACCCGGATCGCCCTCGTCTGCGCGACGGCTGCCCTCGGGCTGACCTGCGCCGATCCGGCGACCGCGAGCCCGGCGGCCAAGCCCGTCCGCAAGGCCACCGTGTCCGTCCAGAACGCCAGATTCCAGGTGCTGTCCCCGACCCTGATCCGCACGGAGTACGCCGGGGACAACCGCTTCGAGGACGGCGCGACGTTCAACGCGATCGGCAGAGACGGCTTCACACCGCCCGCGTACACCTCGACCGTCAAGGACGGCGTCCTGACCATCACCACCAGCGCCCTGACCCTGCGCTACGAGGTCGGCTCCGGTCCCTTCTCCGCCGACAACCTGACCGTCCGGCTGAAGGCGGGCCAGGACCAGGTGCTCGCCGCGCCCTGGCAGCACCCGGACTGCGCGGTCGGCGCGCTGTGCGAGGCCGAGGACCAGCTCCACGACGGACCCGGACTCGCCGCCGACCACGCCGGGTTCACCGGCAAGGGCTTCCTCGCGGGCTTCGAGGTGACCAACAACTCCCTGACCACGGACGTGCGTTCGGACAAGTCCGGCACCTACGACTACGCCGTCCGCTACGCCAACGGCACCGGCTCCGACAGCCGCCACGAGACCCGCACCCTCAGCCTCAGCGTCGACGGGGGAGCGGACCGTACGTTCAGCCTCCCCGCGACCGCCGACTGGAACGCCTGGGGCGTGGCCCGCGTCCCGCTCACGCTGGGCGCCGGGCACCACACCGTACGGCTGCGTCGCACCGCCACCGACTCCGGCGCCGTCAACATCGACAGCGCGGCCCTGCTCGCCACCGGCGCCGCCTACCCGGGCAAAGCCTCAACCGCCCTGCCCGGCTGCCACTTCGGCACGAGCTGCGAGGCAGAGGACGCCCTGCTCGCCGGTTCCGCCGTCCTCGCCACCGACCACCAGGGCTACTCCGGCGACGGTTTCGCCGCCGAGCTGAACAAGGACGCCCGGCTCACCGCCCACGTCACCGACGTGCCCGCCGACGGCACCTACCTCCTCCAGTTGCGCTACGCCAACGGCACCGGCGGCGACGGTCTGCACCAGGCACGCGAGGTGCGTGTCGGCACCGGAACCGGCACCGACGCCACCCTCACTCTCCCGGCGACCGACAACTGGGACACCTGGAAGTCGGCGTCCGTACCGGTGGAGTTGAAGGCGGGGACCAACGACGTCACGCTCAACTGCCCCGACGCCACGAGCTGTCACGTCAACGCGGACACCCTCGCGGTGACCGCCCGCACGGACCCGGCCCCGCAGCCGCACCTCGCCCTCGGCGGCTACCGGCGCAGCCTCGACGGACTCAACGGGGACAACGACCCCAACCCCCGCACCACACCTGGTCTGTTGCACCGCGACGGCTGGTACCTGCTCGACGACACCGCCTCCGCGACGTACGACACCCGCACCGAGAAGGCCGTCCCGCGCCCCTCCCACGGCGCCGGTCCCTACCAGGACGGCTACCTCTTCGGCTACGGCCACGACTACAAACAGGGCCTCACCGACCTCGCCACCCTGACCGGTCCGCCGCAGTTGCTGCCCCGCTGGGCGTACGGCGTCTGGTACTCGGAGTACATCGACCGCACGGCCGACGACTACGAGAAGACCATCCTGCCCGCGTTCCGCAAGGCGGGCGTCCCGCTGGACGTGCTGGTCACGGACACCGACTTCAAGTCGCCCAACACCTGGAGCGGCTGGAACTTCGACCCGGCCAAGTACCCCGATCCCAAGGGCTTCTTCGACTGGTCGACCGCCGAGGGTCTGCACAACACGCTCAACGTGCACCCGAGCATCCTGGAGTCCGACCCGCAGTACGCGAAGGCGATGGCGACCGCCAAGAACAAGCTGGCCAAGGGCGGTTGCGCCGCCAGTGCGGGCTCGGCGTGCCGTACGTTCGACTTCGGCGACCCGGACCAGCTCAAGGCGTACCTCGATCTGCACCGCCCCTTCGACCGGGCAGGGAACGACTTCTGGTGGCTCGACTGGTGCTGCGACGCCTCCCGTTCCTCGCAGCCCGGTGTCACCCCGGACGCCTGGATCAACCAGAAGTACGCCAACCTGACCGCCGAGACCAGTGAGCGGGGCTTCGTCCTCTCGCGGGCCTACGGCTCCCTCCAGGCGGGCGGCTACAGCGGCGGCGTCGGTCTGCCCACCGGTCCCTGGGCCGACAAGCGCAGCACGCTGCACTTCACCGGCGACACCTCCTCCACCTGGGGCACCCTGCGCGCCGAGGTCGGCTACACCCCCGGCGAGTCCGTCGCCACCGGCATGGCGGCCGTCAGCCACGACATCGGCGGCCACAACGACGGCCACGGCATCCCCGGCGCCGAGACCTACACCACCGACGACGGCCAGAGCCACCGCACCACCAAGCTGCCCGACGATCTGTACGCCCGCTGGGTGCAGTTCGGCACCTTCCAGCCCGTCGACCGCCTGCACAGCAACCACAGCGACCGGCTCCCCTGGCAGTACGGCGACGCCGCGCGCGACTCCGCGAGCAAGTTCCTCAACCTGCGCGAGTCCCTCGTGCCGTACACGTACACACTCGCCCAGCAGGCGAACACCACCGGCGTCCCGATCACCCGACCGCTCTACCTTGACTACCCCGAGGAGGAGAACGCCTACGGCAAGGCGGGCGACGAGTACCTCTACGGACCCGACATGCTCGTCGCACCCGTCACCACTCCCGGCACCAGCACCACCACCTCGGTGTGGTTCCCGCCCGGCCAGTGGACCGACTACTTCACCGGCCGCACCTACAGCGCGGGCACCGGCGGCGCCACGTACGACGTGACGACCACCCTCGACACCATGCCGGTCTTCGTCCGCGCGGGCGGCATCGTCACCACCCGGGCCACCGACGTGGACCACGACGCCGGGACCCCGCTCGACAAGGTCGCCGTCTCGGTCGCGACCGGCGCGCCCGGCTCCTTCACCCTCTACGAGGACGACGGCGTGAGCACCCCTTCGCGCCACCACGCGGCCACCACCCGCCTCCACTACACCGAGCACTCCGGACGCCACACCCTCCGCATCGACCCGGCCAAGGGCTCCTTCCACGGTCAGGTCTCCCGCCGCTCCTGGACGGTCACCTTCCAGGGCGCGGACCACGCGCCGACGCGGATGACAGTCGGCGGCAGGCAACTGGCCCGCTCCGCCTGGAAGTGGGACGCGGACACCGGCTCCCTCCGGGTCACCCTGCCCGCCGTCTCGGTCCGGACCGGGGTGACGGTCGAGTACCGGCAGCCGTGAGCCAAGTTGGCCAGCCATGCGCCAAGTTGAGCGAAGGCTTGTCAAGCTTTCGGGTGGTGAGTATATATAGGAAGTAGAGCAGCATCAGGCAGGCAGATGTCGAAGGAGGGAGCCAGATGCTGATGCGTACCGATCCCTTTCGGGAGCTCGACCGGATCGTCGACCGGGTCTGGGGAACCGCCGCACGACCGGCGGGGATGCCGATGGACGCCTGGCGCGAGGGCGACACGTTCGTCGTGGAACTGGACCTGCCCGGCGTCACCCCGGAGTCGATCGACCTCGACGTCGAGCGGAACGTCCTGACCGTCAGGGCCGACCGCCGTCCCGCCTACGGCGAGAACGCCGAGACGGTGATCACCGAGCGTCCGGCCGGAACGTTCAGCAGGCAACTGTTCCTCGGCGAGACCCTGGACAGCGAACGGATCGACGCCTCCTACGAGGCGGGTGTGCTCAGGCTGCGGATTCCGGTCGCGGACCAGGCCAAGCCCCGCAAGATCGCGATCAGCGGCGGCGACACCCGCAAGGAGATCAGTAGCTGACCGTCGGACGGTCCACGCGCCCCGGTCCCGGACGGCCACGCCGACCGGACCGGGGCGTCGCCCACGCGTCGATCCCCACGGAACCGCGCGCCGCCCGAGGGCGATCGCCATGGCGGGCCCAAGGAACACCACCTGACAGGCAACCGGGTTCGCGTTCGGCGGCCGTCCCTCATCCGTGGGCGGCGTCGCGTGCTCCCTGTTCCCCCGACCCCCGCGCGATCAACCGCGTCGGCACCGTGACCGTACGGACCCGGCTGCGGTCGCCGTCCAGCCGGGCGAGAGCCGTGACGGCCGCCGTGCGGCCAATCTCCTCGGGGTTCTGGGCGACCACCGTGAGTGCCGGTTCGAGGGCGTCCGCGAGGGCGACGTCGTCGAAGGCGACCACGGCCACGTCCTTGCGCCGGTCGCGGGCGAGGCGGGCGACGACCCCGACGGCGACGATGTTGTTCCCCGCGAACAGCGCCGTCGGCGGATCGGGCAGCGCGAGCAGTCGCGCCGTCGCCTCACCGGCACCGCGCTGGTCGTGGGCGCTCGCCACCAGCAACCGGTCGTCCGGCAACCCCGCCTCCCGCAGCGCCTCGCGGTACCCGGCGAGCCGTTCGCGACGCGTGTAGAGCCTGGTCGGCAGGTCACCCACGAAACCGATCCGGCGATGTCCGTGGGCGATCAGATGCGCCACGCCCGCGCGCGCACCCTCGCGATTGGAACTGACCACGCTGTCCGTCGACAGCCCCGCGCCCGGCCGGTCGACGAAGACCACCGGGAGCCCCGCCGCGCGATGCGGCTTGAGATGGGAGTGGTCGGCGCCCACGGACGGCACCACCATGAGGATGCTGACCCGGCGCGCCAGGAACTTGTCCGTCAACGCCCGCTCGCGACCCGCGTCGTCCGCCGAGGAACCCATCAGCAGGGTCAGCCCCCGCTCGCGGACACTGTCCTCGATGCTCCCGGCCACCGCGCCGAAGAACGGGTTGCCCAGATCGGGCACCACGAGCCCGATGGTGGTGTCAGGACCGCCGACGCGGATGTTGCGGGCCATCAGGTTCGGCTGGAAGCCGAGGCGGGCGACGGCGGCGAGCACCCGCTCCCTGGTCCCCGCCGAGGCGGGCCCGTCCTCGTTGAGGACGCGGGAGACCGTCTTGGCGCTGACACCGACCTCGCGTGCGACGTCGGCCAGGGTGGGGCGGCGGTTCGCTGCCATGGGGCACACGTCTCCTGTGCTCGTCGGCTCCGGCCGCGGCCTCGGCCGGAGACGCGTGAGTGCTGACGCGCCGGGCCGGCGTAGGCGCCGACCCCGGGTGTCAGAGGGGTCCCGACCCCGGGCGTCGAAGGGGTCGCGACCCGGGTGTCAGGGGGTCTCGACCCCGGCGGCCTTCACGGCCTCGGAGTCGGCGACGACAGTATCCCCGCTCTCGTCCACGGTCAGCGCGCCGGTCATGATCGCGACCACCTCCGCCATCGAGTAGTCCGACGGCTTGATCACCGCCGCCCGCTTCCCGAGCCGGTGCACATGGACACGGTCCGCGATCTCGAAGACATGCGGCATGTTGTGGCTGATCAGGACGACGGGCAGCCCCCGGTCCTTCACCCGCCGGATCAGGTCGAGGACCTGCCCCGACTCCTTCACACCGAGCGCGGCGGTCGGCTCGTCCATCACCACGACACTGCGCGCCCACGCGACCGACCGCGCCACCGCGACAGCCTGCCGCTGCCCGCCGGACAGCGTCTCCACGGCCTGGGTGAGCGAGCGCAGCCCGATCTTCAGATCGGCCATGTGCCCCGCCGCCTCCTGCCGCATCCGCTTCTTGTCCAGCATCCGGAAGACACTGCCGAGCACCCCGGGACGCCGCAGCTCACGGCCGAGGAACATGTTCGACGCGATGTCCATCGACGCGGCGACCGCCAGATCCTGATGCACCGTCTCGATCCCGTGCGCCCGCGCGCTCTGCGGACCCGAGAACCGGATCGGCTCCCCGTTCAGCCGGATCTCGCCCGCGTCCGGCGTCAGCGCCCCGGTCAGCGCCTTGATCAGACTGGTCTTGCCCGCGCCGTTGTCCCCGATGACGGCCAGGACCTCACCGGGCAGCAGATCGAAATCGGCGCCGTCGATCGCGGTGACCTGCCCGTACCGCTTGACCAGACCACGCGCCTGGAGGATGGGGGTGGGGGAAGAGGTGGGGGAGTCGGCGGCGCTCATCGGGCCTTCTTCCGGGAGAACTGGTCGACGGTCACCGCGAGGATCACCAGGATTCCGGTGATCAGCGTCTGATAGATGGACGCGACGCCCATCAACTGGAGCCCGTTGCGGAAGACGCCGACGATCAGGACACCGATGAACGTGCCCAGCACCGAACCGCGCCCGCCGAACAGACTCGTCCCGCCGATGACCACGGCGGTGATCGAGTCCAGGTTGTCGGTCTGCCCCGCCTGCGGATCGCCCACCCCCGTACGGGAGATGAGCAGTAGCGCCGCCACGCCGTACAGCAGCCCGGCGACGGTGTACACACCGATGGTCAGCCGCGAGGTGCGTACGCCGTTCAGCCGCGCCGCCTCCACGCTGTTGCCCAGCGCGTAGACGTGACGGCCCCAGCCGGTGCTGCTCAACGCGTAGGCGAACAGCAGGAACAGGGCGATGGTCACCAGCGAGCCGTAGGTGATGTCGGTGTGTCCGAGCGGGAAGGTCTGCCCAAGTCCCGTCAGCATCCCGGGCAGTTGGGTGACCGTCTGCTCCTTCGAGTAGATGTGGGTCAGCGCGAACGCCACGTTGAGCATCCCGAGCGTCACGATGAACGGCGGTAGCGGGATCTTCTCCGTCAACACCCCGTTCAGCAGCCCGAATCCGGCGCACACCAGCAGCCCGAGCCCGATCGCGAGCACCGGCGGCAGCGTGCCCTCGGCGGCCATCCTGGCCATCATGATGCTGCCGAACGCCATCACCGCGCCGCACGACAGATCGATGCCGGCGGTGAGGATGATCAGGGTCTGCCCGATGGCGAGCGTCCCCACGACCATGACCTGCTGCACGATCAGCGAGAAGTTCCCGCCGGTCAGGAACTGGTCGGTGGAGAGCGAGAAGAAGACACAGGCGATCAGAAGCGCGGCCAACGGGCCGGTGGTCGGCGCCGTGAGCAGTCGGCGCGCCGTACCGGGCGCCGAGAGATCGGCGTACGGCGTGGTCGTGGCTGTCATGCGGAGTCCTTGTCGAGGGGTCTTGCGGGAGGACTTCGGGGGCGGGGATTCCGGGAATCGCCGGGGTGCCTCGGCTGTGAAGTGCGTGAGCACGGGCGGGTGTTGAGGAAGGGAGGGGCGGCCGTCCCTCAGGGGAGTAGGGACGGCCGCCCCGGTCGGTGGCGTGCGGCCTCGGGGCGGATCAGCCCCAGCAGTTGTCCAGGCCGTACGCGGTGTCCTTCGAGGTGACCCCGGACTGCGGCTTGTCGGTGATCAGGTTGACGCCGGTGTCGGTGTAACCGGACGCCTTCTTACCGCCCTTGGCGTACGAGACCACGGCCTTGACGCCCTCGGCAGCCATCTTCAGCGGGTACTGCTGAGCGGTCGCCGCGATCTGCCCGCTCTTGACAGCCTTGGTGCCGGTGCAGCCGCCGTCCACGGAGACGATCAGCACGTCCTTCTCGCGTCCCTTCGCCTTCAGCGCGGTGTAAGCACCCAGCGCGGCGGGCTCGTTGATGGTGTAGACGAGGTTGATGCCGGGTTCCTTCTGGAGGCAGTTCTCCATCGCGGTCTGCCCCTTGGCCTGGTCGCCCGCGGTGTCCTGCGAGCAGACGACCGACGGGTCCTTGGCACCGACACCGAAGCCCTTGAGGAAGCCGTCGTGCCGCTGGACGCCGACCGAGACACCGGGCGCGAGGTCGAGTGTGGCGATCTTCGCCTTCTTGCCCTTCATCGCCGCCTTGGCGTACTGCCCGATCAGCTCGCCCGCCTTGAGGTTGTCCGTCGCGAACAGCGCGTCGACCGCGCTCTGCGGCTCGGTCGGCGTGTCCAGCGCGATGACCAGGACCCCCTTGGCCTGCGCCTTCTGGATCGCGGGCACGATCGCCTTGGAGTCGCTCGGCGTGATCAGGATGCCCTTCACCCCGGAGGCGACCATGTTCTCGATGGCGGTGACCTGCCCGGCGTTGTCCCCGTCGAACTTGCCCGCCGCGGTCAGCAGTTGGGCGTGGTTCTGCTTGGCTGCCCGCTCCGCGCCCTCCTTCATCTTCACGAAGAACGGGTTGGTGTCGGTCTTGGTGATCAGCCCCACCTTGACCCCGCCCGAGCCGGAGCCCGCGGACCCCGAACCCGAACCGGAGCCGGAACCGCAGGCGGTGAGGGTGAGCGCCGCGACACCCAGACACGCGGCGGCTCTGAGGACGGTCGAACGCTGGCGGGTGATGCGAGACATGAACGACTCCTGCGGGATTGCGAGCGGCGCGGCCGGCATCGGTGCATGCCGTCCCGAGGTGTCATCGTTGACTTATGTCATCGTTGACACGGCATGGCGAGGATGATGGACGCCCGCTCCCGGCAACGTCAATGGCTTGTACTTGTCACAAATCGGCAACGCACGAGTTCGCCGTCACCCGCGCCGAATCCGCCTCGCACACATCAAGAACCAGTCTCCGCCGAACCGTTGACGCCCCCGGAGCGGTGACGCATCATCGGTGCACCTGCCCGTCCCCGGCGAGGCTCTGATGCGTGCCGCCGGTGCCGGGTCGCATTCCGCTTGCCGTGCTGCCGACCGGCGGAAATCGCGACGACGCCACCCGCTCCGTGATCGAGCGGACCATCTTCTGACCCCATGGGCACTGCCTCGCGTCGTCCTGCCCTGCATCCACCCTTCGAGTTGAACGCGTTCAAAAAGAAGGGCTAGGCTCATGTCGAGCGAAGCCGAGGGGGATTCGATGAAGGTAGTGCTGCCCGGGGGAACCGGACAGGTGGGCGCGATTCTCGACCGTGCGCTGACGGCGGCAGGCCACGAGGTCACGGTGCTGACCCGGCGCCCCGCGCGGGCGCACGACATCGCATGGGACGGGACCACTCTCGGCCCCTGGGCAGCGGCGGTCGACGGCTGCGACGTCGTGATCAACCTGGCCGGACGCAGCGTCTCCTGCCGCTACACCGCCGAGAACCTGCGAGCCATGATGGACTCCCGAGTCGACTCCGCCCGGGTCATCGGCGAGGCGATCGCCGCCGCCGCGCGGCCACCGCGCGTCTGGCTGCAGATGAGTACGGCGACGGTCTACGCCCACCGTTTCGACGCGGCGAACGACGAGGCGACCGGAGTGATCGGAGGCTCCGAGGACGGCGTGCCGGACTACTGGTCCTACAGCGTCCAGATCGCGAAGAACTGGGAACGCGCACAGTCCGAGGCGCCGACTCCCACGACCCGCAAGGTGGCGCTGCGCGCGGCGATGGTCATGAGCCCGGACCGGGGCGGGGTGTTCGACGTACTCTCACGACTGGTGCGCCTCGGACTCGGCGGTCCGGTGGCAGGCGGCGCGCAGTACGTGTCCTGGATCCACGAAGAGGACTTCGTACGAGCGGTGGAGTTCCTGATCGCCCACGACGACCTCGACGGACCGGTCAACCTCTCCTCGCCCGGTCCCCTTCCGCACCGCGACTTCATGCGAGCGCTGCGCACTGCCTGGGGCGTCCCGCTGGGCTTGCCCGCGACGCGCTGGATGGCCGAGCTGGGCGCGTTCGTACTGCGCTCGGACACGGAGCTGCTGCTCAAAAGCCGCAGGGTGGTGCCGGGGCGACTGGGCGCGGCGGGGTTCACTTTCGCCTTTCCCGAGTGGGAGAAGGCGGCTGCGTCCCTTGTCCAGCGGGCCAGGCTGATGCGTGAAGTGGGCCATGTTGCGTAGACGGCCCGTACGGACTGCACAAGGTCACTGACGGCTGACCGTACGGGTCACGCCCGTCACGATCGTCGTCGCCAGGATCCAGCCCGTGATGATCAGGACGTACGACAGCCACTGGTACCAGCCCCGCGGCGCGAACGCCGACTCCTGGCCGAAGTCGATGACCGGCAGGAGCAGGTCGAGGGTGTAGAACACCGGGTTGAAGTCAGGGGCTTCGCCCGCCTTGACGGGGCGCGGGTGATGCAGGCCGAACGCGATCGACCCCACGGCCATGACCGACAGCAGCCAGACGGCCGCGCGCAACGGGCGGAAGCCGTAGCCGACGGTGGCGTCCTGGACGTACCCCCACAGCCGCCCGTACCAGACGAGCGTGGCGCGTCGGCGGCGCAGTTTGGCGAGTTGGACGAGCCGGGCCGCGTCGTCGTCACCGACATGGCGGTACGCCGCCATCAACTGCTCGTAGGAATGGGGTTCGTACGGTCCGCCGTCGCGTTCCAGCATGGGGAGGCGGCGCTCGGCGGGTTCGTGCGGGGTGAGCACTGTGTACCGGAGATTGCTGAGGAGCACCCGTTCGGGGATCATATCCGGTTCGAGGGTCAGGATCTCGATGTGGGAGCGGCGCAGGTTCAGGGTGCCTTTGATGCGGTCACCATGGCTTATCCACAGCTCGCCGATGACACAACTGCTCGCCCGCAGCGCCGTGCCGCCCGGGTTCGACAGGCGGGCGTGGAACAGATCGAGGCGGCCCGGTATGTGGGCGCCCCGGAGTTCGATCCGCCCGCGTGCGCGTAAGCACCGCGCCCGTATGTGCCCCTGCACGGTGAGGTTCTGGGCGTCCAGTGCGATGCCGCCCGGGTTGTCGAACTCGGCGTCCTGAATAATGATTCGCCCGGCGACGGAGGCTCCGGTGAGCCGTACCTGTCCGTACGCGCGCAGCTCCGGCGCCGACAAGTCATCCCCGATTTCTGCCTGGTTGAGCAGCAGCACCGGCTCGGAGCCGTCCGCCGCCGTGAACTCCGCCCGCTCCATGAACAGCGCCCCGGAGATCTGTGCCCCTGCGAGTCGAACCAGCCCGCTCATACGGCAGTCCGTCATCCGCAGTACCCCGTCGACCCGCAAGGTCCCGGCAGTCAGGCCCGGCAGAACGGAGTTCCTCAGATCGAGCTGTCGCAGATGGGCACCGTAGAGATCGGGAACGCTGTCGAACCGGCAGTGGCTCAACCGGATGGCGGCGTCGATCGAGGCGTACTTCAGGTCCAGCACGCCGGTGATCCGCGCCCCGGTGATTCTCAGTGCGGCGATCTCGCCCTCTTCCCGTGGAGCCTTGAGCAAAAGAGCCCGCAACACCGTTGCCCGTAAGGTGCGTTCGGCGCCGTGTGTGATGTCGAGTGCCGGGTCCTCGTCCTCGGCGCGGAAGTCCACGGACTCGCCGCGCGGAAAGGCTTGCCACACACGCGTCTCGGCCGGTGTCAGCTCGATGGTCTCGCTCACGCCGGGACTCTGACGGGCCCCCTCGGAGCTGTCAACCGCGGTGCGGCGCACTCCACTTGTGAACGTCCCGGCTCCGTGTCACGCGTGCGGCTGCCACGCCGTGACGAGGTCCAGCAGTCCGGGAAAGCGGGAGTTGAGGTCCTCGACCCGCACATGGCTGCGGCGTTCGAGTCCGTACTGCCGCTGACGCGTGACGCCCGCCTCGCGCAGGGCTTTGAAGTGGTGCGTGAGGGACGACTTGGGCCGGTCGAGGCCGAACCATCCGCAGGGGTGGTCGAACCGCTCGGACTCCAGCAGCAGTTTGCGCACGATCGTGAGCCGCAGCGGATCGCTGAGCGCGGCGAGCACGGTCTCCAGACGCAAGTCCTCCACCGCGGGCTCGGGCAGCGGCTCGGGAAGACCGGGCGGCTCCGGCAGCGGGGGAGTGGCGGCGGTTCCTGCGGCGACGGACATGCGCGGCTCCTCGTGACGCGACCCGGCTTCCTCGGGCGGGATCGAATTCCTTGTACGAGTTCTATCGTACTACCTGCTAAGTTCGACTTGACTCGTACAAGGGGTGTCGGGAGGAACGGTCATGCCCGGACAACGAACGGCGCAGGTCAGCGCGGTGTCGACAGAGAGGGGCGGGGCGAGCGCGGCTCCGCTGTGGTGGGTGTGGCTCGCCGCGTGGCCGGTCACAGCGGTCTTCGTCCTCTCGAACGCGGCGACCCCGCTCTATGTGCTCTGGCAGCGCGACATCGGCTTCTCCCAGGGCACGCTGACCGTGGTCTTCGCGTTCTACATCGTCGGACTGCTCGGGTCCCTGCTGGTGTGCGGCGTGGTCTCCGACCGGCTGGGCCGCAAACCCGTGCTGCTTCCCGCGCTGGGACTCGCCCTGGCCGCGTGCCTGATCTTCGCCACCGCGACGAGCGTCGCCGCACTGATCGCGGCCCGGCTGTTCACCGGCATCGCGGTGGGCGCCGTGGTCTCCGCCGGGATGGCCGCCGTGAGCGACGTGGCCGGACCCGACCGCAAGCGGGCCGGTGCCCTGCTCGCCTCCTGCGCGATGGTCTTCGGCGCGGGTCTCGGCCCGCTCCTGGCCGGGGTGCTCTCCGAGACGCTGCCCGCGCCCACGGTGACGGTCTTCGCGGTGGAGGCAGTCCTGTTGCTCACGGCGGTGCTCGCCGTGCTGCGGATGCCGTTGAAGCGCCCTGCGGTGCCCGCCCATGGCGTCTGGATCCGGGTACCCGGCGTGCCGACGGGCAGCGGGCGCCAACTCGCGCGGGGCATCGCCGTATTCGCCCCCGGCATCACCGCCACCTCGTTCGTGCTGTCGCTCGGCCCGTCGCTCCTGACCGGTCTGCTGCACGCCACCAGCCGTGTCGTCGCGGGCGCCCTGGCCTTCGTGATGTTCCTCGCCGCGACCGGCGTGCAGTTCGCCGTCCAGCGCCTGGACCGGCGCACGGTACTGCTGTTGGGCGCCACGGCGACCGCGCTGGCCATGACGGCGCTGATCACGGCGGTCGGTACGGCATCGGTCGTCGCATTCGTCCTCGCGGCGCTGCTCGCGGGCGCGGGCCAGGGAATGGGTCAGCTCGGCGGCCTCTCCCTGCTCAACTCCGCCGTGCCACCGGCACGCCTGGCGGAAGCCAACGCCGCGCTGAACGTGGGCGGTTACCTCATGGCCGGCATCCTCCCGGTCCTGGCGGGCTACCTCAGCGACGCGGTCGGGCTGACGACCGGGACGACGGCGTTCGGGGCAGTACTGCTCGGGCTGGCGATGGCGGGCGGCGGGATAGTGCTCGCGGGCGGACGCCGGGCGAAGCGGCGCCTCAACTGACCTGTCGCTGACCCTGCTTGGCCAGGTAGATCGACAACGCGCGGCGGCCATGGCGTCGATACAGGGCGATGGCTGCCACGTCGTCCCCGATGGCGGCACGGCGCGTAGACGCTGATGTCGCACAGCCCCGCCCGGAGTCAGTCGTCCAGGCAACCCTGCCCCGGCGCGATCAGCCCCGTCTCGTAGGCGAAGACGACGGCCTGGACACGGTCGCGGAGGTCCAGTTTCGACAGGATGCGGCCGACGTGGCTCTTGACCGTGGTGGGGCTGAGGAACAGCCGGGAGGCGAGTTCGGCGTTGCTGAGGCCCGTCGCGAGGAGACGGAGCACCTCGAGTTCGCGCGGGGTCAGACCGGACACGTCACGGTGCGGGGCGATGGTCTGCGGTTCGGTGCGAGGGGCGAAGCGCTCGATCAGCCGACGGGTGATGGCGGGCGCGAGGAGGGCGTCGCCGGTCCGCACCAGGCGCAGGGCGGAGACCAGATGCTCGGGGCTGACGTCCTTGAGCAGGAAGCCGCTGGCTCCGGCCGTGAGCGCGGCGTAGACGTAGTGGTCGAGGTCGTACGTGGTGAGGATGACGACCCGGGTTCCGTCCGGGGCGGCGTCGGCGAGGATGCGCCGGGTGGCCTCGATGCCGTCCATCTCCGGCATCCGGATGTCCATGAGGACGACGTCGGGCCGCGTACGCCGCACCGCAGCGACCGCCTCGGCGCCGTCGGCGGCCTCGGCCGTCACTTCGATGCCGTCCGCGGCCAGGATCATCTTGAAGCCGGTACGGACGAGGGCCTGGTCGTCGGCGATGACGGCGCGCAGTGGCGCCCGGTCCGCGGTCATTCCGCGCTCCGTGGGATGAGGGCCGTCACCCGGTAGCCGCCCGACCGGGTCGGTCCGGCCGTCAACTCGCCCCGGTAAACGGCCAGTCGCTCGCGCAGCCCCAGGTGGCCACGGCCGTTGCCCGGCACCGGGGGAGCATCCCCGGCGCCACCGGTGTCCGTGATCTCGATCTCCAGACGGGCGTCGGTGTGACCGATCACGACGGACGCCTGCGCACCACGCGCATGCTTGATCGTGTTGGTCAGCGCCTCCTGTACGACGCGGTAAGCCGCGAGGTCCACCCCCGGCGGCAGCGGATCCCGCGGCAGCGACACCCCGACGCTCACCGGCGTACCGGCGGCGCGCACACGGGCGACGAGCGCGTCGAGCTGCGCGAGCCCCGGCTGTGGTTCCAGACCGTCGGGCCGCTCGTGATCCGGAGCCACCAACAGTCCCATCACATGCCGGAGTTCGGCCATCGCGGCCCGGCCGCCCGCCTCGACGGCCAGCAGCGCCTCCTTGGACTGCTCGGGCGCCATGTCCATCACCTTGCGAGCCGCGCCCGCCTGGATCACCATCACACTCACATTGTGGGTCACCACGTCGTGCAGTTCGGCGGCGATGCGCGCCCGCTCCTCCTCGACGGCGCGGCGCGTGGCCTCCTCCTGAGCGGCCTGCAGCTCCGCCACCCGGTCCCGGCTGGACGCCAGCCGCAGATGCAGAAAGCGGACGAGACTGGCCAGCATCCCCGCCACCAGCAGCACGAATCCCGGGCTGGACCATGCGGGGAGCAGGGGCTCCGCATGGCGGAAGGCGAAACCGGACAGCGTGGCGGCGAGCACCAGCACGGCGATCGCCGCCGTCCGGTAACGGCTGTACACGACGGCGCCGTAGGCCCCGACGACACAGGCCAGCACGGTGATCCAGGAGACGGAACCGCCGATGGCCAGCGCCGCGCCCAGCACCACCACGAACGAGGTCAGCGGATACCGGCGCCGGGCCGCCAGCGGCAGCGTCGACAGGACGACCAGGGCCCACGGCACGGAGGCGGGCTCCTCCTCCACCGGCACCTGATCAGGGCCGGGCGGCGGAGGCGGCGCCGGAATCCCCGTCCCGACGTCCACCACAGGCGGATTGACGTCCACCGGCCCGCCGCCGGGACAGCGCACCGCCACGAACAGAGCGACGACGGTCAGCAGGACGGCGAGCACCACATCGGCCCACACCGCGCGCCGGGACAGCGGGGCGCCCTTCGCCTCCGGGCGCAGCGCGTCCACGAGCTGCCGAGTCCGGCCGCACCGGTCTTCCGTCACCATCCGTGCATTGTGCTGCGCACTCCGCCCGGCCCGCATCCGCCTTCCCGACCAGGGCATTGGCCCACGGGACTACTCCTCAAGGACGAGTCCGCGGCCAATTCCTCCGCAGGGAGGGCCGGATGGGGGTTCCGCGGCCGACGCGCCCCCACACGCGGTCGCTCTACGTTCCGAGGACCGGCAACGGCGGGTGTCTCCCGCGAACGTGAGGACGGACGACTCATATGCAGCAAGTGATCGAACTGGAGCGCGTGGCGAAGCGCTACGACGGCTCTGGCAGACCGGCGCTCGGACCGCTCACGCTCGACGTCGCGAAGGGCGAGTCCCTCGCCGTGACGGGCCCGTCGGGCAGCGGCAAGTCCACGCTGTTGAACCTCGTCGCGGGCCTGGACAAGCCGACCGAGGGCGCCGTGACCGTGGCCGGGCGACGGATCGACCGGTTGAGCGAGCACGCCCTCGCGAAGTTCCGTCGCGAACACATCGGCATGGCCTTCCAGTTCTTCAACCTTCTCGACGACCTCACCGTCACCGACAACATCCAGCTTCCGGCCCGGCTGACCGGCGCAAGTCGGCGCGATGCCGCGGCCCGCGCGGGTCAGCTCATGGAGATGCTGGGCATCCAGAAGCACGCCCGCGCCTACCCCGGTCGGCTGTCCGGAGGCGAACGCCAACGGGTCGCGGTCGCCCGCGCGTTGGTCAACCGGCCCGCGCTGCTGCTCGCCGACGAACCCACCGGAGCGCTCGACACCGCCTCGGGTCAGGACGTCCGCGATCTGCTGCTGGAGCTGAACCGCGCCGGACAGACCATCGTGCTGGTGACACACGACCTGGCACTGGCGCGGGAGTGCGCGACCCGCACGATCCACCTGGTCGACGGTCACGTGGCTCTCGACACTCCTGTGCAGGCCGTCCGATGAGCCTGTCCGGTACCGGCGCGCTCGGCCGGGTCGTACGCTCCGGGCTGGGACGGCGGCGGGTGCAGACGGTGGTGATCGCCGTGGCCGCGATGATGGCCGTGGCCTCGGCCGTGGTCGCCGGGGCGCTGATGGTCGCCGCGGCCGCACCCTTCGACCACGCGTTCGCGAAGCAGCAGGGCGCGCACCTCACCGCTCAGTACGATCCCGCCAAGGCGAGTGCGGCCACGCTGGCAGCGACCGGAAAGCAGACCGGCGTCACCGCGAGCGCGGGACCGTACCCCGCCACGACGTTCCGCCCGGTGGACCGGACCGGCTTCCCTCTGCCGACGCTCACCCTGGCCGGGCGGTCCGGCCCGGACGCCGACGTGGACCGGGTGGAACTGAAGTCGGGCCGGTGGGCGCGGAAGCCGGGCGAGATCGTGCTCGGCGCGTCCTTCGAGGGGCCCTCCGCCGAGATCGGCTCCACCCTCAAGGCGTCGGACACCGCCGACGCCCCCGCTCTCACGGTCGTCGGCTTCGCCGTGTCGGCAGGTGCGTCCGCCGACGCCTGGGCGACCCCGGCGCAGGTCCACACGCTGGCGGCACTCGGCAGCCCTGTCACGCTTCAGATGCTCTACCGCTTCCACTCCGCGAACACGAAGGAGCAGATCCTCGCCGGCCGGGCGAAGCTCGCCGCCTCCGTGGAGCCGGGGGCATTGCTGGGTACGCAGTCCTGGCTGGACACCAAGCGTGCCGCGGACCAGGGCGCTGCGGCGACCGTCCCGTTCGTGATGGCTTTCGGCGTGCTCGGCATCGTGATGTCGGTGATCATCGTCAGCAGTGTGATCAGCGGCGCGGTCGGCACCAGTCTGCGCAGGATCGGCATTCTCAAGGCGATCGGGTTCACTCCGCGTGAGGTCGTCCGCGCCTACGTGGCCCAGGCGCTGATTCCGGCCGGAGCCGGCATCGCCGCGGGCGTGGCGCTCGGCAACCTCCTGGCGGTGCCGTTGCTCGCGGACACGGCGTCGGTGTACGGCATGGCCTCGCTCTCGGTGGCCTGGTGGGTGGACGCGGTGGTACCTGCCGCCGCACTGCTCGTCGTCGCACTCGCGGCGCTGGTTCCGGCCCTGCGCGCCGGGCGGCTGCACACGGTCGAAGCCCTCGCGGTCGGCCGGGCGCCGCGCACGGGACGCGGGCAGTGGGCGCACCGGGCGCTGGGACGGCTGCCGCTGCCCCGGCCGGTGACCTACGGCCTCGCCACCCCCTTCACCCATCCGGTCCGTGCCCTCGCGCTGCTGCTCGCGGTGGCGTCCGGCACGGTCGCGGCGACCTTCGCGGTCGGACTGACCTCGTCCCTGAGCGCGGTGGGCGCCTCGCAGGACCCCGAGAGCCGCGCCGCGGTCACGGTCACGACGGTCGGGCTGGACAACATCGCCCCTCCGCCACCGCCTCCCGTGGGGGACGGCGCGACCGGCTCCGCCCCCGTCCGCACCAGCACGACCGGCACGTCCCGGCCGAAGGCCGCCGACCCGGCGAAGGTGCGGGCCGCCGTCAAGTCCCGGGCGGGGCTGGAGTCGTACTACGGCAAGCTCCGGACCGAGGTCGCCGTCGCCGGTGTCTCCGGGCCGGTCCGGGCCGAACTGTACGAAGGCGACGCCGCCTCCGGCAGCTACGACCTGCTCTCCGGGCACTGGATCACCGGCAGGGGGCAAGTCGTCGTACCCGCACGCTTCTTGGAGCGGACCAGCACCCACGTCGGTGACACGGTGCGGGTGACCTACGAGAAGGACAGCGCCGACCTGCGGATCGTGGGGGAGTCCTTCGACACCTCCGGCAACGATCCGGCGATCCACGCGAACATCGCCGACTTCCCGTCGGCCGAGCCCAGTTCGTTTCTCGTCCGGGTGAAGCCGGGCGTCTCGGCCGACGCGTTCGCCCGCGAACTAGCGTCTGTTGTACGGCCGTTGGGCGGTGACGCCACAACCGCCCCGCCCCCGGATCAGAAGGGAACTCTCCTCGTCATGGACGCGATCGCGGTGCTGCTCACCCTCATGCTGCTGTGCGTGGCCGGTCTCGGCGTGCTCAACTCCGTCGTCCTGGACACCCGGGAACGCGTCCACGACCTGGGCGTCTGCAAGGCGATCGGCATGTCGCCCCGGCAGACCCTGAGTCTCGTGCTCGCCTCCGTCACCGCGATCGGCGCGCTCGGCGGTCTGCTGGGCGTACCGGCGGGCTGTCTGCTGCACCGTGTCGTCATGCCGGTGATGGGGCACGCCGTGGGCACTGGAATGCCGCCGTCGATCCTCGATGTGTACGGGCCCGTTGAGCTGCTCCTGCTGGGGCTGGGCGGGGTCGTGATCGCGGTACTGGGCGCGCTGATCCCGGCGGGCTGGGCGGTCAGGGTGCGTACGGCGACGGCACTGCGCACCGAGTAGCGCCCGGCAGGTCGTCTCGCGAGCGAATCGAGGACCGGACACAGGTCGACAAGACGACATCACCACCACCATCATGATCATCGGATCGGATCGGATCGACGGAGGCTGCTGTTGTCCTCGCTACACGACTTCGCCACCTGGGAGCCGCTGCTGCGGCTCCTGCCGACCACCGACGCGCGGACACCCGCGGCGCCGGGCGGATACGCGGCCGGAAGCATCAGCCACGGCTCGTGGAGTGTGCCCGTGCCCCGGCGCCTTCCACAGCCCGGCCGTGCCATGCAGGTGTCGGACATGCAGGAGGAACTCGACGCCGTCACGCGGGTGCAGGCCGCGCTCACCGAGGCCGGGAGGGCTGACGTCGCGTTCGTCGCGGAGATCTCCGCGAGCGGGAAGGCGGCGCTTCATCTGTTCGACCTCGGTCCCGCCGCCGACCCCGGCATCGGCAGCGCCCACCCGGGCGCGCTGCTCCTGGTCGAGGACGCCGTCCCCGAGCCGTGGCGCCGTCTGCCGGAGAACTTCCCGAGGGCGCGGTCGGCCCCGTCCGCGGACCCCGCGTTGCTGGAGCACACGCTGCGTGAGCGGATACCCGACGCGATCGGTGCCACCGAGGAGGAGATCGCCGCCACGGAAGCACGTCTGGGCGTGACACTCCCCGAGGAGATCAAGGCGCTCTACCGGGTGACGCGCGCCAACTGGGAGGACTGGGACGACGATTACGAGAAGGTGGAACGCGTATTCGACGCCGTCGGCTTCGAGCTGGGCTCCCTGGACGGTCTCCACGTCGCGGAAGTACCGCACCGGCACTTCCGCTGGGAGCACGGGGCTCTGCAGGCAGCCGTCACCGCGCCCGAAGCCGCCGTGCAGGACCTGGTCGGCTCTCCCGGATGGATCGTCATCGGCGACACCGGGGGAGGGGACCGGATCGCCGTCGACCTGACCCCGGGCCCGCGCGGCCACCTCGGGCAGATCATCGTGCTCGACCACGAGCAGAGCATCGGCGCCGACCTCTACGCCGAGTCCCTCACCGATCTGGTGCTGCATCCGGGCCGGGACTGGTACTCCGGCCGCAGCAGGGACCAACTCCCTTACGTGGCACGGGTACACCATCAGAGCCTCAGGAGCGTCGAGGACGCGGCCCACCCCGACCTGGAGGTCCTGAGCCTCGGCGTGTGGGACGGAGAGCCGTTCAGCCTGGCTTCCGTCGTCGGGCTGCCCCGCCTGCGCACCCTGTCCGCCTACCCCGGCACGCTCGCCGACCCGCTCCAGATCGCCGGTCTGACCGAGCTGGAGTTCCTCGAACTCCCGCCGGAGGACTGGCGCGTGCTGCTCGATGCCGGTGCGGTCCCGCGCGGGCTGTCGGCCGCCGCGATCAGGGCTTACGGCGACCGGGACCCTCGCGTGATCATGTCCCTGGCCAACGAGATCCTCGCCCTCTGGGACCGTCCCCTGATCACCGAGACGGTCATCGACGGCACGCTGTAGCGACTGGACCGCTCGATCACAAAGCGACGGTCACAAAGCGACACAGAACGGCTGAATAGGGACGCCGCATAGAATCCCCGACATGCCCCTGCGACTCGTGCAGACGAACATCAAGGCTGTCGACGCCCGGGCGCTCGGCCACTTCTGGTCCGAGGCGCTCGGCTGGAGCGCCTACACCCCCGGCGTCACCACCTACGTCGGACCGCCCGGCGGCCTTGTCTGGCCCGACCCGGTCGTCCTCGGGATCGACATCGTCCCCGTCCCGGAGCCCAAGCCGGCGACGAAGAACCAGCTGCACCTCGACCTCGCCACCACCTCCGTGACCCACCAGACGGAGCTGGTCGCACGCCTCCGCGCTCTCGGTGCCGCCCCCGTCGACGTGGGACAGGGCGACGTCCCGTGGACGGTCCTCGCCGACCCCGAGGGCAACGAGTTCTGCGTGCTCGAACCCCGTGAGGTCTACCGCGACACCGGGCCCGTCGCCGCAGTGGTGGTCGACTGCGCGGACCCGCGGGCCATGGCCCGGTTCTGGGGCGAGGCGACGGACTGGACCCTGCACGAAGTGACCGACGACAAGGCGGCGTTGCGCTCCGCCGGAGGCGGCGGACCGTACCTCGAATTCCTCCGCACACCCGGCGCGAAGACCGTGCCCGACCGCACCCACCTCGACCTGCTGCCGCACCCCGGCGACGACAAGACGGCGGAGGTCGACCGCCTCCGAGCCCTCGGCGCCACCGACCTCGACGTCGGTCAGGGCGACGTTCCGTGGACGTGCCTGGCCGACCCGGAGGGGCACGAGTTCTGCGTCCTCGCTCTCCCCTGACGCGGAGGGCGCGGTGGCGATGGAGGTCGGCGCTAG
The DNA here is from genome assembly GCF_016482685.1 of Streptomyces sp. DSM 110735. Taxonomy (GTDB): domain Bacteria; phylum Actinomycetota; class Actinomycetes; order Streptomycetales; family Streptomycetaceae; genus Streptomyces. The sequence goes on along the minus strand of NZ_JACYHF010000029.1, from coordinate 10,593 downwards.
GGGAACGCCCGAGAAGTCACCCGCCCTGCCACGCCGCGACCCAACGGTCAGCGCAGACCCAGCAGTTCGGCCAGGTTGCCCCCGAGCACCCGCTCCCGCACTTCCCCGCGCGGCGTCACCCGCTCCACCGTCGTGCGGGCGACCACCGGATCGCCGTAGGGCGCGTCCGAACCGAAGAACGTACGCGTCGGAAGCTCCCGGATCGCCAGCCGCACGGCGAAAGCCAGCGGGGCGGTGGAGAGTTCGAGATGGAGATTGGGTGTGTCCCGGGCCAGCTCGATCGCCTCCAGCCAGTTCGCACCGGCCAACTGGCTGATGACCAACGGCACTCGCGGATAGCGCGCCGCCAACCCGGCCAACGTGCGTACGTCCGCCGCCGTCGTGGGTGCGTACCCGTGCACGACCACCGGGAGACCGCCGTGTTCGTGGGCCGCCTGGAGCACCGGTTCGACGAGGTCGGCGCGGTCCGGTGGAGGGGTCAACTCCCCGATGCCGTAAAGCCCGCGCCCGACCACGTCCCGCTCCACGGCGGCCAGGGTCTCTTCGACTGGACGCCCCAGCCGGACGGATCCGAACCCGAGGAAGCGATCGGGGTGCGCGGCGAGCGCCGCGTCGAACTCCCTCCAGGCGTCGGCGAATCCGTCATCCGCCCCGCCCTTCAGCGCACCTTCCAGCACGCTCATCTCCCGCCGGAGCGAGGCCACGTCCGTCGCCCGCTCCGGATGCGGACGGGTCAGGAAGAGGACGGTGCGGTCCACCCCGGCGTCGTCCAGTGCGGACAGATGCGGGCCGAGCGGGTCGTGGACGTGGCTGTGGGCATCGAGGATCATGGGCACCTTCCCAGGAGGACTGCCGGAACGCCGAGCGGCCGGGACAGTGTGGGACCTTGACACCATGAGAAGGTCAAACGAGAGGAACGCCCCGTGCTGATCGGAGAGTTGGCCCAGCGGACCGGCACCGGCGAACGCCTGCTGCGCCACTACGAACGCGCGGGGCTGCTCCACCCCGACCGGCTCCCCAACGGCTACCGCTCCTACGGCCCCGAAGCCCCCGCCGACGTCCACCGCATCCGCGCCCTCCTCGCCGCCGGACTGCCGACGCGGATCATCCGCCAGGTCCTGCCCTGCACGACCGGCACCGCCGCCGTACACCCCTGCCCCGGCATCCTCGACGCCCTCCGCGACCAACTCCGCACACTCGACCGACGCGCCGAGGAGCTGGCAGCGGCCCGCAGGGTCCTGCGGGAGACCATCGCGGAAGCGGAGAGCCGCTAGCGGTGACCGTCTCGGCCGGGCGGTCCCCACTGGAGCTTCGCCCTGGAGCCGAGCCCTGTAGCACACCTCGGCGAACGCCGCCTCGTCCTGCCGGGCATCGACGCGTCCCGGGGCAGGCGGGCGGTGACGGTGTGGAGCGTCGGTGGTACCGGTGCGCCCTAGAACGCGGCCGCCTGCACAGCTTCCGCACCCGCCCCTGGAACCGCGCCCCGGGTCCCGACGAGGGGTATATGACCGTCAGCATGACCCCGCTCCGGCCGTAGGCATCACGCCGGACGGCGCGACCCGCTCAGCACCCGCACGCCACAGACCCGACCGGCCCCGTCAGCCCGTCGACCGCGTGCCGTTCGACACCCGCCGCCGTCTCCACCGGGAACCCCTCCCGGATCCAGTACTCGACGCCCCCGATCATCTCCTTGACCCGGTAGCCGAGCCGGGCGAGCGCGAGCGCCGCGCGGGTGGCTCCGTCGCACCCGGGTCCCCAGCAGTAGGTGATGACCGGCACCGAGGGGTTGAGCAACTCGGCGGCGCGCGCGGGGATTTCGGCGCCGGGCAGATGCACCGCCCCCGGAATCCGCCCCTGTTCCCAGCCCTCGACGCCACGCGAGTCGACCAGGACGAATCCCGGGTCGCCGGATTCGAGTGAGGCGTGCACGTCGGAGACGTCCGCCTGGAAGGTCAGACGCGCGGTGAAGAAGGCGGCGGCTTCGGCGGGGGAGGCGGGCGGTACCCGGAGCGCCGGGCTCGTGTCGCTGTCGGTCATGGGAAGGACCCTACGAAGCACGCCGCCGGGCCGGAACCGAAGATCCACGGCGTGACAGACCACCACCGGGGAATCCCGTGGCGATAATCGCGCATGACCGTTGAATCCCTCGACGACACCGACCTGCGCATCCTGGCGGTCCTCCAGCGCGACGGACGGGCCAGCTACGCCGAGCTGGCGCGCGCCGTCTCGATGTCCCCCAGCGCCGTCACCGAACGCGTCCGCAGGCTCGAAGAGAGCGGCGTGATACGCGGGTACGCCGCGGTCGTGGACCCCGAGCGCCTCGGCCTCGGCATCCTGGCCTTCGTCCGGCTGCGCTACCCGCACGCCAACTACAAGCCTTTCGAGGACCTCCTCGCCACGACCCCCGAGATCCTGGAAGCCCACCACGTCACCGGCGAGGACTGCTTCGTCCTGAAGGTCGCCGCCCGCTCCATGCGCGACCTGGAACGGACCAGCGGCCGCATCGCCGGTCTCGGCTCCGTCACCACCAGCGTCGTCTACTCCAGCCCGCTGCCCAACCGCCCGGTCACCGCGGCGAGTTCCTGACGACGCCACCGCGCGGGTGCCGACCCCACCTGGTCCGGTCCTTCTTAAGCGCGGGTTAATCGGCCCTTAAACGTTCTTGGGCGCCGCACGCAATTGCCCAGCTAACCGCAGCTCAGGGGGATTTGGCCCCGCCGCGACGGTTGGCCGGGGCAATTGAACGTGCGTATGGTCAGGGCCCACCAGCGGGCGCCCCCGCACACAAGAGAGCGCTCTCAGGCCCCAGTTGGCCCCAGCGCCCTGCGCCCGGTGTGCACCGCACGACGCCCGAAGCCGCACACACTCCCAGGGCAGCCCGGACAGGCTCCCCGTGCACAACCTCTGACAGACCAACAACTTCCCGAAACAGTCCCCACCCGCAACTCCCCCCACAGACAAGGTGTTTCCCGCCATGGCCGCTCATCGCGCACGCCGATGGTCACTCGCAGGGCTGGTGTGTCTGATCACCGCCGCTCTCGCCTCGGCCGTCCTCTACACCACGACCGGTCCCGCCGCGCACAGAGCCGACGCCGCGTCCGCCCTGACCTGGTCCGACGACTTCGACGGCCCGGCCGGCAAGGCGCCCGACTCGTCCAAGTGGACGCTGGAGACGGGCGGCAACGGCAACGGCAACCACGAGCTGCAGTACTACACGAAGAGCACGGACAACGCGGCGCTCGACGGCAAGGGCAACCTCGTCATCACCGCCCGCAAGAACACCGACTCGGGCCTGCAGTGCTGGAACGGACCCTGCCAGTTCACCTCGGCCCGGCTCAACACCGCGCAGACCTTCACCCAGAAGTACGGCCACTTCGAGTCCCGCATCAAGATCCCGCGCGGCAAGGGCATGTGGCCCGCCTTCTGGATGCTGGGCGACAACCTCGGCAGCGCCGGCTGGCCCGACAGCGGCGAGATCGACATCATGGAGAACGTCGGCAACGAGCCGAGCACGGTGCACGGCACCATCCACGGTCCCGGCTACTCCGGCGCGAACGGCATCGGCGCCCCCTACAACGCGCCCGACGGCAAGGCGTTCGCCGACGACTTCCACGTCTTCGCGGTCGACTGGAGCCCCAACGCCATCACCTGGTCCGTTGACGGCCACGCCTACGAGACCCGCACCCCGGCCGACGTGAACGGCAACAAGTGGGTCTACGACCACCCGTTCTTCATGATCCTCAACCTCGCGGTCGGCGGTGACTGGCCCGGCAGCCCCGACGGCGGCACCTCCTTCCCGCAGACGATGACCGTCGACTACGTCCACGTCTCCGCCTCGGACCAGCCCACCTCCGGTGGCGGCAGCGGCACCGCCCGCACCGGTGCCATCAAGGGCATCGGCGGCATGTGCGTGGACGTCGCGGGCGCCTCCGACGCCGACGCGACCCCGATCCAGTTGCACGACTGCAACGGCGCCGACGCCCAGAAGTGGACCCTGGGCACCGACGGCACCGTCCGCGCCCTCGGCAAGTGCCTTGACGTCAAGGGCGGTTCGACCGACAACGGCGCCGCCGTCCAGCTCTACCGCTGCAACGGCAGCAAGGCACAGCAGTGGGGCTACAGCTCCGCCCGCGACCTGACCAACGTCGGCGCGGACAAGTGCCTTGACGCCAAGGACGGTTCGTCGTCCGACGGCACCCGCCTGCAGATCTGGACGTGCGGCGGCAACGCCAACCAGAAGTGGACCGTGGGCTGAACCGAGCCGACCCGGCGGGACGTATCCCGTACCGATCAGGCTCTCAACCCGCCTGCGCAACAAGCGACTTCACCTCCCCCCACCGAGCACCCGGCCCCACCCCGGGTCCCCACCGCAAGGAGCCCCTCGCATGACGCCTCGTCACCAGCGCAACCTGACCCGTCGCAAGCTGATGATCGGCCTCGGCGGTGCCGCCGTCGCCATCCCCGCCGCTGCCGCCATCGCTCCCTTCGCGCTCGCGGACCAGCCCGCCAACAAGACCAAGGCGGCTTCCGGCGCGCTCCCGGTGACCGTCGTCAACAACACCGGCTCGTTCGACAACGGCAACATCCACGTCTACGTCGTCGGCAACCAGGACGGCAAGCAGGTCCGCCTCACCCCGGACGGCACCCTCGCCCCCATCGCCGTCTCCGACAACGGCGCCGACGGCTTCACCGACTACGCCATCTCGCTCTCGGGCACCGAGACCAAGCTGTCCCTGCCCTTCATGTCGGGCCGCATCTACGTCTCGCTGGGCGACAAGCTCAAGTTCAAGGCTGTGACCGACGGCAACGGCAACGCCGCGCTCCAGTTCCCGGCCGGCTGGGTCAAGTCCGACCCCAACTTCGGGATCCTGCACGACTGCGCCGAGTTCACGTACAACGCGAGCGGCATGTTCTGCAACACCACCATGGTCGACATGTTCAGCGTGCCGATGAACATCCGCCTCACCGGCGAGAAGGACCAGACCACGGGCGCCATCCGCGACGGCGGCCGCGCCGCCGCCTTCGCCGCCGTCAAGCAGGTCGAGGACTTCGCGGGTCTCGTCGTGGACGACAAGCGCATCATCGCCCCCGGCCACGGCCTGGACGCGGGCATCTTCGCCAAGGACTACTTCGCGCCGTACATCGACGAGGTGTGGTCCACCTTCACTGGCAAGGACCTCAAGATCACCACCAATGCCGGTACGTTCACCGGCCGGGTGCGCGGCGACAAGTTCACCTTCGACGGACCCGCCTCGGTGTCCTTCGACAAGCCCTCCACCCGTGACGTCCTCTTCTGCGACGGCAAGCTCGCCGCCCCGAACGACGGCACCACCGGTCCCGTCGCCGCCGTCCTCGGCGCCGGGTTCAACCGCTCCACGCTGCTCACCGACACCGCGCAGCCCAGCACCGACGCGGCCGCCTTCTACAAGGCCGAGCTGACCAACCACTACTCCAAGGCGATCCACGAGGCCACCAAGGACGGCAAGGCGTACGGCTTCGCCTTCGACGACGTCGCCGACTTCGCGTCCTTCATCCAGGACACCTCCCCGGCGGGCTTCACCCTCACCCTGACGGCTTTCTGACCGTCCCCTCCGCCGCACCCGACGGCCGGAACCCCGCACCCGGGGTTCCGGCCGTCTCCCGTGTCACTCGCCCTCGTGCCACAACCCCCCGGCCAGCGCCGCGTCCAGCTCCCGCTGCAACTGCACCGCCTGCACGATGCTCCCGGTCAGCGTCCTGCGCAGGACCGGATCGGTGATCCCCCACGCGTTCATCGCCTCGTCGGGGGAGAGGGACGCCAGCGCGGAGAACACGGTGGGGGAGAACGGGTCGATGCAGGGCCCCTCGTGCAAGTGGGGCGCGTGGACGTGCGTTTCCTCGACGAGGGACTCCCGTACGGGGGACACCGCCCGCCGCTCCCCGCGCTCGGCCTCCCTCGGCCCGCGCTGCGCGGGGATGATGCCGCTCTCCATCAGCATCCGGCCGTGATCCAGGTTGAGTACGGCCGCCCAGGTCGCCAACTGCGCGGGCAGCGGCAGGGTCTTGCCGTCCAGCGTCCGGCTGATCGTCGTCAGGCTCAGCCCCGTCACGGCCGCCAACTGCGCCCGTCCGCCCTGCCGTCGGCGTACGTCGTACCCGGCCGCCGTCGCGACCGCGGTGAGGTACGCGCCGACCCGCCGCGCCTGGGCCTGACGCCCGCCCCGGCTTCCGTGGAGATCCTCCGTGCTCCGCATGTCGGGAGGGTAGCGCGAGCGCGCTACGGGCCCTGTGAGTTGCATGCGTGCACTTTCGCAGGTCAAGCACCTAGATCCACATTTCCGCAGGCCACAAGGTCAATCTCGCATCTGTGTGCGAATCAGAATGCCCTTGCGTCACGTGAGTTGGGCAACTTGCATACGTTGCGTGCGCGGGGGCCAGCCGCGCGGCGCACGTCCCTGAGGGGGTCGTTTGACCATGCTCCGTCTCCATATGACCAGACTCCTCGACAAGGCGGGGGAGTTCGGTGACGCGAGTGTCGCCGACGTGGCACGGCGCACCGGCATCAGCAGGTCGACGCTCCACCGCCTCGCGGCCGGCACCAAACAGCCGAGCCTGCCGACGCTGTGGACGCTGCGCGGCGTCTATGGCGTCTGCATGGACACCCTCGTCTACGACGACCCGCACCCGTCGCAGGAGCCCCCCGGCGCACCCCCGGCCGCGATGGCCACCCAACTGACAGACCCGGGAGCAGACTTTGACCACTTCCCCCCAGACCGGCCCCGCCCCCGCCTCCCTCACCCCCAAGGAGCCGGCGCTCATCACCCGCGCCCGGCACGGTGACCCCGAGGCGTTCGGCGAGCTGTACCGATCGCACCGCGGTGTCGTCGCCGCGTTCATCGGTCGCCGGGTCAGATCCAACCCCGCCCTGGCCGAGGACCTCACCTCCGACGTGTTCGTGAAGGCATGGTCCAAGATCTCCACCTTCCGCTGGACGGGCACCCCGATCCGCGCCTGGCTGTGCACCATCGCCCACCACGTGGTCGCCGACCACTTCAAGGTCGCCGCGACCCGCCGCCTGACCTTCGTGGACCAGATCACGCACATCGGCGACACCTGGGCGGTCCCGGTCAGCACCGCCGAGGACACCGTCCTGTCGACGCTCGACGTGGACGGCCTCCTCGACGCCCTCGCGGGCATCACCCCCCGCCAACAGGCGGTGATCCGGCTGCGGTTCCTGGACGAGATGTCGATCAGCGAGACGGCCCGCACGCTGGGCACGACGGACGGCGCGGTCAAGACGCTGCAGTGGCGCGCCCTGGGCTCGCTGCGCAAGGCGTACACGGGGGCGGCGGCATGACGGACGACTTCGACTTCAGTGGCGTGGCCGGTATCGAGCGGGAGCTGGCGGACCGGCTGGCTCGCGTGGCGCGCGCGTTCGTGGCCGAACTCCGGGCGGAGGGGCGGTTGGTGGAGCCTGGGAGCGCGGGGCGAGGGGAGGGCGGTCGTTTGGACCGGCCGCCCGAGCGAGTGGTCCGGCTGACGCCGCGTCAGGGTCCGGCGCATTTTCAACGGGTCGGATCTGAAGCCGACTTGAGAGCGTCTGCCTCGGAGGTCCGCCTTGTCTCCGACGCGGTCTCACCGGGTATGTCCGATGTGCCGGACCAAGAGGTCGCCGCTGTTTCGGAGTTGGCGTCGCCGCTGATGTCGGGGGGACGCGACGCCGTGTTCGTACCGGACCCGGCGGTCCCGTCCGTCCAAGTGCCGTCCGAGGTGCCGGACTTCGCGGCCGTCCCGGAGCCCGCCGTACCGGTGATGTCCCCGGCGCTCGCCGCGGAGGCTCCGCCCGATCCGGCGGCGCGGCTGGAGCCGGTGCCGACGCCGCCCGCCGGGATGCTGCGGGGCGCGATCACGCTCCCGCACACCCGCCGCCACGCGCCCACCGCGCCGCCCGAGGACCCGGCCCCCGTGCCGCGCCCGCTGCCGGAGCGGCCGACGCCCGCCGACGAGGACGTGCAGCTCGCGGTACCCGAGACGGAGCCGGGGGAGGGGACCGCCGGTCCGATGCTGCTCGCGGGGCGGCTGAGGGTGGAGAGCGCGGGCCGTCTGGAGGTCACGCAGATCACGGCGGACGCGGAGCGAGTGGGCGTGCACATCCACGCGCTGGGCCTGGCGGACTGGGAGTACTGGCTGGCGGTGATCGGTGTGCCGCCGGACGTGCGGACGCTGCGGGTGGGCGACACGGAGGTGGTGACGGGCCGTATCGAGGGCACAGAGGTCCGCCTGACCGCCCACGAGGTGCCCCGCCTGCTGGACGAGGCGTCCCGCACGCTGGTGACCCCGTACCGCCTCGGCGGCCGCGTCTACGACCTGGCCCGCTCCCTCACCGACCGCCACGGTCGCTCGTGGCGCTATCTGGGCCGCGACGGGGAGGACGGCACCCCCCTGCTGGCCCTGTCGGGCACGGACGGTCCGCCGATGCCGCTGGGCACGCTGGTGGCGACGCGGGGCCCGCTGACCTGAGGCGCGCCGGAGGGCCCGGCTCCCGAGCGGTGCCGGGGAGCCGGGCCCGGGCGGCGAGACGGAGGTCACGCCCCCAGCTCAGCGACCCACCGGAGGGTCCCCCTCCCCGCCGTCCCCGCCGTCCTGCTCGATGCGGTTCATCCGGGCGGTGACGTCGTCGACAAGGCGTCCGAGGAGGCGGGCGAGGTCGTTGCGGTCCTGCTCGGACCAGTCCGCGACGGCCTGGGAGAACCAGCCGACGAGGGAGGCGGCGTAGCGGTTGGCGGCGTCGGCGCCGTCGGAGGTGGGCTCGATGAGGCTGGCGCGCCGGTCGTGGGGATCGGCGATGCGCCGTACGAGACCCCGGCGCTCGAGCTCCTGGATCTGGCGGGTGACATGCGGGCCGACGACCTGCATCCGCTCGGCGATCTCCCCGACGCGCAGCGGCCGGTCGGCCATGTGGAGGGTGACGAGCACGCCCATGGCGGGCCGGTCGAGCGAGAGCCCGGCGGCCGCGGTCGCGCGTTCCGCGAGGCGGCCGCGGTTGAGGGCGTTGCTCAACTGCGCGAGCCGTGGCACGACGGCGAGCACGTCCGCCGACGGCGTGTCCGATGGTTCGGCGTTCACATCAACTCCACTTGCATACCTAACTTAGGTATCTATATGCTCGGGTCCGAAGGTGTCCCAGGGGTGCCTGCACCCCCAAAAAGGATACCTAAAGTACGTATCTTTGGCCTGTTCCGGAAGGACCCCCGCAGTGAACCACTCCGCGAACCGCACCGTCCTCATCTCCGGCGCCAGCATTGCCGGGCCCGCCCTCGCCTACTGGCTCGACCGCTGCGGCTTCGACGTCACCGTCGTGGAGAAGGCTCCCGCGGTACGGGGCGGCGGCTACGCCATCGACATCCGCGGCACCGCCCGCGAGGTCGTCTCCCGCATGGGTCTCCTGCCGCGCCTGCGCGAGGCGCACGTCGACACCCGCAAGCTGTCCTTCGTCGACGCCACCGGCGCCCCCATCGCCTCCCTGCGCCCCGAGTCCCTGACCGGCGGCGCGGAGGGGCTGGACCTGGAGGTACGCCGAGGCGACCTGGCCGACGCGCTGTACACCCCGATACGCGACCGGGTCGAGTTCGTCTTCAGCGACTCCATCGCGACCCTGGACGACCGGGGCGACGCGGTGGACGTCGTCTTCGACAGCGGCATCCGCCGCACGTTCGACCTGGTCATCGGTGCCGACGGACTGCACTCCAACACCCGGAGCCTGGTCTTCGGCCCGGAAGAGCGGTTCCACCGCTACCTCGGCTACACCTTCGCCGGTTTCACCCTGCCCAACGACTTCGGACTTGCCCACGAGGGCGTCATCTGGAACACCCCGGGCCGCGCGGCGGTCCTGTACGCCCACGAGCCTTCGGACCGCCTGCACGGCTTCCTCACCTTCACGCAGGCGGTGCCGCCGTACGAGGCGTTCCGCAACCCCGGCGCGCAGCGCGAACTGGTGGCCAAGACGTTCCCGGAGCACGTCTGGCACCTTCCCCGGCTGGTGGAGGCGATGGGCGAGGCGGAGGACCTGTTCTTCGACATCGTCAGCCAGATCCACATGCCCACGTGGTCCCACGGCCGGGTGGCCCTCGCGGGCGACGCCGCCCACGCGACGTCCTTCCTGTCAGGCCAAGGCTCCAGCGTCTCCCTGGTCGGCGCCTACGTCCTGGCAGGCGAACTGGCCCGCCACGCCGACCACACCGAGGCGTTCGCCGCGTACGAACGCCTGACCCGCAACTTCGTCGAGCAGAACCAGGCCCTGGCGACAACGGGCGGCTCCTTCGTCGCCCCCAGCACCCCCGAAATGCTCGCCGCCCGCAACGAGGCGCTCCGCGACACGGCGACGCTCACGGGCGCGGAGGGGCGCGCGGCGAACACGGCGATGCGGTTGCCGGAGTACGCCGAGGTGGGCTGAGGGCGGCGTCGGGCCCCGGCGGTTAGGGAAGACCGTATCTGCCGGGGCCTGGTGTGTGGTGTTCAGCGGGTGGTGGTGACCCGCTGTTCCTTCAGGGAGGCGCAGTTGGAGCCGGTGATCTGGATGTAGATGTTGTGGATCTGGCCGCCCCAGTCGACGCA
>NZ_JACYHF010000028.1 GCF_016482685.1 Streptomyces sp. DSM 110735 | reverse complement strand
GGCCAGGTGCGGCAGTGCCCGGCACCACCGCAACAGCCCCCCCGCCCGGGCGCCGCCCCCCCCCCGCCCCCCCCCCCCCCCCCCCCCCCCCCCCCCCCCCCCCCCCCCCCCCCCCGCGCGGCCCGGGGGGGGGCGGGGGGGGGGGGCGGGGGCCGGGGGGCCCGGGGGGGGGGGGGGGTGGGGGGCCCCCCCCGGGGGGGGGGGCGCGGGGGAACCCCGGGGGCCCCCTCCGCGTGCCTGGTGCGCGTCAGCCCTTCTTGGCCTCGGCGGTGTCCTTGGCCATGTCGACCTTGGGCGCCGCGTCGGCGGTGTCCTCGGACTCGGCCTTCTCGGACTGCTCGGACGGCTCGGACTTGGCCACGCCGTCCTCGGGCTTCGCCTCGCCCTTGCCTGTGCCGACGCCCTTGCCCTTCTCCTTGCCCTCCGGCTTGTCGCCCTCGGGCGCGTCGTCCTTCGCCTCGACCGCCTCGGCGCCCTCGGCGTCCTCCGCGGCGCCCGCCTCCACGACCGGCTCACGCCCCGGACGCGTCCGCGCCGAGAGGATCATGTACGTCACCGCGAGCAGGAAGACGATCAGCGCGGTCCAGTCGTTGAGCCGCAGACCCAGGATGTGGTGGGCGTCGTCCACCCGCATGTACTCGATCCAGCCGCGGCCCACGCAGTAGGCGGCGACGTACAGCGCGAAGGCGCGACCGTGGCCCAGCTTGAAGCGGCGGTCGGCCCAGATGACCAGGAAGCCGACGCCGACGCACCACAGCGACTCGTACAGGAAGGTCGGGTGGTAGTAGCCCGGCACCCGGCCGCCCTCGGAGGAGGTGATGTGCAGGGCCCAGGGCAGATGGGTCTCGCGGCCGTACAGTTCCTGGTTGAACCAGTTGCCCCAGCGACCGATGGCCTGCGCGAAGGCGATGCCGGGAGCGACGGCGTCGGCGTAGGCGGGCATCGCGACGCCCCGGCGGCGGGCGCCGATCCAGGCACCGAGCGCGCCGAGCGCGATCGCGCCCCAGATGCCCAGGCCGCCCTCCCAGACCTTGAAGGCGTCCACCCAGTTCCGGCCCGGGCTGAAGTACAGCTCGTAGTCCGTGATCACGTGGTAGAGCCGTCCGCCGACCAGGCCGAAGGGCACCGCCCACACGGCGATGTCGGCGACCGTGCCGGCGCGACCGCCCCGGGCGACCCAGCGCTTGTTGCCGAGCCAGACGGCGACGAAGACGCCGATGATGATGCAGAAGGCGTAACCGCGCAGCGGAATGGGGCCGAGGTACAGCACCCCGCGCGACGGGCTGGGAATGTAGGCAATATCCATGGCAGGGTCGACGCTACCGTGCCGGGCCGCGCGGAGGCCGGGCGACCGGGCTACGGCTCCATAACGGGCAGGTGAGAAACGTGGCTCACCCTCGGTCGTTGGCCTCCACCATCTGCTTGAGCTTCTCCGGGGTCATGGACTGGTCCTGGTAGATGTTCTTGCCGTCGAACAGGACGGTGGGCGTCCCGCCGAACTTGCCCGCCTCGAACGCCTTGTGCGAGCGGTTGACCCAACTGTTGTGCGTGCCGTCCTTCACACAGGAGCGGAACGCCGGGGTGTCCAGCCCCTTGACCTTGCCCGCGAGCTGGATCAGCTTGTCGTCGCTCGCGAAGGCGTCGTCCGACTCCTCGGGCTGGTTGGCGTAGAGCACGTCGTGGTAGTCGCGGAACTTGCCCGCGTCCTGCGCGCAGGCGGCGGCGTTGGCCGCGCGCAGGGAGCCGCTGCCGCCGAGGTTGCCGTCGATCAGACGGACCAGGTGGTAGTCGACGCGGAGCTTGCCCGCGTCCGTCAGTTCGTGCAGCACCGGGCGGTACCGCGTCTCGAACGCCTGGCAGGCGGGGCAGCGGAAGTCCTCCCAGACGGTGAGCGTCGACTTGGCGCCGTCCTTGCCGACCGGGATCGCGAGGCTGTCCTTGCCCTGGGCACCGGAGGGGGCCACGACCGGACCCGCGTCCTTGCTGGTCTTGTCCTTGCCCGCGTTGGCGGCGATGACGCCGATCACCGCGGCGAGGCCGAGGACGCACACCACGCTCGCGCCCACGATCAGTGCCCGGCGCCGCTTCTCCGCGGACTTCTGCTTCTCGCGCTCCGCCGCCATCTTCTGCCGGGCACTGCGCTTTCCGTCACGGTTCTTCTCGCTCACACCCCCAGAACGAACCGGGGAGGCGCATTGCGCCTCCCCGGCCGTAGGTCCACCCGTTCGAGTGACCGTGGGGTTGTCGTGCCCGTGGGGGCGACGGCTCAGACCGTGCCGCGCACGCCCTTCGCCAGGTCGGCGGCGAGCGCACGGACCGCCTCGACGCCCGCCGCCTCGTCCGGGGCGTCCAGCATCCGCTTGACGAAGGCCGAGCCGACGATCACGCCGTCGGCGAAGCCCGCCACCTCGGCGGCCTGGGCCGCGTTGGAGACGCCGAGCCCGACGCAGACGGGCAGGTCGCCGTTGGTCGCGCGGGTGCGCTCCACCAGGTCCTGGGCCTGCGCGCCGACCGACTCGCGGGTGCCGGTGACGCCCATCAGCGAGGCGGCGTAGACGAAGCCGCTGCCCGCCGCGGTGATCCGGGCGAGCCGCTCGTCCTTGCTGCTCGGGGCGACCACGAAGACGGTCGCGAGACCGTGCTTGTCGGCGTGCTCGCGCCACAGCGCGGACTCCTGGACCGGCAGGTCGGGCAGGATGCAGCCCGCGCCGCCCGCCTCGGCCAGCTCGGCGGTGAACCGCTCGACGCCGTAGCGGTCGATGGGGTTCCAGTACGTCATGATCAGCACCGGCTTGCCGGTGGCCGCGTGCGCCTCGCGGACCGTGCGCATCACGTCCGCGATCTTCACGCCGCCGCGCAGCGCGATGTCGTCGGCGGTCTGGATGACCGGACCGTCCAGGACCGGGTCGCTGTGCGGCAGCCCGACCTCGACGACGTCGGCGCCGCCGTCGAAGGCCGCCTTGATCGCCTCGATGCCGCCGTCCACGGTCGGGAACCCGGCCGGGAGGTAGGCGATGAGCGCGGCGCGGTCCTCGGCCCTGGCGGCGGCGAGGGTGTCCGACAGAAGCTGTACGTTCCCGCTCACTTGGCGTCCCCCTCGATCTCGGCGGTGTCGGTCTGGTCGGCGGCCACCTCGGCGTCGGTGTCGTAGAGGCCGAAGTAGCGGGCGGCGGTGTCCATGTCCTTGTCGCCGCGCCCGGAGAGGTTGACGACGATCAGCCCGTCCGGGCCCAGCTCCTTGCCGACCTCCAGGGCACCGGCGAGCGCGTGGGCGCTCTCGATGGCCGGGATGATGCCCTCGGTGCGCGAGAGCAGCCGCAGCGCCTGCATCGCCTCGTCGTCGGTGACCGCGCGGTACTCGCCGCGCCCGGAGTCCTTCAGGAAGGCGTGCTCCGGACCGATGCCCGGGTAGTCGAGACCCGCCGAGATGGAGTACGGCTCGGTGATCTGGCCCTCCTCGTCCTGGAGGACGTAGGAGCGGGAGCCGTGCAGGATGCCGGGCTCGCCCTCGGTGAGGGTGGCCGCGTGCTCGCCGGTCTCCACGCCGTGTCCGGCGGGCTCGCAGCCGATGAGGCGTACGTCCGTGTCGGGGATGAAGGCGTGGAAGAGGCCGATGGCGTTGGAGCCGCCGCCGACGCAGGCGATGGCGGCGTCGGGCAGGCGTCCCGCCTGCTCCAGGATCTGGCGGCGTGCCTCGACGCCGATGACGCGGTGGAAGTCGCGGACCATCGCCGGGAAGGGGTGCGGTCCCGCGACGGTGCCGAACAGGTAGTGGGTGTGGTCGACGTTGGCGACCCAGTCGCGGAACGCCTCGTTGATGGCGTCCTTCAGGGTGCGGCTGCCGGACTTCACGGCGACGACCTCGGCGCCGAGCATGCGCATCCGGGCCACGTTGAGTGCCTGGCGCTCGGTGTCGATCTCGCCCATGTAGATGGTGCAGTCGAGACCGAACAGGGCGCAGGCGGTGGCGGTGGCGACGCCGTGCTGTCCGGCGCCGGTCTCCGCGATGACACGGGTCTTGCCCATGCGCTTGGTGAGCAGGGCCTGGCCGAGCACGTTGTTGATCTTGTGCGAGCCGGTGTGGTTGAGGTCCTCGCGCTTGAGGAACACGCGGGCGCCACCGGCGTGTTCGGCGAACCTGGGGACCTCGGTCAGGGAGCTGGGGCGGCCGGTGTAGTGGACCATGAGGTCGTCCAGTTCGCGGGCGAACTCCGGGTCCTGCTTGGCCTTCTCGTACTCGACGGCGACCTCGTCCACGGCGGCGACGAGTGCCTCCGGGATGAACTTGCCGCCGAAGGCGCCGAAGTATCCCTCGGCGGTGGGGACTTGACCCTCCGGGTCAGGGAAGAAGTAGTTGCTGGGCATGCCAGTACCTCACGGTGAGTGCGTGTGAAAAGACACTATTCGCCGTGGGGGCGGGGATTCGTTGTTGGCTGCGGACCGTTAGTGGCTGGTCGCGCCCACGCGGCGGAGCCGCATGATCGATCGGAGCCCCGCGCCCCTACAGGTCGGCTGTCGCCATCGCATGCCGTTGATCTGGCCGGGCTCGGCGCCGATGTGGTACCTGACCCTGCGGCCGTGGACCCTGCGGGCCGGGGCGCGGCAGCCCCTCGGGCGGCAGCCGCGCGCGAGGCGCGCGTGCCGGTCCACGGTGGTCAGGGTCTTGTTCATCGGTGTCAGCCTACCGGGTGGTCAGCCCCGGCCGTGGCGCAGCGCGGGGTGCTCGCCCGCCGCCACCAGGTCGGCCACCGCGGTCTTGGGGTCGCGGCCCGTGACCAGGGACTCGCCGACCAGGACGGCGTCGGCACCGGCGTTGGCGTAGGCGATGAGGTCGTGGGGACCGCGGACGCCGGACTCGGCGATCTTGACGAGCTCGTCGGGGATCTCCGGGGCGACGCGCTCGAAGGTGTTGCGGTCGACCTCGAGGGTCTTGAGGTTGCGGGCGTTGACGCCGATGATCCGGGCGCCCGCGTCCACGGCGCGCTCCACCTCGTCCTCGTCGTGCACCTCGACCAGCGGGGTGAGACCGATGGAGACGGCGCGCTCGATCAGGGACTCCAGAGCGGGCTGCTCCAGGGCGGCCACGATCAGCAGCGCGAGGTCGGCACCGTAGGCGCGCGCCTCCCAGAGCTGGTACGAGGTGACGATGAAGTCCTTGCGCAGCACCGGGATGTCCACGCGGGCGCGGACCGCCTCCAGGTCGGCCAGCGAGCCGCCGAAGCGGCGCTGCTCGGTGAGGACGGAGATGACGGAGGCACCGCCCGCCTCGTAGTCGGCGGCGAGTCCCGCCGGGTCCGCGATGGCGGCCAGCGCGCCCTTGGAGGGGCTGGAGCGCTTGACCTCGCAGATGACCTTGACGCCGTCGCCCTTGAGCGCGGCCACCCCGTCCTTGGCGGCGGGAGCCTTGGCGGCACGCTCCTTGAGCTCGTCGAGGCTGACGCGTGCCTGGCGCTCCGCGAGGTCGGCCCGGACTCCGTCGATGATCTCGTCGAGCACACTCACGCGAGCGGCCCCCTTCCAGACGGTCGTGAAGATCAGGCGGTTAAGCCTGCGGGGTTCGAAAACCCGTGGTCACTGCGATGGTATCCGCAGGAGGTGCCTGACTTCGCATCCGGTGCGCGGCGGTCCCATTACCTGGACATTCGTAGTTGATCAAGGATGCAACCAGCCACCGAACGGCAGGTTCCGGACGACGGTGAACGCCAGCAGAGCGCCCCCGCCCACCCACAGCACGGCGGGCGCGACGTCGATCCGCAGCGGCTTCCCGCGTGCCGCCCGGACGGCCCACACGGTCCACAGCACGGCGAAGGCGGCGTAGGCGACCACCCCGAACGCGTTGTCGCGCAGCGCGCCCAGGAGGTCGCCGTGAACGAAGGCGTGCGCACTGCGCAGCCCCCCGCAGCCGGGGCAGTACAGCCCGGTGAGCGCGTACAGCGGGCAGACCGGGTAGTGCCCGGGCTGATTCGGGTCCACGGCACCGACGTAGCCGAACGCCCCGGCCACGGCCACGAGCGCCCCGACGGGCGCGGCGAGCCGCCGCCACAGGGGGGCGGGGGCGGCGGAGGGGCGCGGGCGACCGGGAGCGGCCGGGATGTCGGCGTTCACGCTGGCATTGTGCCGCGCGGGGTGCGCGGGCGCGCGGGACGGGGAGCCACCCGCGCGGGACGGTCCCGGGCACGCGCGAGGGGCGGCCCGGCACGTCGTGGTGCCTGGGCCGCCCCTCGGGTGCGGTGTGCCGGGGCGGTCAGCTCTCGGCGGTGACCGGCTCGCGGGTCGTGGTGGCGGTCAGGTGGGTGATCTGGCCGCTGCCCTTGGGCTGGCCGAGACCCATCGAGCGCATGATCATGCCGACGACACCGCCGAGGACCACGATCACCAGACCGGCCCAGAAGCCGAGCGGCTGGGCCATCACCGTGAAGGCGCCCGCGACGCAGAAACCGATGAAGGCGATGATGACACCGGTCCAGGCGGCCGGGGTGTGACCGTGGCTGCTGCCCGCCATGACTTGCTCCTAGCTGCTGTGTACGTGACGTACGTTTTTGAAGGCCGCCGGTCGGTACGGGCCGGACGCCCGGTGCCCATTGTCCCGCACGCGGGCGGGCGTCCGACGCGGGGGTCGAGTCTGGTTGGCCACACTGGTCGGCCACACCCCCTGCGGGGGTCAGCCGCCGGTGGGGTCCTCGCCCCGGTCCAGTGCCTTCCACATCTCCTCGGGGCGCTCGGGGTCGACCGAGCGCGCGGTGCGCCGGGGGCGCTGCGTGCCGCGCTCGTAGCGCCCGGACATCGCGGGCCACAGGCGGCCGTAGCGCAGGGCGAGCACCCCGGCGAGCAGGATCAGCACGCCGCCGACGGCGGCGACGTAGGGCCAGCCGGTGTGGGTGAGGGCGGCGACGGTGGCCGAGGTGTCGCCGGTGGTCTGGGCGGCCTTCTCGTCCAGCGCGGAGCCGTCGGAGGCTCCGGCGAGGGCGGCGGCGACGATGCCCGCGCCGGAGAGCGCGAGCAGCCCGGCGACGGCGAGGCGTCCGGCCCGGCGGACCGCGAAGACGGCGACCAGCGCGGCCAGACCCACGATGGCGAGCGCCGCCGGGACTCCGGTGACGTCGCTGCCCCTGGCGGTCAGCGGGAAGGTGCCGCCGGCCACCGTCGCGGTGCCCTCGGACCAGCGCTGCCGGGTCGCGAGCAGCGCCACGGCGGCGCCGAGCGCGCCGAACAGCAGGGCCGCGGCGAGGCTGCGCCGGCTGGAGCGGGCGGGCGCGGCGGCTTCGGTACGGGGGTGAGGTACGGCAGTCACGTACTCCACTATCGCCTGAACCCCGGGCGATCATGCACCCGGGGTTCACCGGAAAGGCGTCAGACGGTGCCGAGCCGGTTGGCGGTGTGGACGGCGCGGAGCACCGCGGCTGCCTTGTTGCGGCACTCCTGGTCCTCCGCGACCGGGTCGGAGTCCGCGACGATCCCGGCTCCGGCCTGCACGTACGCCGTGCCGTCGCGCAGCAGGGCGGTGCGGATGGCGATGGCGGTGTCGGAGTCGCCCGCGAAGTCGAGGTAGCCGACGCAGCCGCCGTACAGACCGCGCCGGGAGGGCTCGAGTTCGTCGATGATCTGCATCGCGCGGGGCTTGGGGGCGCCGGAGAGGGTGCCCGCCGGGAAGCACGCGGTGAGCACGTCGAAGGCGGTGCGCCCGCCGGATACCTTGCCGGTGACCGTGGAGACGATGTGCATCACGTGGGAGTAGCGCTCGATCGACATGAAGTCGACGACCTCCACCGAGCCGGGTTCGCAGACCCGCCCGAGGTCGTTGCGCCCGAGGTCGACCAGCATCAGGTGCTCGGCGCGCTCCTTGGGGTCGGCCATCAGCTCGTCGGCGAGCGCCTGGTCCTCCTGCGGGGTGGCGCCCCGGTGCCGGGTGCCCGCGATGGGGTGCACCAGGGCGCGCCCGTCCTCGACCTTGACCAGCGCCTCGGGCGAGGAGCCGACCACGTCGAACCCGTCGAAGCGGAACAGGTACATGTACGGGGACGGGTTGGTGGCCCGCAGCACCCGGTACACGTCCAGGGCGCTCGCGGTGCAGGGCGTCTCGAAGCGCTGGGAGGGGACGACCTGGAACGCCTCGCCCGCGCGGATGCGTTCCTTGACGTCCTCCACGGCTTCCTGGAAGTCGGGACCGCCCCACAGCGCGGTGTACTCGGGCAGCTCGGAGGGCGGCAGCACGGCCGGGGGCTGGGCGACCGGGCGGGCGAGGTCCGCCTCCATGGCGTCGAGCCGGGCGACCGCGTCGGCGTACGCCTCGTCCACGCCGGTGTCGAGGTCGTTGTGGTTGATCGCGTTGGCGATCAGCAGGACCGAGCCCTCCCAGTGGTCCATCACCGCGAGGTCGCTGGTCAGGAGCATGGTCAGCTCGGGGAGCTTCAGGTCGTCGCGCTCGCCGGGTCCGATCTTCTCCAGGCGGCGGACGATGTCGTAGCCGAGGTAGCCGACCATGCCTCCGGTGAAGGGCGGCAGACCCTCCTGGTGCGGGGTGTGCAGTGCCTGGAGGGTGGCGCGCAGGGCGGCGAGCGGGTCGCCGTCGGTGGGGACGCCGACCGGCGGGGTGCCGAGCCAGTGCGCCTCGCCGTCGCGCGTGGTGAGGGTGCCCGCCGAGCGGACGCCGACGAAGGAGTAGCGCGACCAGGAGCGTCCGTTCTCGGCGGACTCCAGCAGGAAGGTGCCGGGGCGTTCGGCGGCGAGCTTGCGGTAGAGGGCGACGGGGGTGTCGCCGTCGGCGAGGAGCTTGCGGGTGACGGGGATGACGCGCCGGTCGGCGGCGAGCTTGCGGAAGGTGTCGAGGTCCATGGCGGTGGGGGTGCTCACTGCTCCTCCCCCTTCAGCAGCACGTCGGCGTCGAAGCAGGTGCGGTCGCCGGTGTGGCAGGCGGCGTCCGTCTGGTCGACCTTGACCAGCAGGGTGTCGGCGTCGCAGTCCAGCGCGACGGACTTCACGAGCTGGACGTGCCCTGAGGTGTCGCCCTTGACCCAGTACTCCTGGCGGCTGCGGGACCAGTACGTGCAGCGGCCGGTGGTCAGGGTGCGGTGCAGCGCCTCGTCGTCCATCCAGCCGAGCATCAGTACCTCGCCGGTGTCGTACTGCTGGGCGATGGCGGGCACGAGTCCGTCGCGGTCGCGCTTGAGGCGGGCGGCGATCTCCGGGTCGAGGCCGCTGGGGCGTGGGCTGCCGGTCGTACGGGTCATGGGTGCCATTGTGCCGTGCGGGGCGGCGCGTCACGGTCCGTGTCCGCTGCGCGGTCCTTCCGTATGGTCGTAGGCTGAGCCCATGTCGACCTTCGCCAAGCGTGAACGGCTGTTGCTCGCCGACCTCTTGGAAACCGCAGGACCGGAAGCCCCGACGCTGTGCGAGGGCTGGACGACGCGGGAGCTGGCCGCCCATGTGGTGGTGCGCGAGCGGCGCCCGGACGCGGTCGCCGGCCAGTTCGTGAAGCAGCTCGCGCCCCGTCTGGACCGGGTGATGGAGGAGTACTCCGCCAAGCCGTACTCCGAGCTGATCCAGCTCATCCGGACGGGTCCGCCGAAGCTCTCGCCGTTCTCCGTGAAGCAGGTGGACGAGGCGTCGAACACGGTGGAGTTCTTCGTCCACGCCGAGGACGTGCGCCGCGCCCAGTCCGACTGGAGCCCGCGCGAGCTGGACCCGGTGTTCCAGGACACCCTGTGGTCGCGCCTGGAGCGCACGGCCCGGCTCGCCGGGCGCAAGGCGCCGACCGGGCTGGTGCTGCGCCGCCCGGACGGGCAGACGGTGGTGGCGCACAAGGGCGCGCCGGTGGTGACGGTGACCGGGGAGCCCGCCGAGCTGCTGATGTTCGTCTTCGGACGGCAGGACGCGGCCAAGGTGGTCCTGGACGGCGACCCGGACGCCATCGCCAAGCTGCACGAGTCGCGGCAGCTCGGCATCTGAGACCCGGACCCGCCGCCGTGATCAAGGTCGCGATGACCGGGGTGTACGTCGACGACGTCGAGCGGGCGCACGCCTTCTACACGGAGGTGCTGGGTTTCGAGACGCGGCTGCACGTGGACCTCGGCGAGGGCGCGCTGTTCGTGACGGTGGGGGCGCCGGACGGTGCCCAGCCGGACCTCCAGTTGCTCCTGGAGCCCGGCGGCGGTCCGATCGCGGAGCCGTACCGTGCGGCGCTGTACGAGGCGGGACTGCCGTGCATCGTCTTCGCGGTGGACGACCTGTTCGCGGAGTACGAGCGGCTGCGCGGTCTCGGGGTGCGCTTCCCGCACCCCCCGACCGTCCAGGGTCCGATGCTGGCGGCGGTCCTGGACGACACGGTGGGCAATCTGATCCAGCTCACCCAGCCGATCCCCTGACCGGGCGGCGGGGCGGTCCGGCGCGGGTCAGCGGGGCAGCTCGGCGCGGCGCAGCGCGGGGAAGGCGAGGACGACGACTCCGCCGAGTCCGCAGACGGCGGCGCTGACGGCGTACACCGGTCCGGTGCCCCAGGCGCCGATCGCGGCGGCGGCGAACGGCATGCTCAGCGGGGCGATGCCGAGGCTGACCAGGCTGGCGACGGAGGTGACCCGGCCGAGGTAGGCGGGGTCGCCCTGGGTCTGCAGCAGCGCCCCGCACAGGGCTCCGCTGAGTCCCGCGAGCAGTCCGATGAGCAGGGCGATGCCGACGGCGGCGGGCAGCGCGGACGCCTGACCCAGCGCCCCGACGGCGACGGCACCGGCCACGCAGGCGCTCCCCGTGACCAGTCCGGCGCGGGGCAGCCTCCCTCGCACGGCGAGCAGCATCGAGACGGCGCCCGCCCCGACCCCGAACCCGGCGAGCACCCAGCCCATCCCGGAGGCTCCCCAGCCGCGCCGGTCGGCCAGCAGGGTCAGCCCGATGTTCAGCGGTCCGACGAATCCGAGGTCGCCGA
Source organism: Streptomyces sp. DSM 110735 (assembly GCF_016482685.1). Lineage (GTDB taxonomy): Bacteria > Actinomycetota > Actinomycetes > Streptomycetales > Streptomycetaceae > Streptomyces. Next base: position 68,412 of record NZ_JACYHF010000028.1, on the reverse strand, counting down.
GCGCGATGGCCAGCACGAGCGGGCCGAGGACACGGTGGCGGCGGATGTAGGCGAGCCCGGCGCGCAGGTCGTGCCAGGCGGCGGCGCCGGTCCGGCGGGCGGTCTCGGGCGCCTTCGGCGGGGGCGGTCCGAGCGGCACGGTGGCCACGGCTTCCCCCGCCGCCGCCTCCGCGTCCTCGACCTCGGTGGCTACGGCGTCCGGGTGCGCTGTGGCCGTGCCGGACAGCCCCCGTATCCGTACGGAGACCAGCAGCGGCACCGATATCGCGATGAGCGCCCCGGCCAGACCGAAGGCTGCCGCCGCGCCGCCCGCCGCGATGCCGATGCCGCCGAGCGGGGCGCCGACGACGGAGGCGAAGCGGTTCGCGAGCCCGCGCATCCCCTGGACCCGGGTGAGCTGGTCCCGGGCGGTGATCCTGGCCGGGAGGGCGCCCACGGCCGGGACGAACACGGCGTCGACGGCGCCGAACAGCAGCGCCAGCGCGGCCAGCGGCCACAGTCCGGGACGGGCGAGGAACAGCAGCGCGGCCACCGCGAGGACGGCGGCGCAGCGCACGGTGTCGCTGCCGATGACGACCCGGCGCGGTCCGAACCGGTCGGCCACCACTCCGCCGCCCAGCATCAGCACGGCACGCGGCAGCGCGCTGACGGACACCACGATCCCCGCCTCCGCGGGGCTCCCGGCGCGCACTGCGGCCCAGGACAGAGCGAGGTAGAAGACGTTGTCCCCGACCATGGAGGAGGCGTAGGCACCGAGCCAGCGCAGGACGTTGGGGTCGCGGTGGGCGGGGCGGTCCGCGACGGGCGGGGCGGTGACGGTGGTCAAGTCGGTGTCCTTCTCAGACGCGGAACGGGAAGCCGTACACGTACAGCGCGACGTTCTCGCGCCCTTCGGTGTCGCCGGACGCCTCGGCCGCCCTGCCCTTCTCGTCGTACTTCCTGACGACCTCGGTCAGCTCCTCGCGGAGCCGCTCCAGTTCGGGAGCGGTGAGGCGCATCAGGGCTTCGCTGTCGCCGGAGGCGGCGGCCCATTCGGCGGACCAGGTCGGGCGTTCGTCGAGGTGGCGCCGGTAGAGGTCGGCTCGCTGCTCGTGGAAGAGGCGGGCGGCGGCGAGGTGCGCCGCGGCCTTGGCGGGCTCGCCGCGGAAGTCCTCGTCCCGGATGCTCACGCCGTCCGACGACGGCTGCCACCAGCGTTCGCGGGCGTCACCGGTCTGCGGCTCCGCCTGCTCGATCAGGCCGTGCTCGGCGAGCTTGCGCAGGTGATAGCTGACCAGGGACACGGCCTCGTCCACGTGCTCGGCGAGCCGGGACGCGGTGGCGACGTTCTCCACGCACAGCAGCCGGTACAGGTCGGCTCGCAGCGGGTGCGCGAGCGCCTTGAGGGTGCCCACGTCGGTGATGCGCCGGTTCTCCTTGCTTGCCATGAGCACGACTGTAGATGCGAAAGGAAACTTGCACAATAAATCTTGCGCAACTTTCCTTTCGCATCTGCCGAAGCCCAGCGCAGCGTCACCGCACGGGGTGCCCCGCCTCCCGCAGCGTCCGCTTCACGTCCCCGATCCGCAGGTCCCCGAAGTGGAAGACCGATGCCGCGAGGACCGCGTCCGCACCCGCCTCGACGGCAGGGGCGAAGTGGGACAGCGCCCCCGCGCCGCCCGAGGCGATCACCGGGACGGAGACGTGCTTGCGGACGGCGGCCAGCATCTCGATGTCGTAGCCGTCCTTCGTGCCGTCCGCGTCCATCGAGTTGAGCAGGATCTCGCCCGCGCCCAGCTCGGCGGCCCGGTGCGCCCACTCGACCGCGTCGATGCCGGTGCCCTGGCGACCGCCGTGCGTGGTGACCTCGAAGGAGCCGGACGGTGTACGGCGGGCGTCCACCGAGAGGACCAGCACCTGGCGTCCGAACCGCTCCGCGATCTCGCGGATGAGGTCGGGGCGGGTGATGGCGGCGGTGTTGACGCCCACCTTGTCCGCGCCCGCGCGCAGCAGCTTGTCCACGTCCTCGGCGGTGCGGACGCCGCCGCCCACGGTGAGCGGGATGAAGACCTGCTCGGCGGTGCGGCGCACGACGTCGTAGGTGGTCTCCCGGTTGCCGGAGGAGGCGGTGATGTCCAGGAAGGTCAGCTCGTCGGCGCCCTCGGCGTCGTAGACCTTCGCCATCTCCACCGGGTCGCCCGCGTCGCGCAGGTTCTGGAAGTTGACGCCCTTGACGACCCGCCCGTTGTCCACGTCCAGGCAGGGGATCACGCGTACGGCCAGGCTCATGCGGACACTCCTCGGAACGCCTCCACCTCGACCTCGACGACCAGGCTGGGGTCCACGAGACCGGAAACGATGATCATGGATGCGGCGGGCCGGACGGAGTCGAACAGCTCCTTGTGGGCGCGTCCCACATCGTCCACGTCCCGTGCATGGGTGATGTACATACGGGTGCGCACCACATCGTCGCGCCCGAGACCCACCTGCTTCAGCGCACCGAGCGCCACGTTGAAGGCGTTGACGGCCTGCTCGTACGGACCGCCCCCGGCGATCTGCCCGTCCACGATGGAGGTGCAGCCCGAGACCAGCACCAGTCCGTTCGGCAGCTCCACCGCGCGGGAGTAGCCGAACTGCTCCTCCCAGGGCGCGCCGGTGTTCACACGGCGTACGTCGCTCACCGGTCCACCGCCGCGAGCGCCTTTTCCAGGGTGAACGCCTTGGCGTAGAGCGCCTTGCCGACGATGGAGCCCTCGACGCCGAGCGGCACGAGGTCGGCGATGGCGCGCAGGTCGTCCAGCGAGGAGACGCCGCCGGAGGCGACGACCGGGCGGTCGGTGACCGCGCAGACGTTCCTCAGCAGCTCCAGGTTGGGACCCTGGAGGGTGCCGTCCTTGGCGATGTCGGTGACGACGTAGCGGGCGCAGCCCTCGCGGTCCAGGCGGGCGAGCGTCTCGTAGAGGTCGCCGCCGTCGCGGGTCCAGCCCCGGCCGCGCAGGGTGGTGCCGCGTACGTCCAGACCGACCGCGATCTTGTCACCGTGCTCGGCGATGACCTTGGCGACCCACTCGGGGGTCTCCAGGGCGGCGGTGCCGAGGTTGACGCGGGTGCAGCCGGTGGCGAGGGCGGCGGCGAGGGTGTCGTCGTCGCGGATGCCGCCGGACAGCTCCACCTTGATGTCCATCGCCTGCGCGACCTCGGCGATCAGGGACCGGTTGTCCCCGGTGCCGAACGCGGCGTCCAGGTCGACCAGATGCAGCCACTCCGCGCCCGCGCGCTGCCAGGCGAGGGCGGCCTCCAGCGGGGAGCCGTAGGAGGTCTCGGTGCCGGACTCGCCGTGCACGAGGCGTACGGCCTGGCCGTCGCGGACGTCGACGGCGGGGAGCAGTTCGAGCTTGGCCATGGTCTTAGAGGGTTCCGATCCAGTTGGTGAGGAGCTGGGCACCGGCGTCGCCGGACTTCTCGGGGTGGAACTGGGTGGCGGACAGGGCGCCGTTCTCCACGGCGGCCACGAAGGGACCGCCGTAGGTCGACCAGGTCACCGCGGGCGGGGTCATGGCCGCGTTGAGCTGCTCGAACTCCCAGTCCTGCACGGCGTAGGAGTGCACGAAGTAGAAGCGGTCCTCGGGGTCGAGCCCCGCGAAGAGCCGCGAGTCGGCGGGCGCGTCGACGGTGTTCCAGCCCATGTGCGGGACGACCTCGGCCTTGAGCGGACCGACCGTGCCGGGCCACTCGTCCAGACCGTCGGTCTCCACGCCGTGCTCGATGCCGCGGGCGAAGAGGATCTGCATGCCGACGCAGATGCCGAGCACCGGGCGGCCACCGGCCAGGCGCCGGTCGACGACCCAGTCGCCGCGCGCCGCGCGCAGGCCCTCCATGCAGGCGGCGAACGCGCCGACGCCGGGCACCAGCAGCCCGTCGGCGTTCATCGCCTTGTCGAAGTCACGGGTGATCTCGACGTCGGCGCCGACGCGCGCCAGCGCGCGCTCGGCGGAGCGGACGTTGCCGAAGCCGTAGTCGAAGACCACGACCTTCTTCGCGTCGCTCAACTCCACACCCCCAGCCGCATGACGCCCGCGACCAGGCACATGGCCGCGCCGATGGAGACCAGCACGATCAGGCTGGTGGGCATCTTCTGCTTGACGAAGGAGATGATGCCGCCGACCAGGAACAGTCCGACGACGATCAGCAGGGTGGACAGACCGGTCATGGGTTACAGCGCGCCCTTCGTGGAGGGGAGGATGCCGGCCGCGCGCGGGTCGCGCTCGCTGGCGTAGCGCAGGGCACGGGCGAGCGCCTTGAACTGGCACTCCACGATGTGGTGCGCGTTGCGCCCGTAGGGCACGTGGACGTGCAGCGCGATCTGTGCCTGGGCGACGAAGGACTCCAGGATGTGCCGGGTCATCGTGGTGTCGTACTCGCCGATCATCGGCGCCATCTTCTCGGGCTCGGTGTGCACGAGGTAGGGGCGTCCGGAGAGGTCGACGGTGACCTGGGCGAGGGACTCGTCCAGCGGGACCGTGCAGTTGCCGAAGCGGTAGATGCCCACCTTGTCGCCGAGCGCCTGCTTGAAGGCGGCACCCAGCGCGAGGGCGGTGTCCTCGATGGTGTGGTGGGTGTCGATGTGCAGGTCGCCGTCGGTCTTCACGGTGAGGTCGAACAGACCGTGGCGGCCGAGCTGGTCGAGCATGTGGTCGTAGAAGCCGACGCCGGTGGCGATGTCGGTCTTGCCGGTGCCGTCGAGGTCGATCTCGACGAGGACCGAGGTCTCCTTGGTGGTGCGCTGCACGCGGCCTGTGCGGCTCATGCGTCTAGCTCCTTCTTCAAGTCCCGTACCGCGTCGAGGAACGCGTCGTTCTCTTCGGGGGTGCCGGCCGACACCCGCAGCCGTCCGGGGACGCCGTTGTCCCGGACGAGGACGCCGTGGTCGAGGATGCGGCGCCACGCCGCCTGGGTGTCCGTGAAGCGGCCGAACTGCACGAAGTTGGCGTCGGACTCGGTCACGTCGTAACCGATGGCGCGCAGTTCGGTGACCAGGCGGTCCCGCTCGGTCTTGAGCTGCTCGACATAGCCGAGCAGGGTGTCGGTGTGCTCCAGGGCGGCGAGCGCGGTCGCCTGGGTGACGGCGCTCAGGTGGTAGGGCAGCCGCACCAACTGGACGGCGTCCACCACGGCGGGGTCGGCGGCCAGATAGCCGAGCCGCAGCCCGGCGGCGCCGAACGCCTTGGACATGGTCCGCGAGATCACGAGGTTCGGGCGGCCCTTCAGCAGCGGCAGCAGCGAGTCGCCGTGGCTGAACTCGATGTACGCCTCGTCCACGACCACCATGGACGGCTTCGCCGCCTGCGCCGCGTCGTACAGCGCGAGGACCGTCTCGGGCGGGACCGCGTTGCCCGTGGGGTTGTTGGGGGTGGTGATGAAGACGACGTCGGGCTTGTGCTCGGCGATGGCGCGCTCGGCGGCGGGCAGGTCGATGGTGAAGTCCGCGCCGCGCGGTCCGGAGATCCAGCCGGTGCCGGTGCCGCGCGCGATGAGCGCGTGCATCGAGTACGACGGCTCGAAGCCGATCGCGGTGCGACCGGGTCCGCCGAAGGTCTGCAGCAGTTGCTGGATGACCTCGTTGGAGCCGTTGGCCGCCCAGACGTTCTCGGTGCCGAGGGCGTAATGGCCGGTCTTGGTCAGGTACTTGGCGAGTTCGGTGCGCAACTGGACCGCGTCCCGGTCGGGGTAGCGGTTCAGGTTCCGGGCTGCCTCGCGCACCCGCTCCGCGATCCGCTCGACGAGCGGTTCGGGCAGCGGGTAGGGGTTCTCGTTGGTGTTCAGCCGGACGGGGACGTCCAACTGGGGCGCGCCGTAGGGGGACTTGCCGCGCAGCTCGTCCCGTACGGGGAGATCGTCGATGCCGGTCACTTGGTCGTCGGTACCTTCCACCCGAACCTCGCCTTGACCGCCGCGCCGTGCGCGGGCAGGTCCTCCGCCTCCGCGAGCGTCACCACGTGGTGGGCGACCTCGGCGAGGGCGTCCTTCGTGTAGTCCACGATGTGGATGCCCCGCAGGAAGGACTGCACGGACAGACCGGAGGAGTGGCAGGCGCAGCCGCCGGTGGGCAGCACGTGGTTGGACCCGGCGGCGTAGTCCCCGAGGGAGACGGGCGCCCAGGGGCCGATGAAGACCGCGCCCGCGTTGCGCACGCGGTCGGCGACGGCGGCGGCGTCGCGGGTCTGGATCTCCAGGTGCTCGGCGCCGTACGCGTCGACGACCCGCAGCCCCTCCTCGACGCCGTCCACGAGGACGATCGCGGACTGCTGCCCGTTGAGCGCGGGCACGATCCGGTCGTCGATGTGCTTGGTGGCGGCGACCTGCGTCTTCAGCTCCGCCTCGACCGCGTCGGCGAGCGCGACCGAGTCGGTGACCAGGACGGCGGCGGCCAGCGGGTCGTGCTCGGCCTGGCTGATCAGGTCGGCGGCGACGTGCACCGGGTCGGCGGTGTCGTCGGCGAGGACCGCGATCTCGGTCGGACCCGCCTCGGCGTCGATGCCGATCTTTCCGGTGAAGAAGCGCTTGGCGGCGGCGACCCAGATGTTGCCGGGGCCGGTGACCATGTTGGCGGGCGCGCAGGACTCGGTGCCGTAGGCGAACATCGCGACGGCGGTGGCGCCGCCCGCCGCGTACACCTCGTCCACGCCGAGCAGGGCGCAGGCGGCGAGGATCGTCGGGTGCGGGAGTCCGCCGAATTCCGCCTGCGCGGGCGAGGCGAGCGCGATGGACTCGACCCCGGCTTCCTGCGCGGGCACCACGTTCATGATCACGGAGGAGGGGTAGACCGAGCGTCCGCCGGGCGCGTAGAGCCCGACCCGGTCGACGGGCACCCACTTCTCGGTCACGGTGCCGCCGGGCACGACCTGGGTGGTGTGGTCGGTGCGGCGCTGGGCGCGGTGGACCATGCGGGCGCGGCGGATGGACTCCTCCAGGGCGGCGCGCACGGCGGGGTCGAGGGCGTCGAGCGCGTCGGTGAGCGCCTGGGCGGGGACACGGACGGATTCCAGCCGTACTCCGTCGAACCTCTCGGCGAAGTCGATCAGTGCCGCGTCGCCACGATGATGCACGGCCTCGCAGATCGGACGCACCTTCTCCAGGGCGGCCGAGACGTCGAAGTCGGCTCGGGGCAGCAGGTCGCGCAGGGCGGGACCCTCGGGGAGGGCGTCGCCGCGCAGATCGATTCGGGAGATCACAGTCCCAATTCTCTCAGACCGCCGCAGCGGGCCGTCCGCGCGTATCAGTGGCTGATACGACTCGTGGGACAACGGAGGGTACAGAGCGTGGCCGGAACGTCGTCACGTGGTGTGTTGCGGAGGTCACCGGGCGGGCATCAGCGGCGTACGGGTGGCCGAGGACGAAGAGGGGGCCGCTGTGACCGATGGGTCCGGACAGGGCACGGTGAGCCTGCCGGAGGACCTGACCCCCGCCGAGGCGGGCATGTGGCAGGCGTTCCGTGACGGCAGTTTGTACGACCTGACCTGCGGGGACGCCGCCGTGGACGATCCGCACGGCGACTATGTGTGGGGTCCTGGGCGCAGTGTGCGGGCGCGGATCGTGTCCTGGCTGCTGCTGGACGGGCCACCGGCGCTCGCGGGGCGGGTGTCCGCGCTGAAGCTGTCCGGGGTGCGGATCACCGGCACGCTGGAGGTGGCGGGCGGCACGATCACGCCGTACGTGGAGCTGCGCGGCTGCCGTTTCGACGACGAGGTCCGGATGCCGGAGGCGCACTTCACGACGCTGCGCCTGGTGGACTGCGCGGTGCCGCGCCTGGAGGCTGCCCGGGTGCACACCGAGGGCGACCTCCATCTGCCGCGCTGCCGCTTCCGCGAGGGGCTGCGGCTGACCGACGCCCAGATCGGCACCGATCTGCTGCTCAACCAGGCGGTCGCGCACCGGGACCGCAGCGGGCGCTCCCTCGCCGGGGACGGCATCAGCGTGGGCCAGGACCTCCAGGCGGAGATGCTGGAGTCGTACGGCGAGCTGAGCCTGCGCGGCGCGACGGTCGGGGTGTCGCTGAGCCTGCGCGGGGCACGGCTGGTCAATCCGTACGCGCGGCGCGCGCTGAACGCCCCGCAGCTCACGGTGGGCCGCACGCTGTACATGACCCCGGCCGGGGTGGGCAGCCCGCTGCTGAGCGGGACCACGCCCGCGCGCGGGACCCGGGTGCAGTCCTTCGAGTGCCGGGGCGGGGTGCGTCTGGACGACGGGCGGTTCGGGGACGCGGTGGACCTGGAGCGGGCGCGGTTCGTGCTCGGTGACGACCAGGAGGTGTCGCTGCGCCGGGTGCAGACGCCCGAGCTGCGTTTCCTCGGGGACCGTTTGTCGCGCGGGCGCGTGGTGCTCTCGGGCGCCCGGATCGTGAACCTGGTGGACCACGCGGGGAGCTGGCCGGAGCCGGGCAACCTCCAGATGGGCGGTTTCGCGTACGAGAACCTGGTGCCGAGGGGACCGTTCCCGCTGACCCGGCGCCTGGACTGGGTGGCGGCGGCGACCGCCGAGTACCACCCGGAGCCGTACGAGCGTCTTGCGGCGGTGCTGCGGGCGGCCGGGGAGGACGAGGACGCCCGCGAGGTGCTGCTGGCCAAGCAGCGCAGGCGCCGCGAGACGCTGCCGCTGGCGGCCAAGCTCTGGGGCTACGCGCAGGACTGGGCGGTGGCGTACGGCTACCGGCCGGGGCGGGCGGCGGTGTGGATGGCGGTGCTGTGGGCGGCGGGCACGCTGGCGTTCCGGCACGCCGGGCACCATCCGATGGACCCGGACGCGCATCCCGCCTGGAGCCCTGCCCTGTTCACCCTGGATCTGCTGCTGCCGGTGGTGGACCTCGGGATGGCGGGCCAGTGGCGGCTGCGCGGGGGCTGGCCGTGGCTCGCGGCGGCGCTGATCCTGCTGGGCTGGGTGCTGGCGACGGCGGTGGCTGCGGGGGCGACGCGGTTGCTGCGCCGGGGGTGAGCGGCGGTACGGCGGAGGCGGGTGGGGCGCGTGAGGGGAACCGACATTTCAGCGGGCTCCGGACAAGACCGCAGAAGTCACCTTTTTACCGGTTCTTGACCTGACGTGATACAACCTTCCACGACTTGCCCCAACCCTCTGGCGCAGCCGCGACCTGCGGACTTTCAATGGTCGACACCATGGTTCCACTGCCCGCGTTCCTCCGCCCCACCCGGATGACACGACGCGCCGCGCGCCCGGTCGGCCCCACCCCGGCCGCCGACGACGCCGTCCTCGACGCGCCGGACGACCGTCTCTCCCCCGTGCTCGTCGCCGCCGCGCGCGGTGAGTACGCACCCGCCGCCGCCCTCCTCGCCGCCACCCGCGCGGCGGGGCGCTGGGAGGACCGGGACGGCTACGCGCGGCGCCTGGCCGCCTTCGCCCACGCGCGCCCGGAGTGGTTCGACGCGTGGCGCGCGGCAGCCCCCGACGACCCGGGCGCGCTGCTCGTGGCCGCCCAGCTCGCGGTGGACCGCGTCTGGTACTCCCCCGCCCGGGCCGAGCTGCTGCGCGCGGTGAGCCCGCTGATCACCGCCGCCGCCCGCGCCGACGACCGCGACCCGGTGCCCTGGCGGATCGCGCTGGACCACGCGCGCGGCTCGAAGGCGGGCCACCGCTACTTCGAGGAGCTGTGGGAGGCGGCCGTACGCCGTGCCCCGCACCACTACGGCTGCCATGTCGCCGCACTGCGCTATCTCGGCACCTTCTGGCACGGCTCGCACGGCGAGTGCTTCGACTTCGCCGAGCGCGCCGCGCAGGACGCGCCCGCGGACTCCCTCGTGCAGGCGCTGCCCGTGCGGGCCGCCTTCGGCTATCTGACGGACCTGTGCGGCCCCGAGGTGGGCAGGACCCGCCTCGACGCGGCCGCCGACCGCGCGGCGGACCTCTCCGGGCGTCTCCCGGCGGCCGACCCGTGGCCCGCCGAGGTCCGCAACAAGCTGCTCTACGTGCTGCTGCGCCTGGAGCGCTGGGACGACGCCCGCGAACAGGCCGCCCTGATCGGCCCGTACGCCACCTCCTTCCCCTGGACGCTGGTCTCCGACGACCCGCTCGGGCACTTCCTGCGGGTGCGCGAGGCGCTGCTCGCGGGGGGTGCGGGCACCGCGCTCACGGGGCTGATCCCGACACCCCGGCGGCCGGACGGTGGCCGCCAGGGGTCCAGTGGCGGCCATGACCATTAGGCTGGGGCGTCGTGACCACCGCCCGCCTGCCTCTCTTCCCGCTGAACACGGTGCTGTTCCCGGGTCTCGTGCTGCCGCTGACCGTCTTCGAGGAGCGGTATCGCGCCATGATGCGCGAGCTGCTGAAGACCCCGGAGGAGGAGCCGCGCCGGTTCGTCGTCGCCGCCATCCGGGACGGCCACGAGGTGGCGCCGAGCGCCCCGGGGATGCCTGATCCGACCGCGCTGCCCGACCAGGGCCCGGCCGCGGGCTTCGGTCCCGACCCGCTCAAGGCGGTGCACCGGATCGGCTGTGTGGCGGACGCGGCGACCATAAGGGAGCGGGAGAACGGCACCTTCGAGGTGCTGGCGACCGGCACCCGGCGGGTGCGGCTGCTTTCGGTGGACACCACGGGCGCCTTCCTCACCGTCGAGGTCGAGGAGCTGACCGAGGAGCCCGGCGACGAGGCGGGCGCGCTCGCGGAGGGCGTCCTCGACTCCTTCCGGCGCTACCAGAAGCGCCTTGCGGGCGCCGCCGAGCACTCGCTGTCCGACGCGGAGCTGCCCGACGACCCGGGCGTCGCCTCCTACCTGGTCGCGGCGGCCATGGTCCTGGACACCCCGACCAAGCAGCGCCTCCTCCAGGCACCGGACACCGCCTCCCGGCTGCGCGACGAGCTGAAACTCCTTCGCTCGGAGACCGCCATCATCCGTAGCCTGCCGTCGCTGCCCGCGTTCGAACTGACCCGGGCGCGCACCAGCCTGAACTGACCCGAACCGAGGCACACACCCCCGATGGCGAAGAAGTCCAAGAAGCAGCAGTCCGGCGGAACCCCGGCGACGGTGGCGCTCACCTCCGCCGGTGTGGAACACACGGTCCACTCCTACAACCACGACCCGTCCCACCCCTCCTACGGCGAGGAGGCGGCCGAGGCGATGGGCGTCTCCCCCGAGCGCGTCTTCAAGACGCTGGTGGCCGAGGTGGACGGCGCGCTGACGGTGGCGGTGGTCCCCGTCTCCGGCTCGCTCGACCTCAAGGCGCTGGCGTCGGCGGTGGGCGGCAAGCGGGCCGCGATGGCCGACCCGGCGCTCGCGGAGCGCACGACCGGCTATGTCCGGGGCGGCATCTCCCCGCTCGGCCAGCGCAAGCGCCTGCCCACGGTCCTGGACGCCTCGGCGGAGGACCACACCACGATCTGCGTCTCGGCGGGCCGCCGGGGTCTGGAGGTCGAGCTGGCGCCCAAGGCGCTGGCAGAGCTGACCTCGGCGGTGCTGGCGCCGATCGCCCGCGCGTAAGGGCGGCGGACATGCGTGAGGGCCCCGGATCGGGGCCCTCGGAACGCACTTGAGCTTCTGCCGGGGCGGCTGACCTACTGCTGCGGCGGCGGGCCGTACTCGCCCGGGACGTAGTCCTCGTGCTCCTCCGGGTCGCGGGGACCGAAGAGCGCCGTCAGCCCCAGATGGACCAGGAGCGCGGCGAACGGCCAGGCGAGCAGCGCGCCCTTGGCGCCCAGGCGCAGCGGCGCCGCGAAGGTGACCCCGGCGCCGACCGCCTTCGCGCGGGCGATGACGTCCTCGGCGGGTCCGAGCCACACCCCGAGCCGCCAGGCCACCAGCGAGGCCAGCAGCCCGCCGACCCCGAGACCGACCGCGAGCGGCACGCCCCCGCGACGGCGCACCAGGAACACGCCGAGCGCGCTGAGAACGCCGAAGGCGAGACCCAGCAGGGTGAACGTGCCGTCCACCCCGACCGCCTGCTCGCCCTCGCTGTCCTTGAGGTACACCACCCAACTGTGGTCCGCCGAGTCGCCGACGAGCGGCACGTGCGGGGCGAGCTGCCACCACAGCACGCCGAGCAGCACCCCGCTCAGCGCCACCACCGCCGCGATCACGGCGGCCTCCCGCACTTCGGTCTTCATTCCGGGGCCGTCCTGTTCGTACCGTTCCGCGGCCGGCTCACCGTCGGGCGGTCCCTGCCGGACCGGGTGCGCGGAGTCTTCGTGCGGCGGCGGAGGGGGAGTCAGCGGTGCGGTCACCCTGACATCGTGCCAGGTCGTGCTGTGGGCCGCGTCACCGGACGGCGGCTCGGCGATAGGCGCGGGTGGCCACCGCCAGCGAGATCACGCCGACGCCCGCGCACACCCCCAGGTCAGCGAGGACCACGGCCCAGTCGGGGTGCGGACCGAAGGTGCGGGCGTACGCCTCGACGCCGTAGGTCGAGGGCAGCAGGTCGCGGGCGAGGCGGACGATCCCCGGCATCCGGTCGGCGGGCAGCACACCGAGCAGCAGCGCCGCCGACATGCCGAGCTGGCCGAGCAGGGTGGCCAGTTCGGGGCGCGGGGCGAGCAGTCCGCAGGCGGCGCCGACACCGGACAGGGCTGCCCCGGCGAGCGGGATCACCGCCAGCAGCACCCACAGGTTGGACACCGGCAGCCCGAACAGCGCGCAGCCGAACAGCGCGGTGACCAGGGTGCCGGGCACGGTGAAGGAGGCGTACGCCGCCGCCGCGCCCAGCACCACGGCGGCGGGCGGCACCGGCAGGGTGGCGTAGTGGTCGAGTCCGCCGCTCGCGCGCAACTGGCCGAAGTACTGCGAGAGCAGGTTCAGCGCCACGTAGGCGACGACCAGCACGGAGGACCCGGCCACCACCGACCACGCCTCGGGACCGCCGTCGACGACCCCGCGCATCATCACGGCGATGCCGACGGACTGGAAGACGGCCACGAACAGCAGCGGGATGCGCGCCACCCGGGCGCGGGAGAGCTGCGCCCGGTAGACGGCGGCCAGCGACGGCCCGAACCGCGCGGGCGGGCCCAGTTCGACCGCGCGCCGGGCCTGCTCGGGCACGGTCCGCACGGCACCGGTGGCGACCTCCGCGGATACGACACTCACGACGAGCTGCTCCTCTTCCCGACGGCGGCGGGGGCGCCGTCTGCCAGGGACCACGGCGTCCACTGGGACCATACGGACACGGCGGGTGCCGCGCTCAGCGCGGGTACGGCGAGCCCCTTGCTCATCCCCTCACCAGCCCCTGCCGGGCCGCGCCGCCGAGCGCGAGGTAGACGTCCTCCAGGCTCGGGGTGGCGAGGGTGAAGTCGTCCAGCGCGGCAAACGCGGCGCCGCCGGTGACGGTGGCGACGGCTGCCCGCGCCTCCTCGGGGGCGAGCCGCAGCGTCCAGCGGCGGCCGGACTCGGTGGCCCGCTCCCGCAGGACGGCGACCTCGGGCACCTCCAGGGGCGCCCGCTCCCGCCACACCAGTTCCACCCGCACCTCGCCGGAGACGCGTTCCTTGAGTCCGGAGGGGGTGTCGCAGGCGATCACCCGCCCCCGGTCGAGGACGGCGACCCGGTCGAGGACGGTCTCGGCCTCGATGACGTTGTGGGTGACGAGCAGCACGGTCGTGCCGCGCTCGGCGCGCCGCCGGTCCACAGCGCTCCAGACCGCGCGCCGGGCCACCGGGTCCATGCCGGTGGTGGGCTCGTCGAGCACGAGCAGCGGGCGGTCCCCGACGAGCGCGGCGGCCACGCAGGCGAGCCGCCGCTGTCCGCCGGACAGCCTGGTCAGCGGGCGTCCGGCGAGGGGACCGAGTTCCAGCTCGTCCAGGACGGCGTCGCGCTCGTCGCGCGCCTGCCGGGCGTCCAGACCGCGCAGCCGCGCGGTGGTCTCGACGGCGAGGGCGACGGTCAGCTCGTCCAGGGCGGAGGACTCCTGGCCGAGGTAGGCGAGGATGCGGGCGGCGCGCTCGGGGTGGCGCACGATGTCGTGGCCGAGGATCTCGACGCTGCCGGAGTCGGGGCGCAGCAGCCCGGTGAGCTGGCGGACGAGGGTGGACTTGCCGGCGCCGTTCGGACCGAGCAGCCCGAAGACCTCGCCGCCGCGCACCTGGAGGTTCACCTGGTCGGTGGCCCGTACCTCGGACGTGCCGGGGGTTCCGCGCCGTCCCTTGACGGGCGGGTAGGTCTTGCTGAGTCCGCGCACGCGTACGGCTTCGTCGTACCGAAGTGCCTGTCCCGCGCGCGTACTCACAAGGGAGGAGCGTACGGGGTGCGGACCCTTTACTCGTCTTTGGGGCACCTCATCTCGGCATCCCCCGGTTCCGCCCCGCCGCGGTCCCGGTTCAGCCCCTGGTCACTCCCCGGGCGGGGTGTCGGTGGCCGCCGCGGGGACGTCGAACTCCCGCCAGAAGCCCGCCCGGATGGCGTAACGGTCGTGCTCGTCGATCTGGTCGTCCTTGTGGGCGAGCAGACCGAAGCGGGCGGCGTAGCGCAGCAGCTCGCCGTCGATGCGGTGCGGGATGCGCGGGTACATCGCGGACAGCCGGTGCAGATGACCCTGGTCGCCGAGGCGGGACATCCAGCGGCGGGCGAAGACCTGGCCGACCTCGTAGGGGTCGCCGCCGACGGTGGTGATGTCCTCCTCGCGGTCCGCCCAGCGCTGCTCGGCGGTGGTGAGCTGGGCGAGGGTCGGCATGGCGGCGACCTCGGGCGGCTCGGCGGGGGTGCCGGGGCGGTCCACCCAGCCCTTGTCGGAGGACCAGCGCAGGGTGGCGCTGGAGGGGTGCTGCGCGGCGTGCGGGGCGGCGGCGCCGGGTGCGCGCAGCGCGGCGAGGTCCTTGGGGGTGGGGACGCCCTTGGTGGTGCTGGGGCGCTCCTCGGTGCCGTTGCGGGCGGGTCCCGACGCCGGGTGGGGGTGGGCGGTCTCCTCGTCGGCGCGTTCCCCGGCGGGGGCGAGCGCGGACTCGGGCAGCGGGGCGGAGAGGATCGCGGCGATGTCGGGGCGGGGCGGGGGCGGGGTGGCGCAGACGCCGGTGAGTTCCTTGGCGCGGACGGCCTGGATGATCCAGGCACGGTCCAGGACGCGCCGCTCGTCGGCCTCGGCGACCAGGTCCTCGGACTGGTTGTAGTCGCCGTCGGCGGCCTGCACGGCCCACAGGTGGACGGCGACGCCGTGCTCCTTGGCGGCCATCATGCCGGGCAGCAGATCGCCGTCGCCGGTGACCAGGACGATGTCGGAGCAGGCGCGGTTGCGGGCCAGCTCGGTCAGCTCGGCGTGCATGGCCGCGTCGACGCCCTTCTGCGCCCAGCGCCCGTCGGTACGGGTCAGGGCGCCGAGCCGGACGGTGACGCGGGGCATCACGCGGAGTCTGCGGTGCTCGGGCTGCGGGACCCGGTCGGGGGCGCCGTCGAACCAGTAGATGCGCAGCAGCGGGCGCCCGGTCTCCGCCTCGGCGCGCTCGCGCAGGGCGTGGATCAGCGCGGGGTGGTCGACGGTGATCCGGGACCGCGAGGGTTCACCGGCGAGGAGGCTGGCGGCGGCACCCAGCAGATACCCGGCGTCCACCAGGACGATGCAGCGGTCCACGCGACTCACCCTCTTCCCCGGAGGTTTTGCTTCGGACTTCCTTCGAGTCTGCCCGACCGCCCGGGGGTTAACGGCCCGAACTCGATCTTCGGCGTGGCGTTTCCGGCGTCCGCGCCCCCACCACCCCTGTCACAGACGGTAATTATCCGACATGCGATTGATGTCAGCGTATGTGAATCTGATGTCGGCCCTGGCCCCTAGACCCCCTTCAGGAGGCAGATCCCCATGGCCAAGAACAAGAACCGCAAGCAGACCGGCCCGAAGAACCGCTCGTCCCAGGCCGAGCAGGCCCCGGAGAACTCGCAGCGGCAGGCCGCCGAGGCGCACGAGCCCGCCGCGCAGGGCGCGGGCGGCGCCTCGGACTACGCCCGCAAGCAGAACAAGCGCTTCGGACACAACTGAGTGCTTTTGAAGGGCGTATGAGCCCGGCGAGCGTATGAAGAAGGGGCGCACTCCCGCGGGGTGCGCCCCTTCTCACTTCCGTGTTTTCACTGCCGTGCCCGGTGTGTTCAGCCCGCCAGGCAGGACGGGCCGAGGAGCACCTTGAGGTCGCCGTAGAGCGCCGGGTCGGGCTTGACCCGGTGCCGGTCCAGGCGCAGGACCGTGGTCTTGTGCGGTCCTTGGAGCTTGATGCGGACCTCGCTGTCGCCCTTGTGGTGGCTGAGGATCTCGCCGAGGCGGCTGACCATGGGCGGGGTGACGCGGGTGGCCGGGATGGTGAGGATCACCGGCGCGTTGGTGCCCGCGTTGGACAGGTCGGGCACCTGGAGCTCCATGGCCACCAGCCGGGGCACGTCCTCGCGCTTGTCGAGCCGCCCCTTGACGAACACCACGGCGTCCTCGACGAGTTGGGTCGAGACGAGCTGGTAGGTCGCCGGGAAGAACATGCACTCGATGGAGCCCGCGAGGTCCTCCACGGTGGCGATCGCCCAGGCGTTGCCCTGCTTGGTCATCTTGCGCTGGAGACCGGAGATGATGCCGCCGATGGTCACCACCGCGCCGTCGGAGTGCTCGCCACCGGTCAACTGGGAGATGCCCGCGTCCGCCTTGTCGGAGAGCACGTGCTCCAGACCGAAGAGCGGGTGGTCGGAGACGTAGAGACCGAGCATCTCCCGCTCCTGGGCGAGGAGATAGGTCTTCTCCCACTCCTCGTCGGTGAACTGGACGTCGAGTCCGAAGCCGGGTTCGTCGCCCGCGTCCTCGCCCATGCCGCCGAAGAGGTCGAACTGTCCCTCGGCCTCCTTGCGCTTGACCGCGACCACGTTGTCGATCATCGGCTCGTACTGCGCGGTGAGTCCCTTGCGGGTGTGGTTCATCGAGTCGAAGGCGCCTGCCTTGATCAGCGACTCGGTGGTGCGCTTGTTGCAGGCGACCGCCTCGACCTTGTCGAGGTAGTCCGGGAAGGAGAGGTACTTCCCCTTGGTCTTGCGGCCCCGGATGATCGCCTCGACCACGTTGGTGCCGACGTTGCGCACCGCGGAGAGCCCGAAGAGGATCACGTCGTCGCCCTGGGCGGCGAAGTTGGACTCCGACTCGTTGACGTTCGGCGGGAGCACCTTGATGCCCATGCGGCGACACTCGTTGAGGTAGACCGCCGACTTGTCCTTGTCGTCCTTGACCGAGGTCAGCAGTCCCGCCATGTACTCGGCCGGGTAGTTGGCCTTGAGGTAGGCGGTCCAGTAGGACACCAGACCGTACGCGGCGGAGTGCGCCTTGTTGAACGCGTATCCGGCGAAGGGGACCAGCACGTCCCACAGCGCCTGGATCGCCTCGTCGCTGAAGCCCTTGTCGCGGGCGCCCTTCTGGAACAGGACGAAGTTCTTCGCCAGTTCCTCGGGCTTCTTCTTGCCCATCACGCGGCGGAGGATGTCGGCCTCGCCGAGCGAGTAGCCCGCGATGATCTGGGCGGCCTTCTGCACCTGCTCCTGGTAGACGATCAGGCCGTGGGTGACGTCCAGGACCTCCCGGAGCGGCTCCTCCAGCTCCGGGTGGATCGGCGTGATCTCCTGCTGCCCGTTCTTGCGCAGCGCGTAGTTCGTGTGGGAGTTCATGCCCATCGGACCCGGGCGGTACAGGGCGGAGACGGCGGAGATGTCTTCGAAGTTGTCCGGCTTCATCAGGCGCAGCAGCGAGCGCATGGGTCCGCCGTCGAACTGGAAGACGCCGAGGGTGTCGCCGCGCTGGAGCAGTTCGAAGGTCTTGGGGTCGTCGAGCGGGAGGCTCAGGAGATCGATGTCGATCCCCTTGTTCGCCTTCACCATCTTGACGGCGTCGTCCATGATCGTGAGGTTGCGCAGACCCAGGAAGTCCATCTTCAGCAGACCGAGCGACTCACAGCTCGGGTAGTCCCACTGCGTGATGGTCACACCGTCGGTGTGCCGCACCCAGACCGGGACGTGCTCGGTGATGGTCTCGCTGGACATGATCACGCCGGCGGCGTGCACACCCATCTGCCGGACCAGACCCTCCACACCGCGCGCGGTGTCGATGACCTTCTTCACGTCCGGCTCGTTCTCGTACATCCCCCGGACCTCGCCCGCCTCCGAGTAGCGGGGGTGGCTCGGGTCGGTGATGCCGGAGAGCGGGATGCCCTTGCCGAGGACGTCGGCGGGCATGGCCTTGGTGATGCGGTCGCCCATGGCGTACGGGTAGCCGAGGACGCGCGCGGAGTCCTTGATCGCGTTCTTGGCCTTGATGGTGCCGTAGGTGCCGATCATGGCGACCTTGTCGGCGCCGTACTTCTCGGTCACGTACCGGATCACCTCGACGCGCCTGCGCTCGTCGAAGTCGATGTCGACGTCGGGCATCGAGATGCGCTCGGGGTTGAGGAACCGCTCGAAGATCAGACCGTGCGGGATGGGGTCGAGGTCGGTGATGCCCATGGCGTACGCGACGATCGAACCGGCCGCGGAGCCTCGGCCGGGACCGACCGCGATGCCGTTGTTCTTGGCCCACATGATGAAGTCGGCGACGACGAGGAAGTAGCCGGGGAAGCCCATCGAGATGATGACGTCCATCTCGTACTCGGCCTGCTTCTGCCGGTCCTCGGGGATGCCGCCGGGGAAGCGGCGCTCCATGCCGCGGCGGACCTCCTCCTTGAACCAGGTGACCTCGGTGTAGCCGTCCGGGATGTCGAACTTGGGCATGAGGTTCTTGGCCTCGAACATGCCCGTGGTGTCGACCATCTCGGCGACCAGGAGGGTGTTGGCGCAGCCCTCCTGCCAGGCGTCGGAGGAGTCGATGGCGTACATCTCGTCCGTGGACTTGAGGTAGTAGCCGGTGCCGTCGAACTTGAAGCGGTCGGGGTCGGAGAGGTTCTTGCCGGTCTGGATGCACAGCAGGGCGTCGTGGGCGGTCGCCTCGTGCGCGTACGTGTAGTGCGAGTCGTTGGTGACCAGCGGCGGGATGCCGAGCTTCTTGCCGATCTCCAGGAGACCGTCGCGGACCCGGTGCTCGATGTCGATGCCGTGGTCCATCAGCTCCAGGAAGTACCGGTCCTTGCCGAAGATGTCCTGGTAGTCGGAGGCGGCCTTGAGCGCCTCGTCGAACTGGCCGAGCCGCAGCCGCGTCTGCACCTCGCCCGAGGGGCAGCCGGTGGAGGCGACGATGCCCTCGGACCACTGCGAGATGGTCTCCTTGTCCATCCGCGGCCACTTCTGCAGCCAGCCCTCGGCGTACGCGTCGGAGGACAGCCGGAAGATGTTGTGCAGACCGGTCTTGTTCACCGCCCACATCGTCTTGTGGGTGTAACCGCCCGAGCCGGAGACGTCGTCCCGCTTCTGGTGCGGCTGACCCCACTGGATCTTGCGCTTGTTGCGCCGGGACTCGGGGGCGACATACGCCTCGATGCCGATGATCGGGGTGATTCCGGCTTTCTTCGCGGTGTGGAAGAAGTCGTACGCGCCGTGGAGGTTGCCGTGGTCGGACATGGCGATGTGTGTCATGCCCATCTCATTGCAGGCATTGAACATGTCCTTGAGCCGCGCGGCACCGTCCAGCAGCGAGTACTGGGTGTGGACGTGCAGGTGCGTGAAGGGCGGCTTCGACACGGTTTGGCCTCCAGGTGAACAAGCAGGGGGACAGCGAAGAAGTCTATGCCCCGGCACTGACACTCACGGGCTCCGTCCGCGTACCTTCATCGGGAACCGGGCACTCCCGCGCCGCGTCGCCCGTTGGAGACGGGGGAAGCGCGCCGCGGCCGCTCCCTCTTTTTCACACGCACCGCACCAGCACCAGGAGGCACCCCGCGATGTCGGTTCCCCAGCTCAGCGACGAGCAGCGCGGCGAGGAGATCCTCGCCGTCTTCGACACCGCCTTCGGCCGGCTCCTGGCCGCCGACCCGGCCGCGTTCCGGGTGAAGTTCCGCAAGATGGCCGCGAGCGCCTTCGCGTTCTACCGGGGCACCGCCTGCCTCTTCTACCACGACCTCGATGCGGAGAAGCGGGGCGGTCCGTACCTGGACGAGCGCACCTCGCGGGTGTGGATACACGGCGATCTGCACGCCGAGAACTTCGGCACGTACATGGACTCCAACGGCCGCCTGGTCTTCAACGTCAACGACTTCGACGAGGCGTACGTCGGCCCCTTCACCTGGGACCTCAAGCGCTTCGCCGCCTCCATCGCGCTGATCGGATACGCGAAGGCGCTCAGCGACGAGCAGATCACCGAGCTGGTCACGGTCTACGCGGCCGCCTACCGCGAGCGCGTCCACGCCCTCGCCACCGGCGCCAAGGACGACGAGGTGCCGCCGTTCACCCTGGACACCGCCGAAGGTCCGCTCCTGGACGCGCTGCGGGACGCCCGCTCGCTGACCCGGTTCGGGCTCCTTGAGTCGATGACCGAGATCCGCGACTTCGAGCGCCGCTTCGCGCCGGGCGGCGGCTCCATCGAGCTGGACGCCGCCACCCGGTACAAGGTGCTGGCCGCCTTCGACGGCTACCTGGAGACGCTGCCGGAGAGCAGCCTGGTCCGCCCGGAGTCGTACCGGGTGAAGGACGTCGTGGGGCGCCGGGGCGTCGGCATCGGCTCGGCCGGGCTGCCGTCGTACAACGTCCTCCTGGAGGGCGCCACCGACGCCCTGGAGAACGACGTGGTGATCTACATCAAGCAGGCGCAGACCCCGGCCGTCTCCCGGCACATCACCGACCCGGCGATCCGTGACTACTTCCAGCACGAGGGCCACCGCACGGTGATCTCCCAGCGCGCCCTCCAGGCGCACGCCGACCCGTGGCTCGGCTGGACCGAGCTGGACGGCGCGGGTCAGCTCGTGGCCGAGATCTCGCCGTACGCGGTCGACCTTGACTGGGGCGACATCGACGACCCGGAGGAGATCGCGACCGTCGTCGCCGACCTCGGCCGGGCCACGGCCACCATGCACGCCGCCGCCGACGACCAGTCCGGCGAGTCCCTGGTGCCGTTCTCCACCGAGCGCGCCATCGACGCGGCCCTCGCCGCCGACGAGGAGAGCTTCGCGCCCCTGCTGGTCGACTTCGCCCACAGCTACGGCGCCCGCGCCCGCGGCGACCACCAGATCTTCCTCGACCTGTTCCGCAACGGCCGGATTCCGGGGCTGTGACCTTCCCGGCTCCCCCGGGACCTTTGAGGTCCCCTTCACCGCGTACGTGACACACTCTCCTCTCACCATGGACATATCCGGGACTCAGCTCAGGGCCGTGCGCGCGGCGCTGTTCACGGCCTTCACCGTGACGCTCGCCGCCGCGTCGCACGTCCTGCTGTCCCGGACCCCGCTGCCGCCGGTGACCGTGCTCGCGGTCGCCTGCGGGGTGTTCCTCGCGGCGTACGCGCTGGCGGGGCGCGAGCGCGGCTTCGGCCGCATCGCGGCGCTCCTGGTCCCGCTGGAGCTGGCGGCGGACACGGTCTTCACCACCGGGCAGCACGCCTGCTACGGCCGCGCGGGCGGCCCGGTGGCGGGCCCGCTGCACTCCCTCGGTCTCGACCTGCTGTGCCGGGGCGGCGCGGTGGGCACCCCGCTGGCCCGGCTGTCCGGGGTGCCCGCGCGGGCGGCCGTACCGCTCGCCCACCCGGCACCGGCGACCGCCTGGCTGCTGCTCGCCGCGCACATCGCGGTGGGGCTGCTGGCGGCCGCGTGGCTGCGCCGGGGCGAGCGGGCGCTGGCCGCGCTGCTGCGCGCGGTGACCGCGACCACGTTCCGCCCGCTGCTGCTCGCGGTGGCCGCCGTGGCGGTCCGCCCGGCTCCCGCCCGCCGTCTCCCGCGCCCCCGGTCGCGCCCGGCTCGCGCGCGCGGTCTGCTTCTCTCGCACTCCCTGGGACGACGCGGCCCTCCGTGCCCGCCCGCCCTCGCCTGCCCCTGAGGGGCGGCGCCGAGCACGGCTCGGCTGCCCATACGTATCCCCGCGTACCTGTGCCCCGAGCACGTCGTGTGCGCGTCCCCTATGGAGATCACCACCATGAGCAACCGGAACACCCAGGCAGCGAAGACGGCGGCGCGCGAGCGGCTGCGCCAGGAGCGCGAGCGCGAGGCCAAGCGCGCCAAGGTCAAGCGGCAGATCGTCGTCGGCGTCTCGGCGATAGCCGTCCTCGCCGCGGCGGGCGGCATAGGCTACGCCGTCGTCCAGGCCAACAAGCCGAGCGCCTGGGAGGCGGCCAAGACCGCCAAGGTCGTCGCCCCGGCCAACACCTCGGGCAAGGACGGCACCACGGTCGTCATCGGCAAGGACAGCGCCAAGAAGACCCTCAAGATCTACGAGGACCCGCGCTGCCCGGTGTGCGCCGAGTTCGAGCAGAAGGTCGGCACGACCGTCAAGAAGGACATCGACGACGGCACGTTCAAGTTCCAGTACATCGGCGCCACCTTCATCGACAGCCACGACAACGGCGAGGGCTCCAAGAACGCGCTGAGCGCGCTCGGCGCCGCGCTGAACGTCAGCCCCGAGGCGTTCCTCCAGTACAAGTCCGCGCTGTACTCGACGAAGTGGCACCCGGACGAGACGACCGACAAGTTCAAGGACGACGCCTACCTCATCAAGGTCGCCGACACCGTCCCGGCGCTGAAGAACAACACCGGGTTCCAGAACGCGGTGAAGAAGGGCACCTACGACGCCTGGGCGATGCGCATGTCGAAGACCTTCGACGACAACAAGGACGGCGTGAGCGGCACCCCGGGCTTCGTCATGGACGGCAAGCAGCTCAACAACGGCAGCCCCCTGCTGACGGTGGCCGACTTCGACCGGGTGGTGGGCGCGGCTCTCAAGGGCTGATCCCCCGGCGATCCCCTTCACCGGGTGAAGAGCGGGCGAACTTTCGGAGTTCGCCCGCTCTTTCGCTTACCGATCAGTAGCCTGATCGGCCGTGACCAGACCATCGAGACCTCTCGCTGCCGCCCAGGCCCTCAACTCCCTTGCGCCCAGCCGCCGCAGCGTCGTCAAAGCCGCTGCCGCCACCGCCGCGCTCGCCGGGCCGCTCGCCGCCGCGCTGCCCGCGCGTGCCGCCACCGCCGCCCCCGTCTTCGCGCACGGCGTGGCCTCCGGGGACCCGCTGCCCGACGGGGTGCTGCTGTGGACCCGGGTGACGCCCGTGCCCGAGGCGCTGCCCGGCTCCGGCGTCGGTCCCGACACCGAGGTGAGCTGGACCGTCGCCCGGGACAAGGCGCTCACCTCGGTCGTCGCCTCCGGCTCGGCCACCGCGACGGCCGCCGCCGACCACACCGTGAAGGCCGACATCAGGGGTCTCGCGCCCGCCACCGACTACTGGTTCCGCTTCTCCTCCGGCGGCACCGACTCCCCCGTGGCCCGCACCCGCACCGCCCCGGCCGCCGACGCGAACGTCGCGGGTCTGCGCTTCGGCGTGGTCTCCTGCGCCAACTGGGAGGCGGGTTACTTCAGTTCCTACCGCCACCTCGCGGCCCGCGGCGACCTGGACGCCTGGCTGCACCTGGGCGACTACATCTACGAGTACGGCAGCGGCGAGTACGGCACCCGTGACAAGGTCGTCCGCCCGCACGCCCCCACGCACGAGATCCTCACCCTGGCCGACTACCGCGTCCGGCACGCGAAGTACAAGACCGACCCCGACCTGCAGGCGCTGCATCTGAAGGCGCCGGTCGTCGCGATCTGGGACGACCACGAGTTCGCGGACAACGCCTGGTCGGGCGGCGCGACCAACCACACCGAGGGCGCCGAGGGCACCTGGTCGGCGCGTCAGGCCGCCGCCAAGCAGGCGTACTTCGAGTGGATGCCGGTCCGCCCGGCCGTCGCGGGCACCACCTACCGCAGGCTGCGCTTCGGCAAGCTCGCCGACCTCTCCCTGCTGGACCTGCGTTCCTTCCGCTCCCAGCAGGCGTCCACCGCGAGCGGCGCGGTGGACGACCCGGACCGCACGATCACCGGGCGCGCCCAGTTGGACTGGCTGAAGGCGGGGCTCAAGGCGTCGGACACCAGGTGGCGTCTGGTCGGCAACTCGGTGATGATCTCGCCGTTCTCGGTGGGCTCGCTCTCCGCCGACCTGCTGAAGCCGCTGGCCAAATTGCTCGGGCTGCCGCAGGAGGGCATCGCCCTCAACACCGACCAGTGGGACGGCTACACCGACGACCGCCGCGAACTCCTCGCCCATCTGCGGACCAACGCCATCGGCAACACCGTGTTCCTGACCGGCGACATCCACATGGCGTGGGCCAACGACGTGCCCTACGACGCGGGCACCTATCCGCTCTCGGCGTCCGCCGCGACCGAGTTCGTGGTCACCTCGCTCACCTCGGACAACCTCGACGACATCGTGAAGGTCCCCGAGGGCACGGTCTCGGCGGTCGCCGCGCCGGTCATCCAGGCCGCCAACCGGCACGTCCACTGGGTCGACACCGACCGCCACGGCTACGGCGTCCTGGACATCACCGCCGACCGCGCGCAGATGGACTACTACGTGATCTCCGACCGCGCGAACCCCGACGCGACCTCGGCGTGGGCACGTTCGTACCGCACCCGCAGCGGCACGCAGAAGGTCGAGCGGACCTACGACCCGGTGTAGCGGTCCGTCACGGCGCGTCGCGAGGAACCCGGCACCGGCAGGCAACCGGTACGACGATCTCTTCATCTGAGGAGGCAGGTGACACGTCGTCACCTCGACCACGATGGGAGACACATGGCCACCCCCCAAGGTGCCTTGAAGAAGACCGCCACTCTCGCGGCCGCCATGGCCGTAGCCGGGTTCGCCTTCGTCGGCCAGGCGCAGGAAGCCTCGGCGGCACCGGCGTTCGTCAATCTGACGGTGCTGGACCAGGGCGGCGCCCCCGTGTACAGCCAGCCGACCAGCTCCTCCACGCGCTACCGCGTGGAGCGGGCCGGGGCGACGCTGCGCATCCAGTGCTCGACCACCAAGACGCCCTCGGGCGCCCGGTGGTTCAGGATCTACGACTCCCAGCCCACGGGCTGGGTGTACTCCGGGCACTTCGAGTCGCTGGTGCACCCGCCCAAGGAGTGCTTCCCCGGCTGAACGCCCGCTCCGGCGGGCGCCGGGTCGCCCTGAGCCGCTACAGGCTGTCGAGAAAGCCGAGCGCCACCCGCCAGGTGGCCTCGGTGGCCTCGGCGTCGTAGTCCGGGGTGTCCTGGAACATGTAGAGGTGGCCGGCGCCGGGGTAGCGGTAGACCTCGACGTCGGCACCCGCGCGGCCCATCTGGAGGTACCAGGCGCTCAGCCAGTCGTCCGTCTCGAACGGGTCCGGCTCCGCCACGTGCAACTGCACGGGGAGTTCGTCCACGTGCGCGGACGGCGCGATGTCCGAGGTGCCCTGGAGGAGCAGCAGCCCACGCGCCTTCTCGTCGCCGAGGGCCAGCGTCTGGGCGATCGAGGCGCCGAGCGAGAACCCGGCGTAGACCAGTTGGCGCTCGGAGTAGGGCGCGGCGGCGAGCACCGCCCGCTTCAGCAGCTCGTCCTTGCCGATCTCCTCCTTGAACTCCATGCCCTCCTCGAACGAGTCGAAGGTGCGCCCCTCGAAGAGGTCCGGCGTCCACACCTCGTGACCGGCCGCGCGCAGCCGGTCGGCGGCGTCGCGCACCTCGGAGGTCAGCCCGAGGACGGAGTGAAAGAGCATGATGTTCATGGCCCCATGGTGCCAGCCGGGTCCCCGGACCGCCGGACCGGCACGGCCTCCTACCCGCTGGGTGAGCGAACACTCAGGTTCATCACGGCTTCTCGCGGTTAGGCGCACCGGATGGAGAACGACATCCGTCCCCTGATCGTGCTCGGCGGCTCCGTCGTGCTCACCGTACTGATCGGCTGGGGCACCGACGTGCTGCTGCGCAAGGCCGACGAACAACACGGCGAGACCCCGCTGTGGGGTCTGCTGCGCCGCTGCCGCATCCCCTATCAACTGGTGCTGCTGGTCGCCCTGCTGAGAGGTTCCTTCGGCCAGGTGCCCGCGCTGCGGGACCACCGGGTGGGCATCGGGCAGACGCTGACCCTGGTGCTGATCGGCTCGACCGCCTGGCTGGTGATCGGCATCGCGGCGGCCGTCGTCGAGACCTCGTACAGCCGCTATGCCCGCGCCCACCGCGACCAGGCGAGGGTGCGCCGGGTGCGCACCCAGGTGACGCTGATCATGCGGGTGGTGTCGGCGATCGTCGGAGTGGTCGCGGTCGCCGCGATGCTGCTGACGTTCCCGGAGATGCGCGCGGCGGGTGCCTCGCTGCTGGCGTCGGCGGGTGTGCTCGGCATCGTCGCCGGTGTGGCCGCGCAGGCGACGCTGGCCAACATGTTCGCCGGGCTCCAGATCGCCTTCGGCGACATGGTGCGCATCGGGGACACGGTCGTCGTGGACGGCGAGTGGGGCACCGTGGAGGAGATCACGCTGACGTTCCTGACCGTGCGGACCTGGGACGAGCGCCGGATCACCATGCCGGTCTCGTACTTCACCTCCAACCCGTTCGAGAACTGGTCGCGCGGCACCCCGCAGATGACCGGCACCGTCTTCTGGCAGCTCGACCACAGCGCGCCGATCGAGGCGATGCGCGAGCGGCTGCGGGACATCCTGCGCGCCTGCCCTGCCTGGGACGGCCGCGCGCACAGCCTGGTGGTGACGGACACCGCCCCGAACACCATCGAGGTGCGCGCCCTGGTGACCGCGAAGGACGCGGACGACATCTGGACGGTACGGGTCGCGGTCCGCGAGCAGATGATCGCCTGGCTGCGCACCGAGCACCCCTACGCGCTCCCCCGCGTCAACACCTCCGACGCGGTGCCCGCCCCGGACCAGATCCCGTCCCCGGACCGCAAGACCCTGCGCCACGCCTACGAGTTCCCGCGCACGGG
Organism: Streptomyces sp. DSM 110735; assembly: GCF_016482685.1. Taxonomy (GTDB): domain Bacteria; phylum Actinomycetota; class Actinomycetes; order Streptomycetales; family Streptomycetaceae; genus Streptomyces. The sequence goes on along the minus strand of NZ_JACYHF010000028.1, from coordinate 41,605 downwards.
GCGCGGTTAGAGACCCCGTCCAGAGTCCCCGTCGCGACCGGGTGCCGGGGTGCCGGATCAGCGCAGGCTGCGCACGTCCAGGTGCCTCAGCACCCGGTCGACGATCTCCGGGTCGGCGCCCGGTTCGCTGCGCGCGGCGAGCACCTCGTGGCGGGCAGCGCTCATCATCTCCGCCTGGATCTTGCGCACCCGCCGCAGCCGCCGCGCCCGCTGCTTGTGCGCCTCGCGGCGCTCCTCCTCGCCCATGTCGGGGCTGATCCGGATGCCGATGTCGAAGGCGCGCCGCAGCATCTGCTCGGAGAGTTCCTCGGGCAGCTCCTCGACCTGTTCGATCTCCCGCAGCCGCCGCCGCGCCGCCCTGGTCGCGCGCACCGCCAGCTCCGTCTCGAACTCCTTCTCCCGCTCGGAGTCCGCCCGCACCCCGAGCCTGCGCACCAGCCAGGGCAGGGTGAGCCCCTGGAGCACCAGGGTGGCGATGATCACCCCGAAGGCGATGAAGATGATGATGTCCCGGTCCGGGAAGGGCGCACCGGCCTTGGTGCTCAGCGGGATGGCGAGCGCCAGCGCCACCGAGGCCACCCCGCGCATCCCGGACCACCACATCACGACGGTCTCGCGCCAGCCGACCGGGATGTCCTCGTCGTAGTCGCGCCGGGCGTGCAGCCGCTTGGTCAGCCAGGTCGCGGGCATCAGCCACAGCAGCCGGACGAGGACCACGGTGGCCGCGACGGCAGCCGCCCAGCCGAGCAGCTCGCCCCAGCGCCCGGAGGCGGTACGGATCGCGTTGTGCAGTTCGAGACCGATCAGCCCGAAGGCCACGCCGGTCACGAGCGTGTCGATGATGTCCCAGAAGGTGTGCCCGGCGAGCCGGGTCATCACGTCGTCGGCGTCGGTGGCGTACTCGGCGAGGAACAGCGCGGTGGTGAGCACCGCGAGCACCCCGGAGCCGTGCAGCCCCTCGGCGAGCACGTAGGAGGCGTACGGCACCAGCAGGGTGAGCCCGATCTGGAGGGTGGCGTCGCCGAGCAGGTCCATCAGCTTGTTGGCGCCCCAGCCGAGGACCAGTCCGACGACGACGGCGACCACGGCGGACAGCACCAGGTCGAGCCCGGCGCCCCAGGGGGAGAACTCCCCGCTCACGGCGGCGGCGATGGCCACGTGGTAGAGCACGATCGCCGTGACGTCGTTGAAGAGCCCCTCGCCCTCCAGGATCGACACCAGGCGGCGGGGCAGCCCGAGCTGTCCGGCGACGGCGGTCGCCGCCACCGGGTCGGGCGGGGCGATCAGCGCGCCCAGCGCGACGGCGGCGGCGACCGGCAGTCCGGGCACGATCGCGTGAGCGACGGCCGCCACGCACACCGTCGTCACGAAGACCAGGGCGACGGCGAGCAGGAAGATCGGGCGTTTGTTGGCCGTGAACTGCCGCCAGGAGGTGCGGCGTACGGCCGCGTAGAGCAGCGGGGGCAGCAGCGCGGGCAGGATGAGGTCCGGCGGGATGTCGACGTTCGGCACGAAGTCGAGCACCGCGAGGATCCCGCCGAACACCGTCATCAGCACCGGCGCCGGGAGCCCGAACCACTCCCCCACCGGGACGCTCACCAGGGCCGCGAGCAACATCACGAACAGCAGGGCCAACTGATCCACGTCGAGCGCTCCGGGAGTCCGCGATCACACCGCAAAGCTCAAGACTGCCACGCCGCCCGGCGGGACCCGGGGTCCGACCCGGCGGGCGGGGCGACGGCGACGGGCGGGGCGACGGCTACAGGGCGCGGCGCATCGCCCGGTGCGGTATTCCGGCGTCCGGGAACTCCGGACCGTACTGCGTGTATCCCAGGCGCTCGTAGAAGCCGAGGGCGTGGGTCTGGGCGTGCAGGTCCACGGCGGTCAGTCCGAGCGCGCGGGCCGCGTCCTCCACGGCGCGCACCAGGGCAGCGCCGACGCCGAGTCCGCGCGCGGCGCGCGTGACGGCCAGCCGCCCGAGCGAGCCCACCGAGGCGTCCGCGCCGGTGTACCCGGTGGCCGCCGCGCCGTGCAGCAGGCGTCCGGCGCCGAGCGGGGTGCCGTCGGCGCCGAGCGCGAGCACGTGCACGGCGTCCGCGTCATGGGCGTCGTACTCGATGTCCTCGGGGACGCCCTGTTCGACGACGAAGACCTCCTTGCGGACCGCGAAGCACGCCTCGCGGTCGTCCGGTCCGTCCGCGACCCGGACCGTGTACGGCGCGCTCACGCGTAGGTCTCCTCCCGCACCAGGTCGAGGGCCCGCTGCAGGTCCTCGGGGTACTCGCTCGCGAACTCGACCCACTGGCCGTCCGCCGGGTGCTCGAAGCCGAGCCGGACCGCGTGCAGCCACTGGCGCTGCAGCTTGAGCCGCTTGGCGAGGGTGGGGTCGGCGCCGTAGGTCAGGTCGCCGACGCAGGGGTGGCGGTGGGCCGACATGTGGACGCGGATCTGGTGGGTGCGACCGGTCTCCAGCTTCACGTCCAGCAGGGAGGCGGCGCGGAACGCCTCGATGAGGTCGTAGTGCGTCACGGAGGGCTTGCCCTCGGCGGTGACCGCCCACTTGTAGTCGTGCTGGGGGTGGCGGCCGACGGGGGCGTCGATCGTGCCGCTCATGGGGTCGGGGTGGCCCTGGACCAGCGTGTGGTAGCGCTTGTCGACCGTGCGCTCCTTGAACTGGCGCTTGAGCGAGGTGTACGCCCGCTCCGACTTGGCGACGACCATCAGTCCGGAGGTGCCCACGTCGAGCCGGTGCACGATGCCCTGGCGCTCGGCGGCGCCGGAGGTGGAGATCCGGTACCCGGCGGCGGCGAGACCGCCGATGACGGTCGGGCCGGTCCAGCCGGGCGAGGGGTGCGCGGCCACGCCGACCGGCTTGACGATGACGACCACGTCGTCGTCGTCGTACACGATCTCCATGCCCTCGACGGGCTCCGCGACGATCTGGACGGGGGCGGGTGCCTGCGGCATCTCGACCTCCAGCCAGGCACCGCCGTGCACCCGCTCGGACTTGCCGACCACGGCGCCGTCGACCTGGACCTTGCCGGCCGCCGCCAGCTCCGCCGCCTTGGTGCGGGAGAAGCCGAACATCCGGGAGATGGCGGCGTCGACACGCTCGCCCTCCAGGCCGTCGGGCACGGGCAGGGTTCGGATCTCGGGAATCGTGCTCACCCGTCGAGTATGCCGGACGGGTGGGAGGGCACCGAACGAGCCTGTGGAAAACCCGGGGGCGGCGCCCCTGCCGTCAGTCCTTGTGGACGGTGCCGTTCAGTCCTTGTGGACGGTGCCGTCCGGGTCCAGACCCCGGAAGGACAGCAGCACGATCAGGATGCCGCCGCACACGATCGCCGAGTCGGCCAGGTTGAACACCGCGAACCCCTTGGGCGCGATGAAGTCGACGACCTCGCCCTCGAAGATGCCGGGAGCCCGGAAGATGCGGTCGGTGAGGTTGCCGAGGGCGCCGCCGAGCAGCAGACCGAGCGCGATGGCCCAGGGGGTGCTGTAGAGCTTGCGGGCCAGCCGGATGATCACACCGATGACGACCGCCGCGATCACGGTGAAGATGATCGTGAAGGCGGCGCCGAAGCCGAAGGCGGCACCGGGGTTGCGGATGGCGTGCAGCTCGAGGAGGTCGCCGATCAACTGGATCGGGGCGCGGTGCTCCAGCTTGGCGACGACGAGCAGTTTGCTGCCCAGGTCGAGGGCGTAGGCGAAGGCGGCCACCGCGAACAGCACGGCGATCCGGCGCCCGCGCCCGGTCCGCCGGGCGGCGTCCTGTCCGTCCGCACCGGGCCCGGCGGGCGCGGCGGCGGTCTCAGGCCGCTCGCCGCCGTCTTCCGGGGTGTCCGGCGTACCGATGATGCGCTCCGCCTCTGCCACGTGAGTCCCTCAACCTAGGTGCCTGACTGACGACGAGACTACGGCACGCCCCGGCGTACGCCCTCGCTCAGGAGCGCCGTTCCTGCTTCTGCTTGCACTCGACGCACAGGGTGGCCCTCGGGAACGCCTGCATCCGCGCCTTGCCGATGGGATTGCCGCAGCTCTCGCACAGACCGTAGGTGCCCGCGTCCAGCCGTTCCAGGGCGCGTTCGGTCTGGGTGAGCATCTCGCGCGCGTTGGCGGCGAGCGCCATCTCGTGCTCGCGGGTGATGTTCTTGGTGCCGGTGTCGGCCTCGTCGTCGCCCGCGCCGTCCGCGCTGTCACGCATCAGACCCGCGAGCGCGGCCGCGGAGGAGTCGATCTCGTCACGGAGCCGGTCGGCGTCGCCGGTCAGCTCCGCGCGGGCTTCGTCGACCTCCTCCGGGGTCCAGGGGTCCTCGCCGGGGCGTACCGCCAGCTCGCCGGGTTCGGCGGCGGGCCGCGCCTTGGGTACGGCGGTCTGCTCCGCCGTTGCCGTGCCAGGAGTCTTCTTCGCAACCACCCTCGTGGCTCCCGTCTGCCCGGCGGCACGCGCCGCACTGGTCTTCTTGGCCGCGGTCTTCTTGGCGGCGGTCTTCTTGGCGGCGGTCTTCTTCGCCGCCGTCTTGCCGACCGCCTTCTCGGCTGTCTTCTTGTTCCCCGCCGCACCGGCGGTCTTCCTGGTGGCCTTCGCGGCCGGGGTGCCCTCGGGGGGCGCCGCCTCGGTGGCTGTCGCCATGGCGGCCGTCTTCTCAGCAGTCACCGTCTCGCCGCCCGTCCTCTTGTGGCCCGTGGTGGTCTTCCTGGCAGTGGTGCGCTTGGCAGTACTGGTCTTCTCCCCGGCGTCTTCCCGCTTCTTCGCGGATTTCCTCGCCGGAGCGCTCTTGGTGGGGACCTTCTTCGCGGAAGCTTTCTTGGTGGCGGCCGCCTTGGTGGCGGTCTGCTCGGGGGCGGTCGCCTTGGCAGCGACCTTCTCGGCAGCGGCTTTCTTGCTGGCGGACTTCTTGGTGGCGGACTTTCTGGTGGCGGACTTTTCCGCCGAAGCCTGCCGCGTCGGAGCCTGCTCCGCAGGGGTCTGGTCGGCGGGAGCCATCCCGGGAGCCGCCTTCCCGGTAGCCGTCTTCCGCGCCGCCCTCTTGTCGGCAGCCGCCTTCTCGGCGGACTTCTCCCGCGCCGCCGTCTTGTCGGCAGCCGACTTCCCGGTGACCGCCTTCCCAGTGGCCGCCTCGTCGGCAGCCGCCTTCCCGGCGGCAGTCTTCCCGCTCGACTTCTCCCGGGAGACCGTCTCCCCGGCTCTCGCCCCGGAGGCGTCCTTCCCGGCAGCCTTCTTCCCGGCGGCTTTCCCGGTGGACGCCTTCTTCGCCGTCCCGCCGCCTCCCGAGGCCGCCCGCAGCCGCCGCCCGTCCTGCCCCGGCGGCCCGACACCGGCAAGGGTTCCCGCTGAGCCACCGGAGGTACCGGCGGTCTTCTTCGCCACCATGGCCGCGGCCCCTTCACATATTGTGATCTTGCACGCGAATCGTGCTGGGACGATAAATCGACTTGAGTCCCGCGGCAACGGGGCACGCCGCCCGATTCGCCCGCCCCGCACCCCCCGCGCAGCAGACCTGCATCCGTTGTGCCCAGCTCGCGTGCGGGTAATCCGCCAGGAGGGCGGCGCCCTGACGCGCGTCCCGGCCCACTGGCCATTCGGGTCACCGCCCCACTCCGCCACCCCCACCCCGCCCCCGCCGGAAAACCGGTCGGCCGCTGTCCGCCCGGCGCCGTACACTGGGCGGAGCGAGAAGCGTGGATGGGGACGAGTAGCGTCGTCAGCAGCCCAGAGCGAGCCGGGGACGGTGGGAGCCCGGTGGCGAGCGCGATGTGAAGATCACCCCGGAGCCGCCGGAGGAAAGCCCGCGAGGGCGAGTAGAACCGGCTTCGCGACCCCAATGAGGGGGCTCACCACCGGACGGACACCGGCGGCGGGCCAAGGAGGGTGGTACCGCGGGAGCGCGCCGCACACGGCGTGAACAGGAAGAACGCTCTCGTCCCTCCGACGGAAGGCAGCAAGTTCCGTTGGAGGATGCTCGCAGATGACAGCGCCGACGTACCGCCAGGTGCCCGCCCAGGTCGACCTGCCCGCGCTTGAGCACGCCGTGCTCGACTTCTGGCGCGACCAGAAGATCTTCGCCAAGAGCCTGGAGCAGTCCGAGGGCCGCCCCGAGTGGGTCTTCTACGAGGGCCCGCCCACCGCGAACGGCATGCCGGGCGCCCACCACATCGAGGCCCGCGTCTTCAAGGACGTCTTCCCCCGCTTCCGCACCATGCGCGGCTACCACGTCGGCCGCAAGGCGGGCTGGGACTGCCACGGTCTGCCGGTCGAGCTGGCGGTCGAGAAGGAGCTGGGCTTCTCCGGCAAGCAGGACATCGAGGCGTACGGCATCGCCGAGTTCAACGCCAAGTGCCGCGAGTCGGTGACCCGGCACACCGACGCCTTCGCCGAGCTGACCAACCGCATGGGCTACTGGGTCGACCTCGACGACGCGTACCGCACCATGGACCCCGAGTACATCGAATCGGTGTGGTGGTCCCTGAAGCAGATCTTCGACAAGGGTCTGCTGGTCCAGGACCACCGCGTCGCCCCCTGGTGCCCGCGCTGCGGCACCGGTCTCTCGGACCACGAGCTGGCGCAGGGGTACGAGACGGTCGTGGACCCCTCGGTCTACGTCCGCTTCCCGCTCACCTCCGGCCCGCTGGCGGGCGAGGCGTCCCTGCTGGTGTGGACGACGACCCCGTGGACCCTGGTGTCCAACACCGCGGTCGCCGCGCACCCGGACGTCACCTACGTCGTCGCCACCGACGGCGAGGAGAAGGTCGTCGTCGCCGAGCCGCTGGTCGAAAAGGCGCTCGGCGAGGGCTGGGAGACCACCGGTCAGTCCTTCACCGGCGCCGAGATGGAGCGCTGGACCTACCAGCGCCCCTTCGAACTCGTGGAGTTCCCCGAGCCCGCGCACTTCGTGGTGAACGCGGAGTACGTCACCACCGAGGACGGCACCGGTCTGGTCCACCAGTCCCCCGCCTTCGGTGAGGACGACCTCAAGGTCTGCCGCGCCTACGGTCTGCCCGTGGTCAACCCGGTCCGCCCCGACGGCACCTTCGAGGAGGACGTCCCCCTGGTCGGCGGCGTCTTCTTCAAGAAGGCCGACGAGAAGCTCACCGAGGACCTCGGCGCGCGCGGTCTGCTCTTCCGCCACCTGCCCTACGAGCACAGCTACCCGCACTGCTGGCGCTGCCACACCGCGCTGCTCTACTACGCCCAGCCGTCCTGGTACATCCGCACCACCGCCGTCAAGGACCGGATGATCGCGGAGAACGAGAAGACCAACTGGTACCCGGAGACGGTCAAGCACGGCCGCTTCGGCGACTGGCTGAGCAACAACATCGACTGGGCGCTCTCCCGCAACCGCTACTGGGGCACCCCGCTGCCCATCTGGCGCTGCGACAACGACCACCTGACCGTGGTCGGCTCCCGCGCCGAGCTGAGCGAGCTGACCGGCACCGACCAGTCCTCCCTCGACCCGCACCGTCCGTTCATCGACGACGTGACCTTCCCCTGCCCCGAGTGCGGCGACACGGCCATGCGCGTGCCGGAGGTCATCGACGCCTGGTACGACTCGGGTTCGATGCCGTTCGCGCAGTGGGGCTACCCGTACAAGAACAAGGAGCTGTTCGAGAGCCGCTACCCGGCCCAGTTCATCTCCGAGGCGATCGACCAGACCCGCGGCTGGTTCTACACGCTGATGGCCATCGGCACCCTGGTCTTCGACGAGTCGTCGTACGAGAACGTGGTCTGCCTCGGTCACATCCTCGCCGAGGACGGCCGCAAGATGTCCAAGCACCTGGGCAACATCCTGCAGCCGATCCCGCTGATGGACCAGCACGGCGCGGACGCGGTGCGCTGGTTCATGGCGGCCGGCGGTTCCCCGTGGGCGGCCCGCCGGGTCGGCCACGGCACCATCCAGGAGGTCGTCCGCAAGACCCTCCTGACGTACTGGAACACGGTCGCCTTCCAGGCGCTGTACGCCCGCACCTCCGACTGGGCGCCGAGCGAGGCGGACCCGGCTCCGGCCGACCGCCCGGTCCTCGACCGCTGGCTGCTGTCCGAACTCCACGCGCTCACCGACCAGGTGACCCAGGCGCTGGAGGCGTACGACACCCAGCGCGCGGGCAAGCTGCTCTCCGCGTTCGTGGACGACCTGTCCAACTGGTACGTGCGCCGCTCGCGCCGCCGGTTCTGGCAGGGCGACAAGGCCGCGCTGCGCACGCTGCACGAGGTGCTGGAGACGGTCACCCGGCTGATGGCGCCGATCACCCCGTTCATCACCGAGCGGGTGTGGCAGGACCTGGTCGTGCCGGTGGCCCCGGGTGCGCCGGAGTCCGTGCACCTGTCCTCCTGGCCGGAGGCGGACCTCAGCGCGATCGACCCGGAGCTGTCGAAGCAGATGGTGCTGGTACGGCGCCTGGTGGAGCTGGGTCGCGCCACGCGTGCGGAGTCGGGCGTCAAGACGCGTCAGCCGCTCTCGCGCGCGCTGGTCGGCGCCGCGGGCTTCGACGCGCTGGACCCGGAGCTGCACACGCAGATCACCGAGGAGCTGAACGTGGCCGCGCTGGCCTCGCTCTCCGAGGTGGGCGGCTCGCTGGTGGACACCACGGCCAAGGCCAACTTCCGCGCGCTGGGCAAGCGGTTCGGCAAGCGGGTGCAGGACGTGGCGAAGGCGGTCGCCGCCGCCGACGCCGCCGCGCTGTCGCTCGCGCTGCGCGAGGGCAACGCGTCGGTGGAGCTGGACGGCGAGGTCGTCACGCTCGCCCCGGACGAGGTGATCATCACCGAGACCCCGCGCGAGGGCTGGTCGGTGGCGTCCGACTCCGGTGCCACGGTGGCGCTGGACCTGGAGATCACCGAGGAGCTGCGCCGGGCGGGACTCGCCCGTGACGCGATCCGCCTGATCCAGGAGGCCCGCAAGAACAGCGGGCTGGACGTGGCGGACCGTATCGCCCTGCGCTGGAGCGCGAGTGACCCCGCGGTCGTGGCGGCGCTGTCCGAGCACGCGGGTCTCATCGCGGAAGAGGTCCTGTCCACGGACTTCGCCCAGGGCGAGGCGGACGCGACGTACGGCTCCACCTTCACGGACGAGGGGCTGTCGCTGACGTTCCGCCTCCGCAAGGCGTAAGCCTCCGGCGGTTCGAACGGCGGCTGTCCTGCGGCATCTTGCTGCGGGGCAGCCGCCGTTGTCGTGTCCGGGGCGGTTCGTTCTGCCGTGTGCGGTGTGCGTCGGGCTGCGGGCCGCCCTGGGCCGGTCGCGCAGTTCCCCGCGCCCCTGGGATGGGTGAGCGCCGTCGGCACGATCTGCGGTCTCGGCGGGGGCGGTCGGTCCTGCCATGTGCCGTTCGCGTCGAGCCTGCGGACCGTCCAGGGCCGGTCGCGCAGTTCCCCGCGCCCCTGGGGTGGGTGAGCGCCGTCGGCACGATCTGCGGTCTCGGCGGGGGCGGTCGGTCCTGCCATGTGCCGTTCGCGTCGGGCCTGCGGACCGTCCAGGGCCGGTCGCGCAGGTCCCCGCGCCCCTTGGGGGGCTGTGGTCAGGCCATCTGGGAACAACTCACGCCTGACGCTGTCAACTCGCGTAAAACAGGGCGGGCCCCGGACCGAAGTCCGGGGCCCGCCCTGAACGCTGCCGACGCCTATGGCGTACTACTGGCCATGCGCGGCCGTCAGTTGTCGTCCTCGTCGATCAGGAACCCGCGCATCGGCGAGGGCGCCTGGCCCATCGGGCCGGGGCCCTGCGGCCGGACCGGAGCCATCGGCTGGGTCATGGCCGGCGTCATCTGCTGCTGGCCGCCGTACGACGGGGCCGCCGGGGAGGGCGGACCGCCCATGCCCTGGTTGCCGCCGAAGGACGGGGCGCTCGCGCCGGCCGGTGCCATCGAGGGCGCCGGGGACGGCGGCAGGGACGCGGCGGCCGGGGTGCGCGGCGGGGCCAGCGAGTCGTCCGCCTGGGTCTCCAACTGACGGAGCTGGGACTCCAGGTAGGACTTCAGGCGCGTGCGGTACTCGCGCTCAAAGCCTCGCAGGTCCTCGACCTTGCGCTCCAGCGTGGCGCGCGCGGACTCCAGGGAGCCCATGGCGACGCGGTGCTTCTCCTGCGCGTCCCGCTCCAGGGCGTCGGCCTTGGCACGGGCGTCGCGCTCCAGACCCTCGGCACGGCTGCGGGCCTCGCCGACGATCTTGTTGGCCTCGGAACGGGCCTCCGCGATCGCCTGGTCGGCGGTCTGCTGGGCCAGCGAGAGGACACGCGCGGCGCTGTCGCCGCCGGGGCCACCCTGACCGGGCAGGCCGGGGCCACCCATCGGGGGACCGCCCATGGGGCCGCCCATCTGCTGCGGCATGGGCGGCTGACCGCCCATCGGACCCTGGCCCATCGGACCGGGACCCTGCCCCATCTGGCCGGGACCCTGGCCCATCGGACCCGGACCCTGACCCATCGGACCGGGACCCTGGCCCATCTGGCCCGGACCCTGACCCATGGGGCCGGGACCCTGCGGGCCGCCCTGGCCACCGGGGCCGGCGGGCAACTGCGGGGCACCGCTGGGCAACTGGGGCGGACCACCCATGGGGCCACCCATCTGCTGCTGCGGCGGGCCCGATATGCCGGCGGGCACCGGAGCGCCGGGTCCTCGCATGCCACCCTGCGGCATACCGCCCTGCTGCATACCGCCCTGCTGCATGCCCCCTTGCTGCATGCCGCCCTGCTGCTGGTCCGGCTGCTCCGGGCCCTTGCGCATGTTCTGCTGGTTCTGCGCAGCGGCCCGCGTGGCAGCGGCCAGTTTGGCGCGCAGGTCCTCGTTCTCGCGGAGCAGACGGGTCAGTTCGGCTTCGACCTCGTCGAGGAAGGCATCGACCTCGTCCTCGTCATAGCCTTCTCGGAGGCGGACGGTCGTGAACTGCTTGTTCCGCACGTCCTCGGGGGTCAACGGCATCTCTTCACCTCAACGTAGTCATCGGCAGTCGGCAAGACCGTATCGTCCACTCTCATCGCGCGAAGCTCCCCGCCACCGAGATGAGAATCCAGACGATGATCATCAGTACGAAGAAGGACAGGTCGAGTGCCACGCCCCCGAGACGCAACGGCGGGATGAACCGCCGCAGCAGCTTCAACGGTGGATCGGTGACAGTGTAGGTGGCCTCCAGTACGACCACCATCGCCTTGCCGGGTTGCCACGAGCGGGCGAACTGGAAGACATAGTCCATGACCAGCCGGAAGATCAGCACGACAAGGAAGACCATCAGCGCGATGTAGATCACCTGCGCGAACACGCTCATGGCTGCGCTTCCCTCTCCCCTGTGCCGTGCATCTTCCCGGTGGTGCTTCTCAGCTCTGGTTGAAGAACCCGCCCTCTGCGATGCGGGCCTTGTCCTCCGCCGTGACATCGACGTTAGCAGGAGACAACAGGAAGACCTTCTGCGTCACCCGTTCGATACTGCCGTGAAGTCCAAACACCAAACCTGCGGCGAAGTCGACAAGTCGCTTCGCGTCAGTGTCGTCCATCTCCGTGAGATTCATGATCACCGGGGTGCCCTCACGGAAGTGTTCCCCGATGGTACGGGCCTCGTTGTAGGTCCGGGGATGCAGGGTGGTGATCCGGTACGGCTCTCGTTCCGACACGACCTTGGGCATGATCACCGGCGCGTTCTTCTCCAGGGAGTGACGTTCTTGTGTGATGGACGCCACGGGCGCGATCCGCGCCGGACGCCCCGAATCCGCGGTCGGCGCCACGGCGTGCGAGACCGGCTCGCGCGGTGCCGGCGGCTGCACCACTCGCACAGATTCATCCCTTTGGGGTGAATGTGCGTTGTGCGACTGGTGTGACGGTTCGTGCCGTCGGTGGTCCCGCTCGGGCTCCGGGTCCAGTTCGGGCTCGAAGTCGTCGTCGGGGTCGAATCCCCGGCCGTCGTACCCATCGTCCTCCACGAGGCCGAGGTAGACCGCCATCTTGCGCATCGCGCCGGCCATGCTCTGAGTCCTCCGCTCTGTGGTGGATCGGCTGACGACTGCCAAGTGCCCGCGATCCACGTGGCCTTTGTACCGCCTTCGGCGGCATTGACCATATTTTCTGCTGTGGTCCGACTTCTTCGCGACGTTACCCGAGGCGGGGGCGGACTCCGAGTACCGCGCTGCCGACGCGCACATGTGTCGCCCCGGCCGCAACGGCCTGCTCGAGGTCCGCACTCATCCCTGCCGACACCATGGTTGCAGCAGGATGGGTTCGGCGCAGGTCCGTCGACAAATCCACGAGCCGTTCGAACGCCGCCTGTTCGCGTCCCGCGTACTCACCGGTGAGCGGGGCGACGGTCATCAGTCCGTCGAGCCGCAGTCCGGGCGCGTCGGCGACGAGACCGGCCAACTCTTCGATTCCGGCGGGCGCGACGCCGCCGCGCTCACCCCGGCCGCTCGCTCCGGCGTCGAGTGCGACCTGGAGCAGGCACCCCACCTCGCGCCCGGCCCGCACCGCCTCCCGGGAGAGGGCGGTGACGAGCCGGTCCCGGTCGACCGACTGCACGAAATCGGCGTAACCGACCACAGAACGCACCTTGTTGGTCTGCAACTGACCGATGAAGTGCCATTCCAGGGGCAGATCCGCACAGGCGGCGGCCTTCGGGGCGGCGTCCTGGTCGCGGTTCTCGCCGACCTGACGCACACCCAGTTCCGAGAGGATCCTCACGTCGCTCGCCGGATACGTCTTGGTGACCACGATGAGGGTCACCTCGTCACGGGGACGCCCCGCCGCCGCGCACGCGGCCGCGATGCGTTCCTCCACCTTCGCCAGATTTCCGGCGAGTTCGGTCCTACGGTCCGTCATGTCCACTCAGTCCAGCCACACATACCCGGCGAGCCGACCGGTGGTGCGGTCGCGCCGGTAGGAGAAGTGATCCCCCGACTCCAGCGTGCACACCGGGGACTGCGCCCGGTCGCACACCCCGAGCCGGGCGAGCTGCGCGTGCACTCCGGCGCTCACGTCGACGGCGGGAGTGCCCCAGCTCGTCACCGCGTGCGCCGTCGGCTCGACTTCGGCGACCGCGGCGCGCAGCGCTTCGGGCACCTCGTAACAACGGCCGCACACACAGGGGCCGGTGCGGGCGACGATCCGGTCCGGCTCGGCGCCGAGTGCGGTCATGGCGCGGATCGCCGCGGGGACGACTCCGGCGACCACGCCGGGTCGTCCGGCGTGCGCGGCCGCGACCACACCCGCGACCGGGTCGGCGAGCAGCACCGGCACGCAGTCGGCGGTGAGTACGGCGAGGGCGAGTCCGCGCCGGGTGGTGACGATCGCGTCCACCTCGGGAACGGGACGCTCCCCCCAGGGTTCGTCCACGACGACCACGTCGGCGCCGTGCACCTGGTTCATCCAGACCACCGACGCCGGGTCAAGTCCCAGCGCCTTCGCGGTCAGTTCACGGTTGGCCAGGACGGCGCCGGGGTCGTCGCCGACCGCGCCGCCGAGGTTGAGCTCCTCATACGGAGCGGCGCTCACCCCGCCCCACCTGTCGGTGAAGGCGAAGTGCGCGCCGCTCACGCTTTCGCGCTGTCCTATCACTTCAGGAAGTCCGGCACATCCAGCTCGACGATGTCCTCGTAGGACCGGGACTGGGGCACCGGCGGTGCGACCGGGACCTCGACCACCGGCTCGGGCGCCGGCTCCGGCTCCTCCTTCGGCGTCACGCTGCCGAGCGAGCCGAACGACGGCCGGGACTCGGTCTGCTGACGGGGCGGAGTCGGCTGCTCCTCGCGGCGCTGGGCCGGGGAGCCGGAGGACGACGCCGAGCCGAGCACGTTGTCCCGGCGGGCCGGGGGCTGCCCCCCGTCGAAGCCGGCCGCGATCACGGTGACCCGCACCTCGTCGCCGAGGGCGTCGTCGATGACCGCGCCGAAGATGATGTTGGCCTCCGGGTGGGCGGCCTCGCTGACCAACTGGGCGGCCTCGTTGATCTCGAAGAGACCGAGGTCGGAGCCGCCGGAGATGGAGAGCAGGACGCCCCGGGCGCCGTCGATGGACGCCTCCAGGAGCGGCGAGGAGATCGCCATCTCGGCCGCGGCCACCGCGCGGTCGTCGCCGCGGGCCGAGCCGATGCCCATGAGGGCCGAACCGGCCTCGGACATGACCGACTTGACGTCGGCGAAGTCGAGGTTGATCAGACCGGGGGTGGTGATGAGGTCGGTGATGCCCTGGACACCGGAGAGCAGGACCTGGTCCGCCGACTTGAAGGCGTCCAGGACCGAGACCTGACGGTCCGAGATGGACAGCAGCCGGTCGTTGGGGATCACGATGAGGGTGTCGACCTCTTCGCGCAGCTCTGCGATGCCGTCCTCGGCCTGGTTGGCGCGGCGCCGTCCCTCGAAGGTGAACGGGCGCGTGACCACGCCGATGGTGAGCGCGCCGAGCGAGCGCGCGATGTTGGCCACGACGGGGGCGCCGCCGGTGCCGGTGCCGCCGCCCTCGCCGGCCGTCACGAAGACCATGTCGGCCCCCTTGAGGACCTCCTCGATCTCCTCGCGGTGGTCCTCGGCGGCCTTGCGGCCGACGGCCGGGTTGGCGCCGGCGCCGAGTCCGCGGGTGAGTTCACGGCCGACGTCCAGCTTGACGTCGGCGTCGCTCATCAACAGCGCCTGCGCGTCGGTGTTGATGGCGATGAACTCGACGCCCTTGAGGCCGACCTCGATCATCCGGTTGATGGCATTGACACCACCGCCGCCGACACCGATGACCTTGATGACTGCGAGGTAGTTCTGCGGTGCTGCCACGTCGAAGGCCTCTCGCCTCGAATTACGTTGTCGCGCCGGGCGGTTCCCGACCGGGACGACGGATGCCGAATTGGGACGGTCCGAACGCCGACCCGAACCCTAACCCTGAAGTTTAGGGTTACCAGTGTGTCTGTTCCCTGGAGTCTTCTGAACAGGACACTAAGTCGACAAGCCGCGCCCGTTCAACGAACACGCCGAACCTCCCGTTTTTCTTTTCACCCTATGTGATCAGCCGTAGCAGTGCCCAACCAGGGTGCTGGCCTGCGCTGATGTACGTCAACTCCCGGCTGACGCAGGGGCGGTGGGCACGCTGACATCGAAGTGCCGGGCGTCGGGAGCTGCTTTCATGAGAGCGGTGAGGGCCCGCGCCTTGGCGGCGCCGTTCTCCGAGCTGCCCCATGCCACCGTGCGGCCGTCCTTCAGCCGCAGTGAGATGGCGTCGTAGGACCGGACTTGGACCGCCCGGGTGTCCTTCCTGACGGGTGCGGGCAGCGCGGCGGCGACGCGTACCGCCTCGCGCGCCAGGCGGTCGGTGCCGAAGCGGCGCAGGCTCGCGGCGCCCGAGTCCTCGTGGGAGACGGTGAGTTCGAGCAGCGGCACCCCGCGCGGTGCCTGCGGCACGGTCGCGAACCGGACGCCCTGGGCGTCGACTTCGGTGTATTCCGAGCCCTTGCGGACGAGCAGGGACGGGGTGCGTTCGGTGACCTTCAGGGCGATGCCGTGCGGCCAGGAGCGGTCCGCCTCGACGGAGTCGATCCGGGGCAACTCCCGCCGCAGGCGCGCCTCGATGGCGCCGGTGTCCACCGAGACCAGCGGGGCGCCGACCGGGACGGCGGCGGCCCTGCGGACCTCGGTCGGGGTCAGCACGCGGGTGCCGGAGACCGCGACCTGACGCACCCGCAGCCACTCGGAGCCGTACAACACCCAGACGGAACCGGCTCCGAGGAGGACGAGCAGCACCGCCAGGGCGATGATCGTACGAAGCCGCGGTCGTCGCAGCCCGGGGACGAGCGGCGGGCCGGACACCTCCGGTCGGCGTGCGTCGCGCTCGGCGACGGTGGGTCCGGCCACGCTCACTGTCCCTTCGTTCGACGGTCCTACCGGCCCGCGGCGATCGCCTCGTAGACCATGCCGACGAGGAGGTCGTCGGCGTCGCGGCGGCCGAACTCACCGGCGGCGCGGGACATCTCGTAGAGGCGGTGCGGGTCGGCCAGGACCGGCAGCACGTTCTGCTGGATCCACTCCGGCGTCAGGTCCGCGTCGTCCACGAGGAGTCCGCCGCCCGCCTTGACCACCGGCTGGGCGTTGAGCCGCTGTTCGCCGTTGCCGATGGGCAGCGGGACGTAGGCGGCCGGGAGCCCGACGGCGGAGAGTTCGGCGACGGTCATCGCGCCCGCGCGGCAGAGCATCAGGTCGGCCGCGGCGTACGCGAGGTCCATCCGGTCCAGGTAACTTACCGGGAGGTACGGGGGCATCCCCGGCATCTGCTGCACCTGCGGCAGTTCGTTCTTCGGGCCGACCGCGTGCAGGATCTGGATGCCTGCCTGCTGGAGCCAGGGCGCGACCTGCTGGACGACCTCGTTCAGGCGCCGGGCGCCCTGCGAGCCGCCGGAGACCAGCAGGGTCGGCAGGTTGGGGCTCAGACCGAAGTAGTGGCGAGCCTCGGGGCGCAGGGCGGCGCGGTCCAGGGTGGCGATGGAGCGGCGCAGCGGGATGCCGATGTAGCGGGCGTCCCGGAGCTTGCTGTCGGGCGTGGAGACGGCCACCCGGGCCGCGTAGCGCGAGCCGATCTTGTTGGCCAGACCGGGGCGGGCGTTGGCCTCGTGGACCACGATCGGCACGCCGAGGCGCTTGGCGGCCAGATACGCGGGCAGCGCGACGTAGCCGCCGAAGCCGACCACGGCGTCCGCCTTGGTGCGCTCCAGGATCTGCTCCGTGGCCTTGATCGTGCCGCGCAGCCGTCCCGGGACCGTGATCAGCTCGGGCGTGGGCTTGCGCGGCAGCGGGACCGCCGGGATCAGCGCCAGCTCGTAGCCGCGCTCGGGAACGAGCCGCGTCTCAAGGCCGCGTTCCGTGCCCAGGGCCGTGATCCCCACGGTGGGGTCCTGCCTGCGCAGGGCGTCCGCGAGGGCGAGCGCGGGCTCGATGTGGCCCGCGGTACCCCCGCCGGCGAGTACGACATGCACCGAAATTCACCGCTCTCCGGACGAACGCGCCGCCGAGGCACGCCGTCGCATCGTGTTCCATCTCCGGGGCACCCGCTCGGCACGGGAGCCGCCCGCCCGCTTTCTACCAAAGCGGGGTTGCCGCATCGCCAGCGCCGCCCGCGCAGCGGGATCGTCACGCGCGAAGGCGATCAGCAGCCCGATGGCGAACATGGTCGGCAGCAGGGCGGACCCTCCGTAGGAGAACAGCGGGAGGGGGACACCGGCGATCGGCAGCAGGCCGAGCACCGCACCGATGTTGATCACCGCCTGCGCGGTGATCCAGGTGGTCACGCCTCCCGCGGCGTACCTCACGAAGGGGTCCTCCGTGCGTCCGGCCACGCGGATACCCGCATAGCCTAGAGCGGCGAACAGGGCGAGCACCGACAGCGTCCCCGCCAGACCCAGTTCCTCACCGGTGACGGCGAAGATGAAGTCGGTGTGGGCTTCGGGGAGTTGACCCCATTTCTCCACACTCGCGCCAAGACCGGAACCGAAGATTCCGCCGGAGGCGAGGGCGTAGATCCCGTGCACGGCCTGCCAGCAGTCGGCGCCGCCCGCCTTGGGCTCGGTCGCGCCGATGCAGGCGAGCCGGGCCATCCGGTTGGGGCTGGTCTTGATGAGGATCACACCGATCAGCGCCGCGACCGAGAGCACCCCGGCGAACAGCCTGGTCGGAGCCCCGGCGAGCCAGAGCAGACCGAACAGGATCGCGGTGAGGATGATCGCGGTGCCCATGTCGCCGCCGAGCATGATCAGACCGAGCAGCATGAAGGCGACCGGGACCAGCGGGACCAGCATGTGCTTCCACTGGGTCAGCAGCTTCTTGTCCTGCTTGCGGGCGATCAGGTCCGCGCCCCACAGGACGAGGGCGAGCTTGCCGAACTCGCTGGGCTGGATCTGGAAGGAGCCGCCGAGCGAGATCCAGTTCCGGTTGCCGTTGACCGACATCCCTATCCCCGGCACCTGCACCAGCGCCATCGCGAAGACGGCGACGGCGAGGATGGGGTAGGCAAGCGCCCGGTGCAGCCGTACCGGCATCCGGGAGGCGGCGAAGAGCAGCGCGCCGCCGATGAGCGCGGCGAGGAACTGCTTGCGGAAGAAGAACGAGCCGGGCAGCGAGAGCTGGAGCGCGGTGATCTGGGAGGCCGAGTAGACCATGACCAGACCGAGCACGATGATCAGCAGGCTGCCGCCGAGGATCAGGTAGTACGCGGTCAGCGGGCGGTCCCACGCCTTGCGGGCGCGGGTGCGCAGTCTGCGGAGGGGGTTGTCGGGCACGCTCGGCCGGGGTGCGGGGCGGCGGACCGCCCGCTGCACGGGCGGTCGTCCGGTACGGCTAGCGGCCATCCACGCCTCCCCTGAGCACCGAACGTCCCACGCGTCCCTCCCAAGTTCCGCCCGGCGGGCGGCCGGGGTCAGGCGCCGAGCTCGCGGACGGCCGCCGCGAACGCGTCACCGCGCTGGTTGTAGTTGGTGAACATGTCCATGGAGGCACAGGCGGGGGCCAGCAGGACCGTGTCACCCGGCCGGGCCAGTCGCTTCGCCTCCGTCACCGCCTGGAGCATCGCCCCAGTGTCGGTCCGGTCGAGGTCCACGACGGGTACTTCCGGGGCGTGTCGCGCGAGGGCCTCGCGGATCAGCGCGCGGTCGGCGCCGATCAGGACTGCGCCGCGAAGGCGCTTGGCGGAGTTGGCGACCAGCTCGTCGAACTCGGCGCCCTTGGCGAGTCCGCCCGCGATCCACACGATGGGCTCGTAGGCGGCCAACGAGGCTTCCGCGGCATGGGTGTTGGTCGCCTTGGAGTCGTCCACGTACGCCACGCCGTCGAGGTCGGCGACGTGCTGGATGCGGTGGGCGTCGGGGCGGAAGGCGCGCAGTCCGTCGCGCACCGCCTGGGCCGGCACTCCGAAGGAGCGGGCGAGGGCGGCTGCCGCCAGCGCGTTGGCGATGTTGTGCAGGGCGGGCGGCTCGACGTCGGAGACCTCGGCCAGCTCCTGCGCGTTCTTGTGCCGGTTCTCGACGAAGGCACGGTCGATCAGGATGCCGTCCACGACGCCGAGTTGGGAGACGGCCGGGGTGCCGAGGGTGAACCCGACGGCCCGGCAGCCCTCCTCCACGTCCGCCTCGCGGACCAGGTCCTCGGTGCGCGGGTCGGCCACGTTGTAGACGCAGGCGACCTTGTTGCCCTCGTAGATACGGCCCTTGTCGGCGGCGTACGCGTCCATGGAGCCGTGCCAGTCGAGGTGGTCCGGGGCGAGGTTGAGCACCGCGCCCGAGTAGGCGCGCAGCGAGGGCGCCCAGTGGAGCTGGTAGCTGGACAGCTCGACGGCGAGGACGTCGTACTCCTCCTCGCCGAGGACGGCGTCCAGCAGGGAGACGCCGATGTTGCCGACCGCCGCCGTGCGCAGACCCGCCGCCTTGAGGATGGAGGCGAGCATCTGCACGGTGGTGGTCTTGCCGTTGGTGCCGGTGACGGCGAGCCAGGGTGCCGCGTCAGGACCCCTGAGGCGCCAGGCCAGCTCCACGTCGCCCCAGATCGGCACGCCCGCCCGCTCGGCCGCCTGGAAGAGCGGCTTGCCGGGCTGCCAGCCGGGGGCGGTGACGATCAGCTCGGTGCCCTCGGGGAGCGCCGCGCCGTCGCCGAGGCGGACGGTGACGCCGAGCGCTTCCAGTTCGGCGGCCTGCGCCCGTGCCCGCTCGTCGTCGCCGTCGTTGACGACCGTGACGATCGCGCCGCGCTCGCGCAGCGCCCTGGCGGCCGGGACGCCCGAGACGCCGAGTCCGGCGACCGTGACGCGCCTGTCCTGGAATTCGCTCTGCCCCGAAGGCACCGAGGTGGTCACTTGTCCGCTGCCCATCCCGCGTAGAAGAGGCCCAGTCCGACGATGACACAGATGCCCTGGATGATCCAGAAACGGACCACCACCAGGACTTCGGACCAGCCCTTGAGTTCGAAGTGGTGCTGGAGTGGTGCCATCCGGAAGACGCGCTTGCCGGTGAGCCGGAAGGAGCCGACCTGGATGACGACCGACATGGTGATGAGGACGAACAGACCGCCCATGATGGCCACCAGCAGCTCCGTGCGGGAGAGGATGGCCAGACCGGTGAGGACACCGCCGAGGGCGAGCGAACCGGTGTCGCCCATGAAGATCTTCGCCGGGGAGGTGTTCCACCACAGGAAGCCCAGGCAGGAACCCATCAGGGCGGAGGCGACCACCGCGAGGTCGAGCGGATCGCGGACCTCGTAGCAGGCGGCCGGGTTGGTCAGGGTCATCGCGTTGGCGCAGGACTCCTGGAACTGCCAGACGCCGATGAACGTGTAGGCGCCGAAGACCAGGACGGAGGCGCCGGTGGCGAGACCGTCGAGACCGTCGGTGAGGTTCACGCCGTTCGACATCGCGAGGATCATGAACAGCGCCCAGACCACGAACAGCACCGGGCCGATGTTCCAGCCGAAGTCCGTGATGAACGACAGCTTGGTCGACGCCGGGGTGTTGCCCCGGTTGTCCGGGAACTGCAGCGCGAGGGCCGCGAAGCCGATGCCGACGATGAGCTGTCCCGCCATCTTCGCCTTGGCCCGCAGACCCAGCGAACGGCGCTTGACGATCTTGATGTAGTCGTCGAGGAAGCCGACCAGACCCATGCCGAACATCAGGCCGAGGACCAGCAGACCCGAGTACGTCGGGGGCTTGCCGGTGATCACCTTGCTGAGGAAGTACGCGGCGATCGTGGACAGGATGAAGGCGATGCCGCCCATGGTCGGCGTACCGCGCTTGCTGGCGTGCTCGCGCGGGCCGTCGTCGCGGATGAACTGGCCGTAACCCTTGCGGGCGAGGAGCTTGATCAGCAGCGGGGTGCCGATCAGCGTCAGGAAGAGGCCGATGACGCCTGAGAACAGGACCTGATTCATCATCGGGCGGCGACCTCGCCCTCGGTCCCGGCGGAGGCGAGCGTCTGGGCGACGCTCTCCAGACCCACGGAACGGGACGCCTTCACCAGCACGACGTCCCCCGGGCGCAGCTCGCTGCGCAACAGGTCGATCGCCGCCTGTGCGTCGGACACGTGCACCGACTCCTCACCCCACGAACCCTCGTTGTATGCGCCCAGTTGCAGCCAGGAGGCTTCGATCCCCCCGACCGCGACGAGCTTGCTGACGTTGAGCCGGACGGCGAGCCGTCCGACCGCGTCGTGCTCGGCGAGCGCCTCGTCCCCCAGCTCGGCCATCTTGCCGAGCACCGCCCACGTGCGGCGCCCCTTGCCCATGGCCGCGAGCGCCCTGAGGGCGGCACGCATGGACTCGGGGTTGGCGTTGTAGGCGTCGTTGACGATGGTCACGCCGTCCGGGCGCTCGGTGACCTCCATGCGCCAGCGGGAGAGGGAGCCCGCCTCGGAGAGCGCGGTGGCGATCTCGGTTGCGGACATGCCCAGCTCATGGGCGACGGCGGCCGCGGCGAGCGCGTTCGACACGTGGTGCTCACCGTACAGGCGCATGGTCACATCGCTTGCACCGGAGGGTGTGTGAAGGCTGAAGGCAGGCTGTCCGCTGTCCGTGAGTCGCACGTTCTCGGCGCGTACGTCCGCTTCGGCCGACTCTCCGAAAAGGACCACCTTCGCGCGGGTACGGGAGGCCATGGCGCGCACCAGCGGGTCGTCGGCGTTGAGGACGGCGATGCCGCCCTCCTCGGCCGGGGGCAGTGCCTCCACCAACTCGCCCTTGGCCTGGGCGATCTGCTCGCGTCCGCCGAACTCGCCGATGTGGGCGCTGCCGACGTTGAGCACGAGTCCGACCTTCGGCGGGGTGAGACCGGCGAGGTAGCGGATGTGCCCGATGCCGCGGGCGCCCATCTCAAGCACGAGGAACTTCGTCTCCTCGGTGGCGGACAGGGCGGTCAGGGGCAGCCCGATCTCGTTGTTGAGCGAGCCGGGCGTGAAGACGGTGGGCGCCTTGCCGCCGAGGACCTGGGCGATGAGGTCCTTGGTGCTGGTCTTGCCCGCCGAGCCGGTGAGCGCGACGAGGGTGGCGCCGAGGCGCTCCACCACGTGGCGGGCGAGGGCGCCGAGGGCGCTCTGCACGTCGTCCACGACGACGGCGGGCACGCCGACGGGGCGCGTCGCCAGGACGGCGACGGCGCCCGCCTCGACGACCGCCTCGGCGAAGTCGTGGCCGTCGGCCCGCTCACCGCTGAACGCGACGAAGAGGGCGCCGGGCACCACCTCGCGGGAGTCCCGGACGACCGGTCCCGTGACGGTGACGGACGTATCCGGTATGTCGTGTGTCTGCCCGCCGACGACTGCTGCGATCTCGGCGAGGGAGAGGGCGATCACAAGTTCATCCCTGGGTGTTCTGGATAGCTTCGCGGAGCACCTGGCGGTCGTCGAAGGGACGGACCACGCCGGCGATGTCCTGGCCCTGCTCGTGGCCCTTGCCCGCGACCAGCACGGTGTCGCCCGCGGTCGCGCGGCCCACGGCGGCGGCGATGGCGGCGGCACGCTCCTCGAAGAGCAGCACCTCGCCGCGCTCGTGCGCGGGGACGGAGGCGGCGCCTTCGAGCATGGTCGCGAGGATCGCGAGGGGGTCCTCGGAGCGGGGGTTGTCTGAGGTCAGTACGGCGATGTCGGCGTACCGGGCGGCGGCGGCGCCCATCGGGGCGCGCTTGGTCCTGTCGCGGTCGCCGCCGCAGCCGAGCACGATGTGCAGCCGGCCCTTGGTGACCTTGCGCAGCGCCTTGAGCACCGATTCGACCGCGTCGGTCTTGTGGGCGTAGTCCACGACCGCGAGGTAGGGCTGTCCGGCGTCGACGCGCTCCAGGCGGCCGGGGACGCCGGGCACGGCGGCGATGCCGTCGGCGGCGGTCTGCGGGTCGATCCCGGCCGAGGCGAGGGCGACGAGGGCGGCGAGGGTGTTGGCCACGTTGAAGGGGCCGGGCAGCGGCGAGCGGGCGTGCACGCGCTCGCCGTTCGGGCCGATCGCGGTGAACGTCGAGTCCATGGGCCCGATCTGGACGTCCTCGGCGCGCCAGTCGGCGTCCGGGTCGCCCTCGGCGGAGAAGGTGACGACCGGGACGCCCGCCTCCCGGGCGAGCCTGCGACCGTACTCGTCGTCGGCGTTGACCACGCCGAATCTGCTGCGCTCGGGCGTGAAGAGCTGGGCCTTCGCCTGGAAGTAGTCCTCCATGCCGGAGTGGAACTCCATGTGTTCCGGGCTCAGGTTGTTGAAGACGGCGATGTCGAAGACGCAGCCGTCCACCCGGCCCAGCACCAGCGCGTGACTGGAGACCTCCATGGCGACCGCCTCGGTGCCGCGTTCGCGCATGACGGCGAACAGGGCCTGGAGGTCGGTGGCTTCGGGGGTGGTGCGCTCGGACTTGATGCGCTCCTCGCCGATGCGCATCTCGACGGTGCCGATGAGCCCGGTGGCGCGTACGGCCTTGAGACCGCCCTCGACGAGGTAGGCGGTGGTGGTCTTGCCGGAGGTGCCGGTGATGCCGATCTGGAGCAGCTCGCGGCCCGGGTGTCCGTAGACCGTGGCGGCCAGTTCGCCCATCTGCGCGCGCGGGTCGTCCACGACGAGGACCGGCAGTCCGGTCGCTCCGGCGCGCTCGGCGCCGGTGGGGTCGGTGAGCACGGCGACGGCGCCGAGGCTCGCGGCCTGGGTGACGAAGTCGGCGCCGTGCAGGCGGGCGCCGGGCAGTGCGGCGTAGATGTCGCCGGGGCGGACGGCGCGCGAGTCGTGGGTGATGCCCGTGACCTCGGCGGAGCCGGCCGGTGCGGCGATCCCCAACTGATCGGCGAGTTCCGCGAGGGGGGTGGCGGAGATCCGAACCGGTCGTGGCGGTCCCGGGTAGGTCACGGAAGCGCCCTTCTGGGTGGTTTGGGACTGATCAGCGTGTGGCACGGCGGTGAGCGTACCGGGAGTACCCGCCTCGGGGCGAAGCGAGGGGCGGGGGCCTGTTCGGTTCCCGTCGTCGGGGGTGATCGTTGTCACGGCTCGTTCCTGGTGGTGGGGGCCCGGTGGGCTGTCGCGGCCGGTCAGGGCTGGTAGGTGACGGGCAGGTTCGCGGGCTTCGCGCCGGTCGGCGGGACCTGGAGGGTCTTCAGCGCGAACTCCATCACCTGCTTGTAGACGGGTCCGCAGATCTGTCCGCCGAAGTAACTGCCGGAGGTGGCGTTCTGGATGGCGCAGTAGACCGTGACGCGGGGCTTGTCGGCGGGGGCGAATCCGGCGAAGGAGGAGGTGTATCCGTGGTACCTCCCGGTGGCCGGATCCACGCGGTTGGCGGTACCGGTCTTGCCCGCGACGCGGTAGCCGGGGATGCGCGCCTTGATGCCGGTGCCCTGTTCGTCGTCGACCACGGACTCCAGCATCTGGGCGACGGTGCGGGCGGTCTTGTCGCTGACCACCCGGGTCTTCCCGGGCTGCGGCGCGGGGGTGAAGCGCCCGTCGGCGCCCTTGGTGCCGCGCACCAGGGTGGGCGCGACGCGCACTCCCCCGTTGGCGATGGTCGAGTACACGGACGCCGCCTGGACGGCGTTGATGGAGAAGCCCTGGCCGAAAGGGATCGTGTACTGCTGCGAGGTGGACCACTTGGCGGCGGGCGCCAGGATGCCCGGGGTCTCGCCGGGGAAGCCGAGTCCGGTGGAGCGGCCGATGCCGAACTTGCGCAGGTACGAGTAGAGCGTGTCGTTGGCCGCGCGCTGGGTCTTGCCGAGCTGTCCGGTGGCGAGGATGGTGCCGATGTTGCTGGACTTGGCGAGCACGCCGTTGAGGGTGAGGTGCCAGGTGGCGTGGTCCACGTCGTCCTGGAAGAGCCGGTCGCCGCGGTGCAGCCGGTTGGGTACGACGACATGGGTGAGCGGGGTGGCCGCGTTCTCCTCCAGGACGGCGGCCATGGACATCACCTTGGCAGTCGAGCCGGGTTCGTAGGCGTCCTGGAGGGCCGCGTTGCCCATGGCGGCGGAGTTCGCCTTGGACAGGTCGTTGGGGTCGAAGCCGGGCGAGTTGGCCATGGCGAGGATCTGACCGGTGCGGGTGTCCTGGACGACGACGTAACCCCGGTCCGCCTTGGACTTCCTGACCTGCTGGGAGATGGCGTTCTGCGCCGCCCACTGGATGTCGCGGTCGATGGTCAGCTCGATGTCGCTGCCGGAGACGGCGGGGGTCTCGGTGGAGCCCGCGGTGGGCACCTCGCGACCGCCGGACTGGGCGTAGCGGATCTTGCCGTCCTTGCCGGTGAGCTGCTTGTTCAACTGCTGCTCGATGCCGCCGCCGCCCTTGCCCTCGCTGTTGACCCAGCCCAGTATCCCGGCGGCGAGGTCGCCGTTGGGGTACACGCGCTGGCTGCTGGGGTCGGCGAAGACGCCCGCGAGCACGTTGGCGATGCCGGACTTCTTGGCGAGGGCTGCTTTGAGGTCCTTGATCTGCTTCCAGACCTGCGGGGTCTGCCGGGTGGCGAGCCGGGCGTAGCGCGACTCCTTGTCGGCGGGGCGGAGCTTCTTGACGAGCGTGGCCTGATCCTCGTTCAGGATCGGGGCGAGCAGGGCGGCTGCCTGCTCGGGTCCGTCGGAGACCTTGAGCTGCTCGGGCTGGAACATCATGGGGTCGGCGGTGATGTCGTAGGCGTCCTCGCTGACGGCGAGGGCCACCCCGGAGCGGTCGGTGATCCGGCCGCGCTCGGCGGCCAGGGTGTGCACGACGTAGCGGTTCTGCTCGGCCTTGGCGGTGTAGGTGCTGGCGTCCACCGCCTGGACCTGGAGCAGCCGGACCACGAACGCGGACAGCACCAGGGTGAAGGCGAGACCGACCAGGCGCAGCCGGGGGCGCGGGCTGCCGAGCCGGAAGGCGGGGCGGGACGGGGTCCGGGGTCCGGACGGGCGGCGGGCCGGGCGGGCGCCGGGGCCGGGGCGCCCCGGCTGGCGCCGGGTGGCGGCGCCGCGGGGGCGGGGCGGTCCGGCGGCCCCGGGCACGCGGCGACGCGGCGTTTGCCTGTCGGACACTTCCGTCACCTGCCGTGGGTCGGAGTGGAGGCGGGCTGGGTGGTGCGGGTCCGGTTCTGCGCGGACAGGGTCGCCCTGGGGGCGGGGGTCGCTCGGGGAGTCGCGCCCGCCTTGGGGGCGGGAGTCGCCTTGGGAGCGGGGGTCGCCTTGGGAGCGGGCGTCGAGGCGGACGCCGGTGCGGAGGTGGTCGGGGGCGGGCTGCCGGTGGGGCTGCCGCTCGGGGCGGTGCCCGAGGTCATCGCCTCGGGCGCGCGCGGGCCGCTCAGCACGGCGGGGGTGGGGGCGGCGCTCGGGACGCCCTTGACGCTGCCGTCGGGGCCGAGGAAGGCGGGGTCGCCGCCGGGGACCATGCCGAGTTCACGGGCCCGGCGCTGAAGGGCGTCCGGGGAGGAGTAGGAGTCGATGTCCCGCTGGAGCGCCTGCTCCTCGTCGGTGAGGTTCTTGGTGCGCTTCTGGAGGTCGTCGAGCTGGAACGACCCCTCACTGAGCGCGGAGTTGAGCATCAGCAGGCAGAGCAGACCGCCGCCGAGGAGCAGCACGACGAGGAACACGAAGGGGGTACGGGCGGCGCGGGCACGGCCCGTCGGGAAGAGCCGGGCGAGCCGTGCGGCCCGCCCTCGCAGTTCGGATTCAGCGCCCACGGGCCCTCCGCAGGGTCCCCGCGCCCGGTCGGCCCCGTCCGCTCACTCGGCGTCCTCCCTGATCCGCTCGACACCGCGCAGCCGGGCGGGAGCTGCCCGGCGGTTCTCGGCGATCTCCTCCTCGGTGGGGAGTTCGGCGCCGCGCGTGAGCAGCTTGAGCCGGGGCTGGTAGCGCTCGGGCACGACGGGCAGCCCGGGGGGCGCGGTGTTGGCCGCTCCGGCCGCGAAGACCTGCTTGACCAGCCGGTCCTCCAGCGAGTGGTACGAGAGGACGGCGACGCGTCCGCCGACGCCGATGGCCTTCACGGCCGCCGGGATCGCCCGCTCCAGGACGGAGAGTTCGCCGTTGACCTCGATGCGCAGCGCCTGGAAGGTGCGCTTGGCCGGGTTGCCGCCGGTGCGCTTGGCGGCCTGCGGCAGGGCGTCGCGGATGAGTTCGACCAGGCGGGCGCTGTTGGTGAACGGCTCCTTCTCGCGCTCGCGGACGACGGCCGAGACGATCCGCTTGGCCTGCTTCTCCTCGCCGTACGCGCGCAGGATGCGCACCAGTTCACCGGCGGGGTAGGTGTTGAGGACCTCGGCGGCGCTGATGCCGGTCGTCTGGTCCATGCGCATGTCCAGGGGCGCGTCCTGGGCGTAGGCGAAGCCCCGGTCGGCCTCGTCCAGTTGCATGGAGGAGACGCCGAGGTCGAAGAGGACGCCCTGGACGTCCGGGATGCCGAGGCGGTCGAGCACCTCGGGGAGTTCGTCGTAGACGGCGTGCACGAGGGTGGCGCGGTCGCCGAAGGGGGCGAGGCGTTCACCGGAGAGGCGCAGCGCCTCCTTGTCCCGGTCGAGGCCGATCAGCCGGGCCTCGGGGAAGCGGGTCAGCAGTGCCTCGCTGTGGCCCCCGAGGCCGAGGGTGCAGTCGACGACCACCGCTCCCGGTCGCTCCAGCGCGGGTGCCAGCAGATCCAGGCACCGCTGGAGCATCACCGGGACGTGTCGACTCTCGGTCAAGGGAGCCTCTCAGTTCTGGCGGGCGCACGCACCGCCGGGTCCCCGCCCGCTGCTCCATGTAGGGGAGACCGGCCTGCGCCGGAGGCGTCAGCCGACCGGGAGCGGGAGGGGGCCGAGCCGTACGTACGCGCCGCGCACGCGGGGAGAGCGGTCCGGGTGGGTGCCGTGCCGTCTCCTTGTGGTTTCACCAGCGGGAAGAGCCGGGCCTCCCGCTTCGCGTCACTTTAGTCCACCCTGTGTCGCGGTCAATCAACCGGCCTGCGCGTCGCGTACGGCTTCGACGCCGGAGCGGTGATCGGCTCGGCCTCACCCGTCCGGCCGAGGTTGGCGCTCCGTGTGGGTTAGCTCACAACAAGCCACGATGGCGTTCTTTGTCCCCTCTCACAGCAGGCCGGGGAGGCGGGTGACCAGTAACGTCGAGACCATGACGACTTCCGCAGCAGTTCCCACCGGACCCGAGGGCGCCATAAAGGGCGACGGCAGCGTGACGGACCGCCTGGTCGACGCCAACGAGCAGTACGCCGCGGGCTTCAGCGATCCCGGCATGGACGCGCGCCCCGTGCTGCGCGTGGCCGTGGTGGCCTGTATGGACGCCCGCCTCGATCTGCACGCGGCGCTCGGTCTGGAGCTGGGCGACTGCCACACCATTCGCAACGCGGGCGGCGTCGTCACCGACGACGTGATCCGCTCCCTGACCATCAGTCAGCGGGCGCTCGGCACGCAGAGCGTCGTGCTCATCCACCACACCAACTGCGGTCTGGAGTCCCTCACCGAGGAGTTCCGGCACGAGCTGGAGATGGAGGTGGGCCAGCGCCCGGCCTGGGCGGTGGAGGCGTTCCGTGACGTGGACCAGGACGTGCGCCAGTCGATGCAGCGGGTACGCACCTCACCGTTCCTGCCGCACACCGACGACGTACGCGGCTTCGTCTTCGACGTACGCAGCGGGCTGCTCCGCGAGATCGACCCGACGGATGAGCGAGCCTCCGACTCGGCGTCCGCCTGAGGTCTGCCTGAGGTCTGCCGACCGCTGCCCGCCGCCCCACTCCTCTCCATCAGGGGGAGGGGGCGGGTGGCTGGCCGGACTGGCGCGGAGTGGCTGCTCGGGCAACGGGTGGCCGGTCAGGCGGCGGGTGGTTTACCCGGCGGCAGGCGATCGGATCCGGCGACTGGTGGCCGGTCAGGTGACGGATGGCCGATACGACGACGGGCGGCTGGTCCGGCGACGGGCGGCCGATCCGACGGCTGGCGACCAGCCCGGCACCGGATCGCCGATCCGGCACCGGGTGGCCACGCTCGGCAGCGAGTGGGCCGGTCAGGCGGCGGGCGGCCGATCCGACGGCGGTCGGCCGATCCAGCGGCCGGTGGCCACGCCCGCAGCAAGTGGCCGCGCGGGCGGCGGGTGACCAGGTCCGGTGACGGACGGCGGATCCGACGACGGGCAGCCGGTCCGTCGCGGGCAGCCAGGACCGGCAGCAAGTGTCCGGGCAGGCGACGGATGACCGATCCGGCGGCGGGCAGCCCACCCGGCGACGGGCAGCCCACCCGGCGGCGGATGACCGGTCCCGTATGGCGTGGCCAAAGGGTGCAAGACCGGCATCGGGCAGGGCGTTGTCCACAGGCCCGTGCCGGGCAGTTGTCCACAGGCCGTGACACGAATCGATAACGGCGGCAAGAATGCGGGTGTGACGGCGCGCGGATCTGGTTTCCGCACGGTGTCCGTGTTTCGGGGTGGGCCGGAGCCGCGTCGCGAGGTGTCGCGGGCCCCGGCCCTTGTGAGAACGGGCCGAGGAGGGCCGGGTGACGACCTATGACGATCGAGCGAGCCTCAGTGATCTGACGGCGACGGTGGAGCGGGTGCGCCGTTCGGTGGAGGACGTGATCGAGGGCAAGCCCGAGGTCGTACGGCTTTCGCTGACCGTACTGCTCGCCGAGGGGCATCTGCTGATCGAGGACGTCCCGGGCGTGGGCAAGACCATGCTGGCCAAGGCGCTGGCGCGGTCCATCGACTGCACCGTGCGGCGTATCCAGTTCACGCCCGATCTGCTCCCCTCGGACATCACCGGGGTGTCGATCTGGGACCAGCAGCGCCGTGACTTCGAGTTCAAGCCGGGTGCGATCTTCGCGCAGATCGTGATCGGCGACGAGATCAACCGCGCCTCGCCCAAGACCCAGTCGGCGCTGCTCGAGTCGCTGGAGGAGCGCCAGGTCACCATCGACGGGCAGAGCTACGAACTGCCGCGCCCCTTCATGGTGGTGGCGACGCAGAACCCGGTCGAGATGGAGGGCACGTATCCGCTGCCCGAGGCGCAGCGCGACCGGTTCATGGCGCGGGTGTCGGTGGGCTATCCGAGCATCGAGGCCGAGCTGCGGATGCTGGACGTGCACGGCGGGGTCTCCCCGCTGGAGGACCTGGAGCCGGTGGCGCACGCGCACGACATCGTGAAGCTGATCGAGGCGGTCCGCGAGGTCCACGTCTCGGACGCCGTCCGGCGGTACGCGGTGGAGCTGGTCTCCGCCACCCGCTCCCACCCCGACCTCAGACTCGGCGCCTCCCCGCGCGCGACGCTGCATCTGCTGCGCGCGGCGAAGGCGTCGGCGGCCCTGTCCGGCCGGGAGTACGCGCTGCCGGACGACGTGCAGGAGCTGGCCGTGGCCGTGCTCGCGCACCGGCTGCTGCCCACCACCGAGGCGCAGATGAGCGGTCGTACGGCCGAGCAGGTCGTGCTGGAGATCCTGCGGCACACCGCCGTGCCCTCGGCCGCGCAGCGGGAGAGAGCCTTCGGCGGTCTCGGCCGGTCCGTGCCCGCCTATCCCCAGCAGCCTCCGCGGGGTCTGTGATGTCCGCCGGGGGGCCGGAGCGGACGCCGGGCCCGGCGGCCGGGCTCCGTACGGCCCTGGCGGGGCTGACCACCCGGGGCCGCTCCTTCCTGGCGGCGGGCATCGCCGCCTCGGTGTGCGCGTACGTGCTCGGGCAGAGCGATCTGCTGCGGGTCGGGCTGCTGCTCGCCGCGCTGCCGCTGATCTGCGCGGGCGTGGTGCACCGCACCAGGCACCGGGTGGCGTCCGAGCGCCACCTCTCCCCCGGGCGCGTCCCGGCGGGCGCCGAGGCGCGGGTGAGCCTCGCCGTGGACAACGTCTCCCGGTTGCCGACCGGGCTGCTGATGCTCCAGGACCGGGTGCCGTACGTGCTCGGGCCCCGGCCTCGCTTCGTCCTGGACCGGATCGAGCCGGGCGGGCGCCGCGAGGTGTCCTACCGGGTCCGTTCGGATCTGCGCGGGCGTTATCCGCTGGGGCCGCTGCAGTTGCGGCTGAGCGATCCTTTCGGCATGTGCGAGCTGACCCGCTCCTTCCCGGCGCACGACACGCTGACGGTCGTCCCGCGCGTGGAGCCGCTGGCGCCGGTGCGCCTGGGCGGCGAGGCGCAGGGGTACGGCGACGGGCGGCGGCGTTCGCTGGCGGTCGCCGGGGACGACGACGTGATCCCGCGCGGCTACCGCTACGGCGACGATCTGCGCCGGGTGCACTGGCGGTCCACCGCGCGCCACGGCGAACTGATGGTGCGTCGTGAGGAGCAGCCCCGGCGGGCCCGCTGCACGGTGCTGCTGGACACCCGCGCCGTCGGCTACGAGGACGCGGGCCCCGGTTCGGCCTTCGAGTGGGCGGTCTCCGCCGCCGCGTCGGTCCTCGCGCACATGATGGAGCGCGGTTTCTCGGTGCGGCTGCTCCTGGACACGGGGGCGACGGTGCCCGGCGAGGGCGGCGGCGGGTTCCCGGGCACGGGTCAGGAGACGGCGGCGTCCTCGGGGCTGATGATGGACACCCTCGCGGTGGTCGACCACTCGGAGGGCACGGGCCTGACACGGGCGTACGACGCGCTGCGCGCCGGGGACGAGGGGCTGCTGGTCGCGCTGCTCGGCGATCTCGACGAGGAGCAGGTGCGCACGGTGGCGCGGATGCGGCGGCGCAGCGGGGCGGCGCTGGCCTTCGTCATGGACCCGGGGGTGTGGACGCGCGATCCGGCCGCGGCGGCGGGTCCGGGCGACCCGTGCGAGGAGCGGCTGCGGGTGCTGCGCGAGGCGGGCTGGACGGCGCTGGGTGTGCCGCGCGGTGCCTCGCTGGACGAGTTGTGGCGGCGGGCCGACCGGGAGCGCTCCGGTCTGGTCACGCCGAGCGGAAGGGCGGGGGGATGAGCGGGCGGGCGCGGCTCGCGGGGTGCGCGGCGGCTGCCACGCTGATGACGGCGTGTTCACTGCTGCCGCTGGTGGACGGTCCCGTCTGGCTGGTGGTGGCGGCGCTGCTCATCGGGGTG
The DNA here is from genome assembly GCF_016482685.1 of Streptomyces sp. DSM 110735. GTDB lineage: Bacteria > Actinomycetota > Actinomycetes > Streptomycetales > Streptomycetaceae > Streptomyces. The sequence goes on along the minus strand of NZ_JACYHF010000028.1, from coordinate 9,723 downwards.
CAGACGGGCGTGGGCGCGGTGGCGCGGCGGGTGCCGCTGGCACGGCCGCTGACCGTGCTGGCGCAGCTCGTGGTGACGCTGTTGCTGCTCACCCTGGTGTTCGCACGGCAGCAGGGGTTCGCCGGGCTGTTCCCGGGTCCGGAGGCGTTCGGGCATTTCTCGGAGCTGTTGCGGCAGGGTTCGGAGGACGTCAGCCGGTACGCGCCTCCGGCGCCGCTGACCGACGGCATCCGGCTGATGCTGATCGGTGGGGTGCTGATCGTGCATCTCCTGGTGGACACGCTGGCGGTGACCTTCCGCGCGGCGGCGCCGGCCGGGCTGCCGCTGCTCGCGCTGTACTCGGTGGCGGCGGGGCTGTCCGGGGGCAGTGCCGACTGGCTGTGGTTCCTGCTCGCGGCGGCCGGTTATCTGTTGCTGCTGCTCGCGGAGGGTCGTGAGCGGGTGACCCGGTGGGGGCGGGTCTTCGGGGCGACGGCCCGCGCGCCGGGCGCCGGTGAGGGCACTCTGGCGGCTCCGGTGCGCACCGGGCGGCGGATCGGCGCGATGGCGCTGGGCGTGGCGCTGCTGGTGCCGCTGGCGCTGCCCGCGATGCGGGGCGGTCTGCTGGGCGGCACGGGCGCGGGCGGCGCGGGCAGCGGGACCGGCGGCATGATCTCCGCCGTCAACCCGCTGGTGTCGCTGCGCGACTCGCTGAACGTGGACAGCGACCGCCAGGTGCTGTCCCTGCGGACCAACGCCGACGACGTGTCGGACATGTACGTGCGGATCGTGTCCCTGGACGACTTCGACGGCACGACCTGGAAACCGGCCCAGCGGCACATCGTCGCCGTGCCGGACGGCTTTCCGACCCCGGTCGGGCTCGGTCCCGACGTCCGCCGGACCACGGTGCGCACGACCGTCTCGGCGGCCGGGTGGTACGCGCAGGACTGGCTGCCGATGCCGTATCCGCCGACCGGTGTGCGGATCGGCGGCAACTGGCGGTACGAACCGGTCGGCATGACCCTGGTCGGCGACCACGGGCAGACGACGCGTGGCGCGACGTACGTGGTGACCAGCCTGGACGTGGAGCCGACGGCGCGGCAACTGGCCACCGCGCCGAAGCCGCCTGCCGCGCTGGCGCGGCAGTACACCGATGTGCCGCCGGGGCTGCCGAAGGTGGTGGCGCGGACGGCGAAGAAGGTGACCTCCGGCGCGGCGAACCACTACGAGGAGGCGGTGAAGCTCCAGGACTGGTTCGCGCTGGACGGCGGCTTCCGGTACGACACCCAGGTGCAGGTGGGGCGCGGTCCGAACGCCATAGCGAACTTCCTGCGCGACAAGCAGGGCTTCTGCGTGCACTTCTCCTTCGCGATGGCCGCGATGGCCCGCACGCTGGGGATTCCGGCCCGGGTGGCGGTCGGCTTCGCGCCGGGCACCCCGCAGGCGGACGGTTCGGTGTCGGTGAGCCTGAAGGACGCCCACGCCTGGCCGGAGCTGTACTTCGAGGGCGTGGGCTGGACCCGCTTCGAGCCGACGCCGAGCCGGGGCACGACACCGGCGTACACCCAGCGGCAGACCCCGAGCAGCGCGCTGCCGGACCCGGCGCTGCCCTCGCGCGGCTCGTCGGCGGCGCCGTCGGCGCGGGCGTCGGCGAGCGAGAGCTGCGCGGCAGGTGCGGCCGCCGCGGCGGTGTGTCCCGGACCGTCCTCGGCGGTGGCGTCGCCGGGCGGGGGCGGAGGCACTCCGGGCGGGCTGTGGGCGGCGCTGCTCGTGGTGGGCGCGCTGGCGCTCCTCGCGCTGCCGCTGGCGCCGCTGCTGTGGCGGCTGCGGGCACGCTCGCGGCGGCTGGGCGCGCACCCCAGGACCGACGAGGGCGCGGCGGAGCACACGCTCGCGGCGTGGCGGGAGCTGACCGACAGCGCCTGGGACCACGGGATCGTGCCGGACGAGTCGCTGACCCCGCGCGCGGCGGCGGAGCGGATCGTGCGGCTGGGCCGTCTGGACGAGGAGTCCGCGGCGGCGGTGCACCGGGTGGCGGACGCGGTGGAGCAGGTGCTGTACGCACCCCGGCCCCGTTCGGCCACCGGAGTGGCGGCGGACGTACGCCGTGCGCTCACGGGCCTGGACGCCGCCGCGAGCCGGTCCACCCGCCTGCGCGCCCTGTTCGCCCCCCGCTCCGCCGTTCGCGCCCTGTGGACGGCGACGGACCGCTGGACGGCGCTGCGGGCCAGGGCGGCGGCGCTGCGACCGGTGCGTCCAGTGCCTGGCGGCGAGGCAGCGGGCCGGGGCGGCTCGTAGAACCGGCGCCGGGCGCGGGGTCGGGGCACGGCGCGGGGTCGGGGCAGGGCGCGGGGTCGGGGCAGGGCGCGGGGTCACCGGCGACGACGGACCGCTGGACGGCGCGGCGGTCCCGTCGGCGGTGCTCCGGCCGGTGTCGCGGCGCCGCGGGCCCGCCCGGCCCGGCTGGGGCGCCGGGGCGCGACGGCTGATGTCCGCCGGGCGGTCGCGCGATCCTGCCCGGGAAGGTCCCCCAACCCAGGCGGGACGCTCGGGCACGGCTGGCCCCCGGTCTCGCTGGGTCCTGGCCCCGACAGGACGCCGGATCGGTGGGGTGTCGGGCCCGGACGTCGCCCCAGGTCGCGGACATGCCTGAGGGGTGGCCACCAGTCGGTGGTCACCCCTCGGGCGGTGTCTGTCGGTGTGCGGGCGGTCAGTGGCCCTGTTCGTCTCGGCGGCGCTGCCAGCGGGCCTCGATCCGCTCCATCATGGTGCGTCTGCGGCGCACCGGGCGGCGGCGCCTGGCCGCCGGACCGTGGCGCTCGCCCGGCTTGGGCGTCTTGCGCCAGCCGGTGACGGCGAGGACGGCACAGCCCAGCATGACGAGGAAGCCCACCACACTGATCCAGATGATCTGCGCGACCATCCCGGCCATGAGGAGCGCGATACCCACGAGGAAACCCGCGACGGACTGGTAGACCCGCCGACGGGTGTACGTCCGCAGCCCGTTTCCCTCAAGCGCCGACGCGAACTTGGGATCTTCGGCGTACAGCGCTCGCTCCATTTGCTCGAGCATTCGCTGCTCGTGCTCCGAGAGCGGCACGGAGTCCTCCTCATCGTGCAGTCGCCGGGGCGACCCGGGGGGTCTTTTCAGGATAGGCAGGGAATCGCCCCCGTGAAACCCGCCCCTCTGCGCCTTCTGACCAACCGGAGCCGCCACGGCGTCCCGGCCCGCTGAAGCTTCCATTCCCCAACGGCCGACCCGTCATGCCGGTTCGGTGTACCTCGATCATACGGCGCAAACCCCTCGATCGGAGGGCTTGTGGCGTACTCCATCTGCCGACAAGCCCCTGATCAGCGGCGGGTCACCCGGCACCCTCAGGCCCGCGACGCCCCGGGAGTCTCACCGAGCACATGGATCTGCGTGGCCACGGAGTGGAAGGCGGGCAGCTCGGCCGCGGCCGCCTCCAGGCGGAGCAGGGCGTCGAGCGCGCCGGGCTCGGTGTCCACCAGGACGCCGGGCACGAGGTCCGCGAAGACCCGCACGCCGTGCACCGAGGCGGCCCTCAGGCCCGCGCCCTCGACCAGCGCGGTGAGCTGCTCGGCGGTGAAGCGGTGCGGGACCGGGTCGGCGTCGCCCCAGCGGCCGTCGGGGTCGCGCAGAGCCTGCCGAGCCTCGGTGAAGTGACCGGCCAGGGCGCGGGCGAGGACGGCGCCCCCGAGCCCGGCGGCGAGCAGGCTGAGCACACCGCCGGGGCGCAGCGCGGCGACGGTGTTGCGGACGCCCTCGGCGGGGTCGTCGACGTACTCCAGGACGCCGTGGCACAGCACCGCGTCGTAGCCGCCGCGGTCGACCACGTCGAAGAGACCGTGGGCGTCGCCCTGGACGCCGCGCACCCGGTCGGCGACGCCCGCCTCGGCGGCCCGGCGCTCCAGGGCGAAGAGGGCGTTGGGGCTGGGGTCGACGACGGTGACGTGGTGGCCGAGCCGGGCGACCGGCACCGCGAAGCGGCCGCTGCCGCCGCCGGTGTCGAGCACGTCCAGCGCGTCCCGTCCCGAAGCCTTCACCTGGCGGTCGAGGGCGTCCCGCAGGACGTCCCACACCACGGCGGTACGGAGGGAGGCGCGGGGCATCGGGTCCGGCACGGCAGTTGACTCCTCGGCGCGGCACCGCCCGTTGCCCGGCGGCGCGAAAGGGGTTGCCTCCCCGGCCCGTCCCGGCGGGGTGGAGGCAGCAGGCACGTCCACCCTATTGCCTGCGGCCTCGACCGGGTCACCCCCGACGGCCTGCGCGGGAACGCGTCTCGCGAGGTGGACACGGCCCCCGTGCCTCAGCCCCGCGCGTCCTCCTCCCGGGCGCGGGGCAGCACCGGCTGCGGGAGCAGCATCCGCTCGACCAGCCGGATGAACATCGCGACGTCGCGTATCAGATCGTCGGCGTCACGGGTGGTCGCCGCGCCCCGGATGCCCGCCTCGGCGCGGGCGCGGCGGGCCGCGCCGGAGGCGAACAGGGCGCTCCACTCGGTCAGTTCGGGCGCTATCTCGGGCAGCACCTCCCAGGCGCTGCGGATGCGGGCGCGGCGCCGGGGCGTGGGGTCGGGGCGCCCGCGCGCGGCGAGCACGGCGGCGGCGGTGCGCAGGGCGGCGAGGTGGGCCGTCGCGTAGCGCTCGTTGGGCGCCTCCTCGGCGACCGCTTCCGCCAGGGCGCCGCGGGCCTGGGCGAGCAGGGCGACGGCGGCGGGCGGCGCGGTGGCCCGGCGGACCACCGGGTGCACATCGGCCGCCGGGCCGGTCCGTGACGGGACGGAGCCGGTGGCAGTGCGTCGCCGGGCGGCAGCCGCGGACGAACTGGCCATGACGAACCTCCTGTCGTCGGTGACGGCACGGATGCCATCTGCGCCCATCGTGACCCCTGCCACTGACAATCCGTCCCGACCTGCGCTTTCACACCGATGCCGGGCATACGGAGAGGGCCGGTCGCGACGCGTCACCGGCCCCCTCACGGGACGGGCATCACCGGACCCTCGCGGGACGGGCAGCGGTCGTCCTACCGCCGGACCGCCGAGATCAGCCCGCCGGGTCCCTCCTCGCCCCGCGGCGGGGTGGCGACCGGGCGGCCGTAGGCGGCGGCGCGCTCGCGCAGGGTGTGGCTGCTCGCCTCCCAGCCGTGCCCGGCCAGCCAGTCCACCGGGTCGTCGGGCATCTCCGAGACCCACAGGGACGCCGCCGATCCCGGCGCGGCGTCCGCGCCGAAGCGCTCGATCACGCCGCGCGAGCCCAGCGTCAGCCCCATCCGGCTGCCTGGCGCCGATTGCGCGCCGATGCGGGTCAGCAGCAGTTCCACCGCGTCCTCGGGCAGATAGATCAGCAGCCCCTCGGCGATCCAGACGGTAGGTGCCGCCGGGTCGTGTCCCGCGGCGGCCAGCGCGCGTGGCCAGTCCTCCCGCAGGTCCACCGGGACGGTGATCCGCTCGCAGCGGGCGAGGGCCCCCTCCTGGCGGAGCACCGAAGCCTTGAAGTCCAGGGGCGCGGCGGTGTCGACCTCGAACAGCCGGGTGCCCTCGGGCCAGTCCGTCCGGAACGCCCGGCTGTCCATGCCGGCGCCGAGCAGCACGACCTGCCGAATCCCGGACGCGACGGCGTCCCGCAGCAGGTCGTCGAGGAACTTCGTCCTGATGACGATGGAGAACGCCACGCCGAGGCGGCGACGGCGCGCGGCCTCGTCGGCGGGTGGCGGCGAGGAGGGCCACAGACCGCCCGCCGCGGCGAAGGCCCGTGCCAGCGGGTCGCGGAACAGCGCGTTCTCCCGCTCGGTCTCCAGCGCCCGCACCCGGGCCACCCCCACCGCCGTGGCCCACACTCCCGACGGCCGCATGTGCTCCTGCTCCCGCTCATCAGTCACCGCGCCAGCCTAGACGCGCGATTCCGGGGGTCCGGCGAGGAGAGCCGGGTTCATTGCCGGGTACACGGAGACCGAACACCCCCGCTGTTTCCCCCCGTTCCGTCGTCCGGCATACTTTTGAACTGACCAGTCAGTTCAAAAACGTAGGGGGGCCTGTGGACGGCGTGGACGTCACGGCCGAGGACTTCGGGGTCAAGGGACCGCGGGGGTGGGCCTTTCGGGGGGTCGGGTTCAGCGCGGAGGCGGGTTCGCTCGTCGCGGTCGAGGGACCGTCCGGCTCCGGGCGGACCAGTCTGCTGCTCGCGCTCACGGGGCGGATGAAGCCGAGCGCGGGGACGGCGGTCGTGGGCGGGCTCGCGCTGCCCCGGCGGATGGCGGCCGTACGGAAGATCAGCGCCGTGGCCAACATGGCCGGGGTCACCGATCTGGAGCCCGCGCTCACCGTCGCCGAGCATCTGCGCGAACGGGCGCTGCTGCAACGGCGGTTCGGGGACTCCCTGCGCGAGGCGCTGCGTCCGCGCCCGGACCGTGTGCACGAGGCGCGGCTGCGTGCCGACGCCGCCCTGGCCGCCGCCGGGCTCGACCCGGACACGCTGCCCAAGGGCTCGCGCACGCCCGTACGGGACCTGGAACGCCTTGAGGCGCTGCGGCTCTCCGTCGCCCTCGCCCTCGTCGGCCGGCCCGGGCTGCTCGCGGTGGACGACGCGGAGGTGCGGCTCTCGGCGGAGGAGCGCGCCGAGGTGTGGACCCTGCTGCGCTCCCTCACCCGCACCGGCACGACCGTCCTCGCGGTGTGCCGTACCGCGCCGGAGGACTGCGTGGTCGTCTCGACCGAGACCGAGAGCGAGACCAAGGCGGAGGCGGAGGCAGACACCGCTGCCCAGTCCGACCCCGACCCCGACCCCGAGCCCGACACCGACACCGAGGCACAGACCCCGAAGGAGGCGGACCCCGATGCGCTCACCCCGGCTCGCCGCGCTTGAGCTGAGGCGGTTCGGGCGGGGGCGTCTCCCCCGCGCCGCCCTCGTCGCGCTGCTCCTGCTGCCCCTGCTCTACGGCGCCCTGTACCTGTGGTCGTTCTGGAACCCGTACGGCCGCCTGGACCGCGTCCCCGTAGCCCTCGTCAACGACGACAAGGGCGCGACCGTCGCCGGGAAGCACCTCGACGCCGGGGACGACCTGGTGCGCGGGCTGCGCGGCAGCGACACCTTCGAGTGGCACGAGGTGAGCGACGCCGAGGCGCGCCAGGGCGTGGAGGACGGCACCTACTACCTCTCCCTGAGGATGCCCGCCGACTTCAGCGCGCGGATCGCGTCCAGTTCGGGCGACTCGCCGGAGACGGGCGCGCTCCAGGTGCGCACGAACGACGCGAACAACTACATCGTCGGGCAGATATCCCGGACCGTCTTCGCGGAGGTCCGCTCCGCCGCCTCCACCAAGGCGTCCCGGTCCTTCCTGGACAAGATCTTCGTGTCGTTCTCCACGATCCACGACAAGACGGTGACCGCCGCCAACGGTGCCGACACGCTCCAACAGGGGCTCGGCAAGGCGGAGAAGGGTGCCAGGAAGCTCACCGCAGGGCTGAAGGACGCCGACAGCGGCAGCGGCAGGCTCGCGACCGGTCTGACCAAGCTGACCAAGGGCTCGGCCGACCTGGCCGACGGCTCTCGGCAGGTCGCGGACGGCACGCAGACCCTCGCCGACAAGGTCAACGGCGTCTACGCAAAAGCCGGTCCGTTCCTCAAGGACAACGAGAAGACGATCGGGGACACCGCGCGCCTGGTGGCCGACTCGGCCGGTGCGGTGGACGACAACCTCGACACCCTGGTCCGGCTCGCCCCCGGCGCGGCGAAGACCGCCCACGCCTCCGCCGACGTACTCGCCCGGATCCACCGCACCCGCTGCGAGACCGCCCCGCTGCCCGACCCCGCGTGCCCGGACCTGAAGAAGGCGCAGCAGGCGGCCGAGGACGTGGCGAAGGTGGCCGACGACCTCAACACCGTGATCGCCGACCAGGACGACAATCTGACGACCATGCGGAAGAACCTCAGGACGCTGCAGACGCAGTCCCGCGCCCTCGCCGAGCGCGCCCCGCATCTGCACGAGGACCTGTCCGACGCGGTGAGCCGGATCAACAAGCTGAACGACGGCGCGGCCAAGGTCGCCGCGGGCGCCAAGAAGCTGCACACCGGTCTCGGGACCGCCGAGTCCGGCGCCGCCACCCTGCACAAGGGCATCGGCAGGGCGGAATCGGGCGCCCGCACCCTGGACGGCGGTCTGTACCGGCTCTCCGACGGCTCCGGGAAGCTCGCGGGCGGGCTGCACTCCGGGGCGCGCAAGATCCCCGACTACGACAAGCACGACCGCGACGAGCGCACCGGCGTGATGGCCGACCCGGTGCGCCTCGCCTCGCACGATCTGCACCAGGCGCCCAACTACGGCACCGGTTTCGCGCCGTACTTCATCCCGCTGTCCCTGTGGGTCGGCGCCATGGTCGCCTACATGCTGATGCCGCCGCTCAACCGGCGCGCCCTCGCCGCCGGTGCCCCGGCGCGGCGGATCGCCCCGGCCGGGTGGCTGCCGGTGGTCGCCATCGGGGTGCTCCAGGTGCTGGCGCTGATGGCGGTGCTGCACTGGGGGATCGGGCTGCGGATGGCGCGTCCGGCCGGGACGATCGGGTTCCTGTTCCTGGTCACGGCGTGTTTTGCGGCGATCGTGCAGTGGCTGAACGCCCGCTTCGGCGCGGCGGGCCGCATCCTCGTCCTCGCGCTGCTGATGCTCCAGCTCACCTCGGCGGGCGGCACCTACCCGGTGCAGACCAGTCCGGGCTTCTTCAACGCCATCCACCCGTTCCTGCCGATGAGTTACGTGGTCGCGGCGCTGCGCCGGCTGATCACGGGCGGCGGGCTCGGACCGGTGTGGCAGGCGTGCGCGGTGCTGCTCGCGTTCACCGCCGGAGCCCTCGCGCTCACCGCGGTCGCCGCCCGGCGCCGCCAGGTGTGGACGCTGGACCGGCTGCACCCGGAGCTGAGCCTGTGATCGCCCAGCTCCCCGGAACGGTCCGGCACACGCGCTTACCTGTGAGAATCGGGTCCATGGAAAGCACCAGCGCCACGTCCGGCGGCAGCACGCGCCGCGAGGCCACCCGGCAGAAGCTCTACGAGGCGGCCGTCACGCTCATCGCCGAGCAGGGTTTCTCCGCCACCACGGTGGACGAGATCGCGGAGCGGGCCGGGGTCGCGAAGGGCACGGTCTACTACAACTTCGCGAGCAAGTCGGTCCTCTTCGAGGAGCTGCTGCGGCACGGTGTCGGGCTGCTGACCGCCTCGCTGCGGGAGGCGGCGGAGCGGACGGCGGACGGGGGCGGCACCGGGGTGGACGCGCTGGACGCGATGATCCGGGCGGGTCTGGAGTTCATCGACCGCTACCCCGCCTTCACCCAGCTCTACGTCGCCGAGCTGTGGCGCACCAACCGCGCCTGGCAGTCGACGCTCATGGTGGTGCGCCAGGAGGCGGTCGCCGTGGTGGAGAACGTGCTGCGGGAGGGCGTCGCGGCGGGCGAGTTCAGTCCGGAGATCGACATCCAGCTCACGGCTGCCGCGCTGGTCGGCATGGTGCTGGTGGCGGCGCTGGACTGGCAGGCGTTCCAGCCGGAGCGCTCGCTGGACGACGTGCACGCGGCGCTGTCCCGGCTGCTCCAGGGGCGGGTGAGCGGCAACCGCTGAACGGGCGGAGGGCGCCCGGGGGCGGGGGGGGGCGGGCCCCCCCCCCCCGGGGGGTTTAAAAAAAAACCCCCCCCCCCCCCCCCGTTTTTTTGGCCCCGGGGGGGGGGGGGTGAAAAAAAA
>NZ_JACYHF010000027.1 GCF_016482685.1 Streptomyces sp. DSM 110735 | reverse complement strand
CTCTATCAGATCTTTTTCCGATCCGATTTCCTCGGTGCTTTCCAGGTTCTCGCTTTCGCGTTTCCCTTTCCGGCGGTCCAAACTCTACCAGGGTTTTTCCGGCCCTCTGAACCATCCTTTCCGCAGACATGCGGAAGGTGATCCACAGATAGGATCTGACGAGTTTGGATGCTGCCACCAGAGGCACGCTTTCGCGCCGCCTCCTCTCGGGCAGGACGACGACTGTACACAAGTCCCGGCGGCAGCGCAAACCCCTGCTGTTGGTGGTCTAGACCACTACCTGGTAGCTTCTCCGCAGAACTGCGACTACAACTGGCATACGCTGCTGCTCAGTGCGCTGTCCGGGACAGGCGGTGACGGCGCGTATGCACCCCCACTCCTTGGGAGGCCACCCATGACCACCGTGACGTCCCCGCTCGCCGGACGCGCCATCGGACTGGCCGATGTGCCCGATCCGGTCTTCGCCGGGGCCATGGTCGGCCCGGGCACCGCCATCGACCCCGTGCGCGAGCCCTCCGAGGCCGTCTCCCCCGTGGACGGCGTCATCGTCTCCCTTCACCCGCACGCGTTCGTCGTGGTGGACGACGAGGGGCACGGCGTGCTCGTGCACCTCGGTATCGACACCGTCCAGCTCAACGGCGAGGGCTTCGAGCTTCTTGTGAACAAGGGGGACAGGGTGAAGCACGGTCAGAGCATCGTGCGCTGGAACCCCGCCGCCGTGGTGACCGCCGGCAAGTCCCCGATCTGCCCGGTCGTGGCCCTGGAGGCGACGGCCGAGTCCCTTTCCGAGGTGGTCGAGAGCGGCCAGGTGCAGCGGGGCGACAGCCTCTTCTCCTGGTCCTGACCACAGCCGCCGTCTGACGGCGTACATGAATACCCACTCGGCGGCGGGGGCCGCCGCACTAAGCGGAGACGGTGAGATGGAGACAACGCTGCGGGGCGTCGGGGTCAGCCACGGTGTGGCGATCGGCGAGGTCAGGCACATGGGTACGGCGGTGCTTGAGCCGCCGGCCAAGCAGATCGCGGCCGAGGAGGCGGAGCGCGAGCAGGCTCGCGCGCGCCAGGCCGTGGACGCGGTGGCGGCCGACCTGGTGGCACGCGGCAACCTGGCGGGCGGCGAGGCCCAGGCTGTCCTTGAGGCGCAGTCCCTCATGGCGCAGGACCCCGAGCTGATGGCGGACGTGGACCGGCGGATCACCGCGGGCAGCACGGCCGAGCGCGCGGTGTACGACGCGTTCGCCGCGTACCGCGAGCTGCTGGCCGCCGCCGGTGAGTATCTGGCGGGCCGGGTGGCGGACCTCGACGACGTGCGCAACCGGATCGTGGCCCGGCTGCTCGGCGTGCCGATGCCGGGTGTGCCGGACAGTGACGAGCCCTATGTACTGGTGGCCCGGGACCTGGCTCCGGCGGACACCGCGCTGCTCGACCCGGCGCTGGTGCTCGGTTTCGTGACCGAGGAGGGCGGGCCGACCAGCCACAGCGCGATCCTGGCGCGGGCGCTCGGTGTGCCCGCCGTGGTGGCGCTGCCGGGCGCGGTCGAGCTGGCCGAGGGTTCGCTGGTCGCCGTGGACGGCAGCACGGGTGACGTGTTCGTGAACCCGAGCGAGGAGACGAGGACGCGGCTGGAGGCTGCCGCTGCCGCGCGGGTGGCCGCGCTGTCCTCCGTCAGTGGCCCGGGTGCCACGGCTGACGGGCACATGGTGCCGCTGCTCGCGAACGTCGGCGGTCCGGCGGACGTGCCCGCGGCGGTGGAGGCGGGTGCCGAGGGTGTGGGTCTGTTCCGCACCGAGTTCCTGTTCCTGGACGACAGCAAGAACGCGCCGTCGGAGAAGAAGCAGGTCGAGGCGTACCGCCAGGTTTTGGAGGCGTTCCCCGAGGGTCGTGTCGTCGTGCGGGTGCTGGACGCCGGTGCGGACAAGCCGCTCGACTTCCTGACCCCCGCCGACGAGCCCAACCCGGCGCTGGGTGTGCGGGGTCTGCGGACGCTCCTCGACCACCCGGAGATCCTGCGCACGCAGCTCACCGCGCTGGCGAAGGCCGCCGAGGGGCTGCCGGTGCGCCTTGAGGTCATGGCGCCGATGGTGGCGGACCGGGCGGACGCCAAGGCGTTCGCGGACGCCTGCCGTGAGGCGGGGCTGAACGCGAAGTACGGCGCGATGGTGGAGATCCCCTCGGCCGCGCTGCGGGCGCGCTCGATCCTCTCGGAGGTGGAGTTCCTGTCGCTGGGCACGAACGACCTCGCGCAGTACACGTTCGCCGCCGACCGGCAGGTGGGCGCGGTGTCGCGGCTCCAGGACCCGTGGCAGCCCGCGCTGCTCGACCTGGTCGCGCTGTCGGCCGAGGCCGCGAAGGCAGAGGGCAAGAGCTGCGGTGTGTGCGGTGAGGCCGCGTCCGATCCGCTGCTGGCGTGTGTGCTGACGGGTCTGGGTGTCACCTCCCTCTCCATGGGTGCGGCGTCGATTCCTTATGTGCGGGCGACGCTGGCGCAGTACACGCTGGAGCAGTGCGAGCGTGCGGCGGTCGCGGCGCGTGCGACGGACAGCGCCGACGAGGCGCGGGCGGCGGCGCGGGCCGTGCTGTCCGGCGAGTAGTACGTACCGGTTCTCCGGCGCAGGGGCGTCCCGCCTTCGGGTGGGGCGCCCCTCGGCGTTTCCGGGCACGTTGTTCAGTGCCGGTGGTCGGGTCCCTCCTCTCCGAGGTCGGGTGCCGCGCAGTAGTCGACGCCGGATTCGGGGGCGACGAGGTCGCCGGATTCGGCGTCGGTGCAGTAGGCGTCGAAGACCTCGGCCGCGGTGAGGGGTTCGAGTGCGCCCGCGCGGATGCGCCAGCCGTGGACGCGGTCGGGGTGGCCGGGGGCGGTGGTGCGCATGACGAGACCGCCGGGGCTGCGGGTGGCGAGGCCGAGGGCGAGGACGCTGGTGAATTCGATGGCTTCGGCCTGGTCGGGTTCGGCGGGTCCGGTGTCCTGCTGGTCGGCGTGGAGTACGGCGACGAGGGTTTCGGGTGGGCCGGAGACGCTGCACACGAGGTGCTGGTCGCCGGGTGGGGCGGCTTCGAGGACGCGGGCGAGGAGTGCGGCGGCGCGGATGAAGGCGGCGCGGCCGATGTCCTCGCCGCAGGTGGGGCAGGGTCCCAGGCGGGTGAGCAGGGTGGTGGCGTACTCCCAGGTGGCCTGGCGGACCGCGGCGTCGACGAGGGCGGGCAGGAGGGTGGTGAGGGGCTGGCCCTCGTAGGCGAGGGTGGGGCCGAGGGTCGCGAGTTCGGCGGTGAAGCGGCCCCGGTTGGCCGGGGCTCCGGGATCGAGTCCGTTGGCGGTGCAGTACTCGGCGTACTCCTCGGGGTCGAAGAGGGCGAGTGTGGTGTGGCTGCCTTGTGCGGTGCGGGACTTGAGGACGGCTTCGAGGTTCTTCAGGTAGGCGGGGTGGTCGTCGAAGGGGAAGCTGTCGTAGCGCCGCATGGTCTGGAAGTCGTGGGCGTCGGTGAGCAGGCCGACGGTGCCGGCGATCTCGCGGTGCAGGGCGTTTCGCTGGGTCCGCTGGTCGGTGTGTGTCATGTGGTGCCCCCGTGATGCTCGGTCGATCAATGCTCACTCACCGTAGCCGTGGGCACTGACAATGGGATGGGGCGGAGTCGGTCGCGGATCAGGCGGTGCTGGATTCCGCAGGTCAGGGCGATGGTGGTGCCGAGGGCGGTCCAGCCGAGGGGGCCGAGGGTGAGGGCGGCGGTGACGGCGAGGGGGCCGAGGGAGCGCTGTGCGGCCTGGGCGAGTCCGTGGACGCCGAGGTAGGTGCCCTGGGCGTCGTCGGGGGCGAGGGCGACGGAGAGTTCCCAGGAGACGGTGGCGTGCAGCATCTCGGCGAGGGTGAAGAGGGCGGCCGAGGCGGTGAGCAGGCAGGTGGCGCGGAGGGGGTCGCCGGTGGCGGAGAGGGTCATGGTGAGTCCGCCCGCGGCGAAGACGGCGGAGAGCGGCAGGAGGAGTCGGCGGGATGCCTCGGTGGTGGCGCCGAAGCGGGAGAGCGGCACTTGGAAGGCGACGACCAGCACGCTGTTGAGCACGAGCAGCAGGGGTGCGAGGCCGTGCGGGACGCCTGGGGTGTGGGCGATCCAGAGGGGCAGACCGATCTTGAAGTAGGTGTCGTCCAGGAAGAGGACGGTCTCGGTGCCGACGTAGGCGAGGTAGGTGCGGTCGCGCCAGGGGGTGCGGGGGCGGGTGCGGGGGGTGTCCTCGGCGGTGGCGGCGACGCGGCTCGTGGAGGGGGGCTCGGCGCAGGTGAGGGTGAGCAGGGCGACGAGGACGAAGGAGAGCGCGTCGCCGGTGAGGAGCCAGCGGTAGGCGGTGGTGGTGCCGAGGGTGAGGGCGGCGGCCGCGGCGAGTCCGCCGAGTGCCCATCCGGCGTTGGAGGCGGTGCGGTTGATGGCCTGGTAGCGGACGCGGTCGGGTCCGGCGACGCGGGTGGCGTAGAGCTTGGTGAGGATGCTGGCGGCGCGGTCGCCGAGGGCGCCGAGGGCTGAGTAGGCGACGAGCAGGCCGTAGTGGTCGGTGGTGAGGAGCGCGAACGAGGCGAGGGCGCGCAGGAGTTGGAGGCCGACCAGGACGTGGGTGAGCGGGAGCCGGTCGGCGATGCGGCCGCCGAGGGGTGCGCCCGCGATGCCGGCGGCGCCCGCGATCGCGGCGAGGGCGCCGACCTGGGCGGCGGAGAGGTGGGAGACGTAGGTGAAGTACAGGACGGAGACGGAGGCCCACAGGCCGCTGCCGATGCGGTCGAGGAGGGTGACGGCGAGCATCCGGCGTCCGTCGCGGCCTCCCGGTATGCGTGGTCGGTGGATGGCTGCCCTGGGCTTCGCGGCCACGGTTCCCCCCTTGCCTCGAATTCTGTACTGATACATAATCAGCAACGTGGCAACACAATATGAGATCAGCGGTACGACCGCCAAGGGGATTACGCGTTCCGTCGAACTGGGCGTGTCCGAGGGCGCGTTGGCGCCGGGGGCGGCGCTGCCTCCGGTGCGGCGGCTCGCGGAGGAGCTGGGGGTGAGCGCGGGCACGGTCGCCACCGCGTACAAGGAGCTGCGGCGGCGCGGGATCGTCGTCACGCTCGGCCGGGGTGGCACGGTCGTGGCGGAGGCTCCCTCGGTGGCGTCCCGGCGGCCGCCCAAGGTGCCCGAGGGGCTGCGGGACCTGGCGGGCGGGCACCCCGATCCGGCGCTGCTCCCCGCGCTGGTGCCGCCCTCCCGTCTCTCCCCCGGTGTCCGTTCGCACCGCTCCACGCCACGGCTCGCGCGGCTGGAGGACGCCGTGCGCGCGTGGCTCGGGGCGGACGGGGTGCCGGTGGAGCACGTGACGTTCGCGCACGGGGCGCTGGACTTCGTCGGCCGGGTGCTCTCCGCCGAGCTGCGCCCGGGGGACGCCGTGGCGATGGAGGACCCCGGTTATCACCATCTGCTGGACCTGGTGGCGGCGTTGGGGCTGCGGTCGGTGCCGGTCGCGGTGGACGACGAGGGGATGCGGCCCGAGGAGCTGCGGGGTGCGCTGCGGGCCGGGGTGCGGGCGGTGGTGCTCAGTCCCCGGGCGCAGAATCCGTACGGCGGAGCCTTCTCGCGGGCGCGCCGGGACGCGCTGGCCGAGGTGCTGCGGGAGGCGCCGGACGTGCTGGTGGTGGAGAACGACCACGCCTCCGACGTGTCCGGCGCGCCGCTGCGCACGCTGGCCGGGACCGGTCTCGTCCGCTGGGCGCAGGTGCGGACGGTGAGCAAGTTCCTCGGCACCGACCTGCGGTGGGCGGCCGCCGCGTGCGATCCGGTGACGCTGGCCCGGCACGACGGACGGCTGCTGCTGACCTCGGGCTGGGTCAGTCATCTGCTCCAGGAGACCGTGTACGCCCTGCTGACGGACGAGGGCACCCGGGAACTGGTGGCACGCGCGCGTACCGCGTACGCCGAGCGCCGGACCGCTCTCGCGGGGGCGCTGGCCGAGCGGGGCATCCCGGCGCACGGGGTGAGCGGGCTGAACCTCTGGGTGCCGGTGCGCGACGAGTCGGCGGTGGTGAACGGGCTGCGTTCGCGCGGCTGGTGGGTGGCGGCGGGGGCGCGGTTCCGGCTCGCTTCGGCGCCGGGGGTACGGATCACCACGACGGATCTCGAACCGCCGGAGGCGGCCCGGCTGGCCTCGGACTTCGCGGCCGTACTGGGCGAGTCCGAGGCCACCTACGGGGGTTGACCGGGGTCGTTGACCGGGGTCAGGGGCGCTTGCGGGCCAGTTCCTCGTAGAAGCCGAGCAGGGTCAGGTCGTCGATGGAGCCGGGGTTGACCGCCTTCTCCAGCGGGGTGCCCTGGAGGAGGCGCTTGACCGGGACCTCGATGCGCTTGCCGGTGAGGGTGTGCGGGACGCCGGGGACCTCGATGATCTCGTCCGGGACGTGGCGCGGGGAGAGCTGTTCCCGGATGGCCTTCTTGATCCGGTCGCGCAGGGCGTCGTCCAGGACGGTGTCGGGGGCGAGGTGGACGAAGAGGGGCATCCAGTAGCCGCCGTCGGGCTGTTCGATGCCGATGACCAGGGATTCCTTGATCTCGGGCAGCCGCTCGACCACCTCGTAGATGTCGGCGGAGCCCATGCGGACGCCCTGGCGGTTGAGGGTGGAGTCGGAGCGACCGTGGATGATCACCGAGCCGCGTGAGGTGACGGTGATCCAGTCGCCGTGGCGCCAGACGCCGGGGTAGGTCTCGAAGTAGCTCTCGCGGTAGCGGCTGCCGTCGGGGTCGTTCCAGAAGCGGATCGGCATGGAGGGCATGGGGTTGGTGACGACCAGCTCGCCCACTTCGTCCACCAGGGGCTTGCCGCTCGCGTCCCAGGACTGGAGGTCGGTGCCGAGGCTGGGCGCCTGGAGTTCGCCGGTGTAGACCGGCAGGGTCGGCACGGCTCCGGCGAAGCAGGAGCAGACGTCGGTGCCGCCGCTGACGGAGGCGATCCACAGGTCCGCGCGGACCTCGTCGTGCAGCCAGCGGAAGCCGTCGGGGGGCAGCGGGGAGCCGGTGGTGGCGACGCACTGGACCGTGGAGAGGTCGAAGTCGCGGGCGGGGTGCACGCCTGCCTTGCGGCAGGCCATGACGTAGGCGGCGGAGGTGCCGTAGAGGGTGGTGCCCGTGCGTTCGGCGACGCGCCACTGGGCGCCGGTGTCGGGGTAGCCGGGGCTGCCGTCGTACAGGACGATCGTCGTGCCGGTGAGCAGGCCGGAGACGAGGAAGTTCCACATCATCCAGCCGGTCGAGGTGTACCAGAAGAAACGGTCCTCTGGACCGAGGTCGCAGTGCAGGCCGAGCTGCTTGAGGTGCTCGACGAGGATGCCGCCCTGGGACTGGACGATGGCCTTGGGCAGACCGGTGGTGCCGGAGGAGTAGAGCACCCACAGGGGGTGGTCGAAGGGGACCTGCTCGAAGACGGGCTCGGTGTCGTCGGCGGTCAGCGCCGACCAGTCGAGGGCGCCCTCGGGGGCGTCGGTGCCGAGGAGCGGGATGTGGACGACCGCGCGCAGGGTGGGCAGTTCGCGGCGCAGTTCGGCGACGGTGTCGCGGCGGTCGTGCTCCTTGCCGCCGTAGCGATAGCCGTCGACGGTGAACAGGACGACGGGTTCGACCTGCTGGAAGCGGTCGAGGACGCTGCGGGCGCCGAAGTCGGGGGCGCAGGAGGTCCACACGGCGCCGACGGCGGCGGTGGCGAGCAGGGCGACGACGGCCTCGGGGATGTTGGGGAGGTAGCCGCTGACGCGGTCGCCGGGGCGCACGCCGAGGTCGCGCAGGCGGGCGGCCAGCGAGCCGACCTGGCGGCGCAGCTCGGACCAGGTGACGGGGCGGGGCTCATGGGTCTCGTCGACACAGAGGAGGGCGGCGTCGTCCGGGCGGTCGGCGGCGGCGCGCAGGGCGTGTTCGGCGTAGTTGAGGGTGGCGCCGGGGAACCACTGGGCGCCGGGCATGGAGCGGTCGCCGAGCACGCGCGCGTAGGGCGTGCCGAAGCGGACCTCGAACCATTCGGTGACCGCCCGCCAGAAGGACTCCGGTTCGGTGACGGACCACTGGTGCAGCGCGAAGTAGCCGCCGTCGGCGGGGGCGCCGTGGTGGTCGGCGGCCCATGCCTGGAACCGGGTGATGCGGGCCCGCTCGATCCGTTCGGGATCGGGCTGCCAGAGCGGCTGGGGGTTCGCGGTGGACATGGGGCGGCTCCCGGGCTGTACGCGTCGTTGCGTCTCCTGCGTCCGCGCCGAGGTGTGTGCGGGACGGCTGACAGGGACGATGCCATGTGATCGACTTCTGCACCAGGGCACGCCCCACACAGTCGGGACCGGTTATATGTGGTCCGGGCCTGGGTGAACGGCAGTTGAACGGCCCGCGTGGGTGGGGCGCTCAGTGACAGGGTGAGCAGCATGGACGGTCGTGACCTGGTGCGTTCGATGAGTGAGGTCGGTTCGGGGCGGGCAGCTCGGGCGGTGCGGACGTGGCGGGCCGCCTGGCGCAGGCGGCGTGCCGACGCCGTGGGGCTGCCACCGCGCGGGGCGGAGCGGGCGCGGGTGCCGGGGCAGGTGCGGGAGGCGGTGCCGGAGCCGGGCGGCGGGGTGCTGCGGTTCGAGCGTTCGGAGCTGCGGATCGTGGTGACGGCGGGCGGCGCCGTGTTCTGGGGCTGGGACGGGGCGGGACCGGAGCCGTCGTACGCGCTGGCCGGGGGCTGTCCCGAGGCTGATCCCCGGGTGGTTCTCGAGCCGGACAAGGACGGCGGCTGGCGGGTGGTGTCCGAGCGGGCGACGGTGACGGTCTCGCGGCACGGGGCGGTTCAGGTGTGCACGCCGGGCGGGGTGGTGCTGCGGCGGGATCTGCCGCCGCGCTGGTGGGAGCCGGTCGGCGGGGGCGCGGCGCGGTGGACGCTGCGGTCGGAGGTGGCGGCGGACGCGCGGTTCTTCGGGCTGGGCGGCCGGGCGTCGGGGCCCCGGCTGAAGGACGGCGCGTACCGGTTGTGGAACGCCGGGCCCGGGCCGGGGGGTGAGCCGCGCACGGCGATGCCGGTGCAGTTGGTGGTGGCGGACGCGGGGGCGCATCTGGTGTTCCACGACACGACGTGGGACGGCACGGTGATCCTGCGGGAGGGCGAGGAGGGTGCCGGGTCGGGGCACGACCGGGCGGGGCGCTGCGAGATACGGATGGACGGGGGTCCGCTGCGCTGCTGGGTCGTGGTGGGCACGCCCGCCCGCGTGCTGGGCACGTGGGCGTCGCTGACGGGTGCGGCCGCGCTGCCGCCCGCGTGGGCGCTGGGGCACCATCACGTGCCGGGGCGGCTGAGCGGTGAGGAGGAGCTGCGGCAGTTGGTCGCGGGGTACCGGGAGCGGGACCTGGCGCTGGACGCGGTGCATCTGGGTGCCGGGTGGCACGGCGAGGCGTTCGCCCTGGACGAGGAGCGGTTCCCGAAGCTCGCGGTGGTGGCGGAGGAGCTGGCGCGGGACGGGGTGCGGCTGGTGTCGGAGACCTCGCCCGCGGTGCGGGGCGGGGCGGTGCTCGCGTCGGGGGCAGCGGTGGACGCGTTCGTACGGGACGGCTCGGGGCGGCCGGTGCGGGGCGAGGCGTGGTGCGGGGAGTCGTACTTCCCGGACTTCACGCACGCGCGCGTCCGCGCGTGGTGGGGCGAACTGCATGGGGAGCGGCGGGAGCAGGGGTTCGCGGGTGTGTGGCACACCATGGACGCGCCGACGGTGCTGAGTGCCTTCGGTGAGCCGACGTTGCCGCGTTCGGCGCGGCACGCGCTGGAGGGGCGCGGTGGTGATCACCGGGAGGGGCACAACGTGTACGGCCTCTCCATGGCGCGTGCCGCGTACGAGGGGCTGCGCGAACTGGCGCCCGGGGAGCGGCCCTTCGTGGTGTCCGGGTCCGGGTGGGCGGGGGCGCAGCGCTACGGCGGGGTGTCGGCGGGGGGCTCTGTCTCGGACTGGCCGGGGCTGCGGGGGTCGTTGGCGGAGGTGCTGGGGCTCGGGCTGTGCGGGGTGCCGTACGTGGGAGTGGACGTCGACGGGGGCGTGGCGCCGGAGCTGTATCTGCGATGGCTGCAACTGGGCGCGTTTCTGCCGCTGTTCCGTACGCGCGCGCGGGGGCGTGCCGGTGCCGGGGAGCCGTGGGAGTCCGGTCCGGTGGTGCTGGAGCATGTGCGCGGGGCGCTGGCGGAGCGGCGGCGGCTGGCGCCGTACTTCGTGACGCTGGCGCATCTGGCGCGGCGGACCGGGGCGCCGTACGTACGGCCGGTGTGGTGGGGGGCGCCGGAGGACCGGGCGCTGCGGGACTGCGGGGACGCGTTCCTGCTCGGGGACGCGCTGCTGGTGGCGCCGGTGCTGGCGCCGGGGGCGGACCGGCGGGCGGTGCGGCTGCCGCGCGGGCGCTGGTACGACACGGCGACGGAGCGGGTGTACGAGGGTCCGGCGCAGGTGCTGGTGGAGGCGCCGCTGTCCCGGATACCCGTGCTCGCGCGCGCGGGCGCGGTGCTGCCGGTGCGGGGCGCGGACGGGGGCACGGAGCTGGAGGTGTGGGCGCCCGCCGAGGGGTGTACGGGCGGCGGTCTGGTGGTGCGGGACGCGGGTGACGGCTGGGCGGAGCCCGGCATCGAGCGGTACGCGGTGCGCCGTCGGGGTGCGGAGGTGGTGGTCACCCTGGAGGGGGAGGACGGCTCGGCGGAACCGTCCTGCCCGGTGCGGATACGGGGGCTGGGGTGAGCCGCGCGGGTCAGATGTAGCGGCCCTCGAACCAGGCTCGCGCGGCGAGGGTGTGCAGCGGGAAGGCGAGTTCGTCGGGGGTGCGCAGCAGGTGCC
The DNA here is from genome assembly GCF_016482685.1 of Streptomyces sp. DSM 110735. Classification (GTDB taxonomy): domain Bacteria; phylum Actinomycetota; class Actinomycetes; order Streptomycetales; family Streptomycetaceae; genus Streptomyces. The sequence continues at coordinate 69,028 of NZ_JACYHF010000027.1, read as the reverse complement.
AGCCCTCGGTCTCGTCGGTCGCGGCGGAGGCGGGGAGGGTGTCGGCGGGGCGTTCCGGCAGGAGCCCGAAGAGGAGCAGGTGGCCGTCGGGTGCGCTCATGGCGTCCATGAGCCGCACGTCCCGCGCCGCCGCCTCGATGCCGGTCTCCTCCTTGAGCTCGCGGACGAGGGCGTGCCGCCAGTCCTCGCGGTCGTCGACGTAGCCGCCGGGCAGGGCGATGCCGCCGCTCTCGGGGCCGACGGTGCGGGTGATGACGACCAGGGCGGTGCCCTGGGTGTCGTAGACGGGCTGGAGCGCTACGGCCACGGGCAGCGGGTTGCGGTAGGCGACGGTGCCACAGGCCGGGCAGGTGCGCGGCCAACCGGTGATGCTCTCCCCGTAGGGGGCTCCGCAGCTCGAACAGTGCGAGCCGGGTGCGGAGTTGACAGGTGAGTGCTGTGATTCGGACACGCGCGGACTGTATCCGATCAGGGGTGGCGCGTCTTCGGTCGCCTCTTCTGCCGTCTCTTCTGTCGTCGGGGGTTCATGGTGGACGCCGGAGGCGCGGTCAGCCGGTGACGGTGCGGCGGCGTTCGGCGGCCTGCTCCATGGCGTGCCGTACGACCCCGATGAGGACCTCCTTGACCGACTCGCGGTCGCGGGCGTCGCACAGCAGCAGCGGCACGCCGGGGTCGAGGTCGAGCGCCTGGCGGACCGTCTCCGCCGGGTAGCGGTCGGCGCCCTCGAAGCAGTTGACGGCGATGACGAAGGGGATCGCGCGCCGCTCGAAGTAGTCGACGGCGGCGAAGCAGTCCTCCAGGCGGCGGGTGTCGGCGAGGACGACCGCGCCGAGCGCGCCCTCCGACAGCTCGTCCCACATGAACCAGAACCGCTCCTGCCCGGGCGTGCCGAACAGATAGAGCACGAGGTCGGCGCGCAGGGTGATGCGCCCGAAGTCCATGGCGACCGTGGTGGTGTGCTTGCCCTCGATGCCGCTGAGGTCGTCCACGGGGCGCCCTGCCTCGGTGAGGAGTTCCTCGGTGCGCAGCGGGCGTATCTCGCTGACCGCGCCGACCAGGGTGGTCTTGCCGACGCCGAAGCCGCCCGCCACCAGGATCTTGAGCGTGACGGGCTCGACCGGGGGCTTGGCGCGTTCAGGTCGTCGGAAGACCATCGGTCTCTTCTCCTGCTCGGTGGTGGTCGGAGGACGGCGGGCCGTAGCCGCCGCCACCGGGGGTTTCGATGACGAGTACGTCGCCGGGTCCGACCTCGGCAGAGCCGCTGCCGCCCAGGTCGGTCACGGTGCCGTCGGCGTGCTCCACCCGGTTGGCGCCGAGCGCGCCGGGCGCGCCGCCCGCCATGCCGTAGGGCGGGACACGGCGGTGCTGGGAGAGCGTGGAGACGGTCATGGGCTCCAGGAAGCGGATCCGGCGCACCACGCCGTCGCCGCCGCGCTCCCGTCCCTCGCCGCCGCTCCCCCGCCGCACGGCGAACTCCTCCAGGCGGACGGGCAGCCGCCATTCGAGGATCTCGGGGTCGGTGAGGCGGGAGTTGGTCATGTGGGTCTGTACGGCGTCGGCGCCCGGGTAGCCGGGTCCGGCGCCGGAGCCCGAGGCGATCGTCTCGTAGTACTGGTGGCGTTCGTTGCCGAAGGTGACGTTGTTCATGGTGCCCGAGCCCTCGGCCTGGACGCCGAGCGCGGCGTAGAGGGCGCCGGTGAGTGCCTGGGAGGTCTCGACGTTCCCGGCGACGACGGCGGCGGGCGGCTCGGGCGCGAGCATCGAGCCGGGCGGCACGACGATGTCCAGGGGGCGCAGGCAGCCGTCGTTGAGCGGGATGTCGTCCGCGACCAGGGTGCGGAAGACGTAGAGGACGGCGGCGTGGACGACCGAGGTGGGGGCGTTGAAGTTGGTGCCGAGCTGGGGCGAGGTGCCGGTGAAGTCGATGGTGGCGCGGCGTGCGGCGCGGTCCACGCGCACGCGCACGCGGATGACGGCGCCGGAGTCGGTCTCGTAGGCGTACGCGCCGTCGTCCAGGGCGTCGATGACGCGGCGGACCGCTTCCTCGGCGTTGTCCTGGACGTGCCGCATGTACGCCTGGACGACGTCGAGGCCGAACTCCTCGATCATCCGGCGCACTTCGTCGACGCCCTTCTGGTTGGCGGCGATCTGGGCGCGCAGGTCGGCGAGGTTGGTGCGGACGTTGCGGCTGGGGTAGGGCGCCTCGGTGAGCAGACGGCGCGTCTCCTCCTCGCGGAGGCGCCCGTTCTCGGTCAGTGGCCAACTGTCGAAGAGGACGCCCTCCTCGTCGATGGTGCGGCTGTGGGCGGGCATGGAGCCCGGCGCGATGCCGCCGATCTCGGCGTGGTGGCCACGTGAGGCGACGTAGAAGAGGACCGGGGGCTCACCCTCCGTGGCGGGCGCGCCGTCGGTGCCGAACACCGGGGTGATCACGGTGACGTCGGGGAGGTGGGTGCCGCCGTGGTAGGGGTCGTTGACGGCGTAGGTGTCGCCCGGGCGCATGGCGGGACCCCGGCGGCGGACGACCTCCTTGACGGCGGTGCCCATGGAGCCCAGATGGACGGGGATGTGGGGGGCGTTGGCGACCAGGTTGCCGTCGGGGTCGAACAGGGCGCAGGAGAAGTCCAGGCGTTCCTTGATGTTGACGGACTGGGCCGTGGATTCGAGCCGGGCGCCCATCTGTTCCGCGATCGACATGAAGAGGTTGTTGAAGACCTCCAGCAGAACGGGATCGACTTCCGTGTCCGGACGGGAACTCTGTGTGACGGCCGTGCGTTCCATGACCAGATGTCCGTCATGGTTCGCCGCGGCGCGCCAGCCGTCGTCGACCACGGTGGTGGACCCGGCCTCGGCGATGACCGCGGGGCCGGTGACGGTCTCGCCGGGAGGAAGGGCCTCGCGGCGGTGAAGGGGTACGTCGCGCCAGGTGCCGCCGGTGTGGAGGCGGGCGGTGGCGGGCGCGGCGGGGCGGCTCTCGTAGGGCGCGAGGGCGGAGAGGTCGGGGGGCGGGGTGAGACCGGTGGCTTCGACGGAGAGGGATTCGACGACGACGGGGCGGTCCAGGGTGAAGGAGTACGTGGCGCGATGACGTTCCTCGAAGGCGTGCCGCATCGTGTCGGGGTCGGTCAGCTCGACGGTCAGGGCGGTGTCGGTGCCGTCGTAGCGCAACTGCGCGCGGCGGGCGGTCTCGACGCGGTCGTCGGGGACGTGCTCGGCGCGCAGTTCGGCGCGGGCAGCGTCCTCCAACTCGTCGGCGACTCGCAGAACTTCGGGCATCGAGTGGTCCGAGAGGGGCACCTCGACGGACTGTTCGCGCATGGCCGTGGTGTCGGCCAGACCGATGCCGAGCGCGGAGAGCAGACCCGCCATGGGCGGCACGAGGACGGTGCGGATGCCGAGGGCGTCCGCGACCCGGCAGGCGTGCTGGCCGCCCGCGCCGCCGAAGGTGGTCAGCGCGTAGCGGGTGACGTCGTGCCCTTGCTGGACGGAGATCCGTTTGACGGCGTTGGCGATGTTCGCGACGGCGATCCGCAGATAGCCCTCGGCCACGTCCTCCGGGGTGCGGTCGTCGCCGGTGCGCTCGCGGATCTCGGCGGCGAGTCGGGTGAAGCGCTCGCGGACGAGGTCCGCGTCCAGGGGCTGGTCGCCGTCGGGACCGAAGACGGCCGGGAAGTGGGCGGGCTGGATGCGGCCGAGCATCACGTTGGCGTCGGTGACGGTGAGGGGTCCGCCCGCGCGGTAGCAGGCGGGACCGGGTTCGGCGCCGGCCGAGTCGGGGCCGACGCGGTAGCGGGAGCCGTCGAAGTGCAGCACCGAGCCGCCGCCCGCCGCCACGGTGTGGATGTCGAGCATGGGCGCGCGCAGCCGCACGCCCGCGATCCGGGTGGTGAGGACCCGCTCGTACTCCCCCGCGTAGTGCGAGACGTCGGTGGAGGTGCCGCCCATGTCGAAGCCGATGACCCGGTCGAACCCGGCGAGGCGCGACATCCGCGCCATGCCGACGATGCCGCCCGCCGGTCCGGACAGGATCGCGTCCTTGCCGCGGAACCGGTGCGCCTCGGTGAGTCCGCCGTGGGACTGCATGAACATCAGCCGTACGTCGCGCAGTTCGTCCGCGACATGGCGGACGTAGCGGTGCAGCACGGGCGAGAGGTAGGCGTCGACCACGGCGGTGTCGCCGCGCGGGACGAGCTTCATGAGCGGGCTGACCTCGCTGGACAGCGAGATCTGCGGGAAGCCGATCCGCTCCGCGAGCTCCCCGACAGCCTGCTCGTGGGCGGGGTGCAGATGGCTGTGCAGGCACACGACGGCGACCGCGCGGATGCCGTCGTCGTGGGCGCGGCGCAGCTCCCGTTCGAGCGCGTCCAGGTCGGGTGCGCGCAGCACGGTGCCGTCGGGGGCGATCCGCTCGTCCACCTCGAGCACGCGCGCGTAGAGCTGCTCGGGCAGTTCGATGCGGCGGGCGAAGATGCGGGGGCGGTCCTGGTAGGCGATGCGCAGGGCGTCGCGGAAACCGCGCGTGATCACCAGGAGGGTGCGTTCGCCCTTGCGCTCCAGCAGGGCGTTGGTCGCCACGGTGGTGCCCATGCGGACGGAGTCGACGCCCTCGGGCGAGTCCCCGAGCAGCTCACGGACCCCGGCGACGGCCGCGTCGGCGTACCGTGCCGGGTTGTCCGAGAGCAGTTTGCGGGTGAGCAGGGTGCCGTCGGGGCGGCGCGCCACGATGTCGGTGAAGGTGCCGCCCCGGTCGATCCAGAACTGCCAGCCTGCCATGTCACCACCCCGCTTCCGCGCCGGTCACAGTGCCCGGAGGGCGTCGATCACGTCGCGCAGGATACCTTCGTCCGGCAGTTCCGCCGGGGGTACCGGACGCGTCACATGGACGAATCGCGCGTGGACGAGGTCCCCGATGAACACGCGCACCACGCCGACGGGCAGGTCGAGCCCGGCGGCGAGTTCGGCGACCGACTGCGGGGTGTCGCGGCAGAGTCCGACGATCTCCACGTGCTCGGGCGCCAGTTCCGGGTCCGCCTCCGGGTCGGCCGCGTCGGGTTCCGTCACGACGACCGCGATCAGGTCGAGGAACTCCTCGGTGCCGCTCGTGGTGCGGCCGCGTGTCATGGCGTACGGACGGACGACGGGACCTGCCTCGTCGTCGAACCAGTGACGGCCTCCCTGGCCCTTGCGGCTCATGCTCTACGACTACCCGCCCGCGCGCGGGGTGCTGCTCAGGTGGACGCCGACCCGCTTGACCAGGAGCGTCATCTCGTAGGCGACCTGACCCACGTCGGAGTCGGAGTCCGCGAGGACGGCGAGGCAGCTTCCGTCGCCCGCGGCGGTGACGAACAGGAAGGCGTCGTCCAGTTCGACCACGGTCTGGCGGACGCTGCCCGCGTCGAAGTGCCGCCCGACGCCCTTGGCGAGGCTGTGGAAGCCGGAGGCAACGGCGGCCAGGTGTTCGCTGTCCTCCCGGGTGAGGTCCTTGGACACGCCGGTGGCGAGGCCGTCGCCGGAGAGCACGACGGCCTTGCGGATGCTGGCGACGCGGTCGACGAGTTCGTCCAGGAGCCAGTTCAGCTCCTTCTTCACGGTCTCCGAGTGGCCGATCGTCTTCGGTGCGGTCATCGACCGTCTCCCTTGGTCGTTCCTGGTGCTGTGCCGTGGCGGGGCTCGTCGCCCGCCGCGTTCTCGTCGCGGCCTCGCTGCCAGCCGCGCTGCAGCGCGGCCATGCGGGTGCGGACCTCGTCGGCGTCCCGCGGGGGCGGTTCCGCCGACTGGGCGGTCGTCCGCCGACGGGAATCCTGCTTCAACTGCGGTGCCAGGCTGGCCTGGCGGACCCGCCTGGGGAGGGGGGCGGTCGTTCCCTCGCCGGTGGGCGGGACTTCGGCCGAGTTGCCGTGGGGACTCGGGGCGCCTTCATGGGCGGCCGCCGTGGGGCGGGGGCGCCGGGGCAGCTCCTGGGACGGCGAGGTCCACGGGGTCACGGGCCGGGGCGGCTCGGGGGTGTCGGGCTGGCCCGGCGGGGTGGGCGCGTCCATACCGGTGGGGTCACCGGGCGCGGCGGTGTCGCGGGACCAGGCGGAGCCGGTCGCGGGCGCGGGGCCGCCGAGTACGCCGGTGGGGTCGGGAAAGCCCGTCGGACCGGTGGGGCGGGTCGGGTCGTCGCCGGGACCCGGCACGCCCCTGGGGCCGCTCTGGCGGTCGGTGAAGCCCGTGCGGTCCGTGAAGGGGGTTGTGGAGTCGTCGGGGTACGTCGAGGCGTCGGGGCCCAGCACGCCCATCGGGTCGGGGAAGCCGGTCGGGGCGACGGGACCGGACAGACCGGCGGGGGTGCGGAAGCCGTCGGAGGCGTAGGACTCCGTGTCGCCGGAGGTGCTGACGTGACCGTTCAGACCCGAGCGAGCGGCCGAGTCGGCCAGGTCCGTACGGCGCGAGGGACCGGTCGGGCTCGCGGCACCGGACGTGTCGGTGGTGTCCGCCGCGCCCGTGAGCGCCTCTTCCTCGTCCCGGGACCTGCGGTGCCGGGTCGGGAGCGGGGGCGGGGTGCGGGAGGGGAGGGCGGGTTCCGCTTCCGGGTCCGGGGCGGGGACGTAGCCGCGCGGGCGGAAGATGGCGCCGCGTTCGGTCTCGGTGTCCCCGATGGCGCCGGGGAAGTCGTCGGGGTCGGGCGGCTCGGCGGGGGGTGCGGGGAGCGGGGTCGCCGGGCTCTTCGTCAGGCGCGCCGGGTCCAGGCGGATGCCGACGCCGTTGGTGCCGGGGTCGTCGTCGCTGAGGAGGGCGTCGGGGATGAAGACGACGGCGGTGGTGCCGCCGTAGGGGGACGGCTGGAGGGAGACGCGGACCTTCTGGCGGCGGGCGAGGCGGCTGACCACGAAGAGTCCGAGCCGGTCGGTGTCGGAGAGTTCGAACTCGGGGGTCTCCGCGAGCCGGAGGTTGGCGTCGAGGAGGGTGTCGGCGGTCATGCCGAGACCCCGGTCGTGGATCTCCAGCGTGAAGCCGCTGCCGACGCGTTCTCCGACGACCTGGACGGCGGTGTGCGGCGGGGAGAACACGGTGGCGTTCTCGAGGAGTTCGGCGACGAGGTGGGTGAGGTCGGAGACGGCGGGACCGGTGACGGCGATGCTGGGCAGCCGCCGTACCTCGATGCGCTCGTAGTCCTCGACCTCCGCGATGGCGGCGCGTACGACGTCCATCAGGCGGATGGGGCGGCGCCACTGCCGGGAGGGCACGGCGCCGGAGAGGATCACCAGACCCTCGGCGTGCCGGCGCATGCGGGTGGTGAGGTGGTCCAGGCGGAAGAGGTCCGCGAGTTCGGCGGTGTCCTCGGTGCGGCGCTCCATGGTGTCGAGCAGGGTGAGCTGCTTGTGCAGCAGCACCTGGCTGCGGCGGGCGAGGTTGACGAACACCTCGGAGACACCGGCGCGCAGCTCCGCCTGCTTGACGGCGGCCTCGACGGCGGCGCGCTGGAGGGTGTTGAGCGCCTGGCCGACCTCGCCGATCTCGTTCTTGTCATACTCGCGCCGGGGCACCTCGCTCTCCACGTCGACCTGTTCGCCGGTCGTCAGGCGGCGCATCAGGTTGGGCAGCCGGGTGCCGGACGCCTCGTGCGCCTCGCGGCTGAGCTGCCGCAGGTCGCGGATGAGGCGGCGGCCGACGCGTACGGAGAGGACGAGGGAGACGAGGACGGCGACGAGACCGAGGACGCCGACCACGGCGGCCTGGGCGATGACGCCGATGGCGACGGGCCGCACCCGGTCGCGGAAGCGGTCGCCCGCCTGCTGGTCGAGCTTGGCGAGTTCGTAGAGGACCCCGCTCGCGGCGGCCTTCCAGCCGGTGGAGGTGACGCCGCGCGGGGTGCCGGAGTCGGTGGCCACGACGTTGCGTTCGGCCACGCGCAGCGGGGCGGTGGCGGCGTTGCGCCAGAAGTGCTCGTAGCGCTCGCGCTCCGCGGCGGGCAGCAGCGGCAGGCTGATGTCGTAGAGCAGGTCGCGCTGGGCGACGAGGTCGGAGATCTGCCGGGTCTCGGCGCGGGTGAGGCGCCCGACGACGAGCGAGGAGGCGAGCAGGGCGTCCTCGCGGGAGAGGAGTTCGCGGGCGCGGGTGGTGTTGACCAGGGCGGCCGCCTGCTTGTCCATCTCGACGTCGTCGATGCCGTCGACGGCGACGATCAGGGCGTAGCAGGGGTCGACGAGGCGGTTGTAGAGGTCGAGTGCCTCGGCGCGGGTGACGGTGCGTTCCTCGACGCCGCGGCGCAGGGACTCCAGTCCGCCGAGGGCGTCCAGGACGGCGGTGAGGCGTTCGCCGTCCTCGCCGCGTACGGCAGCGCGGGTGTCGCGGTCGCGTGCGTTCGCGTGCAGTTGGGCGACGGCCCGGTCGGTGTCGGTGCGGGCGCGGTGCAGGGAGGCGAGGGCGTCGGCGGCGCGCGGGTCGGCGAGGTAGACGAGGCTCTGGCGGCGTTCGCTCTGCAGGAGGCGGACGGTGTCCTCGGTGGGGTGGCCGATGTCCTCGACGGTGCGGGAGACGCGCAGCATCCGCGTGACCTCGCGCCCGGTCAGTACCGTGGCGAAGCCCCAGACGGCGGTCAGGGACACCAGGGGTACGAGCAGAAGCGCCACGATCTTCCGGCGGATCGACTTCCCGCGAAAGCGCATGGCCTCCCCCAGCTCGGCCCGCGCCGGGCGCGGGAGTGTGGATGTCCCGACTCGGAACGGCGCGAGCCTACTACCGCCCCACGCGTAACTCGAAGACGCGTCTGATGGGTGAACTCCCTTGTGCACAAAGGAAGATGGCGAGTTGTCAGGGCATTGCGGGAGATTGCCGCCGCACCGGGACACGGTCGTGGGCGCCGGGGGCCGAAATCGCACGGACGGCGGTTGGCCGAAATTTTTCCCGGACCGGGAATCTTCGCGCCGTCCCGTGCGTCCTTGTCCATGGGGAACGCACGGGGAGTCGACGGGGACACGGGGACGGAATCGGCCACAGGAGCCGCGTCCCGCGTCCCGGCGGCGTAAATCAGCGCAAGCCGGGCAGCCACTGGGGAGTCGGAGCTTTCGGGTTCCGGGGCGAGCGGTGTGCCGGCGGTGGGGAGTGACACGGTGATGGGCACGGCGGAGCGGCGCGAGGCGCCCGAGAAGAGCGTGGCGGTGCGCTCGGCGCCCGGTCGGGACCGAAAGGTGCCCGGTCAGGTGGGCGGGACGCACGAGTACGCGTACGAACGCACGCGGGAGTACGCGACACGGGAGTACGCGGCGCGGGAGCGTCCCGGGGAGTACGGCGAGAGCGCGCGGACCGCGTACCGGCCGCTGTGGGTGGAGGAGCCCGCGCGGCGGCGTCGGCTGCCCGATCCGGTGCGGACGTCGGCGGTGCGGGCGGTGCTGCTCATCTCGGTGACGCTGATTCAGGCGATGGTGGCGTTCCTGTGCACGATGGCGGGGTCCTGGCTGGCCTTCCCCATGGTGATCAGCAGCGTGGTGAGCACGGTGGTGGCGACCTGGTCGGTGGTGGACGTCTGGGTGACGCGCCAGGTGTGGATCCAGCGGTACGGCGTGGTGTCCGAGCCCAGCAGCACGGCGCGGTCGCTGCGCCGGGAGCGGCGGTCGGCGCGGCGGCGCGAGCGGGCCGCGCGGCGCGACCAGGAACGGATAACCGGGCGGGGCGGCGCCGGGCGGCTGTCCCACTCGTAGGCGGGCGCCGACTCGCGAGGTTCTCGGCACGGGGCGCCTTAGCCTCGGCTGCTCAGAACGCGGCCGGTTGGGCTTCCTTCTCCTCCCGGCCGAGTTCCCGCCGGACGCGGGTGAACGGCTTGGACCGGTCCACCGCGAGGACGGCGACGGTACGGCCGTCGCGTTCGTAGCGGGCGAGGAAGCCGTCCGCGCCGGGCGCGCCGTCGATGAGGGTGCCCTCCGTTATACGGACGGTGTCGCCGTCGCGGCGGCTGCCCGCGAACTGGAGCCGGGAGCCGTACTGTTCGGACCAGAAGTACGGCACCGGGCGAGCGGTCTTCCGGGCGTGCCCGGCGAGCAGACTGGCGACGGCCGTGCGGGGCTGGAGCGTCGCGGCGGTCCAGTGCTCGGAGCGGACCCCGTCGATACGCGCCACGTCACCGGCGGCGACCACCTGCGGCAGCGGGGTCGCGCCTCCCGCGTCGCAGAGCACGCCGTCGCGCAGCGGCAGCCCCGAGCCCGCGAGCCAGTCGGTGTTGGGGGTCGCGCCGATGCCCGTGACGACGAGGTCGGCGGGGAGCGTGCGGCCGTCGGCGAGGTCCACGGCGGTGACCGTACGGCTGCCGCGCAGAGCGGCGACGCCCGTGCCGGTGATCAGGCGGACCCCGGCCCGGCGGTGCAGTGCCACGCAGACGGCGGCCATCTCCGGTCCGAGCTGGGGAAGCAGCGGGAGCGGAGCCGCCTCCACGACCGTGACCTCGTGGCCGAGTACGGCGCAGGAGGAGGCGGTCTCGGCGCCGATGAAGCCTCCGCCGATGACGACGACCCGGCGCGGAGCCCCGGTGAGCGCGGCGCGCAGGGCGCGGGCGTCGTCCAGGGTGCGCAGGGTGTGGACACCGGTGGGCGCGGCGCCGGGCAGACGGCGGGCGCGGGCTCCGGTGGCGATGACGACGCCGTCGGTGGTGACGGTGCGGCCGGTGTGGAGCCGGACCCCGCGGGTGCGGGGGTCGAGCCCCGTCGCGCGGACGCCGAGCAGCCACTCGGCGTCGAGCGCGGTCCGGTCCTCGGTGCCGGTGAGGGCGAGGACCGACTCGTCGGCGCGGCCGGTGAGGAAGTCCTTGGACAGGGGTGGGCGGTCGTAGGGGCGGTGGGGTTCGTCGCCGACGATCACCAGTCGCCCCTCGAAGCCCTGGGCGCGCAGTTCCCGGGCGGCGTACAGCCCGGCGAGGGAGGCGCCGACGACGGTCACGGTCCTCATGCGGCGGTGCCCTCCCACGCGGTGAGGTGGACGTGGACGACGCCGTCCTCCACGGTGACGCGGTGGGTGCGCACGGGGCGCCGTGCGGGGAGGCAGGTCGGCTCGCCCGTGCGCAGATCGAAGGAGGCGGCGTGCAGCGGGCATTCGACCAGGCAGCCCTCCAGCCAGCCCTCGGAGAGGGAGGCGTCCTGATGGGTGCAGGTGTCGTCGATGGCGTACAACGCGCCGTCGTCGGTGCGGAACACGGCGACCGGCGGTGTGGTCGCGATACGGACGGACTCGCCCTCGGGGAGGTCCTCGAGGCGGCAGACGGGAATCACGGGCCCCCCTGAAATGGGAACGCGGAAGCGGAGAGACGGAAGCGGAGATTTCGGGGCTGAACTGCCGAAGCCGGGCCGCGGGAGCCGGGCCGTGGAGGCGGTGGGGCGGGGGCGGCGCTGCGCAGGCGGGGATGGTGAGGGCGCGGATGTGAAGACATGACGTGCCGTCGACACCGGGCGGTCGGAACCCTTCCGGGATACCGACGCTTCGGTAACATGATGTTCCGTATGGCGCACGTTCCTGCGCTGTGCGCAACAGAATCCGCGCGGGAGGACCGTCGCGTCAAGGGCTTCCCGCAGATGCGGCCCGAACCGGGCCGGCGATGGGGAGAGTTGAGCCATGAGCCGCACGCAGAAGCGGTCCGGCCGCGACGGGGCGACCACGGCGGAGGCGAGCGCTCCGGAGCGCGGCGGAGGCGCAGCCACCCAGGAGCGGGGCGGCGGACGGGGCGGTGCCGGGGCGGTGCAGTCGGTGGACCGCGCGGTGAGCGTGCTGGAGATCCTGGCCCGGCACGGCGAGGCGGGGGTCACGGAGATCGCCGACGAGCTGGACGTGCACAAGTCCACGGCGTTCCGGCTGCTCGGCGTCCTGGAGAACCGGGGTCTGGTCGCCCAGGCGAAGGACCGGGGCAAGTACTACCTCGGCGCCGGGGTGCTGCGCCTGGCCGGGGCGGCGGCCGTGCGCCTCGACATCTCGCAGGAGGGCGTGCCGGTCTGCCGCGAGGTGGCGGACGAGCTGGGCGAGACGGTGAACATCGCGGTCCTGGACGACGACGCTGCCGTCAACATCATGCAGGCCAGGGGCACCGCCTCGGTGACCGCGCAGAACTGGCTCGGCAGACGCAGCCCGCTGCACGCCACCTCCAGCGGCAAGGTGCTGCTCGCGCACCTGCCCCCGACCCTGCGCGAGGGTCTGCTCGCCCGCCCGCTGCACCGCTTCACCGAGCGCACGGTCACCGGCGCCGCGATGCTGCGGGCGGAGCTGGAGGCGGTCGTGGAGCAGGGCTACGCCATGACGGTCGAGGAGCTGGAGCTGGGTCTGGCCGCGGTGGCCGCGCCGGTCCGCTCCCACGACGGCAAGGTGATCGGAGCGATCACCGTGTCGGGGCCGGTGTACCGGCTGCACGCGGACCGGCTGCCGGAGGTGGCGAAGCGGGCGGTGGCGGCGGGCGCCGAGCTGTCCCGGCGGATGGGGTACGGCTTCTGACGCAGCGTCGACTCATACGGTCAACACCCGCGCGGGGCACGGTTCTCCGGCCCCGCGCGGTGGTGTGTCCGGCAGGTTTCGGCCGTCGGATTCCTTTTGCCAAGGGTTAACGCGCGCCCCTTGACGGTCCGGTGACGGCGTTCTCACTATGTTCCTCATCGCGCAACCCATCGTGCACAGCGCAACAGGAGAGGAGCCTGTCGTGCCCCACGAGGTCTGTGTTTCCGGCTGTGTCTTCGGCTGTGTCTTCCCCCGTGTCCCCGGCCGCCCGGAGCGGGGCGTGGTGCCGGGTCCGACGGTGGTCCGGTGACGCCCCGGGTGGTGGTCGTCGGGGCCGGGATCGTCGGCTGTTCCCTCGCCGACGAGCTGACCGCGCGCGGCTGGACGGACGTCACCGTGCTGGAGCAGGGTCCGTTGCCGGCGCCGGGTGGTTCGACCTCCCACGCGCCGGGGCTCGTCTTCCGCACCGGTCCGTCGCGGACGCTGACGCGGTTCGCCGCCTACACCGTCGAGAAGTTCTCCTCGCTCGACGTGGACGGGGTGCCGTGCTTCGAGCCGGTCGGCGGTCTGGAGCTGGCCACCACCCCGGAACGCCTGGCCGATCTGCATCGCCGGGCCGGGTTCGCCGCCTCCTGGGGCGTGCCCGGCGAGGTGGTGAGCGCGGCCCGTTGCAAGGAACTCTGGCCGCTGCTGGACGAGTCGGTGGTGCTCGGCGGCTTCCACACCCCCGGCGACGGGCTGGCCCGCGCGGTGCTCGCGTGCCGTGCGCAGATGGACCGGGCGGTCGCGCGGGGTGCCCGCTTCCTGGACCGGCACACGGTGACCGGGGTCGAGCGGGAGGACGGCCGGGTCACCGGAGTGCACACCGACCGGGGTTTCTTCGCGGCGGACCATGTGGTGTCGGCGGCGGGGTTCTGGGGTCCGGTCGTGGGCCGGATGGCCGGGGTCGACGTGCCGTTGCAGCCGCTGGCGCACCAGTACGCCCGCACCCGTCCGCTGCCCGAGCTGAGCGGGGCGACGGCCGAGGCGACGCGGCCGATCCTGCGCTTCCAGGACGCCGACCTGTACTTCCGCGAGCACGGCGACCGGATCGGCATCGGCTCGTACGCGCACCGGCCGCTGCCCGTGGACCCGTTCGCGGTGCCTGCGTACGACGCGGCGCGGGCGGCGGGCCGGGAGATGCCGTCCTCGTACCCGTTCACCGAGGAGGACTGGGCGCCGAGCTGGGCGGAGTGCCGACGGCTGCTGCCCGCGCTGCGGGGGACGGAGATCGAGAGCGGGTTCAACGGGGTGTTCTCCTTCACCCCGGACGGGATGCCGGTGCTCGGGGAGTCCCGGGAGCTGCGGGGGTTCTGGCTGGCCGAGGCGGTGTGGGTGACGCACTCGGCCGGTGTGGCGCGGGCGGTGGCCGAGTGGATGGTTGACGGACGTCCGTCGATCGATGTGCACGACTGCGATGTCACGCGTTTCGAGGAAGCGCAGCGTTCACAGGCGTATGTCCGTGAACGCGGTTCACAGCAGTTTGCCGAGGTGTACGACGTCATCCACCCCCTCCAGCCGTTGAAGCGTCCACGGCCGCTGCGCGTGAGCCCCTTCTACACACGCCAGCAGGAGCTGGGCGCGTACTTCCTGGAGGGCGGCGGCTGGGAGCGCCCGCACTGGTACGAGGCGAACGCGGCGCTGGTGGCGGACTTCGGGGGCGGAGGGGGCGGAGGGACGCTCGGTGACCCCGGCACCCCCGGCGCCCTCGGTGATCCCGGCGCCCCCGGCGCCCCCGGCGCCCTCGCGGACCTCCCGGCGCGCGACCCCTGGGCCGCCCGCCACTGGTCCCACGTCGCCGCCGCCGAGGCGCGCGTCACCCGTGAACGGGTCGCCCTCTACGACATGACCCCGCTGCGCCGCCTGGAGGTCACCGGTTCCGGCGCGCTCGCCTTTCTCGACCGTCTGACCAGCAACAACCTCCGCAAGAAGCCCGGCGCGGTCACCTACACCCTGCTCCTGGACGAGTCCGGTGGCATCCGCTCCGACCTCACCGTCGCCCGTCTCGGTCCCGAGCACTTCCAGGTGGGCGCCAACTCCCCCGCCGATCTCGACCACCTGCTCCGCCACGCGCCCGACGACGTCCAGATCCGGGACATCACCTCCGGCACCTGCTGCGTAGGCGTCTGGGGACCGCTCGCCCGTGACCTCGTCCAGCCGCTGACCGGCGACGACTTCTCCCACGAGGGCTTCGGCTATTTCCGCGCCAGGCGGACGTACCTCGGACACGTGCCGGTCACGGCGCTGCGGCTGAGCTATGTGGGGGAACTCGGCTGGGAGCTGTACACGACCGCCGACCTGGGGCTCCGGCTCTGGGACACGCTGTGGGAGGCGGGCCGCGACCTCGGGGTGATCGCCGCGGGCCGCTCCGCCTTCAACTCGCTGCGGCTGGAGAAGGGCTACCGCGCCTGGGGCACCGACATGACCACCGAAGACACCCCCTACGAGGCGGGACTCGGCTTCGCGGTCCGCATGGACAAGGAGCACTTCACCGGGCAGGAGGCACTGCGCGCCCGGTCCGAACCCACCCGCGCGCTGACCCCGCTCCTCCTCGACGACCCCGCCGCCGTGGTCCTCGGCAAGGAGCCGGTGCACCTCGACGGAGTCCCGGCGGGGTACGTGACCAGCGCGGCTTACGGCTACACGCTCGGCCGGTGCATCGCCTACGCGTGGCTGCCCGCCGGGCTCGCCCCGGGGACCGGCGTGCACATCGAGTACTTCGGCGAGAAGCTTCCGGCGACGGTGGCCGGGGAGCCACTGTTCGACCCGGGGATGAGCCTCATCCGCCGCTGACCGGTCCGGCTCCCCCGACCGGCGCCGTCACCGGCCGACCCCGTCCGCCGACCCCGTCCTCCGCCCCAGTCCCCGTCCCTTCAGGAGGTCCGCACCGTGTCCCCCGCTCACGACGTGATCGTCATCGGCCTCGGCGGCATGGGCAGCGCCGCCGCCCGTCATCTGTCCGCGCGCGGCGCCCGGGTGCTGGGGCTGGAGAAGTTCGGTCCGGCGCACAACCGGGGCTCCAGCCACGGCGGTTCACGGATCACCCGGCAGTCGTACTTCGAGGACCCGGCGTACGTGCCGCTGCTGCTGCGCGCCTACGAGCTGTACGAGGACGTGGAGCGGTCCACCGGCAGGGAGATCGCGACCCTGTGCGGCGGAGTGATGGTCGGCCCGCCCGACTCGCGCACGGTCTCCGGTTCCCTGCGCTCCGCCACCGAGTGGGACCTGCCGCACGAGCTGCTGGACGCCAAGGAGATCCGCCGCCGCTTCCCGACCCTGAACCCGTACGACGACGAGGTGGCGCTGTACGAGGCGAAGGCGGGACTGGTCCGCCCCGAGGCCATGGTCTCCGCCCATCTGGAACTGGCCGCCGGGCAGGGCGCCGATCTCCGCTTCGAGGAGCCGGTGCTGAGTTGGGAGCCGTACGGGGACGGCGTACGCGTCCACACCGCGCGCGCGTCGTACACCGCCGGGCAGTTGGTGATCTGCCCCGGCGCGTGGGCGCCCCAACTCCTTGCCGATCTGGGAGTGCCGGTCACCGTGGAGCGGCAGGTCATGTACTGGTTCCAGCCGAGGGGCGGCACGGAGCCGTTCGTGCCCGAGCGGCACCCGGTCTACATCTGGGAGGACGCGCGGGGCGTCCAGGTGTACGGCTTCCCGGCCATCGACGGAGCTCAACTCGGCGCCAAGGTCGCCTTCTTCAGGAAGGGGCAGGTCACCACCCCGGAGACCATCGACCGGACCGTGCACGAGCACGAGGTGCAGGCGATGGCGGACCACATGTCCCGCTGCATCCCGGATCTGCCGGGCACCTTCCTCAAGGCGGCGACCTGCATGTACTCCAACACGCCCGACGAGCACTTCGTGATCGCCCGCCATCCCGCGCACCCCGGCTCGGTGACCGTGGCCTGCGGGTTCTCCGGGCACGGCTTCAAGTTCGTGCCGGTGGTCGGCGAGATCCTGGCCGACCTCGCGCTGACCGGCACGACCGCGCACCCGATCGGTCTGTTCGACCCCGCCCGCTTCGGCACCTCGCCCGACGGAACCGCCACGCCCGAGCAGACCGCCGCCCCCGACCCGGGAGACCGCCCGTGACGACGACCCCGATCTCCCCGGCAGGTCCCCTCCCCCCGAGCCTGGTCGCCACCCTGCCCGGCGCCTACTACACCGACCCGGAGATCTTCCGGCGCGAACAGGCTGCCCTGTTCGAGTCGATGTGGATGTGCGTGGTGCGCGCCGCCGACCTGGACCGCCCCGGCGCCTACCGCACGGTCCAGGTGGGTCGCGAGAGTGTCGTCGTCACCCGGACCCGCGCCGGAGAGCTGCGCGCCTTCCTCAATGTGTGCCGTCACCGGGGCGCCCGGCTGTGCGTCGAGGAGTCCGGGCAGGTGCGCCGGAATCTCCAATGCCCGTACCACGCCTGGACGTACGACCTCGAAGGGCGCCTGATCGCCGCGCCGAACCTGGTGCGGATGCCGGACGTGGACCGCGAGCGGTACGGCCTGGTCAAGGTGGCCCTGCGCGAATGGCTCGGCTACGCCTGGGTGTGCCTGTCCGACGAGCCGCCCTCCTTCGAGGACACCGTGGTCCACGCGGCCGTCGAACGGCTCGGCGACCCTGCCGCCATCGAGCACTACGGCACCGAGCGGCTCGCCCTCGGCAAGCGCGTCACCTACGACGTGAGAGCCAACTGGAAGCTCATCGTCGAGAACTTCATGGAGTGCTACCACTGCGCCACGATCCACCCCGAACTCACCGAGGTGCTCCCGGAGTTCGCGGAGGGGTACGCCGCCCAGTACTACGTGGGCCACGGCGCGGAGTTCGGCACCGGGGTCGAGGGCTTCACGGTGGACGGCAGCGCGGGCTTCGGCAAACTCCCCGAGGTGAGCGCGGAGCAGGACCGCCGCTACTACGCGATCACGGTCAAGCCGACGGTGTTCGTGAACCTCGTCCCGGACCACGTCATCCTGCACCGGATGTTCCCGCTGGCCGAGGACCGCACGGTGGTGGAGTGCGACTGGCTGTACGCGCCGGAGGTGGTGGCGTCGGGGGCGGACGTGTCGAAGTCGGTGGAGCTGTTCCACCGGGTCAACGAGCAGGACTTCGCGGCGTGCGAGCGCACCCAGCCGGCGATGTCCTCCCGCGCCTACCGGTCGGGCGGGGTGCTGGTGCCCAGCGAGCACCACATCGGCGGCTTCCACGCGTGGCTGCTGGCCGCGCTGGATGCCAACTCCCGTGACTGAAAAGCGATTCAGCGGGTATCCACCCAGCCTCTTCCTCCTCTCCAGGCCCACCAGGAGTCCGCCCGATGACCACCACCGAGCCTTCGTCCGGTTCGCACCACCACGACGACACCGAGCTGGCCGAGTTCGGCTACCGGCCCGAACTCAAGCGCACGCTGGGCAACTTCCACACCTTCGCCGCCGGGATCAGCTACATCTCCATCCTGACCGGCACGTTCCAGCTCTTCTACTTCGGCTACGGCAGCGGCGGTCCGGCCTACTGGTGGTCCTGGCCGATGGTGTTCCTGGGTCAGTTCGCGGTGGCGCTGTGCTTCGCGGAGCTGGCCGCCCGGCATCCGGTGGCGGGGTCGGTCTACAACTGGTCGAAGAAGATAGGCAATCGGCATCTCGGCTGGCTCGCCGGATGGATGATGCTCATCGCCTCGATCGTGTCCATCGCGGCGGTCGCCCTCGCCTACCAACTGACGCTTCCTCAGATCTCGTCCACCTTCCAGTTCGTGGGCGACGGCACGGGCACCTACGACGTGGCGACCAACGCGGTCATCCTTGCCGCTGTGTTGATCCTGTTCACCACGCTGGTCAACGCCTTCGGGGTGCGGCTGATGGCCACGATCAACGCGACGGGCGTGTTCATCGAGCTGATCGCGAGCGTGGTGCTGGTCATCGCGTTCGCCGTGCACATCACGCGCGGACCGGGCGTCGTCCTGCACACGAACGGCACCGGCTCCGGGCACAGCGCCGGATACCTCGGCGCCTTCCTGGTGGCGTCGCTGGCGTCGGCGTACGTCATGTACGGCTTCGACACGGCGGCGTCGCTCGGCGAGGAGTCGCTGGACCCCTCGCGCAACGCCCCGCGCGCCATCGTCCGTGCGGTGGTCGCCTCCTTCGTGCTCGGCGGTCTGGTGCTGCTGCTCGCGCTGATGAGCGTGTCGAGCCTGAAGGGCGACAAGCTGTCCACCGACGGCCTCCAGTACGTGGTGCTCGACGTGCTCGGTCCGACGGCGGGCAAGGCGATGCTGTGGTGCGTGCTGATCGCGGTCACGGTGTGCGCGCTCGCGGTGCACACGGCGGCGATCCGGCTGGCGTTCGCGATGGCCCGCGACAACAACCTGCCCGGCTCCGCGCTGCTGGCCCGGGTGAGCCCGCGCTTCCGGACCCCGGTCCTGCCCGCAGTGATCATCGGCGTCCTCGCGCTGGCGATCCTGGTGGTCAACATCCGCCAGCCGCAGATCTTCACCGTGGTCACCAGCATCGGCATCGTGATGATCTACCTCGCCTATCTGGGCGTCACCGCGCCGATGCTGGTCGCGCGGCTGCGCGGCACGTGGCGTCCCGCCGGTGACGGCAAGTTCTCGCTGGGTCGCTGGGGGCTGTTCGTCAACGTGGTCGCGGTGGTGTGGGGCGCGGGCATGACGCTCAACCTGCTGTGGCCGCGCGCCGCCGTCTACAACGCGACCGCGCCGTACCACTGGTATCTGCGCTGGGGCGCGGTGCTGTTCGTGGCTGTGATCGCCGGAGGCGGATTCGCCTACTACTGGTTCGTGCAGCGCCACCGCACCGGGGTGCTCGCCGGGCACCGGCTGGAGGAGCCCGCGCCGGACACGGCGCTGGGCACACCGGCTGCCGACTGAATTCCGTCTCAGGGGAGGGCTGTTGCGATGAGCGGCGACACGTTCGACTACGTGGTGGTCGGCGGCGGCACGGCGGGCAACGTCGTCGCCGCCCGGCTGTCGGAGGACCCGGCCGTGACCGTGTGCGTGCTGGAAGCGGGCCCGAGCGACGTGGGCGTGGACGACGTGCTCCGCCTTGAGCGCTGGATGGGCCTGCTGGAGTCCGGCTACGACTGGGACTACCCGATCGAGCCGCAGGAGAACGGCAACGACTTCCTGCGGCACGCCCGCGCCAGGGTGCTCGGCGGCTGCTCCTCGCACAACTCCTGCATCGCCTTCTGGGCCCCGGCCGAGGACCTGGACGACTGGGCGGCCCGGGGCTGCACGGGCTGGGGCGCGGCGGACCTGTTCCCGCTGTACCGGCGCGTGGAGGACAACGACGCGCCCGGCGAGCACCACGGTCGCGGCGGACCGGTGCGGCTGCGCACGGTCAAGGGCGCGGACCCGTGCGGCGCGGCTGTGCTGAAGGCGTGCGCGCAGGCGGGGATTCCGACGGTGCCGTTCAACTCGGGCCGCACGGTGGTGCGCGGCGCCAACTGGTTCCAGATCAACGCCGACGAGAACAACGTCCGCCAGTCCTCCTCCGTGGCCTACCTCCACCCGGTGCTCGGCAAGCGTCCCAACCTGGAGGTGCGCACGGGGGTACGGGCGAAACGGCTGCTCCTGGAGGGGCGGCGGTGCGTGGGCGCGGAGTATCTGGACCCCGACCTCGTCCACACCCGCACCGTACGCGCCCGCCGCGAGGTGATCGTCTCCTGCGGCTCGATCGACTCCCCCAAGCTCCTCATGCTCTCCGGCATCGGCCCCGCCGCCCATCTCCGCGAGACCGGCATCGAACCGGTCGTGGACTCCCCCGGCGTCGGCGCGAACCTCCAGGACCACCCCGAGGGCGTCATCATGTGGGAGTCCCGGCAGCCCATGCCCACCACCTCCACCCAGTGGTGGGAGGCGGGCATCTTCTACGACACCGAACCGGGCCTGGACCGCCCCGACCTGATGTTCCACTACGGCTCGGTCCCGTTCGACATGAACACGGTCCGCTGGGGCTACCCCACCTCGGAGAACGCGTTCTGCCTGACCCCCAACGTCACCCGGGCACGCTCACGCGGGACGGTACGGCTCCGCACCCCCGACTTCCGCGACAAGCCGGTGGTCGACCCGCGCTACTTCACCGACGAACACGACGTACGGGTGATGACGTATGGCCTACGGCTCGCCCGGCGGATCGCCGAGCAGCCCGCGCTGGCGGGGTGGGCGGGGGCGGAGCTGGCGCCTGGCCCGGATGTACGGACGGACGACGAGCTGCTGGAGTACATCCGCCGGACGCACAACACGGTGTACCACCCGTCCTGCACGGTACGGATGGGCTCAGCCGATGACCCTGCCGCTCCCCTCGACCCCCGGCTGCGGGTCAAGGGGATCGCGGGTCTCAGGGTGGCGGACGGCTCGGTGATGCCGGACCTGATCTCGGTGAACCCGTGCATCACGACGATGGTGATAGGTGAGAAGTGCGCGGACCTTTTGAGAGAGGATGGCTGAACTGGCTTCAGCAACTGCCAAGCGAGCCCGTCCCGATCTCGTGAATCTCTGCACCTGAACAAAACGTGATGGCCTGATCCAATGAAGACGCGATGGCCGGGTGGGTGGTGACCTTCTCCATGGACAACACCAGGAAGTGCTGGGCGTGGTGTTCCTCGATCACTTCTCCAATGCGTCTGACGTTGATTGAGTCTTCCGGCTCGAATTCAATGTGGCAAAGATCGAAGCCACGCTTCTCTGCGTACTCAACAAAAAGTTTCTCCTGCATGGCGATGAGTCCGTCTGCATCCTCCGGGTGAATGCGCAGATAGGCAACGGCTTTGGGGCGAGCGTAAGTGGACATGATGCTGCACCTCGAACGTTTCTCGCGGGGAACAGAAAATGCAACCCTTTGATCGATTCGGTCGCCATAGGGTTCGCGCAAGGAGCTAGTCGTTCAGGGCGACTGCGCACCAGACGACTTTGCCGCCAGTCGGTGGGTGGTAGTAACCCCATTCCTTGGACACGCTTTCCACCAACTGCAGACCACGTCCGCCCTCGCTGGTAAACGACACAGCCCCGGAGTAAACCGGCGGCCGGGTGTCCGGGTCGGCTACCTCGACCAGGAGCCGCGCGTGATGGTGCCGCAGGGTCAGGGCCAAGCGCTCGGACAAGGCTGCGTGGGTCGCGTGCTGTACAGCGTTGGTGACCAGCTCGGAGACGGCCAGGGCCGCCAAATCAATGGCATTACTCGACACGCGCCACGCGTTCAGGACGTCGCGGGCATGGTGTCGCGCCCAACGCACCGCGTCCGGCTGTGCAGCCAACTCAAGTCGACTGACCAAGGTTTCCTGGGGCATGGGCACTCCCTTGTGTCTCGCGGCCTGGGGGTGAAGTACCTAGCGAGAGCATCGGGGTCAGTACCACGGTCATGTCATGGCGCGGCTGCATGAGCGGGTATGCATGGGATGCATGGAACGCCGGACGACAGGCGTCTGTCGTCCCTAAGTTGGGCAGGTACAACACCTGCACAGCAAGCGAGGTACGACAGATGGCACCGGCAGAGGCTCGGTTCTGTTCGTGCGGTACCCGACTGGCCCGGGACAACCGCACTGAGCGGTGCTCAGCCTGCATACGTCGTGCGCAGCGCCAGCCCGTCAGTGAAGCTCCGAGCCCTCCGCCCGAATTCTGGCGGCACCCTCTCATGGCGGAAGCCCTTGATTCCTGGCATATGGGTCAGGTGTTCTACGCTTACCGCACACACCCCTGGCACGGGAGGGTGCTTTCCCAAGAGACGCTTGCCGCATGGCTCGACCTCAACCAAGCGCAGCTCAGCCGTATTGAGAGCGGCAAGCCGCCTCAGGACCTCGGCAAGCTTATGAAGTGGGCGCATAGCCTCCGCGTTCCAGCAGACCTACTGTGGTTCAAGTTGCCCGCCGCCCAGCAGGCGGCCCCAACCGGGGGTGCGCTTGCGATGGACCCAATCGAAAAGCCAGCCGCAGAGCCAGACAAGGTGTCGGCCGGCGTGCTGCTTCCGGTCGTTATCCATGGCCGTACGGTATTGGTTCCGGTAGACGCTGAAACTCTCACAGTGAACGGGTTGGATGAACTCTTCAACCACTCGACTGCTACTGCCACGGACTCCGTTGGAAGAGAAGCAATGAGTCCCTTTAATCGCCGTGATTTCTTGAAGACCGGTGTTGCCGCTGCCGCCCTGCCGAGCCTCGGCCTTGACGACACTCGCCGTTACCTCGACGGTCCCGTTGTCGCCTACTTCGGCCGTGTCCTCGAAAAAGCCAAGCGCGATGACGGTGCACTCGGCCCCAAGAAGACACTGCCGGTCATGCTCGGCCTGCTTGATGCGATCGAGGGTCAGGCGCGCCAGGTGAAGCCGGGCGTCCGCCGTGAGTTGCTGACCCTTGGAGCCGAAGGCGCAGAATTCGCCGGATGGTTGTACCGGGATATCCAACAACCACAAGCGGCCGTGTTCTGGTACGACCGTGCCATGGAGTGGGCGCAAGAAGCCGACAACGCCGCCCTGCAGGGATACGTGCTGCTCAAGAAATCCCAGATGGCCTATGACGAGCGGGATGCCCTCCGGGTGCTCACACTCGCCCAGGCTGCAGGGCATGAGCGGTGGCAGCTCCCCACCCGTGTGCGGGCCGAGGTGACGCAGCAGGAAGCACTGGGCCGCGCCATGCTCGGTGACCCGCTGGACATGGTGCGTGGACAGTTGGACACCGCCGCAGCTCTCTTGGCGAACGCTCCCGACGACGACCCCGAAGCACTCGGGGCATACTTCAACGGGCACACTCGATTGCTCCGTGACGCTATTACCCTTACCGAGGCCGGTAAGCCGAGCATGGCTGTGGACCTATTCAGCGACGTGCTCAGCACCAGCGCCATGTCCCGCCGCGACACGGGGTTCTTCAACGCTCGACGGGCAGCGGCATTGGCACTCAGTGGCGAGCCTGACGAGGCTGCGAAGGTCGGCACGGATTCCGCGGCGGTGGCACATGAGGTGAAGTCAGCACGAACCATGCGCGTCTTGGGCGAGGTACTGCAAAGTTTGGACCGGTGGCGCAGTCGGCCTACGGTACGAGAATTCCGCGACATGCTTAATCGGGCTGGCTGAGCCAGTCGGTCACCGTGCGAATGACGAACGCTTGGTATTCCTGACTTTTGGGCTCTCGGTACTGGGGATCGTCATGGACGGCAAAGCCGTGCTGCGAACCCTCGACGGGGACGAGTTGCACCGGAGCTGTGAAGCGCGGTAGAGCATCGCGGGAGGACTCGAACGGCACCAGCGTGTCAGCGGTGCCGTGGACGATGAGAGTGGGTGCCTTCACTTCGCCGAGCGCTTCGTGCGGCTTGAGCCAGAACACCTCATTGAGCATGGGACGGCCGTGGCGGAGCGTTGGCGTGAACTGAAGAGATCCGTGCTCGGTGAGTTCCGCGGCTGCCGCATCGCCGATGACGTCGTCTGCCCAGTAGTCCCGGCTGTCGATAGTCCGGCGTTTGTAGTCGAGCTGCGGATTGAACAGCACCAGCCGCGAGATTTCTTCCGGCCGCTTGGCCGCGTAGTAGGCGCAGATACCGCCGCCGAAGCTCGCTCCGAGGAGGGTGAGTTGGTGGGCTCCCGTTTCCTGTCGCAGGTACGCCAGCATGACGCGGACGTCGTTGAGGATCATGGAGAGCGTCAGCTCTTCCTGCTGGCCTTCGCTCTGGCCGTGCGCCCGGAGGTCGAAGCGCAAGCTGGCAATGCCAGCCTCTGCAAGACCCGTTGCGAGCCGGGTGAAGAAGCCGCCCTCCTCTCGAGTGACCCCGCCGCCATGCACCAGGAGCACAGCATGTTGCGTCGGCACTTGGGGACGTTCGAGGGTGCCCGCGAGATGCAAGCCGTCAAGGGTCCGTACCGTCACGCCGTCAGTTGCCACAGGGGCAGCGTAGTGATCGGGGACGCGCTGCAACAGAGCATCCCTATCCGATCGGTGGCGTCTTAAAGAATGGTTGGTGAATTCAGATCAGTTCCACCGATCATGTGAAGGGTGGAACTGATCTGGAGGTTCGCAGCCACTGGAGGTGCTAGGAATTCACACTGGCCGGACGCTTGTACATCCGCGTCGCCGTGATCTCACTGTGCGCCTCCCCCGCCTGAGGCGGCTGCGGCAGACCGGGTCGAAGATGTTCCTCCACGCTGATGTACTTGAGCCCCGCACGGAGGTCCGCGTCGTTCCGCAGCCGGATCACCAACGGGAACTCCGCCAGCGCCGTGGTGTCGAACAACCCCGTGGTGTACAGCAACTGCACACCCAACGCATCCGACACAGCCCGCTGAAGCTCCAGCAGATACGTCGCGTTGGCGCGACCGATCGGGTTGTCCAGGAACAGCGTGCCCGCGTGCCGGTGCTTGTCGCGGCCGCGGTCGTTGGAGCGGAGGGCGGCCATCGTGCAGTAGAGGGCGATGGCGGCGGTGAGGAGCTGGCCGCCGGAGAAGACGTCGCCCATCTGCCCGACGGGGACGCGTTCGGCGCGCAGGACCGCGTCCGGCTTGAGGATCTCCACCGCGATGCCCTTGGGCTGGAGGGCGGCGGCGACGCCGCGCAGGAGGAGGGACATGCCGTCGCGGCGCAGGTCGGAGTTCTTCTTGACGGCGGCGCGGGTGGCGTCGTCGATGACCTCGCCGAGGCGTTCGGTGAGGGTTGCCTGGTCGGGCTCCTCGAAGCGGATGCGCAGGAATTCCTGGCCCGACCACTCGCCGAGGCCCTCGGGCAGCCGGGAGAGCCGCTGGGCGGAGCGGAGGGTGGCCAGGGAGGTCTCCACGAGCCCGCGCAGACGGTCCACGATGGAGTCGCGGTTGCGCTCCAACTGGGCGAGTTCGTCGGTGAGGACGCGCAGCCGGGGCGCGAAGGCGTCGGCCCACTTCTGGGCGTGCTCGGGCAGGGCGGCGGCGGGCAGTTCCCGGATCTGCTGCCGGGCCGGGGTGCGGACCTGCTCGTAGCGGGTGGAGTTGGCGTGCCGGACCAGGATGTCGCTCGCCTCGCGGACGGCGGCGTCGGCGGCGGAGAGGTCGGCGGCGCAGCCGCGCAGGGAGCGGCGCATCTCGACGGCTGCCTGGCGAGCCTCGTCCAGGGTGCCGGGGTAGGGCTCGGGGTTCTCCGGCTCGTCCTCGGGGGTGGTCTGCTCGCGCAGCAGGTCGCGGAGCATGGCGGCGATCTCGTCGAACCCGGCGGCGCCGTCCTCGGCGGCGCGGTGGGCGTTGAGGAGTTCGGCGTGGGCGTCGCGCGCTTCGGTCAACGCCTCGACGCGGGCGGCGAGTTCGGTGGTCGCGGTGCGCAGCAGCGCCTGGGCGTGCTCGGCGTCGCGCGGGAGGAGTTCCTCGGGCAGCTCGGTGTGGACCTCGCCCTCCTCGGGGGCGTGCCGTTCGGCTTCGCCGCGCAGCCGCCCGAGCTGTTCGCTCGCGGTCGACATGCGGGTCTCCAGGAGCTGGACCAGTTCCTCGGCGCGCGCTGCGGCGGCTTGCCGGGAGGGTCCGTCGGAGCCGTCCGGGGAGGTCAGGAGCTGTTCGGCGCGGGTGCGGACCTTGTTGCTGAGCCGGTCGAGATCGGTGCGGGCAGCGCTCTCGTCGCTCTCGGCGCGGGCCTGTTCGGCGCGCAGGTCGGCGCCGACGCCGACCTTCTCGTACACCTGGGAGGCGGCCCGGTACGCCTCGCGCAGCGCGGGCAGCGACGCCTCGGGGGCGCCGTCGGTGTCCTCGGGTACGTCGTCGGGGGCGCCGGCGATCTCGGCGCGCTCGGCGCGCAGCGCGCGGGCGGTGCGGCGGGCGTCGTCGGCGGCGCGCTGGGCGGCGCGGCGGTCCTCGTCGGCGGCGCGGGCGCGTTCCAGGCAGGACTGGGTGCGCGCCTCGGACTCGGCTGCCTCGTCGGCCAGTTCGCGCAGCTTGAGCTGCCATCCGGCGCGCTCGCGCAGCCGGTGGGCGAGTCCGGCGAGGGCGTCGGCGGCGCGGCGGGCGCGCTGTGCCGCTTCCTGCCTCTCGTCGCGGAGCTGTACGGCCTCGGCAGCGATCTCGTCCGCCTCCGCGCGCAGGGTGCGGGCTTCGGCGAGTTCTGCCTCGGTCTCCTCGGCGAAGGCGCGGGCCTCGGCTGCGGTTTCGGCGAGTTCGGTGAGGCGTCCGGCGGGGCAGCCGGAGCGCCAGGAGGAGAGGCGGGCGGCGAGTTCGCGGTCCTTGCCGAGGCGGGCGGCGAGGGTGCGGATCTCCTCGTCGC
Organism: Streptomyces sp. DSM 110735; assembly: GCF_016482685.1. GTDB lineage: Bacteria > Actinomycetota > Actinomycetes > Streptomycetales > Streptomycetaceae > Streptomyces. The sequence goes on along the minus strand of NZ_JACYHF010000027.1, from coordinate 42,346 downwards.
GGGCGGCGGCGCGGGCGCGCAGGGTCTGGCGCTCCTCGTCGGCGGCGAACTCGTCGTGCATGGCCGGGTTCGGCGGGACGAGGAAGACGTCGCCGGGCGTCGTGTCGGCGGCCGGGGCGGGCGCGAGCAGCGCGGCGGCGGTGCCGACGGCGACGGCGGAGCGTGGCAGCAGCGCGGCGTCGCCGAGTGCCTCGCGGGCGCGGGCGTGGGTGTCGGGGTCGGTGATGATGACGCCGTCGACCAGTTCGGGGCGGGTGGCGAGCACGCGCGCGTGGTCGGCGGGGTCGACGGACTGGGCGAGGTAGCGCCAGCCGGGCAGTGCCGGGATGCCGTGCTCGCCGAGGAACTCCACGGTGGCGAGCACGTCGGGTCCGGGCGGCAGCAGACCGCCGTCGCCGAGGGCGGCGAGGATGCGGGTGTCGTCGGCGGCGGCGGTGCGCAGCTCGAACAGGCTGCGTTCGGCGGCGGAGACGGCGTCGTCGAGGAGGGACTTCAACTCGTCGGCGTAGCGGTCGAGTTCCTCGACGACGAGCGGGCTGTCGCTGTCGTCGCGGGGGTCCTCGGCGCCGTCGCGCTGGGCGGGGACGGCGGCGCGGGTGGTGGGCAGACCGAGGAGTTCCGCGAGGCGGTCCTCGGCGGCCAGGGCTTCGGCCAGGCGGCGTTCTGCCTGGTGGGCGCGGTCGGCGGCGGTGGCGGCGTCGGCGGCGCGGGCGGCGGTGAGTTCGGCGCGGGACTCGGCGGCGGCGGTCTCGCGGGCGCGCTCGACGGCACCCCGGGCAGCCTCGCGAGCCTCGTCCCAGGCGGCGACGGTGGTCTTCTCGGCGTCGCTCGCCGCGAGTGCGGCGCGGGCGGGGTCGGCGTCGGGGGCGCTGTCGTCCAGCCAGCCCGCCCGGACCGCCTCGGCCGTCTCCTGCTCGACCTCTTCCAGGCGCTGGCGCAGGTGTCCGGCTTCGCTGCGGGCGCGCTGCGCCTCGGTGGCGGCGGTGGTGGAGTCGCGGTAGGCGCCGTCACCGGTCTCCTGGAGGGCGGCGGAACGCTCCTCCTCCTCGTTGGCGAGGGATTCGGCGCGCTCGGCGGCGGCGTGCAGGGCGCGTACGAGGTCGACGGCGGCCTTGGCGCGGGCGGCGAGCGCGGGGGCGGCGTCGCGTTCGGCCTCCTGGATCGCGGCGGACACGCGCGCGACGCGGTCGGCGGCGGCGCGGTGGCGCAGCACCGCCTCGGCGGCCTGCCAGGCGGAGTACAGGGTGCGGGCGTCGGCCAGTTCGCGCTTCTGCGCTGCGGCTGCCTTCTCTGCGGCAGCGAGCGCCAGCGAGGCGTGCCGGTAGGCGAGTTCGGCGGCGACGAGGGAGCTGCGCTCGCGGGCGCCCTCGGAGTGGGTGACGGTGTAGGCGGCGGCCGTGACGCGCTGGGCGAGGTCGGCGGCGCGGACCCGCTCGCGCACGGCGCGCGCGGAGAGCCTGCGGGCCAGGGTGCGGGTGCGGCGCTCGGCGCCCGTGTGGATCTCCCGGGCACGGGCGCGGGCGTCGGCGGACTCCACGATGCGGCCGAGCAGGTCGACGGAGCCCGCCGTGAAGTCGCGTTCCGCCATGAGTTCGGCGCGGCGGCCCAGCTTGTTGCCGAAGCCGCTGACCAGGTCCGCGAGTCCGTCGGTGTCCCGGGTGTCGGTGACGGCGCGCAGCAGCAGGTCGGTGAAGTCGGAGTCCTTCTTGACCGCGAAGAGACCGGCGGCCTCGCCCTCGTCGGCGTTCATCTCCCGCTGGTAGCGGAAGAGTTCGGGGTCGAGACCCAGCTCACCGAGGTGCTCGGTCCAGCGCTCGTGGATCTCCTCCCAGTGCACTTCCAGGTGCGGGTAGTTCTTGCCGAACTCGGTGAGGGCGTCACGAAAGCCCTTCATGGTGCGGCGGCGCCCCCGCGCGCCGGAAGCGCCCTCGACGGGCGGGCGTACGGAGGTGGCCTCCGCGACCGGCAGGTTGTCCAGGCTGAGCCCGGGTCCGGGCCGGAAGGAGTACCAGGCTTCCGCGAACTTGCGCGGGTCGTTGGACACCTGGCGACCGCGCCACTCGCTCGCCTTGCCGACGACCACGCACTCGCCGGTCAGCACGTGCTGCCACTCCAGGGCGACATGACCGCAGTCGTCCGCGAGCAGGAACTTGCGCAGCACGCCGGAGCTGGCGCCGCCGAGGGTGTTGCGGTGACCCGGGAGCATCACCGAGAAGATCAGCTTCAGCAGGACGGACTTGCCGCCGCCGTTCTCCAGGAAGAGCACGCCCGCGGGCGCGGGACGGCGCGGCGGTCCCGACGGCTCCTCCTCGAAGAACTCCGCCTGGGCGGGCGCCGGGTCGGGCACGGGCGCGCCCACGCCGCGCATGTCGAGCACGGTGTCGGCGTAGCGCGCGCCGGCGGGCCCGATGGAGTAGAGGCGGACGCGGGACAGCTCGTACATGGCGGACTCTCGTCGTAAGGCTTCGAACAGGGTGCGGTGGTGCGTGGAGGGGGACGGCAGGGGCCCCGTGCCGTCAGGAGTGGAACGGCAGTCCGGCGTCGGCGACCAGGTCGAGGTCGTCGCTCTCCTCGGCGGGCAGCAGGCTCGCGGAGGCGCCGGTGTCCGGGACTATGCCCAGCTCGAGCAGTTCGGCGAGAGCCGCGCCGCCCGCCATGTCGCGTACCTGGAGCTGGTAGCGGGCGGTGGTGCGGTAGGTGCCGCCGCCCTCGTCCCCGGTGCGCTGGAGGAACCCGGAGTCGGTGAGGAACCCGAGCGCCTTGGCGACGATACCGGTGGTGGAGGCGGCCGGACGCCGGGCGTCTTTGGTGGCACCGGTGGCGCTGCGCCGCGCCCAGATGCGCCAGGCTGCCTCCAGGCCGGGCGCGTCGGTCGCCGGGTCGGTGTTCTCCCCCTCCTCCTGCGCCCGCTCCTCCAGGCGACGGCACGCCTGCCGTACGAAGGCGTCCACGCCGTTGACGGTCACCCGCCCGATGTACGAGTCGTCGGCCAGGTCCTCCGGCCGGGGGAACGCCAGCGCGGCGACGGACAGATGCGCGAGCCCGTGCAGGAACCGGTCCCCGGAGTCGGCGGTGGTCCGGCGCGCGTAGTCGCCCATCCGCACCGCGAACACCGAGTCCTCGGCCGCCGTCACCGCCATCCCCGCCCGCGCCGACACCTCAAGCACAACGAGCCCGAGTCCACTCGCTACGGCATCCGCGAGCCGCGCGAACGGCGGATCCTCCCGGTACCGGCGCAGCAGATCCGTGTACTCCTGATCCCGCGCGGGCTGCAACTTCGGCTGCAACCCAAAGGCGACGAGCCGAGCCGCGTCGGCGGCGTCGGCGGGGGTAACGGCGCTGCTCACCGGCGGCGCCGGGGCCTCGGCGTCACTCCACTCGACGTACTCGCTCACGGTTGAGACTCCTTGCTGATCTGAAAAACGAGGTGCTGGACAACTCCCTGAGGGGCGCGGGGAACTGCGCGACCAGCCACGACGAACCCGCTCTCACCCACCGGCAGAACCATCACGCCCCCTCCGTACGGTCCGCAGCCATCCCCACCGCGTCCAGCAACGCAGTGCCAACGATGAGATCCGCCCCACCGAATCCGGGATCGTCCAACTCGATGCCGTCGTCCACGGCGAAGAGCAGCTTCTCCTCACCCTGACGGTAGGCGGTACCAACAGGGGGACTCGCTGCGTGGATCGCCAGCAGGGCGACCAGATAGGCAAGGTCCTCGCCGCCGACGCCCGGGGTCTTGCGAGCCTCGGCAAGCAGCCCGGACAGTCGGCGCGGGGCATCCGCCGGAAGGTCGAGAAGCTGCTTGGCGGCAGCGAGTTCGTCGTCGGTGAACCGACTGTCGTCCGGCGTCTCGATAAGATCCGGCTCCGGCATCTCCGCCCCAAGATGCTCCCGCTCCACCGGCGGCGTCAGCAAAATATCCACGAGGTCGGCCACCCGCACGGACACCGGCGTCCGCAACCCCGTCCCGCGAGCGAAGAACGCGTCGGTGACCCGGATCGCCTGCTCCACGGGCAACGGCAGCACCGGCGCGACAAGATGCCCGTACAGGTCGATGCCGGCGGAAGCCGCAGGCGTGGCGAACGCCTGCCGGTCCTGCTCGGCGCGGAACAGCGGTCCCGCCTCCAGCAGCCGCGACTGGAGCTGGGTGTGCCGCCGGATGCAGTCCTTGACGATGTCGACCAGTTCGGCGGCGCGCCGCTTGTGCTCGGGTTCCTCGGTCTCGTCGCGGGCCTTGCGGATGTTGGTGAGGATCGCGTTCTCGTGGCGGTAGCGGTCGGCCACGTGGTCCAGTGCCTCGGCGATCATGTCGGGCACCGAGTTGAGCCAGTCGACCGCGCGGACGTTGCGCCGGGTCGCCTCCAGGGCGCGGCGCAGCGTCTCGGAGTACTGCACGGTGCGGTAGCGGGCCTGCTCGGCGGCGAGCTGGGCGTCGGCGAGGCGCCCCCGGCTGATCAGCACCTCCAGCTTGACCTCGGCGGCGATCTGGGCGCTGGTGACGTCGGTGTCCAGGGCGCCGACCAGGACGTTGACCGCCTCGTCGGTGGTGCGCAGGTAGACGGTGCCGCCGGGTCCGGGGACCTCTTCGATCAGCTTGAAGTCGTAGTCGCGGCGCACATAGCTGCCGTCCGCCGCGAAGGTGCCGTAGACCGCGCGGAAGCCCCGGTCGGCGCTGCCGACGTTGATCAGGTTCTCCAGGACCCAGCGGGCCACGCGCTCGTGCTCGGGGGCGGGGCGGTGCGGAGCCTGGGCGGCGATGCGCGGGACGAGCCGGGCCACTATCTGGTCGTTGTCGGCGCCCGTGTCGAAGTCCATGTTGAGCGTGACCAGGTCGATGGCGGCCAGCGCCACCTCGGCCATGCCGTACACCGAGTACTCGCCGGCCAGGTTGGCCTTGCGCGCGTCCAGGTCGTGCAGCGGCGCGGTGCAGGCGAGCGCGCGCAGCCGCCGCGCCAGGCCCTCGTCGGCGGCGGGGCCCGGCGCCGGGCGCGGCGCCGCGCTGAGCTGGGGCGGAACGCTGTCCGTCGTTGCAGGCGAAGTCACGGTGCACAGATTAGGTCCTCGATCTGACAACAACCCAAACGGCGCAGAAGCGACGGGCGTCACAGCGGCGCGAGACCGCTCGCGCGGGGCGGTCAAGAGCCGTGTGTACGAGGGGTCATGGTGCCGGGGACCGGATCGGGTGAACCGGATCGGTGCCGGTCCGCCGCACCGGCACCCGCCGCACGGCGGGACAGGGCGCGGGCACCGGCACGGGCACGGGCACCGGCAGCGGCAGCGGCAGCGGCAGCGGCGGCAGCAGCAGCACCGGCACCGGCACCGGCACCGGCACCGGCACCGAGGACGACAGCGCGGCCAGCGCCCCCGCCGTCTCCGCCGACGCGCGGGCGTCCAGTTCGGCTCCCGTGCCGTGGCGTACCTCCTCGGCGGCCAGACGCAGCAGTCCGGGCAGCAGGTCGGTGCAGCGCCGGGCCACCCAGCCGGTGCCCGCGGTGGCCAGCCACCACAGCCGCGCGGCGCGGGTCGGTGCGGGGTGTTCGGGGTCGGGGGACGGCGGGGCACCGGTGGCCAGGCCCGCGCGGGCGAGTACGGCGTGGCAGCGGGCGGCGAGGTGCCGGTGCCCGCGTTCGCCGGGGTGCAGCCGGTCGGCGCTCCACAGGGCACGGTCGGTGAGCCAGGCGCCCTCGTGGGCGTGGAGATGGACCGCGCCGTACCGGTCGGACAGCGCGTGGGTCACGGCGTTGACGGCGCGTTGACGCCGGGCCAGCGGGCGGGCGAGGGCGGCGGGCAGACCGAGGAGGGCGCCGGGGTCGGGCAGGCAGAGGGTGAGCAGGGTGGCGCCCTGCCCGGTGAAGGCGGCGTAGACCCGGTCGAGTCCTACGGCCACCTCGTGGATGTCGAAGGAGCCGCGCAGGGTGTCGTTGACGCCGACCGCCACGGACACCAGGTCGGGACGGAGCCCGAGTCCCGCCGGGGTCTGCCGGTCCAGCACGTCCCGGACGCGCGCCCCGCTGACGGCGAGGTTGGCGAACTCCACCCGTCCGGGGTCCTCCCGCAGCCCGCCCGCCAGCAGGGCGGCCCAGCCACGCGGTCCGCCGGGAGCGGGGTCGCCCACGCCCTCGGTGAGCGAGTCGCCGAGGGCCACGAAGCGCAGGGTTCTCATACGGTCCCCTCCTCGCGCTCGCGCGCCACGCCGTGCTCCCGTACGGCACCCTCTCCCCCGCCGGACCGACCCGTGGCGCCCCCGGGCAACGGCGCGTCATGAGCCGCCAGGAACGCCTCCACCGCCGCTCCCCACCCGAAGCACTCGGCACGCGCGCGTGCCGCCTCGCGCCGTACCCGCTCCGGCCGGTCGAGCAGCGTCTCCACCGCGTCCGCGAACCCCGCGCCGTGGTCGGCCGCGACGGCGCCCGCCGGTCCGACGACCTCGGGCAGCGCGGAGGACGCGCTCACCGCGACGGGCGTCCCGCACGCCATCGCCTCCAGCGCGGACAGCCCGAAGGTCTCGGCGGGACCGGGCGCCAGGCACACGTCGGCTGCCGCCTGGAGCGCGCCGAGGGCGGCCCGGTCGCCGATGTGACCGGCGAAGAGGACGGGCAGTGCGCGTTCCCGCGCGCGTGCCTCCAGGCGGGCGCGCAGCGGACCGTCCCCGGCGACCACCAGCACCGCCCGCCGCCCGCGCCGCAGCAGCACCTCCAGCGCGTCGAGCGCCGTACCCGGACGCTTCTCCACGGACAGCCGCGAGCACAGCAGGAGCAGCGTCCCGTCCCCGCGCGCGTACGCCGCGCGCGCACCCGCGTGCCGGAGCGCGGGATGCCGTTCCGTCAGGTCGACGCCGAGCGGGGCGCGGACGACGTTGCGCGCGCCGACGCGCAGGAACTCGCGGGCGGCGAACTCGGTCGTGCACACCACGCGCGCGTAGACGTGCGCGGTGCGGACGTTGAGGGCGTCGGCGGTCCGGCAGGAGAGGCGTTCGGGCACGCCCCAGGTGCGCAGCACACCGTCGGCGGTCTCGTGCGAGACCATGACGGCGGGTACCCGGGCGCGTCGCGCCCACCGTCCGGTCCAGCGCAGGGTCGTACGGTCGGAGACCTCCAGGCGGTCGGGGGCCAGCTCCTCCAGGAGGGCGGCGACGCGTGCCCGTCCGGTCAGGACGCGGTAGCCGCCGGTGCCGGGCAGCAGGGGTCCGGGGAGGGTGATGACGCGCCCCTGCTCGGTCTCGCGGTCGGTGTGCCGGGCGCCGGGGACGACGAGCACGGGTTCGTGGCCCGCGAGGCGATAGCCCCGCCCCAGTTCGCGCAGGGCGGTGCGCAGCCCGCCGGAGGCCGGGGCGACGAAGTTGGCGAGCCGCACGATGCGCAGCGGACGGTCGTTCGCGCCGCCGCTCATGCCGCCACCGCCGTACGGCGGGCCGCGAGCACGTCGGCGTAGTGGGCGAGGAGGCGGTCGCCCACCGCCGTCCAGGTGCGCTGTTCGACCGCCGCCCGCCCGGCGGCGCCGTACGCCGCCCGCAGCGCCGGGTCGGCGGCCAGGGCGCGTACGGCGTCGCGCAGGGTCGGCGCGTCGTCCGGCGGGACGAGGAGTCCGGTGCGGCCGTGGTCGACGAGGTCGAGCGGACCGCCGACGGCGGGCGCGATCACGGGCACCCCGCTGGCCATCGCCTCCTGGACGGTCTGGCAGAAGGTCTCGAAGGGACCGGTGTGCGCGAACACGTCCAACGAGGCGAAGATCCGGGCGAGTTCACCGCCCTCGCGGCGCCCGGGGAACACCGCGCCGGGCAGCGCCCCGGTGAGGTGCGCGCGGCTGGGTCCGTCGCCCACGACGACGACCCGTACGCCGTCCAGACCGCAGACCCCGGCGAGGAGGTCGACGCGCTTCTCGGGGGCGAGACGGCCGACGTAGCCGACGATCAGCTCGCCGTTCGGGGCGAGTTCGCGGCGCAGCGTCTCGTCGCGCCGGTCGGGGCGGAAGCGCGCGGTGTCCACGCCCCGGGGCCACAGCCGCAGCCGGGGCACGCCGTGCGCGGCGAGGTCGGTGAGCGCGGCGGTGGAGGGGGCGAGGGTGAGGTCGGCGGAGGAGTGGACGGAGCGGATGCGCCGCCAGGCGGGCGTCTCACCGGCGCCGAGGTAGGCGCGGGCGTATCCGGCGAGGTCGGTCTGGTAGACGGCGACGGCGGGGATGCCGAGGCGGGCGGCGGCTGCCATGCCGCGCGCGCCGAGGACGAAGGGGCTGGCGAGGTGGACCAGGTCGGCGCGGTGCGCGGTGAGCGCGGCGGCCAGGCGTCTGCTGGGCAGCGCGATGCGGACCTGGGGGTAGCCGGGCAGGGGCAGGGAGGGGACGCGGACGACGGGGTACGGCTCGGGTCCGTACGGGGTGCCGGGCGCGGGTGCGGGGGTGACGACGAGGGGGGCGTGACCGCGCGCGGCGAGGTGCCGGGCGGTCTGGTGGGCGCAGTGGGCGACGCCGTTCACATCGGGCGGAAAGGATTCGGTCACGATGACGACACGCATACGGCTGTTCTCGCCATGACAGACGTGTCCGCGTCGACGTCGATCTGTCCGGGCGGGGAACGTCCCATGAGCGTTGGGCCGCACGACGGCAGGGGTGCGCGGGGCCGGCCGTCACGCGCGGCCGGCCCCGACGAGCCTCACCTGCGATCCCGGTGCGGGTCACATGGTCTGCGCGTCCGGTCCGATGCGGCTGCGGACCGCCGTCTGCACCTCGGCCTCCTCGGCCGGGTCGGCGGCGAGGCGGCGCAGGCGCTCGACCACGCGGGCGTCGCCGGTCTCGGCGTGCCGGGCGGCCAGTTCGCGGGTGGTCTCCTCGCAGTCCCACAGGCATTCGACGGCGAAGCCGGTGGCGAAGGAGGGATCGGTGGCGGCGAGGGCACCGGCGGCGCGACCGCGCAGATGGGAGGAGGCCGTCTCGCGGTAGACATGGCGCAGGACGGGGGCGGCGCAGGCGATGCCCAGGCGTCCGGCGCCGTCGACCAGGGTCCACAGGGTGGGCGCGTCGGGCCCCTCGCCCCGTACGGCCTCGCGCAGGGCGCCGAGGACGAGGTCGCCGTCCTGGGCGGTGCCCCGGCAGGCGAGGACGCGTCCGGCGGCGGCGCCGAGCGCGTCGGGGCGCTCCGCCCAGCGGCGCGCGTGCTCCACGGCCGCCTCGGTGCGCATCCGCTCGAAGGCGTCGACGGCGGCGTCGACGACCCCGGGGGTGCCGTCGGCGACGGCGGCTTCGATCAGCGGGAGCGCCTCGGGGTCGGCGCTGTCGGCGAGATGGCGCAGGGCCGTGCAGCGGGCGCCCTCGGTGCCGGTGCGGGCGGCGTCCAGGATCTCCGCGCGGTCCTCGGGTCCGGCCACGGCGGCCAGACAGCGGGCGGCGGGGACATGGAGGGCGGCGCCGCGCTCCAGACCCTGCTGGGCCCAGTCCAGGACGGCGGCCACGCTCCAGCCGGGGCGCGGTCCCGCGGGGCGCATCTGCCGCTGCCAGCGGTCGAAACTGCCCGCCTCCTGGGCGGTGCGCACCCGGGTGGCGATGGACGTGCGCGGGTCCTCGGCCCACAGCCGCCAGGGCCGGGGTTCGAAGGCGTCGCGCACGGTGGCGGCCAGCTCGGCGTCGCCCGCCGGGTCGGCGGGGAAGCGGGCGAGCACGGGGGCGGCGAGGGCGCGCAGGCCCGCGTCGTCGTCGCGCAGGGCCAGCTCGTCCAGGGCCCAGGCCCAGTTGGTGCCGTGGGCGGCGTACCGGCGCAGCAGCGCGAGTGCGTCCAGGCGGCCGTAGGAGGCGAGGTGTCCGAGGACGGCGAGGGCGAGTCCGGTGCGGGACTCGTCGCCGTCGAGGATGTCCTCGGCGCCGAAGAGGTGCGCCTCGACGGCGTCCAGTTCGCCGTTCAGGTCGAGGTAGAGCCGGGCGTAGTACAGGGAGCGGTTCTCCACCTGCCAGTCGTGGCGGGGGTCGTGGAGCACGCAGTGGTCGAGGGCTTCGAGCGCTTCCGCGCGGGGGGCGGTGAGCGCGTGCAGGGTGCCGTCGCCGCGGCCCCTCTGCAACAGGCCCAGCAGGGTGCCGCTGGGCGCTATGACCGGATCGAACATGGGAAACAGCCTCACATCAAGCGTCGACGCAACCGGGGAACACGCATTACCTGGCCGCGTGACACAACGTCGGAGCGCCCGCCGTCTCTTGCTTGCCGAAGACCATTTCTCTCTGCCTCTCGTTGGTGGCCCATGCGGACCGCGTCACGGCCCGCGTGGTGCGGCAACTCCTGCCCAGCCCCCGCGTCCGTGAATCACGTCGTCATGATGACCCGCGGTCTGTGCTGCCGCGACCGTATTTCCGGCGGCTTGTACCGCCTCCCCCCGCTGCTGGTACCGCTCCCCCGTGGTTCCGCGCCGTCTTTGGCCCGGACGTGCCGCTCACCGCGCGCCGAAGCGCTCCAGGAGTTCGGTCCGCTCGAACATCCGCGCGGTGTCGATCGCCGACGGCGTGCCCGCGGCCGGGTCGGCACCGGCCTGGAGCAGGACGTCGATCACCTCGGCCTCGCCCTTGAAGACGGCCCCGGCGAGCGGGGTCTGCCCCCGGTCGTTGATCCGGTCGGCGTCGGCACCGCGGGCCAGCAGCGCGCGGACGGTGTCGGCGTGCCCGTGGTAGGCGGCGAGCATCACCAGACAGTCGCCGCGGTCGTTGGTGAGGTTCGCCGGCACGCCCGCGTCGACGTACGCGACCAGTTCCTCGGTCCGTCCGCGCCGGGCCAGATCGAAGATCTTGGTCGCCAGCTCCACGACCTCGGGGTCGGGGCCTTCGCTCATCGGCCGGACCGCCTCTCGTTGCAACCGTTCAGGTGAATCGTCAGGGTACTTCGTCGCACCCGCCCCGACCGGGTGCGACCGAGGTGAGGGGCGGGGCAGACCCGGTCGGACGCACGGATGCGGCCCCACGGCGCAGTGCGGGGTCCGCCGCCTGGAGGAAAAGCGGCACTTTTCACCCACTTGCACCTTTTATCGTATGGATACATTCTGTGATCCTGGAAGTACTCATGGTGACTGTCCCCCCTTCGACTCCAGGAGGTCCCCCATGATTTTCTCCATGTCCGGCGTGGTCCTGCTCGGCATCATCGTCTTCCTCTTCTTCCGCAAGGACGGCCTCAAGGGCACGCACGCGTGCGTCTCGGCCCTGTTCGGCTTCTACCTCGCGAGCACGGCCATCGCCCCGAGCATCAAGGCAGGCGGCGAGAGTCTGGCGAGCCTCCTCGGCGGCATCAAGTTCTGACGCCCCGCCTCCCCCGAGGGCGGGCACCGCGCCGTCCGAGGGGGACCACCCCGCCACGTCGCGGGACCACCCCGCCCGCACGCCCCACTCCGCCCCACGCACAGGAGACAGCAGTGGCCCGGCGCCCTCTTCCCCGCATTCTGAGCAAGGACAGCGCGCAGCTCGCCCGCACGCAGCTCGCCCGGAGCCGGGACATGGCCCGGACGGCGGCCGACAGCGCCACCGACGTCCTCCACCCGCTGATCACCCTCTCGCGCGGGCTCGGCCGCCTCGCCGCTGCCGCGCGGACGAAGTGGACCGCGACACCCAAGGACAAGCGCGGCCCGCTGCTGTTCCTGACGGCCGCCGTGGTCCTGGTCGTCGCGCTCATGCCGTACGGCCCGCTGCTGGCCGCCATCGCCCTGATGGCGGCGGCCGCCTGGTACGGCCGGGACCGCACCCCCGCCAAGCCCGACGGGCCCGTCCCGGCGCAGGCCGAGCGGCTGCGCTCGCTGTACGAGGCACTGGTGCCCGTCTTCGCGACGGCGGAGGACCCCGCCCCGCTGTACGCCCACGGCGGCGCCTGGGAGAAGGCACTCGCGGACCACGAGTTCGACGACGGCGGCCGCGTCGGCCATCTGGTGATCCGCTACCCCGCCTACTTCCCCGACGGCGACCCCGAGGCACGCGCGCGGGTCGAGCGGCTGCTCGGCGCGAAGGCGGGGCGCGGCCGCGAGTACCGCTTCGACTGGGACGAGGAGGGCAACCGGCTCACGCTGTCCGTCCTCCCTCCGCTGCCGAACGGGATCGCCGCCCAGCGGTTCGTCACCGCGCCCGGCGAGACCGTGCTCGGCTTCACCGACCAGAGCGAGGTCCAGCGCACCCTCCCGCTCTCCTTCGAGGAGGAGGAGCGGGACGTGCCGCCGGTCGTCTGGCGCACCGGCGTCCGCTCCACCGAACCGCATCTGCTGGCCATGGGCCACCCCGGCAGCGGCACCTCGACCCTGCTGCGCTCCATCGCGCTCCAGGCCCTCCAGCACGGCGACGTGCTGATCGTGGACGGCGGCGGCACCGGCGAGTACGCGTGCCTGACCGGACGGGACGGCGTGCTGGCCGTGGAGTGCGCCCCGGCGGGCGCGGTCGCGAGCCTGGAGTGGGCGGCGCAGGAGACCGAGCGGCGGCTCCTCGCGGTCAACCGGGCCCGGCAGGCGGGCGAGCCGATGCCCGAGGACACCCGGCGACCGCTGTGGCTGCTCCTCGACCGCCCGACCGTGTTCACGCACCTCGCGGAGGCCGAGCACCGCACCGACCCGCAGGCGCTGCTCCAGGTCCCGCTGCGGCACGGCCGCGCGGCGAACGTCACGGTGGTCCTGGCCGAGCAGTTCGACAGCGCGGACAGCCTGAGCGAGGCGGTCGGCCGCCACACCCGCGCGCGGGTCGTGCTCGGTCCGGCGACCGCCCAGCAGGTGGCCGCGGTGCTGGGCGAGCCCCCGCACACGACCCCGCCCGAGCGCATCCCGGCGGGCCGCGGCTACGCCCGCCTCGGCTCGGGCCCGGTGCTCCGCCTCCAGGTCCCGGCCACCCCCGACCCGTACGACGACGCCACGAGCGAGACCGACCGCCAGGCGGTACTCGCGCTGCTCCCGCCGCGCACGACACCGGTCGAGGCGACGCAGCCCGTACCGCCCGCCCACCTCACCAAGCCGGACGACACCGTCGCCGCGCCCGTGGTGGCGGAGGCGGTGGGCGCCGAGTCCTGACGGAGGACGGACGACGCGCAGGACCGGGCGGGGTCAACTACCCGCCCGGTCCTGTGCGTTGGAGCCCCGCGCGGGGACGCGCCCGCCCCTACGCCACGAACGTGCGCGGAGCCTCCGCCCCGCCCCCCGCACCCGTCTCCACCAGCCGCGCCGCCGCGGCGAGCCGTACCGCCGCCTCGTCCGCCACCGCTCCCCCGACGGTGAACGGCAGCCGCACATAGCCCTCGAAGGCGCCGTCCACGCCGAAGCGCGGTCCGGAGGGCACCCGGACGCCGACCCGCTCGCCCGCCTCGGCCAGCCGCGAGCCCGACAGACCGCCCGCGCGGACCCACAGGGTCAGTCCGCCCTCGGGCACCTCGAACTCCCAGTCCGGCAGCTCGCGCCGGACGGCGGTCACCAGACAGTCGCGGTTCTCCCGCGCCTGCGCCCGGCGCAGCTCCACCGCCTCCTCCCAGCCGCCGGTGCTGAACAGCCAGTTCACCGCGAGCTGTTCGAGCACCGGGGTGCCGAGGTCGGCGTAGGCGCGGGCGGCGACCAGGCTGCGGATGACGTCGGGGGCGGCGCGCACCCAGCCGATGCGCATCCCGGCCCAGAACGCCTTGCTGGCCGAGCCGACGGTGATGACGGTCGAGCCCGCCGGGTCGAACGCGCAGACCGGGCGCGGCATTTCACGGCCCAGCTCCTCGTCGAACCACAGCTCGCTCATGGTCTCGTCCGTGACGAGGACCGTCCCCGCCGAGCGGGCGGCGTCGACCAGCCGGCGCCGCTGGTCCTCGTCGGCGAGGGCGCCGGTCGGGTTGTGGAAGTCGGCGACCACGTAGGCGAGCCGGGGCGCCGCCTCGCGCAGCACCTGGCGCCAGCGGTCGAGGTCCCAGCCGCTGAGCCCCTCGGCCATGGCGACGGGCACGAGCCGGGCGCCCGCCTCGCGCATCAACTGGAGGATGTTGGCGTAGGAGGGCGACTCGACGGCGACGCGCTCGCCCCGGCCCGCGAACAGATGGCAGATCGCGTCCATGGCGCCCATCGCGCCGGTGGTCACCATGATCTGCTCGGGCATCGTGGGGATACCGCGCGCGGTGTAGCGCTCGGCGATCATGGCGCGCAGCGCGGGGAGCCCTGCCGGGTAGTCGCCGTGCGTGTGCGCGTACGGCGGGAGTTCCTCCAGGGCGCCCTGGACGGCGCGGGTGAGCCACGGCTCGGGGGCGGGCAGCGCCGCGCAGCCGAGGTCGATCATCGAGCCGAGCGTCTCGGGCGGCAGGGGTTCGAGACCGCGCGCGGGCAGCGGGTTGCCCGCGGGGACGGCGGTCCAGCTTCCCGCGCCGCGCCGGGACTCCAGGAAGCCCTCGGCGCGCAGTGCCTCGTAGGCGGCGGCGACGGTGGTGCGGCTGACGGACAGGGCGAGGGCGAGTTCACGCTCGGCGGGCAGCCGCGCGGCGACCGGCACCCGCCCCTCCAGGACCAGCAGCCGTACGCCGTCGGCGAGGGCGCGATAGGCGGGCGGGCGGCGGGTGCCGGGACCCGCCGGGCGCTTCTGCTGGGAGTTGAGGAGCCGGGCCAACTGCGCGGCACCCACCGCCGAGGTCCACTGCGCCATGAAGATCAGTCCACCTTCCCCGGATTGGCCATGGATGACCGTGCTCACCGAGCCACAGAGTGACACGGGTCAGTCCACTGTTTCCACCCCAGGGGGGTATCCGGTGTCCACTCGGAGCCATCTCGGCCGACGCCTGGTCCAGTTGTACGGCGGGCTCGCGCTCTACGGCGCCAGTTCCGCGCTCCTCGTCCGCGCGGACCTCGGCATGGAGCCGTGGAACGTGCTGCACCAGGGTCTGGCCCGGCTCACGGGGCTCAGCATGGGCGTCGTGCTGACGATCGTCGGCGCGCTCGTGCTGCTGCTCTGGATCCCCCTGCGCCAGCGCCCCGGACTCGGCACGGTCTCCAACGTCCTGGTGATCGGCTTCGCCCTGGACGCCACCCTGTCCGTGCTGCCCGCCGTGCACGGCATCGCGGCGCGGGTGCTGCTGCTGGTGGCGGGGATCGTCCTCAACGGCGCGGCGACCGGTCTGTACATCGCGGCGGCGTTCGGTCCCGGTCCGCGCGACGGACTGATGACCGGGCTGCACCAGCGCACCGGCCGCTCGATCCGGCTGCTGCGCACCCTCGTGGAGGTCGCCGTGGTCGCGACGGGCTTCGCGCTCGGCGGCACAGTGGGCGTCGGCACGGTCCTGTACGCGCTCTCGATCGGTCCGCTCGCACAGCTCTTCCTGCGCGTGTTCGCCGTCCCGTCGAGCGGTCCGGCCACCGTGGTTGCCGCCGGGACACCCGCCCGCGCGATACTGCGCCCGTGACCTCGCGGATACGCCACCCCTACCTGGACCACCCCACCCCGCTCGCGTTCGCCCACCGGGGCGGCGCGGCGGAGGGTCTTGAGAACACCGTCGCGCAGTTCCGGCGCGCGGCCGAGCTGGGCTACCGGTACATGGAGACCGACGTGCACACCACGGCGGACGGCCGGCTCGTCGCCTTCCACGACGCGACCCTGGACCGGACGACGGACGGCCGGGGCAGGATCGCGGACCTGCCCTGGCGGGAGGTGGAGCAGGCGCGGGTGGCGGGCAAGGAGCCGGTGCCGCTCTTCGAGGAGCTGCTCGAGACGTTCCCGGAAGTCCGCTGGAACGTGGACCTCAAGGCGGAGTCGGCGCTGCTGCCGTTCCTGGAGCTGGTCGAGCGGACGAACGCCTGGGACCGGGTGTGCGCGGGCTCCTTCTCCGAGGCTCGCGTGGTGCGGGCACAGCGCCTGGCCGGACCGCGCCTTGCGACCTCGTTCGGCACGCGCGGGGTGCTCGGGCTGCGGCTGCGCTCCTGGGGACTGCCCGCCGCCGTGCGCCGCTCGGCGGTGGCCGCGCAGGTGCCGGAGTCCCAGTCGGGGGTCCCGGTGGTGGACGCGGCGTTCGTGCGCGCCGCCCATGCGCGCGGGGTCCAGGTGCACGTGTGGACGATCAACGAATCCGAGCGGATGCACCGGCTCCTGGATCTGGGGGTCGATGGCATCATGACCGATCACATCGACACGTTGCGTGAGGTCATGGAGGACCGGGGCGTCTGGGTCTGAACCGCCCGGGGTGCCCTCGCTTCCCCGCCGCGCGCACGGCACTGCGGCGGGGAAGCGAGGGCGCGGGGTGGGCACCGACACCGTGCGGGCGGAGGTGGCCGACGAGGCCGCCGGACTGCGGCGCGAACAGCGCGGCTGGTACTTCTACGACTGGGCGTGCTCGGTCTATTCGACGAGCGTCCTGACCGTGTTCCTCGGCCCGTACCTCACCGCGGTCGCCCGCGACGCGGCCGACCCCGAGGGGTACGTCCACCCGCTCGGCATCCCGGTGCGCGCGGGCTCGTTCTTCGCGTACTCGGTCTCCCTGTCGGTGATCGTGGCCGTGCTGATCATGCCGCTGGTCGGCAGCGCCGCCGACCGCACCGGCCGCAAGAAGCCGCTGCTGGCCGCCGCCGCGTACACCGGGGCGGCCGCGACGACCGGCATGTTCTTCCTGGACGGCAACCGCTATCTGCTCGGCGGGCTCCTCCTGATCGTCGCCAACGCGGCGCAGTCGGTCGGGATGATGCTCTACAACGCCTATCTGCCGCAGATCTCCGCGCCCGCCGAACGCGACGCGGTCTCCTCGCGCGGCTGGGCGTTCGGCTACGCGTCCGGGTCCCTGGTCCTCGTCGCCGACCTGGTGCTCTTCTCCGCGCACGACTCCTTCGGTCTGTCCCAGACGGAGGCGGTGCGGATCTGCCTGGCCTCGGCCGGGCTGTGGTGGGGCGCCTTCACGCTCGTACCGCTGCGCGCCCTGCGCGACCGGCACGCGCGCGTGCCCGCCGCCGCGCCCACCGGTCTGCGCCAGCTCGCGGCGACCGTCCGGGACATGCGCCGCCACCCGCGCACCCTCGCCTTCCTGCTCGCCTACCTGGTCTACAACGACGGCATCCAGACGGTGATCACCCAGGCGTCGGTCTACGGCTCGGAGGAGCTGCGCCTCGGCCAGTCCACGCTGATCGGCGCGGTCCTCCTGGTCCAGGTGCTCGCGGTGGCGGGCGCGCTGACCATGGGGCGCCTCGCCCGGATCTACGGCGCGCAGCGCACGGTGCTCGGCTCGCTGGTGGCATGGACGCTGACGCTGGGCGCCGGGTACTTCCTGCCCGCCCGGGTGCCGGTGTGGTTCTTCGTGCTCGCCGGTGCCATCGGTCTGGTCCTCGGCGGCAGCCAGGCGCTGTCCCGCTCGCTGTTCTCGCACCTGGTCCCGCCGGGCAAGGAGGCGGAGTACTTCTCCGCGTACGAACTGAGCGACCGGGGCATGAGCTGGCTCGGTCCCCTGCTGTTCGGGCTGACCTACCAGCTCACCGGGAGCTACCGTTCGGCGATCGTGTCGCTGGTCGCCTTCTTCGTCATCGGCTTCGTCCTGCTGGCCCGGGTACCGGTGCGGCGTGCGATCGACGAGGCGGGGAATCCGGTTCCGGACAGGATTTAGCGTTCCACACGAAAGGGCGGTAGTGTACGCGTTTGGCCTGCCAGGCGTACCGTTACTGCGCGTCAAAGCCAGCGAAACGCTGGGTGACATCTGCTGTCAGATGTGACAAACCGGGCGCCTGTGGGTAGAACAAGGGGCGGCTACGACGGCGACGCATGACCCTGAACGGGAATCTTTACCGCCGACCGGACGTTGACCGGATGACGACGACAGCGACACCTGTCCTGTGGGCGACAAGCCCGGGAGGCACGATTCATGAGTGAGCGAGCTCTTCGCGGTACGCGCCTCGTGGTGACCAGCTACGAGACGGACCGCGGCATCGACCTGGCCCCGCGCCAGGCCGTGGAGTACGCATGTGAGAAGGGGCATCGCTTCGAGATGCCCTTCTCGGTCGAGGCGGAGATTCCGCCGGAGTGGGAGTGCAAGGTCTGCGGCGCCCAGGCACTCCTGGTCGACGGCGACGGCCCTGAGGAGAAGAAGGCCAAGCCCGCGCGTACCCACTGGGACATGCTGATGGAGCGGCGCACCCGTGAGGAGCTCGAAGAGGTCCTCGAGGAGCGCCTGGCGGTCCTGCGCTCGGGGGCGATGAACATCGCCGTACACCCGCGCGACAGCCGCAAGTCCGCGTAACCCCTCCGGGGGCAAGCACGCACGAGAACCGCGGGCGCCGTACATCTTCGCGATGTACGGCGCCCGCGGTTTCTGTGTGTCCGGGCACCCTCGTCGGCCGTCCGTGTCCCGGCGGGACGGCTGCCGCGGTCAGCGCGGTCAGCGGTTCAGGGGCGGGCGGGGCTCGTCGGTGGGGTCGTCGCGGTGTTCGCGGACGACCTCGCCCTGGACGACCTTGCCGTCGGGGCGGTGGATGCGGGCCTGCTGGAAGGCGTCGCCGAGGGAGCCGGGGGCGGCCACGCGCAGCTTGCGGTTGACCAGGTGCTCGGTGCGGCGGCGTACGAGGGTCTGGACCGGGGGCAGCAGCAGAAGCAGCCCGGCGACGTCGGAGAGCATGCCGGGGATCATCAGGAGCAGACCCGCGAGCATCAGCAGACCGTTGCCGCCGCCGGAGGCGGGAGCGGTGCCGTCCGAGGGGGCGGTGCCGCGGCGCAGTGCCTCGTCCAGGTTGCGGAAGGCGCGGCGCCCCGCGCGCTTGACGACGACGGCGCCCGCGACGAAGCCCGCCACCAGCAGCAGGAACACGGCCAGTCCCCCGGCCGCGTTCGCGACCAGGACCAGCAGCCAGATCTCCAGCACGATCCAGGCGGCGATGCCGAGTGGCAGATAGCGGCGCAGGGCCGAGCGCCGGGTCCGGCCGGTCTGCGGAGGGGTGGAGGCGCCAGTCGTCATGCTTCCAGTGTGCCTGGGCCCGGCTCAGCGCGGGATAAGGGGGTGATCGTCCCCGAAGGACCGGGCCCAGCGGGGCTACTCGCCCTTGGCGGTGTCCTTGGCAGCGGCAGGGGCGCCGGCCCCGGTCGCTGGCTTGTCGGCGCCCTTGGTCCTGAGCTTGTTCACCCGGTCCCCCACGCCCCACGCGGTGACCCGCCACAGCGCCTCGACGAGGATGTCCTTGCTCATCTTGGAGTCGCCGAACTCGCGCTCCACGAAGGTGATGGGCACCTCGACCACGTGGTAGCCCGCCTTGACCGAGCGCCGGGCCAGGTCGACCTGGAAGCAGTAGCCCTGCGAGGCGACCTCCTCCAGACCGAGCCCCTCCAGGGTCTCGCGGCGGAAGGCGCGGTAGCCGCCGGTGATGTCGCGCAGCGGCAGGTCCAGGGCGAGGCGGGAGTAGAGGCTGCCGCCGCGCGAGATGGCCTCGCGGGACCTGGGCCAGTTGACCACCCGCCCGCCGGGCACCCAGCGGGAGCCGAGCACCAGGTCGGCGCCCTTGAGCGCGGTGAGCAGACGGGGCAGTTCCTCGGGCTGGTGGGAGCCGTCGGCGTCCATCTCGACCAGGACGCCGTAGTCGTGCTCCAGACCCCAGCGGAAGCCCGCGAGGTAGGCGGCGCCGAGCCCCTCCTTGCCCTTGCGGTGCAGCACCTTGACGTGGTCGTCCGCCGCCGCCAGCTCGTCGGCGAGCTTGCCGGTGCCGTCGGGGCTGTTGTCGTCCGCCACGAGGACGTGTGCCGCGGGGACGGCCTTGCGTACCCGGCCCACGATCGCCTTGATGTTCTCCGCCTCGTTGTAGGTCGGAATGATCACCAGGACCGTGCCGAGCGGGCCGAACTGCCTCCCCCGGGCCGTGGCCGCGAGGGTCTCGCCGTCGTTCACTGCTGCCCCTTCATGTCGTACGCAGGCGTCCACCATAGTGGTCACCGCCTGCGATGACGTGACAGCACATTCCTACGGTGGTGTCGAGAGCGCAAGAGTTGGGTAGGAACGGGATTTTCGTCGCCGATGTCACGGTGTCCGCCGCCGGTGGTCACAGTCGGCGGTCACCGCCGGTGGTCCGCTGCGGATGGGGGCCCGGCGCCCTTCGGGCCGACCTGGGACCCGCTGGCTGCGGGTCGACCGAGAGCCGTTGTCTACTGAGCGACCGGGCCCCACCCGGGTCACACCTGGCCGGCCGGCGGAGCGTTCCCCCGTCGGCGCGGGCGCTGAGCCTGGCTCCCAGCGACGGTGCCCCGGTGCGGCGGCACACCGTCCCTGACCCAGCGGCGCTGCGACGAGTACGCGAACACTCGGCGGCCGGGCGTCCGGTGGTGGACGCGGCCGAACCTACCGGGCGCCCGCCGTCGACTGTCAACAGCCCTGTGGCCTGCGCAAACACCGGCGCGCTTCGTGCTTGTCGCAAGGATGCGCAGGTCGGGCGGCGGTGCGGCGGCGCGGACCCCGGTCGGCGCCGCCGTCGTAGATCACTCGCCCGGCCGTACGTACACCGTCCGGCCGCCGACCACCGTGCGCAGGCAGACGGGCAGTTCGCGGTCGGGTCCCAGGTCAGGCAGGCCGGGGGTGCCGGAGCGGGGGTCGGTGGACCAGCGGGCGACCCGGTCGTCGGGGGCCTGGACGACCAGTTCGCCGGTGTGCCAGACGGCGTAGTCGGCCGGGGCGCCGGGCACCAGGACGCCCGCGTCGTCGCGCCCGATGGCCCGCCAGCCGCCGCGCGTGTGCGCGGTGAACGCGGCGCGCACCGAGACCCGGTGTTCCGGGGTCCGGTGGAAGGCGGCGGCGCGGACGGTGCCCCAGGGGTCGAGCGGGGTGACCGGGCTGTCGGAGCCGAAGGCGAGCGGCACCCCGGCGCGCAGCAGGGCGGCGAAGGGGTTGAGGGTGCGGGCGCGCTCGGCGCCGAGCCGAGCGGCGTACATGCCGTCCTCGCCGCCCCAGACCGCGTCGAAGGCGGGCTGTACGGAGGCGATCAGACCCAGCTCGGCGAAGGCGGCGACGGTCTCGGGCGTGAGCATCTCGGCGTGCTCGACGCGGTGCCGGGCGGCGCGGACCCGGGCGAGCCCGACCTTCTCGGCGGCGGCGCGCATCCCCTCCACGACGGCGCCGACAGCCGCGTCCCCGATGGCGTGGAAGCCCGCCTGGAGACCCGCCTCGGTGCAGGCGACGACATGGGCGGCGACCGCGTCGGCGTCCAGGTAGGCGGTGCCGGTGCGGGCGGTGTCGTCGGCGTACGGCTGGTGCAGACAGGCGGTGTGGGAGCCGAGGGCGCCGTCCACGAAGAGGTCGCCCGCCGCGCCGAGGGCGCCGAGGGCGCGCGCCTTGTCGACGTCCTGTTCGGCCCAGTAGCCGACGACGCGGGGTCCGGGGCGTTCGGCGGCGAGCTTCAGCAGCCCGGTGAAGTCGTCCTCGGAGGAGATGGCGGGTCCGCCGCACTCGTGGACGGAGCCGATGCCGAGGGAGGCGGCGCGGTCGAGCGCCGCGCGCTGTGCCTCGGCGCGCTGGGCGGGGGTGAGCGCGGCGAAGGCTGCCTCGCGGACGGCGTGGTGGTCGTCGGCGGTGAGCGGCGCGTCGGCGCGGTCCACAGTGGCGGGTACGAGGTCAAGCAGGGCGGTGCTGACGACGGCCGAGTGGACGTCGGCGCGGGAGAGGTACAGGGGACGGCCGCCGGTCGCTGCGTCCAGCTCCGCGCGGGTCGGCGCGCGACCGCCGGGCCAGCGGGCGGCGTCCCAGCCGTGACCGAGGAGCACCCGGTCGGCGGGGCGCTCGGCGGCGAAGGCGCGGACCCGGTCGAGTGCCGCCTCCAGGGACGGCACGTCGGAGAGGTCGAGCCCGGTCAGCGCGAGACCGGTGGCCGTGGTGTGGACGTGGGCGTCGGTGAAAGCCGGGGTGACGAGGGCGCCGTCGAGGTCGATCACCTGGTCCACGCCGTCCGCGAAGGCGTCGGCGGCGCCCTCGGAGCCGACCCAGGCGACCTGGCCGCGCTCCACGACCATCGCGGTGGCGAAGGGGTCGGCGGGGCTGTGGACCTCGCCCCGGCGCAGCAGGACGGTCTCGGGGTCGCTCGTGGGGTCGGCGCACTGGTCACTCATGTCCCACAGTCTCTCGCGTGCGCGCGGGAGGGCGGGAACCGGGGCGGACGGGGACCGGCGGGGTCAGATCCTCGGCGGGCGCGACTCGTACGGCGTGGAGAGCACGACCGTGGTGCGGGTGGAGACCCCGGCGAGCGAGCGGAGCCGGGCGAGCAGCTCCTCCAGCTCGTGCGGGGTGGCCACGCGGACCTTGAGGATGTAGTTCTCGTCCCCCGCGACGCTGTGGCACGCCTCGATCTCGGGGACGCCCGCGAGGCGTTCCGCGATGTCGTCCGGGGCGCTGGGGTCGAAGGGTTTGACCGAGATGAAGGCGGTCAGCGGCAGTCCGACGGCCTCGGGGTCGACGACGGCCGCGTAGCCGCGGATGACGCCCCGCTGTTCGAGCCGGCGCACCCGCTGGTGCACGGCCGACGTGGACAGGCCCGTGGCCTTGCCCAGGTCGGTGTAGCTCATGCGCCCGTCCTTGACGAGCAGCTCCACGATCTGACGGTCCAGCTCCTCCATGCCGCTGAACCTACAGGCCGCGCGATCCTTTCCGGTACCCGAGCTGCGCAGGTCATGCGGGGTACGCTCACCCAGCCATGTGACGAACACCACAGGACTTGTGCGCGCTGCGTGATGTTCTCACGATTACCGCCGAGAGTGGACGGGAAGTGCTTGCTGTGGTCAAGGCCGCAGTGCCTTCACGGCCCAGCCTTAGGGGGAGATTCCCATGCAGAGTGTCAAGCGCCCCGTCCGTCCCGCCGCCCGGCGGCAGCCGCGCGTCGTCGAGCCCGTTCCGGAGTACGTCGAACCCGACTTCGACGACGACGCCGAGAGCCTGGTGGACGCCGAGGACACCTACGACACGTTCGAGATGTACCGGGTGATCTGCCCGGACTGCGCGCAGCCCATCGCGCTCCTCGCGGACGAGGAGGTCCTGCCGGAGCACGCGCGGTGTGCCTCGCCGTGGAACCCGTTCGGCCTCACGGCCTGCTCGGGCACCGGTCGCGCGGCGGCGGACGCCCGCCCGGCCGACGCGTCCGCCGCGCCGCAGGAGCAGGACACCGCCCTGCTGCTGACGCTCCCCCAGGGTCTGGACTGGCGCACCCAGCCCTTCTCGCACGTCGGCGGTCCGGGCTCGCGCCCGATGCGCGTACCGACGATGCGCGACCGGGCCGCCTGAGCCCCCCCTTCTTCAGACGAACGAACGCCCCGCCTTCCGGTGCGCGCTGCGCCGGAGGGCGGGGCGTTGTGCCGTTCGAGCGGGGCGTTGTGCCGTACGGGTGAGGTGTGACCCCGTGCGGGTGAAGTGGCCTGCCGTACGGGTGAACCGGGGCGGGCAGCGGCGGCCGACGCGGGTGGACTGACGCTCGATTTGGCGCGGGGGTGACCCCGGCGGGCGCGCCCGCGTTGGCCAGGCATGACCCCCATGCACACGGCCACCGGGCGTCAGCGCCGGCCCCTCGTCCCACGGCCCGCGGAACCGGCCGCGCCCCAGCCGCCGCAGGACCCGCCCATCTACCGGGAGATGATGCGCACCTGGGCCGACCGGGGCCGCACGCTGCCTGGCCGCCACGACCCGGAGTGGGTCGAGCTGGCGGCCCCGCAGGTGGTCAGGGGGCAGTTCAGCGAGCCTCAGGGCCCGCCACATGACGGGCGATGACCATCCGCTGGATCTGGTTGGTGCCCTCGACGATCTGGAGCACCTTGGCCTCGCGCATGTAGCGCTCGGCCGGGAAGTCGGCGGTGTAGCCGTAGCCGCCGAGGATCTGTACGGCGTCCGTGGTGACCCGCATGGCGGTGTCGGTGCAGTGCAGCTTGGCCATGGCGGCCTGCTTGGCGAACGGCAGTCCCGCGTCACGCAGCCGCGCGGCGGCCAGGTACAGCGCGCGGCCCGCCTCGATCTGGGTGGCCATGTCGGCGATCATGAAGCGCAGCCCCTGGAAGTCGGCGATGGGGTGGCCGAACTGCCTGCGCTCGGTGGCGTAGCCGACCGCCGCGTCCAGGGCTGCCTGGGCCACGCCGATGGCGCACGCGGCGATACCGAGGCGACCGGAGTCCAGCGCCGACAGGGCGAGGGAGAAGCCCTGGCCCTCCTCGCCCAGGCGGCGGTCGTCGGAGACCCTGACGCCGTCCAGGTGGACCTGGGCGGTGGGGCTGCCCTTGAGGCCCATCTTCTTCTCGGGCGCGGCGGCGCTCAGCCCCTCGGCGTCGCCGGGGACGAGGAAGGCGGTGATGCCGCGCGGACCGTCCTCGCCGGTGCGGGCCATGACGGTGTAGAAGTCCGCGATGCCGCCGTGGGTGATCCACGCCTTGGTGCCGGTGAGCACCCAGGAGTCGCCGTCGCGGACGGCGCGGGTGCGCAGTGAGGCGGCGTCGGAGCCGGAGGCGGGCTCGGAGAGGCAGTAGGCGCCGAGCAGACCGCCGCCGAGCATCGCGGGCAGGTGCTCGACCTGCTGCTGCTTGGTGCCGTGGGCGGCGAGCGCGTACGAGGCGAGCGTGTGCACGCTGACGCCGAGACCGACGGTGAGGCGGGCGGCGGCGAGTTCCTCCAGGACCTGGAGGTAGACCTCGTAGGGCTGGTCCCCTCCGCCGTACTCGGAGTCGTAGGGCAGACCGAGCAGGCCCGCCTCCGAGAGCAGGGTGAAGACCTCGCGCGGGAAGCGGGCGGCGTCCTCCTCCTCGGCCGCCTTCGGCGCGATCTCGCGCTGGGCGATCTCACGGACGAGCGCGAGCAGATCGCGGGCCTCTTCCGTGGGCAGTTGACGCTCCACCGGCTGCGGGTCGCGGTCGGACATGGCGTCGGTCTCCTCCCTGTCGGGCACACCGGCGGAGGTGCGCCCCGGGTCGGGCGGCTCCGCCTGATCGTTCCGTCCGCCGACGGCCCGCTCCGGGTCTCGGAGGCGGCTGACCAGCGGCTGTGCCGTGAGTATGCCCGATCCGGGACCTCCCGTCACCAGTTAACGAGCGCTTACTTCAGGAAACCCGAAAAGGCCCTGCGCCGCCTTGTCGACCTTGGCTGCGCGGGGCTGTTGGAGTGAAGCGGGGGTGGTGGTCTGGTCGCGGGGTCAGGCGTCCCGGCGGGCCGGCGGCGGTGCCGGGCAGGAGGGGTCCAGCTCCTCGATGGCGCGCAGGGTGCCGCCGAGCGTCTTGACCAGCAGCTCGCACAGGGTGTCGCGGGTCAGCGCGGGGCGGTCGATCCAGTCGAGGGTGGCGCCCTCGACGCTGCACACCCAGGAGAGCAGACCGCTGCGGGCGAGCGGTCCGACGGCGGTCCTGCCGTACGCCCCGTCCGCGACGGTGTCGACGATCGCCTCGCGCACACCGTCCCGGATCGCGTGCACCTCGGCGTCGAAGCCGACGCCGCCGCTGACGATGGTGCGGTACGCCGCCTGGTGGTGCTCCGCGAACCGCAGATAGCTGTCCAGGGTGCGGTGCAGCCGGTCCACGGCGGGCAGTTCGAGACCGCTCGCGGCGAAGGTGACCAGGTCCGCGACGGAGTCCTGGATGATCGCGAGGTAGTAGCCGCGCTTGGACCGGAAGTAGTAGTAGATGAGCCCCTTCGCGACATGCGCCTGGCGCGCGATGTCGTCCATGGACAGCGCGTCGTAGGACCGGTCGGCGAACAACTTGCGCCCGATGGCGATGAGTTCGGCCCGGCGCGCCGCGGAGCGCTCGGTACCACGCGTCGGTCGGCCCGGGCCGACGGCCTGGGCGAGGGCGGCGGGCTGTTGACGCATATTCAATTCCGGCCCTGGTCTCTGCGGTCGGCGGGACATCCGCAGTATGGCAGAGGCGGCCGTTCGGGTGAGGGCGCGCGACGAAGCGGGCGGGGCGGACGGGGGCGGGCGCGGCACGGGACGAGTGCGGCGCCGGTCGCGTGGACCGGCGCCGCACCCCTGCCGGGTCCCCGGGCTCAGCGCACCCCCACCGCCGCGAGCGCCGCCCGCTGGCGCGGGGTCGGGTGCTCCGGGAAGTACAGGTAGCAGACGCCGCCGGTGCCCGAGGCGAGCTGGCCGGAGGCGTTGTAGCGCTTGGTGCGCAGCCAGATGTTCTCGAATTCGCGCCGTGCGTACACCCGGCGCACCGCGTCGTCGCTCGGGGACGCCGGGTCGTTGGCGATGACGTCACCCTCGGCGGTGAAGCCGATGACGGTCATGAGGTGGCCGGAGGTGCCGTAGCCCGCGCCGGTCAGCTCGGTCTTGAGGAAGGACTGGGAGGTGATGGCGGGGATGCCGGCGGCGATCAGGGTCTCCAGGTCGGTGAGGGAGGTGAGGCGAGTGATCACGCCCTGGAGACCGGAGTAGGAGGCGGCGTAGGCGGCGTTGAAGGGCCAGTTGCCGCAGCCCTCGTACTGGTAGTCGTAGGTGGAGCGGGCGGCGTGGCAGACCTGGGGGTCGGCGTAGGCGGGGTCGACCCAGGAGAGCTGCTCGGGGGTGGGGCGGGCGCCCCAGTACTCGACGATCATCTCCGAGGAGGTGGGGCTGCACCAGGCTTCGCCGCCGTTGTCGTACTGCGGGTACTGCCCCTTGTGGATCTCCTGCGAGTAGCGCGGGACGGCGAGTTCGCGGGTGAGACCGGGGGCGGAGGCGGGGACGGTGAAGCGGTCGGGGATGTCCGAGCCCATGGCACCGACGCGGCGGACCGTGGGGGTCGTGTGGGTGCCGGGCTTGCGGTACAGGGTGAGGCGCAGCCGGTACGAGACCAGGCGCAGCCCCGTGCTCGCGTCGTCGATGGCGAAGGTGTCCGTCCAGACGGAACTCTTGCCGTCGCTCTGGTCGTCCACGGAGGTGCGCCGGATGTCCTGGTCGCCGGAGGCCCAGCGGCCCATCACGTACCAGGGGGTCGCGGTGCCGTCGGAGTACGTGCCGCTCAGCTCGGTCTGGAGCCAGGTGCCCTCGGGGGTGTGCGCGTTCCAGGAGGCGATGACCTCGGTGGCGGGCACGCTCAGCCGGTGCGCGGGCGAGGTCCAGGTGGCGTACTCCCAGGTCGCGGTGGTGCCGGTGTGGGGGTCGGTGTAGTCGGTACGGCCCGCGGGCGCGGCGATCACGATCCCGGGGCGTGATCCGGCGACGGCGCGGACGCCGTGCGCGGTGCCTTGCCGCCAGTCCGTGTACGAGGTCCAGGCGTGGTACTCGACGGGACGGCCGGAGGACCCGCCGTGCCGTACGGCCGGGGCGGCGACGGCGGGAACGGCGGACACCGCCCCCGCGCTCACCGCGACGGCGACGGCCGCCCCGAGGACGCTGCGGCGGGAGGGCTGCTGGGCTCTGCTCATGGACGCGACTACCCCCAGGGAGTCCAGGTGCGGACAGGTGCGAACGCCGCACGGCTTCGCGCCCACTATGCGCCCCCCGCCATGCCCCTGCCAGCACTTCCCCGCTTGTCGCCCGAGGAACATTGGTTCAACCAATGACGACCGCCGCCGGGACGGCGGAACCGCTGGTCAGGCACTGCCCGCGTCGGCATCCCCGCACTGCCCGCGTCAGCCTCCCGGCACTGTCCACGTCAGCCTTACGGCACGTGCGAGGGGGCCCGGGTACGCGTACCCGGGCCCCCTCGCACGTGGAACCCGCCGAACCCCCGGAGGGAGTCCGTCAGATCAGGTCCATCGCCGCCACCTCGTCCGGGCGGCCGTAGCTGACCGGACCCTGGAAGCGGCGGCGGGCCGTGGTGAACCACCAGACCGTGGCGATCAGGATGACGGCCGCGAGGGCGATGGGGGCGTAGTTGAAGGAGTCGACGGTGATGGGCGATGCCTGGGGCAGCATGAAGAGGACGCTGCTCAGGAGGATCCAGGTCACCGCGAGCCAGCCGATGGGGCGCCCCCAGCGGCCGAGGTGCCAGGGACCGGGCTGGAACTCGTCGCCGAGCCGCAGCCGGAGGAAGATCGGCACCGCGTAGGCGAGGAAGAGCCCGACCACGTTGACGCTGACGATGGCGGTGAAGGCCGTGTGGGACCACCAGCCGGGGATCACCAGGGCGAGCGAGCAGGCGACGGCGAGCCAGACCGCCTTGACGGGCGTCCGGGTGCGCGGGGAGACCGAGTGCCACCAGCGGGAGCCGGGCATCGCGCCGTCGCGGGAGAAGGCGAAGATCTGCCGGGTGTTGCTGGTGAGGTTGGCGAGACCGCAGAAGAGCATCGCGCCGATGACGATGAGCAGCATCGCCTTGGCGGTGCCGAGTCCGAGACCGTCGATGAGAATCTGGACGGGAGGCGCGTCGGAACCGGCCACCTTGGCGTAGTCGCTAATGCTGTAGACCAGTGCGAGCATCAGGATCAGGCCGGTGAGGGCCGAATAGCCGATGGCCCGGGTGATCCCCTTCGGCGCGTTGACGGTGGCCTGAACCGTTTCCTCGGACATGTGGAAGCTGCCGTCGAACCCGGTGAACGTCCAGCTCGTGACGAGCAGACCCAACATGCCGCCGTAAAGGCCGTTGGTGAAGCCGGTGTTGTTCTCGAAATGCGTGACGAACGACGCCGACTGATGGTGATCCGGAATCACGATGAGTGCGGTGACGATCACCACGAGTCCGATCAGCAGCCACCACACGGAAATCCGGTTCAGCACGGCGACGAGCTGCACGGTGTAGGTGTTGGCGAGCCCCTGGAGCACGATGATCACGCCCGTGAGCAGCACGGTCTGGTGTGCGGTGGGCTCGTACGACGGCCACTGGAGCGCGACGAACGCCTGGATGAAGGTGGCGGCGGCGTAGCCCGTGGCGGCGGTGCCGCCGATCTGACCGACGAAGTTCAGCCATCCGGTGAACCACGACCAGGCGCCCTTGTGCCGCTTGGCGAGCTTGCCCGCCGAGAAATACAGCGCACCGCTCGTCGGATAGGCGGAGGCGACCTCCGCCATCGCGGCTCCGATGAACAGGACCATCACCGAGACGCCGATCCAGCCGAACACGAGAATACGGGGACCACCCGCATTCATACCGAATCCGAAGGAGGAAAAAATACCCGAGAGGATATTGATGATGGTGAAGGAGATCGCGAAATTGTCGAACGCCTTGAAACGGCGGGTCAGTTTCCGCGGATAACCCATCGCGTGCAGGGTGGCGTCGTCGTCGAGGACGACCGGTTCCTCGTCCCCCCGGGACTTCTCCCGGGGCGTCGATATCCGTTCCGACACAGATCGGCCTTTCTGTTGTGGGGACAGAGCGGGTTGCGGGTTCAGGCGGGTCCCGGGACGGGCAGCCCGCACGCGCGCCGGGCCCGGGAGAGCTGCTCGGCGGGGTCGCCGAAGGCACTCCAGGGCATGCGTGAGGCGTACGGACCCATCGCGGCGAAGACCGCCCGGGCCTCGAACTCGCACTGGGCCATGACCAGTGCGTGCGCGAGGTAGGCCAGGTCGAGCACGGGGGTGAAGCGGTAACCGGCCACGGCGGGCAGCCAGTTGCGGTAGGCGGCCAGGGTGGTGGAGCGCCACTGGGGCTGCTCCCAGACCCGGTCCGCGAGCAGTTGGGTGGGGTTGTAGCTCTCCACCAGCGCCACCAGGGGCAGCAGCCGCAGGGCGGAGTCGGCGGGCGCCCGCTGACTGAGGAAGGCGGCCACGTCCCAGGCGGCGTTCACCGAGCCGCCGTGGCGGGTGAAGAAGAAGGACAGGAAGCGGTGATGGCCCTCGCGGTTCCACGGGTCGAGGGAGAGGACGTGCGAGAACAGCCGCCAGGGACCGGGCGGCGAGGTGAGCAGGCCCTGCGGGGCGGGGTCGCGCAGCCGGTGCAGCCGGGCCATGGTGAGCTTGGCGACCCAGGGTGTGGGGTCGTCGGGGGCGAGGGCGGCGGCACGGTCGCAGGCGGTGAGGGCGATGCGCTCCAGCGTCTCGGCGCGTTCGTCACGCGCGTCGGCTGCCCGCATCGCGCGCTGCACGGCGACTCTGGCCCACATCAGCGTGGACTCGGGCGTGGCCTCCTCGGCGAGCCACTGCTCGACCAGGTCGGTGCCGGCCGCCTCGGAGGCGAGCACCAGCGAGCGGTGGGCGCGCACGCCGAAGTCGGAACGCGTCTCGGCCAGTGCCTCCTGGGCGTAGCGATAACGCCCGGCGCGCACATCGACGCAAACACTCGCCAGGACACGGTCGTCGGCCGCCGGATGCCATACATAGTGCCCTTCGAATAACTCCGCGGCCATGCTCTCCTGTCCGTCCGCATACGGCGCATCACAAGTTGCGCAGGACGCACCTTACTCAGCCGCCGCCGCACCGGGAACGCCTAAATTCACAAATCGGTCGGTGGAATCGGAACGTAATATCCGGTCATTGACCGGAAGTCAGCCAGTGGTTCAAGGGGCGACGTTTCGGCGCCCGCGCGGGGTGCCCGCACCGTCCGCTACTAGACTGTTTCCGGAGAACTCCCCCACACCGCACCACACCTCGGGAATCGCCATTCAGCACCTCGCCGCCCGGCTGCGCGCCCTTCCCCCGTCGCTGGGTCCGGTCCGGCTGGTGGGCGTCGACGGGCACGCCGGTTCGGGGAAGTCCACCTTCGCCGCACGCCTGGCGACCGCGCTGGGCGGGGCGCCCGTCCTGCACCTGGACGACTTCGCGAGCCACGACCACCTCTTCGACTGGACCACCCGCTTCACCGAGCAGGTGATCACCCCGCTGGAGCGCGGCAGGAGCGCTCGGTCCACGCCGTACGACTGGAACCTGCGCGCCTTCGGACCGCCCCGCCCGCTGCCGCCCGCACCCGTGGTCCTGGTGGAGGGGGTCGGCGCGGGGCGCCGGGAGCTGCGCCCGTATCTCGCGCTGCTGCTGTGGATGGAGCTGCCCGCTTCGCAGGCGTGGGCGCGGGGGCGGCGGCGGGACGGCGCGGCGCAGCGGGAGTTCTGGGACGACTGGACGGCGGCGGAGCGCGCGCACTTCGCGGACGACCCCTCGCGCCCCCGTGCGGATCTTCTGGTGCGCCAGATCCAGGAGGGGTACGAGGTGCTGCCGGGGCCCGCGATGACCGATGGACCGGACCAGGATGTCACTCACCGTGAGGGACCATCGGCAGTGTGGTGAACCTGTGAAGAGAAGGGGTGATCGACTTTCACGAGCGCCCCAACTGCGCTTGACCGAGGGCCCGTACAGGTCTTACGTTCTCAATGTGCGGCTCCCCGGAGTCGCCCCGCAGACACGAAGCCCCCGGTTGTTCCCCCGTGACCGGGGGCTTCGTTCTGCCCCGGCACCACCTCCGGGTCCCTTTTGCGCCCCCGAAATCTCACTCTCGGTGACCGCGCGGTGTGCGCCCCGTATGCTCCCACCTCGCGGAACGGCCCCTGTCACACCCTTCGGCACCTGGTCGTCCCACGGGTACGATGCCCTCGGTGCGACCTTCGAGCTGCTGCCTCGCGCACCGGCAACTCCGTTCCGCGGCACAGCGGTTCGACCGCGGCGACCGTCGGGCGCCTGCCCGGTGGTGAACCATCGGGGGCACGGTTCGTGGGGGGATGATGGACTTCGGCACGCGGGGCTCCGAGGCCCCGGCCGACCTCGCCTGGACGCGGGGCGTGGACGCCTACACGATGGGCGCCTACCCGCAGGCGGAGGAGGAGTTCCGCGCCGCGGTGCGGATGGACCCGGGGATGGCCGACGCCTGGCTCGGACTGCACGCGCTGCGCGTGGACACGACGACCGCGCTGCTGCGGATGTTCCGGCACCGCGACCGCTTCGGCGAGCAGCGCGCCCGGCACCGCCGCGCCCTCAACTCCTGGTACTGGCTGGGCTGGTGGGTGCAGCCGGTGCTGGAGAGCCCGCGCGATCTGCTGCTGGCGCACGCCTCGCACTGGCTGGACGGCCGCCATGTGCCCGAGCTGGACCGGGCCCTTGCCGGGCTGCCGCCGGTGGACACCGACCCGCAGGTCCGCTTCCTGCACGCCTGCCGGTCGTATCTGGTCAAGGACTGGGACCAGTTGACGCGGCACACCGACCCGCTGCTCGACGACTCCCTGCTCGGCATCGAGGCCGGGCTGTTCGGCGGGATGGCGCGGGTGCGCCTGGAGATGTACGGGCAGGCCGAACCGCTGCTGGCCGCTGCCCTGATGCGCTGCCGCAGCGAGCAGCCGCAGCGCAAGGAGCTGCGCTACTGGCTGGCCCGCGCGCACGAGGGCACAGGGCGCAGCGCCGCCGCCCTGCCGCTGTACCGGGCGGTGCACCGGGTCGACCCCGCTTTCATGGACACCTCCGCCCGCCTCGCCGCCATCGCCGAGGGCGACGGGTACGACGACCCGGGCGACTTCGCCGCGATCACCCTGGCCGGTGCCGGACAGGACGCCATGGACGGTCCGGACACCCTCGATCCGCTCTTCGGCACCGAGGGACGCGATCTGCGCCTGTCCGAACCCGACCTACCGACCGGTCCCCTGCCCTCGGTGCCCGACCGCGCGGTCCGCGTGAAGAGCGGTACGTCCGCCTCCACGCCGCTGCCCACCGGACCCACCGACCCCGGGTTACTGGAGGAGGCGCTGGCCGAGCTGGAGCGCATGGTCGGGCTCGAACCGGTCAAGCGCCAGGTGAAGGCGCTCTCCGCGCAGCTCAACATGGCGCGGCTGCGGGCGGGCCAGGGGCTCCCGGTGCAGCCGCCGAAACGACACTTCGTCTTCTCGGGTCCCTCGGGCACCGGCAAGACCACCGTCGCCCGCATCCTGGGCCGGGTCTTCTACGCCCTCGGTCTGCTCGGCGGCGACCACCTGGTGGAGGCACAGCGCGCCGACCTGGTCGGCGAGTATCTGGGCCAGACCGCCGTGAAGGCCAACGAGCTGATCGACTCCGCCATCGGCGGGGTGCTCTTCGTGGACGAGGCGTACGCGCTCTCCAACTCCGGGTACGGCAAGGGCGACGCCTACGGCGACGAGGCGCTCCAGGTGCTGCTCAAGCGCGCCGAGGACAACCGGGACCATCTGGTGGTGATCCTGGCCGGCTATCCGGAGGGCATGGACCGGCTGCTCGCCGCCAACCCGGGGCTCTCCTCGCGCTTCACGACCCGGGTGGACTTCCCGTCGTACCGCCCCGGCGAACTCACCGAGATCGGCCGGGTGCTGGCGGCGGAGAACGGCGACCGGTGGGACGACGAGGCGGTGGAGGAGCTGCGGTCCATCGCCGGGCACGTGGTGGACCAGGGGTGGATCGACGAGCTGGGCAACGGCCGGTTCCTGCGCACGCTGTACGAGAAGAGCTGCGCCTACCGGGATCTGCGGCTCTCGGTGTACCCGGGCGCGCTGTCCCGGGACGACCTCGCCACGCTGCGGCTGCCCGATCTGATGCAGGCGTACGGCGAGGTGCTGTCGGGGCGGGGACCGCAGGACCCGTCGGCGATGTGACGACGGGTCCCGCGGGCTGTGCGTGAGGGCGGTCAGGCGGTCAGCGCCTGCTCCGGCTCCCCGCTCGGTCTCGGCGCCGAGACCTCCGCGCCGGACCGCTCCGGCTCCGGACTCCTGTCCGGCGACGGCGACGGCGCGGGGTGCGGATGGGCCGGGTCGCGGACCTCGCCCACCAGCAGTTCCAGCGCGTCCTCCAGGGCGACCAGACCGAGCACCCGCCCGGAGGCGTCGGCCACCTGCGCCAGATGGGTGGCCGCCCGGCGCATCACGCCGAGCGCGTCGTCCAGTGGGAGTTCCGCGCGGAGCGTGGCCATGGGCCGCCAGACGTGCTGGGGGACCGCGCGCCCGGAGTCCTCCAGGTCGAGGACGTCCTTGACGTGGACGTACCCCATGAAGGCGCCCTTGGCCGAGGCGGCCACCGGGAAGCGGGAGTAGCCGGTGCGCGCCGTCAGCTCCACGATCTGCGCCGGGGTCACCGACGGGTCCACGGTCACCAGGGACTCGCGCTTGAGCAGGACGTCGGTGACCGGGCGGGAACCCAGCTCCAGGGCGTCCTCCAGGCGCTCCTGCTCCTCGGGGTCGAGCAGTCCGGCCTGGCCGGAGTCCTCGAGGAGGCGGTTGAGCTGCTCGCTGGTGACGACGGCCTCGACCTCGTCCTTGGGCTCGACGCGGAAGAGCCGCAGGATGCCCTGGGCGCAGGCGCCGAGGGCGACCGTGACCGGACGGCACAGCCGGGCGAAGTACACCAGACCGGGACCGAGCCAGATCGCCGCCTTCTCCGGTGCGGCCATGGCGAGGTTCTTCGGGACCATCTCGCCGATGACCAGGTGGAAGAAGACCACCGCGGCCAGGGCGATCGCGTAGCCCAGCGGATGGATCATGCCCTCGGGCAGGTGGACCGCCTCGAACAGCGGCTCCAGGAGATGCGCCACGGTCGGCTCGGCCACCGCGCCCAGGGTCAGCGAGCAGACGGTGATGCCGAACTGCGCCGCCGCCATCATCTGCGGCAGCCGCTCCAGACCGTGCAGGACCTGGCGCGCCCGCGCGGTGCCGAGCGGTTCGATCTGGCTGCGGCGCACGGAGACGAGCGCGAACTCGGCGCCGACGAAGAATCCGTTGGCGAGCACGAGCAGCGCCGCGAAGAAGAGTTGCAGGACGCTCATCGCACGGTCTCCTTCACCGCGGCCACCGGCGCCGTACGGACCACGCGGACCCGTTCGGCACGGTAGTGGCGGACCTGGCGGACCGAGAGCCGCCAGCCGGGCAGTTCGGCCCGGTCACCGGGCGCGGGGATACGGCCGAGCAGGTCGGCGACCAGCCCGGCGACGGTCTCGTACGGTCCCTCGGGGGCTTCGAGGCCGATGCGCCGGAGCACGTCGACCCGGCAGCCACCGTCCACGTCCCAGGCGGGGCGGCCGTCCTCGGGCGGGGCGGCGACGAGTTCGGGCACGTCCTGGCGGTCGTGCTCGTCGCGGACCTCGCCGACGAGTTCCTCGACGATGTCCTCCAGGGTGACCACGCCCGCCGTGCCGCCGTACTCGTCTACGACGACCGCGATGGGCTGCTCACTGCGCAGCCGGGTCAGCAGCGGGCGCACCGGCAGGGTCTCCGGGACGAGGAGCGCCTTGCGGGCGATGCGGGCGACCGGGGTGCGCAGGCGCTCGTGCGCCGGGACCGCCAGGGCGTCCTTGAGGTGGACCATGCCGACCACGTCGTCGATCTTCTCCCGGTAGACGGGGAAGCGGGACAGACCGGTGGCCCGGGTCAGGTTGACCACGTCCTCGGCGGTGGCCGAGTCCTCGAGGGCGCTGACCTTCACGCGCGGGGTCATGACGTGCTGTGCGGTCAGCTCGCCCAGGGAGAGCGTGCGCACGAACAGGTCGGCGGTGTCCTGCTCCAGGGCACCCGCCTGTGCGGAGTGCCGGGCCAGGGAGACCAGTTCGCCGGGGGTGCGGGCGGAGGCCAGCTCCTCGGCGGGCTCGACACCGAGCGCGCGCACCAGTTTGTTCGCCACCGTGTTCAGCACGGCGATGACCGGGCGGAACAGACGCGCGAAGCGGTGCTGCGGTCCCGCGACGAAGCGGGCCACCTGGAGCGGCTTGGAGACCGCCCAGTTCTTGGGCACGAGTTCGCCGATCACCATCTGGACCGCGGAGGCGAGCAGCATGCCGACGATCACGGCGATGCCGGAGGCGACGCCCTCGGGGACGCCGAGCGCGGCCACGGGGCCGTCCAGCAGGTCGGCCAGGGCGGGTTCGGCGAGCATGCCGACGACCAGGGAGGTGATGGTGATGCCGAGCTGGGTGCCGGAGAGCTGGAAGGACAGCTCCTTGAGCGACTCCACGACCCGGTGGGCGCGCTTGTCGCCGTCGGCGGCCGCCTTCTCGGCGTCGGGCCGCTCGACCGTGACGAGACCGAATTCGGCCGCCACGAAGAAGCCGTTGGCGAGGATGAGCAGGAAGGCCGCCGCGAGAAGCAGCAGAGAGGTGGTCATGATGCCGCCGCCTCCGCACGCACGCGGAACGGGTCCGCGGTATGTCGGCAGGGGGCGGCGCAGGTACTACAGGACGATCCGTCCATCGCCGGAGAGGGTCACTCCTCGGATAGCAGGGAAACCTCCGTGCGCGCCGGGCGTGGCACGACGGAGGCGGAGGCGCCATGGGGACGCCTCCGCCAACAGATTAGTCAAGACAGGGGCCGGTGCGGCAGGGGCGGCGCCCCCGAACCGTCCCCGAGCGGACCCCGAACCGTCCCTGACCTCGGGCAGGACCACGGTCGGGGTTCAGCCCCGGGAGGGCTCGGGATCGCGCGGCGCGCGCTGCTCCACCAGAGTGCGCAGGGCCCGCGCGTCGGCGATGGCCCGCTGCTTGGCGACGCCGGGCTGGATGCCGAGCGCGGGCAGGCTGGTGCCGTCGGTGAGGTTCAGGAACACCCAGGGGTCGCCCTGGCGCAGGTTGACCTGGACGATCTCCGCCCAGTCCAGCGTGCGGCTGCTCGCGATGTTGACGACGGTCACACCGGAGTCCTCCGCGACGACCTTCACCCGGGCGAGCCGCGCCAGCACCCAGAAGATGAGCGCGCCGGTCAGGACGAAGGTGAGCCGCTCCCCCGGACCGACGTGCTCCAGGAGCAGCCCGATCCCGGAGATGACCACGAAGATCGCGACTCCGGCGGTGAGCAGGATGACCCGGGTGGGACCCGGCCGGAAGGTGACCGGGAGGGCGGGCGGGGTGTCGGACATCCGGGGCGTGTCCCTCACAGGCGGCAGGCGTGGATGGCGGTGGTGAGGATGGCGCGGGCGCCGATCTCGTAGAGGTCGTCCATGATGCGCTGGGCGTCCTTGGTGGGGACCATGGCGCGGACGGCGACCCAGCCCTCGTTGTGCAGCGGGGAGACCGTCGGGGACTCCAGTCCGGGCGTGAGCGCGACGGCCTTCTCCAACTGCTCGACGCGGCAGTCGTAGTCCATCATCACGTACGTGCGGGCGACCAGGACGCCCTGGAGGCGGCGCAGGAACTGCTGGACCTTGGGCTCCTCGATGTCCGCGCCGGTACGGCGGATCACGATGGCCTCGGAGGTCATGATCGGGTCGCCGAAGACCTCGAGACCCGCGTTGCGCAGCGAGGTGCCGGTCTCCACGACGTCCGCGATGACCTCGGCGACGCCCAGCTCGATGGCGGTCTCCACGGCGCCGTCGAGGTGGACGACGGAGGCGTCCACGCCGCGCTCGGCGAGGTGGCCCGCGACGATGCCCTCGTAGGAGGTGGCGACGGTACGGCCCTTGAGGTCCTCGACGCCGTCGGCGGTGCCGGGCTTGGCGGCGAAGCGGAAGGTGGAACGGGCGAAGCCGAGCGGCAGGATCTCCTCGGCACCGGCGCCGGAGTCGATCAGCAGGTCGCGTCCGGTGATGCCGATGTCGAGGCGGCCGGAGGAGACGTAGAGCGCGATGTCGCGGGGACGGAGGTAGAAGAACTCGACCTCGTTCACCGGGTCGACGACGCGCAGTTCCTTGGACTCGCGGCGCTGCCGGTAGCCGGCCTCATGCAGCATCTCCCCCGCAGGTCCGGACAGGGAACCCTTGTTGGGGAGAGCGATGCGCAGCATGAGGTTTCGGCTTCCTTCGTGGTGTGGGGTGGTGCGGTGGAACGGGCGGAGTGCACAGGGCGGTTCAGAGGTGGGCGTAGACGTCGTCCAGCGAGATGCCGCGGGCGACCATCATCACCTGGACGTGGTAGAGGAGCTGGGAGATCTCCTCGGCCGCCGCCTCCTTGCCCTCGTACTCGGCGGCCATCCAGACCTCTGCGGCCTCCTCGACGACCTTCTTGCCGATGGCATGGACGCCCTTGCCGACCAGTTCGGCGGTGCGGGAGGTGGCGGGGTCGCCGGTGGCTGCCTTGTGCTGGAGCTCGGTGAACAGCTCCTCGAACGTCTTCTTGGACATGGTGGTCTCCACCCTACGCGCTCCGGGGGTGCCTCAGTGCCAGGGTTCGGACACCGAGCGCAGCGTGGCAGCGGTCGCGACGGCGGCGGTGACCGCCTCGTGGCCCTTGTCCTCGCTGGAGCCCTCGATGCCGGCCCGGTCCAGTGCCTGCTCCTCGGTGTCGCAGGTGAGCACGCCGAAGCCGACGGGGACACCGGTCTGCACCGAGACCTGGGTCAGTCCCTGGGTGACGCCCTGGCACACGTAGTCGAAGTGGGGGGTGCCGCCCCGGATGACGACGCCGAGGGCGACGATCGCGTGGTAGCCGCGGTCCGCGAGGACCTTGGCGGCCACGGGCAGCTCGAAGCTGCCGGGGACGCGGATCACCGTCGGCTCGTCGATGCCGAGTTCGTGCAGTGCGCGCGTGGCGCCGTTCACCAGACCGTCCATCACCTTCTCGTGCCACTGCGCCGCGATGACGGCGACCCTGAGGTCGCTCACGTTGCGTACGGACAGCTCCGGTGCACCCTTGCCGCTCACGTCTCTCCTAAGTGCTGTGTCTTGCTGGTCGTGCCGGGTCTTACTGGTCGCCGCAGGTGGACACGGCGGGGGTGTCCAGCCAGGGCAGGTCGTGGCCCATCCGGTCGCGCTTGGTGCGCAGATACCGGAGGTTGTGCTCACCGGCGCGGACGGGCATCGCCTCGCGGTCGGTGACTTTCAGACCGTGGCGTTCCAACGCCTCGGTCTTGTCGGGGTTGTTGGTCATCAGGCGGACGCTGCGCACGCCGAGGTCGGCGAGGATGCGGGCACCCGCGCCGTAGTCGCGGGCGTCGGCGGGCAGTCCGAGTTCGAGGTTGGCGTCCAGGGTGTCGCGGCCGCGCTCCTGGAGTTCGTAGGCGCGCAGCTTGGACAGCAGTCCGATGCCGCGTCCCTCGTGTCCGCGCAGGTAGACGACGGCGCCCCGGCCCTCGGTCTGGATGCGCTCCAGGGCGGCGTCGAGCTGGGGTCCGCAGTCGCAGCGCTGGGAGCCGAAGACGTCGCCGGTGAGGCATTCGGAGTGGACGCGGACCAGGACGTCCTCGCCGTCGCCGAGTTCGCCGTGGACGAGGGCGACGTGCTCGACGCCGTCGGCTGCCCGGTAGCCGTAGGCGGTGAAGGCGCCGTGCCGGGTGGGCAGCCGGGTCTCGGCCTCGCGGCGGACGGCGGGCTCGGCGGCGGACGCGACGGTCGCGCTCTGCGCGGGCACCGCGCCCGGGGTCTCCTGGGCGCGGCGGTAGGCGATCAGGTCCGCGATGGAGATGATCGTCAGCCCGTGCTTGCGGGCGAAGGGGATCAGCTCGGGAAGGCGCAGCATCCGCCCGTCCTCGCCCGCGATCTCCACGATGGCACCGGCGGGGCGCAGTCCGGCGAGGCGGGCGAGGTCGACGGCGGCCTCGGTGTGGCCGTCGCGGACCAGGACGCCGCCCTCGCGGGCGCGCAGCGGGAAGATGTGGCCGGGGCGCACCAGGTCGGCGGGCTCGGCGGTGCCGCTCGCCAGGAGCTGGAGCGTGGTGGCGCGGTCGGCGGCGGAGATGCCGGTGGTCACGCCGTGCGCGGCGGAGGCGTCCACGGAGACGGTGAAGGCGGTGCGCAGCGCCTCGGTGTTGTCCTCGACCATCTGCGGCAGCCGGAGCCGGTCGAGTTCGGCGCCCTCCATGGGCGCGCAGATCAGTCCCCGGCACTCGCTCATCATGAAGGCGACGATCTCGGGGGTGATCTTCTCGGCGGCGATGACGAGGTCGCCCTCGTTCTCGCGGTCCTCGTCGTCCACGACGACGATCGGGCGCCCGGCCGCGATGTCGGCGACGGCGCGCTCGACGGGGTCGAGCGCGAAGTCCTCGAAGGCGTCGGTGGGGTGGGTGTCGTGCAGGGGCGGTGCCGAGGTCATGCCGGCGCTCCTTCCAGGACGGGCCGCGCCGCCTCGCGGGAGCGCAGCCACCAGTCGCGCATGCCCCACAGGACGAGTGCGCCGTAGATGACGTAGACGAAGCCGGAGAAGGCGTAGCCGTTGGCGAAGTTGAGGGGGACGCCGACCAGGTCGACCAGGAGCCAGGCGATCCAGAACTCGGTCATGCCCTTGGCCTGGGCGTACATGGCGACGATGGTGCCGACGAAGATGTAGGCGTCCGGCCACGGGTCCCAGGACAGGGACGGGTAGGCGGTGAAGAGCAGGGCGACGGCGACCGTGCCGAGCGCGGCGGCGGCGAGCATCGCGGCGCGCTCGCGCCAACTGGCGAAGCGGGGACTGATGTGTCCCCCGGCGGCGTTCTTGCCCCGCCGCCACTGCCAGAAGCCGTAGACGGCGACGGCCATGACGACCGCCTGCTTGCCCGCGCTGCCGGTGAGGTGGCCGTAGAAGGCGGCGAAGAGGATCAGACCGGAGACGAACTGGACCGGCCAGGTCCACAGGGAGCGGCGCCAGCCGAGGGCGAGGGCCGCCAGACCGAAGACGTTGCCCAGCATGTCGGACCAGAGGATGTGCTGGCCCAGCAGCGTGAACGCCTCGGAGTTGAGTGAGTTCACCGCACGTCCCCCTGTCCGGCCGCGAGCAGCCGCTCCACGTACTTGGCGATGACGTCGACTTCGAGGTTGACCGGGTCGCCGGGCTGCTTGTGGCCGAGCGTGGTCAGGGCGAGGGTGGTCGGGATGAGGCTGACGGTGAAGAAGTCCGCGCCCGCCTCGACCACGGTGAGGCTGATGCCGTCCACCGTGATGGAGCCCTTCTCCACGACATAGCGGGAGAGGTCGGCGGGCAGCGAGATCTTCACGATCTCCCAGTGCTCGGAGGGGGTGCGGGCCAGCACCTCGCCGGTGCCGTCGACGTGCCCCTGCACGATGTGGCCGCCCAGGCGGGCGCCGACGGCGGTGGGGCGCTCCAGGTTGACGCGGGAGCCCACGTCCAGCACGCCGAGGCTGGAGCGCTTGAGCGTCTCGGCCATGACGTCGGCGGTGAACTCGTCGCCCTCGTGGTCCACGACGGTGAGACAG
The DNA here is from genome assembly GCF_016482685.1 of Streptomyces sp. DSM 110735. Taxonomy (GTDB): domain Bacteria; phylum Actinomycetota; class Actinomycetes; order Streptomycetales; family Streptomycetaceae; genus Streptomyces. The sequence continues at coordinate 1,613 of NZ_JACYHF010000027.1, read as the reverse complement.
ACCCCGTTCACGGCGATGGAGTCGCCGTGCCGCGCGCCTTCGGTGACGACGGGGCCGCGAAGCCGGAAACGGGAGGCGTCGTCGAGATTCTCGACGGCGGTGACTTCACCCAGCTCTTCGACGATTCCGGTGAACACTTCCCGGGTCCTCCTGCCTCATGGGGCACGGACTCCGGGGCTCGTCGATGACGACGGCAGGAACGGACGAGGCGTGACCGGGTGCGACGCCGAGGGGGACACGTCCGTGTGGACGGGTCCTTCAAACGGCGGCGCGCATCGGTGATGCCCGCCCGCCGCGCACTGCCTCCCATCCGGACTTTAACCGTCGGTCCAGGAATTTCACCTGGTCAACCGGCCGCTGGAAGCGACCGGGTCGCGGACTGTAACCGCCGGTTCGGAATTTCACCGACCCCGGAGTGCGCTGCTTCTGGTACACGGCCAGTGTGCCATGCCCGGCTGTCACCCATGCGGACGAGTGGTGTGGGCTGCCTCACAGGAACGACGGTCCGGCTCGCGCCGGTCACCAAGGCGCTGCTCAACCCCCTTTTCTTACAGGTGTGTTGAGCATGGTCCGGACCTATTGACCGCAGTGGTCTAGTCCTCTTAGGGTGCGGACGGACCCGGCGGCGGTGACGACGGCCCTTGCCCGCCGCCGGGTCACACCACGACCCCCATGTCACATCCGCGCCGCCCCGTCCGTCCCACCCTTGAAGGGGTGAAGCGCCCCGCAGGGGAAGTGGAGGACGGATGAGCACGATCCTCGTGACCGGCGGAACCGGCACGCTCGGACGGCACGTCGTGGGACGACTGCGGGAGGACGGTCACGCGGTACGGGTGCTCAGCAGGCACGCCGAGCCGTACGCCGTCGACCTGCGCGCGGGCGGTCCCGCACTGGACGCGGCCCTCACGGGCGTGGACACCGTGGTGCACTGCGCGAGCAGCCCCCGGGGCGGGGACGAGCAGGCGGCGGACCACCTGATCGCCGCCGCACGACGCGCCGGTACGGCCCATCTGGTCTACATCTCGATCGTCGGCGTGGACCGGGTACCGCTCGGCTACTACCGCACCAAGCTCGCGGTGGAGCGCCGGATCGAGGACTCGGGGCTCGACTGGACGGTGCTGCGCACGACCCAGTTCCACGACCTGGTGGCCACGGCGCTCCGCGCCCTCACCGCGCCGCCGCTCTCGCTGCTCCCCGCCGGGCTCTCCGACCAGCCGGTGGAGGTGACGGAAGTGGCGTCCCGCCTGGCCGAGTTGGCAGGTGCCGCACCGGCAGGGCGGGTGCCCGACATGGGCGGACCCGAGGTACGGACCCTGCGCTCCCTGGCCCACGCCTACCTCCGCGCCACCGGACGACGCCGGGCGCTCGCGGAGGTGCCGCTGCCCGGCCGGACCTACCGGGCGTTCCGCGCGGGCGGGCATCTGGCGCCGGAGGGGGCGGTGGGGAAGGTGACGTTCGAGGAGTATCTGGCGGCGGGGCGGGGGGGGCAGTAGCGGCGGGGGGGGGGGGGGCGGGCGGGCCGGGGGGGGGGGGGGGAGGGGGGGGGTTTTGGGGGGGGGGGGGGGGGGGGGGGTTGGGGGGGGGCCGGGGGGGGGGGGGCGGGGGCGGGGGGG
>NZ_JACYHF010000026.1 GCF_016482685.1 Streptomyces sp. DSM 110735 | reverse complement strand
AGCCGCCGGTCCCTGGGGGAGTCCCCGGTCACTGGGCAGCCGCCGGTCCCTGGGGGAGTCCCCGGTCACTGGGCAGCTCCCGGTCCCTGGGGAGCCCTCGGTTGCTGGGCAGCTCCCGGTTCCTGGGCAGTCCCCGGTTGCTGGGCAGTCCCGGTCCCTGGGTAGCCCCGGATTGCCGGGCAGCCCCCGGGGTCGCCGCGTCCGCCCCCGCCCGCCTTCTGCCCGCGCCCCGTCTGCTCCCCGGGCGGGGCAGCTTCCCAGTCCTTGGGGAGTCCCCGGTTGCTGGGCAGCCCCCGGTCTGTCCCTGGGCAGTCCCCGGTCGCCAGGCAGCCCCCGGTCCTTGGGGAGCCCCCGATCGCCGGGCAGTCCCCGATCGCCGGGCAGTCCCCGGTCGCCGGGCAGTCCCCGGTCGCCGGGCAGCTCCCGGTCGGTCCCCGGGTAGACCCGGGTTGCCAGGTAGCCCCGGGGTCGCGCGTCCGCCCCCGCCCGCCCCCTACCCGCGCCCCGCCCGCCCCCCGCCCGCCCCCCGTCCGCTCCCCGGACCGTCCGCCGCCCGCAGGGCATCGCCGGTATGGTGGCCGTGGGCCGTGACTGGCGCGCTGGGATGGGACCGACCATCGGGAAGCGGCCCGAGCGAGACAGTGCCGTGCGCCTGGGCCGAACCGAACACGCCGACACACTGACGCGCCCTGTCCGGAGGTCCCCATGCCCGAGAACGCCACCCCGTCCGGCTCCGCCGAGTCCACCGCCTTCCGCGCCGCCCTCGACGTCATCCGCGCCGTGGAGCCCCGCGTCGCGGACGCCATCGGCCAGGAGGTCCACGACCAGCGCGACATGCTCAAGCTGATCGCCTCCGAGAACTACGCCTCCCCGGCCACCCTCCTCGCGATGGGCAACTGGTTCAGCGACAAGTACGCCGAGGGCACCGTCGGCCGCCGCTTCTACGCGGGCTGCCGCAACGTCGACACCGTCGAGTCCCTCGCCGCCGAGCACGCCCGCGAACTCTTCGGCGCCCGGCACGCCTACGTCCAGCCGCACTCCGGCATCGACGCCAACCTCGTCGCCTTCTGGGCGGTCCTCGCCGACCGCGTCGAGGTCCCCTTCCTGGAGAAGGCGGGCGTACGCCAGGTGAACGACCTCAGCGAGGCCGACTGGGCAGAGCTGCGCCAGGCGTTCGGCAACCAGCGGATGCTCGGCATGTCCCTGGACGCGGGCGGTCACCTCACCCACGGCTTCCGCCCGAACATCTCCGGCAAGATGTTCGACCAGCGCTCCTACGGCACCGACCCGGCCACCGGTCTCATCGACTACGACGCGCTGCGCGCCCAGGCGCGCGAGTTCCGCCCGCTGATCCTCGTCGCGGGCTACTCGGCGTACCCCCGGCTGGTGAACTTCCGGATCATGCGCGAGATCGCGGACGAGGTCGGCGCCACGCTCATGGTCGACATGGCGCACTTCGCGGGTCTGGTCGCGGGCAAGGTCCTCACCGGCGACTACGACCCGGTCCCGCACGCCCAGATCGTCACGACCACCACCCACAAGTCCCTGCGCGGACCGCGCGGCGGCATGGTCCTGTGCGACGACTCCCTCAAGGACCAGGTCGACCGGGGCTGCCCGATGGTCCTCGGCGGTCCGCTCCCGCACGTGATGGCCGCCAAGGCGGTCGCCCTGGCGGAGGCGCGTCAGCCGTCCTTCCAGGACTACGCCCAGCGGATCGTGGACAACTCCCGCGCGCTCGCCGAGGGCCTGATGCGGCGCGGCGCCACCCTGGTCACCGGCGGCACCGACAACCACCTCAACCTGATCGACGTCGCCGCCTCCTACGGGCTCACCGGACGCCAGGCGGAGGCGGCGCTCCTCGAGTCCGGCATCGTCACCAACCGCAACGCCATCCCCGCCGACCCCAACGGCGCCTGGTACACCTCCGGCATCCGCGTCGGCACCCCCGCGCTCACCACCCGTGGTCTCGGCACGGCGGAGATGGACGAGGTGGCGGGCCTGATCGACCGCGTCCTCACGACCACCCAGCCCGGCACCACGAAGTCCGGCGCCCCCTCCAAGGCCCAGCACATCCTGGACCCGAAGACCGCGGACGAGATCGCGAAGCGAGCGACGGATTTGGTGGCGGAGTTCCCCCTCTACCCCGAAATCGACCTGGGCTAGATCTCCCTAGGGGCGCGGGGAACTGCGCGACCAGCCACAACGGCGCCGCAGTCCCCCGCGCACCGGAACCATCCCCCACCACCCGGGCCATCCACACCCTCAGCCTCTGAGAGAATGGGCACCATGGCCCCCGCTGAAAAGCTTCGCGTGCTCTCTGGAATCCAGCCCACCGCCGGCTCGTTCCACCTCGGCAACTACCTCGGCGCCGTGCGCCAGTGGGTGGCCCTCCAGGAGACCCACGACGCCTTCTACATGGTCGTCGACCTGCACGCGATCACGGTCCCGCAGGACCCGAAGGAGCTGCGGGACAACACCCGCCTCGCCGCCGCCCAGCTCCTCGCCGCCGGTCTGGACCCCGACCGCTGCACCCTGTTCGTGCAGAGCCACGTCCCCGAGCACGCCCAGCTCGCCTGGGTCATGAACTGCCTCACCGGCTTCGGCGAGGCGTCCCGCATGACCCAGTTCAAGGACAAGGCCGCCAAGCAGGGCGCCGACCGCGCGAGCGTCGGTCTCTTCACGTACCCGATCCTCCAGGTCGCGGACATCCTGCTCTACCAGGCCAACGAGGTCCCGGTCGGTGAGGACCAGCGCCAGCACATCGAGCTGACCCGCGACCTCGCCGAGCGCTTCAACGGCCGCTTCGGCCAGACCTTCGAGATCCCGAAGCCGTACATCCTCAAGGAGACGGCGAAGATCTACGACCTCCAGGACCCGGGCGTCAAGATGAGCAAGTCGGCGTCCACGCCGAAGGGGCTCATCAACCTGCTCGACGAGCCGAAGGCGACGGCGAAGAAGGTCAAGAGCGCCGTCACCGACACCGACACGGTGATCCGCTTCGACCCCGAGAACAAGCCCGGCGTGTCGAACCTCCTCACCATCCACTCCACCCTCACCGGCACGTCGATCGCCGACCTGGAGAAGGCGTACGAGGGCAAGATGTACGGCGCCCTCAAGACCGACCTCGCCGAGATCATGGTCGAGTTCGTGACGCCGTTCCGCGAGCGCACCCAGCAGTACCTGGACGACACCGAGACGCTGGACGCCGTCCTCGCCAAGGGCGCGGAGAAGGCGCGCGCCATCGCCGCCGAGACGCTGGCACAGGCGTACGACCGGGTGGGCTTCCTGCCCGCCAAGCACTGAGCGCGCGCGGCACATACGCGCACTGAGCGGGGTCCCGGACGCACCAGTCGCCCGGGGCGTACGACCGCACGCGTGTCCCAGGGGGAGAAGCGCCGTACATCACGTCCGTTGCGCCTGCCCGGGGGACGGCCGTGGCCGTACAGTCGATAGCCGGTGGCCGGGGCACAGGTGGCCGGCCGGACAACACGTGACGACGGGAGACGACGTGGGGACCGTAACGATCGGCGTGTCGATCGCGGTCCCGGAGCCTCACGGCAGCCTGCTCCAGGAGCGGCGCGCGGGCTTCGGTGACCCCGCCGCCCATGGCATCCCCACCCATGTCACCCTGCTGCCGCCGACCGAGGTCGACGCGGCGGACCTGACGGCCGTGGACGCCCATCTCGCCGCCGTCGCCGCCGCCGGACGCCCGTTCCCGATGCGCCTGTCCGGCACCGGCACCTTCCGCCCGCTGTCGCCCGTCGTCTACGTGCGTGTGGCGCGCGGCGCCGAGGAGTGCGCGGAACTCCAGCAGCGGGTCCGGGACACCGCCGGACCGGTCCCGCGTGAGCTGCAGTTCCCGTACCACCCGCACGTGACCGTGGCGCACGGCATCGAAGACGCCGCCATGGACCGCGCGTTCGAGGAACTGGCCGGGTTCGAGGCGGAGTGGTCCTGCGCCGGGTTCGCGCTCTACGAGCAGGGACCCGACGGGGTGTGGGGCAGGCTGCGCGACTACCAGTTCGGCGCCCCTGTCGTACCGCCGCAGGCGGGTCACCCGGCGGGGCGCGGCACGATCGCGAGCCGCTGACCGGTTCTCAGAGCGGCAGCCGACGGAACAGCGCCCGCGGCGTGTGCCGCAGCGCCGCCATCACCGGGCGCAGCGTCCCCGGCACCCACACCGTCTCCGAGCCCCGCCGCAGCCCGAGTTCGACGGCCGCCGCGACCGCCTCGGGGGTGGTGGAGAACGGCACCGGACCGAGCCCCGCCGTCTTCGCGGTCCGCACGAACCCGGGCCGTACGACCATCACATGGACACCCGTGCCGTACAGCGCGTCCCCCAGACCCTGCGCGAAGGTGTCCAGACCAGCCTTGCTGGAGCCGTAGATGAAGTCGGTGCGCCGCGCCCGTTCCCCCGCCGTGGCGGAGAGGACGACCAGCGCGCCGTGCCCCTGGTCCTGGAGCGCGCGGGCGGCGACAAGACCTGAGGAGACGGCGCCGGTGTAGTTGGTCTGGGCGAGACGGACGGCACGCATCGGATCGCACTCGTCGCGCGCCTGGTCGCCCGGCAGCCCGAACGCCAGCAGCACCAGATCCACCTCCCCCTCCGCGAACACCTTCCCCAGCACCGTCTCGTGGGACTCGGGCTCCAGCGCGTCGAAGGCGACCGTACGCACCTCGGCACCGAGCCCGCGCAGGTTCGCCGCCGCCCGGTCGAGCGCGGCGGAGGGACGCCCCGCCAGCCAGACGGTGCGGGTACGGCGGGCGACCAGGCGGCGCGCAGTCGCCAGCGCGATCTCCGAGGCGCCGCCGAGAACGAGCAGGGACCGGGGAGGTCCGGAGACAGCAGACATGCCCGTGACCGTATCGCCCGCATATGGGTGATACGCCGCAAGGCACCGCCGGGCTCCCCGCAATGGGTGATTAATGAGACGCGGTACAAGTGCGGTGCCGGACCGGCGGATCGGGGTACCGGCACATGGAGTTCCCGCGACGAGGGCAGAGACGGATCATGGACTGGCTGAAAAAGCTCCCCGGTATCGGGCCGGTCGTCACCTGGATGATGACCACGCACGCATGGCGGTCGTACGCGCGCCTGGACCGGGTCAACTGGACCTGGCTGGCTGCCGCGATGACGTTCGTCAGCTTCGTCGCGCTGTTTCCGCTGCTGACCGTGGCCGCCGCGATCACCGCCGCGACGCTCAGTCCGTCGCGGCAGAAGACGGTGGAGAAGCAGATCGCCGCCCAGTTCCCGGGTCTGGCCGACCAACTGGACCTCGGCGGACTGGTGCACAACGCCGGGACGGTCGGTCTCATCGCCGGTGCCGCGCTGCTGTTCACCGGTATCGGCTGGGTCGGACAGATCCGGGACTGTCTGCGCGCGGTCTGGGAGCTGCCCGACCGGGGCATCAACCCGATCGTCGCCAAGATCAAGGACGCCGGCATCCTGATCGGGCTCGGCGGCGCCCTGCTGGTCACCCTCGCCGCCTCCACCCTCGCCTCGGCGGCCATCGGCTGGGTGGCGCACCAGATCGGTCTGGACGAGCACGGCTGGGGCACCGCGCTGCTGCGCGCCGCCGCCTTCGCCGTCGCCGTGCTCGCCGACTTCCTCGTCCTGCTCTACGCCCTCACCCTGCTGCCCGGCGTCGAACCCCCGCGCCGCCGCCTGATCGTCGCCGCCCTGCTCGGCGCGGTCGGCTTCGAACTGCTCAAGCTGCTGCTCAGCGGCTACATCCAGGGCGTCGCCGCCAAGAGCGTCTACGGCGCCTTCGGCGTCCCCGTCGCCCTGCTGCTGTGGATCAACTTCACCTGCAAGCTGCTGCTCTACAGCGCCGCCTGGACGGCGACGACCAGCGAGGAGGGCAAGGAGGAGGAAAAGCCCTCGGGCGAGGTCACGGACGGCTCCGGCGGCGCAGCAGGTCGGGCAGCGGCCAGCGGCGGTTGACCAGGAACGCCGCGCCCGCGAGCAGCACGAGCAGTCCGCCCGCGACGGCGAGCGCGGTCCCGGCGCCCCGGTGACCGCCCTCGACGGCGGCACCGGCGACGGGTTCGGCTCCGGCGGCGCCGGGAGCGGTGCTCGGGGCGGCGGGGGACGGCGCGCCCGCCGATGCCTCGGGGGACGCGGTGACGGCGTTCTTCGGCGGGACCAGCGTCCCCACCGGCTGGACCTTCCCGGCCGCCTGGAAACCCCAGTCGAACAGCTTGGCCGTCTCCTTGTAGACCTCGTTGTGCTCGTGCTTCTCCGGGTTCATCACGGTGACGAGCAGCACCTTGCCGCCGCGCTCGGCGACGCCGGTGAAGGTGGCGCCCGCGTGGGTGGTGTTGCCGTTCTTCACCCCGGCGATGCCCTGGTAGACGGGCACGTCGGTGTCGCCGCTGAGCAGCCGGTTGGTGTTCTGGATCTCGTCGTACTCGGTGACCGCCTTGCCCTTGCCCTTCTGCGCGGTGCCGGTCGGGAACTTGGCCCGCACGGTCGAGCAGTACTCCCGGAAGTCCTTCTTCTGCAGCCCGGAGCGGGCGAACAGCGAGAGGTCGTACGCCGAGGAGACCTGACCGTCGGCGTCGTAGCCGTCGGGGCTGACCACGTGGGTGTCGAGTGCCTGGAGCTGGTCGGCGTGCGCCTGCATGTCCTTGACGGTCGCGGGGACGCCGCCGTTCATGGCGGACAGCACGTGGACGGCGTCGTTGCCGGAGCGCAGGAAGACGCCGAGCCAGAGGTCGTGCACGGAGTAGGTCCGGTTCGCCTTTATCCCGACCACGCTGGAGCCCGCGCCGACGTCCGCCAGATCGGCGGGCGCCACCTTGTACGTCTCCGACCTGGGGAAACGGGGCAGGATCGTGTCCGCGAACAGCATCTTCAGGGTGCTCGCCGGGGGCAGCCGCCAGTGCGCGTTGTGCGCGGCGAGCACCTCGCCCGACTCCGCGTCGCTGACGATCCAGGAGCGGGCGGTGAGGTCCTTGGGCAGCACGGGGACGCCGCTCGCGAGGTCGACCTGCGTGCCGGGCTGCCCGAGGCGTTCGCCGCCGACCTTGGACATCCCGGCCGGGGGAGTGGCGGTGGGGGTGGCCGTCGGGCTCCCGGAGGGTTTGGGGGCGGCGAGGGCTGCCGGTGCCGTGAGCGTCGTCGTCACGGAAACGGCCAGCAAAGTGGCGGAAGTGATCAACAAGGATCGCTTGCCGATCTTCTGAGGTGCGAACACGGTCGAGAACGTACCTGCCACGCCGTGTGAAGTCCCGCTCCCCACCCCACCCCGGGCCAGGAACCGGCCAGGGGGCGGCGATACTGGAGGCATGAAGCTCAGCCGCCCGGTGTCCTGGTTCCTGCTCGCCTTCGGGGTGTGGTCGTGGATCATCTGGGTCACTTTCGTCAAGAATCTCGTGGCAGACGGCAGCGGTCTCGCCTTCGACAACGGCCACCCCACGGCGTACTTCTGGGTGCACCTGCTGCTGGCGATCGTCTCCTTCATCCTTGGGACCGTCGTCGGAGTGATCGGGTTGCGCGGACTGCGCGCACTGCGGCGGACGTCATAGCGGACGTCATGGCGGACGCCTGAGGGGACGGCGCCCTAGGGCGCCGTACGGACCGCCGCTCTCCCGGCGCCCCGGTGGATCCGGCCGACTGGTAGAACATCCACAAGTCAAGGACGGGAGCGGTCTCGGTGGTCATCGTCTTCGTACTGGTCGCCCTGGCCGTCCTGGCAGCGGTGGTGGCCCTGCACCACTACGTCTGGCGCCGCCTGGTCCGCGACACGACCCGCGCCCCCGGTCCGGCACGCCGCGCGGGTACGGCGCTCTTCACGGCGGGTCCGCTGCTGATGGTCGCCGCGCTGGTGGCGGAACGCTCCGGGGCGCCCTTCTGGCTCCAGCGGGCGCTGGCGTGGCCGGGGTTCCTGTGGATGGCGCTGGCGCTGTATCTGCTGCTGACGACGGTGGCGGCGGAGCCGGTGCGGTGGTGGGCGGTTCGACGGCGTGGGCGCGGTTCGGTCGAGAGCGCGGCGGCGGTGCCGGTGCCGGTGCCGGAGACCGGAAAGTCGTCAGCTTCGGATTCGGCTGCGGATTCGGCTGCGGAGCAGCCGCCCGCCGCGCCGTCCCCGGCGACGGACACCGTGGTGACCGCGCCCCCGGTCACCCCTCAGCCCCAGGACTTCTCCCGCCGCCTCTTCGTCTCCCGGGTGGCCGGCGGCGTCGTCGCCGGGGTGGCGGTCGGGACGGTCGGCTGGGGGACGTACGGCGTGCTCCGGGGTCCGCGCGTCAAACGCGTCACCGTGCCGCTGGCGAAGCTGCCGAGGGCGGCGCACGGCTACCGGATCGCGGTCGTCAGCGACATCCACCTCGGCCCGGTCCTCGGCCGCGACTTCGCCCAGCGGGTCGTGGACACGGTCAACTCCACCCAGCCGGACCTGATCGCCGTGGTGGGCGACCTGGTCGACGGCAGCGTGAAGAACCTGGGTCCGGCTGCGGCTCCGCTGGCGGGTCTGAAGGCGCGCCACGGCGCCTATTTCGTCACGGGAAATCACGAGTACTTCTCCGGCGCCGCCCAGTGGGTCGCGGAGGTCCGCACCCTCGGTCTGCACCCGCTGGAGAACGCCCGCACCGAGATGCCGTACTTCGACCTCGCGGGCGTCAACGACCTCCAGGGCGAGAGCGAGGGCCAGGGACCGGACTTCGCCAAGGCACTCGACGGTCGCGACCCCGCCCGCGCCTGCGTCCTCCTCGCCCACCAGCCCGTCCAGATCCACGAAGCCGTACGCCACGCCGTCGACCTCCAGCTCTCCGGCCACACCCACGGCGGCCAGCTCTGGCCCGGCAACCTGATCGCTGCCGCCGCGAACCCCACCGTCGCGGGGCTCGAGCGCTACGGCGACACCCAGCTCTACGTCAGCCGGGGCGCGGGCGCCTGGGGACCGCCGACCCGCGTGGACGCGCCCTCGGACGTGACCGTGATCGAGCTGGCGGCGACGAGCGCGTAGGCGGGCGGTACCTTGGCGCCGTGGACTACCTGACGGAACTTCGACGTGAACTGGACGCGTTCGGCGCCGCGTTGGACGGCGACCTGTCCGCCCCGGTCGAGCACTGCGGCGACTGGACGCTGGCGGACCTCGCCGTCCACATGGGTGCGGGGAACCTGTGGGTGGTCACGGCGGTGCGGGAGCGGCACGGGCGCGGCTACGACGAGAGCGCCGCGCCCCGCGACCGGGCGGACCTCACGTCCTGGTACGCCGAGTCGGCGGACGCACTCGTCCAGGCACTCTCGGTCGATCCCGGCACCGAGGCGTGGACCTTCGCCCTGCCCCGCACGGTCGGCTTCTGGCTCCGGCGCCGCACCCAGGAGACGCTGATGCACCGCTGGGACGCCGAGCACGCCCTCGGCTCCGCCAAGCCGATGGACCCCGCCCTCGCCGCCGACGGCGTCGCGGAGGTCTTCGACACGATGGCGCCCCGCATGATCTCCAAGGGCGCCGCGACCGCTCCCACCCAGGCGGTGCGCCTCACCGCCACCGACTCCGGCGCCTCCTGGACCCACGGTCCCGGCGAGCCCCTGGCGGAGGTCTCCGGCACGGCCGAGGACCTGCTGCTGATGCTGTGGAGCCGCACACCCCGGGACACCGACGTGCTGACCTGGACCGGGGACCGCGCGGCGGGGCTGGGCGTGCTGGCGGGACCGCTGGTTCCCTGACCGGGGCGCTCCCTGATGCCGGGCGGAGGCAGCGGCGCCCGGCGGACGGACGGATCGACCGACCGCCCGGACGCCGCTGCCCTTCACCGTCCGTCAGACCGCCGAGGTGACCCTCCGCCCCAGGTGCCGGGCGAGGAAGCGGGCCGCGCTGGCGGACTCGACCCCCGGGAAGTCGAAGTCGTCGCCCGCGTTGGCGTGCAGCGACTTCTCGGTCGAGGCGAAGGCGTCGAACAGCGCGAGGCTCGCCTCACGCGGGATGCGCTGGTCGTCCCAGTGCACGTCGAACTCGACCGGCACGGTGATCCGCCGCGCCGCGTCGAACAGCGCGTCGGGCCACGCCATCCCGAAGACCGCCGCCGTGATCCGGGGCTCAGCCGCGACCAACGGCACCCCGATCGCCATGCCGAGCCCGATACCGACGTACCCCACCGGTCCCTCGGCACCGATCTCCGGGAGCCCCTGCAGCGCGTCGAGAACCGCCCGGTACTCGGGCACGGCGGCTTCCGCCAGCCGCGCGTTGTACGGCACGACGACGGGCGCCTCCGGCTCGCCCGCCGCCTGCGCCCCGCGCAGCGCGGCGACGTCCCGCTCGTCCTGGGCGTCACGCGCCCGGTCGCCATGACCGGGCGCGTCGACGACGGCGACATGGAAGCCGCAGTCACGCACGAGGAGGTGAGCCCGGCCGATCATCGCCCGGTGCTTCTTGTGAGCGCCGCCGCCGTGCCCCATCAGGACCAGCGGTGCGCGATCGGCGCCGGAGACCGGCGACCAGAGAACGCCGGGGATCTCACCCAGGCGGAAGTCGCGCTCGGCGACGCCGTCCGAGAACGACTCGGCGGTGAAGTGCGGAGCATGCATGAGGTGTTGCCTTTCGGGAGTGCCTTGTTGTCGAGGCGCTCCCGGCGACACCTACATCGATCGCCGGCCGTGACGGGAAAGGGGGAGCACCCACATCGCTACTGCGTTCATGGGTCTCACCTCCTGAGCCGGTGTCACGGTCGATTCGCAAGCTACAAGCCCGGGCGTCGTCCCGTCCAACCCTTTTTGACCGCGGCACGACTGCGATCATGAGGGACGATGTCGGCACGCGAAGCGAGAGGGCCTGGCCATGAAGCGAGTTGTCGCGCGGCTGTGGCGGAGCATCCGGGGTCCGGTGCAATGGCGGATCCTGTGGTTCGCGAACGCCAAGTTCATGGTGGGCGTCACCGGGGTCGTACGGGACGACGCGGGGCGCGTGCTGCTGCTCCGGCACCGGATGTGGCCGCCGGACCGGGCGTGGGGACTGCCCACGGGGTTCGCCGTCAAGGGCGAGGAGTTCGCGCACACCGTCGTACGGGAGGTCAAGGAGGAGACCGGGCTCGACGTCGAGCCCGGCCGCCTGGTGAGACTGCTCAGCGGCTACCGGCTCCGCCTGGAGGTGGCGTACGAGGCGCGGTACGTCGGCGGCACCCTGAAGATCGACGAGTTCGAGATCCTGGAGGCGCGGTGGTGCAGCCCGGACGCGTTGCCGGAGGGGTTGCAGGAGTCGCACCGGCAGCTCATCGCGGGCGACGCGTCCGTTTGAACGGGTGCTGCCGGAAGAACCGCCCTAGCCGCGCGGTCGCGGCTTGATCAGGGCGAACGGGGCGCCCTGGGGGTCCGCGACGACCGTCATGCGGCCGGCCACCATGTCGAACGGCGGGGCGAGGACGGTGCCGCCGCGCTTGACCAGCGCGTCCACCGTGGAGTCGACGTCGTCGACCGCGAAGTAGGTGAGCCAGTGGGGCGGGGTGTTCGGCGGGTCGTTGGCGAGGAGGGTGGCGCCGCCGACCGTGCGGTCCCCGACGTGCAGCTCCCAGTACGAGTCGACGCCGTCCGCCGGGACGATGTCGATGCCGAACGCGTCGCCGTAGAAGGCGGCGGCTGCCTCCACGTCCGTCGTGTGCAGCTCGTTCCAGGTGAGGGCGCCGGGCTCGTTGACCACGCCCGCGCCGAAGAAATCGCCCGGCTGCCAGACGCCGAACACCGCGCCCTGCGGGTCGGCGGCGACCAGCATCCGCCCCAGCGTGCCGACGTCCATCACGGGGACGAGCAGGGTGCCGCCCGCGGCGACGATCTGGTCCTGGGTGGCCTCGGCGTCGGTGCTGGCGAGGTAGCTGGTCCAGACGGTGGGCGGCTCCGGCATCCCCTCCGGCGCCATCGCCGGACCGATGCCCGCCACGGGCTTGCCCAGCAGCTCGCAGACCGCGTAACCGCCGAACTCGGCCGGTCCCGCCGTGCCCTGCCAGCCGAGCAGGTCACGGTAGAAGTCCAGCGCGGCCTGCTGGTCCTGCGCCATCAGGTCGACCCAGCACGGGGTGCCGGTCGCGTACGGGGTGGTGACGTCGGCCATCGCTCACTCGCTCTCTGCAGAGGGTTCCCCCAGTCACCCTGACGCCGCGCCCCACGGCCCGCGACCCGACACGCGGCGTGGCGGCTTCGGAGTTCCCCGGCACCCGGCCACACTCTGATCGCGCCTACTCTGCGTAATCAACGGACTCCCTGTGACCGTGCGTATCGCCTATGACGTATCGCCTGGGACCCCGTCCGCAAGGGACGCCACCCTTCCCCCCACCCGTTCCGAACTCGGAGGAGCCCCCTGGTGCCCAGCGACAAAAGGGCAATCGAGTGCCCGTTCGATTTCAATGAGGCGCTTGAGTTCGATCCCGCGCTTGCCGACCTGATGCGACGGGATGCCCCTGCCCGCATCAGACTTCCCTACGGCGACGCCGACGCCTGGATCGTCACCGGCTTCGATGCCGTCAAAAGGGTGACCACGGACCCCCGGCTGAGCCGGGCGGGCATCATCGCCCACGACTACCCCCGGCTGACGCCGGAGCCCATCGTCTCGCCCGAGTCGATCAACGTCATGGACCCGCCGCACAGCAGCCGTGTCCGCCAACTGGTCTCGCAGGCGTTCACCCAGCAGCGGGCCGATGAGATGCGGCCCCGGATCGTCCGGCTCGCGGACAGCCTGCTGGACGAGATGGAGGAGCACGGTCCACCGGCCGACGTGGTGGAGATGCTGGCCGACACGCTTCCCCAGCACACCGTCATGGACCTGCTCGGCGTCCCGCGCGAGGACTGGGCGCGCATGCAGGATTCCGTGCGCCGGCTGCTGGTCGTCGGCGCCGGCACCAAGGAAGCCGCCGCGGCGGCCAAGACCGACCTCACGTCGTACTTCGGTGAACTCGTCCAACAGCGCCGGAAGTCACCGGGCGAGGACCTCATCAGCCTGATGGCCGAAGCCCGTGACGGCGAGGACTGCCTCAGCGACCGGGAACTGGCGGTCACCGCCCTGACCCTGGCGCTCAGCGGGCAGGACACGGCTACCTGCCAGATCAGCAACATCGTCTACCTGCTCCTCACCCGCCCCGAACTGACGGACCACCTCAGGCGCAGGCCCGAGGACCTGACCGACGTGCTGAACGAGATGCTCCGCCACATCCCGTTCCGCAACGGCGTCGGAATCCCCCGGCTGGCTGTCGAGGACCTGGAACTGGGCGGCGCGCGGATCCGGGCGGGAGACTTCGTCCACGTGTCGTACCTCGCGGCCAACCGCGATCCCGAGCGCTATCCGGACCCGGACGTCATCGACATCCACCGCCCCAGTCGTCCGCACATGACGTTCGGTTGGGGCGGACACCGCTGCATCGCCGTGCCCCTGGCCATGGCAGAACTCGAAGTGGCCATCGGGCGGCTCCTGGAGCGCTTCCCCGGACTGCGGTCGGCGGTGCCGCCGGAGGAAGTGCGCTGGGACACCGAGACGATCCGGCGGTTTCCCCTGGAGCTGCCCGTGGTCTGGTGAACCGGCGCTCGCTGCCGGACAGGCCCTAGGGGGCTCCGCCCGGTCCCGTCTTGCCCGTGAACGGGAAGAGCGGGTAGCCCTCCATGCAGTCGCCGCCGGGCGGGTGGTACGGCCAGTCCATCCCGAGGCGGTAGAGCAGGGTCAGTGCGAGGGCGCCCGTGAGCAGACCGAGCCACTGGCCGCCGGGAAGCGGCAGGCGGCGCAGCGCGTACTGGAGCAGGAGCAGCAGCAGCGTCAGGCAGAGCCATACGACCGCCGTCGTCATCCACAGCCCGACATGGTTGCTCGCGTCGTTGCCGAGCGGGCAGCTCGCCCAGGACCGGGCGGTCCACACGGTGCCCCCGTAGGCGCCGAGGGCGGCGAGCACGGGAGCGAGCGAGTAACCGCCGCCGCCGTGCCGCGTGGACTGCCCCGGTGTCACCGCGCCCCCGCCGACCGGCGCCCCAGCACCGGTTCCGCCACGAGCCGTGCCGTCCAGCACAGGGTCTGGCCATGGCGGGCGAACAGCTCGTCGCGGGAGTCGAAGTGGCCGAGGTCCGTCAGGACGTGGGCGGAGAGGTCGCAGGAGGCGGAGTCCGCCGGGCAGGCGGTCGTGCCGTCCCAGTCGATCGCCGTACGGGAGACCGCGTCGAAGAGGGTCTCCGCGCCGGAGTTGGTGAACCCGCCGCCGGGACGGGCGCTCAACTCGTCCAGCCCGCCGAAGAGTTCCGAGACGGGCAGCCAGGCGGAGTCCAGCGCGAACTCCGGCCACGCCAGCACCACTTGGTCGGGGACGAGACGGCGGAGGGTGGGAAAGCGGGGGTACCAGTACCGCCCGTCCACCACCAGCCCCCGCACCCGCGTCGCCACCCCCGACGCCCGCGCGAAGGACTCAAGGACCGCGAGCCGCTGACTGCACGAGCCCCGGCGGCGGCGCAGCACATCGGACACCGGGCGCTCGTCCTGTACCGAGTACACCGGGCGGACGGCTCCGGCGATCCACCGGTGTGCCCGGCGCAGGGTCGCCACGGGGTCGGCGGCGGGGCTCTCTCCGTCAAGGGGTACGGAGATCTCCCGCAGCAGCGCGGACACCGAGGGGTGGCGCCAGTCCAGGATCGCGGTGGGCTCCGTGCTGCCCGCCGCCGCACCCCCGCCGCTGTCAGCCGCCGTACCCCCGCCACCCGAGCGGACCCGCCCTCGCGGGGTGAGCAGTGAACTCGTCATGACCGTTTCCCCGGGTCCGGCAGCGCCTTGGTCATCCCCGGCAGGAAGTCGGTGAACAATTCGTGTACCTCCAAAACGAGCGGACGCAGCACGCGGAAGCGGGCCAGCGCCACACCGCGTGCGGTGAGACGGGCGCCGCGGCGGGCGAGGCGGTAGCTGCGTTCGCGGTTCTCGGTGCGGTCGAAGACCCAGTAGAGGACGAGTCCCATCTGGGAGAGCCACATCAACTCGGGCAGGACCTCGCGGAGTTCGGGCGCGACCTTCGCCTTGGAGCCCGCCAGGACCTCGCGGTGGACGCGCATCGCCTCCTCCCGGGCGTGGCTGCTCTCGGGGGAGAAGGGGCTGAGCGGGCTGTCCGGGTCGGCGGCGTTCTTGAAGAACTGGACGGCGAACTCGTGGTAAGGCCGGGCGACGTCCAGCCACGCGGTCAGCACGCCCGCGAGCCGCGCCTCCAGGTCGGTCTCCCGGTCCAGGATCTCCCGGACCGCCACCTGGTGCTCGGCGGCGATCCGGTCGTAGAAGCCCTGGATCAGGTGCTCCTTGCCCGCGAAGTAGTAGTAGGCGTTGCCCACGGAGACCCCCGCCTCTGTGGCGATGGCCCGCATCGTCGTCTTGTCGTAGCCGCGCTCCTGGAAGAGCCGCATCGCGGTCTCCAGGATGAGCGCGCGGGTCTGCTCGGACTTGGTCTGGGGTCCGGCCGCGTCGGGGCCGTCGTTCTTCGCGGGCACGGTAGAAGAGCCTAACCAGTGGGGCAGGAGCCGTCGGAACAGGACTGGGAGGTGTGCACCCAGCCCCGCACCGGGTCGTACCACCAGCCGTCGGCGCGGCGGTACGTCCCCTTGCCGCCCCACTGCCTGCCCCGGTACTTGGCGGCGGCCAGGACCGCGCCTCGCGCCAGGCGCATTCCGGCAGGCGTGCTCAGCTTGTGCGCCAGCGCCCGGTGCTCGCGCAGCGCCCACAGGACGACGATCCAGGCGCGGGCGCCCCGGTAGACCTGTCCGGCGTCGCCGATTACGGTCACCTGCTCCAGGGTGTCGGCCGGCCTGAGCCCGGGGAACCGCTCGCGCGCCTCGGCGGACGCGGCGGCGACCAGGCGCACCGGCACCAGCTTGGGCTGTCTGGCCAGCCAGTCCTGTACGTGCCGGCACAGCGCGCACTCGGCGTCGTAGAGGACGGTGAGCCCGTGGACCGGGGCGGCCACACCGCCCCGGTCCTGAGCGGCGCTCACGCCTCGGCCGCCGGAGGCGCCATCGGCGGGACCCAGCTCTGCGGTCCCACCGGCGGGTTGGTCTCGCGCTCCATCAGCCCCCGCCGACGGATCTTGTTGAGCACGTACACGTTGCCCAGGTGCATCACGCCGAGGACCAGGAGCACCACGCCCAGCTTGGTGGACAGGGCCTCGAAGATGCCGCGGGTGTCCTCGATCTCCCCGCTCTTGCTCAGATAGAGCGCCACGAAGCCGAGGTTGACGAGGTAGAAGCCGACGACCAGCAGATGGTTCACGGCGTCGGCCAGCTTCTCGTCGCCGCGCAGTACGTCCGCCAGGAAGATCCGTCCGTTGCGGCTGAGCGTACGGGCCACCCAGACGGTCAGTCCGATGCTGACGGCCAGGTAGATGACGTAGGCGATGACGGTGCGGTCCATGCCCCACCCCTTCTTGAACGCGTTCAAAACGCTGACAGGGCATGACTGTAGACCTCTTTTTGAACGTGTTCAACCAAGCCGCCGGACCGCCTGGCATGATGATCCGAAATAATCGTCTTGTCGCAACGATCCCCAGGAGCAGTCGCCTTGAGCGAGCAGCCTCAGCAGCCGGGTCCCCAGCAGCCCGGTCAGCCCGGCCCCCAGCAGCCGGGCCCGCCCGGGTACGGCTACCCCAACCAGCCCCCGCCGTTCCCGCCGCCCGGCTACCAGCAGCAGGGCGGTTACCAGCAGGGCTACCAGCAGCCGCCGGGCTACCAGCAGGGCTACTACCCGCCGCCCCCCGGCGCCGTCCCGCCCGGCACCTACACCGGCGACCCCCACGCCCCCTACGGCTACGACCCCTACGGGCGCCCGTACTCCGACAAGTCCAAGATCGTCGCGGGCGTGCTCCAGCTCTTCGTGGGCAGCCTCGGTGTCGGCCGCTTCTACCTCGGCAACGTCGGCATGGGTCTGGCGCAGCTCTTCACCTGCGGCGGCTTCGGCATCTGGGCGCTGATCGACGGCATCATGCTGCTGGTCAACGACAACCAGACCGACGCCCAGGGCCGCATCCTGCGCAGTTGACGGCCGTGCCCCGCTTCCCGCTTCGCCACCCGGCGGCGGCGCCCCTGGCGGTGCTCGCCGCCGGTGCCGCCGGTGCCGCGTACCTCTACGGCACCGATCCGCACCAGCCCGGTCATCTCCTGCCCGGCTGCCCCTTCCGGCTGGTGACCGGGCTGCTCTGCCCCGCCTGCGGCGGCACCCGCATGGTCTACGACCTGATGCACGGTCACCTCTCCCAGGCGTGGCTGGACAACCGCGCCCTGCTGCTGGCTTCGCCGTGGGCGCTGGCGCTCCTGGGGCGCTGGGCGCTGGAGGGGCTGCGGGGGCGCCGCTGGCAGCCCCGGCTGAGCCCCCGCGCGCAGGCGGTCGTCCTGGGGCTCGCGGTGACATGGTGCGTGGTGCGCAACATCCACCATTGATCACGGTACGGGAACGATCGTTCGATCGTACTCCTGCATGCCCGCTCCGTCTCCCTACGATCACCACGCACAGGGGGGACGACGGGGCACGCACTTCGCCGTGGGGTCTCTCCTGCCCGAAATCCCTACGGCACTCCCAGGAGCACCCGCCATGAGCGTCCCCACCCCTGACGCCCCCTACGGTTTCGACCCGCAGGGGCGCCCGTACTCCGACAAGTCCAAGATCGTCGCGGGCATCCTGCAGATCTTCCTGGGCGGTCTCGGCATCGGCCGCTTCTACGTCGGCAACACCGGCGTGGGCATCGCCCAGCTCCTCACCTGCGGCGGTCTCGGCTTCTGGGCGCTGATCGACGGCATCATCTTCCTCGTGAGCAACGACCGCACGGACAGCAACGGTCGCGTGCTGCGCGGCTGAGCGCACGGACACCGCAAACGCCCGAGGGCCCCGTTTCCGGACGACGGAAACGGGGCCCTCGGGCGTGGGACCGCGAGGATCAGAAGCGGCGCGTGATCAGGGCGCGCTTGACCTCCTGGATCGCCTTGGTGACCTCGATGCCACGCGGGCAGGCGTCCGTGCAGTTGAAGGTCGTGCGGCAACGCCACACGCCGTCACGGTCGTTGAGGATCTCCAGGCGCTGCTCACCGGCGTCGTCGCGCGAGTCGAAGATGAACCGGTGCGCGTTGACGATGGCGGCCGGACCGAAGTACTGGCCGTCGTTCCAGAACACCGGGCACGACGAGGTGCACGCGGCGCACAGGATGCACTTCGTGGTGTCGTCGAAGCGCTCGCGGTCCTCGGCGGACTGCAGGCGCTCACGCGTCGGCTCGTTGGTGTCGTTGGTGACCAGGAACGGCATGACGTCCCGGTACGCCTGGAAGAACGGGTCCATGTCGACCACGAGGTCCTTCAGCGCGGTCAGGCCCTTGATGGGCTCGACCGTGATCGGCTTCTCGGGGTTGACGTCCTTGATCAGCGTCTTGCAGGCCAGCCGGTTCTTGCCGTTGATCCGCATGGCGTCGGACCCGCAGATGCCGTGGGCGCAGGAACGCCGGAAGGTCAGCGTGCCGTCCTGGTCCCACTTGATCTTGTTGAGCCCGTCGAGGACGCGCTCCTTGGGGTCCATCTGGAGCTGGAAGTCCTGCCAGTGGACGTCCGGCGAGACCTCCGGGTTGAACCGGCGGATCCGCAGGGTGACCGTGATGTAGGGGGACGCGGCGGCAGCCGCCTCCGCCTTGTCCAGAACAGGGGTAGCCATCAGTACTTACGCTCCATCGGCTGGTAGCGGGTCTGGACGACCGGCTTGTAGTCGAGACGGATGGTCTCCGAGCCGTCGTCGCCCGTCTCGCGGTACGCCATCGTGTGGCGCATGAAGTTGACGTCGTCGCGGTTCGGGTAGTCCTCGCGGTAGTGGCCGCCGCGGGACTCCTTGCGGGCGAGCGCGGAGACGGCCATGACCTCGGCCAGCTCCAGCAGGTTGCCCAGCTCGATGGCTTCCAGCAGGTCGGTGTTGAACCGCTTGCCCTTGTCCTGGATCGCCACGTTCTCGTACCGCTCGCGCAGCTCGGCGATCTTCTCGACCGCCGTCTTGATCGTCTGCTCGGTGCGGAACACCATGACGTTGGCGTCCATGGTCTCCTGCAGCTCCCGGCGGATGTCGGCCACCCGCTCGGTGCCGGTGGAGTTCCGCAGCCGCTCGATCTGCGCGACGACCATGCCCTCCGGGTTCTCCGGCATCTCCACGAAGTCGACCGTGTGGGCGTAGTCGGCGGCGGCGATGCCCGCGCGACGGCCGAACACGTTGATGTCGAGCAGGGAGTTGGTGCCCAGGCGGTTGGCGCCGTGCACGGAGACACAGGCGACCTCGCCGGCCGCGTACAGACCCGGGATGACGGTGGTGTTGTCCGCCAGGACCTCACCCTCGACGTTGGTCGGGATGCCGCCCATGGCGTAGTGCGCGGTGGGCTGGATCGGGATCGGGTCCGTGTAGGGCTCGATGCCGAGGTAGGTGCGCGCGAACTCGGTGATGTCCGGGAGCTTCGCGTCGAGCTGCTCCGGCGGCAGGTGCGTGAGGTCGAGGTAGACGTGGTCGCCCTCGGGACCGCAGCCCCGGCCCTCGCGGATCTCGGTGTAGATCGAGCGCGAGACGACGTCACGGGACGCGAGGTCCTTCATGACCGGCGCGTACTTCTCCATGAAGCGCTCGCCGTCCTTGTTGCGCAGGATGCCGCCCTCACCGCGGGCACCCTCGGTGAGCAGGATGCCCATGCGCCAGATGCCGGTCGGGTGGAACTGGAAGAACTCCATGTCCTCCAGCGGGATGCCCCGGCGGAAGCAGGCTGCCTGGCCGTCACCGGTCAGGGTGTGCGCGTTGGAGG
Organism: Streptomyces sp. DSM 110735; assembly: GCF_016482685.1. Lineage (GTDB taxonomy): Bacteria > Actinomycetota > Actinomycetes > Streptomycetales > Streptomycetaceae > Streptomyces. The sequence goes on along the minus strand of NZ_JACYHF010000026.1, from coordinate 62,000 downwards.
TCACCTTGAAGAACTTGCCGGTGCCGCCGGACGCGTAGATCACGGACTTCGCCTGGAAGACGTGGATCTCGCCGGTCGCCAGCTCGTACGCCACCACACCGGCGGACTTCTTGACGCCGTCGACTTCGGTGATGAGCTGGTCCAGGACGTAGAACTCGTTGAAGAACTCCACGCCCTCCTTGACGCAGTTCTGGTACAGCGTCTGGAGGATCATGTGGCCGGTGCGGTCGGCCGCGTAGCAGGAGCGGCGGACCGGCGCCTCGCCGTGGTTGCGGGAGTGACCGCCGAAGCGCCGCTGGTCGATGGTGCCGTTCGGCGTCCGGTTGAACGGCAGGCCCATCTTCTCCAGGTCGAGGACGGCGTCGATGGCCTCCTTCGCCAGGATCTCGGCGGCGTCCTGGTCGACCAGGTAGTCACCGCCCTTGACCGTGTCGAAGGTGTGCCACTCCCAGTTGTCCTCCTCCACGTTGGCCAGCGCGGCGGCCATGCCGCCCTGCGCGGCGCCCGTGTGGGAGCGGGTGGGGTAGAGCTTGGTCAGCACGGCGGTGCGGCTGCGCTTCGTGGACTCGATGGCCGCGCGCATGCCCGCGCCACCGGCGCCGACGATGACGGTGTCGTACTTGTGGATCTTCATGATTCTCGCAGCCCCGTGCCTAGCGGATGTTCGGGTCGAAGGTGAAGATCACCAGCGTGCCCAGCAGGATGGTGAACACCGTGGCGGTGTAGAGCAGCGCCTTCAGCCACAGGCGGGTGTTCGCGCGCTCCGCGTAGTCGTTGATGACCGTGCGCAGGCCGTTGGCGCCGTGCAGCATCGCCAGCCACAGCATCGCCAGGTCCCAGACCTGCCAGAACGGGGACGCCCAGCGACCCGCCACGAAGGCGAAGCCGATCTTGGAGACGCCGCCGTCGAGCACGAGCTGGATCAGCAGGTGGCCGATGACGAGGACGACCAGCACGATGCCGGACAGGCGCATGAAGAGCCAGGCGGCCATCTCGAAGTTGCCCCGCGTGGACTTCGGGGTCTTCTTGGTGCGCGTGCGCGAGCGCGGCGCGTCGAGGTTCAGCGCGTAGGCGTCTTCGAAGCCCTCCGCGGAGGAGCCCGTCAGATTGATCTCAGAGGTGGACATCGGCGTCAGCTCCCGAACAGGACACGAGCGGCGTGGCCGAGGACGGGGTAGAGCGCGCCCACCATCAGGACGAGCCAGACACCGACGACGGTCCACAGCATCTGCTTCTGGTAGCGCGGCCCCTTCGACCAGAAGTCGACGGCGATGACGCGCAGACCGTTGAGCGCGTGGAAGAGGATGGCGGCGACGAGGCCGTACTCCAGCAGCGCGACGATCGGGGTCTTGTACGTGGCTACGACCTTGTCGTAGTCCTCGGGGGAGACACGCACGAGAGCGGTGTCCAGCACGTGAACGAACAGGAAGAAGAAGATGAGGACGCCGGTGACTCGATGAGCCACCCAGGACCACATACCTTCCCGGCCGCGGTACAGCGTTCCAGCCGGCACGGAAGAACCCTCCGGGTGCGGGGACTAGGGCCGCGCCGGCTTCGGTGTCGGTCGGGCCCGGCCGGGTACGGTCCACCGGCCCTCAGCATCGTATCCATGACGTGCGCCAGGGCCGACGGGGGGCCGGTCTGTGTGATCCACCCCGCATCGCACGGGTGATCGACACCACCCCGGAACGGGTCCGGGTCCGAGACCGGTCCGGGGGATCGCGGCGCGGGTCCGGGTGTCCGGCCGCTCGCCCGCGGGGTTGTCGCCGGGGGTCGGGTCCCCCGCCCGGATTCCCTCGCGCGGGGGCGCCCTCGGCGCGTCGGCGTCCTTCTCCGCCCGCCGACTGGACGGTCCCTGCCCCGCTCACCTGGGCAGACGCGGCGTCGGTCAGCACCGGCGCCCTGGTCCGCCGGACAGGGCTACGCGTGGGGGCGCGGGGCGTAGTCGCTGGTGGTGCGGCAGCCCGTGGGGCCGAGGTGGAGGGCGAGGCGGTGGCGGGCCAGCCCGCGCAGTTCCTCGGCCACGACCACCCGTTCGTCGTCCGGATCGTTCGTCAATCGTGACCGGATTCCTTCGAGGACGCGGTCGGGCAGTTCCTCCGGTGGAGTGTCGCCCGGAGAGATGACAAAAACATGGCCGAATCGCGCCTCGTAGGCGGCGTGCGCGGCGTCGAGCGCGGTGTGGGCGGCGGAGTACGTCCCCTCGGGCAGCCGGGGCAGGGACTCCCCGGCGAGCGCCTCGGCGAGGTCGGTCTGGTCCAGGTCGTACGCCGCCTCGTCGGCCGCCGCGAGCAGCGCGGGCAGGTCCGGGTACGGGCGGTGCTCGGCGAGCCGGTCCGCCCAGCGTGAGCTGCGCAGACAGCGCTCCAGCAGGGCGCGTGCCTCGTCGGCGGGGGCCAGGTTGAAGGCGTCGAGCGGCGTGGGGAGATACGGCGAACGGTGCGCAGGCAGCGTGGGTCCTCGCGTCACGTGTGGTGTGGGGCAGGGGGCAGCATGAGGTACGGCAGGGGAACGTGTGAAAGGTGTGCCGACACGTTATCGAGAGTGGTCAGTGTGTGTCCGACGGATGCCCGATTTTCACTCGGACGGGAGAGTTTCGGAAACTCTCGATGACGGGTCCCCGCCGGTTCGGTCGTAGGTTGGGATCGTGAGCCAGCACAGGCGCCGTGCTCCGGCGCGTCAGGTGAAGGTGAAGCGGAAACGGGCGATCGTCGTCGCGGCGGTGGCCGGGACGGTCGTGGCCGGCGTGGGTGTCGGCGTGTGGGCCTCCTCGGGCGGCGGCTCGCCCGGCGGCTCGGACGTGGCGAGCGTGGGCGACAGTCCGAGTCCGAGCCCGACGCGGAACTATCCGCTGTCGAAGGCGCCCCGGACCATACCGGCGGTCCGGTCCCACACCCCGGCGCACGGCCCCGGTTGGCAGCCCGCGCGCGGTGACCGGGTGGTGGTGACCGACCCGAAGCTGGCCGACGAGGGCAAGCTCATAGCCGGGGAGCTGGGGCTCAAGTACGCCGGGCAGCAGAAGGACACGCGCTCCGGCGACCTGCGGCTCACGCTCGGCGGCAAGGGCGGCAATCCGGAGTCGTACACCATGACCGTGCGCGACGGCCGGGTGGAGATCAGCGGTCCCGCCGACGCGGGCGTGTTCTACGGGACCCGGACCCTCAAGCAGGAGGTCCACGGCGGCGGCACCGCCCCCGAGGGCGTCGTCAAGGACGAGCCCGCCAAGCCGGTGCGCGGATTCATGCTCGACATCGCGCGCAAACCGTTCTCCGAGTCCTGGATCGAGGACCGGGTGCGCGAACTGGGCGACCTGAAGTTCAACGAGCTGGGACTGCACTTCTCCGACGACCAGGCGTTCCGGATCCAGTCCACCACCCACCCCGAGATCGTCTCCAAGGACCATCTCACCAAGGCGCAGGTCAAGAAGATCATCGACCTCGCCGCCGCCCGGCACATCACGGTCGTCCCCGAGATCGACTCGCCCGGCCACCTCGGCGCTGTCATCGCCGCCCACCCCGACCTCCAGTTGCGCAACGCGAGCGGCACCCCGACGCGCGGCGCGATCGACATCTCCAAGCCCGCCTCCGCCAAGATCGTCGACGATCTGCTGAACGAGTACTCCGGGCTTTTCACCCAGAAGCAGTGGCACCTGGGCGGCGACGAGTACCAGGCGCTGACCGTCTCCGACCCCGAGACCTCCTATCCCCAGCTCGCCTCCGCCGCCCGCCAGAAGTACGGCCCGGACGGCTCCGTCGCGGACCTCGCCACCGGCTGGCTCAACGACCGCGCCGCCACCGTCCGCGCCCACGACCGCACCATGCGGGCGTGGAACGACGGCTTCCTGCGCGACACCTCGATCCAGCCCGCCAAGGATCTCCAGGTCGCCTACTGGACCGGCAAGGAGATAGGGGCGCGCCCCCCGGCGGAGTATCTGAGCGCGGGCCGCAAGGTCCTCAACTACAACGACGAGTACCTCTACTACGTCCTCGGTGAGCCCCAGACCTTCGTCTACCCGACCGGTCAGCGCATCTACGAGCAGTGGACCCCGCGCGTGATCCGGGGCACCGACCCCGTCCCGGCGCGCTACGACGGCCAGATCCTCGGCGGCTCGTTCGCGGTGTGGTGCGACTTCCCCAACGCGCAGACCGAGGCGCAGGTCGCCTCCGGTATCCGGATGCCGCTGCGGGCGACCGTGCAGAAGCTCTGGTATCCGGGTCAACCCCCGCTGTCCTGGGACCAGTTCAGGCAACTCGCGAATCGGCTGGACTGACTCCCGGACGGAACGTATGTTCCAGGTAAAGCCGTCGGCGGGTCCGCTCGCCGGCGGCTTCCTGGTGCACACCCGCCTGGGGAGGGCGGTGTCGCGCCGTCGGCACCGTATCGGGGGGTAGACCTTCATGACCTGCACGCATTGCGGCCGTCGGCCCGCGTCCGCCGGGAACACGCTGTGCCCGGAGTGTCTTGCCGCGGGGGCGCATCCGCCGTTCGCGCCCGCCGAGCCGCCGCTCGCGCCGCTGCCCGGGGCGCTGCCGGGGGCGCCGTCCGGGGCTGCTTATGACGCGCGGTACGCCGCGCCCTACGCGCTCCCGCCCGGTCTCGCGCTGTGCTCGCCGGTCGGGCTGGGGCGGGCCGCCGTCACACTGCTGGCGCTCGTCGCCGTGGCGGACCTGTTCGCCGTCTGGGCGGACGCGCTCCAGTTGGACAGCGCGAGCAGGGGTCGTACCTCCGACCTGGCCGACATCGCCACCGGGCTCACCGGCGGCGCCCAGATGCTCACCCTGCTCGCGGCGACGGTCGTCTATCTGTGCTGGCTGTACCGGGTGCGGGTCAACGCCGAGGTGTTCGACCAGTCCGGGCAGAGCCTGAAGCGGGGGTGGGCGATCGGCGCGTGGTTCTGCCCGATCGTCAATCTGTGGTTCCCGCGCCGGATCGTGCTCGACATCTGGAACACGAGCGCGCCCCGGGGGCGCCCCGCCGGGCACCGGCTGATCGACCTCTGGTGGGCGCTGTGGCTCGTCTCGCTGTTCGCGGAGCAGGCGACGGCCCGGTTCGACGGCGGCGCGGACGCCGTGTGGGAGGCGCGCGTCATGCTCTTCGCCGACCTCACCGACATCGCCGCCGCCGTGCTCGCCGCGCTGGTCGTGGTCCGGCTGACCCGGATGCAGGACCACAAGGCGCTCGCCGTTCCGTTCGCCCCCGTTCCTGGCTGACGTTCTTGGCTGAAAACCGGCGACTGTGACACTCCCGGGCCGTCGCACGCAGTAAGGGGAAATGCGGGCTCCGTAAAGACGGTGCCCAGGCGAGGGGAGATTCCATGAGCCTGGTGGAACTGATCGCACAGGCCGACGCGCGGGGGCTGGCCGCCAGTGGACTGGCTTGTTCGGATCGGTGCGTCCCCCTGCTCTACGAGGACGACGAACTGCTGCGCCCGCTCTGGGCGCACCTCGCCGACGGCTCCGACTGGTCCGAGAGCCTGGAGAAGACCCGCGCCGCGCTCGGCGCGGTGGACCCCGGCGAGGACGAGGCGGCGCTGCTGGTGCGCCGGATGCTGGAGACGGCACCGGCCGAGCGGTCCGGCGAGGCGCTGCGCGAGTGGGCGGACGCCTGCTCGCTGGCCGCCCTCCAGGTCCACCGGCTCCTCGACCCGGCGACCGAGGACACCGCCCCCGCCGCCGACGCCGCCGAGGACCGCCACGGCGGTACGGAGGAGACGTCCTCCCCGCTGGTCGCCGCCGAACTCCGGCGCCAGACCGTCGTCCTGGAACTCCTCGCCGAGCACGGCGTGGGCGGGCTGCGCCGCGCCCTGGACGTGTCGATCGAGGGGCGCCGCATCCTCCAGGCGGTGGTCTCGCGCCGGGCGCGCAGCCAGGGCTGAGCGGAGCGGGGCGTAACGGTTCTTCAGGGCGCCCCGCCGCTCAAACCCTCTCGCGTGGGCGGGAACTGTGATCGTCCCGGGGTGGCGGTGGGGCGGTCCTGCGCCGGTTCCCGGAACGGCCCGGATTCCTGTTACGGCGGGGGCTCCGGGACCGCTGTCCCCTGTGTGACAGCCCCGTACCCCACCCCCGCGTACCCGCCCGCCCCCCTGGACACCCGTCCCGCCCGCTGGGCCGCCGACACCGTCGCCGCGCTCCGCGAGGGCGCCCGGCTCCGGCTCGACTACACCGCGCGCAGCATGTGGCGCGTCGACCGCGTGATCGACGAGATACGCCGCGACGGCCCGCCCTACGAAGCCGTGCGCCGCGTGCTGCGCGGCTTCGGCGCCTACGCGGGCGAGGTCATCGCCCGCCAGACCGGCGCCGAATGGTGGGCCACCGACGGCGACCCCTGCCTGCGCACCCCCGACGGCCGCCTCTGGACCCCGATGGACGAAGCCCGCCGCGCCTACGAGGGCGACGGCTCGCTCGGACTGCTGTGCCGGGAGGCGATCACGGGGCGGTGAGCCGCTGACGAATGTGCCCTAGCGGGCGGCGCCGACCGGGCGGAGGTGGTTCCCGGCGAGGTCGCGCAGTTCCTCGCGGGTGCGGGCGGGGTCGGCGGTGGCTTCGGTGGCGCGGGCGGCGGGGAGGTAGCGGACGCCGTCTATCTCGCAGACGAGCGGTCCCGCGCCGGTGTCGCGCACCAGCGCCTCGCCGACCGGGGCGGGACCGCCGACGGTACGGCGACCGGTGCCCCGGGACCGGGAGAGCGGCTGGAGGAACCGGGGCGCCGTCACGTCCCCGCCCTCCGGCCGGAACAGGACCAGCACCATCTCGCCGGGCTCGCGGCACAGACGGACGTACCGCATGGGCTGCCAGGCGTCCTTGCCGCCACCCTGCCGCGCCGCCCGCAGCACCGGTCCGCACAGCGGGACGCGGTCGGTCACGACCCAGCCGATCCGGGCGAGGCACACGATGCCGACCGTGCCGAACAGCGGGAAGCGCCAGTGCCCCAGGTGGAAGTGGTCGTCGAGGACGGCGCCGCCGGAGAACGCCAGCGGGTACCAGGCGGCGGTGCCGAGGACGGTGACCGCCACCCACGCCCACGGCGACAGGGACGTACGACCGGGGCCACGGCGCGGCGGCGTCACCCGGGGTTCCGGCCGATGGCGATCGGCGTGCCGTGCCGCGGCGGCGAGGCTCGCGTACCGCAGGTCGTCCCCGAGAGCGGGCCACTCCTCCTCGTCCGCCCCACTGTCCGCGACCGCTTGAGGCAGGGCAACCGTCCCCGCCCGGCGCACCAGCCGGACGCGCCGGGCGTACAGCAGCGGGTTGACCACCAGCGCCCCGCCCAGACCGAGCAGTCCGGGCACCCCGCCGAGCACGGCGACCACCCGCGGAGTGACCCCCGTGTCCACGGCATCACCCAGCAACGGCCAGGGAAGCGCGACGACCGGTATGCGCTCACCCGCGCGCACGGTCGCCGCGTCGCAGTCCACACTCGCCCGCTCCACCCCGCCGTCCCAGGCGACGGTGCAGTCCTCCTCGTCCCGGTCCACCCGCACGACCTCGGCAGCCGTGTGCTTCCCGAACACCGCGACGTCCGCGGCGACCAGCCCCACGAACAGCCCCACGGCAAGCGCGAACACGGCCCACGCGGGCGCAGCGGGCAGCAACGTCCGCCGCGTGACGGGCACAGTCCGTGGCTCTTCCCCCAGCCATTCACCCAGGGTCCGCGCGTCATGCGTGGCCAACCCCAGCCGCACCACCGCCCCTTGAGGGGTCCGGTACCGCAGGCTGACCTTCTCCAGAGCGGACCGTCCGACGGCGGAGACCGTCGCCCCCAGCGCCTCGCCCCCGCGCGGCAGCGCAACGGCGCTCCCGTCCCGACCCAGAAAAACGGGCCCGTCGAGCCGCGGATCGACCAGCAACCACCCCGTGCGCCCCTCCATCCGCCCCCGGAAGTGCACAGCCCGCCCCACCCCCAACGCCCGCCGCCTCCGCCCCGCCGCCCACCGAGCCAGCCCGGCGACAACCAGGGGCAACACCACGAGCCCCACAAAGGTGCCCACCATCGAATCCCGTCGTCTCTGTCGTTGTTACGTGAACGGAGAAGCGTACGGGGGCTGCCGGACAGGGCATCGCCGCGGGAGGGAGGGGGGAGAAGTCGAAGCGACGGCCGGGGCCGCCACCCCCCACAGGAGAGGCCCCGGCCGTCGCGGGTGGCGGGTCTGGGTGCGGCCCGCATCTCGTACAGCGTCGGGAGTGCGGCTTGTGTCACACCCAATGGATCACGAGTCAGTTGCATCTTCTACAGACATGGACGGGGCACTGTTTCAGGCCGTAACGTGCCTTTCGCGCCGACCACCAGACAGGCGTAAGGGAGTGCGGTGCAGGGGGACGACGCGGAGCTGACCGCCGCGGTGCGCGCGGCCCAGGGCGGTGACGAGGAAGCCTTCCGCACGGTGTACCGCGCGGTGCATCCACGGCTGCTCGGCTATGTGCGCACGCTGGTGGGGGAGCCGGACGCCGAGGACGTCACGTCCGAGGCATGGCTCCAGATCGCCCGCGACCTCGACCGGTTCAGCGGAGACGCCGACCGGTTCCGGGGGTGGGCGGCGCGGATAGCCCGCAACCGCGCCCTGGACCACATACGGATGCGCGGACGCCGCCCGCTGATAGGCGGCGACGAGACCGAACTGACCGGCCGCGCCGCCGAGTCGGACACCGCCGGTGAGGCGATGGAGGCACTGGCCACCGACGGCACCCTCTCGCTCATCGCGCGTCTGCCGCAGGACCAGGCCGAGGCGGTGGTGCTGCGCGTGGTGGTCGGTCTGGACGCCAAGTCCGCCGCCGAGACGCTCGGCAAGCGCGCGGGAGCGGTCCGCACCGCCGCGCACCGGGGTCTGAAGCGCCTCGCCGAACTCCTCGGTCCCGACCCGGAGTCGACCGGTGGACTCGACGCCCTGCCGCCCCAGCGAGGACCCCGCGCCCGTACCGTCGCGCCCGCGAGTGTGACGCCTGCGCGTGCGCGGACGCAGAGGGACATGTGATGGCCGACGAGCACGACGAGTGGCTGGACCTCGAGACGTCGGAACGTCTGCTGAACGGCGAGCCGCCGCGATCCTCCGACGACCGGGTCCCCGACGAGGGTGCCCGGTTGGCGTCCCTGCTGGCGGTCCTTGCCGACTCCGCGGTTCCGGCCAAGGACGAACTCCCGGGCGAGGAAGCGGCGTTGGCCGCGTTCCGGACGGCGAGGGCGGGGCGTGGGGTCGACGTTCCCCTGGTGGCCGAGGTGTCGGTGGGCGCCGTTCGTGACGTCTCCGTTTCTCAACCCGACTCCTCCGTGGGCGAGTTCCACCGTCTCGACCTCGACGCCGGCGTCGTCCACATCGGTGCCCAGCCGCGGCGCCCCGTGCGTGCGCGCCGCGTGCGGTGGGGTCGGCCCGTGCGGATGGCGCTGGCCGCCGCCGTGGCTGTCGGGACGCTCGGCGGGGTGGCCGTGGCGGCCGGGAGCGGGGTGCTGCCCGGACCGTTCCGGCAGGAGCGGCCCGACCCCGGCGCGTCCGTGTCCGCCGCCGTGACGCCGGGGCGCTCCCGGCTGCCGTCGTCGCCGGGACCGTCCGGCGACACCGGACCCACCCCCAGCGCGAGCGGGTCCGCCGACCCCGGTGACGCCCCGCCCGAGGCGGCGGGCGGTGCCGACCAGGACACCGGCAGGGCGACAGAGCCCGGCACCGGTTCCCGCAGGCCCGGCACCCGGTGGCGGGCAGCCGTCGCCGCTTGCCGTGATCTGCGCGCCGGGCGGGAGCCCGAGGCGGGGCGCCGCCGTGCGCTGGAGGGCGTCGCGGGCGGCTCGGCGCGGGTGAAGACGTACTGCGCGGCCGTGCTGTCGAGCCGCCGGGACGGTCTGCCGGTCGTGCCCGTGCCCGGTGGCGTCGACACCGAGGGTCCCCTCGGCCGCTTCGGCGACGGCCACCGGTCCGACAGCCCGGGCGGATCGGACGACGGTGACGGCGACTCCGGCTCCGGCTCCGGTGACGGCCACCCCCGCAAGGACCGCGACCGCACCCTCCACCACCACCGCAACGGTCTCGCCACCCCCGTCCCCTCCGCCTACGTCCTCCCCGTCGCCCCCAGCCCGGCGGACCTCCCGACCGGCACCCCCAGCCCCACCTTCAGCACCCTCTGACCTGCGGTTTTACCCGGCGCGGAAATTTCTTCGGCAAAGGTGTGACGTTTCTGGAGCCGGTGACGCAGTACAGAGTGAGCCGACTGGTCATCGGCCGTCGCACTGAGCCGGGGTTCCCCCCGTACCCACGGCTCGTGCACCCCGGCGCGGGCGGGACATGTTCCCCCGGTCCCGCCCGCGCCCCGCTTCACCGCTTCACCAGGAGACGACAACCTTGTCGCCCACCCTCACCTGCGCGAACAGCGAGGCGATCGCCTGCTCGTCCCGCACGTTGACACAGCCGTGCGAGCCGCCCGCGTAACCCCGCGCCGCGAAGTCGTACGAGTAGTGCACAGCCTGTCCGCCGCTGAAGAACAGGGCGTACGGCATCGGGGAGTCGTAGAGCGTCGACACATGGTGCCGGGATTTCCAGTAGACGTGGAACACACCTTCGCGGGTGGGGGAGTACTGCGAGCCGAAGCGGACGGACATCGTGGAGAGGGTCCGCCCGTTCGTCATCCAGCGCAGCGTCCGGCTGGTCTTGTCGATGCACAGCACCCGGCCGGTCAGACAGCGCGGATCGGGCGCGGCGGCGGGCTGACCGCCCATCAGGTACAGCTCCCACGTGCCCGGTCGGTGCGTCATCGCCACCAGCCGCTGCCAGGTGACCGTGTCCGTGCGGCCCGTCCTCGGCAGCCCGCGCTTGCCCTGGAAACCGCTGACCGCCTTCTCGGTCAGATCGTCGTAACTCCCCGTCGGCCCGTCGAAGAGCCAGTCGAGCTGCCGCAGCCGCGCCTGCAGCTCGCGCACCCCCGAACCGCTGTCGCCGCGCGACCACAGCACCCGGGCACCGGCGACGGGCGTCGAGGTGCCGGGCGCGGCGGACGTGCCCGTACGCGGCGCGCCCGACGGCAGCTCCACGCGCAGCGGCGAGCGGTGCTTGCCGTCGGCGCCGTCCGGAGGCGTCACCGTGCAGCCGCAGAGCGCGGCGAGAGCGGCGACCGAGGCGAGCACGACGGCGGTTCTCCCCGGATTCCTCATGCCCGGGATGCTTCCCCGCGCGCCCCGCGTTGAACTACACGACGGGGGGAACGCGCGCGCACCTCCCGGAGGCGGCCATGGCACGGCACACGGAGTCCGCACGGCACACGGAGTCGGGGCAGCCCATCGAGCCGGTGTACGGTCCCGGCGACCTCGCGGACTGGGACCCGGCGGAGCGGCTGGGCGAGCCCGGCGCGTACCCGTACACCCGGGGCGTGTACCCGACCATGTACACCGGTCGCCCCTGGACGATGCGCCAGTACGCCGGTTTCGGCACCGCCGCCGAGTCCAACGCCCGCTACCGCGAGCTGATCGCCCACGGCACCACCGGTCTGTCCGTCGCCTTCGACCTGCCCACCCAGATGGGCTACGACTCCGACGCGCCCCTCGCGCACGGCGAGGTCGGCCGGGTCGGCGTGGCGGTGGACTCGGTCGAGGACATGCGGGAGCTGTTCGACGGCATCCCGCTGGACCGCGTCTCCACGTCCATGACGATCAACGCCCCGGCGGCGGCGCTGCTCCTCCTCTACCAACTGGTGGGCGAGGAGCGGGGCATCCCCGGCGACCGGCTGACCGGCACGGTCCAGAACGACGTGCTGAAGGAGTACATCGCGCGCGGCACCTACATCTTCCCGCCCCGCCCCTCGCTCCGGCTGACCGCCGAGCTGTTCGCGTACTGCGCCGCCGGACTCCCGCGCTGGAACACCATCTCCATCTCCGGCTACCACATGGCGGAGGCGGGTGCCTCGCCCGCGCAGGAGGTCGCGTTCACGCTGGCGGACGGCATCGCGTACGTCCGCACCGCGCTCGCGGCGGGCATGGACGTGGACGCGTTCGCGCCCCGGCTGTCCTTCTTCTTCGTGGCGCGCTCCACGCTCCTGGAGGAGGTCGCCAAGTTCCGTGCGGCGCGGCGCATTTGGGCGCGGGTGATGCGCGAGGAGTTCGGCGCGCGCGATCCGAAGTCGTGGATGCTGCGCTTCCACACCCAGACCGCCGGGGTCCAACTGACCGCGCAGCAGCCGGAGGTGAACCTCGTCCGGGTCGCCGTACAGGCGCTCGCGGCGGTGCTCGGCGGCACCCAGTCGCTGCACACCAACGCCTTCGACGAAGCGATCGCCCTGCCCACCGACAAGAGCGCCCGCCTCGCCCTGCGCACCCAGCAGGTCCTGGCGTACGAGACGGATGTGCCCGCGACGGTCGACCCCTTCGCCGGCTCCTACGCCGTCGAGTCGCTGACCGACGACGTGGAGGCGGCCGCGCTGGAGCTGATGGACCGCGTGGCGGAACGGGGCGGCGCGGTCGCCGCCGTCGAACAGGGCTTCCAGAAAGGGGAGATCGAGCGCAACGCCTACCGGATCGCCCGCGAGACGGAGGAGGGCGAGCGCGTGGTCGTCGGCGTCAACCGCTTCCGCCTGGACGAGGAGGAACCGTACGTCCCGCACCGCCTCGACCCCGGCATCGAGACCCGGCAACGGGCGCGCCTTGCCCGGCTGCGGGCGGAGCGGGACACGGGGGCGGTGGAGTCCGCGCTGAGCGCGCTGCGGGAGGCGGCGCGGGGCACGGAGAACGTCCTGCCGCCGATGAAGCGGGCGCTGCGGGAGCGGGCGACGGTGGGGGAGGTGTGCGAGGTGCTGCGGGGGGTGTGGGGGACGTACGTCCCGGCGGACGGTTTCTGAGGACGAGGGGACCTGACCCGGGGGCGGACCGGAGCCGGGGCGGCACCGGGGACCGCCCTGGTCTGCTGAGACCCGCGCCATAGGCACTGTCGGTGCCCCGTGCGACACTCCCTGCATGTTCGGCGTCATCGATCTCCCCACCTACCTGGCAGGGCTCGTCCTGATCGTGCTGCTGCCCGGTCCCAACTCGCTCTACGTGCTGTCCGTGGCCGCCCGCAAGGGTGTGCGCGCGGGCTATACGGCAGCCGCCGGTGTGTGGTGCGGCGACACCGTGCTGATGACGCTGTCGGCGGCGGGTGTGGCCTCGCTGCTCCAGGCGAACGCGGTGCTGTTCGGGATCGTGAAGTACGCCGGTGCCGGGTATCTGACCTGGCTGGCGATCGGCATGATGCGGGCCGCGTGGCAGCTCTGGCGCACCCGGCGCGAGGCTGCCCCGGCGGAGACGGGCGAGCAGCCCGCGGCGGACGAACGGCCGTTCCGGCGGGCGCTGGTGGTGAGCCTGTTCAACCCGAAGGCGATCCTGTTCTTCGTCGCCTTCTTCGTCCAGTTCGTCGACCCCGGCTACGCCTACCCGGCGCTGTCCTTCGTCGTCCTCGGCGCCTTCGCCCAGGCGTTCAGCTTCCTCTACCTCACCGCGCTGATATTCGGCGGCACCCGCCTGTCGGCCGCCTTCCGCCGCCGCAAGCGGCTGTCGGCGACGGCCACTTCGGCGGCGGGGGTGCTGTTCCTCGGCTTCGCGGTGAAGCTGTCGCTGGCGTCCGCCGTCTAGAGCCTGTCCGGCGGACAGGCTCTAGGAAGCGGTCCGTCCGACGCGGGTGAGGTAGCCCCCGATCCCGTCGGCCGAGTCGCCCGCCCAGCCCACGTATCCGTCGGGACGGACGAGGAAGACGCCGGAGCCGTAGGAGGCGGGAGCCGCCGGGAGGGCGCGGATGCCGTCGTGCGGGGCGGGGGCGCCGAGCAGGGTCCAGTGCGGGCCGCGGAAGGCGTCGAAGAGGCGTACGCCGTCCACCGTGCCGTCCGGCGCGCGGTCGCCCGCGCGGATGCCGGAGGGGGTCCGGCGGGTGTCCTCGCTCAGGGCGGAGTCCGGGTAGCCGACGCCGAGCTGCACGGTCGCCTTCCCGCGCCGGACCTCGCCCCGGTGGACGCCGGTGGAGAGGTCGAGCATCGCGGCGGCGTTGGCGCGGCGCTCGGACTCGTAGGTGCCGAGCAGCGCCTCCGGGGCGCCGTCGCGGAGCACCGCGCCCAGCTTCCAGCCGAGGTTGTAGGCGTCCTGGACGCTGGTGTTCAGCCCCTGTCCGCCCGCCGGTGAGTGCACATGGGCGGCGTCCCCGGCGAGGAAGACCCGGCCCGCGCGGAAGCGGTCCGCGAGGGCTGCCCTCGGGCGGAAGTCGGACGCCCAGCGCAGCTCGGTGACGTCCTCGGGGTCGAGGTGGGTGAAGGCGCCGACCAGTTGGCGGATGCCCTCCAGGGTCAGGTCGGGCGCGGTGTCCTCGGGGAGCCGCGCCGCGAGCTGGAAGTCGTCCGTACCCGCGAGCGGGCAGAGCATCAGACCGGTGCCGCCCTCGCCGGGGAAGGTGTGCCAGTGCTCCCGGCCGAGCCCGCGCACCCGCACGTCGGCGACGAGGAACGGGCTCGGGTCCACGCTCTCGCCGGTCATCCCGATGCCGACCGCGCGCCGTACCGCCGAGCGACCGCCGTCCGCCGCGACCAGATAGCGCGCGCGGATCTGCGTACCGTCCGCGAAGGACGCCGTGACGCCCTCCGCGTCCTGCGCGAGGTCCGTCAGCTCGCGTCCGAAGGCGACCGTGCCGCCCAGCTCGGTCAGGCGCGCGGCGAGGATCTCCTGCGTGCGCCACTGGGGCACCATCCAGGGCTCGGAGTAGGGCGCGCCCTCGTCCGGCTCCACGGGGTCGAACATGGGCGCCGCGCCGACCTGTTCGCCGTTCTTCCAGATCACGCGCGCCGGGTACGGACCGCCGCTCGCGCGGATCGCGTCCAGCACGCCGAGGTCGTCGAAGACCTCCATGGTGCGCGGCTGGAGTCCTTTGCCGCGCGAGCCGGGGAAGAGCGTCTCCGCCCGCTCCACGACCAGCGCGTCCACCCCGCGCCGGGCCAGGTCGGCGCCGAGGGTGAGCCCGGTCGGACCCGCCCCCACGATCAGTACGTCCACCAGGGCATTCATGGCATATCTCCTTAACGCTGTTAAGTGCCGCCGCTCACGAGGATGCCCTTAACGGCGTTAAGGTGTCAAGCTGTTCCCCGTGAGTACGGAACGACGCGCCCCCCTCGACCGCCGACGGGTCGCGGACACGGCACTCAGGCTCCTGAACGAGACCGGTCTGGACGGTCTGACCCTGCGCGCCATCGCCCGGGAGCTGGACGTCAAGGCGCCCGCGCTCTACTGGCACTTCAAGGACAAACAGGCGCTGCTCGACGAGATGGCGACCGAGATGTACCGCCGCATGATGGCAGGCGTGTCACTCGACCCCGCCGACACCTGGCAGGAGCGCCTGTACCGGACCAACCGCGGACTGCGCGCCGCCCTGCTCACCTACCGCGACGGCGCCAAGGTCTTCAGCGGCACCCGCTTCACCGGCACCGAGCACGGCAGCGCGATGGAGTCCCACCTGCGCGTCTTCACCGCCGCCGGTTTCACCCTCGCCCAGGCGGTCAATGCCGCCCGCACCGCGAACATGTACACGATCGGTTTCGTCACCGAGGAACAGGGCGTACGCCCCCTGTCCGGCGAACTCCGCGAGGGCTACGACCTCGCCGAACGCACCCGCCGCCTGGCGGAGTTCCCCCTCGCCGCCGAGGCGGGACCGTTCCTCTTCGAGAATTACGACGAGCAGTTCGAGGAGGGGCTGGCGCTGATCGTGGCCGGGATCGGGGCGCGGTACAAGATCGGCTGAGGTCAGCCCTTGAGAGCCCGGCGCAGGCGCGGACCGAACGGCTTCTCCACGAAGCGGTGCAGCAGCCACGCCAGCGCCAGCATCGCCGTCACCGTCAGAGCGAGCGTCGGCCAGGGCGCGAGCCCGAGACCGCGGTGCAGTATCCGTACGGCGAACCAGCCCAGGTGCTCGTGCACCAGATAGAACGGGTACGTCAGCGCGCCCGCCGTGACCAGCCAGGGCCAGGACGCCCACCGGGTCCAGCCCAGCGCGACGACCGCCACCGAGGCGAAGGCGAGCGTGACCACCAGGACGATCACCACCGGGTGCCGGGTGAAGTCACCGTGCGCGCCCGGATGCCACAGGTCGCGCACGGCAGCGCTCTGCCCGAGCAGCCAGGACATCACGACGATGCCCCAGGGCAGCGGGCTGCTCCCGAAGCGGTGGATCAGATAGAGCGCGAGACCGCCGATGAAGAACGGCGCGTACTCCGGCATGACCACCGCGTCGGTGAGGGCGTTGCCGGAGGTGGTGGAGATCGCGGCGGCCAGCGTCCACACGCAGGCGAACAGCACCACCCGCCGGTAGGTCGCCCCGCGCACGACCACGAACAGGGCGAACAGCACGTAGAAGCGCACCTCCGCCCACAGGGTCCAGCACACCCCGAGGATCCGGGTGGCGCCCATCGGCTGCTGGAGCATCGTCAGGTTCACCAGGAACTCGTCGGCGCGCACCGGCTTCACCACGACCGGCAGCACGAACGCCGCCGCGGTGACCAGCACCAGCGCCACCCAGTACGCCGGGTAGAGCCGGGCCACCCGTGAGCGGAAGAAGTCGCCGAGGCTGCGACCCCACCCGCTCATGCAGATCACGAAACCGCTGATCACGAAGAAGAACTGCACCCCCAGGCAGCCGTAGGGAGCCACCTGGGAGAGCCGGGGGAAGACCTCGGACGGGCTCTGGTGCCAGGACTCGGAGATCGTGCCGCCGCGCCCGGTGTAGTGGTACAGGCACACCATCAGCGCCGCCACCAGCCGCAGCCCGTCCAGGGCGAGCAGCCGCGTCCGCGGACGGGAGACGGCGGACTCCGGCGGACTGACGAGGGGAGCCGTGTCGAGCTGCGGTGTGGCGGTCATGAGCCGGGTCCTAGGGGGTTGTCGTGCGGATCGGGGCGGCGGAGCGCCGGTGCCGGGCGGGGTCCGCGTCAGCGGCGCACCACCCGGCGCAGCACACGCGCCCGGCGTGCCACCCGGCGGACGGTGGCGTTGCGCGGGATGAACGCCAGTTGGGCGGGCACCCCGCCGGGCAGCGCCAGCGTGGCGAGCCGACGGCGCTTGAAGTAGCGCAGCGTCCCGGCGTCCTGGTGCGCGGCGAGGAAGCGCTCGGCGTCGGGGCGCGACCGCGGCAGGATCTTCGGCTGCATGGCGAAGGCCACCGCGCCCACCAGCTCCGCCAGTTCCCCGACCGTCGTGCCTCGCCGTCCCTCGATCACGGCCGCCCGGTCGGCGAGGTCCGGCAGCAGCGCGTCGACCACGGTGACCGGCACCCGGTTGCTGTTCTCGTACGGCACCAGCCGCTCCAGCAGGGTCCCGGTGCCGGTCCGCGCCACCGGCAGTCCGTAGAGCGTGGCGGCGGTCAGCAGGGCGGTGGAGAAGCAGCCGACGACAAGCGCGGGACGTATCCGCTGGTAGAGCACCTCCGCCAGCACCGGGGTGTCCAGCACCGTGAGGTCAGCGCCGAGTTCCTCCGCCTCCCGCTCCAGGGTGCGGGCGTAGCGGGCCGGGGCGGTGGGGTGCGGCTTGAACACCACGCTGGTGTGCCCGAGCCCGACCACGCCGCGCAACATGCGGACGTGCAGCTCCTCCTCCTCGTCCGGGGTGAGGATGTCCAGCGCGGACAGGTACTGCCCGAGCAGCAGCGCGGGTTCGTCCGGCGCGGGCAACTCGTCGTCGGTGGCGGCGAGTTCGGCCAGCACCTTGGTGAAGGCTGCCGACGGCACCAGCTCGGCGGGGACGCCGAACTCGGTGAGCAGCAGCGGCTTCAGACCCGGCACCAGGTCGAGGTGGAGCAGCCGGTCCACCCGGGTGCCGACCAGCGGGTCGATCTTGTTGCGGGTGGGACCGTAACTCATCAGACCGTCCGCGTACACGGTGACCGGGGCGCCGGTGAAGATCTGGGCGAGCGCGAGCGAGGGGTTGACCTGGATCGACTCGACCGCCAGCTCCACCTGCTCGTCGCCGAGCCGCCACTCGTGGCGCACGTACCGCTCCCACAGGGGCATGTCGTCCACGCGGGGCGCCCAGCCGCCGGGGTGGAACGGGGCGATCGTCTCGTTGTACGACAGCACGTCGTCGAAGCGGTCGCGCAGCCGCTCGAAGCCCGGCATCCGGTCCAGGGCGGGCGTGGTCTCCGGGGTCGCCGCGTTGTTGCAGACGAGCAGGACGCGCCGGTCGGCCGGGGCGAAGCAGCCGGAGTCCAGGGCGGCGGCCAGCGTGGCCACGCCGTACAGCGTGGACGCCTGGAAGATCTGAGTGGTCATGCGGCGGTCCCCGCGGGTGCCGGGCGACGGCGCAGCCGACGCAGCTTGGTGGCGCGTTCCAGATCCATCGAATCCAGCGCCTCGGTCAGCACGTCCTGCGGCATACGCCGAAGGGCGGCTCCGCTCAGGGATTTCAGTTTCCTCGCCACCGGGGGCTCGAACCTTTCGATGCTTCCCAGATGGTGGGAAATGATCGCGCAATACGTGCGCACGGCTTTGGGCAGCAGTTCCGCGGCATCACGGTCGGCGGCGGTTTCCGCTATGACCTGGTCGAATGCGCGCAGGAAATCGAGCTGGCGCACATCGCCGATCTGGGTGAGCGAGGAGGCGACCCCGCGCCGGTAGAAGACCCCCAGCAGCCCGGTCACGGCGAACGACTCCGCCTCCCGGTGCAGCCGCCAGATCCACGGGCGGTCCTCCGCCGTGCGCAGCCCGTCCGTGAAGTGCAGCAGACCCCGCTCGGCCAGCCGCCGGTGGTAGATGCCCGCCCAGGCGTACGCGTAGTCCACCGACGTCGACCGGTCCGCGGGCAGGATCGCCGCCCTCGGGTCGAGCACCACGTCGCGCCGCCCGTGCGGCACCCGGTGCACCGCCCGCGCCCGCCCGGTGCACTGCACATGGTCGGTCCGCAGGAAGTCGCAGCCCAGCCCCTCGATGGCGGCCACCAGCCGCTCGTAGTAGCCGGGGGCGAGCCAGTCGTCGCCGTCGAGGAACGTCAGATACTCGCCGCGCGCCCGGTCGATACCGGTGTTGCGGGCGGTGGCGAGTCCGCCGTTCTTCTCGTGCCGCACCAGGACGGCACCGGGCAACTCGCGCTCGGCACGCCGGAGCACCTCCGGCGTCCCGTCGCGGGAACAGTCGTCCACGAGAATGAACTCGAAATCGTCACGCGCGTTCGCACCGAGGCTCCTCAGGGTGTCCGGCGCGTATTGCTGCACGTTGTAGAACGGCACGATGACCGAGAGCTTGACCACGCCGAGGACATTAGGGCGGAGCCCGGCATTCGTTCTGACGCTCGCCTTGATGACGGGTGAACGACGCGTGGCGAAGCCGTGAACCGGGTTTTCCCAAGCCCCGATCCGGCGCCGAATCCCCATTCGTCGATGTGCTGTTAACCCTTTGTTGCGTTCAGGTTGGGCGGAACCTCCGAATGCCTTCCTAGCGTCTGCGGCGTGCCAGCAACCACCACCGAACCCCTGAGGATCGCCGTCCTCGCGGATTCCGACACCCGATGGAAATGGGGCGCGCTCACCGCGCGACGCCTCGCTCCCGAGGGCGCGGAGATCCGGCTCGACGGCTTCCTCCTGCGCGGACGGTCCACACCGACCGCCCGTCAGCTCCAGGAGACCGGCGCCCGCGCGGACAGCCTGCGCGAGGTGACGGCCGTGGAGTTCGTGCGGGCGATGGGCGAGGAGCCCTGCGACGTGCTCGTGCTCGCGCTGGTCGGCGGCGGGGTGCAGGCGATGCTGCACGGGCTGCGGCACGCGTGGGGGAGCGGACCCCGTCCCGTGGTCGTCACCGGGTACGTCGGAGTCGTCTACGAGAAGCTCGCCGACGGGCTGCTGCTGCGGCACGGCGCCGATCTGGTGCTGGCCAACTCGGCGCACGACGCGCAGCGGTTCCGGGACGTGTACGAGGGGGTCGGCGCGGACGCCGGCGCGGTGACCGAGGTCGCGCTGCCCTTCCTCGGCGGGGCGCCGTACACCGGTCAACACGAGCCGTTCACCGTGGTGTTCGCGGTCCAGCCGTCCGTGCCCGACAGCCGCGAGGACCGCGCCTATCTGCTCGGGCGGCTCATCGGGCACGCCCGCCGCCACCCCGACCGCGAGGTGCTGCTCAAGCTGCGCTCCAAGCCCGGCGAACACACCACGCACATCGAGGAACTGCCGTACCAGAAGCTGGTCCGGGGACTGAACCCGCCCGCCAACTTCCGTCTGGTGTACGGGCACATGGGCGAGGTGCTCGACCGCACCGACCTGCTGGTCACGGTCAGCTCCACCGCCGCCCTGGAGTCCCTGCACCGGCGCATCCCGACCGCCGTCCTGACCGACCTCGGGGTGCGCGAGGCGCTCGGCAACCACCACTTCCTCGGGTCCGGGTGCCTGACCTCCTGGGACCGGCTCGACGCGGGGGAGCTGCCGACGGCGGACCCCGCCTGGGTGGCGCGGCAGGGGGTTGCCTCTGGGGGAGGCTCCTACGAGGGCGCCTTCGACGCCGCCCGCGCGCGCATCGCCGCCCTGCTGGCCAGTTCCGGCGGACTGCCGCCGCTGGACCCGTACTACACGGCGGAGACCGCCCCCGGCTATCTGCCCGGCATCCTCGCCCGCCACCACCTCGGACCCGACGGCGCCCCGCTGCCCGGCGCGCCCGCCGCCGACCAGGCGCCCGGACCGGTGCGCCAGATCGTCCGCCGTGCGGCGCGCGGCGCGTACCGGCACGGCGTCCAGCGCGTCGCCCCGGTGATCCGCCGGATGGGGGAGCTGTGACGGACCCGGCACCCACGACCACTTCCCAAGGAGACTCCATGTCCGACCCGGAAGCACAGGACGGCACGTCGCCGCGCCGGGTGCTCGCGGTGATCCCCGCGCGCGGCGGCTCCAAGGGGGTGCCCGCGAAGAACCTCGCGCCCGTCGGCGGGGTGCCCCTGGTGGCCCGCGCCGTCCGGGAATGCCTCGCGGCGGCGCACGTCACCGACGTGGTCGTCTCCACCGACGACCCCGCCATCGCCGCCGCCGCCCGCGCCGCCGGTGCCGACGTGGTGCTCCGCCCCGCCGCCATCGCGGGCGACACGGCCACCTCCGAAGCCGCCGTGCTGCACGCCCTGGACGCGCACGAGGAACGGCACGGCACGACCGTGGACGTGGTGCTGCTCGTGCAGTGCACCAGCCCGTTCGTCGCCCGCGAGGACGTCGACGGGGTGGCCGCGGCGGTCGCGTCCGGCGCCGCCGACACGGCCGTCACCGTCGCCTCCTTCCACGGGTTCATCTGGCGCGACGGCGACGAGACCGGCGACGGCGGCGAGGTGGCGTCCGGCGGCGACGAGACGGCGGGCGACGAGGCGGCGGGCGACGGCGGGTTCGGCGTCAACCACGACAAGTCCGTCCGCCCCCGCCGCCAGGACCGCCCCCAGGACCTCCTGGAGACCGGCGCCGCCTACGCGATGGACGTGACCGGCTTCCGCACCCACCGCCACCGCTTCTTCGGCAGGACCGAACTCGTCCGCACCGACCCGGCCCGCGTCCTGGAGATCGACGACCCGCACGATCTCGCCCGCGCCCGCGCCCTCGCGCCGCTCCTCGACGCCGAGCGGCCCGGCGCCCTGCCCACCCACCACGACATCGACGCCGTGGTCCTCGACTTCGACGGCACCCAGACCGACGACCGGGTGCTGATCGACTCCGACGGACGGGAGTTCGTCTCCGTGCACCGCGGGGACGGACTCGGCATCGCGGCCCTGCGCGACAGCGGCCTGAAGATGCTGATCCTGTCCACGGAACGCAATCCGGTGGTCGCCGCCCGCGCCCGCAAGCTCCGGCTTCCCGTGCTGCACGGCATCGACCGCAAGGACCTCGCCCTCAAGCAGTGGTGCGAGGAACAGGGCATCGCGCCCGAGCGCGTGCTCTACGTCGGCAACGACGTCAACGACCTCCCGTGCTTCGCCCTCGTCGGCTGGCCCGTGGCGGTCGCGGGCGCCCATGACGCCGTACGCGGCGCCGCGCGCGCCGTCACCACCGTGCGCGGCGGCGACGGCGCGATCCGGGAGGTCGCCGGCTGGCTTCTCGGACCCTCGCTCGAATCCCTCCCCAGGTAAGGAAACACCCTCACATGAGCATCAACTCCCGTATCCGCCGGCTCGGTTCGCGCGAGGTCGGTCCCGGCCGCCCGGTCTACGTCACCGGTGAGATCGGCATCAACCACAACGGCGACCTGCAGAACGCGTTCAAGCTCATCGACGCCGCCGCCGAGGCGGGCTGCGACGCCGTCAAGTTCCAGAAGCGCACGCCGGAGATCTGCACCCCGCGCGACCAGTGGGACATCGAGCGCGACACGCCCTGGGGGCGGATGACCTACATCGACTACCGCCACCGCGTGGAGTTCGGCGAGGACGAGTACCGGCAGATCGACGCGTACTGCACCGAGAAGGGCATCGACTGGTTCGCCTCCCCGTGGGACACCGAGGCCGTCGCCTTCCTGGAGAAGTTCGACGTGCCCGCCCACAAGGTGGCCTCCGCCTCCCTCACCGACGACGAGCTGCTGCGCTCGCTGCGCGCCACCGGCCGCACGGTCATCCTCTCCACCGGCATGTCCACCCCCAAGCAGATCCGCCACGCGGTCGAGGTGCTCGGCAGCGACAACATCCTGATGTGCCACGCCACCTCGACCTATCCCGCGCAGTCCGAGGAGCTGAACCTCCGCGTGATCAACACGCTGGAGAAGGAGTACCCGAACGTCCCGATCGGCTACTCCGGCCACGAGACCGGTCTGCAGACCACGCTGGCCGCCGTCGCCCTCGGCGCCGTCTTCGTCGAGCGCCACATCACCCTCGACCGCGCGATGTGGGGCTCCGACCAGGCCGCCTCCGTCGAGCCGCAGGGTCTCACGCGCCTGGTCCGCGACATCCGCGCCGTCGAGGCGTCCCTCGGCGACGGCGTCAAGAAGGTCTACGACTCCGAGCTGGGCCCCATGAAGAAGCTGCGCCGCGTCACCGGCGTCGTCGCCGAGGCGGACATCGCCGCGGCGGCGGGCGAGCCGGTCACGGTCTGATCCCTCAGCCCGACACCCCTCCCGGGACGGTCCTCCACCGATGAGCCCCCAACACGCCCACACCCTCGCGTTCGTCGAGAGCCCCGTGCAACTGCTGAACGTACTGGAGTGGGCCCACGTACAGGGCCTACGACCGGCGGAGGACCGCGCCCCGGGCTCCCGCCCGGACCCGTCACCCACCGCCGGGACCCCCGAGACCGGCCGTCCGCCTCTGTCCACGCCGTTCCAGCCGTCCCCGGCCGGGCGGAGGCGGCGGTCTTCGGGGGACGAGGAGGTCATGGTCGGTATGACGCTCGTCGTGCTCGCGCCCACCGACCCCATGACCCGGGGGCAGTTGCGCCGGATGGCGGATCTGGCGCGGGACGAGGGGTACCAGGTGCGCTGGGAGGAGGCGCGCGGCGGGGCGAGCGCGCCGTTGCAGACGGTCGGGGCGCTGGCGGGACCGCTGAGACGGGCGGAGCGGATCGTCATGGGCGACCCGTTCTCCCGGTACGTGCAGCTCCTGCTGACCATCACCCGCGCCCGCGACCTGGTCGTGGTGGACGACGGTACGGCGACGATGGAGTTCGTCGCCCAACTCGCCCGGGGCGAACGGCTGGTGCGCTGGCACCGCAAGGGCGGTCGCCCCGGTCCCCGCGACCTCCTCTTCGCCCCCGTGTCCGCCACCGCCCGGCGCCGCCTCATGCCCGTACCGGGCCGTCGCGTCGAGGTCTTCTCCGCCATGCCGGTGACCGAGACCCCCGAGGGCGTGACGGTCACCGCGAACGACTTCGCCTGGACCCGCGCCCGCTTCGGCCCGCCCCGCATCACCAAGGGCGCCGACCTGGTGGGCACGTCCCTGGTGGAGACCGGGGTGGTGGACGTCGACCGCTATGTGGAAGCCGTACACACCCTGGCCAAGACCCATGGCGCCACCCGCTACTTCGCGCACCGCCGCGAAAGCACCGCCAAGCTGCACCGCCTGGCCGGTGAGACCGGTCTGGAGATCGTCCGCCCCGACCTGCCCCTGGAGCTGATCGCCCGCCGGGGTCCCATCGGCCGGACGATCCTCAGCTTCCCCTCCACCGTCGTCCACACCCTCCCCCTCGCCCTCAAGGGCACCGGCGTGCGCGTCGCCGTCTGCGACGTGGACCCCGACTGGCTCACCGAGAACGCCTCACCACGCGCCCAGGGCTTCCTGTCCGGCGTGACGGGTACGGCCCGGGACGTGCACCGGCTGGCGTCGGTACGGCTGGCGTAGGGCAGTCCCGCCCGGCTGTCAGTGAGTACTGCGATGCTGCCGGGATGACTCCCTGGAACCTGCTGGACCTCGACCGCGCGCTGCGGGCGAGCTGGGCCGTTGACACCTGCTCGCCCGACGACCTGCCCGACTGGCGCCCCGCCAACCCGGCGTGGGGACACTGCGACATCACCGCGCTGCTCGTCCACGACCTCCTCGGCGGCGAACTCGTGGTCGGCGAGGTGCACCTCGACGGCGTCCAGCACGGCTACCACTGGTGGAACCGGCTCGCGAGCGGCGTCGAACTCGACCTGACACGGGAGCAGTTCCAGCGCGGGCAGACCATCACCACGCTCCGTGTCGTCCAGCGCCCGCCGGGTCCCACGCTGCGCCGCCGGGCGGAGTACCTGCTGCTGCGCGAGCGGGTCGCGGCGCGCCTCGGTCCGCTGCCGGAGCCGAGCTGAGGCGCGCGCCCGCCTACTTCCGCGCCAGCACGAACGCCCGCGCCCGCTTCTCGTCCTCCTGCGGCTGCCGCAGCGTCGTCGCCACCGGGGTCAGCCCCGCCCCCGCCAGCAGGTCCGCCATCCGCTCCGGGGTGCGCCAGTAGTAGTCGAGGTCGATGTCGTGGCCGAAGCGCTCGTCCAGATGGAGGTGCTCGGTGTCCGTACGTGCCTGGAAGGCGAGCAGGACGTGTCCGCCGGGTACGAGGGTGCGGCGGAAACCGGCGAAGACGGCGGGCAGGTGCGCGTCGGGCACGTGGATCGTGGAGTAGAGGGCGAGGATGCCGCCCAGGGTGGCGTCCGGCAGGTCCAGGGACGTCATCGAACCGACGTGGAAGCGCAGCCGGGGGTGCGCCGCTCTGGCCAGCTCGACCATCGCGGGGGAGACGTCCACCCCGAAGGCAGGTACCCCCAGCTCGTGCAGACGCGCCGTGACGAACCCCGGCCCGCTCCCCAGGTCCGCCACCGGCTCCGGCCCGTTCGCCACCACCAGCCGGACGAACGCCTCCACCAGCGCCTGGTCCAGCGGATACGTCAGCGAGGACGGGTATGCGGAGGAGTAGTCCTTGGCGATCGCGTCGTAGGAGGAACGAGTGGCGCGCAGAAAGTCGTCATGCGAGTCGGTCACGCCGCCGCACCCTACTCCGCCCCCGTCCGCACCTTGCCCCACCACTGCGCCGCGCGGGTCCGGTCTGTGGACAAAGTGAGCGGGGGCGCGTCAGGCGTGGTATCCGTGGAAGAAGAAAGAAAGGTTTTACCCACCTCAGCCCACCGCCATGCGTCCGCCGGTCACATTTTCTTCCCCTGACGGACTGAACTTTTGTTGATCGAGGGTCAGTTGACCGGCCGGGCGTCCTACCCTTCAGAGGGTGAACCGATTGATGCTCCGAGAGACCGAGGCCGACCTGCCCGGGGATGTGCTCCCCGGCGCGCTCAGCGCGTCCCTGCACGCCGAACTCGTCGAGTTCCGCCGCGACTTGCACATGCACCCCGAACTGGGCAACCAGGAGTTCCGTACGACCGCCGCGATCAAGGAGCGGCTGGAGCGGGCCGGGCTCACCCCCCGCGTCCTGTCCACCGGAACGGGTCTCATCTGCGACATCGGGCTCACCGAGGGCCACGGCAGCCGCATCGCCGACGACGGACGCCCCGCCGCCCCCCTGCTGGCCCTGCGGGCCGACATCGACGCGCTGCCCATCCCGGACACCAAGTCCGACTGCGGCTATCGGTCCACGGTCCCCGGTCGCGCCCACGCCTGCGGACACGACGTGCACACCACCGTCGTCCTCGGCACCGGTCTGGTCCTGGCGGACCTGCACGCCAAGGGTCTGCTCTCCCGCCCCGTACGGCTGATCTTCCAGCCCGCCGAGGAGCAGCTCCCCGGCGGCGCGCTCACCGCCATCGCGGACGGCGCGCTGGAGGGCGTCGGCCGCATCCTCGCGCTGCACTGCGACCCCAAGGTCGAGACCGGCCGGATCGGGCTGCGGCACGGTCCCATCACCAGCGCCTGCGACAAGCTGGACGTCACGCTGGACGGTCCCGGCGGCCACACCGCCCGCCCCCACCTGACCACCGACCTGGTCACCGCCGCCGCCCGCGTCGTCACCGACGTGCCCGCGGTGATCAGCCGCCGCGTCGACACCCGCAGCGGTCTCGCCCTGACCTGGGGGCGCATCGAGTCGGGTCACGCCCCGAACGTCATCCCGCAGCACGCCGAACTCTCCGGCACCGTCCGCTGCCTGGACCTCGACGCCTGGCGGGACGCGCCCGACATCGTGCACGCCGCCATCGACGAGGTCGCCACCCTGCACGGCGCCAAGTCCGAGATCACCTACGTGCGCGGGGTGCCCCCCGTCGTCAACGACCGGGAATCCGCCGAGCTGTTGCGCCGCGCGATGGTCGCCCGCCGGGGACTGGACTCCGTGGAGAGCACCGAACAGAGCCTGGGTGGCGAGGACTTCTCCTGGTACCTGGAGCACGTCCCCGGCGCCATGGCCCGCCTCGGCGTCCGCCGCCCCGGCGAGCGCACCGTACGCGACCTGCACCAGGGCGACTTCGACGCCGACGAGAACGCGATCACGGTCGGAGTGGAACTCTTCACCGCCGCCGCCCTCATGGGAACACCGGAACTCTGACGCGCGCCGCAGGGCGGCTCGCAGCACGAGCCGCCGCGCGGGCACGTCGCGTGGGCACACCGCGCGGGCTGCCGTGCGAGCCACCGCACGACCGCCGTGCGGGCCGTCACGCCGACCGTCGTGCGAGGTGCCCGGAGGTCCGTCACCCGGGCCGTCGCGCCAGCCGTCCCGCACGTCGGTCGTGCGGGCTGACGCAGACCGCCGGGGGAGCCACCGCACGACCGCCGTACGGGCCGTCACGCCGACCGTCGTGCGAGGTGCCCGGAGGTCCGTCACCCGGGCCGTCCCGCCAGCCGCCCCGCACGCCGGTCGAGCGGGCTCAGGCGGACCGCCGTGGGGGCGCCACCGCACGGGCTGCCGTGCGAGCCGCCCGGAGGTCCGTCACCCGGGCCGTCCCGCCAGCCGCCCCGCACGCGGGTCGAGCGGGCTCACACGAACCGTCGGCGGAGCCGCCACACGGCCGACGTGCGGACCGGTACTCGGGCCGTCGCGCCAGCCGTCCCGCACGCGGTCGAGCGGGCTCACACGAACCGTCGGCGGAGCCGCCACACGGCCGACGTGCGGACTGGTCACTCGGGCCGTCACGCCCACCGTCGTGCGAGCCACCGAGCGGGCTGTCGTGCGAGCCGCCCGGCGGTCCGTCACCCGGGCCGTCCCGCCAGCCGCCCCGCAGGCCGGTCGTGCGGGCTCACGCGAACCGTCGGCGGAGGCGCCATACGGCCGACGTGCGGACCGGTTGCTCGGGCCGCCGCGCACGCCGGTCGTGCGGGCTCACGCGGACCGTCGCGCGAGCCACCGCACGACCGCCGCGCGGGCCGTCAGGCCGACCGTCGTAGGAGCCGTCGCAGACCTCCCCGCACCCGCCCCCACGCACACCCCATCCGCCCGCGCAACACACCCGCAAGCCATTTGTTCCGCCCCGGAAACAAAGGCATGACACACCTGCCAGGCCGAGTTCAGACCCCGTTTGCCTCGGTTCGATAACGGCTGCCCGAGAGGTGTTTTTCTGACATCTACGCGCGTTACGATGCCGCGAGCCGACGCCGCCGGGGCGCTCGGCCGGAGCACCGCTCCTCGGTGCTCACATCAAGCGCCATCGTGGCGCTCAGGTCAGGTGAAGGAGCCTTCCCGTGCGCCGGGTAGCCAAGCTTTCCGCTGCGTGTATAGCGACCGCAGCCCTCGCCCTCTCTGCCACCGCCTGTGGCAGCACCTCCTCCGAGAACGACAAGTCCTCCGGCTCGTCGGGTGACGGCAAGGGTGTCAAGATCGGTCTCGCCTTCGACGTCGGCGGCCGTGGTGACCACTCCTTCAACGACTCCGCCGCGCGCGGCACCGACAAGGCGTCGAAGGAGTTCGACGGCTCGGTCAAGGAGCTGACCGCCAAGTCCAGCGACACCGAGGCGGACCGCGAGCAGCGCCTGTCCGACCTGGCCGACGCGGGCTACAACCCGATCGTCGCCGTCGGTTACGCCTACGCCACCTCCGTGGACAAGGTCGCCGCCAAGTACCCGAAGACCAGCTTCGGCATCGTCGACTCGGTCGTGAAGGCCAAGAACGCCGACAGCATCACCTTCACCGAGGAGCAGGGCTCGTACCTGGCCGGTGTCGCCGCGGCGCTGAAGACCAAGACCAAGCACGTCGGCTTCATCGGCGGCGTCGACGTCCCGCTGATCAAGAAGTTCCAGGCGGGCTACGTCCAGGGCGTCAAGGACACCAACCCGAAGATCAAGGTCGACGTCCAGTACCTGAGCCACGGTTCGGACACCTCCGGCTTCGCCAGCCCCGACAAGGGCAAGGAAGCCGCGCAGGGCATGCTGGACAACGGCGCCGACATCGTCTACTCGGCGGCCGGCTCCTCCGGCAACGGTGCCATCGAGGCCGTCAACGGCAAGAAGGGCGCCTGGGCGATCGGCGTCGACTCGGACCAGTACAACATCCCGGGTCTGGCCAAGTACAAGAGCTCGATCCTGACCTCGGTCGTCAAGAACGTCGACGTCGGCGTCTACGACTTCATCAAGTCCGTCCACGACGGCAAGCCGCTGACCGGCAACAACGTCTACTCGCTGGCCAAGAACGGCGTTTCGCTGGCCACGAGCGGCGGCTTCATCGACGACATCCAGCCCAAGCTGGACGCCGCCAAGAAGAAGATCGTCGACGGCTCCGTCAAGGTCAAGACCACCCCGTGATCTGACCGGTCCACCCAGGACCAAGGCTCGGCGTGGGGGCGCCTCCAAAGCGCCTCCCGCCGAGCCATAACAATGTGTCAACTCTACGCGTGTAGTACCGAGTTGCCGCGCTAGCGTCGCCGACGCCTGCCCTCCCTCCCCCAACGCAGCCCCTTTCCCCGAGGAGAGTGCGCCATCAACGCGTCCAGCCCTCCCGCTGCCGTCGAACTGCGCGGCATCACCAAGCGTTTCCCCGGCGTCGTCGCCAACCGCGACATCGACATCACGGTCCGCACCGGCACGGTTCATGCCCTGTGCGGCGAGAACGGCGCCGGCAAGTCCACTCTGATGAAGATCCTCTACGGCATGCAGCAGCCGGACGAGGGCACCATCACCGTGGCCGGCGAACAGGTCGTCCTGAACAACCCCGGTGACGCCATCGCGCGCGGCATCGGCATGGTGCACCAGCACTTCATGCTCGCCGACAACCTCACCGTCCTGGAGAACGTCGTCCTCGGCGCCGAGAAGCTGTACGGCATCGGAGGCAAGGCGCGCGCCAAGATCAAGGAGATCTCCGACGCGTACGGCCTGAACGTCCGCCCCGACGTCCTCGTCGAAGCGCTGGGTGTCGCCGACCGCCAGCGCGTGGAGATCCTCAAGGTCCTCTACCGGGGCGCCAGGACCCTGATCCTGGACGAGCCCACCGCCGTCCTCGTGCCCCAGGAGGTCGACGCCCTCTTCGACAACCTGCGCGAGCTGAAGGCCGAGGGTCTGACCGTCATCTTCATCTCCCACAAGCTGGGCGAGGTGCTGTCGGTCGCCGACGAGATCACCGTCATCCGGCGCGGCACCACCGTCGGCACCGCCGAGCCGAGCACCACCACGCCCAAGCAGCTCGCGGAGCTGATGGTCGGCAGCGAACTGCCCACGCCCCAGACCGAGGAGTCCACGGTCACGGACGTGCCCATGCTGGAGGTCTCCGGGCTGCACCTGGCCCAGAAGGACCTGGACGGCGTGGAGCGGATCATCCTCGGCGAGGTCTCCCTCACCATCCACAAGGGTGAAGTCCTCGGCATCGCGGGCGTGGAGGGCAACGGCCAGTCCGAACTGGTCGAGGCGATCATGGGCATGCGCACCCCGGACGCGGGCGTCGTCGTGCTCGACGGCGAGGACATCTCCGCCGCGCCCACCCGCCGCCGCCGCGAGGCGGGCATCGGCTACGTCCCCGAGGACCGCCACCGCCACGGTCTGCTCCTCGAAGCGCCGCTGTGGGAGAACCGCATCCTCGGCCACGTCACCGAGCGCCCCAACTCTCGCCGCGGACTGCTCGACCTCAAGGCCGCCCGCGCGGACACCGAGCGGATCGTCGCCGACTACGACGTGCGCACGCCTGGCATCGACGTGACCGCGGCGTCGCTGTCCGGCGGCAACCAGCAGAAGCTGATCGTCGGCCGCGAGATGAGCCACGACCCCAAGCTGCTCATCGCCGCCCACCCCACCCGCGGTGTCGACGTCGGCGCGCAGGCGGCCATCTGGGACTACATCCGCGAGGCACGCCGCGCGGGTCTCGCGGTGCTGCTGATCTCCGCCGACCTGGACGAGCTGATCGGTCTCTCCGACACCCTGCGGGTGATGTTCCGCGGCCGCCTGGTCGCCGACGCCGACCCCGCCACGATCACCCCCGAGGAGCTGGGCTCCGCCATGACCGGTGCCGCCTCCGGCCACCTGGAGCACACAGAGGACGCCGACCGATGAACAAGCTGACCTCACGGATCGACAAGGAGCGGCTGTTCCTCGGCATAGCCGCGCCGCTGCTCGCGGTCGTCGCCGCGCTCGTGGTCACCGCCCTGGTGATCCTCGCGACCGGCAAGAACCCGGGCGACGCGTTCAGCGACATGGTGACCTACGGCTTCGCCAGCGACAGCCAGGTCTACATCCTGAACAAGGCGACGACGTACTACCTCGCGGGCGTCGCGGTGGCCATCGGCTTCCGGATGAACCTGTTCAACATCGGTGTCGACGGCCAGTACCGCCTCGCCGCGTTCGTGGCCGCCGCCGTCGGCGGCGCGCTCACCGTGCCGGGCTGGCTCGCCGTCCCGCTGATCCTCCTGTGCGCCATGGGCACCGGCGCCCTGTGGGCGGCCATCGCGGGCGTCCTCAAGGTGACCCGGGGCGTCAGCGAGGTCATCGCGACGATCATGCTGAACTCGATCGCGACCGCGATCATCGGCTACCTCCTCCAGCCGGGCAAGCTCGGCCAGCTCGACGACGGCGGCACCCTGGTCTCCACCAAGCCGCTGCCCTCCTCGTCCTTCCTGCCGAACATCGACACGGGTCCGGCCGGCGTCCTCGACAGCCTCATCGTGCTCGCCGTGGTCGTCGGGGTGGCGTACTGGTTCATCCTGGGCCGCACCCGCTTCGGCTACGACCTGCGCACGGTCGGCCAGTCCGAGTCGGCCGCCGCCGCGAGCGGTGTCAGCGTCAAGAAGATGATCGCCACCAGCATGATCATCTCCGGTGCGGTGGCCGGTCTCATCGGCATGCCGACGCTGCTGAACGAGGGCCACCAGTACGACAACAGCTTCCCGGCGGGCATCGGCTTCACCGGCATCGCCATCGCGCTGCTCGGCCGCAACCACCCGATCGGCATCGCGCTCGGCGCCCTCCTGTGGGGCTTCCTGGAGCGCACCACCAACCACCTGGAGTTCCAGGGCTACGACAAGGAGATCCTCGGCGTGATCCAGGGCGTCATCGTCCTGTGCGTCGTGATCGCCTACGAGGTCGTCCGCCGCTACGGCCTCAAGCGCCAGCAGCAGCGGGTCGGCGCCGAACTCGCCGCCCAGGCCGCCAAGCCGACCGAGATGCAGGAGGTGGCGTGATGACCGCCACGATGACGGACGCGCCGCCGCCCGCGGCGCCCAAGGCACCGGGCAGCGCGGACAAGCGCCCGGGCCGTTCCACCACCCGGCTCTTCCTGGTCATCGCCGGTGCCCTGCTGCTCGTCGCCGTCGTGCGCCTGATCACCGGAGCGAACCAGCTCACCTCCGAGGGCCAGGTCAACGCCGCCCTCGGGCTCGCGGTGCCGATCGGTCTCGCCGGTCTCGCGGGTCTGTGGTCCGAGCGGGCCGGTGTGGTCAACATCGGTCTCGAAGGCATGATGATCCTCGGCACCTTCGGCGCGGGCTGGATCGGCTGGCAGTCCAGCCCCTGGCTCGGACTGCTGTGCGGCATCGGCTTCGGTGTCCTCGGCGGTCTCGTGCACGCGGTCGCCACGGTCACCTTCGGCGTCGACCACATCGTCTCCGGTGTCGCGGTCAACCTGCTCGCGCTCGGTGCCACGCAGTACCTCGCCAAGCTCTTCTTCGCCGGTGGCAAGGCGGCCGAGGCGGGCGGCAACCCCAAGCAGTCCCCGCCGGTCGACTCCCTCACCGACATCACCGTGCCCGGTCTGTCCGACGCGCTGCACTCGGTCGAGCAACACCACTGGTTCCTCATCTCCGACATCGCGGGCATTCTCGGCGGTATCGTCACCGACGTGTCCGTGGTGACGATCCTGGCCGCGCTGCTGTTCGCCGGAAGCTGGTGGGTGCTGTGGCGCACCCCCTTCGGCCTGCGGCTGCGCTCCTGCGGCGAGAACCCGGTCGCGGCGGAGTCCCTCGGCGTCAACGTCTACCGCTACAAGTACGCCGCCGTCGCCATCTCCGGCGGTCTCGCCGGACTCGGCGGCGCCTTCCTCGCGCTGGTCACCTCGCACACCTACCTGGAGGGCCAGACCGGCGGCCGCGGCTACATCGGTCTCGCCGCGATGATCTTCGGCAACTGGCGCCCCGGCGGACTGGCCATGGGCGCCGCCCTGTTCGGCTACTCCGACGCGCTCCAGTTGCGCAACGGCGGCGTCACCGTGCACGCCCTGCTGCTCCTGCTGGTCGTCCTGCTCGCCGCCCTCGCGGGCTGGAAGCTGTACCGCAAGGCGCTGTGGCAGGGCGTGATCAGCGCGGTCATGGCCGTCCTGGTCCTGGCCTGGTACCTGTTCACCGACGAGGTCCCGAGCGACTTCGTGGGCGCCACGCCGTACGTCGTCACGCTGCTCGTGCTCTCGCTGTCCGCCCAGCGGCTGCGGATGCCGAAGGCGGACGGCATGCGGTACCGGAAGGGACAGGGCAAGTGACCACCGCGACCGCGTTCGACTGGGAAGCGCTGCGCGCCGAGGCCCGCGAGGCCATGGCCCACGCCTACGCCCCCTACTCCGGCTACCCGGTCGGCGTGGCGGCCCAGGTCGACGACGGCCGCACGGTCACCGGCTGCAACGTGGAGAACGCCTCCTACGGGCTCGGTCTGTGCGCCGAGTGCGGGCTCGTCTCCCAGCTCCAGCGCACCGGCGGCGGGCGTTTGACACACTTCACCTGTGTGGACGGCACCGGCGCCCTCCTCGTGCCGTGCGGCCGCTGCCGTCAGTTGCTGTACGAGTTCGGTGGCCCCGGACTCCTGCTCGACACCCCCGAGGGCGTCCTCCCGCTCTCCGAGATGCTGCCCCAGGCTTTCGGCCCGGACCATCTCACCAAGTAAGTCCGTACGGCCCCTCTGCTCGCTTTCCGGGCAGGGGGGCCGTACACCTGCACCTCCCGGAAGGAACACCCTGGCCATGGACGCCATCTCCGTCATCCGCAGCAAGCGGGACCGCGCCGCACTGACCGACGAGCAGATCGACTGGGTCATCGACGCGTACACCCGCGGCGAGGTCGCCGACTACCAGATGGCCGCCCTCAACATGGCCATCCTGCTCAACGGCATGGACCGCCGGGAGATCGCCCGCTGGACCGCCGCGATGATCGCCTCCGGCGAGCGCATGGACTTCTCCTCGCTGTCCCGCCCGACCGCCGACAAGCACTCCACGGGCGGCGTCGGCGACAAGATCACCCTCCCGCTGGCGCCCCTCGTGGCCGCCTGCGGCGCGGCGGTCCCGCAGCTCTCCGGCCGCGGTCTCGGCCACACCGGCGGCACCCTCGACAAGCTGGAGTCCATCCCCGGCTGGCGCGCGCTGCTCTCCAACGAGGAGATGCTCTCCGTGCTGGACGGCACCGGCGCGGTGATCTGCGCGGCGGGCGACGGTCTGGCTCCCGCCGACAAGAAGCTGTACGCCCTGCGCGACGTGACCGGCACGGTGGAGGCGATCCCCCTGATCGCCTCGTCCATCATGTCCAAGAAGATCGCCGAGGGCACCGGCTCCCTGGTCCTGGACGTGAAGGTCGGCTCCGGCGCCTTCATGAAGACCCTGGACGACGCCCGCGAGCTTGCCTCCACCATGGTCGGTCTCGGCACCGACCACGGCGTCAAGACGGTCGCCCTCCTCACCGACATGTCCACCCCCCTCGGCCTGACGGCGGGCAACGCGCTTGAGGTCCGCGAGTCCGTAGAGGTCCTGGCGGGCGGCGGCCCGGCGGACGTGGTCGAGCTGACCCTCGCCCTCGCCCGCGAAATGCTCGACGCGGCGGGCCTGAAGGACGCCGACCCGGCGAAGGCCCTGGCCGACGGCTCGGCGATGGACGTCTGGCGCCGCATGATCGCCGCCCAGGGCGGCGACCCCGACGCGACCCTCCCCGTGGCCCGCGAACAGCACGTGGTGGCCGCCCCCACCTCCGGCACCCTCACCCGCCTCGACGCCTACGACATCGGCATCGCCGCCTGGCGCCTCGGCGCGGGCCGCGCCCGCAAGGAGGACCCGGTCCAGGCGGGCGCGGGCGTGGAAATGCACGCCAAGCCGGGCGACCAGGTCGTCGCCGGCCAGCCCCTGCTGACCCTCCACACGGACACCCCGGACCGCTTCGCGTACGCGCTGGAGGCGACGGAGGGGGCGTTCGACATCGCGCCCGCCGGTACTGAGTTCACGGCTTCGCCTGTGGTGCTGGGGCGGATCGCCTGATCAGGCGACCTATTCGTTCGGGTGAACGGGATCGGTGGACCCCCACCGGTCCCGTTCGTCATGCTGGGATCGGTGACGCACTGATTGGAGACCGCCATGAGCGCACTCACCGTGAGCCAGGACCCCGACCGGACCTGGGACGACCTCGTCCGGTTCTGGGAGGACATGGCTTGGCCCGAGGGCAGCAAGGTGGAGATCATTGAGGGGATCATCACCGTGTCGCCTTCTCCGGCGTACCGCCACAACGTGATCGCGGAACGCGTCCAGCGTCGCCTCTACTCCGTCATCCCCGAGGACTGGGGCGTCTTTCAGACCCTGTCCGTCGCCGTGCCCTCCCGTCTGGGCATGTTCATCCCCGATCTCGTCGTGACGCCCGTTCAGGATCGCCCCGAGGCGGACTCGCACATCCCGGCCGCCCTTGCCGAACTCGTCGTCGAAGTGACCTCCAAGTCCAACGCCCGGCACGACCGGGTCAGCAAGCCTGCCGCATACGCGACCGCCGGCATCCCGCTGTATCTCCTGGTCGATCGCTGGGCTCCCGGCGGTCCCACCGTCACGCTCTACGGTGAGCCGAAGGGCGATGTCTACCGTGTGCTGAGTGCGGTGAAGTTCGGCGACACCATCAAGCTGCCCGAGCCCTTCGACCTCGAGATCGACACCAGCGAGTTCCCCGTCGACTGATCCCTCACCAGTGACCGTGCGCCTTCGCTGGGACTGGGTTCGGTCTGTGATGCCTGTCCCGTACGTGCCGACGCTCGGTCCGGTCCGGTGGGAGGACCCGATCCCCGCTCTCCTGGAGGCGGTGGTGGAGAACGCTGCCACGGACGGGTTCCTCCCGTATGACAAGGACCGTCGGTGGGGGGAGCGGAAGACGGAGCGGGTCGTGGTCGACGCCATCGAGCATGATGACGGTCGGACCCTTGTTCCGACCCTGGCCGAGCGGGGCGGAGGCGTCGTGAAGGTCCATGTCTACGGGGCGGCGCCCGACAGTCTCACGACCGGTGCGGACCTGGCCCGGAAGCTGATCGCCGTGCACGGTGCGGCGCGGGGCGGAGTGGTGTGGTTCCTCGGTCCGGACCAGCCGGAGGCGTACGCGCAGGGCGTGGGGACGCGTGTTCAGCTCAAGGACTTCGCGGACGGACCGGGAGCGGCGCCCGGCGTGCCGGTGCACGAGGACGGGCGACTGCACGCCGATGCCGGATTCGCGGACTTCGCCGAGGCGATGGCGGGCGACGGGTTCGCCTTCCTGTACGAGCGGATGCGGGGCGGGGGAGTGGGACCCGTCCTCACCATTCTCCACGACGGCCGCGTCGCCGGAGCCATCGGGCCCATGGAGATCTTGGCCGATGCCGCTGGAGCGGCGCGTCTCCTGCCTCAGTACTTCGGCGTGCTGCCCCGGTACCGCGGTCACGGTTACGGGAGGGCGTTGTGGCGCGCGGCGATGCACTGGGGGCATCGGCACGGCGCCGGGTACCAGCTTCTCCAGACCGAGGCGGGCGGCGCCTCGGACCGGCTCTGTGCGGCCGAGGGGCTCACGTCTCTCGGGTTCGTCAACCAGGCGGAGGTGTGACCCCTCACCCCAACACCGCCGCCACCCCCACCAGCACCGGCACGGACACCACCGTCGACAGCAGGATCGACTCGCGGGCCAGGGATTCGGCGGTGCGGTACGTGCTCGCGTACGTGAAGAGGTTCTGGGCGGCGGGGAGGGCGGAGGTGACGACCACGTCGAGGAGGGCGGCTTGGGGGAGGGAGAGGACGTAGTGGGCCAGGGTCCAGGCGATCAAGGGCTGGGCCAGGGATTTCAGGGTTACCGAGAGGAGGACCGGGCGGCGGTCGGGGCCGCGGGCGGGGAGGGCGCTGTGGGGGAGTGACATGCCGAAGGCGAGGAGGGCTGCCGGGACGGACATCGCGCCGATGAGGGTGAGGGGGTTCATCAGGGGGCCGGGGACGGACACGCCCGTTGCCGAGACCACGACGCCGGAGAGGGAACCGAGGGCGATCGGGTTGCGCAGGGGAGTCAGCAGGCGTCGCCACACCGGGCCCTTGTCGCCCGCGCCGGACAGGTCCAGGACGGTCAGGGCGAGCGGGGTCACCAGGACGACCTGGAAGAGCAGGACCGGCGCCACCAGGGAGGCGTCGCCGAGGACGTACGCGGCGATCGGGATGCCGAGGTTGCCCGAGTTGACGTAGCCGGAGCACAGCGCGCCGATCGTCGTACGGCCCACGCCCCAGTGCCGCAGCACGCCCACCGCGACGAAGATCCCCGAGACCGCCGCCGTGCTCAGCGCGGTCACCAGCAGCCGGGCGGAGAAGAGGACCGACAGGTCGGCCGTCGCCAGGGTGGTGAACAGCAGCGCCGGGCCCGCGACCGAAAAGGCGAGCCGGGTCAGCACCTCCCCGCCGCGCTCCCCGAGCGACCCGCGCCGCCCGAGCACGTACCCCACCCCGATGACGACCGCGATCACCGCGAACCCGCTCAGCACCCCCCGCACGGACCTCAGCCTCCGGGGCGGTCCGGGGACCGGTCAATGCGGCGGTCGCGATCTCCACGATCTCCGCGTCCCAGCCGCGACTCCGCGACGCGATGATTTCCGCGCCTCCCGCCGGTCCACCGCAGGTGGACCCCGAGACCCCGGCCGACTTCCCCGCCGTGCCCATACCGCCAGGCCCCGCCGACCCCCGCGCGCTGGCCGGACTGTGCGACCGCGTGCGGGACCTGCTGGCGGACGGTCCCACCAGGACCGTCGTCTGCGACGTGGGCGCGATCCGCGCACCCGGTCTCGGGCACGTCGAGCTGCTCGCCCGTCTCGAACTCGCCGCCCACCGCGGCGGCGGGCGGATACGGCTGCGCGACCCCGCGCCCGCCCTAGCCGCGCTCCTCGCTCTCGTCGGACTCCGCTTCCAGGTGGAGGGGCAGACCGAAGAGGGGGAACCAGCGGGCGGTGTCCAGGAAGCAGTGGAAACCGGTGATCCGGCCGTCTGAGATCTCCAGCGCCTGGACCGCCCAGGGACTGAAGCCGCCCTTCTCCGGGTCGGGCTTGTAGTGCGCGAAGCCCGGAAGACCGTTGACCTCCACCGGCAGCAGGCGCGAGCCCGCGCACGAGGCGCCGATGGTCGACATGAAGCCCGTGATGTCCGCCGGACCGCGCAGCCAGAGGTCGAACGGCGGCATCGTCATCACCGCGTCCTCGTGGAGCAGCGCCGTCAGCGCCGTCATGTCGTACCCCTCGAACGCCTTCACATAGCGCTCCAGGAGCCGCTGCTGCTCCTCGTCCAGCGGGTCGGAGACCGCCGCGTCGTCCCCCGCGTCCGCGCGCTCCGCGAGGGTGGCGCGGGCCCGCTGGAGGGCGCTGTTCACCGAGGCGACCGTCGTGCCGAGCAGCTCTGCGACCTCGCTCGCCCGCCAGGCCAGGACCTCGCGCAGGATCAGCACCGCCCGCTGCTTGGGCGGCAGTTGCTGCAGCGCCGCCATGAACGCCAGCCGGATCGACTCCCGCGCGACCGCCGCCTCCGCCGGGTCCTGCACCGAGGGCAGCACCCGCGCGTCCGGCACCGGCTCCAGCCAGGTGTGGTCCGGACGCGGCGACAGCGCCGCCCGCGCGAGCGGGGTCGCCTCCGTCAGATCCATCGGCCGGGCCCGCTTCCCGCTCGCCGTCAGCATGTCCAGGCACACGTTCGTCGCGATCCGGTACAGCCACGACCTGAGACTGGAGCGGCCCTCGAACTTGTCGTACGCCCGCCAGGCGCGCACCAGGGTGTCCTGCACCGCGTCCTCGGCCTCGAAGGACGAGCCCAGCATCCGGTAGCAGTACCCGGTCAGCTCGGTCCTGTGTTTCTCCAGCGCGGTGTCGAGATCCGCCGTCGCCGTACCCTCGCCCATGGTCCACCCACCCCCGTGGCCGTCCTGATCGCGCCTCGTCGCGCCCCAGCACTCCGGAAGTTACCGCAGCCCACTGACAACGGCCCCCGGAGTACGAAAACGCCCGGTCCGGGACCGCTGGATCGCGGACCGGACCGGGCGTACGACGGATCGGGCCCTAGGCGGGAACCGCCTCCCGTCGCGCCGCCCGCGTGCCCAGCAGCGTGATCGTGACGACGCCCAGCACCGCGAGGAGCCCTACGCCGACCGTGCCCGCCCAGC
This sequence comes from Streptomyces sp. DSM 110735, assembly GCF_016482685.1. Classification (GTDB taxonomy): domain Bacteria; phylum Actinomycetota; class Actinomycetes; order Streptomycetales; family Streptomycetaceae; genus Streptomyces. The sequence goes on along the minus strand of NZ_JACYHF010000026.1, from coordinate 22,920 downwards.
CGTCGGAGTGGAACGCCAGCGCGCCGACCGTGCTGCCCACGCTGGAGCCGATGTAGTACGCCGACTGGTACAGCGCCGACGCCTGCGCCCGCCCGTGCGTCGCCGTACGCCCGACGGCGGAGGACGCGACCGCGTGGCCCGCGAAGAACCCGGCCGTGATCAGCACCAGACCGAGCAGCACCAGCGGCACCGACGGGGCGAGGGAGAGCAGCAGACCCGCCGCCGTGGTCCCGGCGGCCGTGTAGAGCGCGCCCCGGCGACCGAGGCGGCCCACCAGACGTCCCGAGGTGGACGCGGACACCGTGCCGACCAGGTACACCAGGAAGATCGAGCCGATGATGCCCTGCGGCAGCGAGAACGGCGCCTCCGTCAGGCGGTAGCCGATCACCGTGTAGACCCCGCCGAATACCATCATGAACAGCGCGCCGATCGCGTACAGGCGGCGCAGCAGCGGGTTCGACAGGTGGTCGCGGACCGTACCGGCCAGCACGCGCGGGCGCAGCGAACCCGCCCGGAAGTGCTTCGGCGCGGGCAGCAGCAGCCGGAACGCCACCGCGCACCCGACCGCCACCACGCCGATCACGCCGACGGCGGTCCGCCAGCCCCACTCCTGCGCGACCCAGCCGGTGATCACCCGGCCGCTCATGCCGCCCACGCTGTTGCCCGCCACGAACAGACCGATCGCCGTGACCAGCGCCTTCGGGCGGACCTCCTCGGCCAGATACGCCGTCGCGGAGGCGGGCAGCCCGGCCAGCGCCGCGCCCTGCACCGCGCGCAGCGCGACCAGCGCGCCGATGGACGGCGCGAACGGCACCAGCATGCCGACGCTCACCGCGACCACCAGCGACGCCGTCATGACCGTACGGCGCCCGAAACGCTCGGACAGCGCGCTCATCGGCAGCACGAACAGCGCGAGCCCGCCGGTCGCGGCGGCCACGGTCCAGCTCGCCTCGCCCGCCGCGACCCCGAGGTCGGCGGAGATCAGCGGGAGCAGGGCCTGGGTGGAGTAGAGCAGCGCGAAGGTCGCGACCCCGGCGAGGAAGAGGGCGAGGCTCATACGGCGGTAGCCGGGACCGCCGGGCGTCATGCGCGAGTCGGCAGCCTCCGTGACCTCGACGGCAGCCGCTGGGACCTCTACGGCCCCGGGGACCTGTGTGGTCGCCACGGCGTCGGACGCTTCGGAGGAGGGGACGGGCGGGCCGGCGTCCACACGGATGGACGCCCCGGTACTGGCGGGAGACATGCTTCGACGCTACGTACGCTCCCGCTCATCCGTCCAATGCATGGAATCGCCATAATCGTTCCCATGGAGCATCAGCACAGGTCACAGCCGCGCCTGTCACCGTCCGGTGACACAGAAGACATGGCGATGCTGCTCGCGCCCCGCCTCGCCTACTTCGCCGGGGTGGCCCGCACCGAGCACGTCACCCGGGCGGCGCGCGAGATGAACGTCCCCCAGTCCACCCTGTCCCGCGCGATGGTCCGCCTGGAGCAGGACCTCGGCGTCGACCTGTTCGCCCGGCACGGGCGCACCGTCTCCCTCACCCCCGCCGGACACACCTTCCTCGCCTCCGTCGAGCGCGCCCTCGCCGAGGTCGAACGCGCCGCCGAGGAGGTCCGCGCCGACGCCGACCCCGCCACCGGCAAGGTCGCCTTCGGCTTCCTGCACACCATGGGTCCGGAGACCGTGCCCGGGCTGCTCCAGGCATTCCGCGCCGACCACCCCCGCATCCGCTTCAGCCTGGTGCAGAACTACGGCGAGGCCATGCTGGAGCGGCTGCGCGCGGGCGAGCTGGACCTGTGTCTGACCTCGCCGGTGCCGGACGCCCCGGACCTGGTCGCCCGCCGCCTGGACGAGCAGAAGCTGCGCCTGGTCGTACCGGCCGACCACCACCTCGCCGGGCGCCGCCGCATCCGGCTCGCGGAGGCAGCCGAGGAGACCTTCGTGACCCTGGAACCCGGCTACGGGCTGCGCCGCATCACCGACGACCTGTGCAGCGAGGCGGGATTCCGGCCCAGGGTCGCCTTCGAGGGTGAGGAGACCGAGACCCTGCGCGGTCTGGTCGCGGCCGGACTCGGGGTCGCCCTGCTGCCACCGCCCACCGTGCCGCGCCCGGGTGTGGTCGAGCTGACCGTGACGGCTCCGCGCGCGGTCCGTGAGATCGGCGTCGCCTGGCTGGCCGACCGCCCGGACACCCCACCGGTAGCCGCCTTCAAGAGGTTCCTGCTCTCCCGGCGCGGGAGCCTGCTTCCCAACTGACCCTTCGTGAGCCCTACTTGCGCAGCGAGCGGCCGAAGCCGGACGCCAGCGGCATCCGCAGCCCTATCGGCGGCGGTGCCGCGAGGGCGTCCTCCACCGGGCGGGACACCGGGTGCCCGAAGAGGGCGCCCAGGACGAAGTCCTCGGTGAGGGCGATTACTTCGTCCCGGTACTGATGCAAGCCGTGGCCGTCCGAGTGCACTTCGAACCGGCACACGTCCCGGTTCACCTTCTTGGCGCGGGCGGCGAGACGGAAGGACAGCTCCGGGTCGGACCGCTCGTCGTTGGTGCCGTGCGCGATCAGCACCCGGCGCCCCACCAACTGCTTCACCGGCTCGACCGGTATCGCCACGTCCTCCTCGGGCAGCCAAGGTGCCAGCGCCACCACGGAGTTGACCGCCTCGTGCCCTCCGGCACGCAGGGCGGCGCGTCCGCCCATGTGCAGCCCGACCAGGCACACGGGCACATCGCCGTAGAGCCGTACCGCCTCGTCGGCCGCCCATGTGGCATCCGACGCGAGGTGCGCCTCGGTGCCGTTCCATCCCCGGTACCGGTAGTGCACCGGATGCACGGCGAGCCCTTCGGTCCGCCCCGTACGGGCGAGCCGCCGCCCCAGCGCGCGAACCAGCCCCGTGGAGAAGGGAAACGGTCGCTGCTCCGAGACCTCCGTGCCCCCGGCGAGCAGCAGCACCGCCCCACTCACCGCGCCCGGCCCGGAGCCGACCGCCTTCCCCAGCCTGGCCGTTCGGACCGGCGCCGCTTGCTGTCCCATGGCAGAACAGTGTCAGAAGCGGCAGTGAACCAAACCCTTCCCGGCGGTCACCGTTGGGTATCGACCGAACGTGTGCCCGACGTGGGACGGGGGAGGGTGGCGGGTGTGAAGCCCGGCGTCGGGTGGGGAGTCCGGTTTACCGGAGTCGCTTCTCCGTCAATGCGATGAAAACAGGGTTCATTCCTTTCGATGAACGGGGTGGGGTGTGAAATGACGCCCTCGAATGCGGATGCGAGGGAGGGGAGGGCGAATACCTGTTCATGGGTGGGGCGCCCATCAGGGGTTATCTTTCGAACGGGCGGACGGGGGCAGGGGTGTTGGGGGTGGGAATACGGACGCGCATTCACAGGTCGTTCGCATTTCGGTGTTTGCGGCGGACGGTTCGGCGCGTTTACGGTCGGGGACCGCTCATCGAATGAGATCCCCGTTTCTCGCATTCAAGGACGCCATTCACCATGAAGCAGTCTGCCGTCAAGACCCTCGGTGTCGCCGCGCTCGGCGCCGCCTTCGCCGCCGTCGGCGCGGGTGCCGCCAACGCGGCCCCGGCCGCTCCGCAGGGCCTGGACTCCGTCACCAAGACGCTCCCGGGCGCCACCGGGGCCCTCACCCAGGGCCAGGGTGCCGTCGGCAGCGGGCTCGCCGCCGCGCAGCCCGCCGTTCAGAAGGTCGTCGCCCAGGGTCCGGCGGCGCCGGTCGCCGGGCTGCTCGGCGGTCTGCCGCTCAAGGGGCTGCCGACCCACGGTCTGCCGGTCAACGGCATTCCGCTCGGCTGACCCCGAGGCACCCACGAGCCGTCGTCGCGCCCGGATCCGTCCGGGACGCGTCGGCGGCTCGCGCGTGTGCTCACCAGGTCGCCGGGCGCGCCTTGTCCTCGGAGGGGAACAGGATCCACAGGGCTATGTAGAGCAGGAACTGCGGTCCGGGCAGCAGGCAGGACAGCAGGAAGATCACCCGCATCGTCGTCGCCGAGGTGCCGAAGCGGCGCGCCAGCGCTGCGCACACTCCGCCGATCATGCGGCCGTCGGTGGGGCGGGCAAGGGCGGTCATGGCTGTTCCTCCGTCGTCATCGTCGGCCCGTGGGCGAGCCGTTGGCGGTCGGCGGCCGATGCGCCGCCCCCGTTCTGTGATTCCACGGTACGAGGGCAAAGGGGGAGAATTCATCACTCCAAGGAGCGACAACGACCCTGGAATTCGTCGGGGTCCGCCCCCGAGGGGACCCCGGGAAGCGCGTCGGTCAGAGGCGTACGACGACCAGCGCGATGTCGTCGCTCGTGCCCTCGGCGGGGAGCAGATCCCGCAGCACGGCGTCGGCCAGCGCCCCGGGTCCGGCGCTGTGCCGGTTGCCGTCGAGGGAGCGGACGAGCTGGTCGAGCCCGGTGTCGATGTCCTGGTGGCGGCGTTCGATGAGCCCGTCGGTGTACAGCAGCAGGGTGTCGCCCTCGGTGAAGGCGATGGTGGCCTCCGGGCGGGGGCGCGGTTCGGGGGCGGCGTCCAGGGGCGGGTCGGTCGCCCGGTCGAGGAGGTCCGCGCCGCCGGTGCCGCGCAGCAGGACGGGCGGCGGGTGCCCGGCGCTGGAGTAGGTGATGGTGTGGCGGTCCCAGTCGATGACGGCGGTCACCGCGGTGGTGGACTGGGCGCCGTCGAGCGAGTGGGCGTACCTGCCGAGGACCTCCAGCGCCTGGGCGGGTCCCCGGGCGACCCGCGAGGTGGCGGACAGGGCGCTGCGGAGCTGCCCCATGACCCCGGCGGCTTCGAGACCGTGACCGACGACGTCACCGACCGCGACGGCGATCCGGTCCCCGTCCTCCAGCTCGACCAGGTCGTACCAGTCCCCGCACACGTTGAGCGAGTCGACGGCGGGGCGGTAGCGGACGGCGACGCGGTGGCGGTCGACCGGCGTGGGGGCGGGGAGCATCGCGCGCTGCAGGCTGAGGGCGACCTCGCGCTCGCGGGCGTGCGCCCTGCGCAGGCGCTCGTTGACCTGGTGCAGCTCCCGCATCCTGCTGTACAGCTCCGCCTCCAGACCGCGCTCGCCGCCCGGACGGCCGCTGACGCGCAGCAGCTCGGTGACCTCCTCGACCCGGTGGATCAGTACGGCGATGTGCCCGTCCGGCGCGAAGACCGGCGCGTTGACGGGGCTCCAGTACCGCTCCACCCACCGCCCGCCCTGCTCGGCGGACTCGACGTCGTAGCGCTGCAGTGCCATGGTGTCGATCTCGCGGGTGCGTACGACGCGGCGCAGGGACGCCTCCAGGTTCCGCGCGCCGGAGGCACCGGGGTTCCCCGGGTTGTCGGGGAAGGCGTCGAAAAGATACCGCCCGACCACCTGTGCGCGGCTGCGGCCCGCCTGCCGCAGGAACGCGAGGTTGGCATCGACGAACACCAGATCGGGACTGAGCAGCGCGACCGCGCCCGGCAGGGCCTGGAACACGGCCGCGTAGTCGATGGCCATCGCACCAGAATAGTCGGGAAAGACCCTTATTGGATCATTCGTCCGCTCACCCCGCCGCCACCGAGTACGCCACCTCCCGGTGCGCCTCGTGCTCGGCGAGCCGGTCCGCGAGCGCCGCGTGCACGTCGTCGTACGTGTCCGGACCGAGCGGCAGCCGGAGCGGGGTCGCGTCGGAGTCCACGAGGTCGATCATCGCGTCCGCGATCTTCTCGGCGCTGTTGGGCAGCGGGAAGCGCCCCTCGGCGACCGCCTGCCGGGTCGCGCCCGCCGGGGTGTCCGCGTAGGCGTCCAGCGGCGGCGCGGTGTCGATCGAGGTGGCGAAGTTGGTCGGGGTCGCGCCCGGCTCGACGATGGTCAGGGCGACACCGAACGGCGCGATCTCCCGCGCGGCGGTCTCGCAGAATCCCTCGATGCCCCACTTGGACGCGTGGTAGTAGCCGAGCCCCGGATAGGTCGTCTGCCCGCCCGCGGTGGACACCTGGAGGACGCGACCGCCGCCCTGGGCGCGCAGATGCGGGAGGACCGCGCGGATCACCTGGACCGAGCCGATCAGATTGGTGTCGACCACGCGGCGGATCTGCTCGTCGGACGCCTCCTCGACGGACGCGAGCACGCCGTACCCGGCGTTGTTCACGACCACGTCGATCCTGCCGAGGTCCTGGAACGCCTCCCCGACGACCCGGCGCACCTCGTCGGTGTCGGTGACGTCCAGGTGAGCCGTCCAGAGCCGGTCGCCGTACTCCGCGCGGAGGTCGTCCAGCGCCTCGGGCCTGCGGAGCGTCGCCGCGACGCGGTCGCCCCGGGCCAGCAGGCGCTCGGTGAGCAGCCGACCGAAGCCCGAGGAGGTGCCGGTGATGAACCAGGTGGTGGTCATGGTGCTTTCCTCGCCGTCTCGTGGGGTGTGTGCCGTACCCGTGTGCCGTACGGCTCCGTGTGCCGTACGGCTCCGTGTGCCGTCGTACGGTTCCGTGTGCCGTACGGCTCCGTGTGCCGTCGTACGGTTCCGTCGCCGGTCGTGCCGTACGTACGAGCCTGTCGCCGTCAGCGGGTTCCCGCCTCCGCGCGCGCGTAGAACGCGGCCAGCCTGCCGGGGTCCTTGAGGTAGACCTCGATCGCGCGCACCGTGCCGTCCTCGACCCGGTGGACCTCGGTCATGGTCAGCGGGAACTCCTCGCCGGTGCTGTGGGCGGTGAGCGTTCCGGTGAGCCTGCCGACGACGCCGGAGGGACCCTCGAAGACCTCGGCGCCGGTGAGGGCGACGGCGGCGTGGCCCGTCATGACGGCCAGGACCGAGCCCACGAACGCCTCGCGTCCCCGGTGGACGCCCCCGTAGGGGAGCTGCTCCGGCTCGTCCACGGTCACCTCGGGGTGGAGCGCGGCCAGGACGCCCGGCACGTCGCCCCGGCCCAGCGCGTCGTACAGCCGCCGTACGACGTCCGCGGGGGTCTCCGTCACTGTCCCGGTCCGGTCGTTCATCTCGGGTGTCCTTTCGGTCGGTCGGGGGAAGCGGTCACCTCCATGCAACGGGAGCCCGGCGTCCCGGGGGAGTCCTTGCCGTGAGGGGTAACGGCAGGGACCCTCACGGCGGGCGCGCGCTGCCTAGGCTGCCCCCATGGACAATCGGGACGCCGTCAGCGCCTTCCTGCGCTCCAGGCGCGACAGGATCACCCCCGGCCAGGCGGGGCTGCCGGTGTACGGACAGCGTCGGGTGCCCGGACTGCGCCGGGGCGAGGTCGCGACGCTCGCCGGGGTGAGCGTCGAGTACTACACACGCCTGGAGCGCGGGAACCTCCAGGGCGTCTCCGACAGCGTGCTGGACGCCCTCGCGCGGGCGCTGCGGCTCGACGCGACCGAGCGGATGTACCTGTACGACCTCGCCCGCGCCGCCGGACCGGCGCCCGCCGCGCGGACCCGGCAGCGGCAGAGCCGACCGACGGTGCGGCCGAGCGTGGCGCGGATCGTCGCGGGGATGCCGGGGCTGCCCGCGTTCGTCATGAACAACCGTCTCGACGCGCTGGTCGCCAACCCCCTGGGCCGGGCGCTGTACGCGGAGTTGTACGCCGACGCGGCCACCGGCGGGAACGTCGCCCGCTTCGCGTTCCTCACCCCCGCCGCCCGGCGGTTCTACACCGACTGGGAACACATGGCCCGCTTCGCCGTGGGCGCGCTGCGCGTGGAGGCGGGGCGCAACCCCCACGACCCGGAGCTGACCCGGCTGATCGGCGAACTGTCCACGCGCAGCGACGAGTTCCGCGTGATGTGGGGCTCCCAGGACGTGCATGTCTTCCGCGACAGCACGAAGCGCTTCCACCATCCGTTCGTCGGCGACCTGGAACTCGACCAGGAGACCATGAACCTGCCCGACGACAGCGGGCTGAGCCTGCTCGTCTACAGCGCGGCTCCGGGAACGCCCGCCGAGGACGCCCTGACGCTGCTGGCCAATGGGTCCGCTACGACGGGACAGGCGGCGCGCGAACAGCGGGTGGAGCGGGACGAACCCCGGCACCCCTGACAGGGGCGTCCCCTACGGAACGATCCCGACCCGGGGAATCGTCGGCGTACGCCCCTGGGACGCCTCACCCGGAACCGCGACCGTCCCCCGCTCCCCGACCCGTGTCCGCCGCCGCAGCCAGGCACGGCCCGCCGGGACGAGCGCCAGATGGACGAGGACCACCCCGGCGGTGTTCAGCAGCAGCGCGTCCACGTCCGCGACCCGCCCCGGCACCCCCGTCTGTACGAGCACGATGCCCAGCGAGATCAGGGCGCCCGCGGCGGCCGTACGGAACAGGGAGCCGAGCAGGGAGACGGTGAGCCTGCCGTCGGCCATCGGCAGCAGGAAGCCCAGCGGGGCGAGCAGCGCCAGACCGGCGCCGATCCGGGCGGTCGCGTCGGGCCAGCCGAGCGCCAGGTCGGCGCGGACCCCGGCGAGGGGGCGCAGATTGGCCGGGCGCACCCAGGGCACGTCCAGCGGGCGCAGCGTCAGCCAGGCGACGAGGGCGAGGTGCGCGACGAGGAGGACGCCCCCTGTCACACGGATGCGGATCACGGCATTGCCGCCGATGGAGCCTTGACGCTGCACGCCTCCCAAGACGCGCCACCCCGCCCGGTCGGTTCCGCACGCACCACCCGCGCCCTCGTGAGGCATACGCCACACCGCCCGTCGGCACGCCGCCGCGCACGCTCGCCGTGCACCGCGGCACCGCGCGCCACCCCAGGGCGGCGCCCCGGCTCAGCCCTGGTTCACCGCGGCTCAGCCCCGGTCCACCGCGCTGGACGGCGGGTCCGTGCGGCCCGGGCGGTCGCGTACGTCGTCGGTGCACTCGTAGCGGCGCAAGCCCCCGGTGCCGGGACCGCCGAGGACCACCGCGCCGTCCTCCTCGGTCGCCGTGGAGTCGGAGAGGGTGCACACGACCTGGGCGAGGGCGTAGGCGGAGAGCCGGGTGGGCGCGGTGCTCAGCCGGAGCGCGTCCTCGGGGTCGTCGTGGCCGGGACCGGACACGCCGAGTCCGCCCGGCACCCGGGTCGCGTACCCCGCCGCGCGTTCCCCGGCGGAGGGCGCGGCGGCGAGCTGGTCGAGCAGCCCCTCGGCGACGATGATCCGGCGCCGCGCGTCCGGGGTGCCCTCCGGCACCCGGACCGTACGGTCCACCGCGACCAGCGACGACTCGCACAGCAGGAACACCTGGACGGGCACGCCGTGCGCGGACTCGTCCGGCAGCCCGGAGCCGGTGAGCGAGCAGGGCACGCGCGAGGGCGCCCGCCCGAAGTCGGTCGGCACCTCGGTGGGCCGGATGCCGCACCCGGCGAGCAGCGCGCCGAGCAGGGGCAGCGCCAGGAGCGGTCGCAGCGTACGCGCCCTCATCCGCGCCCCTCCCCGTCGGAAGCACCGGAACCGCCGGAAGCACCGGAACCGTCGCCCGCCGGGCCGTTCCCGGAAGCGCCGTCGTCCTTGCCGTCCTCGCCCTCCTCCTCGGTCAGGTCCGAGGCGTCCCGGGGCAGGCGCAGCGTGAACACCGCGCCGCCCTCGGGGGAGTTGGCGGCGGTGATCTCGCCGCCGTGGATGTGGGCGTTCTCCAGCGCGATGGACAGACCCAGTCCGCTGCCCTCGGAGCGGGGGCGGGAGGCGCTCGCCTTGTAGAAGCGGTCGAAGACGTGCGGGAGGACGTCCTCGGGGATGCCGGGACCGTGGTCGCGCACCGCGATGACCAGGTCGTCGCCGTCGATGCGCACCGAGACGCGCACCGGGGAGCCGCCGTGCTTGAGGGCGTTGCCGATGAGGTTGGCGAGGATGACGTCGAGGCGGCGCGGGTCGAGCCGGGAGTGGATGCCCCGCTCGGCGTCCAGGTCGACCGCGTCGAGCCAGGCGCGGGCGTCGATGCAGGCGGTGATCTGGTCGGCGAGGTCGACGTCGTCCAGGACCAGCCGGGCGGTGCCCGCGTCGAAGCGGGTGACCTCCATCAGGTTCTCCACGAGGTCGTTCAGGCGCCGGGTCTCGCTGACCACGAGCCGTACCGCGGGCTCGATCATCGGGTCTATGCCTCCGCCCTCGAACTCCAGCTCTTCTTCGAGGACTTCGGTGACGGCGGTGATCGCGGTCAGCGGGGTGCGCAGCTCGTGCGACATGTCGGCCACGAAGCGCCGGGACGCCTCGTCGCGCGCGGCCATGTCCGCGACCCGCTTCTCCAGCGCGGCGGCGGCGTTGTTGAACGTCCGTGACAGGTCCGCGAGTTCGTCCGTGCCGGAGACTCGCAGCCGGGTGTCGAGGCGCCCCTCGCCGAGCCGTCTGGCAGCCACCCCGAGCCGGTGCACCGGCTTCAGCACGGTCGTCGCGGCAGCCTGCGCGAGCAGCGCCGAGCCGATCAGCGCGAGCCCGGTGGCGATACCGAGCGACCAGGCGAGGGAGTTGAGGTCCTTCGCCTCCGGCTCAAGGGACTTGGCCATGTAGCCGGTCGCGCCGCCGCCGATCACCTTCGTGCCCGCGATCAGATACGGCGTGCCGTGCTCGGTGACCCGCTGCCAGTACAGGTGGTACGGCGCCTCGCCCGAACCGCTCGTCTTCTGCCGCTTGTTGACAGCCGCCGACAGCGAAGCGGGCACGTCCTTCAGCGAGAAGCCGTTCAGCCCCTCCGAACTGCCGTACACCGTGCGGCGGTCGGTGTCCTGGGCGACAAGCAGCACGCTGAAGCGCTGGCTGCTGCCCGCCATCTGCCCGGCGGCGATCTGGAGTTCGTCCTGGGTGGGATGCGTGGGCAGCGCGCCCGCGCGGTTCTGCATCTCCAGCCGGAAGTCGCGCAGCACCGCGTCCTGGGCGCGAGTGAGCACCGCCTCGCGGTTGAGCCAGTACGCGATGCCCGACGCGGACACCGCGGCGGTCAGCGCGACCAGCCCGAAGACCAGCACAAGACGCAGTCTGAGGCTCGTGAACCGCAGCCCGGCAGGCTTTCTCCCCCGCTCGGCCAGCCAGCGGCCGAGTCCCCCTCGTTCGTTCACTGAGGCGCGTCCAGGCGGTAGCCGACCCCACGGACCGTGCGGATCAGGGTCGGAGAGGACGGCACGTCCTCCACCTTGGCCCGCAGCCGCTGCACACACGCGTCCACCAGGCGCGAGTCGCCCAGGTAGTCGTGCTCCCACACCAGACGCAGCAACTGCTGCCGGGACAGCGCCTGTCCGGGCCTGCGGCTCAGCTCCAGGAGCAGCCGCAGCTCGGTCGGGGTGAGCTGGAGGTCCTCGCCGTTCTTCGTCACGGTCATCGCCGAACGGTCGATGACCACGTTGCCGAAGGTCGCGGAGTCGCTGGACTCGCGCTCCCCGCGCCGCAGCACGGCACGGATACGGGCGTCCAGGACGCGGCCCTGCACCGGTTTCACCACGTAGTCGTCGGCGCCGGACTCCAGCCCGACCACCACGTCGATGTCGTCGCTGCGCGCGGTCAGCAGAATGATCGGCAACTGGTCGGTGCGGCGGATGCGCCGGCACACCTCGAACCCGTCGATGCCGGGCAGCATCACGTCCAGCACGATCAGGTCCGGCCGCTGTTCTCGCAGCAGCTTCAGACCGTCCTCGCCGCTGGCTGCGGTGGCGACCCGGTGCCCCTGGCGCGTCAGGGAGAGCTCCAGGGCCGTACGGATGGCGTCGTCGTCCTCGATCAGCAACAGGGAAGGCACGGGCTCATTCTGGCCCATGCACCGGCTCCCGTACGACCCGTGCCGCACCGCGCACTACGGCAGGAGGCGGGTCCGGCGAGGTCAGAGGGCATATCGCCCTGCCACCCGGATTGCCCGACAGCCGGGAACGACCCGCCGGGCGGGGTCCCTGTGACAGGTCTGTGACAGTCGGCGGACACGGCCATGAAGGTCGTTCGGCAAGCTTTTCGGCACGGGGGAAACAGCACCGAACAGCCCGAACACCGGAAAGTCCACGACGGGGAGCGCGAGATGAACACGCCGCACGGCATGAGCACCAGCGCAGTGGTCACACGTCTGCACGACGTGCACCGGGGGATCGAGAAGTCCGGTGCCGGCACGGGCACCGCGCTGCTGGAACGCGGCCGGGAGCCCGGGAGCGTACGGGGGTGCGCGCGCGGCACCGGGCGTCAGCACACCGGGTACATGACGGTGGTCGACGCACGCCAGGGGGAGGCGTACGGGACGGGCGCGTACGGGGAGGAGCAGGGGGAGCGACGCTCCCTGACGGAGGCGGAGTTCACCGCCTACGTCCAGGAGCGCCGCGCCTCCCTGTACGCGACCGCCTATCACCTCACCGGTGACCGGTTCGAGGCGGAGGACCTGCTGCAGAGCGCGCTGTTCTCGACCTACCGCGCCTGGGACCGGATCAGCGACAAGGCAGCGGTCGGCGGTTACCTCCGCCGCACCATGACCAACCTGCACATCAGCGCGTGGCGCCGCCGCAAGCTGAACGAGTACCCGACCGAGGAACTGCCGGAGACGCCCGCCGGTACGGACGCGATGCGCGGCACCGAGCTGCGCGCGGTCCTGTGGCAGGCGCTGGCCCGGCTGCCCGAACTCCAGCGCACGATGCTGGTCCTGCGCTACTACGAGGGCCGTACCGACCCCGAGATCGCCGACATACTCGGCATCAGCGTCGGCACGGTGAAGTCCAGCATCTGGCGCTCGCTGCGCCGGCTGCGCGACGACGAGGTGCTCAGCCTCGGCCGCGACGAGGAGAGCGCGTTCGGCGAACTGGTCGCCTGAGAGTTTCCGTGGACCCGCCGGAGCATCGGCGGGCCGACGGGGAAAGCCCCGGGGCGATGGGGGAGAAGCCCTGGGGCGAGGCCCGAGGGGGGCCAACGGGGGAACGGGGGAGGAACCGCGGGACCGCTGGGGGGCGGTCCTGCGGGAAACACAGGGGGATCACGGGGGAACGGGGAAACACGGGGGAGCACGGAACGGAGGGGCGGGACTGGAGGGCCGGGGGGCCACCAGTCCCGCCCCTTCGTCGCGCGGGCCGGTGATGCGTCGAGCGCGCGGGTGCGGCGTCGGGCGGGCGGTGCGCGGAGGCGCGCGGGCTAGGGCCTGTCCGGCGGATCTTCGTGGAGCAGCCCGCGGCGTCTGGTGCGTGCTCTCGGCGTGCGCCCGGATCTCCCTCGTACTGGACGTACTCGGGTGATTCGGGCGTGCGGCGAGAGTGCGTGCCAGACGCCGCGGGCCCACGAAGATCCGCCGGACAGGCCCTAGGCAGCCGCCCCCTGAGCCGTCTCCCGCTCCGCCCCCGCCGCCGCGAGACGGCTCAGCGCCTCGTCACGCCCGCAGGGGTGGGCGCCCAGGGAGACCTGGCGGGTCACGATCGTGCGCTCGGTGCGCATCAGGCGCCAGCCGCGCCGCAGCAGGAACGGCACCGACTTGCGGCCCTCCTTCAGATCGCGCAGGAAACGGCGCCGGAACGTGGTGAGCGGACCCCGGGTCAGACACAGCGCGTCCGCCAGCAGCCCCAGTTCACGGCAGCGCTCCACGATCTCCGCCGCGAAGATCCCCTCGGCGACGAACAGCGGCGTACGGCCGATGTCCAGGGTGTCCTCGCCGGTACGGGCGCTGCGCGAGAGGTCGTACACCGGCACCGGCGTCGAACCCGTCGCGCACAGGCGGGTGATGGCGGCGACGGCCACGTCCGCGTCCCAGGACAGCGGGTGGTCCCAGTCGATGTCCGCACTCCCGTCCACCAGCGGCAGCGTCGGGTCGTCGCCCTCCTTGTAGAAGTCGTCGAGGCGCAGGACGGGCAGCCCGCAGAGGGCGGCGACGAGTGACTTGCCCGAACCCGAAGGGCCGCACAGCAGCACCACACGGGCGGGGAACGGGGGATGGATGCTCACGGAGCACCAGTTTGAGGCATGGCGGCGCCGTTGCCGACCACGCGGGTCGGCTTTGGAACGTGCGTCACACCTCAACTACCCTACGTGTCGACCGCATTACCCCGCGCACCCGAAGGTGGCACCAGCGATGGCCCGACACTCCGCACCCCGGTCCCCCCGGAACCCGGCCCGGCGCGCCCTGATCGCCCTCGCGACGGCCGGAGCCGCCCTCGGTGCGGGCGCGGCGACCGCCCACGCCGACGCGTCCGCGCCCCTCGTGGACCTGCCCTCCCGCCCGACCTCCCTCGGCAAGGTGGACCCCCAGGCGGGGCTGTCCGCCCTCACCACCACCCTCGGCTACGCCACGGGCCCGATCGCCGGGCTCAAGCCCAACCCCCTCGCGGGCACCGGCGTCGACCCCCTGAACAACGGAGTGGGCACCCAGCTCGCCGACTTCAAGCCGCTCACCTCCCAGGCGCTGACCGCGCCCATCGCGGAGGCGCGGTCCTTCGGCCACATGCCGGTCGTCGGCCAGGTCCTCGGTCTCCTCGGCGCGGGCACCCCGCAGAGCTGACCGGACCCCGACCCCGCTACGCGGCGAGCCGCGCCGCTCCCGCCTCGTGGACGGGGGCGACGCGGCTCGCGCGCGTACGGAACGTACGGAGGTCGGGCGGGGGTCAGTACGACGAACCCGCCGCGCCCAGCGCCCCGGTGGGGTGCCAGACCGTCTTCGTCTCCAGGAACGCCGTCATCCGGTCGATACCCGGGGTCGCGGCGAAGTCCACAGGCTGTGGACGCAGGACGCGCTTGAGGTTGTCCGCCGCCGCGATCTCCAGGTCCTTCGCCAGCTCGGCGTCGGCGCCCGCGAGGTCGATGGCGTTGACGTCTTGGTGCGCGGCGAGGGGCGCGGCGATCTCCGCCGTCCTGCCGGACAGGATGTTGACGACACCGCCGGGCACGTCGGAGGTGGCCAGCACCTCACCGAGGGAGAGGGCGGGGAGCGGGGACTTCTCGCTCGCGATCACGACCGCCGTGTTGCCCGTCGCGATCACCGGGGCGATCACCGAGACCAGCCCGAGGAACGAGGAGTCCTGCGGAGCCAGTACGGCGACGACACCGGTCGGCTCGGGGGAGGACAGGTTGAAGTACGGGCCCGCGACCGGGTTGGCGCCGCCGACCACCTGGGCGATCTTGTCGGTCCAGCCCGCGTACCAGACCCAGCGGTCGATCGCCGCGTCCACGACCGCCGCCGCCTTCGCCTTGGACAGCCCCTCGGCCTCCGCGACCTCGCGGACGAACTGGTCCTTGCGTCCCTCCAGCATCTCCGCGACGCGGTAGAGGACCTGACCGCGGTTGTACGCGGTCGCGCCGGACCAGCCGCCGAACGCCTTGCGCGCGGCGACGACCGCGTCACGGGCGTCCTTGCGGGACGACTGCGGTGCGTTCGCGAGCCAGTTGTTCTTGGAGTCGGTCACCTCGTACACCCGGCCGCTCTCGGAACGCGGGAACTTCCCGCCGACGTACAGCTTGTAGGTCTTGAAGACCGACAGCCGCGGCTCGGTCTTTTCCGTCTTCTCAGACATCGAGGTACGCCTCCAGGCCGTGGCGGCCGCCCTCGCGGCCGAAGCCCGACTCCTTGTAACCGCCGAACGGCGAGGTCGGGTCGAACTTGTTGAACGTGTTGGACCAGACGACCCCGGCGCGCAGCTTGTTGGCCACGGCCAGGATGCGGGAGCCCTTCTCGGTCCAGATGCCCGCCGACAGCCCGTACTGCGTGTTGTTCGCCTTGGCGACCGCCTCGTCCGGCGTGCGGAAGGTGAGCACCGACAGGACGGGACCGAAGATCTCGTCGCGGGCGATGGTGTGCGCCTGGGTGACGTTCGTGAAGAGCGTCGGGGCGAACCAGTAGCCGGAGGAGGGGAGTTCGCAGGCAGGGGACCAGCGCTCGGCGCCCTCCGCCTCGCCCTTCTCCGCCAGCGCGGTGATCCGGGCCAACTGCTCGGCGGAGTTGATCGCGCCGATGTCGGTGTTCTTGTCCAGCGGGTCACCGAGGCGCAGCGTGGACAGGCGGCGCTTGAGGGCGTCGAGCAGCTCGTCCTGGATCGACTCCTGGACCAGCAGCCGCGAGCCCGCGCAGCAGACCTGACCCTGGTTGAAGAAGATGCCGGTGACGATGCCCTCGACAGCCTGGTCGATGGGGGCGTCGTCGAAGACGATGTTGGCGCCCTTGCCGCCCAGCTCCAGGGTGAGCTTCTTGTCGGTGCCCGCGACCGTGCGCGCGATCTGCTTGCCGACGGCCGTGGAGCCGGTGAAGGCGACCTTGTTCACGTCGGGGTGCGCGACCAGCGCGGCGCCCGCGTCGCCGTACCCGGGAAGGATGTTGACGACACCCTTGGGCAGCCCCGCCTGGCGGCAGATGTCCGCGAAGAACAGGGCGGACAGCGGAGTGGTCTCGGCGGGCTTGAGGACGACCGTGTTGCCCGCGGCGAGCGCGGGGGCGATCTTCCACGCCAGCATCAGGAGCGGGAAGTTCCAGGGGATGATCTGACCGGCCACGCCGAGGGGGCGCGGTGAAGCGCCGAAGCCCGCGTGCTCCAGCTTGTCCGCCCAGCCCGCGTAGTAGAAGAAGTGCGCGGCGACCAGCGGGAGGTCCGCGTCGCGGGTCTCCTTGATCGGCTTGCCGTTGTCCAGCGTCTCCAGGACGGCCAGCTCGCGGCTGCGCTCCTGCACGATCCGGGCGATGCGGAACAGGTACTTGGCGCGCTCGGATCCGGGGAGCGCCGACCACTTGGCGAACGCCTTGCGGGCAGCCCTGACCGCGCGGTCCACGTCCGCCTCGCCGGCCTGCGCGACCTCGGAGAGGACCTCCTCGGTGGACGGGGAGACGGTCTTGAAGACCTTGCCCTCGGCCGCCTCGGTGAACTCACCGTCGATGAACAGGCCGTAGGAGGGGGCGATGTCGACGACCGAGCGGGACTCGGGCGCCGGTGCGTACTCGAATGCGGATGCCATGGTGATCAGTCCACCGTCACGTAGTCGGGGCCGGAGTAGCGGCCGGTGGCCAGCTTCTGACGCTGCATCAGCAGGTCGTTCAGCAGCGAGGAGGCGCCGAAGCGGAACCAGTGGTTGTCCAGCCAGTCCTCGCCCGCGGTCTCGTTGACCAGGACCAGGAACTTGATCGCGTCCTTGGTGGTGCGGATGCCGCCCGCGGGCTTCACGCCGACCTGGACGCCGGTCTGGGCGCGGAAGTCGCGCACCGCCTCCAGCATCAGCAGGGTGTTGGCGGGGGTGGCGTTGACCGCGACCTTGCCGGTCGAGGTCTTGATGAAGTCCGCGCCCGCCATCATGCCGAGCCAGCTCGCGCGGCGGATGTTGTCGTACGTGGACAGCTCGCCGGTCTCGAAGATGACCTTCAGCCGGGCGCTGGTCCCGCAGGCTTCCTTCACGGCGGTGATCTCGTCGTACACCTTGAGGTAGTCGCCCGCGAGGAACGCGCCCCGGTCGATGACCATGTCGATCTCGTCGGCGCCCGCGGCGACGGCGTCGCGCACGTCGGCCAGCTTCACGGCGAGCGCGGCGCGGCCGGCCGGGAAGGCGGTGGCGACCGAGGCGACCTTGACGCCGGAACCGGCGACGGTCTCCTTGGCGACGGCCACCATGTCGGGATAGACGCAGACGGCGGCGGTCGTCGGGGTCGTCCGGTCCGTCGGGTCCGGATGGACCGCCTTGGCGCCGAGCGCCCGGATCTTGCCGGGCGTGTCCGCGCCTTCCAGCGTCGTCAGGTCGACCATCGAGATGGCGAGGTCGATGGCGTACGCCTTCGCGGTGGTCTTGATGGATCGGGTGCCGAGGGCGGCGGCGCGCGCCTCCAGGCCGACCGCGTCGACGCCGGGCAGCCCGTGGAGGAAGCGGCGCAGCGTGCTGTCGGACGCGGTGACGTCGGCGAAAGCTGTCGCGGGGGAGGATGTGCTGGGCATGGTCACCAGACGAGCATATCTACGCGCGTAGCGGCTGTATACCCCCGGAGCGGGACGTAAAGGGACCGGTGCAGATCACGGTTGGGCGCCGGTTTCGCCGCCGGTCGCGGGCGAGGCGGACATGTCGTGCACAATCGGGGCCATGACGAGCCCGCAGCAGCAGCCGACCGCGCCCCCGGCGCCCGCCCACAAGGACTGGGCGCACCGTTCGACGATGGGCATCGGCGGCGGGCTCCTGCTGTGCGCGATCACCGGCTGGCTGGGCATCGACGCGCTGGTCCACGGCGACGGGCGCACCCCCTGGCTCGCGCTCGCGGGGATGTTCCTGGTGCTGCCGTTCGTGATCGCCTTCACGCTGCGTCCCGCCGTCTTCGTGAACGAGCAGCGGCTGCGGGTCCGCAACCCCTTCCGCGTGATCACCCTGCCCTGGGGGCAGATCTCGGGGCTGCGCTCCGGCTACTCCAACGAGGTCTTCACCAACGACGGCACCAAGTACCAGCTCTGGGCCATCCCGGTCTCCCTGCGCGCCCGCAAGCGCGCCAACCGCCAGCAGGCCCGGCTGCAGATGGAAGCCGCCGGTGTCACCTCTCCCCGCTCCGGCCGCCTCCCCTCCGTCTTCACCGCCCCGCGCGCCGGCGACTCGGACGAGCCGACCCGCGCCGCGACCGACAAGATCATGGACGACCTCCGCGAGCTGCACGAGGGACACGCGGACGTCGCCAAGGGCGAGGTCACGGTCCGCTGGGCGTACGAGATCCTGGCCCCCGCGCTGGCGGGCGCGCTCGCACTCGCGGTCCTGCTGGCGACGGGCTGACACCCCCGGCACCGGTCGAGGGCGTCCGCATCACCGATTCGTCCGCATCGCCGATCCCCCGGCCGGTTCCGCGCGGACGCCCTCACCGGTGACCTCGTCGTACTCCAGTCACCCCCGGATGGACACGTAGACGCCCGCGCGGACTGTCCTCAGACCTTGTAGTACAGGTCGAACTGCCGGTTGCTCCCCGCGTTGTTCGTGATGCCGAAGCTCAGGCGGGGGGAGCCGGAGCCGGTGTAGACGGCCATGCCCTCCGGTTCGCGGGGGTCGGCGGCGGCGTCGGCCTCGGAGTGGGTGCTGGCGATGTAGCCGGTGGCGGGGTCGTTCTGGGTGCCGTTGAGGTCGAAGGACGTGGTGTGGATCGCCCACTTGTCCGTACCGGTCAGGGTGCCGGACGCCGTGCCGGTGCGCGGGTCGCCGTCGAGCATGTAGACGTACTGGCCGTACGAGGTGAAGCCCTGGAAGGTCGCCGCCTTGCTCGTGTCCGGCGTGCCGTCGGCGGTGTACTTGTACAGCGGCGGCTGCTGGATGCGGGCCAGCGGGGCGGGCAGCGTGGCGGTGTTCGCGGTGGCGATGGCCGCGGAGAGGTCGTACGCCGCGAACCAGTGCGCCGAGCCCAGCGCGTAGCGGATCAGCAGGATGTCGTGGTCCACGTCCACCGAGGGGGTCATGGAGGTGGCCGCCGGGTCCGGTGAGCCGAAGCGCTGCACGGCGGGGTGGCTGGTCCACAGCACCGTCTGGCCGGCGAAGGGGAAGCGGACGAACTCCTGCCCGTAGCCGCTCTGTCCCGCCCCCGCCTCGGTCCAGATGTACGCCGGGGAGCCGCTCTTCGCCGGTTCAACACCGAGCGAGACACCGTGGCCGAAGCCCAGCAGGTACATGTAGCCGGTGACCGCGCCCGTGGACAGGTCGTGGCGGGTCAGACAGAGGTCGCCCGACTCCGCGTGGTCGTCGCCGCCGATCGAGGGGGTGATGGCCGCCTGGCTGCCCGAGCGGAGGTAGGCGACCTGGCTCGCGCCCGCGATCTGCAGCGTGTACAGGTGGCCGTTGACCGAGTCGAAGGCGATGCCCTGGAGCGTGGTGGAGCTGTCCTGGTTGCCGACGCCCGCGAGCCAGCGCGTCGACCCGGCGGCGACGTCGATCAGCGCCGTCCCGCCCGGAACGCTCGCGGGGTTCGCGACGGGCTCGGCGGACGCGTCCTGAGCGGGCAGCGTGAGCGCGGCGGCGGCACCCACGGCCAGCCCGGTGCCGCCGCGCATGAGGTTACGGCGGGTCATGTTCATGGTCATGCCGGGACTGTAGCGGGCGGGGCTGACACAACCCGGCGAAGGTTCCCGGCAGTTGACGAGAGCCCGCCTCCCCACGGAGACGGGCCCTCGATGTCGTACGGAGATGTCGTACCGGGATGTCGTACGGAGATGTCGTACCGGGATGTCGTACGGACGGGATCAGATCCCCGCCGCCTCCGACAGGTCCCGCTTGATCGCCGTCAGCAGCTCCGTCGCCTTCGCCCGGGCCGACGGCAGATCGGCGTGGGCGGCTACCGGGAGGACGACCTCCAGGTAGCACTTGAGCTTGGGCTCGGTGCCGCTGGGGCGGACGATGACGCGGGCGCCGTCCAGCGCGTAGCGCAGTCCGTCGGTGGGCGGGAGGGTCGCCGTGCCCCGGGTGAGGTCCTCCGCCGAGGTGACCGCCAGACCCGCGAGCCGCGTCGGCGGCTGCTCGCGCAGGCGGCGCATCGCGTCCGCGATGAGGGAGAGGTCCTCCACACGGACCGAGAGCTGGTCGGTGGCGTGCAGACCGTACGTCACCGCGATGTCGTCCAGCAGGTCGGTCAGGGTCCGCCCCTGCTCCTTCAGCTCCGACGCCAGCTCGGTGATCAGCAGCGCCGCCGTGATGCCGTCCTTGTCGCGCACGCCCTCGGGGTCGACGCAGTAGCCGAGCGCCTCCTCGTACCCGAAGCGCAGACCCTCCACGCGGGCGATCCACTTGAAGCCCGTCAGGGTCTCCTCGTAGGGGACACCCGCCCGCTCCGCGATCCGGCCGAGCAGCGAGGACGAGACGATGGACTCCGCGAACACGCCCCGCGCGCCCCGGCGCACCAGGTGCTCGGCGAGCAGCGCGCCCACCTCGTCACCGCGCAGCATCCGCCAGCCGTCGCCGTCGCCGTCGCCGTCGCGCACCGCCACCGCGCACCGGTCGGCGTCGGGGTCGTTGGCGATCACCAGGTCGGGGTCGGTCGCGCGGGCCGCCGCGAAGGCGAGGTCCATCGCGCCGGGCTCCTCCGGGTTGGGGAAGGCGACGGTCGGGAAGTCCGGGTCGGGCTCGGCCTGTTCGGCCACCAGCACCGGCTCCGGGAAGCCCGCCCGCGCGAACGCCGCGAGCAGCACGTCCTTGCCGACGCCGTGCATCGCCGTGTAGACGGTACGGGCGGTGCGCGCCGAGCCCTTCGCGAGCACCGCGTCCGTACGGGCGAGATACGCGTCCAGCACCTCGTCGCCGAGGATCTCCCAGCCGGACTCCGGGCGCGGTACGTCGGCGAGCGCCGCGACCGCGTCGATCTCCGCCGCGATCTCCGCGTCGGCGGGCGGGACGATCTGGGAGCCGTCGCCGAGGTACACCTTGTAGCCGTTGTCCCGGGGCGGGTTGTGGCTCGCGGTGACCTCCACGCCCGCGACCGCGCCGAGGTGCCGTATGGCGTAGGCGAGGACGGGCGTGGGCAGCGGACGGGGCAGTACGGCCGCGCGCAGCCCGGCGCCGGTGATCACGGCGGCGGTGTCCCGCGCGAAGTCCGCCGACTTGTGCCGGGCGTCGTAGCCGATGACGACCAGACCGTCCGTCTGCCCCTGCGCCTTCAGGTACGCGGCGAGACCGGCGGCGGCGCGGATCACGACCGCGCGGTTCATCCGCATCGGGCCCGCGCCCAGCTCGCCGCGCAGCCCGGCGGTGCCGAACTGGAGCGTGCCGCCGAAGCGGGCGGCCAGCTCGGCGGTGTCCCCGGCGTCGAGCAGCGCGCTCAGCTCCGCGCGGGTCTCGGGGTCGGGGTCCTCGGCCAGCCACGCCTGGGCCCGCGCGATGAGTTCGTCCTGCACGTCGTCCTGCACGTCCTGCACCTCGGGTGAACCTCTCTCTCGATCTGTCCGCTGCCGCCGGTACTACAGCCGGTTCAGCACCTGTCCCAGCAGCTCGCCCATGTGCGCCGCCGAGTCGCGGCCCGCCTGCAGGACCTCCTCGTGGTTCAGCGGCTCGCCGGTCATGCCCGCGGCGAGGTTGGTGACCAGGGAGATGCCGAGCACCTCGGCGCCCGCCTCGCGTGCGGCGATGGCTTCGAGCACCGTGGACATGCCGACCAGGTCGGCGCCGATGGTACGAGCCATGCGGATTTCGGCCGGGGTCTCGTAGTGCGGTCCGGGGAACTGCGCGTAGACGCCCTCCTCCAGGGAGGGGTCGATCTCCTTGCACAGGGCGCGCAGGCGCGGCGAGTACAGGTCCGTGAGGTCGACGAAGTTGGCGCCGACGATCGGGGAGGTGGCCGTCAGGTTCAGGTGGTCGCTGATCAGCACCGGCTGCCCGGGGCGCATGCCCTCGCGCAGACCGCCGCAGCCGTTGGTCAGCACGATGGTCTTGCAGCCCGCGGCGACGGCGGTGCGCACGCCGTGCGCGACGGCGGCGACGCCACGGCCCTCGTAGTAGTGCGTACGGCCCAGGAACACCAGCGCGCGCTTGGCACCGAAGGTGTACGAGCGGATCTTGCCGCCGTGGCCCTCGACGGCGGGCGGCGGGAAGCCGGGCAGCTCGGTCACCGCGAACTCGGCGTCGGGAGCGCCCAGGGCGTCCACGGCCGGGGCCCACCCGGAGCCCATCACGAGGGCGACGTCGTGGGTCTCGGCGCCCGTGAGTTCGCGCAGCCGCGCGGCGGCGGCGTCGGCGGCGGCGTGGGGGTCGTCCGGAAGGAGAGATGCGTTCACGGCACGAGGGTAGCCGGTCTTCGCCTACGCGCGTAGATGACGTAGCCCACGGGAATGCGATCGTTGTCAGGAAGATTCCGGCAAACAGCGGGCAAACCCTTTGCGAAAGGGCGGGGGTGTCTGTTGGCGGGGTGGGTGTCGCACCTTGGTGGGACCGCGTGCGCATCTTTGGCGGGGTGGCTGGTGCGGCTGGGTGGAGCCGTGTGCGCACCTTCAGTGGGGTGGGTCGTGGGGCTCGGCGGAATCGTGCGTGCGCTGCTGGCGGGATGGTTCGGCGGGACGGCGGGTGCCCTCGGGCGGGGTGGGTGTCGCACCTTGGTGGGACCGCGTGCGCATCTTTGGCGGGGTGGCTGGTGCGGCTGGGTGGAGCCG
>NZ_JACYHF010000025.1 GCF_016482685.1 Streptomyces sp. DSM 110735 | reverse complement strand
CGGGCGTACACGGCTTCCTTGCGGTAACCGACGATGACACCGACCTCGGTCAGACCCACCTCGGCGAAGTTGCCCAGGGTGAGGTCGAGAACGGTGAGCGACTCCTCGTCGCCCTCCGGTCCGACCGGCACGAGCGCCTTGGGCAGCGTGTCGGTGTAGGGGCGCAGACGCCGTCCGGCGCCGGCCGCCAGCACGAGGCCGATCATGCGGTTTCTCCTTCGTCGTGAACGGCGGGCGCCCCTGCGGACACCCAGAAGCGGATGCTCTCGGCGAGCACCAGCAAGGCGATGACCACGGCGAGGACCGTGAGCGCGACGGTGAACTGCGAGGCGGTCAGCAGCGCGGCGAGGACGGCGACGAGCAGGACCCGCCCCTCCTGACCGCCGGTGGCGCACACGAGCCACGCGGGCGGCGCGCCGGCGCCGCCGCGGATGCGGTACACCGTGTCGTAGTGATGGTAGGCGACGGCCGCGACCAGCCCGAACGCCGCCGGAAGGGCTCCCGGTACGTCGGCCTTCGCCGCGAGGATCAGGACCGTGCTGTATTCGGCGGCCCGGAAGAACGGCGGGACCAGCCAGTCGAGGGCGCCCTTGAGGGGACGCTCGACGGCCTCGGCGGAGAACAGGACGTAGAGACCGGCGGCGACGACGAACGTCCAGCTCGCCCCGAACAGCGCGGCCGACCCGACCAGGACCACGGCGCCGAGAGCGGCGCAGAGGGGGGCCAGGACCGTGAGCCTGACCTTGCCCGGCCGCCCCCGGGTGAGCAGCCGGGTGAGGGGACCGCTGTCGGTGAGGTCCGCCAGCGCCTGGGCGGCGCGGTCGGTGCGCCTGGCCTTGCGGGTCACCGAGCGCAGCACGCGGCCCGCCGTGGTGTACGTCGCGGCCAGCGCGCAGCCGATCAGGAGCACGTAGAAGGTGATGCGGGGCGTGGTCGCGGCGGTGAGGACGGCGATCATGGCCCAGCGTTCGCCGATGGGCAGGACGATCATCCGGCGCAGCCACACGGTCCAGCCGACGCTGTCGAGCCGTCCGGAGAGGGCGGCGGTGGGGCTGGTGTTGGCGGTGGCGTCGTGGTTGGCCTCGTTGAAGGAGAAGTCCACGACGTGGCGGCAGGTCTGGAGGATCATCGCGCCGAGCGCGAGGGCCCAGACGTCGTCGCCGCCGCGGGCCGCGCCGAGGGCGAGACCGGCGTAGTAGGCGTACTCCTTGGCGCGGTCGAAGGTGGCGTCGAGCCAGGCGCCGAGGGTGGAGTACTGCAGGGAGTAGCGGGCGAGCTGGCCGTCGGTGCAGTCCAGCACGAAGGAGGCGATCAGCAGGACACCGGCGGCGACGAATCCGGCGCGGGTGCCCGTCGCGGCCGAGGCCGCCGCTATGAGCGCGGTGAGCAGCGAGGCGGTGGTGACCTGGTTCGGGGTCAGACCCCGGCGGGCGCACCAGCGGGCGATGTAGCGCGAGTACGGGCTGATGCAGTAGGTGGTGAAGAAGCCGTCCCGGGACTTCACGGCGGACCTCAGGCGTACGGCCTCGTCGTCGACGGCGGCGACGGCCTGCCGGGCCTCGTTGCGGGTCTGGGGGTCGGCGGGGACGGTGGCGACGAGGCTGCCCAGCTCGGGGCGGTGGACCTCGCCGTAGTCGGCGTCCAGGGCGGTGACCAGGCGGTCGGGCAGGCTGTCCACGGCGACGGCGGTGCCGCCGCCCGCGGTGGTCTCGCGGGTCAGGGCGCGGCTGAGCGCCTGGCGGGCGGTGGCCTGCGCGGTGACGGCGCCGGGTACGGCGGCGAGCGGGAAGCGGGGGTCGGTCAGACCGAGGCGCAGCGCGTGCGGGTGGCCGACGAAGCGGGCGTCGACCAGGGCGACGCGGTGGCTGGCCGGGACGGTCGCGAGCAGGGTCTCGGCCTCGGAGGCGTCGGCGGCCACACGCACGTCGAAGCCGAGGGACCGCAGATCGCTTTCGAGAGACGATCCGGGTACCGGCTGACCGGTGACGATGGCGGTCGACAACCGAACTCAACTCCCTGGGTGCCGGCGCGTCGGCGCCGGTCGCTTGCGTGATGCGTGGTGGGGCGCCCTGCCTTCGGCACCCTGGGCGGCATGTCGGCAGAGGCTATCCGATCGGCCGGAGCCGCCGTTCACCGGGCGTTCACGGCCCGGCCCTCGCGGGTCCGCCGCGGAGTCCGCCCCGCCCATGCCGCGATCATCATCGGGGATGCGGGGGCCGCCCCACAAACCGCGGGGCGCAGACCCGGGCATCGCGGGACAGAGGGGCGGCGGTCCGGGCTCTGCCGGGGTGCGTGCGGGGCGGCATAGGGTGGGCGACCATGACGTGGCTGATCACCGGCGGAGCCGGATACATCGGGGCACACGTGGCGCGGGCGCTGGCCGGTGCCGGGGAGAGTGCCGTGGTGCTCGACGACCTGTCCGCCGCCGTGCCGGAGCGGCTGCCCGAGGGGGTGCCGCTGGTCGAGGGCTCGACGCTGGACGGGGATCTGCTGAAGCGGGTGCTGGCCGAGCACGGGGTGAGCGGTGTGGTGCATCTCGCGGCGCGCAAGCAGGTCGGGGAGTCGGTGGCGGAGCCCACCCGTTACTACCGGGAGAACCTCGGCGGTCTCGGCACGCTGCTGGACGCGATGGCGGAGAGCGGGGTGCGACGGCTGCTGTTCTCGTCCTCGGCGGCGGTGTACGGCAACCCGGACGTGGACCTGATCACCGAGGACACCCCGTGCGTGCCGGTGAACCCCTACGGCGAGACCAAGCTGGCCGGTGAGTGGCTGGTGCGGGCGGCGGGCCGGGCGCACGGCATCGCGACGGTGTGCCTGCGCTACTTCAACGTGGCGGGAGCCGCCGCCCCGGAGCTGGCGGACACCGGTGTCTTCAACATCGTCCCGATGGTCTTCGACCGCCTCACCCGCGGCGAGGCGCCCCGGATCTTCGGCGACGACTATCCGACCCCGGACGGCACCTGTATCCGCGACTACATCCACGTCGCGGACCTCGCGGACGCCCACCTCGCGGCTGCCCGCCGCCTCTCCGACGGCACCTTCACCGGCGACCTCACCCTGAACATCGGCAGCGGCGAGGGCGTCTCGGTCCGCGAACTGATCACCGTGATCGCCGAGGTCACCGGCGAAACAACCCCGCCCCTCGTCGAACCCCGCCGCCCCGGCGACGCCCCCCGAGCCGTCGCCTCCGCCACCCGAGCCCACACCGAACTGGGCTGGCAGTCCCGCCGGGACGTCCGCGAGATGGTCACCTCGGCGTGGGAGGGGTGGCGGCACCACCACGGGTGAAGCGCCCCCGGCCACCCGCACCTCTCTGACCTGCGAATCGTTTCCGCAGGTCAGAGCATATGACAACGGTATTCAGTGCCGCGTTGCCCCGCAGGCGCCGGGCGTTGTTCACTGTGAGCCGGTGGGCAGACGGAAGGGTGGTCTTCGGCATGGGGGCAGGGCACGACCACGGTCATGGGCACAGTCACGCGCCCACGGGGACGGCGGCGGCTGCCTATCGGGGGCGGCTGCGGGCGGCGCTGGGGATCACGCTCATCATCATGGTGGTGGAGATCGTCGGCGGGTTCCTCGCGGACTCGCTCGCGCTGATCGCCGACGCGGCCCACATGGCGACCGACGCGGTCGGGCTGGTGATGGCGCTGCTCGCCATCCACTTCGCGGCGCGCCCGCCCAGCGCCAACCGCACCTTCGGCTACGCCCGTGCCGAGATCCTGGCGGCTCTGGCCAACTGTCTGCTGCTGCTCGGGGTCGGCGGGTACGTCCTCTTCGAGGCGGTGGAGCGGTTCGTCCACCCCGCGGGGACCGAGGGCGGGCTGATGATCGTCTTCGGTGCGATCGGTCTGGTGGCGAACTCCGTCTCGCTCCTGCTGCTGATGGGCGGGCAGAAGGACAGTCTCAATGTGCGCGGCGCCTTCCTGGAGGTCGCCGCCGACGCGCTCGGCTCGGTCGCGGTGATCGTCTCGGCGGCGGTCATCCTGGCCACCGGCTGGCAGGCGGCCGACCCGGTCGCCTCGCTGGTGATCGGTCTGATGATCGTGCCGAGGACGGTCAAGCTGCTGCGCGAGACGCTGGACGTGCTCCTGGAAGCCGCCCCGAAGAACGTGGACATGGCCGAGGTGCGCACGCACATCCTGGAGCTGGACGGCGTGGAGGACGTGCACGACCTGCACGCCTGGACCATCACCTCGGGTCTGCCGGTGCTCTCCGCGCACGTGGTGGTCAGCACGGAGGTGCTGAACGCGATCGGCCACGAGAAGATGCTGCACGAACTCCAGGGCTGCCTCGGCGACCACTTCGACGTGGAGCACTGCACCTTCCAGTTGGAGCCCGGCGGCCACGCGGAGCACGAGGCGCGGCTCTGCCACTGACGGCGACCCGAGGGGCCGACCCGAGGGGTCCGCACCCGGCGCCCGGTCCCGGTGGCGTACGTTGACGGTGCGCACCCGTGTGCGAGGGCTTGCCGAGGTTCCCCGCACCGGGCGCCGGGCACGATGTGCTTCCGGGCCCCGCTTCCGCCCCACCTGGCACGGGACATGCGGACGTGCCGGGAAGTGTCGGGAGTGCCGGATTCGTACGGCAGACTTGGGGTGCGAAGACCGAGGCGAAGGATGGGTATGCCGATCACACCTGCCACCGAGACGCACAGCTCGTCGAACGGCACCACACAGCCGATTTTGCTGGAACTGGTCGACGAGAAGGGCGTGACGATCGGCACCGCGGAGAAGCTCGCGGCCCATCAGCCGCCGGGACAGCTCCACCGGGCGTTCTCGGTGTTCCTCTTCGACGAGCGGGGCAGGCTGCTGCTCCAGCAGCGCGCGCTCGGCAAGTACCACTCCCCCGGTGTCTGGTCCAACACCTGCTGCGGTCACCCGTACCCCGGCGAGGCTCCCTTCGCGGCGGCGGCCCGGCGGACGTACGAGGAGCTGGGTGTCTCCCCGTCGCTGCTGGCCGCGGCGGGCACCGTCCGCTACAACCACCCGGACCCGGCCTCGGGTCTGGTGGAGCAGGAGTTCAACCACCTCTTCGTCGGTCTGGTCCAGGAGCCCGTGACGCCGGACGCGGAGGAGGTCGGGGAGACCGCGTTCGTCTCCGCCGCCGAGCTGGCGGAGCGGCACGCCCGTGAGCCGTTCTCGGCGTGGTTCCTGACCGTCCTGGACGCCGCCCGCCCCGCGATCAGGGAACTGACCGGTCCCTCGGCGGGCTGGTAGCACCCGGGCGGGTCCGAGGGACCGGGGGCGGTCTCACCGCTGGAGCGCGGGCTTGAGCGGCAGGGCCGCCCAGATCACCTTGCCGCCGCTCGCCGTGTGCTCCACGTCGACCGTGCCGCCCGCCTCCCGCGCCACCTCGCGCACGAGCAGCAGACCGCGTCCGCCGGTCTGGCCGTGGTCCGCCTCCAGGG
This sequence comes from Streptomyces sp. DSM 110735, assembly GCF_016482685.1. Lineage (GTDB taxonomy): Bacteria > Actinomycetota > Actinomycetes > Streptomycetales > Streptomycetaceae > Streptomyces. Next base: position 79,953 of record NZ_JACYHF010000025.1, on the reverse strand, counting down.
CGGTCGGGCGGTAGGGGTGGTTGTCCTCCACCGACACCCGCACCCACTCCGCGCCGACGGCCACCTCCACGGCGAGCATCGGCGACAGCAGCGCCGCGTGCTTGACCGCGTTCGTGACCAGTTCGGAGACGATCAGCAGCAGCCCGTGCGCCACGTCGTCGGCGACGGGAACGCCCTGGCGCAGCAGCAGATCGCGCACCGCGTGCCGGGCCTGCGGGACCGAGGCGTCCACGGTGGCCGCGGTGAACCTCCAGACCCCTTCGTACGGCAGTGTTCCGGGCGCCGGCGGGGCGCCCTCCTGCGCTGGGCGCGGCACGCTCCCACGCCCGTGGTTGTCCATCGTCCGGTCGCCACCCTCGCGCTCGATTGTCACCACACGTCGAGTGTTGGTAATGATCGGCTCCGCACCGGATGACTGAACAGAAGTCAGCGGGTATCGAACGTTTTCGACCGTTCGCGTATGACCTGGTCGTCCGCGCGACTGTTCCTGTCTCCCGGACGCCGGTTCCCGAACTCTTCGGGTTGTACGGGTTTGGTCCCGGTGCCGATTCGGACCACGCGCCGGGGGCTTACCGGCGGGACGGACCGGGTCGGTACGATCCGCCGCATGGAGCCGCAGTTGTCGTACCGGGTCGCCGGTCACGTCGCCACCGTCGTCATCCGCAACCCGGCCAAGCGCAACGCCATGACCGCCGCGATGTGGCGGTCGCTGCCCCCGCTGCTCGACCGGCTCGCCGCCGACGCGGACGTACGCGCGCTGGTGCTGACCGGCGAGGGCACGACCTTCTGCGCGGGCGCCGACATCTCCTCGCTCCGGGAGGGACCCCAGGAGGCGCAGGGGCTCGCGGTGGCGGCCGAGGAGGCGCTCGCCGCGTTCCCGAAGCCGACGCTCGCCGCCGTCCGGGGGCACTGCGTGGGCGGCGGAGCCCAGCTCGCGGCTGCCTGTGATCTGCGCCTTGCGGAGGAGGGGACGCTGTTCGGGGTGACCCCGGCGAAGCTCGGCATCGTCTACCCCGCCTCCTCCACCCGGCGCCTGGTGTCGCTGGTGGGCCCGGCGACCGCCAAGTACCTGCTGTTCTCGGGCGAGTTGATCGACACCGAGCGGGCCCTGCGCACCGGTCTGGTGGACGAGGTGCTGCCCGCCGGGGACCTCGACAAGCGGGTGGACGCGCTGACCGGGGTCCTGGTGTCCCGCTCGCGGCTGACGCAGGCGGCGGCGAAGGAGTTCGCGGACGGCCGCACCGACCGCGACGCCCACTGGGCGGAGCGGGCCAGCGCCGCGTCCGACACCGCCGAGGGCGTCACCGCGTTCCTGGAGCGCCGGGCACCCCGCTTCACCTGGAGCGTGCCCGCGCCGGAGTGATCCGGGCGCGGGGCGTGGGCGGCGGCCGACGGGGTACCCGGACCGGCCCGGACGCCTGTCGTCCGGGAGAAGTCCGGGAAAACCCGGAACACCCGGCCCCGGGACCTCGGGGAATCCCCGCAGGGGTCCGGGTGGAGCCCGCGAGAAGGGAGAACCCATCGTGTTCCGTGCCATCGCCGACGTACTGCGCCAGATCGGCGGAGCCATCGCGACCGTCGTCACCCTGCCGTTCCGGGCGCTCGCCCGGCTGTTCGGGGGCGCCTCGGGCGGCAGCCGCGCCTGAGGGTCGCGCGCGACGGGCCGCCGGAGCGCCCTGCCGTCCGGATGTCGGTGTCACCTGCCACAATTGCCGCGCAACCTCAGTGGAGAAGGCGGTACGGGATCGTGACGACACCCCTCACAGCGTCCATCGAAGGCAGGATCGCCGGGGAACTCGGCGTACGGGAGCGGCAGGTGAAGGCCGCGGTGGAGCTGCTGGACGGCGGTTCGACGGTGCCCTTCATCGCCCGCTACCGCAAGGAAGCGACCGAGATGCTCGACGACGCGCAGTTGCGCACGATCGAGGAACGGCTGCGTTATCTGCGGGAGCTGGAGGACCGGCGGGCCGCGATCCTGGAGTCGGTGCGCGAGCAGGGCAAGCTCACCGAGGATCTCGAAGCCCGTATCCGGGGCGCCGAGACCAAGGCGCGCCTGGAGGACATCTATCTGCCGTACAAGCCCAAGCGGCGCACCAAGGCGCAGATCGCCCGCGAGGCGGGTCTGGAGCCGCTGGCCGAGGGGCTGCTGACCGATCCGTCGGTCGACCCGGCTGCCGCCGCTGCCGCGTTCGTGGACGCCGACAAGGGCGTCGCGGACGCGCAGGCCGCGCTGGACGGCGCGCGGGCGATCCTGACCGAGCGTTTCTCGGAGGACGCCGACCTGATCGGTGAGCTGCGCGAGCGGATGTGGACGCGCGGGCGCCTGGCGGCCAAGGTGCGCGAGGGCAAGGAGGAGGCGGGCGCCAAGTTCGCCGACTACTTCGACTTCACCGAGCCGTTCACCGAGCTGCCCTCGCACCGGATCCTGGCGATGCTGCGCGGCGAGAAGGAGGAGGTCCTCGACCTCGTCCTGGAGCCGGAGGAGCCGACCGAGGGTCCCTCGACGTACGAGGGCTTCATCGCGACGCGGTTCGGCATCGCGGACCGGGGGCGCCCGGGCGACAAGTGGCTGGGCGACACGGTCCGTTGGGCCTGGCGCACCCGGGTGCTCGTGCACCTCGGCATCGACCTCAGACTGCGGCTGCGCACGGCCGCCGAGGACGAGGCGGTGAACGTGTTCGCCGCCAACCTGCGCGACCTGCTGCTCGCCGCCCCGGCCGGCACCCGCGCCACGCTCGGTCTCGACCCCGGTTTCCGTACGGGCGTGAAGGTAGCCGTGGTCGACGCGACCGGCAAGGCTGTCGCCACCGATGTCATCTATCCGCACGTCCCGGCCAACAAGTGGGACGAGGCGATCGCCAAGCTGGCGCGCCTGGCGAAGGAGCACGCGGTCGACCTGGTCGCGATCGGCAACGGCACCGCCTCCCGCGAGACCGACAAGCTGGCCACCGAACTCATCGCCAAGCACCCGGAGTTGAACCTCACCAAGGTGATGGTGTCGGAGGCGGGCGCGTCGGTGTACTCGGCGTCGGAGTACGCCTCCCGCGAGCTGCCCGGCATGGACGTGTCGCTGCGCGGCGCGGTCTCCATCGCGCGCCGTCTCCAGGACCCGCTGGCCGAACTGGTGAAGATCGACCCGAAGTCGATCGGTGTCGGGCAGTACCAGCACGACCTGTCCGAGGTGAAGCTGTCGCGCTCGCTGGACGCGGTGGTCGAGGACTGTGTGAACGGCGTCGGCGTGGACGTCAACACCGCGTCCGTACCGCTGCTTTCGCGGGTGTCCGGGGTCTCCGCCACCCTCGCGGAGAACATCGTGGCGCACCGCGACGCCAACGGTCCGTTCACCTCCCGCGCCCAGCTCAAGAAGGTCTCCCGGCTCGGCCCGAAGGCGTACGAGCAGTGCGCGGGCTTCCTGCGCATCCGGGGCGGGGACGACCCGCTGGACTCCTCCAGCGTGCACCCGGAGGCGTACCCGGTGGTGCGGCGGATGGTGAAGACCTCGGGTCAGGAGGTCGCCTCGCTGGTCGGCAACACCGGTGTGCTGCGCTCGCTGCGCCCCGCCGACTTCGTGGACGACACCTTCGGTCTGCCGACGGTCACGGACATCCTCAAGGAGCTGGAGAAGCCGGGGCGCGACCCGCGTCCGGCGTTCAAGACGGCCACCTTCAAGGAGGGCGTGGAGAAGATCTCCGACCTGTCCGCCGGGATGGTGCTCGAGGGCGTGGTGACGAACGTCGCCGCCTTCGGCGCGTTCGTGGACATCGGCGTCCACCAGGACGGTCTGGTGCACGTGTCCGCGATGTCGAAGACGTTCGTCAAGGACCCGCGGGACGTCGCCAAGCCGGGTGACATCGTCAAGGTGAAGGTCCTGGACGTGGACATCCCGCGCAAGCGGATCGCGCTGACGCTGCGGCTGGACGACGAGGCGGCGGCGCAGGGTCAGGACGGCAAGGAGCGGCGCGGCGGCGGCTCCCGTCCGCCGCAGCAGCGGCGGGGTCAGGGCGGTCGCCAGGGACAGGGCCAGGGACAGGGACAGGGACAGTCCGGTCGGCAGGGGCAGGGGCGCGGTGGTGACCGGGGCGGTCGTCAGGCGCCCGCTCCCGCCAACAGCGCGATGGCGGACGCGCTGCGCCGCGCGGGGCTGCTGAACCCGGGCAACGGGCGGGGCTGAGCCGCATGGGGAGCCGGGCGGGTGTGGTTCGCCGCCCGGCGCCGATGGACACCGGGGGAGCCTGTGGGGCTCCCCCGGCGGGCCTAGCGCTCCGTCACCTTGCCGTCCGCGACCTCCAGGCGGCGGTTGACCTTGACCGCGTCGAGCATCCGGCGGTCGTGGGTGACCAGGAGGAGCGTGCCGTCGTAGGCGTCGAGGGCGGACTCGAGCTGTTCGATGGCGGGCAGGTCGAGGTGGTTGGTCGGCTCGTCGAGGACGAGCAGGTTGACGCCCCTGCCCTGGAGGAGGGCGAGGGCGGCGCGGGTGCGTTCGCCCGGGGAGAGGGTCGCGGCGGGGCGCAGCACGTGGTCGGCCTTCAGCCCGAACTTGGCGAGCAGGGTGCGGACCTCGGCCGCCTCGGTGTCGGGCACCGCCGCCTGGAACGCGGCGAGCAGGGTCTCGGGACCGTGGAAGAGACCGCGCGCCTGGTCCACCTCCCCGACCAGGACGCCGGAGCCGAGCGTGGCGTGTCCCGCGTCCAGCGGGACACGGCCGAGCAGGGCGCCGAGCAGGGTGGACTTGCCCGCGCCGTTGGCGCCGGTGACGGCGATGCGGTCGGCCCAGTCGATCTGGAGCGTGACCGGACCGAAGGTGAAGCCCTCGCGCCGTACCTCGGCGTCGCGGAGGGTCGCGACGACCGCGCCGGAGCGGGGCGCGGAGGCGATCTCCATGCGCAGCTCCCACTCCTTGCGGGGCTCGTCGACGACCTCCAGGCGCTCGATCATGCGCTGGGTCTGGCGCGCCTTGGCGGCCTGCTTCTCGCTGGCCTCGCTGCGGAACTTGCGGCCGATCTTGTCGTTGTCGTTGCCCGCCTTGCGCCGGGCGTTCTTGACGCCCTTGTCCATCCAGGAGCGCTGTGTCTGGGCGCGGTCCTGGAGGGCGGCGCGCTTGTCGGCGTACTCCTCGTAGTCCTCGCGGGCGTGCCTGCGGGCGACCTCGCGCTCTTCCAGGTAGCCCGCGTAGCCGCCGCCGTAGAGGTTGATCTGCCGCTGGGCGAGGTCGAGTTCGAGGACCTTGGTGACCGTGCGGGTGAGGAACTCGCGGTCGTGGCTGACGACGACGGTGCCCGCGCGCAGTCCGGTGACGAAGCGCTCCAGGCGCTCCAGCCCGTCGAGGTCGAGGTCGTTGGTGGGCTCGTCCAGGAGGAAGACGTCGTAGCGGGAGAGCAGCAGCGAGGCGAGTCCCGCGCGGGCCGCCTGGCCGCCGGAGAGGGAGGTCATCGGGCGGTCGAGGTCCACGGCGAGACCGAGCGAGCCCGCGATTTCCTCGGCACGTTCGTCCAGGTCGGCGCCGCCGAGGTGGAGCCAGCGGTCCAGGCTGGTGGCGTAGGCGTCGTCGGCGCCGGGCGCGCCGTCCACGAGCGCCTGGGTCGCCTCGTCCATGATCCGCTGCGCCTCGGCGACGCCGGTGCGGCGGCCGAGGAACTCCCGCACGCTCTCCCCCGGCCTGCGCTCCGGCTCCTGCGGCAGGTAGCCGACGGCGGCGGTGGGCGGGGAGAGCCGCAGCTCGCCGTCCTCGGGCGGGGTGAGCCCGGCGAGGAGCCTGAGCAGCGTGGACTTGCCCGCGCCGTTGGCACCGACCAGCCCGATCACGTCCCCGGGGGCGACGACGAGGTCGAGTCCGGAGAAGAGGGAGCGGTCGGCATGGCCGGCGGCGAGGTTCTTGGCGACGAGGGTGGCAGTCATCAGGGGGCCGATTTTAATGTCCGGCGAAGGGCGGTGCGGCCAGGCGTCAGGGGGCGGCCGGTGCCGTCAGGACCGTCCCGGTCGTGCGGGCCACCACGTACGCGTTGCCGCGTACGGCTCTCGGGTCCAGCGGGAGGTGGTGGGTGCCCGGGGTGAGGATCTCGTCGAGGAGTTCGCGCACGTGGACGCGGTGGAGGCGGTCGCGGCGGTAGGCGAGGAGGCGGACCCGGCAGGCGGTGGCCACGTCGAGCGCGGCGGTGTGGCGGTCGGCGGTGAGGGCGGTGATCCGGCGCGGGCGGAGCGCGTCGCGGTCGAGCGCCTGCTCGGTCTGGGCGACGAGGAGCGGGACGATCGGCGCGAGCGCGTCCACGTGGGCGGTGTCGACCCCGGCGCGGGTGAACACCTCGCGTACGGCGGCTCGTTGGGGCTCGGGGACGCCGGGGGCGTACAGCACGGCGTCGTAGCGGCGCAGTTCCTCCGCGGGCACGTCGTCCACCTCGGGGGTGACGTCGGCGCCGACGCCGGTGCCGCGCAGGGCGGCGGCGAGGCGGGCGGGGGTCCCGGCGCGGGGTCCGATCACCAGGACGTGGGGGCGGGGCGCGGGCGCGGTGTCCGGGCGGTCGAGCAGGGCGGTGAGGGCGGCCCGGTAGGCGGGAGCCCGGAAGCGGAAGGGTCCCGTGCCGCCGTAGCCGTCGCGCACCGGTTCGGCGTGCTCGCCGTCCTGCCAGGCGAAGTCGCGCCAGACGACGTCGCCGTCGTCCCGCTCCACGACGGCGGTCAGCGCCCCGCACGCCAGGTCCGCGCACTCGGGGCACCCGTACACCACGAACCGCCCGCCGGGCAGCGGGGGTTCGCGCTCCAGGAGCAGCCCCCGCACCTGCGCGGCGAGCACCTCGGGCGGCACGTCGGAGGCGAGCGGGGTCACCGCGTCGAGGTCGGGGAAGCGGAACAGCAGGGGCTGTCCGTCCACGACGAAGTCCGTGAAGTCGCGGTGGATCTGATAGCCGCCGTCGGGCAGCACGCCGCCCGCGCGGAACGCCGGTACCAGGCCGAAGGTCGCGTAAGCGGCAGACATGCTGCGAGTATCCCGGCGCCGAGGGGATCGGGAGCCCGCCGGGAGGGGACTCTCGGCACACCCGTCGCACGGTGGCCGGAATTCCCTTGGTCCGCACGGGGCGACGGCCGCACGCGTGGTCGAGGGTGTACCTGTTCGTACGGCACTGGACGGCCCCGCGGCGGTCTACAGCTCCGACTCGCCCCATCCGCCGACGACCGCCTCGTCCCCCACGGACACCTTGCCCGGGCGCAGTACGGCGAACTTCGTGCCGAAGGCGACTCCGCCCTCTCTCGCGCGCCGGTATGCCGCGAGGGTGCGCAGCGGTTCGGGTCCCGATCTCGCGCCGGTCTCCTGGTCGACCATGGTGACGGCGCAGCGGATGGCGAGCTTGGCGTAGCCGAGTTCGGCGGCGCCGAGGGTGAGGAGCAGGACGCGGTCCTCGGTGTGGGGCTCGTCCCAGCCGTCGATGACGACGTTGGGGCGGAAGCGGCTCATCGGCAGCGGGGCGGCGCCGCGCTCCGCCAGTCTCCGGTTCAGTTCGTCGAGGGTGGCGCGGGAGACGACGTGCAGGGCGCAACTGTCGGCGTAGCCGGAGGTGCCCGGTGTCCGGCCGTCGGTCACCCGGTCGTGGTCGGGCGGGACGCGGACCAGTCTGCTGGGCGTGCCGAGCGCCTGGGACAGCCAGTCGGCCACGGTGTCGCCCTGGTCGATGCCCCGGTAGGCGGTGCCGAACAGGTCGACGGGCCGGGCGGCGCCGGAGGCGTCCACGGCGACGCGCACGGTGCCGTGACCCGGTGCGTGGAGGATGAGCCGGTCGCCGCCGGGGGTGACCTCGGGCTGGATCAGGGCGAGTCGCGGGTCGCGTCGCTGGGTGCGGAAGACGCCCTCCTCGCTGACGACCATGAAGCTGCGGTCGTGTGCGAGCCCGGCGGGTGTCAACTGGGCTTCCGCCACCGGGACTCCGGCGCAGCCCTTGACGGGGTAGTACGTCAGGTGGGTGACGGTGGCCATGTGCGCCTCGGGCTGCTCGGTCCGGTCAACTGTCGGTCTGGGTAAGCCGGTTACTCGGTGACGAGGGCCAGCGTGAACCCGTCGTACCCCTTGGACCCGACGGTCTGGAGTGTCGTCGCGGTCAACTGGGCGTGTTCCGCGATGAGTTCGGTGAAGGTGCGGACTCCCTGGACGCGGGGGTCCTCGCTCGCGGGGTCGGTCACCGCGCCCTCGCGTACGACATTGTCCCCGATGATGACGCTGCCGGGCCGGGTGAGTCGCAGCGCCCAGCGCAGATACTCGGGGTTGGACGGCTTGTCCGCGTCGATGAAGACCAGGTCGAAGGGACCGACGCCCTCGTCCGCGAGCACCGGCAGGGTGTCGATCGCCTTGCCTACGCGCAGGTCGACCAGGTGACCGACCTCGGCGGCGGCGATGTTGGCGGCGGCGACCTCGGCGTGGTGCGGGTCGGCCTCCAGGGTGATCAGCCGCCCTCCCTCGGGCAGGGCGCGGGCCAGCCAGATGGTGCTGTAGCCGCCGAGGGTGCCGATCTCAAGGACCGAGCGGGCACCCTGGATACGGGCCAGCAGATGCAGCAACTTGCCCTGGTTCGGGGCGACCTGGTGCGGAGGGAGCCCGGCCGCCTCGCTCTCCTCGGCCGCGCCCCGCAGCGCGGCGTCCTCCTCGACCAGCAGGCCGTTGAAGTAGTCGTCCACGGCGTTCCAGAGCTTCTGCGACACGGTAGGTTCCCTTTCGATACTGACCAGGTTCCGAATGGGAACCTACTATGGGCGCACGGCGGCCTGTCAACGGCTTCCGGCGGCGCGTTCCTGAGGAGTCACGACGATGGGGCCACGACGATGACGATGGGGCCACGGCGATGAGACCACGGCGCGAGGCGGACGACGCCTGCGGCATCGCGCAGGCGGCAGCGGTGGTGGGCGACTGGTGGAGTCTGCTGGTGCTGCGCGAGATCGCGCGCGGCCATGTGCGCTTCGACCAACTGGCGGAGGAGCTGGGCGTGTCCCGCAAGGTCCTCGCGGAGCGGCTGCGCGCGCTGACCGACCACGGGGTGCTGGAGCGCCGCCGCTACCAGGAGCGGCCGCCCCGCCACGAGTACGTGCTGACCGAGCAGGGCCGGGGGCTGCTGCCCGTGCTGGTGTCGCTCCAGGACTGGGCGGACCGCTGGCTCCTCGGCGACGGCACCCTCACCGGCCAGGCGCCCGACGACGGCGCGGAGGCGCGGCGGGTCGCGGCGCTCGTCGGTGCGCGCGTGCCCGCCGGGGTGCGCCTGCCGGGGACGGACGGCGCCGTGTACGACCCGGTCTCCCCCACCGCCCGCGCGACCGTCCTGTTCGCCTACCCGGCCACCGGCATACCCGGTCTCCCGGCCGACCCGGCGCCCTCCGCCGTCCCCGGCAGCGCGGGCTGCACGCTGGAGAACCGCCAGTTCCGCGCGGCGTGGCCGGAGTTCGAGACGTCCGGTGTCGCCGTGCACGGGGTGAGCACTCAAACCCCGGCGGAGCAGGCAGCGTTCGCCCGCGCCGAGGAACTGCCCTTCCCGCTGCTGTCCGACGACCGGCTCCAACTGACCGCCGCCCTGCGGCTTCCGACGTTCCGCGCCGGACAGGACCTGCGCGTCAAGCGGCTCATCCTGGTGATCGACGCCGAACGGACCGTCCGGCACGCCCTGTTCCCGGTCACCGACATCCCCGCCGCTGTCTCCCGCAGTCTCGACCTCGCCACCGCGTGCGGGCGGTGATCCCGGGCATGGCGACGGTGACGGCGCTGCGCCGCTACCCGGTGAAGTCCATGCTCGGTGAGTCCCTGACCGGCGTCGCGGTCACCGCACGGGGGTTGCACGGGGACCGGGTCGCCGCGGTGCTGGACGAGTCGGGGGCGGTCGGTTCCGCCAAACACCCGCGCAAGTGGGGTCCGTTGCTGACCTGCCGGGCGACACTGTCCGACCGTGTGACGGTCGAGCTGCCGGACGGCACGGAACTCTCCCCCGGCGACCCGGAGTTGGACGCCCGGCTCTCCAAGCTGCTCGGCCGCGGGGTCTGCGTGTCGGACGACCCGGCGCGGGGCGGGGGCGCGCTGGAGCGTGCGGTGCCGGAGTACGAGGGCGGGCTCCCGGACGTACTCCGTGACACGGCCCGTACGGATGCCACCGGTGCGGCGATCACCTCGGGGCGGGTCGCGCCGGGGACGTTCTTCGACTACGGCAGGGTGCATCTGGTCACCACGGCGTCCCTGGCGCGGCTGCGGGCGGCGTACCCCGCCGGGGACTTCGACGCGCGGCGCTTCCGGCCGAACCTGGTCGTGGACACCCCCGGCGCCCCCGGTTTCCCCGAGGACACCTGGCTCGGGGGTCGACTCCGCGTCGGTGAGGTCCTGTTCCGCGTCGCCGTCCCCACCCCGCGCTGTGTGGTCCCCACGCTGGCCCAGGCCGGCCTTCCGGCCGACCCGGGCATCATGCGTGCCGTGGCCCGCGAACACCGGGTGCCGGTCTTCGACCTGGGCCGTCTGTCGTGTGTCGGTGTCTACCTGGACGTGCTCGAACCGGGCACGGTCCGGCTGGGCGACACGGTGGACGTGCAGCCGTCGCCGTAGCCGCTCGCGCACTCCGGTGTGCCGACGACGGTGAGGGTGCGTGCGGCGGGTGCTGTCGCGGTGGCCCGGGCGAGGGCCTTGGCGCCGCCGTCCAGGGGGAGTCGGGCCCGGGTGCGGGAGAGGTCGAGGGTGAGGGTGGGCCGGGTGGAGGGCGGTTCGATGAGGTCCTTGTCGGTGCCCGCGACGACCAGGGCAAGACGGTGTCCCGCCGGGACGACGTGGTCGGTGGCGGCCAGGTCGAGGGTCATGGTGTAGGCGCGCCCGGGGGTGAGCGGGGTGCCCTTGGCGAGCGAGGCGTGGTGGCCGAGGTCGGCCCAGCCCCGGCTGACGACGGTGGCGTCGACGTGCACCGTCTTGGCCGCCGTGGTCTTGAAGCAGGCGCTGTCCCCGGTCGTGCTCTCGCCCCAGCAGGTGCGGTCGGCGAGGGTGGTGATGCCCTCGCCGCCGTCGGCGTAGTCGCGGATGGTGTCCGGACCGAGGTCGACCAGGACGGCGGACAGATGGGCGGAGGCGGTGCTCGGTGTGGCGGTCACGGTGACGTGCGAGGAACCGGAGATCCGCAGCGGTCCGGTGAGCGCCGGGGTGACGAAGGCGGCCTTGTCGGGCGTGGACTTCGTGAGGTCGGCCGCCCAGTCGGTCTCGCTCCGGCTCGGGTCGTCGGTGAACCGCTCGGTGCCGGTGGACCGGCCGAGCCCCAGGGTGCCGACGCCGGGGGTGGCGCCGCGCGCCGGGTACAGGGTGGTGGTCCGGGTGTCGCGCGGCGGCCAGACGGCGGAGGTGACCCACTGGTCGGGGTGGCGCTCGATGTCGGCCATGGGCGCGCGGTCGATGCCGTTGTCGTAGCCGAGGAGTTCGTGGTCGAACCAGCGGTGCAGGGTGTCGACCCAGGCGCCGCGCCGGTAGTCGAAGGGGTCGACGTGGCCGGTTTGGGAGAGCCAGATCTTGCGCTCGACGCCGTGCTTCGCGAGCGCGTCCCACCACTGGCCGAAGTGCTTGGTGCGGACGTTGAGGTCCTGCATCCCGTGGACCAGGAAGACGCTGGCGCGGACCTTGGCCGCGTCCTTGACGTAGTCCCGCTCGGTCCACAGACCGGTCCAGTCGCCGCTGGTGGGGCTGCCGTCCGCGAGCTTCTTCTGCACGGCCGCGCAGTGCGCCTGGGCGCCCTCGCTGTCGACGTATCCGGCCAGTTCGTCGGGTCCGCCGTCGTAGAGCTGGGCACCCTGGGCGAAGTAGTAGTCGTACCAGGAGGAGATGCCGCTGATCGGCACGATGGTCTTGAGGTTCTTCACCCCGGTGGCGGCGACGCCGTTGGCGATGGTGGCGTCCCAGCTCTTGCCGATCATGCCGGTGGCGCCGGTCGTCCAGCTCGCCCTGACCGGTGTGCCGCCGGTGCGGCTGGTGTAGGCGCGGGCCCGGCCGCCGAGCCAGTCGACGACCGCCTTGGCGGAGCGGATGTCGGAGCGCCCGCCGACGTCCACGCAGCCGTCGCTGCGGTTGGTCCCGGCGAGGTCGACGCCGACGAAGGCGTAACCGCGCGGCACGAAGTAGTTGTCGTAGAAGAGCGGCATCTGGACGACGTGCCCCTGCGCGTCGTACGTCTTGAGCTGGCTCTCGTTGCCGCGTCCGCAGCAGGAGTAGTAGGGGCTGGCGTCCATGATGACGGGCACCTTGCGACCCTGGCGGGCGGGTTCGGAGGGGCGGACGATGTCGGCGGCGACGCGGTCGGTGCGGCCGTCGCCGTCCCCGTCCAGACCGGTGTCCACCCACACCGACTCGCGGACGGCGTGCGCGTACGAGTAGACGGGCCTGCTCTCGCGGGGTGCCGCCTGGGCGGCGACCGGTACGAGGAAGACGGCCGTCAGGGCTGCGACGGCCAGGATCGCGAGCGTTCTCCAGAGCGTGCGAATCGGCATGGGCGGACGGTACTCCGGTCAACTGCCGTGCAAAAGAAGGCGCTTCGGGGCAGGGGCGGCGTGTCGGCGCGACGCGGGGTCGGCGTGTCGGCCGAATGGCGATCGTGTGACAGGAGCGGCCGTGGACACCCGCGGGACCACAGGGACTCAATAGGCTCCGAACAGACTTTCCCTACCGACGACTTGGAGCTGACGTGCACCGCAGAATCTTCGCGCCGGGCGCGCTGGCCGCGGCCTCCCTCCTGCTGGCGGTCCCGGCGTCGGCCGCGACCTTCGCGCCGGGCGCGCCGGGCATCGGTGACCCCTACTACCCGTCCTACGGCAACGGCGGCTACGACGTCTCGCACTACGACCTCCGCCTGAAGTACCAACCGAAGACCGACGAGCTGGAGGGCACCGCGACCGTCCTGGCGAAGACCACCCAGGACCTCTCCAGCTTCGACCTGGACTTCCTGCTGGATGTGAGCGAGGTGCGGGTCAACGGCGTGAAGGCGGGCTTCGCCTCCTCCGGCGAGCACGAGCTGGTCGTCACGCCGAAAACCCCGCTGCCGAAGGGGACGCCGGTCACCGTCGTGGTCCGCTACAGCGGGGTGCCGTCCACGAAGAGCGCGTACGGCTTCACCACCTGGCACCGCACGCCCGACGGCGCGGTGGCGGCCGACGAGCCCGAGTCCGCGTGGTGGTGGTTCCCGAGCAACGACCACCCGAGCGACAAGGCGACCTACGACGTCTCGGTCGCCGTCCCGGACGGCACCCAGGCGATCTCCAACGGCGCGCTGACGTCGACCAGTTCGAAGCTGGGCTGGACCCGCTACACCTGGCGCCAGGACAAGCCCCAGGCGACCTATCTGGCCACTCTGGCCCTCGGTCGCTTCGACATCACCACCTCCACCTCCGAGGGCGGGGTGCCGGTGATCAACGCCTACAGCAAGGACCTCGGCGACAACGACGGCGCCGCCCGCGCCAGCGTGGAGCGCACCGGCGAGCTGGTGGACTGGCTGAGCGGCTACTTCGGTCCCTATCCGTTCGCGACGGCGGGCGGCTACGTCCCCAACACCACCACCGGCTACGCGCTGGAGACCCAGACCCGCGTCTACTACAGCCCGAAGCAGTTCGCGGCCGGCTCCAACACCTCGGTGGTCGTGCACGAGCTGGCCCACCAGTGGTACGGCGACGACGTCTCCCTCAAGGGCTGGAAGGACATCTGGATCAACGAGGGGTTCGCCCGCTACGCCCAGTGGCTCTGGTCCGAGCACGAGGGCGAGGGCACCACCCGCGAACTGGCCGACTACGTCTACGCCTCCCACCCGGCCGACGACGCCTTCTGGACGGTCAAGCCGGGCGACCCCGGCGCGGACGGCCAGTTCGACCTCGCCGTCTACGACCGCGGCGCCCTCGCCATCGAAGCCCTGCGCCACGCCGTGGGCGACGACGCCTTCTTCACGATCCTCAAGGGCTGGCCCCGGGCTCACGCCTACGGCAACGCCTCGGTCGCCGACTTCCAGCGCTACGCCGAACAGATCTCCGGCAAGCCGCTGTCGTCCCTCTTCGACACCTGGCTCTTCGAACCGACGAAGCCGGGCTCGCCCGCGACGGGCGCTTCCCTGGCCCGCAGCGCCGCGCAGGTGACCCAGCCGAAGTCCTGGAAGAAGATCGAGGCGACGAACGACGTGCACGGGCACTGAGCAGCCCGTTCCGGCCGGTCGCGTCCACGCGGTCGGCCGGAACGGGTGGGTTCGGTTCGGCTCGGCTCGGCTCGCGGCTAGCCCAGGGGCACCGAGGCGAAGGGCTCCCACTCGTACATCTGGTGGTCGCGGTGGAGCACGATCAGGTCGGCGTGGGTGATCCGGGCGCGGGCCGGGGTGAAGTCGCGCCCGTCGAGCGCCTGGAAGACGGGTCCCGCCGGACCGTCGCTCGCGCTGTAGGCAACCGAGACGTGCGGGGTGAAGCCGTCGGCGTTCTCCGGGACCTCGGTCAGGACGTCCCCGATCGCGCTGCGGATCGCACTGCGGACGGCGTGCACGGGACCGTCCGGGTGGACGGGCAGCACGACGGCTTCCGGGTCCGGCACGTGCGGGCCGAGCTGCACGTCGAAGGCGGGGATGGCGGCCAGGTGCTCTCCGGCCGCGTCGGCGACGGCCCGCGCGTCCCGTTCCTTGACCTCGTCCACGAAGCCGATCCCCTGCATCGTCAGATGCAGCCATCGGTCCGGGACGAGCGTGAACGCGTCTCCGAGCGGGGCGAGCGCGGAGCGGTACTCGGCGGCGAGCCGGTGGAGATCCCGCTGACCCTCGAACGTGAGGTGCCAGGTGTAGAAGCGGCGGCCCTCGCTCCAGTCGGGCCGCCACCACCAGTGGTTCCGCATGTCGTCGAACGAAGTCATACGGCGATGAAATCAGGCGGTCCCGGTGTCTGGCGAGAGCGCGGGACGGCCGCGCCGCTTCCCGGGGGACCGAATCCCGGCTCTCAGCCGGTGGTCCGCCCCGCCGGATCCGCCGTCCCCGCGAGCAGCGCCGCCCGGTCGATGGCGTCCGTGCGGTCCGCCGGGACCGTGCACGCGTACGCTCCCGCGACCGCGCCGTAGCGGGCGCAGCGCTCCGGGGGCTCGCCGTTCAGGTGGCCGTGGAGGAAGGCGGCTGCGAAGGCGTCGCCCGCGCCGTTGGAGTCCGTGACCGGGGCGGGTGGGGTGGCGGGGGGTATGTGGGTCAGGGTGCCGTTCGTGAGGAGGTGGGCGCCCTGGGCTCCCGCTGTGGCGACGACGGTTCGGGCGCGACCGTGGGTCGCGATGCGGCGCATCGTGGACTCGGGGTCGGACAGGGCGGTGGCGGAGAGGAAGACGAGGTCGGCGGCGAGGGCGAAGGGCTCGTGGTAGGGGTTCTCGCCGTCCCAGTCGTGGAGGTCGGTGGAGAGGGGGGCGCCTGTCTCCAGGAGGAGGGGCAGTGCCTCGGCGCAGGGGTGGGTGATCGTCACGTGGACGTGTCGGGCGGCCGAGGCGAGGGGGCGCAGCACCTCCGGCGGGAAGCGGTCGTCGGGGCGGGCGCGGCTCGTGTCGTAGAGGGAGAGGCGGCGGCCGTCGGGACCCACCAGGTTGACCGCGCGTTTCGTCCCGGCGGGTTGCGGGAGCGCGGTCAGGGCGATGCCGTGGTCGGTGTGCAGGGTGCGGACGAGGTCGCCCTCGGGGTCGTCGCCGAGCAGGTCGAGGTGGTGGACGCGCAGACCGAGGGCGGCGAGGCTCAGGGCGACGAAGTCGCCGGTCTGTCCGGCGCGGGTGCGGATGCCGGAGTCGATCATGTAGCTGTCGGCGTAGGGCAGCGGCAGCTCGGGGACCGGCACGATCGTGTCCACCCCGGCTCCGCCGAGCACCAGTACGTCGATCCCGTCCCGCACGGTCATGGACCGCCCTCCCCGTGGTCGTACACCGCCACCGCGATGCCCCGCCGCACCAGCCGCCCGGCGATGAGCGGCTCCACGTGCGGCCAGGTCCCGCCCGCCAGGCCGCAGCCTATGCGAGGCATGTGCACGGAGGCACCGAGTTCGATCACCTGACCGGCGAGACGGTCGAGGGCGGGGGCGTTCGCGCCGGGTGTTCCGACGCCATACCGGCCGATCATGTTGGCGACCCAGAGGTCGGTGTCGTTGCAGACGTGGGCGATCACCCGTGCGCCGTCCGCACACGGCTCGGTGGCGTCACCCCGGACGTAAGCGATCCCCGAAACGATCTCCGACATGACGCCACCGTAGCGGCGGCCACTGACAACGGCGCCGACCTGCGTTTTCACGGGGCGCGGGCAGCCCCGGCAACGGCTACTTCGCCAGTTCCGCCGGCTCCTCGGCCGCGTTGCGGCGCACCCGGCCCCGCACCCCGTACCAGCCCGCGACCAGCAGCACCGCGATGACCGGGATGAGCAGCAGGGTCTTGCGGCCCACGTCCGGGTCGTTCCACATCATGCCGAGGCAGACCAGCAGGAAGACGATCGTGGCGATCTCGGTGACCGGGCTGAACTTGAGCTGGAAGTGCGGCCGGGTGACCTGGCCCGCGCGGGCGCGGCGGACGAAGATCATGTGGCAGATCATGATGATCACCCAGGTGCTGATGATGCCGAGGGAGGCGACGTTCAGCACGATCTCGAACGCCTGGCTGGGCACGAGGTAGTTCAGACCGACGCCGAGCACGCAGACCGCGCAGGTCAGCAGGATGCCGCCGTAGGGGACCTGGCTGCGGTTCATCCGGGCGGTGAACTTCGGCGCGGAACCGGCCGTCGCCATGGAGCGCAGGATGCGGCCCGTGGAGTACAGACCGGAGTTCAGCGAGGACATGGCGGCGGTCAGCACGACCAGGTTCATCACGTCACCGGCCGCCGGAATGCCGATCTTGGACAGCACGGTGACGAACGGGCTCTGGTCGGCGGAGTACACCGAACCGGGCAGCAGCAGCGCGAGCAGCACGACCGAGCCGACGTAGAACACGCCCACGCGCCACATGATCGAGTTCACCGCGCGCGGGACGACCTTCTCGGGCTTCTCGGTCTCACCGGCGGCGACGCCGACCAGTTCGAGCGCGGCGTACGCGAAGATCACGCCCTGCATGACCAGGACGACGGGCATCATGCCGTGCGGGAAGATGCCGCCGTGGTCGGTGATGACGCTCAGACCGGGCTGGTGGCCGCCCACGTCGTGCTGGGTGGCCAGCAGGAAGATGCCGACGAACATGAAGCCGACCAGTGTCGCGACCTTGATGATCGCGAACCAGAACTCCATCTCGCCGAAGATCTTCACCGAGATCAGGTTCACGGCGAGGACCACCGCGAGGGCGATCAGCGCCAGCACCCACTGCGGGATGGGCGTGAACATGCTCCAGTAGTGCGTGTAGAGCGCGATCGCGGTGATGTCCGCGATGCCGGTGGTCGACCAGTTCAGGAAGTACATCCAGCCGGCGACGTAGGCGCCCTTCTCCCCGAGGAACTCGCGCGCGTACGACACGAAGGAGCCCGAGGAGGGGCGGTACAGGACCAGCTCGCCGAGCGCCCGCACGACGAAGAAGGCGAACACGCCGCAGACCAGGTAGGCGATCGCGAGCGCGGGGCCCGCGTTGTGCAGACGGCCACCGGCGCCCAGGAACAGGCCGGTGCCGATGGCACCGCCGATGGCGATCATGTTGACGTGTCGGGCCTTGAGGTCCTTGCTGTATCCGGCGTCGCCCGCGTCCGCGGGCGTCTGGGACGCCTGGGCCGCCTGTACGGCGGCCGGTGCCGATTCCACGGCTTCCTTGCTCACGGGTCGTTCCACTCTCTGGTGCGCCCGGACCTGGGCCCGGGGTCCTGACAATTCGGTCCGCCCCGCCTCGGTGTGTCGCGGTTCAGACCAAGGCAGCAGCTTCCCAGAGAGATCACCCGTAATGCGGTGGTCCACGTCACAGAGCGGTACTTCTCACACATCCTCCCCGGCTTTCACAGCACCGGTACGGCGGCGATACTGCTGCGCATGACGACCGAGGATGGGCGCACGACGACCGAGGGCTGCCGCGCATGACGACCGAGGCCGAGGAACCCGCCCTCACGATCGACGAGCTGGCCGCGCGGTCCGGCGTCAGCGTGCGCACGGTCCGTTTCTACGGCACCCGGGGGCTGCTCCCGCCCCCGGTGATAGGTCCGCGCCGGGTGGGCCGCTACGGCCGCGAGCACCTGGCCCGGCTCGCGCTGATCGAGGAACTCCAGCTCCAGGGGCTGACCCTCGCCGGGATCGAGCGGTATCTGGAACGGCTCCCCGCCGATCTTTCCGACCAGGACCTCGCCGTGCACCGCGCGGTGGTCTCCTCATGGGCGCCCGAGGCGGTGGAGACGCTCTCGCGGGCGGACCTGGAGCGCCGGGCCGGGCGCCCGCTGGACGACGAGGACCTGCGCCGCCTCGCCGCGATGGACGTCCTCGCCCCCGAGGGCGACGACTGGCGCGTGGACGCCGGTCTCCTGCGCCTCGGCGTACGCCTCCTGGACGTCCCCCTCTCCCACGAGGTGATCCTCGCCGCCCGCACCGCCCTCCTCGACCACTCCCGCGCCGCCGCCCGCGAACTCTCCGACCTGCTGCGGGGCGCGGTGACGGAGCGGGACGCGCGGGACGTCCGCTCCCTGTCGGCGCACATGCAGCCGCTGGTGGTGCAGGCGCTGCTGACGACGTTCCAGCGGTCGCTGAAGCGGGAGGTGCGGCAGTGGCTGTCGGAGGCGGGGGCGGAGGACGTGGAGGACGCGGAGTAGAAAACCCGCTGCGGACCGCCCGCCCCGTGGTGTGTCATCGACGGCATGGCCATCGCGCTGGGCAAGCCGGGGATCGACGAGCTGACCGACGCCGAGGGCGCGCTGCGGGGGTGGCAGTCCGACGGGGCTCCGACGCAGTTGCACCCCGGGGACCTGGGCTGGTTCCGGCGCTACGGCGCAGAGGCGACGGCAGCGGCGGTACGGACCTGGAGCCGCGACAACCGGGTCCTCGCCGTCGGACTGCTGGACGGACCCGGGCTGCTGCGGCTGGCGATCGCGCCGGGCGCGTGGCGGGACGAGGAGCTGGCGCGGAAGCTGGTGACCGACCTGGCGGCGCCGGAACGCGGGGGACTGCCGACGGGGCGGGCGTACGTCGAGGCGTCCCCGGGCACGCTGGTCCGCGACCTGCTCCTGGCGGACGGCTGGCAGCCCGACGAGCCGTGGACACCGCTGCACCGCGACCTCGCGGAGCCGGTGGACGATCCCGGTGTACGGATCGAGACGGTCGGCCCGTCGCTGGCGCAGGTCCGCGCCGCCGTACAGCGCGCCGCCTTCGAAGGGTCGGCTTTCGCCTCCGCGCACTGGCACGCGATGGCCACCGGACCGGCGTACGCCGACGCCCGGTGTCTCCTCGCCTACGACGACCAGGACACCGCGGTGGCGATGGTGACGGTGTGGTCGGCCGGTCCGGGCAGACCCGGACTGCTGGAGCCGCTGGGGGTGCACCGGCGGCACCGCGGTCGCGGCTACGGGCGTGCCGTCACCCTCGCCGCGGCGGTCGCGCTGCGGGAGCTGGGGGCGTCGAGCGCGCGGGTCTGCACGCCGAGCGCGAACGCGGGAGCCGTGGCGACGTACCGGTCGGCGGGGTTCCGGGGGCTGGGTGAGGTGCGGGACCTCCGGCGGGACGCGTAAGCCTCAGTCCAGGCAGAACTCGTTGCCCTCGACGTCCTGCATCACGATGCACGACTCGTTCTCGCCGTCGGCCCGCAGCAGCCGCTCGCGCCGCGCCCCGAGCGCGACCAGCCGCGCGCACTCTGCCTCCAGCACGGCCAGCCGCTCCTCCCCCACCAGCCCGGTGCCCACCCGCACATCGAGATGCACCCGGTTCTTGACGACCTTCCCCTCGGGAACCCGCTGGAAGTACATCCGCGGTCCCGCCCCCGTGGGATCCATACAGACGAACGCCGCCCCCTGCCGTTCGACCGGCAACGACCGCTCGAACGCCGCCCAGCTCTCGAACCCCTCGGGCGGCGGCGGTACGACGTACCCCAACACCTCGCACCAGAAGCGAGCGACCCGCTCGGGTTCCGCACAGTCGAAGGTGACCTGGACCTGCCTGATCGGTGACATTCGGCGCACGATAGCAGCGGGGCGCTGATCCTCAACTCCCTTTTCCGCGCGGGCGACTCGGTCCGCCCCCGCGGTCACGCCCCCGTCGTCGAGCCGGGGCGGATGATCATCAGGACGGTGACCGTGGCCCAGAGCAGGTTGAAGACACCGGTGAACATGGCGAGGCGGGCCGGGTTCAGGGGAGTCGGGGGCGCGGTGGCGGGGTCCGTTGTCGTGGTCAGGGCGTCCTCCTGGGCGGGGAGGATCAGGAGGGCCAGGATTACGGCAGCCGCGGCGGTCAGCAGCATCGAGGTGATCAGCCAGGCGTCGCCGAGGACGCCGAGGCTCTCGGCGGTGACGAAGCCGAAGAGGGGGACGGCGATGCCGATGCCCGCGTAGACGCGGCAGATGCGGTGCAGTGTCCGCAGCGTTGTGCGGGCGTCCGCGTCGGCGTCGTCGCCGAGTACGCGGCGCAGCGTCGCCGGGAACATGCTCGCGGCGACGGTGACCGGTCCGATCGCGACCAGGGCGGCCAGGACGTGCAGGGACAGCAGGAGCTTGGTCACGCCTGGTGCTCCCGCTCGGCTCGACGCTCGCCGGTGACCTTCGAGGAGGGAAGGCGGCCGGCCCGGGAGATGCCCTGGAGGGTGTCGCCGTCGACCGTCACGTCGAAGGCGAGGTTCAGCCGCAGGGGTTTGGTGACGGCTTGCCTCCAGGTGAGCCGGTCGCCGTCGAGGGTGATGTCGTCGAGCGGTACCTCCTCCCCGGTTCCGTGGGCGACGCCGGTCAGGACGCCGTCCCGCTCACGGAGTTCGACCAAGGGCTTGATCTTGCCGATGGGGGTGGAGACGGTCAGGTACCAGGTGCCTTCGACGGACATGCCGATGTTCTTTCTGACGGTGGGAGGGGAGAGAGTGCGCGAGCGGCCTGCGTGGGGCCGGGGGTTCAGAAGGCGGTGGGCGCCGGGCCCTGGGGTCGCCAGACGGTGCCGCGCCGCTCGTAGGCGAAGAGTTCTTCGACCGCGTGCGCGACCCGGGGACCCACCTCGCGCTCCAGCAGATATAGCCCCAGGTCGAGCCCGGAGGTGACCCCGGCGCCGGTGATCAGGTCGCCGTCGTCGACGACGCGGGCGCGGACCGCGTGGGCGCCGGTGGCGTCCAGCATGTCGAGACCCAGGTGGTGGGTGGTGGCGTGACGCCCCTCCAGCAGCCCCGCCATGGCCAGGACGAGGGAGCCGCCGCAGACGGTGGCGACCGTGATGTCCGGGTCCGCCATGGCCTGCTTGAGGAGCGCGGGGAGCCCGGTGGCCAGGATGCGGCCGAGCCGTACGGGGATGAACTCGTCCTGCGTCCGTTCACCGGCGCCCACCTCCTCCTCCGGGACCTCGCCGGGTGTGCCCGCGAGACCGGAGGCGCCGGGCACCAGGATCATGTCCGCGCGCTCCAGGTCGAGGGCGCCGGTGGCGCGCAGTGCCAGTCCTCCGGTGCCGCTGATCACCTCACGAGGTCCCTCCGCGGAGACGAGTTCGACGCTCACCGCGCCGTCCGACGCCGCGCCTCCCGCGTGCAGCACCTCGTAGGGGGCGATGACGTCGAGCGGGTCGAAGTCGTCGAACAGGACAATCTGGACGTGCATGGAGGTTCCTCCGAGGTCGCTTTCCACCGGGCGCCTCGAAGTCAACCGGCTGTCACCGTGCTCGCCCAGTGGCACTGGTGACAGGTTTCAACGGGATAGTGCCAAGAGCTTCAGGAAAGCGTGGAGCTGCGGTTGTGTGGGGTCTACCGGCTGCTGGAGCCGGGATCGTCAACCGGTGAGGAGGTAGGTTCCGGCCATGCACACCGTCGCCGTTCTCGCGCTCGATCAGGTGATTCCGTTCGATCTGTCCACCCCGGTCGAGGTCTTCTCGCGGACCCGCCTGCCCGACGGGCGTCCCGGTTACCAGGTCCGGGTGTGCGCCGAGCGCGAGGAGATCGACGCCGGAGCCTTCGCCCTGCGCGCGCCCTGGGGTCTTGAGGGTCTCCGGGGCGCGGACACGATCATCGTGCCGGGCGTCGGCGAACCCACCGCTCCCCTCTCTCCCGCCGTACGGGACGCGCTGCGGTCGGCCGCCGCCGACGGCACGCGGATCGCCTCCATCTGCGTGGGCACCTTCCCGCTGGCCGCGACCGGGCTCCTCGACGGGCTGCGCGTGACGACCCACTGGCGTGCGGCAGGGCTGCTGGCCGCG
Source organism: Streptomyces sp. DSM 110735 (assembly GCF_016482685.1). GTDB lineage: Bacteria > Actinomycetota > Actinomycetes > Streptomycetales > Streptomycetaceae > Streptomyces. The sequence goes on along the minus strand of NZ_JACYHF010000025.1, from coordinate 57,681 downwards.
ACCTATCCCGCCCTCGACGTCGACCCGGACGTCCTCTACGTCGACAACGGCCAGTTCCTCACCTCGGCCGGGGCGGCCGCGGGTCTGGACCTGTGTCTGCACATGATCCGCCGCGACTACGGCTCGGCGGTCGCCGCCGACTCCGCCCGGCTGTCGGTGATGCCGCTCGAACGGGAGGGCGGGCAGGCGCAGTTCATCGTCCACGACCACGCGCCCACACCGCAGGGCTCCGAGCTGGAGGCGCTGCTCACCTGGCTGCGGGAGAACCTGGCGCGCGATCTCACCCTCGCGGACATCGCCGGGCGGGCCGGTACCAGCACCCGGACCCTGATCCGCCGTTTCCGCGACCAGACCGGCACCACCCCGCTCCAGTGGCTCCACCGGGCCCGCATCCGCCAGGCCCAGCATCTGCTGGAGACGACGGAGCACTCCGTCGAACGCATCGGCCACCAGGTCGGCTTCGCCTCACCCACCAGCTTCCGCGACCGTTTCAAACGCACCACGGGTGTCAGCCCGCAGACGTACCGGCGCACGTTCGCCTGAAACCAGGGCGCCTCGGACCGTCGCCGCGCCGGATACCGACGCGGGGTGTGTCCCGGAGGCCAAGGGCCTCCGGGACACACCCCGTCTACGCGTCGTCAGCGGCCGTCCGTGAAGGTCTCCCCCCGCTCCGCCTTCTCCACCAGCAGCGCGGGCGGGTCGAAGCGGTCGCCGTAGCGCTCCGCCAGCTCCCGCGCCCGGGCCACGAAGCCGGGCAGACCGCCCTCGTAGCCGTTGATGTACTGCAGGACTCCGCCGGTCCAGCCGGGGAAGCCGATACCGAGGATGGAGCCGATGTTGGCGTCGGCGACGGAGGTCAGGACGCCCTCCTCCAGGAGGCGGACGGTGTCCAGTGCCTCGGAGAACAGCATCCGCTCCTGCATGTCGCGGAACGGGATCTCGTACCCCGGCTTGGTGAAGTGCTCGCGCAGTCCCGGCCAGAGACCCGCGCGCTTGCCGTCCTCGTAGTCGTAGAAACCGGCTCCGCCGCTGCGGCCGGGGCGGTGGAACTCGTCCACCAGGCGGTCCACGACCTCGTCGGCGGGGTGCGGGGTCCAGGTGCCGCCCGCCTCCTCCACCGCGCGGCGGGTCTCGGCGCGGATCTTGCGCGGGAGGGTGAGGGTCAGCTCGTCCATGAGGGAGAGGACCTTCGCGGGGTAGCCCGCCTGGGCCGCCGCCTGCTCCACCGAGGCGGGTTCGACGCCCTCGCCGACCATGGCGACGCCCTCGTTGATGAAGTGGCCGATCACCCGGGAGGTGAAGAAGCCGCGGGAGTCGTTGACGACGATCGGGGTCTTGTTGATCTGGCGGACCAGATCGAAGGCGCGGGCGAGGGTCTCGTCGCCGGTGCGCTCGCCCTTGATGATCTCGACCAGCGGCATCTTGTCGACCGGCGAGAAGAAGTGCAGCCCGATGAAGTCGCCCTGCCGCTCGACGCCTTCGGCCAGCGCGGTGATGGGGAGCGTGGAGGTGTTGGAGCACAGCAGCGCGTCGGGTTCGACGACGGACTGGATCTCCTGGAACACCTTGTGCTTGAGGGCGGTGTCCTCGAAGACCGCCTCGATCACCGCGTCGCAGCCCGCGAGGTCGGCCACGTCGGCGGTCGGGGTGATGCGCGCCAGCAGGGCGTCCGCCTTCTCCTGGCTGGTACGGCCCTTGGCGACGGCCTTGGCGCACAGCTTCTCGGAGTAGCCCTTGCCCTTGATAGCCGCCTCCAGGGCGACGTCCTTGAGGACGACCTCGATCCCGGCGCGCGCGCACGAGTAGGCGATGCCCGCGCCCATCATGCCCGCGCCGAGCACGGCGACCTTGCGGACCTGGCGCGGCTCGATGCCCTTCGGGCGGTTGGCGCCGGAGTTGACGGCCTGGAGGTCGAAGAAGAACGCCTGGATCATGTTCTTCGAGGTCTGCCCGGCGGCCAGCTCCGCGAAGTAGCGCGCCTCGATGAGCTGCGCGGTCTCGAAGTCGACCTGGGCGCCCTCGACGGCGGCGGCGAGGATGTTGCGCGGCGCCGGGTAGGGCGCGCCGTTGGTCTGCTTGCGCAGGGACGCGGGGAAGGCGGGCAGGTTGGCGGCGAACTTGGGGTTGGCCGGGGTGCCGCCGGGGATGCGGTAACCGGGCTGGTCCCAGGGCTGCCTGGACTCCGGGTTGGCGTCGATGAAGGCGCGCGCCTTCGCGATCAGCTCCTCGGGCGTCTCGGCCACCTCGTGCACGAGGCCGTTGTCGAGCGCGCGGCGCGGGTTGTACTGGGTGCCCTGGAGCAGCACCTTCAGCAGCGCGTCGGTGATGCCGAGCAGCCGTACCGTACGGACCACGCCACCGCCGCCGGGCAGCAGACCGAGGGTGACCTCGGGGCAGCCGATGCGGGAGCCGGGGGCGTCCAGGGCGATGCGGTGGTGGCAGGCGAGGGCGATCTCGAAGCCGCCGCCGAGCGCCGCGCCGTTGATCGCGGCGACGACCGGGACGCCCAGGGTCTCGATGCGGCGCAGGTTCCGCTTGATGGCGAGGCCGCCGTCGTAGAGGTCCTGCACGGTCTCGGGGGTGACCCGGATCAGGTCGCGCAGGTCGCCGCCCGCGAAGAAGGTCTTCTTGGCGGAGGTGAGGACGACACCCCGGATCGAGTCCTTCTCTGCCTCCAGGCGGTCGGTGATCGCGGCGAGGGAGTCGCGGAACGCCTGGTTCATGGTGTTCGCGGACTGGCCGGGATCGTCGAGGACGAGGGTGACGACACCGGTGTCGTCCTGTTCCCAGCGGATGGTGGTGCTCTCGGTCATGACAGTCGTCTCCGTAGAAGTCTCTTGATGGCGCAGATCCCGCAGATCCCGCTGATTGCGCTGATTCCGCTGATTCCGCCGGGAGTTCAGATGCGCTCGATGATCGTGGCGATGCCCATGCCGCCGCCCACGCACAGGGTGACCAGGCCGTAGCGCTTGTCCTGGCGCTCCAGTTCGTCCACGAGGGTGCCGAGGATCATCGCGCCGGTGGCGCCGAGGGGGTGGCCGAGCGCGATGGCGCCGCCGTTGACGTTGACCTTGTCCAGGGACAGACCCATGTCCTTGACGAAGCGGAGCACGACGGCGGCGAACGCCTCGTTGATCTCGACCAGGTCGATGTCGTCGATGGTCAGCCCCGCCTTGGCGAGCGCCTTGCGGGTCGCGGGGGCGGGACCGGTGAGCATGATGGTGGGCTCGGAGCCGGAGACGGCGGCGGAGACGATCCGGGCGCGCGGGGTGAGACCGTACCGCTCCCCCACCTCGCGCGAGCCGATGGCGACCAGGGAGGCGCCGTCCACGATGCCGGAGGAGTTGCCCGCGTGGTGGACGTGGTCGATCTTCTCGACCCAGTGGTACTTCTGCAGCGCGACCGCGTCGAAGCCGCCGAGTTCGCCGATGTCCGCGAAGGACGGCTTGAGCTTCGCGAGGGAGTCGGCGGTGGTGCCGGGGCGCGGGTGCTCGTCGTGGTCGAGGACGGTCAGACCCGCGCGGTCCCTGACCGGGACGAGGGAGCGCTCGAAGCGGCCCTCCTTGATCGCGGTGGCGGCGCGCTCCTGGGACAGCGCCGCGTACTCGTCCACGTCGCGGCGGGAGAAGCCCTCGATGGTGGCGATGAGGTCGGCGCCGATGCCCTGGGGCACGAAGTTGGTGGCCAGGTTGGTCATCGGGTCGTTGAACCAGGCGCCGCCGTCCGAGGCCATCGGCACCCGGGACATCGACTCGACGCCGCCCGCGAGGACCAGGTCCTCCCAGCCGGAACGGATCTTGGCGGCGGCCATGTTGACGGCTTCCAGACCCGAGGCACAGAAGCGGTTCTCCTGCACGCCCGCCACGGTGTCCGGGAGTCCCGCGGCGACGGCGGCGATCCGGGCGATGTCCGAGCCCTGGTCGCCGACGGGACCGACGACGCCGAGCACGATGTCGTCGACGGCGGCCGGGTCCAGGTCCGGGTTGCGGCCCTGCAGTTCACGGATGAGACCGGTGACGAGGTCGATGGGCTTGGTGCCGTGCAGGGCGCCGTTCGCCTTGCCGCGGCCGCGCGGGGTGCGGATCGCGTCGTACACGTACGCTTCGCTGCTCACTGGGGTGCCTTTCGGGAGGGTGGGCCGGGAGGGGCTGTCGCGGGGGTCGCCGCTGTCAGTCGGCGCCTGCGAGGCGGCTGTCGTGGCGGTCGTCGTGCTGGTCGTCGTGCCGGTCGTCCAGGGCGGGGATGCCCCACTCCCGGGCGACCTCCGATGTGCCGGTGCCCGGCAGGGCGGGGCCGGTGCGGACGGTGGTGGGGGTGGCGGAGAACCGAGGGGCGGGAGCGGGCTGGGTGAGCCCCGCGTGGTCGGTGAAGGTGCCGCGCGCGGCGAGGTGGGGGTGGTGCGGGGCTTCGGTCAGGGACAGCACGGGGGCCACGCAGGCGTCGGAGTCCGCGAAGACCGCCGTCCACTCCTCACGCGTACGGGACTTGAAGCGCGCCGCGATCCGCTCGCGCAGCTCGGGCCAGCGGGTGAGGTCGTGGTGGGCGGTCTCCAGCCCGTCCAGGCCGAGCAGGCGCAGGAACTCGCCGTAGAACCGCGCCTCCAGGGCGCCCACCGCCATGTACCCGCCGTCGGCGGTCTCGTACGTGCCGTAGTACGGGCAGCCGCCGTCCAGCAGGTTGGCGGCGCGGCGGTCCTGCCAGGCGCCCGCCGCGAGCATGCCGTGGATCATGGCGGAGAGGTGGGCGGTGCCGTCCACGATCGCGGCGTCCACGACCTGCCCGGTGCCGCTCTCGCGGGCGTGGTGGAGGCCGGCGAGGACGCCGACGACGAGGTAGAGGGCGCCGCCCGCGTAGTCCCCGAGGAGGTTGGCGGGCAGGGCGGGGGGCTCGCCGGGGCGGCCGATCATGCCGAGGGTGCCGGTGAGGGCGATGTACGCCGCGTCGTGACCCGCGCGCTGGGCGAGCGGTCCTTCCTGCCCCCAGCCGGTCATGCGGCCGTAGACCAGACGGGGGTTGCGGGCGTGGCAGTCGGCGGGACCGACGCCGAGGCGCTCGGCGACGCCCGGGCGGTAGCCCTCGATCAGGACGTCGGCGCGCTCGGCGAGGTCGAGCACGCGCGCGGGTCCTTCCGGGTCCTTGAGATCGAGGACGACGGAGCGCTTGTTGCGGTTCGTCACGTCGTACGCCGGGTCGACGCCGAGTCCGGCACCGCCCGGACGGTCCACCCGGACCACGTCCGCGCCGAGGTCGGCAAGGAGCATCGCGGCGAAGGGACCCGGACCGATGCCGGCCAGCTCCACCACGCGCACACCGGTGAGCGGGCCCTGCCCCGGCGTCGTTGCCGTCGTCATGCCGTCAGCCCCCAAGCGTGTGTGACACAACCGATGTAACACCGGTGATGCTAGGAAGACGTTCCACCGGGCACAAGACCTGAACGAGCGAGCGCTTAGCCGAGTGCCCGACGGGCTTCGCCCGCTTCTTCCGGGTATTCCCGGGCACCCGCGCCACCGCCTCCGGCCCGCCGGTCGTGGTCCGCACCACTCACGCTAGCCTCGGCCGACCGGCGCGGCGCGGGCTGTACCACCAAGGGAAGTCATGAGCAGGGGTGTCATGAGCAGGGTGAAAACGACGGACCGTCCCTACGACATCGTGCTCTTCGGAGCCACCGGCTTCGTCGGCACCCTGACCGCGCGCTATCTCGCCGCACACGCCCCTGAGGGACTGCGCTGGGCGATGGCGGGCCGCGACGAGGCGCGCCTGGAGCGACTGCGCGCGGAGCTGCCGGGCGGCGAGGGCGTCGGGGTGCTGAAGGCGGACGTACACGAACCGGCCACCCTCCGCGCCCTCGCCGAACAGGCGCGCGTGGTGGCGACGACCGTCGGCCCGTACGTCACCTACGGCGAGGACCTGGTCGCCGCCTGCGCGGACACCGGCACCGACTACCTCGACCTCACCGGCGAGCCGGAGTTCGTGGACCTGGTGTACGTACGGCACGACGCCCGCGCGCGGGAGACCGGCGCCCGTCTGGTGCACGCGTGCGGCTTCGACTCGGTGCCGCACGACCTGGGCGCGTACTTCACGGTCCGGCAGTTGCCCGAGGGGGTGCCGCTGACCGTGGACGGGTTCGTGACGGTGGACGCGTCCTTCTCCGGCGGCACCCTGACCTCCGCGCTGGGTCAGTTCGCGCGCGGCGGACGGATGCTGGCCGCCGCCCGCGACCGCGCCCGCCACGAGCCCCGCCTCCTCGGGCGCCGGGCGACCGCCCCGATCGGCGCCCCGCGCTACGCCGGGGAGATCGGCGCCTGGGCGCTCCCGCTGCCCACCATCGACCCCCAGATCGTCCGCCGCTCCGCCCGCTCCCTCGACCGCTACGGCCCCGACTTCCGCTACCGCCACTACGCCGCCGTACGCCACCTCCCCGTAGCGGCGGGCGGCATCGCCGCCGTCGGCGCCCTCGCGACCGCCGCCCAGCTCCCACCCGTCCGCCACTGGCTCTCCGCCCGCCTCCGCCCCGGCGAAGGACCCAGCCCCGAACGCCGTGCCCGCAGTTGGTTCCGCGTCCGCTTCATCGGCGAGGGCGACGGCCACCGCGTCTACACCGAGGTCACCGGCGGCGACCCCGGCTACGACGAAACGGCCAAGATCTTCGCGGAGGCAGCCCTCTCCCTGGCCTTCGACCCCAACCCCCCGGTCTCCGGCCAGGTCACGACGGTGACGGCGATGGGGGATGCGCTGACGGAGCGGCTGCGGGGGGCGGGGATCGGGTTTCGGGTGGTGGCGGAGCGGTAGGGCTACGGGCGGCCGTCCGCGCTCAGGGCATCGGCAGCCGTACGAAGGATGCATGGAGGAACCCCGCTACGCCCCCGGTAAGGAACGGGCGGGGCTCTCGCTGTCGGCGCGGCAGCCGCACCCCTCTGCTACGCGGCGGCTACGAGCTGCCGGGCGCGCTCGTTGAAGTCAGCGACGAGGGCGTGCCGACCAAACGGGATCATGCGGCGCTGTACGTCCTGAACCGCTTCGACGCTTCGTGAGGACTTCACGCGCCTTGCGAGTTCGAGCGTGCGGACCCCCGTCGCGTGTGCGGCTTCGAGATCCCCGCACTGGAGGTGAGACACGGCAAGGGCGGCGTGGGACATCGCTCCGCGTCGCGCTCGGTTCTGAGCACGGGCGTACTCGATGGACTGCCGTGCGTGCTCCGCGCTGTGCTCAGGCTGCTGAAGATCGCGGAACGCATTGGCGTGCTCGCCGTGCAGATACGCCCCGTCGATGAACTTCGCCCACTCCGGCTCGTCCTCGCGCACCACGCGGGCGAACGCGGCTTCCGAATACAGCACGGCCCGCGCAGTTCCCCGTTCATCTCCAAGCGCGGCGAGCGCACGGGCTTCCAGTGCCCAAAGGTCCGCGAGGCAGGCGGGCGAGTGCGTGTCTCGTAGCCCTTGCCGCCCGGCCTGCGTCAACCGGCGGCCCTCAACAGGGTTGCCGAGCAGCGTCGCTTGATCCGCCATGCCTGCGAGAACGTGCGCTCCGAGCGCCACGTCCCCTGACTCTTCCGCCAGGCGGAGCGCCTGAATCAAGTAGCGCTGCTCGGTGCCGTGTTCGCCGTTGTCGAAGGCCATCCATCCGAGTAGGTACGTCTGTTCAGCGGCGGCGCTGCACAACGCACTACGGACGGCGTCCGAGTGCGTACGCCGAAGAAGTGGATAGACGTGCTGGTTCATGTACTCCGTGAGCACCAGGCGGCCGGAGCCGCCCCCCTGCATCACGTCCATTTCCTGGAACGTCCCAAACATGTTCCGGACGCTCGTCACGTCCTCCAGCCGGACGCGGGGGCCGGGTTCGGGCTCGCCCCGGTCGAGCACGTTCAACAACCAGTCGCGCGACGGCCCGACGCTCGCCGCCGCCAGGAACGGCGTGGTGGCGAGAAAATTCCTGCGGTCCATGTCCGCTCTCCCTAGCTCGGTCACTGACTCGACCGTCTCTTGAAACGATGAGCTGTAGGTCAGCGGCCGGTCAAGGTCGGGCGAGTCTCCCAAGCCAAGGTCGTACGTCGTCACTCGGTACTTGAAGTGATCCGAGAACGTGTCAGCAATGATCTTTGGCAACGGGTCGCGCGGTTGGCCACCCTTCAGCCAGCGTCGCACGTTGACTGCGTCGGGCTGCACTCCCCGGAGGCCGTAGAGCTGGGCCTTTTCCCAACCTGACGCGCTAAGTATCCCCGGCTCATGCCTGGGCGATCGAACATGTCGCTGAGCTTTTGGTTCCTACGGTTCTCATCTTCACCCATCCCCGCTCCTCCCTACCGCGCCCAAGCCAAGTGCCAGGGTTTGCCAGTGTCGTTGACGGTATCCGGATTTCCCGTTCCGCGGTTCTCTTAGAGAGAACCCGGCACCGAAAGGAGGCATTCGATGGGCGATTTCATGCCGCAAGTCAGAGATCTTGTGTACGACACCAGTCGAGAAAAGGTGGGCGAGTTTCGCGGGGAGTGGTGCGGTCAGTGGTCCCTGCGGCCGGTCACTGGCGGCAGGGCATGGACCGCTGCCCCCGAGGCAGCAGTCCAGCCGGCCAGCCCTGAACAGCGCTTACAGGCGAAGACCGCTCGCGCGAACGCGCGCAGTCGGGGCGAGTACCTGTGACCGGTCCGTTCGGCTCCGCCTGACGGCCGGTCACGGCGTCGAGCTTCAAAGACTGACTCCGGCTGAAAGACTCGGCGCAATCACTGCGAGGGCGTACCCGAAACGTCACGCAGGCCCGATGAAAGGCAAACGATGAAACGAGTGGCTGCCCGGCTTTGGCGACTCATCCGTGGCCCTCTGCAATGGCGCATTCTGTGGTTCGCTCACGCCAAATTCATGGTCGGCGTGACGGGAGTCGTCCGGAACGACGCGGGTCAAGTGCTGCTCCTCAAGCACCGCATGTGGCCCCCGGAGAGGCCATGGGGGCTCCCCACCGGTTACGCGATCAAGAGTGAAGAGTTCTCGCTCACCATCGTGCGGGAGGTGAAGGAGGAGACCGGATTGGACGTGAAGCCCGGTCGCCTGGGAGCGTGACCAGCGGCTACAAACTCCGGGTCGAGGTGGCGTACGAAGGGCTGCACACCGGGGGAAACCTGAAGATCGACAACTTCGAGATCTTGGAGGCACAGTGGTTCAGCACGGACTCACTGCCCGAGGGAATGCAGGACTCCCACCGGCGGCTCATCCTGGGCAGTCCGCAGGGGTGACGCCGTTGGCGCCGAACGAGACCGTCATCGGTGATGGCGTCGCCGCAGCCCTGGATTTCTTACGGGCCGACTCGTCGGAGCTGACCGGCCAGCACCCGGAGCACACGTTCCGAACGGCCCCGGAACGCCTCACGAGATGGCAGGAGGCGGGCGCCGACACGGCCGTGTTCACGGTGGCCTGTACGCGGTCCGGTGCCGCTACGCGGAACTGGGGCTCTCCCAGCTTCTGCCGCTCGACCGCGTGTTGGTGGGGGCGGAGTCGCGCCGGGTCGGCGCCTTCGGCGGGTTCCAGCACCTGAACCAGGGCTATCGCCACCTTCAAATGCTCGCGGTCGTGACCATGCACGGTCCGATGGAGGGCGACACTCCCCAGCGCCCGGAACTGGCCCTGCTCGACCTGCTCCGGGCGTACGCCCACGACTGCCTGCACTACGGCTCTCGGCGGCGGTACATCTCGGTCGGGGGCAAGCCGACCCCGACTCAGTACGGCATCAACTTCCGGCGTCCGGCGGGTCAGTGCTACTCGGCCACCGACCCGCAAGGGAGCCGGCACACGCGGAACCTCGGGATCGTCATGGAGGGGGCCTGCGACAGGGAGGCCCAGCGCATCACCCGCGAGGCAGCAGTACGGGCGGGTATTCGCGAGCCTGAGGACACGATGGGTCGACTCGCGTTCCGGGACATGACCGGGACGCTCTCTGCCGACGACGTGACGGCGAAGCTGCGCGAGGAGCTGACCGGCGAGGAGGTCGGGTACGTCGAGAGGCTGTGCCGGTTCCAGGCGGGCGTGAGTCGCCGATACACGTCCTTCCTCGGGGAGTTCGCGCCCGGGGAGGAGGAGAACCTGCACGACCTCCTGTTGGCCGCCGTGATCAGCGGCGACACGCGAGGGCTGGGCGCGTGGCTTGATGACCGGCACGGCCCGGGCACCTTCTCCGGCGTGTTCCTGGCGAGCTCCTACTTCGAACCCGCCGCGCTGGAGCTCAGCGCCTAGCGATCACACCAGCGGGGCCCACATTCGCTGCATCATCTGCCCCGCCCGCGTACTCCACCCCAAGAAGGCGCGCGGGCGGGGCTCTCTTTTCCCAGACAGAGAGCGCTCATGTACCACTGCAATGCGTCTTCCCCATCACCGTGGCTGGACCTGATCGAGGCACTTGCGGCCGGGGGCATACCGGTGGGGGAGGATTTCCCCTGGGACTTATACGCCCACGTCGTGTGTGAGCTATGCAGCCAGCACAGCACCTATCACGCCGCCTACCTGGGCGAACTGAGCCCCGTCTCTCACGTGTGGGTCATCTGGGAGAGCGGCGGGTTCACGTACGTCATGCTGAGGCCATGTGGCGCAGTTGACCCCACCGTGAACCCCGTGCAGCGAGAGGCGTGCACACTTTTTGCCGATCACTGGCCGGGGCACTCTTGGCAATTCACGGACATGTTGCAGGACTAGAACTACGAGCGGCCGTCTCCGCTCACGGCATCGGCCGCCGTGCGCAGGAAGGCCGTCAGCTCCCGGACCAGTACGGTCGGCCGCCGACGGTGGACGACGGCTGTCTCGCGCACCGGAGCCAGCCCGCGCAGGGCGCACACCGCGACCCGGCTCCGGTCCGTGTCGGCGAGCACGCTCTCGGGGACGAGGGCGATGCCGAGACCGGCGGCCACCAGGGCCAGGATGACGTGGTAGTCGGCGGACTCGTAGGCCACGCGGGGCTCGAACTTCGCCTGGTGGGCGAGGTGTTGCAGGCAGACGCGGTTGGGGATGCCCGGGGCGCCGGAGATCCAGGTCTCGTCCGTGAGGCGGTTAGGGCCTGTCCGGCGGATCTTCGTGGAGCAGCCCGCGGCGTCTGGTGCGTGCTCTCGGCGTGCGCCCGGATCTCCCTCGTACTGGACGTACTCGGGTGATTCGGGCGTGCGGCGAGAGTGCGTGCCAGGCGTCGCGGGCCCACGAAGATCCGCCGGATAGGCCCTAGGGCGATGCCGTCGCGTTCTGTGTGCCGGGCGAGTTGGTGGTTTGGGGGCAGTACGAGTCGTAGTGGGTCCGCGAGCAAGGGGCGCCGTTCCAGGCCCGGGTGAGGGACCTGTGGCAGGCCGGGGTAGCGGTGGGTGATCAGGGCGTCGAGGTCGCCGGAGGTCACCAGGCCGTAGCCGTCGGGGGGTTCGATGTCCACGAGAGACAACTCGGCGTCCGGGTAACGGCTCTTGAGTTCCGCGAGTGCCGCCGGGACCAGTGTCTGGGCGGCGGTGGCGAAGGAGCCGAGCGCGAGGTGGCGGGGCTGGACGCCGAGCGCGGTGTCGACGGCGGTGCGCGCCTGGCGCAGCGCGCCGATCACCCGCTCGCCGTGCTCGACCAGGACCGCGCCGACCGGCGTGGGGACGACACCGCCCGGGCGACGCTCCAGCAGTCGGGCGCCCAGCTCCGCCTCCAGCTTGGCGATCTGCTGGGACAGCGCCGACGGCGTGAACGCGAGCGTGCGCGCCGCCTCCGCGATGGACCCCGCGTGCGCCACCTCGACCAGGACCCGCAGCCGGTTCACGTCCAGTTCTCGCGCCATGGAGCCATCGTAAGCACCGCTAACGGAGGCTTACCGATCGCCGCTTGTGCTTATGGGAGCGGCCCGCGAAGGATGGCCGTATGACGAGTCCGACCCTCACGCCCTCCGCCGCCGACGTACGCGCCGCCGCCGACCGCATCCGCCCCTACGTCCGCCGCACTCCCCTGCTCGACGTGGAGACCGGCGGGCGCCGCGTCCTGCTGAAGCTGGAGTACCTCCAGCGCAGCGGCTCGTTCAAGCTGCGCGGCGCGCTCAACGCGATGCTCTCCGGACCCTCGGACGACCACGTGGTGGCCGCGTCGGGCGGCAACCACGGTCTCGCGGTCGCTACGGCGGCTTCCCTGCTCGGGATGTCCGCGACGGTCTACGTGCCCCGGACGGTTCCGGAGGCGAAGGCGCGCCGTATCGAGGCCACCGGCGTACGGCTGGTCCGGCACGGCGCCACCTTCGCCGAAGCCGCCTCGGCGGCGGCGGAGGTGGCGGCACGACCGGCGCACCGGTTCGTGCACCCCTACGACGATCCTGCCGTCGTCGCCGGACAGGGGACGGTGACGGCGGAGATCCTCGCCGACGCCCCGGACGTGGACACCGTCGCGGTGGCGGTCGGCGGCGGAGGGCTGGCGGCGGGGGCGGCTCTCGCCCTCGGCTCACCCGGACCCGGCGCCACCCCCGGCACCTCCGGCACCTCCGGGGTCACCCCCGAAAAGCGCCGTGTCGTCGCCGTCGAGCCGGAGCACTGCCGCTGTCTGCACGACGCGCTCGCGGCGGGCGGTCCGACGGACTCGGCGGTGGACTCGGTCGCCGCCTCCGCGACCGGCGCGAGCCGGGCGGGTGCCCTCCCCTACGCCGTCCTGGCCGCCCACGACGTGGTGTCCGTGCTGGTCAGCGACGAGGAGATCCTCGCGGCCCGCGACCTGCTGTGGGAGGAGTACCGGATCGCGGCCGAACCGGCGGCGGCGGTCCCCTTCGCGGCGTGGCTCGCCGGGCGGGTTCCCGGAGAGCGGCCCTGCCTGGTGGTGTGCGGCGCGAACACCGACTGGACCCCGACCATGTGAGGTCCCACCGTGTGGGGTCCCGCCATGTGGGGTCCCACCATGTGGGGTCCCACCATGTGGGGTCCCGCCATATGGGCTCCCACCATGTGGGGTCCCGCCATATGGGCTCCCACCATGTGGGGTCCCGCCCTCACACCCCCTCCCCCACCACCTCCCGCAGCGCCCTCCGGCACAGCGCGTCCGCTCTGCGGGTCGTCTCCGGGAGGCGGTACCGCGGGGTGAGCGCCAGGGTGTGGGCGACGGCGGTGGGGAGGGTGGTGCGGTGGCCCACGGAGACGTAGACCGGTTTCACGGCGTCCCGGGTGCGGAGGGCTCGGCCCACCTCCTCCGGACCGTCCAGGAGCGGGGTCGTGCTGCCGCGCGGGGCGGCGGGGGCGGGGTGGGTGAAGGTGAAGGGATTCTTGGCGACGCCGATCGCGGGGAGGTCGGTCAGGACGCCCAGGTGACAGGCGAGGCCGAAGCGGCGGGGGTGCGCGAGACCGTAACCGTCGCAGACCAGGAGGCCGGGCGGGCAGGGGAGTGCCGACAGGGCGGCGAGGAGGGCCGGGATCTCGCGGAAGGCGAGCAGACCGGGGACGTAGGGGAAGGAGACGCGACCGACTGCCGTCGATTCCGCGACGGTCTCCAGCGTGGCCGCGTCCAGGACGACGGCCGCCGCCGCGACCAGGTCGCGTTCGTCGTCGTAGGCCACGTCCAGACCGGTGACGTGACCCGTGCCCGGCGGCGGACCCGGCTCGTCCAGGATCACCCGGGCGCGCAGGGCGTCCTGGACGGCGCGCGCCTGCGCCTCCGTGGCGGGCCAGTCCTCGGGCACCGGTGCGATCTTCGTCATGGTGCGGCCGACTGTACGACGGCGGGCGGTACGCTCGCGATCATGTTCGTGCTCGAATTGACCTACACCGCCCCGCTCGACGCCGTCGACGCCGCTCTCGCCGCGCATGTGACCTGGCTGGACGAGCAGTACGCGAAGGGGATCTTCCTGGCCTCCGGGCGGAAGAACCCGCGGGACGGCGGGATCATCCTGGCCGTCGGCGCGGACCGGGCGGCCGTCGAGGAGGTCGTGGCGGGCGATCCGTTCGTCACCGCCGGGGTGTGCGAGTACCGCGTCACCGAGTTCACCGCGACGAAGACGGCGCCCGGTCTTGAGCAGTACCGGGAGACGCTGGGCTGAGCCCCGGCTCTCCCCCTGCCCCGGCTCCCCCTCTGCCCCGGCTCTCCCCTGCCTCAGCTCTTCTTCTCGTCGAGGGCCCGCCGCAACTGCTCCTTGTTCATGTCGGAGCGGCCGTGGATGTCGCGCTGCCTCGCCTCGTTGTAGAGCTGGTCGTAGGTCGGACCGCCGGAGCCCCTGCCCGACCGCTTGCCGCCGCGCTCGCCGGAGGACATGTCCTCGGTCGAGGTGCGGCTCGCGCTCTTGGACTCGCCGGTGCGGGCGCGCTCCTTGTTGACCGTGCGCGCGGCGATCTCCTCGGCCCGGTCGGTGCTCGCACCCCGCTCCCGCTCGCTCTCCTTGATGTGCTCGTACTGACGCTCGCGCTTGGGGCTGGAACCGGCAGGCATGGTCACTCCCGTCGTCGTGTCCGTAGTCGTCCGCGCGTCCCCGCGCTGAGGGGGACACCGTGCGGGTACCCCGTTCGCGCGGGCTCACCGGACGCACCCGGACGGTGACGGACGTCACGTTCCCTCCATGTGCACGGAACGGCCGCTTCCGTCGTCTCTTCCGGTGTCAGGTCGCCGGACGCCCCGAGGGCGTCCGGCCGTCACGAGGGAGCAAGGTGTTGTCCACCATCGAGCAGGTAGTGGAGGCGCGGCTGGTCGCGGCCGCCCCGCGCATGCCGACCATTCCCGTCACGCTGCACTACGACCGGCAGGACCCCTTCGCCGTCCGCATGACCTTCCCGGCCCCGGCCACCCTCGCGGGCGTGGAGATCTGCTGGACCTTCTCCCGGGAGCTGCTCTCCGCCGGGCTGACCGGCTCGGAGGGGCAGGGGGACGTACGGGTCCGCCCCTACGGCTACGACCGCACGGTGCTGGAGTTCCACGCCCCCGAGGGCATGGCGGTCGTGCATCTGCGCTCCGGTGACGTACGGCGCTTCCTCGCGGCCACCGCCGAGCTGGTGCCGGTCGGTCTGGAGCACCTCCAGTTGGACCTGGACCACGGTCTGGCCGAGCTGATGCGGGACGCCTGCTGAACGCGGGGCGGCGCCGCTGATCGCTCGGGCGCCGGTTCATCCCGCCGGGTAATTCTTTTGACAGCCCTCCCGGCCGCTCCTACGGTGTACAGCGGTTCTGTTGTCGTCGATCGGAGTAGGACGTTGCTCGTCTGAGGTCCTGAGACACCGCGTTCACACCCTTTGGGGTGTCCGTGGCGTACGACCTCGGCGACCGAGCCGTCCTCCAGACACAGGCCCTTTCTCCCGCCTCCGCTGGTTCCCGGTTTCCGCCTCGCGGTGTCTCGACACGCGCCCCCGACCGCACCAGCATTCCGCGAGGCTCCATGTCATCCGCACCCGCGTCACTCACCTGCACCTCCCTCTCCTTCGCCTGGCCCGACGGCACGACCGTCCTGGACGGTCTCGACATCGCCTTCGGTCCCGGCCGCACCGGTCTCGTCGGCGCCAACGGGTCGGGAAAATCGACCCTGTTGAAGCTGATCGCCGGGGAACTCACCCCCTCGGGCGGCTCCGTGAAGGCGACCGGCGAGATCGGACTCCTCCCGCAGCACGTCACACTCGACACCGGTCTGCGCGTGGACGAGGTCCTCGGCATCGCCGCCCGGCGCGCCGCCCTGCACGCCATCGAGGCGGGCGACGCCGCCGAGGCGCACTTCGAGACCCTCGGCGACGACTGGGACGTCGAGGAGCGCGCCCTGGCCACCCTCGGCGAACTCGGTCTCGGACACCTCGATCTGGACCGCACGGTGGGCGAACTCTCCGGCGGCGAGGCGGTGTTGCTGCGCCTGGCCGCCCTCCTGCTGCGCCGCCCCGACGTGCTGCTCCTGGACGAGCCCACCAACAACCTTGATCTGTACGCCCGCAGACGCCTCTACGCGGCGGTCGCCGCCTGGTCCGGCGTCCTCGTCGTGGTCAGCCACGACCGCGAACTCCTCGACCTGGTCGACCGGATCGCGGACCTGCGCTCCGGCACGGTCACCTGGTACGGCGGCAACTACACGGCGTACGAGGAGGCGTTGGCGGTGGAGCAGGAGGCAGCCGAACGCACCGTCCGCGCGGCGGAGGCAGACGTGCGCAGGCAGAAACGCGAACTGTCCGACGCCCAGACCAAGTTGGCCCGCCGCAAGCGGTACGGGCAGAAGATGAACGACTCCAAGCGCGAGCCGAAGATCGTGATGGGCGCCCGCAAACGCGCCGCCCAGGAGTCGGCGGGCAAGCACCGCATCCTGCACGAGGAACGGCTCGCGGAGGCACGCGACCGGCTGGACGAGGCGGTGGACGCCGTACGGGACGACGACGAGATCCGCGTCGATCTGCCGTACACCGCCGTGCCACCCGGCCGCCAGGTGCTCACCCTGGAGAAACTGGAGACGGCATTCGGGGCGCGGGTCGAGGGCATCCTCGATCTGCGCGGCCCGGAGCGGATCGCACTGGTCGGGCGCAACGGCTCCGGCAAGACGACCCTGCTGCGGACGGTGGCCGGGGAGCTGGCGCCGGTGGCGGGCGAGGCGCGGGCGCACGTCCCGCTCCGGTTCCTGCCGCAGCGCCTGGACGTGCTGGACGACACGGCGACGGTCGCGCAGAACGTGGCCCGCTTCGCGCCGGACGCCACCACGAACCGGGTCCGCGCCCGGCTCGCCCGCTTCCTGTTCCGGGGCGCGCGGGCCGACCAGCTCGCGGGCACCCTCTCCGGCGGCGAGCGCTTCCGGGCGGCGCTTGCCGCGCTGATGCTCGCCGAGCCCGCGCCCCAGTTGCTGCTCCTGGACGAGCCGACGAACAACCTGGACATGGCGAGCGTGCGCCGGCTCACCTCGGCCCTGGACTCGTACGAGGGCGCGCTGCTGATCGCGAGCCACGATCTGCCGTTCCTCGACTCGGTGGGGATCACCCGCTGGCTGCTGATGGCGGACGGGGTGCTGCGCGAGACGAGCCGGGAGGAGATCGAGGCGACCCCGACCGAGTGACGCACTCACCCGAACGGCCCTGGAACCGACGGTTCCAGGGCCGTTCGGCGTAGCCGCCGCCGTGTCCCCGAAACGCCCTCCCACCTGCTGCGGAGCCGTCCTTACGCCACCCTTAACCTACGGGTTCGTAACCTACGGATTCGTAGCCTACGATCACGTAGGTTCGCGGCGCGGGGTCTTCATCGGCCTGCCCGCCCTCTTTCACTTCATCTGTGCTCCCCGCTCGGCATTACCTGGAGTTCCCGTGACGATCACCTCCCCTCACCTCGGCAGCCCGTCCGCGTGGACCGACGCCCGGCTGCTGTTCGCGCTGGAGGAGGTGGTGGAGACGGAGCTGAACCGGCACCTGAAGGTCGCCAAGGACTGGATGCCGCACGAGTACGTGCCCTGGAGCGACGGCCGCAACTTCCCCGGACTGTTCGAGGACGGCGAGCCGTGGGCCAAGCAGCAGTCCAAGGTCACCGACATCGGCCGCACCGCGCTGGTGGTGAACCTGCTCACCGAGGACAACCTCCCGAGCTACCACCACGAGATCGCCTCGCTCTTCGGGCGGGACGGCGCCTGGGGCACCTGGGTGCACCGCTGGACGGCGGAGGAGGGACGGCACGGCATCGTCATGCGCGACTATCTGCTCGCCTCGCGCGCGGTCGACCCGGACGAGCTGGAGCGGTTCCGCATGTCGCACATGAGCGAGGGCTTCGAGTCGGACAACCGGCACTCGATGCTGCACTCGGTCGCGTACGTCGCCTTCCAGGAGCTGGCGACCCGCATCTCGCACCGCAACACCGGCCACCAGTCGGGCGACCCGGTCTGCGACCGGATGCTCTCGCGCATCGCCACCGACGAGAACCTGCACATGGTGTTCTACCGGAACCTGCTGAAGGCGGCCTTCGAGCTGGCCCCCGACCTCACCATGCAGGCGGTGCGCGACGTGGTCGTCAACTTCCGCATGCCCGGTCACGGCATCCCCGGCTTCGAGCGGGCCGCCGCGCAGATGGCCATCGGCGAGGTCTACAACCTGCGCATCCACCACGACGACGTGCTGCAGCCGGTGCTGCGCTTCCTGAAGGTCATGGAGATCGACGGGCTCGGTCCCGAGGGTGCCGCGGCGCAGGAGGAACTCGGCCTGTACATGGGCGGTCTGGACGCGCAGGCGACGACGTTCGACGAGCGTCTCGCGGCCCGCAAGGCGCGGATGGCGGCGCGCGCGGCGGGCTGACCCGCACCTGGCCCGACTCTCTGCGGCGTGCCTCCCCCGGTTCAGCGGGAGGTGCGCCGCAGTGCCATGCGTTCCTTCTCCGACATCCCGCCCCACACCCCGAAGCGTTCGTCATGGGTGAGCGCGTACTCCAGGCACGCGGAGCGGATCGCGCACATGCCGCAGATCCGCTTCGCCTCGCGGACGGAGCTGCCGGGCTCGGGGAAGAAGAACTCGGCCCCGGTCTGCGCGCACAGCGCCTGGTTCTGCCAGTCGGTGTCGGCCGGGGTCATGGTCTCGGTGTGCATGCGACGGATCGTGCCGGGCCGCGAAAAACGTTCTATCAACGCCGGTTCAACAACGCCCCGGGAGACCGGCGCCCGCCCCATGCTCCCCCTCCCGCCGCCTCCCCGCACGGCGGCGCGCGCGGACGCGCTCCGGCGGCGCGTGCCGGTGCGCGGTGCCAGACTCGGCAGTGCCACGGACCGTGAGGGGTCCCTGCGAGGAGGGCAAGCCATGCTCAGCACCCGCGCCCTGGAGGGCGCCCCGAACTGGATCGACCTCGCCACCCCCGACCTCGACGGCGCGCTCGCCTTCTACAGCGCCCTGTTCGGCTGGCGGTTCCACTCGCTGGGCCCGGACGCGGGCGGGTACGGCTTCCTCCAGTCGGACGGCAGGACGGTCGCCGGTGCGATGCCGACCGGCGCGGGGCGTGAGCTGCCGGGCTGGACGGTGTACTTCCGGACCGAGGACGCCGAGACCACCGCGCAGGCGGCCGAACGGGCGCACGGCAGCGTGCTGTTGGCGCCGGGCGAGGTGATGGGGCTCGGCCGGATGGCGGGTCTCGCCGACTCGGCGGGGGCGGTGTTCCGCGTGTGGCAGCCCGGCGAGGTCGAGGGTCTGGACGCGGCGAGCGAGCCGGGCGCGCTGTGCTGGGTCGAGCTGCACACCCCGGACGTGGCGGCGGGCGCCGCCTTCTACCACCGGGTCCTCGGTCTGGAGACCTCCGCCACCGCGTTCCCCGACGGCATGTACACCTGCGTCAACCCGCCCGGCGCCGGGGAGGACACGATGTTCGGCGGCGTCGTCCGCTCCCTCGACGACCCGGCGGACGCGGACACGGGCGCGTACTGGCTGCCGTACTTCGCGGTGACGGACCCCGAGGGGGTGACCGAGCGGGCGCGGCAGGGGGGCGGCACGGTGCTGCTGCCGCCGACCACCGTTCCGGGCGTGGGGCGCATGGCCCGCCTCACCGACCCGTACGGCGCCCGTTTCGCGGTGATCAGGGGCGAGCCGACTCAGAGCTGACCCAGACCGACCCGGCACTGAGTCCCAGCGCTGAGCTACGCCGTCGCCCGGTGGACCAGTGTCGTCGGCAGGACGACCGAGGACGGGCCGGACTCGGGTGCCGTGCGACCGCGCAGCAGCAGGCGGGCCATCAGGCGCCCCATTTCCTCGATGTCCTGGCGGACGGTGGTCAGGGGCGGGTCGGTCTGTTCGGCGACGGGGGCCATGTCGTCGAAGCCGATCAGGGCGACGTCCTCGGGGACGCGGCGGCCGTGTTCGCGCAGGACGCGGAGGGCGCCGAGGGCGGTGAGGTCGTTGGCGGCGAAGACGGCGTCGACGTCGGGGCGGCGGTCGAGGAGTTCGCGCATGGCGCGCTCGCCGCCGGAGGGCGTGAAGTCGCTGTAGACGACGAGGTCGGGGGCGTCGGTGCCCATGACGTCGCGGTAGCCGTCCAGGCGGTCCACCGCCGAGGTCTGGTCCAGGGGACCGGTGATGTGCGCGACGCGGGTGCGGCCGAGGGAGACCAGATGGCGTACGGCCGCGCGGGCGCCGCCCCGGTTGTCGCTGTCGACGTAGACAGGTCCGCCCCGGCCGTCGCTCCAGTCGGGGCGACCGCCGAAGACGGTGGGGACGCCCGCGTCGTGGATGAGGCCGGGCAGCGGGTCGTCCAGGTGGAGGGAGAAGACGAGCGCGCCGTCCACGTGACCGCCCGCCAGATAGCGGGCCACGCGCGCGTGGTCGTCCCTGCCCTCGGTGAGCAGCAGCACGAGCTGGTTGTCGCGTGCCGTCAACTCCTTGCTTATTCCCCGCAGTTGGGCGGCGAAGAAGGGGTCGGCGAAGACGCGGGTGCCGGGTTCGGCGATGACGACGGCGACCGCGTCGTGCCGTCGGGTGACGAGGCTGCGGGCGGCGCGGTTGGGGACGTAGCCCAGTTCCTCGACAGCCTCCTGGACGCGGGCGACGAGCGGGGCGCGCACTCCGTCGCCGCCGTTGACGACGCGGGAGGCGGTGGCCCTCGACACTCCGGCCCGCTCGGCTACGGCCTCCAGCGTGGGGCGCGGCACTGCCTCGGTCACTCGGTGCTCCTCATCGGGCGGCTGCCGCCCAGGATAACCGCGCGACGACCCCCGGCACCGGGGGCGAGAGCGTCAGGAAGCCTCGTCCTTGCGAGCCCGGCTCGGCTGCACCCGCTTGGGCTCGCCGGGCATCTTCGGATACTCGGGCGGGTACGGCAGATCGCCAAGCCCGTGGTCGTGCTCGTCCTGGCGGGCCAGCTCCAGAAGGGCGTCCAGGGAGTAGGCGTGGTCGGCCATGTCGGCGTGCACGTCCCCGACCTCCGCGAAGCGGACCGGCATGGTGGCGAGGTCGAAGTCGCGGGGGCGGGCGTCGGCCACCTCGTCCCAGCGCAGCGGGGCGGAGACGGTCGCCTCGGGGCGGGGGCGCACGGAGTAGGCGGAGGCGATGGTGCGGTCGCGGGCGGTCTGGTTGTAGTCGACGAAGATGCGTTCGCCGCGCTCCTCCTTCCACCATTTCACCGTCACCTGCTCGGGCATCCTGCGGGCGAGTTCGCGGCCGACCGCGATGGCGGCGCGGCGGACCTGGGTGAAGGTCCAGCGCGGTTCGATGGGCACGAAGACGTGCAGTCCGCGCCCGCCGGAGGTCTTGGGGAAGCCCCGCAGACCCCCGAACTCCTCCAGTACCGAACGGAGTTCGAAGGCGGCGCGCACGGCGTCCTCGTAGCCAGTGCCGGGCTGCGGGTCGAGGTCGATGCGCAGTTCGTCGGGGTGGTCGACGTCGTCGCGGCGCACCGGCCAGGGGTGGAAGGTGAGCGTGCCGTACTGCGCGGCCCACACCGCCGCCGCCTCCTCGGTGGGGCACATCTCGTCGGCGCTGCGGCCGCTGGGGAAGGTGATGTGGGCGGTGGGGATCCAGTCGGGCATGTTCTTGGGCGCCCGCTTCTGGTAGAACCACTCGCCGTCGAGCCCGTCCGGGTAGCGCTCCAGGGTGGTGGGGCGGTCGCGCAGGGCGCGCAGGATGCCGGGACCGACGGAGGCGTAGTACTGGGCGACGTCGAGCTTGGTGAATCCGCGCTCCGGGAAGAAGACCTTGTCCGGGTGGGTCAGCCGTACGGTCCGGCCGGCCACCTCCAGTTCCACCGCATCGCCCATGCGGCCACCGTAGGCGTCCCCCGCACACCGCGCACACCGGGCGCGCTCGGCGGGGTGCGCGCAGAATCGGAGCCATGGATCTGCCGGTGATGCCGCCCGTGAAGCCGATGCTCGCCAAGCCGGTGACGAAGATCCCGCCCGGGATGCACTACGAGGCGAAGTGGGACGGCTTCCGGGCGATCGTGTTCCGCGACGGGGACGAGGTCGAGCTGGGCAGCCGTACCGGCAAGACGCTGACCCGGTACTTCCCCGAGCTGGTGGCGGCGCTCAGGGAGCGGCTGCCCGAGCGGTGCGTGGTGGACGGGGAGATCGTGATCGCGCGGGAGGGGCGTCTGGACTTCGACGCGCTGACCGAGCGCATCCATCCGGCCGAGTCGCGGGTGCGGACGCTGGCCGAGCGGACGCCCGCCTCCTTCGTCGCCTTCGACCTGCTGGCGCTGGACGACCACGCCCTGCTCGACGTGCCGCTCGCCGACCGGCGCGCCCTGCTGGACCGGGCGCTGGACGGGGTGACCCCGCCGGTGCATCTGGCTCCGGCGACGACCGACGTCGAGGTGGCGCGGGAGTGGTTCGAGCAGTACGAGGGGGCGGGGCTCGACGGGATCGTGGCCAAGCCGCTCGGGCTGCCGTATCTCCCGGACGAGCGGGCCATGTTCAAGGTCAAGCACGAGCGGACGGCGGACGTGGTGGTGGCGGGCTACCGGCTGCACAAGAGCGGACCGGTGGTGGGCTCGCTGCTGCTCGGGCTGTACGACGACCACGGCGTCCTCCAGCACGTGGGCGTGGCGGCGGCGTTCTCCATGAAGCGGCGCGCGGAGCTGATCGAGGAGCTGGCGCCGCTGCGGATGACGGACGTGAGCGGGCATCCGTGGGCGCGCTGGGCGGAGGAGTCGGCGCACGAGGAGGCGCGGCTGCCGGGGGCGCCGAGCCGCTGGTCGGGCAAGAAGGACCTGTCCTGGGTGCCGCTGCGCCCGGAGCGGGTCGCGGAGGTGGCGTACGACCACATGGAGAACGGCGCCCGCTTCCGGCACACGGCGCGCTTCCGCCGCTGGCGCCCGGACCGCACCCCGGAGAGCTGCACCTACGCCCAGTTGGAGGAGCCGGTGCGCTACGACCTCGCGGAGATCCTGGGGAGCGCGGGCTAGGGCCTGTCCGGCGGATCTTCGTGGAGCAGCCCGCGGCGGCTGGTGCGTGCTCTCGGCGTGCGCCCGGATCTCCCTCGTACTGGACGTACTCGGGTGATTCGGGCGTGCGGCGAGAGTGCGTGCCAGGCGTCGCGGGCCCACGAAGATCCGCCGGACAGGCCCTAGGTCGTGCCGGAGCGCCGGGCGCGCTCGGCGCGGGCGACCAGACCGTCGGCGCCGCAGGAGCGGGCCAGTTCCAGACCCCGGGCGAGGTCGGGTGCCGAGTCGGCCAGGATGCCGTACTCCACGAGGGCGGCCGCGTGCTCGTACTGGCAGGGGGACGCCTCCAGGAAGGCGACCGCCTTGCGGGCGAGGCGGACCGCCTCCGGTCCGGTGGCCAGCGCGGCGGCGCAGCGCAGTGCCTCACCGATCGCGGTGTCGGTGCCGAACCGCTCGGCCTGGCGGCGGGCGTCCGCCGCGAGCGCCCGTGCACGGGCGGGGTCCTGGGCGGCGAGGGCGCGGGCGAGGTCGACGGCCCAGGGGGCGAGGACGGGGTTGTGTCCGCCCCGGGCGACGGCGGTCTTCTCGGCGGCTTCCAGCTCGTTGATCCCCTCCTCGGTGCGGCCGACGGCGAGGAGCAGACGGCCGCGTACGGAGTGGAGGTCGGGCAGCACGATCGTGGAGGGGTACGGCGGTGCGAAGCCGCCGCGCTCCGCCACCGCCCACGCCTCCTCGACGTGACCCCGGGCGAGCAGGGTGTCGACCAGACCGCACATCGCGGACCAGTACAACGGCAGCCTGCGGCCGACGCGTTCGGCGAGCGTCAGCGCCTCGCGCAGGGTTTCCTCCGCCTCCTTCAGCTTGCCCTGGCGGCGCAGGGCGAGTCCCAGATAGGAGTTGGCGAGGGAGAGGTGACCGCCGTGCCAGCCCGCGCTCGTGTAGGCGCGCAGGGCTTCGGCGAAGAGGCTGTCGGCGAGGTCGAGCCGGTCGGTGTAGGCGTAGGTGCTGCCGAGCATCATCAGCAGTTCGACGCCCCACTCCTCGTCGGTCCAGCCGAGTCCGGGCGCGAGGCGGTTGTTGACCAGGGCGCGGTCGCACAGTTCGACGACGACCTGGGCGTCCTCGCCGTGGGTCATGGCGTCGAAGCCGCGCAGGATGAGCAGCGCGCGCTCGGAGTTGTCGCGCCCCGTGCAGGTGTCCGCGAGTTCGGCCAGGCGCCGGGAGCGCTCCGGGGAGACGGTCTCGCGGTGGATCGCCTCCCACATGAAGCGCACCGCCTCCAGGCGCATCCGCACCGGTCCCGTCTCGTACCGCGCGGCTTCGGCGCCGACGGTGCGGACGGCCTCCTCCAGTTGGTCGTTGTGGAGCAGCGCCTGGGAGAGACGGATGACGGCTTCGACGCGCTCGGCGTGGTCGAGACCGGGGGTGGCGAGCGCGGCGCGCAGGTGCTCGACGGTGACGGCGGGCGCCGTCAGACGGGTGGAGCAGCCGAGTTCGTAGAGGACCTTGGCGCGGACGTCGGGGCGGGGTGGTTCCCGCAGGGCGCGTTCCAGGCAGCGGCAGGCAGCGTCGGGGGCGCCGACGGCAAGGTGTTCGCGGGCGGCTTCGCGGAGTTGGGTGACCAGTTCCTCGTCGCCCTCCGGTTCCACCTTCAGCAGGTGCCGGGCCGCCTCGGCGGCGCCGCGTCCGCTCTCGGTGACGGTCTTGGCGGCGACGCCGTGGAAGAAGCCCCGGGTGGCGTCCGTCATGGAGTCGTAGACGGCGGTGGCGACGAGCGGGTGGACGAACTCGAGGACCGTGCCCTGCGGTCCGTTCCGGGTGGGGTCCGCGATGCCCTCGGTCAGGATGCGGGCGACGCCGAGGCGTTCGAGGCACTCCTGGGCGGCCGTCGGGGTCATCCCGGCGACCCGGGCGACGAGGTCGACGGTGCTGCCGGTGCCGAGGACGGCGGCGGCCCAGGCGAAGCGGGTGGCCTCGTCGCCGAGTACGGACAGGCGCTCCACGACTCCGCCGCCGCGTCCGGAGTGGTTCAGGGCGCGCAGTTCGGCGGCCCTGCCCTCGACCGGCTGGAGTTCGCTGTCGCGGACCTTGGCGAGGAGTTCGACGGTGTCGTAGGGGTTGCCCGCGGTGACGGCCCAGACCTCGCGGCAGAAGGGGTCGTCGGCGTGCGAGCCGACGGTGTCGCGGGTGAGCCCGGCGGTGGCTTCCGGGGTGAGGGTGCTCAGACCGTCGACGCGGTGCCCGGCGCTCTCCACCGCGTCGAGGTGGCGGGCGGTGCCCCCGGGCAGGGCGCCGGAGCGGCGGGTGACCACGACGAGCACGGACAGTTCGCCCAGGTCGGCGGTGAACGCGGCGAGCCAGCGCAGCGTCTCCAGGTCGGCCCAGTGGGCGTCGTCGATGAGCAGGACGAGCGGCCACTCCCGGGTCGCGAACCGGCGCACCGTGGCGACGAGTCCGTCGCAGACGTACTGCGGGTCGGCGGGGGCGGCGCCGGGTTCGACGATGCCGAGGGCGGGACCCGAGATGTCGTACCAGTCGCCGAGGTACTCGCGGGCCTCCTCCGGCAGCATCGAGGTCAGCATGGGCTGCAGCAACTGGCGCAGGACGTGGAAGGGGACCGTGCGCAGGGTCTCGCCCGCGCGGGCGGACCAGACGGTGCAGTTCTGGCGTTCGGCCAGGCGGCGGGTCTCGTTGAGCAGCGCGGTCTTGCCGAGTCCGGCCTCGCCGCGTATCACGAGGACGTTGCCGCCGGAGGAGCGGTCGGCGCGCAGCTCGTCGATCGCCTGCGCGATGGTGGCGAGTTCCGCGTCCCGTTCCCACAGGTGGGCCGAGGCGGCCGCCGACGGCCGTGCCCGCGTCATCCTGTTCCCTCCCCAGGTCGCCCGGACGGCGTGCAGACCACGAGCGTAGCCGCCTGGGGGGAGGGATGGTGGTCCGACCGGGCAGTGTCGTATCCCCCGTGCGGACTGGTTACCGGCCAGTCGCCCCCGACCCGGCCCGACCGGTCGGTCTGCGCCCGATGAGGCGTCAATAATGCCTGGATTGGTGCGAGTTGGGAACAGGAGCGGGTCGTTCGGGCGTGACGGAAGTCACGTCGGCGCGGCAGCCGGTCCGGCGCGCCGGGCGATTCGGCCGGGGTGCTCTCATCACGCTTTCACCGATGCCTCATACGGTGTGTCCATGACGCAGGTGACTCCTCCCGGCTGGTACCCCGATCCCGGGCAGCCGCACAACGCCCCGCCCGCCGAACGCTGGTGGGACGGCACCGCCTGGACGGCCCAGGTCCGCCCGGCCGGTCACGGCACGTACCCCGCTCCCCCTGCCTATCCGGCGACCGCCCCCTACCCGCCCCCGCCCGCGCCCCGGCGCGGACTGCGGATCGGGATAGCCGTCGCGGCGGCGGTCGCGGTGCTGGCGAGCATCGGGGTCGGGGTGTACGCCCTCGCCAAGGACTCCGGCGGCGGTCACGACCGCGCGGGCGCGGGCCAGGAGCGGCGCGGCCGGGGCGGACCCGAGGGCTCCGGTCCCGGCGACCGGGGCGGTCCGGGCGACCCCGGGTCCTCGCCGTCGCCGCGCCGCTCCCAGATACCCAAGGTCAAGGGCGGCGGCACGCTGCCCGACCCCTTCAACGGGATCAGCATGCCGGTGCCGGACGGCTGGACCGGCGAGGTCATCAGCATCGGCGCCCAGGTGACCTCCGACAAGTCCTACAAGTGCCCGGGCAACGCCTCCCAGAGCTGCACGGCGGGCGGCGCCTACACCGCGTCCGCCACCGCCCTCGGCACCAAGGGCGACACCGCCGAGGCGGTCGCCAAGGCGGACATCGCCGCCAACGCCAAGCAGTCGTACGGCGGCACAACCTACGGCAGCATCACCTCCCACGAGGTGCTCGCCTCCAAGACCGTGACGGTGGCCGGACAGAAGGGCTACCTGGTCCGCTGGAAAGCGGTCACGAGCAAGGGCTCCGACGGCTACGTGGAGTCGGTCGCCTTCCCCTCCCCCAACGACGCCCACGAGATCCTCGTCGTCCGCTTCGGCCTGGACGTCGGCCAGCGCACCGCAGTGATCGACGAGATCCTCAAGGGCATCAAGGTGTGGTCGGGCGGCGGCAGCGGCCAGGACGTGTGAACGAAATCGGCCGGGTGGGGACCCCTCCGCTCAAGGGGGCCCCACCCGGCCAGGGGGTGCGCGCCGCCCCCGTCCCCACGGTGCGGCGCGAGCAGGTCACCGTTCAGTCATCCCGTGAACGGCGGCCTGGGTCTCAGGTGAGTCCGAACGCGGGGAGCACGGCGGCTTCCACGAAGCGGACCAGGTAGTCGGCGTCGGCGTACTGGCCGCTGAGCACCGGGCGTACCCGCAGGACGCCGAACATCATCGCGGGCACGAACTCGAGGGCGGGATGCCCGGCCGGGACCTCGCCGCGGGCCACACCGCGCGCGATCATCTTCTCCAGCGCGGTGATCTCGGGGGCGACCAGCGCGTCGCGCAGCGCCTCGGCCAGTTCCTTGTCGACCGCGGCGGCGGGCATGAGCGCCTGGAGGAGCCGGGTGTCCTTGCCCGACCAGTCGCCCGCGGCACGGGCCGCCTGGCGCAGGTCCTCGGCGAGGGAGCCGGTGTCGATCCCGGCGAAGCGCACCCGGCGGTTGGCCCGCAGGGCAGCGGCGACGAACTGCGGCTTGGTCTTCCACTGCCGGTAGAGCGTGGACTTGCTGCACCGGGTGCTGGAAGCGATGCCCTCCATGGTCAGGGAGTCGTACCCGCACTCGCGGACCTGGTCGAGCACGGCGTCGAAGAACTCCCGCTCACGCTCCGGCGTGATCTTGGAGCGGCGCGAGGCGGCGACCGTGTCCGGTCCGTCCGCGGCCTGCGACGTCATGCGTGGTTTCCCCTCACTCGTCACCCGGGACCGCGTCCGTGCGGCCCGCTCCCAGTGTTGCCCCAGTTCAAGCGATACGCAAGCGTACCGGAACTCGACCGTATCGGTACACTGTCGTATCGGTACATGGTCGTTTCGGTACACTGACGTTTCGGTACGGAGACGTATCGCATGGCTGAGTTCCGGGCATCCGGTCCGGGACCGGCAGCACCACCGTCAAGAAGGGGCCGGGGGATGAATGCCCGAACCGAGCCTTCCCCAGGAGGGGCGGACGCGATAGCGAGGCCGCCGCTGCTGCGCGAGTTCCTGCTCGTCGCGGGGCTCTTCCTCGTCTACAAGCTCGGCCGCCGGCTCGCCATCGGCCACACCGCCGAGGCGTTCCGCGACGCCCACCGCGTGTGGGGTCTGGAGCGCGCCGTCCATCTGCCCGACGAGACCGACGTGCAGGCGCTGCTGCTGCACGGCACGACCCCGGTGCACCTGGCGAACACCTACTACGCCACCGTCCATTTCCCGGCGACCGTGGCGTTCCTGATCTGGCTGTATCTGCGCCGCCCCGCGCACTACGTGTGGGCGCGCCGGGTCCTCGCGCTGGTGACCGCCGCCGCGCTGGTCCTGCCGTTCACCTTCCCGCTGGCGCCGCCCCGGATGGTGACCGGCACCGGTCTCCTCGACACGGCCCGGGTCTACGGCCCCTCGGTCTACGGCCCGCCCGCCCGCGACCACCTCTCCAACCAGTTCGCCGCGATGCCCTCGCTGCACTTCGGCTGGGCCCTGATGGTGGCGGTCGGTCTGATCGCCGCCACCTGCTCGCGCTGGCGCTGGCTCTGGCTGCTGCACCCGCTGGTCACGCTGATCGTCATCGTGGGCACCGCCAACCACTACTGGCTCGACTCGGTCGTGGCGACCGCCATGCTCGGCATCGCCCTCGCCGTCGTCCACCCGCCGCACCACGCGCCGGGACGCGGCGCGGGCCGCCCGCTCGCCCTCGGGCGTCCCGCGCGGCTCGCCCCGGAGGGGTCCGTGCTCACGGGTGCGGTCCGATGAGCGCCGCGATCCTGATCGCCGTCGGTCTCTCGCTGATCTCCGCCGTCGCCTACGCGGCCGCGGCGGTCGCCCAGGAACGGCTGGCCTCCCGCGACGCGGGCTCCGGTCTGCTCCATCTGCTCCGCACCGGCGCCTGGTGGTCCTCGGTCGGTCTGAACGCGGGCGCGGCACTCCTGCACGTCGTCGCGCTGCGCTTCGGACCGCTGACCGTGGTCCAACCGCTGGGCGCCCTCACCCTGGTCGCGGCGGTCCCGCTCGGGGCACGGGCGGCGGGGCGCCGGGTCAGCCCGGCGGAGTGGCGGGGTACGGCACTGACGCTGCTCGGGCTCGGCGCACTGCTGATCACCGCCTCGGGTCCGGCACCGCACCGGGTGCTGAGCCTGACGGCCGCGCTCGCGGTGGCGGGGACGACCATCGCGGTGATCGGTCTGCTCTCCCGGCCCGGCACCCGTCCAGGACTGCGGCACGCCGCCGCCTCCGGCTTCGCCTCGGGTGTCGCCTCCGCGCTCACCCAGACCGCCACGGTGGCGGCCACGGACCACTCGGGTCCCGCCCTGAGCCCCCGGGTGATCGTGGTGGCCGTGCTGGTCGCCGCCTTCGCCACGGGTGGACTGCTGCTGTCCCAGACCGCCTACCGGGGCGGTCTCGGCGCCCCGCTCGCGGTGGTCACCCTGGCCAACCCGGTCGCGGCGGCGGTCATCGGACTGACCCTCCTCGGACAGGGGCTCAAGGGCGGTACCAGCGGGATCCTGCTCGGCGTGACCGGGGCACTCCTCGCCTCGTGGGGCGTGGTGGTGCTGACCCGGGTGACACCGTCCCACGCGGCTTCCGCGTCACCTCCGGCGTACGACGACGAGCATCCCGTCGCCGCCGTACTCGCGCTGAAGGCGGAGACGGCGACGGCCGAACCGGCGCTCGTGCCGCGTCAGCCGGGGCGGAACCGGCTGACGCGCCTGTGACGGACGTCCCGTACGAAAGGCGGCGGCGCGTGTCCCATCGGACACGCGCCGCCGCCTTTTCGCTGCGCGGGGCGGGATCAGCCCAGCCCGCGGGCGTCCTGCTTGAGCGCGGTGTCCACGGTCAGAGCCGCGGCCACGACGAGGCTCAGCAGCGGGTCGGACAGCGGGCGGTGGATCTGGAGGACGTAGTTGTCCGCCGTGGTGAACAGCGTCTTGGCCAGCCCCTCCCACGTCTTGGTGATCCGCGCGACCTCGGTGCCCTCGTGGTCGGTGATCGCGAAGTTCCAGGCGCGCCAGTTCTCGGCCTTGATCGCGCCGATCTCGCGGCCCTCGGCGGTCATGGAGAAGTTGATCTTGCCGATCATGTTCTTCTGCACGATCTCGCCGACCGGCGAGCCGTCGGGGCGCGTGACGACGACCCGGGACTTGAAGATCTTCGCGGGACGGGTGAGCAGCAACTGCGGCTGACCCGCGGCGTCCCGGATCTCCAGGCGGTGGGTCAGGTACTGGTCCAGGCTGGAGACGAGGCGCAGGATCTTGCGCAGCACGCCCTGACCGACCTCGACGACCGAGCCGAGCCGGCCGCCGTTCTGGTCCATCACCGTGTACTCGTTGGTCAGCTCGATGAGCTTGGCCTTCTGATTCACCACGAGCACGGGCTCGGTGAAGAGGGTGCCGCCGCCCGCGGCCGAGGCGGCCACCCCGGCCTGCTGCTGCACCTGACGCTGGACCTTCGGGTCGGCGTCGGAAGGAATGTTCGATTGCGTGGTCACCGGGGCACACTATGGGGATTGACCTGGACCTGACCAGGAATTTTCCGAATCGTGGCCGAACGGACGCACAGGCGGTCGCCCGGTTCTCCCGGGCGACCGCCCGCGCCCCTCGCGTCAGGAGGTCTGGTACGCCTCCACCTCGCTGAACTGCCCGGCCGGCCAGCCCGTGTTGGCGCTCACGGTCAGCCGCAGATAGCGCAGGTTCGTCCCGCTCGGCAGCGAGACGGTCGCGGTGTTGCCCGAAGCCGGGTCGAAGCGGTAGTCCTTCGCGCCGACCACGGTCGAGTAGCCAGAGCCGTCGGCGCTGCCGAGGACCGCGACGGTCTGCGTACGGGCGCCCCACGCCGAGGACGGCGGCACCTTGAGCACCAGCCGCCGCACCCCGTACGACGAGCCGAGGTCCACCGTCCAGGACTGCGGGAAGGCGTTGTTGGCCGACTCCCAGTAGCTGTTGGCGTCACCGTCCACCGCCTTGCCCGGGGTGTAGACGTCCTGCGAGCCGGTCGCCGTCGCCGGACGCCCCTTGGCCAGGTTGCGGTTCGGGTCCGGGTCCGGGTTGCCCTGCCCCGGCTGGGGCCAGGAGGAGCAGTCCGACCAGGTGCTGGACCAGCCGGAGTTGCCGCCGCCGTCGGTGAGCGCGAAGGAGCCGGAGTTCGACGGGTAGGGGCAGTTGTAGATCCCGGCGACGCCGACCTGGGTCGCGGTCACGTTCTTGAAGGTCGCCGCCCCCTGCGCCTCCGCCTGGACGACGACCGTGCCGGTGTTCTTCACGGTCGCGCCGCTCACGTTGACGTTGCGGACGGGGTAGCCCTGGCCGCCGCCGGAGACGAACTCGAAGGCGGAGTACGGGCTGTCGGTGATCGTCGTGTCGGTGATGTTGACGGTCGCGTTGATCGCGCTGTCGTAGGAGTCCACGCGCAGCGCGCCCATGGGGTGGTTCCAGTTGGGGTTCATCGCGCCCGCGCGGACCAGGGTGTTGCCGCTGACCGTGATGGTGCCGGAGAGCGGGGAGAAGGGGTCGAGGAACTTCTGGTTGGAGATCGCGATGCCGCTGCCGAGGGCGTTGGTGTCGGACACCAGGTTGTTCTTGACCGAGATGTCGGTGCCGCCGTAGATCGCGATGCCGTTGGCGAGGTTGGGCTGCGAGATGGTGTTGTTCTCGAAGCTGGAGTTGGTGTCGGCGGCGTAGAGGGACCACATGGCGAGCGAGTCGTCGCCCTGGTTGCGCAGGAAGTTGTTGCTGACCCGCACGCCCTTGGCGTTGCCGTTGAGGTTGAGACCGTCGGCGGTGGTGTCGAGGATGCGGTTGTTCTCCACCACCAGGTTGTCGTTGTTGCCCATCAGCCAGAACCCGACCTTCAGGTGCTGGAGCCACATGCCGGAGACCGAGGAGTTCGGTCCGAGCGAGCCGTTGACGAAGTTGTCCGGGTTGGAGTCGACGCGCTCGGTGACCTCGCCGATGACGGCGAAGTCCTTGATGTGGACATTGCCTGAGGAGCTGGACTGGTCGATGAAGCGGGAGGTGTGCACGACCGAGTGCCAGTTGCCCGCGCCCTGGAGGGTCACGTTCTGCACGCCGCTGAGCGAGGAGGTGATCCGGTAGTCGCCCGGCGGGATCCACACCGTGCCGCCCTGGGCGGCGGCGATGGCGTCGCGGAACGCCTGGGTGGAGTCGCCGCTCCCGCTCGGGTCCGCGCCCTTGGAGACGACGGACACCGACCCGGCGGGCTGCGAGGCGGCAGCGCCGACCTGCTCGAAGTCGGCCACGTCCACGGTCACTTGGGTGCCGGTCGCCTGGAACGCCACCTTGTCCCCGGCCTGGAGGTTCTGGCCGAGCAGCAGCCGGGAGTTGTCGAAGAAGTGGTGTGTCTTCGCGCCCGCTATCCAACTCGTGTCGATGTACGAGTACTTGGAGGTCACCGGGAGCGTCTTGGAGATCTTGGTGCCGTTGACGTACACGTCCAGCGAGCCGGACTGGCCGTCGGGGACGTTGTAGGAGAGGTTCACGGCGTTGGCGGCGCGCGGCACGGTGAACTCCACGCGCTGCCCGGAGGTGAGCCGTACGGCCTGACGACCGGACGCCTCCGATGCCACGGTGCCCTGGGTGTAGTCGGGACCGATCTTGGTGCCGGTACTGGTCGCGGATTCCGCCTCGACGGAGGTGAAGGGCAGGTTCGCGCCCGAGGCGGCGTGCGCGGCGGGGGCCACGGCGACGATCATGCCCGCGGCGAGGGCGACGGCCGCGCCGACGGCGGGCAGTCTGAGGTACTTGGCGGTGCTGGTGTCCATGTGCTGATCCCTTCGTGGGGGGGGTGCCGGGGATAGCAGAAGTGGTGCGGGTGCGGTCAGGCGCGCAGCCAGACCGCGGTGTCCTGCGGCAGTCGGCCCTCGTCGTCCAAGGGACCGCTGTTGAGCAGGAGTTCGGAGTGCGCGGGCAGTTCGGCGGGTGCGTCGGAGAGGTTGACCACGCAGAGCGCGCCGTCCGCGCGGGCGAAGGCGAGCACGCCTTCGGGGGCGGGAAGCCAGGTGAGCGGTCCGTCGCCGAAGGCGGGGCGGGCGGCGATGGCCTCGCGGTAGAGGGTGAGCATGGAGTGCGGGTCCGCGCGCTGCCGGTCGGCGGCGTACGCCGCCCAGTCGGCGGGCTGCGGCAGCCAGGGCTCCTCGCGTGAGCCGAAGCCCGCGTAGGGTTCCCCCGCCGACCAGGGCAGCGGGACGCGGCAGCCGTCGCGCCCCGGATCGGTGCCGCCGGAGCGGAAGTACATCGGGTCCTGGACGCGCTCACGGGGGATGTCGGCTTCGGGCAGACCCAGTTCCTCGCCCTGGTAGAGGTAGACCGAGCCGGGCAGGGCGAGCGAGAGCAGGGCGGCGGCGCGGGCGCGGCGGGTGCCGAGGGCGAGGTCGGTGGGGGTGCCGAACTCCTTGGTGGCGAAGTCGAATCCGGTGTCCTCGCGACCGTAGCGGGTGACGGTGCGGGTGATGTCGTGGTTGCAGAGCACCCAGGTGGCGGGGGCGCCGACGGGGGCGTGCTCGGCGAGGGTGGAGTCGATGGCGGAGCGCAGTCTCGTCGCGTCCCAAGGGCAGGACAGGAAAGCGAAGTTGAAGGCGGTGTGGAGTTCGTCGGGGCGCAGATAGCGCGCGAAGCGTTCGGCGTCGGGGAGCCAGACCTCGCCGACGAACATCGCGCCGTAGGAGTCGGCGACCGTGCGCCAGGAGCGGTAGATCGCGTGGAGTTCGTCGCGGTCGACGAAGGGGTGCGGCTCGGGGGACGAGGCGAGGTCCGGCAGTTCGGGGTCCTTGGCGAGCAGGGCGGCGGAGTCGATGCGGACGCCCGTGACGCCGCGTTCGAACCAGAAGCGCAGGATGTCCTCGTGCTCGCGGCGGACGGCGGGGTGGTCCCAGTTGAGGTCGGGCTGTTCGGGGGTGAAGAGGTGGAGGTACCAGTCGCCGTCGGGCAGCCGGGTCCACACCGGTTCGGTGGAGCCGACGAACTGCGACGGCCAGTCGTTGGGCGGGAGTTGACCGTCCTCGCCGCGTCCGGGGCGGAAGTGGAACAGCTCGCGCTCGGGGCTGCCGGGTCCTGCCGCGAGGGCGGCGCGGAACCAGGGGTGCTGGTCGGAGACGTGGTTGGGCACGATGTCGACGATGGTGCGGATGCCGAGTTCGCTCGCCTCGGCGATGAGCTTCTCGGCTTCCGCGAGGGTGCCGAAGGCGGGGTCGACCCCGCGGTAGTCGGCGACGTCGTAGCCGCCGTCCTTCATCGGGGAGACGTACCAGGGGTTGAACCACAGGGCGTCCACGCCGAGTTCGGCGAGGTAGGGCAGCTTCGCGCGGACCCCGGCGAGGTCCCCGGTGCCGTCGCCGTCGCCGTCCGCGAAGCTGCGGACGTAGACCTGGTAGATGACGGCCGAGCGCCACCAGTCGTCGGTCGCGCGGGCAGGGGTGGGCTGTGCCACGGTGCGTGCCTTTCTGTCGGGGGGGCGGGTCACCCGTGCGTCGGACCCGGGTCAGCCCTTGGTGCTGCCCGCGCTGATCCCGGCGATGATGTGCCGCTGGAAGACGAGGAACAGGGCCACCATGGGGATGCTCGCGATCACCATCGCGGCGACGAGCACGGTCAGTTGGATGTTCTGCGACAACTGGACCAGGGCCACGCTGATGGGCTGCTTGTCGGTGTCGGAGAAGACCATGAGCGGCCACAGGAAGTCCTGCCAGACGGCGACCAGCGCGAAGATCGACACCACGCCGAGCACCGGCCGGGACATGGGCAGCACGACCGACCACAGGATGCGCAGCTTGCCCGCGCCGTCGATCTCGGCCGCTTCCAGCACGTCGCGCGGGAGCTGGTCGAAGAACCGCTTGAGCAGATAGAGGTTGAAGGCGTTGGCGACGGCGGGCAGCCAGATGGCGAGCGGGTCGTTGAGCAGGCTGGTGTGGAGGAAGGGCAGGTCGGCGGCGGTCAGGTACTTGGGGACGACCAGTGCCTGCGCCGGGACCATCAGGGTGGCGAGGATGCCGCCGAGGACCACCTTGCCGAAGGCGGGCTTCAGCTTGGAGAGGGCGTAGGCGGCGGCGGTGCAGAACACGAGCTGGAACGCCCAGGCGCCGGCCGCCTGCACCACCGTGTTCCACAGGTGCTCCGGGAGCTGCATCAGGTCCCAGGCGTCGGTGTAGCCGGTGAGGTGCCAGTGCTCGGGGACGAGGGTGGGGGGTGTGCGGGCGATCTCGTCCGGGGACTTCATCGCGCCGGACGCCATCCAGTACACGGGGAAGAGGAAGGCGAGCGCGAAGAGGAGGACGACGGCGGTGAACACCGTCCAGTAGACGGTCTTTCCGCGCGGGCGGGCGAGGGTGGCCGGGGAGACGAGGGTGCGGGTGCTCATGCTTCCCCCTCGGTGCGGGTGCTCATGTGCCCTCCTCGGTACGGGTGTTCACGCGTCCCCCTCGGTGCGGGTGAGCCGCAGATAGACGGCGGAGAAGGCGCCGAGCAGGACGAGCAGCATGACGCTGAGGGCGCAGGCGCCGCCGAAGTCGTTGTAGAGGAAGGCGTACTTGTAGATCAGGTAGAGCACGGTCACGGTCGCGCTCTCCGGTCCGCCGCCGGTGATGACGAACGGTTCGGTGAACACCTGCATGGTGGCGATGATCTGAAGGAGCATCAGCATCAGGATCACGAACCGGGTCTGCGGGATCGTGACGTGCCGGATGCGCTGGAGCAGGTTCGCCCCGTCGAGTTCGGCAGCCTCGTACAGCTCGCCGGGGATGGACTGGAGCGCGGCGAGGTAGATGAGGACGGTGCCGCCGAGGTTGGCCCAAGTCGCCACGATCACCAGGGAGATCAGCGCGGTGTCGGTGCCGTTGGACCAGTTCGAGGTGGGCAGGTGCAGGGCACGCAGCGCCTCGTTGGCCAGGCCCGCGCCCGGGTCGTAGAACCACTTCCACAGCAGCGCGCTGACCACGGGCGGGATCATCACCGGCAGGTAGACGACGACCCGGAAGAAGGCTTTGGCGTGCCGGAGTTCGTTGAGGACGAGGGCGAGGACGAAGGGGACGGCGAAGCCGAGGAGCAGCGCGAGCAGGGTGAAGGTGAGGGTGTTGCGCCAGGCGGCGCCGAACTCCGGGTCGTCCAGGACGTGGGTGAAGTTGGCGGTGCCGACCCATTCGGGCGGGGAGCCGGGGGTGTACTTCTGGAAGGCGATGACGACGGCGCGGATCGCCGGGTACCAGGAGAACAGCGCGAAGCAGATCAGCCCGCCGAGCAGGAAGGCGTAGGCGCGGGCCTGGTCGAGCAGGACCCGGCGGCGCCGGCCGCCGCCCGCCGGGGCGGGACCGGGCGGGGCCGGGAGGGCGGCGACCGCGGGGGGCTGCCGCTCGGCCGTCTTCGTCATGGCGTCAGCTCCGGGCGAGGATGCCGTCGATCTTGCCGGACGCGTCCTTGAGCAGTTGGTCGATGTTCGCGTCCTTCTTGGTGAGGACGGCGGAGACCACGCCGTCGAGGACGGAGTAGATCTGCTGGGCGTGCGGCGGCTCGATCTTCAGCTCCAGGCTGTGGTTGCCGTCGAGGAACGCCTGGTAGTTCTCCACCGGGACGTTGGCGTTGGCCTTCTTGACCTGCTGGTCCTTGGCGTCGGCGGCGCCGGTGAACAGGCGCGGCTCGGGCAGCCCCACGGGGGCGTCGTGCTGCTTGGCGCGGGCGTAGTCGCCGAGGAAGCCCTTTCCGGGGGTGAGGAACATGTGGTCGAGCCACTTGAGCCCGGCGCGGATCTGGGCGGGGCTGTCCTTCTTGTTGAACATGTAGCCGTCGCCGCCGATGAGCGTGCCCTTGCCGCCGGGCATCGGGGCGAGCGCGAGGTCCTTGTAGGAGCCGCCCTTCTCCTTCACCAGGATCGGGATGTTGTCCGGCGCGGAGAGGTACATGCCGAGCTTGCCCGAGCCCATGAGCTGCTGCACGTCGTTGATGATGAGGAGCTGCTTGCTGCCCATCGAGTCGTCGCTCCAGCGCATGTCGTGCAGGTTCTGCAGGACGGCGCGACCCGCGGGGGTGTCGACGGTGGCCTTCTTGCCGTCGGCGCTGACCACGTCGCCGCCCTGGGAGTACAGCTCGGCGGTGAAGTGCCAGCCGCCCTGGTTCTGGGCGCTGTAGTCGGCGTATCCGACGGTGCCGTTGCCGAGTGCGGCGATCTTCTTGGCGGCGGCGCGGACCTCGTCCCAGGTGGCCGGGGGCTTGTCGGGGTCGAGTCCGGCTTTCTTGAAGAGGGCGCGGTTGTAGAGCAGACCCATGGAGTAGCCGGTGCGCGGGATGCCGTAGACCTTGCCGTCGACGGTGTAGATGTCCCGGAGCTGCTGCTGGATCGAGTCGTAGCTCTTGAGGTCCTTCAGGTACGGCGTGAGGTCCGCTGCCTGGTGGATGTCGACCACATGCCGGGCGTCGGTGAAGTAGGTGTAGAACACGTCCTCCATCTGGCCACCGGCGAGTTTGGCGTCGAAGGTCTTGGGGTCCTGGCAGGGGAAGGCGTCGTGCGCGACGACGTCGATGTCCGGGTTCTGCTTCTCGAAGGAGGCGATGTCCTGCTCGAAGAAGGCGCGGTCGGTCTTGGCGCTCTTGGGCGGCTCGCAGTTGACGGTGATGCGGGTCTTCCCGCCCGCCGAGCTGTCGTCGTCGCCCGAGCCGCATGCGGCGGCGGTGAGCGCGAGGGAGGAACAGACGCCGATCGCGGCGAGGGTGCGGCGGAACCCGGTGCTTCTCATCGGTGGACCCCTCATGGCGGGAGCCATGGGTGCCGCGCACAGGTGTGGCGGGCACTCACGGCGGGAGCAGTGGGCGCCGCACACTCAAGCACCGCCGACAGGAGGCCGCAAGATGTCGCGCGGAATCTGTAATTATTCGACAGTCAACCGTATCTCCGGGATCGCGGTCCGGACCTCAGTCGCGCGGAGCCTGTCCGGTGGAGCCCCGGACCACCAGCTCGGGCTCGAACAGCAGCTCCTCGGCGGGTACGGCGGTGCCGCCGATCTGCGCGTTCAGCAGTTCCACGGCGGCGCGGCCCATGGCCTCGATGGGCTGGCGGACGGTGGTGAGCGGGGGTTCGGTGCAGTTCATGAACGCCGAGTCGTCGTAGCCGACGACCGAGATACGGCCCGGCACGTCAAGTCCCTTGCGCCGGGCGGCTCTTACGGCGCCGAGGGCGAGCGGGTCGCTGGCGCAGATGATGCCGGTGACGCCGTGGTCGATCAGCCGGGAGGCGGCGGCGTGACCGCCCTCGATGGAGAAGATGGCGCGAGCCACCCGGGAGTCGGGCAGGTCGCCCGCCAGGGCGCGGGCGGCGGCGAGCTTGCGGGCGGACGGCACATGGTCGCCGGGACCGAGCAGCAGGCCGATGCGCTCGTGGCCGAGGGAGGCCAGATGGCGCCACGCCTGCTCGACGGCGACCGCGTCGTCGCAGGACACGCCCGGGAAACCGAGGTGCTCTATCGCCGCGTTGACCAGCACCACGGGCACCTTGCGCTCGGCGAGCCTGCGGTAGTGGTCGTGCGGGGCGTCGGCCTGGGCGTAGAGACCTCCGGCGAAGACGACGCCCGACACCTGCTGCTGGAGCAGCAGTTCCACGTAGTCCGCCTCGGAGACGCCGCCCTTGGTCTGTGTGCAGAGCACCGGGGTGAGTCCGAGCTGCGCCAGCGCGCCCCCGATGACCTCGGCGAACGCGGGGAAGATCGGGTTCTGCAGCTCGGGCAGGACGAGCCCGACGAGCCGGGCGCGCTCGCCGCGCAACTGGGTGGGCCGCTCGTAGCCGAGGACGTCGAGGGCGGTGAGGACCGACTGCCGGGTGGCTTCGGAGACTCCGGGTTTGCCGTTGAGCACCCGGCTGACCGTGGCCTCGCTGACCCCGACCTTCTTCGCCACTTCCGCAAGTCGTCGCGTCATGCGCGCAAGGGTAGCGCAAGTGATGCAAGCGGCTTGCGTAACGGAGACAGAGGTGACCGGCGGTCCTGGAGGAGGGGGGATCGCCGCGACGGAAGACCCGGCGCCGTCGGTGACCTGAACACCGACGGGGCCGGGTCAGGTCTGTGGGGGCGGGACGATCGTCAGCCGGGCCCGGTGCGTGGGAACCGCGGGCTCGCGGGGGATCATCGTCAGCCTGCGGTGGCCCAGTTCGCGCAGGAGGGGCGGGGTCTCGTCGACGATGCGGCACTCGGCGGTGCCCCGGCGCGGGTCGGGGTGGTGCAGCAGCCGTACGGCGCCGTCGAGCCGCGCCGCCGACTCCCCGACCGCGCGTATCCAGTGCGGCAGCCCCTGCCGGTAGGCGGCGTCCATGAGCGGGTCGTGGGCCACGTCCCGGCGTATCGCCTGGAGTTCGTGGTCGTGGCCGTACCCCTCCATCGCGGACTTCAACTGGACCAGCATCGGCAGGCACCAGCCCGGCTCGTGCTCGCCGAGCACCTGGGCCGCGTCGGGGTGGAAGAGGACGAAGCGCAGGAAGTTGTCGCCGGGCATCGCGGTGGGGTGGGGGCGCACGTCCCCGAAGAGCCTGCCGAAGGCGCCGTTGGCAAGGAGTACGTTCCAGCGGTGGTCCACGACGAGCGAGGGGAACGGGGCAGCCTCCACCACGGCGGCGTAGTCCTCGAGATACGCCCGCGTCTCGGAGCTCTCGGGGACGGGCCGTGCTGCCGGCCGCCGCCCTCCTGCCTGGTGTGCCATCGAGAGGTCACCCCTCTTGCCTCGGCCGCCTTCTCGCGGCCCTGCGATCCTGGGGCCCGGACGAGAGCCGTGTCAACTATCGTGGCATTCCATGCCTGTTGACGGCCGAAATTCGCCACAGTTGTGGCGAGACCTGGATGCGAGTTCGAACGACCGGCTACTCTCCGGGAAGTTCACTCGCGGCCGGCGGTGACGGACGCGGACGCGGACGCGTCGGTCCACGGCCCCGGAGACTTGCCTTGAGAGACGTAGGAGTTCTGTCGGTGACGGATGGCTACGAGAATCCGGGCGCCGCGGCGACCGCTCAGCTACCCGCCGTCGTCGCCCGCGTCACCGCCCTCGCCGACCGGCTGGGCGTACCGCACGCCGAGGTCTTCGACACCGGGCGGCTCTCGGTCGCCAGCGGTGTCCCGGAGCCGGTGGTCAGGGCGCTGCTCGGCGGGCGCCCCGCGGGCGAGCCGGACGTGCAGGCGCGCTTCCTGCAGCGCCTCGACCTGCTGCGCCGCACCCGGCTGAAGCCCGGGGGCCGCAAGTACACCCAGCAGGAGATCGCCGACGGCGCGGGGATGTCCCGGCAGCAGGCGGGTGCCCTCATCAACGGCGACCGGCGCCCGACCATGGAGCACTGCGACGCGCTCCAGCGGTTCTTCCGGGTGCACGCGGGCTTCCTGACCGCCGAGGACCCCGAGGCGCTGGCGAGCGCGCTCCAGTACACCGAGCAGGAACTGCTCCAGCGCCTCGCGGACCGGGAGCGGGCCGCGGTGAGCACGGCCGAGGACCCGCTGGAACGGCTGCTCCAGGACCACGGGGTGCGCGGAATCGCCTGGCGCGCCGCCCAACTCCCCACCGACCAGCACCGGGACAAGGTCGCCGAGTGGCTCGACATGCTCCTGGAGAGCGTCCGGCAGCCCGAGTCGTGAGCCGCGTGAGGGGCATCGCCAAGGACATGCGGCGGCTGTGTACCGAGCTGGTCGGGCAACTCGCCCTGCCCGCGCCGGTGCCGCCGCCCGAGCTGTACCGCGCGCTGTGCACGGCGATGAGCCACCGGCGCGGGCGCCCGGTGCAGTTCCGTACGGCCGTCTTCCCGCCCGGCACCGCCAGCGGGCTGTGGCTGGACATGACCGACCGCGACCTGGTCGTGGTGGAGGAACGCACCGCCCCCGACCACCAGTTGGTGATCCTCGGGCACGAGCTGTGGCACATGCAGGCCGGGCACTGCGATCACCATGTCGAGGGTCTCGGGGTGGGCGTGGCCACCCGGCTGCTGGCCGACGATCCCGACCCTGCCGCGCTCCAGGCGGCTGTGCAGCGGGTGGCCGCGCGGACCCGTTTCGACCTGGACGCGGAGCGCGACGCGGAGACCTTCGGGCTGCTCCTCGCCAGCAAGTGCCGTACCCGGATGAGCGGTTCGTCGCTGAGCGGTCCGGTGATCCGGGACGACGTGGCGGGTCGCATCAGCACCTCGCTCGGCTATCCGGGTCCGCAGGGCTGACCTCACCGGTTCCCCCGCTCCCCCGCCCACATGGCCTACGGCACCGGGCGCGTCCTGCGCCGACCGGGCGACACCCGCGCTGTGCGCGCCGGGGCGTTGTCAGTGGCGGACGGCAAGCTGGACCCGTGCGCCGCAGCGCGCGTGATCCATGACGCCGAGCCGGGGAGAGCCGACCGATGGCCACCGCCGTACTGACCGACCGTGAGCGCACCGCCGTCCAGGCGTATCTGCGGCTGCTGCACACCGTGCGCGCCGCGTTCGACGGCCCGGCGGCGGCCGGGCCCCGGCCCGCGGTCGTCCCGCCGACCGTGCTGGCGGAGGCGGAGCGGGCACTCGCGGGCGCCGGGCTCGCGGGGAACGAGGAGGAGTTCTTCCAGTTGGTGGGGAGCTGGTGCCCGGAGGGGTGAGACCTGTGGGGGCTGGTGCCCGGAGGGTTGAGCCCCCTCAAGGCGCCGGGCGCTGACGCTCAGCCGCGCGGCACCGACACCGCCGTCAGCACCAGCCCCTGTCCGACGACCCACCGCCCCTCGAACCCCGCCAGCCGCACGCCTCCCACCACTGGACCCGGCACCAGCAGCCGGACGTGGAAGGTGCCGTGAGCAGCGCCGTCCGCCCCGGGCAGCAGCTCGATGTCCGCCTCGGAGAAGTCGAGCCACGCCCGGGTCAGCGGGAACCACGCCTTGTACACGGACTCCTTGGCGCTGAACAGCAGCCGGTCCCAGTGCACGTCGGGCCGGGCGGCGGCGAGCGCCCCGTGCCGTTCGCGCTCACCGGGCAGGGCGATGGCGTCGAGGACGCCGTCCGGCAGGGCGGCGTGGGTCTCGCCGTCGATGCCGAGGGACGCCAGCTCGCCGGTGCGGACGAGCGCGGCGGCGCGGTAGCCGTCGCAGTGGGTCATGCTGCCGGTCAGCCCCGCGGGCCAGAGCGGGGCGCCGCGCTCCCCGGTGAGCACGGGCGCGGGCGGTACGCCCAGCTTCTCCATGGCGTGCCGCGCGCAGACGCGTACGGAGGCGAACTCGCGGCGGCGCTTGGCCACCGCGCGGGCCACCAGCGGCCGTTCCTCGGGGAAGAGCGCGCTGTCCGCGTCCTCCGGTTCGCCGAACGCCTCCACGGCCACCACGGACTCCGGGAGCAGTTCCTCGATCACCGGACAGGACCTCCACAGACGGCGGGCGCGACGGGGATTTCACCCCAGCACATCCGCCCCCACCGGGCAAGACAGCACCGGCTCCCAAGGGCGCCGGCGGGGCGGTCGATCCGTAACACGCGCGTTGCACGCGCACACCGCCGAAGGCCGTATGATCGCCCCAACATCAGCGCCCAACCTCCCCTTCTCCAGGGCGTTTTGGTGACCCTTCCTCCTCCCTGCCCGGGCACGGGCCGCTGAGTCCTGCCCGAAAACCCCGAAAGGCGGCCCGCATGGTCTCTCGCGTACGCGTATGGCTCAACCGCACGTACGCGGAGAACGTGTTCTTCATGGATCAGCTCCGCAGAAACCCGAGCGACCGCGCGGTGGAGATCCACGCCACGCACGGCGACCCGGACTCGCCCGTGCTGGCCGCCGCCGACACCGCCGACCTGGAGCCGGAGGGTCTGTCTCCCGCCGGATACGTCGAGTTCGCGCTCGACCAGTGCGCCCGGCGCGGCATCGACGTGTTCGTGCCCCGGCTGCACCAGACGGCGATCGTGGCGCACCGCGCGGAGTTCGAGGCGGCGGGCACCGCGCTGCTCGCGCCGACGCCGGAGGCGGTGGCCGTCTTCGAGGACAAGGCGACGGCGTACGAGGCGGTCACCTCGGTGGGGGTCGCGGTGCCGCCGTGGTGGCGGGTGCGGACGGCGGACGAACTCGTCGCGGCTGTCGAGGAGTTGGAGGAGGCGGGGCACAAGGCGTGCTTCAAGCCCGCGGCCGGTGCGGGCGGGGTCGGCTTCCGGGTGATCACCCGTTCGCCCTTCTCGCTGACCCACCTGAGCGGCTTCCCCGGGCCGTACGTCCAGCTCGATCTGGTGGTCGAGGCGCTGCGGCGCGCCGAGGAGCCGGTGGACTGGCTGGTGATGCCGAGGCTGGAGCAGCCGGAGGTGTCGGTGGACTGCCTGACCGGCACGGACAACCGCATCCGGCTGTCGATCGGGCGCACCAAGAACGGCAGGCGGCGCGGGTTCACCCTGGACGAGCGCTGGCTGGAGCCCGCGCGGCTGATCGCGGAGGGCTTCGGGCTGCACCATCTGTCCAACATCCAGTTCCGCATGTTCGGCGACCGTCCGGTGCTGCTCGACGTGAACACCCGCGCGGCGGGCGGGCTGCACCAGCTCGCGCTGTGCGGGGTCAACGCGCCTTGGGCGGCAGTGCAGTTGGCCATGGGCGAGGACCCGGGCGTGATCGAGCCGCCGTTCCTCGGGCAGGACTACACGACGGTGTCCGGACCGCGTCCGCTGCGCCCGGTGTCGGTGCCCCGGCAGCGCACCGAGGAGGCGGAGGTGCTGCTGCCCGTCGCACCGGCGCCCACCGAGCAGTCGACCGCCCGCGCGGCGGCGCTGCCGCTCCTCTGAGAGCGCCCGCCCGCTCCACGAGGTCTCTTGGTATGGGCCAATTCGGTTCAATGGCTTGACAGTTGAATTGGTCCATACCACTTTGGACGACGCACCTCCTTCGCACTCTGTGCACTCCCGGACACCTCCATCCCCACAGGGAGATCGCGTGCGTCATCCATTCGGGCGTCCCAGACGCCGGCTTCTCGCCCTGCTCGGTTCCGCCGCCCTCGCGCTCGGCGGTGCCATCGCCCTGCCGGGCACCGCCCAGGCGGCCAACGTCCTCACCAACCCCGGCTTCGAGTCGGGGAGTCTGTCGCCGTGGACCTGTACGGGCAACCTCGGCTCGGTCGTCTCCTCCCCCGTGCACGGCGGCTCCAAGGCACTCCAGGGCGCGGTGAGCGACAGCGACAACGCCCAGTGCAGCCAGACGGTCGCGGTCAAGCCGAACACCACGTACGCGCTCAGCGGCTGGGTCCGCGGCTCGTACGTCTACCTCGGCGTCGACGGCGGCGCGTCCACCTGGACCACCTCGCCGTCCGCCTACAGCCAGCTCAGCCTCTCCTTCACCACGGGTGCCTCGCAGACCAGCGCCAAGATCTATGTGCACGGCTGGTACGCGCAGGGCACCTACTGGGCCGACGACATCAACCTGGACGGCCCGGGCGGCGGCGGGGGCGGCGGTGACACCCAGGCGCCGAGCGCGCCGAGCGGTCTCGCCTCCACCGGCAAGACCTCCTCCAGCGTATCGCTGAAGTGGAACGCCGCCACCGACAACGTCGGCGTGACCGCCTACGACATCTACAGCGGCTCCAACCAGCTCCTCAGCGTGGCGGGCACGTCGGCCACCGTCAGCGGGCTGTCGCCGAGCACGTCGTACACCTTCACCGTGAAGGCGCGGGACGCGGCCGGGAACGTCTCCGGGGCGTCCAACTCCGTGAGCGTGACGACGGACGCGGGCTCCGGCGGCGGGGGCGGCGGCTTCAAGCAGGCGGCGCCGTACCTCTACGAGGGCTGGGGCGATCCGCCGAACCCGCAGACCGTGATGAGCGCGACCGGGATCAAGTGGTTCACGATGGCGTTCGTGCTCGACTCCGGCGGCTGCAACCCCTCTTGGGACG
Organism: Streptomyces sp. DSM 110735; assembly: GCF_016482685.1. Lineage (GTDB taxonomy): Bacteria > Actinomycetota > Actinomycetes > Streptomycetales > Streptomycetaceae > Streptomyces. The sequence continues at coordinate 12,955 of NZ_JACYHF010000025.1, read as the reverse complement.
GCAGCAGGCCGCTGACCGGCGGCGCCGACCAGAGTGCGATCAACCAGATCCGCTCGGCGGGCGGTGACGTCGTCCCCTCCTTCGGCGGCTGGCAGGGCAGCAAGCTCGGCGCCAACTGCTCCTCGGCGAGCGCGCTCGCGGGTGCCCTCCAGAAGGTGATCGACGCCTACGGTCTCAAGGCGATCGACATGGACATCGAGAACACGGACGAGTTCGAGAACGAGGCCGTGCAGGCGAAGATCCTGACCGCGCTGAAGACGGTCAAGGCCAACAACCCGGGCCTGAAGACCATCGTCACCTTCGGCACCTCGACCACCGGCCCGACCTACTACGGCAACCGGCTGATCGAGCAGGCGCAGTCGCTCAACGCCAACATCGACGTGTTCACCATCATGCCGTTCGACTTCGGCGGCGGCTCGGACATGTACGGCAACACCGTGAACGCGGCCGAGGGTCTGAAGAACAAGCTCAAGTCCACGTTCGGCTGGGACGACGCGACCGCGTACTCCCACCTCGGGATCTCCGGCATGAACGGTCTGTCCGACCAGCAGGAGAACACCACGCCTGCCATCTGGACGCAGATCAAGGACTGGTCCAACTCCCACCACATCGCCCGTCTCGCCTACTGGGCGGTCAACCGTGACCGGTCCTGCCCCGGCGGCGGCGTGGTGAGCAACTGCTCCGGCATCAGCCAGAGCACCTGGCAGTTCACGTCGATCACGGCCGGTTTCACCGGCTGAGGTCACGTCGCACACGGCGGAGGGCCGCTCGGCGGAGCGGCCCTCCGTCCTGCGCCGGAAACCCCTAGGTCAGATACGCCAGTTCGGGGTGGACAGCGGTGTAGCCGTCGAGGAGGCGGCGCGCGACGTCCACCGAGTCGACCAGTGGATGCAGGGCGAACGCCTTGACCGCGCTCGCCCGCGAGCCCGACCCGGCGGCGGCCAGCACCTCCCGCTCCACCGCCTTGACCGCGCAGACCAGTGCGGTGGCGTGACCGGGCAGCGGGTCGGTGGCGAGGGGGTGCGCGCCGTCCGCGCCGACCTGGCACGGCACTTCGACGACCGCGTCGGCGTCGAGCGCCGAAAGGGTCGTGCGGTTGCGGACGTTGAGGATCAGGGTCGTGCGTTCGTCGCGGGAGACGGCCCGCATGAGGGCGAGGGCGACCTGTTCGTAGCCGCCGGACAGGTCTTCTTCCTCCCGCTCGCCCGCACCCGCGCTCTCCCGGTTCTCCGCCATGTACGTCGCCTCGCGCTCGGCGCGGGTGCGGTCCCAGGCGGCGAGGGCGGAGGCGCCGGGGTCGGCGGCGTCGGCGTAGAAGCGGTCCTGCTGCTCGCTGAGGAAGGCGCCGCGCGTCAACTCGACGTCCTGGTAGGCGCGTACGGTCTCGCGGTTGAAGTAGTAGTAGTGCAGGTACTCGTTGGGGATCGCGCCGAGGGACTGGAGCCAGTCGGTGCCGAAGAGGCGCCCCTCCTCGAAGGAGCCGAGCAGCGCGGGGTCGGCGAGCAGGCGCGGGAGTTCGTCGCGTCCGGCGACGCGCAACCCCCGTACCCAGCCGAGGTGGTTGAGCCCGACGTAGTCCACGAACGCCTCGCGCGGATCGGCGCCGAGCACCCGGGCGATACGGCGCCCGAGACCGACCGGGGAGTCGCAGATGCCGATGACGCGGTCGCCCAGGTGGCGGGACATCGCCTCGGTGACGAGCCCTGCCGGGTTGGTGAAGTTGATGACCCAGGCGTCCGGCGCGAGCCGGGCGATCCGGCGGGCGATGCCGACGGCGACGGGCACGGTCCGCAGCCCGTAGGCGATGCCCCCGGCGCCGACGGTCTCCTGCCCGAGCACCCCCTCGGCCAGCGCGACCCGCTCGTCCTCGGCGCGTCCCTTCAGTCCCCCGACCCGGATCGCGGAGAACACGAAGTCGGCTCCGCGCAGCGCCTCGTCCAGGTCGGTGGTGGCCGTGACGCGCGGCGCGTCGGTCACCCCCGCCGCCTGCTCCCCCAGCACCCGCGTCACGGCTCGCAGCCGCGCGGCGTCCGTGTCGTACAGCACGACGTCGGTGACCCGCCCCGCGCCACGGTCGCCGAGCAGCGCGCCGTACACGAGCGGCACGCGGAATCCGCCGCCTCCCAGAATCGTCAGCCTCACGTCCGTACCCTTCGCGCGCCGCCTTCGGTCACCTTCCCGGATCATGGCACGCGCGGGGCGGACCCGGCGCGATCTGCTCCGGTACGGGCGGCTTCAGGGCGTGAACTCCCTTGCCCCGCAAGGAGTTTCCTTGCTTCAACCCTTGACGCCCGCAAGAGCGCGGAGCACATTGGCGGCACCTTGAGAGCGCTCTCAAGGGCACCCGCAGCACTTTTCCCCGTACCCGGAAGGCACCCCCCATGAGCGAAACCTCCGGTATGCCGCGCGCGGTCGGCAGACGCCGGTACCCGGTCCGCCGGGCCCTGGTCGCGGCCATCGGCACGCTGGGCCTGGCGGCCGTGGCCGCCGCGACGGGCGTCGCCCCCGCCGACGCCTCCGCGCCCGCGCCCTCCTCCGGCTGGAGCCAGGTCTTCCTGGACGACTTCGACGGCGCGGCCGGTTCCGGCGTCAACACCTCCAACTGGCAGTACGACACCGGGACCTCGTACCCCGGCGGCGCGGCCAACTGGGGCACCGGTGAGGTCGAGACGATGACCTCGAGCACCAGCAACGTCGCGCTGGACGGCAACGGCAATCTGCTGATCACCCCGCGCCGCGACGCCTCGGGCAACTGGACCTCGGGTCGCATCGAGACCAAGCGCACCGACTTCCAGCCCCCGGCGGGCGGCAAGCTGCGCGTGCAGGCGCGCATCCAGTTGCCCAACGTCACGGGCGCGGCGGCCAAGGGCTACTGGCCGGCGTTCTGGGCGCTCGGCGCGCCGTTCCGGGGCAACTACCAGAACTGGCCGGGCGTCGGCGAGCTGGACATCATGGAGAACGTCCAGGGTCTGAACACCGACTGGGCCACCGTGCACTGCGGCACCAACCCGGGCGGTCCGTGCAACGAGACCACCGGTATCGGCGGTTCGACCGCCTGCACCGGCACCTCCTGCCAGGCGGGCTTCCACACCTACGCGATGGAGTGGGACCGCTCCACCAGCCCCGAGGAGATCCGCTTCTACCTCGACGGCGTCAACTTCCACACCGTCAAGGCGAACCAGGTCGACGCGACCACCTGGGCCAACGCCACCAACCACGGCTACTTCGTGATCCTCAACGTGGCGATGGGCGGCGGCTTCCCGGGCGCCTTCGGCGGCGGTCCCGACGGCGGCACCGAGCCGGGGCACCCGATGACCGTGGACTACGTCCAGGTCCTCCAGTCCAGTGGCGGCGGCACCACTCCCCCACCCTCCGGCGGCAGCCGTGACGCCTACGGCACGATCCAGGCCGAGTCCTACGACAGCCAGTCCGGCACCACCACCGAGTCCACCACGGACTCCGGCGGCGGTCAGGACCTCGGCTATGTCTCCAACGGCGACTGGGCCCAGTACAAGGGCGTCGACTTCGGCTCCACCCCGGCCACCCAGTTCAAGGCCCGGGTCGCGAGCGGCGCCCCCGACGGCATCAGCGGTCTGGTCGAGGTCCGCCTCGACAGCCGTAGCAACGCCCCCATCGGCAGCTTCGCCGTCGGCAACACCGGCGGCTGGCAGACCTGGCGCACGGTCCCGGCCAACATCTCCTCGGTCACCGGCAAGCACGACGTCTACCTCACCTTCAGCAGCGGCCAGCCGGCCGACTTCGTGAACGTGAACTGGTTCGGCTTCGCCCACTGACAGTTCTGTCAGCGAGTTCTGTCAGCGAGAGGGAACGGCGGCTGCCGCCAGGGGGTGCGCCTCCTGGCGGCAGCCGTTTCCGGGACGCGCGCCCAGTTCCGTCAGCCGGTCCAGCAACTCTGCCCGTACCCGCGCCAGTTCGTCGATCCGCCCCTGGACCACGGTCAGCCGCTGTTCGAGCAGCGCGGTCTTGGCGGCGGGTTCCGCGCAACGGTGGGTGCCCGCGAGTTCGTCGCGCAGGCAGTCCTCGATCAGGAGCAGGTCGTCGGTGGTGAGGCCGGAGGCCAGGAGCAGGCGGATGTTCTCGACGACGCGGACGGCGTCGGGACCGTAGGAGCGGTAGCCGTTCGCGGAGCGTTCGGGGCGGAGCAGCCCGTGTTCCTCGTAGTAGCGCAGGGCCCGGGTGGTGGTGCCGGTCGCGTGGGCGAGTTCCCCGATGCGCATGGTGTTCCCTCTTTCCCGGGAGGTCAGGCGACACGCTCGCCCGGGCGGTCCGCCACGGCGGCGCGCCGCTCCCCCGCCGCTTCCCGCAGGGTCCACGCCAGCGCCGCGAGCGCGATCAGGCTACCCGCGAGCGGCAACCGCTCCAGTCCGGCCCCGGCCGCGAGCAGCCGTCCGCCGAGCCAGCCGCCCAGCGCCGTACCGAGGTTGAACGCCGAGCTCTGCACGGTGAGCGCGAGGGTGCGAGCCCGTCCGGCGGCGACGTCGAGGAGCCGGGTGTTCACCGCCGGGATGACGGCGTAGTAGGTGACTCCGAAGAGGAACAGGGCGGCCACCGCGGGCGCCTTCGCCCCGGTGGTCACGGCCAGGAGCAGCAGGGCGGCGGCGAGCCCTCCCACGGTCCAGCCGATCGCGCCGGTCACCGAGCGGTCGGTGAGCCGCCCGCCGACCGTGCTGCCCACCGTGCCGCCGATGCCGAACAGCAGCAGGAGCACGGTCGCGGCGGAGGGGCTGAAGCCGACGGTGTCGGTGAGCAGCGGAGTGACGTAGGTGTACGCGGTGAAGGCGGCCGCCGCGCTCAGGGCGGTCACCGCCGTGACCGCGCGCACCCGCCGGTCGCCGAGCACCCGCAGTTCCGTCAGGCGCCGTCCTGGGGCAGCCTGTTCCGGAGAGCCGGGCACCAGCGGTGCCACGCACACCGTGACCGCGGCGGTGAGCGCGGCGACGGCCCAGAAGGTGGCCCGCCAGCCCAGCCACTGCCCGACGGCGGTGCCGAGCGGCAGCCCGGCGATCATGGCCAGGCTGAATCCGGCCGAGACCCGGGCGACCGCCCGGCCGCGCCGCTCCGGCGGGACCAGGTCGGCGGCGGTGCGGAAGAACAGCGGCATCAGCGCGGAGTGCGCGAGGGCGGCGAGGACACGACCCCCGGCGAGGAGCCCGAAGCCCGGGGCCGGCGCGGAGACGGCGTTGCCCAGGACGTAACAGCCCATCAGGGCGACGAGCATCCCCCGGCGCGGGACGCGACCGGTGGCGAGCGCGAGGACCGGACCGCCGACGACGACGGTCAGGGCGAACGCGCTGACCAGCAGCCCCGCCGTGGACAGCGGGACCGAGACGTCGGCGGCGATGGCGGGCAGCAGTCCCGCGATCATGATCTCGCCGGTGCCGAGGGTGAACGAGCAGAGCGTCAGGACCGCGAGTGCCCGGGACGGGTGTGGCGTTCGGTTCATGTCCGGCAGCCTCGACCTTCACGCCGGGGTGAGGGTCAAGCCCGGTCAAGCCCGGTCCGAGGCAACGCCCCGCCTCAGCGCAGCTCCGCCCGGAACGCCACCGGCGTCTGCCCGGTGTGCAGGTGGAAGAACTTGGAGAAGTTGGCGTTGTCCGGGAAGCCGACGGCGGCGCCGACGCGGCCGATGGGCATGTCGGTGTGGGCGAGGAGGCGTTTGGCCTCCAGGATGACGCGGCGGTCGATGAAGCCCTTGGGGGTCTGCCCGGTGGCGGCGCGGACGGCGCGGACCAGGGTGCGGCGGGAGTAACCGAGGGCGTCGGCGTAGGCGTTGACGCTGTGGTTGGTGGGGAACCCCTTCTCGACCGCGTCCCGGAAGAGGGTGAAGGTGGTGTCGGCCTGGCGCCGGGACGCCTCGGCGGAGCTGGCCGCGAGGTGGGCCAGGCGCAGCAGGAACGCCGTCAGGCTGTGCCGCAGGACGGCGGTGTGCAGGCTGAGCGGGAGGGTAGTGGTGTCCTCGTACTCGCGGCGCAGTTGGTCCAGGGACGCCTGGAGTGCGGCGAGCTGGGCGGGTTCGGGGTGCAGCAGCGGAGGCAGGTCGTAGCGGTAGAGGTTGGTGGCCTCGACGGTGGAGCGGGGGAGGAAGCCGGGCTGCATGGTGAGAACGGTGCCCCGGTACTCACGGGTGCGGTCGAAGCGGTGGATCTGGCCGGGCCGGATCCACAGCAGGTCGCCGGGTCCCGCCTCGTACTCGGCGAAGTCGATCATGTGCCGTACGGGACCCCCGGTGAAGAGCATGACCACGTGGAAGTCGATGCGGTGGACGCGGTCGAGCGGCGCGTCGGCGTGCCAGGAGTGATCGGTGCCCATCGCGCCGACCTGCATCCCGACGCCGCCCACCGCCAGCTCGGTCGGGAAGGGGAAGGTCGCGATGCCCTCGCCGTGCCGACCGCCCGGAGCGGCTTGAGTGGTTCTGTCCGCCATGTTCTTTTCGCGCCGTCCCTCTCACGCGTTCGTTGTCCCAGATTCACCACAGGCTGACACACCCCGACCTTTCCGCGAAAAAGTCAGACTTTTAAGTTTGAACGCGTTTGATCAGAAACCATGCTTCGAACGAGGACTTCTTGAAGATGAGCACGCAGACACCCGAGAGCTTCGAGTGGACCGATCTCGACCGTCGCGCCGTCGACACGGCCCGGCTTCTCGCGGCCGACGCCGTGCAGAAGGTCGGCAACGGCCACCCCGGCACCGCGATGAGCCTCGCGCCTGCCGCGTACACGATCTTTCAGAAGGTGATGAAGCACGACCCCGCGGACCCCGAGTGGACCGGCCGTGACCGCTTCGTGCTGTCCCCCGGCCACACCTCGCTGACGCTGTACACCCAGCTCTTCCTCGCGGGCTACGAGCTGGAGCTGGACGACCTCAAGGCGTTCCGCACCCAGGGCTCGAAGACGCCCGGCCACCCGGAGTACGGGCACACCGCCGGTGTCGAGACGACGACCGGACCGCTCGGCCAGGGCGCCGCCAACGCGGTGGGCATGGCCATGGCCGCCCGCTACGAGCGCGGTCTGTTCGACCCGGAGGCTCCCGAGGGCACCTCCCCCTTCGACCACACCATCTGGGCGATCGTCTCCGACGGCGACCTGGAGGAGGGCGTCTCCGCCGAGGCGTCCTCGCTCGCCGGCCACCAGAAGCTCGGCAACCTGGTCTTCCTCTACGACGACAACCACATCTCGATCGAGGGCGACACCGAGACCGCCTTCTCCGAGGACGTCCTGGGGCGGTACGAGGCGTACGGCTGGCACACCCAGCGCATCGAGCCCACCGCCGAGGGCGACGTGGACGTCCCCGCGCTGTACGCGGCGCTGACCGCCGCCAAGGCGGAGACCGGGCGCCCCTCCATCATCGCGATGCGCACGATCATCGCCTGGCCCGCCCCGACCGCCCAGAACACCGAGGCGTCCCACGGCTCCGCGCTCGGCGCAGAGGAGATCGCGGCCACCAAGCGCGTCCTCGGCTTCGACCCGGAGCAGTCCTTCGAGGTCTCCGACGAGGTCCTGCGTCACGCCCGCCGCGCCCTGGACCGCGGTGCCGAGGCGCACGCCGCCTGGGACAAGAAGATCGCCGAGTGGCGCACCGCCCAGCCCGCGCGCGCCGAGCTGTTCGACCGCGTCTCCAAGGGCGAGCTGCCCGAGGGCTGGCAGGACGCCCTGCCGGTCTTCGAGGAGGGCACCTCGGTCGCCACCCGCGCCGCCTCCGGCAAGGTCCTCCAGGCGCTCGGCCCGGTCCTGCCCGAGCTGTGGGGCGGCTCCGCCGACCTCGCGGGCTCGAACAACACCACCATCGACGCGAGCAGCTCCTTCCTCCCTAAGGGCAACCCGCTGCCCGAGGCGAACCCGTACGGCCGTACCGTCCACTTCGGTATCCGCGAGTTCTCCATGGCCGCCGAGATGAACGGCATCGCCCTGCACGGCAACACCCGCGTCTACGGCGGCACCTTCCTGGTGTTCTCCGACTACATGCGCAACGCCGTCCGCATGTCGGCCCTCATGCAGCTCCCGGTGACGTACGTCTGGACGCACGACTCCATCGGTCTCGGCGAGGACGGCCCGACCCACCAGCCGGTCGAGCACCTGGCCTCGCTGCGCGCGATCCCGGGCCTCAACGTCGTCCGCCCGGCGGACGCCAACGAGACCGCCATCGCCTGGGCCGAGATCCTGAAGAGGCACGCCAGCGACCCGGCACCGCACGGACTCGCCCTCACCCGCCAGGGTGTCCCGACGTACGCTCCGAACGAGGACGCGGCCAAGGGCGGCTACGTCCTCGCCGACTCCTCGACCGAGGTCCCGGAGGTGATCATCATCGCGACCGGCTCCGAGGTGCACCTCGCCGTGGCCGCCCGTGAGGCGCTGGAGGCCGAGGGCATCGGTACGCGCGTGGTCTCCATGCCGTCCGTGGAGTGGTTCGAGCAGCAGGACCGCGCCTACCGCGAGAGCGTCCTGCCGCCCGCCGTCAAGGCGCGCGTGGCCGTCGAGGCCGGCATCGGGCTGACCTGGTACCGCTACGTGGGCGACGCGGGCCGCATCGTCTCCCTGGAGCACTTCGGCGCCTCCGCCGACGCCAAGACCCTGTTCGCCGAGTACGGCTTCACCCCCGAGAACGTCGCCGACGTGGCCCGCGAATCGCTGGCCGCCGCGCGCGCCTGATCCACGCGACAAAGAAAGAATGAGCACTGTGACCGAAGCAATCAGCACCCCCGGTTCCCTCAAGCGTCTCGCCGACGAGGGCGTCTCGGTCTGGCTGGACGACCTGTCGCGCAAGCGGATCACCTCGGGCAGCCTCGCCGCGCTGGTGACGGACGGCGGCGTCGTCGGCGTCACCACCAACCCCTCCATCTTCCAGGCCGCCATCGGCTCGGGCGAGGGGTACGAGGAGCAGCTCACCGACCTGGCCGTGCGCGGTCTGACCGTCGACGAGGCCGTCCGCATGATGACGACCGCCGACGTGCGCGACGCCTCCGACATCCTGCGCGGCGTGTATGACGCCACCGAGGGCCGCGACGGCCGGGTCTCCATCGAGGTCGACCCCCGTCTGGCCCACAACACCGTCGCCACCGTGGCCGAGGCCAAGCAGCTCAACTGGCTGGTCGACCGCCCCAACGTGATGATCAAGATCCCGGCCACCAAGGCGGGTCTGCCGGCCATCACCGAGGTCATCGGCCTGGGCATCAGCGTCAACGTGACCCTGATCTTCTCCCTGGAGCGCTACCGCGAGGTCATGGCCGCCTACCTGGCCGGTCTGGAGAAGGCCAAGGAGCGCGGCATCGACCTCTCCCAGATCCACTCCGTGGCGTCCTTCTTCGTGTCCCGCGTGGACTCCGAGATCGACAAGCGCCTGACCGCGCTGGGCACCGACGAGGCGCTGGCCCTGAAGGGTCGCGCGGCCCTCGCCAACGCCCGTCTGGCCTACGAGGCGTACGAGGAAGTCTTCTCGTCCGACCGCTGGCAGGCGCTGGCCACCGCGGGTGCCAACAAGCAGCGTCCGCTGTGGGCCTCCACCGGTGTGAAGGACCCGGCGTACAAGGACACCCTGTACGTGGACGAGCTGGTCGCCCCCGGCACCGTCAACACCATGCCCGAGGGCACGCTCAAGGCCACCGCCGACCACGGCGACATCACCGGTGACACGGTGACCGGCCGCTACGAGCAGGCCCGCGCCGACCTCGCCGCCGTGGAGAAGCTGGGCATCTCCTACGACGAGGTCGTCCAGCAGCTCGAGGACGAGGCCGTCGCCAAGTTCGAGGCCGCCTGGCTGGAGCTGCTGGACGCCGTGACCGAGTCCCTGAAGAGCAAGGGAGTGGACGCGTAATGGCAAGCAAGTCAGCCGGGGCCAAGTCGGCCCCCGCCGAAGCCGGGGCCGCGCAGGCCCCGGCCGAGGCCGAGGTCAAGGCGGCACCCGCCGAGACCGGGACCAAGGCGCGCGCCAAGGCCAAGGAGCGGCCCGCCGCCGCCCGCGCGGCCGAGCAGGTGCGCGTCCCGGTGGTCCCGGCCGCCGACTGGGACAACCCGCTGCGCGACGCCCGCGACCGCCGACTGCCCCGCATCGCGGGTCCGTCGGGTCTGGTCATCTTCGGTGTCACCGGTGACCTGTCCCGCAAGAAGCTCATGCCGGCCGTCTACGACCTGGCCAACCGCGGTCTGCTGCCGCCGGGCTTCTCCCTGGTGGGCTTCGCCCGCCGCGACTGGGAGGACCAGGACTTCGCACAGGTCGTCCACGACGCCGTCAAGGAGCACGCGCGCACGCCGTTCCGCGAGGAGGTGTGGCAGCAGCTCGCCGAGGGCATGCGCTTCATCCCCGGCGACTTCGACGACGACACCGCCTTCGACCAGCTCAAGCAGGCCGTCGACGAGCTGGACGCCTCCCGGGGCACCGGCGGCAACTTCGCGTACTACCTCTCGGTGCCGCCGAAGTTCTTCCCCAAGGTCGTCCAGCAGCTCAAGAAGCACGGTCTGGCGGACGCCCCCGAGGGCTCCTGGCGCCGCGCGGTCATCGAGAAGCCGTTCGGCCACGACCTGGCCAGCGCGCACGAGCTGAACGCGATCGTGCACGAGGTGTTCGAGCCGGACCAGGTGTTCCGCATCGACCACTACCTCGGCAAGGAGACCGTCCAGAACATCCTGGCGCTCCGCTTCGCCAACCAGATGTACGAGCCCATCTGGAACCGCAGTTACGTGGACCACGTGCAGATCACGATGGCCGAGGACATCGGCATCGGCGGCCGCGCGGGCTACTACGACGGCATCGGCGCCGCCCGTGACGTGATCCAGAACCACCTGCTCCAGCTCATGGCGCTCACCGCCATGGAGGAGCCGATCGCGTTCGACGCGGACTCGCTGCTCACCGAGAAGCTGAAGGTCCTCAAGTCGGTCCGCCTCCCCGACGAGCTGGGCGAGCACACCGTGCGCGGCCAGTACGCCTCGGGCTGGCAGGGCGGCGAGAAGGTCGTCGGCTACCTCGAAGAGGACGGGATCAACCCCGAGTCGACCACCGACACCTACGCGGCCGTGAAGCTGGAGATCGACAACCGCCGCTGGGCGGGCGTGCCGTTCTACCTGCGCACCGGCAAGCGCCTGGGCCGTCGCGTCACCGAGATCGCGATCGTCTTCAAGCGCGCTCCGCACTCCCCCTTCGACTCCACCGCCACGGAGGAGCTGGGCGAGAACGCGATCGTCATCCGCGTCCAGCCCGACGAGGGCATGACCGTCCGCTTCGGCTCCAAGGTGCCCGGCACCTCCATGGAGATCCGGGACGTCTCGATGGACTTCGCCTACGGCGAGTCCTTCACCGAGTCCAGCCCCGAGGCGTACGAGCGGCTCATCCTGGACGTGCTCCTCGGCGACGCCAACCTGTTCCCCCGTACCCAGGAAGTGGAAGAGTCCTGGAAGATCCTCGACCCGATCGAGGAGTACTGGGACACCCACGGCAAGCCGGCGCAGTACGACTCCGGAAGCTGGGGACCGCGGGAAGCCGACGAGATGCTCGCACGAGACGGACGGAGCTGGCGCAGGCCATGAAGATCGACCTGACCGACACCACGGCAAGCAAGATCAACAAGGCGCTGGTGGAGGGCCGCCGAGCGATCGGCACCCCCGCCGTCGGCATGGTCCTGACGATGGTCATCGTCACGGACGAGGAGAACGCCTACGACGCGATCAAGGCCGCCGAGGAAGCCTCGCACGAGCACCCCTCGCGCACCCTGGTCGTCATCAAGCGCCACCCGCGCACCCTGCGCGACCGGACCAACTCCCGCCTCGACGCCGAGGTCCGCGTCGGCTCCGAGGCAGGCGCCGGTGAGACCGTCGTGCTGCGCACCTACGGCGAGGTCTCCGACCACGCCGGGTCCGTCGTGCTGCCGCTGCTGCTCCCCGACGCCCCCGTGGTCGTCTGGTGGCCGGTGGAGGCTCCCGAGGCGCCCGCCAAGGACTCCCTGGGCGCGCTCGCCCAGCGCCGGATCACCGACCTGTACGCGGTCGAGCGACCCCTGGAGGTCCTGGCGACCCGGGCCCGCACCTACGCCCCCGGCGACACCGACCTCGCCTGGACCCGTCTGACCCCGTGGCGCTCGATGCTCGCCGCCGCGCTGGACCAGGCGCGGATCAAGGTGACCTCGGCCGCCGTCGAGGCGGAGGAGGACAACCCCAGCGCCGAGCTGCTCGCGCGCTGGCTGGAAGCCCGCCTGAACGTGAAGGTGGACCGTGTCGTCAGCGGCGGCCCGGTCGTCACCGCCGTACGGCTCGGCACCGCCGAGGGCGAGATCGTGATCGACCGGCCCGAGGGCCCGCTGGCCACGCTGACCCTGCCGGGTCAGCCGCCGCGCACCCTGGCGCTGAAGGTCCGCCCGACCTCGGAGCTGATCGCCGAGGAGCTGCGCCGCCTCGACGCAGACGAGATGTACGCCATCGCCCTCAAGGGCGAGGCCACCAAGGAGAACTCCTGACATGTCCGACGCACCGTCAGACACCCCCAAGCTCACCCGCAGGCCCGAGTGGACGGCGCTGGCCGACCACCGTGCCACGCCCCAGCCGCACCTGCGCGAGCTGTTCGCGGCGGACCCGTCCCGCGCGGAGCGGTACGTCGTCCGGGTGGGCGACCTGCACATCGACTACAGCAAGAACCTGGTGACGGACGAGACGCTCGCCCTGCTCCAGGAACTGGCCACGGCTACGGACGTGTTCGGGCTGCGGGACGCGATGTTCCGCGGTGACCGCATCAACGTGACCGAGGACCGGGCGGTCCTGCACACCGCGCTGCGCGCCCCGCGTGAGGCGGTCATCGAGGTGGACGGCGAGAACGTCGTCCCGGCCGTGCACGCGGTCCTCGACAAGATGGCCGTCTTCGCCGACCGGGTCCGCTCGGGTGAGTGGACCGGGCACACCGGCAAGCGGATCAAGAACGTCGTGAACATCGGTATCGGCGGCTCGGATCTGGGTCCGGC
>NZ_JACYHF010000024.1 GCF_016482685.1 Streptomyces sp. DSM 110735 | reverse complement strand
CGGCAGCCCGCCGCCATGTGCCGGTCGTGGGCGCTGCCGCGCCGTGCGGTGCCCGCCTGCCTGGGCGTCGCGGTCGGCCCTGGTGCGGATGTGGCAGGCTGCCGCTGCGCCGGTTCGCCGTGCGTAACCGCTGCCCGCGTGGTTCCACGCCGTCGGTGCCCGACGTCCGGGTGCCGCGGTCGCCCGGGGGCGGGGGCGGGTGCGGCAGGCGCCGCTGCGCCAGGCCGGCCGGGTGTGGCAGCCGCTGGCGTGGTTTCGCGCCGTCGGTGGCCGCCGTCCCGGCCTCGCGGGCGGCTTCGGCGTGGGAGGCGGTACCTGCCGCTGCCCCGTGCCGGTCGTGGGCGCTGCCGCGCCATGCGGTGCCCGACGTCCGGGGGTCGCGGTTGGTCCGGGTACGGATGCGGCAGGCCCATCGCTGCGCCGGGTTGACCGGGGCGTGACCGCTGCCTGCGTGGTTCCACGCCGTCGGTGCCCGTCGCGCGGGTGTCACGGTCGTTCCGGGTGCGGGTGCGGCAGACCGTTGCCGCGGATCGGGTCGGCCGCGTGTGACGGCCACCGCCGTGATTTCGCGCCGTCGGCGCCCGGGTGTTGCGGTCGTCCTCCGTGTCGGACCTGATGGGGGCCATCTGAGCGGTGAGGTAAGGCAGTTCCACGCACCGAGGCTCCCCCGGTTTCGCGGTGGAACCGGGGGAGCCTCGGTGGGCGGAGCCTTTCTCAGTGGCCCGAGGGGATGTGGTGGACGGCGATGCGTTTGCTGAAGACCCAGTAGGTCCATGCCTGGTAGAGGACGATGAGCGGAGCGAAGATCGCGGCGACGATGGTCATCACGGTCAGGGTGTAGGAGCCGGACGAGGCGTTGCTGACCGTCAGGGACCAGTTGGGGTTGAGGGTGGAGGGCATGACCTCCGGGAAGAGCGACAGGAAGAGCATGGCGACGGACGCCACGATGCTCAGCCCGGTGAAGATGAACGCCCAGCCCTCGCGCCCCAGTTGGTTGAAGAACAGGGCGATCGGCAGCGCCACGAACGCGACGATCATCACCGCGAGGCTCTGCCCGTTGCCGGAGTTCGCCTGGGTCCACAGCAGGAAGGCGAGCAGCAGCAGAAGGCTGATCAGCCCCAGGACGGGCACGAACTTGCGCGCCCGCTCCCGGATTTCACCCGCCGTCTTCAGCGCCGCGAACACCGCGCCGTGGGCGACACAGACCGCCAGCAGGGCGAACCCGCCGAGAATCGCGTACCCGTTGAAGAGATCGCCGGGCGTCCCCACGTACGACTTGCCCGCGTTGATCGCGATGCCGCGCACCATGTTGGCGAAGACGACGCCCCACAGGAACGGCAGGAGCAGCGAGGTCCAGAACGTGACCTGCTCCCAACTGCGCTGCCAGCGCGCGCTGTCGCGTTTGGCGCGGTACTCGAAGGACACACCCCGGCCGATCAGCAGGAGCACGATGATCAGCAGCGGGATGTAGAAGCCGCTGAACAGCGTGGCGTACCAGTCCGGGAAGGCCGCGAAGGTGGCACCGGCGGCCGCGATCACCCAGACCTCGTTGCCGTCCCAGACGGGCGCGATCGTGTTGATGAGGACGCGCCGCTCCTTGTCGTTCCGGGCCATCACCTGGGTGAGGACGCCGATGCCGAAGTCGAAGCCCTCCAGGAAGAAGTAGCCGACCCAGAGGAGGGCGATCAGGATGAACCAGAGATCGTGGAGATGCATGACCGTCCGTCCTCAGTAGGCGATCGAGAGGGGCTTGTCCTGCTCGTCCGGGGACATGCGCATGGTCGGGTCCTTGGACGGCGGTCTCTCCTCCACGTCCGGACCGGGTTTGGCGTACTTGACCATGAGCCCCCCTTCGACCACCGCGAGAATCGCGTAGACGGCACTGAGCGCGGCCAGCGAGCCGATCTGGGTGCCGACGCTCACGTTCGGGGAGACGGCGTCCGCGGTCTTCATCAGGTGGAACACCACCCAGGGCTGGCGGCCCATCTCGGTGAAGATCCAGCCGAAGCTGTTGGAGATCAGCGGGAAGCCCAGCGTGAGCAGCACGATGCGCCAGCTCCACTTGGTGAAGAAGTCGTTCATCCTGATCTTGTTGGTGATCATCAGGTTGGGCGGCTCGTCCTCACCCGTGCGGTATCTGGACTGCAGCCAGAATTTCTTGCGCGTGAGCCAGAGGCCGAGCACGCCGATGCCGAAGCTCGTCATCCCGAAGAAGATCATGAGCCGGAAGCCCCAGTACGTCATGAAGATGTTCGGGATGTAGTCCGTGCGGGTGCCGCCGAACAACTGGACCTGTTCGTCGGCACGGTTGTTGATGCCGGGCACGGGCGAGTGGAAGTTGCTCTTGGCGAGGAAGGACAGCAGTCCGGGCAGCTCAAGGGCGACGTCGTTGCGTCCCTCGTTGACGTTGCCGACGGACAGGATCGAGAAGGGCGCCGGCCCCTGGGTGTCCCACAGCGCCTCCGCCGCGGCCATCTTCATGGGCTGCTGCCGGAACATGACCTTGCCGAGCTGGTCGCCGCTGAACGCGGTCAGGATTCCGGCGACGAGCATGACGACCAGCGCGCACCGCAGGGACGCCCGCATGGCGGCGATCCGGCGGCGGTCGGTGTCCTTGCCCCGCTTGGCACGCCACAGGTGATAGGCGGCGATGCCCATCACGAAGGCCGCGCCGGTGATGAACGCCGCGGACAGGGTGTGGAAGACCTGCGTCAGGGTCGTGTCCTGGAACAGCACGCGCCAGATGTTCACGAGCCGCGCCTTGCCGGAGACGGGGTCGATCCGGTAGCCGACCGGGTGCTGCATGAAGGAGTTGGCCGCGAGGATGAAGTACGCCGAAAGAATGCTGCCGATCGTGACGACCCAGATGGTCGCCAGATGCACCTTCTTGGGCAGCCGGTGCCAGCCGAAGATCCACAGACCGATGAACACGGACTCGAAGAAGAAGGCGATCAGCGCCTCCATCGCCAGCGGGGCGCCGAAGACGTCACCGACGAAGCGGGAGTAGCTGGACCAGCTCATGCCGAACTGGAACTCCTGGAAGATGCCCGTGACGACACCCAGGGCGAGGTTGATCAGCAGGAGCTTGCCCCAGAACTTGGTCGCGTGGAAGTACTTCTCCTTTCCCGTCCGTACCCAGGCCGTCTCCAGACCGGCGACGATGCCTCCCAGACCGATGCTGAGCGGGACGAAGAGGAAGTGGTAGACGGTGGTGACACCGAACTGCCATCGAGCGATGGTCTCGTGAGCGATTGCTAGTTCCACTGCGTCCTTCTCTCGCTTCGATCCAGCCGCATTGTGGCTAAAAGGTATCTCCAGCGCATAGTCGCGTCGACTCGAACAAATACGGAGCAACCGGGCGAGCCGTGAAACCGGCCCCGGCGGTCGGGCGCCCTCCCAGGTTCGGCCTGCCGGAGGGGTGACCGGACGCGCGGACGGGGGCGGGCCGTTCGGGTGAGCGGGGCGCGTGCGCGGGGTGGAGACGGGCGGGCGGCTGCCGCGCGCAGGGGTGCATATGCGTACCGAAAGGGCAGATGTGAGGCGCAGATGCGACCTTTATGCGGCATTTATTCCGTAAATGGTTTGCCCCCACAATCGAATAGCGGCGGCATTGCCTATTGCCCGTCCCGCCATTCCTTCACGTTCGGCGCATAACCGGCCGGTAATCACGCGAGAACGGTGTCCCCGAGCCACTGCGCGGCCAGCAGCGCGGCCCGTACGGAGAAGTCGTCGTCGAGGTCGCGGGCGCCGCCCGGCAGCAGGGCGGACGCCTGGCGCACCCGGTACTGCACCGAGTTGCGGTGCAGGTTCAGCGCGGTCGCGGCGGCGGCGTGGCTGCGTCTGCGGGCGAGGAACACCCGCAGTGTCTCGCGCAGTACGGCACCGCGCGCGCCCGGCTCGGCCAGCTCCCCGAGCGTCGCCGTCACGAAGTCCCGTACCGCCGCCGGATCGCCCGCCATCAGCGCGACCGGCGCCACGTCGGCGTAGTGCACCCAGTGCGCGTCCTCCACACCCCGGCCGCCCGCGCTCCGCCCACCCGCGTCCCGCCCGCCCGCGCCCCGGGACCGGGTCCCCAGGACCTCCCGGACGCGGGCCGCCTGACGGGCCGAGGAACGAAAGCCCTCCAGACCGGCGCCGGGACGGCCGACGGCGGCGTGCAGCGAGGTCCCCTCCGGCGGCGCCAGGTCCACCCGGTCCGCGCCGCCCCGCGCGGGCAGCGCGAGCCACAGCCGCACCTCGCGCTCGTCGGTGGGGACGACCAGCGCGGCCCGGGCGCGCAGCACCGCCGTCGCGTGGGCGCGCACCTCGTCCACGGCGGTGAGGAGGTCGAAGGAGGTCATACGGCCCGACGGCCACAGCGCGCACGCCACGTGCACCGCGTCCAGCGGATAGCGCAGCGCCCGCTCCGCCGCCGCCCGGTCCACCGGACCGCCGTCCAGAAGGCTGCCCACCCACCGTCTGCGCTCGCCGTCCTGGCTCGCCACCCAGCGTTCGCGCTCGCGCTCGTAGGCGCGCCCGACCTGCTCACAGATCTGGTCGATGTACAGCGCGGAGCGGCGCACCAGCGCCAGGACCACAGCCACCCGGTCCTCGGCGGGCAGCTCCTCGGCCAGCGTGAAGCAGTCGTCCAGCACCCGGGAGTGTCCGATGCGGTAGGCGCGGACGAGGGCGGACAGCGACACGTCCCGCTGGGCCAGGATCCGCGCGTACGCCAGCGCCGCCGACGGCGCCTCCAGCAGGTCGGCGTCGAAGTCCCGCCCGACGAAGTTGAGCGCGGCCACCACGTTCTCGGTGATGCTCGCCTCCAGCAGCGACCGGGTCGCGGCGTCGTGGTCGAGGTCGTCGATCTGGACGAGCGTCATCCGTACGAGGTCGGCGACGACGGCGTCCCGCCGCTCCCCGAAACGGTCGGCCAACCGGCTGACCAGGGCCTGTTCTGTCGGCATGAGCGCACTGTACGGCCGCCCCGGCCCGGCCGGGACTGTGCGCGGAGCACGAAAGCCGCCCCGTCTCTTGTGACGCGCGGCCGTCGCCGCCGCGACCGGGGCGCCCCTATCTTCGCCTGGTTCCGTCCGCGCGCTCCTCTCCCCGGTCCCTACGCGACACAAAGGTGTGATCCCCATGGGCTTCATGACACCCCGGCTGGTCCCCCTGGACGCCGGTACCTACCGCGCCCTGCCGCGCCGCGAGCGCCTGGAGGCGCTCACCCGGCACTGGGTCGAGCACGGCTTCGGCAGCCCCTTCGCGGTGTACCTCTTCTACGTCGTCAAGTGCCTGCTCTACGCGGGCGGAGCGGTCCTCGTCATCTCGCTGACGCCCGGGCTGGGTTCCGTCACCGACCTCGCCTCCTGGTGGACCGAGCCCGTCGTCTACCAGAAGCTGATCGTCTTCACCCTGCTGTGGGAGGTCACCGGGCTCGGCTGCGGCTCGGGACCGCTCTCCTCCCGGTTCAGCCCGCCCGTCGGCTCCGCCCTCTACTGGCTCAAGCCCGGCACGATTCGGCTGCCCCCGTGGCCGGACAAGGTGCCCTTCACCCGGGGCGACCGCCGCACCGTCGCCGACGTACTGCTCTACGCCGCCGTCCTCGCCTCCGCCGTCTGGCTGCTCGCCCGCCCCGGCGACAGCGGACGCGTCCCCGGCTCCGCGCACGTCGGTCTGCTCGACCCGGTGGCCGTCGTACCGCTGATCGTCGCCCTTGCGCTGCTCGGACTGCGCGACAAGACCGTCTTCCTCGCCGCGCGCGCCGAGCAGTACGGACTCTCGCTGCTGCTGTTCTTCTTTCCGTACGGCGACATGTTCATCGGCTTCCAGCTCGTCATGCTGGCCATCTGGTGGGGCGCCGCCACCTCCAAGCTCAACCACCACTTCCCGTTCGTGGTCGCGATCATGATGAGCAACGCGCCGCTGATGCCCCGCGGGCTGCGTCCCCTCTTCTACCGCGACCACCCCCGCGACCTGCGCCCCTCACGCCTGGCGTTCCTGCTCGCCCACGTCGGCACCGCCACCGAGTACGCCGTACCGCTCTACCTGGTCTTCCTCGGCGACGGCGGACCCCTCACCTGGGCGGCACTGCTCTACATGGCCGTCTTCCACCTCCACATCCTCTCGACCGTCCCCATGGGCGTGCCGCTGGAGTGGAACCTGTTCTTCGTCTTCTCGCTCTTCTACCTCTTCGGCGCCCACGGCGACATCAGCGTGTGGCACCTGCACTCGCCCTGGCTGCTCGCGGTGCTGCTGCCGACCCTCGTGCTGCTCCCGCTGCTCGGCAACCTCCGCCCCGACCTCGTCTCCTTCCTGCCCGCGATGCGCTACTACGCGGGCAACTGGGCCACCAGCGCCTGGGTGTTCACCGGTGACGCCCTGGACCGTCTGGAGACGTGCCTGACCACGGTGAGCCGGCTGCCCCAGCAGCAGATGGCGGCGCTCTACGACGCCGACACCGCCCTGCTGCTCGCGGGCAAGGTGGACGCCTGGCGGTCCCTGCACTCCCACGGGCGCGCGCTGGCCGGGCTCGTCGGACGACTCACCGAGAGCCAGGACGGCGTGGTGGTGGTCGAGGGGGAGCTGATCGCCGGGTTCGCGATCGGCTGGAACTTCGGCGAGGGGCACCTGCACGACGACCAGTTGCTGCGCGCCGTCCAGGACCGCTGCGGGTTCGCGCCCGGCGAAGTGCGGGTGATCTGTTTGGAGGGCCAGCCCCTGCACCGGCAGACTCAGGACTATGAGATCCACGACGCCGCCCTGGGCCTCCTGGAGAGCGGGCATGTCACGGTGCGCGACATGCTGAGCCGCCAGCCCTGGCCCACCGACGGCCCCGACTACCCCGTGTACGGCGTGCGTTCGGCGCACCCGCCGCGCCCGGTCCCCGGCACGCCGTCCGTCCCGGACACCGCCTCATGACCTCCGCACTCGTGGTCGGCGGCGGACCCAACGGGCTCGCCGCCGCGGCCCTGCTCGCCCGGGCGGGTCTGGACGTCACCCTGCTGGAGGCGTCGGACGAGGTCGGCGGCGGCACGCGCAGCTACGAGGCTCTCGTGCCCGGACTGCTGCACGACCACTGCTCCGCCATCCACCCCCTGGCCGTCACCTCGCCCGCGCTGCGCGCCCTGGAGCTGGAACGGCACGGACTGCGCTGGCTGCGGCCCGAGATCGACTGCGTCCACCCCCTGGACGACGGTGACGCGGGCGTCCTGCTGCGCTCCGTCGAGGACACCGCCCGCCTCCTCGGCGCCGACGGCGACCGCTACCGCGCCCTGCTCGGCTCCTCCGTACGGAACTGGGACGCGCTCGCCCAGGACGTCATGGGACCGCTGCTGCGCGTGCCCTCGCACCCGCGGCTGCTCGCCCGGTTCGGGCTGCCCACCACCCTGCCCGCCGCCGCGCTCGCCAAGCTGTTCACCACCGAGCGCGCCCGCGCCCTGTGGGCCGGGGTCGCCGCCCACGCCTACCGCCCGCTGAACCGCCCCCTCACCTCGGCCATCGGGCTCGGCATCCTCGCCGCCGGACACGCCGCCGGGTGGGTCGTCGCCGAAGGCGGCTCGCAGTCCGTCGCCCGCGCCCTGGAGAAGGTCCTGCGCGCACACGGCGGCACGATCCACACCGGCGTCCGCGTCACCGACCACCGGCAGCTCCCGCCCGCCGACGTCACCCTGCTCGACCTCGACCCGGGTCAGACACTGTCGATCTACGGCGACCTGCTCCCCGCCCGGACACGGACCGCCTACCGGCGCTTCCGGCGCGGACCCGGCGCCTACAAGGTCGACCTGGCCGTCGAGGGCGGCGTCCCCTGGACCGACCCGGACGCCCGCCGCGCGGGCACCGTGCACCTGGGCGGCACCTTCGCCGAGGTCGCCCACGCCGAGCGCGAGGTGTCGGCGGGGCGGATGCCCGGGCGTCCCTTCGTCCTGGTCGGCCAGCAGTATCTGGCCGACCCCGGACGCTCGGTGGGCGACGTGCACCCCGTCTGGACGTACGCCCACGTCCCGTACGGCTACGACGGGGACGCCACCGGGGCGATCCTGGCCCAACTGGAGCGGTTCGCGCCCGGGGTGCGGGAGCGCATCGTCGGCATGGAGGTCACCCGGCCCGCCGGTTTCGCCGCCGCCAACCCCAACTTCGCGGGCGGCGACATCCTCACCGGCGCCAAGACCGTGCCCCAACTGGTGCTCGGCGCCCGTCCCGCCCTCGACCCGTACGCCACGCGACTGCCCGGGGTGTTCCTGTGCTCGGCTGCCACGCCTCCGGGACCCGGCGCCCATGGCATGTGCGGCGCGGGTGCGGCGGCTTCCGCGCTGCGGCACCTCGGTGTGCGCACCGATCCGCTCGCGGGCTGAGCACGTGCGGGTGGCCCCGGCTCAAGGGGCCGCCCCCACGGGGTGTTCAGCGTGCCGCGAGGAGTTCCAGCGTGTCGATCACGCGGTTCGAGAAGCCCCACTCGTTGTCGTACCAGGCGACGACCTTGACGTGCCGTCCGTCCACCCGGGTCAGCGCCGAGTCGAAGATCGAGGAGGCGGGGTTGCCGACGATGTCGGCCGAGACCAGCGCGTCCTCCGAGTACTCGAGGACCCCGGCGAGCGGACCCTCGGCGGCGGCGCGGTAGGCGGCCAGCACCTCGTCGCGGGTGACGTCGCGGGAGACCGTGGTGTTCAGCTCCACGATCGAGCCCACCGGCACCGGCACCCGGATCGAGTCGCCCGACAGCTTGCCGTCCAGACCCGGCAGCACCAGTCCGATGGCCTTCGCCGCGCCGGTCGTCGTCGGCACGATGTTCACCCCGGCGGCACGCGCCCGGCGGGCGTCGCGGTGCGGGCCGTCCTGGAGGTTCTGCTCCTGGGTGTAGGCGTGCACCGTCGTCATGAAGCCGTGCTCGATGCCCGCGAGGTCGTCCAGGACGGCGGCCAGCGGGGCCAGCGCGTTGGTCGTGCAGGAGGCGTTCGACACGACGGTGTGCAGCGCCGGGTCGTAGGCGTCGGTGTTCACGCCGTACGCCAGCGTCACGTCCGCGCCGTCCGACGGCGCGGACACCAGCACCCGGCTCGCGCCCGCGTCGAGGTGGACGCGCGCTGCCTTGGCGGCGGTGAAGCGCCCGGTCGCCTCCAGGACGATGTCCACGCCCAGCTCCGCCCACGGCAGGTCCGCCGGGTCGCGCTCGGCGAGCACCTTGATGCGGCGACCGTCGACCACCAGGGTGTCCCCGTCCACCGACACCGGGCGGCCCAGGCGTCCGGCGGTGGTGTCGAAGGCGAGCAGCCGGGCGAGCACGGCGGGCTCGGTGAGGTCGTTGACGGCGACCACCTCGAGGTCGCTCCCGCGCTCCAGCAGCGCGCGCAGCACATTGCGTCCGATGCGGCCGAATCCGTTGACGGCGATACGAGTCATGAATGGTGTCCCTTCCGTTCGCCCCCAGATTCGCGGGCGGCGCGCGGGCGGGGGAGCGGCGGGAGCGCCATGGTTCGCAAGGATCGTGCCAGCGGATCCGGTGAGCTGTCAGCTCCCCTTGGTGAAGGTGCGCCGGTAGTCGCTCGGCGTCGTCCCCAGCACGCGCTGGAAGTGCAGCCGCAGATTCGCGCCCGTGCCGAGCCCCACCTCCGCCGCGATCCGCTCCACCCCGTGGTCCGAGCGCTCCAGGAGTTCGCGGGCCAGGTCGACGCGCGCCCGCGTCACCCACTCCATCGGCGTGTAGCCGGTGTCCTCCACGAACCGCCGCGAGAAGGTGCGCGGCGACACCGAGGCGTGCCGGGCCAGCGCGGCGAGACTCAGCGGATCCCCGAGCCTGCGCAGCGCCCACTCCCGGGTCCCGGCGAACCGCTCGCCCAGCGGCTCGGGCACACTGCGCGGCACGTACTGCGCCTGGCCACCGCTGCGGTAGGGCGCCGCGACCAGGCGCCGGGCGGCGTGGTTGGAGGCGGCCACTCCGAGGTCGCCGCGCAGGATGTGCAGACACAGGTCGATGCCGGAGGCGGCGCCCGCCGAGGTGAGCACGCTCCCCTCGTCCACGAACAGGACGTTGCCGTCCACCCGGACCAGCGGATGCCGCTCGGCCAGGGCGCGGGTGTAGTGCCAGTGCGTGGTGGCCCGCTTCCCGTCGAGCAGCCCCGTCGCCGCCAGCGCGAACGCGCCCGTCGAGATCGCCGCGAGCCGCGCCCCGCGCGCGTGCGCCGCGAGCAGCGCCGCGACGACGGCGGGCGGCGGGTCCTCCCGGTCCGGGAACCGGTACCCGGGCACGAACACGATGTCCGCCCACTCCAGCGCCTCCAGACCGTGCGCCACGTGGTACGACAGCCCGTCCCCGCCGGTCACCAGACCGGGCTCGGCCCCGCAGACCCGCACCTCGTACGGCATGGAGGCACGGGTCGTGAACACCTGGGCGGGGATGCCCACATCGAGCGGCTTGGCTCCTTCGAGGACGAGGACGGCGGCGCGCAGCAGCGGGGAGGACGGCACGGGAGCAGCGTACGAGGGCGGCGAACCGGCGCGCCGACACGGCGTGTTCACCGCGTGCCCACAGGTCCCCGCCTGCCGGGAGAGGAAGATCACCCGGACCGGCGCGGTCTTGGCCGCGCCCCTCGTACGCGGTACCGTCGGTGCGAAATCGATGACGGCGGAACGGAAGCCGGTGGAAATCCGGCACGGTCGCGCCACTGTGAGCGAGGTCCCGCGAGGGGCAGCGCGAGTCAGACCCGTGGCCGTCGTCCTGTGCACCACCGAGATGGGACGCGAATTCCCGAGGAGGTCCTGCCATGGCGCAGACCGTCGCTCCGCCGACAGCCACCACCCCCGCCGTACCCGCCAAGCTGCCGCTCAAGGACATCGCGCCCTGGGCCGTCTTCTTCGGCGTCCTCATGCTGATCCTGCTCTACTTCGTCGGCGCCGAGCAGGGCGCCACCTCCGTGTTCAGCGGCACGGACGTCCACGAGTGGGTGCACGACGCCCGCCACCTGCTCGGCTTCCCCTGCCACTGACGTAAAGGGACGCCGCGACTTCCATGAACTCCGCAACAGTCAGAAACCTCCTGGTCCGGGGCATGCTGGCGGGTCTTGCCGCCGGGCTGCTCGCCCTGGTCGCCGCCTATTTCCTCGGTGAACCGAACGTCGACCGGGCGATCTCCTTCGAGGACGCCCACTCCCACGAGCACGAGATGGAGGTCGTCTCCCGCTCCCTGCAGTCCACCGCCGGTCTCGCCACCGGCGTCCTGGTCTACGGGGTCGCCTTCGGCGGCATCGCCGCGCTCGCGTTCTGCTTCGCGCTCGGCCGCGTCGGCCGCTTCGGACCCCGCGCGACCGCGCTCCTGCTGTCGGCCACCGCACTGCTCGCGGTGTACGTCGTGCCGTTCCTCAAGTACCCGGCGAACCCGCCCTCGGTGGGCGACCCGGACACCATCGGCAAGCGCACCACGCTGTACTTCCTGATGATGCTGCTCAGCGTGCTGCTGGCGATCGGCGCCACCCTGCTCGGCAAGCGGCTCGCCCCGAGCCTGGGCACCTGGTACGCCACGGTCGTCGCCGTCGCCGCCTTCGCCCTGGTGATCGGTCTCGCGTACGCCTTCCTGCCGGTGATCAACGAGGTGCCCCGGGACTTCCCGGCCACCCTGCTGTGGCGCTTCCGGCTCGCCGCGCTGGCCGTCCAGGCGGTGCTGTGGGGCGGATTCGGGCTGCTCTTCGGCGAGTTGGCCGAGCGACAGCTCAACCCGCGCCCCGCGAAGGCGCCGTCGGCGGCTGCGGTGGCCGCCTCGGGCTGAGCGGGTCGTGCGACCACGCCCGTACGACGATGAGAGGGCCCCGGGACCGTCCGGGGCCCTCTCGCGTTCGTCCGCCCGGCCCCCGCCACTGGGAGCGGCACGGGGTCACGGGCGAAGAGCGGCGCCCGGTGGGACCGAGTACCGGGCGTCGACTCGCTAAAGTTAGCTTAGCCTTGCCTAAGTTTCATTGGCCAGCCCGGGAACGGCCGGATTCCGGCGGTGGCGTCGCGTCCCCGCCGAGCGGACGCCCCAGACGCAGATTCCAGCGCCCTGACCTGCCGCTCAACTCCGTGACGGTCAGCGGGAGGACATCCAGGCGCCAGAACGTCTCGGGAGGCAGGGCGAGGGCGTGCACGACGACCGCGCGGACGACGTCCGGTTCGACGACGGCGAGTGTGCGGGCGCCCTCTCGTGCCGACTCCAGCCAGGCGCCGACGCGTTGGCACAGCGCGCGCACCGACTCCCCGCCGTGCGGGGCGCTGTCGGGATCGGTGAGCCATCGCATCACCGCCTCCGGCTCGGCGCCGCCCACCTCCTCCAGCGTGCGCCCGCGCCAGCGACCCGCGTCGAGCCCGGCCAGCTCCGGCAACTCCCCGGCTGCGAGCCCGAGTTCGACCGCCGTCTCCTGACACCGGGCGCCGGGGGACCGTACGACCCGCTCGGCACGGGGCAGATCGTCCGCCGCCGCGCGGGCGCGGGCCGCGCCGGACGCGTCGAGGGCACCGAGCCCGTCGTAGAAACGCGCCTGCCGCAGCGCCGGGCTGCTCGCGGGCGAGACGAGGAGGACACGGCTGGTCACGGGGCTCCTGGTGCTGTCGTACGGGCGGACGGCGAACCTAACATCGTCACGGCGTATCGAGGTCCGTGCCCCGGGAGACCTCCTCCCAGCTCGCCAACTCCGCCCGCACCGCGTCCAGATGGGCGGCCAGGGCGTCCACCGCGTCGCCGCCGAGGGCCAGCCGCAGCGGGGTGTGCCCGGCCTCCAGGGCCAGCCGGATCGCCCGCGCGGCCTTCGCCGGGTCGCCGGGCTGGGTACCGGCGCCGTCCCGCACCAGGCGCCGGGTCGTGCCGACCTTCTCCTCGTACGCCGGATGCTCGGCGGAGAAGTGCGCCGCGCCCTTGCCGAACAGGTTGGTGCGGAAGGCGCCCGGTTCCACGATCAGCACCTTGACGCCGAACGGCGCCACCTCGTCGGCCAGCGCCTCCGACAGCTGCTCCAGCGCGGCCTTCGTCGAGCTGTAGGCGGAGAACCCGGCGAAGGACAACTGCCCGCCGTAGCTGCTGATGTTCACGATCGCGCCGTCGCCCCGCTCCCGCATCTGCGGCAGCAGCGCCCGGGTCAGCCGTGCGGGCCCGAACACATGCAGTTCGAAGAGGTCCCGCAGCTCCTGATCGGTGGTCTCCTCGAACGCGCCGACCTGGGTGCGCCCCGCGCTGTTCACCAGCACGTCCACCCGGCCGTAGCGGGCGAGCACATCGGCGGCGACCGCGTCGACCTGCTCGCCGTCGGTGACGTCCAGCGCGACGGCCTCCACCAGATCGGGGTGCGCGTCGACCAGGTCGGCCAGTGCCTCGGGCCGCCGGGCCGTACCGATCACCGTGTCACCGGCGGCCACCGCGGCCTCCGCCAGGGCCCGCCCGAAACCGCTGCTCGCCCCGGTGACCAGCCAGACCTTGCCCTTGTCGGTCATGTGTCCGTCTCCCTCGTGGATCGCCGTACGGGATCTTCCCGCCGATGTCTCCCATCCTTCGCCGCCGTCCGGGCCCTGTCCAAGACCCGCTGTGATAGCCATGCGGCATGGATGTCCACGGACGGGATCTGCGCTACTTCGCCGCTGTCGCCGAGGAGTTGAGCTTCACCCGGGCGGCCGGGCGGCTCTTCGTCTCCCAGCCCGCGCTCAGCAAACAGATACGGATGCTGGAGCGGCAGCTCGGCACGGAACTGTTCCGGCGCGACCGGCGGACCGTACGGCTGACCTCGGTGGGGGAGGCTCTGCTGCCGCACGCCCGCGCGGTGCTGGACGCCTGGACGGCGGCCGAGGCCGCCGTGACCGAGGCGCGGGCCGCCGAGCGCGGCACCCTGGTGATCGGCATGTCCACCAGCCCGGGACGCGGACTGCTCCCCGCCCTGCGCACCCGGCTGCTCTCCGCGCACCCCGAGGCGCATCCCGTGCTGCGCCAGGTCAACTGGGCCGATCCCAGCGCCGGGTTGACCGACGGCTCCAGCGATGTCGCCTTCGTCTGGCTGCCGTTGGCGGACGGGGAGCGCTATCGGTACGTCGTGGTGGCCGAGGAGCCGCGCCTGGTGGCGCTGCCGCGCGGTCACCGGCTCGCGGCCGAGGCTGATCACGAAGGGGCCCTGGACTTCGCCGACCTCCTCGAGGAGCCGTTCCTCGCCCTTCCGCCGGAGGCGGGTCCGCTGCGTGACCACTGGCTGGCCATGGACGCCCGGGGCGGACGCGTTCCCCGGATCGGCGCCGTGGTCGGCAGCGCCGAGGAGACCCACGAGGCGGTCGCCAACGGGCAGGGCGTCGTGCTGCTGGCCCGGGGCAACGCCCCGCTGATCGTCCGGGACGAGGTGGTCGCCGTGCCCGTCCGGGGCATCTCCCCGGCGCAGTTGGCGGTGGCGGCCCGAGGGGACGACGAACGGCCCTTGGTGCGGGGCTACTTGGCGGCGGCGGCGAAGGTGAGGGCTTCCTGACCCGGGGGTCTCCTGCGATCGGGCGGCCGTACGCGGTCCGCTGGCCCCGTGAGATCTGGCGGGCGCACGCGACTTGGTGGCCCCGTGCGATCCGGCGCCCTCACACGTCCGTTCCCAGGCGGCTCAGCGCCGCCGTCACCAGCGCCGCCGTCCCCGTCTCCAACGTCAGCCGGACGCTGGGGAGATAGTGCGGGGAGTGGTTGCCGGGGAGGGTGCGGAACTTCTCCGCCGGAGTGTCGCCCGGGGCTGCCGCCCACTGGGCCGGACCGACGGTGCCGAGCATCCAGTAGCTGCCCTGGATGCCGGGGTGGCCGTGGAGGGCGGCGCCCGCGCCTGTGAGCAGGGGGAAGTCCTCGGTGGCCGTGGTGGCGGGCCAGCCGGTGACGCGGGCGGGGCCGAATGCCGCGCGGTGGGCCTGTCGTACGGTCGCTGTGACCTCGGGGTCGGGGAGCGTGACCCCGGAGCGGGACAGCTCGGTGACCGTCACGCGGGGTGGCAGCGCGGCGGCGGACGCCTCGGCGCGGGCCACGCGCTCCACGGCGGTGACCGCGCCGGAGAGCGCCGTGTCGGAGAACGCCCGCATGGTGACGCGGAGTTCGGCACGGGAGGCGATCACGTTTCCGGCGTGACCGGCGTCGCCCGTGTGCAGTGCGGACGCCGTGACCGTCAGGCGTTCCGCCGGGCCGCTCTCCCGTGCCGCGAGGGCGGGCAGGCGGGTGACGACCCCGGCCGCCGTCGACAGCGGGTCGGCCGACAGGTGCGGGGTCGCCGCGTGGCCGCCGTCGCCCTCGAAGACCAGCTCCAGTGTGCGGCTGCCCGCCAGCACCGGACCGTCTGCGTGGGCGACCATCCCCGCCGGGAACGCGGCCGTGTGCTGCGCCAGCACCACGTCGGGCACGGTGATCCGCTCGTACAGCCCGTCCTCCAGCATGGCCCGCGCCCCGCTCAGCGTCTCCTCGGCGGGCTGGCCGACGACCAGGAGTGTGCCGCGCCAGCGGCTCGGGTGCGTGGCGAACCAGCGGGCTGCCGCCGCCGCGCAGGCGAGGTGGGCGTCGTGGCCGCAGGCGTGCATGACCGGTACCGGGCGCCCGTCGGGTCCGGGGGCGGTGGCGGTGCTCGCGTAGGGGGCGCCGGTGCGCTCCGCGACCGGGAGCGCGTCGAGTTCGGCGCGCAGCAGGACGGCCGGTCCTTCGCCGTTGCGGAGTTCGGCGGCCACGCCGTGACCGCCCACGCCCCGCAGCACGTGGAAGCCGTCCGACTCCAGCCAGTCGGCGAACCGGGCTGCCGTGCGGGTCTCCGCGCCCGACAGTTCGGGGTGCTGGTGCAGATCGAGGTACAGCTCGGCGGCGGGGGCGAGCAGGGGGCGTACGTCCGGCAACTCGGTCCCGGTGGCCGGGGGTTCGCGGAGGTCGGGCACGGCGGGGCTCCTCGGGATCGTGACCGGCCCGGGCGGAACGCGGGGTTCCCGGCCGGCTTGGACGGAACATGTCAGCGATGTGACAGCGGTACGCCAGGAGGCTGACAACGGACGCGCGTAGAAAAGGAGTTGCCGAAGGCCACGGCCTCCGGCGGGTTCGCCGCACCACCGGCCGGGAGCCGTCCCGTCCGGAGTCACGTCCCCCGACCCGGAAGGAGCCATCATGGCTGACAACAACCTCGCCTCCCTCGCCCAGGAGATCCTGGACCTGGAGTCGGAGACCTTCGAGATCACCGACTACTCGGACGCCAGTGAGGTCATGCTCGGTTCGTCCACGAGCTGCTCGTCCACGAGCACCTGCTCCAGCACGACCAGCACCACCTCCTGCACCGCCTGACGCTCGTCGTCGGCTCCGACGGTCCCCGGCGCGCACCTCGCGCGCCGGGGACCGTCGGTGTGAACGGGCCGTGGCGAAGGACCCGTTCACGTCTCGGGGGACCGGCTCGGGGGAGCCGGTCCCGGGGCGGCGGATCTACGGGAACGGATGCGGCACCCTCCGCAGCTCCTCCTCCCGCAGCGGAGCCGCCACCATCCCCGCCCGATGGGGCGCGGTGCGCAGCCGGGGCATGTGCAACGCCCGCTGCCGCGGCCAGCCGAAGTCGATCGGCAGCAGCCCGGGAGCGAGCGTGGCCACCGTACGCAGCCCCATCCGCCGCTGCTCGGGAGTCGTCTGGTCCACGGCGACGACGTCGCACCCCGCCCCGGCCAGCAGATCCCGCAACAGCAGCAGATCGTCCCGGAGATCACCGGTACGAGGACGCAACTCCTCCCACCCGGCGAACAGTTCGTCCGGGGCAGCCGTGCGCGGCGGGTTCAGATACCCCCGCGCGTGCTCCCGCATCGCGGGCAGCCCGAACAGCGCCGCATGATCGGGCAGCCGTCGCACCAGGTCGAAGTCCTCGACCATGGCGGCGAGTTCGCCGGGACGCTCCGCCACCTGGCCCGGCAGATGCGGGATGTACGTCAGGATCTCGGACACCGCCGACTCGACAGCCGTCTCCGGGTCGAAGGACGCCCCCGCCGCGAAGGCGAGGGTGCCCGGACCGTCGTCACGGCGTACCGCGAGACCGGTCACGACGGGCACCGGGAGGTCCACCCGATTGTCGAAGACATGCACGTCGTAGCCCTGGAGCGCGGCCCGCGCGACCATCGCCCGCACCCGGGGTCCGGCCACCGCCGCCAGGTCGATCTCGGGCAGTGGGAGGTTCCCGTACCAGCCGAGCAGGAAGGCGTCCCGCTCGACCAGTTCGAGCAGCCCGAAGAAGACCGCCTCCTCCCAAGTACCGCCCGTGGCACATCCGTTGGAGCACTCGAAGACGAAGTTGTCCGCCCGGGTGCCCTCGCTGTAGTACACCAGCCGCGCCGGGACCAGGACTTCGAGCTCGTCACGCAGGGACCAGCCGCTCACCCAGGGGATGCGCCGGGCCGGGTCGAAGGGCTCGACCATCGGGTCCTCGGCGTAGGTGCGCGGACCGTAGAGCCCGCAGGTGCGCGGGTCCAGGGCGCGCTCGCCCAGCTCCTCGAGGGAAGCGGTGACGACTGGCGCGCGGTGACGCCGATGGGTGCCCGCGTAGCGCTCCAGTCCCTCCAGGAACGCCAACTCCCTGCTGCTGGCGAAGGAGTTGGACTGACCGCTCCAGGTGACGTCGGTGAGACCGGCGTACCCCCGCATGAAGACGCTGCCCGCGACCGGCGCCGTCGTCGGCGAGGTCACGTCGATCCAGGTGCCGCCGCCGAGCACCCCGCACACCGGGTTGGCGAGCCCCTTCACCGGGAGCGGATAGTCGGAGGCGCGGCGCAGCCGGTACGCGTCGCGGTCGGGCTTGGGCAGCGAGGCGGGCGCCGAGAGCGTCGCCTCGGCCGCCGCGCGCGCCGTGTCCGCCTCGGTGAAGGGACGGCAGTGCGGGCACATCGGCTCGGGCACCAGGGGAAAGGTGCGTACTCGCAGGGTCTCCAGGTCCACCTCGGTGACCTGGGGCAACGCGGCGTCCGCACCCTGCGCGGTGTGCCGGGCGGCGCCCGAGGCGATCAGCCGGTGCAGCGACCACACGGCGTCCACCGTGTGGTCGGGCAGCATGGGCCACTGCCCCGCCGCCGTCGTCTCGACGCCGGTCTCCAGCGCGTCCCGCTCGGTACGGGTGCGCAGCCGCTGGCGCCGCATCGCCAGACAGGTGCCGCACGCGTCCGGAGTCTCCGGCGCACCGCCCCACGGTCCCAACAGCACGGCCTGCGCGGTGAGATGGACGCCCGCCGGGTTCGGCGGCAGCTCGGCGCGGACGCTCTCGCCGAGCACGTTGGTGTCGCCGATCCGGGAGACGGCGGGCGCGGGCAGCCCGGCCGCGGCGGCACGCGCCGCGAGCCGTGCCGCCAGGTCGGCCCGCGCCGCCTCCAGGGGCGCGGGTGCGAGCGTGGTCGTCATGTCCGGTTGCTCCAGCGGAAGATCCGGGTGGCGATCAGCCCGAAGACCGCGGCGAAGACGACGAGCCCGAGGCAGTCGAGGCCGATGTCCCCGAGGTCGCCCCGGCCGCCCATCGCGTCGGTGAGACCGTCGTTGAGGTAGTGCAGCGGCAGCACCTTGGCGACCGTGCGCAGCCAGCTCGGCATCAGGTCGTCGGGGAAGAACGAGCCGGACAGGAACGCCATCGGCACCATCACCAGGTTGGCGATCGCCGCGACCGCCTCCGGGGTGTTGGCCAGGCTGCCGACCACCAGACCCATCGCGAGGAACGCGGTCACCCCGAGCACCAGGAGCGGAAACGCCGCCCACCAGGGGCCGTTCAGCTCAAGACCGAAGAACGGCAGCAGGGCGACGGCGGTGAACAGCAGCGTCTGCGTGAGCGCGACCGCCAGCGCCACCGTCCAGCGGGAGGCGATCAGGGTGCGCAGCGGGGTCGGGGTGCGCCAGATCAGCCGGAGCAGGTCGTCACGGCGCTGCTGCATGAGGGAGAAGCCGACCGAGAACACGGCCGCGTTGCCCACGCCCCAGGACAGCACACCCGGCGCGATGTAGTTGATGGACGCGAGCCCGCCGTCGACATGCTGCCCCTGGAAGATCAGCCCGAACAGCACCAGGAAGGCCAGCGGGAACGCGAAGGTGAAGAAGAGGGTCGTCTTGTCGCGCACGCTCGCGACATAGGTGGCCCTGGTCAGTGCGGCGTAGGCGCTCAACGGTGGTGCTCCGATCCGGTGCCGGTCAGCGAGAGGTAGGCGTCTTCGAGGGTGGGGGTGCGGACGGTGACCGCGTCGATGTCGACCAGGTCGCCCAGCGCGGGCAGCACCCGGTTGGGCACGGTCGTCTCCAGGACCAGGTCGTCGCCCTCCACGGCGGCCCGGTCCACCCCGTCCAGGGCGAGCGCCGCCTCGGGCGACACCTGCCCGGCGGGCAGCAGCAGCCGCGTCGGCGCGTGCAGCGCGCGGATCAGACTGCGCGGCGAGTCCAGCGCGACGAGCCGTCCCCCGGCGATGATCGCGACCCGGTCGCACAGCGCCTCGGCCTCGTCCAGGTAGTGCGTGGTGCAGATGATCGTGCGCCCCTCCGAGCGCAACGACTTGAGCAGCTCCCACAGTTCGCGCCGCGCCTCCGGGTCGAGCGCGGCCGTCGGCTCGTCCAGGAAGATCAGCTCCGGCTCGTGCAGCAGCGCCGTCGCGACCGCGAGCCGCTGGCGCTGACCGCCGGAGAGGTGGTCGATCCGGGCGTTCTCCTTCTCGGTGAGCCCGACCCGCTCCAGCGCCGTCGTCGCCACCTCGGGACCCATGCCGTAGAGCGCGGCGACCGTCCGCAGATGCTCGCCCGCGGTCAGCCGGGCGAAGAACGCCGAGGACTGGGTCTGCACACCCATCCGCGCGAGCAGCGCGGTGTCGCGCGGCCACGGGCTCTGCCCGAAGACGCTCACGGTGCCCGAGTCCGCCTCGCGCATCCCCTCGACGATCTCCACCAGAGTGGTCTTGCCCGCGCCGTTGGGGCCGAGCACGCCGAAGAACTCGCCGTGCCGCACGGAGAGCGAGACCCCGTCGAGGGCGGTCACCTCGCCGTAGCGCTTGGTCACGCCGTCGAGGGCGACGACCGTCTCGGCGGGCGGTTCGGGGTGTCCGGTCTCGGACCCGGTCCCGGGACCGGTCTCCTTCCCGGGTTCGGTCTCGGGCTCGGTCTTGCTGTCGGGTGCGCTCATCTCGCCTTTCCTTGCTGTGTCCGGAGCGGCCGGGACGACCGCCGCAGCGGCACCTCCCGGCGGACTGTGGGGGTGGGGGACGGTCCGGGGTACTTCCTGGGGAGCGGGGGCAGCTTCCGGCGTCGCCGCCGCGCGCCGCTCCCGCAGCGAGCGTCCGAGCCCGCCCAGCGCCCAGAGCAGCAGCACGGCCGCGAGCAGGGCGGGCGGCAGGGACCAGGCGAGCACCGCGTAGCGGTCCGGGAACATCGACCGCAGCGCCGCCCCGCACAGCACGAGCAGCGCCGCGCTCTGCACGGCGATCAGCAGCGCGAAGACGCCGTACAGCAGCCGCAGTCGCACCGGGTACGCGGCGACGCCCGCCCCCCGCCGGAACACGCGTCGTACCGCGAGGGCGAGGAACGTGCGGCTGCCGCCCGCGAGTTCGACCACTCCGAGGGCGTGGGCGAGCGCCTTGTAGCCGTCGAGCGGCGGCAGCGGGAGGAGGTTGGCGAGGCCCAGCACGGTGCCGAGCAGCAGCAGCGCGCCGAGCGCGGAGCGACCGTCGGCACCGGCCGGGAGCAGCGCCCACACCGGGTAGAACGGCACCAGGAACAGGAGGTTGGCGAACACCCCGGCGCAGGCGGTGGCTACCTTGCGGCCCCGGCTGCCGAGGAACTGCACGTCCTCCACCTCGCAGTACAGGTACGTCGCGAAGCAGAACCAGCGCAGCCCGATCTCGGTGACCCTCCCGCCCCACGCCCGTGCGAACAGCCCGTGCGCCAGCTCGTGCAGGGCAAGACCGCACCACAGCACACAGCCGACGGCGAACAGCAGCACCGGCTGCCGCGCGGTCTCCTCCGTCTGCCGCCACAGCGTGCCCGCCTGGACGACGACGGCGACGAGCACGCCCAGCGCCAGCGCGGTGAGCACGGTGAGGACGGCGGGGCGGCGCGCCCACGCGGTCGTCCGATGGAGCCGGTCCATCAGCGCGGGCGCGTCCGCGACCATCCGGGTGCGCCCGGCGAGAATCCCGTTCGGCGGATGCTCGGGTCCCGGCGGCGGACCCGCGGTGGGCGCGGGGGAGCCCTCCATCAGCCCCCTGCCGTGCAGCAGCCGCAGCAACTGCCCCCACTGCGCCTCGCCCAGTCGCGCGCCGAACTCCCCGGCGTACTCCTGCCCGATCTCCGCCAGCGTGCGGCTGCCGTCCAGGCGGCTGATCAGGAAGTGTTCCTTCGGTCCGATCTCCAGACGGCGCCCGGAGCGCGGGTCCTTCAGCAGATGGACCCGGGCGGCGCCCCGCACGAGGGCGGGTCCCTGGACGAGGTCGGGGCGCACCCGGGGGCGCGCGGCGAGGAAGGTGTCGGTGGTCACGCCCCGCCCTCCGGCTCCGGACACGCGCCGCCGTCGCGCAGGGCGCGTGCGAGGACGTACGACAGGAACGCCTCGTCCCGCACCGTCGTGCTCAGCCGGTTGTTCGTCATGTGCATGTACGGCGAGAGCAGCATGGGCAGCGCCTGCGCGGGTCCCTCGGGGACGATGTCCCGCGTGCCGTCGTACGACCGGAAGACCAGCGCGCCCTCCTCCGCCAACTCGGTCGCCCGGTCCCGGAGTTCGGCGCAGTGCTCGGCCCAGCCGCGCAGGAACGCGGGGAGCTTCGCCGCCTCGCCCTCGGCGACCGCGCGGCGGATCTGCCGGAACCTCCCCGGCAGGCTCGTGCCCATCGCGGAGTACGCGCGGTCGTAGCCGTCGTCGGCGGTGTAGTTGGTGGTGCTGAACGCCCGGTTCCAGAAGGTGTGGTAGCGGTCCAGGAAGGTCAGCAGCGCCTCCTCGTCCCGCAGGAACGTGCCGGACATGACCATCATGAGCTGCGCGGAGAGCCCCAACAGCACGGTGCGCACATGGAGGTTCATCGTCCGCGCGGCCTCGATCACCAGGTCGCTGGAGTGCTGGAAGTGCCACTCGGCCAGCTCGATCCCCGCCGGACCGCCGTACTTGCCGTACTCCGGCTCGTAGGGGCGGTCCTCGAAGGAGTTGTTGGGTCGCAGCAGCATCCTGCCGTCGGGACCCAGGTACTCCGAGCGTTCCTCGTCCCCGAACTCCAGCGTGAACAGCGTCTCGTAGAGGTCCGCGAAGAAGCCGTCCTTCACCTCGTACAGCGCGGGACGCTCCCGCAGGAACGCGGCGAGCGCGGTGTGCGTCCGCTCCCGTACTGCCTCTGTGTCGGCGGCGCGGGCGGGCTTGAGGCGCAGCCGCAGATGCGGTCCCTCCAGCCAGTAGTTGATGAAGAAGTACCCGGCGAGCAGCCCCTCTTCGGTGAGCGCGTCCACCAGCGGACGGACGCACTGCAGGAGCAGCGGGCGGGGGCTCGCCGCGTAGAAGACGTGCACGGCCAGCCACTCGCCGGGGGCGTCGTCCCCGGCGGCCGGTCCGGGCGCGGTGGAGGGCGCGGTGGCGGAGGATGCGGTGGAAACGGTCATCGGGGTCCGTCCTCTTCGGGCCGTCCGGCCGGGCGGGGGAGCAGTTCTACGGCGAGTTCGGCGACGTGCCGACCGCGCGGGGAGATGACGTGCAGCTCGTCCTCGCCGGGGAGCATCTCCTCGAACACGGTCCGGGCGCGCTTCCCGGCGAGGAGCCCTTCGAGGGCGGTGAGCGAGAGCGGGGACTCGAAGTCGACGTACTGGGGCTTGGAGCCGCCGAACCAGGCGGGCGCGTCCCCGGAGCCGGACTCCTCGTGAACGGTCGCGAACACCCGCGCGGGGAGCCCGTGTTGCTCACGCCAGCGGTGCCACGCCAGATACCACTCGCTGTCCGTCGTGCCCGGCGCCCGCAGCGGGAGCGAGCCGTCGGCCGCAGTCCAGGAGCGCCGCTGGAGGACCAGCGCGTGATGGCGCACGCGCGGCCTGCGGGTGACTCCCGCCTCGGCGGGTCCCTCCGGCACCCCGCGCCACACGTCGGGGACGGCGCGGGAGGTGGGGGAGAAGAGCAGCAGGGTGCGGGGGATCTCGGGCAGCACCATCGGGACCAGATAGCCGAGGTACACCGGGACGACCTCGCGGTCCAGACGGCGTGAGCGCAGCAGCAGCCGGTCGGTGGTCTCGTCGTGCACGGCGTAGAGGTCGTCCAGGTGGAGCCGGGCCTCCTCGGGGGCGGTGCTGTGTTCGCCGGGGCAGACGATCTCGTGGTCGGTCAGGCGCCCGTGCAGGTTCAGGTTGGTGGTGGCGGCACCGGCGGTCACCTCGGCGAGCACGGCGCCGGACGGCAGGGTGCCGCGCAACTCCTCGCGCAGGGCGTCGGTCAGACCGGCGGAGTCCGCGCCGTCGAAACAGTGCGTGAAGCGGGTGAAGGGGAAACTCAGCCCGCCGTAGGAGTTGTTGAGCACGGCCAGCGGACCGTCGTCGCGGCGGGCGAGCTGGAGGAAGTGGCTCTGCGGGGTGAACGCTGGTGCTGCGGAGCCGAGTTCGGTCGCCGCCGCGTCCACGGTGGCGTCGTCGAGGACGAACTCCTCCGCCTCGGCGGGCAGTTCTGCCCAGCCCGCGCGCATCCGGGCGGTGAGGGCGGCTCGGGCCCGGTCGATGGCCGTGATCTCGGGCATCCCGAGCCAGTTCTCCTCGGGGGCGTGGCTGCCGTCGGGGAGGTAGCCGCTCCTGGCCGAGGTGAACTGGAGGTACTGGCGGAAGATGTCCTCGTGGAAGTCGTGGACCAGACGCAGCAGATCGTCGCAGCGGCCGCCGCGTCCGTAACGCGCGAGGAAGAAGCCCTTGAGGGTGAGGCGTTGGGGGAGTGCCACGTCGAACGCGGGCAGCACGCGGCCGAGGGAACGCAGCGGTCCGTCCGCCAGCGCGGCCCACTCGGCGAGCCCGGCCGTGGTGGTTCCGGCGGAGACGTCCTCGTAGAGCAGGGTCTGCGGGAGCACGGGTCGTTCGGCTCCCCATTCGGTGTGCAGGGACTGGAGTTCGGTACGCAGCCCGGAGAGTATCGCGCGCCGGGCGGGCACGTCGGCCGCCGGATAGCGGGCGACGGCGGCGGCGGGACCGTCCAGTCGGGCGGCGAGCGCGTCGGCCCACGGCAGTCCGAGTCCGCGCAGCGCCTCCTGGAACGCCGCCAGCGGATCGGGGCTGTGCACGCTGGTCTCCAGCGCGGGCAGCCGCAGCATCCCGAGGTCGCGCAGCGCGGCGAGGTAGTGCTCGGCCTCCTCGTCCCCGGCACCGGTGGTGTCCGCCAGCCAGCGGGCCAACTGTCCATGCGTCAGGGGGGTTTCCGCGTCGCGCAGCAGCTCCAGCATGCCGTCCAGGGCGCCCTGGCGGCGCAGGAAGAACAGCCGGTCCTGCGCGGCGTCGAAGCTGACCGGCGCGCTGTCGTCGCCCGCCGTCACGGCCCGGCGGACGTAGCGCACCCGGTCGTCGTCCAGCTTCCAGCCGGAGGCGAGCGCGACCGGCAGCCCCGCCCGGCGCTCCGGATCGGCGGTGATCAGCTCCGCGAGCCGGGCGAGGACGACGACGTTCAGCCGGGGGTGACTGGTCCAGGCGTCCCCGACGACGGTCTCGGCGCCGTCCGCGTCGCCGTCGAAACGCCCCAGCGCCACACCGGTCAGCGTGCTGAAGGGACTGGTCTTGCACGCCGTCCGGTAGAGGTACGAGAGCAGCGAGCGCTCCATCTTGCGCGCCCGCTTGCCCGGCACCGGCGCCGGATCGGCGGCGAACGCGTCGAGCCGTTCCTCCAGCGTGGGCGAGGCCAGCAGCAGCCCCCGGCGCAGCCGGTCGTCGTGGGCGAGCCCGCGCAGCGCGGCACGGGTGCGGGCCAGCCCGTCCGCGACGACCTTCTCGCCCTCGACCCGCAGCTCCTCGAAGCGGACGCGAGCCTCCAGCCAGGCGGTCAGATCCGCCCCGGTCGTACCGCCGAGCCCCTCGGCCAGGGCGCGGGCCGCGTCCAGGTCGCCGGGCAGGCGGTTGTTGAAGACCTGCCGTCGCAGCGCGAGCAGACGGCGGCGCGGCGCGGCGTCCTCGGTAGCGCCCACAGCGGCGGACAGCGGATCGCTCAGCCGGGCGCCGAGGTCGCGCAGCCGTGCCTCCTCGGCTGCTGTGCGCGCTGCCCAGTCGGCCGCCTCCGGCGCGCGCAGCGCCTCGACGGCGGTGACGGGCAGACCGGCCACGCGCAGCATGAACCGGTGGTGCAGGGCGACCGGCCCGGCGGTGCCGGCGGTGTCCTGCTCGGTGGTGGCGGTCGGGCTCATACCGGACCCCTTTCGTCTGTTGGCCGCTCGTCGGTCGACCACTCGTCTCCTGGCCGCCCGAAGCCCCGGCGCACCGGGGAGGCGTACGGGGTGCGGGTCACGGGGCGACGATGTCGTAGCGGTAGTCGGCGGGACGGCGACCCTCGTCGCCGATCATCATGATCAGCAGCGGGATCTCGCCCCGTCCGTCGGCGCCGAACTCCTCGGCGTACGACACGCAGTCGAAGCCGAGCGCGACCCCGCAACCGGTGCCTGCGGCGGACGCGGCGGTGTACACGGCCTGGGCGGTGGCGCCCACGACGGCGTTGACCAGCCGGTAGCCCCGGTCGCCCACCGCGTCCATGACGGCGTGCGTGCGCGCGACCGGGACCAGTACGGCGGCAGCCTGCTCCAGGTTGTAGTTGGCGAGGAAGTAGTTCTCCTGGAGGAACGCCCCGAAGGACCCGGCGCGCATCAGCACCAGCTCGCCGGTGTCCCGGTCGTACTCGTACAGCCCCGGCGGCACCTCCCGTACGTGGTTCACGAAGACGTGCAGCCGGGTGAGCGGCGGTGCGCCGGGCGTCTCGGCGTCGGTGTCCAGGTCGCTCCCAGCGATGGCCGCGGCGAGGACGGCGGAGAGCGTGGCCGGATCGAGCGGACTGCCGGTGAACCGGCCGAAGCTGCTGCGCCGTTCCCGCAGCGCCCGGCGCACCGGGGCGTCCAGCGGCGCGGGTGCGGGCAGCGCGACCCGGTCACCGGGACCGGCCGGGGCTGCCAGCGCCGGGTCGAGGACACCGGGCGCGGGACGCTCCGCGGCGCCCTCCAGGGTGGCGGCGTGGATCCGCCGCAGCGTCGGGAAGGTCTGTGTCCGCCGCGACTTCTCCGTGGGCACCCGGCGCACCCGCGCCCCGGACACCGCCCCGGAGTCGGCATCCGGTGCCGTGCCCGCCCAGCGCAGCGGCACCACCGCGAACACCCCGTCCTCCTCGGGGTCGAATCCCAGCAGCCGCCCGATGCGCGGCTCGTCGAACCAGAACGCGCTGCCCAGGCTCAGCCCGTGCGCGCGGGCCCACATCCGCCAGGTCTGGAGCAGGGCGCCGATGTCCATGGTGATCGCGTGGTAGCAGAAGCTGTTGTACTTGAAGGCGTTCTGCCAGAACGTCACGCCCAGGACCAGGAACTGATCGGTGTCCGCCGCCTCCGGCAGCCCGCCGAGCGCCTCCCGGACCTCGCCGGACACGTCCCCGGACAGGAGCCGGGTGAGCCGGTGGTGCGGGGTGTCGTAGTAGTAGACGCCCGGGTTGAGCGGGCCGCTCGCGCCGCTGACCCAGTGCACCCCGATCGGGTAGAGACCGCCGCCGGAGGCGGTGCCGCGCGACCAGTTGGCGTGCGTGTGGAACGGCAGCGAGCCCAGGTCGGAGTTGGCCTGCACGGCGAGACGGCGCCCGGTCAGACCGTAGGAGTCGCGGAGCATCGAGCCGAGCAGCGGCAGCGTGAACGCGCCGTCGCCCGCCTCCCCGAACAACCCCCGGCCGAGCGTGGCGTCCTCGGCGCAGCCCCCGTCGGGCAGCGGGAAGGACGGCGCGCCCGGGAAGTGCTTCCCCTTGCGCGGCCGGTCGGCCCAGTCGGGCACGAAGTCGGCCGGCTCCATGGGCGTTCTGCCCCGCCGCATCACCGCGGTCGCGTACTCATGGGCGTATCCCACGGTCACTCCCTTTTGTCTGCATCGTCTGCGTCGTCTGTGGGGCGTCGGCGGCTCGGGCCGACGCCGGAGGAGGTACGGAAAGTCCGGTCAAGGGAAGGGATGCGGCGCGGGGTTGAGGTCGTCCGGCGTCAAGTCGTCGGCGCGCAGGCCCGCTTCGCGCAGTGCCGCGCGGGTGCGGGGCATCAGCGCCGCCCGTTGACGGCTCCACCCGAAGTCGATCGGGATCAGACCCGGGACCAGCACCTTGACCGTGTGGAAGCCCAACGCCCGCTGTTCGGGCGCCGTCTGGTCGACCACCACCACGTCGAAGCCGCGCTCGGTGACGGCTGCCACGCACGCCTTCACGTCCTCGCGGAGATCCGCCGCCGGACGCGGCGCGCCGTCGGCCAGCGAGGCGAGCGGCACCCGCTCCTCTCCGTCCCTGCCGCGCAGCAGGAAGTCGGTGTACCGGCCCATCTCGGGCAGCCCGTACAGCAGCGGATGGTCGTGCAGCACGCGCACCTCGTCGAAGTCGGCCGCCATACGGCGCAGCCGGGGCTCCTCGCGCGCGGTGCGGCGGCGCAGGTTCACCGAGTCGGTGGCGATCTCGCACAGCCCGCCCGCGAGCGCGTCCTCCGGGTCCAGAGAGGCACCCGCGCCGAAGCACAGGAGCCCCGGGCCGCCGTCCACCCGCTCGGCGACAGCCGTGACGACCGGCACCGGGAAGGTGATCCGGGTGTCGAAGAACCGCGCCCGGTAGCCGTACATCGCCAGCCGGTCCACCATCGCGCGGGTCGCGGACCTGGTGCTGCTCGCCGGGTCGATCTCGGGCAGCCGGACCCGGCCGAACCAGGCCAGCAGGAACGCGTCCCGCTCGATGGTCTCCATCAGTCCGTGGTGCACCGCCTCGGCCAGACTCCCGCCGGACGCACAGCCGTTGGAGCTCTCCTGCACGAAGCGCCGCCCGATGCCGCCGGGCGCGTGGTAGTACGCGACCACCTCCGGGATTAGTACCGGCCGCTCGTCGCGCAGCGACCAGCCCCACACCCACGCGATGGGCTGGTCCGGCGCGAAGCGCGGCGCGCCGGTGCCGAGGTCGTAGAAGGAGTCGGCGTACAGCCCCGTCACCCGGGGGTCCACCGCTGTGTCCCCCAGTTCCTCCAACGTCGCCGTGATCACGGTGCGTTTGGCGCGGGCGCGCATCCCGGCGTACCGCTCCAGGCCCTCAAGCAGCCCCACCCGCACGCTCGTTCCGTAGGCGCCGGTGTGACCGCCCCAGTAGCACTCGCGCAGATAGGCGCCGGAGCGAGTGGTGAACGCGCCCACCGCGGACGAGGTCGACGCCGACGCCAGATCCGGCGCGACCGAGGGTCCGAGCATCCCGGTGAGCGGGTTGACGAACGCCTCCAGCGGCAGGTCGTACGCCTCGATGGGCCGGGTGCGGAAGCCGTCCGGGTCGTGCTTGGGGGAGGGACCGAGCACGATCCTGGCGCCCTCGGCGGTGTCGTCGGGCCGCCGCGCACAGCTCGGGCACTCACCGTCCGGGACCAGCGGGAACCGGGAGACGTGCAGGGTCTCCAGGTCGAGGAGCCACACCCACGGCCGGTGTACGGGACCCGGTCGGCGGCTCGCCGCCGTGACCAGCGCGGCGAGTGCGTCCACCGTGAACGCGGTCCGCCACGGCGGCACCCCGGTCGCCCGGGTCTCCCGTCCCCGCTCCAGCGCGTCCCGCAGGAACCCGGCGCGCACCGCCTGCCAGCGCCGGGCCAGACACCGCGGACAGCCTCTCGCCCCGCTCGGGGTGACCGGACCGACCACGGCGTGATGCCCGTACAGGCCGACGGGTACGACGCCGGGCGTGAACTCGACCGCGCCGGAGGCGAGTTCATCGCGCGCCCCGAGCCGCGTCACCGCGCAGGGCGGAGTGCCGGGGCGTGCGGCGAGGTCGGCGGTGAGCGCGGCGCACACCTCGTCCCACGGCTCGCACGCCACCGGACCGGCCACGGCCGCCGCGGTCTCAGTGGGCACGGGACTCCCTGCCGGTCAGCAGGACCCGCGCCACGTGCACGTCGCCCGCGGCGAGGTCCGGCGCGGTCACCGGCACCGCGAACGCGTCCCGCCCGTCGGCGGCAAGCCCGTCCAGCACGGCGGTCCACGTCGTGCCGGTCTCCCCGAGCGGTACGACGTCGGCGGCCACCAGCGCCGCCGCCTCCAGGTCGTCCCAGACGAGGTCGCCCGTGTCGGGCTCGGCACCGGCACGGCGCACCTGCTCCGCGCCGAGCAGATCGCGCAGCGCCTCCAGCACGGCCTCGCGGAGGCGGAGTCCGCTGCCGACGGCCCAGCGTGTCCGTCCGCTCTCCGGGTCGGTGAACCGGGCGAGCGCGACGGGGAGTCGACCGTCCGCGCCGGTGAGGTCCAGGACCTCCGCCGTCACGCCCAGGTTCTCCGCCGAGCGCAGCAGGAAGAGCAGCTCGGGATCGCCGGTGGGCGAGCCGAGGTCCAGCTCGCGCACCGGAGCAGCCCGTCGGACCGCGCGGCGCAGCGCGTCGTGGGCGAGCGCGGTGCGCAGGGCGCGGGTCAGCGCGGCACGCGGAGTGCCGCCCGCGCCGGTACCGGCCGAGGTGCGCTCGAACAGCCCCTGGTCGTTCCAGCCGCCCAGGGTGCGCGTCGCGCCGGTGGGGACCAGGACCGTCCGCCCGTCAAGGAGCGAGACGGCTTCGCTCCAGGCGGCGACCCGGTCGGCGGGCGCGTCGAGCCCGCTGGAGACGGCGAGTTCGACCGGGGTCACCCGCGCCCACTTGCCCGACGCCGCCTCCAGCGCGGCGGGGTCCAGTATGTGGGGCGGCACCACGTGCTCGGCATACACCTCGGCAGCCCGGAAGAGCGCCGCGAGACGTGCGCCCGCCACATGGTGCACATCGGCGGCGGACACCTCGCGGACCC
Source organism: Streptomyces sp. DSM 110735 (assembly GCF_016482685.1). Lineage (GTDB taxonomy): Bacteria > Actinomycetota > Actinomycetes > Streptomycetales > Streptomycetaceae > Streptomyces. The sequence goes on along the minus strand of NZ_JACYHF010000024.1, from coordinate 58,762 downwards.
GGCCCGGTGCGAGACCGAGCCGTACGGTGCTCAGCTTGAGCGGGGTCTGCTCCCAGTCGTCGTCGGCGTACGCGGTGAAGACCCCGGCCGCCGCGTGGACCAGCACGTCACGCCGCTCCAGCTCGGTGAGCGCGTTCTTGGCGGCTGCCTCGTCGGCCGGTCCGTCGGCGGGGAGCGCGGCTGCCTCGTCGTCGGCGTGCGCCTCGCGCAGTACGTCACCCGAGGGCGCCTCGACCGGCGGAGTGGTCCCGGCGCAGAACGGGCAGCGCGGGTGCGGCAGCAGCGGCTCGGTCAGCACGTCGAGCGAGTCCAGGTCCTGCACGACGACCTGACCCCGGGTCTCGGCGGGCAGCGCGCCCGTGACCAGGCGGAACACCTCGAAGGCGAGGAGGTTGCCGATCATCCCGGCGAGCGGCCCGGCCGGCACGCGGTCCGGGGTGCCGAGCGGCGCGGCGGGTCCGACCGAGGCCCACAGGTCCGCGCTGTCGGCGGCTTCGGCCCCCGCGCCGAGCCGCAGTACCGCACAGGACCAGCAGCCGGGTGTTCCCGCGGTCGTCGCCGGACCCACCACCGCGCGGTTGCCGAACGTCCAGGCGCCGAGGAGACGCCGTCCGGCGGGTACGCCCTCGCCGAGCAGCCTGAGGATCTGCCGGGGCGCGTCGGGACCGGTCACCAGCACGGTGTCCCAGCCGTCCAGGTCGGTCCAGCCGTAGGTGCCGTCGGCGGACTCCGGCAGGCGGGCCACGCGCGGCGGACAGCCCGCTTCGGTCAACTCGGCGGTCTCGGCGTCGAGTTCGGCGGTGCCCTCCACGCCGTGCAGCTCGCGGCTGAGCACGACGGGCGCGGGTCCCTCGGTGACGGCCACCGCCTCGCAGCCGTTGCGCAGCAGACCCAGGGCCGCCCAGCGGGCCAGGGCGTCGGAGCCGAGGACCGCGACAGGGGTGGAGCGGAAGCGCAGGAAGCGCCCTGCCGCGTCGTCCGCGTAGTGGTCCAGATAGTCGACCTGATGGGCGAAACGCTTGGCCACCTGCGGCGGGAGCGGATCGACCGCGGGTCCGGGTCCGGCATCCCGGGCGAAACCACGCGCGTAGAGTGCGCGCACGAGTCCGTGGACCATGGCGCGCTGCTTGTCCCCCAGGCCGGTACAGATCTCGTCGACCCGCCGTTCGCCGTTGAGATGAGGCACGATCAGCGAGGCGAAGCGGTAGGCGTTCTGGGTGACCACGTTGAAGCCGCCGTGGGCGTTGTGGAAGAGCACGCCGTCCGGGGTCTGGGTGAACAGCACGTCCCTGCGGATGCGGGGCCGCGACCGGGCGATCTCCTCGGGGGTGGCGGGAGCCTGGGCCATGCTTGCGGTACCTCCGAAAGACGAGGGGGGACGGCCGGCCGGGGGCCGACGGGGGCGGGTCCATCGGGTCGTGCGGGTTGTACGGACCTTGCGGGTCGTGCCGGTCTTACGAGTCGTGCGGTTTTCGCTGGTGGGGCGGGTCACCCGGCGCGGGTGCGGGGGTCGGTCCGGCGGCGGGGGCGGCAGGGGCGGTGGCCGGGAGGCTGGTGCCGGCCGCCTGGACGAAGAGCCGCAGCAGGTCGTGGACCCGGTAGTGCCCCGGCAGGTCCTCCTCCAGCAGTCCGGCGTCCACCAGCGCGCGCAGCACCAGGTCGCCGGGCGCCGGAGGAGAAGCCCGGCCGAGACCGGGCGGCGCCTCGCCGGATGCCGAGGGCGGTACCCCGGAGGCGGGCAGCGCGGGTCGCTGACCGGACGGTTCGCCGCGCAGCACGGCGAGTTGGAGCCCGCGCAGCGCGGGACCCGGCTCCACGCCCAGCTCCGTGGTGAGGTGGGCGTGGATGCGGCGGTACTCGGCGAGTGCCTCGGCGCGGCGCCCCGAGCGGTACAGCGCCTCGATCAGCAGGGCGGAGAGCCCTTCGTGACCCGGCTCGGCCCGTACCGCCTCGCGCGCCTCGGCGATCATTTCCCGGTGCCTGCCCAGGCGGAGTTCGCCGTCGAAGACCCGCTCCACGGCGAACAGCCGCTCCTCGGCCAGGCGCGGCACGTGGTCGCGGTGCAGCTCGTCGGAGTGCACGTTGCCGAGCAGCGGGCCCTTCCACAGACGTAACGCCGCCCGGCCGAGGCGCAGCGCCTGCTCGGGGTCCTCGGTGGCGGACGCCCGGCCGAGCAGCCCCCGGAACTGGAGCAGGTCCAGGGTCTCGGCGTCGGCGTGCAGCCGGTAGCCGCCGGGCACGGCCTCGACCGCGCCGTCGGCGACGCCGTACTTGGTGAACAGCCTGCGCAGTCTCAGGACGCAGGTGTGCAGGGCGGAGCGGCCCCTGGCGGGCGGCCGGTCGCCCCACACGACGCGCTGGAGCAGCTCGGCGGAGACGACCGCGCCCGGGTGCAGGAGCAGGGCCGCGAGCAGGGACGTGGGCCTGGACGGCTGGAGTACGACCGTCTCGCGACCGTCGGTGATGGCCAGCAGGCCGAGGACGAGGAAGCGGGGGCGGCCGGGGTGTGCCGCGGCGGCCAGTCGCTCGGGGAGGGCGCCGTCGGGCGCGTGGACACCGGTCTTCACCACAGCCTTTCGCATCGCACGGTGAGTGATGCACCAACGGCTTCGCAAGACATGACACTTGTTCACATCCGGGGTGGAGGTTGTGAACAAGTCCCCTGCCGAGACGGGAACTTAGAAGCGAACGGGTCATCCCGTCCAGTGGTTGGCGCGAAACAACTGGTTACATCTGAGGTGGAAGGGCCTTTCCGCGTCGCGGTGTTGGCGAGTGGTCCGCCAGGGCATACCCTCCCGGTGGAGCCACGCGGCGCTCCCCGCAAGGCCGCACAGGGGAGGAACCATGTGGTGGTGGGCACTGATCCCGGTCGTCTCGATGATCACCGGCCCGGCAGTCCTGTACATCCTCAAGCGCCGCAAGCAGACCGACAACGACACCGACGAGCGCTACGACGAACTCTCCCGCAAGTACGACGAGTTGCTGGAGAAGACGGAGTCCGCCGAACCACCGCCGACGGGTGACCGCCACCCGCACACGTGAGCCGCCGCCCCGCCGGACACAATGACCGGCTGCCCGACGGGACCGTCCCCTTCACGCTGCCGCACGGCGCCACGGGATTCTTCCGCCCACAGGACGGCCCACTCCCGGACACCGACCGCCGCGCCTTCCACACGGCCGCGCCCACCACCCGTGGATCGCGTTCGCCGACGGGCCGCACGCCATGGGCGTGAGCGGTTTCCGTGAGCCGCCGGACTGGGCCCGCGCCTTCTCCGGCGCTGGGTTCACGGTGCTCGGCGCAGACCTCCTCACGGCGCTGCTCTCCCAGGTGAACACCTCGGTGCTCACCGGCGGCGAGTGGCGCGAGATCCGTTTCTACGGGATCGCGATGCTGGGCGAAGTCCTCTTCAACTCCTGGGACTGAACCGCCCTCACGCCGGGGCGTGTTCGCTCATGTACCAGCCGTCCACGCGGGGGCCGACGAGGTCGGCAGGCCAGCCTGCCGTGGCGATCGCCGCGTCGTAGACCGCGTCGCCGAAGGAGACGATGGCCTGGTGGGGGTCGGGGGTCTCGCGGAGCTTGGACCACGGGAGGATGACGAGCCCCGCGTCGGGGTGCCACTCGGCGCCGTCGACGCCCCAGGAGCGGCCGTCGAGCCCCTCCGGCTGGGGCCAGATGTAGGCGTACATCCCGATGTCCAGCGGGTTGCCGCCACCGGACTTGGTGTTGTCGAAGGAGAAGCCCACCGACACGTACTCGTAGAGCTGGGCGTTGCGCATGAACGGCGGACCCTGGGGCGGGGGAGAGGTCGGCTTGGCGCGGAAGCGGGTCGCGGAGAGGTCGAAGCCGCCCCACATCAGCCCGACGCGCGGCCGGTGTCCGAGGTAGGGCGCCTGCCACGCCTCCAGGCCGTCGGCGGCCAGGTTGAACGCCTCCCACATGTGCCGCGCCGGGTGGGCCGACCAGACACGCTCGGCGCGGTCGTCCTCGAACGCGGGCGGCGCGCCCGGGATCTCGCAGATCAGCGAGCTGTGCGGGGCGGGGATGCCGAGCTGCGCCGCCGCGTCGCAGAAGTGGGCGTAGAAGTCCGCCACCGAGGTCCGCGACAGCGACAGCGTGCGCGCGCCGTTGTCGGTCTCGATCACCACGTCACCGTCGAGCAGCCGGTAGTGCACCGTGAAGGTCACCCCGTCCCGCCGGTACACCGGAGTCGTCAGACCGCGTGGTGTGACGGTGAGGACGATGTTGCCCCAGCCGACCTGGAAGGGATCGTCCAGGGCGTACTTCCCCGCGATCTGCACGACCCGGTTCACGTACTCGATCATGGGGCCCAGTTCCGCGTGGTCCAGCACCGGCCACGCGTCGGAACGTGCGCTCACGGAAGCCTCCCCGGCGTGTCGGAGGATCGGTCTGGGACGGAGGACCGGCCCGGCCTGGACATCGGCCCGGACCGCGCCTCCATTTTCCCACGATCCCCCTGACCCCGCCTGTTCCTCACCCGCCGCCCGCTCTTCTCTCGGCTGCCGTTCCGCGCCGCTCGCCGTCCCTGCCCCACCGCACCCCGCCCTGCCGTATCGCCCCCGCCGTGCGACCATGGCGGACGTAGTGGCACACGGGGCGCGCAGGGGCGTACCGCCGGTGCCGGAACCGACGCGCCAGGACGCGCAGGTGATCCGGCCACCGCCCCGGGAGGAGCGCGACGAGCCGCTCCCGCCCGGCCCGCCAGGACCGCCCCCGCCAGCGAGTCCGGGAGGAACCCAGCATGGCGTCGTCCGAGACCACCGGTACGTCACCGGCCACGGAGCAGGAGCCGCCCGGCGCGTCCGGGATGCAGTTCGGCATCTTCACCGTCGGGGACGTCACCGCCGACCCCACCACGGGACGCACGCCCACCGAGGCGGAACGCATCCGGGCGACCGTCGCCATCGCGCGCAAGGCCGAGGAGGTCGGGCTCGACGTCTTCGCGACCGGCGAGCACCACAACCCGCCCTTCGTGCCGTCCTCGCCCACCACCCTGCTCGCCTACATCGCCGCGCAGACCGAGCGCATCATCCTGTCGACCTCCACCACGCTGATCACCACCAACGACCCGGTGAAGATCGCCGAGGACTTCAGTGTGCTCCAGCACCTCTCCGGCGGGCGCACGGACGTCATGCTCGGGCGCGGCAACACCGGTCCGGTCTACCCCTGGTTCGGCCAGGACATCCGCGCCGCCCTGCCGCTGACCGTCGAGCACTACGACCTGCTGCGCCGCCTGTGGCGCGAGGAAACGGTGGACTGGGAGGGCAAGTTCCGCACCGCGCTCCAGGGCTTCACCCTCGCCCCGCGCCCGCTGGACGACGTGCCCCCCTTCGTCTGGCACGCCTCGATCCGCACCCCCGAGGTCGCCGAACTCGCCGCGTACTACGGCGACGGCTTCTTCGCGAACCACATCTTCTGGCCCGCCACGCACACCAAACAGCTCGTGAACCTCTACCGCAGACGGTTCGCGCACTACGGCCACGGCACCCCCGAGCAGGCGATCGTCGGTCTCGGCGGTCAGGTCTTCATGCGCCCCAACAGCCAGGACGCGGTCGACGAGTTCCGCCCCTACTTCGACAACGCCCCGGTCTACGGCCACGGTCCGTCCCTTGAGGAGTTCACCGAACAGACCCCGCTGACGGTCGGCTCACCGGCCCAGGTCATCGAGAAGACGCTGAACTTCCGCAACTACGTGGGCGATTACCAGCGTCAGCTCTTCCTCATGGACCACGCGGGACTGCCGCTGAAGACCGTGCTCGAACAGCTCGACCTCCTCGGCGAAGAGGTGGTGCCGGTCCTCCGCAAGGAGTTCGCCGTGGGCAGGCCCGCCGACGTACCGGCCGCCCCCACCCACCGGTCGCTGCTGCGCGCCCGCCTCGCCGAGGAGCAAAGGACCGACGGGGGCAGTGAGTTGGACGACGACGAAAGGAACCCCGAGACGCGATGAAGATCACCATCATCTCCGGCGGCCTGCGCGAGCCGTCCTCCACCCGACTGCTCGCCGACCGCCTGGCCATGGCCGTCACCAAGGACCTGGAAGCCCAGGGCGAACCGGTCGAGCTGTCCTACGTCGAACTGCGCCCGCTGGCCCACGCCATCATGGACGCCATGCTCACCGGCTTCAGCGGAGGAGCGCTGGAGGCGGCGTTCGAGCAGATCAGGGAGGCGGACGGGGTCATCGCCGTCACGCCCGCGTTCAACGCCTCCTTCAGTGGTCTCTTCAAGTCCTTCTTCGACGTGCTCCCGGAGGAGACCCTCTCCGACATGCCCGTCCTGATCGGCGCGACCGGCGGCACCGAACGCCACTCCCTGGTCCTCGAGCACGCCCTGCGCCCGATGTTCTCCTACCTGCACGCCATCGTCTCGCCCCGCCCGGTCTACGCCGCCACCGGCGACTTCGGCGCACAGAGCGGCACGGGACTCGGCAACCGCATCACCGAGGCGGCTGCCGACTTCACCCGCGTGCTCCGCTCCTGCGGACCCCGCTCCCGGCGCGACGCGGGCGAGGAGGAACTCGCTGCGATGCAGCGCCTGTTGACCGGCGAGCCGTAGACACGTGCCGCCCGGGCTTCGGTGCCGCGCACCCCACAAAGCAACAATTCAGGACACGTATCAAACTTTGAACCAAGCCTGAAGCGACAAATCTTGACGTCCTCGAACGTGGTCCGTACCTTCCGCAACGGCTGTGACGCGTTCCGCGACGGAAACGGAACGCGGTTTCCCCGCACGCCGGTTGGAAGCACGTCCCGTCCTTCGAGGAGCAGACGATGCGCCGAGAGAGATCGCTTTTACCGTCCGTCCTGGCCGCCCTGCTGCTCCTGCTGGGCTCCCTGATCGGACTCGCCGGGCGCGCCGAGGCCGCCGGTTCGCTGCCGTGCGACATCTACGGCGCGGCCGGCACCCCCTGTGTCGCCGCGCACAGCACGACCCGCGCCCTGTTCTCCGCCTACAACGGCCCGCTCTACCAGGTGACCCGGGCATCCGACGGCGCCACCGCCGACATCGGTGTCCTGTCGGCGGGCGGCTACGCCGACGCGAACCGCCAGGACACCTTCTGCGGCGGCTCCACCTGCCGGATCAGCAAGGTCTACGACCAGACCACCCGGCACAACGATCTGACCCCCGGTCCGGCGGGCACCGCCGGAATGGGCGCCGACCGGGGCGCCGACGCGAGCGAGATCGCCGTCACCGCGGGCGGCCACAAGGTCTACGGCATCTGGATCTCCCCGGGTGTCGGCTACCGCTACACCGGGGTCGCCTCCGGCGTCGCCGTGGGCGGACAGCCCGAGGGCGCCTACATGGTGGCCAGCGGCACCCACGTCGGCTCCGCCTGCTGCTTCGACTACGGCAACGCCGAGCGCACCCCGGCCGACACCGGCAACGGGCACATGGACGCCGTCTCCATCGCCACCACCTGCTACTTCGCCCCCTGCACCGGCTCGGGACCGTGGGTGGAGGCGGACCTGGAGAACGGCATGTTCCAGGGCGACAACGGCTCCAACACCGCCAACCGGGGCAACAGCAGCACGTACGTCACCGCCATGCTGAAGAACAACGGGCAGACCAAGTACGCCCTCAAGGGCGGCGACTCCCAGTCCGGCGCCCTGACCACCTGGTGGGACGGCGGACTGCCCACGCGCGGCGGCTACAAGCCCATGCAGCAGGAGGGCGGCATCATCCTGGGCACCGGCGGCGACAACAGCAACTGGAACATGGGCACCTTCTTCGAGGGCGTCATGACCGCGGGCTACCCGACGGACGCCGCCGACAACGCCGTCCAGGCGAACATCGTCTCGGTCGGCTACTCCGGCCAGACCAACGTGCCCAACGGCCCCCAGGGCACCATCACCGGACCCGGCAACAAGTGCGTGGACGTCGCCGCCGACGACACCGGCGTCAACGGCGCCGCCGTCCAGCTCTGGGACTGCCAGTCCTACGCCGAGGACCAGCACTGGACGCACAACCCCGACGGCTCCCTCGGCACCATCGGCCGCTGCCTGGACATCAACGGCAACGGCACCGCCAACGGCACCAAGGTCGAACTCTGGGACTGCAACGGCGTCGGCGGGCAGAAGTGGGTCCAGCAGGCGGACGGCTCCCTGCTCAACCCGCAGTCCGGGCGCTGCCTCGACTCGCCCAGCGGCGCCACCGGCAACGGCACCCGGCTGCAGATCTACGACTGCAACGGCTCGGCCGCGCAGAAGTTCGCGGTGAACGGCGGCGCCCCGGTCGCCGGACCCGGCGGCAAGTGCCTGGACGTCGCCGCCGACGACACCGGCGTCAACGGCACGGCCGTCCAGCTCTGGGACTGCCAGACCTGGGCCGTCGACCAGCACTGGTACCACCGCGCCGACAACTCCCTGTCCACCCTCGGACGTTGCCTGGACATCAACGGCAACGGCACCGCCAATGGCACCCAGGTCGAGCTGTGGGACTGCAACGGTGTCGGCGGGCAGAAGTGGGTCCAGCAGGCGGACGGCTCCCTGGTGAACCCGCAGTCCGGGCGCTGCCTCGACCTGCCGGACGGCACCACTACCAACGGCAGCCGGTTGCGGATCTGGGACTGCAACGGCTCGGCCGCCCAGAAGTTCCGGCTCGGCTGACGACGGTACGAGACAAGGCAGCGGGCGGGGCGGACCGGATGACCCGGGCCGCCCCGCCGTAGGTCCGCCCTTCACCGGTTCCGGCGCCCGGCGCCCGCACACTGGGGGCCAGGTGTCGTATCCGGAGCCGAAGGGAACCCGTTCGCCCATGCACATCGATCTCACAGGACGCACCGCGCTGGTCACCGGCTCGACGCAGGGCATCGGCGCCGCCATCGCCGCCGGACTCGCCCGCGCCGGGGCCCGCGTGGCTGTCAACGGACGTGACGCCGACCGGGTCTCCGCCGCCATCGCGACCCTCGCCGAGCAGGTCCCGGACGGCGAGTTCACGGCGGCCGCCGCCGACGTCTCCACCGAGGAGGGCGCCGAACGGCTGAAGAGCGAGCTGCCTGACGTGGACATCCTCGTCAACAACCTCGGCATCTTCGGCACCGCCGACCCGCTGGAGATCACCGACGAGGAGTGGCGGCGCTACTTCGAGATCAACGTCCTCGCCGCCGTCCGCCTCACCCGGCTCTACCTCCCCGGCATGACCGAGCGTGGCTGGGGACGGGTGCAGTACATCGCCAGCGACTCGGCGATCGTCATCCCCGCCGAGATGATCCAGTACGGCATGTCCAAGACCGCCCTGCTCGCGGTGAGCCGGGGCTTCGCCAAGAAGGCGGCGGGCACCGGCGTCACCGTCAACTCCGTCATCGCCGGACCCACCCACACCGGCGGCGTCGAGGACTTCGTGTACGAACTCGTCGACCGCGACCTCCCCTGGGACGAGGCGCAGCAGGTCTTCATGCGCGAGTACCGCCCCCAGTCCCTGCTCCAGCGCCTGATCGAGCCCGAGGAGATCGCCAACATGGTCGTCTACCTCAGCTCCGACCAGGCGTCCGCCACGACGGGCGGCGCGCTGCGCGTGGACGGCGGCTACGTGGACGCGATCCTGCCCTAGGGCCTGTCCGCCGGACAGGCCCTAGCAGGGCGCGTCCCGCCCCACACGTGCACATGCCCCTCGACCGGGTACGCGGGCGGCGCCGGGGCGAGTGTCGCGGCGAGCTTGTACCCGCACTTGACGGCGACCCGGCAGGACGCCGCGTTGTCCGCCTGGTGCACCAGCTCCAGCCGCGTCCGACCCTCCCGGACCGCCCACGCGGTCAGCGCCGCCACCGCGCGCGGAGCCACCCCCCGGCCCCGCGCGTGGGCGGCGGTCCAGTAGCCCACCTCGGCGGTGCCGTCCCCGGGTGAGGCGACCTTGAGGACGACGTGTCCGACCAGGCGCGCGTCCGGCTCCAGCACCGCGAAGGCGAAGCGCTCCCCGGACTCCCACGCGCGCCGCTGCTCCTCGATCCACCGCCCGGCGTCCGCCGCGTCCGCGAGAGCCGGGAAACTCGTCCAGCGGCGCAGCGCCTCGTCCCGCTCCAGACGGGTCAGCGCGGCGGCGTCGGCGGAATCCCAGCGCCGCAGCCGGAGGGCCGGGCGCGGGGGAGCGGCGGGGATGTCGATCAGCACCGGGTCATGGTGGCACAACCAGCCGCCGTGCGAACGGAGTTGACGTGGCGACGGGTCTGACGGGCGCCCCCGTGACATGGCAGGATGCAGCCGCCACGCCGTCACGCGCCACCGCCGCCCCCGCAGAGGAGACCCCTCCGTGTCCGACGCCGAGACCCAGCCGCCCGTCATCGACACCAGCAAGCCGCACGCCGCCCGGATGTACGACTGGTACCTCGGCGGCAAGGACAACTACCCGGTGGACTGGGCGGCGGCCGAACAGGTCCAGGCGCTGTTCCCGCAGGTGCCCGAACTGGCGCGGGCCAACCGGCAGTTCATGGTGCGAGCCGCGCGCGCCCTGGCCGGTCTCGGGGTACGGCAGTTCCTCGACATCGGCACCGGCATCCCGACCGACCCGAACCTGCACCAGGTCGTCCAGGCGGTCGGACCCGAGTCCAAGGTCGTCTACGTCGACAACGACCCCATCGTGCTGCGCCACGCCCAGGCTCTGCTCACCAGCGCGCCCGAGGGACGTACCGCGTACCTCCAGGCGGACGTCCGCGAGCCCGGGAAGATCGTCGAGGCCGCGCGGGAGATCCTGGACTTCGACGAGCCGGTGGCGCTCTCCATGGTCGCCCTGCTCCATCTGGTCCCCGACGAGTACGGCGCCCTCGACCTGGTCCGCGAGCTGCTCGACCCGCTCCCGGCAGGGAGTCACCTCGTCCTCTCGCACGCCACCGCCGACACCGACCCGGATACCTGGAACGCCGTGGCCGACGTCTACCGGCGCGGCGGCACCCCGGTGGCGGTGCGCTCCCGGGCGGAGTTCGCGGAGTTCCTCTCCGGACTGGAGCTGCTGGACCCGGGCATCGCGTTCGTCAGCGACTGGCGCCCCGACTCCGCCGACCAGCGCCAGGGCGCGAGCCTGCCGCTGTACGCGGCGGTCGGACGCAAGCCGCGATAACCGCCGGACAGAGCCACGACGGAGGCGAGACAGAGCCACAGCGGAGCCACAGCGGAGCCACGACAGGCGCCCGCACAACGCGCCGGGCGGCGGCCGACCCGGCGCGTACGCGCATGGCGGGCCCATGACGAGGAAAGATGGGCTCAGAGCGTTCGATCACCCCGTCGAACACACCTATGCGGAGGAGCGGACTCATGCCGCACGAGCGAGCCGGCGCTCTCGCCGGTCCCGAGGACCTTGTCGACGTGGCCCGGCTGGTCACGGCGTACTACGCGCTGCACCCGGACCCGGCGGACCCGGGGCAGCGGGTCGCGTTCGGGACCTCGGGGCACCGGGGCTCGTCCCTGGCGACGGCCTTCAACGAGGACCACATCGCCGCCACCAGCCAGGCCATCTGCGAGTACCGCGCCGAGCGGGGCATCGACGGACCGCTGTTCCTCGGCGCCGACACGCACGCCCTCTCCGAGCCCGCGAAGGTCACCGCCTTGGAGGTGTTCGCCGCGAACGGCGTCACCGTCCTGATCGACAGCGAGGACGGCTACACGCCCACCCCCGCCGTCTCCCTCGCGATCCTCACCCACAACCGGGACCGCACGACGGGTCTCGCGGACGGCGTCGTCGTCACGCCCTCGCACAACCCGCCCGCCGACGGCGGCTTCAAGTACAACCCGCCCAACGGCGGCCCGGCGGGCTCGGACGCCACCTCGTGGATCCAGGACCGCGCCAACCAGATCATCGCGGGCGGTCTGAAGGACGTACGCCGCATCCCGTACGCCCACGCGCTCGCCGCCGACACCACAGGGCGGTACGACTTCCTCGGCGCCTACGTCCGCGAGCTGCCCAGCGTGCTGAACCTGGACGCGGTCCGGGACGCCGGGCTGCGCATCGGCGCCGACCCGCTCGGCGGCGCCTCCGTCGCGTACTGGGGGAGGATCGCCGACGAGCACGGCATCGACCTCACCGTGGTCAACCCGCACACCGACCCCACCTGGCGGTTCATGACGCTGGACTGGGACGGCAAGATCCGCATGGACTGCTCCTCGCCGTACGCGATGGCGTCGCTCATCGAGCAGCGCGACCGGTTCGCGCTGGCCACCGGCAACGACGCCGACGCCGACCGGCACGGCATCGTCACCCCGGACGCCGGTCTGATGAACCCCAACCACTACCTCGCGGTCGCCATCGGCTACCTCTACAAGCACCGCGAGCAGTGGCCGCAGGCGACCGGCGTCGGCAAGACCCTCGTCTCCTCCTCGATGATCGACCGGGTGGCCGCCGACCTCGGCCGCCGCCTCGTCGAAGTCCCGGTCGGCTTCAAGTGGTTCGTGGACGGGCTGCTCAGCGGCGACCTCGGCTTCGGCGGCGAGGAGTCGGCGGGCGCGTCCTTCCTGCGCCGCGACGGCTCGGTGTGGACCACCGACAAGGACGGCATCCTGCTCGCGCTGCTCGCCTCCGAGATCACCGCCGTCACCGGGCGCACCCCCTCCGCGCACTACGCGGACCTCACCGAGCGCTTCGGGGAACCCGCCTACGCCCGCATCGACGCCCCCGCCACCCGTGAGCAGAAGGCGCTGCTGGCCAAGCTCTCCCCGGCCCAGGTCACCGCCGACACCCTCGCGGGCGAGCCGGTCACCGCCGTCCTCACCGAGGCGCCCGGCAACGGCGCCCCCATCGGCGGCATCAAGGTCACCACGGAGAACGCCTGGTTCGCGGCGCGACCGTCCGGCACCGAGGACGTGTACAAGGTGTACGCCGAGTCCTTCCTCGGTCCGGACCATCTGGCCCGGGTGCAGGAGGAGGCGCAGTCGGTGGTGCTGGCGGCGCTCGGCGACTGAACTCCCGCTGACGGCGGCGCGGTTGGGCGTGGGTTCAGCGCCTGCCGTGCCCCCGCCCCACCGTCTCCAGCACGGCCTGCGCCATCGCCGCCTCGCCGCGCGCGTTGGGGTGCGCCGGGGCGGCGGGCGCGGCAGGCTTCAACGGCTCGATCCAGCGGTCCTCGGGCGCCTTGCACATGTCGTGCCCGACGGTGGGACCGTAGGTGTCGACGTACCCGACCCGGTTCCAGGCGGCGACCAGCCGCAGCATCAGGTTGAGCCGCTTCTCGGTGTCCCGCAGATAGCGGAAGTCGCCGCGCGCGAACGGCACGTCGGGGAAGCAGCCGGTGCCGTCGTCGGGCAGCAGATCCGGGTACCCCACGAGCAGCACCCGCGCGTGCGGCGCCCGGGCGTGGACGGCGCGCAGCACCCGGTCGATCTTCGGCGCGGTGCGTGCCACGGTGAGCGCCAACTCGTCGTACCCGGCGTCCCGGTAGGACCGCTCGCAGGGATTGCCGTCCGGCTCCGGCGCGCCGAGCCTGGCGCAGGTGGAGATGATCGAGCCGAAGCCGACGTCGTTGCCGCCGATCTGCACGGTGACGAGGTCGGTGTTCCGGGTGAGCGCGTCGAGTTGCGGCGGATTGGCTCCCTGTGCCTGCCACATCTCCGCCGTGGTCGCCCCCGAACAGCTCACGTCGACGAAGCCGTCCACCCGTGTGCGCTCCGCCACCAGCGAGGGGTAGTTCTGATCGGAGCGCGCACAACTCGCGTCCACCTGACGGGGGATGAGCGGTCCGGAGGTGTAGGAGTCCCCGAGCGCCACATAACGGACCTGCCCGTGCCCGGCATGCGCGGACGCCGGCACCACCGACCCGGCGACCAGGGCACAACCCCCCAGCGCCGCGCCCACCAGACCGACCCACTTCCGTGAAGTGCCCTGTTTCCGTGCGCGGTTCGCCATGGAGTCCTCCCCACCTGACAGCCCATCACGTGCGACCGGGTCTGTATACCGCCGGGTAGCTCCACGGTGCCAGACGCGTGAACACACTTTCCGCACACGGTGATTGACCGCCCTTCACGCTCCGGGGCACCGGCGGCACCGGCGGCACCGGCGGCACCGGCGGCATCGGCGGCACCGGCGGTGCCGTCCGCCGGGGAAGCGCGGGCGCCTCTGGCATGAGCAGGTCAGATCTGTCACGCTTGCCCCGGCCGCCCCCTCCTCACCGAGGGGGCACCCCGCACGGCCATCGCGCAGCCCCACCCCACGGCCGCGCCGGCGCACTCCGGCCGGACTCGGTCATCGGCAGGCCGAAACCCCGGCCTTCGCAAAGGAGTAGCGTGTGAGATCCACCCCCCACAAGGCGCTCGGCGGGCTCGCCCTCGCCGCCCTGATCGCCTTCTCCCTGCCCGCGGGTTCCGCCGTCGCCCGCCCCGCCGAGGCCACGGCGGTCGCCGCCTGCACCCCGGCCCAGGTCGTCGGCAACGGCGGATTCGAGAGCGGCACCTCGCCCTGGACCCAGTCCTCCAGCAGCCTGATCACCAGCCGTACCGGCCAGAGCGCGCACGGCGGTTCCGCCTTCGCCTGGCTCGGCGGCACCGGCGCCACCCGCACCGACACGCTCACCCAGAGCGTCACGGTCCCCAGCGGCTGCGGCAGCGCCACCCTCAGCTTCTATCTGCACGTCGACACCGCCGAGACCACCTCCTCCACCGCCTACGACAAACTGACGGTGAAGCTCGGCGGCACCACCCTCGCGAGCTACTCCAACCTCGACCACGCCACCGGCTACGTCCGCGAGACCGTCGACGTGTCCTCGTACGCGGGCCGCACCGTCGACCTCGCCTTCACCGGCACCGAGGACTCCAGCCTGAAGACCAGCTTCGTCCTCGACGACGTCGCCCTCGACACCGCCGACACCACCACCCCGCCCGCGGGCGACACCGTCCGCACCCCGGCCGCGCCCGACTACACCGTCAGCCTCAGCAGCGACAGCACCGGCACCGTGTGGAACGGGCACGAGAGCGCGACCTTCACCAACGCCTCGTCCGACGCGCTCGGCGAGGTCTACCTGAGGCTCTGGGACAACTACCACGGCACCTGCTCCGCCCCGCCCGTCAAGGTCGGCAACGTCACCGGCGGCACCGCGGGCGACCTCACCGTGGCCTGCACCGCGCTGAAGATCACGCTCCCGCAGCCGCTCGCCAAGGGCCAGTCCGCCACCATCGGCTTCGACCTCGGCATCACCGTGCCCGACGGCGCCGACCGCTTCGGCCACGACGGCGCCTTCAGCTTCATCGGCAACGCGCTGCCCGTCCTCGCCGTACGCGACGGCTCCGGCTGGCACCTGGACCCGTACACCAACAACGGCGAGTCCTTCTACTCGCTCGCCGCCGACTTCAAGGTCACCCTCGACCACCCCAGCTCCCTGCTGGTCCCCGCCACCGGCACCTCCACCGACACCCCCGGCACGAGCGGTCGTACGGTCACCACCGCCACCGCCTCGAAGGTGCGTGACTTCGCCTGGGCGGCCGGTCCGTTCAGCAAGATCTCCGGTACCTCGCCCGGCGGCGTCCCGGTGAACGTCTACTCCGTCTCCGGGATCAGTTCCTCCAGCGCCCAGTCGATGCTCAGCACCGCCAAGAGCGCCGTCGACGCCCACGCGGGCCGCTTCGGGGCGTACCCCTACGGCGAGCTGGACGCGGTCATCGACAACAACTTCTGGTTCGGCGGCATGGAGTACCCCGGCTTCGTCCTCGACCTGGTCTCCACCAACGCCCTCACCCACGAGATCGGCCACCAGTGGTGGTACGGCATCGTCGGCGACGACGAGTACAACAGCCCCTGGCTGGACGAGTCCTTCACCGACTACGCCACCGACCTCGCCCAGGGCAAGACCGGCTCGGGCTGCTGGAGCAGCGTCTCCTGGGCGTCCAGCGCCGAGAAGATCACCAACTCGATGGCCTACTGGGACGCCCACTCCTCGCGCTACTCCACCGTCGTCTACGGCTACGGCAAGTGCGCCCTGCACGACCTGCGCCGCCTGATCGGCGACACCGCCATGACCAAGCTGCTCAAGGACTACGCGACCGCCCACTGGTACGGCGTCTCCACCACCGCCGAGTTCAAGGCAGCCGCCCAGGCGGCCACGAGCACCGACCTCACCTCCTTCTGGACCCAGCACCGCATCGACGGCTGACCCGCCGCCGCCTGGCCGGAACCGCCCCCGGCCGGGCGCCCGCCGGTCCACCCACATGGCCCAACCCCGGCCCGGTCACGCCTTCGCCCGGCCCAACCCGGCGTGCGCCACGCCCCGATGCCGGGTCAGATGGATCTCGTGCGAAGCGACATACATCTCCTCCGCGGCCGCAGCTCACGCCTGTGCCTCACCGGCGTCCTCTCCGGCCTTCTCCTCTTCCTGTCGCCCCCCGCCGCCGTGTCCGACTCCGGGTGGGGCGTCCTTCCACGGGGCAGCGCCTACATGGGCGTGGGCGTCCGCGCCCACGAGCGCGGCACCGCGTGGTCCGAGGACCGCGCCCTGGCCCCCCGGGCGACCCACACCGAGGGCGTGGACGTCTCCAGCCACCAGGGCAACGTCGCGTGGACCACCCTGTGGAACGCGGGCACCCGCTGGGCCTACACCAAGGCGACGGAGGGGACGTACTACAAGAACCCCTACTTCACCCAGCAGTACAACGGCCCCTACAACGCGGGCATGATCCGCGGCTCGTACCACTTCGCGACCCCCGACACCACCAGCGGCAAGACGCAGGCCGACTACTTCGTCGACCACGGCGGCGGCTGGTCCGCCGACGGGCGGACCCTGCCCGGGGTGCTCGACATCGAGTGGAACCCCTACGGCGCCTCCTGCTACGGCAAGTCCAAGAGCGGCATGGTGACCTGGATCCGCGACTTCCTGAACCGCTACAAGGCGCGCACCGGCCGCAGCGCCGTCGTCTACACCGCCACCGCCTGGTGGAACGAGTGCACCGGCAACTACTCCGGCTTCGGCGCCAGCCCCCTGTGGATCGCGCGCTACGCCTCCTCCGCGGGCACCCTCCCGGCAGGCTGGTCCTCGTACACCATGTGGCAGTACACCTCGACCGGCCCGACGGTCGGCGACCACGACAAGTTCAACGGCTCGACCACCAAGCTGCGGTCCTTCGCGACCGGCTGACCAGGCGTCGGTCCACGTCGCTCCTGTCACCCGCCCCGCCGACCGGCCGGACGTCACGCGTCCCGGCCGGTCACGGCGTCCGGGGCGGCTGGGTCGCGGGTGGTCCGCGCAGGGTGCTCAGCACCGCCCAGACCACCGAGACGAACGGCACGGCCACGACCGCGCCGATCACGCCCGCCACGATGCTCCCCGCGATGACCGACACGGCCACGACCAGCGGATGCAGCCGCACCGCCCAGCTCATCACCAGCGGATGCAGCACATGGCCCTCCAGTTGGCCGATCACGACGATGAGCACCAGCACCGCGATGGCCGTGAGCGGGCCCCGGGTGGCAAGGGCGACCACCGTCGCCACACCGAGCGCCACCGGCGAGCCCACCAGCGGCACGAACGCGGCGAAGAACTCGAGGAGCGTCAGCGGCAGCGCGAGCGGCACCCGCAGCGCGAACAGCGCGATGCCGACCAGTACGGCGTTGGTGGCGGCGACGATGATGATGCCGCGCGTGTACCCGGCGAACGTCCCCCACGCCGCCCGGCCCGCGCGGTCCCACACCGTGCGCGCCCCGCGCGGCAGCAGCCGGTCGCGCACCCACTCCCACAGCCGGTCCCCGGAGTGGATGAAGAAGGCGGAGGCGAACAGCGCGAGCGCCCCGCCCGTCACGACCTCCACGACCCGCCCGATCCCGGCGACCGCACTGCTCAGCAGGGCCGCCCGGTGCGTGGACAGATACCGCGTCACCTCGCCCTGGAGCGCGTTCAGCCGGTCCTGGCTCAGCCGGAACGGCGGGCGCCGCAGCCAGTCCTCGATGCGGTGCACCCCGCCCCGGAACTCGCTGCCCAACTGGGCGGACTCCCCGGCCACCGCGTTGCCCACGAGCGCCAGCAGCCCCAGCAGCAGGCACAGGCTGCCCACCATGGCGAGCGCGACGGCCAGCGGGCGCGGCATCCACCGGTCCAGCAGATCCGCTGCCGGGCGCAGCACCGAGGTGATGACCAGCGCGAGGAACAGCGCCACCGCGATGAGCTGGAAGCGGCCCAGGACGCCGAAGACGCCGTAGACCGCGATGCCGACCAGGATGAGACGCCAGGCGTAGGCGGCGGCGATCCGCAGCCAGGGGACCGTCAGCTCGGCCGCGGAGATCTTCGGCGCGGTGCGCGAGTGGGAGGGCAGCCGCACGGTGGGGGAGGCGGTCCTGCCACCGGGCGCCGGGTCGTGTGCCGGGTGACCGGATTTCCCGTGCCGTCGCCACCACCACCCCGCACCACCCACCACGCGCCCGCCTCGCCTCCGTGCCGCCGAGCCCGACCCTCGGGCACGTCCCGACCCTCGGTCACATCTAGAGAAAGGTAAGGGCAAAGCGGGAGAAACCAGACCCGCAACGCGCCTGGGCGTGCGAGGCGGTGCGCCGCTACTCCTGCGTGCGGCGGCTGTCCGCCGCGACCGCGACCTGGCGGTGGCGGCGGCCGATCCGGCGGTCGTCGGCGCGCGGGAACTCGACGGGAGCGTCGTCCAGGACCGGTCGCGCATCCGGGTGGTCCTAAACTCACGGGATTAGGACAACGGGGTGACAATCGAATGGGTTTTCCGCATGTTTTCCGGTGAATTCGGACCTTGTTCGCCGGGGTCGAGGGAAACGCCGAACCGGTTCTTCACGGCATCGGGAAAATGGACGAACATATCGTCGCATGGACATTTTGCTGGTCGCCAGCGCGTTCAACAGCCTCTGTCAACGGGTCTACGCGGAACTGTCCGATCAGGGCCACACCGTGGACGTCGTCCTCGCCACCCACGGCCCCGAACCGGTCCGCGCCGCCGTCCGCGAGACCCGCCCCGAGCTGATCGTCGCGCCCATGCTGAAGAGCGCCCTCCCCGAGGACGTGTGGCGGGAACGCACCTGTCTGATCGTGCACCCCGGACCCCCCGGAGACCGCGGTCCCTCCTCCCTGGACTGGGCGATCGCCGAGGACGCGAGCCACTGGGGCGTGACCGTCCTGCAGGCCGAGGCGGCCATGGACGCGGGCGCCATCTGGGCGTCCGAGACCTTCCCCGTGCCCGCCGTCGGCAAGAGCGACCTCTACCGCAACGAAGCCGCCGACGCCGCCGCGTCGGCCGTACACCTCGCCGTCCGCCGCTACGCCGAGGGCTCCTACAAGCCCCGCCCGCAGACCGGCGACTGGCCCGCCGTGGTCTGGCGCGACTACTTCCGCCAGGACCGCCGCCGCATCGACTGGGAGCGCGACGACACCACCACCGTCCTGCGCAAACTGCGCGGCGCCGACTCCCAGCCCGGCGTCCTCGACGAACTCCTCGGCCGCGAGGTCTTCCTGCACGGCGGCCACCCCGAGGACCAACTGCACGGCCGCCCGGGCGACTTGCTCGCCACCCGCAACGGCGCCGTCTGCCGCGCCACCCGCGACGGCGCCGTGTGGATCCCCGAGCTGCGCCCCCGCAAGAGCAGCGGCGACCCGGCGCCCTTCCGCCGCCCCGCCGCCTCCGTCCTCGCCTCCTGGGCCCCCGAGTACGCGGCGTCGCTCCCCGAGTCGACCGTCCCCCTCGAACTCCCCGGCGACCGGCGCACCTGGACCGACATCCGCTACCGGCAACGCGGCGACACCGGCTTCCTGAGCTTCGCCTTCCCCGGCGGCGCCATGAGCACCGACCAGTGCCGCCGCCTGCTCGCCGCCTACGAGTACGCCCTCGCCCGGCCCACCCCGGTGCTCGTCCTCGGCGGCGACCGGGACTTCTTCTCCAACGGCATCCACCTCAACGTCATCGAGGGCGCCGCCGACCCCGGCGCGGAGTCCCGGGACAACCTCGGCGCCATGGACGACCTCGTGGAAGCCGTCCTGCGCACCACCGACCGGCTGGTCGTCGCCGCGCTCGCCGGGAACGCCGCAGCCGGGGGCGCCATGCTCGCCCTCGCCGCCGACGAGGTGTGGTGCCGCACCGGCGCCGTCCTCAACCCGCACTACCGGCGGATGGGTCTGTACGGCTCCGAGTACTGGACCTACAGCCTCCCGCGCCGCGTCGGCGAGGTCACCGCGCACCGCCTGACCACCGAGGCGCTGCCGGTCAGCGCCGAACACGCCGCCCGGCTCGGTCTCGTGGACCGCCTGGTGCCCGCCGGCGCCGGGGAGTTCGCCCCCACCGTCGCGACCATGGCCGCCGACCTCGCCGCGAGCCCCGGTCTCGCCGCCCGCATCACCGCCAAGGCCGCCGCCCGCCGCGCCGAGGAGGAGAAGCGCCCGCTCGCGGAGTACCGGCGCGACGAACTCGCCCGGATGCACGCCCTGTTCGACGACCCCACCGCGCCGTACCACGCCCTGCGCTCCGCGTTCGTCCGCAAGCAGCCCTCCGCCTCCGTACGGCCGCTCGCCACCGGCACCGGGGAGGAATCGTGAGCGGCGACACCGGGAGACTGCTCGTGGCCGGGGTCGGCAACATCTTCCTCGGCGACGACGCCTTCGGACCCGAGGTGATCCGCGCCCTGGAACAGCGCCCGCTGCCCGCCGGGGTCACCGTGCGGGACTTCGGCATCCGGGGCATGGACCTCGCCTACACCCTGCTCGACGGCTGCGCGACCGCCGTCCTGGTCGACACCGCGCACCGCGGACATCCGCCCGGCACCCTCTCCCTGATCGAAGCCGAGCCCCCGGACGCCGCCACCGTGCCCGAGGCGCACGGCATGGACCCGCAGAAGGTACTCGCCCTCGCCGCCCACCTCGGCGACGAACCGCTGCCCCGCGTCCTCGTCCTCGCCTGCGAGCCCGCCGTGCTCCCGCGCGGCGACGAGGACATCGCCCCCGGGCTCAGCGAACCCGTGCGCGAGGCCGTCGCCCGGGCCGTCGACGCGCTGCACGTTCTCGTGCCCGTCCTGCTGGCCGACCCCGCCGCACCCCCGCCCCCGTTGGGCCGCCCGATGGAATCCGGGACCCCGCACGCGGCTGCGCTGCCCGCCCTCGCGGCCGACGGCGCCGAAGATCGGTGAGAGCCCGGGCCGTGCCCGACACGGCCCGGCGACCGTTCTTCCCGCCACCCGAGGAGCTGCGCCATGTGCGAGGCCGATCTCAGACAGGCCGTCCTGGCCAAGAACGACGACCTCGCCGCGCGCCTGCGCGACGACCTCGCCCGGCAGGGCGTCACCGTCGTCAACCTGCTCTCCAGCCCCGGCAGCGGCAAGACCGAACTCCTCGGCCGCGTCCTCGCCCGCGCCGTCGAACGGGGCGTCCCGGTCGCCGCCCTCACCGCCGACCTCGCCACCGAGAACGACGCCGTACGCCTCGCCCGCTCCGGCGCCCCCGTCCAGCAGCTCCTCACCGACGGGCTGTGCCACCTGGAGGCAGCCCAGGTCCGCGACCGGCTCACCGGCTGGCTCCCCGAGGACACCCGCGCGCTCTTCGTCGAGAACGTCGGCAACCTCGTCTGCCCCGCCTCCTACGACCTCGGCGAAACCCTGCGCATCGCCCTCATGGCCGTCACCGAGGGCGAGGACAAGCCGCTGAAGTACCCCACCGCCTTCGGCTCCGCCCACCTCGTCGTCATCACCAAGACCGACCTCGCGGAGCCGGCCGGCTTCGACGAGGACGCCTTCCGCGCGAACGTCCACCGGGTCAACCCTGGGGTGGAGATCGTCCGCTCGTGCGCCCGCAGCGGGGACGGGGTGGACACGCTGCTCGAGTACGTGCTCGCGGCGCCCGACGCGGTGCTCCACCAGCCGCCCCTGGCACCCGGACCGCACGGGCACGGGCACAGCCACGGACCCGACGCGGCGCACAGCCACGCACACGACGCGGCACACAGCCACAGCCCCGCCACCGCCGCCGCGCCCCGTTCATGACCGCCCCGGCGACCGGTACGGTCCGCCGACGCCTCACCGTGCGCGGCACGGTCCAGGGCGTCGGCTTCCGGCCCCATGTGCACCGGCTCGCCGACGGCCTCGCGCTCGCCGGGCACGTGAGCAACACCGGCGACGGGGTCGTCATCGAGGTCGAGGGTCCCGAGGACGGCGTCGTCCGGTTCTGCGCCCTGCTGGCCGAACAGCCGCCCCCGCTCGCCCGGGTGACCGGCATCGGCCACGAGGACCTGCCCGCCACCGGGGTCACCGGACCGTTCACGATCCGCGCCACCGACTCCGCCGAGGGCCGCACCCAGCTCCCGCCCGACACCGCCACCTGCGCCGACTGCCTGCGCGAGATCGCCGACCCCGCCGACCGCCGCCACCGGCACCCCTTCGCCACCTGCACCCACTGCGGTCCCCGCTTCACCATCGCCACCGCGATGCCCTACGACCGCGCCGCCACCACCATGGCCGGCTTCCCGATGTGCCCCGCCTGCGCCCGCGAGTACGGCGACCCCGCCGACCGGCGCTTCCACGCCCAGCCCGTCGCCTGCCCCGACTGCGGTCCCGAACTGACCCTGCTCCCGGCGCCGGGCACCCCGATCCGCCCCGCGCGCGGCGCCGACGCCCTCGCCGGGGCACGGGAACTGCTCGGCGCGGGACGGATCGTCGCCGTCAAGGGCGTCGGCGGCTACCACCTCGCCTGCGACGCCACCGACGCCGAGGCGGTCGCCACGCTGCGCCGCCGCAAGGAGCGCGGCGGCAAGGCGTTCGCGGTCATGTGCGCCGACCTCGCCACCGCCGAACGCCTCGCGGTGCTCTCCGCCGCCGAACGCGCCGCGCTCACCGATCCGGCGCGCCCCATCGTCCTGCTGCGCGCGCGGACCTCGGGCGACCGGCTCCGCCTCGCCGACGGGGTGAACCCCGGCAGCCCGCACGTGGGCGTCCTGCTGCCCTACACCCCCGCGCACACCCTGCTGTTCGGGCTCCCCGGCGATCCGCCGGGACCGCGCGCCCTCGTCATGACCAGCGGCAACCGCTCCGGCGAGCCCATCGTCACCGACGACGCCGAGGCGCTGATCCGGCTCGCCGGACTGGCCGACGCGTGGCTCACCCACGACCGTCCCGTCGCCTCGCCCTGCGACGACTCCCTGCTGCGGGTGCGCGCCGACGGCAGCACCCAGGTCCTGCGCCGCTCGCGCGGATACGTCCCGCGCCCGCTGACCCTCCCGGTGCCCGTGCGGCCCGCGCTCGCGGTCGGCGGCGACCTCAAGAACGCCCTCTGCCTCGGGGACGGCGACCAGGCGTGGTTCGGTCCGCACATCGGGGACATGGGCGACCTCGCCACCCTGGAGGCGGCCCGCCGCGCCGAGACCCACCTCGCGACCCTCACCGGCGTGACCCCGGCGCTCGTCGCCGCCGACCGGCACCCCGGCTACCACTCCACCGCGTGGGCCCGCCGCCGCGCCGCCGAAGCCGCCCTGCCGGAACCGGCGCTGGTCCAGCACCACCACGCCCACATCGCCTCCGCCATGGCCGAACACGGGCTCGACGGCACCACCCCCGTCATCGGCGTCGCCTTCGACGGCACCGGGTACGGCGACGACGGCACCGTGTGGGGCGGCGAGATCCTGCTCGCCGACTACACCGGACACCGCCGCCTGGCCCACCTCGCCCCCGCCCCGCTGCCCGGCGGCGACGCGGGCGTGGCCAACCCCTGCCGCCTCGCGCTGGCGCGGCTGTGGGCGGCGGGGCTTGAGTGGACGCCGGACCTGCCGAGCGTCCTGGCCTGCACACCGGACGAACTCGGCGTGCTCAGACAGCAGTTGACGCGGCAGGTGAACTGCGTGCCGACCTCCAGCATGGGCCGCCTCTTCGACGCCGTGTCGTCCCTCGTCGGCGCCTGCCATCGCGCCGGACACGAGGCGCAGGCGGCGCTGGCGCTGGAGGCACTCGCGACCAGGGCCCGCGACGCGGACCCGGTGGCGTACCCCTTCGGCTTCACGGCGGACCCGCCGGACGGCTGGCGGATGGACCCCGCGCCGCTGCTCGGCGCCCTGGTCGAGGACGTGCGCCGGGGTGTCCCCGCACCGGTCATGGCCGCCCGCTTCCACCGGGGCGTGGCCCGCGCGGTCGCCGAGGTGTGCCGCCGCGTCCGTACCGCCACCGGGCTGACCACCACCGCCCTCACCGGGGGCGTCTTCGCCAACGCCCTGCTGGAGGAGGAGAGCGCCGCCCTGCTCACGGCGGACGGCTTCACCGTCCTGCGCCACGGCGAGGTGCCGCCGGGCGACGGCGGACTGGCGCTCGGACAGCTCATGGTCGCCGCGCACACGGCACGGCCATGACGAGCCCGCTGACCCGCGGCTCGGCACACGACGACGAGACGGAGTGACCCATGTGTCTTGCAGTGCCCGGCAAGGTCGTGGCCATCGACGATGGCGCCGACCCGCGCACCGGGCTGATCGACTTCGGCGGGGTCCAGAAGCAGGCGTGTCTGGAATACCTCCCCGACGTCCAGGTGGGGGAGTACGTCATCGTCCACGTCGGCTTCGCCCTCCAGAAGCTCGACGAGGAGTCCGCGCGCGCCTCGCTCGAACTCTTCGAGCAACTCGGTCTGCTGGAAGAGGAGTTCGGGGACGCCTGGCAGCAGGCGGAGCGGCAGGGAAGCGGGAGCGAGAACCGGTGAAGTACATCGAGGAGTTCAACGACCCGGCGCTGGCCCGCCGTCTGCTGGACGAGATCCGCGCCACCGCCACCCGTCCCTGGGCCCTGATGGAGGTCTGCGGCGGTCAGACCCACTCCATCATCCGGCACGGCATCGACCAACTCCTGCCCGAAGAGGTCGAGTTGATCCACGGTCCGGGCTGCCCGGTGTGCGTCACCCCGCTCGACGTCATCGACAAGGCGCTCGCCGTCGCCGCCCGCCCCGATGTGATCTTCTGCTCCTTCGGCGACATGCTGCGCGTGCCCGGCACCGACCGCGACCTGTTCCGGGTCAAGGGCGAGGGCGGTGACGTGCGCGTGGTCTACTCCCCGCTCGACGCGCTCGACCTCGCGCGCCGCAACCCCGAGCGCCAAGTGGTGTTCTTCGCCATCGGGTTCGAGACCACCGCGCCCGCCAACGCCATGGCCGTCCACCAGGCCCGCCGCCTCGGTCTGGACAACTTCAGCCTGCTGGTCTCCCACGTGCGGGTTCCCCCCGCCATCGAGGCGATCATGACCGCCCCCGAGTGCCGGGTGCAGGGTTTCCTCGCCGCCGGGCACGTGTGCAGCGTGATGGGCACCGAGGAGTACCCGGAACTCGCCGCACGGCACAAGGTGCCCATGGTCGTCACCGGCTTCGAACCCCTCGACATCCTGGAGGGCATCCGGCGCGCCGTCCACCAACTGGAGCGCGGCGAGCACCGGGTGGAGAACGCCTACGCCCGCGCCGTGCGCGAGGAGGGCAACCCCGCCGCCCGGCGCATGATCGAGGAGGTCTTCGAGGTCACCGACCGCAACTGGCGCGGCATCGGCCGCATCCCGGCCAGCGGCTGGCGGCTGTCCGAGGCGTTCCGCGCGTACGACGCCGAGCACCGCTTCGACGTCACCGGCATCCGCACCGAGGAACCCGCCGTCTGCCGGGCCGGAGAGGTCCTCCAGGGACTCATCAAACCCACCGCGTGCGAGGCGTTCGGCACCGCCTGCACCCCGCGCACCCCGCTCGGCGCCACCATGGTCTCCAACGAGGGCGCCTGCGCCGCGTACTACCTGTACCGGCGGATGGCAGGCAGCCCGGCGTCGCCCGGCTCGCGCATCCCCCGAGAGGAGATGAACCCCGTTGGCTGACCTCGCCGCGGAAACACCCGTCGACCCCGCCAACTGGTCCTGCCCCGCCCCCCTGCGCGACCAGGGCGTCGTCGTCATGGGCCACGGCGGAGGCGGCGCCCTCTCCGCCGAGCTGATGGAGCAGGTCTTCGCCCCGGCCTACGGCAACCCCGTCCTGGCGGCGCTCACCGACTCCGCCGTCCTCCAACTCGGCGGCGCCCGGCTCGCGTTCTCCACCGACTCCTACGTGGTGCGCCCGCTGTTCTTCCCCGGCGGCTGCCTCGGCGACCTCGCGGTCAACGGCACCGTCAACGACCTCGCGATGAGCGGGGCTCAACCCGCCTATCTGTCCACCGCGTTCGTCCTGGAGGAGGGCGTCACGCTCGACGTCGTCGCGCGGATCGCCCGCGCCGTCGGCAGCGCCGCAGAGGCTGCCGGGGTCACCGTCGCCACCGGCGACACCAAGGTGGTCGAGTCCGGACACGGCGACGGCGTCTACGTCACCACCGCCGGGGTCGGTCTCGTCCCCGACGGCGTCGACATCCGCCCCCAGCGCGCCCGCCCCGGCGACGCGGTGATCGTCAGCGGACCCATCGGGCTCCACGGAGTCGCCGTGATGAGCGTGCGCGAGGGACTGGAGTTCGGCGTCGAGATCGCCTCCGACACCGCGCCGCTCGCCGGACTCGTCGCCGCCATGCTCGGCGTCACCTCGGACCTGCACGTCCTGCGCGACCCCACCCGGGGCGGACTCGGCGCCGCCCTCAACGAGATCGCCCGCGCCTCCGGAACCGGCGTACGCCTCACCGAGCGCGCCGTACCCGTGCCCGACGAGGTGGCCAACGCCTGCGGCTTCCTCGGACTCGACCCGTTCTACGTCGCCAACGAGGGCAGGCTCGTCGCCTTCGTGTCCCGCGAGCACGCCGACGCCGTGCTCGCCGCGATGCGCGCCCACCCGCAGGGCACCGGAGCCGCGCTGATCGGGGAGTGCGTCGCCGAACACCCCGGAATGGTCACCGTCGCCACGGGACTCGGCGGCACCCGGGTCCTCGACCTGCCGCTCGGGGAGCAGTTGCCGCGCATCTGCTGAGCGCGGCGCGCGAGAGACCCGCGCCACGCGGAGAGGGGCCCGCCGGACAACGGCGGGCCCCTCTCCGCGTTCGGCACCTCAGGGCACCGGCTCCACCGCAGTGATCTCCAACTCCCGCCCGCTGCGCAGATCCTGGGAGGGACGGTCGCAGCGCGGGCACCAGAAGAACGGCGGCATGCCCACCGCGAACTCCTCGACGCACGCCCCGCACCACGCCACCGCGGTCACCTGCTCCACCACGAGCCGGGCTGAGGAGAGGGCGGTGCCGTCGCGTGCCACCTCGAAGGCGAAGCACAGCGCGTCCGGCACCACCCCGGACAGCTCACCGACCCGGACCGTCACCGAGGAGACGTCCCCGCCGCCGTCGGCGCGGGCGATCTCCCCGGCGCGCTCCACGATCGCGGACGCGATCGACAGTTCGTGCACGGCGGACTCACGGGTACCGGCGACCGGCGCCCAGGCCCCCGGTCATCCGGTAGATCTTCAGCTCCCGCACCATGCCCGGGACCTCCTTGACGAGCAGGAGCAGCGTCAGCCCGGCCAGCAGGGCGGCCTGTGCGATCAGCACCTGCTTCCCCGAGATCAGGGGCTCCGCCGAGTCCTTCACTCCGACGTGCTTCATGGCACTCACTCGCCTCTCTCTCATCCCGGGGGAATGTTCGGCATGACGTCGAGAAGCGCGTCGTGCCGCTTGGTGCGGACCCCCGTGGAGCGGCGCGCGTCGGCGGTGCCGTCCTCGTGGTGCCCGGTCTGCTCCTGGTAGGGACCCTCGTTGCCCTGGTGCAGGCCCGGCACATGCGTCGGCGTGTCCGGTTTGACCTGCGGGCGACCCACTCTGATCCTGCCCATGACGAATCTCCTCTCTGGGCTTCACGAACGCTCGGTCAGCTCCGTGAAGAACCGTTCGACGGCCGGCCAGACCCGGCCGCCGCCGGACAGCCCCCGCCACTCCTCGCGGACCAGGGCGACCATCCGGAAGCAGTCGTCGATCGGTACGATCCAGTGTTCCTCGTGTCCGCGCACCGTGTTGATCAGCAGCGCCTCCACGTCGGGCACCATCCCGGCCAGCGGCGGAGCGGACTCGGCCAGCCCGCGCCAGGCGGACGCGTCGATCTCCCAGCGCATCGCCCCGGCCGGACTCGGACCCTCGGCGGTCACCGAGCCGTCGGAGCGGGGCACGAAGAACACCAGACCCACCGGTACACCGAGGACCGCCGTGTCGACCGGCGCCAGCCGCACCCGACGGCGGGGCACGAGCCGGTACCGGCCCCCGCCCGCGCCGCCGTCGGCGAACAGCACCGAACAGGGACCGCACACACAGCGCAGCCCGTCGGCCTCCGCCTCGTACAGATGGGCGTGCTCCTCGGCGACCGGCGCCGCGCACAGCTCGCACGCCTCGGCCGCTGCCGTACGGCCCGCCGCCGCGCCCGAGCGGACGACCCGGGCCAGCGCCCCGCTCACCGCGCTCCCTGCGCCGCGCCCCGAAGGGTGAGCGTGGCCAGCGGGACGAACGCGGGCGGGGAGGTCCGCTCGGGGGTGACCGCCTCCACCCGTGTCAGCTCGGGCGCGGCGGCCAGCACCGCCGCGCGGACCACCTCGGTCACGTCGGGGGAGTCCGCACCGCACCCGGCGCCGCAGCCACCGCCGCCCGGGTCCACCCGGACCCGCGCCACACCGCCCTCGACGCCCTGCCACTCCAGGTCGCCGCCGCGCTTGCGCACGGCGGGACGCAGCCGCTCGACCGCGCGCTCGGCCCGCCGCTCCGGCGGCTCGGGGTGGAGGGAGTGCAGCACGAGCAGATGCGCCAGCAGCTCGTCCTCGGCCAGACGGTCGCGCAGCGCGTCGTCCGCGTGGTCCAGGACGCGGGCCAGCGCCTCGCCGTAGACCTCGGTGAGCAGTCCCACCGCGCCCAGCGCCTCGCGGGCGGTGTCGCCGGAGTCCGACTCCAGGGCGCCCAGCACGTCGTCGAGGTGCGCCAGGCGCGCCTCCACCGCCGGGTCGTCGAGGCGGGCACCCTCAGCCATGGTTCGCCCCGTAGGTGGGCGAGTGCACGACGTCCAGCGTCTTGCCCTTGCCCATGTACATGTGGACGCCGCACGGCAGACAGGGGTCGAAGCTGCGCACGGTGCGCATGATGTCGACGCCCTTGAAGTCGTCGGGTCCGTTCTCCTCGAAGATCGGCTGACCCTGCACCGCGTCCTCGTACGGACCCGGCGTGCCGTAGATGTCGCGGGGGCTCGCGTTCCACGGGGTCGGCGGGTACGGGTGGTAGTTGGCGATCTTCTTGTCCTTGATCACCAGGTGGTGCGAGAGCACCCCGCGCACGGCCTCGTGGAAGCCGCAGCCGATCGCCTCGTCCGGGACCTCGAAGTCCTGGAACACCTTGGTCTCGCCCGCGCGCATCAGCTCCATGGACTCCTCCAGGAACTGCAGGGCCATCGCGGCGGCGTACGCGACGAAGTACGGCCGCGCGCGGTCGCGTTCGATGGTGTTGCTCCACTTCGGGATGGACCACTCCAGCGTGGTCTCCGGAAGCGACTCGCCCTTGGGGAGCTGGATGCGCACCTTGCCGTTCGCCGCCTTGACGTACCGGGTGTCGACCAGACCGCTCAGCGCGGTCGACCACAGGCGCGCGAGCGGACCGCCGCCGGTGTCGAGCGCGAGGTGCTTGTCGGTCTCCTTGTGGTACCAGCGCGGGCTCATGACCCAGCTGTAGTTCCCCTCGAAATCCCGCTTCTGCGGCACCGGGACGGTCGTCTGGTTCCACGGGTGGCGCATGTCGACCGGGTTGCCCAGCGGGTCGTGGGTGACGAAGGGCTGCTCGTTGACCCAGTCGTCGTAGTACGAGCTGCCGAGCATGATGCGGATGCCCAGGTTGATGTCGATGAGGTTGTTGGTGACCAGCTCGCCGTCGACGATGACGCCCGGGGTGACGTACATCGCCTTGCCCCACTCGTTCATCGACGCGTAGCGGTAGTCGACGACCGCCGGGTCCTGCCAGGCGCCCCAGCAGCCGAGCAGGATGCGACGCCGCCCGACCTCCTCGTAGCCCGGCAGCGCCTCGTAGAAGAAGTCGAAGACGTCGTCGTTCATCGCGACGGCCTTCTTGATGAAGTCGATGATGTGCATCAGCCGGCTGAGGTAGTCCGTGAAGACGCTCGGCTGCGGCATCGTGCCGACACCGCCCGGGTAGAGCGTGGAGGGGTGGACGTGCCGTCCCTCCATGAGGCAGAACATCTCCCGGGTGACGCGGCTGACGCGCAGTGCCTCCTTGTAGACCTCGCCCTCGAAGGGGTTGAACGCCTTCATGATGTCGGCGATGGTCCTGAAGCCGTGGATCTCCCCGCGCGGGGCGTCGGTGCGCTCGGCGCGGGCCAGCAGACCGGGGTTGGTCGCCTTGACCATGGCCTCGCAGAAGTCCACGAACACCAGGTTGTCCTGGAAGATCGTGTGGTCGAACATGTACTCGGCCGCCTCGCCGAGGTTGGTGATGTGCTCCGCCATCGGCGGCGGCTTGATGCCGTACGCCATCTGCTGGGCGTAGTTGGAGCACGTGGTGTGGTTGTCGCCGCAGATGCCGCAGATGCGCGAGGTGATGAACCCGGCGTCGCGCGGGTCCTTCCCCTTCATGAACACCGAGTAGCCGCGGAACAGCGACGAGGTGCTGTGGCACTCGGCGACTTCCCGGTTGGCGAAGTCGATCTTCGTGTAGATGCCCAGGTTGCCGATGATCCGGGTGATCGGATCCCACGACATGTCCACGAGCTGGGCCGGTTTGCGTCCCGTCGGCCGGGATTCGGTGGTCGTCATCTGCGGTGCTGCCCTCGCTGTCGGAGTTCGGCGGGTGGGGGTGGGGCTGGGGGCGGGAGGCGGATCACGGTCCCGGCGCCCTCAGGGGCGCCAGTACGGGTCGTAACCGCTGGTCAGCTTGCGCTTCTTGCCGCGCCACTTGGGTTCGTGGTTGACCATCTCGTTGGTCAGTCCGCGCAGTCGGCGCACCACGGCGCCGTACGGCTTGATGACCAGGGAGGACAGGGTGCCGCCGGGCGGCTCGTCCATGAACGGCATGAACGCGTCCGGGAAGCCCGGCATCGTGCAGCCGATGCAGATGCCGCCGACGTTGGGGCAGCCGCCGATGCCGGCCATCCAGCCCCGCTTGGGCACGTTGCAGTTGACCACGGGACCCCAGCAGCCGGTCTTCACCAGGCACTTGGGGGAGTTGTAGTCCAGACCGAAGTCGCCCTGCTCGTAGTACGAGCCCCGGTCGCAGCCCTCGTGCACGGTCTTGCCGAACAGCCACTGCGGCCGCAGCATGTGGTCCAGCGGGGGCGGCGGTGCCGTTCCCGCCGCGGTCTGGAGCACCCAGACCAGGACCTCCATGAAGTTCTCCGGCTGGATCGGACAGCCCGGCACGTTGACGATCGGCAGCCCCGCCTGCGACGTGTAGTCCCAGCCGAGGTAGTCGGCCAGACCCATCGCGCCGGTCGGGTTGCCCGCCATGCCGTGGATGCCGCCGTAGGTGGCGCACGTTCCCGCGGCGACCACCGCCCACGCCTTCGGCGCGAGCTGGTCGATCCACCAGTTGATGGTCTGCGGCTGCCCGGTCTTCGGGTCGTTGCCGAACGACGTCCAGAAGCCGTCGCCCTCGATGATCTCCTGGTTGGGGACCGACCCCTCGATGACGAGGATGAACGGGGTGTCCAGCTCGCCGCGCGCCGCCGCCCGGTAGGGCGCGAGGAAGTCCTCGCCGCCCAGGCTCGGCGAGAGCACCTTGTTGACCAGGTTGACCTTGGGCAGACCGGGGATCACGCCGAGGACGACGTCCTCGATGGAGGGCTGCATGGCCGCCGTCAGCGAGACGGTGTCGCCGTCGCAGCTCATCCCCTCCGAGATCCACAGGATGGTGATCTCGTCTATGCCCTCGTGCGCCTCGGAGTGGGCGAGGCGTTCACGGGCTGCGGTGGTGTGGCTCTCGGTGGTCATGTCGCCTGCCTTCGCTGCGGTCGGGGGTCGCCGAGGGGCTCGACCTCGTCGGGTCGGAAGTAGTGGAATCGGCCGTACCAGCCGTGCAGTTCGGCCGCCGGATCGTCGTCTACGGTCACCGCGAGATGCGTGCTGCCGTCCACGTCGTGGAAGACGGCGGACACCCGCGCCGTCCGCCCCTCCAGGAACATGTCCTGGGCGTCGGAGCCCCGCTTGCGCGGGCGCAGCCGCACCGGGCTGCCGCCGCCGAGTTCCACCCCGTCCACGAGCACCGTGTCGGTCGTCGGGGACAGCCCGTCGTCACCGCCCTCCTGCCACCAGGCGGGACGTGCGCCCGCCGGACCGGGAGCCTCGGCGGGCGGGGACGGCTCGCCCGTGGACGCCGGTGTCACCGGGGAGACCGGGGACAGTGAGCGGATGGCGCCGTGCAGCCGGGAGAAGACCTCCTGGGGCATGGTGTCCACGCGGTCGAGGATGCGCGCGGCGCGCGGGTCGGTGGCCCGCGCCTCGGCCTTCTCCTCGTCGGTCAGCAGCATCGTGCGCAGCGTCAGGATCTCGTCGATCTCCGCCGCGTCGTGCAGATCGCCCGGACTCTCCGGCGCCACCTGCGGATGGTCGGGCAGGATGATGGGGGAGGAGAGCAGCACCGGACCCGTGCAGCCGTCGTCCGCGCCGTCGGACTCGGGCGCGGGTCCGCCGAGCACCGGGAACGTGAAGGCGTTGCGGCAGCCGCGGGTCTGCGCGCGCAGCGCCTCCGGCGGGTCGATGAGCGAGACGAACTCCAGCCCCGTACCGCCGAGCAGGGTGTGCGCGGCGAGCAGCGCGTGCCGCAGCACCTCGCCGCGCGCGCCGCCGGACTCCGGGGACCGCCCGGTGTTCTCGGTGCGCACGCACACCCGGTAGAGACCGTCCGCGAGCTGTTCTGCCCCGGCCGTGGTGCGCGCCCGTACCGCCTCGCGGGTGCGGACGATCCGGCCCGCGCCCTTGGACAGTTCCTCCGTCTCGCGAGCGGCGGGCGCGCCCGTCGGCGCCGTGCACACGCCGCGCAGCAGGTCCGCCAGCGGCCAGACCAGGTCCACCTCCTGCGGTACGGCCTCGTCGAAGCTCAACTGGACCCCGCCGTCCGCCGTCAGCAGGGACTCGACCGGGCGGTGCCCGCTGTCGCCGTCGGCCGCCTCGACCTGCTTGCGCTGCATCTGGAGGTAGCGCACCCGCACCCGGAGCGCCGCGGCCGGTCCTTCGGCGCGCACCAGGCACTCGGTGCGCTGGTACCAGGAGTCCGCCGAGCCGGAGATGCCCTCGGTGACCGGTCCGTCCGCCTCCACCCAGTCCCGGGGCGGGAGCACCCCGAACTGCCAGCGCACGCGGTTCTTGGCCGAGGAGCGGCGGTAGGGGTAGAGCAGATAGCCCTCGTAGAGGACGGCGTCGGCGACCGCGCTCATCCCGGCGAAGACGTCGGCCGCCCCGGGGTGCGGGGCGGGACCGTCACCGGGCGCGAAGGCACATGCCGTGCCGCCCTCGCCGCCGCTCGTGTCCACCATGCCGCCTCCTCGCCGTGCCGGTGCAGTGGTCCATGCCCGCAGTGGTCCATGCCTTCCACCCACCGTCACATCCGTCACACGACCTCGCCCCTTCAGGCCCACGCGGGTTGGGCCGGGCGGGTGAGCGGGCATATGCGGGCGGCGGTTTCCCGTCCCGGCCGCGGCGCGCTACTCGTCTTCCGGACCCGAGGGCTCGTCGGCGGCGCGCTCGCCGTGCGTCGCGCTTTCGTGCGCCGCGTCCCCGTGTCGCGCCCGCCGGGAGCGCACCGCCTCCACCAGCAGCGGGATCAGGGAGAGGACGACGATGACGCCGACCAGCGGCAGCAGATAGTCGTCCACGTGGGACACCGAGGCACCGAGGGCGTACCCCACGAGCACCAGGCTCTGCGACCAGAGCACCCCGCCGACCGTCTGCCACAGGGTGAACGTGCCGATCGGTACGCCGAGGGCGCCCGCCGCCGGATGCAGCACCGAACGCAGCATGGGGATGAAGCGGCCGATCACCAGCGCCTTGCCGTAGCCGTAGCGGGCAAGGAGCCGTTCCGCGCGCTCCGCGCCCTCCCTGACCCGCCGGTTGGAGGTACGGGTCAGCAGCGGGCGTCCGCCGTGCCGACCGATGAGGTAGCCGACCTGGCCGCCCGCCACCGCCCCCGCCGCCGCGCACAGCATCACCTGCCAGAGCACCAGCCGGGGCGGTCGTCCGTCGGCTCCGGCGCACAGCACCCCGGCCGGGAACAGCAGCGTGTCACCGGGCAGGAAGAAGCCGACGACCAGCAGACCCGACTCCGCGAACGTCACCACCAGGACGCCGAGCGCGCCGAAGGCGGCCAGCAGCGAGGCGCTGTCCGTGGGGTTGACGGCTTCCACCCCATCGCCTCCCGGTCCGTCGCTCGGTAGCCTCCCGCCAAGTGTCGCCCGGACCCGGCGCCGCCGCCCGCAGACGGCGCGTACCCGGTGCCCACCCGCGCCGGTCGTACGCCCGGCGAGGCGCCCCGCGACAGTCGGCCCGAAAACCCTCTGTCCGTGCCCCACCACTCCCCGTACACTGCCGATTCACAGGGGCGCGGGGGCAGTTGACGGGGGGAAGCCGCCATGTCGGACACACCGTACGGTCCTGCCGGGGCACCGGGATATCCCATGCCACCGGTGCCACCGATGCCGTCGAGCCCGCCGCCCGCACCGCCGGACCCGCTGCGCGCGGCCGCCGTCGGTCTGCTCAATCTGAGCGGACTCGGTCTCGGCTACGTCCTGCTGCGAAGATGGTTCCTCGCCGCCGCCTGCTGGGTGGCGACCGCCGTCCTCCTGCTGGTCGCCCTGCCCGCCGATCCCGACGGCGTCCCGGCCGGGGCGCTCGCCGGATACGTCGTCGTCCTGGTCCTCGCCGCCGCGCACGGCGCGTTCACCGCCCTGCGCACCCGGCTCACCTGGCCGTCCAAGGCACCCCTCGCGCTCGCCCTCGGCGTCCTGCTGCTCGCGGTGCCGACGGCCGGCACCCTCTGGTACCGCGACGCCCGCGAGGAAGCCGTCCAGCAGGCGCTGCTCGACCGGCTGCACCGCGCCGACGAGACGGTCACGGCGGCGGGCCGCCTCTCCTTCACCACCTCACGCTCCGACTACCGCGACGCCCTGGACGTCTACCGGGACCTCGCCGTCCACCACGCGGGCTCCCGCGCCGCCGGTCAGGTGCCCGACAGCCTGCGCACCTACTACCGCACCGTCGGCGCCCCCTACGCGAGCGGCGACTACTGCGGCGCGATCGAGCCGCTGAAGTATCTGCGCACCGTGCCCCAGTCCCTGCCCGAGAACCGGCTGGGCTCGCTCGCCCAGTGGCCCGACGACCGACTCGCCACCTCGCTGTACGACTGCGGCGCCACCGCCCTCTCCGGGGACGGCGAGGGATGGGTGGAGCACTTCGGCGACCTGCTCGGCACCTTCCCCGACTCCGGCCCGGCCGCCAAGGTCGCCCCCGCCGTCGAGTCGGCCGTGGCCCAGGCGCAGAAGGACGTCGGCGGAAAGGCGCCCTGCACCGCGGTCGAGCGGCTGCGCGAGCTGAACACCCGCGCCCTCACCCTCTCGAACTCCGCGGGCAGCTCCGCCGCCCAGCTCACCGCCTCGGCGAATCGCGCGAAGCGGAGCGGGGACGCGGGGGCGTACGACTGCGGGATCGACCAGTACAAGGACGGCCAGTTCTCCGCCGCGCAGAAGACCATGGAGGACTACGCCGCCCGGGCGAAGGGCGCCAAGCGGGACCGGGCGCGGAAGATAGCCATCGGCGCCGAGGTCGCCCAGACCGTCCCCGCCGCCGGGAAGAAGCTGCCCACCACCGCCTCCGGCGGCGGCATCTCCGTCACGGTGAAGAACGACAGCCCGGACGACATCACCGTCCTCTACACCGGACCGGTCACCGGCAGCTTCACCCTCAAGGGCTGCGGCAACTGCCGGGCGTACTCCTTCGCGGACACCATCAGGATCGGTTTCAAGCCCTGCGACGACAGCGGCAAGAACTACCCGAAGCGCACCATCAGCCTGCCCGTCGGCACCACGTACTTCGTCCACAAGCCGAACGGCACCAGCACCGCCACCCCCGCCTCCGACACGGCGAAGATCCGCTCGGGCTACATCTACACCGAATGCGCCTACACCACACGGACGTTCGGCAACTGACGCCCTGTCACACCGATGCCGGAGCGCGGTCCAGCCACGCCCGGTAGAGCGGTGACTGCGCGGCCACCTCCCAGTAGGCGTCGGCCAGTTCGGGGTAGCCGTCCGCCAACTCGGTCTCGGTGCGCGCCGCGAGCAGCAGCCGTACGCCGATCGGGTCGCCGCGCAGCGGCCGAATGGCGAGGTCGGAGCGGGGTCGCGCGGTCGGCTGGCTGACCGTGACCACCTCACCGGTAGCGGCCAGCGTGTAGGCGGTCAGATAGTCGCCGTGCAGCAGGCGCGGCTCGATCCCCGCCTCGCGCAGCACCCGGCACAGCCCGTCCCACTCGCCGTCCACGGTGGAGTCCACCATCCAGCGCTCGCCCGCCAGGTCCGCGAGCCGCACCTCGTGCCGGGCGGCGGCGGGATGGTCGGCGGCGAGCGAGACGAACTGCGGCTCCCGCTGCACCAGCACCCGCACACTGAGCCCCGCCGGAACGCGCAGCGGACTGCCCTCCACCTCGTGCACGAAGGCCAGGTCGAGCCCGCCCTCGGCGACCATCCGCAGCAGCGCGTTCGCGGACGCGTCGACGTGCAGCGTGGGATCGGCCGGAGGCACCCGGGCGCGCAGCCGCCGCAGCCAGCCCGGCAGCGCCCGGCTGGCCGTCGCCCCGATCCGCAGCCGGGGTCCGCCCGGCGCACGCGTCGCCGCGGCCCGCGCCTCCGCGACGAGCGCGCCCAGCTCCCGCACGAGCGGTCGCGCCCGGCCCAGCACAAGGCGCCCCAGCGGGGTGGGACGGCAGCCGGTGCGGTCCCGGGTGAACAGCCGCCCGCCCAGAGCCTGTTCGATACGGCGCAACTGCGTGCTCAACGACGGCTGCGCCAGCCCCAGTTCACGGGCGGCGCGATGCAGGCTGCCCGCGTCGGCGATGGCGCACAGCACGCGCAGATGTCTGACCTCAAGATCCATGCCGGGAGCCTAGGTGTGGGCTGTGAGACGGCGCCAGAGGTTCAAATCGGGTCGCAGCGGGGCGAGTTGACGACGATAGCCTCGCGCTATCCCTACTTGCCATCATCCGCGGGGAGTTGGGCTCCCCGAGACTCATGGGCAACCGATCGTTCACCCCACGGAACGAGTAGGAGCCCCCCACATGAAGTCCTTCCGTACCCCTGCCCTGTCCGCGAAGGCCGCCAGAGGCGTCCTCGCCCTCGGTCTGGGCCTGGCCTGCGCCGCCCTCGGCACCGCGGCCCCCGCCCACGCGGTCACCGCCGCCCCGCACGCCCACTTCACCGGCTCGGCCGGGGAAGCCGCGCAGAACAAGGCGTTCTTCGAGGCCGTCCTCACCTCGGTCGCCAAGAAGCAGGCGGCGCACCCGAGCCTGAAGGCGGTCACCGTCTACTACAACGCCTCCCAGGCGCCGAGCTTCAGCTCCCAGATAGCCAACGCCGCCTCCATCTGGAACGGCTCCGTCTCCAACGTCAAGCTCCAGGCCACCTCGGGCAGCGCCGACTTCTCGTACTACGAGGGCAGCGACCCGCAGGGCTCGTACGCCTCCACCGACGGCCACGGCGGCGGCTACATCTTCCTCGACTACGCGCAGAACCAGCAGTACGACTCCATCCGCGTGACCGCCCACGAGACCGGCCACGTCCTGGGTCTCCCCGACCACTACAGCGGACCGTGCAGCGAGCTGATGTCGGGCGGCGGTCCCGGCCCGTCCTGCACCAACCGCTACCCGGACAGCAACGAGCGCGCCCGCGTCAACCAACTGTGGGCGGCGGGGCTGGCGAAGGCGCTGGAGAAGGTGAACGCGGACCGCTGATCCCGGCGATGCGCTGACCGCGGCGGGGTGTTGATCCCGGCGTGCGACGGAAGACGGAGCGGCGGCGGTGCGGACATCCGCACCGCCGCCGTCGTCGTCCGTTGCCGGGTCCTACGCCACCCGGGACCGGGGCGGCCGTTCGATGAGGTTCTGCACCGCGCGGCTCAGGACCAGGACGCCCGCGATGATCAGGAGTGCGCCGCACGCCTCCGGGACCAGCCACCAGCCCGTGCGGATGCGCTCGCCGAACAGGGTGATGCCGAGGGCGAGGCTCACCACCGCGTCGCCGATGGTCAGCGCGGGCTGGGCGGCGGCGAGCGGACCCGCCTGGAGCGCGTTCTCCAGCAGGAGGACCGCCGCCGTGCCTGCCAGCGCGAAGCCGTAGGTCTGCCAGGAGAGCAGGAACGCCTCGAAGCCCTCGTCCGCGAAGGTGCCGGTGGCCGACTTCAGCAGCGCGGCCGTGAGCGCGTTGGCGATCGCGGAGCCCGACGCCAGCAGCGCCGCCCGCCCGGTGGGGGAGCGCTCGTGCCGGGCCAGCAGGGTGACGGCCACGATCGCCCCGACGCACAGGACCAGCGCGGGTACCCAGTGGGTCAGCGGCGCCTGGTCGCGCGCACCGTACGGCGCCGCCGAGGCGAGCATGACCGCGAGCCCCAGCACCACGGCGCCCACGCCCCACCAGCCGTACGCGGGCAGATGCCGGTGCAGCAGCGGGCCCACCACGAGGAGCGCGAAGGGCAGCTCCAGGATGAACAGGGGCTGCACCAGCGCCAGCGGACCGTTGACGAGAGCGAGGCTCTGGAAGATCGCCGCGCCGATCACCCCGGCCATGCCGATCACCCAGGCGGGACGGCGCACCAGGTCCAGCAGCAGCCGCAGCCCGCTCTTGGAGCTGACCGAGGCGGCCTTGCGCTGGAAAGCGGTGCCCACGGCATTGCTCCCGGCACCGGCGACGGCGAACACCGCGGCAAGTTCGATCACTACCGTCTCCCGCCTGCGGGTCGTCCACGTACCGGAAGTCCACGTCCCGGAGGAGCCCGGAGGCGCTTCGGACCTCCGCAGCCTGCGAAAGCCCACGCCAGCCTACGAAAGCCCACGCCATCGCGCCGCCGGGGCGCCCTGCGCCACCGCGTCCGGAGCCCGATTCACTCGAACGGGTCATTATCTCCGTGATGTCCCGGCGTCACCGCATGACGGGGCGTATGGCGGAGAGACATCCGACATGCGCGAATCGACACCCGACAGTCCCCTCCCGGCGCCGCGTGCCGCGCCCGGGTCCGACGTGGTGTTCAGAGCCGACTTCACCTCGGAGCGACAGTGGGTCGCCGGCCACTCCTGGGCCTATCCGAACGGCGGCCCGGTCAACCCGGGCGACGACAAACTCGACTACCTCGTCTCCGACCCCGCCTACAGCCGCTCGGGCGTCTTCCGGGCCACCCGGCGCCCCGACGGCAAGTGGAACACCGGGCTGCTCACCACCGAGGGCAGCCGCGACGGCTTCATGGTGCGCACCGGGGACGTCCTGGAGGCGCGGGTGCGGCTGCCCGTCGAGACCGGCGCCTGGCCCGCCATCTGGACCTGGCGGGACGGCGGCCAGGAGATCGACGTCTTCGAGTACCACCCCGACAACCCCGACCTGCTGGAACTCACCAACCACGTACGCGGCAGCAACAGCTACTTCCGCGACCGCGCGATCCGCCCCGGTGCCTGGGTCGACCTGCGCACCGAGTTCGGCGCCGCCTCCGTCGTCTGGACCGTGAACGGCACGGTGGCGTTCGCCGACCGCCGGGGCACCGGACGCGGCTGGCACGCCTACCTCATCGTCAACCTCTCGGTCTGCGGCGGCCGCTACCACCCCCCGCCCGCGCGGGCGACCACCCAGATGTCGTACACCGTCAGCAGCCTCCTCGTACGCCGCCCGGGCGGCCGGGGCGCGGCCGCCGAGCGGGACGAGGCGGGGGAGGAGGTGACGACCCCGGAGGAGGAACAGCCGGTCTGAGCCGGTGGTGCGGAGGGGCGATCAGGGGCGGACGAGCGCCTTGAGGACCTGGCGGTCGGCCATCGCCCGGTAGGCGTCCGGGGTCCGGTCGAGCGGGAAGGTCCGGTCGAAGACACGGCCGGGGTCGATCGTGCCGTCGAGCACGTCGGGCAGAAGCCGCTCGATGTAGGCGCGGGCGGGACTGGCGCCGCCGGTCAGGGTGATGTTTCGCATGAACCCGGCCCGGCCGAGCGGTCCCTCCTCGTACTGCGGGACGCCCAGGCGGCTGACGGTGCCCCCGTCCAGGACGGCGCCCAGGGCGGTGTCGAGCGCCTGGCGGGTGCCGACGGCCTCGATCACCTTGTCCACGCCGCCGGTCAGCTCGCGGACGCGGGCGACGCCCTCCTCGCCACGCTCCGCGACCACGTCGGTGGCACCGAACTCACGGCCCAGAGCGGTGCGTTCCTCATGGCGGCCCGCGAGCACGATCCGCTCGGCACCCAGCCGCCGCGCGGCGATCACCGCGCACAGCCCGACCGCCCCGTCCCCGACGACCAGCACCGTGTCCCCGCGGCGGACCCCTGCGGTCACCGCGCCGTGGTGGCCGGTGGTCATCACGTCCGACAGGGCCAGCAGGGAGGGCACCAGGGCGGAGTCGGCGGCGACCGGGAGCTTCACCAGGGTGCCGTCCGCCCAGGGCACACGGACGGCTTCGCCCTGCCCGCCGTCGACCCCGTCGAAGCCGTACCGCCCGCCGTGGCGGCACGAGATCTGGAGGTCCTTGGCGCAGTAGTCGCACGTGCCGTCGCTGTAGGTGAAGGGGGCGACGACCAGATCCCCCGCCGTCAGCCCGGTCACCTCGGCGCCGGTCTCCTCGACGACGCCCAGGAACTCGTGGCCCATGGGGCGCCCGGCGTCGGTGGCGGGCATCGACCGGTACGGCCACAGGTCGCTGCCGCACACGCACGCGGCCACCGTGCGCACCACGGCGTCGGTCGGCTCGACGATCTTCGGGTCGGGCCGGTCCTCGACGCGGACGTCTCCGGCTCCGTACATCACTGCTGCGCGCATGAGAGGGGGTTGCTCCAAACGGGGGTGTCGTGCGGGCGGGTCGTGCGGGGGTGTCGTGAGGGGGGGAATCAGCGCTCGAGCATCCGGGCCTGTGCCTCGCTGTGGGTGGCTCCGGCGGCGGGCGGCAGACTGCCGAGCTTGTCCAACTGCGCGGCGGTCAGCGTGAGCGCGTCGGCGGCGGTGTTCTCCTCGACGCGGGCGACCCGCTTGGTGCCGGGGATCGGGGCGATGTCGTCGCCCTGGGCGAGGAGCCACGCGAGTGCCACCTGGGCGGGCGTGGCGCCGATCTCGGCGGCCACGGCCCGGACCTCGTCGGCGAGCGCCAGGTTGTGCCGGAAGTTGTCGCCGGTGAAGCGGGGGTTGCCGCGCCGGAAGTCGTTTGCGTCGAACGCGTCGGTGGAGCGGACGGCGCCCGTCAGCAGACCGCGTCCCAGCGGGGAGAACGGCACCAGGCCGATGTTCAGCTCCCGCAGGACGGTCAGGACCCGGTCCTCGATCCCGCGCGTCCACAGCGAGTACTCGGACTGGACCGCGGTGACCGGCTGGACGGCATGGGCGCGGCGGATCGTGTCCGGTCCTGCCTCCGAGAGCCCGAAGGCGCGGACCTTGCCCTCGGCGATCAGCTCGGCGACCGCCCCCGCCGTCTCCTCGATCGGCGTGTGCGGGTCCACCCGGTGCTGGTAGTACAGATCGATGTGGTCGGTGCCCAGCCGCTTCAGGGAGCCCTCGACGGCGGTACGGATGTTGGCGGGGCGGGAGTCCAGGTTCCAGGTGCCGTCGCCGCCGTGGGAGACCAGACCGAACTTCGTGGCCAGCACCACCTGGTCCCGGCGCCCCTTCAGCGCCCGGCCGAGCAACTCCTCGTTGGTGTAGGGGCCGTAGATCTCGGCGGTGTCGACGAGCGTGACGCCCAGTTCCAGCGCCCGGTGCACCGTCCTGATCGACTCCGCGTCGTCGGTGCCGGCACCGGTGTAGCCGTGGGACATCCCCATGGCACCGAGCCCGATCCGGGAAACCTCCAGGTCACGCAGTGTGATATAGCGCATCTCACTCTCTCCGGTCGTGATGTGTCGGGGTCCTGTGTCTTCACCGTCTCCCGGATCGCGCCGGTGTGGCAGGGCGGGCTCTTCGGGGGTCATGACAGGACCCCCCTCGCCCCCTCCCGGCAGGTGCCCGGTGGGCGAGACTGGGGGCATGGCATCGACGAGCGCGCACAGCGAGAGCGCCGAGCTGGGCCGCTTCCTGCGCGCCCGCCGGACCCAGACCAGCCCCCAGCACGTCGGTCTCACGGTGGGCACGGGCATCCGCCGCACCCCCGGACTGCGCCGCGAGGAGCTGGCCACCCTCGCCGGGATCAGCATCGACTACTACGTGCGCCTGGAACGCGGCAAGGAGACCCGCCCCAGCCCCGCCGTCCTCGACTCGCTCGCCCGCGCCCTGCTCATGGACGACCAGGAACACCAGCACCTGCGCGAAC
This sequence comes from Streptomyces sp. DSM 110735, assembly GCF_016482685.1. Taxonomy (GTDB): domain Bacteria; phylum Actinomycetota; class Actinomycetes; order Streptomycetales; family Streptomycetaceae; genus Streptomyces. The sequence continues at coordinate 16,458 of NZ_JACYHF010000024.1, read as the reverse complement.
TCGCCGCCCGCGCGGCCCGCTACGCCCCCGAACCGCCGCCCGCCCCCAGCCGTGCCGTGCGCCCGCACCTGAAGCTGCTGCTGGAGTCACTGCGCCCGAACCCCGCCTACGTCATCAGCCGCAGCATGGACCTCCTCGCCTGGAACCCCGGCGGACTCGCCCTGTACGCGGGTCTTGACGACTGGCCCGTCAGACAGCGCAACATCGCCCGCTACCTCTTCCTCCACCCGGCGGCGCGCGACCTGTTCCCGCACTGGGAGCGCCAGATCACCGGCTGCGTCGCCCGCCTGCGCGCCATCGCCGGAACCGCCCCGGACGCCCCCGACCTCGTCGGCCTGGTCGGTGAACTCCTCCTCAAAAGCCCCGACTTCGCGGGACTGTGGGAGCGCTACGAGGTGACCGGACGCAAACCCGCGCACAAGACCTTCCGGCATCCCCGGGTCGGCACGCTCACCCTCACCTCGCAGTCGCTCCACGTGGAAGGCACCCCCGGTCAGCGCATCGGCGTCTACACCGCCGAACCCGGCACCCCCGAGCACGACGCCCTGCTCCTGCTCGACATGAGCGCACCGCCGTCGGCGCAAGGATTCCCGACCGCCCCGAGCGCACCCGGTCGGCAGCCGTAGCCCCGGCGCGCGGGTGACCGTTGCCCGGGGACCCCGCGCTGACTAGCCTGTGTTCGCCCCGTCGATCGCCGGTCGGGGTGTCGAACAGGGGTGGCGGACCGTCGCGCCCGGAAGCAGGCAAGGAGGCCGGACGTGGGACGCCTCGTGCCCGCCGTGACGCGGGCCCTCGACATCCTGGAGCTGTTCCTCGACGGGGACGGCACGCTCTCCGCGCCCGACATCGTGCGCAGACTCCAGCTCCCGCGCACCACCGTGCACGAGCTGGTCACCACCCTCGCCGCCCGCTCCTACCTGGTCCCGGTGCCCGGGCAGCCGGGGCGGTACCGGCTCGGGGTGCGCCCGTACCAGCTCGGCAGCCGGTACGCCGAGCAGCTCGACCTCGCCGCCGAGGGGCGGGAGGTGGCGCGCGGCGTCGCCGAGACCTGTGACGAGACGGTCCATGTGGCGCTCCTTGAGGACACCGACGTCATCTACATCGCCAAGGTCGACTCCACGCACGCGGTCCGCATGGTCTCGGCTGCCGGGCGCAGGCTGCCCGCGCACTGCACGGCGGTCGGCAAGATGCTGCTCGCCTCGCTGCCCGAGCCGGAGCTGGCCGCCCGTGTCCCGGACGGCGCCGAGCTGGTCGCGATGACCCCGGACAGCCTCACCGACCCCGGTCGACTGCGGGACGCCCTCGCGGAGATCCGGCGCCGGGGCGTCGCGGTGGAGCGCCGGGAGTCCAACCCGGACGTGAGCTGCGTGGCCGCCCCCGTTCGCGACCGTAGCGGTCGGGTCGTCGCCGCGCTGTCCATCTCGGTGCCGACGGTCCGCTGGAGCGAGGAACGCCGTACCGAACTGGAGGCGCTCGCCGTCGAGGGCGCCGCCGAACTCTCCACACGACTGGGCCACCGGGAGGCGGCGTGAACACCTGTGAGGTCGCCGTCGAGGCGCGGGCGGAGCTGGGCGAGGGACCGACCTGGGACCCGGTCGGCGCCCGTCTGCTGTGGGTCGACGTCCTGGCGAGCCGCGTGCACACCTACGACCCCGCCACCGGTCGCCGCACCGTCCACGACACCGGACAGCACGTCGGCGCCGCCAAGCCCCGCGCCCACGGCGGACTGGTGCTCAACCTGCGCAACGGCGTCGCCCTGACCGACCCCGACGGCGCCTTCCGCTGGCTGCACCACGACCCGGTGCCGGGGCGCCGCGCCAACGACGCGGCCGTCGCCCCCGACGGCGCGCTCTGGGCCGGCACCATGCGCTACGACGAGGCTCCCGGCGGCGGCACCCTGACCCGCCTGACCGGCGACGGCACCGCCGAACCGATCCTCACCGACGTCGCCGTGAGCAACGGCATCGGCTGGAGCCCGGACGGCACGTTGATGTACTACATCGACAGTCCCACCCGGCGCGTCGACGTCTTCGACCACGACGGCGACGGCGTCCGCAACCGGCGCACCCTGGCCGTGATCGAGGACGGCGCGGGCTTCCCCGACGGGCTGACCGTCGACGCGGCGGGCTGCGTCTGGGTGGCGCTGTGGGACGGGGGCGCGGTCCGCCGCTACACCCCCTCCGGCGCACTGGACCGGGAGATCCGCCTCCCGGCCCCGCGCACCACCGCCTGCGCCTTCGGCGGCCCCGGCCTGACCGACCTGTACGTCACCACCGCCCGCGTCGGCCTCACCGCACCCACGCCCCTGTCGGGGTCGGTGCTGGTGGTGCCGGGCGCGGGAGAAGGACTGCCGCAGCCGCCGTTCAAGGGGTGAACTCGCCTCTCGAGTACCTCAGTTCACGCCCCCGACCGGCGCTTGTTCCACACGTCGAAGCCGACCGCCAGCAGCAGGGCAAGACCCTTGATGACCTGCTGCCAGTCGGTGCCGACGCTCAGCAGGTTCATGCCGTTGTTCAGCACGCCGAGGACGAGCCCGCCGATGATGGCGCCGAGCACCGTGCCGACCCCGCCGCTCATGGAGGCGCCGCCGATGAACGACGAGGCGATGGCCTCCAGTTCGAAGTTGACGCCCGCCTTCGGGGAGGCCGCGTTCAGCCGGGCGGCGACCACCAGTCCGGCGAGCGCCGCGAGGACGCCCATGTTGAGGAAGACCAGGAAGGTGACCTTCTTGTCCTTCACCCCGGACAGCTTCGCCGCGGGCAGGTTGCCGCCGATCGCGTAGACATGCCGCCCGAAGACCGCGTTGCGCATGAGGTAGCCGTAGCCGACGACCAGGGCGCCGAGGGCGATCAGGATGATCGGGGCGCCCTTGTAGCTGGCGAGCAGCAGGGTCAGGGCGAGGATCGCGGCGACCAGCGCGGTCAGCTTCAGCGCGAACAGTCTCAGCGGGGGCACCTGGAGCGCGAACTCCCGCTGTCTGCGCCTGCCTTGGACCTCCTGCCAGGCCACCGCCGCGATGAGCACCAGCCCAAGGAGCAGGGTCGGATTGTGGTAGTCGGTGTCGGGGCCGAACGCGGGCAGGAAGCCGTTGCCGATCTTCTGCAGCCCGTCCGGGAACGGGCCCAGGGTCTGCCCCTTCAGCAGGATCTCCGTCAGCCCACGGAACAGCAGCATCCCGGCGAGCGTCACGATGAACGACGGGATGCCCAGATAGGCGATCAGATACCCCTGCACCGCCCCCGCCGCCGCGCCCACCAGCAGACACAGCACCAGCGCCAGTGGCCAGGGCACGTCGTGCCGTACGTTCAGCACCGCCAGGAACGCCCCGACGAACGCGGTCAGCGAGCCCACCGACAGGTCGATGTGCCCCGAGATGATCACCAGCATCATCCCGATCGCCAGGACCAGGATGTAGCTGTTCTGGAGCACCAGGTTGGAGACGTTGCGCGGGAGCAGCAGATCGCCGTCGGTCCACACCGCGAACAGGACCACGATCAGTCCGAGCGCGATCACCATCCCGTACTGGCGCATGTTGCGGCGCAGCCCGTCCAGCATCAGCCGGAGCACGCCCGGCGCGGCGGGCGGCCCGTCGCGCTCCGGCGGGGCCGGGGCCGTCACGTCCGCGCTCATGGCGTCACCTCTTCGTCTCTGGTCATCAGGCGCATCAGCGCTTCCTGTGTGGCGTCCGCCCTCGGCACCTCGCCGGTCAGCCGCCCGGCGGCCATGGTGTAGATCCGGTCGCACATGCCGAGCAGTTCGGGCAGTTCGGAGGAGATGAAGACGACCGCCCTGCCCTCCGCCGCGAGCCGTCCGATCACGGTGTAGATCTCGTACTTGGCGCCCACGTCGATGCCCCGCGTCGGCTCGTCCAGGATCAGCACGTCCGGGTCCGCGAAGATCCACTTGCTGAGGACGACCTTCTGCTGGTTGCCGCCGGACAGCCGACCGACCGGCTCCAGCACGGTCGGCGCCTTGATGTTCATGGCGGTACGGAACCCCTCCGCCGCCCGCCGCTCGGCGTGTTCGTCCACGATCCCGCGCCGGGCCACCTTGCCCAGCGCGGTCAGCGAGACATTGCGGTGCACGGTGTCGATGAGGTTGAGCCCGTAGTGCTTGCGGTCCTCGGTGACGTACGCGATGCCGTGCCCCACCGCCTCCGCGACGGTCCGGGTACGGATCTCCCGGCCGTCCTTGAGTACCGTGCCGCCCGCGTACCGCCCGTAGGAGCGCCCGAACACGCTCATCGCCAGCTCGGTACGGCCCGCGCCCATCAGCCCCGCGATGCCGACGATCTCGCCCCGGCGCACCTCGATGGACACGTCGTCGACGACCTTGCGCTGTCGGTCGATCGGATGCCGTACGGTCCAGCCGCGCACCTCAAGTGCCGGAGCCGTGCCCAACTCCGCCTGGTGCGGCGGGCGTTCGGGGAAGCGGTGGTCGAGGTCGCGGCCGACCATGCCCGCGATGATCCGTTCCTCGGTGGTCCCCGGTGCCCGCACGTCCAGCGTCTCCACCGAGCGGCCGTCGCGCAGCACGGTCACCGAGTCCGCGACCCGGCGGATCTCGTTCAGCTTGTGCGAGATCACGATGCAGGTGATGCCCTGACCCTTCAACTCCAGGATGAGATCCAGGAGTTTGCCGCTGTCCTCGTCGTTCAGGGCGGCGGTCGGCTCGTCCAGGATCAGCAGCTTCACCGACTTCGCCAGCGCCTTGGCGATCTCCACCAACTGCTGCTTGCCGACGCCGATGTCCGCGACCCGGGTCTCCGGATGTTCGTCAAGTCCCACCCGGCGCAGCAGCTTTGTGGCGTGCCGTAGCGTCTCCGTCCAGTCGATCAGACCGCGCCGGGCGTGCTCGTTGCCGAGGAACAGGTTCTCCGTGAGGGAGAGATAGGGCACCAGCGCCAGCTCCTGGTGGATGATGACGATCCCTTGCCGCTCGCTGGCGCGGATGTCGCGGAACCGGCACTCCTCGCCCTCGAAGAGCACCTCGCCCTCGTAACTGCCGTACGGGTGAACCCCGGAGAGCACCTTCATCAGGGTGGACTTCCCGGCGCCGTTCTCCCCGCAGATGGCGTGCACCTCACCCCGCTGGACGGTCAGGGTGACGTCGGACAAAGCGGTGACGCCGGGGAAGGTCTTGACGATCGAGCGCATTTCGAGGACGGGTCCCGCCATGGCCGCGCCTTCCAAGTCGTGGGAGTGGGCGGTCACTTGAGCTGGGACTCGGTGTAGTAGCCGCCGTCGACCAGTACTTCGCGGTAGTTCTTCTTGTCGACGCTGACCGGCTGGAGCAGGTAGGCGGGCACGACCTTGGCGCCGTTGTCGTAGGTCTTGGAGTCGTTGACCTCGGGCTTCTTGTCCTTGAGGGTCGCGTCCACCATGTTCGCGGCGACCTCCGCGAGCTTGCGGGTGTCCTTGTAGACGGTCTGCGTCTGCTCCCCGGCGATGATCGACTTCACCGACGCCAGCTCCGCGTCCTGCCCGGTGACGACCGGCAGCGGCTTGCTCTTCGCGCCGTAGCCGTCCGACTTCAGCGCGGACAGGATGCCGATGGAGATGCCGTCGTACGGCGAGAGCACCGCGTCGACCCGTCCGGAGCGGTACGCCGACGTCAGCAGGTCCTCCATGCGGTGCTGGGCGGTGGTGCCGTCCCAGCGCAGGGTGGTGACCTGGTTGAGCGCGGTCTGCCCGGACTTCACCACGAGCTGCTTCTTGTCGATGTACGGCTGGAGCACCTTCATCGCGCCGCCGAAGAAGTACTTGGTGTTGTTGTCGTCGTTGGACCCGGCGAACAACTCGATGGAGAACGGGCCCTTCTTGCCGCTGTCCAGCCCCAACCGGTGCGCGATGTACGTGCCTTGCAGCTCGCCGACCTTCTCGTTGTCGAAGGAGGCGTAGTAGTCGACGTTCTTGGTGCCGAGGATCAGCCGGTCGTAGGCGATGACCGGGATGTGGGCGTCGGCGGCTTCCTGGAGCACGTTGTTCAGGGACTTGTTGTCGATCGCCGCGATGATCAGACCCTTGACGCCCTGCGTGATCAGGTTCTCGATCTGGGCGACCTGGGTGTCCGGGTCGTCCTCGCCGTAGACCAGCTTGGTCTTGTACCCCTTGGCGTGCAGGTCCTTGACGACGTTGTTGCCGTCCGCGATCCAGCGCTCGGAGGACTTGGTCGGCATGGCGACGCCGATGGTGCCACCCTTGGCGTCGCCGCCCTTGTCCTCACTGCCGCCCTCCCCGCTCTGCCCGCAGGCGGTCAGGGTGAGGGCGAGTACGGCGGTCGCGGCGAGGGCGACTCTGCGGGGGCGTGCGGTGTAGCGGTCGCGCATGGGGAACCGTCCTTGTTCGTCTCGGCGTCGGGTGTCTCGGCGTGGAGCGGGTCGGGCCGTGCGGGGTGTGTCCTTCGGGGACACGCGGTGGGGGTACGGGTTCTACGGGTTCACGCGGTCGTCGGGAAGCGGTGCAGCGGGCCGGGCAGGCGGCTGCCGAGCGGGGCCATGCCGCCGTCGGCGCCGTGCCGGGCGAGCAGGTCGAGGACCAGCCGTCCGCGCCGCACCCGCTCCCGCGCGGTGTCCAGGGCGACGCTGCGGAGGTGGGCGCCCCAGGGGTAGATGCCGGGCGCCTTCGACAGGCCGAACTTCAGGTACAGCGGGGCGCCGCGCCGGATCAGCTCGGCCACCTCGTACATCCGCACCTGGCCGCCGAGGTCGTCCGGCGCCTCGATGTACATGTCCATGGGGGCGCCGGACACCCGGCGGATCTCGGTGAGATGGGCGAGCGTGAGATCGCCGGGCACGTTGATCGAGTCGGCGCCCAGCCGCTCGAACACCGCGTAGGAGACCGGGTTGACCGGGCCGATCAGCGCGGAGACCTTCAGCGTGGTGTCCGCCGGGAGCACCCCCGACTCCCGCGCCCGGTGCAGCGCCCAGAGCACGCCCTCGTCGGCCACCAGTAGGCAGCGCACGCCCAGTTCGGTCGCGCGCACCGCGTCCTCGACACAGCCCGCCACCGCGTCGTGACCCCGGGCGCGCGGACCGCCGCCGCGCGAGTCGGAGCGGACGGCACCTCCGGTGTCCCAGGTGCCGCGCGGTCCGGTGAACAGGCACAGCTCGATGCCGCGTTCCCGGGTCGCCCCGGCCATCTCGGTGATCTCGGCGTCCGTGAGCATCCAGACACCGCTGCCCTGGCTGATCCGGTGCACCGGCACGTCCAGCCGCGCCGCCTCGGCCAGGACGACGGCCAGCGCCTCGGGTCCCTCGCACGACGGGATCTCGGTGCGCCAGCTCCCGCCGCCCGGGAAGCGGTGCGGGGAGGCGTCGGCGGGATCGGGGGCGGGCGCGGCGAGACCCAGAGCGGCGAGCGCCTGCTCACCGGGTCTGCGGACTGCCGGAGCGGAGAGGTCGGTCACGGGCTGCCTTTCATGTTCGGTATGCCGGACAGAGTTCGGATCTTCGGGCGAGTGAGCCTCCTGGGGGCTTGTGCGAGGGGTCTTGTGCGCAGGGGTTTTCTGCTCAAGTCAGGGCAGCAGGAGCACCTTCCCGGGTCCCGTCGTTTCCACCGCCCGCGCGAACTCGGTCAGCGGCAGCCGTTGCGACACCAGGGGCAGCGGGTCGAGGAGTCCGGCGCCGAACAGCCGGACCGCGTGCGCCCAGGCGGCCGGGGGCGCCCCGAAGACCGTGCGCACCTCAAGGCGTCGTACGACGAGGTCGGCGGGGTCCAGACCCAACGCGCCCGGCGCCGGGATGCCGGTCAGGACCAGGCGTCCGCCGCGCCGGAGCAGGGCGGAGGCGGAGCGCGCGGCTTCGGCGGAGCCCGCCGCCTCGATCACCACGTCGTAGCCGCCGGGCAGATCGGAGCCGCTCACGGCGAAGTCCGTGGCGCCGAACTCCTTTGCCAGCGGCTCGCGTTCGCGGTCGAGCCCCACCACCAGCAGCTCACTGGGGGAGACCGCCGCGAGGAACCGCACCGCGAGCATCCCGAGCGTCCCCGTGCCGACCACCGCGACCCGCTCGCCCGGCCGGACGTCGGCAAGGAGAGCGGCGGCAGCGACACAGGCGGCGGGCTCAAGAAGGGCGGCCGCGGTGAGGTCGGCGTCGTCGGGCAGCGGGTGCAGCAGCCGGGCGGGCAGGGTCAGGGTGGGCGCCATCGCGCCGGGGTGGGTGAAACCGGTCTCCTCGTACCCCGCCTCGCAGAGCGTCGTCTCGCCCGCGTGACAGCGGGCGCACACCTGGCAGTTGCGGAAACCCTCGCCGACCACCTTGCGGCCGACCAATGCCTCCGGCACCCCGGCGCCCACCACGCGGACCGTGCCGGACCACTCGTGACCCGGCACCACGGGGTAACGCACGTACGGTGCGGGCCGGTTGCCCCGGTACAGCTCACGGTCGCTGCCGCAGACGCCCACCGCGTGCACGGCGACCAACGCCTCGCCGGGACCAGGGGCTTGGGGCGTGTGCGGCTCCAGCCGACAGGTGCCCGGCGCCTCGACCACCACCTGGACGCTCACTTCGTCCCCTTCGGACGGCGCCGCTCCCAGCCCTCGGCCCACAGGTCGAACCGGGCCTGCTGCTGGGGGAATTCGGCCGCCGCGTCGGTGTCCAGCTCGACGCCGAGACCGGGGGCGTCCGAGAGGTGGAAGTAGCCGTCGACCACCTCGGGGGCGCCCTTGACCACCGTCTTGATCTCGGCGTCCGCGAAGTCGTTGAAGTGCTCCAGGATCTTGAAGTTCGGTGTGCTGAAACCGACTTGGAGCGAGGCGGCGGTGAGGACCGGACCGCCGACGTTGTGCGGGGCGAGCAGCAGATAGTGGCTCTCGGCGGTCGCGGCCAGCTTGCGGGTCTCCCAGATGCCGCCGATGTGACCGACGTCGGGCTGGAGGATGTCCGCCGCCTGGCTCTCCAGCAGCTCCCGGAACTCGATCCGGTCGTGCATCCGCTCCCCGGTGGCGACCGGGATGTCCACCTTCGCGGCCACCTTCTCCAGCGCCTTCAGGTTCTCCGGCGGCACCGGCTCCTCCAGCCAGGCGGGGTCGAAGGGCGCCAGTTCACGGGCGAGGCGGATCGCGGTCGCGGGGGAGAAGCGGCCGTGCATCTCCAGCATCAGCTCGGTGTCAGGACCGATCGCGTCCCGTACCGCCTCGATCAGGGAGACGGCGTACCGGGTGCGCTCGTGGTCCAGCTCGAAGTGACCGGTGCCGAACGGGTCGATCTTCAGCGCCCGGTAGCCCCGCGCCACGACCGCACGGGCCGCCTCGTGATACGCCTCCGGAGTGCGCTCGGTGGTGTACCAGCCGTTCGCGTACGCCTTGACGCGGTCGGTGACCTTCCCGCCGAGCAACTGCCACACCGGGACGCCGAGCGCCTTGCCCCTGATGTCCCAGCAGGCCATCTCGACCACCGCGATGCCGGACATCACGATCTCCCCGGCGCGGCCGAAGTCGCCGTACTTCATCCGGCGGACCAGGTCCTCCACGGCGAACGGGTCCGAGCCCGCTATGTGGTTCGCCTCTGCCTCGCGCAAGTAGCCGATCAGGGCGTCGGTGTGACCGAGCATCCGGGTCTCCCCGACCCCGGTGAGCCCCTCGTCCGTGTGGACCTGCACATAGGTCAGATTCCGCCACGGTGTGCCGACCACATGGGTGCTGATTCCGGTGATACGCACGCCCGCCCACCCCTCGGTGTTCGAAATTTCGTCATGCGTTCGAAATGCTGGCGTGACAGTAGGGAGGGGGTGGCGGGGGTGTCAATGGGTTGCGCAGGTGACCGTTCCGGCAAGCGGGGACGGACCAGGTCTAGTCCCGCTCCTCGTACCGCTCGCGCGCCAGCTCGCGCACGTCGCCGATCGTGCTCCACTCGTTGCCGCCGAGCCTGGCGAGGGGGCGCAGCAGTCCGATGTCGGGACGCCCGTCCACCAGCGCGTCCTCGTCGACGACCACGTGCACGACCCGGCCGAACACCACCGTCGAGTCGCCCAGACCCAGCGTCGCGTGCAGCACGCACTCGATCGCCACCGGCGAGTCCGCCACCCGCGGCGGACGCACCTTCAGCGAGGGCTCACGCGCGATGCCCACGGCGTCGAACTCGCCCTTGTCGCGCGGGAAGTCGGTCGCGGTCGCGTTGATCTCGGCGAACAGCGGCTCCGGAGCGAGATTGACGACGAACTCCCCGGTCGCCTCCACGTTGTGCAGCGAGTCCTTCCGTCCGACGGAGGTGAACTGCACGATCGGCGGATCGGTGGAGGCGACCGTGAAGAAGGAGTGCGGAGCGAGGTTCGCCGTCCTCCCGTCCGCCGACAGGGTCGAGACCCAGGCGATGGGCCGGGGGACGACCACCGAGGTGAGTAGCCGGTAGAAGTCGCGAGTGGGCATGTCCGCAGGATCGAAGTCAACGCGCATACCTGTAAGTATCCAGTTCAGCACGGAGGCGGCGCATTTCAGCCCCGGATCGCGGCACCGCCAAGCCCCTGGTTCCGACTTCGAGATCCCCACCCACGCCCGCGGCGACCGCGTCACCCTCACCCTGTACGACGAGCTGCCCCATCGTCCCCCGCCGCCCCGGCGCCTACTTGCGACGGAATCCGCTCCCCGCGCGCGGGGATGCTGCACTGCGGTGCTCAAGCCCGCCGAGGACGCGTCGTTGTCGGTGCTGCGGATCGCGGAGCTGCTGACCGAGGCAGGTGTGCCGGACGGCGTGATCAACGTGGTCACCGGCTATGGAAAGGACGCGGGCAGCGCGCTCGCCGAGCACCACGGCGTGGACCGGATCGCGTTCACCGGTTCGGTGGGCACGGCACAGAGCATCGTGCGGGCGTCGGCGGGCAACATGAAGCGGCTGCAGAGGGAGCTGGGCGGCAAGTCGCCGGACATCGTGTTCGCGGACGCCGACCTGGACCTGGCCGTGCCCGGCGCCGCGATGGGCGTCTACACCAACAGCGGCCAGGTGTGCGTGACCGGGACGCGGATCTTCGTGCAGCGGCCGGTCCACGACGAGTTCGTGGCACGGCTGGGCGAGTTCACCAGGACGGTACGGGTGGGCAACGGCCTGGACCCGGACACCCAGATCGGTCCGCTGATCTCGGCCCGGCAACTGGAGCGGGTCCAGCACTACATAGAGATCGGCACCGACGAGGCCCGCCTGGTGACGGGTGGCAGCCGCCTCACCGGCGAACACGCGGACGGGTGCTACATCGAGCCGACGGTGTTCGCGGGCGCCACCAACGACATGACCATCGCCCAGGAGGAGATCTTCGGCCCGGTGGCCACGGTGATCCCCTTCGACGACCTGGACGAGGCGATCCGGCTGGCCAACGCCACCCCGTACGGACTGGCAGGCGGCCTGTGGACGCGGAACGTGTCCACGGCGCACAAGGTGTCGAGGGCGATCACCGGGGGCACCGTCTGGGTCAACTGCTACGGCGTCCTCGATCCCGCGATCGGTTTCGGCGGCACCAAGATGAGCGGTTACGGCTGGAAGGGCGCCCGGGAACACGTGGAGAACTACCTGTATCCGAAGGCTGTGTACATGAACCTGGGGTAGGCGGTGTCCCCTCACCCGGCCGGTGCCGCCCGCCTCGGCGGACGCGGGCTAGCGGGGCGCGGGTGAGGGGACGCGCGCGGCGAGGCGGACCAGCGGTGCCGGGTCGACACCGGCCGCCCCGGCCAGTCGGCTCAGCTCGCGCAGCAGCGCGCTCTCGGCCGCCACCGAGTCCGAGACCTGACCGACCATCCCCTTGCCCGCGGGCGAGGCGAACATCAGCCAGAACAGCGCGGTGAGTACCGGTCCGGGGATGAACGGCATCGCGCGCATGTTCCCCGGCGCGACGGTGGCCCCGACCGGCGCACCGCGCGCATACCGGTCCGCACGGCGGCGCCGAGTTCGCGGGCCGAGGACCAGCTCAGCCAGTGACCGCGCCCCGGGCGTCCTGGCAGGAAAGCCGCCGCCACCATCGGCGCGACGAACGCGGCGTGCGTCTTGAGCCAGCCGTCGATGACGGGGGAGACGACGGTCGGGATGGCGGCGCCGGAGAAGACCGAGGCGATCTGCCGTACGTCGTCGTCGATCACGCCGTCGGGGCGGCCGATCGTGGTGACCTGGACGCGCGACACGATCGAGTACCCGACCGTGTCGTCGTGCACCTTGGCAAGGATCGCCGGGAAGCCCCAGATCAGGCGGTCGGCACCGATCTTGTCGGACCAGATGTCCGCGTCGGAGGCGTTGTTGAACATGAGCATGATGCGAGCCGAGCCGTTCGCCGCCAGCGTCGGGACGAGGCTGTCGATCCGGTGGCGCTGGACCGGCACGATCACCAGGTCGTAATCGGCGTCGAGAGAAGCGGTCACCCGGACATCGGCGCGCTCGACGGCGCCGCCGCGCGCCTGGCCACGCAGCCCCTCGCGCGTCAGGATCTCCCGCCGCCGTGCGTCGCGCACCGCCATAGTGACTTCGTGACCGGACTCGGCGAGCTTCAGCGCGATGGTGCTGCCGATCGCTCCGGCGCCGATCACGGCGATGCGCCAGTGCGGTGTCGTCGTCATGGTGACCCCTTCGAGTCGGAGAGAAACGATCGTGTTGCCGCGGGGGACCGGAGGTCCGCCGGTACGGGACCGGCGGACCTCCCGGTGTGCCGCGGGTACGGGGTCAGTCCTGCTCGGCGGCCAGGTGCTCGGTGAAGAAGGGCACGGCTTCGGCGACGGCCTGGTCCACGTACTTGGGGACGTCGTAGAAGTCCATGTGGGTGCCGCCCTCGACGACGCGGAGCCGCTTGGGGCTGCGGGCGCGGCCGTGGAGCTCGGTGGACATCCACAGGGAACCCGCGTCGCTGCCCGCGACGATCAGGATCGGCTGGGTCAGCAGGTCCTCGACCATGTGGAACGCGTCGAAGGTGAAGATCCGCGAGACGCTCTTGGTGAAGAGGAACTTGTTCTTGGCGTTGGGGTGCTGGGCGCGCGGGGTGAGGTAGTACTCCGACGCCTCGACCAGGTCGCGCGGGGTGTTCTCGTCCGGCTCGGCCGGGACGTAGGGGAGGTAGGCGGGCTCGGCGCCCTGGGCGGACTCGGCGGTGCGCTGCTGGGCGAGCGCCTGCAGGGTCGGCACGGCGGCGGCGTCGGAGTCGGTGCCGTACCAGCCGCGGCGGAAGGAGGTGCCGATGTTGACGGCGCTGACGGTGGTGAGGGCCTTGATGCGGTAGTCGGTCATCGCCGCGTTGACCGCGTAGCCGCCGCCCGCGCAGACGCCGAGGGCGCCGATGCGCTCGGGGTCGACGTAGGGCAGGGACTGGAGGTGGTCGACGGCCGCGCGGACGTCCTCGACGCGGGCGTAGGGGTCCTCCAGGTGGTGCGGCTCGCCGCCGCTGTCGCCCTGGAAGGAGGCGTCGAAGGCGAGGGCGACGAAGCCCTGCTCGGCCAGCTTGGCCGCGTACAGGCCGGCGGTCTGCTCCTTGACGCCGCCGCCGGGGTGGACGGTGACGACGGCCGGGTAGCTGCCCTCGGGGTCGAAACCGGCCGGGAGGAAGAGGTTGCCCGCCATGGCGATCGGGCCATTGGGGAAGGTGATGGCTTCCACGGATACTCCAGAGGGTCACAGTGGTTCCGGCCGGTCGTTCCGGCCGATGACTCCACCCTGCGGCTTCTTACGCGGGCGAGGCAGAGGCTCCTTGTCGGGGGTACTGGCAGCCTCTCCATCCGGTCCCGACCTGGGCTTAGCCTCGAAGCATGGAGACCGCCAAGGAGATCAAGGACTTCCTGACCACCCGCCGCGCGAAGATCACCCCCGACCAGGTGGGCCTTCCCATGGCGGGCCGCCGTCGGGTGCCCGGGCTGCGTCGCGAGGAGGTCGCCCTGCTGGCCGGAGTGAGCGCCGAGTACTACGTACAGATCGAGCGCGGCCAGGTCGCCGGTGTCTCCGAGGAGGTGCTGCACGCCATCGCCGGGGCGCTGCGGCTGGACGAGGTGGAGGCCGCCCACCTCTTCGACCTCGCCCGCGCGGCCGGGAAGGCGGCCCGCAAGCAGACCCGTGCCCCCCGCCGACAGGTCCCCGAAACCCTCCAGGCACTGATCGACACCATGGTCACCGCCCCGGCCATCGTGCAGAACGCCCACCTCGACATGGTCGCCGCCAACCCGCTCGGCCGTGCCCTGTACGGAGCGGTCTACGAGCACCAGCCCGAGCCGCCCAACCTGGCCCGGTTCATCTTCCTCGCCGACCGGGCCGAGGAGACCTTCCCCGCCTGGGAGAAGGCCGCCGACGACGCCGTAGCCCTGCTGCGGGTCGCCGCCGCCAAGGCCCCGTACGCGAAGGCCATCACCCACCTGGTCGGTGAACTCGCCACCCGCAGCGACGAGTTCCGCACCCGCTGGGCCGCGCACGACGTACGGGCCCACCGCAGCGGCACCAAGGACTTCCGGCATCCCGCCGTCGGCGACCTCAGCCTGCGCTTCGAAGCCCTGGACGCGACCGGCGCCACCGGACTCTCCGTCATCGGCTACACCGCCGAACCCGGCTCACCCTCGTACGAGGCGCTGACGCTGCTGGCGAGCTGGGCCGCCACGGAACGGGTCGAATCGGCAGCGGGCGCGCCGCAGCACACCGCGGAATAGTCGCGACCGGCTCCCACGACGACACGGACCGGGCCGCCGCCGCGCGCCGGGCGTTCGACGGTGGCCAGTCCCCGGCAAGGAGGGGTTGCCGGTCCCCCCTGTAAGCCCCACCCCGATCAGGTGCTGCGGACCGCTTTTCCCTGCGCAAGCATGGAGGAACCGGCGCGAGGCGTCAGTCGCCGCCCACTGGACGAGGCGACCACCGCGACCGGTTCGAACCCCATGTCGACCACCTCTTCGAGGAGGAGTTGTACCCGTGAGCGAGAACATCGAGCACGTCGAGATCAAGGCGCTGGCGTGGAACCTGGCCGCTGACATCCACCTTCCGCCCGGCTTCGACGCGAGCCGGACCTACCCCGCGATCGTGAGCGTCCACCCCATCGGCTCCTGCAAGGAACAGACCTCGGGGAACGTCTACGGCAAGGCGCTGGCCGAACAGGGCTTCGTGGTCGTCGCCTTCGACGCCAGCTTCCAGGGCGCGAGCGGCGGGGAGCCCCGGTCGATCGAGGACCCGACGTTCCGGGTCGAGGACATCAGCTACGTCATCGACTTCCTGGTGACGCTGCCCTACGTGGACGCCGACCGCATCGGGGTCATCGGGGTGTGCGGCGGTGGCGCGTACGCCATCAACGCCACGATGACCGACCGCCGCATCAAGGCCGTCGGCAGCGTGACCGGCGTGAACTTCGGGCGCCTGATGCACGAGGCGTTCAGCGGCTACGACCCCATCGCCACCCTCGACGCCATCGCCGAACAGCGCACCGCCGAGGCGCGGGGCGGGGAGCCGCGCGTCAACCAGTACCTGCCGGCCTCGCCCGAGGCGGCAGAGGAGCAGGGCCTGACCGAGCTGGACCTGTTCGAGGCGACCGAGTACTACCGCACCGACCGCGGCGAGAAGCCCGGCGGCCGCACCGAGTCGCTGTTCTCCCGCCAGGCCAACGCGGTCGGCTGGGACGCCTTCAACCGCGCCGAGGTCCTCCTCACCCGCCCCCTGTGCGTAGTGGTCGGCGACAAGCCCGGTGCCTTCGGCGCCTACCGGGACGGCCTGGAGATCTACCGCCGCGCGGCCTCCAAGGACAAGGAACTGGTCGTCGCCGAGGGCTTTTCCCACTACGACCTGTACGACCAGCCCGAGCCGGTCAAGATCGCCCTGGACCACCTGATCCCGTTCTACAAGAAGTACCTCTGACCGAACATCTCCGCTGCCCGGCGCCGGATATCCCGATCGCACGGAGAAGCCGGGATTTCCGTCATCGGCGGCTGAGACGACAGACACACTCACCGAGGCCGTCCGCGACATCGACGCCGTGATCTTCGTCCACGGCTCGGACGACGACTCCCGCCCCGAGTCCTTCGAGCGCATTGATTATGGCGGGGTGGCGAACACCCTCACCGCACTCGGGGACCGCAGGCCCCGGATCGTTCTCCGGACGACGATCTTCGTCACCCGCCGGGACCGCTCCTCGTGGAGGCGGTGCTCGATGACGCGGCGCTGGGCAACACCTTCGAGGTCTTCTCCGGGCCCGGCCCCGCCACCGAGGACTTCACCGCGTTGTTCCAGGGCGCGCGAACTGACGCGCTCGCATCGGCGGATGCGGTCAGGGACACCGCCAACCTCCCCCCGGACGAGGAGCCCGCACGCGTCAGGGACGACCTCGCGCACGTGCGAACTCCTTGACAGGGCATCACTCAACCGCCCTGCACGCAGCTCGCCCATCAGGGCTGATGCGTGCCATATCGTGGTGGTGGGGGGCCCCCCCCCCCCCCCCCCCCCCCGAGAAAAACCCCCCCCCCCCCCCCAATAATAGGCGGCGGCCCCCCCCCGCCGCCCAGAAAAAAAAAAACCGGGGCCCCCGCGGGGGGAAA
>NZ_JACYHF010000023.1 GCF_016482685.1 Streptomyces sp. DSM 110735 | reverse complement strand
GGGGGGGGGGGGGGGGGGGGGGGGGGGGGGGGGGGGGGGGGGGGGGGGGGGGGGGGGGGGGGGGGGGGGGGGGGGGCCCCCCCCCCCCCCCCCCCCCCCCACGGCCGTGCTGTACGCGGTCCTCGCGGAACCGTCAGACCTGGAGCAGCGCCTCCAGGGGCGCGCCCTTGAGCGCGGGCGCCAGGCGGGCGCGACCGCCGAGGAAGCCCAGCTCCATGAGGACCGCGAGACCCGCGACCTCGGCACCGGCCCGCTCGATGAGCTGGGCCGCCGCCTCGGCGGTGCCGCCGGTGGCGAGCACGTCGTCCACGATCAGCACGCGGTCGTCCGGGGTGAGGTCCTCGGCGTGCACCTCGATCTCCGCCGACCCGTACTCCAGGTCGTAGGACTGACGCAGGGTCGCGCCGGGCAGCTTGCCTGCCTTGCGGACCGGGATGAAGCCGAGGCCCGCGCGGACGGCGACGGGCGCTCCGAGGATGAAGCCGCGCGCCTCCAGACCGACGACCTTGGTCGCCCCGGTGTTCGTGGCGATCTCGGCCAGTGTGTCGGTCAGGGCCGTGAAGGCCGCCGGGTCCGCCAGGAGCGGGGTGATGTCCTTGAACATCACTCCCGGCTCCGGGTAGTCCGCGACGTCACGGATTCGGCTGAGCAGCAGCTCCTGGATGTCGGTCATCGGCGCTTTCCAGAGGGTCGGCCGCGGCCTCGGTTGCGTGCCACGGGCTGGTCGCGCGGGCCCACCACAGCGGGCGCCGCCTCGTAAGTATCACCCGTGGTGCCCGGCTCCCCGGAATTGTCCCCGGCGGCGGCCTGCGCGCGCTTGGCCAGGACCCGCTTGCGCAGGGCCTTCATCGCGGGCTCGCGCTCCTTGAGATCGGCGACGAGCGGGGTGGCGATGAAGATCGAGGAGTACGCGCCGGCCGCGAGGCCGACGAACAGCGAGAGCGAGATGTCGTTGAGCGTGCCGGCGCCGAGGAAGCCGCCGCCGATGAAGAGCAGACCCGCGACCGGCAGCAGGGCGACGACCGTGGTGTTGATCGAGCGCACCAGGGTGCCGTTGATCGACTGGTTGGCGATGTCGCTGTAGGTGAAGCGGGTCTGCTTGGTGATGTCCTTGGTCTGCTCCTTGAGGCTGTCGAAGACGACGACCGTGTCGTAGAGCGAGTAACCGAGGATGGTCAGCAGACCGATGACCGTGCCGGGCGTGACCTCGAAGCCGACGAGGGCGTAGATGCCGACGGTGATCGTGATGTCGTGGATCAGGGCGACCAGCGCCGCCACGGCCATGCGCCACTCGAAGGCGATGGCCAGGTAGATCACGACGAGCACCATGAAGATCGCCAGGCCCTCCCATGCCTTGTTGGCGATCTGCTCGCCCCAGCTCGGGCCGACCAGGTCGGCGTTGAGCTTCTCGGGGTTGAGCTGGAGGTCCTTGGCCAGGGTCTCCTTGATCTGGTCGGCCTTGCCGGTGTCGATACCGGCGATCTGGATGCGCAGGCTGCCGTTGCCGAGCTTCTGCACCACCGCTTCGTGGCCGGAGGCGTCATGGGCGAACTCCTCGGCCTGGCTGACCGAGACGCTCATCTTGGTCGGCGTGGTGAAGACCGCGCCGCCCTGGAAGTCGATGCCCATGTTCAGACCGCGCACCACCAGGCCGACGATGGCCGTGATGGTGATCAGGATGGAGACGCCGTACCAGATCCTGCGCTTGCCGATGAAGTCGTAACTGATCTCGCCGCGGTGCAGCCGGGCGCCGAGGTTACCGAGCTTCGACATCGCTCACGCCTCCTTGAAGTCGACGGAACCGGCGGCAGGACCGGACGGACGGCGGGTGCGGCGCAGCGGCGGCTTGGCACCCAGGCTCTTCGGGTCGAGCCCGGACCACTTGTGGCCGTCCGCGAAGAAGCGGCGGCGGGCCAGCAGGGTCATGAGCGGCTTGGTGAAGAAGAAGACCACGACCACGTCGAGCACGGTGGTCAGACCGAGCGTGAACGCGAAGCCCTGCACCTTGCCGACGGTCACGATGAACAGCACCGCGGCGGCGAGGAAGGACACGAAGTCGGAGACGAGGATGGTGCGCCGGGCGCGCGGCCAGGCACGCTCGACGGCGGGGCGCAGCGAGCGGCCCTCGCGGATCTCGTCCCGGATGCGTTCGAAGTAGACGATGAAGGAGTCGGCGGTGATGCCGATGGCGACGATGGCGCCGCAGACGGCGGGCAGGTTCAGCGCGAAGCCGATGGCCGGGCCGAGCAGCGCCATGATCACGTAGGTGAGGATCGCGGAGACCAGCAGCGACGCCATCGCGACGAGCGACAGACCGCGGTAGTAGATCACCAGGTAGAGCACGACCAGCGCGAGTCCGATGGCGCCCGCGAGCAGACCGGCGTGAAGCTGCTCACCGCCGAGCGCGGCGGTCACCGTGGTGACGGTCTCCTCCTGGAAGGAGAGCGGGAGCGCGCCGTAGGACAGCATGTTGGAGAGGCTCTGCGCCTCCTCCTGCGTGAAGCGGCCGGTGATCTCGGCCGAGCCGCCGGTGATGGCCTGGCTCACGCTGGGGGCGGAGACGACGTTGCCGTCGAGGACGATGGCGAACTGGTTCTGCCCCGTCTGGGCCTGCTTGGCCAGTTCGGAGGTGACGTCCGCGAACTTCTTGGCGCCGTCGGAGGTGAAGGTCATCTGCACCTGCCAGCCGGAGGCGCCCTGGGTGTCGAAGACCGCCTGGGCCTTCTTGACGTCGGTGCCGTCGACGCGGGCCGGGCCGAGCACGTACTTGTACCAGGCCTTGCCCTGCTGGCCGCAGGCCACGATGGTGTCGCTGGGCTTGGTGTCCCGGCTCGCCTTGGCGCGCTCGTCGGGCTTGGTGCAGTCAAGGGCCGCGAACTGCGCCTGGAGCTTGCTCGCGGCGGCGTCGGCGGACGCGGACGGGCTCGCGGCGGCGTCGGGCTTGGCGGACGCCTTCGGGGAGGCGGTGGACGACGGCGTGGCGTCGGCCTTCAGGGCGCCGCTGACCGGGCGGCCCTGGGTGGTGGAGGTGGGAGAGGGCGTGGTGGCGGACGCCTTCTGGTCACCGGCGGCGCTGCCCGACGGGCTCGGCGAGGCGCTGCCCTTGGAGGAGGCGCTCGGCGAGGGGCTGGGCGTGGCGTCGGCGCCGCTGGGCGCCTCGGTGAGGACCGGGCGGAAGTACAGCTTGGCGGTGGTGCCGACCTGCTGCTGGGCCTCCTTGGAGTTGGTGCCCTTGGGGATGTTGACGATGATGTGGTCGGTCCCCTGGGTCTGCACCTCCGCCTCGGAGACGCCAAGACCGTTGACACGGCGGTTCATGATGTCGACCGCGGTGTCCATGTTGGCCTTGTTGATCACCGACCCCTGGTCGGCCTTCGCCTTGAGCGTGATGCTCGTACCGCCGGCAAGGTCGATGCCGAGACGCGGAGTGGTGTGTCCGGAGGCGAACATTCCCCCGGTGAGCGCCACGATGGCGATCAGGATGAGGACCAGTGAGCGCCCTGGCTTGCTCTGAGCGCTCGCACTCCGGCCCTTCTTAGGTGCTGCCACCTTCTCGTACTCCCTCTCGGGCCGCTCGGGGCGCCGTCGGCGCGGGGCGGCCATGACATGGTGTCGGGATTCCGTGCGGGAACAGAGGCGTTCGGGGCGTGCCCGGCGGCCGTCTAACCACGCCGGGCCGCCCCGTGGGACGCCTACTTCGCGTCGGACTCGCCGTCGGTCTTCTTCGGAGCCTCGCCCGTCGTGGCCTCGGCGGCGTCCTTGCCCTCGGTGTCCTTGACGTCGGCGGTGTCGGCGGCCTCGGTCTTCTCGGCGGTCTCGGCGGTCTTCGCCTCGGCGGCCGGGGCGTCCTCGGCGGTGTCCTTCTTGCCGAGGTCGATCACCTTGTCGTCGGCGTCGCCGGCCGGAGCCGCGTCGGCGGTGAGGGAGGAGGCGTCGTCCGGGACGAGGTCCGCGTCGGACTTCAGGTCGTGCTCGACGCCGTGCACGATGCGGTTGTACTCGTCGTCGGTGAGGACGGCGCCGATCGCGTTCTTGGCGAAGACCAGCTCGACACCGGGACCGGCGTCGAGGAGGACGGTGTCCTCGGTGACCTCCTTGACCGTCGCGTACATCCCACCGATGGTGCGGACGCCCGAGCCGGGCTGCATCTCGTTCCGCATCTGGCTGGCCTGCTGCTGCTTCTTCTTCGCGGATCGCGTCATCAGGAACATGGCCGCGATGAGCACGAGGAAGGGAAGAAGGGTGTAGATACTCACGGGACGGAATTTTCCTTCGCGTGACCGCGCGGTGAGCGGCCTGGGGGAGGGGGATGGTCGGCGCCACCCGCAAGGGCGGCATCGGCGGAGTCTAGGCGAGTCCGCGTGCATGGAACAACGCTCAGCATGGCACCTGGGTTCCTTCCGCCGCCAATGCCCCCGCCGTCACGCCCCGAACAGGTCCTGTTGTCCGTTTCCCGTCCCCGTTCCGGCGCCTGGCGCGCCCGGCGGGGTCAGTCCGAGGTGGGCCCAGGCCGCCGGGGTGGCGACGCGGCCGCGCGGGGTCCGGGCGAGCAGACCCTCGCGCACGAGGAACGGTTCGGCGACCTCCTCGACCGTCTCGCGCTCCTCCCCCACCGCGACGGCGAGCGTGGACAGACCGACGGGTCCGCCGCCGAACAGTTTGAGCAGCGCCTCCAGGACGGCCCGGTCCAGCCGGTCGAGTCCGCGCGCGTCCACCTCGTAGACGGCGAGGGCGGCTGCCGCGACCTCGCGGGTGATCAGGCCGTCCGCCTTGACCTGCGCGTAGTCGCGGACCCGGCGCAGCAGACGGTTGGCGATGCGGGGCGTGCCCCGGGAGCGGCCCGCGATCTCGGCGGCGCCCTCCCCCTCCATGCCGACGTCGAGCAGGCTCGCCGAGCGGTGCACGACACGCTCCAGCTCGTGCGGCTCGTAGAACTCCATGTGCGCGGTGAAGCCGAAGCGGTCGCGCAAGGGGGGCGGCAGCAGACCCGCGCGGGTGGTCGCGCCGACCAGGGTGAAGGGGGGCAGCTCCAGCGGGATGGCGGTGGCGCCGGGACCCTTGCCGACGATCACGTCGACGCGGAAGTCCTCCATCGCCATGTACAGCATCTCCTCGGCGGGCCGGGACATGCGGTGGATCTCGTCCAGGAAGAGGACCTCGCCCTCCTGGAGGGAGGAGAGGATCGCGGCGAGGTCGCCCGCGTGCTGGATGGCGGGGCCCGAGGTGATGCGGATGGGGGCGGCCATCTCCGCCGCGATGATCATCGACAGGGTGGTCTTGCCGAGACCGGGCGCGCCGGAGAGCAGGACGTGGTCGGCGGTGGCACCGCGCGCGCGGGCGGCGCGCAGCACCAGGTCGAGCTGTTCGCGGACCTTCTCCTGGCCGATGAACTCGCCGAGGTCCTTGGGGCGCAGGGCGGCCTCGACGGCCTGGTCCTCCCGGTCGGCGACGGAGCCCACCAGCCGGTCCTCGGCGGGGCTGTCGGTCGGGTCGTCCCGGTTCACTCAGGTACTCCTTGCGGGGCGGCGCGGGTCAGCGGGCGCGGTTGAGGGTCTGGAGGGCGGCCTTCAGCAACTGGCCCACCTGCGGGGTGCCCCCGGCGGCCTCGGCCTCGGGCGCTACGGCGGACACGGCCTCGTCGGCCTCGCGGGGGGCGTAGCCGAGGCCGACCAGGGCGGTGTGCAGTTGGTCGCGCCAGCCCTGGGCGGCCGGGGCGGCGGCGGAGACGGTGCCGGTGGGCGCGCCGAGCCGGTCCTTGAGTTCGAGGAGCAGCTTCTGGGCGCCCTTCTTGCCGATGCCCGGTACGGCGGTGAGGGCTTTCTCGTCGGCGGTGGCGACGGCGCGGCGCAGCGCGTCCGGGGCGTGCACGGCGAGCATCGCCTGGGCGAGACGGGGTCCGACGCCGCTCGCGGTCTGGAGCAGCTCGAAGACCTGGCGCTCGTCGTCGTCCGCGAAGCCGTACAGGGTGAGGGAGTCCTCGCGCACGACCAGGGAGGTGTGCAGCCTGGCGGGCTCGCCCAGGCGCAGTTTCGCCAGGGTGTCGGGGGTGCACTGCAGGGCCATGCCGACCCCGCCGACCTCGACGACCGCCGAGTCGGGGGCGAGCGCGGCGACCGTGCCGCTGACGAAGGCGATCATGCCGTTCGGCCTTTCGTTGCGTGTGCTGCGTGGGCTGCGTCGGCCGCGTGTGCCGTCCTGGCCGTGTGGGCCTGGTGCTGGGCGACCGCCTGCTGGAGCCGGTTCTGCGCGGGGGCGCGCCAGATGTGGCAGATGGCGAGCGCGAGGGCGTCGGCGGCGTCGGCGGGCTTGGGCGGCGCGCTGAGCCGGAGCAGCCGGGTGACCATGGCGCCGACCTGTGCCTTGTCGGCCCGGCCGCTGCCGGTGACGGCGGCCTTGACCTCGCTCGGGGTGTGCAGGGCGACGGGGATGCCGCGCCGGGCGGCGCACAGCATGGCGACGGCGCTGGCCTGGGCGGTGCCCATGACGGTGCGGACGTTGTGCTGGGCGAAGACGCGCTCCACGGCGACGAACTCCGGCCGGTGCTCGTCCAGCCACTGCTCTATGCCCTGCTCGACGGCGAGCAGCCGGTGACTCAGCTCGGCGTCGGCGGGCGTACGGACGACACCGACGCCGACCATGGTCAGCGGCCGCCCCGCGACCCCCTCGACGACCCCCACTCCGCACCGCGTGAGCCCTGGGTCCACCCCGAGTACGCGCACACCGCCCCCAACCCTTTCGATCACCTGTTTGCGCAGGCTATCGGGTGCCACCGACAACGCCCCGCAACCGCGCCCCGGCAACGGCGACGGGCCGACGGGTTTCCCCGTCGGCCCGTGCACCGTCGTACCCGTGGCGAAGCGCCGCAGGTGCTACGCGTCGACCTTCTCCATGACCTCGTCGCTCACGTCGAAGTTGGCGAAGACGTTCTGCACGTCGTCGCTGTCCTCCAGGGCGTCGATCAGCTTGAAGATCTTCTTGGCGCCCTCCTCGTCCAGCTCGACCTGGACGGACGGCACGAAGCTGGAGTCGGCGGAGTCGTAGTCGATGCCCGCCTCCTGGAGCGCGGTGCGGACCGCGACCAGGTCGGTGGCCTCGCTGATGACCTCGAAGGACTCACCGAGGTCGTTGACCTCCTCGGCACCGGCGTCCAGGACGGCGCCGAGCACGTCGTCCTCGGTCAGCTCACCCTTGGGGACGATGATGACGCCCTTGCGGCTGAACATGTAGGACACGGAGCCCGGGTCGGCCATGTTGCCGCCGTTGCGGGTCATGGCCACGCGCACGTCGGAGGCGGCGCGGTTGCGGTTGTCGGTGAGGCACTCGATGAGCACCGCGACACCGTTGGGACCGTAGCCCTCGTACATGATCGTCTCGTAGTCGGCGCCGCCGGCCTCCAGGCCGCCGCCGCGCTTGACCGCGGAGTCGATGTTCTTGTTCGGGACCGACTGCTTCTTCGCCTTCTGGATGGCGTCGTACAGCGTCGGGTTGCCCTCGATGTCGACGCCGCCCATGCGCGCCGCGACCTCGATGTTCTTGATGAGCTTCGCGAAGAGCTTGCCGCGCTTGGCGTCGATCACGGCCTTCTTGTGCTTCGTCGTAGCCCATTTAGAGTGGCCGGACATCTGCCTGTCTCCTTCGCGTAACCCAAACCTGAACGAACTCCCCCGGCGCTGGGAGAGCCTGAGGGGGTACCGCCGCAGATCCTACAAGGACTCCGGTGTCCGGTTCGCGCGGACCATGTCGACGAAGAGCGCGTGGACGCGATGGTCACCGGTCAGTTCCGGGTGGAACGAGGTGGCGAGCGCGTTGCCCTGGCGGACGGCGACGATGTGACCGTCGTGCTCGGCGAGCACCTCGGTGTCCGCGCCGACGGACTCGACCCAGGGGGCGCGGATGAAGACGCCCTCGACGGGATCGCCGTCGACGCCCTTGACGTCGACCGCCGCCTCGAAGGACTCGTTCTGGCGGCCGAAGGCGTTGCGGCGCACGATCATGTCGATGCCGCCGACGGTCTCCTGGCCGGAGCGCGGGTCGAGGATCTTCTCGGCGAGCAGGATCAGCCCGGCGCAGGTGCCGTAGACGGGCATGCCCTCGCGCACGCGGGCGCGCAACGGCTCCATCAGGCCGAAGAGGACGGCCAGTTTGGAGATGGTGGTGGACTCGCCGCCGGGCAGGACCAGACCGTCCACCTCGGCGAGTTCTTCGGGGCGCCTGACCGGCCTGGCCACGGCGTCCGCCGCGGCCAGGGCGATCAGGTGCTCCCGTACGTCGCCCTGGAGGGCCAGGACGCCGATGACGGGGGTGCTCATGGTGGGGTGCCTTACCAGCCGCGGTTCGCGTAGCGCTCGGTCTCGGGGAGGGTGTCGCAGTTGATGCCGACCATGGCCTCGCCGAGGTTGCGGGAGGCGTCCGCGATGATCTTCGGGTCGTCGTAGAAGGTGGTGGCCTTCACGATGGCGGCGGCGCGCTTGGCGGGGTCGCCGGACTTGAAGATGCCGGAGCCGACGAAGACGCCCTCGGCGCCGAGCTGACGCATCAGGGCGGCGTCGGCGGGGGTGGCGACGCCACCGGCGGAGAAGAGGACGACGGGGAGCTTGCCCAGCTCGGCGACCTCCTTGACCAGCTCGTACGGCGCGCGCAGCTCCTTGGCGGCGGCGAACAGCTCGTTGTGGTCGCAGCCGCGCAGCTTGGCGATCTCGCCCTTGATCTGGCGCAGGTGGCGCACGGCCTCCACGACGTTGCCGGTGCCCGCCTCGCCCTTGGAGCGGATCATGGCCGCGCCCTCGGCGATGCGGCGCAGAGCCTCACCGAGGTTGGTGGCGCCGCAGACGAACGGGGTGGTGAACGCCCACTTGTCGGAGTGGTTGACCTCGTCGGCCGGGGTGAGGACCTCGGACTCGTCGATGTAGTCGACGCCGAGGGACTGCAGGACCTGCGCCTCGACGAAGTGGCCGATGCGGGACTTGGCCATCACCGGGATGGAGACGGCGTCGATGATGCCCTCGATCATGTCCGGGTCGGACATGCGGGCCACACCGCCGTCCTTGCGGATGTCGGCGGGCACCCGCTCCAGGGCCATGACGGCGACGGCGCCCGCGTCCTCGGCGATCTTCGCCTGCTCCGGGGTGACGACGTCCATGATGACGCCGCCCTTGAGCTGTTCGGCCATGCCGCGCTTCACGCGGGCGGTGCCGGTCTCGGGAGCCTGGTTGTCGATGGTGGACACGGGGTGACCTCACTGATGGTGAAGGGGATCGCTGCACCATCGAGGAAACGTGAAGCCCGCAGGTCACGGCAAGGGCCAATGGGGAACCGGTGGATCGTTTTGCGCGGTCCGCTCAGGCCGCGCGCTCGATCAGGGCGGCGGGCGGCTCGTCGTCCATCTCGAAGGCGAGCGGGAAGGGGGCGTGACCGGCGAGCCGGAACCAGCGCACCTTGCGGTGCTCGCGGAGCCTGCGGGCGGCGCCGACGGCGTCGTTGTGGAAACGGCGGGCCATCGGCACCCGGCGCACCGCCTCGGCCAGCTCCCGTGCCGCCTCCTCACCGCCCGGCGCGGCCCGTACGGCCTCCACCTGACCGGCGTCCCCGAAGACGGCGCGCAGCGCCTGGCTCAGCTCGCTCTCCAGGACCTCCCGCTGCTCCTCCTCGGCCTGCCGTGCCGCGTGCGCCGCCTCGTAGAGCACGATGGAGGCGGCCGGGTCCAGCACCCCGGAGGTGGCCAGCTCCTGCGCCACGGAGGCGCGGCGCAGCAACTGCGCGTCGAGCGCGGCCCGCGCGGCGTCCATCCGCACGTGCAGCCGGTCCAGCCGACCGGCCGTCCAGCTCAGGTAGACGCCGATGGCCACGAGCGCGACGAGAATCCAGATGAGCGTTGCTGTCACGCCGGAAGGCTACCGGCCCCCGGCGGTGTCTCCGGTTCCGGGCGGTCCCGGGCCGAGCGGTTGCCGAGCCTCAGGACGCTCCCGGGCCGGGCGGCTGCCGAGCCCCAGGGCGCTCCCTGGCCGGGCGGTCGCCCAGCCCCAGGGCGCTCCCTGGCCGGGCGGTCGCCCAGCCCCAGGGCGCTCCCTGGCCCGGACGGCTGCCCAGCCTCCGGGCGGTCCCGGGTCCCGGACGATCGCCCGTCCCCCGGCGGTTGCCCGTCCCCCGGTCGGCCCGCGTCCCGGACGCGGTACCGGCCCACGGGCGCCCCCGGACCTCACGCGCTCACCCGTCCTCTGGTCAGCCCCGCGCCTCAGGCGAGGTCCCGGCCCCGCGCCCCGAGCTGCCGCCGGCCCCCGTCAGTCCCGGGCCGCCAGGCCGAAGCGGGAGCGGAAGCCCGGGCGTTCGTCCGTGGCGACCGCCGCCGCGCCCGCGGTGACCGTCTCGTACACCGACAGGATGTCCGCGCCGACCGTGGACCAGTCGAAGCGGCGCACATGGGCGCTGCCGCGCTCGCGGAGTTCGGCGCGGCGCCCGGGGTCGCCCAGGAGGCGGACGGCGGCGTCGGCGAGGGCGTCGGCGTCCTCGTTGGCGAAGACCTCGCCCGCTTTGCCCTGGTCGAGGACCTGGACGAAGGCGTCCAGGTCGGAGGCGAGGACCGGGGCGCCCGCGGACATCGCCTCGACCAGGATGATGCCGAAGCTCTCGCCGCCGGTGTTGGGCGCCACGTACAGGTCGAGGCTGCGCAGGAAGCGGGCCTTGTCCTCGTCGCTGACCATGCCGAGGAACTCCACGCGCGAGCGCAGCTCCTCGGGCAGCTCCGCGACGGCAGCCTCCTCGTCGCCCCGGCCCGCCACCAGGAGCCGGGCGCCGGGGCGGGCGGCCAGGATCTTCGGCAGCGCCCGCATCAGCACCGGGAGTCCCTTGCGGGGTTCGTCGATGCGCCCTATGAAGCCGATCGTCTCGCCCTGCCACTCCTGCTTGGGCTCGGCCTTGGCGAAGAAGTCGACGTCCACGCCGTTGGGGATGACCACCGCGTCCCCGCCCAGATGCTCGACGAGGGTCCGGCGCGCGTACTCGCTCACCGCGATCCGCGCGCTGATCTTCTCCAGCGCGGCCTGGAGGATCGCGTACGCGGCGATCATGGCGCGCGAGCGCGGGTTGGAGGTGTGGAAGGTGGCCACGATGGGACCCTGCGCCGCCCAGCAGGTGAGCAGACCGAGCGAGGGCGAGGTCGGCTCGTGGATGTGCACCACGTCGAACGCCCCGTCGTGCAGCCAGCGCCGTACCCGCGCCGCCGAGAGGAACCCGAAGTTCAGCCGGGCCACCGAGCCGTTGTACGGCACCGGGACCGCGCGGCCCGCCGAGACCACGTACGGCGGCAGCGGGGTGTCGTCGTCGGCCGGGGCCAGCACGGACACCTCGTGGCCGAGGCGGATGAAGTACTCCGCGAGGTCGCGGATGTGGAACTGGACTCCGCCCGGGACGTCCCAGGAATAGGGGCAGACGATGCCGATTCTCACGCCCGCCCCTCCGCCCCCGCCGGATCGAGGTCGGCGAGCCACAGCCGCTGGAGCATGTGCCAGTCCTCGGGGTGCTCGGCGATGCCGCCCGCGAAGGCGTCGGCCAGCGCTTGCGTCATGGCGGCGGTCTTCTCCGCGCGCGTGCCCGCCTCGGGGACCTCGATCGCCGGGTGCACCTTGCCCTGCATCACGGGCGAGTCGTCGTACCAGAGGGTGACCGGCAGCAGCAGCGCGCCGGTCTGCTGGGCGAGCAGCGCGGGTCCGGCGGGCATCCGGGCGCGCTCTCCGAAGAAGTCCACCTCGACGCCGGAGGCCGACAGGTCGCGGTCCGCGACCAGGCAGACCAGACCGCCGTCGCGCAGCCGCCGCGCCAGCGTGCCGAACGCGGAGGCGCCGCTGTGCGGCAGCACCTCCATACCGAGTCCCTCGCGGTAGGCGACGAAACGGTCGTACAGGGTCTCCGGCTTCAGGCGCTCGGCGACCGTGGTGAACGGCGTGTTCAGCTCGGTGGTGACCCAGGCGCCCGCCAGGTCCCAGTTGGCCAGGTGCGGCAGGGCGAGTATCACGCCCTTGCCCGCGGCGAGGCCGTCGATCAGATGGTGCGCGCCCTTGGGGGCGAACCCGCCCTTGATTCGCTCGGGGCTCCAGGCCGGGAGCCGGAAGGACTCCATCCAGTAGCGCAGGTAGGAGCGCATCCCCGCGCGCGACAGCTCCGCCAGCCGCTCCGGGCTCGCGTCCGGCACCACGCGCGCGTAGTTGGACTCCAGGCGCTGGACGCCCTTGCCGCGCCGCTTCCAGGCGAGGTCGGCGATGGTGTCGCCGAGGCGCGCCGCGGCGGGCTCGGGCAGCTTCTTGACCGCGCCCCAGCCGAGTCCGTACAGGGCGTCGGTCAGGCGGTCCGCGGTGCTCACTTGGCCGCCTCGCTGCCCCGCGCCGCGTCGCCCCGCGCGGCTTCCTCGGCCTCCGCCGACTCCCGGCGCACGGTGACGACCCGCTGGATCAGCGTGACCAGGCTGCCCACGGCCACGATCCACAGCGCGACGGGCAGCAGGTACTGGATGCCCGGCACACCGAACTTGTGCAGCCCCGCGAACCCGGCCGCGACCAGCGAGATCACCAGCCGCTCGGCCCGCTCCACCAGACCGTTCACGGCCACCGGCAGCCCGATCGACTCGCCCCGCGCCTTGGTGTACGACACCACCTGGCCGCTGGCCAGACAGAAGATCGAGACGGCGCACAGCACGTTGTCGTCGCCGTTGCCCGCGTACCAGAGGGCGAAGCCGCCGAAGATCGCGCCGTCGGCCACCCGGTCCAGCGTGGAGTCCAGGAAGGCACCCCAGCGGCTGGAGCGGCCCAACTGGCGCGCCATGTTGCCGTCGACCAGGTCCGAGAAGACGAACAGCGTGATCACGATCGTGCCCCAGAAGAACTCGCCCCTGGGGAAGAAGACCAGCGCCCCCGCGACCACCCCGGCCGTACCGATGAGGGTGACCGTGTCCGGGCTCACGCCCCGGCGGATGAGAAACGTGGCGAACGGCGTGAGAACACGCGTGAAGAATGCACGCGCGTACTTGTTCAGCATGGCCTTCCCGACGGTCGTGTCGCGGCAGCCCCTGGTGACCACCGGCGCGCCCATCGTAGTCACGCGCGAGGGCGCGCGGCTGGCGGGCACCCTGGGGTTGTGGCCCTGTCGTGATGTTGCCGGGCCGTCACGGGGACGTCGGGAGAGCGCGAGAACCGCCCGCCGCGGTGTCCGTCGTATGGACGTGGCATGGCCCAGGTGGAAAGCTCGAAGGACCGCGGGCGTCGCAGGAGCCGCCAGTGCACGCGGTGCCGCGTGTCCGCGCCCACAGTGACCTCACCGTCCACGGGAGGCAGGATCATGGGCGAAAAGGCGCAATCACATCCCGGGGCCGCCGGCAGGGCAGTCACGGCCGACCACCCCGAATCCATACGGAACGTGGTGCTGGTCGGCCACTCCGGAGCGGGCAAGACGACCCTGGTGGAAGCCCTCGCACTCACGACGGGGGCGGTCAACCGGGCCGGCCGCGTGGAGGACGGCGGCACGGTCTCCGACTACGACGACATCGAGCACCGCCAGCAACGCTCGGTGCAGCTCTCGCTGGTCCCGGTCGAATGGGACGGCATCAAGATCAACGTACTCGACACCCCCGGCTACGCCGACTTCGTCGGGGAACTGAGGGCCGGTCTGCGCGCGGCGGACGCGGCCCTCTTCGTCGTCTCCGCCTCCGACGGCGTGGACGGCTCGACCCGCGCGGTCTGGGAGGAGTGCCAGGCCGTCGGCATGCCCCGCGCGATCGTCGTCACGCACCTGGAATCCGCCCGCGCGGACTTCGAGGAGATGACCCGGCAGTGCGCGGAAGCCTTCGGCGCCGACGACCCCGACGCCGTGCTCCCGCTCTACCTCCCGCTGCGCGCCCCCGAGGGTCCCGACGGCCACGCCCCCGTGACCGGTCTGGTCGGACTGCTCTCGCGCAAGCTCTTCGACTACTCCACCGGCGAGCGCGTGGAGTCCGAACCCGGCGAGGAGCAGCTCCCCGGCATCGAGGAGGCCCGCAACCGGCTCATCGAGGGCATCATCGCCGAGAGCGAGGACGAGACCCTCATGGACCGCTACCTGGGCGGCGAGCAGGTCGACGTCAAGACCCTCGTCCAGGACCTCGAACACGCCGTGGCACGCGGCACCTTCTTCCCCGTCCTCGCCGCCGCCCCCGCCACCGACGGCGCCCGCCAGGGTCTCGGCACCCTGGAGCTGCTGGAACTGGTCACCGGCGGCTTCCCCACCCCCTTCGAACACCCGCTGCCCGAGGTCACTACCCTCGACGGCAGGACCCGCGAACTCCAGCCCTGCGACACCGAGGGACCCCTCGTCGCCGAGGTCGTCCGCACCTCCTCCGACCCCTACGTCGGCCGGGTCTCCCTGGTCCGCGTCTTCTCCGGCACCCTGCGCCCCGACGACACC
Organism: Streptomyces sp. DSM 110735; assembly: GCF_016482685.1. Taxonomy (GTDB): domain Bacteria; phylum Actinomycetota; class Actinomycetes; order Streptomycetales; family Streptomycetaceae; genus Streptomyces. The sequence goes on along the minus strand of NZ_JACYHF010000023.1, from coordinate 74,301 downwards.
GTCCACGTCTCCGGACACGGCATGACCGACCGGGGTCACGAGGACCACGACGTGGACGAGCGCATCGGCGCCGTCTCCATGGCCTTCGGCAAACAGCAGCGCCCCGTCCCGCACGCGGTCGCCGGAGACCTGGTCTGCGTCGCCAAGCTGAGCCGCGCCGAGACCGGCGACACGCTCTCCGCCAAGGACGACCCGCTGCTCATGGAGCCCTGGCAGATGCCGGACCCGCTGCTCCCGCTCGCCATCCAGGCGCACAGCAAACCCGACGAGGACAAGCTCTCCCAGGGACTGGCCCGCCTGGTCGCCGAGGACCCGACCATGCGGCTCGAACAGAACCAGGACACCCACCAGGTCGTCCTGTGGTGCCTCGGCGAGGCCCACGCCGACGTCGCCCTGGAGCGGCTGCGCAGCCGTTACGGCGTCCAGGTCGACGTCGTCCCGCACAAGGTGTCCCTGCGCGAGACCTTCGCGAACAAGGCCGCCGGACGCGGGCGCCATGTCAAGCAGTCCGGTGGCCACGGCCAGTACGCCATCTGCGAGATCGAGGTCGAACCGCTCCCGGGAGGCTCCGGCATCGAGTTCGTCGACAAGGTCGTCGGCGGCGCCGTCCCCCGGCAGTTCATCCCTTCCGTCGAGAAGGGGATACGCGCCCAGGCAGCCAAGGGCGTCGCCGCCGGGTACCCGCTGGTCGACGTGCGGGTCACCCTGCTCGACGGCAAGGCGCACTCGGTCGACTCCTCCGACGCCGCCTTCCAGACCGCGGGCGCGCTCGCCCTGCGCGAAGCCGCCGCCGACAGCCGCATCCACCTCCTGGAACCGGTGGCCGAGGTCACCGTCCTCATCCCCGACGACTACGTCGGCCCCGTCATGAGCGACCTCTCCAGCAGGCGCGGCCGGGTCCTGGGCACCGAACAGGTCGGCACCGGACGCACCCTGGTCCGCGCCGAGGTCCCCGAGTTCGAGATCGGGCGCTACGCCATCGACCTGCGCTCCCTCTCCCACGGCACCGCCCGCTTCAGCCGCGCCTACGCCCGGCACGAGCCGATGCCCCCGCAGGTGGCCGACCGCATCCGCGAACAGGCGGGCGACACCCCGTAGTTCACCCCGTCGGTCCACCCGGCGTACGCCCCGCGCTCCGGCGGGCGGCTTCGGCCGTCCGCCGGTGCGTTGTCGGTGCCCGCGGCTACGCTGATCACGCCGCGCGCGACGGACCCGGTGACCCGGTGCCGACACGACGGCCCGTTCAAGATGGCCTGTTCAACAGGTGTGCGAGACACGGAAGTCGGGAAGGCCGCAGGAGCGAGAAGGCGGCGATGGGGGCGGGAATGTCAGTCGGAACGGAGTGGGACGGGCCACAGGTGCCCGTCTCCGGCGACGAGGGCCAGGCGGCGACCCTGGCGCTGGCCTCGGCTGCCTACCGGGACAACGCGATCGAGGACATCAAGAAGACCGACAACGAGTGGCACCAGTCCACCGTCAACACCGGCCGCATCCGTCTGTTCCGGCCCAACCTCGGCGAAGCCTTCTCCCGCGCCGTCGTCGACCGGCTCCTCGCACCGGGGCGCAAACCGCTGATCCAGTCCTTCGGCGCCGAACCCCAGGTGATCGTCGAACACTGCCTCGCCGCGAACAACATCCGCCGCGACCGCGACAACAAACTCTCCACGATCATGGTCGTCTGCGGTCTGATCTTCCTGCCCGGACTCATCGCCTGGCTCGTCGTCTTCCAGCTCCGCGCCTTTCTCGCCAAGCGCGAGGACAAACGCGCCGGAGCCATCGGCACCGTCCTCCTCGCCGGAGTCGGCCTCCTCGCCGCGCTCTTCCTGCTGAAGCTGCCCTTCTCCGGCTTCTGGGGCTGGTACGCCCGCGCGGCAGTCATCGCCCCCGTCCTCGGCTGGTACTGGGCCAAGCGCGTCTGCGAACAGACCGCCGCCGACCTGCGCGCCCGCTGGGACGGTCTGCTCTCCGGCAGCAGCGTCGGCGCCAAGGTCCCCGAGGCCGTACCCCGCAGCCCCGGCGAGACCGCCGCCGAACAGCTCCGCCAGTCCCTGGCCCGGCTCAGCGCCGAACAGCGCTCCAACTCCGTCTTCTACGCCGGACCCAAGGGCGTCCTCGGCATGGGCACCCGCTGGGGCTCCTGGCAGCTCGCCGAGGACCTGGTACCCGCCGACGCCGGACGCGAGATCCACCCCTTCCGGAGCTGGGACGTCGTACGCGCCATCCACGACCAGCTCCGGATGCTGGAGCGCGGCCCGCTCAACACCGGCGGCTTCCCGCGCCCCTCGATACGGCACTGGATCGTCACCCCCATCGGCGAGAACGCCAAGGGTGTCTCCCGCCCCGAGGGCACCGACGTCGAAGCCTTCCAGGTCAAGCCGCACGCCATACAGGAGATCTGCAACAAGCAGCAGTTCGGCAGCGGCGACCGCCACTACCTCGGCGTCCAGTGGACCCTGTGGGACGGCCAGCTCGTCATCACCATGATGATCACCGTGACCGTCCTCCACGAGACCCTGCGCATCGAGGTCACCGGACACGCCCTCGGCCCGGTCAACCCCCTGTTCACCTCCAAGTCGGAGGCACCCACCAAGACGGTCACCAAGTCCGTCAAGCGCTGGGAGAACCGCACCGTCAAGCTGCCCCTCGTCAACACCGACGAGGTCGTACGGCTCGCCGTCCGCGCGCCCCTGACCTGGTACCCGCCGCTGCTCAACTGGCTCGGCGGCTCCATCGCCCTGCCCGAGCCCTTCGGCCTGCGGCACGCCTGGGCCGACCAGCCCTGGCGCCACCGCTTCATGGCCGACGACGCGCTGCGCGCCGCCACCCCGGTCCTGCGCGTGGTCCACGCCGCCGCGATCAAGGTCCTCAAGGAGAACGGCGTGGACACCGAGAAGTTCGGCGCCCGCTCCTCCGTCCTCAGCGGCCAGGTCCAGGACCCGACCCCCGGAAAAGCCGACCTCTACAACGCGTAGGACCCCCGGCGGAGGCGACCGGCGTCAGCTCGCCGGCCACGCCTCCGCCAGCATCTTCCGCGTGTCCCCGAGCAACTGCGGCAGCACCTTGGTGTGCCCCACCACCGGCATGAAGTTCGTGTCCCCGCCCCAGCGCGGCACGATGTGCTGATGCAGATGGGCCGCGATCCCCGCACCGGCCACGGCGCCCTGGTTCATCCCGATGTTGAACCCGTGCGCCCCCGACGCCGTCCGCAGCGCCGTCATCGCCTGCTTGGTCAGCTCCGCCAGCTCGGCCGTCTCCGGACCCGTCAGATCCGTGTAGTCGGCCACGTGCCGGTACGGCACCGTCATCAGATGACCGCCGTTGTACGGATACAGGTTGAGCACCGCGTACACATGCTCGCCCCGCCGTACGATCAGACCGTCCTCGTCCGATTTCGCCGGAATCACACAGAACGGGCAGCCGTCGTCCGCACCCGGACCACTCGGCTTGTTCTCGCCCTGGATGTAGGCCATCCGGTGGGGCGTCCACAGGCGCTGGAACGCGTCCTGCGTCCCCACTCCGATCTGCTGCTCCGGCTCACTCGTCATGCAAGGCAGCATATGGCTTCGCCCGTTCGCGGCGTGTCGCCGGGGCGGCGCCGACGTACCGAACGGCCAAGCTGACCCGGTGGACCACGACAGCCCCAAGACACGCTGGGAGCGCCGCGCCGAGATGCCGCTCACCGTGGCCTCGATGACGTTCCTCGGCTCCTACGCCGCCCTCGTGCTCGCCCCCCGCCCCGGCACCCCCTGGGACGACCTCTGGCTCTCGCTGCTCTTCGCCTGCTGGGCGCTGTTCGCCGCCGACTACGCCGTGCGCTGGACCCTCAGTGGCCAGGGCCCCGGCTTCGTCCGCGCCCACCTGCTGGACACCCTCGTCCTGATCCTTCCCCTGCTGCGCCCGCTGCGCATCGTCCGCCTCTACGAGGCCATGGAGCACCGGCGCGGACTCCCCCGGCTCCCGCTGTACGCGCGCGTGATCGTCTACTCCGGGATCTCCACCCTGCTCATGGGCTTCACCGGCGCGCTCGCCGTCTACCAGCAGGAGAGGGACGCACCGGCGTCCCAGATGAAGAACTTCGGCGACGCCGTCTGGTGGGCCTGCTCCACCCTCTCCACCGTCGGCTACGGCGACATCGTCCCGGTCACCACGGGCGGCCGCATCATCGCGGCGGCCATGATGGCCGGCGGCCTGGCACTGCTCGGCGCGGTGACGGGGTCGTTCTCGTCGTGGCTGCTGCAGGTGTTCTCACGGGAAGAGGACAAGGAGAGACCCCCGGGAGGAACCCCGGGGGTCTGAAGCCCCGCAGGTGCGGGGAGCACAGCACCTTATGCTTGTGCGCCTTGCGAATCTTGGGATCACCCCCGCATCTGCGGGGACGGCATCACACCTGCACCCGGCGCTCCACCACATCAACGAGCTTCGCCAGCGCCTGGTCACGCGGAATGCCGTTCTCCTGCGAACCGTCGCGATAACGGAAGGAGACGGTGTCCGCGTTCATGTCCTCGTCGCCGACGATGATCATGAAGGGGATCTTCTGGCGCTGGGCGTTGCGGATCTTCTTCTGCATCCGGTCCGAGGAGGAGTCCACCTCGACCCGCAGACCCTTCTTCTTGGCCTCGGCGGCGAACTTCTCCAGGTACTCGACGTGCCCGTCACCGATCGGGATGCCGACCGCCTGCACCGGGGCGAGCCACGCCGGGAAGGCGCCCGCGTAGTGCTCCAGGAGGACGGCGAAGAACCGCTCGATGGAGCCGAACAGCGCGCGGTGGATCATCACCGGACGCTGCTTGGTGCCGTCGGCCGCCGTGTACTCCAGGTCGAACCGCTCGGGCAGGTTGAAGTCGAGCTGGATGGTCGACATCTGCCAGGTACGGCCGATCGCGTCTCGCGCCTGGACGGAGATCTTCGGACCGTAGAAGGCGGCACCGCCCGGGTCGGGCACGAGCGGCAGACCCTGCTTCTCGGCGACCTGGCGCAGCGTCTCGGTCGCCTCTTCCCACGCCTCGTCGGACCCGACGTACTTCTCCGGGTCCTTGGTGGAGAGCTCCAGGTAGAAGTCGGTCAGACCGTAGTCGCGCAGCAGACCCAGGACGAAGGTGAGGGTCTTGTCCAGCTCCTCGGACATCTGCTCACGGGTGCAGTAGATGTGCGCGTCGTCCTGGGTGAAGCCGCGGGCACGGGTGAGACCGTGCACGACGCCCGACTTCTCGTACCGGTACACGGTGCCGAACTCGAAGAGGCGCAGCGGCAGTTCACGGTACGAGCGGCCGCGCGCGTCGAAGATCAGGTTGTGCATCGGGCAGTTCATGGGCTTGAGGTAGTAGTCCACGCCCTCGTCGAGCTGCATGGGCGGGTACATGCCGTCGGCGTACCAGTCCAGGTGGCCCGAGGTCTCGAAGAGCTTCCCCTTCGTCGCGTGCGGGGTGTAGACGAACTCGTAGCCCTCTTCCTCGTGGCGGCGCCGCGAGTAGTCCTCCATGGTGCGGCGGACGATGCCGCCCTTGGGGTGGAAGACGGCGAGGCCGGAGCCGATCTGCTCCGGGATGGAGAAGAGGTCCAGCTCGTTGCCGAGCTTGCGGTGGTCGCGCTTCTCGGCCTCGGCGAGGAACTCCAGGTGCGCCTTCAGCTCGTCCTTGGACGGCCAGGCGGTGCCGTAGATGCGCTGGAGCTGCTTGTTCTTCTCGCTGCCGCGCCAGTAGGCCGAGGCGTTGCGCATCAGCTTGAACGCCGGGATGAGGCGGGTGGAGGGCAGGTGCGGACCCCGGCAGAGGTCCTTCCAGCACAGCTCGCCGGTCTTGGCGTCCAGGTTGTCGTAGATGGTCAGCTCACCGGCGCCCACCTCGACGTCCGCGCCGTCGTCGGAGGATGCCGAGCCCTTGAGACCGATCAGCTCCAGCTTGTACGGCTCGTCGGCCAGTTCCGCGCGGGCGTCCTCGTCGGAGACCACGCGGCGGGAGAACTTCTGGCCCCGCTTCTGGATCTCCTGCATCTTCTTCTCGATGGCCTTGAGGTCATCGGGGTGGAAGGGCTTCTCCACGTCGAAGTCGTAGTAGAAGCCGTCCTTGACCGGCGGACCGATGCCGAGCTTGGCCTCGGGGAACAGCTCCTGCACGGCCTGGGCCATCACGTGCGCGGTGGAGTGGCGCAGGATGCTGAGACCGTCCTCGGAGGAGATCTCGACGCCCTCGACCTCGTCGCCGTCGGACAGCTCGTGGGCGAGGTCCTTCAGCTCGCCGCCCACGCGCGCGGCGATGATCGAGCGCTCGCCCGCGAAGAGGTCGGCGGCCGTAGTGCCCGTCGTCACCACGCGTTCTTCCCGCTCGGAATCGCGTTGGATGATCACACGGACGTCTGACACCGGTCTCTCCTGACTGAAGTGGGATGCGGCGCCATACCAGGAGCGCGCGCACAAGGGATCGTACCGACCCGGCACCGTCCACCGCGAAACGGTTACTTTCCGTCCCCTTCGCCGTACGTCTCGCCGCACGCCTCCCCGGTCTCGCCGCACGCCTCCTCGAAGGAGCCGAGGTTCTCCTGGAGGGACTTCATCAGCCGGTCGCGCTCCGCCTCGTCGACCTGGACGGGGACGACCCCGGTGGCGCCGGTGAGCCTGCGGAAGCCGCCCCGGCGCTCCAGCCTGCCGTGCACGCGCACGGGGAGTCCGACGAGGTGGGCGTATCCGGCGACGCGGTAGTCCTCCTCGCCGAGGGTGAGGCGCAGGTGGGCCACCTCGGCGCCGGTGAGCACGCGGAGCCGTACGGTGCCCGCGCCGCGCGGTCCCGAGCGGCGCAGGCGGACGACGACGCCGGTGACCGCGACGGGGACGGAGGGTTCGGCGCGCAGATAGCGGGCCGCGGCGGCGCGCAGGACGGGGAGGTCGCCGGGTGAGAACTCGACGGGTTCGGCGTGGGCGGCGCAGCCGTCGGGGACTCCGGCGGCGGGTGCCCAGGTGACGGTGACGCGGGCGCCCTCGCTGCCCCGGACGAGGACGGTGAGCGCCTCGGTCAGCTCGCGGCTGACTCCGGCGGCGACGGCGCCGTCGAAGGCGTCGGCGCGTCCGGTGGCGCGCTGGTAGTCGATGGCCTCGCGGGTGGCGTGCAGCGCCTGGTGGAGGCGGACGGCGAGGGGGCGTCCGGCGGGCAGGGGCGCGAAGGCGGTGAGGCGGCGCCCTTCGGCGGCCGGTCCGACGAGCACCTTGTCGAGGAGCGCCGCGGCACCGGCGCGGTGCCGTGCGCCGTGGTACCCGGCGGGGGCGCGGGTGGCGAGGGCGGCGGCGAGCAGGGTGCGGCGGGCTGCGGTGCGCAGGTGTTCGTCGGCGGTCCAGGGGGCGGTGCCCGCGGGACCGCAGGGGGTGTCGCGGTGCCAGCGGATCTCGTCGCTGGGCACGGCGAGGGCGATGAGCACCTCGCGGGCGGTGGGGGCGGCGCTGCGGGCGAGGGCGTCGAGGGCTTCGCCGAGGAGGTCGTCGCTGTCGGGGAAGGCGCGGTTCTCGGGCACGAGGAGGCTGGTGCCGGGTCCTGCCGGGGCGGGCGGGGTCCAGCGGCCGTAGCGTCCGGTGGCGCCTCCGCGTCGTTGCCAGCCGTGGCGGTGGAGCAGCGTGGTGAGGACGGCGGGGTCGACGCGGGTGGGGTCGGGGGTCTCGTGCCAGGGGAGGTGTTCGGGGTGGGCGCGCGGGTGGCGGACGGTGGTGTCGTCGTCGGAGTCGTCGGAGCGGCTTCTCATGGTCTGCCTCCCGTCCCGACGCGCGTCATGATCTCGCAGAGCGCGCGGTCGTCGAAGACGCGGGTGACCGGTATGCGCACGGTGGTGCGGTGGCGTCCGGTGACGGGGTGTCCGGCGAGGTTGACCCAGTAGCAGCAGTGGCGCAGGTCGAGCCGGTCGTGTCCGGCGCGCAGCCAGTCCTCCTGGGCGCGCGGGACGATCATGACGACGAGGATCTTGTGCACCGAGACGGGGGTGCGGGCGAGCTTGCGCAGATGGTCGTTGTCGAGCGTGAAGGCGAAGGTGGGTCCCGGGGGGTGGGGGGCGATCTGGTAGGTGCACTTGAGCTGCACCTTGATCGTCACTTCGTCGTCGACGGTGTGGCCGGGAGCGCTGTGGCTGACGTGCCAGTCGATGCCGTTGTCCGGGAAGGGCTGGGACAGGGAGCAGCCCGCTGCGGCGGCGACCGCGTGCAGATAGCCGACCTGCAGGGTTTCCATGCAGGCGGTGGTGGCGAGTGTGCCGCGAACCAGTCCCGCGCGTTCGGGCAGCAGCCCGCCCCGCTCGGGCTGCGCAATGGCCATGACGAACTGCCTTCCCAGCCAAGGGTTTCCCCGTCTCGGGCCGCTGAACTGCAAAGACCCGTACTCCTGTTGTCTCCGCCCGGCGTACGGCGCAAACAGCCCGGGTATCACCAAACGGGCAGAAGACGGCATGTCATCTGTCGTGGGTGAACGAGGAGTTGGGTTGGGATGACTTGCTGGTACGAAGGGGCCCTGGCCGCCTTCGACACGGAGACGACGGGTGTGGACGTCGAGGGCGACCGGATCGTGTCGGCCGCCGTCGTGGTGCAGGACGCGCCGGGTACGCGGCCGCGGGTGAGCCGGTGGCTGGTGAATCCGGGGGTGCCGGTGCCCGAGGAGGCGACGGCGGTGCACGGGTTGACGGAGGAGCACCTCCAGCGCAACGGCCGCTGGCCGGCGCCGGTGATGTACGAGATAGCCCAGCAACTGGCCGAGCACACGGCGATGGGGCGGCCGTTGGTGGTGATGAACGCGCCGTTCGATCTGACGCTGCTGGACCGGGAGTTGCGGCGGCACCGGGCGTCGTCGCTGGACCGCTGGTTCGAGGGGGCGCCGCTGCGGGTGCTGGATCCCCGGGTCCTGGACAAGCAGTTGGACCGCTACCGCAAGGGCCGCCGCACGCTGACGGACCTGTGCGAGCACTACGGCGTGGCGCTGAACGACGCGCACGACGCGGCGGCGGACGCGCTGGCGGCGCTGGACGTCGTACGGGCGGTGGGGCGGCGGTTCTCGGCGCGCCTGGAGCGGCTGTCCCCGGCGGAGCTGCACGCGTTGCAGGTCGGCTGGCACGCGGCGCAGGCGCGGGGGCTGCAGGCGTGGTTCGCGCGCAGTGGTTCGCCGGAGACGGTGAGCACGGAGTGGCCGCTGCGGGCGGAGCTGTCGGCGGCGGCGTAGCGGGTGCGGGTCGGTGGCGCGTGGGTGTGCCGCGTGGGCGTACGACGACGGCCCACCTGCTGGTGAGCAGATGGGCCGTCGGTCCGGGTGGGCGATACTGGGTTCGAACCAGTGACCTCTTCGGTGTGAACGAAGCGCTCTCCCACTGAGCTAATCGCCCGGGAACGCACTGAACAATACAGGTCTCGGCGGGGTTCCTCCAAACCGCCTCGGTACGGGGTGCCGGTCGGGGCTGCCCGGGTGCGGGTGGGCGCCCGGGGCGGGGGTGCGCGTCGGGTGCCGGTGGGGTCGCAGTGGTCCCGCCCCGGTCCCGCGCGGTGTGCGCGCCCGGCGCGGGTTCGGCATTGCGCGTCCGCTTCCCATGAAGTGACTTGTACTCATATGACCTGTCGGAACACAGGACTTGAGGATTCCGGAATTCCGGTGCGGTGCGGAGTGCCGTGGAAATGCGGGCGCAATGGGAATTGCGGGGGCGCGGTCGAGCAATAGGGTCCGGGGGTATTTCCGGGGGCGGCCTGAATGGGGTGCTTCGGGGCGCGTGGGGCGGTCCGTCCGGAAGTCGGTCTTGACGGGTGTCCCCGGCGGGCGGCGGCTGCGGAGCGTAGCGCATATGCCGACGGCCCATCCGCTCGCAAGCGGATGGGCCGTCGGTCCGGGTGGGCGATACTGGGTTCGAACCAGTGACCTCTTCGGTGTGAACGAAGCGCTCTCCCACTGAGCTAATCGCCCGGGCGCAGAGAGAACATTACCGCATGTCAGCGGGTGGTTCCGACCGCCTAGATCTTCCAGGGCGCCACGAAGCCGAACTGCCGGACGTAGATCACGGCGAGCACGCCGACGATCACCAGCCCGATCACGGTCAGGGTGATGTTGCGGCGGCGTACGCGGGGGTCGAGGGCGCGCTGTGCCGCCGCGGTGACCTTGCGCTTCGTCCAGCGCAGGACGAGCTGCGCCCAGACGAACTCGGTGGCCCAGATCATCATGCCGCCGAAGATCACCGCCCAGCCGGGACCGGGCAGCGGGAGCATGACGACACCGGCGGCGACGACCGCGAGTCCGACGAGGAAGACGCCGACCTGCCAGCTCAGATGGAGGGCGCGGCGCTGCTTGATGAACGCGGGCGCACGGGAGCCGAGCCCCTGCTCAGGGCGCTCCTCGTCCGCTCCCGTCCGGTCCGCCACGACAACCTCACCCAGATCGTCACTCCCCGTATTCATACCGTCGAACCCTACCCGAGTGTTTCCAGTCACCGGAATGGTGGCAGATGTCGCACAAGTTCTCGGCCGTAAGAGGTACGGAAACTCATGCAAAACCCCCAGAGGGGTTTACAACGGCACCGTAGGTGGCATGTCGATTTCGCCGACGTGCGAATCCCCGAGCGCACACTGAGCGAAAGGCCCTGGCGCTTATGAACACCACGGTCAGCTGCGAGCTGCACCTGCGCCTCGTTGTGTCGAGCGAGTCCTCCCTGCCTGTCCCCGCAGGCCTGCGGTACGACACGGCCGACCCCTACGCCGTGCACGCCACCTTCCACACCGGAGCCGAGGAGACCGTCGAGTGGGTGTTCGCCCGCGACCTCCTCGCCGAGGGGCTGCACCGGCCCACCGGCACCGGCGACGTCCGCGTCTGGCCATCGCGCAGTCATGGCCAGGGCGTCGTGTGCATCGCCCTCAGCTCTCCCGAGGGCGAGGCTCTGCTGGAGGCCCCCGCACGGGCCCTGGAGTCCTTCCTGAAGCGGACCGACGCCGCCGTGCCGCCCGGCACGGAGCACCGGCACTTCGATCTGGATCAGGAGCTCTCCCACATCCTGGCGGAGAGCTAGGCCGCCGCCCGTCCAAGACGCCCGGCGCCGTCCACTCGGGGAGACGGCTCGGGCCCGCACCGCCGTATACCGGCAGGCTCGGCGCCGTCACCGTGCACACATGCGGTGACGGCGCCGAGCCATGTCCGCGCGCCTCTCGCCCGCGGGCTTTCCGCGCGGTCCGGGAACCAGGGCGGCGGGCGGGGCGTTGCCGGAGGGCAGTCACCCGGAGCGAGCCCGGTGCGGTGGGCGCGGTTGTCGCTACCATCGGCCAGCATCGGCGGGCGTCCGCCCGACCCCCAGGCCAGGGAGCGAAACGTGCTGATCACCCACGACACCCGGTGCGCCCTCAACACCGTGGTGGATCTGGTGAACACCGCGCCGGAGGACGACACGGCGGCGGACGGGCTGCCGGACCTCGAGGCGCTCGCCGTGTTCGTGCGCGGCCACGCGGTCAGTGACGTGGGCGTGCTGTCCGAGTTCGACCTGTCGGCGGTGCGCAAGGTGCGGAGCCGGTTCGCGCGGATCTTCGCGGCGCCGGACGCCCGCGCCGCCGCGGGACTGATCAACGAGCTGGTCGCCGCCGCGGGCACCACCCCGCGCCTGACGGACCACGACGGCTACGACTGGCATGTGCACTACTTCGCCCCCGGGGCGTCGCTGGCCGACCATCTCGCGGCCGACTGCGGGATGGCGCTCGCCTTCTTCGTGGTGGCCGGGGAGCGGGAGCGGCTGCGGCGCTGCGAGGCGCCGGACTGCCGACGTGCCTTCGTGGACCTGTCCCGCAATCGCTCGCGCCGCTACTGCGACAGCCGTACGTGCGGGAACCGGCTGCACGTGGCCGCGTACCGGGCGCGGCGCAAGGAGTCGGAGTCGGCGGGCTGAGGCTGAGGGCGCCCGGACGGACGGGGCGCGGGGACGGACGGGGTTCGGACTCGGACCGACGCCGGTCCCGGCGGGTGACGCCGGGACGGACGTGTACGGCTCACAGCAACAGCAGGTCGTGCAGCGCCGCCATGAGGATCAGACACCCGATCACCGCTAGGAAGATCATCAGCGGTGGCTGGGAAAGGGCGAAGAGGCACCCGCGCGGCTCGTCCTCCTGCGGCGGGGCCTCGCTCTGTGTCGTATCCACCATCTCGCGGTGATGATGGACCACCGGGGGCCCTGTACGCGATCAAGACACCTGTAAAGCGCGGGAGTCTGCGGAATTCGCACCGATTCGTTCGGCTCGCTCCGTGTCGTGAACGTTTTCGGACGTACCGCGGCGGCCTGTGACGCCTCGCTCCGTCAGGGTCCGTCAGGGCAGCCGGGTCATATGCCGTGCTTCTTGAGGATGGCCTCGATGTCGCTGAAGTCGTCGCCGGAGCCGGACCCGGAGCCGGTGGTCGCGGGCGGAGCGGCGGGGCGGGACGCGCGGGCGCTGCCCCGGCCGAGGGAGGGCGCCGAGGCGGCGGGCGCCACCGGGTCGGCGTCGCCGCCGCGTATCGCGCCCTTCCCGCGGTCGCGCCTGCGCTCGACCGCGCGGGTGAGCAGGAAGAGCACCACGGACAGCGCCAGCACCCCGAAGCCCGCCCAGGCGAGGGGGTCGAAGGCCGTACGGGCGAGCCAGCCCACGACGCCGGTCATCACCAGACCGACCGGCACCAGCGAGTAGGCCACGACGCGGGCGGCTGTCAGGAAGCGCTTGCGGTAGGCGGTGACCGCGGCGATACCCAGGCCCGCCGCGGACACGGCGGAGCAGATGGTCTCGGCAAGCATCCGATCCTCCAGACGGGCCCGGCCGACAGGGTGCCGGCGTGACGGTGGCACGAGGCGCTCGGTGCGCTTCGTCCCTTCCATCCTGCACCGCCCCCTCCCCGAGATGCCATGCCCCGCCCCCCCACATCAGGGAGATCTCGGGGTCGGAACCGGAGATCTCTCGGGGTGGGGGTCCCGGATGGTCGAGGTCCGGGGTGCCGGGAGCCTTCCCACCGGATTGGGGCAGCCGACGGCGGCCTGGAAGACTGGGCGTATGAACGACTCCTCCCCCGCATCCGTCGAGCCCGTCGTCCTCGATGTCTGGTGCGAGCTCCAGTGCCCCGACTGCCGTACCGCCCTGGACGACGTCCGCGCCCTGCGCGCCCGCTACGGCGACCGGATCGACGTGCGGCTGCGGCACTTCCCGCTGGAGAAGCACAAGCACGCCTTCGCCGCCGCGCAGGCCGCCGAGGAGGCTGTGGAGCAGGGGCAGGGCTGGCCGTACATCGAGGCGGTGCTGGGGCGGGTCGAGGAGCTGGACCGCGGGGGCGAGGACCTGCTGGTCGAGGTCGCGCGTGAACTCGGTCTGGACGCCGAGGAGTTCGACACCGCGCTGATCGACGGGCGGCACATCCTGATCGTGGACGCGGACCAGGCCGAGGGCAAGGCGATCGGGGTCACCGGCACCCCGACCTATGTCATCGGCGGGGAGCGCCTGGACGGCGGCAAGAGCCAGGAGGGGCTGCGCGGGCGGATCGAGGAGATCGCGGACCGGCTGCTGGCCGAGCAGGGCTGACGCCGCGCCCGGCTCTCGCCGCGGGGCGTCAGAGCAGCGGTTTGGCGAGGACGTGGCGCGTCGTCTCGTAGCCCAGTGACGCGTACAGCCGCTCCGCCGGGGTATTGCCCGCGCGGACGTTGAGGGCCAGGGTGCGCTCGCCGTCCGCGATGGTCTGCGCCTCGGCGAGGAGCATCAGGGAGCGGCCGTGACCCCGGCCGCGGTGCGCCTCGTCGGTTCCGACGTCGTAGACCCAGGGCGCGTCGTCGGCGCGGCCGACCCAGATGGTGCCCACGGGCGTGCCCTCGTGTTCGAGGACGCTGAAGCGCGTCCCTTCCGTGGCCAGTCCCTGTCCGAGGCGGGTCTCGTGGTCGTGGAGGGACTGGGTCCGCGCCTCCTCCTCGGAGAGACCGAGGGCGGTCAGCGTGCATGCGTAGGTCTCCCTCCCCCGCACCAGCCAGTCCTCGAACTCCGCCTCGGTCATGGGGCGTCCGCGGGTGCCCTCGGGCAGTTCCGGGGGCACGTCGCCGAGGCGTTTCCGCATGGCGCGGGCGCTCGGGGCGTACCCGAGGGTCCGGGCCAGGCGCAGGGCGCGCGCGTCCCCGGCGGGGACCACCGTGTCGATCCGGTGGCAGCCCCAGCCCCGCGCGACCTCCTCGGCCGCGAGCGCGGCGACCGTGGCCCGGCCGCGCCGCCGGTCGGGCTCCTCGACGCGCAGGTCGGTGATGCGGGCCACGATGGTCCCGATCACCGTGGCGAGGCGGATCTCGCCGACGGGGCGTCCGTTCACGCACACCTCGTAGCGGCGTGAACGGGTTCCGTCGGGGTGCTGCTGGAGCGGCTCGGCCGGCCGCAGGGTCGTCGTCATCAACGGAGTTCTACCCGCTCCGGGGTCCCCGCCTCAGCCGTATTCTCGACCGGCTCCGCCACCGACCCCTTGCCGACTGCCTTGCCCCGCTCAGGGGTTGAGGTCCTGCCGGGACCGCTCCTCGAAGATCCGCATCGCCTTGGCGGTCACCGGGCCCGGGGCGCCGGGGAGTTCGCGGTCGTCGACGCGGTGCACGGCCTGGACGTCGCGCAGGGTGGAGGTCAGGAAGATCTCCTCGGCGCGCTCCAGGACGTCCAGCGGGAGGTCGGTCTCCTTAGCGCCGGTCCACTCCACGGTGAGGGCGCGGGTGATGCCCGCGAGGCAGCCGGAGGCGACCGGCGGGGTGTGGATCTCGCCGTCGAGGACGACGAAGACGTTGGAGCCGGTGCCCTCGCAGAGCTGTCCGACCGTGTTGGCGAACAGCGCCTCGGACGCGCCCTGTTCGTGGGCGCGGGCAAGGGCGACGACGTTCTCGGCGTACGAGGTGGTCTTCAGACCGCTGAGCGCGCCGCGTTCGTTGCGGGTCCAGGGGACGGTGATCACGGCGGTGGAGTCGGGGCGGCGGGTGGTCTCGCCGAGGGCGACGAGCAGGGTGGGACCGTGCTCGCCGCGGTCGGAGCCGAGCGGTCCGTGACCGCCGGTGTAGGTGATGCGCAGCCGGCCGAGCGGCATGGGGTTGGCGTCGAGGACGGCCGCGCAGGCGCGGTGCAGCTCGTCGTGGTCGGGGTCGGGCAGCCCGAGACCCCGGGCGGAGCGGGTGAGCCGGTCGAGGTGGCGGGTGAGCGCGAAGGGGCGTCCGTCGACCGCCTTGACGGTCTCGAAGATGCCGTCGCCCACGGTGAGCCCGTGGTCGAAGACCGAGACGCGCGCGGAATCGGCGTCACACAGTGCGCCGTCCAGCCAGATCCTCATGTGAGTGCCTCTCCACTTTCCTGGTACTCCCCCGACGCTATCGCGAGCAGCCGGGATGCCTTCAGTTCGGTCTCGCGCCACTCCCCCTCGGGGTCGGACCCCCAGGTGATCCCGGCGCCCGCGCCGAAGCGGAGGGCTCCGGCGGCGCGGTCGATCCAGAAGGTGCGGATGCCGACGGCCAGCTCGGCGGTGCCCCGGTCGGCGTCGACCCAGCCGACGGCGCCGCAGTAGGGACCGCGCGGGGCGGGTTCGAGTTCCTCGATGATCCGCAGGGCGCTGGTCTTGGGGGCGCCGGTGACCGAGCCGGGCGGGAAGGCGGCGTCGAGCAGCTCGGGCCAGCCCGCGCCGGGGCGCAGTTCGCCCCGGACGGTGGAGACCAGGTGGACGAGCCCGGGGTGCTTCTCCACCGCGCACAGGTCGGGGACGGTGACGGTGCCGGTGGCGCAGACGCGGCCGATGTCGTTGCGGACCAGGTCCACGATCATCACGTTCTCGGCGTGGTCCTTCTCCAGGAGGTCGGCCTCGGTGCGCCCGGTGCCCTTGATGGGTCCGGACTCGACGACGCTCCCGGCGCGGCGCAGGAACAGCTCGGGCGAGGCGGTGGCGATCTCCACCCCGTGCTCCGGGAGCCGGATCGTTCCTCCGTGCGGGGCGGGGTTGCCGCGGGCGAGGAGGGCGGTGAGGGCGTCCACGTCGGCGCCGGGGGCGAGGGGCGCGCTGAGCACGCGGCAGAGGTTGGCCTGGTAGACGTCGCCGGCGGCGATGTGCTCGCGGACGCGGCGGACGGCGGCGGTGTAGGCGGCGCGGTCGAGGGAGGAGGTCCAGGCGTCCCGCGCGGGTCCGCGCCAGGCGCCGGGGCGCGGGGCGGGCACCGGCTCCTCCCGTACGTGCGCGAAGCGGGCGCAGGTCAGACCGCCCTCGAAGTCCGCGACGACGGCCCAGAAGCCCTCGGAGTCCAGCGCGGCGGGGTCGCCCGTGACGTCCAGCAGTCCGGTGGCGAGGCGGTCGCCGAAGCGGGCCATAGGGGGGAGAACGGGAGGAAGGTGAGGCACGTGGCCGAGTCTAGGCGGGCTCTGCGGGGGCGGTCCGGCGATGGTCCGGCGATGTCCGCGGGGACCTCCGGGACGGCCGTGACCGTGCCGTTCGCGAGGTGCACCGCAGCACGCTGCGCAAACGCGTTTTTGTACTGGCCGAGTAATCCGCTAAAGTTCAACACGTCGCCGGGACGCGGAAGCGGACCGAAACGACAAGCGGACGTAGCTCAGTTGGTAGAGCGCAACCTTGCCAAGGTTGAGGTCGCGAGTTCGAGCCTCGTCGTCCGCTCGCAGGAAACAGGGGTCTTCCCGATCCCCTACACTCCTGGTGGAGTGGCCGAGAGGCGAGGCAACGGCCTGCAAAGCCGTCTACACGGGTTCAAATCCCGTCTCCACCTCCAAGGACGATTAGCTCAGCGGGAGAGCGCTTCCCTGACACGGAAGAGGTCACTGGTTCAATCCCAGTATCGTCCACTGGATCTTCTCGAAGATCCGATCCCGCGCGATTAGCTCAGCGGGAGAGCGCTTCCCTGACACGGAAGAGGTCACTGGTTCAATCCCAGTATCGCGCACGCAGTGCCCACGATCCGCTCCATGGAGTGACATCGAGTGATCGTGGTCCCGAGGACGATTAGCTCAGCGGGAGAGCGCTTCCCTGACACGGAAGAGGTCACTGGTTCAATCCCAGTATCGTCCACCCACCGAAGAGCCCCGGCCGTCTCGTACGGCCGGGGCTCTTTGCTGCCCGGATCAGCTCGAGAACAGCATGTGGCCGAAGCTCTTGTGGCGGTGGTGGCCGCCGTAGTGACCGCCGTGACCGCCGCCGTGCGGGGCGCCCCAGGCGGGGGCGGGCGGGGCTGCCGGGTACGCCTGCGGGGCCGGGGGCTGCGCCCACTGGGACTCCACGCGGGTGAGCGCCTCCAGCTCGCCGTAGTCCAGGAAGATGCCGCGGCAGCCGTCGCACTGCTCGATCTGGATGCCGTTGCGGTTGTAGGTGCGCATGGGCGCGTGACACTTCGGGCACTGCATGGTCGGCTCAACTCCTCGCCGTAGGGTCCTGCTTGGTGTTTCCCCAGGACAGACTCCGTCCTGCCCCGGGCGGTTGCAGCCTATTCGGGAAAATCGCAGCTCAACCGGTCGGGGTCCGGCGCTCGTTGGGCGGGGGCGGTCATCCGGGCGCAGGCGTCGACCACCGCCTGCTCGACCTCGTCCGGCGAACGGCCCGCGGCGAGCGCCTTGGTGAGCGCGAGGGCGGCGGTCTGCACGGTGAGGGCGCGGGCGGGCACGTCGAGCACGGGCCAGGGGTCGCCGTCTGGCGGTACGGCGGGTCCGTCGGCGGCGCGGTAGGCGTCCAGGAAGCGAATCCACTCCTCGGGCGGCAGGAGTCCGCAGGCGTACCAGGCGGCGGGGCGGGCGAGGTCCCAGGCGGGGATGCCGGTGCCGAGGTCGTCCACGTCGATCAGCCGCCAGGCGCCGTCCGGGGCGGGGTGGCGGACGAGCTGACCGAGATGCAGATCACCGTGGCAGAGCGCCGGGACGCCGGGCGCGGGTTCCTCGCCACGGGCCCAGCCGGGCAGCGCGGTCCACGCCCGCAGCACCGGTGCCGCGTCGGGGCAGGGGGCGGACTCCAGCGCCTTCTTCAGCCGGGTGATGGCGGCGGCTGCCTTGGCCGGGCCGCGCATCGGGGGCAGCGGGCTGTCCAGCGGCGTGCGGTGGAGGCGGGCGAGAAGGGTGGCGGCGGCTTCCCAGGGGGCGGCGTCGGGGTCGTCGCGGTCGACGGGGGTGCCGTGCGGCCAGTACGTGACGAGGCGGTCGTCCATGGTCTCGGGGGTGGTCCCGAGCGGGGCGAGCAGGATCTCCGGGAGACGGGCGGCCACCGCCAGGCGCCGGGCGAGTGCCTCCGGGTCGGTGCCGGGGGCGTGAGCCTTGGCGACGGTGCCGCCGTGCCGGAGGACGGTGGCGTCGGGGCGGTCGGCGAGGAGTCCGGTGGGACAGGGGCAGGGGGTCGCCGGACCGGGGTGCGCGGTGGCGGTCAGTCGGGCGGTCAGGGCGTCTGGGGTCACGGTCACGGGTGCCTCGGGGCTGATGGGCTGTGCGGCGAGGGTACGGGCGGTACGGGCGACGGGCGGCGACAGCCTGCGTGAAGTCCCCGTGGACAGCGCAATGCCGGCGTAGCTCCCCAGCTACGCCGGCATTCGTGCCGTCCGCCGCACCCCCGTCCCCACGGGGTTTCAAGGATGGATGGATGTGCCCCGGACCGCTCTTCCGGGTCTGGAGCGCCTCTCAGCGCCCCAGCATCGCACCCACGGACGACGCCTGTGTGGCCACCGTCTCCCACCCGTCGAAGACGAGCAGGAGGAGCAGTGCCAGGGGGAGCGCCATGAGGGTCGCCACCGCGGGGTGGCGGCGGCCGGTGCGGCGGGTGCCGGGCGTGGTGCGCCTCGGTGCCGTGTGGGCCATGATCCCTCCAGGCTTTCCCTGGTCGTGCTCGGTGGTTCTTGTGTTGTCGCGCTTCGTGAAGAGCGGCGGGTGTGTGACCTCGGGGGACGAGTACCGCACCCGCCGCTTGACCTCAAATGTAGGCGCGGGGCGGTGTCCCGGGCGTCATGCCCTCGTATCGAATGGCGGGCCTCCCGGAGGATGAGCCCTTCCGCGCGGAGTACTCCCCTGGGTGGAGACCTCGCTCCGCTTCTCGGGGTCTTCCCGGAGGGGTCGCCCGTGGCACGCCCCGGAAGGGCGCCGCACGGGTCGCTCTCCACCCACGGGTGGATACGTATGACTTCAGTCACTTTGACCTCCTCGCGGTGACCTGTGACGTCCGGGCGCGGGGCGGCGGGCGCGGTGACGGACGTGTGGATGCCGGTCGGGCGCGCGGGGTGTTCTCGCCGTCGACGGGCTGCTGGGCGGACCTCAACCCCCTTGCTTGATCGACTTGTTGACATCCTCCGACGCTCAACAGGGCTGCAATTGACCGTCTGCTGACCGGGCTTCACCCCGTGTGGCCGTCCGCGCAATCCGTCGGTACCGGAGGGCGCGGCCTCTGCGCGCGGGCGGCCGTGGAAACGTAAGCTGGGCCCGTCACAGGGACCGGGCAGCGGGGATGAACATGGCGATGATGCGCCTGAGGCGCGAGGACCCGCGCGTCGTCGGCTCGTTCAGGCTTCACCGACGGCTCGGCGCGGGCGGGATGGGCGTGGTCTACCTCGGCTCCGACAAGAAGGGGCAGCGGGTCGCGCTGAAGGTGATCCGCCCGGACCTGGCCGAGGACCAGGAGTTCCGGTCGCGGTTCGCGCGGGAGGTGTCGGCGGCCCGGCGCATCCGGGGCGGCTGTACGGCGCGGCTGGTGGCGGCGGACCTGGAGGCGGAGCGCCCGTGGTTCGCGACGCAGTACGTGCCCGGACCCTCCCTGCACGACAAGGTCGCCGACGAGGGTCCGCTGGTCGCGGCCGAGGCTGCGGCGATCGGGGCGGCGCTGTCGGAGGGACTGGTCGCCGTCCATGAGGCGGGCGTGGTCCACCGGGACCTGAAGCCGTCCAACATCCTGCTGTCCCCCAAGGGTCCCCGGATCATCGACTTCGGCATCGCCTGGGCCACGGGTGCCTCCACGCTCACGCACGTGGGTACGGCGGTGGGCTCCCCCGGCTTCCTGGCGCCGGAGCAGGTGCGCGGTGCCGTGGTCACCCCGGCGACGGACGTGTTCTCGCTGGGGGCGACCCTGGCGTACGCCTCGACCGGTGACTCGCCCTTCGGGCACGGCAGTTCCGAGGTGATGCTGTACCGCGTGGTGCACGAGGAGCCCCAGTTGCACGGCGTGCCGGACGCGCTGGCCCCGCTGGTGCGCGCGTGCCTGGCCAAGGACCCGGACGACCGGCCGAGCACGCTGCAGCTCTCCCTGCGCCTGAAGGAGATCGCGGCGCGCGAGGCACAGGGACTGGGCGACGTACGCCCGCCCGTGCCGCGCACGGCGGAGGGCGACCGGGGTGCCGGGCGCCTGGTGGACACCTATCCGGACCAGCAGCGCACGACCCAGCGCCGCCCCTCCCCCTCGGGTACGCCGCTGCCGCGCGGCGCCACCCCCGCCCGGGGCGGAACCCCCTCGCGGGGCGGCTCGCGACCCGGCGCGTCCCGTACGACCCCGGCGCCGCGCCCGCGCTCCACGGGCAACGGCCGCCCAACGGGTCCCCGCAGCGGTGCGGGACGCCCGGCGCCCCGTACGACGGGCACCCGGCTGCGCCCGGCCAATCCCCGGCTGCTGCGCCAGCGGCTGTTCGTCTTCGTGGTGGTGACGCTGCTCGTGGCGCTCGGCATCGCCCTGGCGCAGGGCTGCACGGGTCCGTCCCGGGGGCTCGGCGGCAACGGCACCCACCGGACGCAGGTCCGGCCGACGGCGGGCGCCGAAGGCGGCGGGGTTCCGGTGGAGCGGGCGTACGACCCGACGCCACGGCCCGACGGTCCCTCGCCCGCCGCCAGGTAGGGCGCCGGACGGGGTTCTCCGGCTGGTTCTACGGCTTCCGGCAGGTCGCGTAGAACGCCACCGCCGACGCGGCTGCCACGTTCAGCGAGTCGATGCCCGCCGACATGGGGATGCGGACCAGTTTGTCGGCGGCGTTCATGGCGGCACGGGACAGACCGTCGCCCTCGGTGCCGAGCATCAGGGCCAGCTTCTCGTGGTCCGCGGCGGCCAGTTCGTCCAGGGTGATGGAGTCCGGGCCCAGGCAGAGGGCGGCGATGACGAAGCCCGCGTCGTGGAGCGTGCCCGCGTCCTGCGGCCAGGAGTCGAAGCGGGCGTAGGGGACGGAGAAGACGGCGCCCATGGAGACCTTGACCGCGCGCCGGTAGAGGGGGTCGGCGCAGCGGGGGGTGAGGAGGACCGCGTCCACGCCGAGCGCCGCCGCGTTGCGGAAGGCGGCGCCCAGGTTGGCGTGGTCGACCATGTCCTCGAAGACGGCCACGCGGCGGGCGGGAGCCAGGACTTCGGCAGCCGTCGGCAGGGGCTTGCGGCCCATGGAGGCGAGGGCGCCCCGGTGGACGTGGTAGCCGGTGACGCGCTCGGCCAGTTCCGGGCTCACGCAGTAGACGGGGGCGGGGAGTTCGTCGATGACGTCCCGCATCACCTCGGCCCACTTGGGGGTGAGCAGCATGGAGCGCGTGTCGTAGCCCGCCGCCCGTGCCCGGCGGATGACCTTCTCGCCCTCCGCGATGAACAGTCCCTCGGCGGGCTCGCGCCTGCGGCGCAGTTCCACGTCGGTCAGGTTCGTGTAGTCGTGCAGGCGGGGGTCGTCGGGGTCCGTGAGGGTGATGAGTTCGGCCACGGGAAGATGCTGCCTCGTTCTGAGTTCTGAGGAGAGAAGAAAACGGACGGTGGGGGCGCCCACAAGCCCGCGAGAGCCGTACGCGTCTCAGGCGTCCGGCGTAGCCGGGCCCACCGCGACCACGTCGCCGACCACGATCACCGCGGGCGGCTTCACGGCTTCCCGCCGTACCGTCTCCGCGACCGTCGCGAGCGTCGCGTCCACCCGGCGCTGGGCGGCGGTCGTGCCCTCCTGGACCAGGGCGACCGGGGTGTCCGGGGACTTGCCATGGGCGATGAGGGTCTCGGCGATGCGGTCCATCTTGTCGACGCCCATGAGGATCACCAGCGTGCCGGTGAGCTTCGCGAGCGAGGGCCAGTCGACCAGGGAGCGCTCGTCGTCGGGGGCGACATGCCCGCTGACCACGGTGAACTCGTGGGCGACGCCCCGGTGCGTGACGGGTATCCCGGCCGCGCCCGGCACGGAGACCGAGCTGGTGATGCCGGGGACGACCGTGCAGGGGATGCCCGCCTCGGTGAGCGCCTGGACCTCCTCCATGCCCCGGCCGAAGACGAAGGGGTCGCCGCCCTTGAGCCGCACCACGGACCTGCCCTGCTTGGCGTGCTCGATCAGGGCGTTGTTGATGGCCTCCTGCGCCATGTAGCGGCCGTAGGGGATCTTCGCCGCGTCGATCACCTCGACGTGCGGCGGGAGTTCGGCGAGCAGCTCGCGCGGGCCGAGGCGGTCCGCGATGACCACGTCCGCCTCCGCGAGCAGGCGGCGCCCGCGCACGGTGATCAGGTCCGGGTCACCGGGTCCGCCGCCGACCAGGGCGACGCCGGGGGTGCGGGTGCGGTGGTGGGGGGCGACGAGGGTGCCGTCGCGCAGTCCGGCCACGACCGCGTCGCGGACGGCGGCGGTGTGCCGGGGGTCGCGGTTGCTCGCGGTGGTGGTGAGGACGGCGACGGTGACGCCCTCGCTGGTCCCGGTGGCCGGGGTCCAGGCGGTGGCCGCGTCGGCGTCGTCGGAGCGTACGCACCACACGCGCTCGCGCTCGGCCTCGGCGGAGGCGGTCGCGTTGGCCAACTGGTCGCTGGTGGCGATCAGGGCGTACCAGGCGCCGTTCAGATCGCCCTCGGCGTAGGGGCGCCGCTGCCAGGTGATCTCGCCCGCGTCCGCCATCGCCTCCACGGAGGGCGTCGCCCCGGGCGAGATCAGCAGGACGTCCGCGCCCGCCGCGATCAGCGCAGGGAGGCGGCGCTGGGCGACCTGGCCGCCGCCGAGCACGACCACGCGGCGGCCGCCCAGACGGAGACCTACGGGGTAGGCGGGGTGTTCGGCCATGAGGTGCGGCTCCTCGTCCAGCTCTGCGGTCGGCGCGCTACGGCTCCGGAGCGGCCCTGACGTGCGGATTTTACGGCGCCGGGGCGGGTCGTGGCACGGGCGGTCCGGTGGGTGAACACCGGACCGCCCGTCGCGCGCGTACATGTGCCCACCGCGCGGTGGGCGGTGACCTCTACTTCTCGGTGACGCCCGCCGAGTCGAACGTCGCCACCTCGTGCATCGCACGCGCCGTGCTCTGCACCAGCGGCAGCGCGAGCAGCGCGCCGGTGCCCTCGCCCAGGCGCAGGTCGAGGTCGACCAGCGGGCGCAGACCCAGCTTGTTGAGCGCGGCGACATGGCCGGGCTCGGCGCTGCGGTGTCCCGCGATGCAGGCGGCCAGCACCTCGGGGGCGATGGCGCGGGCGACGAGGGCGGCGGCACCGGCGCTCACGCCGTCGAGGATGACCGGCGTACGGAGCGAGGCGCCGCCGAGCAGCAGACCGACCATGGCCGCGTGCTCGAAGCCGCCGACCGCCGCGAGGACGCCGATCGGGTCGGCCGGGTCGGGCTGGTGGAGTTCCAGCGCGCGCCGGACCACCTCGGTCTTGCGGGCCAGCGTCTCGTCGTTGATGCCGGTGCCGCGCCCGGTGACCTCGGCCGGGTCGGCGCCGGTGAAGACGGCGATCAGCGCGGCGGACGCGGTGGTGTTGGCGATGCCCATCTCACCGGTGAGCAGCGCCTTGTTCCCGGCGGCGACCAGGTCGCGGGCGGTCTCGATGCCGACCTCGATGGCGGCTCTGGCCTCCTCGCGGGTCATCGCGGGTCCGGTGGTCATGTCGGACGTGCCGCCCCGGATCTTGCGGGGCAGCAGACCGGGGGTGGCGGGCAGGTCGGCGACGACGCCGACGTCCACGACGCACACCTCGGCGCCGACCTGGCTCGCGAAGGCGTTGCAGACCGCGCCGCCGCCGAGGAAGTTGGCCACCATCTGCCCGGTGACCTCCTGCGGCCAGGGGGTGACGCCCTGGGCGTGCACGCCGTGGTCACCGGCGAAGATCGCGACGGCGGCGGGCTCCGGGATCGGGGGCGGGCACTGCCGGGAAAGCCCCGAGAGCTGCGCGGAGATGATCTCCAGCATGCCGAGCGCGCCGGCCGGCTTGGTCATGCGCTTCTGGCGCTCCCATGCCTCGCCGAGCGCCTTGGCGTCGAGCGGGCGGATCTGTGCGACGGTCTCGGCGAGCAGGTCGTGGGGTTCCTCTCCGGGCAGGGCGCGGCGGCCGTAGGTCTCCTCGTGCACGACCCAGGACAGCGGGCGGCGCTTGGACCAGCCCGCCTGCATCAGCTCGGGCTCGTCCGGGAACTCGTCGACGTACCCGACGCACAGGTAGGCGACGACCTCCAGGTGCTCGGGCAGACCGAGCGCGCGGACCATCTCCCGCTCGTCGAAGAAGCTGACCCAGCCGACGCCGAGACCCTCGGCGCGGGCGGCGAGCCACAGGTTCTCGACCGCGAGCGCGGAGGAGTACGGCGCCATCTGCGGCTGGGTGTGCCTGCCGAGGGTGTGGCGCCCGCCGCGGGTGGGGTCGGCGGTGACGACGATGTTCACCGGGGTGTCGAGGATGGCCTCGATCTTCATTTCCTTGAACTGCTTCGCCCGGCCCTTGGGCAGCGACTTGGCGTACGCCTCGCGCTGGCTCATGGCGAGGTCGTGCATCGCGCGCCGGGTCTCCGCCGACTTGATGACGACGAAGTCCCAGGGCTGGGAGTGGCCCACCGACGGGGCGGTGTGCGCGGCTTCCAGGACGCGGAGCAGCACCTCGTGCGGGATGGGGTCGCCACGGAAGCCGTTGCGGATGTCGCGGCGCTCGCGGATCACCTTGAGCACGGCTTCGCGCTCGGCGTCGTTGTAGGCGGGGGCGGCGGGTCCGGTGGGAGCGAGGGCTTCCGCCACAGCGGCCACGTCCTGCGCGTGCTGGTCGTCCTGCGCGTGCTGCCCGTCCTGCTCGTCCTGGTCGGCGGCGCGGGTGTCCAGGTCGTCCGCGCTCTGGACGACGTCCGGCTCCTCGGTGACCTGCTCGGGCAGCTTCAGCGGCTGCGGCGGGGTCGGCGCGAGGTGCGGTGCGGTGGGCACCTGGCCGTCGACCGGCACGAACTGACCGAGCGTCTGGTCCGGGTGCGGCTCCAGCGGGACGGCGGAGGGCAGCGGGGTCGCCGCCTCCTCGGCGTCCTGCGGGGGCGCGACGAGCTGGGGACCCTGGGCGGGGGCGGGTGCCGGTGCCTCTTCGGCGACCGGGGCGGGGGCGGGTTCGGCGGGTGCCTCTGCCTCGGGAGCCGGTACGGGCTCGGGCGCCTCGGGAGTCGCCTCGGCGGCGGCCGGTACGGGGGTCTCGGCCGGGGCCGGGATCTCGACCACCGGCGCGGCGGCGGGGGTCTCGGGGGTCACCTCGGCGGCGACCTCGATGTCGGGCTCGGCGGGGGCGACCGGCTCCGGCTGGACCGGAACGGCGAGGTCGGGGGCGGATGCCTCGACCGGCTCGGCTTCCGCCGGGACGGCAGCCTGCGGCTCCGGCTCGACCGGCGCGGCGGCGAGCGGTTCCGCTTCGACCGGCGCGATGGGCTGCGGCTCCGGCTGTACAGCCTCGGGGGCAGGCGCGGGCTCCGGCTCGACGGGAGCGGCAGCCTGGGCCGGGACGGTCACGTCGGCCACCGGGGTGACCTCCGCCTCCACCGGCGCGGCGACCCGCACGGGCTCGGGCTCGGCGGCGACCGGTTCCTCGACGGCAGGGACGGCGTCCGCCTCGACCTGCGTGACCGCCTCCGGCGTCACGGGTTCGACAGCCTCGGTCGGCTCAGCCGGGGGCTCCACCGCGGCGACAGCCTCGACCGCCTCCTGCGGCTCCTGCGGCTCCTCAACCGACGGAACGACCGCCTCGGCCACAGCCTCGGCGACGGCGACCTCGTACACCCCGTCATGCCCGTCCACGGGCTGGACCCCGTCGTGCGCGTGCACGACGCCGGTCGCCTGGGTGGCCATGCGGGCCATCGCCGCCTGGGCGGGGTCGGCGGTACCCGGGACCGGGCCAACCGTTTCGGCGGCCGGAGGCTGCACGGCGGCGGTCAGGTTCCACTGGCCCGTGCCCTGCGCGACGGGCTCGTGGAGGTGCGGGGCGTCCGCGTACTCGCCACCGGCGACCGGCGGCACGGGCTGTCGTACGGGCGCGCCCGCCGGACCTCGGTCGGCGAGCGAACGGACCGGGCTCGCCGAGGTGTCGGGGATCGGCGGACCGAGGTGCAGCGGCCGGCGCGGCGGCTGCGGAGCCTGGCCGTGCGGCGCCGACAGGATGGGGGACGGCGTCACGGAGACGGGACCCGCCTCGGGCAGCCGTACGCCGGTGAGGTCGACCTGACCGCTGTCGCGGCCCGACGCCTCGTGCGCGCCCGGCTGGTGGACGGCCTCCACGACCGGTTCCGGTGCGGGCGGCGGCACTTCGTTGCCCCAGGCGCCCTGGGCGCCCGGCAGCAGCAGGTCTTCATCCCCGGCGGGCGCTTCGGCGACGTAGGTGTAGCCGTGGGCGGGGGCGCCCGGCTGCTCCACCATGCCTGCGCTCTCCGGCTGTCCCTCGCCCGGGATCTGGCCGGTGTCGGTCATGCGTACCCCTCGCCCATCGCTTCAGTGCTCCTACGACCAGCTCACCCGGAACGGCGCACCGACCGCCCCGTAGTGAGAACGAGCGTCCGTGCCCGGCGGCACGAACGGCCGCCAGAAATGACGACAAAGCCATTCAGTGGCATGAAAACCGCTAGTGGCATTGTCCCGCCGTCGCGCCGTCGCGACAGCGTGATCCGCGACTGCCCGTTGTGGACTGCGCCACGTCGCGCGTCCTGTGGTGTCGTGGTACCCCACCCGCCCTCAAAAGGGGCGTGCGTTCCGGACATTGGCGAACGAACTTCCGGTACGCCGGTGCGGTACAACGATCGGCCAGCCTACCGCGCGCGGTACGACAACAGGATCACGGGGCGGGTGGGAGCCGCCCTTTGCGCCCCGGTACGCCCCTCGGGTCAGCGCGGGGTCTCGCGGCGGGGCAGTTCGCCGCTGAGCAGGAACGCGACGCTCCGCTCGGTCTCCGTCCAGGCGCGGGTGTCGAGTTCGACGGACTGGAGGAGGGCGCACTCGACGTGGTAGCCGTGTTCGGTCAGGTCGCGCCCGACGAGTTCGGCGGCGTCCCGGGTCGCGGCGTGGGTGACGATGCGCTGCGGGCGGCGGTCCGCGACGGCGGAGACGACGGCCGCTCCCCCGCCGCCGACGCGTACGACGTCGGGCTCGGGCAGGTTCTCCAGGACGTGCGGCGCCTCGCCCTGGACGATCTGGAGCTGGACCCCGAAGGCGCGCGCGGCGGCGTCGGTGCGGGCGCAGGCGGCGGGGTCGTGGTCGACGGCGATGACGGCGGCTCCGGCGCGCGCGGCGTCCACGGCGAAGGCGCCCGCGCCGCAGCCGATGTCCCACACGAGGTCGCCCGTGCGGGGTCCCAGGCGCGCGAGTTGGGCGGAGCGGAGCAGTTCGCTCTCGCCCTCGCCGAGTCCGCCGCCGTACGCCGCGTCGGGCTGGGTCCAGCCGCGCGGGCCCACGGCGGGGTCGCGTCCGGCGATCCAGCCGCCGCCCTCGACGGCGCCGGGGTGACCGCCGATGACGATGACGACGTTGGGGTCGCGCCAGGTGTGGTCGGCCGCCTTGTCGGAGGTGACGACGCTGACCCGCTCGTTGTCGGTGCCCAGTTCCTCGCAGATGACGAAGGTGCGGTGGACGCCGTCGAGGAGGAGACCGAGTTCGGCGGGTCCGGCGCCGGGCGCGGTGAGGACGGCGACCTTGGGGTGGGCGCGGCAGACGTTGACGGCCCGGCGCAGGGTGCGGGGGTGGGCGACGACCACCTGGGCGTCGTCCCAGGGCATCCCGGCGCGGGCGAAGGCGGCGGCGACGGAGGAGACGCCGGGGACGACCTCGACCTCCAGGCCGAACTCCGGGTCGCGCAGGGTGCGGACGACGCCGAAGAACCCGGGGTCGCCGTCGGCGAGCACGGCGGCGGTGCCGCGGTGGGCGGCGATGCGGCGGGCGGCCAGGGCGAGGCTGCCGAGCCGGACGCGTTCGGCGGCGGGCGGGATCTCGGGCAGCGTCAGGTGGTGGGCGGCGCCCGCGACGAGCGTGGCGGCGCCGAGGGCGCCGCGTGCCGCCTCGGTCAGCGGCGAGCCGTCCCAGCCGATCACCGTGACCCGGTCGGCCATCGTCGTCAGTCTCCAGGTCTTCGCAGGTCTTCAGGGGGTGGCCCGAGCAGGGGCTCCGTGAGGTTACCTGGTCGGCCCGGGCGGGCGCGGGCCCGGGTGGTGTCCGGTCTCCTCGGACAGGAGCGGGGGGTCAGTTCCAGTCGGAGTAGTCGGCGTAGGCGCCGAAGCCGCGGCTGTCGGAGAGCTGTTCCTCGGCGCCCTCCAGGTCCTCGGGCAGCAGGCTCCAGACGATGAAGTCGGTGCGCATGTCGGTCCAGGTGCCGTCCTCGGTGCGGACGTGCACTATGCAGGCGTTGCGCAGGACGCCCTCGCTGATGCAGCCGATCTTCTGGGCGACCTGCTGGGAGGCGGTGTTGTCGGCGGCGGTGCGGATCTCGATGCGCTCGAACTTCTGGTCGCCGAAGAGCCATTGGGCGGTGGCGAGCGCCGCCTCGGAGGCGTAGCCCTCGCCGCGCGCCCAGGGGGCGATGATGTACGACAGCTCGCTGGACCTGATCTGCCAGTCGGTCTTGGTGAGTTGGACGATGCCGACCAGGCGCTGGGTGAGGAACTCGGTGACGGCGAGGTCGAGTCCGCGTCCGGCGGTGCGTTCGGCGGGGGCGTACTCGGTGATCCAGTGGTGGGCGCCCTCTTCCGTGAACGGCTGGGGTACGTCCGTCCAGGCGGCGACCTGTTCGTCGTTCATCATCTCGGCCAGTGCGGGCACGTCGTCCTCGTCGAGGGGGCGCAGCACCAACCGCTCCGTGCTGATGGAGATGTTGGGGAAGGTGCTAGTCATGCGCCGCTCCGTAACGTCGGATCGTTTCGTGAGGGGCCGTCAGGAAGCCCCGCTGAACTGCCAGCATGAAGCATGTAACCACTGAAACGCACGAGGGGCCCCTCCCCCGCCGTCCCCGTGCGTCACGGGAACCCCCTCGCGGGGTGCGGGAGCGGGGCCGTACCTGCCGTGTGCGGCGGGCCGGGGGCGGGTCAGCTTCCGCTGACCGGCAGGACCGAGCCGTGGTACTTGTCCTCGATGAACTTCTTCACCTCGGGCGAGGTCAGGAGCTTGGCGAGCTTCTTGACCCGCGGGTCCTTCTCGCTGCCGCGCTTGACGGCGAGGAGGTTGGCGTAGGGGTTGTTCTTCGCGGACTCCAGGTAGATCGAGTCCTTGGTGGGGTTGAGTCCGGCGTCCTGGGCGAAGTTGTTGTTGATGACGGCGGCGTCCATGTCTCCGAGCGAGCGCGGGAGTTGGGCGGCTTCCATCTCCTTGAACCTCAGGTGCCGGGGGTTCTTGACGACGTCCGCCGGGGACGCCTGAGTTCCGGCGTCCTTCTTCAGCCCGATGACACCGCTCGCGGCGAGGAGCTTGAGCGCGCGGGCCTCGTTGGTCAGGTCGTTGGGCACGCCGACGGTGGCTCCGTCGGGGAGCTTGGTGACGTCCTTGACCTTCTTGGAGTAGACGCCCATGGGCGGCAGGTAGGCGTCGACCACCGGCACCAGGTCGGTGCCCTTGGACTTGTTGAAGTCGTCCAGGAAGGGCTTGTTCTGGTAGAGGTTCGCGTCCAGCGAGCCCTCCTGGAGCGCGGTGTTCGGCAGGACGTAGTCCGTGAACTCCTTGACCTGGAGCTTGAGTCCGGCCTTGGCGGCGAGGTGGCCCTTGATGTAGCCGAGCACCTCGCCGGCCGGGACGGGGGTGGCGCCGACGACGAGTGCGCCGTCCTTGCCGCCACCGCTGTCCGAGCCCGAGCCCGAGCCGCAGGCGGTGAGTCCGAGCCCGAGCGGGAGGGCGGCTGCCACCGCGAGCCATACGGTCTTGCGCATGTCGATCCCCTTGTCGTGCGTGCGCGTCGGTCGTGCGTGCGCGTCGGTCGTTCGCGTCGTGGGTGCGAATCGATCAGAACGAGGGGATGACGGAGCCCTGGTACTTGTCCTCGATGAACTTCTTCACCTCGGGCGAGGTCAGCAGCTTGGCGAGCTTCTTGACCCGGGGGTCCTTCTCGTTGCCCTTCTTCACCGCGAGGAAGTTGCCGTAGGGGTTGTTCTTCGGGGACTCCAGGACGAGGGCGTCCTTGGCGGGCTTGAGACCGGCGGATATCGCGTAGTTGCCGTTGACGACGGCGGCGTCCACGTCGTCCAGGGAGCGCGGGGTCTGGGCGGCCTCGACCTCCTTGAACTTCAGGTTCTTGGGGTTCTTGGTGATGTCGGCCGGGGTCGCCTCGTTGCCCACGCCGTCCTTGAGCGTGATCAGCTTGTTGGCGGCGAGCAGCTTGAGGGCACGTGCCTCGTTGACGGCGTCGTTGGGGACGGCGACGGTCGCACCGCTCTTCAGCGCGTCGGCCTTCTTGACCTTGTGGGAGTAGAGGCCGAGCGGCTCCAGGTGCACCGTGACGACGGGCACGATGTGGGTGCCGCGCTTCTTGTTGAAGTCGTCCAGGTACGGCTGGTTCTGGAAGTAGTTGGCACCGACGGAGCCGTCCTCGGTCGCCGTGTTCGGCGTGATGTAGTCCGTGAACTCCTTGACCTGGAGGTCGAGTCCGGCCTTCTTCGCCAGGTTCTTCTTGACGAAGTTGAGGATCTCGGCGTGCGGGGTCGGGCTCGCGGCGACGATCAGCGGTCCGCTGTAGTCGGAGGAACCGGCGGAGTCCTTGCCGGAGCCGCAGGCGGACAGCCCGAAGGCGAGGGCTCCGGCGGCGAGGACGGCGGTGGTGAGCTTGGCGGTGTTACGCACGAAAAGTGCCTTTCCTTATGGTGGTGCGACCCCGTGTACGGGTGAACGGGGAGTCTGGGGGTGCCCCTCGGGGGGACGGCCGGGATCGGCTCAGGCGACCTTGGAGATGTCGGCGGCGGCCGGTTCCGTCGCCTTCAGCAGCCGGAGCTTCGGCGCGGGTCCCGAGCGTCCGCCGCGCCCGTGCAGGGAGCGTGCCGCGAAGTCGCCCGCGAACTGGATGAGCGAGATGACGACGGCGAGGATGCCGACGATGATCCACATCAGTTCGGTCTCGAAGCGCTGGTAGCCGTAGCGGACGGCGAGGTCGCCGAGTCCGCCGCCGCCGACCGTGCCGGCCATGGCGGAGTAGCCGATCAGGGCGATGATCGTCGTGGTGGTGCTGGCGATCAGCGAGGGCAGCGCCTCGGGGATGAGGACCTTGCGGACGATCGTCCAGGTGTTGCCGCCCATGGCCTGCACCGCCTCGACGAGTCCGCCGTCCACTTCGCGCACGGCGGTCTCGACCAGGCGCGCGAAGAACGGGATGCCGCCGATGGCGAGCGGGACGATCGCAGCGGTCGTGCCGATGGTGGTGCCGGTGACCCAGCGGGTGAAGCTCATCAGCGCGACCATCAGGATGATGAACGGCATCGAGCGGCCGATGTTCACGATCTGGCCGAGCACCTTGTTGGCCACGATGTTCTGGAGCAGGCCACCCCGGTCGGTGAGGACCAGGAGGATGCCGAGCGGGAGTCCGACGGCGACGGCTATCAGCGTGGACCAGATCATCATGGTGAGCGTCTCGGAACACGCCTGCGTCAGCAGGGGCTGCATCTCGGACCAGGTCACTTGGCACCATCCTTCACCAGCACGGGCTCCTGGCCCTGGACGTCGATCTGCAGACCCTGTTCGCGCAGGAAGCCGATGGGCACCACGTTGTCCTCGTAGCGGCCGGGCAGCTCGATGCGCATCCGGCCGATCTGGAGACCGCCGACGGTGTCGATGGCCGCGCCGAGGATCGAGATGTCGATGTTGTAGGTGCGCGAGAGCTGGGAGATGACCGGCTGGGTGGCGGCCTCGCCGTGGAAGGTGATGTCGAGGACGGTGCGGTCGTCGCCGGACGCCTCGCCGCCCACCGGGAACAGGGCGGAGGCCAACTGGGAGCCGGGGGTGGCGAGCAGTTCGCTGACGGTGCCGGATTCCACGACGCGTCCCTTCTCCATGAGTGCGGCGGAGTCGCAGATGGACTTCACGACGTCCATCTCGTGGGTGATGAGCAGGACGGTGAGCCCGAGCTGCTGGTTGAGGTCGCGCAGCAACTGGAGGATCGAGCGGGTCGTCTCGGGGTCCAGCGCGCTGGTGGCCTCGTCGGACAGCAGGACCTTGGGGTCTCCGGCCAGGGCGCGGGCGATGCCGACGCGCTGCTTCTGGCCGCCGGAGAGCTGGGCCGGGGTGGTCTTGGCCTTGTCGGCGAGACCCACCAGGTCGAGGAGTTCCAGCGCCTTGCGCGAGCGCTCCTTGCCGGACTTGCCGAGGATCTCCAGCGGCAGCTCGACGTTGTCCTGCACGGTCCGCGAGGACAGCAGGTTGAAGTGCTGGAAGACCATGCCGATGTGCGAGCGTGCCCGGCGCAGGTCCCGTCCGGCGCGCGGTCCGCGCCCCGCGAGCGCGGTGAGGTCCTGGCCCGCCACGGTCACGGTGCCCGCGGTGGGGCGCTCAAGCAGGTTGACGCAGCGGATCAGGGAGGACTTTCCGGCGCCGGACTGGCCGATGACGCCGTAGACCTCGCCTTCGCGGACGTGGAGGTCCACGCCGTCGAGGGCGGTGACCTCGCGGCCTCGGGAGCGGTAGACCTTGGTCAGGCCCGATGTCGTGATCACAGGATTTCCGTCACTGTCGAGTGCGCGGGCGCGGGTGGGCCCGGCACGGGTGCTTGCGTTCGATGGGGACGCGGCACGGTTCTCGCGGTGGCGATGGGGACCGGGGTGGAACCCGGGGAGAACGGCGTGTGCGCGAAAGGCGGCACGGGTCCGGTACGCCGGTGTTCCGGACGATCGACCGCGGCTCTCGCTTCGGGGCGCGAGGCTCAGATGGTGCGGGGGCCCTCTAGAAGGCGCACATTCGACACATACAGCGAGCACCGGGCGTCATGGTCGCCTCGGTCGCAAGGGTGCGGCTGCTCGTCGTGGTCATGCGGGCCAGTAAAGCAGACGGACGCTCGGGACCGGAGAACACTGTCCACATGCTGGACAGGCGCGGACAGTCCTGGTGGACGGGGTGGACGCACCCGTTCCGCCTGCTCCCGCCCGCTCGCCCAAGCCGGACAAGGGCACCGGGCCACCCGTCGGGAGGGGTGCGAGACCCCTTCCCCGCGCGGCTTGTGGCCAACGCCACGGTGGTCGCACGAGCCGCGAGCGGGCGGGGGCGTACGCCGGGGGCGGCGGCGGGCGTCCGTTTCGGCCGTAATAAGGTCTCCGCATGCTCAACGCCCTCTTGCTGGTGACCGGGGTCGCCGCGCTGCTCCTGGCCGCCTGGTGCGGCTGGGCCGCGTACCGGGACCAGCCGACCAAGGACTGGCATCTGATCGGCATGGCCGTGGTGTCGGTCCTCGCCCTGGTGCAGTTGGTGGTCGGGGTCGTACGGCTGGCCCGGGGCGAGCGTCCCGAGCAGGGCACGACGATCTTCGTGGCGTATCTGCTGGGCGCCTTCGCGTGTGTTCCCGCCGCCGGGTTCATGTCGCTGGCCGAGCGGACCCGCTGGGGCTCGGTGACGGCCGCCGCGGGCGGTGTGGTCCTTGCCGTGCTCGAGGTGCGGCTCTTCGACATCTGGGGAGGCTGACGTGACGGCGCTGGAGGAGAAGCCGGCCCGGCTGATCAGCGGGCCGGGCATGCTGCTCGTGTGGTTCTACGGCGTGATGGTGGTCGGCGCGGTGTCGCGCTCGGTGTACCAGATCGCCACCGGGTTCGACCGTGCCCCGCTCGCCTACACGCTCTCCGCGCTCGCGGGCGTGGTCTACGGCTTCATCACGTACACCCTGGTGCGGGGCGGTGAGACGGCCCGCCGGGCGGCGCTGGTGTGCTGCGCCGCCGAGCTGGCGGGCGTGCTGATCGTGGGCACCTGGACCCTGGTCGAGCCGTCCGCCTTCCCGGACGCCACCGTGTGGTCGGACTACGGCATGGGGTACGTCTTCATCCCCGTGCTGCTGCCGCTGTCCGCGCTGTACTGGCTGCGCAAGGCGCGGCTGCGCGCGGACGTCACGCGCTAGCCGCGCGGGGCCCGAGGCGCTGGACGCTGGGCGTCGGGCGGGGCGTCACGCGGTGGCCGCGTAGACGCCCGCCTTCTTCTCCAGCACGATCATCTCCACCCCGTCGGCGCCCTGCGAGCGCCCGACCGCCTGGTATCCGGCGCGGCGGTACAGCCGCAGCCCGGCGTCGCTGCGGTGCCCGCTGTGCAGCCGGAACACGGTGGCGCCGCGCTGCTCGGTCAGCGCCGCCTCGGCCGCGCCGAGGAGCCGGGCGCCGATGCCGTGACCCTGGAGGCGGGGGTGGACGCAGAGGGTGCCGATGGCGGCGGCGCCGTCCTCGGTGAGCCGTCCGCGCACCGAGCCGACGATCTCGTCGCCGAGCCGGGCGACGAAGACGCAGTCGGCGGCGACCTCCTCGCGGACCGAGTCCAGGCTCTGGACGAGCGGGTCGATGCGGTAGTTGCCGTACCGCGCCGCCTCGCTCTGGAAGCAGAGGTACTGGAGCCTGAAGATCTGTTCCGCGTCCTGCTCGGTCGCCGCCGAGATGGTCACGCTCATGCCCATGTGCGCACGCCTCCCGCTCACCTGATCAGCCGTCGTACCTCACACCTATCCCCGCACTCCGTCGGCCGCAACCTCCGGCGCGAGCAATCGCCGCAGACATTCCAGGCATCGGGAACGTTCCGGGCCGAGACTGCCCTGTGAGATACCCAACTCCCCCGCGATCTCGCGGTAGGTGGGGTCCCGTGGGGAGAGCAGCGCCTCCAGGAGCCGGGGGCAGCGTCCGGGCAGCCGTCCGACCGCCTCGCGCAGCAGTCCGTACCGGGCGGCGGTGAGGGCGAGTTGCTCGGGTCCGGGTCCGGCGTCGTCGGCGGGCTCGGCGCCGTAGGGGTGCTCGCGCCGGAGGGTACGGCGGCTGCGGCGCGCCTCGGCGCGCACCGCCCGGCGCAGCCAGCGCTGCGGGTCGGGCGGCGGTCCGTCGGCTGCCAGGCGCTCCAGGAGCCGTACCCAGACCGCCTGTTCCAGGTCGCCCGGCTCGCTCCCGCCTGTCTGCGCCTCGGCGGATGCCTCGGCCGTGAGCAGCGGGCGCAGGGCGGCCAGCAGGTCGTGCGTCATATGCGCAACGACGCGCCGCCCGGGTCCGGGGTTTCCCGTACGGCGCGTCGTCACCCCGACCGGGGAGGCGGGGGCGCGGGGTTGACGCGGGGGTTTCGCCGCCCGTGGGGGCTCAGCCGCCCGCCGGGGTTCAGCCGCCGAGGAAGTCGGCGCGGGCGAGCAGGGCGGTGTCGGCGTTGTCGGTGAAGACGCCGTCGATGCCGGTGGCGAAATAGGTGCGGAAGGCGCCGAAGGCGTCGCCGTAGGCGTCCGGGGCGCTGCCCTTGCGGTACTCGGCCGGGAGGAAGGGGTTCTCGTTGCGCATCGTGTACGGGTGCAGCACCAGCCCGACCTTGTGCGCGTCCGCGACCAGCGTGGTGGGCGTGCCCAGGGTGCCGTCGGACTTCTTGGGGATGACCAGGTCGAGGGTGGGTCCGATGCCCTGCGCGTAACCGGCGATCTCCCGCAGCCCCTTGGGGGTGACGAGGTCCGCGGTCGTGCGCGGGTCGCCGGTGTCCACGAAGTCGTAGGGGCGGCTGTCGGCGCTGGAGAGCAGCACGACCAGCGGGTTGTCGACCAGGCGGTTCATGCGCTGGATGCTGGTCGGCTCGAAGGACTGGAGGATGACCGGGGAGTTGCGGCCGTCCTTGCCGTACTTGTGGAGGATCTTGGCGACCCGCTCCTCAAGCCCGAGACCGAGCTTGCGGAAGTAGGTGGGGTGCTTCAGCTCGGGGTAGATCCACACCTGGCGCCCCAGCTCGCGGGTGCGCCGGTCCTGCCACTGGAGGACCTCTTCGAAGGTGGGGATGGGCCAGCGCCCGTTGTAGAGAGTGTTGTGCGGACGGTTGGCGGGGATGCGCTCGACGGCGCGCAGCGTGCGCAGCTCGGCGAGCGTGAAGTCCTCGGTGAACCAGCCGGTGGTGGACACCCCGTCGAGGAGCTTCGTCCTCTTGCGGTCCGCGAACTCCGGGTGCGACGCCACGTCGGTGGTGCCGCCGATCTCCGGCTCGTGCCGGCAGACGAGGTGCCCGTCCTTCGTGGGCACCAGGTCGCCCGCCTCCACGATGTCGGCGCCGAGTTCGAGCGCCAGGTCGTACGAGCCGAAGGTGTGCTCGGGACGGTAGCCGCTGGTGCCGCGGTGGCCGATGATCGTCGGCTTGGGCAGGCTCTTCAGCCCGCCTCCGCCGTACGCGGCCGTGCGGGTCCCGGCCGCGCGGGCGGCGCCGGGCAGCCCGAGGACCGCGCCGCCCGCGCCGAGCACCGCGGCACCGAGCACCGCCCGCCGTCCGGTGGACCGGGTGGACCGGTTCGTCTGCTCGCTCTCCATGCGCGCCTCCTGCGTCGGATCGTCGAATGCGCGCTGATCGTAGGGGCGGTGGGGTGACCGGGGGGAGACCCCGGTACGAACACGCGGGTGACAGGGGCTGTCCGGTGGGGGTGGTGAGGTGACGGTTCGTCGGGTCCGTCCGAGGGGGGGCGCCGAGGGCCGTACGGGTGCGACACCTGTCACACCGTGAGCACCCTCCGTGAGGAAGACCCGCAGGTAAACCCGCGTCAACAACGCGTAAGACCTCGGTGAACCGCGCGGGCCCGACGTGCGTTTCCCCGGTTGCCGCGAGTAATGTCCTCACCTGCACAGACTCATAACGATCCCGTCGGCCTCGGAGGACCTGTTGTCCCGCTTCGCCCTCATCAAGGCAGTGCTCGGACCGATCATGCGCCTGATGTTCCGTCCTCAGGTGGAGGGCATGGAGAACATTCCCGGCGACGGGCCGGTGATCCTGGCGGGCAACCACCTCACCTTCATCGACTCCATCGTGCTGCCGGTCGTCTCCAAGCGGCAGGTCTGCTTCATCGGCAAGGACGAGTACGTCACCGGCAAGGGCGTCAAGGGGCGCGCGATGGCCTGGTTCTTCACCGGCGTCGGCATGATCCCGGTCGACCGGGACGGGGCGAACGGGGGCGTGGCCGCGCTGATGACCGGGCGGCGGATCCTGGAGGAGGGGAAGATCTTCGGGATCTACCCCGAGGGCACGCGGTCGCCCGACGGCCGTCTCTACCGGGGGCGTACCGGTATCGCCCGGCTCACCCTGATGACCGGGGCGCCTGTTGTTCCCTTCGCCATGATCGGCACGGACAAGCTGCAGCCGGGTGGGAGCGGGATGCCGCGCCCTGGCCGGGTGACGGTGCGGTTTGGTGAGCCGATGGAGTTTTCCCGGTACGAGGGGATGGATCGGGATCGGTATGTGCTGCGGGCGGTCACGGATTCTGTGATGGCTGAGGTCATGCGGTTGTCCGGGCAGGAGTACGTGGATATGTACGCCACTAAGGCCAAGGCCGCCTAGTCTGCGTTTTCGGGTGCGGGTGCGTTGTGGTTGCTCGCGCAGTTCCCCGCGCCCCTAAAAGCACTTGTCCAGCCGTTGGCCTCGCAGCAGGAACCAGGCTGCAATCGCCGTTGCCAAAAGCACTACGGCTCCGGCTCCGCACGCCAGGTGCAGGCCGTGTACGAATGCTTCCCTGGATGCTTCCAATAGGGCTTCCGCCGTTTTCGGGGGCATGTTCCCCGCTGTTTCCACTGCCGCACCCAGGGACTCGTGAACCGTCTTCGGCGTGCCCGGCGGAGCCGCGAAGTTCCGGTAG
This sequence comes from Streptomyces sp. DSM 110735, assembly GCF_016482685.1. Taxonomy (GTDB): domain Bacteria; phylum Actinomycetota; class Actinomycetes; order Streptomycetales; family Streptomycetaceae; genus Streptomyces. The sequence continues at coordinate 36,433 of NZ_JACYHF010000023.1, read as the reverse complement.
GACGCCGTCACGATCGAGCCCAGGAGGGCGATGCCCAGGGCGGCGCCGAGTTCGTAGGCGGTTTCGGAGACGGCGGAGGCGGCGCCCGCCTGGTTCTTGGGGACGGTGGAGAGGATCACGTCGGCGGTGACGGTGAAGGAGAAGCCCGCGCCGATGCCGACGATCAGGAGGGCGGCGCCCAGCAGCGGGTAGCCGGTGGACGCGCTGATCGTGGTGAGGGCGGCGAGGGCGAGTCCGATGGCGGCCAGTCCCGCGGAGACCACCGCGCGGACCGAGAAGCGGCGCGCGGCGCGTCCCGCGAGGAGACCGGCGCCGACCGCGCCGACGGCGGCGGGCAGTTCGGCCAGTCCCGCCTCGAACGGGTGCCTGCCCTGGACCAGTTGGAGGTACTGGGACAGGAAGAACACCAGCCCCGACATCCCCAGCACGGTGAGCAGGTCGGCCAGGACCGCCCCGCCGAAGCCCCGGCGCCGGAAGAGGCGTACGTCCAGGAGCGGGGTGGGCAGGGCGAGTTGGCGGCGTACGAAGCCGTAGAGCGCGGCGGCGCCGAGCGTGCCCGCGGCGAGGGCGGGGGCGGTGGGACCGTGAGTGGCGGTCTCCTTGACCGCGTAGACCACGCCGAGCATCCCGGTCAGGGAGAGGGCGACGCTCATCAGGTCCCAGGGTCCGGGGCGCGGGTCGCGGGACTCGGGGAGGGTGCGGGCGCCGACGAGGACCAGCAGGGCGGTCACCGGCAGGTTGATCAGGAAGACCGAGCCCCACCAGAAGTGCTCCAGGAGGAAGCCGCCGACGATGGGTCCGACGGCCGTACCGGCGGAGGCGGTGGCGCCCCAGACACCGACGGCGAGACTGCGTTCGCGCGGGTCGTGGAAGAGGGTGCGGATCAGACCCAGGGTCGCGGGCATCAGGGTCGCGCCCGCCACGCCGAGCAGGGCGCGGGCCAGGATCATGAGACCGGGGGTCGTCGCGTAGGCGTTGAGGACGGAGAGCGCGCCGAACGCCGTCGCGCCCCACAGCAGGACGCGCTTGCGGCCGACGCGGTCGCCGAGGCTGCCCATGGAGACGAGCAGTCCGGCGATGACGAAGGAGTACACGTCCCCGATCCACAGCAGCTCGGTGCCGGAGGGGTGCAGGTCCTCGCTGATGAAGGGGGTGGCGAGGCCGAGGACGGTGGCGTCCACGGCCACGAGCAGCACGGCCAGCGTCAGGACGGCGAGCGCGAGCCAGCGGCCCGGTCGCGGTTCCGTACCGGTGACGACGGCCGGCCGCAGGGTGCCGGTCATGGTTCCTCGTTCCTGAGGGCGCCGCCGAGCAGCAGCTCGGCGACCATGGTGGGGAAGTCGCGGGCGGCCACGCGGCCGTCCAGGGTGGCCCAGGCGCAGGCGGTGATCAGGCCGTAGAGCGCCTCGGTGAGCCAGGCGGGGGTGAGGTCGATGCGCAGCTCGCCCTCGCGCTGTCCGCGCCGGAAGAGCGCGCCGATCCGGGTGTCGAGGCGTTCCCAGCCCTCGTTCTGCCCCTGACCCTCCCAGAGCTGACTCTCGCCGTAGAGGAAGGCGACCAGTCCGGCGGCTGACCGCAGCTCGCGCACCAGGCGGCGTACGGCTTCGCTCGCGGGACCCTCGTCGAGCCGGGCGCGGTCCACCGCCGCCTCGCACTCCGCGATGCCGAGGGCTTCCAGCGCGCGGACGAGCGCGTCGCGTCCGGCGAAGTGGCGGTGCAGGGTGGCGCGGCTGATCCCGGCGGCACGCGCGACCTCGTCCATGGTCGCGGTGGATCTGCGGGTCAGCAGGGCGGCGGCGCTGCGCAGCACGTGGTCTCGGTCCAGGGCCATGAGACAAGGATACCTCTGGTGAGACAGTGATGTCTCACCACGGGCATACGTGACTCATGCGGGACCTGATCGTGCCGGTGGTGCGTCCTCAGTGCCAGGGCAACTGTCCGCGCCGCTCCCAGTAGGCGCGCGGGTCCTCCGCGAGGGCGGCGAGACGGGCGAGCCGGTCCTCGTCCAGGTCCACGGCGGCGGCGTGCAGGTTGGAGGTGAGCTGGGCGGCGGTCGCGGCGCCGGAGAGCACCACGTCGGCCCACGGGCGGCACAGGATCAGCGCGAGGGCGACGGCGTCGGCACCGAGACCGGTCTCCTCGGCCACCTCGCGCAGGGGCGCGGGTGCGGCGGACCCGGCGAGCCTGCCGTTGGCCATGCCCTCCTTGACGATCACGGTCAGCCCGGCGTCGTGCGCCTCCGCGAGGGCGGCGCCCGCCGAGGTCTCCAGGGCGTTGTACGTCGACTGCACGGTGCGGAAGAGCCGCTCGCCGTCCACCGTGACCTTCAGCGCGGCCCGGACGGCGTCCGCCTGCGCGGGTCCGCTGGTGGAGAAACCGATGGTGAGACCGCCCGCCGCCGCCTCCGCGAGCCGCTCGTGCAGGGCGCGGTCGGTCAGCGCCGGGCTGTCGGGGGTGACGGAGTGGATCTGGTAGAGGTCGAGCCGGTCCCCGAACAGGGCGTCGGTCTCCGCGCGCTGGCGCTCAAAGGTCGCCAGGGAGTGGTCCTTGACCTCGTGCCGCTCGGCGTCGGTCGACCAGTCGGCGGTGTAGGTGTACCCCCACTTGCTGCCGATCACCACGTCGTCGATCTCGGGGTGCGCGGTGAGCCAGTCCGCCAGGAACTCCTCCGCCCGGCCGTAGGAGCGGGCGGCGTCGAAGTAGCGGACGCCCTGCGCATAGGCGGCGTCGAGGAGTTCGTGGCTACGGGCGCGCAACGCCTCGACGCTGCGGTCCGCTCCGAGATCCTGGTCCCGCCCCAGGTTGATGTATCCGGGGCGGCCCACCGCGGCGAGCCCCAGACCGATGTGGCGGGTCGGGGTCGTCGCGGAGGAGAGACGGGCGAAGGGCATCTCGGGCTCCGTTCGGTCGGTCCGGTTCGGCTCGGCCACCAACGTAACCCGGCCGACGCGGACGCATCCCGGTCCGCGAACACTCCGCGAGCCGGAGTCGTGGTGACCGGCGGTCAGACCACGTCCGGCTGCACCGAGTCCAGCGTCACGCTCTCGGCCAGGGCGCGCCGCGCGTACGTCACGTAGCGCTCGAACAGTTCGGGCTGAGCCGCGCGGGTGATGTCCAGGACGGGCATGTCGGCTCGCCGGACGCCCGGCAGATAGTGGGCGGTGCGGCAGTAGCCCGTATCGGAGTCGGGGTCGACGAGGGAGACATAGCTGGTGGGGAGCTGCCGGGTGAGGTGGACCGCCATGCGCCCGGGATGCCCCTCGGCCGCGAAACCCTGTGCCACCCGCAGCAGTTGACGGGCAGCTTCGGCCGCCCGGTCCGGCATGGCGGGGTCCCCGACACTCTCCGCGTACGCGGTGAACAGCGGTGACGCGGGGTCCGCCACGATGTAGGTGATGTGCACGCCCTGGGCCAGCAGCCGCCGCACCGGGGCGGTGAAATCGGGTGCGGGACGCGAGACGTACAGACCCGCCAGACTGCGCAGCGTGACGCCGACCTCGATGATCTCCCGCTGCGCCCCCGCGATGAAGTGGGCCTTCTCCACCGGTGAGGGCCGGCCCTGGGCGTGGACGGTCAGTCCGTGTGCGCCGCCGACGGACGCGGCCAGCCGGGCGTCGATGACCTCGGTCATCTCCGCGAGAAACCGGTGGCGCTCGGCGTCCCGCAGGAAGAGGTCGTAGTAGAAGGGCACGGCGACGGCGGCCGCGGCGAAGAGGGCCAGCTCGTTGAGCACGGCCCACCAGAAGCCGTCCCTGCCGTTGGAGAGCGTGGCCAGGATCAGTCCGACGAGGAGCACGCAGAGCGCCAGCACCACGCGGAACCTGCTCAACAGCCGGGTGATCCCGGCCGCGCCGTCCTGCATGGTGGCCCCCCTGCGCTCCCCTGCCCCGCTGTCTGCCCGGGGAGGCAGGGGTTCACACGCCTACCGCGGGACCACCGTCACCGCCGGGCGCCCGCCTCGGCCCACGCCTGCTGCGCCGCCAGGTCCGCCTTCAGTTCCGCGAGCTGCACCGCCACCGCGCTCGGTGCCGTGCCGCCCCGGCCGTTGCGGGACGCGAGGGCGCCCGGGACGTTGAGGACGGTGCGGACCTCGGGGGTGAGGTGAGGGGAGATCTTGGCGAACTGGTCGTCCGTGAGGTCGTCGAGTTCCTTGCCCTCGGCTTCGGCGGTCTTGACGCACTCGCCCGCCACCTCGTGGGCGACGCGGAAGGGGACGCCCTGCTTGACCAGCCACTCCGCGATGTCGGTGGCGAGGGAGAAGCCGGCGGGGGCGAGTTCTTCCAGGCGTTCGCGGTGGACGGTGAGGGTGGCGATCATGCCGGTGAAGGCGGGAAGGAGGACTTCGAGCTGGTCGCAGGAGTCGAAGACCGGCTCCTTGTCCTCCTGGAGGTCGCGGTTGTAGGCGAGGGGGAGGGCCTTGAGGGTGGCGAGGAGACCGGTCAGGTTGCCGATCAGGCGGCCGGACTTGCCGCGCGCCAGCTCCGCGATGTCGGGGTTCTTCTTCTGCGGCATGATCGAGGAGCCGGTGGAGAAGGCGTCGTGCAGGGTGACGAAGGAGAACTCCTTCGTGTTCCAGATGATGATCTCCTCGGCGATCCGGGAGAGGTTCACGCCGATCATCGCGGTGATGAAGGCGAACTCCGCGACGAAGTCCCGCGAGGCGGTGCCGTCGATGGAGTTGCCGACGCTGCCGTGCTCGAAGCCGAGGTCAAGGGCGACCGCCTCCGGGTCGAGCCCCAGGGAGGACCCGGCGAGCGCGCCGGAGCCGTACGGCGAGACGGCGGTGCGCGTGTCCCACTGGCGCAGCCGCTCGGCGTCCCGGGACAGGGACTGCACATGGGCGAGCACGTGGTGGGCGAAGAGCACCGGCTGGGCGTGCTGGAGGTGGGTGCGGCCGGGCATGGCGACGTCCGGGTGAGCCTCGGCCAGACCGATCAGGGCGTCCTGGAGGTCCGCGATCAGACCGCCGATGATCCGCGCGTGGTCGCGCAGGTACATCCGGAAGAGGGTCGCGACCTGGTCGTTGCGCGAGCGTCCCGCGCGGAGCTTGCCGCCGAGGTCGGGACCGAGGCGCTCCAGGAGACCGCGCTCCAGCGCGGTGTGCACGTCCTCGTCGGCGATGGTGCCGGTGAACTCGCCGGACGCCACATCGGCTTCGAGCTGGTCGAGCCCGGCGAGCATCCGGGTCAGCTCGTCCTCGGTGAGCAGCCCCGCGGTGTGCAGCACGCGCGCGTGGGCGCGGGAGCCCGCGATGTCGTAGGGCGCGAGCCGCCAGTCGAAGTGGACGGACGCGGACAGCTTCGCCAGGGCCTCGGCGGGACCGTCGGCGAAACGTCCGCCCCAGAGCCGTACGTCACCGCTGTTGCTGCTCACTGCGTTGCTCCTCAAGCTCGTGATGTGCCACCGCCTCCCCACCCTTGCAGGTGAGGAGGCGGCTGTCCCTCTGCTGACTGTTGACGACGCTGCTTACGCGAGGTCCCGTTACGCCAGGTCCCGCTTGGCCGCGATCTTCGACGACAGGCTGTAGATGTCGATGAAGCCCTTGGCCGCGGCCTGGTCGAAGCTGTCGCCGGTGTCGTAGGTGGCGAGGTTGAAGTCGTACAGCGACGACTGGGACCGGCGCCCGGTGACGACGGCGCGCCCGCCGTGCAGGGTCATCCGGATGTCGCCGGAGACGTGCTCGTTGGCCTCGGCGATGAAGCCGTCGAGGGCGCGCTTGAGCGGGGAGAACCACTGGCCGTCGTAGACCAGTTCGCCCCAGCGCTGCTCCACCTGCCGCTTGTAGCGGGCGAGTTCGCGCTCGACGGTGACGTTCTCCAGCTCCTGGTGGGCGGTGATCAGGGCGATGGCGCCCGGAGCCTCGTACACCTCACGGGACTTGATGCCGACGAGACGGTCCTCGACCATGTCGATCCGGCCGATGCCCTGGGCGCCCGCGCGCTCGTTGAGCTGCTGGATGGCCTGGAGGACGGTGACCGGGCGGCCGTCGACGGCGACCGGGACACCGCGCTCGAAGGTGATGACGACCTCGTCGGCCTCGCGGGCCTCGGCCGGGTTCGAGGTGTACTCGTAGATGTCCTCGATCGGCGCGTTCCAGATGTCCTCCAGGAAGCCCGTCTCGACCGCGCGCCCGAAGACGTTCTGGTCGATGGAGTACGGGGACTTCTTGGTGGTCGCGATCGGGAGGTTCTTCGCCTCGCAGAAGGCGATCGCCTTGTCCCGGGTCATCGCGTAGTCGCGGACCGGGGCGATGCACTTCAGGTCGGGGGCGAGGGCGACGATGCCCGCCTCGAAACGGACCTGGTCGTTGCCCTTGCCGGTGCAGCCGTGGGCGACCGTGGTGGCGCCGTGCTTCTGCGCGGCGGCCACGAGGTGCTTGACGATGGTCGGCCGCGAGAGGGCCGAGACCAGCGGGTACCGGTCCATGTAGAGGGCGTTCGCCTTGATCGCCGGGAGGCAGTACTCCTCGGCGAACTCGTCCTTGGCGTCGGCCACTTCGGCCTCCACCGCACCGCACGCGAGGGCGCGCTTGCGGATGACGTCCAGGTCCTCGCCGCCCTGGCCGACGTCCACCGCTACGGCGATGACCTCGGCGCCCGTCTCCTCGGCGATCCAGCCGATGGCGACGGAGGTGTCCAGTCCGCCTGAGTAGGCGAGTACGACGCGCTCGGTCACGGGTTTCTCCTCACGTGCATTCGCTGTTATGCATGAGTATGCAGAACTCCGCATGATTCGTCAATCGCAGCGCGCGGGTAGGCACCGGGCATGGGAAAGACATATGAGCGCATCGAGGGCAGGCTGCGGAGATTCATCGAGGACCAGCCCCTCTTCTTCACCGCGACCGCGCCCCTGGCCGGCGACGGCACGGTCAACCTCTCCCCCAAGGGTCTGCGGGGCTCCTTCGTCGTCCTGGACGACCTCACGGTCGCCTATCTCGACTTCGCGGGCTCGAACGCGGAGACCGTCGCCCACCTGCGCGAGAACGGCCGGATCACCCTGATGTGGTGCGCCTTCCAGGGCCCGCCCAACATCGTGCGCGTCCACGGCCGGGGCGAGGCAGTCCTCCGCGACGACCCCCGCTTCCCCGGGCTCCTGACCTCGTTCCCGGACATCGACCCCACCCAGCACGGCCTGCGCGCCGTCATCGTGGTCCACGCCGAGCTGATCCGTGACTCCTGCGGCTACGCCGTCCCGTACATGGCCTACGAAGCGGACCGCGAACTCCACGCCAAGCGCTTCGCCCGCGAGGACGACGCCTCGCTGAGCGCGTACTTCGCCGGGAAGGACCACATCGCCACGAGCATCGACGGCCTGCCGGGGCTGCCCCTGCCGCTGCCGCCGACCGGGACCGGGACCGGGGGCTAGCCCTCCCGGGGCAGCCGCACCGTGAACGTCGTGCTTCCCGGAACGCTCTCCACCTCCACGCTCCCGCCGTGTGCCTGCACCACCGCCGACACGATCGACAGGCCGAGCCCGGCCCCTCCTCCCGGGGAGTCCGCGAGGCGCCGGTGTTCCGCGCGGGTGAACCGCTCGAAGACATGGGCGCGGACCTCTTCCGGGATGCCGGGGCCGTCGTCGTGCACGCAGAGGCGGGCCGCGCCGTCCTCGGCGGCCAGGGCGACCGTGATCTCGGTGCCGGGCGGGGTGTGCAGACGGGCGTTGGCCAGGAGGTTGGCCAGGACCTGGTGCAGACGGTGGTCGTCGCCGGTGACGGTGACCGGTTCCTCGGCGAGGTCGAGGGTCCACCGGTGCTCCGGGCCCACGGCGCGGGCGTCGGTGACCGCGTCCAGGACCAGCCGGGTGAGGTCGACCGGACGGCGCTCCAGCGGGCGCCCCGCGTCGAGGCGGGCGAGCAGCAGCAGGTCGTCCACCATCGCGCCCATCCGGGCGGACTCGGCGGTGATGCGCTCCAGCGCGCGGGTGACCTCGGCCGGGACCGGGCCGGGGTGCAGCAAGGCGAGTTCCGCGTGCCCGCGCACGGAGGCGACCGGGGTGCGCAGTTCGTGGCTGGCGTCGGCGGCGAAGCCGCGCAGCCGCTCCTCGCTCGCCTGCCGCTTGGTCAGCGCGTCCTCGACGTGACCGAGCATCCGGTTGACGGCGGTGGCGACCCGGCCCACCTCGCTGCCTGTCTCGGCGACCGGCACCCTGGGCGGGAGGGCGACCTCGCCGCTGGCCAGCGGCAGCCCGCTCACCCGGACGGCGGTCGCGGCGACCCGGTTGAGCGGCCGCAGCGACCAGCGGACCCAGAGTGCCCCGGCCACGCCGGTGACCACGAGTGCCGCCCCGAAGACGACCCCGGAGACCAGCTCAAGGCGGTGGACGGCCGCCTCCACCGGCTCCAGGGGAAGCCCGACGACCAGGACGTCGCCGTCACGGCCCCGGTTCGCCGCCAGCCGGTAGTCGTGCAGGGCGGACAGCCGGACCGTACGCGGGCTGCCGTCGGGCGGCAGCGCGGCCAGCGCCCGCTCGTCCGCCGGGGTCAGGGCGACACTCAGGTCGGCGGCCGGGTCACCGGCCCGTACGAGGCCGCGATGGGTGACCTTGCCGCCGACCAGCCGGGCGCCGAAGGTGCCCGCCGCCTGCCGCCGGGTGTCGCCGTACTCGTCGCCGTCGTGGTCGTCGGGCAGGACGCCGTGGTGTTCCAGGCTCTCCGGGAAGCGGTCGCCCGCGTCCGTGAGCTGCTGGTCCAGGCGCCGGGTGAGGAAGCCGTTCAGCTCCACGACCGCGGCCAGGCCCACGGCCGCACAGCTCACGGCGAGCAGGACGACCAGTCCGGCGGTGAGGCGGGCGCGCAGGGTGCGGGGCAGGCGCGGGCGCCACGGCGGCAGACCCGGCCACCGCTCCCGTAGCCGCGGTGCCCTCACCGGGTCACCGGCTTCAGCACGTACCCCGCCCCGCGCACGGTGTGGATCATCGGCTCGCGCCCGGCGTCCACCTTCTTGCGCAGGTAGGAGATGTACAGCTCCACCACGTGCGCGCGGCCCCCGAAGTCGTAGGACCACACCCGGTCCAGGATCTGGGCCTTGCTCAGGACGCAGCGCGGGTTGCGCATGAGGAGGCGCAGCAGCTCGAACTCGGTCGGTGAGAGGTCGATCAGCTCGCCGGCGCGGGTCACCTCGCGCGCGTCCTCGTCCATGACCAGGTCGCCCACGGTCAGGCGCGGCCCCTCGTCCAGGAGGCGGGCCATGCCCGCGCGGCGCAGCAGTCCGCGCAGCCGGGCGACGACCTCCTCCAGGCTGAAGGGCTTGGTCACGTAGTCGTCGCCGCCCGCCGTGATCCCGGCGATCCGGTCCTCGACGGCGTCCCGCGCGGTGAGGAAGAGCACACAGACGTCGGGCGCGATCTCCTGGAGGCGGCGCAGCACGGCGAGACCGTCGGTGTCGGGCAGCATCACGTCCAGGACCACGGCGTCGGGCCTCAGCTCGCGCGCCGCGGCGACGGCCGAGGCGCCGTCGCCCTCCGCGCGCACCTGCCAGCCCTGGTAGCGCAGGGCTCCGGTGAGCACTTCCGCGAGGTCGGGGTCGTCGTCGACGACGAGGACGCGCGGCGGAGTGCCGTCGGGACGGGTGAGCGCGGGGCGGCCGGAGCGGGAGGTGTTCATCGCGCTCTCCAGCATCCCCGACGCGCGGGAGTGGGGCGTGACCCGCCGGCTCTGAGTTTCCTCTGAAGATCCCGGGGACCGTTGAGAGGTCCCTCAGAGCTTCGCCCCGCACAGTGGCGGTCCCGGACGGACGAAGGGACATCGCCGATGATCACCGTGGACGAGGGGCGCGCGGCGCCGCCCGTGTCACCCCCGGCCCGCCGCACGCCCGCCGTACCGGTGGCGGCACTGCTGTGGGCGGGCGCGGCGGCCGTGCTCGCGCTGTGGTGGACCGGCACGGACGCGGTCGTCGGCGCGGCGGGCTGGCTGACCGGCGCCGGGCGGATCACGGGCCTGCTGTGCGGGTACGCCTGCGCGGTCCTGGTCGGTCTGATGGCGCGGGTGCCGCCGCTGGAGACGCGGATCGGCTCGGACCGGGTCGCCCGCTGGCACGCGCTCGCCGGACGCTGGACGGTCTGCCTGCTGGTGGCGCACGTCGTGCTGATCATCGCCGGGTACGCCGCGCAGGACGGGGCCTCGCTGTGGCACGAGACGGTCACCGTGGTCCTGAACTACCCCGACATGCTGAAGGCGACGGCGGGCACGGTCGTGCTGTGCGCGGTGGGGATCACCTCCGCGCGGGCGGTGCGCCGCCGCACGAGCCACGAGTTCTGGTACCGCGTCCATCTGCTCAGCTACGCGGCCGTCTTCCTCGCCTTCGGGCACCAGGTGGCGCTGGGCGCGGACCTGGGCGGGCGGGTGGCCGGCGCCGCGTGGTACGCGCTGTACCTCTCGGTGGCGGCGCTGGTGCTGTGGTTCCGGGTGCTGGTCCCGGTGCGGCTCAACCTGCGGCACCGGCTGCGGGTGGAGTCCGTGCGCGCGGAGGCGCCGGGGGTGTACTCCGTGGTCGTGACCGGACGGCGCCTGGACCAACTCGGCGCGAGGTCGGGTCAGTTCTTCCGCTGGCGGTTCCTCGGCGCGGGCCTGGCCGGCACCTCCACCCCGTACTCGCTCTCCGCGCCGCCGCTCCCCGACCGACTGCGGATCACCGTGAAGGCGCTGGGCGACCACAGCGCGAAGACCCCCCTGCTGCGGCCGGGCACCCGGGTGTGGGCGGAGGGACCCTACGGCGCGCTCACCGCCGAGCGGGCCACGAGCCACCGCTCGCTGCTCATCGCGGCCGGGGTCGGGATCACCCCGCTGCGCGCCCTGTTCGAGACGCTGCCCGGCGAACCGGCGCTGCTCTACCGGGCACGCGGACCCGAGGACCTCGCCCTGCGCGGCGAGTTGGAGGCGATAGCCCACCGGCGCGGCGCACCGCTGCGGTACGTGCTCAACGGCCCGCACGGCGAACGCCCGCTCCTCACCCCGCAGTGGCTGCGCGCGGCGTACCCCGGACTGCCGGGACACGACGTCTTCCTCTGCGGCCCCCACCGCTTCGCGCAGGACCTCTACGCGGCGCTGCGGGCGGCGGGCGTCCCGGACCGGCGCATCCACCACGAGTCGTTCGAGCTGTGAGACCGGAGAATCACCGTGCACCCCTTGCGCAAGAACCGCCCCCTGCGCCGTACCGTCCTGGCCTGCGCGGCCGCCGTCGCCGCGACGGTGCTGCCGTTGTCGCTGAAGCCGCACACGAACCCGGGAGCGACGGCCGTGCCGCCGCAGAGGTCGTCGAGCGCGGGCAGCGGCAGCCGTACCGTCACCGGGGACACCGCGCGGACGCGGTGGGGGCCGGTGCAGGTGCGGGTCACGCTCAAGGACGGCAGGCTCACCGACGTCGCCGCGGTGCAACAGCCGTCCGGCAATCCGCGCGACCAGGAGATCAACGCCTACGCGCTGCCCCGGCTGCGCGCCGAGGCGCTGGCGGCCCAGAACGCGGACATCGACACCGTGTCCGGAGCCACCTACACCAGCACCGGCTACCGGCAGTCGCTCCAGTCCGCGCTCGACTCCGCCGCGCGCTGAACACTCCGGGCGCACCGCGCGTATGTGTGGGCCAAGGGTCAAGTCCCCCGGAGGAACCGTGACCACCACGCTTGCGGGCGGACGTGCCGCCCGCCGCCAGACGATGCGCCGCATTCGCCCGCGCCGCTCCCCGGCCGTACCGCTGCTGCTGGCCGTGTGGGCCGGGGCGGTGGCGGTGTTGTGGCTCTGGTGGCACAACACACCGTCCATCGCGGACAACACCGGCCGGATCGTGAACGCGGGCCGGATCACCGGGCTGCTCGCCGGGTACCTGATGGCGCTGGTCGTGCTCCAGATGGCGCGCGTACCGGCGCTGGAGCGGCGGGTCGGCTCGGACCGGGTGGCCCGCTGGCACGCGATGAGCGGCCGCTACACGCTCAGCCTGGTCCTCGCGCACGTCTTCCTCATCATGTGGGGGTACGCGCTCCAGGCGGGCAAGTCCCTCGGGGACATCGTGCAGCAGACGATCGACTCGGTGGACCAGTTGCCCGACATGGGCAAGGCGGCCATCGGCACCGCACTGTTCGTGGTGATCGGCCTGTCGTCCATCGGGGTGGTGCGGCGCAGGCTGCCGTACGACACCTGGTACCACGTGCATCTGCTGACGTACGCGGCCGTGTTCCTGACGTTCTGGCACCAGATCACCACCGGCAACGACTTCGCGGTCGAGCCGATGGCGAAGACCTTCTGGTACGTGCTCTACGGCGCGGTGACCGCGCTGGTGCTCTGGTACCGGATCTTCGTGCCGATCCGGCTGAACCTGCGGCACCGGATGCGGGTGGAGGCGGTGATCGAGGAGTCGCCGGGCATCGTGTCGGTGCTGATCTCGGGTCGCAAGCTGCACCGGATGGGCGCGCAGGCGGGGCAGTTCTTCCGCTGGCGGTTCCTGGCGCCCGGGATGCGGTTCAGCTCGCACCCGTACTCGCTGTCGGCGGCGCCCCGCCCGGGGATGCTGCGGATCACCGTGAAGGCGATCGGCGACCACAGCGCGCGGCTGCGCGAGCTGACGCCGGGCACGCGGGTGTGGGCGGAGGGTCCGTACGGCGCGCTCACCGCGCAGCGGCGCAGCCGGGGCAAGGTGCTGCTGGTCGCGGGCGGTGTGGGCATCACGCCGATGCGCGCGCTGTTCGAGACGCTGCCCGGCGCGGCCGGTGACATCACGCTGCTCTACCGCGCCAACACCACGCAGGACCTGGCCCTGTGGGACGAGCTGGCGACCATCGCGGAGGAGCGCGGCGCCCGGCTGATGTACGCGGTGAACAGCCCGGAGGGGCGGCGCCCTGACATCTCGGCGGAGAACCTCCAGCGCAAGATCCCCGACATCGACCGCCACGACGTCTTCATGTGCGGGCCGCCCGGTTTCGCGCAGTCGGTGTACGAGGCACTGCGCGGCGCCGGGGTGCCCGCCCGCCGTATCCACCACGAGTCGTTCGAGATGTGAGCGGCGCCCACCGAAGCCCGTTCGCACCGTTCGCACAAGACCTGGAGCCCTGGAAGACATGAGGAAGAGCCACCCGATTCGGCGGGTCGTGCTGGCCACCGCCGCGACCGTGTCCGGTGTCGTGCTGCTGCTGTCGCTGAAGCCCGCCTCCGATCCGTCCTCGGCGTCGGCGGCGGGCGCGGCGCCGCAGCAGACGGCGGCCGCGCAGGAGTCGCCGCAGGGCGGCGCGGAGCAGGTCCGTGCCGACGGGACGGTGACCGGGGACGTGGCGCAGACGCAGTACGGCGCCGTGCAGGTGCGGCTGACCGTGCGCGGCGGCAAGATCACCAAGGCGGAGGCGGTCCAGGCACCGAAGGGCGGCACCAGCGACCAGAAGACCGCGCTCTCCGTGCCTCGGCTGAACCAGGAGGCGGTGGTCGCCCAGGGCGCGGAGATCGACTCGGTGTCGGGGGCGACGTACACGAGCGCGGGGTACAAGAAGTCGCTCCAGTCGGCGCTGGACAAGATCAAGACGGTCCCGGCGGGTTCGGGTTCCGCCGCCAAGCCCGGCTCCGGTTCCGGCTCGGGTTCCGGCTCGGGTTCCGGCTCCAAGCCCGGCTCGGGCTCCAAGTCCGGCTCCGGCGGCTCCGGTTCGGCCGAGGCGACCGCTCCCCGTACCGTCACCGGCAAGCCCGCGCAGACGCCGTACGGTGCCGTCCAGGTGCGGATCACGGTCAGCGGGAAGAAGATCACCAAGGCGGAGGCGGTCCAGGCGCCCAAGGGCGGCACCAGCGACCAGAAGACCGCGCTGTCCGTGCCGAGGCTCAACAAGGAGGCCGTGGCGGCCGGGAGCGCCGACATCGACTCGGTGTCCGGCGCCACCTACACCAGCACCGGATACAAGCAGTCGCTGCAGTCCGCGCTGGACCAGGCCGGTGGCTGACCGGGTGGCCGAGCGGGGGAAGGACTCCGCGGTGCGGCACGCGGAGGAGGTCATGGGGACCGTGTTCTCCTTCGACGTGCGCGGCGGCGAGGCGGACGCGGTGCGCGCGGCGCTGGACGAGGCGGTCGCGGGTCTGCACCGGGTGGACGCGCTGTTCAGCACCTACCGCGAGGACAGCGAGGTCTCCCGACTGGCCCGGGGCGAGCTGACGGTGGAGCAGTGCGCGCCGGAGGTCGCCGAGGTGCTGGACCTCGCTGCCGAGGCGGAGCGGGTGAGCGAGGGCTGGTTCAGCCCGCGCTACCGGGGCTCGCTCGACCCGACCGGTATCGTCAAGGGCTGGTCCGCCGAGCGGGCGGCCCGGGCACTCGCCGCCGTGGACGGGGTGCGCGGGGTCAGTGTGAACGGCGGCGGCGACGTGCAGATGTGCGGCGCGCCCGAGCCGGGGCGGGCGTGGCGGGTGGGCGTGGCCGATCCGCTGCGTCCCGGCGGGCTCGCGGCGGTGATCTCGGCGGCCGGCGCGGAGGAGCTGTCGGTGGCGACCTCGGGGACGGCCGAGCGGGGCGCGCACATCGTGGACCCGGGCACCGGCAAGTCGGCGGTGACCGACCTGGTCGCGGTGACGGTGGTGGGTCCCCGGCTGACCTGGTCGGACTGCTGGGCCACGGCGGCGTTCGCGATGGGCTCGCGCGCGGGTCTCGCGTGGCTGGAGTCGCTGCCGGACGTGGAGGGCTTACTCATCACCGCGGGGGACGAGGTGCGCTGTACCGGGGGGCTGGCGACGCGGCTCGGCTGACGGCCGCCGTATCGCGCCTACGCGGCGCACCCGGCAAGGGGCGTACGGGAGTTGAGGACTCCGGTACGCCCCTTCGCCGTACGACGGCCGTCAGGGGGCCCGTCACTGGCCGTTCTGGGCCAGCCGGAGCAGATGGTCGGCGAGCGCCTGGCCGCCGGTGGGGTGGCGGCTGATGAGCAGCAGGGTGTCGTCACCGGCGATGGTGCCGAGGATGTCCTGCAGTTCGGCCTGGTCGATGGCCGAGGCGAGGAACTGGGCGGCGCCGGGCGGGGTGCGCAGCACCACGAGGTTCGCGGACGCCTCGGCGGAGATCAGCAGCTCCTGGGACAGACGCCGCATCCGCTCCTCCTTGGCGGACTCCCCGAGCGGCGCGCGCGGGGTGCGGAAGCCGCCCTCGCTGGGCACCGCGTAGATCAGGTCGCCGTCGGTGTTGCGGATCTTGACCGCGTTCAGCTCGTCGAGGTCGCGGGAGAGCGTCGCCTGGGTGACGCTGAGCCCGTCGTCGGCGAGCAGTTTGGCGAGCTGGCTCTGCGAGCGCACCGGCTGCCGGTTGAGGATGTCCACGATCCGGCGGTGGCGGGCGGTGCGGGTCTGCGGCACCGCGGGACCGGCTCCCCCCGCCTGTCCGTGGTCCTGCGGCTGACTCATCGTCGTCTCATTCTCCGGCTCGTCCGTCCTCTCGGCTTGCGTCGAGGATGCCGGGCAGCGCCTGGAGGAAGGCGTCCGTCTCGTCGTCGCGGAGGTTCAGCGGGGGCATGAGCCGTACGACGTCGGGGGCGGGCGCGTTCACCAGGAACCCGGCTTCCTGGGCCGCCGCCTGCGCCTGCGCCGCGTACGGTCCGGTGAGCACGATACCCAGCAGGAGCCCCGCGCCCCGTACATGGTCGATCAGCGGGTGGCCGAGCGCCTCGGTTCCCGCGCGCAGGTTCTCGCTCTGGCGCTTGGCGTTGGCGAGGAGCCCTTCGCCTTCGATGGTGTCGAGTACGGCGAGTCCGGCGGCGCAGGCGACCGGGTTGCCGCCGAAGGTGGTGCCGTGCTGTCCGGGCTGGAGCAGGTCGGCGGCGCGCCCGAAGGCGATCGTGGCGCCGAGCGGGAGTCCGCCGCCGAGCCCCTTGGCGAGGGTGACGATGTCGGGCAGGACGCCGTCGTGGGCCTGGTAGGCGAACCAGTCGCCGGTGCGGCCGACGCCGGTCTGCACCTCGTCCAGGACCAGGAGGGCGCCGGTGGCGGCGGTGATCGCGCGGGCTGCCTTGAGATAGCCGGGCGGCGGGACGACGACGCCGTTCTCGCCCTGGATCGGCTCGATGATGACCAGGGCGGTCTCGTCGGTGACGGCGTCGGCGAGGGCGCGGGCGTCGCCGTAGGGGACGTGGGTGACCTCGCCGGGCAGCGGCAGGAACGGGGTCTGCTTGCCGGGCTGTCCGGTCAGCGCGAGGGCGCCCATGGTGCGGCCGTGGAAGCCGCCGGTGGTCGCGACCATGTGGGTGCGCCCGGTCAGCCGGCCGATCTTGAGGGCTGCCTCGTTGGCCTCGGCGCCGGAGTTGCAGAAGAACACCTTGCCGTCACGCCCGAACAGGCGCAGCAGGCGCTCGGCGAGGGCGACGGGCGGTTCGGCGACGAAGAGGTTGGAGACATGCCCGAGGGACGCGATCTGCGTGCTGACGGCATCCACCACGGCGGGGTGGGCGTGACCGAGGGCGTTCACCGCGATGCCGCCGACGAAGTCGAGGTAGCGCCTGCCGTCGGCGTCCCACACGGCGGTGCCCGCGCCGCGCACGAGGGGCAGGCGCGGGGTGCCGTAGTTGTTCATGAGGGCGCCCTGCCAACGGGCGGTCAGTTCCTCGTTGTTGATGTCGCTCATGACTCCCCCGGGGTGTCCGGCTCGTCGTCGGGCACGACCATGGTGCCGATGCCCTCGTCCGTGAAGATCTCCAGCAGGATCGAGTGCTGGACCCGGCCGTCGATGACGCGGGCGGTGTTCACGCCGTTGCGTACGGCGTACAGGCAGCCCTCCATCTTGGGCACCATGCCCGAGGACAGCTCGGGCAGCAGTTTCTCCAACTGGGTGGCGGTGAGGCGGCTGATCACCTCGTCGGAGTGCGGCCAGTCCTCGTAGAGACCCTCGACGTCGGTGAGGACCATGAGGGTTTCGGCGCCCAGCGCAGCAGCGAGTGCCGCAGCCGCCGTATCAGCATTGACGTTGTAGACATGACCGTCGTCCTCGGAGCGGGCGATGGAGGAGACGACCGGGATGCGGCCGTCCGCGAGCAGTGCCTCGATGGCGCCGGTGTCGATCTCGGTGATCTCGCCGACGCGTCCGATGTCCACGAGTTCGCCGTCGATGCGGGGCGTGTGGCGGGTCGCGGTGATGGTGTGGGCGTCCTCGCCGGTGAGGCCGACAGCGAGCGGGCCGTGCGCGTTGAGCAGTCCGACCAGTTCGCGCTGGACCTGCCCGGCGAGCACCATCCGTACGACGTCCATGGCCTCCTCGGTGGTGACCCGGAGCCCCGCCTTGAACTCGCTGACGATGCCGTGCTTGTCGAGCGCGGCGCTGATCTGCGGACCGCCGCCGTGCACGACGACCGGCTTGAGCCCGGCGTGGCGCAGGAAGACGACGTCCTGGGCGAAGGCTGCCTTCAGTCCCTCGTCCACCATGGCGTTGCCGCCGAACTTGATGACGACGGTCCTGCCGTGGTGCCGGGTGAGCCAGGGCAGCGCCTCGACGAGGATGCGGGCCTTGGGGAGCGCGGTGTGCTTCCGCGTCGGGCTGCTCATGACGAGTACGCGCTGTTCTCGTGGACGTAGTCCGCGGTCAGGTCGTTGGTCCAGATGGTGGCGGTCTCGGTGCCCGCGGCGAGGTCGGCGACGATGTGCACCTCGCGGTAGCGCATGTCGACCTTCTCGCGGTCCTCGCCGACCGAGCCGTTCTTGCAGACCCAGACGTCGTTGATGGCGACGTTGAGCAGGTCGGGGTCGAAGGCGGCCCGCGTGGTGCCGATGGCGGACAGGACGCGACCCCAGTTGGGGTCCTCGCCGTGGATGGCGCACTTGAGGAGGTTGTTGCGGGCGATGGAGCGGCCGACCTCGACGGCGTCCTCCTCGGTGGCCGCGTTGATCACCTCGACCTTGATGTCCTTGCTGGCGCCCTCGGCGTCCCCGATGAGCTGACGCCCCAGGTCCTCGCAGACCTTGCGGACGGCTTCGGTGAACTCCTCCTGGCCGGGCGTGACGCCGGAGGCGCCGGAGGAGAGCAGCAGGACGGTGTCGTTGGTGGACATGCAGCCGTCGGAGTCGACCCGGTCGAAGGTGACCTTGGTGGCGGCGCGCAGGGCGTGGTCCAGTGCGGCGGTGTCCACGTCGGCGTCGGTGGTGAGGACGACCAGCATGGTGGCGAGCCCGGGGGCGAGCATTCCGGCGCCCTTGGCCATGCCGCCGACGGTCCAGCCGTCGCCGTCGACCACGGCTGTCTTGTGGTGGGAGTCGGTGGTCTTGATGGCGATGGCCGCCTTCTCGCCGCCGTGCTCGCTCAGGGCGGCCGCGGCGGTCTCGATGCCGGGCAGCAGCTTGTCCATCGGGAGGTGCACGCCGATGAGCCCGGTGGAGCACACGGCGACCTCGATCGCCCCGCGCCCGAGGACCTCGGCGGCCTTCTCCGCGGTGGCGTGGGTGTCCTGGAAGCCCTTCGGACCCGTACAGGCGTTGGCGCCACCGGAGTTGAGGACGACGACGGAGACCTCGCCGCTCTTGACCACCTGCTCCGACCACAGCACCGGCGCGGCTTTCACGCGGTTGGCGGTGAAGACTCCGGCGGCGGCGCGTCGGGGTCCGGTGTTGACCACGAGGGCCAGGTCGGGGTTGCCGTTCTCCTTGATCCCCGCGGCGATGCCCGCCGCGGTGAATCCCTTGGCCGCTGTGACGCTCAAGGCGCGACTCCGATCGTGGAAAGCCCGGTGGTCTCGTCGAGCCCGAGGGCGATGTTCATGCTCTGTACGGCACCGCCCGCGGTGCCCTTGGTCAGGTTGTCGATGGCGCTGATCGCGATGACGCGGTGGGCGTCGGGGTCGTACGCGACCTGCACCTGGACGGCGTTGGAGCCGGTGACGGAACCGGTCGCGGGCCACTGCCCCTCGGGGAGCAGGTGCACGAACGGCTCGTCGGCGTACGCCTTCTCGTACGCGGCGCGCACCGCCTGGGCGTCCACCCCCGGGCGCGCCTTCGCGCTGCACGTGGCGAGGATGCCGCGGGGCATGGGGGCGAGGGTGGGCGTGAAGGACACGGACACCCGCTCGCCCGCCGCGGCACCGAGGTTCTGGATCATCTCGGGGGTGTGCCGGTGACCGCCCCCGACGCCGTACGGCGACATGGACCCCATGATCTCGCTGCCGAGCAGATGCGCCTTGGGCGCCTTGCCCGCGCCCGAGGTGCCGGAGGCGGCGACGATCACGGCTTCCGGCTCCACGAGGTGCGCGGTGTACGCCGGGAACAGGGCGAGGGAGACGGCGGTCGGGTAGCAACCGGGCACCGCGACGCGCTTGGACCCCTCCAACGCGGCGCGGGCACCCGGGAGTTCGGGCAGACCGTACGGCCAGGTACCGGCGTGCGGGCTTCCGTAGAACCGCTCCCAGTCCCCGGCGTCCTTCAGCCGGAAGTCGGCGCCCATGTCGATGACGAGCACGTCGGGACCGAGCTGCTCGGCGACGGCGGCGGACTGTCCGTGCGGCAGCGCGAGAAAGACGACGTCGTGCCCGGCGAGGGTCTCGGCGCTGGTCTCCTCCAGCACCCGCCCGGCGAGCGGCAGCAACTGCGGCTGCAGCGCCCCGAGCCGCTGCCCGGCGTTCCCGTGCGCGGTCACGGCCCCGACCTCGACCCCCGGATGCCCGAGCAGCAGCCGCAGCACCTCTCCCCCGGCATACCCACTGGCACCGGCGACAGCTACGCGCACGGTCATGTCAGCCTCCTTCATTGGCATGACTATACGTAGCGCTGCACGTTTATGCAACGAGAAAAGGGCGGGGCCGTCCGGCTGCCCGAACCTACGATGGCGCCCATGCACCCGCTCTGGTTCGAGTTCGACGAACACGACAGAACCCCGGAGAACTGCGACCCGTCCCAGCGCGAGTTCCTGCGCCTGGTCCGAAAGGGCGCCCGGGAATGGCCCTGCCGACCCGGCGACACCTACGCACTGTTCTTCCCCCGCGACGAACTCGACGAGGACGGCGACACCGCGGAGCACGACGAGATGCGCCTGGTGGTGGACCTCAGCCACCACCGAGCGCGCTTCCTCGCACTCGGCGCCTCCCTGGAGGCGGACACCGTACGGTGCGGTGAACTGCACATCTGCACCCTCGCGCCGACCCAGGAGTGCCCGGACATCGTGCCGCGCGAGCACACCGCACCGGTCGAGGACCTGGCAGCCTTCACCACCGACTGGCTCGGCGAGATCCTGCACCGACCGACGCTGCGGTACGACGGCCGACGCCACTGACCGCCGCGCCACTGGCTTCCGCGAGCCCAGGACCGGTTACGGCAGCGGGCGGAGCCCCCTGAGGGCGACGCACTCCTCGACGCGCTCCCTTTCGCTGCACGTCGCAGCAGAAGGCACTCGCCCTCTGGCGGCAGCGCGCTCCACCGACTACTCCACGCGATCACGCCCCGCCCAGGCAGCACCGCCGGACCGGATGCCCCTCGGGTCCGGGGAGCAGGAAGGAGCCGTCGCCCAGGGGGTTCAGGTCGTACGGGTTGGTCGCCTCGACGGTGATCTCGTCGCCGATCGTGCCCGTGCGTACGTCGACCAGGTGGTTGCGGAACCACTCGCCCCCGTCCTCGGTCTCGCCGCCCAGGGTGACGACGGCTGTGTCCGGGGTCAGGTAGCCGCCGGACCATTCGACGAACGTCTCCTCCGGGTCGTGGCCGAAGTCCTCGACGGAGAGGGTGAGGAGGACGGTTCCGTCGGGGTGGTGGTGGAAGGCGACGTCCGTCTGGCCGTGTTCGACGGACATGAAGTGCTCCCCGTCCGGCGCGAGGTCGATCAGGCAGCGGTCGGACCAGGGGTAGGTCGTGAACTGCGGTACGCCGTCGGCGCCGACGGTGCCGCGCACGGTGACCGTGCCGTCCTGGCCCTCGCCGATGTCGAGGTAGACGCTCCCGTCCACGGGGTGCACATGGTGGAAGGCGCCGTGCCCGACGGTCTTCAGCTCATGGCGGGCGAGGACCGCCCCGCTGTCGGTGTCGTGCACCACCCACTGGTCGAAGTCCCCGCGTCCCGCCATCGCGTCCGGCCGGTAGACCCACACGGTCCGCCCGTCCAGGGAGAAGGCGCAGTCCGGGCGATGACCACGGCTCTCCTCGGAGCGCGGCTCGAAGTCCGCCGCCCACACCGGGTCCCCGGCGCGGCTCAGGCAGACGACGCCGTGCGGGGTCGTGTAGACAGCCCGCTCCAGATCGTGCCGTACCGCCGACTCCACGACCTCGTCACCGGCACGCGCCCGGAAGACCGCCACGGGGTCGAGCGTCCCGAAGACGCCGGGGTCGGCTGTCGGACGGTAGGCACGGATCCGGCCGTCGCGGTGGCGCGTGACGGGTCGGGGAGGGGGCGCGGGAGTCATCCGCAGAGGCTAACGCCCGGCGCGAACCGCCGGTCGGGCGCAGGCGGTTCGCGCACTCGGTCCGCCGGGACGGCAGGTCCCACCCTCCCGCGTTTACAAACTTGCAGTCGTTTGTTAAATTCGTAGCCATGCCGAAGGTTCCGTCCTCCCAGCTCGTGCTCGACAGTGCCTACCGCTGCTTCTGTCGCAGCGGGTACCGCCGCACCACCATCTCCGACATCGTCGAGGAGGCGGGGCTGTCGCGCCCGACCGTCTACAAGTACGCCGGGACGAAGGACGAGGCGTTCGCCAAGGTCATCCGGGCGTGGCTGGAGTCCGCCGCCGAGGAAGCCGAAGCCGCGGCGGAGGCGGCGGGCACGGCCGAGGAGAAGGTGCTCGGCGTGCTCACGGTGAAGCTGGAGGTCGCCGTCCGGCTGTGGCAGGACAGCCCGGCGCACGCCTACGAACTGCTGGCCGCCGCTTCCGCCCACACCCCCGAGCTGGTCACCGCCTACATGGACCACCTCACCCGGCTGCTGGTCTCCGCCGTGTCCGAGGCCGTCCCCGAGGCAGCCGAGCGGACGACCCGGGTGCTGCTGACCTTCACCCGCGGTCTGGAGGACGACCTGCGCGACGTCGAAGCCGCGCGCCGGGACCTGGAGACCGGCGTGCGGATGATCACCCGCGGGGCGCTCGCCCCCGCCTCCCCACCCCCCGCCTGACCCACGGTCGGGCCACGCCGAAGGGCCTCACCATGAGCAAGACCCCCACCCTGTATCGCGAACAGCGCGCCTGGCGCCAACTGCAGCGCCATCTGCCCGAGCGGCTGCGGCTGACCGACGCCACCGCACCCGTCGAGGAGTTCTGGGACTGGCGCGGTCACCGTGTCCACCTCGACCGCTACCCCGACCCCGCCGCCCGCGCCAAGGTCGTCCTGCACCACGGCGTCGGCACCAACGGCCGCCAGATGTCGCTGATCCTGGGCGCCCCGCTGGCCGCGCGCGGCTTCGAGACCGTCGCCCTCGACAACCTCGGCTACGGACTCACCCAGGTCCGTCCCGGCACTACCCCCTCCTACGACGACTGGGTCGACCTCGTCGTCGACTACCTCGCCCACGAACAGTCCCGCGACGACCGCCCGATCGTGCTGTACGGGCTGAGCGCCGGAGGGATGCTCACCTACCACGTCGCCGCCAAGGCACCCCGTGGCACGCTGCGCGGCATCGTCGGCATGACCTTCCTCGACCAGCGCGACCGGCAGGTCCGCGACGAGACCTCCCACGACCTGCTCACCGCCCGCCTGGGCGCGCCACTGATGGGACTGCTCGCCAGGACCCCGGCCGCCAGGGTGCGGTACCCGATGAGCCTGGCCGGCAAGATGTCCGCGCTCGCCAACGACCCCGGCGCGATGAAGGTGTTCATGCGGGACCGCACCTCCGCCGCCAACTGGGTCGGCGTCCGGTTCCTGGACCGCTACCTGAACTACGCCCCTGCCGTCGAGCCCGAGGACTTCGACGCCTGTCCGGTGCTGCTGACCCAGCCCGCCGAGGACCGCTGGAGCCCCCACCGCCTCAGCCTCCCGGTGCTGTCCCGCATCACGAAGGTCCCCGTCGACACCGTCATGCTCGACAACGCGGGCCACTACCCCCTCGAAGAACCGGGACTCCAGCAGATGCAGGACGCCATCGCGGACTTCGTCACCAGGAACACGACCGAGCCGGTACGGCACTGATCCCCGCCCACCCGACATCATCGGGCACCGATAGTCGGGTCCGGACTCCCCCGCCCCGCCTAGCGTCGGTGACGTCAGAAGGAAGGAGCCGGGGCGTGCTGAAGCGGCTCAATCACGTCATGGAGCGGATCGAGTGCGATCTCGACGGGACCGTGGACGTCGAGGAGTTGGCGCGGATCGCCGGGACCTCGACGTATCACCTGCGGCGGATGTTCTCCGCGCTGGCGGGGATGCCGTTGTCGGAGTACGTGCGGCGCAGGCGGCTGACGCTCGCGGGGGCCGAGGTGGTCTCGGGGCGGGGGACGCTGCTCGACATCGCCGTGCGGTACGGATACGGCTCGGGTGAGGCGTTCGCGCGGGCGTTCCGCGCGATGCACGGCGTCGGACCGGGTGAGGCGCGCCGCACGGGAGCCACGCTCAGTTCGCAGCCCCGGATGTCCTTCCGTCTCGTGATCGAAGGGAGCGGCAGTATGCGGCATCGGATCGTGGAGAAGCCGGAGTTCGACGTGGTCGGGTTCAAGGCGCGGGTGCCCTTGGTGCACCTGGGACCGAACCAGGCGATCATGGACTTCGTCCGGGGGAACGACCGGGAGGAACTGGCGCGACTGGCGAAGCTGTCGGACCAGCAGCCGGAGGGGATCGTCGCGGTCTGCGACGACCTGGACCCGAGCCGGGCCGAGGGCACGGAGCTGGACTACTACCACGCGGTGGTCACCTCGGCGCCCGCGCCCGAACACCTCGCCACCCTGGCCGTCCCGGCCGGTGCCTGGGCCGTGTTCACCGTCTCCGGGCCCATGCCGGACGCCGTGCAACTGCTGTACCGGGACGTGTTCATGCAGTGGTTCCCGTCCAACCCGTACGTGAGTCGCCCCGGTCCCGAGATCCTGCGGGTCCGTCCCACTCCGGACGGCACCGAGGCAGACTGCGAGCTGTGGCTGCCGGTGGAGGAGGCGCGCCGGTACGCCGGGGGCGGGCGTCCGTGAGCCCGGGGCACGGACATCGCCCGTAAGCTCGGGGCATGGACATACGCAGCGCCACGGCGGCGGACGAGGTGAACGGCGACCACCTGCCCGTCCCCGACGTGCTGGCCCATCTCGCCGGGCGCTGGCGCGTCACCCGTGAGGTGCGCGACCTCGCGAGCGGGGACACCGGGCATTTCGAGGGCAGCACCGTCTTCGCGCCGCTGCCGGACGGCGAAGGCGGGCTGCTGCACGAGGAGTCCGGGGACTTCACCTGGCAGGGCGTGACCCGCCCCGCGACCCGTACGCTGCGGTTTCTGCCGGGTCGGGTGCCGGGGACGGCGGACGTACGGTTCGCGGACGGGCGCCCCTTCCACGACCTGGATCTGCGCACCGGGCACCACATCGCCGGTCACCCCTGTTCCGCCGACTTCTACCGGGGCGAGTTCACCGTCACCGATACCGGTCACTGGCGTTCGGTGTGGCGGGTCGGCGGTCCGGCGAAGGACCTGGTGCTGACCACCGACTACGTGCGCGAGGGCTGAGCGGACACCCCGTCCAGGTGGAGGTTCCAGCGCCCGGAGCCGCCCAGGACGGTGGTGGCGGACAGCGGGCGTACGTCGATGTTCCAGTAGGTCGCGGGCGGCGCCTTCAGCGCGTACACCAGAGCCGCGCGGATCACGGCGGGCTCGGCGACGGCGACGATCCGCCCGTACTCGTCCACCGGGCGGGTGTCGAGCCAGCCGCCGACCCGGGAGATGAACGCCAGCAGGGACTCGCCGCCGTGCGGTGAGGAGCGCGGGTCGGTCAGCCAGGCGTCCACCGCCTGCGGTTCGCGTGCCATCGCCTCGCCCAGGGTCAGCCCGCGCCAGCGCCCCATGTCGCAGTCGCGCAGGGCGAGTTGGACCAGCGGGGCGTACCCGAGGGCGTCGCCGGTGGCGCGGCTGCGCGGGGTCGGGGAGCAGTAGCGCAGCTCGGCGGCGGCCAGCGGGAGCAGGTACCCGACCATCCGCTGCACCTCGTCCCAGCCGGCCTGGTCCAGCGGCCGGTCGTCCCCGAAGCGCTCGGCGTACGACGGGGACCCGGGGGCGGCCGCGACGAACGTCACCCGAAGTGGCATGGGCCGATGGTGGGCCCAGGACGGGTACCGGTCAAGGGCGATCAGCCCCGCCCTACGCGGAGTGACCGGAAAACACCGCCACGCCGGACGTCAACTCGCAGCGGCACCAAGGGACTTGTCCGGCTTCACCGCACTTCGTCGTACGCCGCCCGCAGCCGCCGTACCCCCTCCGCGATCTCCCCCGTGCCCGCGACCGCCGCGAAGCTCAGCCGGATGTGCGCCGCCGGGGGCTCGGCGCTGAAGTAGGCGCGCCCCGGGGTGACGGCGACGCCCGCGCGCAGGGCGGCGCCGATCAGCGCCGGTTCCGTGACCCCCTCGGGCAGCCGGAGCCAGAGATGGAAGCCGCCGAACGGGATGTGCGGCACGGCGAGTTCGGGGAGGTGGAGGGCGAGGGCGCCGGTCATCGCCTCGCGGCGCGCCGCCAACTCGGCCGACAGCGACCGCAGATGGCGTGGCCACGCCGGGGAGCCGACGAGTTCGAGTGCCGCCTCCTGGAGCGGGCGGGGCACGAAGAAGCTGTCCACGATCTGGATGGCGCGCAGCCGTTCGAGCACCGGACCGCGCGCGGCGAGCGCGGCGACCCGGAAGCTGGGCGAGGTCGCCTTGGTGAGCGAGCCGACGTGGACGACGACGCCGTCGGGGTCGTCGGCGGCGAGCGGGCGGGGCAGCGGGGGCGCGTCGGCGTGCGCGAGGCGGCGTACGTAGTCGTCCTCGATGACGAAGGCGCCGGACGCGCGGGCGATGCGCAGGACCTCGGCGCGGCGCTCGGGGGCGAGGACGGCGCCGGTGGGGTTCTGGAAGAGCGGCTGGCAGACGAAGACGCGGGCGCCGGTGGCGCGGAAGGCGTCGGCGAGCAGGTCGGGGCGTACGCCGTCGCGGTCCATCGGCACCGGTACGGGTCGGAGTCCGGCGGCGCGGGCGAGGTCCAGCATCCCGGGGTAGGTGGGCGACTCGACGAGGACGGGGGCGCCTGCCGGGGCGAGGGCGCGCAGCGCGGTGGCGAGCGCGGACTGGCCGCCCGCCGCGATCAGCACCTCGGCGGCGCTGACGGAGCCGCCGATGCCGCGCGCGAACCACTCCCGCAGCTCGGGCAGCCCCTCCAGCGGCGGTCGCCCCCACGCGCCGGGGCGCCGTCCGGCGCGGGCGAGCGCCGCGGCCATGGCATGTTCGGGCTGGAGACCCGGGTGCGGGTAGCCGCCGCTCAGCTCCAGGACGCCGGGCGGCGGGGCGGGCAGCGAGATCATGACACCGGAGGCGTCCACGGTGCGGGGGACGACGTCGCCGGTGCCGTCGGCGCTGAGCGCGACCTCCTGCCAGGAGGTGTCCCCGGCGGGCGCGGGCGTGGCGTGCGGGCGGGCGCGGAAGGCACCGGCGCCGGGCCGGGTGACGACCAGCCCCTCGGCGGCGAGCTGCGCGAGCGCCCGCGAGACGGTCACCGGGCTGACCCGGAACCGCTCGACCAGCGCCCGACTGGAGGGCAGCTTCTCACCCGGTGAGTAGCGGTTCAGCTCCCGCCGGAGCTGTTCCGCCAGCTCGCCCACACTGCTACGCTCATTCATGAGAGCACAGAGTAGCGCTACCGCCACGACCCCGATAACGGTCACCGCGCCGCCGCGCGAGCCCCGGCTCATGGGCAGCGGCCTCGCGGCCCTCGGTGTCGTCGCCTTCTCCCTCACCTTCCCCGCCACCGCCTGGGGTCTGGAGAGCTTCGGACCCTGGTCGCTCACGGCGGTCCGGGGTGTCCTCGCGGCGCTGGTCGCGGGCGGCTGTCTGCTGTTCCTGCGGGTGCCGCTGCCCGCCCGGCGCCATCTGCCGGGTCTCGCGGTGGTCGGGGCGGGTACGGTGCTCGGCTTCCCGCTGCTGACCACGCTCGCGCTGCAGACCTCCACCACCGCGCATGCCGCCGTCGTCGTGGGTCTGCTGCCGCTGACGACCGCCGCGATGTCCGCGCTGCGCGTCGGCGCCCGGCCCTCGCGCCGGTTCTGGACGGCGGCCCTCGTGGGCGCGGCGGCGGTGGTCGCGTTCACGATCACCCAGAGCGGCGGCGCCGTGACCAGGGCGGACGTCTACCTCTTCGCCGCCCTGCTGGTGTGCGCCGCCGGATACACCGAGGGCGGCAGACTGGCCCGGATCATGCCCGGCTGGCAGGTCATCGGCTGGGCGCTGGTGCTGTGTCTGCCGCTGAGCGCGCTGGGCGCGGCGCTGGCGCTCGGGCACGAGCCGGTACGGCTCACCGCGCACGGGGTGGCGGGCGTGCTGTGGGTCGCGCTGGGCTCGCAGTTCCTCGGCCTGGTGCTCTGGTACCGGGGCATGGCGGCGGTGGGCATCCCCCGGGCCAGCCAGTTGCAGTTGGCTCAGCCCCTGCTCACACTGGTGTGGTCGGCACTGCTACTGGGCGAGCATGTCACCGCGGCCGCTCCGCTGACCGCCGTCGCCGTGCTCGTGTGCATCGCCGTCACCCAACGGTCATGACCGTGAGGAGGGCCCGAGATGCGTGCCCACAAGGGCGACCACCTTGTCCAGCACGGGAGGGTGGTCGGACAGCACGACCAGGTGTCGGAAGTGGTGGAAGTGATCGGCGAGGAGGGCGAACCGCCCTACCGCGTCCGCTTCGAGGACGGGCACGAGGCGATCATGTCTCCCGGCCCGGACTGCCAGGTCCAGCACCCCGAGGACGAGTCGAAGTAGAGGCAAGCAGCCGAGCCGGGGCGAACGGCAACGGGGGTCAGCGCGGGGGTCTCGCCGACCGCCCGTAGTGGTCGGCGACCACCCGTGCCATCGCCCCCAGGGGGTCGCGGGCCACGTCCTGGGCGGCGAAGAAGACATGACCACGCACCCGCGGGTACCGCGCCGCGAGCGTGAGGTGCCGGGACAGCTCCGCCGGGTCCTGCCAGGCCGGAGGCTGTCCGGCGGCGCCCGCCTTGTAGAGCGCCTCGCCGATGTAGAGCCGGGTGGGGCTGCCCTCGGCCTGCCGCGCCCACCAGTCGACGAGCGTGGCGTAGTCGGCGGCGGCGAAGCCGATGTTCCAGTACACCTGCGGCACGATGTAGTCGATCCACCCCTCGCGCACCCATGTCCTGGTGTCCGCGCACAGGTCGTCGTACGTCTGCACCCCCGCCGTGGTGTCCGAACCGCGCGGGTCGGTCGCGGCGTTGCGCCACACCCCGAAGGGGCTGATCCCGAAGCGGGTGCCGGGACGTACGCGCCGGATGCCTGCCGCCATCTCCCGGATCAGCTTGTCGATGTTGGCGCGGCGCCAGTCGGCGCGGGTCGGGTAGCCCGCGCCGTGGGCCGCGTACGCCACGTCGTCGTCGAAGGTCTCCCCTGCCACCGGGTACGGATAGAAGTAGTCGTCGAAGTGCACGGCGTCGACCGGGTAGCGGCGTACGGCGTCGAGCATGGCCCGTTGCACGAAGCGGCGGACCTCCGGCAGACCGGGGTTGTAGTAGAGCTTGCCGCCGTAGACGACGGTCCAGTCGGGGTGGGTGCGCGCCGGATGCCAGGGGACCAGGCGGGTCGCATCGGTGTGGTTGGCGACGCGGTACGGGTTGAACCAGGCGTGCAGCTCCAGACCGCGCGCGTGGGACTCCTCGACGGCGGTGGCCAGCGGGTCCCAGCCCGGGTCGGCGCCCTGGGTGCCGGTCAGGTACTCGGACCAGGGCTCGTAGGGCGAGGGCCACAGGGCGTCGGCGGTCGGGCGCACCTGGAAGATCACGGTGTTGAGACGGTCCCGTACGGCCCGGTCGAGGTGGGCGGTCAGCTCCGCGCGCTGCTCCCCGGGCGACAGACCGGGGCGGGAGGGCCAGTCGCGGTTGGCGACGGTGGCGAGCCAGACGCCCCGCATCTCGGTACGGCGTCCGGGATGCGCCGGGCGGGCGTGGGGCACCCGCGCCTGGGCGGACTGGATGCCCTGAGCCGCCGCGAGGGCGGTGACAGCCGCCAGCGTGAACGCCCGGCGCGAGACCGCCGCCCCACTCGCTCTCTCCCCGGACCCCGTCCCGGACTCCGCCCGAATCGCCATGTCCACCCCCACACGCTCCGAATCCGCCCCATGACGGACCGTCCCGACGGTACGGCTTGTCCCTACCCCGGCGATCGATCATCGATACTTGGCGGTAACGTGCACGCTCGGAGCAGGCACCGATTCCGGAGGCCCTGCGAGAGTCAAGAACCAGCGAAGGGGACGATGTGACGGACTTCCGAGCCGGAGACATCTCGCGCGTCGGAGTGGTGGGCTGCGGCCAGATGGGCGCGGGCATCGCGGAGGTGTGCGCCCGGGCGGGCCTGGACGTGAAGGTCGCGGAGACCACGGGCGACGCCCTGGAGATCGGCCGGACCCGGCTGTACAACTCCCTGACCAAGGCAGCCGAGCGGGGCAAGATCAGCGAGGAGGAGCGGGACGCGACGCAGGCGCGGCTCAGCTTCACCACCGACCTCGGCGAGTTCGCGGACCGTGACCTCGTGATCGAGGCTGTCGTGGAGAACGAGCAGGTGAAGACGGAGATCTTCCGCGTGCTCGACCAGGTGGTGACCCGCCCTGACGCGATCCTCGCCTCCAACACCTCCTCCATCCCGCTGGTCAAGCTGGCGGTCGCCACGTCCCGCCCGGACCACGTGATCGGCATCCACTTCTTCAACCCCGCCCCCGTGCAGAGCCTGGTCGAGCTGATCCCGGCGCTCACCACCTCCGAGGGCACCCTGAGCCGCGCCCAGATCTTCGCCGAGAAGGTCCTCGGCAAGCACGCGATCCGTGCCCAGGACCGCAGCGGCTTCGTCGTCAACGCGCTGCTCGTGCCGTACCTCCTCTCCGCCATCCGCATGTTCGAGTCCGGCATCGCCAGCCGCGAGGACATCGACAACGGCATGGAAATGGGCTGCGCCCACCCCATGGGTCCCCTCAAGCTCTCCGACCTCATCGGCCTGGACACGATCGTCTCGATCGCGAACTCCATGTACGCCGAATACAAGGAGCCCCTGTACGCCGCTCCCCCGCTGCTCCAGCGGATGGTGGAGGCGGGGCGCCTTGGCCGTAAGACGGGGTCGGGGTTCTACACGTACGCCTGACCTCCGGGTCTCCCCCAGCCGCATCACATCGAGGGCCGCCCACTGGGTTTCCAGGGGCGGCCCTCGCTTGCATACG
Source organism: Streptomyces sp. DSM 110735 (assembly GCF_016482685.1). Classification (GTDB taxonomy): domain Bacteria; phylum Actinomycetota; class Actinomycetes; order Streptomycetales; family Streptomycetaceae; genus Streptomyces. Next base: position 6,197 of record NZ_JACYHF010000023.1, on the reverse strand, counting down.
GCGTTGGTGCGCCCGCGTTCAGCCGAGGGCGTCCCGACCGTCGCGTTCGCGTGCCGCCCGGATCCTGCCCAGCCACTCCGTGCCCAGCCTGCGTCCGTCCGGGAACTGGTCGTCCCGGTCCCACCGCCATGCGGTGACCATCGCCAGGACGAGAGTCCGGCACCGGCGCAGCAGGGCGTGGTCGACACCGGGGTAGTGATCGGCCGCTTCCTCGGGCGCGTGGGCGAGGTCGAACTCGACGGGGCCACGGCAGCACGTCTCGAAGTCGATGAACCGAGGACCGTCCGGTGTGGCCAGGACGTTGCCCGGATGCGGCTCCCCGTGCAGCAGTTGCTCGGCTCCCCCGCGCTCTCCGATCGCCCGCCCCAGTCGTCGTAGCGTGTCGGCCAGCAACTCCCGGTCCGCGTCGGCGAGTTCCGGGGTGCGGTCGTGATCCGCGACGAGTCGTCGGGCTCGCTCGACGCGGTCGGTGAAGCGGGGCGCGGGTACGTCGAGGGCGCGCAGGCCGGCGTGCAGGCGCTGGAGCGCGTGGGCGTAGTCGGCGGGTGGGATCTCGGGCGGCGCCATGGGCTCGTAGTACGTCCACAGCGTGATCACGAAGCCGTCGCGCTCGTGGACGCGCGGCTCCGGTCCGGGCGCGAGGGCTGCCACCGGGCACCCGGACCCGGCGAGACCCCGCGCCAACTCAACCTCGAAGCGGGCGACTTGCCGCGCCTCGGATGCCACCCTGGCCACGACGTCGCAGGGCAGCAGCCGCAGGGTGAGCTTGTTCGAGTCGTGCAGGACGATCGCGTCGTCGGCTCTCAGACCGAGGGACGAGGCGGTGGACAGGGCGGCGGTCGTCGCCCGCTGAAGCTCCGGCGTCCGCATCCCGGCCCCCTGCCTTGAGTGCCGTCACGACGGTCCCATTGGTGCGACCCCCGCACCGTACCAACCCGTCGTGGAGGAGCCCCGCACCGGAAAAGGGTTGGCCCGGGCGGTGGTCGGGCTGGTACGTTGCGGGGGACCGTGACTTGGCTGGAGGAGGTGAGACCCATGAACGCTGTAGTGAAGTGGGTGCTCCCTCTGTGTGTCACGGTGTGCGACTGATCCAGGTGTCGTCGGGAGCGTCTGTTCGACAAGGCATTCCTGAAAGGCGAACACCTATGGACTCTGTGCACATCACGCGGGTCGCGGAGACGCGCTGGGAAGCCGTGGACGACGGCCGGATCATCGGTGAGGGCGACGTCTCGCACCGACCCGACGGGCGGCTCTTCGTCAGCGTCGACGTATGGCAGGACGCGGTCTTCGACCGGCTGGCCACCGCGATGCTGGACGGTCTCACCGCACCGCTCCACACCCTGGTCGGTGCGGACGACCACGAGCTGACGGCGAAGTGGGAGCGGCTCGGCTTCACCCCCGGACGCCGTGAGTGGGAGTACGTGCTGCCCACCGCGCCGGTCGCACCCCACCTCCCGGAGGGCGTCACCATCCTGCCCGCCGGTCAGGCGGAGGAAGCCCCGCTGCGGGCGCTGGACCGGGCGATCCGCGAGGAAGTCGAAGCCACCGTCGGCTGGCACACCATGCCCGCCGAAGTGCGCCCCCGCCCGGCCGGGGACACCCTGGTGGACCCGTCGAAGTACGCGGTGGCGGTGCGGAACGGCGCGTACGCCGGTCTGATCCGGGTCGTACCGGTCCGCAGCCGCGCCCGGATCGGTCTCCTCGCCGTACGGGCGGAGCAGCGGCGGCACGGCATCGGGCGGGCGCTGCTCACCCACGCGCTGGGCGCGCTGCACCAAGGCGGGATCGACTCCGCCTGGGCCGAGGTGGACGACACCAACATGGCGGCCATCACGCTGGTCGAAGGCATCGGCGCCCGGCCATCGGGCAGCTACCTGGAACTGGTGCGCCACTGACCCGCACCGCACACACCGGAACAACAACCCCGAGAATCGAGAAACGAGCGACCTTGGCAAGAACATCGAAGGGCCTGGAACTCGAAGGCACCGTCCTCGAATGCCTGCGCAACGCCACCTTCAAGGTGGAGCTGCAGAACGGCCACCACGTACTGGCGCACATCAGCGGAAAGATCCGGAAGAACTACATCCGCATCCTCCCGTACGACCGTGTCCTCGTGGAGCTGAGCCCGTACGACCTGACGCGCGGCCGGATCCTCTACCGCTACCGCAACTGAGCACCGCGCTTCCTATGCTGACCCGATGAGGCTTGAGGGAGTCGGGTTGCGTTATGGATGGCGCGGGCCCTGGGTGCTGCGCGACATCCAACTGGATGTGCCCGCAGGGCAGTTGATCCGTGTTCAGGGGGTCAACGGCTGCGGGAAGTCCACCCTGCTGCGTGTCGTCGCGGGGGCCGTGCGGCCCGCGCGGGGACGCGTGGCCGGGCGGACCGGCCGCGCCGCGTACGTACCGGAGCGGTTCCCGGCCACGCTGCCGTTCACCTCCGTGCAGTACCTGCGGCTCATGGGTCGCGCGCACGGGCTGACGGCGGCGGAGGGCGAGCGGCGCGGCAGACACCTGCTGGAGCGCTTCGGCGCCGGGCAGCACGCGGAACGGCCGCTCGCCGAGCTCTCCAAGGGGACCTGTCAGAAGGTCGCGGTCGCGCAGGCGCTGCTCGGTGAGCCCGCGCTGCTGGTGCTGGACGAGGCGTGGACCGGGCTGGACGCGGAATCGCGCGGCGCGCTGGACGAAGCCGTGGAGCAGCGGGTGTCCGAGGGAGCGACCGTCGTCTACGTCGACCACGCCCCGGACCGGCTCGCGGACCGCACCGATCTCCTGTGGACCGTCGGCGACGGCACGGTGACCGTGAACCGGCAGATCACCACTCCCCCGGTGTTGATCGAGTTCACAGGCGGTCCGCCCGACACCGCCGCGCTCCCGGGCGTCCGCACGGTGACCACCCTGGCGGACGGCACCGTACGGCTGCAGACCGACGAGGAACACTCCGACGCCCTGCTCCGCGCACTGCTCGCCGCCGAGCCGGGTGGCGGGCGCACCGGCACCGGTGTCCATATCCGCCGGGTGAGCGGAGGTCGACGGTGAAGGCGCTCCTCCACTACCAGACCGCCCTGCTCCTGCGCTCCCAGCGCTGGCTCCCACCCGTCCTGTTCTATCTCGGGCTCCTGGCGATCTCCCTGGACAGCCAGTCCACCCTCGGCAGCCAGCTCGGCTGGAACGCCGCCGCGCTGGTGCCCGCCCTCGCCTGGCTCACCCGGGCGCTCCCGGCGGCGGAGCCGCCCGCCGCCCGCGCGTGTCTCGCGGCGGCGGCGGGTCCTCGCCGTCCCCAGTACGCCGCGCTGGCCGTCACGTTCGCGGTCGGTCTGCTGCTCGTCCTCCTCGCGTCCGGTGCCGCGTTGCTGACCTGCAAGGTGCCCCGGGGGACGGCGGGCGTGACGGTGCTCGGGGACGGGCTGGCCGTCGGACTGGTCTGCCTGCTGGCGGGCAGCGCGCTCGGCGCGGTCTGCGTCCCGTCGCTGGTGCGGACGACGGCGGGCGCGGCGGGTGCGCTGATCGTCGGCTCGGTCCTGCTGCTGGTGTTCTCCGGCTCCCCGGCGAACGCCGCCGTCCGCGCCGCCTACTCCTCCGGCGCCCACTTCCCGGCGCTGCCCCTGCTGATCGTGCTCCCGCTGGCGGTCGCCTGCTGGTGGGTCTCCGCGTGGGCAGCGGGCCGTACCGCCGCCACGGCCGACCGGGAGGCGGGGTGACGCCGACGGTCCCCGGCACGAGGGAGCCGTCGGCGGGGCGTCGCGCGGAACCCGGGAACCCGGGAATCCCAGAATCGGGGGACCCGGCAATCCGGCAATCCGGTGACCCTCTCACCCCTCCATCAGCCGCAGATGGTGCAGCAGCAGTAACGCCGCCGCCATGTTCGCCGCCGGGACCTCGCCCCGGGCGATCAGGTCCGGGACGATCTTCAGGGGCACCCATTCGCGCCGGTCGGACTCGAAGTCGTCGACGGGCGGGCCGAGATACTCGCCCTGGTCGGACCAGTAGATGTGGTGCCGGGCGTCGGTGAGGCCGTTGGACGGCTCGACGCTCATGAGGTGGTGCAGGGGACCGGGGCGCCAGCCGGTCTCCTCCTCCAGTTCCCGGGCGGCCGCGCTCGCGATGTCCTCGCCGTCCTCCACGACACCGGCGGGCAGTTCCCAGCCCCAGGTGTCGGTGATGAAGCGGTGCCGCCACAGCAGGAGGACCTCGTTCGCCTCGTTGACCACCGTGGCGACGGCGACCGGACGCAGCCGGATCACGAAGTGGTCGAGGTGCCGGCCGTCCGGCAGCTCCACGTCCGCCAGGTTGACGCTGAACCAGCGGTTTGCGTACACAGTCTGCTCGTTCTGTTTCGTCCACTGCACGGTTCTGCCACCTTCCGCTGAGTAAGTGGCAATATCGCAGCAGGGAGAAGGACGGGCCTACCGTGCGCCCGGCCACCTGCATCCGCACGCCCCGCCTGCTTCTACAGGGGCACGCGCAGCGCCCCGTCGATCAGTTCCGCCGCCTCCGCCGCCCCGGCCGAGCCGAAGCGCACCAGGTGTTCGCGCACCTCGCTGAGTCTCTCCCGCAACCGGCGCGACTCCATGCCACGCGCCTGCTCGGCCATCTGTACGGCGGTGGCCACGGCGTGCTCGGCGTCGCCCTGGCGCAGCTCGATCGTGCTGAGCATGGCGAGCCGGTGCACGCGTCCCCGGTCGTGCGCCGGGTTGTCCACCGCGGCGGCGGCGTGCTCGCGGGCGGCGGCGAGTTCCCCGAGGCTGAGCAGCGCCTCGGCCACCTGGACGTTGACCAGACCGGGCTGCACGTACCCCGTCTCGTCGGGCTCGTGACCGCGCCGGATGTGCTCGGCGGCGTTCTCCGCGCGCCGGATGCAGGACAACGCGCCGCCGCTGTCGCCGAGATGGGCGTACGCCTTGGCCTGCATCGCGTACAGGTCGGAGGCGAGCGCCGGGGTGATGTGCCGCCCCGCCGCCCGCAGCGCCGCCTCCGCGAAGGCGACCGCCTGCCGGAACTCCCGCATGTGCAGGGACTGGTTGACCAGCAGCGCTATGACGTACGCCCCGAATCCCCGGTCCCCGCTGGCCTTTGCGAGGCGCAGTGCCTGGTGGAAGTAGCGCTGGGCGAGTCCGTGGGCGTCGGAGTCGTAGGCGCAGATGCCCGCGACGGCCACCAGTCCGCCGGTGGCGCGGTGGAGTTGGCGGCCGGTGGCGTCCGTGTAGCTGCCGCGCAGGAGCGGGGTCGCCTCGGCGTTGAGGAAGCCGACGATGCGGGTGCGGGTCGCGATGCCGCCCGCCTTGCGGTACATCTGCTCGTAGTGGGCGCGGGCGGCGCGCAGGGTGTCGAGGTCGGTCTGGGTGACCCGGTGGCGACCGCCGCGCGAGACGTCGGTGTCCTCGGGCGGGTTCTCCCACTCCCACACCGGCATCACGGCGGGCGTGCCGGTCACGGCGGGTGCGCCGAGCACGTGCGGGCGCTGCTGTTCGTCCGAGCGCCACAGCGCGGTGGCGCGCTCCACGAAGCCGGAGAGCGAACCGGCGTGCGCCACCGCCGCCTCGCCGGGCACCCCGAGCCCGATGTCGTCCAGCGTGACCGGTCGCCGCAGCCGCAGGGCCAGCACCTCGCAGATCAGGTCGGGCACCTGGCCGCGCGGCCGCTGGCCCTTCAACCACCGCGCCACGGCGGTGTGTTCGTAGCGCAGTACGAGGCCGCGGCCGCGACCCGCCTGGTTGACACGGGCGGCGAGACCGGCGTGCGAGACGCCCGCCTCGTCCAGGATCGCGTCGAGCAGAGTGTTGGGCTGCATGGCATCGCCCCCCGGGGTGGCCTGGTGGCGTAAGCGTAGTGCGTTCGTCTTCACACGGGGTGTGAACGGAGTACGTCCACCCGTGCGGTGTGCGCACTGTCGCCGGGTGGGGCGCAGCGGGTTCACTGGGTGCCTCGCGCGAGGCCGGCCGGGTCGCCCGCTCCCCCTCAAACGGCGGCGGCCCGGTCTTCGCGGCCCGCGCGAGAGCCGGGGCGCGGACCTGAGACCGGTTGCCGCGCGCCCGGCGAGACCGCCCCGAGGGGGCCGGAAACGGCGGCGGGGGGGGGGGGGGGGGGGGGGGCCCCCCCCCCCCCCCCCCCCCCCCCGGCGCCCCCCCCCCCCCCCCCCCCCCCCCCCCCCCCCCCCCCCCCCCCCCCCCCCCCCCCCCGCCCCCCCCCCCCCCCCCC
>NZ_JACYHF010000022.1 GCF_016482685.1 Streptomyces sp. DSM 110735 | reverse complement strand
TGATCCGCCACCATCTCGGTGGTGATCGGCACGCCGGCGGGAAGTCCCTCCAGCGTCGCGACGAGTGCGGGGCCATGCGACTCCCCCGCGGTCAGCCAACGCAGCCTGCTCAACGGTGCCCCCCGGATCCGCCGACACGAGCTCCGTGCAGCCACTCGACCTCGTCGTACAGTTCGTCGATCGTGAAGGCCGACAGCATCGAGTTGCGGGCAGCGGCGGCCTCCCCGGCCGGATGGTAGAGCTGCTCACCCATGGCACGGGCCACCTGTTGCACCTTCGCGGTGCGCTCGTACCGCTCGGCGTTGTACTTCTCCAGGAGCTGGGGGACGTCCCCCTCGGCCTCTGCCAGGAGCTGTCCGATGAGGACGGCGTCCTCGAGGGCCATGCAGGCGCCCTGGGCCGCGTATTGGAGCATGGGATGGGCGGCGTCACCAAGAAGGGCGACGCGGCCGTCCGTCCAGCGCTCGACCGGATCGCGGTCGCACAGGACCCATTCCTTCCAGTCGGCCCCCAGTTCCAGCAGCTGGCGGGCGGTCTCGCTCAGCGCGGGGAACTCGGACAGGACATGAGCCCGCTCGGCGGGCCTGCCGACCACGACTTCGCTTGCCCCGTCGTCCCGGGTGACCGCCAGGTTGAGGAACTTCCCTCCGCCGATGGGGTAGTGGACGAAGTGCCACTTGGGTCCGGCCCACAACGTGACGGTGTTCCAGCGCAGTTCCGGGGGAACCTGGTCCATGGGGATCACGGACCGGTAGATCGTGTGGCCCGACACGCGTGGCGCGCCGTCCCCTACGAGCCGAGCGCGCACGGCGGATCGGATGCCGTCGGCGCCGATGAGCACGTCGCCGGTGACACGCCGTCCGGTGTCGGTGACCGCTGTGACCCCTTCCGCGTCCTGTTCGTACCCGGACACGGAACACTTCGTGTTCAGGGTGATGTTCCGCTCCGCGACGCAGCCGTCGAGGAGGGCCTGATAGAGATCACCTCGGTGCACGACGGCGTACGGGTTGCCGAAGCGGGTGCGGTACGCGCCGGTGAGCGGCATGCTCGCCACCCGCTGACCGGTGGTGCCGTCCATGAACCGCAACTCGTCGATGTGCACGGCGTGCCGCCGCGCCGCCGCGCCGACTCCCAGGTGGTCCAGGGCGTGGAAGGCGTTCGGACCCAGCTGGATGCCCGCGCCCAACTCGCTGAAGGTGTCCCTTCGTTCGAGCACGACGACCTGGTGGCCGTGGTGCGCGATGCTCAGTGCCGCCGCGAGGCCGCCTATACCGCCCCCGGCAATGATTGCCTTCATCGTGATCCTTGTCGCAGTGGGGAAGCTGGTCGAGAGGTAGGGGGAAAGAGCCGTCGCAGCTCCTCGTGGAACCCGGGGAAGGTCTTTCCGACGCAGGACGGGTCGTCGAGCGTGATTCCGGGGACACGGAGTCCGAGGACGGAGAAGGCCATGCCGATTCGATGATCGCGACGGCAGGCGATACGGGTGCCCAGCGGACTGCCGGGGTGAATGGTGATCCAGTCCCGGCCTTCGTCCGTGTCCACCCCGAGGGCGCGCAAGTTCTGCGCGACAGCGGCGATACGGTCCGACTCCTTGAGACGGGCGTGGGCGATGCCGCGCACGGTGATGGGCGCGTCCGCGAGAGGAGCGATGGCCGCGAGGGTCATGAAGGTGTCCGAGATCTCCCCCATGTCGACGGAGAAACCTCCGCGCAGCCGGCCGTCCCCCGCGACGACCGTGGCCGACTCCGTGACCTGTACCCGTGCTCCGAGCCGCCGCAGTACGTCGACGAAGCGCAGATCGCCCTGGAGGCTGCCGCGGCCCAGCCCGGGCACCGTGACGGTGGTACCCGTGACCGTGGCGGCCGCGAAGACGTAGGAGGCGGTGGAGGCATCGGGTTCCACGGTGAGGGTCGCGGAGCCGTAGCCACCCGGCTGGACTTCGATGACGTCCCCCGGTCGTTCAGTGACCTTCGCGCCGAACCGGCGCATCAGAGCCAGCGTCATGGCGATGTACGGACGGCTGACCAGGCTGTCGACCGTGAAGGCCACCGGTGATCGCATCAGCGGGGCCGCCATCAGCAGTCCGGACAGGAACTGACTGCTCAGCGAGGAGTCCACGGTGATCGCGCCGCCGTCGAGTCCATCGGCCCCCACGGTCATGGGCAGGCCGCCGCTCGGCCCGGTCGTGACCGTGCCTCCCAGCGCGGTCAGCGTCTCGGCCAGCGGACCCAGCGGACGAGCCCTGAGCTGGGCACTGCCGTCGAACACGAACCGGCCGTGACCGGTGGCGACGAAGGGCGGCAGGAAGCGAGCAGCCGTTCCTGCGTCCTCACACCAGACGTGGGCATCTCCCGTGGGGCCGCATCCGGCACCGGTGACCTCCCATACCTGGTCGTGGCTCTGCCTTTCGACCCGGCACCCGAGGTTCTCCAGCGCCGTACGGAAGGCGACGGTGTCGGCGCTGACGAGCGGGGACCGCAGCCGAGAAGTGCCCGTCGCGGCCGCGGCCAGCAGCAGGGCACGGTTGGTGATGCTCTTGGAACCGGGGATGCGAGCCGCTCTCCCGGCAGCGTGTGCGGGCGTGTCTGTCATGGTCGTCCTCCGGCACGTGGCACGTCGGGGAGCTTGGCTCAGCTGGTGAAGGCGAGGCCCAGACGGGCCAGCCGGACGGTGTCGTACTCACCTTCCGTGGTCGCCTCGATGTCGAAGACGTGCCGTTCGGTGGGCGGATAGCCGATGAGTTCGGCGGCTCTGGCCGGTATGGGGGCGGCCGCGGCCTCCGCCGACTCCCACAGGAAGACGGCGCCCCACCGGTCGGTGCGCTCGTCCGAGATCCACACCTTCAGGCGCAGCCCTCGTACCTGGGAGAAGCGGTCCACGGCCTCGTCGCGCAGAAAATCCCGGAGCGAGGCGATGGTCTGCTCGGACCGGCCGAGGTCCCACCACGCGATCACTGCCCGCATGAGCGCATCACCCCGATGAGCGCGTCACCGACGATGCGTATCCCGTCCTGGGTGAGTACGGACTCCGGGTGGAACTGCATCGAGGCGAAGCCGGGACCACGCAGCGCGTGGACTTCGTCCGTGCCGTGATCCCGGCTCGCCTCGACGAGTCCCACGCCGGGGACGTCGACGACATCGAGCGCGCTGCGTGCGGCGAACGTGTTGTAGAAGCCGACCCGTTCGGGCGTTCCGAACAGATCGATCTCCCGCTGAACGCCCTGGTTGGGCAGCTCCCGGCGCACCAGGTCCAGACCGAGCAGGGTGCTGAGCACCTGATGGCTCAGACAGACGGCGAGGAAGGGGCGGCGCTGGTCGAGGAGCGTGCTGAGCGCGGTCCGCAGGTGCGCGATCTTGGGGGTTCGCGTGGCGCGTGGATCGCCGGGACCGGGGCCCATGACGACGAGCTCGTGGTCGTCGAAGGAGTACGGCTCGTCGAAGCGCCGGACTGTCGGCTTCAGCCCCATGGCCCGCAGCTGATGGCTGATCATGGAGGTGAAGGTGTCCTCCGCGTCCACCACCAGGACCCGGCGTCCGGCCAGTTCCGTGCTCTGGTCGGCCTGGCGGGAGCTCTCACCGATCCAGAAATCGGCGATCGAGGCGTTGCGCTGCTCGAGGGCCTGGCGTACGCGCGGGTGCTCGGCGAAGCGCGCGGAGCCGTCGGTGCCGAGTGCGGCGAGGAGCCCCGCCGCCTTGGCCCGGGTCTCGTCGACCTCCGAGTCCGGGTCGGAATGCCGTACCAGGGTGGCGCCGACGCCGATGTTCAGCCGGCCCGACGCGTCGATGTCGGCGGTCCGGATGAGGATCGACGAGTCCATCGTGCGGCGTCCCCGCTCGTCCTCTCCGATGAGAGCGACGACGCCGCTGTAGTAGCCGCGTCCGCGGGGCTCGTACCGGTTGATGACCCGGCAGGCGCTCTCCAGGGGGCTTCCCGTCACGGTCGGCGCGAACATGGTCTCCCGCAGGATCGTGCGGGGGTCGTGGTCGCTCGCGCCCTCGATGAAGTACTCGGTGTGCGCCAGCCGCGCCATTTCCTTCAGATACGGACCCACCACGCGAGGAGCGGGGTCACAGATCCGCGCCATCATCTTCAGTTCCTCGTCGACGACCATGTACAGCTCGTCGGCTTCCTTGCGGTCGGCGAGGAAGTCCATCACGCCCGGCAGAGTGGGGCCGGAGGACGGATAGCGGTACGTGCCGCTGATCGGGTTCATCACGGCCCGGCCGGCGCGCAGGCTCACATGCCGCTCGGGGGAGGCGCCGACGAAGGTACGGTCGCCTGTGTGTACGACGAACGTCCAGTACGCCCCTTGCTCCCGCTCCAGCAGCCGCCGGAAGAACGTGAGGGCGCTGTGCACCGTGTAGTCGGTGATGTCGGCGACGAACGATCTTTTGATGACGAAGTTCGCGCCCTCGCCGGTCCCGATCTCGTCGGAGATCACCTTGCGGACGATCCCGGCGTATTCGTCGTCGTCCAGGTCGAAGCCGGCTCCGCTGAGCGTGACCGGCACATCCGGCAGCCGCCGCAGCGCGTCGTTCACCGCGATGGAACCCTGCTCCTCCACCGTGAGCGCGATCAAGGGCTCGCCGTCATCCGCACAGGTGAAGCCACGCTCGGCCAGCTGGCGGTAAGGGATCAGCGCCAGGACCTCCTGGCGCGCCCCGGCGTCCGGATCGGACGTCGCGGCCAGGGGAATCCGGTCCACGCAATCGACCGTGGACGTCCTTCCCGTCAGCACCTCGAGCCGGTCCGAGCCGCCTGCCTCGGGGCGGTGCAGCAGTGCGAAGGCGGGCGGACGCGACCCGAGGACGCGGTCGAGGAGAGCGTGTCCCGCCTCGGGGTTCTCCTTGTTCATCGGCGCAGTTCCCCGATCACGGACTTGGTCGTGGTGACCACGGCACAACGCTCGGCGGCGTAGTCGAGGGCCATCCGGTGGTATGCCTCGGTGAAGTCGGCGACGGCGTCGGCCACCAGAAACGTCTCGATGTCGTTGGTGAAGGCTTCCACCGCGGTGGACAGCACACCGATGTGCGCGTACACCCCGCAGAGGATCAGCTGGTCGCGTCCATGGGCACGCATCCGGTCCAGCAGATCGGACCGGAAGAACGCGCTGTAGCGCCACTTGGTGAGCAGCCAGTCGTCCGGGCCCGGTGTGAGCGGCTCGATCACCTGCCGGTCGGCCGGGTCGACGCGCATACCGGCCCCCCAGAAGTCCTTGAGCAGACCGCGCTGTTCGTCCGTCATGCCGCCCGGCTGCGCGGTGTACGCGACGGGCATGCCGGAGGCGACCGCCTGCTCCCGGATCAGGGTCGCGTTCCGCACGAGATCGGCGCCGGGCGTTTCCGTCTCGGGGAACTGCCGGAGGAAGTACCGCTGCATGTCGTGGACGAGCAGCACGGCGCGGTCCGGATCGGCCTGCCACGCCGCCGTGTTGACGGGCAGCTCCTCGGCCTGAGGCATGGGGTAGGGCTGGATGGAGGGTATCCCTGGCATGGTTTTCCTCGTATCGCTTGGGTCGTCAGACGCCGAGGGTCGCGCCGCCGTCGACGGTGAGGTCGTGCATGGTGATGTGCGAGGCCTGATCCGAGAGGAGGAACGCCACCGCCTCGGCCACGTCCGAAGGGCGGGCCAGCTTGCCGAGCGGTATACCCACGCGATAGGCGTCGGGCGAGCCTTCGAGGGTCGAGGTGCGGCTCTGGTCGTCCTTCCACATGGACGTGAGCATCGGTGTCTCGGTGGAGCCCGGGGCGACCACGTTGCACCGGATGCCGTACTGGGCGACCTCGAGACCCAGGCACTTGGTGAACATGGTGGCCGCGGCCTTGGACGCCGAGTACGCGGCCATGTCCATGCGCGCCGTGCCCGCCGCGTTGGAGGCGATGGTCACGACAGCCCCGGAACGACGCGGGATCATGCGGGTGACCGCCGCACGCGACATGAAGAACACACCGGTGGCATTGACCGCGAACGTTGCCGCCCAGTCCGCGTCGGTGAGGTCCCGGGTCTTTGCCAGGCGCAGCACACCGGCCCCGTTGACCAGATGGTCGAGCGGGCCCAGAGTGTTCTCGACGTCGGCCACCACGCGATCGGCGTCGGAGCTCGTCGTGACATCGGCGGGGAACGCCCTTACCCGCAGTCCTTCGGCGGCCAGCTTTCCGGCCATCTCGCTCAGCCGGGCACTTTCCCTGTCCACGGCGGCGACCCGGACACCGCGTTCGCCCAGGGTGCGGACGACCGCTTCACCGATTCCGCCCGCGGCTCCCGTGACCAGCACGATCTTTTCCCGCATCAGTGAGAATCTCCTTTTCGGCGACGCCAGGCGGAGGCGACTTCCACGGCCTGTCGGGGATTGAGGCGCGGGTCGCAGAAACTGGTGTACTTGTCCCCGACCGAACCCAGGAAAGCGATGTCGGCGACACATTCCGTGACATGATCCGGCGTGGTTTCCAGATGCAGACCTCCGGAAATTCCACCGCCTTGCGACACGGCTTCCTGGAATTCCTCCACTTCGCGTATGACGCTCTTCACGAAGCGGGTCTTCAGGCCGTCGGGCCCGCACTCGGTGTTGCCGTGCATCGGGTCGGACAGCCAGATCACCGGATGCCCGGCGTCGCGTACCGCCGCGACCAGCCCGGGAAGTTTCCCGGGCGCGACGCCGGCGCCCATGCGCGCGATGAGTGTGAGCCGACCCGGGAGACGGCCGGGGTCCAGCCGCTCGCACAGACGCAGCAGTTCCTCCGGCGCCATGGACGGTCCCACCTTGCAGGCCACCGGGTTCCGCACGGCCGCCAGCAGCCCGACGTGGGCGCCGTCCACCTGCCGGGTCCGTTCACCGATCCAGGGCCAGTGCGTCGAGGCGAGCAGCAGGCTGCCGTCGTCCTGTCGGCGCAGCATGGGCAGCTCGTAGTCGAGCAGCAGAGCCTCGTGACTGGTCCACACGGGGGCTTGCGCGCGCCGTACGCTCCCGGTCCAGCCGAGGTGCTCCATGACCCCGTGAGCGGCGCGATGGCCGGTCAGCAGGCGTCGGGGGTCGGGCCGGCGCAGGACCGGGTCGGGGTTCGGGTCGTTCACCATGTGACCTCGGTAAACGGGAAGTTCTATCCCCTGGACCGTTTCGGTGGGCTTGGACCGGGGCTTGGCGTACTGGCCGGCGAGTCGGCCCACCCGCACCACGGGCTTGCCCGCGTTGACCTGCATGACGCCGGCCAGGAGGTCGAGCACGGCCGCCTTGCGGGCCACGTCCACGCGGCCGTTCTCGGCCCAGTCCTCGGCGCAGTCACCGGCCTGGACGACCTGCGCGTGGCCCTGGGCGACCGCCTTCAGGTGCTCGTGCAACTGGGTCACGTCGGCAGCGTTGACGAGCGGCGGCAGCGTGCTCAGTTCCCGCCTCGCTCGCTCCGTGTCCGGATGATCCTGCCAATCGGGCTGCTGCAGAGCGGGGAGCGATTCGATGTGAGCGAGCTCGCTGTCCAACTCGGTTCCTCTCGTGGGAATGAAGAAGGATTCATTCGGTTGAACTCGTGAGGTGCTTTCATCGATTGTGCGGAAATGTGGAATGCCCGTGAAGGGGAGAGTGGTTACTTCGTCATGTTCCGGCGGAGCGGAAAGAATTTACTGGGATGAGTTGTGAAGTTCCGAAAAAGCATGCGTCCCGGCGCCGTGGCCTGATGAGCCATGAAGCCGGGACGTCGCATTTCAGCGGAGAGACGGGGAAAGGATCAGCTGGTGACACCGCCGTCGACGACGAGATCCTGGCCCACGACGAAGCTCGACTCGTCGGACGCCAGCCAGAGCACGGCGTTCACGATCTCGTCCGTCGTCGCGACGCGGCCGATCGGGACGGCCGTGGCCAGCCGGGCCGCACGATCGGCGTCGGTCTCGCCGGGCCGCAGGGACATGGTGGTGTCGGTGGCTCCGGGGCTGACGGCGTTGATCCGGATGCCGTCCTTGATGTGGTCCAGGGCGGCGACGCGGGTGAGCGTGCTCACCGCGGCCTTGGAGGCGGCGTAGGCGGCCATGCCGGGGCGGCGACCGTGGTAGCCGATGTTGGAGGCGGTGTTGACGATGACGCCACCACCATGCGCTCGCATGTGGGCGATCTCCTGCCGCATGCTGAACAGGACGCCGTTCAGGTTGACGTCCAGCACGGACTGCCACACGGCCAGGTCCAGGTCACCGACCGGCGTCGGCTTGCCGAAGACACCCGCGTTGTTGTGCGCGACATGAAGGCCGCCGTGGCTCTCCACCGTGGTGCGCACCAGGCGCTCCAGGTCTTCGGGCCGGGTCACGTCGGCGACGACGGCGTTCGCGATGCCGCCCTCCTCTTCGACGAGCCGCACGGTCTCCTCGATGGACTCCGGTCGGGCGCCGGCGGCGACCACCGTGGCGCCCTCACGGGCGAACGCCCTGGCGCTTGCTCGGCCGATGCCGGAGCCGGCCCCGGTGACGACAACGACCTTGTCCTTGAAACGGGCGGTCATGTGGATGCTCCTTGGCGCATGTCGTAGTGATGGAAAACAGTGAGCCCGCGAGGGGAGGGGTCGGCTTTTCAGCCGATGTCTCCGGAGGGGCGCGGGCGCAGCAGGACGAACGTGCACAGCGCGGCGGCCTCGAACGCCACGGCGGCAGCGGTGAAGGCGAACCCGTAGCCTGCGGTCAGGGCGGATGCCGCGCTCTTGCCCGTGTGCACCAGATCAGTGGTGTGTCCTGTGGCCAGCGTCACCAGGACGGCGAGGCCGATGGCGGGCCCGGCCTCGAGCGCGGTGTTGACCACCGCCCCGGCGAGACCGGCCTGATCCTGCGGGACGTCGGTGGTCGCCGTGACGGTGGACCCGGCGAAGACGAGCGCCGCCCCGGCCGGGAACAGCACCAGTCCGGCGAGCACCACACCGACGTACGGCGTGTCTGTGCCGAGCCTGCCCAGCGCCGCCAGCCCCAGTCCGGCGAGCGCGAGCCCCACGACCAGCACCGCGCGTGGGCCGAAGCGCTGCACCAGCCTGCCCACACACAGGCCGCTGACGACCAGAGTCAGGCCGAAGGGCAGGAACGCCGCCGATGTCTCCAGCGCGGAATAGCCCCGGACCTCCTGGAAGTACAGCGCGAGCATGAAGAAGATCGTGGTGATTCCGGCGGCGCCCAGGAAGACAGCCAGGAGTGCCACCGCCCGGCGGGGCGACGCGGGGAAGGACAGCGGCAGGAGCGGCTGCCGTACGCGTGCCTCCGCGACGAGGAAGCCCAGCAGCAGCGCACCACCGCCGGCCAGGGTGCCCAGCGCGACCGGGGAGGTCCATCCGCGCTCCGGTGCCTCCACCAGACCGTAGCTGAGCAGTGCGATACCCGTGGTGACCAGAACGGCTCCGAGAACGTCCAGCCGACCGCTGCGGGGAGCCACGCCCTCGGGGATCAGCTTCGGGGCGGCGACGAGGGTCGTGGCCGCCACGACGACAGGCACGACGAACGCCCAGCGCCAGGAGTTCGACGAAGCCACCACCCCGGACAGAAGCATCCCGGCGGTCCCGCCGGAGGCGGCGAGGCCGCCCCATACGGCCATGGCCCGAGCATGCCGGGCGGGTTCGGGATGCACGACGCTCACCAGCGACATCGCGGCCGGTACGGCCATCGCGGCACCGGCCCCTTGGACGAAGCGCGCGATCAGCAGCATCCACAGCCCCGTGGACATTCCAGCCAGTGCCGAACTGACGCCGAACACCGCGGTACCCAGCAGGAAGACGCGGCGGGTTCCGTACAGGTCGGACAGGCGGCCGCCCAGAAGCAGCAGCCCGCTGAACGACATGCCGTAGGACGCCGACAGCAAGGCGAGTTCAGCGCGACCGAGCCCGAACTCCTTCTGTATGTCCGGGAGGACGACGTTGAGCACGCTCATCGCGAGGATGAGTACGAACTGGACGGACGCGAGCAGGGAGAAGGCGAGACTCCTTCTCCTGTCGCGTGCGGCTTCGGCAGCCGTTCGGGCCGGGTCGGACCGTTCGGCCGCAGCGATGTCATGCTGCTGCACGGCTCGCCTCACGTGTGGTCGGGAAGGGCGATGGACTGCGAGTGCCTGAAGGTGTTCCGAGGGTCGTAGGCGGCCTTGACCTGCTGCAGCCGCGGGTAGTTGCCCTTGTAGTAGAGCGTGGACCAGGGCACGCCCGTGGTGTTGACCTTCGTGTTGGTGATGTCCGCGTCCGGGTAATTGATGTAGCAGCCGTCCGTGGCCGCGCCCGGTACGGGATATCCGCCGGTGGCGGAGAAGACCTCGCCGTACACGTCGCGCACCCAGCCGATGTTCGCGTCGTCGTCGGCGGCGCTCGACCAGAAACTCTGGAAGAGCCCCTTGAAGATCGAGTCACGCTGTGCGGAGGCGGTGTCGCCGGAGCCCACCGAGTTGATCTTCCCGCCGTAGGAGAGCAGAACGACCATGGACGCGGCGTTCTCGTGGTCGGTGCGCGTCAGGTGCTGGTACATCGCGGCGGCCTGTGCCCCGGTGACGTTCTTGCGCAGATAGGCGGACTTGTGGTGGCCGCGCAGAGACGGATTCGTCAGGGTCGGGTTGCTCGTGCCCAGCAGCTTGACGGAGTGCAGCCACGGAAGACGCTGCGGCGTGAACAGGTCCGGCAGCGCGCTCAGTTCTCCGACCGGCTCGGACATCGGGCGGACAGCGTTGTCGGACAGTGCTGAGGTGACCTCGCTGAGAAAGTCGTCGAGCACCTTCTCCGCGTCGGGGACGGTGGCATCGATCTGAGTGAGCAGCCCGATGCTTCCGTTCGACTTGTGATTCATCATCAGGAAGCTGCACAGCGAGGCAGCGGAGGAGTCGGCCGCGCCGTTCTTCTCGTGCCAGGCACCGAACTTCTGCACGAGTGAGGTGAAGGAGTCCTTGTCCAGCTCGCTCCAGGGAAGGGCGACCGCGCTGACGAGAACCTCCTTCGGGGGCTTGGGCAGCAGCGAAGCGGGGTCGGTGCCCGTGGCGCCAGGGCTGCGGAACCAGTACCGCGTGATGACGCCGAAGTTGCCGCCGCCACCGCCCGTGTGCGCCCACCACAGGTCGCGGTTGGGGTCGTCGGCCTCACGGGTGGCCACCACGCTGCGAGCCTTGCCGCTCGCGTCGACCACGACGACTTCGACGGCATAAAGGTGGTCGACGGTCAGACCGTGTCGTCGGGACAGCATTCCGTAGCCGCCGCCGCTGATGTGGCCTCCTGCCCCCACCGAGTAGCACATGCCGCCCGGAATGGTGATGCCCCATCCCTTGAACAGGGAGTCGTACACATGGAGAAGCGTCGAACCCGCGCCTATTTCGAAGGCGTTGAGCTTCTCGTCGTACGCGACGGTGTCGAGCAGAGAGGTGTCGATCACGACCCGCACCGTGGAGTTGAACACGAAGTCGGCGTAGCAGTGGCCTCCGCTGCGCACCGAGATCCGCTTGTTGCCGTCCACGGCTTCCTGGACGGCCCGCACCACTTGCTCGGTGGTGCGCACCAGCCGGACCGAGTCGGGCTGGGCGACCCAGCGCGTGTTGTTGCCGATGACCAGGTCTGCGTAGCGCGGATCACTCGGAAGGACGGTGACGGCGTCGGCATCAGTGGTGGCGGAGGCAGCGGTCGCGGCGGTGGTGAGGGGACCGCCTTCCAGGGCGGTGGCGGCTATCGCGACGGCCGTACCGGTCAGGACGCTTCGTCTTCTCATGGAACTCGCGTTCTCTTTCTCTGTCGATACAAGATTCTGGGCAGTCGCACAAGGCCGGCGATGCGGAGCGGTCAGCCGCCCCAGACCATGCCGAGGCCGAGGTTCTCCGCGAATTCCACGGTGCGGTCGACGGACCACGATTCGGCAACCGGTGCCGAACTTCCGAGTTCAGTCGGATATCCGGCCTCCGAGAAGAACCTCTCGAATCCGCCGGGTGTGGTGATGACGTAGAAGCGGGCGGTCTCACTCTCCACCAGATAGGAGTGCGGTATGCCGCGCGGAAGGAAGAGCACTCCGGCGTCGTGAATGGTTTCGGCGCGATCTCCGACGGTGAGACGGACTTCCCCTCCTTCGATGATGAAGATCTCATCCTCGAGGGTGTGGGTATGGCGTGGTGCGCGCTCGCCCGCCACCGCGCTGAAGTGCGTGATTCCCAATGCGCCTCCGGTCTCCTCGGCGGAGAGCTTGGTGGTGACCACCGACCCTTTCCCCCAGAGCCGAGAAATTCCCTCGCCTTCCCGGCGAATCACCGGCGATCGTCCGTCGAGCCCCGCGGTCAAGATGCCTCCAGAGAACGCTGCATTCACTCACGCACCAGTTGGCCGGGAGCCTCACACGCCGCTCTCGTCGTCTGCAACATCGGTGGGATTAGTTTGTCAGGTGCAACATCTTTTCCCTTGTGAACACATGGCGATCCGACATGCAACTCGCACCGCTTACTTTGTCAGGTGTCCGCGATGTGACCGCTCGGTAACTCGGTCGTTATCACTCAATGTATGGGCGTGTAATTCGAGGCCGTAGGATGACGGCTGCCCTTTACGTCTGTCCGGCTGCTGAAGTGGAGGCAGTCATTGGCCACTTGGTCGCGCTCGAAACGCGGTGGTGTGCTGGAACAGCTCACGGCGGAGGGGGTCGGGCTCTGGCTGGACGACTTCCACCGTGGCCGGCTGCTCGACGGCAGCCTGGAGAGACTGGTGGCCGAAGGGCTGGTGGGTGGGGTTGTCTCCCGGCCCGCGGCCGTTGTGCGGGCGATGACCGACACCACCGCTTATCACGATCAGCTGAACCGGCTTTCGACCACGGCCGCCTCCGCGGAGGAACGCGTCTACGCACTCCTCGCCGAGGACGCCCGGGCGGCCTGTACGGCTCTGGAACCCGTGTTCCGGGCGACGAACGGTATGCAGGGCTGGGTCTCGCTCGGCATCGCGCCCGGCCTCGCCTCGGACGCCGAGGCGGTGACAGGCCGGTCCAAGCGGCTCGCGGAGCTGGTCGACCGCCCCAACCTGCTGATCAGGATCCCGGCCACGGGCGAAGGTCTCGTCGCCGTCGGCGAACTGCTGGCGCACGGGGTCGGGGTGCACATCGCCTCCGTCTACTCCGTTCCACGGTATGTCCAGGCGGTGGATGCCTATTTCCGCGGCCTGGAACGTGCCACGGCCGACGGGCACACGGCGTCCGCCGTCGCCTCCCTCGTCTCCGTGGACGTCGGCCACCTGAACGCGGGTGTCGATGCCCTGCTGGACGGTCCGGCGAGGCCCCACGCCGCAGTGCTGCGCGGGTATGCCGGGGTGGCCGTCGCCCAGCTCGTCTACCACCGCTATGAGGAGAGCCTCGGCTGTTCCGACTGGCGCTCACTCGTGGCCGAGGGGGCCCGTCCCCAACGGCTCCTCTGGACCTCGGAGAACGCACCGGAATCCCCTCGGTCCGCACTGGACCGGGTCGAGCGGGTCATCGCCTGGATGACCTCCCACGCGCTTCCCCAGGCGGCACTCGAAGAACTGCGGCACCGTGAGGGATTCCACGGCGACACGCTGTCCGGCGAGCATGGCTCCGCCTGCCGGACGTTGGACGAACTCGGACGGGTGGGCGTCACCTTCGACTCGATCGCGCGGGACCTGGAGGTCGCGGCGATCGAAAGGGAACGTGCTGTGTGGGAGCGGTTGTTGACGGTGGTTCAGGCGGGCTGAGGCATCGTGCGCGCGTGCCTGGCCCCGGACGCTTCCTCGCGCCCAGTCGTGTCGCGTGTCTCAGGCGTCTTTCCGTCGGCACGTACTTCCACCAGGAAATGCTCGACCAGATCGTCCCTGTCGACCACCACACTCCTGCTGAGTATGCGCAGCCGGCGTCCCGTCTCCTCGGCGATCCGGCGCAGTCCCTCCATGTCTCCCCGACTGCTGAAGTGCAGGAGAGCCCTGCCGCCGTCTGTCAGCCGGCGTGGGGCCTCATCCACATATCTGTGATGCGCCTGGTATCCGGGGTCCACATACGCGCGTTCGAGGGGAGTGCCGAACTGGAAGTCCTCCGGTGCGCGGACGTAGGGAGAGCTCCAGATGATGGTGTCGAAGCGGAGCTCCGCGGGCAGGTCTTCAAAAAGGTCGCTGTGCACGGCTTGGAGCCGGTCGGCGACCTCGTGCCGCCGCGCGTTGAGCGCGGCGTTGGCCACCGCGGCCGGGTTGATGTCCGAGGCGATGACCCTCTCGCAGCCCGCCAGTGCCGCTGTCACGGCGACGACTCCGGTGCCACAGCCGATCTCCAGAAAAGTGCCCCGCCACGGGTGCGTGGGGTCGGAGAGGCCGAGTATGTCGAGAACAATCTCGGTGGTGCCCGCGTGCAGGGGTGCGAAGACCGTGTCGCACAGGTCCCACTCCCGTCCGCGCAGCGAGAAGACCTTGGGCCGGTTCTCGGCTCGCATGGAGTCGCGGCTGCGCTCGAGTGAACGCAGATAGCTCTTGATTTCGGACATCCCGTCCCGACGTTCCCCTCTGTGCTCCGGAGAAAGCGCCTGTGGCGTTCCCGGTCACTCTTCACGTCCCGGTGCCTACGGGCCCCGGCCCGATCCTTCCGCGCCGACCCGGACGAGCGGCAGGTGGCGGCACCACACACCTGACCACGCAGAGTGGTGAGACGGCCACCATCCAGCGAACTCCTGTGCGACCGTATCGGGCGAACGATTGCAGCCGTCGTGCCTCGAGCTTAGGCTCTCAGGCGACGACATGCCTGATCACGGGGGGTTTAATGACGGGGGGACCGGGGTCGGCCGCCTCGCCGGACGTGATGGCAGTGCTGGAACTGCTCGCCGAGCGGGCGCCGGCAGCGCGGTTCGAGGAACTGCTGCGCGACGCCCGGCGTGAAGGGGCGTCCGACACCAGCCGCGCAGAGCTCGATCAAGCCGTACGACTGGCCGCGCGTGTCCAAGCTCTGATCAGTCACGCGCAGCAGCGCGAGGCGGGACTGGCCGCGCTGGTGGACACCGCTCACGATCTCACCCTGGTGCACGGGATGGACGCGCTCCTGCATGAGATCACGCGGCGAGCACGTCGGCTGCTGAATTTCGACATGGCGTACATAGGGCTGCGGCACACGAGTGCCGATGCCGGGTTCTCCTCCATCCGAGCGGCGGAGGGGGAGACGACCTCACGCAGCGTCGGCCTGGAAACCTCCGAGGACTCTGGCCTCGGCAGCCTGGTGCAGCGGACCGGGGCGCCCGCCTGGAGCCCGGACTACCTTGCCGACAAGGAGATTCCGCACTCCCCCGACATCGATTCCGTCGTAAGGGCCGAGGGCCTGCATGCCATCCTGGCGGTGCCCCTTGGCCACGGCACCACGGTTTTCGGCACTCTTTACGGGGCCGACCGGAAGGTACGGCACCTCACGCCGGACGAGATCAGTCTCATGCGCTCGCTCGGCAAGCTCGCGGGCGTCGCCATCGAGCGCGTCCGGCTGCTCGAGGAGACTCGAGCCGAGGTGACCGAGCTGGAACTGGACACCTCCCGTGCCAGGAGCAGCCTCAGCGTGCAACGTCGCGTCGAGGCCGCTTACATCCGGCTGATCGACCTGGTGCTCGACGGATGCGATCCGCAGACTCTCGCCGAAGCGGCGGCCAAGGAACTGTCGGGGGCTCTGGTCGTCAGGGACTGTGTCGGGCGCACGGTCGTGGTGACCGGTACGCCGCCCGTACTCGTTGAGGACGATGTCCTCCGGTGGACCTATGACGCCCACGCCGCGGGCTGCCCCGTACCCATGTCCGAGAGCGGTGGCTGGGTGGCACCGGTCACGGCCGGCGGGGAGAACCTCGGCGCCATTCTGCTGGTCCCCGACGAACCCCTCACCGATGGCTTCGGAGTACGACTGCTCCAGCTCACCGCCCGGGCCGTGGCTCTCATCCTGCTGCTGCAACGCACGTCGACCGTCGCCCACGACCAGATCCGTGACGAACTGCTGGAGGAGTTGCTCAGCGACATCCGGTCGCAGCCACGCCAACTGATCACGCGGGCACGCCGACTCGGCATCGCCATCGACGAACCGCATGTGATGGTGGTGGCCAGACCGGAGGGCGGTTCGGAAGGCCGAGCCGCGGCATGGGCATCGTCGTACGCCCATCGTGTGTCCGGGCTCACGAGGTTCCGGGACGGCTGTGTGACGCTGCTCGTTCCCGGTGAGGATCCACTGCGCGCGGCCACGGCGGTGTCCAGAGAACTCACGCCGCTCGTCGGTCACCCCGTGACGATCGGAGCGGCCGGACCCGTCTCGGGCCCGGGGCGCGTGGCCCGGGCCCACCGCGAGGCTCTCAGCTGCCTGGAAGCGCTCACCGAGCTGGGCAACCTGGGCTGTGTCGCCACCCCGCAGCAGATGGGATTCCTTGGCGTCCTGCTCTCGGAAACTCACGATGTCGGCGACTACATCGAGTCCGTGATCGGCCCGGTACTGGATTACGACGCCCAGCGTTTCACCGAGCTGATCCGTACGCTTGAAGCCTATTTCGCCTCCTCCTCCAGTCCGACGCGCGCCGCGTCGGACCTGCACGTGCATCCCAACACGGTGTCCAGACGGTTGGATCGCCTCACCGAACTCCTCGGAGAGGACTGGCAGGGGCCGGAACGTGCCCTCGAAATCCAGCTTGCTCTTCGGCTGCATCGCACGCGGCGCACCTTGCAGCACCGGCACGGGAGCACAGGGCCGACCCGGGGCAGCGGAGGGTCGGCCCCGTCGGAGTCGTCCTCATAAGTGTCAGGCGGAGAGTCGCCCCGCGGAGAAACACGGTTCGTCCGACTCACTCGCCAAGTGCGGGACCGCCGTCACCGCGTGGGCGATGGAAGCCAGGGTCATGTGTCGGTGCCAGCCCCGGAAAGAGCGCCCCTCGAAGTCCCGGATACCCACCTGTTCGCCGATCCGCTTCTCGTCCTGTGCGACGCGTCGCGCGAGCCAGGTCAGCCGTACAAGGTCGCCGACCTGTGCCGACGCGCGCGACGCCAGCCACAGGGCGGTCGGTGCCTTCGCGCGTTCGTGCCACTCACCGATCAGCAGTAGCTCAGGTCCGGAGGCCGGTCCGGGAAGCCGTACTCGGACTGCCGTCGAGAGCGTGGTGGGCCGTACTGATCCCTGGGGAGTCTCCAGCGGGCGGCGTAGACCCTGTATGGACTCCATGATCTGGCGGGCCGGGAGCGCGCCCGCCCGGTACCCGGGCATCGCGGGGTCCGCCACGATCAGGCGGGCGCCACCGTTGACCCGGGTGAGCACCGGAACTCGGGCTGCGACGAAGGGCCGCATGACGCCGGCGAGGTCGGTCGGATGGGTGTCCAGCACCACGGGGCGCCTGGGTACCTCCCACCGCCCTGTCGCGGTCAGCGCGGTGACGGTCGCGCACTCGTCCGGAGTCTCCCACCGGACGTTGTCGGGAATCTCCGCCCTGCGACGCCTGCGCGCGTCGTCCAGCCACGAGTCGGGCAGGTGCAACCGCCATTGCACAGGGACGCCGGCTCCCTCGGTCGCGGCCCAGGCGCCGAAGGCCAGCTGGCCGTTGAGCATCTGCCCGTACTCCTGAGCGAACTGTCGTTCCACTCCGACCGAGTGCTCACCTGCTTTCGCGATGAAGAGGGGGCGTACGACCCAGGCGCGCGGCGCCAGCACCCGCGTCACATGGTCGGCGAGAGCTTCCCGTATGGGTGACCAGTCCCACGTGGAACTGCTGATGAAGTGGTGCAGGCTCTGCTCGGCAGCGGCCCCGCCGACGAGAGTCGCGATGTTCCGGATCGACTTGCGCCCCTTTGCGGCCAGCAGCCCACTCAGATAGTGCCGGGCTCTCAGCCGCTGGTCGCTGCGTCGCAGCGATGCGAAGAGTGCAGTGCCGAACTCGTCGCCCAAGTGCGTGACGTCCTGGGTGACTTCGCGTATTCGATGGCTGGAGACGACCTTCGCGTTCATGCTTCCCCCGCTCGTCAGCATGTGACTGTGCCTTCAACACTGACGTCCCACGTCCGGCAGGCGGGAGGTGTACCGGACACACACCTGAGGGCCATGGTGGTTGCCGGGTCACCCCGAGAGGTTCGCGTCGGGAGGGAGCCACGGAATCACCGTGGGGTGCGGGTGTGGTGGGACCACCACACGACTGGCGTCAGGGGGAATCGGGGCTGTGCAGGGATCGAAGGGTCGTCACTTCGCGTCCGCGTAGCACTCCACCGCCGCCGTGGTGAACGGGAAGCGGACCGGGGTGTCGCCGAAGGTGAGGCGGGCGGACAGGGCCGAGGCGTGCTGGATGGCCTGGATCACCTGGGTGGTTTCCTCCGCGGGGCAGTGGACGATCACCTCGTCGTGCTGGAAGAAGACCAGTTCGGCGGCGAGGGGGGCGCAGGCGCGGCGGAGGGCGGCCAGGAGGAGGAGGGTCCAGTCGGCGGCGCTGCCCTGGACGACGAAGTTGCGGGTGAAGCGACCGCGGGCGCGGGCGCCGCCGCCGTCGGGGGCGGGGGAGTCGTCGAGGGGGATGCCCGCTTCCTCCGCCGCGTCCGGGGACGTCATCGCGGGCGGGCAGGTGCGACCGAGCCAGGTGCGGACCAGGCGCCCCTCCTCACCGGCGCGGGCGGCGTCGTCCACGTAGGCGACGGCGGCGGGGTAGCGGCGGCGCAGGGCGGCGAGGTTCTTGAGGCCGTCACCTGAGGTCTGGCCGTACATGGCGCCGAGCACCGCGATCTTGGCCTGGTCGCGGTCGCCGGAGAAGGCGCGGTCGGAGACGGACTGGTAAAGGTCGCTCTCGCGGGACGCCACCTCCATGAGGGCCGGGTCGCGGGAGATCGCCGCCAGGACGCGCGGTTCCATCTGGTCGGCGTCGGCCACCACCAGCCGCCAGCCCGGGTCGGCCACCACCGCGCGCCGGATCACCTTGGGGATCTGCAGCGCGCCCCCGCCGTTCGTCACCCAGCGACCGGTGACCGTGCCGCCCGCCTGGAATTCGGGCCGGAAGCGGCCGTCGCGCACCCAGTCGCGCAGCCAGGACCAGCCGTGCGCCACCCAGATGCGGTACAGCCGCTTGTACTCCAGGAGGGGTTCCACCGCCGGGTGGTCCACCGAGCGCAGCTCCCAGCGGCGGGTGGAGGTCACCTTGATGCCCGCCTTGGCGAACGCCTTGACCACCTCGGCGGGCAGGTCGGGGCGCACCCGGTGGCCGAAGGCAGTCGAGACCTCGTCCGCCAGTTCCGCGAGGCGGCGCGGCTCGCCCCCGCCCGCGTACCGCTCGCCGAGCAGGTCGTGCAGCATCTCGCGGTGCACTTCGGCGCTCCAGGGCATCCCCGCACGGTTCATCTCGGCCGCCACCAGCATCCCCGCCGACTCGGCCGTGGTCAGCAGGTGCATCCGGTCGGGGTGGGTGGTGCGGTCGTGTCTTCGCTGCTGGTCGGCGTAGACCTCCAGGAGGTCCTGGAGCGGCATGTGCGTGGCCGCCGGTTCGAAGAGGGAGGACTGCGCGCCCCGGTCCGCCGGGCGGTGCGGTGGGTCGGGCGGCACGGGGCCGCCCCGGAGGCGGGCCAGGGCGGCGGCGGCCGAGCGCGGCTCGCCGTGTCGCCCCTCGTGGCCCAGCAGGAGTGTCTCGGCGTCCTCGACGTCGTAGCACCGCTCGACTCGCACCCCCGTGGCGAGCAGTCGCGGGTAGACCTCGGCGGTCGACCGCCACACCCAGCGCGTCACCTCCGGGCGGCTCCGCACCGCCTGCGCGAGATCACTCTCGCGACGCACCGGACCGGCGGGCAGCCCGTCCGGACCGAGGGGGGCGACGTCCACGCCACCGTCCTCGGCCGGAGCGAGCGCCCACCGGTCGGCCATGTACGTGAGTGTGCCAGGGGGGTCTGACAACGGGACTGGGCTACGGGAGCAGGGCGGCGGGCGGCGCCGTGCGGAGCCGCCCGCCGTACCCGGTCAGCCTTGCGCTGCGTTCCCCTCCGCGTCGTCTGGATGCACCGCAGCCTCCGCCGCCGCCGACGCCTCCTTGCGCTGCTCCAGGATCGCCGCCAGCACCCGGTTCACGTATCGCTCGCTCGCGTCCTTGGTGATGCCGAGCCCGCTGAGGACGCCCTCGCCGTTCTCGTGCTCCAGCAGGGCGAGCAGGATGTGCTCGGTGCCGATGTAGTTGTGGCCGAGGCGGAGCGCCTCGCGGAAGGTCAGTTCCAGGACCTTCTTGGCGTCGGGACCGTAGGGGATGAGGTCCGGGACGTCCTCCGCCTCCGGCGGGAGCGCGGCGGTCGCGGACTGGCGTACGGCGTCCAGCGGGACGCCCTGCTCGGTGATCGCCTTCGCCGCCAGGCCCTCCGGCTCGGCCAGCAGACCGAGGACCAGGTGCTCGGGGCGGCCCTCCGGATTGCGGGCCGCCACGGACTCGTTGTGCGCGGCCATGACCACGGCCCGCGCGCGCGGGGTGTAGCGGCTGAAGCCCTGGCTCAGGTCGAGGTCCGCCGACTCCTTCGCGACGAACCGCTTCTGTGCCGCCTGCCGGGTCACGCCCATGCTCTTGCCGATGTCGGTCCAGGAGGCGCCCGAGCGGCGTGCCTGGTCCACGAAGTGACCGATCAGATGGTCGGCCACGTCACCGAGGTGGTCGGCGGCGATCACCGCGTCCTGGAGCTGGTCGAGGGGTTCGGGGTGCACCTTCTTGATCGCCGCGATGAGGTCGTCGAGGCGCACGGATGACGTGATGTTGGGGTTGGTCGCCATGTGTCAACCGTAAGTTGACACCCTCTCACTGTCAACCGAAGGTTGACACGCGTTCGGAGGTGCGGCGGATTTTCGGACAAGGAGTCGCCTGGAATCGTCTGTCCACAGCCTGTGGACAACTTTTGGCGGGCTGTCGGTCCGGCATGGCACGATCGACGACGTGACCAGCACTGCCAGCACCGTCGAGCGCGCCTTCCGTGCCGCCCTCTGTGACGACACCGACTCCGGGCTCGACACCGGCGCCTCCCTGCTCGCCGCCGACCCCGCCGCCGACGCGGAACTCGCCCGGCGCGGCGAGGAGTTCGTCGCCACGGCGTGGCGACGCGGCTGGCAGCCCGCCGACGTCGTGCGGCTCGTACGGCGTGAGCTGGACGACCTCCACATACGGCTCGTCGCCGCCCTGATCCGGGCGCAGGCGGGCGACGACCGCCCGCGCGGGCACCGCTGGACCGCGCAGCTCGACGCCCTCAGCGAGCACACGTCCGCCCCCGCGCGCGGAAGCGACCGGTTCTCGCACGCCACCGCCGTCCTGGAGCTGTACCGCCTGCTGCTGCGGCTGCCCGCCCTGGAGCCGCTGGAGGAGCCCCGCCGGGCCACGAGCCCCGAGGCGTCGCGCACGCTCGGCCGGATCCGCGCCCTGCTCGCCAAGGCCGAGGCAACCCCCTACCCGGAGGAGGCGGAAGCCCTGACCGCCAAGGCGCAGGAGCTGACGGCGCGCTACAGCGTGGACGAGGCGCTGCTCGCCGCCGCCGCGCCCGCGCCGGACGCCCCCGGCGCCTGCCGGATAGGCGTCGAGCCGCCGTACGAACAGGCCAAGGCGGTCCTGCTCGACGCGGTCGCCCGCGCCAACCACTGCCGCGCGGTGTGGAACGAACCGTTCGCCTTCTCCACGGTCGTCGGTTTCGAGGCGGACCTGGAGGCGGTCGAGCTGCTGTACACCTCGCTGCTGGTACAGGCCACGCACGCGATGGCCAAGGCGGAGGCAGCGCAGCGGGCGGGCGGACGCAAGCGCACCAAGACCTTCCGGCAGTCGTTCCTCGCGGCTTACGCGCACCGCGTCGGTGACCGGCTCGCCGCCGCGGCCGGGACCCAGGTGACCCAGAACCTGCTGCCGGTCCTGGCCACCCGGGACATAGCCGTCACCGACCGGATGGAGCGGCTGTTCCCCGAGACCACCACGACCCGGCTGCGCGGCGTAAGCGACGCCGCCGGGTGGACGGAGGGCGCCCGCGCGGCGGACGAGGCGCAGGTACGGGCCCGGCGCCGACTGGACTGACGACCCGGAGCCCGTCCGGGAGGGCTTCGTCAGTCGCCCACCTGCTGGAAGGCGCTGACCGACGCGTCCGGAGTGGTCTTGCCCGCCTTGGCCGCGACCGGGCCGTACTTCCACGGGAAGCTCTGCGGCTCGCCGCCGCCCGGCAGCGTGATCTCCACGGTGGCGCCCTTCGCGTCCTTGGCACCGGCGTCCGCGCCGCGCACGTAGCTGATGGTGAAGCTCGCGGAGTCGCCCTTGGCGAGCTTCAGCTTCTGCGCGGTGGCGCCCTCCTGGACGGGCAGCTTCTCCGTGCGACCGCCCTGGTGGAGGGTGACGCCGGGGAAGTGGTCCAGGACGCAGGGCGCGCTCTGGTTGGTGATGCTCACCGGCACCTGGCCGCTGTCCCCGGCGGCGGGGGCGACGCTCGCGGAGCCGACCTGGAGCGAGACCGAACCGGCCGCGCAGGCCGCGCCTGCCTTGCTCTCGGAGCCGCCCGTCCCGCTGCCGCCGCCGTTGTCGCAGGCGGTCAGGGCGAGAGCGGCGGCGAGGGCGGTGAGGGTGAGCGGAATGGCGCGCATGAACTGGTCCCATCGAGGGTCGTGACGGTCTCCCCGCATCATCGCCCCTGCGCGCGCACCCCGAGTACGCGCCCCCGGCGGATTCACCGCTTCAGGCAGGATTCGGGTCCGCGCCGGGCGCGGGGTGCCCGGACCGCGTATGGCCGGGCGCCGGGAAGGCGCCCGCACCCGGCAGGCGCCCCCCTGCCACTCCCGCTCCGAAGGCTTCCTGCCTCAGCCCCGCAGCCCTACTGCCCCAGTCCCGAAGGCAGCCCCGACGGCAGTCCCGACGGCAGCGTCCCGCCCTCCGCCTTCGTGTACGTCTCCTTCCCCGGCCGCCCCGACCAGGTGATCTTCAGGGAGTTCTTGTTCGCCGAGTCGACCATCCCCGTGGTCCGGTGCTCGGAGTCGCCCTTGCAGGTGAGGCGGATCATCCGCATGTCCGACTCCTCGCCCGCCGTGCCGCTGCACACCGCGCCGCCGGTCGCGAAGAGCCCCGCCTGCTTGCCCGTGATCACCAGCGCCACGATCTTGCCGCCGCTGGTGGTGATCCAACTGCCCTGGATCTCCGAGACGGCACCACCGGTACCGCCCGTACCGCCCCCGGAGCCGCCGTCGGTCGCGGAACCCGAAGCCGTGGGCGCCGCGCTCGCCGTGGAAGAGCCGTCCGAGGAGCCGTCGCCCCCGTCACCCCCGCCGCACCCGCTCAGCACCAGCGCGCCGATCACCCCGGCCGCCGCCGCACCGCACCGCACGCGCGCCGCGCGCCTGCCCGTACCCTTGCCCCTCGCCGTAGCCGTAGCCCCAGTCACGTCACGCTCCCAAGCCGTAGCGGGTCGCCCGGGGCGGGAGCCCGCGGACCGCGCAGCAAGTTACCAGCCGTTACCCCTGCGCACGCGGCCGGAATTGGCCGGTTCGGCGCGGAACAGGAACGGCCCCGGGTGCGTCTCTTCCTGGTGCGTGAACAGGGCGGCATGTGCCGTCGTATCCCGGGCAGGCGGGGAAGGGCTTCGGTAAAGCGGTCGTCAAAGCTGTAATCGCGGGAACACCCCGCGCGCACGTGCATCTGCTCATTCATCTGCATGTGAACAGGGTTATGATCCGGGTCGGTTGACCGCAGCATCTACTGACCACAGCACCAATGACCACGGCCTTTGTGCCACATCAGACAGTGCACCACCGGGGAGCGACCTGTGGACCACTACGTTGACAGCGTGTACGGGTACGACGTGTACAACGGCATGGCTGCCACGCTGCTGGTCGGCGTGGCCTGGCAGAAGAGCAGGCACAGCAACTCCCAGGGATCCTGCGTGGAGTTCGCGCGCCTGCCCGGCGGCGAGGTGGCCGTCCGCAACTCCCGCTTTCCCGACGGACCCGCGCTGGTCTACACGCGTGCCGAGATCGAGGCGATGCTCCTCGGCATCAAGGACGGCGAGTTCGACCATCTGACGGCGAGCTGACAACACAGCCGTACGGCACGGGCGTTGGCAACGATGTCGGGGACGGCGCGCGTGCGGAGGTCCCGCTCAGTCCGCCGGCTCACCCGCGTGCAGCAGGAACAGCGCCCACACCATCTTGCCGTTCAGCGCGCCCGCCAGCGGATGCCAGCCCCAGCCGTCCGCGAAGGAGTCCACGAGGAACAGCCCCCGCCCCGACTCGGCGGAGAAGTCGTCGGACTCGCGGGGTACCGGGGTGTCGTGGCTGGGGTCGCGCACCGCGCACACCAGCCGCCCCGGCCAGCGCATCAGATGCAGCCGCACCGGCGAGGCACCGGCGGCGCCGTCCGCGCTCCCGTCCACGCCCTCGCCGGGCAGGGCGTGCCGCAGCGCGTTGGTGACGAGTTCGGAGACGACGAGCGCGATGTCCTCGGAGCGCTCGCCCACGTCCCAGGGCTCCAGGGTGGCCCGGGTGAAGCGCCGCGCCTCGCGCACCGCTTCGTAGCGGGCGGGCAGGGCGCAGGAGGCTGCCTCGGAGACGGCGCCGGGGTCCAGTGGGGGAAGGCCCTGCCGTAACGGCTTGAGCATGGTCGATCCATTCGTTCCCATGCGAGGCACTCCCGGGAATTCGCGGTCGTTGCGATGCAGCGGTGGCGCGGCCCCATGGTTTCGGATGCGCACAGCAGATGCAAGGGCAGATGCACGTGCACGCGGCCGAATTGCGCCCGCGCGTACCGCTTCTTGGCCATTTTTTCCGCCATCTTGGGCCCAACTTCGGTCCAGGACCGTGACCCTGGCATAGGAGAAACGGTTGACCTCTTTCCGTTTCTGTAACCGAACGAGTACTGCTCGAAGTGTTTTAGTGGCAGACTGCGGCATCTGAAGACGGTTGGGGAGGCTGGCGAAGTGAGCGCGGGAGAGCCCGGATCGGTGGTGCGGCGGATGCTGCTCGGCTCGCAACTCAGGCGGCTGCGGGAGGCGCGGGGCATCACGCGCGAGGCGGCGGGGTACTCGATCCGCGCCTCCGAGTCCAAGATCAGCCGGATGGAGCTCGGCCGCGTGAGCTTCAAGACCAGGGACGTCGAAGACCTGTTGACGCTCTACGGCGTCGACGAAGAGGCGGAGCGCGAATCGCTGCTCTCCCTCGCCCGGGAGGCCAACGTGGCGGGCTGGTGGCACAGTTACACCGACGTGCTGCCCAGTTGGTTCCCCACCTACGTCGGTCTGGAGGGCGCCGCCCACCTCATCCGGGTCTACGAGGTCCAGTTCGTGCACGGTCTGCTCCAGACCGAGGAGTACGCGCGCGCGGTGGTCCGGCGCGGCATGAAGGGCGCGAGCACCGCCGACGTGGAGCGCCGGGTCGCCCTGCGCCTGGAGCGGCAGAAGCATCTGCTCGCCGACGACCCGGACGGCGCCCCCGAGTTCCACATCGTCCTGGACGAGGCGGCGCTGCGCCGCCCGTACGGCGACCGCGAGGTCATGCGCGGGCAGTTGAAGCACCTGATCGAGGTCTCCGAGCGCCCCAACGTACGGCTCCAGGTCATGCCGTTCGGTCTCGGCGGGCACTCCGGGGAGAGCGGCGCCTTCACCCTCCTCAGCTTCCCCGAGTCCGACCTGTCCGACGTGGTCTACGTCGAGCAGCTCACCAGCGCGCTCTATCTCGACAAGCGCGAGGACGTCATCCAGTACGAGCAGGCGCTCAAGGAGCTCCAGCAGGACAGCCCCGGACCGGCGGAGAGCCGTGACATCCTCCGGGGAATCCTTCAACTCACCTGACGGAAAGCGGCTGTTGAGGCACCCGCGGGTCTCCGTGCCGCGTGCCGCGTCAGTACGATTGCCTGTGATCAGAACCCGGCGTGGCAGTGTCGTCCGCTAGCGAGTGAGGGATCACATGGCGTCCTATTTCGAGGAACTGGCCCAGCAGTACATCGACGGTGAATGGCGTACGGGGAGCGGCTCCTGGGACGTCATCGACTTCAACCCCTACGACGACGAGAAGCTGGCGTCGATCACGGTCGCCACCGTCGAGGAGGTCGACGACGCCTACCGCGCCGCCGAACGCGCGCAGAAGAAGTGGGCGGCGACCAACGCCTACACCCGCCGCGCGGTGTTCGAGCGGGCGCTCGCGCTGATCGAGGAGCGCGAGGAGGAGATCGCCGAGCTGATCGTCGCGGAACTCGGCGGCACCCGGGTGAAGGCGGGCTTCGAGCTGCACCTCGCCAAGGAGTTCCTGCGCGAGTCGATCCACCTGGCGCTGCGCCCCGAGGGGAAGATCCTGCCCTCCCCGGCGGACGGCAAGGAGAACCGCGTCTACCGGGAGCCGGTGGGCGTCGTGGGCGTGATCAGCCCCTTCAACTTCCCCTTCCTGCTGTCGATCAAGTCGGTCGCCCCCGCGCTCGCGCTCGGCAACGGCGTCGTCCTCAAGCCGCACCAGAACACCCCCGTCGCGGGCGGCACCCTGATCGCGAAGCTCTTCGAGGACGCGGGGCTGCCCGGCGGACTGCTCAACGTCGTCGTCACCGACATCGCGGAGATCGGGGACGCCTTCATCGAGCACCCCGTGCCCCGGGTCATCTCCTTCACCGGCTCCGACAAGACAGGGCGTCACGTGGCGACCGTCTGCGCCGCCCACTTCAAGCGCGCGGTGCTCGAACTCGGCGGCAACAGCGCCCTGGTGGTCCTGGACGACGCCGACCTCGACTACGCGGTGGACGCGGCGGTCTTCAGCCGGTTCGTGCACCAGGGCCAGGTCTGCATGGCGGCCAACCGGGTGCTCGTGGACCGCTCGGTGGCCGAGGAGTTCACCGAGAAGTTCGTCGCCAAGGTCCGTTCGCTGCCGGTGGGCGACCCGCGCGACCCCGGCACCGTCATCGGTCCGGTCATCAACTCCGCCCAGGCGAACTCCCTTTCCCAGGTGGTCGAGCAGGCTCTCGCCGAGGGCGGCACGGCTCTCGTGCGCGGCACCGTCGAGGGCAACCTGGTCGCGCCCAGCGTCCTCACCGGTCTGCCCGAAGGCTCGCCCCTGCTGCGGCAGGAGGTCTTCGGTCCGGTCGTCTTCCTGGTGCCGTTCGACGGCGAGGAGGAGGCGGTCCGCCTCGTCAACCACACGCCGTACGGGCTCAGCGGCGCGGTCCACACCGGGGACATCGAGCGCGGCGTGGCCTTCGCGCGGCGCATCGACACCGGGATGTTCCACGTGAACGACGGCACCGTGCACGACGAGCCGCTGGTGCCCTTCGGCGGCGAGAAGCACTCGGGTCTCGGACGGCTCAACGGCGAGACCACCCTGGAGGCGTTCACCACCACCAAGTGGATCTCGGTCCAGCACGGGCGCAGCGGCTTCCCGTTCTGAGCCGACCGGCACCTCCGGCCGATACGAACCGGCACCTCCGGCCGATACGACACGACGCCGATACGACACCACGCCACGGACCATCGAGGACAGGATCTGACCTCGATGGTCCGTAGCGTCTTCCGTGTCAGGGCAACAGACCCGGAGAAGGGCGGACGACCATGGTCACGCACGTACGAGCCGAAGCGGCGGGCGACGAGCGCGGGGCACTCCTCGCGTTCCTGGAGGAGCAGCGCGGCGGCATCCGCCGGGCGGTGCTGGGGCTGACCGAGGAGCAGGCGCGCTCCCGGCCGAGCGCGAGCGAGCTGTCGCTCGGCGGGCTGCTCAAGCACGTCGTGGAGGTCGAGCAGAGCTGGATCGCCCGGGCCCGCCAGGAGCCGCCCGCGATCCACCGGGACGAGTCCAACTGGCACGAGTGCTTCCAGTTGCTGGAGGGCGAGACGGTCGCCTCCCGGCTCGCGTACTGGGAGGAGGTCGCCGCCGACACGGAGAAGCTGATCCGCTCCGCACCGAGCCTGGACGACACCTTCCCGCTGCCCGAGGCGCCCTGGTTCCCGCCGGACGAGCGCGTCTCGCTGCGCTGGGTGTGTCTGCACCTGATCCGCGAGACGGCCCGGCACGCGGGCCACGCCGACATCGTCCGCGAGTCCCTCGACGGCCAGACGGCCTTCGAACTGGTCGCCCTGGAGCGGCAGCAGGCGGAACAGGCGACCGGGTGACCGCCGGACGGCACCCGTCCCGACCCCGCCGCCCCTGACGGGACCCGCAGCGACGGACCCCCCGTCAGTGATGGAACCCCGTCGCCGCCCCCTTGTCCCGCGTCGAGGGGCGCTCCTGCCGCCGCAGTCCGGGCAGTTCGCGCGCCAGGTCCGCCAGGAACAGGTCCGCGAGGTCGTGGGAGAAGCCGTTGCGGCAGACCACCCGCAGCACCGACAGGTCCTCCCGGTCGGGCGGGAAGGTGTACGCCGGGACCAGCCAGCCGTGCTCGCGCATCCGCCGGGAGACGTCGAACACGTCGTACGACGTGATGTGGTCGGCGGTGGTGAACGCGAACACGGGAAGCTGGTCGCCCCGGGTGAGGAGCCGGAAGTCGCCCAACGCCTCGACGCGGTCCGCCAGATGGCGGGCGACGTCGCGGGTGGACTGCTGGACCGCGCGATAGCCCTCGCGACCCAGGCGCAGGAACATGTAGTACTGCGCGACCACCTGCGCGCCGGGCCGGGAGAAGTTGAGGGCGAAGGTGGGCATGTCGCCGCCGAGGTAGTTCACCCGGAAGACCAGCTCCTCCGGCAGCGCCTCGGCATCGCGCCACAGGGCCCAGCCGACCCCGGGGTAGACGAGTCCGTACTTGTGGCCGGAGGTGTTGATGGAGGCGACGCGCGGCAGCCGGAAGTCCCACTCCAGGTCGGGGTCGAGGAACGGGGCGATCATGGCGCCGGAGGCGCCGTCGACGTGGACCGGGACGTCGAGCCCGGTGCGCTCCTGGAGGGCGTCCAGTTCGGCGCACAGCTCGGCGATCGGTTCGTAGGAGCCGTCGAAGGTGGAGCCGAGGACGCCCACGACCCCGATGGTGTTCTCGTCGCACAGCGCCGCCGCCTCGCGCGGGGAGAGATGGAAGCGGTCGCCCTCCATGGGGACGGTGCGCGCCTCGACCTCCCAGAAGTCGCAGAACTTGTCCCAGCACACCTGGACGTTGACGCCCATGACGAGATTGGGGCGCGCGCCCGGATAGCGGTCGGCGTTCTTCTTGGACCAGCGCCGCTTGAGGGCGAGTCCGGCGAGCATGCACGCCTCGCTGGAGCCGGTGGTGGAGCAGCCGATGACGGACGAGGGGTCGGGCGCGTTCCACAGCTCGGCCAGCATGGCCACACAGCGCCGCTCCAGCTCGGCGGTGCGCGGGTACTCGTCCTTGTCGATCATGTTCTTGTCGGCGCACTCCGCCATCAGCACCCCGGCCTGCGGCTCCATCCAGGTGGTGACGAAGGTGGCGAGGTTCAGCCGCGCGTTGCCGTCGAGCATCAGCTCGTCGTGCACGAGCTGATAGGCGGTGGTGGGCGGCAGCGGGGTGTCCGGCAGGCGGTGCGTGGGCGGCGCCTCGGTCATCCCGCTGACGGGGTTCGCCTCGCCGAAGAACGGGTTGACCGACACCTTCCGCTCGTCGCGTTTGCCGGAACCTTTGTGCAGAGCCATCGACGTGCCTCCATACGGGGGATTCAGCGGACCGGGGTGCCGTCCGCGTGGAGCTGCATCTGCGGCCGTCCGGTCACCAGCAGCCAGGCGGGCAGCGAGGCGACGCACAGCAGGGCGAGGATGGCCGGCGAGGACACCAGGACGGCGGCGGTGAACAGGCTCACCCAGCCCTGCCGGGTGATCGCCAGGAGCATGCCCAGCACGCCCGACGCCACGCCCAGCGAGGGCTGCACCGCCGGGACCAGCGCGTGCGCGCACAGCCCCAGCGCCGCCCCCACGAACACGGACGGGAAGATCCGCCCGCCCCGGAAGCCGGAGGACGCGGCGACGACCAGCGCCGCCGCCTTCACCACCGCCAGTACGGCGTACTGCCCCGCCGTACGGCCGTCCGGGTCACGCGCCAGCTCCGCGACCTCGGTCAGCCCCTTGAACAGCGTCAGATGACCGCCCGCCGCCGCGAGCGCCCCGAGCACCACGCCGCCCGCCGGAAGCATCAGCATCGGGTGCCGCAGCCGCCGGAAGGCGCGGTGGACGTACGGGAAGACGTACACCGCGCACAGTCCGAGCAGCGCCGCCGCCGAGGCGACCGCCATGGCGGCGGGCACGTCGGCCCAGCCTGGGCGCCCGAAGGGCGGCAGACCGAGGTCGAAGGTCGGCTTGGCCACCAGGGTCGTCGTCATGGCGCCGAACGCGGCGGCGGTCAGCGGCGCGAACAGGTTGTCCCAGAGCCGTCCGGGCAGCGGGCGCGTGGTCAGCGCCTCGGAGATGACCAGCGCCGCCGCCACCGGCGTGCCGAACAGCGCCCCGATCGTGCCCGCCTCGGCCAGCGTCGGCCACAGCGCACCCGGCGCCCTCGGCAGGAACCGGCTGCCCAGCCACATGGTGAGCCCGACGTTCACGGCGATGATCGGGTTCTCCGGACCGAGGCTCGGACCACCGGCCAGCATCAGCGCGGTCGCCACCACCAGACCGGGCAGCACCACCGGGGGCAGTACGGGGGCGTCGAGACCGAGCGTCGCCGGATCGGGACCGGCGTGCCCCGGCACCAGCCAGACCACCAGCCCCACCGCGACGCCCGTGGCGACCGGCATGACGAACATCCACGCCACCGAGTACCGGCCGATCCCCAGCGCGTCCGGCAGCGGTCCCCACAGCACGTGC
This sequence comes from Streptomyces sp. DSM 110735, assembly GCF_016482685.1. Taxonomy (GTDB): domain Bacteria; phylum Actinomycetota; class Actinomycetes; order Streptomycetales; family Streptomycetaceae; genus Streptomyces. The sequence goes on along the minus strand of NZ_JACYHF010000022.1, from coordinate 70,832 downwards.
TGGAGCCGCTCCGCCGCCGCGCTCACGCCGACGAAGACCAGGCTCGTGACCACCCCCACCAGCACGGCGGGCAGGATCAGCGGGAGCAGGGCACGCGCCGGAGCCGGTGGGGTCGGGCGCGGCTGCCGCGCGGTGTCCTGGGCCACGGGCACACCATAAGCGGATCAAGCGGACACAACATCCCGAACGGAATCCGGCTTGCACCTCACGCGACGTGAGGGACGAGCGTGGTCCCCGGGCGGAGACGTACGACGACGGGAGCGGGACGTGGGGTACTCCGTGGGACAGGTCGCGGGGTTCGCGGGGGTCACGGTGCGTGCCCTGCACCACTGGGACGAGATCGGACTGCTGGTCCCCGGGGAGCGCACCCACGCGGGCCACCGGCGCTACACCGACGCCGACCTCGACCGGCTCCAGCAGGTCCTCTTCTACCGGGAACTCGGCTTCCCCCTCGACGAGGTCGCCGTCCTGCTCGACGACCCCGACGCGGACCCGCGCACGCATCTGCGCCGTCGGCACGAGCTGCTCACCGCCCGCATCGAGAGGCTGCGGCAGATGGCCGCCGCCGTGGAACACGCCATGGAGGCACGCAGGATGGGCATCGACCTCACCCCGGAGGAACGGTTCGAGGTGTTCGGGGACAAGGACCCCGAGCAGTACGCGGAGGAGGCGGAACAGCGCTGGGGCGGCACCGAGGCGTACGCCGAGTCACAGCGCCGCGCCGCCCGCTACACCAAGGCGGACTGGCAGCGGATGCGCGCCGAGTCGGAGGACTGGAACCACCGTTACGCCGCCCTGGTGGCCGACGGCGTCCCGCCGTCCGACGCGGCGGCGATGGACCTCGCGGAGGAACACCGCGACCACATCGGCCGCTGGTTCTACGACTGTCCGTACCCGATGCACCGCTGTCTGGGTGAGATGTACGTCGCCGACGACCGCTTCACCGCGTACTACGACGCCCTCGGCCCCGGTGTCGCCGCGCATCTGAACGCGGCCATTGCCGCCAACGCCGACCGGCACTCCGCCTAGCCGCACAGGTCCTGGCTCACTCCCGGGCCAGGACCACCGCCGTCCCGTACGCGCACACCTCGGTGCCGAGGTCGGCGGCTTCCGTGACGTCGAAGCGGAACGCCACGACCGCGTTGGCACCCCGTGCGCGTGCCTGCTCGACGAGCCGCTCCATGGCCTGGTTGCGGGTCTGCACCAGCGTCTTGGTGAGCCCCTTCAGCTCGCCGCCGATCATCGACTTCAGCCCGGCGCCGATCTGGCTGCCCAGATGGCGCGACCTGACGGTGAGGCCGAAGACCTCGCCGAGCACGCGCTCCACCCGGCGTCCGGGCACGTCGTTCGCCGTCACGACCAGTACGTCCGGCTCGGGCCCCTGGCCGCCGCCGTAGTCATCGAGTCCCATGACCCACAGCTTTGCCCCAGTCTCCCCACAGTGCATTCTGGAACCACCGGTGGAACCTGAGCCGGTCACGACGCGTTGATAGTTTTGTGCGGCCGCACATGACGCCACAGCCGCCCTCACCCCTCGGGAGCCCGGACCGTTATGACTCTTGCACTGGGCCCGAGCTGGCTCGATCCCGGCAATCTGCTCAACACGTACGGCATCTGGGGCCTGCTGCTCGTCGTCTTCGCGGAGTCGGGGCTGCTGATCGGGTTCTTCCTGCCCGGTGACTCGCTGCTGTTCACCTGCGGGCTGCTCATCACCTCCGGGGACATGGACTTCCCGCTGTGGGGCGCCATCGCGCTGATCTGCGTCGCCGCGATCCTCGGCGACCAGGCGGGCTACATGTTCGGCAAGAAGGTCGGACCGTCCCTCTTCAACCGCCCGGACTCCCGCCTGTTCAAGCAGGAGAACGTCGTCAAGGCGCACGAGTTCTTCGAGAAGCACGGTCCCAAGTCCCTGGTGCTGGCCCGCTTCGTGCCCGTGGTGCGCACGTTCACGCCGATCATCGCGGGCGTCAGCGGCATGAAGTACCGCTCGTTCCTGGTCTTCAACGTCCTCGGCGGAGTCCTGTGGGGCGCGGGCGTCACCCTGCTGGGCTCCTGGCTCGGCAACATCCCGGTCGTCCGGAACAACATCGAGGCGATGCTCATCCTCATCGTCCTCATCTCGGTCGTGCCGATCGCCATCGAGTTCCTGCGCGCCCGCTCCAAGGAGAGGAAGGCGCGCGCCGAGGAGCCCGGGCAGCCCGAGCCGGTCCGGACCGCCCAGCAGTCGTACCCGCAGCCCCCCGCCATGGACGACGCCACCACCCGCCTGCGCCGTATCGAGCCCGAGCCGCACGAGCAGCCCTACGAGCAGCCCGGTCACCCCGAGCAGCAGTACTGGCCGCAGGACTACGGCCAGCAGCCCCAGCAGCCCCGGCCCGTGTACGGCAACCAGCCCAACCAGCCCTACGGCAACGGCGGTTACCCCGACCAGGGCGGCTACGGACAGCAGGGCGGCCAGGACCCGTACTACGGCGGTCAGCAGCCGCACCAGCACCAGCAGCCGCAGCACCACCAGCCCCAGTACGACGGTCAGGGCTACGGCGACCCCCAGCAGCAGTACCCCTACGGCTACGACCAGGGCGGCCACCGCGCCCCCTGACCGGTGACGCGCGGCGGACCCGGGGCTCAGAAGCCCCTGGTCCGCTTCGCCGCCCGGCGCTTGCCCGCCGAGCCGACCCGCAGGAACAGCCGGAAGAGTTCCGAACCGAGGTTGACGCCGATCGCGATGGCCATGGCGAGCGAGACCGCCTTGGCCAGCGACACCAGCCCCTTGTCGATCTCGTTCTGCGCGATGGACAGCAGCCCGAAGTAGGTCGCCGAACCGGGCAGCAGCGGACCGATCGCCGCCGTGGTGAACGGCAGCGCGGACGCGAACTGATAGCGCGACATGAGCTGTCCGAACAGCCCCACCAGACCCGCCGCCACAGCCGTCGACGCCACCGGCGAGAAGCCCCCGGCGACGTGCATCGCGCCGTACACCGACCAGGCGACACCGCCGTTGAGCGTCACCCACAGGACCGTCGCGCGCTCCTGCTGGAGCAGGATCGCGAAGGTGAACGACAGCACCATGGAGGCGGCGATCTGCAGCAGCGGTCGCTGCGAGATGTGCAGCGCGGTGTCCGGGTTGAGCCTGCCGCCGACCTGGACGCCGAAGTACAGGACGGTCAGCACGCCGATGACGATGCCGACGAAGAAGTACATGACCTCAAGCAGGCGCGCGGACGCGGTGATGTAGAAGCCCGTCAGACCGTCCTGCACGCCCGCCACCAGGGCGCGCCCGGGCAGCAGGGCGAAGAGTCCACCGGTGACCACCGCCGACGCCTTCAGATCCACGTGCGCCAGCGCGAACGCCACCCCGATCGCGGCGGGCGGCATCGCGGCCACCGTGAACTGGTAGAACTCCGGCAGCCCGCGCCCCGCGCACAGCCACGCCAGCCGGTCGCCGAGCATGGCGCCGACCGCCGCCGCGATGAACACGATGACGTCACCGCCGACCAGCACCGAGGCGGCGCCCGCGAGCAGTCCGCTGGCCAGGGTCAGCGCCCAGCCGGGGTAGGGGTGCCGGTTGCGCCGTATCTCCGCCAGACGGCCGTACGCCTCCTCAAGGGAGACGTGCGCCTCGGCGTCCGTCAGGTCGTCCACCAGACGGAACACCGCCGCGAGCCGCGTGTAGTCGGTGCCGCGCCTGCGGACCGTGCGCGAGGCGGTGACCGGGTCCTCGACGAGGGACGGCTGGTAGGAGATCGACAGCAGGGTGAAGGTGACGGTGGGCTCGCAGCGGTCCAGCCCGTAGGAGCGGCACACCGCGAACATCGCGGCTTCCACGTCCTCGGCGCCCTCGCCGCCCGCGAGCAGCAGCTCACCGATGCGCAGGGTCAGGTCGAGCACGCGCGGGACCGCGGGACCGTCCTCCTCGGCGCGCGCCATCGGCTCCAGGGCGGGGCGGTCGGCCACCGGCATCCGCAGCATGGTGCGCATCCGGTCCTGCCACGGGGCGTCCGTGATCAGGGTGAGCATCGGGACGCCGGTCGCCGGGGTGAAGGCGGGCGGGGCGTGCTTCGCGCTGTAGGTGTGCGGCGTGTTGAACGCCGAGCCCTCCGGCTCCGGCGCGGGCGTCTGCGGGGTCCCAAGGCCCTTGGGCAGGGAGAACTCCGAGGTCGTCTCGGACTCGCCGCCCCGATCCAGGTCGAGCCCCTCCGGAATGGCGAACTCGGACGTGATCTCCGGGTCGTACCGCGCCTCGTCCGACCGGGGCTTGCGGTCCTCCGCCTCCGACACCTCACACCGCTTCCTGAACGACGCATTCCGTTAGCTTCAGTATGCGCATGATCACGCGAGCGGGCCGCGTCGCCCCCTGCCGGGGTGACGCGGCCCGCTCGCGGAAAGACCGGCCAGGTCAGTGGCCGCCGGTCTCCTTGAAACGCTTGTACGAGCGCTCGATCTCCGCCTCGGCGTCCGTGCGGCCCACCCAGTTGGCACCCTCGACCGACTTGCCGGGCTCCAGGTCCTTGTAGACCTCGAAGAAGTGCTGGATCTCCAGGCGGTCGAACTCCGACACGTGGTGGATGTCGCGCAGGTGCTCCACCCGCGGGTCGGTCGCCGGGACGCACAGCAGCTTGTCGTCGCCGCCCGCCTCGTCCGTCATCCGGAACATGCCGATCGCGCGGCACTTGATGAGGCAGCCCGGGAAGGTCGGCTCGTCAAGAATGACCAGCGCGTCCAGCGGGTCGCCGTCCTCGCCGAGAGTGTTCTCGACGAAGCCGTAGTCGGTCGGGTAGGCGGTCGAGGTGAAGAGGCGACGGTCCAGGCGGATCCGACCGGTCTCGTGGTCCACCTCGTACTTGTTCCGCGAACCCTTCGGGATCTCGATCGTGACGTCGAACTCCACCGGTGGCTCCTCCATGATCAGGACATAGTTCTGGTGATTAAGTGTCCCTCACGCAGGAGTGTGATCGCGAAAGGGGCTGGTGGTCGTGCCGGAGCTGAGACCTTGGCGAGCCGTAGGACCGCAGGTGGCACGGCTCGCGAACACCCTGCGGGCCCCTCTGGCGCGCGCGACGGCGGCCGCACGACCGCGGATCGCGCGGTTGACGGACGCCGTACGGACCGCGAAGCCCCGCACCGCCCGGACGCCCAACGCCCGGACCCTGCGGTACACCGCGGGCGCCGCCACCGCGGGACTCGCGGTGGCCGCCGGAGCGGTGGCCCTCGCCGGTCCCTGGGACGCCACCGGTCAGCGTACGGCCGAGCGGGACCGGGCTGTCGCCCTGGAGCTGCCGGGTGGCGCAGATCACGGTGGCAAGGACGTCTCGGCGGGCGGCGCGAACGTCGCGCCGAGCGCTCCGCCGGTGCTGAGCGCGCTGGGCGGCGCCGCGGCGGGCGCGCACACCGGCAAGGTCCCAGGGAAGGACCCGGCGAAGGGCGGCAAGCCGCTCGCGGAGGTCCTGGAGCCCCTCCTGGACGCCTCCGCGCTCTCCGCCGGGCACGCGGCGGCCGTCGTCGACATGAGCACCGGCAAGCGGCTCTACGGCGCCGACAGCGGCAAGGCGTTCACGCCCGCCTCCACCACGAAGATCGCGACCGCCGTGGCCGCGCTGTCCGCGCTGGGCCCCGACCACCGGCTCACCACGCGCACCGCGCTCGAACCCGACACGCGGGAACTGGTCCTGGTCGGCGGCGGCGACCCCACCCTCACCGCGCACAAGTCGCCCGGCGAGTGGGCGAGCCTGCGCACCCTGGCCCGGGACACCGCCCTCGCCCTGGAGAAGCGAGGCATCCGCAAGATCACGCTCTCCTACGACACGACGCTCTTCTCCGGTCCCGCCCTGCACCCCATCGGCGTCAACGACAACCTCGCCCCCGTCACCGCGCTCACCGCCGACGAGGGCCGCACCGACGGCTCCGACCACGGACCCGTGACCCGGGTGGCCGACCCCGCCGCCGAGACCGCGCGCGCCTTCGCCGGGTTCCTGAAGGACGCCGGGGTCACCGCGACCCCGCCCGGCCCCTCCAAGGCGACCGGGCGCGCGCAGACCCTCGCGAGCGTCTCCTCGCCGCCGCTGTCCGACCTGGTCGAGCGGATGCTGACCAACAGCGACAACGACATCGCCGAGGCACTGGCCCGCCAGACCGCCCTCGCCTCCGGGCGCCCGGGCAGCTTCGCGGGCGGCGCCCAGGCGATCGCCGCCCGGCTCACCAAGCTCGGGCTCCCCATGAAGGGCGCCGCCTTCCACGACGGCAGCGGTCTCAACCGCGACGACCGCCTGACAGCCGACCTCCTGACCTCCCTGCTCGCCAAGGCCGCCGACCCGTCCCGCCCCGGCCTGCGCCCCGTCCTCACCGGGCTCCCCGTCGGCGGCTTCACCGGCACCCTCGCCGAGCGCTACACCGACGGCGCCGCAGGCGTCGTCCGCGCCAAGACCGGCACCCTGACCGGCGTCAACACCCTCGCCGGCACGGTCGTCGACGCCGACGGCCGCCTCCTCTCCTTCGCCTTCCTCGCCTCCGACACCACCGACCCCGAGGCGGCGCAGTCGGCCCTGGACCACACGGCGTCGGCGCTGTCGGCCTGCGGCTGCGGTTAGCGCTCCGCGCGGGCGGGGGTACGGGTCGGCAGTCCGGTACCCCCGCCCGCTCGCCGGGGTGCGCGGCCGTGCCGCGCGCCCCCGTGCCCACGTGCCCCAGGACACGCGCCCCGCGCACCTGCCCCAGCCTCCCCGCGTGCCCCACGCAGAGCCCCCGTACAGCCTGCCCGGAGGGCGTCCGCTCGCGTACCGTTGACGCATGACGAGCTTCGGTGGGACCGCATCTTCCGGGATGGTCGACTGGAACCTCGCGGTGGCGACCGCGACTCGGCTCGTGCGGCCGGGGCCGGAGGTGAGCCGGGACGAGGCGCGCGCCGTCGTCGCGGAACTCAGGCGGCACGCCAAAGCCTCGGAGGCGCACGTCCGGGGCTTCACTCGTCTGGGGACCGAGGACGTGCACGACACCCCGGTGCTCGTGGTCGACCGTCCGGGCTGGGTGCGCGCCAACGTCGCCGGGTTCCGGGAGATCCTGCGCCCCCTGCTGGAGAAGATGCAGGAGCGGCGCGGCAGCAGCGCGGGCAACGCCGTCCTCGGTGCCGTCGGCGGCAAGGTGACCGGCGTCGAGCTGGGGATGCTGCTGTCGTTCCTGTCCTCGCGCGTCCTCGGGCAGTACGAGACCTTCGCCCCCGCCACCACCGACCTCCCCGCCGCGGGCGCCCCCGGCGGGGGACGGCTGCTGCTCGTCGCGCCGAACATCGTCCACGTCGAGCGCGAACTCGACGTCGAGCCGCACGACTTCAGGCTCTGGGTGTGCCTGCACGAGGAGACCCACCGCACCCAGTTCACGGCGGTGCCCTGGCTCCGCGACCACCTGGAGGGCGAGATCCAGTCCTTCCTCGCGGAGACCGACGTCGACCCGGTGACCTTCCTGGAGCGCGTCCGCGACGCCGCCCAGTCCCTCGCGGGCGGCCGCCCCGAGGGTGAGGAGGACGACGGCGGACGCTCCCTGGTGGACCTCGTGCAGACCCCCGCCCAGCGCGAGATCCTCGCCCGCCTCACCGCCGTGATGTCCCTCCTGGAGGGCCACGCCGACTTCGTCATGGACGGCGTCGGACCCGACGTCGTGCCGTCCGTCGCCGAGATCCGCGAGAAGTTCCAGCAGCGCCGCGCCAAGGGCGCCTCCCGCCTCGACCTCGCCCTGCGCAAACTCCTCGGTCTGGACGCCAAGCTGCGCCAGTACCGCGACGGCGAACGCTTCGTGCGCGCCGTCGTCGGCGAGGTCGGCATGGACGGCTTCAACCGCGTCTGGACCTCGCCCAACACGCTGCCCACGAAGTCCGAGATCGCCAAACCCGCCGACTGGGTCGCCCGCGTCCACGGCAGGACCGAGTAGCCGGGTAAGCGCCGACCCCGCTCACCACAAGCAAGCACACCCCCATGAACTCCCTCGAACGGACGGCAGGAAGACGGCAGGCGGACGCCGCTCCTATCACCCGTCCGAGGGACCGTCAGCCATGCGTAGGCGTGCGATGCTCGGGGAAGGGCCCGCTTCTGTCACCATCGACGCACTCTGAGTGACCGAACCCGGGCTCACTCCCGAAACTCCATGAAGGGAACCGGACATGGGGCCCCACCCCGCGGTCGCGGCGATACGCCTGGCGGTCCGCCGCGTACTGCACGACGTCATCACCGAACACAGCCGCCGCCCCGAGGCGGCCACCGCCCTCGCGCCGGCCGGCCGGACCGCCCGCGACCAGGGCCCGCCCGCCGACCCGGTCGCCCCCCTCGTGCTCGTCGCCTGCTCCGGCGGCGCCGACTCCATGGCGCTCGCCTCCGCCCTCGCCTTCGAGGCACCCCGCCTCGGCGTGCGCGCCGGTGGCGTCACCGTGGACCACGGACTCCAGGAGGGCTCCGCCCTGCGCGCCGCGGAGGTCGCCCTCCGGCTGCGCGAGCTGGGCCTCGCCCCCGTCGAGACCGTCGCCGTCAGCGTCGGCCGCGAGGGCGGACCCGAGGCAGCCGCCCGCGACGCCCGGTACGCCGCCCTTGACGCCGTCGCCGAACGCCACGGCGCCGCCGCCGTCCTGCTCGGCCACACCCGCGACGACCAGGCCGAGACCGTCCTGCTGGGCCTCGCCCGCGGCTCCGGCATCCGCTCCCTGTCCGGAATGGCCGCGGTCTCGGGGGCCGGCGGCCGTTACCGGCGTCCCTTCCTCCAGCTCGACCGGCAGACCGCCCGCAAGGCATGCCTGGTCCAGTCGCTGCCGGTCTGGGACGACCCGCACAACACCGACCCCGCCTACACCCGCTCCCGGCTGCGCCACGAGGGACTGCCCGCGCTGGAGAAGGCGCTCGGCAAGGGCGTCGTGGAGGCACTCGCCCGCACCGCCCAGCTCTCCCGCGACGACGCCGACGCCCTGGACGCCTGGGCGGGTCAGGCGGAGTCCTCCGTACGGGACGACGCGGGGCTGCTGGAGTGCGCCAAGCTCTACGCGCTGCCCCCCGCCGTGCGCCGCCGCGTGCTGCGCCGGGCGGCCATCGAGGCGGGCGCTCCGGCCGGTTCCCTCTTCGCCCGGCACATCGAGGAAGTCGACCGTCTGATCACCGGCTGGCGTGGTCAGGGGGCCATCAACCTGCCCGGCAAGGTCGTCGCCCAGCGTCAGGGTGGCAGACTGGTGATTCGGCAAGGCTAAAGTTCCGGCCCCGGGAGCGACCCTCCCAGGCGGCCGGGGCCGCCGGCCGCCACAGTGCGGCCGTAAGTGCGGGACGACCGAAAGTGATGCGGGTGGACGCGAAAGACATGGGTGCGGACCTCAAGTCGGTGCTCATCACCAAGGAAGAGATCGACGCGAAGCTGGCGGAGCTGGCCGCGAAGATCGACGCGGAGTACGCGGGCAAGGACCTGCTCATCGTCGGCGTCCTCAAGGGCGCGGTGATGGTGATGGCGGACCTCGCCCGGGCGCTGTCCACCCCCGTCACCATGGACTGGATGGCCGTGTCCTCCTACGGCGCGGGCACCCAGTCCTCCGGTGTGGTCCGCATCCTCAAGGACCTCGACACCGACATCAAGGGCCGTCACGTCCTGATCGTCGAGGACATCATCGACTCCGGGCTGACCCTGTCCTGGCTGATCTCGAACCTCGGCTCGCGCGAGCCCGCCTCCCTCAAGGTGTGCACGCTGCTGCGCAAGCCGGAGGCGGCCAAGGTCGCGATCGACGTGGAGTGGGTCGGCTTCGACATCCCCAACGAGTTCGTCGTGGGCTACGGCCTCGACTACGCCGAGAAGTACCGCAACCTGCCGTTCGTCGGTACGCTCGCGCCCCACGTCTACGGCGGCTGACCCGAGCGGATCAGCCCGTCCGGAGATCGGGAACCCCGGCGGGGCTCGCGCCGTTGGAGCAAGGGAGAGGCGGACCACAGTCCGTCCGCACCGCTCCGTGCGGCTGCGGGCACCCATGCTGGGGTACCGTCAGAAGAACTGTCTTATCAAACTCACTATGGCAGGAGGGACGGGGCGGCACCGCTCCGTATGGATGGACGTGAAGCGATACTTCCGTGGGCCGGTCATGTGGATCGTGCTGGCCGTCCTTGCCGTGGTCGTGTTGATGACGGTCGTCGGCCAGTCCGGCGGCTACAAGACGGTGGACACAGGCCAGGTCGTCGCCGCGATCAACGACAACAAGGTCCAGTCGGCCAAGGTCACCACCGGTGACGAGCAGACCATCAAGGTCACGCTGAAGGACGGCGTCAAGGTCGAGGGCAGCTCGAAGATCCAGGCGAGCTACATCGGCGACCAGGGCGTGGCGATCGCCCAGACGCTGCAGAACAAGTACCAGGACAAGCAGATCGCGGACGGGTACACCGTCTCGCCCTCGAAGCAGAACCCGTTCGTCGGTGTCCTGCTCTCGTTGCTGCCCTTCGTCCTGATCGTCGTCGTGTTCCTGTTCCTGATGAATCAGATGCAGGGCGGCGGCTCCCGGGTCATGAACTTCGGCAAGTCCAAGGCGAAGCTCATCACCAAGGACACGCCGAAGACGACCTTCTCCGACGTCGCGGGCTGCGACGAGGCGGTCGAGGAGCTCCAGGAGATCAAGGAGTTCCTCCAGGAGCCGGCCAAGTTCCAGGCCGTCGGCGCCAAGATCCCCAAGGGCGTGCTGCTGTACGGCCGTCCCGGTACCGGCAAGACGCTTCTCGCGCGTGCCGTCGCCGGTGAGGCCGGGGTGCCGTTCTACTCGATCTCCGGCTCCGACTTCGTCGAGATGTTCGTCGGTGTGGGCGCCTCCCGCGTCCGCGACCTGTTCGAGCAGGCCAAGGCGAACGCCCCGGCGATCGTCTTCGTCGACGAGATCGACGCGGTCGGCCGCCACCGCGGCGCCGGCCTCGGCGGTGGTCACGACGAGCGCGAGCAGACGCTGAACCAGCTCCTGGTCGAGATGGACGGCTTCGACGTGAAGGGCGGCGTCATCCTGATCGCCGCCACGAACCGGCCCGACATCCTGGACCCGGCGCTGCTGCGTCCCGGTCGTTTCGACCGGCAGATCGCGGTCGACCCGCCGGACCTCCAGGGCCGCCTGGAGATCCTCAAGGTCCACCAGAAGGGCAAGCCGGTCGCGCCCGACGTCGACCTGGCCGCCGTCGCCCGCCGTACCCCCGGCATGACGGGCGCCGACCTGGCCAACGTGCTCAACGAGGCCGCGCTGCTCACCGCGCGCAGCGACCAGAAGCTGATCGACAACAAGGCGCTGGACGAGGCGATCGACCGTGTGGTCGCGGGCCCGCAGAAGCGGACCCGGATCATGTCGGACAAGGAGAAGAAGATCACCGCGTACCACGAGGGCGGACACGCCCTGGTCGCGGCTGCCTCGCCGAACTCCGACCCCGTCCACAAGATCACCATCCTGTCCCGTGGGCGTGCCCTGGGCTACACGATGGTGCTCCCGGACGAGGACAAGTACTCGACCACGCGCAACGAGATGCTCGACCAGCTCGCCTACATGCTGGGCGGACGCGCGGCGGAGGAACTGGTCTTCCACGACCCGACCACCGGCGCCGCGAACGACATCGAGAAGGCCACCAACGTGGCCCGCGCGATGGTCACCCAGTACGGCATGACCGAGCGGCTCGGCGCCATCAAGTTCGGTGGCGACAACAGCGAGCCGTTCCTGGGCCGTGAGATGGCTCACCAGCGCGACTACTCGGAAGAGGTCGCCGCGCTGGTGGACGAAGAGGTCAAGAAGCTCATCGAGACCGCGCACAACGAGGCGTGGGAGATCCTGGTCGAGAACCGCGACGTCCTCGACAACCTGGTCCTGGCGCTCCTGGAGAAGGAGACCCTGGGCAAGGAGGAGATCGCCGAGATCTTCGCGACGATCCACAAGCGCCCGCCGCGGCCCGCGTGGACCGGTTCCTCCCGTCGTACGCCCTCGACCCGTCCGCCGGTGCTCTCCCCCAAGGAGCTGGCACTGACCAACGGTGCGAACGGCTCCACGGCCGCGATCAGCACGATCAAGTCCACGGCCGCCGAGCCGGCCCCGGCCACGGAGCAGTCCCCCGAGGACCGCACCGATAGCTGATCCTTCGGCCACCTGGCCGGAATGTATGCCGCGCCCCCCGGGTTCTAGCCTGGGGGGCGCGGCATTTCGCCATGTCCGCGCGGCGAGACGTACAGGAACGAGGCAACAGATGACCGACCCCGTGACGCTGGCCGGTGAGGGCACCGTCGGCGAGTTCGACGAGAAGCGCGCCGAGAACGCGGTCCGCGAGCTGCTGATGGCGATCGGCGAGGACCCGGACCGCGAGGGGCTGCGGGAGACCCCGGGTCGGGTGGCGCGGGCGTACCGGGAGATCTTCGCGGGGCTGTGGCAGAAGCCCGAGGACGTGCTGACGACGACGTTCGACCTGGGGCACGACGAGATGGTCCTGGTGAAGGACATCGAGGTCTACTCCACCTGTGAGCACCATCTGGTGCCGTTCCGCGGCGTGGCCCACGTCGGCTACATCCCGTCGGTCTCCGGGAAGATCACCGGTCTGTCGAAGCTGGCCCGCCTGGTGGACGTCTACGCCCGCCGTCCCCAGGTGCAGGAACGACTCACCACGCAGATCGCGGACTCCCTGATGGAGATACTCGAGCCCCGGGGCGTCATCGTGGTCGTGGAGTGCGAGCACATGTGCATGTCGATGCGGGGCATCCGCAAGCCGGGCGCGAAGACCCTCACCTCGGCGGTGCGCGGGCAGTTGCGGGACGCGGCGACCCGCAACGAGGCGATGAGCCTCATCATGGCGCGCTGAGCACGCAGCGGAAGCTGAGTCCGCAGCGGATGCTGAGTCGGTAGCGGATCAGGAGCAGCCCGGCCCGGCGCGCCGTCAGGCCGCCGGGTGCGGGCGGCCGTTGTTCTCGTCCTCGTCCTCCGGGAGGCGGCAGACGCGCTCCAGGAAGATGGCGGCCGCTATGACGGCGATGCCCGCGAGGACCGAGAAACCGGCGTAGATGGCCTGGTCGCGGCGGGGCGGGAGGTCGAGCAGCTCCAGGAGGAAGACGCCCGTGCCGCCGTAGATGCCGCAGACGAGGGCGGCGACCAGGGCGCTGGCGTGACCGAAGACGACCGCGCGGGCGGCCATCATCGGGTCCACGCCCTTGGCGCCGGGGCGGCGTTCGCGCTGGGCCTTGAAGCGGCCGCGCAGCGAGAGCGCCGTGGCGAAGAGCACCACGGCGATCAGCGCGAGGACGATGGGCGCGGCGAGCGGCACGCCGGGCAGCGTCCCGAGCGAGTTCCACAGGCGGGCGCCCGCCCAGGACAGGACGCCGGCCACGACGAACACGCCGGCCAGCACCCTGATGCGCAGCTCTTTCACGGTGTCCCTTCAGCTCCCCCCGGACCGGTCCGGTCCCGGCCGTGGTCGTCCTGACCTTAACGACTACTCGGGCAGTCGGAGTTCCAGATCCGCGCGCGGGGCGACGCCCTCGCGGGTGACCGCCGACAGCAGCTCCGCCACCGCGCCCCGGCCCGGCAGTTCGGCGCCGGGGTCCACGTCGTGCCAGGGGGCGAGGACGAAGGCGCGCTCGTGGGCGCGCGGGTGGGGGAGCGTCAGCTCGGGGTCGTCGGAGGTGACACCGGCGTAGGAGACGATGTCCACGTCCAGGGTGCGCGGGCCCCAGCGCTCGTCGCGGACCCGGTGGAAGGCTTCCTCGACGGCGTGCGCCCGCTCCAGCAGGGAGGACGGGGGCAGGGTGGTCTTCAGCAGGACGACCGCGTTGAAGTAGGCGGGCTGGCTGCCGGGCTCGACGCCCCACGGCTCCGTCTCGTAGACCGGGGAGACGGCCTTCACGCGCACGCCCGGGGTGTCCTCGAAGGCGTCCACGGCGGCCTGGAGGGTCTCCAGGCGGTTGCCAAGGTTGGCGCCGAAGGAGAGCACCGCCCACTGGGGGTTGTGCAGGGTCGAGTCGGCCTCGTCGACCTTCTCGACGACGGACGCGGGGACCGGCTGGACGGTCGGGTCGCTCTGACCCTTGGCGAAAGGTCGGGTCATGCTCGGCTCCGGAGGATGGTGACGGTCACGTCGTCGAAGGGCACGGTGATCGGCGCGTCCGGCTTGTGGACGCACACCTCGACCTCCCGCACCGCGTCGTGCTTCAGGCAGGTCTGGGCGATCCGCTCGGCGAGGGTCTCGATGAGGTTCACCGGCTCGCCCTCGACGACGGCCACGACCTCCTCGGCGACCAGGCCGTAGTGCGCGGTCTTCGCCAGGTCGTCGTCGGCCGCGGCCGGCCGGGTGTCCAGGCCGAGGACGAGGTCCACGATGAAGGTCTGGCCCTCTTCGCGCTCCCTGGGGAACACGCCGTGGTGCCCACGGGCCTTCAGGCCGCGCAGCGCGACACGATCCACGCGAATCACTCCTGCAATCGTCGGGAACGGCCGGTCGGTGCCGCGAGCGGGCGGCGCACCGGCCTTGGACGAATCTACCTGCGGGCACCGACAGGGCCGGGCCACGGGGTGTCGGGCGGTGCCGGGCCAAGATCGTTCACAGGGTGGGAACCCGGTGAATTCCGGCCGCGCCGCCGACTGGTGTGCGCACCTACCCGGGCGAGGGTGATTCCAACCACTCCCGCCCGGGGTGTTCAGGCGAGCGTGCCGTCGTCGTCCGGGTTGGAGCCGTTGCCCTCTTCCTCGTCCTCGTCGGTGGTGGCGAGCACCGGGGAGGCGTGGTGCGACCAGAGCTTCCAGCCCGCCGGGGTGCGCCGGAAGGCGTTGGTGGCGACGACGAGCTGGCCGACCAGCGGACCCAGCTCCTCGCCCTCCTCCGGCGCCGGACCCCCGCTGAGGATGTTCTCCGTGCAGGTGACCAGCGCCGTGTCGCCGGTGACGGAGACGTGCACGTCGGTCAGGAAGAACTGGATGTAGTCGGTGTTCGCCATGATCAGCGCGTACGACCTGAGGACCTCGCCGCGCCCGGTCAGCACCGGCCAGCCGGGATGCACGCAGGAGATCACGCCCGCGTCGGCGGGGTCGTGGTACTCCTCGTCCACGCCCAGGTCGGCGGGGGTGAGCCAGAGACCGGCCAGCTCCTCGAAGTCGCCGCGCTCCAGTGCCTCGTAGAAGGCGGTGTTGGCGGCCGACACCTGTTCGACGTCCAGATGCGGCGCGCTCACCGGTCTCCTTCCGACGGCGTACCGGCGGCGGGACCCTGTTCCCGGGCCGCCTCGACCGCCCGCGCCACGCGCACCGCGTCGGCGGTGGCGCGCACCTCGTGCACCCGTACCGCCCAGGCGCCCGCCTGCGCGGCCAGCGCGGAGACGGCGGCGGTGGCCGCGTCGCGCTCGCGGGCGGGCGGGGTGACGCCGTCGGGTCCGGCCAGCACATGGCCGAGGAAGCGCTTGCGGGAGGCGGCGACCAGCAGCGGGTGCCCGAGCGCGCGCAGCGCGTCCAGGTGCGCGAGGAGGGCGAGGTCGTCGGCGGCGTCCTTGGAGAAGCCGAGACCCGGGTCGATCACGATCCGGTCCGGGGCGACACCGGCGTCGAGGACGGCGTCCACCCGCGCGCGCAGCTCGTCCACGACCTCGGTGACGACGTCGGCGTAGTGCCCCCGGACGTTGCCGCCCGCCAGCAGACCGCGCCAGTGCATCACCACGAAGGGGGCACCGGCGGCGGCGACCACCGGGAGCATCGCGGGGTCGGCGAGACCGCCGCTGACGTCGTTGACGAGCGCGGCGCCCGCCGCGAGGGACTGCTCGGCGACCGAGGCGCGCATGGTGTCCACGGACACCACCACACCCTCGGCGGCCAGACCCCGCACCACGGGGAGGACCCGGCGCAGCTCCTCCGCCTCGTCCACCCGGGTGGCGCCGGGGCGGGTGGACTCGCCGCCCACGTCGACCAGATCGGCGCCCTCGGCCACCAGGTCGAGACCGTGCTTGACGGCATGGGTCGTGTCGAACCAGCGGCCGCCGTCGGAGAAGGAGTCGGGGGTCACGTTGACGACCCCCATGACCGCGCACCGGTCCCATTCCGGCAGGCCCGCCACCCGGCCGCGTCCGCTGTGGTTGTTCATACGTTCAGCGTAGGCCCCGAAGGGCGCCCGGCTCGCGCGACGGCCCGGACCGGGACGGCCCGGTGAAAAGGGGCCGTGTCCCGGTCCGGGCCGTGGTGTCGACTCGGCGGGGGTGCGTGGCGCCGGTCAGGCGGCGCGTACGTCGTGTTCGACGGCGGCGTGCCCGCAGGGGCGCGGGGTCGTCGCCCGGCGCCCGCGCAGGAAGCGCGGCAGGGGCAGCGCGAGGTTGACGAAACCCTCCGCCTGCATGGCGGCGAAGCCGATGCGGGGCAGGTCGCCGGAGGCGCGGTAGATCAGGAAGCGCGGCTCCCAGCGCGGCTGGAACTTGGCGTTGAACTTGTACAGCGACTCGATCTGGAACCAGCGCGAGAGGAACACGAGGAGCCCGCGCCAGGCGCGCAGCACCGGGCCCGCGCCGATCTTCTCGCCGCGCGCGAGGGCGGAGCGGAACATCGCGAAGTTGAGCGAGACCCGGGTGATGCCGAGGCGGGGCGCCGCCTGGAGGGCGGCGACGATGAGGAGTTCGTTCATGCCGGGGTCGGCGGAGCGGTCGCGGCGCATCAGGTCGAGCGAGGCGCCGTCCGGTCCCCAGGGCACGAAGTGCAGGATCGCCTTGAGGTCGCCGTAGGGACCGGGGACCTCGTCCTGCTTGTGGGCGGTGGCGATCAGGCAGTCGCCGTCGGAGGGATCGCCGATGCGGCCGAGCGCCATGGAGAAGCCGCGCTCGGTGTCGGTGCCGCGCCAGTCCTCCGCCGCGCGGCGGATACGCTCCAGCTCCGCCTCGCCCAGGTCACGCACCCGCCGTACCCGGGTCTCGTAGCCGGCCCGCTCGATGCGCTTGACCATCTGGCGCACGTTGCGCATCGCGCGTCCGGCGAGCGAGAAATCCGCCACGTCGACCACCGCCTCGTCGCCCAGCTCCAGGGCGTCCAGACCGGTCTCGCGGGTCCACACCTCGCCGCCCGTCTCCGAGCAGCCCATGACGGCGGGTGCCCAGGAGTGGGCCTTGGCGACGTCCATGAAGCGCTCGATGGCGCCGGGCCACGCCTCCACGTCGCCGATCGGGTCGCCGCTGGCCAGCATCACGCCGGAGACGACGCGATAGGTGACGGCCGCCTTGCCGCTCGGGGAGAAGACGACCGCCTTGTCGCGGCGCAGCGCGAAGTGGCCGAGGGAGTCGCGGCGCCCGTGCCGCTCCAGGAGGGCGCGCAGCCGGGACTCGTCCTCCTCGGTGAGGCGGGCGGCCGGGTGCTCGGGGCGGAAGGCGAGATAGCTGGTGGTGACGGCGGTCAGCCAGCCGAGCGCGCCGAGCGAGAAGGCGACCGTCCAGGAGGTGCTGCCCCGGTAGTCCACCGGTCCCTCGAAGCCGAACAGCCCGTAGACCACGTGTGTCAGCCGGTCGGCCAGGCTCGGGTCGCCGATCGTGCGGCCGGGGTGGACGCTGACGATGACCAGTCCGAGGGCGAGGGACCCCGCGCTCATGAGCACGAAGTTGGCCAGCGCCCACCAGCGGCTGCGCGGGTCGGGCAGCGCGGCGAACTCACGGCGGTAGCAGAGCAGGACCGTGAAGAGCACCAGCGAGATGAACATGCCGATGAGTGAGTGCCGGTACAGGAACTGGGCGACCGCGCCCGCCGGAAGCAGCGCGACGGCGGCCCGCCAGGCGCGCCGCTTGCGCCGTTTGAGCCCGTGTCCGAGCAGCAGCAGGAGCACGCCCGCGCTGAGCGAGAGCGCCGCCGCGAACGGTCCGAAGGAGCCGGGCAGCACCTCGGCGAGGGCGTGCATACGGCTGTGACGGAAGCGCGGGAACACCCCCGCGGCGATGTCCACGACGCCCACGAGGGCGCACGCCCGGCCCGTCAGGACGGGAACCGCCTCCGGACGCGGGCCGCGCGGAAAGCGCCGCGCCCGGCTCGGTCGGCCCGGAACCTGGCCTGACTTTTCGCCATCTATCCTGACAGACATCGCATCCCGTAGTTCTGCGAGAGACCTTGAAACCCGGTGCCGATCGGGGCATCCGGTCACATTGCGCCTTCTAGGACGGTGTGCCGGACTCAGAGGTTCACTCCTCTTCGGAAAGCCGGGTCAAAGGTCAGGGAAAGCCCCGGGCAAGACCGCGCGACGAAGCGTGGCGGCCGGGGGCGGCAAACGCGGACAGGAATTCACCCCATGGGTCTCACGAGCAACAAACTGCTGCTGCTGGCGGTCGTGTTCGCCGTCGCGCTCTTCGGCGCGACGCTGTGGCTGTGGCCCCGGCTGGCCCGGTCGCACTGGCGGGTCCTGCTCGGTCGCGCCGGGCTCCTCCTCGCCACCCAGTTCGCGCTCATCTGCTGCCTGGGGCTCGCCGCCAACCAGGCGTTCGGCTTCTACGCCGGGTGGGCCGACCTGTTCGGCACGGAGACCAACCAGGGCATCGTCGTCGACCAGTCCGCCAACAGCGGTACGGGCGGTCCGCTCCAGGTCGTCTCCACCTCGAAGGTGAAGGGCGGTTCGGGTGCGGACGCCGATCCGCAGACGGCGGGTCAGATCCAGAAGGTGGACATCGTCGGCCGGACCTCGCACCTGGCCACCCCGGCGTACGTCTATCTGCCGCCGGAGTACTTCCAGCCGCAGTACCGCACCCGCACCTTCCCTGCCGCCGTCGTACTGACCGGTTACCCGGGTACGGCCGAGGCGCTGGTCTCCAAGCTGCACTACCCGCGCACCGCGCGGGATCTGGCGAAGAACGGCCGGATGCAGCCGATGATCCTGGTGATGCTGCGCCCGACCCTCGCGCCGCCGCGCGACACCGAGTGCGTGGACGTGCCGCGCGGACCGCAGACCGAGACCTTCTTCGCCAAGGACCTGCCCGACGCCCTCCTCGCCCACTACCGCGTGGGCAAGCGCCCCGGGAGCTGGGGCGTCATCGGGGACTCGACGGGCGGCTACTGCGCGCTGAAGCTGGCGATGCGTCACCCGGGCACCTATGCGGCCGCCGTCGGTCTCTCCGCGTACTACTCGGCGCCCATCGACCCGACCACCGGCGACCTCTTCCAGGGCGACCGGAACCTGCGCGATCACGCCGACCTGCGCTGGCTGCTGAAGCACGAGCCGGCGCCCGACACCTCGCTGCTCGTCACCAGCAGCCGGGTCGGCGAGCACAACTACAAGGACACCCTGAACTTCATCAGGGAAGTACGGGCCACCGACCGGACCAGGATCTCCTCCATCATCCTGGACAGCGGCGGCCACAACTTCAACACCTGGCGACGGGAGATCCCCCCGGCCCTCCAGTGGCTCAGCGGACAGCTCACCGACCGCTGAAACCGGACAACCTGACACTCAGTGACGCAAGCGGTGTGGCCGGATTTTTAGGCCACCCGGGTCCACCAGGCGCCTACGCGCGGTAAGTTTCTGGCCATGCCACGTGGACGCCATCGTCATTCCCCGCCTCTGCACCGGCTGCTGCCCTCGACGGCGATCGCCGGGGTCTCCGTCGTCTGCGCGCTGGCCCCCTGGGTGTTCGCCGGTATGGGGGTGCTGCGGGCGCTGTCCGCCCTCGTCGCGCTGACGGCCGTCGCCGGTGCCGTCGTGATGCGCCGCTGGGACGCGCAGGCCGGCAAGCAGGTCGCCGACCTCACGCGCGCGCGGGCCAGCGACGAGTGGCGCTTCGAGGAACGCGTCGCCGAACTGGAGACCGACCTCGAGGAGGCGCGCGAGGTGCGCGCCAAGCTGGAGCGGCGGCTGCGCGCCAAGCGTGCCGAACTGGCCGGGCTGCGCAACGAACACGCCTCCCTGCTGCGCCGGTACGCCACGGCGGAGACCGAGCGTGCCAGCGCCCTGGAGGGACGCCGGTTGCTCGAACTGGAGTCGGGCGACTCCGACGACGCGCTCGCGCTGCCGCCGGGGACGGGCACGGGGACCGAAGAGGCAGCCGCTGCCGTCGAGCCGACGGAGCCTCAGGTCGCCGCGGAGGCCGAGGACGTGGTGGCACCTCGTCCGGAGTCCATAGCCGTGGCCGCCGGGGCGTTCTCCGCCGAGGGCGCGGAGCTGTACCGCCGGGCCGGTACGGCGCTCGCGCGGCTCGACCGCGATCGGGAGCGGGAGCGCGAGGCGGCGAAGGCCGAGGCGGCGCAGGCCAGGGCTGCGAAGGGCGAAGCCGCGAAGGCGGAGTCCGTGCGCGCCGAGACGCCCGCCTCCGAGCCGGTCGAGCCCGAGTCCGTGGAGCCCGACCCCGCCGACACGGAGCCCGTGACGGACACCGCCGCGCACGAGACCGAGACGGCCGTTGAAGCCGACGCGGAAGCCGACGCCGACCCCGACTCCGAGCCCGACACCCACACCCGCGCCGAAGCCGCGCCCGAGCCCGCCGCCGAGGCGCCCGTCTCCGCCCGGCACGCGCGCCGCGACGGCCACTTCACCGTGCCGACCGCCGTCGCCGTCGTATCGCCCCAGCCGACCCGGCGCCCGGGCGTCGAGGGCGGGTTCGACTTCTTCGGCACCCAGAAGGAGACCGCGACGCCCGCCCTGGGCGCCGTGCAGAACGAGGACCTGGCGGACGTCGTCGGCCAGGAGGCGCTCGCGCTGCACAAGGCGGACGGCGAGTCCGGCTACAAGCCCGCCGCCGGAGCGGCAGGTCAGGTCATCGACCTGACCGCGCACGACGAGACGGAGCACATCGACGTCCAGGGGCTGCGCAGCGCGGTCTCCTGACCCCCGCCGCGGCGCCCGCGAGCCCGGCCCTCCCGACCAGGGAGCGCCGGGCTCGCCCGTTTCCGCCGCCCGCGCGCGTGTAGGGGAGACTGGGACCATGACAGCGACCCAGACCACGGTCGGGATCGGCGGCGCCGCCGAGAGCACCGACATGGTGCTCAACATCGGTCCCCAGCACCCGTCCACGCACGGGGTGCTCCGGCTGCGGCTCGTGCTGGACGGCGAGCGCATCCAGCGCGCGGAGCCGGTGATCGGCTACATGCACCGGGGCGCCGAGAAGCTCTTCGAGGCGCGCGACTACCGCCAGATCATCATGCTCGCCAACCGCCACGACTGGCTGTCGGCGTTCTCCAACGAGCTGGGCGTCGTCCTCGGGGTGGAGCGGATGCTCGGCATGGAGGTCCCCGAGCGCGCGGTGTGGATCCGCACGCTGCTCGCCGAGCTGAACCGGGTGCTCAACCATCTGATGTTCCTCGGCTCCTACCCGCTGGAGCTGGGCGGGATCACGCCGGTCTTCTACGCGTTCCGGGAGCGCGAGGTGCTCCAGAACGTCATGGAGGAGGTCTCCGGCGGGCGGATGCACTACATGTTCAACCGGGTCGGCGGTCTCAAGGAGGACCTGACCGACGGCTGGACCGGACGCGCGCGGGACGCCGTCGCCGCCGTCCGCTCCCGCATGGACGTCTTCGACGACCTGGTGCTCGGCAACGAGATCTTCCGGGGGCGCACCCGGGGCGTGGGCGCGCTCGCGCCCGAGGCAGTGCACGCCTACGGCGTGAGCGGACCCATCGCGCGCGCCTCCGGCGTCGACTTCGACCTGCGCCGCGACGAGCCGTATCTGGCGTACGGCGAACTCCAGGACACCCTCAAGGTCGTCACCCGCGCCGAGGGCGACTGCCTCGCCCGCTTCGAGGTCCTGCTCGCGCAGACCCACAACGCCCTGGACCTCGCGGACGCCTGTCTGGACCGGCTCGCGGAGCTGCCGCCAGGACCGGTCAACCAGCGGCTGCCCAAGGTGCTCAAGGCGCCGGAGGGCCACACCTACGCCTGGACCGAGAACCCGCTCGGCATCAACGGCTACTACCTGGTCAGCAAGGGCGAGAAGACGCCGTACCGGCTCAAGCTGCGCTCGGCGTCGTACAACAACATCCAGGTGCTCGCCGAGCTGCTGCCGGGGACGCTGGTGGCGGACATGGTGGCGATCCTGGGGTCGATGTTCTTCGTGGTGGGGGACATCGACAAGTAGGCGCCGCCATAAGCGAGTTGCTACAGGGGTGCCTGGTCGGTGCCGACCGGCTGGAGGAGCCAGCCGAAGTCGCCGAGACCGCCCGTCGCGGTGAGTTCGGCCGCCTCTCCGGCGCGGGCGAGGGCGCGGACGTATCCGGCGGGGTCCGTGGTGGCGAGCGTGAGCGGGGGGCGTGCGCCGGTCACGTCCAGGGCGCGGAGGGCGTCGCGCTGGGTGAGCAGGCGGGGGGCGGCTCCGGCGGTGTTCTCCTGCGCCGATCCGGCCACCGCGCACGCGTCCAGCGCCACATGCGCCGTGATGTCGCACGTGCCGTCCGGCACCGGGGTCGTCTCCCGTCCCTCCCGGAAACCGGTGAGGGTGCCGAACAGGGGGCGTGCGCCGAGCGCGTGGGTGTAGTCCACGGCGACCGCGAGCCCGCGCGCGACCCGGCGCACGGCCGCCGCCCAGGCGAGATCCCGGGGCAGCCCGATCTCCGCCCGCGCGCCCGGCTCGGCGGGCAGCGGCCACCAGCGGGCCAGCCAGTCGGCAG
The DNA here is from genome assembly GCF_016482685.1 of Streptomyces sp. DSM 110735. GTDB lineage: Bacteria > Actinomycetota > Actinomycetes > Streptomycetales > Streptomycetaceae > Streptomyces. The sequence continues at coordinate 48,298 of NZ_JACYHF010000022.1, read as the reverse complement.
CCGGTCCTTCGAGCGGTTCCCCGAGCCGCTCGGTGCCGTCCGGGGCGACCAGGACGGCACGGGGCACACCCGCCGGGTCCGTCTCCGCCACGTCCACGGGGACGTTGTCCAGCCACTCGTTGGCGAAGAGCAGCCCGGTGATCGTGTCCGGCAGTTCGTCCCGCCAGTCGATCCGCTCGTCCAGGTCCGCCGGGCGGTCCGCGAGTTCCACGGCGTACGCGCGCGTGCGGGCCACCACCTCGGCGGGCAGCGCGGCGAGCACCCCGGTGACCAGTTCGCCGCGCCCCGCGCCGAGGTCCGCGAAGTCCAGCCGCTCCGGCCGCCCCAGCGCCTCGTCCACCCGGCACAGCAGCCGGGCCACCGCGCCCGCGAACAGCGGCGAGGCGTGCACGGAGGTGCGGAAGTGCCCGGCGGGACCCTCGGGGCGCCGGTAGAAGCCGCCGGGGCCGTACAGGGCGTCCTCGGTCGCCGCCCGCCAGCCGCGCCACGCGCTCTCCGCGCCGGGTCCCTTCGTCACCGGGACAGCCTAGGTCCCACCGGGATCAGCCCTTGCGGAAGTCCGCCGCGTGGTCCTCGGCCCACTGCCCGAAGGTACGCGCCGGGGTGCCGGTGATCTTCTCCACCGTGCCGGTGATCTCCGGCGCGACGCCCACGGACGCCGCGAAGCCCTTCAGCAGCGCCTGGACGAACTCCGGCGGGACGTGCGGGAACAGCTCGGGTCCCGCCTGCTCCGGCGACACCTCCACGAAGGCCGGCTCGCGTCCGGTCGCCCGCCCGATCGCGGCGATCTGATCGGTGTTGGTCGTCGCCTCCGGACCGGTCAGGCGGTGGACGGCGCCCTCGTGGCCGTCGTCGAGCAGCGCGCGTTCGGCGACGGCGGCGATGTCGTCCTCGTGGATGGGCGCCGTGAGCGCGTCCGCGAAGACCCCGCGCACGGTGTCGCCCGCGCGGAGCTGCGGCGCCCACTGCAGGGCGTTGGTGGCGAACGCGTGCGGGCGCAGGAACGTCCAGGTGAGCCCGCTGTCACGGACCTGCCGCTCGGCCGTGGCGTGCATGACGTGGATGGGGTGGCTCTCGTCGCCGCCGCCGACGATGCCGGAGGAGAGCAGCACGACATGCCGTACGCCCGCCTCGCGCGCGGCGGCGAGCAGCCCCGGGATGTCACCGCCCCCGGCCTGGACGTACAGGAACAGCCCGGTCACCCCGTCGAACACTGTGCCCGGATCGTCCGGCCGGAAGCGGACCACCTCGGCGCCCTCGGGGAGGTCGGCGCGTTCCGGGTCGCGGGTCAGCGCCCGCACCGGTTCGCCCGCGGCGACGAGCCGTTCGACAAGGGCACGTCCGACATTGCCGGTGGCGCCGGTCACTGCGATCACGATGGCCTCCTGGGGCTCGGGTGGATCGTCCTTGTCTGGCGCGACCGAGCCTAGAAGGACGGACCGGAGGCGGACATCGGCCCTGCGGACCGGCGCGTCTCCAGCCCTGGCCCCAGGGCCACGGCATCCACCTTGCGGCGTACACGTATCGCGTACGGATCGCCCCTCCGGCTGACCCCCGGGCGCGCCCGCGCTACCTACTCTGGGTTACGTGCAGCGTCTCTATGACTTCCTCCGTCGCCACCCGACGTGGGTCGACTGCTTCTGGGCCGTCGTCCTCCTCGGGGTCTCCGGCGTGAGCGTCGTGAACATGGACGGCACCCCCAACCACCACGGCTCCTACGCCGCCGCCTGGACCGTCTCCGTGATCCTGTGCGCGGTCCTGGCGCTGCGCCGGCGCGTGCCCGAGGCGATGCTGCTCGTGGTGCTCGCCACCGGAGTGGCCCAGCTCGTCCTGGACGTCCAGCCCGTCGCCGCCGACTTCGCGATGCTGGTGATCACCTACACGGTCGCCGCGACCGGCACCCGCTGGGCCTCGCGCCTCGCCCTCGCGGGCAGCCTGGTCGCCGCCTCGCTGGCGCAGGTGCGCTGGCCGAACGAGCACACCAGCGGGCTCGGGCAGATCGCGCTCGCCGTGTTCCAGACCGTGCCGTTCGCGCTCGCCTGGGTGCTCGGCGACTCCATGCGCACCCGGCGCGCCTACTTCGCCCAACTGGAGGAGCGCGCGGCGCGCCTGGAGCGGGAGCGCGAGGCGCAGTCCAAGGTCGCGGTGGCCGCCGAGCGCGCCCGGATCGCCCGCGAGCTGCACGACGTGGTCGCGCACAACGTGTCCGTCATGGTGGTCCAGGCGGACGGCGCCGCCTATGTCCTCGACGCCGCCCCCGACCAGGCGAAGAAGGCACTGGAGACGATCTCCTCCACCGGGCGCCAGGCGCTCGCCGAGATGCGCCGCCTGCTGGGCGTGCTGCGCACCGGGGAGCACCAGGAGAGCGGGGAGTACGTCCCGCAGCCCGACGTCGGTCAGATCGACGACCTGGTCGAGCAGTGCCGCACCTCGGGGCTGCCGGTCGACTTCAAGGTCGAGGGCACCCCGCGCCCGCTGCCCAGCGGGGTCGAGCTGACCGCGTACCGCATCGTGCAGGAGGCGCTGACCAACACGCGCAAGCACGGCGGTCCCGAGGCGGGCGCCAGCGTGCGGCTGGTCTACTTCGACGACGGGCTCGGGCTCCTGGTCGAGGACGACGGCAAGGGCGCGCCGCACGAGCTGTACGAGGAGGGCGGCGCCGACGGGCAGGGGCACGGGCTCATCGGCATGCGGGAGCGGGTCGGCATGGTCGGCGGCACCCTGGACGCCGGTCCCCGGCCGGGCGGCGGCTTCCGCATCAGCGCGCTGCTGCCGCTCAAACCGGCGCACTGATCCCGGCGCACTGATCCCGTCGTACGCCCCCCTTGCCCACCGACCCGACCGATACCGGAAGAGGACTCATGACGATCCGCGTGATGCTCGTCGACGACCAGGTGCTGCTGCGCACCGGGTTCCGGATGGTGCTCGCCGCCCAGCCGGACATGGAGGTCGTCGCGGAGGCGGGCGACGGCGTGGAGGCGCTTCAGGTGCTGGCCGCCACCGAGGTCGACGTGGTCCTCATGGACGTGCGGATGCCCAAGCTGGACGGCGTGGAGACTACGCGCCGGATCTGTCTGGAGCCCGACCCGCCGAAGGTGCTCATCCTGACCACCTTCGACCTGGACGAGTACGCCTTCTCCGGGCTCAAGGCGGGCGCGTCCGGCTTCATGCTCAAGGACGTGCCGCCGGGCGAGCTGCTGAGCGCGATCCGCGCGGTGCACAGCGGCGACGCGGTGGTCGCCCCCTCGACGACCCGCCGTCTGCTCGACCGCTTCGCGCCCATGCTGCCCGCCGCCGGACCGCAGCCCCGGCACAAGGAGCTGGGACGGCTGACCGACCGCGAGCGCGAGGTCATGGTCCTGGTCGCGCAGGGGCTGTCGAACGGCGAGATCGCCGCGCGCCTGGTGCTGTCCGAGGCGACCGTGAAGACCCATGTGGGGCGCATCCTGACGAAGCTCGGACTGCGGGACCGGGTGCAGGTGGTCGTGCTGGCGTACGAGACGGGGCTGGTGCGGGCGGGCGGGAACGGCTGAGACGGGGCGCGGGGGCGGGGGCTGGGGCTGGGCTGGCGTCCTGGCGGATCGTTTCATCTCGTGTCAGCGCAGGACGCCCTCCAGGAAGTCGCTGCCGAGCCGGGCCACCGCCGACAGGTCGAGCTGGTGGCGTACGTACCGGCCGCGGCGGCAGCTCGTGATCAGCTCCGCCTTCTTCAGCACGGCCAGGTGGCGGGAGATCTCCGGCGCCGACATGCCGTGCGCGTCGGCCAGTTCGCTGGTGCTGTGCGGACCGCGTGCCAGATGGCGGCACAGCCGCAGCCGGGTCGGGTGGGCGAGCGCCTCCAGGCGGCGGGTGAGCTGCTCGACGGTGGGCGCCTGCGGGCGGGACGCCTGGGCGGGGTAGATGATCACGGGCTGCCAGTCGTACCGGTGCAGCACCAGGACGTGCGGCCAGCCGATGCCGGTCGGGACCAGGACCAGACCGCCGTCACCGGTGGCGGTGCGGCCCACCAGGAGCTTGTCGACGGTGACCGTGCGCGTCTCCTCGTCCACGGTGATCGCGTTGGACAGCGAGGCGAGCGCCTCGGCGGCGCCCTTGCGGTGCAGCAGCTCGGTGCGGTGGCGGGCGTCCGCCGCGAGCTGGGTCTGGGTGCGCGCCCACAGGTCCGCGAAGAACGCCTCCTCGCAGTCGAGCACCAGCCTGCGGAACCAGGCGCGTACGGCGGGCGGATCGTCCAGGAGCCGCCGCGTGAACCGCTCCTGACGCGCCCCGCGCGCCGCTGCCAGCTCCAGCGCCCGGCAGCGCGCCTCCGGATCGGTGAGGGGGCTCGTCTCCGACCGGCTGTGCCGGTAGGACATGCAACCGAACTCCGTCGCCGCCAGCACGAACTGGTCGTCCGTCAGCTTGTCCAGCAGTTCCAGCTCGTCGGGCAGCGTGGCGCCCGGGAGCGTCCGCCGCCCCGGAATCCCGGCGAACGGCCAGAAGACGTCCGCGATCGACGTCCGCCACAGGAACTCCGCCTCGCACAGCCGGTCCGCGAGATTCGCCTCAAGGCGTCCGCTCACCCCGGTCGCCCACCCGTGCAACTGCGGGTGATGGCCCGTCTCGCTGAGGGCGTGCAACGCCATCCCCAGCTCCGCCAACGGCGACGGCACAGCGGTGATCCGCTCCGCGGGCAGCCCGTCGATGTCGATCGTCACGCTCATGACCCCATCGTGCCGGGTGCCTCCGGCGGTTCGGCGATGGATTGACCCGGACCGTCAATCGACGGGACGCCGTCTCCGCCCGCGGAGCAACGTGACCCCATGAGCATCACGCAACAGCACCTCTTCGACACGTACCGAGCCCGGACGCGCGCCGCCCCCGAACCGCCTGCCTTCGGCACCGGAGTGCTCGCCCTGTTGCGCACGGTCCGCGACCGCCGCCGCTTCCGGGCGGTCCTGGCGGGGCGTCCGGCGAGGGGGCGGTGGCGCGCGGTGCTGGTCGGGCGGTCGGGGCGCCGTCCCCGGACGCCGTGAGTCTCCCGCGCGGGCGCGGGGCGCGCGGCGGACGTCCGTGGGCAAGTGGACGGTGCCGTGCGTGGCCGACCGGCCGGGGGTGCGTCCAGCGTCACCCCCGCGGCAGCCGTACCCGTTCCGCGAAGTCCACCGCCGCTCGCTTCACGTCCTCCGCCGTCCAGTCGAGACCCGCCTCCGCCACCGTCACCTCGGTGACCGCGAGGTCTGGACCCGCCGTGTCCCAGCCGTTGGCGAAGAGCATCGTGCCCGTTTCCTCGGCTTGGCGGACCGCCGCCTCCGCGGCGGTGTCGGGGGCGCAGGGGAGCCAGACCTGGAACTCGTGGGTGTGCGGTTCCTCGGGGTGGACGCGGGACCAGGGGAGACCGGCGGAGGCGAGACCCTCGCGCAGGGCGGTGGCGACCACGCGCGCGTGCTGGACGTATTCCGGGAGGCGGGGGAGTTCGCGGTCCAGACCGGCGAGGGCGGACAGGGCGGTCGGGAACTGCTGGAAGACGTTGCCGCCGTAGCGGTGCCGCCAGGTGCGGGCTTCCTCGATCAGGCTGGTGGGACCGGCGAGCACGGCGCCGCCGAAGCCGCCGAGGGACTTGTAGAACGACACGTAGACGCTGTCGGCGAGCCCCGCGATCTCCTCCAGCGGGCGCCCGAGGCGGACGGTCGACTCCCACAGACGCGCCCCGTCGAAGTGCACCACCGCGTCCCGTTCGCGCGCCGCCTCGACGGTCGCCGTCAGCTCCTCCCAGGTCGGCAGCAGGAACCCGGCGTCCCGCAGCGGGAGTTCGAGCATCAGCGTGCCGAAGGGCTCGGGGAACTCCGCGACCTCGGCTGCCGTGGGCGGGCGGTGCTCGGTCGTCAGGATCACCGGCCGCAGCCCCGCGACCTGGCTGAGCGCATGGCGTTCGTGCCGCTCGGGATGGGCAAGGGAGTGCAGCGCGACGACGGGGTTGCCGGTACGGGCCGCCCAGCAGCGCAGGGCCACCTGCTGGGCCATCGTCCCGGTCGGGAAGAACGCGGCGGACTCCATGCCGAGCAGCGCCGCCACCCGCTCCTCCAGGGCGGCCACGACCCGGTCGCCGTACACGTCCGCGGGCTCGTCCAGGTCGTACACCCCAGGCGCCGCCTCCTGGAGGTGCGCCAGGCGCTCGCGGAGCGTGCCCCGCCAGCCCGCGCGCGACAGCACCCGCCGCGCCCCGCGCTGCGCCGCCGCACGCCGCTCCCGCAGCGAGGGCTCCTCGCAGGCGCCCTGCCCCGCGTCCCCGAACCCGCCCGCGTCCCCGAACCCGCCCGCGTCCCCGAACCCGCCCGCGCCGTCCTGCCCCGCCGTATCCGTCATACGGCCGATGATGCCCCGCGCCCCCGCCCCCGGGCACCGGAGTTTTCCGCCCCCGCCGCCCACAGCCTGTGGACAACCGGAGCCGCGTCCCCGGATAGCGTTAACATGACGAGAAATCGTCCGGTACCCAGAGCGGACTGGAACGGGAAGGCCACGGTCGCGTGAGTACAGTCCACCAGCCAGACAACAAGGACCGCCCCGCGCGGCTCACCGTGGGCGTCGTCGGCGCCGGACGCGTGGGCCCCGCGCTGGCCGCGTCCCTCCAGCTCGCCGGGCACGTCCCGGTCGCCGTCTCGGGGGTCTCCGACGCCTCCCGCAGGCGCGCCGAGGCGATGCTTCCGGGCGTGCCGCTGGTGCCGCCCGCCGAGGTCCTCCAGCGCGCCGACCTGGTCCTGCTGACCGTCCCCGACGACGCCCTGCCCAGCCTGGTCACGGGACTCGCCGAGACCGGCGCCGTCCGCCCCGGCCAGCTCCTCGTGCACACCTCGGGGCGGTACGGCGTCTCCGTCCTGGAGCCCGCCCTGCGCGCGGGCGCGCTGCCCCTCGCGCTGCACCCGGCGATGACCTTCACCGGTACCCCCGTGGACGTACAGCGCCTGGCGGGCTGCTCCTTCGGCGTCACCGCGCCCGAGGAGCTGCGGCTTGCCGCGCAGGCGCTGGTCATCGAGATGGGCGGCGAGCCCGAGTGGATCGCCGAGGAGAACCGCCCGCTCTACCACGCCGCCCTCGCCCTCGGCTCGAACCACCTGATCACCCTGGTCGCGCAGTCCATGGAGCTGCTGCGCACCGCCGGTGTCGACGCCCCCGACCGGATGCTCGGCCCGCTGCTCGGCGCCGCCCTGGACAACGCGCTGCGCTCCGGCGACGCGGCCCTGACCGGACCGGTCGCGCGCGGCGACGCCGGCACGGTCACCGCCCACCTCGACCAGCTCAGGAAGCACGCGCCGGACACGGTGGAGGGCTACCTCGCGATGGCCCGCGCCACCGCCGACCGCGCCCTCGCCTCCGGGCTGCTCAAGCCCGAGCTGGCCGAGGACCTGCTGGGGGCGCTCGCCCCCACCGCCGACGGCCCCGGCGGAACGAACGGAACGAACGGCCCCGAGGGGAACGCCCGATGACCACCACCCTGCTGAGCACCGCCGACGATCTGCACGCGCGCGTGCGCCGGGGTCGCCGTGCCGTCGTGATGACCATGGGTGCCCTGCACGAGGGCCACGCCACGCTGATCCGCGCCGCCCGCGCGATCGCCGGGCCCGAGGGCGAGGTCGTCGTCACCGTCTTCGTCAACCCGCTCCAGTTCGGCGCGGGCGAGGACCTCGACCGCTACCCGCGCACCCTGGACGCCGACCTCGCGCTCGCCGGGCGCGCGGGCGCCGACGCCGTCTTCGCGCCCTCGGTGGACGAGGTCTACCCCGGCGGCGCCCCCCAGGTCCGCGTCTCGGCGGGCCCCATGGGCGAGCGCCTGGAGGGCGCCGTGCGCCCCGGGCACTTCGACGGCATGCTCACCGTCGTCGCCAAGCTGCTCCACCTCACCCGCCCCGACGTGGCGCTCTACGGCCAGAAGGACGCCCAGCAGCTCGCCCTCATCCGGCGCATGGTGCGCGACCTCAACTTCGGCGTGGAGATCGTCGGCGTGCCGACCGTCCGCGAGGAGGACGGTCTCGCCCTCTCCAGCCGCAACCGCTACCTCTCGCCCGAGGAGCGCCTCACCGCCCTCACGCTGTCCCGCGCGCTGTTCGCGGGACGCGACCGGCACGCCGCCCAGGAGGCGCTGCGCGCCCGCGCCCGCGAGGTGCCGTCCACGCAGGCGCGCGCCGAGGCGCTGAGCGCCATAGGCGAGTCGCGCGCCGCCGCCGACGCGCACGCCGTCGCCACCGCCGTACCCGGCGGTCCGGCCGCCGTCCGCGCGGCCGCCCGCCAGATCCTGGACGAGGGCGTCCACTTCGAGCCGCCCCTCGTCCTGGACTACCTCGCCCTGGTCGACCCCGCCGACTTCACCGAGATCGGCGACGGCTTCACCGGCGAGGCAGTCCTGGCCGTCGCCGCCCGGGTCGGCTCGACCCGGCTGATCGACAACATCCCACTCACCTTCGGAACCCCCGGAGCCGCCTCGTGACCAGCACAGGCATACGACTGCACGCGCCCGCCCCCGGCTGGGCCATCCCGGCCGCCGTGGTGGTCGTCGGATCCGGCGTGGCCGGGCTGACCGCCGCCCTGCGCTGCGAGGCGGCGGGACTGACCACGGTCGTCGTCACCAAGGCCCGCCTGGACGACGGCTCGACCCGCTGGGCCCAGGGCGGCGTCGCCGCCGCGCTCGGCGAGGGCGACACACCCGAACAGCACCTGGACGACACCCTGGTCGCGGGCGCGGGACTGTGCGACGCGGAGGCCGTACGCCTCCTGGTCACCGAGGGTCCCGGCGCCGTACGGCGGCTGATCTCTACCGGCGCCCGGTTCGACACCGACGACGCGGGCACCATCGCGCTCACCCGCGAGGGCGGCCACCACCGCCGCCGTATCGCGCACGCGGGCGGCGACGCCACCGGCGCCGAGATCTCCCGCGCGCTGGTCGAGGCGGTCCGCGAGCGCGGGCTGCGCACCATCGAGAACGCGCTCGTGCTCGACCTGCTCACCGACGCCGAGGGCCGCACCGCCGGGGTCACCCTGCACGTCATGGGCGAGGGGCAGCACGACGGGGTGGGCGCCGTGCACGCGCCCGCCGTGATCCTCGCGACCGGCGGCATGGGCCAGGTGTTCTCCGCGACCACCAACCCCTCCGTCTCCACCGGCGACGGCGTCGCCCTCGCACTGCGCGCGGGCGCCGAGGTCAGCGACCTGGAGTTCGTGCAGTTCCACCCGACCGTGCTGTTCCTCGGTCCCGACGCCGAAGGCCAGCAGCCGCTGGTCTCCGAGGCGGTGCGCGGCGAGGGCGCCCACCTGGTCGACGCCGACGGCGTGCGCTTCATGACGGGCCAGCACGAACTGGCCGAGCTGGCACCGCGCGACATCGTCGCCAAGGGCATCACCCGGCGCATGCAGGAGAAGGGCGCCGAGCACATGTACCTCGACGCCCGGCACTTCGGCGCCGAGATGTGGGAGCAGCGCTTCCCGACCATCCTGGCCGCCTGCCGCGCCCACGGCATCGACCCGGTCACCGAGCCCATCCCGGTCGCCCCGGCCGCCCACTACGCCTCCGGCGGCGTCCGCACCGACGACCGCGGCCGTACGACGGTGCCCGGTCTGTACGCGTGCGGCGAGACCGCCTGCACCGGCGTCCACGGCGCCAACCGGCTCGCCTCCAACTCCCTGCTCGAAGGGCTCGTCTACGCCGAGCGCATCGCCGCCGACCTCACGGCCGCCCACGCCGACGGCACCCTTGCCGCGCGCGTGCCCGCCCCCGTGCCGTACGCCGACCGCCCCGCGCACCCGCTGCTCGCGCCGGAGGACCGGCTCACCGTCCAGCGGATCATGACCGAGGGCGCGGGCGTGCTGCGCTCGGCGGACTCCCTCGCGCGCGCCGCCGAGCGGCTGCGGCAGTTGCACACCGAGGCGCGCGAGGCACTGGAGACCGACGGCAAGACCCCCGAGCCCGGCGTGGACACCTGGGAGGCGACCAACCTCCTGGACGTCGCCCGCGTCCTGGTCGCCGCCGCCCGGCTGCGCGAGGAGACCCGCGGCTGCCACTGGCGCGAGGACCGCCCCGAGCGCGACGACGACCACTGGCGCCGCCACATCGTGGTGACGCTCCGCCCGGACCGTTCCCTGGCCGAGCGCGTCACCGAGACCGCAGACTTCCCCCCGACCCGGTAACACCCTCCGGCATCCACCCCGCGTCCCCAGGAGCAGTGACGAACGTGAGCACCGAAGACCTTCCCCTCGCTTCCACCGGCGGCTGCGGTGACGGCTGCGCCTGCGGCGCGGGCGGCGAGGAGGGCGAGGAGTACCTGGAGTGCGGGCTCGACCCCGCGCTCGCCGACCTGCTGGCCGAGGCAGGGCTCGACCCGGTCGAGGTCGAGGACATCGCCAACGTCGCGGTCCAGGAGGACCTGGCGGGCGGTGTCGACGTGACGACCGTCGCGACCATCCCCGAGGACGCGCGCGCCACCGGCGACTTCACCGCCCGCGAGACCGGCGTCGTGGCGGGTCTCAGGGTCGCGGAGGCCGTGCTCTCCGTGGTCTGCGAGGACGAGTTCGAGGTCGAGCGGCACGTCGAGGACGGCGACCTGGTCGAGGCCGGGCAGAAGCTCCTCACCGTCACCGCCCGCACCCGCGACCTGCTCACCGCCGAGCGCAGCGCGCTGAACATCCTCGGCCGCATGTCCGGCATCGCGACCGCCACGCGCGCGTGGGCCGACCTGCTGGAGGGCAGCCGCACCCGCGTCCGCGACACCCGCAAGACCACGCCGGGACTGCGCTCCCTGGAGAAGTACGCGGTCCGCTGCGGCGGCGGCGTCAACCACCGCATGTCGCTCTCCGACGCGGCTCTCGTCAAGGACAACCACGTGGTCGCCGCGGGCGGCGTCGCCGAGGCGTTCAAGGCCGTACGGGAGGCGTTCCCGGACGTGCCCGTCGAGGTCGAGGTCGACACCCTGCACCAGTTGCGCGAGGTCGTGGACGCGGGCGCCGACCTGATCCTGCTGGACAACTTCACGCCGGGGGAGTGCGAGGAGGCGGTCGCCGTCGTCGCCGGGCGCGCCCAGTTGGAGGCGTCCGGGCGGCTCACGCTGGAGAACGCGCGCGCGTACGCCGAGACCGGGGTGGACTTCCTCGCCGTCGGCGCCCTCACCCACTCCGCGCCGGTCCTGGACATCGGCCTGGACCTGCGCGCGGCGGAGTGACGGGATGCTGCTCACGATCGACGTCGGCAACACCCACACCGTCCTCGGTCTCTTCGACGGCGAGGACATCGTCGAGCACTGGCGCGTGTCCACCGACCCGCGCCGCACGGCCGACGAGCTGGCGGTGCTGCTGCGCGGGCTGATGGGCACCCACCCACTGCTCGGCAGCGGCCTGGGCGACGGCATCACCGGCATCGCGATCTGCGCGACCGTGCCGTCGGTGCTGCACGAGCTGCGCGAGGTCACCCGGCGCTACTACGGCGACGTGCCCTCCGTCCTGGTCGAGCCCGGCGTCAAGACGGGCGTCCCGGTCCAGTTCGACAACCCCAAGGAGGTCGGCGCCGACCGGATCATCAACACGGTCGCCGCGAACGAGCTGTACGGCGGTCCGGCGATCGTCGTCGACTTCGGCACGGCGACCACCTTCGACGCGGTCTCCGCGCGCGGGGAGTACGTCGGCGGGGTGATCGCGCCCGGCATCGAGATCTCGGTGGAGGCGCTGGGCGTCAAGGCGGCCCAGTTGCGCAAGATCGAGGTGGCCCGGCCGCGCAACGTGATCGGCAAGAGCACCGTGGAGGCGATGCAGTCCGGCATCGTCTACGGCTTCGCGGGCCAGGTCGACGGCGTGGTCACCCGGATGGCCCGCGAGCTGGCGGACGATCCGGACGACGTCACGGTGATCGCCACGGGCGGGCTCGCGCCCATGGTGCTCGGCGAGTCCTCGGTGATCGACGAGCACGAGCCGTGGCTGACGCTGATCGGGCTGCGGCTGGTCTACGAGCGGAACGTGCCGCGGCGGTGAGCGGGGGGGCGGCGCCGGCCGGAGTAACCGGGGGGCGACACGCGTCGACACAACGATGTGTTTCGTCACTTTTGTCCGATTACCGGTACCGTCGCCCCATGCCCACGCCATACGGATCTCGCGGCGGCATGGCGTTCGGCGCGGAGGAGCTGCGCGTGCTCCGCCGTGCCCTCGCCCTCGCCCTCCACCCCGGACCCGCCTCGGCCGAGGACGTCCAGGACTGCTTCCGCCTCGCCGAGTCGCTCGACGACGCGCTGGCCGAAGCGGCGCGCCTTCGCGCCTTCCTGCTGGCCGACCTCGGCCGCTACCGAGCGGCCCTCCCGGCCACGGCGACCGGCTACCTCTCCCTCCTCGCGGAGGCCCTCGACACCGGCCACCGCCCCACCCCCGACGACGTGGCCGCCCTCAAGGCACTGAGCGGCAACCCCCAGGCCGCCACCCTCCTGGCCCACTGCCGAGGCGTCCCGGTCCAGCACCAGGGCCCGCACGCTCCCCGGGTGCCCGCCGGGGTTCCTTCCCCGACGACCCCTGCGGGCGCGGGCACGACGCCGAGCTTCGCGGGGACGGCTTCCGGGATTCCGTCCCCGGCGAGCTTCGACGCGCCCGTCGCGGCCCCGGCTCGCACGGATGCGGGTTCGGCGGCGCCGACCTCCACGGACTGGAATGCGGCGCTCCCGTCCCCGGCGGCCCCGTCTTCCGTTTCGCCCTCCGCCGCTCCCGCTTCCGCAGGGGAGACCAGGACGGCACTGTGTGCCACGACTCCGGCTTCGGACTCACCAGTGCTCGCGGGCCCGCCGCACGCCCTCCCGGCCCCGACCGCCTCAGCCCCTACGGTCCCCGCCCCGGCCACCTCGGCGCGCAGGGACCCCTCTCCGGCCCTCTCCATCCCGCCCCTCGCGGTTCCGGCCGTCCTGGTCTCCTCGTCCGTGCTCTCGGCACCGGTCGCCCCGGTCCCCGGGGTTCCGGCCGCCGCCATCCTCGCCTCGGAGCTTCCGGCCGCCGCGCTCGTGCCCGCCGTGATCGAGCTGCCCGTCTCCCGGACCCGCCTCCTGGCGCTCCCCGGCGGCGCGGCGGACCCCGCCAAGCCGGGCCGGAAACCGGGAACGCCAGCGCCCGAGCGACCCGCGACGGAACCCGAGCAGCCGAAGCGCCCGGTCCCGACTCCCGGCGAGGTCTTCCCGCCCCGCAAGCCCACGACGCCCCCGGACCCGACGTCCGAGCAGCTCGCGGCGGGCTGACCCTCGCGCCGCCGCTGTCCCCGGAGAAAACCCTCCGGGGGCAGCGGCTGACCCTCGCGCCGCCGCTGTCCCCGGAGAAAACCCTCCGGGGGCAGCGGCGCCATCCGGGCACCCCGCCCCATACGCCCCACCTTCGCTGGCTACTCTGGTCGCATGGAATACGTCTCCGCGCTCGTTCCCCCGGTCGTCATGGCCGCGTTGTTCATCGGTGTGGTCCGGGTGATCGTGAAGACCCAGGGCGGCGCCGCCAAGAGCAAGGAAGACGCCGCCGTGGACGCGGCACTGGCCCGAGCGGAAAGCACCCACCAGCCCACCCCGGACGCCTGAGCCCCCATTTCCACCCGCCGCGCCTAGAAGCCGCAGCGGCCTCGCCGCCAAGGGCAACAAAGACGCGGCCATGGACGCGACACCGCCCGCGCGGAGGGCGCCCGCCCGGGCCACCGCAGACGCTTGACCCGTCGCCGTCCACCCGCGCCCCTGCTTCGTCGCTGTGGCTACCCGCGCCGCCAGAGACAGGAAGATGCCGCCATGGACGCGACGCCGCCCGCGCGGAGAGCACCCGCCCGGGCCACCACGGAGGGCTGAGCCGCTGCGTCCGCCCGCCCCTGCTTCGTCGCCGCAGGCGTCCGCGCCGCCAGGGGCAGGAGGACGCCGCCATGGACGCGACGCCGCCCGCGCGGAGGGCACCCGTCCGGGCCACCACGAACGCTTGCCCCGTTGCGTCCGCCCGCCCCTGCTTCGTCGCCGTGGGCATCCGCGCCGCCAGGGGCAGGAGGACGCCGCCATGGACGGCGGCGCCGCCCGCGCCGAGGGCACCCGCCGTGCCGCCGCGGATGCTGAGCCCCGGCGGCTACCGCCGCGCCTCAACGCCGCAGGCATCCGCATCGTCAGAGGCAGGAAGATGCCGCTATGGACGCGACGCCGCCCGCGCGGAGAGCGCCCGCCAGGCCACCACGGACGCCTGAGCCCCCACGCCCGCCCCCAGCCCCTGCCTCGGCGCCGCAGGCACCCCGCGCCGCAGGCACCCCGCCCCGCACCGCAGGCACCCCCCCAAGCACCCCCCGCCGTACACCCCCGCCCCCCCCCGCCGGAGGCATTCCCGCCCCTTTTGGTCCCGTTTCGCACCTAAGCGCACGTCCCGCACGCCATTGGCGGGATCTCCCACTATTGTTCTAAGCGTGCCTCGCCCATTGGGAGAACTCGAAGACGCAGTCATGACGCGGGTGTGGAAGTGGAACCGCCCGGTGACCGTTCGAGAAGTCCTGGAAGACCTCCAGCGGGAACGCACCATCGCGTACACCACGGTCATGACCGTTTTGGACAATCTCCATCAGAAGGGCTGGGTACGCCGCGAGGCGGAAGGCCGCGCCTATCGATACGAGGCCGTCTCCACCCGAGCCGCCTACGCCGCCGCGCTCATGAACGACGCCTGGACCCAGAGCGACAACCCCGCCGCCGCTCTCGTCGCCTTCTTCGGCATGATGAGCGAGGAACAACGCCAGGCACTCAGTGACGCCATCCGTATCGTCCAGGGACCGGAAACACGCGAACCCAGGGAACCCTCCCGAGAGGAGAACCCCGGTTCGGCGGAGGACACCGACGGGCGATAGCGTCCGCTCATGTCAGCAGAGCGCCCCGAAGTACCCGGGAAAGCCACCGGCCGCGGGAAAGCGGTCACCGTCCGCCGCGCCCGGACCAGCGATGTTCCCGCCGTACGCCGACTCCTCGACCTCTACACGCACGAGCACATCCTGCTCGACAAAGCCACGGTCACGCTTTACGAGGACATCCAGGAGTTCTGGGTCGCGGAACGCGACGACAACGCCGAGGTGGTCGGCTGCGGCGCCCTGCACGTCATGTGGGAAGACCTCGCGGAAGTCCGCACTCTCGCCGTACAGCCCGGTCTCAAGGGCTCGGGGGTGGGCCACCTGGTGCTGGAGAAGTTGCTCCAGACCGCACGCCGGCTCGGTGTTCGCCGCGTTTTCTGTCTGACCTTCGAAGTCGACTTCTTCACCAAGCACGGCTTCACCGAGATCGGCGAGACTCCCGTCGACACCGATGTGTACGCGGAGCTGATGCGCTCCTATGACGAGGGTGTCGCCGAGTTCCTCGGTCTCGAACGAGTGAAACCGAACACCTTGGGCAACAGCCGGATGCTTCTGCATCTGTGATCGCCATTGCCCCGGTTCCCTATGTCCGAAACGCGCACGTTTCCGGTCGGGCCCGCCTCCCTGTCCCTCTCCCCGAGGGTTTGTGTTTTTCCGGCAAAAGCGGTTTGCTTTCCGGCGTACTGCAGCACTGCATATAACAGGGGCGGCTAAACGGCGGCGCCGCGCACCCCCCCGCACTCACGTTATCGATGAAAGGAAATCCCGTGGCACAGAAGGTTCAGGTCCTTCTTGTCGACGACCTCGACGGCGGCGAGGCGGACGAGACGGTGACGTTCGCGCTGGACGGCAAGACTTACGAGATCGATCTGACGACCGCCAATGCGGACAAGCTGCGCGACCTTCTCGGTCCGTATGTCCAGGGTGGCCGTCGTACCGGTGGCCGTTCCTCCGCCGGTCGCGGAAAGTCCCGCGCCTCTTCCGGTGGCAACCAGGACACCGCGGCGATCCGCGCCTGGGCCAAGGAGAACGGCTACGACGTGAACGACCGCGGCCGCGTCCCCGCCTCCATCCGCGAGGCGTACGAGAAGGCCAACGGCTGATCCGCCTACCGAGGGCCCGCCGACCGGGCCCGCGCGCGGCCGTCCGACCCGGCGCCCGCGCGCCGCAGCCGGACGCGGTGGCACTCCGCCGCGACCGTGCCCACGAGCCGTACGAGATCGGGGGCACCCCCGGCGCCCCCCACGGCCGGCAGCGCCGGCAGCGCGGCCTCGACCCCGTGGTCCGGCCCGGGGGGCCGCAGCCATACGGCGGTCCCCCGCGCCGCGCCAGGCGGCTGCCGCGCCCCGTCACGGGCGCGTCCGGGCGGCACGTGAGGCGCGGGCGGTACGGGCGCCGCCATGAGGGCGCCCGCGCCCAGCGCCCGCAGATCCAGCGGCAGCGGCGCCCACTCCAGCCACTCCAGCAG
Organism: Streptomyces sp. DSM 110735; assembly: GCF_016482685.1. Lineage (GTDB taxonomy): Bacteria > Actinomycetota > Actinomycetes > Streptomycetales > Streptomycetaceae > Streptomyces. Next base: position 32,000 of record NZ_JACYHF010000022.1, on the reverse strand, counting down.
CCCCGGCAGCTCCTCCGCCGAGCCCGCGGCCACCAGGAGCAGCATCCGTCCGCCGCACCGGGCCACCGGTGAACCGGGACCCAGATGCCGCAGCGCCGCCGCGCCCGCCTCGACCGGCACGTCCAGCGCGTCGAACCGCACCCCCGTCACCAGCCGCAGCGGCTCCCCGGGAGCCGTCGGCCACCCCAGCACCCCCTCGTACCACCGCCGGGCCACGGCAGCCGCCGCACCCGTCCCGGAGACGGGACCGGAGGCAGGAGCGGAGGCGGGATCGCGGGCGGGTCCGGAGGGCGGACGCCGGGGTCCGGGAATCGCGGATGTCGGAAGCGGCGAGGACATGTCCGGAGCAACCTCACCCCCCGCCCGGTGGTTACGCTGGGCAGTCGGGTGATCCCGGAGCGCCCACCGAAGGGGAGTGCGCGGGAGCGCACGGTGGCACAAGGTTGTTCGCCCATAGCGGAGGGATGGGGGGCGCTCGGCATGGACTGTCGGTCCCCGCGGGTAAGACATGCCTAGTGGGAGGGGGCGACACGCAGAACGGGGCGTCTCACGTTCGCCATCGGCGTACTGGCGACTGGGGTAACTGCCTGGCCTGCGGGAACATCGTCTCGCACCATCGGGTTGGAGCAGATGTCGGCGTCAGGGGTCAGGAGGCCATCGACGGTGTCGGCAGTTGGAATGAGCGGTCCCCGCTTGCGGGACTAAGCTGCGGAAGGACAGGGAGGGGAAGTTCCCCCCACTGCCTGACCGCTCTGAGGAGCGATTAACGATGTTCGAGAGGTTCACCGACCGCGCGCGGCGGGTTGTCGTCCTGGCTCAGGAAGAAGCCCGGATGCTCAACCACAACTACATCGGCACCGAGCACATCCTCCTGGGTCTCATCCACGAGGGTGAAGGTGTCGCCGCTAAGGCCCTGGAGAGCCTCGGCATTTCGCTTGAGGCGGTCCGCCAGCAGGTGGAGGAGATCATCGGTCAGGGCCAGCAGGCTCCGTCCGGCCACATCCCCTTCACCCCCCGTGCCAAGAAGGTCCTGGAGCTGTCGCTCCGCGAGGCCCTTCAACTGGGCCACAACTACATCGGCACGGAGCACATCCTGCTCGGCCTGATCCGCGAGGGCGAGGGCGTCGCCGCCCAGGTCCTGGTCAAGCTGGGCGCAGACCTCAACCGGGTGCGGCAGCAGGTCATCCAGTTGCTCTCCGGTTACCAGGGCGGCAAGGAGGCGGCCACCGCGGGCGGTCCGGCCGAGGGCACGCCCTCGACCTCCCTCGTCCTGGACCAGTTCGGCCGGAACCTCACCCAGGCCGCTCGGGAGACCAAGCTCGACCCGGTCATCGGGCGCGAGAAGGAGATCGAGCGGGTCATGCAGGTGCTGTCCCGCCGCACCAAGAACAACCCGGTGCTGATCGGTGAGCCCGGCGTCGGCAAGACCGCCGTCGTCGAGGGCCTCGCCCAGGCCATCGTCAAGGGCGAGGTGCCCGAGACCCTCAAGGACAAGCACCTCTACACCCTGGACCTCGGTGCCCTGGTCGCGGGCTCCCGCTACCGCGGTGACTTCGAGGAGCGCCTGAAGAAGGTGCTCAAGGAGATCCGCACCCGCGGCGACATCATCCTGTTCATCGACGAGCTGCACACGCTGGTCGGTGCGGGTGCCGCCGAGGGCGCGATCGACGCCGCCTCGATCCTCAAGCCGATGCTGGCGCGCGGTGAGCTGCAGACCATCGGTGCGACCACGCTGGACGAGTACCGCAAGCACCTGGAGAAGGACGCGGCTCTTGAGCGCCGCTTCCAGCCCATCCAGGTCGCGGAGCCGTCGCTGCCGCACACGATCGAGATCCTCAAGGGCCTGCGCGACCGGTACGAGGCGCACCACCGCGTCTCGATCACCGACGAGGCGCTGGTCCAGGCCGCCACCCTGGCCGACCGGTACATCTCGGACCGCTTCCTGCCGGACAAGGCGATCGACCTGATCGACGAGGCCGGTTCCCGGATGCGCATCCGCCGGATGACCGCGCCGCCGGACCTGCGCGAGTTCGACGAGAAGATCGCCGGTGTCCGCCGGGACAAGGAGTCCGCGATCGACTCGCAGGACTTCGAGAAGGCCGCCTCCCTGCGCGACAAGGAGAAGCAGCTCCTCGCCGCCAAGGCCAAGCGCGAGAAGGAGTGGAAGGCCGGCGACATGGACGTCGTCGCGGAGGTCGACGGCGAGCTGATCGCCGAGGTCCTCGCGACCGCCACCGGCATCCCGGTCTTCAAGCTGACCGAGGAGGAGTCCAGCCGCCTGCTCCGCATGGAGGACGAGCTCCACAAGCGGGTCATCGGCCAGGTCGACGCCGTCAAGGCGCTGTCGAAGGCGATCCGTCGTACGCGCGCCGGTCTGAAGGACCCGAAGCGTCCCGGTGGCTCGTTCATCTTCGCCGGTCCGTCCGGTGTCGGTAAGACCGAGCTGTCCAAGGCGCTCGCGGAGTTCCTCTTCGGCGACGAGGACGCGCTGATCTCCCTCGACATGTCGGAGTTCAGCGAGAAGCACACGGTCTCGCGGCTCTTCGGCTCGCCCCCCGGCTACGTGGGCTACGAGGAGGGCGGCCAGCTCACCGAGAAGGTGCGCCGCAAGCCGTTCTCGGTCGTCCTCTTCGACGAGGTCGAGAAGGCCCACCCGGACATCTTCAACTCGCTGCTGCAGATCCTGGAGGACGGTCGCCTGACCGACTCCCAGGGCCGGGTCGTGGACTTCAAGAACACGGTCATCATCATGACGACCAACCTCGGCACCCGGGACATCTCCAAGGGCTTCAACCTGGGCTTCGCCGCCTCGGGCGACTCGAAGACCAACTACGAGCGCATGAAGAACAAGGTGTCGGACGAGCTGAAGCAGCACTTCCGCCCCGAGTTCCTCAACCGTGTCGACGACGTGGTCGTCTTCCCGCAGCTCACCCAGGCCGACATCCTGCGGATCGTCGACCTGATGGTCGGCAAGGTGGACGAGCGCCTCAAGGACCGGGACATGGGCATCGAGCTCTCCCAGTCCGCCAAGGAGCTGCTCTCCAAGAAGGGCTACGACCCGGTGCTGGGCGCGCGTCCGCTGCGTCGCACGATCCAGCGCGAGATCGAGGACACCCTCTCGGAGAAGATCCTCTTCGGCGAACTCCGCCCCGGCCACATCGTGGTCGTGGACACGGAGGGCGAGGGTGACAGCCAGACCTTCACCTTCCGAGGCGAAGAGAAGTCCGCCCTCCCCGACGCCCCGCCGATCGAGCAGGCAGCGGGCGGCGCGGGCCCGAACCTGAGCAAGGACGCGTAACCCTCCGGGGGCTCGCCTGAGAAACCCCGAAAGGGCCGGTGCTTTCGAGCACCGGCCCTTTCGCGTGCGCGGGGGCTTCCGACGGCCGACAGGCGGCTTTCTACGAGAGCTGGCCGTCGTAGTCCGGCAGCTTGAACGTCTTTTCGGCGTGGCCGCCCGTGAGGTCGGAGGGGCTGTTGCCGATGTTGGCGATGATCGTGTAGCCGTGGGCCTCGATGTCGGCGCGCTGGGCGGTCTTGTAGGCGGCGACGTCCTTGAAGAGGTCGGTGAGACCGCGCACGCGCAGCCCGGTGACGTCGTAGCCGTCGTGGGCGAGGTTGTACTGGGTGGGCAGGTACAGCAGGCCGGGGCGGGCGGTGACGAAGAAGAGGGCGACGTCGTGGTCCTGGGCGTAGCGGGCGACGTTCAGGACGGGCTTGTTGGCGGGCTGCGGGTAGCTGAAGCCGAAGTCGGTCTCCAGCGTGGTGTTGTCGATGTCGAAGACGATCGCCGGGCGCTCGCCCGCGGAGGCGGCGGAGACGCGGCTCTGGACGTAGGGCAGCGCCTGGTCCATGACGGCTGCACAGTCGCGCTGCCAGGTGGCGTAGTCGACGGCGGCGGCAGTCGTCTCGGGAGCCGCCTCGGCGGCCTGGGCGGGGGCGGCCAGGGCGGTGAGCGCGGCCAGGCAGACGGCGGCGGTGGCGGTCCGGCGGGCTAAGGGGCGTCTGGTCATCGGTGGGGGGTTCCTCTCGCGTCCGTACGGGGCAGGGGCGGGTCCCGGAGACCGGAAATGTCAGGGACATGCTCTGCGAAGTGGGTGGCGCGAGGGGAACCGTAGGGTTACCGGGGGGTAGGTGACCAGAGGCGCGGGTCACATTGAAGGCTTTGGCGAATACCGCCGCCGGTGACATGGGGCACAGGCGAAATGTCCGTTACTACACCGGATAGTGGGAAAGTTAATCCCATCAAAATAGGACATTCGTCCCGGAACTCAGGGTGATATCCCGACGTCGGCGCGGTCGGCGTCCGTGGTGGAGGGTTCTGTCAAGAGATGGGCGTTTTTGACAGGTTCTACTATCCCCTGCCGTAGTGAGGGGGGTTTGAGTGCGAATGGAATGCCGGGTTACCAATGGGGGGTCCCGCCCGGCGAACCGGTGAAACATCCGTGTGCCGGGTGGCTCTCTGTCCCCCGAGTTCACGAGGTATAGATGTTCAAGCGTTCCACGTCTCGTTCCGCCCGCATGTCCCTCCGCAGCCGCGTGGCCGTCACGGCCGCCGGAGTCGGCGCCGCGGCCGTGCTGGGTGGCGGGGTCGCGAGCGCCGCGACCGCCCCCGCGACCTCCTGGGTCGACCCGGTGCAGCACTACACGCTCTCGGCCGGGTTCGCCCAGGCCGGCAGCCACTGGGCCCACAAGCACAGCGGTCAGGACTTCGCGGTGCCCACCGGCACCAACGTCCTCGCGGCGCACGGCGGCACGGTCGTCAAGGCCGGCCCGAACGGTGCCGGTGACGGTCCCGCCTACGGCAACGCCGTCGTCATCAAGCACGGCAACGGCCTGTACTCGCAGTACGCCCACCTGTCCCGCATCGACGTGCGCGTCGGCCAGGTCGTCAAGACCGGCCAGCACATAGCCCTCTCGGGCAGCACCGGCAACTCCACCGGCCCGCACCTGCACTTCGAGATCCGTACGACGCCGAACTACGGCTCCGCCGTCAACCCGGTCGTCTTCCTGCGCGCTCACGGCGTCCACGTCTGAGCCACCACCCGCGTCCCGGACCGGGACGTGCCGGTGACGGCGCCCTGATGCCAGGGCGCCGGTCTCACTTCCCGTCGCGGGTGCTCTCGTGCGCCTGCGTCACCATGTCGATGGCGACCTCGAGAACGGCCTGGCGCTTCTTCTCGGCGTCGCCCTCCAGGTCCTGCATCACGAACATCCCCGCGTGCAGCGTGAACAGCGCGCTGATGCAGCGGACCTGGTCGGTGAGCTGGGCCTCGGGGTCGATGATGATGTCCCTGAGGCCGCGCATCCGGTCCTTGAAGGTCTCGCCGATGCGCAGCTCCCGTACCGTCGCCTGGTTCTCCTGCATGAACCGGAAGAGCGGCTCCGCTCCGGCCAGCGCCTCGCTGTAGCGCCGGACGATCTCCTGCTTGGTCTCCAGGGTGTGCGGCTGCCCCTGTCCCCACTCGATCAGGTCCTCGATCGGCTGCGTCAGATCCCGGAAGAGGCTGACGATGATCTCTTCCTTGGTCTTGAAGTGGTAGTACAGGGCCGCTTTGGTCACGTCGAGGCGTTCCGCGATCTCGCGCAGAGACGTCTTCTCGTAGCCCTGCTCCGCGAAGAGCTCGAGCGCCACGTCCTGGATGCGCTGGCGGGTGTTGCCGCGGCGCTGCTGCTTGGTGCCGTCCATCGTGCCACCCATCCTCGTACTCCTCGCGCTCCCGGGAAACTTACTTGACGCCCGGCTAGTAAACTGGCTACCTTCAGTGTAGTGAACTAGCCGGGCGGCAAGTAAGTACCTGTCGCAAGGGAGTGGGAGAGATGGCGGACACACAGACGGTCCCCGCGGACCAGGGGAAACCCGCGGAGTCGGGGAAGCAGCCACGGAGCGTACGCGTCGTTCTGATGGCGCTCATGATCGCGATGATGCTCGCGATGCTGGACAACATGATCGTGGGCACCGCGATGCCGACCATCGTCGGCGACCTCGGTGGTCTGGAGCACCTGTCCTGGGTGGTCACGGGCTACACGCTCGCGACCGCGGCCTCCACCCCCGTCTGGGGCAAGGTCGGCGACATGTTCGGGCGCAAGGGCGCCTTCCTCACCTCGATCGTGATCTTCCTGATCGGTTCGGCGCTGAGCGGCATGGCCCAGGACATGGGACAGCTCATCGGCTTCCGTGCCATCCAGGGTCTCGGCGCCGGTGGTCTGATGGTCGGCGTCATGGCGATCATCGGTGACCTGATTCCGCCGCGTGAGCGCGGCAAGTACCAGGGCATGATGGCCGGTGTCATGGCGCTCGCCATGATCGGCGGTCCGCTGGTCGGCGGCACCATCACCGACAACTGGGGATGGCGCTGGACCTTCTACATCAACCTGCCGCTCGGCGCGGTCGCGCTCGCGCTGGTCACCGCCGTGCTGCACCTGCCGAAGAAGCGGGCCAAGGCGGGCATCGACTACCTCGGTGTCGTGCTCCTGACCGTCGGCATCACCTCCATCGTGCTCGTCACCACCTGGGGCGGCACGCAGTACGCGTGGTCCTCCGCGCGCATCATGGAGCTGATCGCGCTCGGCGTGGTCTCGCTGGTCGGATTCGTGTTCTGGCAGACCAGGGCCGCCGAGCCGGTGCTGCCGCTGCACATCTTCAAGAGCCGCAACTTCACCCTGATGGCCCTCATCGGCTTCATCACCGGTTTCGTGATGTTCGGCGCCACGCTCTTCCTGCCGCTGTACCAGCAGTCCGTGCAGGGCGCGTCCGCCACCAACTCCGGTCTGCTGCTCCTGCCGATGCTGGGCGCGATGCTCGTGACCTCCATGGTCGCGGGCCGGGTCACCACGGGCAGCGGTCGCTACAAGGCGTTCCCGATCGTGGGCGGCGCGCTGATGATCGTCGGTCTCTACCTGATGTCGACCATGGGCGTCGACACCACCCGGGTCACCTCCGGCATCTACATGGCCGTGGTCGGCGCGGGCATGGGCTGCCTGATGCAGATCACCATGCTGGTCGCGCAGAACAGCGTGGAGATGAAGGACATGGGCGTCGCCTCGTCCTCCGCCACCCTGTTCCGCACCCTCGGTTCCTCGTTCGGCGTGGCGGTCATGGGCGCGCTGTTCAACAACCGGGTGAACGACACCATGGCCGAGCGCGGCGGCGCCATGGCCCGCAAGGTCACCGAGAAGTCCGCGCAGCTCGACGCGGCGCACCTGCGCCTGCTTCCGGTCCCGCTGCAGGACGCGTACAAGCACGCGGTCTCCGCCGGTATCCACTCCGCCTTCCTGCTCGGCGCCGTGGTCGCGGTCGTGGTCCTGGTCGCGTCCCTGTTCGTCAAGGAGGTCCCGCTGCGCGGCGGCGGTGGCCCGAAGGCGGCCGAGGACAGCCCGGAGGCGGCTCTGGCCCTCGCCGAGCCGGTCTGACCGACCGCGTGGTCTGACCGATCGCATCTGAGACCGAAGGCCCCCGGCGCGTGTCCGCCCCGGGGGCCTTCGCCGTGCCCGGGCACTGTCAGTGCCCCGTGCCACCATCGGCCGCATGGACAAAGTGCGCCGTATGCGCCTGGCCAAGGACGCCATGGACCGGGGCTGGGCCGACCCCGGTCTCGACCTGAGCGCGGTCGCGGCACACGCCGGGTACTCGCGGTTCCACTTCCTGCGCGCCTTCAAGGACGTCTACGGCGAGACCCCCGGGCAGTATCTGACCCACCGGCGGATCGAGCGGGCGCAGGACCTGCTGCGCACCGCCGGTCTTTCGGTGACCGAGATCTGCCATCTGGTCGGGTTCAGCAGCCTGGGCACCTTCTCCACCCGGTTCAAGGCGCGGACCGGGCTGACCCCCACCGAGTACCGGACCCGGCACGTGGGACGCGGCGCCGCCCTCATACCCGGGTGCTACGCCATGCTCTGGGCGGGCGGGTTCGCGAACGCCCCCGGCGCGGTCCCGTCGGACAGCGCGCTGACGGACAGCGCGATCGCGGACTGCGCAATTACGGAGAAGCACGGCGAGGACCCCACTGCCTACGGTGACTGAGCAGGAGCCGATCACCACGAACAGCAGGAGCACGTCATGATCAAGGGACTCAAGATCGCGACCGTCTGGGTACTCGACCAGGAGCGGGCGAAGGAGTTCTACACCGAGAAGCTCGGCCTGGAGGTCCGTACGGACCTGACGATGGGCGAGGGCGGTATGCGCTGGCTCACCGTCGGCTCCCCCGAGCAGCCCGATGTCGAACTGACGTTGATGGTGCCCCAGGCGCCCGCGATGGACCCCGAGTCCGCCGAGATGGTGAAGAAGCTCGTGGCCAAGGGCGTGCTCGGAGCCGGTGTGCTGACCACCGACGACATCCACGGCGACTACAAGAAGCTCAAGGACCGCGGCGTGGAGTTCCTGCAGGAGCCGCAGGAGCGCCCCTACGGCACGGAGGCGCTGCTGCGCGACGACTCCGGGAACTGGTTCTCGTTCACGCAGCCCCGCGCGGACGGTCTGGACCTCGACAAGGACTGGGCCTGCTGACCGGCCACCGCAGAGGCTGAGGTCCGCGCGCGCCGCGCCCGTGGACTCAGCCCGCGCCCCCGGACGGCGGCAGCACCGGATAGCTCCCCGTGTTCGTCGGCGCGTGCTCCGGGAGCCACAGCACCGCGACCGCGCCCTCGGCCGGGACGCCCGGCGGCGCGCCCGGGGGGCGTACGTTGCGGAAGGTGAGCCGGGCGCCCAGCACCCGCGCCTGTCCCGCCGCGATGGTCAGACCCAGCCCGTGCCCCTGCCCGGAGCGGTCCGCGCTGCCGGTGCGGAAGCGGCGCGGTCCCTCGGCGAGCAGCTCCTCGGGGAACCCGGGGCCGTGGTCGCGGATGCGGATCACCCGGCCCTCGACGGTCACCTCGATGGGCGGTCGTCCGTGCCGGGCGGCGTTGGCGAGCAGGTTGAACAGCACCCGTTCCAGGCGCCGGGGGTCGGTGGTGACCTCCGACTCGTGCACCACGCGTACGACGACGTCCGGGTCCTTGGCGGTCACCCGCCGCGCGACGAACTCGCCCAGCAGGAGGTCCTGCAGCTCGGCACGCTCGGAGGCGCCGTCCAGCCGGGCCACCTCAAGGACGTCCTCCACCAGGGTGCGCATCGCCTTGGCGCGGTCCAGGACCAGCTCCGTGGGGCGCCCGGGCGGCAGCAGCTCGGCGGCGGTCAGCAGACCCGTCACCGGGGTGCGCAGCTCGTGCGCGATGTCGGCGGTGACCCGGCGCTCCGCCTCCAGGCGCTGCTTGAGCGCGTCCGCCATGGCGTCGACCGCGCGCGCCAGGTCGTCGGTCTCGTCCCGGACTACCCCGCCGATGGCCTCGCGCACGCGGACGTCGGTCTCGCCCTTGGCGACCTGGTTCGCGGCGGCAGCCGCCTTGCGCAGCCGCCGGGAGAGCTGCCCGCCGATCAGCACGCCGAGCGCGCTGCCGCCGAGCACCACCGCGATGGAGCCGATGACCAGCGCCTGGTCGAGGTCGGTGAGGATGTCGGTCGAGCGGTCCGGGAAGGAGCTGTGCAGGGACAGCACATGCCCGCCCTTGACCGGCACCGCCGCCCAGATGTCCGGCTCCCCGCTGCCCTGGTCGCTGACGTAACTGGCCCGGCGCCCCTCCTCCACCTTGTCCCGCAGCGGACCCGGCAGCAGCGGGTCGTCGATCTTGATGTTGGGGAAGTTGGGGCGCCCGGACAGCTCGTAGTTGCGCTGGGCGATCTGCACCCGCTGGTTGGCGAGGTCACGGGCGTTGTCGAGCATCGAGACCCGGGCCGCGTTGTGCACGACCAGGCTCAGCCCGATCGCCACCAGACCCGCGACCAGCGCGATCGCCGCGCTCAGCTTCCACCGCAGCCCCGTTCTGAGGCCCACCCCCGCCACGCGCCGCACCGGGCGCCGCATGAATCCCGGCATGTCGGCTCCGCTCACGCCCGCAGCTTGTAGCCGAAGCCGCGGACCGTCTCGATCCGGTCCTGGCCGATCTTCTGCCGCAGCCGCTGTACGTGCACGTCCACGACCCGGGTGTCGCCGCCCCAGCCGTACTCCCACACCCGCTCCAGGAGCTTGTCACGGGAGAGCACGGTGCCCGGCGCGCCGGAGAACTCAAGGAGCAGCCGCATCTCGGTCGGCGTGAGCGCCACCGGGCGCCCCGCCCGGCGCACCTCCATGCCCTCGGTGTCGATCTCCAGGTCCCCGAAGGCGAGTATCCCGTCGGAATCCGCCTCGGCTCCCGCGCCGTCCGCCGTGTGCCCGGCGTGCCCGAAGCGGCGCAGCACCGCCCGGATTCGGGCCACAAGGACCGCCCCGTCGAACGGCTTGGTCACATAGTCGTCCGCGCCCGCCTCCAGACCGAGCACCACGTCGATGGAGTCCGCCCGCGCCGACAGCATGATCACCGGCACCGTCGACTCGTCCCGGATGCGGCGGCACAGGCTCACCCCGTCCAGCCCCGGCACCATGACGTCGAGGAGCGCGATGTCCGGCCGGTCGGACCGGAACGCCTCCAGACCGGACAGCCCGTCCGGCATGGCGGTCACCGCGAAGCCGTCCCGCTCCAGGGCGAGCTGGGTGGCCTCACGGATGACGTCGTCGTCCTCGACGAACAGGACGTGGGTCTGCTCTGGCATCCGGATGCTCTCCGTCTCGTGGTCGGCGTCTGGTGGACGGCTCGGGCTGGTGGCCGGCTCGGCGGGGGCGTCAGTTGCCCGGGACGGGGCTGGGCTGCCCGCCGACGGCACCGCTGTAGTCGGTGTGGACCGGCTTGCCCTGCACGAACCTGCCGGTCTTCCACCGGTACGGGATCACGTCCTCCCCGGACGGGCTGGAGATGGGGTCGCCCTTCCGGTACACCTGCTTGGTCACGCTCAGCACGCCCTGGTCGATCTCCGCGTAGACCGGCGACTCCTCGGTCCGGAAGACGTTCTTGTACGCACCGCTGTCGTCCCGGTACACATACGACCCGATCCCGACGGCGTCCGTGCAGGTCAGCACGTTGATCACGACGTCGTCCCGGGCGCCGCCGGTCAGATCGCCGTAGGAGACGTCCACCGGGTAGTCGTCCCCGCCGCACGGCTTCAGCTCTTTCTTCACCGCCGCGGAGACCCCCGGATCGGCTTTCAGCAGCCGCACCGCGTCCACCCGCTTGTACGTACCGGCCGGACTCGGCGTCGGGGAGGCGGCACCGGCCACCGCCGAGGCGTGCGCCGGACCCTCGTCCCGGGCGCCGGTGCCCCCCGTGCCGCAGGCGGCGGCGAAAAGGGCGACGGCGGTGAGCGCGGCCGCAGCCGTGATCACCGCCTGTGAACTCCGCCGGGCCCCACCGGACCCGCCGCCGCTCAGGCCGCGCAACGCTCCCGCTCCTCACGCTCCAGCGCGCGTGCGTCCAGATCGCGGGCCTCCAGCTCCTCGCGGAGCCGGGCGAGCGCCCGGTGCAGCGTGCTCTTGACCGTGCCCGCCGACATGCCGAGGGCCGCGGCCGTCTCCTCCGTGGACATCTGCTCCCAGTGTCGCAGCACCACGACACTGCGCTGCTTGGGAGCCAGCACCTTCATGATGTCCATCAGCAGCGAGCGGTCCGCGTACTGCTCGGTGGCGTCCTCGACGCAGGCGTCGGGGAGCTGCTCGGTGGGGATCTCCTCCAGCTTGCGCGCCCGCCACCACTCGGTCCGCGTGTTGATCATGACCCGGCGCAGATAGGCGTCCGCGAGCCGCTTGTCCGCGATGCCCTCCCAGCGGCCGTACGTCCGCACCAGCGCCGTCTGGAGCAGGTCCTGGGCGTCCACGGGGTCCGGCACCAGCCGCCGTGCGCTGCGCAGCAGCGCGTCCTGCCGGGTACGCACGTACTCCTCGAACTCGAGCACCTCGCCCTGCGCCATGATCGACCGCCTCCGTCTCCCCGTTGTCCCGCCCAGGCTCACGCCTGATATGTGCGGCCCGGTGGTCCGCCGGGCACGGGAGAAACCTACGGAGCTGTTGTCACGGGGCTGTGCGGAGCAGCCTGCGGCTGGCACTCGGCTGTCCGTCGGTTGTGTAACGGAAGTAGGCGCGGGGTAAGAAGGACGGTCACCTTGCCCCGGTTCGCGGGGTTTTGCCGGTCCGGTCGTTCCGTGACACGGACCCGCAGTCTGTGACGTGCCGGTGCGTCAGCTCAGCGGCAGCCGGTAGAGACCGCCCGCGAGCGGCTCCACGAGCCCGTCCGTCACGAGCCCGTCCAGCGCACGGGCCCGCTGCACCGGCTCGTGCCACACCCGGTCAAGCGCCGCCTGCGGCACCGGCACATGCGCCTCCCGCAGCACCGCGAGCAGCTTCCCGCGCACCTGCCGGTCCGTGCCCGCGTACGTCTGCCCGCGCCGCGGCGGTCCGTCGTGCTCCGGCTTGCCCGCGAGGCGCCAGGCGCACTGGTCCGAGATCGGACAGCTTCCGCAGCCCTCGTTCTTCGCCGTGCACACCAGCGCGCCCAGCTCCATGGAGGCGGCGGCCCAGCGCGCGGCCGTCTTCTCGTCCTCGGGCAGCAGCTCGCGCGCCAGACGCCGCTCGGCGGCGGTGGTCGCGTTCGGCGGATACCGCACACCCGTCACCGCGCGCGCGAAGACCCGGCGCACATTGGTGTCGAGGACGGCGTGCCGCTGGCCGTAGGCGAAGGACGCCACGGCGGCGGCCGTGTACTCGCCGATGCCGGGCAGCGCGAGGAGCTGGGCGTGGTCGGTGGGTACGTCGCCGCCGTGCCGCTCCGTTATGGCGACGGCCGCGCCGTGCAGCCGGAGCGCGCGGCGCGGATAGCCGAGCCGCCCCCAGGCGCGCACCGCCTCGCCGGGCGCCTCCTTGGCGAGGTCGGCGGGGCGCGGCCAGCGGGCCAGCCACTGCTCGTAGACGGGCAGCACCCGGTTCACCGGGGTCTGCTGCAGCATGAACTCGCTGACCATCACCCCCCACGGACCCGCCTCCGGGCGGCGCCAGGGGAGGTCGCGGGCGTGGAGGTCGAACCACTCGATCACGGGGGCGTGCAGCTTCTCAGTCATGACCCTCCGATCCTGCCACGGCTCGCGCGGTCATCGTCGGTGACCGTGCGCGCACGGAGCGTCGGACCGTTCGCAAGAGCCCGACGCCGGGCGGCAGTTACCGGGATGATGATCCGGAAAAGTTGGCGTCGGGGCGGCGGGGGACGCCGCCCGGCGGGGTGATCTCTCGTAGAGTTCGCCCGTGGGATCTCTGCGCAATCCGATCGGGCCGCTTCCCTCGTCCATCTACTGGCGACGGAGGGTCGTACTGGTGTCCGTGGTCGCCGTGTTGGCGCTCCTGGTCACCTGGATCGTCACGTCCGGCGGCGGTGGCGGCAAGAAGAACGCCGACGGCTCGAACGGCAAGAATCCCGCGCACACCATCACCCCCGGACCCTCCTCCTCCGGTCCCGCGATCAGCCAACACCCCGGCGGGCGCGACGAGTCGAGCGGCGGGGACGGCTCCGGCGACGACGAGGGCTCCGGCTCGGGTTCCGGCGGCGGCTCCGGCGCGGACGACGGTGACGGCTCCGGCGACGGTTCGGGCACCGGCGGTTCGGGTTCCGGCTCCGGCTCGGGCTCGGTCGGTACGGGCTCCGGGTCCGGCGGCGGCGCCGGAACGGCCGAGACGATCCCGGCGTCCTCCTCGCTGCCCGACTGCGCCCCCGGCGCGGTCACCCTGAGCCTGCGCAGCGTCCACAACTCCTACTCGCCCGACCAGACCCCGACCTTCGAACTGGTCGTCAAGAACACCGGCTCCGCCGCCTGCAAGACCGACCTCGGTCCCCAGCACACGATCCTGACGATCACCCCGGCCGACGGCGACGACCCCTTCTGGTCCTCGGACGACTGCCCGAAGAACGCGGCTGCCCGCTTCTACAAGGTCCCGGCGGGCCAGAGCATCACCTACACCCTGAAGTGGGACCGCGCCCAGTCCACCGACAAGTGCGAAACCCCCCAGCCCAACAAGGCGAAGCCGGGCACGTACCTCCTGGAGGCGAAGACCCCGGGCTTCAAGAAGACCCAGACGTCGTTCGTACTGTCGGCGGACTAGGGGGTCTTGTCAGCAAGGGGCGACGGGAACTCCTCAGGGGCGCGGGCAACCGGTGTTCTTGGGCGGCGCGGGCAACTGGTGCTTTTGAGGGGCGCGGGGAACTGCGCGACCAGCCACAACGAACCCGCACCCGAAAACGAACCGCCGAAACCCTAGACGTACCGCTCGAGAATCGAAGACTCGGCCAGCCGCGAGAGCCCCTCCCGCACACTACGAGCCCGCGCTTCCCCCACCCCGTCCACAGCCTGCAGATCATCCACGCTGGCAGCGAGCAACTTCTGCAAGCCACCAAAGTGCTCCACCAGCCGATCGATGATCGCACCGGGCAACCGGGGAACCTTCGCCAGCAACCGGAATCCCCGGGGCGAAACAGAGGAGTCCAGCGACTCGGGAGACGCGGTGTATCCCAACCCCCGCGCCACAGTCCCCAGTTCGAGCAACTCCGCATGGGTCAGCGCGTTCAGCTCGGACAGCGCCTCCTCCACCGTCCGCGACCGCTTCGCCGTCGGCTCGGGCACATAGTCCCGTACGACCAGTTCGCGGTCCGGCTCGACCCCCGCGATCAACTCCTCCAACTGCAGCGCGAGAAGCCGCCCGTCGGTGCCCAACTCGACCACGTACTCGGCGATTTCCGTGGCGATCCGCCGGACCATCTCCAGCCGCTGCGCGACCGCCGACACGTCCCGGACGGTGACCAGGTCCTCGATCTCCAGCGCGGACAGCGTGCCCGCGACCTCGTCCAGCCGGAGCTTGTACCGCTCCAGGGTGGCCAGCGCCTGGTTCGCGCGGGAGAGGATCGCGGCGGAGTCCTCCAGGACCCGGCGCTGACCGTCGACGTAGAGCGCGATCAGCCGCATCGACTGGGAGACGGAGACGACCGGGAAGCCGACCTGCTTGGAGACGCGGTCGGCGGTGCGGTGCCGGGTGCCGGTCTCCTCGGTGGGGATGGTGGGGTCCGGGACGAGCTGGACCCCGGCGCGCAGGATCTTGGAGAGGTCCGAGGAGAGCACGATGCCGCCGTCGAGCTTGCACAGCTCGCGCAGCCGGGTCGCGGTGAACTCCACGTCTAGGACGAAGCCGCCGGTGCACATCGCCTCGACCGTCTTGTCCCAGCCGAGCAGGATCAGACCGCCGGTGTTGCCGCGCAGGACCCGTTCCAGACCGTCGCGCAGCGCCGTACCAGGTGCCACGGCGCTCAGCGAGGCGCGCATCAGGCCATCGGGACCGGCACTCCCACCGGACTTTCCGGGAGCCGCTGCCCGGTCGTTGGCTGCCACTGCACTCCTCCGGTCGCAGGTTCTGACGCGCTCCCGTCCGACGCGCGTTTCGTACGGACGGGCGAGACCTGCACAAAGTCTACCGGCGCTCCTCCGCCTCCCGAGGGGCCTCCCGGCGACGCGAGCGGGGCAGCACCCGCAGCGCGTCGCCCATGTCCGCCACCTCAAGCACCTTCATCCCGGGCGGTACCTTCCCCGGATCGCCGGGGACCAGCGCGTGGGTGAAGCCCAGCCGGTGCGCCTCCGCGAGCCTGCGCTGGACGCCCGTGACCCGTCTGACCTCACCGGCGAGACCGACCTCGCCGATCGCCACGAGGTTCTTCGGCAGCGGGGTGTCACTGGCGGCCGACGCCAGCGCGAGCGCGATCGCGAGGTCGGCGGCGGGCTCGGAGAGCTTCACCCCGCCCACGGTCGCGGAGTAGATGTCCCGCTTGCCGAGCGCGCTGATCCGCCCGCGCTGCTCCAGGACCGCCAGCATCATCGACACCCGGGAGGTCTCAAGACCCGAGGTGGTCCGGCGCGGGGAGGGGATCTGCGAGTCCACGGTCAGCGCCTGCACCTCGGCCACCAGCGGGCGGCGCCCCTCAAGGGTCACGGTCAGACAGGTGCCCGGCACCGGCTCGGCGCGCCGGGTCAGGAACAGACCGCTGGGGTCGGCGAGCCCGGTGATGCCCTCGTCGTGCAGCTCGAAGCAGCCGACCTCGTCCGTCGCGCCGTACCGGTTCTTGACGCCCCGGACCAGGCGGAGCCGGGCGTGCCGGTCGCCCTCGAAGCTCAGGACGACGTCCACCAGGTGCTCAAGCAGGCGCGGTCCCGCGATGGCGCCGTCCTTGGTGACATGGCCGACGAGCAGCGTGGACATGCCGCGTTCCTTGGAGGCGCGGATCAGGGCGCCGGCCACCTCGCGGACCTGGGCCATGCCGCCGGGGGCGCCGTCGATCTCCGGGGAGGCGACCGTCTGCACCGAGTCCAGGATCAGCAGCGAGGGCTTCACCGCGTCCAAGTGGCCGAGAACGGCGGCCAGATCGGTCTCGGCGGCGAGATACAGATGGTCGTCCAGGGCGCCGATGCGGTCCGCGCGCAGCCGGACCTGGCTCGCGGACTCCTCACCGGTGACGTAGAGCGTCTTGTGCTCCTCGCTCGCGGACTTGGCGGCCACGTCGAGCAGCAGCGTCGACTTGCCGACGCCGGGTTCGCCCGCGAGCAGCACGACCGCGCCGGGCACGAGTCCGCCGCCGAGCACCCGGTCCAGCTCGGGCACACCGGTGGGGCGGGCGGTCGCCTGGCGCCCGTCGACCTGGCCGATGGGCAGCGCGGAGCTGGTGACCCGGCCGGGTGCCGTCGTCCGCACCGCGGGCGCGCCGTACTCCTCGACCGTCCCCCACGCCTGGCACTCGGGGCAGCGGCCGAGCCACTTGGCCGTCTGCCAGCCGCACTCGGTGCAGCGGTAGGACGGACGGTCCTTGGTGGTCTTGGTACGGGCAGCCATGCGGACACCGTAGTCGGCGCCACTGACAACGGACCCGGGCGCGCCTTCCCCGGAAGGCTCCTCTCCGTCGCCCTCCGGAAGACCGTCCCCGTCGCCCAGGGGCGCACATGGGGCGTCCGGGTGCACGCGGGTGGTCCGGAGGCGGTCCGGATGCTCCGGTCGGGAGCCGCCGGGCGGAGCATCCGTGTCCCCTTATGAGGGATCGTTTCACCCGTACGGATTAAAAGTGCTCAAGGTGCAAGAAGGGGCACTCCGCGGGCGCCTACGGTCGCACAGGTGAGGAGCAGCAGTCCGGAGACCACGACCCGCACCACCGGCGCACACCGGGCGCACCGGGAGGCGCGTGACCGAGCCGCCGCGCGGAACATCGCCCGGCGCCCTTCGGCGTGCCACGAGCCGTATCTGGATGGTCTGTTCACCTACTGCCTCTCGGTGCTCTGCGACCACGACGCCGCCACCGCCGCCCTCGGCGAGGTCCTCGCCCTCGCCGAGCGGCGCGGTCCGCGCGTCCCCCGCACCACCGCCGACCGCAGGGCATGGCTGTACGCGCTGGCCCGCTGGGCGTGTCTGCGCGGTCTCGCCGAGGCGCGCCGCACCCGCCAGGCGACCCACGCGGCGGGGCGCCCCGCCCACGGCGCCGAACCCGCCGCGTCCGCCGACCCGCAGCCCTCCCCGGAGGTCCAGGAGCGCCGCCGCCGCGAACTCGCCCTGCTCGCCTGGCCGGAGGCTGCCGGTACGACACCCGAGCAGCGCGAGGCGCTGGAGCTGGCCGTGCGGCACCGGCTCGCCGCCCCCGAGGTCGCCGCCGTGCTCGGTCTGGAGCCCGCCGCCGCCCGCGACCTGCTCTCCTCCGCCGCCTGCGAGGTCGAGCGCACCCGCGCCGCGCTCGCCGTCGTCGAGACCGGCGGCTGCCCGAGCGTGGCCCATCTCACCGGCGACAGCCGCCTCGTCCTCAGCGCCGCCCTGCGCCGCGAACTGGTCCGGCACGTCGACGACTGCCCGCGCTGCCGCCGCACCGCCGAGCGCGCGGTGCCCGGCCGCTGGCCCGGCGCCACGGTCACCCCCGCCGAGCTGCCCGTACTCCAGGCACCCCGTGCCGCCCTGCACGCGGCGCTCGCGGGCCATCCCCGCGCGCGGGGCGCCGCCGTACCGCGCTTCGACCGGCGCGGTTTCCCCATGGACCCCAAGGACCGCGCCGCCCGCCGCGACAAGCTGCGCGCGCGAGCCGTCACCACCACCGTGGTCGCCACCGTCGTCGCCGCGCCCGTCCTCGCCCTGTGGGCCGCCTACCGCAGCGCCCCCACCGCCGACGACGGCCGCCCCTCCGCCGCGCCCGGCGCGAGCGGTCCGGACACCCTCGACGGCGATAGTCCGGGTGCGTACGAGAACGCGGGCAACGCCAGCGTGAAGCCCGAGCCGGGTCCGAGCGGCACCGCCGACCCGGACGTCTCGGTCGAGGTGGTCAGCGTCTCCGGCGCGGGCGAGAAGGGCGCCGGGCAGCTCACCATCGGCGCGACCACAGAGGGCGACACCACGCTGATCACCCTGCGCGCCTCCGGCTCGGGACCCGTCCACTGGTCCGCCGCCACCCGCCAGCCCTGGCTCTACCTCAGCCGCTCCTCGGGCACCCTCGCCCCCGGCGACACGCTCACGGTCCGGGTGTACGTCGACCACCTGCGCGAACCCGCCGGGCACTGGCGCGCCCGGGTCGCCGTCGCCCCGGCGGGCGCGGTCGTCACCATCACCGGGTACGGCAGGGCCCGTACGACCCCGCCCCCGACCTCGGCGCCGCCGAGCAGCACGCCCCCCGCCTCCCCGACCCCGCCGCCGACGGACCCGCCCAGCAGCACGCCCCCGACGAGCGACAGCCCGAGCCCGGACCCGTCGGACACGCCGACCTCGCCGCCGCCGACGCAGACACCGCCGCCGGACGACGAGGACCCGTCGATCCCGGCGGCCGAGTGACCCGGGGCGCTGGTCAGCCCCGCTCGCCCGGTCGCGCCGGGTCCGCCGGGTGCGGTGCCACCAGCGGCAGCCGGGACGCCAGCCGCTGCTCGCACAGCTCGACCAGCCGGTCGTAGCCCGCCTTGCCCATCAGCTCGGTCAGCTCGGCGCGGTAGGAGACGTATACCGGGTCACCCGCGCCGTGCGCCGAGGTGGCCGACGTGCACCACCAGTGCAGGTCGTGGCCGCCCGGACCCCAGCCGCGGCGGTCGTACTCCCCGATGGACACCTGGAGGACCCGGGTGTCGTCCGGGCGGTCGATCCACTCGTACGTCCGCCGGATCGGCAACTGCCAGCACACGTCCGGCTTGGTCTCCAGCGGCTCGCGCCCCTCCTTCAGGGCCAGGATGTGCAGCGAGCAGCCCGCGCCGCCCTCGAAACCGGGGCGGTTCTGGAAGATGCAGGAGCCCTGGAAGGGGCGGGTCTGCCGGGAGCCCTCGTCGTCCTCGGCGACCCAGCCGCCGCGCAGCCCCTCGTCGTGGTGCTGCCAGATGTCCGGGGTCAGCCGGGCCACGTGCTCCGCGACCCGCTTCTCGTCGTCCTCGTCGGAGAAGTGCGCGCCCAGCGAGCAGCAGCCGTCGGCCGCGCGGCCCGCCTGGATGCCCTGGCAGCCGCTGCCGAAGATGCAGTTCCAGCGCGAGGTCAGCCAGGTCAGGTCGCAGCGGAAGACCTGCTCGTCGTCCGCCGGGTCGGGGAACTCCACCCACGACCGCGCGAAGTCGAGCCCCTGCTCGTCGTCCACGGGGGCGTCCTTGCGCGCCTTGGACACTTTGTCCGCCTTGTCGCGCTTGGCGGTCTTCTCGTCCTTCGCCTTTTTCGTCTTTGGCACAGGTCCAGGGTAAGTGGACGGAACCCCTGATCGGGGCCGTCCGCGGGCGTATTGGCAGTAGCGTTCCGTACATGAGACTCGGTGTCCTGGACGTGGGTTCGAACACGGTGCATCTGCTGGTCGTGGACGCGCATCCCGGCGCGCGCCCGCTGCCCGCGCATTCGCACAAGGCCGACCTCCGGCTGGCCCAGTTGCTCGACGGGGACGGGGCGATCGGAGCCGAGGGCGTCGAGCGGCTCGTGGCGGTCGTACGGGAGGCGCTGGAGGCTGCCGAGGACAAGGGCGTGGAGGACCTGCTGCCCTTCGCGACCTCCGCCGTGCGCGACGCCCGCAACGCCGACGACGTGCTCGCCCGGGTCGAGGACGAGACCGGCGTACGGCTCCAGGTGCTCAGCGGGGCGGAAGAGGCGCGGCTGACCTTCCTCGCGGTGCGCCGCTGGTTCGGCTGGTCCGCCGGGAAGCTGCTCGTCCTCGACATCGGCGGCGGCTCCCTGGAGGTCGCCTACGGACTGGACGAGGAGCCCGACGCCGCCGTCTCCCTGCCGCTCGGCGCGGGGCGCCTCACCGCGGGCTGGCTGCCCGGCGACCCGCCCGACGCCGAGGACGTACGCGCCCTGCGCCGCCACGCCCGTACCGAGATCGCCCGCACGGTCGGGGAGTTCAGCCGCTTCGGCGCCCCCGACCACGTGGTCGCCACCTCCAAGACCTTCAAGCAGCTCGCCCGCCTGGCGGGCGCCGCCCGCGACGCCGACGGCCTTTACGTCCAGCGGGAACTCAAACGCGAGTCCCTGGAAGCCTGGGTGCCGCGCCTCGCCGCCATGACCGCCGACCAGCGCGCCGAACTCCCCGGCGTCTCCGAGTCCCGCTCCGGCCAGCTCCTCGCCGGTGCCCTGGTCGCCGAGGGCGCGATGGACCTCTTCGGCGTGGAAAGCCTGGAGATCTGCCCCTGGGCCCTGCGCGAGGGCGTCATCCTGCGCCGCCTGGACCACATGGGCGTGGGCTGAGCACCGGTCGCGCCGCGCCTGCCGGGTGAGGCTCGGCTGCCGGGCGGGCTCCGGCGCCGGTTCGGTGGCGCCCGGAAGGGCGTGCGCTCTTCGGTGCCTGCCTGACGAGGCGCCCGCCGCCGTCCGGCGGGGGCTCGGTGGCCTTGTGCCCGCGGCGGTGTCCGCTCCGTCTAGGGGCGTCGGTCCGGCTCTGGGGTGCTCGGCGCCCCGTGACGCGGTGGACGCGATGGCGCAGAGCCGACCTCCGCCGTCGCGCCCGGCGCCCCCGGACCCGTACCGCCTGCCGCCCGCCTCACACCGGCGACCGTGCCCGCCGCCCCAGCCCCGGGGTGCCCGGCGATCCCGTGCGCCAGCCTCTCCGTCCCGGCTGAGCGGCGCTCGCACATACGGCGCCCGCACATACGGCGCCTTTGTCCCGGCACAGCGGCGCCTGCCCCCGCCCCGGGCAGCCCACCAGCCCCCGTACCTCCGCCCCCGTCCGGGGGACACCCCGCACCCCCCTCACCCCACCCCGTAAGGTGTCCCCGTGGCTGAACCAAGGGACGTGAAGGTCGCCCTGTCGACGGCCTCCGTCTACCCGGAGTCGACGGCGACGGCCTTCGAGATGGCCGGGCGCCTGGGGTACGACGGTGTCGAGGTGATGGTCTGGACCGATCCCGTCAGCCAGGACATCGAGGCGCTGCGCAGGCTCTCCGACCACCACGGTGTGCCGATCCTCGCCGTGCACGCCCCCTGTCTGCTGATCACCCAGCGGGTCTGGTCCACCGACCCCTGGACCAAGCTGCGCCGGGCGCAGTCCGCCGCCGAGAAGCTCGGTGCCTCCACCGTCGTCGTCCACCCGCCCTTCCGCTGGCAGCGGCAGTACGCCCGCGAGTTCGTCGAGGGAATCTGGCGCATGGCCGACGAGACGGACGTACGGTTCGCCGTCGAGAACATGTACCCCTGGCGCTACCGCGACCGCGAGATGCTCGCCTACGCCCCCGAGTGGGACGTCACCAAGGACGACTACCGGCACTTCACGATCGACCTCAGCCACACCGCCACCGCCCGCACCAGCGCGCTCGACATGCTCGACCGCATGGGCGACCGGCTCGGTCACGTCCACCTCGCCGACGGGCGCGGCTCCGCCAAGGACGAGCACCTGGTCCCCGGCCGGGGCAACCAGCCCTGCGCCGAGCTCCTGGACCGGCTGACCCGCACCGGATTCGACGGCCATGTCGTCCTGGAGGTCAACACCCGGCGCGCGATGTCCAGCGCCGAGCGCGAGGCGGACCTCGCCGAAGCCCTGGAGTTCACCCGCCGCCACCTCGCCGCCGACGTCCGGGTGCCCCGGCCGTGAGCGACGGCACCGGGCGCCGCAGGGGCCGTCCGCCGCGCACCGAGTCGGGCGACACCCGTGACCGCATCCTCGCCGCCGCCCGCGAGGAGTTCTCCGAGCGCGGCTACGAGAAGACCTCCGTACGCGGCATCGCCAAGGCGGCGGGCGTCGACTCCGCCCTGGTCCACCACTACTTCGGCACCAAGGAGCAGGTCTTCGAGGCGGCCGTCACCGTCTCCTTCGCGCCCGCCCTCGCCGCCCCGGACGCCATCGTCGAGGGACCGCTGGACACGGTGGGGGAGCGGTTCACCCGCTTCGTCTTCGGCATCTGGGAGAACCCCGCGACCCGCGCCCCGCTGCTCGCCGTCGTCCGCTCGGCGGTGAACAACGAGGTCGCCGCCGCCGTCTTCCGCCGCCTGGTAGCCGCGCAGCTCCTGCACCGCATCGCCGGGCGCCTGGGCGGTCCGGACGCCGAGCTGCGCGCGGAGCTGGCGGCGGCGCAGTTGGTCGGCACGGCGATGCTGCGGTACGTGATCAAGGTGGAGCCGCTGGCGTCGGCGGACGTGGAGCGGATCGTGGAGCGCCTCGCGCCGGTGGTGCAGGGGCATCTCACGGGGGAGTGACGCCGGGTCCCGCGCGCCGATTCCGGCTCCCGCGCGCCGATTCCGGGCTCCGCGCGCCCCCCGAACGTGCCCCGCGACAAGACACCCGTCCCGCATTCCGGACACATCGTCCCGCCCGCTGGATGACCGGCGTACGCTCGGCAGCAGTCAGAAGCCTCTCTGACCGTCATTCTCCGAAGGAGCGAGCGACGATGCCCGAGCTGAGGTCCCGCACAGTCACCCACGGACGCAACATGGCGGGCGCCCGCGCCCTTATGCGCGCCTCGGGTGTACCCGGTGCGGACATCGGCCGGAAGCCGATCATCGCCGTGGCCAACTCCTTCACCGAGTTCGTCCCCGGGCACACCCACCTCCAGCCGGTCGGGCGGATCGTCAGCGAGGCGATCCGGGAGGCGGGCGGCATCCCGCGCGAGTTCAACACCATCGCCGTGGACGACGGCATCGCCATGGGACACGGCGGCATGCTCTACTCCCTGCCCTCCCGCGACCTGATCGCGGACTCGGTGGAGTACATGGTGGAAGCCCACTGCGCCGACGCCCTGATCTGCATCTCCAACTGCGACAAGATCACCCCGGGCATGCTGATGGCCGCCCTGCGGCTGAACATCCCGACGGTCTTCGTCTCCGGCGGTCCGATGGAGTCCGGCCGCGCGACCCTGGTCGACGGCACCGTCCGCACCCTGGACCTGGTCGACGCGATCTCCGACGCGGTCAACGACAAGATCTCCGACGAGGACATCCTCCGCATCGAGGAGAACGCCTGCCCGACCTGCGGAAGCTGTTCCGGCATGTTCACCGCCAACTCGATGAACTGCCTGACCGAGGCCATCGGTCTCTCCCTGCCGGGCAACGGCTCGGTCCTCGCCACGCACACCGCCCGCAAGGCGCTGTACGAGGACGCCGCCCGCACGGTCATGGACATCACCCGCCGCTACTACGAGCAGGACGACGAGACGGTCCTGCCCCGCTCCGTCGCCTCCTTCCAGGCGTTCGAGAACGCCATGGCGCTGGACATCGCCATGGGCGGCTCCACCAACACGATCCTGCACCTGCTCGCCGCCGCCCAGGAGGCGGGCGTCCCCTTCGGTCTGGAGCAGATCGACGCCGTCTCCCGCCGCGTCCCGTGCCTGGCCAAGGTCGCGCCCAACGTCGGCAAGAACCGCACGTACTACATGGAGGACGTGCACCGCGCGGGCGGCATCCCCGCCCTCCTCGGCGAACTGCACCGCGCCGGACTGCTCAACGAGGACGTGCACGCGGTCCACAGCCCGTCGCTCGCCGACTGGCTCAAGACCTGGGACGTGCGCGGCGGTTCGCCCTCCCCGGAGGCGGTCGAGCTGTGGCACGCGGCGCCCGGCTGCGTCCGCTCCGCCGAGGCGTTCTCCCAGTCCGAGCGCTGGGAGTCGCTGGACGACGACGCCGAGGGCGGCTGCATCCGCTCCGCCGAGCACGCCTACTCCAAGGACGGCGGACTCGCGGTCCTCAGGGGCAACCTCGCCGTCGACGGCTGCGTGGTGAAGACCGCGGGCGTGGACGAGTCGGTGTGGACCTTCGAGGGACCCGCCGTGGTCTGCGAGTCCCAGGAGGAAGCCGTCCGCCGCATCCTCACCCAGGAGGTCAAGGACGGCGACGTGGTCGTCATCCGCTACGAGGGTCCCAAGGGCGGACCCGGCATGCAGGAGATGCTCTACCCGACCTCGTACCTCAAGGGCCGCGGTCTCGGGAAGACCTGCGCCCTGATCACCGACGGCCGCTTCTCCGGCGGCACCTCGGGCCTCTCCATCGGACACGCTTCCCCGGAAGCCGCCTCCGGCGGCACCATCGCCCTGGTCCGCGACGGCGACCGCATCCGCATCGACATCCCGAACCGCACCATCGAACTCCTCGTGGACGAGCCCGAACTCGCCCGCCGCGAGCAGGAGTTGGGCGGTGTCTACGCCCCGGCGAACCGCGAGCGCAAGGTCTCCGCCGCCCTGCGCGCCTACGCCGCGATGGCCACCAGCGCCGACCGGGGCGCGGTGCGCGACGTCAGTCTCCTGGGCTGACCGGGCGACAGCGAAAGGGGACCGGTGCGCGACACCGGTCCCCTTCGTGTTGTCACCAGCCGGACGGATCGCGCGTGTCCCGGGCGAACACCGTGCCGTCGGGGGCCGCCGCGTACACCGCGCCCCGCGCGACCACCGGCACCGGCACCCCCGACGACACCAGGTCCGTACGCGCTCCGAAACGCGGGCGCGTCTGCCCCGCGAGGCTCCCGCGCCGGGTGTCCACGGCGAGCAGCCGGCCGTCGGCGGCGGAGAAGTACAGATACCTGCCGTCGGCGACCGGACTCGAGCCCCAGCTCACCGACGTCTCCAGATGCCACAGCCGCTTGCCCGCACCCGCGTCCACGGCGTCGACCCCGCCGTCCGTCGAGAGCAGGTACACCACCCCGTCCCGGACGACGGCCCGGGCGCCGCGTGCCACGGCCGGGAGCGGTACGCGGCGCACCGCGCCGGACCGCACCGCGTAGCGCACCACCGCGTCGGTGTCGCCGCTGACCGGATCGGCGGCGAGGAAATAGACGAACCCGCCCTCCGCGCCCACGGGTTGAAGCACACCGGACAGCTCCGCGCTCCACCGCCGCCCGCCCGAGGCGGGGTCGAGCGCGGTGACCCGCGTACCGCTCCCGTCGGCGGAGGCGGTCGTCGCGTACGCGGTGACAGCCCCGGTGTCCGCGCCGAAGGCGTAGAGGCGGGGGAACGCCCGGTCCGGCAGCGCGTGTTGCCACACCGTCCGCCCCGAGGCGCTGTCCGTGCCGGTGATCCGCCCGTCGGTGTCGCTCACCAGTCGGATGCCGTCCGCGTACAGCGTCCCGGTGTCCCGGGGCAGTTGCCGGCGCAGCCGGGTCTCGCCCGAGGACGGGTCGAGTGCCGTCACCCGGCCGTCCTGGTCGCGCAGTTGGAGCAGCCCGCCCGACACCACCGGCGGATCGCTCCACCGGGCGCCCGCGAAGGAGCGCCGCCACCGCACCGTGCCGTCCCGCGGATCGAGCCCGACCGCCGTACCCGGGGCGATGCACAGCAACTCGCCTGACCCGTACGTGCATCGAGGCGTGCCGGTGCCCTTGGTGAGCGGCGTGGACCGCCAGTCGGTGATCCGGTCCTCGGTGGCCATCGGACGCACCCGGGGCGCCCGCTCGGCGCCGGACCAGTGCACCGCCGTGATCCCCGCGCCCCCGGCCAGCACGAGCGCGCCCGCCGCGAGCGCGACCCGGCCACGCGTCCACCACCGCAGGCGCCCCGCCGCCTCCTCGCCCGGCTCTCCGGACCCGGCGCGCTCCGCGCGGTCCCCGGCATCCTCGACCGGGGGCACCTCGCGCTGAGCCGGTATGAACGCCTGCGTGTCGTACGACGCCGCCACCGACCGCAGCGCGCGCATGAGTTCGTCGGGCGTGGGCCGGTCCTCGGGCTCCTTCGCCAGGCAACGCAGCACCAGCGGAACGAGGTTGCCGGGCACGCCGGTCAGGTCCGGCTCGTCGTGCACCACCTGGTACGCGACGACGTAGGGGCTGTCGGAGTCGAACGGACCGCGCCCCGCCGCCGCGTGCACGATCACCGAGCCGAGCGCGAACACGTCCGCCGCCGGACCCACTTCACGGGGGCGGCGGAACTGCTCGGGCGCCATGAACGGCGGCGTCCCTATCAACTTGCCGGTCTCGGTGCGCAGTTCGCTGTCCTTGGGGCGCGAGATGCCGAAGTCGATGACCTTCGGACCGTCCTCCGCGAGCAGCACGTTGCCCGGCTTGAGATCCCGGTGCACCACCCCGACCCGGTGGATGTCCCGCAGCGCCTCCGCGAGCCCGGCCATCAGCCGCCGTACCTCGCCGGGCGCCATCGGTCCGTTCCGCTTCACCTCTTCGGCGAGCGTCGGACCGGGGATGAACATGGTCGCCATCCAGGGCCGTTCGGCCTCCGGATCGGCGTCCACCACCGGCGCGGTGAAGGCGCCGCTCACCCGCCGGGCAGCCGCCACCTCCTGCCGGAAACGCCCCCTGAACTCCTCGTCCCGCGCGAACTCGGCGTGCACGACCTTCACCGCGAGCCGCATTCCTGAACCGCTGCGGGCCAGGTGCACCACACCCATGCCGCCCGACCCGAGTCGCGACTCCAGGCGGTAGTGACCGGCGTACTCCGGAAGTTCCGGTTCCGCGTCCGGCCCGGAGCTGCGCTGTGGCGCCATGGACCACCCCCGTGCCGTTCGTCCGCGCGCGTCGCTCGGAGCCTAGTCGATCGCCCGTACGAGACGGCGGAGGCTTGCTACTCTCCGCGTACGCGTTCCGAACACCTGTGCGGAGGCGTGCAGTTCCACGAAGGAATCACCGGCGCCCCGCACCTGCCGAGGGCGCCATGGGGGAGGTTGACCATGTCCTACTCCGTCGCCCCGGGCGTCCGTCTGAACGTCCGCAGCGGCCCCGGCACCGGCTACGCACTCGTCCGCGTCCTGCCCGAGGGCGCCCAGGTCTCGATCAACTGCCAGAGCCCGGGCACCACCGTCTCCGGCTACTACGGCACCTCGAACATCTGGGACAACATCGCCCCCGGCGAGTACGTCTCCGACGCCTACGTCCACACCGGCAGCGACGGCTACGTCGCCGGCCGCTGTGGCTGACCCCACCAGAAAGGCAACGACATGACCTCCCCGCACCGCCGCTCCGCCCTGCTGGCCGCCGCCGCAGGCGCCCTGTTCCTGGTGACGGGCCTCGCCGCCCCGGCGAACGCCGCCCCGTCCGCCGCCACCACCGCGTATCCCATCGCCCCGGGCGTCAGCCTCGACGTCCGCAGCGGCCCTGGCACCGGCTACGGCATCATCCGCGTGCTGCCCGCGGGCTCGTCCGTGCAGATCTACTGCCAGACCACGGGCACGACGGTGAACGGCTACTACGGCACCTCGAACATCTGGGACAACATAAGCAGCGGCCAGTACGTCTCCGACGCCTACGTGCACACCGGCAGCGACGGCTACGTCGCCCCCCGCTGCGCCTGACCCCCACCCCCACCCCGCCGCCCCCGCCCGCGATAATCGTCCCGTGAGCGACGAAACCGGCACCAGCCCCGAGACCCGCGCCGGGGGCGGCGGCACGGGCCCCCGCCCCGAACCCCTGCGCTTCTACGGCACCTCCTGGGTCGACCACACCGACGCCTACGCCGCCCGCCGCGCCGCCACCGCCCTCGGCGCCGTCGCCGCGGCAGCCGTCGCCTGCCTGGTCCTGCGCTTCGCCTACCAGGGGCTCCGGATCGCGGGCACCGGCTCCTTCGTGACCGTCCTGGTCGTCGGCATGTTCGCCGTGTGCAGCGCGCTCGCCTTCGGCAACACCTGGCAGAGCTACGAACGCCGCCCCGACCCCGAGCGCCAGGCATCCCTGCGCGGTCTCCTCACCATCGGCTTCGTCGGCTCCCTCCTCGCCTACGCCTGCCGCTCCTTCCTGGAGGCACCCGGCGAGAAGCTCGCCCGCGCCGAGTACGACAAAGCCCGCGCCGAACACGACCGCACCCGCACCCGCCGCACCGGCAACCCGGCGAAGAAGAAGCGCGGCAAGTAAGGAGCCGGGGGTACGCCCCGCCGGAGACCCCCTGGCAGCCCTGGGCACCGGCGGACACCTCCAGGCACTCCCGGACACCCCCGGCGCCGTCGGGCACCCCCAGACACCCCCGGCACCCTGTCGACACCCGCCCCACCCCGCGCACCATGGTCGGCATGACCACACGCGAAGCCGCCCAGGAACCGCCCGCCTCCGCCCGCGCCCACTCCTTCAACGCCGCGGCTGCCCAGTACGCCGCGAACCGCCCCTCCTACCCGCCCGCCCTCCTGGACGCGCTGGAGGAGCTGTCCGGTCGCCCCCTGGCCGGCGCCCGGACCGTGGACGTCGGCGCGGGCACCGGCATCGCGAGCCGCCTGCTGCACGAGCGCGGCGCCCGGGTCCTCGCCGTCGAGCCCGGCGCGGGCATGGCCGCCGAGTTCCGCCGGACCCTGCCGGACGTCCCCCTGGTCCGGGGCGACGGCAACGCCCTCCCGGTCGCCGACGACCACGCCGACCTCATCACCTACGCCCAGGCATGGCACTGGACCGACCCCGCCCGCTCGGTCCCGGAGGCGCTGCGCGTCCTGCGCCCCGACGGCGCGCTCGCGCTGTGGTGGAACACCGACGCCGTCGACATCGAGTGGATCTCCGATGCCGCCGACCGCACCGGCCGCTTCTTCGGACTCGACATCCCCGCCGAGCCGCGGAAGGCGGCGGAGCGCACCGGACTGGCCGACCCCAGCGGGCGCCTCGACTTCGAACGCCGCGTGGTCCGCTGGAGCCGCCGCGTCCCCCTCGACGTCCACCTCGCCAACATCGCCAGCCACTCCGCCTTCCTCCTCACCCCGCCGGAGGACCGCACCGCCTTCATGACCGAGGAGCGCGCCCACCTCCTGAAGGTCTTCCCGGACGGCGTGGTCGAGGAGACGTACGACGTGTATCTGATCGTCGCCCGCAAGGACTGACACCCCCCGAACCACGAAGAACCCACGAAGACCCCACGAACGGCGGTCCGGTACCCGTACCGGACCGCCGTTTCGCGTACCACCGCCCTTGACGGCGCCACGCCACAGGAGAATTATTCATCACGTGATGAATAACGAGCCCCCGCCCGCCTCGGCGGCCGTCCACGCCGACGCCCTCACCGTCGTCCGCGGTCCCCGCACCGTCCTCCACGCCCTCGGCTTCACCGTCCCCCGCGGCAGGATCACCGGACTCCTCGGTCCCTCCGGCTGCGGAAAATCCACCCTGATGCGCGCCATCGCGGGCACCCAGGCCAAGGTCACCGGCACCCTCGACGTCCTCGGCCACCCGGCGGGACACCCCGCCCTGCGCCACCGCCTCGGCTACGTCACTCAGGCGCCCTCCGTCTACGACGACCTCACCGTCCGCCAGAACCTCGACTACTTCGCCGCGATCCTCGACCCCGGACGCGCCGCCGCCGACCGCCGCCACACCCACGTCACCCGCGCCCTCGCCGACGTGGACCTCACCTCCCACGCCGACGCCCTCGCCGGAAACCTCTCCGGCGGCCAGCGCAGCCGCGTCTCCCTCGCCGTCGCCCTCCTCGGCACCCCCGAACTCCTCGTCCTGGACGAACCGACCGTCGGTCTCGACCCCGTACTCCGCCGCGACCTGTGGACCCTCTTCCACACCCTCGCCGCCGAGCGCGGCACCACCCTCCTCGTCTCCTCCCACGTCATGGACGAGGCGGAGCGCTGCGACCACCTCCTCCTCATGCGCGACGGCCGGGTCTTGGCCGACGACACGCCGGAGAACCTGCGCACCCGCACCGGCACCGACACCGTCGAGGCAGCCTTCCTCCACCTCGTCGACCAGGCAGCCGCCACCGACCGCACCAAGGAGCCGACCCGATGAGCACGACCACCCCGGCATCCGCGACCGCGCTGAACCCCGGCCGCACCACCGCCACCGCCGCCCGCGTCCTGCGCCAGCTCCGCCACGACCCCCGGACCATCGCCCTGATGCTGCTGGTCCCCTGCCTGATGCTGGTCCTGCTGCGCTACGTCTTCGACGCAAGCCCCCGCACCTTCGACAACATCGGCGCGTCCCTGCTCGGGATCTTCCCGCTGATCACGATGTTCCTGGTGACGTCCATCGCCACCCTGCGCGAACGCACCTCCGGCACCCTGGAGCGCCTCCTCGCGATGCCGCTCGGCAAGGCCGACCTGATCGCCGGTTACGCCCTCGCCTTCGGCGCCGTCGCCGTCGTCCAGTCCGCCCTCGCCACCGGGCTCGCCGTCTGGCTCCTCGGCCTCGACGTCACCGGCTCGCCCTGGCTGCTCCTCCTGGTCGCGCTCCTGGACGCCCTGCTCGGCACGGCCCTCGGCCTCTTCGTCTCGGCCTTCGCGGCCTCGGAATTCCAGGCGGTCCAGTTCATGCCCGCGGTGATCTTCCCCCAGCTCCTGCTCTGCGGTCTGTTCACCCCGCGCCCCGACATGCACCCCGCCCTGGAAGCCGTCTCCGACGTCCTCCCCATGTCGTACGCCGTCGACGGCATGAACGAGGTCCTCCACCACACCGACATGACGACGGTCTTCCTCCGCGACATCCTGATCGTCGCGGGCTGCGCCCTCCTGGTCCTCGCCCTCGGCGCGGCCACCCTGCGCCGCCGCACGGACTGAACCCCGACGGGGGGTCCGCCCACCGGACAGCGCCCCGCATCCGGCACCCCCGGTGCGAGGATGAACCGCATGAGCCAGAAAGTCGCAGTCCTCGGCACCGGCAAGATCGGCGAAGCCCTGCTCAGCGGAATGATCCGGGCGGGCTGGGCCCCCGCCGACCTCCTGGTGACCGCCCGCCGCCCCGAGCGCGCCGAAGAACTCCGCGCCCGCCACGGCGTCACCCCAGTCACCAACACCGAGGCCGCCAAGACCGCCGACACCCTGATCCTCACGGTCAAGCCGCAGGACATGGGCACGCTGCTTGCCGAACTGGCACCGCACGTCCCCGCCGACCGCCTGGTCATCAGCGGAGCCGCCGGCATCCCCACCTCGCTCGTCGAGGAGCACCTGGCCGAGGGCACCCCGGTCGTGCGCGTCATGACGAACACACCCGCCCTGGTGGACGAGGCGATGTCCGTCATCTCCGGGGGCAGCCACGCCACCGCCGCCCACCTCGCCACGGCGGAGGAGATCTTCGGCGCCGTCGGCAAGACCCTGCACGTCCCGGAGAACCAGCAGGACGCCTGCACGGCCCTGTCCGGCTCGGGCCCGGCGTACTTCTTCTACCTGGTCGAGGCCATGACCGACGCGGGCATCCTGCTCGGTCTGCCCCGCGACAAGGCGCACGAGCTGATCGTCCAGTCCGCCATCGGCGCCGCCACGATGCTCCGCGACAGCGGCGAGCACCCGGTCAAGCTCCGCGAGAACGTCACCTCGCCCGCCGGTACGACCATCAACGCCATCCGCGAGCTGGAGAACCACGGGGTGCGCGCCGCCCTCATCGCCGCCCTGGAAGCGGCCCGCGACCGCAGCCGTGAGCTGGCCTCCGGCACGAAGGACTGACCGCACCAAGATTCTTCGCAGGAGGGGGTTGACACCCCCTCCCCAGGTGCGTAATGTTCTCCGAGTTGTCCGACGTGAGAGCCGACTCCGGTCGGTCCCCGGACAGCCATTCCGCAAGGCCCACTGGACATCGGCGCTTCCGCGTCGCTTGTTTTGCTGTGCGCATGTGCGAAATGAGGAATCCGTGTTCGAAAGAGCGCAGGACCCCGATTGGCTTCGGGGGCCGGGAATCCGCTAAAGTCTCACTCGTCGGAACGGCCGCGAGGCCGGGAAGACAAACCCCGCTGACTGGGGGTCAGACACCGAAAAGGATCTGATAGAGTC
>NZ_JACYHF010000021.1 GCF_016482685.1 Streptomyces sp. DSM 110735 | reverse complement strand
CTCCGGCACCAAGCCCAGCCCCACCGACAAGGTCGAGGGCGACGCCGCCCCCTCGGACAGGGACGACGAGAAGTCCGCCTCCGCCGACAGCTCCGACCGTAAGTCTTCCCCCGCCCCCAAGCAGGGACCGGCCGACAAGCCCGGCGGCAAGCTCATCCCCGCCCCCGGCGACAAGGCGACCCCGACAGACCAGCCCACCACCACCCTCCGCTCCCCCAAGCAACCGCAGCCCCCCAAGGATCAGCCGACCACCACCCTCCGCGCGCCGAAGGAGGTTGATCAGCCGACGACCATGCTGAAGGTCGGGGGGAAGGAGAAGGAGGCTGAGAAGACCAGTCGGTTTGTCGCGCTCAAGGGGGACATAAGGACCGCCCCGGCGGAAGAGACGCGGACCGTGCCGCAGGTCGGGCCGGAGCGGACGACGCAGCAGCCGTTGCCGCCGAAGCCGCCGCTGGACCTGCTGGCGGAGCTGACGAACACCCCGCCCCCGCCGGAGACCCCGGTGCGGACGCTGGTGCGCAGGGTCAAGATCTGGACGCCGCTGGTGCTGCTGCTGGTGGTGATCCTGGGCGTCGTACAGGCGCTGCGCCCGCTGCCCGCGCCCACGCTGGACCTGACCGCGAAGGACAGCTACACCTTCGAGGGCGGGAAGGTCCAGATCCCGTGGCCCGCGGAGGGACAGGCCGCGCTGGATGTTCAGGGCGTCGGCACGTTCGGCTCCTCCGGCTCGGACAAGCCCGTGCCGACCGCGAGCGTCGCCAAGGTGATGACCGCGTATCTGATCCTGCACGACCACCCGCTCAAGAGCGGCGCCGCCGGTCCGAAGATCAAGATCGACAAGACGGCGGAGTCGCAGTCGAAGGCGGGCCAGGAGTCGACGGTGGACGTCACCGCCGGTGACCGGATCACCCAGCGCGAGGCGCTCCAGGACATCCTGCTGGCGTCCGCGAACAACATCGCCCGTCTGCTCGCCCGCTGGGACGCCGGTTCGGTGGACGCGTTCGTCGCGAAGATGAACACGACCGCCAAGCGTCTGGGCATGAGCAACACCAAGTACACCGACCCCTCCGGTCTGACCGACTCCACGGTCAGCACCGCGCGGGACCAGGTGAAGCTGGCGAAGGCGGCGATGACGTACCCCGCCTTCCGCGAGGTCGCGGCGATGATGTCGTACACCGACTACAAGGGCACGTACCACTCGAACTGGAACCAGCTCGTCGGGCACAACAACGTCGTCGGCATCAAGACCGGCACCACCACCTCCGCCCTCGGCAACCTGGTGTTCGCCGCGAAGCAGGACGTGGACGGCGAGACCCGGATGATCATCGGCGCGGTGATGCGGCAGCCCGCGGGCGGTCCGGAGAACACCATCCTGAGCGCCGCCCTGGACCACAGCGACAAGCTGATCCGGGCCGCGCAGGGCGCCCTGAAGTCGGCGACGGTCCTGAAGAAGGGCACGGTCGTCGGGTACGTGGACGACGGTCTCGGCGGACGGACGCCCGTCGAGGTGACCGAGGACGTGAAGGCGACCGGCTGGGCGGGTCTGAAGGTGAAGCTCTCCTTCACCGGCGGTCCGGTCCCGCACACCGCGAAGGCGGGGACGAAGGTCGGTTCCCTGACCGTCGGTGACGGTTCGACCGGTGCCGTCCAGGTGCCCGTCGCACTGCGTGACGACCTCGCGGAGCCCGGTCTCGGCAGCAAGCTGACGCGCCTGGGCTGACCCCGGCACCCGCACCCGTCGCACCCCGCCGCATGTGTTCCCCGCCCGGGAGCCGTGCGGCGGGGTGCGTGCTAGCGTCACGAAACGGGGCAGGTCACCGGTCACGGGACAGGGCCGCAGCGGGACGAGGACCGGCCGGGAGCACGTACGGGACAGGTGGCCGGGAACAGCAGACGGGACACGGGGAGTGCCTTCAGGTGGCCACAGCCGAGCCGACACGCGCCGACCACACCGAGGGCGGAGGTCGCATGAGCCCTGAGCCCGGTACGGACGTCACGGGTACCGCCGGGCGGACCCTGAGCCCCGACCGCGCGGACGCCGACACCCCGCCCGCCTGGCGCCGTTGGCCACGCGAGCACCCCGTCCTGTTCATCACCGCCCTCGCCGCCGTGCTGCACGTGATCTGGTTCTTCACGTCCGCCAACAGCGGCGGCGACCTCGCGGCGCAGGACGCCTGGGCGGAGTTCGTCGGCCGGCACCCCGACTCGGCGTACAACCTCGCCTGGTACGGCGGGATGCACCCGGTGTCGTACAGCGTGCTGTCGCCGTATCTGATGTCCGTGCTCGGCGTGCGCACGACGATGATGATCGCGGGGACGTTCTCCGCCGGGCTGCTGACGCTGATCCTGGTGCGCGGGCGGGCGGTGCGCGAGCCGCTGTGGCCCGCGCTGGCCGGGGTGTTCGCGCTGATGGGCAACGCCGCCTCGGGCCGGGTGACGTTCGGGCTCGGCACGATGTTCGCGCTCGGGGCGGTCGCGGCGGTGTTCTGCTGGCCGTACCAGGGCAGGTACGCGAGCTGGGCGAAGGCGCTGGCGGCAGCCCCGCTGGCGCTGCTCGCCGGGGTGTTCGCGCTGCTCGCCGGGGCGGTCTCCGGCTGGGTGGCGTACGGACTTGCCGCGCTGTTCGGGATCGGCGCGGTCGCGGTGCTGCTCTACTGGCCCTACGAGGGGCGCTACAAGCGCTGGGCGAAGGCGCTGGCCGCCGCGCCGCTGGCCGCGCTCGCGACGATGTCCTCGCCGGTGGCGGGGCTGTTCGTGGGTCTGGTGGCGGTCGCGCTGTTCCTCCAGAAGCGGCGTCCGGGCGCGTGGGCGCTGGGGCTCGCCCCGGCGGCGGTGGTGGCGCTCTCCGCGTGGCTGTTCCCGTTCTCCGGCACCCAGCCGATGACGTTCGGCTCGGTGATCATGCCGCTGCTGTACGGGCTGCTGTGTCTGGCGCTGGTGCCGCGCCAGTGGGTGACGGTGCGGCTGACGGCCGGGGTCTACAGCGTGGCCGTGGTGCTGGTGTGGCTGATCAGCTCGCAGATCGGCACGAACATCTCGCGTCTTCCGATGCTGTTCGCGGGCACGGCGCTGGTGGCGGCGCTGCCGTTCGCGGTGCCGCGCACGCACAAGTGGTACGCGCTGGTGCTGGCCATCGCCGGGTTCGTGGGCTGGATCGGGTTCAAGTCGGTGGACGACGTGATCCACACGACCCCGGCGGCGTCCTGGGCGCGTGAGCTGGCGCCGCTGGTGAACGAACTCCAGCAGGTGGGCGCGGAGAAGGGGCGGGTGGAGGTGGTCCCGGCGCGCTCGCACCGCGAGGCGTCCGCGCTCGCGCCGTACGTGAACCTGGCGCGCGGCTGGAACCGCCAGGCGGACATGGAGCGCAACCCGCTCTTCTACGACGACACCCTCAACTCGGCGAACTACCACGAGTGGCTGCAGCGCTGGGCCGTGCACTACGTGGTGCTGCCGAAGGCGGACGACCCGGACGGCGACGGCGGGGAGCGCGAGCGGGAGCTGGTGCTGCGCGGGATGCCGTATCTGAAGCAGGTGTGGGGGAACGCGGACTGGCAGTTGTTCCGGGTCACGGACCCGGTGCCGCTGGCCGAGCCGAACGCGGTGGTGCTGCGCGCCGAGCAGGGCGAGATGACCCTGAAGGTGAGCCGGGCGGGACGCGTCCTGATCCGCATTCCGTACTCGCCGTGGCTGAGCGTGGTGGACGAGCACGGCAAGCCGCTCAAGCCGCCGCAGGAGACGGAGGCGTCCAAGGAGCGGGCGGACGGTGTGCCGAAGACGTACGTCAACGTCAGCGGCTGTCTGGCGGAGACCCCGCAGGACGCGGAGGGCGACGCCTGGACGGTGCTGCTGGCGCCGCGCGCGGGGACGTACCACCTGGCGGCGCCGTACCAGTTGCCGCGCGGGACGCCGTGTCCGCAGGAACTGAAGGACGCCAAGGGGTGAGATCCGGCCGTTACCTCCGTTCACAGTGGCTCACACCTGTGAACACGTGAGCAAAGCGTTCACACCTGACCGGGATTGGTCTCGCGAGGTCGGTTTGCGCGGCTGATCGGACCGTTCGCGGTCCATTACAGTGCTGCCCGTCGGCCGGACGCGAGGTGCCGTGAGGGGGTCTGCATGGGTGCGACGAGCGGCGCCGTCTGGGGTCGCACCGAGCAGCAGGACTTCCGCAGCCGGGTGCGCGGCACCCTGCTGGGCATCGCGCTCGGGGACACCCTCGGCGCGCCCGTGGACGTGCTCGGTCTCGACGAGATCCGCTCGGCGTACGGTGCGGAGGGCGTGCTCGACCTGGGTTTCGCGCACGGGCGGCGCGGCGCGGTCACCCATCACACCCAGCTCACCCTGTTCACGGTGGACGGTCTGATCCGCGCGCAGGTCCGCCGGGACACCGGTGCCTGGCATCCGCCGACCGATCTGCACCGGGCGTACCTGCGCTGGCGGGCGACCCAGCGGGACTGGGGTCCCGACGAGCGGCGCAGGGAGGACGGCTGGCTGGCTCGCGAGGAGTGGCTGTACGCCCGCAGGGAGCCGCCGAGGTCGCTGCTGAGCGGGCTGGGCGACGAGGTGATGGGCACCCTGGAGCGGCCGAAGAACCCCGGTGAGCTGGGTCCCGAGGCGGTGGCGCGCTCGGGTCCCTTCGGGCTCCTGGTGGGCTGGGAGCCGCAGTTGGTGGCGCAGTTGTCCGTGGAGTGCGCGGCGCAGACCCACGGGCACCCGGTCGCGTGTCTGGCGGCGGGGGCGTACGCCGTGATCGTGCACGCCCTCGCGCGCGGCGAGGACCTGGACGCGGCGGTGTGGGGCACGGTGGCGCTGCTGTCGGCGCGCCCGGGTCATCAGGCGGTCGTGGAGGCGCTCCAGCACGCGGTGAACGCGGTGCGCCTCGGCCCGCCGAACCCGGTGCGGGTGGAGGAGCTGGCCGGGGACGGCACGGCGGACGGGCTGCTCGCGGCGGCCGTCTACTGCGCGCTGGCGGCGGACGACGTACGCCTCGGTCTGTGTCTGGCGGTGAACCAGTCCGGTCCCTCCGCCGCCGCCGGAGCCCTCACCGGGGGTCTGCTCGGCGCCCTGCACGGCGAGACGGCGCTGCCCCCGGCGTGGCTCGCCGAGCTGGAGGGTCGTCCCACGATCCTGGAGCTGGCGGACGACTTCGCCATGGAGATGACCCAGGGTCCGGCGCTGCACAGCCCGGCGGGTTCGGCACCGGGCTGGCTGGCGCGCTATCCGCGCGCCTGAGCTTCCGCGCGCCGGCCGTCCGCCCGGCTATCCGCGCGCCCGAGCCGCCGGGGCGGGTACGGCAGCCGCCGCGCCGTCGCCGTCGGTGTTGATCCGCTCGATGACCGCGAGGCGCTCGGGGGTGTCCTCGGGCTTGATCAGACCGATGACGACGTAGAGGACCAGGGAGACGGCGAGCGGCACCGAGACCTGGTACTGGAGCGGGACGCCGCCCTGGACGTGCCAGCTGATCGGGTAGTTGACCAGCCAGAAGGCGAGCAGTCCGGCGGCCCAGCTCGTGAGCGCGGCGGTCGGACCCGAGCGGCGGAAGGGGCGCAGCAGACCCAGCATCATCGGGATGGCGATGGGACCCATGAGCCCGGCGACCCACTTGATGACGACGGTGATGATGTCCTTCAGGGCGGGCGAGTCGACCTGGGTGGCGACCGCCATCGACAGGGCGAGGAAGACGACGGTGGTCACCCGCGCCGCGAGGAGTCCCACGCGCTCGCCCCAGTCCCGCGCCCGCCGCCACAGCACGGGCACCACGTCCTGGGTGAAGACGGCGGCGACGGCATTGGCGTCGGAGGAGCACATGGCCATGGTGTGGGAGAAGAAGCCGACGACCACGAGCCCCAGCAGACCGTGCGGCAGGAGCTGTTCGGTCATCAGGGCGTAGGAGTCGGAGCCGTCGGGCTTCTTCGCCGTCACCAGGAGCGGGGCGAGCCACATCGGCAGGAACAGCACCAGGGGCCACACCAGCCACAGCAGCGCGGAGAGCCGGGCGGAGCGCTCTGCCTCGCGGGCGGAGGCGGTGGCCATGTAGCGCTGAGCCTGGTTGAGCATGCCGCCGTTGTACTCGAACAGCTTGATGAACAGGAACGCCAGCAGGAAGACGGTGCCGTAGGGACCCGCGAGGGGCTGGGTGTGGTCGTGCAGGGCGGGCTGGTCCCAGGCGTCGAGGAGACCGATGTGCCGGTCGCCCAGCTTCACGGCGACGGCGACGAGCATCGCGATCCCGGCGAGCAACTGGATGACGAACTGGCCGAGTTCGGTGAGCGCGTCCGCCCACAGACCGCCGATGGTGCAGTAGACGGCGGTGATCGCGCCGGTGATGAGGATGCCCTGGTTCAGGGAGAGTCCGGTGAACACCGAGAGCAGGGTGGCGATGGCGGCCCACTTGGCGCCCACGTCCACGATCTTCAGCAGCATCCCGGACCAGGCGAGTGCCTGCTGGGTGCGCAGGTCGTAGCGGTTCTTCAGGTACTCGAGGGGGGAGGCGACGCGCAGCCGGGAGCGCAGGCGGTTGACGCGGGGCGCGAAGAGCCGGGAGCCGATGGCGATGCCGAGCGCGATGGGCAGCGCCCAGGTGACGTAGGAGGTGACGCCGTAGACGTAGGCGATGCCCGCGTAGCCGGTGAACATCACGGCGCTGTAGCCCGACATGTGGTGGGAGATGCCGGACAGCCACCAGGGCATCCGCCCGCCCGCGGTGAAGAAGTCGCCCACGTCGTCCACGCGCCGGTGCGACCAGACGCCGATGGCCACCATCACGCCGAAGTAGCCGATCAGTACGGCCCAGTCGAGACCGTTCATGTCTCACCCTCCAGCGTCCGCAGTCGTGTTCGGCAGTCAGGGATGTGAACTCCGGCTACGACCATGGGGGTTGAGGCGTGGAGGCGTCGAGTCACGGGCAGGTAAAATCGTTCGCCGGGGTGACTGGCGTTCAGATGTGTGAACGCGATCGAGGGGTGCTCAGTGCGGGCGGACCCAGTCCGGCACCCAGGTCCCGGGCACGTCGTGGGCGGGCGTCGCTCCCGCGAGGTAGGCGCGCAGGGTGGTCAGGGCGGGATGGGGGTTGTCCCGGTGCCAGAGGAGGGAGTGCGGGTAGACGGGGACCGGGTCGGTGACCGGGATGCGGCGCAGACCATGTCCTGCGGGCCAGACGAGACGGGTGGGCTCGCCCATGAAGGTGGCCAGGGCCGGGGTGTCGGCGATGGTGTCGAGGAGGGCGTCGGAGCCGAAGTTGGGTCCGGTCACCTCGATGGTGAGCCCGAACTCGGCGGCGAGGTCGTCGTAGTAGGCGGCCCACTCGGTGCCGGGGGCGACGCCGGGCATCCAGATCCGGTGCCCGGCGAGCCGGGCGAGGGTCACGGACCGGGCGCCCGCCAGCGCGTGGGCGGGACCGGTGAGGAGCTGGAGCGGCTCGTCGAGCACCCGCACGGACGCGATGTCCTCCGGCAGGGGACGGCCGGGCGCGGCGACGGCGCGGAAGGACGCGTCGATCGCGCCCGAGCGGATGGCGGTGACGGCGGTCTCGATGTCGAACAGCGTCAGCACGTCGAGGTCGATCTCGGGGTGCGCGCGGTGGAAACCGCGCATCAGACCCGACTGCGCGCTGCGCGAGGCGAGCACGTCGACGCGCAGCGGACGGCTCCCCCGGTGCACGGAGGCAGTGGCGCGTTCGGCCACGCGCAGCAGTTCGCGCGCGTGCGGCAGGAACGCCTGCCCGTCGATGGTCAGCTCGGCGCCGCGCGGGGTGCGGGTGAACAGCCTTACCCCCAGGACGCGTTCCAGGGCGGCGATCCGCTTGGACACCGCCTGCTGGGTGACCGCCAGCTCGTCGGCAGCCTCCCGGAACCGCCCGGCGTCGGCGACGGCGACGAAGGTGCGCACGGTGTCGAGGTCCATGGGGTCAGGCTACGGCGACAACTACGGGTTGTCACACAGTGGCTCCACGGTTGTTTGATCCCAGCTCGGCGGTGCCGCTTTGATGCAACTGGTCGCGGATCGGTTGTGGAGGCGGGAGACGGGCATGAGGAACGGGCGCGGGCTCGGGCGGTCCTTCGGGTGGCTGTGGGGGGCGTACGGGACGAGCGCGCTCGGCACCTGGCTCGCCTTCGGCGCGTTCCCGCTGATCGCCGTCCAGGTGCTGCGCGCGGGACCCGCGGAGGTCGCCGCGCTGTCCTCGGCGGGGGCTGCGGTGGGCGCGGCGGTGGCGGTGCCGCTCGGACCCTGGGTGGAGTTCCGGCGCAAGCGTCCGGTGCTGATCGCGATGGACCTGGTGCGGTGCGCGGCGCTGCTGACGATCCCGGTCGCGTACGCGCTCGGCGCGCTGAGCTTCGTCCAGTTGCTGCTGGTCTCGGTGGTGGTCGCGGCGGCGGACATCACCTTCCGGGCGGCTTCCGGGGCGTACCTCAAGACGCTGCTGCCGCCCGGTGACCTGCTCGCCGCCAACGCGCGCTTCGAGTCGACGGCGTGGACCACGACGATCATCGGACCACCGCTGGGCGGCGCGGCGATCGGACTGCTGGGACCGGTGGCGACGGTGGTGGCGGACGCGGTGAGCTATCTGCTCTCGGCGCTGGGGCTGCGGGCGATCGGGGGCGGGGAGGCGCGACCCGCCGCCGACCGCGGGACTACGGCGCGGCTGCGCCCCGGTGATCTGGTGGCGGGCTGGCGGTACATCCTGGCGGACCCCACCCTGCGCCCGCTGTTCCTCAACGCGGCGGTGTTCAACGGGCTGTTGATGGCGACCGAGCCGCTGCTCGCGGTGCTGATGCTCGGGCATCTCGGGTTCACGCCGTGGCAGTACGGGCTCGCCTTCGCGGCGCCGTCGCTCGGCGGGCTGCTGGGCTCGCGGCTGGCTCGTCCGCTGGTGGCGCGGTACGGGCAGCACCGGGTGCTGACGGTTTCCGGGCGGCTGCGCGCCCTGTGGCCACTCGGACTCGCCTTCCTGGGTCCCGGCACGGGCGGGCTGCTGCTGGTGACGGGGGTCGAGCTGGGGCTCATCTTCTGCTGCGGGGTCTTCAACCCGGTCAGCGCGACCTGCCGCCTGGAGCGGACCCGCACCGACCGGGTCACCCGCGTGCTGTCCGCCTGGACGGTGACGACGAAGGCGACGACAGCCCTGCTGACAGCCGTGTGGGGTGTCCTGGGCTCGCTGCTCGGACCGCGTACGGCGATCGGACTGGCGGGGCTGCTGCTGCTGGCGACGCCGCTGCTGCTGCCCCGCCGTACGGCGGAGGTGCCGACCGATGCCGAGGCGTCCCCGGCTCACGCCTGAGGCGACCGCCGCTCCGGCAACTGGTTCACGACCAGCGCGACCCCGCTGACCAGGACGATCCGGGTCGCCGCGTCCAGCCCGTTCCACGCCTTGGACTGCCACATCGCGAACCACTCCCCGCCGATGGCGATGAACCCGGCGCCGAAGAGGAGTATCAGCATCAGCAGCCCGTAGGTGGAGACCCGGCGCGCCCGCTCGGTGTCCCGCCGCGCCCACAGCCAGGTGCCCAGGATCAGCACGGCGGCGGCGACCGTCTCCCACGCGATGATCGCCACGTACGCGGTGTCCTGAAGCGCGGTGCTGGTGATCGCCCGCCACATCAGGGCGTCGTCCTTGAACGTCGTGTCCATCGCCAGCACATGCCGGACGTACTGCTGGTTCGACCCGAAGTCGGTGATGTTCCCGAGGGCGACGAGGGCGATGTACAGCGCGAGCACGCCGGTGAACACGCCCGCTGCCAGGGAGAGACCGGTGCGGGGCGTGGTCGGGGTGGGGGCGCTGATGTCGGTGGGAGTGGTGGTCATGGCTGAATTCTCCCTGGAGTGGCGGGAGTTGTGCCGCACGCATCGCGCCAGAATGCGGGGACGGGTGTGGCGGTCCCGTCCGGTCCGGTCCGGTCCGGTCCGGTCCGGTCCGGTCCGGTCCGGTCCGGAAAACAGTAGCCATGGACATAGTAGCCATGTACTCTATTTCTCATGAGCAAGGGTTCACCGCCGGGTCCCACGCCCGGATTCCTGGTATGGCGGCTCGCCAACAAGTGGCGGGTCGCGGTCGATCGCGCGGTGGCTCCGCTGGGTCTCACCCACGCGCAGTACTCCCTGGTCGCCTCGCTCCACGGCATGGGGCGCACCGGCGAGCGTCCCAGTCAGCGGCGGCTCGCCGACCACACCGGTCTGGAGGCGCTGTACGTCTCGAAGCTGGCGCGCGCCCTGGAGTCGGCGGGGCTGATCGAGCGCACCCGCGATCCCCGCGACCCGCGTGCCGTACAGCTCGCCCTCACCGAGCGGGGCGAGGAGGTCACCCGGCGGGCCATCACGGTGGTCCAGGAGCTGCACCAGCGGCTGCTGGAACCGCTCGGCGGTCCCGGCTCCCCGCGCACCCGCGCGTTCACCGACGAGCTGACGACCCTGCTCGACGCACCTCTCGCTCCCTCCGTCCCGCCCGACCAGAGCACCTAGAGGAGAACACCATGGCCACCACCGCACCCGACGCCGACGCCCGCGCTCTCGCCCTCGCGCACTACGCCGCCCGTGGCGTCCTGGAGCACGTCCTGGCCCGGCACGGCATCACGTTCCAGCAGCAGGTCGTGCTGCGCACCGCGGTCACCGCCGGGGTCCCGCAGACGCCGGACGAACTCGTCGCCCAGGTCCAGGGACTCCTCAAGACCGACCCCGTCGGCATCCGCGCCACCGTCGACGATCTGCTCGCCGAGCGGCTGCTGACCGAGGACGGTACGCGCCTGCGCCCCACGGACGAGGGGCGCGACGTGCTCGCCGACGTCGCCGCGGAGACCGCCCCCGTCTCCGCCCGCGTCTGGGGCGGCATCCCCGCCGAGGACCTCGCCGCCGCCGGGCGCGTCCTCGCCCTGGTCACCGAGCGCGCCAACGCGGAGCTCGCGGCACTGAAAGCCTGACCTCCCCGCCGGTCACGGGACGTCCTGGAAGGTGAAGGCGTGCGGGGCGGCGCCGTGGGCGTGGAGGTGCTCCAGGCGGGAGACGCCGTCCTGCCAGGTGGGGGTCGCGTCGTCGGGGACCCACCAGAGCACGTGGGTCGGGTGTCCCGTCCGCTCGAACCAGTCGTACCGCCTGCTCAGCGCCTCGCGGTGCACGCCGGTGTAGACGGCGTCGAACGCGGGGCGCGGACCGGTCCAGAGGGAGAGGGTCGCGGCGAGGGCGGTGGTCTCCGGTGTACGCCCCTTGCCGTACCAGTCCGGCACGGCGAACTCGCCCCACGCGCCCCAGTCCGCCCCGAAGAGCACGCCCTGCTCGCCGTCCGCCGCCTCGGCGTGCCCGAGGTAGCCGGGGCGCCCGCTGATCTCCGGGTAGACGGCAGCGCCGATGCCGTAGAACTCGCGTGTGAGCGGGGCGGGGTCGGAGAGGGGGAACTTCAGGACACCGAAGGTGTACAGCGCGAGACGGGGCATACGGGTCTCCCTGGTCGGGGGGCAACTCCGGTTTGGCCGGGGGTGGTTGCCGAGGACCCGGTGAAGGTAGCGGTCTGTGCGGACCCTGTCGAAGTTGCGTTTTCCCTGTCCGCGTGGCCGGGTCACGCCCGTGCGCGGGCGGGTACCTCGCGGGCGAGGGTGATCGCTACGGCGGCGAGGAGGGTGCCCGTGAGGCGGCGCTGCCATTTCGCCCAGGTCGGGCGGCGCTTGAGGAGAGCCGCTACGGATCCTGCCGCGAGCACGATCAAGCCGTTCACGGTGAGGCCCACGGCGATCTGGATGGCGCCGAGGGCGAACCCCTGGGCGGTGGTGTGACCGCGGGCGGGATCGATGAACTGCGGGATCAGCGCGAGGTACAGGATGGCGACCTTCGGGTTGAGCAGGTTGGTGATCAGCCCCATCCGCAGCAGCTTCCCGTACGAGTCGCGCTGGAGACCGCGCGGCTCGAACAGCCCGCGACCGCCCTGCCTGAGCGCCTGCCACGCCAGATACGCGAGGTAGGCGGCGCCGACCGCCTTGAAACCGATGTACAGCCACGGGACGGCGACGAAGACCACCGCGAGACCCACGTTGGCCAACGTCATGTACACCAGGAACCCCACCCCGGTCCCGACCAGCGAGACCAGCCCCGCCGCGCGTCCCTGGCTCACGCTCCGGGACACCAGGTACATCATGTTCGGGCCCGGCGTCAGCGCCATCCCCAGCTCGACCAGGGCCATTCCACCGGCTGCCGCCGTAGAGATCATCACGCGGTCACCCTGCCACGCCCTCGGCGGGCGGCTCAGCCCTTCCCCTCGGCGCCTGGGCGGACTCCGCCCGGTTCAGCTCGGCCGACCACCTGGTCGAGTGGGAGGTCGCGCAGGACGGCGTGGTCCAGTCGGGCGCCGGTGATGTCGGTCAGCCCGTGGGGCGGGGTGCCGGTGAGGACCCGGCCGAAGTGCGCGCCGGTCAGGTCCGCTCCCCGCAGGTCGGCGCCGGTCAGATCGCACCCCGCGAAGGAGACCCCGCGCAGGGAGGCGCCCCTCAGGTCCGCCCCGTGGAAGTCGCACAGCTTGAAACCGCACCCGTCCAGCGTGGCGTGCCGCAGGTCCGCCCCGCGGAACGAGCACCGCGTCAGCCGGAGTTCCCGCAGGTGCACCGAGGCGAGGTCATCGCCGTCGAAGCGCT
Source organism: Streptomyces sp. DSM 110735 (assembly GCF_016482685.1). Taxonomy (GTDB): domain Bacteria; phylum Actinomycetota; class Actinomycetes; order Streptomycetales; family Streptomycetaceae; genus Streptomyces. The sequence goes on along the minus strand of NZ_JACYHF010000021.1, from coordinate 93,072 downwards.
CCCCGCGCAGAACCTCGTACTTGCGTCGGGACGCGAGCCGTTCCCTCGCCGTCAGCACTCTGCCCATGCCCGACATCGTGTCAGCCCAACGGGACGCCTGTCGTCGGCATTTCACCCTCCCCGCCCCGCGCGTCCAGCAGCAGCGCGGCGACCGCCTCCGGCGCCTCGCGCATCGCGTTGTGCCCGGTGGGGAGGTCGTGGACCCGCCAGTCGGGGTCGGCTGCCAGGCGGTTACGGAGATCCGCGAACGGGGTCCGGTCCTCCCACCCCGAGCAGTACACGAACTCCCGCCGGGGGACCTCCGCGAGCGCACCGGTCAGGCGGATCGTCTGGAGGAACGACGCGAGCGGATGCGGACGGCGCCGGGAATCGCCCCCCGGCGGTGGCTCCACGGCGTATCCGGTGCACGCCGCGCCCGCCGCGAACGCCTGCCGGTAACCCTCGGTCGTCACCGACCAGCACGAGTCGCCGTCCTGCGGCACGTACGCGTCGAGATGCACCAGCCGTGCGACCCTCCCGTCCGCCCGGTCCGCCGCCGCGGCGATCACCATGCCGCCGTAACTGTGGCCCACCAGCGTGGCGTTGGTGACATGAGCGCGGTCGAGGACCCGCAGTACGTCCTCGGCGTGCGTGTCGAGGTTGGCGCCCGCGACGGTCGCCCGGTCGTCGTCGGGGCGCAGCCCGGTCAGCGTCAGCGCGTGCACCGTGTGCCCGGCTTGCTCCAGCAGCGGGACCACGGTCTCGTACGACCAGGCGCCGTGCCAGCCGCCGGGGACGAGGACGAACGTTGCCATGCGTTATCTCTTTCTCCCGGGAGCGGAGGGACGAGCGCTGGGCAGAGCAAGCGGCGAAGCGGAGGAATTCCGTCCGGATGGCGGGCACTTCCTTCGGGCATCGGTGTGCTCAGCGCCGTAGGAGCGCCTTGGCGCGGTCGTGGAGGTCCCTGGCGAGCGGGTTCGTGGTGCGCGGCGCGACGGTGGAGAGCAGTGTGCGCACCCGGTCGTCGCACCGCCCGGACCGCACATGCGGATAGTCGTCCAGTGCCTTGCCCCAGGTGGCGACGGCTTCCTCCATGCGGCCCGCCTGCCACTGCCGCTCGGCGAGCATCGCGTTGTACCGCACACGTGTCCGCCGGTGGGTGGGCTCGCGGAGCCGGTCGGCGAGTTCCAGGGACTCGATCGACCCGGTGATGTCGCCCAGCTCGAACCGCACCTGAGCGAGGTGGTAGTTCAGGGCGCTGGGGTTGTAGGACCCGAGGGCTTTCGCTCTCGACTCGGCTCTCTCCATGGCGGTCTCGGCCGTCCTGATGTGGGCGAGGGCGGCCGGACGGTCGCCGTCCTGCGCGGCGGCGTGAGCCCGCTGCCCGGCCAGGAACGCCAGTAACCGCGGACCTGCCTGGGGGGACGCGGACGCAGCCGATTCCGACAGCCGCACCGCCTGCCGGGTGTGCCCGAGATCCACGGCCTGGACGCTCATGCCGCGCAGGGTCGTGCAGTACGTCAGGTGATCCCCGGCCCGGCGCGCGAGGTCGAGAGCCTTCACGTAGTACCGCTGCGCGAGGCCGTCCTCACGCTCGTCCATCGCCATGTACCCGGTGAGGTAGAGGTGGTCAGCGGCCGCCGACAGCATCGCGTTCCGTACCGGCTCCGATGCGCGCGCCTTGAGGTGCGGGATGATCGTGTTGACGAGGAATGCGGCCGCCATCGGCCGGGCCATACGGCCGCCGTACTCGTCGTCCAGGGTGCTGACGCACTCCGTCATGGCGATCACCGCCTGGACTTCGGCCATACCGATGCGGGCGTGCGGGTCGGTGTCCAGCCGGGACAAGCGACCGTCGATCTCCTGCCATCCGGGCACGGCGAGCGCCGCCGAGTACACGACCCCCCTGATCACGGTCCGCCTCGACGGGTCCATGTCCGCCCTCCCCAGGTCCATCGCCAACGTCTCAGCGAGCGTCTCACCAGCGGCTATCACCCCGAGCCCGACGCCGATCCCACCGGCCTCTTCATCGCCGCCTACTTCCACACCAGCGGCGAACCCCTCAGCAGCTTCGCCACCGCGCTCGAAGCAGCGCACCTCGCCGACCCGCACCCGGACACCGCCGACATGTCCGCCCACATGCTCCTCGTCGCGACGGTTGCCTGACGAGGATGAGCGCGGCGGCGCCGGTGGCGAGGACGATCAGGCCGTTCACTGTGAGGCCGACGGCGATCTGGATGGCGCCGAGGGTGAAGCCCTGGGCCGTGGTGTGGCCTCGGGAGGGGTCGATGAACTGCGGGATGAGCGCCAGGTAGAGGATCGCGACCTTCGGGTTCAGCAGGTTGGTGATCAGTCCCATCCGCAGCTCCGCCGACTGCCGCCGATGCGGTCATCATTTACGCCACCCCGCCGGACGCGGGGCTCACTACACTCCCCCCGATGAACAACATACGGTGCACCCAATGCGGTGCGGTGGGGCTGGAGCCGGGCTTCGTCGAGGACTCCGGCCAAGGCTCTCGCGGCTTCGCCCGCTGGATCGCGGGAGCCCTTGAGCGAGGCCCGCTCGGCAATGCCAAGCGGCTGGGCCGACCGCGCTGGCAGATCGACGCCTTCCGTTGCCCCACCTGCGCCCACCTCGAACTGTTCGCCACCCAGCGGGACTAGCGGCGCGCCGGGCACCGCAGCACCACGCCGTCAGCGGGTGTTGGTGGCGAAGTGGAGGAAGTCGGTCCAGGTGGTGGCGGGGACGGTGAGGTAGGCGCCGTTGTGGTTCTTCGAGTCGCGGATGTGGATCGTGGCGGGAGTGAGGGCGACTTCGACGCAGTCCGGCTCGTTGGCACCGCTGTAGCTGCTCTTGAACCACGTCAACGTGGGTGCCGTCATGTTCCTTCTCCCAAAATATTCTTGATGAACGCCAGGGATTCCAGGCGGGGCAGAGCCTGGGCCCGGATCATTCCATAGCGCATCTCGAGGGTCTGAACTTCCCGAGGGTCACCGATCATCCGGCTGTGCAGCTCGGCAGTCACGTAGCCCACCGCGTTGCCGTTTCGCAGTTTCAGTACCCGGAACGATCCGCTCACACCGGCGTGGTCCTCCCGGTCCGTGGGCATCACCTGGATCTCTACGTGCCGAGACTCGCCTACGGCCAGGAGGTGTTCAAGCTGTTTTCGCTGTACCAGTCTGCCTCCGACCGGCCTTCGTAGCGTCGCCTCTTCCTGGACAAACGTCATGAGCGGCCGTGGTGCCCGTTCGAAGACCTCCTTGCGGGCCATGCGTGCTGCGACACGGCGTCCGATCTCCTCCTCGGTGAGTGCCGGTCGCCGCATGGCGTACATGGCGTGGGCGTACTCCGGGATCTGGAGCAGTCCATGAATGTGGAGGACGCTGTAAGCGCCCATCTCCACGGACTCCTCTTCCAGCTTCTGCAAGTCCCGTACGTTCTTCGGGTACCTCGCCTTCTCCACATCGGCCTTCATCGCCGACAACTTGCCGCCCGCCCGGGTCACTTCATCAGCCTTGTCGAGCAAGTCCGGCTTCGGCACGCGCCGCCCCCGCTCCACCGACGCCACCATCTCCCCGCTGTACCCGATCGCCGCGCCCAACTCCGGCTGAGTCAGCCCCGCCGCTTCCCGCCACGCCCTGATCTGCCGTCCGACCGCACGCAGTACGGCCTCGGCTTCCTCGTCCTCCACCCGGCACCCCTCTTCCGCGTACCAGCCGTACCGTCACCGCAACCACCCGTACAGTCACGCTGCGTACCGTGGTCGTTGCTGTTCAGGGTAGGGACACGCGGCCACGCTGGGTGATGTGAATCAGAAATCTCAGTTGCGGATCCAGTTGTCCGCCACCCGCAGAGGCGCGCGCCTGGCGCGGCTGCTCGCCGAACGTCAACTGGACGAGTGGGGGATGCCGTTCGAGGCGGCTACGCAGGTGGTGGCCGAGTTCGCGGCGAACGCGGTGCTGCACGGCAGGGTGCGGGGAAGGGACTTCCGGCTGGAGTTGCGGCGGTACGACGACGGCACGCTGCGGATCGAGGTGACCGACGCGCGCGGGGAACGGCTCCCCGAGGTGCCGGAGCCCTCGACCGAACTGGCCGAGGGCGGGCGGGGGTTGCGGATCGTCGCCGCCTACGCGCAGCGCTGGGGTGTGATGGAGGCACCGGCGGGGGCGAAGACCCTGTGGGCGGAGCTGGCGCCGGGCGGGGCGGACGTTACTTGACGACCGCCACGCGCGTGCCCTGGTCGCCGAACGCCCACAGCGCGGCGCCGTCCGCCTTGTGGAGGCGGATGCCGGTGGTCTGCTTGCCGCCCGCGGGCGGGGGCGAGGAGCCGTCGATGGCGTTGGAGAAGGCGGCGTCACCGGCCGGGGTGTGGGTGAAGTACAGGATGTGCTCGATGGCGACGCCGTCGGAGCCGGTGGCGGCGGGCAGGCGACCGAGGACGGTGTAGCGGCCGGGCTGCGGGCTGACCGTGCCCGGCCACACCGTGAACGTGCGGACCGCCTTGCCGGTGGCGTCCACCAGCCAGACCCGCTTCTCACCGACCGCGTAGACGATCCGGCGCCCCTCCCCGGAGGCGTCCGGGAGCGCGGGCGGACCGGAGGGCTTCGGGGTGTCGGCGGTCGGGCTCGCGGTGGCGGTGGCCGTCGCCGAGGGGCGCGGTTTCACCGCCGCCGCCGTGGGATGCGGGCCGTGCTCGGCCTGTATCGCGAGGGCGATGACGGCGGCGGTCGCGCCCACCGTCAGTCCGGAGACCCAGGCCCACGAGGGCAGTCGGGCAGCCACGGGTACGCATCTCCTCCGCTGTGAGTCCCCCGCCTACATCCGGGGTCGGATCATCGTACTCAGTCCAGGACCGGCAGCAGATCCGGCAGGTGCCCGTCCGAGGCACGCGCCGCCTTCCGCCGCTCCTCGGACACCTCCCCGTAGAGCGTCGTACGGGGCTTCGACGGGCGCCCCGCCGCCTCCGCGACCGCCTCCAGGTCCCGTACGGACTTGTACGAGCCGTACGACGAACCCGCCATCCGCGAGATCGTCTCCTCCATCAGCGTGCCGCCCAGGTCGTTCGCGCCGGAGCGCAGCATCTCGGCGGCGCCCTCGGTGCCGAGCTTGACCCAGCTCGTCTGGATGTTCGGAATCCAGGGGTGGAGCAACAGCCGCGCCATCGCCGTCACCGCGCGGTTGTCCCGCATGGTCGGACCCGGGCGCGCGATGCCCGCGAGGTAGACGGGCGCGTTGGTGTGGATGAACGGCAGCGTCACGAACTCGGTGAAGCCGCCGGTGCGCTGCTGGATGCCCGCCAGGGTGCGCAGGTGTCCGAGCCAGTGGCGGGGCTGGTCCACATGGCCGTACATCATCGTCGAGGACGAGCGGATGCCCAGCTCGTGCGCCGTGCTGATCACCTCGATCCACGTCGCCGTGGGCAGCTTGCCCTTGGTGAGGATCCAGCGGACCTCGTCGTCCAGGATCTCGGCGGCGGTGCCGGGGACGGAGTCCAGACCCGCTTGCTTCGCCGCCGTCAGCCACTCGCGGATCGACAGTCCCGTCCGGGTCGCGCCGTTGACGACCTCCATCGGGGAGAAGGCGTGGACGTGCATCCCGGGGACGCGCTCCTTGACCGCCTTCGCGATGTCGAAGTACGCCGTGCCGGGCAGGTCGGGGTGGATGCCGCCCTGCATGCAGACCTCCACCGCGCCCACGTCCCACGCCTGCTGGGCGCGGTCGGCGACCTGGCTCAGGGAGAGGGTGTAGGCGTCGACGTCGGTGCGGCGCTGGGCGAAGGCGCAGAAGCGGCAGCCGGTGTAGCAGACGTTGGTGAAGTTGATGTTGCGCGTGACGATGTACGTGACGTCGTCCCCGACCACCGACTTGCGCACGTCGTCCGCGATCCGGCACAGCGCGTCCAGCGCCGGACCGTCGGCGTGGAGGAGAGCGAGCGCCTCGTCGTCGGTGAGCTTCGTCGGGTCGTCGGCGGCGGTGCGCAGTGCCTGCCGTACGTCCGTGTCGATGCGCTCGGGGACCATGCCGGGAGCCGCCGCCTCGCGCAGCTCGGACCAGTCGCCGTAGACCTCGTCGAAGTCGTCGCGGCGGTCGGAGGTGCGCCCGTCGGTGTCGATGGTGGTGTGCAGGTCGGTGCGCCCGCTCGCGGTGAAGACCTCCTCGGGCTCCTGCCAGGGGAGACCCTTCGGGAGTGCGTCCGGGCGGGCAAGACCCGTCTCCGGGTCGGCGAGCGCGTCCACGTGCGGGCGCAGCCGCGGGTCCAGCCAGGGTTCGCCCCTGCGGACGAACTCCGGGTACACGCACAGCCGTTCACGCAGCTCGAACCCCGCCTTCCGGGAGCGCTCGGTGAGCTGCTCGATCTGCGGCCAGGGGCGTTCGGGGTTGACGTGGTCGATGGTGAGCGGGGAGACCCCGCCCCAGTCGTCGATGCCGGCGCCGATCAGCCGCTCGTACTCGCCGTCGACGAGGTTCGGCGGTGCCTGGAGGCAGGCGGCGGGTCCCATGATGTGCCGGGCGACGGCAACCGTGGCGATCAGCTCGTCCAGTTCGGCGTCGGGCATCCCGCGCATGGCGGTGTCCGGCTTGGCGCGGAAGTTCTGGATGATCAGCTCCTGGACGCCGTGGTAGGCGCGGGCGACCTTCCGCAGCGCGAACAGCGACTCCGCGCGCTCCTCGTAGGTCTCCCCGATGCCGATCAGCAGCCCGGAGGTGAACGGCACGGAGGAGCGTCCCGCGTCCTCCAGCACCCGCAGCCGTACGGCGGGTTCCTTGTCCGGGGAGCCGTAGTGCGGACCGCCGGGCTCGGACCACAGGCGGGTCGCGGTCGTCTCCAGCATCATGCCCATGCTCGGCGCGACCGGCTTCAGCCGCTGGAAGTCCGTCCAGCTCATGACGCCCGGGTTGAGGTGGGGCAGCAGCCCGGTCTCCTCCAGGATGCGGATGGAGATGGCGCGGACGTAGGCGATCGTGTCGTCGTACCCGTGCGCGTCCAGCCACTCCCGCGCCTCGGGCCAGCGGTCCTCCGGCTTGTCCCCGAGGGTGATGAGCGCTTCCTTGCAGCCGAGCGCGGCGCCCTTGCGGGCGACGTCCAGCACCTCGTCCGGCGACATGAACATTCCGTGTCCGGCGCGGCGCAGCTTGCCCGGGACGGTGACGAACGTGCAGTAGTGGCACTTGTCCCGGCACAGCCGCGTCAGCGGGATGAACACGCTCTTGGAGTACGTGATGACGCCGGACCTGCCCGCCTGCTCAAGACCCGCGTCCCGCACCCGCGCTGCCGACGCGGCGAGGTCGGTCAGCGCCTCCCCGCGCGCCTGGAGCAGCACCGCCGCCTCGGCGACGTCGAGCGCGACACCGTCCCGCGCTCGTTTCAGGGCGCGACGCATGGAGTTCTCGGTGGGGCCGGTTCCGGGGGTCGCGGAAGTCGTCATTGGTTGAGCATACGTTCGGCGGCACGGGGTGCCAGGGGGCGTTCCCGGCCGGGGGTCCGCGCCGGTGTCCTGGAGTCCGCGCCGGTGTCCTGGGGTCCGCTTCGGTGGTCGACCTGGTCAGCGGTGGACCCGAGCGCCCGTCCTGCCCTTCACCGCCGCCCAGCCACCCGGAAAGCCGACGCGGCGCTCCCGTCCGGCATGTGGAGGGATTGTGGAGCCCCCCGCGCCGCCTTGTGATCGGCGTCTCGCACGGCTGACGGAAGTGGTCCTAAGAAGGCAAACTGGCCCTGTAAGAGGGATGTCTAGGGGGCGAGCGCATGGACGGTGGGCCGCGGGTGCCTGAGCAGCGGGTCAGCGGCTTTGCCGGGTTGCGGTTCGGGGTGCTCGGTCCGGTGCGGGCGTGGCGCGGGGACGAGCCGGTGGGCACCGGGTCGCCGCAGCAACGCGCCCTGCTGGCAGCCCTGTTGCTGCGCGAGGGGCGTACGGCGACGGCGGCAGAGCTGATCGACGCGCTGTGGGGCAGCGAGCCGCCGCAACAGGCGCTGGCGGCGGTGCGGACGTACGCCTCGCGGCTGCGCAAGGCGCTGGGTCCCGGCGTGCTGGTCAGCGAGTCCAGCGGGTACGCCGTACGGGGACTCGGCGAGGGCTCGCTCGACATCACCTCGGCGCAGGAGCTGGCCGCACGTGCCGAAAAGGCGCGCGGTGAGGGGGACTTGCCGGAGGCGGGGAAGCTGCTGCGGCTGGCGCTCGCGCTGTGGGACGGGGAGCCGCTGGCGGGCGTGCCGGGACCGTACGCCGAGACCCAGCGGGTGCGCCTTGAGGAATGGCGGCTCCAACTCCTCGAATCCCGGCTGGACATGGACCTGGAGCGGGGTCATCACGCCGAGGCGGTCTCGGAGCTGACCGCGCTCACGGCGGCGCATCCGCTGCGCGAGCGGTTCCGCGAGCTGCTGATGGTGGCGCTGTACCGCAGCGGACGCCAGGCGGAGGCGCTCGCCGTCTACGCGGACACCCGGCGGCTGCTCGCGGAGGAGCTGGGCGTGGACCCGCGCCCGGGTCTGAGCGAACTCCAGCAGCGCATCCTGCGCGCCGACCCCGCCCTCGCCGGACCCACACCGCCGCCCGCCGAGCCCGCCGTGGTGGCGGTCAAGCCCGCGCAACTGCCCGCTTCCGTACCGGACTTCACGGGTCGCGACGCGTTCGTGACGGAGCTGAGCGAGGTGCTCGCCTCGGCGTCGGAGGCGGAGGGGCGGGTGATGGCGGTGTCCGCGCTGGCCGGGATCGGCGGCGTCGGCAAGACCACGCTCGCGGTGCACGTCGCCCACCGCGCCCGCGCCGCCTTCCCCGACGGGCAGCTCTACGTCGACCTCCAGGGCGCCGGTCCCCGCCCGGCGGAGCCGGAGACGGTCCTCGGCTCCTTCCTGCGCGCCCTCGGCACCCCCGACCGCTCGATCCCGGACTCCCCGGAGGAGCGCGCCGCGCTGTACCGCTCGGTGCTCGACGGGCGCCGGGTCCTCGTCCTGCTGGACAACGCCAAGGACGCCGCCCAGGTGCGCCCGCTGCTGCCGGGCACGGCGGGCTGCGCGGCGCTGGTGACCGCGCGGGTGCGGATGACCGGTCTCGCCGGGGCGCATCTGGTGGACCTGGACGTGATGTCCCCGGAGGAGGCGCTGGCCCTCTTCACGCGGATCGTCGGCGCGGAGCGGGTCGCCGCCGAGCGCGAGTCCGCCCTCGACGTGGTGGCAGCCTGCGGATTCCTGCCGCTGGCGATCCGGATCGCCGCCTCCCGGCTCGCCGCCCGCCGCACCTGGACGGTCTCGGTGCTCGCCGCCAAGCTCGCCGACGAGCGGCGCAGGCTGGACGAACTCCAGGCAGGCGACCTCGCGGTGAAGGCCACCTTCGAGCTGGGCTACGGCCAGTTGGAGCCCGCGCAGGCGCGCGCGTTCCGGCTGCTCGGGCTCGCCGACGGACCCGACCTGTCGCTGGCCGCCGCCGCTGCCGTACTGGACCGCCCGCAGGAGGACACCGAGGACCTGCTGGAGTCCCTGGTGGACACCTCGCTCCTGGAGTCCGCCGCGCCCGGTCGCTACCGCTTCCACGACCTGGTCCGCCTCTACGCCCGCTCCTGCGCCGAGCGCGACGAGGCGGCGCCCGGCGAGTGCGCTGCCGCGCTCTCCCGGCTGCTGGACTTCTACCTCGCCACCGCCGCCCGGGTGTACGCCATCGAGCGCCCCGGCGACCGCACGGTGGAGCACCTCGACCCCGCCGCGCACGAGGGGCTGGCTTTCGCCGGGCACCGCGACGCCCTTGACTGGCTGTACGCGGAGGCGGACCCGCTGCTCGCGTGCGTACGGCAGTCGGCGTCCGGGGCGAGTCTGCGGCGGGCGGTGGACCTGCTCCTGGTCTCCAAGGACCTGGCCGAATCCGGCGCCAACGCCCATCAGTTCGGGGCGGCGGCGACCGCCGTACGGGACGCGGCGGAGGCTGCCGGGGACGCGCGCGCGGAGGGGCGGGCGCGCACCACGCTGGCGCAGGTGCACATGGCGGCGGGGCGGTTCGACGAGGCGGAGGCGGAGGCGCAGCGGGCGGTGGAGCTGGCGGACGCCGCCCGGGACCCGTGGATAGACTGCAACGCCCCGAGCGAGCGCGGGATCGTCGCCGCCTACCACCAGCGCAACGAGGAGGCGGAGACCTACCTCCAGCGCACCCTGGACGCCTACCGCGCCGACGGCAACCTGCCCGGCGAGGCGAGCGCCCTGTGCAATCTGTCCCGGGTGCGGCTCGCGATGGGGCAGGTGGACAGCGCGGTGGAGCTGGCGGAGGCGGGCGTCGCGATCTACCGTGACCTGGGTCTCTCCGTCCGTCTGGCGAACGGGAGTTACGCCCTCGGGCTGGCGCTCGCGGAGTCGGGACGGCAGGAGGAGGCGGAGGCACGCCTCACCGAGGCGCTGACCATCTTCCGCGACAGCAGGCAGCGGCTGTGGGAGGGCATGACGCTCTTCCGGCTCGCCGGGGTGCGGCTCGCGGCGGGGTGGCCCGCCGCCGCGGCGGCACAGGCGGAGCAGTCGCTCTCCGTGCTGCTGCACGTCGGCGGGGACTGGCGCCGGGCGGGGGTGCTGACCGTGCTCGGCAGGGCGCTGGACGCGCTCGGGGAGTCGGACCGGGCGCGTGCCTGCTGGACGGACGCGCTGGCCGTCTTCGAGCGACTGGACTCCCCCGAAGCCGCCGACCTGCGGAAACTGCTCACCCCGGCGACGACGGGCTGACAACGGGGGTCCCGGAGCGCCGCGTTCATCATTCGTTTATCGTGCCCGAGCACTCTCTAGGCAGTCGGCTCGGCGTTCACGGGGGACGTACGGGTCGGCTGGGCCCCGGCCCGTCCGGAAGTCCTCGGGGGAGCGGCCGGACGGGCCTGCCGTCCCAGCACACCTTCACAGCAACGGAGTTCAGGATGAGCGACGCCAAGAAGTCCGACAAGGTCACTCCTCAGGAGAGCCACATCACCGGCGGGGAGACGGCGGACGCCGCCGAGGCGACCCCGCAGGAGAGCCACATCACCGGCGGTGAGAACGCCGCTGAGCTGGACGACGTCACCACCCTGGAGAGCCACATCACCACCGGCGACCCGCGCTGAGACCGCTCCACCGGGGGGTGGAGCACGGGGGACACGGGGGAACACGGGGGACGTGAGGCCGCGGCGGCGCGGAGGGGGGACGCCGCCGCGGCTTTCGCGCGTTCACCAGCCGATACGCGCCGCCACCGGCAGGTGATCGCTTCCGGTGGCCGCGAGCGTCCATGAGCTGTGCGGGGTCACGCCCCTGACCAGGATCTGGTCGATCCGCACCGCGGGGAACCTCGCGGGCCAGGTGAAGCCGAAGCCGTCCCCCGCCGCGTCCTGGGCGGAGCGCAGCCGCGCGGTGATCCCCGCGAACGCCCGGTCGTCCAGGGTGCCGTTGAGGTCCCCGAGCAGCACCACCCGCTTGCTCGGGTCGTCCGCCAGCGCCTTGCCGAGAGCCCGCGCGCCGATGTCCCGGCTGTCCGTCCAGAAGCCCTTCCTGGGCATGAGCCGTACGGACCCCAGGTGGGCGACGTACACCGTCAGCGGACCGTGTCCGGTGGTCACCGTGGTGCGCAGCGCGCGGTTGGCGGGCAGCTTGTCGGCGGTCGTCTTGGTCGCCGCGAGCGGACCGAAGTCCATGATGTCGATCATCCGGGTGTCCGAGAGCGGCAGCCTGCTCCACAGCCCGACCGTGCCGCGCACCACGTGGTGCGGGTACGCCGTCGCGAGCCCCTTCTCGTATCGCGGCGTCGCCTTCGGGGTCAGCTCCTCCAGGGCCAGCACGTCCGCCCCTGAGGCGGTCAGGGCGCGGGCGGTGGCGGTGGGATCGGGGTTGCCCGCGCCGACGTTGTGGGAGACGACGGTGAGGTCGCCGCCCGGTCGGGACTTGTCGGTGAGCAGCCCGCCGAAGAGGCTCAGCCACACCGCGACCGGCAGCACCAGCGCGAGCACCGCCGGAGCGGACCGCCGCCACAGCGCCCCGGCCAGCAGCACCGGGACGCCCAGTCCGAGCCACGGCAGGACGTTCTCCAGCAGACTGCCGAGACCGCCGGGGTCCGGGAGGCTCGCGTGCAGGAGCATCAGCAGACCGAGCAGCAGGGCGAGTGCGGTGAGGACCGGGCCACGCTTCCAGGTCTCCGGGCGGGCGGCGGCGTGGAGCGCCCGGTGGAGACGCGCGCGCCGTCCGTCGGCACCGGGGGTTTCTCGTGTCATGCCGCCAGTCAAGGGCGGGTGATGTTGCCGGGGCGTATGCGCTTTTCGATACGTTGCCGATATGCGCCGCCTCGTAGCCTTTCTCCCATGCGTGTGCTGATCGTCGAGGACGAGCCCTATCTGGCCGAGGCCATCCGCGACGGACTGCGGCTTGAGGCGATCGCGGCGGACATCGCCGGGGACGGCGACACCGCGCTTGAGCTGCTGGGCGTCAACGCCTACGACATCGCCGTCCTCGACCGGGACATCCCGGGTCCGTCCGGGGACGAGGTCGCCCGGCGCATCGTCGCCTCCGGGAGCGGGCTGCCGATCCTCATGCTCACGGCTGCCGACCGGCTCGACGACAAGGCGTCCGGGTTCGGGCTCGGCGCGGACGACTACCTCACGAAGCCGTTCGAGCTGAGGGAACTCGTGCTCCGGCTCCGGGCGCTGGACCGCAGACGCGCCCATCACCGCCCGCCCGTACGGGAGATCGCGGGGCTGCGCCTGGACCCGTTCCGCCGGGAGGTCCACCGGGACGGGCGCCATGTCGCCCTCACCCGCAAGCAGTTCGCGGTCCTTGAGGTCCTGGTCGCCGCCGAGGGCGGGGTGGTCAGCGCCGAGGAGCTGCTGGAGCGGGCGTGGGACGCGAACGCGGACCCGTTCACCAACGCCGTACGCATCACCGTCTCGGCGCTGCGGAAACGGCTCGGGGAGCCGTGGGTCATCGCGACGGTGGCGGGGGTCGGGTATCGCATCGACACGGGCGGGGACGCGGGCGGGGACGCGGACGCGGGAGGCGCGCGTGGATAGGGCGCCCGGGGTGAGCGTCCGCCTCAAACTCACGCTCAGCTACGCCGGGTTCCTCATGGTCGCCGGTGCGCTGCTGCTCGCGGCGGTGTGGTGGTTCCTGCTGCGGTACGTCCCGGAGCGCGCGCTCATCGTCCCCGGCTCCACCGGCGATCCGACGACGGGCGGTGTGTTCCCGGTCCGCTCCAGTCTGCTGCGCGTGTTCGCGCCCCGGGCGTTCGCGGTGCTGGCGTTCCTGCTGGTGTTCGGGCTCGTGGGCGGGTGGTTCCTGGCGGGGCGGATGCTCGCGCCCCTGGGACGCCTCACGGAGGCAACTCGCAGGGCAGCGACCGGTTCGCTCTCCCATCGCGTCGAACTCCCGGGTCGCCGCGATGAGTTCCGCGAGCTGGCGGACGCCTTCGACACGATGCTCGCCCGGCTCGACGCGCACCTGGCCGAGCAGCGCCGCTTCGCCGCCAACGCCTCGCACGAGCTGCGCACCCCGCTGGCGATCACGAAGGCGCTCCTCGACGTCGCCCGCACCGATCCCGGTCGCGACACCGACGCCCTCCTCGACCGGCTCGGCGCGGTCAACACCCGGGCGATCGACCTCACCGAGGCGCTGCTCCTCGTCAGCCGCGCCGAACAGCGGTCCTTCACCCGGGAACCCGTCGACCTGTCCCTCCTCGCGGAGGAAGCCACCGAGACGCTGCTCCCCCTCGCCGAGCGGCACGGGGTCGCGCTGGAGACCTCGGGCGAGATCACGCCCGCCCTCGGATCACCGGCGCTGCTGCTCCAGTTGACGACCAACCTGGTGCACAACGCGATCGTCCACAACCTGCCCGAGGGGGGCACGGTGCGGGTGACGACGGGGGTCCAGGAGGGAAGGGCTGTGCTCACGGTCGAGAACACCGGTGAGCGCCTCACCCCGGAGCTGGTCGCGACGCTCACCGAGCCGTTCCGGCGCGGGACCGAGCGCGTCCACACCGATCACGCGGGCGTCGGGCTCGGTCTGGCCATCGTCCGCACCCTCACCGAGGCGCACGACGGCACGCTGACCCTCGCTCCGCGCGCGGACGGCGGGCTGCGCATCTCCGTGTCGCTGCCCGCGCGTTGACGGCGCCCGGCGCGTCAGTCCGCCCGCTTCGCCGCCGCCTCCGCCTTGCAGTGCCCCGTGCCCACGCCCGCCGCGCCGATCTGCACCCTCTTCTTCGCGCTGCCCCGCGCGGGCACGTCCACCTCCGCCCGCCCGACCCGGAGTTCGGCGCCCGAGCCGTCCAGGAAGTGCACGACGGCGGTGTAGCGCACCTCGCGCTTGTTCGGGTTGGTCACCTCGACGACCGCGTACGGCGTCGTGGCACTCGCACAGCTCAGCAGCTCGACCGTCCCGTCCTCGACGGCGCCGCGCCCGCTGCCGGTGGCGGTCGAGGTGGGCCGGTGCGTGCGGGGGGTGCGATAACCGCCCGTACTGCTCCCGTAGGAGTCGTCGGTGTCGTCGTCCGGGTCGTACGTCGACCCACCCCCGGAGCCGGAGCTGGAGCCGGACAAGCCCCCGCCCGACGACGACGTGCTGTCGTGATCCTGGCTGGAGCTGCTGCACCCGCCCCCGCCCGAGCCGTGCCTGCTGTGCCCGTGCCCCCGCGAAAACCCCGTGAGCGCCAGCACGGTAAGTGCCAGCACAGCCGTCAACCTGAGTCCGCGCCCCCGTAGTCTCATGCGGTTCACCCTAATGGCGGACAGCGGGGGCAGCCAGGGCCCCCTTCGCCGTCACGCCGTCCGCGCCGTGCCCGTGCCCTTCTCCGCGTCCAGGGCGTAGACGCAGCGGTCCTTGCTGCAGGCGTAGACCACGCCGTCCTTGACGACCAGGGAGCCGGTGATCTCGCCGCCGGTGGCGAGTTTCCAGCGCAGGCGGCCGTCGTCTGCCTTGAGGGTGTAGATGAGGGCGTCGGTGGAGCCGAAGTGGATGCGTCCCTCGGCGACGGAGGGGGCGCCGACCACGTCGCCGCCCGCCTGGAAGCGCCACTTGGGGGTGCCGGTGACCGCGTCGAGGGTGTAGAGGCCCTTGCCGCTGCCTACGTGGACGTGGCCGCCTGCCACCAGCACCGGTTCGACCGAGGCGCGGGACTCGGTGGCGATGCGCCAGCGGTCGCGGCCGTCGGCGGCGTCGAGGGCGTAGACCGTGCCGAGGTAGTCCGCGAGGTAGACACCGCCGCCGGTGACCGCCGGTCCGGGGACGAAGGCGGGCGGGGCGAGGAAGACCGCCGGTGCCTCGAAGTGCCAGCGCACGCGACCCGTGGCCGCCTCCACGGCGAGGACACGGCTGCCCGCGCACAGGTAGACGTGCCCGTCGTCGGCCGGGGTGAGCCGGACCGGGACGCCGCCGCAGGAGGCGGCGTCGCCGACGGGGTAGGACCAGCGTTCGTCGCCGGTGCGGGCGTCCAGGGCGCGCAGCCGGGCGTCCTGCCAGACGTAGACCGTGCCGTCGTGGACGACGGGTCCCGCCTCCGGGGACTCGAAGTCCGTCTGGCAGCCGCTGATCTCCCACAGCTTCTGTCCGCCGGACGCGTCCCACGCCTGGGCGCCGCCGCCCCGGGTGCCGGTGACGACGGTGCCCCGGTCGGCCTTGAGCGAGTACACCCAGGCGTCCGTGGACAGCCGCCACAGGTCGGTGCCCTCGCGGGCGTCCAGGGCGAACAGGGTGGGTCCGTCGGAGGCGTGGATGCGCCCGTCGGCGACGGTCATGGACCAGGCGACGTCGCGCGTCTTGAAGCGGCGGCGACCGGTGGCCACGTCGAGGGCGTGCACCTCGAAGGAGGTGACGTAGACGAGGTCGCCGTCGACCGAGGGGGTGCCCCACACGTCGTTGGACATGCGGAACCGCCAGGGCCGCCAGCCCGCCGAGGTTTCCGGCTGCAGCGCCGGTACGGGCGGTACGGCGGGGTCGGCGCCGAGCACGCCGGGGCGCGGCCGGGACCAGCTCGCCACGAGCCCCGCCTCCGGCGGCGGCGCCTTGACCGCGGCGGCGCGGGCGTCGGCCACGCGCGGTCCGGGACCGATGGGCACCTCGACCCCGGCGAGCCGCACCGGACCGGTGTCGGGCCCGCCGAGCGGGACCGGCGCCGGGGAGGACACCACGGGGTCGTACGACGGCGGCGGGGGCACGGCGCCGCGACCGCCGCTGCGCGGTCCCGGCGGCAGCGGGGCGGGCTTGGCGGGCGGACGTCCGCCCCGGCGCGCCTCGATGAGCGCGACCGCCTTCTCGGGCAGCCACGCGGAGGCGGTGCCGGAGTCGTCGGAGCCGGAGCCGAACAGATGCGGGGCCAACTGGGACTGGAGGTCGGCGGGGCTGGGCCTGCCGGGTGCCTCCATCTGCATGCAGGCGTCGATCAGCGGGCGCAGCTCGTCCGGGAGCCCGGTGACGTCCGGACCCTCGCGCAGCAGCATGAACACCGTCTCGACCGGGTTGGCGCCGTGGAAGGGCGGGTGTCCGGTGGCGGCGAAGACCAGGGTGGAGCCGAGCGAGAACACGTCACTGGCGCCGGTGACGCTGCGGGAGTCCTTCGCCTGCTCGGGCGACATGTAGGCGGGGGTGCCGACGGCGACGTTCGTCATCGTCAGCCGGGTGTTGGAGACCCCGGAGGCGATGCCGAAGTCGATGACGCGGGGACCGTCCTCGACCACGAGCACGTTGGACGGCTTGAGGTCGCGGTGGACCAGTCCCGCGCCGTGGATCGACTGAAGTGCCTCGGCGACGCCCGCCGCGAGCCAGCGCACCGCCTGCGCCGGGAGCGGACCGCACTCGTTCACTATCTCTTCCAGCGAGGGCGCCGGGACGTACGCGGTCGCCAGCCAGGGCACCGCCGCGCGCGGGTCGGCGTCGACGACGGCGGCGGTGTAGAAGCCGGAGACCGCGCGGGCCGCCTCCACCTCGCGGGTGAAGCGGACCCGGAAGAGCTGGTCCTCGGCCAGCTCCGTGCGGACGGTCTTGATGGCCACCCGCCGCCCTGATGCCGAGCGCGCCAGATAGACCAGCCCCATGCCGCCGGCCCCCAGCCGGCCCAGCACCTCGAACGGCCCGATCCGCCGCGGGTCGTGCTGTGTGAGCTGATCCACCACTTGCCTGCCACCTCCCCGTACGAGCCGCGTCGCCCACCTGCGGACGCGGCCGTAGTGCAGCGTCTCACCACCGCACCGCCCTGGCGGCACGCACCCCGATTCTTCCTGGCCGGGCGCCCGGTTGCGAACCCGGTGGCGAATCGGGGTGTCTCGTGCCCAATCCCGTCATTTCGCCGCCGCGAGCCGCTCCGTCACCGGTGCAGCAGCGCGAACGACGCCCCCTGATTGTCGGTGACGACCGCCACACGTCCGTACGAGGCGTCGAAGGGCGGCACCTGAACGCGCCCGCCGAGCCGCCGTACGGTCGCGAGGGCGGCGTCCAGGTCCGCGACGCGGAAGTGGACGACGAAGTGCGGGGGCATCTCGGCGGGGAACACGTCGGTGACGTCCGCGCGGCCGAAGTCGGGCTCGGTGCCCGAGCCGAACAGCGCCTCGTGGAAGAGGGCGCCGTAGAAGGTGTTCGCGGCGGCGGTGTCGCGGGTGTACAGCTCGGCCCAGACGAACGTGTCCGGCTCGCGGCGGCGCCCGAATCCGGGGAGCGAGCCGGGCTGCCACAGACCGAAGACGGCGCCCTCGGGGTCGGCGGCGAGGGCGGCGCTGCCGAGTCCGCCCGCGGGGAAGGGACCGGAGATCAGGGTTCCGCCCGCCTCGGTGATCCGGCGGCCGAGCGCGCGGGCGTCCGGGGTGGCGAAGTAGACCGTCCAGACGGTGGGCATCCGGCCGTCCGTCTTCGGGGCGAGCGCGGCGACGGGTTCGCCGTCCAGGCGCGCCCACACCGAGCCGCCGGGCGCCTCCTCGGCGAGCTCGAAGGTCCACCCGAAAAGTTCACCGTAGAACCGCTTGCCCGCCTCGACGTCGGGCAGTTGCGCGTCGACCCAGCAGGGCACGCCCTCGCCGTACGCCGGTGCACTGTTTTCGGCCATGTCGTCAAAGTAACCGCCTCGCGCGCACCCCGCAGACCAGGGAAATCGCCCCGAGATGGCCGGGCACCCCATTTGCAGTCGGCCGAATAGCGCTCCTGCCCCCCGTCGGTAAGCTGACGGCATGACAGGACAAGTGCGTACCGTCGACGGCCGCGTGGCCGGCCGGCGTGGGCAGGCGACCCGGCAGAAGCTGCTCGACTGCCTCAGCGAGATGCTCAGCTCCTCCCCCTACCGGGACGTCAAGGTCATCGATGTCGCCCGGAGGGCGGGCACGTCGCCCGCGACCTTCTACCAGTACTTCCCGGACGTCGAGGGAGCCGTCCTGGAGATCGCGGACCAGACCGCCGCCGAGAGCGCCGAGCTGGCCGAACTGCTCGCCGGGCGGAGCTGGGCGGGCAAGGCGGGCTGGCAGACCGCGCAGGAACTCGTGGACGGCTTCATGGACTTCTGGCGCCGCAACGACGCGATCCTGCGCGTGGTCGACCTCGCCGCCGCCGAGGGCGACAAGCGCTTCAACAAGCTCCGCATGAAGATCCTGAACGCGGTCAACGGCCCGCTCACCGAAGCCGTCGCCGAACTCCAGGCCAAGGGGCGGGTGGACAAGGACATCAACCCCTCGGCGATCGCCGGTTCCCTGGTCACCATGCTCTCCTCGGTCGCCGCGCACCAGAAGGGCTTCTCCGCCTGGGGCGTGAAGCAGGCCGAACTCAAGCCGACGCTCTCGCTGTTGACGTACCTCGGCGTGACCGGGAAGAAGCCCGCCAGGTAGCACGCGCCCCACGTCCTGTCTGGCGGGCGGTGGTCCACTCGGGTGGACCACCGCCCGTCCCGCGTCCGAAGTCAGCGCGCGGCAGCGGGCGATACTCGGTCCATGGCACACGAGGAGACCCCGGCCCACCCCGATCTGCACGCCCTGCTGCTCTCCCTGC
The DNA here is from genome assembly GCF_016482685.1 of Streptomyces sp. DSM 110735. Taxonomy (GTDB): domain Bacteria; phylum Actinomycetota; class Actinomycetes; order Streptomycetales; family Streptomycetaceae; genus Streptomyces. Next base: position 74,158 of record NZ_JACYHF010000021.1, on the reverse strand, counting down.
GGGTGTGGCCGCCCGGGGAGACCGAGCTGCGCCCCTTCGACCCGGCGACCGCGCCGCCCTCCCCGCTGCCGCTGTTCACCGCGTGGTTCGCGGACGCCGTACGGGCGGGGCAACCGGAGCCGCACACCATGTCGCTGGCGACGACCGACGAGGACGGCGACCCGGACGTGCGGATCGTGATGCTGCACGGCGCCGACGCGGCGGGCTGGTCCTTCGCCTCCCACGCCACGAGCCGCAAGGGGCGCGCCCTGGACGCCCATCCGTACGCCGCCCTCGCCTTCTACTGGCCCGTGCTCGGCCGCCAGGTACGGGTGCGCGGTCCGGTCACCGCCGCCCCCGGCGAGGAGGGCCAGGCGGATCTGCACGCCCGCTCCACCGGCGCCCTCGCCGCCGCGCTCACCGGTCGCCAGAGCGAGGAGCTGGGTTCCCTGGAGGAGCTGCGCGAGGCGTCCGAGGGCGCCTGGCGGCAGGCGCGCGAGAACCCCGCCGAACCGGTTCCCGGGTGGACCCTCTACCGCCTGCGCCCCGAGGTCGTGGAGTTCTTCCAGGGCGACCCGGACCGCCGTCACGTACGCCTGGAGTACCGGCGCACCGAGTTCGGGTGGGCGCGTCAACTGCTGTGGCCGTGAAGCGTTTTCACACGTTTCGCACTCCGCACACGTCATCGTTGTCAATCCGCAACCAATTCCGGTCTTGACCGATACCCATCAACCGGGGGTGTGATTACGCTCGCGCTCATGGCCGACTCGCGTCCCTCTCTCGCGCACCTGACCGCGACCCCCGCCGACCGTCCCGTCTACGTCATCGGTGCCGGTCCCGGCGGACTCGCCGTCGCGCACGCCCTGAGGGCACGCGGGGTGCGGGCGGTGATCCTGGAGAAGGCCGACCGGGTCGGCGCGTCCTGGCGCCGCCACTACGACCGGCTCAAGCTGCACACCACCCGGCGCCTCTCGGCGCTGCCGGGGCTGCCGATCCCCCGCGCGTTCGGGCGCTGGGTGTCCCGCGACGACGTGGTGCGCTATCTGGAGAAGTACGCCGAGCACCACGAACTGGAGATCGTCACCGGGGTCGAGGTCTTCCGGGTCGAACCCGCCCCGGACGGCGCGGGCTGGCTGCTGCACGCCTCCGGCGGCAGGGAGCTGACCGGCAGCGCGGTGGTCGTCGCCACCGGTTTCAACCACACCCCGCGCCTGCCCGACTGGTCCGGACTCGAGGACTGGGACGGGGAGTTCCTGCACGCGAGCGCCTACCGCAACGCCCGCCCGTTCGCCGACCGGGACGTGCTCGTGGTCGGCGTGGGCAACACCGGCGCCGAGATCGCCGTGGACCTGGTCGAGGGCGGCGCGGCGCGGGTCCGCCTCGCCGTGCGCACCGTCCCGCACATCGTGCGCCGCTCGACGGCGGGCTGGTCCGCCCAGTACACCGGCATCCTGGTACGGCGGCTGCCGGTGCGGCTCGTGGACCGGCTCGCCCGTCCGATGGCCCGCCTCAGCACCCCCGACCTCTCCGAACACGGGCTGCCCCGACCGGAGTCCGGGCTCTACAGCCGGGTGCGCGAGGGCGCGATCCCGGTGCAGGACGTGGGTCTGATCGACGCGGTGCGCGAGGGCAAGGTCGAGATCACGGCCGCCGTCGAGGGGTTCGAGGACGGCAAGGTGGCGCTCGCCGACGGCAGCCGGGTGGCGCCGGACGCGGTGATCGCCGCCACCGGGTACTCGCGCGGTCTGGACTCCCTGGTCGGGCACCTCGGGGTGCTGGACGGGCGGGGGCGCCCGGTGGTGCACGGCGCCCGCAGCCCGAAGGAGGCGCCGGGGCTGTACTTCACCGGGTTCACCAACCCGATCAGCGGCATGTTCCGCGAACTCGCCCTGGACGCCGAGAAGATCGCCCGCACCATCGCCAGACGGCTGGCCCGCGAGGCTACGCGGGCAGGCTGAGCGGTGCCGGGCGGCGCCGGATCACCAGCACCATCAGGGTCGCCGCCGCGCACAGGGCGCCGGAGGCGTACCAGACCATGTCGTAGGAGCCGAACACGTCGCGGGCGACCCCGCCGAGCCACGCCACCAGCGCCGCGCCGATCTGGTGCGAGGCGAGCACCCAGCCGAACACGATCGCGGAGTCGTCGCCGTACCGGTCCCGGCACAGGGCGAGCGTGGGCGGGACGGTGGCGACCCAGTCCAGACCGTAGAAGACGATGAAGAACACCATCGGCGGCTTCACCTCGGGACCGAGGTTCAGCAGCACCGGCAGGAAGAGCAGCGAGGTGCCGCGCAGCGCGTAGTACACGGCGAGCAGGCGGCGCGGCTCGAAGCGGTCGGTGAACCAGCCCGACGCGATCGTGCCGACCACGTCGAAGACGCCGATGACCGCGAGCAGCGAGGCAGCCGCCGTGACCGGCATCCCGTGGTCGTGGGCGGCGGGCACGAAGTGGGTCTGGATCAGCCCGTTGGTGGACGCCCCGCAGATCGCGAAGCTGCCCGCGAGCAGCCAGAACGGTCCGGTCCGCGCCGCCCGCGCGAGCACCCCGAGCGTCCGCCGGGCGGCACCGGTCAGCGGCGGCGGCTTGGGCACGAACTCGCTCGCCCCGTACGGCGCGAGTCCCACGTCGGCCGGGTGGTCGCGCAGCAGCAGCCACACGAAGGGCACGACCACGAGGGCGGCGAGGGCGACCGTGACAGCCGCCGGGCGCCAGTCGTGACCGCTCTCGATCATCCAGGACAGCAGCGGCAGGAAGATGAGCTGCCCGGAGGCGGAGGCGGCGGTGAGGATGCCGCTGACCAGACCGCGCCGCGCGGTGAACCAGCGCCCGGTGACGGTGGCGGCGAACGCCAGCGCCATCGAGCCGGAGCCGAGACCGACCAACAGCCCCCAGCACAGGATGAGTTGCCAGGGCTCGGTCATCCACACGGTGAGCCCCGAGCCCAGCGCGACGACCGTCAGCGCGACGGCGACCACCCGGCGGATGCCGAAGCGGTCCATCAGCGCGGCGGCGAACGGCGCGGTCAGTCCGTAGAGCGCGAGGTTCACGGAGACGGCGGCGCCGATCGTGCCGCGCGACCAGCCGAACTCCGCGTGCAGCGGGTCGATGAGGAGTCCGGGCAGGGAACGGAAAGCCGCCGCGCCGATGATCGTGACGAAGGTGACGGCGGCGACGAACCAGGCGCGGTGCACCCGGCGTCGCCCTGCCGGGGTCGGGTCGGCGGCGGTGGCTTCGCTTGTCTGAGTCACGCCGTCCAGGATCGGGCGCCGTGTGCACGCGCATCGAGTGGCCCGCAGGTCAGTGTTGGCTAGGATCGGGCCATGGCCACGTCCGAGGAGTTCCGCCCGCACCGCGTCGTCGTCCTGGCCCTGGACGGTCTGCTCCCTTTCGAACTGGGCATCCCGCACCGCATCTTCACCCGCGCCCGCGACGAGCACGGTCGGGCGCTGTACGAGGTCCTGACCTGCTCGGTGCGTCCGCCGGGTCCGGTCGTGACCGACGCCGACTTCAGCGTGCACGTGCCGCACGGTCCCGAGGCGCTGGCGACCGCCGACACGGTGATCGTCCCGGCGTCGTACGAACTCGGCCCGGAGTACGACGAGGGCAGGCTCACCCCCGGACTGGCCGCCGCCCTCGCCCGCATCCGCCCCGGCACCCGCCTCGCCTCCATCTGCACCGGGGTCTACGTCCTCGCCGCCGCCGGATACCTCGACGGGCGCCCGGCGACCACGCACTGGGCCGACGCGGACCGCTTCCAGCGGATGTTCCCGGCGATCCGGGTGGACCCGGACGTGCTGTTCATCGACGACGGCGACGTGCTGACCTCCGCGGGGGTCGCCGCCGGGCTCGACCTGTGCCTGCACATCGTCCGCCGCGACCACGGCGCGGCGGTCGCCAACGAGGTCGCCCGCCGCACGGTCGTCCCCCCGCACCGCGACGGCGGCCAGGCGCAGTACATCCACCGCCCGGTCCCCGACCCCCAGCTCGCCACCACGAAAGCCGCCCGCGCCTGGGCGCTCGCCCGCCTCCACGAGCCGATCCAGCTCCGCGACCTCGCCGCCCGCGAGTCGATGTCCGTCCGCACCTTCACCCGCCGCTTCCGCGAGGAGGTCGGCGTCAGCCCCGGCCAGTGGCTCACCCAGCAACGCGTCGAACTAGCCCGCCGCCTCCTGGAATCCACCGACCTCCCCATCGACCACGTAGCCCGCGACTGCGGCTTCGGCACAGCCCAGTCGATGCGCCAGCACCTCCAGCAGAACCTGGGGGTGACGCCTACGGCTTACCGACGCACGTTCCGGGCCACCGCCCGCGCCTAGACGACCCCGACCCGGGCCCTGAGCAGACAGAACTCGTTCCCCTCCGGGTCCGCCAGCACGTGCCAGCTCTCCTCCCCGGTCTGGCCGACGTCGATCCGCCTCGCCCCGAGCGCCAGCAGGCGTTCCAGTTCGGCGTCCTGGTCGCGGTCGGTGGCGCTGACGTCGAGGTGCAGCCGGAGCTTCGCGGGGCGCGGGTCGGTGGTCAGGCTGAGGACCAGGGTGGGCTGCGGTCCGCCGAACCCGGTGCCGGGTGGCCCGATCTCGATGCTCCCGTCCTCCTCGCGGCCGAGTTCCACGTACCCGAGGACCTCGCTCCAGAAGACGGCGAGACGCTCGGGATCGGCGGCGTCGAGGACCAACTCGCTGATGCGACATGCCATGGCGGCAGCTTAGGGAGCGGGCCTCGCAGACGGGCCGGAAGCGCCGTGCGGGACGAGGCGGCGAGCGCCGACGGGAGCGGGGCAGGTTCGGGGCAAGGCCCCACAACCACCTTGCCCAGACCGGCAGATGCGTCTTGCCGGGCTCTGGGGGCGGGAAGTGCGGTGCCGGAGCAGACAGGCGACTTGACGGGCTGGGCAAGACGGGCACGGTTGGTGGGGCAGGGCGAGGCGAGACGGCCAGGCAGACGTGCCGACAGACGGGCTGGAACGCGGCGGGAGCCCGTGCGAGCCAGGTTCCGAGCGCCGCGTCCGACCGGGCGGAGGCGAGTTGCCGGACAGGGCGAGACAGGCGGCAGGCGGGCGGGAGCCCGTGCGAGGCGAGGTCCCGGCGTCGTGTCCGACCGGGCGGATGCGTCTTGGCGGGCCGGGCGAAGCAGGCAGGCACCGGGTAGCTCGGGCGAGACGGGTCGTGCAGGCGGGGCGGGCTTGCTGGACGGGGCGGGAGCGTTTTGGCTTGGCTCCCGCCCCGCGCGGACCGGGCGGTGGCGTATCTCCCGGGCGTGTCCCCCTGTGCACGCCCGGCGCCGCCGACCGGTGCGACCCACACTCGGCGAGGACTCCGTCACCCCGGTCCTCGCCGTCCCCTCGCGGCGAATCGACGCACACCAGCGTGTTCACACACACTCGACGCGTCAACACCGTACGGGCGGCGGGTACTTGCGCGCACTTCGCGGCGACCGCGCACGGGAGCACGCCCGGCGCACCGCCGGGAAACGGGTCAGACGGCCTCGAAGGTGAAGCCCTCGTACGCGGCCATGCCGCCCCCGTACGCCATCGCCACGCCCTCCCGGGGCGGCGAACAGCGGTCCAGTTCGCACCAGATGCTCTTGCCCGCGCCCTCGGTCTGCCAGCCCCAGCGGTCGGCGAGACAGTCCACGAGGGCCAGACCCCGGCCGCCGGTGGCGTCGTCGCCCGCGCAACGCGGCACGGGGGCACGGGAGCTGGCGTCGGCCACCTCCAGGCGCACCGTGGCGGAGACGACGGTCGTGCGCGTCTTCTCCGGCTCCCGCGCGGTCTCCGGGTCGCCGTCCCCGGACTCCGTCCGGCCGCCTGGCGTACCGCCCGGCAGCGAGAGCCGGAGCAGCGCCGGGCGCCCCGTGTGCACCACCGCGTTGGTCACCAGCTCGGAGACGAGCAGGATCAGCGTCTCGGCCAACGGTTCGTCGGCCGCTATCCCGAGCCCGGCGAGCCGGGAGCGGGTCCACGAGCGCGCCCGCCTCACCTCCTCGGGGTCGGGCCGGATCTCCAGTACTTGAAGCACCTGCACCGCTCACACCATCCGAACCGGCGGACACATGACCCCACGCCGCCCGTCGTGCGCGACACGATCCGCGACGCGCGGTACGGCGAAGGCCACGATCGTAGCCATTTTCTGCATGGCCAGAACAACGACCAGAGCAAGGGTCACGGAACGTGATTCCCTTACGAGACAGCATGGTTGACGTACAGTCACCCCAACAAGCGCTTCGGGCATATTCCCGCGCGAAGGAGTACCCGTGCGGCATACTGTGCGACGCCCATGTCGAGGAGTCGAACAATCGGGTCGGTATTCCACCGTCACCCCGTGAACAGCGGCGCGCGACACCGAGTCCGGGAACGCCCCAGGGGCATCTCCGGCACCACCGGTGCTCGCAGCCACTCGCATCTCACCCAAGGTACCCGAGCGGGCCGCCGACTCCGGGCCGTGACGAGTCGCGGAACGGACACAACCCGATATCGACGCTCAGTGATGCGAGTTCGCCACGATCCGCGACATCCGTGGCCATGAATTCGCGCCGCAGGGCGCCGAATTACCGGAAGATCGTCTTCCGGGATGTCCGACGACTTCGGTTCAGGCGGTGAGCGAGTCCGGCTCGTCGGCGGTGGCGGAGGCGACATCCGCGCGCACGTCGAAGAGGCGCCGTACGCCCAGCGCGCCCAGGACCCGGTTCACGTGCGAGCCGTCCTCCGCGCCCCGGTCCGGCAGGATCAGCCGCAGCCTGCCCTGGCAGGAGCGGATGAGGCGCCGGGACGCGATGAGCACGCCGACCCCGCTGGAATCGCAGAAGAAGACCTCGGAAAGGTCGAGGACGAGACTGTGGTGCCCCTCGGCCACCGCGTCGTGCACCCGCTGGCGCAACACCGGTGAGGTCACCAGATCCAGTTCACCGCAGACTCGGAGCACGGCCCACGCGCCCCGCTCGGCGCCGGTCACTTCGAATGCCACGGCCACACCCCTCCGCTCGGCGGATCTCGCGGAACCGCCCGGAAATGGAAGCAGTCCCTACGTTTCTTTCCGCGCGGCTGCCCAGCGGGCGTTTCCCTGAAACACGAATTGGCAAACCGCGGAGGATCGGCAAAGGTCTTGTTTCGGTCACTATCAATCCTGTTCGATCGGAGTTGGACCATGCAAGAGTGAAGGCGGTGTGAAGGAGGCCCTATCACCTGCGACGCAGCGGGGGGCGCACATTGACACAAAGGGGCGTGCGCTGTCAGACGTGCCGACTACATTCGAGAGAAGGTCACCGGGACACCGGTCCGGGCCCGCACCGGGCGAGGGGAGGAACGGCATGGCGCAGCAGGACGTACCGCTCCGCTGGGACCGCGTGATGCAGCAGCGGCTGGCGCGCGGGGAGGCGGCGGCACTCGGTGAGCTGTACGACCGGTACGCCTCGCTGGTGCACGCCCTCGCCCACCGCGTGCTCGGCGAGGAGGGCGCCGCCGACGCCCTGACCCGCGAGGTCTTCGCCCACCTGTGGCAGCACCCCGAGACGTACGACCCCCGCCAGGAGCCGCTGCGCACCTGGATCGCCGCGGTCACCCGCCGCCTCGCGGTACGCCGCCTGCGGGACAACGAGACGGCAGCGCTCGGCGGCGACGGCACCTCGCCGGAGGAACTGGAGCGCAAGGTCCACCGCGCGGCGGTCGCCGCCCGCGCCGACTACATCGTCCACTCGATGCCCCAACCCCTGCGCGCTGCGCTTGAGTTGGCCTACTTCCAACGCCGCGACTACCGCAGCACCGCCGCCGACCTCGACGTCACCGAGGACGAGGCGCGCCGCCGCCTCCGCCTCGGCCTCCAACTCCTCTCCACCGCCCACGACACCCCACCGCCCGACGGGGGAACCCCATGACACCCCCGAACCCCCACGAGCCCCACGTGGACGGCACCGAGGAGCACGTGCCGCGGCAGCAGCGCCACGAGGGGGCTGCCGCCCGGACCCCCGAAGCAGACGGCACCGCGGGACACCCCTGCACGGAGAGCGCCATGGGACAGCCCGGCACAGCGGGACACCCCGGCACGGAGGGCGCCTGGGCGCGGTCCGGCGGAGACCGGCCCGGCGGGGAACTCCCCGGCACGGAGAGCGCTGGAGCACAGCCCGGCGGCGAACGCCCCGGCACGGAAGGCACCCGGACCTGGTCCGACGGCGAACAACCCGGCGCGGAGCGCACCGGAGCATCGCCCGACGTCGAACCCGCAGGCGCGGAGGGCGTCCAGGCATGGCCCGGCGGTGAACGCGCCGCGGCGGACCGCATCCGGGCGCGGTCCGAGCGCGTGCCGTTGCCCCGCGCGGGCGGAGAAGCGGCGGAAGGCGGTGCGGCGCTGTCGCACGACGTGTTGCGGTCGCTGCTCGGCGCCTGGGCGTTGGCCGCTTGCTCGGGGGCGGAGACGGAGGCGGTGGAGGAGCATCTGGGGGACTGCGGGAGCTGTGCCGAGGAGGCGCGGCGGTTGCGGGAGGCGGTGGAGCTGCTGCACCGCCCCGAGCCGCTGGACGTCGACCCCACGCTGCGCGCCCGGGTCCTGGAGACCTGCCTGAGCCGCCGCCCGCCGCGCATCCCGGTGCCCGACTGGGCCGACGCCTACGACGCCGAGACCGCCCGTCTGGACGCCCTCCTCCAGGACTTCGGCGACGCCGAGTGGCACGCGCCCGTACGGCTGCGCTGGTTCGGCGCCGAGGGCGGGACCAGCCGTCGTACGACCGTCGCCGGGGTCATCGCGCATCTGCTCTCGGTGGACGGTCTGGTGGCCACCGCGCTCGGTCTGGAGGACCCGCTGGCGGAGGCACTCGCCGAGCAGGCGCGCGGGACCGGTGGTCCCGCCGAGCGGACCGAGGCGTTCTGGCGTGCCTCGCACTTCCCGCCCACCCGCCACGTCCGCGAACCCTGGCGCGACCAGAGCCACCGCCTCGTCCGCACCGCGTCCTTCACCGGCGGGCGCGCCCGCGGCTTCGAGGTGTCCTACGGCGACTTCGCGCTCCCCCTGCACGACGCGATGCTGGACCGCGCCTTCGAGTGCTGGGTCCACGCCGAGGACATCGCGAAGGCGGTCCACTACCCCTACGACCCGCCCGCACCCCGCCACCTGGGCAAGCTGATCGACCTCGCGATCCGCATGCTCCCCGCCGTCCTGGCCGCCGGTCCCCAGGCACCGCCCGGCACCGTCCTGCTGGAGATCGAGGGCAGCCCCTACGGCAACAAGTACGTCATCCCCCTGGACCCCCGCACCCCCGACGCCGACCAGGTGGCCCAAGTAGCCCTGGACGGCGTCGAGTTCTGCCGCCTGGCAGCGGGCCACGTCTCCCCGGAGGAAGCAGCGGCGGGCCAGAAGGGCGACAGGGACGCGATCAGGACAGTCCTGACGGCAACAGCAAGTCTGAGCCGGATGTAGGAAACGTACGGGTGTCCCACCCAGGGGCGCGGGGCTGTGTCGATTTGCGGCTGCCGCCGCGTGGGCGCGACAAGCCACAACGGACCCGCACCCGCCGACGAACCTCAGGCGAACACCACAGTCCGCCGCCCGTTAAGAAGAATCCTCCGCTCCGCGTGCCACTTGACGGCCCGCGCCAGCGCCTGACACTCCACATCCCGCCCCACGGCGACCAACTGGTCCGGGGTGACCTCGTGCCCCACCCGCTCGACCTCCTGCTCGATGATCGGCCCCTCATCGAGATCCGCGGTGACGTAATGCGCGGTCGCCCCGATCAGCTTCACCCCCCGCTCATGCGCCTGGTGATACGGCTTCGCACCCTTGAAGCTCGGCAGGAACGAGTGGTGGATGTTGATGATCCGCCCGCTCAGCGCCTTGCACAGGTCGTCCGAGAGGACCTGCATGTAGCGGGCGAGCACCACCAGCTCGACCTTCTCCTCGCGCACCAGCTCCAGCAGCCGCGCCTCCGCCTCCGCCTTGGTGTCCCGGGTGACGGGGATGTGGTGGAAGGGGATGTTGTACGACCCCACGAGTTCCTCGAACTCGGTGTGGTTGGACACCACCGCCGCGATCTCCACGGGAAGCGCCCCGGTCCGCGCCCGGAACAGCAGGTCGTTCAGGCAGTGCCCGAACTTGCTGACCATGAGGACGATCCGCATCTTCTGGTCGGCGCGGTGGATCTGCCAGTCCATGTGGAAGGCGTCCCCGATGGCCGTGAAGCTGGCGCGCAGCTTGTCCACGGTCACCGGCTCCTCGGCGGTGAAGTGGACGCGCATGAAGAACAGACCCGTGTCGTGGTCGCCGAACTGCTGGCTGTCCTCGATGTTGCAGCCGGTCATGAACAGATAGCTCGACACGGCGTGCACGATGCCCTTTTTGTCCGGGCACGAGAGGGTCAGGACGTACTGGTCCGCCGCACCGGCGGCAACGCGGCTGGGCTGCTCGTTCATGCGTCACACGATCTCACGCCGGACCGCCCCGGCGGGCGGGGTGTCCGGCAGACGGACCCACGCGACCCGGCGACGGCAGCCCCGCGCCCGGCGACGGCAGACCCCGCGCCCGGCGGCGGCAGCCGCTACGCGGACCTGGTCATGATCTGGAGCACTTCCAGGCTGCGCGGCGGCGCCTCCGCGTCGTCCCCGTCGCTCGCGGCGAGCCGCAGATGGGCGTCGCGCGCCGCCCGTACCGCCTCCGGCCAGCCCGCGTGGTCGAGGTAGGCGGAGACCGGGGCGTCCGGACCGACCTGGTGCATGATCCGCAGGACCCGCAGAACGGCGGTGTCGACGAGCGCCGCCTCCTGCGAGTCCCGGAATATCGTGCCGACGTATTTCTCGGCCGACCAGTTGTCCAGCCAGGTGTCCTCCACCAGCCGGTAGACGGCGTCGGTGACGTCGCCGTACCCGGGTACGCCGGCCAGCCAGACGTCCCGCTGGAACACCGGGTCGGAGAGCATGTGCAGCGCGGAACGCACAGTGCAGCGCCAGCGCCACCACGGCATGTCGTTGAGTGGCATGACGCCCATGGTGGTGGAGCGGCGGCCGCGACGGGAAGTGTTCTCCGAACCTTGCACGGTCAACGATCGTACGTTCCGTGTCCCGGGCGCCCCATTCGCCCCCGCTGTTCACCCCGCTGTCACCCGTCGTCGACCGAGGGTCACCTCTGGGTTGGGTGCGTGAGGGAATCGTGCGTGTCCATGACCGGCAGGCGACTCCCCCGCAGCTTCTTCCCCTTCCCCCTCACCCGGCGCACCCGCACCGCCGCCCGGTACGCCGGGGCACTGGCCGTGTGCGCGTCCCTCACCGCGGGGTGCGGTGTCGTGGGCGGCTCGGACTCCGGGGAGGGCACGGTGAAGGTGATGACCTGGGCGCCGGAGAACACCCGCGCCACCAACAAGCCCGGTATGCCCGCCATGGCCGTCGCGTACGCGAAGTGGATCAACTCGCGCGGCGGCATCGGCGGTCGCAGGCTCCAGGTGCTGACCTGCAACGAGCGCAACAACAGCGTGGGCGTGGCCCGCTGCGCCCGGCGCGCGGCGGACGAGGGCGCGGTCGCGGTCGTCGGCTCGTACAGCCAGTACGGGGACTCCTACCTCGCCCCGCTGGAGGGCGCGGGCATCCCCTTCATCGGCGGCTACGGCGTGACCAGCGACGAGTTCACCAGCCCCGTGTCGTACCCGGTCAACGGCGGTCAGCCCGCCCTGCTCGCCGGGCTCGGGCAGGCGCTGGCGGGCACCTGCGGTCCCGTCGCGCTGGTGCGGCCCGACAGCATCGCCGGGGACGAGATGCCCCCGCTGCTGGACGCGGGTCTGAAGGCGGGCGGTCACGCGGCGGCGAACGACCAGCTCGCCGCCGACGACGCCACCGAGTACGGCACCGCCTCCGACCGGGCACTGCACGGGGCGACCGCCGACCCGGCGCGCAGGGGCTGCGTGGTGCCCGCGCTCGGCGACCGCACCGACACGTTCATGGACTCCTTCCGGCGCGCCCGCCCCGACTACCCGGCGGTGCGCACGGCGACCGTGCTGGGCAGCGTCGACCAGTCGCTGATCAACGCGACGGGCGGCGCGAGCGGACCGTACGAGGGGACGTACGTCACGAGCTGGTACCCGGTCGCCTCCGACCCGCGCTGGGACTCGATGAAGAAGATCATCGACACGGAGGCGTTCGGGGACAACCGCATCGACCCGGCGGACGTGGGCGTGCAGACCACCTACCTCGCCTACACCGTGCTGAAGGCGGTCCTGGAGCGGATCGGGGACGGCGAGGTGAGCGCCGACACCGTGCAGCACACCCTCGACCACGGTCTGAAGGTGGGCACCGGCGGTCTGACCCCGACCCTGCACTGGCCGCAGGAGACCCCGCTGTCGGCGGTCGGCTTCCCGCGCCTGGTCAACGCGGACGTGACCGTCCAGGTGGTCCGGGACGGCAAGCTGGTCGCGGCGAAGCGGGGCGCGACGGCGTCCTCCGAGGTCACCGACATGACGGCCACCCTGGCGAAGGCGGACGTGGACTGAGCCGTCCGGCGAAGCGTGCGAGGCGTGCGAGGCGTGCGAAGACCCGGCGCCCGGGGAAGCTTCCCGGGCGCCGGGTCTTTCGTCAGAGCTGGGTCGGCTGGCGCGCGGTCAGGCCGTACTTGCCCGCGATGGCGTTCCACAACTGGGCGGCGCGGGTCTTCTGGGCGCTGGCGGTGCCGCTCGCCCGGTCGCCCTGCTGGGTCTGGCCGGTGGTGCGCGCGTGACCCTTGGCGCAGCCGTGCTTGCCGGCCACCTGGCCCGCCCAGGCCGCGTAGTGGTTGTCGGCGGAGGCGGACGCCTGCCACGCCTTGGTGAGCGCGTCCTTCAGCGCGGCGTTGTCCGGCAGCTTGTCCAGGGACAGCTTGCCGAGCCGGGTGACCAGCGCGTTGCGCTGCCGGGCGGCGTCGCGCAGATCGGTGGCGGCGCGACCGAGGTCGCGGCAGCCCTTGACGTTCTCCACCGAGCGGATCACCTGGGCGCGGCTGTTGCCGCTGTCGGCGAGCACCTGGTCGAGGGCGACCGCCTGCTGCTTGGCCGGGTCGGCGGCGGCGGAGGCGGAGGGCTCGGTACTGGCCGGGCTGGAGGCGGCGGCGGTGGCGGGGTCCGGCTTCTTGTCGTCCCCGCCGCTGCTGAGCAGCGCGCCCGCGCCGATGCCGAGGACCACGATGCCGATGCCCACGGCGGCGATCACCGGCACGCGCGATCCGGTGCGTCCGCCGCCCCGGCGCCCGCTGTCGTCCTCGTCCATCGGCGGCCGGTAGGCGGGCTGCCCGGAGATCACCGGCGCCTGGCCGACGGGCGCCGAGGGGACGCGCGGCATCTGCTGGGTGGAACCCTCGCCCGCCTGCGGACCGCGGAAGAGGTTGTCGAACTCGGCGGGCGGCTGCCGCTCGCCGTCGTCGCCCGGGTAGGGCGGGATGTACTGGGTCGCCGCCTCGGCGTGGGCGTGGCCGGGCTGCTGCTGCGCCGGTCCGCCCATCTCGGGCGGCAGCGCGCCGCCGGGCACCGGGGGTATGTACTGCGTGGCCGCCTCGGCCGCGCCGCCGCCCGGGACCGGGGGTATGTACTGCGTCGCGCCCTCGGGACCCGCGCCGGGCACCGGGGGCATGTACTGGGTGGCGGCCTCGTGCATCGGGGGCATGGGCGCCCCGGCGGCCGGGTAGCCCTGACCGCCGCCGTTGTCCGCATAGCCGCCGTTGTTGTCCGCGTAGCCGCCGCCGTTCTCCGCGTACTGCGGGTACGGCTCGCCGCCGTACGACGGCGCGGGGGCACCCTCGGGCGGCATCGGGCCGGGACCGGCCTGCTGCTCGGGGAGGGGCCACTGCTGCGTCGCGGGGGGCCAGCCCTGGCCCGGCTGCGGTGCCTCCTGGCCGGGACCCCACTCACCGCCCCAGGTCTGACCGCCGGGCGGCGCGGAGGGCGCGGGTGCGCCCGTCGTGCCCGGCAGCAGGGGCTCTCCTCCGTCGGAGGGCAGCACGATGCCTTCGTGCGCGGGTCGCGCCGAGGGCTCCTCGCCCTGTCCACTCTGCGTCACCGGGACTCCTGTGAATGGGGGACCTTCGGAATCGTCGGCTCACGCTACCGGGTCTGTCGAGCCCGGTGCCACGCAGCTCAGGGCCACAGCCGCTTCCCTGTGACAGCCGTAACAAAACCTGCCCCCACCACGCTGTATTCGGCACCCGCGAACGCCGCGGGTGCCGTTCACCGTCCCTTCACACGCGGATGCCCGCGCGTTCAGGCCGCCTGGCGTACGTCGAGCCGCGCCCCGAACTCCCTGACGACCGCCTCCTCCCGGAACGGTTCGAGGCGTTGCTGAAGATCCGTCAGATACTCGGCACCCCGGTCGGAGCGCAGGGTCTCCAGGAGTTCGACCGCCTTCATGCCGGTCTGGCACGCCTGCTCGATCTCGCGGCGCTGCACCTGGGCGGTGGCGAGCAGGACGTAGCCGATGGCACGGCGCCGGGCGCGGGACTCCGGGTGCCCGGCGAGCGACTGCTCGGCGTAGCGAGCGGACACCTCCGGCTGGCCGAGGTCGCGGTGGCAGTGCGCCAACTCGTCGGCCAGATACGCCTCGTCGAAGTGCGCGATCCACGCCGGGTCGTCGCCTCCGGACGCCTCCGCGCGCTCCAGCGCCGCGATCGCCTTCCCGGAAGCCGCCTCGGCGGAGCGGGCGTCGCCGAGCAGGGCGTGCCCGCGCGCCTCGGCGGCGTGGAACATCGACTCCGCGCGCGGGGTCACCCGCCCCCGGGCGCCCTCCTGCGCGGCGCGCGCCAACTGGGCGATCTCGCGCGGGTTTCCGAGCTGGGCGGCGAGATGGCTCATGGAGGCGGCGAGCACATAGCCGCCGTAGCCGCGGTCACCGGCCGCCTGCGCGAGGCGCAGCGACTGGATGTAGTACCGCTGGGCCAGCCCCGGTTGACCGGTGTCCACGGCCATGTACCCCGCCAGCTCGGTCAACCGGGCGACGGCGGAGAAGAGTTCGCGCCCGACCGCCTCCCGGTACGAGCCCGCGAGCAGCCCTGAGACCACGCTGTTCAGGTAGTGCACGACGACCGGGCGCACATGCCCGCTGCCGTAGGTGTGGTCCAGACCCACCAGCGCCTCGGTCATGGAGCGCACGGCCGCCACGTCGGAGCGGCCCACGCGCGGACCCGCCTGCCGGGCCACCGCCGCGTCCGGCGCGGAGATCAGCCAGTCGCGGCTGGGCTCGACGAGCGCGGAGGCGGCGACGGAGGAGCCGGACAGGAAGTCCCGCCTGCCCACGTCGCTGCGCCACAGCTCGCAGACCTGCTCGATGGCCCCCAGTACGGTCGGCGAGAACTGGAGACCCACGCCCGAGGCGAGGTTCTTGCCGTTGGCCATGCCGATCTCGTCGATCGTGACCGTACGGCCGAGCTTGCGGCCGAGTGCCTCGGCGATGACGGCCGGGGCGCGCCCGCGCGGCTGCTGACCGCGCAGCCAGCGGGCCACGGACGTCTTGTCGTAGCGCAGGTCGAGACCGTGCTCGGCGCCGCACATGTTGACGCGCCGGGCCAGCCCCGCGTTCGAGCACCCCGCTTCCTGGATCAGTGCTTGCAGCCTTTCGTTCGGCTGCCTCGCCACTAGCGGCCTCGCGGCCATCCGCTACCCCCTGCGAAACCCTGGAGCGTGAAGATCCGGCCGGACGATCCGGTCGATTCAGATCACTGCCCAGTCGACATAACGTCAATGCGTGACATGTGCGGTTTGCCGGGGTAAAGGCGGCAGCCTCTCCCCTCCGGCGGTCCGGCGGCGCCCACCGCGCCCGCTCCCGGACCCCTCGGACGTGGCTACCCGCGCCACACTCCCGACCCTCCCGCGCGCCCCCGTGGATGCACCCATGCGCCCCGGGTGGCGAGCCGGTGCACCTCCCCCGCGCGCGGCCGGGCCGTAACCGACGTCCGGCGGGAGAGTTGAGTGGATCGTGACCGACACGAGCGCGGGCCCCGCAGCCGCCCAGATCCCGCACCAGCGCGCGGAGCCCCTGCTGGAGACCGCCGTACGCTACGCGGACGAGCGGCGCTGGGACGTGGTCGCGGGGAGCTGGCTGGAGACGCTCGACGGCATGGTGTTCTGCTCGTGCGGGGACGAGGAGTGCCCCGCGCCGGGGGCGCATCCGACCCGGCCCGACTGGGCGTCCCTGGCCACCCGCAGCGTGCGGGCGGTGCGCGCGATGTGGCAGCGGCGGCCGACGGCGTCGATCCTGCTGCCGACGGGGCGCACCTTCGACGCGCTGTCCGTCCCGGAGAGCCCGGGTCTGCTCGCGCTGGCCCGCATGAAGCGGATGGGGCTGATCCCGGGTCCGGTGATCCGCACCGCCGACGGCAGGACCCAGTTCTTCGTGCTGCCCGGCGGCGGCGCCAAGACGCCCGACCTGCTGCGCCGCCTGGGCTGGTACCCGCCCTCGCTTGACCTGACCGCCCTCGGCGAGGGCCGCTACGTCGCCGCCCCGCCCTCCCGCGTCGGCACCCGGGGCGCCGCCCAGTGGGCATCCCCGCCGACCCTGGCCAACCGCTGGCTGCCGGACGCGGAGGAGGTGGTCCCGGCGCTGGCGTACGCGTGTGCGCGGGACCGCTGATCACCGAGTGGTCCGGGGCCCTCAACAGGACCGCCGATGTCCCCGTAGGGTTTCGGCATGACCGAGGCAGCAGTGCGGATACGGGGACTCTGGAAGCAGTTCGGGCAGCATGTCGCGGTCGGGGGGATCGATCTCGATCTGCCCGCCGGGAAGTTCATCGGACTGGTCGGTCCCAACGGGGCGGGCAAGACCACCACCCTGTCCATGGTGACCGGGCTGCTCCGGCCCGACCAGGGCAGCGTGGAGATCGCCGGACAGGACGTCTGGCGCGACCCGGTGGCCGTCAAGGCACGCATCGGGGTGCTGCCGGAGGGACTGCGGCTCTTCGAACGGCTGTCGGGGCGGGAACTGCTCGGCTACTCCGGGCGGATGCGCGGGCTGCCCGGCGCCGAGGTCGACAAGCGGGCCACCCAGTTGCTCGACGTGCTCGACCTGGCCGGGGCCCAGCACAAGCTGGTCGTCGACTACTCCACCGGTATGCGCAAGAAGATCGGACTGGCCGCCGCCCTGCTGCACAACCCCGAAGTGCTCTTTCTGGACGAGCCGTTCGAGGGCGTCGACCCGGTCTCCGCGCAGACCATCCGGGGCGTCCTGGAGCGCTACACCGCCTCCGGCGCCACCGTGGTCTTCTCCTCGCACGTGATGGAGCTGGTGGAGTCCCTGTGCGACTGGGTGGCCGTGCTGGCCGCCGGACGCATCCGCGCCACCGGTCCGCTCGCCGAGGTGCGCGGCGAACATCCCACACTCCAGGCGGCGTTCCTCGAACTCGTGGGTGCCCACGACCGCGCCGCCGGGTCCGACCTGGACTGGCTGGGCGGCGGTGCCCCGCGATGACGGCTCTGACCCCCACCCTCGTCCGGCTGAAGCTGTCGCTGCTGCGCGGCGGGCTGCGCCAGTCGGCGGGTCGCCGGGCGGCGTTCGTGTGCTCGGCGATCGCCGCGCTGCTGATCGGTCTGCTCCAGATGACGGGGCTGATCGCGCTCGGCGGGTTCGCGCACGTCGAGAACGTCGTGGTGATCGGCGCGGCGGTGCTCGCGCTCGGCTGGACCGTGATGCCGCTGTTCTTCCCGAGCGGCGACGAGACGCTCGACCCGACCCGGCTGGTGATGCTCCCGCTGCGCCCCCGGCCGCTGGTGCGCGCGCTGCTCGCCGCCTCGCTGGTCGGCATCGGCCCGCTGTACACCCTGCTGGTCCTCACCGGCTGCGCGGTGGCGCTCGCGCACGGACCCGCCGGATGGGTCGCCGCCGCCGTCGCCCTGCCGCTCGCGCTGCTGGTGTGCGTGGCGCTGGCGCGTACGGTCGCGGCGGCCAACGTACGGCTGCTGACCAGCCGCCGGGGACGGGACCTCGCGGTGCTGAGCGGGCTGGTGATCGCCATCGGGGCGCAGGTGCTCAACTTCGGTTTGCAGCGCCTCGGTTCGTCCACCGGGCTCGGGCAGCTCCAGCCGGTGGCGGACGTGCTGTCCTGGGTGCCGCCCGCCTCGGCGCTGGCCGCGGTGCACACGGCGAGCACGGGGTCGTACGGTCTCGCGCTGGCCCAACTGGCCGTGTCCGTGCTCGCGCTGGCGCTGCTGATCGTCGCCTGGGCGCGCAGTCTGACCCGGCTGATGACCGCGCCGGACGGCTCCACGCTCCAGGGCGCCGACACGAACGCCCCCGACCACGCCTCGGCGAGCCTGCTGGGGCGGGTGCTGCCGGGCGGTCGCACCGGCGCCGTCATGGAACGCACCCTGCGCTACATCTGGCGCGACCCCAAGACCAAGGCGGCGTGGGTCACCTCGCTGGCGATCGGGCTGATCGTGCCGGTGTTCAACGCGGTGCAGGGCACCGGGTCGGTCTACTTCGCGTGCTTCGCCTCGGGGATGCTCGGGATGCAGATGTACAACCAGTTCGGGCAGGACGCGTCCGCGTTCTGGATGGTCGCCATGACCATCTCCTCGCCCCGCGACGCCTACGCCGAGCTGCGCGGGCGCGCGCTGGCGCTGCTGCTGATCACCCTGCCGTACGCGCTCCTGGTCACCGTGGTGACGACGGCGCTGCTCGGCGACTGGGACCGGCTGCCCGAGGTGCTCGGGCTGTCCCTGGCGCTGCTGGGGGCGATGCTGGCGACCGGGGCGTGGACGTCGGCGCGGTTCCCCTACTCGATCCCGCAGGAGGGGCACCGGAACGTGGCGCCGGGGCAGGCGGGGCTCGCCTTCGCGGCGATCTTCGGGGGCATGGTGTCGGCGGCGCTGCTGTGTGCGCCGGTGATCGCGGCGGTGATCTGGCTGAACGTCGCGGACGGTGGGGCGCGGTGGGCGTGGGTGCTGCTGCCGCTCGGGGTGGTGTACGGGGCGGGGTTGACCGTGGCGGGGTTGCGGTTGGCCGCGCCGCGGACGGTGGGGCGGTTGCCGGAGATTCTGGTGGCGGTCAGTCGGGGGTGAGGGGGCTGTCTGCGGGTTTTTCGGGTGCGGCGCCGTGTGGGCTGGTCGCGCAGTTCCCCGCGCCCCTGAAAAGACCAAAAACCAGTGGCCCCTGCTGAACAAGCTCAGGACAGGTGGTTCAGGAACGGCTCCACCGCTCTGCGCCATGCTTCCGGCTGGTCGTAGTGGATCAGGTGGCCCGCGTCGGTGATCTCGGCGTATTCGCCTCGGGGGAGGACGCGGACCATTTCCTGGGCTTCGGCGCGGCCGAGTTCGCCGTCGAGACCGCGGACGACGAGGGTGGGGCAGGCGACCTGGGTCAGTTCCTCCCAGTGGGCGTCGTGGACCCAGGTCTCGCGGGTGCGGAGCATGCGCTCGGGCTCGAAGACGGGGCGCCAGCCGTCGGCGCACTCGTGCATGACCTCGGCGTAGAACTCGCCGCGGGTCGGGCTCGGGCGCTCCAGGCGGGGGTCGTCCTCGCCGAACCACTTGCGGACGTCCGCGAGCGTGGCGAAGGGGACCGGCCAGGAGCGGAACCATTCGTCCCACTCGCGCTGCGAGGCGGCGCCGAGGGCGGAGGCGCGCATGTCGCAGATGACGAGCCCGCGCACGAGGTCGGGGCGGCGGGCGGCGAGCTGCCAGGCCGTCAGGGCGCCCATGGCGTGGCCGATGAGGACGGCGGGGGCGAGACCGAGCTGTTCGAGGGCGGCTTCGGCGTCCGCGACGTAGTCCTCGCGGGTGCAGGCTGCCGCGGGAGGGTGTTCGCTGCGGCCGTGGCCGCGCTGGTCGAGCGCCACCGCGCGGTAGCGCTCCGCGAGCCAGCGGGCGGTGGCCGCCCAGTGCGAGGCGCGGCCCATCAGCCCGTGGAGCAGCAGCACGCCGGGGAGGGCGGAGTCGGCCCCTTCCTTGGGCGGGTCCGCGAACTCCCAGGCGGCCAGCCGTACGCCGCCCGCTCCTGTCACGTCGATGCGTCGTGCCATCGCCTGGCACCCCCCAGCCTTGCCTGCCTCGTACCGGTGTACTGCCCTGCCGTCGTCCTATGCCGTGGTTCGTGGTGCTGCTGTCGCAGACTATCGAACTGCTATTCGAACATCGGGTCTGTGCGAGGAACACCCCTCGTTCGAGTGACACCAGAAGAGGAATGATCGCCACCGCCGAGGGGATCTTCTCTGGCGAGGGGGGCGGACCGCTCGGGGAAAAACGGTCCGAGGGTGACCCTGGGAGCTCGGGGCTCCGGGTCACCGTCCGGGGAGGTGAGACCCCGGCGCCGCGGCGGCGCCGGGGTTCTCTTTCGTCCCGGCGCGTCTCTCAGCGCTTGGCGACGAAGACGTGCGAGGCGACCTCCGAGGCCAGCTCGGCGGCCTCGCCGCCGCTGCCGACCAGGACGCCGCCCGCCGACTCGGTCACGCTCACCACGGAACCGGGCTGCACGCCCGCGCGCCGCAGCGTGTACATGAGCTGCGCGTCCGTCTGGATCGGCTCCCCGATCCGGCGGACGACGACCGTCTTGCCGTCCTGGCCCGGGTCGAGGTCGGCCAGCGAGACCATGCCCTCGTCCAGGAACGGGTCGGCGCCGTCCTTCTCCCCCAGCTCCTCAAGACCCGGGATCGGGTTGCCGTACGGCGACTCGGTGGGGTGCCGCAGCAGTTCGAGCACGCGGCGCTCGACCGCCTCGCTCATCACGTGCTCCCAGCGACACGCCTCCGCGTGCACCTGCTCCCACTCCAGCCCGATGACGTCCACCAGCAGGCACTCCGCGAGGCGGTGCTTGCGCATCACCCGCGTGGCCAGCCTGCGGCCCTCGTCGGTCAGCTCCAGATGACGGTCGCTGGCCACGGACACGAGCCCGTCCCGCTCCATCCGCGCCACCGTCTGACTCACGGTCGGCCCGCTCTGGTCGAGCCGCTCCGCGATGCGGGCGCGCATGGGGACGACGCCTTCCTCTTCCAGTTCGAGGATGGTGCGGAGATACATCTCCGTGGTGTCGATCAGTCCGGACATACGTGCCCCTCGATTACCTCTGCCGGAAGCTCACCGCTCCCGGCGCGTGCGCTGGCCCAGACCTCAATTCTGCCGGATACCACCGACAACCGTGCCGCCCCTACGAAACCGGGGTGCGGCGGGGTGACGGGGCGGGGGGAATCGGGGCGGTGATGACGTCGTACGCGGGACCGCCGCCAGGTCCCGCACCCCGAGCCCCCTCACCACGCGCCAACTCCCGCACAGGACACCCGCCGAACCGCCGGAGGCACCCCGTATTGACAGGGTGATGGTCCAGACCGCACCGTGATCCGCGACACCGAGCGCGAAGGGGCACCGTATGAGCGACGGCACGCCTGCCGAACTGTTCTTCGATGCCGCCGCGGAGCTGTTGCGGCGGGTGCGGGAGGAGGAGGGTGGGGCCATCGCGGAGGCGGGGGTCCTGCTGGCGGACACGGTGACGGACGGGGGGCGGCTGTTCGCGTTCGGGGCGGGGCACTCCTCGCTGGCCGCGCAGGACGTGGTCTACCGGGCCGGCGGACTCGCCCTGATGAACCTGCTCGCCGTACCCGGCGTCGTCGGCGTGGACGTCACCCCGGCCACCCTCGGCTCCGCCCTGGAGCGGGTCGACGGGCTCGCGACCGCCGTACTGGACAGCTCACCGGCCCGCGCCGGGGACGCCCTGGTGATCATCTCGCTGTCGGGACGCAACTCCCTGCCCGTCGAGATGGCGCGCGGCGCCCGGGAGCGCGGACTCAAGGTCATCGGCGTCACCTCCGTCGCGTACGCCACCGAGACCGCCTCGCGGCACTCCTCGGGCACCTTCCTCAAGGACCACTGCGACGTCGTGCTCGACTCCAAGATCGCGGTCGGGGACGCGGAGCTGAGCCTGGACTCCGTGCCCGCCCCCTTCGCCCCCGCCTCCACGGTCGTCACCTCGGCGCTGATGCAGGCCGTGATGGCCACCGCCGCCGCCGAACTGGCCGCGCGCGGCATCGAGCCCCCGCTGCTGCGCTCCGGCAACGTCGACGGCGGCCACGACTGGAACGCGCGGATCATGGAGAAGTACGGCGACCGGATCTTCTACCGGCACTAGGGGGCGTCTCCCCGGACACCGGTACCGGCGGCGGACAGGCCCTAGCCCCGGACCGCCGCCGTCAGGTCCAGCGCCGCTCCGATCCGCGCCGCCACCTCCTCCGCGTACGCCACGTCGGACCGGTCGAAGCGCCCCCGCCCCGGCCCGCGCAGGAAGGTGAGCACGCCCAGCGTGCGACCCCGGCTGCGCAGGACCGCGCACAGCGCGTGCGCGGTGTCGGCGGGCCACAGCCGCGCCCGCGCCCACTCGCGCGGGCGCTCGGCGGGACCCGACCCGGCGTCCACCCGCACCGTCCCGTTCCGCTCGCCGCACTGGAGCGCGGGATGTCCGGCGCCGTACCGCACGGGCAGCCCGGAGGTGCCGGGCGGTGTGTCGGGTCCGGGCGTACCGGCGGGGGTGGCGGCGAGCCGTACGAGCCGTACCGAACCCTCCTCCGCGCCGGGCGGCACCGGCGCGACCCGGTCCAGCAGGGCGTGGTCGGCGAAGCCCGCGAGGGCGAACTCCAGGTGGACCACCGCCGCCTCCGCCGGGTCCTCGCACTCGGCGGCGGCACGGGCGGCGCGGTGCAACTGGTTGGAGCGGAAGCGCAACTGGGATGCCTCCCGCTCGCCCTGCCGTGCCTCGGTGACGTCCTGGAAGAGCCAGCCGACCCCGAGCGGTACGGGCTCCTCCGCCAGTGGCGAGGACAGCCGTACGAAGCCGCTGCGCCAGCAGCGCCGCCGCTCGCCCTCGGCGGTCCGCACGCTCACCCACATCTCGGCGGGTCCGGGCGGCGCGCCCTCGGCCAGCACATGGGTCAGCGCGCTCTCCAGCTCCTCCACCCCCTGGGCGAGCAGCTCACCGAGCGGGCGCCCGAGCGCGGACGTACGGCCCACCCCGAGCGCGCGGGCGGCGTGCGCGTTGACGACGGCGGGCCGCAGATCGGCGTCGACCAGGACGACACCCCAGGACGCATCCTCGAACAGCGCCTCGCTGAGCGCGATCGACCGCTCCAGGTCGATCTGCGCGTGCACCTCGCTGAAGGCGCAGTACAGCCCGGCAGGGCTGCCGTCGGGACCGCGCACGGCGGCGGACTGGGTCCGGACGAGCACCCGTCCGCCGTCCTTGGTGACCAGCGCGAACTCGTGCACCTGCCGTCCCGGCGCCCGCATCGCGGACATCAGCCGCCGCTGCACCTCCTCGGCGTCCGCGCTGCGCACCGCCCACCCGGCGAACCCCGCCCGCCCGACCGCCTCGGCCGCGCTCCACCCGAGGATCCGCTCCGCCTCACGGTTCCAGTGGGTCACGACCCCCTCGGCGTCGAAGGCGCACAGGGCCGCGTCCATGCCGTCCAGCAGCGCGGCGAGCAAGTCCTCCCCGCCCGGCTCCCCCGGCCCCAGCTCGTCGGTGGCCCCACCGCGCCGGGAAGCACTCACCCTGGACCCCCTGGAGGCTGCGTCGGGCACACCCCTCGGCGCCCGTTCCGCTCACTGGCCTGCATCGTTCGCCTGTCATTCAACTCGACAGTGACCCGGAACACATCAGGTTCTCGCAAGATTGCGGGCGTCGCGAAAAAAGAGTTGAGCCGCTCCGGTCCACTGCCTAGGCTGCGAAGCAAGCAGAAGGGAGGTGATCGGGTACATGTGTGAAACCCGGACGCGTGAGGTGGCTGCGGGCTAGCGGCCCGTCACCACACCGAGTTGCGGTGCCGGAACAGCGCGTGTGAATGCGCGCCGCCGGCCAATCCATCGCAGTCGCCCGACCCGTGAGCTCGCCGGTAACGTCCGGCCGGCCCTCCGCCCCGGCGGAGGACCCGAGCTCACGGGTCGTCTGCGTTTCCACAGGTCGGCGTCAGGGGCTCAGGCGGTCGACCGTCCAGGTGCCGTCCGGGAGGGCGGCGTAGCGGAGGCGGTCGTGGAGCCGGTTCTCGCGCCCCTGCCAGAACTCGACGGTCTCGGGCGCGACGCGGAAGCCGCCCCAGTGCGGCGGGACGGGGACCTCCGCGCCCTCGGGGTAGCGGGCGCCGAGCGCGGCGTACGCCTCGTCCAGTTCGGCGCGGGAGCCGACGACCGTGGACTGCGCGCTGGCCCAGGCGCCGAGCTGGGAGCCGTGCGGGCGGCTGTGGAAGTACGCGGCGGTCTCCTCGCGGCTCGTGCGGCGGGCGACGCCCGAGACGATGACCTGGCGGGCGATCGGATGCCAGGGGAAGAGCAGCGAGACGTACGGGTTCCCGGCCAGGTCACGCGCCTTGTGGGAGTCGTAGTTGGTGTAGAAGACGAAGCCCTCGGTGTCGTAGCCCTTCATCAGGACCGTGCGCGAGCCGGGGCGCCCGGCGGGGTCCACCGTGGAGACGACCATCGCGTTGGGCTCGTACAGCGTGCCGTGGACGGCGGCGCGTGCCGCGTCCGCGAACCAGCGCGCGAACTGGTCCATCGGGTGGCCCGCGAGATCCGGCTCGTCCAGTCCCCGGGCGCGGTACTGCTTGCGCATGAACGCGGGGTCGGTGGCGGGGTCGGGCATCGTGTCGCGATCGGTCACGCGGTCATCCTGCCGTATGGGGGCGTACGGACCTCGCGGTGCGCCTCCCTCTAACGTGGCACTGAGTGCCGCAAGGTCTCCCCAAACCTGGCACTCAGGGCTATCGTGCTGGTTCCCGCCCCGTCTCCGGGTGACCCCCGGTCGTACGGGGCATGACCGGTGTGACCGCCGCCGACCCAGCATGAGGAGCCGCCTTATGTCCGAGTTCGTACCCGGGCTAGAGGGAGTCGTCGCCTTCGAGACGGAGATCGCCGAGCCGGACAAGGAGGGCGGCGCCCTGCGGTACCGGGGCGTCGACATCGAGGACCTGGTCGGCCACGTGTCCTTCGGGAACGTGTGGGGACTGCTGGTCGACGGTGCCTTCGACCCCGGTCTGCCGCCCGCCGAGCCGTTCCCGATCCCGGTGCACTCCGGGGACATCCGCGTGGACGTGCAGTCCGCGCTGGCCATGCTGGCCCCCGTGTGGGGCCTCAAACCGCTGCTGGACATCGACGCCGAGCAGGCACGCGACGACCTCGCCCGCGCCGCCGTCATGGCGCTGTCGTACGTCGCCCAGTCCGCGCGCGGGCAGGGGCTGCCGATGGTGCCGCAGAACGAGATCGACAAGGCGCGGTCGGTGGTCGAGCGGTTCATGATCCGCTGGCGCGGCGAGCCGGACCCGAAGCATGTCGCCGCCGTGGACGCGTACTGGACCTCCGCCGCCGAGCACGGCATGAACGCGTCCACCTTCACGGCGCGGGTCATCGCCTCCACCGGCGCGGACGTCGCCGCCGCGCTGTCGGGTGCCGTCGGGGCGATGTCCGGTCCCCTCCATGGCGGGGCGCCCTCCCGCGTGCTCGGCATGATCGAGGAGATCGAGCAGACCGGGGACGCGGAGGGGTGGGTCAAGCAGGCGCTCGACCGGGGTGAGCGGCTCATGGGCTTCGGGCACCGGGTCTACCGGGCCGAGGACCCCCGGGCGCGGGTGCTGCGGCGCACCGCGCGGGAGCTGGGGGCGCCCCGGTACGAGATCGCGGAGGCGCTGGAGAAGGCGGCGCTGGAGGAGCTGCACAACCGGCGGCCGGATCGTGTGCTGGCCACCAACGTGGAGTTCTGGGCGGCTATCCTGCTCGACTTCGCCGAGGTGCCGGCGCACATGTTCACGTCGATGTTCACGTGTGCGCGGACCGCTGGGTGGTCGGCGCACATTCTTGAGCAGAAGCGGACCGGGCGCCTGGTGCGGCCTTCAGCGAAGTATGTGGGGCCCAGCTCTCGGCGGCCGGAGGACATTCCTGGGTTTGCGGGGATCGCCCACTGAGATGGGTGGTTGGGGCGCGTGGCGGCTGCGGACCGGTTGTGGCTGGTCGCGCAGTTCCCCGCGCCCCTGAAAGACAAAAGACAAAAACCTTACGCCGGGGTCAGCAGGCTCGCGTGGTGTCGCTCCGCCACCAGCGGGTGCGCTCGCAGCTTGCCCTTCAGTTCGTTGTAGCCGTACTCCGCGTACAGCGGGTTCGTCGGGTCCGTCGTCACGCCCGGGGCGGCATCCGCGTGGGGGAAGGGCAGCGGAGCGATCTTCGCGTCCAGGCGGGGGTTGTAGAAGAACGGGACCGAGAAGCGTTCCGTGGCTCCGGGCGGGCTGACGACGCGGTGGTTGGTGGCGAGGAGGTAGCCGTTGGTGGCAACCTCCAGGAGTTCACCGAGGTTGACGACGAACGCGCCGTCCAGGGGCGGGACTTCGTGGAAGCGGCCGTCCTCGCGCTGGACCTGGAGACCGCCGACGGAGTCCTGGAGGAGCAGGGTGAGGAAGCCGTAGTCCTTGTGGGCGCCGACGCCCTGGTCGGTGCCGTCGCCCGCGCTGCCGGGGTAGCGGACCAGCTTGAGGTGCGGGTGGGCGTGGGCGCCGAAGATCGGGTCGTAGAAGTCCGCCGGGGCACCGATGGCGGTCAGGAGCTCGTGCAGCAGGCGCTGGGCGACCGCGCTGAGCTTGTCGATCCAGGCGAGGGCGGCGGTGCGCAGCTCGGGCAGGGCGGCGGGCCACTGGTTGGGTCCCTGGAGCCACCAGTACGGCGGCTCGTCCGGTCCGGGCACGCGGGCGGGGCGCTCGGCGCCGATGTCGAGCTGGTCGCGCCAGTCGCGGGCACCGGCGGTGCGCTCGTCGCCGGTGCGCGTGTAGCCCCGGAAGTGCGGGGAGTTGACGTTGTCCAGGGCGAGCCGGTCCGCCTCCGGCAGCGCGAAGAAGGAGCGCATCGCGGTGAGCAGGGCGTCGGTCTCGTCCTGGGTCACCCCGTGCCCGACGAGCTGGAAGAAGCCCACGTCATGGGCGGCGGAGTGCAGCCGCTCATGGAGCAGGGCACGCTCCTCGGGACCGCGGTCTGCGGCCGAAAGGTCGATGATCGGGAGCTGGGCGTACGACGGGTTCGTCGCGTGAGTCGTCATGGCGCGTCCGCGGGTGTACGGGGCACGGGCGGCCGCGGGGGTGTGCGGCCCCCGGGTGCCGGAAAGGAAGAGACGAGAAGAAGGGGGCTGGGTCAGGCGGAACGCCGACAGCCCATGCTCGTGACGCGCACGTAGTCCACGTGGCGGCGGCGAACGAGCATCGGAAGCATGGGCCAAGAGTACTGCGATGCCCGGAATACGGATGTGACGGCCGTCACCTGCACCCCGGGCGTCGCAGAGCTTGCCCCCCCTGCCGCGCCTGCCCGGGTCTACTCCCCCAGCGCCTCGTCCAGCAGGACCGCCCACTGGGCCACGACCCGCTCGCGGCGGGCGGTGTCGTCGGTGAGGAGGGTGGCGAGACCGAGACCGCGGGCCAGGTCGAGGAGCCCCTGGACGGTTTCGCGGACGCCGGGGCGGGACTCGTCGGCGTCGAGGAGTTCGACGGCGATGCGGTGGCACTCGCGGCCGACGCGTGCCTCCAACTCCGTCACGCGTCCGCGCAGTTGCTCCTCGTTCGAGGCGGCCACCCACAGGTGCAGGGCGGCGCGGAAGAGGGGTCCGGTGAAGAGACCGATCAGGGCGGAGATCACGGCGCGCCGGTCGCCCGGACCGTCGGGAAACAGCTCGCGGAGGGCGACGGAGCGGCTTTCCGCCACGTACTCGACGGCGGCGGTGAAGAGGTCCTCGCGGGTGGGGAAGTGGTGCTGCGCGGCGCCCCGGGAGACGCCCGCGCGCTCGGCGACGACCGCGACCGTGGAGCCCGCCCAGCCGTACTCGGCGAGGCAGGACACGGCGGCTTCCAGGAGCCGCTGCCGGGTGGCCCGGCTGCGGTCCTGCTTGGGTACGCGGTCGCGTTCCGCCGTACTCACACCACCCATGCCGCATCCCGTCTTTCCAGGAAGGCTGTCATCCCCTCCCGGGCCCCGGGGGCGGAGAACAGCCGGGCCGAGAGGGCGGTCAGGTCCGCCGCGTCCCGGTCGAATGTCTCCAGCACCCTAGCCGTGAGCAGCCGTTTCGTCGCGGTCAGGGCCTCGGGCGAGGAGCGGCGCAGTCCGTCGAGGACGGGCGCGAGGACGTCGTCCACGTCGTCACCGGAGGCGGTGAGCAGACCGAGGCGTACGGCTTCGGCGGGGTCGAAGCGCTCGCCGGTGAGGTAGTAGCGGGCGAGCGCGCGCGGGTCGGCGCGCGGCAGCACCGGCAGGGAGATCACCGCCGGGGCGACCCCGATCCGTACCTCGGTGAAGGCGAAGGTCGCCTCGCGCGAGGCGGCGGTGATGTCGCAGGCGGCGAGCAGCCCGAGCCCGCCCGCGCGCACGTGCCCGGTGACCCGCGCCACCACCGGCTGGGGCAGCTCCACGATCTGCCGCAACAGCCCCACCAGCGCGTCCGGCGGGGGCGGGTCGCGCAGATCGGCGCCCGCGCAGAAGGTGCCGCCGGTGTGGGTGAGGACGACCGCCCGGACGCCGGGGTCCTTCCCGCAGTCGGCGAGGGCGTCGGCGAGCGCGGCGACGAGGGGCGCGGAGAGGGCGTTGCGGGTGTCCGGGGAGTCCAGGCTGAGGGTCTCCACGCCCCGTTCGCGGGAGCGTCCGACAACGGTCATGAGCGCTCCCTCAGTTCGCGGCGCAGGATCTTCCCGGAGGCGGCGCGCGGCACGGAGTCGGTGAAGGTCACCCGCCGCACCCGTTTGTACGGCGCGACGTGCTCGGCGACGTACAACATCACCTCGTTCTCGCCGAGTTCGGGCGCGTCCGGGCGGCGGACGACGAAGGCGTGCGGGATCTCGTTGCCCTCGTCGTTCACCGCTCCGACGACCGCCGCGTCCGCGATGCCGGGGTGGGTCAGCAGCAGCGCCTCCAGTTCGGCGGGTGCCACCTGGAACCCCTTGTACTTGATGAGTTCCTTCACCCGGTCCACCACGAACAGCCAGCCGTCCGCGTCGACTTGACCCACGTCACCGGTGTGCAGCCAGCCGTCCGCGTCGATCGTCTCGGCGGTGGCGTCGGGGCGGTTGAGGTAGCCCTTCATCACCTGCGGACCCCGGATCAGGATCTCGCCCGCCTCCCCGGCGCCGAGGTCCTTGCCGGGGTCGTCCAGGGAGACGATCCGCATCTCGGTGCCCGCGATCAGCTTGCCCGCGGTGCCGGGCGGCGCCTCGCGCAGCAGGTCGAGCGGGACGACATGGGTGCCGGGCGACAGCTCGGTCATGCCGTACGCCTGCCCCAGCGGCGGCAGCCCGAGCCGCTCGGCGCAGGCGGCGGCGAGGGAGGCGTCCAGCGGGGCGGCGGCGCTGATCACGTACTTCAGCGAGGAGAGGTCGTAGCGCTCGACCGAGGGGTGCTTGGCGAGGGCGAGGACGATCGGCGGGGCGACGTAGAGCCCGGTGATGCGGTGGGTCTCGATGGCCGCGAGGAAGGTGTCCAGCTCGAAGCGGGGCAGCACGACGACGGTGGCGCCCTGCCGCAGGGGCGCGTTCATCAGGGCGGTGAGACCGTAGATGTGAAAGAGCGGGAGGACGGCGAGGATGCGGTCGTCCGGCTCCGCCCTTATCGCCGGGTCCAGTTGGGCGAGGTTGGTGACGATCTGCCGGTGGGTGAGCATCACCCCCTTGGGCACACCGGTGGTCCCGGAGGAGTACGGCAGGACGGCGATGTCCTCGGCGGGGTCGAGCGCGATCTCCGGCTCGGGTCCGTCGCTCGCCAGCATGTCGACCAGGGAGCGGTGTCCGGGCGCGCTGTCGCACACGATGATCTCCCGTACCCCGCCAGCGAGTTCGGCGGCGCGGCGGGCGGCAGGGAGCAGCGGGGAGACGGTGACGATCCAGCGCGCCCCGCTGTCCTCCAACTGCCGGGCGAACTCCTCGGGGGTCGCGAGCGGATGGGCGGTGGTGACGGTGGCGCCCGCGCGGGTCGCCGCGTAGAACGCCAGTGGGAACGCCAGGGTGTTGGGGCTGTGCAGGGCAAGGACGTCCCCCTTGCGCACCCCCGCCTCCGCGAACGCCGCCGCCAACCGTCGGTGGAACCGGTCCAGTTGCTCGTAGGTCAGGGTCGTGCCGTCGGTGCCGTCGATGAGCGCGGGTCGCTCCCCGAAGGCGGCGGCACCGCCCAGCACCGCGTCGTGGACGGGGAGTTCTACGGGCGGTACGTCGTCGTACGCGCTGTGGAACACGGTTCCTCCAACGGGCATGTGCCTAGTAGGACTTGGGGAGACCGAGGGTCTGGTGGGAGATGTAGTTGAGGATCATCTCCCGGCTCACCGGCGCGATACGGGCCACCCGGGCGCCGGTGATGAGGGAGGCGAGCCCGAACTCGCGGGTGAGACCGTTGCCGCCGAGGGTGTGGACCGCCTGGTCGACCGCCTTCACACAGGCTTCCCCGGCCGCGTACTTGGCCATGTTGGCCGCCTCGCCCGCGCCGATGTCGTCCCCGGCGTCGTAGAACTGGGCTGCCTTCTGCATCATCAACTTGGCCAGTTCCAGGTCGATGTGTGCCTGCGCGAGGGGGTGTGCGATCGCCTGGTGGGCGCCGATGGGGACGTTCCACACCGTGCGCTCGCGGGCGTACTCCACCGCACGGGCGAGGGCGTAGCGCCCCATGCCGATCGCGAACGCCGCCGTCATGATCCGCTCGGGGTTCAGCCCGGCGAAGAGCTGGAGCAGCCCGGCGTCCTCGTCACCGACGAGCGCGTCGGCGGGCAGCCGTACGTCGTCCAGGACCAGCTCGAACTGCTTCTCGGCGGCGTTGACTTCCATGTCGATCTGGTGGCGCGTGAAGCCGTCCGCGTCGCGCGGGACGATGAAGAGGCAGGGCTTGAGCCTGCCCGTGCGGGCGTCCTCGGTGCGGCCGACGATCAGCGTGGCGTCCGCCTGGTCGACACCGGAGACGAAGACCTTGCGGCCGGTGAGCAGCCAGTCGTCGCCGTCGCGGCGGGCGGTGGTGGTGATGCGGTGGGAGTTGGAACCGGCGTCGGGTTCGGTGATGCCGAAGGCCATGGTGCGGGTGCCGTCGGCGAGTCCGGGGAGCCAGGTGCGCTTCTGGTCCTCCGTACCGAAACGGGCGATCACTGTTCCGCAGATGGCGGGGGAGACGACGAGCATGAGGAGGGGGGAGCCTGCCGCGCCCAATTCCTCCAGGACTATGGAGAGTTCGGCTATGCCGCCGCCTCCGCCTCCGTATTCCTCGGGGAGGTTGACGCCGAGGTAGCCGAGTTTGCCTGCGTCGGACCAGAGTTCGGTGGGGTGTCGTCCCTCGGTTATGGCGCGGGTTATGTAGTCGCGGCCGTAGCGGTTGCCGAGGGCGGAGACGGCCTTGCGGAGTGACCGGTGTTCTTCGGATTCGATGAGGGTCGTCATTCTTTTCCTCCGGGTGCGGCTTGTTCGTGGCTGGTCGCGCAGTTCCCCGCGCCCCTAGGCATCTCGCACCACTGCCAGCAACACGCCCGGCTCCACCTGCTGGCCGAGTTTGGCGTGCAGCTCTGTCAGGGTGCCGCCCGTCGGGGCTGTGATCAGGTGCTGCATCTTCATCGCCTCCAGCCAGATCAGGGGCTGGCCGGAGGTGACCTCGGTGCCCTCGGTCAGGTGCTCCGCGATGCGGACGACCGTGCCGGGCATGGGGGCGAGGAGGGAGCCGGGGGCGTGGTCGGGGCGGGGGTCGGGGAAGCGGGGCAGGGCGGTGAGGGGGGTGGTGTTGACGTACACCTGGTCGCCGTAGCGGGCGATGTCGAACTTCCGCTCCACGCCGTCCACTTCAAGGACGACGAGGGCGGGTTCGGCGCGGACCACGCGGACGCCGTCCGCCGTCGGACCGGTCCGGGTGTGGCGGTAGGTCGCCTCGGTCTCCTCGCCCGCCATCTCGTACCGCTTCACCTGTGGCGCCGAGGGCACGTTGCGCCAGCCGCCGAAGCGGGAGCCGGAGTGGGAGCGGGTGCCGGTGCCGGTGCCGGTGCGGCTTGCGGCGTCCGCGAGGGCGGCGGCCAGGGGGGCGTACGGGTCGGGGGCGGGCTCGGTGAGGGTGGGGAGGTGGCGGTCGTAGAAGCCGGTGTCCATGCGGGCGGCAGTGAACTCCGGGTGCCGCAGCGAGCGGACGAGCAGGTCGCGGTTGGTGACCGGACCGTGGACCGCCGCCCGCTCCAGGGCGCCCGCGAGGGCGCGGACTGCCTCGGCGCGGGTCGGCGCGTGGACGACCACCTTGGCGAGCATGGGGTCGTAATGGACGCCGACCGTGTCGCCGTCGCCGTATCCGGCGTCCAGGCGGACACCCGGTACCGCGAGCCGGTGCAGGGTGCCGGTCTGCGGGGCGAAGCCGCGTGCCGGGTCCTCGGCGTAGAGGCGTGCCTCGACGGCGTGCCCGTGCGCGGACGGCGGGTCGAGGGGCAGGGCGTGGCCCTCGGCGATCCGGATCTGCTCGGCCACCAGGTCGAGCCCGAACACCGCCTCCGTGACGGGGTGTTCGACCTGGAGCCGGGTGTTCATCTCCAGGAAGTGCGCCCTGCCGTCGGCCACGAGGAACTCGACGGTGCCCGCGCCCTCGTACGACACGGCGCGCGCGGCGCGTACCGCCATCGCGTACAGCTTCTCGGTGAGTGCGGCCGGCAGCCCCGGCGCCGGCGCCTCCTCGACGACCTTCTGGTGACGGCGCTGGAGGGAGCAGTCGCGGGTGCCGAGGGTCCAGACGGTGCCGTGGGTGTCGGCGAGGATCTGCACCTCGACATGGCGACCGCGCTCGATGTACGGCTCGACGAACACCTCCCCGTCCCCGAAGGCGCTCGCGGCTTCGGCGCGGGCTGCGTCCAGCGCACCGGGCAGCTCCTCCAGGCGGCGTACGACGCGCATCCCGCGCCCGCCGCCGCCCGCCGCGGCTTTCACCAGCACGGGGAGGTCCGCTTGTGTGACGGCGGCCGAGTCGAGCGGGGCGACGCCCATCAGCTCCTTGGCGCGGGTCTTGGACGCCATCGCCTCGATCGCCTCCGGTGGCGGACCGATCCAGACCAGCCCGGCGTCCAGGACGGCGCGGGCGAAGTCGGCGTTCTCGGAGAGGAAGCCGTAGCCGGGGTGCACGGCGTCCGCGCCCGCCGCGAGGGCGGCCTTCACGATGAGGTCGCCGCGCAGATACGTCTCGGCGGGTGCCGCGCCGGGGAGCCGTACCGCTGTGTCCGCCACACATGTGTGCAGCGCACCCTCGTCGGCGTCGGAGCGCACGGCGACGGTGCGGATGCCCAGGTCGGCGCAGGTGCGGAAGATCCGGCAGGCGATCTCGCCCCGGTTGGCCACGAGCAGGCTGGAAATCATGGGCCTCACATCCGGAAGACGCCGAAGCCGCCACGGGCGCCCTGGTAGGGGGCGGTGTGTAGGGCGGACAGACATATGCCGAGGACGGTTCGGGTGTCGCGGGGGTCTATGACGCCGTCGTCGTAGAGGCGTCCGGACAGGAACATGGGCAGCGACTCGGACTCGATCTGCTGCTCCACCATGGTGCGCAGCGCGGCGTCCGCCTCCTCGTCGTAGGGCTGCCCCTTGGCCGCCGCCGACTGCCGGGCGACGATCGACAGCACTCCGGCGAGCTGCTGGGGTCCCATGACGGCGGACTTGGCGCCGGGCCAGGCGAACAGGAAGCGGGGGTCGTAGGCGCGACCGCACATGCCGTAGTGCCCGGCGCCGTAGGACGCGCCCATGAGGACGGAGAGGTGGGGCACCTTCGAGTTGGACACCGCGTTGATCATCATGGCGCCGTGCTTGATGATCCCGCCCTGTTCGTACTCCTTGCCGACCATGTAGCCGGTGGTGTTGTGCAGGAACAGCAGCGGGATGTCGCGCTGGTTGGCGAGCTGGATGAACTGGGCGGCCTTCTGCGACTCCTCGCTGAACAGCACCCCGCGCGCGTTGGCCAGGATGCCGACCGGGTAGCCGTGCAGCTCGGCCCAGCCGGTGACCAGGCTCGTGCCGTACAGCGGCTTGAACTCGTCGAAGTCGGACGCGTCGGTGATGCGGGCGATCACCTCGCGCGGGTCGAAGGGGGTGCGCAGATCGCCGGGGACGATCCCGAGCAGCTCCTCGGGGTCGTACTTCGGCGGCTCGGCTGGTCCCGGATCGCCGTGCGCCTTGCGGTGGTTGAGCCGCGCGACCACCCGGCGCGCCTGGCGGATCGCGTCCCGCTCGTCCACCGCGAAGTGATCGGCGAGCCCGGAGGTGCGGGCGTGCATCTCGGCGCCGCCCAGCGACTCGTCGTCGCTCTCCTCGCCGGTCGCCATCTTCACGAGCGGCGGACCGCCCAGGAACACCTTCGCCCGCTCCTTGACCATGATCACGTGGTCCGACATCCCGGGGATGTACGCGCCGCCCGCCGTGGAGTTGCCGAACACCACCGCGACGGTCGGAATGCCCTCGGCCGACAGCCGGGTCAGGTCCCGGAAGATCGCCCCGCCGGGGATGAAGATCTCCTTCTGCGAGGGCAGATCGGCGCCGCCGGACTCGACCAGGCTGATACAGGGCAGCCGGTTGACGCGGGCGATCTCGTTCGCCCGCAGCGCCTTCTTCAGGCTCCACGGGTTGCTCGCACCGCCGCGCACGGTCGGGTCGTTGGCGGTGATCAGGCACTCCACGCCCTCCACCACACCGATCCCGGTGACGAGCGACGCCCCGACCGTGTACTCACTGCCCCACCCGGCCAGCGGCGACAGCTCCAGGAACGGCGTGTCGGGATCGAGCAGCAACTCGATCCGCTCCCGCGCGAGCAGCTTCCCGCGCTTACGGTGCCGGGCCACATATTTCTCCCCACCACCCGCGAGCGCCTTGCCATGTTCGGCCTCCAGCTCGGCCAGCTTGCCGAGCATGACCTCACGGTTGGCCTGGAAGTCGGGGGCGGTGGGGTCGAGGGAGGTGGGGAGGACGGTCATGTGGTGTCTCCGGGTCGGTGGGCGGGAGTGCCGGAGGGAGTGAAGGGCCGCCCTTCACGGGACGACGGGCGAGGCGACCGAGGGGTGTTCGATGCCGACCCTCCGGGCGACCAGGGTCGGCCGCAGGCCACTCCGCGTGGCTTGGGTGGGCGTCGTGGCTTCCGTGGCTGTCGCGGTTGCCGTGGCTGAGGCGGCTTGGGGGACCGAGGCGGCTCGGGAGGCGTCACAACAGCCCCTCCGGGATGTCCACATGGCGGGCGCGGAGCCATTCGCCGAGGGCTTTCGCCTGGGGGTCGAAGCGGTGGCGGGCGGCTACTCCGGCGCCGAGGATGCCGGTGACGACGAAGTTGAGGGCGCGCAGACGGGGCAGTACGTGCCGGGTGACGGGCAGGTCGCGGGCTTCGGGGATCAGCTCGCGGAACCGGTCGACGGTCAGCTCGTGCGCGAGCCAGCGCCAGGCGTCGTCGGAACGCGCCCACACCCCGACGTTGGCGTCCCCGCCCTTGTCGCCGCTGCGGGCCCCGGCGAGCAGACCGAGGGGTGCGCGACGGGTGGGACCGCCTGGCGGGAGGGGCTCGGGGAGGACCGGGTCCGGGACGTCGTCCAGATCGCGCGTGTCCTGGGGTGGCGCCACATGGATGCGGCGACCGTCGGGGAGGACGGCTATGTGGTCGGCGGCACCATGGGGCACGTACACACCCTCGAAGACCCCATAGGGATCGCCCTTTCCGGGTGGTGCCAGCACATGGAAGCCGGGGTAACTGGCGAGAGCCAGCTCGATCGCGGCTCCGCTCAGCGCGCGCCCCACGACCTGCGGGTCACTGTCCCGTACGACGAGCCGCAGCAGGGCGGTCGCCGTCTCCTCGGTGTCGGCGTCGGACCGGTCGGTGCGTACGAGTTCCCAACTAGTCTCCGCCGGGGGCGACTTGGCGAGCGCGTCGCTCATCTGCTCGCGCACCAGCGCCGCCTTGGCCTCGATGTCGAGCCCGGTCAGGACGAAGGCGACCTCGTTGCGGAACCCGCCGAGCCGGTTGAGCCCGACCTTGAGCGTGGGCGGCGGTGCCTCTCCCCGTACGCCGGTGATCCGCACCCGGTCGGGCCCGTCCTGGTGGAGCCGTACGGTGTCCAGCCGGGCGGTGACATCGGGTCCCGCGTATCGCGCGCCCCCCGTCTCGTACAGCAACTGCGCGGTGACCGTCCCAGTGTCCACGAAGCCGCCGGTGCCGGGGTGTTTGGTGATGACGCTGCTGCCGTCGGCGTGGATCTCGGCCAGCGGAAACCCGGGGCGGCGTACGTCGCCGTCCCCGAAAAACGCGTAGTTCCCGCCCGTCGCCTGCGTCCCGCACTCCAGCACATGTCCGGCGACCACAGCCCCGGCGAGCCGGTCGTGGTCCCCCGGTCCCCAGCCGAAGTGCGCGGCGGCGGGACCGGTGACGAGGGCGGCGTCAGTCACCCGCCCGGTGATCACGACGTCGGCGCCCGCGCGCAGACACTCCGCGATGCCGAAGCCGCCGAGGTAGGCATGTGCGGCGAGCACACCGGGATGGGCGGCGGTGAGGTCGTCCCCCTCCACATGTGCGACCCGCACAGGTATCCCCAACCGGTCCGCCAACCCCCGTACCGCGTCCGCGAGTCCCGCCGGATGGAGTCCGCCCGCGTTGGTGACGATCCGCACCCCGCGCTCGTGCGCGAGCCCGAGGCAGTCCTCCAACTGGCGCGGGAACGTGCGGGCGTACCCGGCGTTCGGGTCCTTCAGCCGGTCGCGGGCGAGGATCAGCATGGTGAGTTCGGCGAGGTAGTCACCGGTGAGGACGTCCACCTCGCCCCCGGTGAGCATCTCGCGCAGGGCGTCGGCGCGGTCGCCGTAGAAGCCGGAGAAGTTGCCGATGCGGAGGGGCGCGACGGGCTGGGGCGCGGTCTCGGCGGGCGGGCTCGGCTCGGGCGGAGTCACCGGTCCGCCTCCCCCGGTGCGCGCCCCGGTCCTGGCGGTCCCGCGAATGCCTGGGCGATGTCCAGCCACCGGTCGGCGTCCGGTCCCACGGCGATCAGCGCCAGGTCGGCGCAGTGGGCGCGCTGGGTGACCAGCAGGCAGAAGTCGAGGGCGGGACCGGTGACGCGCTGCGCGGCATCGGGCGGGCCGTAGGACCACACCTCGCCGGACGGGCTCACGAGTTCCACCCGGAACTCCTCGTCCGGCGGCGTCAGCCCGTGCACCCCGTAGGCGAAGTCCCGTGTCCGCACTCCGAGCCGGGCCACATGCCGGAGCCGGTCCGTAGGGGTCCGCACCACACCCAGGGCGGCGGCGACGTCCAGCCCGTGCGCCCAGGTCTCCATGATCCGTGCCGTTGCCATGGAGGCGGCGGACATGTGGGGTCCGTACCAGGGGAACCGCGCCCCCGCCGGTGCGTCCCGCAGCGCCCGCTCCAGCGCTGCCCGGTCCGCGCGCCACCCCGCCAGCAGCTCGGCGGGGGCGAGCCGCGCCCCTTCCTCCGCGCCCTCGTCCACGAAGGAACCGGGCGCGGCGAACGCCTTCTCCACCAGCACCCGGAAACCGCCGGGATCGGTCACCGCGATCAACGCGGACCGGTCGGTCCAGGCAAGGTGCGCGATCTGATGGGCCACGGTCCAGTTGGGCGCCGGGGTGGGCAACGCCCACTGCTCCGCGCTCAACTCCCCCACAAGTAGATCGAGTTCAGCACTCTCGGCACGCAAGTCGTCAATGACGGGCGTCGGGTCGGCCATGGAGGGGAGCATGGCAGCGCCCCGAGAAACAATCAAGCGTGCTTGCATGAAAAAAATCGGCCATCGCGGCGCCTTCACCGACCGGTACCGTCACCCGATGCGCGAACTGACGACGACCGTCGACCTGCCGGAACTCCTGCGTACGGCACTGGGCGCAGCCGCCGAGATCGTCGGCGTCGAGCGACTGCGCGGCGGCAGCAAGAAGGGCGTGTACCGGGTACGTCTCGCCGGGACCGCCCCCGCCGCCGTGATCGTCTACCGGTGGGCGCCGGACGAGGACTTCTGGCCGGAAACCGGCGGGGAATCCCCCCTGGACCCCCTGACTCCCGCCACCGGCCTCGCCCCCTACCTGGCCGCACACCACGCCCTCCGGGACGCGGGCGTCCGCACCCCGGAGCTGCTCCACGCGACCGAACCCGGCGCGACCGATCCCGGCACGCCCGGCTCCCCCTCCGCCGACCTCGCCGTGGTCGAGGACCTCCCCGGCGGCACCCTGGAGTCACTCCTGGCCGACGACCCCACCCGCGCCGCCACACCCCTGACCGAACTCGCCCGCGTCCTCGACCACATGCGACACGCCCAGTCCTCGCACTACGGCCGTGTGGGCACCCCACACCCCTCCGACGTCGGCAGCGCCTCTGCCCCCACCCCCGCCGAGCAACTGGTCCTCGACCGCGCCCTGCGGGACCTCACCGAAGCCGCCTCCCGCGACGCCACGATCCACGCGGCGCACGACCGCCTCGCGACCCGCCTGCACGACCTGCGCGCCCGCGTGCACCCCCGCACCGCCTACGGCCTCGTCCACGGCGAACTCGGACCCGACCACGTCCTCCTCGACGCCGACGGTCACCCGGTCCTCATCGACATCGAGGGTCTGCTCCACTTCGACGTGGAGTGGGAGCACACCTTCCTGCGCCTCCGCTTCGGCGCCCACTACGACCGTCTCGCCCGCCCGGACCTGGACCCCGACCGCCTCGCGCTCTACGCCCTCGCCCAGCATCTCTCCCTGGTCACGGGCCCTCTCCGCCTGCTCGACGGCGACTTCCCCGACCGCCGGGCCATGCTCGGCATCGCCGCCCACAACGCGGGGGCTGCCCTGGCCACGCTGGAGTGACCGGCGAGCCGGGCAGCGCTCGGGTTTCGGCTCAGGCTTCCGGTGCGCGCGTGGGGACCGAGGTGCGGCGCGTCTGGGTGCGGACCGCGCCGATGCTCGCCGCGATGACCAGGGCGATGGCCGCCGCCTGCATGGCGGACAGGGTCTGGTCGAGGACGAGGAAGCCCGCCGTGGCCGCGAGGGCCGGTTCGAGGCTCATCAGGATGGCGAAGGTGGGGGCGGGCAGGCGGCGCAGGGCGAGGAGTTCGAGGGTGTAGGGCAGCACCGAGGAGAGCAGGGCGACCGCCGAGCCGAGGGCGATGGTGGTCGGGTTCAGCAGCTTGGTGCCCGCCCCGGCGATGCCCAGCGGGAGGAAGAGCAGCGCGGCCACCGCCATGGCGAGCGCCAGCCCGTCGGCTTGTGGGAAGCGGCGCCCCGTACGGGCGCTGAAAACGATGTAGGCCGCCCACATGGCGCCCGCGCCCAGGGCGAAGGCCACACCGGCGGGGTCGAGCGTGTCGAAGCTGCCCCCGCCCAGCAGGAAGACACCGCCGAGGGCGAGCCCGGCCCACAGCACGTTGATGGCGCGGCGGGAGGCGAAAACGGAGAGGGCCAGCGGGCCCAGCACTTCGAGGGTGACGGCGGGACCGAGCGGGATACGCGCGACCGCCTGATAGAACAGCCCGTTCATCCCGCCCATGGTGATGCCGAAGACGATCACCGTGGTCCAGTCGGCGCGGGAGTGCCCGCGCAACTTGGGGCGGCAGACCACGAGCAGCACCACGGCCGCCGCGAGCAGCCGCAGCATGACCACGCCGAGCGCGCCCGTGCGGGGCATCAGCGTCACCGCGAGCGCGCCGCCGAACTGGACCGAGATCCCACCGGCCAGCACCAGCCCCACCGGACCGAGCGAGCCCAACCCGCCCGGCCCGTCCGGCGGCGACGGCCGCTCACCGGTTGCCGGGGTGGTCGTGCTGGAGGTGCTGACGGGAGTCACGGGCGGTCCTGAGGTCGGGCTCGGAACGGATCTTGTGCATCTTGGTGTACTGCCCGGTCCACGGTAATGGACCACCGTCAGGTGTGTGAAGCGATTTCACGGCTGTACGACCGACCGTCCCGGATGCTGAGAAGCGACCCGGCGCGCACCTCTGAGCCCACCCCGGCGCCCACCCCCGCGACCAGCGGTTTCAGCGGCGGCGCATGTACGTCTCCAGCGCCTTGTGCAGCAGCCGGTTCAGCGGGAAGTCCCACTCGCCCACGTACTCCACCGCCTCGCCGCCCGCCCCCACCTTGAAGCGCAGCAGACCGAGCAGATGGTCGGACTCCTCCACGGTGTCGCCGATGCCCCGGAAGTCGTAGACGTGCGCGCCGCGTTCATGGGCGTCGGACATCATGCGCCACTGCAGGGCGTTGCTGGGCTGGACCTCGCGCCTGCGGGCGGTGGAGGCGCCGTAGGAGTACCAGACGTGTCCGCCGACGGTCAGCATCGTCGCCGCCGCGAGCACCTCCCCGTCGTGGTGCGCGAGGTACAGCCGCATCCGGTCGGGGTCCTCTGCGGTGAGCGCGGTCCACATGCGCTGGAAGTACGGCAGCGGGCGCGGCACGAACCGGTCGCGCTCGGCGGTCTCGGTGTACAGCGCGTGGAAGACCGGCAGGTCCTCGTGGCCGCCGCGCACGACCTTGACGCCCGCCTTCTCGGCCTTCTTGATGTTGCGCCGCCACTGCTGGTTGAGACCGCGGTGGAGGTCGTCCAGGGAGCGCCCGGCGAGCGGCACCTGGCACACGTACCGGGGCTGTCCCGCCGCGAAGCCCTCCTCGGCGCCCGGCTCGGACTGCCGCCAGCCCATGCGGCGCAGCCGGTCGGCCAGTTCGCGGGCGCGGGGGTCCTCCGAGGTGGGCTCGGCGTCGCGCAGCCGGTGCGCGGCCGGGTCCGCGATGGCGGCCTTGACCGCCTCGGGGCTCCAGCGCCGGGCGACCACGGGCGGACCCATCTTCACCGAGAAGGCGCCGCGCGACTTCAGGTAGGTCAGCAGCGGGGCGAGCCAGCGCTCCAGGTCCGGGGCGTGCCAGTCGATGACCGGACCCTCGGGGAGGTAGGCCAGATACCGCCTGACCTTGGGCAACGGCCGCAGCAGCACCAGACCCACCCCGACCAGGCGCCCGTCCTCCGCGAACCAGCCGAGGCTCTCCGCCGTCCAGTCCGGCTTCACCTCACCCCAGGACGGCATCTGCATGTGGCTGGCCGAGGGGAGGGACGCGACGAAGGACAGATGCTCGGCTCGGGTGACGGGACGCAGGGTGAGAGTCATGCGCGGGACTCCTTCAGGTCGCTGTGCGCTCACCCTACGAGCGCGCTCCGCCCCCGGCCCCGGCACCGACCGCCCCGCGCCCCGGCCCCGC
Organism: Streptomyces sp. DSM 110735; assembly: GCF_016482685.1. Lineage (GTDB taxonomy): Bacteria > Actinomycetota > Actinomycetes > Streptomycetales > Streptomycetaceae > Streptomyces. The sequence continues at coordinate 33,094 of NZ_JACYHF010000021.1, read as the reverse complement.
ACGCCCCTGAGCGCGTCGCCGCGAGGGCGCCCTCCGGTCGTTCCTCCCGCTCACGGCCCTCCTTCCGCCCGGTCCAGCGCGTCCGCGAGCACCTCCGCGAGGTGGCGGCCGCGTATGCCGGTCAGTTGGGCCAGTTGGGTGCGGCAGGAGTAGCCGTCGGCGAGGATCACGGCGTCCGGGGGTGCCTGCCGGACCGCGGGCAGGAGCTGGTCCTCCGCGCAGGCGCGGGAGACCTCGAAGTGTCCTTTCTCGAAGCCGAAGTTGCCCGCGAGCCCGCAGCAGCCGCCGCTGAGGTCACCGGTCAGCCCCGCCGACGCGCGCAGTCCTCGGTCGGCGGTGTCACCGAGCACCGCGTGCTGGTGGCAGTGGGTCTGGCCGGCCACCGGGCGGTCCACGGCGGGCGGCGTCCACAGGGGCGCGTGCCGCTCCAGCGCCTCCGCGAAGGTGAGGACGGAGGCGGCGAGCCGGTCCGCGCGCGGGTCCTCGGGCAACAGCTCGGGCAGGTCGGAGCGGAGCGCCGCCGCGCAGCTCGGCTCCAGGACGACGACCGGGGCGCCCGCCTCCAGCACCGGTTCCATCAGGTCCAGGGTGCGGCGCAGTACTGCGCGGGCGGCGTCGAGGCGACCGGTGGAGATGTACGTGAGCCCGCAGCAGACCCGGTCCCGGCGGGCCCGGAGCAGCGCGGTCGCCGCGCGTGAGCGGCCGTCCCCGACCGGGCGTCCCCGCAGTCGCAGCGTCGGCGGCAGGGCGACCCGCAGCCCGGCCGCCTCCAGCACCCGCACCGCCGCCCGGCCGACGGACGGGGACAGATGCTCGGTGAAGGTGTCCGGCCACAGGACCACCAGGTCCCCGGTCCCACCCGGGGCGGTACGGCCCGCGAGCGCGCCGCCCCCGAAGGCGCCCGGACCGCCGACGCCGCCCGGACCGCCCAAGCCACCGTCCGGGTCGCGAGGACTAGCCCGCCCCCGCCACCACTGCCCGAACGTCCGCTCCGCCACCCGGGGAATCTCCCGCTCAACCGCGATCCCCGCCGCCCGTCGCGCCGCCCGGGCCAGTGGGCGTACCGAGGCGAGCGCGTTGAGCAGGGGCGCGGTGCGGGTGCGGGCGATCCAGCGCAGCCAGACCGGGAGCGAGCCCATGCTGTAGTGCGCGGCGGGGCGCAGGCGTCCGGCGTAGTGGTGGTGCAGGAACTCTGCCTTGTAAGTTGCCATGTCGACGCCGACCGGGCAGTCCGAGCGGCAGCCCTTGCAGGACAGGCACAGGTCCAGCGCGTCCCTGACCTCGGTGGAGCGCCAGCCGTCGGTGATCAGCTCGCCCGCGAGCATCTCGTGCAGCAGCCGGGCTCTCCCGCGTGTGGAGTGGGCTTCCTCGCCGGTGGCCCGGAAGGAGGGGCACATCACGGCGGACCCGGACACGCTGGTCGTACGGCACTTGGCGACGCCTACGCAGCGGCGGACCGCCGCGCGGAAGTCGCCGCCGTCGGCCGGGTAGCCGAAGGTCACCTCCACCGGGCGGCGGGGCAGCACGGCGAAGCGCAGGTTGGCGTCCAGCGGTGCCGGGCGGACCAGTATCCCGGGGTTGAGCAGGTCGTCGGGGTCCCAGACCGCCTTGGCCCGCTCGAACAGCTCGACCGTCTCCGCGCCGTACATGCGGGGCAGCAGCTCCGCGCGCGCCTGTCCGTCGCCGTGCTCCCCGGACAGCGAGCCGCCGTGCGCGACGACCAGGTCGGCCAGGTCCTCGGAGAAGCGGCGGAAGCGGCTGACGCCCGCGTCGGTGAGCAGGTCGAAGTCGATGCGGACGTGGACACAGCCGTCCCCGAAGTGGCCGTAGGGCGTTCCACGCAACCCGTGCCCGGCGAGCAGGGCGCGGAAGTCGCGCAGATAGGCGCCGAGGCGGGCGGGCGGCACCGCGCAGTCCTCCCAGCCGGGCCACGCCTCCGTGCCGTCGGGCATCCGGGTCGCGGTGCCGGCCGCGTCCTCGCGCAGCCGCCACAGGGTGCGCCGTTCGGATGGGTCGATGACCACGCGCGCGTCCACCGCGTCGGCCGCGCGGACCACCGCCTCTGCCCGTGCGCGTGCCTCCCCCGGCGTTTCCCCGCCCGTCTCCACGAACAGCCAGGCGCCGCCCTTCGGCAGCCCCGCCGGTGCGCGGATCAGGTCGGCGGCCATGCCCTCCACGGTGAGCGGGGCGAGCGGCAGCAGTCCGGGGGCGGCTTCGGCGGCGGCGCTCTCGTCGGCGTAGCCCAGCACGGCGAGGGCACGTGCGCGGGGTTCCGGGACCAGGTTCACGACCGCCTCGGTGAGGATGCCGAGGGTGCCCTCGGAGCCGCAGAAGGAGCGGGCGACGTCCGCGCCGTTCTCGGGCAGCAGGGCGTCCAGGGCGTACCCGGAGATGCGGCGCGGCAGGTCCGGGAAGCCGGTGCGCAGGCGGGCGAGTTCACCCTCGGCAAGTTCCCGCAACCCGGGCGGTGCCCCTGCCCAGTTCCCGCCGAGGCGCAGCCGGTCGCCGCGCGCGGTGAGCACGGACAGCTCGCGCACACTGTCGGCCGTCGTGCCCCAGGCCACCGAGTGGGAGCCGCAGGAGTTGTTGCCGATCATCCCGCCGAGCGTGCAGCGGCCGTGCGTGGACGGGTCGGGTCCGAAGCGCAGACCGTGCGGAGCGGCGGCCTCCTGGAGGCGGTCGAGGACCAGGCCAGGCTGGACCACGGCGGTTCCCGCGCCCGGGTCCAGGTCCAGCAGGGCGTTCATGTGCCGGGTGAAGTCGAGGACCACGCCCGTGCCCGTCGCCTGCCCGGCGATGGACGTGCCCCCGCCGCGCGCCACCACCGGCACCTCGCGCGCCCGGCACACCTCCAGCACCGCCGCCACGTCGTCCGTGTCCCGGGGCGCCACCACGCCCAGCGGGACGCGGCGGTAGTTGGACGCGTCCATCGTCACGAGGGCGCGGTCGGTGACGCCGAAGCCGACCTCGCCCCGCACGGCGCGCCGCAGCTCCGCTTCCAGCCCCTGCGCGAACGCCTCTCGCTCGAACAGCCCTTCCGCCGACAGCCCTTCCTCGAAGCTCATCCCGTCCCCCGTAGCTCGCTCGTGGTCCCGTAGTTCGCTCGCGGTCCCGCGGACCGGTCGTGGTCCTCGTGGACCGGTCCTGGTCCCGCAGGCCGGTCGTGGTCCGCAGACCGGTCGTGGCTCCAGCATGCATCCGATCACTCACCGGCATCGGAAGTTGTCCACAGGCCCTCCCCGCTCCTGGGATCGTCGTACGAGCCCACAAGTCCACGAACCGGAGATCTCGTCTCATCCGACGGACAGGGCTTCGTACCGTTTCGCGCACCGGATACGCTCCGACTCGTGGCCGACATCGAGATCCCCGCTGACATCAAGCCCGCCGACGGACGCTTCGGCGCGGGCCCCTCCAAGGTGCGGACGGAGGCGCTGGCGGCACTCGCCGCCACCGGCAGCTCCCTGCTGGGCACCTCCCACCGCCAGGCCCCGGTCAAGAACCTGGTGGGCCAGGTCCGCGAAGGCATCAGCTCCCTGTTCTCCCTCCCCGACGGCTACGAGGTCGTCCTCGGCAACGGCGGCTCCACCGCGTTCTGGGACATCGCCACTCACGGGCTGATCGAGAACAAGTCGCAGCACCTGAACTTCGGCGAGTTCTCCTCCAAGTTCGCCAAGGCCGCCAAGCTCGCGCCGTGGCTGGCCGAGCCCACCGTCATCGCCTCCGACCCCGGCACCCACCCCGAGGCGCGCGCCGAGGCGGGCGTGGACGTGTACGCCTTCACGCACAACGAGACCTCCACCGGTGTCGCCATGCCGATCGAGCGCGTGGCCGGTGCGGACGAGGGTTCGCTGGTGCTGGTGGACGCCACCTCCGGCGCGGGCGGTCTGCCGGTCGACATCGCGCAGACGGACGTCTACTACTTCGCCCCGCAGAAGTCCTTCGCCTCCGACGGCGGGCTGTGGATCGGCGTCTTCTCCCCGGCCGCGATCGAGCGCGCCGAGCGGGTGCACGCCTCCGGGCGCCACATCCCGGAGTTCTTCTCGCTCCCCACGGCGATCGACAACTCCCGCAAGAACCAGACGTACAACACCCCGGCGCTCGCCACCCTCTTCCTGCTCAACGAGCAGCTCGAGTGGCTGAACGGCCAGGGTGGTCTGGACTTCGCGACCGGACGCACCAAGGACTCCTCGACGCGGCTGTACACCTGGGCGGAGGAGTCCAAGTACGCCACGCCGTTCGTCACCGACCCGGGCAAGCGCTCGCAGGTCATCGGCACGATCGACTTCTCGGACGAGGTCGACGCGGCCGCCGTCGCCAAGGCGCTGCGCGCCAACGGCATCGTGGACACCGAGCCGTACCGCAAGCTCGGCCGCAACCAGCTCCGGGTCGCGATGTTCCCGGCGATCGACCCGGCGGACGTCGAGGCGCTCACGAAGTGCGTGGACTACGTGATCGAGCGGCTCTGACCGCCGATTGAACGACAGCAGGGGGCGCCCGGTGTCACACCGGGCGCCCCCTGCCGTACGCACGCCTGCCGCGCGCTTCTACGCGCCGTCTCCCTTGCGCCGCATCCGCCGCACCCCGAACAGCGCGGCGGCGCCGAGGGCCACGACGACGGCGCCCATCCCGACGTTCCCGCCGGAACCGACACCGTCACCGTCACCGTCACCGGATGCCGAACCCCCGCCTCCGGACGGCGACTTGGACGAGGAGGCGTCCGTCGCCCCCTTCGGCGCGTCCAGGGCGCGCACCGAACTCTCCGCGCCCTCGCTGCCGTAGAGCAGCTTTGTGCCGTCGACGGAGTAGGAGACGGACTCCCCCTGGCCCTGGAGGGGCACGTCGAGCCGGCCCTTCCGTTTGATCCTGCCGCCGTTCCAGTCGTAGTAGACGCCGCCGAAGTAACCGCGCACGGCGAGCTGTCTGCCGTTGGGCGAGAGGGCGGCGTCGGTGGCCCACAGGTCGACCGTGGCGACCGGGCGGAAGATGTTCGTGCCCGAGGAGGACAGTTCGGCGGGACCTTCGTAGAGGTGGCCGCCGTCCTCGTTCTTGTCGATGATGTACGCGCGCCCGGTCTTCGGGTCCACGATCAGCGACTCGGCGTCGCGCGGGCCGTCGGAGTACTTGACCACGTACTGCGTCGCCGTGATCGTCTGGTCCTTGAGCGTCTTCGGCTCGGGCAGCCGGTAGATCCACACGTAGGGCCAGCGGCCATGGAAGTTGTCGCCGATGTCGCCGACGTAGAGCTGGTTGTCGGGACCCATGGAGATGGCCTCGACGTCGCGCGGGGCGCCGATACCGCGCAGGGTCACCGTGGCGACGGTCTTGCCGGTCGCGCTGTCGACGGCGTACAGATACGGGCCGTCGTCGCTGTCGTTGTGGGTCCAGTAGATCCCGGGGTGCTGCCGGGAGGCGGCCAGGCCGCTGGACTCGGTGATCCTGGGGTCCTTGATGGTGAACCCCTGGTCCCCGTCGGCGGCGGACGCGGGCAGCGCGCAGGCCCCCGCGAGCAGGGCCCCGGCGAGCAGGGCGAACGGTCGGCGCATGAGCCAAGCGTGCCACTCCGCGCGGGTGTTCACCGGGCGAGTCGTACGCCTACCCATGACGCCTTCCCGTGACGCCTTCCCGTGGCGGGCCTCACACCCCTCCCGATTCCCCGGGCGGCCCCGCGATCGTCCATGATGAGCGAATGCTCAGGTTCATGCCCGTAGGTGACTCCATGACGATCGGGAGCGCGGGCGAACACACGTGGCGCTACCGGATGTGGCAGCACCTGCGCACGACGTACGGCGGCCCCTTCCAGATCGTCGGCCCCCGCGAGACGCTCTACGACCAGGCGACCGGCGCGGCCGACTCCTACGAGTACGCCGACCCCGACTTCCCCCGCGCGCACCTCGCCGGGTGGGGCGAGGGCTGGCTCCACATGGCCCCCCTGATCGGCGACGCGGTCCGCGCCCACCGCGCGGACGTCCTCCTCGTCTCCCTCGGTCTGATCGACCTCGGCTTCTACACCAACGCGGAGCAGACGGCGGACAACGTCCGGTCGTTCATCACCGCCGCCCGCGAAGCCCGCCCCCGCGTCCGCATGGTCCTGCTCCCGGTCATCCCCAACGTCCGCGCCGCCGAGGACACCCCCTTCGCCGACCAGGTCGCCCTCTTCAACACCCTCCTCGCCAAAACGGTCGCCGACCTCGACGAACCCCGCGCGCCCCTGCTGCTCGCCTCCACCCCGAGCGGCTGGGACATCCACACCGACACCTACGACGGCACGCATCCCAACGCGAGCGGGGAACACCGGATCGCGGGGGCGTTCGCGGGGGCGATGTACGAGGCGTGGGGGGTGGGGGAGCCGTACGTGGCTTGATCACATCGGCGTGATCCGGTGTCACCTGGTTGCCGCGCGCTTCGTTGAACAACTCGCCCGAGAACGGTGGGGAGGGAAGCCACGTGGCCGCGAACGGCACGACGAGCACGCTGGACGACTGGTTCGCGCTCCTCGAAGCGATGCCGGTGCCCCAGGGGTACAGGGCCGAGATCATCGAGGGGACCGTCCAGTTGACCCGGCGACGAGACACCCGGTGGGACATCACCGCCGACCTGTACGACCAACTGCGGACGAAGTACCCGCGCAACCGGCTGAAGTCGGATGTCCGGCTCGACCTGCCAGGACCGCTCAACAGCTTCGCCCCCGACCTGATGCTCCTCGCCGAGGGCGCCGAGCGGACGGCAGCCGGTCTCTGGCGCTGTGCGGACATCGAGTTCGCGGCCGAGGTCACGCCCCAGGACACGACGGACCCCGAGGACAGCCCGAAAGTGGCCGCGTACGCCGAAGCGGGAGTCCCGGTGTATCTCGTCGTGGACCCCCGCCAGGGCAGGTCCCACGCCTACACCACGCCGAAGAAGGACACCTACGCGGTCAGGCTGACGGTCACCTTCGGGGGCGGGATGAACCTCACCGGCACCCCGCTGGACCTCGTCCTCGAAACCGGCGCCTTCCCCCGCGACTGACCCCACCCGCTTGCCTGGAGCGCACTTCAAGTCGTTGGCTAGGGAGGCATGAGGTACACGCAGCTTGGACGTACGGGACTGAAGGTCAGCCGGCTGGTGCTGGGGACCATGAACTTCGGGCCGCAGACCGACGAGGCGGACAGTCACGCGATCATGGACGCGGCGCTGGACGCGGGGATCAACTTCTTCGACACGGCGAACGTGTACGGCTGGGGTGAGAACAAGGGCCGTACCGAGGAGATCATCGGCAACTGGTTCGCCAAGGGCGGCGAGCGGCGCGAGAAAGTCGTACTGGGCACCAAGGTTTACGCGAACATGGGCGCAGAAGGCGACGCGTGGCCCAACTACGACAAGCTCTCCGCGCTGAACATCCGCCGCGCGGTGGACGCCAGCCTGAAGCGGCTGAAGACGGACTACATCGACCTGTACCAGTTCCACCACGTCGACCGGAACACCCCGTTCGAGGAGATCTGGCAGGCGATCGACGTCCTGGTCACCCAGGGCAAGATCCTCTACGCGGGCTCCTCCAACTTCCCCGGCTACAAGATCGCCCAGGCGAACGAGACCGCGCTGCGGCGCGGCAACACCATCGGCCTGGTCAGCGAGCAGTGCCTGTACAACCTGGAGGAGCGGCGCGCCGAGATGGAGGTCATCCCGGCAGCCCAGGAGTACGGGCTCGGTGTCATCCCCTGGTCGCCCCTGCACGGCGGACTGCTCGGCGGGATCATCCGCAAGGAGGCCGAGGGCGGTCGCCGCACCTCGGGCCGCGCCGCCGACGCGCTCGCGAACGCGGCCGTCCGCGCGCGCCTGGAGGCGTACGAGGAGCTGCTGGCCAAGCACGGTCTGGAGCCCGGCGAGGTCGCGCTGGCGTGGCTGCTGACCCGCCCCGGCGTCACCGGTCCGATCGTCGGACCGCGCACGGCGGACCAGCTCGCGTCCGCGCTGCGCGCGGTGGAGCTGGAGCTGAGCGAGGAAGTGCTGACGGGCCTGGACGAGATCTTCCCGGGTCCGGGACCCTCTCCGGAGGCGTTCGCCTGGTAGGGGCGGCCTGGTAGCGGCAACAAAAGCCGTCGGCACGACAGTGAGGGCCGCTCCCGGACACACCGCGGAGCGGCCCCGCTAGCGGAGGGCCGCCACGGCGACGACCACCAGCATGAGAACAAGCGCACCGGCCATGATCCGGTTCCGGGTTTTCGGGTCCACGGGAACGAGCCTAACCGGACGCGCCCAGTACCCAGCGGGCGACCGCCTCGTACCGGGGCTGCTCACCGGGCACGCCGGAGGTCGGCAGGTTGCTGCGGACCAGGGTGAGGGCGTCGACGGTCCAGGTACGACCGCCGAAGTCCGCGAGGGCGTCGGTGTACGGGCGGAGGTCCACGGTGCCCCTCCCGCGCGCGAGGGTGAGGTGGGGCTGGTAGCGCCGGTGCTCCTCGTGTCCGACGCCCGCCTTGCGCCCCGCCGACCGCGCCCGCTCGGCCAGCAGCCGCAGGGCCGCCACGTCGCCGTGCGCGCCCGTCCACAGCGCCTTGCCGCCCCCGAAGCGCCCGCCGCCCGCCAGCGCGAGCGGGAAGGGCGCGGTGCGGTGGGCGGCGCGGGCCAGCCGCTCCGCGAGGGCGGGGACCAGCTCGTCCGGGACCTCGCCGTAGAAGGCGAGGGTGAAGTGCCAGCCGGGGCGGCCGGTCCAGCGCAGTTCGTCCGCGCCGGGCAGCTTCCGCAGCAGCGCGACCTCGGCGGCCAGTTCGGCCGCGGCGTCCGCCGGGGGCAGGACGGCGGCGAAGAGTCTCATGCCCTCACCCTGGCAGACGGAGCCGCGGGGCACCCGCATGATGAGGACATGACGATCACGATGCGGGAGGGCGGCCCGGCGGACGTACCGCTGGTCCTCGGAATGTTCGACAGCGCGGTCGCCTGGCTGGCCGCCCAGGGGCGTACCGGGCAGTGGAGCAGCCGTCCCTGGTCCGAGGACCCGGCGGCGGTGGCGAAGATCGAGAAGTACGTCGCGCACGGCGTGCTCTGGATCGCGGAGGTGGACGGCGAGGCGGCCGCCGCGATGGTCCTCGCGGACTCCCCCACGCACTACGTGACCCCCGCCGACGAGCCCGAGCGCTACCTCCAGGTCCTGACCTCCGACCGCCGCTTCAAGGGCCACGGCGCCGGAGCCGCGCTCATCGCCCACGCGGTGGAGGAGACCCGCCGCGCCGGGGTCTCGTTGCTGCGCGTCGACTGCTACGCGGGCGACGACGGCAAGCTGGTCGCCTTCTACGAGAAGAACGGCTTCGCCCCGGCCGAGTCCTTCACCGTCGGGGAGAAGGAGTGGCCGGGGCTGGTGCTGACCCGCCGGGTCTAGGACGCCTTCCGGAGACCTCAGGCGACCGCCGTCAGCTCCTCGCGCTCGTCCTCCCGCTCACGGCGCGGGACGAAGCGCAGGCTCGGATGCCCCCGGTGCCAGCCCAGGGCGAGGCGCAGATTGCCGACCCGGGCCAGGACCAGGCCGATCGCGGTCGCCGCGGCGACCGAGACGAGACCACCGGCCGCGAAGCCCACCCGGGCGCCGTAGGCGTCGGTGATCCAGCCGACGAGCGGGGCGCCCAGCGGCGTGCCGCCCATGAAGACCATCATGAACAGGGCCATCACCCGGCCGCGCATGGCCGGGTCGGTGCCCATCTGCACGGCGGTGTTCGCGGTGACGTTGACCGTGAGCCCGAAGACGCCGATGGGCACCATGAGCGCCGCGAACAGCCAGTACTCCGGCGTCACCGCCGCCACCGTCTCCAGCGCGCCGAACCCGATCGCGGCGGCGATCAGCACCCTCAGGCGGGCCGTGCCGCGCCGTGCGGCGAGCAGGGCGCCGCCGAGGGAGCCGACGGCCATGAGGGTGTTGAAGAGGCTGTAGGCGCCCGCGCCCGCATGGAAGACGTTGTCCGCGAAGGCGGAGAGCCAGACCGGGAAGTTGTAGCCGAAGGTGCCGACGAACCCGACCAGGACGACCGGCCAGATCAGGTCCGGACGCCCGGCGACGTAACGCAGCCCCTCGCGCAACTGTCCCTTGCCGCGCGGCGCACGGCGGCCGGGGTGCAGTTCGCGGGCGCGCATCAGCATCAGACCCGCGATGGGCGCGACGAAGGACAGACCGTTGAAGAGGAACGCCCACCCGGTGCCCACGCCGGTGATCATCAGACCGGCGACGGCGGGACCGACGAGCCGGGCGGACTGGAAGTTCGCGGAGTTCAGGCTGACCGCGTTCTGGAGCTGGTCGGGGCCGACCATCTCGGAGACGAAGGACTGCCGGGCCGGGTTGTCCACGACCGTGGCGAGACCGACCGCGAACGCGGCGACGTAGACGTGCCAGACCTGGACGTGCCCGGAGAGGGTGAGCAGGGCGAGCGCGAGGCCGGTGAGCGCCATGGCGGTCTGGGTGACCAGCAGCGTGGGGCGCTTGGGCAGCCGGTCAACCAGGACACCGCCGTAGAGACCGAAGAGGAGCATCGGCAGGAACTGCAGGGCGGTGGTGATGCCGACGGCGGCGGAGGAGCCGGTGAGGCTGAGTACGAGCCAGTCCTGGGCGATGCGCTGCATCCAGGTGCCGGTGTTGGAGACGACCTGGCCGATGAAGAACAGCCGGTAGTTCCGGACCTTCAGCGAGCTGAACATCGAGGACTTGGCGGGCGAGGGGTTCGTAGGGGTGGTCGGTGCGGGGGCGGAAGCTGCTCCGGGGCCCGTACTCAAAAGGTCGCCTCCTTGCGGGTACTGCTTGGCTTACAGATGCGCGAGTTTCTCCAGCACGGGGGCGGCGGCGCGCAGGGCGGCCCACTCGTCCTCGTCGAGGCCCTCGACCAGACCGGCCAGGAACGCGTTGCGCTTGCGACGGCTCTCCTCGAGCATCGTCTCGGCCTGCTCGGTCCTGGTGACGACCTTCTGGCGGCGGTCCTCGGGGTGCGGCTGGAGCCGGACCAGTCCCTTGGCCTCGAGCAGCGCGACGATGCGGGTCATCGACGGCGGCTGGACGTGCTCCTTGCGGGCCAGCTCGCCCGGGGTGGCCTGGCCGCACACGGACAGGGTGCCGAGCACCGACATCTCGGTGGGGCTCAGCGACTCGTCGACACGCTGGTGCTTGAGCCGACGGGACAGCCGCATCACTGCGGAGCGGAGGGAGTTCACGGCGGCCGAGTCGTCGCCATGGGTGAGGTCCGGCATGTCTTTAGCGTAACTCATTACTCTGACTAAAGAACAACGGGGACGCACCGCGATGCCCGTGATGCGCGCCACTGAAGCCATAGATCACCCATAAGAGTGAGTCAGTTGCGAAAAGTGACCCATCGGGTGGCCGGATATGGCGACCCTCGTACGCATGGGGACCAGTGTGCTCAGCCTGCGGATGGACGGGGAGCTGCTAGAGAGGCTCCGGGACCGTGCGGCCAAGAGGGGAATGAGCGTGCAGGACTATGTGATCCGCACGCTCGTCCGCGACGACTTCGACGAGCGCTTCCAGAACGCGGTGGAGGAGACGGAGAAGTTCTACGGGGCCACACCGGAGGCTCGTGACGCCTCGTGTGACCCCGTAGTGCCCTGACCGGGCCGGGTGCCGGGGGTGGCCCCGGGGAGTGTTTCCCCTTGGGGCCACCCGTCAGGTCAGACCCAGTGCCGGCATCAGGTAGTAGAAGCCGAAGACCGCCGCGACGACGTACATCGCCGCCGGGACCTCCCGGGCGCGTCCGGCCGCCAGGCGCAGCACCACGAAGGTGATGAAGCCCATGCCGATGCCGTTGGTGATCGAGTAGGTGAACGGCATCATCACCATGGTCACGAAGGCCGGGATGGCGATGGTGAAGTCGGCCCAGTCGATCTCGCGGACCGAGCCCGCCAGGATGAGGAAGCCGACCGCGATCAGCGCGGGCGTGGCGGCCTGCGAGGGCACCATGGTGGCGATCGGGGTGAGGAACAGCGCGACGGCGAACAGCGCGCCGGTGACCACGTTCGCCAGACCCGTGCGGGCACCCTCGCCGACGCCCGCCGTGGACTCGACGAAGCAGGTGGTGGCCGAGGAGGAGGTGGCGCCGCCCGCCGCGACGGCGAGACCGTCGACCAGGAGGACCTTGTTGATGCCGGGCATCTGGCCCTGGGCGTCGGTCAGCTTCGCCTCGTCGCTGACGCCCATGATCGTGCCCATGGCGTCGAAGAAGCAGGACAGCAGGACGGTGAAGACGAAGAGGATGCCCGTCAGGACGCCGACTTTGCCGAAGCCGCCGAACAGGCTGACCTTGCCGATCAGTCCGAAGTCCGGGGTGTCGAGGGGGTTGCCCGGCCACTTCGGGGTGGTCAGACCCCAGGAGGGCACCTTGGCGACGAGGTTGATGATCACCGCGAGGACGGTCATCGCCACGATGGAGATCAGGATCGCGCCGGGGACCTTGCGGACGATCAGCGCGAGGGTGAGCAGCACGCCCAGGATGAAGACCAGGACCGGCCAGCCGTTGAGGTGACCGTCGGCGCCGAGCTGGAGCGGGACGGTGGTCTGCGCGACGTCCGGGATGCGGCTGACGAAGCCGGAGTCCACCAGACCGATCAGCATGATGAACAGACCGATACCGATGGAGATCGCCTTGCGCAGGCTGTAGGGCACGGCGTTCATGACGCGCTCGCGCAGACCGGTCGCCACCAGCAGCATCACGACGAAGCCGGCGAGGACCACCATGCCCATCGCGTCGGGCCAGGACATACGGGGCGCGAGCTGGAGCGCGACCACGGTGTTGACGCCGAGACCGGCGGCGAGCGCGATCGGGACGTTGCCGATCACGCCCATGAGCAGGGTGGTGAACGCCGCGGCGACCGCGGTGGCCGTCACGAGCTGACCACTGTCCAGATGGTGCCCGTACATGTCCTTGGCACTGCTCAGGATGATCGGGTTCAGCACGATGATGTACGCCATCGCGAAGAAGGTCGCGAAACCGCCACGGATCTCGCGACCGACGGTGCTGCCGCGCTCGGAGATCTTGAAGTAGCGGTCGATGGCGCCATAGGCGGGCGTACCGCCCGGCTGCTCAGGGGCGGGGGCGGCCTTGGTGGGTGCCGACGTGGGCATTCGGTTCCTCATCACCATTGGGGTTCCCCCGAGCCCCGTTGGAGTTTCCTACGATCAGAAGCGGTCAAAGGCAAACCGTTTCAGTATGAACGTATGAACCCCGGATCGCTAACTCCACGCGTAGATTTCGGCGGAACATCCGAGGGGAACAGCGCCTGCCGAGTGACCCGGGCCACCTCGTAAGCTGTCTGCCATGACGAAGTGGACACCCAGGCACGAAGCGCCGGAGCCCCTGGAGGGGCCCGTGGTCGGCACCATCACCGGCGGCACGATCCTGTGGTTCGTCCTCTTCCTGGTCCAGTTGCCCTTCTACGGCTGGTTCGAGGACCACGGACACCTGTGGTGGGTGTGGACCTGCCTGGCCGGAGCCGGACTCGGTCTGATCGGCATCTGGTACGTCCGCAAGCGGGACGCGGCGATCAAGCGGGACGCGGCGCGGGAAGCCGTACCGGTCGAGTGACCGGGCGGCCACAGCGGCCCGCAGGACCCTCGTGCGAGACCCCTGGACGGAATGCGGATTCCGTGTTGTCATGCCCACTGCTGTCCGATGACAACGTTGTTCCGCACTGCTGACAACGTTGCCTTACGCCTCCCCGAGCAAGTCCGGCCCGCTTCCCTAGAGGTCTAAATGACATGGACACGGCAAATCGGTCTGTGCCTGGCCGGGACGCTGGCGGCGACCGCGCTGTTCGCCGCCCCCGCCACCGCACAGTCCGGCCCGCCCGCAGGCACCCGGCTGACCGATCTCGTCAACCCGTTCATCGGCACCCAGAACGAGGGCAACACCTACCCGGGCGCCGCCGTGCCCTTCGGCATGGTGCAGCTCTCCCCCGACACCGGCCACAACACCGGCTACGACTACGCCCAGGACCACATCAGAGGCTTCTCCCTGGTCCACCTCTCGGGCGTCGGCTGCGGTCTCGGCGGCGACCTGCCCGTCCTGCCCACCACCGGTGACGTCACCACCACCGACTACGCGCGCTATGCCGCGAAGTTCAGCCACGACGACGAGAGCGCGAGCCCCGGCTACTACCGCGTCGGCCTGGACAGCGGCATCGAGGCGGAGCTGACCGCGACCGCCCGCACCGGCGTCCAGCGCTACACCTTCCCCGCCACCACCAAGGCGAACGTGCTGGTCAACGCGGCCCAGTCGCTGCACAGCAAGGTCGCCACCAAGGTCGAGATCCTGGACGACCACACCCTGCGCACCACCCTCACCGGGCGCGGCTTCTGCCAGGACACCGTGCCGTACACCCTGTACACGGTCACGCATTTCGACCGTCCCTTCACCGCCCACGGCACCTGGACCGGCTCCACGGTCACCGACGGCGCGAAGACCGGCGCGGACGGCGCGTACGTCCGCTTCGACACCACCGAGGACCGCACCGTCGAGGCGACCACCGCGCTCTCCTACGTGGACGCGCGCGGGGCGGCGCTCAACCTGCGCGCGGAGGGCGGCCGTTCCTTCGACGCGGTGCGTACGGCGGCGCGGCGGGCCTGGGAGGACCGGCTGGACGACGTACGCGTCCAGGGCGGCGACGACACGCTGCGCCGCACCTTCTACTCCTCGCTGTACCGCTCGTTCCTGGCGCCGAACGTCGGCAGCGACACGGACGGCCGCTACACCGGCTGGGACCAGAAGGTCCACCGCGCCAAGGGCTTCACCTACTACCAGAACTGGTCCCTGTGGGACACCTACCGCACCCAGTCCCAGTTGCTGTCCCTGCTCGCGCCGCGCGAGGCACGGGACATGGCGATCTCCGTCGTCCACATCGACGAGGAGAGCGGCTGGCTGCCCAAGTGGGGCTACGGCACGGTCGAGACGAACATCATGACCGGCGACCCGGTCACCCCGTTCCTCACCAACGCCTACCAGCAGGGTCTGCTCAAGGGGTACGAGGAGCGGGCGTACAAGGCGCTGAAGAAGAACGCCGACGGTGTGCCCCCTGCCGACTCCCCCGCGGTGGGGCGCGAGGCGAACAAGGAGTACATCGCCGACGGGTTCGCCCCCTACGTCAAGGACCGTCCGCACGCCAAGCCCGGCGACTCCGACTACGACCACGGCGCCTCGGCCACCCTGGAGTACGCGCTCTCCGACGCGATGCTCGCCCAGATGGCCCGTGACCTCGGGCACCGCGCCGATGCCACCCGCTATGCCGCCCGCGCCCAGAACTACCGCCGCGTCTTCGACCCGTCGACCGGCTTCTTCCGGGCCCGGGACGCCTCGGGCGCCTTCACCGGTCCTGCCGACCCGGCGCAGAGCGAGGGCTTCCACGAGGGCACCTCGTGGCAGTACCAGTGGCTCGTCCCGCAGGACCTGCCCGGCATGGTGGACCTGATCGGCGGCAAGCAGACCGCCAACGACCGCCTCGACTCCTTCTTCGCCTACGCCGACCTGCTGAAGGACCCGGCGAAGACCGCGCGGGAGACCTGGGTGAACGGGCCGTACGACTACTACAACGCGGACAAGTACAACCCGCAGAACGAGCCCGACCTCATCGCCCCCTACACCTATCTCTCCACCGGCCAGCCGTGGAAGACCACCGACGTGGTGCACGCGGCGCTGACCCTGTTCACGGACGGTCCGACCGGCATGACCGGCAACGACGACCTCGGCACGATGTCCGCGTGGAACGTGCTGTCGTCCATCGGCGTCTTCCCGGTCCAGCCGGGCTACGACACCTGGGGTCTGTCCACGCCCGTCTTCGACCGTGTGGACCTCACCCTGGACCGCCGCTGGTTCCCGCACGGCAGGCTCACGATCAGCGCGCCCGGCACCTCCGCCAACGCCCGCTACATCCGGTCGGCGCGGCTCGACGGCGCCGCCTACGGGCGGACGTATCTGACCACCGCCGACCTGCGGGCGCACCGCTCGCTGGCCTTCACGGTGGGCGGGACGCCCTCGGCGTGGGGCACCTCGGCGGACGCGGCGCCGCCCGCGCTGCGCTGAGGGGGCGGTGCGGGTCGCCGCGGCGACGGTGCCGGTCGCCGTGTGCTGCCGCGGCGGTGCGGGTCGCCGCGACTCGCCCCGGAACGGATTCAGGGGTACCCCCGGTTCACGCCGGGGGCGCCCCTGAGCCGTCCCCTATTTCCGGCCACTCGGCAGGTGATCCGGGCCGTCCGCACGTAACGTCGAGGCATGACGCATATCGACGCGGGCGCCGGACTGGACCCCGTGCACCCGGTCGCGCCGCCCGGCACCCGCTCGGCGGGACTGACCCGCCCGCAGGTCGCGGAACGGGTGGCACGCGGTCAGGTCAACGACGTACCGGTGCGCAGCAGCCGCTCCCTCTCCGAGATCGTGCGGGCGAACGTGTTCACCCGGTTCAACGCGATCATCGGCGTGCTGTGGATCGTCACGCTGTTCGTCGCGCCCATCCAGGACAGCCTGTTCGGCTTCGTGATCCTCGCCAACACCGGCATCGGCATCGTGCAGGAGTGGCGGGCGAAGAAGACGCTGGACTCGCTCGCGGTGATCGGGGAGGCCCGGCCGACCGTGCGCCGGGACGGCAGATCCGTCGAGGTGCCGACCAGCGCGATCGTGCTGGACGACCTGGTGGAGATCGGACCGGGCGACAAGATCGTGGTGGACGGGGTGTGCGCCGAGGCGGACGGACTGGAGATCGACGAGTCGCTGCTCACCGGCGAGGCGGACCCGGTCCTCAAGCACAGCGGCGACCGGCTGCTCTCCGGCAGCTTCGTGGTCGCGGGCGGCGGCGCCTTCACCGCGACGAGGGTCGGCCGCGAGGCGTACGCGGCGCAGCTCGCGGAGGAGGCGTCCCGGTTCACCCTGGTCCACTCCGAGCTGCGCACCGGCATCTCCACGATCCTCAAGTACGTGACGTGGATGATGATCCCGGCCGCGCTCGGTCTGATCGTCACCCAGCTCGTGGTGAAGAGCAACGACTTCAAGGGCTCGGTCGCGCGCACCATCGGCGGGATCATCCCGATGGTGCCGGAGGGGCTGGTGCTGCTCACCTCGGTGGCCTTCGCCATCGGCGTGATCCGGCTGGGGCGCCAGCAGTGCCTGGTGCAGGAGCTGCCCGCGATCGAGGGGCTGGCCCGGGTGGACACGGTGTGCCTGGACAAGACCGGCACACTCACCGAGGGCGGCATGGACGTGTCCGCGCTCAGGATGCTGGACGGCGCCGACGAGGAGCACGCGCGCAAGGTGCTCGGCGCCCTCGGGGAGGCCGATCCGCACCCCAACGCCTCCCTCCAGGCGATCATCGACGCCTATCCGGACAGCGAGGAGTGGCGGTGCGTGGAGGCGCTGCCCTTTTCCTCCGCGCGCAAGTACAGCGGGGCGGCGTTCAGCGAAGGCGACGGTCAGGTGAGCACCTGGCTGCTGGGCGCGCCCGACGTGCTGCTCGGCGCGGACGACCCGGCGCTCGCGGAGACCTCACGGCTCAACGAGCAGGGGCTGCGGGTGCTGCTGCTTGCCCGCGCCGCTCAGGGGCTGGACGCGCCCGAGCCCGCCGAGGGCGCCCGTCCCGTCGCCCTGGTGGTGCTGGAGCAGCGGCTGCGCCCGGACGCGGCGGAGACCCTGCGCTACTTCGCCGACCAGCATGTCCACGCAAAGATCATCTCCGGGGACAACGCGGTGTCGGTGGGCGCGGTCGCCCACAAGCTGGGGCTGAAGGGCACTGCGGTGGACGCCCGGAAGCTGCCCGCCGAGCTGCCGGAGATGGCCAGGGCGATGGACCGGGCGACGGTGTTCGGGCGGGTCACCCCGCGCCAGAAGCGGGAGATGGTCGGCGCGCTCCAGTCCGAGGGGCACACGGTCGCGATGACCGGCGACGGGGTGAACGACGTGCTGGCGCTGAAGGACGCCGACATCGGTGTCTCGATGGGCTCCGGCTCGGAGGCGACGCGCGCGGTGGCGCAGATCGTGCTGCTGAACAACAGCTTCGCGACGCTGCCCTCGGTGGTCGCGGAGGGCAGGCGGGTCATCGGCAACATCACCCGGGTGGCGACGCTGTTCCTGGTCAAGACCGTCTACTCGGTG
The DNA here is from genome assembly GCF_016482685.1 of Streptomyces sp. DSM 110735. Lineage (GTDB taxonomy): Bacteria > Actinomycetota > Actinomycetes > Streptomycetales > Streptomycetaceae > Streptomyces. Next base: position 15,002 of record NZ_JACYHF010000021.1, on the reverse strand, counting down.
CTGCTCGCGCTGCTGGTGGTGTGCTGGCAGGTGGAGTACCCGTTCCTGCCCCGGCATCTGACCCTGCTGTCCACGCTCACCATCGGCATCCCGGCCTTCTTCCTGGCCCTCGCACCGAACACGGAGCGGGCGCGACCGCACTTCGTGCGCCGGGTCATGCGGTATTCGATACCCGGCGGGCTGGTGGCGGGGGTCGCGACGTTCGTGACGTATCTGCTCGCCCGGCACCACTACACGGGCGCGGGGGCGCTGTCCGCCGAGACCAGTGCGGCGACGCTGACCCTGTTCCTGATCTCCATGTGGGTGCTCGCCATCATCGCCCGCCCCTACACGTGGTGGCGCGTCGCGCTGGTGGCGGCGATGGGGGTCGCGTTCCTGTTCGTGCTGATCGTGCCCTGGCTGCAGGACTTCTTCGCGCTGCGCCTGGTGGGGAACACGATGCCGTGGGCCGCGGTGGGCATCGCGGCGGTGGCGGCGGCCGTCCTCGAACTCATGTGGAGATGGGTCGACCGCCGCTTCCCCGCCTAGGCGGGGGCGTACTCACCTACGGGGCTTACTGCACGTCCACGTAGTCGCCGGTCGCGCTGACCGAGGGGGTGGTGGAGGTACCGGCGAAGCTGTAGCGCCAGTAGCCGTCGCTCGCGGCGGTGACGGTGGTCTTCAGGTTGCCGGACGAGTCCGAGGTCACCGTCTTGACGGTGGTGTAGCTGGTCGCGCCCTTCTTCTTGAACTGGAGCAGGACCGACTGGCCGGTGTAGCCGTGGTACTTGTGGTCCTCCCAGTTGGCGCGGGTCAGGGCACCGGTGACCGTGATGGTCTTGCCCTTCTTCACCGGCTCCGGGGAGGCGTTGACGGTGAGCTTGGAGTAGCGCAGCAGGCTGGTGGTGGCGACGCCCGCCTTCTCGGCGAAGCCGATCTTGCTGCCGTCGGCCGGGTCGTCGGGGTTCTGGCCGTTGAGGGCGACAGCCTCGACGTCCACGGACCACTTGCCCGCGTCCGAGTTCAGCAGGTCGCCGTCGACGGGGTAGACGTCGACCGTGCCGGTGCAGGTGGCGGTGGTGGACGTGGCTGCCTTGCAGGTGGCGGGGGCGTCTCCCTCGACGGTGGCCGACGGGTCGTCCACGGAGCCGCGGTAGAGGTAGGCGTCGGTGTAGAAGTCGGACGCCTTGATGTTGACGTCCGAGCCGTACGTGAGGGTGTACGTGTAGGTCGTGCTGACCTCGTTCGTCGTCCCGACCTTGATCGACGAGCCGATCTTGAAGTTCGAGAAGGACGCGTTCAGGGCGTACGGCGGGGCGTCGGCCGGGGCGGCGTGCGCGGCGGACGCGCCGAACGCGGAGAGCGCCAGGGCGCCGGTGACGGCGGCCACGGAGGCACGAATGCGCATGTGTGTTCCCTAGGAGGGAGAAGAGTTCGGTGAGTCGGTCGACTCGGGTGATCAGATTCATGACAGGTCCGCCGAGTTGTACGCCGGACGCCTCACCTGATCGAATTTTGCCGACGTATTGCCAGGTCAGCCCCCAAGTCAAGAGACCTTGATCCCCAAGTCAAGCCCGCCCCACGGGACCCCGCCGGGGGAACGTGGCGGACATGCCACCGGCCCCGGAGGCTGGGTGCCTTCGGGGCCGGTGGGGAACTGCTGCGGGGTGGCGCTTACTTCACGTCGACGAAGTCCGAGGTCGAGGCGATCGCCGGGGTCGTCGAGGTGCCGACGAAGTTGTAGCGGAAGTAACCGTCGGCGGAAGCCTTGACGGTGGTCTTCAGGTTGCCCTTGGAGTCGGAGGTGACGGTCTTCAGCGTGGTGTAGCTGGAGGCGCCCTTCTTCTTGTACTGGAGCTGCACCGACTGCTTGGTGTAGCCGTGGTACTTGTTGTCCTCCCAGTTGGCGCGGGTCAGGGCACCGGTGACCGTGATGGTCGCGCCCTTCTTCACCGGCTCAGGGGAGGCGTTGGTGGTGAGGCGGGAGTTGCGCAGGACCGAGGTGGTGGCCAGGCCACCCTTCTCGGCGACGCCGACCTTGGACATGTCGCCGGTGTCAGGGTCCTGACCGTTGAAGGCGACGGCGGCCGCGACAGCCTTCCAGGAACCCGCGTCGGAGTTCCACAGCTCGCCTTCGCCGGGGTAGATGTCGATCGTGCCCTTGCAGGTGGCGGTGGTGTCCGTCACGACGGTGCAGGTGGCCGCGATGCCGTCACCGAGGAGCACGTTGTCCGGCTCGTCGTACGAACCCTTGTAGAGGGCGGCGTAGGAGACGAAGTCGTCGGCCTGGACGTCCACGTCGGCGCCGTGGGTCAGCGTGTAGCTGATGGAGGTCGACACGTGGTTGGTGGTGCCGACCTTGATCGCCTTGGCGACCTTGAAGTTGGAGAAGGACGCGTTCAGGGCGTACGGCTCGCCGTCGGTCGGCGTGGCGCGGACACCCTGCTTGGCGGCGTCGGCGTGCGTCCCCTTGACGATCTTCACGGCTGCCGCGTCGTAGGCGGAGTCGTTGCCGACGGCGTGAGCGGCCGTGCCGGCGAAGGCAGAGAGGGCCACGGCGCCGGTGACGGCGGCCACGGTGGCGCGAATGCGCATGTGCGTTCCCCTGCGTAATGGGGCTCCGGGATGCCAACGCCTCCCGGAGCCCAGAGATCTGGGGAGCCTGTTGGCTCACCCGATCAGACATACGCCTGGGACGAATGGTTGTACGGATGTTGAGGATTCTGAAGTGACTTCGTGAAGATCCAGTTCCGCTTCACCCGCACACGGGTCCCGCTCAGTCGAACCAGCGGTCCCGCGCCAGCTCCTCCGTCCGCGACGGGTCCTCAAGGAGCGCCGCCACCTCGAACCGCCGCGGCCACTGCCCCGCCGCCCAGGCGAGACCGGCGGCGACGCCCTCCAGGGTCGCCGCGTGCAGGACGCCGTCGTCGGTGAGCCGCCAGTCGATCTCCACACCGTCCACGACGAGTTCGTCATGCTCGACGTACCGCGCCGGGGTGCGCGAGCCGAGCAGCGCCCGCACCGCGTCCGGTACGTCGTGCTCGGCGCCCTCGGAGTCCACCGCGCCCGTGACGGACTCGCTCAGCCGCCGCACCTGGAACAGCTCGGCCAGCTCCGCCGCACGCGCGGGGCGTACCGGCAGCAGCGGCACACCGGAGGTGAAGGGCAGCAGGTCGGGCGAGTCGACGACCACCGCGTCCCGCGCGTCCACGACGGTCACCCGCCCGTCGGTCACCGCGCGCACCTCGTCCGGCAGGGTCACCTGCTCCGGGTCGAGGTCGGCCAAGGCGCTGTAGAGACCGTGCAGTTGGGCGGGGCTCACCGGGCGGTCGGGGTCGGCCAGGCGGTCGAGGAGTTCGGCGGCGCCGCCGGGCTCGTCCAGGAGGGCGGCGACCGAGGTGCGTACACCGAGGGCGCGCAGCACCTGCTCGTCCTCGAACCCGGTGGCGTCCGCCTCGTCGTACAGCCCGCGCAGCAGCGGGTCGCCGCCCGCCGCGAGCAGTCCGGCCGGGCGGCGTCCGTCGAGCACCGGGTGCCCGCGCAACCACCAGGCGGTGTACGGCCGTACGACCTCGTGGGTGCCATCGGGCAGCAGGACGCGGACCGGCTGGGTGAGGGCGTCGCGCAGCGGCGGCTGGGCGATCAGGGCGAGTGCCTCGGGCCAGCGGTCGTCGTCCACGAGGTCCAGGTCGCGCACGGCGACGAGTTCGGTGGCGACGGGCGGGACCGGGCTGTCCGGGAAGCGGTCGAGGATGTCCTCGCACCACACGTCCACCGAGTCGAGCAGACCGGCGTCGTCGGGCTCGGCGAAGTCGCCCTCACGGGGCTCCAGTTCGTCCGGGTCGAGAACGACGTCGGTGGCGCGGACGAGGGCGAAGTCCGCGAGCACCCCGCAGGCGGTCAGGGGCTGTTGCCCCCACCGCTCGGCCAAGTCCAGGTCCACGGCTGCCAGTTCGCCGTCACGGATGACGTGGGCGAACGGGCTGCCGGGCAGGACGAGTTCACCGGCGGGGGCGAGTTCGCCGTCCTCGTCGGGCAGGGCGAGCGCGCCGAGCCAGGGCTCGTCACCGGGCTCCAGACCCGCGTCGCGCACCAACGCCAGGACGGTGTCGATCAGTTCCTCGGCGTCGGGCGCGTCCTCCTCCCACAGCGCCCCGCCCTCGTCGTCCAGCGAGGCGGCCACGGCTGCCCGCACCTGCGGGGTGGTGAGCACCGCGCGCGGGGTGGCGGGCAGCGCGCCCAGCTTCTCCAGGAGCGGGTGGGCGGCGTCCGCGTGGGCGACCTTGAGACCGAGGCGGCCGAGCACGTCGGGGTCGACGGCGGCGGTGTCCGGGGTGGGCAGCAGCACCTGGCGGGGACCGATGGTGGTGCGACCGGTCCCGGCGAGCGGCACCGGCAGCCCGGAGAGCCGGTCGGGGTCGATCCCGGCGAGGCTGTCGTAGAGCCGCCACCACCACTCGGGGTCCTTCTCCAGCCCGGCGAGCCGGTCGATCGCGTCCGCGAGCGGGAGGCGGGCGACACCGAGCGCGCGCAGTTCGGGGCGCCGCTCAAGTCCGGCGGGGAGCAGGGTGGGCAGCACCTCGGCGAGGACCCGTACGGTCTGCGCTCCCGCGCCCTCCACGATCTCGGCGTCCCTCGGGCGCAGCGCCTCGGGCAGGTCGTCGTCCTCGCCGGGCGCGAGCGCCGGGGGCAGGAACGCGGTGCGCGGGAGCCGGTCGAGCACGGCCTGGCGCAGCGCGCCGTCCAGTTCGCCCTTGCCGAGCGGGCCGGGGACGAGGTCGATGGCGCCCTCGGTCACCGGGCGCCAGGCGGCGAGGAGTTCGGCGTAGGTGTCGGCGGCGCGCTGGACCAGGAAGTCGGTGAGCGGTCCCGGCGCGGTGTGGCGGCGGGTGGTGTCCAGCGGGAACGACGCGATGAGCAGGGCGGGGACGCCGAGGGGCTCGTCGCTGGGGGTGGGGGCGTGCAGGACGGGACTGGTGCGGGGGCGCACGGGATGGCCCTCGGCGTCCTCGGGCACGGCCCAGGTCACCGACCAGTGCGGGCGCAGGCGTTCCTCGACGGGGCGGTCCGCGAGCAGCTCGGGGGTGAGGGGGCCGTGCGCGGAGGCGGTGCGCCAGCGGGTGCGGCCGTCGCGGGAGTCCTCGACGACGGTGACGGCGCCGTCGGTGCTCCGGCGCAGGGTGCGCGGCTTCTCCCCGGCGATCTCGACCACGACCTCCTCGAGACCGGGCAGGGCCAGCAGCAGGGCGTCGTCCACGGCGTCCAGGAGCCGCTCGGCCAGTCCGGCGGCGGCCGCGTCACGCAGCGGGAGGATCACGGCGGTGTCGTACGGGTCCGGGGCGGTGCCCTCGGCGGCGAACGGCAGGCGCAGCAGGGGGACGTGGCCGTCGCGGCGGCGCACCTCGTCGCCGAGCCCGGGGCTGTGCCGGGCGGTCTGATCGGCCAGCTCGCGCGCCTCGGCGAGCGACCAGCGGACGCCGCCGTGCCGTCCGACGATCGCGGGCTCGTCGGTGACGGAGAGGACGGCGGAGAAACCGACGCCGTAGCGGCCGACCGTCCCAGCGGTGCCGTGCTCGTCGTCGCGGTCCCGCTTCGCGGAGGCGCGCAGGGTGGACAGGGACTCGACGCCTACCGCGTCGAGGGGGGCGCCGGTGTTGGCGGCGATCAGCACGTGGTCGCGGAGCGTGAGGCTGAGGCGGCCGGGGACGCGGGCGCGGGCGGCGGCGTCGGCGGCGTTCTGGGCCAGCTCGACCACGAGCCGGTCCCGGTAGCCGCCGAGTGCGAGGTCCTCCTCGGCGTTGGCGTCCTCGCGGAACCGGGCGGGGCTGGTGGCCCAGGCGTCGAGGACACCGCGGCGGAGCCGGGCGGTACCGAAGGGGTCGGCGCCCTCGGCCGCCGGCCGCACGTACTTGCTCACGATCACACTCTCCTCATCGGCGTGAGGTCGAAGGTACAGCGAGGGCGGGTGCGGCCGTTCGCGGCGTACGCGCGGGCGCGCGGCGCTGTCGGACCGGCGGTCGCCGCCGTGGTCCTGACGGAACGTCCGCCGGGGGCGCCCCGACAGCCCGGACATCGCCGGACAGGTTCCGGACAGTAACCGTACGTATCGACATCGTGACTGTTCACCGCGCGTGGGCGGGGCCACGCTGGACAGCGTGATCGACGAAAACATGCCGTACATCCCGCATTTCCGCGTGACGTTGTCGTCCACGCCCCGCGGGGCGCGTCTCGCCCGGCTGCTGGCCACCGAGCAGTTGCGCTCCTGGGGGCTGCCACCGGACAACGGCCCGCTCGTCGTCGCCGAACTCGCCAAGAACGCCACGACCCACGGGCGCGCGCCCGACCGCTACTTCCGGCTCACGATGCTGATCTTCGGCGACCACCTCCGCATCGAACTGACCGACTCCCGCAGCGACCGGCTCCCCCGCCTGGGCGAGGGCTACGGACTCCAACTGGTCGACGCCCTCTCCGCCCGCTGGGGCACCACCGACTCCTTCTCCTCCTGCAAAACGGTCTGGACAGAACTGACCCTCACGACCCCACCGAACATCACCCGGGGCCGACGCCTGCGGATCATCGGCCCCTTGGACTTCCTCCGCTGACGCCTCACGCCTGCCGGCGGGGAGCGGGGTGCGTGGGCTGTACGGCGGGTGTCCTGGGGGGCGGGTCGGGGCTGGGGCTGGTCCGCCGATCCCCTGCGGGGGTGGGTCGTAGCCGGGGCTGGTCCGCCGATCCCCTGCGGGGGTGGGTCGTAGCCGGGACTGGTCCGCCGATCCCCTGCGAAGGCGGGACGCAGGAGGTGCGGGGGTCCTGTGCTCCGCTGCGGGCTTGAGGAGCGGGGGCACACGGACCTCTGGTTCCGCTGATCCCCTGCGAGAGCGAGGTGTCGGGGTTCTGCGCTCCGCTGCGGGCGTAAGGGGCGGGGGCACACGGACCTCTGGTTCCGCTGATCCCCTGCGGGCGCGAAGTGCCGGGGTTCTGCGCTCCGCTGCGGGCTTGAGAAGCGGGGCACTCGGGCCCGCCCGGACTGGGCCGTCAGACCCGCCGGACTGGTCCCGTCACGGCCGCCCGGACCGGTGCCGTCACGACCCGCCCACAGTCGTGCCGTCACAGCCCGCCCTGGTGCCGCCCTCGCCTGCCCGCACAGGTGCCGTCACAGCCCGCCCAAACTGGTGCCGTCACAAGCCCACCCGGGCCGGTGCCGTCATGGTCCTCTGCCGATCCCGCGCGACGTGGCTTCCCGAACCCGCGAACTCGCACCACCTCAGCCCGTTCGAGCCGAAGCTGCCGAGCACATCAGGGTCGACGGTCGCGGTGTCCGGGGTGGGCAGCAGTACCTGACGGGAGCCGATGGTGGTCCGGCCGGTCCCGGTGAGCGGCCGGGCAGTTTGGACAGCCGGTCGTGGGCGATCCCTGTCCGGAAGCCGCGTACCCAACTGCCCCGCGCACCAAAGCACCCCGGCAAACCGAGCCGACATCGACCCCGAGCCCGAAACTCCGCACCCCACCAGAGCGCGGGCCACTAAAGCGTCTTGGCGAGCCGCGCCGACATCGGCGCCAAGCCCGGAACGCTCGTACCCACCTGCGCCCGGACCGGACCGGCGAAGCACCCCGGCGAGCCGCGCCGACATCGGACCCGAATCCGAAACGCCGTACCCACCAGGCACCGGACCGCCGAAGCACTCCAGCCAGCCCCGAGCCCGAAGAGCCGTACCCCACCAGACCCCGAGGCACCCAAGCACCCCAAACGAGCCGAGCCGACACGAACCCCGAGCCCGAAACGCGCCCACCACCACTCCCCCCGGAGCCACCGAAGCACCCGGCGAGCCGAGCCGACATCGGACCCGAATCCGAAACGCCATACCCACCAGGCACCGGACCACCGAAGCACTCCAGCCAGCCGAGCCGACACGAACCCCGAGCCCGAAACGCCGTACCCCACCAGACCCCGAGGCACCGAAGCACCCCAACCAGCCGAGCCGACACGAACCCCAAGCCCGGAACGCGCCCACCACCACTCCCCCGGAGCCACCGAAGTACCCGGCGCCCCCCGGAGGGGCTACGCGTGGCCCAGTTCTGCCGTTTCCGCGTCGCCCGCGTCCGGGACCGAGCCGGGGTCGGGGGTGGGGCGGAGGGGGAAGGGGTCGAGGCGGGTTTCGTCGACGACCGGTTCGGCGGGGCGGGGCGGGGTGGGCATGACGGCGGCCTCGGAGTGGGCGCCGCAGCCGTAGGCGAGGGAGACGACGCGGCCGTCGGCCGGGGAGAACTCGTTGGCGCAGACGCCGAACGCCTGGCCGAGGGAGCCGCCGATGGGGTTGAGGAAACCGCAGGTGGCACAGGTGGCGGGGGCTGCCTGGGCCATCGCGGACTTGGGACCGAACGCCTCCTCCCAGCGGTCGGCGGCGACATGCAGCCCGTAGCGGGAGAGGACGCGGGCGCGGCGCATCCCCAGCTCCTCGGCGACCGCCGCGATGGAGCCGCGCGCGGGCACCGTCTGCTGTTCGGCGGGGCTGCCGGGGGTGACGTCGGCGTCCTCCTCCTCGGCGAGTTCCGCGATCCCCTTGGCGACGACGGAGTTCGGCGGGGGCTCCTCCTCGCCGCTGAAGCCGGGCTCCAGGCGGAGGTCGCCCTCCTCGGTGGGGAGCAGGTCGCCGGGACCGAGGTCGCCGGGGCGCAGCCGCTCGCTCCACGGCACCCATTCGGGGGCGAGGATGGCGTCGGGGCCGGGCAGCAGCACGACCTCGTCGAGGGTGACGAGCTTGGCGCGGGAGGCGCGGGCGACGGTGGCGGCCCAGCGCCAGCCCCGGTAGCCCGGTTCCTTGCACTCGAAGAAGTGGGTGACCACACGGTCACCCTCCGACGTCATCCCGATGTGCTCGCCGACCACGCCGGGCGCGGCCGCCTCCTCCGCTGCGGCGCGGGCGAGGTCGATCGCCTCGGCGCACAGGCGGTCGGGGGTGCGGCTTCGCGTGGTCGCTGCGCTCACAGGTATCGCTTCTCTCCTACGCCGTCTACGAGTGCGGATGCCCTCCGGCGGTGAAGCGGACGGAGCGGACCTGTGGGCCGCATCGACGTCCGCGTCCGATCACGCGCGGGCGCACCTCTGCCATCCATTCTGCGTTATGGCTGAGATAGGCACGCTACCCCGTCGCCCGTGGTGGGGGACAGTCCGCTGCGGTTCGGCGGGTTCCGCGCTCACCGGCGAAGACGTGCCGAACAGGCCGCGCGGCGCCCCGTACGGGTGCTCCGGGCGCCCCGCGCGGCCCGTACGCCGATCAACTCGCTCGGCCGCAAAACGCACATGTCCCGTCTCCTCGGGGCAGTATGAAGCTCGTGGCAGCCACGGACAGGGGGAGCGGTGGCAGCGGTTCGGGCCGGGTCGGCGGTGTCGTCCGCTCGGTCGGGCGTGCCCTGCATCTGCCGGTGACGGGGACGGCGCGCGGGATCCGGCGGGTGACGCACGCGCACGGCGCGGGCGAGTCGGGGCTCGGCAAGCTGATCGAGCTGCACGCGGTGAACGGCGCCGGAGACGTGATGATCACCGTCGCTCTCGCCTCGACCGTGTTCTTCTCCGTGCCGACCGACGAGGCGCGCGGGCGCGTCGCGCTCTATCTCGCCATCACCATGGCGCCCTTCACCGTCCTCGCCCCCGTCATCGGTCCCCTCCTGGACCGCCTCCCGCACGGCCGCCGCGCCGCCATGGCCGCCTCGATGCTGGCCCGCGCGCTGCTCGCGCTGGTCATCTCGGGGGCGGTCGCGACCGGCGCCCTGGAGCTGTACCCGGCGGCGCTCGGCGTCCTGGTCGCCTCCAAGGCGTACGGCGTGGTGCGCAGCGCGGTCGTGCCCCGGCTGCTGCCACCCGCCTTCTCGCTGGTGAAGGCGAACTCCCGGGTCACCCTGGCCGGGCTGCTCGCCACCGGTGTGGCCGCACCCATCGGAGCGGGTCTGCAGATGGTGGGCGACCCCTGGCCCCTGTACGGCGCCTTCGTGATCTTCGTGGCGGGTACGGTCCTGTCGTTCACGCTGCCGCACAAGGTGGACTCCGCCAAGGGCGAGGACGTGGCGCTGCTGTCCGCCGACGGCTCGGGTCTGCCGGACCCGCGCGGCAAACAGCGCGCCCGGCGCCCGGGGCTGCGCTCGGTCGGTACGGCCGTCACGCACGCGCTGGGCGCCAACGCCGCCCTGCGCTGTCTGTCCGGCTTCCTGATCTTCTTCCTCGCCTTCCTGCTGCGCGAGCACCCGCTGACCGGCGTGAGCGCGGCCGTCTCGCTCGGCATCGCGGGCGTGGCGGCGGGCGCGGGCAACGCGCTGGGCACAGCCGTGGGGGCGTGGCTGAAGTCCCGCGCGCCCGAGGTCATCATCGTGACCGTGGTCGCCGTGGCGCTCGGTACGGCGGTCCTGGCCGCCGCCTTCTTCGGCGCCGTGCTGGTCGCGTGCCTGTCCGCCGTCGCCGGGTTCGCGCAGGCGCTGGCGAAGCTGTCCCTGGACGCGCTGATCCAGCGGGACGTGCCGGAGGCGGTGCGCACCTCTGCCTTCGCCCGCTCCGAGACCCTGCTCCAGATGGCCTGGGTGCTCGGCGGCGCCATCGGCATCGTGCTGCCCCTGAACGGCACGCTCGGTCTCTCGATCGCCGCCCTGATCGTGGCCACCGGCTGGGTGACGACGCTGCGCGGGCTGCTGGCGTCGGCGCGGCACGGCGGGCGGACGCGGGCGCGCGTGGTGTGAGGGTCCGCGGTGGGGAGCGGGACCCGCCGGGGGCGTCCCGGGCGCGCCGCGGGGGCGTCCCCGGCGGGCACCGCGAGCCGTACCGGCGGGCGCCGTCGTCGTAACGAACCGGGCACGCCGTACCCCACGTGGGGGTCACCGCCGGGGTGCCCGATAGCCTTCGGCCATGACCTCGCTGCAATCCCGCTCGCGACGCCGCCGCGCCGTCGCCGTCGCCGGTGCCGTTTCCGCCGGACTGCTCGTCCTGTCGGCCTGTGACAAGCCGACGCCCGTCGCGACGGTGACCGTCGGCGACAGCTCGGTCAACTCCGAGGCCGTCTGCTGGAACGACGGCAAGGCGCTCGACGCGCAGACCCTGGCGAAGTGCGCCAAGAAGGCCGGCGACATCAAGTCGATCGACGTGGACCAGGACAGCACGGTCCGCATCGGCGTCGACCCGAAGATCGCGGACGAGGGCTGGACCCTGCTGGTGAACGGCCGCCAGTTCACCGACGCCAGCAAGAAGACGTACCGCACGATCCCGAGCAGCGCCTTCTTCAACGCGCAGTACGGCACCCAGGGCAACACGAACACCGTGTCGGTCCAGATGGGCGAGAAGGCAGCCAAGGGTCTGTGGAGCTTCAAGGTCAAGAAGTCCGACTCCTGACCCCGGTCCCCGCCGTGCACGCCCGCGTACTCGTCGCCACCGCCGTCCCCGCCGAACGGGACGCGGTGGCACGGGCGTTCGCGGGCACCGCCGAGGAACTCCGGCTGCCGGGCGTGTCCGTGTTCCGTACGGGCGCCGGGTGCGATCTGCTGGCCGCCGGGGTGGGTCCCGCGCTCGCCGCCGCCTCCACCGCCACCGCGCTCACCGCGGCCGCCCTCGCGGGCACGCCGTACCGTCTGGTCGTCTCGGCCGGGATCGGCGGCGGTTTCCTCCCGGAGGCGCCCGTGGGCTCGCTGGTCGTCGCGGACGCGATCACCGTCGCGGACCTGGGCGCCGAGACCGCCGACGGCTTTGTGCCGGTCACCGAACTCGGCTTCGGAACCGTCAACCATGTGCCACCGAATTCAGCCGTACGAGCGATCGTCGAGGCGTCCGGCGCGCGCCCCGGCACCGTCCTGACCGTCTCCACGGTCACCGGTACCGCCGAGCGCGCCGCCGCACTGCGTGCCCGTCATCCGCGTGCCCTGGCCGAGGGCATGGAAGGCTTCGGGGTGGCCGAGGCCGCCGCCGCGCAGGGGGTGCCCGTGCTGGAGATCCGCGCGGTGTCCAACCCGGTCGGCCCGCGCGACCGCGCCGCCTGGCGCATCGGCGACGCGCTCGCCGCCCTCGCCGAGGGCTTCGGGAAGATCGCGCCCGTCCTGGAGAGTTGGAACCCGCATGACCAGTGAATCCCCGGCGGCCGGCGCGCCGCTGCAGATCGCGTACTCGCCCTGCCCCAACGACACCTTCGTCTTCGACGCCCTCGCCCACGGCCGCGTCCCCGGCGCGCCCGCGCTGGACGTGACCTTCGCGGACATCGACATCACCAACGGCATGGCCGAGCGCGGCGAGTACGACGTGCTGAAGGTGTCGTACGCCGTCCTGCCGTACGTCCTCGACGAGTACGCCCTGCTGCCCTGCGGCGGCGCGCTGGGGCGGGGCTGCGGTCCGCTGGTGCTGACGCGGGAGGCGGGCGCCGACTTGACGGGGCGTACGGTCGCGGTGCCGAGCGAGCGCTCGACCGCGTACATGCTGTTCCGGCTGTGGGCCGCCGACACCCTGCCCGGCGGGGTGGGGGAGATCGTGGTGATGCCGTTCCACGAGATCATGCCCGCCGTGCGGGACGGCAAGGTGGACGCCGGACTCGTCATCCACGAGGCGCGGTTCACCTACCAGGAGTACGGGCTGCACAAGCTCGCCGACATGGGCGAGCACTGGGAGCGGACCACCGGGCTGCCGATCCCGCTCGGCGCGATCATCGCCAAGCGGTCGCTGGGCGCGGAGACCCTGCGGGGTCTCGCGGACGCCGTCCGTGGTTCCGTACGGGCCGCCTGGGACGACCCGGAGGTCTCCCGGCCGTACGTCATGGCGCACGCCCAGGAGATGGACCCGGCGGTGGCGGACCAGCACATCGGGCTGTACGTCAACGAGTTCACCGCCGACCTCGGGGAGGACGGCTACGCGGCGATCCGGGGGCTGCTGACCCGGGCGGCGGCCGAGGGACTCGTACCGCCGCTCGCGCCGGGGGCACTGGCGTTTCCGTAGGTCTCGCGTCGCTGGGAGGGCTACGGGGTTCGGCTGCGGGGTGGACTCCCAGGTCCTGGAGTTCCCAGAGATCCTGGAGGTCCTGGAGGTCCTTTCGGTTCCGGAGGTCAGACGTCGAGCTGGTCGGCGACCGCGCGCAGGAGGCCGGCGATCCGCTTCCCTGCGGTGCGCTCCGGGTAACGGCCGCCCTCCAACTGCGGGGTGATCTTCTCCAGGAGGGTCGTCAGGTCCTGCACGATCGAGGCCAGTTCGTCCGGCTTCTTGCGCTGGGCTGCCGCGACGGACGGGGCGGGCTCCAGAACGGTCACGGAAAGCGCCTGGTCACCGCGCTGACCGGCGACGACTCCGAACTCCACGCGCTGTCCCGGCTTGAGTGAATCGACTCCGGCGGGGAGAACCGAGGAATGCACGAAGACGTCACCGCCGTCGTCGCGGGAGAGAAAGCCGAAGCCCTTCTCGCTGTTGAACCACTTGACCTTGCCGGTAGGCACGTCTGTCCTCGTCCTCGTACTCGTCGGAAAACTGCACGGAAACTGCTCTGGATAGCACTACAGCGGGTCGACCCTGACCCGCCGACACCAAGGCTAATGGTCTGTGAGCGGCTGACAAGACGTCGCCGGGTTGTTCCCTCGCGCTGGGAACTACCCTGGTCCGGTGCGTGACAAAACCCAAACGAATTCCGCCGGGCCCGGTGACGGACTGATCCGCGCCGGAGTCATCGTCTTCTTCCTCGGCGCCCTGGCCACCCTGGTCACGGTGGCCCCCCTCTTTCTCGGCGCCACCCCCTTTCCGACCTACATGTTCGGCCTCAGCATGCTCATGGCAGTCGGTTTCCTGATGGCGGGCGCGGGGGTACTGCGGTCGGCGTCGGCGGGCCGCAAACAGGCGCGGGCGCTGCGCTGAGCCTTGGCCGTCGGGGGTGTTCGTGGCGCCGGGGCGGGAGTGGGGTGCTCGGGGTGCGGGGCTGCGTCTGGAGCTGGGCCGGGGTGAGCTTCGGCGTGCGGATTTGAGCTGGGCCGGGGGTTGGGGTCGGCGCGGGGATTTCGGCTGGGCCGGGGGGTGGGGTCGGCGCGGGGTTTTGAGCCGGGCCAGGACTGGGGTTCGGCGCGAGGACTTGAGCCGGGACAGTGCCGGGGTTCCGCGCGAGGTTTGAGCTGAGCCGGGACGGGATTTTGAGCTGGTCCGGTGCTGGGGTTCGGCGCGGGGTATCGAGCGGGTCCCAGGGTTGGGTTCGGCTCGGGCTTTGAGCCGGGACGATGCTGGGTTGGGCACGGGGTTCTGAGCCGGTCCGGTGCTGAGGTTCGGCGCGAGGATTGAGCTGGGCCGGGGCTGGGGTTCCGCGCGGGGTTTCGAGCTGGGCCCGGTTTGGGTTCCGCGCGGGGTTTTGAGCCGGGGCTGATGCTGGGGTTCGGCGCGAGGTTTTGAGCCGGGCCAGTGCCGGGGTGCGCGCGGGGTTTTGAGCGGGGGCTCGGGCGTGAATTTTGGCCGGGGACCGTTCAGGGGCGGGGTTCGGTCCGGGCACGGCGTAGGCACGGCGATCACCGTGAGGTCGCTCAAGCCCGCCGAGGGGGCAAGCGGGGGCTCAGCCGGAGCAGCGCGGAGTGCCCTGTCCGGGGGCTCGGTGGCGAGGTAGTCCGCGCCCCGGGCAGCGAGAGTCGAACCTGGACACGGCACAGGGCCGGGCGATCACCGCAAGGTCGCCCAGGCCGCAGGGGCGTGCCGGGGACTCAGGCGGATCAGCACAGGTTCCATGCCGCGGGGACTCGGTCGTAAGGCAGTCCGCGACCCAGGGAACTCAGCGATGGAACTCGGCCTGGACACAGCGCGGGCCCGGCGATCACCGCAAGGTCACCCAGACCGCCGGGAGCGTGCCAGGGGTGCAACCGGATCAGCACGAAGTGCCCTGCCCCAGGGGCTCGGTCGTGAAGCAACTCGTGCCCCGCGACACTCGGCAATGGGACTCGGCCTGGACACAGCGCGGGCCCGGCGACCACCGCAAGGTCACCCAGACCGCCGGGAGCGTGCCAGGGGTGCAACCGGATCAGCACGAAGTGCCCTGCCCCAGGGG
>NZ_JACYHF010000020.1 GCF_016482685.1 Streptomyces sp. DSM 110735 | reverse complement strand
GCCGGACCCAGATCCGAGCCGCCGATACCGATGTTCACGACGTTCTTGATCCGCTTGCCGGTGTGCCCGGTCCACTCGCCCGAGCGGACCCGGTCGGCGAAGGCAGCCATCTTGTCGAGGACCGCGTGCACAGCGGGGACGACGTTCTCGCCGTCCACCTCGATGACCGCCTCACGCGGGGCGCGCAGCGCGGTGTGCAGGACCGCGCGGTCCTCGGTCACGTTGATTCGCTCACCACGGAACATCGCGTCCCGCAGCCCGAACACGTCCGTGGCCGTGGCCAGTTCCTGGAGCAGGGCGAGCGTCTCGTCCGTCACCAGGTTCTTGCTGTAGTCGATGTAGAGGTCACCGACCTGGACGGTGTATCCGGTGCCGCGCCCGGGATCGGCGGCGAACAGCTCCCGCAGGTCGGTTCCCGCGATGTCCTCGCGGTGCCGGGCGAGGGCGTCCCACTCGGGCAACTGGTTGAGCCTGGTACGGCCGTCTGCGTTCATCTCCGACTTCAGCCTTCCTTCCTGGGCCTGTCCTGCCGCGTACCTTGCCCGGCGGCGGAACCAACCTAGTTGATCAGCGGGCGGGAGAGACGGTGGCCGTGTCCCCCCGCGTCGTGACCACTGGTACGTCCGCGCGCCGCGCCGGTATCAGCGAGACGACGGCCAGGGCGAAGAGGGCGCCCGCGAGCAGGGCAGGGGCTTGGAGCCCGAGGAACCGTGCGGCACCCCCGGCGAGCAGCGCGCCGAGCGGCGCCCCGGCGACGGAGGCGGTACGGAACGCCGCCGAGACCCGGCCGGTCGTGGACGCGGGAGCCCGCTGCTGCATCAGCGTCCTCTGGTTCACGTTCCACACCATGCCCATGGCGCCGAGCACGGCCATCGCGACGAGCAGTGCGGACAGATGGCGCACCGAGCCCATGAGGAGGAGCGCGGCGGTCTGCACGGTGCCGCCGAGGAGCAGGGCCCGCACGCGCCCGGTGCGGCGGGCGATCCGCTGGGCCAGGAAGCCACCGGCGACGCTTCCGGCGGCGTACACCGACATGGCCGCCGCGTAGCCGGAGTTGCCCGCGTGCAGCCAGCCGGTGACGTGCAGGACGAGGGTGGCGATGAGACCACCCATGCCGATGTTGCACAGCAGGGTCGCCACGCAGCAGGCGCGCAGCGCGGGGTCGCGCCACAGGGTGCGCAGCCCCTCGGCGGTCTCGGCGCGCAGGGTGCTGCCCCGCGGCCGGGGCTCGCGGTCCGGGGGCGCGGTGCGCAGCGACGCCACGAGTGCGGCGGCGGCCAGGAAGGTGCCCGCGTCGGCCGCGAAGGGCATCGCGGCTCCCGCCGCGAACAGCAGCGGCACGAACGGACCGGTGAGCAGTCCGCCCGCGAGCTGCTGACCCGTCATCAGCCGGGCGTTGGCGGCGCCCAGCTCGTCCGGCCGGACCAGGGAGGGCAGCAGGGCCGTGGCGGCGTTGTCGAAGAGCGTCTGAAGGGCGGTCAGACAGAAGGCGAGGGCGATCAGCAGCGGGAGCGAGACGTGCCCCTGCCCGACGGCGAGGGCGAAGGCGGCGACCAGCAGGGCGCGTACGAGGTCGACCGACCACATGGCCCGGCGCTGGTCCACCCGGTCCGCGACCGCGCCGCCGAGCAGTCCGAACAGCAGCCAGGGCACATAGCCGCAGGCGCTGACGGCGGCGACCGCGAGCGGATCGTCCGTCAGACGCACCGCGAGCAGCGGCAGCGCGACCGTGCGCAGCGCGTCACCGACGCGGGAGACGATCGCGGCCGTCCACAGCCGCCCGAATCCCCCGCGCCACGCGGGCGCCCGCTCCCCCGCCGCCACGCCCCCGGCCATCCGTCCCCCCTCGTGGTCCCCGTCGGCACACGATGCGTCGACACACGTTCCATCGATGCGTGAACCGTAGCGGGCACCACTGACAACGGGTCCTGACCGCCGGGCGGTACGGCTCCGGCCGGGTGCCCCAGGGGCGCCCGGCCGGTGTGAACTATTAGATCTCGCCCCGCAGTTTGGCGAGCGCCTCGGCGAGGATCGCCTCGCCGTCCGCGTCGCTGCGCCGCTCCCGGACATACGCCAGGTGCGTCTTGTAGGGCTCGGTGCGCGGCGGGTCCGGCGGGTTGTCCCGGTCCTGACCGGCCGGGAAGCCGCAGCGCGGGCAGTCCCAGGTGTCGGGGACCTGCGCGTCGCTGGCGAAGCTCGGCTGGGTCTCGTGCCCGTTGGAGCACCAGAAGGAGATGCGCAGCCGCGGAGCGGACTCCCCGCGCTCTGCCTCGCCCATCGGCCCCGCCCCGACCCGGCTTCCTCGGATCGCGTTGCCACTTGCCACGGTCGTAACTCCCTGCGTGATGGTGCCGCGAAGCAGGTCGGCCTTTCGCTTCGCCGCGAGCGCCTCAGTCTACGTAAGGCCCAACGCGCGTCCAGTGATGGGAGGTACGGTCCCCGCCCAGACGCAAGCCCCATGATAGGCCGCGCCGTGGAGCGCGTACCGAACATGGGGCTTTACGTACGGGATGTATGGAGTTGTGCGGCGCGGACGTGCGCGTCAGGCGTTCGACTTCATCAGGATGCCGAGGACGATGATGCACGCGAACCACAGCAGACCGATCACGATGGTGATGCGGTCGAGGTTGCGCTCGGCGACCGAGGAGCCGCCGACGGAGGACTGCATGCCGCCACCGAACATGTCGGAGAGGCCGCCGCCCTTCCCCTTGTGCATCAGCACCAGCAGCATCAGCAGCAGGCTGAAGACGATCAGGGCGATCGAGAACCCCAAAACCACGGCTGGACCAACTTCCTCGGATTCGGATGGACGACGGGGCACGGCACCCTGGCCATGCCCCTCGCAAGGGTACGACGTATCGCCGCTACCGCCTACTCACGGCCTTGATCACGACCGATGATCACGGTCGTTGATCGCGACCGGTCACTGGTCGCGGAAGCGCACGATCCTGACGAACTCGTCCGTGTCCAGCGAGGCACCGCCGACCAGGGCGCCGTCGATGTCCGGCTTCGCCATGATCTCGGCCACGTTGGCCGCCTTCACGGAGCCGCCGTACTGGATGCGGATCTTGTCGGCGACGTCCTGGGAGTACAGCTCGGCGAGCTTGCCCCGGATCGCGCCGCACACCTCCTGGGCGTCCTCGGAGCCGCAGACCTTGCCGGTGCCGATGGCCCACACGGGCTCGTAGGCGATGACGATCGTCTCGGCCTGGTCGGCGGGGACGTCCTTCAGACCGCCCTCGATCTGGCGGAGGGTGTGGGCGACGTGGTCGCCGGCCTCGCGGACGTCCAGCTCCTCGCCGACGCACAGGATCGGGGTGAGGCCGTGCTTGAAGGCGGCCTTGACCTTGGCGTTGACGATCTCGTCGGTCTCGTGGTGGTACTGGCGGCGCTCGGAGTGGCCGATGACCACGTAGGAGCACTTGAGCTTGGCCAGCATCGGGCCGGAGATCTCGCCGGTGTAGGCACCGGAGTCGTGCTCGGAGATGTCCTGGGCGCCGTACTTGATCTTCAGCTTGTCGCCGTCGACCAGGGTCTGCACCGAGCGCAGGTCGGTGAAGGGCGGCAGCACGGCCACCTCGACCGCGTCGTAGTCCTTGTCGGCCAGGGCGAAGGCGAGCTTCTGGACGTGCGCGATGGCCTCGAGGTGGTTGAGGTTCATCTTCCAGTTGCCCGCCATGATCGGCGTGCGAGTGGTCATGCGGGGTCAGTCCTCCAGTGCGGCGAGGCCGGGGAGCGTCTTGCCCTCGAGGTATTCGAGGGAGGCGCCGCCACCGGTCGAGATGTGGCCGAATGCGTTCTCGTCGAAACCGAGCGTACGCACCGCGGCGGCGGAGTCACCGCCACCGACGACGGTGAAGCCGTCGGAGTCGACGAGCGCCTGGGCGACCGCCTTGGTGCCCTCGGCGTAGTCGGGGTGCTCGAAGACGCCCATCGGACCGTTCCAGAAGACGGTCTCGGCGTCGGCGAGCTTCGAGGCGTACAGCTCGCGGGTCTTCGGACCGATGTCCAGACCCTCCTGGTCGGCGGGGATCTTGTCCGCGTCGACCACGGTGTACTGGGCGGGCGCCTTGGTCTTCAGGTCCGGGAACTCCGGGGAGACCAGGACGTCGACGGGGAGGACCAGCTCGACGCCGTTCTTCTCGGCGCGCTCCATGTACTCCTTCACCGTCGGGATCTGGTCCTCCTGGAGGAGGGAGATGCCGACCTCGTGGCCCTGGGCCTTGAGGAAGGTGTAGGCCATGCCGCCGCCGATGAGCAGCCGGTCGGCCTTGCCGAGGAGCTGGTCGATGACGGCGAGCTTGTCGGAGACCTTGGCGCCGCCGAGCACGACGACGTAGGGGCGCTTGACGTCGTCGGTGAGCTTCTTCAGGACACCGACCTCCTGGGCGATCAGGTAACCGGCGTAGTGCGGCAGCCGCGCCGGGAGGTCGTAGACGGAGGCGTGCTTGCGGTGCACGGCACCGAAGCCGTCGCCCACGTACACATCCGCGAGAGCGGCGAGCCGGTCCGCGAACTCGGCGCGCTCCGCGTCGTCCTTGGAGGTCTCGCCGGGGTTGAAGCGCAGGTTCTCGATGACGGCGACCTGGCCGGGCTCCAGACCGTCGACGGCGGCGTGGGCGGCGGGACCGACGGTGTCCTGGGCGAAGGCGACCGGGGCGCCGAGGAGTTCACCGAGACGCTCGGCGGCGGGCAGCAGCGAGAAGGCCGGGTCCGGGGCGCCCTTGGGGCGGCCCAGGTGGGAGGCGACGACCACCTTGGCGCCCGCGTCCGCGAGCGCCTTGACGGTGGGCAGTACGGCGCGGATACGGCCGTCGTCGGTGATGGTCCCGTCGGCCAGCGGCACGTTGAGGTCGGCGCGGACGAAGACCCGCTTGCCGCTCACGCCGTCGGCGAGAAGTTCGTCGATCGTCTTCATTGAGTGGACTCCTGAGGAGGGCTCGTGATGCCCCCGATCGTAAGAGGGCGTGGTCCGTGCGTGAGACAGGGCCCGGTCAGCGCGGCCGTGCGCTGCCCGGGCCCTGCTCTCACTTCAAGGTCCTGCTGGGGTCGTTCAGAGCTGCTCGCCGACGAAGACCGTGAGGTCCACGAGGCGGTTGGAGTAGCCCCACTCGTTGTCGTACCAGCCGAGGATCTTCACCGTGTTGCCGTCCTGCACCATGGTCAGGGAGGAGTCGAAGGTGCAGGAGGACGGGTCGCCGACGATGTCGGAGGAGACGATCTCGTCCTCGGTGTAGGACAGGTAGCCCTTGAGGGAGCCGTCCTCGGAAGCCTTCTTGAACGCGGCGTTGACCTCGTCCTTGGTGACCTCGCGCTGCAGCTCCACGACCAGGTCGGTGGCCGAGCCGGTCGGGACCGGGACGCGCATCGCGATGCCGTCGAGCTTGCCCTTGAGCTGCGGCAGGACCAGCGCGGTGGCCTTGGCGGCACCGGTGGTGGTCGGGATGATGTTCTCGGCGGCGGCGCGGGCGCGGCGCAGGTCCTTGTGCGGGAAGTCAAGGATGCGCTGGTCGTTGGTGTACGCGTGCACCGTCGTCATCAGACCGCTGACGATGCCGAAGTTCTCGTCCAGGACCTTGGCCATCGGCGCGACGCAGTTGGTCGTACACGAGGCGTTGGAGATGACGTGGTCCGTCTCCGGGTTGTACTTGTCCTGGTTGACGCCCATGACGATGGTGATGTCCTCGTCCTTGGCCGGAGCCGAGATGAGGACCTTCTTGGCGCCACCGGCGAGGTGCTTGGCGGCGTCGTCGCGCTTGGTGAAGATGCCGGTCGACTCGATGACGACGTCGACGCCCAGCTCGCCCCACGGGATGTCGGCGGGGTTGCGCTCGGAGAGCACCTTGATGGTGTGGCCGTCGACCGTGATGGTGTCGGCGGTGTGCGTGACCTCGGCCTTGAGGCGGCCCAGGATGGTGTCGTACTTCAGCAGGTGCGCCGTGGTCGCGGTGTCACCCAGGTCGTTGACAGCCACAACCTCGATGTCCGCACCCTGCTCCAGCAGTGCGCGGAAGTAGTTACGCCCGATGCGGCCGAAGCCGTTGATGCCTACGCGGATCGTCACGAACCGATCTCCTCGTTGGTACGCCGGCTTATGCGGTGCCGGCGAGCTGTATTTGGGATGTCCCCGACCACCCCCGACCCTACCTCTCCGCGGCCCCCTGGGTGACATCGAGATGGCGCATACACGGGCAGGTCTTCCTTACCCGTCAGTAGGGTACGGACCAGCCCGGAACGGCGGTCGTTTCACTCCTTTTTGTCAGGGACTGACCGCCGTCGCGGGCGGGTATTTCACTCGTTCGTGAGGGTGTCGGCTCACCTGATGTCAGGTGCTCCCGCGCACCGTTGAGTGGGGGTCTCGCTCACCTGTGAGCGACGGCTCCCGTCATCTGCCGAGCGCGGCCAGCGCCTTGCGCATCAGCGCGGTCCGGTCGGCCGCCGAGGACACCTGGTCCAGACCGAATCCGAGCAGCACCGTGTCGCGGGTGGTGACCGCTCCGTAGGTGCGGAAGAGGGCGCCGGTGCGCGTCCAGTCCTTCAGCACGCCGGGACTGCCGGGCGGGGGTCCGGCAGCGCGCCAGGGACCGAGGGAGGTCTCGAAGCCCTCGGTGTCCCGCGCCGTGCCGCCGACGACGAGCGAGGCGTCGTCCACGAGGACGCCATGGCCGCCGGTGCCGGGGTCGGTGACATAGGAGACGGACACCTCGACGTTCCGTCCCGCGTAGGCGCTCAGGTCGAACTCCGTGTGCTGCCAGCCCGCGGAGGCGCCGGTGAGGCTGTGCCAGGCGCCGGTGGTGCCGGTCGCCGTGCAGGCGCCGCCGGAGAGCGTCAGATAGTGGCGCAGCCAGGGGTGCTCGCCGATCAGGAACCCGGCCCCGCACTCCTCGGGCACGGCCGAGCCGGTCGCGCCGCCCGCCTCGGGCAGGGTCGTCCAGTCGTCGGCGCCCACGGTGTGGACCTCGACGATCGCGTGGTCGTAGCCGGGCTCGGTGTCCCACAGCAGCCGGGTGCTCAGCGCGGGCTTGTCGGCGGCGGTGACACCGGTGAGGTCGACGGTGCGGGTGAGGCGCTTGTAGGCGTCGTCGGTGTGGACGGCGGCGGCCATATAGGAGCCGGAGTACGGACCGTACGGTGTGGGGGTTCCGGCGAAGGCGCCCGCGCCCGCGCTCTTGAACTGGGGGTAGGCGGCGACCGGAAGCTCGTCGGAGGTGACCCCGTAGGCACCGGCCGCGTCGAGCGGGTCGCCGGGTACGTCACCGAGGGCGGCGGAGACCCCGGAGAGGGCGCCGGAGCCGGTCAGCGCGGTGACGCCCTTGACGGAGGTGCGGCTGTAGGCGCCGAGCCAGTACTGGCTGAAGTCGTTCGAGCGGTTGCCGCCGCCGAGGTCGACGCTGCCTCCCGCCGTCTCCCCCGCCTCGATCAGCCGCCCGCCCTCGTTGAGGTAGGCGCGCAACTGGAGCTGGACGGCGTTGCCGGGTCCGCCGGGACCCGCGTAGTGCACGACCGTGCGGAAGTGACCGAGCACGCCGAGCGCGTCCGGGGCTCCCCGGCTCGCGGTGTCCCACACCAGGGCGTGGTGTCCGGCCGCCCGCAGCGCGTCCGTGTAGGCGGTCGCCCGCGCGGCTCCCGCGCCCTCCTCCGCGACGACGAGGGTGTCGGCGGCGGGGCGCTTCTCGACGGTGTACGTGAAGGGGGTGCTGGCGGTCTTCGCGCCGTTCTTCCCCTTGCCGCTGAACCACACCTGGACCCGGTCGCCGGGCTTGGTCTCCGGCACCTCGGCGCGGTACTCGTCGAAGTAGAGGTGGTCGGCGCCGCCGTAGCGCTCGCCGCCCTTCCAGGCGCGCAGGCTCCGCTGGTGCGTACGGCCGCCGTTGACGCGGTACTCGAGCCGCTTGTCGCGGACCGCCTTGCGCGCGACGACGGAGACCTCCTGGCCGGCGCCGCGCGCGTACGAGGTGGTGAAGGGGGCGGGGGTGAAGTCGGCCGCGCTCAGACCGACCGAGGAGGAGGGGCGGTCGGGGTGCGTGGCGGTCTCGGCGACGGACAGCGCGAAGGGCACGTTCTTCTCGAACTCCCGCTGGATCAGCCGCTCGTCGTCGGGGAAGCTGAACACCGACCGGCAGTCGTCCGGGTTCCAGGCGTCGTCCGGGTCGGACTCCGAGGCGGTCTGGCAGGTGGACATCTCGGGGGTGAACATCGCCATGCCGTTGACGTTGGCGGCGTGGCCGTCCGCCTCGCCGTTGGTGGTGTACAGCTCGGAGGAGATCTGCGGGCGGTAGCCGGGGATCGCGGAGTGCTCCGGGGTGCCGGCCAGTGCCTTGTAGAGGACGTCGTCGGGGCTGGGCGTGGCGACCTGCCAGCCGATGCCGTAGAGGAGGAGTTCGGCGGCGGAGTGGTAGTTGACGGCGTATCGGAAGCCGACCCGCTTCTCGAACGCGTCCAGCGCCTTGGTCTCGGGTTCGGAGGCGGGGGCGGGACCGCGGTAGGTCTCGGAGGCGGGGCTGGGGGACGAACCCTCGTCGTCGTAGCCCCACTTGTAGGGGAAGTTGCGGTTGAGGTCGACGCCGTCGCCCGCGCCGATCACGCCGTCGCCGTTGAGGTCGCGCAGGTTCTTGCGCCACAGGCGGGTGTCGTCGCTCTGGAAGGTGTAGTCGTAGCCGTCGGGGTTGGCGGAGAGGACGAACCACAGCTCGGTGGTGTCGACGATCTTTCTGATCCGTTGGTCCGAGCGGTAGTTGTCCAGATAGTGGTGCATCAGCCGCCGGGTCATCTCCGGGGTGATCCACTCGCGCGCGTGCTGGTTGGACAGGTACAGCACGGCGGGCCTGGCGCCGTCCTTCGAGCGCCTGGCGTCCTTGGTCAGCTTGAGCGCGAGGATGTCCTTGCCCTGGACGGTGCGCCCGATGGACTCGACCTTGGCGAGGTCCGGGTGCTCGCGCGCGGTGCGCAGCAGCTCCTCCTGGAGTCCGCCGCTGCCGCTGTAGGGGCGGAAGACGCCCTGCGCGGCGGCGGCGACCCGCCTGTCCGCCGCCTTCGGCAGCTCGTGCTCGGTGAGGCGCACGCCCTGGGCGCGCAGGTGCCCGGCCTGGCGGTCGGTGAGGTACACCTCGACGGTGCTGCGGCCCGCTCCGGCCGCCTGCGCCTCCAGTTCGCGGCCGTCCTGGCCCGCCGCGATCAGCAGGGGCAACTGGGCGCGGGTCACCTCGGCGCGGAAGACCTTGACCTCGGCGGCGCGGTCCGTCTTCGCGGCGCTCGCGGCGTGGGGCTGGGCCTGCGCCGGTACGGGCCCGAGGGCCGCCGTGCCCGCCAGCAGGGCTCCGGCGGCGAGGATCGATCTCACTGGGTGTCTCATGAACCCCCCTCGTGGTGGTCCGCCACAGCGCGGACCAGGTTGCCAGGCTCATGTCACACCAGGGGGTCGTCAAGGGCGCCTCACGGACACGCGAAAGCCGGTGCCGACCACCCGAACGGGCGCCCGGCACCGGCTCTCACACCGTGGTTCCGCCGCGTGACTCGGCGGACGAGACCGCGCGGCTCGGCCGACGAGGTCGCACAGCTCAGCCGACGAGGCCGAGGGGATCAGCCGACGAGGTTGTCCGCCAGCTCCTCCGAGAGGTTGGCCTCCGTGCCCGGGATGCCCAGGTCGGAGGCGCGCTTGTCGGCCATCGCCAGCAGACGGCGGATACGGCCGGCGACCGCGTCCTTGGTCAGCGGCGGGTCCGCGAGCGCGCCCAGCTCCTCCAGGGACGCCTGCTTGTGCTCCATGCGCAGTCGCCCGGCGGCGGCAAGATGCTCGGGCACCTCGTCGGCGAGGATCTCCAGCGCGCGCTGCACCCGGGCTCCGGCGGCGACGGCGGCGCGGGCCGAGCGGCGCAGGTTGGCGTCGTCGAAGTTGGCGAGCCGGTTGGCGGTGGCCCGCACCTCGCGGCGCATTCGCCGCTCCTCCCAGGCCAGCACCGACTCGTGCGCGCCGAGCCGGGTGAGCAGGGCGCCGATCGCGTCGCCGTCGCGGACGACGACCCGGTCCACCCCGCGCACCTCGCGGGCCTTGGCGGCGATGGACAGTCTGCGGGCGGCGCCGACCAGCGCGAGCGCCGCCTCGGGACCGGGGCAGGTCACCTCCAGCGAGGAGGACCGGCCGGGCTCGGTGAGCGAGCCGTGCGCGAGGAACGCGCCGCGCCAGGCCGCCTCGGCGTCACAGGTCGCGCCGGAGACCACCTGGGGCGGCAGACCGCGGATCGGGCGCCCCCGGCCGTCCACCAGGCCCGTCTGCCGGGCGAGCTGATCGCCACCGGCGACCACGCGCACCACGTAGCGCGAGCCCCGGCGCAGACCGCCGGGTGCCATCACGATCAGTTCGGAGCTGTGGCCGAAGATCTCCAGAATGTCCCGCTTGAGGCGGCGGGCCGCCATCGCGGTGTCCAGCTCCGCCTCGATCACAATGCGCCCGCTCACCAGGTGGAGGCCGCCGGCGAACCGCAGAAGGGCGGAGACCTCCGCCTTCCTGCAGCAGGTCCGGGTGACGGGGAGCCGGGAGATCTCATCCTTCACCGCTGCCGTCATCGCCATGGGCCGATCCTTCCATGCATCCGAAAAATACGGTCGTACGCGGCGGCCAACAGCTCCGGATCGTGCCGGGGAGTTCCGTCGGTCCGGGCCACCGGCGCCAGCTCGACCGCCGCTCCCAGCCGCTTGGCGGCCTCGGTGAGCGAATCGCGGTCGGGCACGGCAGCCTCGTCGGCCAGCACCACGTCCAGGGCGAGTTTAGGGGCGTGTCGCCCCAAAACCTCCAAATGACGCTGCGGGGAGAAGCCCTCGGTTTCGCCCGGCTGCGGGGCCAGGTTCAGCGGGAGCACCTTGCGCGCCTTGGTGTCGGTGAGCGCGTCGAGCAGCTCGGGGACCAGAAGGTGCGGGATGACCGAGGAGAACCAGGAGCCGGGACCGAGCACCACCCAGTCCGCGTCCAGCACCGCCTCGACCGCCTCGGGCACGGCGGGCGGGTCGGACGGCACGACGTGCACCGACTGCACCTCGCCCGGCGTGAGGGCGACGGTCGCCTGGCCGCGCACCGTGTCCACGTCCTCGGGGCGCTCCGGGTCGTGCCCCTTGACCAGCGCCTGCAGCTCCAGCGGCACCGCCGACATCGGCAGCACGCGCCCGTGCGCGCCGAGCAGCTTGCCGACCAGGTCCAGGGCCTGCACATGGTCGCCGAGCTGCTCCCACAGCGCGACGATCAGCAGATTGCCCACCGCGTGGTCGTGCAGATCGCCCTTGGAGTGGAAGCGGTGCTGGATGACCCGGGCCCAGGTCTGACCCCAGTCGTCGTCGCCGCACAGGGCGGCCAGCGCCTTGCGCAGGTCGCCGGGGGGCAGCACCCCCAGTTCGTCGCGCAGCCGCCCGCTGGAGCCGCCGTCGTCGGCCACCGTGACCACGGCGGTGAGGTCGCCGGTGATCCGGCGCAGCGCGGCGAGCGAGGCGGACAGACCCATGCCGCCGCCGAGGGCGACCACCTTGGGCTGCGCCCCCCGCCTGCGCGGCCGACCGCCACGCGCTTCGGCGCGGCCCGCCCGGGCCTCCGCCATGGCGCGGCCCGCGCGCCCCTCCGGCACCACCCGGCGCAGACCGGCGAGCCGCCGTGTACGTCCTGTCATTCCCGTCCCATGTCCCGGTGTACGACCACCGTCTCCACGCCCTCTGCCGCCAGACGCGCGGCGAGCTTCTCCGACATCGCCACCGAACGGTGCTTGCCGCCGGTACAGCCGATGGCGATGGTCACATACCGCTTGCCCTCGCGCCGATACCCGGCCGCGATCAGGCGCAGCAGCTCGGCGTAGCGGTCGAGGAACTCCTTGGCGCCGGGCTGGTTGAAGACGTAGGAGGCGACCTCCTCGTTGACCCCCGTGAAGGGGCGCAGCTCCGGCACCCAGTGCGGGTTGGGCAGGAAGCGCATGTCGGCGACGAGGTCGGCGTCGACCGGCAGCCCGTACTTGAAGCCGAAGGACATCACCGTGGCCCGCAGCTCCGGCTCCTCCTCACCGGCGAACTGGGCGTCCATCTTGGCGCGCAGTTCGTGCACGTTGAGGCTGGAGGTGTCTATCACCAGGTCGGCATCGCCGCGCAGCTCGCGCAGCAGCTCGCGCTCGGCGGCGATGCCGTCCACGATCCGGCCGTCGCCCTGGAGGGGGTGCGGGCGGCGCACCGACTCGAAGCGGCGCACCAGCGCCTCGTCGGAGGACTCCAGGAAGACGATCCGCCGGGTGACGCCCCGGCTGTCGAGGTCGGCGAGGGACTCGCGGAGGTTGTCGAAGAAGCGGCGGCCGCGCACGTCGACGACGACCGCGATCCGGGCGACGTTGCCCTGCGAGCGGGCGCCCAGCTCCACCATGGTGGGGATCAGCGCGGGCGGGAGGTTGTCCACGACGAACCAGCCGAGGTCCTCCAGGCACTTGGCCGCGGTGGACCGGCCCGCTCCGGACATCCCGGAGATGATCACCAGCTCGGGGATGGCCGCGTCCTGGGCCCCGTTCGCCGTGCCGTCCGTACTCACCTGTGCTCCGTTCTCCCCGGCCGCTTCCCGTGGCCGTACCTCGCCCGCCTTCCCCTGCGCGCGTTCGCTCCGCTCGGGTCCCGTGTCGTGCTCGGTCATCTCTCCTGCCCCCGTCGGTCGTCCGGGAGACCCGCGCTCACGGGCTCTCCGGGGGAATCCGGCGTCGTGCCGGGTTCCTCGTCATCGATGATCTCTCCGGTCGCCGTGTTCACGGCGGGTCCGGCCGGGACGGCGCGCGCGAGTGCCGCGGCGATGGTCTCGGCCGTCTTCCGGCCTATGCCGGGTACTTCCTGGATCTGCTCGATCGTGGCGGCGCGCAGCCGCTTGACCGAGCCGAAGTGCTTGAGGAGCGCCTGCTTGCGGGTGTCGCCGAGGCCGGGCACGTCGTCCAGCGGGCCGGAGCGCAGGCGCTTGGCCCGCTTGGTCCGCTGGTAGGTGATGGCGAAGCGGTGCGCCTCGTCACGCACGCGCTGGAGCAGATAGAGCCCCTCGCTGGTGCGCGGCAGTACGACCGGGTCGTCCTCGCCGGGGACCCAGACCTCCTCCAGGCGCTTGGCGAGTCCGCACACGGCGATGTCGTCGATCCCCAGCTCGTCCAGCGCCCGCTGGGCCGCCGCGACCTGCGGCTGACCGCCGTCGACCACGACGAGCTGCGGCGGATAGGCGAACTTCCGGGGACGGCCGTCGTCGTCCTTGAGCGGGTCGGTGAACAGGTCCCCGTCCTGACCGGGACCGGGGAGGGGGGCGGCAGCCTGGGCGGGGGCGGGGAGGGGGGCGCCGTCGGTGGCGGTGGGGAGGGGGCGCGGGGTGGCTTCGGTACCGGCGGGAAGGGCGCCGTCACCGAGGGGCGCGCCGTCGGTGAGGGCGGCATCGGTGCCGGTGGGACCGTCGGAGACAGCCGCGCCGTCCGCGAGGGCATCGTCGGCACCCGTCGGACCGTCGGAGACAGACGCGCCGCCCGCCAGGGCACCGTCAGCACCCGTCGGACCGTCGGAGACAGACGCGCCGTCCGTGAGTGAGACTCCCCCGTCCGCCGGGGTCTCCTCCTCCGCCGTCCACTCCCCGGACCGCTCCTTCTCCGCGAGGTAGCGCCGGAAGCGGCGGGTGATGACCTCGTGCATGGAGCGGACGTCGTCCTGGCCCGCGAAGCCCTTGATCTGGAAGCGGCGGTACTCGTTCTTGCGCTGGAGGCCGTCCTCGAAGACGACCATGGAGGCGACCACGTCGTCGCCCTGGAGGTGGGAGATGTCGTAGCACTCGATGCGCAGCGGGGCGCTGTCCAGACCGAGGGCGTCGGCGATCTCCTCCAGGGCGCGCGAGCGCGTGGTCAGGTCGGAGGCGCGCTTGGTCTTGTGCAGGGCGAGAGACTGCTGGGCGTTGCGCTGCACGGTCTCCATCAGCGCCTTCTTGTCACCGCGCTGCGGGATGCGCAGCGACACGTTCGCCCCGCGCCTGCCGGTCAGCCACTCCTGGACCGGCTCCACCGGGTCGGGCAGCGCCGGGACCAGCACCTCCTTGGGCACCGAGTCCCCGCGCTCCTCGCCGTAGAGCTGTTGGAGGGCGTGTTCGACGAGGGCGCCGGTGGTGATCTCCTCGACCTTGTCGGTGACCCAGCCGCGCTGGCCGCGCACCCGGCCGCCGCGCACGTGGAAGATCTGGACGGCCGCCTCCAGCTCGTCCTCGGCGACGGCGATCAGGTCGGCGTCGGTCGCGTCGGCGAGCACGACCGCGTTCTTCTCCATGGCCTTCTTCAGGGCGCCGATGTCGTCGCGCAGGCGGGCGGCCCGCTCGTACTCCATCTCGTCGGCCGCCTCCGCCATCTGCTTCTCCAGGCGGCGCAGATAGGTGCCGGTGCGGCCCGCCATGAAGTCGCAGAACTCCTCGGCCAGCTCGTAGTGCTCCTCCGGCGAGATCCGGCCGACGCAGGGGGCCGAGCACTTGCCGATGTACCCCAGCAGGCAGGGGCGGTCGGTGCGGGCGGCGTTCTTGAAGACCCCGGCGGAGCAGGTGCGCACCGGGAAGACGCGCAGCAGCAGGTCGACGGTGTCGCGGATGGCCCACGCGTGCGCGTAAGGACCGAAGTACCGCACGCCCTTCTTCTTGTGACCGCGCATCACCTGGACGCGCGGGAACTCCTCGTTCATGGTCACCGCGAGGTACGGGTAGCTCTTGTCGTCGCGGTACTTGACGTTGAACCGGGGGTCGTACTCCTTGATCCAGGAGTACTCGAGCTGGAGCGCCTCGACCTCCGTGGACACCACCGTCCACTCCACGGACGCGGCGGTGGTGACCATCGACCGGGTGCGGGGGTGGAGGTTCGTCAGGTCCTGGAAGTAGTTGGCCAGGCGCTGGCGCAGGCTTTTGGCCTTTCCGACGTAGATCACCCGGCGGTGCTCGTCGCGGAATCGGTACACCCCCGGGGAGTCCGGGATGTCTCCCGGCCTGGGGCGGTAGCTGGAGGGGTCGGCCATGTCTCACACCCTACTGGCGAGGACGGACACCGCGTCGGGCCTGTGGACAACGCCGCCCCCGTACGGCGCACCGGCACGTCCTGAGGGTGGGCGCGGGGTGACGGCGGGGTGTCGGGAGCGTTGCGGAAGGCCGCTCCCGGCGGCTGTCGCGGGGCCCGTGCGGGGCGTCGTACAGGGGTGGCGTGTGGGCCACCGCACTGTCCGGGGTGTTGTCGGGTCCAAGTCAACACGCTTCAATGCGGGGGAACTCGGGGCGGCGCCCGCACGGCGCACGCGCACGGCGTGCCGCGTGCCGACGCGCCCCGGTGCCCCACGGGGTGGCAAGCAGAACCCCGCGCCTCGGTCTGACCAGCCGAGGTGACACCTCACAGAAAGGCTTCTGTGCATGTGGCATGTCACAGAGCACACGGACGCCGCCGCTCCCCCGGACGTGCCCGAGCTGGACACCGTCCTGCGGGGCGGCCCCTTCCACGTGGCGCTGCGCGCCGCCATCGCCGCGCGCGGGCTGCCGCTCCAGCGTGTGCAGCACCATCTGACCCGCCACGGGGTCAAGGTGGGTCTGACCAGCCTGAGTTACTGGCAACAGGGGGCACGCCGACCGCAGCGCCCCGAGTCGCTGCGCGCCGTACGCGCGCTGGAGGAGATACTGCGGCTGCCCGAGGAGTCACTGATCCGGCTGCTCGCCGAGTCCGGTGACCGCTCCGTGCACGGGCGCCCGGCGACCCGCTCCTACCGCTCCCTGCTGGAGACCTCCGGGGTGCTGCGCCGCCTCCAGGCCGAGCTGGGCTGGATCTCCGACGGCGGACTGCACGTCCTCGGACACCACGAGCGCGTCCGCATCGGCACCCGGCGCGAGCTGGCCGCCCGCGAGTCCGAGCACATCGTGCGCGCCCACCGCGACGGCGTGGACCGCTTCGTCGCCGTCCACCAGGGCGACCCCGGCTGCGATCCGCGCGGCATGGCCGTCCGCGCCCTGGAGAACTGCCGCACCGGGCGCGTCCTGTTCGACCGGGACACGGGGGTCCTGGCGGCGGAGCTGCTCTTCGGCACCCCGCTGCGCCGGGGCGACACCTTCCTGTTCCGCTACGGCGTCGCCGACGGCACGGCCGGGGTCTCGCACGAGTACGTGCACCGGTTCGGCGCGCTGGGCGGCCAGTACGCCCTCCAGGTCCGCTTCGACAGTCCCGCGCTGCCGGTGCGCTGCCACCGCTTCAGCCAGGTCTCCCCGGCGGCACCGCGCGGTGGCCGCGTCGAACTCCCGGTGACGCACCCGTACCGCAGCGTCCACGTGGTCGAGCCCCGGGTGCGCCCTGGCATGGTGGGGATCGCCTGGGAATGGGAGGGTCCGGCGGAGGCGTAGCCGGTCCGGTCCGGGCGTCCGGGGTCAGCCCTTGGGGCCCGCGACGATCCTGCCGTCCGAGACCTTCACCGGCAGTTCGTTCAGCGGCTCGGTGGCCGGGGCGGCGAGCACCTTGCCGGTCGCCGCGTCGAACTCGCTGCCGTGGCAGGGGCAGGTCAGAGTCGTGCCCTGGAGCTTGTTGATCGCGCAGCCCGCGTGCGTACAGATCGTGCTGTACGCCTTCAGGGCGCCGTCCGCGCCCCTGCTGACGACCACATTGTGGTCCCGGTAGAGCCTGGCCCCGCCCTTGGCGACCTCGCTCTCCGCGCCGAGGTCGACGGGCGCGGTCGGGGTCGGCGCGGAGGAGCCGCCCGGCGCCGCGCAGGCGGCCAGGCCGAGCCCGGCGACCGGGGCCACGGCGGCCCCTCGAAGGACGGTACGACGGCTCGCGGACGACTGGGCCGGCATCAGGCTCTCCACAGGTCAGACGGTATGCAGCCCGACGATACCCGGGCAGAGCGGACGGGTCGGAGGCGGGGCGGCCGGGACCCCGGCAGTGGGTACGTGGGCGGCTCGGGGCTCGGGGCTCGGTGCGCGGGTGTCTCCGGGGCGGGTGGTCTGGGGGCGGGCGCTCGGCGCGCTCCGGGCGGGTGCGGCAGTGATCTGGGGGGGGCGGGCGCGGGGGGGGCTCCGGGGCGGGTGCGCGGGTGGTTCCAGGGCGGAGTGCGCGAGTGGTTCCGGGGATGGGAGGACGGAGGGCTCCGGGGCGGGCACCGGGCGGCTCGGAGGCGCATGGGCAGCGCGCCTGGGCGGCTCTGAAGCCGGGGAGCACAGCCGCCTCCGGGCGGGACCGGGCTGGGTGCGCTTCAGGATCCCGAGCGCGGGCGGCTCTGAGAGCACGGCGCGCGGTCGCTTCGCGGCCGGGGTGCGCGGCGGCTCGGGGACGGAGTGCGTGGGCGGCTCCGGGACGGGGTGCGCGGGCGCTTCGCGGCCCGGGCGCGTGGGCGGCTCAGGGACCAGGGTGTGCGCATGGCTCCGCAACCCAAGCGCAAGCGCCGCTCCGGGACCGGGCCGCACGGGCGGCTTCGCAGCCAGGGCGCGCGGTGGAGCGGGGATGTCACGTCTCCCGCGCACCGGGCGGCCGCGCGCTCCACTCGCAAGCGCTTGCGCAAGCGTTTACGGCTGGGTGGTGGATGGGATACCTTCCCGCCCGGAGAACTCTCAGCGCGGCAGCCGGGGGTTCGCCACGGGTACGGACCACCGACGGTCCGTCCTCAGCCAGGAGGGCTCACCCGTGCCCCCGGCGGACACCCCGGGGAGGGAACCGCGATGCCCACCATGGCCGACGTCGCCCGGCGTGCCGGAGTCTCCGTGGCGACCGTGTCCCACGTGCTCAACGACACGCGCCCGGTCCTGCCCCACACCCGCCAGGCAGTCCTGGACGCGGTGGACGCCCTCGGCTACACCCCGAACACCCTCGCCCGCTCCCTGGTCACCTCCCGCACCCGCTCCATCGGGCTCGCGGTGTCCGCGATCAGCAATCCGTACTTCACCGAGATCCTCCAGGGCGTCGAGGCAGCCGCCCTCGCCCAGGGCTACAGCCTCCTCATCGCCGACCCGCACGACGACCCCGAGCACGAACTGAAGGTCGTCCAACTGCTCCGCGAGCGCCGGGTGGACGGCATGATCGTCGCCCCCTCGGCCCGGCCGGAGGAACTGGTGACCTACCTCCGCCGCCAGGCGGTGCCGACGGTGTTCCTGGACCGGGTGATCACGCGGGACGACGACGGAGACGGTGGCGGCAACGGCGACGCGGGCGGGGGCGTCGGGCTCGTCCCCCGTGATCAACTTACGTCACAGGCGGGCGGTTTCGATCAGGTCTGTGCCGAGAACAGCGAGCCGATGGCCCGCCTTGTCACTCACCTCGCCGACCTGGGCCACCGTCGTATCGGTCTGATCGCCGGACTGCCCGGTCTCAGCACGACCAGCGAGCGGATCACCGGCTACCGCCAGGGACTGGACAGCGCCGGGCTCCCCTACGACGCCGACCTGGTCGTGTCCGGCAGCTCCGAGTCGGCCGCCGCCGAGCGCGCGACCGCCGACCTGCTCTCCAGACCCGGCGCGCCCACGGCCCTCGTCACCGCCAACAACGCGATGACCATCGGCACCCTGCGCGCCCTGCGCGAGCGCGGGCTGAGCGTGCCGGACGACATCGCCCTGTGCTCCTTCGACGACTTCGCCTGGGCCGACCTCTTCTCACCCCGGCTCACCGCCATCGCGCAGCCGAGCCGCGAGATGGGCGCCCGGGCCGTACGGGTGCTGCTCGACCGCCTGGCCGCGCCGGACCGGCCGACCACGACCGTCCGGCTGCCCTGTGCCTTCGTCCACCGCACCTCCTGCGGATGCCCGGAGGAGGCGCGCGGGGTGCGCGGCGCGGCCGAGGGCGCCGATGCGCGCCCCGCCGGGGAGAACACGGAACCATCCGCGCAGTCCGAGAAGGGAACCACCTCGTGATCGTCGTCGCCGGTGAGGCACTGATCGACCTGGTACCGCAGGGCCCCGGCGCCCTGGCCGGCCTCAAGCCCGCGCTCGGCGGCGGCCCGTACAACACGGCTGTGGCCCTCGGCCGCCTGGGCTCCGCCACCGCCTTCGCCTCCCGCGCCTCGCACGACGCCTTCGGGGAGGCACTGCTCGACGGACTGCGGCAGGCGGGCGTGGACGTGTCCGGGGTGCAGCGCGGCCCGGAACCCACCACCCTCGCGGTAGCCACGATCGACTCCGCCGGGTCGGCCGCCTACTCCTTCTACGTGGAGGGCACCGCCGACCGTCTCTTCACCGCCCCCTCCGCACTCCCCGCCGGTACCCGCGCGGTGTCCTTCGGCACCTGTTCGCTCGTCCTGGAGCCGGGCGCGAGCGCCTACACGGAGCTGATGCGGACCGCCGCCGCCCAGGGCCTGTTCACCGCGCTCGACCCCAACATCCGCACCGGGCTGATCCCGGACGCGGACGCCTACCGGGCCCGCTTCCGGGGCTGGCTGCCCTCGGTGACCCTGCTGAAGCTGTCCGAGGAGGACGCGGCGTGGCTCGGCGGCAGCCCGGCGGAGTGGCTGGCCGCCGGTCCTTCGGCGGTCGTACTCACCCGGGGCGGCGACGGACTCACCGTCTTCACGCGGGACGCGGAGTACTCCGTGGCCGGCGAGAAGGTCGACGTCGTGGACACCATCGGCGCGGGTGACACCGTGAACGCCGCCCTGCTGCACGGACTTTCCGCCCAGGACGCGCTGTCCGCGCAGGCGCTGGCCGGTCTCGGCGCCGACGGCTGGCACCGGCTGCTGCGCTTCGCCGCCCGGGCCGCGGCGCTCACCTGTTCCCGGGCGGGCGCGGAGCCGCCGTACGCGGCGGAGCTGGGTGAGTGGTGATCCGGTCCGGGCAGGACAGCCCGGGTGTCTGACGGTGGAACGAGCGGCGCCCCCGGGGAACTTTCCCGGGGGCGCCGCTTGGTGACGAACCGTCAGCCGAGGACGGTCAGGCTTTGCGGGCCCGCGTCGTCGTCTTCTTCGCGGCCGCCGTCTTCTTCGTCGCCGTGGTCTTCTTGGCCGCGGCTGCCTTCTTGGTGGCGGTGCTGTTGACCTTGGCGGTCGCCGTCTTGGTGGTCGTGGCCTTCTTCGCCGCCGCCGTCTTGCGGGTGGCGCGCGGCTTGACCGGCTCCGCGTCGCTGATCCGGTCGGCGCCCAGCACCTCGCGCAGGAACTTGCCGGTGTGGCTGGCCGGAACCGCCGCGACCTCCTCGGGCGTGCCCTCGGCGACCACGATGCCGCCTCCGGCGCCGCCTTCCGGACCCATGTCGATGAGCCAGTCGGCGGTCTTGATCACGTCGAGGTTGTGCTCGATGACGATGACCGAGTTGCCCTTGTCCACCAGTCCGGAGAGCACCTTCAGGAGCTTGCTGATGTCCTCGAAGTGCAGACCGGTGGTCGGCTCGTCCAGGACGTAGACCGTGCGGCCGGTGGAGCGCTTCTGCAGTTCGCTGGCGAGCTTGACGCGCTGTGCCTCGCCGCCGGACAGGGTGGTGGCGGACTGCCCCAGCCGGACGTAGCCGAGTCCGACGTCCTTGAGGGTGCGCAGATGCCGGGAGATCGCGGGGACGGCCTCGAAGAACTCGGTCGCCTCCTCGATCGGCATGTTCAGCACGTCGGCGATGGACTTGCCCTTGTAGTGGACCTCCAGGGTCTCCCGGTTGTACCGGGCGCCGTGGCAGACCTCGCACGGGACGTAGACGTCCGGGAGGAAGTTCATCTCGATCTTGATCGTGCCGTCACCCGCGCAGTTCTCGCAACGCCCTCCCTTGACGTTGAAGGAGAAGCGGCCGGGCAGGTAGCCCCGGACCTTCGCCTCGGTGGTCTCCGCGAAGAGCCTGCGGACGTGGTCGAAGACGCCGGTGTAGGTCGCCGGGTTGGACCGCGGGGTGCGTCCGATGGGCGACTGGTCGACGTGCACGACCTTGTCCACCAGGTCGTCGCCGTCCACGCGCGTGTGCCGTCCGGGGACGTTGCGCGCGCCGTTCAGCTCGCGGGCCAGGTGGGTGTAGAGGATGTCGTTGACCAGCGTGGACTTGCCCGAGCCGGACACGCCCGTGACGGCCGTGAACACGCCCAGCGGGAAGGCCACGTCGATGTCCCGCAGGTTGTTCTCGCGGGCACCGCGCACGACGAGCTGCCGGTCCGGGTCGAGCGGGCGGCGCACATCCGGGACCGGGATGGCCTTACGGCCCGAGAGGTACTGACCGGTCTGCGACTCGGTGTTGGCCAGCAGCTCCTTGAGGTCACCGCTGTGCACGACCTTGCCGCCGTGCTCACCGGCGCCGGGACCGATGTCCACGATCCAGTCGGCGACCTTGATGGTGTCCTCGTCGTGCTCGACCACGATGAGCGTGTTGCCCATGTCGCGCAGCCGGACCAGGGTCTCGATCAGCCGGTGGTTGTCCCGCTGGTGCAGACCGATGGACGGCTCGTCCAGGACGTAGAGCACGCCGACCAGACCGGAACCGATCTGGGTGGCCAGGCGGATGCGCTGGGCCTCACCGCCGGAGAGGGTGCCGGCCGCGCGGTTGAGGGAGAGGTAGTCCAGGCCGACGTCGACCAGGAACCGCAGCCGCTCGTTGACCTCCTTCAGCACCCGCTCCGCGATCTTCTTGTCGCGGGCGTTCAGCTTCAGCTCGCCCAGGAACTCCGCGCAGTCGCTGATCGACATGCCGGAGACCTCGGCGATCGACTTCCCCATGATGGTGACCGCGAGGACGATCGGCTTCAGGCGCGTGCCCTGGCAGGAGGGGCAGGGCACCTCGCGCATGTAGCCCTCGAAGCGCTCACGGCTGGAGTCGCTCTCGGCCTCGCTGTGCCGCCGCTTGACGAAGGGCACCGCGCCCTCGAAGGGGGTGGTGTAGCGGCGCTCGCGGCCGTACCGGTTGCGGTAGCGCACCTCGATCTGGGTCTTGTGGCCGTACAGCAGGGCCTTCTTCGCCCGCTGCGGCAGCCCGGCGAACGGGATGTCGGTGCGGAAGCCCAGCGCGTCCGCGAGGGCGCCGACCAGGCGGCCGAAGTAGTCCTTGGTGTGGCCGTGCGACCAGGGGTGGATGGCGCCCTCGTCGAGGGACTTCTCCTCGTCCGGGACGATCAGCTCCGGGTCGACCTCCATCCGGGTGCCGATGCCGGTGCACTCGGGACAGGCGCCGAACGGCGAGTTGAAGGAGAAGGAGCGGGGCTCCAGCTCCTCGAAGGAGAGGTCGTCGTACGCGCAGTACAGATGCTCCGAGTACATGCGCTCGCGCTCGGGGTCGTCCTCGGGGAGGTCGACGAAGTCGAGCACGACCATGCCGCCGGACAGACCGAGGGCGGTCTCCACGGAGTCGGTGAGGCGGCGCTTGGCGGAGTCCTTCACCGTGAGGCGGTCGACGACCACCTCGATGGTGTGCTTCTCCTGCTTCTTCAGCGTCGGCGGCTCGGAGAGCTGGATGGTCTCGCCGTCGACCCGGGCGCGCGAGTAGCCCTTGGTCTGGAGCTCGGCGAAGAGGTCCACGAACTCGCCCTTGCGCTCGCGCACCAGCGGGGAGAGGACCTGGAAGCGGCTGCCCTCGGGCAGCTCCAGGACCTTGTCCACGATGGCCTGCGGCGACTGGCGCGCGATCGGGCGCCCGCACTCGGGGCAGTGCGGCTTGCCCACGCGCGCGAAGAGCAGGCGCAGGTAGTCGTAGACCTCGGTGATGGTGCCGACCGTGGAGCGCGGGTTGCGGGAGGTCGACTTCTGGTCGATGGAGACGGCCGGGGAGAGACCCTCGATGAAGTCGACGTCGGGCTTGTCCATCTGCCCGAGGAACTGCCGGGCGTACGAGGAGAGGGACTCCACGTAGCGACGCTGGCCCTCGGCGAAGATCGTGTCGAAGGCCAGGGAGGACTTGCCCGACCCGGACAGGCCCGTGAAGACGATGAGCGCGTCACGCGGCAGGTCGAGCGAGACATTCTTCAGGTTGTGCTCGCGCGCGCCACGGACGATGAGACGGTCGGCCACGCCGGTCCGCACCTTTCTTGAGAGAAGTGACAGGGGCGGGGCCCCCGTGCTCTTCCAGGCTAGGGGGAGCCACTGACAACGCCGGTCGGATTCCCGGTTGCATAACAACCTCGGGGCCCTGAACATGCCCGGCGCCACTCACGACGATATAGCACGCGCTTTCGATTACCGGGCCTGGTTCGCCACCTTCACCCGAAGGAGTGGCGGGACTAGGGTTCGGCGCATGATCGACGATGCGCATGACCTGGCCTGTGTACACGCGGCGACGGAACGGCTCCTGAGCGCTGCCGCCGGACTGGACAACGCGTCACTGGCCGAGCCGTCACGGCTTCCCGGCTGGAGCCGCGGACACGTCCTCGCCCATCTCGCCCGCAACGCCGACGCTCTCGTGAACGTCCTCGAAGCCCGCCCCATGTACGCCGACGCCGCCACCCGCGACGCCGACATCGAGCGCGACGCCCCGCGCCCGCTCGCCGCCCAGCTCGACGACCTGCGCGCGAGCGCGGACCGGTTCCGGCACACGGCCGCGGCCCCGGCGGACCGGAACCGCACCGTGGAGCTGCGCAACGGCGTCACCGACACCGCGGCCCGGGTGCCGTTCCGGCGGTGGATCGAGGTCGAGCTGCACCACGTGGACCTCGGCACCGGCTACGAGCTGGAGGACCTTCCGGCGGAGTTCACCGAGCGGGAGACCGACTTCCTGACGGTGCGGTTCGCGCAGCACCCGGACGTTCCCTCGACGGTTCTGGTCTCCGAGACGGGACGGACCTGGAAGACCGGCGGCGGCGCCCCGGGCGGTCCGGTCACCGTCGAGGGACCGGCCGCCGAACTGCTCGGCTGGCTCGCCGGCCGCCGCGACGGCTCCGCGCTGACGGTACGGGGCGGCACGCTGCCCGCCCTGCCCCCGCTCTGACCGCTGGGCTCGTACATCGGCGGTCCGCCGAACACTCCCCCGCTATAGGCTGATCACCATGACGTACAGCGGCGAGGTCAAGGTCGGCGGACCGGCCGACGTTCACGAGCTCAAAGACCTGATGATCACCAAGATCGCGGTCGGTCCGATGAACAACAACGCCTATGTGCTGCGCTGCCGGGCCACCGACGAGCAACTGCTGATCGACGCGGCGAACGACGCGCACGCACTGCTCGGCACGATCGGCGAGGACGGCGTCGCGTCCGTCGTCACCACGCATCAGCACGGCGACCACTGGCAGGCGCTCGCCGAGGTCGTCGCGGCCACCGGCGCGCGCACCTACGCCGGGCGCGAGGACGCCCCCGGCATCCCGGTCGCCACGGACGTGCCCGTGGACGACGGCGACGTCATCCGCGTCGGCCAGGTGGAACTCACCGCCCGCCACCTCGTCGGCCACACCCCGGGCTCCATCGCCCTGGTCTACGACGACCCGCACGGCCACCCGCACGTCTTCACCGGCGACTGCCTCTTCCCCGGCGGCGTCGGCAACACGCACCAGGACCCCGAGGCGTTCGCGAGCCTCATCCACGACGTGGAGACGAAGATCTTCGACGTGCTGCCCGACGAGACCTGGGTCTACCCCGGCCACGGCGACGACACCACCCTGGGCGCCGAGCGCCCGCACCTGCCGGAGTGGCACGCGCGCGGCTGGTGATCCGACGGGCCGGGCGCCGATGAGACGGTGGGGCGGGGGCGCGCTCCTGGGCGCCCGCCCGCCTGCATGGGTCGAGCGCGCCCGTTACGCCTCCGCCCGCGCCGCCCCCGCCAGCGTGGCCACCCGCTCGACCGCGAAGACGTAGCCCTGCACTCCGCAGCCCGCGATGACGCCGTCGGCGCGGAGCGAGACGTAGGAGTGGTGCCGGAACGACTCGCGCTGGTGGATGTTGGAGATGTGCACCTCGACGACGGGCATCCCGTCGCAGGTGTTGAGCGCGTCCAGGATCGCGACCGAGGTGTGGGAGTAGGCGCCGGGGTTGATGACGATCCCGGCGTGGCCGAGCCGTGCCTCGTGGATCCAGTCCACCAGTTCGCCCTCGTGGTTGGACTGCCGGAAGTCCACCGTGCCGCCGTACCCGGCCGCCGCCGCGACGCACATCGCCTCCACGTCGGCGAGCGTGTCCTTGCCGTAGATCTCGGGCTGCCGCTGGCCGAGGAGGTTCAGATTGGGCCCGTTGAGAATCATGATCGGGGCGCTGGCCAGGGTGCGGGGCACGGTTCCTCCGGTCCGTCAGGGGTGCGGTACTCCACGACCGCTCGTCGGACCGGTCTATCACGGCGGCTTCGGGCGGTGCCGGACGGCTACGGGTTGATCGCCAGCTCCAGGTAGGCGGCGAACACCACGAGGTGGACGCCGCCCTGGAGCGGGGTCGCGCGGCCCGGTACGACCGTCAGGGTGCCGACGATCACGGTCAGCGCGAGCAGCAGCATGTGCGTGGAGCCGAGGCCGAGCACGAGCGGTCCCGGCAGCCAGAACGAGGCGAGGGCGACGGCGGGGATGGTCAGACCGATGCTGGCCATGGCGGAGCCGAGCGCGAGGTTGAGGCTGGTCTGGACGCGGTCGC
This sequence comes from Streptomyces sp. DSM 110735, assembly GCF_016482685.1. Taxonomy (GTDB): domain Bacteria; phylum Actinomycetota; class Actinomycetes; order Streptomycetales; family Streptomycetaceae; genus Streptomyces. The sequence continues at coordinate 86,478 of NZ_JACYHF010000020.1, read as the reverse complement.
GGCGGGCGGCGCGCAGGGCGGCGATCGTCTCGGGCAGCAGCACGAGCAGGGCGATGATCACGCCGACCACCGCGTGGTGCAGCCCCGCCCGCTCGACCGCCGACTCGATGGTGGGCGACACCCCCTTGGCCAGCCCTACCACCCCGACGAGTGCAAGGCCGAGCAGCCCGAGGCTGATCCAGGCGCGGCGAGCGGTCGGGGGCTCGGCGTGCCGCCCCGCGGTGATGACGTCGCCCTCCCGGGTGACCGGCAGGAAGTAGTCGCGGTGCCGCACGGTCTGGGTGGCCACGAACAGGCCGTAGAGGATGAGCGAGGACAGCGCGGCGAAGGACAGTTGCACGCTGGAGAACTCGGGTCCGGGCTTGCTGCTGGTGAAGGTCGGCAGTACGAGGCTGAGCGTGGCCAGGGTCGCCACCGTCGCGAGGGCGGCTCCGGTGCCCTCGGGGTTGAACACCGCCGTGCCGTGGTGCAGCGAGGCGACCAGGAGGCAGAGCCCGAGGATGCCGTTGCAGGTGATCATCACGGCGGCGAACACGGTGTCCCGGGCCAGGGTGGCGCCCTTCTGTCCCCCGTCGATCATCAGGGTGACGATCAGCGCCACCTCGATGATCGTCACCGCGACGGCCAGCACCAGGGAGCCGAAGGGTTCACCCACCCGGTGGGCGACGACCTCCGCGTGGTGCACGGCCGCCAGGACGGACCCGGCGAGCACCAGGGTGATCAGTCCGACGAGCCCTCCGGGCAGCGCGCGCCCCCAGGTGAGGGCCAGCAGGACGACGGCGAGCACCGGCACGAGGAGCGTCCACCGTGCGGCGAGCGACCTGAGCCGAGTGATCATGCAGCGATGGTGGCAGAGACGGACACGCTTCGCATTCCGTCCCTGCCGGGCATCGCCCCGGGTGCCGCCCGGACGTCAGGCGTCCACGTCGGCCTTCGTCTGGTCCTTGCCGCTCTTGCCCTCGGCCGCTTCCAGGGCCGCCTGCTTCCGGGTCGCCAGCAGGCTGGTGACCGTGGTGACGATCAGGACGCCGCAGATCACGCCGAGGGAGACCGGGATGCTGATCTCCGGGACGTGGACCCCGGACTCGTGCAGGGCGTGCAGCACCAGCTTGACGCCGATGAAGCCGAGGATGATCGACAGCCCGTAGGACAGGTGCACCAGCTTGCTCAGCAGGCCGCCTATGAGGAAGTAGAGCTGCCGCAGACCCATCAGGGCGAAGGCGTTGGCGGTGAAGACGATGTACGGGTCCTGGGTCAGGCCGAAGATCGCGGGGATCGAGTCCAGCGCGAAGAGCACGTCGGTGGTGCCGATGGCCAGCATCACGACCAGCATCGGGGTCATGACCCGCTTGCCGTTCTGCTGGATCCACAGCTTGGTGCCGTGGTACCGGTCGGCCACGCCGAACCTGCGCTCGGCCGCCTTCAGGAGCTTGTTCTCCTCGTACTCCTCGTCCTCCTGGTCGGACCGGGCGTCCTGGACGAGCTTCCAGGCGGTCCAGATCAGGAAGGCGCCGAAGAGGAAGAACACCCAGGAGAAGCTGGCGATGATCGCGGCTCCGGCGGCGATGAAGACCGCCCGCAGGACCAGGGCTATGAGCACGCCGACGAGCAGTACGCGCTGCTGGTACCGCGCGGGGACGGCGAACTTCGCCATGATCAGGACGAAGACGAAGAGGTTGTCGACGCTCAGCGACTTCTCGGTGATGAAGCCGGCGAAGAACTCTCCGGCGGGGCGTCCGCCACCGAAGACGAACAGTCCGAGGCCGAAGAGTCCGGCCAGGGCGATCCAGACGGCTGTCCAGACGCCCGCTTCCTTGATGGAGACCTCGTGCGGCTTGCGGCCGATGAAGAAATCGACGGCGATCAGCGCGGCGAGGCCCGCGACGGTGAGGACCCAAAGGGTCACGGAGACTTCCACTGCACCTCCGGCATGGGATAACGGCAAACACATCAGCTTGTCGCTGCTGCCGGAGGTCTCTTCCACCCGGGAGACGGGCCGACGCCCCGGGACCGTTCAGGTCCGTACTGACGGGCGCGCCGCGATGAGGAGTACTCCCCTCCGTACGGACGACAGTACCCCAATAACCAAGGAAGAGTAAAGGGAAAAGTAAAATAAAGACCAAGTGTGCAGGTCAGACCTGCTTTACCGTTGCTTGGTCATGCCCGCTTGGTCATGCCGATCGGTCCTACCTCCCTACAGGTGCGGCAGGATCGTCGGCATCAGGTCCTGGAAGGTGCGGCCGCGGGCCGGCTCGCCGAGCGCCGTCAGCTTCCAGCCCTGGCCCGCGCGGTGGACCTTGGCCATGATCTGGGCGGTGTACTCGCCGCCGCCCGCCAGCGTGTAGCGGGCCAGCTCCTGGCCGTTGGTCTCGTCGACCAGGCGGCAGAAGGCGTTCTCCACCTCCTGGAAGGTCTGACCCGAGAACGAGTTCACGGTGAACACGATCTGGTCGACGTGGGGCGGGACGCGCTGGAGGTCCACGAGGATGGCCTCGTCGTCCCCGCCGTGGCCGACGCCGCCGACCAGGTTGTCCCCGGTGTGCCGGACGGAGCCGTCGTCGCTCACCAGGTGGCGGAAGAAGACGACGTCGACCGGCTGCTTCTCGGCGAAGAGGACCGCCGAGGCGTCCAGGTCGATCTCACGGGTGCGCGAGCCGAACAGCCCGCGCCGCTTCGCCGCCTGCCAGCCGAGCCCCATGCGGACCGCCGTCAGGCTGGCCCCGTCCTGCTTCTCCAGACTGATGGCCTGGCCCTTGGACAAGTTGACGGTCACGGCTGATTCCCCTCTCGGCGCTTCCCCTGTTGCCGCGTGTCACGCGGTTGTCAGGAACCCTACGCAGGGCCACCGAGCGTGCCGAACCCCGCCCCGTGCTTTGTGTCGGTGTTGCAACACACCGCACACGGGCGGGGTCCTGACGTGTCCAGCGGGTCAGGCGAGGCCCGCCTCCCGCATCTGGCGCAGCTCCTTCTTCATCTCGGAGACCTCGTCGCGCAGCCGGGCGGCGATCTCGAACTTCAGCTCCGCGGCGGCGGCGCGCATCCGCTCGGTCATCTCCTCGATCTGCGCTGCCAGCTCGGCCGCCGGACGGTCGGTCACCTCGGCGCCCTTGCCCCGCGCGGACTTCGTGGACTTCGCGGACTTGGAGTCGGCGGTGACCTTGCCGTTCTTCGCCGCCTTGTCGCCGAGCGACGGCACGGGTGTCTTGGCCCCCTTGCCGTCCTTCTGCTTGCGGTAGCCCGAGCCGAGCAACTGCTCGGTGTCCACCTCTTCGCGGGCGATCTGCGCGACGATGTCGTTGATCTTCTTGCGCAGCGGCTGCGGGTCGATGCCCTTGGCCTTGTTGTAGGCGATCTGCTTCTCGCGGCGCCGGTTGGTCTCGTCGATGGCCTTCGCCATCGCCGGGGTGATCTTGTCGGCGTACATGTGGACCTGGCCGGAGACGTTGCGCGCCGCGCGGCCGATGGTCTGGATCAGCGAGGTCCCCGAGCGCAGGAAACCCTCCTTGTCGGCGTCGAGGATGGCCACCAGGGACACCTCGGGCAGGTCCAGGCCCTCGCGCAGGAGGTTGATGCCGACCAGGACGTCGAACTCGCCGGAGCGCAGCTCGCGCAGCAGCTCCACGCGGCGCAGGGTGTCCACGTCGCTGTGCAGGTAGCGCACCTGGATGCCCAGCTCCAGGAAGTAGTCGGTGAGGTCCTCGGCCATCTTCTTGGTGAGCGTGGTGACCAGGACGCGTTCGTCCTTCTCGGTGCGCTCGCGGATCTCGTGCACCAGGTCGTCGATCTGGCCCTCGGTGGGCTTCACGACGACCTCGGGGTCGATCAGACCGGTGGGGCGGATGATCTGCTCCACGACACCGTCGCCGCGCGACAGCTCGTAGGCGCCCGGGGTCGCGGACAGGTAGACGGTCTGCCCGACGCGCTTCTGGAACTCCTCCCACTTCAGCGGGCGGTTGTCCAGCGCGGAGGGCAGCCGGAAGCCGTGGTCGACCAGGGTGCGCTTGCGGGAGGCGTCGCCCTCGTACATGGCGCCGATCTGGGGCACCGTGACGTGGGACTCGTCGATGACGAGCAGGAAGTCGTCCGGGAAGTAGTCCAGCAGGGTGTTGGGCGCGGAGCCGGGGAGGCGCCCGTCGAAGTGCATCGAGTAGTTCTCCACGCCGGAGCAGCTACCGATCTGGCGGAGCATCTCGATGTCGTAGGTGGTGCGCATCCGCAGCCGCTGGGCCTCCAGGAGCTTGCCCTGCTTCTCCAGCTCGGTCAGCCGCTCGCCCAGCTCCTTCTCGATGTCGTTGACCGCCCGCTCCAGGCGCTCCGGGCCGGCGATGTAGTGCGAGGCCGGGAAGACGTAGAGCTGCTGGTCGTCGGTGATGATCTCGCCGGTGACCGGGTGGAGCGTGGAGAGCGCCTCGATCTCGTCGCCGAACATCTCGATACGGACGGCGAGCTCCTCGTAGACCGGGAAGATCTCGATGGTGTCGCCGCGCACGCGGAAGGTGCCTCGGGTGAAGGCCATGTCGTTGCGCGTGTACTGGATGTCGACGAAGCGGCGCAGCAGCTCGTCGCGGTCGATCTCGTCGCCCACGCGGAGCGGGACCATGCGGTCCACGTACTCCTGCGGGGTGCCGAGGCCGTAGATGCAGGAGACGGAGGCGACCACGACCACGTCGCGGCGGGTGAGCAGGGAGTTCGTGGCCGAGTGGCGCAGGCGCTCGACCTCCTCGTTGATCGAGGAGTCCTTCTCGATGTAGGTGTCCGACTGCGGGACGTACGCCTCGGGCTGGTAGTAGTCGTAGTACGAGACGAAGTATTCGACCGCGTTGTTCGGCAGCAGCTCGCGGAACTCGTTGGCCAACTGGGCGGCCAGCGTCTTGTTCGGCGCCATCACCAGGGTGGGGCGCTGGAGCTTTTCGATCATCCACGCCGTGGTGGCGGACTTGCCGGTGCCGGTCGCGCCGAGCAGGACGACGTCCTTCTCCCCGGCCTCGATGCGCTTGGCCAGGTCGGCGATGGCCGCCGGCTGGTCGCCGCTGGGCTGGTAGGGGCTGACGACCTCGAAGGGCGCCACCGTGCGTTCGATCTGGGAAACGGGCCGCATGTCATCCACCGTACGACCCGCCACTGACAACGGACCGGGTCAGTGGCCGTGCGGGGTCCGGGAGCCCTGCGCCCCGGCGTGCCCGACGGGCTGGCGGCCCGGTCGGTGCGGCGGGCGAAGGTGCTGGTGGGAGGGGATGGTGGCGGCCGGGACGCCCGGTTTGGACTCGGCGGCCGGGCGCGGCTGCCCGCCCTTGACCATGAGCGGGTCGAACACGACGACGGCTCCGGCGAGGAGCAGCAGGGCGAGCGGTCCGACGAGGATCGGCACGAGCGCCTCGGCGGGCGCGCCGGGCGGGACGGTATGCGCGGTGTGATGCAGGTGGACGCCGAGGGCGGCCATGCCGGTGTAGTGCATGCCGGTGACGGCGAGACCGAGGACGAGGCTGGCGCCGAGGCTGCCCGCGAGACCCCGGACGCGTCCGGCGGCCCACAGGGCGGTGGTCGCGGCCGCGACGGCGATCACGACGGAGGCGGCCACGGTGAGCGTGTTGTAGGTGAAGTGGCCGCCGAAGCGGACCGCCGCCATGCCGAGGTAGTGCATTGAGGCGACGCCCAGACCGGTGATCGTGCCGCCGGTGACGAGCGAGGTGCGGTCGGTGCCCCGGTAACCGACGATGAAGATCCCGACGCCGACCATGACGACGGCGAGTCCGAGGCTCGCCCAGGTCATGGGACCGTCGAAGCGGAGCGGCGTTCCGTCGATGGAGAAGCCCATCATGGCGATGAAGTGCATGGTCCAGACGCCGGAGCCGATCGCGACCGACCCGAGCGCCAGCCACGCCGCCCGCCACACGCGTGTGACCAGCAGGGACCGTGCCACACAGCGCAGCCCGAGAGCGCCGCCGAGGCATGCCATCACATAGCCCACAAGAGGGGTCGCCACCCCATAGTCGAAGCCGTCGACCGTGCCCTGCATCCGCGGCTGCCCTTCCGCCCAAACGTGTAACCGGAACCCCCGGAACACTCCCCTGGCCCAGGACCGCGGCTGGCGGTCGGGGTTGACGCAGAGAGTATGACCGCCACCGGAATGGTCGAATGATTATCCGGCAAAGAATCACGGGCTTACCCCACTTGTGCGGCAGAGGTGTGCGCGGTTGGCCCACACCGTTCATCCTGTGGCCCTGCTGCGCCCGCGTGCCGTTGACGCTCTGCTGTCACTCTGGTGCTGTCGGTATTCGCTGGACGTGAGGAGTACCCATGCACGCGCACGCAGTCGCCGCAGTGGCCACCGCGGCCCTGGGAACGGCTGTCCTGCTGGCCCCCGCCTCCGACGCGCGGCCGGCCCGGGCCGTGACCCAGCCCACGGTGATCGCCCACCGGGGCGCCTCCGCGTACGCGCCCGAGAACACGCTGGCCTCCATCGACAAGGCCGCGAAGCTGGGCTTCACCTGGGTCGAGAACGACGTGCAGCGCACCAAGGACGGCCGCCTGGTCGTCATCCACGACGACAACCTGGCGCGCACCACCAATGTCGAGAAGGTCTTCCCGCACCGCGCGCCCTGGAAGGTGAAGGACTTCACCGCCGCCGAGATCGCCCGCCTGGACGCGGGCAGTTGGTACTCCCCCAAGTACGCGGGCACGCGCGTGCCGACGCTGGAGCAGTACATGCGCCGTGTCGAGCACAACCACGAGAGTCTGCTCCTGGAGGTCAAGAACCCCGAGCTGTACCCCGGCATGGAGCAGCAGATCCTGAAGTCCCTGGGCAACGAGGGCTGGCTGGACAAGGCGCATCTGAAGCGGCTGATCGTGCAGAGCTTCAGCGGGAGCAGCGTGCGCAAGGTGCACCAGCTCAAGCCCGCCGTGACCACCGCCCTGCTGGGCCGCCCGGCGGTGACCAGGCTGAACGTGTACGCGCGTTACGTCGACCTGATCAACCCCTCCCACGGCACCATCTCCACCAGTTACGTCTCCACCGTGCACGCCTTCACCGGGGCGCACGGCAAGCCGCTGCGGGTCTTCGCCTGGACGGTCAACGACGCGGCCACGGCACGCAAGGTCCGGAACTACGGCGTGAACGGCGTCATCACCAACAAGCCGGACGTGGTGCGGGCGGCACTGAGCGCGTACTGAACCGCGAGGGGCGTTGTCAGTGCCTGGTCGTACGGTGGGCGCATGGACAGCCATGGGCAGGACGAGCAGCGGGTCGTGTGGACCGTCATGGACACCGGCATCGGCCCGCTGATGCTGGCGGCGACCCGCCAGGGAGTGGTCAACGTCGTCTTCCACGCCACGGACGCGATCCGCGAGCGCGTCCTCGAGCGGCTGACGGCCAGGCTGGGCGCCGAGCCCGTCGAGGACCCGGACGCCCCGCTGCTCGCGGAGGCGATACGGCAGGTCGAGGCGTATCTCGCCGGTGAGCGCCGCGACTTCGACCTGCCCCTGGACTGGTCGCTGATCTCCGGCTTCAACCGGGAGGTGCTGCGCGAGCTGGCCTCCGGCGTCCCCTACGGCACGGTGGTGGGCTACGGCGACCTCGCGGGCCGGGTCGGGCAGCCCGGCGGGGCGCAGGCGGTGGGCGCGGCGATGGGCGCCAACCCGCTGCCCGTAATCGTGCCGTGTCACCGGGTCGTGGAGAGCGACGGCGGGATCGGCGGTTTCGGGGGCGGTCTGGAGACCAAGCGCCGATTGCTCGCGCTGGAGGGCGTGCTGCCGGAACCGCTGTTCTGACGGCCCCGCATCCGGGGTTCCGTCCAGCCAGGCGCCCCCGGTCCGTTTAGCCGGGCGCCCCGCCCGCCAGAAAGGGAGTGGGGACCGACTGACAGGAGGCGGGCACATGGTGCTGGTGATGTCGGAGGAAGTCCGGGAGGCGATGTCCGCCGGACGGCCGGTGGTGGCCCTGGAATCGACGATCATCGCGCACGGACTGCCCCGCCCGGACAACCTGAGGGTCGGCCTGGAGCTGGAGGACGCGGTACGCCGGGAGGGCGCCGTGCCGGCGACCGTCGCCGTGCTGGACGGACGCCCCCGAGTCGGCCTCACCAAGGACGAGCTGGAGCGGGTCGCGGGCGAGGACGCGATCAGAAAGCTGAGCCACCGCGATCTGCCCCTGGCGGTCGCCGCGGGGGCGAGCGGCGCCACCACGGTGTCGGCGACGGCCCGGCTCGCGGCACTGGCAGGCATCCGGGTGTTCGCCACCGGGGGTCTCGGCGGGGTGCACCGGCAGTGGACGCTCACCCAGGACGAGTCGGCGGACCTGGGCCTGCTGGCCCGCACCCGGATCACCGTGGTGTGCGCGGGGGTCAAGTCGATCCTGGACGTACCGGCGACCCTGGAGCGCCTGGAGACACTGGGCGTGAGCGTCGCCGGTTACCGCACGGACCGGTTCCCCGGCTTCTATCTGTCGGACTCCGGCCATCCGGTGGACTGGACGCTGGACGGCCCGGAGCAGGTGGCCGAGGTGATGCGGGCCCAGGACGCGCTCGGCGCGCAGGAGTCGGCGCTCATCGTCGCCAACCCGGTCCCGCCGGAGCAGCAGCTCGATCCCGGGCTGCACGCGCGCGTGCTCGCCGAGGCACTGGACGCCTGCGAGCGCGAGGGCGTCACCGGCCAGGCGGTCACCCCGTTCCTGCTGGGCTACCTGGTCCGGCACACGGACGGGGCGTCGCTGCGGGCCAACCTGTCGGCGGTGCGCGGCAATGTACGGCTGGCGGCGCGGATCGCCCTGGCGTGGGCCGGGGAGTGACCGGCCCGGCGGGCGGTCTCCTGGTCGTCGGTGACGTGATCACCGACATCGTGGCCCGGCATCCGGGACCGCTCGCGACCGGCACCGACACCGCCGCCGCGATCCGCACGCTGCCGGGCGGCGCGGGCGCCAACGTGGCCTGCTGGGCCGCCCACACGGGCTGTGCGGACGTACGGCTGCTGGCGCGGGTCGGCGCGGACACGGCGCGCTGGCACGAGCGGGAACTGCGCGCGGCCGGGGTGCACCCCCGCCTGGTGGTCGATCCGGTGGCGCCGACCGGCACCGTGATCTGCCTGGTCGACGCCGGGGCGGCGGCCGAGCGCACGTTCCTCACGTGCAGCGGCGCCTCGCTGCGGCTCGAACCCGCCGACTGGTCGGACGCGTTGCTCGACGGCGTCGGCAGACTGCATCTGTCGGGTTATCTGCTGTTCGCGGAGTCGAGCCGGGAGCTGGCGCGGAGGGCGCTCGCCGCGGCACGCGCGCGTGGCGTACCGGTCAGCCTCGACCCCGCCTCGGCGGGCTTCCTCGCGGAACTCGGTGTGGACCGCTTCCTCGCGTTCGCACGTGACCTGGACGTGCTGCTGCCCAGCCGGGACGAGGCGTGTCTGCTGACCTGCCGGACCGACTGGGCGGACGCGGCGGCCGAGTTGAGCGGGCTGGTCCCGGTCGTGGTGGCCAAGTCGGGGGCGGAGGGAGCGCTGGTGGCCCGGTCCGGCTCGGTCCGGGCGCGGATTCCGGCCGTACCTGCCGTTCCCCGGGACACCACGGGCGCGGGTGACGCGTTCACCGGGGCGTTCCTCGCCGCCCTGGTCGCGGGCGCGTCCGTCGAGGAGGCGGCGCAGCGGGGGTGTCTGGCCGGGGCGCGGGCGGTGGAGCGGGTGGGAGGTCGGCCACCGACTCCGCCGCCGAGTACGGGAGACACCACCGCCCCCGAGCCGTACGAGGCGCACCGGTCGGACCCCGCGGCGCCCGCACCCGGCCCGTGAGGACGTCAGTCCTTGCGTCCCCACGCCGAGATCATCGGGGCCGTGGCGAGGTCCATGCCGCCCGCTTCCACGTGGGCCAGGTGCCGGTCGATCTCCTCGTCGGTGGCGATCCCCGCCGCGACGAGCCGGTCCCGGATCTGCCGGACGGTGGCGGACTCCAGGGCGGTGCAGGCGGGTGAGGTGACGGGGAAGTACGCGTCGGCTTCCACCTCGCGCAGCCCGGCGTCACGGAGCAGGCGCGGGAGCTTGCGGCCGTAAGAGAGGTCGGCGCCGCGCCCGGCGAGCAGGGTGCGGAAGCCCTGCCGCAGCCGGTTCGCCAGCTCCTGCTCGGGGCCGTACTCGTCGGGGCAGAGGAGGGGCTGCAGGGCGGGGTCGGCGTCCTCGACGAGCAGATGGCCGCCCGGCTTCAGCGCGTCGATCATCGAGCGCAACGCCCGTTCCCGGTCGGGGACATGGACGAGGACCAGCCGGGCGTGCACCAGGTCGAAGCGTTGCCCGGGCGGCTCCTCGGTGCCCACGTCGTGGACCAGGACCCGGACCGGGGGCCGGGCCGCGGCGGCGAGCCGGGTGGTGTCGATGTCGGTGGCGACGACCTCGCCGGTGGGGCCGACCTTCCGGGCCAGCCAGGACACGACGGATGTGCCGCCTGCTCCGACTTCCCAGCAGCGCTGACCGGGGCCGATGCCGAGGCGTTCGAGGTGGCGGAAGGTCGTGGGATCGAAGAGGGAGGCGAAGGCGTCGAAGCGTTCCTGCGCCTCCGTCTGGCGGTTGTCCAGAAGGTATCCGTCGGGTCGCGTCATGTCGTGATCATTCCAGCAAACGCCTGCTCCACGCCCCTCGGCGTCCCGTTGTCCACAGGCGGGAACAAAGCGGAACTCCCTGTTCCCACAGGCTTTTCCGCGCTGGTCGCAGGACTGGCACACTGGCCGGGCAAGGCGCGAAAGCGTCACGTGAGGAGATCCAGGGCAAGGAGATCCAGATGACCATGGCGGGCAATCTGCGGAAGGTCACGGGGCTGAGCGGAGTCGGCGGCCTGCGCAAGGTGGCACGGCTGGCCAGACGGCGCCCCCGGGTCGACCTGAGCCACCCGGCCAGGTCACCCCTGGGTTCCTCGGTGGTCAACTGCGTGACGTACCAGGAGGGTGTCCGGGTGCCCGGCGCCATAGATCTGGTCGACGCGGTGCGGACGGTCCGCAAGAGCGGGGAGGGCTTCGTCTGGCTGGGGCTGCACGAGCCGACGGCCCAGGAGTTCGCGGGCATCGCCGAGCTGTTCGACCTGCATCCGCTGGCGGTGGAGGACGCGGTGGAGGCCCACCAGCGCCCGAAGCTGGAGCGGTACGGAGAGACGCTGTTCGCGGTCTTCAAAACGGTCTGTTACGTGGAGCACGAGCAACTGACGGCGACCAGCGAGGTCGTGGACACCGGCGAGATCATGGTGTTCCTCGGCGAGGACTTCGTCGTCACCGTGCGGCACGGACGGCACGGCTCTCTGGGCCCGCTGCGGGAGGAACTGGAGGCGCGTCCGGAACAGCTCGCGAAGGGTCCGGCGGCAGTGCTGTACGCCATCGCGGACCATGTCGTGGACGAGTACCTGAACGTCACGGACGCGGTGCAGGGGGACATCGACCTGGTCGAGACGGACGTGTTCGCGGAGAACGGCGCGCGCACGGACCCCGGCCGCATCTACCAGATGAAGCGCGAACTGCTGGAGCTGAAGCGGGCGGTGGTGCCGCTCGGACGACCGCTGGAGGATCTGGCGACCCGGCCGATACGGGTGGTGGACCCGGAGATCCAGGCGTACTTCCGGGACGTGCTCGACCACTTGATACGGGCCCGGGACCAGATCGCCGCGTTCGACGAACTGCTCAACTCGATCCTCCAGGCGCATCTGGCGCAGGTGACGGTCGCGCAGAACGAGGACATGCGGAAGATCACGGCCTGGGCGGCGGTGATCGCCGTGCCGACGATGGTGTGCGGTGTGTACGGCATGAACTTCAAGCACATGCCGGAGCTGGACTGGCGGTTCGGCTATCCGCTCGTCATGTCCGTGACCGCGTTGTTCTGTGCGGTGGTCTACCGGGGCTTCCGGCGCAACGGCTGGCTCTGACACCGGGCGGTCCGGCGGCGGGTCAGCCGTTCCAGGCGGGGTGGCGGGGGTCGTCGGCGCGCACCAGGACGTCGGCCGTGCCGACGGGGTCGGTCTCCGTCTCGTAGCGGGCGAAGGCGGGGAGCGTCCAGTGGTCGGCCTCCGGAGTGCGGCGGCGCAGGGCGCCCGGAGACAGAAGGAGGTGGACGGTCAGATCGAAGGGGAACCAGTGACGCAGAAGGAGGGGGCCATGCGCCAACAGCACCGCACCGGGCGGTAGTCGGACGTACGGACTGCGGGTGGCACGGTCGGTGTCCGCGTCCCACAGGTCCGGCAGCACCCGCCCGTCGCCACCGGGGTCCAGCGGCCCGAAGACCTCCCGCCAGAGCGCGCCCGTGTCGAACCAGCCGCTGTAGTACGACTCCTCGTCCCGCCGTCCGTGTTCGAGGCGCAGCGAGGCCGGGCGCAGAAAGCCCTCGGTACCGACGACGAGCGAGGGGCGTCCCCGGACCCGTAGCGCCTCCGCGACCCGCTCCGCGAGGTCTCCCGGCCGCGCGGCAGGCGCCCCGTCGAAGCCCACCCGCGTCCAGGCACTCCCGTCGGCGGTCTCCAGACCGCCGATCCGGTCGGCGAGCCGCTCCGCGAGCCGGTCCCAGGTGATCGCTTCGAGTCGCACGGGCCCATGATGCATGGTCCTGCCGGACGGGGCGGGGTCAGGGAGGGGGCTCTGGGCAGGCAGCGACGGTTGCCCGGCGAGACGGCGGGGATCGGCGGCGCGGGGTGAGTGAGAGGGGTGGAGATGGCGCGGGCGCCGGGCGAGTACAGGACGGGAACCGCACAGTGCCGTGCGCCTGCGAGGTCGGGGTAGGGGCGGGAATCGCACTGGCCCCTGGCGATTGCGGGGTGGGTGCGGCGCCAGGGACCGCACGGGCGCCGAGCGACTGCGGGGTGTGCGCGGGAACGGGACCCGTGCGGACGCCGGGCGCCCTGCGAGGTGGGGGGCGGGAGGGGCCGCACGGACGCCGGGCGCTGCGGGGTGGGCCCGGGGATGGGGACCGCACGGGCGCCGGGCGAGTACGGCCGAATTCCGGGTGGTCCGGCACGGGACGGGGGTGCTGTCACGGGGAATGAACCGCGTATGGCAGGCCCCGCCACTCCCCCGCCCTTCGGTTCACCCGAGGATGTCGTCCCCGGTGCCCCCGCCGGACGCGCCTCGCATGCGGGGCTCGGCTCTCCCGAGAGGGTCGGCGCTTCCGAAGGGCTCGCCTCCCCCACCGCCTCCGCTTCCCCCGACCCCCTCGCCGCCCCAGGCGAACTCGTCGTCGTCCAGCCCCTGCGGCGCAAGCGGTGTGCGGGGTGTCGGGGTGGGCCGTTGTCGTTGGTCGTGATGGAGGAGGGGGTGCCGCGTTGTCTGGACTGTGCGGATCTGGGGCATCTCGTGTTCCTGCCTCGGGGTGATGCCGCGCTGACGCGCAGGGCGCGGGAGGAGAGCGCGCTGTGGGCGGTGGTGGTGCGGTTCAACCGGCGCAGGAGCCGGTACGAGCGGCAGGGGGTGCTGGTGGAAGAGGCCGCGCTGGCCCGTGCCGAGGCGCGCTGTCTGGCGGACGCCGAGGCGAGGCGGCGGCGGAGGGCGCGGGACGCGGGGCGCAGGGCGGTGGAGGACGAGCGGTTCGTGGCGGAGTTCGCGGCGCAGGTGCGGCGGCTGTTCCCTGGGTGTCCCGCCGAGCGGGCTCTGGCCATCGCGGCGCACGCGGGGGCCCGGGGCAGTGGGCGGGTCGGGCGGAGTGCGGCGGGGCGGGCGTTGTCCGAGGAGGCGGTGACCTCGGCGGTGGTGGCGTCGGTGCGGCACGTGGACACGCCGTACGACCGGTTGATCATGAGCGGGGTGCCGAGAGGGGAGGCCAGGGAGCGGATCGCGGAGGACGTGCGGGAGGTGGTGCGGGGATGGGGCGGACGACCGCTGCGTATCCCCGCCGCCGGGCACCGCGCGAGAGGGGCCGGAACGACGAGCAGGACCAGCGAGAAGAGGTGATCGGATGAACCGCCGCCGGGGTGCCGTGCGGCTCGGTGAAAGGGGAGGTCCGCCGCTCTGCGTGGGCGTCGGGCGCGACGTATCGTGGCCGGAAGAGTCCCCAGAGAGCGCTCCGGGGCAGTGTCGCAGCAGCGCCGGGCGACCGCCGGGTGATCCCGCCCCGATGACGCGCGGCCCGTCGTACCCCAGGTACCCCCAGCCCCCCGGTATCCGTATACGAGGAATACGCCGATGGCCGATCCCAAGGGGTTCATGACCACCCAGCGCGAGGAATGGCCGCGGCGGTCCGTCGAGGAGCGGGCGCGGGACTGGGGCGAGGTCTACGTCCCGGGGGCGCTGTTGCCGATCATCAGCGCGCAGGCGGATCGCTGTATGGACTGCGGGGTGCCGTTCTGCCACGAGGCGTGTCCGCTGGGGAATCTGATCCCCGAGTGGAACGACCTGGTGGCGCGGTCGGACTGGCGCGCGGCGAGTGACCGGCTGCACGCGACGAACAACTTCCCGGAGTTCACCGGGCGGTTGTGTCCGGCGCCGTGCGAGGCGGGGTGTGTGCTGGCGATCAACCAGCCCGCGGTGACCATCAAGAACGTCGAGTGCGCGATCGCGGATCGCGCCTGGGAGGAGGGCTTCGTGCCGCCCCGGCCACCGGAGCGGCTGTCGGGGAAGACCGTGGCGGTGATCGGTTCGGGTCCCGCCGGGCTGGCGGCGGCGCAGCAGTTGACGCGGGCGGGGCACACGGTCGCGGTGTACGAGAGGGACGACCGGATCGGCGGTCTGATGCGGTACGGCATCCCCGAGTTCAAGATGGAGAAGCGGCAACTGGAGCGGCGGCTGGAGCAGATGGAGGCGGAGGGCACCCGGTTCCGTACGTCGGTGACGGTCGGGCGGGACGTCCCGGCGACGGAGCTGCGGGCGCGGTACGACGCGGTGGTGATCGCGACGGGCGCCACGGCGTGGCGGGAACTGGTGGTGCCGGGGCGGGAGCTGGCCGGGATACATCAGGCGATGGAGTATCTGCCGCTGGCCAACAAGGTGCGCGAGGGCGATCTGGCGGTCTCGCCGCTGTCGGCGCAGGGCAGGCATGTGGTGATCGTGGGCGGCGGGGACACCGGGGCGGACTGCCTGGGGACGGCGGTGCGCGAGGGTGCCGCGTCGGTGACCCAGCTCGACATCTACGCCCAGCCGCCCGAGGCGCGCGACGAGGACGCCGAGCCGTGGCCGACGTACCCGAAGCTCTACCGGCTGTCGGCGGCGCACGAGGAGGCGCGGGAGTTGCGGACGGCACCGGCGGCGGACGCGGACGCGCGGCTGTTCGCGGCGTCGACGCTCCGTTTCACCGGGGACGCCGAAGGGCATGTGCGGGCGCTGCACCTGGTCGAGGTGGACGAGCGGCGGAGCCCGCTGCCGGACACGGAGCGGACGCTCCCCGCCGATCTGGTGCTGCTGGCGCTCGGCTTCTCCGGGCCGGACCGGGAGGACGGGCTGATCGACCAGTTGGGGCTGCGGACGGAGCCGCGCGGGACGCTCGCCCGGGACGGCGGTTTCGGGACCGGGGTCCCCGGCGTGTTCGTCGCCGGGGACGCGGCTCGTGGTCAGTCGCTGATCGTGTGGGCGATAGCGGAGGGGCGGTCGGTGGCGGCGGCCGTGGACCGCTATCTCACCGGCGAGTCCTGGTTGCCGGCGCCGATATCGCCGTACGACAGGCCGATGGCCGTGTAGTCGTGGATCGGTGGAGGAGGGAAGGGACGGAAAAGAGTTGACGGGTGGTCGGGTCTATGGCGGGCCAAGGGAGGTGGTCATGAGTCAAAAACAGTGAGCGGGATCAGGAGAGCAGGAAGTCCGCCTCCCCCGCCTTGGCGCCCTCGATGAAGGCGGTCATCTCGGCCGTGGTGTATATGAGCGCGGGGCCGTCCGGGTCGGTGGACTGGCGGAGGGCGATGCGGCCGTCGGCGAGCTTCATCGCCTCCAGGCAGTTGCCCCCGTTGCCCCCGCTCCACGGCTTGTGCCAGCCGATGCTGCCCAGCTCCCGCGCGGGCATACCGTTGTAGACACGACCGCGCGGATTGATGCGATCCATTCACAGCTCCTTGCGGAGATCCCGCAGGATCTCCTTCGTGCGTTGTGCCGTAGCGGCCTGGGCCGCCATGCGGTCCATGACCTCGAGGTGGCCGGCCACCTCGGAGCGCGCGTCCAGGTAGACGGCGCCGGTCAGGTACTCGCTGTAGACCATGTCCGGCAGTTCTGACATGGCGAATCGGAACAGCACGAAGGGCCCGTACGTGCCCGGGTGCGGCCCGTCGGCGAACGGGGCCACCTGGAGCGTCACATTGGGCAGCTTCGTGGCCTCGAGCAACTTGTCGATCTGCCGACGCATCACCTCCGGGCCGCCGACCGGGCGGCGCAGGGCGGTCTCGTCCATGACGGCCCAGAAGCGGGGCGCGTCCGGCCGGGTGAGCAGGTCCTGACGGCGCATCCGCAGGGCGACGTGCCGCTCGATGTCGTCGGGGCTGGTCTGGCCGATGGCGCCCGACTCGAGCACTCCGCGCGCGTAGTCCTCGGTCTGGAGCAGACCGGGCACGAAGTGCGGTTCGTAGGAGCGGATGAGGGAGGCTGCCTCCTCCAGGCTGACGTACATGGAGAACCAGCCGGGCAGGATGTCGTGGAACCGCTGCCACCAGCCGGGTCTGTTGGCGTCCTCGGCGAGGCGGACGAAGAGTTCGGCCTCGTCGTCGGGCACACCGTATGCCTTCAGGAGCAGTTGCAGGTACGGGATCTTGAGGGAGACCTCGGCCATCTCCATCCGGCGCACGGTGGCGGGGGCGACGTGGAGGATGTGTGCGGCCTCCTCGCGCTTCAGCCCGGCACGTTCCCGCAGCTCCAGCAGGCGTCGGCCGAGGACCACCTGACCCACGGTCGGCGCGGACCGCGGTTCGCTCACGTGCCACCTCCGACTGACATCCCGCTCCGGCAAAGAATCGCGGCAGCGCCGGGGCGCCGGGCACCGTGTCCCGACAGCCCTGCGGCGCCGTTCGAAGACGCGTACGTGGATCCGGCCGGATCGACGACGGTCTCAATTGGCGCCGCGCGACGTGCTGTTGTCAGCAGTGTGCCACGGCGCTTCACCGCGTCACACAGCACTCTGCATTTTTCAGAGTGACACTTGCCAAGTGTTCACGGCGGGGAGATAGTGGCAAGCGTGATTCCGTCCGCGCCCTTAGGAACAGACTCCGCCGCAGACCGGCCCGGTCTCGGTGTCGCCACCGGAGAAGCCCCGGTCAGGGGCGCCACCAAGCGACGGTTCCGCTTCGAGCTGGCCGCACATCCGACGTCCTCCGCCGAGGCCCGACGCGTGACGCGCGCCCGGCTGAAGGGCTGGTCGGTGTGCGCGGACACGTGTGACAGCGCCGCCCTGGTGGTGTCCGAGCTGGTCACCAACGCGATCATGCACACCGCGAGCAGCCGGGTCGTGTGCGAGCTGCACGACCAGGACGACGTGGTGCGCATAGCCGTGCGCGACGAGGGATGTGCGCCCGGCGATCCCCACCCGGCACAGCAGCGGCCCGACGAGGAGCACGGGAGGGGGTTGCTTCTCGTGGACGCGCTGTGCCGGGCCTGGGGCACCCGGCGGCAGGGTCCCGGTCTGCTGGTGTGGGCGGAGCTGCCGAGGGAGGGCGACGCGGAGGAGCCCGCCCCGCACGAGGCCGTTCATCACGGGGCGTACGACACGGCGCACCTCACCGCCGACGAGCTGTTCGCCGCCTACGCCGGGGCGGACGACGCCGACGACGTCGCCCCTGCCGGAACCCGGGAGCACGCTCCCGCCCGCGATCCCCGCTGCGACCTCGGCTGGGGTGTGCGGCCGAAGCCGGACCCGTCGCCCGTTCCGGGTGAGGACGAGTCCGCCGGTCCCGCCGCCCGGCGCGGCGACACGGTTCCGGCCCAGCGGACCGGGCGCGGCGCGCTGCCGTCGGTGCGGATCCAGACGTGGGCCGTCCCATGACCGGCGCCGGGCAGCCACTGGGGCTCGACACGCTGGTCAAGCTGGGGCGTCGTCGTCACTTGTCCGTACCGACCGGTCGGCCTGTCCTCCCCGAGGGCATGACGACCCCGCTCGGCATGGACGCCGTGGCGGTGCCGGACCGGCTCGGTGCCCTGCTGCTGCCCCGGCTGCCGCGCGTGGGCTGTGTGTACGCCGACGCCACGCACTGGTGGTGGATCGTCCCCGCCGACTCCGACTACGCCCTCTCCTGGCCTTCCCCGGCGCACTACGCCACCGGCGCCCCCGTCCCCACCACCGCGCGCCTCCTCCACCACCCCGAGGGCACGATCCCCTACACCCCGCCGATCCCTCTGTACCTCGCCCTCTGCCGGGCGACAGGCACGACCCCGGACTGGTCCCGCCCGCTGTCGGCCTGATCCGAGGGGCCGGGCCCTCCGGGAGCCGGGCAAGAGGCGAAGCCGCCGAGGGCACGCTCCGGCACCTCCCCGGCGTAGGACCCGGGCCCGCGTGGCCGCCACCCGCGCCCGCGCGCCCCGCCCGCCCGGAAGGCACCCCGCCCCGATCCGGCTGCTCGCTGCCCGAGCCAGAGGCTCCGCCCGTCCCCACCCCGCCCCGGAACCCCGCCACCATGCGCCCGGCATGACCTCGTCGCGCCCCGCCCCTGCGCGACCCCGCCCCGGAAGGCACCGTTCCGGCGCGCGTCGCACTCCCCCCGCGCCCCCCGCACCCCCGCTCGCGCCCTGCCCGTGTCGGTGGTGGGTCGGGATAGTGGCCGTTCGGGCGTGGCGGCGGGAGGTTCGGGGTGGGGCGGAGGCGGGGGCGGGACGAGACCGAGGTGTCGGAGTCGGAGCGGCTGCTGTTCGGGGGACCGCTCAGGTACGACATGGGGTGGAACGAGCACTCGCAGGCGTTCCTGGAGCTGAGCTTCAAGGCGATGGTGCGGCGGCTGCCGGGGATGCTGGGGTCCAGTCTGCGGCTGGCGCGGCGGGCGGACCCGGTGGCCGCGCGGACCGTGCTGGCCGCCGAGGTGGGCCGGGGTGTGGCGCAGGCGGTGAGTCTGCTGGCCGTGAACAGCGCGCTCGGCAGCCTGCTGACCGGCCCGGACATCGAGGAGCGGCTGCGGTCGGCGGCACCGGCGCTGGCGGTGATGGCCGCCATGATGCTGGTCGCCGCGCTGCTGCGAGCCGCCTCGACCTACGCGACCGGGCGCCTTGAGCCCAAGGTGGAGCGCGTGGCGACCGAGCTGTATCTGGAACGCGCCGCCAACGTGGAGCTGGCCGCGATCGAGGACCACGCCTTCCACAAGCTGCTGGACACCGCGCAGTACGGCGCCCGCTCGGCGCGGCACATGATCTCCTACAGCGCCCGCGTGATCAACGCGCTGATCTCCCTGATCGCTGCCGCCGGTGTGCTGACCGTCCTGCATCCGGCGCTGCTGCCGCTGCTGGTCACCATGACCCTGCCGAGCGCCTGGAGCTCCCTGACCATCGCGCGGCGCCGCTACGAGTCGTTCCACGTCTGGGTGCAGCACGCCCGGGCCGGGCAGCTCATCGGCAGTCTGCTCACCGAGCAGGGTGCGGCGCCCGAGATCCGGGTGCACGGGGTCGGGCCGTTCCTGCTGCGGCACTACCGGTCGATGTCGGAGACGGCGGAGGCGGAGCAGGCGCGGCTGTCACGGCTGGCCGCGCGGACCGGGCTGGTCGCCGCCGCCTGGACCGGTCTCGCGACGCTCGCCACGTACGCCACGCTCGGCGGGCTGCTGGTCGCGGGCGCGATGGCGCTGTCGGTGGCGGGTACGGCGGTGATCGCGATCCGGACCGGCGCGGCGAGCCTGGACACGCTGGTGCTGGAGATCAACCAGTTGCACGAGGAGGCGCTCTTCGTGGGCGACCTGGAGCGGATGTACGCGGAGGCGGCGGAGCGGGCGATCCCGGTCGGCGGGGAGGAGCTGCCGGAGGACCCGAAGGAGATCCGGTTCGAGGACGTCACCTTCAGCTACCCGGGCGAGAACACCCGCCCGGCCCTCGACGGCGTCAGCCTCAGCCTGCCGACGGGACGGATCATCGCGCTGGTCGGTGAGAACGGCTCGGGCAAGACCACCCTGGTCAAGCTGCTGGCGGGGCTGTACACCCCGGACCGGGGCCGCATCCTGTGGGACGGCGTGGACGCGGCGCGGGCCGACCGGCGGGCGCTGGCGGAGCGGGTCGCGATGGTGGCGCAGGACTTCAAGCGCTGGCCGTTCACCGCGAAGGTGAACGTGGCCGTCGGCCGCTCGTCGGTGCCCATGACCAAGGAGCGGCTGGAGGCGTCGGTGGCCGAGGCGGGCGCCGAGGAGGTGGTGGCCGCGCTCCCGAACGGGCTGGACACCCTGCTGGCGCGCAATTTCAGCGGCGGCCACGAGCTGTCCGGCGGTCAGTGGCAGCGCCTGGGCATCGCGCGGGCCGCCTACCGGCGCGGCGACATCCTGATCGTGGACGAGCCGACGGCGGCGCTGGACGCGCGGGCCGAGCTGGCGGTGTTCGAGAAGATCCGGGCGCTGGCGGGCAGCGGGCAGACCGTCGTACTGATCACCCACCGGCTGGCGTCCGTACGCCACGCCGATCTGGTGCACGTGCTGGAGCGCGGGCGGCTCGTGGAGTCCGGGACGCCGGAGGAGCTGCTGGCCGGGGGCGGGGTGTACGCGGAGCTGTACGCGCTCCAGGCGGACCAGTTCACGGCGCCGGTGCCGACGCCCCGGTCCGCGTGAGCGGGTCGCCCGTAGGTCTCAGTCGGCGCCCTCCGGTCTCCGCAGGATCACCAGGAACGTGTCCGTGGCCAGGTCCATCACGACCTCCGCGGGCAGCCCTTCGAGGCGTCGCGCGTGCGCGAACTCCTCCGCCGGCCATGATCCGCGCGGTCCACCGGCGGGAAAGCGCCCGAGCTCCGTTCGCCCGTTCACCATCTCGCACCTCCAGAAGACGTCGTACTTCATGGAAGTCAACGCTTCGAAGGGGGTGATCGCCTCGGCCGGTGACGGGACTGAGACATTGCCGACACCGAGTCAGTGCGCACCGCCACCGTTCGGGTGCCTGCCGAGCGCGGTCAGGTCGAGCAGCCCCGGGACGGCGCCGAGTCCGTCCAGGACGTCGTCGTCGTGGACCGAGTAGGTGTGGAAGACCCGGTCGCGCTCGCGCAGGAAGCAGCTCAGCCCGGGGCGTTCGACCGGGCGTCCCTCCTGCTCCACGGTCGCCTCGAAGTCGCGGTTGAAGTCACCGAGCGCCGAGGAGTACCAGGGCACCGCCCAGCCCATCCGCGCCTTGTACGGCAGGATCCGGGTGAACGGCGCGCGGGAGACGGCGGCGAACGCGGTGTCGTGGGCGCGCAGCCGGTCGAGGTGGCCCAGTTGGTCGAGGAAGGCGGCGCAGCAGGGGCAGCCCTGCGTCCACTCCGGGGCGAACATGAAGTGGTGGACGACGAGTTGGGTCTGGCCGTCGAAGAGGTCGAGCAGGGTGGCCTTGCCGTCGCCGCCCTCGAAGACGTACTCCGGGTCGACCTCCACGACGGGCAGCCGCCGCCGCTCGGCGTCGAGCGCGTCCCGGGCCCGGGCGACCGCCTCCTCCTTGCGCCGTAACTCCTCGCGCGCCGCGCGCCACTCCTCGCGGGTGACGATCTCCGGAAGCGACATGGGCCCTCCTGCCTGTCCGACGGTCGGTGTCGTGGTGCTGACCGCGGGCGGGGGCGGAACTCATCGCGGGGCGCCGGGATTTCTTCGCGGGTTTCCCGGCGCCCGGATGCGGGCGGGTCAGGCGGCCGGGAGCACCCGCCAGTCCCGTCCGCCGCTGTCCAGCTCGCGCAGGGCTTCCTGGAGCCGGTCGGTGTGGCGCGGGGTGAGACGACCGGTGTCGTCGAGGTGGACCGCGCAGGCGGTGGTGGTGTCCACGAGCCGTTCCAGGGCGGTGGCCACCGCGCCGGTGTCGCGGGTGTGCCGGGCGAGGGCGGGCAGTTCGGCGGCGGCGACCGCCATGGCGGTGTGCGCCTCGGCGAGCGTGCGGTACGCCTCGCGGCGCAGCGCCCAGCGTTCGGAGCGGTCGCCGGACTCGGCCATGACGTGCGCGAGGTAGGCGTGGGCGGCGGTCCCGGCGGCGGCGAGCCGCGCCCGTACGCCCGCGCCCCGTTTCCCCGGCATCGGCAGATGTCCGACGATCAGCACCAGCGCGCAGGCCAGCGTGGTCTCCGCGATCCGGCTGACACTCGCCTGCGGTTCGCCGCCGATCATGATCAGGGCGAGGACGAGGACGGTGACGACGGCGGTCAGCGCGGCGAAGTGCCGGGTGGAGACGGGCAGCAGCGCCCCGCACACCGCGACCAGCACGATCAGCCCGAAGGGCCGGGGCAGCACCGCGGCGAACCCGGCGAAGACGAGTGCGCCGAGCACGGTGCCCGCCGCCCGGCACAGCACCCGGGAGGCGAGCGGACCGAGGTCGGGCTTGACGAGGAAGACGGCGGTGACGGGCAGCCAGTACCAGTGCTGGTGTCTGCCGTACCAGCCGCTCTGGTGCAGCGCCTGGGCGATGCCCGCGGCCGCGCCGAAGGAGAGGGCGACCCGCAGCCCGTACTCGCGTCCCCCGGTGCCGAACGCGGCCCGCAGCGCGCGCCGGAGCGCCCACGGGCGCACGAGCAGCCGGTGTGCGCCGCCGTCGGCCCGGTCGAACGTCTCGGCGGCGCGCAGCAGCGCGTCGTCCAGGGCGCGCAGGGCGGGCGTGGTGCGGGCGGGGGCGGGCAGCGGTCCCGTCCCGGTGTTGCCGCGCACGGCGGCGGCGAGCCGCCGGGGTCCGGCGGAAGCCCGCGCGGAGAGGGGTTCACCGGCCCAGAAGAGGGCGGTGGCGGCCTCGGCGAGCGGGAGCGCGGCGACGTACTGCGCGTGCAGCTTCCGTTCGGGAGCCAGGGTGGCGTAGCGGCGCAGCCGGGGTCCGGCCAGGGCGTCCTGGGCGCGGTCGAGGGCGGCGGTGAGCGCGGCGCGGCGGGCGGTGGCGTCGGGTCCGCCGACGGCGTCGAGCAGACCGGCGATGGCGTCGTACACCTCCGCGACCGCCGTCCGTTCGCCCTCGAAGCGCAGGTCGGAGACGAGCGAGCCGGGGGTGGGCAGGGCGAGGCGCAGCAGGAGCAGCCACGCAGCTCCGGCGAGGAAGGCGAGGGCGCGCTGCCAGCCGCTCTCTGGGCTGGGCATTCCGGCGCCGATGGCGGCGGTGACGAGCAACTGGGTCGCGGAGGCGGAGGCCAGCGGTCCGACGGCGCTGAGCGAGCCGGCGACCAGACCGAGCAGGGCGAGGACGAGCGTCAGCGGTACGGCGGGCAGACGCTCGCCCGCGCCGGTGCCGACGAGCAGGCCGAGACCGCCCGCGAGCGCGGGGACGGCGAGGCTGCGGACGGCGAGGCGGCGACCGCCGGGGCGGTCGTTGATCCCGGCGAGCATGGCGCCGGTGGCGGCGAGGACGCCGTCCGCGACGTGTCCGGCCAGGACGCCCGCGAGCAGCAGCGGTCCGGCGGCGAGCGCGCCACGGGCGACCGCGCTCCAGGGGACGGGCCCGCGCTGGGCGCGGAAGGCATGGGCGAGCCAAGGCGGCAGTGACCGGGCGGCGGGGCGCGACACGGGGCTCCTGTTCGTACGAGGGCGGGGGCGTGCCTTCGGACGACGGTGGCCGGGCTGGTGCCGCCTTCCACAGTACGGGGCGTTGTCGCGTACCGGCGACGGGCGGGTTTCCGGCAGGTGAAGGGGGTGTTCAGGTGTGCGCGCCGAGCAGTTCCTCCGCTTGTTCGACGGCGCCGACCAGGGAGTGCGGCTCGGGGCGCAGGGCGCCGGTGATCGTGTCCATGGCGCGCAGCCCGGCCCGCTCCAGCAGCCGTTTCTCGTTGGTCACCCACGCACCGCGCGCCGCGAGCACGGCGTGGGCGAACTGGGCGGCGGCGACGGCGAGGGCGCCCGCGACCTCGGTGAGGCGGCCGTGCGGGGCGTGGTGCGCCCTGGCGTAGCCGAGGGTGGCGCGGGCGGCGCCGGACCAGCGCGGCGGGGCGCTGCGGCGCAGGGCGTCCGGGTAGCGGGCGGGGCGGGGCAGGCTGCCGCGCAGCACCTGGTTGACGGCCAGCTCGGCGACGATCAGATAGGTGGGGATGCCCGCGAGGTGGAACAGCAGTGGCTCCACCCGGAACCGGCCCGCCTCCGCCTCGGCCAGCTCGTGCTCCACCACGTCCAGGTCCCGGTAGTGCACGTCCACCCGGCGTCCCTCGATCGTCAGCCACGCGCCGCCGTTGAACACCCCGCCGCCCCAGCCGCCCACCTCGGACACCTCGCCCTCCCAGCCGAGGGCGCGCAGGTCACCGGGGTCGAAGGCGCCCCGGTAGTAGAGGGCGAGGTCCCAGTCGCTGCTGGGGGTGTGGGTGCCCTGCGCCCGTGATCCGCCGAGGGCGACGGCGCGGACGGTGGGCAGCGCGGCGAGGCGGTCGGCGGTCGCGGCGAGGAAGCCGGTGTCGGAGCGGGCGGGCATGGGGGTCCTTGGGTGTCCTTGGGCGAGGGCGGGGCGGAAGCCGGAGCGACGCTACGGGAGGCGGCGGGCGGGCGCACCGAAATTCGGGTGCGGGGCGGGTCGTAGCCGCGAATGATGCGGAGGTCACCCGTCGTCCCGTCTCTGGAGCCGCCATGATCCGCCGTGTGACCGTCCCCGGTCTCTTCCCGCCGCCCACCTACTCGCACGCCTCCGTGGTCGAGGCGGGCACCCGGATCGCCTTCCTCGCGGGCGCGGTCCCGCTGGACGAGCATGGCGAACTGGTCGGTCCGGGCGACCCCGTGCGCCAGGCCGAGCAGGTCCTCGCCAATCTGCGCACCCAGCTCCACGCCGTGGGCAGCGACCTCGAACACGTCCTGGCCACCGATGTGTACGTGGTGAGCGACGACCCGGCGGTCCTCGCCGCCGTCTGGAAGGCGGTCGAGGCGTCCGGTCTGAGCCACGGCCCGCACTCCTCGACGCTGCTCGGCATAGCGTGTCTCGGCTATCCGGGCCAGTTGGTGGAGATCACGGCGACGGCGGCGGTTCCGGAGCGGTGACGACGACCCCGGTGACGCTGCGCCGGGCGGTGGCGGCGGACGCCCGCCCCACCGCCGACGTCTGGCTGCGCTCCTTCGCCGCCGCGCTGCCCACCGTCGTCCGGCCCCACTCCGACGACGAGGTGCGCGCCTATCTGCGCGACGTGGTCCTCCCGCGCCACGAGACGTGGGTGGCCGAGGACGCGGGGGCGGGGATTGTCGGCATGATGGTCCTCGACGGGGAGACGCTGTCCCAGCTCTATCTGGACCCGGTCTGGCGCGGGCGCGGACTCGGGGACCGGTTCGTGGCACTGGCCAAGGAACGGGTCCCGGGCGGTCTCGACCTGTGGGCGTTCCAGGTGAACAAGCCCGCCCGCCGCTTCTACGAGCGGCACGGCTTCACCGCCGTCGAGTACACCGACGGCGCCGGGAACGAGGAACGGGAGCCGGACGTGCGCTACGTCTGGCGCCCCTGAGGGTCGGGGCGGCCGGTCAGCCCAGTCCGGCCGCCCGGGCCGCCGTGCTCAGGACCTCGCGGAGCATCTCCGTGGTCAGACGCCCGGTGAAGGTGTTGCGCTGGCTGACGTGGAAGCAGCCGAAGAGGTCCAGGTCGCCGAGGGCGACGCGGGTGCCGTGAGCGAAGGGCGGGCGGGGGCGCGGTACGGGCCAGCCCGCCTCGGCGAGGGCGGGGAGCGCCGCCTGCCAGCCGAAGGCACCGAGGACGACGGCCGCCTTCAGGGTGGGGCGCAGCAGTTCGAGTTCGCTGACCAGCCAGGGGCGGCACATGTCGCGCTCGCCCGGGGTGGGTTTGTTGGCGGGCGGGGCGCAGTGCACGGGCGCGGTCACCCGGGCTCCGTACAGCTCCAGACCGTCGTCCGCGCTCACGGAGGTCGGCTGCGAGGCCAGACCCACGTCGTAGAGCGCCTGGAAGAGCACGTCCCCGGAGCGGTCGCCGGTGAACATGCGGCCGGTGCGGTTGCCGCCGTGCGCGGCGGGGGCGAGCCCGATGATCGCCAGGCGGGCGTCGGCCGGTCCGAAGCCGGGCACCGGGCGCCCCCAGTACGGCTGGTCGGCGAAGGCAGCACGCTTCGTACGGGCCACCTCCTCGCGCCACTCGACCAGGCGCGGACAGGCCCGGCACTCGGTCAGCCGCCGGTCGAGGCGGGCGAGGGCGGCGCTGTCGTCCATACCGGCCACCGTAAGCCCCGCACCCGCGCCGGGCGTCCGGTCCCGCCCCTCAGGTGAACGCCGCCCCCAGCGCGACGAAACCGCAGATCAGCACGAACAGCACCGCGAGCAGCGGCCACACGAACCGCAGATACCGGTCGTAGCCGACCTTCGCCAGCGCCACCCCGCCCATGACGACGGCGGTGGTCGGCACCCACAGGTTCATCCAGCCGCTGGACGCCTGCCAGGCGGTGACGACGACCGCGCGCGAGACCCCGGCGAAGTCGGCCAGCGGGGCGAGGATCGGCATGGCGAGCGTGGCGTGCCCGGAGGTGGAGGGGATGAGGAAGGCCAGCGGCAGGTTCACCACGAACACGATCACCGCGAAGACACCGGAGGACGTGCCCCTGACCACGCCCTCGATGGAGTGCAGCACGGTGTCGGTGATCCGCGAGTTGTTCATGATCACGGTGACGCCCCGGGCCAGCACGATCACCAGCGCGGGCGCGATGAAGTCCGCCGCGCCCTGCACGATCGTCGCGCTCAGCCGCTGCTCCCCCATCCGCGCCACCAGCCCCACCAGCACCGCCGCGCACAGGAACAGCGCGGCGAGCTGCGGGAAGGACCAGTCCAGCTCGAACCCGTACGGCTTCGCGTCCGCGTCCCCGCTCAGCGCGCTCGACCAGGGCACCACCGAGAAGATCATGAACGCGAAGACCAGCACCATGGTGATCAGGACCGCCTTGTGCAGCCCGGTCAGCTCGGGCTCCGCGTCCGGCGCCTCGGTGGCGTGGTCCCTGTCGCCGGGCAGGAACCCGGTGAGCGACCGCGCCGGATCGCGTCGCACCCGCCGCGCGTACCGGATCACGTACGCCGCCGTCACCGCCGTCAGCACCAGCCACATCGCCGAGCGCAGCAGGATGCCGTCGCCGAGCGAGATGTCGGCGGCGGAGGACGCCACCCCGGTCGCGAACGGGTTCACCGTCGAGCACAGCACCCCGACCCCCGCGCCGAGGATGATCGTGCCGACGGCGACCATCCGGTCGTAGCCGAGTGCCAGCATCAACGGCACGATCAGCCCGTAGAAGCCGAGGGTCTCCTCGGCGAAGCCCTCGACCGTGCCGAGCACCGAGAACACCACCATGATCCCGGCGATCAGCAGCGCACCCCGCTCCCGCAGCCGGTGGGCGAGCCGGGCGATGCCCCGGTCCAGCGCCCCGGTCGCGAACACGACCGTGATGAACGCGCCGATGGCGAGCACGAACAGGAACACCCCCGCCGCGCCGTACAGACTCCCGGACAGGTCGGGTCCGACCAGACCGCTCCTGGCGTCCCGCAGTCCGTACAGTCCGTTCACCGGGGAGAGGAACAGATCGTCGAGCCGGTCCGTGAAGGACCGCCCCGAGGACACCCGGTGGTACGTGCCCTGGACGGGGGCGCCCGAGGCGTCGCGGGCGTACTCCCCCGGCGGGATCAGGAAGGCGAGCAGCCACACCGCCACGGTGACGACGGCCAGGACGGTCAGCGCGCTCGGGAAGGTGAACCTCCGCTCGCGCCGGGGCGGTTCCTGGGCCTGCGCCGCCGTCTCCATGTCCCCTCCTCGTCCCTCCTCACCGGCACCGATCACTTCAGCGTCGGGTCCGGTCGGCCGGGGCGCATCCGGGGGTGGGCCGTGGGAGGGCTCCTGGAGGAGTACGGCACCGGCGGAGGACGGCGCTCGCAGGAGACTCCCGCCGCAGGGGTACCCGGGCGGAAAACGGGTCCGGCCCGGACAGCACGACGCGTTAGGGTCGGCAGCATGGCTTTGGCTGCGCAGGACTCACCGGACGCGGACGACGACGTGAGCCGTGACTCCGATGCCCCCGACCCGAAGACCTCGGCTGCCGTGGCCGCCGCGAAGGCAGCGGGACCGGCGACGGGCGAGAGCGTCCGGATCGACAGTTGGATCTGGGCCGTGCGCCTGGTCAAGACGCGTTCGCTGGGCGCGACCGCCTGCCGTGGCGGCCATGTCCATGTGAACGGCGACCGGGTGAAGCCCGCCCACGCCGTGCGGGTCGGTGACGAGGTACGGCTGCGGCACGAGGGCCGGGAGCGGGTCGTGATCGTCAAGCGGCTGATCCGCAAGCGGGTCGGCGCGCCCGTGGCCGTCGAGTGCTACGTCGACAACTCGCCCCCGCCGCCACCGCGCGAGGCGGTTGCCCCCGCCGGTGTCCGCGACCGTGGCGCCGGCCGCCCCACCAAGCGCGACCGCCGCGAGCTGGAACGACTCCGGGGCCTGGGATCACTGGGCGCCTCGGCAGCGGCACGCAGGACGCCCGAGGAACGGGACGACACCGTCCACACCGGTCACTCCGGTCGACCAGGTCACCCCGGCGGCACCGACCGCACCGACCGCACCGACCCGACCGACCGGACCGACTCGACCGATCCGGCGGCTCCGGAGGGCGACGCCCAGGACGGTGACTCCCGACGCGCGCCCCGCGCCGAGCCCACCCCCAGCTCAGCCCGCCCCGCCCAGCTCAGCCCCGCTCAGCCTCACTCCGCTCAGCCCAGCGGCAGCGCCACCGCCCGTACCCACATCCCGTCCTCCGTCAGATAGCTGTTCACCTCCAGTCCCGCCTCCGCCAGCACCTCCTCGAATTCCGCCACTGTCAGGGGGCGGGCGCGGAAGGTCTGGGTCCAGAGCGCGTCCGGGAACACATACTCGGCGCGCACCGAGCGCACCCCCTCCCCCACCGGGTCGCTCGCCACGATCCGCACGGTGAAGCCGCTCGGGTCGACCCGCTCCCTCGGTATCCGGGAGTGATAGTCCGCGCCCTCTCGTTGGAGGAGGACACAGCCGCCCTCCGCGACGTGCCGGACGCAGGTGCGCAGCAGACCGCGCCGCACCTCCGGGTCGCCGGTGTGCACCAGGAACGAGGCGAGCATGACCACGTCGAACCGCTCGCCCAGGTCCAGGTCCTCGATGGGGGCGCATATCGTGCGCGCCCCTCTCACCCGGGCCAGCATCTCCGCCGACTCGTCCACGGCGGTGACCGTGAAGCCCCGCTCCAGCAGGGCATGGGTCACCCGGCCCACCCCGCTGCCCAGCTCCAGGATGTGCGCCCCGGCGGGCACCGCCGCCGCGATGACGTCCGGCTCGTCTCCGACCGGCAGCCTGCTGTACAGCTCGACCGCGCAGCCGTCCGGAGTGATCGCCCCGGGACCCGTGCCCTCGTATCCCTCACGCATTTCGACCGTCATGCCCGCACAACGCGCGGCGCTCGCACGGCCGTTCCCGTCCGTCGACCAGTCCACTCGTTCGAGTCAATTCGCGGTCCGGCGGGAACTCTTCGCCCCGGTGGCCGCCTCTGGTACCGCCCCTGGCGCTGCCCGTGAGGACGCCCTTGGTCGCGGGGCGGGCGAAGAGTACGTTGCAAGGAGGAGTGGAGACGGGATGCGTACGGGCAGTGAACCGACGACCGCGCGCAGTGCGCTGCGAGCGCGGTTGTGGCTGGCCGTGTGGGGGTTCGGCTGGGCGGTCTTCGGAACCGTCGCCTTCGTCCTGGTCGGACGGCCGGGCTGGGCGGCGGCGTGTGCCGTGCTGTGGCTGGTGGTCACCGTCGATCTGACGCTGGTCCTGCGGCACTTGCGGCAGGGTCCGCACTACCAGCCGGGCCGTGACGTCCCGCCGTACGAGCCCGTGGACGACGGACCGCCGGGCGGACCGAAACCGCCCCGGCTGCGCCGTCCGCCCACACCTCGCCGACACCCCTGACCCGGGACACCAAGGCTCAGGACGGACACTCGCCCGCGCTCAGGAGTCGAAGCGCGCCGCCCGCAGGTACTGCGGGTTGGGGTCGAGGGCCGCGGCGAGCCGGAAGTGGCGGCGGGCCTGGCCGGGGCGTCCCTGGCGCTCGTAGGTGCGGGCGAGGGCGAAGTGGGCGTAGGCGTTGTCCGGCTCGCGCTCCAGCACGATGGTGAACTCAAGCTCCGCGGGGCGCAGTTGGGCGGCCGCGAAGAAGGCACGGGCGCGCAGCAGCCGGGCGGCGGTGTTCTCGGGGTGGGCGGCGATGACCTCGTCGAGCAGCTTCACCGCGCCTCTGGGGTCCCGCGCGTCGAGCAGGCGCTCGGCGGCACGGAAGTCGATGACATGCGTCTCCGGTGTACGTCCGGTCGATCCGCTGGTCTCGGGCACGGCGAAGTCCTTCCCTCACTCGGGCATTCCAACGCCTGTACGCCGAGGGCTATTCCGTCGAACCGTCCTCGCGGGCGCGCGCCGCCAGCTCTTCCCACACCCGGTCGACGCGCTCCTTCAGCGCCTCCAGGGGTACGTCGTTGTCGACGACGATGTCCGCGATCTCCAGGCGCTGTTCGCGGCTCGCCTGGGCGGCCATGCGCGCGCGGGCGTCGTCCTCGGTCATCCCGCGCAGCCGGACCAGCCGGTCGAGCTGGGT
Source organism: Streptomyces sp. DSM 110735 (assembly GCF_016482685.1). Taxonomy (GTDB): domain Bacteria; phylum Actinomycetota; class Actinomycetes; order Streptomycetales; family Streptomycetaceae; genus Streptomyces. The sequence continues at coordinate 55,932 of NZ_JACYHF010000020.1, read as the reverse complement.
CTCGGGGCTGGCGTCCACGACGATCACGAGGTCGTAGAGGGGGGCGAGGTCGTTCTCGGTGAGCAGCGGCACGTCGTGGACGACGACGGAGCCGGGGCGCGCGGCGTTCTCCAGCTCGCGGGAGCGGGCGCCCACCAGGGGGTGCACGATCGAGTTGAGCAGGGCGAGCTTCTCGGGGTCGGCGAAGACGAGGGCGCCGAGCCGGGGACGGTCCAGGGAGCCGTCCTCGGCGAGGATCTCCGTCCCGAACGCCTCGGTCACGGCGGCGAGACCGGGGGTGCCCGGCGCCACGACCTCCCGCGCGATCCGGTCGGCGTCGATCAGTACGGCCCCGTGCTCCACGAGCAGCCGGGACACCTCGCTCTTGCCGGCGCCGATGCCACCGGTCAGACCCACTGTCAGCATGACCGGAAGCTTAGAGCCCGCCCGACGGGCGCCGACGCCCGGCTCGGCAGGCTGCGGCACGACCCGCTGCCCGTCATCGTCCACCGGGGGCGCCGACCTGGCCAGACTCCGCGGCTCAACGCGGACCGCCCGCCTCACACCCTCCCGGTGCCGACGGGCACCCGCCCGAAGCCACGCGGCTCAGCACACGCGACCCGCCCGGCACGAGCCCAGCCCCCTGCCCCGGCTCAGCCCTCGCCCTCCCGCTCCGCGAGGAACCGCTCAAACTCGCGGCCGATCTCGTCGGCGGAGGGGATGTCGACCGGTTCCGCGAGCATGTTGCCCCGGGTCTCGGCGCCCGCGGCAGCGTCGTACTGGTGCTCAAGCCCCTGGACGAGCGAGGTCAGTTCCTCGTCGCCCTCGCGGATCTGCCGCTCGATCTCGGTCTGGGTGCGGTGCGCCTCGGTGCGCAGGGAGTGCGCGACGCCGGGCAGCACGAGCCCGGTGGCGGCGGTGATCGCCTCCAGGACGGTCAGGGCGGCGTCCGGGTAGGTGGAGCGGGCGATGTAGTGCGGGACGTGGGCGGCGACGCCGAGCGTGTCGTGACCGGACTCGGCGAGCCGGTACTCGATCAGCGCCTCGGCGCTGCCGGGCACCTGGGCCTCGTCGAAGGGGCTGCGGTGACCGGGCACGAGGTCGGTGCGATTGCCGTGCGGGGTGAGACCGACGGGACGGGTGTGCGGGACGCCCATCGGGATGCCGTGGAAGTTCACCGACAGCCGGACGCCGAGCCGCTCCACGATCTGCCGTACGGCCGTCGCGAACCGCTCCCATTCCACGTCCGGTTCGGGTCCGGAGAGCAGCAGGAAGGGCGCGCCGGTGGTGTCCTGCACGAGGCGGACCTCGATGGCGGGGACCTCGTAGTCGGTCCAGTGGTCCCGCTGGAACGTCAGCAGCGGGCGGCGGGCCCGGTAGTCCACGAGCCGGTCGTGGTCGAAGCGGGCGACGAGCTGGTGGGGAAGCGTGTCGAGGAGCCGCTCGACGATCTGGTCGCCGGCCTCTCCGGCGTCGATGTATCCGTCGAAGTGGTAGAGCATGACCAGCCCGGCCGATTCCTGAGCCAGCGCCATGTCCACCACGGCCAGCCCCTTCGGCTCCCACGCGTACAAACCCTGCGGATCAAGCACGATGACCGCCCCTCCTAGTGTCCATACCCCCAACACCCACAAACCCAGCGGCATTCCCAAGATCACCAAGAGCAACTCTTCGAGACACGGCGGGATGTCCCACCTGAGGGGCGCGGGGAACTGCGCGACAAGCCCCAACGCACCCGCACCCGAAAACGCACAAAAAGCCCAAGGGGCCCGCACCTGGAAAGGTACGGGCCCCTCGGACTTACCTGCTAAGCCTCAGCGGGAGCGACTCAGCTCTGGCCGCCCGCCAGCTTCTCGCGCAGCGCGGCAAGCGCCTCGTCCGAAGCCAGGGCACCGGAGGTGTCCGCACCCTCGGAGGAGTACGAACCGCCACCCGAGGCGGCCGGAGCCGCACCGGCGACGTCGCCACCCTCGGCAGCGGCCTTCTCGTCCGCCTCGCGGGACTTGATGACCTGCGCCTGGTGCTGCTCGAAGCGGGTCTGCGCCTCGGCGTACTGGCGCTCCCACTCCTCGCGCTGCTTCTCGTAGCCCTCGAGCCAGTCGTTGGTCTCGGGGTCGAAGCCCTCGGGGTAGATGTAGTTGCCCTGGTCGTCGTACGACGCGGCCATGCCGTACAGGGTCGGGTCGAACTCGACCACGGACGGGTCGGCACCGAAGGCCTCGTTGGCCTGCTTCAGCGAGAGGCTGATGCGGCGACGCTCGAGGTCGATGTCGATGACCTTGACGAAGATCTCGTCGTTGACCTGGACGACCTGCTCCGGGATCTCCACGTGGCGCTCGGCCAGCTCGGAGATGTGGACCAGACCCTCGATGCCCTCGTCCACGCGGACGAACGCACCGAACGGAACCAGCTTGGTGACCTTACCCGGGACGACCTGACCGATCTGGTGGGTCCGGGCGAACTGCTGCCACGGGTCCTCCTGCGTCGCCTTCAGCGACAGGGAGACACGCTCGCGGTCCATGTCGACGTCGAGAACCTCGACGGTGACCTCCTGGCCGACCTCGACAACCTCGGAGGGGTGGTCGATGTGCTTCCAGGACAGCTCGGAGACGTGAACCAGACCGTCGACGCCACCCAGGTCCACGAAGGCACCGAAGTTGACGATCGAGGACACGACGCCGGAGCGGACCTGACCCTTCTGGAGGGTCGTGAGGAACGTCTGGCGGACCTCGGACTGGGTCTGCTCCAGCCAGGCACGGCGGGACAGGACCACGTTGTTGCGGTTCTTGTCCAGCTCGATGATCTTCGCCTCGAGCTCCTTGCCCACGTAGGGCTGGAGGTCGCGGACGCGGCGCATCTCGACCAGGGAGGCCGGGAGGAAGCCGCGGAGGCCGATGTCGAGGATGAGACCACCCTTGACGACCTCGATGACGGTACCGGTGACGATGCCGTCCTCTTCCTTGATCTTCTCGATGGTGCCCCAGGCGCGCTCGTACTGGGCGCGCTTCTTCGAGAGGATCAGGCGGCCTTCCTTGTCCTCCTTCTGGAGAACCAGGGCCTCGATCTCGTCGCCGACCTTGACGACCTCGTTCGGGTCGACGTCGTGCTTGATCGAGAGCTCGCGGCTCGGGATGACACCTTCGGTCTTGTAACCGATGTCGAGCAGGACCTCGTCCCGGTCGACCTTCACGATGACGCCGTCGACGATGTCGCCGTCGTTGAAGTACTTGATCGTCTCGTCGATCGCGGCGAGGAAGGCTTCCTCGTTACCGATGTCGTTGACCGCAACCTGCGGGGTGGTGGCGGTGGTCTCGGTGCTGCTCGTCATGTGGGAAAGGGCTCCGGTACGGACATTGAAGTCGTAGGTACTGCTTACGCCGGGAGCCCGTTTCGCTCTGTAGAAGCCGGACAGCCAAGGAAGCGCCACTTGAGCACCGGGTGCCCGGTGGCGCCTCGAGAACCGAGGGATACATACAGATGCGAGCGCGACCTGCTACGTCTGAGGTGCGCAGGCCCGCAGCGCAACTTGTAGCATACGGGGGCAGCCGGGCAGGGTCAATGCGCGAAGGCGCACACCCGGGGCGGATCGCCGCATTCCCGGCAGAAGAATCGTCCCAACTGGCCACGCAGGCCCGGGAGACCCGTTCCGTGACACTCGCCCGGCGGGTCGGTTGGACGGAAGAGTACGACGAGGGAGCCCATCATCCAAGAGCCCATGGGGCCCGATCCCGAGGGGACCGAGCCGGAAGCAACCCGCCGTGACGCGGACGTCGCGGAGAGCAGCCGCGCCAACCGCGGCTGGTGGGACCGCAACGCGGACGAGTACCAGGTCGAGCACGGCACGTTCCTCGGCGACGACCGCTTCGTGTGGGGTCCGGAGGGTCTGGACGAGGTGGAGGCCGAGCTGCTCGGCGCGCCCGAGGACCTCAAGGGCCGGGACGTGCTGGAGATCGGCGCGGGCGCCGCGCAGTGCTCCCGCTGGCTGGCCGCGCAGGGCGCCCGCCCGGTCGCGCTCGACCTCTCCCACCGCCAGCTCCAGCACGCCCTGCGGATCGGCGGTTCCATCCCGCTGGTGTGCGCGGACGCGGGCGCGCTGCCCTTCGCGGACGCCTCCTTCGACCTGGCGTGCTCGGCGTACGGCGCGCTGCCGTTCGTGGCCGATCCCCGGCTGGTGCTGCGCGAGGTGCGCCGGGTGCTGCGCCCCGGCGGGCGGTTCGTGTTCTCGGTGACGCACCCGATCCGCTGGGCCTTCCCGGACGAGCCGGGTCCCGAGGGGCTTTCGGTCGCCGCGTCGTACTTCGACCGCACGCCGTACGTGGAGCAGGACGAGAACGGTCACGCCGTCTATGTGGAGCACCACCGCACGATCGGCGACCGGGTGCGGGACATCGCGTCCGCCGGGTTCCGTCTGGTGGACCTCGTGGAGCCGGAGTGGCCGGCCTGGAACACCTCCGAGTGGGGCGGCTGGTCCCCCTTGCGGGGCGCGCTGATCCCGGGCACGGCGATCTTCGTGTGCGAGCGGGACTGAAACCCTCCCTGGACTGAAATCCTCTCCGGGACCGGATCCCCTTCACGGCGGTCGGCAACCTCCTTGCAACGGGCCGCGTACGACACTGGGGGCGTGATCCGTGACGACGCCCTCGCCGTGCTGCCCGTGCGCTCCGCCCTGCCCGCCCTGACCGACGCGCTGGACGGGAGCGGCGCCGCCGTGCTGGTGGCGCCGCCGGGCACCGGCAAGACGACCCTGGTGCCGCTGGTGCTCGCCGGGCTGGTCGGCGGCGGGTCCGCGCGGCGGGTGCTGGTGGCCGAGCCCCGGCGGATCGCGGCGCGGGCGGCGGCCCGGCGGATGGCGTGGCTGCTGGGCGAGAAGCCCGGCGACAGCGTCGGGTTCACCGTGCGCGGCGAGCGGGTCGTCGGGCGGCACACGCGTGCGGAGGTCGTGACCACGGGTGTGCTGCTCCAGCGCCTCCAGCGCGACCAGGAGCTGCCCGGCGTCGACGCCGTGATCCTCGACGAGTGCCATGAGCGCCATCTGGACGCGGACACGGCGGCGGCGTTCCTGTGGGACGTGACGCAGACCCTGCGCCCGGACCTGCGTCTGGTGGCTGCCTCCGCGACCACGGACGCCGAGGGCTGGGCGCGGCTGCTCGGCGGGGCGCCGGTGGTGGAGGCGGCGGGCATCACGCATCCCGTCGAGACGGTGTGGGCGCCGCCCGCGCGTCCGGTCCGGCCGCCGCACGGGATGCGGGTGGACCCGGCGCTGCTCACGCATGTCGCCTCCGTCGTACGGCGGGCGCTCGCGGAGCGTCCCGGTGACGTGCTGTGCTTCCTGCCGGGCGTCGGTGAAATCGCGCGCGTGGCGGGACAGTTGGGCGAGCTGCCGGACGTGGACGTGCTCCAGGTGCACGGGCGGGCCCCGGCTGCCGTGCAGGACGCGGTGCTGTCGCCCGGGGCGCGGCGCCGGGTGGTGCTGGCCACCTCGGTCGCGGAGTCCTCGCTGACGGTGCCCGGGGTGCGGGTGGTCGTGGACTCCGGGCTGGCGCGCGAGCCCCGGGTGGACCACGCGCGCGGGCTGAGCGGTCTGGCGACGGTACGAGCCTCGCGCGCGGCCGGGCGGCAGCGGGCGGGGCGTGCCGGGCGTGAGGCGCCGGGCGCGGTGTACCGGTGCTGGGCCGAGGCGGAGGACGGCAGGCTGCCCGCCTTCCCGGCACCCGAGATCAAGGTGGCCGACCTGACCGCCTTCGCCCTCCAGGCGGCCTGCTGGGGTGACCCGGACGCCTCGGGTCTCGCCCTCCTGGACGCGCCGCCCGCCGGAGCGATGGCGGCTGCCCGCGAGGTCCTGACGGCGGTGGGCGCCGTCGACCCGGCGGGTCACGCCACCGACCGGGGCGCCCGCCTGTCCCGCCTCGGCGTCCACCCCCGCCTGGGCCGCGCCCTGCTGGACACCGATCCCTCGGGCGCCGAGGCGGTCGCCCTGCTGTCGGAGGAGGTCCCGCGCGAGTACGGCGACGACCTCGCGACGGCGCTGCGGCGCGCCCGGCGGGGCGGGGACGCGTACGCGGCACGGTGGCGCGCGGAGGTACGGCGGCTGCGGGGGCTCGCCGGGACGACGGCGCCCGGCGCCCCTCACGAGCACGACGGTCTCGACGCGGTCGTGGGTCGCGTGGCCGCGCTCGCCTTTCCCGAGCGGGTGGCCAAGCTGGACGGCGGGTCGTACCTCATGGCGTCCGGGACGCGGGCGGAACTCGCGGAGGGGTCGGCGCTGCGTGGGGCGCCGTGGATCGTGGTGGCGGTGGCGGACCGGCCCGGGGGGAAGGGGCACGCGCGCGTGCGGCTCGGGGCGGCCGTACGGGAGGACGTGGCGCGGGAGGCGGCCCGCGCCCTGCTCTCCGAAGGGGAGGAAGTGCACTGGGCCGACGGGGAGGTCGTGGCGCGGCGGGTCGAGCGGCTCGGGGCCGTGGAGCTGGCCGTACGGTCCCTCGCGGACCCGGAGCCCGCGGTGGTGCGCGCGGCGCTGCTGGAGGGGCTGCGGCGGGAGGGTCTCGGGCTGCTGAGGTGGTCCGAGGGGGCGACGGCGCTGCGGCGGCGGCTGGCGTTCCTGCGGGCGCAACGGGGCGAGCCGTGGCCGGACGTGTCGGACGAGGCGCTGTACGCGCGCGTGGACGAATGGCTGGAACCCGAGCTGAGCCGGGCCCGGCGGCGCGCCGATCTCGGCCGGATCGACGCCGGGCAGGCGCTCGGACGGCTGCTGCCGTGGGCGAGCGGGGAGGCGGGCCGCCTGGACGAGCTGGCGCCCGAGCGGATCACGGTGCCGAGCGGGTCGAGCATCCGGGTCGACTACTCCGATCCCGAACGCCCGGTGCTCGCCGTGAAGTTGCAGGAGATGTTCGGGCTCGGCCAGACCCCGGCGGTGGCCGGGATACCGCTCCTCGTGCATCTGCTCTCCCCCGCCGGGCGACCCGCCGCCGTGACCGCCGACCTCGCCTCGTTCTGGCGGGACGGCTATCGCGGCGTACGGGCCGAGCTGCGCGGGCGGTATCCGAAGCACCCGTGGCCGGAGGACCCTGCCACGGCCGAGCCCACCCGGCACACCAAGGCGCGCCTCAAGCGGAGTTGACGAGCCGTCAGGAACTCGCGGAGGGGTTCGGCGACGGCTCCGCCGAGGCGTCGCCGTCCGGGGCGACTGTCAGCTTCACGGTGAGGGTGGCGCCGCCGGTGGTGGTGATCCGGAGCAGATAGGTGCCGCTGGTGTCGTCGGCGTACAGCTTCGGGAGGGTGAGCAGACCCTTGTCGTCCGTCTTGAGCCCGGTGAGGGTGCGGACGGGCTTGTCGTCGGCGTCCTTGAAGTAGGGGCCCTTGTCGTTCTCGGCGGGGTCGTCGTCGGCCTTGATCAGGGTGGCGCTCGCCTCGACCAGGTCGGCGACGGCGCCCTTGTAGGTGGCCTTGACCTGGACGGGGTCGGTGAATTCGCCGCCGGGGACGCAGGTGTGCGCCTTGTCGTCGGTGGGGGCGAGGGCGTCGGCGGCGCGCGGGGTGACGGTCGCGTCGTAGGTGACGCCCTTGACCTGGTGGCCGACGAGGGCGGTGGTGATCTTGAAGTCGCCGGTCTTCTCGCCCGCCTGGAGCGCGGGGGCGGTGGCCACACCCTTGGCGTCGGTGACGACGGTGGCCACGGTCTCACCGCCCGCGAAGGTGGCGTCGGTGTCCCCGGTGATCGTGAAGCGGACCCGCACCTTGGCCACGGCCTTGCCGTCCTCGGTCTCGGCGCGGGCGGCGATCTTCCCGGTGAAGGCATGCCCGGCCATCGCGGTCGGCTCGGCGGCGTCGGGGTCGGCGTAGTCCAGGTGGTCCACGGTGTCCGAGGGGGTGGGCTGCTCCCACGGCGGGGTGGGCGGCTTGGGGGTGGGGCGGCCGTCGCCCCCGCCTGCGTTGCCCGGGTCGGGCTTCGACGGCTTCGTCGGCTTGCCGGGCTTGTGGGGCTTCGCGGGCTTGGTCGGCTTCGCGGGTACGGAGGGTGTCGTCGTGCCGGGGTGCGTGGTGGTGTCGTCGCTGCGGTGGGTGGGCAGGCCGCCGGTGCCGTCGGGGACGGTGTGGACGCCCTTGCGGTAGTAACTCACCCAGTTCAGGACGAGGTTCAGATAGTCGGTGGAGTTGTTGTAGCTGAGGATCGCGCTGCGCAGGTCGTCGTCGCGGGAGAGGTCCCGGTCGCCCCGGCACAGGTAGTGACCGGCGGCGAGGGCGGCGTCGTAGACGTTGTTCGGGTCGGCCTTGCCGTCGCCGTTGCCGTCGCGGCCCGCCCACGCCCAGGTGGAGGGGATGAACTGCATCGGACCGATCGCCTGGTCGTAGGAGGCATTGCCGTCGTACGCGCCGTGGTCGGTGTCCTTGATCAGCGCGAAGCCGTTGCCGTCGAGCTGGGGACCGAGGATGCGGCCGATGGTGGTGCCGTCGGCGTCCACGCGGCCGCCGCGGGCCTGGCCGGACTCCACCTTGCCGATGGCGGCGAGGAGTTGCCAGGGCAGGTTGCAACCGGGCTTGGAGCTGCGCAGCTCGGCCTCGGCGCGCTTGTAGGCGTCCAGGACGGTCGCGGGGATCTGGCCCGCGACCTCTCCGTCGCCCTGTGCCACGGGCGTGCCGGGCGAGGAGCTGGGGGCGGGGCTGGGGCTGTGCAGCGGGGGCAGGTCGGTGTAGTACGGGGAACCACCGGTGGCGTCCGACGCCGTGTCGGGCACCGGGGTGCTGACGCCCGCCGCCTGTGCGCCGCCGCTCGCTCCGGTCGCTCCCGGAGCCTGGGACGCGGACAGAGCGGCGACCGCCGCCGCGGCCACCGCGGTGGTCGCCGCTCCCTTGCGCAGCCGCCTGCCGAAATGCGCCGCCATAGAGTGAACCCTCCCGCTGGGCGCTCGGGGCGCCCGTCTCCGTCCGACTGCCTCGCTGGTGTGACGGTTGACGCCGTGTTCTGGTTGCCCCTGTTCCGCGATTCCGTCCGAGTGACAGGTGAGCGCGCGTGCGCACCGGCGCAGCGGCCCAGTTGACCCTACGACAACTTGCTTGCCATGGGCACCCGTTCGTGTCCGGATTCCGCCCGCGTCCCGGCGTGCGCTCCACCACGCATACTGGGACGCGCCCGATCACTCGCCCCGGGCGCGGCGTGTCGCCCTACGGCCGCTTCCGGAGGCTCCGTTGCCCTTCACCCTCAGCCACGCGGCCGCCGTGCTGCCCGCGGTCCGCCGGGACGGCAGCGGGCGCGGTCCCCTGGTGCCCTCGGTACTCGTCGCCGGGTCCTTCGCGCCCGACCTCACCTATTTCGCGGCGAGTTTCGTGCCGGGCGCGATGGAATTCGGCGCGGTGACGCACTCCTTCGCCGGTGTGGCGAGCGTGGACGTGCTCATCGCGTGGGGGCTGGTCGCACTGTGGCTCCTGGTCCGCGAACCCCTCGTGGCACTGCTCCCCCGGTCTCTGCAGGGCCGCCCCGCCGCATTGCTGCGCTGCGGTACGCCTCTTGCCCGCCTGCGGGCTACGACCGCGCTGCGCTGGTACGTCTCCGCCGCCCTCGGCGCCCTCACCCACGTCGTCTGGGACGCCTTCACCCACCACGACCGCTGGGGCTCCCACCTCATCCCCGCCCTCATGCGACCCGCCGCCGGCCTGCCCCTGTACACCTGGCTCCAGTACGGCACGTCGGCACTGGCGGCGGCGGTGCTGGCGGTGTTCCTCTCCCACGCGCTACGCCATGCCCCCGCGTCGGTGCCGTACGGCGTACCGATCCTCTCCACCCGCGACCGTGCCCTGGCGACAGCGCTGCTCGGCGGCTGCGCGACGCTGGCCGCGCTTCAGCGGATGACGCTGTGGTGGGGGCGCCCTCATGCCCGGCTCCTGGAGCTGGTCCCCACTGTGTGCTTCGGCGCGGGTGCGGGGTTGGTGGTGGGGGTGGTGGTGTACGCCGTCGCCGTGAGGAGGTGGCGTTCGGCTGGGGGGCGGGTGGATGCGGGTGTGGCTGGGCGGGAGGCGGTGGGGCGGGGGGCTCGGTGAGGGATGGGTGGTTACGCCGTCGCCGTCTCCGTCGGGGTGGGGTGTCCGGCTGCGGCGGGGGCTAGTGCGCTGCGTGGGAGGCGGTAGGGCGGGGGGGCTCGGTGAGCGCCTGGCGGGTCACTTCAGCGCGAGCGCGTGCCCCGTCCCGGGAAGCCGGTGGAGGCGACCCGCTCGATGAGAGACGGGTGCACCCGCCGTCACCGTCAGGGTGTGGCGTCGGACTGCGGCGCGGAGGGGCGCTCCTGCGCGGGAGGCGGTGGGGCCCGGGCGCGGTGAGCACCTGGTGGTCTACGCCGTCGCCGGTGCTTCAGCGCGAGCGGGCGCGCCCCGACTCGGGAACCGGTGCCGGGTGACCCCAGTGTCCGCGCCGTCAGGACGGGGGGTCCGGCTCCCGCGCGGGCGGCTGCCCTGACCCGGGCAACCGGATGGAGCCCTGAGCCCGGTGAGGGCGCTGGGTTGCTCGTCGAGGGGGCGCGCTACGCCGTCACCGTCAGGAACTGGCGTCCGGCTTCAGCGCGAGCGGATGCGAGAACGCTCGGTGAGGGGCTGGGTACCCACGCCGTCGCCGTCGCCGTCAGGACGTGGCGCCCGGCTCCCGCTTGGGCGCTCGCCCCTGCCCGGTAGCCGATGAAGCAGGGCGCTCCGTGAGGGACGCGACGAAGACAGTCAAGGTGTGTCGGGGGCGTGCCTTGGGGAGTGCGGCCAGCAGGAGCGCGAGGTAGCCGCGGGCGACGTCCGCCCGGGACCGCCACTGGAGTGCGGCGAGGCGGTGTCTCAGCGCCATGAGTGCGGCGCGTAGGCGCGCGGCGGGGTCGACGGGGATGCGGGCGCTGCTCGCGTCGGCCGCGAGCGACGGCACCGACGAGGCGTCCCCGCCCCGTCCCGGGTTCGCCTCCGCCCGCTCGATCCGACGGTGCCACGCCTCGGTCCTGCGGCGGTGGAGCATCCGTATACCCATGCTCGCAGTGTTGCCGCAGGTACGGCCGCGAGGCGTTCTGGCGGGGGCCACGTGAGTGACGGGACCCTCCGGGGGTTGGGCCGCGACTCGGGGTGGGCGGCGCTGCACGGGGGCGGTCCGGGTGGGACCAGAACGCCTGTCGCCCAGGTTCGGGGACATGGCTCTGCCTCGCTGCGTGCGGGTGCCGACCATGAACGTGCCCCCACCAGCCCGGGAGCAGGCTCCGGCCTGCCGGGTGCGGGTGCACGGGCTTTCGTCGGCCCGGTCCTTGGGGCACAGCCCTGTCAGGTGTGGGTACAGGGTTTCGGGCGAACCGACCCTGGGGCACAGCTTCGGCTGGGCGCACGAAGGGGCAGCCCTTGCCCCGTCGGTAGCCCCCGACGGGGGAGGGACGGGCAGCGTCGGCCGGGACCGGTGTGGGAGTCCGGCTCGGCGCAGGTGCGCAGAGCCCGGCCGACCCGAGCCGGGCACGACTCCTCTTGCGCGCACCAGCTCGGCTGAATCGGACCGTGCCACGGCACTCGTCGGCCAGGTGCGGCGCGCGCGGCGTCAGCGGACCGGGGCGTGAGCGCGGCCTCGGGCGGTCCGACCGGCGAGGGGGAGGGTCCGGACTGCCGGAAGCGGGCTGTGCGGCTGCCAAACGAGCCCGGAGGCACGCGCACCCCCTGCCGCAACCGACCCCGCGCCGCCGCGCACGCAGGGGGGGAGGGCACCAGACAGCGTGCCCTCCCCTCCTGCGCAGGCTGCGATCAGTGCGCCGCCGACTCCCAGTCCGGGCCGACGCCCACCGAGACGTCCAGGGGCGCCCGGAGGGACACCGCGGACGCCATTTCCTGGCGGACGAGCTGTTCCACGGCGTCTCGTTCGCCGGGGGCGATTTCGAGGACGATTTCGTCGTGGACCTGGAGGAGCATGCGGGAGGTGAGGTCCGTCTCGCGCAGGGCGCGGTCCACGTGGAGCATGGCGATCTTGACGATGTCGGCGGCGGTGCCCTGGATGGGGGCGTTCAGCGCCATGCGTTCGGCGGCCTCGCGGCGCTGGCGGTTGTCGCTGTTGAGGTCGGGGAGGTAGCGGCGGCGGCCGAAGAGGGTCGCCGTGTAGCCCGTGGCCCGCGCCTCGTCGACCACGCGGCGCAGATAGTCCCGTACCCCGCCGAAGCGCTCGAAGTAGGTGTCCATCAGGGCCCGCGCCTCGCCGGCGTCGATGTTGAGCTGCTGGGAGAGACCGAACGCGGAGAGCCCGTACGCCAGGCCGTACGACATCGCCTTGATCTTGCGCCGCATCTCCGGGTCGACCGCGTCCCGGCCGACGGAGAACACCTGGGAGGCGACCGTGGTGTGCAGGTCCTCGCCGGAGGTGAACGCCTCGATCAGACCCGCGTCCTCGGAGAGGTGGGCCATCACGCGCAGCTCGATCTGGCTGTAGTCGGCGGTCATCAGGGACTCGAAGCCCTCGCCCACCACGAAGCCGCGGCGGATCGCGCGGCCCTCGTCGGTGCGGACCGGGATGTTCTGCAGGTTCGGGTCCGTGGAGGAGAGCCGACCGGTCGCGGCGACCGTCTGGTTGAAGGTGGTGTGGATACGGCCGTCGCCCGCGATGGTCTTGATCAGACCCTCGACCGTGACGCGCAGCTTCGCCTGCTCACGGTGGCGGAGCATGATCACCGGCAGCTCGTTCTCCGTCTGGGCGGCGAGCCAGGCGAGCGCGTCGGCGTCGGTGGTGTACCCGGTCTTGGTCTTCTTCGTCTTGGGCAGCGCCAGCTCACCGAAGAGGACCTCCTGGAGCTGCTTGGGCGAGCCCAGGTTGAACTCGTGCCCGGCGGCCGCGTGCGCCTCCTTCACCGCCTGCTGCACCGCGCCCGCGAAGGTCTGCTCCATCGCCTCCAGGTGCGTACGGTCGGCGGCGATGCCGTGCCGCTCCATGCGGGCGAGCAGCGCGGAGGTGGGCAGCTCCATGTCGCGCAGCAGATCGGCGGCGCCGACCTCCTCCAGGCGTCCCTCGAACGTCTCGCCCAGGTCGAGGATCGCGCGCGCCTTGATCATCAGCGCCTCTGCCTCGGCACCGTCGTCCGCGCCGAACGCCAACTGCCCGTCGGCCGCGGCGGCCGGGGCCAGCTCGCGGTGCAGGTACTCCAGCGAGAGCGCGTCCAGGTCGAAGGAGCGGCGACCCGGCTTGACCAGGTACGCGGCGAGCGCGGTGTCCATACGGACGCCCTCCACGCTCCAGCCGTGCTCACCGAAGACCCGCATCGCGCCCTTGGCGTTGTGGAACACCTTGGGACGGTCCGCGTCCGCCAGCCACGCGGCGAACGCCCGCTCGTCCGCCTCGTCCAGCTCGGACGGGTCGAACCAGGCTGCCGCTCCGCCGGACGCCGCGAGGGCGACCTCGGCCACCGAACCCGCGCCCAGCGCCCAGGTGTCCACCGTGGCGACGCCGAGGGTCTCCGTGCCGTGCTCAGTCAGCCAGGGAGCCAGCTCACCGGTGCCCAGGACCGTGCCGTCGATCTCCACGCCCTCGGTCGCGACCGGGGTCGTCTCCGCCTCCTCGGCGCCGGGGTCGACGGCGAAGAGCCGCTCGCGCAGGGAGGGGTTGCGGATCTCCAGGGTGTCCAGGATCGTCGCGACCGCCTTGCGGTCGTACGGGCTCCGCTCCAGCTCGGCGACCGTCTTCGACAGCTCGACCTCGCGCTCCAGCTCGGTCAGGACGCGGTTGAGCTTGACCGACTCCAGGTGGTCGCGGAGGTTCTGCCCGGCCTTGCCCTTGACCTCCTCGACGCGCTCGACCAGCTCCGCGAACGAGCCGAACTGGTTGATCCACTTCGCGGCGGTCTTCTCGCCGACACCGGGGATGCCGGGGAGGTTGTCGGACGGGTCGCCGCGCAGGGCGGCGAAGTCGGGGTACTGCGCGGGCGTCAACCCGTACTTCTCGAGAACCTTCTCCGGGGTGAACCGGGTCAGCTCCGAGACGCCCTTGGTCGGGTAGAGGACCGTGGTGTGGTCGCTGACCAACTGGAAGGAGTCGCGGTCACCGGTGACGATCAGCACGTCGAACCCGGCGGCCTCGGCCTGGGTGGCGAGGGTGGCGATCACGTCGTCCGCCTCGAAGCCGTCGATCGCGAAGCGGGGCGCGTTCATGGCGTCCAGCAGCTCGCCGATCAGCTCGACCTGGCCCTTGAACTCGTCCGGGGTCTTGGAACGGTTCGCCTTGTACTCGGTGAAGCGCTCCGAACGCCAGGTCTTGCGCGACACGTCGAACGCCACCGCGAAGTGCGTGGGCGCCTCGTCACGCAGGGTGTTGGCCAGCATCGAGGCGAAGCCGTAGATCGCGTTCGTGGGCTGGCCCGTCGCGGTCGTGAAGTTCTCCGCGGGCAGCGCGAAGAACGCGCGGTACGCCAGCGAATGCCCGTCCATGAGCATCAGCCGGGGCCGGCCGGGGTTGGTCTCGTTCTGCTTCGATGCTGTCTCTGCCACGCCCCCGATCCTGCCACGGCCCACTGACACCCGACTCCACGCAACCGTCCCGGAACCGTCCGGAGACGGGTCGCGGCGCCCAGGGGCGACCTCCGCATGACCCACCCACCACCGACGACCACCGGAGACCACAGGGGACCGCAGAAACACCCCGCCCACCGGCACCCCACCCCCACCGCTCAGCGCCCCCACCCACCCGCTCACCGACCGCCCCCGCCCACCCCCTCCCCCTCCGCCCCCTCGCCAGGCATGCTGATGCGCGGGACATGGGGACGGGCCGCGGACAGCGTGCGGTGGCGGACCCGGAAGCACAGGTGAAGGAGAGCGGGCACATGGCGACGAAGCCGCCCAAGAGCGATCCGGTGCAGGACGCGCCGCGGACAGGGGAGCCGAAGCACGCGGCGGCGGGGCTGCCCGCGGTGGTGCACTCGCTGAGGATCGCGCAGGAGCAGATGGGGATCAGGCGTACCGCGCTCACCCTGCTCCGGGTGAACCAGAAGGACGGCTTCGACTGCCCCGGCTGCGCCTGGCCGGAACCCGAGCACCGGCACACCGCCGAGTTCTGCGAGAACGGCGCGAAGGCGGTGGCCGAGGAGGCCACGCTGCGCCGGGTGACCCCGGAGTTCTTCGCGGAGCACTCCGTCGCCGACCTGTCGGACAAGAGCGGCTACTGGCTGGGACAGCAGGGGCGCCTCACGCACCCCATGTACCTCCCCGAGGGCGCGAGCCACTACGAGCCGGTGACCTGGGAGCGCGCCCTCGGCATCGTCGCCGAGGAGATCGCCGCGCTGGACTCCCCCGACGAGGCGGTGTTCTACACCTCGGGCCGTACCAGCAACGAGGCCGCCTTCCTCTATCAGTTGTTCGCACGCGAGCTGGGCACCAACAACCTGCCCGACTGCTCCAACATGTGCCACGAGTCGTCCGGTTCGGCGCTGTCGGAGACGATCGGCATCGGCAAGGGCAGCGTCCTCCTGGAAGACCTCTACCGCGCCGATCTGATCATCGTCGCCGGACAGAACCCCGGCACCAACCACCCCCGGATGCTCTCCGCGCTGGAGAAGGCCAAGGCGTCCGGGGCGCGGATCATCAGCGTGAACCCGCTGCCCGAGGCGGGACTTGAGCGGTTCAAGAACCCGCAGACCCCGCAGGGCATGATCAAGGGCGCCGCGCTCACCGATCTGTTCCTCCAGATCCGCCTCGGCGGCGACCAGGCGCTCTTCCGTCTCCTCAACAAGCTCATCCTGGAGACCGAGGGCGCGGTGGACGAGGAGTTCGTCCGCGAACACACCCACGGCTACGAGGAGTTCGCGGACGCCGCCCGCAAGGCGGAGTGGGACGAGACCCTCGCCGCGACCGGTCTGGCCCGTGAGGAGATCGAGCGGGCGCTCACCATGGTGCTGGAGTCGAAGCGGGTCATCGTCTGCTGGGCCATGGGTCTCACCCAGCACAAGCACTCCGTGCCGACCATCCGCGAGGTGGTCAACTTCCTTCTCCTGCGCGGCAACATCGGGCGCCCGGGCGCGGGCGTCTGCCCGGTGCGCGGTCACTCGAACGTGCAAGGCGACCGCACCATGGGCATCTTCGAGCGCCCCGCCCCCGCCTTCCTGGACGCGCTGGAGAAGGAGTTCGGGTTCGCTCCCCCGCGCGCGCACGGTTTCGACGTCGTACGCGCGATCCGCGCGCTGCGCGACGGCGAGGCGAAGGTGTTCCTCGCCATGGGCGGCAACTTCGTCTCCGCCTCCCCCGACACCGAGGTGACCGAGGCGGCGATGCGCCGGGCGCGGCTGACCGTGCACGTGTCGACCAAGCTGAACCGCTCGCACGTGGTCACCGGCGCCCGCGCCCTGATCCTGCCGACGCTCGGCCGTACCGAACGCGATGTGCAGGGCGGCGGCGAGCAGTTCGTGACCGTCGAGGACTCCATGGGCATGGTGCACGCCTCGCGCGGACGGCTCGCGCCCGCGAGCCCGGAGTTGCTGTCGGAGCCCGCGATCGTGTGCCGCCTCGCGCGCCGGGTGCTGCCGGACAGCACGGTGCCGTGGGAGGAGTTCGAGCGGGACTACGCGGCGATCCGCGACCGCATCGCGCGCGTGGTCCCCGGTTTCGAGGACTTCAACGCCCGCGTGGCCGACCCCGCGGGGTTCGCCCTGCCGCACGGACCGCGCGACGAGCGCCGCTTCCCGACGGCCACCGGGAAGGCGAACTTCACGGCCGCCCCGGTGGAGCACCCCGAGCTGCCCGAGGGACGCCTGCTGCTGCAGACCCTGCGCTCGCACGACCAGTACAACACCACGATCTACGGTCTGGACGACCGTTACCGGGGCATCACCGACGGTCGCCGCGTCGTCCTGGTCCACCCCGAGGACGCGCGCGAACTGGGCGTGGCCGACGGGTCGTACGTCGATCTGGTGGGCGAGTGGCGCGACGGGGTGGAGCGGCGGGCGCCCGGTTTCCGGGTGGTGCACTACCCGACGGCGCGGGGGTGCGCGGCGTCGTACTACCCGGAGACCAACGTGCTCGTGCCGCTGGACGCGACCGCCGACACCAGCAACACCCCGGCGAGCAAGTCGGTCGTGGTCCGCCTGGAGGCGACCGTAGAACTCCGTCTGGAACAATCGGCGACCGACTGAGCGTTCGCTCAGCGACAGACAGACAGACAGACAGGGAACATGCCGACGGAGACGGGGACGTGCCGTCGGACGGGCGTGGCGAGAACGGAGCCGGACCATGGGTGAGCAGCAGCAGGTGAAATTCCCGCAGGAGATCATCGACGAGTACGCGGCGCTCGGTGTGGACCTGCCCGCGCTGTTCTCGGCGGGTCACCTCGGCACGCGGATGGGTGTGCAGATCCTGGAGGCGGCCCCGGACCGGGTGGTGGCCACCATGCCGGTCGAGGGCAACACCCAGCCGTACGGGCTGCTGCACGGCGGCGCCTCGGCCGTGCTCGCCGAGACCCTGGGCTCGGTCGGCGCCATGCTGCACGGCGGCAGCTCGAAGATCGCGGTGGGCGTGGACCTGAACTGCACCCACCACCGGGGCGTGCGCTCCGGTCTGGTGACCGGCGTGGCCACCCCGGTGCACCGGGGACGCACGACGGCGACGTACGAGATCGTGATCAGCGACGAGGAGGGACGCCGGGTCTGCACGGCCCGGCTGACCTGCCTGCTGCGGGACGCGCGACCGGGCGGCGCCGAGGGCTGATCATCCCGCGGACGGGACCACGTGGCCGTCCGTACTCATGAATTGATGAAGCGTCAGGGCCGGGGGTCCGCGCCGTCCGGAGCACCGGCGGGGCGGGCCCCCGGCCCTCGTCGTGCCCGCATATGACCGAATTCCGGGAAAGCGGAAGACGCCCAACCATTTCCCTGAAAGTAACGCTGCGTAATACGCACGCAATACGGATTCCCGTTCCGCACCGCGTTCCCGATCTGTCCCGCAGATCATCGGGGCCACGAATGTCACCTGCGGCAACCAGACTCCCGTCATCAGCAAAACCCTTGAGACGCCTGAACACTTGAGGGCGGTTCCTGCGAGTTCTCACGATGTGGACGGGGCGAACCGGATCGAATTCCTGCCTTTCCCCCACCGCGTACCGCTCTGCATTACCTCGTGTCATAACAAGAGCGTCACAGCATTCGTCAGACCCTCCTCCACGTTCCCCACACACGCTTAGAGTCACGGCCAGTCACCGCTCCAACGGGAGTTCGGTACCGGCGCGGCACCCGTCGCTCTCCGTTCCATGGGAGGGCTGTGCCTGCGGAAAGGATCGATTGTGCGACAGCGTTCTCTGGTGATTCTTACCTCCGTGCTGACCACCGGAGCTCTGACTCTCACCGCCTGTGGTTCCCGTGACAAGGACAGCAAGAGCGGCGACAGCGGCAACGTGACGGTGACGATCGGCGTCGACGCCCCGCTCACCGGCCAGAACTCCGCCACCGGCCTCGGAATTCAGTACGGCGCGCAGATCGCCGTGGACGACGCCAACAAGAACAAGGCCGTTCCCGGCGTCACCTTCAAGATCCACGCCCTCGACGACAAGGCGCTCCCGGCCACCGGCCAGCAGAACGCCTCGCAGCTCGTCGCCGACAAGAGCGTCCTCGGCGTCGTCGGCCCGCTCAACTCCGGCGTGGCCACCCAGATGCAGCAGGTCCTGGCCACCGCCAACCTGGTCCAGATCTCGCCCTCCAACACCGCTCCCGAGCTGACCCAGGGCAAGAACTGGCAGACCAGCAAGTCCCGCCCGTACAAGACGTACTTCCGCACCGCCACCACCGACGAGCTCCAGGGCGCCTTCGCCGCGGACTACGCCTACAACGGCCTCAAGAAGAAGAAAGCCTTCGTCGTCGACGACAAGCAGACCTACGGCGCCGGCCTCTCCAAGATCTTCAAGGAGCAGTTCGCCAAGCAGGGCGGCAAGGTCGTCGGCACCGACCACGTCAACGTGGGCGACCGCGACTTCTCCACCCTCGCCACGAAGATCAAGAACTCCGGCGCCGACCTGCTCTACTACGGCGGCCAGTACGACGAGTCCCAGGTCCTCACCAAGCAGCTCAAGGACGCCGGCGCCAAGATCCCGCTCTTCGGCGGCGACGGCATGTTCACCCCGACCTACATCAAGACCGCAGGCAAGGCCGCCGAGGGCGACCTCGTCACCTCCATCGGCGTCCCCGTCGACACCCTGCCCGCCGCCAAGGACTTCGTCGCCACCTACAAGGCCAAGAAGTACCCCGGCGACTACGGCACCTACGGCTCGTACTCCTACGACGCCACCACCGCCATCATCAAGGCCGTCGGCCAGGCCGTGAAGGACGGAAAGATCCCCTCCGACGCCCGCCAGCAGGTCGTCGACGGCGTCCAGAAGAGCTCCTTCGACGGCATCTCCGGCAAGATCTCGTTCGACCAGTACGGCGACACCACCAACAAGCAGCTCACCGTCTACCAGGTCACCAAGGGCGAGTGGAAGTCCGTCAAGAGCGGCGTGGCCAACCCGAAGTAAACCCGGCCACACCACCCCGCAGCACCAGGGCCGCGCGGCGTACACCAGACGTCACCGCGCGGCCCGCGCTCTACCCCGACCCACCCCAACTCTCCCCACCCCATGGAGGCCATGCGGTGAACACCCTGCCGCAGCAGCTGGCCAACGGGCTGTTCCTCGGCTCGATGTACGGGCTCATCGCCATCGGCTACACGATGGTGTACGGCATCGTCCAGCTCATCAACTTCGCCCACGGCGAGATCTTCATGACCGGCGGCTTCGGAGCCCTCACGGTCTACCTCGCCCTGCCGGACGGCATATCCATGTGGATTGCCCTGCCGGCGATGCTCATCGGCGGCGCCCTGGTCGCCGTGCTCATCGCCGTCGGCGCCGAGCGCTTCGCCTACCGCCCGCTGCGCGGGGCACCCCGCCTCGCGCCACTGATCACCGCGATCGGCCTCTCCCTCGCCCTTCAGCAGCTCGTCTTCAACCTCTACCCGGACGCCAAGTCCGCCCGCGTCTTCCCCCAGTTGCCCTTCGGCCCGCTGCACCTCGGCTCGGTCACCGTCCAGAGCGGCGACGTCTTCCTCATCATCGCCGCCCCGCTCTGCATGGCCGTCCTCGCCCTCTTCGTCCGCCTCTCCCGCACCGGCCGCGCCATGCAGGCCACCGCCCAGGACCCGGACACCGCCCAGCTCATGGGCATCGACACCAACCGCATCATCGTCATCGCCTTCGCCATCGGCGGCTTCTTCGCCGCCGTCGCCGGTCTCTCCTACGGCCTCAAGTACGGCTCCGTCTCCTACGACATGGGCTTCATCGCCGGCCTCAAGGCATTCACCGCGGCCGTCCTCGGCGGCATCGGCAACATCTACGGCGCCATGCTCGGCGGACTCGTCCTCGGCGTCGCCGAAGCCATGGCCACCGCCTACATCGCCGACATCCCCGGCATGCAGCAGCTCGGCGGCGGCGGCTGGGCGGCCGTATGGGCCTTCGTCCTCCTCATCCTCGTCCTCCTGTTCAGACCACAAGGTCTGCTCGGAGAACGCGTCGCGGACAGGGCGTGAGCGACATGACCGACACCAAGCAGACCTCGCTGGTCCCGCTCCCGCGCACCCTCGCCCGGCCCCTGGCCGCCGCAGGAGCCGTCCTCACCATCGCCTCCACGTTCCTCTCCTGGACCTGGACCGACGAATTCCCCGGCGACCTCACCGTCTACGGCTACCCCGCCGGACTCCAGGTCATCACCCTCACCCTCGCCGCCATCGCCCTCGTCTACACCCTCAGCGGCTACAACATCCCCGGCCTGAACCGGATCAACCCCAGCGGCAGCGGCAACACCCTCGCCCTGCTCGCCACCGGCACCTTCGCCGTCGTCTGGTTCACCGTCATCGCCATCTCCGTCGACCTCGGCGGCCTCGTCAACGTCGACCCCGGCGGCTTCGTCGCCGCGGCGGGCGCACTCCTCCTGCTGCTCGGCGCCCTCGCCCTGCCACTGGACCGCCCCGCCGACGACGACAACCCGCCCGCCTGGACCCGACGCCCCGTCATCGGCGCACTCGGCGCCCTGCGACTCGCCAAGCCCGCCACCCCCCGACCCACCACCGGCAGCCCGCTGACCGACCGCCTCGCCATCACCGTCGGCACCGCGCTCGCACTGGTCGTCTTCACCTACGGCATCGGCATCGACAACGAGGCCAGCGAGACCTTCATCGGCTACCTCATCGCCGTCGGCTTCGGCGCCGTCGCCCTCGTCCACGCCGGCCTGCTCGACCGCTACGCGACCGTCTCCGCCCGCCACAAGGGCTTCTCGGCCGCCCTCGCCTTCGCCGCAGCCGCCGTCTTCCCCTTCACCCAGAGCGACGACCACAACGCCAACGTCGGCGTCAACATCCTGATCTTCGCCACCGTCGCCCTCGGCCTCAACATCGTCGTCGGCCTCACCGGACTGCTCGACCTCGGATACGTCGCCTTCCTCGGCGTCGGCGCCTACGCCGCCGCCCTCGTCTCCGGCTCCGAGTACTCCCGCTTCTCCGGCGTCCACTTCCCCTTCTGGGCAGCCGCCCTCACCGGCATGGCCGCCTCGCTGATCTTCGGCGTCCTCATCGGCGCCCCCACCCTCCGCCTGCGCGGCGACTACCTGGCCATCGTCACCCTCGGCTTCGGTGAGATCTTCCGCATCACCGTCAACAACCTCGACGGCGACTCCGGCCCCAACATCACCCGCGGCCCCAACGGCATCACCCAGATCCCCGACCTCGACATCTTCGGGTTCAACCTCGGCGCATCCCACCAGATCGCCGGATTCACCCTGGGCAGATTCGCCAACTACCTGTTCCTCATGCTCATCGTCACCGCGATCGTCGTCCTCGTCTTCACCCGCGCCGCCGACTCCCGCATCGGCCGCTCCTGGATCGCCATCCGCGAGGACGAGACCGCCGCCACCGCCATGGGCATCAACGGCTTCCGGGTCAAGCTCATCGCCTTCGCCCTCGGCGCCTCCCTCGCCGGACTCGCGGGCACCGTGATGGCCCACGTCAACTTCAGCGTCAACCCGCAGCCGTACCAGTTCGCCGGAGCAGCCCCGCCCAACTCCGCCTTCCTGCTGGCCGCCGTCGTCCTCGGCGGCATGGGCACCGTCAGCGGACCCCTCCTCGGCGCCAGCGTCCTCTACCTGGTCCCCGAGAAGCTCCAGTTCCTCCAGAACTACGAACTGCTCGCCTTCGGTGTCGCCCTCGTCCTGCTGATGCGGTTCCGGCCGGAAGGCATCATCGCCAACCGCCGCCGCCAGCTCGAATTCCACGAGACCGGCCAGCTCGACGTACCCGCCCAGAAAACACTCACCGACGAACCGGCCCCCACCCAGGCAGGGGCGTGACGCACCATGACGACACCTGTACTCGAAGCCCGTGACGTCACCATGCGCTTCGGCGGCCTGACCGCCGTCCGCTCCGTCGACTTCACCGTCAACAGCGGCGAGATCGTGGGCCTCATCGGCCCCAACGGCGCCGGGAAGACCACCTTCTTCAACTGCCTCACCGGCCTCTACGTCCCCACCGAGGGCACGGTCGCCTACCAGGGCAAGGTCCTCCCGCCCAAGCCCCACCTGGTCACCCAGGCAGGCATCGCCCGCACCTTCCAGAACATCCGGCTCTTCGCCAACATGACCGTCCTGGAGAACGTCCTCGTCGGCCGCCACACCCGCACCAAGGAGGGACTGTGGTCCGCGCTGCTGCGCGGACCCGGCTTCCGCAAGGCCGAGAAGGAGTCCGAGGCCAAGGCCATGGAACTCCTCGAGTTCGTCGGCCTCGCCGCCAAACGCGACCACCTCGCGCGCAACCTCCCCTACGGCGAGCAGCGCAAACTGGAGATCGCCCGCGCACTGGCCAGCGAGCCCGGACTGCTTCTCCTCGACGAGCCCACCGCCGGCATGAACCCGCAGGAGACCCGGACCACCGAGGAACTCGTCTTCGCCATCCGCGACAAGGGCATCGCCGTCCTCGTCATCGAGCACGACATGCGCTTCATCTTCAACCTCTGCGACCGGGTCGCCGTGCTCGTCCAGGGCGAGAAGCTCGTCGAAGGCACCTCCGACGTCGTCCAGGCCGACGAGCGCGTCGTCGCCGCCTACCTCGGCGAACCCTTCGAGGGCGACCCCGGCGAGGCGGAGGCGGCGGAGGTCGAAGCCGCCGAGACGGCCGCGCAGGAGGACCGCGAGGAGGCCACCGCCGAGGACACCGGGACCGAGGACACCGGGACCGAGGACACCGAGCCCGACGCGCCCGCCGCCGAGGCCCGCGACGCCGAGGACGCCTCCGGGACGGAGAACAGCACCACCAAGGGAGAGACCCCGTGACCGCACTGCTGGAGGTCGAGGACCTCAGGGTCGCCTACGGCAAGATCGAGGCCGTCAAGGGCATCTCGTTCAGCGTCGAAGCCGGCCAGGTCGTCACCCTCATCGGCACCAACGGCGCCGGCAAGACGACCACCCTGCGCACCCTGTCCGGACTGCTCAAGCCCACCTCGGGCAAGATCCTCTTCGAGGGCGAGCCGCTCACCGGAGTCCCCGCGCACAAGATCGTCGCCCTCGGGCTCGCCCACTCCCCCGAAGGCCGGCACATCTTCCCGCGCCTCAGCATCACCGAGAACCTCCAGCTCGGCGCCTTCCTCCGCAAGGACAAGGACGGCATCGAGAAGGACATCCAGCGCGCCTACGACCTCTTCCCCATCCTCGGGGAACGCCGCAAGCAGGCCGCGGGCACCCTCTCGGGCGGTGAGCAGCAGATGCTGGCCATGGGGCGGGCGCTGATGTCCCAGCCCAAGCTGCTGATGCTGGACGAGCCCTCCATGGGGCTCTCGCCGATCATGATGCAGAAGATCATGGCGACGATCGCCGAGCTGAAGTCCCAGGGCACGACCATCCTCCTGGTCGAGCAGAACGCCCAGGCGGCGCTCTCGCTCGCCGACCGGGGCTACGTCATGGAGATCGGCAACATCACGCTCTCCGGCAGCGGGCAGGACCTGCTGCACGACGAGTCGGTGCGGAAGGCGTACCTCGGCGAGGACTGATCCGTCGTACGACAGAGGCCCGCGCTCCCCTCCCGGGGGCGCGGGCCTCGTCACGTGGACCGGGGGTCAGTCCTTGTCCTTGTCCTTCTTCTTGGACGACTTCTTCTCGTTGTCGTCCGCGATGACCGCCTCCGCGACCTGCTGCATCGACAGGCGGCGGTCCATCGAGGTCTTCTGGATCCAGCGGAACGCGGCGGGCTCGGACAGGCCGTACTCCGTCTGCAGGATCGACTTCGCGCGGTCCACCAGCTTGCGGGTCTCCAGGCGCTGAGTGAGGTCCGCGACCTCCTGCTCCAGTTGGCGCAGCTCGGTGAAGCGGGAGACGGCCATCTCGATGGCCGGGACCACGTCGCTCTTGCTGAAGGGCTTCACCAGGTAGGCCATGGCACCGGCGTCGCGGGCGCGCTCCACGAGGTCGCGCTGCGAGAACGCGGTCAGCATCAGGACCGGGGCGATGGACTCCTCGGCGATCTTCTCGGCCGCCGAGATGCCGTCGAGCTTCGGCATCTTCACGTCCAGGATCACCAGGTCCGGCTTGTGCTCCCGGGCCAGCTCCACGGCCTGCTCACCGTCGGCTGCCTCGCCTACGACCGTGTAGCCCTCCTCCTCCAGCATCTCTTTCAGATCGAGCCGGATCAGCGCCTCGTCCTCCGCGATGACGACACGGGTCGTCAGCGGGGGCACATGCGACTTGTCGTCGTCGGACACGTCTGCGGGCTGGGGCGACTCGGCGGTCACGGGGGCTCTCCGTTCAGGGCAGGGGTACTGCTGACAAGAGCCTACCTAGCTGCGGTAAGGTGGACGCGCGGAGGGTCAAGGGAAACCTTGGATTCTTCGAGCCCCGGTAGCCCAATTGGCAGCAGGCAACGGATTCAAAACCCGTACAGTGTCGGTTCGAGTCCGACTCGGGGCACTTTTCCTTCGATTCGAAGGTTCAGCCTCTCGACCGGATGTGCACGTTCGCGTGAACATCCGCTTTCTGCTGCGTGTCGCCGCGTGACCTGCCACAGAGTGGCCGCATGTACGACCTCAGCACACGCGAGCGGGCGCTCGCGCTCGTAGCCCAGGGGCGCAGCCTCAACTCTGTCAGCAGGGAGACCGGGATCTCCCGCAGCGCGATGCGATCCTGGCGGACCCGCATCACTCCGCTCCCCCGCATGGAGCGCACCCCGTGCTCACGATGCGGACCTGTGAGCGAGCCGCCTGCGGACGGGGCTTCGTACAGCTACCTCCTCGGCCTCTACCTCGGTGACGGCTGTATCAGCCCGGGCAGGAAAACCGGCTACTACCTCCGCATCGCGTGCTCCGACGCGTGGCCGGGTCTCATCGAAGCCTGCGCCTCCGCAGTCGAAGCCATCAACCCGAGCAAGAAGTCGTACCGGGTCCAAGCTGTCGGCTACACCTCCGTGGTCGGCTACAGCCGGCACTGGCGTTGCCTCTTCCCGCAACACGGCCCCGGCAAGAAGCACGAGCGCGCGATCGTCCTCGAACCCTGGCAGCAGGAGATCGTCGACGCCCACCCCTGGGAGTTCGTCCGTGGGCTCATCCACTCCGACGGGTGTCGGGTCACCAACTGGACCGAGAAGCTGATCGGCGGCGAGCGCAAGCGCTACGAATACCCCCGGTACTTCTTCACCAACACCTCCGACGACATCCGCCGCCTCTACACCGACACCCTCGACAAACTCGGCGTCGAGTGGACCCACTGCACGCGCGACGGAAACGCGTTCAACATCTCCGTCGCCCGCAAACCCTCCGTCGCCCTCATGGACGCCCACGTCGGACCCAAGTACTGACCGTCTAGCGAGGGCTGTCGTCCTCGCCCACGTGATGCACGCGGACCAGGTTCGTCGATCCCGCCACGCCCGGAGGGGAGCCCGCGGTGATGACGACCAGGTCACCGCGCTCGCAGCGGCCGTGCTTGAGGAGCAGCTCGTCCACCTGGGCGATCATCGCGTCGGTGGAGTCGACGTGCGGGCCGAGGAACGTCTCCGCGCCCCATGTCAGGCTGAGCTGGGAGCGGGTCGCCGGTTCGGGGGTGAAGGCGAGGAGGGGGATCGGGGAGCGGTAGCGGGAGAGGCGGCGGGCGGTGTCGCCGGACTGGGTGAAGGCGACGAGGAAGCGGGCGCCGAGGAAGTCGCCGGTCTCCGCCGCCGCGCGGGCGACGGCGCCGCCCTGGGTGCGGGGCTTGTCGCGTTCGGTCAGCGGCGGCAGCCCGCCCGCGAGCATGTCCTCCTCGGCGGCGGTGACGATCTTCGCCATGGTGTGCACGGCTCCGACGGGGTACTTGCCGACGCTGGTCTCGCCGGAGAGCATCACCGCGTCCGCGCCGTCGAGCACGGCGTTGGCGACGTCGGAGGCTTCCGCACGGGTCGGCCGGGCGTTCTCGATCATGGAGTCGAGCATCTGGGTGGCGACGATGACCGGTTTGGCGTTGCGCCGGGCCAACTGGCAGGCACGTTTCTGGACGACGGGGACGTGTTCGAGCGGCATTTCGACGCCGAGGTCGCCCCGGGCGACCATGATGCCGTCGAAGGCGGCGACGATTCCCTCGATGTCCTCGACGGCCTGGGGTTTCTCCACCTTGGCGATGACGGGGAGGCGGCGGCCCTCCTCGTCCATGACGCGGTGGACGTCGAGCACGTCGCGTCCGGCGCGGACGAAGGAGAGGGCGACGGTGTCGAAGCCGGTGCGCAGGGCCCAGCGGAGGTCGTCCTCGTCCTTCTTGGTGAGGGCGGGGACGGAGACGGCGACGCCGGGGAGGTTGAGTCCCTTGTGGTCGGAGACGACGCCGCCTTCGAGGACGCGGGTGTGGACGCGGGGTCCGTCGACGGAGGTGACTTCCAGGCAGACCTTGCCGTCGTCGACGAGGACGCGTTCGCCGGGGGTGACGTCGGTGGCTAGTCCGGCGTAGGTGGTGCCGCAGCGGTGGCGGTCGCCTTCGACGCCTTCTTCGACGGTGATGGTGAAGGTGTCGCCGCGTTCGAGGATCACGGGGCCTTCGGCGAATCGGCCGAGGCGGATCTTCGGACCTTGAAGATCGGCGAGGATTCCGACGCTGCGGCCGGTTTCGTCGGCGGCTTTGCGTACGCGCTGATATCGCGCCTCGTGGTCGGCCTGGCCGCCGTGGCTGAGGTTGAAGCGGGCGACGTCCATTCCGGCTTCGACCAGTGCCTTGATCTGGTCGTACGAGTCGGTGGCCGGCCCGAGTGTGCAGACGATCTTTGCTCGGCGCATGGTTCGAGCCTAGGGCTTACCGGCGGGTAGAGAATCCGGGGCCGGTGGCCATTCAACGACCTTTACGGAAAGGCTTATTGACAAGTGTTGAATTGTGCGGAGCCCCGCTCCTTTGAGCGATGTTTTTCGCGCAACAGTTCGTCACTCTTTCATCCCAGCCGATTGCGCCACCCATTCCGGCGCCGCGCATTTCACAGCCGCGGCGGCACCAGGGTGAACCGTGCCGTGACCTGCGCGGCCACGGTGAGCCGTGCGGGTTCCAGGTCGAGCGGCTCGGGGGGTTCGGCGGGACCGCCCCTGGTGAGGGAGCGAGCGGCGCGGCCGTAGGCGGCGGTGGTGCGGGGGCGGTCGGCGCCGGTGTCGGCGAGTTCGACGAGGGCGGCGAGGGTGGTGCCGAGCGCGTCGGCGTATTCGCGGGCGCGGGTGAGGGCGTCGGCGACGGCGCGGCGGCGGGCTTCGGTGTGGACCGGGGAGCCGGGGCGCAGGGACCACCAGGGGCCGTCGACTCGGGTGAGTTCCAAGTCGGCCAGTCGGGTGGTGAGTTCGGCCAGTGCGGTGAAGTCGGTGAATTCGGCGTCGAGGCGGACCTGGCCCTGGTGGCTGCGGACGCGTTCGCCGCGGCCGCGTTCGGAGAGTTCGGGGGTGATGGAGAAGACGCCGGTGGAGAGTTCGGCGAGGGCTTCGCCGTAGGACTTGACGAGGTCGAGGACGGCGGCGTTGCGGCGGGTGAGGTCGTCGAGGGTGGTGCGCCGGTCGCGGCCGCGGGCGGCGACGGTGATGCCGATGCGGGCGATTTCGGGTCCGGTCTCGAACTCCGCCTCGCCCTGGACCACGAGGAGGGGTGCGTCGGGGGTGCCGTGCGCGGGTGCCGGTGGAGTGGTCATGTGTCCCACTGTGTCATGTGACGCCCGTGCGGGCGGGGGGAGTTCGGCGGGGATCGGTCACCGGATCGCAACCTGGGGGGTCTGTTGCGGTGGGTCCTGGCCCGGCACAATCTACGCGCGTTGTCCGATCGTGCCGAGAGAGGCCACCGATGTCGTTGAACCGCCGGAAGTTCCTGAAGAAGTCCGCCGTGACCGGGGCGGGGGTGGCCGTCGCGGGCGGAGTGGGAGCGCCGGTGGCCGAGGCCGCGCCCGCCAAGCACAGCGGGCACGACCAGCACGGAAAGCACGGCAAGCACCACGAGAAGCGGTACGCCCTGACCGTGATGGGCACGACCGATCTGCACGGGCACGTCTTCAACTGGGACTATTTCAAGAACGCGGAGTACGCCGACCCGGCGGGCAACGCGCTGGGGCTGTCGCGGATCTCGACGCTGGTGAACCAGGTGCGTGAGGAGAAGGGGCGGCACAACACGCTGCTCATCGACGCGGGCGACACGATCCAGGGCACCCCGCTGACGTACTACTACGCGAAGGTGGACCCGATCACCGCCAAGGGTGGTCCGGTGCATCCGATGGCGCTGGCGATGAACGCGATCGGGTACGACGCGGCGGCGCTGGGCAATCACGAGTTCAATTACGGCATCGAGACGCTGCGGAAGTTCGAGAGCCAGTTGCGTTTTCCGCTGCTGGGCGCGAACGCGGTGGACGCGAAGACGCTGAAGCCGGCGTTCCAGCCGTATGTGATGAGGGAGTTCCGGGTGCCGGGGGCGCCGCCGGTGAAGGTGGCGGTGCTGGGTCTGACCAATCCGGGCATCGCGATCTGGGACAAGGCGTTCGTGCAGGGGAAGCTGGCGTTCGAGGGTCTTGAGGAGCAGGCGGCGAAGTGGGTGCCGAAGCTGCGTTCGATGGGCGCGGACGTGGTGCTCGTCTCGGCGCACTCGGGTACGTCGGGCACGTCGTCGTACGGTGACCAGGTGCCGTACGTGGAGAACGCGGCGGCGAATGTGGCGCGGCTGGTGCCGGGGATCGACGCGATTCTGGTGGGGCACGCGCATCTGGAGATTCCGGAGCTGCGGGTCGTCAACGAGAAGTCGGGGAAGACGGTCGTGCTGTCGGAGCCGTTGTGCTTCGCGGAGCGGCTGACGCTGTTCGACGTGGAGCTGGTGCTGCGGCGGGGCAGGTGGGAGGTGGAGTCGGTCGCGGCGTCGCTGCGGGATTCGCGGACGGTCGCGGACGACCCGAAGATCACCAAGTTGCTGACGGCGGAGCACAAGAAGGTGGTCGCGTATGTCAACCAGGTGGTGGGGCGGGCGACCGAGACGTTGACGACGGTGGACGCGCGGTACAAGGACGCGCCGATCATCGACTTGATCAACAAGGTGCAGGAGGACGTGGTCAAGGCGGCGCTGGCGGGTACCGAGTACGCGTCGCTGCCGGTGCTGTCGCAGGCGTCGCCGTTCTCGCGGACGAGTGAGATCCCGGCGGGCGATGTGACGATCCGGGATCTGTCGAGCCTGTACGTGTACGACAACACGCTGGTGGCGAAGCTGCTGACGGGTGCGCAGGTGCGGGCGTACCTGGAGTACTCGGCGCAGTACTTCGTGCAGATGGCGCCGGGTGCGCCGGTGGACGTGGACAAGCTGACGAACGCGAACGACCGCCCGGACTACAACTACGACTATGTGTCCGGGCTGTCGTACGAGATCGACGTGGCGCAGCCGGCTGGGTCGCGGATCAAGAACCTGGCGTTCGGTGGGGCGCCGTTGGACGACGCGGCGCAGTTCGTGTTCGCGGTGAACAACTACCGGGCGAACGGTGGTGGCGCGTTCCCGTATGTGGCGTCGGCGAAGGAGCTGTGGTCGGAGTCGACGGAGATCCGGACGCGGATCGCGGAGTGGGTGACGGCGAAGGGTGAGCTGGACCCGAAGGACTTCGCGTCGGTGGACTGGAAGCTGACGCGGGAGGGCACGCCGGTGTTCTCGTAGTCCGGTTCTAGACCGGTGCCCCGGTGACGGTGCGGACCTGGTGGGTCCTGCCGTCGCCGGGGTTTGTGCGTTGGGGGTGGAGTCCGAAGGTGGTGAAGGCGGTGCGGGTGGGGAGCGGGTACTGCTCCTTGCCGGTGAGGGCGTTGAGGATGGCGGCGCTGCGCCAGGCGGCGAGGCCGAGGTCGGGGGCGCCGACGCCGTGGGTGTGGAGTTCGGCGTTCTGGACGTGGACGGCGCCGGTGACGGCGGGGTCGAGGACGAGCCGGAAGTCCTCGTCGATCAGGGGGCGTCCGGAGCTGTCGTGGCGCAGGTGGGGGGTGAGTCCGGCGAGGACGCTGTCGAGGGGGCGTTCGCGGTAGCCGGTGGCGAGGACGACGGCGTCGGTGGCGAGGCGGGTGCGGGTGCCCTGGTCGTGGTGTTCGAGGTGGAGTTCGACCTGTCCGGTGCCCAGGCGCCCCGCGGTGCGGACGTGGACGCCGGGGGTGAGGACGGCGTCGGGCCAGCCGCCGTGGAGGGTGCGCCGGTACAGCTCGTCGTGGATGGCGGCGAGGGTGCCCACGTCGACGCCCTTGTGGAGTTGCCACTGGGCGGGGACGAGGCGGTCGCGGACGGGTTCGGCCAGGGCGTGGAAGTAGCGGGTGTGGTCGGGGGTGAAGTGTTCCAGGCCGAGCTTGGAGTACTCCATGGGGGCGAAGGCGGGGGTGCGGGCGATCCAGTGGAGGCCCTCGTGGCCCTGGGGGCGGTGGCGCAGGAGGTCGAGGAAGACCTCGGCGCCGGACTGTCCTGAGCCGACGACGGTGACGTGTCCTGCGGCGAGGAGGGTGTCGCGGTGGGTGAGGTAGTCGGCGGCGTGCAGGACGGGAACGCCGGGGGCGGCGGCGAGGGGGCGCAGGGGTTCGGGGACGTGGGGGGCGGTGCCGATGCCGAGGACGAGGTTGCGGGTGCGGGTGCGGCCGAGGGATTCGGCCTGTCCTTCGGCGTCGAGGCGGGTGAAGTCGACCTCGAAGACGTCGTGTTCGGGGTCCCAGCGGACGGTGTCGACCTGGTGGGAGAAGCGCAGTCCGGGCAGGTGGCGGGCGACCCAGCGGCAGTAGGCGTCGAATTCGGCTCGGCGGATGTGGAAGTGCTCGGCGAAGTAGAAGGGGAAGAGGCGCTGGCGGGCGCGGAGGTAGTTGAGGAAGCTCCAGGGGCTGGTGGGGTCGGCGAGGGTGACCAGGTCGGCGAGGAAGGGGACTTGGAGGGTGGCGTCCTCGATGAGGAGTCCGGGGTGCCAGGTGAAGGCGGGGCGCTGTTCGTAGAAGACGGCGTCGAGTTCGGCGAGGGGGTGGGCGAGGGCGGCGAGGGAGAGGTTGCAGGGTCCGATGCCGATGCCGACGAGGTCGCGGGGGGAGGCGGGCTCGTGTCGTGGGGGGTGGGTCATCTGGGGGTGTGTCCTTCGACGAGTTTCAGGAGGTGGGCCAGGTCGTCCGGTCGGGTGTGGGGGTTGAGGAGGGTGGCCTTGAGCCAGAGGCGGCCGTCGGCGCGGGCCCGGCCGAGGACGGCGCGGCCCTGGTGGAGCAGGGTGCGGCGGACGGCGGCGACGGTGTCGTCGGGGGTGTGGGCGGGGCGGAACAGGACGGTGCTGATGCCGGGCGGGCGGTACAGCTCGAAGCGGGGGTGGCCCTGGATGAGGGCGGCGAACTCCTGGGCGCGTTCGCAGACTTGGTCGACGAGTGCGGCGAGCCCGGTGCGGCCGAGGGTCTTGAGGGTGACGGCGGTCTTGAGGATGTCGGGGCGGCGGGTGGTGCGCGGGGAGCGGCCGAGGAGGTCGGGGTATCCGGCGTCGGTGTCGTCGTCGGCGTTGAGGTAGTCGGCGCGGTGGTGGAGGGCGGTGAGTTCGGTGGGGCGGGCTACGGCGAGGAGTCCGGCGGCGACGGGCTGCCAGCCGAGTTTGTGCAGGTCGAGGGTGACGGTGTCGGCGGCGTCGAGTCCGGTGAGCCGGGCGCGGTGGCGGTCGCTGAAGAGGAGTCCGCCGCCGTAGGCGGCGTCGATGTGGAGGCGGGCGCCGTGGGCGGCGCAGCGGGCGGCGATCTCGGGGAGGGGGTCGATGAGTCCGGCGTCGGTGGTGCCCGCGGTGGCGGCGACGAGGGCGGGTCCTTCGAGTGCGGTGAGCGCGGTGTCGAGGGCGGCGGGGTCGAGGGTGCCGTCGGGGGTGGGCAGGACGAGCGGGGCGGGCAGCCCGAGGAGCCAGGCGGCGCGGGGCAGGGAGTGGTGGGCGTTGGCTCCGCAGACGAGGGTGAGGGCGCTCCCGCGGGTTTCGCGGGCGAGGAGGAGGGCGAGCTGGTTGGACTCGGTGCCGCCGGTGGTGACCAGGGCGTCGGCGAGTCCGGTCTCCCGGGCGAGGGTGCGGGTGACGCGGGTCTCCAGTGCGGAGGCGGCGGGCGCCTGGTCCCAGGAGTCCATGGAGGGGTTCAGGGCGCTGGCGGCGAGGTCGGCGGCGGTGGCGACGGCGAGCGGGGGGCAGTGCAGATGGCCCGCGCAGAGCGGGTCCGCGGGGTCGGCGGCGCCTGCGGCGAGGAGGTGGACGAGGGTGCGCAGGGCGTCGGGGTCGCCGTGTTCGGGCAGGACGTCCCCGAGGGCTTGCTCGACCCGGGTGTCCACGGCGTGCGGTCCTCCGGCGGGCAGTGGTCCGTCCCGGTCCGCCGCGCCCGCCGCGAGGGCGTCGAGCACGGTGTCGAGCAGGGGCCGCAGCGCGTCGGGGCCGTGGGGTCCGGCGGCGAGGGGCGGGGTGCTCATGGGCTCTCCTGCGGGGCGGGGGGACGGCCGGGCGGTTTTGGGGCCGGGTGTCCGCGATGTCCAACGACCGAAGCCGGTCGTGGGTACTGCCGTGCGGGGAAAACGCGTCGGAGGAGTGCGTGTACGGGCTTATCGTCGGCGGGATGAACGAGGTGTGGCCGATCGACGTCCCAGGTGAGCGGGTTCTCGTCCGGGAGGTGGATCCGCGTGACGAGGGTCCGCTGCTCAGACTGTTCGAGGAGTGCGAGGACTGGTTCCTGGCGGCGACGGGTCTGCCGTCGGGACCCGGTGACGTGCAGAGTCTGTTCTACGCGCTGCCGCCGGGCGCGGACCCGGCGGCCAAGGCGCTGCTGGTGGTGGAGCGCAACGGCGAGATCGCGGGGGTGATCGACGCGGTGCGGGACCATCCCGAGCCGGGGGCGGTGGCGGTGGGGCTGTTCCTGCTGGCGCCGTGGGCGCGGGGGCGGGGGCTGGGCCGGGCGGTGACGGAGGCGCTGCTCCCCCGTTTCGGCGAGCCCCCGCTGGTGACGGCGACGGTTCCGCCGGGCTGGGTTCCGGGTGAGCGCTTCCTGACCCGTCTGGGTTTCACGCTGGACTCCCCCGCGGCGGGGACGCCTGTGAACGGGACGGCGAACCGCGCCGCGGGACCGCGTGAGGGGGCGCCGCGCCGGGCGGTGCTGCGGAGGACGGGCTCCGCCTGACCGCACCGCCCGGCGCCCCGGTCGGCTATTCGCCCCGTACGCGCAACGCCCGTGCCAGATCGTCCAGTTCGTCGATCAGCTTGCGGCGCAGGGCGGTGGGCGGGGTGCCCTCGCTCAGGCAGGTCTCGCCGAGGGTGAGGGTCTCGCGGTCGACGGCGTGGCGGGGGAAGGCCCAGACGCCCGCGGCGGCGGCGATGGCGGGACCGCGGCGGGCGGCGAGGGCGGGTGCCTCCTTGAAGTAGCGGGTCACGTACTCCCGTACCAGGTCGGCCTGTTCGGGCTGCCAGAAGCCCAGGGCGACGGCCTTGAAGAGGTAGTTGGAGAGGTCGTCGCCGGTGAACATCGCGTCCCAGGCGGTCCGCTTGGCCTCGGGGTCGGGCAGGGCGGCGCGGCAGCGGGCGGCGCCCTCCTGTCCGCTGGCGGAGGGGTCGCGTTCGAGTTCGGCGGCGATGGCGGTCTCGTCGGTGGCGCCGAGGACGGCGAGCCTGCCGAGGATGCGCCAGCGCAGCTCGGGGTCGAGTTCGGGTCCGCCGGGCACGGTGCCGTCGGCGAGCCAGGCGTCGAGGGTCTCGGGGTGGGCGGCGACGTCGATGAAGCGGCGTACGGCGATCAGGCGCAGACCGGGGTGGTCGCCGTCCTCGGTGCGGCGGATGAGGTCGCGGCAGAGCGAGGTGAGGGTGGCGAGCGCCGCGGGGCGCTCCTCGGGGGTGAGGTAGCGCGGCGCGATGTGGCTGATGGCGAAGGCGAGGACGCCCTCGACGAGGGCGAGGTCGGTCTCCAGCGGGAGGTGGGCGCGGGCGGTCTCCAGGTAGGCGGCGGGCGGGAGTTCGCCGTCGCGTACGGCGTCGCGCAGGGCGTTCCAGACGACCGCGCGGGTGAGCGGGTCGGGCAGCCCGGAGAGGCTGGTGCGGACGGTCTCGAAGGAGTCGGCGTCGAAGCGGATCTTGGCGTAGGTCTGGTCGCCGTCGTTGAGGACGACCAGGGCGGGGCGCTTGCCGATGGGGGCGGGCGCGGTGTGCGGGATGTCGAGGCCGAGGGGTGCGCGCGGGGTGAGGCGGCCCTCCTCGGTGAGGTCGTGGTCGTAGAGACCGACGGTGACGCGGTGCGGGCGGCTGCCGTCGTGCTCGACGGTGAGGGTGCGGGTGCCGTCCTCGGCGGCGCCGAGGTGAGCGGTGAGCTTGTCGACGCCGGTGGTGCGCAGCCAGGCGTCGGCCCAGGCGTGGACGTCGCGTTCGGTGGCGGCGGCGAGGGAGTCGATGAAGTCGGCGAGGGTGGCGTTGCCGAACCGGTGCCGCTCGAAGTGGATGTTGATGCCCGCGAGGAAGTCCTTCTCGCCGAGCCAGGCGACGAGCTGGCGCAGCGCGGAGGCGCCCTTGGCGTAGGAGATGCCGTCGAAGTTGAGGAGGGCGGCGGCGGTGTCGTCGACTGCCTCGGGGGCGACGGGGTGGGTGGAGGGGCGCTGGTCGGCGTCGTAGCCCCACGCCTTGCGGGTGACGCCGAACTCCACCCAGGGTTCGGTGAAGCGGGTGGCCTCCAGGGTGGTCTGGTAGCCCATGTACTCCGCGAAGGACTCGTTCAGCCAGATGTCGTCCCACCACTTGAGGGTGACCAGGTCGCCGAACCACATGTGGGCCATCTCGTGGGCGATGACCATGGCGCGGGTCTGCCGCTCGGTGTCGGTGACGGCGGAGCGGTAGACGAACTCGTCGCGGAAGGTGACGAGTCCGGGGTTCTCCATGGCGCCCGCGTTGAACTCGGGGACGAACGCCTGGTCGTAGGAGTCGAAGGGGTAGGGCTCCGCGAACTTCTCGTGGTAGCGGTCGAAGCAGGCGCGGGTGATGTCGAGGAGTTCGTCGGCGTCGGCGTCGAGGTGGGGGGCGAGCGAGCGGCGGCAGTGGATGCCGAAGGGCAGTCCGCGGTGTTCGGTGCGGACCGAGTGCCAGGGACCCGCGGCGACGGCGAGGAGGTAGGTGGAGATGAGCGGGGTGGTGGCTGCCTTCCAGCGTCCCTCCCCGAGGTGTTCGGTGACGCCGTTGGCGAGGACGGTCCATTCCTCGGGGGCGGTGACGGTGACGTCGAAGACCGCCTTGAGGTCGGGCTGGTCGAAGGCGGCGTAGACGCGCTGGACATCGTCGAGGAAGAGCTGGGTGTAGAGGTAGGTCTCGCCGTCGGTGGGGTCGGTGAAGCGGTGCATGCCCTCGCCGGTGCGCGAGTAGCGCATGACGGCGTCCACGGTGAGTTCGTGTTCGCCCGCGGTGAGGTTCTTCAGCGGCAGCCGGTTGCCGTCCAGGGTCTCGGGGTCCAGGGGCTGTCCGTCCAGGGTGACGGCGCGCAGCTCGGCGGGCTTCAGCTCGACGAAGGTGTCCCCGTCGGACCGCGCGCTGAACGCGATCGCGGTACGGGAGCCGAAGGTCTCGTCCCCGGTGGTGAGGTCGAGGTCGACGGTGTAGCGGTGGACGTCGATGAGCTGTGCTCGGGCTTGCGCTTCGTCGCGCGTCAGTACGGACATGCAGGCCATGCTGCCCGATGCCGCCGGTGCCGGACAGGGGCGGACCGGTACATGGCTTATGTCCGCCTCTCCCTTTCTCCCACGCACCTCACCCCGGCGCTCCGGCCCCGCCGGAACGGCTCGCGCGGGTCACCGCCGCGCTCGCGCCCGCGGCTGTCGGCCAGGGGGGACCAGCCGCGCTCGCCGCCGCCCGTGGCGGGGGATGCGGTCCGAACCCCAGTTCCCGCACAGCCCCCTGACGTGATGCACCCGGGGCGCGGGCGCCGCGACAGGCGTGCCCCGTGGGCCCGGCCGTGTCGGGTGGGCGCGGGCGCGCTCGGTCGTGGGCACCGCCGTCGGGGACGGTCGGGACGTACGCCAGGTGCGTACGCCGGCACCAGGCACTGCGGCTCACACCCCTCAGTTCGCCGGAGGCCGCACCGTGTCCTCCGCGATGCGCTCGTGGTGGCGGATCACCTCGGCCACGATGAAGTTGAGGAACTTCTCGGCGAAGGCCGGGTCGAGGCGGGCGTCCTCGGCGAGGCTGCGCAGGCGGGCGATCTGGCGGGCCTCGCGGGCGGGGTCGGCCGGGGGCAACTGGTGGCGGGCTTTGAGGCGGCCGACCTGCTGGGTGGCCTTGAAGCGCTCGGCCAGCATGTGGACGACGGCGGCGTCGATGTTGTCGATGCTCGCCCGCAGCCGCTCCAGCTCCTCGCGGACCTCGGGCTCGACGTCACCGGTACCGGTGTTGCTGATGGTCATGGGCGACAACCCTACGGGGCGCGGCCCGGCGCCGTTCCCGGGCGGTCGGGACGGACCTATGGTGGAGGGGGCTTCCCGGCGTCTTTGGGGGTGCGGACGTGGCGAACGGCGGACCGGTCGAGCACGGTTTCCCGCATCTGGCGACGGTACGGCGGGCGGTCACCGCGCTGTACAAGCGGCTGTCGTACGACGTGGTGGAGACCTTCGCGACCAGCGTGGCCCCGGCCGACGTGGCCTTCGGGGACGCGGACGACCTGCATCTGGGCGCGCAGCGGGTGGCGCGCGAGCTGGTGCGGCACTTCCGGCTGCCGGACGCCCGGCTGAT
This sequence comes from Streptomyces sp. DSM 110735, assembly GCF_016482685.1. Taxonomy (GTDB): domain Bacteria; phylum Actinomycetota; class Actinomycetes; order Streptomycetales; family Streptomycetaceae; genus Streptomyces. The sequence goes on along the minus strand of NZ_JACYHF010000020.1, from coordinate 18,789 downwards.
CGTGGGGTTCCGGGAGATGACCCACGCGGCGAACGTCGAGCTGGCGGCGGGTCCGGAGTACTTCGTGGAGCTGAACGACCGCTTCCGCACCCACCGCGAGGACATCGGCGCGGCTCTCGCCCACGAGGTCACGCACGTCTATCTGCACCGGCTCGGTCTGGCCTTCCCGACCACGGCGGAGAACGAGATCCTGACCGACACGGTGGCGGTCTACCTGGGCGCGGGCTGGCTGCTCCTGGACGCCTACCGCGAGCACGGTCCCGCCTCGCAGAAGCTGGGCTATCTCACTCCGGAGGAGTTCGGGTACGTGCTGGCCAAGCGGGCGCTGCTGTTCCACGAGGACCCGGCGGTGTGGTTCACCAGCCCGCAGGCGGCGGACGCGTACGCCAAGGGGCTCGCCCGCGCCCGGCACGACGAGCGCCGACCCCCGCTGACGGCGGCGGGGCGCCCGGCCCGGCTGCGCTACGCCCACCAGCGCCGCCGTCCCCCGCGCAACCCGCCGGACCCGGAGGTGGGCTACACCTTCACCTCCGGAGCCGACGGGCGCCCGCGTGTCTCCTTCGACTGCCCGGTCTGCCACCAGCGGATCAGGGTGCCGGTGCGGGGGCGGGTCAAGGCGCGGTGCGGGCTGTGCCGCACGGTGCTGGAGTGCGACACCTGAGCGGCGGGGCGTTCTAGTCCGGCAGCCGGTCCAGCAGCCAGGTGGCCAGTTCCGCGGTGACGGTGGTGTGCGCGGTGGTGTCGGAGGAGCAGACGAAGTCGTCCACGTCGGCCTCGTCCGGCGGAAGGTCGTAGACGTTCGCGTACAGGTCCTTCTGCTGGTCGAGGTCGCGGATCGAGACCGCGCTGACCGTGGGCACGAAAGAGACCTCCGGGTGGCGCAGGTCGACCTGGGCGCCCGCCTTCTTCAGCGCGTCGGCGAGGATGCCGTAGGAGCGCAGGGTGCCGCCGGGGGCGCCGTCCAGCTCGGGGAATCCGCTGGTGGTGATGGTCTTCTCGGCGGCCGGGAAGCGCCGCTTCAGCTCGGCGACCGTGACGTCCTTGCCCTGCGCCTGGGCGGAGAAGGCGGTGCCGGGGTAGACGCGGTCCACCGTGAGCACGGTCTCGCCGGGCGGGACGGCGATGCCGGTGCCGTCGCCGCGGCCGTTGGCGAGAGCGAGGAGGCGCGGGATGCGGGGCCAGTTGCCGACCTTCGCCAGCTCCTGGAGGAACGCGGTGCGCTCGGGGGCGATACCGCTCTCGCCGGTCTTCGGGTCGTAGTGGCGCCACAGCATCTGGCGGGCGGCGGGGCTGTCCATCTGCCGGGCGAAGTCGTTCGGCACCGGGATGAAGTGCGAGAACGCCTGGAGGCCGACGGGGATGTACGCGCCCCGGTGCGGGGTGTCGTAGGAGAAGTAGACGCCGGTCTGGTGGTCCATGCGCTGCGCCTCCATCCTGGCCAGCGCGTAGCGGGTGACCAGGCCGCCCATGCTGAAGCCGCCCACCATCAGGCTGGTGCCGCCCAGCCGTTCGGCGAGGGTCCGGTGGATCGCCGCGGTCGCGGTCTGGGCGTTGTCGAGGAGGGACGCGCTGCGCTCGTCGTAGCCGATCAGGACGGCGTCACGGCCGCGGCGGCGCAGTTCGGTCAGGAGGGGGAACGCGCCCTGGTCGAGGTGGGCGTGGAGCCAGGACAGGTCGCTGGGGCCGAGGCTGAAGCCGTCGGCCATGACCACCGGACGGGCGATGCCGTGGTTGCCCTCGCCGTAGTACACGTGGGCGAAGCCGCCCGGCAGATCCCACGTCTCGTCGGGCTCCGGGACCGGCTGCCCGGCCGGGGGTGCGGTGGTGACCGGATCGGCGAGGGTGAACGCCCCGACGCTCCGCTCCGCCTGCTCGGTCTGCTGCTCGGACACGGCAGTCTCCTTCCGGATCCGCGCACGGCGCAGCAGCCCGTTGTGGGGAACGGGCTGGGCGACTGCGGTGGGCGCGATGATCCGGGACATCATCAGCACGCGTCCCGACCAGCGGATATGTGCCTCGCCGGGTCTGTCATCCCTATGAGTGCGCGGAGTGCGGGGAGGTGACGCGACATCAGGAAATCAGGTGATCGCCACCGGCTGGTCCGTTCCTCCCCCGCCGTTCGCCCACCGTCCGCCCCTGTCCGATAGTTTGTTCGCCGCCGCCCCACCGGCTCATCCTGTCCCACTCTTCCCCGAGTCCTTCCCGAGGAGCCGGCCGTGACCGCCGAGTCCGACGTGACCACCTGCTTCCGCCATCCCAAGGTGGAGTCGCACGTCCGCTGCACCCGCTGCGACCGCTACATCTGCCCCAACTGCATGCGCGAGGCGGCGGTCGGCCACCAGTGTGTGGAGTGCGTGAAGGAGGGGACGCGCTCGGTCCGGCAGGCGCGGACGGCGTTCGGCGGCAGGATCAGCGCGGTGCCGCTGGTGACGTACGCGCTGGTCAGTCTGAACGTGCTCGCCTATCTCGTCGAGCTGGCCCGGCCGTCCATGGTGGACCGGTTCGGGATGCTGGGCGCGGGGCTGCTCGGACCGCACGGCGGGCACTACCTGTGGCAGTACCCCTACGACCCGGTGCTGCGCCCGGAGGGGCTCGCGGGCGGGCAGTGGGAACGGCTGCTGACCGGATCGTTCCTGCACATGCCGCCGGACGAGGGTCTGGGGATGGTGCACCTCGTGATGAACATGGTCTCGCTGTGGAGCATCGGCCGGGTGGTGGAGACCCAGTTGGGGCGCGCCCGCTATCTCGCGCTGTATCTGCTCTCCGCGCTGGGCGGCTCGGTGCTGGTGCTGCTCGTCGCCCCTGACGACCTGACGATCGGCGCCTCGGGCGCCATCTTCGGCCTGGGCGCCGCCTATTGGGTGATGGGGCGCCGCCTCGGCTACGACATGCGAGCGGTCAACCAGTACATGACCGGTCTGCTGGTATGGCTGGTGGTCTCGGCGTTCATGACGTCCTGGGAGGCGCACCTGGGCGGTCTGCTGACGGGCGCTCTGGTGACGCTCGCCTACGCCTACGCGCCCCGCGACAGGCGCCGGACGCTGATCCAGGCGGGGGCGTGCGCGGCGCTGGTGGTGGTGCTGCTGGTGCTGACGTGGGTGAAGGTGTCGGGCTTCACAGGCGCCATGGCCTGAGCCCCGCTCCCTCGCGCCCTTCGCGGAACCGCCCCCGGACAGGCGGCGGCGCCTGCCGGGGCGTCCGGTCGGGGACTGTCGGGCAGGCGCCGCCCGATGCCGCGTACGTCGTTGTACGGGACATCCGGTGCGGGGACCGTCAGACCGCCAGGGCGCGGTCGGTCGGACGGATCGGGGCGGGCAGGTCGCTCGCCCCGGTGAGGTGGCGGTCCACGCCGCGGGCGGCGGAGCGGCCCTCGGCGATGGCCCACACGATGAGGGACTGACCGCGGCCCGCGTCACCTGCGACGAACACGCCGGGCACGTTGGTCCGGAAGTCGGCGTCGCGGGCGATGTTGCCCCGCTCGTCCAGCTCCAGACCGAACTGCTCGACCAGCCCGTTGTCCCGGTCGGTGCCGGTGAAGCCCATGGCGAGGGTGACCAGTTGGGCCGGGATCTTCCGCTCGCTGCCCGGCTTGGGGGTCAGCTTGCCCTCGACGAACTCGACCTCGGTCAGGTGCAGCCACTGGACGTTGCCGTCCTCGTCGCCCTCGAAGTGGGTGGTGGAGACGGAGTAGACCCGCTCGCCGCCCTCCTCGTGGGCGCTGGTGACCTTGTAGAGCATGGGGAAGGTCGGCCAGGGCTGGTTCAGGGCGTGCCGCTCGTCGTTCGGGCGGGGCATGATCTCCAACTGGGTGACGGAGGCGGCGCCCTGGCGGTGGGCGGTGCCCACGCAGTCGGCGCCGGTGTCGCCGCCGCCGATGACCACGACGTGCTTGCCCTCGGCCGAGATCGGCGGGGCGACGTAGTCGCCCTCCTGGACCTTGTTGGACAGCGGCAGATACTCCATCGCCTGGTGGATGCCGTTCAACTCCCGCCCGGGGACGGGAAGATCACGCGCGGTGGTGGCGCCGACGGCCAGGACGACCGCGTCGTAGCGCTTCTTGAGGTCGGTCGCCTTGAGGTCGCGGCCGATCTCGACGCCGGTGCGGAAGCGGGTGCCCTCCGCGCGCATCTGCTCTATGCGGCGGTTGATGTGCCGCTTCTCCATCTTGAACTCGGGGATGCCGTACCGCAGCAGACCGCCGACGCGGTCGGCGCGCTCGTAGACGGCGACCGTGTGCCCGGCGCGGGTGAGCTGCTGGGCGGCGGCGAGCCCCGCCGGACCCGAGCCGACGACGGCGACGGTCTTGCCCGAGAGGCGCTCGGGGATGCGCGGGGCGACGTCCCCGGTCTCCCACGCCTTGTCGATGATGGAGACCTCGACGTTCTTGATGGTGACCGGCTGCTGGTTGATGCCCAGCACACAGGCCGACTCGCAGGGGGCGGGGCACAGACGACCGGTGAACTCCGGGAAGTTGTTGGTCGCGTGCAGCCGCTCGGAGGCGGCGGCCCAGTCCTCGCGGTAGGCGTAGTCGTTCCACTCGGGGATCAGGTTCCCGAGCGGACAGCCGTTGTGACAGAACGGGATGCCGCAGTCCATGCACCGGCTGGCCTGCTTGCTGATGATCGGCAGCAGGGAGCCGGGGACGTAGACCTCGTTCCAGTCCTTGAGGCGCACGTCCACGGGGCGGGTACGGGCGACCTCGCGGCCGTGCTGGAGAAAGCCCTTGGGATCAGCCATTGGTCGCCGCCTCCATCATCTTCTCGGTGATCTCGGTCTCGGAGAGACCGGCTCGCTCGGCGGCGTCCTTGGCGGCGAGCACTGCCTTGTACGTGCTGGGGATGATCCTGCTGAAGCGTTCGACGGCCCGGTCCCAGTCGTCGAGCAGCTTGGCGGCGACCGTGGAGCCGGTCTCCTCCGCGTGGCGGCGCACCACGTCGTGCAGCCAGACGCGGTCGGCGTCGTCCAGGGGCTCGATCGCACCCGCGTTGCCGGGGTTGACGTTGTCCCGGTCGAGGTCGATCACATAGGCGATGCCACCGGACATGCCCGCCGCGAAGTTGCGGCCGGTCGGACCGAGGACGACCGCGTGACCGCCGGTCATGTACTCGCAGCCGTGGTCGCCCACGCCCTCGGAGACCACCAGCGCGCCGGAGTTGCGGACGCAGAAGCGTTCGCCGGTGCGCCCGCGCAGGAACAGCTCGCCGCCGGTGGCGCCGTAGCCGATCGTGTTGCCCGCGATGGTGGAGTACTCGGCGAGGTGGTCGGCCGCCCGGTCGGGGCGGACGACGATCCGGCCGCCGGAGAGACCCTTGCCGACGTAGTCGTTGGCGTCGCCCTCCAGGCGGAGGGTGACTCCGCGCGGCAGGAAGGCGCCGAAGGACTGGCCGGCCGAGCCGGTGAAGGTGATGTCGATGGTGTCGTCGGGCAGACCCGCGCCACCGAACTTCCGGGTCACCTCGTGGCCGAGCATGGTGCCGACCGTGCGGTTGATGTTGCGGATGGCGACCTGGGCGCGCACCGGGTGCGCCTCGGTGGCGTCCGGGACGGCGAGGGCGTCGGCGGCGAGCTTGATCAGCTCGTTGTCGAGCGCCTTCTCCAGACCGTGGTCCTGGGTGGTGATCTGGTGGCGGACCGCGCCCTCGGGCAGCTCGGGCACGTGGAAGAGCGGAGCCAGGTCCAGACCCTGCGCCTTCCAGTGGTTCACCGCGCGCTCGACGTCGAGCACCTCGGCGTGACCGACCGCCTCCTCGATGGAGCGGAAGCCCAGCTCGGCCAGGAGTTCGCGGACCTCTTCGGCGATGAACCGGAAGAAGTTGACGACGTACTCGGCCTTGCCGTTGAACCGCTCGCGCAGCACCGGGTTCTGGGTGGCGATGCCGACCGGACAGGTGTCCAGGTGGCAGACGCGCATCATCACGCAGCCGGAGACGACCAGGGGCGCGGTGGCGAAACCGAACTCCTCGGCGCCGAGCAGCGCGGCGATCACCACGTCGCGACCGGTCTTGAGCTGGCCGTCGGTCTGGACGACGATCCGGTCGCGCAGCCCGTTGAGCAGCAGGGTCTGCTGGGTCTCGGCGAGACCCAGCTCCCAGGGACCGCCCGCGTGCTTCAGCGAGGTCAGCGGGGAGGCGCCGGTGCCACCGTCGTGGCCGGAGATCAGCACCACGTCCGCGTGCGCCTTGGACACACCCGCCGCGACCGTGCCGACGCCCACCTCGGAGACCAGCTTCACGTGGATCCGCGCCTGCGGGTTCGCGTTCTTCAGGTCGTGGATGAGCTGGGCGAGGTCCTCGATGGAGTAGATGTCGTGGTGCGGGGGCGGGGAGATCAGACCGACGCCGGGCGTGGAGTGCCGGGTCTTGGCCACCCACGGGTAGACCTTGTGGCCGGGGAGCTGACCGCCCTCGCCGGGCTTGGCGCCCTGGGCCATCTTGATCTGGATGTCGTCGGCGTTGACCAGGTACTCGGAGGTGACGCCGAAGCGGCCGGAGGCGACCTGCTTGATGGCGCTGCGCCGGGCGGGGTCGTAGAGGCGGTCCGGGTCCTCGCCGCCCTCGCCGGTGTTGGACTTGCCGCCCAGCTCGTTCATCGCGATGGCGAGCGTCTCGTGCGCCTCGCGGGAGATGGAGCCGTACGACATGGCGCCGGTGGAGAAGCGCTTGACGATCTCGGAGACCGGCTCGACCTCCTCCACCGGGATCGGCGCCCGCCCTGAGGTGAAGCCGAACAGACCGCGCAGCGTCATCAGGCGTTCGGACTGCTCGTTCACGCGGTCGGTGTACTTCTTGAAGATGTCGTACCGGCCGGCGCGGGTGGAGTGCTGGAGGCGGAAGACCGTCTCGGGGTCGAACAGGTGCGGCTCGCCCTCGCGGCGCCACTGGTACTCGCCGCCGATGTCGAGCGTGCGGTGCGCGGGCGCGATGCCGCTGGCCGGGTACGCCTTGGCGTGGCGGGCGGCGACCTCCTTCGCGATGACGTCGATGCCGACGCCGCCGATCTTGGAGGTGGTGCCGTCGAAGTACTTCGCGACGAACTCGTCCTCGAGACCGACGGCCTCGAAGACCTGGGCGCCGCGGTAGGAGGCGACGGTGGAGATGCCCATCTTGGACATGACCTTGAGGACGCCCTTGCCGAGGGCGTAGATCAGGTTGCGGATGGCCTGCTCGGGCTCCATGCCGGGCAGGAAGGTGCCCGCGCGGACCAGGTCCTCGACGGACTCCATCGCCAGGTAGGGGTTGACGGCGGCGGCGCCGTAGCCGATCAGCAGGGCGACGTGGTGGACCTCGCGCACGTCACCGGCCTCGACCAGCAGCCCCACGTGGGTGCGCTGCTTGGTGCGGATGAGGTGGTGGTGGACGGCGGCGGTGAGCAGCAGCGAGGGGATCGGCGCGTGCTCGGCGTCGGAGTGCCGGTCGGACAGGACGATCAGCCGGGCACCGTTGTCGATGGCGGCGTCCGCCTCGGCGCAGATCTCCTCTATGCGCGCGGCGAGGGACTCGCCGCCGCCGGAGACCCGGTAGAGACCGGAGAGGGTCGCTGCCTTGAAGCCGGGCATGTCGCCGTCGGCGTTGATGTGGATGAGCTTGGCCAGCTCGTCGTTGTCGATCACCGGGAACGGCAGCAGGACCGAGCGGCAGGACGCCGCGGTCGGGTCGAGCAGGTTGCCCGAGGGACCGAGCGAGGAGCGCAGGGAGGTGACCAGCTCCTCGCGGATGGCGTCCAGCGGGGGGTTGGTGACCTGGGCGAAGAGCTGGGTGAAGTAGTCGAACAGCAGCCGGGGGCGCTCGGAGAGAGCCGCGATGGGGCTGTCGGTGCCCATGGAGCCGATGGGCTCGGCGCCCGCCTTGGCCATGGGGGCGAGGATGACGCGCAGCTCTTCCTCGGTGTAGCCGAAGGTCTGCTGGCGGCGGGTGACGGAGGCGTGGGTGTGCACGATGTGCTCGCGCTCGGGCAGGTCGCCCAGCTCGATCTCCCCGGTCTCCATCCAGTCGCCGTAGGGCTGCTCGGCGGCGAGGGACGCCTTGATCTCGTCGTCCTCGATGATGCGGTGCTCGGCGGTGTCCACGAGGAACATGCGGCCGGGCTGGAGGCGCCCCTTGCGGACGACCCGGGCGGGGTCGATGTCGAGGACGCCGACCTCGGAGCCGAGGACGACCAGACCCTCGTCGGTGACCCAGTAGCGGCCGGGGCGCAGACCGTTGCGGTCGAGGACCGCGCCGACCTGGACGCCGTCGGTGAAGGTGACGCAGGCGGGACCGTCCCAGGGCTCCATCATCGTGGAGTGGAACTGGTAGAAGGCGCGCCGGTCCGGGTCCATGGAGGCGTGGTTCTCCCATGCCTCCGGGATCATCATCAGCACGGAGTGGGGCAGCGAGCGGCCGCCCAGGTGCAGGAGTTCGAGCACCTCGTCGAAGGACGCCGAGTCGGAGGCGTCCGGCGTACACACGGGGAACGTGCGCGCGAGGTTGTCCTCGGTGCCGAACAGGTCCGAGGACAACTGGGACTCGCGGGCGCGCATCCAGTTGCGGTTGCCCTTGACGGTGTTGATCTCACCGTTGTGCGCGATGAAGCGGTACGGGTGCGCGAGCGGCCACGACGGGAAGGTGTTCGTGGAGAAGCGCGAGTGGACGAGCGCGATCGCGGAGGCGAAGCGGCGGTCGGACAGGTCCGGGAAGAAGGGTTCGAGCTGGCCGGTGGTCAGCATGCCCTTGTAGACGATGGTCCGGGCGGACAGCGAGGGGAAGTAGACCCCCGCCCCCCGCTCGGCGCGCTTGCGCAGGACGAACGCCTTGCGGTCGAGCGCGATGCCCTCGCTGACCCCGTCGGAGACGAAGATCTGGCGGAAGGCGGGCATGGTCGAGCGGGCGGTCGCGCCGAGCAGCTCGGGGGCGACCGGGACCTCGCGCCAGCCGAGGACCGCGAGGCCCTCCTCGGCGGCGATCGTCTCAATCCGTGAGACGGCGTCGGAGGTGCCGTCCTCGGGCAGGAAGGCGATGCCGACCGCGTAGGAACCGGTGGCCGGCAGATCGAATCCGGCCACCTCGCGGAAGAACGCGTCGGGCACCTGGGAGAGGATGCCGGCGCCGTCCCCGGAGTCGGGTTCGGAACCGGTGGCACCTCGGTGCTCCAGGTTGCGCAGTACGGTCAGCGCCTGCTCGACCAGCGCGTGGCTCGCCTCGCCGGTGAGGGTGGCCACGAAACCGACGCCACAGGCGTCGTGTTCGTCGCGGGGGTCGTACATGCCCTGGGCAGCAGGGCGGGCATCCATGAAGGACCAGGCGCGGTCGTTCACGGAGTGCTGGGACGGCTGGCGCGGCGTACGCATCGGCTCTCCCGTCGTCGTCATCTGGCCATGTGCGGTACCGAGGGACGACGCTGGCCCTCTGCGTGGGGTGCAAAATTTCGTGCAGGTTACATGATGGGGCGGCTCCCGGGAACCGGATAGACCGTTCCACCATGCGGACGCCACACGGAAGGTCGCGTCGGGTGCCGCGGGGTGCGGCGAGGGTGCCGCAGGGGTCGCGGCGGGTGCCGCGAGGTCGGTCACGGCGGGTGCCGCGCACGGCGGCGGGAAAGGTGCGTGGGGGCCGGGCCGGGGGTGATCGGTCGGATCGGGACCGGGCCGGTCCGAGGGGGGCGGACCGGGTGTCTTTCCCCCGGTCCGCGGGGCGCACCGCAGGCGTCATTGCCCGCAGTGCCAGTGCTCACTGGTCATGCCCCGTGGTTAAGCGTTCGAAACCCGCGAGTAACGATTATTTATGCGGGCTCTCGCATACATTCCTTGCACGTCATCCTAGGGCCGTACCGAACAGGCTGCCCAGGGCGTACGTCACACCGGCCGCCGCGCCGCCGAGGGCGAGCTGCCTCAGCCCGCTGTACCACCAGCTCCGCGCCGTCACCCGGGCCACCACCGCACCGCAGCCGAAGAGTCCGGCGAGGGCGAGGAGCACGGCGGGCCACAGCACGGTCGCGCCCAACAGGAACGGCAGCACGGGCAGCAGGGCGCCGAGGGCGAACGAACCGAACGAGGACACCGCGGCCACCAGCGGCGAGGGCAGGTCGGCGGGGTCGATGCCCAGTTCCTCGCGGGCATGGATCTCCAGGGCGCGCTCGGGGTCCTTCGAGAGCTGCCGGGCGACCTCGCGGGCGAGACCGGGCTCGACTCCGCGCGCGGTGTACAGCGCGGCCAGCTCCTCCTCCTCCGCCTGCGGGTGCTTGCGCAGCTCACGGCGCTCGACGTCCAGCTCGGCCAGCACCAGCTCGCGCTGCGAGGCGACGGAGGTGTACTCGCCGGCCGCCATGGAGAAGGCGCCCGCGGCGAGTCCGGCGAGCCCGGTGATCACGATCGTCTGGTGGCCGACGGACCCGCCCGCGACACCGGTCAGCAGGGCGAGGTTGGACACCAGACCGTCCATCGCGCCGAAGACGGCGGGGCGCAGCCAGCCGCCGTTGACGTCGCGGTGCGTGTGGTTGTCACGGTGCGCCTCGTGCAGCGTGGCCTCGGTGTCGATGATGGCCATCCAGAACCCCCGGGAAGCTTAGCCAAAGCTAACTTTGGACTGTTTCTATCTTTTGACAACCCCTAACCTACGTCGGGCATTCCCCGCCCGCCAGCAAGGAAAGGCTGCGCTAACCTGCGGCTTTACCTTTTCTTGCTCATCCGAGGATTCGAACGCTCAGATGCCGAGAGGGTGATGCTGGGGTTCCGGAGGCTGGTCGGCGCGTGTCGCGGGGGACACATCCGCAAAGGGCCGCGCGGCCGACGGGACCTGGCGCGGACCACCGCCGAAGGAGAGTCCGCCATGGCTTCGACCGCCCGCACCGCCCCGGACCCCGCCCCGGACCCGGCGCCCGGGGACCGACCCGGACCGCGTGAGCGGGCGCGCGGCGCGCTGCTCGGTCTGGCGGTCGGCGACGCGCTCGGCGCCCCCGCCGAGAACATGAAGCCCTCCGAGATCCGCGCCCGCTGGGGCCGTATCACCGGGTACGTCAGCGACCGTCCCTCGGGTACGGACGACACCGAGTACGCGATCTTCTCGGGGCTGCTGCTCGCCCGGCACGGCTCCGCGCTCACCCCGGCGCACGTCGAGGCGGCGTGGCACCAGTGGATCGCGGACCGGGCCGAGGGTCCCTTCCGGGGCGCGGGCTTCAGCGAGCGCGGCACCCTGGAGAACCTGCGGCGGGGTCTCGCGGCTCCCATCTCCGCCCAGCACCGGCACGCGTGGAGCGACGGGCTCGCGATGCGGGCGGCGCCCTTCGGGGTGTTCGCCGCCGGGCGCCCCGCCGAGGCGGCCCGGCTGGTGGCGATCGACGGCTCGGTCAGCCACGAGGGCGAGGGCATCCACGGTGGGCAGGCGGTCGCCGCCGGGGTGGCGGCGGCGATGGCGGGCGCGGACCCCACCGTGGTGATCGCCGCCGCGCTCGCGGCCGTACCCGACGACTCCTGGACCGCCCGCTCGCTGCGCCGCGCGGTCGCCGTCGCCCACCGGGGCGAGCGCGCGGTCCGCTCCGCCGTCGTCATCGGCGGCTACCCCTGGACCGACCTCGCCCCCGAGGCCGTCGCCCTCGCCTTCGGCGCGTACGCGGCGGCCGACGGCGACTTCCGCGAAGCGGTACTGACGGCCGTCAACATGGGACGCGACGCCGACACCACGGCCGCCGTCGCGGGCGCCCTCGCCGGAGCCACTCGGGGCGTCTCCGCCATCCCCGCCGACTGGGCCGCCGCCATCGGCCCCGCCCGAGGGCGCTGCCTGCCCGCCATGGCCGGCCACCACATCCTCGACATCGCCGAACTCCTGGTCCCGGAGGAGGGCGGCAAATGGGGCGAGGCGCTGGCGGTCCCGGACTTCCTGCCGGAGGAGGTACGGGAGTTCGTGCGGGGCGGCGCGCTGCGGGAGGTGGTGACGACGGGGAACGGGGCGGCGCCGGAGGGGGTACGGGAACTGGTGGCGACCGGGAGCGAGGAGGTACGGGAACTGGTGGCGACCGGGAGCGGCGCACCACCGGAGGTCGGGGCGCTCACACCCACCCCCGCCACAACCCCCCGCTCCGACTCGGAGGTCCCCGCGTGAGCCGCCGTATCGAGGGGCTGTTGCTCGGTCTTGCCGCCGGGGATGCCGCCGGGTGGCCCGCCGCGCGGCACCGGGCGGCGCGGATGCCGGAGTGGACGCGGCGGCTCACGCGGGAGCTGGACACGTTCGCGGAGCTGAACGCGACGACCACCCTGCCGGTGCCGGTCGCGCTGAACCAGCCGCCGGAGCCGCTGCGGCTCGGTCCCTCCGACGACGCGGAGTGGGCGGCGTTCGCGGCGGAGGCGGTGCTGCGGGCCGGGGACGACGTGCTCGGGGATCTGAGCCGCGAGCGCCGGATGCGCGCGGCGATCGACCTGACCTGGACCGCCGTCGCCGCCGAGGTCGCCGCCGCGGCGGACCGCGCCCCGGAGATCGAGTCGGCGGTGCTGCCGCTGCGGGCGCGGATCTCGGTGCGGGCGGGGCTCGGGAACCTGGCCGCCGGACTGCGCCCGCCCGCCACCGGGCACGACAACCCGCACTACTTCGACGACGCCGCCTGCGTGCGCGCCTGCGTCCTCGCCGTGGCCCACCCGGGCGATCCCCGGCGCGCGGCGGACCTCGCGGAGTTCGACGCCCGCTACACCCAGGACGGCGACGGTGTGCACGGCGCGCGGGCGATGGCGGCGGCGGTCGCGTCGGCGCTGGCCGGGGACAAGCCGGACGCGTGCGTGGCGGCGGCGCTCGCGGAGCTTCCGGCGGGGACGGAGATCGGGCGGAACGCCCGCCAGGCGCTCGCGCTGGTCCCGGACAGCACCTCGGCCTTCGAGCTGATCCCCCTCCTGGAGCACCGGATCGTCGATCATGTGTACAGCTACGGCGTGGCGGCGGCCGAGACCGTGCCCGTCGCGCTGGCGCTGACCGCCGCCGCCGAGGGCCGTATCCGCGAGGCGGTCCCCGCCGCCGCGTGTCTCTCCCGGGTCGCGGATTCCGCTCCGGCGCTGGCCGGGGCGCTCACCGGCGCGCTGGGCGGCGGCGCGTGCGTGCCCGGCACCTGGCGGGACGCCTGCCGCGTGCTGTCCGGCTGCGCGCTGCCCCGCCTCACCGGGACGGACCTCGTGGAACTCGCCGGGCTGCTGGAAGCCGCACAACGGGCCCGACCGGAGGGATGATTCGGGCATGACGCCCGAAAATGAACAAACCCCCGGCCCGGGACTGACCGCGCTGGACGCGCGGATCACCGGCGCCCTGGTCGGCGCCGCCGTGGGCGACGCGCTCGGCGGACCCGTCGAGGGCTACTCCCCCGACCAGATCGCCGACCGCCACGGCGGTCGCGTCCACGGCTTCGTCGGTCCCTGGAACGGCGACGCCTGGCGCACCGCCCGCCCCATCGCGCCGTACCACAAGGGCGACGGGCACGTCACCGACGACACCTTGATGACGCACGCGCTGATCCGGGTCTACCAGCGCGTCCGCGACCACCTCGACGCCTACGCGGTCGCCGACCACCTGGTCCCGGACCTGATGACCAACCCCCGCTGGATCCCCGAGCTGGAGGCGGAGGCGCTGCCGCTCCAGCGGATCTTCCTCGCCGAGAAGTGGCTGGTGGCCCGGCTGGCGTACGGTCACGTCGACCCGCGCGAGGCGGGCAGCGGAAACATCGTCAACTGCGGTGCGGCGATGTACATGGCGCCGGTCGGTCTGGTCAACGCCGCCGACCCCGCCGCCGCGTACGCCGAGGCACTGGACGTCGCGGGCGCGCACCAGTCGTCGTACGGCAGGGAGGCGGCCGGGGTCTTCGCCGCCGCCGTCGCCGCCGCGACCGCGCCCGGCGCCACCCCGGACTCGGTGGTGGCCGCCTGTCTGGCGCTGGCGAAGGACGGCACCCGCGAGGCGATCGAGAAGGTCTGCGAAACCGCCGCCGGACACGGCGACTTCGAGTCGGCGCTGGTCCCGCTGCGCACGGCGGTCGCCCCGTACGACACGGTCGGTCCCGACTACCGCGCCCCCTCGCTCGGCGCCCGCCGCCCCTCGCGGCTGCACTCCATCGAGGAGCTGCCGGTGGCGCTCGGCATGGTGCTGGTCGCGGGCGGCGACTTCCGGCACGCGGTGCTCGGCTCGGTGAACTACGGGCGCGACTGCGACTCCATCGCCACCATGGCGGGCGCGATCACCGGCGCGCTCGGCTCGCCGGTGCCCGAGGAGTGGGCGAAGACGGTGGCCGAGGCCAGCCGCCTCGACCTGTGGGCTCCGGCGCGGGAACTGGCCGAGGTCGCCCGGGAGGTCTTCGCGCGGGACGTGGCGCGGCGGCGCGCGCACGAGCGGGCCTTCGCCGCGCTCGGGGACCCGGCATGATCCGGCTGACCTGGGTCCAGCCCGAGGACCTGCTGGGCCACGAGATCCGCCAGGCACGCCTGGACGGCAGGGAGCCCGCGCGGATCGAGGCGCGCTGGAAGGCGGCGGGCGGCGCGGACGCCCCTGAGCGGGCCGGTGCCTCCCCGGAGCCGGTCTCCCGCTCGCTGCGCCTGCTCGCCGAGGACCTGCTGGACGAACTGGCCGATCTGCCCAGCGCGTTGAGCGCGGACGAGCCGACGGAGTGGACCGCGCTCAAGGAAGCCTGCCCCGACTGGCCCGCACCGCAAGGGCTTACCGGCGTCTCCCCCGCCGCCCTGGAGGCAGCCTGGCTCGGCCGTGCGGCGGGGTGTCTGCTCGGCAAGCCCGTGGAGAAGCTGCCGCTGGACGGCATCCGCGCCCTCGCCGAAGCCGCCGGGAACCGCCCGCTGACCACCTGGTTCACCGCGGAGGGCGTTCCCGCCGAGCTGCTGGCCCGCCACCCCTGGAACCGCCGCTCGGCAGGTACCTCGCTCGCCGAGAACATCGACGGGATGCCCGAGGACGACGACCTCAACTACCCCCTGCTGGGTCTGCTGCTGCTCCGGCGGCACGGCCGCGCCTTCACCACCGACCAGGTCGCCGCGCTCTGGCTGGACGAACTCCCGCCCGGCCGCACCTTCACCGCCGAGCGCGTCGCCTTCCGCAACCTCCTTGACGGGATCGAGCCTCCGCGCACCGCCCGGTACCGCAACCCGTTCCGCGAGTGGATCGGCGCGCTGATCCGCGCCGACGTCCACGGCTGGACCCACCCGGGCGACCCGGCCGCCGCCGCCGAACAGGCGTACCGCGACGCCGTGTTGACCCACACCGCCAACGGTGTCTACGCGGCGGTGTTCACCGCCGCCGTCCTCGCCGCCGCCGCGACCGGCACGCACGACGTGCACGCCTGTCTGCGCACCGGCCGCACGGTCGTCCCGGACCGCTCCCGCCTGGCCGGGGCACTCGACCACGCCGTTCAACTGGCGCACGAACACGACGACTTCGACGACGTGGTGGACCAACTCCACGCCCGCTACGACGCCACCCACCACTGGGTGCACGCCCTCCCCAACACCGCCCTGATCGCCGCCGCGCTCACCCACGCCGACGGCGACTTCTCCGGCTCCATCTGCCGTGCGGTGTCCGGCGGTTGGGACACCGACTCCAACGGCGCGACGGCGGGCAGCATCGCGGGGCTGCTCGCGGGCTCCCCCGAGGCGCTGCCCGAGCGCTGGCGGGCGCCGCTGAAGAACCGGCTCGCCACCTCCGTCGCCGACTTCGACGGCACCGGCTTCGACACCCTGGCCCACCTCACCCACCTGGAGGCGACCCGACCATGACCCACATCGCGGTCCTCGGCAGCACCAACATGGACCTCGTCACCTACGTCGCCAAGGCCCCACAGCTCGGCGAGACCGTGACCGGTCGCGAGTTCCACACGATCCCCGGCGGCAAGGGCGCCAACCAGGCCATCGCCGCCGCCCGGTGCGGCGCCACCGTCTCGATGATCGGCGCCGTCGGCAACGACGCCTTCGGGCTCCGGCTGCGCGACACCCTCGAACACTCCGGTGTGGACACCGACTTTCTGCGCACGGTCGAGGGTCCCTCCGGCACCGCGCACATCGTGGTGGACGACGAGGGCGGCAACTCCATCGTCGTCATCCCCGGCGCCAACGGCACCGTGGACCACCTCGCCCCCGGCGACGAGGGCGCCCTCACCGCCGCCGACGCCCTGCTCCTGCAACTGGAGATCCCCCTCGACGGCGTCCTCGCGGGCGCCGAGACAGCACGGCGACACGGCGTGCGCACGGTGCTCACCCCCTCCCCCGCCCAGCCGCTGCCACCCGAACTCCTCGAAGCCACCGACCTGTTGATCCCCAACGAGTACGAGGCGGTCACCCTCACCGGCCGTATCGACCCGCGCGACGCGGCCACCGCCCTGCTCGATCTGGTGCCCGAGGTCGTCGTCACCCTCGGCGCGGCAGGCAGCCTCTACGTCGCGCGCGGCACCGAGCCCCTGGTGGTGCCCGCGCCCCTGGTCACCCCCGTGGACTCCACCGGCGCGGGCGACACCTTCGCGGGCGCGCTCGCGGTCGCCCTCGCCGAGGAACGACCCATCCGCGAAGCCCTGATGTGGGCGTCCGCCG
Source organism: Streptomyces sp. DSM 110735 (assembly GCF_016482685.1). Lineage (GTDB taxonomy): Bacteria > Actinomycetota > Actinomycetes > Streptomycetales > Streptomycetaceae > Streptomyces. Next base: position 2,261 of record NZ_JACYHF010000020.1, on the reverse strand, counting down.
CCGCTGCCCTGTCGGTACAGCGGGAAGGGGCGTCGGTGTCGATGCCCTACCGCCAGGAGATCGAGGCGCAGTACACCGCATGAGCAGCCGAGACGAGAACACGCCCCGCGCCCCGCGCCCGTCCGTCCAGCCGCTGGACGGACTGCGCGTCCTGGACCTGGCCACGCTCTTCGCCGGTCCGCTCGCCGCCACGATGCTCGGTGACTTCGGCGCCGAGGTGATCAAGGTGGAGCATCCCCGGCGCCCCGACCCCTCGCGCGGGCACGGCCCGGCGAAGGACGGGATCGGTCTGTGGTGGAAGGTGCTCGGCCGCAACAAGCGCGCCATCACCCTCGACCTGTCCCGCCCCGGCGGTCGCGCGACCCTGCTGCGGCTCGCGGCGACCGCCGACGTGGTGATCGAGAACTTCCGCCCCGGCACCCTGGAGAAGTGGGACCTCGGCTGGCCGGAGCTGTCGGCCGTCAACCCGCGCCTGATCCTCACCCGGGTCACCGCCTTCGGCCAGTTCGGTCCGTACGCGCACCGCCCCGGCTTCGGCACGCTCGCCGAGGCCATGAGCGGCTTCGCGGCGCTCACCGGCGAACCGGACGCGCCGCCGACCCTGCCGCCCTTCGGGCTCGCGGACTCGGTCACCGCCCTTGCGACGTCGTACGCCGTGCTCACCGCGCTCGCCGCCCGGCACCGCACCGGCGCCGGACAGGTCGTGGACATGGCCATCATCGAGCCGATGCTGGCGATGCTCGGACCGCAGCCCACCTGGTACGACCAGCTCGGCTATGTCCAGGAGCGCACCGGCAACCGCTCCGCGAACAACGCCCCGCGCAACACCTACCGCACCGCCGACGGCTCCTGGGTCGCGGTCTCCACCTCGGCGCAGTCGGTGGCCGAGCGGGTGATGCGGCTGGTGGGGCGCCCGGAGCTGATCGAGGAGCCGTGGTTCGCGAGCGGCGCCCAGCGGGCCGCGCACGCCGACGTCCTGGACGAGGCGGTCGGCGCCTGGATCGCCGCCCGCGACCGCGAGGAGGTGCTGGCCGCCTTCGAGAAGGCGGAGGCGGCGATCGCCCCCGTGCAGGACGTACGGGACGTGTTCACCGACCCGCAGTACCTCGCCCTGGACACGGTCACCACCGTCCCCGACCCGGACCTCGGCCCGCTGAAGATGCAGAACGTCCTCTTCCGGCTCTCCGCGACCCCCGGCGCGATCCGCTGGGCAGGGCGCGCCCACGGCGCCGACACCGAGGACGTGCTCACCGAGCTGGGACTCGGACCGGCCGAGCTGGGCGCCCTGCGCGAGGAGGGCGCCCTGTGACCCGCACCCCGCTGACCTGGCTCTACGTCCCCGGCGACCGACCCCATGTGGTGGACAAGGCGCTCGTCGCGGGCGCCGACGTGGTGGTGATCGACCTGGAGGACGCCATCGCCCCGGACCGCAAGGAGTACGCCCGCACGGCCACCGCCGAACGGCTCTCCGAGCACCAGCCCGTCCCGGTGCACGTCCGGCTGAACGCCGCCGACGGCCCCTGGGGCGCGGCGGACCTCGCCGCGCTGGGCAGCCTGCCCGGCGTGTCCGGGCTCCGGCTGCCCAAGGTCGCCTCCCCCGACGAGGTACGGCACACCGCCGTCCTCACCGCGCTGCCGCTGTATGCGCTCCTGGAGTCCGCCCTCGGCATCGAGCACGCCCACGCCATCGCCCGCGCCCATCCGTCGCTGCGCGGGATCTCCCTGGGCGAGGCGGACCTGCGGGCCGATCTCGGGGTACGGGCGGACTCGGGGCTCGACTGGTCCCGGTCCCGGGTCGTCGTCGCCGCCCGTGCCGCCGGACTCGCCCCGCCCCCGCAGTCCGTCCACCCCGACATCCGGGACCTGGACGGTCTCGCCGCCTCCTGCGCCCGGGGGCGCGCGCTCGGTTTCCTCGGGCGGGCCGCGATCCATCCGCGCCAGCTTCCGGTGATCGAGCGCGCCTACCAGCCGACCCCGGCGGAGCTGGAGGAGGCCGAGACCGTGGTCAAGGCGGCCGCCGCCGAGCAGGGCGCCCAGGCACTGCCCGACGGTCGCTTCATCGACGCGGCGACGGTGGCGCTGGCCCGGCGCACGCTGTCCCTGGTGCGGCGGGGCTGAGCGGAGCCCCTACGTGCGGAGGGGGCCCCCGGGGTTCCCCCGCGCCCCCCCCCCCGCCGGGGGGGGGGGCCCCCCCCCTGGCCCGGGGGGGGGGGTTGGCCAGTGGGCCATTGGGGCCCCCGCGGGGGGGTGCAGCGCCGCGG
>NZ_JACYHF010000001.1 GCF_016482685.1 Streptomyces sp. DSM 110735 | reverse complement strand
CCCTGAGTTCCACCCTGAGTGTTGCCAGTTCCGCCACCCTGAGTTCCACCCTGGGTATTTCCGGTCCCGCCACCCTGAGTTCCACCCTGAGTGTTCCCGGTCCCGCCACCCTGAGTTCCACCCTGAGTGTTGCCAGTTCCGCCACCCTGAGTTCCACCCTGGGTATTTCCGGTCCCGCCACCCTGGGTCCCGCCCTGGGTATTTCCGGTCCCGCCACCCTGGGTCCCACCCTGCGTGTTGCCGGTCCCGCCACCCTGCGTCCCGCCCTGGGTATTTCCGGTCTCGCCACCCTGGGTCCCGCCCTGAGTGTTACCAGTGCCGCCCTGCGTCCCGCCCTGGGTGTTGCCGGTGCCGCCCTGGGTTCCGCCCTGGGTGTTGCCCTGGCCGCCGATCTGGGTGCCACCGATCGTGTTGCCGGTGCCGCCGTTGATCGTGTTGTTGACGATGTTGGTCGTGTTGTTGGTGACCTGGTTCACCACGGTGGGCGGCAACCCGAGCCGCTGCGCCTCCGCTTGGGCCGTCTGCCGTCCGATGGCGACCGCCTGCTGCTGGGAGGCTCCGTTGCGCACCGCCTGCTGCGCCGCCGCCGTACCCTTCGCGGTCGCCGCGGCCGCCGCGGCGGACTGCGAGGCGTTCCCGCCGGCTTCCGACCCGGAGGACGAGCACTGCGTGCCGCCCACGGCGATGGGGCCACCGCCGGTGACGCCTACCTGGACATCGCCGTTCGACCCCGCGGAGACGCGAGAAATAGTTTGTCCACCGCGCGTGACGTTGTACGACTGGTCGGGGGTGAAGCCGCTTCCCCGCACCGTCCCGTTCTGCAGGCTGCACGTTGCCGAGGGGGCCGCGGCAGCGGGGTTCGCGGGAAAGGCGAAAACGGCCGCCCCTGCCGACAGCGTCGCGGTTATCGCGGCTGCCACAATTCCTTTTCTCATGGATTTCTCTTTCTCCTGCGGGGGTGAGTCCGATACGCACACAGAATGCATCGGAGAGTTGACCCGAACCAGGGAAATGGGTGCCGCTCATCGGATTCAGGCACGCCGGACAAGCGGCTCAGTTCCCCATGCTGGTCCCACCCGTAGGTCGCGTCAACTCAAGGCGCAGGCCAGGAAATATCTACCCTCGTCGCCGTCACCGGAAATAGCGACAGGTCCCCCGCAAGCCCCCAGGACCACCGTTTCACTTGGCGCATAAACTAGCGACCCCGCTGTGGTCACAAATACCGACAGTACCCACGCATTGCCATTCCGCATTTTGGTCGCCCGCGGCTACCACAATCCGCCGACACCAAAATGCCTCGCATTTCGAGCTTTCGCGGCCCGCCGAGCGGCGTCGCACCGCCCGTGCGTCACACCGCCCCGTCGAGCAGCGGCAGGATGTCCCGCAGGTCCTCCGTGTCGAGGGCGTGGTCCGCCACCGCGCGGGCGTCGGCGGTGGCGTTGAGCGCGATGGACGTGCCCGCCGCGCGGAACAGGGGGACGTCGGAGCGCGAATCGCCCACCACGGCGATCTCGTCGAGCCCCACGCCGTGCGCCTCGCACCAGCGCGCGACGAAGGCCAGCTTGCCCTCCTCGTCGATGTGCTGGGCGACCCGCCCGGAGAGCACCCCGCCCTCCGTCAGCTCCATCCCCGCACCGCAGACCTCGGCGAAGAACGGCCGGTACTCCAGCTCCTCGGCCGCGAACCGCCAGGCCAGCGTCGCCAGAAGCAAGGTGCGACCGGAGTCGGCGAGGGCGGTCAGGGTCTCCCGTACGCCGCCGATCCAGGGGGCGCTCCGCAGATGCCCCCGGATCTGCGCGGGCGTCGCCCCGGTGAAGAGGACCGCCTCACGGGTCGCGAACTCGTGGTTGTCGATCTCGTACGCGCCGTAGAGACGCTCCAGCTCCTCGACGGCCGGACGGTGCCCCATGGCGTCGGCCAGGACCAGCGAGGCGGTCGTGGAGCGCAGCAGGGTGCCGTCGAGGTCGAAGGCGACCACCGGGTGTCCGTGTCTCATGACCGCTGCTCCACTCCTGCCGCGAAGTCGGTTACCGGAACCGGGAGTTGACCGTCACGGCCAGCCGAGGCGCCGGGCCAGCCAGGTGCCGCACAGTCTGCCGTAGTACGCCTCGTGCGCGCGCAGATGCGGGGACCAGTACGGCGACGGCTGCCGCCCGCTGTGGACGTAGAACCCGGTGAGCGCGCACAGGAAGGCGTCGACGGCCGCCGGGTCGGCCCGGCGGGTGAGCGGATGGCCGGTCGCGATCTCCTCGGGGTCGCCGCCCGCCGCCGCGACCGCCGGGAGGAGGTAGACCAGCTCCACCCAGTCGGCCCCGACGCACGCCCAGGCCCAGTCCACGGCGACGGCGGTGCCGTCCGGGGTGAGCAGCAGGTTGTCGTGGCGCAGGTCGGCGTGGAGCAGGGTGTCGCCCGAGGTGGCGTCCGTCCAGTGACTCTCCAGCTCGGCGAGGCGGTCCAGGTGCCGCAGCGCCCAGGACCCGAGGTCGCCGGGCGGACCCTCGCGCCGGAAGGTGCGCCAGCCGTGCAGCAGCGGGCCGAGCGGGGTGGTGATCGGCACGGCCCACGGCAGCGGGTTGGGTGTGAGCACCTCGGTCATGCGTTCCACGCAGGCGAGGACCGCCGCCAGGTCAACCGGGCTGCCGAGGTCGGGATGGCGGCCCTCGACGTCGTCGTAGACGAGGACGATCCAGCCCTCGACCTCCAGGCTGAACCGGAGCCGGGAGGCGGGGACCGCGCCGGGCAGCGCGCCCGCGATCCGCGCCTCCATCCGGTAGTCCGGGGTGAGTTCGTGGCCGGTCGGGAGCGCCTTGACGAAGGCCCTCGTGCCGTCGGCCAGCCGGAGCCGGGCGGCGACCCCGTCGGTGAAGCCGCCGTTCTGGCTCACCGCCCCGGTCACGGTGGTGCCGAGGCGCCGCTCGGTCCCGTGCCGCACCGCCGGGGGCAGTTCCGCCCAGGTGGAGCGCAGGGCCGTCGCGGCCGGGAGCGGTGACGTCACGGGTGTTCCGCCGGGGCGCCTGTGTCCCGCGGGGTTGCGAGCGCCTCCTCGATCCGCCGGAGCGTGTCCGGGGTGAGGCTCCCGTGCGCGGCGGCGGCGTTGTCCACGGCGTGCGCCGGGTTGCGGGTGCCGACCACCGCGCAGGTCACCGCCTCCTGCGCCAGCAGCCAGGTCAGTGCCATACGGGCCAGCGAGGTGCCCGCGTACCGCTCCGCCACGGGGCGCAGCGCGCTCACGGTGCGGCGGTGCCGGGCGCGGGCGGGGGGCGCGAAGAAGCGGGCGTGGTTCTCGACGCAGAAGAAATCGTCGGCGCCGACCACACCGCCCCGCCAGTCGTCGAACTCCGCGTCCGGGTCGAGCCCGTCGGTGAGCAGGCCGTACGCCAGGGGGCCGTACGTCATGACGCCGACGCCGTGCCGCACGCACAGCGGGCCGAACTCCGCCAGCTCCTCGCGGTGCAGCAGGGACGCCTGGATCTGGAGATAGTCCAGCTCCCCGGTGGCCGCGCACTCCTCGACCTCGGCGAGCGGGAAGTTGGACAGCCCGATCGCCCCGACGAGCCCCTCGGCCCTGAGCCGGACCAGGGTCTCCCACGGCCCACGCACCGGGACCGAGTCGGCCGGCCAGTGCAGGAGGTACACGTCCGCGCGGTCCCGGCCGAGCCGGGTCAGGGACGCCTCCAGGGCGCCCCGCATGCCCTTGTCGCTGTAGTGGTCCTCCTGCTCGGGTGCCACCTTGGTGCACACCCTGACCCCGGGCCGCCCGGCCAGCGCCTCCCCCACCACGCGCTCGGAGCCGCCGCCCCCGCCGTACACCTCGGCGGTGTCGATCCAGTTCACGCCCGCGTCGAAGGCCGCGTGCACGACGGCCACCACCCGGTCGGTCGACTCGTTCGGGCCCCAGGTGCCGCCGCCGCCCGCCTCCCAGGCGCCGAAGCCGATCGCGGACAGCCCGGCGGGGTTCCGTGTTCCGTGTGCCACTCGGTCTCCTTCACTCTCGCGGCTCACCGGTCAGATGAGCACGGGGATCGGTTGTTCGGCGTGGATACCGGCCCAGATCCGCTCGCCCGAGCCGTCCTCGGCCGCGCGGGCGGCGTCCACCCCGCGCCGGTAGGCGTCCCGGTACGCCGCGACGTGCCCGGACAGCCGGGCGCGGGCGGCGGCGATGCCGTACGGATCGCCGGGCGCGGCGGCGAGCAGCCGGAACAGCAGGCGCCCCCAGCCGTTGATCCGGCACTGGCGTTCGCGGCCGTGGGCGCCGCGGAACTTGTAGGCGACGGGGAAGCGGTAGAGCAGTTCGAGGGCGTGCAGTTGCTCCAGGAGTTCGGGGAGCGGGACGGGGCGCGGGCTCTCGCCGCCGTCCGGGTGGGCCGTGCTCAGCAGCAGGGCCACCGACCGCTCGGAGGCGAGGTAGATGTTGCCGGGGTAGACCCCGCTCTCCCGGACCACCTCGTCCCACAGGGCGAGCGTGCTCACCAGGCGCAGGGGCTCGGCGAGGGCGGTCGTGGCCGGGGGCGCGGTGAGCAGGGCCTCCGGGCGGACCGTGTGGGCGGGCAGCGTGATGCCGACCTCGCCGCTGTAGCAGGTCAGCGAGGGCGCGGCGGCGGCGAGTTCCGCCGGTGCCCGGACGGCCACTCCCGGCAGCCCGGGGCGGCGGTTGAGGGCGGGCCAGGCGAGCAGGCGCAGATGCGGCGGGAGGTCGCGCAGGGCGGTGGTGGAGAGAGCCATGTCAGCGCCTTCCGTCGAGGGCGGGCGCGGCGAACCGGTCCGACAGGGGCTGTTCCGAAGGGACTTGGGCGGAGAGGGCGGGGCGCCGGTGTGCCGGGCCGTCGTCCGGCGCCGGGGCGGCGATGACCTCGGCCCAGCGCCTCAGCCGGGTCAGGGTCTCCTCGTCGGCGGCGGCGCGGGAGCAGATCAGCCACACGTCCGCCTCGAACAGGGTCTCCAGCACCACCAGCCCCCGGCGCCGCATGCTCTCGCCCGTCTCGACACACTCGACGGCGACGTCGGCCAGGTCGGGCAGGTAGTGCTCCACCGAGCCCCGTACGGTGCGCTGGGTGTGCCCCTCTCCCCAGCGGGCGCGGGCGAAGTGCCGTGCGACGCGGGCGTATTCGGAGACGACACGCACCGGTTCCGTACCGTCGGCGTCCGGCGCGCGGTCCGGGCGGCCGAGCGCGCAGATCCGTACGTGGTACCAGCACAGCGGCGCCACCCGCACCACGTCCGCGCCGCTCTCGACCAGCCACTCCTCGCCCGCGATCCCGGCGTCGAGCAGCCCCTCGGCGACGAGTCCGGGGAGGTCGGGCATCCGCAGGAAGCGGGCGTCGAGAAGCGGTTCCCCGGCGCTGCCGCCGCCGCTCGTGCCGTCATGGAATCCCGCGCCCTCCCGGAAGACCGCCACCGCGGCCTCCGAGCGCGGCAGCAGACGCCCCTTGGGCAGACCCACGCTCAGCACGGCAGCACCTGCCGACGGTAGGGGCGGACGGCGCCGTGCTTGCGCATCTGGCGCTCCAGCTCGGTGGAGTAGGACTTCGCGAAGGCGTGCGCGGCGTCCGTGCGCGTGATGTTCGCCAGGCACAGCGACCACGCGAGGACCTGCCCCAGCTCCTCCTCCAGGCGCACCGTGGACTCCCCCCGCCGCATCGCCTGGGCCAGCTCCCCCAGTTCCTCCAGCGCCCAGGCGAGAGCCCGTTCCGGCTCCAGCCGTCCGTACAGGTCGCGGCAGTTCTCCTGGAGCCGCCGCAGCGCGGGTACGTCCTCCACCGGTTCGGTCACGAGCGTGCGCGCGAGGTCGCCGCAGCCCTTCGCGAGGGGGACGAGCGCCTCGGTCTGCGCGGCGCGTATCCGCTCGCGCTGCGGAGGGGCGAGCGGGGGATCTCCTCCGGCCAGTGCCTCCACCGCGTCCAGCCCGGCCGCGTCGAGCGTCGCGATCCGCCGCGGCTCGTCCAGTGCGGACAGGTCGTACGACCCGCCGGGCGCGCCGGTGACCCGGATCCCCCGCAGGGGCAGCCAGCCGGTGCGCCCGCCCGGCGCGTCGGCGCCGTACGCCATGGTGCCGCGGAGCACCACGGGGCGCGCTCCGGGCGGGAAACCCCCTCCTTCGGCGGCCACTTCGAGTACGCAGGCGGCCGAGTCCGGGGCGGCGGTCAGCCGGCCCACCACGCACACGTCGGCGTGGTCGGCGGCGAGCAGGGCGAGATGGAGGAGGCCGGGCGCCTCGGTGTCGTAGGGCGAGAGGGAGCGGGTCGGCTCCCCCGATAAGCAAGGCTCGTTACCGGTCGTCATGTACGTCCCCCCTGGGATCCCTGTCGGGTGTGCGGTGCCGTCCGGACGCGGACGGACACGGCCTAGCTGATGCGCAGTTCGTCGCCGCCGTACTCGATGCCGAGCGAGGGCACGGAGACGGACTTCGGACCCTCGACGACCTCGCCGCCGACGAACGCCTCGTATCCGGCGGCGCGCGCGATCTCCACGGTGCGGTCGGCGTCGTCCTCCGGCACCACGGCGACGTATCCGAAGCCCATGTTGAGCGTGGAGTACGCCTCCGCCGGGTCCATGCCGCTGCGCTCCGCGAGGAACGCCAGCACCTCGGGCACCTCGGGGAGCACGTCCAGGACGTAGCGCACCTCGGCGGCCGGGCGCATCATCTTCAGCAGGCCGTGGCCGGTGATCGGGTTCAGGAAGTGCGGGCGGACCGGAGAGTCCAGGAGCGCGCGGACGAAGGCCGGGTACAGCACCGAGGGGTCCAGCAGGGCGGCGCCGAGCGTACGGCCGCCGGGCAGCCGCGTCAGCAGCCCCTCGGGGAGTCCGGCCGCGACGTGCCGGGCGAGCGAGGCGCCGTTGGTGTGCAGCCCCGAGCTGGACAGGACCACGATGCGGTCGCCGGGGCGTACGGCGTCCCCGAACACCGGTTCTCTGCCCGGTGGCACCACCGCGAGGGCGCTGCCGCCCAGTTCGATGCCGGCGCCGGTGAGCAGCCCCGGCAGCGCGGGCGACTCCCCGCCGCCCCAGGTCGCGCCCGCCTGCTCGCACGCCTTCTGCCAACCGGCCAGCAGTTCGAGCGACTTGCGCTCGTCGGTGTACCAGGCGGCGTCCCCGGTCGCGAAGTACGCCGTCACCACCAGCGGGTTGGCGCCGACGGAGACCACGTCGTTGACGATGGCGGCGACCGCGTCCACGGCGACGTCGGCGAACCGGCTCTCCCCGGACGCGGCGAGATAGTCCTCCGCGATGATCGACTTGGTGCCGAGCCCCTCCGTCACCACGGCGAGCGTCAGCCCGCCCACCTCGACGACGTACGCCGTCGCGCCCCGCGATCCCGCCAACTCCCGTGCCCCGGCCGCCGCCAGCAGCCCGCTCGTGGCAGCCGCCCGCTCCACCGCCGCCCGTTTGACCCGGTCGAGCACCGAGTAGTCGACCCCGGCCTTGCCGTACTCCGACATGAACGCAACCCGCCCGTCCGCTGGAACAGCACGCATCGTCACCTTACGAAGCCATTCAACCGCAAAGCGTAAAGCGCCCCTCGTCGCGACGGCACCCCGCACCCCCACAACGTCCGAATCCCCCGCACCCCGGACCGAAAGCGCGCTCTTGCCCGCAAAGAGCGGGGTTGTATACGTGAACCCTGCATACGGGGGTGTTTTGTACGGGAGCGTGCATTCCGCACGGGGCGAGGGTGCACCGCGCACGGAGGCGCCCCACGCGCCCCACCCGCCCCCGGAAAACACAACGCCCCCGGATCGGTCTGTCTCCGATCCGGGGGCGTACGCGTAGGCCCTGTGGGACTCGAACCCACAACCAATGGATTAAAAGTCCACTGCTCTGCCAATTGAGCTAAGGGCCCCGGGCGATGTTGCCTGTCCGAGCATAGCGGGAGGTGGCCGTGTCTCCGATCGGGTATCGGGGACACGGCCGCGTCGGTCACTCCTTGGACCGGGCCAGGAACCAGTGGCGGGCCGAGGCGAGCCACCAGGTGGCGGCGAAGCCGAGGACCACCAGGACGGCGATCGGGGCGTAGTTGAAGGTCTCCCAGGTGACGGGGGAGACCTGGGGGAGCATGAAGAGGATCGTGATCAGGACGACCCAGGTGACCGAGACGACGCCGATGGGGCGGGACCAGCGGCCCAGGTGCCAGGGACCGCGGGAGAAGGCGTCGCCCTTGCGGACGCGCAGCAGCGTCGGGATGACGTAGGCGATGTAGAGACCGATGACCGCGATGGACGTCACGGCGGCGTACGCCGTGGAGTTGATGAGGTACGGCAGACCGAGCGCCAGGGCGCCGAGCGCCGCCAGCCAGACCGCCGCGACCGGGGTACGGGTGCGGGGGCTGACCGTGTGCCAGACGCGGGAGAAGGGCAGCGCGCCGTCGCGGGAGAAGGCGTAGATCATGCGGCTGTTGGCCGTCACGGACGCCATCCCGCAGAAGAGCTGGGCGCCGATGACGACCAGGAGGAGGAGCTTGCCGGTCGTGGCGCCGAGGGCGTCGAGGAGGATCTGCGCCGGGGGCGCGCCGGTCGGGGACTGAAGCGCCTTGTCGTACGACTGGATCGCGAAGGTGAAGCCGAGGAGCAGGACGAAGCCCGCGATCCAGGAGGTCCAGATCGAGCGGACGATGCCCTTCGGTCCCGCCGTCGCCGCGTCGTGGGTCTCCTCGGTCATGTGGGCGGAGGCGTCGTAGCCGGTGAAGGTGTACTGCGCCATCAGCAGACCGAGCAGGACGACGTAGAAGGAGCTGCCCCAGCCGGTCTCGTTGACGAACTTCGTGAAGACGAAGGACGCCGACTGGTGGTGGTCCGGCAGGATCGCGAGGGCGCCGACGATGACCGCCACCCCCACCACGTGCCACCACACGCTGACGCTGTTGAGCAGCGCGACGATGCGCACGCCGAAGGTGTTCAGCAGGCCGTGCAGCAGGAGGATCGCGGCGAAGAGGAGGACCGTGCGACCGGGGGTCACCTCGAAGCCGAACTGGAGGTTCAGCCAGGCGCCGAGGAAGGACGCCGCGCCGAAGTCGATGCCGGCGGTCACCGCGACCTGCCCCAGCACGTTGAACCAGCCCGTGAACCACGCCCACGCCGCCGCCGACCGCTCCGGCGCCAGCCGGTGCGCCCAGAAGTACAGCCCCGCCGAGGTGGGATACGCGGAACAGATCTCGGCCATCGACAGCCCGACGAACAGCGTCATCAGACCGACCGCCACCCACCCCCAAGTGATCACCGCCGGTCCGCCCGTCACCATGCCGAAGAGGTACAGCGTGAGACACCCGGACAGCACCGAGATGATCGTGAAGGACACGGCGTAGTTCGAGAACGCCGACATCCGCCGCGCCAGCACCTGCGTATAACCGAGCTGAGCGAGCCGCTCCTCGTCGGAGAGAACCGGCTCGCCCCCGGTCTTCGTATCGTCTGTCATGCCCCCAGCAATTCCCTGCCCGCCGACGTGACATGCGTCACGCGATGGCCGGAAACGATCGGAAACCACGGGGTAACGCGAAGGGCCCGCACGGGACCCACTCCTACTAGAAGAGACCCTTGTAGCCGCCCCAGCCGCTGCCGATCTTCACGCGGCTGCCGAACCCGCCCTTCCCGTCACCGTTGTTGCGGTAGAGCACGCCCGAGGTGTCCCGCACCACCAGGTCGCTCCTGCCGTCCCCGGTGATGTCGCCGACGCCGACGATCGCGTTGTACGAACCGCCCCAGTTCGAGAAGACCTTGGCTCGCGCCTTGAGCTTCCCGGTGCCTGTGCCGTTGTAGCGCCACAGGGTGCCCGCCTTGTCGCGGGCCAGGACGTCGCCGATGCCGTCGCCGTTCAGGTCTCCGGCGCCGACGACCTTCGTGTAGCCCTTCCAGGCCGAACCGATCTTCTTGCCGGCCGCGAGCGTCCCGTCGCTCTTCGCGGCGAAGAGATACACATCGCCGGTGGACGCCTTGCGGCCGAGCAGATCGGCCCGCGCGTCCCCGGTGAGGTCGCCGGGCGAGGTCAGCGCGTTGTACGCCGACCAGCCGGTGCCGAGCTTCTTGTACGACCACGAGGGAATGAGCGCGTCGCCGCACGGCACCTTGTAGCCGCGCAGCGAGCCGTCCGCCATCCGCACCAGCACGTCGTTGCAGTGGTCGCCGTTCAGATCGCCGAACGGCACCGCTGCTGCCTTGGTGGACCAGCCGCCGCCCGACACCTTCCCGGAGAAGGCGCCCTTGCCCGTGCCCTTCTGGAAGGTGAGGCTCCCTGAGGAGTTGAGGGTGAGCAGGTCGCCCACGCCGTCGAGGCCCACGTGATCGTGGCGCACCGGGGTGCCGTCGGCCAGCCGGACCGTGCCGCTCACCTGAAGCGGCTGTCCGGTCCCGTCGGCCGGGTCTACGATCACCGTCCAGTCGTACGAGCCGACCGGCAGCCGTGCCGCCCCACCGTGTGCGTCCCGGGGCACGCCGTGCCAGCCGACGTCCAACACACCCCGGGCGGCACCACCGCTCGCCGTGTCCACGACCTTGCCCGTCGTCTTCGCGCGCACGGTGAGGCGCCATCCCGAGGCCGGCTTGGACAGCAGCAGGGAGGTCAGCGTCCTCGGGACCGTGTCGGGTTCGGTGGCCGGGACCGACGCCGGGCTCTCCGCCGGGGCGAGCAGCCGCAGCGGCTGCTGGGGCACGCCGGACGGGACGAGGTGCACCCGCTCCTGGCCGTCCACCCAGGCGACGTCGGCGCCGGACTCGTCGACCGTCCAGCGCACGTCCCGCTGGGAGGCGCCGGTGTCCGGCAGTTCGCCGATGACCCGGCTGACAGGCGTGCCGTCGGCGAAGGAGGTGAGCGTGAGCTTCCCGGTGCTCCGCTCGTGCGTGACGACGTAGCCGTCGCCCAGCTCGGCCTCGTCGGCGGGGACGGGCACGGAGCGGCCCGTCGTGCGGTCGTGCACACCGGCCCTGCCGTCGCACGCCCAGTACAGCCAGCGGCCCAGCGCCTGGAGTTCGGTGGGGACGCAGCCGGAGTCGAGGGTGACGGTCTCGGTGATCTTCTTCGCCGACAGGCTGTACGCCGTGACGGACCCCGGCGCCGAGCCCGGGGTCCACAGCAGATCGCCGGAGAGGGCAGCGGCGGTGGGGGTGCGGGTGACGGCGGGCTTGCCGTCGTTGTCGATCTCGTAGACGTCCTGGTGGGTGGGGCCCGTGTAGAGGACGTAGCGGCCGGAGACGTCGGTGACGCGGCCGCCCTTCTCCACGCCGCGCTGCCAGAAGGCCGACCCCTGCCCACCGGTGACGCGGATGAGGTCGGCGCTGCCGTTGGTGCCGGGGATCTGCCAGACGACGCGACCGTCGGGGGTGCCGTGGAGCGGGGCGCAATCGGGGGACGCGCAATGGGGGACGTTGGCGCTGGAGTCCAGCAGGACCGATGCCTCCCCGAACTCGGGGGTACCGGCGGCGGCGACGGTGCGCGCACGGACGATCCGGCCGCCGTTCGCCCCGGAGACGGTGCCGTAGTCGGCGACGGCGAGCCGTCCCTGATCGAGCGACAGACCCTGGACGGGGTACGGCGGTTTCGGCAGCGGCTTGACCATGGTGACGACCGGCCTGCCGTCGGCTCCGGCGCGGATGCGCTGGATGCCCCAGTCATCGGCGCCGGTACGCCCCACCCGGACCGCCGTGCCGCCGGGGCCGACCCCGGTGCCCTGGGACGACGACTGCGCCATCAGCGTGACCGGCTCGCCGCCCGCGAGCGGCTGGGCCTGGACGCGGGTGCTCCCACTCACCAGCCAGTCGCCGACGAGCGCCACGTCGCGGGCCACGTTCGGTCCGTCGGCGGCACCGGCCACGGTGACCTCGGCCGGGGTGGCGGACAGCTCGCCGCGCGGCAGCACCAGGACCTTCGCCCTGTCCGGAGCGACCACGGCGACATGGTCCGGTGAGATCACCAGACCCGAGTAGGCGGTGGGGAGCGGCTGGGTCCAGCTCTCCACGCGGCCGGTCTCGCGGTCGACGGCGGCGATGCGAAGGGTGCCGTCCAGGGTCGCGCGGAAGAAGACGCTCTGGGCGTCCGCTCCCACCGTCGGGCCGAGGTCGAGGGCCGCCGGGCCACCGGTCACTGTCACGTCCCGGGCCGTGTCGTCGGCCCCGGGGGTCAGCAGATGCACCTCGTGCGTGGAGGTGCCGTCCGCGCCGGTGGCCGGGCGGAAGGCGATCAGCAGGTTGTCGTAGGCGCTCTGGTAGCCAAGCCCTTCCGGCATCCGGACGGACCGTTCAATACCCGTGGCCAGGTCCCGGAAGTCGGTCCGGTCCGCGGAGTGGAAGTAGACGACGTCGGTGCCGGTCGCCTGGGCGAACAGCCCCTGCCGCCCGGGCACCCGGACCGGTTCGCCGCCGTCGAACGGCGTCCACCACAGATCGCTGCCGCCTTCGAGGCGGTGGAGGACACCCTGGGCGCCGACGCCGTCGTGGCCCTGGCGCGTCGAGGGCGTCAGCAGCGCGGTCGACGGATAGGTACCGCGCAGTGTCGCCGGTACCACCGTCTCGGTCGGCGCGCCGGTCGCGGAGGCCGACGGCAGCAGCGGAGTCAGGCCCGCGGCGAGCGCGACGGCGGCGGCCGAGACCACGGCCGCGCGTCTGGCGCGGGAACGGTGTACGGAAGCATGACGGACCAAGGCGAGCCCTCCCCGGAATCGACGAGAGGACATGCGTGCCGCTCATGACGGTCCCGGCCCCCCGGCCTGGCGCAGCCCCTCGGAAGTCGCCTGATCGTACATGCGTTCCTGACAGATTCATGACCAGTGCTTTGCCGGGCGAGGAACACCGCGCGGGGTACGGCGGCCCACACCGCGCCGGGGTACGCCGAAGGGCCCGTACGGAACGAATCCGTACGGGCCCTTCGGCAGCTCGGCCCAGCCTGGCTGGGCTCGGCTCACGTGCCGTCAGCCGTTGCGCTTCCAGCGGGGCTTGTCGTCGCGGCGGCCGAAGGAGGAGGAGCCGCCGGTGTTGCCCCGGTGGTCGTCGCGGCGGCCGTACGGGCGGTCGTGGCCGCCGGTGCGGAAGCCGGGACGGTCGTCGCGGCGCTCGCGGTTGAACGGGCGGTCGCTGCCCCGGTGACCGGTGCGCTCGTCGCGGCGGAAGCCGCCACGGTCGTCACGGCGCTCGAAGCCACGGCCACCGCGGTCGTCACGGCGCTCGAAGGAGCCGCCGCCGTTGCCACGGTCGCGGTCGAAGGAACGGCCACCACGGTCGTCACGGCGCTCGAAACCGCCACGGCCGCCACGGTCGTCACGACGGTCGTCACGGCGCTCGAAGGTACGGCCACCGCGGTCGTCGCGGCGCTCGAAACCGCCACGGTCGTTGCGGTCACGGTCGAAACCCCGGCCACCGCGGTCATCGCGGCGCTCGAAGCCACGGCCACCCCGGTCGTCGCGGCGCTCGAAACCGCCACGACCGCCACGGTCGTCACGGCGCTCGAACCCACGGCCACCGCGGTCGTCACGGCGGTCGCGGTCGAAGGAACGCCCACCGCGGTCGTCACGGCGCTCGGTCTCGCGCGGAGCCGGACGCTCGGCCTCGACGGACGCCTCGGCGACGGCCTGCTCGGCGGACGCCTGCGCCTCGGCGACGGCGGCCTCCGGGTCCTCGCCGCGGTCGCGGGCGACCCGGGCCACGAGGCGGTCGGCCTCGTCGCGCAGCTCGGCGGCGCGGCGCTGGGCGCGCTCCAGCTCCTTGGTGAGCTGGGCGACCTCGCGCTCGGCCTGCTGCGCGGCGTTGCCCGCCGACTCGGCCTGGACCTCGGTCATGGAGCGGGCGCCGGTGATCTCGGCGACCTCCGGGTCGAAGGCGTCGCCGCCCTGGATGATGTGACGCCCGGCGTCGACGCCCGCGTCCTCCATCAGACGGAAGATCTGACGGCGCTGGTGCGGCAGCGACAGGGAGACGACGGTGCCGGTGCGGCCCGCGCGGGCGGTACGCCCCGCACGGTGCAGGTAGTCCTTGTGGTCGCCCGCGGGGTCGACGTTCAGGACCAGGTCGATGCCGTCGACGTGGATACCGCGCGCGGCGACGTCGGTGGCGACCAGGACGTTGACGTAACCGTCCTTGAAGTCGGCCAGGGTGCGGGTGCGCGCGCCCTGGGTCATGCCGCCGTGCAGGGCGTCGGCCTTCACACCGGACTCGCGGAGCTGCTCGGCGACGCGGTCGGCACCGAGCTGGGTGCGCACGAAGATGATCGTACGGCCCTTGCGGGAGGCGATCGCGGCGGTGACCGGCGCCTTGTCCTTGGGCTTCACGATGAGGATGTGGTGCGACATGGTCGTGACGTTGCCCTGGGCGCTGTCGACCTCGTGCGTGACCGGGTTGTTCAGGTAGCGCTTGACCAGCGTGGAGATCTCGTTCTCCATGGTGGCGGAGAACAGCATCCGCTGACCGCCCGCCGGGACCTGGTCGAGCAGCTCGGTGACCTCGGGCAGGAAGCCCAGGTCGGACATCTGGTCGGCCTCGTCGAGGACGGCGATCTGGACGTCCTCGAGCGAGCAGGCGCCGCGGTTGATGATGTCGCGCAGGCGGCCCGGGGTGGCGACGAGGACGTCGACGCCGCGCTCCAGGGCGTAGATCTGGTTGCCCATCGAGGTACCGCCGCAGACGACCTTCATCTTCAGACCGAGGACGTCGCCGTAGGGCTGGAGGGCGTCGGCGACCTGCATCGCCAGCTCGCGGGTCGGCGTCATGATGACGGCGCGCGGACGCTTCTTCTCGGTGCGGCCACCGGCCAGCGTGGCCAGGGTGGGCAGACCGAAGGAGAGGGTCTTGCCGGAGCCGGTGCGGCCACGGCCGAGGATGTCCTTGCCGGCCAGGGCGTCCGGGATGGTCGCTGCCTGGATCGGGAACGGCGTGGTGACGCCGTTCTGCGCGAGCTTGCGCACGATGCCCTCGGGCAGACCGAGGTCGGCGAAGGTGATCTGGGGGGTGTCGGTGGTGTCGTCGATCTCGACGACACCGGTGACCTCGTTCGTCTCGTCGACGAGAGCGGCCTCGTTCTCGGGGCTCTCGGGCGCGACGAACTGGTCAGTACTGGAAACGGACATGCGAATGCGAAACCTTCCGGAGTCTCTCGGCACGCGCCCGTCAACTCCGTGATTCGCACAACACAACCGCCTCAATGCGGTCCGTCACGGCAAAGGAGAGTACGCGCCACACGGCGCGCTCTGCGATGGCGCCGGGCAAATGGGATCAAACGATCTACCACCATACGCACCCCCCACCCCCGAAGGCAAACCCGCTCGTGAGGGCCCTGCGCGACCCCGAAAAGCCGCGCACGGGGCGCCTTCCACGCCCCCACTGCGACCGCCTTCCGCGCCCCCGCCGAGACCGCCTCCCGCCCACCCCCGCGACCGCGTTCTACGCCGCCACCGCGACCGCCGGAACCGGCACCCGCTCGACCAACTGCGGTCCCGGGTCCTCGTGCGCCGAGGAGGACGGCTCGGCGGGCGGGGTCGGCGACTCCGGCGGGGGCGGGCTGGAGGCGGGCGGCTCCGGCGGGGCGGAGCTGGCGGGCGGGGTCGGCGGCACGTTGGTCGGGGCGGGCTCGCCCGGGTGCACGGTCTGACCCGGCTTCGACGGCGCCGCCGAGCGGTCGTGCTTGCCGGAGGCGCTGGCGGACGCCGAGGCCGACTCGCCCGGCTTCTTCTTGCCGCCGTGCCCGTGCTTGTCGTCCCCCGCCGCCTCCTCGTACCCCTGCCCGCCGCCGCCCGCGACCGGGGCGCCGCCCGGCACACCGCCGTGGCGTTGCCCCGCCGAGTGCTCGGGCCGGGACGGTCCCGCGTCCTCCCCCACGCGCACGCAGCCAGTGGCAGCGGCGGCGGCCAGCACCGTGACGACCAGACGGACGGGTACGTACTTGGGGCGCACGGCGGCCACCTCCGGAACAAGGGAAGGAGTCGACCTCTCCAACTCCCGCCGCCCGCAAGAGGACACGCCCGTTGTTCGAGCCCGCTCACCCTTACCCGCCGAACCGGCCGTCCGTCCCCGACAATGGCGGTGTGCTGGAGATGACACGCGACAGGTTCGAAGAGCTGGTGAGCGAGGCCCTGGACCGGATCCCGCCGGAACTGACGCGGGTCATGGACAACGTGGCCGTCTTCGTGGAGGACGAGCCGCCCGCCCACGACCCGGAACTGCTCGGACTCTACGAGGGCACCCCGCTCACCGAGCGCGGTGAGTGGTACGCCGGGGTCCTCCCCGACCGCATCTCGATCTACATGGGCCCGACCCTGCGGTACTGCGCGTCGCAGGAGGACGTGGTGCACGAGGTGGCCGTCACGGTCGTGCACGAGGTCGCCCACCACTTCGGCATCGAGGACGCCCGGCTGCACGAGCTGGGCTGGGGCTGAACCGGGGCGTGAGCCGGGGTCCCGGTCGGCGCCGAGCCGGACCGGGGCGTCGCCCGGCGTCCCGCATATCCCGTGGCGCCGCTGGGCATACGGCCCCAATGCCCCGCGTCCCCGCCGCCCCGCTCCGCCGCCGGAACCGGACAACAGAAGACCGCCGCCTCCCCTTCCTCGCCCTCGCCGCCCGGCGCCGCCCCTGGCTGCGGGCGCTCGGGCTCGTCACGGTCGTGCTCACCGGCGCCTGGCTGGGGCTCCTGGTCGTCGGCAACGTCCGCGCCCCGGTCGGCCCGATGGACACCACCATGGCGCTGCGTCCCTCCCTCAGCGGCGGCACGAAGATCAACGTCTCGCCGCTGGGCGCGCTCACCCTCGACAGCCATGTCGCCCCGCTCCGCCTGGACGTCGACGTGGACCAACTGGACCCGGTGCGCGCCCAGGCGCTGGTGGACCACCCGGAGCGGCTCTCGGGACTCCAGCAGGAGGTCACCGACGACATCGAGCACGGCACGCTCGACCTCGCGCTGCGCTCCACGGTCGCCGTCGTCACCGGCGCCACGGTCCTCGGCCTCGCCGTCTACCGCAGGCCCCGTCGCGCGCTCGCGGCCGGCGGACTGGCCCTCGCCCTGCTCGCCGCCTCGGGCATCTCCGCCTACGCCACCTGGAACCCGCGCTCGGTACTGGAGCCCCGCTTCTCCGGGCTGCTCTCCTCGGCGCCGTCGGTGGTGGGCAACGCGCGCAGCATCGTCAGCGAGTTCGACGTGTACCAGAAGGAGCTGGCCCGCCTGGTGACGAACGTGACGAAGCTGTACGACGTCGCGTCCACGCTCCCCGCCTACCAGCCCGACCCCTCCACGATCCGGGTGCTGCACGTGTCGGACATCCACCTCAACCCGGCGAGCTGGAAGATCATCGAGTCGCTGGTGACCCAGTACAAGGTGAGCGTCATCGTGGATTCCGGCGACACCATGGACCACGGCACGGCGGCGGAGAACGGCTTCCTGGACCCGATCGAGGATCTGGGCGTGCCCTATGTGTGGGTCAGGGGCAACCACGACTCCCAAGCGACCCAGCGCTATCTGGAGCACATGAAGAACGTGCACGTCCTGGACGACGGCCGCGCCGCGACGGCCGGCGGAGTGCGGTTCGCGGGCATGGGCGACCCCCAGTTCACGCCCGACCGCTCCCGGCCGACCGGCGGCGACGCGGCCGAGCGTCTCGCGGGGGCGCGGCTCGCCTCGGCGCTGCGGGACCAGCGGGCCAAGGGCACGCCGGTGGACATCGCGGTGGCGCACGAGCCGGTGGCGGCACAGGAGACGGACGGCACCGTGCCGCTCGTGCTCTGCGGTCATCTGCACACCGAGGGATCGAAGATCCTGCCGCTGGGCACCCGGCTGCGCCGCGAGGGCTCGACCGGCGGCAGCGGGCTGCGCGCGGTCGAGGGGCAGTACCCGGCGCCGGTCGAGGCGTCGATCCTCTACCTGGACCGCGACACCCGCAGGCTCCAGGCGTGGGACGAGATCGAACTCGGCGGTCTGGGACGGACGACGGCCGAGGTCAGCCGCCATCTGGCCAAGAAGTGAGGTGCCCGTCGCCCTCGCTCCTCGCCGTAAAGCGTTTTGCCGATACCACTGGACATCCCCTATGCTGCTCACGTCCCCGACGCGCTGCGAAGCGCCCACGGCGGGCCGATAGCCCTCATCGTCTAGCGGCCTAGGACGCCGCCCTTTCAAGGCGGTAGCACGGGTTCGAATCCCGTTGGGGGCACCACAGCAGAGTTGTCACGAAACCCGTCCTGATCCAGGGCGGGTTTTCGCGTTCCCCGGCGTTTCCCCACGTTTTCCAGCGTGTCCCGGCGTCCTCTCGCGCTCCCGGCACGTTTTCGGAGCACCCCCCGTGCTCTGATACGCTTCTCCAGCGACGTCAGCCCAACAGATGCGCACCTCACAGCGGGTGGGAATCACGTTGGGAAGACCCGCAACCGTGTGCGACACTGTCGTACACAGCGCCTGGTCCTGTGGAGCAGTTTGGAGTGCTCGCCACCCTGTCAAGGTGGAGGCCGCGGGTTCAAATCCCGTCAGGACCGCTGAGGTTTCACGTGAAACCTCGTGGCTGGGTAGCTCAGTTGGTACGAGCGATCGCCTGAAAAGCGATAGGTCGCCGGTTCGACCCCGGCCCCAGCCACAACCGCCCTCACCAGGGCCGACACCCCCTCCGGAGTCTCCGGCGGGGGTGTTTTCGTATGCCGTGGAGTTGTCATGGCACGCGGTTGCGGGGTCCCCGGACCGGGGCCACAGTGAAATACGGCCATTCGTCGGAATCACCCCGAGGGAGCGCCCATGCCCGTCACGAAAAGACAGCGGACGGCTGTGTTCAGCTCGATGTTCGTAGCCGCAGCCGTCGTTCTCGCTCCGGTGTCCTTCCAGCAGGTCGCCTCGGCGACCCCCGCCACCACACAGACCGGGACGGCGACCCGATTCCCGGCTTCGCCCAGGGACTACCAGGACGGCTTCCGGGACGGATTCAGGTCCGGGTTCCGGGACGGTCAGCGCACCTGCCATCGCTGGAACGACGGCCACCGTCAGTTCCCGGTCCGGTCGCTGCCGATCGATCCCCGCTGGGACTACCAGAACGGCTACCGGGACGGGTACGGGTCCGGGTTCAGGTCCGGACAGCGAAGCTGCTGAGCCGGGCGGCGCACCTGCCGAACCAGGAGGACGGGCCCGTGCGCGGACCCGTCCTCCGCTCGACCCCGGCGACAGGAGCCGGGGCGCCCCGGGCGCCTGGGCGGCAAATCGTTCGCGCGCTGTTTCCCCGAGGTGAGATCCTGGACCGCGTATGTCTACGCATCCCGCCCCCGCCCCGGGCGCCCTCGCCTCCCGACTGACCGAGCTGTCGCTGCGCGACGCGCACCGGCTCGGACGCAGGCTCGAGGGCGCGCGCAAGATCCGTAAGCCGGAGGCCCGCGCCGCCGTCCTCGCCGAGATCGAGGGCGAGATCGGCACGGCCGCCTCCCGCATGGACGCCCGGCGCTCCCGTGTGCCCGCCGTCACCTATCCCGAACAACTGCCGGTCAGCCAGAAGAAGGACGAGATCGCGGCCGCCATCCGCGATCACCAGGTCGTCATCGTCGCCGGTGAGACCGGCTCCGGAAAGACCACCCAGATCCCCAAGATCTGTATGGAGCTGGGCCGGGGCGTGCGCGGCATGATCGGGCACACCCAGCCCCGCCGCATCGCCGCCCGGACGGTGGCCGAGCGCGTCGCGGAGGAGCTGAAGACCCCGCTCGGCGAAGCCGTCGGCTGGAAGGTCCGCTTCACCGACCAGGTGAACCCGGACGCCACCTTCGTGAAGCTGATGACGGACGGCATCCTCCTCGCGGAGATCCAGACCGACCGCGAGCTGCGCGCCTACGACACGATCATCATCGACGAGGCGCACGAGCGGTCCCTCAACATCGACTTCCTGCTGGGCTATCTCGCCCAGTTGCTGCCGAGGCGCCCCGACCTCAAGGTCGTCATCACCTCGGCCACCATCGACCCCGAGCGCTTCTCCCGCCACTTCGGCGACGCCCCGATCATCGAGGTGAGCGGGCGGACGTACCCCGTCGAGGTGCGCTACCGGCCACTCCTGGAGGAGGACTCCTCCGACGCCGACCGCGACCAGATCACCGCGATCACCGACGCCGTCGAGGAGCTGATGGCCGAGGGCAAGGGCGACATCCTCGTCTTCCTCTCCGGCGAGCGCGAGATCCGGGACACCGCCGACGCGCTGGAGAAGAAGAAGTACAGATTCACCGAGGTGCTGCCGCTGTACGCACGCCTCTCGCACGCCGAGCAGCACCGCGTCTTCCAGCCGCACACCGGCCGCCGGATCGTGCTCGCGACCAACGTCGCCGAGACCTCGCTGACCGTCCCCGGCATCAAGTTCGTCATCGACCCCGGCTTCGCCCGCATCAGCCGCTACAGCCACCGCACCAAGGTCCAGCGGCTGCCCATCGAGGCGATCTCGCAGGCCAGCGCCAACCAGCGCAAGGGCCGCTGCGGCCGTACCTCCGACGGCATCTGCATCCGGCTGTACTCCGAGGACGACTTCGAGAGCCGCCCGGAGTTCACGGACGCCGAGATCCTGCGCACCAACCTCGCCTCCGTCATCCTCCAGATGACCGCGGCCGGCCTCGGCGAGATCGAGAAGTTCCCCTTCATCGACCCGCCGGACCACCGCAACATCCGCGACGGCGTACAGCTCCTCCAGGAACTCGGCGCCCTCGACCCCGCGCAGAAGGACCCCCGCAGGCGCCTCACCGACACCGGTCGCAAGCTCGCCCAGTTGCCGGTCGACCCACGCCTTGCCCGCATGGTCCTGGAAGCCGCGCGGAACGGCTGTGTCCGCGAGGTCATGGTCATCGCCGCCGCCCTGTCCATCCAGGACCCGCGCGAGCGCCCCGCCGACAAGCAGACCCAGGCCGACCAGCAGCACGCCCGCTTCAAGGACGAGACCAGCGACTTCCTCGCCTACCTCAACCTGTGGCGGTACGTCCGCGAGCAGCAGAAGGAGCGCGGCTCCTCGTCCTTCCGCCGGATGTGCAAGCAGGAGTACCTGAACTTCCTGCGCATCCGCGAGTGGCAGGACATCTACACCCAGCTCCGCACCGTCGCCAAGCAGATGGACATCCGCATAGGCGAGGAGGACGCCCCCGCCGACCGCATCCATGTCTCCCTCCTCGCGGGGCTCCTCTCCCACGTCGGCATGAAGGACGTGAAGGACGGCAACAAGAACGAGTACCTGGGCGCCCGCAACGCCAAGTTCGCGGTCTTCCCCGGCTCCTCGCTCTTCAAGAAGCAGCCGAAGTTCCTGATGTCGGCCGAACTCGTGGAGACCTCCCGCCTCTGGGCGCGCGTCAACGCCAAGATCGAGCCCGAGTGGGTCGAGCCGCTCGCCGGGCACCTCCTGAAGCGGACGTACAGCGAACCGCACTGGGAGAAGGATCAAGCCGCCGTGATGGCGTACGAGAAGGTGACGCTGTACGGCGTCCCGATCGTCGCCCAGCGCAAGGTGAACTACGGCCGGATCGACCCCGAGCTGTCCCGCGAACTTTTCATTCGCAACGCGCTGGTCGAGGGCGACTGGCGCACGCACCACAAGTTCTTCGCCGACAACCGCAAGCTCCTCAGCGAGGTCGAGGAGCTGGAACACCGCGCCCGCCGCCGGGACATCGTGGTGGACGACGACACGCTCTTCGACTTCTACGACCAGCGCGTGCCCGAACACGTCGTCTCCGGCGCCCACTTCGACTCCTGGTGGAAGCGCAAGCGGCACGAGCAGCCCGACTTCCTCGACTTCGAGCGCGAGATGCTCATCCGGGAGTCGGCGGAGGCGGTCACCAAGGACGACTACCCCGACACCTGGCACCAGGGAAACCTCAAGTTCCGGGTGACGTACCAGTTCGAGCCGGGCGCGGACGCCGACGGCGTGACCGTGCACATCCCGCTCCAGGTGCTCAACCAGGTCACCGACGAGGGCTTCGACTGGCAGATCCCGGGTCTGCGCGAGGAGGTCGTCACCGAGCTGATCCGCACGCTGCCCAAGCCGATCCGCCGCAACTACGTCCCCGCGCCCAACTACGCCAAGAAGTTCCTGGAGCGGGCGGTCCCCCTCCAGGAACCGCTGACGACCACCATGGCGCGCGAGCTGAAGCGCATGGTCGGCGTGCCCTTCGAAGCCGCCGACTTCGACTGGTCCAAGGTGCCCGAGCATCTGAAGGTCACCTTCCGGATCGTCGACGAGCGGCGCCGCAAACTGGCCGAGGACAAGGATCTGGAGGCGCTGAAGCTCCAACTGCGTCCGAAGGCCCGCCAGGCGCTCTCGCAGGCAGCCGCGGCCACCGCCTCCCGGCAGGGCGGGGAGTCGCTGGAGCGCTCGGGTCTGACCGACTGGACGATCGGCTCGCTCACCCGTGTCTTCGAGACCAGGCGGGCCGGACAGCCGGTCAAGGCGTATCCCGCCCTGGTGGACGACGGCGACACGGTCTCCGTGCGCCTCTTCGACACCGAGGAGGAGCAGGCCGAGGCGATGTGGAAGGGCACGCGCCGGCTCATCCTGCGCAACATCCCGGTCAACCCGGCCAAGTTCGCCTCCGACAAGCTGACGAACGCCCAGAAGCTGGCGCTCTCCGCCAACCCGCACGGCTCCGTGCAGGCACTCTTCGACGACTGCGCGATGGCCGCCGCCGACAAGCTGATCGCGGACTTCGGCGGCCCGGTGTGGGACGAGGAGTCGTACCGCAAGCTCTACGACAAGGTGCGCGCCGACATCGTGGACACCACCGTGCGCGCGGTCGGCCAGGTCCAGCAGGTGCTCGCGGCGTGGCAGGCGGCCGAGCGGCGGCTGAAGTCGGTGAAGAGCCCGGTGCTGCTCGCCAACCTGACGGACGTACGGCAGCAGTTGGACGCCCTGGTGAAGCCCGGCTTCGTGACCTGGGCGGGGCTGAAGCGGCTGCCGGACCTCATGCGGTACCTGGTGGCCGCCGACCGGCGTCTGCAGCAGATGCCGACGAACGTCCAGCGGGACACCTCCCGCATGGAGAAGGTCCAGGAGATGCGCGACGAGTACGCCTGGCTGCTCGAGCAGCTCCCGCAGGGGCGGCCGGTGCCCCGGCAGGTGCTGGACGTCCGCTGGATGATCGAGGAGCTGCGGGTCAGCTACTTCGCCCACGCGCTGGGCACGGCGTACCCCGTCTCGGACAAGCGGATCGTGAAGGCGATCGACGCCCTGGCGCCGTAGCCATGGCGTGACGAGCCGCGCACAGAGGGTGAGTTCGACCAGGACATCCACCCTCGTGTACAGTCCTTCTCGCAGCACAACGCAGCAGCGAGTGCCGCGAGAGATGGTCCTGTGGAGCAGTTTGGAGTGCTCGCCACCCTGTCAAGGTGGAGGCCGCGGGTTCAAATCCCGTCAGGACCGCAGTGAGGAAGGGCCCCCGCGAGGGGGCCCTTTCGTCGTTCCCGGCGCTCTTGACGGCACGTGCCGGGCTCGGTACCCAGAAGGCAGGCCGTCTTTCCCGTGCGGCCTCCGGAGGTGACGGATGGCGGCATCGGCCAGGCACGCGACGCGGGCGCTCCTGAGGGCGCATCTGTCGGCCGCCTCCGGCTATCGGCACGCCACCCGGCACTGTCCCGTCTGCCACCGCCTCCAGCGCCTCGCCATGGACACGGACGCGCACCCGGACGCGCACAGCGACGCCCCCACCGAGGAACCGGACGAGAACCCCAACACCCGTTCCCACAAGGGCTGATGGGGCGCGCGATCCCAATAGCGCACACATGCCGGTGGCAACAAGACGCCTGCCCTGTGACGGGAGTCACGGCATGATTTTTTGAAAGTGGGGTTCTTACCGGTGTCCTACAACGGGTCAATTTAATATGTGCAATTGCACCTGCCTCACGGGTCCCGCACGGCGCTTCCCACACTCCTCCCCAGACTCCGACACAACCCCGACAAGGGCGCTCACGGAGGATCAGGAAGGTCCGCTCAAGGGCACAAAAAAGATCGCGCTGGACCCGGCGGAGTCCAGCGCGATCTACGACGCACCCTGTGCCACTTACTCAAGCATGTGAATCGGCTTGGGCGGGGGGCCTGTTGGGGCAGGTCCCGCGTCGTTCAGAGCTAGGGTTCGGGCGCCCCGACCAGTTGGGGTTCGGTCGTTCTGCCCGGTTATGGAGTTGTTCAGGCCTCGCTGCGCTGCTGCGGGATGCCCGCGAGCAGGGCGCGGACCTCCGCCTCGCGGTAGCGGCGGTGCCCGCCGAGCGTGCGGATCGACGTGAGCTTGCCGGCCTTCGCCCACCGCGTGACCGTCTTGGGGTCGACACGGAACATGGTGGCGACCTCAGCCGGGGTCAGCAGCGGCTCGGCATCAGGGGTGCGAGCGGTCATGAGCGGCCTCCTCGGGAGAACCGACGTTCTCGGTTCTTTCCTCTAAATTCTGCACCTTGACCCGCGTTGCCCGAAATGGCGGACGCGAGTCGAGTCGGTTATAGGACGAACGGCTTGTCCTCGGCACTACAACTACACCATCTGTCCAGCCGCGTCGGCCAAACCGATGGAATTGCCCTCCCAGGTGTTCATCAGCGACGGAAGCCGATGGACCATGCCATAGCGGACAGTCACGCCGATGTGACGATCAGTCACTTCGGCGATCAGGAGGCACCGGACCCCCCAAAGCGTGCAATGCTGAGATTCCGCCCATAGTGGAGCACAGATGGACAGACGGAGCCCTCCCCGGGCTCCTTGTCCTATTTTGGCATGAGGAGCGGCAAGAGACGCAAGAGCCGCGTAAGTGCCGTCCATCACCCTTGATGGGAAAAGCCCGGATCGGGACCAACATCCCGTCAGATGAGTCAAGTCCACAGACCGTACGCTGTTCGAGGCCATTTCGACCGTGATCTGCGTCACTTCTCGCCTGTTCGGGATGCGCCGTCATCAAGGAGTACGTACGGACACGGCGATCAGTTCGCCCAGATGTACGGATACCGCGATCAGTTCGCGGACCGCAGGTCCCGCACCGCACGCCAGCGCCGCACCAGGCGACCGTAGACCCGCCCCGCGGCCGGACCGTCGCCCCGGCGCAGCGCGTCGATGCCCGCGGCCACGTCCGCCGCCGAGTGGTCGTCCTCGAGCGCCCCTGCGGGCACCGCGTGGACCAGACCGCCGTAGTCCAGCTCCACCAGAGAGCGGGGGTGGAACTCCTCCAGCCAGCGGCCGACGTCCACCAGCCCGTCGATCAGCGGGCCCTCCTCGACGGCGTCCTTCAGGGTGCGCAGCGCCCGCGCCACGCGCCGCCGCGCCTGCACCATCGGCGTGCGGTAGCGCAGCAGCGGGGGCACCTCGCCGGTGCCCTTCTCGAAGCGCCGCTCCTCGTCGCCGACGAGCACGAACCAGTTGAGCGGCACCTGCCAGGTCGCGGTGCGGATCCAGGGGCGCGCCTCGGGGTTGCGGACGAGCCAGCGCTCGTAGTCCTGGGCGGCCTGCTCGCGCACGAGCGGGGGCAGGACCGCGTCCAGCACCGTCCGGGGCAGTTCCTCGCCCAGAGCGGCCAGCGCCTGCCAGCCGCGCAGCCGGGTGCGCCAGGGGCAGACACACAGGACGCCGTCCACCTCGGTCACGAAGGCGTCCGCGCTCTCGTGCACCGGCACCGCGACCGGCGGCGTCGGCAGCAGGTCGGCCAGCGAGCGGCGCAGCTCGTCCTGGTACGTGGGACGCTCGCGCCGTCGGGCGTACCGCGCCCAGTGGGTGCGCTCGGGCTCCGGGAAGGCGGCCAGCGGCTCGTACACGCGCAGGTACGCGGCATAGGGGACGACCACGGAGGACACCTTGGGCACGCTCCCTCCCTCCCCCTCGCGCCCGGCTCGAAACCCCCGCCGGGTCCGGCTCGGAACCACTGCGCATCGTGCCACGACGGGCAGCCGCGCGGGCACGGAAGAGTGATCCCCGGCGTACCCCGGATACGGGCCGCGAGCAGGCTCTACGCTCAGCCTTGCGGCCCAACGGCCGCGTGGCACCACCCCGCCACCCACCCCCACGGCCAAAAGTGTGGGGAAACCCCAGGGACCACCCCGGTCCCGCCCGCCGCTACACGCACAGGAGTCACCACCGTGACCTACGCAACCGGCGCATCCACCGACGTCCTGCGGACCCTCTTCCACTCGGACCAGGGCGGCCATGAGCAGGTCGTGCTCTGCCAGGACCGCGCCAGCGGCCTCAAGGCCGTCATCGCCCTCCACTCCACCGCCCTCGGCCCCGCCCTCGGCGGCACCCGCTTCCACCCGTACGCCACCGAGGCGGACGCCGTCGCCGACGCGCTCAACCTCGCGCGCGGGATGTCGTACAAGAACGCGATGGCCGGTCTCGACCACGGCGGCGGCAAGGCCGTGATCATCGGGGACCCCGAGCGCGACAAGAGCGAGGAGCTGCTGCTCGCCTACGGCCGCATGGTCGCCTCGCTCGGCGGGCGCTACGTGACCGCGTGCGACGTCGGCACCTATGTCGCGGACATGGACGTGGTGGCCCGCGCCTGCCGCTGGACCACCGGCCGCTCCCCGGAGAACGGCGGCGCGGGCGACTCCTCCGTGCTCACCGCCTTCGGCGTCTACCAGGGCATGCGCGCCTCCGCGCAGCACGTGTGGGGCGACCCCTCGCTGCGCGGGCGCCGGGTCGGCGTCGCGGGCGTCGGCAAGGTGGGCCGGCATCTGGTGGGCCATCTGCGCGCCGAGGGCGCCGAGGTGGTGCTCACGGACGTACGCCCGGACGCGGTACGCGGGATCCTCGCGCAGTACCCCGAGGGGGTGACGGCGGTGGCGAGCACGGACGAGCTGATCCGCGTCGAGGGGCTCGACATCTACGCCCCCTGCGCGCTCGGCGGCGCCCTGGACGACCTGACCGTGCCGGTGCTGACCGCCAAGGTGGTCTGCGGCGCGGCCAACAACCAGCTCGCGCACCCGGGCGTGGAGAAGGACATCGCGGACCGGGGCATCCTCTACGCCCCCGACTACGTGGTGAACGCGGGCGGGGTGATCCAGGTGGCGGACGAACTGCACGGGTTCGACTTCGAGCGGTGCCGGGCGAAGGCGGCGAAGATCTTCGACACCACGCTGGAGATCTTCGCGACCGCAAAGGAAGACGGCATTCCGCCGGCCGCCGCGGCCGACCGGATCGCCGAGCGGCGCATGGCGGACGCCCGCGCGACGCGCTGACCCACGGGGGCTCCGTACCGGCCGATTCGCGCCCGTGCGGGTCCCGGGCCGGGTGCCCGGCCGCACGGGCGGGCGGTACCCGCCGGAGGCAACTTGGAGAGAACTCTCACTTCCACCGGCGGGTCGTCCCCCGATAAGTGGTTAAAATCGCCGTTGACCAGCGAGGACAGGGCTCCTCGAGGGTCCTGTGCACACGCGCGTGCTGCGGGCGACGTACCGTATGGGCGCGGGCTCAGGTACCGTGGAAGCCCTACGGACCGGCATCTCTGCGGAGAGTCCGTTCCAGATCATGAACGCGTGTCAGACTCTGGGGCCGTTGAGCCCCGTCACCGAGGGGGTCGAGCCATGGGGCGCGGCCGGGCCAAGGCCAAGCAGACAAAGGTCGCCCGCCAGCTGAAGTACAACAGCGGTGGGACTGACCTGTCACGGCTGGCCAGTGAACTGGGCGCATCGACTTCGAGCCAGCCGCCGAACGGCGAGCCGTTCGAGGACGATGAAGATGACGAGGACGACCTCTACTCCCGTTACGCCGACCTCTATGAGGACGACGACGAGGACGAGGACGACGGTCCCTCACAACACCGTCGCGGCGCTTGACCTTGCACTGAGCATCAAGCCGGTCGGTGGCACTGCCACCGACCGGCTTCTGTGCTGCCGGTGAAACGGTCGGTGCGGTCCGCGCACCACAGAGGGCGGGCGCCCTGCGGGGAGCCCGCCCTACAGGTGTTCTAGCGCGCGTAGTCCCCGGTCAGCTCGGCGCCCGAGGTACGGCTGTCCCGGGCGGTGATCTCTCCGGCCACCCAGGCGTCCACGCCGCGGTCCGCGAGCGTGGTCAGCGCCGCCTCGACGGACTCGGCGGGTACGACCGCCATCATGCCGACGCCCATGTTCAGCGTCTTCTCCAGCTCCAGGCGCTCCACGTCGCCCGTGCGGCCGACGAGGTCGAAGATCGCGCCCGGGGTCCAGGTGGAGCGGTCCACGGTGGCGTGCAGCCCGTCCGGGATCACCCGGGCCAGGTTCGCCGCGAGACCGCCGCCGGTGATGTGCGAGAAGGCGTGCACCTCGGTGGTGCGGGTGAGCGCGAGGCAGTCCAGCGAGTAGATCTTCGTGGGCACCAGCAGCTCCTCCCCGAGCGTGCGGCCCAGCTCCGCGACCTCCGTCTCCAGGGCGAGTCCGGCGCGCTCCAGGAGGACGTGGCGGACCAGGGAGTACCCGTTGGAGTGAAGACCGGAGGACGCCATGGCGATCACGGCGTCACCCTCGCGGATACGGTCCGGGCCGAGCAGCCGGTCGGCCTCCACCACGCCCGTACCGGCACCGGCGACGTCGAAGTCGTCCGCGCCCAGCAGACCCGGGTGCTCGGCCGTCTCGCCGCCCACCAGGGCGCACCCGGCGAGCACACAGCCCTCCGCGATGCCCTTGACGATCGCCGCGACCCGCTCGGGGTGGACCTTGCCGACGCAGATGTAGTCGGTCATGAACAACGGCTCGGCGCCGCACACCACGATGTCGTCCATGACCATGGCGACCAGGTCGTGACCGATGGTGTCGTACACGCCGAGGCGCCGGGCTATGTCGACCTTGGTGCCGACGCCGTCGGTCGCGGAGGCGAGCAGCGGGCGCTCGTAGCGCTTGAGGGCGGAGGCGTCGAAGAGCCCGGCGAAGCCGCCGAGGCCGCCGAGGACCTCGGGGCGCCGCGTCCGCTTGACCCATTCCTTCATCAGCTCGACCGCGCGGTCGCCCGCCTCGATGTCGACGCCCGCGCTCGCGTAGCTGGCACCCGTGGTCTCAGAGGACATGACTTGAGAGAACTTTCCTGTCGTACGGCTCTGACGGCGCAGCTCAGGGACGCCGGATGGCGTCGGCCGCGGCGGTGGCGGCGGTTCCTGCCGCCAGCTCGGTCTCCAGCAACTGCTTGCCGAGCAGCTCCGGGTCGGGCAGCTCCATCGGGTACTCGCCGTCGAAGCAGGCGCGGCACAGGTTCGGCTTCGCGATGGTGGTCGCGTCGATCATGCCGTCGATGGAGATGTACGCGAGCGAGTCGGCGCCCAGGCTGGTGCCGATCTCCTCGATGGTCATGCCGTTGGCGATCAGCTCGGCGCGGGTGGCGAAGTCGATGCCGAAGAAGCAGGGCCACTTCACGGGCGGCGAGGAGATCCGGATGTGGACCTCGGCGGCGCCCGCCTCGCGCAGCATGCGCACCAGGGCCCGCTGGGTGTTGCCGCGCACGATCGAGTCGTCGACGACGACCAGGCGCTTGCCCTTGATGACTTCCTTGAGCGGGTTCAGCTTCAGCCGGATGCCGAGCTGGCGGATGGTCTGCGAGGGCTGGATGAAGGTGCGGCCCACGTAGGCGTTCTTCACCAGACCGTTGCCGAAGGGGATGCCGGAGGCTTCCGCGTATCCGATGGCGGCCGGGGTTCCGGACTCCGGCGTGGCTATGACCAGGTCGGCCTCGACCGGCGCCTCCTTGGCGAGGCGGCGGCCCATCTCCACGCGGGAGAGGTAGACGTTCCGCCCGGCGATGTCGGTGTCCGGGCGCGCCAGGTAGACGTACTCGAAGACACAGCCCTTGGGCTTCGCTTCCGCGAATCGGGAGGTGCGCAGACCGTTCTCGTCGATGGCGATGAACTCGCCCGGCTCGATCTCGCGGACGTAAGCGGCGCCGCAGATGTCGAGGGCGGCGGACTCGGAGGCGACGACCCAGCCGCGCTCCAGGCGGCCGAGGACCAGCGGGCGGATGCCCTGCGGGTCGCGGGCGGCGTACAGCGTGTGCTCGTCCATGAAGACGAGGCTGAAGGCGCCCTTCACCTGCGGGAGGATGCGGTGTGCCGCCTCCTCGATGGTGAGCGGCTTGCCGTCCTCGTCGACCTGGGCGGCGAGCAGCGCCGTCAGCAGGTCGGTGTCGTTGGTGGCCGCGACCCGGGTGGAGCGGCCGTTGGTGTCCTTGGGCAGGTCGGCGACCATCTCCGCCAACTGCGCGGTGTTGACCAGGTTGCCGTTGTGGCCGAGCGCGATCGAACCGTGCGCGGTGGCGCGGAACGTCGGCTGGGCGTTCTCCCACACGGAGGCGCCGGTGGTCGAGTAGCGGGCGTGTCCGACCGCGATGTGACCCTGGAGCGAACCGAGCGAGGTTTCGTCGAAGACCTGGGAGACCAGGCCCATGTCCTTGAAGACGAGGATCTGGGAGCCGTTGCTGACCGCGATTCCCGCGGATTCCTGACCCCGGTGCTGGAGGGCGTAGAGCCCGAAGTACGTGAGCTTTGCGACCTCTTCGCCAGGCGCCCAGACACCGAAGACGCCGCAAGCGTCCTGGGGGCCCTTCTCGCCGGGAAGCAGATCGTGATTGAGTCGACCGTCACCACGTGGCACGGCTCCGAGTGTAGGCGAGCCCGACCGTTGCTCCGAATTGGGGATACGTAGTGGCTGCCGAACCCGGACGCGCGATCACCTTGGTGCTTTTTCCGTTTCGCCTGGTCACAGCGGTGCGTATCGGACGACTTCCGGCGCGGCGGGGTGCTTCGGGGCGTCCGGGGCGGCTCCGCCGGGGTGTCCCGAGTGAGGTGTCGCACATCAATCGGGCGTGATCCGGGTGAGGTTCACGCGCTCCCCGTGACCGCTGGTGAGCGTGAGTTTCCCGTCCTCGGTGCGTGCGGTGAGGGTCTGCCGGTCGAGCGCGGCGGCGAGCGCCCGCTCGAAGGTCATCCGGGGGCGGTCACAGGCGATCTTGGTCGTCCGCAGCGCCCCGAACGCGATCCGGTCGTCCCGCACGGTCGCCCGGGCGCCGAAGCTGTTGCACCCGAGGTTCCCGCCCGCGCTCCCGTCCTCCTCCACCCGCAACCGGGCTCCGGCGGGGGCGCGGAGCGTGGCGTTGGACGCGGTGATGCTGTCCACCCGCCACTCCACCCCGGTCACCGGCTGCTCGGGTCCCACCGACCCGCTCCCCGCCCCCTCGGTCCCACACCCCACCGCCAGCGGGACGAGCACGGCGACCGCTGTCAGATGCATGCGCTGCTTGTGCCGATACATACCGGTTCGACGCGGGCGGACGGCTGGAGGTTCCGCGGCGGACGGGTGAGCGCGGGTCCCCGCCCGGGGTGGCCACGGTTCCGCCGCGGACCGACGGTGCTCGGGCTTGCGCTACGGCTCGGGGGCGGGGGGGCTGCCGCGGCTGAGCGGGTGCGGGCTTCCGCTACGGCGAGCGAGCCGGGGTTCACTACGGCCCGGCGGGCGCATGCCTCCGGTGCGGTCCGGCTGGCGCAGGCCGGCGCGCATTGGACACGGGGCGGGAGCCGCGACGACTCGACCGGCGCAGCCCCTCACACCCCGACGAGCGGGAGGTTCCGCCAGCGCCCGACGGCACGGCTTCCGCTGCGGCTGGTCAGGCGCGGATTCCCCCAAGCCCAAGAGGCGCGGCGTCCGCCACAGCCGCACCTGCGCGGCTCGCGAAACGGCCAGCGACCCGGGCTTGCACTACGGCCAGGCGGGCGGAGCCCCACAGCAGTGGGCCCACGCACGGCTCCACCGCAGCCGGGCAGCCTCACGGTCCGACCCGGCATGGGCTTCCGCCACGGCTGGGCAAGCGCGGATTCCGCGACGGCCCGACGGGCGCGGATCTCCACCATTCGCCTGGCGCGGACTTCCGCCACGGCCCGGCGAGCGCGGGCTGCCGCTACGGCAGCAGTGGGAGCAGTCCCGAGAGGTCCGCGCGCTCTCCGCTCGCGCTCACCTCGGCGCGGGCGAGGGCGTCTGGCCAGGTCAGGCGTCCGGTGGCCAGGCGGAGCCAGGTCAGGGGAGCCGTTTCCACGACGTTGGGCGGGGTGCCTCGGGTGTGGCGGGGACCCGGGACGCACTGGACGACGGCGTAGGGGGGTACGCGGACCTCGGTGGAGGCGCCGGGGGACTTCAGGGCGAGGGTGTCGGCGAGGACGCGGGTGGCGGCGGCGAGAGCCTGGCGGTCGAGGGGGACGTCGAGACCGCGGGTGGTGAGGTCGTCGGCGCACAGGACCAGGTCGACGAGCCGGGTGACGAGGAAGTCGTCGAGGGTCATGACACCGGAGCCGACGTCCACGGGGTGTCCGGCGGGGTGGGTGTCGAGGAGGTCGCGGAGGCGTGCCTCTACCTCCGCCAACGGGGAATCCGACGCACCCGGCCGCGCTCCCGGTGCCAGGAACCACTCCGCCGGGGTGAGCGTCGGCTTCGCGCCGGTCGAGCGGGCTACGGCGTGCCCGACCTCGGAGAGAGACGCGGCGACCGTCGCCGTCAGCGCACGCACCGGCTCGGAGTCGAGGTCCCGTACGGCGTCCCGCACATGACCGAGCTGGGCGAGGACCGCCGCGCGGGTCTTGGCGGGGTCGTACCTGCGGGGGCGTTTCTTGGCCGGGGGCATGGCGGTGAGCCTATGCGGCACCCGAGCCGACGGGCGCCCGGGCGGCGTGCCCCCGTAGGAACCGTGACCCCGTAGGAACAAGGAGGCTCCCCGCGCCCTCGGGCGGGGAGCCTCCTCCGTCACCTCCGGGTCCCTACGCCAGCAGCGCCGGAATCGTGTTCTCGTGCGCCTCGCGCAGCTCCGCCAGGGAGAGGGCGAACTCGCCCTGGATCTCCACCGAGTCGCCGTCCACGACACCGATGCGCGTGGCCGGAAGCCCCCGCGCGCCGCACATGTCGGTGAAGCGCAGCTCCTCCGAGCGCGGTACGGCGACCAGCGCGCGCCCCGCGGACTCGGAGAGGAGGAAGGTGAACGCGTCCAGACCGTCCGGGACGATCAGCCGCGCACCCTTCCCCCCGAGCAGCGCCGACTCGACCACGGCCTGGAACAGACCGCCGTCGGAGAGGTCGTGCGCGGAGTCGATCATGCCGTCGCGGGAGGCGGAGATCAGGATCTCGGCCAGCAGCCGCTCCCGCTCCAGGTCGACCTTCGGGGGCAGCCCGCCGAGGTGGTCGTGGACGACCTGGGACCACGCCGAGCCGCCGAACTCCTCGGAGGTGTCGCCAAGGAGGTAGAGGAGCTGGCCCTCCTCCTGGAAGGCGACCGGGGTGCGCCGGGCGACGTCGTCGATGACGCCGAGGACCGCGACCACCGGGGTCGGGTGGATCGCCGCCTCGCCGGTCTGGTTGTAGAGGGAGACGTTGCCGCCGGTCACCGGGGTGCCGAGCTGGAGGCAGCCGTCGGCGAGACCGCGCACGGCCTCCGCGAACTGCCACATCACCGCCGGGTCCTCGGGCGAGCCGAAGTTCAGGCAGTCGGAGACGGCAAGCGGCTTGGCGCCGGTCGTCGCCACGTTCCGGTACGCCTCCGCGAGCGCCAACTGCGCGCCGGTGTACGGGTCGAGCTTGGCGTAGCGCCCGTTGCCGTCGGTCGCGATGGCGACGCCGAGTCCGGTCTCCTCGTCCACGCGGATCATGCCGGAGTCCTCCGGCTGGGCGAGGACGGTGTTGCCCTGCACGAAGTGGTCGTACTGCGAGGTGATCCACTTCTTCGACGCCTGGTTGGGCGACGCGACCAGCTTCAGGACCTGCGCGCGCAGCTCCTCGGGGGTGGCCGGGCGGGGCAGCTTGTTCGCGTCGTCGGCCTGGAGGGCGTCCTGCCAGTCGGGGCGGGCGTAGGGACGCTCGTAGACCGGACCGTCGTGGGCGACGGTGCGCGGGTCGACATCGACGATCTTGCCGCCGTGCCAGAAGATCTCCAGCCGGTCGCCGTCGGTGACCTCACCGATGACGGTGGCGATGACGTCCCACTTCTCGCAGATCTCCAGGAAGCGGTCGACCTTCTCGGGCTCGACCACCGCGCACATGCGTTCCTGCGACTCGCTCATGAGGATCTCCTCGGGCGAGAGCGTGGAGTCGCGCAGCGGTACGTCGTCCAGGGTGACGCGCATGCCGCCGGAGCCGTTGGACGCCAGCTCGCTCGTCGCGCAGGACAGACCCGCCGCGCCGAGGTCCTGGATGCCGACGACGAGCTTCTCCTTAAACGCCTCCAGGGTGCACTCGATGAGCAGCTTCTCCTGGAAGGGGTCACCGACCTGCACCGCGGGACGCTTCGACGGCTTGGCGTCGTCGAAGGTCTCGGACGCCAGGATCGACGCGCCGCCGATGCCGTCGCCGCCGGTCCGGGCGCCGTAGAGGATGACCTTGTTGCCCGCGCCGGACGCCTTGGCGAGGTGGATGTCCTCGTGCCGCATGACGCCGATGGCACCGGCGTTGACCAACGGGTTGCCCTGGTAGCAGGCGTCGAAGACGACCTCGCCGCCGATGTTGGGCAGACCCAGGCAGTTGCCGTAGCCGCCGATTCCGGCGACCACGCCGGGCAGCACGCGCTTGGTGTCGGGGTGGTCGGCGGCGCCGAAGCGCAGCGGGTCCACGACCGCGACCGGGCGGGCGCCCATGGCGATGATGTCGCGCACGATGCCGCCGACGCCGGTCGCGGCGCCCTGGTACGGCTCGACGTAGGAGGGGTGGTTGTGCGACTCGACCTTGAAGGTGACCGCGTAGCCCTGGCCGACGTCCACCACACCGGCGTTCTCACCGATGCCGACGAGCATGGCGTCCGACTGGGGCGCCTTCTCGCCGAACTGGCGCAGATGGACCTTGGAGGACTTGTACGAGCAGTGCTCGGACCACATCACCGAGTACATGGCCAGCTCGGCGCCGGTCGGGCGGCGGCCGAGGATCT
The DNA here is from genome assembly GCF_016482685.1 of Streptomyces sp. DSM 110735. Taxonomy (GTDB): domain Bacteria; phylum Actinomycetota; class Actinomycetes; order Streptomycetales; family Streptomycetaceae; genus Streptomyces. Next base: position 577,858 of record NZ_JACYHF010000001.1, on the reverse strand, counting down.
CGACCACGCGCTCGTACTCGTCCTTCTTCAAGCCCAGTTCGGCCCAGGGCAGCTCGACGTCAGGGGTGGCGGTCGCGTGTTCGACCGTGTCCAGAGGCGTCCGGCTCATGCGTTGACCAGCTTCTTGAGGATCGAGGTGAAGAACGGAAGACCGTCGGTGCGGCCGGTTCCGATCAGCGGCTCGACGGCGTGCTCGGGGTGCGGCATGAGGCCGACGACGTTCCCGGCCTCGTTGGTGATGCCGGCGATGTCGCGCAGCGAGCCGTTGGGGTTGACGTCCAGGTAGCGGAAGACGACCCGGCCCTCCGCCTCCAGTCGGTCGAGCGTGTACGCGTCGGCGACGTACCGCCCGTCCATGTTCTTCAGCGGGATGTGGATCTCCTGGCCCTGGCGGTAGTCGCCGGTCCACGAGGTCTCCGCGTTCTCCACCCGCAGCTTCTGGTCGCGGCAGATGAAGTGGAGGTGGTCGTTGCCGAGCATCCCGCCGGGCAGCAGATGCGCCTCGGTGAGGATCTGGAAGCCGTTGCAGATACCGAGGACCGGAAGTCCGGCCTTCGCCTGCTCGATGACGGACTCCATCACCGGCGAGAAGCGGGAGATCGCCCCGGCGCGCAGATAGTCGCCGTAGGAGAAACCGCCGGGCAGCACCACGGCGTCGACCTGCTTCAGGTCCTTGTCCTTGTGCCACAGCGCGACCGGTTCGGCACCGGCGAGCGTGATCGCGCGCCGGGTGTCACGGTCGTCGAGGCTTCCCGGAAATGTGACGACACCAATACGAGCGGTCACTCCGCCGCTCCCGCGACTTCTTCCACCTTGACGGTGAAGTCCTCGATCACGGTGTTGGCGAGGAAGGATTCCGCAAGATCATGGATGCGGGCGAGCGCGGCCTCGTCGACCGGTCCCGCTACTTCCAGCTCGAATCGCTTTCCCTGGCGGACGTCCGAGATCCCTTCGAAACCCAGACGCGGCAGCGCACGCTGGACCGCCTGGCCCTGGGGGTCGAGGATCTCCGGCTTGAGCATGACGTCGACTACGACGCGTGCCACTGGCACTCCCGGTGTGTGGTGCTGAGCAGGTTCCTTCAGACTACCCGTACAAAATTTCTACGCGAGTAGAGTTGGAGGAAAGTACGTGACCCGCATCACGATCGGGTGTCGAAGACGTGCGCCCGCGAAAATTTCTGGGAAAGTTCTCCAGTCCGTGCGCGACATCTATTGAAGGCGGACACGCGGGCGGTTTTAGTGGGTCTTCCCCTTTCATTGCCGAGCGCTGTACAAATGAATTGGCAATAGCGGATACTCGGCATGTCGTAGCCGGTGAGCCGTATCAACGTGCCGCACGAAGGGACCGATATTCGTGGCGCAAAAAGTCGTGGTCACTCTGTTTGACGACATCGACGGCTCGGAAGCGGCGGAAACGATCGCCTTCGGGCTCGACGGCAGGTCGTACGAGATCGACCTGAACGAAACCAACGCCAGGAAACTGCGCAAGGCGCTCGCGCCCTACGTGGAGGCCGGCCGCAAGCGCGCCCGCTCGGGCAAGGCGTACAAGCAGACCGAGGTCGCCCCCGACCCGTCGGCGGTCCGCGCCTGGGCGCAGGCGAACAAGATGGACGTGCCCGCGCGCGGCCGCATCCCCAAGAAGGTCTACGAGGCGTTCAGCGCCGCCCAGTGAGCCGTGGCGGTTCCTCGGGGCCCGGCCACCGGGCCCTGAGAGTCGCTCACCTGTCCGCAGGGGGAACCGACTTGCGCTACCCCCCTGCCGATCGGCTAATGTCTGGAGCACGCCGAGGGGCAAGGCCGAAAAGCCGAATCCCGAGGACCGTGCGGGTGTAGTTCAGTAGTAGAACACCCCCCTTCCAGGGGGGAGGCGCAGTGTGCGATTCCTGTCACCCGCTCTGGCACCGGTCACAAGCATCCTTTTGGATCAGGTAGGCTGGTGCTCGCACCGATCGGTGGGAGCCGGTCGGGAGCAGTGCGGACGTAGCTCAGTTGGTAGAGCGCAACCTTGCCAAGGTTGAGGTCGCGAGTTCGAGCCTCGTCGTCCGCTCGGGAAAAAGACCTCGGTCCACTGGACCGGGGTCTTTTCGTATGCCCTCGCCCTTCTGACATTTGTCATCCCCGGTGATGACAGCGCGCACTGCCGATCCGCGCCCGTCGCCGGGACGCTGAACTCATGGACAGCGACGAGCAAGAGCACGTGATCGAGGTCACCGACCTGCGGCGCGTCTACGGCACCGGATTCGAGGCGGTGCGGGGCGTCACCTTCTCCGTGGACCGCGGGGAGATCTTCGCCCTGCTCGGCACCAACGGCGCGGGCAAGACCTCGACCGTCGAGCTGCTGGAGGGGCTGGCCCGTCCGGCGGGCGGCCGGGTGCGGGTGTTCGGTCGTGATCCGCACCGCGAGCGTGCCGCCGTACGTCCCCGCACCGGGGTCATGCTCCAGGAGGGCGGCTTCCCCACCGATCTCACCGTCGCGGAGACCGCCCGCCTGTGGGCGGGCTGCACCAGCGGGGCGCGACCGGAGGCGGAGGTGCTGGAGCGGGTCGGGCTCGCCGGGAAGAGCGGCGTACGGATCAAGCAGCTCTCCGGCGGCGAGCGGCGCCGCCTCGACCTGGCGCTCGCCCTGCTCGGCGATCCCGAGGTGCTGTTCCTGGACGAGCCGACGACCGGGCTGGACGCCGAAGGGCGCCGGGACACCTGGGAGTTGGTGCGCGCCCTGCGCGACGCGGGCACCACCGTGCTGCTCACCACGCACTATCTGCACGAGGCCGAGGACCTGGCCGACCGGCTCGCGATCCTGCACGAGGGGCGGATCGCCGCCTCGGGCACCCCGGCGGAGGTCACCGCGGACCGGCCCGCGCGCATCTCCTTCCGGTTGCCCGAGGGCTGGTTCCCCGGTGATCTGCCGCCGCTGGACGAACTCGGCGTGTGCGGACACGAGGTCAGCGGACGGACCGTCCGGCTGAGCACCCGTGAACTCCAGCGCGCCGCCACCGGGGTGCTGACCTGGGCGGAACGGAACCGGGTCGACCTGCACGGACTGGACGTGCGCCCCGCCTCACTGGAAGAGGCGTTCCTCGGGATCGCCGGAGAGCGGGAGGCGGCGGCATGAGCGGGACGGTCATCACGGCGGCGGAGCACCGGAGCCCTTCGTCCGCTCAGCGGCTCACCGCGCTCGCGCGGGCCGAACTCGCCCTCCTCGGACGCAATCGGGGTGTCGTGCTCACCGCGCTGATCGTGCCGCTCACCGTGCCGTTCAGCCTGCGCGGGGCGGTGAACACGATGCACCTGAGGCAGGCGGGGCTCACGATCGGCGCGGTCATGCTGACCGCCGCTCTCGGCTTCACCTTCCTGTTCGCCGTCTACACCGCGCTCGTCAACGCCTACGTCGCCCGCCGCGAGGAACTCGTCCTCAAGCGGCTGCGCACGGGCGAGCTGTCCGACGCCGAGATCCTCACCGGCACCGCCGTGCCCGCCGTGAGTCTCGGTCTCGCCCAGGCGCTGCTGCTGTGCGCGGGCTGCGCGGTACTGCTGCGCACCGGACCGCCGAAGGCGCCGTATCTGACGGTGCTGGGGGTCCTCGCGGGGCTGGTGCTGAGCGCCGCGCTGGCAGCGCTGACCGCCTCCTTCACCCGGAGCGTGGAGAGCGCCCAGGTCACCGCGCTGCCGCTGGTGTTCGTCTCGATGATCGGCTCCGGGATCATGTTCCCCGCCGAGGTGATGCCCGACGGACTCGCCCGGGTCTGCGCGTTCCTGCCGCTCTCCCCGGCGCTGCGGCTGGTGAGCGGCGGTCTGACCGGTTCGATGAGCGCGTACCAGGCGGGGACGGCTGTCGCGGGCGCGCTGGCCTGGGTCGTCGTGGCCGTGTTTGCTGTACACCGGTGGTTCCGCTGGGAACCGCGCCGGTGACTTGGGGGGGGGAGCGGGGATGCTCGGGCACGCGCGGCGACTGCGGCAACGGCACTGGCGGGAGCGGAGCAAGGCGGAGCGGGTCGAGCTGACGACCGTCGTCATGTGGTACCTGACGCCGTGGCTGCTCGCGCTGGTGTGGATGCTGCAGCCCGTCGTCCTCGGGGTGCGCCACACGCCGGTGCCGCTCGTCCTGGGCGCGCTGCTCCTCGTGGCGGGCGCGCTCCAGTGCGCGGACGCCAACCGGCTCACCCGCCCCGCGCTCGACCACTACCTCGGGCGCGGCGAGCTGCCGGGGCGGGCGCTGTGGGTCTCCTGGGCGCTGCTCTTCGTGACGCTCGCGCTGACCCTGGCGCTGGCCGCGCTGGACGGCGCCGAGCCGGTGGCGGTCAAGCTCTCGCTCGGCGCCGCCCTCATGCCGTTCGGGCTGCTGTACGGCATGGTGATGCCGGTGCGGGCCTATCTGCGGGTGGCGGCGGTGCTCACCGTGCTGCTCACGGCGGTGTTCGGGCTCGCCCACCCGGACGGCACCGGCATCCTCGGCACCGCTCTGGTGGCCGTCTTCGGCGCCCTCTTCCCGCTGGCCGCGTGCCGGTGCGGCGCCTGGACGCTCTCCGTGCTCTGGGAGGCGGAGCGGGCCCGGGAGACCGAGGCGCGGCTCGCGGTCGCGGAGGAGCGGCTGCGGTTCGGGCGGGATCTGCACGACGTGCTGGGGCGGAACCTCTCGGTGATCTCCCTGAAGAGCGAGCTGGCGGTCCAACTCGCCCGGCGCGGACGGCCGGAGGCGGTGGAGCAGATGATCGAGGTGCAGCGGATCGCGCAGGAGTCGCAGCGCGAGGTCCGCGAGGTCGTACGCGGCTACCGCGAAGCCGACCTCGCCGTCGAACTCGCCGGTGCACAGGGGGTGTTGACCGCCGCCGGGATCACTTGCGAGGTGCGTGCGGAGACGGCGGAGCTGCCCGCGTCCGTGCAGTCGGCGCTCGGCTGGGTGGTGCGCGAGGCGGCCACCAACGTGCTGCGGCACGGGGACGCGCGGCGCTGCGCCGTCGCGGTGCGAGTGGGCGAGGGGCGCGCGGTGCTGACGGTGGAGAACGACGGCGTGGGCGAGCCGTCCGCGAGCGGCGGCTCGGGGCTCGCCGGGCTGCGCGAGCGGCTGGCTGCCGTGGGCGGCGCGCTGGAGGCGGGACCGGTGGACGGGAACCGGTTCCGGCTGGTGGCCGAGGTGCCGCTGTGCCGTACGGTCCCGGCGGCGGAGGTACGGCACGTGAGCGAGGTCGCCCCGTGAACGGACCGGTACGGCTGCTGCTGGCCGACGACGAGCATCTGATCCGGGGCGCGCTGGCCGCCCTGCTCTCCCTTGAGGACGATCTGCTGGTGGTCGCGGAGGCGGCGAGCGGTCCCGAGGCGCTGGCCATGGCGCGGGCGCACCGGCCCGACGTGGCGGTGCTGGACCTGCAGATGCCGGGCGCCGACGGTGTGAGGGTCGCCACATCACTGCGCACCGAACTGCCGGGCTGCCGGGTGCTGATCGTCACCGGACACGGGCGCCCCGGGCATCTGAAGCGGGCGCTCGCCGCCGGAGTGCGCGGGTTCGTGCCGAAGACGGTGAGCGCCCAGCGGCTCGCGGAGATCATCCGTACCGTGCACGCCGGACAGCGGTACGTCGACCCGGAGTTGGCCGCCGACGCGATCTCCGCCGGGGACTCCCCGCTGACGGCGCGGGAGGCGGAGGTGCTGGAGCTGGCGGCCGACGGGGCGCCGGTCGCGGAGATCGCGGACCGTGCCGCGCTGTCGCCGGGGACCGTGCGGAACTATCTCTCCTCGGCGGTCACCAAGCTCGGCGCGGAGAACCGGCACGCGGCGGTGCGTCTCGCACGGGAGCGGGGTTGGGTATAGTTGGCTCCGCGCCACGGCGCACTGCGGACGTAGCTCAGTTGGTAGAGCGCAACCTTGCCAAGGTTGAGGTCGCGAGTTCGAGCCTCGTCGTCCGCTCCATGAAGAAGCCCCCGGTTCTCACCGGGGGCTTCTCGCGTTACCAGCGGGTGCCGGTCAGGCGCTCGTACGCCTCGATGTACTTGGCGCGGGTCGCCGCCACGACCTCCTCGGGCAGCGCGGGCGGGGGCTGCTCGCTCGTGCGGTCCCAGCCGGAGTCGGGTCCGGTCAGCCAGTCGCGCACGAACTGCTTGTCGTACGACGGCTGGGCGCGGCCCGGCTGCCACTGGTCGGCCGGCCAGAAGCGGGAGGAGTCCGGGGTCAGCACCTCGTCCGCGAGAACGAGGGTGTCCCCGTCGAAGCCGAACTCGAACTTGGTGTCCGCGAGGACGATGCCCCGCTCGCGGGCGATGTCGCGGGCGCGGGAGTACACGGCGAGGGTGGCCTGGCGGAGCTGGGCGGCGGTCTCGGCGCCGACCTGACGGGCGACCTCCTCGTAGGAGACGTTCTCGTCGTGCTCGCCGACCTCCGCCTTGGTGGCCGGGGTGAAGATGGGTCCGGGCAGCTCCGAGCCGTCCTCCAGACCCTCGGGCAGGGCGAGTCCGCACACCGTGCGGGACTCCTTGTACTCCGCGAGACCCGAGCCGGTGAGGTAGCCGCGGGCCACGCACTCGACCGGGACCATGCGCAGCGACTTGCAGACCAGAGTGCGTCCCTCCCAGTCGGCGGGGGCGCCCTCGGGCAGCTCGGTGCTGATCACGTGGTGGGGCGCCAGGTCGCGGAGCTGGTCGAACCACCACAGGGAGAGCCGGGTCAGGACGCGGCCCTTGTCGGGGATCTCGCTGGGCAGCACCCAGTCGTAGGCGGAGATGCGGTCACTGGCGACCATCACGAGGTCGCCCGCCTCGTTCTGGTACAGGTCGCGCACCTTGCCGGTGTGCAGGTGCACCAGACCCGGAACCTCGGTCGGCTCGGGCTTTTCTACGAATCCGGACACGGTTCCTCCCCGTGGTTCTGTCCAACTGCCTCGATTCTCCCGTATACGGCGCAGCGGGTGTCGTCCGGGTGGTCAGTCGCGTTTGCAGATGCGGTCCAGGAGGTTGGCGGTGGCCCGCTGGATGCGGGGGTCCACATGGCCGGGGCGGTCCAGCGCCGGGGACCAGGCGAAGGTGCCGGAGGCGAACACCCAGGCGCCGGAGGGGGCGCGGTAGAGGGAGGTCTCCTGGTGGCGCTTCACGCCGTCGCCGTCGAGGTAGGGGGAGTGCGCGAGGAGGATGCGCTCCTCGTTGTCGGGGAGGGCGGTGCGCGGGAAGTAGCGGTCCGCCTCGCCCGCGACCAGTCCCTCGATGCCGTCGCCCTCGCGGGCGCCGGTCGCCTCCCACAGCCAGTGGTCGGCGTTGCGGACGATCAGGGGGCTGGGTTCGGGGACGCGCCCCGCGTACTGGATGCCGATGAGCTGCTGTTCGGGTCGGTCGACCTCGCGCCAGAGCACCGGCTTTCCGGGACCCTTGCGCTTGCGGCAGGTCAGCAGCCGGTCCGGGACACCGGACGCGGAGGGCGCCAACTCCACCTGCCAGTACATGGTGTTGGCGGACAGGAAGACCAGCGAGGTGCCGTGGTCGCGGGCGTTCTCCACGGCCCGGCGCATCGGCACCGACCAGTACTCGTCGTGGCCGGGGAAGACCAGACCCCGGTAGCGGGTGGGGTCGACGCGGCCCGCGTGCAGATCGCGGGCGTCGGCGTAGGCGAGGTCGTAGCCGTACCGTTCCGCCCAGCGGATGAAGTCGTAGGCGTGACCGACGTGCAGGGGCAGACCGGCGCCCGCGTACGGCCGGTCGAAGGAGACGGTCACGGCGGCGTCCGCCTCGCCGAGCAGCCGGCCCTTCTCGTCCCAGGCGTGGTAGAGGCTGGCGCCGGTGTGACCGTCCTCCGGGTAGAGGTTGTACGCCTGCCAGGTGATGTCGGGCAGCAGCAGGAGGAGGTCGGCGGGCTGGTCGTCGCGGACCGTGAAGGGGATGTGGGAGCGGTAGCCGTCGTGGGTGGTGAGGACGGCAACGTAGGCGCCGACCTGCCACTCCTCGGGGACCTGGAGGCGCCAGGACAGCCACCAGTGGTGACAGGAGACGGTGCGGTCGGCGGCCAGCGGCTCGGGCTGGACGATGCCGGAGAGCCGGGGGCTGTTGGTGATCTTCGCGGCGCCGTGCCCGGCGTAGTGGCCGATGCGGTAGATGTCGACGCTGAACTCCTGCGGCGGGTCGACCGTGATGTGGAAGTCGATCGCCTTGCCGGGCTCGACCGCGCCGGTGGAGGTGAAGCCCTTGATCTGGCGGTGCACGTCGTCGGCCGAGCGGGGACCGGGACCCGCCGAACGGGGAGCGGGGACGCGGGTGCCGCTCGCACGGGAGGTGGTGTGCGGCTGGGTGGTGTCCACGTACCAGGGCACCACGTGACCGGTGTCGTCGAAGTAGGTCTCACTGCCGCGCAGCCAGGGCACCGGGCCCAGACCGAAAGGGTCGGTGACGGCGTGCGCGAGTGCTCCGGACTCCCAGCGGCGGATGTGGTCCGAGGCCATGGGCGCTCCCCTCCCTCATGCCCCCGTTGCCGTTGTGGTGGTGCGGGTGGTGCCGTGTTGCTCGGTGGTGCGCGGTGCTGCTCGGTGCGGGTCTGCTCGGTGTGTCTTATGCCGATGCCATGTGCGTGTCGGTCCCAGCACATCACATAACGCACGGCTCCGGTCACTATTCGTTGTGAATTGGCCTGAAGTGGAAGTCAGTGCTCCGTTATCGGCCGAAGTCAGCCCAGCCGGACCGGCTTCTCCGGACGTATCCCGGCGGCGGCGAGCCAGTCCCGCAGCGGCGCCGGGTCCCCCTCCTCGATCAGGGTGAGGACCCTCGGCTGGAGATCGGCGGCCCGCTTGCCGCCCAGCAGCAGCGTCGGTCCGTCGAGCCAGTCGAGACCCGGGGCGGCTCCCGCGGAGTCGACCGCCGCGCAGCACACCATCGCGGTGACGTGCGCGACGAGCAGCTCCCGGGCGGTCCTCGGCGGCTGCAGCGGGAACAGCGGCAGGGCGCCGTCGTCCCACGACGAGCTGTCCCACCCGAGCCCGGAGGCGGTGGCGCCGTGCGGCACGCCGCTCTCCTCCCGGGCCAGCTCGGCGCTGAGACCGGCGGCGAGGGCGGAGCCGCGCTCGGTGGTGGGGTCGGGGTCGTCGGGGTCGGTGTGCGCCAGGGCGTCGGCGGGGGTGGTCGGTGCGTCGGCGGGGGCGGTCGGTGCGTCGTCGTCCGGCATCCTGCGTCCGGGGACCCCGGGCGGAGCCGCCAGATGGTCCAGGACCCGGGCCAGGGTGGCGCCGCCCGGAGCCGGGGGACGGTCGGGGAGGGCGTCCAGGACGCGGTGGAGGCGGGCCGCCTCCGCGCGCCAGGTGCGATCGACGACCTCCTCCGGGTAGGCGTGCCAGTCGACCGGGGACCACTGGGGGACCGGACCCGCCGGGGCTCCGTGGAAGAGGCGGGCGGCGAGCAGGGAGACCGCCTCGTCCGCGACCCCCGGCTCCTCCAGGAGGTCGCACGCCGGACGCTCGCCGAGGCGCGAGGTGAAGCCCTCGGCCAGCCGGTCGCGCCGGGACAGCTCGGTCAGCGCCGCGACCACGCCCGCGTCCAGCCGGGAGGGCCAGCGGCCCATCCGCCAGGCGGGCAGCGCCACCTTGGTCAGCAGCCGGTCCCAGCCCGCGTAGGCGAGCCCGACCTGCTCCTGGGCGACGATCCGGGGACCGTAGTCCACCGCCTGCGCCCGCTCGGCCGCCGCCGCGGCGACCCCGCGCTCCATCAGCACCGCGTGCTCCCGGCAGGCGCGCAGCAGCAGCCTGGCCATCCAGCCGAGCGCCCCGCACACCCCCCGGGTCAGCGGACAGCGCCCGCTCGTCGCGGAGACGGCCACCGCCGCGTCCAGACCCCGCACGAAGCGCCGGGCGGCGGCTATGTCCGGGTGCGCGGACGGTCCCGTACCCGCCACGACCGGGGCGAGCACCGCGCGCAGCTCGGCCACCCGCATCCACCACAGGAACGGGGAGCCGATGACGAGGACGGGCGCGGTCTCCGCACGGCGGGGCGCGCGGGGGTCGTCACCGGGGACGGGACCGGGCATCTCGGCGGGGGCGGCGGTCTCCCGCGCCGGAGGTCCGTGCGCCGGGTGCGTGCGCTCCTCCAGCCAACTGTCGCAGTCGGGCGTGAGCGCTATCGCGGACGGCGCGGGCACGTCCAGGCGCTCGGCCAGGTCCCGCACCAGCCGGTACAGATCCGGCGCGGCCCGCTCCGGGACCGGCACCGTGGGCGTCTCGGCCGGTCGCGCGCGGGCCACGACCAGGGCGATGCCGGCCGCCGCCAGCAGCACCACCAGCGCGAAGCCGCCCACGATCCAGCGGGCCAGGTCCCAGCCGGGACCGGCGAACTGGCCGGTGGCACCACCCGTCAGCAGGATCACCTCGGCCGCCGCGGGCAGCAGTGCCACGCCCAGCGCGCGACCCCGGACCCGCAGCACGGCCAGGGCCCGCGAACGCGCGGCCCGCGCGCCCGCCTCCCCACCGATTCCGGTCATGAGCGGAGCTCACCCCCTCCGTGCCGCTCCCGTGCTCTCCTGGCGTTGCCCACTCCCCCACTGTGGCACCCACCACTGACATCGCAATGCCGGTGGGCCAAGTGCCGGAATGCTTGCGCCGCACCATAGTTGGGGCCCCGGCCCCCGTCAGCCGGATAGCTGATTGCTCACTCGATGGAATGGCTTTGGTCAGAGCTGGGTGACAGAAAGCAAAGATCAGGCCCCGGATTCACGCATGTCCGGGGCCTGATCGGAAAAACCTGCGGCTACGCCTCGGCCGCCCGCGCCGCGATGTCCGTACGGTGCTGCGAGCCGTCCAGCCCGATCCGGGTCAGCGCGCGGTACGCCCGCTCGCGCGCCTTCGCCAGGTCCTCGCCGACCGCCGTGACGGACAGCACCCGGCCGCCCGCGCTGACGGTCTCCCCGCCCTCGCTCCGGGTCCCGGCGTGCAGGACGTAGGCGTGCGGGGCGTCCTGCTCCGCGACCTCGTCCAGACCGGTGATCGGGTCGCCGGTGCGCGGGGTGCCGGGGTAGTTGTGGGAGGCGACGACCACGGTGACCGCCGCGTCGTCGCTCCAGCGCAGCGGCTCCAGGTGCCCGAGCGTGCCGTTCGCGGCGGCGAGCAGCACCCCGGCCAGCGGGGTCTTCAGGCGGGCTAGCACGACCTGCGTCTCGGGGTCACCGAAGCGCGCGTTGAACTCGATGACCCGCACCCCGCGCGAGGTGATGGCCAGCCCGGCGTACAGCAGCCCGGAGAAGGGCGTGCCGCGCCTGCGCATCTCGTCCACGGTCGGCTGGAGCACGGTGCGCAGCACGTCGTCCACCAGCTTCGGGTCGGCCCACGGCAGCGGGGAGTACGCGCCCATGCCGCCGGTGTTCGGACCCTCGTCGCCGTCGAGCGCGCGCTTGAAGTCCTGGGCGGGCTGGAGCGGTACGACGCTCACGCCGTCGGTGATCGCGAAGAGCGAGACCTCGGGACCGTCGAGGAACTCCTCGATCACCACGCGCTCGCACGCCGCCGCATGAGCCCGCGCCGCCTCGGCGTCGGACGTCACGACGACCCCCTTGCCCGCGGCCAGCCCGTCGTCCTTGACGACATAAGGCGCGCCGAAGGCGTCGAGGGCGACGGCGACCTCTTCGGGCGTCGTGCAGACGTAGGAGCGGGCGGTCGGCACCCCGGCCGCCGCCATGACGTCCTTGGCGAACGCCTTGGACCCCTCAAGCAGCGCGGCTTCCCGCGAGGGGCCGAACACGGGGATGCCCGCCTCGCGCACGGCGTCGGCGACACCGGCGACCAGGGGCGCCTCCGGGCCGACCACGACGAGGTCGGCCTCCAGCTCACCGGCCAGCGCGGCGACGGCCTTGCCGTCGAGCGCGTCGACCTGGTGCAGCTCGGCCACCTCCGCGATGCCGGCGTTGCCGGGTGCGCAGTACAGCGCGGTGACGTCGGGGTCGAGGGACAGGGAGCGGCACAGGGCGTGTTCGCGGGCGCCGCTGCCGATGACGAGGACCTTCACGGGGGTCAGCCTATCGGCTGGGTTGCCGAACTCCGGAGGGCGGTGAGTTCGTACGATCCCACAAGCGGCCGGGTCGCTCATGGCCGCGCTCGTGGACGCTCACTGGTCGTTGGAGATCTCCTCGACGACCGTGGCGCCCAGCTCCCGCACGATGAGGTCGCGTCCGGAGAGCGCCGACTCGTCCAGGTCGGGGTCGTCGTCCTCGGGGGTGTCGTCCTCGGGCGAGACGTGGCGGACGGGGGCCGGGGTGGGGGCAGGTGCGGGAGCCGGGGGTCTCGCCTCGGGTGCGGCGGAGGACTGCTGCTGCTGTGTGGCGGGCTGGGGTGCGGGGGCGGCGGGGCGCGGGGCGGCAGCCGGGGCGCCGTAGCCTCCGGCGGGCGCGGAGCCGTAGCCCTGCGGGGGGCCGGACGGGGGCGCGGAGCCGCCGCCCGAGGGGTCCACGACCGCGTCGATCTTCCACTGCACGTTGAACTGCTCGGCCAGCGCCTGGCGCAGGACGTCCTCGCTGCCGCCGCTCGTGAAGGTGTCGCGGGCGCCCGCGTTGACGAACGCGATCTGGAGGGTGGTGCCGTCGAAGCCGGTGACCTGGGCGTTCTGGCTGAGCAGGATCCAGGTGAAGCGGCGTCGGTTCTTGACGGCTTCCAGGATGTTCGGCCAGAGGACACGGGGGTCGAGACCGCCGGTGGGGGCGAGGGTCTGGGGCTGGGGCTGGTCCTGGGGCGCGGCGGACGGAGTCTGCGGCTGCTGCGGGCGGCTCGGGGACTGCGGCTGCGACTGCGGCTGGGCGCCGCCGCCACCACCGGCCGGGGTGGCGGTGGGCCAGCCACCGGGGCGGCGACCGCTGCCCGCGGGGGCGGCGGTGGGCCAGGCACCGGGGGCCGGGGCGGAGGCGGCGGGGGCGACCGGGGGCTGGGCGGCGGGCTCGGGAGCCGGGGGTGCCACAGGAGCCGTAGGGGCGGGGGCGGGCGCGGGAGGCGCGACGGGAGCCGGGGCGACGGGGGGTGCGGCTGCGGGCGCGCCCGGGCCCTGTCCCCGTACGGCGGCGCGGGCGGCGGCGGGTCCACCGCCGGGCGGCACCGAAGCTCCCGAGGGCTCGGCCATGCCCATGCCGGGGTGCGCGTCGGGTCCGGGGACGTACCCCATGGCCGGGGCGACGGGGGCGGCACCCATACCGGCTCCGGCACCGGCGGAGAAGTTGACCCCGCGCTCCAGGCGGTCCAGGCGGGCCATGACGGAGCGCTCGTCGCCGTAGGCGGCGGGGAGCATGACGCGGGCGCAGATGAGTTCGAGCTGGAGGCGGGGCGAGGTGGCGCCGCGCATCTCGGTCAGACCCTCGTTGACCAGGTCGGCGGCGCGGCTCAGCTCGGCGGCACCGAAGGTCTCCGCCTGGGCCTGCATCCGCTCCAGGACGTCGGCGGGGGCGTCGATGAGCCCCTTCTCGACGGCGTCGGGCACGGCGGCGAGGATCACCAGGTCACGCAGCCGCTCCAGCAGGTCGGCGACGAAGCGGCGGGGGTCGTTGCCGCCCTCGATGATCCGGTCCACGACCTCGAAGGCGGCGGCGCCGTCACCGGTGGCGAAGGCTTCGACCACGGAGTCGAGGAGGGAGCCGTCGGTGTAGCCGAGGAGGGAGGTGGCCATGGGGTACGTCACGCCGTCCTCGCCGGCACCGGCGAGGAGCTGGTCCATGACGGACATGGAGTCACGGACGGACCCGGCACCGGCGCGCACGACGAGCGGCAGGACGCCGTCCTCGACCGGGATCTGCTCCTTCTGGCAGACCTCGCCGAGGTATTCGCGCAGGGTGCCCGGGGGCACGAGCCGGAAGGGGTAGTGGTGGGTCCGCGACCGGATCGTCCCGATGACCTTCTCGGGCTCGGTGGTGGCGAAGATGAACTTGAGGTGCTCCGGCGGCTCTTCGACGACCTTGAGCAGGGCGTTGAAGCCGGCCGACGTGACCATGTGGGCCTCGTCGATGATGTAGATCTTGTACCGGCTGGAGGCGGGGCCGAAGAACGCCTTCTCGCGCAGCTCACGGGCGTCGTCCACACCACCGTGGGACGCGGCGTCGATCTCGATGACGTCGATCGAACCCGGGCCGTTGCGCGCGAGGTCCTGGCACGACTGGCACTCGCCGCAGGGGGTGGGCGTGGGACCTTGCTCACAGTTCAGACAGCGGGCCAGGATGCGCGCGCTGGTCGTCTTGCCACATCCGCGCGGCCCGCTGAACAGGTACGCGTGATTGACCCGGTTGTTCCGCAGCGCCTGCTGCAGCGGGTCGGTGACATGCTCCTGCCCGATGACCTCGGCAAAGGTCTCGGGTCGGTAGCGGCGGTACAGCGCGAGAGACGACACGCATACGAGGTTATAGGGGAGCACCGACAACCGGCCGCGCGCCGGAACCGGACCGGAAGGCGCCGCAGGTCACAGCCTGGGTCCTGCCCCGCACCCCGGGAAAGACAAGGGCCCCCCACGCACCTGCCAGAGCCGACCTACCCTTGCTGCCTTCCGGCCCTGGGGGAGTTCAGTCAGATAGCACCGCGTGGGGGGCTGCCGAAAGAGTACCCGATCCGGACCGGTGCGAGGTACCTCGCCGAGCCTCACCGCGAGACGTCCCGCACCCCCCGCGAAGACCCCTGGTCCGGACCCCCGCCCGCCCCCTCGGAACGAGGTTCGCGAGCACCCTCCGCGGTCATGTAATGTTTGCGGCGGAGGATTCGCCTAGAGGCCTAGGGCGCACGCTTGGAAAGCGTGTTGGGGGCAACCCCTCACGAGTTCGAATCTCGTATCCTCCGCCAGTGCCTCACCGGGCACGATGTCGATGGGCCCCACCGTTCGCGGTGGGGCCCTTCGTCGTGCTTGGTCTCAGTTTTGGTCTCAGTTGGCGCGAGTGCCCGTCGCGGCAGCGCTTCAGCTGGGTTGCTCACATCTGGAAGGCAGCGCGCAGCTCGTCGTCCCGCAGGAGGTCCAGGACGCCCGGCTCCTCGGCCACGAAGACCCGGGGCGCATCCTCGGACACGGCCTTGTGCAGCGCCGCGTAACAGACGTCGGCGAACGGCTGGGTGCGCATGCGGTAGATCTTGCGGCGCATGTTCCTGACATCGCCGACGGCCCGGGCCTGGGCCCAGCCCCGCAGGTCGTCGGCCAGGTTCAGCCAGGCTTCGGCACGGACCCGTGGACGCTTCCCCTCGTTCAGGCCGCAGACCTTGATGGTCCACTCGCCCTTCGGCGAGCCCTCGACCGGCCGGTAGACGCCGCTGGCGAGCCCAAGGTCCAGGTGCTCGAAGGGGTCCTCGCGGGTCGGGTCGATGAGGAGGGAACCGACGAAGCCGTCGCCGCGGTGCTTGTTGCCCTTGAAGCGTGTGTTGCAGGTGGAGCAGGCCAGCAGGAGGCGTGTCCGGCTGTATTGCGGCCACATCATCGAGACTGACGCGCACTACACGTACCCCGACCCCATCTCTGCTGGGGCATACAGCAAGCGATGCCCTGAGTGCGGGCAAGACAGGCAAACGCTCGTGGCCTTCGAACCCATCGGACCGCGTGCCGAGCCGCCGGAACCAACGGAGCCCACGCCTCCGCCGCCTCCAAAGAAGCTGACACGAGCCCAGCTCGAACGACGCGTTAAGGCCCTGGAAGAGAAGAACGAACGTCTTCGCGGGAAGCTCACCGATTGAAAGGGGACTTGTTCGAGATCTGCTGGTCCGTAGCGTGCCCAGGGCAGCGATACGAACATGGCCCCTTGGTCCCCAAGGTCAGTCAGGAGACAAGAACCGCATCCAGGTACTCCTGTACCGGCTCGAACAGCCCTTCCGGCACGTACTGCGGGATCTCGCCATGGGCGACCCAAGACAGTTCGGCCAGTTCCTCGGTGTCCGCAACGTACGCGGTTCCGTCCAGCACCTCGCAGGCCGTGTACGACATCAGCCGGCCCGTCTTCGGGTGGACCCGCTCACCGAGCAGCTTCACGGCCGCCACGGCCAGTCCAGTCTCTTCCTGGGTCTCCCGCACAGCAGCGTCCTCGCGAGCTTCACCGGGTTCGACTTCTCCTGCCGGGAACTGCCAGGAGAGCTGACCCTCGCTGACCCGGCGGCGAACCATCAGCACGCACCCCTCGTGCACGACGATGGCAGCGGCGATGCCCGGCCGCTCGTCCGTGTTCTGCTGCGTCACGTCTGCTCCTCCGGTGCGGCCAGGATGGGGGTACCGATTGCTGCCGAAGCCCTCCGCCAGAACCACCCAAGCGGCCTTTATGCCCCAGTCCGTCACGCGGTAACCCCACTGACCGCGGGCCAATTCGTTCACGATGCACAACCCCCTTCCTCGCTCGTCCAGCGACCCGATCGCCGCCCCCGCCGAGGCGACTTCCGCCTTGGACGATGCAGCAGCGTAGAGGTCAACGGGCAGAAGCGGATCGCCGTCGTGGATCTCGCAGATGTATCTCCCCGCAGCAGATCGCAGGTGTACCTCGTAAGGGCCGCACGCGTGCTCGTGCGCATTCGCCACGAGTTCCGACACCGCCAGGATCCCGTCGCCGATGACGTCGCTCGACAAACCCAGGTCTTTGAGGACACGTCGCAGAACTGCGCGGGCTTCACCCGTCGGATTGTTGGTGTGATCGGTCCAGCGGTACACGGGGCCGCGAGCGGCGGCAGGCACGCTGATCATCGGACGGCAGACCTCCTGCGAGTGACGTCAGCGGAGGATCCTCCCAGGACGCTGGCGCGGTCGTGCCACAGAGCAACCACGTACCGCCGGAAGCCGGACGGGGCCTTGAGCCCCTGCGTCAGGCGGACCCAGGAGGGGCAGCTCCGGCCACACAGCTGGGGCCACACGCTCAACGATGACCGTCGGTGCCTCTGCCGCTCATGGGCGTTTATGAGGACCGAAGCGGTTGCCTCCCGCTTGCCTTCGCCTCTCGCCATCGCGTCGCTGCAAGTATGGGCCGGTGAGTGATGACGTGTTGGGGCGCTGGGTGCCGGATCGTCCCGAGGAACTGGCCACGATCTTCACCAAGGCGGACTTCTCCTGGTGGATCGCCGGTGGATACGCGATCGAGCTGGCGGTCGGTCATGAACTACGCCCGCACGGTGATCTCGACGTCCTAGTCCTCCGGCGTGACCAGGCCCGCGTTCGTGATCTCCTGGCCGGCTGGGACCTGTACGTGGCAGACCCGCCCGGTCAGGGGAAGCTGCGACCGTGGCGTCCTGGAGAGGTCCTTCAACCGCCGCTCCACGACATCTGGTGCCGCCGGACGCCGGAGGCACCCTGGTCGGTGCAGCTCATGCTGGACGAGGCAGAAGGCACCCAGTGGGTCTCACGGCGCAACCCGGAGGTCCGACGCCCGATCGACCAGCTCGGGAGGACGAGCGAGAAGGGCGTCCCGTATCTCGCGCCCGAGGTACAGCTCTTCTACAAGGCGAAGGCGACCAGGGACAAAGACGAGATCGACTTCGAGGCGGCGCTGCCGATCCTGGGGGAGTCGCAGCGCGTCTGGCTGGCGGATGTCATCAGGGTGATCGCGCCGGACCACCCCTGGCTCCGGCGGCTCCTGCCGGTCAGCCGAACGTGAGCAGCGGGACGTCGTAGAGGTCGGGATTCCGGGGCCGGGTCATGGTGGGCGACGTGACCTCCACGATCAGGAGTTCGCTGAGGAACTGGACCTTGGCGCTGAGGAGATGACTCGTCCTGCCGTCGGCCGACTGAGCCTTCAGGCCGGCGGAGACGTGGATATGCGGGAGTATCTCGCCGGTGGCCGGGTCGTGGGCGAGGGTTCCGGCGCCGAACGCCTCGACGTTGGTGACGTACGTCTTCGCCCAGACCGGTGCGTCCGGGTCCGCGAGCTTCTCACAGGCGCCCACGATCTCGGCCTCTGCGAAGGCGCCGATGAACGAGGGGACGTAGCCCTGGCGTACGCCGTTGTCCCGGCAGAAGATGGTCAGCGCCTCAAAGAAGTCCTCCCCGTGGTCGAAAGTGACCCCGAAGGTACGACCGACGGTCAGCTCGTGAGCACGCATGCTGGGGTGTCTCCTGACGAGATGGGATCAGCGAGCGAAGGTGGTGAAGGTCTGGCGGACCGTCGCGCCGTCGGCGCCCTGGGCGAGCAGGGCCTGCAGCAGGAGCCGTGCCTGGTACGGGCCGAGGTCTCCGGCACCGATGAGTCCTCGTCCGAGGAGGTCCTTCTCAGAGCCAGGGAAGCCGTACGTGTCGGACAGGACGGGCCCGTTACCGATGCGGGAGGTGAGGACCACGGGGATACGGGACGCGAGCTTGGTGAGCCCTTCGACGAGACGCTCCGGGACGTGACCGACGCCGAAGGCCGCGACCACGAGTCCGTCGCAGTTGCCGTCCCACAGTTCGAGCAGGGTGCCGTCGTCGCCGAGGGTGACGGTGTAGAGCCCGACGCGCGCCTCACGGTCGGGGGCGCCGACCAGAAGTCTGCGGGGCGGCACGGCGCCCACCATCCGTACTCGGTTCTCCGCGATTCGCGCGATGGGGCCGCACGCCGGTGAGGTGAAGGCGGCGGGGCTGGTGGTGTGAGACTTTCGGACGGTCCGGGCAGAGTGGACCTCGTCGCCGAGCACGACGAGGCAGCCGGCGCCGCTGAGTCCGGGTTCGACGGCGGCCAGGACGGCGGCGTACAGGTTGGCCGGGCCGTCGGCGCCGGGCAGGGTTGGGTTGCGCATCGCGCCGGTGACGACGACCGACTGCTCGTGGCCGTGGTGGAGGTCGAGAAGGAAGGCGGTCTCCTCGATGGTGTCGGTGCCCTGGGTGATGACGACGCCATCGACGTCACCGTTCTCCAGCTCGGCCGTGATCGCGGCCGACAGCGCGGTGAGGTCCTCAAAGGTCAGGGATGCGCCGGGCAAGCGCCGGAAGTCCCGCACCTTAAGGCCGATGCCGCTCGTGGTCAACGCCGGTACCGCGGCGAGGAGTTCGTGGGCCGAGAGTGCGGGGACGACGCCTCCGGTGATGGGATCGGTGGTCATGGCGATCGTGCCGCCGAGGGAGAAGACCGCCACGTTCCTGACCGACTCCGTCATGTCCCTGCTCCCCTGTCCGGACGCCGTCGAGTGCGGCCTCACGAGTGGTTGAGGCAGGCTATCGGGTCGGTGCCGTCCGGGTACGCGGAAGGATCACCAGCTGTTCGGACACGAACTGGCAGGCCGCCTCCAGCCCTTCGAGGCCGAGCAATCGGCTGCGCGGCCGGGCGAGCCGCTCTGTGCCGACTGCCGACAACTGTGCGCACCGGCGACCGAGCCAGTAGGCATCGAGGCCAAGGTACTCCGCCGTTGCCGCAAGGCGCTGCCCAGTTTGCTCGGCCGCCGTGGCCGAGTGGTGGCTGACGTGGCCGGTAACGTCAGCGAACGTTCGCAGGACCCCCGGCCTCGCGGTGACCGCGAGGTGGGAGGCACCCTTGGTCCTTACCCAAGAGGCGATGACGGCCCGGCGCCCGCGAGAGAGAGCGAAGCCGTCGGTGTGGGCGAATCCGCTGTCATCCGTCACCCAGGTGCGAATACCGAAGGACTCCATGAGCGCGATGGCGAGGAACAACAGAACGCGCTCGTAAGCCGGCGAGGCAGCGACCGCCGCGTCGGGAACGCAGAACCCCCGGCCGCTGGCACCGTCCGGATGCCGGGGTGCCATTCGTTCGAGGTATCGGTACTTGTGTTTGAAGAACAGCCATGTGGCGGCCTCCTCACCGCGCTGTTCCCTTGTCCAGAAGACGGGTTCGTCACCCAGGTGGTCACGGTGGCCCAGGATGTACCGCGCTGCGGTCTCCGAGCCGATCAGCATCCGGGAGACTTCGGTCAGCCCGTGGTCGGAAGCGACTGGTGTGCCTGGGAGGACGGTGAGGGACGCCAGCGAGGTGTACAGGGCTTGGTCGTCGCCGAGGAGTGCTGCCTCGAATCCTGACATAGCCCACAGGATGCCGTAGGTCAGGTCATCCAGTTCGTACGCGGCGGGGATGTCCACCGGGTCGGAGGCGGTGCCACCTGGGCTGGCCGGTCGGGCGTCGATGACGAACTGCCGCATCGCTCCGTCCACGGTTCGGTTGGCGACGATCAGCGCGCGCATGGGCATGGCGCGCCAGGCACTCAGCTCCGGACGGGAGTCGAGTAGCAGGCTGTCACCGAGGAAGGAAGCCGCGGGAAGACTCAGCGCAGGAAGCGCAGTCGTCGAGACGGACCGGCCGGCGGGTAACAGCAGCTGGCCTGGCCCCTCGGGCAACGCGGCGTACCCATGGGCTCGGGTGGCCGCCATTCCTGGTCGGCCCGTGGAGTCCGGACTGTGCGGATCAGCCGTGGGCAGGAGGCCCAGCAACTCCTCCGGAACTCCCAGAGCATCGGTCCACTGCACGAACTGGCGTCGGTCACGAATCTGTTTGAGCCCGCGTTCCAGTCTGCTGACCTCAGCCTGGTCGATGCTGACCATCCGCGCTACACCGGCCTGGGAGAGACCCGTGTGCTTCCTGAACAGCTTCACGACGGTGCCGAGTTCCCACGCGGCCACGGCTCGCCGGACCGTCGGATCACGCCAGAAGGCCGGATCGGCCCGTCGGGCGGCTGGCCCGTCCTGACATGAGGCGCATCGTGTACCGGCGTTGAAGCGGCTGAGAAGGGCACCGCAACGCACACACCGCCGCTGTCCGCTGTCGACCATGGTCGGCATTCTGCCTCGCTCTGCGACCACTCGGACACGTTCCGCTGGTGGGGCTCATAAACACTCATAGGCGTGGGCCTGCAGGGCGGCCATCGTGGTGGAGCACCACCGAACTGAGCCGCGTGCCGCGACTCCACGGACGTGAGGATCCGACCTGTGACCTCCTTGACCCTGCCGACCCGGCCTCCCGGTTCTCCGCCGCTCGCCCATGCCTGGCAGACGCTGGCGGACGGGCTACTGACCCAGCGGCTCCATCTTCATCTCGACGAATGGAGGGCTGCTGTCGCCGGGGAAAAGGCGCTGCCGGACGTCCCCGGCGTCGATGTCTCCGTGCTGGCCCAGCGCCCCTCTCCGCTGTCGGCAGGCGACAAGGCTGTGATGACGTTGCTGGAGGACGCGGGGCTCGGCTTCTGGTGGGAGCTGCCCCAGCGGCACGGAGCGGAGTCCCGGAACCGGCGCGGGACACTTCACCGCGCCGCCGACACCACTGCCCAGAACCTCCTCGCGGAACAGTCCGGGGCCGCCTGGTCCGATGCCGTGATCGCCGTCAGCGCCGCCGCCGCGTGGTGGGTGGGCTTCTTCGCGGTCATTCGCCACCGCGGGGTGCACCACATCACGCTGGAGCCTCACCCGAGCCCACTCCATGAGCAGGCCCTGGGCACCGCGGTGAGCGTCGTGGCCCACGGCATGGGTACGCGGGTGCTGGAGACGGCGCTGCGCGGCTCCGACGACGGCCCGGCCCTCCGCGCCGCGTACTGCCGGGCTATCGAGGCCGGCATCTGCGTTGAGCCCGAACTGCCCGGCCTCGTCGAGGAGTTGGCGGAGCTGCGGCTGGTGGACCTGGTGTCCACCACGGCCCGCTGGCGGGGTCGCTTCACCAAGTACGCGGGTGGCACGGGGGCGGGGCAGGTCGAATGAGCCACCGCTATCCGTTCATCGTCGTCGAGGGGCTCGACGGCACCGGCAAGACGACCCTGCGCAAGGGCCTGTTCCGGCTTTGGGAGGGGCTCTACGGCGTCACCCCGCTGTGCATGCTCACCACCAACTTCCTCGCCGCCGAGCAGGCCGCTGCCATCGTCACCGGCAAGTACCGGCCGAACGCCGGGAACCGTGATGCCTACCTTTCCGCGATCGCGGCGGACAAACAGGCCACGCTGGATCGCCTCGTACTCCCCCAGCGACAGGCCCGGCCCGTGATCGCGGATCGCTGGCTCCTCAGCGAGCTGGCCTTCTTCGCGGTGAAGCACGACATGAGGGTGTCAGAGACGTACGAGGCGCTGACCGCGCAGATCACCGTGGCCCCCGATCTCACGCTCGTCCTGGACCTGGAGACCGACGCCTCGATGAGCCGGGCGCAGGCCCGCCAGGGTGATGCCGTCCGGGCCGACTGGGACGTGCACGACATCCAGAGCCGGGTTCGCGAGACCTACGAGGCCGTGGTCACGAAGCCCGACGAGTTCCCGCTCCTCGGCGACGTGGTCCGCCTGGACGCCCGCCGGCCCCGGTCCGAGGTGCTGCTCGCCGCTTGGGACGTACTGCGCGAACGGCAGCTGGTGCCATCGCTCGCCGCCCACGCGGAAGGAAGAGAGACCCATGACTGACAACGCGAAGGCGATCCATCTACGTGAGGCCCTCGACGACAGCGAGCGGAAGCACCCTCTACTGGCAATCGGTGCGGTGAACGCGCTCGCCGCGCACGTCGCGGCTGAGGCGGGCTTCGACGCCCTATGGGTGAGCGGTCTGGAGGTGTCCGCGGCCTTGGGGCTGCCCGACGCCAACGTGCTGAGCCCTCGGGACCTGTCCGACGTGGTCGCCTCGCTCGGCCGTGTCACCGATCTCCCCGTCATCGTGGACATCGACAACGCGGGCGGTTCGGGGCGCACGGCAGAGCGGTTCGCATACGACCTGATGCGCGCCGGTGCCGCGGCGGTGTGTGTCGAGGACAGTGCGTACCCGAAGTGCAACAGCTTCGCGGCCCACCGAGCCCAGACCCTCGCCGACCGGGACCTGCTGTGCCAGCAAGTGGGGCGTATAAGGAAGGTCGTCGGTGACGGCCTCGTGGTCGTGGCCCGCACCGAGGCCCTGATCGCCGGTGAGGATCTGGCCACGGCGATCGCCCGCGCCAAGGCGTACGCCGAGGCCGGAGCGGATGCGGTACTCATCCACTCCAAGGAAGCGACCGGTGAGCAGGCGCGGGCCATTGGACGTGCGTGGAGCCAAGGTACGCCGCTGGTCAGTGTGCCCACGGCGTTCCCTGACCTGAGCGCAGCCGAACTCGGCGAGGCCGGCTTCCGCCTCTGCATCTACGCGAACCAGCTCAGCCGTGCCGCCCTCGCGGGTATGCGCACCGCCGCCCGTCAGTTCCGGCGCGGAGGGAGTTTCCGGTCCACCGTCGCAGGATCCCTCGCGGAGGTCGGTGACCTGATGCGCGTCGGCGAGCCGGAGGCGCTGTCGTGCCTCTGACGCCCGAACTACCTCGGATCAGTGTCTCCGTGAAGGCGGCGATCGTGCGCGACGGCGCCGTCCTGCTGCTGTCGTACGACGACGAGGCCGGGTTCCACTACAACCTCCCGGGCGGCAAAGCTCAGGTCGGCGAGGACCTGCGCCAGGCCGTGAACCGCAAGGTTGCGCAGGAGACCGGCCTCCAGGTCGTGGCCCGACGTCTGCTGTGCGTCGTCGAGTACGTCCCCGAGTCGTGGCAGGGCGAGTTCGGGGACGTGCAGAAGGTTCAGTTCAATTTCCTCGCCGAGCAGGTGGAGAACGCCGAGCCGCACATGCCGGAACCGCCGGATCCCATCCAAGTGGGCTTCGAATGGGTGCCGCTAGAACGTCTGGGCGACGTGTACCTGTTGCCTCGGATCAACCGCCCATTGTCGGCAGCGCTGAGCGGGGAGCTCGCCGACCCCTTCGTGGACAGGTGGTGACCTTCATGGATCCAAGGTTGAAGGATCTGCGGGAGTGGCTGCTGCGGGAGCACTCCGGGACGGTCTGTGCCGACCGCCTCCACGTGATCGCCGACGAGCTCGCCCACTTGGCCGCCCGCGGTCTACCAGGCCCCGTGGTGGAACTCGGCTGCTACAGGGGCGCGATGGCCCTCTGGATCCGTAGCGTGCTCGACTCGCTGGGCGACCACGACCGCGAGATCCACGTCTACGACTCCTTCCAGGGCATGCCCGCGCCCGGCGCCGAGGACTCGGACCACCTGGCGGCGGGCGAGCTCCGGTCGTCCCCGGACGACGTGCACGCCACGCATGCGGCCTGGGGCAGGCCGGCGCCGGTCATCCATCCTGGGTGGTTCGACGAGACCCTTTCCAAAGAACTTCCCGACGAGATCGCGTTCGCCTACCTGGACGGCGACTTCTACGACTCCACCCTCACAGGGCTGACGCACTGCGTCACCCGCCTGGTGCCGACGGGCGTGCTGCTCGTCGACGACTACGCGGACACGGCAACCAATCCTCGGGCCTGGGACGGGCTCCCGGGAGTGAAGCGCGCCAGCGACGCGTACTTCGGCGCGCCCTCGCCTGTGACCGTCGTCGTCGGCAAGGGCGATCTCGCCTTCGGCCGGTACGAGAGGCCGGAGGTCTTCGGATGAGCGCTGTCCTGGTGCTACACGGTGCAGCGGACGCGAACGCGATCCGCCGCGCCCTGCCCGACGTCCTCGTACACGAGGTGCCGGACCTGGACTCGCCTCCGCCCGCCAACACAGCGGTGCTCGTTCTGCGTTCCGGTGTCCGTCTCGGCGGGAGGGAGCTCGATGCACTCCCTCGCCTGCGGCACGTCGTACGGACGGGCTCCGGCATCGACCACATCGACGTGAACGCCCTCCGGCACCGTGGCATCACGTTGCACCGCAACGCCGAGGCCGGCGCGGACGCCGTGGGCGAGTGGGTGCTCGCCGCTGCCCTCGCCCTGGCCCGGCAAATCCCCTTGGGGCAGCACGCGCTGATGCTCGGCCGGCACGAGAAACAGGCGTGTATGGGAGCGTCACTCGGAAGCCTGACCGCAGGGATCTGGGGCGCGGGCCCGGTGGGGCTGGCCACCGCCCGGGCCCTCGCTCCCTACGTGGGCCGCACGGCCTTCGCCGCCTGGCCGTCGAACCCTCCGGGTCTGCGGGAGCTGCCGCAGACAGCGCTCATGGAGCAGTCACAGGTACACGTGATCGCTCTGCCGCTGCGCCCTACGACCGAACAGTCCATCGGCGCGGACTTCCTCGCACGCGTCGCACCGCAGCGGCCCTTGCTGATCTGCGCAGGGCGGCTGGAGACACTCGACGTCACTGCCTGCCTGCGAGCGCTGGCAGACGGGAGGCTCTGGGGCCTGGCACTCGACCCGGTAGAGCGGAAGCACCTGCCGCTCCTCACTGGCTCCACGACGCCGCTCAACCTCCTGGTCTCGCCCCACATCGGCGCCCAGCGCTCCGACGTGCGCGGCGCACTCGACCGATGGGCCATCGATCTCCTCAGGACGATCACCGCCGACGAAAAGATCCTGATCGAAGGAGGGCACCGGTGAACCCATCGGCACAGCTTCGTCGGGAGATCGCCGACAAGGTCGCCCGAACGCTCCTCGCGGCCGACGAGGCCCGCGAGGTCTGGTTGGAGGGAGCCCTCGCCTGCGGCTTCGCCCACGCGGCGAGCGACATCGACCTGCGCGGCATCGTGGACGGCGCCCTTCCGGCGTGGGAGTCGCGCATCGTGGACGGCGTCCGTGTCGATCTCCAAGCGACGGCGCCGCAGCGGGCGGAGGAGCTCCGTCACCTGCTCCGCTCCTTCGATGTCCGCCGCGACGATCTCGGATCGTTCCGCCGAGTACGCGCCTCGATGCACGACCTCATGTGTCTGCGTACCGCTCTGTCGTACGGCTCCGGACGCTGGGATCTGGTGCTCGACCCCGAGGAGCGCCAGGGCTACCGACGCTGGGCGGTCGCCGACCAGGCCGAGGTCGCGGCGAGCCTCGCCGAGGACCTGATCGGCCTCGTCGAGGACGGCTTGGCCGAACCCGCCGACGTCGTGTGCCGGAAGCTGGAGACCTGCCTCACCGCGCTCGAGTGCGCGGCGGCCGGGCATCCGGTCCTGGGCGACAAGTGGCTGCCGCTCCTTGCCGACGCTCCGTTCCGTCCGCAGATCGGCCCGGCCCACGCGGAAACGTGGGAGTGGTTCCGTCCGGTTCAGCGACGCGTGACCAGAGCGCTCCTGGACTGCTGGCCCGTCGACGACCCGCTGCAGACGCCTCCCAACCTCGTTGCCCCTGACGTCGGCTGGCTGCCCCAGCGGTATGCCGACGGATGGTTCCTTCGCCGCGGCGACGTCCACGTCCCCATCACCGGCGGACAGCTTCTCGGGTGGCTGTCCACGGTGTCCATCGATGGCGCGTAGACCGCGCCTCTCCTCCTCGGGAGTCCTCTGATGCCCGTCACCCGCACCGCACCCACCGACCTGGAGAGTCTCTACGCCCCGTTGCCGAGCACCGGACCGGACACGGCGGTCTCCGTCATCCTCAAGCTCCGCGGGGAGACCTGCGACATCGACTGCCTGTACTGCTACGAGAAGCGCAAGGAGTCACCGGGAGGCGCCCGCATCAGCGCGGCACAGGTCCACCACCTCGGTTCGATCTTCTCCGGGCGCCCGCTCAGCGTCGAGCTCCACGGCGGGGAGCCCCTGACCGCTGGCCGGGAACGGATCGCGGAGATCCTGGACGCGCTCGCCGCACAGCCGAACGTCATCCGAGTGAGCCTCCAGACCAACGGCCTCCAACTCGACGACGTCTGGCTTGACCTGTTCGAGCGACACTGCCCGGAATTGGAGATCGGCATCTCCCTCGACGGGGACGCGCTCGGGAATTCGTGGCGCGTCGGTTACGACGGCCGCCCCACCTACCCCCGGGTGGTCGAAGCCCTGGAGCTCCTCGGCCGTCGGGGACGCCACACCGGCGTCATCTGCGCCGTCACCCCGTACGTCCTCGGCCGGGCCTCCGAGGTCATGGAGAACCTCGCCTCCTTTTCCGCCGTGACGACGGTCAGCCTGGTGCCGTGTTTCGATGCGGCGGTCACCCGGTCAACCACAGCTGTCGGATCCCGTGCGCCAACCAGTCGGGCACTTCAGCGACGGGCCATCGGCCCCACTGGCCCGGCCTGGGCCGTCACACCTCGTCAATACGCCGACTTTGTGCTGGAGGCCGCCCACAACTGGGTTGCCGACGGCCTGTTCCGCCGCGTCAAGCTGGAACCCGTCGTCTCCGTCATCCGCCGCCTGAGGGGTCTGCAAACCCGTTCCTGTCACTTCTCCGACTTGAAGTGCGACCACGTCCTCACCCTTTATCCCGATGACCGCCTGGGAAGTTGTGACGAGCTGCCCTGGCCGCAGGCGGGTCTGGCTACGCTCGGCGACATCCGCTCTGAAGCGGACGTGGCCCGTGCCCAGGACGACTCTGCCCTGCTTCAGCAGGCACGCTCCCTGGTCACGAAGTGCACGGCCTGCGACTACCGCGACACCTGCGGCGCGGGCTGCCCGGCGGTCCGCCTCCGCTTCGCCGCCGCGGGCGACGAAGACGCGTACTGCGACCACCGCATGCGCCTGATCGAGGGCGTCGCCGCCCTGCTCGCCCACCCGGACCTCCCGCCCGGTGCCTCCTGTTCCCTGCTGCGCTGGCGTCCCGTCCGCCCCAACGACATGCACCACGTCGCAGCGTTCCTGGCCCGCTGGGACGACCCCGCCGCACCACGCCCGCCCGCCCGCCTCCAGGTCAGCGCCCACGGCAACATCAACACGGTCGGCCTCCCCGGTGTGCACGAGGCAGACGATCTCGACCCCCACCACCCCCAGTGGCACGAGGGCATCGAGCCCGGCGTCCGTCCGGTCGTCGACGCGCTCACTGCAGGCTGGAACGCCGTCACCTATGACAGCTGCCAGGGCCACACCTACGCCGACCTCCCCGGAGCCGAGCCCCGCTTCCTCTCGGTCGGTATCCTGCCGCGCGACCGCGCCGAGTACGCGCGTACAGCGACGAGCCTGTGCCGCGCCGCCAGCCGGGCCGAGTCCTCTCTGCCCGGGTCGTGTTCGGTGGTCCTCGGTCGCAGCGAGCTCACCTGCCGCACCACCGGCCGGGTGTATCCGACGCTCGACCTGCATCTCGTACCCGCTGCTGGCAGCACGCCTGCCGAGTACTTCGAGGACCTCTCCCGGGCCGTGCGTGTACTCACGGAGGCTCTGGCCGAGGCCGCCTCTGCCCCGATCTCCACCCCCTGTGCCTGCGGAGGAGAGCGATGATCCACATCGCCGAAACTCTGTCCATCCGCACTGTGGAGGGCTTCCTCAAGCCGGACGAGATCGAGCGGCTCACCCTCGTCATGGATGACACGTTCGGTTCCCTCGGACGCGACCGGTACGGCCCTGGCCGCCGCACGACCATCCACGAGATCCCCGGTCACTCCCCCGGCGAGGCGCAGGACGTCTACGAGCCAGCCGGCCGCATCGAGGTAACCGACATCCCCCATGCGGCGACCACCCTCCTCGACCAGGCCCTGAAGCTCCACATGGCCGCCATCACGCGCACCCTGCCATCGGTCACCGGCCACCGGCCGTGGATCTACCTCGAGTACGGCGCCGGCCAATACATCACCCCGCATGCCGACGGCATCGCCCCCGATCCCCTCACCCGTCCCCGCCAGATCGCCGCCGCGACGGTCACCCTCACGGACATCCACGACATGGGCGGCGCGTTCTACGTGGAGACCACGGGCAGCGACTCCGTCTGGACCGCCGCCGAGGCGCCGACCGGATCGGGTTACGCCCACGGAATGCGCTTCGCACACGACGGGGCAGACATCTCCTCCCCCTGGTTCCGCGCCATGCCCCGCACCCGATGGAGCGTCGCACCCGCTCCCGGCACGCTCGTGATCTTCGGCAGCCAGCTCGTCCATGGCACCGAACCTGTCCGCGCCGGCCGCGTTCGCAAGTTCCTCACGCTCCTCGTCTCCGAGTAGGAGGCTTCGCCGCCATGACCGGCCCCCGAGGCCCGCCCCGCAGCCACCCCACCCCGACCCACGGCCCCGACCGGAGAAGAGAGCGAGCAGTGGCAGAAGACAAGACGTTCGACGAGTTCCTGGATGCGGTCGCGTCTCTGCGCGACAGCGACCCCGTGCGCACCACCGCGCACACCTCCAACGCGGCCACCGAGACCTGGCTGGCCACCACGGTGGAGCCCGGTGCCACCGAGCCCACCACCGAGTCCTAACCCGCCACGGGGCCGGGCCCGTCCCGGTCCGGCCCCGTTTCACGCCCGGAGCTCCAGATGAGCGCTCTCGCCCCGGAATCCCTTGTCGCCCTCGACGGCATTGCCGACCACCAGCGTCTACGAACCAGCCGTATCGCCTCAGTACTCGGCAACCGCCTCGGCTCGTCCGCCCTCGACTACGCCGTGGCCCACCACCTGCTCGAAGGCGCCGAACACGCGGCGCGCACCCGAGACGCGGACCGCCTCGCCTGGTACCGCCATACGACCGTGCGAGACCTGACCCACCTGTCGGCCGGCCCGCACATCGTGCTCAGTCCGCGCCCCGCGGACCTGCTCCGCTCGGAGATCTCCGAAACCGCGTACTACCTCGTCCGCCCTGACACCAGCCCCGCCCCGTCCGCAGCCCAGGGTCTCGTTAGTGCCGCCCTCGCCTCCGCGACCGAGCACGGCTTCGGCACGCTGCTCACCCAGCACGCCCCCGTCATCTGTCTGCTCAACCACCGCCGACTCGACGAGACCCTCCACAGCTGGGCCCTCACCCGACTCCCGGGCACCGTCTTCACCGACTACACCGCCCGCCCCGAGGTCCTGGCCCGCGACCTGATCCACGAGGCCGCCCACAACTGGCTCAACGACGCCCTGGCCGCGTATGACGTGACCCTGCCCACCGACGTCACCTTCTTCTCCCCATGGCGAAAGACTGCCCGCCCCATATACGGCTTCCTGCACGCAGGCTGGGCCTTCGCCCTCACTGTGCTGTACACACAGCAAGCACGGCGCGACACGACGGGCGCCCTCGCTTCCTTCCTCGACACCTATCTGCGCCAACAGGCAGTTCTGTTCTCGGCCGCCGCCAACCATCTGGAACAGGCCCTTTCGTACGTCCCCGCGGTAGAGATCCGCGAACGCGTCCGTAGCGCGGTCGGCAGGGCCATCCATCCCGCTACGACCTACCACTGACTTCGCCGAGCGTTCGACAGATATGTGCATGGCACCCCGAAATCCACCGGTTCGATATCGTCTGTGACTCTTCGACGTGTCGAGCAACTGGGACTTGACGCACGGGCACGCACGAGATCATGGGGGTGAGGATCGGCAAGGCGAACCTCACCCCTCCGGGAACAGGCTCTGCCAGCGCGCGCCTATGCCTTGCGCCTCTTCGTAGCGGCGCGAGCCGACTCTGCGTTGGCCGCTGCGTTGAGCCTTGCTAGATGCGCGCGTTGCGCTACCTCGGCCCCGAACGACGACCAACCAAAGAGAGATGCCAGTAGCTCGGATGAAACGGCTGCCGCTGCCGTCAATCCAGCCATAGCCCTGGACATGGACGCAGGCGGTCCGGCAACCATCCGGCCTCGGCTTTGTACAGCCGTGATGGCGCATTGTTCCGACCAGAGCTCGAATACCTGAGCAAGACGAGCGAAGAAGGCGGCTGCCATAGCTAGGCAAACGCAGAAGCCGACGATCCCGACGCCGAAGCGCTCAGCGATGCCCGGCGACGGTTCGCGGTCGGTCCACGACCAACCCATGATCGCGTAGCCGACAGCACCACCAGCCGAAACGGCAACCCACGCAGCGCCGAGCAGAGCCCACAGGTGGTCTTCGTAGTCATCCTCTTCTTCATTGTCCCGCTCGGGCTTTCGCTTCGTCGGTGCCGGATCGCTGGTCGTCGCCTTCTTCCCGTAGGGCGGGAGGAAAACCTGCCATAGGCCGCCGTGGACGTCGCCACCCACGAACGTGCCGGAGCCATGGTTGTGTTGCTCCCGGTGCTCAGCATCCGTCATCTGGCGCCCCGCCGTAATTGAAAGTCATCCCCCCGTGGACGTCGCCACCGATGAATGTTCCAGTGCTGGCGTTGTGCTGGTGCCAGACCTTCGAGACTGGCGGACTCGGAATCGCGAGTTCGTCCACCTCGCTCATGGCCTCGTTGTGCTCGGCAAGGTACTGGGCGATGAGCTGGGCCCAGGCACTCGCTGCGAGCGCCTGAGTCTCCGGAGTGCCCGAGGCGAGCTGGGCAGCGGTGTCATCCACAGCCCGTGCGGCCGCTCTCTGCTGATCCAGGCTGGCCCTACGAAAGAAGTGTGCGACCTTCAGGCGCATCTTCTCAGCGCCCGATGCGGCTATGGCCGCAACGAGAGTGCCGCCAGCGCCGGTGGCCACGGCCATTAATTCGGCGTCGTACATGATCGATATATCTCCCCGTTCGTGGTGACGTGCCCCAGCAGAACCTACCGGCTACCACCGACACCCCGAGGGAACAATCCGTCGACGCAAGCGGCGCGACCAGCCACGCAACGTCTTCTGAGTTGCCCTCAGTTGGCGCCAGTGCCCGTTTCAGCAACGCTCCAGCCAGGCCCACTCAAAGCTGGAAGGCGCCCGCAGCTCGTCGTCCCGAAGGAGATCCAGGACGCCCCGTTCCTCAGCTGCGAAGGTCCGGGGCGCCTCCTCGGACACCGCCTTATGCAGCGCCGTGTAACAGACGTCGGCGAGCGGCTGGGTGCACATGCGGTAGACCTACAGCAGCGGCGCATGTTCATGACGTCGCTGACAACCCGGGCCCGTGCCCAGCCCTGCAGGTAGTCAAAGGGGTCCTCGTGAGTCGATGAGCAGCGAGCCGAGGAAGCCGTCGCCAAGAACGTGCGCCGCCTCTTCCTGGGCCCCTTTCTGTCTGCCCCCGGCGCACTCGTATCCGCCGTACGGGGGAACACACACCGGGCACCTCCCTCAAGCACACGACTCGGGGACGGCCAGTCGTGACAATCCCGGTCATGACATCAATGACGGAGACCTTCCGCCAAGCCCTGCGGGATGCGCTGGCCAGCCGGAGCACAGTCAGCATCCGCAACACCCTGATCGCGTCGTTGGAGCGGAATCCCTCCAAAGGGGAGATCTCGGCAGCCAACAAGGCGGCCAGAAAGATCGCCGAGGAGGGGGACGCGGTCCTCATCTCACTGCTTCCTGACCAGGCCGGCGCTGACGCCTTCGTGCCCACGGCCCGTGGGGCCGCGAGGCGGGCGTCGAACTATCTGACCGTGGACGAGAAGATCATCAAGGAATTGCCCTGCCGCGTCGAACTCGCCACGGAGAAGTGGGATGCGCTGATCGACGAGGGCATGCGGCTCACTCAGCAGAGGATCGAGAGCGACCCGATGCTGTCGGCGTTCCTTCCCGGCTGGAAGGCCGAACCACGTGCCGAGAAGCGGGCTCGCATTGCGACAGAGACGGCAGCCAGCTGACTCAGCTTTTCACAACGGGCCCTGTTCGTTCGATCGTGTAGTCGCTCGGGCAGCAGGATGCGGGAGCATCACCATTCTGCTTGTAGGCGCTCCGCAGGACCGGTACGACGTCAGCATGTACCGATGGTCGCCGCTCAACGATCGCCAACTGGCCCTACTCACCCGCATCGGAGCGGGAACGGACCCCCGTCACCTCTGAGAGCCCGGAGCTTGCCAACACTGCCCGTGCTCTCAAGGGGCGGGGCCTCATCACCATGCCCAGGCGTGGTGGGAAGTGGCAGGCGGAGATCACCGATGACGGTCGCTTCTACCTGGAACACGGCCACCATCCGGACCGGCCCGAGCCGGCCCCGCGCAAGCAACGGCCCGCAGCAGCCGATCCGACATCGAAGGCTGTGGCACCTCTACGTCGGCGGGCGACGCCTCCGACCGAGGCTGAGCCGACCCCAGAGCGCCCCTCGAATCCACCGCGGCAGTCACCGACGGAAGCCGGCGCGGCTTTGATCGCAGAGGTGCGGAAGGCCGACCGGTTCCTTCGGATCCCGGACCCGAGCGACGAGGAGCGAGCCCGTTATCGCCGGGCGTTCGACGCCGCGCGGCAGTGCGCGCCGGAGGGGTACCACCTGAAGTACAGCGGGCGGGCGAAGGGAGACTTCTTCCTCGGCCTGCTCCGGGTGACGGGCGAGGACGACACCGAATGGAACCGGATCCGCCTGGCACGCAGCCGAGTAATCACTGACGTCGAGGACGTGGTCACAGCAGTCACCGCAGACCACAGCGCCTTCGAGATCTCGGACGAAGTGCTCCCGCGAGTGATCTCCCTCCTACGGCTCCTCGCCGAGATGGCCCTCGCGCGGCACGGCGAGATCACGGTGTCGAAGAAGCGCAGGCAGCCGAGGCCGCTGCTCACCGTCCACGGCAGGACATACGAGATCAGCTTCACTGAGCGGCAGAAGCAGGTCCGATACGTGCCCACGCAGCCGGGCCGGCGGGACTACGACTGGCAGCGAGTCAACCCTGCAAACCGGCTTGAGCCGTCCGGCGAACTAAAACTTGCCCTGAGCCAGGGCTCGGGCTACAGCTACCGCCACAGCTGGAAGCAGGAGTGGGCCGACACCACCAAGAAGCCCTTGGAGGACCAGATCGACTCCGTCTTCCGAGCTCTGAAAGCGAACGCGGAGGCAGAGGAGAAGGCTCGGCTGGCACGTGAGGCGGAGCAGCAACGTCAGCGTGAGGAGCGACAACGACAGGAGGAAGAACGTCGCCGGCGGGAAGCCAAGGAACAAGAGGAGCGTCGTCAGCAGGAAGCGGAGGAGAAGGAACGCACGCGGCGGGAGTGGGAAGCAGCGATCAGCGTCGCAACGATCAAGGCAGTGGATGCCGCGAGGGTCGATCGGTTCGGCACCGCCCTGGCGCAGTGGCGAGCCGCAGGGGAGATGCGGGCCTTCTGCGCTGCGCTAGACGAGGCCGCCTCCGTGTCGGACGACCCCCACGAAGCCGAGCGGATCCGCGAATGGTCCACGTGGGGGAAGGCAGAGGCGAACAGACTCGATCCGACCGTGGCGGGCAAGGGCCTTACCGCCCACAACTTCCACGCGGATCCCACAGGCGACCAGCTACGGCCGTTCCTCGACGGATGGCATCCGCAGCGGCCGGAGAAGGAGAAGCCTCCGAAAAAGGAAGAGCCCAAGGCCGAAGCCGAACCGCGCCGCCCTGACCCGGAGCGGTGGCGTAACTTCACCGACGAACGTCTGGACCAAGGCTGGAGATATGGACCCCGAGGTCGCGCTCAATGGTGGAGGCAATGACGCCGTGTCCGCGGTCACGTAGGGCTTTCACCGACCTCTCCACGAGTTTTCCGAGCCGGACAACCTCGTCTCGCAGGGCGATCAGCTCGTCGTAGCGCTCGGCCTTGTCCTGACCGCACCACTCCCGGACGGTCCGCAGAACGGCCGCTTCCGCGTCCAGTTTGCGGTCGTCCCGACGGCTGTAGGAGTACCGGGAAGACTGGGTGCGCTCCTGCTCGATGGCCTGCTGCTTGCGGTCCACCTCCGACAGGATGTCGTCGGCGAGACGGCCGGCCACGTGACGCGCGATGCGCTCGGTGACCGGCCACCCAGCCAGGCCCAGGCCGTCGCACTTCTCGTAGACCATCGGGTCGCCTCGCAGCTCCGCTGCTTCCATCCCGACAAGTCGGGCCGCCTCTTCGAGGCGGCTCAGCTCCAGGATCCCTGCGTCCGAAACACCTCGGCGCAGTCGGAGCTTGCTCTTCGGACGGATGACTCCAATGATCAGCCGGGCAGCCTCAAAGGCTGCGGTCCCCCGCACCTCCCTCGACGCCTCAGCCAGCACGAGCTCGCTCGCATCGTCCTTGCGAAACGCCTCAACGTCTTCCCAGCGCGCCACAAGATGGCTGGGGTTGACCCACTCCTGCAGCCCCGCATCGTCGCCTTCGAGGAACCGGACATGGATCCAACCAGCCCTGCCACGCTCGCCCACGCGCACGGTCTCGACCCGGCGAACCGCGCTGCCCAGATCCTTCGGCCTCGCTCGGTACGCCCAGTGCTCACCCATCTCCATGGGTCTATTGAGCCAGCTCTGTTGTTCCCGTCACCACCTCATTGGAGAAGAGCAGCCACAGGCTCGCCTTCTGGTCGCAGATGGTCTCTGCTCGTCTTCGTAGGAGGTTGTGGCCGAATCCGGTCGTGAGCCCCTGGTGCGTACTTGTTGCGCTCCCCGGCACCTTTTTAGCGTCCAACGGCTCACACCACACGGCAACGGCAGAGGGGGCGCCGGTGAACGAGGACGGAACCAAAACCATCAGCGAGATCCTGGACGAACTGGGCACCACCTCCAATATTCAGGTCCGCTCGTCTCACGAACTCGCTGCCGAGGTCAACAAGGCGGCGTCGGACGAAGACGAGAAGCGCGTGGAGGACGGGAGGGGTCCGCTGCGCAGGCGCACCGACTACAGAGCCGTTCGGAAAGCGCCGCGATCACTGTCACTCACCCCTTGGCAAGTCCTGCACGCCATCGGCCTTGGCGCTGCGGCGGCCCGTCAGGGAGCCGGCCGAGGACTCGCCGAGCACTGGGGCAGCCTGCGCTACAGCCAGGCACTGGAAGCGAACCGGGGTCGATTCCTGGAGCTGTCGTCCGAGGGACGCGACCTACTGCGCTTCTACAAGGCTACGCAGTCCGGAGAGATCGGCACCGGCTTCGCCTCGCTGCTGGCCGAGCACATAGTCAGGTCCCGGTACCCCGACCACTCGGTTTCCGTGATCCCGGCGGACATCGCCCTGAAAGCCGGCTGGACACTGCGCAGCTCCGGCACCGGGTCTCGCCCGGAGCCGTTGCAGCGACGCCCCCACTTCTTCGTCGAAGCCTGGCAGCCCGGACAGCCGTCCAAGATCTTCCTGATGTCCTCGAAGGGGACCCACAGCAGCGTCCATCAGGTGTACAAGCAACTCAGCACTGCCAGTGCCCACGTGGAGTCAGTCCACATCGGCCCCTACGGCACTGTCCCCTTCCTCCTCATAGGCACTGAGATCCCAGCCAAGGAGAGTCTCGCCCTGCATGTTCTGGAAGCTCCGGGCACAACCCTGCTCCGCCCGCCCGGCGAGACACCGGGAATCAACCTCGACCTCGCACTCACACAGGAAGAGTTCATGCCCGATGTCGTGCTGCCCACCGAAGGCGACAGGACAACCATTCCCGGGTTCCAGGTACTGCCCGAGTCCTTCGCCTGGTTCAGCGTCGTGCTGGCCCGGACGGAAGCAGCCGCACTCACCGCCTTCACCGGCGGTGGTAAACCCACCGCTCAGTACCTGACCAAGGAACAAGGGCGACGACACTTCCAGCGCGACACCCACCCCAACACGGGCAGGCTGCGAGACGCGGACCACCGCATCCACGACATCGACTTCGTCGGCACCGATCACATCTACCGCCTCAACGGAACCCGGGTAGAAGCGTTCTCCGGGCTCGAGAGAGGTCTCTACACACATCTCCACCACGGGCGCGTCAACGACTACCGTCGCCAGGTCCACGACCTGCGAGGACAGTGGCCGCCGCACAGCACATCGAAGTACTGGAACACGGTGTCGATCCGAGCCGACGGGACAGTGCTGGCTATCCGCCTCCGCGACGAGTGACCCAGGAGCCTGCGAAGCTCCGGATCCGCGCCAGCCCGGTCGGGTGGAGGTGCGCACGACCGCGCAGGTGGTGGTGAAAAGGGGCGGTGTGGCTGGGCCGCCTCCTCGACACGGCTCTCGATGGTCTCAGTCCTGGTCTCATTCACCCCGGTCCGGCCCCGTCTGAGCGTGGTCGCCCCGAACTCTCCGCCGCAGGTCAGGACGGGTGCGGCCCCCGCCGGACCCCCATACGAACATTTGGAAAGCGTGTTGGGGGCAACCCCTCACGAGTTCGAATCTCGTATCCTCCGCCAAGTGCCTCACCGGGCACTAAGTCGAAGGGCCCCGCTGCTTGCAGCGGGGCCCTTCGACGTTGCGTGGTTCGGTCAGGCCAGGGAGAACTTCTGGGCGGCGGAGCCGTTGCAGTCCCAGATCTGGAGGCGGGTGCCGTTGGTGGTGGCGCCGGACGGGGAGTCGACGCAGCGGCCGGTGGTGGGGTTGGAGAGGGAGCCGTCGGCGCCTGGGACCCAGTTCTGGTAGCCGCCGCCGTTGCAGGTGGCGAGTTGGAGCTTGGTGCCGTTCGCGTTCGCGCCTCCGGCGATGTCCAGGCACTTGCCCAGGGTGCGCAGGGTCTGGCCGTTCCAGGTCCACTTCTGGTCGAGGGAGGTCGCCTGCTGGCAGTCCCACAACTGGACGGCGGTGCCGTCGCCGCCGGTGTCGTCGCCCGCCACGTCCACGCACTTGCCGCCGGGACCGTAGATCGGGGTGCCGATGGCGAACTGCTGGGCGCCGGAGCCGTTGCAGTCCCAGATCTGCAGGCGGGTGCCGTTGGTGGTGGCGCCGGAGGGCGAGTCGATGCAGCGGCCCGAGGTCGGGTTGCGCAGCGTGCCGTCGGACTGGCGCACCCAGTTCTGGTAGCCGCCGTTGTTGCACGTGGCGAGTTGGAGCTTGGTCCCGGCGGCGCTGTTGCCCCCGGCGATGTCCAGGCACTTGCCGAGGGTCTGGAGGGTCTGGCCGCTCCAGGTCCAGTGCTGGTCCTTGGCTGCCTGCTGGCAGTCCCACAACTGGACCGCGGTGCCGTCGCCGCCGGTGTCGTCACCGGACAC
Source organism: Streptomyces sp. DSM 110735 (assembly GCF_016482685.1). GTDB lineage: Bacteria > Actinomycetota > Actinomycetes > Streptomycetales > Streptomycetaceae > Streptomyces. The sequence goes on along the minus strand of NZ_JACYHF010000001.1, from coordinate 540,540 downwards.
GTCCACGCACTTGCCGCCGGGACCGGTGATGGTCTGGCCGGTCACCGAACCGCCGCCGCCCCCGCCCCCGGAGCCCGGTCCCTTGTTGTACACGGCCACCGAGTCGACGACCAGCTTGCCGCCGGAGACCGTGGCCGCGTTCGGACCGCCGCCGAAGGCGTCCGGGAAGCCGCCGCCGATCGCGAGGTCGTAGATGATGAAGAAGGGGTGGTCGACCGCGTCCGCCCAGGTCGTCGCGTCCACCTGGTTGGCGTTGACGGTGAAGAAGTTGTTGCCGTCGAGGTAGAAGCGGATCTGCTCGGGCGAGACCGAGCGGTCGATCTCGGCGGCGTAGTCGTGGAAGCCGGTCTGGCAGCCGGAGCAGGCGCGTTCGCCGGAGCCGATGCCGGTCGACTCGTTGCACGGGCCGCCGGGGTTCACCCCGCAGTGGAGGGTGCTGAAGACGGAGCTGCGGCCGTTGATGTCCTCCATGATGTCGACCTCGCCGGACTTCGGCCAGGTCACACCGGAGCGCAGCGGGGCGCCGAGCATCCAGAACGCCGGCCAGTAGCCCGCGCCGTTGGCGGTGGTGACGTTGGGCTGCTGGAGGACGGACTCGATGCGTACGACGCCGCCCGCCGCGGCGCCGAAGCCCGCCGACTGCGTCTCCACGCGTCCGGACGTCCACCCGGAGCGGGGGTCGGAGCCGGAGTGGAGTGCCTGGAGCACCAGGTGCCCCTGACCGTCGTAGTAGACGTTCGAGGTGCTGTTGGTCATGGTCTCGATCTCACCGGTGCCGAAGCTGCTGCCCGGCCCGGTGTCGTACTTCCACAGGTTCTGGTCGATGCCGGTTCCGGCGGCACCGTTGAAGTCGTCGCTCCAGGTGAGGGTGAAGCCCGACGGCGTCGGGGGCACCGCCGCCTGGGCGTCCAGCGACGCGACGGCGGTGGTCGCCGTCATGACCGCGACGACGGACACCAGATTGAGCACTCTCCGCCATCTGCCGCGCCGCGGCTTGGCACATCTCGGGCGCATCTGTCCGACCTCCGTGGGGAAGGGGCGTGCTTGCGTGGGGGTCCGCTGTGACCTCTTCGGCGGGAACGAGCACCGCCGAGTGTCATGTACACAGCTTGTCCACGGGGTCGGCACGGGACAAGGCTGCTGACAGGTCTAGTCCTTCGACTTTGCGAAGCGTTGACGCCGAGCCGGGGCGGCGGCGCGACGACACCCCATCAGCCGGAGACGACCCGGCGCCGCCTCCAGCCCAGCAGCGCCTCGACCCCGATGGTCAGGAGCAGCAGTACGACGCAGCACACGACGCCCAGCACCCCGCCCAGGGCCACGAGGCCCGGGCGGAGGTCCGTGCACGCGAGGGACGAGGAGCAGCCGTCCGTCCCCGGGGTCGGCGGCGTACCCATCGACTGCCAGGTGACGACGACACAGAGCACGGAGACGACGGCTCCGGCGCCCAGCACGATCCGCCGGACCCGTCGGCTCCCCCACCACGACAGGAGCCAGCCGACGACGATCACCGTCGGCAGGGTGAGGAGGTATACGAGGATCACGTCCACGCGGAATCGCTCCGCGACATGGAGGTGCGTCCGGTCTGCCGCTGGGTGACGTGGTTGCCCATGTCGATCAACGCTACCGTCGGGTGCTTGACGGTCGGCAGATCGCCCGACGGCTTCCGGGTCCTCACCTCAAGACCGAGGTCGAGCCGGTCACCCGACTTGAGCCTGGCACGCGTGGTCCAGCGGGTCTCGAACAGCGTGGCGGTCCGGGTGACCGACAGCAGCCGTACGCCCGCGTCGTACGCCTTGTTGTTGAGCCGGGCGCTGACGATCTTGACGTCGGAGACGACCTGGGGGTCCAGCGCGACGGAGAAGGACGCGGGCACGGGGGCGATGCCCGGTCCGACGCTGTCCAGCGTGATCCGCGCCGGGTAGTAGTACCACCGCTTGCCGTTCGCCCACGCGTGGCGGTTCCACACGCCGCTGACCTCCAGGCCCCACGGCGTGGCGACACCACCGAAGGAGTGCGGGCGGCCGGGCTGGAGGCTCCGCCGTCCACGCGGTTTGCCGTGCCGGTGGCCCACGGCCGCGCTGGCGTCCGCGGGTCCGGCGACCAGGTCGCGCGGGTAGAGCACGGGGAACGCGGTCCCCACGACGACCACCGGCTCGCTGCCCGCCGGGAGCGCTTCGGTGAAGGTGACCGTGCAGGTCGTGAGCGCGGTCTTGGGATCGGTGGTGACGGCGCTCGTCGCGCGCACCCGCCGGTCGCCCGCGGTGGCCACCGCGCCGGGCAGCGGGGAGTACAGCCGGGGGTCGTAGGTGACGGCCACCTGGGTACCGGCCGGGAGGTCCGTACCCGCGTGCCGGACCTGTACGGCCAGTTGTCTGGGGAACGCGGCGGGCTGGACGCCGACGCGGGGGAGCACCACGACCGGGCTCGCGCCGACGGGGACCAGCGTCACGTCGGCGGGCGCCGCGGCGGCGGCCCACGCGGTTCCCGGACCGGCGACCGTGACGGCGGCGACGCCCAGGGTGATGCCTCCGAGGACCAGGACCTGGCGGCGGGTGACCTTCGAGTCGTTCATGTCAGTCCATTCCCGTGCAGTAGTGGACGATGGCGTCCCGGAAGGCCGACGCCACACCGGAGACCGCGGTGTCGGACATGAACTCGGGGGACGGGCAGGTCACCGACTGGGTGGTCTTGGCCCAGAAGGCCGTGCGGATGGCCACCATCTCCGGATGGGAGTCACCACCGGTCATCGCGCTCGTGGCGGCGTCCTTCACCGTCTGGGGAGAGCTGCCGAACCGGAGCGAGTAGAACGACCCGCGCCGTACGGCGGCCGTGACGGGCGAGGCGTAGTCCGCCTTGAAGCTCGTCGACAGCGCGGTGCCCGAGCCCTGCCTGACGGGAACGCCCAGGATCCAGGCGTCCAGGTCGGCGAGGACGTCGTCGAGGGAGAAGTACGTGCTGTCTCCCTTGGCGCCGATCTGGTTCACGGCGAAGTCGTACGCCTGGTCGTCGGGGAGACCGCTCATGTAGAACTGCGCCAGCACGCTGACGAGATCGCCGCCCCAGGTCCCGAAGTCGGCCAGGTTGGCGGAGGTGAGGTCGTCCACGAGACCGGTGGTGACGACGGCGCCGAAGGAGGCGCCGAAGTGGTCGATGTCGGAGTCCCAGAGCAGGTCCGGGTCGCGGAGCGGACCCGCGTACGGCTGGTCGGGGTAGCCGTTCACGAAGTCGATGAATCCCTGGTCGAGTTCACCGAAGACGGTGTCGGAACCCGTGAACACGTACTTCGACGTGCGGGCCCGGAAGTACTGCGCGACCAGTTCCTGTGCGGACCGGGAGGTGTGCCCCTGGTCCCGCCACTGACCGGCTCTCGCCTCGACCCAGATCAGATACGTGTAGAAGGCGTCGTTGGGGTCGCGCGGGCGGGTCACGCTGTTGATGCCCGGGTCCATGCCGGAGGCGATGTCGTTGTCGATCTCCACGGCGCCGCTGGTGCCCGCGGCCAGCGTGAAGTCCTTGATCTGGTCGAACGCCCAGTTGTCCGGGAGCGGATAGCCGAGGTTCCCGCTGTAGCCGGTCGACATGCCGCTGACGAAACTCCGGGTGGTGAGACCCGCTGCCTGGAGGCGGATGCAGGTGTTGCGGCATCCGTACACGCCGATCGCGTACTGGTTGCCCATCTCGCTCATCCCGGCGGCGACGCCCTGGAAGTGCGGAATGATCGCGCTGGTGATGTCGTCGTCGGTGGCGTCGAAATCGACCGAGAAATAGATGACCGTTCCGTACGGTATGCCAAATCCGCTCGCCGCCTGCGCCGCGTCTTTTCCGGCTGCCTGGCCCTGCGGGAAGCTGAAGTCGTTGAGCGCGTTTCCCTCGTCCTGATAGATCGGGAAGAGGGACAGCCCCTTGTCGAATATGAGCGCTATCTCGGAGTTGGTCAGCACCTTGTTCGTGCCGCCGATGAGATAGCGGCCGACGGTGGAGTAGCCGTTCTCCTTCACCGTCTGGATCGTCGTCGCGTTCAGCGGGTACATGCAGTCGAACGCGGTGCCCTTGCGGTCCGGGTCGCCGGTCGACACCAGGAGCGACATCCAGGTCGCGTAGTCGCCGGCGCCGGTGGGCTGGAGGGAGCTGAACTGCTGGAAAGCGGTCACCGTGGCGGCCAGTTCGGCGGTGAACGTCCCGCCGCCGTCGCCCCAGTGGGCGTCGTAGCCGTTGAACGCGACGGCGCTCTGGAACAGCCGCACCCATCCTGCCGCCCCCGCGTCGTGCGAGCCGCTGGACACGTACGCGGTCGTCTTGAGCGCGCCTTCCGTGGTGGGTCCGAGGGAGCCCGTCACCTGGCTGTCCGTCAGCCCCATCTGGTACTGGATGGCCAGGACGAGAGCCTGCTGGACGTTGCGGGAGAAGTGCCCGTCGCACGGGCCGATGAAGAACTGACCCTTCTGGTAGTACGCGTCGTTGAGCCACCGCTGACAGGTCTGGATCATGTGGGAGCCGCCGGACGTGAGCACGTACGCGTCCATGGTCAGCAGCGCCTTGAAGACCTTCGGCTCCACGTTGTAGATCTGGAGGTCCGGCTGCTGCGGGCCGGGCAGACCCATGTCCGCCACCAGCGCGGTCAGACCGCTGCCGGTGTCCACGTTGAACCCGCCGTCGATGTCACCGCCGCTGTAGCCCTTGCAGTAGAGGGCCGCCTCCGCGATGGTGCGCATGTTGATGTTGCCGGAATCCCGCCCGACCGGTCCGTACGCCTTCAGATCCGCCCATGTCGTCGGCCCGAAACTGTCGGACAGCGCGGTGATGCCGAGTTCGTGCTGGAGCGCCCGGGTCAGGGAGTAGATCGTCTCCCAGCCGGTCATTCCGTTTTCGGTACACGGGTGGTACCCGGACACCCCCGCATAGGTCGCATTGACCCATTTCTGCGCCTTGAGAACCATCTGATCCATAGGGCGGCCCTTCTCTATACCGTTGTGGATCTACATGTACATGCAAATGACATCGGTAAAGCTTCTGTGGATCTTCAAGAAAGGGCTAGGGTTCATCAAAGTGCGGCGGAATTCGACGCTCGCAGTCGGTGCAAGCGGCGTCGGTCGCGGGCGCGGGGTGCCGGTCGAGGTCGACCGGGGCGGGGTCGGATTCCCCGGCGGCGCCGACGCGAGACGCGTCCGGGGCAAGCGCATTGGACCAGGGTTCCCGTCCCGAATTGGACCTCGGAACCGCCGCGCCCCCACCCCTAACCTCGACCGCATGACCACTGACACGCCAACTTCCCAGCCCCCGACCCGAGTCGACTTCTACTTCGACCCCGCCTGCCCCTTCGCCTGGATCGCCTCGCGGTGGATTCTCGAAGTGGAGCCGCTGCGGGGGCTCGACGTGCGGTTTCATGTCATGAGCCTGCATCTGCACAACGAGGGCAATGAACTGCCGGAGTGGTACCGGGACTTGGTGGACCGCTCGCTCGGACCGGTCCGGGTCGCCGTCGCGGCGTCCGAGGCTCATGGTGCGGGTGTGCTGCGGGAGTTGTACACCGCGCTCGGCAGCCGCATCCACGACAAGGGGAACAAGGACTTCGACGCCGTCACCCTGGAGGCGCTGGACGAACTGAAGTTGCCCGCCGGGCTGGCGGCGGCGGCGCGGAGTGCGGAGTACGACGACGCGCTGCGGCGCAGCCATGACGCGGGGAAGGATCCGGCTGCCGGTGGTTATGTGGGGACGCCCACGATGCACATCGACGGTACGGCTTTCTTCGGACCCGTGCTGAACAGCATCCCGCGCGGGGAGGAAGCGGCGCGGATCTTCGACGCGGTGCGGACGCTCGCCGCGCACCCGGACTTCTTCGAGCTGAAGCGGGAGCGGACGGGGAGCCTCAGCTTCGACTAGTGCCTGTCCAGCGGACAGGCACTAGGCACCCAGGCGTCGTACGCCCTCCGTCACGCCTGCCACCACGTCCTCCGGCGGTACGTCCCGCAGCCCCTGCGTCCGTGCCGTCAGGGGGAGTTCGAGCTGTACGCCGCCCTCCCGGGTCAGGTTCACCGGGTTGCGGGGGTGGAGACCGCGCAGGCCGGAGGGGATCTCCGTCAGGTCCGTCACCGGGGTGAACGACGGGGTCAGGGCGCGCAGTGCCGCCGCCAGGGTCCGCGCCGCCTCCCGGTTGCTGCCGCCCAGGAAGATCGCGTCGGGAGTCGCCGGTCGCAGATGCCCGTGCAGGGAGATCGTCAGGGAGACGGCGGACAGGAACGTCTCCAGCGTCCTCGACGGCGTCTCCGCCAGGAGGTGGGACGAGATGTGCGTCCGGGGCGGCGACGGCTGGGAGAAGGTCAGGCAGGTCGCGCCCGTCCGCGCCGCCACCTCTTCCGCGAGTTCCGCCGTGCCGCCCTCCACGCCGCCGTGCAGGGCGAGCAGACCCAGGCGGGAGTCGCGGGACGTGAGGCGCAGGACGAACTCCGTGCCGTCCAGCCGCAGCCGCTCGGTCGTCGTGTCCTGCGGGACCGGCATCAGGCGGTCCCCCGCGCGCACTCCCGTACGTCCATCAGCGCACCACCCGCACCCGCCGCTCCACCGTCACCTGGTCCAGCTCCGACACCCGCACCGTCGCCCTCATCGTCCAGGTACCCGGCATCGGCAGGCTGAAGGTGCTCGCCGCCCAGTAGCCGCCGCGGTTGGTGACCTTGGTGTCCAGCGGGCCCAGGTCACGGCTGGGCAGGAGGAAGGCGATCCGCAGCTCGGGGACGGAGGCGAGACCGCCGTCGGGACCGTAGACGACCGCCTGGACGGAGTTCGGGCCGACCCGGCCGGGGTCGAGGGTGATCTGGACCTTGCCGCGGCCGCCGGGGGTGCCCGTGTCGAAGGGGATCGTGGTGACCGAGGCGGACGGGATGCCGGCGACACCCGTCCCGGCAGGACCCCCACCGGTCGCCGCCTCCTCCGCCGCACGACCCGGCAACGTGCTGGTCAGCAGGGTCGTCAGCACCAGGACCACCACCGCCACAGCCGCCTCCGCGAGCACCGAGCGCCGTAGATACGTCAGCATCAAGGACGGGGAAACGGGCTCGGGCGCCTCGGAAACCGCCGGTGCCCCCGCCCCCTCCAGCACCCGGACCCGCTCCGCCGTCACGGGGCGCGCCAGGCTCGCCGTCCACACCCGCGACCACGCCGCCGCCAGGAGCAGCAGCGTCACCGCCGCCAGCTTCGCCAGCAGGATGCGGCCGTAGGACGTGCCGGTGAGCGCCTGCCAGGAGCCGAGACCGCGCCAGGACTGGTAGGTACCGGTGATCACGAGGACGACGACCGAGGTCAGGGCCACGCGGGAGAAGCGGGTGACCACGCGCGGGGGCAGCGCCTGCGCGTCCTTCGCGCGGCGCAGGGTCAGCAGCAGGGCGGCCAGACCGCCGAGCCAGACCGCCGTGGCCAGCAGGTGCAGGGTGGTGGAGGCGAGGGCGACCGGGACCTGGATGCCCGCCGAGGCGTGGTCGGACGCGGACCAGGTGAGGGTGAGGGCGACCGCGAGGACGGCGGCGGTCGTGAGAGCCGCCCGGCGCGGTACACGGCGGCGCCAGTGCCGCAGGGTCAGGGCGCCCGCCGCCGCGACGAGCAGCAACAGCAGCCGGAGCAGGAGCAGTTCGCCCGGGCGCGTGGTCACGGTGTGGGCGAGGGTGGCGAAGGCGTTGGACGGAGCGGTGCCCTCCTCGTACGGTCCCCGCAGCAGAAGCAGCGCGAGCGTCGTGCCCAGCAGTGTCCACGCGCCCACCAGGAGCAGCGGACGCAGATGGCCACGGCTCGGCGGGCGGCAGTACACCGCGAACGCCGCCGTGCCGAGCAGCAGGGCCATCGCCAGGTACGCGAGGTAGCGGGCGATGTTGTAGAGACCGGTGGTGGTCTGGTTCTCGGTGCGGTCGGGCAGGGCGGTGACCGGGGTGGCCGTGCGCTCGCCGACCGAGAAGGTGAGGGCGCCGGAGACGGGGTGGCTGTCGGCAGAGACCACGCGCCAGGCGACTGTGTAGGTGCCCTTGCCGAGGCGGGCGGGGAGGGTGAGGCGGGCGGTGTCGGAGTGCCCGGGGGCGTGTCCTGCCTCGCCGGTGCGCAGGCGGTGGTTGCGGGGGTCGTAGACGCGGAAGGAGTCGGTCAGCAGACCGACGGACTCGCTGAAGGTGAGGGTCAGTTCGCGCGGAGCCCGCTGGAGAACCGTTCCGTCGGCGGGGTCGGAGCCCCGCAGCGTGGCGTGCGCGGAGGCGGGGACGGCGGCGCCGAGCACGAGCAGGACGAGGGCGGCGCAGGCGGTGAGCGCCCCGCGCAGCACCCCGTACGGCGCCCCGCGCCACCGCACCACGAGCCGCCGCCGCTCCCGCTCCTCACCGCGCACGTCGTCCGCCCTCCGCGTCCCGCGCGTGACCGTGTGTCCCGCGTGTCCCGTTACGTACGGACGCCGGTGGCGTCGCGCTCACACGGTAACGGTGCCGCTTCCGGCGGCGAACGCCGTCTCCCGGGTCAGGAACGCCAGTTGGGCGCGCTTCTCGGGGAGGTACACGTCCGGGAGGTCGATCTCCGGGAGGACGACCTCGGGTCCGGTGGTGAAGCCCTGGCGGGCGAAGCGGGCGATGGCCTTGGTGTTGCGCACGTCCGGGTCGACCACCACGCGCTCGCGGTCGAGCACGACCAGGACGTACGTCGCGATCGCGGTCAGCAGGGCGGAGGTCCAGCCGGGGCGGTGCCCGTCCGGTCCGGCGGGGGCGAGCAGGAGGTGGACGCCGATGTCGCCGGGGCGGACCTCGTACACCTCGCTCACGCGGTCGGCGGCGGGCTCGTAGGTCTGGAGCAGGGCGACGGGTGCGCCGTCCTTGGTGACGAGGTGGGCGTGGTGGGTGTCGAGTCCGGCCATGTGGGCGTAGATCTCCGCCACTTGGGCGCGGGTGAGACCGTTCATGCCCCAGAACGCGGCGCGTTCCTCGCTGACCCAGGCGTGGATGACCTCGGCGTCGGCGTCCGGGTCCAGGGGGCGGATACGGACGGTGCCGAAGCCGGGGAGGGGCTGCTCGAAGGGGGTCTGGTCAGACATCGAAGTCCTCGTGGTCTTCCGTGTGTTCGAGGGTGAGGAGGGTCCAGTCGGTGACCACCGGGACCAGTTCTCCCGTGAGCCACAGGGGGAGTTGGTCGCGGTGGTGGGCGCTGCCGGGGACGCCGTCCGCGCCGAAGGGGACGACCCAGCGGCTGTTGGCGCGGTCGGCCAGGTCCCAGACGTAGCGGGCGGCGGGACCCCGGCCCGCGAGGTCGGTGATGCCGGGCACGGCGGAGGTGCACAGCACGCAGTCGTGGTCGCCCGCGAGACCGGGCTCGTCGTACGGCGCGCCGGGCAGCGCGCGCCAGGGGGCGAGGCGGTGGGTCTTGGACCAGGTTCCGGCGGGGGGTGCGGCAGCGGTCTCCTCCAGCGCGGCGCGTACGGCGCCGTCGCGGTCGATGCCGTACAACTCCTCGGCACGCAGCAGGTGTTCGAGGGCGTAGCCGATGCGCGCGGTGAGGGACATCCAGGGGAGGAGGACCTCGGGGTAGGCGGGCGGTTCGGTGAGGGCGGCGAGGGCGGGGTGGGCGGCGAGGCGGCGGACGACCGCCGAGCGGAGCGCCGCGTACGCCGCCGCTTCGGTGCTGTCGGCGTCCATGTGCCGGTTCCAGGTGAGGAGTTGGTCGCGCAGGGCGGTCGCCTCGGGGGTGAGTCCGTCGAGTGCTGCGGCGCGGTCGAGGAGGGCGCCGGTCGAGCCGAGATAGGTGTCGGTGTGGACGCGGGGCAGTTCGGCGGCGGACCAGACGCGGTGTTCCTGGAGCAGGGCGTGGATGCGGTCGGCGCGGTGGGGTGCGGCGAACTCGACGCCGAGCGGGGTGGCGAAACCGCGCTGGTTGGCCATCACCGCGATACCGTCGGTGAGTTGGGTGCGCGGGGTCTCCAGCCAGCCCTGCCATTCGTGACCGGGTTCCCAAGCGGGCACCAGACGGCGCCGGTTGGCGTCGGAGCGTGCCGGTACGCGTCCCGCGACCCGGTGCAGCAGTCCGCCCTCGGTGTCGGCGGCCTGGACGACGTTGACCGGCTCGGCCCAGGCGTCCAGGGCGCCGTCCACGTCGTCCACGGTGCGGGCGCGCAGCAGCGGGAGCAGGGCGCCGAACCCGAGGTCCTCGGTGACGCGGGGCGGGTAGCGCAGGGCGAGGGCGGTGACCGACTCCGGTTCGGGGGAGCCCGATTCGAGTCCCTCCGGACCGCCCGCGATGACCGGTCCGCGCTCGGTCTCGATGACCTCGATCTCCACCGGGGACTCGCCCGCCACCTCGACCGACTCGGTGTGCCGGGTGGCGCGGTGCCACGCGCCGTCGGGACCGAGCGCCTGGACGCCCGCGCCGGTGCGGCGCAGCCGCTCGCGGTAGAGGTCCTGGTAGTCGGCCATGGCGTTGGTGATCGCCCAGGCGACGGTGCCGGTGTGCCCGAAGTGGGCGATGCCGGGGACGCCGGGCACGGCGATGCCGACGACGTCGAACTCCGGGCAGGACAGGCGGATCTGCTGGTAGACGCCGGGGTCCTCGATGAAGCGGTGCGGGTCTCCGGCGATCAGGGGCAGCCCGGTGTCGGTGCGGTCCCCCGCGAGCAGCCAGCCGTTGCTGCCGGAGGTGCCGGGACCGTCGGTGGCGAACAGTCCGACCGCCTCGGGACCGAGGTGCCGTATCGCCTCCTCGCGCCAGAGCTTGGCCGGGAAACCGGCGAACAGGATGTGCGTGGCGAGCCAGACGCCGAGCGGGGTCCAGGGCTCCCAGCGGCCCGGTTCGAGTCCGGCGCGCTCGAACTCCGGTGTGCGGGCGGCGCCTTCGGGCAGAGAGGCGTTGACGCCGTCCACGTACGCGCGCACCCAGTCGGCGGTCTCCGCATCGCGTCTCTCCAGGGCGGCGAAGCAGCGTCTCGCGGTGTCGTCGAGGCGGGCGCGGCGGGCGAACACGTCCCAGGACAGCGCGGCGGCGCCGAGGAAGGAGGCGGAGGTGCCCTGGGCGCGGTGGCGTTCCACCTCCAGTTGCCAGGCGCGGTCGCGGGCGGTCACCCGTCCCTGGGCGCGGGCGAGTTCACGTGCGCTGGTGGCTCGCAGATGGGGGATGCCCCAGGCGTCGCGGTAGGTCTCGGTGGTCACCCTGGAGCACCCCTTCGTTTTAGGTTAGCCTTGCCTAACCTGGTGGACAGGTGAAGGAATCGTACGCGAGGGGTGGAGTGGCGATGGGCCAGGGGCGAGGCTGGGAGGGAGCGGTCCTCAAGCTGCTGCGGGCGAAGGACTTCACGTTCACCGTCACCGGCGCCGAGGACGTGACCCCGCACTACCGGCGGCTGCGGCTGACCGACGGCGGGCTGCTCGCCGCGACCGGTGTCCACCCCACCATGTGGGTCCGCCTGTGGTTCTCCGACCACGGCCGCCCCCACCAGCGTGCCTACACCCTGGTCGACCCCGACCCGGAGACCGGCACCTTCGCCCTGGAGTTCGCGCTGCACGACGGCTGCGCCTCGGACTGGGCGCGGGCGGCGAAGGCGGGCGACACCGTCGAGGCGACCGTCCAGGGCACGGGGTTCGAGCATCCGGACCCGGCGCCGTCCCACCTCGCGATCATCGGCGACACGGCGTCGCTGCCCGCGATCAACTCGCTGCTGGGCGAGCTGGGTTCGGTTCCGGCGACGATCTGGTTCGAGGGGACGCGCGACGGTCTTCCCTCCACCGCCGACCCCGACCGGCACCGGTTCCACGAGGTCCCGCGCCAGGAGGCGGGCGCCCACCTGGTCGAGCGGGTCCGCGCCGAGCTGCCCGAGGTCCTGTCCGCCACCGAGGACCCGTACGTCTGGATCGCCTGCGACACGCGGACGACGCGCGCGCTCGGGTCGTACGTCCGCAAGGAACTGGGGCTGCCGAAGACCCGGGTGCACGCGCTGGGGTACTGGCGCGCGGACTGAGACGGCGCGGCGGGCGCCCGCGCGGGATCATCGGTCCATGGACGTCACCCTGCACCTCGCCCAGGACCCGGCCGCCGACGCGCTGCTCGGCCGCAGTCCGCTCGCCGCGCTCGTCGGGATGCTGCTGGACCAGCAGATCCCGATGGAGTGGGCGTTCAAGGGTCCCGAGACCATCGCGCGGCGCATGGGCGCCGACGATCTCGACGCGCACGAGATCGTCGCCCGCGACCCCGAGGCGTTCGCCGCGCTCCTCTCCGAGAAGCCGGCCGTCCACCGCTACCCCGGCTCGATGGCCAAGCGCGTCCAGACCCTCTGCCAGTACCTGGTCGACCACTACGACGGCGACGCCGAGGCGGTGTGGCAGGGCGTCGGCACCGGCGCCGCCCTCCTCAAACGCCTGGAGGACCTCCCCGGCTTCGGCAAGCAGAAGGCCCAGATCTTCCTCGCCCTCCTCGGCAAGCAGCTCGGCGTACGCCCCGAGGGCTGGCGCGAGGCAGCGGGCGCCTACGGCGAGGAGAAGTCCTACCGCTCCGTCGCCGACATCACCGGTCCGGACTCCCTCGCGAAGGTCCGCGCCCACAAGCAGGAGATGAAGGCGGCGGCGAAGGCGGCGAAGAGCGGGAAGTAGTCCTGGCCCGTACGTCCCTCCGAGTGGCGGAATTCGCTCGCCCGGTCCAAGCATGGAACATGACCGAGTCACCGAGCGAGGGCCCCACCAGGGGCAACGCCTACGACGACACGAAGGCCCGTACGGGCCCGACACCGACCGGGGCGCCCGGCACCGCCGAGGCGGCCCACCCCGACCAGGGCAGGCAAGCCGAGCCGGAGGCACCCTTCGAGGGACCGTTGCACGCGCTGTCCCAGGCGGCCTGGCAGGTCGTGCTGCTGACCGGCATCGCCTCGCTGATCCTGGGCATCCTGGTGCTGGTCTGGCCGGGTGCCACGCTGCTGGCGGTGGGCGTGCTGTTCGGCGTCTACCTGCTGGTCAGCGGTGTGTTCCAGTTGGTCTCCGCCTTCGGCACGCACAAGAAGACCTCGCTGCGGGTGCTGGCCTTCATCAGCGGTGCGCTGTCGATCGTGCTGGGTCTGTTCTGCTTCCGCGGACCCATGCAGTCGATCCTGCTGCTCGCGCTGTTCATCGGCATCGGCTGGCTGATCCGGGGCGTCACACAGACCATGGCCGCCATCTCCGACACCCACATGCCCGCCCGGGGCTGGCACATCTTCCTCGGCATCGTCACCTTCATCGCGGGCATCGTCCTGATCGACTCCCCCTTCGAGTCCATCGCCGTGCTGACCCTGGTCGGCGGCTGGTGGCTGATCGTGGTGGGCATCGTCGAGATCATCACCTCGTTCAGCATCCGGAGCCGGGCGAAGCAGATCCCCAAGACGGTGTGACCCGGACGGTGTGACCCGGACGGTGTGACCCGGCTGCGGCGGGGCGCGGGGCGAGGTCGTCAACCTCGCCCCGCACTCGTACGCCGTGCGGGCGGATCTGCCCCGGTTCTGGATGAGCCCCCGGTGTCCCCTGGGCAGATGACCCTCCGTGAGCACCGCAGCAATCCGAGCCCGCAGCCTTCGCCCGCTGTCGCGGGTCCTCCTGCTGCTGCTCGTCCTGCTGGTGCCCCATGTGCAGACGCCCCAGGCGGCGCCCGTAGCGGGCACGGCGACCGTCGCGGAGTGTGAGCACGAGGTCCCCGTCACCCCGTACCGGAGCGTCGGCAGGACCGTAGGACGACCCGACGCCCCCACCCCCGCGCCCGCTCCGGAGGACGCGGCACCGAGCGCGCCCCGCACCCGACCCGCGCCCACCGCTCCCTCCCGCGCGCCCCGACCCCGCACGGTCGTCCTGCGCTGCTGACAGAACCGCTCGTCACCCGAGGACCGTTCTGCCGGTACGACGCGAGGAACACAGCCATGCCCATCGACCCGTACGCGATCCTGCGCGCCCTGCTGCGCGCGGAAGCCCGGCGCGGCACCCGGCCCCGGCCGGACAGCGAGGCGCCCCAGCAGCCGCAGCGCCCCCCGGAGGGGGACCGCCGCTGACACCCCACGCGGCAGGGACGGCGGGGGCGGGCTACCGCCTCCGCCGGGCCGTGCCGAACAGCGACCGCGTGATCTCGCGCCCCAACTGCGTGCCGACCGAGCGCGCCAGGGACTTGAACATCCCGCTCCCGACGACCTGCTCCACCAGCGAGGGCTCCTCCGCCGGAGCCTTCTTCCGGGCGCCCTTGGCTTCGCCCTTCACCTCCGGCGGCTCCGCCGCCTCCCGCGCGCTCAGCCTTTCGTACGCCGATTCCCGGTCCACAGCCTGTGCATAACGTGCGTACAGCGGGGACTCCCGGACCGCCCGGTCCAGTTCCGCCGCGTCCACCGGTCCCATCAGGGACGCGGGGGCGCGCAGCCGGGTGGCCGCGACCGGAGTCGGGGCGCCCGTCTCGCTGAGCACGGTGACCACCGCCTCGCCGGTGCCGAGACCGGTGAGCAGTTCCTCCAGGTCGTACGGCGAGTCGGGGAAGGTCTTGACCGTCGCCTTCAGCGCCTTCTGGTCGTCGGGGGTGAAGGCGCGCAGCGCGTGCTGGACGCGGTTGCCGAGCTGGCCGAGCACGTCGGAGGGGACGTCCTTCGGGGTCTGGGTGACGAAGAAGACGCCGACGCCCTTGGAGCGGATCAGCCGCACGGTCTGGGTGATGGCGTCGAGGAAAGCGTCCGAGGCGTCGTGGAACAGCAGATGCGCCTCGTCGAAGAAGAACACCAGCTTCGGCTTGTCCAGGTCGCCCGCCTCGGGCAGGTCGTGGAAGAGGTCGGCGAGGAGCCACATCAGGAAGGTGGAGAAGAGGACCGGCTTGTCCTGTACGGCGGCCAGTTCGAGGACGGAGACGACCCCGCGCCCGTCCGGCGCCGTCCGCAGCAGCTCGGCCGTGTCGAACTCGGGCTCGCCGAAGAAGTCCGCCATGCCCTGCGCCTCGAACGCGGTCAGGGAGCGCAGGATGACCCCGGCGGTGGCGGTGGAAAGACCGCCGATGCCCTTCAGTTCGCCCTTGCCCTCGTCGGAGGTGAGGAAGGCGACGACCGCGCGCAGGTCCTTGAGGTCGATCAGCTCCAGACCCTTGGTGTCGGCGTAGTGGAAGATCAGCCCGAGCGACTGCTCCTGGGTGCGGTTCAGCCCGAGCACCTTGGACAGCAGCACCGGGCCGAAGCTGGTGACCGTGGCGCGGACGGGGATGCCGTGGCCGATCCCGCCGAGCGCGAGGAACTCCACGGGGAAGCCGGACGGCGCCCACTGCTGTCCCGTCTCGGCGGCGCGCGAGGCGACCCGGTCGCCGCCGGGTCCCGGCCGGGAGATCCCGGAGAGGTCGCCCTTGACGTCCGCGAGGAACACCGGCACGCCCTGCGCCGAGAGCTGTTCCGCGACGAGCTGGAGCGTCTTGGTCTTGCCGGTGCCGGTGGCGCCCGCGACGAGCCCGTGCCGGTTGAGCATCGGCAGCGGGACCCGGACCTGCGCGCCGGGGTGGTAGGCGCCGTCCCACAGCAGGGCGCCCAGATCGAGGGCGGGTCCGGTGAAGGCGTACCCGTCCGCGATCCGCCGCGCCGGAGCGGCGAGTGCCGCGTCACCGCCCGCCGCGTCTCCGCCCGCCGCCGCGCCGCCTGCCGTACCGTCACCCGCCCTTCCTCCGCCCGCCGTTCCGTCGTCCTTTTTCACGCCGTCGGTCTCCGGGTCGGTCATCTCAGGTCCCTGTCCCCGCTGGTCTCGTCCCCGATGGTCTCCGGTATGCCACCTTTGTCATGCCTTGCCATGACGTGCCGTGGCTTTTTCAGCGTCGCACTACGCCGCCATGGCTGCGCCCGGAACGTCTGGGCCGGTAGGCTTTCCGTGTGATCTTCAAGCGCATCGGAAACGGCCGGCCGTACCCCGACCACGGCCGGGAGAGCACCCGGCAGTGGGCGGACGTCGCGCCGCGCCCGGTCCGCCTCGATCAGCTCGTGACCACCAAGCAGCAGCTCGACCTCGAGACGCTGCTCGCCGAGGACTCGACGTTCTACGGCGACCTCTTCGCCCACGTCGTGAAGTGGCAGGGCGACCTCTATCTGGAGGACGGGCTGCACCGCGCGGTCCGCGCCGCCCTGCAGCAGCGTCAGGTGCTGCACGCGCGCGTGCTCGAACTCGGCTGAGCCGCCCCGACGGCCGTACGCGGTACCGGTGTTAGCCCATTTGGGTCGGGCTGTACTCCGTCTGCTGATCATCTAATAGGCATCCCAGCCGCGGCGCACTACGCTGCGGCTCATGAGTATGCTGACTCCCCCCGGCATGGGCGGCAAGTACCGGATCACGGGGGAGACATACCCTCGGATGCGCCCGCCCCGGCGGCGGGGCAGGCTCGTCGCCGCCGCCGTGGCGTCCGTCGCCGCACTGGGTCTGGTCGGCTGGGGCACGCTCCAGCTCGTCGACGTCTTCACGGGCCACCGGCACGCCTCGGACGCCGCGTCCGCCGCCTGCCTCAAGAAGGCGAGCCCGGCACCCGTCAAGGCGCTGCCCAAGCCCGGCACGATCACGGTGAACGTCTACAACGCGACCACGCGCTCGGGGCTCGCCAAGCAGACCGCCGACGAGCTGAAGAAGCGCGGCTTCAAGATCGGTGACGTGGGCAACGCGAGCAAGGACTTCGACAAGAAGGTCAAGGGCACCGGCGTCCTGCTCGGACCCGCCACCGCCCTCGACACCTCGCTCCCCGTGCTCGGCACACAGCTCACCGGTGCCGAGCGCCGTACCGACGCGGCGCGCAA
Organism: Streptomyces sp. DSM 110735; assembly: GCF_016482685.1. Lineage (GTDB taxonomy): Bacteria > Actinomycetota > Actinomycetes > Streptomycetales > Streptomycetaceae > Streptomyces. The sequence goes on along the minus strand of NZ_JACYHF010000001.1, from coordinate 523,793 downwards.
GGGCGCCACGCTCGACCTGATCATCGGGGACGGGTTCAAGACCCTGGACCAGCGCACGGCCGCCGACCAGGCGGTGGTCAAGCTGACCGAACCCGCGCAGACGGCGGCCGTGGTGAAGAAGGACAAGAAGGACTGCTGATCCCGGCCGTCTCCGGCCGGGAGCGGGGGTACTACTCGGCGGCGCCGTAGAGGCGGTCGCCCGCGTCGCCCAGACCCGGGACGATGTAGCCGTTCTCGTTGAGGTGGTCGTCCACGGCCGCGGTGACCACGGTGACCGGCGTGCCGGCCAGCTCGCGCTCCATGACCTCGACGCCCTCGGGGGAGGCGAGCAGGACCACGGCGGTCACGTCGTCGGCGCCGCGCTTGATCAGCTCCTGGATCGCGGCGACCAGGGTGCCGCCGGTGGCCAGCATCGGGTCGAGCACGTAGACCTGGCGGCCGGAGAGGTCCTCCGGCATCCGGGAGGCGTACGTCTCGGCCTGCAGCGTCTCCTCGTTGCGGATCATGCCGAGGAAGCCCACCTCGGCGGTCGGCAGCAGCCGGACCATGCCGTCCAGCATGCCGAGACCGGCGCGCAGGATCGGCACCACCAGCGGACGCGGGCGGGCGAGCTTCACTCCGGTGGTCCGCGCGACCGGCGTCTGGACGTCGACGGCCTCGGTGCGCACGTCCCGCGTCGCCTCGTACGCGAGCAGGGTGACCAGCTCGTCGGCGAGACGGCGGAAGGTGGCGGAGTCGGTGCGCTGGTCGCGCAGCGTGGTGAGCTTGTGAGCGACCAGAGGGTGGTCGACGACGTGGAGACGCATGTCTCTAACAGTAACCGCGCCCCGCTCCCCCCTCGCATCGCACGCCGCCCGCCGCCCCCGCCGGACACCGCCACCACGAACCGAACCCCCTTCCGCCGGGCCCCGATCGAGGACCTGCCGCCCGCCCCCGAGCACGCCGAAACGGACCACCGACCTCCCCCACCGCGCCGGCCGCCGGGGCGGACCGGACCGCTCACGAGCGGCACACCCCCGCACCGCCGGGCGGACGGGCTGCCCCGAGCCGCACACCCCGCACCACCAGGACGAACCAGGCTGCCCCGAGCCGCACACCCCGCACCACCGGAACGAACCGGGCTGTCCCGAGCCGCACACCCCGCACCACCAGGACGAACCAGGCTGTCCTCACAGGGCACACCCCGCACCCGTCCGCCTGCGGCACCCCGCCACACCGTGCCCTGAGGCACAAGCCACCCGCCCCCCACCCCGGCCGCCCACGGCTACCCCTGCGCCCCGCCACAGGGCCGGACCGGATCAGCCCCCGAGCCGCACCCGCCGCGCCGCCCCGCACCATCCGCACGCACCAACCACCACCGCCCGCCACACCCACCGGCCCTCGCACCCGCCGCGCCACACCCACCCGCACCCACCAACCACCGCACCACACCCACCAGCACCACCCGCCCCACACCACCCACGCCCACCAGCCCCCCCCCGCCGCGAACCGACCCCCCCTCCACCAAAGCGCCCCCTCCCCGCCCAGCCCCAGCGGAGCGCTCCCGCCACGCCACGCCCCGGTGAACGTTCCGTCGGCGGGCCTCCGCGGCGTACGGTCCTGTGTGCAAGGCCGCGGGAAAAGCCCCGGTGAGCAGGACCGTGTCCGCCCCCGCCGTGACGGGAGGGCGGGCGTGCGTAGGTGCCCGGAAAGCCGCGTACGATCCGCAGGTGGCGGCGACGGGCGTGCTGTGGACGCACGATCAGAACAGCAAGACACAGGGAGCCGAAGACGTCCCCTGACGGACTTGTTTCTGCCACGATTCCCAGTGGGCGGACCCCGGGGCGACAACCCCTCCCGCCCAGAGACCTCCGCCGGGGGGATCGCCAACCGGCACGCCTATGACCAGTGGGAGAGTCACGGTGTACTTCGCCGCACTGCTCGCGCGCACCGAAGACGGGTGGGAAGCGAGCGACACGGAGCTCGACGATGTGGAGACCCTGTCCGATCTGGCCGACCTGGCCCGCGAGTCCTCGCCCGAGGAGGACACCGTCCTCGTCCTGATCGAGCAGGAGGACTCCTGGTTCGGCGTCGTCCGCGTGGACGGCGAGGAGGACCCCCGTATCTACGTCTCGGACGCGGCCGCCGCCGCCCGCAGCGCGTACGGCGAGCTGCTGCTCACCGACGAGCTGCTGGGCCGCGAACCGGGCGCGGACGACGGACCCGACCTGGACTCGCTGGACCTCGACGGCACGGAGGACGGCGAGAACGAGGAGGACGACGACGAGGAGGACGGTCCGTCCGCCGACGCCGTCCCGCACAGCCCCGTCGGCGACCGGGAGATCCTCGACGACCTCGGCATCGGGGAGAAGGAACTGCGCGCGCTCGGTGCCGACGACGCGCTCGGTGCGATCGCCGAGGCGCTGGGCGCCTCGGAGGTGCTGGAGACCGTCCGCTGACCGCCCCCGAAGAGACACGGGGCGTGCCCGACCCGGTGCGCGCTCCCTGGGAGACCGCGATGCGGCTCGCCCTGGCCGAGGCCGAGCGGGCCGCGCTCGGCGGGGACGTCCCCGTCGGCGCCGTCGTGCTGTCCCCGGACGGTACGACGGTGCTCGCCACCGGGCACAACGAACGCGAGGCGACCGGCGACCCCACGGCGCACGCGGAGATCCTCGCGCTGCGCCGGGCCGCCCGGGTACTCGGCGAGTGGCGGCTGACCGGCTGCACGCTCGTCGTCACCCTGGAGCCCTGCACGATGTGCGGCGGCGCCCTCCAGCAGTCCCGGCTCGACCGGGTGGTCTACGGCGCCCGGGACGACAAGGCGGGCGCGGCGGGTTCGCTGTGGGACGTGCTGCGCGACCGGCGCCTCAACCACCGCCCCGAGGTGATCCAGGGCGTGCTCGCCGAGGAGTGCGGACGGCTGCTCACGGAGTTCTTCCGGGAGCGCTGAGCCGGACCCCGCGCCCCTGCTCAGGGACCCCGCGAGAACCGATTTCAGACCATGCCCCCCTGTACTGTAAGGTCTCCCTCGGTAGCGTGTCCGAGCGGCCGAAGGAGCTCGCCTCGAAAGCGAGTGTGGCGCAAGTCACCGAGGGTTCAAATCCCTCCGCTACCGCCGAAGAAGGGCCCCGTCGAGAGACGGGGCCCTTCGTGCGTCCCGCCCCGGACGCCAAGTGCCAAGACGGTGGCGCCCGTTGATCCCCAAAAAAGATCGTGACGGTTACACTCGCCGCTTGCAGCAGGGGCCCGTGGGGGCCGAGGGACAGGGGAGGGCCGCGGTGGCGGTGAACGCGAAGAAGATCATCGTGTACGCGCTCGTGGTCTTCGCGCTGTACGTGATCATCACGGACCCGGCCAAGGCGGCGGGCTACGTCCAGATAGTCTTCGAGGGCATATCGGACGCGGCCGGGTCCATCGGCGACTTCATGACCTGGGCCGCCAACGGCGGAAAGAGCTGAGGTACCTCCCATGATCCGGCACCTGGTCCTGTTCAGGCTCAACGAGGGCGTCGAGCGCGACGATCCCCGCGTGACCGCCGGTGCCGCCGTCTTCGAGGAGCTGGGCGGGCTGATCCCGGAGCTGCGCTCCTGGGAGTGCGGCTGGAACCTCTCCGACCGCCCCATCGCCTACGACTTCGCGATCAACTCCTCGGTCGAGGACACCGCGGCCCTCCAGCGCTACATCGACCACCCCGCCCATCAGGCGGGCGTCGCCCTGTGGCGGGAGTTCGCCACGTGGGTGATCGCCGACTACGAGTTCTGAGGCGCCCCACCGGCCCCACAGCCCCTCGCCCCCTGCCCTCCGCCACCGACGGCGGGGGGCTTTTCGGCGTTTCCGGATACCCGAGTTGGCGGCGTTTGAGCCCAACACGGCGTTATGCGGTGCTTGCACACAGTGCACATGTCTTGTGATGCTATGACCGCTTTTGACGGATGATTGACCGATGAAGAGGTGGCGTTGACCGTGTCGGCCAGTTCTGCGCCGCCCCAGGCGGAGGCACCCGCCCCCGCCCCGGCACCCCCCGAACAGCCCGCACCCGAGAAGCGCCGGGGCGCCGACACCCGCGCCCTCACCCAGGTCCTCTTCGCCCAGCTCAAGGACCTGACGCCGGGCACCCCGGAGCACACCCGGGTCCGCGGCGCCCTCATCGAGGCCAACCTCCCCCTCGTGCGCTACGCCGCCGCCCGCTTCCGCTCCCGCAACGAGCCCATGGAGGACGTGGTCCAGGTCGGCACCATCGGGCTGATCAACGCCATCGACCGCTTCGACCCCGAGCGGGGCGTGCAGTTCCCGACCTTCGCGATGCCGACCGTGGTGGGCGAGATCAAGCGGTACTTCCGGGACAACGTCCGCACCGTCCACGTACCGCGCCGGCTGCACGAGCTGTGGGTGCAGGTGAACAGCGCCACCGAGGACCTCACCACCGCCATGGGCCGCTCACCCTCCACCGCCGAGATCGCCGAGCGGCTGCGCATCAGCGAGGAGGAGGTGCTGTCCTGCATCGAGGCGGGGCGGTCGTACCACGCCACCTCGCTGGAAGCCGCCCAGGAGGGCGACGGGCTGCCCGGGCTGCTCGACCGCATCGGCTACGAGGACCCCGCCCTGGACGGCGTGGAACACCGCGACCTGGTCCGCCACCTCCTCGTCCAGTTGCCCGAGCGGGAGCAGCGCATCCTCCTGCTCCGCTACTACAGCAACCTCACCCAGTCGCAGATCAGCGCGGAGCTGGGTGTCTCCCAGATGCACGTCTCCCGGCTCCTCGCGCGCAGCTTCCAGCGGCTCAGATCCGCCAACCGGATCGAGGCATGACCGGCGCACGGGAGCACAAACCCGAAAACCGCAGGTAGCGCGCGTTCGCAAGCAGGAGCGAACGATCACCGTCCGGAGCGAATCACGCATCCGGTCCGATGCCGACAGTTGTGCGCCGAAAGCCCGTCAGACCGCCTTCTTCCAGGGGCGATTGGCGTCTCACGTGTCGACATGTCACTTCAGCGCGTTGCCGACATGTGACATTCTGCGGGAAGCGCGTTTGCCGAGGCTCCGGCTCCGGTATTCAGGTGAAGGTCGCGTTGCCTCCAGGCAGCGCGCCGACCGTCCCGCGACCCAAAGGGGGTGGCATGTCCGCAGAACAGGGCAGCTCGAAGGTGCTCACGCCCACGAAGAGCGAGGCAGCGCCCAAGAAGCTCGACGCTCTCGACGTCCTCGACACCTTCGAGGGCACCACGGCTCTCGACGCCGCGCCCGCGGCGGCGGCCGCCCCGGCCCCCGTCCCGGAGACGGCCGACCTCGACACCCGCACCCTCTCCCGCTCCCTGTTCCTGCGCCTTGCCGCGCTCTCCGAGGACAGCCCCGAGCGCGCCTACGTCCGCGACACCCTGATCGAGCTGAACCTCCCGCTCGTGCGGTACGCGGCGGCCCGCTTCCGCTCGCGCAACGAGCCTATGGAGGACATCGTCCAGGTCGGCACCATCGGGCTGATCAAGGCGATCGACCGCTTCGACTGCGAACGGGGCGTGGAGTTCCCGACGTTCGCGATGCCGACGGTCGTGGGCGAGATCAAGCGGTTCTTCCGCGACACCTCGTGGTCGGTGCGGGTGCCGCGCCGGCTCCAGGAGCTGCGCCTGGCGCTGACCAAGGCGAGCGACGAGCTGTCCCAGCGCCTGGACCGCTCCCCGACCGTGCCGGAACTCGCGGCGGCGCTCGGGGTCTCCGAGGAGGACGTGGTCGACGGTCTCGCGGTGGGCAACGCCTACACGGCGTCCTCGCTGGACTCCCCGGCTCCCGAGGACGACGGCGGCGAAGGCTCGCTCGCCGACCGCCTCGGCTACGAGGACACGGCGCTGGAGGGCGTGGAGTACCGCGAGTCGCTGAAGCCGCTGCTGGCCAAGCTGCCGCCGCGCGAGCGCCGGATCATCATGCTGCGGTTCTTCGCGAACATGACGCAGTCGCAGATCGGTGAGGAGGTCGGGATCTCGCAGATGCACGTGTCCCGGCTGCTCACCCGCACCCTCTCCCAGTTGCGGGAGGGCCTGGTCGCCGACTGAGCGACCGGCGCGGGACGCGGAAAAGACGGCGGCGTGGAGCGAGCGCTCCACGCCGAGTCCGCCACATCAGGTGAGGAGGAGGGGCTCCTGACGGAGCCCTCCCTTAACCGAGCGCCAGCCACGCCACCGCGGCGACGACGACCACGGCCACGACGATGCCGATGATCAGACCGACGCGCGGACCGGACGAGGTCGCCTGCTGCTGGGCGGGCGGAGGCGCGTCGTCGACGAACGCGCGGAACATCTGGGTGCTGCCGGCGGGGTCGTAATTGCCCTGCGGGCCCTGGGTGTTAGCCATGGGCCGAGACACTAGCGAATCCCCGGTTGCGGCCCAAGTGCGGGGCCACCGGGACAGACGCGGGCACGTCACCCGCAGCCACCTGCGTATTTACGATCGCAATACTTGCCTTTGCCAAGTTTTTGCGCCGGACCACCCCTCTTTATTTGCCTGTGGCAACCAAACACTCTTATGGTTGCCCCAAGCAACGAATACGGGAGGTGTGATGGCCGAGCAGGCGCAGTTCGAGGAACTGGCACGTCAGCTCAGTGCCGTCGGCGCCGTGAAACGCGACATGGGGCGCATCCTGCCCCCGGACTGCCCGGCAGGCTCCGCCGCCGTGCTGACGCTGCTCGGACGCCACGGAGCCATGCGCATGAGCAGGCTCGCCGAGCTGCTCTCCGTCGACATGTCGGTCACGAGCCGGCATGTCGCGCACGTCGCGGCCCGCGACTGGATCGAACGGTCGCCGGACCCCGCCGACAAGCGCTCGCGCATCCTGCGCCTGACGCCGGCCGGAGCACGGCAGCTCGAGGAGCTGTCGCTGCGGACCAGCCGGTTGCTGGCCGAGCGGCTGAGCGACTGGACCGACGACGAGGTCGGCCAGCTCATCCGGCTGATGACCCGGCTGCGCGCGTCCTTCGGGGACTGCCGCCCCGGTCTGCCGAGACAGGGCGCCCCCGTAGTCGAAGAGAACACCCGTACACCCGCGAACACGTAAGAAAAGGAAGCCCATGGCAACGACCACACCGGCCGGTGTGCGGGCTCACGCCAAGCACGGGGGTGGCGCCGACCACGCCCCGATGACCCACCGGCAGATCATGGAGGCGCTCTCCGGGCTGCTGCTCGGCATGTTCGTGGCGATCCTGTCGTCCACGATCGTCTCCAACGCCCTGCCGCACATCATCGGAGACCTCGGCGGCGGCCAGTCCGCCTACACCTGGGTGGTCACCGCCGCCCTGCTGTCGATGACCGCGGCCACTCCCCTGTGGGGCAAGCTCGCCGACCTGTACAGCAAGAAGGCGCTCGTCCAGATAGCCCTGATCATCTATGTCGTCGCCTCCATGGCGGCGGGTCTGTCGCAGAACCCCGGCATGCTGATCGCCTGCCGTGTGGTGCAGGGCATCGGCGTCGGCGGTCTGTCCGCCCTGGCGCAGATCGTCATGGCGGCGATGATCTCCCCGCGCGAGCGCGGACGTTACTCCGGCTACCTCGGCGCGACCTTCGCGGTCGCGACCGTCGGCGGCCCGCTGCTCGGCGGTGTCATCACCGACACCTCCTGGCTGGGCTGGCGCTGGTGCTTCTACGTCGGCGTCCCCTTCGCCGTCATCGCGCTGATCGTGCTCCAGAAGACCCTGCACCTGCCCGTCGTGAAGCGGGACGTCAAGGTCGACTGGGGCGGCGCCTTCCTGATCTCGGCGGCCGTCTCGCTGCTGCTGGTCTGGGTCACCTTCGCCGGTGACAAGTACGACTGGGTCTCCTGGCAGACCTACACGATGGTCGCCGGAGCGATCGTCCTCGGCGCGCTGTTCGTGCTCGTGGAGGCCAAGGCCAGCGAGCCGATCATCCCGCTGCGGCTGTTCAGGAACCGCACCATCACGCTCGCCTCGCTCGCCTCGCTGTTCGTCGGCGTCGCGATGTTCAGCGGCACCGTCTTCTTCAGCCAGTACTTCCAGTTGGCCCGCGACAAGTCCCCGACCATGTCGGGCGTGCTGACCATCCCGATGATCGGCGGTCTGTTCATCTCCTCGACCGTCTCGGGTCAGTTCATCACCCGCACCGGGCGCTGGAAGGCGTGGCTGGTCAGCGGTGGCGTCCTGGTCACGGCGGGGCTGCTGCTGCTCGGCGGCATCCGGTACGACACGGACTACTGGAAGATGGCCATCTTCATGGCGCTGCTGGGTCTCGGCATCGGCATGATGATGCAGAACCTGGTGCTCGCCACGCAGAACCAGGTGTCCCCCGCGGACCTCGGCTCCGCCAGCTCCACGGTCACCTTCTTCCGCTCCCTCGGCGGCGCGGTGGGCGTCTCGGCGCTCGGCGCGGTGATGGCCCACCGGATCACGCACTACGTCAAGGACGGCATCTCCGCCCTCAGCCCCAAGTACCAGGCGGCGCTGGCCGGTTCCGGCTCGACCGACACCATCCCGGACATGAACAAGCTGCCCGCGCCGCTGCGCACGCTCATGGAGAGCGCGTACGGCCACGGCATCGCGGACGTGTTCTTCATCGCGGGTCTCCTCGCGGCGGTCGCCTTCCTGATCACGCTGTTCATCAAGGAGGTCCCGCTGCGGACCAAGGGCGCGCTGGCGCAGAGCACCGAGTCCGAGGCGCCGATCGACCCGGCCGCCGCTCCGGTGGTCGCCGAGTCCCAGGAGGTCCCGGTCCTGGTGGGTGCGGTCGGTGAGGCGCCTTCGCAGGCGGACGGCACGGCTCCGGCCGCGTACGCGACGACCACGGCCGTCGCCTCCGTCGACGGGTCCCCCTCGGGCACCGACGCGGGCACGCCGGTCGGCGGGCACGTCCGGGGCGCCGAGAGCGCGCCGGTCCCGCAGGCCGCCGTCACGCTGATCTCGCTGACCGGGCGCCAGCTCGGCCGCGCGGTCGCCCAGGCGGACGGCGCGTACAGCGTCCGGGCGCCGGGCTCCGGCTCGTACGTCCTGATCGCCTCCGCCGACGGCTACCAGCCGCAGGCGTCCACCGTGGTGGTCGGCGAGGAACCGCTGACCTACGACATCCTGCTCAGCGGCACCAGCGGGCTGACCGGTGTGGTCCGGGCGGCCGGGAGCGCGCTGCCGGTCAAGGACGCGATGGTCGTCGTCACCGATGTGCGCGGGGACCTGCTGGCCTCCGCCGTCACCGGTGAGCAGGGCGAGTTCGGCTTCACCGACCTGGTGCCGGGCACCGTCACCGTCGCGGTCAACGCGAGCGGCTACCGCCCGCGCGCGCTGCCCGTCGAGGTCGCGGCCACCGGGGTCACCCGGGTCGAGGCGGAGCTGGACACCGGCGCGCTGCTGCGCGGTGTCGTCCGGGCTCCGCACGGTCCGCTGGCCGACGCCCGCGTGACGCTGGTCGACCAGGCGGGCAACGTGGTCGGCACCGCCACCACCGGGACGGACGGCGAGTACGCCTTCACCGACCTGGACGCGGGCGACTACACGGTCATCGCGACCGGGTACCCGCCGGTGGCCACCGCGCTCACCGTCTCCGGCACCGGGGCGGACGGGCACGACATCGAACTCGCCCACCCGGGCGAGTAGTCCGACGGACCGGCCCGTGGCGCGTGGGGGCGCGCCACGGGCCGGTCCTCTTGGCACGACACGCTGGGACCAACACGCGCAGGGCCTGCGCAGGGAGAAGAAGAAACGGGATGGCACTGACCGCGAGAATCCGCACCCGCGACAACTGGGCCGTGTCGCACGCGGTCGTCACGGTGACCGACATGACCGGTACGCAGGTGCTGCGCGCCGAGGCCGACGCCGAGGGCGCCGTGCACGACACCACCGCGCTGGCGCCGGGTCCGTACACCGTGATCGTGACCGCCGTGGGGTACGCGCCCGTCGCGTCCAGCGCTTTCGTGACCGCGAGCGGGCGGGCGGAGATCGGCACGGTGACCCTGGCCCGCCAGGGCGGCACCGAGCTGCCGCCGCCCGGTCCCTGGACCATCGACCCGGTGCACTCCAGCGTCGGCGCGGTCGCCCAGCACCTGGGGATCTCCAGCGTGCGGGGCAGGTTCACGGAGTTCGGCGGGAGCATCGAGATCGCCCCCGACGACCTCGCCAAGTCCCGGGTGGAGGCGGTGATCCGGGCCGAGTCCATCGACACCGGCAACACGATGCGCGACACCCATCTGCGCTCCGCCGACTTCCTGGACGTGGAGCACCACCCGGAGCTGACCTACCGCTCCTCGGGCATCACCCAGGCGGGACCGGACCGCTGGACCGTGCACGGCGAGCTGTCGATGCGCGGGATCGTGCGACCGGTGGACCTGGACCTCGCCTACCTCGGCACCGGCGCCGACCCCTGGGGCGGCACCCGCGCCGCGTTCCGCGCGACGGCGGAGCTGCACCGCGACGACTTCGCGATGAACTACAACCAGGTCCTCCAGGCGGGCATCGCCGCCATCGGCACCACCCTCCGCGTCGAACTGGACATCCAGGCGGTCCAGGGGGACACCCTGCCCGCGCTCTGACCCACTCCGGGAATCCGACACGGCCCGGCCGGGCGCACCCCGGCCGGGCCGCTGTGGTCCTAGGCTGCCGCCATGCCGAATATCGCGACGAACACCCGCGTGACGCTGGACGAGCTGCTGGACTTCGTGCGCCCCCGCCATCGCGCGATCCTGCTGACCCGGCGGGGCGACGGCGGGCCGCAGGGGTCTCCGCTGACCTGCGGGGTGGACGACTCGGGGCGGATCGTGGCCGCCACCTATCCCGAGCGGGCCAAGACCAGGAACATCAGGAAGGACCCCCGGGTCAGTGTGATCGTGCTGAGCGACGACTGGAACGGACCCTGGGTCCAGGTCGACGGCACCGCCGAGGTCGTCGACGCGCCGGACTCGCTGGAACCGCTGGTGGAGTACTACCGCAACATCGCGGGCGAGCACCCCGACTGGGACGAGTACCGGCAGGCGATGATCCGCCAGGGCAAGTCCGTGATCCGGGTGACGCCGCAGCGGTGGGGTCCGGTGGCGACGGGCGGCTTCCCGGCACGGCTGGTCGAGGGGGACTAGTGCCGCAGCAGGCCGCGGCACTAGCTCTCGCAGCTCAGCCGCGCGCGACCATCGCCTCGATGCCCGCGATCAGCAGGTCGAGGGCGAAGGTGAAGTCGCGGTCCATCATCTCCGCGACCGTGTCGCCGCCCCGCGCCGCCATCAGCTCGCTGGACTCCCGGAACATCTCGGCGGTGCCGGGGATCTCCGAGAAAGAGGTCATGGCCTGCGCGAAGTACTCGTCCGGGCTCAGCCCGGTGGCGGCGATCCGGGCGAAGAAGTGACCCTCGATGGTGCCGAAGCCGTACACGAACTGGAAGACCGCCGAGATCGCCCCGGTCACCCCGTGTGCGGGCAGCCCCGCCCGGCGCACCGCGAGGCGGATGCCCTGGGAGAAGGCGAGGGAGTTCGGGCCGATGTTGAGATAGCGGCCCGCGAGCGGGGACAGCCAGGGGTGGCGCACGAGCAACGCGCGGTAAGCGGTGGCCAGTTCGCGCAGTTGGACACGCCAGTCGGCGCCGGTGTCCTCGAAGTCGGGCAGCGGCAGCTCGCCGAAGGCGGCGTCCAGGGCGAGTTCGAGCAGGTCGTCCTTGGTGTCGACGTACCAGTACAGGGACATCGCGGTGACGTTCAGCTCGGCAGCGAGGCGTCGCATGGAGAACTTCTCCAGCCCCTCGGCGTCCAGCAACCGCAGCGACGCGGTGGTGATCCGCTCCCGGTCGAGCCCCGAGGGCTGGCCCGCGCGGGTGCCGCGCCGCTCCTTGCCGCCGAGCCAGACACTGTCCCGCGCCGACCGCTCCGCCTTCACCATCGGCGCATCCTCCTCGTCACTGGCCCGGTCACCGGTCACGATGCCAGACCTGCCGGGCGACCCTGTGGCCGCATACCCACATCCTCCGGCTCTCAGGCTGCCGTGCGCTCCGCGCGCCGCAGGAGCCCCGCCGCCACGAACCCGCCCGCGAGGACGGCGACCGCGCCCACGAGCTGTCCCTGCCCGAGCCCCGCCGACAGCGACCGCCCCGAGGCCACGGCGGAGCTGAGCACCGCGCCGAGGACGGCGACCCCGAGCCCGTTGCCGAACTCGGCGAGCGTGCCGTTGATCCCGGCGCCGACGCCCGCCTTGTCCGGCGGGATCGCGCTCATGATGGCGTGCGCCATCGCCGGGTTGGCGACCGCGCACCCGGCGCCGATCAGCACCAGCCCGAGCAGCGTGCCGCCGTATCCGGCGGACGCCAGCTCGGCGATGGAGACGAGCCCTGCCGCCATCAGCACCATGCCCAGCGCGATGGCGACCGGGGTACCCAGCTTTCCCGCCCACTTCGCGGACAGACCGGAGAAGTTGAGCGCGACGACGGTCAGGGCGAGGGGCGCGGTGCGCACCCCCGCCTCCAGCGGGCCGTAGCCGAGGACGAACTGGAGGTGCTGGGTGAGCAGGAACAGTGCCCCGCCCATCCCGAAGGTGATGAGCACGACCCCGGCGACCGCGCCGGTGAACCTGCGGTCGCGGAAGAAGTGCGGGTCGAGCATCGGGTCGGGGACGCGGCTCTCCCAGTACGCGAAGAGGGCGAGGACCAGGACCGCCAGGGTCGCCGTGCCGAGGACGCGGGGGGAGGTCCAGCCGTGGTGCGGTCCGGAGATGACCGCGAACACCAGGGCGGCCATGCCGATGGTGGAGAGCAGCGCGCCGAGCAGGTCGGGGCGTCCGCCGCGCGCCTCGGCGGGCGCCGCCTTCGACTCCGGTACGAGCGCCGCGACCGCGATCAGACCGAGGACGGCGACCGGGAGGTTGATCAGGAAGATCGCACCCCACCAGAAGTGGTCCAGGACGAAACCGCCGATCAGCGGGCCCACCGCGAAACCGAGCGAGTTGACCGCCGCCCAGATGCCGATCGCCTTGGGCTGTTCTTCGGGCGCGAAGATCTGCATCACCACGGCGAGCGTGGTGGTGATCAGCAGCGCGCCGCCGACGCCCATCCCGGCGCGCGCGGCGATCAACTGGCCGGTGTTGTCGGCGAGTCCGGCCACCAGTGAGCCGGTGCCGAACACCGCGAGCCCGGCGAGCAGCATCTTCTTGCGACCGAAGCGGTCGGCGGCGCTGCCCGCCGTGAGCAGCAGACCGGACTGGACGAGCGAGTACGCGTTGATCATCCACTGGATGTCGGCGGTGCCCGCGTGCAGCAGCCGGGTGAGCGAGGGGATCGCCACGTTCAGCACCGTGTTGTCCAGGAGCACGGTGAGCTGGGCGAGACAGATGACGCCGAGGATCAGCCAGCGGCGGGCGTGTCCCTCGGGTGCCTGGGGAGCCGGGGGCGCCTGGGACGCGGGCAGCTCGGGGGAGACGGACATGCTGTACACCGTATAGCGGGCGCTATACGGTGTACAGCCGAATTGTCTCCGTGGTGTCGGGGGCGTCCGGGTGCCGGGGTGCCCCGGTCAGCTCTTCTTCGGCTGGGTCAGGTCGTAGAAGGTGGCCGAACCGACCGTCACCTTGGTGAAGTGAGCCTCCACCCAGGTGCTGATCCCGGACGACGAGCCGCTGCTGCGGCCCTCACCGCCCCGGCCGCCCATGCCGCCTCCCATGCCGCCGCCCGCGATGAAGTAGTGGATCTTGCCGTCGGCCACGTACTTCTTGAACTGCGCGAGCGTCGGGGACGGGTCGGTGCCGTTGAAGCCGCCGATGGCCATCACCGGGTCGCCGGTGGCGAGTTGGTAGCTCGCGGCGTTCTGCGAGCCGATGGAGGCGGCGACCCAGGTGTAGGCGTCGGCGTCCGACTCCAGGAGCTTCTTCGCCTTGGCGGAGACCTTGGCGCCGTCGAGCAGACCGCCCATGCCGCCGCCCATGCCACCGCGCTCGCCCATCGAGAAGCCGCCCGGGAAACCGCCGTTGCCGCGCTGGCTCTTCGAGGAGCCGTTGCCGTTCTGGCCGGGCATCCTGCCGCCGGGGAAGCCGCCGCCGTTGCCGTTGCCGTTGCCGTTGCCGTTCTGGCCCGGCATTCCGCCGCCGCCCGGGAAGCCGCCGCCGTTCGGCGCGCCCTGGCCGTTCGCGCCAGGCGCCCCCTGCCGGTTGCCGCCCGGTCCGGTCATGCCCTCGCCGAAGGCGGCGAAGCCGCCGCGCCGCCCGCCGAAGCCCATCATGCTCGCGCCCGCCGGACCAGCCGTCGGAATGGAGCCCGTGTGAGCCGAGTTGACCGTGCTCAGCGTGAACGCCGCAGGACCGGCGAGCGCCGCCGCGAGACCGAGCCCGGCCGCGCCGAGCGCGAGCGGACGGCCCACCCGGGCGACGAAGACCAGCCCGAGCGCCGCCACCAGGGCGCCGACCAGCACCAGCCACTTCAGCCAGGGCAGATAGTCGGACGTGCGGTTGAGCAGCACGTATCCCCACGCGCCCCCGGCGACCGAGGCGGCGGCCAGCACGAGCGCCGCCCACGTCTCCTTGCGCCGCTCCCACAGCAGCCCGGCGCCCATGCCGGTCACGGCGCCGAGGTAGGGCGTGAGGGCGACCGTGTAGTACTGGTGGAAGATGCCCGCCATGTAGCTGAAGACCACCATGGTGATCAGCAGCGAGCCGCCCCAGACCAGGAACGAGGCGCGGGTGACGGAGGCGCGCTTCAGCTTGCGCGTCGCCCACACCCCCGCGACCAGCAGGATCAGCGCGGCGGGGAGCAGCCAGGAGACCTGGCTGCCGACCTCGTCACCGAACATCCGGTCCCAGCCGGTCGTCCCCCAGGCGCCGCCCCCGCCGGGACCGCCCCGGCCACCGCCGCCGACGCTGCCGGTCTCGTCGCCGCTGAGACGTCCGAGACCGTTGTAGCCGAAGGTCAGCTCCAGGAAGCTGTTGTTCTGCGAACCGCCGATGTACGGGCGGGAGGACGCGGGCCACAGTTCGACCACCGCGACCCACCAGCCGCCCGAGGCGACGAGCGCGCCGGTCGCGAGGGCGAGCTGCCCGAGCCGCCTGCGCAGGGGCGTGGGCCCGCAGACGGCGTAGACCAGCGCGAGCGGCGGCAGGATCAGGAACGCCTGGAGCGTCTTGGCGAGGAACGCGAAGCCGATGGCCACACCCGCCCACACCAGCCACTTCGTCCGCCCGTCCTCGACCGCGCGGATGACGAAGTAGCAGGCCAGCGACATCAGCAGGGCCAGCATCGCGTCCGGGTTGTCGAACCGGAACATCAGTGCCGCCACCGGTGTCAGCGCGAGCACCGCGCCCGCGATCAGACCGGAGGCGGGGCTGAACCGGCGCCGTACCGCCGCGTACACCACCGCCACCGCGCCGACGCCCATCAGGACCTCGGGGAGGAGCAGCGCCCAGGTGTTGAGTCCGAAGATCCGGACCGACAGCTCCATCGGCCACAGGAACGCCGAGGGCTTGTCGACGGTGATGGCGTTGCCCGCGTCCAGCGAGCCGAAGAAGAACGCCTTCCAGGACTTGCTGCCCGCCTGGACGGCCGCCGCGTAGAAGGAGTTGGAGTAGCCGTTGGCGCCGAGGTTCCAGAGGTAGAGGAGGAAGGTCGCGGCCAGCAGACCGAGGAAGGCGGGACGCGCCCACGCCGGGTCGTCGGGGCGCCCGCGCCACACCCTGCGGGCGAACGGGGGCCGGGGGGCGGCGTGTTGGGCGTCCGGTTCGGGGACCGGGGCCGGGGCGGACGCCTCCGGCGGGGTGAACCGGTCGTACTGGGTGGTCATCGGGAGTCCCCCGGTCGGGTGGTGGTGGTCGGGTGCGGGACGGTCGGGTCGTCGTACGGGGTCGGCGGGGCGTACGGGGTGTGCGGGTCGTAGGTGGCCTGGGAGGCGTACGCGGCTTGCGGGGCGTAGGGCGCCTGCGGGGCGTACGGCGGCTCGGTGCCGTACCCGGTCCGCGCGTGCTGGGCGGCGGGGGTGAACGGCGCGAAGGGCGCGGGCTGTTCGGCGGGCGGGGTCGGCTGCCGTACCGGCTCGGTGCGGTCCGGGAAGACCCAGGCGCGGAAGAGGAGGAAGCGCAGGACGGTCGCCGCGAGGTTGGCGGCGATGAGGACCGCGAGTTCGGTGGAGTGCGCGGGGTGGGCGGTGGCCGCGCTCAGGGCGGCCAGGGAGCCGCTGGTCAGGGCGAGTCCGATGGCGAAGACGACCAGCCCCTGCGCCTGGTGCCGTACGGCGCCGCCCCGCCCGCGCACGCCGAAGGTGAGGCGGCGGTTGGCGGCGGTGTTGGCCAGCGCGGACAGCAGCAGGGCGAGCGCGTTGGCGACCTGGGAGCCGGAGAACTGCCGGAAGACGCTGTAGAGCAGCAGATAGAACAGGGTGGACAGACCGCCCACCACGCAGAAGCCGACCAACTGGCGGGCCAGCCCGCCGGGCACGTCGGAGATCTCGCGGTCGCGCGGGTCGTCCCCGAAGGGGCGGGCGAGGCGGTCCAGCGGGAGCGAGCCGGTGGCGAGCGCGCGGCCCACGCGCCAGACGCCCTTGAGGTCGTCGGTCGCGGTGCGCACGATGTGCACGGTGGAGTCCGGGTCGTCGACCCAGTCGACCGGCACCTCGTGGATGCGCAGCCCGGCCCGCTCGGCAAGCACCAGCATCTCGGTGTCGAAGAACCAGCCGGTGTCCTGCACCAGCGGCAGCAGCACCTGGGCCACGTCGCGCCTTATGGCCTTGAACCCGCACTGCGCGTCGGAGAACCGGGCTTGGAGCGAGCCGCGCAGGATCAGGTTGTAGCCGCGGCTGATGAACTCCCGCTTGGGTCCGCGCACCACCCGGGAGGTCCGGCTGAGCCGGGAGCCGATCGCGAGGTCGGAGTGGCCGGAGATCAGCGGGGCGACCAGCGGGAGCAGGGCGTTGAGGTCGGTGGAGAGGTCGACGTCCATGTAGGCGAGGACCGGCGCGTCCGAGGTGGACCACACGGTCCTGAGGGCGCGCCCCCGTCCCTTCTGCTCCAGGCGGTGGACGCTCACCTCGGGGAGGGCGGCGGCGAGGCGGTCCGCGACGAGCGGGGTGGTGTCGGTGGACGCGTTGTCCGCGACGGTGATGCGGAAGCCGTACGGGAAGGTGCGGGTCAGGTGCTCGTGCAGCCTGAGCACACACGGTTCGAGGTCCTTCTCCTCGTTGTAGACCGGGATGACTACGTCCAGGACCGGCGTGCCCGCGGCGTCGGCGGGGAGGTGCTCCCGCGCCGGCAGGGTGCCGGGAGAAGAGTCGCTTCGCATGGAAGTGACTCTTGTCAGGCGCCCTGTCGCGCACGTGTGGTGACGCTGTGGTCCGGCTGTGAGTGAGTCCGGTGTTCCGGTTGACCCTGCGTCAGGGGCGACTGTTCCGGTCGGCCGGGCGCCAGGGACGACCCGTCCCGCTGACCGGACGTCAGCGGCAGCCGGACGGTGAACACGGTGCGCCCCGGCGCGCTCTCCACGTGCACGTCGCCGCCGTGCGCGAGGACGACGGCCCGCACGATGGCGAGACCGAGACCGGTGGAGCCGGTGGCGCGGGTGCGCGCCGAGTCGCCGCGCGCGAACCGCTCGAAGACGTGCGGCAGCAGCTCGGGCGGGATGCCCGGACCGTTGTCCTCGATGTCCACGCACATCCAGGGACCGCGCGGGCGCACCCGTGCGGTCACGGTGCTGCCCGGCGGGGTGTGGTTGCGGGCGTTGCCCAGCAGGTTGACCAGCACCTGGTGCAGCCGGGCGACGTCGGCGGTCACGAGCGCGGGCTCGTCGGGCAGGTCGAGCCGCCAGTTGTGCCCGAGCCCGGCGGCGCGCGCGTCGCTGACCGTGTCCACGACCAGCGGGACCAGGTCGGCGGGCTCGAACTGGAGCGGGCGCCCCGCGTCCAGGCGGGCGAGCAGCAGCAGGTCCTCCACCAGCAGCGTCATCCGCGCCGCCTCGGACTCGATCCGGCCCAGCGCGTGCCGGGTGTCCGGTCCGACGGGTTCGCGTCCGCGCCGGGTCAGCTCGGCGTAGCCGCGTATCGAGGCGAGCGGGGTGCGCAGTTCGTGACTGGCGTCGGCGACGAAGCGCCGTACCCGCATCTCGCTCTGCTGGCGGGCGTGCAGGGCGCCGTGCACATGGTCGAGCATCCGGTTGAGCGCGGCGCCGACCCGGCCGACCTCGGTGTGCGGGTCGCACTCCGACTCGGGGACGCGCTCGCTGAGGTTCACCTCGCCGCTGTGCAGGGGGAGTTCGGAGACCCGGGTGGCGGTGGCGGCGACCCGGCGCAGCGGGCGGGTGGCCACGCCGACGATGACCGCCCCGGCCAGCGAGGCGGCGGCGAGTCCGGCGAGGGTGACGCACACCTCGACCAGGATGAGGGTGTCCACGGTGCCGTCGACCCCGGCGGTGGGCAGGGCGACGTAGAACTGGTCGGCGCCGTCGTCGCTGGAGACGAACCGCACGAGGTAGTCGCCGCGCCCCGGCAGGTGCACGGTGTGCGGGCTGTCGTCCCGGGGCGCCGTGGCGAGCGCCTCGACCTGGTCGGCGGTGAGCGCCTGGGCGCGCATCCGCTTGAACCGGTTCTGGCTGTCGGTCTGCTCCTGGGACACGGCGGCGTAGACCACCTTGCCGTCCCGCACGAACCCGGCGACGGTCCCGCGCGGTGTCGGTCCCGTGGTGAGCAGCGTGCCGACCTTCTCGGCCGGAGGCGAGGTGTCCGTCGGGATGCCGATACCGCTCGCGGGAGAGGTGGGACCCCCGGCACCGGGCAGGTGCAGACGTCCCACGGCGCGTACGGTGATCTCCTTCACCTGGCCGTTCAACTGGGCGTACAGGTGCTCGTGCAGGGCCAGCGTGGTCACCGTCCCGATCACCGCGGACACCACGGCGATCAGCGCCACGGACGCGACGACCAGCCGCGTCCGCAGCGTGCGCGGCTGCGCCCTCAGGCGACCGCCGGACCGGCGCGGTCGCCGTCGCCCGCTCATGACACGGCGGGCTTGATCAGATAACCCGCGCCGCGCCGGGTGTGGATCATCGGCTCGCGCCCCGCGTCGATCTTCCGGCGCAGATACGAGATGTACAGCTCGACCACGTTGGCCTGTCCACCGAAGTCGTACGACCAGACCCGGTCCAGTATCTGCGCCTTGCTGAGCACCCGGCGCGGGTTGCGCATGAGGAAGCGCAGCAGCTCGAACTCGGTCGCGGTGAGGTGGATGGAGTCGCCGCCCCGGGTCACCTCGTGGCTGTCCTCGTCCAGGGTCAGGTCCCCGACCACCAGCATGGAATCCGACCTCCGGTCCGCCGCCCCGGAGCGCCGGATCAGCCCGCGCAGCCGGGCCACGACCTCCTCCAGGCTGAACGGCTTGGTCACATAGTCGTCGCCGCCCGCGGTGAGCCCGGCGATCCGGTCCTCCACCGCGTCCTTGGCGGTGAGGAACAGCACGGGCACGTCGGGCAGTTCACGGCGCAGCCTGCTCAGCACGGTCAGACCGTCCATGTCCGGCAGCATCATGTCCAGGACCACGGCGTCGGGCCGGAACTCCCGCGCGGTGCGCAGCGCGCCCTGCCCGTCCCCCGCGCTCCTGATCTGCCAGCCCTCGTAGCGCAGGGCCATGCTCAGCAGTTCGGTGATGGACAGCTCGTCGTCCACCACCAGCACACGGACGGGGCTCCCGTCCGGCCTCAGCAGTTCGGTGCGCCCCTGGGGCGAGGTCGTGGTCATGGCGGAACCATGTCCGGAGCCTCTGAGAAGAGACTTTCGGCAATCTGTGATTTCGCTGAGAAATGCGCGAGGGGTGATCGGAAAGGGGTGATAGGGGGATTGCTTGGGGAATGGGTGGGGTTCGCTTGGGGGGTTGATGGGGATTTGCTGGGGGAGCCGGGGCGTGCGACGGGGACCGTTCGGCGGAGGAGCACGCCCCGTCAGAAGAGACCGTCCTGCTGATTGACCCGCTTGGCCGTGAACTTCCTTGTCGGCACGGTCGGTTCACCGCTGTGCGGAGGCTGGGGCGTCACGAGGTCCCAGCCGGTCATCAGCCGGGTGTCGAGGACGACGACTCCATGACCGTCGACGGCGAGATGCAGATCGGGTCCGGCGACCGCGACGAGTTCTCCGCCGAGGGCACCGCCGGGGACCAGCTCACGCACGTCGGCGACAGCGGGTTCGTCGCGCCGGATGCCGAACACCTCGACGTGGTCCACGACTTGGCAGGGAGCGGGGTCGAGGGACTCGGGCCAGGCGGGAAGGGCGCGAGCCCGAGCGTGCAAGTCCTCCACTTCCACGGCACGTTCGGCGCCGGTCGGCGGGAGATGCGCCCGTACGGCACGCTTCTCGGCGTACGGCAGCCGGTCCGGCACGTTCAGCGCGGCGCGCAGCAGCTCCTCGGTGCGGCGGGCGGCCATCAGGGGTCCGGTGCCGAGCCAGGTGAAACAGACGGCGCCCTGTTCGAGCAGGCGCGCGGAACCCCGCTCGGCGGCGGTGATGCCGACCTTGGTCATGCCGGGACCGAACCAGGCCAGATAGACACGGTAGGGACGCGGATCGTCGGCCAGGGTGTCGGCGGCGACCGAATGCGCCCGGTCCAGCCGCGCACACTCCTCGCACCGGGCACCGGTGCTTCTTCCCGGCACCGCCGCGCGCACCGGACAGCCGTTCCCGCGTGCGCCGACACACCGGCGCGGCGTCTCCTCCGCCACGGCGAAGGCGATCGCCTTCCCTCTGCTCAGCGGGCTGCGCCTGCCACCGCCCCACACCAGCACGGGTCCCTGCGGGGTCCAGCGGAGTCCGGAACATCTCCATACGCGTGCGGGTGCCATGGGTGCCGAGGGTAGGGGAGGGCACTGACAGCGGGGGCGGGCGTACGCGCGTGGGCGATACGGCGCGCGGGCTACGGCAGCACGTACACCGGCACCCCGTCCGCCGCGTTCCCCGCCTGCCGCACGCACCCCCGCTTGATCAGCATCCGCACGCAGTCGTGGACGCGGTCGAGGGTGAGACCGGTGCGCTCGGCGACGTCCTCCAGCCTGCAGGGGGCCGGACCGCGTACGAGAGCGGGGGCGAGACAGGCGGCCACCGCGTGCACGTCGTCGGTGACGACGAGGTTGCGGGCCCGCCAGGTGGCGAGGAGGTGCTGGGCTGTGAGACGCGGCGCGCCTTCTGCCGCGGTGCGCGGGGGCGGGGGCTGGAGCCGGTCCGCGA
This sequence comes from Streptomyces sp. DSM 110735, assembly GCF_016482685.1. GTDB lineage: Bacteria > Actinomycetota > Actinomycetes > Streptomycetales > Streptomycetaceae > Streptomyces. Next base: position 502,690 of record NZ_JACYHF010000001.1, on the reverse strand, counting down.
TGAGGTCGAGGGTGTCGGCGATACGACCGAGGACGTGGTGGAGTCCTCCGGCTCGGGAGTCGAGGGCGCCGAGGTGGTGGTTGGTGTGGCCGAGCTGATCGGTCACACGACCGAGGTGCTCGTTGGTCCGCCCGCGCTCCTCGTTCGCCCGCCGCGCCTGTTCGATCTCCTCCAGCCGCGCGACCACCATCGCCTCGTCCGCCCGGATGTTCCGCTCCTCCAGCCGGACGATCGCCTCCGCGACTTCGTCGGGCATGAGATAGGCGGTGCCTTCGCCGGGCGGGGGCTGCACGGGGGCGGGGTCGAGAGTGTACGAACCGTCGCGCTGGATGGTGGCGATGACTTCGGAGACCCAGGTCCTGAAGGGCTGCGACTCCGGTTTGGTGCACCCGTTGACCAACTGGATCAGCCCCTGAAGGTTCACTACGTTCATGTCTCGGCGCCACTCTCGACCTGCGGGAATGCCGAGAGTGTGCTTCAGAAGCACACTCTCAAGTGGAGCGAAGTTGACGTGGTCGGCGACATTGCGCAGAGCCGAACCCACATGTGCGTAGCCGAGGCGCTTGCACACGTCCGCGGCCGGGAACCAGTGCGTGCCGTCCGGCAGGGTGAGCCTCCGCAGCCGCGCTCCGGTGGCCGCGTACACGAAGTCGTTGATCTCGATCGCCTCCCGCCGCGGCGTCGCCGCGCCCCAGGAATCCATGCCGTTCTCGTCCTGCTCGTACATCGAGCATCACCTCCATCCCGGAAGCTAGGGACGCCCCTCACCAACTGCCGTGCACACAGCGCACGTTCACTCGATAGAAGACAGAGGTATCGATTCCGCACCCACGTCCGTCCCCACCAGCGCGTTCTCGCCGCTCCGCCCCCGCCCGGCGAGCCGGCACCCCACGCACCCCGGATGCCCGTCCCTGGCCGTCGTGTCCCGGACCCGCATCCCCCACTGCTCGCGCGGTCGCACCCCCGGCGGCTTGCCCCAGCCCGTCAGATGCAGGACCCAGGTGACGAGCACCCCCAGAGCCACGACCGCCGCCCCGCCCGCGAGGTACGGCACGGACACGACGCACACACCCACCCCGAGGACACACGCCCCCGCCGTGGCGACGCCGAACCCGGTCCAGCCGGCGATCGTGTGACCCTCGTCGTACAGACTCATGGAGACCCCTCCCGGGAAATGTCTCACCAACTAAGAGATTCGTCTCGCGAATATCTCACAGGCTAAGGAATCTGACCAGATGGACCGCCCCGCCCGACCGCCCGCGACTCCGGCCCAGGCGCTGTCGGCGATGGACCACCTCATCGCCGCCCATCTGATCGGCCAGCAGGAACTGGCCCGGCGGCTGGGTCTGAACGTCACCGACCTCACCTGCTTCGGCTTCGTCCTGGAGGCGGGCGACGACCTGCTCACCGCGGGCGACCTCGCCGCCCGCGCCCACGTCACCACCGGCGCGGTCACCGGCATCCTCAACCGCCTGGAACGCGCGGGCTACGTCACCCGCCGCCCCGACCCCGCCGACCGCCGCCGCGTCCGCGTCGCCGCCGTCCCGGACGCGGTGACCCGGGTCGGCGCGGAGTACGCCTGCCACTACGAGAACCTCACCGCTCTCTTCGCGGAGTACTCCCCCGACGAACTCGGCGTCCTCACCGACTGGTTCACCCGCGGCACCGCCCTGGCCCACGCGAGCCTGGAACGGCTGAACGACAAGGGGGAGTGAGCCCTCGTACGGTCGGTCAGCGGCGCCACCTCGGGTCCAGCGCCATCGTCCGCAGTTTCGCCAGGCTCAGCGCGGGCTCGGGGCGGGTGACGGGGCCCGCCTCGGCGTAGGAGTTGATCTCGCGCACCAGGACGCGCAGACCGTCGGGGCGCAGGGTGTCGACCTCCCAGACGACCGCGGCGCCGCCCTTCTCCGAGGGGGACCGGGTCGCCTTGACCCTGGTGCCGTCCTTGAGGACCTCGCTGTCGCAGGTGAGCTCTCCTCCCCTGCAGCCCATCTCCCCGGCCAGCACGTCGTTCTGGTCCGGCTGGACGTCCACCTCGACCATGTTCCTGCCGTGGCCGTCGTCGTGGACGAGCTGCACCAGTCCCGGGGAGCTGCTCAGGTCCGAGACGTGCCCCCGGGGCAGCAGCGCGGTGAGCACCGAGGACATCCGGTCGGCGGAGGGCACGCCCTGCTGCCGCGGGGGCGCTTCGGCGCCGTCCGGGTCCTGGAGGGAGGCGATGGCCGTACGCCAGGCAGGGCTCCGGACGACGGCGCCGAGCCGGTCGAGGGAGAGCACCGGGTCGCCGCCGGAGGTGGACGCCTTCTCGCCGCCCCCGCCGAACTCCTCCAGGAACAGCCGGGCGCCGTCGCGGGTGATGTACTCGACGTACCAACGCCGTTGCCCGTCACGGCTGTTCGGGTAGGTGAAGGACTTGGTGGAGTACAGCACGGAGCCGTCGGCGAACTTCTTCCGCGCGCAGGTGTCGTACGGCCGCACCTCGACGGGCAGGCATCCGCCCGCCTGCTGCCGGGAGATCCCGAGGTCGAGCGCGGACGGCGCGCCGTGGGCGCCGGTGCGGACGACGAGCCCGGCCGTGAGGCTGCCGGGCAACCGCTTGCCCCACACCTTCGAGACGGTGCCGCTCTTCGGCATCAGACCGCGCAGCGTGGCCGACACGTCGTCCCCGCTCACACGCGGCGCCGGACCGCTGGAGTCGGCGGGGGCGGGGGCGGACATCCCCGGAACCGCCGTCGGCGTCCCGGCGCCCCCGAGGACCCCGGTCCCCACCAGCACCCCGCCGAGCGCGGCCACCGTCAGCACGGCACCGCCCCCCACCCGCGCGGTCCGCCACATCCGCCGTCGGCGCCCGCGCCGGGCGGCACGCTCCAGCAGACCGGGGGGCAGCGGAGGAAGGGCGTGGGCGGCGTCGTCCAGCGCGGCGGGCAGGTGCTGCTCGAACACGTCGTGGGCGTCTGCGGGCATGACGAATCTCCGTTTCTGTGCGAGTACGACGGTGAAGGGGCGCGAAGCCCCGGACGACCACGGGTCTACCGGGGTGCCAGCTCGGTCAGTTGATCGCCCAGCTCGGCGCGCAGCCGGCGCAGCGCGCGCAGGCTCTGCGCCCGGACCGCGCCCGGCGAGAGCCGGAGGACCTCGGCGGTCTCCTCCACCGAGCGGTCCTCCCAGTACCGCAGCACCAGCACGGCACGGTCCTTGGCCGACAGCCGGGCCAGCCCCTCCAGCAGGGTCAGCCGCAGCTCGGCGTCGTCGGCGCGCCCCACCCTGTCCGGCATCCGGTCACTGGGCCGCTCGGCGGAACTGCGCCTGCGGCGGTGCGAGAGGAACGTGCGGGTGAGCACGGTGTTGGCGTACGCCACCGGCGAGCTGTCCCGGTTGATCCGCCGCCACGAGCAGTACATCTTCGCCAGCGTCTCCTGCACCAGGTCCTCGGCCAGATGCCAGTCGCCCCCGGTCAGCAGACACGCGGTACGGAACAGATGCGCTCCCCGCGCCGCCGCGAACTCCTGGTACTCCCGCCCCGCTCTGCCAGCCATGGCACCCTTCCGTGATCCGAAGTCACCCTTTACAGGGCCCGGCGGGGGCAACGCGTTACGGCCGATACAAGAGAAAACACAAGAGGCCCCGGATCTCTCCGGGGCCTCTTCGCTGTGCACTCGGCAGGATTCGAACCTGCAACCTTCTGATCCGTAGTCAGATGCTCTATCCGTTAAGCTACGAGTGCTTGTTCTTTTGTTTTTGTCTTTCGTTCCGGCCCTTTCGGCCCGTCCCGGCGACAGGAAGAACATTACATGACTGCCGCCGTCATGTGAAATCCGTTCCGATCACCTCCTCTGACCTGCGGAAACATGGATCTGGGGCGGGGTGGGGCGGGTGGCGCCCAAGGTGGGGCGCGGGGTGGAAACGGCGGGGTGCGTTCCGGAAACGCCGAAGCCCCGGTCCTGGGGACCGGGGCTTCGGGTGGGTGCGGAGGCGGAGGGATTTGAACCCTCGATGGGCTTTAAGGCCCAAACCGCATTAGCAGTGCGGCGCCATAGACCGGACTAGGCGACGCCTCCAGCACAACCGTTCACGCGCGAGCGCGCGATCGGTGCGTGCAGATGATGACACAGGCAAGCACCGCGTCACCAATCGACCCCCACGGTACTAGGCGCGAGGGCCGCAGGGCAAAGGGCTTCTTTGGCGTGGCGGAGGACGTGACGGCGGACGTGACGGAGAGAGGGGAGAGGGGGAAGAGAAGAGGAGGGAGCGGGGAGAAGGGAAGGCGGGGCGGTGGTCGTGTCGTACGCGCGCACATGTTCGGGGTCACTTCCTCGTGGGACCTCCCCCGTATCCGGCGCCGCGAGCCCGACCCGTGCCTTTAGACTCCCTCGCGTGACACCCCGCGGGCCGGTTGGCAAGATGGCCCGAGCGGTAGGCAAGGTGCGGTAACAGGGAGGAAGCGTCTCGTGAGCAGCAGGCCATCCCGAGGCGCTGCTCGCCTCGCAGCCATACTCGACGCGCTGCCCGACGCGTTGCTCCTGGTCAACGCCAACGGGACCGTCGTCAACGCCAACACCATCGCCCTGGAGACCTTCGAGGCTCCCGGCACGGCGCTCGTCGGGCGCGGGCTGCTCGATCTGCTGCCGCAGTTCGACTCCAAGCTGATCCCCGGCTCCATGCGCCGCCCCGACCACATGGACCCGCGCGGCCGCACGAAGCCGACGCGGATGGTCGCCCGGCGCACCGACGGCACCGAGTTCCCGGTCGAGGTCACCAGCGCGAACCTGGAGAACGGGCAGCAGGCGTACGACGGTTCCGGCTACACCGGCGACGAGCTGCTGATGCTCGTCGTACGGGACCTGTCCGGGACCGTGGACACCGAGGCCGAGCTGGCGCGTTCGCAGCGGCAGACCGAGATGATCCTGCGGGCGGCGTCCGAGGGCGTCGTCGGTACGGACACCGACGGGCGGATCGTGCTGGTCAACCCGGCCGCCGCGCAGATCCTCGGCTACCGCGCCGGCGAGCTGGGCGGCAAGGAGCTGCACAACCTCGTCCTGCACTCGCGGGCCGACGGCTCCCCCTTCCCGTACGCCGAGTCCCCGCTCGCCGACACCCTGCGCTCGGGGCGCAAGCACCGGGTGCGCGGGCAGGTGCTGTGGGCCAAGAACGGCGACGAGGTCTCGGTCGACCTGACCACCGCGCCGGTGCGCGACGGGGACCAGCTCGTCGGCGCCGTGATGACCTTCACCGACCGGCGCGCCTACGAGACGCTCTCGGTGGAGAAGTCCGAGCTGGAGAAGGCGCACGCCGAGGAGCTGGAGAAGCTCTCCGAGGAGCACGCCTCCGACCTGACCGCGCTGCGCCAGAAGCACGTGGCGGAGCTGGAGGAGCTGCGCGAGGACCGGGACACGAAGCTCGCGGAGCTGCGCGAGGAGCGCGACACCGAGCTGGCCGGGCTGCGCGAGAAGCACGAGGAGCAACTGGCGGCGGGCGAGGAGCGGTACGCGGCTCTCGCCGAGCGCGAGAAGGACCGCTACGAAGCCCTCTCCGGACGGCACGAGCAGTTGCTGACCCTCCTCGGCGACTCCCTGCGTGGTCCTCTCGACGAGCTGCGCCGCGAGCTGGCCGCCCTCGCCGCCGACGACGCGGGACAGCTCTGGCCCGAGGCCAACCAGGTCCTCCACCACCTGTCCGCCGGGTACGCCCGCATCACCGCCCTCATCGACAACGTCCTCTCCTACCAGCGCCTGGACTCCGGCAGCGAGGACATCACCCGTACGAAGGTGATGCTGGACGCCGTGGTCGCCGCCGGTGTGGACGGCGCCGTCGAGCTGATCGGTCCCGGTCGGGTGCAGTTCGCCGTGCACGCCCCGCCCATCGAGGCGGAGGTCGACCCGCAGCGTCTGGCCACCGCGCTCGCCCATCTCGTGGCGGACGTCGCGGGCGTGGACGCCACCGGCAACGCGCCTGTCTCGGCGGGCGGTTACCTGGACAACACGGTCGTGGTCGCCGCCGCCCAGCGCGGCGAGGTCGCCCGCATCGAGGTGCGCGGACCGTACGCCGGGGGCGACGCGGTGCACGAGCCGATCGTGCGCGGGATCGTCCGCGCGCACGGCGGTGTGCTCCAGACGCACGAGGTCCCGGGCATGAGCGGCAGCGCGTACGTCCTGGAGGTGCCGCTCGGCGGCGGCGCCGGGACGGTCGCCCTGCGGCTCCCGGCGGTCCAGGAGGACACGGCCGACGAGGCTCCGGAGGCGCAGGACGCGGGGCGCAGGACCCGGCGGTCCTCCACCGACGCCTTCCTCGACAGCGACCTGTCCGCCGCCGGTCCGGTGAACGGCGACGCGGACGCCCCCGCCCCGACCGGACGGCGCCGCAGGCGCGGTGCCCCGGCCCAGGAGGAGGGCGGACCCGCCGCGCTGGAGACGGCGCAGGCGGCGTCCGGCGGTACGGGACGGCGGCGCGGACGGCCCGCCGACGCGGCTGCGGGTGCCGGTGCCGGTCAGGACGCGGTGGCCGAGGGTGCCGTGATGACGGCGGCGGAACATGCCGCCGGTACGGCCGCCGTGGCCTCGGGGCTCGGTGCCGCCGTGTCCCCGCGGGGTGTGCCCGCGTCCGGTGGCCGCGAGGAGCAGGCGGCGCTGCCGCCCGCGCTGCCCGCCGCGCCCGACCCGCGGGTGGCCGCGGGAGTGCAGCCGACCGGACGGCGCCGCCGGGCGCTGGGCGCCGCGCCGGAAGCTGCCGGTGCCGCGCCGGAGGCAGCCGCGCAGGGACCCCGGCCCGTCTTCGCGCTGCCGCCCGCCGAGGCCGACCGCGCGCCGGAGGCGCCCGTGGCCGCTCCGGCTCCGATTCCGGGATCGGTTCCGGTTCCGGCTCCTGGTGGCGAGGGGCAGCACGACTCCGTCCCCGTCGACCAGTCCGACGATCACACTCCGCCCCAGCCGCATCCCACGACCGCGCCCACCGGACGCCGCCGCCGCGCGGTGGCCCAGCCGAGCGAGCCGACGCGGGAGGCGCAGGGGGTGGCACGGGTCGCTCCGCAGGCTCAGCCGGGTGCGGTGCCGGGTGCGCCGGGGGTTCCGGCGCAAGTACCGGTGCCGGGGCAGCCCGCCGCCGTGGCCGGTCCGGTCGCGCAGGTGCCGGGTCAGGCGGTTCCGGTCGCAGGTCAGCCGGGCGCGCCCGTCGGTCAGGCCGTCGCCGTGGCGGGGCAGCCCGCGCCGGTGCCCGGTCCGTCCGTACCGGTTCCCGCTCAGGCGGTCCCCGCGCCCGGTCAGGCGGTTCCGGCAGCGGGGCAGCCCGTGCCCGTGTCCCTTCCCGGTCAGGCGGTTCCGGTGCCGGGGCAGCCCGTGCCGGTCGCCGGACCGCCGGTTCAGGTTCCCGGTCAGACCGTCGCCGTCGCCGGACAGGCACCGTCCCCCGCCGTACCCGCGCCGGGTCAGCCCGTCCCCGTGCCCGGACAGGCCGTCGCCCTCCCGGCGCAGGCTCCCGGCGCCGCCGTACCCGCGCCCGGGCAGCCGCTGCCGGTGCCCGGGCAGGTCGCGCCCGTGGCGGCGCAGCAGCCCGCGCCGATCCCGGCGCAGGGGATGCCCGTCGCCGGGCAGCAGGTTCCGGGCGGGGTCATCCCCGCACAGGCTCAGGCTCCCGCCGAGCCCGCGCCGCAGGCGACCCCGCAGCCCGGCCCCCAACCGCTCCCCGCTGAAGCCGCCGCGCCCGCGGTCCCGCAGCCCTGGCCCGACGACGACGAGGACGACACGGCGGGTGCCGGTGTGCCCGCGCCGCAGGCGTCCGCGTTGCCGCCGCGTGCCGCGCAGCCGTTGCCCGCGGAGGCGCCGGGTGCGCCCGCGTACGACCCGACCTCCACCCAGGGGCACGCGTTCAGCGTGCGGACGCTGGGTCAGGGCGTGCCGTTCGTCCGCCAGGCCGCGCAGGTGCAGCAGACACCGCAGGCACCGCAGGCTCAGCAGGCGCCGCAGCCCGGTGCCACCCCGCCCCCGCACGGCACCAACGGCGGTGGCAGGCGCCGCAAGCTGGGGACGCCCCCCGCCGCGCGCCCCGAGGCGCAGCCGGAGCAGCCCGGCAAGCCGCACGCGGGCGCCGAGCCCGCGCAGCCGTCCCTGGCGGGGCAGACCCGGCTCGCCCCCGGCACCGAGGGCATCGGGCGCTCGTACGCCATAGGGGCACCGGACGCGAACGCCGCCGAGGGACCCGAGCCGCTGGACGGTCCCGGCGGTGCCGTCGAGGTCGCGGACACCCCGCGCCCGCAGCCGCTGGACGACGAGCTGCCCCCGGAGCCGCTGGACAACCCGCGCAGGCTGCTGGTGTGGCCCGCGCCGGACACCACGACCGAGCAGGCGCTGAGCGACCGCGGCTACCGTCCCGTCGTCGTGCACTCGCGCGAGGAGGTGGACGCGCAGATCGCCGCGTTCCCGGCCGCGCTGTTCGTGGACCCGCTGACCGGACCGATCACGCGTACGGCGCTGCAGTCGCTGCGCCAGGCGGCGGTCGCCGCCGAGGTGCCGGTGCTGGTGACGGCGGGGCTGGGGCAGGCGTCGCGCGAGGCGGCGTACGGCGCCGATCCTGCCGTCCTGCTCAAGGCGCTGGCGCCGCGCGACAGCGAGCAGCATCCGCCGCGGGTGCTGCTGGTCGAGGAGCACGCGGAGATCGCGCTCGCGCTGACCGCGACGCTGGAGCGGCGCGGGATGCAGGTGGCGCGGGCGGCGAGCGACGGCGACGCGGTGACGCTGGCCGGGCAGTTCCGGCCGAACCTCGTCGTCATGGATCTGATGCGGATGCAGCGGCAGCAGGCCGGGATCGTGGACTGGCTGCGGACGAACGGGCAGCTCACCCGCACCCCGCTGGTCGTCTACACCGCGACCGTCGACCCCGGCGACCTGCCCCGGCTTGCCTCGGGCGAGTCGGTGCTGTTCCTCGCGGAGCGCGCGACCACCGACGAGGCGCAGTCGCGGATCGTGGACCTGCTGGCGCGGATCGGCACGAACTAGCGGACCGGCACGGACTGGCGGACCGGCACGGACTGACGGACCGGCACGGACTGACGGAAGCGGGTCCCACCGCGCGGTGGGACCCGCTTCCGCAAAGGACGGACGGTCAGACCAGCTTGGTCACGTCCAGCTCGCCCAGCCGGTGTGCCTCGCGGATCTTCTTCTTGTCGAACTTGCCGACGCTGGTCTTCGGGACCGTCTCCACGATGGTCCAGCGCTCGGGCAACTGCCAGCGGGCGACCCCCGCCTCCTCGGAGAGGAAGGCGCGCAGCGCCTCGAAGCCGACCTGGGCGCCCTCCTTCAACACGACGGTGGCCAGCGGGCGTTCGCCCCACTTGTCGTCGGGCACCGCGACCACGGCCGCCTCGGTGACGTCCGGGTGGGACATCAGCGCGTTCTCCAGGTCGACGGAGGAGATCCACTCGCCGCCGGACTTGATGACGTCCTTGGCGCGGTCGGTGAGGGTCAGGAAGCCGTCCGGGGAGATGATGCCGACGTCGCCGGTCTTCAGCCAGCCGTCCTCGCTGAACTTGTCGGCGGGGCGCAGGGGTTCGGCGTCGGGACCGTTGTAGTAGGCGCCCGCGATCCAGGGACCGCGCACCTCCAGCTCGCCCGCCGACTCGCCGTCCCAGGGGAGGCGTTCGCCGTCGGGACCGGTGAGGCGCGCCTCGACGCCCGCCGGGAAGCGGCCCTGGGTGACGCGGTAGGCGAACTCCTCGTCGGTGCCGATGGCGTGGGCGGGCGGACGGGCGACGGTGCCGAGCGGGGAGGTCTCCGTCATGCCCCAGGCGTGGCAGACCCGCATGCCCAGCTCGTCGAACGCCTCCATCAGGGAGGGCGGACACGCCGAGCCGCCGATGGTGACCTGGCCGAGGGAGGAGACGTCACGGGGCTTGGCGCGCAGCTCGGCGAGGAGTCCCTGCCAGATGGTGGGGACGGCGGCGGCGTGCGAGGGGCGCTCGGACTCGATCATCTCGGCGAGCGGGGCGGGCTGGAGGAACCGGTCCGGCATCAGCATGTTGACGCCGGACATGAAGGTGGCGTGCGGCAGACCCCAGGCGTTCACATGGAACTGCGGGACGACGACCAGGGTCGTGTCCGAGTCGGTCAGGCTCATCGACTCGGCCATGTTGACCTGCATGGAGTGCAGGTAGATCGAACGGTGGCTGTAGATCACGCCCTTGGGGTCGCCGGTGGTGCCGGAGGTGTAGCACATGGCGGCGGCGCGGCGCTCGTCCAGCTCGGGCCAGTCGTAGCTCTCCGGGCGGCCGGCGAGCAGGTCCTCGTACTCGTGGACGCGGGCGGTGCCGCCGGTCAGCGGCGCGCGGTCGCCGGGTCCCGCGACGACGATGTGCTCCACGGTCGGCATCTGCGGCAGCAGGGGCGCGAGCAGCGGGATCAGCGAGCCGTTGACGATGATCACGCGGTCGGCGGCGTGCTGGACGACCCACACGAGCTGCTCGGCGGGCAGCCGCAGGTTGAGGGTGTGCAGGACGGCGCCCATGGAGGGGATCGCGAAGTACGCCTCGACGTGCTCGCTGTTGTTCCACATCAGGGTGGCCACGCGCTCATCGCCCGTCACCCCCAGCTCGTCCCGCAGGGCGTGCGCCAGTTGGGCCGACCGGGCGCCGATCTCGGCGAAGGTGCGGCGGTGCGGCTCTCCCTCCCCGGTCCAGGTGGTGACCCGCGACGATCCGTGGACGGTCGACCCGTGGGTGAGAATCCTCGAGATCAGCAGCGGTACGTCCTGCATGGTGCTCAGCACGGCGGGCGTCCTCCCCGGCAACATTGCCTCAGCGGAAGTAGAGTCGCGCTGATTCTGCGCACATACCGCGCGGTATGTCACTAGGCGGGCTGAAACTCGCCGGTCAGAGGGGGTGGGGAGGGAGCCTCGGGTGCGACCCCGAGGGGCTCGGGGGGAACCCCGAGTCCCCTCCTCCGGCACCGCACGGATCAGACCCCCGCGTCCGACCCGTCCCGGCGTACGACCCCCAGCTCCGGGTCCTCCCGCAGCTTGCCGAGCGCGCGCGACACCGCCGACTTGACCGTGCCGACCGAGACGCCGAGCAGTTCGGCGGTCTGGGCTTCGCTCAGGTCCTCGTAGTAGCGCAGGACGACCATCGCGCGCTGGCGGGCGGGGAGTTTGGCGATCGCGCGCCACATCGCGTCGTGCAGCGCCTGGCGTTCGGCGGGGTCCGCGACACCGCCCCGCACCTCCGGCTCGGGCAGCTCGTCGCAGACGAACTCGTCCACCTTGCGCCGACGCCACTGCGAGGTCCGCGTGTTGAGCAGGGCGCGCCGCACGTAGCCGTCGAGCGCCCGGTGGTCCTCGATCCGCTCCCAGGCGGCGTACGTCTTGGCGAGCGCGGTCTGGAGCAGGTCCTCGGCGTCGTTCGGGTTGGCGGTCAGCGAGCGCGCGGTGCGCAGCAGCACGGGGCGCCGGGCGCGGACGTAGGAGGAGAACGACGAGTACGTGGTCGTGGCCGTGCGGAGCCGGGGGTGCGGAAGGGTCTGCCGCGCTGGTGCGGCGGCGGCCGAGGCGCTGGTGCAGACGGGTGCGGTCATGGCTCCACGCTAGGAGCGGAGGTGCCTCCGGCGGATCGGCCGCAGGTCCCGAAGCGGGGTCCGCCTCAGGTCGGAGGGGCGGGCGCGCCCTCACCTCCTGAGGGTGGAGTACGGCACGGTCCCGCCTGAGGGTTGACCCTGAGGGGACGGTCCGGGACGGACCCCGAATGACCGCCCGGAACGGACCCCGGATGCCCTCTGGCGATCATCGAACATGCGTACGACTATCGTTCCATGGCCACCTTCCGCCGACAGGTCACCGCCCTGGCCCTCGCCCACGCCCTCTCCGCCGCCGAGCGCGGTCTGGCCGTCATCCCCCTGTCCCGGACCAAGCTCCCGGCGCTGCGCTCGCCGCACCGCGCCGACCCCGCGCGCCCGCCCTGCCACGGGGAGTGCGGACGCCCCGGACACGGCGTCCACGACGCCTCCACCGACCCCGCCCGCATCCGGGAACTGTTCGCCGCCGCCCCCTGGGCCACCGGCTACGGCATCGCCTGCGGACTGCCCCCGCACCACCTCGTCGGCGTCGACCTGGACACCAAGCCGGGCACCGACGCCCCAGCAGCGCTGCGCGCCCTGGGACTGAGGTTCCGGTTCACGATCCCCGAGACGGTCGTCGTCCTGACCCCGAGCGGCGGCCGCCACCTCTGGCTCACCGGACCGCCGGACACCGTCGTACCCAACTCCGCGAGCCGCCTCGCCCCCGGCATCGACATCCGCGGCGCAGGCGGCTACCTGGTCGGCCCCGGTTCCCGCACCGCCCACGGCGTCTACGTCACCGCCCCCGGCACCGCCCACCTGCGCCCCGCCCCCTGCCCCCGCACCCTCCTGCGCCTGCTCGTCCCGCCACCCCGCCCGCCCCGTACGCCCCGCCGCGCCCCCGCCGACGGCCAGGGTCTCCTCCACTTCGTCCTCACCGCCCACGAGGGACAGCGCAACACCCGCCTGTTCTGGGCCGCCTGCCGCGCCCACGAATCCGGCCTCGGACCCACCCTGACCACCCCCCTCCTCGAAGCAGCCCTGGCCACGGGCCTGCCGGAACCGGAAGCCCGCGCGACGATCGCCTCGGCGGCGCGGGCGACGGGAGCGTCCGCCGGGGGCGGCAGCCGCGTACCGCCGCCCTAGGGGGCGTCTCCCCGCGTCGCGTCCACCGCCGCCCGCACGAACTCCCGTACCCGGGCACTGGTGTTGTCCGTCCGCCACACCGGTCCCCGCCGGATCGGCGGAGCGTCGTGCAGCGGGACGTACGCGAGGTCGGGACGGGGGTAGTAGCGCCGGGCGTGTTCGCCCACGGGGAGGACGCCGTGACCCATGGCGACCAGGGTCAGCATCTCGGAGAAGGTACGTCCGGCGGGACCCTTCGGGACCGGGCGCCCGGAGGGTGTGCGGTCGGGGGTGCGGTCGCGCTTGAAGCCGGTGGAGGTGATCTCCGGGTACTGGACCACGGGGTGCTCGGCGAGCACCTCCAGGGACACCGACTCCGCCCGCGCGAGGGGGTGCCCCGCGGCCACGGCGAGCAGCCGCCGCTCCGTGAGCAGCGCCGGACCGCAGGTCATGCCGTCGAAGGGGTACGAGGCGATGAGCACGTCCACCGAGCCGTCGAGCAGACTCGCGCGGGAGTCGGACAACTGCGCCTCCCGTACGGTCACCCGGCACTCGGGGTGCCGCTCCCCGAACAGCGTGACCGCCTTCAGCAGCGCGGGCGCGGTCCACTCGCCGAGGAAGGCGACCCGGAGTTCCCCGGTGATCCCGCGACTGGCGTCGGCGGCTCTGCGCAGCGCCTCGGTCATCCCGGCGGCGAGCGGGGCGAGGTCACCGGCGAGGCGCCGACCGGCGGGAGTGAGCCGTACGACCCGGCTGGTCCGCTCGAACAGCGGTCCGCCGACCCGGCGCTCGACCTTCTTGATCACCTGGCTGACGCGTCCGGTGGACACCCCGAGCCGCTCGGCGGTGCGGCCGAAGTGCAGCTCCTCCGCGAGCGCCAGGAAGGCTTCCAGTTCGATCCGTTCCAGCACGAGGTCCCCCGTTCGTCGAGCCAGGCTCAACGACCGTAGACCGATCCGCGCTTGATGGTCTCCCCGCCCCGGCGGATCGTGGAACACGCGTCCACACGGTCTTCCTCTGGAGGGAAACATGCCCGCACTGCACGTCAAAGCCTTCGACCACCTCGTCCTCAACGTCGCCGACATCGAGCGTTCCCTCGGCTTCTACACCGGGTTTCTCGGTCTTGAGCCGGTGAATGTGGAGGCGTGGCGGGCGGGGAAGGCGCCGTTCCCCTCGGTGCGGGTCTCGGCGGAGACGATCATCGACGTGGTCGGCAAGCCCCGGGGCGAGTCGAACGTGGACCACTTCTGTCTGACCGTGGACCCGCTGGACTGGGCGGAGTTCCTGGAGTCGGCGCAGGTGACCGTCCTGGAGGGACCGGTGCGGCGGGACGGCGCCCGGGGCACCGCGACCTCCGTGTACGTCCGGGACCCGGACGGCAACACGGTGGAGCTGCGCTGGTACCCGCAGGACGCCTGACCCGCTGGGGCGACGGCGCTTCAGTAGTCGCGGTTCGCTTCAGTAATCGCTGTTCATGGCGGTGCGCACCTCCGCGAGGGTGGCGTCGGCGACCGCCCGGGCACGTTCGTTGCCCTCGCGCAGGACGCGGCGGAGCAGGGCGCGGTCACGGGCGTACTCGGCGCGGCGGGCGCGGATCGGGGCGAGGTACTCGTTGACGGAGTCGGTGACCACCTTCTTCAGCGCTGCCGCCCCCAGGGCGCCGATCTCGTCCGCGATCTCCTCGGGCGCCCGGTCCTGGCACAGCGCCGCCAGCAGGAGCAGCGAGGAGACCTCGGGGCGGTTCTCCGGGTCGTAGTGGATGTGCCGCTCGGCGTCGGTCCTGGCGCCTCTGATCAGGCGGGCGGTCTCGTCGGGGGTCGCGGCGAGCGCGATGGCGTTGCCCCGGCTCTTGCTCATCTTGGTGCCGTCCGTGCCGAGCAGCACGGGGGCGCGGGAGAGCAGTGCCTCGGGCTCGGGGAAGACCGCGGCGCCGTCGCCGTACCGCTCGTTGAAGCGGCGCGCGACGGTCCGGGTCAGCTCCAGGTGCGGGAGCTGGTCCTGCCCGACCGGGACGAGGTCCGCCTTGCAGAAGAGGATGTCCGCCGCCTGGTGGACGGGGTACGTGAACATCAGACCGCTGACCGCCGCCTGGCGCGAGTGCGCGATCTCGTCCTTGACCGTGGGGTTCCGGCTCAGCTCGGCCACGGAGACCAGGCTGAGGAAGGGCAGCAGGAGCTGGTTGAGCGCGGGGACCGCACTGTGCGTGAAGATCGTGCTCCGCGCCGGGTCCACGCCGACGGCGAGATGGTCGAGGACCAGCTCCTCGACGTACCCGGTGAGGTCGTCGGCCACGTCCCGGTCGGTCAGCACCTGGTAGTCCGCGATGATCACGAACGTCTCGACGCCGAGGTCCTGCAGCCGCACCCGGTTGTGCAGCGTGCCGAAGTAGTGCCCGAGGTGCAGCCGCCCGGTGGGCCGGTCCCCGGTGAGGATCCGGAACCGCCCGGGGTCCTGGGCGATCCGCTCCTCCAGCGGGGTGGTGCGGGTGAGGGTGGGCGCGGAGTGTGTGTTCACGGGGTCTCCTGGTCGTCACTCGTGCCGTCGGGACGGCACGCACCCGGGTCCGGGAACACGAAGAAGGGCCGTCCGTCCGAACGGCCCTGCCATGTGGTCATGCGTAAAAGGCAGCCGCTCCTAGGAGGAGCGCCACCAGCTACGGCACGACGAAGAACGCATGACCCCACGATAACGCCGTCCCGCGCCAGGGCCACCGGAAATCCGGCCCGTCACAGCTTCCCGAAAACAACACCCCGCCAGGTCCAGCCGGACCTCAGCACGGTCTCGCGCAGCGGGTCCCGCATCTGGGCACTGTCGAAATGAAAGGTCTCCGTCGCCGTGAGCCGACCGTCCTCCCCTCGACCGACGGTCCACCGCCGGCTGACGGTCCGGCTCTGCCCGCGTTCGTACTTCGACGTCACCTGCAGCCGCACCGGAGTGCCGACCCGCTCGACCTCCCACTGCTCCTCAAGGACCCGCACCTCGTGCGCCTGCTGGTCGAACCGCATCCGGATCTTCAGGGCATGGCTGATCTGCGACCGCACGAAAATGTGCTGCCACGCGGGCTCCGTCAACCGCCACTCCGCCAGCAGATCGCACCCCTCCCCACCGCCGTACCGCACGACGTACGGGACCTCACCCTGGCTGACCCCGAGCAGCGCCGCCCGCAGTTCCTCCCGGGGGACCGGCGCCACTCCTTCTTCGGGGTGCCGGGTGCCGGTGAGCTTGTCGAAGAGTCCCATGGCATCAACCTACGAAGGGCGAGACCACCGGCACAAGCGGCGCCCGCTCCCCGGGAACCGCTAAGGCGTGGCGCCGTCGCCCGGGCGGACGGTGCGTACCAGGTCGCGGAAGTCGTCCAGCAGATCGGGGTGTTGCGACGCGGTGGAGGTGAACACCAGCCGGATCACGACCCGTCTCCGCGGATCGTCGACGTCGAGCATGGAGAGGTACACCTGCGACTGGACGAGGTCGTAGCTCCGCCCGCCGACGACCACCGAGAAGGCCAGGGTCTGGGTGAAGCCGGGCGCGTCGGCGGAGCCGGCCTCACGCCGGTCGGTGACCGTGAGCGAGGTGGCGGACTCCCCCATGCGTCCCACCGACTCGTCGGCGATCTCGGGCAAGGTCGCCGTGTCGGGGCGGTACTCGCCGTCGACGGTGATGTTCGCGGTGAAGCCGGAGTCCGCGGGCGGGTGGACCGCGACGAACGCGGCACCGGACGCGCCGACTTCGTCCGGGGGCGCGGCGCGCCAGCCGCGCGGGACGTCGAACCGGAGCGGGATCGGCAGGGTCGTCGACATCGCGGGGTCTCCTTCCTCCGACGGCGCGCCCGCGGCGACAAGCCACACGCGCGCCGATACGGAGCAGATCGGTGAGGGGGTTCAGAAGATGCTGGTGACCGCGTGCCCGAGAGAGCCGACACCATGGCCCACGGCATCGGCCAGGTCACCTGCCGTATGCATGACTTCGCCGGGGTCGACGCTGAAGTTCAAGCCCATTTCCCCGCCGAGGCCGGGGGAGAGACCCACTTTGCTGCTGAGTTCCCAGGCGCCCTGTTCGTTCTTGCCGTAGTCCAGGGTCGCCTCGGCACCGGGACCGGCCCACCCCTCGGCGGAGAAGCCGGCCGAGACTCCCCCGACATCCGCGCCGAACTCGCCACCGCCCTTGGCACCGGCGAAAGCCTCGCCGCCCAAGTGCACCCCTTCTTTGTCCACCCCCAGGTTGGCGTTGGCCTCACCGCCCACGGTTCCCTCGGCCTTGCCGGAGACGCCGACCGGCCCGACGTTGACCTTGCCCTCCGCCGAGCCCTGACCGCCCGCCAGGGCGCTGGCATTTCCTTCCACACCGTCCTGGGAGAAGCTGCCCTCGGCGGAGCCCTTGGCTCCCGCGTAGGCATCAGCCTTTCCGTCGAGCTTCCACGGACCCTTGGTCATGGAACCCTCGGCACTCGCGCTGCCCAGGTCGGCGTGCGCCTCCGCCTCGCCGAGTTTGCCCTCTCCCCAGTCCGGCCCCTCCGCGCTCGCCCCGACACCGGGGCCGGACGTCTCCGTCTTGCCCTTGGACTTCCACCCGTCGGTCCTGGTGCGGGCGGCCTCGCGCCTGGCCTCGTCCTCGTACGTCCTGACGTCACCGTGGGCATGGCTGTTGAAGCCGACGAGGGTGCCGTCACTGACGTCGGAGTCGATCACCACCCGGGTGAGGGCGTTCTCGACCGCGGCGTCGGCGTCGCACATGTCCTTGACGAGGCGATCGATCTCCGTCTGCCAGGAGGCCACGGCCTTGCGCACGGATTGCTGGTAATCGGGGTCGTGGTGCAGGGCGTTGCGTTCGCCGTCGGTCAGCTTCGTGGTGTCGTAGGAGACCACGCCTCCCTCCGAGACCGTCATGCCCGCCTTGACGGCATCCCCCCGGGCGGACCCCAGCTTCTTGCGCAGATGCGTGAAGTCCGTGTGCGCCTCACGCAGGAGGGAGGCCACCGCCTTGGCCTCGGACTGTGCGGCCTGGAACTGCTGAAGCGTGACCTTGAAGCGTCCGCTCGCCGCGTTCGCGCTCAGTCCCGACCAGCCCGGGCTCAGCGTGATGCCGTAGACGTCCCGCCGGTAGGCGGTCTCCTGCTTGTGGAACTCCTTGGCCATCCCGTCCCATTGCTCAGCGGCCGTGGTGAGCGCGGACAGGTCGGTCGTCATGATCTCGTGATACGTCGGCATGGGTTCCCCGTGGTGATGGACAGGCAGTCTGCGCCTTGCGCCGTGCGTGGTTCAGAACGTCCGTCAGTACCCGTAGAGCGCCGACACCGAGCTGTTGTTCGACCCGACCTGAATGTCCGTGGACTGCAGCGTGACGTTGGTGCTGCGCAGCGCCGCCTTGTCCGAACCGAGCATGTTCATCAGGTTCTTGACCTGCTCGCCCCAGGACGTGTGGGCCTTCTTCAACGCGCCCGAGGTGTGCCACCCGTCGCGGAACTCCTTGACCGCAGCGGCGGTTTCCGTGTCCGCGTGGTCTCCCGCCTTGCGGGTGTCGGGCTCGATGTGCTGCTCGATGGCGTTGGCGGCGGCCTGTTTCTGGGCCGGCGTGGAGACGAGCTTCTGCTGCCCGCCGGGCAGTCCCGGTGTGGCCGGGGAGCCTCCGACGTCACCCGGTATCTGATTCAGCCGCATCCCAACGGACTGTGCCGGTCCACCGTTTCCCGGCTCCGCTCCTGCCATCGGATTCCCCTCCCGTTGTGCGCCGCTGGTTACTTCGTGGCCGGAGAAGCCTTGTCATCGGCCTTGAAGTCGTAGTGGATCCGGCCCCCGCTGACGGACGTGACCTTGACCGTGATCCCCAGGGTGCTGCCGTCGTCCGCCGTGAGCGTGCAGCGCGAGGTGGTGCCGACCTTGCCCGCCAGGTCCTCAGGGCAGGAAACGTGCGGCTTCGGCTGTCCGCTGACGGCGGCGAGCTTCTCGGAGAGCGTGCCGGCCAGTTTGTCCGCGGACAGCTTCGGCGGTGTGGACTTCTTGACCTCGACGGACGCCGAACAGCCCACGAGCAGTGTGCCGACGGCCGCGGCGGCGAGTATCGAGATGCCTGTGGTCGTGCGGGCTTTGAACATCGGGCGCTCCTGGTCGGCTGGGCGGGCGAGAAGACCAGAAGAGCATAGTGGCGGCTGCTGTGGACATGCCGAAGGAGTCCAGCCGCCGACAGGACCACTCCACGCGGAAGGGTGCCCCGGAGCCGGGACACCCTTCTGACTACGACACCTGCGATGTCCGCGGAGGCGGTGGGATTTGAACCCACGGTGACATCGCTGCCACGACGGTTTTCAAGACCGTTCCCTTCGGCCGCTCGGGCACGCCTCCCCGCCTCGCCCACCTGGGGCGGAGCGGGGTACAGCGTACCGGGATCGGGGGGCCGAGGGGGCGGTGGGCGTCAGTTGTCACCGACGCGGGAGCCGAGGGTGAGGTCGACCGTGTGGTCCTGGCCGCCGCGCTTGTAGGTGACCGTCACCTTGTCGCCGGGCTGGTGGGTCCAGATCTCGCCGATCAGGGTGGGTCCGCTGTCGATGACGGAGTCGTCGAGCTTGGTGATGACGTCGCCCGGCTTGAGACCGGCCTTGTCGGCGGGACCGCCCGACTCGACCGCGGCGGCGCCACCCGCGCCCTGGTCGGTGATCTTCGCGCCGTCGGTGGAGTCCTCCAGGGAGACGGAGGCGCCGATCTTGGCGTACACCGGCTTGCCGGTCTTGATGAGCTGCTGGGCGACGTACTTCGCCTGGTTGATCGGGATGGCGAAGCCGAGCCCGATCGAGCCGGACTGACCGGAGCCGAGACCACCGCTGCTGCTCGACTGGATCGCGGAGTTGATGCCGATCACCGCGCCCGAGGCGCTCAGCAGCGGACCGCCGGAGTTGCCCGGGTTGATCGACGCGTCGGTCTGCAGGGCGCTCATGTACGACGCCTTGGAGCTGGCGCTGCCGTCGCTGGACGCCACCGGACGGTTCTTGGCGCTGATGATGCCGGTGGTGACCGTGTTGGACAGTCCGAAGGGCGCGCCGATGGCGATCGTCTCGTCGCCCACCGCCACCTTGTCCGAGTCGCCCAGGGAGAGCGGCTTGAGGTCGGAGGGCGCGTTCTTGAGCTTGATGACGGCGACGTCGTAGCCCTGCGCGTGCCCGACGATCTCCGCGTTGTACTTCCGGCCGTCGGGGAAGGTCGCCGTCAGCTTGCCGCCGTCGACCGCGTCGGCGACCACGTGGTTGTTGGTGACGATGTGGCCCTGGGTGTCGAAGACGAACCCGGTGCCGGTGCCGCCCTCGCCGCTGCTGCTCTCCGCCTCGATGGTGACCGTGCTGGGCAGCGCCCGGGCGGCGACGCCCGCGATGGTGCCCGCCGACCGCTTGACCTGCGAGGCGCTGCTGTCGGTGGCGGAGACGGTGGTGGAGCCCTGCCCGTCGTTGTCCTTGGCCAGGGTGTAGCCGATACCGCCGCCGATGCCGCCCGCGACCAGCGCGGCCACCAGGACGGCGGCGATCAGCCCGCCGCGCCCGGAGCGCTTGGGGGCGGGCGGCTGGTACGACGCGCCCCAGCCACCGCCCGCGCCACCGGCACCGGCACCGGCAGCACCCGCGTCGCCGTAGGCGGGCGGGGGCGGCCAGGAACCGTCGGGCGCGGGGCTGCCGTAGGGCTGGTGCGGGGCGGGACCCTGGGCGTGGGTCTGGGGACCCTCGGGGGATGCCGGTCCCGGAGCCTGCCCGGCGGCGCCGGGCGGGCTCTGGGGCAGCGGCGGCAGCGGAGTCGTCGGTGCTCCGCCGTCGGATACGGCGCCCTGCGCGGAGGCAGTGGGAGCGTCCACCGGCACGGGAGGTGCGGACGGGGCCGGGGGTACCGCGTTGCCCTCGTTCTCGGTGCTCACAGCTCTTCTCCTCGATCCACGGCTGTCGTCGTCGGTCGCACTCGCTCGTGCCGTTCCTGTTGTATGTATGCAGCTTTTCCCACGAGCCGTCAGAGCACCATAAGCGGGGGCTGTGGGTCCGGTGACAACCTTTACACAGGACATCTCCGGCAAGTGTTATATACGCATGAATTACGGTGCAGCACCGCGTCCGTCGCGCGTACCGTTCACGCCTCCCGCCGCACGTCCGGTCGGTGGCACGATGACGCCGTGACCCACGTATCACAGCACTCCATCCAGGTCGTCGCGCACCGGGGGGCCTCCGAGGACGCGCCCGAACACACCCTGGCCGCCTACCGCAAGGCGATCGAGGACGGCGCCGACGCCCTCGAATGCGACGTAAGACTCACCGCCGACGGTCATCTCGTCTGTGTGCACGACCGGCGGGTCAACCGCACCTCCAACGGCCGGGGCGCGGTCTCCGCCCTGGAGCTGGCCGACCTCGCGGCACTGGACTTCGGCTCCTGGAAGGGGCGCGGTTCCGGGCGCGGCCGGGACGAGGAGCCCGACTGGGAGCACCGCCCCGAGGACCGCGAGGCGACCTCCGTCCTCACCCTGGAGCGGCTGCTCGAACTGGTCGCGGACGCGGGACGACCGGTGCAGTTGGCCATCGAGACCAAGCACCCCACGCGCTGGGCGGGCCAGGTCGAGGAACGGCTGCTGACGCTGCTGAAGCGGTTCGCCCTGGACGCGCCGGAGCACCCCGACGACTCCCCGGTGCGCGTCATGAGCTTCTCCGCCCGCTCCCTGCACCGGGTGCGGGCGGCCGCCCCGAACCTGCCCACCGTCTATCTCGCGCAGTTCGTCTCGCCCCGGCTGCGCGACGGACGGCTGCCCGAGGGGGTGGGCATCGCGGGACCGTCGATCCGCATCCTGCGCAGCCACCCGGCATATGTCGAACGGCTGAAAGACGCCGGACACCAGGTCCATGTGTGGACCGTGAACGAGCCCGAGGACGTGGATCTGTGCGTCCGGCTCGGGGTGGACGCCATCATCACCAACCGCCCGCGCGCGGTGCTAGGCAGGCTGGGCCGGCTGGACTGAGCACGGCTGAAGGGCGGCTGAGGGGCGACCGAGGCACGGCTTCCGGACCGGTACGGGCCAAGAGTCCCGTAAGGACCGGCACGCGGCCCTTGACCCGGGAGCCGCGGTGGAGCATCCTCCGTTTCCCGGCCACACCACTGATATCCGGCCACCCGGCCATAGGGAGCACAAGGGAGTGCTCCGGCGCGTTCGGTGCGTGTGCGGACGTTGCGAATGCGTCGCCGGAACAAGACTGACCGGTTTCCGGTACAGGCCAAAGGGGCATCCACACCGTGGCGTGGGGCGAAGGAGGTCTCGGGGGTGGCGTTGGTGGTGGCACAGGAGGTGCCCACGTCGTCGAGCATGGCCGTACCCCATGGCCCTGCGGGCGTGGGGAAGGCGAGACACCGGATGCGTGCGCAACTGCGCGGCGGCGGTGTCTCCGAATCGGTCATCGACGACGCCGTGCTGATTCTGTCCGAACTGCTCAGCAACGCGTACCGGCACGGCCGACCGCTGGGCGGAGCCCCGGCCGGGACCGGCTCGGTGCGGGCTGCCTGGCGGGTGGACGCGCGGGGGCGGCTCATCGTGGAGGTCACGGACGGCGGCGGCCCGACCCGCCCGGCTCCGGCGAGCCCCTCGGTCACCGCGCACGGCGGCCGGGGACTGAGCATCATCGACGCGCTCGCCGACGACTGGGGCGTACGCGACGAGATCCCCGGTGAGATGACGGTCTGGGTGGTCGTCCACGCCGACGTGCACGATCCCGACGCCCGCTGCGGACACCACGCTTTCGCTACGCGCGTCGCGGCGGTCCCCGCCCTGCCGGGGCTGGACGGACTGGACTTCGCGGACGTGTTCGACGCCCTGGACTGACGACCCCGCCACGGCCCGGAACCCGGGGCCGCCGAGGGTTGTCCACAGGTCCGAGCCGCTGGTGGCGTGAACGGCTAGGCTCCCCGCGTACCAGACGGAGCCGTAACCGGGAGACACCCACGATGGCCAAGAAGCGACCCCAGACGAAGGCCAAGCGCCCGCAGCAGAGCGGGACCCGCTCCGCCGACGGCCACATCCCGGTCGTCGGCGCCCGCGAGGACTGCCCCTGCGGCAGCGGCCGGCGCTACAAGGCGTGCCACGGCCGCGCCGCCGCCCACGCGGCGACCGAGCTGGTGCACCGCCCCTTCGAGGGGCTGAACGGCGAGTGCGACTGGGTCGCCCTGCGCGAGCTGGTCCCCGCCGCCACCGCCGCGCTGACCCTGAAGGACGGTCTGCCCGAGGGCGTCCCCTCCGTCACGCTGGCCACCGTGCTGCCGATGGCGTGGCCCGCGCTGCGCCGCGACGACGGCTCGGTGCTGCTCGGTCTGCAGAACGACACCGCCTCCGGCGACATCAGCCGCGACCTGGCCGACACCCTGCTGCGCGCCCTGGAGGCGGAGCCCGGCACCCCGGTCGAGGCGCGCCGTGCCCCCGCCGACGGACCCCGGCTGCAGGACCTGCTGGACGATTCCGCGCCGCTGGAGCCGGTCGTGCACAGCGGGTTCGAGTTCTGGGTGCCGGACGCGGAGAACGCGAGCGCGGAGGTCACCGCCTCCCTGGAGCGCGCCAACGCCGCCGCGATCCCCACGGTGAAGCTGACCGGCGTCGAGGCCGCCTACTGGTGCGAGACCCCGGAGAAGAACCACCTGCGCTGGGTCATGCCGCACCCCGAGGAGCGCCTGCTCGACGCGCTGGCCCGGCTGCACGCCGCCGGACAGTCCACCCTCGGCGAGGGCACCCGCCTGGTCGGCTCCTTCCGCGCGCACGGTCTGACCGTGCCGGTGTGGGACCTGCCCACCGGGGTCGACGCCGACGACATGGAGAAGCCCGCCGCCGAGTTCGCCGAGCGCCTCGCCGCCGCCCTCGCGGTCACCGAGCCGCTCACCCCTGAGGAGCGCCGGGCCCGCGGCGGTCTGACGAACCGGCAGGTCACGCTGAGCTGAGAACGGCGGGACGGCGGTGACCGCGGAGGGTGACGCCTGTCACAACTCCCGGTTCTGACAAGGCAATCGGTGGCCGAATGGCCGAGCCGGAATTTGCGAACCGCCGATCTCTTGTTACCGTTCCAGTAGCCCGGTTGCTGGTGCATCCCCCGTCGCCAGCAACCGGGCCTTTCCATGCCCGCGTGACGGCCGCGCGTCCCCGACGCGCCACCAACTCCCTTGTCAGTGAGGGAAGTTGCTGCCCGCCCGGAGCATCAGCGGCGCGGTGTCGCCCCGCCCGGCGAACTCCGCGACGGCCGTGTAGGCAGCCGGGAGACCCCGGACGCGCAGGCGCGGGGTGTCGCAGACGGCGGGCTCGTCGTCACCGCCGGACACGCAGCGCGTCAGCACGCTCCGCCCGCCCGGACCCATGAGGCTCAGCAGGGCGTCGACCGCGTCACCGGTGGTGTTGCGGTAGTAGACGCGGGCCCAGGTCTCGCCGCCCCGGGTCAGCACACAGGTCTGCGCCTCGACGCCGTCCGGCGCGGAGAGTTCGGGACCGCAGCGCACGGCGGTGGCCTGCCCGAGCCCCAGCGAACGGGGTCGCTCCCGCCCGGCTACGGCGCGTTCCGCAGCGGACGGGACGGCAGCGGGCGTACGAGCGGCGGGCGCGGGGGCGACGGGCACACCGGCAACGGTCGTACCGGCGGCGGGCGTGACGGCAGCGGCCGTAGGACCCCCGGACGCGGCGCCCCCGGACGTGCCGCCAATGGACGCCCCACCGACGGACGTGCCCGGTCCGCCCGCGCCCGGCTGTCCCGCCGACGCCGCGCCGAGCGGCAGCAGCACCGCGACCGCCGCGAGTCCGGCGAGGGTGAGCAGACGCAGCCGGGCGGGCGCCCGGCCGCCGGGACCCGCGGGAATTCGCAGCATGGGCGGAACATAACGAGCCCGGAAGGCGCTCCGGGCCCGCTCCCGCCCGACACCCCTACAACTCGGGCGCGCTCACACCCGTACGAGTGAGTGCCTCGACGACCGTGGGCACCACGGCCTCCACGTCGGGCACCCAGGGCCGCGCCGAGCCGGGCAGCGGGGCGCGCTCCCAGCGGACGGCGCCCTGGCCGGTCTCGGAGGGCGGCAGGGCGAGATAGCCGCCGTCGCCGTGGAAGCGGAGCGAGCCGGGCACGTGGTCCTGCGCGTAGAGGAGTTCGCCGAGCTGCTCCATGGAGTACGCCCGCACCAGGATCGCCCAGCGGACCGGGGTCGCGATCACCGGACCGAGCCGCATCCCACGCCGGTCGAGCAGGGTGAGGGCGCGGGCGGCCGCGAGCGCGGGCAGGCTGATCGCGCAGGGTGCCTGGCCACCGGTGGCCAGGACGATCGGCGCGGCCGGGCGCCTGGTCCACCACCAGCGCACCATGCGCGCGTCGGTGCTGGCCGCGAGCAGACCGGGGTCGAAGGGGTGGGCGCCGGGCACCGTGCAGTCGGGGTCGGGGCAGGAGCAGCGGGCCGGGCCGCCGGAGTCCGGCGCCACGCCCGGGAGTACCGGCCACCGCCACTCGGTCGCGAAGGTCAGAGCCGCGCCGAGCCGATCCGGCCCGGACTCGTCCCGCCCGGGCAGCAGCCCGCGTCGCCTTCCGAGGATCTCGCGCATGAGCGCTCGTTCCTTTCCGTTGCACCGCTGGGCAACTCCGTTGCACCGCTGGCAACACCGTGGAATCACATCATGTGTCGATCACTTCACTGTGCGTACCTTGTGGCGCATCACGCCCCCGCGCGCGGCAGGAAGAGCCCCCCGGGGTCGAGCATCGGCCGCGTCGGTGGTGCGTCCAGCAGGAGTACGGCTGCGGCGCGGGGGTGGCGAAGCCTGGCGTTTTGCCGTCGCGCGTGTTTCTCTCCGCCTCCGCCACGGGAGGATGGGGCTCGGCCGTCGGTGGTTATGACGCCCGGGTCCGCCGCCAGGTTCCGGGCCGTTGCCCAACCGCCCCTGGCCTTCTCCGAGTACGTACCCATCACGACCGCTGTGACGCTCCGTGGAGCAGGGCCAGTCGACCGCAAAGAAGCCTTACCCGAGGCAGTTTCAAGCCAACTTGCCAGTAAGGCAAGGGCATCGAAGGAAAAGCACGTCAGACGCATGGACACCAGGAATACCAGCAGGACAATGCTGGACATCCCCTCACGAGTCCGTGTACATGTGGAGACACTGCCAGCGGCGCAGAATGACATGGGGGTTTGCGATGCTTTTCAGCACTACGCACCGGCCCGAAAGCCGAACGCCATGAACGCCCCGCACCCAGCGAAAGTGGCCGGAATCGATCCCACAGTTCCCACTCCCGCCCACACTGTCGCGCCCGCACCTCCCGCCCCGGACGCCGCTCCCGTCCCGGACACCGCGCTCACCGCACCCGCCGTCCCCGCCCCCCACGCGCCCGCCCCCGGCACCCTGCTCCAGGACCGCCTGGCCGGCTGGGTCTCGGACCTCACCACCCTCCACGAACTGACCGAGCGTCTGTGCCGCACGGGCACCCTCGACGCCGCCCTCCAGGAACTGCTGCACGCCGGAGCCGCCCTGGTCGGCGCCCGCCGCGGTCTCGTCGCCCTCGACCCCGGCGACGGACCCGGACCGCGCACCAGCCTCGGACTCGGCATCGGCCGCGCCGACATCGGTCATCTGGAGACCGTCCCGCACGGCCCGCTCCATCCCCTCCCCGCCGGTGAGAGCGTCCGCGCCGACCTGTTCGCCGAGGACGGTCTCGACCCCCGCCACCGCGAGGTGGCCACCCGCCTCGGCTACGCCGCCTGCTACGCGCTCCCGCTCGTCTCCGAGTCGGCGGGCGTCCTCGGCGGCGCCGTCTGGTTCTACGACGAACCCGCCGCGCCCGACGAGCACCACCGGCATCTGATCGGGCTGTACGTCCGGCACGCCGCCGAACACCTCGCCCTGCTCACCGAGGTGGAGCGCACCCGCGCGCGGGCGGCGACCCTCACCGAGGAACTGCTGCCCTCCCGGCTGCCCCGCGTGCCCGGCGTCCAGCTCGCCGTCCGGCACCGCACCGGTCCGCACGGCGGCGGCGACTGGTACGACGCCCTGCCGCTGCCGGACGCCGCGCTCGGTCTGTCCGTCGGCTCCGTCACCGGTACCGGGCCCGGCGCGGTCGCCGCCATGGGACGGCTGCGCGCCTCGCTGCGGGCGTACGCCGTGATGGAGGGCGAGGACCCGGTCGCCGTCCTGTCCGACCTGGAGCTGCTGCTGCGGCTGACCGAGCCCGCCCGCTCCGCCACCGCCCTGTTCGCCTACTGCGAGCCCGCCCTGCGCAAGATCACCCTGGCCGGAGCCGGACACAGCCCGCCGCTGATCGTCGGCGAGCGCCGCACCGAGTTCGCCGAGACCTCCCTCTCCGCGCCGCTCGGGATGCTCGCCTGCTGGGAGGCGCCCAGCCTGGAGTTCCACGCCGAGCCCGGCGAGACGCTCCTCCTCTACACCGACGGACTGCTGCACCGCACGGGCGAGGCGATGGACCGCGCCTTCGCCCGGCTGCACGCTGCCGCCGCGAGCGTCCCGCGCGCCCTGCGCGGCGACCCCGGCGCCGTCGCGGACCACGTACTGCGCACGCTGCTGCCGGACGGCACGGACGGCATGGACCCGGCGGACGACGCGGCGGACACCGAGGACGTCGTCCTGCTGGCGGCGCGCTTCGACTGATCCGGCGCCCGCCGCGACCGTGTGCGCCCGCCCGCACACCGGTCCCGACGCCCCGGTCCGTCCCGGTACGACCGTACGATGAGGGTGGTTCCCAGCTCGGGCACGGTCGCGGACCTCGCGAGCCCGGGGAGACCACTTGCCGTACGGAGGAGGATCACGTGTCCGACGAGCTCAACCCGGAGACCCCGGAGTCCGAGGCGGAGGAGCCCATCAAGCAGCGGAAGAACGGCCTGTACCCGGGCGTCTCCGACGAGCTGGCCGAGAACATGCGCGGCGGCTGGGCCGACACCGAACTGCGGGACCTGAAGCCGGTCGCCCAGGCAGCCGAGACCCGGCGCCGCCGCGCCGCGCTGTCCGCCCGTTTCCCCGGTGAGCGCCTCGTGATCCCCGCGGGCAACCTCAAGACGCGCTCGAACGACACGGAGTACGCCTTCCGCGCCTCGACCGAGTACGCCTACCTCACCGGTAACCAGACCGAGGACGGCGTCCTCGTCCTGGAGCCCACCGCCGACGGGCACCGCGAGACCATCTACCTGCTGCCCCGCTCCGACCGCGAGAACGGCGAGTTCTGGCTCTCCGGCCAGGGCGAGCTGTGGGTCGGCCGCCGCCACTCCCTCGCCGAGTCCGAGGCGCTGTACGGCATCCCCGCCGCCGACGTGCGCGAGCTGGCCGAGAAGCTGCGCGAGGCGAGGGGTCCGGTCCGCGTCGTGCGCGGTCACGACGCCGGTATCGAGGCGGCCCTGACCGACAAGGTCACCGCCGAGCGCGACGAGGAGCTGCGGGTCTTCCTGTCCGAGGCGCGCCTGGTCAAGGACGCGTTCGAGATCGGCGAGCTGCAGAAGGCGGTCGACTCCACCGTGCGCGGCTTCGAGGACGTGGTGAAGGTCCTCGACAAGGCCGAGGCCACCTCCGAGCGCTACATCGAGGGCACCTTCTTCCTCCGCGCGCGCGTCGAGGGCAACGACATCGGCTACGGCTCGATCTGCGCCTCGGGTCCGCACGCCTGCACCCTGCACTGGGTGCGCAACGACGGCCCGGTCCGCTCCGGCGACCTGCTCCTGCTGGACGCGGGCGTGGAGACCCACACCCTCTACACCGCCGACGTCACGCGCACCCTGCCGGTGAACGGCACGTACACCGACATCCAGCGCAAGATCTACGACGCGGTGTACGAGGCACAGGAGGCGGGCATCGCCGCCGTCCAGCCCGGCGCCAAGTTCCGCGACTTCCACGACGCCGCCCAGCGGGTGCTCACTGCGAAGCTGGTCGAGTGGGGTCTGGTCGAGGGTCCGGTCGAGCGCGTCCTGGAGCTGGGTCTCCAGCGCCGCTGGACCCTGCACGGCACCGGTCACATGCTCGGCATGGACGTGCACGACTGCGCGGTCGCCCGCACCGAGACCTACGTCGACGGCACCCTGGAGCCGGGCATGGTCCTCACCGTCGAGCCCGGTCTGTACTTCCAGGCCGACGACCTGACCGTTCCGGAGGAGTACCGGGGCATCGGCGTGCGCATCGAGGACGACATCCTCGTGACCGAGGACGGCAACCGGAACCTCAGCGCTGCGCTGCCTCGGCGGTCTGACGAGGTCGAGAGCTGGATGGCTTCGCTCAAGAGCTGACCTCCGACGGACGGCCGGGTACCCGAGCGGGGTGCCCGGCCGTTTCGTGTGCGGGCGCGTCGTGGCTGGTCGTGCAGTCCCCCGCGCCCCCAAAGGCGGCTCGTCGGCCGGTCGGCTACAACGCCGCGGGCGCGTTGTCGTGCAATACGCGCTGGAAGAGGCGGCAGTCCCGCCAGGCGCCGTTGATGTGCAGATAGCGCGGGGCGAGTCCGATCGGCGCGAACCCGCACTTCTCCAGAACCCGTTGCGAGCCGGTGTTGTCGGTCAGCGTGGACGCCTCGACGCGGTGCAGCCCGAGCCGGTCGCGGGCG
The DNA here is from genome assembly GCF_016482685.1 of Streptomyces sp. DSM 110735. Lineage (GTDB taxonomy): Bacteria > Actinomycetota > Actinomycetes > Streptomycetales > Streptomycetaceae > Streptomyces. Next base: position 473,497 of record NZ_JACYHF010000001.1, on the reverse strand, counting down.
AGGTCGCAGACCCGTTCCAGGGCGGCGCTGGCCAGCCCCCGGTTCTGCCGGTCGGCGGCCACCCAGTAGCCGACGCTCGCGCTGCAGAACGGACCCCGGGAGATGCCGGACAGGGTGATCGCCCCCGCGATCCGGCCGTCCGGGGTCTCGATGATCCACGGCGCCACGGTTCCGTCCGTACAACTCCGCAGCAGCCCCTCGATCCGCTCGGCCTGGCCGCGCACGGTGAAGAAGGAGTCCGGCCGGACCGGCTCCCAGGGGGCGAGATGGGCACGGTTGTCGGTATAGGCGTCGGCCAGCCCCGGGGCATCTCCGGGAGCGAGGGCGCGCAGGGTGAATCCACCCGGTATTTCCTGGTTTTGAATGAGTTCCACAGACATGCGCGCACCCTAGCCGCGCGGACGCCGCACGGGACCCCTCATGCCGTAAGCAGGGAAGGATCTTTCTTCCACTTGAGAACCTTGTCGAAGCTCACGACCGTGCCGCCCCGGCCCGTACCCGTCCCGATGTGGACATGGTCGGCGAGCGCGCTGATCAGACACAGCCCGCGACCGCCCTCGGCATCGGTCCGCGCCGGGCGGACGTCGGGCACGGACCCGAACCCCGGTCCCGAATCGGCCACTTCGATACGGCACTTCTCGCCGTCGAGGTAGGCGGTGACCCGGTACGCCTCCGAACCGCCGCCGCGCACGTCGTCGCCGCCGTGCTCGACCGCGTTCGCGCAGGCTTCGCTCAGGGCGACCGACAGGTCGTAGGAGACGTCCGGGTCGACGCCCGCCGTCTCCATCGTGCCGATCAGGAGCCTGCGGGCGAGCGGCACGCTCGCGGCCTCGCGTCGCAAGTGGACGGACCACCAGATGCTCATGCTCCAGCCTCCTGGCCGCGGCTCGACATACCGTTACCTATTGCCGCCGCTCCGCGTGTGTAAGCCCTTCCGGAGCGTGAGGTCGCCCATAGGGCCGATGCGCGCGGGGACGAATCGGTGTATGGCCCCGGGCGCCCCAGGCGTGTCCGCCCGGCTCCGCGCGGTCGCGCTCCGGCGACGGATCCGGCCACCTGGCGTACGGGGCCCGGGGGCGCAGTGCGATGATGAGCCCCGCCATGACTGCCCCCCAGCCGCGCACGACGCGCCCCGGACCCCGGGTCCGGCTTCTGCGGGCCGCGGTGTTCGCCGCGGTCTGTGTCGTGCTGGCCGCTGCCGGGCACACCATGGCGTCCTGCGCGACCGTCCCGCTGTGGACGCTCGGCGCGGGGTTCGCGGGCTCGCTGCTGCTCATGGCGCCGCTCGCCGGACGGGCACGCTCGCTGCCCGCCATCGCCGGACTCCTCGCGCTCGGGCAGACCGCGCTGCACACGCTGTTCGGCCTGGGCCAGCACACGGCCACGACGGACTCCATGGGATCCATGGGCTCGATGGGGTCCATGCACATGAGCGGCATGAGTGCCATGGGCGCGGTCGCGCCGAGCCAGGACGTGCTCGTCGAGCGCGCCACCCGGCTGCTGTGCGGCTCCACGCCCTCGACGCTCAGCCCCGGCCGGGCTTATCAACTGCTGCTCGACGCCCATCTGATCGACCCCTCGGGACATCTCCTGGGCACCCCGGCGGCGACCGCCCCGCACGCCCACGACCTGACCGGGTTCTCCGCCGCGTCGCTGCCCTCGCTGCCGATGCTGCTCGGGCACGTCCTCGCGGCCGTCGCCGTCGGCTGGCTGCTGCGCCGGGGCGACCTGGCCGTACTGCGGCTGATCGAGCTGTCGGCCCACGGCGTCGCCGAAGCCGCGCTCGTACGGTCCCTGCGCGCGGCGTTCGCCCTCGCGCGTGCCCTGTGCGCCGGGCTGCTGCCCGCCACCGGACCCGAACCGCGCGCCCGTCGCGCCGACCGCGACGAGCCGCCCGCCCCGCGCACCACCGCGCTCCAGCACTCCGTGATCCGGCGCGGCCCGCCCGCCGCCGCGTTCCGCCTCGCCGCCTGACACGACGCGACCACCGCTCCCCGGCAACCCGGATCCACCGGCACCGGACGGAGAGGGTCCGCCGTCACGCGGCGCGCGCGTGCGCGCGTCGGACCGACCGCACGCGCACCCCTCTTCGTCATCGGATCTCGCTCAGAGTGGAGTGCTCTGCCATGCAGGTTTCCCGTACCACCACCCGGATCGCCGCCGCCGGCGCCGTCGCCGCCACCGCCGTCCTCGCCCTGTCGGCCCCCGCCTTCGCGCACGTCACCGTGCAGCCCGAGGGCGCCGCGGCCAAGGGTGGCTACGCGGTCGTCGACTTCAAGGTCCCCAACGAGCGTGACAACGCCTCGACCACCAAGCTCGAGGTGAACCTCCCCGCCGACCACCCGATCGCCTCGGTCATGCCGCAGCCGGTGCCCGGCTGGAACGTCAAGGTCACCAAGTCCAAGCTGGCCAAGCCGCTCACCATGCACGGCGAGAAGATCGACGAGGCCGTCACCAAGGTCACCTGGACCGCCGACGGCAAGGGCATCCAGCCCGGCTACTTCCAGAAGTTCCCGCTCTCGCTCGGCGCGCTGCCCGAGGACACCGACCAGCTCGTCTTCAAGGCGCTGCAGACGTACTCCAACAAGGAGGTCGTCCGCTGGATCGAGGTGCCGCAGAAGGGCGAGGACGAGCCGGAGAACCCGGCTCCGACGCTGGAACTGACCGCCGCCACGGACGACCACCACGGCACCCAGGCAGCCGCCTCCGGCACGTCCGGTGCCGCGTCCGACGACAAGGGCGACGCCAAGACCGAGCAGACCGCCGCCGCCTCCGACAAGAGCGGCGGCTCCGACACCACCGCCCGCGTCCTCGGCGTCGTCGGCATCGTCGTCGGCGCGGCCGGCGTCGGCTACGGCGTCCTCGCGGGCCGTCGCCGCACCGCCTGACCCACCCGTCCGCGCGCACCGGGGCCGTGTGGCCCATGCGGCCCCGGTGCGCGCCGGATTCCTCACCTCCGGGAAGTTCTGCCATGCCCTCCATGCCCGACCCGCGCCCCTCGGCGCTCCTCTCCTCGCGCGGGAAGACCCTCGCCGTGGCCGCCCTGCTCACCGCCGCCGCGTTCGGCCTGACCGCCTGCGGCTCCGGCGACGACGCCAAGTCGCCCGTCTCGTCGGTCTCCTCGGAGACCGACTCCGGCAAGGCCGCCACGGTCCTCGACCAGCCCTTCGAGAAGCCGGACCTGGTCCTCACCGACACCCACGGCAAGAAGTACGACCTGCGCGCCGAGACCAAGGGCCACCCGACCCTCGTCTACTTCGGCTACACCCACTGCCCCGACGTGTGCCCCACGACGATGAGCAACATCGCCGTCGCCATGAAGGCGCTGCCCAAGGCCGAGCAGGACAAGCTCCGCGTCGTCTTCGTCACCACCGACCCCGGCCGCGACACCCCGGCCGAACTCGGCAAGTGGCTCAAGGGGATCGACCCCCGCTTCATCGGCCTCACCGGCGACTTCCCCACCATCCAGGCGGGCGCCCGCACCCTCGGCATCTCCGTGGAGCCGACCACCAAGGACAAGAACGGCAAGACCGTCTCGGTGCACGGCACCCAGGTCATCGCCTTCTCCCCGAAGACGAACGGGGGTTACGTCCTCTACGGCGAGGACGCCTCGGTCGACGACTACACCAAGGACCTGCCCAAGCTGGTCCGGGGAGCGAAGCCGTGAGGCGTTCCCTGGTGCCCGCCGCCGTCGCCGCGCTCGGCGGGGCGCTCGCCCTCACCGGCTGCGGCGCGGACTCCGGCGGCCGTCCCGAACTGTCCGCCGGTGCCGCCTACATGCCCCAGCCGGTCTCGTCCGACATGGCCGCCGGGTTCCTCACCGTCACCAACAAGGGCGGCGGCGCCGACGAGCTGACCTCCGTCAGCAGCGACATCGCCGGTGAGGTCACCATGCACAGCACCAGCGGCGGCGCCATGAAGGAGGAGACCTCCTTCGCCGTCCCGGCCCACGGCCGCCTGGTGTTCAAGAGCGGGGCGAACCACCTCATGTTCGAAGGGCTCACGCACAAGCCGCGCGAGGGCCAGACGGTCACGGTGAAGCTGGGCTTCGCCCACTCCAAGCCGCTCACCGTCGAGATGCCGGTGCGGTCCGCCACGTACACACCGTCGACCGGCAACTAGGGAGGGACCACCTTGACGCGGACCATCACCCCTCGGCTGCGCCCCCTGGTGCTGCTGCTTCTCGCCGTCACCGCCGTGCTGTTCGCGGGCGCCGCGCCCGCCTCCGCGCATGCCGCGCTGACCGGCAGCGACCCCGCCCAGGGCGTGGTGGTCGACAAGGCGCCCACCCAGGTGTCGCTCACCTTCTCCGAACAGGTCGCGATGGGCGACGACTCCCTGCGGGTCCTCGACCCCAAGGGCAAGCCCGTCCAGCAGGGCAAGCCCGCCAACGTCAGCGGGACCACCTACGCGGTCCAGCTCAAAAGCGGGCTTGCCAAGGGCACCTACACGGTGACCTACCAGGTCGTCTCGGCGGACAGCCACCCCGTCGCCGGTGCCTACACCTTCTCCATCGGGGCGCCCTCCCAGACCGTGGTCTCCGGCACCGCCACGGTCGGCGGCGGCGTGGTCGGCACGCTGTACGCGATCGGGCGGTACGTGTCCTACGCCGGGTACATCGTGCTGGTCGGCGGGGCCGCCTTCGTGCTGGCCTGCTGGCGGCGCGGCGCGAGCGTACGGGCGCTGCAGCGGCTGGTGGTCGGCGGCTGGGTGGCGCTCACCGGCGCCACGCTGTGGCTGCTGCTCCTGCGCGGCTCGTACACCACCTCGGGCAAGTTCGGGGACGTCTTCGACCTGGCCCTGCTCGGCCAGGTGCTCCAGACCAAGGCCGGGGCGGCGCTGGTCTCCCGGCTGCTGCTGCTCGCCGCCGCCGCGCTCTTCGTGGCCGTGCTCTTCGGGGCGTACGCCAGGAGGGACGAGGTCGAGGGTGAGGACGAAGGCGAGGGCGACTTGGTCAGCGAGGAGCACGCCGTCGGTGAGGAGGCCGAGGAGAAGCGGGACCTCGGATTCGGGCTCGCCATCGGCGGTGTGGTCGTCGCGGCCGGGCTCGCGGCGAGCTGGGCCATGGCCGAGCACGCCTCCACCGGGCTCCAGCCGGGCATCGCCATACCGGTCGACATCGTCCACCTCCTGGCCGTCGCCGCCTGGCTCGGCGGTCTCACCTCCCTGCTGGTCGCCCTCTACCGGGCCCCGGCCGACACGCCCCTCGAAGCGTCCGCCGTACGCCGCTTCTCCCGGCTCGCCTTCGGCTCGGTGCTCGCCCTGGTCGCCACCGGCGTCTACCAGTCCTGGCGCCAGCTCGGCTCCTGGTCCGCCTTCACCGAGACCCGGTACGGGCAGTTGCTGCTGGTGAAGATCGGCCTGGTGGCCGTCATGGTCGCCCTCGCGGGAATCTCCCGGCGCTGGACGGGACGGCTGGCCGAGCACCCGGCGACCGGGGCGGAGGACGAGCCGAAGGCGGAGGCTGCTTCCGTGCCCGCCACCGCTGCCGCCGCCGTGCAGGGCAAGGACTCCGCGGAGAGCACCGGCTCCACCACCGCGTCCACCACCGCGTCCACCGTCGGCGGCACCGCCACGGGCACCACCGAGCGCGCCGCCCAGCTCGCCCGGCAGCGCAGTGCCGTCGAGGACGCCCGCCGCAAGCGGCTGCGGGACGCCGACCCCAACCGGTCCGGACTGCGCCGCTCGGTGCTCGCGGAGGCGGCCGTCGCCGTCGTCCTGCTCGCCGTCACCACCGCGCTGACCCAGACCGAGCCGGGCCGCACCGAGCAGGAGGCGCAGGCCGCGGGCGCGTCCGCCAGCAGCTCCTCATCCTCCGACACCTCGGGCGCGCTGACCCTCGACATGGCCTTCGACACCGGCGGCACGAACGGCAAGGGGCTGGTCCGCATCGACTTCGACCCCGCGCGGGTCGGCGGCAACGAGATGCACGTCTACGTCCAGCGCCCCGACGGCCGCCCCTACGACGTCCCCGAGGTGAAGATCGCCCTCACCCAGGAGGCCAAGAAGATCGGCCCCCTCCCGGTGAAGGCGGAGCACATCACGCGCGGCCACTGGGCCGCCACCGGAGTGCAGATCCCCGTGGCCGGTGACTGGAGGGTCGCCGTGACCGTGCGCACCTCCGACATCGACCAGGTCACCGTCTCCAAGAACGCGCAGATCGGCTGAACCGCACCATGCCCGACCCGTCCGTCCCTCAGACCCGTAAGGCACCCGAGACCCCGGCACCGGAGCAGTCCGGCGCCCGGGGCGTCTCCCGGCGCACCCTGCTCGGCACCGCCGGAGCCACCGGCATCGTCCTCGGCGCGGCGGGTGCCTCCGTCGGGTACGCCGCCGCGCCCGCCCCCGCCGCTCCGCTCACCTCCCTCGGCTCGGACCGGGCGATGTTCCACGTGAAACATCAGCCCGGAATCACCGACGGGCTCCAGGCGCGCGGCCATCTCATCGCCTTCGACCTGGCACCCGGCGCGGGACGCAAGGAAGCCGCCGCCCTGCTGCGCCGCTGGTCGACGACAGCGGAGCGGCTCATGGCGGGCGAGCCCGCGCCGCACGACGACACCGATGTGTCCCGCGACGCCGGACCCTCCTCGCTGACCGTCACCTTCGGTTTCGGGCACTCCTTCTTCGCCCGCACCGGTCTGGAGAAGCAGCGCCCTGCCGCGCTGGACCCGCTGCCCGCCTTCTCCTCCGACCACCTCGACACGTCCCGCAGCGACGGCGACCTGTGGGTGCAGATCGGCGCGAACGACTCCTTGGTCGCCTTCCACGCCCTGCGCGCCCTCCAGAAGGAAGCGGGAAGCGCGGCCCGGATCCGCTGGCAGATGAACGGCTTCAACCGCTCGCCCGGCGCCACCGCGCACCCCATGACGGCCCGCAACCTCATGGGCCAGATCGACGGCACCCGCAACCCCAAGCCCGCCGAGCCCGACTTCGACCGGCGGATCTTCGTCCCCGCCTCGGGGGAGCCCGCCTGGATGGCGAACGGCTCCTACGCGGTCGTCCGCCGCATCCGGATGCTGCTGGACGACTGGGAGAAGCTGTCGCTCACGGCGCAGGAAGCGGTCGTCGGGCGCCGCAAGTCCGACGGTGCCCCGCTGTCCGGCGGCGACGAGACCACGCCGATGGACCTGGAGAAGACCGACGCCCACGGCGAGTATCTGGTGCCGCTCAACGCGCACGCCAGGATCACCCGGCCCGACCGCAACGGCGGTGCGGCCATGCTGCGGCGCCCCTTCTCCTTCCACGACGGCTTCGACGCGGACGGCACCCCCGACGCCGGGCTGCTCTTCATCTGCTGGCAGGCGGACCCGCTGCGCGGCTTCGTCCCGGTGCAGCGCAAGCTCGACCGTGGCGACGCGCTCTCCACCTATCTGCGGCACGAGTCGAGCGGTCTGTTCGCGGTGCCGGGCGGCGCGGCGAAGGGCGAGTACGTGGGGCAGCGGCTGCTGGAGGGCTGAGGCGGTAGTTGTGGCAGCCGTGGCGGTGGCCGCCGGTGACAGCCGTGCCGGTGCTCGCCGGTGACATAGGTGGTCCCCAGCGGTCGAAACCACCCGTGCGAGTGGCCGTCGTGAGACGCCCGAGCCTGCTTCCCGCGCGGCCATTAGGGTGAGGTCATGCCAGCGAGCTATGCGTATCTCGGTCCCGAAGGCACCTTCACCGAAGTCGCCCTGCGCACGCTTCCGGAGGCGGCCACCCGTGAACTGATCCCCTATGTGTCGGTGCAGTCCGCGCTGGACGCGGTGCGCGCCGGCGAGGCCGAGGCGGCCTTCGTGCCGATCGAGAACTCCGTCGAGGGCGGCATCACCACCACCCTGGACGAGCTGGTCGCCGGGCACCCGCTGATGATCTACCGCGAGGTGCTCCTTTCGATCACCTTCGCACTGCTGGTCCGCCCCGGCACGAAGCTCGCCGACATCAAGACGGTCACCGCCCACCCGGCCGCCCAGCCGCAGGTCCGCAACTGGCTGCGCACCCACCTCCCGGACGCCCTCTGGGAGTCCGCCGCCTCGAACGCGGACGGCGCCCGGCTGGTCCAGGAGGGCCGGTACGACGCCGCCTTCGCGGGCGAGTTCGCCGCCGCCCGGTACGGTCTGGTCCCGCTGGAGACCGGCATCCACGACGCGGAGAACGCGCAGACCAGGTTCGTCCTGGTCGGCCGTCCCGCCCGGCCCGCCGCCCCGACCGGCGCCGACAAGACCTCGGTGGTGCTCTGGCAGCGCGACGACCACCCGGGTGCGCTGCGCGACCTTCTGGGTGAGTTCGCGGGGCGCGGGATCAACCTGATGCTGCTCCAGTCGCGTCCGACCGGGGCAGGTATCGGGAATTACTGTTTCTGCATCGACGCCGAGGGGCACATCTCCGACCGGCGCATGGCCGAAGCCCTGATGGGTCTGAAGCGGATCTGCCTCCAGGTGCGTTTCCTCGGTTCCTATCCGCGCGCGGACATCAGGCCCGGGGAAGCCAGGCAGACCCCGCCGGGCACGTCGGACCAGGAGTTCCTGGCGGCGGCCGACTGGGTGGCGGGCTGCCAGGACGGCCGGTTCTAGCCGCCTCGGCGTTGTCCACAGAAGTTATCCACAGGTCAGCTTCTCGACCTGGGGACAAGTCGACAACAACGGGCCCTACGGTCGACAAATCGCCCTAGCCGGTTCAAGATCGACCAACCGTGTGCCTATCGGCTTTGGTCTACCCGATTCCTTCGATTCACCATTTAGGGCGACCTATCTACGCCCGAAAGTGGGTGTCATGCGTGTTTGAACCGGTAATTCCTCGAACTCGTGCCGAGTTCCGGAGTGATCAATTCCGAAATCCACAGCCCTTTCGCACAGCCTGTGGATAACTTTTCCCCGGGTGTGGATTCCTGTGGACAAGGCGCCCGCCAAGTGCCGCCCACCGCAAGGGAGTCCGGGCAAGCCGGGGTACTCCGGACGATCTTTGCAGAGCGGAACCGGGAAGTGATTCCCGGCCCGTCCCCCCGCACCGGTAGCCTTGGCCCCGTGATTGACCTTCGCCTGCTTCGTGAGGACCCCGACCGTGTGCGCGCGTCCCAGCGCGCCCGTGGAGAGGATGTCGCGCTCGTCGACTCCCTCCTCTCTGCCGACGAGCGGCGCAGGTCCTCCGGCGTCCGCTTCGACGAGCTGCGCGCCGAGCAGAAGCAGCTCGGCAAGCTGATCCCCAAGGCCGCTCCCGAGGAGAAGGCCGACCTGCTCAAGCGCGCCGAGCAGCTCAAGGCGGACGTGAAGGCCGCCGACGCCGAGCGCGACGCGGCCGACACCGAGACCCAGGAGCTGCTGCTCCGGCTCGGCAACCTCGTCCACCCCGGCGTGCCCGTCGGCGGCGAGGAGGACTTCGTCACGCTGGAGACGCACGGCACGATCCGTGACTTCGGCGCCGAGGGCTTCGCGCCCAAGGACCACCTGGAACTCGGCCAGCTCCTCGGCGCGATCGACACCGAGCGCGGCGCCAAGGTCTCCGGCTCCCGCTTCTACTTCCTCACCGGCGTCGGCGCCCTCCTGGAGCTGGCCCTGGTGAACGCCGCCATGGCGCAGGCCACCGCCGCGGGCTTCACCCCGATGCTCACCCCCGCGCTGGTGCGTCCCCAGTCCATGGCGGGCACCGGCTTCCTCGGCCAGGCCGCGCAGGACGTGTACCACCTAGACAAGGACGACCTCTACCTGGTCGGCACCTCCGAGGTGGCGCTCGCCGCGTACCACATGGACGAGATCATCGACGCCGACAAGCTGCCGCTGCGGTACGCGGGCTTCTCCCCGTGCTTCCGCCGCGAGGCCGGCTCGCACGGCAAGGACACCCGGGGCATCTTCCGCGTCCACCAGTTCGACAAGGTCGAGATGTTCTCGTACGTCGACCCGGCGGACTCCGAGGCCGAGCACCAGCGCCTGCTGGAGTGGGAGAAGCAGTGGCTGACCTCGCTTGAGCTGCCGTTCCGCGTGATCGACGTCGCCACCGGTGACCTCGGCTCCTCCGCGGCGCGCAAGTTCGACTGCGAGGCGTGGATCCCGACCCAGGGCAAGTACCGCGAGCTGACCTCGACCTCGGACTGCACCGAGTTCCAGTCCCGCCGCCTGTCGATCCGGATGCGCGACGGCAAGCAGGTCAAGCCGCTGGCCACGCTCAACGGCACGCTGTGCGCCGTACCGCGCACGATCGTGGCGATCCTGGAGAACCACCAGCAGGCCGACGGCTCGGTCCGCGTCCCCGAGGTGCTGCGCCCGTACCTCGGCGGCCGTGAGGTGCTGGAGCCGACCGCCAAGTGAGCGACGGACTCCCCTACCGGCTGATCGCCACCGACCTCGACGGCACGCTGCTGCGCGGCGACGACACCATCTCGCCGCGCACCCGCGCGGCGCTGGCCGCCGCCACGGAGGCGGGCGCCGCGCACATCGTCGTCACCGGCCGTGCCGTCCCCTGGACCCGGCACATCCTGGACGACCTCGGCTACGAGGGTCTGGCCGTCTGCGGTCAGGGTGCCCAGGTCTACGACGCGGGGCAGCACCGCCTGCTCACCTCGGTCACCCTGGACCGGAAGCTGGCGGGAGTGGCGCTGGCCAAGATCGAGGCGGAGGTCGGTCCGCTGTACATCGCCGCCAGCCGGGACGGGCTGGACGGCGACGTCCTGGTCGGTCCCGGCTACGCGGTCACCGGCGCCCTGCCGAGCACGCCGTTCACCGACGTGTCCGACTTGTGGACCGCGCCGCTGAACAAGCTCTACATCCAGCACCCCCGGCTGAACAGCGACGAGCTGGCCGAAGCCGCGCAGGGTGCCGCGGGCGGCTTCGTCACCGTCGTCATGGCGGGCGAGGGCATCGTGGAACTGCTCCCGCTCGGTCTGTCCAAGGCCACCGGTCTCTCCCTCGCCGCCCGCCGCCTGGGCATGAAGGCGGCCGACACGATCGCCTTCGGCGACATGCCGAACGACATCCCGATGTTCGCCTGGTCCGCCCACGGCGTCGCCATGGACAACGCCCACGTGGACCTGCGCGCGGTCGCCGACGAGGTGACCGCCTCCAACGAGGACGACGGCATCGCGATCGTCCTGGAGCGACTGCTCTCCGAACGAGCCTGAACGCCCACCGGGCGGGACCACAACGGTCCCGCCCGACAGGCATGCGGTCATGCGGTCATGCGGTCATGCGGTCATGCGGAGGATGCACGGATCGAACGTGCGCGGGCTTTGACACCCGACCACGGCTTAGCAAGCCGGTGCCTTGCCACTCGGCCAATCCTCCGGGTGGGCGGCCCACGCGAGAGCGACTTCGCGTGCTCGAAGCGGCCGCCCCGGGTGGCTCCCTGTGCGGAGCGGGCTCGACGGTGGGAACTACACCGGAGTCCGCCTCGGGCCACCCTGTCGGGAGTCGGACGTACTGCCGTGCAGAGGCATCGTCCTCACTCCTCTCCCGGTTCGGGGCGCCGGGACGTTCCCGGCGGATGGGGCACCCCTACTGTGCCCCGGCGCCGAGCGGGGGCGCCACCGAATTAACGGCGCTACCGGCGGCGCCACCTGCGCCGACGAGCCCGGCTGAAGAACCAGCCCGCGGGCGGTTCGTCCGAGCGCCACGGCTGCGGCTCGGGCCGCTCCGCGCGCCAGCGGGCGGCGAGCATCCGGGCACGGGCGGAGGGCTCGACGGTCTCGGCGTCCCGTACGAACTCCTCGTCGAGGACCACGTCGTCCCAGGCGTCAAAGCCGTCCCGTCCCGGCTCGTCGTCCTGCGGTGTCCGCTCGTTCATCCGCGCACCTCCGCGCCGTCTCTCAGCGTGTTTCCAGTGTGCCGAGCCGGGAGTGAAGGCCCCGTCAAAGCGCCGGGGCCCCCGCTCCTACTCCTCGCCCGCCAGCGTCAGCGACCGCAGCTTCCAGCCCGCGAACCAGGTGGCCGCGACGGTCACCACGATCAGCAGCACCGTGGCCGTCGTCAGCCCCACGTCGGAGGTGACCAGGTCGCCGCCCGCGAGCTTGTGGGCGACCGCGAGCGACCACTGCTGGACGCTCAGGGTGCGCGCACCGGCCACCAGGGAGCCGAACAGCGCCTCCCAGACCAGCGCGTAGACGAGCCCGAAGACCACCGCGTGCCGCGAGACCGTGCCGAGCAGCAGGAACAGCGCCGAGTAGGCGATGGACGAGACGAGCGCGGCGACCGTGTAGGCGACGGCGATGTTCTGGCCGTTGCCGTTCAGGATCAGGCCCGCGATCAGGGTCGGGACGGCGGAGAACACCATGGTGACCGCGATGGCGACGATCAGCTTGGTGAAGATGATCGCCGGCCGCTTGAGCGGCTTGGACAGCAGATAGACCACGGAGCCGTCGTCGATCTCCGGTCCGATGGCGCCGGTGCCCGCGATGACGCCGATGATGGGCACCATGGTGGCGAGCGCGAACCCGCCGAGGACGTCGGCGGCCACTTGGTCGTCGGCGCCGGTCAGACCGCGGACGATCGCGGAGATGACGATCAGCAGCAGCGGCAGCACGCCGAGCACGAGGGCCCGACGGCGGCCGAGCAGGGCTCGGTAGGTGAGCCGGGCGACGGTGGGGTCGTACATCTTCGGCCTCCTACGCCGCGACCAGATACGAGAACACGGACTCCAGGGACTCGTCCGACGGCGAGACCGTGTGCAGCCGGATGCCCAGGTCGCGGGCGACCTTCGGCAGCAGCGTGGTGAAGCGGCCGAAGTCGACGGCCTGGACGAGCAGCGCGCCCTCTGAGGTGTCCACCTCGATACCGGCCGTGGACGCGTCCGCGATCAGCGCGGCCGCGAGCGCCCGGTCGTCGCTGGAGCGCACCAGGTAGCGGTGCGGGCGGTCGGTCATCAGGCGGCGGATCTTGCGGAAGTCACCGCTGGCCGCGTGCCGTCCGGCGACGACGACCTCGATGTGCCGGGCGAGCTGCTCGACCTCCTCCAGGATGTGCGAGGAGAACAGCACCGTGCGGCCCTCGTCGCCCATGGTGCGCAGCAGGTCCATGAGCTGCATGCGCTGGCGCGGGTCCATACCGTTGAACGGCTCGTCGAGCAGCAGCAGCGAGGGGTCGTGGACCAGCGCGGAAGCCATCTTCACGCGCTGCCGCATGCCCTTGGAGTACGTGGAGATCTTGCGGTCCTGCGCGTACTCCATCTCGACCGTGGCCAGGGCGCGCTGCGCCTCCCGGTCGCCGAGCCCGTGCAGTTCGGCGTTGGCGACGACGAACTCGCGCCCGGTGAGGAAGTCGTACATCGCCTCCCGCTCGGGTACGACGCCGATGTCCCGGTAGACGGACTCGTTGCGCCACACCGGGCGGCCGTCCAGGGTGATCGTGCCGGTGGAGGGGGCGAGGAAGCCGCCCATCATGTTGATGAGGGTGGACTTCCCGGCACCGTTGGGACCGAGCAGACCGGTGACGCCGGGGCCGATCGTCATGGTGATGTCGTTGACGGCGACCACGTTGCCGAACCAGCGGGAGACGTGGTCGATGCTGAGCGTGGTCACAGGCTCACCTTCTTGTAGCGGCGCAGCAGCAGGCCGTAGCAGGCGGCGATGACTCCGAGGACGACGATCAGATAGACGAAGCCCTCTCCGGTGGACGGGCCGACGCCGCTGGGGAACGACGACGCGCCGCCGAGCAGTGCCGACTGGATGCCGTCGATCAGGGTGACCGGGGAGAACAGCCCGATCCACGGCACCGCCCCGCTGTTGCCCTGGGCGTCCGCGATGGCCTGGAGCGTGGAGACCGCGCCGTAGGAGATCGTCATGACGGCGATGACGGCGGCGATGCCGAAGCCGCGGCGCGGGGTGATGGAGGCGATGACCAGACCGATCCCGGCGAACAGCAGGGAGAGCAGCGCCACCGAGACCACTCCCTGTCCGAACTTCTCGCTCTGGTGGGCCACCCCCATCTTGGCGAGCAGCGCGCCCACGTAGAGCACGAGCAGCGGGCCACCGGTGAGGACGAACAGGGCCGAGGCGAGCGCCGCGAACTTCGCGAGCACGTAGTCGGCGGTCTCGATCGGCCGCGAGAAGTACAGCGGCACCGTCTTGAAGCGCAGGTCGCGCGAGACCGACTGGGGTGCCTGCGAGGCCACGTACAGGCTGATGACGGCCTGCATGATGATCGCGTACCGGCTGTAGGGGACCGGCAGTTCGTGCGCCTTGGTGGTCACCGCGACGGCGACCATGATGGCCGCGGGCACGCACATCACCGCGAACAGCAGCATGGGCAGCACCTTGGACTTGGCCGAGCGGCCGAGTCCGTAGGCGCCGCGCAGGGACTGCGAGTAGAGCGAACGGCGGGCGTAGGCGCGGCCGAGGCGGGGGCCGTCGTAACCGCGGTAGCCGATGTCGTGGATGCGGGACTGGTCGCCAGAGGGCGACCCCGCCGACTCGGTGACAGGGTGCTGGATGGGGTGCTCAACCGCCATGGCCGGCGGCCTCCTTCCGCTGCTCGTCGGCGGTGGTGAACACCTCGGAGATGCGGTGCCTGCGCTGCTCCATGCGCACCAGGCCGAGTCCGAGGTCCGCGACGACGTCGCGCACCAGGTCGTACGTCTCGTCGCCGCTCGCGGTCACCAGGACGATGTGTCCGGCGCCGGGCAGCCCGCCGCCCTCGTCCTCGGTGTCGAGTCCGCGCGCGCCGAGCGCCTCGCGCAGGGCGCGGGTGCCGTCGGGGTGGGTGTCGCTGTCGGTGACCTCGATCGCGAGGGTCGTCGTGGTCTGGGTGAAGTCGGTGGTGGAGCTGGACCGCAGCAGCTTGCCGCCGTCCACGACGACCACGTGGTCGCAGGTGCGCTCCAGCTCGCCGAGCAGGTGCGAGGTGACCAGGACGGAGATGCCGAAGTCGGTGTGGACGCGGCGGATCAGACCGAGCATCTCGTCGCGCCCGACCGGGTCGAGCCCGTTGGTCGGCTCGTCCAGGAAGACCAGGCGCGGGTCGTGCACCAGCGCCTGGGCGAGCTTGACCCGCTGTTTCATGCCGGTGGAGTAGCCGCCGATGGGGCGGTACCGCTCCTCGTAGAGGCCGACATGGCGCAGGGTGTCCGCGGTGCGCTCACGCGCGGCGGCGGCAGGCAGTCCGGACATGCGGGCCATGTGCACGACGAACTCGGTGGCCGAGACGTCGGGCGGCAGGCAGTCGTGCTCCGGCATGTACCCGACCCGCTCCCGGATGGCGGCGCCCTCGGTCGCCACGTCGAGACCGAGCACGGCGGCGCGGCCCTCGGAGGCGGGGGACAGACCCAGGAGGATCTTGATCAGGGTGGACTTGCCGGCGCCGTTGGCACCGACGAGTCCGGTCACACCGGGTCCGATGTCCACGGACAGCCGGTCGAGAGCGGTCACCCGTGGGTACCGCTTGCTCAGGCTCTCGGTCGCGATCACAGTCACGTCCCCGACGGTAGTGACGCGGACCACGCCGGTCGTCAGACCTCAGAGCCGTCTTGGGGTCAGTCTCCGGTAGTACGGGGCCCTAGGGGACTGTGCGCGGGACGGGTTCCGGGGGGACAGCGGGCCGGGTTCCCGGGGACGGGGGCGGGGTTCCCGGGGGCGAGGGCCAGAGGCCCCTAGGGGTCACCCCGGTGATCTCCCCTATTGACGCCGCCTCTAACAACTGCGAGATTCAGCAGGGTCGGGTGACGAGGGCGTGGCATCGACGGGACGGGCGGCATGACGAGCGCAGTGAGTGAACTCTCCGCCGAACTGCGGGGCTTCCAGCGGGTGCAACGGCTCGCGTACGAGTGCGCGGAGGCGGTCGCGGCTCGTCTGGAGCCGGGCGTCACCGAGCGCGAGGCGGCCCGGATGCAGCGGCGGTGGCTGTACGAGCGCGGGATGCGGGACTGGTTCCATCTGCCCTTCGCCTGGTTCGGCGACCGGACGGCGTTCACCGGTTTCCGGATACCGCTCCAGTTCTTCCCCACCGACCGCGCCCTGGAGCCCGGGATGCCGTTCATCCTGGACCTGGCCCCGGTGTACGAGGGGTACACGGCCGACATCGGCTACTCGGGCGCCCTCGGCGACAACCCGCTGCAACGGCGCCTCATGGCCGACCTGGAGGCGCACCGCGAGCTGATCCTGCGCGAGGTGCGCGAGCGGCGCCCGCTGCGCGAGATCTACCTGGACGTGGAGCGGCTCATGACCCGCCAGGGGTACGCCAACCGGCACCGCGCCTACCCCTTCGGCGTGATCGCCCACAAGGTGGACCGGGTGCGCCAACGCCGTTTCGCACCGCAGGTGTTCGGCTTCGGCACCCAGTCCCTCAAGGGGCTGCTGAGCGACGCGGTGCACGGTCATCGCGAGGGCTGGTCGCCCCTGTGGTCGCCGTACCGCTTCTCCGACCACCCGCCGCGTCCGGGTCTGTGGGCGGTCGAGCCCCACCTCGGATTCCGGGGCACGGGCGCCAAGTTCGAGGAGATCCTGGTGGTCACGGACTCGCGCGACCCCGACGAGAGCGCCTTCTGGCTGGACGACGATCTGCCGCACACGCGGCGCTGGGCGGAGGAGAAGTGATGCTGGAGGGTGCGCGCGAGCGCCGGATCAGGACCGGCGGGATCGAGCTGTGCGTGGCCGAACTCGGCGACCCCGCACGGCCGACGGTGGTGCTGGTGCACGGCTACCCGGACAGCAAGGAGGTCTGGTCCGAGGTCGCCGTCCGGCTCGCCCGCGACTTCCACGTGGTGCTCTACGACGTCCGGGGTCACGGGCGTTCGACCGCGCCGAAGCCGCTGCGCGGGGGCTTCACGCTGGCCAAGCTGACGGACGACTTCCTGGCCGTGGTGGACGCGGTGAGCCCGGACCGTCCGGTCCATCTCGTGGGCCACGACTGGGGATCGGTGCAGTCCTGGGAGTTCGTCACGGTCGCCCGCACCAAGGGTCGCATCTCCTCCTTCACCTCCATGTCGGGTCCGTCCCTCGACCACTTCGGGCACTGGATCAACGCGCGCGTGAAGCGCCCGACTCCCCGCAGGATCGGTCAACTTCTCGGTCAGGGCGCGAAGTCCTGGTACGTCTATCTGCTGCACACCCCCGTGCTGCCCGAACTCGCCTGGCGCGGACCGCTCGGCAAGCGCTGGCCCGCCCTCCTCCAGCGGGCGGAGAAGGTCCCTGCCGACGGCTACCCGACCGCCTCCCTGCCCTCGGACGCGGCACACGGCGCCTGGCTCTACCGGGACAACGTCCGCCCCCGGCTGCGCAAGCCGCGCCCGGACGCCCACGCGCACGTGCCGGTGCAGCTCGTCACGCCCGAGGGCGACGCGTTCCTCTCCCCGCGGCTCTACGACGACCTGGAGCGGTGGGTGCCCCGGCTGGTCCGGCGCGTCCTCCCGGCCAAGCACTGGATTCCCCGCACCCGTCCCGACCAACTGGCGCTGTGGATCACCGAGTTCGTGGAGTCGGTCGAGCAGGGCGAGCCCGCCTCCGTGCCCGAGGGCCGCCATGGCGACCGTTTCGCCGGGCAGTTGGTGCTGGTCACCGGCGCGGGCGACGGCATCGGTAGGTCTACGGCGTTCGCCTTCGCGGAGGCCGGCGCGCGGGTGGTGGCCGTGGACCGCGACCCGGAGGCGGCGACCCGCACGGCCGAACTCGCCCTGTTGCTGGGGGCGTCGGGGGCGTGGGCGGAGTCGGTGGACGTCTCCGACGAGCAGGCCGTGGAGAAGCTGGCCGCGCGGGTGCACGGCGAACACGGCGTGGTGGACGTGCTGGTGAATGGCGCGGGCGTCGACCTCCCCGACTCCCTCCTCGCCTCTCCCGCCGACGACTGGCGGGCGGCGCTGGAGGTCAACGTGTTCGGCGCGCTGCACAGTTGCCGTCTTTTCGGGGCGCGCATGGTGGAGCGGGGGCAGGGCGGTCACATCGTCAACATCGGGTCCGCCGTGACGGATCTTTCGGATCGCCTGCGCGCCGAACTGTCCGTGCACGACATTGGAGTTACCGTCGCCTGCGCGGCACCTGACGCCAACTGGCCGCCGGAGAAGGCCGCGAGCGCGATCCTGGACGCCGTGGCGCAGAACGAGCCAACTGTCGCGAAACGGGCGTCAGTTGTCCACAGGATCGCCAACTTCTTTGTGGATAACTGAACTTGGCTGTGGATCAAACCTCCTGACGAAAATCGAGTGCGTGACCTACGTCTCTTCGTGTACATCATGAAAGCGAGAAAGCAGGTAAAAGACGAAACAGAAAAGAAGGAACGTAAGGAAATATGGATGACAGACGTACCGTAAAGCTGTCGAAGTACCTCTCGAAGCATCTGCGCCACCAGCCCGAGCGCATCGGACTCACGCTGGACGCGGGCGGCTGGGTCGAGATCGACGCCCTGATGACGGCCGCCGCCGCGCACGGCTTCCCGTTCACGCGCGCGGAACTCGACCACGTCGTGGCCGTCAACGACAAGAAGCGCTATGCGGTCGAGGGCACCCGCATCCGCGCCAGCCAGGGCCACACCGTGCGCGTCGACCTGGGACTCGCCCCGGCCACCCCGCCGCCGTACCTCTACCACGGCACCGTCGCCCGCTCCCTGGACGCGATCCGCGCGGAGGGGCTGCGCCCCATGAGCCGCCACGACGTCCACCTCTCGGCCGACCGCGAGACAGCCACCCGCGTCGGCTCCCGGCGCGGCCGACCCGTCGTCCTCGCGGTGGACGCGGCGGCCATGCACCGCGACGGCCACGTCTTCCGCGTCAGCGCGAACGGGGTCTGGCTGACGGAGTCCGTACCGGCCCGCTATCTGCGGTTCACCGAGGCACGCTGACGGGGGCGCGGGCGCTTTCACGGGCGTCCGGGCCCTCCTCACCGGGCACGTAGGCTCGACGCCATGAGTCTGCGTCTGAGCACCCTGATCCTCCCCGTCGACCGCTGGCACGAGGGCGGCCGCGCCAAGTGGCAGCGCGCGGAGGACCTGGGCTTCCACGCCGCGTACACCTACGACCACCTGTCGTGGCGCAGCTTCCGCGACGGCCCCTGGTTCGGCGCGGTGCCCACGCTGGCGGCGGCGGCCGCCACGACCTCGCGGCTGCGGCTGGGCACGCTCGTCACCTCCCCCAACTTCCGGCACCCGGTGACCCTTGCCAAGGAGCTGATCTCCCTGGACGACGTCTCCGACGGCCGGATCACCCTCGGCGTCGGCGCGGGCGGCATCGGCTTCGACGCGACCGCGCTCGGCCAGGAGCCCTGGACCCCGCGCGAGCGCGCCGACCGGTTCGCGGAGTTCGTGGCCCTGCTCGACCGGCTGCTCACCGAGGGCGCGGTCACCGAGGAGGGGCGGTTCTACTCGGCCGTCGAGGCGCGCGACATCCCCGGCTGTGTGCAGCGCCCCCGGCTGCCCTTCGCGGTGGCGGCGACCGGTCCCCGCGGGCTGCGCCTGGCCGCCCGGTACGGCCAGGCGTGGGTGACCACGGGCGACCCGAAGCTGTACGAGAACGGCACCCCCGAGCAGTCGGTCGAGGCGCTGCGCGGCCAGATCGACAAGCTCCGCGAGGCGTGCGCGGAGGCCGGGCGGGACGTGGCCGAACTGGACAAGATCCTGCTCACCGGCTTCACCCCCGACCGCACCGGACCGCTCCAGTCCCTGGACGCGTTTGTGGACTTCGCCGGGCGCCACCGGGAGCTGGGCTTCGACGAGATCGTGATCCACTGGCCCATCCCGGACTCGGACTTCGCCGCCGACCAGAAGATCTTCGAACGGATCGCGCTGGAGGCGACGGCACAGCTCGGCTGAGGGGGCTGGGGTAGCGGACCTGACGGGGCTGGGACTGCGGACGCGATGGGCGTGGGCGCCGGGGCCCGGCGGGGCTGGGCTGCGGGCGTGGGGCGGCGAGCCTGACGGGCGTGGGCCGGGGGCGCGATGGGGCGTGGGGACGGCGGCCCCGGCAGGCGTGGGGCGGCGATGGACCTGGCGCGGTGGCCCTGACGAGCCTGGAGCGGCGGGAGGACGGGGCTCGGTCGGCGAGCCCGATGGGCCCGGGTCGGCGAGCCCGGAGGGTCTCCGCCCCTGGCCGGATGTGACCCGTTCTGATCCCAACCGCGCCTCATATGTGCGGAGTCCCGCACGACCGTGCGCGCATATGCGCGAGAATGGCCGGGTGACCTCAGCGACCAGACAGCCGGGGACGCCCCCGGTATCCCCCGCGTTCTCGGCCCCGCCAGGAGAAGGAGGCACCGTAGGCCCGCCGCCCCGGCTGATCGCCACCGACCTCGACGGCACCCTGCTGCGCGACGACAAGACGGTCTCCGCGCGGACCGTCGCCGCGCTCGCCGCGGCCGAGGAGGCGGGGGTGGAGGTCTTCTTCGTCACCGGCCGCCCGGCCCGCTGGATGGACGTGGTCGCCGACCACGTCCACGGCCACGGGCTCGCGATCTGCGGCAACGGCGCCGCCGTGGTCGACCTGCACGGCGGCCCCGGCGCCCACCGGTTCGTCACCGTGCGCGAGCTGACCCGGCAGAGCGCGCTCGACGCGGTGGGGCTGCTGCGCGAGGCGGCGCCGGGCACGGTGTTCGCCGTCGAGCAGACCTACGGCTTCCACCAGGAGCCCGCGTATCCCAAGCTGCACATGGAGATACCGGAC
Organism: Streptomyces sp. DSM 110735; assembly: GCF_016482685.1. Lineage (GTDB taxonomy): Bacteria > Actinomycetota > Actinomycetes > Streptomycetales > Streptomycetaceae > Streptomyces. Next base: position 452,965 of record NZ_JACYHF010000001.1, on the reverse strand, counting down.
AACCTGCTGCCCGCCGAGAAGCTGCTCGCACCGGACGGCCCGGACGCCGACCAGCCCGTCCTCAAGATCCTCGCCTACCACCCCGAGCTGGACCCGGACGCGTTCCTCACCACGGCCCGCGTCGCGATCGGCGGCCACGCCAACGTCACCCGCTCCAGCCCCAGCGCGCTCCTCGAACTGAGCGGCGCCGGGGTCTCCAAGGCGAGCACCCTGGCGCTGTGCTGCGCCGAGCGGGGCATCTCGCCCGAGGAGGTCGTCGCCTTCGGCGACATGCCCAACGACCTGGAGATGCTGACCTGGGCCGGGCGCTCCTACGCGATGGGCAACGCCCACCCCGACGTGTTCGCCGCGGCCACCGGCCGTACGGTCGCCAACACCGAGGACGGAGTGGCGGTCGTGATCGAGCGGCTGCTCGCCGACCGCCTCTGACCCCGCGGTACGGCCTGTCGGGCAGGCCCTACCGCGCCACCACCAGCGTCTCCGCCTCGGCCTCGCGCCGCGCCATCGTGCGCAGCGGGCCGTCGGCGGAGACCAGCTCCGCGTAGGAGCCGCGCTGCACGACGCGGCCCGCGTCCAGCACGAGGACCTCGTCCACGGCGTCCAACCCGGCGAGCCGGTGCGTGATCAGCAGCGTGGTCCTGCCCTCGGTGGCGGCCAGCAGGTCCGCCGTGAGCGCGTCGGCGGTGGGCAGGTCCAGGTGCTCGGCGGGCTCGTCCAGCACCAGCACCGGGAAGTCCGCGAGCAGGGCCCGTGCGAGGGCGAGCCGCTGCCGCTGGCCCCCGGAGAGCCGGGCGCCGTGCTCGCCGACCAGCGTGTCCAGCCCCTCGGGCAGCTCGTCCACCCAGTCCAGCAGGCGCGCCCGCAGCAGCACGTCGCGCAGATCGGCGTCGCTCGCGTCCTTGCGCGCGAGCAGCAGGTTCTCCCGCACGGTGCTGTCGAAGAGGTGGGCGTCCTGCGCGCACAGCCCGACGAGCCTGCGCACGTCGTCGCCGTCCAGCTCGTCCGCCGCGACACCGGCCAGCGTGTAACTGCCCGCGCGCGGGTCGAGGAAGCGCAGCAGCACCTGGGCGAGCGTGGTCTTGCCCGAGCCGGAGGGACCGACCACGGCGATCCGCCGCCCCTGCTCCAGCGTGAGGTCGAGTCCGGCGAGCGCGTCGCCGTGCTGTCCCTCGTACCGGGCGCTGAGGTCACGCACCACGACCGGGAACGGCGAGACGGGCGCCTGGCGGGGCTCCTCCGGCTCGTGCACGGGAACGGGGGCGTCCAGGACCTCGTACACGCGCTCCGCGCTGCGCCGCACCCGCTGCCGGTAGCGCGCCGCCAGTGGCAGCCCCAGAACGGCCTCGAAGGCGGCCAGCGGGGTGAGCACGACGACGGCCATCGCGACGCCGTGCAGACGGCCCGAGGCGACTCCCTCGGCGCCGACCAGCGCGGCGGCGGCGACGGTGAGCCCGCAGATCAGCGCGGTGAGCCCGTCGCCGAGGGCGGTGATCCCGGCCGCGCGCGAGGCGATCCTCGTGAGGGTGCCGTCCGCCTGCCGGGCGGCGTCCGTGCGGGCGGGCAGCGCACCGGCCACGGTCAGCTCGGCGGTGCCGGTGAGCACGTCGGTCACGCGGGTCGACAGCTCGCCCCGCGCCGGAGCGAGACGGCGCTCGGTGCGGCGGGCGACCGACGCGGTGATCAGGGGGACGCCGACGCCCGCGAGAAGCAGTCCCGCCGCCAGCACGGCACCGGCCTCGGGAAGCAGCCACGCCGTGAAACCGACCGAGGCGGCGGAGACGGCCACCGCGACACCGGTGGGCATGAGCCAGCGCAGCCAGTAGTCCTGGAAGGCGTCCACGTCGCTGACCAGCCTGCTGAGCAGGTCGCCGCGCCGGGTGGTGCGCAGCCCGGCGGGCGCCAGGCGCTCCAGGCGCCGGTAGACGGCGACCCGGGTGTCGGCGAGCATCCGCAGCACGGCGTCGTGCGAGACCAGCCGCTCGGTGTACCGGAACACGGCCCGCCCGATGCCGAAGAACCGGGTCGCGGTCACGGCCACCAGCAGATAGAGCACCGGCGGTTCCTGCGAGGCGCGCGAGATCAGCCAGCCGGAGGTGGCCATCAGACCGACCGCGCAGCCGAGCGCCAGACTGCCGAGGACCAGAGCGAAGAGGAGACGTCCGTAGCGCGGCGCGGCCAGCGCGCGGACCCGGGCCAGGACGTTGCGCGGACGGCTGCCGTCCGCCCTCGCGGGCGGGACCGGAACACCGTCCGCGTCGAGCGGGCCGCTGTCGGGCAGGTCCGCGAGGGTCGTGGCGGGCGCGGCGGGCTCGGGCACATGGGCGTCGAGCGCGGTGGCGGCCAGCTCGGGCGGGACCACCTCGGCCAGGACGGGAGCGGATTCGGTGGCGACCGGTGCTTCCAGCCGGACCACCCGGTCGGCCGCCTCCAGAAGCGCGGGCCGGTGCACGACGAGGAGGACCGTGCGACCCACGGCGAGCCGCCGGACCGTCGCCACGACGTCCGCCTCCGTGGCGCCGTCCAGGGCCGCCGTGGGCTCGTCCAGGAGCAGGACGGGCCGGTCGGCGAGGAAGGCGCGGGCGAGCGCGAGCCGCTGGCGCTGACCGGCGGACAGCCCCGCCCCGTCCTCGCCCAGCACGGTCTCGGCGCCCGCGGGCAGTGCGTCCACGAACTCCAGGGCGCCCGCGTCCGCGAGGGCCCGGCGTACGGCCGCGTCGTCGGCGTCGGGGCGGGCCAGCCGGACGTTCTCCGTGATGGTGCCCGCGTAGACGTGCGGCCGCTGCGGCACCCAGGCGATCCGGGAGCGCCACTGCTCCAGGTCGAGGTCCGCGAGATCCGCGCCGCCGATCCGGACCTGGCCCGCGGTGGGGCGGACGAAGCCGAGCAGGACGTTGAGCAGGGTGGTCTTGCCGGCGCCGCTGGGACCGACGAGCGCGACGGTCTCCCCTGGCTCGACGGCGAAGGACACGTCGGCCACGGCGTCCGTCGAGCGGCCCGGATAGCGGACAGTCACGGAGTCGAAGGAGAGCGCGCCCTCGGGCACCCGGCCGGTGCCGGACGCCGGGACCGGGGTCTCCAGCACGGCGAAGATCTCCTCCGCCGCCGCCAGACCCTCGGCCGCCGCGTGGTACTGGGCGCCGACCTGGCGCAGCGGGAGATACGCCTCGGGCGCCAGCACCAGGATGACCAGACCGATGTACAGATCCATGCTGCCGTGCACCAGGCGCATACCGATGGTCACGGCGACCAGGGCGACCGAGAGCGTGGCCAGCAGTTCCAGGGCGAAGGACGAGATGAAGGCGATCCGCAGGGTCCGCATGGTGGCCTGGCGGTACTCGCCGGTGATCTTGCGGATGGACTCGGCCTGCGCCTTGGCCCGGTTGAAGACCTTCAGCGTGGGCAGTCCCGCCACCACGTCCAGGAAGTGACCGGAGAGCCGGGACAGCAGTCCCCACTGCCGGTCCATCCGGTACTGGGTGGCCCAGCCGATCAGCATCATGAAGATCGGGATGAGCGGAAGGGTGCCGACGATGATCGCCGCCGACACCCAGTCCTCGGTCACGATCCGCGCCAGCACGGCCACGGGCACGACCACCGCGAGCCCGAGCTGCGGAAGATAGCGCGAGAAGTAGTCGTCGAGGGCGTCGACCCCGCGCGTGGCCAGCGTGACCAGCGAACCGGTGCGCTGACCGCTGAGCCACCCGGGACCGAGCGTGGCGGCACGCTCGACCAGCCGCTCCCGCAGCTCCGACTTCACCGCCGCGCTGGCCCGGTGTGCCGCCAGCTCGGTGAGCCAGGAGACCAGCGCCCGGCCACAGGCGACGGCGACCAGCAGTCCCAGGGGTGTGACCAGGTCAGAGGCGGTCTTGCCCTGCTGGAAGGCGCCCACCACGACTTCGGCGATGAGCATCGCCTGGGCGATGACCAGCCCGGCGCCGAGTGCGCCCAGGACGACGACCGCCACCAGGAAGAGACGCGTGGCGCCCGCATAGCGCAGGAGGCGGGAATCGATCGGTTTCACGTGAAACGTGTCCTTCAGTCCCGAGAGTGTGTTTCACGTGAAACATACCCTTGGGACGCTCAGTGTGCGGTGTCGGCGATGTGCTGTGTACCGATGCGCTGACGGAACACCCAGTAGGTCCAGCCCTGGTAGAGCAGCACGAGCGGCGTGGCGATCGCGGCGCACCAGGTCATGATCCTCAGGGTGTACGGGCTCGACGAGGCGTTGGTGACGGTGAGGCTCCAGTCGCCGTTGAGCGTGGACGGCATGACGTTCGGGAAGAGCGACAGGAACAGCATCGCGACGACCGCCACGATGGTCACGCCGGACAGCGCGAACGCCCATCCCTCCCGTCCCGCGCCGATGGCCACGAGAGCGGCCGTCAGTGCGGCGACCGTGACGATCAGCGCCGCGAGGCTGGCGACGTCACCGCTGTGGGCCTGCGTCCACAGCAGGAAACCGAGCGCCGGGACGGCGGTGACGAGCCCGGTCCGCAGCGCCAGTCGCCGCGCCCGTACCCGGATGTCCCCGACCGTCTTGAGCGCCGCGAAGACCGCACCGTGGAAGGTGAACAGCGTGAGCGTCACCACGCCGCCGAGCAGCGCATAGGGGTGGAAGAGGTCCCCGAGACCGCCGACGTACTCGAAGTGCCGGTCGATCTTCACCCCGTACGCGATGTTGCCGAAGACCACGCCCCAGAGGAACGCCGGGAGCAGTGAGGTCCAGAAGGTCGCCCACTCCCAGTTGCGCTGCCACTTCTCCTCGGGGCGCTTGACCCGGTACTCGAAGGCGACGCCCCGGACGATCAGACAGACCAGGATCAGCAGCAGGGGCAGATAGAAGCCGGAGAAGAGGGTGGCGTACCACTCCGGGAAGGCGGCGAAGGTCGCGCCGCCCGCCGTGAGCAGCCACACCTCGTTGCCGTCCCAGACGGGGCCGATGGTGTTGATCAGCACCCGGCGCTCGGCGCGGTCCCGGGCGAGGAGCCGGGTGAGGATGCCGATCCCGAAGTCGAACCCCTCCAGAAAGAAGTAGCCGGTCCACAGGACGGCGATCAGGACGAACCAGATGTCGTGAAGATGCATGACTGTTCCCCCGGCCTAGTACGAGAAGGCCATCGGCTTGTCGGCGTCACGGAGATCGCCGCCGATCCTGGTGGGCGGGTTGAGGTCGGCCTCGGTCAACTCGGGCGGTCCCGCCTTGGCGTACTTGGCGAGCAGCCGGACCTCGATGACGGCGAGGATCGCGTAGAGCGCGGTGAAGACGGCCATCGAGATGGCGACCTCGGCCTGGGAGACGCCGGGGGAGACCGAGTGGCGGGTCTGCAGGACGCCGTAGACGGCCCAGGGCTGGCGGCCGGTCTCGGTGAAGATCCAGCCCCAGGAGTTGGCGATCAGCGGGAAGGCCAGCGTCCAGACGGCGATGCGCCAGAACCAGGCGCCGAGCTTCGGGCCGAGTGCTTTGTGGGGGAGGAGGACCAGATGCGGCACCTCGTCCTCGCCGACCCGGAGGTGCTGGGGGAGCAGGAACTTCTTGCGGGTCAGCCAGAGCCCGGCGATGCCGAGGGTGAAGGACGCCATGCCGAAGCCGATCATCCAGCGGAAGCCCCAGAAGGCGACCGGGATGTTGGGCCGGTAGTCGCCGGGACCGAACTGCTTCTGCTCGGCCTTGTTCACGTCGTTGATGCCGGGCACATAGGACGAGAAGTCGTCGTTGGCGAGGAAGGACAGCAGACCCGGGATCTCGATGGCGACGGTGTTGTGGCCCTTCTGCACGTCGCCGTAGGCGAAGATCGAGAAGGGGGCGGGCTTCTGACCGTCCCACAGGGCCTCGGCGGCGGCCATCTTCATGGGCTGCTGCTTGAACATGACCTTGCCGAGCACGTCTCCGCTGACCGCGGTGAGCAGTCCGGCGACGACGACGGTGATCAGACCGAGGCGCAGCGAGGTCTTCATCACGCGGATGTGCCTGCGGCGGGCGAGGTGGTAGGCGGCGATGCCCACCATGAAGGCGCCGCCGGTCAGGAAGGCCGCGGCCAGGGTGTGGAACGCCTGGCTGAGCGCGGTGTTCTGGAAGAGCACGGCCCCGAAGTCGGTCAGCTCCGCACGGCCCTTGGCCTTGTCGATCCGGTAGCCGACGGGGTGCTGCATCCAGGAGTTGGCCGCGAGGATGAAGTACGCCGACAGGATCGTGCCGAGCGAGACCATCCATATGCAGGCCAGGTGGATCTTCTTGGGGAGCTTGTCCCAGCCGAAGATCCAGAGTCCGATGAAGGTGGACTCGAAGAAGAAGGCGATCAGAGCCTCGAAGGCGAGGGGGGCGCCGAAGATGTCACCGACGAAGCGCGAGTAGGCCGACCAGTTCATGCCGAACTGGAACTCCTGCACGATGCCGGTGACGACGCCCATGGCTATGTTGATCAGGAAGAGCTTGCCCCAGAACTTCGTCGCCCTGAGGTACACCTCCTTCTCCGTGCGCACCCAGGCCGTCTGGAGACCGGCCGTGAGGGCGGCCAGGGAGATCGTCAGCGGAACGAAGAGGAAGTGGTAGACGGTGGTGATGCCGAACTGCCAGCGCGCCAGGGTCTCCGGCGCCAGAGCCAGTTCCACGTCGTCACTCTCCTAACTCCACCGCCAGACGGTGGGGTTTGCCCTTTTTGTCTCGTACATACGGGGCGATCGGGACCGAGCTTGTGAAAGCGTTCACATTCACAAGCCATTATGACGCACACGCCTTCGACATCCGATGGGGGGTCATGCGTGAGGCCCCGCACACGGCGGGGCCCCACACCAACGCTCCGGTAACGCTTACGGAGATCCGCTCAGTTCTTCTCGCGGAACGCCTCCGTCACCTTCAGGAAGATGTCGTTGGCCTCGGTCTCCCCGATCGTCACCCGGACCCCCTCGCCCGCGAACGGCCGCACCACCACACCGTGCCGCTCGCACGCCTCGGCGAACTCCGTGGTGCGCTCCCCCAGCCGCAGCCACACGAAGTTCGCCTGGCTCTCCGGCACGGTCCAGCCCTGCGCGCGCAGCGCCTCCGCCACCCGCTGCCGCTCGCACACCAGCGAGCCCACCCGGCCCAGCAGTTCGTCCTCCGCCTCCAGCGAGGCGATCGCCGCCTCCTGCGCGATGTGGCTGACGCCGAACGGCACCGCCGTCTTGCGCAGCGCCGCCGCCACCGGCTCATGCGCGATCGCGAAGCCGACCCGCAGCCCGGCGAGGCCGTACGCCTTGGAGAAGGTGCGCAGCACGCAGACGTTCGGCCGCTCCCGGTACAGCTCGATCCCGTCGGGCACCTCGGGGTCGCGGATGAACTCGCGGTACGCCTCGTCGAGGACCACCAGCACGTCGCTGGGCACCCGGTCGAGGAACCGTTCCAGCTCGGCGCGCCGGACCACGGTGCCGGTCGGGTTGTTGGGGTTGCACACGAAGATCAGCCGCGTGCGCTCGGTGATCGCGTCGGCCATCGCGTCCAGGTCGTGGACGTCGCCGTCCGTCAGCGGCACCTGGACCGACCGCGCGCCGCTGACCTGCGTGATGATCGGGTACGCCTCGAAGGAGCGCCAGGCGTAGATCACCTCGTCGCCCGGCCCGCTGGTCGCCTGCACCAACTGCTGCGCCACACCCACCGAGCCGGTGCCCGTGGCGATGTGGGACAGCGGGACGCCGAAGCGCTCGGCCAGCTCGCTCATCAGCGCGGTGCAGGCCATGTCCGGGTAACGGTTGAACTCGGCGACCGCGGCGGTGACGCGCTCCATGACGCCGGGCAGCGGGGGATAGGGGTTCTCGTTGGAGGACAGCTTGTAGGCGGCCTGACCGCCGGCCGCGGCGGGCTTGCCCGGCTTGTAGGTGGGGATACCCTCCAGCTCGGCGCGCAGCTTGGGGCTCGTCTCGCTCACCGCAGTCCTCCTCGCGACCACCGGCGGACCGTCGACGCCGCCGGCTTCCAATACTCCTCACCTTATGAGGATTCGGCGCGGTTGCGTACCTTCGGGAAGCGGACTCCGTCGGCCGCGCGGAGCATCCGGACCGGGACCCTCCCTGGGGGGCGCATCGCATGTCCGTCCGCGCGCCGGTGGCTCGCGCCGTGGCGCGCATCCCCCGTGCAGGTGAGTTGAGACCTCTTCGAAACATCGGGCAGTTGGCAGGTCCACACGCGTGGATAGGACACGTCTCGCCATCGAGTCGGTCAACTGACATTTTTTCTAAGGCAGTTCAGTACTGACGACCATGCAGAAACGTGCCTGTCAACGCGTGCATATGCGTCCGCACTACCCCACCACCTGAGCCCTACTATCGGCACGCCATGACAGCAGCAGGGAAGCACCAGGTGAGCCGCGCGGAAACCTCACGACGAGGCAGCCGGCCGGGCCGGGCGGGCATCAGAGACGTGGCCGCCGCCGCCGGGGTCTCCATCACGACCGTCTCCGACGCCCTCAACGGCAAGGGTCGGCTCCCGGATGCCACCCGGCGCCATGTCCGCGAGGTGGCCGACCGGCTGGGCTACCGCCCGTCCGCCGCCGCCCGCACCCTCCGCACGGGCAAGTCCGGCCTCATCGGCCTGACCGTGACCACGTACGGGGATGAACCTTTCACCTTCACCGAGTTCGCGTACTTCGCCGAGATGGCCCGCGCGGCCACCTCCGCCGCGCTCGCCCGCGGCTACGCGCTCGTCATCCTCCCGGCCACCTCGCGCCACGACGTGTGGTCCAACGTGGCCCTCGACGGCACGGTCGTCATCGACCCCTCCGACCAGGACCCGGTCGTCAGCGAGCTGGTCCGCCAGGGCTTACCCGTCGTCTCCGACGGCCGCCCGGCGGGCGCGCTCCCGGTCACCGCATGGGTCGACAACGACCACGAGGCCGCCGTCCTCGGCATCCTCGACCACCTCGCCGCCGCGGGCGCCCGCCGGATCGGCCTGCTCACCGGCACCTCGACGGACACGTACACCCATCTGTCGACCACCGCCTATCTGCGCTGGTGCGAGCGCGTCGGCCAGGACCCGGTGTACGAGGCGTACCCCGCGCACGACCCGTGCGCGGGCGCCATCGCCGCCGACCGGCTCCTCGCCCGTCCCGACCGCCCGGACGCCGTCTACGGTCTCTTCGACCCCAACGGCACCGACCTCCTGGCCGCCGCCCGCCGCTACGGCCTGCGCGTCCCGGACGATCTGCTGCTGGTGTGCTGCAGCGAGTCCACGGTGTACGCGACCACCGAGCCGCCCATCACCACCCTCTCGCTCAAACCCCGCCGTATCGGCACGGCCGTGGTCCAGCTCCTCATCGACGCCATCGAGGGAGTCGACTCCGACCACCCGGTCGAGCAGGTGATACCGACGGAGCTGATCGTGCGCACGTCCTCGCAGCGGCGCCCGCCGCGCACGACGGTGAGCCCGCCCCGGGCACCGGAGAAGGATTAGCGCGGGTCCCCGGCCGGGCGGGACGGCCCGCCCGGCGGCCCGCGCCGACAACCAGTCGAACTCATGCCCAATCGGTGCGAAAGCCACGATGAACCGGCGTCTTGCTCGGATTCACCACCCCTGGGTCATCACATGGCGCGACGCGCATTCCTATGATGGGCGCACGACACCGCGGGCCGCTGCGACCAGGCAGTCCGAAGCGGTGCAGCTTCGGCGCGATGGTGGAGGGGTCTGATGACTCAGGGGGCCGGTCAGGGGACCGAGGTGGAGCGCACGGAGACGCTGCGCGACTTCCGGGTGCCCGCGTACGTCCATGAGACCGGTCCGTACCCGCACCCCGGCGACGTGGTCCCGGCCGACGAGGACTTCCCCGACGGCTACACGCCCACCCAGCGCGACCTGCCCGTCATCCAGCGCGGCGACACCCTCCAGCTCCCCGTCGACCCGGACGCCGCACACGCGCCCCGGGAGAACGCGGGTCCCGGACCGCTGTACGTCGTCGGAGACGTCCACGGCTATCTGGACGAGCTGCTCGCCGCCCTGCGCGAACAGGGACTGATCGACGAAGCGGGCCAGTGGTGCGCGGGCACCGCCCGGCTCTGGTTCCTCGGCGACTTCACCGACCGGGGCCCGGACGGCATCGGCGTGATCGACCTGGTGATGCGGCTGTCCGCCGAGGCGGCCGCCGCCGGCGGCTACTGCAAGGCCCTCATGGGCAACCACGAACTGCTGCTCCTGGGCGCCAAGCGGTTCGGGGACACCCCGGTCCACTCCGGCGCGGGCACCGCCACCTTCCAGGCCGCCTGGCTGCTCAACGGCGGCCAGAAGACCGACATGGACCGCCTCCAGGACCACCATCTCCAGTGGATGGCGCGCCTCGACGCCGTCGAGTCGGCCGACGGCTATCTGCTGCTCCACTCGGACACCACCGCCTATCTCGACTACGGCGACTCCATCGAAGCCGTCAACGACACGGTCCGCGAGACCCTGACGCGCAACAGCGTGGACGAAGTCTGGGAACTGTTCCGCAAGTTCACCAAGCGCTTCTCCTTCCGCGACGAGGGCGGCGCCGACGCCGCGCGCTCCCTTCTCGATACGTACGGCGGCACCCGGGTCGTTCACGGCCACAGCCCCATTCCCTATCTGCTCGGCCACGTCGGCTCCGAGGACGACGACGAGGACCGCGACCCGCACGTCGAGGGTCCGCACGTCTACGCCGAGGGTCTCGCCATCGCGATGGACGGCGGCGTGACCATGGCCGGAAAGCTGCTGGTCCGGCAACTCCCCCTGGACGCCTGAGGGTTCGGCCGACTAAACCGGTCCGGGTCGGCCGGACACCGGACCGGGCCTCAATTTCCGACAACCCCCTGTCACCTTGAGCCTTGACGGCTCTACCATCGGTTTATCCGTAGCAGGCTCCCCTCCGTTTCTGCCCGACGGCTCGCCGCCATGCGAGCCCCCAGCCCTACGGAGCATCGGGGGATGCACATGAACAGCGTTCCGCAGCACCTGCTGAACGAGGACCGCCAGGAATTCGAGCGGCTCCTCGATGAGGCGCTGCGCTCCGCGCCACACCGCCCGGAACTGTCCGCGATGGGTCAGCGGCTCAACCCCGAGCAACTGCGCACCATGGCGCTGGGCGCCATCGTGCTCATCACGGCCGCCGCGGCCACCGAGTACCAGCACTACGTGAAGGTCCGCGAGGAGCTGCGCCACCCGGCGCCGTCCCCGGAAACCCAGGCCGAGGCCGGGTCCGCCGCCGAGCCCGGTCCCGGCACGCTGGGCCTGGCGGCGACGAGTCTCGGGGAGGTCGCCGAGACCGCCGGTGCGGGGGCGATCGCGGTGATAGCCGTGCTCGCGCCCGTCCTCGCCGGGACCGCGGCCGCCATATTCCTGCTCGTCGGTTACCTCCTGAAGATGCTGGTCCCCGGCCAGACCTTCGCCCGGACCCTGATCGCGGCGGGCTGGGTCTTCGGCGCCGTGACCGCCGCCGCGATCCTGGTCGCCGCCGTCGGACTGCTGCTCACCGCCCTGCGCAACAAGGCGACCGCCGAGGCGGGTGCCTACGACGAGGCGGGCCGGGCGGTGGCCGAGGCCAGAGACGCCTGGCGGGACGCCCTGCTGGAGCGCGGCATCCTGCCCTTCCTCACGGAGGCGCTGGACCGGCCGGGGCCGGTGACCCCGTACCCGGTCCAGCCCGCCTCCCCGACCGGAAGGATGCCGCGCCTGGGCTACGGTCGCCCCGGCTTCAGCAGCCCGCACGACGGCTCGGTCTCCGACCGGCCGCGCTTCTCCAGCCCGGACTACTCGAGTCCCGACTTCGGCGGTCCCGAACACCAGCCGGAGTAGGCGCGAGCCCGCCCCGGTGTCACCCGGCTGTCACTCGGCGATGGGCAGATAGACCCGGTTGCCCGTGGCCGCGAACTCCTCGGACTTGCGGGCCATGCCCTCCTCGATCTCGGCCTTGGTGCCGCCGTGTTCGCGCCGGATGTCCTGCGAGATCTTCATGCTGCAGAACTTCGGCCCGCACATGGAGCAGAAGTGGGCCGTCTTGGCGGGCTCGGCGGGCAGCGTCTCGTCGTGGAACTCCCGTGCCGTGTCCGGGTCGAGAGCCAGGTTGAACTGGTCCTCCCACCGGAACTCGAAGCGGGCGTCGGACAGCGCGTCGTCCCACTCCTGCGCACCGGGGTGTCCCTTGGCGAGGTCGGCCGCGTGGGCGGCGATCTTGTAGGTGATGACGCCGGTCTTCACGTCGTCCCGGTTGGGCAGGCCCAGGTGTTCCTTGGGCGTGACGTAGCAGAGCATCGCCGTCCCCCACCAGGCGATCATCGCCGCGCCGATACCGGACGTGATGTGGTCGTACGCCGGGGCGATGTCGGTGGTCAGCGGGCCGAGCGTATAGAACGGAGCTTCATCGCAGATCTCCTGCTGAAGGTCGATGTTCTCTTTGATCTTGTGCATCGGGACGTGACCGGGGCCCTCGATCATCGTCTGTACGTGGAAACGCCTGGCGATCCGGTTGAGTTCCCCGAGCGTGCGCAATTCCGCGAACTGCGCCTCGTCGTTGGCGTCCGCGATGGACCCGGGCCGCAGACCGTCGCCCAGCGAGTAGGTGACGTCGTAGGCGGCGAGGATCTCGCAGAGTTCCTCGAAGTTCTCGTACAGGAACGACTCCTTGTGGTGCGCCAGGCACCAGGCCGCCATGATCGAGCCGCCGCGCGAGACGATGCCGGTCTTGCGGTTCGCCGTCAGCGGGACGTACGGCAGCCGCACGCCCGCGTGGACCGTCATGTAGTCCACGCCCTGCTCGGCCTGTTCGATCACGGTGTCCTTGTAGATCTCCCAGGTCAGCTCCTCGGCCTTGCCGTCCACCTTCTCCAGCGCCTGATAGAGCGGCACCGTGCCGATGGGGACGGGGGAGTTGCGGAGCACCCACTCGCGGGTGGTGTGGATGTTGCGGCCGGTGGAGAGGTCCATGACCGTGTCGGCGCCCCAGCGGGTCGCCCAGGTCATCTTCTCCACCTCCTCCTCGATGGAGGACGTGACGGCGGAGTTGCCGATGTTGGCGTTGACCTTCACCAGGAACCGCTTGCCGATGATCATCGGCTCGATCTCGGGGTGGTTGACGTTGGCGGGCAGCACCGCGCGACCGGCGGCGATCTCCTCGCGGACCACCTCCGGAGAAACGTTCTCGCGGAGGGCCACGAACTCCATCTCGGGCGTGATCTCGCCCCGCGCCGCGTACGCGAGCTGGGTGACCGCGCCGCCGTCACGGCTCCGGCGCGGCAGCCGCGGGCGTCCGGGGAAGACCGCGTCCAGGTTCCGCAGCCCGCCGCGCGGCGAGGTGTGCTTGATGCCGTCGTCCTCGGGCCGGACGGGGCGTCCGGCGTACTCCTCGGTGTCGCCCCGGGCGACGATCCAGTTCTCCCGGAGCGGGGTCAGTCCCCGGCGAACATCGGTGGGGACGGCGGGGTCGGTGTACGGACCCGACGTGTCGTAGAGCGTGACCGACCGTCCGTTGGTCAGGTGCACCTGACGGACCGGCACATGTACATCGGGGCGCGAGCCCGCGAGGTACGCCTTGTGCCAGCCGTTGGACTTCCCGGCCTCGGCGTCCGGCGACCCGTTCGTCGCGTTCTGCGTGGAGGCAGGCGTGCGTGCGTCCTTGTTGGTCATGAGACCTACTCCCTACGCCGGCATTACCCGGTAACAGGTTCGGCGGTCGACGCAGCGATTTCCGTCCGCAGATGGTCCGGTGGAAGCAGGTTCCACGTGAAACATCGCGAAGACGGAGGTCAGCGCCCTCTCAGCCCGGTGCTCCGAGCTCCCGCGTGTGCAAAGGTGCCTCCACGCTAGCGCCCCTTCTGTCCGGAAGAACAGTGGGCGTCCCTCGTTCTTGCGATGATCGGGCGGTGACCACGACACATCAGCCTCCCTATCCACCGCCCGGGCCGCCCCACCGGCACGGTCCCGGACAGGGCGGCGGCCCCGGCCGAGGGGGCGGACAGGGCTCCGGCGGTGGCCCCGGCGATGCGCACGGGCACCACTCCGCCTCGGGTGGCGACCAGGAGCCGGACCACGGTCATGGCTCGCACAGTCCGGGCCAGCACGGTCACGGTCACTCGCACAGCCATGGCCCCGCGGCGCCCGTGTCGCGGCATCTGCGCAAGGTCATCGCGGCGATCCTCGTCCCGTTCACGGCCGCCGTCGTGGTGGGTCTCGTGGTGCTGTGGCCCGGCGGCGCCCCGCCGCACCAGCGCTCCGGGGTCGGCTTCGACCGCCAGACCCAGCAGGCAACAGTCACCCGCGTCCTCTCCGTGAGCTGCAAGTCCGTGAACGCCTCGGGAGGTTCATCACTCGGCGACACCGCCGCCTCCGGAGCGGGTCCGGCGGACCAGAAGAAGAAGGGGACCTGCAAGAAGGCGACGGTCCGGGTCGACTCCGGCAAGGACCGGGGCCGCACCTTCACCGAGATCGTCCAGCCCGACCAGACCCGGCAGTTGCACCAGGGCGAGCAGGTCGTGGTCGCCTACGAGCCCTCGGCGCCCAAGGATCTGCAGTACTCGGTCACCGATGTGAACCGGCAGTTCCCCATGGCGCTGCTCGCCGGGATCTTCGCGGTCGCCGTCGTGGTGGTGGGACGGCTGCGCGGTGTCATGGCGCTGGTCGCGCTGGCGGTCAGCTTCCTGGTGCTGACCCTGTTCATCCTGCCCGCGATACTCCAGGGTTCGAATCCCCTGCTGGTGGCCGTGGTCGGGTCGAGCGCCATCATGCTGATCGCCCTGTACATGTGCCACGGGCTGTCCGCCCGTACGTCGGTCGCGGTGCTCGGCACGCTGGTCTCGCTGATGCTGATCGGCTTCCTCGGCTCGCAGTTCATCGGCTGGGCCGCGCTCACCGGCAACACGGACGACAGCACGGGGCTGATCCACGGGCTCTATCCGTCGATCGACATGAGCGGGCTCCTGCTGGCCGGCGTCATCATCGGTTCGCTCGGCGTGCTGGACGACGTGACGGTGACCCAGACCTCGGCCGTCTGGGAGCTGCACGAGGCCAACCCCTCGATGGGCTGGCGGGGTCTGTACCGGGCGGGCATCCGCATCGGGCGCGACCACATCGCCTCCGTGGTCAACACCCTCGTCCTCGCCTACGCGGGCGCCGCGCTCCCCCTGCTGCTGCTGTTCTCGATCGCGCAGAGCAGCGTGAGCACCGTGGCCACCAGCGAGCTGGTGGCGGAGGAGATCGTGCGCACCCTGGTCGGCTCCATCGGGCTGGTCGCCTCGGTGCCGGTCACCACGGCCCTGGCCGCCCTGGTGGTCTCGGCCGACCGTCCCGAACCGGGCAACCCGGCTCCGGCCGCCGTGGCGGCAGCGGCGCGTGGCGGTCGGGGGCGGCGCCGGAGGCGGTGAGAGGGCGCGTCGCACGGCGGGGCAGCCGTCTCGGGCGCGTCGGGACCAGGAACCGTCAGAGGGGCCGCACGAGCCCCGCAGAAGCGTTTCTGCAAAGCCGTACGGCCCCGCCCGGACGAACGGCCCACCGCCCCCCGCTCCTTCAGCCGGCGCTCTGCTCCTCGGCCAGGATGCGGTCCAGCGCCTCGTCGAGATGGGCGTCGAAATCGGCCAGTGCGCCCTCCTGACCGAGCGGGACCAGCTTGTCCGTACGGTCCAGGAACGCCACCAGCGGCGGCGCGGAGGAGCGGAACAGCGCCTGGTCGCTGCCGACCTGAAGGCGGATCAGCACCTCGCCCAGCACCTCGGCGTCCACGGGCGCGATGTGCACGTCTCCCTCACCGCACGGCCTGCCGACCCCGTCGATCATCAGCTCCCGTCCGAAGGCCCAGGTCACCGGGGCATCGCCGGGCAGATGGAAGGTCAGCCGCACCGCGTAGGGATCGCTCGTCTCATAGCGCAACTCCACCGGAATGCGGAAGGAGAGCTCCTCCGAGACGAGAAAGCTCATCATGACCTCTGCCTGTACGGACTCGCGCATCGCCTACCCCGTCGTATGACTTCGACTGGCTGGGATTAATCCCCGGACCATGCCCAAATCTAGCTGAAAGTACACAACAGATCACAAGGAGTGAGTTTTCAGATGCTGATAGAAAGCGCGAACGCCCCGAGATGACGGCCGATCTCGGCCTGCAGCCGCTGTGTCGCGGGCATCAGCCGGTCGGCCTGGTGGGCGGGCAGTGAGATCGCGATCGTAGCCGCCGTGGTGCCCATCGTGAGGGGAATCGCCGCGCAAACCGCCCCCAGGGCGTATTCCTGACGCTCCACCACCGGTTCCATGCGCCCGACCCGGGCCAGCCTCCGCAGCAGGGCGCCGTTGTCCCGCACGGTGTACGGCGTGATCGACCGCACCGGGTACCGGGCCAGATGGTCCCGCCGGGTCTCTTCGTCCACCTGCGAGAGCAGGCACTGTCCGATGGCGTGCGCGTGCGCCGTCTCGCGGAAGTCGGCCCACTCCTCGACCGCCGGTGCCTCGCGCGACTCGGCGACGCACTGCACCTCGACCTCGCCGTCCCGGTACATCGCGTAGTACACCGGCACACCGATGGAATCGCGCCATTGCGCGAGCGTGCCCGCGATCGTGCTGCGACGTTTCTGCTGTGCCGCGCTCGCGCTCAGCCTGTCGGCCGCCTCCCCGAGGAAGAACAGCCCCTTCTCCCGGCGCAGATAGCCCTCGTACACCAGGGTGCGCAGCAGGTGGTACGCCGTGGGCAGGGCGATGCCGGTCTCGCGGGCGAGCTGCTTGGCCGGGGCGCCGTACTCGTGCGCCGCGAGGGTCTCCAGCAGCCGCATCGCGCGCTGGACGGACCCGATGAGGGTCGTGGAGTGCTTGTCCCGGGTGGCCGGGCCGCTGGGCCGCTGCATCGGGGGAGCGCAGGACCGGGGCGATGCGGGCGGTGCGTGGGGTCCTGCCGGGGCGGTGTCGACCGTGGCCAAGGGGTGGCTCCCGAAGCGCGAGGATGGGCGGCCCGTGCTCGGTGGGCACGGGCGAGGAGGCGTGCCGCCCGTGGGGGACGGGCCCCACGAGATTTCCGGACTTTAACCGTCCACCACCGCGCGTGGACGGTACGCCGGGAAACTTCCCTCCCCCGAGGGAACCGGTGATCCGTGTTACCGCCCACCGGCTCCCGCGTCCGTCACCAGTCGCTGCGCGACGAGGAGCCGGCCATGAACTTCCGCACGATGTAGATCAGTCCGCCGACCAGGGCGACGAAGAGCAGGACCTTGAACAGCAGACCGATCAGGAATCCCACGACGGTCGCTATCAGGCCGCCGAAGACGACCAGCGCGATGACCGGCACCGCGACCCACTTCACCCACCACGGCAGCCCCGCGAAGATCTCTCGCATGCCCTCGTCCTTTGCGTCAGCAGTAATCGATGTCCTGCCCTCGATGCTAGGGCCGCGAGGGGCTCCCGCGGGCGCCGCGCACCCCTTGTCCTCCCCTGAACCATCCCCTAGGGAACCCCTAGACGGACCCTCACGCCTCAGGGGGAGAGAACACCACCAGAACTCTCAGATCCTCGCTGATGTGGTGGAACTTGTGGGCCACACCGGCCGGTACGTAGATCACGCTGCCCCGCGCGACCTCGGTGGTCTCCAGGCCCACCGTGATCGACGCCCGTCCGCTGACGACGAAGTACACCTCGTCCTGGCCGTGCGGCTTCTGCGGGTCGTGGGCGCCCGCGTCCAGGCCGTACAGCCCCACGGACATGTTCCGCTCACGCAGGAACTGGAGGTAGGCGCCGTCGTTCGCGGCGCGCTCCGCCTCCAGGTCGTCCAGCCGGAACGCCTTCATCACTGCCCCCGTCCTCGCCCCACTGCTCACCACCGACCCGTCTGCCACGATCAGACACATGAAGAATTTCGTAGTCAAGACGCTCGCCAACGCGGCCGCCCTCGCGGTCGCCGTGTGGCTGCTCGACAAGATCACCCTCACCGGTGACAACACGGGCAAGAAGATCGGCACCCTGATCGTGGTCGCGCTGATCTTCGGCCTGGTCAACTTCCTGGTGAAGCCGATCGTCAAGGTCCTCACCTTCCCGCTGTTCATCCTGACGCTCGGTCTGATCACCCTGATCGTCAACGCGCTGATGCTGCTGCTCACGTCATGGGTGTGCGGGAAGCTCGACCTGAGCTTCCACGTGGACGGCTTCTGGACGGCCGTGCTCGGCGGTCTGATCATCTCCGTCGTCTCCTGGGCCCTGAACCTCGTCCTGCCCGACGAGGACTGAGCACGCCATGACCTACCGCGTCTGTTTCGTGTGCACCGGCAACATCTGCCGCTCCCCGATGGCCGCGTCGGTCCTCCGCGCGCGGGTCGCGGAGGCCGGGCTCGAGAATCTGATCGAGGTGGACAGTGCCGGCACCGGCGGCTGGCACGAGGGCGACGACGCCGACCCGCGCGCCGTGTCGGTCCTCGACGAGCACGGCTACGGCACCGTGCACACCGCCCGGCGGTTCGAGCCCTCGTGGTTCGCCCGGCTCGACCTCGTGATCGCCCTCGACACCGGCCATCTCAAGGCCCTGCGCCGCCTCGCGCCGACGGAGGCGGACGCGCGCAAGGTGCGCCTGCTGCGCTCCTACGACCCGGCCGCGGGCGACGACCTCGACGTGCCCGACCCGTACTACGGGGGCCGCGACGGCTTCGAGGAGTGCCTTGAGATGGTGGAACGGGCGAGCGACGGACTGCTCGCCGCCGTACGCGCACACCTGGAGGAACGCCCCGCATGAGCGACGCCACCGCACACCCGGACCGCACCGGCGACGGCACCCGCGCGGTACGGGCCGGACTGCCCGAGCCGGTCAAGCACGAACCCACCCTGCCCGGACCGGTGTTCGCCGCGCACTTCCATCTGCCGGGCGAGGTCACGGGACCGTACACGTACGGCCGTGACGACAATCCGACCTGGACGCATCTCGAGCGCGCCATCGGCGAGCTGGAGGCGCCCGGACAGGACGGCGTGGAGACTCTCGTCTTCGCCTCCGGCATGGCCGCGATCTCCGCGGTGCTCTTCTCCCAGTTGCGCTCCGGCGACGTGGTCGTGCTGCCCTCCGACGGCTACCAGGTGTTCCCCCTGGTCCGCGGTCAACTGGAGGCGTACGGCATCGAGGTGCGCACCGCGCCCACCGGCGGGGACGCCCAACTGGAGGTGCTGGACGGCGCGCGGCTGCTGTGGATCGAGTCGCCGTCCAACCCGGGTCTCGACGTCTGCGACATCCGGCGGCTCGTGGCCGCGGCCCACGAGCGCGGCGCCCTGGTGGCCGTCGACAACACCCTCGCCACGCCGGTCGGGCAGCGTCCGCTGGAGCTGGGCGCCGACTTCTCGGTGGCCAGTGGCACCAAGCAGCTCACCGGTCACGGGGACGTCCTGCTGGGCTACGTGAGCGGGCGGGACGGCGAGGCGATGGCCGCCGTGCGCCGCTGGCGCAAGATCGTCGGTGCGATCGCCGGTCCCATGGAGGCGTGGCTCGCGCACCGCTCGATCGCCACGCTGGCGCTGCGCGCCGACCGCCAGAACGCCACCGCGCTCCTGCTGGCCGAGGCGCTGCGCAAGCATCCGGACGTCGCGGGGCTGCGCTATCCGGGTCTGCCGGACGACCCGGCGTACCCGATCGCCTCCCGGCAGATGCGCCGCTACGGCTGCGTGGTCTCCTTCACGCTGCCCACGCGCGAGCGTGCCGAGCGTTTCCTCGGCGCGCTCCGTCTGGTCGAGGACGCGACGAGCTTCGGCGGGGTGCGCTCCACCGCCGAGCGGCGCGGGCGCTGGGGCGGGGACGCGGTCCCGGAGGGCTTCGTCCGGATGTCCGTCGGCGCCGAGGATCCCGAGGACCTGGTGGCGGACGTGCTGCGCGCGCTGGACGAGTCCGCGGAGTAGGACCGGATGTGGTCGCGGTCCGAGCCTCCCCCCTCGTGGCTCGGACCGCGTCGGTTCCGGGCGCGAAGAACCGTGCGGACAAGGCTAGTTGACTCTGCGTCAGTGTCCAATCACGGTAACGACAGAGACCTATCGACTTATTTATAGTTGGGTCCTGCCCGGGGGCCGGAGACGGCAGGGAAGGGAAGGACCCGCCATGGATCTGGCCTTGCTGCGTACCTTCGTCACCGTGCACCGGGCCGGTTCCTTCACCCG
The DNA here is from genome assembly GCF_016482685.1 of Streptomyces sp. DSM 110735. GTDB lineage: Bacteria > Actinomycetota > Actinomycetes > Streptomycetales > Streptomycetaceae > Streptomyces. Next base: position 432,903 of record NZ_JACYHF010000001.1, on the reverse strand, counting down.
TGCCGCCGCACTCCTGGGTCTGTCCCAGCCCGCCGTGACCTCGCAGATCCGCACGCTGGAACGCCAGCTCGGGCGGCCGCTCTTCCTGCGGCAGGCGCGCGGGGTGACGCCCACGACCATCGGCGACGAACTCGCGCACAAGGCGGCACCGCACCTCGATGCCCTGGTGGAGATCGCCGAGAGCGGTCTGGACGAGGAGTCCGCGCTGCGGACCCTGCATCTGGCCGGACCTCCGGAGTTCACCGCCGAGCGCGCGCTGCCCGCCCTCACCGAACTCGCGGCCCGCGACGGGCAGGGCTTCGCGCTCCGCGCCTCCTTCGGCACGGCCGAGGACACGCTGGAGGGCCTGGCCGCGGGCCATCACGACCTGGCCATCAGCACGGCCCGGCCGCGCGGCGCCCTGCTGACCGCGAGCTCGTTGTGCGACGAGGAGCATGTGCTGGTCGCTTCACCGCGCTGGGCGGAGCGGATCGGAGCGCTGCCGCTCGACGGCGGTGCGCCTGCTCTGGAGAACCTGCCGGTCGTGGAGGTGCACGAGTCGCTGCCCTTCGTCTCGCGCTACTGGGCCTCCGTCTTCGACGCGTGTCCGGCCGTCGCGGGCACGGTGATCGTCCCCGATCTGCGGGCGGTGCTGGCCTGCGCGAGCGCCGGAGCCGGGCTGGCCGTGCTGCCCCGCTATCTGTGCGGACCGGCGCTGGAGCGCGAGGAGATCGTCCTGCTGCACGATCCGCTGGTCCCGCCACTGCGCACCTACTTCCTGGTGGTGCGCACCGGATCGCTCGCCCTGCCGCATGTGGCGCGGGCGCACGAGTGGCTTCAGCGGGCGGCCACGCGCTGGTGTTGAGCCCGCGTGCGACAGGGGTCACACCCCGTGCCTCGGTCGTGGCTCCTCGCGATGTTTCACGTGGAACAACCCGGGCCACATTTCTCCCATGACCGTCCGACCCGTGGTCAAGCGCACCGCCCGAGCCGTTCTCCTGGACGGTGACGACCTGATCCTGATCAAGCGCACCAAGCCGGGAGTCGATCCGTACTGGGTCACCCCGGGCGGCGGGGTCGAGCCCGCCGACCCGACCGTCGTGGACGCCCTGCACCGCGAGGTGTACGAGGAACTCGGCGCCAAGGTCACCGACGTGGTCCCCTGCTTCGTGGACACCGTGGAACACATCGGTGAGGACGGCGGCGCGACCGGAGTGAAGGTGCAGCACTTCTTCGTCTGCCGCCTCGAATCCATGGACACCTCACTGCGTCATGGCCCCGAAGTCGACGAGCCTGCCGGTGAGTACGAGATCGTCCGCATCCCGTTCACCCGGGTGGGCATCGCCTCCGTCCACCTGGTCCCGCTGTCCCTGCGCCACTATCTCGACGGCAACATCGAGGGCGTCCGCGCCATGCACGCGCCCGATCTCGGCTAGCGGCTAGCCGCTCAGGTAGCGGCTCCGACCATGTCCTCCACCGGGTCGTGCCGTATGCGGACGTCCGGGACACCGAGGGCGCGCAGGGCTGCGACTCCGCTGCGGATCATGCCGGGCGGCCCCGCGAGGTAGGCGTCGTACCCGTGCCAGGGTCCGCCCGCCCGGATGACGTCGGGCAGCCGTCGGCGGTCCTGCCAGTCGATGACGGACCGCACCGAGATCCACGGATGACTCGCCCGGAGCCTCAGCAGCGTGTCCATGTCGTACAGGTCGTGGTCAGCGCGGGCGCCGTAGAACACCTCGACCGGGCGGCGGGCGCCGTGTCCGGCGATCTCCTCGATGAGTGCCTTGATGGGCGCGATGCCGGTGCCGCCGCCCAGACAGAGCAGCCCGCCGTCGCCGGTGTGGTCGACGGTCATCGACCCGACCGGCGGCCCGAGGCGTACGGCGTCCCCGGGGCGGGCGCGATGCACCAGCGCGTTGGACACCCAGCCCGCCGGGACCGCCCGCACATGGAAGGTCAGCAGCCCGTCGGCGCGCGGCGCGGAGGCGAAGGAGTAGTGCCGCCAGACGCGGGGCCACCAGGGCGTCTCCACGCTCGTGTACTGCCCCGCACGGAAGGGGTACGGCTGGTCGGGGCGCAGGGTGAGGACGGCGATGTCCGGGGTTCTCAGGTCGTGCGCGACGATCTCGGCTCCCCACCAGGGCGGGGCGTCGAGCGCGTCCTCCGCAGCGGCGGAGATCATCACCTGGGAGAGGGTGGCGTAGACGCGGGACCAGGCCGCCTCGGTCTGCGGGGTCCAGGTGTGGACGGCGTACGTGCTCAGGGCGCCGATGAGGCAGGTGCCCACGGCGGGGTAGTGGGCGTCCAGCGTGCCGTACTTGCGGTGTCCGCGGCCCAGGTTGCGCAGATAGTCGACGAGAACGGGCGTGTTGTCGATGTGCTCGGCGGCGGTGAGGAGCGCCCGCAGCAGCCGGTCCCGCTGGGTGTCCATCGCGGGCGGGAAGAGTGAGCGCAACTCGGGGTGGCGAACGAAGAGAAGCGCGTAGAAGTACGAGGTGACCTTGTCGGCGACGGGCGCGATCTCGGCCAGCGTGCGGCGGACGAGGAGTGCGTCCGGGGATGCCTCCGCGACGGATTCCACCGGGCGGCTCCCCTGCCCTTCGCCCGGTGTCCCGTTCTCCCCCGACATGGCGGCCGGAGCGTCCATGGTGTGCCCTCGCCTCGAACATCCGACGACTTTCGTTCCGCAGCCTTCCACCGGGTTCGGGGACCGCAGCGGTGTACCCGAAAAAGCGGTTCTTCGGAGCCTTCGTCCGGTTAGGCTGTTCGTTCCTCAAGTGGCGGACAGAGCGGGGGATTTGATCCAGTACCGCCCAACAGACCGTGTTTCACGTGAAACAGCCATGCGGCTCGGTCGCCCGGACGCATGAGGGCCGCATCAGGCTTTGCCTAAACCGGTGGACGCCGCGCCCCCGATCCGACAGCCTGGCGCGCGTGCCGACGTCTTCTCTCGCCACTCTGCCCATTCGCCGACTGACCTTGCGCGATCTGACCGCCTGCGCCGATCTCTCCGAGAACCGGGGGTGGCAGCGCGAGCAACACAAGTGGGGACTGCTCCTCACCGCCGGGCAGGGATACGGCATCGACGACCCCGAGGGCGGCCTCGTCGCCGCCTGTGTCATCACCGAGTACGGCCCCGAAGGGCATCCGGACCTCGGTGCCCTCGGGATGGTCCTGGTGGCCGAGCGCCATGCCCGCCGGGGCGTGGGGCGACGCCTGCTGCGGCACATCATGTCGGCGGCGGGCACCACACCGCTGACCCTGCACGCCACCCCCATGGGACGGCCGCTCTACGAGGAGCTGGGCTTCAAGGTCGTGGGCCGAACCGACATGCTCATGGGCGACTTCGTCCCGTCCGGGGCGCCGGAGCGGACACCGACCCGCGCCGCGACCGCGGAGGACCTTCCCGCGATCCTCCGCCTCGACGCGGAGGTCTTCGGCATCGACCGCACCCCGCTCCTCGCCCGTCTGCCCGCGTTCGCCGATCAACTGCGGGTGGTGGAGGAGTCGGGGCGGATCACGGGCTACGCCGCCGCCTGGCCCAACATGGACACCCACGTGGTGGGGCCGCTGATCGCCCGCGACACGGAGACGGCGAAGGCGCTCGTCACCTCGCTCGCGGCGCACACCGAGCGCCCGTTGCGCACCGACATCGACATGCGCCACGACGAACTGCGCATCTGGCTCAAGGAGCGGGGTCTGGCGCCGGTGGCGGTCAACGCCGTCATGACCTGTGGAACTCCTGATCTGCCGGGGGACTGGACTCGGCGGTTCGCCCCGCTGACGGTGGCGGCGGGCTGATCGCACCACGCGGGCGGGCCCCCTGCTGGATGCAGCAGGGGGCCCGCCCGCGTCACGTCATGACGGCTCCGTCAGGCGTCGAGCGCCCGCACGGCTTCGGTCGCGAAGCCGTGGTCCTGGTCGGGGGCGCCGCCGCCGACACCGATGGCGCCGATGAGCCGACCGTCGCGGTGGACCGGGACACCACCGGCGATGAACAGCAGGGGGCGGTCGAGCGCGGTGGGCAGCGTGTGGAACGGCGCGCCGGGCTGCACGGCCTCCACCAGGTCGGCGGTAGCGGCGTTCAACTGAAGCGCCGTGTACGCCTTGCGGGTGCTGGTCTCGCCGGAGATCAGCACCGCCCGGTCGTCCCGGCGGAAGGCGAGCAGGTGGCCGCCCGCGTCCAGCACGGTGACGCTGACCGTGACGCCGGCGTCCTCGGCGGCGCGTCGCGCCGTCGCGATGAGCAGCTCGGCGTCCTCGGTGGTGAGCGGGGTGATGGTGGTGGTGCTCATGGTGGGAGTTCTCCTTGGATCTTTCTGAGGTGCTGCCGTGCGGTCCGGGTCAGGTGCGATGTCTCCGGTGCCGACGGCGGTCGGGGGGTCTGGAAGGGGCGGCTCAGTGGTGGACGGCCGCCCGCTGCGCGACAGCCGCGTCGGGAGCGGCCGGGGTGCCGGTCGTGCCGTCGCGGCGCTCCAGGGCGGCCGACAGGAAGGCGAGGACCAGCGCGGCGGCCGCGAGGGCGGCGCCCACCCAGTTCGGGGCGGTGTAGCCGAAGCCGGCCGCGATGACCATGCCGCCGAGCCAGGCGGAGAGGGCGTTGCCCAGGTTGAAGGCGCCGATGTTCACAGCCGAGGCCAGGGTCGGGGCGCCGTGGGCCTGGTCGAGCACGCGCTTCTGCAGGGGCGGGACGGTCGCGAAGCCGAGGGCGCCGATCAGGGCGATGGTCACGGCTGCCGCGATCTTGTTGTGCGCGGTCACGGTGAACAGCGCGAGGACGACGGCCAGGGCGCCCAGGGAGATGTACAGCATCGGCATCAGGGCGCGGTCGGCGAACTTGCCGCCGACCAGGTTGCCGCCGACCATGCCGAGCCCGAACAGGACCAGCAGCCAGGTCACCGAGCCGTCGGCGAAACCGGCGACGTGGGTCATCATCGGGGCGATGTAGGTGACGGCGGCGAAGACCCCGCCGAAGCCGAGGACGGTCATCGCCATGGCGAGCAGGACCTGGGCGTTCTTGAAGGCGGCCAGCTCATGGCGCAGATGTACGCCCTCGGGGCGCGGCATCTCGGGCACGAGCCTGGCGACACCGGCGAGACCGACCACGCCCAGCGCGGCCACGATGCCGAAGGTCACCCGCCAGCCGGCGTGCTGCCCGACGAGCGTGCCCAGCGGCACCCCGACCACGTTCGCGACCGTGAGACCGGTGAACATCATCGAGATGGCACCGGCCTTCTTGTCCGGGGCCACCAGGTCGGCGGCGACGACCGAGCCGATGCCGAAGAAGGCACCGTGGGCGAGCGACGCGACCACGCGCCCGGCGAGCATGAGCCCGAACACCGGGGCCACGGCGGAGAGCAGGTTCCCGGCGATGAACAGACCCATGAGGATCATCAGCATCCGCTTGCGCGAGACCTTGGTTCCGAGCACGGTCATCAGCGGGGCGCCGATCACCACGCCCAGGGCGTAGCCGGTCACGAGCAGGCCCGCCGTGGGGATGGAGACCCCGAAGTCGCCCGCGACCTGGGGCAGCAAGCCCATGATCACGAACTCGGTCGTCCCGATTCCGAAGGCCCCGATCGCGAGGGCCAAAAGCGCGAGAGGCATGAGGGGGTACACCTTCCCAGACGATTGCAGGAGCGCTTTGCGCGCTTCGACAATAGTTGCAGACGCGGGTTAAATGCAATCGCTGGATATTGCGAGTGATGCTCTACCCTGGAACCCGGCCGCCCAGGACGGAGGAGAACGCCCATGACTGCGACGGACCCCGCGCTCACCGCCCTCTCCCAGAGCTGGTGCGCGCTGTCGCTGCTGCACGGGAGGATCGAGGCGCACATCGAGCGCGCCCTCCAGGCGCGGCACGAGCTGAGCGTGCGCGAGTACTCCCTGCTCGACGTGCTCAGCCGCCAGCACGACGGCGAGGGCGGCCATCTCCAGATGAAGCAGGTGGCCGACGCGGTCGTGCTCAGCCAGAGCGCCACCACGCGCCTGGTGACCCGCCTGGAGGACCGGGGCCTGCTGGAGCGCTATCTGTGCCCGACCGACCGCCGGGGCATCTACACGAACGTCACCGAAGCGGGTCTGGCCCTGCTGGAGCAGGCGCGCCCCACCAATGACGCCGCCCTCCGCGAGGCATTGGACGCCGCCGCCCTGAAGCCCGAGCTGGCGCCCCTAGTCAAGGCAGTGGAGTCCCTGCACGTACCCGCCTAGGGTCAGGGATCATGGAACAGACGGACATACGGCGGGCCCGACCGGACGACATTCCCGCGATCGTCGCCATGCTGGCCGACGACCCCCTCGGTGCCCAGCGGGAATCACCCGACGACCTGGCGCCCTACGTCGCCGCGTTCGAGCGCCTGGCCGCCGACCCGAACCAGCACCTGGTCGTCGCCGCCCTGGAGGGACGCGTGATCGGCACCCTGCACCTCACGATCATCCCCGGGCTTTCCCGCAAGGGCGCTACCCGCGCGCTCATCGAGGCCGTCCGCGTCCACGCGGATCAGCGCGGCAGCGGACTGGGCAGCGCACTCATCCGTTGGGCCGTCGAGCGATCGCGGGAACTCGACTGCACGCTGGTGCAGTTGACCTCCGACAAGACCCGCACCGACGCACACCGCTTCTACGAGCGCCTCGGGTTCACGGCTTCACACGAGGGCTTCAAGCTGAACCTCTGAGCGACCGCGCACAGCAGAGCCCACGCACAGCAGAGCCCGCGTACAGCGATTGGGCCCTGTTTCACGTGAAACAGGGCCGAATCCTCTCAACTGCCGCCGTGCTTAAGCCTGCTTACTCCCCCGCCAGCCGCCCTCGTCCACGCCGCCCGGCACCGATGCCTCCGGGTCGTACGGCTGCCGGGTGAAGACGAAGGAGCCGACGTCGAGGTGGCTCAGCGTCCCGTCCGGACGCCGTACGGCACGCAGCAACTCACCGGCGTAGTAGCCCTCCAGACCGGTCCAGGTGCCATCGCCGTTCGACCGGAACCGCGCACGACGACCGGTCCCCGAGAGCGGGCCGAGCAGGAGCCCGTCGGCGGACACCCGCAGCCCGAAGGCGTGTGTCCCCCAGTACCACTGCCCCGCCAACTCAAGGACGTCCTGATCTACTTCGGGCAACGGCCGCCACGGCTCCGGGATGCGCGGTTCCGCCTCGGCGACGATGCGGACGAGATCGGCGCCCACCGCACCGACCAGCGGGCCGCTGGTGGCGTTGGCCAGCACGACCGCCGCCACGTCGTCCTCCACGCTGATGACGAGGTTCGCCACGAAGCCCGGGAGCGAGCCGGAGTGGCCGACGAGGAGCCTGCCGCCACGGTGCTGGATCTGCATCCCGAGGCCGTAGGCGGCCCCGTCCGCCACGTCCGTGGATTCGGCGGGCGCGGCGGGTGTCCGCATCTCCCGGACCGACTCGGCGCTCAGCACCCGGTCGTCCCCCTCGGCCAGGAAGACGGCGAACCGGGCGAGGTCACCGGTGGTCGACCAGAGTTGCCCGGCCGGCGCCATCCGGCCGAGGTCCTCCAGCGGCTCGGGCAGCATGACGTCCGCCCAGGGATGCACCGCCCAACCGCCCGCGTGCGGCGCCTGGGGCTGGGTGCTCGTGCGGTGGAGGCCGAGCGGCTTGAGGATCTCCTCGCGCAGCACCTGCTCCCAGGGGGCGCCGCGCACCTCCTCCACCAGCGCGCCGAGCAGGGTGTAGCCGGGGTTGGAGTAGTGGAAGCGCCGTCCCACCGGGTGCAGCAGGGGGTGCTCGCCGAGCACATCGCTCAGCTCGGGACGCAGCGAGCCGGGGGTCCGCTCCCACCAGGGACCGGGCGACTCGGCCGCCAAGCCCGCGGTGTGGGCCAGCAGTTCGGCGATGGTCGCCTCACCGGCACCGGTGCCCGGCAGATGCTTCTCCAGCGGATCCCCGAGGTCCAGCAGCCCCTCGTCCCGCAGCCGCATCACCAGCACGGCGGTGAACGTCTTGGTGATGGAGCCGATCCGGTACTGCACCTCCCCGTCCGGGGCATGCCCGTCCACCGAGGACCGCGCCCCCTGCCACACGACCCGGCCGCCCCGCACCACCGCGGCGACCAGCGACGGCGCCCGGCCCTCGGCCTGCGCGACGGCGATCCGGTGCAGCAGTGCCCGCCGTGTCCCCGGCAGCAGCTCTTCATGAGATGTCGTCATGCGCCCAGTCCATCCGCTGGAGGGCGGCACGTCGAATCCATTGTTTCGGTCCTGCCTTGGGGCCGCGCGTCACTTGGCGACGCGGGCTTCGATGCCGTCGAGCAGGAAGTCGAGGCCGAGCCGGAAGGTGTGGTCGGCGTCCAGGTGGTCGGCGTCGCGCACCACCGTGGACAGGGCGGGGAAGCGGCCGGTGGCGAAGGTCCGCGTCAGATAGGGACCCAGCTCGGCCTGCCAGCGCCTCTCGTCCATCCCGCTGGCCCGCTCGGCACGCCGCTCGGCGATCTCCCGGCGCACCGCGCCGATCACATACGCGTTGACCGCGGCGACCACCGGCATGACGGCGTCCACACCGAGGTCGCCCAGCGCGGCCACCACGGTCTCCCCGTTGGCCAGCGCGTGCGGCCCGAGCTGCGGCCGTCCGCCGAGCAGATCGGCGAGCCACTCGTGCTCGTGCGCGGCCTGCCTGGTGGTCTCGGCAAGGGACCGGAGCATCTCCCGCCAGCCGTCTCCGACGGGCCGGATCTCGGCGTACATCGCGTCGACCATCAGGTCGAGCAGCTCTTCCTTGCTGTCGATGTAGCCGTACAGCCGCATCGGACCGACGCCCAGCACGGCGGCGACCTTGCGCAGCGACACCGCCTCCAGACCGTCGGCGTCGGCCAACTGCACGGCCGCCCGCACGATCCGCTCCCGGTTCAGCGGGGCCGGAACGGGTCGATTCGCAGGCTCCGGCCTCTCCCACACCAACATGCGCCCACAGTACCCAGCGCCGAGCGATACAGTGTATCGATCAATACGATGTATCGAAGGGGAGGCGCTCATGACCATCGCTATCGTCGGAGCCGGAATGGGCGGGCTGGCTCTCGCCCGCGTGCTGCACGTGCACGGCATGGACTCCGTCGTGTACGAGCGTGAGCCGTCACGCGAAGCGCGCGGGCAGGGCGGCATGCTCGACATCCACTCCGGTCAGCGGGCCCTTCGCGAGGCCGGTCTGATCGACCGGTTCCACGCGATCGCCCGCAGTGAAGGCCAGGACATGCGTCTCCTGGAGGCGGACGGCACCCTGCTGCACCAGGAGGACACTCCCGACGACGCCCCGCTCGCGCGCCCCGAGGTCGACCGTGCCGATCTGCGCGACCTGCTGCTGGACTCCCTCCCCGAGGGCACGGTGCGCTGGGGACACGCGTTCACCTCCGCTGACAACGGCCTGCTGCGCTTCGCGGACGGCGGCAGCGCGCCGTACGACCTGCTGGTCGGCGCGGACGGCGCGCGATCTAGGGTCCGCCCGCTGCTCACCGATGCCCGCCCGGAGCACATCGGCCAGAACGTCGTCGAGATCGGCATCCCCGACATCGACCGCACGCACCCCGACCTCGCGGCGATGGTCGGGCGCGGCAACTACTGGGTGTTCGGCGACGGCATGTGCCTGGCGGCGCAGCGCAACGGCGACGGCCGCGTCCGCATCGGGCTCAGCTTCTACAACACCCCCGAGGACTGGTTCGCCACCGCGGGGATCCCGTTCGACGACCCGGCCGCCGCCAAGGCGCGGCTGATCGAGCTGCTCTCCGGCTGGGATGCACGGTTCACCGCGCTGATCGCGGCCTGCGACGACTCGGTCGTGCCGCGGTCGATCACCACGCTTCCGGTCGGTCTGACCTGGCCGTCGGCATCGGACGTCACGCTGGTCGGCGATGCCGCGCACCTGATGCCCCCGGCGGGCGAGGGCGCCAACATGGCACTGCTGGACGGCGCCGTGCTCGGCCTCGCGCTGGCCGCGCACCCGGACGACTTCCCCACCGCTGTCGCGGAGTACGAACGCGAGATGTTCGCACGCACCGGCGCCGCCGCCCGGCAGTCCGCGCGCGTCCAGGCACTCCTGACGGCGCCCGACGCGGCCCGCAAGATGCTCGCGTTCTTCCAGCCCGACTGAGAACACTCGGTGTGCGGCGTCGGTCGGATCAGGTCTGGGCCATGTCCACGAAGCGGGAGTAGTGGCCCTGGAAGGCGACCGTGATCGTGGCCGTGGGACCGTTTCGGTGCTTGGCGACGATCAGGTCGGCCTCGCCCGCGCGCGGGGACTCCTTCTCGTAGGCGTCCTCGCGGTGGAGCAGGATGACCATGTCCGCGTCCTGCTCGATGGAGCCGGACTCACGCAGGTCGGAGACCATCGGCTTCTTGTCGGTGCGCTGCTCGGGACCACGGTTGAGCTGGGACAGCGCGATCACCGGGATCTCCAGCTCCTTCGCGAGGAGCTTGAGGTTACGGGACATGTCCGAGACCTCCTGCTGACGGCTCTCGGCGCGCTTGGAGCCGCCGGACTGCATGAGCTGGAGATAGTCGATGACGACCAGTTTCAGGTCGTTGCGCTGCTTCAGACGGCGGCACTTGGCGCGGATCTCCATCATCGACAGGTTCGGGGAGTCGTCGATGTAGAGCGGGGCGGCCGAGACGTCCGGCATCCGGCGGGCCAGCCGGGTCCAGTCCTCGTCGGTCATCGTGCCGGAGCGCATGTGGTGCAGGGCGACCCGCGCCTCGGCGGACAGCAGACGCATCGCGATCTCGTTGCGGCCCATCTCGAGCGAGAAGACCACACTCGGCAGGTTGTGCTTGATCGAGGCGGCCCGTGCGAAGTCCAGCGCAAGCGTCGACTTACCCATGGCGGGACGCGCGGCGATGACGATCATCTGGCCGGGGTGCAGGCCGTTGGTCAGGGAGTCGAAGTCCGTGAACCCGGTGGGCACGCCGGTCATCTCGCCGCTGCGCGAGCCGATCGCCTCGATCTCGTCGAGGGCGCCCTCCATGATGTCGCCGAGCGGCAGATAGTCCTCGCTGGTGCGCTGCTCGGTGACCGCGTAGATCTCGGCCTGGGCGCTGTTGACGATCTCGTCCACGTCGCCGTCGGCCGCGTATCCCATCTGCGTGATGCGCGTGCCGGCCTCCACCAGGCGGCGCAGCACCGCGCGCTCGTGGACGATCTCGGCGTAGTACTCGGCGTTCGCCGCCGTCGGCACGGTCTGGACGAGAGTGTGCAGATACGCCGCGCCGCCGACCTTGTTGATCTCGCCGCGCTTGGTGAGTTCGGCCGCGATGGTGATCGGGTCGGCCGGCTCGCCCTTCGCGTAGATGTCGAGGATCGCCTGGTAGATCGTCTCGTGCGCGGGCTTGTAGAAGTCGTGACCCTTGAGGATCTCGACCACGTCGGCGATGGCTTCCTTGGACAGCAGCATGCCGCCGAGGACGGACTGCTCGGCGTCCAGGTCCTGGGGCGGAACCCGCTCGAAGGAGGAGCCGCCGCCGTCCCAGTCGCCGTTGTCACGACCGCGGTCGTGCTGCTCACCGCGGTTGCGGCCGGTCTCGCCGCGACGGCGGGAGGCGGGCAGACGATCGCTGGGCCCGCTGTCCGCCCACGGATCGTCCAAGGGCTCGGAAATGCTCACCGAGCCACCTCCTCCCGTCCGCACGGCGGACCTCGCCGAGCCTCTGTTGTACGGCACGGCACTGACAAAATGAGAGGCCCGGCTCCGGGTCCGGCGCGTCGGTGGGACGACGTTTTCCAGGGCCGGGGCAGGGAGCGGGCGCCGGACCACGGTAGGCCCCCCGGCACCTTCAGCCAATCTGGTTATCCACAGGCCATGTGGACGACGGCCCAGATGCTGTGGAGAACTCCCCGAAACCTGTGCACGACCCGGTGGACAGCCCTGTGAACAAGACCTCGATCCTCCGAGCAGGACGACCCTGACCTGCACCTTTATCGTCCACTGGCTGTGCAGAACAAAAAAGTCCCCAGCCGGACCAAGATCACCTCGAACAACGCGCGAACGTACGCGATCCAGGGCCGACCGTAAGGGTCACATGGCAATTGCATCGCTTACCTGTGGACGGATACATTGGCGCCCATGACACAGGCTCCCGCGATCCCCCCGGCCACCCGCCGACGGCACGACCGAGAGATCGTCGCCCTGGCGGTTCCGGCCTTCGGCGCGCTCGTCGCCGAGCCTCTGTTCGTCATGGCCGACAGCGCGATCGTCGGCCACCTCGGCACCGCCCAGCTCGCCGGTCTCGGCGTCGCGACCGCACTCCTCACGACCGCCGTGAGCGTGTTCGTCTTCCTCGCCTACGCCACCACGGCCGCGGTGTCCCGGCGGGTCGGCGCCGGTGATCTCCCGGCGGCCCTGCGCCAGGGCATGGACGGCATCTGGCTGGCCCTGCTCATCGGCGTGGCGGTCATCGCCGTGGTCCTGCCGCTGGCGCCGGACATCGTGCGCCTCTTCGGCGCCTCCGCCACGGCGGCGCCCTACGCCACCACCTATCTGCGCATCTCGGCGCTGGGCATCCCGGCCATGCTCACGGTCCTGGCCGCCACCGGCGTACTGCGCGGGCTCCAGAACACCAGGACACCGCTGTACGTCGCCGTCGGCGGCTTCGTCGCCAACGCCGTCCTCAACGCGCTGCTCGTCTACCCGGCCGGGCTCGGGATCGCGGGCTCGGCGTGGGGCACGGTCATCGCCCAGTGGGGCATGGCCGCCGTCTACCTCTTCGTGGTCGTGCGCGGGGCGCGGCGGCACAAGGCGTCCCTGCGGCCGGACCTCGCGGGGATCAGGGCATCGGCCCAGGCGGGCGTTCCGCTGCTGGTCCGCACTCTGTCCCTGCGAGCGATCCTGATGATCGTCACAGCGATGGCGGCCCGGCTCGGGGACGCGGACATCGCCGCCCATCAGATCGTCCTGTCCCTGTGGAGCCTGCTGGCCTTCGCCCTGGACGCCATCGCGATCGCCGGGCAGGCGATCATCGGCCGGTACCTCGGCGCCTCCGACGCCCGGGGCGCGCGAGAGGCGTGCCGCCGCATGGTGCAGTGGGGCATCGCGTCCGGTGTCGTCCTCGGTGTGCTCGTCGTGGTCGCCCGGCCGCTCTTCCTGCCGCTGTTCACCGGCGACCCCGTCGTACGGGACGTGGCGCTGCCCGCCCTGCTGATGGTGGCGCTCTCCGAGCCGATCTGCGGGATCGTCTTCGTCCTGGACGGCGTCCTGATGGGCGCGGGGGACGGGCCCTATCTGGCCTGGGCGATGGTGGCCACCCTGGCCGTGTTCACACCGGTGGCGCTGCTCGTCCCCGTGGTGGGCGGCGGGCTCACCGCGCTGTGGGGAGCCATGACCCTGATGATGACGGTCCGCCTGCTCACGCTGTGGCTACGGGCCCGTTCGGGCAAGTGGATCGTGACGGGCGCGAGCCGCTGAGGTTGTCCCGGTTTCACGTGAAACACGGGGGCCAGCACCTGGAGGGCGGACGCCTGCCGACGCCCTCGCTTCCCGCACCGCACGCGAAGAAGGGCCGCCCCCAGAGGGACGGCCCTTCTCTCAGCTATTCAGCCGCGCACGGCGTCAGGCCGCGACAACCTCGACGCTGACCTTGGCGGAAACCTCGGGGTGCAGACGCACCGAGGTCTCGTGAGAGCCCAGGGTCTTGATCGGGGAGGACAGCTCGACACGACGCTTGTCGACCTCGGGGCCACCGGAAGCCTTGATCGCGGAAGCGACGTCGGCCGGGGTGACGGAGCCGAAGAGACGACCGGCGTCGCCGGAGCGAACGGCCAGACGGACCTTGACACCCTCGAGCTGGGCCTTGATCTGGTTGGCCTGCTCGATGGTCTGGATCTCGTGGATCTTGCGGGCGCGGCGGATCTGCGCCACGTCCTGCTCGCCACCCTTGGTCCAGCGGATAGCGAACTTCCGCGGGATCAGGTAGTTGCGGGCGTAACCGTCCTTGACGTCGACGACATCGCCGGCGGCACCGAGGCCAGAGACCTCGTGGGTGAGGATGATCTTCATGTGTCGGTCACCCTTCCCTTATCGCGCGGTGGACGTGTAGGGCAGCAGCGCCATCTCACGGCTGTTCTTCACGGCCGTGGCGACGTCACGCTGGTGCTGCGTGCAGTTGCCGGTCACGCGGCGGGCACGGATCTTGCCGCGGTCGGAAATGAACTTCCGCAGCATGTTCGTGTCCTTGTAGTCCACGTACGTGACCTTGTCCTTGCAGAAAGCGCAGACCTTCTTCTTAGGCTTGCGCACAGGCGGCTTCGCCATGGTGTTTCTCCTGTGTGATCAAGAAGTGGGGGTACGAGCCCCTTAGAAGGGGGGCTCGTCCGAGTAGCCACCGCCGCCGGAACCACCGGAGCCGCCGCCCCAGCCGCCGCCACCCTGGTTGCCACCGGCGGGAGCGCCGGAAGCCCACGGGTCATCGGCGGGAGCGCCGCCCTGGTTGCCGCCGGAGCCACCGCCCCAGCCACCGCCACCGCCGCCGCTGTATCCGCCCTGGCCGCCGCGTGCGCCGCCGCCACCGCCACCGGAGGTCTTGGTGACCTTCGCCGTCGCACTGCGCAGGCTCGGGCCGACCTCCTCGACGTCCAGCTCGTAGACCGTGCGCTTGACGCCCTCACGGTCCTCGTAGGACCGCTGCTTCAGCCGGCCCTGCACGATGACGCGCATGCCGCGCTGGAGCGACTCCGCGACGTTCTCCGCCGCCTGACGCCAGACCGAGCAGGTCAGGAACAGGCTCTCGCCGTCCTTCCACTCATTGGTCTGCCGGTCGAAGGTGCGGGGAGTGGACGCGACGCGGAACTTCGCGACCGCCGCACCGGACTGGGTGAAGCGCAGCTCGGGGTCGTCGACAAGATTGCCGACGACCGTGATGACGGTCTCGCCTGCCATGGGGGAACCTCTCGGCGGGTTTGCTGCTCTGGCTGCTTGGTTGCTACTCGGATCCCGAGATCAGTCGAGCCGAAGGCTCAGTGCATCTCGGGACGGAGGACCTTGGTCCGGAGGACCGACTCGTTCAGGTTCATCTGGCGGTCGAGCTCCTTGACGACCGCAGGCTCGGCCTGCAGGTCGATGACCGAGTAGATGCCCTCGGGCTTCTTCTTGATCTCGTACGACAGACGACGACGGCCCCAGGTGTCGACCTTCTCCACCTTGCCGCCGCCATCGCGGACGACAGAGAGGAAGTTCTCGATCAGCGGGGAGACCGAACGCTCCTCGAGATCGGGGTCGAGGATGACCATCACCTCGTAGTGACGCATGTGGAACCCACCTCCTTTGGACTCAGCGGCCACGGTCGTTCCGTGGCAGGAGGGTCGTGATGCGTGCGCAACGGTATCGGCCGCCACTGACAGTCGGAGGCTTCGAAGGAAGTTCCGCGCAGTGACCTGGAAAGGTGCGGGCAGACACCGGTGCAGACGTTACAGAGTACCCGCACACCGGCTTCCGGTTGAAATCAGGCGGTGGGGGCAGCCAATCTGTACACATCGGGTGTGTAAGGCGCTACCGTGCGCCGCCGCTATCCGCAGGAGGTGCCCACATGGCACAGGCATCGTTCCCCAACATCGCCGGCTCCCTGTTCGCCACCGACGGCAAGCCCCATCCGGTTCAGGACACCCTGACGGTGGCGACGCTGGTCCTCGGACTGCTCTCCTTCATCACGTCCTTCTTCACGGGTCTCCACCTGCTCGCCTCCTGGGCCGGCCTGATCGGGCTCGTCGGCGGCGCGTACGGGCAGTGGATCTCGGTGACCACACGCGAGCGTTTCGGCCTGGTCCTGGGTCTCGGCGCCTCCGGCATCGGCTTCCTGATCGGCATGGCGAACGGCGGTCTGTTCGGCGGTGTGATCGGCGGCTGACCGACCCGTCACCCCGCGCACAGCACCCCTTCACCGCATCCACGAAGACACCCGGGGGCACCTTCCCGGCCACCGGCCGGGAAGAAGGTGCCGTACGCCCCAGTCGGGGCGCTCGCACCGGGCAGTAGGCTTCGCGCGAGAGCCGGAGCCCCTGTACCCATGGGGACACACCAGCCCGAGGAGCGCCCCGACATGAGCCTGACCCTGAGGACCATCAGCCGTGAGCAGCATCTGGCCTATATCCAGAGCCTGCCCGCGGCTAGCCACATGCAGGTCCCGGCATGGGCAGATGTGAAGGCCGAGTGGCGCTCGGAGAGCCTCGGCTGGTTCGACGAGCGCACCGGCGAGATGGTCGGCGCCGGCCTGGTCCTCTACCGCCAGTTGCCCAAGATCAAGCGCTACCTCGCTTACCTCCCCGAGGGTCCGGTCATCAACTGGTTCGCGCCGAACCTGGAGGAGTGGCTCCAGCCGATGCTGGCCCACCTCAAGCACCAGGGCGCGTTCTCCGTGAAGATGGGTCCGCCGGTGATCATCCGCCGCTGGAACTCGGAGACCATCAAGAAGGGCATCCAGAGCCCGGACGTGAAGCGCCTGCGCGACATGGAGGCCGACTTCATCGAGCCGCGCGCCTTCGAGGTGTCCGACAAGCTGCGCCGCATGGGCTGGCAGCAGGGCGAGGACGGCGGCGCCGGCTTCGGCGACGTGCAGCCTCGCTACGTCTTCCAGGTGCCGCTCGCCAACCGCTCCCTGGAAGAGGTCCACAAGAACTTCAACCAGCTCTGGCGCCGCAACATCAAGAAGGCCGAGAAGGCCGGCGTCGAGGTCGTCCAGGGCGGCTACCAGGACCTGGCGGAGTGGCAGCGGCTGTACGAGATCACCGCCGTGCGCGACCACTTCCGGCCGCGCCCGCTCTCCTACTTCCAGCGCATGTGGACGGCCCTCAACACCGAGGACCCCAACCGGATGCGGCTGTACTTCGCCCGCCACAACGGCGTGAACCTGTCGGCGGCGACCATGCTGATCGTCGGCGGTCACGTCTGGTACTCCTACGGCGCCTCCGACAACATCGGCCGTGAGGTCCGCCCCTCCAACGCCATGCAGTGGCGCATGCTGCGCGACGCCTACGCGCTCGGCGGCACCGTCTACGACCTGCGCGGCATCTCCGACTCCCTCGACGAGACGGACCACCTGTTCGGCCTGATCCAGTTCAAGGTCGGCACGGGCGGTCAGGCCGCCGAGTACCTCGGCGAGTGGGACTTCCCGCTGAACAAGCTGCTCCACAAGGCCCTCGACATCTACATGTCGCGCCGCTGAGCAGCGAACCTTTGATTCCATAGCCTTCGAGCGGCCGTCACCGGCCGCCAGGCTCACCCCTTGATCCACCCCAGCCACGAGAAAGGTTCCGGTCCGGCCATGGCGCTCACGCTCTACGTCGACACCGCGCGCTGGCGGGCGCACCACAAGCACGTGCAGGAGCAGTTCCCGGGACTCGTCCCGGTCTGCAAGGGCAACGGCTACGGCTTCGGGCACGACCGGCTGGCGGAGGAGGCCACCCGGCTGGGCTCCGACATGCTCGCCGTCGGCACCACGTACGAGGCCGCGCGCATCAAGGACTGGTTCAGCGGCGACCTGCTCGTCCTGACGCCGTACCGGCGCGGCGAGGAGCCGGTACCGCTGCCGGACCGCGTGGTGCGGTCGGTGTCGTCGGTCGACGGCGTGTACGGCCTCGTGGGCGCCCGTGTCGTCATCGAGGTGATGTCCTCGATGAAGCGGCACGGCATCAGCGAGCAGGACCTGCCGCAGCTCCACCAGGCCATAGAGAACGTCCGCCTGGAAGGCTTCGCCATCCACCTGCCGCTGGACCGCACCGACGGCACGGACGCGGTCGACGAGGTCATCGGCTGGATGGACCGGCTGCGCGCGGCCCGGCTGCCGCTGCACACCATGTTCGTCAGCCACCTCAAGGCCGACGAACTCGCGCGGCTCCAGCAGCGGTTCCCGCAGACCCGGTTCCGCGCACGCATCGGCACCCGGCTGTGGCTCGGGGACCACGACGCCACCGAGTACCGCGGCGCCGTCCTGGACGTCACGCGCGTGGCCAAGGGCGACCGCTTCGGCTACCGGCAGCAGAAGGCGGCCTCCGACGGCTACCTGGTGGTCGTGGCGGGCGGTACGTCGCACGGAGTGGGCCTGGAGGCCCCGAAGGCACTGCACGGCGTCATGCCGCGCGCCAAGGGCGTCGCACGAGCCGGTCTGGCCACCGTGAACCGGAACCTCGCCCCGTTCGTCTGGGGCGGCAAGCAGCGCTGGTTCGCCGAGCCGCCGCACATGCAGGTGTCGATCCTGTTCGTGCCCTCGGACGCTCCCGAGCCGCAGGTCGGTGACGAGCTGGTGGCCCATCTGCGGCACACCACCACGCAGTTCGACCGGATCGTCGACCGCTAGGGCGCGGAACGCAAACGGAAAGGCCGTGTACGAGCTGCTCGTACACGGCCTTTCCGCTGTCCGGTTCCTCGCTCAGGACGTGGGCTCGCCCGGGACTCCCCACTCCATCCGGATCATCTCGGCGGGCTCGGCGGCCCGCCGGTCGTGCGCGGCGCCGCCCAGGACGAACACGTCCGGCGCGCCGTCGAGGACGCCGCCCGAGGGGTCGTCGTCCCCCGCTCTGCGCACCACGTCCCGCTCCGGCAGGAGGATGTCGCGGACGACCACGGCGCACAGGTACAGCGTGCCCAGCAGGTGCAGGGCGATCGCCCACTGGTAGCCGTGCGTGGGCAGGCCCTTGTGGGCGTCTCCGCTGGTCGTGTACGCGAGGTACATCCAGATGCCGAGGAAGTACGCCACCTCGCACGCCTGCCAGATGAGGAAGTCCCGCCACTTGGGCCGGGCCAGCACGGCCAGCGGCACCAGCCACAGGACGTACTGCGGGGAGTAGACCTTGTTGGTGAGGATGAAGGCGGCCACCATCAGGAAGGCCAACTGCGCGAAGCGCGGGCGGCGCGGGGCGAAGAACGTCAGCGCCGCGATCCCCAGGAAGGCCAGCACGACCAGCGCACTGGCCGCCGTGTTCACGAAGTCGATGCTGGGCGGGTTGCTGGAGTTCTGCGACCAGATCAGCCAGAACGAGCCGAAGTCGACGCCCCGGTCGTGGCTGAACGTGTAGAACTTCGACCAGCCCGGGAAGGCGAACAGCATC
Organism: Streptomyces sp. DSM 110735; assembly: GCF_016482685.1. Lineage (GTDB taxonomy): Bacteria > Actinomycetota > Actinomycetes > Streptomycetales > Streptomycetaceae > Streptomyces. The sequence continues at coordinate 413,895 of NZ_JACYHF010000001.1, read as the reverse complement.
ACCGGCAGGTTCACCACGAGCCAGGCGACCAACGCGCCGCTCACAGCCTGGAAGAACGGCCGCCACTTGCCTGCCCGCCAGCACAGCACGAGCAGCGGCCCGAGCAGGAAGACCGGGTAGAGCTTGGCGGCCGTGGCGAGCCCGAGCAGCACACCGAAGGCGACGGGACGGCTCCGCGACCACATGAGCATCGCGGCGGCCGTCAGGGCAACCGCCAGCAGGTCCCAGTTGATGGTGGCGGTCAGGGCGAAGGCGGGCGCCAGGGCGACCAGCAGACCGTCCCAGGGGCGTCGGCGGTGCGTGCGGGCCACGCAGACGGCGATGACCGCCGCGCAGACCATCAGCATCCCGGCATTGGCGAACCAGTACCACTGCTCCTGCTGCTGGATGCCGCCGCTGCCCGGGGTGAGCCAGGCGGCGACCTCCATGAACACGCCGGTCAGGACCGGGTACTCCAAGTACTCCATGTCGCCCGGGAGCCTGTCGAAGTACGGCACGAGTCCATCGGCGAAGCCGCGCCCCTGATAGAGGTGCGGGATGTCCGAATAGCAGGCGTGCGTGTACTGCGAGCTGGCCCCGAAGAACCAGGCTCCGTCGTAACAGGGCGCCTTCTGAACAAGGCCGAGGGCGAACATGCCGATCGCCACCAGGGCGATGACCCTGATCGGTGTCCACCAGGACGTCCCGAGCAGGGCACGCCGCCCGACCGGGCCACCGATCAGCTCACTGCCGACCGCGGCGATCTCGTCCTCCCGACTCGGTCGCACCGTCTCCGACTCGGGCACACGCACGGGCGTCGTTTCAGCACTGGGCATGGGGCACATCCTGCCGTACGCACCCCGGAAAACGCCGTGGGCCGCCGCACCTCGCAGGTGCGGCGGCCCATGTTTCACGTGAAACAGGCGTACCGGTCGTCAGGGACGGAACCGGTCAATCGGACGGACTAACTGTCCTGACCTCCGAAGAAGCCCCCGTTGCCATTCCCTCGGGTGGTACCGGTACCGCTCGTTTCGGAGAGAGTCGGACTCGGATCGGTCCCTCCGGGTCCGCCGTCGACACCTCCGTTGTCGGTGCCACCGTTGTCGTTACCGCCGTTCTGGTTACCACCGTCATGGCATCCGAAGAAGCCACAGGTGATGCTGCTCGTCGGCGACGGCTGCACCTCGGACTCGCTCGGCGTCGGGCTCGGCGACGGGCTCGTGGTCGGGCTCTGCGTGACGGTCGGGGTGGGGGAGGGGCTCGGTTCGACGTTGAGCGCCTTGCCGTACGGAACGGGGGTCGGGAACTTTTCCGCCGGCTGACCCTTCAGCGCCTCGATCATGTAGTCGTGCCAGATCTCGGCGGGGAACGAGGCACCGTGGATCTTCGCCTGGCCACCGGTCCCGTACATCTTCAGGAACTTGCGGTCCTTGGGCTTCGCCTGGTCGTCCATCCGGAACATGCTGATCGCGGTGGACAACTGGGGGGTGTACCCGACGAACCAGGCCGACTTGTTGCCGTCGGTGGTACCGGTCTTGCCGGCCACCTCGCGACCCGGGAGCTGAGCAGCGGTACCGGTGCCCTTGTCGACCACGGTCTTCAGCACGTCGGTGACGTTGTCAGCCACCTTCGATTCGAAGGCCTCATTGGACTCGTCCTTGTGCTTGTAGACGACTCCGTCCTTGCCACTGACCTGAGCCACCGAGTACGGGTCTCGATGCGTTCCGCTGTTCGCAAAGGTCGCGTAGGCGCCGGCCATACGAATCGCGCTGGGGTCGGAGGTTCCGATGGAGAACGACGGGAAGCTCGAGCTGGCCAGGCTGTTCTCCAGGACGCCCGCGTCCAGGGCGCTCTGCTTGACCTTGTCCAGGCCGACATCCATGCCCAACTGGACATAGGCGGAGTTGACCGAGAACTGCATGGCGTAGCGCAGATCGATCTTGTAGTCGGGGGGATTTCCCTCCGACTCGCCTCCGTCATTCGTCTGGAGCCACTCCTTGCCCTTCCTGTCCTTCCAGACCTCTCCGTCGTAGGTCCGGATCTTGAGCTTGTTCTGGCCGCTGTACAAGCTCTTCGACGAGGCCGGGGTGCGCTCGTCCTGCGGTTGGTCCTCAAGGCCATCCGGGTTCCGCACGCCCCACTTCATCGCTGCAGCCAGCACGAACGGCTTGAACGTCGAACCCACCTGGGCACCGGTGGCGTCGGCGTTGTTGGTGAAGTGCTTGGTCCAGTCCTCGCCACCGTAAATGGCCTTGATGGCACCGGTCTTGGGCTCGACCGACGCCCCACCGAACTGAACGTACTTGTCAGTGGCCGGACGCAGCTTGGTGTTGATGTTCTTCTTCCGGACGTCCTCGACGGCCTTCTCGAGCTGCTTGACCTTCTTCTTGTTGAAGGTCGTCCGGATCGTGTAACCGCCCTGCTGGAGGTCGTCCGCGGTGATGTGCGTCTCGCCCTTGTGGGCGATCAGATAGCCCTTGGCCAGGTCGACCAGGTAGCCGACCTGCCCGCCCAACTGGCCGTTCGAGTGGGGGCTCTGGACGTGCGGAAGCTTCGTGTACTTGCTCCGCTCCGCCGCGCTCAGATGGCCGTACTCGACCATCTTGTTGAGCGTGTCCTGCATCTGGTGCGTGGCCCTGATGGTGTTGGCGGTGGAGGTGGCGGCCGGATCGATGGAGACCGCGCCGGCGGGGTCGTAGTACGTGGCGCCCTTGAGCATCGCCGCGAGGAACGCGCACTGACCCGGATCGAGATCCTTGGCGTCCTTGTCGAAGTACGCCCGCGCGGCGGCCTGGATGCCGTAGGCCCCGCGACCGAAGTACGCCGAGTTCAGGTAGCCGGCCATCACCTCTTCCTTGGGGACCGTGGCACCCACCTTGATGGCGATGAAGATCTCCTTGAACTTGCGGGAGATCGTCTGTGACTGGTCATCGAGCCTGGCGTTCTTGACGTACTGCTGGGTGATGGTGGAGCCACCTTGCGTCTGACCGCCCCGGGCCATGTTGAGGAAGGCGCGCGCGATGCCCGTGGGGTCGACACCGCTGTCGGTCTCGAAGGTCTTGTTCTCCTGGGAGATCACGGCGTACCGCATCTCCGGCGGAATCTGCGAGTAGTTGAGGTTCTGCCGGTTGATCTCACCACCGGTGGCGACCATCACGGAACCGTCGGACCACTCGTAGACATTGTTCTGCGCCGTGGCGGTCTTCGCGATGTCCGGCACGTCGACCATCGCGTAACCAATGCCCGCCACGGCCACCAGGCTTCCGAAGAAGGCGACGCACACGGTGGCCACGAGCTTCCACGACGGCAGCCAGCGCTGCCAGCCGTCCTTGCCCGCCCGGGGGTAGTCGATGAATTTCGGGGTGGCGGGGGCGGCGGCGCGGCCTCGCCCGCGCCCCGGTCCCGCGTTGTCGGGGCCTCGGCGGCGGCCTCCGCCGCCTCTCTGGGTCGCGCGGCGCGCCTCGGCGCGACTGCCGTAGGCAGGCTCGTCACCATAGGAGTCGGCAGGGGCCTCGTTGGTGCCTCGCGGGGCCGCTCGGCGGCCGGAGGACGGGCCGGGCTGGCCGCGTCGGGCCGCGGCACGTCCGCCTCCCTGCGGCGGCGGCGGTTTGCGACGGTGCTCGCTCATCGAACGATTACTCCTCGGGCAGGCGCACCCGTGCGCGCCTGGAAACAGCGGCTGGTTTCCGGTCCCCCCGAAGTACGGATGCGGTCGTTGCTGCATTCACCCGTACTGCACCGGGGACCACGACGCCCCCCAAGCGCCCCTTGGTTCCCGGTGGTGTGCATGGCGCACAGACTACGCACCGCCAAAACCTTCCCAGCCCCGAAGTTCACCCCAAATCAGGCAACTTGCCGCGTACGAATCAGTGATGTGATCCCGTTCACCATCTGCCCTCTTGTCGCACACCGGAGGCCGTTCTATCGTCGGGATGTATCGAGTCGATACATCAGTGCGCGATAAAGACGCTGTGTGCGGAGAGGAGGCGATCATGAACCGGCGTTCCGGCATCCTTGAGTTCGCCGTACTCGGGCTGTTGCGCGAGTCTCCGATGCACGGCTACGAACTGCGCAAACGACTCAATACATCCCTGGGTGTGTTCCGTGCCTTCAGCTACGGAACGCTGTACCCCTGCCTCAAGACGCTGGTCGTAAACGGCTGGTTGATCGAGGAACCGGGCAACACCCGCGAAGACGCTCTGGCGGCCCCCCTCACCGGGCGCCGCGCCAAGATCGTCTACCGGCTGACGGCCGAAGGTAAGGAGCACTTCGAGGAGTTGCTCTCGCAGACCGGGCCGGACGCGTACGAGGACGAGCACTTCGCCGCGCGGTTCGCCTTCTTCGGGCAGACCTCACGCGATGTGCGGATGCGTGTGCTGGAGGGCCGGCGCAGCCGCCTGGAGGAGCGTCTGGAGAAGATGCGCTCCTCCCTGGCACGCACGCGGGAGCGGCTCGACGACTACACGCTTGAGCTCCAGCGCCACGGGATGGAGTCCGTGGAGCGCGAGGTGCGCTGGCTGAACGAGCTCATCGAAAGCGAGCGGGCCGGGCGCGACCTGAAGGGGTCGGAGTCCGGGGAGTCCGCTCAGCAGGACACCACATCTGGATCGGCGGGCGGCCTGCCCCGTCCCAGGGACCTCCCGGGGACGGATACGCCCGGCGACACCGCCACGTGACGGCCCACTCAGGGCCTCACTCGTACACACAGGGAGCAACCGGAATGGGTTCGGTTCGCGTAGCCGTCGTCGGCGTGGGCAACTGCGCCGCGTCGCTGGTGCAGGGCGTCGAGTACTACAAGGACGCCGACCCGGCGGCCAAGGTCCCCGGCCTGATGCACGTGCAGTTCGGTGACTACCACGTGCGGGACATCGAGTTCGTCGCCGCGTTCGACGTCGACGCCAAGAAGGTCGGCCTCGACCTGTCGGACGCCATCGGCGCCTCCGAGAACAACACCATCAAGATCTGCGACGTGCCCACCACCGGTGTCACCGTCCAGCGCGGCCACACCCTCGACGGCCTCGGCAAGTACTACCGCGAGACCATCGAGGAGTCGGACGCCGAGCCGGTCGACGTCGTCCAGGTCCTGAAGGACAAGCAGGTCGACGTTCTGGTCTGCTACCTGCCGGTGGGCTCCGAGGACGCCGCGAAGTTCTACGCCCAGTGCGCCATCGACGCCAAGGTCGCCTTCGTCAACGCCCTCCCTGTCTTCATCGCGGGCACCAAGGAGTGGGCGGACAAGTTCACCGAGGCGGGCGTCCCGATCGTCGGTGACGACATCAAGTCCCAGGTCGGCGCCACCATCACGCACCGCGTCATGGCGAAGCTGTTCGAGGACCGCGGTGTGATCCTGGACCGCACGATGCAGCTCAACGTCGGCGGCAACATGGACTTCAAGAACATGCTCGAGCGCGAGCGCCTGGAGTCCAAGAAGATCTCCAAGACGCAGGCCGTCACCTCCCAGATCCCCGACCGGGACCTCGGCGAGAAGAACGTCCACATCGGCCCGTCCGACTACGTGGCCTGGCTGGACGACCGTAAGTGGGCCTACGTCCGCCTCGAGGGCCGCGCCTTCGGTGACGTCCCGCTGAACCTGGAGTACAAGCTCGAGGTCTGGGACTCCCCGAACTCGGCCGGCGTCATCATCGACGCCCTGCGCGCCGCGAAGATCGCCAAGGACCGCGGCATCGGCGGCCCGATCCTCTCCGCGTCCTCGTACTTCATGAAGTCCCCGCCGGTCCAGTACTTCGACGACGAGGCCCGCGAGAACGTCGAGAAGTTCATCCGCGGCGACGTCGAGCGCTAAAGCCGTACCGCTCGCACGCGAAAGCTCCTGCCAGGGCGCGGAAGGTCCCCGGGGTCGTCTCCCGGGGACCTTCCGCATGTGTGAGGCTGTCTCCCATGCCCGTCGCCCAGGACCTGCACCGGTTGCTGCGGGTCCGGGACTTCCGGCGCCTGCTCGGTGTCCGCCTGCTCTCCCAGGGCGCCGACGGGGTCTATCAGGTGGCCCTCGCCGCCTACGTCGTCTTCTCCCCCGAGCGGCAGACCTCGGCCGCGGCGATCGCCTCGGCGATGGCGGTGCTGCTCCTTCCGTACTCCCTGGTCGGCCCCTTCGCGGGGGTCCTGCTGGACCGCTGGCGGCGACGGCAGGTGTTCGTGTACGGCAACGCGTTGCGCGCCCTGCTGGCCGCCGCCACCGCGCTGCTGATGGTCACTCAGGCGCCCAGGTGGCTCTTCTACGCCTCCGCGCTGTGCGTGACGGCAGTCAACCGGTTCGTCCTCGCGGGGCTGTCCGCAGCACTGCCGCGCGTGGTGGACGCGGATCGTCTGGTGCTGGCCAACTCGCTCTCCCCGACCGCCGGGACACTCGCCGCGACCGCGGGCGGCGGTCTCGCCTTCGTCATCCGCGTGGCGGGCCCGGACTCGGACGCCACCGTGGTGCTGGCGGGCGCGGTCCTCTATCTGTGCGCGGGCCTCACCGCCCTGAGCCTGCCGCCCGACCGGCTCGGACCCGACCGCGCACCGGCCCACCCCCGCCTGCGTGCCGCGCTCGTGGACGCCGCACGCGATCTGACCGCCGCCGTCCGGTATCTCTCCGCCCCCGAGCGCCGTGCCGCGGCGTGGGCGCTCACCTCGATGACCCTGATCCGCTTCTGCTACGGCGCGCTGCTCGTCCTGCTGCTCATGCTGTGCCGGTACGGCCTCACCACGACCCCACGGGAAGGTCTCGGCCTACTCGGACTGGCGCTCGCGCTGTCGGGCGGGGGCTTCTTCGCGGCGGCGGTGATCACTCCATGGGCGGCGGGGCGGCTCGGCCCGGGGCGCTGGATCGCGGTGTGCGCAGGCGCGGCGGCAGTGCTGGAGCCGTCCCTCGGGCTTCCCTTCGCCGCCGTCCCGCTGATGATCGCGGCCTTCGTGCTGGGTCTGACCACTCAGGGCGCCAAGATCGCCACGGACACGATCGTGCAGGAGTCCATCGAGGACGGCTTCCGGGGGCGGGTCTTCTCCGTCTACGACGTCCTCTTCAACATCGCCTTCGTCGGGGCCGCCGCGGTCACCGCCCTGATCCTCCCGGCGGACGGACGCTCACCGGAGCTGGTGGTCCTCGTCGCCTGCCTCTACGGCGCCGTCGCCGTGTCGATGTACCGCGTTCCCTGGCGCCCGGACAACGCAAAGGGCGGTGTTTCACGTGAAACACCGCCCCTGCGCTGAACCCTGGTCCGCGTTTCACGTGAAACAGGGACGCTCGACCGACCTCAGTTCTGGCCGGCCCACCACTCCTTGAGGGACGCCACCGCCGCCTCGTGCTCCATCGGGCCGTTCTCCAGCCGCAGCTCCAGCAGGAACTTGTACGCCTGACCGATGACGGGACCAGGTCCGACGCCCAGGATCTCCATGATCTGGTTGCCGTCGAGATCCGGGCGGATCGCGTCCAGCTCCTCCTGCTCCTGAAGCTGGGCGATGCGCTCCTCCAGGCCGTCGTAGGCCCGGGACAGCGCAGCAGCCCGGCGCTTGTTCCGCGTGGTGCAGTCGGAACGGGTCAGCTTGTGCAGACGCTCCAGCAGCGGGCCCGCGTCACGGACGTAGCGGCGCACGGCCGAGTCCGTCCACTCGCCGGTGCCGTAGCCGTGGAAGCGCAGGTGCAGCTCGACGAGCTGCGAGACGTCCTTGACCAGCTCGTTCGAGTACTTCAGGGCCGTCATGCGCTTCTTGGTCATCTTCGCGCCGACCACCTCGTGGTGGTGGAAGGAGACCCGGCCGTCCTTCTCGAAGCGGCGCGTGCGCGGCTTGCCGATGTCGTGCAGCAGGGCGGCCAGCCGCAGCGTGAGGTCGGGGCCGTTCTCCTCCAGCGCGATCGCCTGCTCCAGCACGATCAGCGTGTGGTCGTAGACGTCCTTGTGCCGGTGGTGCTCGTCACGCTCCAGGCGCAGCGCTGGAAGCTCGGGCAGGACGTACTCGGCGAGGCCCGTGTCGACCAGGAGGGTCAGACCCTTGCGCGGGTGGGCCGAGAGGATCAGCTTGTTCAGCTCGTCCCGGACGCGCTCGGCCGAGACGATCTCGATGCGTCCGGCCATCTCCGTCATCGCGGTGACCACGCCGGGGTCCACCTCGAAGTCCAACTGCGCGGCGAACCTGGCCGCCCGCATCATGCGCAGCGGGTCGTCCGAGAAGGATTCCTCGGGAGTGCCAGGAGTGCGCAGCACACGGGCCGCGAGGTCCTCCAGACCGCCGTGCGGGTCGATGAACTCCTTCTCCGGCAGCGCGACGGCCATCGCGTTCACCGTGAAGTCGCGGCGGACCAGGTCCTCCTCGATGGAGTCGCCGTACGACACCTCGGGCTTGCGCGAGGTGCGGTCGTACGCCTCCGACCGGTAGGTGGTGATCTCGATCTGGAAGCGCCGGTCGGTGTCGCCGACGCGGGCGTCCTTCTGCGCGCCGACCGTGCCGAACGCGATCCCGACCTCCCATACGGCGTCCGCCCAGGGCCGGACGATCCGCAGGACGTCCTCGGGGCGCGCGTCGGTGGTGAAGTCCAGGTCGTTCCCGAGCCGGCCGAGCAGCGCGTCACGGACCGAGCCGCCCACCAGGGCGAGCGAGAACCCGGCCTCCTTGAAACGGCGGGCCAGGTCGTCGGCGACGGGAGCCACCCGCAGCAGCTCGCTCACCGCGCGCTGCTGCACCTGGCTCAGGGCAGCGGGAGTGTCTTCGTTGGGGTTCGGCACAACAGAAAAGGGTACGTGGCCCGGCCGACCGGCCGCGCCTCCTTAACCGGCGGCAGCCGTCGGCGGCGTCCTCCGGCATACCCGCACAAGGAGCAGTTCTTGCGGCGTACGCCACTGCTGCGCCCGATAGTGGATATAGGGGACAGGCCATCGCCGTACCCGATCTTGGGGAGCGGTCCGCGGCACTTCCCCTCAGCGGTCATCGTTACCATGCGGGGACGCACATTCCGACGACCACTGACGACGAGAGACGGGTTAGCACGTGGCCGAGGCGGCAGACTTCCAGGGGACCAGTGCCTCACCTGCCCGCCGGTGGCTGCGGCGCACCGGGGCGCTGCTCGCGGGCGCGCCGCTGGTGGCCGGGCTGCTCCAGTTCTCCGCCGCGTCGCCCGCGCAGGCCGCGTCGTCGGACTCGGTCTCCGTCGCGCTGGACTCGCTCAGCCCCAGCGCGCCGACGGACGGCGACACGGTGACCGTCTCCGGCACCGTCACGAACAACGGCAAGCAGACCGTGACCGGCGCCCACGTCGGCGTGCGGCTGGGCCCACTGCTGAACACGCGCTCGGCGGTCGAGGCGATCGCCCGGCATCCGCACTCCCTACAGGGCGGCACCGGGACCGAGGTCGGCGGCAAGTACACGGAGAAGTTCCCCAAGCTCATCCCCGGGATCGCCGAGCACTTCAGCATCTCCGTCCCGGTGGACAAGCTCGACCTCAAGGGCGACGGCGTCTACACGTTCGGGGTCGCCGTGTCCGGCCAGACCTCGGCGCGGCCCTGGGACCAGGTGCTCGGTGTCGAGCGGACCTTCCTGCCCTGGCAGCCCTCGGACGCCGACTCCACCACCAAGACCACGTTCCTGTGGCCGCTGATCTCCTCCGTCCGCATGACCGCGCGCACTGGTGCGGGCGAGTCGCAGACGCCGGTGTTCCGCGACGACGAGCTGGCCAAGGAGATCGCGCCCGGCGGCCGTCTCGCGCAGATGGTGGAGCTGGGCAAGGACCTCGACATCACCTGGGTGATCGACCCCGACCTGCTGGCCTCCGTGGAGGCGATGGCGAAGGGCTACCGGATCGCCGCGCCCGGCGACACCACCACGCCCGGCCCCCGCGAGCACCAGCAGATCGCCCGGCAGTGGCTGGCCGACCTCCAGAAGGCCGTCACGGGCGAGGAGGTCGTGGCGCTGCCCTTCGGTGACCCGGACCTGGCCTCGCTCGCCCACACCGGCACCAGCGTCACCGGCTCGCTCAGCCACCTCAAGGACGCGACCGACGTCGCCGCCACGACCGTGAAGACCGTGCTCCATGTCACGCCGAGCACCGAGTTCGCCTGGCCCGTCGAGGGCGCCGTGGACCCGTCGATCATGAAGGTCGCCACCTCCGCCGGCGCGGACCGGGTGATCGCCCGCAGTGACAGCCTCCGGGAGAACTCGGGGCTGTCCTACACGCCGTCCGCCGCCCGCCCGGTCGGCGGCGGCACCACCGCGGTGGTCGCCGACGCCCGGCTGTCCACTGCCTTCGAAGGCGATCTGACCAGGGCGGACTCCTCCACGCTCGCCGTGCAGGAGTTCCTGGCCCAGAGCCTTGAGGTGAACGCGCAGACGGACAAGCAGCGCAGCATCGTGGTGGCTCCGCAGCGGACGCCCACCGCGAGCCAGGCCCAGGCCATGGCGACGGCGCTGACGGCGCTCCAGAGCGGCACCTGGTCCGAGGCCCAGGGTCTGAGCGCGGCGGCCAAGGTCAAGCCCGACCCGAACGCCACCACGCGCATCCCCTCCACCTCCGCCTACCCCTCCTCGCTGCGCAGGCAGGAGCTGCCGAAGTCGGCCTTCGAGCAGATCGCGCGCACGCAGGACAAGCTGGACAACTTCCAGGTGATCCTCTCGGACCAGTCCCGCGTGGTCACGCCGTTCGGGCTGGCCATAGACCGCGGGATGTCCACGTCGTGGCGGGGCCACCGCGCGGACGGGGACAGCTTCCGCGGCGGCGTGGAAGGCTGGCTCGACGACCTCGCGGAACAGGTCAAGCTGATCGACAAGTCGGAGACCAAGCTCTCCGGGCGCAGCGCGACCATCCCGGTCACCGTGCAGAACAACCTCGTCCAGCCCGTCGGTCACCTGTATCTGCGGCTCACCTCGACCATGCCGACCCGCCTGAAGATCGGCGGCAAGGCGTACTACGAGCAGCGCGTCGACGTCTCCGGTGGCCACAGCCAGTCCGTCAAGTTCACCACCTCGGCCAACGCCAACGGCCGCGTCGGTGTCATCGCGCAGCTCTACACCGAGGACGGCCAGGAGTACGGCGACCCCGTCACCTTCGACGTGAAGGTCACCGAGGTCACGCCTACCGTGATGCTGGTCATCGGCGGCGGTGTGCTCCTGCTGGTGCTCGCCGGGTTCCGGATGTACACCCAGCGCAAGCGCGCGGCGGCCCGCCGGGCCGAGCAGGAGGGCACGGCCGAGGACGGCGCCGACGACGCGCCCGAGCAGCCCGGCACCCCCGAGGACAGTCCTGCGGCGGAGTCCGCCTCCCCCGCCGGGGCGGACGCGCCGGACCAGCCGAGTGACCCTTCACCGGACACCGCACCGGAAAGCGCCGACCCGTCCGGCACGGGTGAGAGAGTGGACCGTTGAGCGATGTCGTGGCCGGTGTGGCCCGGGACGATGAGGTGGGGTAACCATGAACGCGCCGTACGACGGTGACCGTGGCCAGGGCGCCGCCGGCTCGGGCCACCCCGAGACCTCGCCCGAGCCGGGCCAGGTGCCGCCGCAGCCCGCGGCGGACATGTACCTCCAGGACGCCTACGACCAGGACCCTTACCGGGAGCGCGACCTGTCCGCCCAGGACCCGGTCGCCGAGGCGCTCTACGACCGCGCCGCGCACCCGCCGCCCCCGCCGGGCACCTACGATCGGCCGCTGTACGCCCAGCCCTCCCAGTCGCCGTACGCGCCCGACCCCCGCGTGTGGGCCAACACCCCGGCTCCCGAGCCGGACGGCGACGCCACCCAGCACCTGCCGTACGGCGACAACCCGCGCACGACCCAGTTCGTGGGCGTGGACGACCTGGTCTCGCACTCCGGCGAGGAGTACCACGAGCCGGACGCCTTCGCGCATCTGCTGAAGGACCAGCAGCACGGCGGCGCCGCAGCGGCCACGGGCGCGCGGACCGCCTCCGGGCCGTCGGCACCGGGCCAGGCAGGACCGGGCGGCACGCAGCCTCCCGCACCCGGGAACCGCACGCAGCCGCCCGCCCCGGTGCCCGGGCCCTCGGGGCCCGCCGCGGCTCCCGCGGTCCCCGCCCCTGCCGCCGCGCCCAAGAAGGGCGGTCTGCTCAGCTCCAGCGCCGTCATGGCGGCGGGCACAATGGTCTCCCGCCTCACCGGATTCGTCCGCTCGGCGCTGATCGTCTCCGCGCTGGGCCTGGGCTTCCTGGGTGACTCCTTCCAGGTCGCCTACCAGCTCCCGACGATGATCTACATCCTGACCGTCGGCGGCGGTCTGAACTCCGTCTTCGTGCCTCAGCTCGTGCGGGCCATGAAGGAGGACGAGGACGGTGGCGAGGCGTTCGCCAACCGGCTGCTGACCCTCGTGATGGTGGCGCTCGCCGTGCTCACGGGCGTCGCGATGTTCGCCGCCCCGCTCCTGGTCCGCCTGCTGTCGGACTCGGTCGCGACCAACCCGGCGGCCGACAACGTGGCGGTCACCTTCACCCGCTACTTCCTGCCCTCGATCTTCTTCATGGGCGTCCACGTGGTGATGGGTCAGATCCTCAACGCGCGCGGAAAGTTCGGCGCGATGATGTGGACCCCGGTGCTGAACAACATCGTCATCATCGTGACGCTCGGCACGTTCATCTGGGTCTACGGCACCTCGGCCAACTCCCACATGACCGTCGCCAACATCCCGGTGGAGGGCCAGCGGCTGCTCGGCATCGGCGTGCTGCTCGGTCTCGTCGTGCAGGCCCTGGCGATGATCCCCTACCTGCGGGAGACGGGCTTCCGTATCCGCCCGCGCTTCGACTGGAAGGGCCACGGCCTGGGCAAGGCCGCGATGCTCGCCAAGTGGACGGTCCTCTTCGTGCTCGCCAACCAGGCCGGCGCGATGATCGTGACCCAGCTCTCCACCGCGGCGGGCGAGGACTCGGACGCCAAGGGCACCGGCTTCGCCGCCTACGCCAACGCCCAGCTCATCTGGGGCCTGCCGCAGGCCATCATCACGGTGTCCCTGATGGCAGCGCTGCTGCCGCGCATCTCGCGCTCGGCCGCCGAGGGCGACGCCGGCGCGGTCCGCGACGACATCTCGCAGGGTCTGCGGACGACCGCCGTGGCCATCGTGCCCATCGCCTTCGGCTTCCTGGCGCTCGGCATCCCGATGTGCACGCTGATCTTCGGTTCCTCGGGCACCGGCGCGGCCACCAACATGGGCTACATGCTGATGGCCTTCGGTCTGGGCCTGATCCCGTACTCGGTGCAGTACGTCGTCCTGCGCGCCTTCTACGCCTACGAGGACACCCGGACGCCCTTCTACAACACCGTCATCGTCGCGGTGGTCAACGCGGGCGCCTCGGCCCTCTGCTTCGTCCTGCTGCCGTCCCGCTGGGCGGTCGCGGGCATGGCGGCCGCGTACGGTCTCGCCTACGCCATCGGTGTCGGCGTCGCCTGGCGGCGGCTGCGCAAGCGCCTGGGCGGCGACCTGGACGGCTCCCGGGTGCTGCGTACCTACGCGCGGCTCGGCATCGCCTCGGTGCCCGCGGCACTCCTCAGCGGTGCGGCCTGCTACGGCATCGGGCACACTCTGGGCCAGGGCGTGTTCGGATCCTTCGTGGCGCTCGTGGTCGGTGGTGCGGTATTGCTTGGGATCTTCTTCGTCGCCGCGAGGAGGATGCGGATCGAGGAACTCAACTCGCTCGTGGGAATGGTCCGCGGGCGTCTGGGACGCTGAGGCGGGGTAGGCGCACAACCATCGTCCGTCGCCGCGTGTCGTGCATAGCGGCGGACTGTGGGCACAATTGGTTTCGGCGTCGGACAGCGTGCAACGGATGGGGAGGCAGGGACGACGGTGGCGGAACGGAGCACGGCTGCCGTCGACGTGGCAGACAACAGTGGCGAGCAGCCACTGACCGCCAAGGCGGGCCAGTCCACGTCCGACGGGACGGCCAAAAACTTGGAGCTGGACACGGACAGCACCGAGGCACAGGGGAACAGCGGGACGGAGACCATCGCAACGACGCCCGCGCCCCCGGACCTGCACAGCGGTCACAAGCTGGCCAGACGCTACCGTCTCGAGGAGTGCGTCACCCGTCTGGACGGATTCAGCAGTTGGCGTGCGGTCGACGAGAAACTTCGTCGCGCCGTCGGCGTGCACATTCTGCCGGCCCAGCACCCTCGGGCCCGTTCCGTCCTGGCGGCGGCCCGCGCGGCGGCGCTCCTGGGCGACCCGCGGTTCGTCCAGGTCCTCGACGCGGTCGAGGAGGACGACCTCGTCTACGTCGTGCACGAGTGGCTGCCCGATGCCACCGAGCTGACGACGCTGCTCGCCACGGGCCCGCTGGAGCCGCACGACGCCTACCAGATGGTCAGTCAGCTCGCGTCCGCCATGGCGGCGGCGCACCGGGACGGCCTGGCCCATCTGCGGCTGAACCCCAACGCCGTGCTGCGCACCTCCACCGGACAGTGGCGCATCCGCGGCCTGGCCGTGAACGCGGCGCTGCGCGGCATCTCCTCCGACACCCCGCAGCGCACGGACACCGAGGCGATCGGCGCACTGCTCTACGCGGCGCTGACGCAGCGCTGGCCGTACGAGAGCGACGCCTACGGCCTCACCGGGCTGCCCAAGGACGTGGGTCTCGTCGCACCCGACCAGGTGCGCGCGGGCGTCCACCGGGGGCTGTCCGAGCTGGCGATGCGGGCGCTCGTCAACGACGGTGCCACCGCCTCCCGGCACGAGTCCCCGTGCACCACGCCGGAGGAACTGGTCAAGGCGATCGGCGAGATGCCCCGCATCCGCCCGCCGGAGCCCGCGTTCACCGCCCCGCCGGAGTACCAGCGCACCACGTACCAGCAGGGCACGTACGGCCGTCCCGCGGCCGGTCCCGGCCTCACCCAGCCGCTCACGGCGCCGCCCCCTCCGTTGCAGAGCCGTACCGGCAAGGCGCTGAAGTGGGCGGTCTCCGCCCTCCTCATCGCCGCGCTCGGTCTCGGTAGCTGGCAGTTGGCGGAGGCGTTGATGGGCCAGGGCGACAAGCCGAAGGACGGCAACAACACCCAGACGCAGGACAGCGGCGACAAGAACGCGGCCAAGGCGATCCCGAAGCCGATAAAAATCCAGGGAGCCCAGGAGTTCGTCGCCAAGGGCGACGCGCAGCACCCCGGAGATGTCGGCAAGACCTACGACGGCAGCACGTCGACGTTCTGGCGGACCAAGTCCTTCAACGAAGGTCCCGTGATCGCTCCCTACAAGCCCGGCGTCGGCATCATGTACGACCTCGGGTCCGACCAGAAGCTCGACGCGGCCACGGTCGGGCTCCGCTACGGCGGCGACCACACCACGGTCGAGCTGTACGCGGCCGACTCGCTGACACCGCCGTCGCTGGACTCCATGAAGCGGATCGGCGACGTCACCACCTCGGGCACGACCGCCACGGTGAAGCCCGGCAAGTCGGTGAAGACGCGTTACGTCCTCGTGTGGCTGACCGCCGTGCCGAAGTCCGGCTACGACGCGGCCTCGTATTCGATGGCGGGCTACAAGCAGGCCATCACCGAAGTCCGATTCACGGGCTGACGTCTCGTCCGGCCGGAGGGGGCAGATGGCGCAGGGCGCCGGATACGAGGAAGTGGGCGATCAGGACCTGATCGCCCAGCACGTGGACGGCGACCCCGATGCCTTCGGCGAGCTGGTCCGGAGGCATCGGGACCGGCTCTGGGCCGTGGCCCTGCGGACGCTGGGGGACCGGGAGGAAGCCGCCGACGCGGTCCAGGACGCGCTGGTCTCCGCCTACCGGGCCGCACACACCTTCCGGGGGCAGTCGGCCGTCACGACCTGGCTGCACCGCATCACGGTGAACGCCTGCCTGGACCGCGCCCGCAAGACCGCCTCCCGGAGGACGGCGCCGGTGGACGACACCGAGCGGCTGGAGCAGTTGCTGGAGCCGCACGAGTCCGCCTCCGCCCCAGCCGAACGGAACGACCTGCACCGGCAGCTCATCCAGGCGCTGGGGACGCTCCCGAAGGAGCAGCGCGCCGCGCTGGTCCTGGTGGACATGCAGGGCTACCCGGTGGCCGAGGCCGCGCGCATTCTCGACGTGCCCACGGGGACGGTGAAGAGCCGTTGCGCCCGGGGTCGCGCCAGACTTCTTCCACTGCTCACCCATCTGCGTCCCGATGCCCCGGGTGAGAGGAAAGAACCCGCGTCAGGACGGAACCGGGTGCACGGGGCATCCGTCCCACCTGCGACAGATTCTCCGGGTGACGGCTCACAGAGCAGTGCCGGGTCACAGGACACAGGACCGAGCGATTCGGCCGTCGTGAAGGGCGGAGGTGGACGGGCATGACGTCCTCGACAGACACGGCCGGGCATCCGGACGTCACCGAGCTCTCCGACCTCACCGAGGGCATCCTCGCGCCGACCCGCAGCGCAGACCTCCGTCGGCATCTGGAGGGCTGCGAGCAGTGCGCCGACGTCCAGGCGTCCCTGGAGGAGATCCGGACGCTGCTGGGCAGTGTGCCGGAGCCGCCGCCTATGCCGCAGGACGTCGCGGACCGGATCGACGCCGCCCTGGCCGCTGAAGCAAACGTCCCTCAGCATGTTTCACGTGAAACCGAGAAGCAGGTTTCACGTGAAACATCGGCACCCGGACGCCCCACTGGGCGTCCGTCCGCCGCCACCGGTCCCGGGCGCAAGGAACGCGGCCGCAGTCGCCGCCGGACCGTCGCGCTCGGCGCCGTCCTCACCGCTGCCGTAGTGGGAGCCGGTTCCCTGCTTCTTCAGTCGCTCGGCAACGACTCCCCCGACACCTCCGCCCGCACCAAGCCCGCCCCGGCCGTCACCACGTTCTCCGGGGCCAGCGTGCAGAGCCAGGTGAAAGGTCTCCTCACCGCGCAGAAGGGGCTTCAGCGGGGCACCCAGCGGCCGCGCGAGGAGAGCGCGACGGTCTCGCCGGGCGGGCCGACGCAGAGCGCGAACACCCTCATCCAGACCGCCGTCCCGGTGCCCTACTGCGTACGGCAGGCGGTGGACTCCCGCAACGACGTGCTCGCCGCCAAGACGGGCACCTACGCCGGGAGGAGGGCCTATCTGGTCGTGCTTCCCGACACCGCGGACGGCACGCGTGTTCTCGTCTATGTCGTAGACGCTTCCTGCACCGTGCACCGGCCCGCCTCCTCCGGCGACGTCCTGCTGAAGCAGTCCCTCCCACGCAACTGAGGCGTCACACGCGTCATTCGGTCCCCTGCGGTCATCCGGGAGAGTAGATGGCTCCCCATGCCGCCTCCGTGCGCCCGGGCAACGGGGGAATGCGCGGCCCGTAGGATCGGTTGGGTGGGGTGGGAGTCCCGAAAGGGGCTTTCACCGGTCGACTGACACAGACCAGAGACGAGGAAACAAGCCGTGAGCGACGTCCGTAACGTGATCATCATCGGCTCCGGGCCCGCAGGCTACACGGCGGCGCTCTACACAGCGCGCGCGTCCCTGAAGCCCCTGGTGTTCGAAGGCGCCGTCACCGCCGGTGGCGCGCTGATGAACACCACCGAGGTGGAGAACTACCCGGGCTTCCCGAGCGGCATCATGGGCCCCGACCTGATGGACAACATGCGGGCGCAGGCCGAGCGCTTCGGCGCCGAGCTGATCCCGGACGACATCGTGTCCGTCGACCTGACCGGTGAGATCAAGACCGTCACCGACACCTCGGGCACGGTCCACCGCGCGAAGGCCGTCATCGTCGCCACGGGCTCGCAGCACCGCAAGCTCGCGCTGCCGAACGAGGACGCCCTCTCGGGCCGCGGCGTCTCCTGGTGCGCCACCTGTGACGGCTTCTTCTTCCGGGACCAGGACATCGCCGTGATCGGCGGCGGCGACACCGCGATGGAGGAGGCCACCTTCCTCTCGCGGTTCGCCAAGTCGGTGACGATCGTCCACCGCCGTGACACCCTGCGCGCCTCCAAGGCGATGCAGGAGCGCGCCTTCAACGACCCGAAGATCAAGTTCGCCTGGGACAGCGAGGTCGTGGAGATCCTCGGCGAGCAGAAGCTCACCGGTCTCAAGCTCCGCAACGTCAAGACGGGCGAGGTCTCGGAGCTGCCCGTCACGGGTCTGTTCATCGCCATCGGTCACGACCCGCGCACCGAGCTGTTCAAGGGACAGCTCGACCTGGACGCGGAGGGCTACCTGAAGGTCGCCGCTCCCTCGACCCGGACCAACGTGCCCGGCGTCTTCGCCGCGGGTGACGTCGTCGACCACACCTACCGTCAGGCGATCACCGCGGCCGGCACCGGCTGTGCCTCTGCCCTCGATGCCGAGCGCTACCTGGCCGCGCTGCTGGACACCGACCAGGCCGAGCCCGAGAAGACCGCGGCCGTCTGACCTCCCCACCCCCACCGTACGAGCAGAAAAGAGGAGCCCGCTGTGGCCGGCAACCTGAAGACCGTGACCGATGACAACTTCGAGAAGGACGTGCTGAAGAGCGACAAGCCCGTCCTGGTGGACTTCTGGGCCGAGTGGTGCGGTCCCTGCCGCCAGATCGCTCCGTCCCTCGAGGCCATCGCCGCCGAGTACGGCGACAAGATCGAGGTCGTCAAGCTCAACATCGACGAGAACCCGAACACGGCCGCCAAGTACGGCGTCATGTCCATCCCGACCCTGAACGTCTACCAGGGTGGCGATGTCGTCAAGACGATCGTCGGCGCCAAGCCGAAGGCCATGCTCGTGCGCGACCTCGAAGAGTTCATCGCCGAGTGACGTTTCACGTGAAACACGAAGGGGCCGGTCCTGATGAGGACCGGCCCCTTCGTGCATCCCGCTACAACGGCCGCAGCGCGGGCTCCTTCTGTACGGCCCCCAGCAGCCGGTCGATGGCCATCTCCACGTCTTCCTTCCAGGACAGCGTCGAGCGCAGCTCCAGCCGCAGCCGGGGATGCTGCGGGTGTTGCCGTACCGTCTTGAAGCCGACCGCGAGGAGATGGTCCACGGGGAGGAGGCAGGCCGGTTCCTTCCAGCGAGTGTCGCCGAACGCCTCGATGGCCTTGAAGCCGCGTCTCAGCAGATCCTTGGCGACCGCCTGGACCAGTGTCCGGCCGAGCCCCTGTCCCTGATAGCCGGGCAGCACGAACGCGGTGATGAGCTGTACGGCATCCGGCGAGACCGGACTGGTGGGGAACGCCGCCGAGCGCGGCACATAGGCGGGCGGTGCGTAGAGCACGAAGCCCACCGGCACGTCGTCCACGTAGACCGTGCGGCCGCACGAACCCCAGTCGAGCAGAACGGCGGAGATCCACGCCTCCTTCTCGCCCGCGGCTGTCCCCGCCTTCACCGCGGCCTCTCCGCTGACGGGGTCTAGTTCCCAGAAGACGCACGAGCGACAGCGCTGGGGAAGGTCCTTGAGGTTGTCCAGCGTGAGCGGTACGAGCCGACGCCCCATGAAGGCTGTTCCTCGCTTCCTAAGGCCGTGCAGCGCGAGCGGCTGTCAGAGCGCTCCGTCTCCCGAGCAGCCCATCGGCGAATCCGCCGACCGCTGCGCCCTACCCGTTCGCATCGTATCCACGATGCGATTCCCTCGATACCGGCTCAAAGCAAAGAGCGGACCGTGTTCCGGTACAGACCGGACACGATCCGCTCCCCGCGCTGTCGTCGGCAGGGCCGCCGTGGATCAGGCGTCCTGCTCCTCGTCCTCCTGGAGACCCGTGGAAAGCAGGGGACCCTCGCCGGGGGCGAGTGTGCCGAGGATGCGCTCCAGGTCCTCGACCGAGGCGAACTCGACGGTGATCTTGCCCTTCTTCTGCCCGAGGTCCACCTTCACCCGGGTCTCGAAGCGGTCCGACAGCCGCGTGGCCAGATCGCTGAGGGCGGGGGACACCAGGGCTCCGGCGCGCGGACCCTTGGAGCGCGAGGTCTTCTGCGGCCGCGAGCCCATCAGGGTCACGATCTCTTCCACCGCGCGCACCGACAGTCCCTCGGCCACGATCCGGTGCGCCAGCCGGTCCTGCTCCTCGGAGTCCTCGACGGACAGCAGCGCCCGGGCGTGACCGGCCGAGAGCACTCCGGCCGCGACGCGCTTCTGCACGGTCGGCGAGAGGCGCAACAGACGGAGCGTGTTGGAGATCTGGGGGCGGGAGCGCCCGATCCGGTCGGCCAACTGGTCGTGGGTGCAGTTGAAGTCTTTGAGCAACTGATCGTAGGCGTGCGCCTCTTCGATCGGGTTGAGCTGGGCGCGGTGCAGGTTCTCCAGTAGGGCGTCCAGGAGGAGCTTCTCGTCCTCCGTGGCGCGGACGATCGCCGGGATCGCCTCCAGTCCCGCCTTGCGGCTGGCGCGCCAGCGGCGCTCGCCCATGATCAGCTCGTAGCGGTCCCCGCCCAGCTCGCGCACGACGACGGGCTGGAGGAGTCCGACCTCCTGGATGGAGGTCACCAGCTCGCGCAGCGCGTCCTCGTCGAAGATCTCGCGGGGCTGACGCGGGTTGGGCGTGATGGAGTCGAGCGGGATCTCCGCGAAGTAGGCGCCCATCGGCGGGGCGGGCAGCTCCGCCACCGGGTTCGCAGGGGAGTCCTCGAGTTCCTGGGTGGGCCCGGGCACAGTGGGCGCCTCGGCGGTACCCCGGTCGGCGGTCAGCAGCGGAGCCGCTGCGGGAGACGCGGGTGCCGCGCTGCCCAGCGCGCTGGACGCCAGGCTCTTCTCGGTCGGGGCAGCGGGGATCAATGCGGCGAGACCACGACCCAGCCCCCTCCGTCGTTCGTTCACTGTGACCCCTCCACCATGTTCCGGTCGTTCTGGGTGCCGACATGGGCGTGGGTCGGGTCGTAGCCGATTCCCGCACCCCTCAGCGCGATCTCTCGGGCCGCCTCAAGGTAGGAGAGGGCCCCGCTCGAACCTGGATCGTAGGTCAGTACCGTCTGCCCGTAGCTGGGAGCCTCGGAGATACGGACCGAGCGCGGAATGCTCGTCCGCAGCACCTCGTCGCCGAAGTGGGTACGGACCTCTTCCGCGACCTGGGAGGCGAGACGCGTCCGGCCGTCGTACATCGTCAGCAGGATGGTCGACACATGCAGCGTCGGGTTGAGGTGACCCCGCACCAGATCGACGTTGCGCAGCAACTGTCCCAGCCCCTCCAGCGCGTAGTACTCGCACTGGATGGGGATGAGGACCTCCTGGCCGGCGACGAGCGCATTGACCGTCAACAGGCCCAGCGAGGGCGGGCAGTCGATGAGGATGTAGTCCAACGGCTGTTCGTACGCCTGGATCGCGCGCTGGAGTCGGCTCTCGCGCGCCACCAGGGACACCAACTCGATCTCCGCACCGGCGAGATCGATGGTGGCCGGGGCGCAGAACAGACCCTCGACGTCCGGGACCGGCTGGACGACCTCGGAGAGCGGCCTGCTCTCCACCAAGACGTCGTAGATGGACGGCACTTCCGCGTGGTGATCGATCCCCAGTGCCGTGGACGCGTTGCCCTGTGGGTCGAGGTCGACCACCAGGACCCGGCCGCCGTGCAGCGCCAGCGAAGCGGCAAGGTTGACGGTGGTCGTCGTCTTGCCCACGCCTCCCTTCTGGTTGGCCACCACGATGACGCGGGTCTGCTCGGGCCTCGGCAGGCCCTCTCCGGCGCGGCTGAGGGCCTCCGCCGCTAGTTGGGCAGCGCGACCGATGGGAGTGTCGTCCATCGGGGGCGGTGTTTCACGTGAAACATCTGCCCCCATCGACTCGGTTCGGGGACCGGGGACCGGATCGGTCATCGGTCCCGCGATATTGGCGTCGGACCGCACGGATTCACTCTCCTCGACTTCAGGCTCGCAATGAACAGAGCCTCCCATGCCTTCGGTGCCGCGAACCAGTGAGCCCTGGCCTTCTGTGGAGAAATCCACCTCTGTGGACACCTGCGGTACCTCTCCGAGTGAACCGAGCGGCTTCCGGTCCCTGGGTTCGGCCGCAGCGTGACTCCGGCCGATGATGCCGTGCAGCAGTGAGCGACGTTTCACGTGAAACACGATGCCCAGCCACGGCGACCGGGTCCTCGCGACACTCCGACCCGCCCGGCTTTGGCAGCTTGTGTGGAGTACGCCGCCCAAACACGGGAGGACGCCGCCCGAACACGACAGATGGGGTGTGCCCGGGGCTCTCCGTCCCGGGGCACACCCCATCTCCAGCGATCTGACTCAGCGGCGCCTGCGCGTCCGCCCCGTCCGCGCCGCCTTGGCGCGCTTGGCGGCGAAGCGGACACCGCCCGGGCTCTCACCGACCTCGACCCGCACGACGGTCGACAGCGGGTCCACGACGCCCTCGCCCACCTGGAGGACGGAGGTCGAGACCGCACCGAGCTTGGCGAGCGCGGTGGACGCCGCCTTCAGCTCCTCCTCGGCGGTGTCCCCCTTCAGCGCCAGCATCTCGCCGTACGGGCGCAGCAGCGGGATGCCCCAGGCGGCCAGGCGGTCCAGCGGGGCCACGGCGCGCGCCGTCACCACATGCACCGGCGGCACCTTCCCCAGCATCTCCTCGGCCCGTCCGCGCACCACGGTCACATGGTCCAGGCCCAGCAGCTCGACGACCTCGGTGAGGAACGTGGTGCGCCGCAGGAGCGGCTCCAGCAGGGTGATGTTGAGGTCGTCCCGCACCAGGGCCAGCGGAATGCCGGGCAGACCCGCGCCCGAACCGACGTCGCAGACCGTCACCCCCTCGGGAACGGCCTCGGAGAGCACCGCGCAGTTCAGCAGATGACGCTCCCAGAGCCGGGGCACTTCCCGGGGACCGATCAGACCGCGCTGCACACCTGCCTCGGCCAGCAGCTCCGCGTACCGCACCGCGTCGTCGAAGCGATCGCCAAATACTTCCCGCGCCTGTTCGGGCGCGGGGGGAAGCTCCGCTGCCTCCGTCACGGGGACCGTCCTTCCGTACAGCGCCGACGCATCCCGCGCCGGCCACCAGAACTACAGGCTGACAAAGTTCGGCCCCGTCTGCGCCTCAGACGCAACAGACGGGGCCGGTGGAACAGGGGCCGATCAGGCGGGCAGTACGACGACGAACCGCTGGGGCTCCTCGCCCTCGGACTCGCTGCGCAGTCCCGCGCCCTTGATCGCGTCGTGCACGACCTTGCGCTCGAAGGGGGTCATGGGCTTGAGCTTCATGGGCTCGCCCGAGCTCTTGACCTCGGCGGCCGCCTTCGCGCCCAGCTCGGCCAGCTCGGCGCGCTTCTTGGCCCGGTAGCCCGCGATGTCGAGCATCAGACGGCTGCGGTCGCCGGTCTCCCGGTGCACGGCCAGGCGCGTCAGCTCCTGCAGCGCCTCCAGCACCTCCCCGTCCCGGCCGACCAGCTTCTGGAGGTCGCGGCCACCGGCATCGCTGATGATCGAAACCGAGGCGCGGTCGGCCTCGACGTCCATGTCGATGTCGCCGTCGAGGTCGGCGATGTCGAGCAGACCCTCCAGGTAGTCCGCGGCGATCTCACCCTCCTGCTCAAGGCGGGTCAGGGTGTCTGCACCCTCGGCAGCGGCGGAGGTGGTGGTGCCTTCCGTCACGGGATGGGCTCCTTCTTACTTCTTGGACGGGGACTTGGGCCGCTGCGGACCACCCTTGCTCTGCCCGGACTGGGCCTTGCTGCGGGTGCCGGAACCGGACTTCTGGGGCTGCTTGGCAGCGGCGGGCCTGGCGTCGTCCTGAGGCTCGTCGGACGGAGGCTCGTCGGACTTCTCCAGCGAGGTGGTCGCGGTGGCGCCACCCGGCTGCTTGGTGGTGCCCTGGTGACGCTGGGCCTTGCTCTGCCGCTTGGGCTGCTGGCGCCGGGGGGTGGCCGCGGCGGTGGTCGCCGTACCGTCCTCGGTCTGGGCCACGGCCTGGGTGTCGCTCTTGACCACGGAGCCGTCGGCCTGGGCGGCCAGACCTGCCTTGCTCAGCGCGTTGATGAACTTCCGCTCGGCCTCGTTGCGGTCGCGGCCCTTGGCGACGATCGCCTTGACGATCGTGCGCTCGCTGCGCCGGCGGACCTTGCCGTGGTGCGTGACGTGCTTGGTCAGACGCTCCAGGTACGACGCCTGAGCCTTGGAGCCCGGGTTCGGGTTGTTGCGGATGACGTACATCTGCTGGCCCATGGTCCACACGTTGGTGGTCAGCCAGTAGACGAGGACACCGACCGGGAAGTTGATGCCGAAGACGGCGAACATGACCGGGAAGACGTACATCAGCATCTTCTGCTGCTGCATGAACGGCGTCTTCACCGTGGTGTCGACGTTCTTGGTCATGAGCTGGCGCTGCGTGTAGAACTGCGACGCCGACATCAGGACGATCATGATCGCGGTGACGACACGCACGTCGGTGACCGAGGCGTGCATCGCCGCGATGGTGTCGGCGCTGTCCTTGAACTTCGCGGCGAGCGGGGCGCCGAAGATGTGCGCCTTGCGGGCGCTCTCCAGCAGCGAGGTGTTGATGACACCGATGGTCTTGCCCGACGCGATGCCGTTGAGCACGTGGTAGAGGGCGAAGAAGAAGGGAGACTGCGCCAGGATGGGAAGGCACGAGGAGAGCGGGTTGGTGCCCGACTCCTTGTACAGCTTCATCATCTCTTCGGACTGACGCTGCTTGTCGTTCTTGTAGCGCTCCTGGATCTTCTTCATCTCAGGCTGGAGCGTCTGCATCGCGCGCGTCGCCTTGATCTGCTTCACGAAGAGCGGGATCAGGCAGATGCGGATCAGAATCACCAGGGACACGATGGACAGGCCCCAGGCCCAGCCCGTGTCAGGACCGAAGATCGTCCCGTACACCGTGTGGAACTGGACGATGACCCAGGAGACGGGTGTCGTGATGAAGCTGAAGAAGCTGGCAATCGTGTCCACTAATCATGCTCCTTGGGCATGGGACGAGGTCTCTGCGGCCGGGCTCGAAGGAGGCTCGGATAGCTTCGCCTCGGTGGCCGTTTCGGCGGCGGAGGTTCCGCCCCTGCGTGCGCTCCAGGCGCCGCGCAGCATTTCGTGCCACCGCGGACGCTTGCGCGGGGGGACATGGTCCACACCACCCAGCGACCACGGATTGCACCGGAGGATGCGCCAGGCGGTCAGGGCCGTTCCCTTGATCGCACCATGCCGGTCGATGGCCGTGTAGCCGTAATGAGAGCACGACGGGTAGTACTTGCACACCGGCCCGAGCAGTGGACTGATCGTCCACTGGTACAACTTGATCAGGGCCAGCAGTGGGTACTTCATCGCGCGCCCCCTCCCAGCAGCCGCTCCAGGGCGGCGTCCAGGTCTCGGGCCAGCAGTGCGTGGTCAGCGTCTCCCGATCCGGGCAACGCTCGTACGACTACCAGGCTACCGGGGGGAAACAGGGCAACTCGGTCACGCATCAGGTGACGAAGTCTGCGCTTCACTTTGTTGCGCACGACCGCGCCACCCACAGCTTTGCTCACGACGAAACCCGCACGCGTCGGGGGAGCGCTCTCCCCAGGCGCGTGCGGGTCCGTGGCACCGCTACGAAAGTGGACGACGAGGGTCGGGCGGCCTGCCCGGCGCCCTCGTCGTACCGCGGTCGCGAAGTCCTCGCGCCGCCTCAGCCGGTGGTCGGTGGGCAGCACGACGTCACGACCTGGTCAGGATCAGGCGGACAGGGCGGCGCGACCCTTGCTGCGGCGGTTCGCCAGAATCGCGCGGCCGGCACGGGTGCGCATCCGCAGGCGGAAGCCGTGGGTCTTCGCGCGACGACGGTTGTTCGGCTGGAAGGTGCGCTTGCTCACTCGGGGGCTCCAGAAAGAATCGGTAGTTGGCGGGGTGCCGTCCTGGCTGTCACCGTGCGCCCACGAGTAGCTCGCGTCACGCCCGTGTGCACCGCTTCCCGATCACCTGTAGCGATCTGTGCCCATCGGAGGCAGGCGGCAGCAGCCATCGACAACTCGACCTGGTTACGGTACGCGCGGCTACGCCATCCGGTCAAACCGGCGCCCACCGAGGGACACTGTCCACAGGCTGGGGACAACAACTTGAACCCTACCCGCCACGCTGACTACCGTGGCTGGACTCCGATTCGTTCCCTTATCCCCGCCCGAGCGGGATTGCCCGGCCCATCCACCCGATTTTCATCCCGACCCATCCCACAACCACACGTTCGTGGGATCTGCGAGAGAGCGTGCCCTGTGGCTGACGTACCTGCCGATCTTGCCGCAGTGTGGCCACGCGTACTGGAGCAACTCCTCGGCGAGGGTCCGGGACAGCGTGTGGACGCCAAGGACGAGCACTGGCTCCGGCGCTGCCAGCCTCTCGCCCTGGTCGCGGACACCGCCCTGCTCGCCGTGCCGAACGAATTCGCCAAGCGCGCCTTCGAGGACCGCCTCGCCCCCGTCGTCAGCGAGACCCTCAGCCGGGAGTGCGGGCGCCCCATCCGAACCGCGATCACCGTCGACGACTCCGCGAGCAGCAGGCCCGCGCCCGCCGCGCCCAAGCCGCAGCCCCCGCACGAGAGCGCGGACCGGCCCCGCTACGAGGAGCCGGAGCTGCCCTCCGCCCCGTACGAGGGCTACGGCCGCCACCGCGCCGACGACCAGCAGCTCCCCGACGAGGGACCTGCCTCCCGCGCCGAGCGCCCGCCCACCGAGCTGCCCACCGTCCGCCCCGCCTACCCGGCCGAGTACCAGCGCCCCGAGCCGGGCGCCTGGCCGCGCACCGGGCAGGACGACTACGGCTGGCAGCAGCCCCGCCTCGGCTTCCCCGAGCGCGACCCCTACGCCTCGCCGTCCTCGCAGGACTCCTACGGCGGCTCCGGGCGCGACACCTACGGCACCTCGCCCGAGTACCGCGCGAGCCGCGAGCGCCCCGGTTACGAGCAGCGCTCCGACTACGAGACGTCCCGCACCGAGTACGACCAGCGCGACCCGGTCCGCCGCGAGCTTCCCGACACCCCGTCAGGCGGCGGCGCCCACCGGGGCGGACCCTCGCTGCCCGCCGCCGGGACCGGCCGCGGCGGCTCGTCCGGCGGCTCCTCGACGCCCCCGGCCGGCGGACCCGGCGAGCCGACCGCGCGGCTCAACCCGAAGTACCTCTTCGACACGTTCGTCATCGGCGCGTCCAACCGCTTCGCGCACGCGGCCGCGGTGGCCGTCGCCGAGGCACCGGCCAAGGCGTACAACCCCCTCTTCATCTATGGGGAGTCGGGTCTCGGCAAGACGCACCTGCTGCACGCGATCGGGCACTACGCGCGCAGCCTCTACCCGGGCACGCGCGTGCGCTACGTCAGCTCGGAGGAGTTCACCAACGAGTTCATCAACTCCATCCGCGACGGCAAGGGCGACAGCTTCCGCAAGCGCTACCGCGAGATGGACATCCTGCTCGTGGACGACATCCAGTTCCTCGCGGACAAGGAGTCGACGCAGGAGGAGTTCTTCCACACCTTCAACACGCTCCACAACGCCAACAAGCAGATCGTGCTGTCCTCCGACCGGCCGCCCAAGCAGCTCGTCACGCTGGAGGACCGGCTGCGCAACCGCTTCGAGTGGGGTCTGATCACCGACGTCCAGCCGCCCGAGCTGGAGACCCGGATCGCGATCCTGCGCAAGAAGGCGGTCCAGGAGCAGCTCAACGCCCCGCCGGAGGTGCTGGAGTTCATCGCCTCCCGCATCTCGCGGAACATCCGCGAGCTGGAGGGCGCGCTGATCCGGGTGACGGCGTTCGCGTCGCTCAACCGGCAGCCGGTCGACCTCGGGCTCACGGAGATCGTCCTCAAGGACCTGATCCCCGGCGGCGAGGACAGCGCGCCCGAGATCACGGCGACGGACATCATGGCGGCCACCGCCGACTACTTCGGGCTGACCGTGGACGATCTGTGCGGCACCTCGCGCGGTCGCGCGCTGGTCACCGCCCGGCAGATCGCCATGTACCTGTGCCGCGAGCTGACCGACCTCTCGCTGCCGAAGATCGGCGCGCAGTTCGGCGGCCGCGACCACACGACCGTCATGCACGCCGACCGCAAGATCCGCGCGCTGATGGCCGAGCGGCGCTCGATCTACAACCAGGTGACCGAGCTGACCAACCGCATCAAGAACGGCTGAGTACGGCCGTGCGGCGGCTTCGTGCCGCGTCGGCCGTGTGAGCGCCCCTGGGGGATCCCGGGGGCGCTTTCCTGTGCCCACCGGGTCGGTGACCCAGGCTGAGGCGCGAGCACCCGGTGCGCGCCCGCCGCACTCAGCACCGGCTGCCCGCCGCACGTCACCCACAGCCCTGTGGAACGCCCCCGCACGAGCGTCCGCGACGCGGTCCGAGGCGCCCGGACCCCCATCCGGCTCCCTCCTGGAGCCTCGACCGACCCCTTCGCGAGCCCTCGCGACCCCCTCGCGCCCCCTCCGACCGCACCCCGACCCGGCGCCCCACCACCCCCGGGTGTTCGATTAGCCCCCGGGTTACGGCCTTCCTCCACAGATTCGGCGACTTTTTTCCGTCCACACCATGGGGACGGCGAAGTTGTCCCAAGCTGTGTCCACAGGGCAGCGGGGTCAGGCGCGTCCGTGCAGCTCAGGGGGCTGTGGATTCGTGGACGAAGGATCTCCACAGGGTGTGGAAAACGTCCCCGCCCCCAGGGTGTGGAAAAGGTTGTCCACCGAGAACCCACAGGCTGGGGGCGGTTTTCCCCAGCGATCGGACCCTTCTCCACATGGCTGTCCACTGTTCGGCAACCCGCAAGCCCCGATCGCCGCATCGAGTGAAAGCCGTCACACGAAGCTGCCGGGTTGGGCTGTGGGAAACGTGGGTAAACCTGGGGACGCACCTGGGGAGAACTCGGCCCTCCCTGGGGACGGTGTGTGCAGAACTTTCTGTTCTCCACAGAACCCCTGAGTTATCCACGGGCTCCATGCACAGGGCCGGTGGATAAAATTGTGGCCCTGAGCTGGGCAAACGAGGTTATCCACGGTATCCACAGGCCCTACTACTACTCCCAACTAGAGAGAGCCTGGAAACCGTTTTGAAGCGGGGGCTGTGCACAACTCGCCCTCGGTGGCCCGACCGCCCCTCGGTCCGACTTGACCCCGACCGGCACCTGATGTCAGCGCGGTGCGTCAGACTGGTCCCCGGTGTCCTTCCCCTCGTGATGGGCGGCGACGCCGAGTCGGAGGACTCAGAAGCAACAGCAGGAGGCGGCTTACGGTGAAGATCCGGGTGGAACGCGACGTACTCGCGGAGGCAGTGGCGTGGGCGGCACGCAGCCTCCCGGCCCGTCCGCCGGCGCCTGTCCTCGCCGGGCTGCTGCTCAAGGCCGAGGACGGCCAGCTCAGCCTGTCGAGCTTCGACTACGAGGTCTCCGCCCGGGTCGGCGTCGAGGCCGAGGTCGAGGAGGAGGGCACGGTCCTCGTCTCCGGCCGCCTGCTGGCCGACATCTGCCGTGCGCTGCCCAACCGCCCCGTGGAGATCTCCACCGACGGTGTGCGGGCGACCGTGGTCTGCGGCTCCTCGCGCTTCACGCTCCACACCCTGCCGGTGGAGGAGTACCCGGCGCTGCCGCAGATGCCGACCGCCACCGGCACCGTCCCCGGCGAGGTCTTCGCGGCCGCCGCGTCCCAGGTGGCCATCGCCGCCGGGCGTGACGACACGCTGCCCGTCCTCACCGGTGTGCGCATCGAGATCGAGGGCGACACCGTGACCCTCGCCTCCACCGACCGCTACCGCTTCGCCGTCCGCGAGTTCCTGTGGAAGCCGGAGAACCCGGACGCCTCCGCGGTCGCCCTGGTGCCCGCCAAGACGCTCCTGGACACCGCCAAGTCCCTCGGCGCCGGTGACAGCGTCACGCTGGCGCTGTCCGGCTCCGGCGCGGGCGAGGGGCTCATCGGCTTCGAGGGCGCGGGGCGTCGTACGACCACGCGTCTCCTCGAGGGCGACCTGCCGAAGTACCGGACGCTCTTTCCGACCGAGTTCAACTCCGTCGCGGTGATCGAGACGGCGCCGTTCGTCGAGGCGGTCAAGCGTGTGGCGCTGGTGGCCGAGCGGAACACGCCGGTGCGGCTGAGCTTCGAGCAGGGTGTGCTGACGCTCGAGGCGGGCTCCAGTGACGACGCACAGGCTGTGGAGCGGGTCGAGGCGGCGCTGGAGGGTGACGACATCTCGATCGCCTTCAACCCGACGTTCCTGCTGGACGGGTTGAGCGCGATCGACTCGCCGGTGGCGCAGTTGTCGTTCACGACGTCGACCAAGCCGGCGCTGCTGAGCGGGAAGCCCGCGGTGGATGCCGAGGCTGATGGGGCGTACAAGTACCTGATCATGCCGGTGCGGTTGAGCGGCTGAGGTTCTCCACAGGTGTGGACAGTGCCGGGTGCCTTCTGTGGGTGCCCGGCACTGTCGCTCTGCGGCGGTTCGGCGGGGTGGGGACGCTCACGGCGCTGGGCGCGGACACCGGCGTGGGTGGGAACGTATGAGCGCCTATGCCCACAGTTGTGCAGGTCAGGGCGGGGATAGGCTCTGGGGTCGGGCACGTTGGTGTCCCCTCTGCCACACAGCGAATTAAGGAACCAACTGATGGAGCTCGGTCTCGTCGGTCTCGGCAAGATGGGCGGCAACATGCGCGAGCGCATCCGCCGCGCCGGCCACACCGTCATCGGATACGACCGCAACGCCGACATCGCGGATGTCCACAGCCTGGAAGAGCTGGTGGGCAAGCTCAGCGGACCGCGCGTGGTGTGGGTGATGGTCCCGGCGGGCGAGGCCACCCAGGGCACGGTCGACGCGCTGGCCGAGCTGCTCGAGCCCGGTGACGTGGTCGTGGACGGCGGCAACTCCCGCTGGACGGACGACGAGAAGCACGCCGAGCAGCTCGCCGCCAAGGGCATAGGTTTCGTCGACTGCGGCGTCTCCGGCGGCGTCCACGGCCTGGCGAACGGCTACGCGCTGATGTACGGCGGCGACGCCGAGAACGTGGCCAAGGTGCAGCCGGTCTTCGACGCGCTCAAGCCCGAGGGCGACTTCGGCTCCGTGCACGCCGGAAAGGTCGGCGCGGGCCACTTCGCGAAGATGGTCCACAACGGCATCGAGTACGCCATGATGCAGGCGTACGCCGAGGGCTGGGAGCTGCTGGAGAAGGTCGACTCCGTGGAGAACGTCCGCGAGATCTTCCGCTCCTGGCAGGAGGGCACGGTCATCCGTTCCTGGCTGCTCGACCTCGCGGTCAACGCGCTGGACGACGACGAGCACCTGGAGGGCCTGCGCGGTTACGCCCAGGACTCCGGTGAGGGACGCTGGACGGTGGAGGCCGCGATCGACAACGCGGTGCCGCTGCCCGCGATCACCGCGTCGCTGTTCGCGCGGTTCGCGTCCCGCCAGGACGACTCGCCGCAGATGAAGATGATCGCCGCGCTGCGCAACCAGTTCGGCGGCCACGCCGTAGAGAAGAAGTAGTCCACAGGACACCGGACGTCAGGACGCCGGGACGCGTCCCGCGATCCACACCTTGAGGGAGGTCGGCGAACGACCATGCACGTCACGCATCTTTCGCTGGCCGACTTCCGCTCGTACGCCCGGGCCGAGGTTCCCCTCGACCCGGGCGTCACCGCTTTCGTCGGGCCCAACGGCCAGGGCAAGACCAATCTGGTCGAGGCGGTCGGCTATCTGGCCACCCTGGGCAGCCACCGCGTCTCCGCCGACGCGCCGCTGGTCCGCATGGGCGCCGACCGGGCGATCGTGCGGGCGCAAGTGCGGCAGGGCGACCGGCAGCAGCTCGTCGAGCTGGAGCTGAACCCGGGCCGCGCCAACCGGGCCCGTATCAACCGGTCCTCGCAGGTCAGACCGAGGGACGTGCTCGGGATCGTGCGGACCGTGCTGTTCGCGCCGGAGGATCTCGCGCTGATCAAGGGCGATCCCGGTGAGCGGCGCCGCTTCCTGGACGAGCTGATCACCGCGCGCTCCCCGCGCATGGCGGGCGTGCGCTCGGACTACGAGCGGGTGCTCAAGCAGCGCAACACCCTGCTGAAGACCGCCGCGCTCGCGCGCAGGCACGGCGGGCGCTCCATGGACCTCTCCACGCTCGATGTCTGGGACCAGCACCTCGCGCGCGCGGGCGCCGAGCTGCTCGCCCAGCGCCTGGACCTGATCGCCGCGCTCCAGCCGCTCGCCGACAAGGCGTACGAGCAGCTCGCCCCCGGCGGTGGCCCGCTCGCGCTGGAGTACAAGCCGTCGGCCCCGGGCGAGGCGCACACCCGCGAGGAGCTGTACGAGCAGCTCTCGGCCGCGCTGGGCGACGCCCGCAAGCAGGAGATCGAGCGCGGGGTGACCCTGGTGGGTCCGCACCGCGACGACCTGGTGCTCAAGCTCGGCCGCATGCCCGCGAAGGGGTACGCCTCGCACGGTGAGTCCTGGTCGTACGCCCTCGCGCTGCGGCTGGCCTCGTACGACCTGCTGCGCTCGGAGGGCAACGAGCCGGTGCTGGTCCTGGACGACGTCTTCGCGGAGCTGGACGCGCGCCGCCGCGAGCGGCTCGCGGAGCTGGTCGCGCCGGGCGAGCAGGTGCTGGTGACCGCCGCCGTGGACGACGACGTGCCGCACGTGCTGGCCGGCGCGCGCTACGCGGTCTCCGGTGGGACGGTTGAGCGCGTATGAGCACGGAGCGCGGATGAGTACGGATCAGCCCGCCGGGGACGGCGAGAAGCGGGCCGCCGAGCCGACCGGCGTCGACCTCGCGCGCGTGGCGTTGCGCGCGGCGAAGGAGCAGGCACGCGCGCGCGGTGACGCGGCGCGGCAGAAGAAGCAGGCGCGCCGCGGCGGACTGCGCTCCGGCGCGCGCGCGGACGGGCGCGACCCGATGGCGTTGGGCGCGGCGATCAACCGGCTGATCAACGAGCGGGGCTGGGAGGCGCCCGCGGCGGTGGGCGGGGTGATGGGCCGCTGGCCGCAGATCGTCGGCGACGATCTCGCGAAGCACTGTGTGCCGGAGCGCTACGACGAGGACGAGCGGGTGCTGTCGGTGCTGTGCGACTCGACGGCGTGGGCGACGCAGCTCCGGCTCCTTGCCCCCGCTCTGGTCGCGCGGCTGAACGAGGACCTCGGGCACGGCTCGATCCGCATGATCAAGGTGCACGGTCCGAGCGCTCCCACACGCCGTTACGGCCCTCTCAGAGCCCCTGGAAGCCGGGGTCCGGGCGACACCTACGGGTGACGTACCTCACGTCCCCGGTCCTGTGCGGAGCGTGTTCACACCGCTGCGCACCTGCGCCGATGGAGTGCGTACCCCCCTCTGGACAAGGGATGACGGCCGAAAGCTCTGAGCGCCGCTGTGAGCCCCTTGGAGCCCCCTTCCGTATATCGGGATGCCATCGAGGCCGGTTCAGGGCGGCACATGGGGACTCAGGTGCCCGCAAACCCCCATCACTGTCGGCGCTACCGGTAGACTGGAAGGCGAATCCCGCCCCACTCGTGGGGACTGTCCGGGAAAAGCTGAGCAACGCTGATCCAGGCTTACCAAACGCAACATGCCGCAGCCGCTCCGGCAACCCTCCCCCAGAGGGGGTTCCCCCGGGAGCCCGGCTCGTGCTGTGCCAGAAAGGGCGCTTCGTGGCCGATTCCGGCAACCCCAACGAGAACATCCCGTCCACCGACGCCGGCGTCAACGGCGAGGCCCCCGCCGCCTCCACCTCTTATGACGCCAGTGCCATCACCGTGCTCGAAGGGCTGGACGCGGTCCGCAAGCGACCCGGTATGTACATCGGCTCGACCGGTGAGCGCGGTCTGCACCACCTGGTGCAGGAGGTCGTCGACAACTCGGTCGACGAGGCGCTGGCCGGTTACGCGGACACCATCGACGTGACGATCCTGCCGGACGGCGGGGTCCGTGTGGTGGACAACGGCCGAGGCATCCCGGTCGGCATCGTGCCCTCCGAGGGCAAGCCGGCCGTCGAGGTCGTGCTGACCGTGCTGCACGCGGGCGGCAAGTTCGGCGGCGGCGGGTACGCCGTCTCCGGTGGTCTGCACGGCGTGGGTGTGTCCGTCGTGAACGCGCTGTCCACGAAGGTCGCCGTCGAGGTGAAGACGGACGGCCACCGCTGGACGCAGGACTACAAGATGGGCGTCCCCACCGCCCCGCTGCAGCGGAACGAGACGGTGGAGGAGACCGGCACGTCGGTCACCTTCTGGGCGGACCCGGAGATCTTCGAGACCACGGAGTACTCCTTCGAGACGCTGTCGCGGCGTTTCCAGGAGATGGCGTTCCTCAACAAGGGCCTGACGATCCGGCTCACCGACGAGCGCGCGGTGGCGAAGGCGACCAGCGGTGCCGACGAGGCGGGTGCGGACGAGAAGGACGAGGTCAAGTCC
Organism: Streptomyces sp. DSM 110735; assembly: GCF_016482685.1. Classification (GTDB taxonomy): domain Bacteria; phylum Actinomycetota; class Actinomycetes; order Streptomycetales; family Streptomycetaceae; genus Streptomyces. Next base: position 379,742 of record NZ_JACYHF010000001.1, on the reverse strand, counting down.
GTCACGTACCACTACGAGGGCGGCATCGTCGACTACGTGAAGTACCTCAACTCCCGCAAGGGAGAGGTGGTGCACCCCACGATCATCGACCTGGAGGCCGAGGACAAGGACAAGAGCCTGTCCCTCGAGGTCGCCATGCAGTGGAACAGCGGTTACAGCGAGGGCGTGTACTCCTTCGCGAACATCATCCACACGCATGAGGGCGGTACGCACGAGGAGGGCTTCCGCGCCGCGCTGACGTCGCTGATCAACAAGTACGCGCGCGACAAGAAGCTCCTTCGCGAGAAGGACGACAACCTCACCGGCGACGACATCCGCGAGGGTCTGACCGCGATCATCTCGGTCAAGCTGAGCGAGCCGCAGTTCGAGGGCCAGACGAAGACCAAGCTGGGCAACACGGAGGCCAAGACCTTCGTGCAGAAGGCGGTCTACGAGCACCTGAACGACTGGCTGGACCGCAACCCGGTCGAGGCCGCGGACATCATCCGCAAGGGCATCCAGGCGGCCACCGCGCGTGTCGCCGCCCGCAAGGCGCGCGACCTCACCCGTCGCAAGGGTCTGCTGGAGTCGGCGTCGCTGCCGGGCAAGCTGTCGGACTGCCAGTCCAACGACCCGGCCAAGTGCGAGATCTTCATCGTCGAGGGCGACTCCGCCGGCGGTTCGGCCAAGTCCGGCCGCAACCCGGAGTTCCAGGCGATCCTCCCGATCCGCGGCAAGATCCTCAACGTCGAGAAGGCGCGGATCGACAAGATCCTGCAGAACCAGGAGATCCAGGCGCTGATCTCCGCCTTCGGCACCGGTGTGCACGAGGACTTCGACATCGACAAGCTCCGCTATCACAAGATCATCCTGATGGCGGACGCCGACGTCGACGGCCAGCACATCAACACCCTGCTGCTGACCTTCCTGTTCCGCTTCATGCGGCCGCTGGTCGAGGCCGGGTTCGTGTACCTGTCGCGTCCCCCGCTGTACAAGATCAAGTGGGGTCGGGACGACATCGAGTACGCCTACTCCGACCGTGAGCGCGACGCGCTGATCGAGATGGGCCGCCAGCGGGGCAAGCGCATCCGCGAGGACTCCATCCAGCGCTTCAAGGGTCTCGGCGAGATGAACGCCGAGGAGCTGCGCGTGACCACCATGGACCCCGAGCACCGGGTCCTCGGCCAGGTCACCCTCGACGACGCCGCCCAGGCCGACGACCTGTTCTCGGTGCTGATGGGCGAGGACGTCGAGGCACGTCGCCAGTTCATCCAGCGCAACGCCAAGGACGTCCGCTTCCTCGACATCTGAGTCGGTCTCCGCTGACCGCACCAGGAAGGATCTTCACCAGCAATGGCCGACGAGACCCCGAACTTCACCCCTGAGCCAGTGACGCCCGAGACCGAGTCGACTCCGGCGACGCTGCGCATCGAGCCGGTCGGACTCGACGCGGAGATGCAGCGCTCGTACCTGGACTACGCGATGTCCGTCATCGTGTCCCGGGCGCTGCCCGACGTCCGGGACGGCCTCAAGCCGGTCCACCGCCGCGTGCTCTACGCCATGTACGACGGCGGCTACCGCCCCGAGCGCGGCTTCTACAAGTGCGCCCGTGTCGTCGGTGACGTCATGGGTAACTACCACCCGCACGGCGACAGCTCGATCTACGACGCCCTGGTCCGCCTCGCCCAGCCGTGGGCGATGCGGATGCCGCTCGTGGACTCCAACGGCAACTTCGGCTCCCCGGGCAACGACCCGGCCGCCGCCATGCGCTACACCGAGTGCAAGCTGGCGCCGCTGTCCATGGAGATGGTCCGCGACATCGACGAGGACACCGTCGATTTCAAGGACAACTACGACGGCCGCTCCAAGGAGCCGACCGTCCTGCCCGCCCGCTTCCCCAACCTGCTGATCAACGGTTCGGCCGGTATCGCGGTCGGCATGGCGACCAACATCCCGCCGCACAACCTGCGCGAGGTCGCCGCCGGTGCCCAGTGGCACCTGGAGAACCCGGACGCCTCGCAGGAGGAGCTGCTCGACGCCCTGATCGAGCGGATCAAGGGTCCCGACTTCCCGACCGGCGCGCTGGTCGTGGGCCGCAAGGGCATCGAGGAGGCGTACCGCACCGGTCGCGGCTCCATCACGATGCGCGCGGTGGTCGAGGTCGAGGAGATCCAGGGCCGTCAGTGCCTGGTCGTCACCGAGCTGCCGTACCAGGTGAACCCGGACAACCTCGCGCAGAAGATCGCCGACCTGGTGAAGGACGGCAAGATCGGCGGCATCGCCGACGTGCGCGACGAGACCTCCTCGCGCACCGGTCAGCGCCTGGTCATCGTCCTCAAGCGGGACGCGGTCGCCAAGGTCGTCCTGAACAACCTGTACAAGCACACGGAGCTGCAGACCAACTTCGGTGCCAACATGCTGGCGCTGGTCGACGGGGTGCCGCGCACGCTGTCCCTGGACGCGTTCATCCGCCACTGGGTGACGCACCAGATCGAGGTCATCGTCCGCCGTACGCGCTTCCGGCTGCGCAAGGCCGAGGAGCGCGCGCACATCCTGCGCGGTCTGCTGAAGGCCCTGGACGCCATCGACGAGGTCATCGCGCTCATCCGCGCCAGCGACACCGTCGAGATCGCCCGCACGGGCCTGATGGAGCTCCTGGAGATCGACGAGATCCAGGCCAACGCCATCCTCGAGATGCAGTTGCGCCGTCTGGCCGCCCTGGAGCGCCAGAAGATCGTCCAGGAGCACGACGAGCTCCAGGTGAAGATCAACGAGTACAACGCGATCCTCGCCTCCGAGTCCCTGCAGCGCCAGATCATCCACGACGAGCTGGCCGCCATCGTCGACAAGTTCGGCGACGACCGGCGCAGCAAGCTGATCCCCTACGAGGGCGACATGTCCATCGAGGACCTGATCGCCGAGGAGGACATCGTCGTCACGGTCACGCGTGGTGGTTACATCAAGCGGACCAAGACCGACGACTACCGGGCGCAGAAGCGCGGCGGCAAGGGCGTGCGGGGCGCGAAGCTGAAGGAAGACGATATCGTCGACCACTTCTTCGTCTCCACCACGCACCACTGGCTGCTGTTTTTCACCAACAAGGGCCGGGTCTACCGCGCGAAGGCGTACGAGCTGCCGGACGCCGGCCGGGACGCGCGGGGTCAGCACGTGGCGAACCTGCTGGCCTTCCAGCCGGACGAGGCGATCGCCGAGATCCTCGCGATCCGTGACTACGAGGCGGCGCCGTACCTGGTCCTGGCCACCAAGGCGGGTCTGGTGAAGAAGACCCCGCTGAAGGACTACGACTCGCCGCGCTCCGGCGGTGTCATCGCCATCAACCTGCGTGCGCAGGAGAACGGCGCGGACGACGAGCTGATCGGCGCCGAGCTGGTCTCGGCGGACGACGACCTGCTCCTCGTCAGCCGGAAGGCGCAGTCCATCAGGTTCACCGCGTCGGACGAGACACTGCGTCCGATGGGCCGTGCCACCTCGGGTGTGAAGGGCATGAGCTTCCGCGAGGGCGACGAACTGCTCTCGATGAATGTGGTGCGACCCGGTACGTTCGTGTTCACCGCGACGGACGGCGGATATGCCAAGCGCACGGCCGTCGACGAGTACCGCGTCCAGGGACGTGGCGGTCTCGGCATCAAGGCTGCCAAGATCGTCGAGGACCGTGGATCGCTCGTCGGCGCGCTGATTGTCGAGGAGACCGACGAGATCCTCGCCATCACCCTGTCCGGCGGTGTGATTCGCACGCGAGTCAGCGGAGTCAGGGAGACGGGCCGTGACACCATGGGCGTCCAACTGATCAACCTGGGCAAGCGCGATGCCGTGGTCGGCATCGCACGTAACGCCGAGGCGGGTCGCGAGGCGGAGGAGGTCGACGGCGAGGACGTCGTCGACGAGACCGAGACCGTGGTCGTGATCGAGGCCGAGGAGACGGACGAGGGTGAGGCGCCCTCGGCCGAGTAGCGCGAGGAGTGAGACGTGAGCGGAGCCACGGGCGCCGGATCGGCCGGTACCTCAACGGGTACGGAGACGGACGGCGGCGGCCGTGGCTCCGCCGCGAACGCAGGGAACGCAGGGAATGCAGGGAACGCAGGGAACGCAGGGAACACTGCGGGCAAGAAGGGGAAGGCGGGTTCGGGGGGCGCTCCGGCCGACCCGCCCACGACGAACCTCAAGCCGGTCCCGCCCGCCGAGGCGGACGGGGCCGCATCCCAGGGGGGCACTGTGACGGACACCCGCGGCGGACAGGCCGGGGCCGCGGAGGGCAAGTCCGGCGGCTCGCCGCTCCCCGGTGAGCGCGGCCCCGAGCAGCCCGCCGGTCCCTACCACCCCCCGCAGGCATACCCCGCGCAGCCGCCGGCGGACGCGATGCGCGTCGCCCGCACCGGCGCGCGTACGGCGCCGCGCACCCGCAAGGCGCGGCTGCGGGTGGCCAAGGCCGACCCGTGGTCGGTGATGAAGGTCAGCTTCCTGCTCTCCATCGCGCTGGGCATCTGCACGATCGTCGCCTCGGCGGTGCTGTGGATGGTCATGGACGCGATGGGCGTGTTCTCCACGGTGGGCGGCACGATCTCCGAGGCGACCGGGTCCAGCGAGGCGAATGGTTTCGACCTGCAGTCGTACCTCTCGCTGCCGCACGTCCTGATGTTCGCGACGATCATCTCCGTGATCGACGTCGTCCTCGCGACGGCGCTGGCCACCCTCGCCGCCTTCATCTACAACCTCTCCGCGGGCTTCGTGGGCGGCGTCGAGCTGACCCTCGCCGAGGACGAGTGACCGTCCCCCGACAACCGATTTTGGGACTGCCCCGGTCGTGCGCTAATCTTCAGGAGTCAGCGCGCGGGACATACACCGCAGAGCGCGGCGGGGCTATAGCTCAGTTGGTTAGAGCGCATCCCTGATAAGGATGAGGCCACAGGTTCAAATCCTGTTAGCCCCACATCTGCGAAGACCCCCGGTCCACTTGGGCCGGGGGTCTTCGGCTTTCCCCGGGAGCCCGTCAGTAGGATCCGGGCAGGGGGGCCCGTTGGGGTCACCGGGGGAGGTCGTGGTCGTGGTGCGGGTGAGTGGTGAGCCGCGTCGGTGGGTGGCGGGGTGGCATGTGCCGTTGAATCTCGTGGCCATGCATGTGAGTGGCGTGCTGCTGCTGATCGGGATGCATCTGCTGCCGGTCGTGTCGACGCAGACCTACGGCCAGGAGTTCGCGCTGATGCTCTGGGTGCTGATGCTTCATGTGGGCGTCCAGATTCCCGTCGGGCTGCTCGCCTCCCGGTGGGCGGCTCAAGGGCATGTGCTCGGGGCGGGGCTGGCGGCGTGGGAGGGAGCCACGGTGGCGGTCTGGGGGTTCTGGCTGCTCGTCAGCCGGGATCCGGTGGGGTGGGACTTCTGGTGGCAGAGCTGGGGCTGTCTCTGCGTTTCGCTGAGTGCCTACGTCTGGCTCTGCACCCTGCGCCGTTCCACGTTCCGGCGGTTCACCGGGTGGGTCGCGTGGCACGTCGGGACTGTTGCCGTCTGGGCTCTGCTGCGGCCGCCGCGGCGCGGTCCGCGCTGACCGGTGGTGGTGCTCACGCCGTCGCGGGCCGGGGTGCCGGTGTGCGGGGTGCGCGGTGGATCGTCCACTGGCTGGGGACGGCGAACAGGGCGGCCGAGGCCAGGAGGATGAGGGCGGCGGCGGTGAGCAGGACGGGGGTCGTGCCGGTGGTGGTGGCGGTCAGACCGACGAGGACGTAGCCGAGGGGGACGGCGAGGAGTTCGCCGAGGGAGTTGAAAGAGGTCACCCGGCCCAGGACGTCCGCGGGGAGTTCCTGCTGGAGGGCGGTGTTCCAGTAGACGATGGACAGGTCGAGGCCGATGCCGGCCAGGGCAGCCGTGGTGGCCAGCACGGCGAGGTGGGGGCCGGTCGCCAGCACCGCGAGGGGGAGGGCCATGGGGAGCCCCGTGGCCACGCACGCGATCATCAGCCGCTCGGGTTTCCAGCGCAGGGCGACGAGACCGCCGAGGACGAGACCTACGGCGAAGCTGCCCTGCACGATCCCCCAGGCCGCCGCGCCCAGGCCCGCGTGGTCCAGGACGAGGGGGCCGAGGAGCTGGTAACCGCCGAGCCACAGGGCCACGACGACCGTCCCGGACAGGGTGTACGACCAGATCCAGGGGCGCCGGGCGAACTCCCGCCAGCCGGTGCGGAAGTCGTGCAGCACGGAGGCGCCGGGGACGGTCCTCGCCGCACCGGAGAGGGTCAGGAACGCGCACAGCACCGCCGCCAGGGTGAAGCTCGCCGCGTCCCAGCCCAGGACCCACTGCGGTCCCGCCAGGGCGACCAGCGCGCCGCCCAGCGCGGGGGCGGCGATCCTCAGGACGTTGGTGGGCAGCCGGACGAGGACGTTGGCCTCCTGGAGGTGCCGGGCGTCCACGAGCTGGGGCAGCAGGCTGTTCATGGCCGGGCTCATCAGCGCGTTCGCGGCACCCGTCACGCACGCCAGCAGAGCCACCCGCGCGACGTCGGCGGTGCCCGTGGCGACCAGGACGGCGACACCGGCCTGGGAGAGGGCGGCCGCCAGGTTGCCGGTGACGATGACGCCACGGCGGGAGAACCGGTCCGCGGCGACGCCCCCGGCCAGCAGGAGCACGAGTTGCGGGAGGGTGTTGCCCGCGAGGACGGTCGCCAGCGCCGTGGGGCGGTCGTCGAAGCCGAGGACGGCGAAGGCGAGCGCCACGGGCGCCATCGCCGACCCGCTCGCGGAGATCAGCCGGGCCGCCAGCAGGAGGCGGAACGACCGGTTGCCCAGCACGGACAGGGACGCGCGGAGATCCATTCGGCGGACCCTACCCCCGCGAGGGTCAACGCCCGGATCGATCAGGCCACTTCGTGCCCGACGCAAAGACCCGACCGCTGACGACGGGGGATGCGTCAGCGGTCGGGCTATGGCCAAGGGTACAAGGTCGGAGAGGGTGGAGCGAGCCGGGGGGGTGAACAACGGGCTTGAAGATTGGGGGAGTTGGCTGATCCTGAGGGGTCAGTCCCGGCACGGCGGGTCGTAGGAGAGGCGGGGAAGGTACTCGTGCCACCTGGCCGGGGTGAGGACGTCCCGGGTGAGGGAGCAGATGTGCCGGATCGCCGCGTCGGTGTCCAGGCTCCACAGGCGGACCGTGTCGGCGCCGCTGGACACCCCGAGGACCTGGCGGCCGGGGCTGAAGGACAGGAAGTTGCCCGTCTTGGCGTACGGGCTCATGGACTGGCCGATGGGCGCGGCCGACGCCGGGTCGGTGACGTCCCACAGCCGGACCGTGTTGTCGTCTCCCCCGCTAGCCAGTGTGTGCCCGTCCGCGCTGAAGGTCAGCGAGGTGACCGCCTCGGTGTGACCGGTGAGGGTCCGGCCGACGGGTGTCGCGGCGGACGGGTCGGTGACGTTCCAGAGCCGGACCGTGTCGTCGTCGCCGCCGGAGGCGAGCGTGTGTCCGTCGGGGCTGTACGCCAGGGCGTTGACCGGACCGGAGTGGCCGGTGAGGGGACGGCCGAGCGGGACCGGGTGCGCCGGGCGGCGTACGTTCCACAGCCGGATCGTGCCGTCCGCGCTGCCGCTGGCCAGGGTGTGGCCGTGCGGGGCGAACTCCAGGCCGTTGATGTACCCCCGGTGGCCGGAGAGCGGCTTGCCGAGCGGCGCCGGATGCGCCGGGTCGGCGACGTCCCACAGGCGCAGCCGGTGCTCGTCGTAGGCGGTGGCCAGGACGCGGCTGTCGGGGCTGAAGGCCAGCGCGTCCGAGCCCATGAACCGGGTCTGCAGCCGCAGCGGACGCCCGGCGGGGACCGGGTGGGCCGGGTCGGCGACGTTCCACAGGCGGACCGAGCCGGTACCGGTGAGGACGGCGAGGGTGCGTCCGTCGGGGGAGTACGTCAGCGAGCGCTCGCCGCCGTCGGCGGGCATGAACGGGGCGGACAGCGGAACCGGGCGTCCGGGCGCCGTCACCTTCCACAGCCGGACGCGGCCGTCCCGCGCGGCCGTGGCGAGCACCTCGCCGTCCGGCCGGAACGCCCCCACCCGCCCGATCATGTCCGAGACCGGCACCGACCACAGCCGGACCTTTCCGTCGCCGCTGCCGGTGGCGAGCGTACGGCCGTCCGGGCTGAACCCGAGGGCGTACATCTCGCCGCTGCCGCCCGCCAGCGGCTCGCCCACCTGCGAGGGCGACGCCGGATCCCCGACGTTCCACAGACTGGCGGTGCTGTCCGCGCTGGCGGCGGCGAGGCGGCCGCCGTCCGGGCTGAACGCCACCGACCAGATCGGTCCGGTGTGCCCGGTCAGCGGTCCGCCCAGCGGAGCCGAACGCTTCGGGTCGGCGACGTTCCACAGCCGGATCGTGTCGTCCGCGCTGCCGCTGGCCAGGGTGCGTCCGTCGGGGCTGAAGGCGACCGAGTGCACCAGGTCCGTGTGCCCGGTGAGCACCCGGTGGATCGCCCGGGGGCGTCGGGCATCGGCCACGTCCCAGAGGCGGACCGTGTCGTCGTCGCCGCCCGAGGCGAGCGTGTGCCCGTCGGGGCTGAACGCCACGGAGCGCACCGCCGCGGTGGAGCCGCGCAGCGCGCCGAGGGCTTTCGGACGCCGCGGGTCGGCCACGTTCCACAGCCGTACGGTGTGGTCCTCGCCCGCGCTGGCGAGGGTACGGCCGTCGGGGCTGAAGGCGACCAGGTAGATCGTGCCCTTGTGGCCGGTGAGGGGGGCGCCGAGCGGGGTGGGGTGCTTCCGGTCGGTCGTGTTCCACAGGCGGATCGTGCCGTCGTCGCCCGCGCTGGCGAGGGTGTGCCCGTCCGGGCTGAACACCGCGCTGCTCACCCAGCCGGTGTGGCCGGTCAGCGGTTTGCCGAGCGGGGTGGGGTGCTTCCGGTCGGTCGTGTCCCACAGGCGGACGGTGCGGTCGTAGCTCGCGGTGGCGAGGGTGTGGCCGTCGGGGCTGAAGGTGGTGAGGTAGACGGCTCCCGTGTGGCCGGACAGCGGGGTGGCGAGCGGGGCGTTCACGATGGAGATCAGCCTGCTGTAGGCGCCGTCGTCGTCCGGGCGGAGCCGGTGGGCCACCAGGTCCAGACGCGCGGCGAGCGAGGGGTCGGTGTGCTGCACCCGGTCCGCCTCGGCCAGCACCTGCTGGAACACCGCGTCGTCCCGCTGCCGCGAGGCGATCACCGCCGAGCCCGCCGCGAGCACGGCCAGCGCCACCAGCGCCGCGACCGCGGCCCGGCTGATGATCACCGTGCGCCGACGCAGCCGCACCGAGGCGGCCAGGAACTCCTTCGCGCCCCGGGTCAGATAGGTGTCCCCCGCCGACTCGGCCCAGTCGCGGGCCTGCTCCAGACGGGAGCCCCGGTACAGCAGCGAGTTGTCCCGGTGCGAGGACTCCCAGGCCCGGCCGTCCTCCTCCAGGCGCTGGCGCAGCAGATGCTCGGTGCGGTTGTCGTCGATCCAGTGGCGCAGCCGGGGCCAGGCGTGCAGCAGCGCCTCGTGGGTGATCTCGACGGTGTCCGCGTCCAGGGTGACCAGCCGGGCGCGGACCAGCGCCTCCAGCGACTCCTCGGTCTTGCCCGGGTCGTTGGACTCCTCGGCCAGTTGGCGCCGGGTGCCGCGCCTGCGGGTGGCGTGGGTGTCCTCGCCCAGCCGGACCAGGCGCAGCAGGAGCAGCCGGGCTGCGCTGCGTGCGGCCGGGTCGAGACCGGACCAGGCGCGCTCGGCGGTGGCGGCGACGGCGCCCTGGATGCCACCGGCCGCGCGGTATCCGGCGAGGGTCAGCCGACCGCCCTTGCGGCGCTGCCAGGTGGCGAGCAGGGCGTGCGACAGCAGGGGCAGCACGCCCGCGTCGTGTGCTCCGCGCGGACCGTCGGCGGTCACCTCGCGCACGATCAGCTCGGTCAGTCCCGCCTCCAGCTCCAAGCCCACCGCCTTGGCGGGACCGGTCACCGCCTCGCGCAGCTCGGCGGTGGTCAGCGGACCGAGCACCATGTGCCGGTGCTGGAGGGCATCGGCCAGCTCCGGGTAGCCGAGGCACTCCTCGTAGAAGTCGGCGCGTATGCCGAGGACGACGAGGACGGGCGCGGCAGCGCCGGGTGCGGACGGATCTGGTGTGTACGGACCGGGCGTGCAGGCGGCGTGCAGGAAGCGCAGGAAGACACGGCGCTCGGCCTCGTCCGGGCAGAGCGTGAAGGTCTCCTCGAACTGGTCGACGATCAGGACGGGACGGGGGCGTCGTTCGGCGCGCGGAGCGGGGATGGCGGCGCCTGTTTCACGTGAAACCCCGGGCGCTGTTTCACGTGAAACGACGGAAGTGCCAGCTCCTGTTTCACGTGAAACAGAGGAGCCGTCGACCTTCGTTTCACGTGAAACGGCGAGCCCGCCCGCCGCCGCGCCCCGAGCCCACGCCAACACCGCCTCCCGGACCGCCCGAGTCAGCCGAGGCGTGTCCGCGCCGGGCGCCGACGGATCGCGTGCCGCCTTCCGCTCGGCGGCGAGTGCCTCGGCGGCGAGGGGTTCGAGGGCGGGGACGAGCTGGATCAGCTCGCCGAGCGGATCGGCGCCGGGGACCAGGTGCAGCACGGGCCCGCCGTCATTGCCCAGGGCGCCGTCCCGTACGGCCGGGACGAGACCGGCGTTGAGGAGGGAGGACTTTCCCGCACCCGAGGCACCGACCAGCATGACCAGACCGCCCGTGCGCCCGGCGGCGCGGAGCTGGCTCACCAGGGCGTCCGTACCGCGCTCGCGGCCGAAGAACCACTGCGCGTCCTCCCGCCGGTAGGGCGCGAGACCCCGGTACGGGCAGACGCTGCCCGGCACGGGCGGTGCCTGGGACGGCGGTTGCCGCTTCTCCTCCCCCGCCTGCGGCTGCGGCTTCTCGCCCACCGGATCGGCCAGCGCCGTCTCCCACAGCCGTTGCCACTGCGTCAGGTCGTACAGCCCGCCGGAGACCGGGGTGGGTCGTGTGCGCCGGGCTTCGGGGATCAGGATCTGCAGGACGGCGGCGAGGGCGGTGAACTGGGCGGGGACGTTCCTGGCCCGGCGCCAGTCGCTGATGCGCTGCGCGGAGACCCGTACCGGCCGCCCGCGTTCGTCCACGCGCTGGAGCCGGACGACGGCCTCGGACACGCTCTTGAGGGGCGGGTTGCCGGCTTCCCGGTAGAGCAGGGCGAGGCGCTCGGCCAAGGCTGTGCGTGCCCCTGAGTCGGAACCCAAGGTCCCACCCCTTACTTCCCCCGCTTCTGGACGTCCGGACCGGAAAACTCACCCTATACGGCTGACCTGCGCGAAAGCCCGGGTCTCGGGGACCGGGATCTCCTCTGTGGGCGCACCGGATGGCAGGATCACGACCTGGTAGCGGAGCTGTCACACACCGTTCGGACAGGCCAAGGGCCCGCCCGCCGGGACAGAGCCCCGGGGCGTCGAAAGTTCTCGGTCAACTTCGCCGGGACGCGCCCGGTGGGCCCGTGTCGCCCGGCTCGGAGCCCGGGTGGTGTCCGTATCTGCTCCGCACGACCTCGCGCCGGGCATGCCGATGCGGCGCGGGGCTCCCGGACCCCCGCTCGGTTCGGTACCGGTCCCCACGAGGGGAGGGACCGGTGCCGGACGGGCGGTGGCGCGCGGTGTCCGCGCCTGCCTCGGGTCCGGTTCAGGCGGGTGCCGAGGGGGCAGGGTCGTGCTGGGCGCGGGGGCAGCCCGCGCGGGAGCCGGTTCCCGTGACGACCCGGGCCCGCCGCCCGAGAAGGGGAGGACACATGAAGGTCTCCGTGGACCGGGACGCTTGCTACGGCTCGTCCGACTGCGCGTTCCGGGTGCCGGCGGTGTTCGACTTCGTGGACGGGTACGGCGTGGTCCGGCCCGGCCAGGAGGAGTCCGGGGACGATCCGGCGGTGCGGGAGGCGGCGGAGAAGTGTCCCTCCCGGGCTGTGGTGCTGGAGGAGTAGCGGCACGGTGCCGCGGTGGAAGCGGCGCTGACCCCCGGCCGGGTCGGCCAGGGGTTTCGCATCGACGGTCGCGTACGCAAGTCGCCGGGTGTCGAGACGTCAGCGGTTCTGTGGGGCCGAGGGGTTCCTCAGCAGTCGAGCTGCTGGGTGTGGCGGTCGCCGCTCTCCGTCTGTTCCGGGACGTACAGCCGGTGCGGGATCTTCGTCGCGGTGTCGTCGGCGGTGCGGGAACGGCTCCGGCAGTGGGGGGACTTTCCGTGGGCCTCGGCCCGGATGCGCTGTTTCATCGTGGGGGGCAGGGCCCTGGCGTGCGGCCAGATCCTGTGCTGTGCCGCCGCGGTGGTCGCTGGCGCCGTGTGGTGCTCGGTGCTCCGGCTCGGGCTCTCGGTCGGGCTTCCGGTCCGGGCGGCCGCCGTCGGGGCGGTCGCGGTGACGAGTCCGAGCGCCGTGCACAGCGCCAGGAAGGCGGTGACGAACGCGGTCCACAGCTTCATGACCTTGGTGCGGGCCATGTCCCCTCACTTTCGGGTTGGGCGATTTGCGTACTTTCCTCATGATGTGTATGAGCGTCCCGAAGTGGTGGACCTCGCGCCGTGGCGCGTCGATGTTCAGATGAACACCACACGGATGGCCGCAAGAGCCCGGAAAACCCCGCAAAACCAGGTGATGAGAAGGAAGTGGGAGAAAACTGACCGTGCGTGCGGGTGCGAGCGCCCTCGTGATCACCCTCCGGACGAGCGCCCTTCCGCTCGGCTATCGCGGGCGGAGAAGCGGGAGTTGGGGCGTGCGGCGGCCCCCGACGCAGGTCACCGATCGATATCGGCCGGTGTGTATAGTCGGGCGCCAGAGGTCCCCAACGCCAACGAAAGACGAGGTCGCGCGGTGAAGAAGCTGCTCCTGGTCGCACTGGCCGCCATCGGCGGTCTCCTCGTGTACCGCCAGATCCAGGCGGATCGCGCCGAGCAGGATCTGTGGACGGAGGCAACCGACTCCGTGCCCACGGGTTCCTGACCCCGGCACCACGATCTGAACCGAACCCCGGCCGCCCCGAGCGACCGGGGTTCCGCGTTGTCCGGGCCCGGCCGTCTCCGGTTGCCGGTCTCCGGAGGCTGGTGTAGCCCCGTGGGAAACGGCCCGGACGGCCCGGACCTTTCGGACGACCGCGCGGAATGCGCGGATGGAGCAAGGGCTCCCGGTGCAGGATGGGCCCCAGGCGTGGTGCGGACGATGGGGGAGGGACCGGGGGTGTCCATGCGGGGGCGAGGACGCGCGGGGCGGGTACTGCGGGGGTTCACCACCGCACGGGCACGACGGCAGTACGCCGCACCGGCACCGGACCCCCGGACCGGACGCCACCGCCACCGCCCTCACCGCACCGCCGCCCTCTTCGCGGCGAGCCTCCTGTGTGTCCTGGCGGCCACCCCGGCCGGGACCGCCGAAGCCGCGCCGTCCGGACCCCGGCCGTACGCCTTCGCCACCGGGGCCGAGACCATGTCCGGTGAACCGGGCACCTCCGCGGCGCGGCCGCTGACGGCGGGCCATACCTACCGCAGCTCACTCCCCGCCCACGGCAAGCTCTACTACCGCCTCGACCTCACCGCGAAGACCACCGCCTACGCCCCCGTCACCGCCGTACCCCCGGCAGGCGCCCCCGTCGCCTCCACGGACGGCATCCGGGTCTCGCTCCGCGACACCGACGGCAACGCCTGCTCCTACGCCTCCGCCACCATCGGCGCCGCCCTGAGCCCGCGACCCGTGACCGCGCTCGCCCAGCGCGACACCGGGCGGACCCTGTGCGCGGGCGCGGGGACCTATTACCTGCTCGTCGAGCGCCTGGACAGCGGGGACTCCGGATCCCGCCGGACCTGGGACCTGGAGATCGCGCCCGTCACGGAGTCCCGCCCGACCACGCCCGGACCGACCACGCCGCCCGCCACCTGGGACTCTGCCACACCCCGGCCGCCCGTCGGCACCGCCCGCACCCGGTCCGGCGGCGCCGGATTCGCCACCGCGCGCCCGCTGGGCGAGGGCATCTGGCGCACCCGTGCCGCCCCCGGCACCACCCTCTTCTACGCGGTGCCCGTCGGCTGGGGTCAGCAGCTCCACGCCACCGCCGAACTCGGCGCCGCCAGCGGCAGCGGCTATGTCGGCGGCGCCCTGGACCTCGCCCTGCACAACCCCGCGCGCGGCCGCGTCGAGGACGCCTCCCTCGGCTTCACCGGAACCCCGCGCACCGCCGCCCTGCCGCCCGTGCCGCCGGTGGAGTACGCCAACCGCTACGCCGTCACCGACGACGAGAACACCGTGCGTTTCGCCGGGCGGTACTACCTGGTCGTCCACGTCAGCTCGCGCCTGGCCGACAGCTTCGGGTCCGGTCCCTACGAGGTGACGCTGACCGTGCGCCTCGACGGACACCTGCACGACGGACCTCGGTACGCCGGGAAGTCGGTGCCGGACGGTCTCTTCGAGGTCAGCTCCCAGGACTGGCACGACGCGGTCACCGGCGAGAGCGGGGACGACGGCACCACGATGCGTCTCCTCGCGGCGGGGGGCATCGGCACCGGGACCGCGCTGCTGCTCGGTCTCGGCGCCTGGACCCTGGCGTCCCGCCGGGCTCAGATCCGTACCAGCGCCCAGAAGCCGACGGCGTAGCAGGCCAGGGCGAGCAGCACGACGGGGACCGCCACCTTGGCCGGGGGACCCGGGCGGCGCCTGTGATGGCGGTGTGAGGGGGCGCGGCGACCCTGCGCGGTGTACGGGGCGGTCGGGGGTTCGGCGGGAGGAGCGACGGTCGGTGCTTCGGTGGCCGGAGCGGGGGGTGCGGGCGCCGCCTGCGGTACGGGGGTGCCGGACGCTTCCCGGGGCGCGGGGGGAGGCAGATGGAAGCTTCCGGTGTCGGACATGGCGGGGTGGACGGTGCGGGGGTCGGGGGTGGGAGGCGCGGTCGGACGTACGGCGTCGGGACGTACACCCTCCGGACGCCCGGCATCGGGACGTACGGCGTCGGGACGTATCCCGGAAGCCCGCTTCGTCGGACCTTCCGCCCCGAACCCCTCCGGCAGTGGACCGAGTTGGTCGAAGATCTCGACCGGTTCGTCGTCGGGACCGGGCTCCGGCAGGAGTTCGACGGCCGAGGCGAGCGCCTTGCGCACCCCCGTCGCCGAGCGGAACCTCGCCCCTGGATCGGGCTGGAGGAGACCCGCCACGACCTGCCACAGGGGCTCGGGGATCCGCGCGGGCGCACTTGGTGTGCCGTGCTCCATGAAGTACCGCACGATCGCCTTGGCGTCCGGCTTGGCGCCCTCCAGCAGGTACAGGGCGACGAGTCCCACCGCGAACAGGTCGGCCGGGAAGTCCGGGTCGCCGCCCAGCATCTGTTCGGGCGCCAGATAGCCGGGGGTGCCGACCACGAGGTCGGTCTCCGTCAGCCGGGGTTCGCCCAGGCGCATCGCGATGCCGAAGTCGGACAGGCGCAGCCGGGGGCGCCCGGTGCCGGTCGCCTCCAGCAGGATGTTGGCGGGCTTGACGTCCCGGTGCACCACGCCCTCGGCGTGGACGGCGGCGAGGCCGGACAGGAGCTGGTCGAGCAGCTCGCACACGAAGCGGGGCGGCAGTGGGCCGTAGTCGTTGACCAGGTGCACCAGCGAGCCGCCGGAGACGAGGTCCATGGTGAACAGCACCTGGTCGTCGTCGGCTGCCCAGCTCGCCGGGGCGAGGACGTGCGGGTGATCGATGCGCAGGGCCTGTTCGCGGACGAAGCGCAGCAGGGCGTGGGCGTCGCGCTGCTGGAGCACCTTCGCTGCCACGTAACGCCGCCGCCGGTGGTCCCAGGCGCGCCAGACGGCGCCCACGCCACCGCGCCCGATCGGGTCGGCCAGCTCGTACCGGCCGCCGAACACCTCACCCATGCGTGCGGCTCCTCCCCCTGGTCCGGTGCGGTGCGCCGTCCGGTCCGCGTCCCGACCCCCACCGGGACGCGCGCCGGGCGGCGGTCAGCTCTGGTGGGACTGGTAGTGCGCGACCGCCTCTGAGGTGCGCCCCGCGCCGTAGACCCGGAGGAACTCTGCCAGCTCGGGGTGGGCCGGGGCGATGCTTTCGGCGGCCTCGATGATGTCGCCCGCGGCGGCCACGGAGCGCAGCAGCGACTGGATCTCGCGGACGACGCGCTTGACGGTCGGCGCGCCCGAACTGTTCGTCGTCTGCGCGGTGTTGTTGCTGAGCACGGAGCCGCCCTGGGATTTCTTGATCTCGTCCATCCGCTCGGTCGCCTCGGCCGCGCTGACGCTGCCGTCCGCGACCTGTGCGGCCAGCTCCTGCAGGAGCTGCACCCGCTGGACCACCGCCGGATTGCCGATCTTCGCGCGCTGGCCGCTCATGAGCTGCGACAGCATCGGAGCGGACAGACCCAGAACCGCCGCCAGCCGGGCCTGGTTGAGCCCGAGATCCTCGATGAGCTTACGGAAGAGCGCCCCCAGTGGCTCCCCGTACCAGTTCCGCTGCAGCTCCCGCGCTCTCGCGGTCGCTTCCTGCTGTGCGGCGTCCATTGCGTCTCCCCATCGCTTCCCCATTGAACCGCGGTTCGCTCACGCGAACCTTGTCGAGCATCCTACGGAGCGTGTTCGGACGGGGGGAGCCCCAAAGTTTTTGCCGGATACCCCGGGTGACCCGGTACTCTGGTCTGCGGCGACCGCCGGGAGAGCTTCTCCGGCCGGACGCTGCTGCACGGGGCCTTAGCTCAGTTGGTAGAGCGCCGTCTTTGCATGGCGGATGTCAGGGGTTCGACTCCCCTAGGCTCCACCCCCCGAGATCCCCTCTGACCTGCGGAAACGCGGATCAGGGGGGATCTTCGCGTGCACAACGTCAGCACCGCGTCGGCACCTTGCGCGCCTTCTCGCCTCGCTCAGCGCAGCGGCCAGGCGCGCAGGGCGGCGTCGGCCAGTTCCTGGAGTTCGTCGCGGCAGACGCCGCTCGCGGCCTGGACGGCGATGCCGTAGGCGACGGTGGTGACGTAACGGGCCAGCAGGCCGGGGTCGCTGTCGGCGGGCAGGTCGCCCTCCTCGACGGCTCGCTCGAAGCGCTGCTTGAGGCAGCAGTAGCCGTTGTCGCGCCAGGAGACGAGAAGGTCACGGACCTCCTCCCCGGAGTGACTGGTGGTCAGGGCGCCGGAGACGCCCAGGCAGCCGTGCGGGTGGGACGGGCGGGTGGTGGTGCGCACCGCCCCGGCCAGGACCGCCGTCGCGACACCGAGGGCGGTCGGCTCCTCCACGGCCCGGGCCAGATACGCGCTCGGTCCCTCGGTGTAGCGCTCCAGGGCCCGGCGGAACAACTGCTCCTTGTTGCCGAAAGCCGCGTACATGCTCGTGGTGGAGATCCCCATCGCCTTCGCCAGACCGGCGGTGCTGGCCCCCTCGTAGCCGTGCCGCCAGAAGAACAGCATGGCGCGCTCAAGGGCCTCGTCCGCGTCGAATCCCCGCGGTCGGCCGACGGGGCTGGTCCGTTTCGTCTCCACGATCCCAGCCTACTGCTTCCGCATCGATCGCTACAGAAGTGCTACGGTTGAATTCTGTAGTGATCGATGCGGAAATCGAGGAGCTGTTCGTCATGGGACTGCTGGACGGAAAGACCGCTCTCGTCACCGGCGCCAGTACCGGAATCGGCCTGGCCAGCGCCGTACGGCTGGCGGCGGAGGGCGCGCACGTGTTCATCACCGGCAGGCGCAAGACCGAGCTGGACGCCGCCGCCGAGGCGATCGGTCCCGCCGCCACGCCGGTGGTCGGCGACATCGCGGACCTCGCTGATCTGGACCGCCTCTACGACGCGGTCCGCGCCCGGGGACAGGGCCTGGACGTCCTGTTCGCGAACGCTTCCATCGCCTCGCTCGTGCCGCTCGCGGAAGCCACCGAGGAGCACGTCGACACCCTCTTCGGCATCAACGTCCGCGGCACGCTGTTCACCGTGCAGAAGGCGCTGCCCCTGCTCAACGACGGGGCGTCCGTCATCCTGAACGGCTCCACCACCGTGGACACCGGCGACGAGGGGATGGGCGTGTACGCGGCGACCAAGGCAGCCACCCGCTCGCTCGCCCGGACCTGGGCCAACGAACTCAAGGGGCGCGGCATCCGCGTCAACACGGTCACGCCCGGCCCGACCGACACTCCCGCGCTGGTGGGGCTCACCGCCACCCCGGAGGAGTTCAAACGTCAACTGGCGGCACGCGTCCCGCTGGGGCGGCTCGCGCGCCCGGAGGAGACCGCCGCGGCGGTGGCCTTCCTCGCCTCCGGTCAGAGCAGCTTCATCACCGGCTCCAGCCTGTACGTCGACGGCGGCATGAACCAGATCTGAGCGGAGAGGTCCCTCATGTCCGACAGCGATCTGCGCGCCTTCTATCTGCGCTACATCGACGCGCTCAACGCCCACGCGTTCGACGGCATGGACGAGTTCATCGCGGAGCGCACCACCCTGAACGGCGAGCCGGCCGCCCGTGCCGACCTCCTCGCGGTGCAGCGGCACGACGTGGACGCGGTTCCGGACCTCCACTGGGAGCTGCGGGAACTGCTCTTCGACGGCGACCGGCTGGCCGCACGCCTCGTCAACACGGGTACTCCGGTGAAGGAGTGGCTCGGCGTGGCTCCCACCGGCGCCTCCTTCGAGATCACCGAGTACGCCGTCTACCAGGTCCGCGACGGGCGGTTCGTGCACATGACCGCGCTGCACGACGCGGGCGAACTGCGCCGCCAGTTGACCCGCTGACCCGACCCCCGGCAATTCGAAAGGACGTTCATGACCATCACACTGATCACCGGAGCCAACAAGGGCATCGGCTACGAGACGGCCAGGCAGCTTCTGGCGGCGGGCCACGTCGTCTACCTCGGCGCGCGCGACACCGACCGGGGCGAGAAGGCCGCGGCGGCGCTCGGCGCGCGCTTCGTCCAGCTCGACGTGACCGACGACGCGTCCGTGCGCGACGCGCTGCGGAAGATCGAAGAGGAGGAGGGGCGCCTCGACGTCCTGGTGAACAACGCGGGCATCCTGGCGGAGGGACCGATCGACGGACCCGCCGCCCTGAAGGCGTTCGACACCAACGCGGTGGGCATCGTGCGCGTCACGGAGGCGGCGCTGCCCCTCCTGCGCGGGTCCTCGAACCCCGTCGTCGTCAACGTGTCGAGCAGCGCCGGTTCGTTCTGGGCGGTGACCAACCCGGACCGGCTGGAGTCCACCTTGCCGCTGCCTCTGTACTCCGCCTCCAAGGCGGCGGCCACCATGCTGACGGTCCAGTACGCCAAGGCTCATCCGGGCATCAAGTTCAACGCGGTCGAGCCCGGTCCGACCGCGACCGACATGACCGCGGCGTTCGGCATCGGCAGGGAGCCGGAGGCGAGTGCCCGGGTCGTCGTACGCCTTGCGACGCTCGGCGCGGACGGCCCGACGGGGACCTTCCAGGACGAGAACGGGGAACTGCCCTGGTAGTCGGTACCGGAACAGGAATCAGCAGGGGCAGGCGACGCGTACCTCGCCTGCCCCTGCTGATCCGATGACGCCGGCCGAGCCGGTCGTCACCTGTTCTCGTCGCCGTTGGACGAGTCCTCCTCGTTCTGCTTCGCGCGGACCTCGGGGTCCAGGGGAGAGGTGCCGGTGCCGTCCACCGAGTGCAGCCGGGCGGCGTCGGGCATCTCGGTGGCGGCGGGGGGCTCGACCAGCCAGTCGGGGTTGGCCTGCTTGTCCCACCACTTCCACACGGCCAGCGCGGTGCCGGCGACGATGCTGGCCAGGGCCGCGTACTTCAGGACGGTGCGAGCCGTGCCGCGGCGTTCGTTGCGGCGGGCCAGCTTCTTGATCTGCTTGGCGGAGACATTGCCGCGCAGCGCGACCAGGGCGGCGGCACCACGCGTCGCGGCCTCGTCGTAGACCGGCGTGGCCGCGGCCACGGCCTGCTCGATCCGCGGGCGCGAGTACTCCGCCGCCTGCTTGGCCGCCTTGCGGGTGCGCTCGGCGGCATCCTGGGCGGCCTGGTCGACCTTCGGCGGGACATGGGCGCGGGCCTGCTCAAGACGCGGGGCGAGCAGCGCGTCGTACTGCACGCGTGCCTGGTCGGCGGCCTGGGACATCACGGGCGCGAGGCGTACGCGTGCCTCCTGCGCGTAGTACGCGGCACGCTCCTTGGCCGTGTCGGCGTAGGGCGCCACCACGTCCGCGGCGTGCAGCACGCTGTCCTTCGCCGAGCCGGTCGCGGCGCGCACGCTCTCGATGCGGGTCACGGGAACCTCCTCCTCGGTGGCGGTACGGTATGTCGACTGTCCACCCTGTTACGGATCATGCCTGTCCGGGGCCCGCACGGCATGTGCGAGCGGGCATACGGGTGCCGATCGCTTCACACCTACGGAAATCCGGGCAACGGCCCCACCGCCGACCCTGCCACGAATCCCCGCCGCGCGCCGCTCTCCGCGGCGAACCGGTGGCAGTACGGCGCGGAACTCGTGCTCGTCCGGGGTTCGCCCTCCCCCGGCGTGCGACGATCGAAGCCTTTCCGGGAATGACGACGGAAACGAACGACGGAAGCAAGAGGGAAGGCACCCCGTGGCCGAGCAGCTCTACGCCACTTTCAAGACGGATCGCGGCGACATCAGGATCCGGCTGTTCCCGCACCACGCCCCGGCCACCGTCAGGAACTTCGTCGAACTCGCCCAGGGCGAGCGCGCCTGGAAGAACCCCGAGACCGGCACGGAGAGCACGGACCCGCTCTATGACGGAACGGTCTTCCACCGGGTGATCAGCGGCTTCATGATCCAGGGCGGTGACCCGCTCGGCACCGGCATCGGCGGTCCCGGCTACCAGTTCGCGGACGAGTTCCACCCCGACCTGTCCTTCGGGCGCCCCTATCTGCTTGCCATGGCCAACGCCGGTCCGGGCACCAACGGCTCGCAGTTCTTCATCACCGTCTCGCCGACCGTGTGGCTCAACCGCAAGCACACGATCTTCGGCGAGGTCGCCGACGCGGAGAGCCGCAAGGTGGTCGACACCATCGCGGCGGTGCCCACCGGGCGCGATCACCGTCCGGTGGAGGACGTGGTGATCCTGACCGTGGTCGTGGAGCGGACGGGGCAGGAGCGGGGAGAGGACCAGACGGGCAAGAACATGGAGACCGCCGGGTAGTCCGCCGAAGCCGGGGCACCGCGGAGTCGGGGCACCGCGGAGTCGGGGACGAAAAACCCGGAGGGGAACCAAACGCACCGCTCGTCCGTAAGGATGGGCAGGGCGGGGTATCGCCCGGTGATGTCCCGCGACGGACAAGGGGATCTCATGGACCAGGCCGCAGCCGGCGCCCGGGACGCCCGGAGCCTGCCCGCGTGCTACCGGCACCCGGACCGCGAGACCGGTGTGCGCTGCACCCGCTGCGACCGGCCGATCTGCCCGGAGTGCATGGTCGACGCCTCGGTCGGCTTCCACTGCCCCGACTGTGTGCGCGGCACCGCGCACACGCCCGCTCCCGGCGCCGCGACCCCGGCTCCGCCCTCAGCCGCGCCCCGCACCCTGGCCGGAGGGCGGCACACCGCCGACCCCCGGCTCGTCACCAAGGTCCTCATCGGACTGAACGTCGTCTTCTTCGCGGTCCAGCAGATCGTCGGGGGCGCCTTCACCAACCGGTTCGAGCTGATCGGCAACGCCCTCGTCCCGCAGCTCGGCGTGCAGGGGGTGGCGGACGGTCAGTACTACCGGCTGCTGACCGCGATGTTCCTGCACGGCGGCTTCCTGCACATCGCGTTCAACATGCTCAGCCTGTGGTGGATCGGCGGCCCGCTCGAAGCCGCCCTCGGGCGCGCCCGCTATCTCTCCCTCTACCTGGTCTCCGGACTCGCGGGCAGCGCGCTCAGCTATCTGATGGTCGCGCCCAACGAGCCCTCCCTGGGGGCGTCCGGCGCGATCTACGGGCTCTTCGGCGCCACCGTCGTCCTGGTGCGGCGGCTCAACTACGACATGCGACCGGTCATCGCGCTGCTGGTGGTCAACCTGATCATCACGTTCCAGGTCCCCGGCATCGCCTGGCAGGCGCACATCGGCGGACTGGTCGCCGGTCTCGGCGTCGGCTACGCGATGATCCACGCCCCGCGCGACCGCCGGGCGCTGATCCAGTACGGCGCCTGTGCGCTGGTGCTCGTCGTGGTGGCGATTCTCACCCTGGTGAGAACGGCTCAGCTCACCTGATCCGAACCGTTGTCCACAGCGTGTGCGCGATCTTGTGCACAGCGTGCGGGAACAGGCGTGCCCCCTATCGCTCGGATGAGTTCCCGCAGGTCAGACAGGGGGCAGTGGCGATTCTGCAGCCGGTAGGGCAGTCACACCGGCGTCAACGATCGATGAGTTATCCACAGATCGTAGTTTCTTTTCCCCAGGCACATGTGGAAACTCTGCCCAAGGCTGTGGATAACTCAGTGAAGGGCCGTGGGCAGAGGTGTCCGGGCCCCGTCGGGCGGACCCGCTACTTCCACTGCGTGGAGACGCCGAACCCCGCCGCGATGAAGCCGAAGCCCACCACGATGTTCCAGTTGTCCAGGCTGTCGATCGGCAGCGAGCCGTCGGTCACGTAGAAGACCACGATCCACGCCAGACCGATGAGGAACATGGCCAGCATCACCGGCGCGACCCAGGCGCTGTTGCCGATCTTGACGGCCTGCGCCTGCTTCACGGGCGGCGGCGTGTAGTCGGCCTTCTTGCGGATACGTGACTTCGGCACGAGGGTCTCTCCTGTCGATGCGCTGCGTGGCCGCGCAGGTAACGGGTCGGGCTCGGGGCAGCGTACAAGGGGACAGTAAGGGCACACTGAGCGCTCCCCCGGGCGTCCGTTAGCGTAGTGCTTCTACGGCGCCGAAGGAGATAAGGGTACGTTGAGCAATTCTGCCGACTCCCCCGGTACGGGATCAACGGGTCCGACCCGTCCCCGCGCGCGCCTGAAGCCGGTGCGGATTCTCACGGCGGGCGTTTTCGCCCTGGCCGGGCTGATCTTCTTCACCAGCTTCGACACCGCCAAGGGCACGGACATCCGCACCGACACCTCGCTGCTCAAGCTGTCCGACCTGATCCAGGAGCGCAGCCGCAAGAACAAGGGTCTCGACGAGTCCAACGCGACCCTGCGCGAGCGCGTGGAGTCCCTGGCCGAGAGCGACGACGGCAGCAGTCGCACCCAGGACGAGAAGCTCGGCGGTCTTGAGCGCGACGCGGGCACGCACGCGCTGACCGGCAAGGCGATCACCGTCACCCTGAACGACGCCCCGCCCAACGCCACCGCCAAGCTCCCCGGCTACCCCGAGCCGCAGCCCGACTACCTGGTGATCCACCAGCAGGACCTCCAGGCCGTGGTCAACGCCCTGTGGCACGGCGGCGCCCGGGGCATCAAGGTCATGGACCAGCGGCTGATCTCCACCAGCGCGGTGCGCTGCGTCGGCAACACCCTGATCCTCCAGGGCCGCGTCTACTCGCCCCCGTACAAGATCACGGCGGTGGGCGATCCGGACCGGCTCAAGCAGGCGCTGGCCGACAGCAAGGCGATCCAGACGTACATGGTGTACGTCAACGTCTACGGGCTCGGCTGGCAGGTCGCGGACGACGGGAACGTGACCCTGCCCGGCTACACGGGCACCGTGGACCTGCACTACGCGCGCCCGGCGAAGTAGGAGCTTCACGCGAAGCCTCGCAAGGCGGGCTGCGCGAGGCGCTTCGTAAGAGATCGACAAAGGGTGCCGCGCAACCCGTTCCGTCACACGTTGAGGTGATCGACGCTGGGGCACGTAAGTCCGGGTGTCGACCCGGCCTGTGGACAACGGCCGGGAGGCCGTCCGGCGCCGTTAGTCTGGTGCCGTACGGCGTGAGTCTGTGCCGTGAGGAACGGAAGGGACGGCATGTACGGCTGGATCTGGCGGCATCTGCCGGGCAACACGTGGGTGAAGGCCCTGCTCTCACTCCTGCTCGCCCTGGCCGTGGTCTACGTCCTGTTCCAGTACGTGTTCCCGTGGGCCGAACCACTGCTGCCCTTCAACGATGTGACGGTGGACCACCAGTGAGCAGCGCGCGGATTCTCGTTGTCGACAACTACGACAGCTTCGTCTTCAACCTCGTCCAGTACCTCTACCAGCTCGGCGCCGAGTGCGAGGTGCTGCGCAACGACGAGGTGACCACGGCCCACGCCCAGGACGGATTCGACGGCGTCCTGCTCTCCCCGGGTCCGGGCACGCCGGAGGAGGCGGGGGTGTGCGTGGACATGGTCCGGCACTGCGCCGCGACCGGTGTGCCGGTGTTCGGGGTGTGCCTGGGGATGCAGTCGATGCAGGTGGCGTACGGCGGCGTGGTCGACCGCGCGCCCGAGCTGCTGCACGGCAAGACCTCCCCGGTGCTCCACGGCGGCAAGGGCGTCTTCGCCGGGCTGCCGTCGCCCTTCACCGCGACCCGCTACCACTCGCTGGCCGCCGAACCGGCCACCGTCCCCGCCGAGCTTGAGGTCACCGCCCGCACCGAGGACGGGATCGTCATGGGGCTGCGCCACCGGGAACTCCCGGTGGAGGGCGTGCAGTTCCATCCCGAGTCGGTGCTGACCGAGCACGGGCACCGGATGCTGGCCAACTGGCTGGCGGAGTGCGGCGACCGCGGTGCCGTGGCGAGGTCGGCGGGGCTCGCCCCGGTGGTGGGCAGGTCCACGGCGTGACCGCGCTGCGCCCCGAGCGCGAGGACGTGTACGGCGAGGCGCCGTACGGGTCCTACGGCCCGGTGTTCACGGGCGCGGGCGACCCGCCGACGGCCAGGATGCCGGCCGTGGACGGGCACGGGGGCGTGCCGGGGGGCGCGATGGAGCCGCCCTCCAACGAGCAGACGATGGCGCTGCGGCTCCCCGGGACGTCACCGAGCCCCGGGAGCGGGTCTGAGGGCGTCTCTGCGGGCGCTTCGGGGCGGTCGGGTGCCGCGGGTGCTCCGGGGGGCCGCGCGGCCCGCAGAAAGGCCGCCAAGCGCGGCGGCGGGCGGGGCGGCGGACGGCACGGCGGGGCCAAGGACACGGCGGGCGGGGCGAGTTCGGCGGAAGCGGACTCCGGGCGGCCGCTGTCCCGGGTCGAGGCCCGGCGGCAGGCGCGGGCGCGCAAGCCCGGCGCGGCGGTCGTGGCGAGCCGGGCGGTCGGCGAGGTCTTCATCACCACCGGCGTGCTGATGCTGCTGTTCGTCACCTACCAGCTCTGGTGGACGAACGTGCGCGCGCACGCGCAGGCGGGCAGCGAGACGCATCAGCTCCAGGACGACTGGGCGAGCGGCAAGCGGGCGCCGGGTGTCTTCGAGCCCGGACAGGGCTTCGCGATCCTGCACATACCCAAGCTGGACGTGGTGGTGCCGATCGCCGAGGGCGTCAGCAACAAGCGGGTGCTCGACAAGGGAATGGTCGGGCACTACGGCGAGGCGCCGCTGAAGACCGCGATGCCGTACGACAAGTCGGGCAACTTCGGTCTGGCAGCACACCGCAACACGCACGGTGAGCCGTTCCGGTACATCAACAAGCTCGTCGCGGGTGACCCGGTCGTCGTCGAGACACAGGACAAGTACTTCGTGTACAAGGTCACTTCGATGCTTCCGGTGACGCCGCCGTCCAACACGAGTGTGCTGGACGCGGTGCCCAAGGGGTCGGGTTTCACGGCGCCGGGCCGGTACATCACCCTCACCACGTGCACTCCGGAGTTCACCAGCAAGTACCGGCTGATCGTCTGGGGCAAGATGGTCGAGGAACGCCCGCGCAGCAAGGGCAAGCCGGACGCGCTCATCGAGTAGCCGAGCCGAGTCGAACAGGGGCACAGGACGAGTGGCAGCGACCGCCGACGACACCGAAGAACACACGGACGCGTCCGGCGCGGGCAGCGGCGCGCGCCGCCCCGGGCCCGGGCCAGTCGCCCTGGTGGTGAGCTTCTTCGGCGAAGTCCTCATGACGGTGGGCGTGGTCCTCGGACTGTTCGTCGTCTACTCCCTGTGGTGGACGAACGTCGTCGCGGACCGGCACGCCGACCGGCAGGCCGACAAGGTCCGCGACCACTGGGCCCGTTCGGCCGACACCGGTCCCGGCAAGCTCGACACCAAGGACGGCATCGGCTTCCTGCACGTCCCCTCGATGCACAACGGCACGGTGCTGGTGGAGAAGGGCACCTCCACCGACGTCCTCGACGAGGGTGTGGCGGGCTACTACACCGACCCCGACAAGGCCGTCCTCCCCATGACCGGCAAGAAGGGCAATTTCACCCTCGCCGCCCACCGCGACGGCCACGGCGCCAAGTTCCACAACATCGACAAGGTCCGCGAGGGCGACCCGGTCGTCTTCGAGACCAAGGACGACTGGTACGTCTACAAGGTCTACGCGATCCTCCCCGAGACCTCGAAGTACAACGTCGACGTCATCGACCAGGTCCCCGAGGAATCCGGCAAGAAGAAGCCCGGGCACTACATCACCCTGACCACCTGCACCCCGGTCTACACCAGCCGCTACCGCTACGTGGTCTGGGGCGAACTGGAACGCGTCCAGAAGGTCGACAGCAAGCGCACGCCCCCGAAGGAACTCCGCTGACCCTCACCAGCTCCCCTGCAGCCGCCGCAACCGCGCCGAGTGCAGCCTGAGCCGGTTCTCGACCCGCCGCACGTCACCGCTCAGCGCGGTCAGCCGTCGGTGGTGCTCGCCCGAGGTCTCGATGAGCGCGTTGAACATCGGGACGACGGTGCGGCCGAGGACGTGGTGGACGCGTTGGTCGATGCGGGCGTCCAGGGCGGCCAGCGAGAGGATCTCGGGGGTGGCGGGCTCGGCCGGGTGGTCGGCGGATTCGTTCAGGAGTCCGGTGCGGGCCAGGTGCTCCATGTCGAGGAGATAGGTGCGCACTTGCCGTGCGATCCCGCTGTCGCGGAGCAGCATGGCGATGTTGAGGACGGTTCGGCGGGAGTAGAGGGTGAGGCCGGATCGGGGCTGTGGATAACTTCCGGAATAGCGTGACAAGATGTCACGCTTAAATTCCCGCAGGTCACGGCCCTGAAGTGTCACCATCCCGTTCGCGGTCAGCTCCTCGCGGTGCCGCGCCTTGATCTGTCGGATGGCTTCGACACTCACCCCGAAGTACGCCGCCACCATCGCCGTCGTCACATGCAGCCCGTCCGGCAGCAGCGCGAGTGTCTTCACCCGGTCCAGCACGTCCGTGCGATCCAGCACGGAGCTGCGGAGGGCCCGGGACTCCAGGAGTGCGGTCTGATCAATCATGTCCTGTCAACGACCGACGCGCGGGCGAGGGTACGAGCGCGGAAAGCACGAGGCCCCCGGCACCGTGTGGTGCCGGGGGCCTGGAGTGGGCGGGGTGGTCAGCCGTTGGTGCCGCCGAAGATGTTCGGGAAGCCGCCGTTGTTGCCGCCGCCCTGCTTCGCGGCCTGGAGGGTGATCGTGTCGCCCTTCTTGACCGTGGCGCCCGGGGCGGGGTTGGAACCGAACACCGTGGCGTCGTCTTCCCCGCT
Source organism: Streptomyces sp. DSM 110735 (assembly GCF_016482685.1). Classification (GTDB taxonomy): domain Bacteria; phylum Actinomycetota; class Actinomycetes; order Streptomycetales; family Streptomycetaceae; genus Streptomyces. Next base: position 352,315 of record NZ_JACYHF010000001.1, on the reverse strand, counting down.
GTTCGGGGTCGCGACGTTGAGGCCCAAGCCCTGGAGCGTTTCGCGGGCTTCCTTGAGCTGGTGGCCGCGGAGGTCGGGTAGCTGGAACTGCTGCTGGTCGTCCTGCGCCTTGCCGATCGTGATCGCGACCGGGGTGTTCTTGTTGACCTGCTGGTTCGCGGGCGGGTTGGTGGTCGTGACCTTGCCGTTCTGGTTCGGGTCGGTGACCGGGGTCTCGGTGCAGTTGTCGTTCGGGGCCAGACCCGCGTCCCGCAAGGTCTTCTTCGCGTCGTCGCAGCTCTTGCCCGTGACGTCCGGGACCGTGACCTTCTCCGCCGCCTTGGCGACGATCAGGGTGATCGTCGAGCCCTTCTGGACGCGCTTGCTGTCCACCGGGTCCTGGTCGAGCACCTGGTCGGGGGTCTCGCTGCTGACCCGGGTCTCCTTCTTGACCGTGAACTTGTAGTCGTCGCCCTCCAGCTTCTGGCGGGCGTCGTCGAAGGAGAGACCGATCACACTGGGGACGGTGACCTTGGGGGCGCCCGTGGAGACGACCAGGTCGAGGGTGTCGCCCTTCTTGACCTTGGCGCCGGCCTTCGGGCTCTGCGAGCAGACGTTGCCCTTGGGCTGGTCCTCGCAGGGTTTGCGTTCGGCGGTGACCTTCAGACCGACGTTGTCCGCCTGTTGCTTGGCGTCCGTCGCGTACTTGACGCCCACGAGGTTCGGCGCCCCGAAGGGCTTGTCCGCGGGGTCGCCGCCGAACGCGTACATGCCGATCAGGATGGCGCCGACCAGCACCAGCACACCGGCGACCACGAGCAGGATCGTCGAGGTGTTGTTGCTCTTCTTCGGCTGGCGCCGCCGGTCGGGACGGTCGTCGTAGCCGTAGCCGCCGTCGTCCGGGGACATCGGCGGGAGCATCGTCGTCGCCCCGGCCGGTTCGGCGCGCATCGCCGTGGTGGCCTGGGAGTCGGGGTAGCCGCCGTAACCGACCGCGCCCATGGCGGCGGTGGCGGCGACCGGCTGGCCGTCGAGGCACGCCTCGATGTCCTGGCGCATCTCGTCGGCGGACTGGTAGCGGTAGTTCGGGTCCTTGACCAGCGCCTTGAGGACGATCGCGTCCATCTCGGGGGTGATCTCGGGGTCGAACACGCTGGGCGGCTGCGGTTCCTCGCGGACGTGCTGGTAGGCCACGGCCACGGGCGAGTCGCCGACGAAGGGAGGACGGACGGTCAGCAGTTCGTAGAGCAGACAGCCGGTGGAGTAGAGGTCCGAGCGGGCGTCGACCTGCTCGCCCTTGGCCTGCTCCGGCGAGAGGTACTGCGCGGTGCCGATGACGGCCGCGGTCTGGGTCATCGTCATACCGGCGTCGCCCATGGCGCGCGCGATGCCGAAGTCCATGACCTTGACCTGGCCGTTGCGCGTCAGCATGACGTTGGCCGGCTTGATGTCACGGTGGACGATGCCGTTGCGGTGGGCGTACTCCAGACCCTGGAGGATGCCGATCGTCATCTCCATGGAGCGCTCCGGCAGCAGCTTGCGGCCGGAGTGCAGCAGCTCACGGAGAGTGGAGCCGTCGACGTACTCCATGACGATGTACGGGATCGAGACCCCGTCGATGTAGTCCTCGCCCGTGTCGTAGACCGCGACGATCGCGGGATGGTTGAGCGAGGCGGCCGACTGGGCCTCCCGGCGGAACCGGGCCTGGAAGGACGGGTCGCGCGCCAGATCTGCGCGGAGCGTCTTCACTGCCACCGTGCGGCCGAGGCGGGTGTCATGCGCGAGGTAGACCTCGGCCATGCCACCGCGGCCGAGCACATGGCCCAGCTCGTACCGGCCGCCGAGGCGACGCGGCTCTTCCATAGCTACCTACCAGCCCTCTCCGTCGGTCCCGGCCTGCACGTGTGTGCGGCCGGAGGCTGCCGTCCGGGCCCTACCGTACCCGTCCCGCTCTGTGTGACCTGGCCAAGCCGGTAACCCGATACCGGACCGGTATCGCAACGTGCACCGTTGTGAAGATGACGTGATCGGGCTCACTTCTTGGAGTTGATGACCGCCTGCATGACGCTCTTCGCGATAGGGGCGGCCAGGCCGCCGCCGGAGATGTCGTCACGGTTGGCGTTGTCGTCCTCGATGACCACCGCGACCGCGACCGGGGAGCTGTTGTCGGGGAGCTTGGCGAAGGAGATGAACCACGCGTACGGGTTCTCGCTGTTCTCCACACCGTGCTGCGCGGTACCGGTCTTGCCGCCGACGGTGGCTCCGTCGATCAGCGCCTTGGTACCCGTGCCCGACTTGACCACGGTCTCCATCATCGACTGGAGGATCTGCGCGTTCTGCGCCGTCAGCGGGCGGCTCAGCTCCTTCGGCTCGGTCTTCTCGATCGGGTCGAGGTTGGAGGACTGCAGCTCGTCCACCATGTACGGCTTCATCAGCTTGCCGTCGTTGGCGACCGCCGAGGCGACCATGGCCATCTGCAGCGGGGTGGCCGCGGTGTTGTACTGGCCGATGGAGGACAGCGCGGTCTGCGAGTCGTTCATCTTGTCCGAGAACACCGAGGCGTTGGAGCGGACGGGGACGAACTGCTCGGAGTCGAAGCCGAACTTCTTCGCCTCGGCGAGCATCTTGTCGTTGCCGAGGTCGGCGCCGATCTTGCCGAAGACGCTGTTGCAGGAGACGCGCAGCGCCTCACGCATCGTCGCGTTCTCGCAGGGCAGGTTGCCCTCGTTCTTCAGCTCGGTCTGCGTGCCGGGCATGACCCAGGGCAGCGGCGAGTTCGTCTTCTGGTCGGCCGACGAGTACAGGCCGTTCTGCAGCGCCGCCGCCGCGGTGACGACCTTGAAGGTGGAGCCCGGCGGGTAGGTCTCGCGCAGCGCCCGGTTGAGCATCGGGTCCGACGAGTCGTTCTTCTTCTGCAGCTTCTGCCAGGCGGCCGAGTCGCTGTTGCGGTCGCCCGAGAAGGAGGACGGGTCGTACGACGGGTAGGACGCCAGCGCCAGGATCTTGCCGGTGGAGGGCTCCAGCGCGACCACGGCGCCCTTGCCGCCCTGGGCCTTCAGACCGCTGTACGCGGCCTTCTGCGCGGCGGCGTTGAGCGTGGTGACGACGTTGCCGCCCTGCTTCGGCTTGCCCGTGATCATGTCGAGGGTGTTGCGGAAGAAGAGCCGGTCGTCGTTGCCGGTGAGGATGCCGTCGTTGATCTTTTCGAGCTGGCTGCTGTCGAACGCCTGGGAGGAGTAGCCGGTGATCGGCGCCCACATGGGCCCGTTCTTGTACGTGCGCTTGTACTTGTAGTCGCCGGCCTTGGTCTCGACGGAACCCGTTATCGGGTTGCCGTCCACGATGATGTCGCCGCGCGGGGAGGCGTAACGCTCGATGGCGACGCGGCGGTTGTCGGGGTCCGTGCGCAGCTTGTCGGCCTGGGCGTACTGGAGCCAGTTGTCGCGGATCAGCAGTGCCAGGACGAGGAGTCCGCAGAAGATCGCGATTCGGCGCAGGGGCTTGTTCACGTCCGGCCTTTCCACAAGCTAACAGGGGCGCCTGTTGCTTCAGTCTCTCGGTGTCGCTGGTGCTGGCGCTCGTCCTCGGCCGCCCACAGTCTAGGGGCACCGGCTGTGTGCCCCGGCTGACCCGTGACGGTCGTACGGCGGCGCAGCGGGCCCCTGAGGGCCGCCACGCCGCCGTGGTCGCGGGCGCTCACGCCTCGGCGGCGGGTCCGTTGTCGCCGGGCCGGACGATCTGGGTCATCTCGGCGTCGGGACTGGCGGCGGGGGCGGGCGCGGGGCGACGGGCCGTGTCGCTGATGCGAATGAGGATGGCGATGAGGGCCCAGTTGGCGATGACGGACGAACCGCCGTAGGCGAGGAACGGCATCGTCATACCGGTCAGCGGGATGAGACCCATCACACCGCCGGCGACGACGAACACCTGGAGCGCGAAGGCGCCGGACAGACCCACCGCGAGCATCTTGCCGAAGGGGTCGCGGGCGGCGAGGGCGGTGCGCACACCGCGCTCGACGATCAGGCCGTAGATCAGCAGGATCGCCATGATGCCCGCCAGGCCCAGCTCCTCGCCGAAGGTGGCGAGGATGAAGTCGGAGTTGGCGGCGAAGCGGATCAGCTCGGAATGGCCCTGGCCCCAGCCGGTGCCGAGGGTGCCGCCGGAGCCGAACGCCCACAGCGCCTGCTGGAGCTGGTCGGAGTGGGGGATGCCGTCGTGCGTGATCGTGCGGCTGAGCCTGTACTCGCGCATCGGGTCGAGCCACGCCTGCACACGGGTCTGGACGTGCGGCTCGAAGGTGGCCACGCCGACGGCGCCTGCCGCGGACATCAGCAGACCGAAGACGATCCAGCTCGTCCGCTCGGTGGCGACGTACAGCATGATCACGAACATGCCGAAGAACAGCAGCGAGGTACCGAGGTCGGTCTCGAAGACCAGGATCAGGATCGAGATGAACCAGACCACCAGGATCGGACCGAGGTCGCGGCCGCGCGGCAGGTAGAGACCCATGAAGCGGCGGCTGGCGAGCGCGAGCGCGTCCCGCTTGACCATCAGATAGCCGGCGAAGAAGACCGCGAGCGCGATCTTGGCGAACTCGCCGGGCTGGATGGTGAAGCTGCCGATCTTGATCCAGATCTTGGCGCCGTAGGTCAGGTCGGCGCCGAGGCCGGGCACCAGCGGGAGCAGCAGCAGGACCAGAGCCGCCGCCATGGAGATGTAGGTGTACCGCTGCAGCGTGCGGTGTTCCTTGAGGAAGATCAGCACGACGGCGAACAGGACGATGCCCAGCGCGGTGTAGACGAGCTGGTTGGTCGCCTTGCCGCCCGCCTGGCCGATGGACTGCAGCAGCTTGGACTGGTCCAGGCGCCAGATGCACACCAGACCGAGCCCGTTGAGCAGGGTGGCCAGCGGTAGCAGCAGCGGGTCGGCGTACGGCGCGAACTTCCGGACGACGAGGTGGGCGACGCCGGCCAGCAGGCCGAGACCCAGGCCGTAGCCGAGCAGCCCGGTGGGGACCTCGTCGTTCAGGGCCAGGCCCACGTTGGCGTAGGCGAACACCGGGATGACCACGGCGAAGATCAGCAGGGCCAGCTCGGTGTTGCGACGGCTCGGTGCGCCGATGGAGCCGATCGTGGACGTCTGGTGCGTCGGCGTGTTGGTAGTACTGCTCATCGTGTGACGGGGCCTCTCACGGCTTGCCTACTGCTTGCCGCACTGATCGACGACCTTCTGCTCATCCTTGGAGAGGCTCGGGCCGGGCCGGGGCGTGGCGGTTGCGGTCGGGGACTTCGAGGGCGACGCGGTGGACGGCTGGGCCGATCCCGACGGGTTCGGGGTCGGGGACCCCGTGGCCGTGAAGGAGGTGCGGGTGGCGGTGGTGGTGCCGCCCGTCGCCGAATTCCGGCCCGTCTTGTCGCTCTCGCTCCCGGCGGCCGCGCGTTCGGCCTGCTTGCGGCAGGCCGACGCCTGGAGCGCGAGAGCGTCGATCTTGGTGCGGGCCTGCTCGAGGCCGCCCGCCGCGATCGTGTTCTTGACCTGCTTCTGCTGATACGTCGGCAGGTACTTGAGTTCGATCTCGGGGTGGTCCTTCTCGACCTTCGAGAGGGAGACCCAGGCCAGGTTCTGGCTGATGCCCCGGTAGAGCGCGACGTGCTTGCCGTTGATGCCGACGTAGTACTGCGTCTGGGTCCAGCGGTAGCCGCCGTAGACGCCGCCGCCGATCACCGCGAGGGCGAGGGCGCTGTAGAACGTGCGCTTGAGCCACCGGCGGCCCTTGCGGGGCTTGACGAAGTCGTCGTCGGTGTAGCTCTCGCCCTCGTAGTCCCCGCCGGAGCCGGAGCCGCCGTACTCTCCGCCGCCGCCCTGGCCGCGGCCCTGGCGGCCGAGCCCGGAGGCGCGCCCCGCCGGGGTCTGCATGATGCCGTTGTCGTGCAGGTGGAGCTGGTTCTCGGCGACGGCGCCGACCACCACGGGGGTGTCGGAGAGCTGACCGGCGAGGGTGTCGCCGGTGTCCAGGTCGAGGACGTCAGCGACGATCACGGTGATGTTGTCGGGGCCGCCGCCGCGCAGCGCGAGCTGGATCAGCTCCTGCACGGTCTCCTGCGGTCCCTGGTAGCTGGCGAGGGTCTCCTCCATCGTCTGGTGGGAGACGACGCCGGAGAGACCGTCGGAGCAGATCAGATAGCGGTCACCGGCGCGGACCTCGCGGACCGAGAGGTCGGGCTCCACGTGGTCGCCGCTGCCCAGCGCGCGCATCAGCAGGGAGCGCTGCGGGTGGGTGGTGGCCTCTTCCTCGGTGATCCGGCCCTCGTCGACCAGGCGCTGCACCCAGGTGTGGTCCTGCGTGATCTGGGTGAGCATCCCGTCGCGCAGCAGGTACGCGCGCGAGTCGCCGACGTGCACCAGGCCGAGGCGCTGGCCGGTCCACAGCAGGGCGGTCAGGGTGGTCCCCATGCCTTCGAGCTGGGGGTCCTCCTCGACCATGCTGCGGAGCTGGTCGTTGGCGTACTGCACGGCCTGGCCGAGGGAGGTGAGCAGGTCGGAGCCGGGCACGTCGTCGTCGAGGGTGACCAGGGTGGAGATCACCTCGGAGGACGCGACCTCACCCGCCGCCTGGCCGCCCATGCCGTCGGCGATGGCGAGCAGGCGCGGACCGGCGTAACCGGAGTCCTCGTTGCCTTCCCGGATCATGCCCTTGTGCGATCCGGCGGCGAAGCGCAGTGACAGACTCATGCGCACCTCGCCCGTCGGCTCCGGGTACAGCCGGTCGTGTCGAGCCACACTGCCCACCCTCCGGTCGGGAGCGCGCCGGGGACCGGGGTGAGGTCCGCCGTTGCGTGCTCGCTCCGCTCGCTCATTGTCGTACTACTTCCGCAGCTCGATGACGGTCTTGCCGATGCGGATCGGCGCTCCCAGCGAAATCGGCGTGGGCGTCGTCAGCCGGGACCGGTCCAGGTATGTGCCGTTGGTGGAGCCGAGGTCCTCGACGATCCACTGACCGTCGCGGTCCGGGTAGATCCTGGCATGTCTGCTGGAGGCGTAGTCGTCGTCCAGCACGATCGTGGAGTCGTGGGCGCGGCCCAGGGTGATCGTCTGGCCCTGGAGGGCGACGGTGGTGCCGGTCAGCGTGCCCTCGGTCACGACGAGCTTGCTGGGTGCGTTGCGCCGCTGGCGGCCGCCGCCGCTCTGCTGGGCCCGGCGGCCCTGCTGGGCGCGCTGCTGCGGGGGCGCGGCCTGCTGGCGGGCGGCCTGCTGCGGGCGGGCCGCTTCCCGGCGCGCACCGCGCTGGGTGACGCGCGTACCGAACAGATCGCTGCGGATGACCTGCACGGCCACGATCACGAACAGCCACAGTACGGCCAGGAAACCCAGCCGCATGACCGTGAGGGTCAGCTCTGACATTGCCCCCGCTTCACCCTTCGGCTTGCCTATAGATAACGGTGGTGCTGCCCACGACGATCCGCGAGCCGTCGCGGAGCGTAGCGCGGGTGGTGTGCTGCCCGTCCACCACGATGCCGTTGGTGGAGCCGAGATCCTGGATCGTCGAGGGCGTTCCGGTCCGGATCTCGCAGTGCCGGCGGGAGACGCCGGGGTCGTCGATCCGCACGTCGGCCTCGGTGCTGCGGCCGAGCACGAGGGTCGCGCGGGAGATCTGGTGGCGGGTGCCGTTGATCTCGATCCAGTAGCGGGTCTGGCCGCCGCCCATGGGGGCGGCCGCGGGCCGCTGGGTGGCGGGCTGCGGGTAACCGTAGCCCCCGGGGCGGGCGCCGGGGGGCGGCGCGGACGGCATGGGCGGGGCGGCGGCGGGCGGGTAGCCGTAGCCGCCCTGGGGGCCGGCCGGGGGCTGGCCGCCGGGCTGCGGGGCTCCGGGCGCCTGCTGGCTGCTGGAGGAGGCCAGGGTGCGGCTGCGCACCCGGTACAGACCGGTGTCGAGGTCCTCGGCCTTCTCCAGGTTGACCTTGATCGGGCCCATGAAGGTGTAGCGCTGCTGCTTGGCGTAGTCGCGCACCATGCCGGCCAGCTCGTCGCCGAGCTGTCCGGAGTAGGGGCTGAGGCGCTCGAAGTCGGGTGTGCTCAGTTCCACGATGAAGTCGTTGGGCACGACCGTGCGGTCGCGGTTCCAGATCGTGGCGTTGTTGTCGCACTCGCGCTGGAGCGCGCCGGCGATCTCCACCGGCTGGACCTCGGACTTGAACACCTTGGCGAAGGTGCCGTTGACCAGACCTTCGAGACGCTGCTCGAACTTCTTCAGGACTCCCACGGGGCACCTCCTCCGTCGCTGCCGTACTGCTTGCCGTGCTCGGTACCCGCCGCTCGGCCCGTACCGCTTACTGATCGTATCTACGCGCCCGGCAATCAGCCGGTTCCCCCAGCCGCCCCCTTCTGAACTCCTTGAGGCAAGGATCGTAGAGGCGGCTCGGCTCCAGTGTCCCGCACGTGGCGGTGAGCCCGGTCCCCCTGTGGATAAGACGGGCCGGACCGGTACGAGGTTGATACCTGAACAAGGCATCTCCGTGCGGGAAGACCGGGCCGGGCGGGACGGGGGAGCCGGTGCGGGCGTGCGGGAGGCGGCGCGTCGGGTCGCGCCGGGCGGGACGGGAGGGAGCGCGTGTGCCCTCGTGAGGGACAGGTGCGCTGGTGAGGGGTGGTGGAGGGGGTCGCGGGAAGGGATGTGAATCCACCCCGGACGGCGTGCTAATGTTCTCGATGTCGGAAGGGGCCAGCCCGAAAGGGCCGGAAACGGAAGACACACCCAATGCGCGGGTGGCGGAATAGGCAGACGCGCTGGATTCAGGTTCCAGTGCCCGAAAGGGCGTGGGGGTTCAACTCCCCCCTCGCGCACAGTCCAATGGGCGGCATCGTGAAAACGGTGCCGCCCATTGTCGTGTCCGGGGCCGGTGGTGACGCCGTCTCGGGTTCGCTCCGAGGTGCCGCGGGTCACGTGCGTTCGCTTCGAGCGGCTTCGCGTCGCGCCCTGCGGGGGAGCCGCCGCGCAGGGCTTCTGTGAGTAACGTCTCAGCACTGCGGGCGCCTTCTTCGATTCGCCCTCAGGGGAGCTTCGTCTCCAGTTCGCGGAGCGTTTCCTCCAGCCATGCCCGTTCCGCCCGCTGGGCCGCGCGAGCCATGATCAGCATTCCCCTGCGGTAGGGGTCCTCCTCGTCCTTGATGCGTACCGGCTGTCCGGAGCGGGTGAAGAAGCCGGCCGGGGCGGTCAGGAAGTCGAGCCGTCGGCGCAGGACGGCGGCTCGGCGGGCGGGGTCCGGGACCTGGCCGAGGAAGGCGAGCAGGGTGAAGAAGGCGCCGCCGTCCGTGATCTCGGTCTCCTTCGGCTCGGTCAGCCTGCGCAGCAGCTCGGCGCGGCCGGAGGACGTGATCCGCAGCACCTGCCGGGTGGGCGCGCTCTCGCCCGGCTCGGCCCGGCGTTCGACGTGCCCGGCCTGGCGGAGGCGGTTGACGGCCGGGTAGAGCGCGCCGTCGCTGACCGGGCGGTTGTGGCCGATCAGATCGGAGATGCGGCGGCGCAACTCGTAGGCGTGCAGCGGGCGTTCCGCCAGGAAACCGAGGATCGAGAGGGGCAGCACGGGGGTCCTTCGCGGGAGGTTCGGGCGTCTCTCAGTGTGGGCTACCTCTATTCGAGTGTCACTAATCGAGGTAGCCTCCTTGGCGCCCGGGATCAACTGGGCTGTTTTCCGGTGGGTTTGGGGGGAGTTCTGGTGCGGTTCGGGGGATCGGGACGGGCTGCTGTGCGTGGCGGCGGTACGGCGGTGGGGTCCGGCGGGGCGGGGGCGCTCGGTCCGGCGGAGGCGCTCGGTCCGGCGGAGGTCCGGCGGGCGCTGCTCGGGCTGGGGCTGCCGGTCTACTGCGAGTTGCTGTCCGGCGTGGTCGTCGGCGTCGTGGACACGCTCTGGGTGGCGCGCCTGGGCGGGGCGGCGGTCGGCGCGGTGGCCGCCGCCGGGACGCTGGAGAACCTGCTGCTCGGGGTCATCCTCATGGCCGGCACCGGCGTCACCATGGTGCTCGCGGATGCGGTCGGGGCTGGAAGATTGGCTGAAATTCCACCCGTGATCAAGGCGGTCGGTGTGCTGTGGCTGGTCGTCACGGTCGTGGTCGCCGGGGGCGGCTTCCTCTTCCGTGGCGAGGTGGCGGGGCTGCTGGTGGGCGGGGGCGCGGGCGAAGTGCGGCACCTGGTGGGCGAGTTCCTCTCCGTCTCCTTTCCCGGGCTCGCCGTCTTCTTCGCGCAGAACGTCGTGGACGGCATCTTCAAGGGGCTCGGGGACACCAGGACACCGATGCGGACCGCGCTGATCGCCAACGGGTGCGTGCTGCTCCTGGACCCGTTGCTGATCTACGGGGTGGGGGCGCTGCCCGCGCTGGGGGTGCGGGGAGCCGCGCTGGGGACGGTGCTCGGGCGGGCGGTCGCTCTCGGCGTGAGTCTGGTGCTGCTGTGGCGCAGGCGGGGTGTGGTGCTGGAGGTGACTGCGGGGCGCTGGGTGGGGTCCGGCACGGAGAGAGGTGCGGGGCTGGGCTGGACCGGGGCGCTGCGGCGCGTTCTGGGTGTCGGGCTGCCCGCGTCGGGGGATTTCATGCTGCGCATGGGGATCGGCGCGGCTCTGCTGGGCATGGTCGCGCGGTTCGGCGAGGACCCGCTCGCCGCCTACGGCATCGGCACCAAGGTGATCCTCTTCGTCACCATGGCGTTCTACGCCCTGCGTCAGGCGGGCGGCATCCTCACGGCCCGGGCGCGGGGCGCGGGGCTGGTGGCCGACCGGGTGATCGGGGTGCAGAGCGGGCTGCTCGCCGTGCTGGTGGGGGCGGGTGCGGGGCTGGTGCTCGCGCTCTGCGGGCGCGTGGTGACGGGGTTCTTCACGAGCGCGGACGGCGTCGTCGATTCCGGTTCCGTGCTGCTGTGGTTCCTGCTGCCGTATCTGGTGGCGCTCGCCGGAGTCGTCGGACCGGGCGGGGTGTTCATGGGCGGCGGACGTGCTCGCGCGCTGCTGTGGGTGACGGCGGTGGGCGCGTGTGTGCAGCTCCCGCTGGCGCACTGGCTGAGTTCGGTGGGCGGGCTGGGAGTGCGCGGGGTGTGGCTGTCGATGAGCCTCGGTACGGGGGTGCAGTGGGGGATGACGGCGCTGATGTTCTGGAAGTGGGTGCGACCGAGGGGTGGCTCCGCCGGGGGCGGGAGGGGTGTGTGACGGGGTGGCGTGACGCGAAGTCCGTTGGCGGGTCGGTGGGTTCGTTCCGGTCGGGACAGGTCCGTGTCCACAACCGACGAGTTGTCCACAGGGTCTGACGCGATCACGTCGCCGCATGTACGGTCTGCACGAGTTGATGTTCGAAGCGCTCGTGCGGGAGCGCGAGGGATCGGTGTGCGGGGGAGGCGGTCGGGGTGACCGGAGCGGGTGCGGACGTGGTGTCCGGGCCGGACGGCGAGGAGACCGTGGCCAGGCTGCCCCGGATACGCGGGTTCGCCCAGTGGCCGCCGAGCGGTTCGGCCAAGGCCGGGGGCAAGGCGCTGCGCGAGCGGGTGCCGCGCGAAGCCCACCGCACGCTGGAGGTCGACGCGGAGCGTCCGGACGCCGTCGACGCCGTGGTGGAGTCCAACGCCGGGCGGATACCCGAGCTGACGCCGATCCGGGTGGGGCGGATGGCCGCGACGCCGTTCGCCTTCCTGCGCGGCTCGGCCGGGCTCATGGCGTACGACCTGGCGCGCACCCCCGTCACCGGGATCGGCGCGCAGATATGCGGCGACGCCCACGCGGCCAACTTCGGTCTGTACGGCGACGCCAGGGGCGGCCTGGTCATCGACCTCAACGACTTCGACGAGACGGTGCACGGTCCCTGGGAGTGGGACCTGAAGCGGCTCGCCACCTCGCTGGTGCTGGCCGGACGCGAGGCCGGTGCCGACGAGGACACCTGCCGTGCCGCCGCCCGGGATGCCGTGGGCGCCTACCGGCGCACCATGCGGCTGCTGGCCAGGCTGCCCGCGCTGGACGCCTGGAACGCCATCGCGGACGAGGAGCTGGTCTCCCACACCGACGCCCACGACCTGCTCGGCACCCTGGAGCGGGTCGCGGAGAAGGCGCGGGCCAACACCAGCGGGCGGTTCGCCGCCAAGTCGACCGAGGAGACGCCCGAGGGCGGGCGCCGCTTCGTGGACGCTCCCCCGGTGCTGCGCCGCGTGCCGGACGCCGAGGCCGCCGCCGTCGCCGGTTCCCTGGAGCCCTATCTGTCGACGCTCTCGGCGGACCGGCTCCCGCTGCTGGCCCGGCACGCCGTGCACGACGTCGCCTTCCGCGTGGTCGGCACGGGCAGCGTGGGCACTCGCTCCTATGTCGTCCTGCTCCTCGACCATCGGGGCGAGCCGCTCGTCCTCCAGGTCAAGGAGGCCCGCCCCTCCGCGCTGCTCCCGCATCTGCCCGAGGCGGGCTTCCCGGTGGCGCCGGTGGAGCACGAGGGACGGCGCGTGGTGCTCGGCCAGAAGCGGATGCAGGTCGTCAGCGACATCCTGCTGGGCTGGACGACGGTCGACGGACGTCCTTTCCAGGTACGGCAGTTCCGCAACCGCAAGGGCAGCGTCGACCCGGCCGCGCTCGCCGCCGACCAGCTCGACGACTACGGCCGCATGACCGGCGCCCTGCTGGCCCGCGCCCACTCCCACAGCGCCGACCCGCGCGTGATCGCCGGTTACTGCGGCAAGAACGAGGAGCTGGACGAGGCTGTCGCCGCCTTCTCCGTCGCCTACGCCGATCTCACCGAGGCCGACCACGCGCGGCTGCTGTCCGCGGTGCGGTCCGGGCGGATCGCGGCAGAAGCGGGAGTGTGATCGTCGATGCCGGGCAGCCGGGGGCCGGGGTGATGACGTGAAGTACGTCGAACTGAGCGGTGGCGCGGGCGAGGAGCCGGTGTCCGCCGACGCGCGGCCCTATCTGGCCAGGCTGCCGGGTATCGCGGCCGGACTGCCGCCGGGCGCCCGCGCGTTCGCGACCGACCCCGCGCACTACGACCCCGGCGACAGACGCTGTGTCAGCGATCTCCTGCCCGCCCGGGTGCGCCGCACCGGCGACGGCGACGTGGAGATCCGCTTCCGCCACAACTGCTTCCGCCACGACGAGGACCTGGTCGTCCGCTACAAGGGCGTCTCCCGCTTCCAGTCGGACGTCCTCGGCGTCTGCGACCCCGCCTCCCTCGGCGACGTGATCCTCGACGAGATCCTGCCGCGCCCCGGCGGCTGCACCCATGAACTCGCCTGCCGCCCCGGCACCCTGGTGGTCGCCTGCCAGGACCTGGAGGCGGAATGGGTGCCTGCCGCCTGCCCGGAGGGCTGAGGCGGACGGGCGCGGACGGTCGGGCGCGGGCGGTCGGGTGCGACCGTCCCGGAGGTGCGGCTGGTGTGGTTGGTGTGGTCGGTGCGGTCGTCGGGGGTGTGCCGGACCGGCCGTGGCCTAGGCTGGTCGGGTGACGACCCCGGAAGCTGAGCAGTCCAAGGCATCGCGGCCCGAGGAACGGCTGGAAAAGGCCGTGCGCGCCGCCGAACAGGCGTTGATCGAGTACGAGATCGCCGTGGAGACCTTCCGCGTCGAGGTCGAGAACTTCGCCCGGCTGCACGAGCAGCGGCTCGGTCCCCTCTATGCCCGCATCGAGGAGCTGGACGCCCGCATCGCCGAGGCGCGCGCCGCCCAGACGCAGGACCCCGAGGACATCCGCCGCGCCGAGGAGGCCCGCGCCGCCCTCCAGCAGATACCGGGCGTCGAGGAGCTGATGCACGGCTGGATGGACGGCCACGGTCTGTTCCCCGAGGCGGCCGCGATGCTCACCGACCAGGCCGTCCGGCCGCCCGAGCGGGTGCGCCCCAGCGAGGAGGCCCGCAAGCTCTACCGCGAGCTGGCCCGCAAGGCTCACCCGGACCTCGCGCAGGAGGAGAACGAGCGCAAGCGGCGCGAGGAGTTCATCACCCGCGTCAACGCCGCCTACGCCCGCGGCGACGAGAAGCTGCTCCAGGAGCTGGCAGCGGAGTGGGCCGCGGGCCCGGTGCCGCCCGAGCGGCAGCCCAGCCCCGCCGACGAGCTGTACGCCCGCCTGGAGTGGCTGAGCCAGCGCAAGGAACTGCTCACCCTGGTCGCGCGCGAACTGGAGGACGGCGCGATCGCGGGGATGCTGCGCCTGGCCCCGGACGACCCGGACAGCCTCCTGGAGGAGATCGCCGAGCGCCTCAGGAGCGACATCCAGCACCGCGAGAACGACCTCGCCGCCCTGCTGACCCAGGAATGAGCGCCCGCTCCGGCGCGGGAGTGCGCCGGAGCATGCTTCGGGTAGCGTCGGGGACATGAATTTCGGAGCTGGTGTGCCCACCGTCGCGGTCGCGGACCTCAAGGACGACGACTTCCTGCTGGACGTCCGCGAGGACGACGAGTGGCGTGCGGGCCACGCCGAGGGCGCCCTGCACATCCCGATGAGCGACTTCGTGGCCCGCTACGGCGAGCTGACCGAGGCGGCCCCGCAGGACGGCCGCGTCCACGTGGTCTGCCGCTCCGGCGGTCGCTCGGCGCAGGTCACCATGTACCTGGTCCAGCAGGGCATCGACGCCGTGAACGTCGACGGCGGCATGCAGGTCTGGCAGGCGTCCGGCCGTCCCGTGGTGACCGACGACGGCAAGGACGGCTTCGTCGTCTAACCGCCGTCGCGGCCCGTTTCTCTTCTGACCGCGGGCGCGGTCCCTATCGGTCGAAGTCCAGTTCCACCTTCGCCGTCAGCGGGTGGGACTGGCAGGCCAGCACATAGCCCGCCTCGGTCTCCTCCGGTTCCAGGGCGAAGTTGCGGTCCATGCGGACCTCACCGGTCACCAGCAGGGCCCGGCAGGTGCCGCAGACGCCGCCCTTGCAGGCGTAGGGCGCGTCCGAGCGGTTGCGCAGGACCGTGTCCAGCAGGGACTCCCCCTCCGCGACCGGCCAGGTCCCGGCACGACCGTCGAGTCGCGCGGTCACGGTGCTGTGCGTTGCCGCCGGTATCACCGCCGCCGGGACGGGTCCCTCGTCCACGTGGAAGATCTCCTGGTGGACGCGGGTACGGTCCACGCCAAGACCGTGCAGGGCCCGCTCGGCGCCCTCCACCAGGCCGTAGGGTCCGCACAGGAACCAGCCCGCCACCCGGTCCACCGGCAGCAGCGCGGGCAGCAGCTCCGCGAGCCGGGCCCGGTCGAGGCGGCCGGACGGCAGACCCGCCTGCTGCTCCTCGCGGGAGAGCACGGTGACCAACTGGAACCGCTCCGGGTACCGGTCCTTCAGATCCGCGACCTCCTCCAGGAACATCGTCGAGGCGGCTGTGCGGTCGCTGCGTATCAGGCAGAAGCGGGCCGAGGGCTCGCGGGCCAGCAGCGTGGCGGCGATGGACAGCACCGGGGTGATGCCGCTGCCGCCGACCACCGCCGCGAACAGACCCGGCGCCGGGTCCAGCGTGAAACGGCCGGCCGGGGTCATGACCTCCAGCACGTCACCGACGCCGATCTCCTTCAGCGCGTACGTGGAGAACGCCCCGCCGTCGACCAGGCGCACCCCCACCCGCAGCGTGCCCGGACCCTCGCCTGCCGGGTCGGGGGCCGGGGAGCAGATCGAGTAGGTGCGGCGGACGTCCACGCCGTCGGCGCGGCGGCGCAGCGTGAGATGCTGACCGGCCTTGTGCCGGTACTCCTCGCGCAGTTCGGGCGGCACGGCGAAGGTCAGCGAGACCGAGTCGTCGGTGAGCCGCTCGACCTCGGCCACCAGGAGCGGGTGGAAGCGCGCCATCACAACTCCTTGAAGTGGTCGAAGGGTTCACGGCAGGACAGACAGCGGCGCAGCGCCTTGCAGGCGGTGGAGGAGAACCGGCTGAGCAGCTCCGTCTCCGTGGAGTGGCAGTGCGGGCAGCGGACGGGGTCGGCGGCACCGGTCGCGTCCGTGTCGTGGCCCGTGGTGCGGGTGGGGCCCAGGGACAGTGCGACCGGACCGGCGGCGCGGTGCGGGCGCGGGGGAGCTATGCCGTGGCTCTCCAGCTTGCGGCGGCCCTCGGCGGTGATGTCGTCGGTCGACCAGGCGGGGCTGAGGACCGTACGGACCCTGACCTCGTGGACGCCGTGCTCGTGCAGCAGCCGCTCGATGTCGGCGCTCATCGCCTCGACCGCCGGACAGCCGGTGTACGTGGGGGTCAGCTCGACCTCGACCGCGCCGGAGTCACCGACGCGCACCGCACGCACCACGCCCAGTTCGTGCAGCGTGAGCACCGGAAGCTCGGGGTCGGGCACCGAACCCGCCAGCTCCAGCAGTTCCGCCTCCAGGGCGGTGGCCGTCACCATGTCGCCCCCGGGTGACTGCGGTGCAGGTGCTGCATCTCCGCGAGCATCCGGCCGAAGGACTCGGTGTGCAGCCCCTGGCGTCCCGCGCCCGCCGACCAGGCACCGGTGCGCGGTCCCTCGGGCACGGACAGGCCCGCGCGGCCGAGCACGTCCGTCACCGACTCCAGCCAGCGCCGGTCGAGTGCGGACCAGTCGACGTCCAGTCCCTCGACCGGCTGGAACATCTCCCCGGTGAAGCGCCACAGCGCCTCGACGGCCTGCCGCATCCGCTCCCGGCTGACCTCCGTGCCGTCACCGAGGCGCAGGGTCCACAGCTCGGCGTGGTCGCGGTGGTAGTCGGTCTCCTTGACCGCCTTGGCGGCCAGCGGGGCGAACGGGCTGTCCCCGGTGGCGAGTTCGGCGTAGAGCAGGTGCTGGTAGGTGGAGAAGCAGAGCTGGCGGGCGATGGTGTGCGCGAAGTCGCCGTTGGGCTGCTCCACCAACTGGAGGTTGCTGAAGGCGCGTTCCTCACGCAGATAGGCCAGCTCGTCCTCGTCGCCCACCATCGAGAGCAGCACACGGGCCTGGCCGAGGAGGTCGAGCGCGATGTTGGCGAGCGCGACCTCCTCCTCCAGCACGGGGGCGTGTCCCGCCCACTCGCCGAGGCGGTGGGAGAGCACCAGGGCGTCGTCGCCGAGGGCGAGCGCTGCGGTCGCGGGCACGGTGACGGTCACAGGTGCCGCACCCCCTCGGGGATCTCGTAGAACGTCGGGTGGCGGTAGGGCTTGTCGGCGGACGGCTCGAAGAACGGGTCCTTCTCGTCCGGGGAGGACGCGGTGATCGCGGTCGCCGGGACGACCCAGATCGAGACGCCCTCGCCGCGCCGGGTGTACAGGTCGCGGGCATTGCGCAGGGCCAGCTCCGCGTCCGGCGCGTGCAGGCTGCCGGCGTGGGTGTGGGAGAGACCGCGGCGGGAGCGCACGAAGACCTCCCACAGGGGCCATTCGGTGTTCGTCATGCCTCAGTCGCTCCTGTCCCACCGGCGGTGCCGGTGTGCTTGGCCGCGTAGGCGGCGGCCGCCTCCCGCACCCAGGCGCCCTCGTCGTGGGCGCGCCTGCGCTGGGTGATGCGCTGTTCGTTGCACGGGCCGTTGCCCTTGAGGACCTGCTGGAACTCGGTCCAGTCGATCACTCCGAAGTCGTGGTGCCCCCGCTCCTCGTTCCACCGCAGGTCCGGGTCGGGGAGGGTGAGGCCGAGGGACTCGGCCTGGGGCACGCAGATGTCCACGAAGCGCTGGCGCAGCTCGTCGTTCGAGTGGCGCTTGATCTTCCACGCCATCGACTGCGCCGAGTGCGGCGAGTCGGCGTCGGGCGGACCGAACATCATCAGGGAGGGCCACCACCAGCGGTCCACCGCGTCCTGGGCCATCGCGTGCTGCTCGGCGGTGCCCTTGCTCAGGGCCAGGAGGAGTTCGTACCCCTGGCGCTGGTGGAAGGACTCCTCCTTGCAGACGCGGACCATCGCGCGGGCGTACGGGCCGTAGGAGCAGCGGCACAGGGGGACCTGGTTGGTGATCGCGGCGCCGTCCACCAGCCAGCCGATCGCGCCCACGTCGGCCCAGGTCAGCGTCGGGTAGTTGAAGATCGAGGAGTACTTCTGGCGGCCGGTGTGCAGCTTGTCGAGCAGTTCGTCGCGGCTGGTGCCGAGGGTTTCGGCGGCGCTGTACAGATAGAGGCCGTGGCCCGCCTCGTCCTGGACCTTGGCCATCAGGATCGCCTTGCGGCGCAGGCTGGGGGCGCGGGTGATCCAGTTGGCCTCGGGCTGCATGCCGATGATCTCGGAGTGCGCGTGCTGGGCGATCTGCCGGATCAGCGTGGCGCGGTAGGGCTCCGGCATCCAGTCGCGCGGCTCGATGCGCTCGTCCGCCGCCACGGCCGTGTCGAAGGCGCGCTGCCGCTCCGCCGTGTCGTCGGCGGCGTCGGGTGCGCCGTCCGACGGCGGGCCGGCTGTGCGGTGCTCGGCTGCTGTGGCCATGCGGTCCCCCTGACCTCGGGCTGTGCCTGGGAAGTGACCTCGGGTTCCGCCGGGACGTGTCCCGACCGATCGTTCGGTCCGTGCGCATCAATGGTGGGCCGGGCCGTCGTCGGGTGTCAACCGCTGTGGAAAACCTGCCCCGGGTGTCTGTGGACAACGGGTTCGGTGGGGCGCAGGCGGAGGCTCGGGACGTGAGGAAGGGGAGGTGGCGGCGGGTGTGACGGGTGCGGGGGAGCATTCCGGGCACGGTGGGAGCGATCGGTCGTGGGCCGGGGTCCGGGGGCGGGGGCCGTACCCGGGGCTGCGCCCGGCGGGCGGGGCTGAGTACCGTTCCGTGCGGGCGTCGGGACGGGACGCCCGTTGACCATGGGGCGCCCGTGCCGGGTGCTCCGACGAAGCGGCGAAGCGGGGGACGGGGCGGAATGGACGCGTACGACGAGGACTCGGGAGCCCCGCGCGGGCCGGACGGGCCGACCGGTGCGCGTCGCGCGGAGGCCCCGGCGCCGGACGGCGGGACGGTCGACGGGGCGGCTGGCGAGCGGGCGGACGGTCGGGAGGACGGCGGCCGTCCGGGCGGGGGCGACGAGGTCGTCGGTTCCGCGAGCGCCGGTTCCGAGGGTGCCGCGGCGCGGGCCGCGCGCGGCGGGACGGCCCGCCCCGACGCCGCCGACCTCGGCGCCACCCACCTCAGCCCGTCAAGCCTCACCCCCGCAAGCCCCCCCTACGCACCCCCCGCCACCGCACCCTCGGGCGTCGCCGCCCTCTCCCCCGCCTATCGCCTCGTCGCCGCCGTGGCGCTCGGGGTCGTCGCGGTCGTCGTCTGTGTGCACCTCGGCATGGTGTTCCTGAGCCTCGCGCCCGCGAACACCGTGAGCAAGCGGCACGGGAAGGCGGTCGAGGCGTGGGTGTATCCGGAGTTCGAGCAGAACTGGAAGCTGTTCGCGCCGAACCCGTTGCAGCAGAACATCGCCGTGCAGGCGCGCGCGGAGGTGCGGACGAAGGACGGCGGGGTGCGCACCACCGGCTGGGTCGACCTGTCGGCGGAGGACGGCGCCGCCATCGACCACAACCCGGTGCCGAGCCACACCCAGCAGAACGAGCTGCGCCGGGCCTGGGACTTCCTCGTCTCCACGCACAACGCGGACAGCCGCCCGGTGGGCACGCGCGGCGCGCTCTCCGAGGAGTACGTGCGCCGCATCGTGGCGATGCGCCTGGGGCGCGAGGCCGACGTCAGGAGCCAGGGTGTCGTCCAGCGCGTCCAGGTCCGCTCGGAGACCGTCAACGTGCCGCCGCCCTCGTGGAGCAGTGAGCGCATCTCCACCCGCCCCGTCTACCGCGAGCTGCCCTGGTGGAACGTGACGGCCGACGAGGCCGCCGGAGGTGTGCGGTGAACCGGCTCTCCCTGCTGCTCTCGCGCGGCGTCGCCCAGGTCACCGGCTCGGCGCTCGGACCGTACCAGAGCGCGGTGATCCGGATCGGGTTCGCGGCGACCTGGCTGCTGTTCCTGCTGCGCGAGTTCCCGCACCGCCAGGAGCTGTACGGTCCCGACGGCCCCTGGAGCTGGGAACTCGCCCACCGGCTGATCGGGGAGAACCACGCCTTCACCGCGCTGATGTGGTCCGACAGCGGCGCCTGGTTCGAGGTCCTCTATGTGCTCGCGGTGCTCGCCAGTGCCGCGCTGCTGCTCGGCTGGCGCACCCGTACCGCGTCCGTGCTGTTCATGGTGGGCGTGCTGTCCCTGCAGAACCGCAGCGTCTTCGTGGGCGACGGCGGCGACAACGTGCTGCACCTGATGTCCCTCTACCTGGTGTTCACGCGCTGCGGACAGGTCTGGTCGCTCGACGCGCGACGGGCCGCCCGTGCGGAGTCGGCACGCGCGCGGGACGGGCGTGTTCCCGTCGACCGGGTGGGTCCGGTGCTGTGGACGGTGTCCGGTGCGGCGCTCGTCGTCGTGGCGCTGACCAGCGGGTTCGGGTCCGCCTGGCCGGTGCCGACGCTGCTGTGGGCGACCTGGGCGGGTCTCGGTCTGTGGTGGGCGGCGTCTCGCTGGGCGCGGTCGCCGCAGCCCCGGATGCTGCTCGACGTGATCGCGAACGTGCTGCACAACGGCGCGTTGCTCGTGATCATGGCGGAGGCGTGCCTGATCTACGCCACGGCCGGCTGGTACAAGATCCAGGGCTCGCGCTGGCAGGACGGCACCGCCGTCTACTACCCGCTCCACCTGGACTACTTCTCGCCCTGGCCCGGACTCGCCGGTCTGATGTCCGCGAGCGGCACGCTCATGATGCTCGTCGCCTACGGCACCGTCATGATGCAGGTCGCCTTCCCCTTCACCCTGTTCAACCGGCGGGTGAAGAACGTGCTCCTGGTGCTGATGATGATGGAGCACGCCGCCATCGCCGTCGTCCTCGGACTGCCGTTCTTCTCGCTGGCGATGATCGCGGCCGACGCCGTCTTCCTGCCCACCGCCTTCCTGCTGCTGGTCGGCGGGGGCGTGGCACGCGCGCGTGACCGGCTGTTCCGGCGCGGCGGACGTCCCACCGTGCCCGGACCCCGCGCCCCGGAGGAGGACTCGGCGGGCCGCGTAGGGTTCACGGCATGACCGACCCCCTGATCCGCTGGCGCGAGCGCGCCGGGGACGCCGTGCTGCTCGACGGCTTCCACGCGCTCAAGCACGCCCTGCGCTTCGGCGCCGAGGTGCCGGTGGCGGTCACCACCGACCGGAAGGCGACCCTCGCCCTCGCCGACGAGCTGGCCGGTGACCTCGCGGACACGCTGGACGCGCTCCTCACGGAGGTGCCCGCGACGGCGTACGCCACGCTGGTGCCGCGCCCGCATCCGACCGGCGTGGCCGCGCTCGCCGTACGACCCGCCCGGGAGACCAACCTGCGGGCGCTGGCCCGTACGCCCAGGACCGCCCCCGTGGTGGTCCTGGACGAGCCGCGCAACCTCGGCAACGCCGGTGCCGTGATCCGGCTGGCCGCCGGGTTCGGGGCCACCGGCGTGGTCACCACGGGCACGCTGGACCCGTGGCACCCCACCGTGGTGCGCGGCGGCGCAGGACTGCACTTCGCGACCGCCGTCGAGCGGCTCGGTGTCGACGAGCTGCCCGCAGGGCCGCTGTTCGCCCTCGATCCCGAGGGCGAGGACATCCGCGGGACGGTGCTGCCCGACGACGCCGTGCTCGCCTTCGGTTCGGAGCGCAGCGGGCTGTCGGCGGCGCTGCGCGCGCGTGCCGACCACCTGCTGGCGCTCCCCATGCGCCCCCAGGTCTCCAGCTACAACCTCGCCACCAGCGTGGCCATGACGCTGTACCACTGGAGCGCCTTCGGGGGCGCCGCGCCCGCGGAGTCCTGAGCCTTTCCGAGCGCAGGGAGCGAGCCGCGAGGGCTCACGCCTGCCGCCGCACCTCCACCACCCGGAAGCGGTTCGCCACATAGGCGCCGTCGGTGAGGGCGGCGTTCGCCGCCGGGTTGCCGCCCGAGCCGTGGAAGTCGGAGAAGGCGGCGGTCTGGTTCACGTACACCCCGCCGGTGAGGTTGAGGGACAACTGCGCGGGCTCCTCCAGGCAGACCTCCTCGACGGCACGTGCCACCTCCGGGTCGGTGGTGTACGCGCCGACCGTCATCGCGCCCTGCTCGCGGATCGTGCGCCGCAGCAGCTCCACCGCGTCGGCGGTCGAGTCGACGGCGACGGCGAAGGAGACCGGGCCGAAGCACTCGCTCGTGTACGCGGCCGCGTCGTCCGGCTTGGCGGCGTCGAGCTTGACGATCACCGGGGTGCGCACGACCGCGTCCGGGAAGTCCGGGTTGGCGATCTCGCGGGAGGCGAGGGCGACCTCGCCCAGCTCGGCGGCGGCCTCAAGGCGGGCTTTCACGTCCGGGTTGACGATCGCGCCGAGCAGGGCGTTCGCGCGCGCGTCGTCGCCGAGCAGCCCGTCGACCGCGCGGGCGAGGTCGGCGGTCACCTCGTCGTAGGACTTGTGGCCCTGGTCGGTGCGGATGCCCTCGCGCGGGATCAGCAGGTTCTGCGGGGTGGTGCACATCTGGCCGCTGTACAGGGACAGCGAGAAGGCCAGGTTGGAGAGCATGCCCTGGTAGTCGTCGGTGGACTCGACGAGCACCGTGTTGACGCCGGCCTTCTCCGTGTAGACCTGCGCCTGGCGGGCGTTGGTCTCCAGCCAGTCGCCGAAGGCGGTCGAGCCGGTGTAGTCGACGATGCGGATCTCGGGGCGGGTCGCGAGCGTCTTGGCGATGCCCTCGCCGGGGCGCTCGGCGGCCAGCGCGACCAGGTTGGGGTCCAAGCCCGCCTCGGCCAGCACCTCGCGGGCCACCTGCACGGTGAGCGCCAACGGCAGCACCGCGCGCGGGTGGGGCTTGACCAGGACCGCGTTGCCGGTGGCCAGGGAGGCGAACAGACCCGGGTAGCCGTTCCACGTCGGGAAGGTGTTGCAGCCGATGACCAGGCCGATGCCGCGCGGGACCGCGGTGAACGTCTTGGCCAGGTTCAGCGGGTCGCGCTTGCCCTGCGGCTTGGACCACTCGGCCGTCCCGGGGGTGCGGACCTGCTCCGCGTACGCGTACGCCACCGCCTCCAGACCGCGGTCCTGCGCGTGCGGACCGCCCGCCTGGAACGCCATCATGAACGCCTGTCCGCTGGTGTGCATGACGGCGTGCGCGAACTCGTGGGTGCGGTCGCTGATCCGCTTGACGATCTCCAGGCAGACCGCCGCGCGCGCCTCGGGACCCGCGTCCCGCCAGGCGGTCTGACCGGCCTTCATGGCGGGCAGCAGCACGTCGAGGTCCGCGTGCGGGTAGGTCACGCCCAGCTCGATGCCGTACGGCGAGATCTCGCCGCCCACCCAGTCGTCCGTGCCCGGCTGGTCCAGGTCGAGGCGGGTGCCGAGGACGGCGTCGAAGGCGGACTTGCCCGCGGCGGCGTCCAGGCTGCCGTGCTCGCCGTATGCCTTGGGGTGCTCGGGGTGCGGGGACCAGTACGCGCGCGTGCGGATCGCTTCCAGAGCCTGGTCCAGTGTGGGCCGGTGCTTCGCGATCAGCTCGTGGGCGGTCAGTGGGGCGGCCATGCGGGACCAACTCCTCATCTCGGGAACTCGTCGTCGAGCTCCGACCGGCTGCGGGTGGGGCCCGGTGCGCGCCCGTCGAAGGCGGTGGTGGGCCATGGGTGGTCAGAGCTAGAGTAACCGAACGATCGGTCGGGACAAGGGGGTCCGGCGCATCTGTGGACAACCCCGTGCGGGAGGATCGCGCACATGACAGCACTGGACCTCAGCAGCCCCGTGGCCGTGGTCGGCACCGGCACCATGGGCCAGGGCATCGCCCAGGTCGCGCTGGTCGCCGGCCACCCCGTGCGGCTCTACGACGCCGTTCCCGGGCGCGCCCACGAGGCCGCCGGGGCGATCCGCGCCCGGCTGGACCGGTTGGTGGCCAAGGACCGGCTCGCCGCCGCCGACCGGGACGCGGCGAGCGCCCGGCTCACCGCCGCGGGTCCCATCGAGGACCTGGCCGGCTGCGCGCTGGTGGTGGAGGCGGTCGTGGAGCGCCTCGACGTCAAGCAGCGGCTCTTCGCCGAGCTGGAGGAGATCCTCGGCGACGACTGCCTGCTCGCCACCAACACCTCTTCCCTGTCGGTGACGGCCATCGGCGGCGCGCTGCGCAACCCCGGCCGCCTGGTGGGGCTGCACTTCTTCAACCCCGCGCCGCTGCTGCCCCTGGTCGAGGTCGTCTCCGGGTTCGCCACGGACGTCACGTCGGCCACGCGCGCGTACGAGACCGCCCGCGCCTGGGGGAAGACCCCGGTGGCCTGCGCGGACACCCCCGGGTTCATCGTCAACCGGATCGCGCGCCCCTTCTACGCCGAGGCGTTCGCGGTCCTGGAGTCCCAGGGCGCCGACCCCGCCACCATCGACGCGGTGCTGCGCGAGAGCGGCGGCTTCCGGATGGGCGCCTTCGAGCTGACCGACCTGATCGGGCAGGACGTCAACGAGTCCGTCACCCACTCGGTGTGGCAGTCCTTCTTCCAGGACGTGCGCTTCACGCCCTCGCTCGGCCAGCGCAGGCTGGTGGAGTCCGGCAGGCTCGGCCGCAAGAGCGGCCACGGCTGGTACGACTACGCGGAGGGCGCCGAGCGCCCCGAGCCGCACACCGCCGAGAAGGAGCAGCCGCCCGCCCATGTCACCGTCGAGGGCGACCTCGGTCCGGCGGCTCCCCTGCTCGCGCTGATCCGCGAGGCGGGCATCCCGGTCCACGAGCAGGAGGAGGAGAACGGCGCCCTGCTCGTCCTGCCGAGCGGCGGCCAGCTCATCCTCGCCGACGGCCAGACCTCCGTGGAGTTCCGCGACGTCGTCCACTTCGACCTCGCCCTCGACTACCGCGCGGCCACCCGCATCGCCCTCTCCGCCTCCCAGGACACCTCGCCGCGCACCCTCGCCGAGGCCGTCGGCCTCTTCCAGGCGCTCGGCAAGGACGTGAGCGTCCTCAGGGACGTGCCCGGCATGATCGTCGCGCGCACGGTGGCCCGGATCGTCGACCTCGCGCACGACGCCCTCGCCAAGGGCGTCGCCACCGAGGAGGACATCGACACCGCCATGAAGCTCGGCGTCAACTACCCGCTCGGTCCCTTCGAGTGGAGCCGCGCCCTCGGCCGGGGCTGGGCCTACGACCTGCTCGACCAACTGCACGCGTGCGACCCCTGCGGGCGGTACGCGCCGTCCCTCGCCCTCTACCGGCACGCCTACGCCACCGACAAGCGGGAGGGCACCTCATGACGACCGCCAAGCGCGACACGTACACCCCCGAGACCCTGCTCTCGGTCGCCGTGGGCGTCTTCAACGAGCGCGGCTACGACGGCACGTCCATGGAGCACCTCTCCCGGGCGGCCGGCATCTCCAAGTCCTCGATCTACCACCACGTCAGCGGCAAGGAGGAGCTGCTGCGCCGGGCGGTGTCGCGGGCGCTGGACGGTCTGTTCGCCATCCTCGCCGAGGAGCACGCGCGCGAGGGGCGCGCCGTCGACCGACTGGAGTACGTCGTACGGCGCATGGTCGAGGTGCTCATATCCGAGCTGCCCTACGTGACGCTGCTGCTGCGCGTGCGCGGCAACACCGAGGCCGAGCGGTGGGCGCTGGAGCGGCGCCGCGAGTTCGACCACCGGGTGGCGGATCTGCTGCGGGCGGCGGCCGACGAGGGGGACGTGCGCGCGGACGTCGAGGTGCGGCTCGCGACCCGGCTCGTCTTCGGCATGATCAACTCCATCGTGGAGTGGTACCGGCCCGAGGCCCGCGGGGCGAACGGGCGCGAGGTGGCGGACGCGGTGGTGCGACTGGTGTTCTCGGGGCTGCGGGGGGACTGAGCCACCCGGCCGGAGCGCGGACTGAGCCACCCGGCCGGAGCGCGGACTGAGCCACCCGGCCGGGGCGCCCCTCCCTCACGCCTCCGGTCCCACGTCCTCCTCCTCGAAGACCAGCAGGGTGCGGGTGCTCAGCACCTCCGGGATCGCCTGGAGCCGGGTGAGCACCAGCTCGCGCAGCGCCCGGTTGTCCGGGGTGTGCACCAGGAGGAGGACGTCGAAGTCGCCGCCGACCAGGGCGATGTGCGAGGCGCCCGGCAGTTGCCGCAGCTCCTCGCGGACCGTGCGCCAGGTGTTCTGGACGATGTTCAGCGTGATGTACGCCGACGTGCCGTGCCCGGCGCGCTCGTGGTCGACCCGCGCCCCGAAGCCCCGGATCACCCCGTCCTCGACCAGGCGGTTGATCCGCGCGTAGGCGTTGGCGCGGGAGACGTGGACGCGGTCGGCGACGGAGCGTATCGAGGCGCGGCCGTCCGCCTGGAGGATTCTCAGGATGTCCTGATCTATGGCGTCCAGTGGTCGCGCCGGGGGCAGCGCCGTGCCCGCCTCCGGCGCCTGGGCCATTTGTTCAGGTGTCATGTCCCCCCGCTTCATCGCCGTGGACGTCCTGCGTTCATTCCAGGCTGTGGAGAACCGTTTGTCCACAGCCTGGAGGGGCCAGTAGCCAAAATGCACCGGCGACCGAACAATCGGTAGGTGAGACGAGTCACAGCCGACCCGTCTCCCGTAGCCACTCCCACGAGGAGGTGCCGTCATGACGGTCATGGAGCAGCGGGGCGCGTACCGGCCATCGCCGCCGCCCGCCTGGCAGCCCCGTATGGACCCCGCGCCGCTGCTGCCCGACGCCGAGCCCTATCGCGTCCTCGGCACCGAGGCCGCCGCGAAGGCCGACCCGGACCTGCTGCTCCGGCTCTACGCCCAGTTGGTGCGCGGCCGCCGGTACAACACGCAGGCCACCGCGCTGACCAAGCAGGGCCGCCTGGCCGTCTACCCCTCCAGCACCGGTCAGGAGGCGTGCGAGGTCGCCGCCGCCCTGGCGCTGGAGGACCGCGACTGGCTCTTCCCCAGCTACCGCGACACGCTCGCCGTGGTCGCCCGGGGCGTCGACCCGGTGGAGACCCTCACCCTGCTGCGCGGCGACTGGCACAGCGGTTACGACCCGCACGCCCACCGCGTGGCCCCGCTCAGCACCCCGCTCGCCACCCAGTTGCCGCACGCGGTCGGTCTCGCGCACGCCGCCCGGCTCAAGGGGGACGACGTGGTCGCGCTCGCCATGGTCGGCGACGGCGGCACCAGCGAGGGCGACTTCCACGAGGCGCTGAACTTCGCCGCCGTCTGGCAGGCGCCGGTCGTCTTCCTCGTGCAGAACAACGGCTTCGCCATCTCCGTCCCGCTCGCCAAGCAGACCGCCGCCCCCTCCCTGGCCCACAAGGCCGTCGGGTACGGCATGCCGGGCCGCCTGGTGGACGGCAACGACGCGGCGGCGGTGCACGAGGTGCTGAGCGACGCCGTACGCCACGCGCGTGCGGGCGGCGGACCCACCCTGGTCGAGGCGGTGACCTACCGCGTCGAGGCGCACACCAACGCCGACGACGCCACCCGCTACCGGGGCGAGGCCGAGGTGGAGGCGTGGCGCGCCCACGACCCCGTCCGGCTGCTGGAGCACGACCTCGCCGCGCGCGGACTGCTCGACGAGGCAGCGATCGAGGCTGTACGCCAGGACGCCGAGGCGATGGCCGCCGACCTGCGCGAACGCATGAACCAGGACGCCCCGCTCGACCCCATGGAACTCTTCGACCACGTGTACGCCGAACCGACTCCGCAACTGCGCGAGCAGCGCGAGCTGCTGCGCGCCGAGCTGGAAGCCGAGCAGGACGGCCCGGAAGGCGGTCGTCGATGACCACTGTGGCCGTCAAGCCCGCCACCATGGCGCAGGCGCTCACCCGCGCGATGCGCGACGCGATGGCCGCCGATCCGAACGTGCACGTCATGGGCGAGGACGTGGGCACCCTCGGCGGTGTCTTCCGCGTCACCGACGGACTCGCCAAGGAGTTCGGCGAGGACCGCTGCACCGACACCCCGCTCGCCGAGGCGGGCATCCTCGGCACCGCCGTCGGCATGGCCATGTACGGCCTGCGGCCGGTGGTGGAGATGCAGTTCGACGCGTTCGCCTACCCGGCGTTCGAGCAACTGCTCAGCCATGTCTCGAAGACGCGCAACCGCACCCGGGGCCGGATGCCCCTGCCGATCACCGTGCGCGTGCCCTACGGCGGCGGCATCGGCGGCGTCGAGCACCACAGCGACTCCTCCGAGGCGTACTACATGGCCACCCCCGGCCTGCACGTCCTCACCCCGGCCACCGTCGCCGACGCCTACGGCATGCTGCGCGAGGCCATCGCCTCCGACGACCCGGTGGTCTTCCTGGAGCCCAAGCGCCTGTACTGGTCGAAGGACGCCTGGAACCCCGAGCAGCCGGAGGAGGTCGCGCCCATCGGCCGCGCGGTGGTCCGCCGCACCGGCCGCAGCGCCACCCTCGTCACCTACGGCCCCTCCCTCCCGGTCTGCATGGAGGCCGCCGAGGCCGCCCAAGCGGAGGGCTGGGACCTGGAGGTCGTCGACCTGCGCTCACTGGTGCCCTTCGACGACGAGACGGTGTGCGCCTCCGTGCGCCGCACCGGACGCGCGGTCGTCGTGCACGAGTCGACCGGGTTCGGCGGGCCGGGCGGAGAGATCGCCGCCCGGATCACCGAGCGCTGCTTCCACCACCTGGAGGCGCCGGTGCTGCGCGTCGCCGGGTTCGACATCCCCTACCCGCCGCCGATGCTGGAGCGGCACCACCTGCCCGGCGTCGACCGCGTGCTGGACGCCGTGGCCCGGCTCCAGTGGGAGGCCGAGGGCTGATGGCACAGGTACTGGAGTTCAAGCTGCCCGACCTCGGCGAGGGACTGACCGAGGCGGAGATCGTGCGCTGGCTGGTGGACGTGGGCGACGTGGTCGCCGTGGACCAGCCGGTGGTCGAGGTCGAGACGGCCAAGGCGATGGTCGAGGTGCCCTGCCCCTACGGCGGCGTGGTCACCGCGCGCTACGGCGAGGAGGGCACCGAACTGCCCGTCGGCGCGCCCCTGATCACGGTCGCCGTCGGCTCGGACGAGCCGGGATCCGAGTCCGCGGAGCCCACCGACGCCGCGGGCGAGGAGTCGGGCAACGTCCTGGTCGGCTACGGCACCCGGGCGTCCTCGGGGCGCCGCCGCAGGGTGCGCACGGGAATCGGCGTGGGGATCGGCGCGGGCCCGGGCAGCGTGCCCGCCGCGGACGGCTCGCCGGAGACCCGCCCCGGGTCCAAGTCCCACACGGACGTGTCCCGCACGGACGGGTCTCGTCGCGACGTGTCCCGCACCGACGCGCCCCGCCCGCCCGCCTTCCCTGTCGCATCGCGCACCTCCGCGCCGCCCGCCCCGGATCGAGCGGACGCGCCCCCCGTCCACCCCGACGGCCCGGTCGCCGTCATCTCCCCCCTCGTCCGCCGCATCGCCCGCGACAACGGCGTGGACCTGCGCACGCTGCACGGTTCGGGACCGGACGGGCTGATCCTGCGCGCGGACGTGGAGGACGTGCTGCGGGCCAGGACGGCGGCACCGGACCGCCCGGCGGCGGCTCGGGACACCACCATCGCGCCGGTCACCCCGTCCGCACCTCCCGGCGGGCTCCGCATCCCGCTCAAGGGCGTGCGCGGTGCCGTGGCGGACAAGCTCGCGCGCAGCCGCCGTGAGATCCCGGACGCGACCTGCTGGGTGGACGCCGACGCCACCGAGCTGATGCGCGCGCGGGCCGCCATGAACGCGGCCGGGGCTCCGAAGATCTCCCTGCTCGCGCTGCTCGCCCGCATCTGCACGGCCGCGCTCGCCCGCCACCCCGAGCTGAACTCGTACGTGGACACCGAGGCGCGCGAGATCGTCCAGCTCGACCAGGTGCACCTCGGGTTCGCCGCGCAGACCCCGCGCGGACTGGTCGTGCCGGTGGTCCGGGACGCCCACGCGCGGGACGCCGAGGGGCTGACCGGCGAGTTCGCCAGGCTCACCGAGCTGGCCCGCGAGGGGACGCTCACCCCGGCAGACCTCACCGGCGGCACCTTCACGCTCAACAACTACGGCGTCTTCGGGGTCGACGGCTCCACCCCGATCGTCAACCACCCCGAGGCGGCCATGCTCGGCGTCGGCCGGATCGTCCCCAAGCCGTGGGTGCACGAGGGCGAGCTGGCGGTGCGCCAGGTCGTGCAGCTCTCGCTCACCTTCGACCACCGGGTGTGCGACGGCGGCACGGCGGGCGGCTTCCTGCGGTACGTCGCGGACTGCGTCGAACAACCGGCGGTGCTCCTGCGCACCCTCTGAGCCCGGCGGGACTCGGCTCCGAGCACGCCCGAGCTGAGCTGTGACCGGTGGCCTCGTACGCCCCAGCGGACGTACGAGGCCACCGGTCACTCGAACAGGACATACTCGGAGGGTGACCGACAACGCCCCCGCCGACCCGAGCCCCGACCCGAGTCCCGCCCCGTCCTCCGCCCCGGGGACCGGCATCCCGTACGACGCCGTCGTGCTGGCCGGGGGTGCCGCGCGGCGGCTCGGCGGTGCCGACAAGCCGGGCGTGCGGGTCGGTGGCCGTCCGCTGCTCGACCGGGTGCTCGCCGCCTGCGCCGGGGCTGCCGGGACCGTCGTCGTCGCCGAGCCGCGCCCCACCGCGCGGCCGGTGCGCTGGACGCGTGAGGAGCCGCCCGGCGCCGGACCGGTCGCCGCGCTGGACGCCGGACTGCGGCTCACGGACGCCGGGTGCGCGGTGGTCCTCTCCGCCGACCTGCCCTTCCTCGACGAGGGAACCGTGCTGCGGCTGCTGACCGAGCTGCGGGAGAGCGGTGCCGACGCCGCGCTGCTCACCGACGCCGACGGGCGTGACCAGCCGCTCGTGGCCGCCTATCGCACCGCCGCGCTGCGCGAGGCGCTCGACGCCCTCGCCGTCGAGCACGACGGCCTCACCGGGCTGCCGCTGCGCAGGCTGACCGCCGCGCTGCGCGTCACCCGGGTCCCGGACGCGCTCGCGTCCTTCGACTGCGACACCTGGGACGACATCTCCCGCGCCAGGGCGCGCATCAGGGAGCATGGGCACGTGCTGAACGAATGGATCACCGCAGTCAAGAACGAACTCGGTATCGACCTGGACGTGGACACCCGGGTCCTGCTCGACGTGGCCCGTGACGTCGCGCACGGCGTGGCCCGCCCCGCCGCCCCGCTCACCACCTTCCTCGTCGGATACGCCGCCGCCCAGGGCAAGGGCGACGCCGAGGCCATCGCCGAAGCCGCCGGGAAGGTCGCCTCCCTGGCCCTGCGCTGGGAGGCCGAGCACAGCGGGAGCGACACCGCTCCGGACGCCGGATGACCGCCCCCGGCACCCGCGCCGGGTCCTCCGCCGGGGACGAACTCGACGACCTGGACGTGGAGGAGGCACTGGCCCTCGTACGGCCCGCGCCGACGACCCCCGCGCACCCGCCCGCCGCCACGCACCCCTCCACCCCGGACACCCCCTCCGCTTCCGGCGCCGGGCACCGGTCCCACGGCGGACACGCCGACGCCACCTCCTGGCCCCGCGCCCGCGAGATCGCCGCCCGGGCTGTCCGCGCCACCAGCCGCCGCCAACCGGTCTCGGTGTCCCTCGCCGACGCCCTCGGCAAGGTCCTGGCGGCTCCGCTGGACGCGCTCAGCGACCTGCCCTCCTTCGACACCTCCGCGATGGACGGCTGGGCGGTCGCCGGACCCGGACCCTGGCAGGTGCGGGAGTCCGGTGTGCTCGCCGGGCACGCCCCGCACGAGGCGCTCACCGACGGCGAAGCCGTGTCCATCGCGACCGGCGCCCGCATCCCGGCCGGGGTCACCGCCGTCCTGCGCAGCGAGCACGGCCGCACGGACACCCAGGGACGGCTGCACGCCACCGAGGAAATGAGCCACGGTCAGGACATCCGGCCGCGCGGTCAGGAGTGCCGCAGCGGTGACCGGTTGCTGCCGAGCGGCACCCTGGTCACCCCGGCGGTGCTCGGTCTCGCGGCGGCGGCCGGGTACGACACCCTCGCCGTCGTCCCGCGTCCACGCGTCGAGATCCTGGTCCTCGGCGACGAACTGCTCACCGAGGGACTGCCGCACGACGGACTGATCCGCGACGCGCTCGGTCCGATGCTCGCCCCCTGGCTGCGCGCGCTCGGCGCGGAGGTGACCGCCGTACGACGGCTCGGCGACGACGCCAAGGCGCTGCGCAAGGCGATCACCTCCTCGCGCGCCGATCTGATCGTCACCACCGGCGGCACCGCCGGAGGACCGGTCGACCAGGTGCACCCCACCCTCGCCGCCCTCGGCGCCGAACTCCTCGTGGACGGGGTCGCGGTACGCCCCGGCCACCCCATGCTGCTGGCGCGGATCAAGGACGGACGGCACCTCGTCGGGCTGCCCGGCAACCCCCTCGCGGCGGTCTCCGGACTGATCACGCTCGCCGAGCCCCTGCTGCGCACCCTGGCGGCCCGTCCGGCACCCGAGCCGTACGCGCTGCCGCTGCCGGAACCCGTGCCGGGGCACCCGCACGACACGAAGCTGGCCCCCGTGGCGCTGCGCGGCGACCACGCCGTACCGCTGCACTACAACGGCCCGGCCATGCTGCGCGGGATCGCCGCCGCCGACGCGCTGGCCGTCGTACCGCCGGGCGGCTCCCCGCAGGGCGCCGGGGCGGAACTGCTCGATCTGCCGTGGGCGGCGGGCGGAATCGGGGTGTGTTTCACGTGAAACTTCCGGGCCATGACGCCATAGCCCGCCAGACCGGCGACCATCTGGTGACCCATCGGATCAAGCTCCCCAGAAAAGCGGTGGAGCGTCCGATCCGCCAGGTGGCCAAACGGCTGGTCATGGCGCTGCTGGTGCTGGTCGGGACCGCCTTCGTCGTCTACGCCGACCGCGCGGGCTACCACGACAACTCCGACGGCCCGGTGGATCTGCTCGACGCGTTCTACTACGCCACGGTCACCCTCTCCACCACCGGATACGGCGACATCACGCCGGTCAGCGACAGCGCCCGGCTCACCAACATCCTCGTCATCACGCCCCTGCGCGTGCTGTTCCTGATCATCCTGGTCGGCACCACGCTGGAAGTCCTCACCGAACGCACCCGTGAGGAATGGCGCCTGAACCGCTGGAGGTCCACCTTGCGCGACCACACCGTCGTCATCGGCTTCGGCACGAAGGGCCGCTCGGCGATCCAGACCGTGTGCGCCACGGGACTCAAGAGCGAGCAGGTCGTCGTGATCGACCCCAGCTCCAAGGCCATCGACGCGGCCACCGCCGAGGGGTACGCGGGCGTGGTCGGCGACGCCACCCGCAGCGACGTCCTGCGCCGCGCCGAGGTGCACAAGGCGCGGCAGATCATCATCGCCCCGCAGCGCGACGACACCTCCGTGCTGGTCACCCTGACGGCCCGGCAGCTCAACCGGGGCGCCAAGATCGTGGCCGCCGTGCGCGAGGAGGAGAACGCCCCGCTGCTCAAGCAGTCCGGCGCCGACGCCGTGATCACCAGCTCCGCCGCTGCGGGGCGGCTGCTCGGTCTCTCGGTGCTCAGCCCCGCCGCCGGCATGGTGATGGAGGACCTGATCCAGCAGGGCAGCGGGATGGACATCGTGGAACGCCCCGTGGTCCGCGCCGAGGCGGGCAAGACCCCGCGCGAGGTCGAGGACCTGGTGGTGAGCGTCCTGCGCGGTCATCGGGTGCTCGGCTACGACGACCCGTCCGTCGGCACCCTCCAGCTCACGGACCGTCTGATCACCATCGCCCGCGCGACCCCGGCGACCCCGGTCGCCCCGCATCCCCGCCCGCTGCCCGGCGGCTGAGCACCCGCTGCCCGGCGGCTGAGCACCCGCTGTCCGGCGGCTGCCCCGGAGGCTGAGCGGCGACTGCGCGGGGCGGGCGCCGGGCGACGGCACCGGGGAGTAGCGTCGCAGGCATGTATGCGATCACCATTCCCGAACCCGGCGGTCCCGAGAAGCTGGTGTGGGAGGAGGTGCCCGATCCCGCGCCCGGCGAGGGCGAGGTGCTGGTCGACGTGGTGGCCACCGCCGTGAACCGCGCCGACATCATGCAGCGGCAGGGCTTCTACGACCCGCCGCCCGGCGCCTCCCCCTACCCCGGGCTCGAGTGTTCCGGCCGGATCGCCGCCCTCGGTCCCGGCGTCTCCGGCTGGTCCGTCGGCGACGAGGTGTGCGCGCTGCTCTCGGGCGGCGGCTACGCCCAGAAGGTCGTCGTCCCGGCCGGGCAGTTGCTGCCCGTTCCCGCCGGGATCAGCCTCGACCGGGCGGCCGCGCTGCCCGAGGTGGTGTGCACCGTCTGGTCCAACGTCTTCATGCTCGCCCATCTGCGTCCGGGTGAGCTGCTGCTCGTGCACGGCGGCTCCAGCGGCATCGGCACCATGGCGATCCAGTTGGCCAAGGCGGTCGGAGCGCGCGTCGCGGTGACGGCGGGGTCCAAGGAGAAGCTGGACTTCTGCGCCGAGCTGGGCGTCGACATCCTGATCAACTATCGCGAGCAGGACTTCGTCGCCGAGATCGAGCGGGCCACGGACGGCGCGGGCGCCGACGTGATCCTCGACAACATGGGCGCCAAGTACCTGGACCGCAACGTCCAGGCGCTGGCCGTCAACGGACGCCTCGTCATCATCGGCATGCAGGGCGGCGTCAAGGCCGAGCTGAACATCGGCGCCCTGCTCATGAAGCGCGGCGCGGTCAGCGCGACCTCGCTGCGCGCCCGGCCGCTGAGCGAGAAGGCGGCCATCGTGGCCGCCGTGCGCGAGCACGTGTGGCCGCTGCTGGCCTCGGGTGTCGTGCGCCCGGTCGTGGACCGCGAGCTGCCCATGACGGACGCCGCCGAGGCGCACCGGGTGGTGGAGGGCAGCGGCCACATCGGCAAGGTGCTGCTGGTCGCTCCGTAGAACCCGGTCAGTCCCGGCGCACCCGCAGCCCGACGAACGCCAGCGCCAGACCCAGGCCGACCAGCATCAGACCGCTGCCGAGCGGCAGGATGTCCGCCGGTTCGGCCGGGGGCTGACCCTGGTTCACGGCGGCGGGCAGGGAGGCGGGCGCGCTCGCCGGGGCGGAGGCGGCCGGGGCGCTCGCCGGGATGTCGGCGGTCTCCGGTTCCTCCGGATAGGCGACTCGGGTCGTGGCGGCAGCCGGGGCGCTCGCCGTGTCGGTGCCCTCCTCCTCGGCCGCCGGACCGTCAGGGCGTCCCGGGCGCAGCCGCCCCTCACCGGCCAGGCTCCCCGCCCGCGACGGACCCGGGCGGCTGGCGGTGGGCGAGGCGGAGGCGCGGGTCCGCGCGGCGGGCGAGACGGTGACGGCGCCCGAGGCGGACGGCGACGCGGAGGTGCCCGGCGGCGCGGCGTGCGCGGGGGAGCCCGGCGGGGCGGATTCGGCGCCGTACGCCGTCGCGGTACCGCCTGCGGGCGCGGCCGCCGCCGTGAGGACGAGCAGCAGCCGCACCAGGCGGAGCAGAAGTCGCAGCCTTGGAGTCACGTCGGTGACCTCCCGGAACCAGTTGCCGTGTCCGGCGGCGTGCCCGTTGCCGTGACCGGCGGAAAACCGACGGAATCAAGCCTCACATCCGGCGCGGTCGCGGGCATTTCGGAATGGGCCGTCAGGTCTACGGCGGCTCCGCCGCGGCGTCGTACGGCGGTCCGGACCGGGAGATCGTCAGCGGGAGGGGGCGCGGCGGTGATGGGGTGGGGCCGTGCGAGACAATGACGGCATGGAGATGCCGAGGAACGAACGGTCGCCGGAGAATCCCCAGATCCTCGTCGTGGGCCAGGACGGCACCGCGCTCGGAGGCGGCGGGGACGAGGGCTCCCGCGAGATTCCGGTGACGGAGCAGGTCGAGCAGCCCGCGAAGGTCATGCGGATCGGCAGCATGATCAAGCAGCTCCTGGAGGAGGTGCGCGCGGCTCCCCTCGACGAGGCCAGCCGGGTGCGGCTCAAGGAGATCCACGCCAGCTCGGTCAAGGAGCTGGAGGACGGCCTCGCGCCGGAGCTGGTCGAGGAGCTGGAGCGGCTCTCGCTGCCCTTCACCGACGAGGTCGTCCCGAGCGACGCGGAGCTGCGGATCGCCCAGGCGCAGCTCGTGGGCTGGCTGGAGGGTCTCTTCCACGGCATCCAGACCACGCTGTTCGCCCAGCAGATGGCCGCGCGGGCCCAGCTCGAGCAGATGCGCCGCGCCCTGCCGCCGGGCATGGCCCCCGAGGGCGACGACGAGCACCCGGGCGGTCGCTCGGGCGGACCGTACCTCTAGAGCCCCGCGAGACCTCCGGGGCCCCGCGAGCGGCACCCCGTGACGACACCTGACACGCGGAAGGGCCCGGCGGACACTCCGCCGGGCCCTTCTCACCGCTCGGTCACGGGCTCATCGCCCGGTCACGGGTTGCCCGTGGACACGTTGAGCTGGATCTCCACGTCCTTGGGGTCGACGTCGGTGTCGGGCTTGGGGAACTGGTCGGTGACGGCCCCCTCGCCGTAGGTGTTCTCGTCGACGTGGACCTCCTTCACCCGCCAGCCCGCCGCCCGCGCGCACTCCTTGACGGACTTCACGTACTTGTAGCGGAAGTCCGGGAGCCGCACCTTGTCCGGGTCGTTGTACGACTCGTCGGGCTCGGTGCACTCGGTCTTGTCGATGGTCTTGCTGGTGTCGGGACCCCGGTAGCCCGCCGCGTGCCCGGTGGTGGCGGAGGCGGAGGCGCTGCTCCCGCCCTTGCCGCCCTCCTTGTCGCCGTCGCCGCGCACCGTCAGCGCGACGAGCAGCCCGGCGACCGCGACGAGGGCCACGGCGACCGAGGCGATCACCACGGTCCGGTTGCCCTTGCCGGACGCCGGGGGAGCCGAGGGGGCGGTGCCGTAACCGGACTGTCCGTACCCGACCGGCGTGGTCGGGTAGCCACCCTGCTGCGGATACCCGTAGGCGGGATTGGCGTACGGCGTCTGCGGCGCGACCGGCTGGTACGGCTGCTGGACCGGACCGGGCGGCGGAGCGGGGCTCGTCTGGTCCACCGGCGGGAACACGGTCGAGCCGACGCCCGCCCCGCTCTGCACAGGACCGGCGCCCGGCACGATGCTCGGCGCCGCCGGCTGGAGCGAGGACGCCACGCGCAGGCACTCCTCGCGCATCGCCTCGGCGGTGGGGAAGCGCTCGTTGGGGTTCTTCTTCAGCGCGCGGGCGACCAGCGCGTCCACCGCCGGGGGCAGCGCGCGGTTGATGGAGGAGGGCGCGACCGGCTCCTCCTGAACGTGCGCGTACGCGATGGCCAGCGGCGAGTCCGCGTCGAACGGCAGGCGCCCGGTGACGAGCTGGAACAGCATGATGCCGACCGAGTAGAGGTCGGAGCGGGCGTCCACGCCCCGGCCGAGGGCCTGCTCGGGGGAGAGGTACTGGGGGGTGCCGACGACCATGCCGGTCTGGGTCATCGAGGTGACCCCGGACTGCATCGCCCGCGCGATGCCGAAGTCCATCACCTTGACCACGCCGCGCCGGGTCACCATCACGTTGCCGGGCTTGATGTCGCGGTGGACGAGCCCCTTCTCGTGGCTGATCTCCAGCGCCGCGAGCACATCGGCGGTGATCTTCAGTGCCCTGTCGGCGGGCATCGCGCCCAACTGCCGTACGTCCTCGGTCAGGACGGAGCCGAGGGGGCGGCCCTCGACATACTCCATGACGATGTACGGCATACCGTCCGCTTCGTCCTCGCCGGTGTCGAAGACGGAGACGATGTTGGTGTGCGTGAGCTTGGCCACGGCCTGCGCCTCGCGGCGGAACCGCTCGCGGAACGCCTGCTCGCGGCCGAGTTCGGTGTGCAGGGTCTTGACCGCGACCTGACGGTCGAGCACCGCGTCGTAGGCCAGGTGCACGGAGGCCATGCCGCCCTCGCCGAGCAGGTCGCGCAGTTGGTAGCGGCCACCGGCGAGCGCCCGCCCCGAGTACCGGCCCTGTGCGCCGTCCTGGCTCATCTCTCCGTGTCCCCCACTGGCCTGCGCGGGCCGCCGCAGAGCGAACGCGCCGTGTGCGGACCTGCCTTGATCGAATGTGTCATTCCCGGCCAAGTCTGCCCCAGGGCAGTGACACGTCAAGCGCGGTGCCCGTTCCGTGACCGTACGCGAAGGAAGCGTCGCGGAAGCGTTACAGCAGGTGTACGGAGGCCGCACGGAATTTGCACGAGGGCGCGGGGTACCGGTTTCATGGCCGGTCCGTCTCGGGTCGGCCCCGTCCCGGATCGGGACCGGCGGCCACCGCGAAGGCTGTAGCGTGGCCGACGGAGACCGTAACAACACCGCGCGAAATGCGGGCAGAAACGACGGCGAGGACCGATGGCACAGACGCACGGCGCCCAAGGCCCGTCCGACGACCCCGAGGTGGCCGCGGGCGGCATGGCGGACGCGCCGGAGGCGTGGGGCAACGGCGGCCTCGTCGGCGACGGCCGGTACCGGCTGACGCACCGGCTCGGCCGCGGTGGCATGGCCGAGGTGTTCGCCGCCGAGGACATCCGTCTCGGTCGCACCGTCGCGGTCAAGCTGCTCCGTGCCGACCTCGCCGAGGACCCGGTGTCCAAGGCGCGCTTCACGCGTGAGGCCCAGTCGGTCGCCGGGCTCAACCACCACTCGATCGTCGCCGTGTACGACTCCGGCGAGGACGAGGTGAACGGCCAGGCCGTGCCGTACATCGTGATGGAGCTGGTCGAGGGGCGCACCATCCGTGATCTGCTGATCGACGCCGAGGCGCCGGGTCCCGAGCAGGCGCTGATCATCGTCTCCGGCGTCCTCGACGCGCTCGCCTACTCGCACCAGCACGGCATCGTGCACCGTGACATCAAGCCGGCCAACGTCATCATCACCGACAACGGCGCGGTCAAGGTGATGGACTTCGGCATCGCGCGCGCCCTGCACGGCGCGCAGTCCACGATGACCCAGACCGGCATGGTCATGGGCACCCCCCAGTACCTCTCCCCGGAGCAGGCGCTCGGCAAGGCCGTCGACCACCGCTCCGACCTGTACGCGACCGGCTGCCTGCTCTACGAACTCCTCGCCCTGCGCCCCCCGTTCACCGGCGAGACCCCGCTCTCGGTGGTCTACCAGCACGTCCAGGACATGCCGGTGCCGCCCTCGCAGGTCGCCGACGGCGCCCCGCCGGAGCTGGACGGGCTGGTCATGCGCTCGCTCGCCAAGGAGCCGGACGACCGGTTCCAGACGGCGGAGGAGATGCGCGGTCTGATCCAGTACGGCCTGCAGATGCTGTACGACCAGGGCAGCCACACCGGCACCTGGAACACCGGTCCGGTGGACGCGCCCGAGGCCCGGCACACCCCGCCCGGCGGCTTCGCGGGCACCACCGTGATGCCCCAGTCCGGCGGGTACGGCGGCGGCACCACGCAGATCCCGCAGCCGATCCTGCCCGGCGGCTACGGCCGCGGTGACGACGGCGGCTTCGAGGGCAGCGGCAACCGGGGCAGCGGTCGCGGCAAGCTGTGGCTCCTTGCCGCGCTCGCGGTGGTCGCGGTGGTGGCCGGTGTCGCGCTCGCGCTCAACAAGTCGGGCGGCGACGACACCCCGACGAACAAGCCGTCGCCGAGCCACTCCAAGACCCACCACAAGGACGACAAGTCCAGCGAGACCCCCGACGACGGCACCACCGACGCGCCCGACCAGAACACGGGCACGCAGGGCGGCGGCTCGGGCGGTTACAGCGGCGGTTACCGGACGCCGTCGAACACCCAGACCGCGCCCACCACCTCGGGCCCGACGGACGACCCCTCCGACACCACGGACGGCGGCTCGGACCAGGGCACGACCGGCGGGGACGACGAGGGCACGAACACCGGCAACGGGGGCGCGAGCCAGGGCACGTCGAACACCGGCGGTACCAGCACCGGCACCACGAACACCGGCGGTACCAGCACCGGCACCACGAACACCGGCGGCACGAACACGGGCACCACGACCGGTACCACCGACCAGGGCGCCACGACCGAGGGCAGCGCGGGCGACAGCGGGACTTGAAGCCCGCCGACCCTGGGCCCCACGACGTCACCGTGACGGGTCCCGGGTCACCGGAGCCGGACACCCGGCTCGTGAAGCGCGCCCTGTCCGGGCGGTGAAGCGTGCCCCGCCCGGCTTGTGAAGGACGCCCCTGCCCGTGACGGCGTCTCAGCCAGTGAAGGCGTCGCAGACCGCCTCGTACTCGCGGGTCCACCACACCACGAGCGCCGAGGCGGCGGGGAACTGGCAGTCGGCGCGGGTGTCGTCGCGCTCGTAGTGCCAGCGCAGCATCCAGAAGTCGTTCAGGCGCTCCCACCACACCCGGTGCACGGCCGCCGCCAGCTCCGAGGGCGTGGCGCGGGCCGCGCGCCGGTAGGTGCGGGCGTACGCCCTGACCTTCGGCAGGTCCAGCGTGCCCGCCGGGCGCAGGAAGAAGATCGCGGCGGCGCGGACCGCCTCCTCCGCGCGGGGCTGCACGCCGAGCCGGTCCCAGTCGACGATGGCGGCGGGGGCGTCGTCGACGTAGAGCAGGTTGAACGGGTGGAAGTCGCCGTGCACCCAGCCCACCGGACCGCCGCGCGGCGGACGCCGTCCCGCGTGCTGTTCCAGCAGGTCACGGCGTTCCAGCAGGCGGCGTCTGGCCAGTTCGTCGAAGGTGTCGGCGGGGCGGTGGCGGCTGACGCGGCCGAGCAGGTCGTCGATGAGCGCGTAGGTGTCGGCCGGGTCGGCGCTCTCCACGGGGTGCGGGCTGGTCGCCGGGCGGGTGCGCCCCTTGGGCGGCATCACGCGCTCCAGACAGGCGTGCACGGCGCCCAGGAGTGCGCCCAGGCGCGCGCTCTGGGCGCGGGTGAGCTGACCGCCGTGCCGGTGGCCGCCGTCGATCCAGGGGTGCAGGGCGTAGGCGTGCCCGCCGATCACCGCGACCGTACGGCCCTCGCGGTGGGTCAGCGGCTGGGCGACCGGGACGCCGACCGCGGCCAGGCGCCCGGTGGCGCGGTGGCGGCGCTCGATGGCGGCGGGGTCGGCGGTGTCCGGGTCGAAATGGTGCTTGAGGAAGTAGTGGCCCCGGGTGGTGCGCACCCGGTACCCCCGGTTGAGCAGCCCCTGGTCGACCGGTTCGCAGGCGAGGGCCGTACCGGCTCCGTAGAGACGTAACAAGGCGCCAAGTGGGGGCGCGTGGGGCACGAGGGGTGGTACACAAAGGCGCTGCACGCGGCAGATGCTAGGGCACGAAAAGCGGCCGTGAGCTGGGCCTTGTCACAGGCAGTCGCCGCCGATCGCATTCGGTCACACGATGTACCGCCGTGAACTCCGGGGCGGTTTTCCGAAGGCGTCCGGGGAATTCCGAAAAGGAGTCACCACGGCGGCGAAGAACCATGCGCCGAACCAGGCGCCGAGCAGGTGCCGAACCGGGCGCCGAACCCCGCGCCACGCCCGTGCGCACTCGTGCCCGGAGTCTTCCCGTGACCTGGGTGAGCGGGATAACGTGCCGTTGCTCCGGCCTCCTGCAAGGCTGTGACCAGGGAACTTCCGGACTCTGTCGATTTACTTGGAAATCCAAGCAAAATCGCAGGTCAGGTGGGGTTTCACAGAAATGTGGAGCACTGGGTAACGTAAATGTCGCAGGGCGCTCGCCGGGGCACCTGTCACGCCTGTTCCCGGCCGAGTGGCACCCACCCCGTGCCCGGTGGTCGTGAACAGGTGGCCGCTCCCCCGGCTCCGACCGAGCAAGGGGGACCCCAGGCTCACCGGCAACCCCGGGAGCCGGAACGACGGAGGAGCACACGTGACCGTGGACAGCAGTGCCGCGCGCAAGCCGCGACGCGGCGCCGCAGGCAAGACCGGGAAGACCGGCGCCAGCACCGGCACCACCGGCACCAGGAGCACCACCCGCACCGCCGCGCGCAAGAACACCGAGCCCGAGCTGGTGCAGTTGCTGACGCCCGAGGGCGAGCGTGTGGCGCACGCCGAGTTCGACGCGTACGTCGACGGCATCACCCCCGAGGAGCTGCGCGGTCTCTACCGCGACATGGTGCTCACCCGCCGCTTCGACGCCGAGGCCACTGCCCTGCAGCGCCAGGGCGAGCTGGGTCTGTGGGCCTCGCTGCTCGGCCAGGAGGCCGCCCAGATCGGCTCGGGGCGTGCCACCCGCGAGGACGACTACGTCTTCCCGACCTACCGCGAGCACGGCGTCGCCTGGTGCCGCGGGGTCGACCCGACCAACCTGCTCGGCATGTTCCGCGGGGTGAACAACGGCGGCTGGGACCCCAACGGCAACAACTTCCACCTGTACACGATCGTCATCGGCTCCCAGACGCTGCACGCCACCGGCTACGCGATGGGCGTGGCCAAGGACGGCGCGGACTCGGCCGTGATCGCCTACTTCGGCGACGGCGCCTCCAGCCAGGGCGACGTGGCGGAGTCCTTCACCTTCTCCGCGGTCTACAACGCCCCCGTCGTGTTCTTCTGCCAGAACAACCAGTGGGCGATCTCCGAGCCCACCGAGAAGCAGACCCGTGTGCCGCTCTACCAGCGCGCGCAGGGCTACGGCTTCCCCGGCGTCCGCGTCGACGGCAACGACGTGCTGGCCTGCCTCGCCGTGACCCGCTGGGCGCTGGAGCGCGCCCGCCAGGGCGAGGGACCGACCCTGGTCGAGGCGTTCACCTACCGGATGGGCGCCCACACCACCTCCGACGACCCCACCCGCTACCGGGGCGACGAGGAGCGCCAGGCGTGGGAGGCGAAGGACCCGATCCTGCGCCTGCGCCGGTTCCTGGAGGCCGGAAACCACACGGACGAGGGATTCTTCGAGGAACTGGAGGCCGAGTCCGAGGCGTTGGGCAAACGAGTGCGCGAAGCGGTCCGCGCCATGCCCGACCCGGACCGGTTCGCCATTTTCGAGAACGTGTACGCGGACGGGCACGCGCTCGTCGACGAGGAGCGCGCCCAGTTCGCCGCCTATCAGGCGTCGTTCGCGGACGTGGAAGGGGGCAACTGACATGGCCGAGAAGATGGCTCTGGCCAAGGCGATCAACGAGTCGCTGCGGCGCGCCCTGGACGAGGACCCCAAGGTCCTGGTGATGGGTGAGGACGTCGGCAAGCTCGGCGGCGTGTTCCGGGTGACCGACGGTCTCCAGAAGGACTTCGGCGAGAGCCGGGTCATCGACACCCCGCTGGCCGAGTCCGGCATCGTCGGCACCGCGATCGGTCTTGCCCTGCGCGGCTACCGCCCGGTGGTGGAGATCCAGTTCGACGGCTTCGTCTTCCCCGCGTACGACCAGATCGTCACCCAGCTCGCCAAGATGCACGCGCGCTCGCTGGGCAAGGTCAAGATGCCCGTCGTCGTGCGCATCCCCTACGGCGGCGGCATCGGCGCGGTCGAGCACCACTCGGAGTCCCCCGAGGCGCTGTTCGCGCACGTGTCCGGACTGAAGATCGTCAGCCCGTCCAACGCCTCGGACGCCTACTGGATGATGCAGCAGGCCATCCAGAGCGACGACCCGGTGATCTACTTCGAGCCCAAGCGGCGCTACTGGGACAAGGGCGAGGTCGACGTCGAGTCGATCCCCGCCCCGCTGCACAAGGCGCGCGTGGTCCGCGAGGGCACCGATCTGACGCTGGTCGCCTATGGTCCCATGGTCAAGCTCTGCCAGGAGGTGGCCGACGCCGCCGCCGAGGAGGGCAAGTCCCTGGAGGTCCTGGACCTGCGCTCGGTCTCCCCGATGGACTTCG
Organism: Streptomyces sp. DSM 110735; assembly: GCF_016482685.1. Classification (GTDB taxonomy): domain Bacteria; phylum Actinomycetota; class Actinomycetes; order Streptomycetales; family Streptomycetaceae; genus Streptomyces. The sequence continues at coordinate 308,819 of NZ_JACYHF010000001.1, read as the reverse complement.
ACGCGATCCAGACCTCGGTGGAGAAGACCCGCCGTCTGGTGGTCGTCCACGAGGCGCCGGTGTTCTTCGGCTCCGGCGCGGAGATCGCCGCGCGCATCACCGAGCGCTGCTTCTACCACCTGGAGGCACCGGTGCTCCGGGTCGGCGGCTACCACGCCCCGTACCCGCCGGCCCGCCTGGAGGAGGAGTACCTGCCGAGCCTGGACCGGGTGCTCGACGCCGTCGACCGCGCCCTGGCGTACTGAGGAAGGTTTCGTGACGACGATGACGGAAGCTTCCGTGCGCGAGTTCAAGATGCCGGACGTGGGCGAGGGGCTCACCGAGGCGGAGATCCTCAAGTGGTACGTGCAGGTGGGCGACAGGGTCACCGACGGCCAGGTGGTGTGCGAGGTCGAGACCGCCAAGGCGGCCGTCGAACTCCCCATCCCCTACGACGGGGTGGTGCGCGAGCTGCGCTTCCCCGAGGGGACGACGGTGGACGTGGGCACGTCCATCATCGCGGTGGACGTGTCGGGCGGTGAGGCACCGCCCGTGGTCGCGGAGCCCGAGGTGGCCGCCGCTGCTCCCGCTGCCGCCGAGGAGGCCGAGCCGCAGAAGCGTCAGCCGGTGCTCGTCGGGTACGGCGTGGCGACGTCCTCCACCAAGCGGCGCCCGCGCAAGGGTCCCGAGGTGACGGTGTCGGCGGCGGCACAGGCGGTGCAGTCCGAGCTGAACGGGCACGGTGCGGCGCCGTCCGCGTCCGCGCCCGTGAAGGAGCGCCCGCTGGCCAAGCCGCCGGTGCGCAAGCTGGCCAAGGACCTGGGCGTCGACCTCGCCGCGGTGACGCCGTCCGGCCCGGACGGGATCATCACCCGCGAGGACGTGCACGCGGCGGTCGCCCCGGCGGAGCCGGTGACCGAGACGCCCGCGGCTCCCGCCGCGCCCACCGTGCCCGCGGCGCCCGTGGCCACGTACGACACGGCTCGCGAGACCCGCGTCCCGGTCAAGGGCGTCCGCAAGGCGACCGCGCAGGCGATGATCGGCTCGGCGTTCACGGCGCCGCACGTCACGGAGTTCGTGACGGTGGACGTGACGCGGACGATGAAGCTGGTCGAGGAACTCAAGCAGGACAAGGAGTTCGCGGGGCTGCGGGTCAACCCGCTGCTGCTGATCGCCAAGGCGATCCTGGTGGCGATCCGCCGCAACCCGGACATCAACGCGTCCTGGGACGAGGCGGCTCAGGAGATCGTGCTCAAGCACTACGTCAACCTGGGCATCGCCGCGGCCACCCCGCGCGGTCTGATCGTGCCGAACATCAAGGACGCCCACACCAAGACGCTCCCGCAGCTCTCCGAGGCGCTGGGCGACCTGGTGACGACGGCCCGCGAGGGCAAGACCTCCCCGGCGGCCATGCAGGGCGGCACGATCACCATCACCAACGTCGGCGTCTTCGGCGTCGACACCGGCACGCCCATCCTGAACCCGGGTGAGTCCGCGATCCTCGCGGTCGGCGCGATCAAGCTCCAGCCCTGGGTCCACAAGGGCAAGATCAAGCCCCGCCAGGTCACCACCCTGGCACTCTCCTTCGACCACCGCCTGGTCGACGGCGAACTGGGCTCCAAGTTCCTGGCGGACGTGGCGGCGATCCTGGAACAGCCGAAGCGGTTGCTGACCTGGGCATAGTGTGCCCTTTTGACCTGCGGAAATGCCGAGAGAGTGACCTCCAGTCACTCTCTCGGCATTTTCTCGGCACCGGTCAGCTCTGACTGAGTACGTACACCGGCGCCCCGTTCTCCGCTCCTCCACGAGAGCGGATGCAGGCGTGTTTGCGGAGCAGGCGCAGACATTCGTTGACCCGGCGGACCGTCAAACCGGTGCGGGCCGCGAGGGATTCGAGGGGCTCGCGGAGTTCTCCCTTTTCGACGAGGACCGGGGCGATGACGACGGCCACGGTCCAGACGTCTTCCGTCACGGACAGCCGCTCGCGCCAGTCGGCCAGGACGGTGGCGGTGGTGGTGTGGCCGCCTGGGGCGGTGACGCGGGTGAGGGTCAGACCGTCGAGCCGGTCCGCGATCCGTCCCATCGCCTCGGCGATGGTCTGCTGCGCCGTCAGCGTGGCGTGCTGCGCGGCGAGCATCTCCCTTTGCAGCGCCAGTGATTCACGCTGTGCGCTCGCCAACTCCGCGTCCAGATGGAGGTTGTGCGCCTCCAGACGGACGATCGCTTCCGCGACCTGATCCGGCATCGCGTAGGCGAGGGGAGAGCCGGGGGCGGTCGGCTGCACCTCGGCTTCTTCGAGAGAGTACGAACCCTCTCGCTGTACGGTCTCGATCACTTCCGCGACCCACTCCTTGAAGGGGGCGCAGGCGGGTTTGGTGCAGGCGTTCACCAAGAGAATCAGACCTTGGAGGTCGATCAGATTCATGTCTCGGCGCCACTCTCTACCTGCGGGAACGCTGAGAGCGTAACCTCCAGTTACGCTCTCGATCGTCTCTCGATGGGCCTCGGGAACATGGTCCGAGAGAGCTTTGCGGGCGTTCGTGTGGCCCAGTTGCCGGCACACATCCACTGCCGGAAACCAATGACTCCCGTCCGGCATCGTCAGCCTCCGTACGCGGGCTCCCGTCGCCGCGTACACGAAGTCGCTGATGTCGATGGCCTCGTGGTGTGCGGACGCGTCGGGGCGGTTGCTGGGTTCGTTCATGTGCGTCACCTCCGAGCCGGAACGTAGGGCGGAGGAATTCGCATATGCCAGTTGGGGGACGGGATGTTCACGATTGCGAGGGAAGGCGGCGTGATTCCCGGGTTTCGGCGTGGTCGGGCGTGCTAGGGGGAAGTTACCCGCATATGCCAGGGGCCCGCCGCTGCCGAGTCGGCTGCGGCGGGCCCCTCCCCCCGGTCTGTGGGTGGCGTTACTTGGCGAAGCCGTAGTTCAGGAGCTTCTTGGCGTCCGTTTCGCGCTGGGGGACGGACGTGGAGGCGAGGACCGTGCCGATGACCGTCTTGCCGTTGCGGGTGGCGGCGAAGACGAGGCAGTACTTGGCCTCGGGACCGGAGCCGGTCTTCACGCCGATGGTGCCGCTGTAGTTGCTGAGCAGCGTGTTGGTGTTGGTCCACGCCTTCATCGTGCGCGTGCTGCCGGTCTTGGTGGTCGTCTTGGCCGTGTACGACTTGGTCTTGACGATCGAGCGGAACGTGGAGTTCTTCATCGCGCTGCTGGCGATCTTCGTCAGGTCGCGCGGCGTCGAGTAGTTGGACCCCTTGCCGATGCCGTCGAACGAGTCGAAGTGCGTGTTCGTCAGCTTCAGGCTCTTCGCGGCGGCGTTCATCTTGCCGAGGAAGGAGTTCACGCGGGCGGTGTGGGTGCTGCCCGAGCCGAACTTGTCGGCGAGGACGTAGGCGGCGTCGCAGCCGGAGGGCAGCATCAGCCCGTAGAGGAGCTGACGGACGGTGACCTTGTCGCCGACGATCAGACCGGCCGAGGACGCGTTGTTGGCGACGATGTAGTCGCTGGCGCCCTTCGGGATCGTGACCTTGGTGTCCAGGTTGAGGTTCGGCTGCGCCAGCACGACCTTCGCGGTCATGATCTTCGTGGTGGAACCGGTGGAACGCCGGGTGTCCGCGGCCTTGGTGAACAGCGACGTACCCGTCGCGTTGTTCATCACGAAGCCGCCCTTGGCCACGATCGAGGGCTTGGTGACGGCCTGCGCGGGGGCAGCGGTGAGGGCACCGGTGGTGAGCAGGGCGCCGGACGTCACGGCGACGGCGGCGGCCTTGCGGAGGCGGGAGCCCTTGATGCCGGTAATCAAAGCGGAATACCTCGATTGTCTTGAATGCCCTATAAAAAGCGGCCTGGTTGAGGTGGCATGAAAGTGGGGCCGCACGTGTGTGACACCCGTGGGGCGTGAATGGTTGCGCGACACGGAGAGATTTTTCCGCCGACTTTTCCGGGCGCCGCGATCCGGTCCGCATGATGGACGGCCCTCCCTGGCGTGCGCCTGTTGTATCTATCCTGTGGACATGCAAACGGCCACCAGGCAGCCACCCGCCGCCGAACGCGTCTACGCCCACGTCAAGCAGGGCGTCCTCGACCGCAGCTACGAGGGCGGCACCCTTCTCACCGAGGGGGAGCTGGCCGAGGCGGTGGGTGTCTCGCGCACCCCCGTCCGTGAGGCGCTGCTGCGCCTGGAAGCCGAGGGGCTGCTGCGGCTGTATCCGAAGAAGGGCGCGCTGGTGCTGCCGGTCTCCGCGCAGGAGATCGCGGACGTGGTGGAGACCCGGCTGCTCGTCGAGGAGCACGCCGCGCGCAAGGCCGTACCCGCCCCGCCCGCTCTGGTGGAGCGGCTGACCGAGCTGCTGGAGCGGCAGCGGGAGCAGGCCGCCGCCGGTGACTTCGCCGCCGCCGCCGTCACCGACCGCCGCTTCCACGCCGAGATCGTGCGCAGCGGGGGGAACGAGATCCTCTCGCGCCTCTACGACCAGTTGCGCGACCGGCAGTTGAGGATGGGCGTCGCCGTCATGCACTCCCACCCGGACCGCATCGCCAAGACCCTCACCGAGCACGCGGAGATCCTGGACGCGCTGCGCTCCGGCGACGCGGAGGCGGCGGTCGGGATCGTGCACCGGCACGTGGGGTGGTTCTCCCACCTGGCGCGCGGGGAGGTGCGATGAGCACGCGGGCCGACGCGGGAAGCCGTGTCCTGCCGGGTGATCCGCCGGGCGGCGGGCGCGCGGTCGCGGTGTGGTGCATAGGCGTGGCGGTCTACTTCGTGGCCGTCATCTTCCGCACCTCGCTCGGCGTCGCGGGTCTGGACGCGGCCGACCGTTTCCATGTCGGCGCCTCCGAGCTGTCGACGTTCTCGATCCTGCAGTTGCTGGTGTACGCCGGGATGCAGATACCCGTCGGTCTCCTGGTCGACCGCCTCGGCACCAAGAAGGTGCTGTGCATCGGCGCCGTCCTCTTCACCGCCGGTCAGCTCGGCTTCGCTTTCTCCCCCTCCTACGGCACCGCGCTCGCCTCCCGCGCCCTGCTCGGCTGCGGCGACGCGATGACCTTCATCAGCGTGCTGCGCCTTGGCACGCGGTGGTTCCCGGCGCGGCGCGGTCCGATGATCGCCCAGCTCGCGGCGCTTGCCGGGATGGCGGGCAACCTCGTCTCCACGCTCGTCCTCGCCCGGCTGCTGCACGGGCTCGGCTGGACCCCGGCGTTCGCGGGCAGCGCGGTCGCGGGTGTGGTCGTGCTGGTCCTGACGCTGCTGTTCCTCAAGGACCACCCCGAGGGGCACGAGCCCGAGCCGTCCTCGCACCACGGCGCCGCCTACGTCCGCCGCCAGATCGCCGAGTCCTGGCGGGAGCCGGGCACCCGGCTCGGCATGTGGGTGCACTTCACGACCCAGTTCCCGGCGATGGTGTTCCTGCTGCTGTGGGGGCTGCCGTTCCTGGTCGAGGCGCAGGGGCTCAGCCGTGCCGTGGCCGGTGAACTCCTCACGCTGGTCGTCCTTTCCAACATGGTCGTCGGTCTCGTCTACGGTCAGATCGTCGCCCGGCACCACGCGGCCCGGCTGCCGCTCGCCCTCGGCACGGTCGCCGCGACCGCCCTGCTCTGGGCGCTCACCCTCGCCTGGCCCGGCGATCACGCCCCGATGGCGCTGCTCCTCCTCCTCTGTGTCGTCCTCGGCGCCTGCGGTCCCGCCTCGATGCTCGGCTTCGACTTCGCCCGCCCCGCGAACCCGCCCGAGCGGCAGGGCACCGCCTCCGGCATCACCAACATGGGCGGCTTCATCGCCTCCATGACCACCCTCTTCGCCGTCGGCGTCCTCCTCGACGCCACCGGCGACGACTACGCGATCGCCTTCTCCGCGGTCTTCGTCCTCCAGGCGATCGGCATCGTCCAGATCCTCCGCCTGCGGGGGCGCGCCGCCCGCCGCGAGCGCGAGCGGCTGGTGGCGAGCCGGGTGGAGACGGTGCACGTGCCCGCGGCGTGAGGGGCGGGGTCGACCTCCGGCGGTGTGACGGGGCACGGCTACGGCGTGAGCCGGTGGCTCGGTGAGGGGAGCCTGTCCCGCGCACGGGTGGCGTGACGAGGTGGCGCAGCCGGGAGCAGGTGTCCGCGTACGGTCTACGACCAGGCGTGGGGATCGCGCGCGGGTTCTGGAACCTGAGCCGACCCGCCGGGCACCTGATCAGGCGCGGTCCCACACGCGGCGCCCGCCGATGTCGAGCACGGTGCGGGGGCGCGTCGGCGCGGCACGCTGACGAGGCGGGGGGAGAGGGGCACGCGCATCAGCGTCCGGCAACGGTCGGCTGGCCAGCGGCGCCCAACCCCCGGCAGCGAAAGGTCCGTTGGTCCGCGCCGAGTGATCACCGTGTCGCCGGGGCGGCCGAGTCGCATCACCGGAGGATCCCGCCGAACCGCCGACGGCCTCCAACTCCGGCAGCAACAGCCCCGTTAGCCCCCTCCCGTGTCATCACCGCCCCGCCGAGGCAGCTCCACCGCGCCACCCCGACGACGCCCCGCCGGACCGCCGGAGGCTACGGCGTCACGGAGAAGTTCCGCAGGATCGCCGACACCAGCTCCGGGTCGCCCTCCGTCTTCAGGCGGTCGGCGACCGACTCCGGGGTCACGCGACCGCAGGCGAGTTTGAAGTAGGTCTCCCAGTCGAGGGTGAAGGAGGCGGCGGGACCGAGGGCGGGGGAGGTTTCGAGGGTGCCCCGGCCCTGGATGTCGACGCGGATCGTGCGGAGGAATTCCAGCGGTCCGTGGACGTCGAAGACGATGGCCGAACTGCGCGGCGCCTCCGCGTGCTTGGCGACGACCTTGGGGAGCGCGAGGAGGAGCAGGTCGCGGGTGACGTGGGCGCCCGGGGAGTCGAGGTTGCCGGGACGTCCGAGGGCGGTGCGCAGGTCCTGTTCGTGGACCCAGACGTCGAACGCCCGCCGCCGCATGGCCTCTTCGAGGGTGATCTCCTTGCCGAACGGTCCGCGCACCAGCGTGCCCGGCTCACGGGACTCGTTGCGGAGCTGCCGGTTGCGCCGGATGATCGTGTACTCCAGCTCGGACGTCATCTCCGGCGCCGTGTGATGGCGGCGGACGTCGACCTGCATCTCCATGTACCGCTGCTGCTCGTTGGTGACGTGGAAGAGGTCGCGGGGCAGCGCGTGGATCGGCCGGGGGTCGCCGAGCATCTCGCAGTCCAGGCCGATGACGTGCGAGACCACGTCCCGCACCGACCAGCCGGGGCACGGCGTGCGCCGGTTCCACTCCCCCTCGGCCAGCGGATTGACCAGCTCGGATATCGCGTCGACGGAGTGGGTCCAGGCATCGGCGTAGGGCTGGAGGGTGGGATGCAGACTCACGGAACGGGAACCCCTCGGCGGTCGGTACACGGGCAGAATCGAACGGCTTTGCCAGCGGGCGGCGGCTGCACTCGGCGGTCTGGAAACTCCCCGTGCCCGCGGCTTCGCACGAGCGGGGGAGACCCCCAAGTTACGCTGCTCCGATACCCCCCGGCAGTGCTTTCGTGTGACGATCGTAGGCCCGTGGGAACGACTCGAATGCCAGGACGGTGGTAGTGTGCGCGCCTCGCTGATCCAGATCGCTGTGGACGAGCGTGAATCGGTCGCTGACCGGCGACAACGCGCGGTCGCACTGGTGCGCGAGCAAGCCGGTGCCGACCTCGTGGTCCTGCCCGAACTGTGGACCACCGGCGCCTTCGCCTACGAGGACTTCGGTACCGAGGCCGAGCCGCTGGAGGGTCCCACCTTCGAGGCGATGGCCAAGGCAGCGGCGGACGCGGGCGTGTGGCTGCACGCCGGGTCGATCCCGGAGCGCGACCCCGAGGGACCCCTCTACAACACCTCGCTCGTCTTCTCCCCCTCCGGCGACCTCGCCGCCGCCTACCGCAAGATCCACCGCTTCGGCTTCGACAAGGGCGAGGCGGTGCTGATGGGCGCGGGCAGCGATCTGGTCACCGTCCGGCTGCCGGAGACCACCCTCGGTCTCGGCACCTGCTACGACCTCCGCTTCCCCGAACTCTTCCGCTCCCTGACCGCCGCCGGTGCCGAGACCCTGGTGCTCCCGGCGGGCTGGCCCGAACGGCGGCGCGCGCACTGGACGCTCCTGGCCCAAGCGCGGGCGGTCGAGAACCAGGCGTTCGTGCTCGCCTGTGGAACGGCCGGGACGCACGCCGGAGTTCCGCAGGCGGGTCACTCGATCGTGGTGGATCCGTGGGGCGAGGTGCTCGCCGAGGCGGGCGCGGACGAGGAGGTCCTGACCGTCGAGTTCGACCCCACGAAGGTCGCGGAGACCCGCGAGCAGTTCCCCGCCCTCAAGGACCGGGTGCTCGGTCTGGAGCCCCCGCGCCGCTGAACCCGGTCCCGCCGGACAGGCCCTAGTCCTCTTCCCTTTCCTTCTCCGCCAGGTGGATCACGCACACCGCCACCGCGATCAGCAGCGCCGGGTCCGCGTCGTCCCGTACGACGTCCACGCCGTAGGTCTCCCGTACCGTCAGCAGGCGGCGGGAGATCACGGCGAGGAGTTCGCCGTCGAACTCGATCGCGAACTCGCGGTCGAGGATCTTGCCGCTGACGTCGAGTTCGGTGCCGTCGGCCAGGCGGACGCGGTAGTGGTTGCGCAGCAGGGAGAGATGCTTGCGCTTGACGGTGGCCAGGCCCTCGCCGTCCCGTTCGATGACCATGGTGTCGCGCAGGGCGAACATCTTCTTGTGGATGTCGATCAGTACCCGGCCCTCGGCGTCCTTCAGTTCGAAGGTGTCGCGCAGCCGGAGCGCCTTGCCGTCGACGAGGTAGACCTTGCGACCCTGGTCGTCCTCGATCCAGTAGTCGTCACCGATGCCGAAGATGCGGTCGCGTACGAGGAATCTCATGACGGAACGGTTCCCCGGTGGGGACCGTTCCTCACTGCCCCGTCCGGCACTGCCCCGCCCGGCGGACCGAAGCGCCTGCGGTACTCCGACGGGCTCAGCCCCGTCTCGCGCCGCAGCCGCGCCCGCAGGTTCGCCGCCGTACCGAGCCCGCTGCGCGCCGCCACCACGTCCAGGCGCAGCTCGCCCCGCTCGATCAGCCGGCAGGCAAGCGCCACCCGCTCGCCGGTGAGCCACGCCAGCGGGGTCGTTCCGAGCCGGGTGCGGAAGCGGCGGTGCAGGGTGGCCGGGGAGAGCGCCGCGCGGGCGGCGAGGTCCGCCACCGTCAACGGATCGCCGAGCCGTTCCTGCGCCCAGGCGAGCAGCGGACCGAGCGAGCCGTCGGGGACCTCGGGCACCGGGCGCTCCACGAACTGCCGTTGCCCGCCGTCGCGGTGGGCGGCGAAGACCAGACGGCGGGAGACGGCGTTGGCCAGTTCCGCGCCGTGGTCGAGGCGCCAGATGTGCAGACCGAGATCGAGGGCGGCGGCGCTGCCGGACGCGGTGAGCACGTCGCCGTCGTCGACGTAGAGCACGTCCGGCTCCAGCAGGACCTTCGGGTGCAGCTCCCGGAAGGCGTCCGCCCAGCGCCAGTGGGTGGAGGCGCGGCGCCCGTCCAGCAGACCCGCCTCCGCGAGCGCGAAGGTGCCGGTGCAGAAGCTGACGACGCGGGTGCCGCGCGCGTGCGCGTCGCGGATGGCGTCCAGGACGGCGGGGCGGCGCGGGACCACGTTGTCCGGGCGCCCCGGCACGATCAGGGTGTCCGCCTCCGCGACCGCCTCCAGACCCGGCACCCCGGCCAGCGTGAAGAAGCCGTGGTTCATCCGCACCTCGGGGTCGGGCGCGCACAGCGTGACCTCGTACAGCGGTCCGGGCAGACCCAGCTCGGGGCGGGGCAGTCCGAACAGCTCGGTGGCGACGCCCACCTCGAAGGGGTTGGTGCCCTCGTCCACGATCACGGCGACCCGGTGCGGGCGCCCCGGCACCGGAGACTGAGAGGATTCTTGCGCCATGTGCGATTTCTAGCACTCGTGCGGCACCGGCGCGCGCCGCAGCATGGAGCCATGGCAACCAGCGAACCCCAGTCCCTGGAGACGGTCCTCGCCTCCTTCTCCGACCAGTGGAGCCCGCGCATCGTCACGTCGGTCAACGACTACGACGTCCGGGTCGCCAAGGTCGAGGGCGAACACCTCTGGCACGCGCACGACGACACCGACGAGTTCTTCCTCGTGCTCTCCGGCGAGCTGCACATCGCCCTGCGCGAGCCCGCGGGTGAGCGCACCGTGAAGCTGCCCAGGGGCTCCGTCTTCACCGTCCCGCGCGGCACCGAGCACAAGCCGTACGCCCCCGTCCCCACCGAGATCCTGCTCCTCGAACCCACCGGCACGCTCAGCGTGGGCGACCGGCACGAGGAGATCCCGGACCACGTGGACGCGACGATCGGCCACGCGCTCGACTGACCCGGTCCCGTACGGTCGGCGGTATGACAGCGAAGTCGAAGGCTCCGGCGCCCCGGGTGCAGCTCGTCATCGGCATCGTCCGCCGGGGCGGGGAGGTCCTGCTCGTCCGGGAGGCTCTCGGCGCCCACGGCGAGCAGCTCTGGTCGCTGCCCGGCGGCGGGGTCGAGGACGGCGAGCTGATGCACGAGGCGCTCCGGCGCGAGCTGCGCGAGGAGACCGGGCTCACGGTGGGCGACCCGGTGCGCACCGCGTTCCTCCTGCACATCGACTCCGAGAGCCACCCCTCCGCGCTGGCCGTCGCCTTCGAGGTCGACCGGTGGGAGGGGGAGGTCGCGCCGGAGGACAGCGACATCGAGCGCGCCGCCTTCTTCCCCGTCGCTGAGGCGCTCCGGCTGCTCGGCGACCTCGACAGCGCCGTGCAGCGCGAGCCCGTCGTCGGCTATCTCAGCGGGACGGTCGCGCCCGGGAGCACCTGGATGTACCGCTACCGGGACGGCGAGGAGACCCTGCTCGCCCGCTGGTGACCGGCGCGCCCGGGACCCCGCCCGCCGGTGACCGGACGCGCGCCGGGTGTGACGTCGTACGGCGGTTACGGGGTGTTCGCACGCGAGTGGCACCCTTGACACATGACCGACTCCGCACCTCGTCGTACCCGTGTCCGCGCCCCCGAGCTGATCGGCAAGGGTGGCTGGCTGAACACGGGCGACCAGCAGTACACCCTTGCCGACCTGCGTGGACGCATCGTCGTCCTGGACTTCTGGACCTTCTGCTGCATCAACTGCCTGCACGTCCTGGACGAGCTGCGCGAGCTGGAGGAGCGGCACCGGGACACCGTGGTGATCATCGGCGTGCACTCCCCGAAGTTCGTCCACGAGGCCGAGCACCAGGCTGTGGTGGACGCGGTCGAGCGGTACGGCGTGGAGCACCCGGTCCTGGACGACCCGGAGCTGGCCACCTGGAAGCAGTACGCGGTGCGCGCCTGGCCGACGCTCGTGGTGATCGACCCCGAGGGGTACGTCGTCGCGCAGCACGCCGGTGAGGGGCACGCGCACGCGATCGAGAAGCTGGTCGAGGAGCTGGAGACCGAGCACGAGGCGAAGGGCACCCTGCGCCGGGGCGACGGACCGTACGTCGCGCCCGAGCCCGAGCCGACCGTGCTCCGCTTCCCCGGCAAGGCGCTGCTGCTGCCCTCGGGGAACTTCCTGGTCAGCGACACCACGCGGCACCAGTTGGTCGAGCTGGCGGCGGACGGCGAGTCCGTCGTGCGCCGCATCGGCTCCGGCGACCGGGGTCTGACGGACGGCGCCGCCGCGCAGGCGTCCTTCAACGAGCCGCAGGGTCTCGCGCTCCTCGACGACGGCGCCGTGGTCGTCGCGGACACCGTGAACCACGCGCTGCGCCGCCTCGACCTCACCACCGGCGAGGTGACCACCCTGGCGGGTACCGGCAAGCAGTGGATGCAGGGCAACCCGACCTCGGGACCGGCGCGCGAGACCGCGCTGTCCTCCCCGTGGGACGTCGCCGTCTTCGGCGGCAAGGTGTGGATCGCGATGGCGGGCGTCCACCAGCTCTGGACGTACGACCCGCGGTCGGGCACCGTCGAGGTCGCCGCCGGTACCACCAACGAGGGTCTGGTCGACGGTCCCGGCACCGAGGCGTGGTTCGCGCAGCCCTCCGGTCTCGCCGCGACCGAGGACCGGCTCTGGCTCGCGGACGCCGAGACCTCCGCGCTGCGCTGGGTCGACCTGGACGGTCATGTCCACACGGCGGTCGGCACCGGTCTCTTCGACTTCGGACACCGCGACGGCGCCGCCGAACAGGCGCTGTTCCAGCACCCGTTGGGCGTCACCGCGCTGCCGGACGGCTCGGTCGCCGTCGCGGACACCTACAACCACGCCCTGCGCCGCTACGACCCCGCCACCGGCGAGGTCACCACGCTCGCGACCGATCTGCGCGAGCCGAGCGACGCCGTGCTGGTGGGCGAGGACATCGTGGTCGTGGAGTCGGCGCGGCACCGGCTGACCCGGCTGCGGCTGCCCGAGGAGGCGGTCCGGGTGGAGGCGGTCGCCCACCGCACCCGGCGCGCCGCGACCGAGGTGGCTCCCGGGCGGCTGCTCCTGGACGTGATCTTCCAGGCGCCGGCGGGTCAGAAGCTGGACCTGCGTTACGGTCCCTCGACCCGGCTCCTGGTCTCCTCCACCCCGCCCGAGCTGCTGCTCAAGGGCGAGGGCGCGGACACGGACCTGAGCCGCGAGCTGGAGCTGAACCCGGCCGTCACCGAGGGTGTGCTGCACGTCTCGGCGATGGCCGCGTCCTGCGACGACGACCCGGCCAACGAGTACCCCGCCTGCCATGTCCACCAGCAGGACTGGGGTGTTCCGGTCCGCCTCACCGAGGCGGGCGCGGACCGGCTGCCGTTGGTCCTTGCCGGGATGGACGAGCGCTAGGAACAGGCGGGTTCGGGCCGGGACTTCTCACGTCCCGGCCGCTCAGACGCCGTAGCCGTCGTTGTACCCGTCGCGGTGCGCGTGGTGGTGGTGCGGTTCCTCCTCGACGATGGGGGTCGCCGGGGGCATCACCACGCGCCGACGGCGCGCGATGCCGCTGAACGTGGCCAGACCGATCAGACCGACGGCCATGAAGATGACGCCGACCAGGTCGAGGTTGACCCCGCTCATGTGCCAGTCGGTGGCGAACGTGAGGATCGCGCCGACGGCGATCAGGATGATGCAGCCTCCGAGGCCCATGAGGACTCGCCTCCCCTTCACGGTTCCGGAATCTCCGGTCCCGCTCGGGTACCCGGCATTACCCCAACTAGCCCTCCAGGAAAGCCGCGAGGGCGTTCGCGAGGAGGAACGGGTCGTCGGCGCCGCACAGTTCGCGCACGCTGTGCATGGACAGGATCGCCACGCCGATGTCGACCGTGGCGATGCCGTGCCGGGCAGCGGTGATCGGTCCGATGGTGGTGCCGCAGGGCATCGAGTTGTGCGAGACGAAGGTCTGGTACGGCACTCCGGCCCGCTCGCACGCGGCGGCGAACAGGGCGCGCCCCGAACCGTCCGTGGCGTAGCGGTTGTTGACGTTCACCTTGAGGATCGGTCCGCCGTTCAGGCGCGGGTGGTGCGTCGGGTCGTGCCGCTCCGCGTAGTTGGGGTGCACGGCGTGACCGGTGTCGGAGGAGAGACAGACGGTCCCGGCGAAGGCACGGGCGCGGTCCTCGAAGGTGCCGCCCCGGGCGAGCACGGAGCGCTCCAGGACGGTGCCGAGGAGCGGGCCGTCGGCGCCGGTGTCGGACTGCGAGCCGGTCTCCTCGTGGTCGAAGGCGGCGAGCACGGGGATGTGCGGGAGCGGCTCGCCGGAGCTCGCGGCGGCGATCAGGGCGGCCGTACCGGCGTGCACGGACAGCAGGTTGTCCATGCGGGGACCGGCGACCAGCTCGCGGTCCCGGCCCAGGTAGGCGGGCGGCTCGACGGGGTACGCCATCAGGTCCCAGCCGGTGACCGAACCGGCGGGCAGCCCCGCCTCCTCCTCCAGGAAGGCGATCAGGTCGCCCTCGCGGACGTCGTCCCCGAGACCCCACACGGGCTGGAGGTGGCGCTGCTTGTCGAGCTTGAGACCGTCGGTGCTCACCGTGCGGTCCAGGTGGATGGCGAGCTGCGGCACGCGCAGCAGCGCCCGGTCGACGTTCACCAGGGCTGTGCTGCCGTCGCGGAGGCTGAGCCGCCCGGCGATGCCGAGGTCGCGGTCGAGCCAGGAGTTCATCAGCGGGCCGCCGTAGATCTCCACCGCGACCTGCCGGAAGCCGTGCGCGCCGCTGTCCGGCTGCGGCTTGATCCTCAGGCTCGGGGAGTCGGTGTGCGCCCCCACGATCCGGAACGGGGTGTGCGGTTCGGCGCCCTCGGGGACGTACCAGGCGATGATCGCGCCGCCGCGCAGCACGTACCGGCCACCGGTGCCGGTGCCCGCCGGGGTGTCCCAGGCGTCGGTCTCCGCGATCTGACGGAAGCCCGCCTTCTCCAGCCGCGCGGCGGCGTTCGCCACCGCGTGGTACGGCGTGGGACTCGCCGCGAGGAAGCTCATCAGGTCGTCGGTGTGGCCGCGGTCGAAGCGGGACGGTGCGCTCATGGCGTTTACCTTAACGACGTGCGCGGGCCCGCTCCCGGCAAGAGGGGAGCGGGCCCGCGGCAGTTGGCGGTGCCGGACTGCGAGAGCCTAGAACGCCGCCTCGTCCAGCTCCATCAGGTCCAGGTCGACGGAGCCCGCGACCTTGCGGGCCAGGGTCACGCCGGGCAGGACGTTCGCCGCGAAGAACTTCGCCGCCGCGATCTTGCCGGTGTAGAACGCCTTGTCCTTGGCGGAGGCGGTCTGAAGCTTCTCGGCGGCGACGGCGGCACCGCGCAGCAGCAGGTAGCCGACGATCACGTCACCGGAGGCCATCAGCAGGCGGGTGGTGTTGAGGCCCACCTTGTAGATGTTCTTGACGTCCTGCTCGGTGGCGGCGAGGTCGGTCAGCATCAGACCGACGATCGCCTCCAGCTCCACGGCAGCCTTGGCCAGGTGCTCGCGGGCGCCCGCCAGCTCCTCGCCGCCGGTGCCGAGCGCGAGGAACTTCTTGATGTCCTCGGCGAGGGAGTTCAGCGCGGCGCCCTGGTTGCGGACGATCTTCCGGAAGAAGAAGTCCTGGCCCTGGATCGCGGTGGTGCCCTCGTAGAGGGTGTCGATCTTGGCGTCGCGGATGTACTGCTCGATCGGGTACTCCTGGAGGAACCCGGAGCCGCCGAAGGTCTGCAGCGACTGGGCGAGCTGCTCGTAGCCCTTCTCGGAGCCGTAGCCCTTGACGATCGGCAGGAGCAGGTCGTTCAGCGCGTGCTCGGTGGAGGCGTCCTCGCCGTTCGCCTCCTTGACCGCGATCGCGTCCTGGACCGAGGCGGTGTGGAGGACGAGGGCGCGCATGCCCTCCGCGTACGCCTTCTGCGTGATCAGCGAGCGGCGCACGTCGGGGTGGTGCGTGATGGTGACCTTGGGCGCGGCCTTGTCCATGAAGTTCGCGAGGTCGGGACCCTGGACGCGCTCCTTGGCGTACTCAAGCGCGTTGAGGTAGCCCGTCGACAGCGTGGAGATCGCCTTCGTGCCGACCATCATGCGGGCGAACTCGATGATGCGGAACATCTGGCGGATGCCGTCGTGCTTGTCGCCGATCAGCCAGCCCTTGGCGGGGTGGCGGTCGCCGAAGGTCATCTCGCAGGTGTTGGACGCCTTGAGACCCATCTTGTGCTCGACGTTGGTCGCGTAGACGCCGTTGCGCTCGCCCAGCTCGCCGGACTCGCCGTCGAAGAGGAACTTCGGGACGAGGAAGAGGGACAGACCCTTGGTGCCCGGACCGGCACCCTCGGGACGGGCGAGGACGTAGTGGAGGATGTTCTCCTCCATGTCGTGCTCACCGGAGGTGATGAAGCGCTTCACGCCCTCGATGTGCCAGGAGCCGTCCTCCTGCTGGACCGCCTTGGTGCGCCCGGCGCCCACGTCCGAACCGGCGTCCGGCTCGGTGAGGACCATGGTGGAGCCCCAGGTCTTCTCGACCGCGATCTTCGCCCACTGCTTCTGCTCCTCGGTGCCCTCCTCGAAGAGGATGCGCGCGAACGCCGGACCGGAGGAGTACATCCAGATCGCCGGGTTGGCGCCGAGCACCAGCTCCGCGTACGCCCAGATCAGGGACGGCGGGGTGTTGGTGCCGCCGATCTCCTCGGGCAGACCGAGCCGCCAGTACTCGGAGTCCATGAAGGCTTTGTAGCTCTTCTTGAACGTCGCGGGGACCGGCGCGGTGTTCGTCTCGGGGTCGAAGACCGGGGGGTTGCGGTCGGCGTCGGCGAACGACTCCGCCAGCTCGTTCTCCGAGAGCCGGGTCAGCTCCGCCAGGACGGACTTGGCGGTGTCGGTGTCCATCTCCTCGAACGGTCCGGTGCCGTAGAGCTTGTCGCGGCCGAGGACTTCGAAGAGGTTGAACTCGATGTCGCGGAGATTGGACTTGTAGTGCCCCATTGGTGACTCCGTCAGGTCTCGGCGAGGCACTGACTCCTCGCATCTGGTTCACGTACCAACTAGTAGCTCCGATGATGCTACCCGTCGGTAATAAGAAGCAACCCCGCCGCCCCCCTCCGTGCTCTTGGCCGCCTCGTACAACCCCGGGTGGAGTTTCCACTACAACCCCGAGACGGTGAACTTCTTCGACGTGGCCATCGAGGTCTGCGACGCCACCCTCCCCTACGTGGAGGAGAACCTCGACGAGGCGGGCGGCGCCTTCCTGCCGGGGGCCGTCTGGTGCCCCTGGAGTTCTCGTCTGACGCGTGAGGTTCAGGCTCCGTAGGCCACACGGGCGAGGCGGCTCGGTACGCTAACGCGCATGTACGGCTACGACCAGAACGTGGGCGCTCAGCAGCAGTACGTCCCACCGCAGCAGCAGATGCCCGGCGGTGTCGGCGGATACGGCCAGCAGCCGCCGCTCTACCCCGAGCCGTCCCCGCCCTCCCTCGCGGACGCGGTGCGCGCGTTCACCACGGGCTCGATGTCCGCCGAGGACTTCCAGCAGGTGTTCGCCACGTCCAAGGTGTACTGCCCGCGCGGCGACACCCCTGGCTTCCTCGCCCTGCACAACACCCAGCAGCCGGTGATCCCGATGTTCACCTCGCTCAAGGAGCTGCGGCGGTACGCGGGCAAGGAGTCCAAGTACTTCGTGATCACCGGCGCCGAGGTGATCGACCTCCTCCCGACCGGCTACGGCTTCGTGGTCGACATGGAGGGCGAGCACCGGATGGTGTTCGACGCGAAGGCCGTCGAGCAGATGGTCGAGTTCGCGATGCGCCGCATGTATGGCGGCTGACGAGTGCGTCGTCCCGTGGCGGGCCCGGAGGGAATTTCCTCCGGGCCCGCTCTGTTGTGGGTGGCAGAAAGTTCAACGCTCAACTAAAGTGGTCCCACAAGGAGGTACCGACCATGCCCGCAGTGACCGTCGAGAACCCGTTGACGCTGCCCCGTGTGACCGCTCCCGCCGACGCCGTAGCGCGTCCGGTGCTGGCCGTCACGACCGCTCCGAGCGGTTTCGAAGGCGAGGGCTTCCCGGTGCGCCGGGCGTTCGCCGGCATCAATTACCGTCACCTCGACCCGTTCATCATGATGGACCAGATGGGCGAGGTGGAGTACGCGCCGGGCGAGCCCAAGGGCACCCCCTGGCACCCCCACCGGGGCTTCGAGACCGTGACGTACATCATCGACGGCGTCTTCGACCACCAGGACTCCAACGGCGGTGGCGGCACCATCACCAACGGCGACACCCAGTGGATGACGGCGGGCTCCGGTCTGCTGCACATCGAGGCTCCGCCGGAGCAGCTCGTCGTCTCGGGCGGTCTCTTCCACGGGCTCCAGCTCTGGGTGAACCTCCCGGCCAAGGACAAGATGATGGCCCCGCGCTACCAGGACATCCGCGCGGGCAGCGTGCAGCTCCTCACCTCCCCGGACGGCGGCGCGCTGCTGCGCGTCATCGCCGGTGAGCTGGACGGTCACGAGGGGCCCGGCATCACGCACACCCCGATCGTCATGGTCCACGCGACCCTGGCACCGGGCGCCGAGATCACCCTGCCCTGGCGCGAGGACTTCAACGGTCTGGCGTACGTGCTCGCCGGACGCGGGTCGGTCGGCACCGAGCGGCGCCCGGTCCACACCGGTCAGACCGCCGTCTTCGGCACCGGCTCCTCGCTGACGGTCCGCGCCGACGAGAAGCAGGACGCCCACACCCCCGACCTCGAGGTCGTCCTCCTCGGCGGACAGCCCATCCGCGAGCCCATGGCCCACTACGGCCCGTTCGTCATGAACACCAAGGAACAGCTCATGCAGGCTTTCGAGGACTTCCAGAAGGGCCGCCTCGGCACGGTCCCCGCGGTCCACGGCATGACCCAGGCGGGCCCGGAGGCGTAAGCCTCCGGCTGTGAACCCCGCCGCCCGGCAGACAACGGAGTCTGCCGGGCGGTGGCGTGTGGGCACAGGTCGGGGGTCCAGGGGGCGGAGCCCCCTGGGACGGTGCGCCGGGGGACGGTCACTCACCCACCCGGCCCGCCGCAGCACGACAGCCGACCTCACGGCGTGATCCGCTGAAAAGGTGCCGCTACTGCCCGACCCCGTCCGCCGCTTCGCGGCCTGGTGCGTCGTACTGCTCCTCGTCGCCGGGGTCGGCTGGGTGGCCATCCGCCTCTGCGGCGAGCTGCGCACAGCGGTCGTACCCGTACTGCTCGCGCTTCTCGGCACCGCCCTCCTGGGCCCCCTGTACCGGTGGATGGTCCGCGCCAAGCTCAACGCCAGCCTCGCCGCCGCCCTCACCTGCGTGGCCGTCGTCGCCGTGGTCGGGGGCGCCGTCTACATCGTCGTCGCCGCCCTCGTGGACACCGGCGACCAGATCATCGCCTCGCTGAGAGACGCCGCCAACGCGGTCGCCCGGCACTTCGGCGCCGCCGGGACCGGACTGGACGACCTCGCCGCCAACTCCCGCAAACTGCTGGAGAAGTTCGGCGGCACGGCGGTCTCCAACGTCATCAGCGGCGTCAGCATCGTCGGCGAGACCATCGCCATCGCCGTCCTCGCCCTGCTCCTCGTCTTCTTCTTCCTGCGCGACTCCCACCGCGCCCTCACCGCCCTGCGCACCCTTGCCCCCGGCGACACCGCCGACCTGATGGAAGCGATGGCGCGCCGCGCCTTCGAGGCGATCGAGGGGTTCATGCGCGGCACGACGCTCATCGCGCTCATCGACGCCGTCTGCATCACCATCGGTCTGCTGATCCTGCGCGTCCCCGGCGCGGTAGGGCTCGGCGCGCTCGTCTTCGTCAGCGCCTACATCCCCTACCTCGGCGCCTTCCTCTCCGGCGCGGTCTCCGTCCTGGTCGCGCTCGCGGACCGGGGTTTCGTCATCGCGCTGTGGGCGCTCGGGGTCGTCCTCGCCGTACAGGTCCTGGAGGGGCATGTGCTCCAGCCCGCCATCCAGAGCCGTACCGTCCAGATGCACCCGGCCGTGGTGATGCTGACGATCACCGCAGGAGCCTCGGTCGCCGGCATCCTCGGCATGCTGCTCGCGGTGCCGCTCACGGCGGCGTTCTTCGGAGTCGTGGGCGAGCTGCGGACACGGTACGAGGAGCGGTCCTAGAGCGGGTCGACCAGGTCCCAGTCGATCGCCGCCGCGTCCCCGCCCTCCCCCTCCTTCTCGTACAGCTCGAACCAGATGCTCTTGCCCTTCCCCTGCGGCTCGACCCCCCACGCGTCCGCCAGCAGCTCGATCAGCATCAGACCGCGCCCCGAGGACGCCAGCTCACCCGGGCGCCGCTTGTGCGGCAGGTCGTCACCGGTGTCGGTGACCTGCACCCGCAGCCGTCGCGCCCCGCTCTGCCCGAAGACCTCGGCGAGCAGCAGCGCGTCCGCGTCGGTGTGCACGAGCACGTTGGTGCACAGCTCGGAGACCAGCAGCACCGCCGAGTCCACCTGGTCCGGGGACGCCCAGTCGTGCAGCAGCTCGCGCAGATACTGCCGTGCCTCCGCGATCCGCTCGGGCTCGTCCTGCGCGACCGAGAGCAGCGTGCTGCGCACCCGGGTGCGCGCGGTCGCCGCCTCCTCCCGCTCGGGCTCCCCGCCCCGGTACAGCAGCAGGACCGCGATGTCGTCCTCGCGGCGGTCGGTCAGCGGACCGGTGGTGTGGTGGGAGGAGGGTCCGTGCACGCCCTGCACCAGCGCGTCCGCCAGTTGCTCCAGACCGTGCTCGCGGTCCTCGTCCGGGACGGCGTGCTCCTCCAGGATCGCGCGCACGCGCCGCCAGCCGCTCTCCATGTCGTGGCCGCCGGTCTCGATCAGCCCGTCGGTGCACAGCATCATCGTCTCGCCCGGCTCCAGGGTGAACCGGGTCGTCGGATAGTCGGCATCCGGGTCGACGCCCAGCGGTGGCCCGCCCGCCGTCGGACGCGTCATCACCGTGCCGTCCGCCATCCGGACCACCGGATCGGGGTGCCCCGCGCGGGCGACCTCCAGGCGCCCCGTCGCCGCGTCCGCCTCCGCGTACAGACAGGTCGCGAAGCGCAGATGGGCGAGGTCCTCGTCGTGCGTGATGCCGTGCAGGAAGCGGGAGGCGCGGGAGAGCACGGCGTCCGGGCGGTGCCCCTCGGCGGCGTAGGCGCGCAGGGCGATGCGCAACTGGCCCATCAGCCCCGCCGCCCGGACGTCGTGCCCCTGGACGTCCCCGATGACCAGCGCGAACCTGCCGCCGTCGGAGCCGCGCCCGGTGGCTCCGCCGGGCAGCGGGATCATGTCGTACCAGTCGCCGCCGACCTGGAGTCCGCCGCCGGTCGGTATGTAGCGGGCGGCCACGTTCATGCCGGGTATCCCGGCGATCAGCGAGGGCAGCATGGAGCGCTGGAGGCTGTCGGTCAGCTCCCGCTGGGTCTCGGCGGCGCTCGCCCGCGACAGCGCCTGCGCGAGCATCCGGGCCACCGTGGTCAGCACGGCGCGCTCGTCCGGGGTGAACGCCACCGGATGGCTGAACGCCGCCATCCAGGCGCCCATCGTGTGCCCGCCCGCCGTCAGTGGCAGGAACGCCCACGAGCGGCGCCCGAACCGCTCGGCCAGCGGCCAGGCGGCCGGATAATGCTCGCGGTAGTCGCCGGGCGAGGAGAGATAGACGGCGCGGCCCGTGCGCACGACCTCGGCGGCGGGATAGTTGGTGCTCAGCGGCATATGGGTGAAGGGACCGTCGTCGCCGGGGGCGTAGCCGTGGTGACCGATGATCGTCAGCCGCTCGCCCTCCACCCCGAACACCGCGAGACCGTCCGGCGAGAACCCCGGCATCGACAGCCCCGCCGCGACCCGCAGCACCTCCTCCGTCGAGCGCGCCTCCGCCAGCGCCCGCCCCGCGTCCAGCAGGAACGCCTCCCGCGAGCGCCGCCAGTCGCCGGTGACCGCGCTGCGCGCCGACGACGTGCCCGGCGCGGGCTCCGTGACCTCCTGGAGGGTGCCGATCAGTTCGTACGCGCGCCGGTCGCGGTCGTACGACGGCTTGGAGCGGCTGCGCACGGTGCGCAGCACGTTCCCCTGCTCGTCGATGATCCGGATGCGCACCTCGGCCAGCGTGCCCTCGGCCACCGCGAGCGGCACCACCCCGGTGATCTCGTTCCAGTCGGCGGGGTGCAGCCGGGCGCGGGTCTGGTCCTCGGTGAGCGTGGTGGGGCGCGCGGGGAGCCCGAGCAGCCGCGCCGCCTCCGCGTCCACGGTGACCAGTGCCGTCGCCGTGTCCCAGTGCCACAGTCCGGTCGCGAGAGCGGCGAGGATGTCCCCGGTGCCCGGAAGCGGCTCGCCTGTACGCATTGCCCCACTTTAAGAAGAGGTGGCCCGGGACTGCCACCGAGGATCGGCGGACGGTAATGGTGGGGAGCCGATCTTGGCGTGCCCGGTACCCTTGATGGGTCCGGGCCCCGTGCCCGTTCTCGCCGGGGAGAGCAACCCCGGCAGACCCGAAGCGCAAAGGACGATGAACGACGATGCATCGGTACAGGTCCCACACCTGCGGGCAGCTCCGCGCCTCTGACGTCGGCACCGACGTCCGGCTGAGTGGCTGGCTGCACAATCGTCGCGACCTGGGCGGCATCCTCTTCATCGATCTGCGTGACCACTACGGCATCACGCAGTTGGTCGCCCGCCCCGGCACCCCCGCCTACGCGGCGCTGGACACGCTCTCCAAGGAGTCCACGGTCCGCGTCGACGGCCGCGTTGTTTCACGTGGAACCGAGAACGTGAACCCCGAGCTGCCCACCGGCGAGATCGAGGTCGAGGTCACGGAGGTCGAGCTGCTCGGCGCCGCGGCTCCGCTGCCCTTCACCATCAACGCCGAGGACGGCGTGAACGAGGAGCGGCGCCTGGAGTACCGCTTCCTGGACCTGCGCCGTGAGCGGATGCACCGCAACATCATGCTGCGCACCGCGGTCATCTCCACCATGCGCCAGAAGATGTCCGCGATGGGCTTCAACGAGATGGCGACGCCGATCCTGTCCGCCACCTCCCCCGAGGGCGCCCGCGACTACGTCGTGCCCTCGCGCGTCCACGCGGGCCGCTTCTACGCCCTGCCGCAGGCGCCGCAGCAGTTCAAGCAGCTCCTGATGATCTCCGGCTTCGACCGGTACTTCCAGATCGCGCCCTGCTTCCGCGACGAGGACGCCCGCGCCGACCGTTCGCCGGGCGAGTTCTACCAGCTCGACGTCGAGATGAGCTTCGTCGAGCAGGAGGACGTCTTCCAGCCGATCGAGAAGCTCATGACCGAGCTGTTCGAGGAGTTCGGCGGCGGGCGTCACGTCACCTCGCCGTTCCCGCGCATCCCGTTCCGCGAGGCGATGCTCAAGTACGGCTCCGACAAGCCGGACCTGCGCGCCAAGCTGGAGCTCGTCGACATCACCGACGTGTTCGAGGGCTCGGCGTTCAAGGCGTTCGCGGGCAAGCACGTGCGCGCCCTCGCGGTGCCGGACGTCGCGGGTCAGAGCCGCAAGTTCTTCGACGGTCTGGGCGAGTTCGCCGTCTCGCAGGGCGCGCAGGGTCTGGCCTGGGTCCGCGTCGGCGAGGACGGTTCGCTGACCGGTCCGATCGCCAAGTTCCTCACCGAGGAGAACGTCGCCGAGCTGACCAAGCGTCTGTCGCTGGCTCCCGGTCACGCGGTGTTCTTCGGCGCGGGCGAGTTCGACGAGGTCTCCAAGATCATGGGCGCGGTACGCGTCGAGGCGGCCAAGCGCGCGGACCAGTTCGAGGACGGCGTCTTCCGCTTCTGCTGGATCGTCGACTTCCCGATGTACGAGAAGGACGAGGAGACGGGGAAGATCGACTTCTCCCACAACCCGTTCTCGATGCCCCAGGGCGGTCTGGAAGCCCTGGAGACCCAGGACCCGCTGGACATCCTGGGCTGGCAGTACGACATCGTTTGCAACGGCGTCGAGCTGTCCTCCGGCGCGATCCGGAACCACGAGCCCGAGATCATGCTCAAGGCGTTCGAGATCGCGGGCTACGACCGTGACACGGTCGAGGACAAGTTCGCGGGCATGCTCCGCGCGTTCCGCTTCGGCGCCCCGCCGCACGGCGGCATCGCCCCCGGCGTCGACCGCATCGTCATGCTCCTCGCGGACGAGCCCAACATCCGCGAGACGATCGCCTTCCCGCTCAACGGCAACGCCCAGGACCTGATGATGGGCGCCCCGACCGAGCTGGACGAGTCCCGCCTGCGGGAGCTGCACCTGAACATCAGGAAGCCGCAGCCGAAGTAGCAGGCGATGCGCGCGAGACGGCCCGGCTCCTGGTGAGCCGGGCCGTCTCCGTTACTCCTCCGTCTGATCGGGGTCGGCGCCGTCCTCCAGGAGCCGCTCACCGATGTCGTCGGACCAGTGCTGCGCCCAGGCCCGCAGGGCGGAGACCTCGTCGCGGGGAAGCCCGTAGCGCGTGAAGTCGCCGTCCGGGTAGAAATCGGTCCCGGTCAGCCGCTCCTGCAGCGTGGGCAGATCGAACACGTCGTAGGCGTGCCGCCGCCCCAGCTCCTCCAGCTCGGGCAGCGAGAACCGCTCCGCCGCCGCCCGCGCGTCCACGAGATCGACGGCAGCGCCCCGGTCGTACAGCGCCCGCACCTTCGTCCCTACGGCGTCCTCCAGCGACAGCGCGGGACCGTACTCCGTCAGCGCGGCGGGCTGCCAGAGCGCCTCCTTGTGCAGCGCGAGCGCGATCTCCTCCCCGGTCGGCGGATCGCTCACGGTGAGCTGCGCGCTGAACGCGGACACGCCCCCGCCCCGCACACCCCGCCCCCGCGCCTCCAGCACCCCGGTCAGCTCCCGCACGATCGTCTCCAGACCCACCGCGCTCTCGGTGGCGAAGTCCAGGTTCCGGTGCGCCCGGGAGACGACCCCGTGCGCTTGGAGGGCGTACCCACCGGCGAGCACGAGCGGATACGCCATCCCGGCGCCGACGACATCGGCGAGGAGACGGCGGTGGGGTTCGGGGACGTTCACGGCCTGGCCAAGGGGAGCGTTCCTGTGCTGCTCTGACAGCCTGAACCTTCCCAGACCCGCCCTGCCATCACCCTCCGGGGCTCGGTTCCGGACCTGGATTTCATCCTCCGGGCGCGTCCTCGGAGACCGTAGTGATCAGCTCTTCCGCACGGGTGACCGTGGGAGCGAGGTCGAGCCAGCGGGCCAGGACCTTCAGATCGGTCCGAGTGGCGATGTAGCCGTGGATCTCGTCGGACATGGGGACGTCACGCTGCTCAAGAATCCTGAGGATCGCGAAGGCCCAGCCCTCGGCGTACCCCTGGGTCCAGCCGGCCTTGTGGTCGGCGCTCCAGCGCTGGATTCGGGCGTGCATGTCGGCCAACTCTTCTGCCGAGATCTCGCCCCTCTGCGCGCGTTCCCTCAGACTCGCGCAAAAGAAGTGCGAGATCTTGACCGGATCAATGCCCCATGCGAGCTGCAGGGCCATGATCCGGAATTCCCCCGCGAGCTCTTCCTCCACCTCGGTGTTCACACGGGCAAGCTAGGAGCCCTGTGGCGACGCGGTCTGGGTAACAGGGGGCGTTCACTCTTCCGAGCAGCAGGGCTGCTGCCCTCATGGCTTCGTCCAGGATCGAGTGCAGCTCCTGCAGAGCTTCCTGGGCGATGGCGGGGTTCTCGTGTTCCAGCGTGTTCTGCGCGCGGGTGAAGCGGGAGGACAGGTCGGGGCGGCGGGCGATCTCGATGTCCCGGGCCCAGAGGAGGGCCCGGCTCCTTACGGGGCTCAGGGACTGCCATTCGACGGCCTTGGCGAACGCGGGCACGGGTCCGCGGGAGCCGTATCGCTCCCGCGGACCCGTGCCCGTCCGAGTGGTGTTACGCCTCCGTGCCGCCGAAGCGCTCCTTGTATGCCTCCAGGTCGTCGTCCGTCAGCTTGGCGAAGAGGACCGGGGGGACGGTGAAGGGGGTGCCCGACGGGACCGTGGTGAGGGACTTGGCCTCGGGCTCGGTGATCCAGGTGGCGGTGTCGTCCGGGAGGGTGAAGGCGGCGCGCATCGCGGCCGAGGAGGACGGGATGAAGGGTTCCGAGACCACCGAGTAGAGGTGGATCAGGTTCATCGCGGTGCGCAGGGTGAGGGCGGCGCCGTCCTTGTCGGTCTTGATCTCCAGCCAGGGCGCCTTCTCCTCCAGGTAGGAGTTGCCGGCCGACCACAGGGCGCGCAGGGCGGACGCCGCCTTGCGGAACTGGAGCGCCTCCATCTGGGTCTCGTACTCCGCGAGCAGCCCGGCGATCTCCTCGCCCAGGCGCGCCTCCGCCTCGCCGGGCTCGCCGCCCGCCGGGACCTCGTCGCCGAAGCGCTTGCGGGAGAACGACAGGACGCGGTTGACGAAGTTGCCCAGCGTGTCCGCCAGGTCCTTGTTGACCGTCGCGGTGAAGTGCTCCCAGGTGAAGGACGAGTCGTCCGACTCGGGGGCGTTGGCGATCAGGAAGTAGCGCCAGTAGTCGGCGGGCAGGATGTCCAGCGCCTGGTCGGTGAAGACGCCCCGCTTCTGCGAGGTGGAGAACTTGCCACCGTAGTACGTCAGCCAGTTGAACGCCTTGACGTAGTCGACCTTCTTCCACGGCTCGCGCACGCCCAGCTCGGTCGCCGGGAACATCACCGTGTGGAACGGGACGTTGTCCTTCGCCATGAACTGCGTGTAGCGCACGGTGTCGTCCGCCTCGTACCACCACGACTTCCAGTCCCGGTTCTCCGGGTCCTGGTCCGCCCACTCCTTCGTCGCGCCGATGTACTCGATCGGGGCGTCGAACCAGACGTAGAAGACCTTGCCCTCGGCGGCCAGCTCCGGCCAGGTGTCCGCCGGGACCGGCACGCCCCAGTCCAGGTCACGGGTGATCGCGCGGTCGTGCAGACCCTCGGTCAGCCACTTGCGGGCGATGGAGGAGGCGAGCTGCGGCCAGTCCTGCTCGTGCCGGGCCACCCACTCCTCGACCTCGTGCTGGAGCTTGGACTGCAGCAGGAAGAGGTGCTTGGTCTCGCGGACCTCAAGCTCCGTGGAGCCGGAGATCGCCGAGCGCGGGTTGATCAGGTCCGTCGGGTCCAGCACGCGGGTGCAGTTCTCGCACTGGTCGCCGCGCGCCTTGTCGTAGCCGCAGTGGGGGCAGGTGCCCTCCACGTAGCGGTCCGGCAGGAAGCGGCCGTCGGCCGGGGAGTAGACCTGGCGGATCGCCCGCTCCTCGATGAAGCCGTTCTCGTTCAGCTTCCGGGCGAAGTGCTGGGTGATGTCGCGGTTCTCGGCGGAGGAGCTGCGGCCGAAGTAGTCGAAGGCGAGCGCGAAGCCGTCGTAGACCGCCTTCTGCGCGTCGTGCGCCTGCGCGCAGAACTCGTCCACCGCGAGACCGCGCTCCTTGGCGGCCAGCTCGGCGGGGGTGCCGTGCTCGTCGGTCGCGCAGATGTACAGGACGTCGTGGCCGCGCTGGCGGAGGTACCGGGAGTACACGTCCGCCGGGAGCATGGACCCCACCATGTTGCCCAGGTGCTTGATCCCGTTGATGTACGGAAGGGCGCTGGTGATGAGGTGTCGAGCCATCGGGGGCTGCTCCCAGGTCGCTACGGGTACGAACCTTGAAATCGTAGCCGACGTGTGTATGCCGCCCGCCTCCCGTTTTACGGGGTGGACGCGGGCGGCATACGGGGAGCTCGTGGTGGTGGTTCCCTTACGGGCGCCAGCCTGCCAGGACGCCCTCGTACAGCTCGGTGTCCGTCAGCTCGCGGGGGGTCGGGCCCGCGTGGAAGAAGGACGTGTTCGGGGTCTTCAGCTTGCGGAGGTAGTCGAACGCCTTGTTGTCGTGCTCACCGAAGGCGACGAAGGAGAAGAAGACGTTGGGGTGGGTCTTCGCGGCGTTCGTCAGGGCCTGGGTGGCGGGGGTCTTCGCGTCGGGGGCGCCGTCCGTCTGGAAGATCACGAGTGCCTTGTCGGCGGGGGTGTGGTGCTGGTCGTAGTGAGCGAGTACGGCTTCCACGGCGGCGTGGTAGCTGGTACGGCCCATGCGGCCGAGGGTGGCGTGCATGTCGTCGACGGTGTCGGTGGTGCCGGGGGTGAGGTCCGTGGTGCCGTCCACTTCCGTGGAGAAGAAGACGACGTGGACTGCGGGGGCGTTCTTGTCCAGCTCCGTCGCCAGGGCGAGGGTCTGGTCGGCGAGTGCCTGGGCGGAGCCGTCCTTGTAGTACGGGCGCATGCTCGCGGAGCGGTCCAGGACGAGGTACGTCTTTGCGGGGGTTTTGGTGAGGTCGGCTTTTGCGAGGGCGGTGGCGGCGGGGGTGTCGT
This sequence comes from Streptomyces sp. DSM 110735, assembly GCF_016482685.1. Taxonomy (GTDB): domain Bacteria; phylum Actinomycetota; class Actinomycetes; order Streptomycetales; family Streptomycetaceae; genus Streptomyces. The sequence goes on along the minus strand of NZ_JACYHF010000001.1, from coordinate 281,099 downwards.
TGGCGGGGGGTGCGTCAGCCTGGTCCGCCTCGGCTTCGCGGGGTTCGCCTTCGGCGGGAGCGGGGGGCTGAGCTCGGTCCGCCTCGGCTTCGCCTTCGGCGGCGGTCCGGTTCCCACCCGCACCACCCGTGCGGCTTTCGTTGTCGGGTGCGGGTGGCCCCTGGGGGGCGGTCTCGCCGTCGGCGGGCGCCGGGTCCGTGGTGGCTTCGGGTGCCGTCGTGGCTTCGGCGGGCTCAGGCTGCGCGTTCTGGGTCGGCTCGGGCTGAGTGGCCGTCTCCGGCTCGGGGGCGGGGGTGGCTTCCGCCGACGGGGTCACCGGCGCTGTGGGCTCGGGCGGCGTCGCTTCGGTCAGCGGCTCGTTCTCCGGCTGTGCTTCCGCGTCCGCCGTCTCGGACACCGCCGTGATGTCGAGTTCGCTCGCCTCGATCTCCGTGCGCTGCGCGGGGACCTGGGCGGTGGCTTCGGGGGTCTCCGGCTCCGTCGCCTCGGCTTCCGCCTGCGGCTCAGCGACCTCGGTGGTCTCCGGCTCCGCCCGCTGCTCGGGCACCTCGGGCTCATCCAGCTCGGCCGTTGCCTCCGGCTCCGGCGCCTCGATCTCGGCCGTGACCGTTGCCTCTACGTCCTCGGGCTCGCCGGTCTCGACCCGCTGCTCGGCACCCTCGGGCTCCGTGACCTCAGCCTCGCTCGACTCCACCGGGGCCAGCGACGCCTCGGTGACCTCGGGCTGGCTGGGCTCCGCCGCAACAGGCGTCTCCGCGACCTCAGCCTCGACGGGCTCGGCCGTAACCGCCGCCTCAGCGGTCTGAGCCTCGTCGGGCGCGGTCGTAATCGCCGGCTCCGCCGTAACAGTCGTGTCCGCTGCCTCAGCCTCGTCCGGCGCGGTCGTGACCGTTGCCTCCGCCTCCTCGGGCTCGCTCGGCTCCGCCGTAACAGCCGTCTCTGCGACCTCAGCCTCGTCGGGCTCCGCCGTAACCGCCGCCTGAGCGGTCTCAGCCTTCTCCGGCTCCGCCGTAACCGCCGTCTCGGGCTCGCTCGGCTCCGCCGTAACCGTTGCCTCGGCCGCCTCAGCCTTCTCCCGCTCCGGCGTCACAGCCGTGTCCGCTGCTTCAGCCTTGTCCGGCGCGGTCGTGACCGTTGCCTCGGCCGTCTCAGCCTTCTCCTGCTCCGCCACAGCAGCCGTCCCGGCGACCTCAGCTTCGTCCGGCTCCGCCGTGACCGCCGCCTCAGCAGGCGCAGCCTTCTCCGGCTCCGCCGCAACAGCCGTCTCCGCAGCCTCAGCCTCGTCCGGCTTCGCCGCAACCGCTGCCTCGGTCTTCTCCGGCTCCGCCGTAGTCGTCCCCCGGGTCTCGGACGCGCCCGACTCCGCCGCCTGCTGGCGCGGGACCGTTACGTCGTCGAAGGCTGCGGAGACCAGCTCGTGTTCGCGGGGTTCCGGGACGGTGGGGGCATTCTCTGGGTCGGTGGGACGCTCTTTGCGGCGGCCGAACGCGTTCCTCAGGAGAGTGAGAATGCCCATGTGCGCAACCCTTCGCGTGAGTTGATGCCGATCGCTGGCCAGGACGGACACGTAAGGTTAGCGGCCCTGAGGCACGGGTTCCGGCCGCACCCGGGGTGTCGTCAGTGGGGTGTCGCGATCGCGCGGGCGGCGGCGACCTCTTGGCGCAGGGGCTCGAGGACGCTTTCGGAGGGTCCGGTGAGGTCGGTGCGGACGGCGGTGAGGGTGTCGGTCCGCCGTACGGATTCGGCCAGTTCACGGAGTTGGCGGGCTACGTGCTGGACCTCGGCGGGGCAGGGGGGCGGGGCTCCGTGGCGGACGCGGACCCGCGCTCCGGTCGTCGCGTCGACGATGCGTTCCACCGCCACCACCAGCGGCCACCAGGCGGCCGCACGGCGTCCCGTGGGCGGGGGTTCGGTGAGGGCGCGCTGGAACTCCGTCCGGATGGTGGACAGATCGCGGTAGAGACGGCGCCGCATCCGGGTGCGGGCGGTGGGTGCCGTGCCGGTGCCGAACGCCGCCTCGACGTACGCCGCCGTGTCGGCCACCGCGTCCGCCAGCCGGTCGCCCACCCGGCTGTGCCAGCTCTCCGGCCACAGCAGATACCCGGCGACGAGCGCGATCCCGCAGCCCATCAGGGAGTCGAGGAGCCGGGGCAGGAGCAGGTCGACGCCCTGGTGGTTCAGGATGTCGGAGAGGAGCAGGATCACCGGGGTGATCGCGGCGGTCTGGTAGCCGTAGCCGCGCGGGGTGAGCGCCGGGACCAGGGTGCCAAGGACCATCATCACCGGCACGTCCCACCAGCCGAGCGGTACCTCGGCCAGGACCGCCGCCGCGAGGACAAGACCCACCACCGTGCCCAGCGCCCGCAGCAGCGCGCGGGAGAACACCGAGCCGAAGTCGGGCTTGAGGACGAAGGTGATGGTCAGGGCGACCCAGTACGAGCGCGGTACGGGGACCAGCGAGACCAGCGCCTGCGCGATGCCGATGCACAGGGCCAGACGCAGTCCGTAGCGCCAGGAGGTGGCGGACATCACGACGTTGCGCGTGGCGCGCGTGACGCGGGAGCGCAGCGGTACGGCGTGGTCGTCCGCGCCGAGCGGGTCCACGTCGGGGGACGCGACCACCTCGGCGGCGTGCCGCAGCGCGTGGTCGAGGGCGCGGGTGGTCTCCGTGACCGGCGCGGGCAGCGCGGGCAGGTCCAGCCGTCCGGTGCGACCCGCCGCCACGTCGTCGGCGAGGCGGCGCACCGTGTCGGGGATCTCCGGCGGCAGCGGTTTTCCGGTGAGGTCGACGGCGGGCGCCGCCTCGATGACGGGCGTGATCGCGTTCAACTGGGCGATCAGCCGGGTCAGTTCCGGGCTGCGCGCGTGGTGCAGGGCGCGGTGGCCGAGGAGGACGTCGTACGCCTGGTTCAGGGCGCGGGTGACGTCGAAGCGGGCGGCGACGTACTGCTCGGGGGGTCCGCCGCAGGCGGCGAGGAGGTCGGCGACCCGGCGGTAGCCGAGGGCGACGGAGCCGCGTTCGGGCACCCCGGCACGCAGCGGCCAGGCGAGCAGGGCGAGCGCCAGGACCAGCAGTCCGCCGCCGGTCATCAGCAGGGGCGCCAGCCACCAGGGGCGGGGCAGCGGGAGCCCCGCGCCGACGACGCAGTTGAGCAGGAGCAGCAGTCCCGACACGGACGCCACCGTGCCGATGGTCGAGATCATCCCGGAGACCAGCGCGACGGCGGTGACCACGCCGACCGCCGCCCAGCCCTGCCCGAAGACGAGCGTGCCGAGGATGACGCCGACGGCGCCGGTGAGCTGGGGTACGGCGATGGTGATGACGCGCATCCGGTAGGCGTCGGCGGTGTCACCGATGACGCCGTTGAGCGCGCCCATGGAGGCGAGCGCGCCGTACGCGGGCTGTCCCACCGCGAACCCGATCGCCAGCGGCAGCGCCAGCGCGACGGAGGCACGGGCGACGGCGGCCCAGTTGACCGGCGCGGGTTGCGCGCGGAGGTTCCGTACCAGCCAGTCGGGAGGGGTGAGGCCGATCGGGAACTCTCGGGACATGCGCCCATTATGGGCGCTTCGCCCGATGAGGCCCGTCGCACGCCGCTCACCGCGCCTCGGCGGTCACCCCGGCACCCCGTCACCCGGTCATCCCGTCATCCCGTCATCCCGTCATCCCGTCCACCTCGTCCAGGAACGCCCCCAGCACCCGGTTGAACTCCTCGGGGCGCTCCAGGTTCGGCAGATGGGCGGCGCCGGGGACGACGTGCAGCCGGGAGTCCGTGAGCGCCGCGTGCATCGCCTCCGCGTCCGCGACCGGGGTGTACGTGTCGTCGGCGCCGGTCACCACCAGGGCGGGCGTGGTGAGCCGGGCGAGCAGCGGCCGGTAGTCGGGGCGGGCGGCGCGCCCGCGCAGGGAGGCGGCGGCGCCCTCGGGGTCCGTGCCGGTCATCATCCGGTGCACGTGCGCCTTGACGGCGGGGTCGGCGTACGGCGCGACCATCCGCTCCAGCACCTCGTCGGCGTACCCGGACATGCCCTCCGCGAGCAGCCGGTCGGCCAGGGCGTGCCGGGTCCGTACGCCCTCGGGGGTCTCGGGCTCGGGGAAGGTGTCCGCGAGGACGAGACCCCGGACGCGGGCGCCGAACCGCCCCGCGCACTCCATGGCGATCTGCCCGCCCATGGAGAGCCCGGCGAGCACGAAGACGCTCGCGCCGAGGTGGTCGAGCAGGCTCTCCAGGTCGCGTGCGTGCCGGGCGAGCGTGACCGTGCCGGGGGTCACCGGGGAGGCGCCGTACCCGCGCAGATCGGGGACGATCACCCGGCGCCCGGCGGAGAACTCCGTGAACTGCGGGGTCCACATCGTGCGGTCGAAGGGGTGACCGTGGACGAGGACGAGCGGGAGGCGGCCGTTTTCGGGACCTTTGTCATCGTATGCGAGGAAGGGCGGCATGGAACCGACCCTAGGAGTCGCCCCTCGCTCGGTGCAATGAAATCTTTGCCCTCGGTGCAATGTGCAAGACCTGCTGAACAGGGGGAGTTGTGGACGACTACCGCCGCATCGCGGACCGGATCGCCGCCGACATCGCGCGCGGTCGCCTGCGGACCGGTCAACGCCTGCCTCCGCAACGGGCGTTCGCCCGCCGACACGGCATCGCCGCGTCCACCGCCGAGCGGGTCTACGGCGAACTCGCCCGCCGGGGACTGGTGGTGGGCGAGGTCGGGCGGGGCACCTTCGTGCGCGCCACGACACCGGACGCGCAGCCGGGGCACGCGCTGACGGAGGCGTCCTGCGAGCCCGCGACGGTGAACCTGGAGCTGAACTACCCCTGTGTGGAGGGTCAGTCGGAGCTGCTCGCCCCCGTCCTCGCTGAACTCCTGCGCCCCGACGCCCTGTTCGAGGCGCTGCGTCTGCCCGCACCGGCGGCGGGGACGGGCGTGGCGCGCGAGGTGTTCGCCGGACTGCTGGGCGCTCCCGACCCCGCCCTCGACCCCGACGGCATCGTTTTCACCGGCAACGCCCGCCAGGCCATCGCCGCCACCCTCGCCTCCCTGGTGCGCCCCGGCGACCGGATCGGCGTCGAACCGCTGACGTATCCGCTGGTGAGAGAGGTGGCAGCCCGCCTCGGCGGCACGCTCGTACCGCTCGCCGCGGACGACCGCGGACCCCTCCCCGCGTCCCTCGCGACCGCCCACCGCTCGGCTCCCCTGGCGGCGCTCTACCTCCAGCCGACGCTGCACAACCCGACCTCGCGGACGCTGGACGCGGGACGAAGAGCCGAACTGGCGGACGTGATCAGCGACTTGGGGATACCGGTGGTGGAGGACCGGGTGTGGTCCTTCCTGCACGAGGGCGACGAGCCGCCGTTCACGTCGCTCCTCCCCGGACTCGGCCACCTCGTCGACAGCCTGTCCAAGCGGATCGCCCCGGGTCTCACCGTCGGCTGTGCCGCCGTGCCGCCCGCGCGGTCCGGTGAGGTGGCGCGGGCGGTGCGGTCCGGCGGCTGGAGCGCGGGGTCGCTCGCCCTGGAGGCGGCGGTGCGGTGGATCACCGACGGCACGGTGGACCGGCTGACGGCGGCCAAGCGCGCGGACGCCCGGCACCGCCAACTCCTCGCTGCCGACGCCCTGTCCGGCGTCCCGCTCCTCTCGGCACCGACCTCGTACTTCACCTGGTGGTCCCTCCCCGCCCCCTGGCGCGCGGACACCTTCACGGCGGCGGCGCGCGCCCGGGGCGTCGCGGTCACGCCGGGCACGGCGTTCGCCACGGCGCCGTCGCACACCCCGGACGCGGTACGCCTCGGACTCGGCTCGGTGCCGGAGGGGGAACTGGTGCGGGCGCTGGGGGTGTTGGCGGAGATCGTGGCGGAGGGTCCCGGCGCGGTCGCTACGGGAGTTCCAGCTCGGGCAGGTCGAGGAAGCGGGTGATCGCCGCCACCAGGCGTTCCTCGCGGTCGTCGCCGTCCCCGTCCTCCTCGACCTCCGTGACGGCGGGCAGGAAGTGGTCCGGGGCGGGACCGACCCCGTCGGTGGGGGACTCGAAGCTGAAGGCGGTGTGCAGGCTGCCGTCGCGGTAGTACGCGAAGAAGGGTCCGTGAGCCTTGGCGACGCAGGGTTCGGTGACGAAGACCGCCAGTTCGGCGCCGGGCGGGCACAGGGCGGCGTAGTCGGCGCCCTCGTAGTCGCCGGTGTCCGCGCAGTCCCAGGCGAGCATGTCGTGCATCAGGACGCCCCAGTCGTCGCCCTTGGCGTAGGCGCGGGGGCGCCGGTGCCGGTCGAGCAGCCCGCGGGTGAGCGCGTCCAGGGTGGTGCCGCGGAAGAAGACGACGTTGGTCTCCTCGTCGCCGAACCGGCGCCCGTGTGTCCAGCCGAGGGGACCTGCTATCCAGTGCCTCATGCCGGGCACGGTAGACCCGGGCACTGACAGCGGGACCCGGGCACGGACAGCGCCCGGCGCTCAGACCTGCGCCCGGCGCTCAGACCTGCGCCCGGCGCTCAGACCTGCGCCCGGCGCTCAGACCTGCGCCCGCCCGTCCTCCTGCACGGAGTCCGGTCCGGTGGTCCGGTCCTTCCGCTTCGCCTCCGGCTTGCGGGGTTCCTCCGGACGCGCCCGGCGCCGGGTCAGCCAGGTCGTCAGGGCCACCGTCACGCCGAGGGTGAGCAGGAGCCAGGAGACCGTGCGCAGGGTGGCGGTGAGGGTGTCGTAGACGGCGGCGGCGACCGGGTGGGGGACGTCGGGCGGGAGGTCGGCCAGGGTGAGGGCGCGGCCGACGGTGAGGGCGAGGGCGAGGACGGCGCCGCCGAGAGCCGTGCCGAGCGAGGTCGCGACGATGGCGCGGCGGCGGCGGACGGCGAGCGCGATCCCGGCGGAGGCGAACACGACGGCCGCCACCGGCAGCCAGAAACCGGCGACTTCCAGCATGTGGTACCCCTTGCGGAACCGGGTCAGGTCGCCCGCCGGGAGCACCGGGACGACGGTGTGCTGGACCGGGATGCGGGCGGCGAGCGGGACGTGGTCCTGGGTGAGCTGCTGCTTGACCCGTGCGGTGACGGGGGCGAGGTCGACGGTGACGGCGGCGCCGGGCGCCCCGGCGGTCGGGTCGTCCTCGCGCAGGGCGCGCAGCACCGCGTCGTGGGTGATCCGGTTGCCGGTGTCCCAGGCGAGCCGGAAGGCGCGGGTGTGGGTGAAGGAGCGGACCGCGTCGCGCACGAAGGGACGTACCGAGGCGCGTACCGGGGTCATGTCCATGCGCTGGTCCGCCTCGCGCAGGATGCCGTCCCCGACCGCCTGCGCGACGGCTTCCCGCACGTCCGGGTCGGTGGCGAGCGGCGCCATGGTGGTGACGTAGCGGCTCGTGTCGGTGAGCGTGTACGCCGCCCAGGCCGCCGAGGCGCCGAACGGCACGAGGAGGCAGGCCAGCGCGATCAGCGCGGCCGACACGACGCTCCGGAAACGAGGGGACACCCTTCCAGGCAAGGGCTGCTGGGGGTGGCGCGCGAGCGGGGGCGGGCGTACGGGGGAATCCGGACGGGTGCACACCCGGGCGGGGGGTCGCGCCGGACGGGTGGGCGCGCCGGTCGGGGGGTCGCGTCGGACGGTGCGTGCGTCGGACGGGCGGGCGCGCGACGCGTGGACCCCGGCGGGCGGGCCGGGGTCCATGGCGCGTACGGGTCGTACGAGGTCGCCGCGGGGTCAGTGGATGCGATGCCCGGCGGCGTCCTCGCGGGTGTAGAAGCGGTAGAAGAACACGATGAACGTCACCACCCCGATGGCGATCGAGTTGCCCACCGAGCGGTAGATCGAGTCGCCGGTCTGGCTGTAGAGGAAGCCGAACGAGCAGCCGATGAACACCGTCCAGGCGGCGGCGTGCAGTTCGCGGGGCAGCCTCGGCGCCACGGTCAGCAGCGCGATGAGCACCACCGCGAACACGAGCGCGGTGAGGAACCCGAAGAGCAGGTTCCAGCCGGTGATGGGACCGCCGGAACGCCGGTTGGCGGCTGCCCAGTAGCCGTAGACCAGTGCCAGCAGCACCGGTACGACGATCCTGAGCATCCGGTGGGCGCGGGCGTCGAACACGTCGGGCGTGGGACCGGTGCGGAGCCGGTCGCCCTCGCCTTCGCCCTCGCCTGAGGTTCGGGCGCCGCCGGTCCGCGCGCCGGGTGCGGGTGCCGCGTGAGCCATGAGAGCGCTCCTCTCGCCTGACATCGCGCGGGACATCGCGTGACGTCGTCTGATGTCGCCCCACACTCCAGATCACACCGGGGGCGGCGGCGCGGCAACTCGGCGGGCGCAGGGACCTCCCGTGGCCCGGATGCGCGGGGCGTGCGCGCGTGTTTCGCTGAAGCGACGGAAGGGTCCGGCCGCCCTGCCGCGGACGGGTTCGTGACGGAGAGGGCCTCGTGGAGCGGATCGACCGCCGGAAGCGGCAGTGGGAGTGGTTCCGCGTCGGCGGCTGCGATGTGGCGTGGCTGGTGCCGTTGCTGCTGCTCATCGGCATCGCGGGGGTCGATCTCCTCACCGGTGAGCAGTTCCGGATCGTCTCCTGGATCGTCCTGGTGCCGAGCATCGCCGCCGCGCTGTGCGGGGTGGGGACGACCGTCGTGTTCGCGCTGCTGTCGCTGGTCACGTACGTCGCCGTGGACACGCTGTACCCGAACCAGTACCGGGCGGGGAACGCCGACTTCGTGCTGGTCGCGCTCGGTGGCGCGCTGGCCGTGATCGCCGCGGAGGCGCGGGCTCGCCGGGAGCGGCGCGAGGGGCACATGCGGGACATCGCGGAGACGACGCGCCGTACGGTGCTGCGCCCGCTGCCGCCGGGGTGGGCGGGTCTGGAGCACGCGGGGGTGTATCTCGCCGCCGACACCGACGCGCGGGTGGGCGGCGACTTCTACGACATCCAGCCCGGTCCGCACGGCACCCGGGTCCTCGTCGGCGACGTGCAGGGCAAGGGGCTCGGCGCGGTGGAGACGGCGGCGGCGCTGCTCGGCACGTTCCGCGAGGCGGCGTACCACGAGCCCGACCTCGCGACCGTCGCGGACCGGCTGGAGATTCGCATGTACCGCCACCGCGGTCACACCGCCGCGCTCGGCCGCTACGACGGCGAGCGGTTCGCCACCGCCGTCCTGCTGAGCTTCCCGCAGCGCGACGGCGACACCGTCGAGGTCATCAACTTCGGCCACGAGTCCCCCCTCGCCGTCGGTCCCCGCGGTGTACGCCCCCTCCCCGGCGCCGAACGCCTCCCGATCGGCTTCGGGCATCTGACGGGCGACCTGGCCGGAGGCGCGGCCGACACCCCCGCACAGGCACCGGCGGAAGCTCTCGTCCCCGAACTCCACTCCGACGAGACCCTCCTCGTCGTCACCGACGGGGTCACCGAGGCGCGGGACCGGCACGGCGAGTTCTACACGCTCGTGCGCGAGCTGGACCGGGCTGTCAGCCGGGACCCGGGGCGGGCGGCGCCGGACCGGCTGGTGCGGACCGTGCGGGACGGGGTGCTGCGGCACACCCGGGGACGGCTGGCCGACGACACCACGGTGTTCGCGGTACGGCGGCTGCCGGACGTGCCGGACTAGGGGGTGTCTCGGGGAGACGTCCCCTAGGCGAACGCCTGCCCCTCCCAGGGGGGTACCTTCCCCGTCCCCGGCGTGCCCCGGCCGTCCCACCGGTTACGGTGCTCGCTGGAGTCAGGGCGAACAGGGGAGGCGCGATGCCCGGAACCGTGCTGTTGCTCGCGGCCGCGCCGCTGGGGAGGGGGCGGCAGGTGGACGCGGCAGGGGTGCTGCCGATACTGGCCGCCGTCGCACCGGCGGTGCTGTCCGGCACCGAGACCGCGAACGTGGTCGAACTGGCCGACCCGCTGGACCCGCAGGCCGTGCTGACACGGCTGCGCGCCGCCGCTGCCGCGCCGGGACCGCTGACGGTGTACGTCACCGGGCAGTTGCACCTCGACCGCCGCCAGCACCTGCCCCATCTGGCGCTGGCCCGCACCACGGCGGCCACCGTGCGCTACACCGCGCTGCCCTGGCACTGGATCAGGGAGGAGCTGCGGCTGCGCCCGGCCGGTGCCACCACGCTCGTCGCGGATCTGCACGCGGACGCCGAGACCTGGGACCGTCTGCTCGCGCACCCTCTGGACTCGGGCCGCGGCACCGAGGTGTACGGCCGGATCGCGCCGTCGGGCGCCCGGCGCGGGATCGCGCAGCCGACGTACATGAGGGCGGTCGCCACCCTGCTGCGCAGCGGGCACCGGCCGCCGCTGGCGGAGCTGCACCGGGCGGCGCTCGACCGGATCGCGGACGAGCTGCCCACGAACCTGGTGCTCACCGCGCCGCCGCGTCCGGCGGGCGACCCGCACGCCGAGCTGACCGCGGCCGTACGGTCGGGGCGGCACGCCGAGGCGGACGCGCTCGCCGCCCGCCATCAGCAGGCGGCGGCGCACGCGCGCGGTCCGGCGTCCGAGGACGCGCTGCACTGGGCGGAGGTACGCGCCGACCTCGCGATGTTCGCGGGCGACCCGGCACGCAGTTGCCGTGCCTGGCTGGACGTCGCCGGGGTGCGGCTCGCGGCGGGACAGGCGCCGGACGCGCCTGCGGTCGAGGCAGCCGCCGACCGTGCCCACCACCAGTGGGGCAGGATCGAGGACCCCGCCCGGGCTCGTGAACTGGGTCCCGCGCTGGCCGACTTGAGGCTCCGGGTGCCGGGGCGGCGGGACGGCGCCCTGGACCACGTCCAGCGGCAGCTCCAGCGGCTGACGGAGCGTCAGGCGGACGTCACCAGGTGAAGCCCGGCTGGATCTTCATGCAGGCGTCGGTCTTCTCGCCGTTCAGCACGGCGGCGCTCTCCGGGACCTTCTTGGGCTTGGTCTTGGGGAAGGTGTCCCCGGTGCGCCAGTCCTCGCCGACGACGAGCGTCACGCCCTGGACCTCGTCCGACTGCCGCGCCCGCTTCAGCGGGATGTGCAGGGCGTCGGCCACCGCCTGGGCGTCGCCCTCCTGGTCGGCGGTGGAGTAGAGCACCTCGGTGTCGGGCTCGGCGGCGGGGGTGGTGTCGGTCGAGGCGCTGGTGAACCCGTTGGTCCGGAGCACCTGGGCGATGGCGGAGGCGCGCTGGGGAGCGGGCGCCTCCATGGCGGTGCCGGTGCCGTTGCGGACCCGTACGGCGATCTCGGCGGGCGGGGCTGCCGGGTCGGTGGACGTGGGGTCGGGCGTGGGCTTCTTGCCCGCGAGGGAGGTCAGCGAGTCGTCGTCGCGGACCATGGAGATGAGCTGTTCGGCGTCGTTCGGGGCGGGCACGAGCCGGTTGTGGTCCTGGGTCCACTGCACGGTGGGCAGGGTGGTCATGGTGATGCCCTTGGTGGGCACCTTCTGGAGTTCCATCGACAGGTCGTAGAGCTTCTTGACCGTGCCGAGCCCGTCGTCCACGGTGAGCGCGTCGGTCGCCGCCTCGGCGAGCTTGCGCATCTCGCCGGGGTTGCCGAGCCGGGCGTTGGCGCGCAACTGGCGGACCATCGAGTTCATGTACATGTGCTGGGCGTGGGTGCGGCCGATGTCGGTGCCGTCCTCGAAGCCGTAGCGGGTGCGCAGCCACTGCAGCGCCTGCTTGCCCTTGACCGGGTGGGTGCCCTTCTCCAGCTTGAGCCCCGAGCCGTGGCCGGAGGAGGTGTGCGACCAGACGTTGTCCTCGACGCAGACCGGGACGCCGCCGATCGCGTCCGCCATGGCGACCACGCCGGAGAAGTCGACCATCATGAAGTGGTCGATGTGCACCCCGGTGAGCTGCTGCCAGGTGGCGACGGTGCAGCCGGGTCCGCCGCGACCGAGCGACTCGTTCGCCATGGACAGGGAGAGCGCCGGGTACACCTTCTTGGTGTCGGCGTCCGTGCACTTGGGGATCGGGATCATGGTGTCGCGGGGGAGGCTGATGACCGACATGTTGCTGCGGTCGGCGGAGAGGTGCAGCAGCATCTGCACGTCCGCGAGCGGCGGGCGGCCCACGTCGCCCTTGGAGCCACCGAGCTTGAGGTCCTTGGCGGTGTTCCGGCTGTCGGAGCCGATCAGCAGGATGTTCAGCGGGGTCTGCCCCTGGGCGTTCGGGGTGGCCACCGGTACGGGGGAGTCGCCGAGGTTGAGCCGGGCTTTCCTGATGTTGCCGTTGAGGTGCTCGTAGTAGACGTAGCCCGCGCCCGCGGTGCCTATGACCAGCAGCGCGAGGGTGGCGGCGGACCACTTGAGTATGCGGCGCCCGCGCCGGGGGCGGGGGGCGGTCGTGCCCTTGCCGCCCTCGTCGCCCGACCGGTCCGCGGGTCCTGCCGGAAACTCCTCCGCGCGCAGGCTGTTCGCCGTCATCCCGTGACCTCCCACCCCTGGCCCGGACCCCGGGGCCACCGAAAGAATCGCCCATCGCCGGTCAAGCGGTGCGTGCTTGGACCTCTCGGAGGGGCCCTGGGCCGCACCGGTCCGGGAGCGCTCACCCTAGCCGCGCGGTTCGGTGTCAACCGTCGCCGGTGAGATATTCCACTCTTGTACAACCGGTGGATTGAGCCTGTTTGTTGGGAAAGGCGCGGTTGGCCTTGGCCACAGTTTTACTCGGAGTTCCCCTACCGGCGCTTGAAAACGCCTTGCGCGTACGGGTGTTGGGTCACCGCTGAGCGGAGCGGACCGGGGGCGCGGAAGGAGTGTCCGGGGTGGGCGCGGGACCCGCGTTCGCCGCCACGACCAGCGCCGCGACCGCCACCACGGCCGCCACGACACCCCGGGTGAGGGAGGGGTCGTCCGCGGTCCGGCGCAGCCGGGGGCGGGGGTTCGCGCCGGTGCGTCCAGGGGCGGCTGATGTACGTCCGGGCACGGTGACCTCGCTACGGCGGGTGACGAGTCGGATACGCGTGAGCCGCCGATTAACCTAGGGCTGCGCGCTCCCAACGACAAGGGGGCCCAAGGGAGTTGGGGAGGACGCCCGATGCGCGAGCGGAAGGATCCGGCCGCCGTCGCGGACGGACTGGGGCGACGCCTGGCGGAAGCCCGCCGCACCCTGGACGACGGCGCCGCCGAGGAGGCAGGAACCCGCTTCGCCGCGCTGCTCGCGGAGATCGAGGAGCAGGGGGAGGGCGAGCAGGGCGGGTTCGCGCCGGAGCACGCCGCCGCCCTGCTCGGGCTCGGGGAGAGCGCCCTGGAGACCGGCGAACTGACCGACGCCCTCGGTCACTTCGAGCGTGCCGCGGAGCTGCTCGCGGACGCGCCCGCCCCGCTCCGCGCCCCGGTCCTGCGCGGTCGCGCCGTCGCCCACTACCTCTCCGGCGAACTCCGCTACGCGGTGCACCTGTTGGAGACCGGCGTCGACGAACTCGCCCGCGCCGCACCGCAGGACCCCGACGCCCTGGTGCTGCTGCACGCCGCCGCCATCGGGCCGTACATGGACATGGGCGCCCACCACCGCGCCGCCCGCGCCGCCGAGTCCGCGCTCGCGCTCGCGCCCCGGGTGTCCGACCCCGCGCTGCTCGCCCGCACCCACCGCTCGGTCGCCCGCACGCTGCTCGCCCAGGGGCGGCACGCCGAGGCGGACGCCTCCCTCGCGACCGCCGCCGAGCTGTACGACCGGCTCGGACTGCGCACCGAACTCGCCCACTGCCACTGGATGCGCGGCTACGTCCGCGCCCAGGCAGGACAACTCGCGGGCGCCGAGGATGAGTTGCGGCGGGCGCTGCTGATGCTCGGGGAGACCCGTGCCGCCCTCTACCGCAGCCAGGTCGCCGTCGAGCTGGCCGACGTGCTGCACCGGCGCGGCAGTTCGGGCGACGCCGCCGAGCTGCTGGCCGGGGTGCTCGGGGACTTCTCCTCCGAGCGCGGCGCGGTCCACGCCGCCGCCGCCCACCGGCTGCTCGGCATCATCGCGGAGGACGCCCACGACACCGAGGCGGCCGAGGAGCACTACGTCCGCGCGCTCAGCCTGCTGGAGCGGGCCGGGGCGGCGGGAGATCTGGCCGATCTGTGCCGGCTGCTCGGTGATCTGCTGCGCCGCGGCGGTCGTACGGAGGCGGCGCTGGACGCGTACCGCACCGGGCTCGGGCACCGCACGGCGCCGGGGAGCACCACGCTCGGACCTGGCAGGCTCTGAGCGCGCTCAGACCTGGACGCGCCCCTGCTTGCGCACGTCCGCCAGGCGCAGGGCGCCGATCTGGACGGCTGCCTGTGTCGCGTCGTTCGGCACGTCGCCCAGACCGCCGTTGGTCAGCGCGAAGGCGTCCTGACCGACCCGGACGGCGGCCACGTCCAGGGTGAGCAGCAGATCCTGGTCGTCGTCGGTCGTGGTGGCGACGGTGACGCGCAGACCCTGGCGCTTGTCCCCGACCTCGGGCAGCGGGGCGGAGTTCACCCGCACGTCCTCGACCAGACCGGTCTGCGTCCTGGCGGTGAAGCGGGCGCAGTCGGCGGGCATCGTGCCGAGCCAGGTCAGCGCGGCGTCCACGTCGGAGGGGCGGCGGGCGGCGATCTGGTAGCGCAACTGGGCGCCGCTGTCGGGGTCGTCCAGACCGACGGCGACGCGGGCGGGGGCGCGCAGCAGGGTGTCGGCGTAGAGGGCGTCGAGCAGCGGCTGGCACTGGCCCGCGTCGGTGGTGGCCTTCAGCATGCCGTCGCGCCAGGTGGCGGCGCCGTGCGTGGCGGTCCAGGGGGCGCCCAGGTCGGTCTCGGTCAGGAGCGCGTTCTGCGCCTGCGCGTCGGTGAGCAGCGCCTTGTCGGTGCCGGGGGCGGACTTGGAGGAGGGAGGCGGCTTTTCGATCGTCGGCAGCGGCTGGCGGGCGGTCGGGGGGTGCTCCAGACCGAGGGTGGCGCAGCCGCCGAGCGCGAGGGTGAGGGCGCAGGAGGCGAGGAGGGCGCCGCGCACGGGTATCGCACCGGTCCGCGTCGGCAGGGCGCCACGGGCGCGTGCGGTCATCGGGGTGCCTCCTGCTCGTACCGGAAGGGCTGTTTCCCCTCACGGCATCACCCCGCGCCCCCTCTCACCAGCGCTCCGGTCCGTCCGGGTGAGCGCGGGGTGCCGCCCCGGCGGCGCGGGTAGGTTCGGTACCCGCGACCGAGAGGAGCCCGACGTGGCCGAGCGGCCCGCCGTTCCCGTGATCATCGACTGCGACACCGGGGTGGACGACGCGCTGGCGCTGCTGTTCGCCGTCCGGCACCCCGGGCTCGACCTCAGGGCGGTGACCTGCGTGGCCGGGAACACCGACGTGGACCGCGTGGTCCGCAACACGCTGACCGTGCTGGAACGGGCGGGCGCTGCCGACGTCCCCGTCGCGCGCGGCGCCGAACGCCCGCTCCTGGAGCCCGCCCGCATCGCGCACTGGCACGGCACCGACGGCATGGGCGACCTCGGACTGCCCGCCCCCGCCCGCGCCCCCGTCCCCATGGACGCCGTCACCCTGCTGCGCCGCGAGATCCTCGCCTCCCCGCGCCCGGTGACCCTGATCCCCACCGCGCCCCTGACCAACATCGCCCTGCTGCTGCGCACCCACCCCGAGGTGACCCGGAACATCGAGCGGATCGTGTTCATGGGCGGCGCGGTCGGTCCCGGAAACGCCACGGCGGTCGCGGAGTTCAACGTCTGGCACGACCCGGAGGCGGCGGCCGTGCTGCTCACCGCCGGGGTGCCGATCACGATGTACGGGCTCGACGTGTTCACCCGGGTCGTCGTGCCCGGCGCGGACGTGCTCAGGCTGCGCGCGAGCGCCGAACCGGGCACCCGGCTCGCCGGTGACCTCCTCGCCCACCGCCCCCCGGCCCGGGGCACCGCCCCCCAGGACGCGGCGGCGGGCGGGCTCGGCGACGCGGGCGCGGTCTGCGCGGTGGCCGACCCGGAGGGACTCACCACCCGCCACGTCCCGGTCGAGATCGCCCTCGCCCCGGGTCCCGCCCGCGGTCAGACGGTCGTCGACCTGCGCGGTCGCCTCGGGGAGTCGGAACTGCACGACGGGGAGCGGGAACGGGCGCTGGTGGACGTGGGGGTGGACGTGGAGGTGAAGCGGTACGTGGAGTTGTATCTGTCGACGGTGGAGCGGGGGTAGCCGTCCGGCCGTTGGCGGGTCTGCTGTGGTCGTCCGGGCTGGTGGCGGAGTGGGTGCAGTCGTCCGGCCGGGGGCGGAACTGCCGTGACGGTCCGGGCTGTTGAGCGGGGCGGTTGTGGCCGTCGGGGCGCTGGTGGAGTGGCCATGGCTGCCCGGCCGGTGGCGGAGTGGCCTGGACGCTCACTCCTGGCCAAGCAGCCGCGCTTTCCGGACCGTTTACGGCGCAGCCGTGGCCGTTCGGCCGGTGGCGGGGTGGCTGTGACCGCCAGGCACAGGTCCGGACGGCCGTAGCCCTCCCGTCCGCAGCGGAGCGCGCCCGCGCCCCCGCCCCCGGCAGCCGTGGGGCCGCCGGGGGCGGGGGTGGAGGCGGGGGCGCGCCGGGCCCGGTCGTCGGCCCTGACCCCGTCGTCCGGGTGGGCGTCCGGCGCGCTCGCCTCACGCCGGGGGCGTTGGGGCGCCCCATGAGGTCGGTGCCGTGTCGCGGACGTACCGCGTCACGGACGTCAGTGCCGCGCCGCGCGCTTGCGGCGGGAGACGACCACGGCGGCGGCGCCCGCCGCGACCAGGGCAGCCGCGGCGCCCGCGATCAGCCCGGAGCCGTTGCCGCCACCGGTCTCGGCGAGGTCGCCGGAGCCGCCGTTGGCGGACGGGGAGGCTGCCGCGGCGGTGTCCTTCACGCTCGCCGAGGGCGACGCGGAGGAACCGGAGTCCGCCTTGGTGCTCGGCGAGGCGGACTCGGAGGCGGACGACACGGGCGCCGGAGCCGACGCGGAGGACGAGTCCGACGCCGGGGCGGTGGCCGAGGGGGAGGTGTCCCCGGCGGGCGTCGTCGGGGCGGCCGGGGTCGGCTGCGCCTCGATCGAGCACTCCTTGGTGCCGCCGTTCCAGGCGGCGATCAGCTTGTCCTTGATGACGGCGTGGTCCGGACCCTTGGGCAGGTCGCCATGGACCAGACCGTCGTTCGCGTCGAGGTCGCCGTCGAACCTGACCGCGCCCCGGTACAGGTCGACCTGCGCGAAGCAGCCCGCGTCCGGCACCGCGATGTCGAGCGTGTCGGTCGCGCCCTGCTTGACGGTCACGGTGTCGAAGCCGACCAGCGCCTGCTGCCCGGAGGTGGCCCAGGTGGCGCCGTGGGCGAGGTAGGAGGCGAGCGAGGCGGTGCAGCTCGCGGCGCCACCGGCGGCACGGACCTTGATGTGGACCTTGCCGTCCTCGGTGGGCTTCAGGTTCTGGTCGTCCACCTTGACGGAGGCGAAGAAGCGGGTGCCGTCCAGCGAGAACTCGCACGCGTCGGTGCCGGTCTCGGTACCGGCGCCGGTGCCCGGGGCGAGGTGACCGCCGGACGTCCAGCCGTCACCGCCGGGCGCGCCGTGGGCCCACGCCCCGGAGGCGGCGGCTACGGAGGCGGCGCACAGGGCGAGCGACGCGGCGCCCGTCCCCAGCAGGCGGCGCGCGGTGACACGTCGGGCTATGGACATGGAGATCCCATCGGTTCGGGGCAGGCTCGCGCAGGGCGCGGAGAGATCACAGGAGAGAACCGTGGCCTCCACGGACTCATCGGTCCCGTGCGCCACAGTGTGGAGACATGGTGATCGTCCTTGCGAAAGCTGTCAACCTGCGCTAACGCGCCGGGTGTTCGGGTTTCCGGTCCCGCCCGGTTTCCGTTTCGGGGCGATGTGGACAGATTCCTGTCGAAGCCCCGCCGGACCCCGGCGCACCCCGCCCGAACGGAGCCCGCATGGCACAGCCGTCCGCCGATCTCTCCTCCCGGAACCCCGACTGGTGGCGCCAGGCCGTCATCTACCAGGTCTATCCCCGCAGCTTCGCGGATGCCGACGGCGACGGGCTGGGCGACCTCGCGGGTGTCACCGCTCACCTGGACCATCTGGCCGCGCTCGGTGTGGACGCGGTGTGGCTCAGCCCGTTCTACCCCTCCGAACTGGCCGACGGGGGCTACGACATCGCCGACCACCGGGACACCGACCCGCGCCTGGGCACCCTGGACGACTTCGACGCCCTGGTCGCGGAAGCCCACCGGCTCGGTCTCAAGGTGATCGTCGACATCGTCCCCAACCACACCTCCCACCAGCACCCCTGGTTCCAGGAGGCGCTGGCGGCGGGACCCGGCTCCCCGGCCCGCGCCCGCTACGTCTTCCGCCCCGGCAAGGGCATGCGCGGTGAACTCCCGCCCACCGACTGGCAGTCGGTCTTCGGCGGCAGCGCCTGGGAACGCGTCCCGGACGGCGAGTGGTATCTGCACCTCTTCGCCCGCGAACAGCCCGACCTCGACTGGCGCCACGAGGAGGTGCGCGAGGACCTCCTCGCCACGCTGCGCTTCTGGTCCGACCGGGGTGTGGACGGCTTCCGCGTCGACGTGGCCCACGGTCTGGCCAAGGATCTCTCCGAGCCGCTGCGCGACGTGGGCGGCGTCGGCGCCACCGGCGAGGACTCCCTGCCCCTGGTCGAGCCCGGCTCGCACCCCTACTGGGACCGCGACGAGGTGCACGCGATCTACCGCGACTGGCGCCGCCTCCTCGACTCCTACGACCCGCCCCGCACCGCCGTCGCGGAAGCCTGGGTGCCGGACGAGCGCCGCGCGCTGTACGCCCGCCCGGACGAACTGGGTCAGGCGTTCAACTTCGAGTACTTGGAGGCGGGTTGGGGTGCGGAGGAGCTGCGCGCGGTCATCACCCGCTCGCTCGCCACCGCCCGTTCGGCGGGCGCCTCGGCCACCTGGGTGCTCTCCAACCACGACGTGGTCCGCCACGCCTCGCGCCTGTCGCTCCCGCCCGGCACCGACCTCGACGCCTGGCTGCTCTCCGGCGGCACCGAGCCCCCGCTCGACCCCGTGGCGGCGCTGCGCCGGGCGCGCGCCGCGACCCTGCTGATGCTGGCGCTCCCCGGCTCGGCGTACCTCTACCAGGGCGAGGAGCTGGGGCTGCCCGAGGTCGCGGACCTGCCCGCCGAGGTGCTCCAGGACCCGGTGTGGCAGCAGTCGGGCCACACCCGCAAGGGGCGGGACGGCTGCCGGGTGCCGCTGCCCTGGACGACCACCGGACCCTCGTACGGCTTCGGACCCGGCGCGGGATGGCTCCCGCAGCCCCCGTCCTTCGCGGCGTACGCCGCCGGGGCGCAGACCGGCGCCGAGGGCTCGACCCTGGAGCTGTACCGCGCCGCCCTGAAGCTGCGTCGGAAACTTCTGGAGGGCGAGGAGCTGACCTGGGTGCCCGAAACCGCCCCGGACGTACTGGAGTTCAGGCGCACCCCGGGCTGGCGCTGCCTGACGAACCTGGGCGGCACCTCCGTACCGCTGCCACCCGGCGAACTCCTGCTCGCGAGCGAGCCGTTGACCGTGTCCGGCAGCCTCCCGCCGGACACGGCCGTGTGGCTCGCCTAGCCGACCGTAGGCGTCGGCGAGGGCTCCGGAGTAGCGCCGGGGACGCCCGAACTGCCGTCCTTGCGGGTGTCGTTGGGTCCGTTGATGCCGTCGATGTTCAGCGTGGAGGAGGTGGGGTTCGGCGGCGGGGTCAGGACCACCTCCGGCTGGCCCGGCGGCGGCGCGGGGGGCGTCAGGTCGTCCGTGGGCAGCTTGGGCGGGGTGGTCTGCTGGAAGATGGTCTGGTCGAAGTCGACCAGACCGGTCTTCTCCATCACCGTGATGTGGTCGAGCACCGTGTCGTTCGCCTGGTCGGCCAGCGCCCGCACCAGCGAGTTCTTGGTGGTGGACCGGATCTTCGCGATGGTGTTGAAGATCGAACCGTGCGTCATCCGCAGGATGTTGGCGAAGTCGGTGTCGAACTGCTTGCCGCTCTCGCCCTTCAACTGCGTCACGAAGCCCTCCTGCTGGGGGCTCGCCACGTTGGGCAGCGTGATGTTCAGCATGGGCGCGATCTTGCGGCAGGAGGCGTCGAGCGCGGCGTGCCCGTCGATCAGGTGCTTGCTGGCTTCCTTGACGCCCGCCGTGGTGCCCTTCTGGAGCCCGATCTGCCCGAGCGGGTACTCCCACAGCCCTGCCGCGCGCACCCGGACCACGAAGTCGCGGTCCTGCTCGGTGAGCGGACCCCACTGCGTGTTGGCGACGACCCGCGTCTGCGACGCCGTGACGGTGTTCAGTCCGAGCATGCTGGGGTAGGCGAGCGCCGCGAGTGTCAGCGTCATCGCACCGCCCACGAAGATGGTTCCCGTCGCGTTCCGCGAAATGCGCACCGTGCCTCCTGCCCGGTCGTGGTTCCGCCGACAGGCGGTTGGGACGCACAGCAGTACGGATGCGGGCGCCGTTCGTCTCGATGGTCGGGGTAACGATTTCCGCTCGACCGGGATTGGTCAAACGTTGACCCTCCTCGCCAGATGTTGACCGTTCGCCGGGAGAAGCGGGAAGGAACCCGCCCCTAGATTCGCCCCATGCCCCCACAGCCCCCCGCCGGACGCCCGGCGGTCCTTCCCGTGCTGCCCTACCGCAAGCCGACCCGGGGACGCGACTACTGGGTCATCGACGACGCCCTGCCCGACCCGGACGCGGTGCGGACGCGGTGTCTGGCCAAGGACGACTGGGCCAAGGGGTACCCGTACACCTCCGAGACCTGGCCAGGACTGCGCGCGATGCCCGGTCTCGAACCCGGTGAACTCGCCCGCATAGAGCGGCTGGTGAAGAAGGCGACCGGCGCCGAGGAACTGTGGGTGCAGCGGGCGCCCGGCGGCGGCACCCTCAACCACAACTGCGTCCAGGTGGTCGGCGAGGGCGAGAGCGAACCCCGCCCGCACGCCGACTCGCGCGCGCTGTGCCGGTACGCCGCCGTGCTCTACCTCAACCCGCACGTGCCGAAGTCCTGCGGCACCAGCTTCTACCGCCAGTCCCTGCCCGGCGGCCGGCTCGGCGGCAACGTCGTCCAGGCACCGCACAACAACCTCGTCGACGCCCTCGGCACCCGCTTCGTCGCCCCGGACGCCTTCGAGGAGGACGTGGACGTCCCCCACCGCTACAACCGCCTGCTCCTCTACCACGCCAACCTCGTGCACAGCGCGACCGGCTACTTCGGCCGGACGCTGGAGGAGAAGCGGATGACGGCGGTGTTCTTCTGGATGGCGTGAGACCCGCGCGCCCCCGCTGAACAGGGCGTGAGCCACCCTCCCCGGGTCGGTTCACGCCCTGGGTCGTTCACCCGTTCGGCGTAGCCCCCGTGGTCCCCCCGCCGTGCCCGCGTGATCGTCGTAGCAACGACCCTCTCGGGGCGACACGGCGGAGGTACGGCCATGACCCAGCAGCAGCAGACGCAATCGGCACCTTCTCCGTCCCACGGAGGGCTCGCGGAGGGCGGTGCGATCTTCGGGGGTGTGCTGATGCTGATGAACGGCATCCTCGCGATCCTCCAGGGCATCTCCGCGATCGCCGCGGACGACGTGTACGCCCGCATAGACGCCTACGTCTACAAGATCAACCTCACCGGCTGGGGCTGGATCCTGCTGGTGCTCGGCGTCATCGCCGTCATCACCGGTGTGGGCATCCTCATGGGACTGGAGTGGGCGCGGCTGGTCGGCATCCTGCTGGCCTCGCTGAGCATGATCGCCCAGTTCCTGTTCCTGCCGTACTCCCCGATCTGGTCGCTGATCATGATCGGCATCGACTTCTTCGTGATCTGGGCGCTGGCGACGTACCACCCGCAGCGCCGCACGGTCTGATCCATCGTAAAAGCCCCTGGTGCGGGGGGATTTACCCGGTCAGAATCGCGTCGTGAGCGAACAGAAGACGATCCCGACCGCCCCCGCGCCCCAGGTGCACGGACTGCGCCCCGTGGAGACGGCGGCCCGGCTGACCGGCTGGGCCCTGCTGCTCGCGGGGCTCGGTCATGTGCTGCGCGCGGTGTGGGAGATACGGCTGTGGACGGCGGGCGAGCCCGCCTCCGGACCCCCGGACCAGGGCGAGGGCGTGCACAGACCGCTGAACTCCCTGGAGAACTCGTACCACTTGGTCACCTTCCTCGTCGGCGTCACGATGGTGATCTGCGCGGTGTTCTTCATCTCCTGGATGTGGCGGGTGCGGGACAACTCCGTCGCCCTGTCGCGCGAGCGGCCGAAGCACGCCGGGTTCTGGGTCTACCTCGGCTGGGTGCTGCCCGTCGCCAACCTGTGGATTCCGCGCGGGGTGATCGCCGACGCGTACCGCAAGTCGGTGCCGGGGCGGAAGCTGCCCGCCGTGGTCACGGCGTGGTGGGTGCTGTGGGTGTTCGGCATGGCCTGCGGCACCGGTCTGATCTACCGCGACAGCGCGGACAAGCTGATCGAGCGCGCGTACACCGGCGTGTGGCCCCTGCTGTTCAGCGAGGCGGCGATGGTGGCGGCGGCGGTCACCGGCTTCCTCATGGTGCGGGCGGTGACGGCGGCTCAGACGGAGCGCGTCGCCTCGCTCACGGCACAGCCGCGCGCCGAGGGGTGACCCGGCCGGGGGTAACCCAAAGGCAGTAACCCGCTCTGCGGAGTGAGTGACGGTGGGCCACTATGAGGCTGTTTGCCGCATTCGCTCTCTTAGAGGGGGCCTCAATGGCTGTCGAAATTCCCCCGCTCATCAAGCCGTCCCGGCTCAGGCACCGGGGCGGTCTGGCGGGCGAGATGATGGCGGAGTTCCTCGGGACCTTCGTCCTCATCGCGTTCGGCTGCGGTGTGGTCGCCATGGCCGTGGCGGCACTGCCGGGCTCCGGCCGGGCCGCCACCACCACGACCATCTTCCTGGCGGCGGGCGACTGGCTGCTGGTCGCCTGGGGCTGGGCGCTGGCGGTGACCTTCGGCGTCTACGTCGCGGGCGGCGTCAGCGGCGCCCACCTCAACCCCGCCGTCACCCTCGCGGTGGCCGTGCGCCGCGGCTTCCCCTGGATCAAGGTGCTGCCGTACTGGTTCGCGCAGGTCGTGGGCGCCTTCGTGGGCGCCGCGCTGGTCTATCTCGTCTACCACAACGCGATCGACACCTTCGACGCCGCGGTCTCGGGTCCCAAGACCAACGGGCACACCCTCGCCTCGTTCTCCATCTTCGCGACGTTCCCCGCGCCCTACTTCCACGGCGGCATCTGGGGTCCGCTGATCGACCAGATCGTCGGCGCCGCCTTCCTGGTCATGTTCGTCGTCGCCATCCTCGACCTGCGCAACCAGGCGGTGAAGGCGAACCTCGCCCCGCTCATCGTGGGCTTCGCGGTCGCCGCGATCGGCATGTCCTACGGTGCGAACGCCGGGTACGCCATCAACCCCGCCCGCGACTTCGGACCCCGCCTGTTCACCTGGGCGGCGGGCTGGGACAGCCTCGCGTTCCCCGGTTCGGTGGCGGGCCAGTTCAGCGGGTACTGGTGGGTGCCCATCGTCGGCCCGCTGATCGGCGGTCTGGTGGGCATCTTCCTCTACGACCTGTTCGTCGGCGACGTGCTCTACCTGCGCCACGAGATGGGCGAACTGCCCGAGCCCGGCCGCAGCCGCCCGACCCGGGTGGACGAGGGCGAGGAGTAGCCGGACCGCGCGAGGAGAACCCGATGGGCAGTTGCCGGGCCCGGGCCGTCGCCCGGGTCCGGCTGCGTGTCCGGGTGACGGTGCGGGTGCGAGTCGGGGTGCGGGTGCGCGGGCTGCGGGTGTCGGTGCGGATCCGCGTCGGGGGGCGCGCCGGGGCGCGGATACGCCGCTGAGGCGCCCACGGCTGAAGGCTTCTGCGCTGGACACGTGTTCGGGCGTTCGTCGTGCCGTGTGATACCCGGCGCGGGTGCGCCACCCCGCGTTCCGGTGGGGCGTTGGAGTTCCCGTAGCGGTTCCGCAGGAACGATTTCCCCGTGCACAGCGCCGGGTCGGCGGACCCGCGCGAGGGTTTTGGAGCACTGACGCAGTGAGGTCTTACGCCTCGGGCACCGACCGGGCGGCCACGACGGGCCGCCCGGAACCGGGCGTGCTCATCGGCCGCGCGGCGGAGACGGCCGCGCTGCGGGAGGGGCTGGCCCGGGGGCGCCTGGTGACGGTGACCGGACCCGCCGGTGTCGGCAAGAGCAGTCTCGCCACCGCGGTCGCCGCCTGCGGCGCCTGGGGTCCGGTGGTCCGCGTCCGCTGCCCCGGCGGCAGCGGTACGGCGCCGGGCGCGCTGGCCGAGCGCGTGGCCGAGGCGACGGGCGGCGGACCCCTGGAGACGCTGGAGCGGGGACTCGGCGCGGGCGGGCGTCCCACCCTGCTCCTGCTCGACGACGCCGACGCCGTCCGCACCGAGTGCGCGGGTCTGGTCCAGCGCCTGCTGATGCGACTGCCGTCCGTACGCGTCCTGGTGACCTCCCGGCAGGCTCTCGGGCTCGGCGACGAACGCGTCGTACGGCTCGCCCCGCTGGAGGAGGCGGACGCGGTCGAGCTGTTCCTCGCGCGGGCGCTGCCCAGGACGGTGGCGGAGTACGGCGTGGTGGCCCGGATCTGCCGACTGGTGGAGGGCGTGCCGCTCGCCGTGGAGCTGGCCGCCGAGCAGCTCACTCGGGGCGTGGCGGTGGAGGAGCTGGCGGACCGCCTGGAGCGGGACCAGTGCTGGCTGTCCGCGCCCTCACCCGCGCTGCGCCGACACCGCTCGCTGCGGTCGGCCGTCGGCGCGGGCTATCTGCTGTGCGACCGCGCCGAGCGGGCGGTGTGGAGCAGGGCCGCCGTCTTCGCCGGACCGTTCACCGAACCGTCCGCCGCGTATCTGTGCTCCGGCGCCGGAATCGCCCCGCACGAGGTCCCGGCGTGCCTGGCCCGGCTGACCGCGGCCGGGGTGCTGCGAACCCTGGGCGAGCCCGGTGGCGTACGCCCGCCGCGCTACGTGATGACCCGCGCCGCCCGCGACTTCGGCGCCGAACGGCTGCGCGCCGCCGGGGAGTTCAAGGTCGCCGTCACCCGGCACGTGCTGCACCACCGGCGGCTGGCGGAGATCGCCGGGAACCTGTGGAGCGCGGGCGAGCAGCGGCAGGCGGCGCGGCTGGTGCGGGACAACGAGGCCGACCTGGCCGCACTCGTCGACCACGCCCTCGCGCTGCCCGAGCCGCCCGCCGGGCAGGTGGCGGCGGCGCTGGCCGGGGTGGTGGACCTGTGGTTCTGGTGGGCGGTGCACGACCACGCCGAGGAGGGGCGCCGTCATCTGGCCAGGCTGCTGGCGCACCACCGCGCCGACGACCACCTCGCCGCCCGCGCCCGCTGGCTGGCCGCCTGGCTCAGCGCCCCCGGCGACCCGGCGACCGCCCGCGAGCTGCTCGGACAGGTCTGGCCCGCCGCCGTGCTCGCCGGTGACGACGCGCTGATCGGCCGGGTCAGCCATGTCGAGGGCGTCCTCGCCTGGGAGCGCGGCGACACCCGCGCCGCCGCCGACTGCTTCCGCCAGGCGGCGGACACCGTCCCGCCGTACGCCCCCGGCGGTCCCGCCCCGGCCGTCAGCCTCGCCGCCCTGGCCGTGCTCCGGGCGCCGCTGACCCCGGCTTCCGCCCAGCGCGACGCCCGCCGCGCCCTCACCCAGCCCGGGGTCCGCGAGGACGCCTGGGCCACCGCGCTTGCCCGCTACGCCCGCGCCTACGCCGACCACCACCGGGGGCGGACCGCCCGCGCCTGGCACCGGGCGCGCCGCGCGCTGGCCGGTCTCGACCCGCACCCCGCCCCGCTCGACACCGCGCCCGACATGCCTCAAGTCAGGGCAGCACTGCGCTCGTTGCTGACGGAGATCGAGTCCTCGGCGCCTTCGGGGGTGCGCTCGGCGGTCCCGGGTCCGCGCACGGACAGCCCGGATCTGTGATTCAGATCACTTAAGAATCCCGTAAGTCCTTGGGCAACTGTTTACCCGCGTAACCGGTCATCTCTGCGAACACACCGATCACTCACGCATCCGAGGTTCGCATGAAGCTTCGCCGTTCCCTGGCTCTGGCCGCAGCGACGGCTGCCATAGCCCCCGCTGTGCTGCTGGCGGCCCCGGTCGCGTACGCCTCGGAGGAGGCTCCGGCGGCGGTCGCCTCCGAGTCGACGCCCGCCGCGGAGGACACCACCCCCGCCGCCGAGGACACGACTCCGGCCGCCGAGGACACCACGCCCGCCGCCGAGGACACGACCCCCGCCGCCGAGGACACCACCCCGGCCGCGGAGACCTCCGAGTCCACGACCGCCTCGCCCTCCGCCTCCGCCTCCGAGTCCGCCGCGCCCTCGGCGAGCGTGTCGGCCTCGCCGTCCGCCTCGGAGTCCACGTTCCCGACCGAGTGCAACGACGGCTCCCGGCCGAAGTTCGACGACGACCTGCACACCAGCCTCTCCGGTCTGCCGTCGAAGATCGTGGCGGGCAGCGGCTACCACAACTTCAAGCTGAACGTCAGCAACACCGGTGGCCACGCCTACAAGCGCGTCGACCTCGGTGTGTTCGCCGCGAGCGTGGACGAGGACGACTTCTTCTCCGACACCAACCACCTCACCCTCCAGTACAAGGACCCGTCCACCGGCGCGTGGACGAACATCTCCCTGGACGAGAACGACGAGGGCGCGGGCTACCTCGGCTACACCGACGTCAAGGCCAAGGAGTCCTTCTCCGTCGACCTGCGCCTGGCCGTCGACGCGAAGGCTCCGGCCGGTTACGGCTTCGCCATCAGCATCGGCATGTACGCGGACGACAAGGGCAACTGCGTCTACTCCAGCGACGACAGCTACTACGAGTTCGACATCCTCAAGGCGGGCACCGCCCCCGGCAAGCCGGGTGACGCCAAGCCGCAGGGCGGTCACAAGCCGCTCCCGGCGAAGCCGTCCGGCAACACCGAGATCGCCCCGCAGGGTCACCTCGCCGAGACCGGCGCCAGCTCGGTCCTGCCGGCCATCGCGCTGAGCGGCGGCGCCGCCGTCGCCCTGGGCGCGGGCGCCGTCTTCGTCGTCCGCCGCCGCAAGGCCGCGGGTTCCGGCATCGTCGCGTAACGGTCCATACCGGCGTCCGGCAGCCGCCGTACGCGCACCCGGGGCCTCGTCCACCCACCGGTGGGCGAGGCCCCGTGCCGTACGACCGGTACTCTTCCCTCCGCCGTGACCCGCGCCTTCGTGCCCCTGGTTCCGGCGTTCATCAGACCTGGCCGGACGTGGCGCGCAGCCGTCGGCAGCGTGGTCGTCGTCGTGTGGCTCGGCGTGCCGCCGGGAGAGGATCAGCGTGGGTTCCAGGAGCGAGAGCGAAGTCGGCGCGGCGGGACGCGGGTTGACGGGAGGCGGGACGCCGGGTGGCGGGACCGATCCGGCCACCCTGCAGATCCGGCTGGTGGACAACGCGCCCCCCGCCGCCGCCCCGGAAGCCGCTCCGGCCCCGGCGGCGAAGAAGTCCGGCGGCAAGGCGGCCGGGCTCCTCAAGTCCAGCGCCGTCATGGCAGCAGGCACCCTGGTCTCCCGGCTGACCGGCTTCCTGCGCACCCTGGTGATGGGCGCCGCCCTCGGCGTCGGCACCCTCAACGACTCCTACCAGGTCGCCAACACCCTGCCGACGATGATCTACGTCCTGGTCGGCGGCGGCGCGCTGAACTCCGTCTTCATCCCGCAGCTCGTGCGGTCCATGAAGGAGGACGACGACGGCGGCGTCGCCTACGCCAACCGGCTGATGACCCTCGTCATCACGCTCCTCGGCTCCGTCACCGTGGTCTGTGTGGTCGCCGCGCCCTGGCTGATCCGCCTGATGTCGCCGTCCATGGCGTCCCACCCCGACCAGTTGGACGTGGCGGTCACCTTCGCCCGCTGGTGCCTGCCCACCATGTTCTTCATGGGGCTGCACGTGGTGATGGGCCAGATCCTCAACGCGCGCGGCCGGTTCGGCGCCATGATGTGGACGCCGGTCCTCAACAACATCCTGATCATCGTGGCGTTCGGCTCGTTCGTCTGGGTCTTCGGCTCGGCCGGGCACTCCGGCATCTCCGCCGCCTCCATCAGCCCCGAGGGCGTACGGCTGCTCGGCATCGGCACCCTGCTCGGACTCGCCGTGCAGTCGCTCGCGATGATGCCGTACCTGCGCGACTCCGGCTTCCGTATCCGGCTGCGCTTCGACTGGCGTGGCCAGGGGCTCGGCAAGGCGCTGGGGCTGGCCAAGTGGACGTTCCTGTTCGTGCTGGTCAACCAGGCGGGCATGGTGGTCGTCACCCGGCTCGCCACGGCGGCGGGCGCGGCTGCCGAGAAGACCGGTCACCCCGGCACCGGCATCACCGCCTACAACTACGCCCTGCTGCTCTGGCAGATGCCGCAGGCGATCATCACCGTCTCGATCATGACGGCGATCCTGCCGCGCATCTCCCGCGCCGCCCACGAGGAGGACTTCGCGGGCGTCCGCGACGACCTCTCCCAGGGCTTGCGCTCCTCGGCGGTCTTCATCGTGCCGTGCGCCTTCGCCTTCCTCGCCCTCGGCGTCCCGCTGATCCAGTTGCTCTACGCCGGTGCCGGTGAGGAGGGCGCCCGCAACATCGGCTTCGTGCTGATGGCGTTCGCGCTCGGACTCGTCCCCTACTCCGTGCAGTACGTCGTGCTCCGCGGCTTCTACGCCTTCGAGGACACCCGCACGCCCTTCTACAACACGGTGATCGTCGCCGCGGTCAACGCCGCCGGGTCCGTCGCCTCCTACCTGCTGCTTCCCGCCCGCTGGGCGGTCGCGGGCATGGCGCTGTCGTACGGTCTCGCCTACGCGACCGGTGTCCGCGTCGCCTGGACCCGGCTGCGCAAGCGCCTGGGCGGCGACCTCGACGGGCGCCGCGTCACCCGCACCTACGTCCGCCTGATCGCCGCCTGCGTCCCGGCGACGGCGGCGGCGGGTTTCCTCGTTCGCCGGCTCTCCGGCATCACGACGAATCCCGTTCTCTCCTCGGCTGTCGCCCTGACCGCCGGAGGCGTGGTCCTGCTCGTGCTGTTCGCCGTCTTCGCCCGCCTCTTCCGCGTGGACGAGGTGAACGCCGCCCTCGCCATGGTGAAGGGACGCCTCGGCCGCTGACTCACCAGCCGGTCAGCAGCAGATGGTTGACCAGCAGCGCCGTGACCGCCTGGGCTCCGAGCCACACCCGGGGTCCGGGCAGGTACGCGCACGCCGGGAGCAGCCACAGCGCGAACGGCAGCCAGATGCGCTCGGTCTCCGCCTTGCTCATCCCGGAGACGTCCGCGACGAGCAGCGCCAGCAGCGCGGCGCCCACCAGGAGCGCGAGCCGGGTCCCCGCCGGGTCGCCGCGGCGCACCAGGGACGAACCCGCGCGCCCGAGCCCCGCCGCCGTCGCCGGTCCCGTGATGACCGCCGCGCAGGCGAGGTTGGCCCAGATCCAGTAGCCGTAGGGGCGGATACCGCCGACTCCCTGGTAGTAGCGGATCACCAGCAGGTGATAGGCGGACCACCAGTTGAAGCCGAGCAGCGTGAACACCACCGGGACGACGGCCACTCCGCCCACCAGCGCGCCGAGCAGCACCGGGCGCGCCCGCGCCCCCGCGCGCCCGAGCCACAGCACCGCGAGCGCGACGAGCGCGATCAGCGTCAGACCGTAGGACAGATAGACGGTCAGACCGAACAGCAGACCCGAGGCGGTGGCCCACAGCGGGGAGCGCCGGGTGACCGCGAGGGCGAGGCAGGCCAGCGCCCAGGCGGCGACCGCCGCGAAGTAGGCGTCCGCCGAGGCGCCCAGCCAGACCGCGGCGGGCGCGAACACCAGGAAGGGCGCCGCGCGGCGCGCCGTCGGCTCGTCCACCAGGGCCCGCAGCGCGACCAGGACGGCGGCGCTCGCCGACGCCCCGAGGACCACGCACCAGGTCCCCGCCCAGCCCCCGCCGCCGAGCCCGATCCGGTCCAGGAGCACGAAGGTGACCGTGGCGGCGGGCGGATGCCCGGCGACATGGGCGGGCCAGTTGCCGGGCACCCCGCTGACGATGTGCTGGTCGAAGTCGCGCAGGGTCGCCGGGATGTCGTGGAAGCGGCCGATCACCCGCAGGTACTCGTTGTGCGTGGTGAGCCGGTTGGCGATCCCGGTGTGCCAGCCGTCGACCAGCGCGAGCGAGAAGATCCACGCCGCCGACACCGCCCACGCCGCCCACGGCAGCACCCGCCAGGACAGCCGCGCCGCGAGCGCGGGACCGTACGCCACCGCGCCCGCCGCGAGCAGCAGCGCCGCCGGGGTGCCGGGTCCCACGTGCGGGTCCCACTCCGCGAACAGCGGCGGCCAGTGCACGAACAGGGTGTGCCGGGTGTCCTGGAGGTGGCGGCCCACCAGCACGGCGGCCGTCACGAGCAGGACGGCGGCGAGGGCGGCGAGGAGATCGCGGCGCGCCACGGGGGACGAGGGGCGGGGGGAGCGGTCGGTCACACCGGCACGCTAGGCCGCCCGCGTGCGCGGACGCCGCCGTACGGGCCGGACGTCAGCGTTTCGTCATGGGTCGCGCACCCGTTTTGGGGGGTCTCCCGCCCTACGGTCGGGACATGCGCGACCGTCCTCGCCTCTGGCGCAGCCCGCTGCGCGGCACCCGCTTCACCGCCGTGCTCGGGCTGGTGCTGCTCGGCGGCATCACCGTCCTGTTCGTGACGGGTCTGGTGTCGTACGCCGCCTACAACCCGGATCTGTCGCCGGTGAACGACACGACCCCGGACAAGGGGCTGCTCGGCTTCTACCTCTTCGCCTGGCCGGCCGGTCCGTCCTGGCTGTACCGGCTCACCCAGGGCGTCCACGTCACGCTCGGCGTCACCCTGGTCCCGGTGCTGCTCGCCAAGCTGTGGTCGGTGGTGCCGAAGCTGTTCGCGCTGCCCCCGGCCCGCTCCCTCGCCCACGCCCTGGAACGGCTCTCGCTGCTGCTCCTGGTCGGCGGCGGACTCTTCGAGTTCACCACCGGACTGCTCAACATCCAGTTGGAGTACGTCTTCCCGGGCTCCTTCTACCCGCTGCACTTCTACGGCGCGTGGGTGTTCCTGTCCGCCTTCGTCGTCCACGCGGCGCTGAAGACGCCGGTGGCGGTGCGGTCGGTGCGGTCGCTGCGGGCGGTGCGGTCGCCGCGCGAGGGGGAGCGGGTGGCTGCGGGGCGTCCGGCTGACGAGGCGGGGGTGGTCTCCGCGCGTCCCACCGACGCGGCGGGCGTGGTCTCCGCGCACCCTGCCGACGAGGCGGGTCTCGCCTCCGCCCGTCCCGCCGAGCCCACCGTCTCGCGCCGGGGCGCGCTGCGCCTGGTCGGCGCGTCCTCGCTGCTGCTGTTCCTGACCACGGTCGGGCAGAGCCTGGGCGGTCCCCTGCGCCGTACCGCGCTGCTCGCGCCGCACGGCGGCGCCGACCCGGGCGGCGGACCGAACGGCTTCCAGATCAACAAGACGGCCGCCTACGCCGGGATCACCGAGTCCGAGACGAGCGCGGACGCCTGGCGGCTGGTCGTCACCGGGCCGGCCGGGACCGTACGGCTCGGCCGCGCCGATCTGCTCCGCCTGCCCCAGCACAGCTCCTCGCTGCCCATCGCCTGCGTCGAGGGCTGGTCCACCGCCGACCAGTGGTGGCGCGGGGTCCGGCTGCGGGACCTCGCCGCGCTCGCCGGGTACGACACGGGGGCGGTGGACCTGCTCGTGGAGTCGCTGCAACGGCACGGCGCCTTCCGCCGCGCGGCGCTGCGCGCCAACCAGGTGTCCGACCCGCGCTCCCTGCTCGCCCTGTACGTCAACGGCGAGCCGCTGTCCCTCGACCACGGCTATCCGGCGCGGATCATCGTGCCCGCGCTGCCCGGCGTGCACAACACCAAGTGGGTGGCCCGGCTGACCTTCGGAGACCTGTGATGCCCCGACCGATGGCCCGGTTGCGTTTCCCCGTCGGCAGCCCGCTGGAACTGCTGCTGCTCGGCTGCTCGTTCGCGCTCGCCGTCTACGCGGGGATCCGGCTGCTCGCCGGTGACTGGCTCGGCGTCGTCCTGTGGATCGTCGGCGCGGCTCTGCTGCACGACCTGGTGCTGCTGCCGCTGTACTCGGCGCTGGACCGCGCGCTGGTGGCGGGGTGCGGTGCGGCGGGGCGGCGCTCGCTCGTGCCGTACGTCCGCGTGCCCGCGCTGCTGTCGGGCTTGCTGCTGCTGGTGTGGGCGCCGCTGATCCTCGGTCTGTCCGCCGACCGCTACCGCTCGGCCACCGGGCTCGACCCGGACGGCTTCCTCACCCGCTGGCTGCTGATCACCGCCGCCCTCTTCGGCGGCTCGGCGCTGGTGTGCGTCCTCCACCTGCGCAGGGCGACGAAGCACCGCTCGCCCGCCGCCCACTGAGCCTCCGCCCGCCACCCGGCGCCCCGCGCGAGCCGCAGCAGCGCCGGGGCGCCGATCCGCGCCCAGGGGAACGGCTCGCCCACCGGTGACCGGCCGTGGACCAGGTCCACCACCCGCACCAGGGCGCGCTCGTCGACCTCGGCGGGGCTCGTCTCGGCGATCAGCAAGCCGTCCGGTCGCAGCAGTTCGCCGGTCCGCCGCAGCAGGGCGGCCACATCGCCGCCGATCCCCACGTTGCCGTCCATCAGCAGGACTGTGCCCCAGCCGCCCTCGCCGGGCAGCGGGTCGAACACCGAGCGGCGCAGGGCGCGTCCGCCGAGCCGGTGCGTGCGGGCCACGGCAGCCGCGCTCACGTCGACGCCGAGCACGTGGAGACCGCGCGCGACGAGTTCCGCGACCAGCCGTCCCGGACCGCAGCCGATGTCGAGCACCGGACCCTCGCAGCGGTCCAGTACGGCACGGTCGACCGCGTCGGCGTCCGCGCACCAGCGCTCGACCTCCAGCGGCAGCAGCCAGCCGTCGTCCCGGCGCAGGAACAGCGGACCCCGGCCGGTGCGCAGCGCGGTGGCGTACGGGTCGGAGGCGGCCCAGGCGGGCGGCGCGGTCGTGGCGCTCATGACGCACCGCCGCGCGTACAGTCCGCGAGCCGCGCCGCGAAGGCGCCGTGCGGGGCGAGGGCGGCGACCGCGCGGGCGTCGTCGGCGGTGTCCACGTCCCGCAGCCGGGGCAGCTCCCGTACCCGCAGCCCGGCGGCGTGCAGCCGCTCGCGCTGCACGGCACCGGTCTCCGGCACCGACATGGGCACGCCCCGCAGCAGCGCGGGTTCGGGACGGGCGAGTCCGAGGGCCCAGAAGCCGCCGTCCTCGGCGGGTCCGAACCACGCGTCGCAGTCCGCGAAGCCCACGGTCAGCAGCTCCGGGGTGACCTGCGGGGTGTCCATGCCGATCAGCAGCGCGGGTCCCGCGCAGCGGGCGAAGGCGTCCGCGAGCCGCTCGTCGAGACCGCCCGCGCACTGCGGCACCACCTCGAAGCCGTCCGGCAGCCAGGGTCCGGGACGGCCGTCCAGCACCAGCAGCCGTCGTACGGCGGGCGTCGCCGCCACCGCGCGCAGCGTGTCCGCGAGCGCCGCCTCGGCGAGCGCCGCCGCCTGCGCGGGCGAGAACGGCGGGGTGAGCCGCGTTTTGACCCGCCCGGGTCGCGGCTCCTTGGCGATGACGAGCAGCGTGGTCACCGCTCTCCTCCCGCCGCCGGGGTCTCGCGCAGCACGCGGCTCATGTCCCGTACCGCGTGCCAGGTTCCGCGCCAGGTGCCCGTCACCTTGGAGGCGCCGGTGCGCGGCAGATACGGCACGTCGTGCTCGGTGACCCGCCAGCCCGCGTCGGCGGCGCGCACCACCATCTGCAGTGGGTAGCCGCTGCGCCGGTCGGTGAGGTCGAGCCCGAGCAGCGCCTCGCGGCGGGCGGCGCGCACCGGACCGAGGTCGCGCAGGGCGAGTCCGGTACGGCGGCGCAGCAGCAGCGAGAGTGCGAGGTTCCCGGCGCGGGCGTGCGCGGGCCACGCGCCCCGCCCCTGCGGGCGCCGCCTGCCGAGCACCAGGTCGGCCCGCCCGGTCCGTACCTCCTCGACGAAGGGCACCAGCAGAGCGGGGTCCAGGGAGGCGTCGCAGTCGCAGAAGCAGACGACGTCGGCGGTGGCCGCGAGCAGCCCGGCGTGGCAGGCGGCGCCGAAACCGCGCCGCTCCTCGCGGACGACCGTGGCACCGAGGGAGCGGGCGATGTCGCCGGAGCCGTCGGTGGAGCCGTTGTCCACGACGAGCGCGCGCCAGCCCGCCGGGACGCGCTCCAGCACCCAGGGCAGCGCCCCGGCCTCGTCGAGACAGGGCAGCACGACGTCCACGCCGGGACGGGAGGGGGAGTTGGTCACGGCTTTCACCCTACGAACCCGAACCGGGGCAAAGGGGACTTCGGCTCCTTACGAAACGCGGACGTCGGGACCGCACCGCGCCCCGTCCGGCGGCGCGGTGCGAGGCTGGAGGACATGCAGCAGCCGTACCCTGCCCACCGCCCCGGACCCGCCGCCACGCGACCGCCCGAGGCCACCGGACGGATCCTGGTCGTCGACGACGACCCGACCGTCGCGGAGATCGTCACCGGCTACCTGGTCCGCGCCGGACACCTGGTGGACCGCGCCGACGACGGTCCCGCCGCCCTCGCCCGCGCCGCCGCCCACCGTCCCGACCTCGTGGTCCTGGACCTGATGCTGCCCGGCATGGACGGACTGGAGGTGTGCGCGAAGCTGCGCGAACGCGGTCCGGTGCCGGTCATCATGCTCACCGCGCGCGGTGACGAGGACGACCGCGTCCTCGGTCTGGAGGTCGGCGCGGACGACTACGTCACCAAGCCGTTCAGCCCCCGCGAGCTGGTGCTCCGGGTGGAATCGGTCCTGCGCCGCACCCGCCCCGCGCCCACCGCCGTGCCCGCGCCCGCCCCGCTCGCCTCGGCCGGACTCGCCGTCGACCCGGCCGCCCGCCGCGCCACCAAGGACGGCACGGAACTCGCGCTCACCCTGCGCGAATTCGACCTCCTCGCCTTCTTCCTGCGCCACCCCGGGCGCGCCTTCGGCCGCGAGGAGCTGATGCGCGAGGTGTGGGGCTGGGACTTCGGCGACCTGTCGACCGTCACCGTCCACGTCCGGCGGCTGCGGGGCAAGGTCGAGGACGATCCGGCGAACCCCCGGCTCATCCGGACGGTGTGGGGGGTGGGGTACCGGTTCGAGCCGGTCGGGTCCGGCGAGCCGGAGGACCCGACCGCCGACGGGTCCGGTCGGGGCGCCGACGCGTGGGGTCCGGGCGTCCACGGGTCCGGTCGGGGCGTCGACGAGTCGGGTCCGGGCGTCCACGGGTCCGGTCGGGGCGTCGACGAGTCGGGTCCGGGCGCCGACGGGTCCGGTCCGGGTGTCGCAGGGTCCGCCGCTCGCGAGGAGGGCTGACATGCGCGACATGCTCCTCATCGCCCTCTACGCCTTCCTCGCCGCCGCGGCCACCGGTCTCGCCGGGGCGGGCGTGCTGCGGCTGGTCCGGCGCCGTTCGCTGACCGCGTCCCTCGCCGTGGTGGCGGGCGTCGGGGTGTTCGCGATGCTGGCGGGCACCATGGCGGTGGCCTGGGCGATGTTCCTGTCCCCGCACGACCTCAGGGTGGTCACCACCGTCGTCGCGATGGCCGCCGTCGTCTCCCTGCTCACCGCCCTGCTGCTCGGTCGCCGGGTGGTGGCGCGCAGCCGGGAACTGACCGACGCGGCGCGCAACTTCGGGGACGACGGCGCCTTCGCCGCGCCCGCCGCCCCGGCCACCGCCGAACTCGACGAGCTGAGCCGCGAACTCGCCGCCACCAGCGCCCGGCTCGCCGCCTCCCGCGAACGCGAGCGCGCCCTGGAGGCGTCCCGGCGCGAGCTGGTCGCCTGGATCTCGCACGATCTGCGCACCCCGCTCGCCGGACTGCGCGCCATGTCGGAGGCGCTGGAGGACGGCGTCGCCGCCGACCCCGCCCGCTACCTCCGCCAGATCCGCACCGAGGTGGAACGCCTCAACGACATGGTCGGCGACCTCTTCGAGCTGTCCCGCATCCACGCCGGGACGCTCCCCCTCAACCCGGCGCGGGTCTCGCTGTACGACCTGGTCGGCGACGCCCTCGACGGCGTCGGTCCGCTCGCCCGCGAGCACGGGGTACGCCTTGTGGGTGACGGGGTGCAGCCGGTGCCGGTCGAGGTGGACGGCAAGGAGATGAGCCGTGTCCTGGCCAACCTGCTCGTCAACGCCATCCGCCGCACCCCCGCCGACGGCACGGTGGCCGTCGCCGCCCGCCGGGACCCCGAGGGTGTGGTGCTCACCGTGACCGACGGCTGCGGCGGCATCCCCGAGGCGGACCTGCCGCGCGTCTTCGACACCGGCTGGCGCGGCACCGACGCGCGGACACCTCCGGCGGGCGCGGGGCTCGGGCTCGCCATCGTGCGGGGCATCGTGGAGGCTCATCAGGGCCGGGCGAGCGTCCGGAACATCCCCGGCGGCTGCCGCTTCGAGGTGACGTTGCCCGCCCCGGCCCACTGAGGTCAGCGGGCGTGCGCGAACTCCGCCATCCCCTCCGCGAACCCGACCTCCGGCTTCCAGCCCAGCTCCGCCCGCAGCCGCGAGGAGTCGGCGGTGACATGCCGTACGTCCCCGAGCCGGTACTCGCCGGTGACCACCGGCTCGGGACCGCCGTACGCCGCGGCCAGCGCCCGCGCCAGCCCGCCGACCGTACGCGGCTCACCGCTGCCGGTGTTGTACGCGCTCAGCGTGCCCGGCCGCTCCGGCGCCTCCAGCGCGGTCACGTTGGCGGCGGCCACGTCCCGCACATGCACGAAGTCGCGCCGCTGTCCCCCGTCCTCGAAGACACGCGGCGCCTGACCGCGCTCCAGCGCCGAGCGGAAGAACGCGGCGACCCCGGCGTAGGGGGTGTCGCGGGGCATCCGGGGTCCGTAGACGTTGTGGTACCGCAGCGAGAAGGCGGTACCGCCCGTGGCGCGGGTCCACGCGGCGGCCAGGTGCTCCTGGGCCAGCTTGGTCGCGGCGTACACATTGCGCGGATCGGCCGGGGTGTCCTCACCGACGAGTCCGGGCAGCAGCGCCTCGCCGCAGCGCGGGCACGGCGGCTCGAAGCGCCCCGCCGCCAGATCGCCCTCCGCGCGCGGACCGGGACGTACGTCACCGTGGACCGGGCAGGCGTACCGTCCCTCGCCGTACACCACCATCGACCCGGCGAGCACCAGCCGGTCCACGCCCGCCGCGGCCATCGCGGCGAGCAGCACGGCGGTGCCGAGGTCGTTGCGGGAGACGTACTCCGCCGCGTCGGACACCCCGTCGCCCAGACCCACCCGCGCCGCCTGGTGGCAGACCGCGTCCACGCCGGTCAGCGCCCGGGACACCGCCTTGGGGTCGCGGACGTCGGCGGCGGGGTCGTCCCGCACGTCGTACACCACCGGTTCGTGCCCGCGCGCCCGCAGGGCGTCCACGACATGGGACCCGATGAACCCGGCACCGCCGGTGACCAGTACACGCATACGGTCACGCTAGGCCCGCGCACCGCTCCGCTCCCGTCGTGACGCCCGCACGTCACGACTCCGTAAGACCGCGGCTCAGGGCGTCCACCGCCACCCCGAGGCGTGCAGCGCCTCCGCCCGCTCGACGGCGATCTCCACGCGCAGCCGCGCCTCCTCCTCGTCGCGGAAGTCGGCGGTCGCGGTGTGCTGGGTGGGGTGCTTGCGGTAGAGGGTGCCGGGCGCGGACTGCATCCAGCCGGGGCTCACCGCCTCGCAGTTGAGCACCAGGGCGCCGTCCTCGAAGGCGGGCAGCGCGGGCCAGCCGCCGAGCAGCCGGACCAGGGCGGTACGGGCGGTGAGCGTCGTGCCCACCACCGGCATCTCGCCGCGCTTGGCACCGTCGAGGAGCGCGCGGGCGGGCAGCGCACCGGGCGGCGGGTCGTACGGACCCGGGACCAGACTGCCGTCGGGGAACAGGTCCAGACAGGGGGCGACGGTCCAGCCGTAGGCGGGGTGGTCGGTGAGGACCTCGATGTCGCGGGCGAGGGCGCCGGGGTCGGGCAGCAGGTCGTCGGCGTCGACGCAGCGCAGCAGGGCGCCGGTGGCGCGGGCCAGACCGAGGGTGCGGGCGCGGGCGGCGCCGCCCTGGCGACCGGTGCCCTTCGAGATCCAGGGCGCGTCCGGCACGGCGGCGAGCGGGGTGCCGGTGCGTCCGTCCTCCTGGAGCACCCACTGGAGACGCCAGCCCCCGGGCAGTAGCTGCCCGGCCAGACAGTCGTGCAGCTCGCGCAGATAGGCGTCCCCGCCGTCGTGGACGGGCGTCAGCACGGTGAGCGTCGGCATGGAACGGCGCTTCCCTTCGGCGGGCTCGGTGGCGCGACGGCCTGGTGGGCCTACGGCTCTACGGACGACGTCGGCGGAACCGCAGCGGTTCCGCCGACCCCATCGTGCCCTCCGAAGCGGCGGTCAGCCGAGCGGGGATGTTTCACGTGAAACGGACAAGGTTTCACGTGAAACACCGAACGGCACATCCCCGGCCAGCGTGATCCGGTGCATCACCCGGTGCTGGTCGCCGTAGTCGCGGTTGGCGTAGTGCGCCGTGCTGCGGTTGTCCCACAGCGCCACGTCGCCCGCCCGCCAGCGGTGCCGCACGATGTGCTCGGGCTTGGTGAGGTGGGCGTAGAGGATGTCCAGCAGCCCCCGGCTCTCGTACTCGGAGACCCCGGCGATGTGCGAGGTGAAACCCGGGTTCACGAACAGACCCTTGCGCCCGCTCTCGGGGTGGACGCGCACCACCGGGTGCTCCACGGGGACGAGTTCGGTGACGACCTCGCCGTCCCAGAGGTTGCCCTGACCCTGCCGTCGCTGGGCCAGGTAGTAGCCGAAGGCGCGGTTGCCGTCGTGCACGGCGGTGAGGGTGTCGAGGTGGGCGCGCAGGCCAGGCGACAGCGATTCGTACGCCAACTGGCTGTCCGCCCACGTGGTGTCGCCGCCGTGCGGCGGCAGGACGACCGCGCGCAGGATGGAGATCGCGGGCGGGCGCCGGACGAAGGTGACGTCGGTGTGCCACACGTCGGAGAAGCCGTTGTCCTGGCTGTCCAGGGCGTACACCTCCGGCGCCACGTCACCGGAGTCGTGCACCGGGTGCCCGGCGGTGACCTCACCGAGGCGCCGGCCGAACTCGATCTGCTGGGCGTCGTCGAGGTTCTGGCCGCTGACGAAGAGCACCTTGTGCTCGACCAGGGCCGCGCGGACGGCGGTCACCTCGTCGTCGGTGAGACGGGCCAGGTCGATGCCGTCGATCTCGGCGCCGAAGCTCGGACCGAGCTTGGTCAGCGGAAGCTGGACGGCGGTGGCGGGGGAGCGGTCGCTGGTGATGCTCAACGGGGGCTTCCTTCCTGAGGTTCAGAGGGGTTCCGGAGGGCTGCCGTGACGCACGGCTCCCGGGTCTCCGTGCGGTCGGGATCAGGCGGCGGCGGACTTGACGGCGTGCGAGACCCGCGCGCGCAGCTCGGCGAACTCCCGTGACTCGCGCAGCGCGTCGGCGTCCACCCCCGCGCGCGGGAGCGGCACCGGCAGGTCCAGGGCGACGGTCCCGGGGCTCTTGGACAGCACGACGATGCGGGAGCCGAGGAACACCGCCTCGTCGGCGGAGTGGGTCACGAACACGGTGGTCCGCCCGGTGCGGGCGGTCACCTCGCGCACGTCCTCCTGGAGTCGTTCCCGGGTCAGCGCGTCCAGCGCGGCGAACGGCTCGTCGAGGAGGAACAGCGGGTGCTCGGCGGCGAGCGCGCGGGCGATGGCGACGCGCTGGCGCTGCCCGCCGGAGATCTCCCACACCCGCCGTCGCTCGGTGCCGCCGAGCCCGACCCGCTCCAGCAGCTCCGCGCGCCGCTCGGCCCGGCGCTCCCGCTCGACGCCCGCGTAGCGCAGCGCCAGGTCGACGTTGCCGCCGACGGTGCGCCAGGGGAACAGCCGGGGCGTCTGGAACACCACGCCCGCCGCGTGCCCGGGGCGGGGCGCGGCGCCCGCCACCCGCACCGAGCCGTCGGTGGGCTGCTCGAACCCGGCGATCAGCCGCAGCAGCGTGCTCTTGCCGCAGCCGGAGGCGCCGACCAGCACCAGGAACTCCCCGGCGGGCACGGTGAGATCGACGGGTCCGACGGCGGTGAAGGCGTCGCGCCCCTGGCCGTAGCGATGGCTGACCCTCTCCAGCAGTACCGCCTCCGTCGCCTCGGTGCGGACGTCGTTCTCGGTCAGCTCACTTGAGGCCATCGGGCAGTCCCTTCAGATAGAAGGCGGAGCGGACGGCGCGCTCGGTGGGGGCGGCGTCGATCTGCTTCTGTCCGGCCAGGAACCGGCCGGTGTCGATGACGTAGTCGAGCAGCTTGCCGGGGTGGTCCTCGGTGCCGAGCCAGTCGGCGGACGCGACCTGCTCCGGGGTGAGGAACACGCCCTGGGAGAGTTGCGCCTTGGCGTCGGCGGTGCTGATGCCCAGCTCGGCGGCGACGTCCTCGACCGCGCCGTCCGGATCGGACTTGAGCAGCCGCAGCGCCTCCGCCTCCGCCTTGCGCCAGGCGTCGATCACCTTCGGGTCCTTGGCGATCAGGTCGTCCGACACCACGGCGAGGTCGAGCGTGGGCTTGCCCCCGGCGCCGATCTCCTTGCTGCTGGTGAGCTGGGTGCCGGTCTTGCGCAGCTCGTCCAGCGTCGGCAGCCAGACGTACGCGGCGTCGATGTCCCCGCGCTGCCAGGCGGCGAGGATCGCCTGCGGCTGGAGGTCGACCAGCTTCACGTCGGACGCCTTGAGCCCCGCCTTGTCCAGCGCGGCGAGCAGGCTGTAGTGCGAGGTGGAGGCGAACGGTGTCGCCACGGTGTGCCCCTTGAGCCCCGCCACGTCCTTGATGCCGAGCTTCCTGCGCGCGACCAGCGCCTCGTTCTCCCCGGCCACGTCGAGCACGAACGCGACCTTGTAGGGGATCGGCGAACTCCCCGATATCCCGCGCGCGAAGGGGCTGGAGCCGAGCGCCGCGATGTCCAGGGACTTGCCGAGGAACGCCTGGTTGACGCTCGCGCCCGAGTCGAACTTGACCCAGCTCACCGAGTAGTCGGGCAGCGCCTTGTCCAGCAGCTTTCTGTGCTTGACCAGCAGATCGCCGCTGGGGAAGGCGAAGTAGCCGATGCGCAGCCGCTTGCTCTTCCCCGAAGAGGCGTCACTGGACGAGGAGCAGCCGGTGACGGCGAGGGCGGCGGTGCCGAGCGCACCGGCGAGGAGCAGCCGACGGGAGGGGCGGGAGAGGGAAGACGCCATGGGACGACCGTTTCTGACGGGGAGGGGACAGCGGATCGGAGGAGAAGGAGAGGGGCTCAGTCCCGCCCGCGCCACGGCATGACGGCGCGTTCCAGTCGGAGCAGCAGGGTGTCGATGAGCAGCCCGGACACCCCGATGGTGATGATGCCGACGAGCACGACGGGGGTGTTGTTGTAGTTGGCGGCGTCCTTGACCATGCCGCCGATCCCGGGCAGTCCGTTGACCAGTTCGGCGGCGACGAGCGAGGAGTAGGCGACGCCGACCGCCAGCCGGACGCCGGTGAAGGTCTCCGGCAGCGCGGAGGGCACGATCACGTCCTTGACCACGTCCCACCGCGAGGCGCCGAGCGCGCGGGCGGCTTCCACGAGCGCGCGCGGTACGGCCGCGACGGCCGCCGTGGTGGACACCGCGACCGGTGGGAACGCGGCGACCGCGAGCAGCGTGATCTTGGGTTCCTCGTCGATGCCCAGCCAGATGATGAGCAGCGAGAAGTACGCGAGCGGCGGCAGCGTGCGCAGGAAGGTGATCCAGGGCTCGAACAGCGCGCGCAGCGGTCCGACGGTGCCCATGAGCAGCCCGAAGACCACTCCGGCGACGATGCCGAGCCCGGCGCCCAGCGCGATGCGCCGCAGGCTGATGCCGAGGTGCTCGATGAGCGTGGTGCCGTTGTAGCCGCGCGTGCCGTCGTGCGTGGTGGAGACGTCGACGAACGCGTCCCACACCTTCGCGGGCGGCGGAACCAGCGTCTCGCTCCAGGTCCCGGTCGCCGCCACCGCCTGCCACAGGACGAGGAACAGCACCAGCGAACCGACCGGCAGCGCGAGCCGCCGCAGGCGC
This sequence comes from Streptomyces sp. DSM 110735, assembly GCF_016482685.1. Lineage (GTDB taxonomy): Bacteria > Actinomycetota > Actinomycetes > Streptomycetales > Streptomycetaceae > Streptomyces. The sequence continues at coordinate 239,123 of NZ_JACYHF010000001.1, read as the reverse complement.
GGCCACACGGCACGCGCCCGCCCGCCACCGGGAGCGCCGGGTACGCCAGGTGCGCCGGATGCGCCGCCGGACGCGTCGGGTGTCCCGACGGGGACGGCGTCGGACAGGGAAGTGGACACGGGAAACCTCCACACGGCACCGGTCACCGGCGCTGGAGATCAACGGGACATCAACGGAACAGAGCCGGACGGCACCCGCACGGAGACGGGCCGCTCAACGGCAAGGAAAGGAAAGGAGAAGAACGCCGACTACGCGGGAATCAGGGACATCCGCGTCGGGGAGGCGGGTTCAGCGACAACACGCGGCCGGGCGTCGGCACAGGTCGATGACCAGGCGTCGCACCAACGGCTCGTGATTCATGGCGCCCATTTGTACAGCAGCCGCCCCCGCCCATCAACAGCGCGCCCACTCTGTGGACATGACCGGCGTCCTCTGGCGGACACGTCCCACGTCAGAGCAGCGCGCTCGCCCGCAGATGCCCCGCGATCCCCAGCCACCGGTCCGCCGCCGTCCGCGCCTCCGGAAGGGTGTCGGGCCGGACACGGACCTCGGTCAGGAGGTCGTCGCGGGCGCCCATGCCGAGGGCGTAGACCAGGCTGACCAGGGTGGCGGCGGTCACCGGGTCGCGCCCGCGCAGCCAGGTGGCCTGGTGGAGGGCGACCGCCTCGCGCAGGAAGGCGTCGGTGGCGTGTCCGGCGGCGACATGGCCGAGGGCGCGCACGGCGGCGTACGCGGTGCCGCGCGGCACACCCGGACGCACCGCCAGCGTCTGGAGCAGCGCCCGGTGCCGTTGGTCGCCGACCACGCGCAGCGCTTCGAGGAGCGGCACCGCGACCTCCTCGTCCCGGATCGCCGCGGGCCGCGCCAGCTCGGCGGCGCACGCGTCGGCCAGCGCGGCGCGGTAGGGGGTGGCCGCGAGGAGGAACGCGGCGTAGAGCCGTACGTCGAAGACGGGGCTGGTCAGCGCCTCCCCGACCAGCGCGGACAGCACGCCGGTGCCGCCCGCCCCGTCCGGCTCGACGGACCGCACCCGCGCCGTCACCCGCCGCACCGCCGCCTCCAGCGACGCCGGTACGGCGCCCGGCGGGGCAGCCCGCGCGGGGGTCCGGCCCAGCAGCGCCCGGTGGTGTTCCGGGTGCGCCGCGGCGACATGGCGGCGCAGCGGCTCGACCTGGTCACCGACCGGTCCGGAGTCCTCGATGTCGCGCAGCGCGCGGGTCAGCAGCCGTACCTGCCCGGGGTCGAAGTGCCGGTAGCTGACCTTGCGGAAGCAGGCCATCACGGCGCCGCGGTGCGCCAGCCGCCCGCTCGGGGAGGTGAGTTCGCTCAGGACCCGGGCGGCGGCGTCCGGGTGCCCGCAGTTGTCCAGCGCGCAGACGATCTCGACCGCCGTCAACCGCGCTCTTCCGGCGGCGAGTTCCGCGCACGCCGCGATGACCGTACGGGCGCCGCGCGGATGGTTCAGCAGCCGGTTCAGGGACTCGAAGCGCAGCAGCCACGGCAGCCCGTCCGCGATCACCATCTCCTCGACGAGCCGCTCCGCGAGCCGGTACCAGGTCCCGGACGGCATCAGCACCACGTCCGGCCGTACGCAGATCCCCTCGGCCAACTGGTCCCAGTCGTCGCCGCTCATCACGTCGTCGGACACCGCCTGCTCCAGCAGGTCCTCCAGGTCGCGGGCGGCGGGTCCGGCGGGCGCGGTGTCGAGGACGGGACCGGGGGCGAGATAGCGCCAGACGGTGCGCGCGGTGGCGGTGAGCAGGTTGCGGGGCAGCCCCAGTAACTCCTCGTACCGCCGGACGGCCGCCCAGGGGACCGGAGTCACCCCCGTCTCCCACCGCGAGACGGTGCTGACGCTCACCTCGCGCGCGTACGCCCCGCCCCGGAACGCCGCCGCGAAGCCCGGCAGCGACCGCAGGGCGGTGTCCTGCCCGAGCAGGCGGTTCACCCGCAACAGCCACGCGACCCGCATCCGGCGCCCCGGCACCCCCGCCGTGCTCCCGCCCCCCAGCGTGCTCATGTCGGACAGTTTGGCAGGAGTACGGCCACAACGGACCAGGGACGACGAACCTTTGCCGACCGGCGCTACTCCAGGTCCCGCCTGCCGGGCGCGCGTATTGCAGCACCCGGCGAGCTGTGCAACGCCCCGGTACCGGGCGCGGGCCGGGCGGTACGAAGGAGGCACCCGCCGCGACGACGACCTGGGGGCGGGCGGGACAAGGGGAGGAAAACCGATGGGATCGGTGCTCGTACTGGCGCACTTTCTCGGGTTCGCCGTCGCGATGTGGACCTTCAACGCGCGGGCCGGCGGTTCCTTCTGGCACGGGGTACCGCCCCGGCTGCTGCTGATCAGCCCGGAGTGGACGGCGGTGAGCATCGGCAAGGCGTTCCTCTGGGAGGTCACGCTGATCGTCTGGCTGCTCAACGGCCAGCCCTCCTCGCCCTGGGGCGTCCGCGCCGAGAGCCGCTCCGGCCGCGTCACCCGGCTGACCCCGGCCGAACGCGCCGCCCGCGACCGCGCCGCCACGCGCTGACCGCCCGCGCGAGCGGACCCCCGACGGACGCCCGCACACACACGCCCGCACACACGCCCGCCCGCACACGTCCGCACCACCCAGGCACGTCCGCACGCACGCACCCAGGGGAACCCATGGACATCCTCCGCAGACTCTTCGGCGTCGGACCGGGACAGCTCCCGCCCACCCTGGACGGTTACCAGGCACCCCCCGGCGCCCTGGCGACCGGCTGGTCCTGCGACGACCCGGAGTGCGAGGGCGCGGGGTATTTCCCGGACCCGAGGCCGTCGATCCCGCGCCGCTGCGACCTGTGCGGCAGCGGCACCCACCCCCGCCACGCCTGGCCCTGGCAGCACGACGAGCGCCGGGCGGAACTCGACGCCCTGTTGGAGCGGGCGGAGGAGGAGGGGGACAAGTACCTCGCGCCGATGGTCCGGCTGCACCTGATGTGCTGGACGTTCGAGGACCACCTGATGCGCCGCGACCGGGCCACCGCCCTCGCTTTCCTGACCGAGGCGGACGCCCGCCTCCGCGGGGAGATGAAGGAGGACCGCTTCCTCACCGAGGGCTCGTTCCGCCACCTGCTCGTCCTCGGCGCCCTGCGCAGCGGCGACCCCGACATCGCCCTGACCGCCCTGGACCCCTGGGTCACCCTGGCCCACACCCAGGCTCCGGGGTACGGCACCGACCTGGCGCAGGACAACGCCGCCCGCACGAACTACCGCAGCCTCGTCAGCTCCTGCCTCGTATGGCTCGACGACCCCCGCACCGCCACCCACCGGGCCCGCCCCACCGTCACGTCCTGGGCGCTCACGACCGCCCGCGCCCCCCACGTGCGCGACTACCTGACAGCCGACCACCTCACCCGGCTGCCTCAGTTGACCTGACCCCACAGACAGGGGGAGCGGCGCGCACCCGGCGAAACCAGGAGGAGCCACGGCGGAACCGGCGGAAGCCACGGCGGAACCACGGGGACCACGGGTGGACCACGGCGGAGCCACGGGGACCACGGGTGGACCACGGCGGAGCCACGGGGGAGCACCGCCACCACGCGCCGCTCCCCCCACGGTCACGCCGCTCCCCCGACCGTCACGCCGCGCCCCGACCGTCAGCGGGCGGATCGCCGCCGCGCCACCACCACACTCGCCTCCCGCTCCTCGCACTCCACCACCCACGCGTCAAGCCCCGCCCCGGCGAACACCCCGCGCGTGAGCGGCGCCTGACGAGCACTGGTCTCCACGAGCAGATGCGCACCGGGCGCCAGCCACTCCAACGCCCCCTCCGCGACCCGCCGTTGCACGGCCAGCCCATCAGTCCCGCCGTCCAGACTCCGCACCGGCTCATGGTCCCGGGCCTCGGCAGGCAGCGTGGCGAGGGCGTCGCAGGGAACGTAGGGCGCGTTGGCCACGAGCAGCTCGACGCGACCGAGCAGGGCGGACGGCAGCGCGTCGTAGAGGTCGCCCTCGTGGACGGACGCCCGATCCGCGAAGAGCGCGAGATTGCGGCGCGCGTACGCCGTCTGCGCCGGATCGATGTCGGCGGCGTGCAGCTCGGCGCGCGGCAGCCGCACGGCCAGCGCGGTGGCCAGCGGCGCCGCCCCGCAGCACAGGTCCACGACCACCCCCGCGTCCCGCCCGACCCGCAGCGCCTGCTCCAGCAGGAACTCGGTACGCCGCCGCGGCACGAACACCCCCGGACCGACGGCGATCCGCAGCCCCCCGAACGCGGCCCACCCCACGACGTGTTCCAGCGGTTCCCCGGCACACCGCCGCTCGACCATGCCCTCGACGAGACCACCGGACGCACCAGGCTCGACGGCGTCGAGAATCATCCGCGCCTCCTCCTCCACGAACACACACCCGGCGGCACGCAGCCGCGAGGCGACGGAGGACAGAGCAGAGGCAGAACCTACGGAAAAAGAAGAAGCATCAGCAGCCGCGCGAGCGGCATCCAACAACGTGTCGTCCACGACGAGCCCTCCAGCAGGGAATCCCGACCATCACCGCGTTGATGGGACTCACCTCCTCGGACCGCCGCCGACCCCGTGCCGACGCATACGCGCGCCCACTATAACGACGTTCCCCTGGGGCTACTCGCCCTCGCCGCGATCGGTGAAGGTGACCCCGAAGAAGTCGCGCCCTTGCAGAACCGGACCCTTCTGGTTGCCACCGCTGATGGTGTTGGTCACCGCGCCGTCGGCGGGGCGCAGGGCTTCGGCCGACCGCTGCCACTGGATCAGGCCGGAGCGGAACTGAGCGTCGTGCGCGGCGCGTTGACGCATCGCCTCGCTCAGTGCGCGGGCACGTTCGATGTCATGGGACGCCTCACTCAAGGCGGCCAGTTCTGCTTCACCGGTGGGGAGCGGGTCCGCGCCCGCTGCCGTCCCTGCCCGGGGCTGTCGCCGTAGCAGGTCGGTCAACGCTGCCCAGAGTTGCTGCCCCGCCGCACCGGCCGCTCCGGTTGCCATGGCCACGAGCAGCCCTGCCGAGATCGCCTCCACGCCCGCCCCCTGCCGCCAAGCCCTGTTGACGAAAGCCATGTTCTCAGAGCAGTCCGTTGCTTGGGCAGGGGCCAGTAGCGAGCCGCCCACGGACATTTCGCTACTGGCCACCGAAGCTATGCGAGGGAAATAATTGGCGAAAGGTAATCTGTGAAGAGAAAAGCCATGCAGGTAAAGGTGGCGATCTCGGATATGGTGCGCATTTTTCCCTAGGTGACTGGTCGGCATTTCTGGGTGGGTGTGGCTGAAGAGGCGCCGAGACGCCAGTGATCAGCTCTGTGGTGATCGTTTGTACACCAGGCTCCCGTCAGGAGCGACCCACGCGCGTAGAATCTACAGCCAGTCGATAATGGGCTCTCAACTGCCGTGCCGTCGTTCCGGCGCTTCGCGCAGAGCAGTCAGCATCCGCAAGGCGCGCTCCGCCTCGGCTGCGGCTCCAATAGCCGTGCTGATTGTCCAGCTTTCCGTCGAATGCACCACGGCTTGTTCCACCCGGCCGGTGTCCCGCTCGGCCTGCGCCGCGTCGTACGCGATCTCGGCCACCTCGCCGACGGCGTTGATGCGCCGGGCCACGGAGAGTGCCGCGATGTGCAGCGGCAGAGCCTGCTCGCTGCGTCCTGCCGCGCGGTGCGCCCGGCCCATCCCGTTGAGGGCGATGGCCTCACCCCGTGCATCCCCCACCGCGCGCAGGACCTCGAGGCTATCTTCGAGGAGAGCGAGAGCTTCATCTGATCTGCCAAGACCGACGAGGGCGTTCGCCAAATTCATCTGCAGCGTGGCGCACTCCCTTTTGTCGGACCTCTCCGAAGCGATGGAAATCGCTTTCCGGTAGGCGCGCTCGGCGGCTTCGAGATCTCCCAGTCGTGTGGAGAGTTCCCCCAGATTGTTCAGGGTGTTGAATATTCCGCGCTCATTATTGACGCCCGTGAACTTCTCCAGGGCGATGGTGAAGAATTCCAGTGCCGCGTCATTGTCGGCGAGGTGCAGATGTGTGATGCCCAGGAAGTTGTAGCTGCGCGCCATGTGTAACTCTTCGCCTGTTTGCGACAGGGAATTCAATAACGTCTTCTGGAGAGATTGGACGAGCGCGTACTGCCCTGTCTGCCAGAGCGGGATGGAGAGCTGGTGCACGCATTCGCTCTCCAGTTCCGGGTCCGACAGGGAGCGCGCCAGCTCCAGTGCCTCGCGCGCGGCCGCGATCGCCTCCTCGTAGCGGGAGCGGTGGCTCCGCGCGATGCTGAGGTCGAGCAGGGCTTTGACCTGGGCCGTACGGTCGTGGGTCGTGCTCCAGTGGTCGGCGGCCCGTCGCAGGAGAGGCTCCGCCATGGCGAGATGTCCTTGCATGTCGAGGAACTCGGTCAAAACATGTATACAGACTGCAAGTTGCCGTTCAGAACCGTTCTGAGTTATCCATCCCAGCGTATCCAGAAGGTTGGCACCCTCGATGCTCAGCCAGTGTTCCGCGGCGCGGGCGTCGGCGATCTCGGGGAGCGCGCTGAGGGGGGTCGAGTCCAAGGTCATGCGTGAGCGGTACGGGTGCGCCAGACGGTCGGCGCGGTCCGCTGCCCGCACGTAAAAGTCCGTCATGCGCTCCGTGGCCGCCCGGGCCTGTTCCGCTGGTTCGATTCTGTCGTTATCGATCAGCGATCTTGCGTATCTCCGCAAAAGATCGTGCATGGTGAAACGATGGGGGGAAGGCTCCGAAACCAGGTGCTGGGTGAGAAGTTCCTCCAGGATTCGTTCGGCTGCGCGAGGCGACAGGCCGGTCAGCGCCGCCACCGCATGGGGGCCGAATTCCGTTCCGACGTGCAGGCCGAGTCGCCGGAAGACCAGTTGCTGCTCGTCGGTCAGCGCCCGGTACGACAGAGCGAAGACATGCTCCATCGTCCTTTCGCCGTCGCGGAGTTCAGCCACGTGCGCACCGTCGGCGGCCAGTCGGTCCAGCAGATCGGTTGTGGTCCAGGACGGCCGCGCGAGCAGACGGCTGGCGGCTATCTCGATCGCCAGGGGCAAGTGTCCGCAGATACGGACGATGTCCGCGATCTCCGATTCCTTGGTCCGGCTGCGTGTCCCCAGCCGCCGCACGAACAGTGCGATCGCGTCGTCGCGAGGGAGCACGCCGAGCGTGAGCGGTCTGACGCCCGGCATCCCGGGAAGCCGCCTTCTGCTGGTCACCACCACGGCCGTCGGGGAATCCCCGGGCAGCAGCGGTCGGACCTGGTCGGAGTCCGCGGCGTCGTCCAGGATCACCAGCATCCGCCGGTTCCGGGCCATGGAGCGCCACAGCGCGATCAGTTCGTCCGTGTCGTGCGGCAGCTCCTTGCCGTCGACGCCCAGTAAGCGCAGCAGCGTGGTGAGCGCGCGGTCGGGGGAGGTACTCGCACGGTCGGGTGAGTGGTCGCCCAGACGGACGAAGCAGCAGCCGTCCGGGTAGCGGTCGCGCATCTGATGCGCGAGATGCACGGCCAGGGAGGTCTTGCCGACCCCGCCCATCCCCTCGATCGCCTCGACGGTGACCACCGCCCCCGAGCCGCCACCGCCTTCGGACAACGCCGAGCCGAGCCGTCGCAATTCGTCCCGTCGGCCGATCCAGGGAACGTCGCGCGGCAGGTTGTCCGGCACCGCGCGCCGCGGCCGGGCGGCGGCCTTCCTGCCGGTGCCCAGCTCGTGCAGTGCCGCCGCCGTCGAGCCGGACAGGATCCCTTCCTGGATCCGGTGGAGCCGGTGCCCGGCGTCCAGGCCGATGTCCCGGATGACGCGCTGCCGCGTGCGTTGCAGCAGCCGGGTGGCGTCGGCCGTCCGGCTGCTGCCGTGGAGAGCTACGGCCAGGAGCGCGGCCAGCGCCTCGTCGGCGGGGTGGCCGGCGGTCAGCGGAACGAGGACCGGTACGGCTTCCGTGAATCTGCCCGCGTCCATGAGGAGTTCCGCACGGGTCATGGCGGCGATGAGGCTGGTCTCCGCGACGGTGGAGCGGAGATGGTCGGGCCAGGAGCCGGAGATCCCGGCAAGCGGTTCGCCGCGCCAGAGAGCGTCCGCCCGGCCGAGTAATCGGAACGCGGCTTCGTCGTCGGCGCTGCCCTTCAGCGCACGCGCCTGATCGACACAGCTCGTGTAGGCCCGCAGATCCACTCGGTCGGGGTCCACATGCAGCACGTAGGAGTTCGTCCGGCTGACGATCGTCGGGGCCTCGCCCAGGGCGATGCGCAGGGCCCGGCGAATCCGCGACACATGGACATGCAGCGCTTCCCGGGCCTTGACCGGCGGATGTTCGTCCCAGATGCGGTGGATCAGGCTGTCCACACTCACGGTCCGGCCCGCGTCCCAGGCCAGGGCGGCCAGCGCCAGCCGCGTCTTGGTGGAGCCAAGATGACTTCGCCGGCCGGCGACCCGTATGTCGACCGATCCTGAGAGCCTGATCTCGAAGTCCACCAGCGTTCCTCCCGCCGGTAGGGCCTGTGCTGGCCGGGCATTCGAGCGTGTCATGAACCTGTTTATGCTGGCTATATGTGGGCTGCGCAATCGCGAAATTGACCGATAAACGAGCTGTTTCTTTCGTCTACTGTCCGCGGTGAGGTCGCCCGGGAAAGGGAAGGCGCCGTGTGCACTCCGGAACCGGACAGGGTGGACGCACTGCTGTCGGCCATGGCCGCATGCGCGGATGATCCGCGGTCCGCCGCGTGGCAAGAGCTGGCTCACGTCGTACGGATCGCCGGCCGTTCGGACGCGAGGCTGGCGGGTCTCTGGCCGCCTCAGGACGTCGGTCCGGTCGGAGCATCACCCGCGTGGTGTCAACTGGCTCGTCTTCTGCATGTGCTGGCCTTGTGCGACACCGAGACGGACACCGCGGTGACGGACTGGCTCGCTCGCCATGCGACGCGTCCCGATACCCGTGCCGCGCAGTCCACCGGCACCCTGAACACCATCGGCGATCAGGCATCACTCCACGGGCCCAGCGTGCAGTCCCGCGACATCCACGGCGGCATCCACTTCTACCCGGTGCCCCGGCCGACCCGGTCACGCGTTCCCTCGCCACGACAACTGCCGCCGCTCACCGCTCATTTCGTCGGCCGTGAACAGGACCTGCGCACTCTCGACGCGCTGCGTGCCCGGCACCCGTCGTACGTCCCACAGGTTCTGGCCGTCTGCGGACTCGCCGGTGCCGGAAAGACCACGCTCGCCTCGCGCTGGCTGCACGCGCACGCCGATGAGTTTCCCGACGGCCAGCTCCATGCCGATCTGAGAGCCCACGCGTCGGCCGGGAGTGGTCCCGTATCGGCCATGACGGTTCTGGAGGCGTTCCTGGTAGCGCTCGGAGTCGCCGCGATACCGCCTGACTTGTCACAACGCTCCGCCCTGTGGCGGTCCCTGACCGCGGAACTGCGGCTGGCCGTCCTGCTGGACGACGCGGTTTCGGCCGCTCAGGTACGTCCGCTGCTGCTGAGTTCCGCGTCCGCACTCACTGTGGTGACCAGCAGGAGCGACCTCAGCGGGTTACGTATCGAGGGGGCGTCCGTGCACCGGCTGGCCGGTCTTCCGGAGCAGTCGGCTCTCGACCTGCTCGCCGTGGGAGGCGGTGCGCGCGTCGCGGAGGAGCTTGCCGCCGCGCGCGAAGTGGTCGCACTGTGCGGTCGACTGCCCTTGGCGGTGGGTCTCGCATCCGCCCAGCTCGCCCTCCGCCCGCATCGCTCCGTGTCCGCGCTCGCCCGGCACCTTTCCGAAGGACGAGGGGCCCTCGACGCCTTGCGACTGGACGGCGAGGCCGTGATGCACGCGGCATTGGACATGTCGTACGACCTGTTGCCACCAGCGCCCGCCAGGCTCTACCGCCGGATGGGGCTGCTGCCGGTCGACCACTACGACTTCGGTCTGCTGGCCGCCATCGACGACGATCCGCACCACGCGGACGCGTCCGCAGGCACGGTCGACATCGCCGCGCACATGCTCGTGGAAGCGAATCTCGTGGAGGAGACCGCCTCGGAGACATACGGATTCCACGATCTCGTACGGTCGCATGCCCGGCGGCTCGGCGAGGAGGGGGAGGACGCCGGGCAGCAGGACCGCACCATGCGCCGGTTCGTGGACTGGTGCCTGGCCACCGCCGCTGTCGCGGAGAGCATCCTTTCCCCCAGCCATCGGCTGCCGGGGCACGACGACCTCCTCCACGCGGTCGAGCCCACTCCGCTCGATGGCCCGGAACAGGCCCTGACCTGGCTGGACACACGACGCAACGCCCTGATGGGAGCTGTCCGGCACTGTGCCCGGGCGGGCTGGCACGATCGCTGCTGGCGTCTGACGGACGTCATGTGGAGCCTGTTCCTACGGTTTCGGCCCTCGCAGATGTGGATCGAGGCTCATCGGCTCGGCTTCGATGCGGCACTCCGAAGCGGGTCCCGGCCGGGCGCGGGCCGCATGCTCACCTCGGGTGCGATCGGTCTCCGCGATGCGGGGGAGTACACAGAGGCGGCCCAGTGGTATAGGCAGGCACTCGGGATGGCCACGGCCGACGGCGACACACGGCAGCAGGCGCAAGCCCTCAACGGGCTGGGTCACATCAGTCTTCTCGATCACCGGCTCGACGACGCTCGTGATCACTTCGAGGAGGCGCTACGGCTCCGTGAGGCGATCGGCTACGTACGCGGGGTCGCGCTGTCCAGGGGGCGTCTCGGCGAAACGGCCCTGGCGGCCGGAGATCCCGCTGGTGCGATTCGCCATTTCGATCAGGCACACCGCGAACTGGCGGCGCTGGGCGAGACGTACGAGGCGACCCGGGTACTGGCCCTCCTCGGCCAGGCGCTCTGTCTGCACCAGGATCATGACGAAGGCACCCGACGGCTGCGGCACGCGCTGGAGGGGTTTCGCGTGGGTGACGCGCGTTCCGAGCTGTGGGAAGGGCGTTGCCTGGAACTGCTCGGAGCGGCGGCCGAGTCGAGGGGCGATCGAGCGGAAGCGGGTCGCCACTACGAAGCCGCCCGTGATCTCTTCCGCAGACTGAACCCCGGCGACGCGCACCGGCTGGACGACCGACTGGGCCGACTGTGAAGTCGGCGTGCGGGTCTCCGGCACGACGGAGACCCGCACGCCGACGGACGAGGGGCACGCCGACCGTCATTGGCGACGTACCACCTGGAGCTTCCGCCTCACCGTTTCTTTCTCATCCCACTTCCTCCCGCGCCGGTGCGGCCACCCACTGCTCCAGCGGCGGCGGCGCGGGAAGAGGGGTGACAGCGGGCGGATGGGCGGGCTCGCTCAGTCCGAGCAGGCGATAGAGGAGCGAACGCATTCTCCGGTGGAACTGCCCCGGCACCGAGGACAGCGCTGCCGCCACCCGGTCGTACTGCCCTGGGCGGCGGACCCGTGCCGCGTATTCCAACTGATCGGTCAGCGGATGCGCTGGAGAGATCACGGGCGCCGCGGCGGCCAGCAACGCTGCCGGGGAGGACGCCGAGATCTCCCGTTTCGGTCCCGGGGTGAGCAGTACGGTGGCCTCGGTCAGCGAACCGTATGCGGTCAGAGACCCATGGTCACCGAGCACCCAGTCGGCCGCGACGAGAAGGGACTGCCAGTCCGCCTCCGGCGGCACGATCGCGACCCCGCTCCGGCTGCACGAGGCCAGCCAGCCGCGTACCTGCCATCTGCCGTGCCCGGCGAAGACGTTCGGGTGGATCAGCAGGGCGACCCGGTAGCCGTCGCCCAGCGACCGGCTCACCAAGTGGGGTAGCAGGGAGCCCAGTTGTCCGAAAGTGGAGGTGGCTCCCCACGTCGAGTTGATGACGACCAGACGCTGCCCCGGTGTGATGCCCAGCGCCCGGCGGTAGCGCTTCCGCCAGGACCTGGCGGCGAGGATGCGATCGACACACGGGTCACCCACCACGTGTGCCGCCGGAAGGGCTTCGGGGCAGGAGGCCCTGAGGTCCGCCAGATCGCGCTCGTGCGCGTAGGCGATCGCCGTGGGGACCACGCGGTCCCCGTGCAGGAGGTGCTGGCGGCTCAGCATGCCCGGCCAGCGTCGCTCACCGGGCGCCAGCATCGTGGTGTCGGTGAGCAGCTTGATGTGACCGGCCCCGTGCGAGATGCGCACGACCGGTGCGCGCAGCTCGTGCACCCCGCGGGAACCGGCGACCAGCGCCAGATCGAACTCGGAACGCCGCGCCTCCTCCCAGGGGATGGATGTGATGCCCAGACCCTCCAGGTACTGCGCGACTCCGAGGCCGAACGCGTGCGGCGCGGCCGTGAAGACCATCTGGATACGGAAGTCGGCCTCCAGCAGCTCGAAGACCTCCCGAAGGCGCTGCGCGAACGTCATGGTGTGGACGACCACCAGCACCCGTTTGCAGTTCCGCACGGTGAGCCAGTGCCCTTGCTCGATCAGTGCGTGTCTCGTGGTTCCGACCGTCATGCGATCCCCCGTCGCTCATCGGTGTGTACAGCGGTTGACCGGGTCTTTCCCGGGGGATACGGCACTTTCCTTGCAGCCTCCTTGCAGCGTCCTTGTCCGCTGCCCGTCGGCGTCCACGGGGCAGCGGACTTGCGCGCCCGGACCATGAGCGTGGTGACCCCCGCTCGACGCGGGTCACCCAGCTCCCGCGCGCCGAGCGGGCGCAGCCCGGAACGGAGGAGGGCCTGCTGCCACTGCCCGACGGCCAGCTCCCACCGGACCACGGGATGCCAGGTGCCGTCGGACAGGTGGAGCGCGTCCCAGCGCGGACCCCCGCCGCTCTCGAAGGGCCGCCCGGACCGGCGGGGATGAGGGACGGAGAACACGAGCAGGCCGTGTGGACGGAGAACCCGGGCGATCGCCGGCAGCAGCAGGTCCGGGGCAACCAGTCCCACAGCGCCGAAAACGGAGTAGACGGCGTCGAACCGCACGGTCCGGCGCCCGAGATAGCGCAGGGCGTCACAGGTGAGGAACGTGGCATCCGCCAGATGGCCGTACCGCTCGCGGGCACGTCGGATCTGGAGGTCGACGGGGTCGATCGCCACGACCCGAGCCGCTTGGACTCCGGCCAGGTGGGCTGCGTTGTGGCCCTGTCCGCAGCCCAGTTCGAGCACCCGATGGCCGCGCATACTCCGCCCGAACGCGGCCGCGCCGGGGCCGGTCCCTGGAGACGTACCCCATTCGAATCGCGTCGGGACCGCGCCTGGTCCCGGGGGCGGCTTCGGTGCGTGCGTCGCGTAGGCGTACCAGGGAGAGGATCGTTCGATCACGGTCGGCTCCAGGGGCGAGTGTGAGAGTGCTGTTGTCCGGCACCGGAGTGCGCGCCGCCGGAGGCTCGGCGCGCACCGCTCGGCGGCGGCCCGGCGACGGGGTGCGGTGAGCTGCATGACCTCTCCTGTCCGAAGGGTCGTCCCGGGCATGGGGATGCCCGGGAGAGGACACATGGGTGGTGGCCGTCGGCGAGCCGGGCCCCTCGGCGCGTGCGTGACCGTCCCGGCCTCGGCGCGGGGAATTCGCGCTTTCGTTCCGGTGGTCGACCGAACGCAGGATGACTTTAGGCAATGAGGTCGCGTTTCACTGCGGTTTGCCGGGCGGCATCCTCGATAAAGTTCGCGACGGATGTTTCATGGGCCATGAGAGCGCTTTCCCTCTGTTGGCCGGATTGAAAGAGCCCGGACGGACCCTCGGGCGCCGGATTCAGGCTCTGTGCACTCCGTTCCGGCGAGGAGACCTGAGCAACTCGGGAAAGGACACACGGTGCGCGTATCCTGCGACTGGCCCACACGGCCCGAAAAGACGCCATGAGTGTTGGTGGGGCGGGAATTCCCCGCCTTCAGGAGCTTGCCTACATCGAGACTGCGGCGCTGGCCGTGGCGCGGGGTGACTCCTTCGAGCAGATCCGGGTCGCGATGGTGGACCGCGCCGAACGCATCGCCCGCCAGACGGACCTCGACGGATCCTTCGACTCCGGCAAGTGGGCGGCGCAGCGTGCCGATCACAGGTGCCATGTGCACAACACCGTGGATGTCCTCAAGGAGCTGATGCGGCTGGGGTGGGTCGAGCGCCATGTGCTGCCCTCGTCACCGCGATCCGCGTACGCGCACGCCCACGTCGTCTTCGAACTGACCGGGCGGGGCCGCGAGTGGACGGAGTCGGTCAGTCGGGACGTACGCGCCGGTTACAACGTCCTGGTAGGCGAACTGATCGATGCTCACCCCCAGTTCGAAGGCTTCCTGCGGGTGACCGGGGCCCGGCCGGACAGCGAGTCGGATCAGCTCACCATCCCGCTGCTCCGCTGGGAGGGCGCCTCCTACAGCGGTGCCCCTGAATTCCTGCGCGCCTTCGTCAGGCATGTGACGGAATGTCTCCACCAGGGCGGTCTGGGCTGGAAGGCCGAACCCGAAGCGGCCGAGTCCGCCGTTCGCGACTACGTGACCGCCGCCGTGCGACGGGCCGAGACGCGTATCACGCGGTGGGAGGCGCAGCGCCGCGCGGACGAGGCGAAGCGCGCGCGGGGCACAGTCGACGAACAGGTGGTATCGGGGCGAGCGGTCAAGCCCCCACCCGCGCTGACGGCCAAGCGGATCGCCTCGTTCTGCGAGGAGGCGGCGGTACGGCTCGCCTTCACGGCGAGCGGCTGTCCCATGGACTACATCAGCCACGAACTGCTGCGCCGCTGGACCCGGTTCATGGGTCTGGCCAACTTCAGCTACTACACGCCGGGTCCCGCTGCCCTGCGCATCTGGGCCACCGGAGCCGTGGCGGGGAGCGGGCCGCAGGCGACGTTCCGGCGGTCGGTCGGGCGCCGGGTGCGCAGGTCGCTGCTGGCCGCCCTGCCGCGCATCTGCCAGCAGGAAGCGGAACGCTCCGGCGGCGGGACGGAGTACTGCTCCGTGTGGCGCGTCCGGGCGGCAGCCTGCTGGCAACAGCGCATCAGCGATGACGAGTTCGACGCGGCACTGCTCGACGCCTACCGCGGCGACGTGGAAGGGCTCCCCTTCCGGCTCCACCTGGACGGCGCGTCCGACGCCCGGACCCCCGCCTCCACTCGACCACTCGTCCTGGAAACCTCCTCGGGCATCCGCCGGGTGTTCCATGTCATGCGCCTCGACGAGGTCCACCGGGAGGTCGGGGTCCTGTGAGCACGGCGAAGCCTGGAATCGTATGGATCAAGCAGCAATGGCGGATGCGGGAAAACCCGTTCCCGTCGACGGGAATGGCCCGCATCGGAGGCGAGGACGACCGGGAGAACGGTCTTCTCTATGAGCCCGGAGTGCACGCCGAGCAACTTCGGGAGGCGATCGAGAAATTCATCCTCGGCATGTCCTATTCCGGACTCAAGTTCGGCTATCTGTGGTCGGTCGGAATCGTGCCGGGGGACTCCGACGCGCGGGGATTCGGAAAGTCTGTCCTCATGCAGCACCTGGCCCGGCAGGTGAACAGGGATTTCGGTACGTGGGCGTACCGTGAGGTCGGTCTGGACGAGGAGGACGCGTCCGAGGTCCCGATCTGCTGCCTGCTCACCGGTTTCGACACGGCCAACGTACGGTCGCTCGGCGCCGCGTTGTTCGCCGCGGTGGAGTACGCCGTCACCTATTCCTCGGGAGGCGACGAGAAGCCGCTGGCCGAGCGGCTGCGGGAGCGGCTCGTCCAGCGTGTGGGCAGCGACGACGTCCGCGATCTGGTGAAGGTGGTCACGGACCAGCACCGGTCGATCCGCGGACGGACGCTCGGTCCGCCGGACGACAAGCTCATCGTCGCGCTGTGTGAGGAGAGCAAGGAGCCCGCCGTCGAGCATCTGCGGCTCGTCACACCGATGTCGCGCAGCCGCAACGGCGCTTCCTACATGGCCACTTTTCTCCTGTTCGCGGCGGCGGCCGGGATGAAGCACGTCCTGGTGTTCTGCGACCAGTTGGAGGACCTGGCGAGCACGACGACGGCCAAGGCGAAACGGGTTCTCGAGGTGGAGAAGTTTCGCGACGTGCTCGTGGAGACGCTGCCGATGGCCGACATGGTCACCATGGTGGTGACCATGCATCCACGGGCATCCTTGGCGATCGGCACGGCGTGGGCGCTCGCCGACCTGCCCGCCTTCGACCTGACGGAGGCCAACCGGCAGAGCACCGTCCGGCTGCCCGCGCTGCGGGACGCCGCCCAGGCGGCTCAGCTCCTCAAGCCCTATCTGGCGGCGGCCACGAAGGACGGAACGGTCCGGGAAGAGGGCGACGAGCTGTTTCCGTTCACCTCCGACGCGATCGCCTGTCTCTTCGACCGGTCCGCGCGCAAGCCCCGCGACGTCCTGCGCAAGGCGCACATCGTCGTGTCGGCAGCGGCTGCTGAGAACCTGCCGCGCATCGGGCTGCCGGATGTCCTCAGGTTTCTGGAGCCGCCGGTGCCGTCCCAGACCCGTGAAGCGCGCATCGCGGGGGTCGCGAACACCATCGACTGGAGCCAGGACTGACCGTGTACACCCTGGAGACCCTGGTGCGCGAGCGGAGCGATGCCGGGCGTGGCCCGGCTGAACACCGGCAGTGGAGCGCCCCCTGTCCTCGGTGCGGTGCCGCGCTGAGCCCATGGGAAGCGGACCGGTGCGGCTGCACGGGGCCGACCGGACCCCTCAACTCCGACCTGTTGTACGCCACCGCCTGCGCGATCGGGTTTCCCCAGCCCGTGGCCCGGCTGGTGCAGCACGCACGTGTCAGATACGGCAAGGACATCTCCAGCCGCACCGCCTCGGCCTTCCTCTACCGCGACCCGCGCTTCTGCTGGGCGGGGGACAGACGCTACGGCCTCTACCGGCACGGTCTCCTCCCCGGCCCGCGCACGCTGGAACAGGCGGCCCGGTTGACGCTCCTGGCCGCCGCTGCCCCGCTCCCCGTCACCACCGTCGCCTCGTGGCTGCGCGGTCTCGGCTACGCGTTCCGGGAGCGCTCGTTCCGTGTCTGTGTCCACCGCTCTCCGTGGACGGAACGCCTTCGTGACGGACGTGTCCGCATCTGCCCGGATGCCTCGGAGAGGGACCTGCTCCGCGATCTCGTCCTCGGCCCGGAAGCGGGTGAGGCTTTCTGGCAGGTACTTCGGCAGGACACCGCGGAGCGCCTCGTCGCCGTGACCGGCAGGGCGAACGGTCACGGGCCGGACGGGGACACCCTGAGCACCTGGAGAGTCGTCGGCCACAGCCCGGACTGGAGTGCCTGCTGACCGGCTCCGGTCAGAGTGCCTCGCCCCTCGGCGAGGCGGCGAGCCGTACCGGTTGGGGGAGGTTGCCGCTCTTCGGCAGCCGCAAGGTGCTCACTTCCCTGCCGTCCAGCCAGAAGTTCCACGCCTTGACGTAGAGCCCGGCCTGGACCCGCGTCGACCTCCGCCGGTGGCTGGAGCGGCCCTGGGACGCCGCGATCGCGTTGCGGAGGGCGAGGCGTGAGTCGCCCGGCCCGAGGAAGGCGCCGCTGGCGAGCCCGGAGAGCCACTCGTCGACCCGCCTCGGCGGTGTGCCCGCGTCCACCGTGACGTAGTACCCCACGGCGGCGGCGGTGGGGATGATGAAGATCTTCGGTCCCAACTGGCGACCGATCGACGCCGCCTGCCGATATCCGTCCGGATCCTTGGCAAGAGCCTCCAGGACCTGGTCATTCGTCATGCGTGCCCGGGATCCGGTCCACGACTCGGTCGGGAAGTTCAGGTAGAGGTGGACATGGCGCACGGTGGAGGCGAGCAGCGCCGGGTCCTTCTCGCCATTCAGTGACAGGGCGTCGGCTGCGCTGCGGCGAAGCCCGGTGTCGAGTACGGGGAAGGTCTCAGGGGGGACGTTCTCGAAGACCATCATGGGAATGGTCATTCCCGACTTCACGACGGCGTGCAACCGGTGTTGGCCGTCGACAACACCACCGGTCTCCAACGGACCGTCGAGGGCGATGCCCTGGTGGGTGAGCTGCCAGTTGCCGCGCAGCATGCTGTCCGCCAGCGCTGCCACATGCCCGCGGTACAGACGGCGGTTGGAGGTCTTTCGCGACAGCAGGTCCGAGGCGAGCGAGGGTGTCATGGGGACAGCACGCCCGGCCACGTTCCACTGCTCCATGCCGGAGCTGTCCATGTCCTGCATGGGGCGATCATTGCATTTCGTACCGAGGCGCAGAAGCCTGGTACCGGTAGTGATCAAACGGCAGATATTGGCGTGCAGAAGCTGCCAGGAACTCACTAGGGATGACCGCATCGGACCGGCTCTGTCAGTGCCTGGCTCTAGGGTCGCGCGCATGACGACGTTTCGTTCCGGGTTCACGCTCTGGCGCATGGTGGAGACGGCACGCGAGCTGACCGAACATACCGGCGTGCGGGAGCGTATAGACGCGGTGCTGGGGCTGATGGGTGACCGCAGGACCTATGGCAAAGGCAGACCCCTGGTGGACGCCTTGGAGGACGTGGCCCAAGAGGCGATCCTCCACCAGGACTTTGCGCTCGCCCAACGCTTTCAGCGCTTTGCCTCCTACGCGAACGGCGAGCTGTTCCTGGAGATCCTGGAGAACTATTACGACGACGAAGCGCGCCGGAACAGTGAGGACGGCATACGGGGGATGGTCGCCATAGGGGCGGACAGAGCGGTCGCCGCCATCGACGTCCTGTGCCGCGACAAGCCCGATGCCACGGCCGCCGACGTGCGCGACCTGTTTCGCGGAATCGCCCGGTCTGCGGACCACCTGTATCTCGGGCCCGGCGAGGGCGGCATCCAGTTGTCCACGAGGCAGGCGAGGCGGCTTCAGCAGTTCGGGCACATGGAATTGGTGCTGCGCAACCTTCCCCGGCCCGCCTCTGCCGAGACGGCGCAGATGGTGAGCGAGGTTCTGGCCGACGTCGATGCCGGGATGCTGGCTCAACTGCTCGAACTGAAGGCCAGACGCGCCGGACTCGCGGCTCTGCGCGCCGCGGTGGATGACGAGAACAGTTCCGAGAGCGCCCTCCACGCCTGTCTGAAGAACCAAGAGTGGATCTTCGGAGGCGCCTACGTGGCGGAACTGGCCCGCCGTCAGTACACCCCGGACACGATCCTCGACATTCCGTTGCTGCGCGGTGACGGTGCCCTTCACGTGGTGGAGCTCAAGCGCGCGAACATCGGAGACCTGGTCATCCGGCCCTCTGGTCATCTCATGCTCGGAGCCTCGGTACACCACGCGGTCTCCCAGGCACAGAACTATCTCCGGGCCATGGACGAGAACCGTCAGGACATCCTCGCCCGCTATGGCGTCGAGACGCGCCGGGCCTCGGCGACGGTGGTCATCGGGCACCCCAAATACGTGACGAGGAACGTCACGGCCCAGGAGATCGCGGAGACGCTGCGGACCCACAACGCCCACATGTCACGCATAGAAGTGATCACGTACGAGACCCTGCTGGAGTCGGCCTCCCGCATGCTGGCCCTCTCGTCGGCCCGGCAGGACTCCGACACGGAAGAGGAGCCCACCGCATGAACGACGACAACCCTCCCGCGATCGAACCGCTGCTGGCCCGCCTGTGCGGAGGCGAGATCACCACCAAGGACTACGTCGGCTACTTCATGAACGAGCACGCCGAGGAACTCGTCTTCGCCCAGCGCCGGGGCGAGAAGACCGCACGGCTCTGGCACAGTGACGCGGGCTGGGAGATGTACCGCGTCGGCGACCACTCGATACGCACCGACGGCGAACTGAGCGGAATGATCACAGTCGCCAACCTGGTCATCAACCGCGCGGAAGCTACGTGGCTGTCGTCCTGCCTCGCGGCCTCCCGCCATCTGCGTCAGGGGCGAGCCTCCTGATACTGGCCTGGACAACACCCGACTAGGGGACCGGAGGCACGCACTAACCCTCTCCCTCTTTGTCACAGCCATGCCATACGCTGCCCTCCACACCACCGACCACGCGCCCACACGAGGTGCGAGGGGGGACTGGTGGTGTCTCGTCTTCGTCCGGGGAGCACCGGACATTCCCGTGGGGGTTCAATCACTGTGCGCAGGCGCAGCATCTCGATCGCGACGGCGCTCGCGGTCGTCCTCGGTTCCGCGTCCCTGATGGCGGGCGCGGCCGGTACCGCGGCGGCGGACTCCGCCAAGGTCCTTCCGGTGACGTCGGTCGGCGACATGGTCGTCGACGGCGCGCACCAGCGCGTGTACGTCTCCGACCCGAGCGGCGGAAAGATCGTCGTCACCGACTACTCCGGCACCGTGAAGGCCACGCTGACCGGTCTTTCCGGCGTGACCGGTCTCGCGCTGTCCGCCGACTCCGGTCAGGTGTACGCGGCGGTCAAGAACAGCGACCGGATCATCGCGGTGGACACGGGCACGTACGCCCAGACCGCGAGCTACCCGGTCGGCGACGCCCCGAGCGACCTGGAGGTCGTGGACGGCCGCATCTGGTTCAGCCAGAACACCGACTTCGGCTCGCTGGACGTCTCCGGCGCCGAACCCGTCGTCCACCTCGCCCAGCGCGGCGACGTCGGCTTCTACGGCGGCTCCACGTTCCTCGCCGCCGACCCGTCCGTCCCGGGCGTGCTGGTCGCGGGCAGCGGCAGCGACCTCGCGGTGTACGACGTCACCGCCGACGGTGCCACGCTGCGGGCCAAGGGGCAGATGGACTCCGGTGTGAAGCAGCTCGAGCTGACGCCGGACGGACGCCAGGTCCTCACCTCGTGGGGCTCCGGGGGCGGTTACTCCATAGGCGCCTACTCCACCACCGACCTCACCCAGCAGACCGGCTACCCCGACGACGCGTACCCCAACGCCGTGCGGGTCGCCCCCGACGGCACGGTCGCCGCGGGCAGCTTCTCCTGGTACGACCCCGACGTCCACATCCACCGCCCCGGCGACCCGGTGCCGGTACGGACGTACGACTTCCCCAACACCGGCAACAGCTCCGGCGCCGACACCCTCGTGGACGGCGCGCTCGCCTGGGCGCCGGACTCCAGCCGGCTCTTCGCCGTCTCCGAGAACACCTACGGCACCCTCACCCTGCGCATCCTGACCGACCCGACGAAGGAGCTGCCCACCCTCACGGTGTCGGCGCCGTCGAAGGCGGACCGCGCGAAGAAGCTCACCGTCACCGGCAAGCTGACCTCGAAGACGCGCCCGCCCGCGGGCACCGCCCTGACGGTGACCCGTACGGACGTCGAGTCGCCCAAGGGCAAGACGCTGATCGCCGCGAAGACCAAGGCGGACGGCACCTTCTCCTTCACCGACACCCCGCCCGCGGGCGGCAAGGTCACCTACAAGGTCTCCTACGCGGGCGACGCCACCCACGCCGCCGCCTCCGGCTCCGACGCGGTCGCGGTCTCCCGCAAGTCGACCTCGCTGAGCCTGAACAACAACGGCAAGCTGTACGCGTACGGCAAGGACGTCACCTTCACCGCCCACCTCGGCACGACGTACAAGAACCGCACCGTCTCCCTGTACGCCGACCCCTTCGGCTCCGACAAGTCCAGGAAGCTGCTGAAGACCGCCAAGGTCAACTCCAAGGGCAACGTCTCCGCGACGGTCGACATGACCCGCGACACCACCGTCACCGCCGTCTTCTCCGGCGACGCCCACTACGCCGACAGGACCGTCAAGTCCGTCGCGTACGCCAAGGCGAAGGTCTCCACCGCGGTCTCCCGCCACTACAAGACCGGCAAGATCGGCTCCCACACCTACTACTACTTCCACAAGAACACCGACCCGGTCCTCACCACGACCATGAACTACTACAAGGGCCGCAGCCAGCGCTTCGAGCTGGAGGTCTACTACCAGGGCACCTGGTACGAGACCGACTCCGAGTACTTCGCCCTCGCCCCCGACGGCACCTCCGCCGTCCGCCTGGAAGCCCCCGGCGAATCCGGCATCCTCGCCCGCACCCGCTCGTCGTACGTCAACGGCACCTCCGGCGACAACGTCAACTCGACGACCCACGGCGCCTGGAAGTACTTCACCTTCACCAAGTGACCCCGCGAAAGCCCCGGGCCCGCCGCACAGGCGGACCCGGGGCTTTCGCGTCACCGCCCGTCCCGCCGCAACGGGACGAGCCCGACGACGGCTGCGGTGCGGTGCGGTGCGGTGCGGTCGTACCGCGACTACCAGGCGAGCGCGTCCGCCGCGTTGGTCTGCCAGTACGTCACCGCCGCCGCGCTGTTGAAGAAGACGCCGCCGTTCGGGAGGTTCAGGGTCTTCTCCTTGTTGGTGGAGGCGGCGTTCTTGTCGGTGAAGAGGACGCCCAGGGTCTTGGCGGTGTAGCCGCCCTCGCCGTCGGGGGAGTACGTCAGGATGCCGGCGTACGCGGACTCGCCCGGCTTGAGCGTCACCACGGCCTGCGGCTTGGTCTCCTCGGCCCACGCCAGCGGAGCCTGCGCGTCGGCACCGGCGCGCAGGAAGGGGGCGTAGTGGGCGTTGCAGGTCGCGGTGCCGGTGTTGGTGGCCTTGAGCAGCAGGTGGTTGATCGGGCGGGACACCTCGGTGACGGTCAGCTTGGTGTTCGCGGTGGTGCAGGTGACCGTGGACGCCTTGGTGGCGGCGGAGGCGGTCGCCCCGGCGGCCTGGACGCCGACGAGTGCGAGGGCACCGGCGACGACCACGGAGGAGGTGACGCGGGCGGTGAAGCGGGAGGCGATACGCATGGGTCGACTGCTCTCTCTGTACGGGTGGGTCGGGCCGAACGCGCTTGCGGCGCGGGTCCCTTGAGCCGGTCCGAGCGGGGCCGTCACCGATCCCGGCGGGGCTCCGTGCTTGGATGACCTCAGCTTGTGCCACGCGCCGTCCCACCCGCCATTCCATCGGGAGTTTCGGGACGCTGGGATGCTCGCACCGGCTCTGACCTGGGGAAACATGACCGCCCTGGGATGCCGAACGGAATGGGGGACCGGTGGGGGACGCTGACGAGATCGCCGCTTTCGCCGCGCTGTTACGCGAGTTGAAGCAGCGGTCCGGGCTGAGTTACGAAGCCCTGGCCAAACGCGCGCACATGAGCACGTCGACGCTGCACCGCTACTGCAAGGGCGACGGCGTACCGACCGACTACGCCGTCCTCTCCCGCTTCGCCCGCCTGTGCAGGGCGACCCCCGAGGAACTGGTCGAGCTGCACCGGCGCTGGGTCCTGGCGGACGCGGCGCGGGAACGCGGGCGGAAGCCCGCGGCGGACACCCCTGTGGAAGCGCCGGTGGAAGCGCCTGTGCCCGACACCGGACCGGAGTCCCGGGCTGACCGACCCGAGCCAGTGCCCGCGTCGCCCGCGCCCAGTGCGTCGGAGGAGCCCGAAGCCCCTGCCGCTCCCGCCCCCCGGCGCGCCCGCAAACGCTGGATCCCCGTCGCCGCGGCCGTAGCCGTAGTCGTCGCCGTGTCCACCGCCCTCGCCCTCGACCCGAAGGACTGGGGAACCACCCCGACGGCGAACGACCGCCCGACCGGCACCGCCGCGACCGCCACCGGCCACCCGACCCCCGCCACCCCCCACCCCTCGACCTCGGCATCACCCGCCAAGCGCCCGAGCCGCACCCCGTCCCCCACCGGACCCACCACCACGCCCCCGACCCACACCACCACCGCCCCGAACCACCCGCAGGACCACAACGCGGTCCCCCTCACGGTCAGCACCCGCACCTACGGCTGGGACGACCCGCAGTGCGAGGCGAAGTACCTGATCAACCGCCCGCCAGGACAGGTCTCGCCGCCGGTGATGGGACAGGACGTGCCGGGGTGGGTGAAGGCGAACGGCGCCGTAGCCGCCGACGAGCAGCGCGTCGCGCTGACCGTCCAGGGCACGGGTGACGAGACGGTCGTCATCGAGTCCATGCACGTCGTCGTGGTCGACTCGGGCGCCCCGGCCGCCTGGAACGCCTACCTGGGCTCGTCGGGCTGCGGCGGCGGAGTGGAGACGAGGTCCTTCGGCACGAACCTCGACGCCGCCCACCCGGTCGTCGTCCCGAAGGCGGGTCAGCGCGGCTTCCCCTACAAGGTCAGCCAGTCCGACCCCGAGGTCCTCTACATCACCGCGGGCGCGGACACCCACGACGTGCGGTGGTACGTCGACCTCCAGTGGAACAGCGGCGGTCGCCAGGGCACCCTCCGCATCAGCGACCACGGCGTCCCGTTCCGTACGACCGGCAGCCACGGGCGTCCGACCTACGAGTTCCCGGTCGGCGGCACCCACTGGTACCGGGTCGGTCAGCCGTAGAGCGAGCGGCCGCCCGGGCTGTCGGCCGTGAAGCGCTGGCCCATGGCGATCTCGTCGCCCACCGCCGACCAGACGGTCTCGTCGTCCCGGAAGGGGAGCGGGTCGACGGCGCTCGTCTCCTCGCGGATGCGGTCGACGTCGCCCTCCAGGCGCTCGAAGCCCGCTTCCTCGTCGTCGCCGAAGGTGAACTCGTCGAGCAGCCGCTGGAACCGGAGGGTGACCTCGGCGAGGGAGGAGACGTCCGTGTGGAGCCGCTGCGCGCTCTCCTCGTCGGCGTCGAGGGCGTACACCGCGCCGGACGCGGGGTCGAGGGCGAGGTGCGCGTTGAGCAGCCAGGCGACGACGGGCCAGTCGCCCGCGCCCTCCGGAAGGTCCTCGAAGTCGTCGAGGTGGACGGCGTCCCGGACGAGGGGCAGCCGACCGCCGGGCTCCTCGGGCTGACGCAGGGCGAGCGTGCCGGTGGGGACGCCGACGGTCTGCAGGAAGCGGGCGCCCTCGGTGTCCGCGACGGCGGGCGGGAAGGCGCTCGCGGGCACGGTCGCGACCCGCTCCTCCCCGAAGATGCCGGCCAATTCGCTGTGGGTGACGTCGAAAAGCACTTCCGGGACTCCGAACTCGGCGGCGCTGCGGACGCCGTGGGATTCTGGGCCGACTCCCCTCCTACGGCACGAACTTGCGGTCCGAGGGCGAGAGGTCCATCACCGTATCAGTGCGTCCACCGGCGACACCGTGCTGTTTCCACTGGTCCTCCAGCCACTGGACGTAGGCGCGGTGTTCCCGGTCCTTCTTGTACTTGCTCAGCTCCGTGCCGTCCGGTCCCTTCTCGGACTGGTCGTACTTCGCGCTGTGGGTGACTTCCAGATGGCTGGGGAACTCCCGCGCGAGGTATCTCTCGCACTTGGGGTTCTTCTGGCAGGGCTGCCGTTCCGTGTAGAGGTGGGAGACGTTGCCCTCATGCCCCTTCTTGATCAGCGGGTGCCCGATGGAGCGTTCGGAGTGCGCCTTGCCGCTGGCGCCGACCAGGATGAAGCGGCTGCCGTCGCCGTCGTACAGGGCGGAGGCGTAGTTGCCGCCGGGGACGTAGGAGCCGGGGCGCTCGGTGCGGTTGGCGTAGCGGCCGAGCTGGGTGGCGCGGGCCAGCTCGGTGGAGCCGGGCGCGACCTTGGTGGAGCCGACCGTCTCGCCCTTGTTCGGCTTGTCCTTGCGCTGCTTCTCGCCCGTGTGGTTCCACGGGTACCAGGCTTTGTCGCCGAGTACGCCGTGCACGCCGGAGGAGTCGTCGGGGTGGACGGGTGTGGTGGTGCCGTCGTGGTGCAGCCGCCGTATCGAACCGTCGTCGCTGAGCAGGTACATCGGCGTGTTGCCGCCGTCCTGCCTGGGCTTCTTGACCTCGACCCTGCCGACCTCGTCGCCGATGTCGTGGTCCTTGCGCTTCTGGTGCCGGGAGGCGGCCTTCACGCTGTCCGGGAACGTGTGGGTGACGTGGTCGGTCACCTTCTTGGCGGCTTTTTCCATGCCGTCGATGGCTTCCTCGATGAAGCCGTCGACGGCGTGGGTGAAGACGTCCTTGCCCTTGGTCCTGCCGAAGGTGCTCTTCGACCTGTGGAGGTGGACCCCGGACTGGCTGCCCAGGTCGCTGCCGTGGCTGGAGACCTTCCCGGCGCCGTCCTCGAACGCGGTGTGGTCGATGACGGTCCGCAGTCCCCCGCCGCCGGAGCCACCCGTGTCGCCGTCGTCGCCCGCCGACGCCAGCTTCATGCCGCCCGGGTCGGCACCGGGCTTGAAGGAGCCCTCGGCCAGGTCGAGCACCATGTCCGAGATGAGTTCCTGGAGTTTGGCGGTGACGGGCTCGGTGAGCTTGGTGACGAGCGTGTCGACGAGCTGATCCACCGCCTCGTCGACGAGCCGCTTCACGATGGTGCGCATCAGCGCGATCTCACCGGCGGCGGCAGCGGCGGAGATGCCCAACGTCAGCGGCGCGGCGGCGAGTTCGGCGACGATGGTGCCCGCGAGCACCCCGAGTTCGACGCCCGCCTTGACCTTCATGCCGCGGATGATCTGACCGACGCCGTCGCAGGCGTCCGCGAACAGCCGCGCCAGGTCGGGGATCTTGTCCAGGTGACCGGTCTTCACATGGGACCAGTGCTTGCGCATGGCCTCCACGGCCAGACCCTCGGAGGAGTCGATGATGCGGGTCACCGCCTTGTGCGCGGCGCCTCCCTGACCTTCGAAGGTGTCGGCGAAGTCCCGCATGGACGTCGCCATTTCGAAGTAGTCGTCCTCGTCGACGTTGGGCCAGTTGACCCCGATGAGGTCGAGTGCCTCGTCGATGATGCTCGGCAGGACCAGCCCCATGACCGCGCGCCCCGTCTCCCGTCGGCCTTCATGTCTCCGACTACCCAGCTAACGGGGCGGGTTGGCAGGTGCACAAGTGGAAACCGCGCCGCGTCGCGATTCTGTGACAAGAGTCCCATCTGTTGGGCGGCGCAAGGGAATTGACAGCGGCGCCCACCGTCCGGCGGGCGGCGGCACGGTAGTTACCGAGTTTGCAGCCGCACGAGCGCCTCGTCCGTCCCGACCACCAGGTCCCCCTCCGCCGTGAAGGCGAGCGCGTGGACCTGGCCACCGGGATGGAAGGTGGGCAACCGGTCGTCGCCCAGGGCCCGTTGTTCCACGAGTCCGTCGGCCCAGGCGATCGCCAGGACGGGTCCGGTGTCCCCCGTCGTCACCGCCAACGCGCTGACCGCGCAGTCACGTTCGGCCACCGGCTCCGGCATGGGTCCGGCGTGGGGCGCCCAGGCTCGTACGGTGCCGTCGGCGCCGCCCGTGTACAGCAGGAGGGCGGTGTCGCCCGCCGCGGAGACGGGCAGCGGGGTCCCGGCGATCGCGGTGACGCGCCCCTGGTGCAGCGCGGCGGTACGCGGCTCGGCGCCGACGGCCACGACATGCGCCGTACCGTCCGCGTCACCGAGGAAGACCTGTTCGCCAGTACTGCCCATCGCGGTGACCGTCTCCCGCCCGCCTCGCGCGTACTCCCTTACAGCGTCGAGGAGTTGCTCCCCCGTGGAGGGTCCGTCGTCGAGGAGGGCGGCGAGCCCCCTGGGCTTCGCGGACTCGGCGGTGTGCCGGGTGTGCGGCAGCCCGTGCTCGTCCAGGACGCCGACGGTGCCGTCGTCGAGTACGGCGAGGGCGCGGACCCCGGCGGCGGAGTGCGGGAGGCGACCGGTGGCGCGGGCGCTGTCCGCGTCGAGGACACGCACGGTGCCCTGGTGGTCCGCGACGACGAGGTGCCCGCCCGACGGACCGGTACCGGACGCCAGGGCGCGGGCCGGACCGGGCCACGGCGGGTCGATGTCCCCGCGCACCCGGTGCCACACGACGGTCCAGGAGGCGTCCCGCGCCACGGTGCCGAGGGCGGCGGGCAGGCGCGGATCGGCGTCGTCACCGAGGGCGGCGAGGAGCACCAGGGCGCGCTCGGCGGCGGGCTGCTCACGGGTCAGGGAGGCACCGGCGCGCAGCCAGGCGGGGCGCAGTCCGCCGTGGCTCTCCGCGGAGCGTTCGTAGGCGAGGCTCACGCTCCAGGGGTCGGCGGCGCAGACCGAGGCGGGATCGTCCAGGTCGAACGGCTCCTCCGGCTCGGGGTCCCGCTCCACGGGCTCGTCGGCATGGTCCGCGTCCCAGGACGCGCGACGCGCCTCGTCGGTCCAGCGGGGCTCGTCCAGGTCCATGCGCGCGCAGGGTCCGGCGGTGAGCGCCTGCTCCCACGGCGTACCCGAGCGGACCTCGACCAGGACCCGGACATGCTCCAACGACGCGAGATCCAGCGCGAGTTCGACGAGCGAGCCGGGCTCCTCGGCGGCGTGCAGCGCGGGCAGCGCGAGGACGGTACGGCGCCGGTCGGCGGCGAGCGCTGCCAGCAGGTCGCCCGGGGAACGGGCGGCGACCGACAGTTGCTGGCCGAGCATCCAGACGGCCGTGGTCGCGCTCTGTCCCACCAGCGGCACGAAGGCGTGGACGCGGCGGTCGCCGGTGGTGCCGGGCCGGGTGCCGTGCCCGATCAGCCAGGCGAGGAGCCGCGACTTCCCGCTCCCCTCCCCACCGGTGAGCACGGCGAGCCCCGGGGCGAGGGGATCGCCGAGCCAGGAGAGCAGGGCTGCCGCGGCGGGCTCCCGCCCGGCGGCGGGGCGGGACCACTGCGGGGCGGCACCGGCGGTCATGAACCCGGCTCCGTCCCCGCGCCACCCGGGCGGCGGATCACTGCCCTGCCTGCCGCGCGGCGTGGGTGATGAGTTCCCTGATCCCTTCCTCCCGGGACTCCGCGGTGTCGCCGTAGTCGAAACTGTGCGTGAACTCGGCGTCCGGCAGGACGGCTTGGAGCCAGGCGGCGCAGTAGTGCCCCGGCATCATGCACGGCTGGAGTTCGCAGTAGACGCGGCTGACCTGCCCGGGCTCCACGCCGGAGGAGGCGAGCCGCCGCCACAACTGCTCCTCGGGGTGCGGGAGTCCGGGACCCGCCTGGGCGGTGACGATCTGCTTGCCGCCGTCCTCGGTGACGTACTCGAAGGCGGAGGAGAACGGGAAGTTGAGCGTGTGGCGGACGTCGTCGAGCACCCGGGACCACCAGTTCTCCCGGTCGGTGACGGCCGCCGGGTCGATCCGCCGGATCTCCTGGACCAGCGCGGCGAACGCCTCGGCGGCGGACGGCAGTCCGTCCGCGGCGGCGATCACCGGCAGGGCGCGGTCCAGGGCGGCGGCGCAGTGGGTGAAGGCGGCGATGTCCGAGTTCACGAACAGCTCCGGCTCACCGCGTCCGGGAAAGACCGCCGTCACGGAGCCGTCGGTGCGGACACACAGATGCGCCAGCCGGTCGGTGCCGACACGCACCCACTCCGCCCACTCCCCCTGCAGCGCCACGCCGCGATGCCCGGTGTACATCCCGAGGGTGAGCCCGTCGGTCTCGTCCGCCGCGACGAAGTACGGTCCGACGTGCAGCGGCACCCCGACCTGCGCGAGGTGGACGCGGGCGGAGGCGGGCACGGTCCCGTACGTCGCGGGCACACTGATGCGGCGCAGCCCCTGGGGGCCGAACTGCGTGACGGCGGGGTCCGGGGGGAGCTCGGTCATCACAGACCTCTCACGGTGACGGGCATACCGGCTCCACCCTATGCGGCTTCACCGGCGGGACGACGACTCCCCGGAAACCGTGAACTCTTCGGGGCTCGTCGGGGAACAGCGGGTGGCACACCGTCACCGACGAGTCAGGGGAGCACAGTGAGCGGACCACCGCCGTCTGCGGCGCGGACGGAGGACGACGCGGAGATAGTCGCGCAGTCGCTGGAGCAGTCGGAGCTGTTCGCCCTGCTCTACGACCGCTACGCCGCCGACATCCACCGCTACGCCGCCCGTCGCCTGGGCGACGCCGCCGCGGACGACATCACCGCCGACACCTTCCTGACCGCCTTCCGGATCCGGTCCCGCTACGACCGCACGCGCGCCAACGCCCGCCCCTGGCTGTACGGCATCGCCGGAAACCTGATCGGCAAGCAGCGCCGCGCCGAGGTGCGTGCGCTCAGGGCGCTCGCCCGCACCGGTCGCGACCCGCTCGCCGCGTCGGGGGGCGCGTTCTGGCTGGAGGACGCCGACAGCCGGATCGCGGCGCAGGCTCCGCTGGCCGGAGCCCTCGCGGCGCTGTCGGGACCGGACCGGCACGTCCTGCTGCTCGTCGCCTGGGCCGACCTCACCTACCAGGAGGTCGCGGAGGCGCTGGGCATACCGGTCGGCACGGTGCGTTCGCGGCTCAACCGGGCGCGACGCAAGGTACGTACGGCGCTGGGTGCCGATCCTGCATTCGTGACCGACGCGGTAGAGGTGGCGTAGCCATGGACGAGATGACCGAGGTGCGCGCGCTGCGCGCCCATGTACCGGCGCCCGACCGCGCCCGGCTCGCACCGGGACGGACCCTGCTCACCGAAGCCGCGCGGGTCGGGCGGTCGCGCCGCGCGCGGTGGCTGCGGCGGGAGTTCGCGCTCGTCGGGGTCGTGGCCGCGGTGACCGCCGTCGCCGTCGCCGCGACCCTGCTGGTGGGCTCGTCGGGCTCACGGGACACCGTGCGGCCCGCGACGACGCCGGACGTGCGCTACCGGGGCGTGACCACGGCGGAGTTCCTGCGGCAGGCAGCCGACGCGGTCCAGACACAGCCGGACGGCACGGTACCGACAGCGAAGCAGTGGATCTACACCAAGGAGGCGCAGGAGCCTCCGCAGCCTGTGGGCAGGACCGGCCGATTCGTGGGCCCCGAGGAGAAGTGGATCCGCTACGACGGCTCCGCCATGACCTCCCGGTTCGGGGACGAGCCGCTCCACATCATGAAGATGCACCTGGAGAACGGCGGAGAGGGCGACGACCGCTCGCCCCGCGAGATGTACCGGGTCCTCGCCGCCCTGCCCACCGACGGCAGGGGCACGCTGAAGGCGCTGCGCGAGCAGAACGCCATAGCCGACGACAAGGGGTCCTCCCAGGCACGCAACGACTACTCCGAGATCAGCGTCCTGCTCTCGAACCCCGTGATGCCGGCCAAGGGTCTTGCCTCCCTCTACCGCGCCCTCGCCCTGCTCCCGGGCGGAAAAGTCACCGGCCACCTGGTCAAGGACGCCGCCGGACGCCGGGTGATCGCCCTGAACTGGAACCGCGGGGAACCGTCCAAGACCGGCGGTTCGATGCTCGACCAGTGGCTGATCGACCCCCAGACCCACCGCATCGTCGGCGAACGCATCGTCTCCGCCCACGGCAAGGTCCTCGGCGGCAGCTCCCTCTTCACAACAGCCGTGGTGGACAAGCCAGGCACCCGCCCCTGACCGAACCGGGGCGGCCCGCACCACGGGGGCGGGTCGCCCGTTATGCCATTTTCAATGGCATACTCGGGGTTGTGGCTGATGACGACGTTGACTTCCCGCCCGGCGACGGCCCCACCAGTGGCATCTCCGTCACGCTGACTGCCGGGACTCTGCAGGCGATCCGCGAGCGAGTCGGCAAGCGGGGCGTCTCGGCGTATCTGGAGAAAGCCGCCCAGCGGCAGATCGAGCGGGACAACCTGGACGAGTTGATCGCGGACTTCGACAAGGTGCACGGCCCCGCCGACCCTGAGGCCGTGGCGGCGAAGCGTGCCCGGTTGACCGGCGGCGCTTCCGGTGCCGGGGCGGCGGCGTGAGCGGTGCCCTGGTCCTGGACAGCGAGGGCCTGGCGAAGGCCGTACAACGTGACCGGGAAATCCACGAGTGGCTGACGGCTGCTCGCGACGCGGACCTGCCCGTGATCACCTCCGCGGCGGTTCTGGTCGAGGTGATCCACCCGAAGATCAACGAAGCGGCCCTGAAATGGACGCTGTCCCGCCTGAGCGTCGATCCGGTGACCCGGGCCGTCGCGGAATCCGCTGCCGCTTTGCTGCGCGCGGCGGGACTGCACGGCCACAAGTACGCCATCGACGCGATGCTGTGCGCGACCGCCCTGCAGCATCCCGGCCGCGTGACGATCCTGACTTCCGATGTGGAAGACATCGAGCTGCTCACCGCCGCACATCCACGCGTAAGTCCGGAGAAGGTCTAAAGCCCGTCCTACTCCTCCGGCTCCCACGCCCGGAGCACGTCGAACAGACCGTCTTGCTTCCGTCTACTGAAGTGGGTTGAGGCCGCTGCCCTCGGGCTGGCGCATGCCTTCGGCGCACGCGGAGACCGCTTTCGGCAAGCCGGCGAAGTCGGTCTTCAGCGGGCTGAGGCGCTCGACGAGGCTGGAGAGCCTGATGGACCTTTGGGTCGGGCAGCGCTCGTCCAAAATGCGGGTGGGCAGGACATAGAAGGTCCACTGGTCGAGGTTCAAGGGATCGAGGGTCTGCTTGTCCTGGTGGTGCAGCAGGCAGAACACGTACACGTCCGAGCGCCGCATGACCTCTACTGAGGCGGTGCCGGTCTGGGCGTCCCAGCCGGAAGCCGGCGCGATACCGAACTCGATCTTCGACATCTGGGGTTGTGCCCACGACTGCAGGTAAGCCGCCGACTTCACCTCCACGCGCCACTTCTCGGGCGTACGAATGTCAATGGTGTCCCATTCAGTGCGTGTGCCGATTGCGGCGCCCAGTGCCATGGCTACGAGGTACTCGGCCAGGACGCCACGCATGGTGTTGTTGGCCAGGTCGGAGCACGCCCAGCTCCAGAAGTCGCCGAGTCTGCCCACTGTTTCGCCCTTGGCCCGTATCAGCTCGCTGCTGCTGCGGCGCGTGATGGCCAGCGGACCGAGATCGGCGCTCATGTGTCCTCCAGGCGACGACGTGGGGCGATGCCGATCCTGACAGTAGCCACTGACACCGGGCTCCTGCCCTCACTCACTCGGCGTGAGCACGGCGCCTACATGATTGGCGCGACTCAGGCGAGCGGCCTCACGCGCCGTTGCTTAGGGCGCGCCGCCTCAAATTGGAGCAGGCACGAATAAACCCCAGGTCGCTGACCTGGGGTTTCTCTTGGAGCGGGTGACGAGAATCGAACTCGCGCTCTCAGCTTGGGAAGCTGATGTTCTACCATTAAACTACACCCGCGTAAGGCGGACATAGAGACCAAATCGCAGTCGATGTCCGAACGCTCGCTCACTGTACCCCATCCCAAAGTCGCACCGCGGGGCGCTTCGCGTGTCGGGGGCTCGGGGCGGTACGGGGGTGTGGAGTTGGGGCGTACGGTGGGGCCTTCGGAGAGGGCTCGGGTGGGGCGGAGTGCCGTCTGGAGAGGCTTCCCGAGTATCCCGTAATGTGGCTTTTGTCGTCGGGGTTGATGGCCCGACGAGGCTCCTGGGGAAGGGACTTGAGGGACTTGATGGAACGCACCGTCGTCCGCTGCGTGGACGGCCACGTCTTCAGCACCACTTCGTTCCCGATGCAGCAGGCCGAGCGGCTCGGACCCGGTCGGCTCGTGCGGTGCCCGCGGTGCGCCCGGCTCCGCAGCGTCGTACCGGTCACGCTCGAGAAGCGGTAGCGGCGGCAACAAGAGATCAACAAGAGATACAGACACGCGCGGCCGTCTCCACCCGGAGGCGGTCGCGTCGCGTAGCCGCCCGTGCACGGCGTCCGCCACGATTGTCCGCCCTCCGTACCCCTTGCGTATCCTCGGGACGTGCTTCTCTCAGACAAGGACATCCGGGCCGAGATCGACGCCGGGCGGGTGCGGATCGATCCCTACGACGAATCCATGGTGCAGCCGTCCAGCATCGACGTGCGGCTCGACCGCTACTTCCGGGTGTTCGAGAACCACCGGTACCCCCACATCGACCCCTCCGTCGAGCAGACCGACCTCACCCGGCTGGTCGAGCCCGAGGGGGACGAGCCCTTCATCCTGCACCCCGGTGAGTTTGTGCTGGCCAGCACGTACGAGGTCATCACCCTCCCCGACGACCTCGCCTCCCGCCTGGAGGGCAAGAGCTCGCTCGGGCGCCTCGGTCTCGTCACGCACTCCACCGCCGGGTTCATCGACCCCGGCTTCAGCGGTCACGTGACCCTGGAGCTGTCCAACCTCGCCACCCTGCCGATCAAGCTCTGGCCCGGCATGAAGATCGGCCAGCTCTGCATGTTCCGGCTCAGCTCGCCCGCCGAGCACCCCTACGGCAGCGAGCGCTACGGCTCCCGGTACCAGGGTCAGCGCGGTCCGACCGCCTCGCGCTCCTACCTGAACTTCCACCGGACCCAGGTGTGAGGGCGATATGAGCGACGTACGGGAGAACCTGACCTACGAGCGCTTCGGCGAGGCGGTCCGCGAGCTGGCGCAGACCATCGCGGACGACGGCTACGAGCCGGACATCGTGCTGAGCATCGCCCGTGGCGGCGTCTTCGTGGCCGGCGGTCTCGCCTACGCCCTGGAGTGCAAGAACATCCACCTGGTCAACGTGGAGTTCTACACCGGCGTCGGCACCACCCTGGAGATGCCGGTCATGCTGGCGCCCGTCCCGAACGTCATCGACTTCTCCGACAAGAAGGTCCTGATCACCGACGACGTCGCCGACACCGGCAAGACGCTCAAGCTGGTGCGGGACTTCTGCCGCGAGACCGTCGCCGAGGTCCGCACCGCCGTCGTGTACGAGAAGCCGCACTCGCTCGTGAAGTGCGAGTACGTGTGGAAGCACACCGACGCCTGGATCAACTTCCCGTGGAGCGTGCTGCCTCCGGTGCGCAGGCAGGGTGAGCCGGTGACGCCGTCCAAGGACGCCCTCTGATCCCGGCCGGATACCGTCGGCCGTCCGAGGACCGCGTCGCCCGCGTACGGCTCGGTCAGGCGCGGCGCACCTTCACGCCGTTCGCCTCGAAGTCGTAGACGTTGTTGTTGATGCGCAGACCGTCGACCGCGCCGGTCCACAGGTAGTCGCGGCCCTTGCCGACAGCCGCCGTGTAGATGAGCGGTGCCGCGCCGCCGTCGTTCAGCGACGCCTTGACCTGCGCGAACGTGCAGGGAGCGGCCTGGGTGCAGGCGGTCTCGCCGCCCGTCAGATACCAGGTGCCGGTGGTGGTGGCGTCGAGGTAGCCGCTCCAGCGGTCGGTGGTGGTGACCGGTCCGGGCACCCACACCAGCGTGGAGTAGGTGTCACCGGGGTGGGCGGCGACGTTCGGGTTGATCTCGAACTTGATGTTGGGCAGGTTCCGGGGACCGCCGTACGAGACGTTCTCGCCGGTCTGGAACACGCGGAAGCCGACCTGGGTGAGGCCGAGCACCGGGTTGCCGTAGAAGTCGACCTCGTTGCCGAAGTCCACCTTCTCGCTGGGCGGGGTCAGTGAGGTGGAGTTGTCCGCCACCTCGATGCCGAGGCTGCCGGTGCCGAAGGGCGGACGGGCGGCGGCGCCGGTGACGCCGAACGAGCCGTAGGGGCCCTCCCGCAGTGCGGCCACCGGCGAGCCGATGGTGTTGCGGGTGATGACACCCCAGTGGTCCGCGCTGCTTCCGCCCCCGGTGCCCCCGGCGGCCGTGGCCGGTACCTGGAGGGCCGTGGCGGCGAGGGCGGACAGTGCGGCGATCGTGAGCGCCTTTGCGCGGCTCACGCCAAAGCGAGCTTTCACACTCACTCCCTGATTCGTCTCGAAGAAGAGGCACGCACCGGCTCCTCGGCCGGTGCGGCGTTCTCAACGTATCGGGAGATAAACGGACATATCAGTTCTGCATATGCCGGACGGGTGTATGCCGTACGGGTGTTTTCCGAGCGCGTCTCCGCGTGTCGGCTCAGAACGTGCCGAGCTTCACGATCGACAGCAGCGCGATGAGCTGGATCGCGGACGCGCCCAGCGCCTTCGGCCAGGGCAGGTCGTGGGAGCGCGACACCATCAGCGTGAGCAGCGCGCCCGCGCCGAGCCAGGTCGCCCAGCCGATCGCCTGGACGAAGCCCGCGTCGCCGCCCGCGAACATCGCGAAGACGAGCCGGGGCGCGTCCGTGAGCGACATGATCAGCATCGACAGTCCGACGGTCGGCTGCCAGTTGCCGTTGCCGCCGAGCTGACGGGCCAGGGTGTGGGTGACCACGCTCAGCACGAAGATGCTGAGCACCATCGCGACGGCGGTGACCAGCACGATCGGGATGGCGTTGGTCAGCGTCGCGCCGATGGCGTCCGCGCGGGCGGTGTCGAACCCGAAGACCGCGAGCAGACCGTAGAGGAACGTGACGATGAGGGCGGGACCCCACATCGTGTAGTCGCGCATCCGCAGGAAGGTCTGGTTCGGGGACAGGACGATCCCCTTCAGCAGCTCCTTCCAGTGCAGCGGCGGTCCGATCGGACCGGCGGGCTCGGCGGCACCGGCGTGGTAGGTCTCGCCCTGGGTGTAGCCCGCGGCGTCGTCGACCGAGAACGCCTGGGTGTGACCCGGGTTGTCGGCGGCGTACGGGTCGTGCGGCGCGCGCGGACCCGGGTGGTGACCGCCGTCGCCGAAGTACTCCGGTCCGTCCGCGGGCGGTCCGGGGTAGCCGTACGACGGGCCACTGGGGCCCGGCTGTCCCGGCCGGGGGTACGCCTGCTGCTGCGGGTACGCCGGGCCGCCCTGGGGGTAGCCGTACGACGGTCCCTGCTGTCCGTGGCGCGGGGCGGGTCCGCCGCCGTACGACGGGCCCTGCGGCGCCTGCTGTCCCTGCGGGGAGCGATGGTCGTGGTCCCCGCGTCCGATCCTGAATCCAGCCACCCGTCGAACGTACCTGGTCCGCGGCGGTCGCGGGCCGGGCCCAGGGGGCTGGGCCCGGCTTTGCGGCCGACCTGTGACATCCCCTAAGGGACCGTCAGGGGTCGGTCAGGGGTCGGTCGGGGATGTGCCGGGCGAGGATGACGTCCGGTGACGGGCTCAGTCCCCGAAGACGGCGCCCAGTTCGGGGGTGCCGGAGGTGGAGACGCCCACGTCGCCGACGTTGGTGAGGTGCGAGCCGGTCGTGGTGATCTTCGTGCCGTTGGAGGGCAGGTAGGTCACCGAGCCGTTGCCGCTGTTCTCGTCCGAGCCGACGACCAGGTCCGCCCTGCCGTCGCCGTTGACGTCGTCGAGCTTGAGGTCGAGACCGAAGTGGTCGCCCTTCTCGTCGCCGCCGGGGACGCCCGCGGTGCTCTGGGCGAGCGCCTGGCCGCCGGAGGTGGTGTTCACCCCGCTCGGGGAGCCGTACAGGACGGTGACCTGCCCGGTGTCGGCGACGCCGCCGAGGTCCTCGAAGGGGCTGCCGATCGCGATGTCCTGGTAGCCGTCGCCGTTGACGTCGCCGAGGTCCAGGTCCCAGCCGAACTCGTCGCCCTTCTCGGAGCCGCCGGGGACGTTGCCGGTGTCCTGGTTGATCACAGCGGTCGAGGCGGGACCCGAGGCGGAGCCGTAGGTGATGTTGACGCGACCGCCGGTGGAGGAGTCCGGGATCGGGGTGCCGTCGTCCAGCTTGCCCGCGTCCCAGCCGACCCCGCTGACGATGTCGCCGTAGCCGTCGCCGTTGATGTCGCCGATGCCGGTGACGATGCCGGACTTCAGCGTCCTGACCGAGGACGTGGTCAGACCGCTGCTGGTGCCGGGCAGCCAGTAGTTGGTGTTCCAGCCGTAGTCGGACGAGCTCTCCCAGCCGTTGATCACGAGGTCGCTGCGGCCGTCGCCGTTCACGTCCCCGGCGGCGAGGTGCAGCGGGCCGAACGGGTAGTCGGAGCTGCCCTTCTGGATGGGCACCGTGAAGGTGGTACGGCTCGGGGCGGTGCCGGAGGCGCTGAAGCCGCCCCGGTAGACGTAGAGCGTGGTGGCCGTGGAGCCGACGACCAGGTCCGCCCTGCCGTCGCCGTCGAAGTCGCCGGAGGCCAGGGTCAGACCCCAGCGGTCGTGCGCGCTGGGGGACGGGTCGGCCAGGGTCACGCCCTTGCCGGTCAGACCGCTCTTGGAGCCCCACAGCAGGGCGACCGTGCCGCCGTTGGTGTCGGAGCCGACCTTCTCGCTGGGGGCGCCGACGGCGAGGTCGTCGTAGCCGTCGCCGTTGAAGTCGCCGTACGCCTCGGAGTACCCGAAGAAGTCGCCCGCCTCGGAGGTGCCGGGGACGCCCGTGGAGTTCTGGCTGAGGGTGGTGTGCTGGGCGCCGGAGACGCCGGAGGTGCCGCCGTACATGACGGTGACCTGGCCGGCGTTCTTGAGACCGCCGACGTAGGCGCCGGCCGCCTCGGTGGCGATGTCGCCGTAGCCGTCGCCGTTGAAGTCGGCGCGCGCGACCTTGACGGAGTCGGCGGCGGAGGCGGGAGCGGCGGCGACGGTGAACAGACCGCCCGTCAGCGCAGCGGCGGTGGCCGTCGCGAGGGCGAGTCTGTGAGGTGCGTGCATGCGGTTTCTCCTGCGGCATACAGGGGACGCCGGGTCGGGCATCCGCAGTCGATGAAGCCGCCCGCCGCGCTCCCCCTCGGTCCGCCCGAGGGGGGCTGCGCGGCGGTCGGCGATCAAGAGACCGGCGCCAAGACGCAAGGGTTGTACTGGAGTTCGGGAAAATTTCGGTCTGCCGTGACCTGCGGGTCCGGTGCGACCGCCGTGACGTCCGGTGTCGGGGGCGCACCGCGGGGGCGGCGGGGGCAGGATGGGGGCATGAGCGTAGTCAAGATCAACGTACTGACCGTTCCCGCCGAGCAGCGGGAGGTGCTGGAGAAGCGGTTCGCCTCGCGGGCCCACACGGTGGAGAGCTCGGACGGCTTCGAGTGGTTCGAGCTGCTGCGTCCGGTCGAGGGGACCGACCAGTACCTCGTCTACACCCGCTGGCGCGACGACGCCGCGTTCCAGGCGTGGATGGAGGGCCCGATGAAGGCGGCTCACCAGGGGACCGGCGGCGGCGAGGGCGGCGAGGGCGGGAAGCACCGGCCCGCGGCGGCGGGTTCGACGCTGTGGTCGTTCGAGGTGGTGCAGCAGGCGGCGCCGAAGGAGGCGTAGTTCCTTCTCGGCGGTGAGGTCCTGCCGCCGATACGACAAGGTGCCCCCGGCCAGTCATCGGCCGGGGGCACCTTCGTCGTCGTACCGCTTACTTCACCGGCTCGGGCTCCGGCTCGTTGGCGGGCTCGTCGTCCTCGGACGGGTCCACGGGGGTCTTGACCGACTCCAGCAGGAGCTGGGCGACGTCCACGACCTTGATGGACTCCTTCGCCTTGCCATCGTTCTTCTTGCCGTTGACCGAGTCGGTCAGCATGACGAGGCAGAACGGGCAGGCGGTGGAGACGATGTCCGGGTTGAGGGAGAGGGCTTCGTCGACGCGCTCGTTGTTGATGCGCTTGCCGATCCGCTCCTCCATCCACATCCGCGCGCCACCGGCGCCGCAGCAGAAGCCGCGCTCCTTGTGGCGGTGCATCTCCTCGTTGCGCAGACCGGGGACCTTGCCGATGATCTCGCGCGGGGGCGTGTAGATCTTGTTGTGGCGGCCCAGGTAGCAGGGGTCGTGGTACGTGATGAGACCCTCGACCGGGGTGACCGGGATCAGCTTGCCCTCGTCCACCAGGTGCTGGAGCAACTGGGTGTGGTGGATGACCTCGTAGTCGCCGCCGAGCTGCGGGTACTCGTTGCCGAGCGTGTTGAGGCAGTGCGGGCAGGTGGCGACGATCTTCTTGGCGGACCTGGGCTTGCGCGAGGCGTCGGTCACCTTGCCGTCGTCGTCCATCTCCTCGCCGAACGCGGCGTTGAGGGACATGACGTTCTCCATGCCGAGCTCCTGGAAGAGGGGCTCGTTGCCGAGGCGGCGGGCGGAGTCACCGGTGCACTTCTCGTCGCCGCCCATGATGGCGAACTTGACGCCCGCGATGTGGAGCAGCTCGGCGAACGCCTTGGTGGTCTTCTTGGCGCGGTCCTCCAGGGCACCGGCGCAGCCGACCCAGTACAGGTACTCGACCTCGGTCAGGTCCTCGATGTCCTTGCCGACGACCGGGACCTCGAAGTCGACCTCCTTGAGCCACTCCAGGCGCTGCTTCTTCGCCAGACCCCAGGGGTTGCCCTTCTTCTCCAGGTTCTTGAGCATCGTGCCCGCCTCGGACGGGAACGCGGACTCGATCATCACCTGGTAGCGGCGCATGTCGACGATGTGGTCGACGTGCTCGATGTCGACGGGGCACTGCTCGACGCAGGCGCCGCAGGTGGTGCAGGACCACAGGACGTCCGGGTCGATGACGCCGTTCTCCTCGGCGGTGCCGATGAGCGGGCGCTCTGCCTCGGCGAGGGCGGCGGCGGGGACGTCCTTGAGCTGCTCCTCGCTCGCCTTCTCGTCGCCCTCCATGGTCTTGCCGCCGCCCGCGAGGAGGTACGGCGCCTTGGCGTGCGCGTGGTCGCGCAGCGACATGATGAGGAGCTTGGGGGAGAGCGGCTTGCCGGTGTTCCAGGCGGGGCACTGCGACTGGCAGCGGCCGCACTCGGTGCAGGTGGAGAAGTCCAGCAGACCCTTCCAGGAGAACTGCTCGACCTGGGAGACGCCGAAGACGTCGTCGTCACCGGGGTCGGTGAAGTCGATCGGCTTGCCGCCGGAGGTCATCGGCTGGAGCGCGCCGAGGGCGGTGCCGCCGGTCGCCTCGCGCTTGAACCAGATGTTCGGGAACGCGAGGAAGCGGTGCCAGGCGACGCCCATGTTGGTGTTGAGCGAGACGACGATCATCCAGACGAACGAGGTCCCGATCTTGATCGTGGCGACCAGGTAGACCAGGTTCTGCAGGGTGGCGACGCTCAGCCCCTTGAAGGCGAGGACCAGGGGGTACGACGCGAAGTACGCCGCCTCGTAGTGGTCGACGTGGTGCAGGGCGCCTTCGAGGCCGCGCAGGGTGTAGATCGCGAGGCCGATGGTGAGGATGACGTACTCGACGAAGTACGCCTGGCCGGACTTGGAGCCCGCGAAGCGGGACTTGCGGCCGGGGCGGGACGGCAGGCTCATCAGCCGGATGGCCATGAGGACGAGGATGCCGATCGTCGTCATGACGCCGATGAACTCGATGTACAGCTCGAACGGCAGGAAGTCGCCGATCAGCGGCAGCGTCCAGTCGGCCTTGAAGAGCTGGCCGA
The DNA here is from genome assembly GCF_016482685.1 of Streptomyces sp. DSM 110735. Classification (GTDB taxonomy): domain Bacteria; phylum Actinomycetota; class Actinomycetes; order Streptomycetales; family Streptomycetaceae; genus Streptomyces. The sequence goes on along the minus strand of NZ_JACYHF010000001.1, from coordinate 198,489 downwards.
ACGCCTGCGCCAGGGTGGGCGGCAGCGTCAGGAAGCCGACGGCCACGAACCAGTGGGCGATGCCGACGATGCCCCACCGGTTCATCCTGGTGTGGCCGAGAAACTCCCGCACCAGGGTCACGCTGCGCTGGTACGGGTTGTCGGTCCGGGTTCCCGCGGGCACGGGCTGGCCCAGCTTGAAGTACCGGACGAACTGACCGATGGCGCGGGCCAGCAGCGCGACGCCGATCACGGTCAGGACCAGCGACACGATGATCGCGGCGAGTTGCATGAGGGGCTCCTGAGGCGGCCTCGAAATTACTAAGCGGTAACTTATGCAGTCCGTTTGAGACTACCCCCATCTTCCGCCGCCACGCAGCCGTCCGCGGGGTGACGTGGATCGCTGAGGCAACCCTTCCCCTGCCCGGGAGGTCCGGCGGAACGGCGGTGGAATCCTCCCACTTCACCCTCCCCGCCCGAACCCCCCGCCCCCTGCTCCGCCTCCCCGACTGGCCCACCCGGGTGACACGGCCACCGCCCGGACCGCCCCGAAGGCGAGGTCCACACCGGGATGCGAGCCGCCAGACGACCGAGATGCCCAGGCACCAGGGCCGAACCCCAGCCCTCACAGCGCCTAGCCGCCACCCTGGCCGCCCGGATGCCGGGTGCCGGGGTGCCGGGGTGCCGGGGTGCCGGGGTGCCGGGGTCGAATCCCAGCCCTCGCGGCACCGGGCTGCCACCCCTGCCGCCCGTCACCCCGGACGGCTGCCACCCCCGCCGTCCGGCGCCCCGGATGCCCGGGCGCCAGGGGTGAACCCCAGCTCTCGCAGCACCCCCCTGTGCCAGTTGCCTCCCAAACCGCGCCTGCCCCAGGTGGCGCTGAGCGCCGCACCTGATCCGACCCACGCCCGCACACTCAAGCTGCCCCAGGCGCACGCCCGGCCGATTTCCCCAAGCCAGCCCCAACCGTGCCTGCCCCCCCTGAGCCGCTTCGCGGCCAGTGGTGCCGCCGTCCGGGTTGTCCCGCAGCCGCACCCGTGGCCGTCGCTTTGCGTTCGGGCGTGTGGCTCGCCGGCTCAGGTCACTCCGCAGTGGCGCCCGTGCCCGGTCATCCCGCGTTACCGCGACCCGGTGTCTGGTCTCGGAGATGGTGCCGCGCTCGTATCCGGTTGCTGGGGCACGGTCTCAGTCGCCGTGACGCGCCCCAGGGATCACGCCCCCACAGGCGCACGCCCGACCGATCCCCAGGCCAGTCCCGACCGTCCCCGAGCCCCCCCGGTATCCACGCCACCCGGGGGAACACGCCCCCCGCACCCCCACCCAACTGAGAAGATCGCCCCGACTTGCCCCCGCCCGGAGGGCGTTGCGTGTAGGGGATGGATAAGAGTTGAGTCGACTTCGCTCATGTCTGTTGACTCAGCGGAGCGGGAGTGTCATGCTTGAGTCCGTTCCACTCAAGTCAGTTGGAGGAATCAACCATGGCACGTGCGGTCGGCATCGACCTGGGCACGACTAACTCCGTCGTCAGCGTTCTGGAGGGCGGCGAGCCCACCGTCATCACCAACGCCGAGGGTGCCCGGACCACGCCGTCCGTCGTCGCCTTCGCGAAGAACGGTGAGGTGCTCGTCGGCGAGGTCGCCAAGCGCCAGGCGGTCACGAACGTGGACCGGACCATCCGCTCGGTGAAGCGCCACATGGGCACCGACTGGAAGATCCAGCTCGACGGGAAGGACTTCAACCCGCAGCAGATCTCCGCGTTCATCCTGCAGAAGCTGAAGCGGGACGCCGAGGCGTACCTGGGCGAGAAGGTGACCGACGCGGTCATCACCGTCCCCGCGTACTTCAACGACTCCGAGCGTCAGGCGACGAAGGAGGCCGGCGAGATCGCCGGTCTGAACGTCCTGCGCATCGTCAACGAGCCGACCGCCGCCGCCCTGGCGTACGGCCTCGACAAGGACGACCAGACCATCCTCGTCTTCGACCTCGGTGGCGGCACCTTCGACGTGTCCCTCCTGGAGATCGGTGACGGCGTCGTCGAGGTGAAGGCCACCAACGGCGACAACCACCTCGGTGGCGACGACTGGGACCAGCGGGTCGTCGACTACCTGGTCCAGCAGTTCAAGGCCGGCCACGGCGTGGACCTCGCCAAGGACAAGATGGCCCTCCAGCGCCTCCGCGAGGCCGCCGAGAAGGCCAAGATCGAGCTGTCCTCGTCCTCCGAGACCTCGATCAACCTGCCCTACATCACGGCGTCCGCCGAGGGCCCGCTGCACCTGGACGAGAAGCTCACCCGCGCCCAGTTCCAGCAGCTCACCGCCGACCTGCTCGAGCGCTGCAAGACCCCGTTCTTCAACGTCATGAAGGACGCCGGCGTCTCCATCAACGAGATCGACCACGTCGTCCTCGTCGGTGGCTCGACCCGCATGCCCGCCGTCGCCGAGCTCGTCAAGGAGCTGACCGGCGGCAAGGACGCCAACAAGGGCGTGAACCCGGACGAGGTCGTCGCCATCGGCGCCGCGCTCCAGGCCGGTGTCCTCAAGGGCGAGGTCAAGGACGTCCTGCTCCTCGACGTCACCCCGCTGTCCCTCGGTATCGAGACCAAGGGCGGCATCATGACCAAGCTCATCGAGCGCAACACCACGATCCCGACCAAGCGGTCCGAGATCTTCACGACGGCCGAGGACAACCAGCCGTCCGTGCAGATCCAGGTCTACCAGGGTGAGCGCGAGATCGCGGCGTACAACAAGAAGCTCGGCATGTTCGAGCTGACCGGTCTGCCCCCGGCGCCCCGCGGCGTCCCGCAGATCGAGGTCGCCTTCGACATCGACGCCAACGGCATCATGCACGTGACCGCGAAGGACCTCGGCACGGGCAAGGAGCAGAAGATGACCGTCACCGGCGGCTCCTCGCTGCCGAAGGACGAGGTCGACCGCATGCGCCAGGAGGCCGAGCAGTACGCGGAGGAGGACCACCGCCGCCGCGAGGCCGCCGAGACCCGCAACCAGGGCGAGCAGCTCGTCTACCAGACCGAGAAGTTCCTCAAGGACAACGAGGACAAGGTCCCGGGCGAGATCAAGACCGAGGTCGAGGGTGCCATCGCCGAGCTGAAGGAGAAGCTCAAGGGCGAGGACAGCGCCGAGATCCGCACGGCCACCGAGAAGGTCGCCGCCGTCTCGCAGAAGCTCGGCCAGGCCATGTACGCCGACGCCCAGGGCGCCCAGGCCGCCGGTGGTTCCGCCGACGCCGGTGACGCCAAGGCCGACGACGACGTCGTGGACGCCGAGATCGTCGACGACGAGCGCAAGGACGGTGCCGCGTGACGGAGGAGACCCCGGGCTTCGAGGAGAAGCCCGACGTCCCCTCCGGCGCCACCCCCGACGACGCCGAGCCGAAGGCCGCCTCCTCCGAGGGGGCGGCCCCGGCCGGGGACGCAAGCCAGGACGCGGCCCTCGTGGCCCAGTTGGACCAGACGCGCACGGCGCTCGGCGAGCGCACGGCCGACCTCCAGCGCCTCCAGGCCGAGTTCCAGAACTACCGCCGCCGGGTCGAGCGCGACCGGGTCGCGGTCAAGGAGATCGCCATCGCGAACCTCCTGACCGAGCTGCTGCCCGTGCTCGACGACATCGGTCGCGCGCGGGAACACGGCGAGCTGGTCGGCGGCTTCAAGTCGGTCGCCGAGTCGCTGGAGACCGTGGCGGCCAAGATGGGTCTGATGCAGTTCGGCAAGGAGGGCGAGCCCTTCGACCCGACCGTGCACGAGGCCCTGATGCACTCCTACGCGCCGGACGTCACCGAGACGACCTGCGTGGCGATCCTCCAGCCCGGGTATCGCATCGGCGAGCGCACCATCCGCCCCGCGCGGGTGGCCGTGGCCGAGCCGCAGCCCGGCGCGCAGACCGTCAAGGCGGAGGACGCCGAGGAGAGCGCGGCGGACGACAAGGAGAACGGTGGCCCGGAGGAGGGCTGACGTAATCACGAAGGACAGGAAGGAGGGACGTCGGGGATGAGCACCAAGGACTTCATCGAGAAGGACTTCTACAAGGTCCTCGGCGTCCCCAAGGACGCCACCGAGGCCGAGATCAAGAAGGCGTACCGGAAGCTCGCCCGCGAGAACCACCCGGACGCCAACAAGGGCAACGCCAGGGCCGAGGAGCGGTTCAAGGAGATCTCCGAGGCGAACGACGTCCTCGGCGACCCCAAGAAGCGCAAGGAGTACGACGAGGCCCGCGCCCTGTTCGGAGGCGGCGGTTTCCGCCCGGGTCCGGGCGGCGGCGGCCAGTTCAACTTCGACCTCGGTGACCTCTTCGGGGGCGCCGGGGGCGCGGGTGCGGGCGGCGGCGGCCAGGGCGGCTTCGGCGGTGGCATCGGGGACGTCTTCGGCGGACTGTTCAACCGGGGCGGCGGCGCGGGCACGACCCGTACGCAGCCGCGCCGGGGTCAGGACGTCGACACCGAGGTGACCCTCAGCTTCACCGAGGCGATCGAGGGGGCGACGGTCCCGCTGCGGATGACGTCCCAGCAGCCCTGCAAGGCGTGCTCGGGCACCGGCGACAAGAACGGCACGCCGCGCGTGTGCCCGACCTGCGTCGGCACCGGACAGGTCGCGCGGGGCTCGGGCGGCGGCTTCTCGCTCACCGACCCGTGCCCGGACTGCAAGGGCCGCGGTCTGATGGCGGAGCACCCCTGCCTGGAGTGCCACGGCAGCGGGCGGGCGCGTTCCTCGCGCACCATGCAGGTCCGCATCCCGGCGGGCGTCACCGACGGGCAGCGCATCCGGCTGCGCGGCAAGGGCGCCCCCGGCGAGCGCGGCGGTCCGGCCGGTGATCTGTACGTCACCGTGCACGTGGGCGACCACCCGGTCTTCGGCCGCAAGGGCGACAACCTCACGGTCACCGTCCCGGTGACGTTCGCGGAGGCGGCGCTCGGCGGCGAGGTGCGGGTGCCGACGCTGGGCGGTCCCGCCGTCACGCTGAAGCTGCCGCCGGGCACGCCCAACGGCCGCACCATGCGGGCGCGGGGCAAGGGCGCGGCGCGCAAGGACGGCAGCCACGGCGATCTGCTGATCACCGTGGAGGTGAGTGTTCCCAAGGACCTCTCGGGGAAGGCTCGTGACGCGCTGGAGGCGTATCGCGAGGCGACCTCGGACGAGGACCCGCGGGCGGAGCTGTTCGAGGCCGCGAAGGGAGACTGAGCCCCTATGGACACACCCGGTCGTCGCCGTAATCCTTATGAACTGACCGAGGACAGCCCGGTCTACGTCATCTCGGTGGCGGCGCAGCTCTCCGGTCTCCATCCGCAGACCCTGCGCCAGTACGACCGCCTCGGTCTGGTCTCCCCGGACCGCACGGCGGGCCGCGGTCGGCGCTACTCGGCCCGTGACATCGAACTGCTCCGTCAGGTGCAGCAGTTGTCGCAGGACGAGGGCATCAACCTGGCCGGTATCAAGCGCATCATCGAACTGGAGAACCAGGTCGCCGCGCTCCAGTCCCGCGTCGCGGAGCTGGAGTCGGCCCTGGACGGCGCGGCGGCCGCGATGCGCCAGCGCGAGGCAGCCGTCCACGCCTCCTACCGGCGCGACCTGGTGCCGTACCAGGAGGTGCAGCAGAGCAGCGCGTTGGTCGTGTGGCGCCCCAAGCGTCAGCAGTCCGCCGACTGACCGCCGCCGGTCGACAGCCGTCTCCGAAGGGGCCGGGAGGAGCACATCCTCCCGGCCCCTTCGGCGTACCCGGTCCCTCAGGCGTACCCGGCGCCTCAACTGCCCACAACGAGCGGTAAGTTGAGGATGTTACGCGGTAGAGCGCGGCATCTGGCCGAGTTCGTTCGGTCAGGAGTGCGGAAGTGGTGGAGAACGTGCGGGCGGAGGTCGGAAGTTGGTGAAGAGACGGTGACCAGGGTTTACAGGGAGTGGCGTACGGGTTCGCGATCTCTTCACGTTCTCGACGGAGAGTGATGTTGCCATCTCGTTAAGTTGTATTGCTTGACGGCGGGTAGCGCCTCCAAGTTGTCTTTTCAGACACCCGGGGCGGAAGCATCACCTCCGTGTCCCCCTCCTCTTGAACGCACCTGAAGTGAGCCCTCGCATGCGTCGTATCGCCATATCCGTGGCCGTATCCACGATGTCCCTCTCGCTCGCCGGCTGCGGCGTGCTGAACGCGGCGGGGGACGGCGCGAGCGCCAGCCCGACGATGGGGGACAACGTCACCATCGGACTGCTGCTGCCGGAGAAGGCGAACACCCGCTACGACAAGTTCGACTACCCGATCATTCAGAAGCAGGTCGCCGAGCTGACGAAGAAGAAGGGCAAGGTCGACTACCAGAACGCGGACGCGAGCGCCTCCAAGCAGGCCGACCAGATGCAGCGGATGATCGACGACAAGGTCAACATCATCCTGCTCGACGCGGTCGACTCGCACGCGATCGCCCCGCAGGTGAAGAAGGCCAAGGAGGCGGGCATCCCGGTCATCGCCTACGACCGGCTGGCCGAGGGTCCGATCGACGCGTACATCTCCTTCGACAACGAGCTGGTCGGCGAGGTGCAGGGCCGCTCCCTGCTGGAGGCGCTGGGCTCGGGCGCCGGTCTCTCCGACAAGATCGTCATGGTGAACGGCTCGCCCACCGACCCCAACGCCAAGCAGTTCAAGGAGGGCGCGCTCTCCGAGCTGAACGGCAAGGTGACGATCGCGGACACCTCCGACACCAAGGACTGGAAGCCGGAGCTGGCCCAGGCCCACATGACCGAGGTCATCAACAAGGTCGGCAAGGCGAGCATCGCCGGTGTCTACGCCGCCAACGACGGCATGGCGGGCGGTGTCATCAAGGCGCTCAAGGCGGCGGGCGTCACCAAGATGCCCCCCATCACCGGCCAGGACGCCGAACTCGACGCCGTGCAGCGCATCCTGACCGGCGAGCAGTACATGAGCGTCTACAAGTCCTACCCGGACGAGGCGGAGGCGGCGGCGCAGATGGCCGTCGCCAAGGTGCAGGGCAAGGACATCCAGTTCGACGCCCTGACCCAGGACCACGTGGACAGCCCCACCCAGAAGAACATCCCCGCCCAGCTCGTCCAGGTGAGCGCGCTGACCAAGAGCAAGATCAAGTCGACCGTCGTCGCCGACGGCATCTACTCGGTCTCCGAGATCTGCACCGCCGACTACAAGGCCGCCTGCGCCGCCGCCGGACTCCACTAGGTCCTGTCCGGCGGATCTTCGTGGGCCCGCGACGCCTGGCACGCACTCTCGCCGCACGCCCGAATCACCCGAGTACGTCCAGTACGAGGGAGATCCGGGCGCACGCCGAGAGCACGCACCAGACGCCGCGGGCTGCTCCACGAAGATCCGCCGGACAGGCCCTAGTCACGGCCGCCCCGGTCCCCTCCCGACTCCCGTGCCGCGCACGCCGGTTGGCGCCCCCACCGGCCGCGTCGGCCCGTCTCCCGGGGGCCCGGGCGATTCCGGGGCATACCCGTACTCCGCGCCTGCCAGGGCGCGGAGAGCCGTGTTGCGGACCCGCACGGGTCCGCGCATAGTTGCGCTGCGGAAGTGGCAGCAACCGGGGGTGGAATGGTCGATGGCCGGGCACGCGACGGAGGAGCATCCCCACGGCGCCGACCGGCTGTGCGGGCCGGGAGAGCGGGTGTACACCCTCGCCCTGCGCCGGGGGCGGGTGCCGCGCGCCGAGGCCGGACCGGTGCCCTGTCTGCTGGACCTGGCCCTGCTGCACCCCGACCCCGACGACATGGACTGGCTGGTCCCCACCTCCCCGCAGGAGGTCATGTCCCGGCTGCTGCGCGAGCTGTACGACGACGTCACCGAGAGCCGTCGCCGGGTGGGCTCGGCGGTCACCGCCTTCGACCGGTACGCCGTACTCGGGCGTGAACCGGCCGGGACCGCGCCCGTCGAGGGCACCGCGATCCGCGTCCTGGACGGGCTCTCCCGCATCCAGGCGGCGATGGACGCGGCGACCCAGGCGTGCACCACGGAGGTGCTCACCGTGCAGCCCGGCGGCATCCGGCGCGAGGCAGAGCTGACGGAGGGGCTGCACCGGGCGCTCGAACTGCGCGGGCGGGGCGTCCGGATGCGGGACCTCTACACCCATGTCGCCCGGCACGGGCAGGGGCTGCTCACCTATCTGGAGCTGATGGGCGACGCGGTCGAGGCGCGCAGCCTGGACGAGGTGATCGACCGGCTCATCCTCTTCGACCGCACGGTGGCGTTCATTCCGGCCAACACCGACCGCACGATGGCGCTGGAGCTGCGCCACCCGGCGCTGGTCGAATATCTCGTGACCGTCTTCGAGCGGCTGTGGCGGCTCGCGATCCCGCTGACCGCCGCTCTGCCCGACACCGGCATCGAGGGCATCTCCCACCGCGAGCGCTCCATCGCCGCGCTGCTCGCCGAGGGGCACCAGGACGCGGTGATCGCCGAGCGGCTCGGCATCAGCGTGCGCACCTGCCGCGCGCACATCGCCCGCCTCTCGGAGACCCTGGGCGCCACGAGCCGTACCCAGTTGGGCGTACGGATCGCCCAGGCGGGCCTGGAGGGACCTCCGCGCACGGCCGCGGCGGCGGGGCTCGACCGGGAGGCGTGAGGCGGTCAGAGGGGCCGTGAGGGGCGCGGGAGGCGGGTCAGTTCTCCTGGTTCAGGATGCCCGACTGGGCGATCAGGAAGCCGAGTTGGGCGCGGCTGCCGCTGCCGAGCGCCTGCGCGAGCTTGGCGATGTGGGCGCGGCAGGTGCGCACGTTCATGCCGAGGCGGCGCGCGATGGCCTCGTCGACATGGCCCTCCACCAGCAGCTTGGCGATGGAGTGCTGGATCTCGGTGATGCCGTCGGGCGCGGTCTCGTAAGGAGTCCCCGCGGTCAGCGGGACCGCGCGGTTCCACATGAACTCGAAGACCTTGGTGAGGTAGAGGACCAGTCCGGGGTGGCGGACCTCCAGGGCGACCTGGCGGTCGTCGCGTATCGGGATGAAGGCGACCGTCTCGTCGCAGATGACGAGGCGCTCCACCAGCTCGTCGATCGTGCGGTACTCCACCTTCCCGTCCGCGAACCGGTCGACGTACGCGAGGCGTTCCGGGCTGTAGCGGGCGGTGTGCTGGTACAGGGTGCGGATGCGCACACCACGTTCGATCAGGGTGCGGTCGCGCTCCAGACCCTCGATGACGCGGCGCTCGGGGTGGCGGGCGCTCGGCTGGACGGTCAGCATCTCGGAGCGGCACTGTTCGGTGGCCAGGTCGAGCGCCGCGTTGATGCGGTCCAGTCCCTCCAGGACGGTGATGGAGTGGGTGGGGGTCGCGCCCTGCGCGGTGAGCGCCATGAACGGCTCGAACGCCTCCGCCAGCTCTATCGAGGTGCGTCTGCGCTCGGAGATCTCCCGCTCGATGGGGTTGAGCCGCTGGGCCAGCGCGACGGAGGGGGCGACCGGGCGCATCAGGTCCGCGTCGTCCAGATCCGGGTGGAGCAGGGCGAATTCCATGAGGCAGGGAGCCTTTTCGGCGTCCGCGCGCGCGATGTGGCCGGTGCGCAGTGCGGTGGCGTACAGCCGCCTTCCCTCGGCGCACAGTTCTGTGAGCGCATGGGGATGTGTCGCATCTGCCGGATTTAGCGTCAAATCTCCACCCCCCAGGGTCCTGAACATGCAGGAACATGATGCACTGATTGTGTGGCGATGACGTGCCTGAATGAGCCATCGTCTTATCCGACGGGGGAGTGAGGGGACCTTCAAGTGAGGACGAAGCCGACTATGCGTAAGAGAATGCTTCGCTCGGTGTTTGTCGCCGTCTTCTCCGCCGTTGTGGCCTTCGGGACTCTGAGTGGCCTCTCCGCGGGGAAGAGTGACGTACGGGCGGACAGTATTTGGTCCGTGGTGGCGCCGCATGCGGCGAGTGCGGACGACGCCGGCACGGTGTACAAGCCGAACGACAGTATCTGGTCCTGACATGACGACTCCGCCCGACGACCGTTCCTTCCGGCGAGAGATGGCCACGGCCTACCGGTCCGGCTGGCACTTCATCGACCTGGTCACCGCTCTCCCCCACAGTGGTGACTCGTTGATGGTGACGGTGTTCGGCGAACCGGTCGTGGTCACCCGCGACGAGGACGAGGACGTTCGCGCCTACCGGTGCCTGCGCAAGCCGCGCGGGGCGCCGCAGCCGGTGCGGTGTGCCGTCCGGTACGGCATGATCTTCGTCAACCTGGACCAGCGCGACCACCGGCTCACCTCCCCGGAGGTCGCCGACCTGAGAACCATCTCGGCCACCCCCCGCAGTGCCTGACGCGATTCCCCCGTCGTAAAAGATCGCTCAGGCGCTTCCCCCCGCAGCGGCGTCACCGTGACCTGAACACGGTGACGCCGCTGCAGTTTCTGCGGATATTTCGGCGTATGCACCCCCTGGCCAACTGGCCGAAACTGTTCATCGCCGGTTTCGGCGGGGTGTCGGGGGCGGGGGTGCCGGTGCCGCGCGGCGTCGTGCGGGCGGGTGCCGTTGTACGTGTTGTACGGGGGGTGCGTGCCCGTCGGCTGCGCGCGCGGGTGGCGTACGGCGACTGCCCCCGGGACCCGCCGAGATCCGCCCCCCCGCTTCCGCGCGGGCCGGTCTGCCGCCGCCCGAGACCACGGCCGCCCTCCGGCGCCGACGCGTTCGAGGGTCTCGGTCACCGCGCCGCGACCGGCGTATCCACCGCGCCCTCGCGGGCGCCCAGGTCGGTCGGCACTCCTCCCGGCGGCTGAGGGGTCTTTCACGCCTGCCGAGGTCGGGGCCGACGCTCCGGCGGCCTGGTCTCCACCGGTCGCCGTCGTCCTCGGCCCTGGCCCGGGACGGCATCTGGCCCCCCGGTCGGAATTGGCCGACCCCGGCTCGGGCGGGCTTCTGCCGCTCGATGGCGTGCTGGTTGCTGTCTCGGCCAGGGTCGACCGGTGCTGCTTGCCGAGGCTCTGCCCTGCGTCGCCCGGCGCCGACCCGGCCACCTTGGCCAACGGCAGCGGCGGAGGCGCGCCCTGGGCGGGGTCGCCGACGGCACGGGCCCGGCGGCCGTCACCCGCCCTGTCCCGGTGTCGCCCCCGGCCACCTCGGCCAACGGCAGCAGCGAAGGCGTACCCCGAGCGGTGTCCCCGACGGTCCTGCCCGGTAGCCCTCACCTGCCCTGCCCCGGTGCCGTCCGCAGGCCAGTGCGATACCCCCGTTGCCAGACCCCCGAACCGCCGGAGGCGCCCCTCAGCCGTGTCCCAGTGTCCGGTCCACCGCGATCTCCAGCACCACCCGTGTGGGGTTCTCCCGGGGTGTGCGGCCGTAGCGCTCCGCGTAGCGCCGGACGGCGTCGGCGACGCGGGCGGGGTCCGTGACCACGTGGGCGACGCCCTCCAGGGTGGCCCAGCGGCGGCCGTCGACCTGGCAGACGGCTACGCGGGCACCGGCGGAGCCCGCCGCGCGGATGTGGGCGGCCTTGGCGGTGGCGGCGTCGGTGATGACGCGGGCGACACGGGTGGCGGGGTCGTACGTGACGCCCACCGGGACCACGTGCGGACTGCCGTCGGGGCGGAGGGTCGTCAGGGTGCACAGGTGCCGTTCGCGCCAGAAGGCGAGGTACGGCTCGTCCGCGTTCACGGGGCTCATGGCCGAAACCTAACCAACCTCAAACGACCTCCGCTTAATTGAGTGCACCCGGCTCAAGTTTGTGTACACTGATGAAGTCATCAGTGGAGACGTGTCGAGGAGGAGAACACGAACGTGGACGCCGAGCTGACCAACAGGAGCCGGGACGCGATCAACGCGGCCAGCCAGCGGGCCGTGACCGAGGGGAATCCGGACCTGACGCCCGCTCACCTGCTCCTCGCGCTGCTCGCGGGGCAGGACAACGACAACATCACCGACCTGCTCGCGGCCGTCGAAGCCGACCAGGCCGCCGTCCGCACCGGTGCCGAGCGCGTCGTCGCCGGGCTGCCCAGCGTGACCGGCTCCACCGTCGCCCCGCCCCAGCCCAGCCGGGACCTCCTCGCGGTCCTCGCGGACGCGGACCAGCGGGCCAAGGAACTCGGGGACGAGTTCCTGTCCACCGAACATCTGCTGATCGGCATCGCCGCGAAGGGCGGCGCCGCCGGAGAGGTGCTCCAGAAGCAGGGCGCCGACGCGAAGAAGCTGCAAGGGGCCTTCCAGAAGGCCAGGGGAGGACGCCGCGTGACCACTGCCGACCCCGAGGGCCAGTACAAGGCCCTGGAGAAGTTCGGCACCGACTTCACCGCCGCCGCCCGCGAGGGTCGCCTGGACCCGGTCATCGGCCGGGACCACGAGATCCGCCGGGTCGTGCAGGTGCTGAGCCGCCGTACGAAGAACAACCCCGTCCTCATCGGCGAGCCGGGCGTCGGCAAGACCGCCGTGGTCGAGGGGCTGGCCCAGCGCATCGTCAAGGGCGACGTCCCCGAGTCCCTGAAGAACAAGCGCCTGGTCTCGCTGGACCTCGGCGCGATGGTCGCGGGCGCCAAGTACCGCGGCGAGTTCGAGGAGCGGCTCAAGTCCGTGCTCTCGGAGATCAAGGACTCCGACGGCCAGATCATCACCTTCATCGACGAGCTGCACACGGTCGTCGGCGCGGGCGCGGGCGGCGACTCCGCGATGGACGCGGGCAACATGCTCAAGCCGATGCTGGCCCGCGGCGAGCTGCGCATGGTCGGCGCGACCACGCTGGACGAGTACCGCGAGCGGATCGAGAAGGACCCCGCCCTGGAGCGCCGCTTCCAGCAGGTGCTGGTCGCGGAGCCCACCGTCGAGGACACCATCGCGATCCTGCGCGGTCTCAAGGGGCGGTACGAGGCACACCACAAGGTGCAGATCGCGGACAGCGCGCTGGTGGCCGCCGCGACGCTCTCCGACCGGTACATCACCTCCCGCTTCCTGCCCGACAAGGCGATCGACCTCGTCGACGAGGCAGCCTCCCGGCTGCGCATGGAGATCGACTCCTCGCCCGTCGAGATCGACGAACTCCAGCGCTCCGTCGACCGGTTGAAGATGGAGGAGCTGGCGATCGGCAAGGAGACCGACCCCGCCTCCCGCGAGCGTCTTGAGCGGCTGCGCCGCGACCTCGCGGACAAGGAGGAGGAGCTGCGTCACCTCAACGCCCGCTGGGAGAAGGAGAAGCAGTCCCTCAACCGGGTCGGTGAGCTGAAGGAGCGCCTGGACGACCTGCGCGGTCAGGCGGAACGCGCCCAGCGCGACGGCGACTTCGACACCGCGGCGAAGCTGCTCTACGGGCAGATCCCGCAACTGGAGAAGGAGCTGGAGGCTGCCTCGGAGGCGGAGGAGGAAGCCGCGCGCGACACCATGGTCAAGGAGGAGGTCGGCTCCGACGACATCGCGGACGTCGTCGCCGCCTGGACCGGCATCCCGGCCGGGCGCCTCATGGAGGGCGAGACGCAGAAGCTGCTGCGCATGGAGGACGAGCTGGGCAAGCGGCTCATCGGCCAGCGCGAGGCGGTGCAGGCGGTCTCCGACGCCGTACGCCGCTCGCGTGCGGGCATCGCTGACCCGGACCGCCCCACCGGTTCCTTCCTGTTCCTCGGTCCGACGGGTGTCGGCAAGACCGAACTCGCCAAGGCGCTCGCGGACTTCCTCTTCGACGACGAGCGGGCCATGGTCCGCATCGACATGTCGGAGTACAGCGAGAAGCACAGCGTGGCCCGCCTGGTCGGCGCGCCTCCCGGGTACGTGGGGTACGAGGAGGGCGGTCAGCTCACCGAGGCGGTCCGCCGCCGCCCGTACACCGTGGTGCTGCTGGACGAGGTGGAGAAGGCGCACCCCGAGGTCTTCGACATCCTGCTCCAGGTGCTGGACGACGGCCGCCTCACCGACGGCCAGGGGCGCACCGTCGACTTCCGCAACACCATCCTGGTGCTGACCTCCAACCTGGGCAGCCAGTACCTGGTCGACCCGGCGCTGGACGACGCGGACAAGCGGCAGCGCGTGCTCGACGTGGTCCGCGCCTCCTTCAAGCCGGAGTTCCTGAACCGGCTCGACGACCTGGTGGTGTTCTCCGCGCTGGACGAGCAGGAGCTGGCCCGCATCGCCCGCCTCCAGATCGACCGGCTCGCCAAGCGGCTCGCGGAGCGGCGCCTCACCCTGGACGTCACCCCCGACGCCCTGGCCTGGCTCGCGCAGGAGGGCAACGACCCGGCGTACGGCGCCCGCCCGCTCCGTCGCCTCGTCCAGACCGCCATCGGCGACCGCCTCGCCAAGGAGATCCTCTCCGGCGAGATCAAGGACGGCGACACGGTCCGCGTGGACCGCTTCGGCGACGAGCTGATCGTGGGCCCGAAGACGGCGAAGACGCTCTGACGGACCCGCACGGCACGGTGGCCCGCCCCCTCACGAAGGGGGCGGGCCACCGTCGTGTCGCCCGTCTCTCACCCGGCGAACGCGGAGAACAGCACCTCGGCGTCGCCCGCCTTCGTGAACCGCGCGTCCACCTCCGCGGTGTCCGCCTCGACGCCGTCCCCTTCGAGGAAGCCCAGTCCGAGGCAGAGGTCGTAGGGCGGACGGCACTGCGTGGACGGCTCGGGGGCGTCGGGATACGTGGTCTTCAGCCACTTCCGCAGCTCCGCGCGCGGCACCCGGAACCGGGCGTAGTACTCCGTGTCCTGCCAGGACACGACCGTGCACTGCGCGCCGTGGGCACCGGCGGGCAAGGTCGCCCCGCCGTAGCCCAGCGCCCGCGCGCACGGCACGGCGGTGGGCCGGGGCACGTCGTACGCCTCCTGCGCGTACCCCCAGCCGGTCACCGCCGCGACCGTCCCCACCCCGACCACCAGCGGCGTGCACAGCACCAGGGCGATCGCGCCCGGTCTTCGCCCGCTCACCACGACTCCGCCGTGCGGAAGAGGTCCCATGCCGTCCAGGCGGCCCAGAGGACGAACAGCAGACAGGCGGTCCACAGGGTCCAGAGGAGCCATCGCCCTGCTCTTGATATGCGCATGACGGAATCATGGCGTACGGGTGCCGTCCGTCCAGGGACTTCGTGTCCGCCGAGGGCTTACAGGGCGCGGCGGGGCTTGCCAGGGGCCTCCCCTCCTGGGGGAGGATGGCGGTATCCGTACGAAGGGAAAAACACGGTGAGCATCGACCCGTCCTCGATTCCGAACTTCGGGGGCCAGCCCGAACCGCAGCCCCAGGGACCGGTGGGCCCCGTCGTCCCGGATCAGGACCTTGTGAAGCAGCTCCTCGAGCAGATGGAGCTGAAGTTCGTGGTGGACGAGGAGGGCGACCTCGCGGCTCCGTGGGAGCAGTTCCGCACGTACTTCATGTTCCGCGGCGAGGACGAGCAGGCGGTCTTCTCGGTACGGACCTTCTACGATCGTCCCCACAAGATCGACGAGAAGCCCCAGCTCCTCGAGACCGTCGACGAGTGGAACCGCCGCACCCTGTGGCCGAAGGTGTACACCCACACCCACGAGGACGGCACCGTCCGCCTCATCGGCGAGGCGCAGATGCTGGTCGGCACCGGCGTCGACCTCAACCACTTCGTGTCCTCCACGGTGAGCTGGGTCCGCGCCGCGATCGAGTTCGACAAGTGGATCGTGGAGCAGCTCGGTCTGGAGCAGGAGGTCGACGAGATCGACGAGGAGAAGCCGGGCGAGGACGAGGACTAGTCCAGCCGGTTCACGGACCGCCGGTTCACGGACCCCGAAGGGGCCCGGGGTGACACACGCCCCGGGCCCCTTCGCCGTGTCCGCTCACATGCCGCGCAGCCGCTCCGCCGCCTCCCGCAGCACCTCTTCCTTCTTGCAGAACGCGAAGCGGACGAAGGGCGCGCCCGCCTCGCGGTCGTCGTAGAAGACGGCGTTGGGGATGGCGACGACGCCCGCGCGCTCGGGGAGGGCGCGGCAGAAGGCGAAGCCGTCCTTCTCGCCCAGGGGGCGGATGTCGGCGGTGACGAAGTAGGTACCGGCGGGGCGGAAGACCTCGAAGCCCGCCTCGGTCAGCCCGGTCGCGAGGAGGTCGCGGCGGGCGCCCATGTCCCGCCGGAAGCCGTCGTAGTACGACTCGGGCAGCGCGAGCGCCTCGGCGACGGCGTACTGGAACGGTCCCGCCGAGACGAAGGTGAGGTACTGCTTCGCGGAGCGGACCGCGCTCACCAGCTCCGGCGCGGCGGTCACCCAGCCGACCTTCCAGCCGGTGAAGGAGAAGGTCTTCCCCGCCGACCCGATGGTCACCGTGCGCTCGCGCATCCCGGGGAACGTGGCCAGCGGGATGTGCTCGGCGTCGTCGAAGACCAGGTGCTCGTAGACCTCGTCGGTGACGACCAACAGGTCACGCTCGACGGCGAGTTCGGCGATGGCGGCCAGCTCGGCGCGGGTGAGGACGGTGCCGGTGGGGTTGTGCGGGGTGTTGATCAGCAGCAGCCGGGTGCGGTCGGTGACGGTGGCGCGCAGCTCGTCGAGGTCGAGGGTGAAGCGCCCGGCGTCGGGGCGCAGCGTGACGGGGACGCGGCGTCCGCCCGCCATGGCGATGCTCGCGGCGTACGAGTCGTAGTACGGCTCCAGCGCCACGACCTCGTCGCCCGGTTCGAGGAGCGCCAGCAGCGTCGCGGCGATGGCTTCCGTGGCGCCCGCCGTGACCAGCACCTCGGTGTCGGGGTCGTACGTCAGCCCGTACCTGCGCTGCTGATGCGCGGTGATCGCGTTCCTCAGCTCCGGCACGCCGGGTCCGGGCGGGTACTGGTTCCCCCGTCCGTCCCGCAGCGCGCGCACCGCCGCCTCCCTGATCTCCTCGGGTCCGTCGGTGTCGGGGAACCCCTGGCCGAGGTTGATCGAGCCGGTCGCCACGGCGAGCGCCGACATCTCGGCGAAGATCGTCGTCCCGAACTCGGCGAGCCGGCGATTGAGGTACGGACGTGCGCTGGAGGTCATGCGGGCCATCCTGCGCCCCGGCGGGGGGCTTCCTCAACCTGTGTCCGCCGCGTGCCGGGCGCCCGCGGCGGCTGCCCGCCGGACGCCACCCTCAGAAGTTGCTCAACTCTGCTTTGGCCGTGCGGCGCGCCGGGCATCCCCCGGTCACCGCGTCGCACGGCGCGGGAGCGAGGCGCCCACGGGGGGCCGCTTCGGGGGAACGGAAGGGGGATGACGCCATGGTTGTGGGCATCGTCCTGGTAGTGGCGCTGGTGCTCGTCGTGACGGTCTCGTCGCGCTCGCGGCGGCGCGGACGGGGGAGGGTCTCGCTCGGCAAGGGGCGCGGCGGCGGGGGTTCGCGGTCGTCGTACCGCTCGCGTTCGTCCTCGTCCTCGTCCGACGGCGGATCGAGCTGGTGGGCGGGCGGAGGCGACTCCGGCTCCTCGGGCGGCCACCACGGCGGCCACCACTCCTGCGGCGGCGGTCACTCGTCCTGCGGGGGGCACTCGTCGTGCGGGGGCGGCTCGTCCTGTGGTGGCGGGGGCTGCGGCGGCGGGAACTGAGGGTGGCGTAGGGGGCGCTCCGGTCGGGGGACGTGCGGGGGCGGTCCGGGTGCGGGTGCTGGACCCGGCGGGGAACGCGGCGACGCCTCTCTCCGAGGCGGGACCCGCCCGCCGGGGCGGGTGCCGGTCGTTGTCGACGCGGTGGTCCCGAGCGGGGTCCGCGGCGCCGCGCAGGCTCCTGCGGCTCCGGTCGGCGGCGCTCTCGCGCGAGGTCGCCGTGGCGTGGAGCGCCGGGGCGGGGTCGCGACGTCGTACGGCTTCCGCGCCCGGTCGGCAGCGCTGCCGCAACGCCCCTCCTCAGTCCCTCCGTCCGCCCCCGGAGGGCATGGTTGAACAGTTGAGCTGTGGGGCCCTCTGAGGGATGGAAACCCTCCGAAGTTGGGTAAAAACGCTGTGGCACGGCCACAGTTCATGATTCCCTCTAAATCACCACCGCAGCCCTCGGGCGTCCCAAGGACACCCCCCTCCAGCCGGGCCGAGCGGGCCGACCGCCCCGGTGTCCGCCGAGGTGCGCCGGACTGCCCTCTCCCTCATGCGTGTTAGCGGAGCCGATCCATGCTCACGACCCTGAACACCTCCTACACAGATACGCGCGCTGCCGACCTCGCCTGGGCCCTCGGACGCGAACCGCTCCCGGCCCTGGCCACCCTCGACCTCGAACTGAGCGGGGCGAGACTCCAGTTGAGGCTCCTCGGCGCCTCCCACCAGGTCCTCCTCGAAGAAGAGAACGGCAGTTGCTCGGAGACCGTGGCGTGCATGCCCGGCTCCAGCACTCCCCTCCCGCTCGGCGTCGCCAAGCGGATCGGTGACTGGGAGTACGAGTTCGCGGCGCGCGTGGAGATGCTGACGCCGGGCCAGTTCGCGGGACGCGCACAGGAGTTGCTCGCCCTGGTCTCCGACCACCCGCACGGTCTGGCCGGTGTCTTCCCCGGCAGCCCGCACGCGTTCACCGCGCTGCTCGCCCAGTGGCAGGGCGGTCAGGTGCACTGGCGCACCTGGCACGCCTACCCGCAGGACGGCCAGTTGGTGGCGACCAGGACCCGCGTGGGCGTACGCGTCCCCGCCGGACAGTCCGGCTGAACCCGGACCCGAGTCAACCCACTCTGGCCGCCGTAAACCGATCGCGCTGCAAGGCGCCCGAGTTCCACACGTGTGGGTGACGAGGCGTACGTACGCCGTGACGTAACGTCGCAACGTGATCGAACCCCACGCCCCCGTGTCCCCGGGTGCCCCGCCCTGGGCCGAGCCCGCGTGGCTGCCCGTGCGGCCCGGCACCGGGCGGTTCCTGGTCCTCGCGTGCGTCTTCGTCTGCGCGGCCTGCGGACTGGTGTACGAGCTGGAACTCGTCGCGTTCGCCTCGTACTTGATGGGCGACTCCGTCACCCAGGCGTCCGTCGTGCTGTCCGTGATGGTGTTCGCGATGGGCATCGGCTCCCTCGCCGCCAAACGCCTGCGCTGGCACGCGGCCGTCGGCTTCGGCGCGATCGAGACCGCGCTCGCGCTGGTCGGCGGCTGCAGCGCGATGGCGTTGTACGCGGTCTTCGCGTGGACCGGCGGCTGGGGCGGGATATGGGCGCAGGGACCGCGCTGTCTGCTGGTCGGGTTCTCGCTGGCCATCGGGCTGCTGGTCGGCGCCGAAGTGCCCTTGCTGATGGAGCTGATCCAGCGCATCCGGCGCCAGGACGCGGGCGGCGCGGTCGCCGACCTCTTCGCCGCGGACTACGTGGGCGCGCTGGTCGGCGGTCTCGCCTTCCCCTTCCTTCTCCTGCCGTTCCTCGGCCAGTTGACCGGCGCCCTGCTCACCGGCTCGGTGAACGTGGTCGCGGGCAGCGCGCTGGTGCTCGGGCTGTTCCGCCACGACCTGAGCCGCCGCGCGCGCTGGACGCTGCTCGTCGTGGGACTCGCGGTGCTCGGCGTCCTCGCCTCCGCCGCCGCGCTGGCGGGCGACTTCGAGCGCGCCGCGCGGCACGCGGTGTACGGCGGTGATGTCCGGGTCGCGCTCCAGACCGATGTCCAGGAGGTCGTCCTCGCCGGAGGCACCGGCGGCAGACCGCTCGACCTCTTCCTGGACGGGCGCCTGAGGGTAGGCGGCCGGGACGAGCGGCAGTACCACGAGGCGCTGGTCCACCCCGCGATGTCAGGACCGCACGCACGCGTGCTGATCCTCGGCGGCGGCGACGGACTCGCCGCGCGCGAGGTGCTGCGCTACGGCGGGGTCGAGCGCGTCGACGTGGTCGAGCTGGACGCGGGGCTGATCCGGCTCGCCCGCAGCGACCCCGGTCTCGCCGCGCTCAACGGGCACGCGCTCGCCGACCCCCGCGTCCACGTCACCACCGCCGACGCGCTCGGTCGCCTGCGCCGCACCCCCGCCGGGCGGTACGACGTGGTGATCGCGGACCTCCCCGACCCCGGCATCACCGCCAGCACCAAGCTGTACTCCCAGGAGTTCTACGGACTCGCCCGCCGCGCCCTCGCCCCCGGCGGGCGCCTGGTCGTCCACGCGGGACCGGTCACCACCCGCCCCCGCGTCTTCTGGACGGTGGCGACGACCCTGCGCGCGGCGGGTTTCTCCACCGCCCCCTACCGCGTCCTCGGCCAGGACTCCGGTTTCCCGGCGGGTCCCGACCGCTCCGCCGCCCGCGCGGGCACCCCGCCCGACTGGGGTTATCTCCTGGCGGTGCCGGGTCCGGCGAGACCCCGCCTCCGTCTCACGGGACCCCGCGCGAGCACCCTGACCCCGGCCGAGCTGAGCGCGGACGCCCGCGCCGCCCGCCGTACGAGAGTGCCGGGGCTGGTGGTCTCGACGCTGGCGCACCCGAGGTACTGAGAAAGGGAGCCGTCACGGAGCCGGGCGCACTCCAGGGTGAAAACCGGCGCCCACTGGGTAGGCTCGGGCGACATGGAGCACCAGGTCTTCGTCCCGGTTCCGGCCGACCGGCTCAGGGAGGCTCTGGCGGACCCCGTGCGGGTCGCCCGGGCGGTACCCGGGCTTCAGCAGGACGCCACCGCCGACCCGCTGACCGGCAGGCTGAAGCTGCGCGTGGGCGGTCACTCGGTGACGTACCGGGGCACCGCCGGTGTCGTACGCCACGAGGACGGCAGCTACACCGTCAAGGGCGAGGCGACCGAGTCCCGGGGCACCGGCAGCGCGGAGTTCACCGTGACCGTACGGCTCGCGGAGGCGGCGGACGGGACGACGGCCGACCTGACCGCGACGGCGGTGACCACGACGGGCGCCCGTACGGCGGAACTCCCCGCCGACCAGCTCGCCTCGGCGGCGGCACGTCTGCTGACCCGCTTCCTGGAGGGTCTGGCGGAGGAGCCGCAGGAGCCGGTCGCGCCGCCACCTCCGGAGCAGCCCGAGCAGCCCGAATCCGAGGCGGACGCCGACGACCTCGCCGACGCCCACACCTCCGTCTTCGACACCGAGGTCCCCCCGCCCTCGGACGCCCCGGCGGGTCCCGGCGCCGCGGCACAGCCGCCTGCCGAAGCCGCGCACGCGCGCCGCACGATGATCGGCCGCAGCGCCGAAGAGGTCGACCACGCCCCGCCGCGCGGTCGCTACGCCCCCGTACCCGCCCCCCAGGCGGTCACCGCGAACTCCACCCTGCGCTGGGCAGCCCCCGCCGCCGCCTTCGCGCTCGCCTCCGCGATCGTCGTCACCCGGGCGCTGCGCAAGCGCCGTTGAGACGGCGGTCCGGGCACCACGGGCGGGGCGGTCGTACCCGAGTAGGGTCGTCCCGTGAGTGACGAAGACATTGTGCTGACCGCGGGTGACGCGGAGGTCGTGGTCCGCCCCGGCAAGGGCGGACGGGTCGCCGGGCTGAAGGTCGGCGGCACGGAGCTGCTGCGCCAGGGCGAGCGGTTCGGCTGCTTCCCGATGGTCCCCTGGTGCGGCCGGATCAGGGACGGCAGGTTCCTGGACGGCGGTGTCGTCCGGCAGATGCCGCTCAACTCCCCGCCGCACGCCATCCACGGCACCACCCGCGACGGCGCCTGGCGCACCGCCCGCGTCTCGGCGGACGAGGCGGTCCTGACGTTCGAGCTGACCGACCCCTGGCCGCACCCCGGCAAGGTCACCCAGATCGTGAGCGTCGGCGAGGACAGCCTGACGCTGACCATGTCGGTGGAGACGTACGAGGACTCGTTCCCGGCGCAGATCGGCTGGCACCCCTGGTTCAACCGGACCCTGGGCGGCGAGGGCGTGCGCGTCGACTTCACCCCCGCCTGGCAGGAGGAGCGCGGCGCGGACCACCTGCCCACCGGCAACCGGATCGACCCCCGGCCCGGTCCCTGGGACGACTGCTTCGGGATGCCCGACGGCGTGGACGTCACGCTGACCTGGCCGGAGCAGCTCGAACTGAAGCTGACCAGCCGCGAGCAGTGGGCCGTCGTCTACGACGAGCAGGACGCCGCCGTGTGCGTGGAGCCGCAGACCGGTCCGCCCAACGGGCTCAACACGATGCCCCGCCTGGTCACCCCGCTGGAGCCGCTGGAGGCGTCCACGACCTGGCGCTGGCGCCGCCTCTAAGCTGGCGGTATGACGACCGACGCACGTGGCGAACTGCTGGAACAGATCAAGGACAAGGCCGTGGTGCACGGCAAGGTGACCCTCTCCTCGGGTCTGGAAGCCGACTACTACGTCGACCTGCGCCGCATCACCCTCGACGGCGAGGCAGCCCCGCTGGTCGGCCAGGTCCTCCTCGACCTCACCGACGACCTCGACTTCGACGCGGTGGGCGGTCTGACCATGGGCGCCGACCCGGTGGCGGCGGCGATGCTGCACGCCGCCGCCGCGCGCGGGAGGAAGCTGGACGCCTTCGTGGTGCGCAAGGCGGCGAAGGCGCACGGTCTCCAGCGGCGCGTGGAGGGTCCGGACATCGCGGGGCGGCGGGTGCTGGTGGTCGAGGACACCTCCACCACCGGCGGTTCGCCGCTGACCGCCGTCGAGGCGGTGCGCGAGGCGGGTGCGGAGGTCGTCGCGGTGGCGACGATCGTGGACCGCGCGACCGGCGCCGCGGAGAAGATCGAGGCGGGTGCGGGCGTTCCGTACCGGTTCGCCTTCTCGAAGGATGAACTGGGTCTGGACTGAACGGCCCGCCACGGCGTGGACTTTTCCTGGCCTCGACCGCCAGCCGGTCCGCCGGGCCATGTCTGGAAAGATGGGCACGACGCTGACGTCGTCGCCCCCTGGGTCCAAGTTCAGGGCCGCCACGCAGAACGCCAACCCGCAACACGAGGAGCGGACAGATGCCCATCGCAACCCCCGAGGTCTACAACGAGATGCTCGACCGGGCGAAGGCAGGCAAGTTCGCCTACCCGGCCATCAACGTCACCTCCAGCCAGACCCTGAACGCGGCGCTGCGCGGCTTCGCCGAGGCGGAGAGCGACGGCATCGTCCAGATCTCGACCGGCGGCGCGGAGTTCCTCGGCGGTCAGTACAGCAAGGACATGGTGACCGGCGCGGTCGCGCTGGCGGAGTACGCGCACATCCTCGCGGAGAAGTACCCGGTCAACATCGCCCTGCACACCGACCACTGCCCCAAGGACAAGCTGGACGGTTACGTGCGTCCGCTGCTCGCGCTGTCCGAGGAGCGGGTGAAGGCGGGGCGCAACCCGCTGTTCCAGTCGCACATGTGGGACGGCTCCGCCGAGACCCTCGCGGACAACCTGGAGATCGCCCAGGAGCTGCTTGAGCAGGCTCGTCGCGCCAACATCATCCTCGAGGTGGAGATCACCCCGACCGGTGGCGAGGAGGACGGTGTCACGCACGAGATCAACGACTCCCTCTACACCACGGTGGACGACGCGATCCGCACCGTCGAGGCGCTGGGTCTGGGCGAGAAGGGCCGCTACCTGCTCGCCGCCTCCTTCGGCAACGTGCACGGCGTCTACAAGCCGGGCAACGTCGTGCTCCGCCCCGAGCTGCTGAAGGAGCTGAACGACGGCGTGGCCGCCAAGTTCGGCAAGCAGTCGCCGTTCGACTTCGTCTTCCACGGCGGCTCCGGCTCCTCGGAGGAGGAGATCCTCACCGCGCTGGAGAACGGCGTCGTGAAGATGAACATCGACACGGACACGCAGTACGCGTTCACCCGTCCGGTCGCGGGCCACATGTTCGCGCACTACGACGGCGTCCTGAAGATCGACGGCGAGGTCGGCGACAAGAAGGCGTACGACCCGCGCACCTGGGGCAAGCTGGCCGAGGCGTCGATGGCCGCGCGTGTCGTGGTCGCGGCGAAGAACCTGCGCTCGGCGGGCAACAAGATGAAGTAGCCCTTCGGGGTGGTGTGTGCTGGACCCGGTGCCCTGCGGTGGGCGCCGGGTCCAGCGCATATGTGGGTCGCACCCATGGCGTGTCGGCACATGTGGGTCTGCGGTATATGTGGGTCATGCCCGATGTCCGGCTGGCTTCGCCCCAGGGCAGATGGATCCTGTTCACCACCGTGCTCGGCTCCAGCATGGCCCTGCTGGACTCGACCGTCGTCAACGTCGCGCTGCCCCGCATCGGCCGTGACCTGGACGCGAGCCTCGCCGCGCTCCAGTGGACGGTCAACGCGTACATGCTCACCCTCGCCGGGCTGATCCTGCTCGGCGGCTCGCTGGGCGACCGGTACGGGCGCCGCAAGGTGTTCATGATCGGCGTGGTGTGGTTCGCGGCGGCGTCGCTGCTGTGCGGACTCGCGCCGAACCCGGCCGTGCTGATCGGCGCCCGCGCCCTCCAGGGCATCGGCGGCGCGCTGCTCACGCCGGGTTCGCTCGCGCTGATCCAGGCGTCCTTCCACCCCGACGACCGCAGCCGCGCGGTCGGTCTGTGGTCGGGGTTCGGCGGTGTGGGCGCGGCGGTGGGACCGTTCCTCGGCGGCTGGCTGGTGGACGGTCCCGGCTGGCGCTGGGTGTTCCTGCTGAACGTGCCCCTCGCGCTGGTGTGCGTCCCCGTGGCGCTGCGGCACGTACCCGAGTCGGACGCGGCGACCTCCGGCGAGGGCGCGCCCCCGGGCAGGTTCGACGTGCTCGGCGCGTTCCTCGGCGCGCTGGCGCTCGCGCTGCTGACGTACGCCCTGATCGAGGCGCGCTCGGCGTCCGTGGGCGTGGTGGTGAGCGCGGTCGCGGGCGTGGCGTCGGCGGTGGCGTTCGTGTACGTCGAGAAGCACCGTGCCGATCCGATGCTGCCGCTGGACATCTTCTCCTCGCGGCAGTTCACGGCGGTCAACGTGGTGACGCTGTGCGTGTACGCGGCGTTCGGCGGCTTCTTCTTCCTCACCGCGCTCCAGTTGCAGGTGGTGGCGGGGTACTCGCCCCTCGAAGCGGGTACGGCTCTGCTGCCGACGACCGTCCTGATGCTGCTGTTCTCGTCCCGCTCGGGTGCGCTCGCCGACCGGATCGGTCCCCGGCTGCCGCTGACGGTGGGTCCGCTGCTGTGCGCGGCGGCGATGCTGATGATGCTGCGGGTGGGTCCGCACGCGAACTACCTGACCGACGTGCTGCCCGCGCTGGTGGTCATGGGCACCGGCATGGTCACCCTGGTGGCGCCGCTGACCGCGACCGTCCTCGCCTCGGTGGACACCGCCCGCGCGGGGGTGGCCAGCGGCATCAACAACGCGGCGGCGCGTGCGGCGGGTCTGATCGCGGTCGCCGCGCTTCCGCTGCTCACCGGGATGGGTCCGGACGCGTACCGCTCCGCGTCCGCCTTCAACCGCTCCTTCGACCGCGCGATGCCGATCTGCGCGGGTGTCCTGGTGCTGGGCTCGATCCTGGCGTTCGCCCTGGTCAGACGGCGTCCGACGCCGGAGTGCCCGCACCCGGAGTGCCGCACCCACGGCAACCTCACGACACCGCCGCTGGAGACGGGCAGGACAGCGGGCGGCGCGGCGGGCGGCGTGGCGGACAGCGCGGCGGGACGGGGCTGAGCGGCACCGGGGACGCCCGGCGCCGCCCGCAGAGCCCCCGGGGTTACCGCATCAGCTCCTCGTACGCCTCCTCGCTGCTGTCGCGCAGGAACTGGCGGCAGCGTTCCGCCTCGTCCTTCTCGCCGATGGAGTCGGCGGCGCGGGTGAGGGCGGCGAGGCAGCGCAGGAAGCCGCGGTTGGGGCGGTGGCTCCACGGGATGGGTCCGTGACCCTTCCAGCCCGCGCGGCGCAACTGGTCGAGACCGCGGTGGTAACCCGTACGGGCGTAGGCGTACGACTCGACCACGCGCCCCGCCTCGAAGGCGTCGTCGGCGAGCATCGCCCAGGCCAGGGAGAAGGTCGGGTACTTGGCCACGACCTCGGCAGGGGCGAGCGAGTCCTCGGCCAGCAGCCGGTACGCCTCCTCGTTCTCGGGGAGGTGGGTCGGGTCCGGGCCGCCGAACAGGTTCTTGTGCGTCGTCATGGGTGCAGTCTGCCACTGGGCGGGGCGGGTCCTTCGGTTGTCCACAGGTGGGGACGGAGACCGGGGACGGCAGGTCAGGAGGACAGCCCTTGCCGTATCCGGTGGGATTACGCAGGATTCGATCTGGGGACCGGGGCCCCCGTGCCGGCATCGGCAGGGGCGGACCGCTACCCGTAGCTCGACAGGAGACAGCGATGTCCCACCAGGCTCACCCCCCTTCCCAGGCCCCCGAAGAGGCCGCTGAGCCCGAGACCCCGCATCTCGACTTCGCCGGCACGACGCCGTACGAGGACTACGTACGCGCCGACGTGCTCACCCACCTCCAGCACACCCTCTCCGACGACCCCGGCGAGATGGTCTTCCTGGTGACGACCCAGGTGATGGAGCTGTGGTTCACGGTGATCACGCACGAGTGGGAGACCGCCGCGAAGGCGCTCCGCTCGGACGACGTGCCGACCGCGATCGCCGCGCTGAAGCGTTCCGTGCGCGAGCTGGAGGCGCTGAACGCGTCCTGGCGCCCGCTGGCGCAGCTCACCCCGGCGCAGTTCAACTCCTACCGCTCGGCGCTCGGCGAGGGCTCCGGGTTCCAGTCCGCGATGTACCGCCGGATGGAGTTCCTGCTCGGGGACAAGTCCGCCTCGATGCTCGTCCCGCACCGCGGCACCCCGCGCGTGCACGCGGAGCTGGAGAAGGCGTTGCACGAGCCGAGCCTGTACGACGAGGCGGTACGGCTCCTCGCGCGCCGGGGTCACGAGATCCCCGCCGCGGTGCTGCGCCGGGACGTGTCGCGGCGGTACGAGCCCGCGCCGGAGGTGGAGGCGGCGTGGACGGCGGTGTACTCCGGTGACCCGGACGCCGAGACCGCCCGCCTCGGGGAGGCGCTGACGAACGTCGCCGAGCTGGTGTGGCGCTGGCGCAACGACCACCTGGTCGCCACCCGCCGCGCGATGGGCGCGAAGGCGGGCACCGGCGGTTCCGCCGGAGTGGCGTGGCTGGAGAAGCGGGCGCGGAACACCGTGTTCCCCGAGCTGTGGACGGCGAGGTCGTATGTCTGAGTCGAACGAACTGGCGCTGATCGCGGAGAAGTTGGACGCCGCCGACGAACTGGCGGAGCTGCGCGGGAAGTTCACCCTGGACGACGTGGTCTATCTGGACGGTAACTCGCTGGGCGCCCTGCCCGCGCACGTCCCCGACCGGATGCGGGACGTGCTGTGCCGCCAGTGGGGCGAGCTGCGCATCCGCTCCTGGGAGGAGTCCGGTTGGTGGACGGCGCCGGAGCGGATCGGTGACCGGATCGCTCCGCTGATCGGCGCGGCACCGGGGCAGGTTGTCGTGGGCGACTCGACAAGTGTCAACGTGTTCAAGGCACTTGTGGCGGCAGTCCGTATGGCGGGGGACGAGCGGGACGAGATCCTGGTCGACGCGACGACCTTCCCCACCGACGGCTACATCGCCGAGTCGGCAGCCCGCATGACCGGCCGCACGCTCCGCGCGCTGACCCCGGCGGAGATCCCCGCCGCGCTCGGTCCGCGTACGGCGGCGGTCCTGCTGAACCACGTCGACTACCGCACCGGACGCCTCCACGACCTCCCCGCGCTGACGGCGGCGGTCCACGACGCCGGTGCCCTCGTCGTCTGGGACCTGTGCCACAGCGCGGGCGCGCTGCCGGTCGGTCTGGATGCGGACGGGGTGGACCTGGCGGTCGGCTGCACCTACAAGTACCTGAACGGCGGACCCGGTTCACCGGCGTACCTCTACGTCCGCCGCGACCTCCAGCCCCGCTTCGACTCCCCGCTGCCGGGCTGGAACTCGCACGCGGAGCCGTTCGGGATGAGCGCGGAGTACCGGGCGGCGCCGGGTGCGGTGCGCGGGCGGGTCGGGACGCCGGACATCCTCTCCATGCTCGCGCTCGACGCGGCGCTCGACGTGTGGGACGGGGTCTCGGTGGAGGCGGTGCGCGCCAAGTCGCTCGCGCTGACGGACTTCTTCCTGCGCTGCGTCACGGAGTACACCGAGCCGGGGCGCCTGGAGTGCGTCACGCCGCTGCGGCACGAGGAGCGGGGCAGCCAGATCGCCCTGCGCTGCGCCGACGCCGCCGAGGTCATGCCCCGGCTGATCGAGCGGGGCGTGGTGGGCGACTTCCGCCGCCCCGACGTGCTCCGCTTCGGCTTCACCCCGCTGTACGTGGGCTTCGCGGAGACGGAGCGGGCGGCGCGGGTGCTGGCGGGGGCGCTGACGTAGACCGGTGGGTCCGTACCGGTGGGTCCGGGGGTCGCTCGCGGGCGGTCCCCGGACCCGGCGGAGGTACAAAACCGGCAGGTGCTCCCATTAGGTGACCCTGCGTGACATCCGCATGTGAGGGGCGGTGACCGGCCTGGTACCGTCCGGCCAACGGCGGGGTGGGTCGCCGTACCTGATCCCCCCGAATTCCGTTCCGACGCTGAGAGGTTGGACATGCCGGACGACGACGCCGCAGCAGCCCGCGCCGCCGCCGAGGAGGAGTCGGCGTTCTCGCACGAGCCGGTCGAGCCGGATGCCACGGCGGCGTACGGGGACCACCCGGACCAGGTGATCGACTTCTACGCCCCGCGCACGGAGGCGGCGTCACCGGCGCCCCTGGTCGTCGTCCTGCACGGCGGTGCCTGGCGCGCCCGTTACGACCGACGCCACATCACCCCGTTCGCGGACTACCTCGCCCGGCGGGGCTTCGCGGTGGCCAACGTGGAGTACCGGCGCGGGAGTTCCGCGTCCGACGGCGACGAGGCGGGTCGCTGGCCGGAGACCTTCGACGACGTGGCCGCCGCCCTCGACGCGCTGCCCGACCTGGCGCGCGAGACGCTTCCCCGGGCGGACACCCGCCGCATGGTCCTGACCGGCCACTCGGCGGGCGGTCACCTCGCCCTGTGGGCGGCGGCACGTCACGTCCTGCCCGCCGGTTCTCCCTGGCGCACGCGGGAGCCCGCGCCGTTGCGCGGTGTGGTCGCCCTCGCCCCGATCGCGGACTTCACCCTCGCGGCGAAACTGGAGGTCTGCGGCAACGCGGCGGTCCAACTCCTCGGCGGACCCGACCACTTCACCGACCGCCTCCCCCACGCCGACCCCTCCCTCCTCCTCCCCACCGGCATCGCCACCACCCTCGTCCAGGGCCGCGCCGACCTCGACGTCCCCGAACCCCTCGCCGACGCCTTCGCCGACGCGGCGGCCAAGGCGGGCGAGGTCGTCGGCCTCACCCTCCTGGCGGACGTCGGCCACTTCCCCCTGATCGACCCGACGGCGGACGCGTGCGCGGTGGTGGCGGAGGAGATCGCCCAACTGGCGTGGTGAGGCGTCAGGTTGTTGCCCGTGAAGCGGAGTCGACCGCTGCCCGCGCCTGCTTCCGAGCCGCTACTCCTTCACCGGGTCCGACCCCGGGCGCTTGACCAGGCGGTCGCCCACCGTGACCTCTTTCCAGAGGCGGCGGGGGATTCTGATCTTCCTGGACTCGCCGTCGGGGAGGCGGAGTTGGACGAAGTGGTACATGTTCGAGCCGTCGAGCATGCCTCGGGACTTGTCGGTGACGACGCCTTCCCAGGAGTCGTCCTGTCCGGGTTTGCGGGATGTGAACATGGTCGGAGTCTAGGAAGGCGGGCGGCGGCGCAGGCAGTGTCCGGGGGCATCTCTCGGGGATGACACATGTCATCGCGCGGGCGGGGTCATATCTACCGCCGCCCCGCCCCACGGGCTAACGTCCCCCCATGTCAGCGACCTTCGATCCCGCCTCCCCGGACTTCCTCGCCGACCCCTACGCCGCCTACGCCGAACTCCGGTCCCGGGGCAGGGTGATCCGGTACGAGCCGACTGACCAGTGGCTCGTACCGCACCACGCCGACGTGTCCGCGCTGCTGCGGGACCGGCGGCTCGGGCGGACGTATCAACACCGGTACTCCCACGAGGAGTTCGGGCGGACCCCGCCTCCGCCGGAGCACGAGCCGTTCCACACGCTCAACGATCACGGGATGCTGGACCTGGAACCCCCGGACCACACGCGGATCCGGCGCCTGGTGGCGAAGGCGTTCACGCCACGGACCGTGGAGCGGCTGCGGGGGTATGTGGAGGGGCTGGCCGACACGCTCGTGGCGGGGCTGGTCGCGGAGGGCGGCGGGGATCTCGTCGCGGAGGTGGCGGAACCGCTGCCCGTCGCGGTGATCGCGGAGATGCTCGGCATCCCCGAGGGGGACCGGGCACCGCTCCGTCCCTGGTCGGCGGACATCTGCGGGATGTACGAGCTGAACCCGGCGCCGGAGGTGGCCGAACGGGCGGTACGGGCGTCGGAGGAGTTCTCGGCGTATCTGCGCGAGCTGATCGCCGCCCGCCGCGCCGACCCCCGCGACGACCTGATCTCCGCGCTGATCGCCGCCCACGACGAGGGCGACCGCCTCACCGAGCAGGAGCTGGTCTCCACCGCCGTCCTCCTCCTCAACGCGGGTCACGAGGCGACCGTCAACGCCACCGCCAACGGCTGGCTCGCCCTCTTCCGCCACCCCGACCAACTCGCCGCCCTCCGCGCCGACCACGCCCTGATCCCCTCCGCCGTGGAGGAGCTGCTCCGCTACGACACCCCGCTCCAGCTCTTCGAACGCTGGGTCCTGGACGACATCGAGATCGACGGCACCCGTATCCCGCGCGGCGCCGAACTCGCCCTCCTCTTCGGCTCCGCCAACCACGACCCCGCCGTCTTCGACGACCCCGACCGCCTGGACCTCACCCGCCGCGACAACCCCCACATCTCCTTCAGCGCGGGCATCCACTACTGCATCGGCGCCCCCCTCGCCCGCCTCGAACTCGCCGCCTCCACCCGCGCGCTCCTCACCCGCGCCCCTGCCCTCACCCTCGCGGCGGAGCCGCGCCGCAAACCGGGGTTCGTGCTGCGCGGTCTGAACGAACTGGAGGTCTCCGTCGTCTGAGGAGCGTGACGGAGCGAGCGTGACCGAGCGGACCGGCGGAGGGGTGGCACGCATGAGCCAGTACCGAAGTCATCAGTACCGAAGGGCGTTCCTGGCGGCAGCCGTCGTGGCGCTGTGCGCCTCCTGCGCGGGGGCGCCCTCCCCGGACGGCGGGGGCGCGGCGAAGTCCTGCGCGTACCGCGTCGCGTACGACGGGCGGCAGTACGGGGACGTCCCCCACGCCGAGTTCGAGGTCGGGGCGAAGCTGGGTCCCGCCGTTCTCCCGCCCTGCGACGACACCCCGAACGCCGGGGACGGACCGGAGACGCCGGAGCCGAGGACCGCGTACGCGGTGAAGGGGGTGGACCCCCGCGTCGCCATCACGCTGGAGGACGCGCCCCGGGGTGTCCTTCTCGTCGCCGACGACGCGAGGAAGGCGCTGCCGCCGGAGGTCGCGAAGCTCATCCGGCACCGCTGAGGGCGGCGCGTAGTACCTGAGGCGGACCCCCGGAAACCCCCCTGCGAGGGGACGACCGCACCCCCCGCCCCCGCCTACCGTCTCTCACGTGACCGAGATGACGACGCACACGCAGCCGCCGCCCCCGCGCGGCGAGGACAGACCCCGCAGCCCCGAGTTCCGGCTCGCGGCGGACGCGCTGCGCGGGCTGCGGCAGGACCTGTTCAGCGGCGCCTTCGGGTACCGCCCGATGCCCCGCGCGGCTGTCGACGGCGCCCTGGGGCGCGCGCTGCCCGGCCGGCTCAAGGAGTACGCGGCGTGGGTCCCGCACCTCGTCGTCGCCGCTCTCGGTGGGTTCGCGGCGCTGGTGTCCCTGGCCGGCACCTTCGGCGGACCGGCTGCCCTGCTGGCCGCGCTGCTGGCGCTCGCCCCGGTCCTGCTCACGCTGGCGCGACCGGTGGGCGCCTTCTGGCTGTCGCTCCTGGCGACCACGGTGACCGCGGTCACCGTGGGCGGGGACTGGGGCGCCTGGCCGTGGCTGCCGGGCAGCTTCCTCTCCCATCTGACCGTGCTCACGGTGGTCGCGATACGCACCCGCCCGCGCACCGCCGCGTGGATGTGGGCGCTCACCGCGCTGTACGGCGTCCTCGCGCAGACCGGTTCCGCCTGGCACGAGTCCTCCGACGTCGCGCCGATGCTGTTCCTGTCGGCGCTGATCCTGCTGGCGGTCACCGTCCGGCACACCCACCGCCAGGCTCGCCGCGAGGTGACCGAGCAGCGGACGGCGACCGCGCACGAGCGCTCGCGGCGCACCCTGCTGGAGGAGCGCTCCACCATCGCCCGCGAGCTGCACGACGTGGTCGCCCACCACATGTCGGTGGTCGCCATCCAGGCGGAAGCCGCGCCGTACCGGGTGCAGGACCCGCCGCCGGAGCTGGTGAAGGCGTTCGCCACGATCCGGGAGAACGCGGTCGCCGCCCTGACCGAGCTGCGCCGGGTGCTCGGTGTCGTCCGCGCGGAGGACTACGAGGCGCCGGACGCCCCGCAGCCCACCCTCGCCGACCTCGACACCCTGCTCGCCAACGTGCGGGAGACCGGTCTGGAGGTCACCAGGACGGTGACCGGCGCGGTGCGCGAACTCCCGCAGGGCGTCGAGCTGTCGGCGTACCGCATCGTGCAGGAGGCGCTCAGCAACACGCTCCGGCACGCGCCGGGGGCGACGGCTCGCGTCGAGATCGCCTACGTGCTCGGCGGGTTGGGCGTGCGCGTGGTCAACGGTCCGCCGCCCGCCCCGAGTCTGATCAAGCCCTCCCCGGGCGCCGGGCACGGCATCACGGGTATGCGGGAGCGGGTCGCGATGCTGAACGGCGAGATGACCGACGGTCCGACTGCCGACGGGGGTTACGAGGTGACCGTGTTCCTGCCGGTCCCGGCGCCGGGTACGGAGATCGAGCTGTACGAGGACCGGTCATGACGATCCGCGTGGTGATCGCCGACGACCAGATGATGGTCCGCGAGGGCTTCTCCGTCCTGCTGAACGCGATGCCGGACATCGAGGTCGTCGGCGAGGCGGTCAACGGGCGCGAGGCGGTGACGCGGGTCCGCGAACTCGCCCCGGACATCGTCCTGATGGACATCCGTATGCCCGAACTGAACGGCATCGAGGCGACCCGCGAGATCGTCGCGGCGGACGCGGCGGCGAAGGTGCTCGTCCTGACCACCTTCGACCTGGACGAGTACGTGTACCAGGCGCTCCGCGCGGGCGCCTCCGGTTTCCTCCTGAAGGACGCCTCGGCGCGCCAACTGGCGGAAGCGGTAAGGGTGGTCGCCTCGGGCGAAGCCCTGTTGGCTCCCTCCGTCACCCGCCGCCTCATCCACGAGTTCTCCCGCCTCTCCGACACCCCCCGCCTCATGCCCGCCGCCCACGCCGCCTACGGCGAACTCACCGAACGCGAAACCGAGGTCCTCGTCCTCATCGCCCAGGGTCTCTCCAACTCCGAGATCGCCACCCGCCTGATCGTCGCGGAGTCCACGGTGAAAACCCACGTGAGCCGCATCCTCGTCAAACTCGGCCTGCGCGACCGCACCCAGGCGGCGGTCTTCGCGTACGAGGCGCGGCTGGTGACTCCGGGCTGAGGTTGCCTCCGGCGGGGGAGCGGACGACGATCCCCCCCCCGGTCGATAGCCTGCGTCGGACCGTCCCCCAGCAGAGTGCGAGCGTGTGTTGCCGTGATCCGAGACCTGTACAACGTCCAGATACGACCCGCCGAGGACGCCGTCACTCCGCTGACCGACGAGGAGGAACTCCGTTACCGGAACCTCCTGTTCGGCGAACTCGGTCACCAGATCTCCGAACAGGGCTCGGTCCGTTACCCCGCCCACACCCCGGAGGACCGCCGTCGCCTGATCGCGGTCGCGCAGCGGCTCACCGCTCACTGGGGGCAGGAGGTGTGCTTCGAGGCGGAGGACACGACGCGGTTCCGGCTGTACCTCCGGGGGTTCACGGGATGAGCCAGGACTTCCTCCTCGGCGACGAGACCCTGTGGAACCCGTCCAAGCAACGGTGCTGGTCCTGGCGGAACGCGCCGGAGTCGACCTGAACTGGACGGAGTTGGCGGCGATGCCGCAGGGTGCGCGCCGTGACGTACAGATCGGCGTGGGCACAGGCATGCCGACACCGGCGGAACCGGACGCCTGGGCGTCGGCACTGCGGGAGAAGGCGACGCACTTGAGCCGCCGCGTGGCCCGCTGACCACCGTCGCCCGCGACACCCGCACCACCCGTACAACTTTCGTCGTCACCCGCGGGTGGCCCCCGCGGCGCGTTCTCGCCGTCGGCGGCTGCCGGGTGGTCTCGAGGACGCCGCTCAGTGGAGTGGCTCCCGGCGGGCGGAGCCCAGCAGGCGGTTCGCGAACTCTTCGACCAGTGTGCGGAGTTCGGTGGGGCGCTCGATCGTGAAGGGGCGGTTCAGGGCGGCGAGGATGGCGGGGAGCCAGGTGAGGTGGGTGACGTGGAGGGTGACGCGGCACCAGTCGTCCGGGGGGAGGGGGGTCACGGTGGCGAGGGAGGGGGGTAGGTGGGTGTGGATGTGGGTGGGGGTTGCCTGGATGTGGAGGGTGACCCGGTGGGGGTGGGGGGCGGTGGCCAGGGCGTTCAGGACGCGGGTGGTGGGGGCGGGGTCGGGGTCGGGGGGTGGGGTGAAGGCGCCGGGGAGGGTGCGGGCGTCGGTGATGCGGTCCAGGCGGAAGGTGCGGTCCTCGCCGGAGAGGAGGTCCGCCGCCGTCACGTACCAGCGCCCCGCGTGGGCCACGACGCCGTACGGGTGCAGGGTGCGTTCGGTGCGGTGGCCGTCGGCGGCGGTGTGGCGGATCGAGACGGGGCGGTGGTGGTGCACCGCGTCGGCGATCGGGAGGAGGATCGCGGGGTCGGGGGCGTCCGCGATCCCTCCGGGCGGGGTCGTGTAGGCGAGGGAGGCGAGCACCGCGTCGAGCTTGCGGCGCAGGCGGTCGGGGAGGACGCGGCGGATCTTGGCTGCCGCCGTCTCCCTCGCCGTGTCCCTCGCTGTGTCGCGCGCCGTGTCGCCCGCCGTCTCCCTCGCCCCCTCCGTGGTCAGGCTGAGCAGTACCGCCAGTGCCTCGTCGTCGTTCAACATCAGGGGCGGTATGCGGTAGCCGGGGCTGAGCCGGTAGCCGCCGTAGCGCCCGCGTACCGATTCCACGGGGATGTCGAGGTCGAGGAGTTGCCGGGCGTAGCGCCGTACGGTGCGTTCGTCGACGTCGAGGCGGGCGGCGAGTTCGGAGACGGTTCGGGTGCCGCCCGACTGGAGCAGCTCCAGGAGGGTGAGGACGCGGGCGAGGGGTCGGGGCATGGCGGGAATTCTCCTCCGGATACCGGGCGGGTTCCGTCCGGTATCGGTCGTAGCGTGCGGTCACCAGGTCATCGGGCCACCAGCGCCCTACGGCAGAGGAGTAACCCCGTGTTCGTCTCCACCCGCGTCATCACCGACGACGTCCCCCGCCTCGTCCGCTTCTACGAGCGCGCCACCGGCGTCCCCGCCACCTGGGCCACCGAGGACTTCGCGGAGCTGAGGACCCCCTCGGCGACCCTCGCGATCGGCTCCACCCGCACCGTCCCCCTGTTCGCCCCCGGCTCCGCCCGCCCCGCCGACAACCACAGCGTCATCCTGGAGTTCCGCGTGGACGACGTGGACCGCGTGTACGCCGACCTGCGCGCCTTCGTCGAGGACTTCGTCAACGAGCCCACCACCATGCCCTGGGGCAACCGCTCGCTCCTGTTCCGCGACCCCGACGGCAACCTCGTCAACTTCTTCACCCCGGGCACGCCACGTGCCACCGCCGCACCCGCGTGAGCGCCCCCGCGCCTACGCCCGCCGCCGCACCCCGCCGTACACCTCCTCCGTCACCGCCTCACCCCACACCGCCTCCGGAGCCCCGTCCCCCGTCCCCTCCCACATCGCGATGTGCTCCATGAAGTGGTCCGGGGACGCCCCGTGCCAGTGCTCCTCGCCGGGCGGACAGGCGACCGTCTCCCCGGCACGCGCCTCGAACACCGTGCCGTCCCGCGTCCCGATCAGCGCCACCCCCGACACCACATGCAGGGTCTGCCCCACCGGATGGGAGTGCCAATGCGTCCGCGCACCCGGCGAGAACCGGACCAGGTTGGCCCGCAGCCGCGACGGCGCCTCACCCGCGACGATCACGTCCCACCACACGTCCCCGGTGAACCAGTCGGCAGGTCCCTTGCCCGTGGCGGTGCGCTTGATGAATTCCATGATGCTCCTTGAGAGTTGTAGGGAGGGAAGGTCAACTACTGGGCCACATAACCGCCGTCCACCGGCAGTGCCACGCCCACCACGAAGCTCGCCCCCGGGCTGCACAGCCACAGCACCGCCTGCGCGATCTCGTCCGCCGTGCCGAGGCGGTTGATCGGCTGGTTGGCGACCGCCTCGGCGCGGTCGAGTTCCCCCTTGGCGATCATGTCGCCGACCATGGGGGTGTCGATGGTGCCGGGGCAGACGGCGTTGACGCGGATACCGCGCGGGGCGTACTCGAGCGCGGCGCTGGTGGTCAGACCGATCACGCCGTGCTTGGAGGCGTGGTACGAGGCGCGGCCGGGGAGTCCGACGAGACCGCCCAGCGAGGAGCAGTTGACGATCGCCCCGCTGCCCCGCGCCCGCATGTGCCGCAACTCGTGCTTCATGGCGGCCCACACCCCGCGCAGGTTGATCGCGTTCACCCGGTCGAACTGGTCGGCGCTCTCCTCGGCGGCGTCGGTGGGCGGCACCTGGACGCCCGCGTTGTTGTACGCCATGTCGAGGCGGCCGAAGATCTCCACGGTGCGGTCGACCGCGGCAGCCACCTGCGCCTCGTCGGTGACGTCGCAGGTCAGCGCCAGGGCGCGGTGCCCCTCGTCGGTCAACCGCTTCGCCGCCGTGTCGACCACCGCCGCGTCGACGTCCGCCAGCGCCACCGCCGCCCCCGACCGCGCGAAGGCGCGCGCCGTGGCCAGACCCATGCCGGACCCGGCGCCCGTGACGAAGGCGACCTGACCGTGGAAGTCGTAGGTGGGGTTCATCGTGTGTCCTCCCGGGGCGCGATGCGTACGAGGTCGTCGGTCACGGCGTCAACAGCGCCTTGATCGCCCGCCGTTCGTCCATCGCCCGGTATCCCTCCGCGACGTCCTCCAGCGGGAGCGACAGGTCGAAGACCTTGCCGGGGTCGATCCGTCCCGACAGCACCCGCTCGATCAGGTCGGGGAGGTAACGGCGTACCGGCGCGGGACCACCCCGCAGCCCCACCTGGGAGAAGAACAACTCCTGCCCGTCGAGGGCGACTTCGTGGGGTACGCCCACGAATCCCACGTTCCCGCCGGGTCGCGCGGAGGACACCGCCTGCCGCATGGACTCGGCGGTGCCCACGCACTCCAGGACGGAGTCGGCGCCGATCCCGCCGGTGAGGTCGCGCACGCGGGCCACGCCCTCCTCGCCCCGCTCGACCACGATCTCCGTCGCGCCGAACTCCAGCGCCAGTTGCTGCCGGGGCGCGTGCCGCGACATCGCGATGATCCGCTCCGCGCCCATCTCCTTCGCGGCGATGACCCCGCAGAGCCCGACCGCGCCGTCCCCGACGACCACCACGGTGGAGCCGGGACGGACCTCGGCGGCGAGGGCGGCGTACCAGCCGGTGCCCATCACGTCCGAGACGGCGAGCAGGCTGGGGAGGAACTCCTCGTCGGGGTGCTCGTCGGTGGCGACGAGGGTGCCCTGGGCGTTGGGGATGCGGACGAGGTCCGCCTGGCAGGTGGACATGAACTCGCGGTGGACGCACGAGGACTGCCAGCCGTTGCGGCAGTTCGCGCACGTGTTGTCCGAGGTGGCGAAGGAGCCGACGACGAACTGTCCCGGCCGGACCGAGGTGACCTCGCTGCCGGTCTCCTCCACGACGCCGACGTACTCGTGCCCCATCGGATGCGGCTCGCCGATCGGTTCCAGACCGCGGTACGGCCACAGGTCGGACCCGCACACGCAGGTCACGACCGTGCGGATGATCGCGTCGGTGGGCCGGAGGATCTTCGGGTCCTCCAGCGTCTCGAAGCGGACGTCGCCGGGGGCGTGGATCACTGCTCCGCGCATGGGATTTTCCTTACGTACGGAAGAACGGAAGAACGGAAGAACGGAAGAGACGGGAGATACGGAAGAGACCGGCGAGGCGGCACCACGCGCACCACACGCACCACACGCACCCCGCCACTCCACCCATGCAACCCCCGCCCCGCCCCCACAGCGAGTCACCGTCAAGAGGTGTACCGGCAGTACATCCCTCCGCCCGCCCGGTGGACGTACCGTCGATGACGTGGACAACCGTGCGGAGGTCCGCGAGTTCCTCACCTCGCGGCGAGCGAAGATCAGCCCGGAGCGGGCGGGGCTGCCGACGGGCAGCAGGCGGCGCGTGCCGGGGCTGCGGCGCAGCGAGGTCGCGGCGCTGGCGGACATGAGCGTGGAGTACTACGCGAAGCTGGAGCGCGGGAACCTCGCGGGGGTCTCCCCGTCCGTGCTGGAGGCGGTCGCCCGCGCCCTCCGGCTCGACGACGCCGAGCGCGCCTATCTGCTGCACCTGGCGCAGGCTGCCGACGGCACCGACGCGCTGACCCGCCCCCGGCGCCGCGCGACCCGGCAGTGGGCGCCCAGAAGCAGCCTCCAGTGGACCCTGGACGCGATCACGGCGGGTCCCGCGTTCGTGCGCAACGGACGCCTGGACCTGCTCGCCGCGAACCCCCTCGCCCGCGCCTTCTACGCCGACCTCTTCGCCGGTCCCCAGCCCCCGAACCTGGCCCGCTACAACTTCCTCGACCCCGCGTCCCGCCGCTTCTACCCGGACTGGGACTACTTCGCCGACATCTCGGTCGCCATCCTGCGCACGGAGGCGGGTCGCGACCCCTACGACAAGGAACTGCACGACCTGGTCGGTGAACTCTCCACCCGCAGCGAGGAGTTCCGCACCCGCTGGGGCGCCCACAACGTCCGCCACCACGGCACCGGCACGAAGCGCTTCCACCACCCGGCGGTCGGCGAGGTGACCCTCGCCTACGAGGGTCTGGACATGGCCGCCGAACCCGGACTCACCCTCACCATCTACACCGCCGAACCCGGCTCCCCCTCCGAAGAATCCCTACGCCTCCTGGCGTCCTGGGCGGCGACGAAGCCCACGGAGGAGTCCCGCACGCCTGGGGAGTGACGCATAAGGCACCCCAGGCACCGCAGGCGCCCCGCCCGGATCAGCCCGCGCGCCCCGCCTCCCGATGTGCCCGCCACCGTTCCATCAGCCCCGCCACGTCCTTCTCGATGAACTCGAAGAACTCGAGGGTCTCGGACAGGCGGCGCCCGGCGGGGGAGTCGGCGCCGAGGGTGGAGACCCCGTCCCGGAGGGCTTCCTCCCAGCGCTTGATGATCGCCTCGCGGTTGGTGAGCGCCTCGTACCACTGGTCGCTGTGGACGCGGTAGCGCTCGCGGCGGGAGCCGGGTTCGCGTTCGCGGGAGACGAGGTGGACCTGGGCGAGGTAGCGGACGGCGCCGGAGACGGCGGCGGGACTGATGCGGAGCTGTTCGCCCAGTTCGGCGGAGGTGAGGGTGCCGGTGTCGGAGGAGAGCAGGGCGGCGAAGACGCGGGCCGGCATGCGCGGCATCCCCGCCTCGACCAACTGCGCCGCGAACCGCTCCACGAAGCGCGACACCGTCTCCGGATCGCGGTCGCCCCCACTCTCCACCCTCGGCTCCGTCATCTCTCCACCCTAACCCGACTTCATACGATTCCTTAACTTCACAAATTTCTGAAAGAAGCGTACGTTCGCCTCCATGACGAAGGCCATCACGGTCTCGGGACTGCACAAGTCCTTCGGCCGTACCCACGCCCTCACCGGACTCGACCTGAGCGTCGAGCGCGGCGAGGTGCACGGTTTCCTCGGTCCGAACGGCGCCGGGAAGTCCACCACCATCCGCGTCCTGCTCGGACTCCTGCGCGCGGACGCCGGTGCCGCGCAGGTGCTCGGTCACGACCCGTGGTCCGACGCCGTGGAGATCCACCGCCGCATCGCGTACGTCCCCGGTGACGTGACCCTGTGGCGCAACCTCTCCGGCGGCGAGGTCGTCGACCTGTACGGCAGACTCCGCGGCGGTCTGGACGAGCGGCGCCGCGCGGAGCTGACCGAGCGGTTCGAGCTGGACCCGACCCGCAAGTGCCGTACGTACTCCAAGGGCAACCGGCAGAAGGTCGCCCTGGTCGCCGCGTTCGCCTCGGACGTGGACCTGCTGATCCTGGACGAGCCGACCTCGGGTCTGGACCCGCTGATGGAGGAGGTCTTCCAGTCCTGTGTGGCGGAGGAGCGGGACCGGGGACGTACCGTCCTGCTCTCCTCGCACATCCTCAGCGAGGTGGAGACGCTGTGCGACCGGGTCTCCATCGTGCGCAAGGGGCGCACGGTGGAGACCGGTTCGCTGGCGGAGCTGCGGCATCTGACCCGGACCAGCGTCCGCGCGGAGCTGCGCGGCGACCCGGTCGGTCTCACGGAGCTGCCCGGCGTGCACGATCTCGACGTCCAGGGTCACCGCGTCCACCTCCAGGTGGACACCGATCAACTGGACGGCGTCCTGCGCGCCCTCACCGCCGTGGGCGTCCGCTCGCTGACCTCCACCCCGCCGACGCTGGAGGAGCTGTTCCTGCGGCACTACGAGGAGACCCCGGCGGAGACGGAGACGGCGACGGACGCTGAGGTGGCGGCGCGATGACCACCACGGCGACCACCACGACCCCCGGGACCCGGCACCCCGTCTCCACCCCCGCCTCCACCCTCACCGCCACCCCCGCCCTGCTCCGGTTCGCCCTGCGCCGGGACCGCGTCCAGATCCCCGTCTGGGCGGGGGTGAACGCCCTGATGGTCCTCTCCATGCCCGGCACCCTGAAGGGTCTGTACGCCACGGCTGCCGAACGCGCGTCCCTGCGGCAGCAGATGACCGCCAACGCCTCGCTGCGCGCCCTGACCGGACCGCTCCTCGACGACTCCGTGGGCGGGATGACGGCGTGGCGCGCGGGCGTGTACGCCGGGCTGCTCGCCGCCGCGATGAGTCTGCTGATCGTCGTACGGCACACCCGGGACGAGGAGGAGAGCGGGCGGGCGGAGCTGGTCGCGTCGGCGGCGGTCGGGCGTCGGGCACCGCTGACGGCGGCGCTGCTCGCGGCGGCGGTCGCGAACGGCGTGCTGGCGCTGCTGCTTCTCGCGGGGATGGCGTCGTACGGCGTCCCGGGCGCGGTGGCGCTCGCGCTGGGCGTCGCCGGGACGGGTCTCGTCTTCGCCGGGGTGGCGGCGGTCGCGGCTCAGTTCACGCAGAGCGCGCGGCTGGCGCGGGGGCTGACCTCGGCGGTGCTCGGGGCGGCGTTCGTGCTGCGCGCGGCGGGCGACTCGGCGCGGGCGGACGGTTCCTCCGTGCTGACCTGGCTGTCGCCGCTGGGCTGGCAGGAGAACCTGCGGGCGTACGCGGGGGAGCGGTGGTGGGTGCTGCTGCTGTTCGGCGGCGCGTGTGCGGTTCTCGGCGCCCTCGCCTTCATCCTCGCCGCCCGCCGCGACCTGGGGATGAGCTTCCTGCCGACCCGTCCGGGTCCGGCACGGGGTCGTCTCGGCGGCGCGGCGGGTCTGGCGTGGCGGCTCCAGCGGGGTGCGCTGCTGGGCTGGGGCGTGGGGTTCTTCCTGGCGGGGGTGGTCTACGGCGGTCTCACCCAGGGCGCGGCGGACATGATGGGCGACAACGAGGGGGTACGGCGGATCCTGGAGCGGATGGGCGGGCGCACCGGCGCGCAGGACGCGTTCCTCTCCGCGATGACCGGGATGCTCGGTCTGGTCGCCGCGCTCTACATCGTCTCCTCGGTCCTCCGCCTCGCCTCGGAGGAGACCTCGGGGCGGGCGGAACCGGTCCTCGCCTGCGCGGTGAGCCGCCTCCGCTGGGCGGCGAGCCACCTGACGATCGCCTTCGCGGGCTCCACAGCCCTGATGCTCCTGGCGTCCCTCGGCTTCATGGCGGGCTACGGCCACCGCCCCGGCGCCCTCCTAGCCGCCTGCCTGATCCAACTCCCCGCGATCTGGACCCTCGGCGCCCTGACGGTGTTGCTCTACGGCGTCCTCCCCCGCGCGGCGACCATCGCCTGGGCGGCAGCGAGCGCGACCCTCCTCCTCGGCTGGGTGGGTCCCGCCCTCAACGCCCCCCACCTCCTCCTGGACCTCTCCCCCTACGCCCACCTCCCCAAGCTCCCCGGCACCCCCATGAACTGGCCCCCGGTACTCACCCTCCTGGGCGTCACCCTCGCACTGACATACGCAGGGCTCATGGGCATACGCCGACGTGACGTGGCGGGCTGAGGACGCCGTCCAGCGGCAGGCGCGCGGTGCCATGGCAGCCCGAGGCGGCGAGAGAGGGCGACCGCGCCGCGTCGAGATCCGCCGGGTTGACCCGCGGGGGCGGGCGGCGTCCACACCGAGCCGGAAGGCGGCGGACCCGGAGCCCTGGCCGTAGGCTGGCGGCGAAGACCCTGGAAGCGTCCCTGGTAGCCCGAGAGGGCAGGCCACACGCCCAGGGTTCAGACTTCGGCAAGGGCCGCTCGGGAAACCGGGCGGTCCTTGTGCGTGCGGTGCGGTCGCGTCAACGTCGGGCGCCGCAGGATCACCCGCCCGGTGACGCCAGCCGGAACCCCAAGTTGACCCCCGGCGGGAGCACGTCCCCTAGGGACCCGTCCGGCGGACCTCGTCCGCCCGTCCCCCGCCGCCGAGCACCCCCGTCGCCGTGAGCGGGGTGGGGGAGGACTGGAGGGTGGGGAGGGTGTGGCGGGCGCGGCGGAGGACGAGGGGTGGGAGGGTGGCGCGGAGGATCTGGGCGAGGCGGAGCCAGGCGGGGACGTAGACGGCGGTGCGGCGGCGTTCGACGGCGTCGACCAGGCGGGCGGCGACGAGGGGTGCCGGATAGACCTTGCGGGCGGGGAGCGGCATGTTGGACTTCAGGGCGCGCAGGACGGGGTAGTGGTCGGCGTCGTGGGTCATGTCGGTGTCGGTCCAGTTGATGTAGGCGATGCCGACGGCGACGCCCTCGTGGGCGACCTCCGCCTGGAGAGCGTGCGCGAAGGACTCCACGCCCGCCTTGGAGGCGCAGTAGGCGCTCATCATGGGCGCGGTGCCGAAGGCGGCGAGGGACGCCACCTGGAGGTAGTACCCGGCCGTTGCCGTCAGGTCGGTCAGGAACGCCCGGGCGGTGTTGGCGCTGCCGACGAGGTTCACGTCGATCACCCGGCGCCACGACTCGGGGTCGGACGTGAGGAACGGACCGCCCTCCGCGATCCCCGCGTTGGCGACGACGACGGACGGCGGACCCAGCTCGCCGCGCACCTCGGACGCCGCCTGCTCCAGCGCGAGCGGATCGGTGACGTCCACCTCGACCGCCAGCGCGGGCACCGGCAGCCCCGCCGCGACCATCGCCAGCCGCTCCCCCTCCAGTCCGAGCAGCGCGACCCGCGCCCCCCGCGCCGCGACGTCCCGCGCGAGCGCCGCCCCCAGCCCACGCGCCGCCCCGGTCACCACCACGGTGCGACCCTGCAAGGGGCTGTTGCTCACGACTGCCTCCCGCGCCCGAGGAACGGAACCGAAGGACGCCCGAGTTTCCGCCCCCACCCCCCTCAAACAGCCCCCGCCTCGCCTCGCGCCCGCCTCGCCCCGCGCCCGCCTCGCGCCCGCCTCGCCCCGCGCCCGCCTCAACCTGCGCCCCTAGACCGCGTCCCCCAGACCGCACCCACCCCAAACCGCACCCCCCAACCACCCCCCTCCCCCCAACCCCCTCACCCCCGAGGCACCACCAACCCCCAAGCCCCCTCCGCCACCCGCCATGTCCTCCTCCGCACCGGACCGGAGGTCACCGCGTCCGCGCGGTAGTGGAAGTCCTCCCCGGTCACCGTGATCGTGCGGGCGGAGGTGACGACGGAGGCGGTGGAGTCCGCGAAGGCGAACGGGTGTATCTCGACCGAGGCGACACCGTGCCCGGAGGGTGTCACCGAGACCGCCTCCACGGGACGGTCGAGGTCCGTCACCGTCTCCCCGTCGAGATCCACCCGGAGCCGCGCCGGGCGGGAGCCCAGCGTGCGGACCAGGGTGCGGTAGGTGGAGCGGAGCCAGGGGTGGTGGTGGGCGGGGGCGCCGACCGGTTCCGGGGTCAGGGCGCGGACGGAGGTCGGCGGGATGCCCAGGCAGCCGAGGACGACCCCGTCGCTGTCGTCCACCAGGAGGTCCAGGCGCCGCTCCCCGCCCTCCAGGACCGCCCGCGCCGCCGCGACCGCGCCCAGCGGCACCCCCAGCGCCCCGGCGAGCGAAGCCGGTCCCACCGGGACCACCGACAGCGCGCAGTCCGCCAGCTCCCGGTGCCGGTGGAGCAGACCGACCGCCCGCACCAGCGCCGCGTCGTCCCCGATCACGACCGGGCGACGGGACCCCCGTCTGCCGAGCGCTCGGGCGAATTCCTCGGGAGAGTCCGGCAGGCACACCTTCGCCGCCGCACCCGCGCTGAGCACGTCTTTCGCTATCCGAACGGACTCCCCGTCCCCCTGCCGTGCCGCCGGGTCGATGATCACCAGGAGCTGATCGGACGTCGCGGAAGTCGCCACCTCGGTCCTGCCTCGCTTCCTCGGGTAGCATCTTTGTGCAAGAGCCCCTTGCGCTATTGCGCCAGGGGCTTCGTCTATTCCGGGGCATCCGGTCCGACGGGTTGTGCGGCCAACGACGGTCGCGGCGGTACGCGGCGACGAGGCGATCAAACCTCGCGCCCACGCCCCCGACCTTGGACATGCCCCGCCCGGAAGGGGTGTACGCGCGTGCCCGCACTTGTGCTGCTCGGTGCTCAGTGGGGTGACGAAGGCAAGGGGAAGGCGACCGACCTGCTCGGTGGCTCGGTGGATTATGTAGTGCGCTACCAGGGCGGCAACAACGCCGGCCACACGGTCGTCGTGGGC
Organism: Streptomyces sp. DSM 110735; assembly: GCF_016482685.1. Classification (GTDB taxonomy): domain Bacteria; phylum Actinomycetota; class Actinomycetes; order Streptomycetales; family Streptomycetaceae; genus Streptomyces. The sequence continues at coordinate 153,778 of NZ_JACYHF010000001.1, read as the reverse complement.
GACCAGAAGTACGCGCTCCACCTCCTCCCTTCCGGAATCCTCTCACCCACCTGTACGCCGGTCATCGGCAACGGTGTCGTCGTCGATCCCTCGGTCCTGCTCTCCGAGCTGAGCGGTCTGAACGAGCGCGGCGTCGACACGTCGAAGCTCCTCATCAGCGGAAACGCGCACATCATCACGCCCTACAACGTGACGATGGACAAGGTCTCCGAGCGCTTCCTCGGCAAGCGCAAGATCGGCACCACGGGTCGCGGCATCGGTCCGACCTACGCCGACAAGATCAACCGCGTCGGCATCCGCGTCCAGGACCTCTACGACGAGTCGATCCTCCTCCAGAAGGTGGAAGCCGCGCTCGACGTCAAGAACCAGATGCTCACCAAGCTCTACAACCGCCGCGCCATCGCCGCCGAGCAGGTCGTCGAGGAGCTGCTGGGCTACGCGGAGCAGATCAAGCCGTTCGTCGCCGACACCGTCCTGGTGCTCAACCAGGCGCTGGAGGACGACAAGGTCGTGCTGTTCGAGGGCGGTCAGGGCACCCTGCTCGACATCGACCACGGCACGTACCCCTTCGTCACCTCCTCCAACCCGACCGCCGGCGGCGCCTGCACCGGCTCCGGCGTCGGTCCGACGAAGATCAGCCGCGTCATCGGCATCCTCAAGGCGTACACGACCCGCGTCGGCTCCGGTCCGTTCCCGACCGAGCTGTTCGACGCGGACGGCGAGGCGCTGCGCCGCATCGGTGGCGAGCGCGGTGTGACCACCGGTCGCGACCGTCGCTGCGGCTGGTTCGACGCGGTGATCGCCCGCTACGCCACGCGCGTCAACGGTCTCACCGACTTCTTCCTCACCAAGCTGGACGTGCTCACCGGCTGGGAGGAGATCCCGGTCTGCGTGGCGTACGAGATCGACGGCAAGCGCGTCGAGGAACTCCCGTACTCCCAGAGCGACTTCCACCACGCGAAGCCGGTCTACGAGACGCTGCCGGGCTGGTCCGAGGACATCACCAAGGCGAAGTCCTTCTCCGACCTGCCGAAGAACGCGCAGAACTACGTGAAGGCGCTGGAGGAGATGTCCGGCGCGCCGATCTCCGCGATCGGTGTCGGTCCGGGTCGCGACGAGACGATCGAGATCAACTCGTTCCTGTAAGGGGACCCCGGTAAGGGGACACCTGTAAGGCGACAAGGGAAAGGGGCTCGCACCGACCGACCGGTGCGAGCCCCTTTTTTCCTGCGCGCTCCCGGGTCAGGGGCGCTTGACGTCGACGGTGACCGACCGCGTCTTCTCAAGGTTCTGCGCGTAGTCCACCGAACGGAACTTCAGCACGTGCTTGCCCTTGCCGTGCACCGTGACGGGGGAGGTGTACTTCTTCCACTTGCCGTTGTCGAGCCGGTACTCGGTCCTGGCCACGCCGGAGATGCGGTCCTTGGCGGTCAGGGTGACGCACACGTCCGAGGGGCGGGCACCGTATCCGGCGGAGCATGCCGCGACGCGTGCCTTGGTGACCGGCGGCTCGGTGTCCAGCGGGAGGTTCAGCTCGGCGTCGCTCGGGGTCAGCTCGTCCTCGCGGGTCGGCGGCGGTACGTCGCCCGACGCCTCGGTGCGCCCGACCGCGCCGACGCGGAGCAGGACGTTGTTCCAGTCGTTGAAACCGGTGAGCGTCGTGCGCTGCCCGTCGTTGTTGACGTCGAAGGAGACCGGCGTCGTCTCGATCAAGCCGTTGCAGTTCCAGTCGACCTGCCCGTCCGCGGCGGGGACCATGACGAACGAGCCGCCGTTGCTGCCCGGGCACCAGTGCCGGACGTCGTAGTTCCCGCTGCTCGTGGGGTACGACCGCTCGTCCAGGCTGTTCTCGTCCAGCGAGGTGTTCTGGCGGGAGAGGTCGGTGAGTCCGCTGGTGGTGCCGGAGGTCAGACCGAACTGGTACAGGTAGTTCATCGAGCTGAAGTACTGCGGCTTGTTGTTGACGTTCTGGTCGCCGCCGTGCTCCAGGTTGAGGTTGTGACCCAGCTCGTGCAGGAGGGTGCCCGCCTGCTCGGCGACCGTGCCGACCTGGTTCGCGAAGCTGCCCAGGCTGACGATGAGGTCACTGCCCGGGGTGGGGGCGATGCCGCTGGAGCTGCTGCCGGACTCGAGGTTGTGGGCGGAGATGGCGTAGTGGAAGATCGGCGCCCGTCCGGTGCTGGTGAAGCCGCCGGTCTGGTTCTTGATCGTGTTGAAGGCGTTCCACTGGTACATGCCGTTCACCGACGTGCCCAGGTTGGTCTGCTCCGTGAGCGGGCGTGCCTTGCTCAGGGTGCCCCAGGTCGTGTTGTCCGCGAAGTTCATGATGCTGTCCGGACCCGCGTCCACGTGCAGGTTGATGCCGGTGGTGGGCGAGTGCCGTGAGTAGGGCGCGTTCGCGAAGGCGTCGACCACCTGCTTGATCGCCGCGGGGGCGAGCGCGTGGCTGTGGTTGTCGTTCGCCATCCAGTCGAGCTGGACGAAGATGTCCGGCTTGTCGACCGTGGCTCCCATCGCGGGCAGGTTGACGAACTGCAGTCCCGGACCCGGCGCGGTGTGGGCGCTGCCGTTGGCCGGGTTGATGTAGATGCCGTTGCGCTTCCAGGCGTCGGGGATGCCGTCGCAGGTCGTGGAGTTGCAGTCGAAGGTGAAGTCGACGGTCGGGTTGATTCCCTGACCGCCGCTGCGGCTGATCACATAGCCGGACGGCGCCGACTGGGTGTAGGTGGCGTCGCCGACGACGGGTGCGTCCCAGGTGATCTGGGTGCGGTTGGGCTCCCGGTAGATGTTGAAACTGACGGTCCCGAAGTTCCCGCGCGGGTCGCCGCAGGCGTCGAGGCTCCAGCTCGCGGTGGCGCCCGCGTTGATGCGCTCCGGCAGAGCCGCGGGGCATCCGTTGTAGCTGTTGGGTCCGAGCGTCAGATCGCGGTCGCTGTTGTTGGTGAACCTCACCGTCAGCATCGTCCCGGCGCGCTGCGCGGCGGCAGACGCTCCCGCCGCCGCCAGCGTGAGCAGGGCCACGGCGAGGGCGACCACGCCCAGCACCGTGTGCCTTTGGTAACGCTTTGCATTCATGGCGGCACGGTAGGGCTACGCTCCGTGTCTGCCCCGTGCGGCTCGTCGTACGGTCACTCTGCTGGCCGTCCGCCGCGTGCGGGGTGCCGTCCGGCGGGGTGCGATCGGAGTATGAGCGGCGAGCGGGGTGCGCGGTGCCGGGGACCGTACGGCGGTGAGGCGCCCTCGGCCGGGGGTCCCGACTGTGTGGACCCCGCGGTCTTCGAGGTGGCGCGGCAGGGACGGGCGCCGCTGGCGGTGTGCCCGGTGCATCTGGGTCCGTCCCTGTTGATGGGGGCGGGGGTTCTCTGGCCGCCGGTGATCAGGCTCGTCGGGCGCCCGTGAGGAACGAGGTCCAGGCGGTGGTGGAGAGGGTGAGGTGGGGACCGTCGGGGACCTTGGAGTCGCGGACGTGGATGTCGTGGGGGCAGGTGGCGACCTCAACGCAATGGCCACCACTGCTGTCGCTGTACGAGGACTTGCACCAGGTGTAGGCGGCTTCGACGCACTGGCCGCCCGTGCTGTCGCTGTAGCTCGACTTGAACCACCGCAGGGTGCTGGTCATGTTCGCTCTTCTCCCGCCAACTTTCGAATGAGGCTCACCGAGTCCTCCGGGCTCAGAGCCTGTGTGCGGATCTTCGCATACCGGTGGCTGAGTTGCGCCACAGTTACGGGGTCGCTCACCAACTGACTCTGCTCCTGGCTCTCCAGATAAACCACATGGTGGTGTTCCATAGTCTCGACCAGCACCATGTTGCCCGCTGCTCCTGCGTGGCTTCCCTTCAACCCCCGGTCATGCTTGATCACTTGGACACTCACATTGTCCCGCTCGGCGTCCTCCGCGAGCGAATGCAACTGCGCGCTGTGGATCTCCCAGTTACCGAACGGCCGCTTCAGGGCCGTCTCATCGAGGATCAGCTCGATCATGGCGGCGGGCTCCCGATCGAACAGACTCCTACGAGCGACGTGAGCCTCGACCAGCTCCTCCAGCTTGGCATCGTTGGGCTTGGGGAAGTTGCCGCCGATCAGCGCCCGCGCATAGTCGGGCGTCTGGAACAGGCCGTCGATCACGTACGTCTGGTACGACGACAGAGAGACCGCCTCCGCCTCCATGAGGGCGAAGTCCTGGAACTGTGCCGGGTACTTGTCCATCAGAATGAACTTGCGGGCCATCTCGAAGATGCCCATACCGTCCCCGAGCACTCGCTCAAGTTCCATCAGCATCTTGTCGCTGGCGGGCTGCGCGCACGTCTCCATCGCGCTGATCGCTGACGCGGTGTAGCCGATGAGGCGGCCCAACTCCTCCTGGGTCAGCCCCAACTGTTCACGCCGAGCCTTTGCGAAAGTGGCGATCATACGCGCCGTCCCACTCGCCGCCGCCTTATTTGCTGCCCGCGCCATTGCGGTCACCCCCGGACTCAACCGAACTCAACCGGTCACCATGCCTCACCGCCCGTGCCCGACTGTTTCGAGGTATCGACGGAGAGTCATGGAAAACCGTAGCGCCCGCCACTGACACTGTCCCCATGAATACGCAAAGTCACCTGGCGATCCAATGGCTGCCCACCAGCGGCATCCACCTCCGCAAGGCGGGGGTTCAGTTCGACGCGGTCCGGCTGGACGGCGAACCGGGGCGGCGGATCGCCGACCGGTTGGCGCGGATGACGGGCGGTGATCCGGGTCCGGTGGTGGAGTCGGGGAGCGGGCGCCGGAGCGTGTACTTCCTCGTGGAGGCGGGGAGTACGGCGCATCACGCGTGGCCGCCGGAGGTCACCCGGCTGACGAGCGGACCGTTCCGGGTGAGCTACATCCCGGTGCCCGCGCTGAACGGACCGACCTGGCCACTGAGTTGGCGGTTTCCACCGACGGCGGTCGACCGGTTCGTGCACACGATGCTGCTGCGGACCGCCCTGCTCAACAGCCCTGACGCGCTTAGCTGAAGACGATCATCGAGCCCTGCGCGAGGGAGCGCGTGGCGGCGGCGTGCAGACCGAGCCAGACGTGCCGTTCGCGGGCGAAGGGGCTGGGGTCGTAGGGCGCGGGGGCGGCTGCTTCTTCCAACTCGGTGGGTGCCGAGGGGGGTTGGGGTGCGGCGGGCGGGTTGGCGGGGTCGATGCCGAGGGCGGGACCGATGTGCTCCAGCTCGCGCAGGAGGGCGTGGGTGGAGCCCAGGGGACCGCCGCCCGCGAGGAGTTCGTCGTTCGACAGCGGGTGCGGGAAGTCCACGGGGACGTACGCACCCGCGTGGTCGTAGTGCCACACCAGGTGGGACTGCTGGGCGGTGGACTCGAACATCTCCAGCAACTGCTCGTAGTCGCCGCCGAGTTCATCCACGGGAGTGAGGGGCAGACCGCAGACCTGGAGCAGGTAGACGCGGCGCAGGAAGTGCAGGGCGTCGTAGTCGAAACCGGCGACGGGGGCGACGTCGCCCGACAGTCCCGGCATGTAGGGGAAGACCGGCACGGAGGGGAGTCCGGCGTCGGTCAGCGCGCTGTTGTAGTGCGCGAGTTCCTCGGCGAAGGGGTTGTCCGGGGCGTGGCACAGCACGTCCACGAGGGGGACCAGCCACAGGTCGCAGGCCAAGGAAAGCTCCTCGCAGGTCGGGGCGCGTCGGGTGTCGCGGGTGGACAAGCGTAATGCGTGGAGGTCAAGGGGGCGGGGTCCGTGCGGAGGGTCCTTCGGGATCTCCGGGTTCGGTCCGGGGTCGGGCGCGCTGCGATGGCGGGGGTCCAGGTCGCGGGTTACGTTCCAGATGGCATCTGACCCTGGGGCGGCAAGGGAGTTACCCGTGGCCAAGGCTGACCGGATCGATGTGCATACGCATGTGGTGCCCCCGTTCTGGGGCGAGGCGCTGCCCAGCCACGGGGGAGACCCCTCCGGGTGGACCACCCCCGCGTGGAGCCCGGAGGCGCACCTCGCCTACATGGACGACCAGCAGATCGCCACCAGCGTCCTGTCGCTCACCGCGCCGAGTGTCGTCGGCTGGGAGGGTCAGGGTCGCCGGGACATGGCGCGCAGGGTGAACGAGTTCGTCGCGGAGACGGTCACCACGCATCCGGGACGGTTCGGGAACTTCGCCACCGTGCCGCTGCCGGACGTGGAGGGCGCCGTAGCCGAGGCGGAGTATGCGCTGGACGAGCTGGGCGCCGACGGAGTCGTACTGCTGAGCAACTACGAGGGTGCCTACCTGGGGGACCCGAAGTACGCCCCGCTCTGGGACGCGCTCGACCGCCGGGGTGCCGTCGTGTTCATCCACCCGGGGCACCCCCTCATCCCCCTGCTCCCGGACGTCCCCGGTCCCCTCGTGGACTACCCCTTCGACACCACCCGCAACGCCGTGCAGATGGTGTTCGCCGGGGTCCTGGACAGATACCCGGACACGAAGATCATCCTGTCGCACGCGGGCGGTTTCGTCCCGTACGCCGTGATGCGGTTCTGCGAGATCCAGCCGGCGCTCCACCCGGAGGGTCCCAGCACCGAGGAACTGCTGGCGAAGTTCAAGCTGTTCTACTGGGACACCGCCCTGTCCTCGGGACCGGACGCCTTCCCCAGCTTCCTCGCCTTCGCCGACCACGAACGCATCCTCTTCGGCAGCGACTTCCCCTACGCCCCCGCCCCCGTCGCCGCCGCGTTCAACCATCTGCTGGACGACCACAGCGGTCTCACGGACGAGCAGAAGACCGCCTTCAACCACGGCAACGCCCGGCGGATCCTCCCCCGCCTCGCCTGAGGGGCGGCGGTCAGCGGGTCAGGCGCGGGAACAGCGCTTCCGCGTTGCCCCGGTTGACCGCCGCCGCCTGACCCGGCGCGAAGTCCGGGTAGGTCTCCAGGAAGTGGTTGTAGTAGGAGCCCGCCTCCGTCGGCGCGAACGGCCAGTCGCTGCCGTAGAGCACGTGACCGGGCTCGGCGAAGGCGAGCAGGGACGGCAGCGCGGAGGGGCTCGCGGACAGGGCGGTGTCGAAGTAGAACCGCTTCAGGGCGCGGACGATGTCCTCCGCGTCGCGCTCCGGGTCCACGACCGTGGCGGTCAGACCGGAGAAGCGGTAGGCGGCGTAGGGGAGGAATCCGCCGCCGTGGGACAGGATCACGCGGACGTTGCGGTAGCGGTCCATGACGCCGTTGAGCACCATGTTCAGCGCCGTGCGGGTGGTGTCGAAGACGTAGTCCGCGAGCGGCGCGGGCGTGCCGGGCAGCAGCGTCATCGGGGGCTGCGCGGGGTGGACGAAGACGTTCGCCGACCGGCGGTCCAGCTCCGCCCACAGCGGCTCGAAGTCCGCGTCGCCGAGGTACTTGCCGTGGGCGTTGGACATCAGGACCACGCCGTCGGCGCCCAGGACGTCGAGCGCGTACACCGCCTCCGCGACCGCCGCGTCCACGTCGGGCAGCGGGACGCTGGCGAAGTGACCGAAGCGGTCGGGGTGGTCCTTGACGACCTCGGCGCCGTACTCGTTGACCGCGCGCGCCAGGTCGCGGGCGTCGGCGTCGTCGCCGAGGTGGACGCCGGGCGAGGTGACGGACGAGGCGGGCATCAGGGAGCTGGCGCACGCCGCCGACCGGCTGTTCTACGCCATGCGCCGCTCGCGGGCGGCGACCATGGGGCGCGCCGGGACCGGGCTGTCCATGGCGCAGCTCACCCTGCTGGAGCCGCTGGCGGACGACGCCCGGGGCGAGGGGCTGCCGGTCGGCAGGCTCGCCGCCACCGCCGAGGTCAGCGTCCCGACCGCCACCCGGATGCTCAAGCAGCTCGAAACGGCGGGCGTGGTCACCCGGCAGCGCTCCCCGCACGACGAACGCCAGGTCCTGATCCGCCTCACCCCCGACGGCGCCGACCGCCTCGCCGCCATGCGGACGGAGCTGCGCGCCCGCCAGACCGAGGCGCTGTCCCGCTTCACCCCCGAGGAACGCCACGCCCTCGCCGCCCAGCTCCAGCGGCTCGCCGCCGTCATCGGGGACACCATCCCCCGGTCGGGCGAGGGGTAGGGCTCCCCGGGCGGGGCGTCAGGCGTCCGGGGTCCGTCGGTGGCTCAGGACGTTGACCACCCGCCCGTTCGGGTCGCGGACGAAGAAGCGGCGCACTCCCCAGGGCTCGTCCTGGAGGGGGTGCAGGATCTCGGCGCCCTGTTCGCGCATCGCCGCGTACGCCGCGTCCACGTCGTCCACCTCCACGCTGAGGTCCGGGACGACGGGCGCGGTCGCGTCCTCGGTCAGCACGCTCACCTGCGCCGCCGGGTGCGCCGGGGAGGCGAGGGTGAGGATCCAGCCGTGGTTCATGACCTCCTCGAAGCCGAGGCTGCCGTAGAAGTCGCGGCTCTCCCGGAGGGACTCCGAGTGGATGACGGGGACGACTCGGCGGACGGTCATCGGGGGCTCCAAGTCCTGTGGCGACAGCGGGTGTTCACGGACAGTGTCGTCGCCTTGTCGGCGGGCGCGGGCGGCTGTCGGCGGTGTGTCGGGGCTTTGTCGGGCGGGCTTGCGAGCTTGGGGTCATGAGCATTCACGTCACGATCATCGGCGCGGGACTCGGCGGTCTCACGCTCGCCCGCGTGCTGCACCTCCACGGCATCACCTCCACCGTCTACGAGGCGGAGTCCTCCCCTCAGGCACGCGCCCAGGGCGGACTCCTCGACATCCGCGACTACAACGGTCAGCCCGCGCTGCGCGACGCCGGTCTCCATGACGAGTTCCGCGCGCTCATCCTGGAGGGGCGCCAGGCGACGCGCGTCCTGAGCCGGGAGGGCGAGATCCTGCTCGACCTGCCCGACGACGGCACGGGCACCAACCCCGAGGTCCCGCGCGGCGAGCTGCGGCGGATGCTGCTCGACTCGCTGCCGTCCGGCACCGTGCGGTGGGGGCACAAGGTCACCGGGGTCCGCGGGCTCGGCGGCGGGCGTCACGAGGTGGCGTTCGCGGACGGCACGACCGTCGAGACGGAGCTGCTCGTGGGCGCGGACGGCGCGTGGTCGCGGGTGCGTCCGCTGCTGTCCGGCGCGACGCCCGAGTACACCGGCGTCTCCTTTGTGGAGACCTATCTGCTCGACGCCGACACCCGGCACCCGGAGAGCGCGAAGCTCGTCTGCGACGGGTCCACGATGGTCCTCGCGCCGGGCAAGGGGGTTCTGGTGCACCGGGAGCGGGACGGCAACCTGCACACCTGGGTGATGCTCGTCCGGTCGCGCGACTGGGTCGAGGGGATCGACTTCTCCGACTCCGGCGCCGCGCTTACGCGTATCGCACACGAGTTCGACGACTGGGCTCCGCGGCTCACCGCGCTGATCGCCGACGGCGACACCGCGCCGGTGCCGCGCCAGATCCACGCGCTGCCCTCCGAGCACCGCTGGGACCGGGTACCGGGCGTCACGCTCCTCGGCGACGCCGCCCACCTCACGGCGCCGAACGGCGAGGGCGCCAACCTCGCCCTGTTCGACGGCGCCGAACTCGGCAAGGCGATCGCCGCGCACCCCGGGGACGTGGAGGGGGCGCTCACCGCGTACGAGCGGGAGCTGTTCCCGCGCAGCGCCGCCGCCGCGCTCGACGGGGTGGACCTCCGCGAGATGCTGGGCGAGGACACGCCGTACCACCTGATCAGCATGTTCACGGAGTAGGCGGCGTCACTCCGCCGCGAGGCGCTCCACCAGGGAGAGGGAGTGGGCGTTCGCCGCCGCCACGATCGAGCGGGCGACCTCCGCCTCGCGGCGGGACAGGGCGTCTATCAGGTCCGTGTGTCCCGCCCACAGCCGCCCGCGCACCTCGTGCGGCTCGGGGCGGCGGCGCAGGTGCTGGACCGCGCAGACCCAGGAGCGCAGGCGGAGGCGGTGCAGGAAGTCCGCGAGATAGGGGTTGCCGAACAGGACGCTCAGCTCGCGCCAGAAGCGGAGGTCGTAGCCGACGAGGACGGTCAGGTCGCCCGCCGCGTTCGCCCGCTTCGCCTCCTCGCCCCGGCGCCGCACCGCCGCCAGCGCCGCCGCCGTGCACGGGTCCTCGGGGTGCGCGAACGCGGTGTGCCCGTCCAGCAGCGCGCGGAACATGCCCTCCGTGATCAGGCTGCGCGCCTCGATCATCGAGCGGTAGTCCGCCAGCGAGTACTCCGGCACCCGGAAGCCCCGGTGCTGGTCCGCCTCAAGGAGACCCTGCGCCGACAGATCCACCAGCGCCTCGCGCACCGGCGTCGCGGAGACGCCGTACTGATCGGCTATCTCCTTCACCGTGAACGCGCGTCCCGGCCGCATCCGCCCGGCCAGCACCTCGTCGCGCAGCGCGTCCGCGATCTGCTGGCGGAGCGTACTGCGCGTCACGGCACCGGTGAAGGCCATCGTCCGGGAGTCTCCTCACACGATCGGGCGCGGTCGCACCTGCTTGCCGGTCTGCTCACTCTTGCTTACGAGCAAGAAACCTTACGCGTTCGACTCCTCACCCCGTCAGCCCTGGTCCACCCAGCGGACCTCGCCGTCGACGACGGCATCGGAGGGGGCGAGCGCCAGGGCGCGGGCGACCGCCGCCGACGCCGCGTGACCTGGGCGGATGTACGCCACCAGGGCACTCACCCCGCCCGCCCGCAACCACTCCGCCATCGCCCCCGCCCCCTCCCGCGCATACCCCTCACCCTGATACGCCGCCCCGGTCACCCACGCCAGCACCGCCTCGGTACCGCCCCCGGGCGTGCGACTCAGCGTCGCCTGCACGGTCCCGACGAGCCGCGCGTCCGCCCGCCGCCGCAACAGCCAGTTCAGCCAGCCCTGGACGCCGTCCGGCGAGTGCCCCGCTGCCTGGCGGGCGTAGCGCGCCTCCAGCTCCGCCAGGGTGTCCGGCGTGCCGCCCGTCCAGGTGTGCAGCCGGGCGTCGTCCAGGAACGCGAACGCCTCCCGCGCGTGCTCCACGCGGAGCGGCTCCAGGCGGAGGCGGGGTGTGGTGAGGGGAGCGGCGGCGGGCCAGGGCACCGGCGCACCGTAGCGCGACCGGTGCCCCTCGGGTGCCGTCAGAGGACCATGAAGTTGTCCGCCGTGGTCAGCGCGGCGTCCAGCGCTGCCAAGCCCTCCTTCAGTTCCGCCTCGGTGATGTTGAGGGGCGGGACGACGTGGGTGCGGTTCATGTTCACGAAGGGCCAGAGGTTGTGCTGCTTGGCGGTGTTGGTGAAGGCGAGCATGGGTGCGTTGGACGAGGCGGAGGGGTTGTAGGGGACCAGGGGTTCCTGGGTCTCGGTGTCGCGGATGAGGTCCAGCGCCCAGAACATGCCCGTGCCGCGCACCTCGCCCACGCTCGGGTGGCGCTCGGCGAGCGCGGTGAGGGCGGGGCGCAGGACCGTCTCCCCGAGCCGCTTGGCGTTCTCGACGATGCCCTCCTCCGCCATCACGTTGATCGTGGCGACGGCGGCAGCGCAGGCGAGCGGGTGCCCGGAGTAGGTCAGCCCGCCGGGGTAGGGGCGGGTCGCGAAGGTGTCCGCGATCTCCGGCGAGATGGCGACCCCGCCGAGCGGCACGTACCCCGAGTTGACCCCCTTGGCGAAGGTCATCAGGTCCGGGACGACGTCGAAGAGGTCCGCCGCGAACCACTCGCCGGTGCGACCGAACCCCGACATCACCTCGTCCAGGACGAACACGATGCCGTACCGGTCGCAGATCTCGCGTACCCCGGCGAGATAGCCCGGCGGCGGCACCATGATCCCGGCGGTGCCCGGAATCGTCTCCAGGATCACCGCGGCGATCGTGCCGGGTCCCTCGAACTCGATCGTCGCCTCCAGGTGCTCCAGCGCCCGCGCGCACTCCTGCTCCTCGGTCTCCGCGTAGAAACGGGAGCGGTAGAGGAACGGCGCCCAGAAGTGGACGACACCGGCGGTCCCGCTGTCCGAGGGCCAGCGGCGCGGGTCACCGGTGAGGTTGATCGCCTGCTGGGTGCCGCCGTGGTACGAGCGGTACGCCGAGAGCACCTTCGGGCGCCCCGTGTGCAGCCGCGCCATCCGGATCGCGTGCTCGACCGCGTCCGCGCCCGCGTTGGTGAAGAAGATCTTGTCCAGCTCGCCGGGCGTCCGCTCCGCGATCAGCCGCGCCGCCTCCGAGCGCGCCTCGACCGCGAACGCGGGCGCGAACGTCGTCATCCTTGCCGCCTGCTCCTGGATCGCCGCGACGACCTTCGGATGCTGGTAGCCGATGTTGGTGAAGACGAGCCCGCTGGTGAAGTCCAGATAGCGCTTGCCGTCGTAGTCCCAGAAGTACGAGCCCTCGGCGCCCGCCACGGCGAGCGGGTCGATCAGCTCCTGCGCGGACCAGGAGTGGAAGACGTGGGCGCGGTCGGCGGCTTTCACGGCGCGGCCGGTGGCGGGGTCGGGGGTCGCGTGCGGCTGTGGCTGTGCCTGCGGCTGTGACGTCATGCGGGGGAGGGTATGCGGCGCGAGGGTCCGTACGACATCGGCGGGCTGCCTGCCGGGTGGCCACGACGCGCGACAGACTGTCGGTTTCGCGGCCGTCCCCCCGACTCCGCCCCCGCCCGGAGCCGCCCCACTATTCTCGGAATCCGCGCCCGTGCGGGGGATGTCCCGCGGGCGCCTGGGTCGCGCGTACGGGGGTGCGCGCCTTGGGGGAGGGCGGGCTGTCGTGGATCGCTGGGGACCGGAGGAAGTCGAGCACGGAGCGGTGGGCGACGGCGACCACTGGCCGACCGCAGCCGACGGCGGTCAGGGTCCCTACGACCACCCCCAGGCGCACTCCTACGGTCCGCCCGCCCCGCCCGCTCCCCGCCGCAGCGGCGGCTCCACCGTCCTGCTCGTCGTCGTCGCCCTGGTCGTCGCCCTCGGCGCGGGCGGCTCCGTCTACGCCCTGCTCCACGAGGGCAGACCCACCGCCACCCCACCGGTCGATCCCCAGCCGGAGGCGTCCGTCCCCGCCGCCTGGGTCGGCACCTGGCTCGCCCCCGACCACCGCCTGACCCTCACCCCGGGTCACGTCGGCGACAGCGTCCTGACCCTGGTGACACACCACTGCGCCGCCACCGCCCGCCTGACCGCCGTCACCCCCACCTCCCTGCGCTTCACCGCCCACCCCGCCACCTGCGCCACCGACCCCCCGACCACCCTCACCCTCCTCCCCGACGGACGCCTGACCGGCGGGGGACTGATCTTCCGGCGCGCCCCGAAAACGACATGAACCGAGGTCCGACCCCCTGTGCGGGGGACCGGACCTCGGTTCGCGGAGCGGTGGGGATCAGGCGGTCCGGTGGGCGTGCTTGTCGAGGCGCCCGTAGGGGTCCGGGGTGGGCGTCGGGGTCGGGGTCGGGCACGGGACGTCCGTGTTGGTCACCGTGCAGGTGACGCGGGCGCCCGCGGGCAGCGTGACCGTGTCGCCGGTGACGGTCAGCGGACCGTCGGCGCCGGTGCAGGACCAGGGCGAGGACGTGTAGCCCTCGGGACCGCCGGACTCGGTCAGGCGGTAGGCGCCGGGGGTCACCGCGCCGCCGGCGCCGCCGGGACCGGTGAGGCGGTCGGGACCCGTAGCGGTCAGGGTCCAGTCGGTGGGTACGGCGCTGCCCCCGTGGGAGTTGACGACCTTCTTCTCCAGGGTCAGGTGGGCAGCGCACGTCACGGTGTTGGTGACGGTCACCCGGTTGTGCTCCTGCGTCAGCGTGGCCCGGTACGGCAGCGCCGCACCGGCGGGCGAGCCGTTGACCTCGGTGACCCGGCTCCGGGTCAGCTCGCAGTCGTCGGGCAGGGTGACGTCCTCGCTCACCGTCGCCTGCTCACCCCGGTCGTAGCCGGTGCGGGCGGTGCCCCAGGGCTGCGGCGTGGCGGCGGTGCCGTCCGGACCGGTGAGGCGCAGCGCGGCTTCGTACCCGTCGGGCTGGTCGCCCTCGGCGTACGACCTGCCGTCGATGCTCCAGCGCTTGTCGACGGTGAGGTCGGCGGACTGCGCCGGGGTGGGGTCGGGGCGGTTGTAGACGACGCAGGAGACGGCGCCCCGGCGCTGGAGGTCCACGGTGAACCCGGTCGCCCCGGAGTTGGTCACCGGCACGGACGTGCCGTCGTCCAGGTTGGTGCAGACGGCGTTCGCCCCGCCCTGGGTGACCAGGGTGTTGCCCGGCTGCTGGGTCTCGTCGACCGTGACCGGCGCCTCGGCGGTGGTCGGCGGGAACTCCGGCTCGAAGACGACACCGCCGGTGCCGTCGTCCCCGGTGACCCGGGTGGCGGGCAGCCCGCCGAGATCCCCGGTGGAGGACGCGGTGAAGCTCCAGCCGGGACCCGCGTTCCGCGCGCCCGAGACGTCCTCGCCGGTGTTGTCCTCGGGGACGATCTGCTTGATGACCGACACCGTCCCGGCGCACTGGCTCAGCGCGAGGTTCTTCAGCGCGGCACCGGCGGCGGCGAAGTCGGTGGTCTGGTAGTAGTCCGCCGTCTGCGGGTTGTCCCCGTCGAACGCCTCGGTGCCCGAGATCGCGCGCAGGTTGAGCCCGGAGACCCCCTCGACGCCCCGGCCCACGCCGACCGAGATCACCCGCGTCCCCTTCGCCTTGAGCGCGTTGGCGGCGAAGACACCGCCCTCGACGTCCGCGAAGTGGGTGCGGCTGCCGTCGCCCTCGATGGGCTTGCTGAAGCGGGTCGGGTTGCCGTCGGTGAGGACCACCGCCAGGTCGTAGCGGGGCGCCGCCTTGGCGGTGGCGTACAGCGCCTGGTCCCAGTTGGTCCCGGAACCCAGCCCCCAGTCCGCGTAGAGCCGCTTGAAGGAGTCGGCGCCCTCCTCGGTGGAGACCGAGTGCGGCTCGGGGTGGTTCTCCGTGCCGGTGCTCGGGGACTCGCGGTCGAAGGAGAACAGCGAGAGCCGCGAGGGCGTCCCCGCCAGCGCGTCGGTGAACTCGTCGGCAGCCTCCTTCAGTTGGGGCAGCGCGCTGCCCACCGAGGCGGACAGGTCCAGCACGAGCGCCACGTCCAGACCGCAGCCCCGGGGCGGCGGCGGATTGACCCGGGACTGCTGCCAGATCCCGGTGGAGGCGGTGAACGGCGGGGTGCGCCAGTCCGTGCCGTACATGAAGTCCCGGGTGGACCGGTACGTCTCGCCGCCCTCCAGCTCCGGCGTCCGAAAGACGTACGGCGCCGCGATCGAGCCGCTCCCGCTGCCGGGACCGGTCCGCAGCACCGGGTTGGTGTACCAGCCGGACGGCACGGAGATCTGCCGCACGGTGTACCGGGCGTCCTCGCGTGGACCGCCGGGACCTGTGCCGGGAACGGTGAAGGAACAGTCGCCGTCGGCGTCGGAGACACAGACGCCCCACGCCGGGTCCACCGGCTCCGTCGCGTCCTCGTCGGCGAAGAGACCGAGGGTGACGCCGGCCAGCGGTCCCACCTCGTCGTCCGCGCTCCGGTCACCGCCGGTGCGGACGGTCACCACCGAGGTCGTCGCCGTGGGGGTGGGGACATCGGCGCGGACCGCCGCGCGAGCGGCGGAAGCCGGTGCCGGGACGCTCGCCGCGCCCGCCGCGCCGAGCACGGCTGTCAGTACGCCCACCGTCCGCAGGACTGAGGCGGTCAGCCGCCGGTGAGTTGGTGCCATGTGGGTTCGCCCGTCCGCTTGGGCCCGCGACGCGGGGAGCGTCCGGACCGGTTCTTTGCACGTCAGGCGTCCCAGAAGATCAAGACATGCGGCACCGGGGGGCGATTCGCCTGTCCGAGGGCACGCCGGGGAAGACGGGGCGGTTACCCCGGTTCCGGGGAGCCGCTCACCTCGGCTCCGGGGGGCGCTGGCGGGGCATGTTCGGGCGCGGTCCCGGGGGCGAGTGCAGCGGGCGGGGCGGCGGGACGGCGGGGTCGGGGCGGGGCAGGCGGGGCGTGGTGTGCGGGGTCAGGGGGGAGGGCGCCGCCCGGAACTCGGACATCCAGTCGGAGGTCTCGGCGCGGACCAGGTCCGTCACGTCGTCGGAGAAGCGGCGCAGGACGTTCAGACAGCGGTCGGCGGCTTCGCCCGCGGTGCCCTCGGCGGGACCGAGCACCTCGCGGACGCATTCCGACGCCCAGTCGAACTGCAGGGTCTGCAGGCGGCGCTGGACCGCCTGCGCCGTGGCGATGTCGCGCATCCAGCCCGAGGAGACGCCGAAGTAGCGGTCGAGACCGGTGCAGGCGAGGGCGACCACGAACGCCACGTACCCCCAGGGCGCCGCGCCCGGCACCGCGTGGGTCAGGTCCAGGAGCGGCAGCACCGAACCCGTCGCCACCCCCGCCGTCGTGCCCAGGCGGAGCAGGCGGGCGGTGCGGCGGCGCCACAGGCGGTCGCGGAGGTACCAGGACGCCGTGCGCAGCGCGCCGTCCTCCACCCAGCGGTACAGCTCGTCCAGCCGCTCCGCCGGTTCCCCCCAGTCGCCCAGCGGGAACGCCCGTCCCGTCAGGTCCGCCGCCCCGGTCGTGCCCCCGCCCCACCCGTCCTGCGGCGGACCCTCGGGCTGCATCTCCGCCTGACCCACCCGGCACTCCCTACTGAAACGACCCACTCCACAACGACCCACTCCATGACGCGCGCGCCACCCTTCCTACCTCCCAATGGGTGGCCAAGTGGTGGCTTTCCCGGGCAATCCGCCCGTAAGAGGGTCTTGATCAGGTATAGGGCCGGGGGCGTTCTCACTCGAAAGAGTGGCGGGGCGAGGGCCGCCCGGAGCACGTAGGCTCGTGCCAGAGCGGCGTACGCGGCGCCGGAGAGGACAGGAGCTGATCGTGATTCCCGGTGGTGGCCAGCCCAACATGCAGCAGTTGCTCCAGCAGGCCCAGAAGATGCAGCAGGACCTCCAGCGGGCCCAGGAGGAACTCGCGGCCACGGAGGTCGACGGGCAGGCGGGCGGCGGTCTCGTGCGCGCCACCGTGACCGGCTCCGGCGAGCTGCGCGGTCTGAAGATCGACCCGAAGGCGGTCGACCCCGAGGACACCGACACCCTCGCCGATCTGATCGTCGCCGCCGTGCAGGCGGCGAACGAGAACGCGCAGACCCTCCAGCAGCAGAAGCTCGGCCCGCTGGCCCAGGGGCTCGGCGGCGGCGGCATCCCCGGTCTGCCGTTCTGACGCCGGGGCAACTACCGTACGTACCGAAAGGTCTCCAGGAAAGGCAGTCCGTTGTACGAAGGCGTGGTCCAGGACCTCATCGACGAGCTGGGGCGACTGCCCGGCGTCGGTCCCAAGAGCGCGCAGCGGATCGCCTTCCACGTGCTCCAGGCAGAGCCGACGGACGTCAAACGGCTCGCCCAGGCGCTGATGGAGGTCAAGGCCAAGGTCCGGTTCTGCGCGACCTGCGGCAACGTGGCGCAGGAAGAGCTGTGCGCCATCTGCCGCGACCCGCGCCGTGACCCGTCGGTCATCTGTGTGGTGGAGGAGCCCAAGGACGTGGTCGCCATCGAGCGCACCCGCGAGTTCCGGGGCACGTACCACGTCCTCGGCGGCGCCATCAGCCCCATCGAGGGCGTCGGCCCGGACGACCTGCGCATCAGGGAACTCCTGGCCCGGCTCGCGGACGGCACCGTCACCGAGCTGATCCTCGCCACCGACCCCAACCTCGAGGGCGAGGCGACGGCGACGTACCTGGCCCGCATGATCAAGCCCATGGGTCTGAAGGTCACCCGCCTGGCCAGCGGTCTGCCGGTCGGAGGTGACCTGGAATACGCGGACGAGGTGACCCTCGGCCGCGCCTTCGAGGGGAGACGACTCCTAGATGTCTGACGCCACGCTGCACGCCACGACGCGGAACCCGGACGACTTCGCGGTCCAGATCGCCGACCAGGTCGAGAGCTTCCTGGTCGCCGTCACCGAGGTGGCCAAGGGGGACGAGCCCGGCTCGACGGTCCCCTTCCTGCTGCTCGAAGTCTCCCAGTTGCTGCTGGCGGGCGGCCGGCTCGGCGCGCACGAGGACTTCGTGCCCGACGAGCGCTACGAGCCGGACCCAGGTCCCGAGCCGGACGTGGACGAGCTGCGCGAGAACCTCGCCCGGCTGCTGGACCCGGTGGACGTCTACTCCGAGGTCTTCGACCCGTACGCGCCCCGCAGGGCGCCCGTGCCCGCCCGGATCTCCGACGACCTCGCGGACGTCATCACCGACCTGCGCCACGGCATGGCGCACTACCGCGCGGGCCGCACCACCGAGGCGCTGTGGTGGTGGCAGTTCTCCTACTTCTCCAACTGGGGACCCACCACCTCCGCGGTCCTGCGCGCCCTCCAGTCCGTCCTCATCCACGTCCGCCTGGACCAGCCCCTGGAGGAGCTGGACGGTCTCGACACCGACCAGGAGCCCATGGGCGACGACGTCCTGGAGCGCGAGGCGGGACGCGTGATGGAGGAGGAGATCGGCACTCCGCTCGGCATCCGGCAGGTCCAGTAGGCGTGCCCGTACCGGGCACGGATGCGCGACTCCCGCCGTACGCCTGACGGCGGGTCCCGCAGGCGGTCATGATGTGACGCATGAGTGCCTTGTTCGACCGTCGGCCCCGGCCTGCCGCGGACGCCTCCGGTGCCGGTGCCATCGCCGCCGGCGGGAGCATCGCGCAGGCGATGACGGGGCCGGGTGCGATCGCCCTGCACATCGAGAACGTAGGCATGCTGCTGCCGGACGCGTGCCCACCGGCGGAGTCGGTGAGCTGCCCGCCCCGTCTCACCAATCTTCCCTTCCGCGCGGAGCTCTTCGTCGGGCGAGGCGGTGAACTCGGGCTGCTGCGGGCGGCGTCGGCAACGCCCGGCAGACCTCTCGCGCAGGTGCTGCGTGGCCTTGGCGGCATCGGGAAGTCCACGCTCGCCGCGCGCTGGGCCGTCGAATGCGGACCGACCCACGCGCCGGTGTGGTGGATCAGGGCCGGCAGCCGCAGCGCGATCGACGCGGGTATCGCCGACCTCGCGGACGCCCTTCAGCCGTCCCTCGCCCCCCTCCTGCCCCCGGAGCAAAGGGCGGAGTGGGGCAGACGATGGCTCGCGTCCCACAGTGGATGGCTCCTCGTCCTCGACAACGTCACGAACCCGGACGACGTGGAGCCCCTGTTGTCCAGAGCCCCCTCGGGGCGCTTCCTGATCACGAGCCAACGAGCGACCGGATGGCACGGTGTCGCGGAAGAGATCCCGCTGGACGTGCTGTCGTGCGATGACGCGGTGCGCCTCTTCACCCGCGTCCGAGGCGGCGAGGACTCCGATGCCGCCGAGCTCTGCGAGGAACTGGGTTGTCTTCCGCTGGCCGTCACCCAGGCGGCGGCGTACTGCCTGGAGACGGACTGCACGGTCCGCGTGTATCTGGACGACCTCGCCGCGTCACCCGGCGAGATGTACGCGGAAACGCACGAGGGCGGCGACCACGAACGCACGATCGCCCGCGTCTGGCACGTCACGCTGGACCGCCTCGCGGACGATCCCCTCGCGGTCCGGATCCTGCTGACAATGGCCTGGTACGCCCCCGACGGCATCCCGCGCGACCTCTTCGCCCACCTGGGCACGCCACTGGCCGTACGCAGGGCACTCGGGCGACTGGCGGCCCACAGCATGATCACGTTCTCGGGTGACACGGTGGCAGTGCATCGACTGGTTCAGGCCGTGTCCCGTACGTGTGCCGACGGAGACCGGCACCGGAGCCCGGAGGCGATCGGAGACGCGTGTGCGGCGGCGGTGGAGGCGCTGGCGCGCGCGGTGCCCGAGGACATCGACGATCCGTCGGCGTGGCACGTGATGCGGTCCCTGCTCCCGCATGTCCAGGCACTGGCCGAACATGTGCGGCCGGAGGAGGACACGGCCGCGATGGCGTACCTCTTGACGCGGACCGGTGACTACATGCTGGGTGCGGGGATGAGGGTCGCAGGCGGGGCGTACGGCCTGCTGCGGCGCGCGGAGGCCGCGTGCGTTCGACATCACGGCCTCGAAGGGGAGCAGACGCTGGACACCCGCGTCCTGCTGGCCCGGGCGACGCGCATGCTGAAGACGACCGAGGAGGCGGCCCCGGTCGCCGAGGAGGTTCTGGCCGACTGCACACGAGTCCTGGGACCGGACCACGAGGTGACCTTGTCGGCCATGTCGAACATGCATCAGGTCGCCTCGCTGCAGGGGGATACGGAACGAGCTCTGCGACTGGCAGAAGAGTGCCTCGCGGGTATTGCCCGGCTGCGGGGTGCGGAGGCCCGCTCGACCTTCGAGGCGCGGAACAGGCTGGTCATGGCGCTGATGGCGGTCGGTGAGATGACGCGGGCCGACGACCTGTGCGACGAGCTTCTCGCCGACTCCACCCGGGTCTTGGGGGAGGAAGATCCTGCGACCCTCTCGGCGAGAAGCCTGCGCACCACGCTGGACGGCCAACGGAAACTCCCGGAAACCCTGATCAAGCTCCTGGCTGGGGTCCACTCCGTCGGGGAAGAGGACGAGGAGGGTCTGATCGCCGCCCTACGTGTCCTGGTTCAGCAGGTCGGGGCAGTGGACCTGGAGCAGTTCGTGCGTGCCACGGAGGAAGACGTGAGCGCGGCGGAGCGGGATCTCGACACGTGTCGACGTGTCCTCGGCGACGATCACGTCGACACCGTGGTCGCCCGCCTCGTGCTGTTTCAGGTGTACGGGGCGACACAGGATCCGCGTTATGCCGAGCCTGCGAAAGACCTCCTGATGGAAGCGTTCTCGGTCATCAGCGCGAACGAATCCGCCATCGCCATCATGCTCCGTATGTTCAGTGCGCTGCGCACGGTCATCGACGAACTTCCGCGGCCCCCTGACGAGTGACGTCATCTGCTTCCAACGCCTCCTCCTCGCGGGGCGGTTGCACCACAATGGCGGCATGACACTCAAGCCATGGGCGTGGGCAGGACTTGGGATCTGCGGAGCAGGTGTGGCCACACTGATCGGCTTCGCCTTCGTGGATCTGGGTACGGCGGACCAGGTCGCGAGTGTGGGGGGAGGGGCCGTCGGTCTCGTCGGCTTCGCGCTCGCGGTGATCGCACAGTTCGGTGGCGCGTCCGCCGCCCCCTCCGCCCCCTCCGCTTCAGCGCGTGATGTCCACGCCTCCGGCGAGAGGGCGATCGCAGCGGGCGGAAGCATCGGTGTCGCGTCGACGGGTGGTGCGGCGTCGCCGGGTTCCCCCCTGCCACCTCGCGCGCCTGGGTCCGGCGCACCGGGCATCGGCGGCGTGACCGCCTCCGGTACGGGGTCCATCGCCGCGGGCGGTGACATCGGCTCGGCGTCGACAGGCAACTGACACGGTCGCAGCGACCACATATTCATCGCCGCAGTTCAGCCCGAGGCTTGAGCCTCGGGCTTCGAGCTTTTCCATGGGTTTCCGGGCTGGGTGAAAACCAACCCAACCAACCAAGTTCCCAGGTGAGTTGAAGTCGCCTACCCGAAAGTGTGACTTTCTGTGATCGGCTTGCGCTGAAGAGTAAAGCCGCCCTAGGTTCGCGGCAATAGATCGGCCCCGGTCGGTGCGGCAACACCGGCTCCGGGGCCTCGGCCTACGTATCGAGGAACCTCGATACCAACCAATCGAGGAGCCCCGGCCGTGGCTTGCTCATACCCTAGTGCTGCCCTGCCGTCCCCGTCCCACCCCATGGCCAAATCGGGCTACGGCAAGCGCTCTGCCGGTGACGAACATCCGCACGGCGACCCGGACTTCGCACATCTGAGCCCTCGTGACCGCGAGATCGCCGTCTTCGTCGACCATCTCGGCGACGGTCACGCGATGGGCTACAAGGCGATCGCCGCCGTACATCCCCGCTACGGCCAGCAGGCCGTGCGCACGTCGCTGAAGCGCATCACCGCGGCCGGCCACCTGCGGCACATCCGGGAGCACCTCACCGTCGAGGACAACTCGATGCGCTGGGTCACGCGGACGTACTGGTCGCGTACGCCCAGGTCACCGGAGTGGTGGGCGGAGTTCGTACGCGAGCGCAAGGGCCTGGACGTCACCGACCAGTACGAGTCCGGGCTGGCGCGGGCCGCCGAAGCCGCCCCGGCCGCACTCGACGAGCAGCCCTCCGAGGAGCCCTCGGACGAGCCCGGCGACGCCTATCGCACCCTCGCCGACCTGCGCGACGCCGACCCGCGCATGGCGCTGTCCGCGTCGGACTGCCGTTCCCTCGAATCCCTCGCCGCGCAGTGGCTGGCGCTCGGCGCGACGCCGCAGGAGATCACCAAGGCCCTGACCGACGGGCTCCCGCCCGCCGTCACCAACCCGGGCGGACTCGCCCGCAAACGACTGGAGGACAAGATGCCCCCGACGAAGGCGAAGATCCGGCAGAAGACCGGACGCCGCGCCCGCATCAACCGCGTGATCATGGCCTGCGTCACCTGTGACGCGGACGAGCGGACGACGGAGATCATCGACGGGATCTGCCGTGAGTGCCATGCCGAGATCGAGGCGGATGAGGCGGCCGAAATGGAAGGGCCGCCGATCGGATACGTCCCGGAGACGTTCCTGCGCGACCCGGCCGACGACACCGGGGTGGTCGACGTGACCCACTGGGCGGCCGAGCTGCGCAGGGCCGCCAGGCTGCGGCCCAGGGCGGGGAGGGACGTATGAGCGTGCAGGAGGCGCAGGCCGGGGCACCATGGAGTCGAGGAGGCGACGCCATGACCCCCAGGACCGAGGACAGGCCGCAGATGTCCGTCGAGGAGTTCGAGGAGCTCGAACGCCGTGCCCCGGAGACCGTGCGGCTGGAGTTCATCAATGGGAAGGTCCAGGTCAAGCCGGTGACCGATGGCAACCACGACCACATCATCGCCTGGTTGCAGCGGCTGTGCATGCAGCATCGCCCCGAGCTCTGGTTGTACGGGGACCGAGGGATGAAGGTTGAGCGCTATCGGAAGGGGCGGGCACGTCCGGATGGCGTTCTCGCGCCGTTCGGATTCCCGGCGGGGCACGGAGACTGGTCCGACGCAGGGGGTGTACTGATGGCAGTGGAAGTAACGTCGCATGACTCCGACACCAACCAGCGGGACCGAGTCGAGAAACCCGGCGGCTATGCCGCAGCAGGTATCCCTGTGTATCTGCTCATCGACCGGGACGACGGCTCGGTCGTGGTGTACAACCAGCCGGAGAACGGCCGCTACCTCCACGCCGAGAAGCTGCCCTTCGGCGCCTCCGTCAAGCTGCCCGACCCCGTCGACATCATCCTCGACACCGCCCCTCTCAAAGAGTTCGTCGACTGACGCGCTGTGACGCGGGGCACGTTCCGCGTGAGGGGCGGTGGGCTGGGCAGGTTCGGGACCGGGCGGACGATGTCTCACCATGCGGGAGCGCGGTGGCCGATTTCGGACGCTCGATAGACTGAGCCGACACAAACGAACCGAGCGAGGAGCGCACGTGGGCCTTGTCGTGCAGAAGTACGGAGGCTCCTCCGTAGCCGATGCCGAGGGCATCAAGCGCGTCGCCAAGCGGATCGTGGAAGCGAAGAAGAACGGCAACCAGGTGGTTGTCGTCGTTTCCGCGATGGGCGACACGACGGACGAGCTGATCGATCTCGCCGAGCAGGTGTCTCCGATGCCTGCCGGACGTGAATTCGACATGCTGCTGACCGCCGGAGAGCGTATCTCCATGGCCCTGCTGGCGATGGCGATCAAAAACCTGGGCCACGAAGCCCAGTCGTTCACCGGCAGCCAGGCAGGCGTCATCACCGACTCGGTCCACAACAAAGCCCGGATCATCGACGTCACGCCCGGTCGCATCCGCACCGCGCTCGACGAGGGCAACATCGCGATCGTCGCCGGGTTCCAGGGCGTCAGCCAGGACAAGAAGGACATCACCACGCTGGGGCGCGGCGGGTCCGACACCACGGCCGTGGCGCTCGCCGCCGCCCTCGACGCCGAGGTCTGCGAGATCTACACCGACGTGGACGGCGTGTTCACCGCCGACCCGCGCGTGGTGAAGAAGGCGCGGAAGATCGACTGGATCTCCTTCGAGGACATGCTGGAGCTGGCCGCGTCCGGCTCCAAGGTGCTGCTCCACCGCTGCGTGGAGTACGCCCGCCGGTACAACATCCCGATCCACGTCCGCTCCTCCTTCAGCGGACTCAAGGGCACGTGGGTCAGCAGCGAGCCGATCGAGCAAGGGGAACAGCAGGTGGAGCAGGCCATCATCTCCGGTGTCGCGCACGACACCTCCGAGGCCAAGATCACGGTCGTCGGCGTGCCGGACAAGCCGGGCGAGGCCGCCGCCATCTTCCGCACCATCGCGGACGCCGAGATCAACATCGACATGGTGGTGCAGAACGTGTCGGCCGCCTCCACCGGGCTGACCGACATCTCCTTCACCCTGCCGAAGACCGAGGGCCGCAAGGCGATCGACGCCCTGGAGAAGAACCGCCCCGGCATCGGCTTCGACTCCCTGCGCTACGACGACCAGATCGGCAAGATCTCCCTCGTCGGCGCCGGGATGAAGACCAACCCGGGCGTCACCGCCGCCTTCTTCGAGGCGCTGAGCGACGCGGGCGTCAACATCGAGCTGATCTCGACCTCCGAGATCCGCATCTCGGTCGTCACCCGCGCCGACGACGTCACCGAAGCCGTGCGCGCCGTGCACACCGCCTTCGGTCTGGACTCCGACAGCGACGAGGCCGTGGTCTACGGAGGCACGGGCCGCTGATGAACCGCCCCGCCCCGGGCCCGGTCGTCGAACTCCCGTCTGCCTCGCGACGCCATGCACGCACTCTCGCCGCACCGGGCCCAGACCCACGTACATCCAGTACGAGGGCCGGGGCCCGGCACGCCGAGAGCACGCACCTGACGCCGCAAGGCCCGCCCTACGGGCGGACGCCGGGAGTTCGACGACCGGGCCTCGCGGTCGTGGGGGCGACCGGTGCCGTCGGCTCCGTCCTGCTCCAGATCCTGTCCCAGCGCGCGGACGTGTGGGGCGAGATCAGACTGCTCGCCTCCCCGCGCTCGGCCGGCCGCAAGCTGACCGTGCGCGGGGCGGAGACCGAGGTCGGCGCGGTGAACGAGGACGCCTTCGACGGCATCGACATCGCGCTGTTCGCCGTGCCCGACGCGGTCGCCGCCCAGTGGGCGCCGCTCGCCGCCGCGCGCGGCACGGTCGTCGTGGACACCTCCGGCGCCTTCCGGACCGACCCCGAGGTGCCGCTCGTCGTCCCCGAGATCAACCCGCACGCCGTGCGCAACCGCCCGCGCGGCATCGTCGCCAGTCCGGGCGGTACGACCCTGTCGATGATCGTCGCCCTCGGCGCGCTGCACGCCGAGTACGGACTGCGCGAGCTGGTCGTCTCCTCGTACCAGGCGGTCAGCGGCGCCGGACGCGCCGGGGTGGAGACCCTGCGCGCCCAGTTGTCCCTCGTCGCCGGTACGGAACTCGGCGGCGCCCCCGGTGACGTACGGCGGGCGGCGGGCGAGCTGACCGGACCGTTCCCGGAGCCGGTCGCGCTCAACGTCGTCCCGTGGGCGGGGTCGCTCGGCGCGGACGGCTGGTCCACCGAGGAGCTGGGGGTGCGGGAGGAGTCCCGCAGGGTCCTCGGGCTGCCGGACCTCCCCGTCGCCGTCACCTGTGTCCGGGTCCCCGTCGTCACCGTCCACTCGGCGACCGTCCACGCCCGCTTCCAGGACGAGGTCACCGTCGACGGCGCCCGCGAGATCCTCGCGACCGCGCCCGGTGTGGTGCTGTGCGACGACCCCGCGGCGGGTGAGTTCCCCACCCCCGCGGACGTGGTGGGCACCGACCCCACCTGGGTCGGCAGGGTCCGGCGGGCGCTCGACGACCCCGCCGCGCTCGAACTCTTCGTCTGCGGCGACAACCTGCGCAAGGGCGCCGCGCTCAACACCGCGCAGATCGCGGAGCTGCTCGCCGCCGGGAACCTGTAGGAACGGTGGGGGAATCCTGTGGATTCCGTAGGATTGTTTTAAGAAATGTGGCCGGAACCATGGTCCACACCACTTGAACCCCGGCTTCACGGCAACAGAGGATTTCCTCCCCGCCCTCCGCAACCACGCGAAGGGCGGGGAGCGTCTTTGCGGTCACCGTGTGGGGCCGTAGGGCGCGGGAGTCCGGCGCGGGGGCGCCGTGATCGGGGGCGTGTGACGCCCGTTCGACGAGGACACAGGGGATGAGCGGGACGCATGGCGGCACTTGAGGAACCGTCGGTCGTCGCACATGTGACGCCCGGCACGTACAACCCTTGTGGGGGTGCGTGTGTCCAACTGACGTGGCAGAGGTACTCGAATTCGCCCCGATGCTCTTCGAGCAGGGCGTATCCCCAACGGCAGGCGGCGCCGCGGCGCTCCGTCCGCCCCGCGCCGTCCTCCGGCCGCGCGCGTTCGGCGACATGCCGGTGATCGCGCCGATGCCCACGGGACGGCAGACCCGCATACCCGGCCAGCGCGACGGCTCCGAGGACCAGGCTGCCGACGCGGCCGCCGGTACGACCGTCGACCATCTCACCGAGACCTACCGCGCGCACTACCGCTCGCTGCTGGGGCTCGCGGCGCTGCTGCTCGACGACACCGCGTCTTGCGAGGATGTCGTGCAGGAGGCGTTCATCCGCGTTCACTCGGCGCGCAAACGCGTGCGCGACCCCGAGAAGACCCTCGCCTACCTCCGGCAGACGGTCGTCAACCTCTCCCGCTCCGCGCTGCGTCGGCGCATCCTCGGCCTGAAGCTCCTCTCCAAGCCGATGCCCGACATGGCGAGCGCGGAGGAGGGCGCCTACGACCAGTTGGAGCGCGACTCCCTCATCAAGGCGATGAAGGGACTCCAGCGCCGCCAGCGCGAGGTCCTCGTCCTGCGCTACTTCGCCGACATGACGGAGGCGCAGGTCGCCGAGACGCTCGGCATCTCGCTGGGCTCGGTCAAGGCGTACGGCTCCCGTGGCATCGCCGCGCTGCGGGTGTCGATGGGGGCGAAGACATGAGCGGCAACGCTCCGCGCGAGCGGGATCCGAACACCGGGCACGACGACACGCCTACGCACGCTGGGAACGGAACTGTGAAGCACGGCCCCCAGGGGGACGGCCGGACCACCGGCGAGAACCACGAGACGCCTCCGGCGGTTCCGGGGGCTGCGAAGTCTCCGGCTGTTGCCGGGGGTTCGGAGGCGCCGGGTGCCCGAGAGATGCCTGCGGCGGTTTCGGGGGTTGTGAAGTCTCCGGTTGCTGCGGGGGGTTCCGAAGTGCCGGGTGCCCGCGAGGCGGCAGAGGCATCCGAGGGGTCTGCGGCTTCCGAGGCTGGCGGGGATTCTGAGACGCCGGGGGTTCGCGAGACGCCTGCGGCGGTCTCGGGGGCTGCGAAGTCTCCGGTCGCTGCCGAGGGTTCCGAGGCGCCGGGCGCCCGCGAGGCGGTTGAGGCGCCCGAGGGTGCTGCGGCTTCCGGGGCTGGCGGGGATTCTGAGGCGCCGGGGGGTCGCGAGGTGGCGGAGGCATCCGAGGGGTCTGCGACTTCGGGGGCTGGCGAGGACTTTGAGGTGCCGGGCGCCCGCGAGGTGGCAGAGGCACCCGAGGGTGCTGCGGCTGCCGAGGCACCCGGGTCCGCCGAGGCGTCCGAGGCTGCTGACAACCCCCGGGGCTCGACGGTCACCCCGGTCGCGCAGGCTGCCGAGACCGTCCGGATGGCCAAGGCAGGCGGGGCGGACAAGGCGCCCTCCGCCGCCGAGGGCGTCGAGAACCCGGACGAGCAGCCGACCCGGGCGCTGACCCAGACCTCGGACGCGCAGCTCACCCAGAAGCTGACCCAGGTCCCGGACGAGACCCGGAAGCTGGCCCAGCAGTCGGACGAGCAGCCCATCCAGAAGCTGCCCGAGACTCCGGACGCGCAGCCGACCCGGATGCTGCCCCAGACCCCGGACGAGCAGCCCACCCAGGCGCTGACCCCGAAGCCGGACGCGCAGCCCACCCAGAAGCTGCCCGAGACCTCGGCTGAGCAGCCGACCCGGGTGCTGCCCCAGACCTCGGACGAGCAGCCGACCCGGAACCTGCCCCAGCAGTCGGACGAGCAGCCGACCCGGAACCTGCCCCAGCAGCCGGACGCGCAGCCCACCCAGAAGCTGAGCCAGCCCCCGGGCGAGGCGCGCACCGCTGAGCCCGCTGGGAAGGCGTCCGGTGACGGTCTCGCTGAGCTTGCTCGGCTCACCGGGCTGCCGGGGCTGGGTGATCTCGGTGGTCCGCAGGATGTGGAGAGCGGGCTGGGGTCGGACGAGCTGGCGTTGCGGCGGCTGCTGCACACCGCGGTGGACGACATCGCGCCGAGGGACGGTTCGCTGGACCGGCTGCGGCGCGCCGTACCCGCGCGGCGGGCCAGGAAGCGGCAGGCGGTCGTGGGCATGGCGGCGGCAGCGCTGTTCCTGTGCACCGCCGTCCCCGCGCTGGTGCACGTCTCCAACGCGGGCGGCACCGACCCCAACACCGCCATGGCGGGCCAGTCCTCCGACGCCCAGGGCACCCAGGGCAAGAGCAGGAGCGGCGGCGCCACCGAGGGCACCGGCGGTCAGGCGGGCACCACCGCAGGTCAGCACGGCAAGGACGGCGACAAGGGCGAGCCCGGGAAGAAGCACTCCGGCGGCGACGGCTCCACCGGCGGCGCCGACCCCTCCGCGACCCTCGCCTCCGGCGGTCCCGCCTGCACGGCAGGACAGCTCAGCGCGACCGGCGCCACGGACGCCCCCGACTCCTCCGGCGTCGTCTACGGCACCTTCCGCGTCACCAACACCTCCGGCACCGCCTGCACCGTCACCGGCACCGGCTACGTCGGCGCGACAGCGCAGGGCGCCGCCGACCCCGCGAAGGTCACGACCGCGACGCACGTACCCGGCGACGCGGCGGCGGCGCTGCCAGCGCCCGGTCTGGTCGTGTCCACGCTGGTGCTCCAGCCGGGCGCGTCGTACGCCGAGAAGTTCGGGTTCGTGCCCTCGGAGACCTGCCCCGTCCAGGGCGGCGCGACCGGCGGCACGGGCGGTGGCGACCCCACGCCCGACCCGACCCCGACCGGCGGCACGGACGGCAGCGCGAGCGGCGGCGCCGAGAACACCGGTGCGGAGGGCGTGGCGCCCCAGCTCGTGGCGGACGGCGCTCCCGCCGACGGCAGCGTGCTCGTGACGTACAGCGGGACCGGCGGTACGCCGAGCGCCTCCGCGACGGTCCCGAACGCGTGCGCCGGAACGGTCTACTTCACCGGGATGGTCCCGGGAGCCTGAGCCGGCGGCTCGGCGTCCTGCTGCTCAGGCGGCAGGATGCCGAGTTCGGCGTCCCGCACGGCTTCCGCCTCGCGGCGCAGCAGCCGGAACCACATGAAGACCACGAACCCCGCGAAGACGAACCACTCACCGGTGTAGCCGAGGTTCTGGAACGCCTTCAGGTCGAGCCCGGTCCCGGCGGGCGCGGTGGCGGGGACCGCCTTCATCCCCGCGTCGCCCTGGTCGAGGGTCACCCACGCGTCGTACAGCTTGTCCGGCACCAGGTTGACCAGCGAGGCAGGGCTGATCGCGCCCGTCTGCCCGGCGGGCAGTCCGCCCTGGGCGCTGACGCCGTTGTCCCCGGGGGTCTCGGGCGCCTGGAGCGCGCCGGTGACGGTGACCTCGCCGGTGGGCGGCGCGGGCGCGGTGCGCGCGTCCGCCCTCCCCGGCAGCCAGCCGCGTACGACGGGCAGGGACTGACCGCCGCCGGTGCGCAGCAGGGTCAGCACGTAGTACCCGTTCCGGCCGTCGAGCTGCCGGTCCGGGACCAGCAACTGCTTGCCGTACCGCCCGCTCGCGGTGACCCGCTCGCCCGAGGTCCGCTTGTCGACGGGCAGCATCGTGGCCAGCGGACGTGCCGTCTCGCTGTGGTCGGAGGCCGCCTGCTCGGTGGCGGTACGGGAGTCCTGCACCCGCCCCTCGAACCGGCTGAGCTGCCAGGACCCCATGAACACGCAGAACGGGACGGCGAGCAGCACGAAGACGTTGATGCCCCACCAGCGGGGTGTCAGCAGAAACCGGTACACACCCCAACGGTACGGCTGCCCCCCGGGGCGCCTTCGCCGGGGGCCCGCGTGCGCCTTGTGCCGACGCGGGATTGCCCGGTCGGGGATGCTAGGGGCATGAGTGAAGCTGTGGAGATGCCCGACTGGGAGAAGCGGTTCCGGGCGCCGCGCGTCTCGCTGCCCGACTGGGCCGAGGACGCGCCGGAGCGGTCGCTGTTCGTGTCGAACGCGACCGGCACGTACGAGCTGTACGCCTGGGACCGCGTGAGCGGTGCCCAGCGGCAGGTGACGGACCGCCCCAACGGCACGACCGACGGGGTGCTCACCCCGGACGGCGCGTGGATCTGGTGGTTCGACGACAAGGACGGCGACGAGTTCGGCGTCTGGCGCCGCCAGCCCTTCGCGGGCGGTCCGGACGAGCCCGCGGTGCCCGGCATCGAGCCCGCCTACTCCGCCGGGCTCGCGCTCGCCCGGGACGGGCGTACGGCGATCGTCGGACGGTCCACGGACGAGGACGGTACGACGATCCACCTGGCGCGGACCGGTGAGGAGCCGGTGCTGCTGTACCGGGACCGGGAGTCCGCCGGGGTCGGGGACCTCTCCCACGACGGCACGCTGATCGCGATCGAGCACACCGAGCACGGCGACGCCATGCACGCGGCGCTGCGCGTCCTGCGTCCCGACGGCAGCGCGGTCGCGGAGCTGGACGACACGCGCGGCGGCACCGAGGAGCTGGGTCTCGAGGTGCTGGGCTTCGCGCCGGTCGACGGCGACACCCGGCTGCTCATCGGGCACCAGCGCCGGGGTCGCTGGGAGCCGCTGGTGTGGGACGTGGCGACCGGCACGCAGACCGACCTCGCGCTCGACCTGCCCGGCGACGTCGCCGCCGAGTGGTACCCGGACGGCAGCGCGCTGCTGATCTCGCACGGCTTCGAGGCGCGCAGCGAGCTGTTCCGCTACGACCTGTCCTCCGGCGCCCTGTCCCGCATCCCGACCCCGCCGGGCACGGTCTCGGGGGCGACGGCGCGTCCCGACGGCAGCGTGGAGTACCTGTGGTCCTCGGCTGCCGAGCCGCCGGTGGTCCGCTCCACCTCGGGCGAGGTCGTCCTGGACCCGCCCGGCATGAAGTGCCCGCCGTCGGTCGCGGTGGAGGACGTGTGGGTGGAGGGTCCGGGCGGGCGCATCCACGCCCTGATCCAGAAGCCCGCGGGCGCCACCGGTCCCCTCCCGACGGTCTTCGACCTCCACGGCGGTCCGACCTGGCACGACAGCGACTCCTTCGCCGCCGGTCCCGCCGCCTGGGTGGACCAGGGGTACGCGGTGGTCCGCGTCAACTACCGCGGCTCCACCGGCTACGGACGCGCCTGGACCGACGCGCTCAAGCACCGGGTCGGTCTGATCGAGCTGGAGGACGTCGCCGCCGTCCGCGAGTGGGCCGTCTCCTCCGGTCTCGCCGACCCCGAGCGCCTCGTCCTCACCGGCGGCTCCTGGGGCGGCTACCTCACCCTCCTCGGTCTCGGCACCCAGCCCGAGGCGTGGACGGTCGGCATCGCGGCGGTCCCGGTCGCGGACTACGTCACGGCGTACCACGACGAGATGGAAGCCCTGAAGGCGATGGACCGCACCCTCCTCGGCGGCACCCCGGAGGAAGTCCCCGACCGCTTCGAGGCGTCCTCCCCGCTGACCTACGTCGACCAGGTCAAGGCACCCGTCTACATCTCCGCGGGCGTCAACGACCCCCGCTGCCCCATCCGCCAGATCGACAACTACGTCGACCGCCTCCGCGACCGCGGCGCCGCCCACGAGGTCTACCGCTACGACGCCGGTCACGGCTCCCTGGTGGTCGACGAACGCATCAAGCAGGTGTCCCTGGAGATGGACTTCGCACGACGGCACCTGGGCCGCTGAACCGGGTGCCTCGGGGGCTGGCAGGACTCAACCGAGTTCCGCCAGCCCCCTCCGCGTCGCCGCGATGACCACGCGGTCGCCCTTGCGCAGGACGTAGTTCGGGGGGACGTCCGGGTAGCCCTCCAGGGCGAGGGTGCGCCAGGCGCCGGGGCGGAAGGCTTCGGCGAGGGTGTGGCCCTCCAGTTCGGGGTGGCCGGTGACCTCCACCGAGGCGAAGAGGAGGACCCGGCGTTCCACGGGGAAGGCGCCCAGGACGCGGCGCCCGAGCATCGCGCCCGCGAAGGCGGGGGCGGACAGATACGTCACGCTGCGGCTGCGGGTGGTCGCCTGGGGGTGGGCGGCGCGCAGGGTGCGGTAGACGGCGGTGGCGAAGTCGTCGTCGTAGAGGCGCAGGACGACCCGTACGTTCGGGTGCAGGGAGCGGGCGTAGAGAGCCGCTTCCAGGTTGGTGGTGTCCGCGCTGGTCACCGCGAGCAGGGCGGAGGCGCGGTGGATCTTCGCCGCCTCCAGGACGCCCTCCTGGGTGACGTCACCGAGGACGACCGGGACACGGAGCCGCCGCGCCACCGCGAGCCCGCGTGCCTCCGGACCCGACTCCACGCACACCACCGGGATGTCCAGCTCCCGCAGCCGTACCAGCACCCGGGTGCCGATCTTGCCGAGACCGAGCAGCACGACATGCCCGCCGAGCCCGCGCGGCGGCTTACGGAGCGCCCCCACCGTGCGGAACGTGCCGAGCCCTTCGAGCACCGCCGCCAGCAGGACCGGCAGCAGCAGCAACCCCGTGAGCCCGGACAGGAGTTGGAGGATCTGGCGGCCGAGCGGCTTGCCGAGCGCGGGGTCGTCGATCGCGAACAGGTCCAGGAGCGTCAGGTAGAACGCGCCGAGCGGATGGATCCCGGTGACGAGCCACAGCGCCACCGCCAGCGCGAGGACACACGCCGCCAGACCCGCCAGCGACCACCTGAGGCGGGGCGAGAACAGCGAGGCGAGCGGCGGTACGACCCCCATGCCGAGCCCCGCCCCGGCCGCCTGTCCCGTGCTCGCGGAGACCTGCTCCAGCACGATCCGCGCCCGGTGCCCCGCCTGCCGCACCTCCTCGTCGTCGGGCAGCATCCGGGGACGCTGGTCGGGGGAGCCGTCCGCCGCCTCGGGGGCGGAGAGCAGCGCCAGCGTGCACAGCCCCGGCGCGCCCTCCGGCGGAGCCGCCCGCTCCACCGCGCGCAGCATCAGCCCGTCGGTGTGCACGACCCGGCTGGTCCCGGTGAGCGCGGTGGCGGCCAGCGCGGGCGCGGCGGTGTCGGCGTCGGACAGCACGCTGGTCGAGCCGTCGGGCAGCCCGAGGTCGTCGTCCCCCGCCGCCAACGCGGCTGCCTGGTCGAGGAGTTCCTCGATGTGCTGCCCCAACCGCCGGTTGTAGAGCCGCAGGACGAGCCGCACGCGCGGGTTCAGCCGCCGCGCGGTCAGCGCCGCCCGGATGTTGGTCTCGTCGTCCTCGTACACCAGCGCCAGCGCCGCCGCCCGCTCCACCCCCGCCTCCGCGAGCACGGCTTCGGTGGCAGCGGGAGCCTCCACCACACGCTCACCGTAGGAGCGTTGAGAGGGCGGCGGCGGAACCGCCGCGTTCACCGCGCCCCGCCCGACCGCCGCGTTCACCACCCGGTCGAACAGCGCCGCCGACGCCGACCGGGGCGGTCCGACCATCGGCGGTCCCGCCGTGTCCGCGCCCGGCGGTACGACCAGGACGACCTGCTCGCCGTAGACTCCGCGCAGTTCGGCGGTCAGCCGGCGCGCGAGCCCGTCGTCGCCGCACACCACCATGTGCCCGGACGCTCCGCCCGTCCCGCCCTGTCCAGGAATGCTCCCCACGAGGGAAAAGAGTGCCCCAAGGAGCGCCCCGGTTCCAGGGATGGCGTGAACGGGCGCGCCCCGGGGTGCGTACCGCCCCGAAGGAGTACCGATCCGGAGGGAACACCCGTGGCCATCACCGAGGACGCCCCGCCCACCCGCGCGGGCGAGGAGGGGAAGCCCGGCGGGGAGGGAGAGCCCGGCGGGGAGGGCCGCCCGCGCCTCAGCTCGCCGCTCGTCCTGACGCTGGTCCTGCTGCTCGCCGTCCTCGCCCAGTCCCCGATCCGCGGCGCGCTCGGCACCCCGGTGATGCAGAGCTGGACGACCGTCTTCGTGGCCGTCACCGTCCAGGCGCTGCCCTTCCTGGTCCTCGGCGTGCTCCTCTCCGCCGCCCTCGCGGTGTTCGTGCCCGCCTCCTTCTTCGCCCGCGCGCTGCCCAGCAGACCCGCGCTCGCCGTCCCCGTCGCCGGACTCGCGGGCGCCGTCCTGCCCGGCTGCGAGTGCGCCTCGGTGCCGGTCGCGGGCGCGCTGGTGCGCCGGGGCGTGACCCCGGCCGCCGCCCTCGCGTTCCTGCTCTCCGCGCCCGCGATCAACCCGGTCGTGCTCACCGCCACCGCCGTCGCCTTCCCGAACAACCCCGAGATGGTGGTCGCCCGCTTCGGCGCGAGCCTCCTCGTGGCGTGCGGCATGGGCTGGCTCTGGCAGCGCCTCGGACGCACCGACTGGCTGCGCACCCGCGCCCACGGCGCCCACGAGGGCGCGACCAGGGGCGAGACGTTCTGGAACTCCGTACGCCACGACACCGTCCACGCGGGCGGCTTCCTGGTGCTCGGCGCGATGGCCGCCGCCACGCTGAAGGCGGTCGTACCGGCGACCTGGCTCCGGCTGGCCGCCGACAACCCGGCGCTGTCGGTGCTCGCGCTCGCCGTCCTCGCCGTGCTGCTCTCCATCTGCTCGGAGGCGGACGCGTTCGTCGCCGCCTCGCTGACCCAGTTCTCGATGACCGCCAAGCTCGTGTTCCTGGTGGTGGGACCGATGATCGACCTCAAACTCTTCGCCATGCAGGCGGGCACGTTCGGGCGCGGCTTCGCGCTCCGCTTCGCCCCCGCCACCTTCGCCGCCGCCGTCGCGGGCGCGCTCCTGACCGGGGCGGTGCTCCTATGAACCGGCACGCCCAGGCGGCGGTCCTCTTCCTGCTCGGCGGCGCGCTGCTGCACGCGGGCACGACGGATCTGTACCTGCGCTACGTCAAGGCGGGACTCCAGCCGCTGCTGCTCGCGGCGGGGGTGGTGCTGCTGGTGACGGCGGGGGCGACGGTCTGGTACGAGTGGCGGCGGGGGAAGTCGGCTTCGGCGAACGGGAGTTCGGAGGAGCCGGGGCGCCCGGAACACGAGGCGCAGCTCAGGGAGCACCACGAAGACGAGGGGCACGAAGACCACGCCCACCCCGAACCCCGCGTCTCCTGGCTCCTCGTCCTCCCCCTCCTCGCCCTCATCCTCGTCGCCCCGCCCGCCCTCGGCTCGTACAGCGCCCTGCGCACCGGCACCGCGCTCCAAAAGCCTTTCGGCTACGACCCGTTGCCCGCGAGCAACCCCGTCCCGCTGAGCGTGGTGGACTACGCCTCCCGCGCGGCGTACGGGCACGGGAAGAGCTTGCACGGCCGCGCCGTCCGCGTCACCGGCTTCCTGTCCCTGGACGGCTCCGGCAAGCCGTACCTCGTCCGCATGGCGCTCAACTGCTGTGCGGCAGACGCCCAGCCGGTCAAGATCGCCCTGACCGGACAGCTCCCGCCCGTCCTGCGCCCGGACGCCTGGCTGGAGGTGAAGGGCACCTACCGCCCCGGGCTCACCCGTGACCCGGTCAACGGCGGTCCGATCCCGTATCTGAAGGTCACGTCCACCAGACCGGTACCGACGCCACGCGACCCGTACGACGAGACCTGGAACAAGTAGGCGGCGGTGACGCGGGTCACACGGAGCCGTGTCACACCCCGGCGCCGCCCTCCGTCGTAACCGTGTATCCATCGGAAACGGCACCAGGGAGCACGGCATGGAAGCCCGACTCAACGTCTTCGCCAACCCGATCTCCGGCAAGGTCATCAAGCATCTCGGCGCCGCCGGGCGCGCGGTCTCCGAGTCCGCGCTGCCTGCCTCGACGCAGGAGCTGGTGAAGATCCGCGCCAGCCAGATCAACGGCTGCGCCTTCTGCCTCGACATGCACACCAAGGAAGCGGTGCACGCGGGCGAGACCCACCAGCGGCTGCACCTGGTCGCCGGGTGGCGCGAGGCGACCGTCTTCACCGACGCCGAGCGCGCCGCCCTGGAGCTGGCCGAGGAGGGCACCCGCGTCGCGGACGCGAACGGCGGCGTCCCGGACGAGGTGTGGGCGAACGCGGCCAAGCACTACGACGAGGAGCAGTTGCTCGCGCTGGTCACCCTCATCGCGCTGATCAACGCGTACAACCGGATGAACGTGATGCTCCAGCTCCCCGCCGGTGACTACCAGGTGGGTCAGTTGGTCTGAGCGGAACCTGTGAGACGGCGTGTGCGCACGGTCGCGCGCACGCCGCTCGCATATCGTCGGCCACACCCGACATCCGGAGTGAAAATGGGAAAAACGGATGAATTGGTGGGTGTGGTCGACAGGGCGGCGACGGTCGTGGCCGCCCCGCCGGTGCGCACCCCCGTCGTACGCCCCCGGTCCCGGCCGCGCCCCGTCGCCGTGGCCCTCGTCGCGGCGGTCGCCCTCGGCATCGCGGTGCTGCTGCTCACCGGCACCGGATGGCTCGACCAGCCCGCCGTCCAGGCGTGGCGCACCGTCTGCCTCGCCATCGCCGTCCAGGCGCTGCCCTTCCTGCTGCTCGGCACCGTCCTGTCCGGCGCCATCAACGCCTTCGTCCCCGCCGACCTGTTCACCCGGGTCCTGCCCAAGCGAGCCGCGCTCGCGGTGCCGGTCGCGGGGGTGGCGGGCGCGGTCCTTCCGGGGTGCGAGTGCGCCTCGGTGCCGGTGGCGAACAGCCTGATCAGACGGGGTGTCACCCCCGCCGCCGCCTTCGCCTTCCTGCTCTCCGCGCCCGCCATCAACCCGGTCGTGCTCACCGCCACCGCCGTCGCCTTCCCGGGCAACCCCGCGATGGTCGCCGCCCGGCTGCTCGCCTCGCTGGCCACCGCCGCCGTGATGGGCTGGCTGTGGCTCTGCTTCGGCAAGGAGAAGTGGCTGCGCCCTGCCGTACGGCACTCCGGACACGCGCACGGACAGAGCCGCTGGACGGAGTTCCGGCACGGTTTCCAGTACGACTTCCTGCACGCGGGCGGCTTCCTCGTCCTCGGCGCGATGGCCGCCGCCACCTTCAACGTCGCCGTCCCGCGCTCGGTCCTCGACACCTTCTCCGGCTCGCCCTGGCTGGCGGTGCCCTTCCTCGCCGGACTCGCCGTACTGCTCGCGGTGTGCTCGGAGGCGGACGCGTTCGTGGCGGCGTCGCTCACGGGGTTCTCACCCATGGCCCGGCTCACTTTCATGGTGGTCGGACCCATGGTGGACCTGAAACTGATCGCCCTTCAGGCGGGCACGTTCGGGCGCGCGTTCGCGCTCCGCTTCTCGGCGGCGACGACGGTCGTGGCGGTCGCCGCGAGTGTCCTGGTCGGAGGGGGACTGCTGTGAGACGGACCGTACAGAGCGCCCTGCTGCTGCTCACCGGCGCGGGACTGCTCCACTCCTCGCTCCTCACGACGCTGTATCTGCGGTACGTGAAGGAGGGGCTGCGTCCGCTGCTCGTGGCGTCGGGCGTGGTGCTGATCGCGCTGGGGGTGGTGAACCTGGTGCTGGAGCTGCGCGAGGGGCGACGGCGGTCGGGTGGGGGGACGGATCGTGTGGGCTCCGGACATGTGGGTCACGGAGATGTGGGTCACGGAGATGTGGGTCACGGGCACACAGGGTGTGACCACATGTGCGGCGACGACATGTGCCGTGCCCACACGGGCGCCGCCGACATGTGCCGCGACCACACGGGCGCCGACCACATGTGCCGCGATCACACGGGCGCCGACTACATGTGCCGCGACCACACAGGTCAGGAGCACATGGAGCACGCCCACCCAGACCCGGGACACGACCACGGTCACGACCACTCCCGCGCCCCCAAGGTCGCCTGGCTCCTCGCCCTCCCCGCCCTCAGCCTCCTCGTCTGGGCGCCACCCGCCCTCGGCGCCTACACCGCCTCCCACGCGAGCACGAAGTCGGCGCCCCCGGTGCGGCAGACCCGCTTCGAGCCGCTCCCCGCCTCCACGGCGCCCGTCCCCCTGACCCTGACCGGCTTCACCAACCGCGTCCAGCAGGACCCGGCGAGGTCGCTCAAGGATCGCGCGGTCCAGTTGACCGGCTTCGTGACGCCGGGCGGCGCGGACGGCGGCTGGTACCTGACCCGGATCATCTTCACCTGCTGCGCCGCCGACTCCCAGACGGTGAAGCTCCGCATGTACGGCTCCGACGCCCCGCCCGCCAACACCTGGCTCTCGGTCACCGGCACCTGGCACCCGACCGGCACCCTCGGCACCAGGTCGGCGGCGGCAGCGCTGGACGTCCACGAGACCCGCCCCATGGCGCAGCCGATCAACGCCTACACGGACGACCTGCCGCTGACCGTCGGCTCGTAGAGCCGCAGAGCCGTAGAGCCTCCTTGGCGCCGCAGGAGCCGCCGGGAGCCGCAGGACCCGGGGTCCGCCGGTGACGTTGACGTGGTCACTCACCGCGGGCCCCGGGTAGGCTGGGTGACCTGCCGTGCCCTCGGGGTGCGGCGCGGCGGTGGGGCTCGCCGTACCCGAACCGCGGCATCGGCGCCGCCAACAGTCCCTGCTTGCGATGGAGTGTGCCCGTGTGCGCGGGCCCCGGGCGAGTAGGGAGACGTACCTTCATGACAGCATCGCGACCCGCCACGGCGAGAGAACCCGTGGACCCCGACGTCGATCTGCGCGTACCCCGTGAACGCGCGCGGTCCTGGCGGGCTCAGGCGCCCGTCGTGGCCGTCGTCTCGGTGGGCGGCGCGATCGGCGCGACGGCGCGGTACGCGGGCTCGCTGCTGTGGCCGACGGCAGCCGACGGATTCCCGTGGACCACCTTCGTGATCAACGTGACCGGCTGCGCGGTGATCGGCGTCTTCCTGGTCCTCGTCAGCGAGGTGTGGACCGCCCACCGCCTGCTGCGCCCCTTCTTCGGCACCGGCGTGCTCGGCGGGTACACCACCTTCTCGACGTACGCCGTCGAGATCGAGCGGCTCGTGAACGCGGGCGAGGCACGCACCGCCCTCCTCTACCTCGCCGCGACCCTGTTCGCGGCTCTCGGCGCGGTGGCCCTCACGGTCACGGCCACGCGCCGCGTCTTCGCCTGGAGGCAGTCATGACGGCGACACGGCTGACCGGAGACGCCCTGCGGGTGACGATCTTCATCGGTGAGCACGACACCTACCACCACAAGCCGCTCTACAGCGAGATCGTCCACCGCGCGCACGCGGCCGGACTCGCGGGCGCGAGCGTCTTCCGGGGCATCGAGGGCTTCGGCGCGACCTCCCTGATCCACACCGCCCGGCTGCTGTCCCTCAACGAGGACCTGCCGGTGGCGATCGTGATCGTGGACACGGAGGACCGGGTGCGGGCGTTCCTGCCCCAGTTGGACGAGCTGGTGTCCTCGGGGCTGGTGATCCTGGACGACTGCGAGGTCATCCGCTACGTGGGCAAGGAGAGGCACGCGTGAACTGGCTGCTGGTGATCGTCGGAGGCATGGCGGGCGCCCCGCTGCGCTACCTGACCGACCGCTTCGTGCAGAAACGCCACGACGCCGTGTTCCCCTGGGGCACCTTCACCGTCAACGTGATCGGCTGCTTCATCCTCGGTCTCCTGACCGGCGCGGTGGTCGCGGGCGCGGCGTCCGGCAACGTCCAGCTCCTGCTCGGCACCGGTCTCTGCGGCGCCCTGACCACGTACTCCACCTTCTCCTTCGAAACCCTCCGCCTGGCAGAGGACGGCGCCCGCTTCCTCGCCGCCGCCAACGTGGTCGCCAGCCTGGTGGCGGGGCTGGGAGCGGCGTTCGTGGGAACGGCGGTGGCGGAGGCGATCTGGGTCTGAGGACCGTCTGAGGACCGGACCTCAGAGCCCGAGGTCCGACAACCCCGGGTGATCGTCGGGGCGTCGGCCGAGTGGCCAGTGGTATGTGCGCTCGTCCTCGGTGATCGGCAGGTCGTTGATGGAGGCGAGCCGGACCCGCATGAGGCCGTTCTCGTCGAACTCCCAGTTCTCGTTGCCGTAGGAGCGGAACCAGGTGCCGGAGTCGTCGTGCCACTCGTACGCGAACCGCACGGCGATCCGGTCCCCGGTGAAGGCCCACAGCTCCTTGATCAGCCGGTAGTCGAGTTCGCGGGCCCACTTGCGGGTGAGGAAGGCGACGATCTCGTCCCGGCCGCGGAGGAACTCGGCGCGGTTGCGCCAGCGGCTGTCGGGCGAGTAGGCGAGGGCGACCTTCTCCGGATCGCGCGAGTTCCAGCCGTCCTCCGCGAGCCGTACCTTCTCGACGGCGCTCTCGCGGGTGAAGGGGGGAAGCGGCGGGCGGGCGTCGGCCATGACAACTCCAGGGGCTGGGGTCCTCCATTGCACCGCGCGACGGCGAGTGATCGCATCCGAGCCCGGTGCGGGCGCCGCCACTACGGTGTCCGGCATGAACCAGTCACAACCCATCGGAAACGGCAGGTCCTGGTACCGCCCCATGGTCGCCCGCCCCACCGACGAGCGGCACCGCGTCGCCACCGTCCTGGAGCTGTTCTTCGACCTCTGCTTCGTCACCGCGGTCGCGGAGGCAGCCGCGGCGTTCGAGCACGAGCTGGCGGGCGGCCACACCGGACACGGCGTGCTCGGCTACGCGCTCGTCTTCTTCGCCATCTGGTGGGCGTGGATGAATTTCACCTGGTTCGCCTCCGCCTACGACACCGACGACGTGCCGTACCGCGTCCTCACCCTGATCCAGATCACCGGCGCCCTCGTCATGGCGGCCGGCACCGCCAAGGCGCTGGAGCACTACGACTTCGCGGTCGTCACCTACGGCTACGTCGTCATGCGGCTGGCCATGGTCAGCCAGTGGCTGCGCGCCGCCCGCTCCGACCCCGATCGCCGCCGCTCCAGCCTGCGCTACGCGACCGGCATCCTCGTCGTCCAGATCGGCTGGGTCGCCCGGCTCGCCCTGCCCCACGACCTGGGTCTGCCGTCCTTCCTCGTCCTCGCCGTCGCGGAACTCGCCGTACCCGCCTGGGCCGAGCGCGCCGAACGCACCACCTGGCACCCGCACCACATCGCCGAGCGGTACGGCCTGTTCACCCTCATCGTGCTGGGCGAGTCCATCACCGCGGCGACGGCGACCGTACGCACCGCCCTCGACACCGCCGTCTCCCTCGGCGACATCGCCCCGCTGGTCGTCGGCGGCATCCTCACCGTCTTCGCGATGTGGTGGCTCTACTTCACCCAGGACGCCGCCGAACGCCTCACCTCCCTGCGCACGGCCCTCCTGTGGGGCTACGGCCACTACGTCGTCTTCGCCTCGGCGGCTGCCGCGGGTGCGGGACTGGCGGTCGAGATCGCCCACCTGACCGGTCACGCCCACCTGAGCAGGCTCGCGGTGGCGGCGGCGTACACCGTCCCGGTGGCGCTGTACCTCCTGGTCCTGCGCCTCCTGCACCGCCATGGGCGCGGGGGTGCGCTGGACGTGGTGTGGGGCGCGGGGATCCTCGCGGTGCTGGCGGTGACCTTCACACCGAGCCCGGTGCTGGCCACGGGGTGCGTGATGTCGGTGCTGGTGGGGGCGGTGGTGGTGCTGGGGGAGCGGAGGAGGCGGGGGCGGGGCTGACGCCGCCGTGGCTGAGGAGGCGGGGCGGGTCTGACGCCGCCGTGGCTGAGGAGGGGCGGTGGTCCGGGGTTCACCAACTGCTCTTGGTCACCCCCGGCAGCTCGCCCGCGTGCGCCAGCTCCCGTACCCGGATGCGGGACAGCCCGAAGGCTCGCAGATGCCCGCGCGGGCGCCCGTCCACGGCGTCCCGGTTCCGCACCCGGGTGGCACTCGCGTCCCGGGGCTGGCGCCGCAACTCCCGCTGAGCCGCCGCCTTTTCGGCATCACTGGAACGCGTCGACGCGATGACCGCCTTGAGCAGGGCGCGGCGCGCGGCGTAACGCGCCACCACCAGGCGCCGCTTCTCGTTCTTCGCGATCTTGCTCTTCTTCGCCATCAGACGTTCCCTCCCCGCGCGCGGATGCGCGCCACCGCCGCCTCGATCCCGATCGTGTCCACCGTCTTCACGCCCTTGGCCGAGAGCGTCAGCCGCACATGGCGACCCTCGCTGGGCAGCCAGTAGCGCTTGCGCTGGATGTTCGGGTCGAAGCGGCGCTTGGTACGGCGGTGGGAGTGCGAGACGCGGTGCCCGAACCCCGGGCTGCGACCGGTGAGTTGGCAGTGGGCGGACATGGGGGTGCCTCCTGGTGTGGCTGCTGGGGTCGACCGGTGGACGGTGTGGTCGATGCGACGCGGAGCACGCTACCAGCTAAATGAAAATGAGAACCACTTTCATGTATGGTCCGAGTCATGGCACGCAACGAACTCCGTCCCGTCATCAAGCTGAGGTCCACCGCGGGCACCGGCTACACCTACGTCACCCGCAAGGACCGCCGTAACGACCCCGACCGCCTCACGCTGCGCAAGTACGACCCGGTCGCGGGCCGCCACGTCGACTTCCGCGAGGAGCGCTGAACCCGATGAAGCGAGGAATCCATCCCGAGTACGCCCCGGTCGTCTTCCGCGACCGCGCGGCGGGCTTCGCCTTCCTGACCAGGTCGACGGCGACGAGCGAACGGACCGTGGAGTGGGAGGACGGTCGCACGTACCCCGTGATCGACGTCGAGATCTCCTCGGCGAGCCACCCCTTCTACACCGGCACGCGACGGGTGCTGGACGTGGCGGGACGGGTGGAGAGGTTCGAGCGGAGGTACGGGGGCGGGGCGCGCGGGGAGGCGCGGGGCGTGAGGGCGCGGGGCGTGAGGGCGCGGGACGTGAGGGCGCGGGACGTGAGGGCGCGGGGCATGAGGGCGCCGGAGGCGAAGGCGCCGGACGCGAAAGGGGTGACCGATGACCGGCGCCCCCACGACGCCCCGCCTCCCCGTGGCACTCGTCGCCGGGCTCCACGCGGACGCCCGCCGTGCCGCCGTGGCGGAGATCCTCCGTACGGTCCCCGGCACGGTGGTCCTCCACCACGACCTCACGTCGGCGACGGAGAGCGCGGTGCGGTGGACGGTACGGGACGCCACGGGGCTGCTGACCAGCGGCGACGCCCCGCTGGTCAACGACTGCGCCTGCTGCGCCCTGCGCGAGCACCTCGTACCCGAACTCGTGCGCCTGGCAGAGCAGTT
This sequence comes from Streptomyces sp. DSM 110735, assembly GCF_016482685.1. Lineage (GTDB taxonomy): Bacteria > Actinomycetota > Actinomycetes > Streptomycetales > Streptomycetaceae > Streptomyces. Next base: position 110,689 of record NZ_JACYHF010000001.1, on the reverse strand, counting down.
CCGCTACCGACTGGCCGTGGTGGAGCTGTGGGACTCGGTGGAACCCCAGTCCATGGCCCCGGTGATCGCCGCGGCGGGCGCCCCGCTGACCCTGACCGGGGTGGCGACGGCGGTGGACCCGGCGCTGATCCTCCCCTACCTCGCCAACGGCGACGACCTGGCGGAGGTCGGTCTGGCCGCCGCGCCGACGGACCGGCGGACGGTGGGGGACACGTACGCGAGGCAGTTGGAGTACCCGACGGTAGTGGCGAAGCTGCCGGGGGAGTCGGCGGAGGACGCGGCGCTACTGACCCAACTAACATCAGGCGCCCGCAAGTTGACGATCGGGACGTCGCGACTGGGCGAAGCCCTCCTGAGCGGTTTCGACGCGACGGCGGCGGCAGCCCGCGACCGCGCTGCTCCCGCAGGACTGCGACGCCCACGGGGTGTCGACCTTCGTCTGGCGCCGCGACCGCCCCTTCCACCCCCACCGCCTCTACACCGCCCTGGAGGACCTGACCTGCGCCGCCACCCGCAGCCGGGGCCGCTTCTGGCTCGCGGACCACCCCGACACCCTCCTCTCCTGGGAAGCGGCGGGCGGCGCCCTCTGCGTGGAGCCGGCCGGCCCGTGGCTGGCGGCGCTCCCGGACGCGGCGTGGGACTTCGTCCCCGTCGAACGCCGCCTGGCGGCAGCGGTGGACTGGCACCCGGAACACGGCGACCGCTGCCAGCACTTGACGTTCACATCCCCGGAACTGGACGCGGAAGCCCTGGAGTTGCTCCTGGACTCCTGCCTCCTGACGAACGAGGAGTACGAGGCGGGCCGCCCAGCCTGGCGCCACTTCCCCTCCCCCTTCGGCGAGTTGCTGGACCTGACTCGCTAAGAACGAGTAAGGGATGCCGGTCCGGACGATGACGGACTCCACCCTGTGCCAAGCTCCCGCCATGGGGTGGACCTTCAAAGCGCACGGCGCCCTCGCCTACGCACTGGGTTTGACATTGCTGGCGCTGACAGCCCTGACCTGGCTGCCCGCCGTGGCGCTTCGCATACCGCCGACAGCCCTCACCTGGCTCACGGCGGCGATCCTCGCCCTGCTGATCCCGACCTTCCTGTCCGCCGGAATCCGCGCCTTTCTCGCCCGGGCGGACCGCCACACCACCTGGCAGGCTTTCCGCTGCCTCCCCGCCAAGGTGCAACTGGCCCTGGCCCTGGCAGGCTTGGCGGGCGCCACCCTGCTGGCACTCACCATCTCCGGCGGCGGCAGCCTCCAGAACGCCCGCGAGAAGAACGGCCATTACTACGCCTTCGACACCAGCCCACTGACCCGCCACACCGTCGAGATCTCCCGGACCCAGTACCGAGCCGTCCGCCACGACGAGGGCCGCACCTGGCTCCTGCTCCCGGGCGTGCTCTACGTCGGCGCGGCGTACGCGGTGCTGACCGCAGGGGAGTTGAGGCGAGCGGACCGCGCGTCGGAGGACGCGTAGCCGGGACTCCCCTCACCCCCCGTCGACCGCCCCCAGGAACTCCCGTATCAACTCACTCACCACCACCGGCTGTTCCACCGTGCTGCTGTGCCCCGCCCCCGGCACCACCTCCAGCCGAGCCCCCTGCACACCCGCCGCGATCCGCTCCGACTCGACGGCGGGAGTGGCGGTGTCATCAGCACCGACGGCGACCAGCGTGGGCACGGAGATACGACCCAGCTCGGCGATCACGCTCGGCCGCTCGACCACCCCGAGCACCGCCTTCCGTATGCCCGACCGCCGACAGCGCCGCAGCCGCCGCACCCACTCCTCGACCACGGGTCCGCTCGCCGGAGACGCGAGGAACTCGGGCCCGAACATCTCCGCCTTGACCCGCCCCAGCACCGGTCGCACCCCGGTGACCCGATAGACGCTGGCCAGCAGCCGGTACTCCCCGACCTTCGCGGGATCCTCGACCTCCGCACTGGTGTCGAGCAACGTCAGCGACCGCAGCAACTCCCCGTGCCGCGCCGCGATCCGCTGCCCGACGAACCCGCCCATGGACAGTCCGACGTAATGCACAACCCCGAGCCCGAGCGCCCCGATCAGCGCGACGGCATCCGCGGTAAGGCTGTCCATGTCGTACCCACCCGCCGCCGCCGGAGTCTCCCCCTGCCCCCGCCAGTCGACAGTCACACACCGATACTCCCCCCGCAGCGCCTCCACCTGCGGATGAAACATCCACCCACTGAACAGCAGCCCATGCCCGAATACGACGACAGGCGCGTCAGGCTTCCCGGGCGGCGCCCCGGTGTCGGTGTAGTGGACCGAAACACCATTGACGTCAATCAAGGGCACGCGAGGGCTCCTTCACGCTAAGGGCGGTTCCCCTACGGGGGGCAGCCGAGCGTAAGGGCGCGGGCGGAGATGCTCAACGGTGTGGCGGTACTGGACGCCGGCTCACCCACCCCGCCGATACCCGACCCAAAACCGCCCACCCACCTCCCCCAACACCTCATCCACAACGGACACAAGCAACTCGTCCCGCCCATCGAGCACTTCCCTCACCCCACACCGGAGCCGTTCCCCCAACCCCGGCACAGCCCCCTCCAACCGCCGAGCGAGCCACTTCCCACCCCCACGCCAGGACCGCCGAACAACAAGAGCCAACTCGGCGGTTCGCCGGGCAAGTTCGGTACCGATGAACAACCGCTCACCCGGGTCCCCACTCCCCGCGAGGTCATCGAGCAGATCGGTGAGCGCATACCGAAGGTCGTCGACCTCGTCCCGCGACACCACAGGCGGCCCGGCCTCCACCAACTCCCGCGCCTCGGAGGCGATCCGCGCCCCCACCCCATCCACATCGAACAGCAACTCCCCCTCCGCACACATAAAAAGCAACGGCGACCGCCCCGCCCTCACCTCCCGCCCGACAAAATCCCCCCACGACGCCTCGGTATGCACAAACATCTCCACGTGCCACCCCGACCCGCGAAAACTCACCCGATACGGCGCGGGCTCCCCGTCGAGCAGTACGACGACATCAAGATCCGACATCGCCGTCCGCCGCTCCGTAACGACACTGCCCCCAAGAAACGCGGCCCTGGCGCTGGGATGCCGCTCCAGCACCAGCTCCCGCGCGATCTCCACCAGCTCCATCCGCCCACTATCAACGCTCCGCCCGCTGCCCGCAGGGAATTTCCGGACCGCAGCAAGGCCACGCGTTCATGACCACGCTCGTGAATAGCGCCGCCCGATAACCGTTTCTGGCCGTTTCGTGGCCGTAAATCGGTCAAGCCTTGACCGCCACAGCACCCTCGTAGAGGATCCCTTGGAACCCGCGACGGCGGGGAACGGGGAAGGGACAGCATGAAGAAGTTCGGAAAGGCAATACTTTTCGGTATTTCGGGCGCCGCGCTCGCGGTTTCCGGATTCGCCACGCCGGCGTCCGCCCACGGCTCTCAGAGCAGCCTCATACCTGGGAAGCCCGTCATCCACAAAAGAGGTGACGGGGTCAAGCCGCCCGCGGAGCTGGGCAACCCCTCCGAGTGGGGCGTGGTAAGGCTGGAAATCAAGGATTCCGCCGTGCAGCCGAAAGGCAATACCTGCGAGAACGTGACCCACGGCAAATGGTGCTACGGGTACGATCTCGTGTCGGCCGGAAAGAAGTGCTACTCGAACTACATCGCGGACGTGAAGCACAAGTCGACGGTCAGGGTCCAGAACGTCGACCATCCCAGCGGCTGGGTGGCGAAGGGGGCGACCTCCTACGCCAACTCGACCCAGGGTGCGGCATGGACCTGCTTTGCGTATTACGACAACGCCTGAATCTGTCCGCCGTACGAGGGTTGACCTACAGTGAACTTTTGGGGTGCTCGGGCCGTGTCGTGGGCGATGCCACTCGCGCTCGGCTTGTTGCTCGGCCTGGCCGGACCTGCCGCCGAACGGTGGGGCGGTTTTCCGGGTGAGGCCGTGGGCGCCGTTTTCACCGGTGGGTGGCCGTGGGCCTGTTACGCGTTCCTGGTGGGTTATTTCCGCCGGTCCAAAATCGAATCGGTCGTTCTCGCGCCCCTGGGACTGGCCATCGGTGTCGTGACCTACTACCTCACCAAGGCAAGCCTGGCGTCCCTGAGCGGACTGGATTCCTCGGGCGCGGGATCATCCGGAATCGCCCTCTGGGGCATGCTGGCACTGGTCTTCGGAGCACCCCTCGGCCTCCTGGGAAACATCGCACGCGTACCGGGCATCGGCGGCCTGTTCTTCCGGCTGCTCATTCCCCTGGTGGCCTTCTACGAGACGTCCATGCGCCTGCGCACGGAGTCACGCGGACCGAACCAAGTCGTCCTGACCACCTGGACCACCGTCCGTTTCACGGCCATCGCCGTCGCGGTCGCCCTCGTGGGCCACACGGTCTGGGCTTGGTGGCGCTCCCGCCGTATCCGCTCCACCGAGGTGAGCGTCGGCCCCTGAGGGCTTCGAGCGGCCGCAGACCTCCAGACCGAGGAGATCCACCCACCCCAGCACGAACAGGCCAGCTTCGATCGCGTTTCCGCAGGTCGGAGGGGTTAGCTCGGTTGGTGTCGCATGGCATGGGCGGGGTTCGGGGAGCGGGTTGGCTCAAGGGCGTGCACCCGAAGGGCTCTGCACGCCTGCCCGCCACCCGTTCGACCCCTTCCGATGGATCGACCCGACGGGATTGGTGAAGTGCACTCAGGAGGCGCTCGACAAGGCCTTCGAGATGAACAATACGCCGCGAAAGCTCGAACGCGTCATTGATCCTCCGAAGCACGACTTCGAGGAGATAGTGAAGAATTCGGGAGGACGCGCCGAAGCGTTCCGGCGCATCGTCAACAGCCTCGGGGAGAGCGACGACCTTATCGACGGAGAATTGGTCACCATCCGCGGTGCCATGGTCAAGGGGATACCCCGCGTCGGAACCGCGTTCATCCAGGACAAGTTCCCAGGAAAGACACCATGACGGACCGCCCTGCCACCAGACCGCTCTCCCCCCTCGAACAGCGCGTCCTCGTCAAGCTCCTCTCGGTGGAGTTCCCGGGCGCGCAGGGGCTGAGGAACCAACTGGCGCAGACCCGCGTCACCCGCACCTGGGGGAGCGATTCCCCGAGCATCGATCTGGACGTGCCACCCGGTGTTCCGGCAGCGGCAATCGAGGACGGCGTCATCCCTGCCACCGGTACGGTCACGGACGATTCCGGCGAACTGTTCGGCGAACTGCTGGTCTGGGTGAGCGACGGCAGGCTCTCGGCCCTGGAGTTCTCCTGGTACGGCGACACCGCTCCGACGAAACTCCCGGGTCCCGGACTCGTTACCGTGACGGTGCGGTGAGGCGGAGAGGACCGCGGCTTGAGATTCCTCAGGACCCATCGGAATGGCTCGGGATTCTTCCTGGACCCGTCCGCCCGCCCGTGGCGCCGCTGGCGAGGGGCCCGATGTCACCAGTTCCGTGCGAGTGACGCTGCCCCACTGGTCGGCCGTCCTGGCTCTACTCGGCTGCTTGCAACCAGGGAGTCAGTCACCGAACTCGGCGCCTAGACGGCTCCCCATCCAACCCGCCAAACAGGATCAGGGGCCTGATCCACTTGATGGATCAGGCCCCTGACCTGGTACTACGGCTGTCGAGGTGGCGGGATTTGAACCCACGACCTCTTCGTCCCGAATGAGGTTCGGTTGGAGTCGAGGCCAGGTGCTTTGCTGTGTCGCCTGGTAAAGGCGTTGTGGTCGGGCGGTCTCAGGTGGTCTGGAGGAGGATTAGAGAGTGGGTCGGCTCCCATATGGCTCCCAAGAACCAGAAGAACCAGACGAAGTGCCACTAAGTGCTGTCCCGTAATCCCTCGAGGCTGAGGGTCATGTCGTGCCCGGGTCGGCGCCGATGGCACCGGCCGAGCGCAGCGAACGTCCGAGGTCTCCGGTGAGGATGCGGGGGTGGCGCCGCCACCACCACAGGTCGGGGCCAGGCAGCCTGTGGAAATGATCGAGTGCGTGGCCGTCGTCGTCGACAGTCGCGGCCTTGTACTGCGCGTCCAAGGCTTTGATCCGCGGGGTCCAGAGCTGGACGACGTGTTCGTCCAGCAGGAGCCACGCCTCGTGCAGCCAGTTTCGGCAGTAGAGGTCATTGGTGTACTCGTAGATGTCGTCGCCGTAGCCGCGCTCGATGGCGCTCACCAGGGCAGCCCAGGCGTTCACCCTTTCGGCGACCGTGAACGCCGACCTCCAGCCGCGCTGGTGCAACAGCTCTCCCACCTCGGTTTCAGTAGCCACGGGCGTGAGGCTCTCATGCCGAATCCGTCCGGGCGACCGAGATGTCTCCCGTCAGAGGACGGCGGCCCCGCGCCATGATCAAGGTGAGACGATCTCGCCGTGGCTGGTGTAATCACGGCGTCGGAGCCATCCTGGATAGCCCTGTTCAGCGGGCTGAGCCCGAGGCAGTTCGGGAAGCTGGTAACCGCTCTGAGGCGCCAGGGTGCTGACGCCGTCCGCAAGGGCCGGCCGTGGAGCCTTCCGCTGGAGGACCGGGCCCTGCTGGTCGCGGCCTACTGGCGCACGAACCTGACCATGCGCCAACTCGCCCCGCTGTTCCGGGTGTCCAAGTCGGCAGCGGACCGCATCATCGACCACCTCGGGCCGAGGCTCGCCCTCCAGCCCCGCAAGCGGTTCGCCAAAGACACCGTGCTCATCGTGGACGGCACCCTGGTCCCCACCCGGGATCACACCATCGCCGAGCGGTCGAAGAACTACCGATACTCCACCAACCACCAGGTCGTCATCGACGCCGACACCCGCCTGATCGTCGTGGTCGGTCGACCGCTCGCCGGGAATCGCAACGACTGCAGGGCCTGGGAGGAATCCGGCGCCAAGGCTGCCGTGGGCAACATCATTACGATCGCCGACGGCGGCTACCCAGGCACCGGACTCGTCATCCCTCACCGCCGGCAGCGCGGACAAAGCGAACTCCCGGGCTGGAAGGAGGACCACAACAAGTCCCACAAACAGGTCCGCGCCCGCGTCGAGCACGTCTTCGCCCGCATGAAGACCTGGAAGATCCTCCGCGATTGTCGTTTGAAGGACGACGGTGTCCATCACGCCATGCTCGGCATCGCGCGGATGCACAACCTCGCCCTTTCCGGGTAAGCCAGCGGGTCCCACAGCGGCCAACCGTGCTTGAGTCAACCCGAAGATCATTTACGGGACAGCGCTTAGACCGTCCTGTCCGGACGCTCCCTCATCGCCCTGCTGTGGACCGCCAAAGTCTGTTCGACCATCGGCGTAAGCACCCTCTTAGGGCCGATTTCGATCCAAGTGGTTTCGCCGCGGCTTGCCAGCAGCTGAATGCTCTCCACCCACCGGACCGGGCCCGAAATCTGTTCGCCCAGATGGTGTCCAATCCGGTCTGCAGTGTGAATCGCGCCAGTAATGTTGCTCACCACCGGTATGCGCGGAGCCTTGAGGTCGACCCGGGCCAGTACGCGCTGAAACTCCGACTGGGCTGCCGCCATCAATGGGGAATGGAACGCACCGCTGACGTTCAACGGGACGTAATTTCGCGCCCCGGCATCGAGGAAGTGATCTCTGGCGGCACGCACCTGATCAGGGGAGCCGGAGAGCACGGTCTGATCTGGCGTGTTGTAACCGGCTACCCAAAGTCCGTCTCCGCTCCAGGCTGTGAGAGCGTCGTGCACTGCGTCGGTGTCGAGTCCGACGACCGCCGCCATGGCGCCATCGGCAGCATCCGCCATCAGCTCCCCACGGCGTGCCACCAGGGCGAGTCCGGTGGCGAAGTCGAAGACGTCCGCGATGTGCAATGCGCAGTACTCGCCAAGGCTGTGCCCGAGCAGTGCGCTCGGTTCGATGTAACACTCTCGCCGAACACGCAAGTAGGTCAATATATTCACGACGTACAGCGCGGGCTGGACGAACTTTGTAGAGTTCAACTGCCCGTTTTCGCCGAGACATAGATCGCGGACGGAGTAACCCAGCACCTCGTCCGCGCGTGCCAGGTGCTCAGGGAACTCGTCCAACAGGTCGCGTCCCATTCCCGCATACTGCGAGCCCTGGCCCGCGAACATAATGACTGGCACGGTGTTCCCCTTCTATCAGTTCACCGTCGCGAGATCCGATGTGGCGATCAAACGAACAAGCGGTCGAGGTAGTCGTCGAGGGTTGCTAGCGATGTCGCGTCCGCGATGGCCCCGACATAGCCGTCGGGACGGATCACCACGACGTCTCCCGGCTGGAGACCGAGGCGGTCCCGGCAGCGCCCGGCGATGTCGATCAGAGCGTGCGGACCCGCGGGCCTGTCGAACCGCTGGCCCGCAGATGTCCTGTCGTGCACGGTGTAGGCGCGGAATGCGTCGTCCCCCAGACGCTCCCGGTACTTTTCCAGCGCCTGCCCGACGAGCGACTCGTCAGTGTCGTGCGCACCTGCGAAAGCCATGACGACATGCCGCCGCGCGCCCAGTTCACGCAGCAGGTCGAACGAACCCGAAGCCGATGTCAGCGTGCAGGTCGGCATACGCCGGCCGGGGACAATTCGGGAACGTACGACGGATCCCGCCGGTGCGGGATAGGACACGGCGAATTGACTGAGCTTCGCTATTTCCGCGGTGTGATACGCGCGTCGACGCAGCCGCTTGTTCTGACTACGCAGCCGCCTTCGTTTCCACCGGTTCCGCCCGAAGACGCGTTCGCTCAGCATGTTGTTGTAGGCGAACAGGGCTTGCGCCACTGGAAACCGTTCGTCGTGGTAACTGTCGAGCAGAGCGTCGCCCGCTTTGGCGCGCAACACCAGGGCCAGCTTCCAGGCCAGATCAATCGAGTCCTGGATGCCGGTGTTCAATCCCTGTGCGCCGATGGGGCTCTGCACGTGTGCGGCGTCCCCGGCCAGGAAGATTCCCTGGCTCCGGAAGCTGTCGGCGATGAACTGCCGGGGGTTGAATCGGCTGATCCAATACGGATTGCCCAGAACCACCGCGTCGAGACCGACTGCGCTCAGCACTTCACTGAATCGACGCAGCACGAATTCCTCGTCCACCTCCGCGGAGGCAACCCGGCAGGTGGAGACTAGCCGGAACATGCGGCCGTCGATGGGCAGAACCGCGAGGAAGGTGCCTTCGTCAAGCCAGAACTGATGTCGCTCGTGCGCGTGATGCGGAAACCCGCTCATCTCGATGTCGGCCATGATGAAGGTCTCATCCTGTTCCGCACCGTCGAAGTCCGCGCCGATGATCTGCCGAACCCGGCTGCGGCCGCCGTCCGCGCCGACCACGAAACGTGCGGTGACCGTGGAGGTTCGGCCATCGGCGTCAAGCAGGGAACAGCGATGGCTGTCCCCGTCCACTTCGATGTCAATCAGTGCGCGGCCACGTTCAACGGTGATACCCCGCTCTGCCGCCGCCCGGTCGAGGATGCCGGTGGTGTCGCTCTGACTGAGCTGCAGAAGCCCCGGATAGTCGCCCTCGAGCTCGGCGAGATCCGCCACGCCGATAGTGCGTCCGCGCTGGGTGTAATGGTTGATCCGTCGGGACATGATGCCGCTTTGCAGACATTCGGCGGCGACGCCGAGCATGTGGAAGCACTCCAGCGTGCGCGGTGTGAGCGTCATGGCCTTGCTCAGCGGTGACCAGTGCTCGAATTTGTCGATGATACGTATCCGCACGTCGTTGTCGGCGAGCGCGCAGGCGAGGGTGAGGCCGACAGGGCCCGCGCCGACCACCAGCACTTCGATTTCAGGGGTGTCTACGGTCGTCATTCACAACCTCACGAATGATGGCGAGCAGTTCATGCTGCCGCTGGTCCGGATGGAGGAAGAAGTGGTCGCCGACCACGGTGTGGAAGTCGAAGCCTGCGGAGGTGTGATGGCGCCAGTCGCGCATCTCGTCACTGGTCACTCGGTCCTCTTGGGTGCCGTGGACCGCGGTGATGGGAATGTCGAGCACATGCGCATCGGCGGGCCGGAAGCTGCCTACGAGGCGAATGTCATTGACCAGAATCGGCAGTGTCAGGCGCAGGAACTCGGCGTCCACGTCCGACGGGGTGGGGAGCAGCAGCAGTCGCGCGAGCTCGCGTAGTGCCTCCGCGTCCAGCCCTCGGATCTGTTCGGCGCTCGGCAGGTCCGGGTACCCGGCAGCCGCGAGGGTGCGCAAAGAATCGCGATAGAAAGGATTTTCCTTGAGTCCTGGGCCGCTGAAGGCACCGATGACGAGATGCCGCACAGCGGTGATGCCGCGCCGGCGGAGTCGCAGCGCCAGCAGGTAACCGATCAGTGCGCCCGCGCTGTGCCCGTAGATGACAACGGGCTTGTCGCATGCCTCGGCGACTTCTGGTTCCAGGGCGTCCACGACGTCGTACACGTTGGGTACCAGTGGTTCGCCGAGACGCTCGCCGCGACCGGGGAGTGCCACCGGGCACACGTCCACCTCGTCGCCGAGCAACCCCTGCCAACGCTGGAACAGCAGCGTGCTGCCGCCACCGTAAGGGATGCACAACAGGCGTACTCGTGCCGTCTCCACCCGCCGCTTCAGATAGCCGGCGCCGGTGCGTGCCGTCGCCGGGGCCATCGCCGGAAGATCGTCCACCACCACACCATTGCGCCTGCCGAGCAGTCGTGCGGTCAGCTCGGAGACGGAAATTCCGGCAACGATATCGGCCAGCGGAACTCGTCCGTCCGTATCGATCGGTCGCAGCGCCCGGTGCAGAGTAGTGGCCTGCAGGGAATCGATGCCGAGCGCGGTCGTCGAATCACGTGGCCCGATGCCGTCCTCCGGCGCGTCGGTCAACCGGGCCAGCAGCCGTCGCACAATACATTCGACAGCGCTTCGACCTCCTGCGGTGGCGGCTGTCAGGTCGTCGGCTGTGAGGCGCAGAGTGTCACCGACCGGTCCTGCGGCGGCCAGCACCGATTCGATTCCTCCTTCGATGACACGCACGGTGGCGGTGGCGCATTGGAGCACGGTCCGGCCTTCCACGTCGCGGACCGCCATGCGACCGTGAGCGAGCGCACTGCCGGATTCGACCTGCAGGTTTTCGACATACAGTTCGGTAACCGCGGTGGGCGCCCCGGAGTGAACGATCAGGCCCTGCAATCGCTCCACCATGAACGCCCGCGTCGACTGCTCGCCGGGCAGCGCGGCGTGGAACAGCTGCGAGCAGGCGTCCAGCAGCCCCGGAGCGATCCGGGCGGCGGCCTGCGCCGGGGCAGCGCGGTGTTCTGCGGCGACGGTGGCCCAGACAGTGGAATCGTCACGGAACACTTCTCCGACAGCACGCACGCTTGGTCCGAGACGCATTCCACGCGCGCCCATGCCGGCGTAGAACTCGGCCCCCGAGTAGACGCGTTCCGCGACCTGCGGATGAGCACGCACCGATTCCGCCGCTGGTGATCGCTCGATGAGCGTTCCGTGCGCGTGCTGCTGCCATTGGTTGTTCGCGGCATCGGCGAGCGAGTGGAAGGTGAAACCGGCGCGGTCGCCGCGCAACCCGTTGAACACCAACCGGACGATGCCGGGCCCGTCGCGCAGGACCAGTGCCGTGCTGAAATGCATGTCGGCCACCTCGAACTCGCGGCCTGGCACGACTGTGGTCAGCCCGCGCAACAGCATTTCGATGAAGTAACCGATGTGAACCACATGGTGTGTGTCGGAGAGGGCCAGCTCAACAGGGTCGAGCTCGAAATCCACTTCGAGGTTGTCACCAGGCGAAAGGTGTCGCATCGGTTGCAGTACACCGGACCGGGCGGGCGTTGTGACTCTGGCCGGCTGCCGGGCAGCGGATTCGAAGGCGTACACCGCTTCGTCCAGGGCACTCGTGGGCAAAGTGATCCGGCGCGCTGCGGTGTTCTCGTAGAGAGGGTGCCAATCGATGTCGAAGCCCAGCTCGTACATACGCAACAGGCTCCGGACGAGGGCCTGCCGCGGATCGTCTGCATCCTCGGCGGTGTCGACAAGAGTTAGAACCGGATCGAGATGCTGCCGGACACTCGCGGTCACACCGCCCTCACCGAGCAACATGCCGATGTGCACATCGTGTTCCACGCAGAGGCGGCCGGCCGCGGAGATGTCGGTTCGCGCGGTAGCGGCCGCAGCCCAGTAGGCCGGGTCGGCCAGTTGGTCAGGACCGACGAAATCACCATCACGGGGACAGATCACGGCGGCGTCGAGGTGAAGGTGAGGGGTGGGTGCGCCACCGGTCGGGGGAGTTGGCAGTCCGGAGAAGTCGATGCTCCCGTCAGGACGTACCTGGGACTCTTCGACCAGTCGACTCAGCTCAGCGAGGGCGTCTTGTGGTGTGCGAGCGGTGGTCTCGACAGCAACCGCGAAGCATCCGATGCCTTCGGCCATCCAGATCGCCGGCTGGAGGCCGAATGCCTGCCACAGCCGCACCGTGCCGCACAGCAGCCCGAGCTGCAGGGCGGCGGACTCCACGGCGCTGGATGGATGGTGGTCCGAGTCGATCCAGCGGGTCAGTGCCGGTTCACCCAGTTTGGACCAGGCCGCGTCGACTCGGTCGAAGCCGTCGCGGAACGCGGAGAACATGCCGTACCACTGGCGGGCCTGCCGCCCACGATCCGCCGCCCCGACAAAGAAGGCGAGTTTGGCCGCACCGGCGCGGAACAGCCGCGATGAGGTGACAATTTGTGGCGTGGCGCGCCTGGCTTCAAGGGTGCGCACTGCTTGTTCGCGGGTTTCGGCCAGCAGGTGGGCGCGAAACGGCCCGTGGTGCCTGCCTACTGCCAGCGTGAATCCGACGTCCTCGAGGTCGGCATCGACCTCGGTCAGATGTTTGGCCAGACGGCACACCTGGTCGGTCAGCGCGGCGGCCGAGCGAGCCGACAGCAGTACCGGCTGAGCGCTCGACCGCTGCCCCGCCCGCGCGATCCCGGCCGGAGGAACGGCCGACAGGATGGCGTGCCCGTTGGTGCCGCTGAAGCCGAAGGAGCTGACCGCACCGACTGGCTGCGCGGAGGTCAGCTGTGTTTCAGTCACCGTCGGTTGCAGGCACAGGCGCTCGAAGTCGATGTCGTGGTTGGCTTCGCCCGCGACGAATTGTGCTGGCACTCGGCGCTTTTGCAGTACCAGAACGAGTTTGATGAGCGAGGCGATGCCGGACGCGGCCTCAAGATGTCCGATCTGTGCCTTTGCGGAGCCGACGGCGAGCGGTCGATCCGCGGAACGGTCCTGGCAGTAGATCGCGCTCGCAGCCGACATCTCGATGGGATCCCCCAGCCGGGTACCGGTGCCGTGGGCCTCGAGGTAGTCGACGTCGGCGGCTCGCAGACCCGATCGCTTGAGGGTCTGCTCGATCAGGGCACGCTGCGCCCGTCCGTTCGGTACGGTCAGTCCGCTGCAGGTTCCGTCGTGATTGATCGACGTGGCGCGCACCAGGGCCAGTACGTTGTCGCGGTCGCGCACGGCGTCACTCCAACGCTTCAGCACAACCACCCCGCCCCCCTCACCGCGGCCGTAGCCCTCACCGTCCGCAGCGAACGGGCGGCAACGACCGTCAGCGGAGAGAGCGCCGATGCCCGACAGCACGGTGAAGATCGATGGGTCCAGCAGCAGGTTCACCCCGCCGACCACGGCGACATCGCAATCTCCGGCGCGGATGGCCTCACCGGCCAGGTGCAGCGCGACCAATGACGATGAGCACGCCGTGTCGACGGCCACGGCAGGCCCGCCGAAATCGAAGGTGTGGCTGATCCGGCCGGCCACCACGCTATTGAGCGAGCCGGTGGCGGCGTACGAACCCGGCTCGGCCGATTGTCGGGCGAGCGCGCCGTATTCGCCGCCGATGACCCCGAAGTACACCCCGACACGCCCGTCGATGCGCCGCGGTTGGTACCCCGCGCGCTCCAGTGCCTGAGCCGTGAGTTTCAGCGCGAGTCGCTGCGTCGGGTCCATGTCCCGCGCTTCCTTCGGGGAGATGTTGAAGGCGCGCGGATCGAAACGCATGACATCACTGTCGAGATAGTTTGCGCGAGCGTAGCGGGCCGCGCGCGGATTCTGGTCGAAGTAGCGGCGATAGACATCTGCCACCCATTCGCTGGCAGGCAGGTCGCGTGCGCATTCGCGACCGGACCGCAGCAGGGACCAGTAATCTTCGGGCGTGGTGACCCCGCCCGGTAGCTCGCAAGCCATGCCGATGATCGCGATCGGCTCCGCAGGTCCGGCGACCGAGGAGGGTTGCTTGAGCTCGCGAATCGTGTCGAGCGACTTGCGCAGTAGCGCTTTGAGTGTGCGGATCTCGTGTTCCGCGTCGAGATAGCGCGTCATGAGAGCACCTCGATGACTGCGCGTTCGAGATCGTGGGCGGACAGCCGATCGATGTCGTCCTGGCCGAGGGTGTGCAACAGGAGGGGTTGACCAGACTTCGTCACGGCCGGTGCGGCCGTGGGGGCCACGGGAGTTGCCGACTCGGTCCCAGGTTCGCTCTTGAGCGTCAGCTCGCGCTCCAGATAGGCGGCGAAATCAGCGATGGTCGGATGGTCGAAAGCCGACGTCGCGCTGGGTTCGAAAGCGGTGTCGGCGATGATGGACTGGCGCACCTGCCCAAGATGAAGGGACGACATGCCCAGGTCGAAGAATCCGATGTCGGTGTGGGGATGCTCCCCCTCCGGATAGTCGAGCAGTCCGGCGATGTGGGCCTGCAGATAGCCGCAGAGCCGGCGCACGCGAAGTGCGGTCGGTAGGCCGGTCAGGTCGGCGACGAGCTGTGAAGGCTCGTTCCCCGGTTGCGCGCTGCCGACCGGCTGAACCTGCTCGGCCGCGTCGCCGTCTGGCAGCGCAGCTGCTTCCGTGGTTGTCGCGGCCTCGGGCGTTTCCGGCCAGTACCTACGCCGGTCCAATGGCGCCGGCGGCAGGTAGACCGGACGCTCGGCAACCAGTTCGGGATAGACGTGCCGCCAGTCGACCGGGAACCCGACGGACCACAGCCTCGCGAGCTGATCGTGGCGTGCACTCGCGGCAAGCCCCAGCAGGTAATTCCGGTCCTGGCCTTCTACGGCGTCTCCGTCGAAGGTGCTCGTGTGGATGACGTTCGCATACAAGCCTTGTGGTGCAAGCGATTTCGGATTCACAGCGTGCTCGGTGAAGGCGATGAGCTTGTCAGCTGCCTCGGCGACGGTGGCAGCGCTCAGCGCCAGCCGGTACGGCGCGCACTGCCGGAAGTTCAGCAGCGTCGCAGCCACGCCGGGCAGCGTCGCGCTGCTGCGGGGGAACGCGCGTCTCCCGGAACGCGGACCGCCGGAGAGGAAGGCGGCCAGTCCACGGGCGTGGGCCGTGAGGGATTCGGCGCTGCCTGCCGAGACCGTCAGGACGTAGCGATCGGCAAGACTCGATGGAAGACCGGTACTCATCCGCGGTACTCCTCCATGATGAGATGGACATTGGTGCCGCCCGCACCGATCGAAGTGATGCCGGCGCGCAAGGGGATGTCGCCGGGCCCCAGGCGCGTGGGGCTCCACTCCTCGAGACTCTGTTGCACGTACACCGGTGAGTTCGCGAAGTCGATCGAGGGGTTCGTCCGCTTGGTGTGCAGCAGCGACGGAACCAATGTGCGGTGCTGCATCTGCAAAACCACTTTGGCAACCTGAGCCACACCGGCCGCCGCCTCGCCATGGCCGATGTTGGACTTCACCGAGCCGATGGCGCAGTACTGCTTTCGTGCCGAGCCGAATGCTTTTGTGATACCGGCGATTTCGATTGGATCGCCCAGCTGGGTCCCGGTGCCGTGCGCCTCGATGTAGCTGATCGTGGCTGGATCGACAGCGGCCTGGCGCAGCGCCCGCTCGATCGCCAGTGCCTGGGCGGCCGGATTGGGGACGGTGAATCCGTTGGTCCGGCCGCCGTGGGTGAGCGCACTGCCTCGGATGACGCCATAGATCCGGTCGCCGTCGCGTTCGGCGGCGTCCAGGGGCTTGAGCAGGAAGCTGCCGACCGTCTCGGCAGGCACATAGCCGTCGCCACCGTCGCCGAAGGCCCTGCACCGCCCATCGGAAGAGAGGAACTGATATCGCGCCATCATCTGGTACTTCGACGGATGCAGCGACAGGTTCACCCCGCCCGCGAGTGCCAGCGCGGATTCACCGCGGCGCAGACTCTCGCAGGCCAAGTGGACGGCGTACAACGAGGACGAACACGCGGTGTCCAGGGTGAGGCTGGGGCCCCGCAAGTCGTAGGTGAACGACACCCTGTTGGCGATCGCGTAGGACTGCGAGTTGAGAACGCCCGTCGCGCCGCCCTGCCTCGCCAGGTCGGCTTCGTACTGGATCAGCTGATAGTTGTTGTAACTGGCCCCGACGAAGACACCGACCTCGTTGTCGTGCTGGGCGCGCAGGCGCTCTCGGGAATAGCCTGCGACCTCGAGGCACCCGTATGCGGACTCCAGGAACAACCGTTCCTGCGGATCCATGAACCGTGCCTCTGACGGTGCGATACCGAAAGCCGCGGCGTCGAAACAGTCGACGTCGGTGAGGAATCCGCCCCACTTGGCGTACACCTTGCCCGGCACGCCGCGGCGGGGATCGAAGTAGCGGTCGTGGTCCCAGCGATCGCGCGGAATCTCGGTGATCGAGTCGGCACCGTCGCACAGGGCGGCCCAGAACGCGTCGAGCGAGTCCGCGCCTGGGAACCTGGCGTCGAGCCCAATGATCGCAATCGGCGATGCGCCACCGCGTTCGCGTTCCGCGTCGCGCCACCGCGGAAGTAGCACCGGCCGCTCCGGCGGTGTCGGGTGCCGTGCCGCGTCTGGGCGCGTTCCGTGGTCCGGGGTGTGTTGCGCGACTGACGGTTGCGGATGCCGCGGCTCGGTTCTGGGCGCGCGATGACCGCCGGTGGGGGAGGTGAAATAGGTGGCGACGGCTGGTCGGTAGTCCCGGAGAATGCGGTCGGCGAGCGACCGGATGTCGCGGCACTCGAAGAACAGGGTGACCGCGACCTCGCCGAAGCGCTGGGACAGTTCTCCGTTGAGCGAGTGGATGGTCAGCGAATCAATGCCCAGGTCGGCGAACTCGGTGTCCGGCTGCACCACGGAGAGATGATTCCCGGTGCTTTGCCCCACCAACTGGCGCAACAGTTGCCGCAGGGCCGCTGCCAGGTCGTCATCCGACATGGTCGCCGGGACGGACTGGGCCGCTTCTGCTGACCGATCGCTCGCCTTGTGTTCGTTGTGACGCTGAGCATTCGCCGACTGCTCCGCCGGCACAGAGGTCGTGGCCGGTTCACGGCCGTCGAATCTGAACACCCCGTCCTCATGCCAGTGCTCATTCGGATCGAATGAGTAGCCGGGGAGCCCAGGGATGCGCTCGACACCGGTTTGCGCACCGGCCCAGTCGATCTCGCAGCCGGCAGACCAGAGCTCGATCAGACAGGTGGCGAAAGCATCCGCTGTCGGTGCGTCGATCCGCACCGCGCCGACCGTGGAATCCGTGCTGCCGAAGCTGCCGATGATGGCGAGGCGATCCGCCCGGACATCGTCCGGGACATCCGACACCGCCTCAACCTGTGTGGCATCAATGCGAAGACCACAGTGCTGCTCGGTGGTTCGCTGCCGCAGCAGCGGCAGGTCCGTCGGCACCGCGGAGCGAACATCGCGGTGCTCGCGCGCCTGCGCTGCGACTGCCGCCAGATCGGCTGTCCCGGCGAGGATATCCAGTGCCGTCATGGGTGAAACGATGTTCCGGCGGACGAGATTCGCCAGCTCGTGGGTACCCGCGTCGAGCCATCCGGCAGATGTCAAACCCCAGGCGTGGTCGATTTCTGCGTGAGCAACGTCGATTGCGAGGGCTATCATCGCGCGGTGCTCAGGCGTCAATGAATCCGCGATCCCGGCGAAGTCGTGAACAGCCTCGGTCAAGACCAGCCCGTGAGCACGCGTCGGGTTCGCCCACGAGCTGAGTGCGCGAGTGAAGGTGTGCTGGTGGCCGAGAAGACCGGCCGCCTGTGCCGCGTAACCTGCGACTGCGGTCACCGATCGAGCACACGTGTCGGCGAGTTCTGCCAAGTATTCTGCCGTTACCTCGCTGGGCAGGAATGACTGCCCACCGATGTGCACTGCGGTGGTCGGCGGGGCTGTCGCCACGAGAACGCCGTCGGTGTTCAGCGCCACGGCAGCGTCAGCGATCGAGATCATCCCGGAATGCACCATGACGGCAGCGGCACTGTTGCCGCAGAGTGCGACCAACTCGGTCGCGTGTACATTGCGCTCGGCCAACGCCCGTAGCAAGGCCAATCGGGTGGCGAACGGGCCCAAAGCCAGACTCGTCGAGTCTGCGACGGCTTCGGCGAACACGGCCGATCTGTGCGCTGCCACGGCCGGGTCGCCAATCGACCCGAGGGGGCCGGCCGTGAGGAGTATCGCGAGTTCCGGCGGGCCTTCGCTATGCCGGATCTCTCCGTCTACGCGGGTGAGTGCGGCCACAAGATCACCCGCACGCTTGGCAAATCGGTACGGCAGCGTCAAATCTCGTTGGTTCGTTGCCCGGCAGAGTTCGGCAAGCTCCTCTGCCGAGGCGGATCGCACGCGTTGGGACCATTCGCCGAGCGAACGCTTAAGTGCGGTGGGAGTCTTCGCCGCGAGGGTGAACACCGGCGAGCCACTTCCTTCGGTCACCCCTTCGCGCACTGAGTCCGGGCCACGCTCACGCGGCCGGTGTTCCGACACGATGGCGTGGCAGTTCACGCCACCGAATCCGAATGAGCTGATACCCGCCGTTCGCGGCCCTTCGCTCAACCACGGCACGGCGTCGCCGGGGAATTCGATTCGCTCCGCCGCGTTTTCGATGAGCGGGTTGATCCGCTCGATGTTCAAGGTGGGTGCGATGGTCTTGTTCCCGAGCATGAGCAGGACCTTGATCAACCCTGCCATGCCCGCGCCGGCTTCCACATGACCGATGTTGGTCTTGACCGAGCCGACTGACAGCGGTGACGGCCGTTCCCGCCGGGCGTAGGCGATGTCGAGCGCCTCGATCTCGATCGGATCACCCAGGCTGGTGCCGGTGCCGTGCGCCTCCACATAGCTCACCTGGGCAGGGTCCACCTGAGCGTCGGTCAGTGCGCGGGAAATGACATCGACCTGTGCCGCGACGCTCGGAGCGGTGATGTTGCGATTGTGCCCGTTGTGGTTCGTGGCGATTCCCTTGAGCACGCCGTACACGTGACACCCGAGCCGCTCGGCGTTCGACAGCCTGGTCAGCAGCACCACGCCGGCGCCCTCACCGGGCACGTATCCATTTGCCCGGGAATCGAAGGTGAAACAGCGTCCGTCCGGGCTTAGCATGCGGGATTGCGTGAATGCCAGATAGCGCCAGGGGGAGAAGACCAGGTTCACTCCGCCGACGAAGGCGAAATCACAGTCCTCGTGCAGCAGATCCTGGCGACCGTGGCTCAGCGCCACCAGTGAGGACGAGCAGGCGGTGTCCACTGCGCGACTGGGCCCACACAAATCCATGAAATATGATATTCGGTTGGCCGACAGGCAGTGGTAGTTGCCGACGGGGTCGAACACATCCACGCGCTTGTTGCTGGCGGTGGATTTGAGTAGGTAGTCGTGCACCGACAGGGCGATGTTCACCGACGTCCGCGACCGGCGGAGCAGGTCGATCGGCAGGCCGGAATCCTCGAGACAATGCCATGTCTCCTCAAGGAGGATCCTATGCTGCGGATCCAGCGCGACCGCCTCGCGTGGCGAGATGTTGAAGAACGCGTGATCAAAGTTGCGCGAACCGCTGAGGCTGCCGATCCATTTCGTGTTCACCTGCCCCGACTCAATGCCGTCAGGCGAATAGAAAGTATCCAGACTCCAGTTGTCCGGGCCGACTTCTGTGATCCCGGATCGTCCGTTCGCGAGATTCTCCCAGAATGCGCCTGCGTATGCTGCGTCAGGATACCGGCAGGCAACTCCGACAATCGCAATATCTTCGTGCATGATTACACCCTCGCGAGATGGCAACTCGACCGCGCCCGCAACAGCAACAAAGCCTGACTGCTACAACTGCGCGGTGCTGGGAGTCAGGCGTACATACCTCTTCATTTGGGAGTTCTTTTCCGCGCACCGAAAGGCGCGATTGATTCTCCAGCTCTTGGCCATTGCGTTTTCTCAGTTCGAACTCAGCAAGATCACATGCCCCTTTGCTGATGTCGGCGCAGCGTAAGCACCGATTGCCAACACCGTCAAGTGGCAGCCACCTGCGTCTCATGTGCAACGGCAATAAGTCATGACCTGGTTCCCGGACGGCACTACATCGAAATTCTCGAAAACCCTGATCGACAACACCGATCGACTCCTTGACGAAAGAAACGCAGCCGTTGGATGTTGCACTGACGCTGATCAGAAAGAGGTCATCCATGTGCGTTGATGCCCGGATTGCGGGTGTTCTTGAGCTCCTCGGGCTGGGCGACGAGGCAACGGTTCGTGCCTTCCCGCCCACCCCTACGCCATGGGCGTCGACCTATTCGATCGTGGCTGGTGGCACTCGTCGGGTCGCACGCCTGGTCGAGCTGCAATTCGCTGAAGAAGGCGTTGTGTCGACGGAATTCAAGGCAGCCCGGTTCCTCGGTGAACGCCGGATCGGCCCGCTGGTCGAGCACGCCGATCCCGCGGCCGGCGTGCTGGTCATGGACGAGATCGATGGCGCCCCCGGCGCCCGGCCTCTCCCTCTGTGGCAGGCCCTCTCGCTCGCCCGGGTCTTGCGCGAGCTGCACACCCTCGACATGGGCGGTGAGCCGCGGCTGCACGTGAGCAAGGAAATCGCCGCGAGCGCCGCGGTGGCGGAACTGGTCGCCACGATCCCAGGGCTTGCAGTCTACGGCGAAGCGTCCGAGCGGTTCGACACCCTGCGCGACGCGCTCGGGCGGCTCGGGGTCGCGGAGCGGCTCTGTCACAACGACCTGAACCGCGGCAACGTCCTGTTCGACGGCATGCGCGCCTGGCTCATCGACTTCGACCACCTCGGTATCGGGGACCCGCTGTACGACGTGGCCAACGCGATGCTCTCGCTCGGTATCGACGGAGGGCTGCGCGAGAAGTTCCTGGAGGCCTACTTCGACCGCCCTGCCGATGCGAACGAGGCCGCCCGACTCGAGCTGTTGGCCTGCCTGGTGTTGCTGCGCTACGGCCTGAGCGCGCTGTCCCTGGTGCCCGTCCACCTGCACGATCGACTGGGCGCCTGGACCCCCGAGATGCTCGGAGATCCCTTCGACTTCACCAGGCGCGAGCAAGAGGAGGTGGGTTGGCTCATTTTCCGGCTGAGTCTGTCCTTCATACACGCGGGTCTGGCCCGCCTCGACGCGAGCCCTGCCACCCGAGCTGCCGAGACGCTCGGGCTGCTCGGTGCGCGGATCTGAGCGGGCCGGCATGACTCACATCGTCGCTACGGTCGGACCGGCGTGCTCCTCACGGGAGACGCTCGGCGACCTGCTGAAAGCCGGAGTGGATGTATTCCGCTTCACGGCCTCCAAGACCCCTGTCGCCCAGCTCGCGACCCTCGCCGAAGTCGTTCGCGAGCTCGCCGCGGGCCTCGGTCTGCCGTCCGAGCTGGTGCTTGACCTACCCGGCGCCAAGCCGCGGCTGACCAACGACGCCTACCTGGATCTGGCCGGCGTCACCGAACTCGTGCTGCGCTTCGACGGCAGCCCCTCCGATCTCACCGGTCCGGTGCCCCACCTCGGGGTGTCCGGTCTCGGCCCTGGCGACCTGCTTCCACAGGTCAGCGACCTCGTCGTCATCGGCGACGGGGAGGACGCGTTGCGCATTGTCGGACAGACCGCCGGTTCGTGGACGGCAGTACCACTGACCACCGGAGTGATCGGAATCCGGCGGGGGCTCTCCTTTCCCGGTGTTCGCAGCGCCGGGGACGCACAGGAGTTCACCCCGTACGACCTCGCCGGGTTGCGGGCCATGGCCGGTACACCGTTCGACGCTGTGGTGCTCTCCTTCACCGAGTCGGCCGATCTCGTTGACCGGGCCCGCGCCGTCCTGCGTGAGAGTGTCCGCCAGGGACCACTGCCCGCGGTGGTCGCCAAGATCGAGACGGCGGCCGGGGCGGCCGCGGCCCACGAGGTCGCCCGAGCCGCCGACGGGATCCTGCTCGGCCGCGGGGACCTGTTGCTCGACACCGGCCCGGTCGAGTTCCACGCGGCCTGCCGCCGGGTGCTGGATGCGGCGCGCACGAACGGACGCCCTGCGCTCGTCGGCACCCAGTTGCTGACCAGCCTAGCGGCCGGCTGGCTGCCGCACCGATCGGAGCTCGCCACCGTCAGCGAGTTGCTGGCGGAGGGGGTGGCCGGGCTGATGCTCTCCGAAGAGACGGCGGGGGCCACCGACCCGGTCCGCGCGGTAACGCTCCTCAACGGACTGCGGGACCGGTACGCACCCATCACCGTTCCCACCGCACTCTTTGCGAGTCGCCCGTGACGCCTGACCCGAGTCCAGGGACCATCGTCCAGCGTCCCTTCATCTCCGGAATCCTCCTGGACGGACACGAGTGCAGCGGCAAGACCAGCCTTTCCCGGCTCATCACCGCCGGTCTGCGCGCGCGGGGCCGCAAGGTCACACAGTCACACGGCACGTTGACCAACGGCGGACTCGTGGACGCGATGCTCAGTGAAGCGGTGGCGGTCTTCGAGGGCGCCACGGACCGACCGTTTCGCGACCCGCAGCTGTGGCGCCGGTTCAACAGCATGCGCTCCGCACAGCTCATCGTCGACGCCGAACTGGCGGCTGCACAGGGGCCGTCCGAAGCAGATGACGTCAGGGTGCAAGACCGGTACTGGCTGACGCAGTACTCGTTCAACACCTTTCTGACCCCTGGCGAGGGATACCTGGCACCGGAGTGGATCCGCGCCCGAGTCCCCCGCTTCGCCGTGCAGGTCTACCTGACCTGTGGTCCTGCCGCCCGACGGGAACGGATGGCGGCTCGCGAGGGACCCGCCAAGCACGCCGTCAACGCCTTCCTGCACCGCCACCTGGACGAGATCGTGCGGCTCGACGAGCTGACTACCCGGCAGGTCGCCGACGATCCCGAGTGGACAGTGCTGCGTACGGACCATTGCACGGCACCTGAACTCGCCGAGCACGTGCTCCAGCTCTTCGACACCGCTGACCGGATCGTCGGCGGCGCCACCACTCCCAGCCGCATCCCCACCGACTCGACCGTTGGAAAGGCCACCGCCTCGTGAAGGACAGCACACTCCTCATACCAGCCCCGCTGCGCGACTACATGCTTGCGCACAGCGTCCCCCTCGACGCTGTGCAGCACCGGCTGATCGAGCAGACCACGGCGCTGCCCAAGGTGGCGCACTGGCAGACCGCACCTGAGCAAAGCGCTCTCATCACCCTGCTGGTCCGGACTCTCGGCGCGCGTCAAGCCGTCGATGTCGGCAGCTTCACCGGAATGTCCTCCCTCGCGATCGCCCGCGGCCTGCAGCCCGGCGGCCGCCTGATCGCCTGCGACATCACCGATGACTGGACACCGGTGGCCCGCGAAGCATGGCAGGCGGCCGGCGTCGCGGACCGCATCGAGCTGCGCATCGCGCCGGCGATCGAGACGCTGCGCGCGCTACCGGTCGAGCCATACCTGGACTTCTCTTTCGTCGACGCCGACAAAGAGGGGTACCTGGAGTACTTCGAGGAACTGATCGTGCGGACTCGACCGGGCGGAATCGTCGCCTTCGACAACGTCTTTCGCAGTGGCCGGGTGCTGGAACCGGTCAAGGAGGCCGACCGCGCGGTCATCGAGTTCAACACGCGGCTCGCCAAGGATCCCCGAGTCGAGGTCGTCATGCTCCCCGTCGCCGACGGCATGTCGCTGGCGTGCCGCATATGAGTGAGCAGCCCGTCATCGCGATGCCCACCCCGATGCAGCACCCGGCCGACTGGCTGGCCCCGCTCCGAGAGCGGAACCTGCTCCCCGACGACACGGTCGCCGCCTTCGTCGTCGGCTCGGTCGCCCGTGGCTGGGAAAACTCCCGCAGTGACTTCGACATCTACGTCGTCACCACCCAGGAATGGCAGACAGAGACCTGCAACGCCACCCTGATGCCGCTCAACCCGCCAAGGGTGCGAAGCGAGGTGTTCTACGAGAACAGTCGTCGCTGGGAGATCACCTACTGGCTGGAGAGCCAGATCGACCAGATGCTCGCCAAGATCAGTTGGGAGAAGTACACGGGTGGCGTCTTCGCCGGCGAGATCCTCTCGCCACGCGAGGAGACCTCCCTGGCCCGCCTCGCCCACTGCCGCCCGTTGCTGGGCAGCGAATGGATCGAAGCCAAGTACCAAGTCTTGAAGCAGTCCGCCTTCCGCTCCATCGTCGTGGTCCGGTCGCTCGGCTTGGCCGATGACGCCGCCGAAGACGCGTTGGGCCAACTGGAGTCCGGGCATCTGCACAGCGCGGTGTTGTCGGCTCGCCGGGCGCTTGGCCACGCTGTCGACTCGCTGTTGGAGAGCGCGGGCGAATACGGCAGCCACATGCCCAAGTGGCGCCCCAACCGGTTCAAGACGGCTGCCCCCGAGGTGCTGTCCTTCGAAAAGTACTGGGCACTGGAGACGATGCGGGACTATGACCCGGCCGACGCACGGCCGTGGATCCGATCCGTGCTCACCATCTGCCAGGACATCGCTATGCGGGTGGAGACCTCATGAGTACCAGCCTTCGTGTACCGCGTCGTGCCCTCGGTGTCCGCGTCCGCCGGGTCGCCGGCGACCTGGTCATCGGTATCGACGCGGACGCACTGGAACTCACCGATGTGGCGAAGCTGATCTACGAATCGGCGGACGGGCTGAACCGCGTCGCCGACATCGTCGGCATCGTCGCCGCCGCATACGATGCCGACCCCGCGGAGGTGAGCGCGGACGTGAGCGAGTTCCTCGATGATCTCGTGGGTCGCGGTGTCGTCGAATGGGTCGTCGAGGGGCCCTTGGGGTGATCCGTCTGCGGGTGGACGACGACAGCCTCGGCCGGGTGCGGCTCGCGCTCAGTCCGCTGTGGTGAGCCATCAGCAGCCTGGCGGTCCTCGCCCGCTGTCCGGGCGAGGCGCCGTCGCCCTGTTCCCCTTGGGCCGTGCGGCTCGCAGGGGCCCCGGCCCTTCGTGACCGCGTCTTTCCACTGCGATCTCCCGGCGCCGGCGCTCCCCACTGCTGCTGGTGTCGGCTCTGTGCAAGGGCCGAGCTGATCCGCAACAAGGGACCGCTGACTCAGTCTCGGCGAAACCCAGGGCCTGACAACGTGTCGACAAGCGACTCGCCGTCCTGGCGCATGGCCTGGGTGGCCAGGTCGACGAAGATCCGTGTCTCTCGGGTGAGCTGCCGGCCCTGCCGCCAGATGATCTGGGCGAAGACCTCGACGGATGGCTGCCAGTCGAGCACGCTCAGCCGTGCCTCCTTGACGGCCCCTGCTACAGCGGCCGCTGGCAACACACTGAGACCGACCCCAGCCGCGATCCCCTGCTTGACCGACTCGATGTTGCCGAACTCGAGGAGGGAGACGGGAGTCTCGGCGTCCTTGTTGAACTCCGACTCCAAGAGCGCCCGGTAGGAGCAGTCCGTCCCTGGCGCAAGTACCGGGAAAGCTCGTAAATCGGACGTCGATACCTGCGAGGCGCGGTTCAGCGGATGGCCGGGCGCGACCACAGCCACCAGCCGTTCGGCCCCGAGCACTTTGGTTACCAGTCCATCGTGCCGAGTTTCGGCGTCGATGAGGAAGCCCACGTCTTGCACACCCCTGCGCACGGACTCGTGTGCCTTGCTGCAGGTGATCGACTGCAAGATCAACTGCAGCCGGGGGTAGCGGTGGTGAAAGAATTCGAGGAGGACAGGCATGCGATAGGAGATCAGGCTCTCGACCGCCCCGATGGTCAGAGTCCCCGATAGTTCGGTCTCGTCGGACAAGGAGTACCGCGCCTCATCGACAAGCGCGAGAATTCGTTCCGCGTAAGGAACGAGCCGCTCGCCGGCCGGGGTGAGCCGGATCTTTCCTCCGAGCCGTTCGAAGAGCTCCATGCCCAAAGTGGCCTCAAGACCCTTGATCTGTGCGGTCACGCTGGACTGTGCGTACCGCAACTCGGTCGCGGCTTTGGTGAAACTCATGTGGGTCATGACCCGATGAAACGTACTGAGCTGCCTTAGATCCATATTTCACATCCCCCCAGATCACGCATCGGACGCATGCGGACGCTACGAGGGCTGCCTACATCGCAGCTAAGCGGCGGCTACTCGGGTTGGACTCAACGGTTGTGTACGGGGAGTGACGGCTCGTAATCCCTGCGATGCGACGGATCGTCAGGTGCGCGCAGTGGGGCGGGTACACGCCGGGCGGATCATTCTTGAAATTAACCGCGCTCGGGTCGATCGGCCGCGAAACAGTGTCATTTCGTATTCCGTCGGGCCAGATCGAGAACCCGGCCGGAATGACCTGTTTGCAGAATCGAATGGATGTTAATCTCCTCGGTATGCCCAGACTTATAGAGCCCACCGCCCGTCTTCTGGCCTCGTGGATGGAGGCACGGGAGGAGTGGGGTCCCAATGCTCACCAGGACGGAAGCGGACTGCGACTGGCAGGAACGGATCTCGACAGCGTTTCGGGCTTCGAGGACTGGGTGAGGCGCCTACAGGAGCAGTCCGACCGGTCGATGCCCATGCCGGAGGGCAGCGTGCACGCGACGCACCTGTGGATCGTCGAGGACGACACGTATCTGGGGGCGATCGATGTACGGCACTACCTGAACGCCTTGCTCCTGGAGGGTGGAGGCAACATCGGTTACAGCATCCGTCCCTCGGCCCGCAGGCGAGGACACGCCACCTGGGCCCTCGGCTCCGTCCTCCCGAAGGCTCGCCGCCTGGGTCTCGACCGAGTCCTGTTGACCTGCGATGACGGCAACATCCCCTCCGCGCGCACCATCGAGGCGAACGGCGGTGTCCTGGAAGACGTCCGCACCACCCCTATCGGTGTGAAACGGCGCTACTGGATCACACTCTGACACCGCCGACCCGTGGCACCGGGGACGAGGCCCCGGCCGGTCAGGCTGCGGCCGCCGAGGATCCGGTCTGCGGATCGGCTACCTTCTCCGAAAGGTCTCGTCGCCCGCGGACCCCGCTCAGCAGGAGAATGGCCGGCCCGAGGAAAGTGCACGCACACAGGAGCCAGAGCGCGGGACGCAGTCCCGCGGTCGCCGCAAGCAGGCCGCTGAGCGCAGCACCGAGGGGGAGCGCCCCCCATGACACGAAGCGGACGGTGGCCATCACCCGCGACAGCAGTTCCGGAGGCGACTCCGTCTGACGGTGCGTACGGGTCACAATGCTGCCGATCACGACACCGGCACCGTAGCCAGCATTGCCGACCGCGAAGAAGAGGGCACTGCCGAGCCCCACCGTCAGCGGCATGGCCGTGGCCAGCACGGCACCGACCAGCGAGGCCAGGATCATGATGCGCGCGGTACCGAACCGGGTGGCGAGCCGGGCCGCGACGAGTGAGCCGACCAGCGAGCCGATCCCGTCGGCCGCTACCAGGAGCCCCACCATGAGGGGCGAGAGGTGTGCCTCGCGAACCAGGTAGGTAGGAGTCAGTGCGACCAGCGAGCCGACCGCGAAATTCGTGGCGGTCGCCCACCACATGCACGGCATCATCACCGGGTGCCTGGCCACGAAGTCCCACCCCTCGCGGATCTGCTGAGTGAATCTCGCTCGCCCGGGCGAGGCACCCGTGCTGCTCCGCGGCACCTCAGGCAGGGAGCGCAGGGTCAGAGCCGAGACGAGGTAGCTCACGGCGTCGACGCACAGAGCCCCCACCGGCCCGGACACCTGGACCAGTAGGCCCCCGAGCGAGGGACCGCCTGTCTGGGTCACGGAGAGGGTTCCTGACATCAGACCGTTGCGGGCGGTCAGGTCCTTCTTGTCGATGATGGCCGGCAGGAATGTGGCGTTACCGACGTCGAACACCACCGTCGCGAGACCGACGACCAAGGCCGCCACGACGAGATGCGTGTAGGTCAGGTGTCCCAGCCACCACGCTACGGGGACGGAGGCGAGGGCGACGAGACGTATGAGGTCGGTGATGACCTGGAGCCGTCGCAGGGGATACCGCTGGACAATGACGCCCGCGGGGAGTCCGAGGATCAACCAGCCGATCTGTCCGGCAGCGGCGAGGAGACTGACCTGGATTACAGACGCGTCAAGAACGGTCACGGCCACCAGCGGCAACGCGACCAGGGTGACGGCCGAGCCAACCCCACTCACGGTCGTTGCCGTCCAGAAGCGCCAGAACGAGGACGACGCTTCCGTCGTCCTCTTGGCGATCCCATCGGTCATGTCGTCGTACTCCTAGGTGCGTTCGAGTCCCGTGGCGTCCTCGACACCCCGTCTGTGAGCTGCTTGGACCGGCCGATGTCGGAGCCCGCATCATCTGCGAGCAACCCCGCCTCCACGAAGGCGCACCGCGTGCGACTGTCGTCGAGGGCGCCAACCTCGGTGAAGTACCTGACGGCGGGAGCCGCCGACTCCGCTATCGGGCCCATCAGTTCGTGCTCCGGCCAGCACTCGGTGACGACCTGGACGATCTCTTCGGCCGAAAGTCCGACAGATGCGAGCCGGGTCGCCACCTGCCCGTGGTCGGGGATGAGGAACGCCTGGATGATCGCCGGCACATGCGGGCCCACGGCACGCCGCTCGCGGAGCGTCAACGCCGGCCACAGATGTCTGAGGACCGAGCGGAAGTAGACGTGGTGCCGTCCCTCGTCCTCGGCATGGTCGCGTACCAGGTCGCGGACA
Organism: Streptomyces sp. DSM 110735; assembly: GCF_016482685.1. Lineage (GTDB taxonomy): Bacteria > Actinomycetota > Actinomycetes > Streptomycetales > Streptomycetaceae > Streptomyces. Next base: position 81,976 of record NZ_JACYHF010000001.1, on the reverse strand, counting down.
GGACGGGGCAGCCTCTCGTCCCGCGGGATCTCCGACAGGATGCCGGAGATCAACGTCTCACTCACGATCGCGAAGACCAGAGCCTCGAGCCCCGCGATCTCCCGGGGAAACAGGGCGACTATCTCGTCCAGACGCTGGGTGAATACCGGGATGCCGCCCCCTCCTCGCGGCACCCCGGTGACGTGTTCGAGCTCCTGGGTGAAGTCGTAGGAGAACTGTGCGTGCCATGCCTCGTCAGTAACGATCTTGAAGGCGTCGGCCTGCATCTGCCGCGGCAGGAGGAGACCGGAGGTGCCCCGGGCAATCTTGGCCGCTACCGGGATGACCGCAAGATTCTCCAGTTCGGTGGTGAAGTGGAGGTAGTCGTACAGACGGTGCAGCAGCAGGGTCCTCACGACAGCCGGCCCCCGGGCAACCACGATGGGATGGGACACCACGGGATACAGCTCGGGCGGGAAGTAGAGATCGGCCCGGTCCACCAGATGCCGCCGGGGCCTGCGGCGCACGCTCGCCAAGTCGTCCCATCGACTGAAGCGGCTGGCGTAGGTGTTCAGCACTGGTCTAGCCGCCATGTTGCCCGGCACCAGTTGTTCACGCGCTGATCGCTGATATGCGCCACCGGGTACACCCAGAGGCTCGGGCACGTTCGCGCCCCCCGCCGGAAGCACCGAGGGGCGCGCCTCGCTCACGAGGCCCAGCCGATCAGCCGCTGGCTGAAGAGCTCATCCAACTCGGACCGGACATCATCCAGGTCCGCGCCGACGGCCTCCAGCGCGCCACCGAGTGAGGCCGAGCTCTCAAGATGGCGCAGGAGCCGGAGGATCGGCGAGTCCTCCTCAAAGACGTACTCGATCTGACCTTCCCGGAGCAGGAACCACGCTCCCGCGCAGTCGGTGAGCAGCATCGTGTCGTCCGGCAGTCGCAGGACGCCGTCCGCATCGAAGTCACGGCGCAGGGCGAACAATTCCCCGGAGTCTGCCACCGAGCCGCCCAGCGGCGAGAGGACCGTGCCCGCCGAAAGGTCCTCGAGTCGGGGCGGTTTCGCTGCCATCTCGGCCAACAGCCCCATATTGACGACCCGCAGAACGACTTCGACCTCCGGGGAGTCCGTGTCGCCGTCGCCCAGGGCGTCGAGCCGCCGCCGTACGGCATCCGCATCGATGAAGACGTCCGCACCCGGGGCAGAGAGGGCGCGTTCCACAAGATGGTGGTCGTCCGCGCACAACAAGCGGGCGAGCATGCGGTACGCGTGGCGCGTACCGGTGCCATAGAAGAAGGGTCCCTTGGGTCGCTGGACGATCCTCTCGGGCAAGCGCGACGTCATGGCATCGCGCAGGATGCGCTTGTCCCACAGCAGACGTGACCGGAGTCGGTCCGGAACGGTCGCGGCGAGCTCGACCAACCGGTGGTCAAGGAAGGGGACCCGGGCCTCGACCCCGCTCCCGGCAGCCGTCCGGTCCTCGTGCCACACGTTGTACTGCTGCACCTTGCGGTACTCGGACTCAACGTACGCCCGGTACACGTCGTCGACCCGGCCATCGCTCCCCCGGTCCAGGGCGGACAGAGCGATCAGCGACTCATCGCCAGCCCACCACCGGGCCAGTCCAGGATAGCCCTCCAGCCTCGTCTCGCGGTCCATGTAGGCCAGGCCGCCCAGGAAAGACTCCCAGTCGCCGTCGCCGAGGATGTCGCGCGAGTACCCACCGTTGAACTCGTCACTGGCCGCACCCAGGAGCATTCCGCGCAGTTCCGGCCGCTCCTGTCGAGCGAACCGGTGCAGCTCGTGCTTGTAATAGACCTCGGGACCGCACAGCGGCGTCTCGGTGAGCCACAGGAGCCGCACCCATTCCTCCGGCGACGGCGCGTGGTCGCGCGGGAACACCACCTGGTGGTTCGGCACTCCGAACTCACGCGCGATCCACTCCGCGTTCTCGGCGTCACCGTTGTCGTGGGTACCTCCAGTCAAGGCGGTGAAAGTGTGGAGCATGTCGAGCCGCGGGGCCGCGAGCGCCAGGACCGCGCTGGAGTCGATCCCACCGGACAGGAACAGTCCGAGTTCCGTGTCAGCGGTGGCGCATTCCGCCACCGAGGCCTCCAGCAGTTCCCCGTAGCGGCCGATCAGCGACTCGGCATCGGCGTCGTCATCCTGCTCGGTAGGGAGCTCCCAGTAGCGGTGCTCGGTGGTCCGACCATCGCGCAGGCCGATGCGCACAACCGTGGCCGCCGGGACGCTCTCCACGCCCTCGAACCACGTGCACATGTCAGGCTCCGCGAATCGCGGCGAGGCCGGCAGCATCGCCACCGACAGAGAGCGCGCCCAGTCGAAGCGCCGGGGAGTGGCCGGGTCGGCGAACAGGCCCTTGACCTCCGACGACAACACGATCCGCTGGTCGTCGCGCTGGTAGTAGAGAGGCTTGATACCGAATCGGTCCCGGGCGAGGATCAACTGCCCCTTGACCCGGTCCCACAGAATGACACCGAACATGCCGCGTACGTCACGGAGGAAGTCCAGTCCGCGCTGCTGGTACAGATGGAGCAGTACCTCGCAGTCCGATCCCGTACGGAGACGGACTCCGCCCGGCAGGCTGGCGGCTAGTTCCCTGTGGTTGTACACCTCACCGTTCGCGATGAGCACCAGAGAACCGTCGTCACTGACCAGCGGCTGGCCGCCGTTGGCCGGGTCCACGAGCGAAAGCCGGGTGAAAGCCATGCCGACGGGGCCGTCGCGCAGCAGCTCCCGGTCGTCGGGACCGCGGTGGTCCAGGATGTCCGCCATCTCATGGAGCAGGGAGTCCGTCTCCGGCCCCAGCTCCCGGCCGTCGAGCCGGGCTATGCACGCAATGCCACACATTGAACTTCCTCAACCCACCCGTGCGTTTGCGAAGCAACGACAATGAACGTGGGTGGGCGATCCTTGAAGGGATCGCCCACCCACAGGTAGATCAGGTGTTGCTCTTCAGGACCGAACCCGGCTTGACGCTCTTCGCAGACGGCTTGGCGTACTTCTTCATGCAGAACACCTCCTCTTGGCAGGGCGTCCGGTGACCACCGGATGCCCTGGAATGGCCGGCCCGCCACGGGGATGCCCGCCGCAGGCCGTTCACGAGTGAGGCTAGAAGCAGCGGCTCGGCGATGGCCAGGCATTCGTCCACCGCCGAACCTCTCCGATTGAGTCGCTTTGCCGGGTTTTACCAGACCCGTCCTGCACGGGATACTCAGGACCCAAGGTGCTCGAGAACGACGAACCCGTCCCGGTCGATCTGGTAGAAGACCTGTCCGCCCACCCGTTGACGCCACACAAGCCCTGCCTGGGTCAGCACCGACAGATGCTGGGACACGGTGCTCTTCGCCATACCCAGGGTCGCGGCAACCATGGTGGTGGTCTTCGGCACCTCAAGCGAGCGCAGGACTTGCGCCCGCCCTTTGCCGAGCAGCAGTGCCAGCCTGTCCCGCTTCAGCGTGCCGGGCTTCCTTGCGGGAAGCGCATGGAGGAACCCCGTCGCCCGGGCCTGGTAGGACAGTGCGACAGTCCCGTTCTGTGGTCCCGTGATGATGCGCAGGCCGCCAGCGAACACCATGGGCACCAGCATGAGTGGGGACTGGAGCACGTCCCAGCTCACGTCCTGGTGGTAGGGCGCCGTCAGATACGGCCTGGACCAGTCCACACGACCGACGAGTTCGCCGAGCATGGCCTCGGGGCCTGCCACCGCAAGGGTCCGGCCGCGGAACAGGACCTCTTCCTCCAGTACCGAGCGGATGGACGTCCAGTAGGGCGCGATCGCCCAGTTCCAATACTGTTGCAGCAACTCCGCCAATCGCTCGCCTCGGGGCCCCACTGAACTTGCCCCGACCGCGTATGCCAACTCTTCGGAAATGGTGCCGCCGAGCAGGTCGGGCGCATGAATGAATGTTTGTGGGAAACGCCCCGGGTCGGACTCGCGCATCAGGTCGACCAGGCCGGAGGTCAGCTCCGGCGGCATGCCCTGTCGCACGCTGCGCGCCCATTGCGTATACGGCGAAGGGACCTCGCCCCGGTACCTGGCGAGCAGTGCGAGGCTCCCCAGCGCTTCCCACAGCGGGCTGTACGCCAGCCGGACCGAGCGAAGGCTCTGGTCATCGATCTGAAGGCGGATCACCGGCGGGTCCCTGCCACCACCACGGCTACCACTCGACGGCCGTCTTCGTGGTCAGGTCGGCCAAGAACTCGGTCGGGGCGTCACTCACGGGGTCTCCACTCGCATGGAGATGTCCTGGCAGAGGGCGAGGACTTCCCTGATCCACGGGCCCGGGTCAGTGGCGTCGTAACTCCGCATGGTCTCCAGCTCCCAGTACCGCTCGAAGGTGATGAACGAGGGCGCCACGACACGGAGACGGTTGGGCCGCCACTTGGGCATGTGGCTGCCGAACTCGCCGTGACTCTCGAGCAACGCGTCCACCGCATAACCGAAGGCCCGTCGTGCCGAGATGGTCGCGCTCTCCAGATTTCCGGCCTCCATCTGGCCCAGCGCGTCCTCGACCGCGTCGTCCGCGAGACTCAGCGATCGCACGACAAGGAATGACTTGAAGGCGGAGTCCGTCAGGCGCTTGCGACTGTCCTCCACCCAGTCCTCGCCCAGCAGCGTCAAGCAGTTGGCTATGCGCCCGAGCGAGACTTCCTCGCGTGGCGTCAGCGCCTCTCCGGCCAGACCGCGCTCGTATTTCTCCCAAGAGACCTTGGAGAGCAGTTGGTCGATCTGGCTGTCGAGCCAGTACGTGACTTCCCAGCGCCGACCGTCTTCGTAAAACGTCTCGCTTTGCACGCGGGGCGGGTTGAGGGGCATCGGGATCGGGCTACTGGTGGATGTATCCCATTCACGCATGGTGACGACGTACACGTCGTGGTCACTGCGTGCGTTGTTCCATCCCCGGGCGGTTGATCCGACGACGAATGCCGCGAGACAGTCCGCGGGTATCAATTCCTTTTGGCGCAGCGGCTCGAGCAATTCTTCAGTGGTGACCTGGGACATCTCTTGGCCTCTCCGGTTGGTGTACGTGTCCCTTCGCGGCGCCTGGCGCGGCGGATTGCGGTGATGGTACCCAGGCGCCCGCTCCGGTCGGAGCTTTCCACGGCAGGCGTCGCCGGGAGCCGCGAGGACTGTGTCCGCGAGTTCGACACCGCCCTCGCCGCCAGGGCGGCGCGAGCCCAACGGGCGAGCCGGTTTCCCACTGCCTCACCGAGCGGACACCGTCAGTCTTCTCACGGAGCACAAACGGCTCACTCAGGAGTGGGTGGCCTGCCGCCACGCGATTCGGAACACGGACTGGTACGTGGATATCCGGTGATGCAACTGTCTTTCGTTGCCAGGATTCCGTGAATCTACCCATTCCGTTCAGGAGTGGGAGATCCGCCGTCCGCTGGTTACGGTGGTATGGCCTGGTGGGCGGCCGTATGTGGTCGGCTTTGTTCTCAGCGGCCTGGAAATACTCCTCGATCCAGGAGGTGGGAAGGTACGGCTCCCGGTCGATCAACGCCCGCCCCTTCGTGGAGGCGTGGCTCAGCGAACAACCCGACGACCGGTCACGCCAACTGCGGCCGTGGTGCTAAGCGGCCCGGTAGTACAGTGATCAATAAGCACGGCTCGAACGGGGAGGGGGCGCCGCGCGTGAGGATCCGGCTCCTTGGGCCGTTGGAGGTGTACGACGGCTCCCGCTGGACCGACGTCGGGACCCCGAAGCTGCGGTCGCTGCTCGCTACCCTGCTCGTCCGTCCGCGCCAGGTGGTGTCGATCGAGCAGCTCGTCCTTGAGCTGTGGGGTGAGACGCCGCCAAAGACCGCCACGACCCAGGTGTACGGCTATGTGCTGCGGCTACGCCGGCTCCTGGGCGACCCTGACGGCAGGCTGCTGGTCACCGCGGCGCCCGGCTACCGGCTTCTGCTCGGCGAGGATCCCGATGCCCCGGACACCGACGCCCAGCGGTTTGGGTTCCTCGTCGGCGAAGGCCACCGCAGGTACAGTTCCGGTCGGCCTGACCTCGCGGCCGAGTTGCTCGGCGACGCGCTCGCACTGTGGCGGGGACCCGCGTTCGCCGACGTGTCGGAGTCGGCGACGATCGCGGCAGAGGCGGCTCGGCTCACCGAGCAACGGCTGACCGCGCTAGACACCCGCATCGACGCCGACCTCGAATGCGGCCGGCACACCATGCTGATCAGCGAACTGCAGCATCTTGTCGAGGAGCACCCGCTGCGCGAGCAGGTCTGGCACCGGCTCATGCTCGCGCTGTCCCGCACCGGACGGCAGGCTGAGGCGCTTCACGCGTTCCAGCGGGTGCGCATGATCCTGGTTGACCAGCTCGGTGTCGAGCCGGGCACGGCGCTGCGAGAGCTGCAGCAGCAGGTGCTGGCAGACGAGGTCGAGGCCGGGCCACGCGCCATCGCGGTGGCGCAGGTCTATCAGCTGCCGGCCGACGTACCCGACTTCACCGGCCGCCGCGTCCCGCTCGATGCGCTGGATGAGTTGCTGGCCGACAGGTCTCCCGAGGCGCCGCCGCCGGTCGCGGTGATCTCCGGCGGCCCCGGCGTCGGCAAGTCGGCCCTTGCTCTGCACGCCGCGCGCCGCGCGACGCCGGGGTTCCCGGACGGCCAGCTCTACCTCGACCTCGCCGGCACGTCGCCCGCCCCACGGGATCCGGCGGTGCTGCTGGCCGAGGTACTGCACGCCCTCGGCGTCACCGGGGCCGCCGTGCCGGATGGCCTGCACGCGCGGGCCGCGCTCTACCGGTCGCTGCTCACCGATCGCCGGATGCTGCTCGTCCTCGACGACGCCGGACACACGGACCAGGCCCACTGGCTGCAACCTCCGAACGGGAACTGCGCCGTGATCATGACCAGCCGCGCTGTGCTCGCCGACCTGCCCGGCGCCCGGCACGTCGCGTTGGACGTGCTCGGCGACGTGGAGGCGCACGATCTTTTCACCCGCATCGTGGGCGCGGACCGCACCGACCGCGAACCCGAGCACGCCGCGGCGATCCTGCGAGCGTGCGGGCACCTGCCGCTCGCCATCCGGATCGCCGCGGGCAAGCTTCTCAGCCGGCCGGCGTGGTCGCTGCGGGTGCTGCGGGAGCGGCTGGAGGACGAGTCGCGCAGGCTGTCCGAGCTGCGGCTCGGCGACCTCGGCGTGGGCGCGAGCTTCGACCTGTCGGTGCGCCGGCTGCCGGACGATGCCATTACCGCGCTGCGGCTGCTCGGCATTCTCGGTCGGCAGACCGTACCGGGCTGGGTGGTCGGCCCCCTGCTCGACCGCGCCGACGCCGACGACGTCCTCGACACCCTGGTCGACGTGAACTTGGTGCGGCTCACCACGACCGATGCCATCGGCCAGCCCCGCTACCGGCTGCACGGCCTGCTCCGCGCGTACGCGGCCGAGGGCGCCGAAGAGATCCCGCGCGCCGAGCGTCGCGCCGCGGTCGCCCGCCTGCTCACCGCCTGGCTGGACCTCGCCACGCACGCCGCGGACGCGTTACCACCGAGCCTGTTCCGTCCGCCGCCAGGATCGGCACCCCGTCGCACGGTCTCCGACGACGTCAAACGGCGGGCGGTCGCCGACCCCGTGAGCTGGTTCAGCACCGAGCGGGCCGCGCTGCTCGATGCGGTGCGGCTGGCCGCGGATTGGGAGCTGGCAGAGTTGGCCTGGGAGCTCGCAACCGTCGCGGTGACCTACGACGATCACCACAGCCGGTACGAGGACTGGCAGCGTGGGCACCAGATGGCACTCGGCGCGGTCCGGCGTGCGGGCGATCCGCTCGGCGAGGCGGTGCTGCTGCGCGGCCTCGCGCAGGCGCAGATCCACCGTGACGACTTCGCCGGGGCGACGGCAAACCTGCGGCGGTCGATCGAGCTTTTCCGGCAGCTGGGTGACAAGCTCGGCGAGGGGCTCGCGACCGCTGGGCTCGGCACCATCTACCGGGTCGTCGACGGGCACGAGTCCGCGCTCGGCCACACCACGCGCGCGCTGGAGCTCGTGAGCGCCTCAGGTGACCGGCACACCGAGGCGCAGCTGATGAGCGCGATCGGCGCGATCCACCCCGCCGTCGGCGACCACGACGCCCCCCGTGCTGGTTCGGCGACGCACTGAGCCTTTGCCCCACACCAGACGGCGTGCACCACGAGGCGATCGTGCTGCACGAGCCGGACGAGACGCTCCAGTGCATGCGCCGCGCGCGGGAGATCTCCAACAGCATCGGCTACCACCGGTGTGTCGACTGCTTCTCGACGCCGCCGGCGATCCGGTGTCGGCTCCCACACCAAGCCGAGCCGACCGATCAAGGCGGGCTGTACCTTCGTCGTACGCCATCCTGTGATCGGCAGCATTTTGACCCGCGCCCACCGGCAGACGAAGGTCCGCCGGAGCTGCGGTCCCAGGTGATGTCGACCACGCGGTTCGTCTCGTGGAGCGCCATTCCGCTCGGTCGCCATCGAACGCGTTGATGCGGGTTATCGAGAACGATGCGTATCGACGCATTGCCCAGCCGCTCGCACCTCTATGAGGATCAGTCCGGGATTCGGCGGTTGCGGGGCAGGGGAAATATGAGCACCGATGGACACAAGGTCAGCACTGTCGAGGACTTTGCCAGGGTGACTGCGCCCCGATGACGACCATGCTTGCGACCATCGGTCCCGCGACCCGCGCACCTGAGACCATGGCTGCCCTGATTCGCCTCGGTGTCAGCGGGTTCCGGTTCTCTGCCTCCAAGTTCGGCGTGGTCGAGCTCGCGGCCCAGGCAGCGGACGCCCGCGCGGCGGGCCGCGCTGTCGGCCGGCCCGTCGAGCTGCTTCTGGACCTGCCCGGCTCCAAGGTCCGCTTCACGAACGCGGACTCGCTCGACCTGGGTGTCACGCCGCGAATCAGGATCTCGTACGCACAGCAGCACACCCGCTACAGCCCGGACATGCCCGAGCTCGGTCTCTCCGATCCGGAGCTGGGCGCCGACATTGCTCCCGGCGACATCCTGCTCATCGGTGACGGTGAGCTCGCGGCTCGCGTGGTGTCGGCATCCGGGACCCACTGTGTGGCCGAGTCGATTGACGGCGGCGTACTAGGCCCGCGCAAGGGTGTCTGGGTGATGGGAAAGTCACGACGCCTCCGGCCACCGGCCCCCGAGGCGGACCTTGCCCTGCTCGAGAAGCTGAGTGCGTCGGCCTTCACGGGGGCGATCGTCTCGTTCGCCGAGGATGCGGCCGTGCTGGATCCGGTCCGGGCGCGGTGGGGCGAGCGGAGCGCCAACGCCGTCGTCGCCAAGATAGAGACCAGGGCAGGCGTCGCCAACGTCGCGGAGATCGCACAGGCGGCGGACAGCGTGCTGGTGGGTCGCGGTGACCTGCTCATGGACAGCGGCGTGTTCGATTTCCATGCTCTGTGCACCACCGCCGTGCAGGAATGCAGACGGTTGTCCAAGCCGGTTGTAGTGGGCACCCAGCTGCTGTCAGGTTTGGAGCACTCGTGGCTGCCGCTTCGTTCTGAACTCGCCTACCTGAGCGGCGTTCTGGAGGCGGGCGTCGACGGGGTTCTGCTCACGACTGAGACCACCTTCGGCAGCGATCCGCTCCGTGCGGCAGGCTTGATGGCAGACCTCATTCGCCGCTACGGCGGCAGTGAGGAAGTTTCATCGTGATTCGTGCACAGGTACGTCGGATGCCGCGCGAGATCGGTATCGGCTGCTGCTGATCGAGCTGTGGAACACCCGCTCCACCGCGGCTCCGCTGCAGAGCGAATGGGCCCTGGCCACGATGACGTACAACCGCATCGCGGCCGAACTCACCAATCCCGCCGGGCAAGGCCAGACCATCCGCATCGTCCTCGATGACGGCTATCCGCCGGAGACCAGCGACTGACCGTCACCGACTACGGAACAAGAGACGGCGGCCGCCCCGCACCGGTCCGGAGCGGTCGCCGGAAGCGGGGCAACGCGCCCTGACCGCCGGACATCCCGGGCGGCCGTGCGCGAGGATGACCCCGTCGGGAATCACCGAGGGGGCGTGCGTGAGGCTGACGATCGACACCGATAAGGACACCTACGAGCAGGCCGTCGCGACAGTGCGAGGATGCGACGGCGCCCGGCCCGGGCGGCGGCTTGCACCGTGGTGGCGAGGAGAGCGCGTGAAGCGTCCTGAACGCTGTTCTCGGCGTCGCGCAGAGCGTGCGCGAGCGCTGTGTCGTCCACGGAGGCCGCGTGATCGCGCCCGTCACGCCATTCCGTCTCGGCCGCGGCGAAGCCGGCGAGCGCGAGGCAGCCCGCGACGGAATCGCCGTCGTACGCGTCCAGACCTGCCCGGCGCAGGAACCGGGCCCGGCGCCACGACCCGAGGAAGCGTGCGCGGGAGAGGCGGCGTGCCCTGTCCTCCAGCTCCCCGGGCCGGGTCGGACGAGCGAGGAGGTCCCGGAGTGCGGCGACGGCGATCCCGAGCTGCTCCGCGTGGTGGTCGCGGGCCTCGCCTGCCCGGCGCAGCCGCAGCTCGGTCTCCGCGACGTGCGCCAGCTTCTCCCGTACTTCTGTCAGACGGTCGGCGGCCAGGGTGGCCTTCATGGACGCCGTGGCCACTGTGGACGACGGCTCCGGGCCGGTGCGCAGCGCGTGCAGCGCGGTGGCCTCGTGCTCCGCGTTGCTCTTGGCGTTCTTCCGCGCCGAACCTGTCCGTACGATGCTGCCGGGCACCAGCGTGTCGCAGCGGCGCCAGACCTCGTCCACCGCCTCGTTGTTGGTGGACGCCACCAGTACCGTCTGACCGGCGGAGATCGCGGTGGCGACGAGATTGGCGACCAGCTGGCTCTTGCCGGTGCCGGGCGGCCCGGTGGCCACGGTGAGCCGGCTGGTCATGGCGGACCGGAGCACCGCGGCCTGCGCCTCGTTGCAGGGCAGCGGCGTCACGAGGCGCGCCGGATCGGGTTCCGTGTGGCCGAGGGCTCGGTCACGCTGCGAGGCTTCGGGCGCGAGGGCCCCGAGGGCGGTCTTCTCGATCTCGTCGGTCCGCTTGGCGATGTCGGCGAAGTCGTTGAGCAGGCGCTTGGTGAAGCCTGTCTGGGGTCGCGCCGAGAAGAGGACCGCGGTGTTGCGGGCGCCGTGGCCGGGTGTGCGGATGTCGATGCGATCGGCGAGTCGGTCGGGCTGGAGCTCCTGCACGCACGGCAGCTCAAATTCCTGCGTGAGGAGGTTGCGTACCTCCAATGCCATACGGTCGTGCTGTCCTCGATGCCAGGACGGCTGGAACGTGTCGATGAGCTGGGTGGCCTCCTCCTCACCGAGCCAGTCGAGAGCGAGCTGAGGATGCGGCTGGACCGGACCGTACGGCTTCAGCCGCACCTCACCGTCGCCCTGGACGATCTCGACACGGCGCACCAGAAGTGGCGCGAACTTCGGGTGCCGCCAAGGGGGTCCGGAGCGCGGCCCGGTGAGGACCACGGCCGGGTAGCCCGCCCAGAGTTCCGCGTCCTCCTCGGCCGCCGAATCCACCAGCGAGACCGCTTCCTCGGGGAGCGCGGTGCATCCGTCGTCGTCCACGTCGCCGGAGATGAACCTCTCCGCGCCGTCCAGGCATACGTACGACGTGTTCTGATGGCCCACCTCCATCAGCGGCGTCTCGGCGCCTTCGGCCATAACGCACTCGCGGTAGTAGTCCAGCAGGGCGGACCAGGCGGGCTGCGTAGGAGCGGACTTCGCGGCGTGCGGCTGTGGGGGTTCCTCCGCGCCGGGGCGGGGTCGCGGCCTGAGCGGTTCGAGGACGGGGGCCCGGCCGAACGGACTGTCCGCGATGACGATCCGGTCGTCGACGCCGAGCGTGGACTGCACCGGCACCTGGCGGCCGCCGTCCTTGGCCCGCATACGCCGGTTCACATAGTCGTACAGGTCGCTGACCTGTACTTCACGGCCGCCGTCCTTGCTGACCTTTCCCGTGCGCAGCGCCTCGATGACCTCACCGGTGAACGCCGACGGCTTCACGTCATCGCCGCCGCCTGCGTCCGCGAACGAGTCCTCCCCGGCCCGTGAGGAGGACAGGACGTACACACCCCTGCTGGTCAGCACGGGCTGCTCGCCGGATTTGGCCACGGAGCTGTCAAGCCGTCGGTCCGACGTACGCAGCCCCATGGCGAACCCGCCGCTGCGGCAGCAGTCGATCATCACGATCTTCTGCGGTGCGACGCACTCTTCCAGCGAGTCGTTGAGGAACCCGGCGCTGACACCGGTCGCGGCCACTCTGTCGTAGTCCGTGTCCTTGGCGACGAAGTGGAACTCGCCGCCGTCACGCACCCTACGGACGCCATGCCCGGAGACGTACACGAGCGCGAGTTCGTCCTCGTCGCGGTCCTGGAGGAATTCCCCGATGACCGCCCGCATGTCGTCCGCGGTGAGATCGGATTCCGTCTGGACGGAGACGAAGTTGCCGATGTTGCGGTGCTTCAGGACCTGGGCAAGTCCCCACAGGTCCGCCCGGACGGAGGCGAGTGGCGAGAACCGGCCGTCGTCGTAGTGCTCATTGCCGATCAGAAGAGCCCGACGCTTGTGGAGGCGGGTCACGTCGCGCAGCCATCAGATCCGGGGCCGTCCTCGCCGGAGATCCGCTCCTGGAATGCGCGGACCATGCGTTCCTGCGCGGCGTCAGGGCGCCCGGTGATCTCGATCGAGTCTCCCGCGATGGTGACCACGACCTTGCGGTGCCGCTCCTTGGCGCACCATTCCTTGATCAGTGTGATCAGGACCTGGGACGCCGGGCGAACGACAGCGGCAGTGGTAGCCGCCCAGAGGGCCACCTAGCCCGCGCCCGTACCCTTACGACCCGGTTCGGCCGGCCCTTCGGCGTCAAGGATGCCGATGACGAGACCGTCCGTCCTATCCAGGCTGTCATGCAGATCGCGGGTGAGACGCTCCTGCCGGAATGTGTCGCCGCCTGTGGGCACGGTCAATGTCCACTGCGGTCCCCCGTCGCGCATGTGCTGCTCCTTGTGTTCGCTCATTTTGCGTGTCCAGTCTGTTCAGCGACTTTGGCACGAGGGCGTTCGCTGGCGACAACCCTGGATCGACGGAAGGAGCGGCATCCGGCCACCTCTGCGCCCTGAGGGAGCGGCGCCTCAGCCGTCGACCGGCTTCTCTTGAACGATCGCAGGCATCGAGATGGGATGAAGCTCTGAGCCAGCACGCGCAGACGGGTCGGTTTCATCTGACAGTTCGGCGAGGAGCCGCGCAGCACCGTCGGGGCTGAGGTCCCATTGCAGGGAGATCGTGATCAGGCCGCCCAACTGTTGGGAGTCCTCCGTCGGCTGGTTGGTCATGCCTTGAGCGATGGCGGTGGCGAGGTTCGGCATCCCTGAGTCTCGGAGAGCCGTGTCCTGGGCGCACTCGCCCTCCACTCGACGAGCCAGGGAAATGAGGCAATGCTCGACCTCATCGATGACTGGGTTCCCCGGCTGGAGCGCAGTGATGATGCCATGCGCTTGCTGGAACTGTGCCACTTCCTGATCAGCGATACGTTGGTGGCGCGGGTCGGGTTCCCGCAGGGCCGCTAGGTGGGCCAGGCCGGAGAGACCCCGGAGAGCTTGGTGGGCGTCGATGACCGCGTTAGTGAGCGGCGTCGGGTGGGCTTCAGGAAGGGCCGCGCTCCAGGTGTCGAAGAGGTCGATTCCGGGCCAGAGTTCATCTTGAAGCTGATGTGCGAGACGTCGAACCGGCTTGCCGTCGGCAAGTGGCACGATAAGGACGGGCCTGCGGTACCCCTGAGATGCGTGATCATGCCGCATTAGCTCGCTCAGCTGGGTCAAGACGGCCTGCCATTGGGCAACGTCGTCAAGCGCCACGCCGACTGCCAACTGCACGGGGGGCCACTCCACCGCCTTTGCGTCGGTGATCGGCCGAGAGTAGAGCTGAATGGAGATACCGGCTGCTTCGGCTTCGGCCTGAAGCTTCCGCTGGACTGTTATCGCTCGTTCGTTGGCAGCCGCTCGGGCGAGGTCCGCCGCTCGGGCGAGCCCCTGAGCAGAAGGCCCAGACCGTGCCGCGGTCCTGAGCGCCTTCGGTCCGAGGGTGCCCCAGGTGAGCTCAGCGAGAACGGGATGCAGGTCAGTGAGAGTCTCCATGAGTTGATCAAGGGCGGTCGGTGGTTCCTGGCCGATGAGGTGCCAGCGTTCCTCGTCCCGTACGCGCAATAGGCCCGACCGCAAATTCTCCCAGACATAACCGGCGAGTGCCCGGTGCTCCGTGGGGTCGATAATCCTTCGGGTGAGGTTGTCCGCGATTCCGTCCACGAGCAGGTGAAGGTTATCCACCCCACCTCCTGGAGCGGCGGTATCGGCAGGCAATGCGGACAGGGAGGCGCTGTCGGCGGGCAACGTCAGCTCGGCGGCTTGCTCCGACAGCGCCGCTTGCATCGTACGAAGCTTGGCCGTGTCCCTGGGCCCCGCGCGGCCGATGGCCCAGGCCCGGGTCAGGTCCATCAAGTACTTGTTCAGCGTGGGGAGCACCGCGCTCGCTGTTGCTGTTCGAGTTGTCCAGTCGGTGGTGCCGGCGGCAGCCGTGGCGATCAGAGCCTGCGCGCGAAACCATGCCACCTGGCTCGTCGAACGGTCGTACCTGCGTTGCAAGCTGCTGACTCCACCCGTGAAGTCACCGATTATCTGTGGAATTCCACCGGGCAGCAGGCTTTGGACATCCACGCTCTCGCAGTGCGGAAGGCAGCGGAGCAGGATTCGCCCAAACGCCCGGACCGATTGTTCCGCGTCTGGCTGAGCCCGACCGGACACATGCATGAGACGGGCGTACGCGACCGGATTGCCGTCCCGTTCTATGACGGATGCCTCAACCACCCACGGGGATTCAGCTATGAGTCTCGCCAGGATTACGTCCTCTCCACCCGCGAGTTCGAGCAGGTCCTTGGCCAGATTCGACGACACGGCTCGTGCCGCTGTGAGGAGGTCTCCCAGCGACTCAACTGGTGAGTGGAGGAGTAGCCGCGCAAACGGTGAGTCGGCGAGCACTTGCGGCCAGTCCGTGACATCCAGCTTCGTTTGGGCGAGTACAGCCAGGAATCTCTGGGCTTCGGCCTCCTCCTCGCACTGTGCGAGTACGTTCGCCAACTCGGCCGTGCCGAGCCGTTCTGCCAGTGCGTCGCGTAGCGGAGAACTGGAAGGACCACCGGCGCGGATCTCGGCCGTGGCAGCGGCGATCTCGGGTTTCAGGTTCGGCAGCGGATCGCCGTCCAGCACCGCGAAGTACAGGAGCGTCCGACGGTTTGCGGGCGACACCCGGTGCCGATCGAGGATCTCTGCCCACTTGGCGGCCTGACGGGTGAAATCGACGAGGCGCAGTGCCTGGAGAACACCTGTCATCCCAGCTGTACCAGGCCTTTGCCCGAGCTCGACTACGACCTGCTGCAGTACGACGGAATCCAGATCCGGGTATTCCGTGAGGACGCCCGCCACGAACGGCTGGAGCTGTGCATCGACCAGCATTCGCATCACCGAGATGACGGTCTCATCCAGCATCGGTGGCGGCACCGCATGGACGGCATCGGCCAATCTGCCGGAGCGCAACTGATGAAGCCCGGACAGACGTCCCAGCCGCTCGTGGACGAGATGTTCGTCCATTAGGCGGGAGAGCGCGAGACGGAGTTCCGCGTCGCCGATGCCGAGTTGCTGCTGTATTGCCCGCAGCGGCACGTCGGCGCCCCATCTATGGGCCACCGAGATTCTCGCCAGGATCTCGATCTCCGTCTGTCGCCCTTCGATCACCCGCCGGTTGACCTGCTCAGACAGGACATCCGACAATCGCCGTCCGCGGGTGAGAAGGTGCGTGAACTCCAAAGTCAGTCCGTCCGCTGCTTCGTACGCCTCCCGCCAGTGCGGCGCTTTCGTGAGACCGGATGCTGAGAGACCTGCGTAGATCTGCTTCGCGACCTCCTCGTCGAGCGCTACCGAGATCTGGGTGCAACCTGCCTGGCTTCGGAGCGGTAGCAGGTCCTCGCTACGCACAGAGCCCAACAGCAGAACGCCGGGAATGGGTGCAAGTTCACGATGGAGAACGTCCCAAGCCTCGACCGCTCCGATTCCGATGCCGTCCACCACAAATCCGACCGGCGAGCGCGTCGATGGTTTCAGCGCCTTGGCGAGGCGTACTAGCGAGGCGGTGTCCTCGTTCCGCAAGTGCCTGATCCGATACCAGAGCACATGCCTGGTCACATAGGCGGCCGTCCACATGACGGTCGACTTGCCAACTCCGGATGGGCCGGTGACAAGGATGTTCTCTTCGCGGTCGATCGCCGCCACCACCTGACCAGTCAGACCTGGCCTGGGGGCTGGCAGGCCGGCGGCGATGTGGCCGGGCTGTACGTCGATTCCCTCGTAGAAGCCTGTCGGCTGAAGCGGGCGATCGAAGTCGACCGGCTCACAAACGCCTGCCGCCAGTGCTTCTTCGAGCGACTCGCGATCGATGGTTTCCGCGACCTCCTGCGCTATACGATCGATGCTCGTTCGGCTCAGCCCGGCCGCATCTGCAAGGCTTGTCTCCGCGTTGGCGTCGGCATGGCCAGCGACAGCGTCGCGCAACGCCAGCACGACCCGCTCCGCTCCTGCGGGCAGCAGCCCGAAGCGCTGTACTACTGCCGTGCAGGTCTGCTCCGCAGCCGTCCGCCAGGGCAGCACGTAGAGGCTAACTATTGCGCACCAGGCATCGATCTCGTCTCTGCTCAGACCGGCTCGCTCAGCCTTTGCGTTGAGTTCCCGCAGCACCGGATGGCCCGGCGGAAGGGCATCCAGCGGGCGGCCCCATTCGGTAAACCACTCACTGTTGACTGGCCGTTCGAGTACGAGGACCGCTCGACCAGCTACCCCCGCTTGCTTACGCTTGGTGTGGGCTTTGGCCATGGTGACAAGATCTGCGGCCACGTGGGAGGCGGTGAAGTCTCCGACTCGTTCCTGGCGTGACTTCACCTGGACGTGCCAGGGCGTCGGGCCTTCACAGGAGAGGTCTTCAAATCCCTCCGGGACAATGCGATCGATGACGAGAGCGCGGGACAGTACGCGGCCGCACAGCCACGCTCCGACGGCATCCTGGTAGTGAAACCCGCGGCCCGCCCGCGCCCCAGAACGCGTTTGCATCCACAAGGATCCATCGGGTCCACTGCTTGAGTTGCTCTGCTTCGTGGGTACGGCGGGCCCGACCTGCCCACGCCGTCGCTCGTTCTTGCTGGCCATCCAGGAAGCATGGCACCCGCCTCTGACAACCGAGGCGCGTGCGGGAGCGCGGAGCATTGGCGGTACAGAGGGGCTGAATTACACAGATGGGGATTCATCCGGCGAAAAGGCCAGACCACGGAAGGCGTTACGTACGTCGGTCAAGGGCTGCCGGTCACGGGTGTAGTACAGCTTGTTCGTCAGCAGTACGGCCCACCGGCCTTGGCGGGGTGAGATCCATGTGCCGGTTCCGGTGAATCCGTAGTGGACCCAGACGTCATCGACCAGAGCTGTCCCGGGAGCGGTGTGCCAGAACAGGCCACGCACGGGAGTCAACGTGCCGGTCTGGACGGTCAGTGATGTCGTGGTCCAATCGCGGCCGAATCCGGCGCGCCGCGGCGCGGTACCGACGTCCAGCAGGTAGCGAAGGAAGACGGTGAGGTCGTCGAGGACGGTGAAAGCGCCAGCGATGCCGCAGACGCCGCCCAAGAGGCGCGCGGAGAAATCGTGGGCGGTTCCCTTGAGGTGAGTGTCGGTGTCCCGGTTGTACTCGGTTGGGGCGCAGCGATCTGCGATCTGATCGGGTAGTGGGCCGAAGCGGGTGCTCTCCATGCCCAGTGGTTGCCAGATGCGGACGGTGGCCAGCTGGTCCAAGGTCTGACCGGAGAGATATTCGGTGAGGTAGCCGAGGATGAGTGCGGCCCGGTCGGTGTACTCGACGGCCTCGCCTGGTGGCCGGTGGAGTTGCTCGTGCAGCACGCCTCGGCGGATGTCCTCCTTGTCGGTGCCGTAAAGGTTCTTCAGCTGGGCACGCAAGGGAAGGCCGGCTGTGTGCGTCAACAGCTGCCGCGCGGTCACGGTGCCGATGGGGTGGCCGGAGACCTCCGGCCAGAAGCTGCCCAGCGGCTGGTCCAGGTCGAGGGCACCGTCTTCCCACAGAGCGCCGATGGATGACCAGACGGCGAGGATCTTGGTGAGGCTGGCGGCGTCGAAGACGGTGTCAGCGCGCATCGGCACGTCCGGCTCGTCGGGGTCGAGGACTCCAGTGGTGCCTTGGGCGCGGATGCCATGGGCGTCGCCGACGGCCCACACGGCGCCGGGGTACACCTTGCCGCGGACGCCCTCGTCGAGCAGAGCTTCGATGCGGTCGATGTCGTACGTCATGGTCTCCCTCTTCGCTGGGGCATCCCGCCGGCCAGCGTAGTGACGTTCACGGAGCGGGCCGGGCAGCGGCGTGGCCGACCGCTCGAAGGGCCGTTCAGGCGAGTTGGCGGCCGAGCTCGGTCAGAGACCGTGCGGTCGCCGAGAGCGGATAGCGCGCTACGTTCGCGTACCCCGCCTGCCGTAGAGCGGGCAACAGGCCGGGGGAGGTGCGCAGCCGGTCGAGGTCACGGGCCAGGGCGGCAGAGTGGGTGAAGTCGGTGGCAACGCCGGAGGCGGCGAGGGCTTCGCTGAGGCCGGGAACGGGTTGGTAGAGGACGGGCAGACCACAGGCTTGGGCCTCCAGCGCGACCAGGCCCATGGCCTCCAGGGTGGTTGACGGCATGACCAGTACGTCGTGCTCGGTGAACGCTCCCCACAACTGTGGACGGCGGAGCCAGCCGAGGTAACGGGCCCTTACGCCGGCCCGTTGCAGTAGCGGGGCTAGGGCATGGAACTGGGCTCTGGGGGCGGCGATGCTCAGTTCAACACCTGGCACCGGGGCCACGCTTTTGACCAGGGCCTCGACACCTTTCTCGGCGGTCAGCCGTCCTGCGTACAGCAGGCGTAGGTGGCTGGAGGACCTGCGGGTGGGTCGGGCCGGTGGATCGGTGAGCAGGTGGTCGGGGATGCCCCAGGGGATGTGGGTGATCTTCCGGCGGTCGATCTGTGGGGCGAGCTTGAGGAGGTGGTCGGCCATTGCCCCCGTCGGAACGACGATCGCGTCGGCCGCCCTGGCGGTCTCACGTAGGACCTGGAGCTGGTCGCGGTGGGCCTCGGCGAAGATCAGGTCCGTGCCGTGGACCAAGGCGATACGGGGGTGCAGGGGTAGCGCCCGCATCAGGGCGGGAGCCGCACCGAACGCGAGGTGCTGCAGATGAAGTACGCCGATCTGGGCCGGGTCGATCGCCATCGCGAGAGCCCTGCGAAGGGCCCCGACGTAGCGACCGAAGGCGGAACCCTCCAGGCATTTCCCCGACACGGGCAGCAGGTTGAGCCCAGTGGGGAGAAGGCGGCTGGGATTCGAAGGGCCCAGCATGAACGCGCGTGCAGGAATGAGGGGGCGGTCGCCCGTATAGAGGTCGAGGAAGAGCTCGACGCTGCCGCCAGGGCTTCCAACGGGTAGGTCCAAGACAGTGGCGACCAGCGGCCCGGTGGCCGAGCGGGAGCTCACAGGGCCCCCCGGGAATCTCTTCGTAGAGGCGGGAGATGTCGATGCCGTCCGTCGACGCGTACTTGGCGGGTTGCTGCTGGTAGCTGATCGGGGCGCCGAAGGCCGTGAGGAAGACGAGCTTTCCGAAGGTCATCCCCGGGTAGACGCGCACGGGCCGGGCGGCACGGATTTCAAGGGTCCAGCGGATGGCGTGGCCTTGGTGGCCGAGCGGGGCTGAGACGTGGACCCAGATGCCGAGGGCGCCGATGGTGCGGTCGCCGTTGAGCATCTGTGCGTACATCTCCGAACCGGTCTTCTCCAGCGTGACGCCGAGGTAGAGCGTCCCGGGCTGCAGCACCAGGCCGGTGGCGGGGATGGACTGCTCGATGAACACGGTCGGGGTGGCGGCGTCGAGGTCACCGTCGCAGACGCGGAGTGTGTCGCCGAGACGCCAGTCGTAGGCGTTCGGGGAGAGCCGGGCGGGGTCGTACGGCTCGATGGTGATCTCGCCGGTCTGGACGGCGGCGGCGATTGCGGGGCCGGTGAGGATCACAAGGCCACCGTCCGAAGTTTTGTGACGTCGCGCCAGTAAGCCGACGGCTGGGCACCCGCAGCGGCCTGGTACTTGCCGCGGTAGAGGTCGATGGCGCCGGTGGAGAGGAAGAACATGATCTGCCCGATCTTCATGCCCGCGTAGACGCGTAACGGACGGATCGGAGAGAGCATCAGCGTCCACTGGCCGTGAAAGCCGATGTCTCCGATCGGGGCGGTGATCTCCACGAACAGGCCCAGTCGGCCGACCGAGGAGCGGCCGAACAGCAGCGGCACGAAGGTGTCGGAGCCGACGTGCTCGATGGTGTGGCCCAGGTAGAGCTCGCTGGGCTGGAGCACGTAGCCGTCCTGACCGATTTCGACCTCGTGGGTGGGGTTGGGGCGGTGGGCGTCGATCTCGGTGGCTGTGTAGGTCAGCAGCGTCGGACCGAGACGGACGTTGTAGCTGTTGGGGTTGACTTGGTCCGGCTCGAAGGGGCTGATGACCAGGCGGCCGTCGTGGGTCGCGGCGGTGATCTCGGGTCCGGTGAGGATCATTGTTCGCCTCCTTCGATGAGGCCGGCGGTCGAGGAGAAGGGCGTGGCGAGGACGCTTCGTGCGGCCTGCGCCAGCCGGAGTCCGGCTTGGTGCGTGCGTCCGCCGAGGTAACTGTCGGCGAGGTAGTCGGTGGTCAGCACGCTGCGTATCGTGGACGGCAGAGGCTCGGGCGTGATGACCAGCGGACCGACCCGTTCGGTGAGGTGGTCGAGCAGCTTGTCGTGATCCTGGGCGTGCTCGTCGGGGAGGAAGGCGTGGACGAGCTGGTTGTCGAAGGGCTCGATGGACAGCAGGTCGCCGAGGGTCAGGCTGTGGCCGAGCGAGGTGGAACGCAGGGCGGTCTCGTTGAGGATGACCGCGTCCGCGCCGAGACCGGAGTGCAGTCGGCCGGCGATCTCGGCCAGGAGGCGGCGCCGGTCCAACGGGGTATTGCGGTAGGGCTCGTTCACCGTGCCGAGTGGGCTCGTCAGCGTCCGTGCCACGAGGCTGATCTCTTCATGCAGTGCGGCGAGGCCCTCGGGGATCGCGACCGAGTCCGGGAAGGCGCACGCGTGGGCGCCCCAGCCGCTGCCGACGGGCTCCGCGGTGGCGTATCCGAGGCCGAGCTCGTGGCCCTTGACGACGAGGGTGTCGCCGATGTGCAGGGGGCCGTAGGTGTCGCTGTGACAGTGACCGGAGAAGATGACGTCCGCGAACGGGCACGCGGCGGCGAGCTTCAGGTCCTCGTCGAAGCCGGAGTGGGACAACACGATCCAGGCGTCGGTGCAGTGGTGGTGCTCCAGCATCACCTTCCGCAGGGCCTGGGCCGGATCGGTGACCTGATGGCCTGCGCGCTGGTCGACGGGAACCGCGTTGAACGCTTGCGGCCCGATCACTGCGGTGACGGCGACTCGACGGCCACCGATGCGTTTGATGCGTACGCGGTCGAAGAGGGGCTGGCCGTTCTCGTCGACCGCGTTGGCGCATACGGTCATCTCGTGCAGCGCCGGCTCGAAGTAGTGCGGCCAGCCGTGGTTGCCCGGCGCGAGCAGGTCGTAGAGGCCGGTGAGGACCTGCCGCTCGATCCGGCCGTTGCCCAAGCGGTAGAAGCCGCTGCCCTCGAAGAAGTCACCGCAGTCCACGATCAGGCTGTCGGCCCTGGTGGCGTGGAGGTGGGCGAGCATCGCTGCGGCCGAGTCGAAGGCGGAATGCACGTCGGTCGTGGCGATGATCCGCCGGAGCTGTCGGCTCACGGGGTGACCTCGCAGATGTCGGCGCCGAGGGCGTGCAGCTTGGTGGGCAGGTCGGCATGGCCGCGCCGGAGCTGTTCGAGCCCGCCGAGGGTGGTGACGCCGCGAGCGGTGAGGCCGGCGATGAGCAGGGCGGAGCCCGTACGGATGTCGGTTGCCTCCACCCCGGCGCCGACCAGTTGCTGCGGGCCGGTGAAGCGGCACTCGGTGGGCGAGACCTCGTGGATCTCGGCGCCCAGGCGGGCGAGTTGCGGTAAGAGGTTGCCGTGGCGGCCCGGGTTGATGGTGTCAGCGAACAGATGGGTACCGGGGCGGGTGAGGGCAAACGCCATCAGCGGTGGTTCGAAGTCGGCGTCCAGACCGCCGGGGGAGAGGGAGGCGATGGCTCGCAGTGGCTTGTCGGCAGGGTGGGAGCCCCGAGCCTGCACCGCGAGCACGTCGCCCTCGGTCTCG
Organism: Streptomyces sp. DSM 110735; assembly: GCF_016482685.1. Taxonomy (GTDB): domain Bacteria; phylum Actinomycetota; class Actinomycetes; order Streptomycetales; family Streptomycetaceae; genus Streptomyces. The sequence continues at coordinate 59,663 of NZ_JACYHF010000001.1, read as the reverse complement.
GCGGGTACGCCGAGCGATCGCAGGGCGGCGACCAGAGGAGCGACGTCATCGCCGCGGACGCCGCAGATGCGCGCGTCGCCGCCGGTCGCCGCGACCGCACAGGCCAGCGTTCCGGCCTCGATCTTGTCGCCGGGCACTCTCCAGGTGATGGTCCCGGTGGGAGCAGCCGGGGGCGGCGCGAGCGTCAGTACGGACTCGCTGACCCGGCACTCCCATCCGGCCACCTGCAACGCTCCGACGATGCTGAGCACTTCCGGTGACAGGTTCGGCTGGCCAAGACGCAGCGGCCGTCCGGCTACGACCGCACGCAGGAGAGCGGCGATACTCGCGCCCCGAGAGCGGAAGGGCAGCATGATAGAAACCGTGCCGGTCGGGGCGGATGCTGCCTCTACGAGGTAGCCGTGGTCGTCGACGGTCACGCGGTCACCGAAGCGCTCGTAGACCGTGAAGTGCTGCTCCATCCCGCGCTCCCCGATGCGGCAGCCGCCCGGCCAGGGAAGTCGGGCTCGCCCATACGCGCCCAGCAGCGCGGGTACGAGGTAGTACGAGGCTCGGATGCGCGCGGCGGTGTCGGCATTTGGACCCGACTGGATGCTGTCGCTCGGCAGGATCACCACGGTGTGTGGATCGCTGACGGGGCGGGCCGTGTGCCAGCCGGCCTGCTGAAGCAGGGTGAGCATGGTCTCGACGTCGGTGTTGCTCGGAACGTTGCCCACATGCACCGGCCGGTGCATCGCCGCGGCGGCGGCCAGCAGGGGCAACGCCGCGTTCTTGGACCCGTCGACCTCGACGGAACCGGTGAGCGGGCTGCCGGGCCGGATGGCGACTACTTCGGCTGCGATTGGGGGAATCCGTACGGCTGTCAACAGTCAACTCCTCTGCAAGGGGCAGCGTTGGGAGGGCTGAGGCGGTGCGCTGACCTTGAACTCGGCCCAGCAGCGCTTGCCTCGTGGCACCTGATCGAATCCGTGGCGATCCGCGAGCGCGGCGACGAGGAACAGGCCGCGTCCTCCTTCCTCGTCCGTGTCGGGCAGACCGACCTGCGGGAGGTCAGGACTCGTGTCTGTCACCTCGATCAGCAGACGCACGTCGCTCAGGCGCGCGCCGGCTGAGATCGGCCCGTGTCCCGCGTGCCGCACCGCGTTCGTGATCAGCTCGGCGGCCACCAGCTCTGCCGTGTCCAGGAGTTCGGGCCCCAGGAATGCATTCCAGGTCCGTATCACGCCCGCGAGCTGCTGTCGTGCAGCCGTAGCTGCACCAGGTGTGCCGGAGACAGGGAAACGGACTTGGTGCACTTCCATGAGTGACCTCCTGGATCGGTGCTGCTCCTCCACGCAACCGCGCCAGGCACAAGCGGAGCCACACCGGGTGCCGTGGCTGCATCACTTATGCAGGAGCTGCATCACGGTCAATCGCCCCTCGGCTACGCTCGGTTGAACGGGCAGGATCGGCGGCGGCAGGAGGAGCCGTGGCACAGATGGCCGAGGGGCAGAACGAGGCGAGACGGATCGGCGAAGTGATCCGTCGGGCACGCGTGTTACAGCGGCGCTCGCAGAAAGACGTCGCATCCGCACTGGGGTATCACCAGTCGAAGGTGAGCCGCCTGGAGAGTGGCCGGGGTATTGACGATGTCCGCATGCTGCGTGAGGTCGCGCAGGCGCTGAACATCCCGCTACACCACCTTGGCCTCGCTGCCGCGCCGAATACCAGCACCTCGGACCTTGAGGCAGAGGACATGCACCGCCGTACCCTTCTTGCCGCAGGCGTCGCCGCGCTCGCGGTTCCGACTTCGCCCGCCGCAACGCATCAAGACCTGGTTCGGGTCTTGCTGCCCGGCATGAGCCCAACGGCCACGGGCCAAGCCTTGGACATCAACGGGCTGCGCGTTCGAACACGGACCGTACGGCGGCTGTTCTGCACGTGCGAGTACACGGAGTTGGAACGCACCCTGCCGGGGCTGATCGCCGACCTGCGCCATGCAGTCGGGGGCTCATCCGGCACGGCCGAGGCGTCCGGGTTGCTCGCGACCGCGTACCAGACGTCAGTGAGCCTCTTGCTGAAGCGGGCTGATCAGGGCAACGCCTGGCTCGCGGCCGGTCGCGCCATGGCCGAGGCGGAGCGTTCCGGAGACCCGGTCGTCCTCGCCGCCAGCGTCCGCGTTCACGCCCACGTCCTCGTCCGAGAGAAGCACACCCCACAGGCGGTGAACATCATCCGCCACACCGCCGACCAACTCACCGGCGCCTACGACCAGCGGTCGCCGCGCTACCTGGCAGCGGTCGGCCTGCTGCTGCTTCGTGGGGCGACCGCGGCAAGCAGGAACGGCGACCGTGACACCACCGAGGACTTCCTCACCGAAGCCCGAGAGGTGGCTCGCTACGTCGCCTTCGACCGGCCCGACGCCTGGGCGAACTTCAGCCCCACCAACGTCGCCCTCCACCAGGTCAGCGCGGCCGTCTCCTTCGGCGACGCAGGCATCGCCCTGGAGGCAGCCCGGCCGCTCATGCGCCGGCACATCCCGGTCCCCGAGCGCCGTGCCGCCCTGTGGGTCGACGCCGCCCGCGCCTACAGCCAGCAGGGCCGTCTCGCCGATGGGTACCAGACGCTGCGCATCGCCGAGAGCTGTGCGGCCCAGGACATCCGCCGCCCCGCCGTCCGGGAGCTGGTCGCCGACATGGCCGCCCGCGACCGCCGCCGTACGCTGCCCGCACTGCATCACTTCAGTCGTCAACTGGGAGTCCCCGCGTGAGCGACCAGCCGGACCAGCAGACCAAGAAGCCGTTCCTGTACGTCGTGGTGTGCGCGGCCGGAGTCGCCGGCGACGTCGGCAAGCTGATCACTGCCGCGCAGGAGGCGGACTGGGATGTCGGCGTCGTCGCCACCCCGCAGGGCCTGGGCTTCTTGGACGCGACGGCCGTCGAGACCCAGACCGGCTACCCGATCCGCTCGGCATGGCGCTCCCCCGGTGATCCGCGTCCGCTACCGCCCGCCGATGCCATCGCGGTGGCCCCGGCCACCTTCAACACGGTCAACAAGTGGGCGGCGGGGATATCCGACACGCTCGCCCTGGGCATCCTGTGCGAGGCGCACGGCTTCGGGATCCCCACCGCCGTCCTGCCGTACGTGAATTCCGCGCAAGCAGCCCATCCCGCGTATGGACAGAGCCTGGCCCGGCTGCGCGAGATGGGGGTACTGATCGGTTCGTACGAGCCTCACCGGCCGAAGGCCGGCGGCGGAGCCGACCGCTACCGCTGGGAGGAAGCGCTGGAGCTGCTCACCCCCAGGCTGTCCGAGCGGATGTGATCAACGACATCGAACGCGCGGCGCCTGTCAGCCTGAATTAGCTGATAGATGAATATATGTGACGATTCATCACGATATGGCGTTGCTTTGACAGGGCAATCGCGTGCGCAGTCACGTTCACGCGATGCGTGGGTTGAGTGATGCGCGTGGTGTGCATGCGTGCGAGGCCCGTTGAAGCGGCGAGGTCGAGGGGGACGGTGACTGATCTCGGTCTCGGAAGGGCCGGTGGTTTGACGTGTGTTTCGTCAACGGCAGCGTGCCCGGCCCTGTCCCTGTGTCCTTGCGTCAATAGCGCGGCTTCTGCATGCCAGGCGGGCAATCCGTCCCGAGCGTCCGGTCTGGCTGTCTGCACGCTTCGGCCTGAAGATGGGGCGGGAGCGTCGTCCGACTTCGGTCGGCACAGCACCTCGTATCGATGATGCCCGAGCCCACCATGCTCTCGGTATGGGCTGGGGCGAGCATCAACTCAGTGCGCCAGGCGGGTAGCTGTTCACCGACTGCCTTTGGGCGTCCCACACCCAGATTTCTGACTCGCGCCAGAGTCGAGGCAGGTCCATGATCGGCTGCGCAAACGGATAGCCGTTCGGGCCGGGCAGAGGTTCCCCGGTGGATCCGTCGACCCAGGCGGCTTCGACGAGCGAGGGTCGCCAAGTTGGGTCGCCGACAAGGATGGCTCTGACGCTGCGGATGCTTACGTATCCGTCGGTTCGGGGAAGCCGCCACTCCCGCTCGTGCATCCAGGCTGAATCCGTTCCGGTGCGAACGCTCCAGTGCTCGAGCCCTGCCTCCCTGAACTGTGCATGTACGGCCTCTGGGACGTAGGCGACTGAGCCTCCGCCGAGGTCGAGGAGCCCGTATCGGCTGACGACGATCCCCCAAGGCTGGAAGCGACCCAGGCCGATGAGGTGGCTCAGGTGGGCAGGGGGGCTTTCTGAGAAGCACACACACGGGGTGACCGCGCCGAAGGGCGGGAAGGCTCGCAGCTGCTCTTCCGTCAGGATGTTGTTCAGCCGCTCCTGCGGGGTCATGTGTTGGATCTCCTGCGGGACCGCCGCAGGCTGTGATCCGACACGGCCGGTGAAGTGGTAGAGATCATCGCTTTGTGCGGGACCGACGATCCCTAGATCCAACGTTGCCACGATTCCCTCTGACCACTCGTAGTCGCTACGGCCGCATAAGTCATACATGAGGAGGGTGAGGTGGTCGGCTTCGCCCTAGGCGGCATTGAGGCCGGCCACCTTATGGGCAGGATTCGTGGCGCCGACTGCCAGCATGGTGTCTGGGCGGGGGAGGAAGAGGTTGGTGCCGAAGAGCTGGTCGATGCGCCTGCCGAGTTTGCCGGTGGAGCAGACCCTTTGGGAGCCAAGATTCCAAACTCGCCTCCCAAACGGCTCCCAAAGGGGCCCCAGGAACCACTCAGGGGCCCGACCCGCTAAGCGGATCAGGCCCCTGATCTGGTACTTCACTGTCGGGGTGGCGGGATTTGAACCCACGACCTCTTCGTCCCGAACGAAGCGCGCTGCCAAGCTGCGCTACACCCCGATGTCGCTGCTGTCGCGGCGACGTCGTTTACTTTAGCCCACTGGGGGCTGAGGGCGAAATCCGGTTGTGGGTGGGGTCAGACGCGGCGGCGGGTGGGGGTCGGGCGGGTGTGGTCGAGGGCGATGAGGAGGAGGGCGAGGGCGTAGATCGCGAGGCCGATGAGGAGGGCGTTCGCGAGGGTGCTGCGGTAGCCGTGGGCGGCGGCGTCCAGGAAGGGGTAGAGGTAGCGGCCCCGCGGGCTGCCCGAGGGGATGAACAGCGCCCGCGTCAGCGTGAAGATCAGGTACGCCAGCGGGAACACCAGCCACGCCGCCGCCTGGCGCAGGTGCAGGCGGGGGGCGGGGGTGAAGAGGAGCCAGTCCAGCAGGGCCGCCAGCGGCAGCACGGTGTAGAGGATCTGGAGCGCGCCCCACTGGGCGTGCCACCGCTCCGGGATCGCCGACGTGCCCGTCATCGAGAACGGCGGCGTCGTATGGGCGAGCAGCACGTGGTACGTCAGCGCGCTCGTCACCATGTAGAGGAGTGCCGCCCCCGACAGCCCGGACGGCAGCGCCCTCCGCGCCCGCCACGAGCGTGACGCCGACAGGAGCATGACCACCGCGAGCAGCGCCGCCGCCTGGACGCCGAAGTGGCTCAGGATGCGGGACGGGGCGCCGATCATGAGTTCCAGGGCGATCCCGGCCAGCGCGAGCAGCGCGGTTCCCAGGCGGAACAGCGCCACCCAGGGCCGTCGGATCGGAGCCACCACCGCCGTCACCGGCACCGGCGACGGCTGGAGCACGGGCGGGCTGGGGATCGCCGGCAGGTCCGGGATGTCCCTGGGTATCGGTGCGGTCATGCCCTCACGCTAGGCATAAGGGATGAATGGGGCTATTTGGCGTACTCCGGGAGGGGTACGCCAACCCGCGAGCGCCCAGGATCGCTAGACCCGTCCCACCAGCGTCAGCAACGTGACCTCCGGCGGACACGCGAACCGCACCGGCGTGTACCGGTTCGTCCCGCACCCCGCCGACACGTGCAGATACGACGTCCGCCCGTCCACCGAGTGCGTCGACAGCCCCTTCACCCGGTCCGTGTCCAGGTCGCAGTTGGTGACCAGCGCGCCGTAGAAGGGGATGCAGAGCTGGCCGCCGTGGGTGTGACCGGCGAGGACCAGCGGATAGCCGTCCTCCGTGAACGCGTCCAGCGTGCGCAGGTACGGCGCGTGGACCACGCCCATCGAGAAGTCGTGCCCGGCCGTCGGACCCCCGGCCACCCGCGCGTAGCGGTCGCGCTTGATGTGCGGGTCGTCCAGACCGGTCAGCTCGATCGTGGAGCCGTCGATCTTCAGCGTGCCCCGGGTGTTGGTCAGGTTGAGCCAGCCCGCGGAGTCGAAACCGTCCCGGAGGTCCTCCCAGGGGTTGTGGACCACGCCGGTGGCGGGCGCGTTGCCGTTCAGACCGTGGCGCCCGCTGGCCTTCTCGAACAGATAACGCGCGGGGTTGCGCAGCTTGGGGCCGTAGTAGTCGTTGGACCCGAAGACGTACGCGCCCGGGAACTCCATCAGCGGACCGAGCGCGTCCAGCACCTCGGGAACGCCCTCGGGGTCCGACAGGTTGTCGCCGGTGTTGATCACGAAGTCGGGGCGCAGTCCCGCGAGCGACTGCAGCCAGCGCCGCTTCTTGCCCTGGCCGCTCACCATGTGGATGTCGGAGACCTGGAGCACCCGCAGCGGGCGCATGCCCGGCGGCAGCACCGGCACCGTCACTCGTCGCAGGCGGAAGGAGCGGGCCTCGAACCCCGCCGCGTACGCCACTCCGGCGGCGCCTGCCGCCATGATCCCCAGGGGTACTCCATATCGCGCGCGCATACGACCATCGTGTCAGACCCCGGCGCGACGGTGAGACCGGGAGCCCTTTGGCGCACAGGGAGTTCGGGCCGGAAGGGACCAAGAGCCCGGGCAGTGAAATCGGGGCGCGTCCCGAGCACCGCACCTGCGACAATCGGACCATGACCACCACGCTCAAGGCGAAGCTGCACGACGACCTCAACGCCGCGATCAAGGAGCGCGACGAGCTGCGCTCCTCCACGCTCCGGCTGACCCTGGCCGCGATCTCCAAGGAAGAGGTCGCGGGCAAGGAGAAGCGCGAGCTGTCCGACGACGAGGTCCTCAAGGTGATCACCAAGGAGGCCAAGAAGCGTCGCGAGGCGGCCGAGGCGTTCGCGCAGGGTGGTCGTGCGGAGTCGGCCGAGCGGGAGAAGGCGGAGGGCGAGATCCTCGCCACGTACCTGCCCAAGCAGCTCTCCGACGACGAGCTGAACGCGATCGTCGCCCAGGCGGTCGAGGAGGCCAGGGCAGCCGGTGCCGAGGGTCCGCGCGCCATGGGCGCCGTCATGAAGATCGTGAACCCGAAGGTCGCCGGTCTTGCCGAGGGCGGTCGCGTCGCCGCCGTCGTGAAGAAGCTCCTCCAGGGCTGACAAGCCCCGGCGGGACTCCGCGCGCGAGGATTCCGCGCGCGAGTCCCCCTGACACGACTTCGGGGCCGCACCCCCTGCTCACGCAGTAGGTGCGGCCCCGAAGTCGTTCATGTCCCTCAGTTCCGGCGGCCGCCGTTCGCCCCGCCGTTCGCCTGACCCTGCCCCTGCGTCGGGTTCCGGGGCACCGTGACGGTCGGCTTCGTCGTACCGGGAGTACGACCGCCGGTGCCGCCCGTCGTCCCCGTGCCGCCGCCGTTCGTCAGACCGCCGAAGAGACCGCCGATCAGACCGCCGCCGCCCGGGTTGCCCCGGTGGTTGCCGCCCGTACGCCCGTTGTCGTCGCCGTTGTCACGGCCGCCGTCCCTGCCGTGGTCGTCGTCATCGTCGTCGGGGATGTCGACGAGCTGGAAGTCCGGGGCTGCCTTGCCGACGAGGGCGCCCGCCATGGCGTCCTTCCAGATCGGACCCGGGACCTCACCGCCGTAGACCAGCGGGCGGTAGACGCCGCCGATGGTGACACCGGCCATCTTCACGTTCTGCTGGGCGCTGCCGACCCACACCGCACCGGCCAGGTTGGGCGTGTAGCCGACGAACCAGGCGTTCTTGCGCTCGTCCGTCGTACCTGTCTTGCCCGCGCTCTCGCGGTCGGTCAGACCCGCTTCCTTACCGGTACCGGAGTCCACCACGCCGCGCAGCAGCGTGTTCACCGTGTCCGCGGTCTTCTGGCTCATCGCCCGCGAGCAGGTCGTCTTCGGGACCGGGAGCGAGGTCTCCTCGGTGCCGGACTTCCGGGTGATCGACTCGATGGCGACCGGCGTGCAGTACGTGCCGCGCGAGGCGAAGGTCGCGTACGCGCTCGCCATGGTCAGCGGCGACAGACCGATCGAACCGAGCGCGATGGACGGGGTCTGCGGCAGCTTCGAGCCGTCGCCCTGCACCACGTGCAGCGCGTCGGTCATCTTCACCACCGGGCACAGACCGATGTCGGAGATGAGCTGCACGAAGTAGGTGTTGACCGACTTGGCCATCGCCTCCTTCATGCGGTACGGACCCTTCTCGGACTCGTTCTCGTTCTCCACCGTCTCGTTCTTGGTGTTGACGTACGGCCCGCCGGAGCACCGCTGCACGGGGCTCGGGTAGTTCATCTTGTACGGCGCGGAGTACGACTGGGTCGGCGGCTTGCCGCCCTCGATCGCCGCCGCGGCCACGAACGGCTTGAACGTCGAGCCCGTCGGGAAACCGAAGTTGGAGCCGCCGTACGCCTTGTCCACCGAGAAGTTGTACTCGGTCTCGTCCTTGGCGTAGCCGAACGGCTTCGACTGGCCCATCGCCAGGACCTTGCCGGTGCCCGGCTGGACCAGGGTGGCGGCCGCGGCGACCTTGTCGGACTTGTAGACGTGGTCCTTGAGCGATGCCTGCACGGAGTCCTGCGCCTGCGGGTCCAGGGTCGTACGGATCGTCAGACCGCCCTTGTTCCAGAGCTTGGCGCGCTCCTCGCGGGTCTTGCCGAAGGTCGGGTCGGTCAGGAAGACGTTCTCGACGTACTTGCAGAAGAACGCGGAGCCGCGCGTCGCCGTGATGCAGCCGTTCTTCGGCTGGCTGACGTGCAGTCCGAGCGGCTTGTCCATCGCGCGGTCGGCATCCGCCTGGGAGATGTCGCCGACCTCGGCCATGCGCTGGAGCACGGTGTTGCGCCGCTTGGTCGCCTCGGCCTCGTCGTTCACCGGGTCGTAGCGGCTCGGGGACTGGACGATGCCGGCGAGGAGCGCGGACTCCTGGAGGTTGAGGTCCTTGGCGTGCTTGGAGAAGTAGCGCTGCGAGGCGGCTTCGACGCCGTACGCCTGCTCCCCGAAGAACGTGATGTTGAGGTAGTTCTCCAGGATCTTCTTCTTGCCGAGCTTCTCCTCGATCTGGATCGCGTACTTCAGCTCGCGGACCTTGCGGCCGAGGGTCTGCTGGGTGGCCTGGGCGACCTTGGTGGGGTCGTCGCCCGCCTCCTCGATGAAGTAGTTCTTCACGAGCTGCTGGGTGAGCGTGGAGGCGCCCTGGGCGACCCCGCCCTCCTGCGCGTTCTTGTTCAGGGCGCGCAGCACGCCCTTGAGGTCGATCGCGCCGTGCTGGTAGTAGCGCGAGTCCTCGATCGCGACGATCGCCTTCTGCATGTACGGCGAGATGTCCTTGAGGTCCACCACCGTGCGGTCGCGGGAGTAGACGGTCGCGATCTGGTGGCCCCGGCTGTCCAGTATGGTCGTGCGCTGGCTGAGCTGAGGGCTCTTGAGGTTGGCGGGGATGTCGTCGAATCCCTGGACGGAGCCCTTCGCCGCGAGACCCAGCGCGCCCGCGGCGGGCAGCGCGATGCCCGCGAGCACCGCCCCCGCCAGCACACTGACACCGAGGAACTTGGCGGCCTGCTGCGTCGTCGAGAGGCCACCGCCGGAGCGCTTCTTTGGCATGGGGGCAGCCTAATCCGTACTGATGAGCGTTCCGATGGACCGACAGTCCTTCGGGATGTTCGGGTCAGGATCGTGACGTACGCCGGTGGCACGGGGGCGCCATGGATGCGCGCGGGCGTCATGGCATGGCGCGGCGGGGCGCGTCCCTGTTCATTCGCCGGACACGCGCACAGGCATTGGCCTAAGCTGCTCTCAACTGTCACAGCGGTGCGGTCATGGAGCAATACGTCCGGCGACCCCGAATCGTTCCGGGAGTACCCCCACTTTCCGGCGGGGCGTGTCCGAATCCGCCTCGTGTGTCACCGGACGCCCCTTGTGACACGCCACAACCGTCCCGCTTCGCCGGGATGATCACGCATGTCGTCAGCTCACTCCTCCGGGTGATCTGCCGCTTACCCATAGTCCGTTCGGGCCATTCAAGATTGGGCCCGAAGGGGGTGTTGCGCTGTCCGCGCCTTCCGTAACGTCCTCAACTGGCGGCGGTGAATATGCCGCTGCCGCCGTGGGGGAGCCTCGATTCGGGAGAGGACGGCGCCGGTATGGGCTGGGTTACCGACTGGAGTGCGCAGGCCGCCTGCCGCACTACCGATCCGGATGAACTGTTCGTTCAGGGAGCAGCGCAGAACAGGGCGAAAGCGGTGTGCACCGGATGCCCGGTGCGGACGGAGTGCCTGGCGGACGCGCTGGACAACCGTGTGGAGTTCGGTGTGTGGGGAGGCATGACGGAGCGCGAGCGCCGCGCTTTGCTGCGCCGGCGCCCCACCGTCACCTCCTGGCGACGCCTGCTGGAGACCGCTCGTTCGGAGTACGAGCGCGGCGCGGGAATCGTGCCCCTCGACAACGACGAGGTGTACGAGAACTACGCGGCGGTGAGCTGAGAGCTTGCCTCCGGCATAGACCGGAGGGGCATGTGCGGCGCCGCTCCGCGGGGGTTCGCCCGGGGGTGTCCTCGCCGTGAGTGCGCTGGGCACGGGTGATCCAGGCGGGGTGCTGCGGCGGCAGGCGTGTGACCGCGGTGCCCGGAGGGCCCGCGGCGGAAGGTGGGGCGGCTGCTTCCCTTGCGTCCGGGGGTGTTTGGGCGGTCGCCCGGCTCCACGGGTGCGTTCGCTGCTCGCGCCCGTGTGGCTGCGCGAGCGCGTGCGGTGTCGGAAGCATGACCGCAGCGCCGCGGGTGATCTCGGTTGCCGGCGTGCGGCCGTCGCCGTCGCGCGCGCCGTGACATGCGGCGCGTGATCCGGCGCAGCCATGCGGCCGCTGTTCTGTCGAGGCACGCCCGCAGCCGGGACGCCGACGGCACTGTCCGGTGCTGACGTGCCGACAGCGCCATACCGCGCCGACATGCCGTCACTGCTCACGCCGGTCACCTGAGCCGTACGTCCACGTGCCCTTCGCCGAGAGCCCGGCCAGGGCGCCCGTCAGGTCAGTTCCGTGCGGCCCTCGGAGAGACGGTCTCCGATGTCGCGCAGGCCCGCCAGATCGTGTACGTCGCCGGGGAGTGCCGGGACCTCGACGAGCGCCACCTCGGGGTGGCGGGAGACGAAGCGGTCCCGGGTGCGCTGCTCGCGGGCGAGCAACTGCATCCGGTCGGCGTGCAGCCTGAGCAGGCCCGCCGTCAGCTCGTCGACGGACCGGTCCGGACCGATGGCGGGGGAGCCTGCGCCGGGAGCCGGTTCCTCGGGAGCGGAGTCTGAACTTCCGTACATGTCGGGAGAGTTACGAGATCCAGCTTTCCCGTCCCCCTGATCGACAATGCGGTCCTCCGCAAGATTTTCCGCAGCCGCGAGCGCCCGCTCGGCGGACAGCCGTCCGGCGCCGCTCGCGTGCACGCGGTTGAGGACCAGCCCGACCAGCGGCATCTTCTCCGCCGCCAGGCGCTCCACGAAGTACGCCGCCTCGCGCAGCGCGTCCCGCTCCGGCGCGGCGACCACGAGGAACGCCGTACCGGGCGCCTGGAGCAGCTTGAACGTGGCGTCCGCGCGCGTACGGAACCCGCCGAAGGTGGTGTCCATCGCGGAGACGAAGGTCTGTACGTCCTTCAGGAGCTGACCGCCCAGCAGCTTGCCGAGCGTGCCGGTCATCATCGACATGCCGACGTTCAGGAACGCCATCCCGGCGCGGCCACCGAGCTTCGCCGGGGCGGTGAGAACCCGGATCAGCCGCCCGTCCAGGAACGAGCCGAGCCGCTTGGGCGCGTCCAGGAAGTCCAGCGCGTTGCGGGAGGGCGGGGTGTCGACGACGATCAGGTCCCACTCGTCCTTGGCGCGCAACTGCCCGAGCTTCTCCATCGCCATGTACTCCTGCGTGCCCGCGAAACCTCCGGAGACCGTCTGGTAGAAGGGGTTCGCCAGGATCTGGGCGGCCCGCTCGGGGTCCGCGTGCGCCTCCACGACCTCGTCGAAGGTGCGCTTCATGTCGAGCATCATGGCGTGCAGTTCGCCGCCCGGGGTGTCCTCGGACCCGGCGTCCGGACGGCGGTCCTCGGTGCCCTTCACTCGGCGCGGCACGTTGTCCAGCGAGTCGATGCCCATGGACTGCGCCAGCCGCTTGGCCGGGTCGATGGTGAGGACGACGACCTTGCGTCCCCGCTCGGCAGCGCGCAGGGCGAGCGCCGCCGCCGTGGTGGTCTTGCCGACTCCGCCGGAGCCGCAGCACACCACGATCCGGGTCCCGGGGTCGTCCAGGAGGGCGTCCACGTCGAGCGTGCGGGCGGGGGACAGTCCGGGGCGCTCGCCGTCCTCGGCGGGCGCTCCGGCGGCGTTCGGTGCCGGGTCCGGACTCATGACAACCCCTGCTTCCGCAGCTCGGTGGCGAGTTCGTACAGTCCCGCGAGGTCCATGCCCTCGGCGAACAGCGGCAGTTCGCGCATCGGCAGACCCAGCTCGGCGAGGACCGCGCGCTGCTCCTGCTCCAGCGCGTACCGCTCGGCGTACTCGGCTGCCTGGTGCAGCAGCGGGTCGACCAGCCGCTCGGCGTTGCCGCCCCGGCGGGCGCCGCCGAGCCCGGCCGCGGACAGCGCGCGGGCGACGTCGGCGTGCGGGACCGTACGGGCGAGTTCCAGGTCGGCGGCGTCCAGCACCTCGGGGCGGACCATGTTGACGATGATCTCGCCCACCGGGAGCCCCGCCGCGCGGAGTTCGGCGATGCCGTCGGCGGTCTCCTGGACCGGCATCTCCTCAAGGAGCGTCACCAGATGCACGGCCGTCTCGGGTGACTTGAGCACCCGCATCACGGCCTGCGCCTGGTTGTGTATCGGGCCGATCTTGGCCAGGCCCGCCATCTCGTCGTTGACGTTGAGGAAGCGGGTGATGCGACCGGTCGGGGGCGCGTCCATCACGACGTGGTCGTAGAGGAACGCGCCGCTCTTGTCCTTGCGGCGCACCGCCTCGCACGCCTTGCCGGTCAGCAGGACGTCCCTGAGACCGGGCGCGATGGTGGTCGCGAAGTCTATGGCGCCCAGTTTTCGCAGGGCGCGGCCCGCGCCGCCGAGTTTGTAGAACATCTGGAGATAGTCCAGAAGGGCCTGTTCGGGATCGATGGCGAGTGCGTACACCTCCCCGCCCCCGGGAGCGACGGCGATCTTCCGCTCCTCGTAGGGCAGCGCCTCGGTCTCGAAGAGCTGTGCGATGCCTTGCCGGCCCTCGACCTCCACGAGAAGCGTCCGCTTCCCCTCGGTCGCGAGGGCCAGCGCGAGGGCGGCGGCGACCGTCGTCTTTCCGGTCCCGCCCTTGCCGCTGACGACCTGGAGCCTGCTCACGTCTTCGAGACTAACCAGTCCGGGCCACCGTCACGCGGGAGGCTGTGGATAACAGCGACTACAGTCGGCCCCATGACCAAGTGGGAATACTCGACCGTGCCGCTGCTCGTCCACGCCACGAAGCAGATTCTGGACAACTGGGGCGAGGACGGCTGGGAGCTGGTCCAGGTCGTTCCCGGGCCCAACCCGGAGCAGCTCGTGGCCTACCTGAAGCGGGAGAAGCAGGCGTGAGCGCGGTGGACGCCCGGCTGGCCGAACTGGGGCTGACGCTGCCCGAGGTCGTGCCACCGCTGGCCGCCTACCAGCCTGCCGTGCTGTCCGGTGCGTACGTCTACACCGCGGGCCAGCTCCCGATGGTGGACGGGCAGCTCCCGGTCACCGGCAAGGTGGGCGCCGAGGTCACCGCGGAGGAGGCCAAGGACCTCGCCCGCACCTGCGCGCTGAACGCGCTGGCCGCCGTGAAGTCCGTCGTGGGTGATCTGGATCGCATCGCCCGCGTGGTGAAGGTCACGGGCTTCGTGGCCTCCGCGTCCGACTTCACCGGGCAGCCCGGCGTCCTCAACGGCGCCAGCGAGCTGCTCGGCGAGGTCCTCGGCGACCGGGGCGTGCACGCCCGCAGCGCGGTGGGCGTCGCGGTGCTGCCGCTGGACGCGCCGGTGGAGGTCGAGATCCAGGTGGAGCTGCTTCCGTAAGCCGGTGGAGCCGCCCGCGTGATCGGGGTGGCGCCGTCTCCCCGGTCCGGGCGGAGCCGTCTCCCCGACCCGGGCGGAGCTTCTTACGTAACACCCACGTCAAACCCCCCGCACGACCCCCTGCCACCTCTCGAACATTCGCTCTGTCCGGGATAGCCTCCGGCCATGGCGAACGGTCAGTGGTACCCCCCGGAGTGGCCGGACCGCATCCGCGCGCTCGCGGACGGCACGCTCACTCCCGTGGCGCCCAGGCGCGCGGCGACCGTCCTGCTGCTGCGGGACACGCCGGCCGGCCCTGCCGTGCACATGCTGCGCAGACGCGCCTCCATGGCTTTCGCCGGAGGCGCGTACGCGTATCCGGGCGGCGGGGTCGACCCGCGCGACGACGACCGTGAGATCGGCTGGGCGGGCCCCTCGCGCGCCTGGTGGGCCGACCGGCTCGGGGTGGACGAGAACGGCGCGCAGGCTGTCGTCTGCGCGGCGGTGCGGGAGACCTTCGAGGAGGCGGGCGTCCTGCTCGCCGGAAGCGGTCCCGACGCGGTCGTGGGCGACACCAGCGGCGACGACTGGGAGGCGGACCGCGCCGCCCTGATCGCCCACGAGCTGTCCTTCGCGGAGTTCCTGGACCGCAGGGGTCTGGTGCTGCGCTCCGACCTGCTCGGCGCCTGGACGCGCTGGATCACCCCGGAGTTCGAGACCCGCCGCTACGACACCTGGTTCTTCGTCGCCGCCCTCCCCGAGGGCCAGCGCACCCGGGAGACCTCGGGCGAGGCAGACCGCACGGTCTGGACCCGCCCCGAGGACGCCGCCGCCGGGTACGACCGGGGCGAGCTGCTGATGATGCCGCCCACCATCGCCACCCTGCGCCAGTTGCTGCCGTACGGCACCGCCGCCGAGGCGCTCGCCGCCGCGCCGGAGCGGGACATGACCCCGGTGCTGGCGCGCGCCCGGCTGCGGGACGGCGAGGTCGTGCTGAGCTGGCCCGGGCACGACGAGTTCACCAAGCACGTCCCGGCGGCTCCCCGCGGAGGTGCGGCATGACCGACGCCGCCGTACTGCCCGGACAGCCCCGGAACGTGGTCAGCTCGGGTCCCGCGACCGAACGGGCCGTCAACGTCCTCGCGCCCAACGCCTCCGCGATGACCCTGGACGGCACCAACACCTGGATCGTCGCCGAGCCGGACTCCGACCTGGCGGTGGTCATAGACCCCGGACCCCTGGACGAGGGCCATCTGCGCGCGGTCGTGGACGCGGCGGAGCAGGCAGGGCGGCGCATAGCCCTCACCCTGCTCACCCATGGCCACGCCGACCACGCCGAGGGCGCCGCCCGCTTCGCGGACCTGACCGGCACGCGCGTGCGTGCCCTCGACCCCGCGCTGCGCCTGGGCGACGAGGGACTGGCCGCCGGGGACGTGATCACCACCGGCGGGCTCGAACTGCGGGTCGTACCGACCCCCGGGCACACCGCCGACTCGCTGAGCTTCCATCTCCCGGCCGACCGCGCGGTGCTGACCGGCGACACGATCCTCGGGCGCGGCACGACCATGGTGGCGCACCCCGACGGCCGTCTGGGGGAGTACCTGGCCTCGCTGCGCAGGCTGCGCTCGCTCACCGTGGACGACGGCGTGCACACCGTCCTGCCGGGCCACGGTCCGGTCCTGGAGGACGCCCAGGGCGCGGTCGAGTTCTATCTCGCCCACCGCGCCCACCGGCTCGCCCAGGTCGAGACGGCGGTGGAGAACGGCCACCGCACCGCGCCCGCGATAGTCGCCCACGTCTACGCCGACGTGGACCCCTCGCTGTGGCCCGCCGCCGAGTTGTCCGTCCGCGCCCAACTGGACTATCTGGGTGAGCACGGGCTGATCTGAGCGCCCTGTTCCGGCGCGCGGCACCCGGCGCTAGCGTGACCGGGTGATCAGCATGCAGTGGGACGGGCTCACCGACCGCGAGCAGTTCGGCGGGACGTACCTGGCGGAGCGGGACCGTTTCGCCGACCTGGCGCGCGACGCCGACTGGGACGGCGTGTTCGGGGTCCTGGAGGAACACCCGGAGTGGGCCGGTGTGCCCCGTCCCGGCAACCGCAGCGGCTTCGCCCCGCTGCACCAGGCAGCCTGGCACGGCGCCGGTTTCGCCGTCGTCTCCCGGCTGATCGCGCACGGCGCCTGGCGCACCCAGCGCGCCCGGGACGGCCGCCGCCCCGTGGACGTCGCCCGCGAGCGCGGTCACACGCGCCTGGTGGACCTGCTGACGCCGGTCGCGGTACGGCGGCTTCCCGCCCCGCCGGAGGCGCTGGAACGTCACTTCCACGCGCTGCTGCGGGAGAACACCGGTCGCTGTCTGGAGCGGACCGAGCATCTGCTGCCGCCGCTGTCCCCGCTGACGGAGGGACTCGAGGTGCGGATCGTCTTCCCGGTCGTCGGCATGATGGGCGGCTTCACCTACCACCTGGAGGACGACCATCTGCGCGTCCATGGTCACTCGCGGATGGACTGGGACCAGGGGCGGTACTACCGGGTGACGCCCGAGGGCTGGTCCAGGATCTGAGCCCCGCTCAGGGCGCCGTCTCCTCCTCGCGGAGGACCTTCTCGCCGTGTACGCGCGCGTACTCCGCGGCGAGCCAGGGACCGAGGTCGTCCACGTACAGCCGCAGCACCCCCGAGTCCCCGGCGGGCTCGCGACCGTAGCGCGCCGCCACACGCATCGGCGCTGCCCGCTGAGGGTGGTACGCCCCGAAGACCTCCGCCATCTCGTTCAGGTCGCTCGTCCAGCCCTGCCAGCGGGGCATGACGAGGGTGAAGCCGGTGCGCACGAGATGGCGGGACATGAAGCGCACCAGCGGTCTGCGAGCCTCCTCGGTGTCCGGCGCGCCCGCGATCAGGGTCCGCCAGCGGGGGAGCAGCCGGGCGAGGTCACCGTTGGTCTCGCGGGCGAGCAGGGAGGTCGGGCGGTAGCGGGGGAGGAGGGCGGCGAGGTCGTCCCCGAGAAGGGGGGTGCACAGGCAGGCGAGGAACCAGCCCAGGTCGTGCCGCTCACGCCCGCTCAGCAGTCGCTCCCGGGCGTACAGCAGGGTGCCCACGCCGTCGATCGCGTCGTACGCGCGATCCAGGTCGGCTCCGAGGGCGTGCGCGAGGGTCCGGTCTGCCTCGGTCGGCTCCGCGCGCAGCGCGATCAGCAGGTCCAGGTCGCTGCGGCCCTCGCGCGCGGTGCCGCGCGGGACCGAGCCGTAGAGGTAGGCGCTGTCCAGTCGGTCGCCCCAGGTGGCCGCGACGCGCTCGCGCGCGGCGTCCACGACCGGGCGGAAGGCGGGCTGCACGCGCGCGAGGGAGCCCTCGCGCGCGATGAACCCGTCGGGGTCCAGACCGTGCGGGGCGGGAAGGCGCTGAGGCTCGGGCATACCCCGCACTCTGCCCCGCCGGGGCGGCTGCGATCAGCCGAATTACGGCGAATACGACGGGCCGCTCCGCGCGAGGTCGTCGACAGAGCCACGGGACACGGTCCCGCGCCCACGGGAAAGGGCCCCGCCGTCCGGCAGAGCCCTTGTCACCGCACGAGTGTGCCGGGTCAGCGCGAGCGCTTCGCCAGGCGTTCCACGTCCAGCAGGATCACCGCGCGCGCCTCCAGGCGCAGCCAGCCGCGCTGGGCGAAGTCGGCCAGCGCCTTGTTCACGGTCTCGCGGGAGGCGCCGACCAACTGGGCCAGCTCTTCCTGCGTGAGGTCGTGGACGACGTGGATGCCCTCCTCGGACTGCACGCCGAAGCGGCGGGAGAGGTCGAGCAGGGCGCGCGCGACACGGCCCGGAACGTCGGAGAAGACCAGGTCCGACATGGCGTCGTTGGTCTTGCGCAGACGGCGGGCGACCGCGCGCAGCAGGGCGGTGGCCACCTCGGGACGCGCGTTCAGCCAGGGCTGGAGGTCGCCGTGGCCGAGGCCGAGCAGCTTGACCTCGGTCAGCGCGGTGGCGGTCGCCGTGCGCGGACCGGGGTCGAACAGCGACAGCTCGCCGATCAGCTCACCGGGGCCGACGACGGCCAGCATGTTCTCCCGCCCGTCGGGGGAGGTGCGGTGAAGCTTGACCTTGCCCTCCGTGACGACGTACAGCCGGTCACCGGGGTCCCCCTCGTGGAACAGGGAGTCTCCACGGGCGAGGGTCACCTCACTCATGGAGGCGCGAAGCTCCGCGGACTGCTCGTCGTCGAGAGCCGCGAAGAGCGGGTTGCGCCGCAGAACGTCGTCCACGAGTTCTCTCCTTGTCGACCTGCTCAGGGGATGGTTCTCCCCCACGTGCCAGGGGACCGTGCTCCCCATTTTGCCGGACGGTCCAAACAGTGTGATCTGTCACAAGGATGCCGCACACGTGTCCCAACGTGAGCGGCAGGGGTCCAATCGGGGGCTGATCCTCCGGGTCCGGGGCAGATGTCGGTGCCGGGCTTTAGGCTGGCCGGGTGTCCAAACAGCCGGTGAGAGCACAGGCCGAGGGGGCTGAACGGGTGACGGTGCGCCGCGATTCCGCCGTGGGCGAACAGGGTTCCGATGGAAGTGGCAAAAAGGTGAAAACCGTAAAAAAGGCTGCGGCGGCGAAGAAGACCGGCTCCCGCATTCCCGGAACGTCCGGCACCGGCAGCGGCAGCGGCAGCGGCGAGTCCCGTACCGCCCTGGTCCGCCGCGCCCGCCGGATCAACCGCGAGCTTGCCGAGGTCTACCCCTACGCCCACCCCGAGCTGGACTTCGAGAACCCCTTCCAGCTCCTGGTCGCCACGGTCCTGTCGGCCCAGACCACTGATCTGCGCGTCAACCAGACGACCCCGGCGCTCTTCGCCAAGTACCCCACCCCCGAGGACCTCGCCGCCGCCGACCCGCAGGCGGTCGAGGAGATCCTGCGTCCCTGCGGCTTCTTCCGCGCCAAGACGCGCTCCGTCATAGGGCTCTCCAAAGCCCTCGTGGAGGACTTCGGCGGCGAGGTGCCCGGAAAGCTCGAAGACCTGGTCAAGCTGCCCGGAGTCGGCCGCAAGACCGCCTTCGTGGTCCTCGGCAACGCCTTCGGGCGCCCCGGGATCACCGTGGACACCCACTTCCAGCGGCTGGTCAGGCGCTGGAAGTGGACCGAGGAGACCGAGCCCGAGAAGATCGAGGCGGCCGTCGCGGAGCTGTTCCCCAAGAAGGACTGGACCGACCTGTCCCACCACGTCATCTGGCACGGCCGCCGCATCTGCCACGCCCGCAAGCCCGCCTGCGGCGCCTGCCCCATCGCCCCGCTCTGCCCGTCGTACGGCGAGGGCGAGACGGACCCCGAGAAGGCGAAGAAGCTCCTCAAGTACGAGAAGGGCGGCTTCCCCGGCCAGCGGCTGAACCCGCCGCAGGCGTACCTGGACGCGGGCGGCATCCCGGCCCCGCCGCTGGGGGCCGGATGACGGCAGGGGCGCGGGGAGCACGGACGACGGCGACGGCGAGGGGGCGGGCATGACGTACACGCGGGACACGCACGAGGGGCCGGTGGCGCTGCGCCGGGAGGGGCTGCCGGAGTGGCTGGAGCCGGTGGCACGCGCCGCCGAGACGGTCCAGCCGCTCCAGCTCAGCCGCTTCCTGCCGCCGGAGAACGGCTCGGGGCGCCAGTCGGCGGTGCTGATCCTCTTCGGCGAGGGCGAGCGCGGTCCCGAGCTGCTGCTCATGGAGCGCGCCGGTTCGCTGCGCTCGCACGCGGGCCAGCCGTCCTTCCCCGGCGGCGCGCTCGACCCGGTCGACGGCGACCCGAAGACCGACGGTCCGCTGCGGGCCGCGCTGCGCGAGGCCGAGGAGGAGACCGGGCTCGACCCGGCGGGCGTGCAGCTCTTCGGCGTGCTGCCCGCGCTCTACATCCCGGTCAGCGAGTTCGTCGTCACGCCCGTGCTCGGCTGGTGGCGCAAGCCCAGCCCGGTCGGCGTCGTCGACCCCAACGAGACCGCGCGGGTCTTCACCGTCCCCGTGGCGGATCTCACGGACCCCGCCAACCGCGCCACCGCCCTCCACCCCAGCGGCTACCGCGGCCCGGCGTTCCTGGTCGAATCCGCCCTGGTGTGGGGCTTCACCGCCGGAGTCATCGACCGGCTGCTGCACTACGCGGGCTGGGAGCTGCCCTGGGACAGGTCCCGGCAGGTCCCGCTCGACCGGCGGTCGTGACAGGGTGTCCGTGCGGTGTTTTCCCCGGGGGCACGACATCGGCGGACCTGCCGCCGCTCCCCGGGTCCCCGGCCGAGCCGCCGGGGCCGGAGCGAAAGTGATGGGGCGGGTCCAGAAGCGGTGAACGTGCTCGACATCCTCCTGCTGGCCGCGGCCGCCTGGTTCGCCGTCGTCGGCTACCGCCAGGGCTTCGTCGTCGGCATCCTGTCGGTGACCGGATTCCTCGGCGGCGGTCTCGTCACCGTCTACGCGCTGCCGGTGCTCTGGGACGCCCTGACCGGCGGTCGCAAGGTCGGCACCACGATCGCCGTGGTGGCCGTGGTCGTCGTCATCGTCGTGGCCTCCGTCGGCCAGGCGCTGACCACGCACCTCGGCGGCAGACTGCGCCGCCACATCACGTGGTCACCGGCGCGCGCCCTGGACGCCACCGGCGGCGCGCTCGTCAACGTCGCCGCGATGCTGCTGGTCGCCTGGCTGCTCGGCTCCGCGCTCGCGCAGACCACGCTGCCGACGGTCGGCCGCGAGGTGCGCGACTCCCGGGTGCTGGTCGGCATGGACCAGATGCTGCCGGGTCAGGCAGACATCTGGTTCAAGGACTTCACCTCCGTCCTCGCGCAGAACGGCTTCCCACAGGTCTTCAGCCCGTTCTCCAACGAGCCCATCAAGGAGGTCCAGCCGCCCGACCCGGCTCTCGCGCGCAGCGCGGTCGCCGTGCGGGCCCAGCGCTCCATCGTCAAGGTCACCGGCACCGCGCACAGTTGCGGCAAGGTCCTGGAGGGCACCGGCTTCGTCTTCGGCGACCGCCGCGTGATGACCAACGCGCACGTGGTGGGCGGCGTCGAGGAACCCACCGTCCAGATAGGCGGCGAGGGACGCAAGTACGACGCCAAGGTCGTGCTCTACGACTGGCGGCGCGACATCGCCGTCCTGGACGTGCCCGACCTGAACGCGCCCGCGCTGCGGTTCTCCGCCCAGGACGCCGACGGCGGCAACGGCGCGATCGTGGCCGGGTTCCCGGAGAACGGCTCGTACGACGTGCGCGCGGCGCGCGTGCGCGGGCGCATCACGGCCAACGGACCGGACATCTACCACCGGGGCACCGTCGCCCGCGATGTGTACTCGCTCTACGCCACCGTCCGCCAGGGCAACTCCGGCGGACCGCTGCTCACCCCCCAGGGGAAGGTGTACGGCGTGGTGTTCGCCAAGTCCCTGGACGACGCCGAGACCGGCTACGCCCTGACAGCCGACGAGATCCGCACCGACATCACCAAGGGACGCACCGCCGCCGAGCAGGTGGGCACGGACAACTGCGCCCTGTGAGGCGGTTTCAGCCGCGCGGATGACGCAGCCGTACCGAGACCCAGCGGGCCCGGCGGCGCAGAATGCGCGGAATCCCCACCCTCGGGTCCGCTTCCGCCAGTTGCGGTGTCCCTCGCCGCGCCGGACCAGGTCCGGCGAGAGAGCGGCGGTCGCGGGGTGCGTCACTGTAGTCGTGCGTCCAGCCCATACCCCGACGTGTGCCCCCGCCCCAAGGTCGATAACCGCTTCCGCGCCCACCGATCGGCCTATGCGTCAGGCATGTGGCCGTTCGGGGGACAAGTGTTCAGGAACGGTCGGGAAAGGGGCACTCCGTGCGCCCGTACGGTCACCGGTCCGGTTCGGGGTCCTTCAGCCAGTTGATCAGCTCGGTGGAGAACGCCACCGGGTCCTCCTCGTGCGGGAAGTGCCCCAGCCCGTCGAACAGCCGCCAGCGGTACGGCGCTTCCACGTACTCGCCCGAACCGGCGGCGCTGCGCGTGCGCATGACGGGGTCGAGGGAACCGTGCAGATGCAGCGTCGGCACCCGCACCGGCCGCTTCATCCGGCGGTTGAACTGGATGCCGTCGGGCCGCGCCAGCGAGCGCACCAGCCAGCGGTACGGCTCGACCGAGCAGTGCGCGGTGGACGGGATGCACATGGCCCGTCGGTACGTCTCCACGTCCGCGTCCTCCGGCAGGCGCGGACCGGACCAGTCCCGGATCAGCCGTCCCACCAGCGCCCCGTCGTCGGCGGTCAGCCGCCGCTCGGGGATCCACGGTCGCTGGAACCCCCAGATGTACGAACTGGCCGCCGTCTGGCGGGCGTCCCGCAGCATCGCCGCCCGCCAGCGCCTGGGGTGCGGCATCGACACCACGGCGAGCCGCCGCACCAGCTTGGGCCGCATCGCCGCGGCCGTCCACGCCAGATAGCCGCCCAGGTCGTGACCGACCAGGGCGGCGTCGGGCTCGCCCAGCGAACGGATCACACCGGTCACGTCCAGCGCGAGGTTCGCGGGGTCGTAACCGCGCGGGGTGCGGTCGCTGCCGCCGACACCGCGCAGGTCCATGGCGACGGCGCGGTAGCCCGCGGCGGCGAGCGCGGAGAGCTGATGGCGCCAGGTCCACCAGAACTGCGGGAAGCCGTGCAGCAGCATCACCAGGGGTCCGTCGCCCAGTTCGGCGATGTGGAAGCGGGCGCCATTGGCGGCGACGTCCCGGTGGGTGACCTGCTCCCCGGAGGGGATGCCGATGCGTACGGCCGGGGCGGCGGCGGGTTCCGTCATGAGGACGAGCGTGCCACAGCCTTGCGCGCCCGCTCCCCCGGAGGCAGCGCGCGCGGGTGCTGCGGGCCGGTTCCGCGCGGGTGCGGCTTGGCGTTCTGGAGCACGCCCGCCGACTCCTTCATCGAAGCGGCCACCTTCTGCGGGCCCTTGCTCTTCTTGGTCTTCTTGGCGAGCATCAGACCGGCGAGCGCCAGGAGCCCGGCGATCAGCACGTTGGCCGCGAAGGAGAGCAGGAAGCAGATCGCGAGATTCCAGTGGCTCCACGTCCGGATGCCGTACGCCAGCGCGAAGTTGAGCATCGGCAGGGAGAACAGCAGCAGCGCGCCCGCCACGGAGAACGAACCGCCGCTCATCGCACCGCGCTTGACGTCCTGCTTGAGCTGCGCCTTGGCCAGGGCGATCTCGTCGTGCACCAGCGCCGACAAATCGGTCGACGCCGAGGCGAACAACTGGCCGATGCTGTGTTCGGCGCCGACCGGGCTGCCGTCGGGTGCGCTCATCGCGTTCTCCCTCTGAAGTGGTGCCGTCTTGTGTACCGCTTGTTTTGTACCGTCTCGTCAGATCATGCCGGACGACTGTTCTCCTCGCCTGCCCCGCCGGGCACTTCCGCACGCGCGTCCCGCGCGGCGGCGCCCTTCTCGGCGGCCAGCCGACGGTGCTCGGCGGCCCGGCGCTCGTGGATCGCGGCCATGCGCAGGTGGTACGCCGGGTCGTCCTGCTCGTAGATGTCGGGGATGCCGTCCTCGTCCTCGTCGCGCTCCTCGTCCTCGCACAGCCCGCGGTACTTCGCATTGCGTACCTTCAGCAGCACGGTCGCACAGATGGCAGCGATCAGCGATCCGACGAGGACGGCCGCCTTGACCTCGGCGGTCAGCGCCGCGTCGTCCGCGAAGGCCAGCTCGCCGATCAGCAGCGAGACGGTGAAACCGATGCCCGCGAGCGTCGCGACCGCGAACACGTCGGCCCACGCCAGACCCTCGCCGAGCGTGGCCCGGGTGAACCGCACGGTGAGCCAGGTGCCGCCGAAGACGCCGACCGTCTTGCCCACGACCAGACCGAGCACCACGCCGAGCGTCTCCGGCCGGGTGAAGACCTGCGCGAGCGCGCCGCCGGAGACCGGCACCCCGGCGCTGAACAGCGCGAACAGCGGCACCGCCAGCCCCGCCGACAGCGGGCGCACCAGATGCTCGATCCGCTCCCCGGGCGAGCGCTCCTCGCCCTCCCGGGTCGTGCAGCGCAGCATCAGCCCCATGGCGACGCCCGCGATGGTGGCGTGCACCCCGCTGCGGTACATCAGCGCCCAGGTCACCAGCGCGAGCGGCACGTAGACGTACCAGCCGCGCACCCCCTTGCGCAGCAGCAGCCAGAAGACGGCGAGGGCGGCGACGGCTCCGCCGAGCGCGGCGAAGTCGATTCGGCTCGTGAAGAACACCGCGATGATCAGGATGGCGAAGAGGTCGTCGACGACGGCGAGCGTGAGCAGGAAGGCGCGCAGGGCGCTGGGCAGCGAGGTGCCGATGACCGCGAGCACGGCGAGCGCGAAGGCGATGTCGGTGGCCGTCGGCACCGCCCACCCGCCCAGTGAGCCGCCCCCGGTCAGACTGGTGAGGGTGTACACGAGCGCGGGTACGGCCATCCCGCACAGCGCCGCCGCCACGGGCAGCGCGGCCGCCCTGGGGTCGCGCAGGTCCCCGGCGACCAGTTCGCGCTTGAGTTCCGCCCCGGCGACGAAGAAGAACACCGCGAGCACGCCGTCGGCCGCCCAGTGCGCGACGGAGAGGTTCAGGCCGAGCGCCGCGGGACCGAGGTGGAAGTGGCTGACGGCTTCGTAGCTGTCGTGGAGCGCGGGGACGTTCGCCCAGACGAGGGCGGCTATCGCGGCGACCAGGACGAGGACTCCGCCCACGGTCTCGGTGCGCAGCGCGTTCGCCACGGCGGTCCGCTCGGGCAGCGACAGGCGTCCCAGGGCCCTACGGGTGGCGTTCGGGGTGCGGGGCGCGGTCATCGCGGAGCCTTCCGGTCGTGGGCAGCACAAAACGCTTGCCGACCAGACTTCCCGGCGCACCTTGGGCACGCAGCGCGTCCCGATTTTGCTTACTTTACCTAAGTTCGGGGGATGGCGCACCCCGGGTGAGGTGCCCGGCGCTCGCGAGCCGGGTGGGGCGCGCGCGGACCCGTACGCGCGAGGGGTGCCCGGCGCCTGTCGCGCACCGGGCACCCCTCGTCGGCCGTGTCGCTCAGTCGTCGCTGGGCTTGGACGGCATCCGGCTCTGGATGAGCGCCATGACCGTGGAGTCGGCCAGGGTCGTCACGTCGCCCAGCTCGCGGTCCTCCGCCAGCTCGCGCAGCAGACGGCGCATGATCTTGCCGGAGCGGGTCTTGGGCAGCTCCACGACCGGCTGGACGCGCTTCGGCTTGGCGATCGGGCCGAGCGTGGCGCCCACGTGGTCGCGCAGCTCCGCGACGAGCTTCTCGTCCTCGGTCACGTTCCCGCGCAGGATCACGAAGGCGACGATGGCCTGGCCCGTCGTCTCGTCCGCCGCGCCCACGACCGCCGCCTCGGCGACCGCCGGGTGCGAGACGAGCGCCGACTCGACCTCCGTGGTGGAGATGTTGTGCCCGGACACCAGCATCACGTCGTCCACCCGGCCGAGCAGCCAGATGTCGCCGTCGTCGTCCTTCTTGGCACCGTCGCCCGCGAAGTACTTGTCCGGGAAGCGCGCCCAGTAGGTGTCCAGGAACCGCTGGTCGTCGCCCCAGATGGTGCGCAGCATCGACGGCCACGGCTCGGTCAGGACCAGGTAGCCGCCGCCTCCGTTCGCCACCTCGTTGCCCTCGTCGTCCACGACCGTCGCGCTGATGCCGGGCAGCGGGCGCTGCGCGGAACCGGGCTTGGTCTCGGTGACGCCGGGCAGCGGCGAGATCATCATCGCGCCGGTCTCGGTCTGCCACCAGGTGTCCACGACCGGGGTGCGGTCGGCGCCGATGTTCTTCCGGTACCAGATCCACGCCTCGGGGTTGATCGGCTCGCCCACCGAACCGAGGACACGCAGCGAGGTCAGGTCGAACTGCGCGGGGATGTCGTCGCCCCACTTCATGAACGTCCGGATCGCCGTCGGGGCGGTGTAGAGGATCGAGACGCGGTACTTCTCCACGATCTCCCAGAACCGCCCCTGGTGCGGGGTGTCCGGGGTGCCCTCGTACATCACCTGGGTCGCGCCGTTGGCCAGCGGGCCGTACACGATGTACGAGTGCCCGGTGACCCAGCCGACGTCGGCCGTGCACCAGTAGACGTCCGTCTCCGGCTTGAGGTCGAAGACCGCCCAGTGGGTGTAGGCCGCCTGGGTGAGGTAGCCGCCCGAGGTGTGCAGGATGCCCTTCGGCTTACCCGTGGTGCCCGAGGTGTACAGGATGAAGAGCGGGTGCTCCGCCCCGAACGCCTCCGGGGTGTGCTCGGCCGACTGGCGTCCCACCAGGTCGTGCCACCAGACGTCCCGCTCGGCGTCGAAGGCCACGTCCTGTCCGGTACGGCGCACCACGAGCACGTGCTCGACCGTGCCGGCCTTGGCGACCGCCTCGTCCACGGCGGGCTTGAGCGCGGACGGCTTGCCGCGCCGGAAGCCGCCGTCGGAGGTGATGACGACCTTGGCGTCCGCGTCCTTGATGCGGGTGGCCAGCGCGTCCGCCGAGAAGCCGCCGAAGACGACCGAGTGCGCGGCGCCGATACGGGCCGTGGCCAGCATCGCGATCGCGGTCTCGGGGATCATCGGCATGTAGATCGCGACCCGGTCGCCCTTGCGGACCCCCAGCTCCAGCAGGGCGTTGGCCGCCTTGGAGACCTCGTCCTTCAGCTCCGCGTAGGTGAGCGAGCGGCTGTCGCCCGGCTCGCCCTCGAAGTGGATGGCGACCCGGTCGCCGTTCCCGGCCTCGACATGGCGGTCGACGCAGTTGTACGCGACGTTCAGCTCGCCGTCCTGGAACCACTTCGCGAACGGCGGGTTCGACCAGTCCAGCGTCTCGGTCGGTTCCTTGGCCCAGCTCAGTCGCCGGGCCTGCTCGGCCCAGAAGCCGAGCCGGTCAGCCTTGGCCTGTTCGTACGCCTCGGCCGTGACGTTGGCGTTCGCCGCCAGGTCAGCGGGCGGCGCGAAGCGGCGCTCCTCCTTCAGAAGGTTGGCCAGGCTCTCGTTGCTCACGACATCTCCCTTTCCCAGGGTGTCCGTTGTGTCCCGGGCCACACCTCATCAGACCAGGAGGCCGATGACAAGGGTGGACCGCAGAATTGGTTTAGACCTTTCTGCGGCGCACCCGGGACGCCCGCTCACGCGGGACCGCACACCTCTTCCACCTCTCTCATGTCCTCTCTGACGTCGTGGAACACCCCTTCCGCCGCCGGTCCGCCCAGCAGATACGCCCGCGCCTCACCCACGTGGAAATACATCCCGTGCAACTCCAGCGCACCGGCCGCCAGCGCCCGGGCCACCGACTCGTGCGCCCGCAGATGCGCGAGCTGCTGGACCACGTTGGTCAGACACAGCCGCTCCACCGCGTCGGCGGCCGGCCGCTCCGCCAGCCGCGGTGCCGTCCCGTCGCCCGCGGCCATCCGCTCCAGGCTCGGCAGCCCGTGCCGCAGCCAGCGTCTGAGCGGGGTGGGGGGCGGGGCGGGAGCCGGGGTCGGGGTCGCGCCGGGCTCCGCCGTGAGCAGCGCCTGCATCGCGCCGCACCCCGAGTGCCCGCACACCGTGATCGAGCGGACCCCGAGCACGTCCACCGCGTACTCGATGGCGGCGGCCACCGAGTCGTCGCCGTGCTCCTCGCCCGGCGGCGGGACCAGGTTTCCCACGTTGCGCACCACGAAGAGGTCGCCGGGACCGCTCGCGGTGATCATCGAGGTGACCAGCCGGGAGTCGGCACAGGTGAGGAAGAGCTGCGAGGGCCGCTGCCCCTCCCGCGCCAGCCGCGCCAGCTCGTCCCGCACCAGCGGGGCGGTGTTCCGCTGGAACGAGCTGATGCCACGGGCGAGTTCGTGGGGGTAGGTGTCGGGGGCGAAGGTCTCGGAGGCGCGGGTTTCGGGGGCGCGGGTCTCGGTGGTGGCGCCGGGTGCGTCGGCGGGGGTGAGGTCCGCGCGTCCGGGCTCCGGGCTGCCAGCCGTCCTGGGAGAGCCCGCTCCCCGCGTGCCGCTTCCCCGCGCGTCTGTTCTTCGCGAGCTCGTCCCTCGTGGACCCGTGTTCTCCGCCGCACCGCCGGACGGCAGCGCGCACTGGTGGTTGCGCCACGGTGTCCAGGGGCGGCAGCGGCAGGTGGTGGACGGCGTCTCGACGCGGTGGAACGTGCCGTGTCTGCCGGTCAGTTCGGCGGAGCCGCCGCGCGCGGTGTGGGAGGTCCGCCAGTCCTGGAGTGCCTCGTACGCAGCGTGGTCCATGAAGGAGCCGTCCAGCTCCACGACCGCGTGGGCGCCCTGGGGCACACGGTGCAGGGTTCTGCTGAGCCGGGGCACCGCGAGGAAGGTCAACTGACCCCGTACGTGCACATGGTGGACCCCGTCCTTCTCCTCGTGCGTGATGCGGGTGTGGGTGAGGCGGCGCAGGGCGAGGAAGACGGCGACCGCGATGCCGAGGAGCACGCCCTGCAGGACGCCGAGGACGACGACGCCGAGTGTGGTGGCGGCGTACACCGGGACCTCGCGGTGGCGGTTCACCGTGCGGATGTGGTGCAGGGACACCATCTGGATGCCGACGGCCATCACCAGGGCGGCGAGCGCGGCGAGCGGGATGTGCTCCAGGAGCGGGACCATCAGCAGCGTGGCGATCACCACGAGGATGCCGTGCAGCATCGTGGAGTTCCGGCTCACCGCGCCCGCGTTCACGTTCGCCGTGCTGCGGACGGCCACTCCGGCGACGGGCAGCCCGCCGAGGGCGCCGGAGACGATGTTGGCCGCGCCCTGACCGAGGAGTTCGCGGTCGAGGTCGGAGCGGCCGAGCCGGGCCTGGGGTCCGGTGCGGGCGGCGGCCATCTTGTCCACGGCGACCGCGCCGAGCAGTGACTGCACGCTGCACACCAGGGTCGTGGTGAGCACGGCGGCCACGACGCCGAGCGCCGGTCCCTCGGGGAGCCCGGCCAGCGCGTGACTGCTCCAGGAGGGCAGATCGACGCGGGGCAGGCTGAGCCCGGTGAGCAGGGCGGCCACCGTGGCGCCGGTGACCGCGACGAGGGGGGCCGGGACCTTACGCAGCAGGCGCCCCGGTTCGCCGGGCAGGCGGGGCCAGGCGAGGAGCAGCGTCAGGGTGAGCGCGCTCACCGAGACGGCCGCCGGGTCCAGATGGGCCAACTGGTGCGGCAGCGCGCGCAGGTTGGTCAGCACCGAGCTGTCCGGGTTGCCGCCGAGCACGATGTGCAGTTGGGCGACGGCGATGGTGACGCCGATGCCCGCGAGCATGCCGTGGACGACCGCCGGGCTGACGGCGAGCGCGCCGCGCGCCACCCGCAGGCAGCCCAGACCGAGTTGGGCGAGTCCGGCGAGGACGGTGATGCCGCAGGTCGCCCGCCAGCCGTACCGGTGGATCAGGTCGGCGGTGACCACGGTCAGTCCGGCGGCGGGACCGCTCACCTGGAGCGGGCAGCCGCCGATCCGTCCGGCGACGATCCCGCCGACGGCGGCGGCGACCAGACCGGCCTGCAGGGGCGCGCCGGTGGCGAGCGCGATGCCGAGCGAGAGCGGCAGGGCGATGAGGAAGACGGCGACGGAGGCGGACAGATCGGCACCCGCGACGGTGAAACGGCGGCGCCGGGGCGGTGGGTCGGTGGGTGGGGAATGGGAGTGGACTCGAGTGGGGGCGGTGGCTGACATGGTTCCCGTCTCCTCCGGGGCTACGCGGTCGCGGACTTGCGGTGGCTCGCCCCTCTTCCGCCGTGTGACGGCGGGAAATGGGGCGGATGTTCGGTCGCGGCCGTGGGTCACGGCGTGCAGCGGCGGGATGAATCAAATTTCGGTAAATGAATCGTAATGGCGGGTAAATGTCCCGCATGGCCTTTCGAGGCAAATGGCGCATATCTCCACTCGCCCGAGTGAAGAGGGTATTTCGTCGGCTTGTCTTACTAATTCCTTCTCGGCCCCGTGCGACCTTGGCGGCGCCGTCGGGGCGAACCCGGCGCATCCGCACAAAAGCCGTCGTCAGCTCGCCCGAGAGAAGCGCCTGAGAGAAGGAAGAAGGTGGGCGGAACATGGCCGCCACCCAGAGGATCGCCGTCTGTGCCATGGTCGCCGCGGCCGGTGCCGCGTCCCTCGCCGGCTGCGCCGCCGGCTCCCACCCCGTGAAGGAGGGTGCGCCCGGCCCGGAGAAGGGAGTCGCCGCTCCCAAGAGCGTGGTCCGTCTGATCGGTGACGGGTCCACCGCCTACACCGGGTCGCAGCCGCACCTGCCCAGGCCCGAGAAGCTGAAGCCCGGTCAGAAGCCCCCGCAGTTCGTGGTGTTCTCCTGGGACGGCGCCGGCGAGGACAGCCAGAAGCTCTTCTCGCACTTCCGCAAGGTCGCCAAGGACAACCACGCCAACATGACGTTCTTCCTCAGCGGCGTCTACATGCTGCCGGAGGCCAAGCGTGACCTCTACAAGCCGCCGCAGCACTCCCCGGGCCGCTCCGACATCGGCTTCAACGACGACCAGGGCATCGCCGACACCGCCAAGCAGGCGCGCCTCGCCTGGCTGGAGGGCAACGAGATCGGCACCCACTTCAACGGCCACTTCTGCGGACCCGACGGCGGGGTCGGCCAGTGGTCGGTGGACGAGTGGAAGAGTGAGATCAGCCAGGCCAAGCAGTTCGTGAAGACCTGGAAGACCAACTCCGGTCTGAAGAACGCCTCCCCGCTCCCCTTCGACTACGACAAGGAACTCATCGGCGCCCGCACCCCCTGCCTGGAGGGGCAGAAGAACTTCGTCAAGGCGGCGAGCCAGATGGGCTTCCGCTACGACTCCAGCGGCGTCAACAACCAGCTCTGGCCCAAGAAGAAGGAGGGGCTGTGGGACCTGTCCATGCAGTTGGTCCCCTTCCCCGGCCACACCTTCGAGCAGTTGACCATGGACTACAACTTCATGGTCAACCAGTCCGGCACCCAGACCCAGGGCGACCCCGACAAGTTCGGTCTGTGGGGCGACGAGATGCGTGACGGCCTGCTCAAGGGCTTCGACCGCGCCTACAACGGCAACCGCGCGCCCCTGATCATCGGCAACCACTTCGAATCCTGGAACGGCGGCACCTACATGCGCGCCATCGAGGACGTGGTCAAGACGGTGTGCGGCAAGCCCGACGTGCGCTGCGTCTCCTTCCACGAACTGGCCGACTGGCTGGACGCGCAGGACCCGCAGACCCTCACCAAGCTGCGCACCCTGGAGGTCGGGGAGACGCCCAAGCAGGGCTGGGCGTCCTTCCTCTCCGGTCGCCCGGCACCGGCGCCGAAGGGCGTGCCCGGGGCGCCGGCGGCCAAGCAGTAGCCGTCCACGCCGGGCGGTCGGGCGCCGCCCGGCCGCAGGCGTCAGGCGGGGGTGGCGACACCCTCGCCCAGCACGAAGCCGGGGTCGATCTGCGCCGCCAGGTCGGCCCCGGTGCGCTCGTTGCCCCACGACTCGGCGTTCTTCAGGTGGAAGTGCGCCATCTGGCGGGTGTAGCGCTCCCAGTCGCGCAGCGCGTACGTCGCGTCGGCGGCGTTCCTCAGCCGGTGCAGCGCGGCGGCGTTGGTCTCCTCCAGGAGCCCGAAGCGCGGCGGGCGCCCCTTCTCCATGGCGCGCACCCAGTCCGAGTGCCCGACCGTCACCAGCAGGTCGTCCCCGACCTCCTTGCGCAGGAAGTCGACGTCGTCCTGCGCCTGGACCTTGTTCCCGACGACCTTCAGCGTGACGTCGAAGTCGCGGGCGTACTCCTTGTACTGGCGATAGACGGAGACCCCCTTCCGCGTCGGCTCGGCGACGAGGAACGTCATGTCGAACCGGGTGAACATGCCGGAGGCGAAGGAGTCCGAACCGGCGGTCATGTCGACCACCACGTACTCGTCGGGACCGTCGACGAGGTGGTTGAGGAACAGCTCCACCGCTCCGGTCTTGGAGTGGTAGCAGGCGACCCCCAGGTCGGCGTCGGTGAAGGGGCCGGTGACCATCAAACGGACGGCGCCGCCGTCGAGTTCCACCGGGCGCGCACAGGCGTCGTAGATCGCGTTGGGCTCCCGCACCCGGACCAGGCGCGAGCCCTCGCCGGGCGGGGTCGTCTTGATCATCGTCTCGGCGGAGGCGATGCGTGGGTTGCCGCCGCGCAGATGGTCCTTGATGAGCCGCAGCCGGTCGCCCATGGCGGGCAGCGCCGCCGCCTCCGCCTCGTCGAGACCGAGGGCGGGGCCGAGATGCTGGTTGATGTCGGCGTCGATCGCGACCACCGGGGCTCCGGCGGCCGCCAGATGGCGGATGAAGAGGGAGGAGAGCGTGGTCTTGCCGCTGCCGCCCTTCCCGACGAAAGCAATTTTCATGTTCACGAACGGTAGTCGCTTCATCGCTGTGCGTGTCAGGAAGTCCGGGGAAGTCCACTCCTTCGGGGAACGGCCGCCCGCCTGCCATCGGGCTTCCCCAGGGGTGCGGGTCCGGGTGGGAGGCGGACGCGTAGGGTCGTACGCATGAGTACGACTGGTGCGACCGCCGACCCGCTCGCCGCCCTGGGATCGCTGCCCGGTGTGGCCGACTCCGTGGAGTCCGTGCGCAAGGCCGTGGACCGGGTCTACGGGCACCGGATCATGCGGCGCCGCAGCAACGCGGTCACCTCCGAGGCGGCGCTGCGCGGGGCGCGTGGTTCGGCCGCGCTCTCCGGCGCCGACTGGGCGCTGGAGGAGGTGCGGCGGCGTACGGACTTCAGTACCGACCCCGAGGCGCGCGTCATGGGCGCGGCTCTGCGGCTGACCGCCGAGGCGGGTCAGCTCCTGTCCATCTGGCGGCAGTCGCCCCTGCGGGTGCTGGCGCGGCTGCATCTGGTGGCGGCCGCGAGCGACGGCGACGAGGTGGGACGGCCGCGCCGCGCCGGTGAGAAGGCGGACGAGCCGCTGATCGAGCTGCCGCTGCCGGACGCCCCCGAGGTCTCGGGGCGGCTCGACGGACTCGCGGAGCTGATCATCGCGGGCAGTGCGGCGCCCGCGCTGGTGACGGCCGCCGTGGTGCACGGCGAGCTGCTCGCGCTGCGCCCCTTCACCTCGCACAACGGGCTCGTCGCGCGCGCGGCCGAGCGCATCGTGCTGATCGGCAGCGGTCTGGACCCGAAGGCGGTCTGCCCCTCCGAGGTCGGCCACGCCGAACTGGGCCGCGCGGCCTACCTGGGCGCGCTGGACGGATACGTCTCGGGCACTCCGGCCGGCATGGCGGCGTGGATCGCGCACTGCGGCCGCGCGGTGGAACTCGGCGCCCGTGAGTCGACGGCGGTGTGCGAGGCGCTTCAGCGCGGCGCCGCCTGAGCGGACCCGGACACCCGGGCGCGCCCGGACAAGGGTTGCGGCGGTACGAATCCCTCTCGTACCGCCGCTGGCATGTTCACCCGGGTTACCAAGCGTCCTCGTGTGTTGCTCATCAGGTCGGGGTGCTTTGCCCGGCCCTGGTGCAGCAGGCCCGTAATCGACGGTCCGACGTCGCGTGGGTGCCCAGTGTTCATGCGAGGTCCGTGGGGCCAAGTGCGTAGTAACAGGGAATCCTCGCGGATGTCCTTTGGTCTCGCGGGCCGTTGACTCCTTTGTACTGCAAATGTGGAGAAATCGGAACCCCTGGCCGCACTTCTTTGCTTATGGGCCCATCCCGGATTTCAGGTTTGATTCCCGGATGACCCGGTGCGGACCGGGGAGAAACGGTCAGGCGGTCGTCGCGCGGCGGCGGTTGGCGTACCAGACGAGTCCGGCGGTGGCCGCCGCGGCGCCCACGGCCGCCATCGCGACGAGCGCGGGACGCGGCGGCACCGAGAGCGCGGGCAGCCGCTGCTTGAGCCGGACCGGCTTGCGGAACTCCAGGACCGGCCAGCCGCGCGCGACCGCCTCGCGGCGCAGCGCGCGGTCGGGGTTCACGGCGTGCGGGTGGCCCACCGCCTGGAGCATCGGCAGGTCGGTCACCGAGTCGCTGTAGGCGTGGCTGCGGTCGAGGTCGTAGCCCTCGGACGCGGCCAGCTCCCGGACGGCCTCGGCCTTGGTGGGGCCGTAGGCGTAGTACTCCACCTCGCCGGTGTAGCAGCCGTCCTCGCCGACGACCAGGCGGGTGGCCACCACGCGGTCGGCGCCGAGCAGTTCGCCGATCGGCTCCACCACCTCGGCGCCCGAGGTGGACACGATCACCACGTCCCGCCCGGCGGCGTGATGGCGCTCGATGAGCGAGGCGGCCTCGTCGTAGATGATCGGGTCGATCAGATCGTGGAGGGTCTCGGCGACGATCTCCCTGACCTGCCGCACGTTCCAGCCGCGGCACAGCGTGGACAGATACTCGCGCATCCGCTCCATCTGGTCGTGGTCCATACCTCCGGCGAGGAAGACGAACTGGGCATACGCGGTACGCAACGCGGCCCTGCGGTTGATCAGTCCGCCTTGGTAGAAGGACTTGCTGAAGGTGAGTGTGCTCGACTTCGCAATGACCGTCTTGTCCAGGTCGAAGAAGGCCGCTGCGCGGGGCAAGGAGTGGTTTTCCACGTCCCTGAGCATAGGCGCCCACCATTCGGCGTAAGGTGTGGCGCGTGGGTTTGCCTGAGAAGGCTCTCGGGTACACCATGGAAGTCACGGATCGTTCGCGACCGTGCTAACCCGGTCCGGCTCCTCCCCCCCCGAGTCGGACCGTGGGGACGACCCCCGCTCTCCCCCCCGGCGGGGGTCGTCGCATGTCCAAATGGGGTTTCTGCTTCTTGGTCCGGTGTGGAACCGGCGGCGGCCGACGGCTGGCCGCCGTTTCGTCATGCCCATGATTGATTACATACGGTAATCGTCAGGGTGCTCTGTGGAAGTCGTACACGAACCGTGTCCGCATCACTGGTTTGGGTGACGGAGATATTCACAGGCTCTTCGGCATCCACAGTTTTCGACCAAGATCCACATCATTTCCGGGTTCGCCGCATCGTGATTCCACCGCGCTCCGGATCGGGCCGCCCGATGGCCTGATCGCAATGCCGGACGCGTTTGGCCGGTTCCTGTCGGCCGTTCATATGGAGACCTTTACCGGTTCTCCACAAGTCGGGGAATCGCGGGGCCCGAGGGGGCCGCGCGCACCATGCAGCGAAAGGGAATCCGCCATGACGAATGCCGTCGCCCACGATCCGCCACCCGCCGCCGGAAACCGCGCCGGGCGCCCGCTCATCGTCACCGAGGACGCCCTGCTCCTGGACGATCTGCTGCGCCTGTGCGCGGCGGCAGGCGCCACCCCCGAGGTCCACCACGGCGTCCCCGATCACGGCGGCGGCTGGTCGGCCGCGCCGCTCGTGCTCGTCGGGGACGACGCCGCCCGCCGCGTGCGCGGAGCCGCGCGCCGCAGAGGAGTGGTGCTGGTGGGCCGCGACCAGGACGACCCCGACGTGTGGAAACGCGCCGTCGAGATCGGCGCCGACCACGTCCTGATGCTGCCCGACGGCGAACAGTGGCTCGTCGACCGCATCGCCGACGTGGCCGAAGGCGTCGGCCGTCCCGCCCTCACCGTCGGCGTCATCGGCGGCCGGGGCGGCGCCGGGGCCTCCACCCTCGCCTGCGCCCTCGCCGTCACCTCCGCCCGCCAGGGCGTACGCACCCTTCTGGTGGACGCCGATCCGCTGGGCGGCGGACTCGACGTGCTCCTCGGCGGCGAGACCGCCGAGGGGCTGCGCTGGCCCGCCTTCGCCGCCTCCCGCGGCCGGGTCGGCGGCGGCGCCCTGGAGGAGTCCCTGCCCGAACTGCACGCCCTGCGCGTGCTGAGCTGGGACCGGGGCGACTGCGTGGCCGTCCCGCCCCAGGCGGTCCGCGCGGTGCTCGCCGCCGCCCGGCGACGCGGCGGCACGGTCGTCGTCGACCTCCCGCGCCGCCTGGACGACGGGGTCGCGGAAGTCCTCGCCCAGCTCGACCTGGCCCTGCTCGTCGTCCCGGCCGAACTGCGCGCCATGGCCGCCGCGGGCCGGGTCGCCTCCGCCGTCGGCATGGTCGTGCGCGACCTGCGCGTGGCGGTGCGCGGGCCGTGCGCGCCCGGACTCGACGACCGCGAGGTGGCCAGGCTGCTCGACCTCCCGCTGGCCGGCACCGTCCCCCTCGAACCCGCCCTGACACGGCCGCGCGCCACCGCCAAGCCGCCCGGCGCCAGCGGACGCGGTCCGCTCGCACGCTTCTGCACCGCCTTCTGGGAGCAGGCCCTCGCCGAGACGGGAGGCGTCCGATGACTCTCCCCGGACTCGACCGGGCCGACGGCGCGGCACTGCTGGACGGCGTCCGGCGCCGCCTGGCCGAGAGCGGCGCCGAACCCACCCCGGCCCGGGTCGCCCAGGCCCTGCGCGAACAGGGCCGGGTCCTGGGTGACGCCGAGGTCCTCGGCGCCGCCGAGCACCTGCGCTCCGAACTCGTCGGCTCCGGCCCGCTGGAACCGCTGCTCGCGGACCCCGCCGTCACCGACGTCCTGGTGACCGCCCCGGACCGGGTGTGGGTGGACCGGGGCGGCGGACTGGAGCTGACCCGGGTGACCTTCCCGGACCCCGCCGCCGTACGACGCCTCGCGCAGCGGCTCGCCGCCGTCGCCGGACGCCGCCTGGACGACGCGCGGCCCTGGGCGGACGCCCGGCTGCCCGACGGCACCCGGCTGCACGCCGTGCTGCCCCCGGTGGCCGTCGGCTGCACCTGCCTCTCGCTGCGCGTGGTGCGCCCTCGCGCCTTCACCCTCGCCGAGCTGGCCCGTGCGGGGACCCTGCCGCCCAGCGGCGACCGGCTGCTGCGCGCGCTGCTGAATGCCCGGCTTTCATTCATGATCAGTGGCGGCACCGGCACCGGTAAGACGACTCTCCTGAGCGCGCTGCTCGGTCTGGTCGGACCCCGTGAGCGGATCGTGCTCGCGGAGGACTCGGCCGAGCTGAGACCCGACCATCCGCACGTCGTACGGCTGGAGACCCGGCCTGCGAACCAGGAGGGCGCCGGTCTGGTCACGCTGGAGGACCTGGTCCGGCAGGCGCTGCGGATGCGGCCCGACCGGCTGGTCGTCGGGGAGGTGCGCGGTCCCGAGGTGGTGCATCTGCTGGCCGCGCTCAACACGGGACACGAGGGCGGCTGCGGCACCGTGCATGCCAACGCGGCGGGCGACGTACCGGCTCGCCTTGAGGCGCTGGGTACGGCGGCCGGGCTCGACCGGGCCGCGCTCCACAGCCAGTTGGCGGCAGCCCTATCGGTGGTGCTCCACCTCGTGCGCGACCGGACCGGACGGCGCCGGATCGCCGAGGTGCACGTCCTGGAGCGGGACGACTCCGGTCTGGTGCGGACGGTGCCCGCGCTGCGATGGGGCGAGCGGGCGTTCGTCGCCGAGCGGGGGTGGGGGCGGCTGCGGGAGCTGTTGGGCGGCGGGCGTTTTCAGGGACTCGAGGACCGTGCGAGCGGTCGCGGTGAGGGGAGTGGTGGCGATGGGTGAGGTCGGGACGGGCGAGCTGGGCACGGGAGCGGTGCTGGTGTGCCTCGGGGGTGCCGGGTGGCTGTACTGCACACGGCAACAGGGCGTGCGGCGGGCGCGGTTGCTGCTGGCAGGAGGCGGGACCGTGGCGACCGGACCGCCTTCCGGGGAGCGGGTGATGGCCGAACTGCGGCGGCTGACCGGCAGGTTGGGTGTCGAGTGGTGGTCGCTCGCGGGCGGGCTGCTGCTGGGGCTCCTGGGCGCCTCGGTGATTCCGGTGGTCGCGGGTGCCGCCGGGGTGCCGCTGCTGCGCCGGTTGCGGATCGCCCGGCAGGGGCGGCAGGCGGAGGAGCGCCGGGCGGAAGCGGTGATCGCCCTGTGCGGGGCGCTGGCGGGCGAGGTGCGCGCCGGACGGCAGCCCGGCGAGGCTCTGCTGCGGGCCGAACGGGACTGCGGCGGTCTGGGCGAGGCGCAGGCGGCCGTGGTCGCCGCCGCCCGCTTCGGCGGCGACGTGCCGGGCGCGCTCGCCCTCGCCGCCCGGCGGCCCGGCGCCGAGGGGCTGCTGGGGCTCGCCGCGTGCTGGCGGGTCGCCGTGGACCAGGGCGCGGGACTCGCCGACGGTCTTGACCGGCTGGACGGCGCACTGCGCGCCGAACGCGACCAACGCGCCGACCTCCGCGCCCAGTTGTCCGGCGCCCGCGCCACCGCCCTGCTGCTGGCCGCGCTCCCCGTTCTCGGGCTGCTGCTCGGCGCCGCCATGGGTGCCCACCCGCTACGGGTGCTGCTGCACACCGGTGCCGGACTCGGCTGCCTGGCGGCCGGGGCGGCGTTCGAGGCGGCCGGGGTCTGGTGGTCCCACCGGATCGTGCGGGGAGCTGAGGCGGCATGAACGGCGACTCTGTCCACAGGCTGGGGGTGACCGTGCTCGCGGTGGCTGCCCTGCTGTGGGTGGCGTGGTGGGTGGATTCGGCTCGGCGGGGGCGGAGGGAGAGACAGCGGGCGGCGGGGCTGGTGGTGGGGGTCCGTGGATCGGTGGTGGCAGGTCAGGCGGCTGCACAGGTATCGGCGCGCAGGTCTCCCGTCACTGACCTGACGCAAGCCGTACGCCCATGGGTACCCCTCGCCGGAGCGGTCTGCGGGGCGTGGGTTCTGGTCGGCGGGATCGCGGGCTTCCTCGTGGGGCTCGGGGTCGCGGCGGGGCTGTGGCGGTGGTGCCGTGAGAACGGCGCCCGGAAAGCCGCCGAGGTGGTCGACACGGCGGCTGCCACCCGCCAACTCCCCCTCGCGGCAGAGCTGCTGGCTGCCTGTGTCGTGGCCGGGGCGGAGCCCGTGGTCGCCGCGCAGGCGGTCGGGGACGCGCTCGGTGGACCGGTCGGGAACGCGTTGGCGCGGGGTGCGGCCGAGGTGCGCCTCGGTGGTGAACCGGCGGGCGCCTGGCGCCGGTTGACCGCCCTGCCCGGCGCGGGCCCGCTCGCCCGGCTGCTGGAGCGGGCGTCCGAGTCGGGTCTGCCCGCGGCTGCCCCGGCGGCCCGGATCGCCTCCGACGCCCGGGCGGAGTCGGCTCGCGCCGCGACGACCAGAGCCCGTCGCGCGGCCGTGCTGATCTCCGCGCCCGTGGGGCTGTGCTTCCTGCCCGCCTTCATCGCCATCGGCGTGCTGCCCGTGGTGATCGGGCTGGCGGGCGGGGTGCTGGGAGGGGGTGGTCGCTGAGGGGCGGAGGTGAGTGATTCCGGGCGCAGACAGAAACGCAAGTAGGACCGAACAGACTTCGTATGAAGGGAACTTGAGATGCGACAGAAGGCCGGACTGGTGTGGCGGCGGCTGCGGGAGCGGTGCCGCAAGGACGCCGGAATGGTGACCTCCGAGTACGCCATGGGGATCATCGCGGCGGTCGGGTTCGCGCTGCTCCTCTACGAGGTCGTCACCAGCGGGCAGGTCAAGGCGGAGCTGCAGGGCATCGTGAAACGGGCGCTCAGTGCGCACACATGAGCCGCGCGGGGACCGGGGGTTCGTGACCGCCGAGGCGGCCATGGCGCTGTCCGTGCTGGTGGCGTTCGTCATGGCGCTGGTCTGGGGGCTGCTCGTGGTCGCCGCCCAGATCCGGTGCGTGGACGCCGCCCGCGCGGGCGCCCGGGCCGCCGCCCGGCAGGACCCGCCGGACGCGGTGCTGCGGGTGGCCCGCGAGACGGCACCGGACGGCGCCGAGGTGAGCGTCGCCCGCGAGGGTGGCCGGGTCCGGGTGACGGTGGTGGCGAGACCGCCGGTGCTGAGCGGGCTGCCGTTCGACGTACGGGAGGAGGCGGTGGCCGATGCGGAGGAGGCTGTCGGCGCCGGGGAGGCTCCGGCCGGGGAAGGGAGGGGGCGATGAAGTGCCGGGACGGTACGGCTCGTTCGGGTCGGGGCGACCGTGGCTCCGCGACCGTCTGGAGCCTCGGGGCCGTCGCGGTGCTGTGCGTGGTGTTCGGCGCGGTGCTCGCCCTCGGGCACGCCGTCGTCGTACGGCACCGGGCGGCCGGCGCGGCGGACCTCGCGGCGCTCGCGGCGGCGGACCACTGGGCCGAGGGCGCGGAAGCCGCGTGCGCCCGGGCCGAGCGGCTGGCCACGGCACAGGGCGCGCGGCTCGTGCGGTGCGTGATCTCCGGGGAGATCTCGGACGTGAGCGCGGGTGCGGGACGGGGACCGTTCTCGGCGGAGGTGAGATCCAGAGCGGGTCCGGCGGTGGCGTCCGCGGAGCCGGGGGCGGACCCCGAGGCGCCCGCGCCGCCCGCTCACTCGCCGACGCGCTCCCCGTCCGGCTGAGGGCTGGCCTGATCGGCTACCTCCGCCTTCGCCGTGCTGGCCACCTCGGCCCCGTTCGCCTCGGCTGCCTCTGCCTCGACCGGCTCCGCTTCGGCATCGCTCGTCCCGGCCATCGTCTCGGCGCCCTCCCTCTCGGCGCCGACCCCCTCGCCCCTCTCCGCCCCCGCGTCCTCCGATTCCGCCTCCGCCGCCCCCCGAAGCAGCACCCCCAGCAGTCGCACCGCTCCTCGCTTGTGCAGAGGATCGTTGCCGTTGCCGCACTTGGGGGACTGGATGCAGGACGGGCAGCCCGCGTCGCATTCGCAGGAGGCGATGGCTTCGCGGGTGGCGGTGAGCCAGGAGCGGGCGGTGTGGAAGGCGCGTTCGGCGAAGCCCGCCCCGCCGGGGTGGCCGTCGTAGACGAAGACGGTGGGCAGCAGGGTGTCGGGGTGGAGCGGGACGGAGACGCCGCCGATGTCCCAGCGGTCGCAGGTGGCGAAGAGGGGGAGCATGCCGATCGAGGCGTGTTCGGCGGCGTGCAGCGAGCCGCCGAGGATCTCCGGGCTGATCCCGGCCTGGTCGAGCTGGTCCTCGGTGACCGTCCACCACACCGCGCGGGTGCGCAGCGTACGCGGAGGGAGGTCCAGTTTCGTCTCGCCGAGCACCTCACCGGTGATCAGGCGTCGGCGCAGGAAGGAGACCACTTGGTTGGTGACCTCGACGGAGCCGTAGCACAGGCGCCCGGCGCCCCACGGGATCTCGGTGTCCGTCTCCAGGACGGAGATCGAGGTGGTGTCACGGGCGACGGTGGAGTAGGGCGGGTCGGCCCGTTCCACCAGGGCGACGGAGTGCTTCAGGTCGAGGGAGCGCACCAGATAGGTGCGGCCCTGGTGGAGGTGGACGGCGCCCTCGTGGACGGTGGAGTGCGCGGAACTCGCGTCCACCGTGCCGAGCAGATGCCCGGTGCCCTCCTCGACGACCTGCACCGGGGGTCCGCCCTCGCCGCGGATGTCGGTCAGGTCGGCGGCGCGCTCGCGGCGGGTCCAGTGCCAGGCGCGGGTGCGGCGGCGCAGCAGCTTCGCGGCCTCCAGTTGGGGCAGCAGCTCGGCGGTCGCGGGGCCGAAGAGGTCGAGGTCGGGCTCGGTGAGCGGGATCTCGGCGGCGGCGGCGCACAGGTGCGGGGCGAGGACGTAGGGGTTGTCGGGGTCCAGGACCGTGGACTCCACCGGACGGTCGAACAGCGCCTCGGGGTGGTGGACGAGGTAGGTGTCCAGCGGGTCGTCGCGGGCGACCAGCACCGCAAGGGCGCCCTGTCCGGCCCGTCCCGCGCGGCCCGCCTGCTGCCACAGGGAGGCGCGGGTGCCGGGGTAGCCCGCGATGACCACCGCGTCCAGCCCCGAGACGTCCACGCCGAGTTCCAGG
Organism: Streptomyces sp. DSM 110735; assembly: GCF_016482685.1. Lineage (GTDB taxonomy): Bacteria > Actinomycetota > Actinomycetes > Streptomycetales > Streptomycetaceae > Streptomyces. The sequence continues at coordinate 17,936 of NZ_JACYHF010000001.1, read as the reverse complement.
GCGGTGGTGGCGGCGAGACCGAGGAGCTCGCCGGAGTGCAGGGCGCGCTCCAGGGCGCGGCGTTCCTCGGGGAGGTAGCCGCCCCGGTAGGCGCGGACGCGTCCGGCCAGTGAGCGGTCGACCTCGGCCAGCCGTTCCTGGGCGATCACCGAGATCAGCTCGGCGCCGCGCCGGGAGCGGACGAAGGCGACCGAGCGGACGCCCTGGACGGCGAGGTCGGTCAGCAGGTCGGCCGTCTCGGCGGTGGCGGTGCGCCGCACGGGGGCGCCCTTCTCGCCGTGCAGCTCGGTGAGCGGGGGTTCCCAGAGGGCGAAGACGAGTTCGCCGCGCGGGGAGGCGTCGTCGGCGACCTCGACCACCGGCAGCCCGGTCAGCCGCCCGGCGGACACGGCGGGCTCGGCGGAGGTGGCGGAGGCGAGCAGGAAGACGGGGGAGGAGCCGTAGCGGGCGCACAGGCGGCGCAGGCGGCGCAGCACCTGGGCGACGTGCGAGCCGAAGACGCCCCGGTAGGTGTGGCACTCGTCGATGACGACGTACTTGAGCGACTTCAGGAAGGAGGACCAGCGGGGGTGGGCGGGGAGGATGCCCCGGTGGAGCATGTCGGGGTTGGTGAGCACGTAGTTCGCGTGCTGGCGGACCCACTCGCGTTCCTCGAAGGGGGTGTCGCCGTCGTAGACGGCCGCGCGCACCGCCGTGCCGAGCGGGCGGGCGAGTTCGCGCACCGCACGGCACTGGTCGGCGGCCAGGGCCTTGGTGGGGGAGAGGTACAGGGCGGTCGCGCCCCGGCCGTTCGGCGCCTCGGAGCCGTCCAGGAGCGCGGAGAGCACCGGGACGAGATAGGCCAGGGACTTGCCGGAGGCGGTGCCGGTGGCGACGACCACCGAGTCGCCGTCCAGCGCGTGCTCGGCGGCGCGTGCCTGGTGGGCCCACGGATGCTCGATCCCGCACGCCTGGACCGCCGCGACGACCTCGGGGCGAATCCGGTCCGGCCAGACGGCATGGCGGCCCGCACGCGGGGGCAAGTGCTCCGTATGAGTGATGCGCGCGGACCTGCTCGGGCCGGAGGCGAGCCTGCCCAGGACCGCCCCCGGGGACGGGTGGGACGCCGGGTCCGGCTGGGATCGGTCGGGTCGGTGATTCTTGGCCATCGGCACCGAGTGTGTCACCGGCTTGACGGACAATGGAGCCAAGGCGTCGTGCACACCTGCCGGTAAGTGATTGAATGCCATCGCGGCTGGCGTTGCGTCCCGGGGGCCGCAGGCCGAGATGTCCCGAGGGACGACCGCTCGATAGCAAGGTGCTGGAGGTTCCGTGGACCTGTCCCTGTCGACCCGTACCGTCGGCGATCGCACGGTCGTCGAGGTCGGTGGCGAAATCGATGTGTATACCGCGCCCAAGCTGCGCGAGCAGTTGGTCGAGCTGGTGAACGACGGGAATTTCCACCTCGTCGTCGACATGGAGGGCGTGGACTTCCTCGACTCCACCGGTCTCGGCGTACTGGTCGGTGGCCTGAAGCGGGTGCGTGCCCACGAGGGCTCGCTGCGCCTGGTGTGCAACCAGGAGCGCATCCTGAAGATCTTCCGCATCACCGGTCTCACCAAGGTGTTCCCGATTCACACCTCGGTCGAGGAAGCGGTGGAGGCCACCGACTGATTCCGGACCGTTCGCCGAGTCCGGGCCCCGTGGCCCGGACCTGGACGGTCCTGTCCCGTGCCGTGTGCCGGGGCACAGAAGTACGACGTGGGGTGCGGGCTTTCGGCTGCCCCGCCCCCGTATCGCACGCCCGTTAGTCGCGAGGGGGATGCATGGCCACCGTCGAACTCCGCTTCAGCGCGCTGCCCGAGCACGTCCGTACCGCCCGTCTGGTGGCGGCAGCGGTGGCGCGCCGGGCCGGAGTGGACGAGGCCGTGCTGGACGAGGTCCGGCTCGCCGTGGGCGAGGCGTGCTCCCGCGCCGTCGGGCTGCATCAGAGCGGGGGCATCACCGCGCCGGTGAAGGTCGCGCTGATCGAGGAGGAGAAGCTGTTCTCCATCGAGGTCGGCGACGAAGCCCCGCACGCGGTCGCCGCCGAGCGGGTGGCGGGCGGTCCCGCGTCCGACGCGGACGTGGAGGCCGAGGAGGACGAGATGGGCCTCGCGGTCATCAGTGGTCTCGTGGACGACGTCAAGGTCACCACCGGTCCGGACGGCGGTCTGATCCGCATGTCCTGGCCGACGGTCCCCCCGGTCACCCAGCTCCTCTGACCCCACCCCCTCCGCCGCACCCGCACCACCACCCAGGGCCCTGCCGAGCAGGGCCCTTCGTGCTGCCCGCGCCCCGCTCGCGCCACCTCCGCGCGCCGCCCCGGAATTCGTGAAGGAATTCACGAGTAATTCTGATCAAGAAACCCCCTTCGCCGAACGCGCCCGGAAATGCCTCAGCGCTATTACGCCGTTCGGGTTCTCGGTCCTTGTTCCGGTCCCGATCATTTGCTAAAGACCTTGTGCCGGGCAATTCTGTTTACCGTGCCCTGTGCTGATCATTACGAGCTCAGCCCAAGCCTCAAGGAGGACGAATGGCGGGGCTTTCCCTCCCTCAGCCGGAACACTCCATACCCCTCGCGGCAGCGGTCCTGACCGACGACAACCGGATCATGGTCGCGGTGATCGCGGCCGTCGCCGTGGCCGCGCTCGTGGTCGCGGGCATCCTGGTGCGCCAGGTGCTGGCCGCCGACGAGGGCACCGACTCGATGAAACAGATCGCGGAGGCGGTCCAGGAAGGCGCCAAGGCGTATCTCGCACGGCAGTTGCGCACACTCGCCGTATTCGCCGTGGTCGTCTTCTTCCTGCTCCTGCTGCTGCCCGCCGACGACTGGAATCAGCGGGCCGGACGATCCGTGTTCTTCCTGATCGGCGCGGTGTTCTCCGCGGCCACCGGATATATCGGCATGTGGCTCGCCGTACGCAGCAATGTGCGCGTCGCCGCGGCAGCCCGGCGGGCCACTCCCGCGCGGGGTGAACCGGAAAAGGATCTCACCGTCGTATCGCACACGGCGATGAAGATCGCATTTCGCACGGGCGGTGTCGTCGGCATGTTCACCGTCGGTCTCGGTCTGCTCGGCGCCTCCTGCGTGGTGCTGGTCTACGCGGCCGACGCGCCCAAGGTGCTGGAGGGCTTCGGCCTCGGCGCCGCGCTCATCGCGATGTTCATGCGCGTGGGCGGCGGCATCTTCACCAAAGCCGCCGACGTGGGCGCCGACCTGGTCGGCAAGGTCGAGCAGGGCATCCCGGAGGACGACCCGCGCAACGCCGCGACCATCGCGGACAACGTGGGCGACAACGTCGGCGACTGCGCGGGCATGGCCGCCGACCTCTTCGAGTCCTACGCCGTCACCCTGGTCGCCGCGCTGATCCTCGGCAAGACCGCCTTCGGGGACGCCGGTCTCGCCTTCCCGCTGCTGGTGCCCGCCATCGGCGTGGTCACCGCCATGATCGGCATCTTCGCGGTCGCCCCGCGCCGCGCCGACCGCAGCGGCATGAGCGCGATCAACCGGGGTTTCTTCATCTCGGCGGTGATCTCCCTGGCGCTCGTCGCCGCCGCCGTCTTCACCTACCTCCCCTCCCGCTACGCGGACCTGAAGGGCGTCACCGACGTCGCGATCCGCGCCAAGGACGGCGACCCGCGCATCCTCGCGGTGGTCGCGGTGGCCATCGGCATCCTGCTCGCCGCCGTCATCCAGCAGCTCACCGGCTACTTCACCGAGACCACGCGCCGCCCGGTGCGCGACATCGGCAAGACCTCGCTCACCGGTCCGGCCACCGTCGTGCTCTCCGGCATCTCCATCGGTCTGGAATCGGCGGTGTACACCGCGCTGCTGATCGCGCTGAGCGTGTACGGCGCGTTCCTGCTCGGCGGTACGTCGATCATGCTCGCGCTGTTCGCGGTCGCGCTGGCCGGTACCGGGCTGCTCACCACGGTCGGTGTGATCGTCGCCATGGACACCTTCGGTCCGGTCTCCGACAACGCGCAGGGCATCGCCGAGATGTCCGGCGACGTCGAGGGCGCGGGCGCCCAGGTGCTCACCGACCTCGACGCGGTCGGCAACACCACCAAGGCGATCACCAAGGGCATCGCGATCGCCACCGCCGTCCTCGCGGCATCGGCGCTCTTCGGGTCGTACCGGGACGCGATCACCACCAACGTGCGGGACGTGGGGGAGAGGCTGAGCGGACCCGGCTCGCCGCTCACGCTGTCCATGGACATCTCCCAGCCCAACAACCTCGTCGGTCTGATCGCGGGCGCGGCGGTCGTCTTCCTCTTCTCCGGACTCGCCATCAGCGCCGTGTCCCGGTCCGCCGGTTCGGTGGTCTACGAGGTGCGGCGGCAGTTCCGCGAGAAGCCCGGGATCATGAACTTCACGCAGAAACCGGAGTACGGCCGCGTCGTCGACATCTGTACCAAGGACGCGCTGCGGGAGCTGGCCACGCCGGGACTGCTCGCCGTCATGGCGCCGATCTTCATCGGGTTCACCCTCGGCGTCGGCGCGCTCGGCGCCTATCTCGCGGGCGCCATCGGCGCGGGCACCCTCATGGCGGTGTTCCTCGCCAACTCCGGCGGCGCCTGGGACAACGCCAAGAAGCTCGTGGAGGACGGTCATCACGGCGGCAAGGGCAGCGAGGCGCACGCGGCCACGGTGATCGGCGACACGGTGGGCGACCCCTTCAAGGACACGGCGGGTCCGGCCATCAACCCCCTGCTGAAGGTCATGAACCTGGTCTCGCTGCTCATCGCGCCCGCGGTGATCAAGTTCTCCTACGGCGCGGACAAGAGCCCGGCCGTACGGGTCGTGGTCGCGGTGCTCGCGCTCGCGGTGATCGTCGTCGCGGTGTACGTGTCCAAGCGGCGCGGCATCGCGGTGGGCGACGGGGACGACGAGGACGAGGGCGAGATATCCAACTCGACACCTCCGGCGGTCGTTTCGTAGGCGGCGCGGGAACAGCCCGGTCAACGGGCGGGCGGGCGGTACGCGCTGACGTACCGCCCGCCCGTCGTGTCGGGGGACGGCGCGCTCCCCGGTCCTGCGGGGCACCCGCGCTTTCCTGTGGGCGCCCGCACGTTTCCTGTGGGCAGCCGCACGCCGTGAGCCTTCTCTCCTGCGGTGCGAAGCATGACAAAAGCCGACGTAGAGGGCGTTCGCCAGGGGGAAGGTGTGGTCCGGCGTGTAGATTCCGGGGGCCGAGAGCCAGGGAAGGGACCGATCCTGTGAACAAGAAGCTCGCGGCCGCACTGTCCGGCGGTGCGGTACTCATAGTCGCGCTGACCGGATGCGGCGGCAAGAGCGAGGGACCCGACCCCAAGCTGGGGGTCTGGGCCAAGTCGGTGTGCGACGCCGTACCCGCTCAGGACAAGAAGATCAGCGCCGCCAACGCGTCCATCGCGAAGATCGCCTCCGACAGCGACCTCGCGCCGAAGGACGCCAAGGAGACCTACGCCCAGGCGTTCCAGGACATGTCCGAGGGCTACAAGGCGATCGCCGACGCCATCAGCCACGCCGGTGCGCCCCCCGGCGTCCAGGACGGCGCCAAGCGCCAGCAGGACGCGGTGAAGAACCTCAACGACCTCTCCACGTCGTACGCCGACCTGAAGAAGAAGGTCGACGACCTGGACACCAAGGACCAGGGCGAGTTCGCCAAGGGTCTGCACGACGTCGCCGACCGCACCAAGGCGATCGGCCGGCAGAGCGACAGCGGCACCGAGGCGCTCAAGCGCCTGGAGCAGGGCGACGTCCGCGAGGCGATCGCGGAGCAGCCGAGCTGCAAGGCGTCGGGCTCGGCGTCGGCACCCGCGCAGGCGGGCTGACGGCACCCGCCTGGGCCGGGCGCGCGGCGAAGCCGCTCAAGCCCGCCGTCCGCCGCCCGGCGCCCCGCCCGCTGCCCGGCCGCCCCGGCCGGGCGACACCGGTCACCCCGGCGCGGCGGGCCACAATGGGGACGTGACTGACACCGGCTCCGCTCCCCTGCCCGCCGCCGACCGACCCGGCACCACCGCCCTGCTGCGCGACGCCCTGCTCGCCGCCTCCTTCACCGCCGACGGTCTGCTCGACCTGCTCGGCGCCCCCGCGTACGCGGCGCTGGCCCGCAGCGAGACCGTGCCCGCGCTCCGGGCGACCCGTGGCGACACGCCGCTGGAGGCGCTGGTGCGGCTCTTCCTGCTCCAGCAGCCGGTGCCGTCCGCGCGCCTGACCGGCGTCCTCCCCGTCGACGACGCGGTGGACGCGGGCTGGCTCACCCGGGTGGGTGACGACGAGGTGGCCGCGACGGTGGACGTACGGCCGTACGGCGGTCCCGACGGCGAGGACTGGTTCATCGTGTCCGACCTCGGCTGCGCGGTCGGCGGCGCGGGCGGCATCGGACAGCGCGCCGAGAACGTCGTCCTCGGGGTGGGCGGCGCCTCCACGACGCTGGCCGGGATCACCGTGCGCACGCCCGTCGGTTCCGCGCTCGACCTCGGCACCGGCTCCGGCATCCAGGCGCTGCACGCCGCCCAGCACGCCACGCGCGTGACCGCCACCGACCTCAACCCGCGCGCCCTGCACATCACCGCGCTCACCCTCGCGCTCTCCGGCGCGCCCGCCGCCGATCTGCGCGAGGGCTCGCTGTTCGAACCGGTGTGCCAGGACGAGACGTTCGACCTGATCGTCTCCAACCCGCCCTTCGTCATCTCGCCCGGCGCCCGCCTCACCTACCGCGACGGCGGGATGAGCGGGGACGATCTGTGCCGCACGCTCGTTCAGCAGGCGGGGGAGCGGCTGAACGAGGGCGGGTTCGCGCAGTTCCTCGCCAACTGGCAGCACGTGGAGGGGGAGGACTGGCAGGAGCGGCTCAGGTCGTGGGTGCCGCGCGGGTGCGACGCGTGGATCGTGCAGCGCGAGACGCAGGACGTCACGCAGTACGCCGAGCTGTGGCTGCGGGACGCCGGGGACCACCGCGAGGACCCGGCGGAGTATCAGGCGCGGTACGACGCCTGGCTCGACGAGTTCGAGGCGCGCAAGGTCAAGGGGATCGGCTTCGGCTGGATCACCCTGCGCAAGACCTCGGCGGCCGAGCCGTCCATTGTCGTGGAGGAGTGGCCGCACGCGGTCGAACAGCCCCTCGGCGACGCGATCCGCGCCCACTTCGAGCGCGTCGCCCATCTGCGCGAGCACGACGACGCGGCTTTGCTGGAGGGGCACTTCAGGCTCGCCGCCGAGGTGGTCCAGGAACAGGTCGGGCTCCCCGGTGCCGAGGACCCCGAGCATGTGGTGCTCCGTCAGCACCGGGGCATGTGCCGTGCCACCAAGGTCGACACCATCGGCGCGGGCTTCGCGGGCGTGTGCGACGGCACGCTGAGCGCCGGTCGCATCCTGGACGCCATCGCCCAGCTCGTCGGCGAGGACCCGGTCGCCCTGCGCGACCGCACCCCGGCCCAGATCCGGCTGCTGGTGGAGCAGGGCTTCCTGGAACCGGTCGGCGAACAGGTCGGCTGACCGGCACGGAAAGGCTGACCGACACGGAACGACCGGCACGGAAAGGGCGGGTACGGCTGCCGTAGCCGCCCTCGCCGCGCCTGCGTAACCGCCACCCGATCTTCGCCGTACGCCGGGGGCTCCGCGCCGCGCGCCGGAAACCGGCGGGAGAACGGCCGGAAAGACGTGCCCTGCGCCCTCGTCCCGGTCCGGCGGAGTCCGCCGTTCACCCGGATGTCGCCCCCCTGTCGATCGCCCGTGGCACGCTCCCCGCGCCGAAGCAGGCAGAAGCGGGAAGAGAGGGGCGGGCGGGGCATGGAGAGCGGTCCGGCGGTGTTCGCGGGAGTGGTGTTCGCGCTGTTCGGAGGGGGTCTGCTGGTGTGGACCGGGGTCCGGGTGCGGCGGGGGGAACCGGTCGCCCAGGGGGTCGGGCAGACCCTGTCGGCGAGCCTCGCCGCGGTCGGCGGAGCCGTGGCGCTCGGACTCGCCGCGTACTGCCTCACTCGTCTCTGACATCCGGGGCGGAGCATCGCGCTCCGGACGCGGGCCACGGACCTGCCGGGCACTCCGGGCGGCAGGAATGCCGGTAGTCGGGTTACCGTTCGAGTGGCCGTTGTGGGCTTTTCCCGTTTGACACGGGGGCGGGATGTACCGTCACACTCCGCAGCGTCACACGTGCCAGAAGCACGCCGCGACCCCGGGACCAAGCCCCTGGGGAGGCCACAGCGTCGACCGGAGAGAAGAGCGAAGTTGTCCCCGACCAGCGAGACCGCACAGGGCGGCCGCCGACTCGTCATCGTCGAGTCGCCTGCCAAGGCGAAGACGATCAAGGGTTACCTCGGCCCCGGCTACGTAGTCGAGGCGAGTGTCGGGCACATCCGGGACCTTCCCAGCGGCGCCGCGGAGGTGCCGGAGAAGTACACCGGTGAGGTCCGCCGCCTCGGTGTGGACGTGGACCACGACTTCGCGCCGATCTATGTCATCAACGCGGACAAGAAGGCACAGGTAAAGAAGCTCCGGGACCTGATGAAGGACTCCGTCGAGCTGTTCCTCGCCACCGATGAGGACCGCGAGGGCGAGGCCATCGCCTGGCACCTCCAGGAAGTCCTCAAGCCGAAGATCCCCGTCAAGCGGATGGTCTTCCACGAGATCACCAAGGACGCGATCCGCGAGGCCGTCGCCAACCCGCGCGAGCTGAACAAGAAGCTGGTCGACGCCCAGGAGACCCGCCGCATCCTCGACCGCCTGTACGGCTACGAGGTCTCGCCGGTCCTGTGGAAGAAGGTCATGCCGAAGCTGTCGGCGGGCCGGGTCCAGTCGGTGGCCACCCGGCTCATCGTCGAGCGCGAGCGCGACCGCATCGCCTTCCGCTCCGCCGAGTACTGGGACCTGACCGGTACCTTCGCCACCGGTCGCGCCGGTGACCCCTCCGACCCGTCGTCGCTGGTCGCCCGCCTCCAGACGGTCGACGGGCGCCGGATCGCGCAGGGTCGCGACTTCGACTCCCTCGGGCAGCTCAAGAGCCCGAACACCCTCCACCTGGACGAGGCGAACGCCCGCGCCCTCGCCGCCGCCCTGGAGACCACCCGGTTCTCCGTGCGCTCGGTCGAGTCCAAGCCGTACCGCCGCTCGCCGTACGCCCCGTTCCGTACGACCACGCTCCAGCAGGAGGCGAGCCGCAAGCTCGGCTTCGGCGCGAAGGCGACCATGCAGGTCGCCCAGAAGCTGTACGAGAACGGCTACATCACGTACATGCGTACCGACTCCACGACGCTCAGCGACACCGCTGTCGCCGCGGCTCGTGCGCAGGTCACGCACCTGTACGGCGCCGACTACCTGCCGCCGCAGCCGCGCACCTACGCGGGCAAGGTCAAGAACGCCCAGGAGGCGCACGAGGCGATCCGCCCCTCCGGCGACCGCTTCCGCACGCCCGCCGAGACCGGTCTGACCGGCGACCAGTTCCGGCTGTACGAGCTCATCTGGAAGCGCACCGTCGCCTCCCAGATGAAGGACGCGGTCGGCAACAGCGTCACGGTCAGGATCGGCGGCACCTCCGCCGACGGCCGGGACGTCGAGTTCAGCGCCTCCGGCAAGACGATCACCTTCCACGGCTTCCTGAAGGCGTACGTCGAGGGCGCCGACGACCCGAACGCGGAGCTGGACGACCGCGAGCGGCGGCTGCCCCAGGTCGCCGAGGGCGACCCGCTGGCCGCCGACGCGATCACGGTCGACGGCCACGCCACCAAGGCTCCGGCCCGCTACACCGAGGCGTCCCTGGTCAAGGAGCTGGAAGAGCGCGAGATCGGTCGCCCGTCGACGTACGCGTCGATCATCGGCACGATCCTGGACCGCGGCTACGTCTTCAAGAAGGGCACCGCCCTCGTGCCGTCCTTCCTGTCCTTCGCCGTGGTCAACCTGCTGGAGAAGCACTTCGGCCGGCTCGTCGACTACGACTTCACCGCCCGCATGGAGGACGACCTCGACCGCATCGCGCGCGGCGAGGCCCAGTCCGTGCCGTGGCTCAAGCGCTTCTACTTCGGCGAGGGTCTGGAGGACTCCGGTGCCGCCGCCGACGCGGGCAACGGCGACGGCGACCACCTCGGCGGTCTCAAGGAACTGGTCACCGACCTCGGCGCGATCGACGCCCGCGAGGTGTCCTCCTTCCCGGTCGGCGACGGCATCGTGCTGCGCGTGGGCCGCTACGGCCCGTACATCGAGCGGGGCGAGAAGGACACCGAGCAGCACCAGCGCGCGGACGTCCCCGAGGACCTGGCGCCCGACGAGCTGACGGTCGAGCTGGCCGAGGAGCTGCTGGCCAAGCCCAGCGGCGACTTCGAGCTGGGCGCCGACCCGGTCACCGGCCACCAGATCATCGCCAAGGACGGCCGCTACGGCCCCTACGTCACCGAGGTGCTCCCCGAGGGCACCCCGAAGACCGGCAAGAACGCGGTCAAGCCGCGCACGGCATCCCTCTTCAAGTCCATGGCGCTCGACACGGTCACCCTCGACGACGCCCTGAAGCTGATGTCGCTGCCCCGCGTGGTCGGCACGGACGCCGAGGGCGTGGAGATCACCGCGCAGAACGGCCGCTACGGCCCGTACCTGAAGAAGGGCACCGACTCGCGCTCGCTCACCTCCGAGGACCAGATCTTCACGATCACCCTGGAGGAGGCGCTGGCGATCTACGCCCAGCCCAAGCAGCGCGGCCGGGCCGCCGCCAAGCCGCCGCTGAAGGAGCTGGGCGACGACCCGGTCTCCGGCAAGCCGGTCGTGGTCAAGGACGGTCGCTTCGGTCCCTACGTCACCGACGGGGAGACCAACGCCACCCTGCGCTCCGGCGACAGCGTGGAGGAGATCACCCCGGAGCGCGGCTTCGAACTGCTCGCCGAGAAGCGGGCCAAGGGTCCCGCCAAGAAGACGGCGAAGAAGGCCACGGCCAAGAAGACCGCCCCGGCGAAGAAGACCGCCGCCAAGAAGACGGCGGCGAAGAAGACCGCCGCCAAGAAGACGACCACGGCGAAGAAGACCGTCGCGGCCGCCAAGAAGACGGCGTCGTCCGGCACTTCCGGCACGGAGGACTGAGCCCGCGGGACTCCTCCCGTACGCGCCTTCGGGACACTTCCCCCGACGCCCCGGTACCGCCACGCGCGGTGCCGGGGCGTCGGCGTGTCGCCGGGATGTGAGCACCCGGTGTACGTCCGGGGCAGAGCGGGACCGAGGGGGCAAGGAGGGCATGGGTGTCAGCGGCTGCGGATAGGCTGAACGCATGACGCGAGCCGAGCAGCCAACGGCCCCCACCCCAGCACCGGACGACGCACTGGTCGCGGATTCCCGCGAACGCGCCGTCCGTTCCCTGCTGCGCCGACCGGACCTGCGACGCCTGTGCGGCGCACACCTCGTGAGCGGTACGGGCGACGCCCTGGCCCTGCTCGTGCTGGTCCTCCTCGTCCTCCAGGCGGCGGTGTCGCAGGGCGCCTTCGGCGGGGGGTACCGGGGCGTGGCCTTCGCCGTCGCGGTCGTCTTCGCGGTGCGCGTGCTGGCCACCCTGCTCTTCGGCGCCGTCCTGCTCGGCCCGATGAGCACCCTGACCGCGCCGGACGGCCCGCTGGACCGGCGCTGGACCATGGTCGGCGCCGACGGCGTGCGTGCCGCGCTGCTGCTCGTCGCGCCCCTGTGGATCGACTGGACACCGGACAACGCGCTCGCCGTCCTGCTCGTCACCGCCTTCGTCACCGGTGTGGCCGAGCGGCTGTGGACGGTGTGCCGCGAGAGCGCGGCGCCCGGTCTGCTGCCCGCCCCGCCGCCCGAGGGCGCGACCGTGCGCCCGCTGCCGGACCACCTGGACGCCCTGCGCCGCCTCGCGCTGCGCACCGGCTTCCTCGCCGTCCCGCTGGCGGCCGCCGCGCTGGTCGTCGCCTCCCTGTTCAACAACCTCCTTGCCACCGGCATCACCTGGTTCGACCAGCACCACGCGGCCCTCGCGTCGTACGTCGCGGCCGGACTGTTCGCCGCCTCCCTGTCCGTGCTCAGCGCCCTGAAGCTGCCCGGCACGCGCACCCCGCGCCCGCGGTCGCCGCTGGAGGGGCTGCGCCGCCCGCGCAGCGCCGCCGGTGTGGACAAGGGCCGTACCGGCGCCGTCCTGCCGCTCGTCATCGCCTGCGCCGCCGTCGCCGGTGCCATCGCCGCCGCCGTCTCCGTGTGCGTGCTGCACGCCACCGACCTGGGCGGCGGTCCGGTGCTCTACGGCCTCCTTGTGCTCGGTCTGACCGGTGGCGTCGGCGTCGGCATCCGCAGCGCGCCCGCGCTGCTGTCCTCGCTCTCGCGCCGCAGGTTCCTCGCGCTGGCCATAGCGGTCACCGGCATCGCCCTGCTGGCCGCAGGGCTCGTCCCGGACGTCACCACGGTGCTGCTCCTGGTCACCCTCGCCGGTGTCGCCGCGGGCGTGTCCGCGAACACCGGGCACGCGCTGCTCGACCAGGAGACCGAGGAATCCCGCCGGGCGCGCATCACCGAGCACCTGCACGCGGTGGTCCGCGTCTTCATGGCGCTCGGCGTCCTGATCGCCCCCGTGGTCGCCGGGCTCATCGGCCGCCACCGGCTGGAGAGCGGTCGCTTCGTCTTCGCGCACGGCGGCGCCTCGTTCACCCTCATGCTGGTCGGCGCGCTGCTGCTGCCGATCGCCGTCCTCGTCCTCGCCAAGGTCGACGACCGCTCCGGCATCCCGCTGCGCCAGGACCTCAAGGACGCCCTGCTCGGCGGGGACGACCCGGTGACCGCCCCCGCGGCGAACGGATTCTTCATCGCCCTGGAGGGCGGCGACGGCGCCGGCAAGTCCACCCAGGCCGAGGCGCTCGCCGAGTGGATCCGCGGCAAGGGACACGAGGTCGTCCTCACCCGCGAGCCGGGCGCCACGCCGGTCGGCAAGCGGCTGCGCTCGATCCTGCTCGACGTGTCCTCGGCGGGGCTGTCCCACCGCGCGGAGGCGCTGCTCTACGCGGCGGACCGCGCCGAGCACGTGGACACCGTCGTACGCCCCGCCCTGGAGCGCGGCGCCGTCGTCATCTCGGACCGGTACATCGACTCGTCCGTCGCCTACCAGGGCGCCGGGCGCGACCTCTCCCCGACCGAGATCGCCCGCATCAACCGCTGGGCCACCCATGGTCTGGTCCCGCATCTGACCGTGCTGCTCGACGTGCCGCCGGAGACCGCCCGCGAGCGGTTCACCGAGGCGCCCGACCGCCTGGAGTCGGAGCCCGCCGAGTTCCACGCGCGCGTGCGCTCCGGCTTCCTCACCCTCGCCGCCGCCGACCCCGGCCGCTATCTGGTCGTGGACGCGGGGCAGGAGCCCGAGTCCGTCACCACCGTGATCCGGCACCGGCTCGACGTCGTCCTCCCGCTCTCCGAGGCCGAGATCAAGGCGCAGGAGGAGGCACGCAAGAAGGCTGAGGAGGACGCGCGCCGCAAGGCCGAGGAAGAGGCGGCGCGCAAGGCCGAGGAGGAGCGCGTCGAGCGCGAGCGCCAGGAGACGCTGGCCCGGCTGCGCGCCGAGGAGGAGGAGCGCAAGCGGCGCGAGCTGGAGGAGGCGCAGCGCCGCGAGGCGGAGCGCCAGGCGGAGGAGGCCAGGCGCCGGGCTGAGGAGGCTCACCGGCGCGCCGAGGAGGAGCGGCAGCGGCTGCTCGCCGAGGAGAAGGCCCGCGCCGCCGAGGAGGCGCGCCGCAGGGCGGACGAGGAGCGCCGCCGCCGCGAGGCGGAGGAGGAGGCGCGGCTGCGCGCCGAGGCCGAGGCTCTGCGCCTGGAGAAGCAGCGCAAGGCGGAGGAGGCTCTGCTGCGCGCCGAGGAGGCCCGTCGGCACGCCGCCGAGGCGGCCGCGGCAGCCCAGGAGGCGGCCCGCCGCCGGGGCGCCCCGCAGTCGGCGGACCGGTCCACGCCCCCGGAGGCGACGACCATGCCGACGCCCGTCATCTCGCTGAACAAGGACGACGCGCCGCGCTCCGCGCCCCGCGCGGTCGACGAGACGGTCCCGACCCCGGTCGTCGACCCGGACGCCGACCGCACGGCGGTGCTGCCCCCGGTGCGCGACGAGCGCCGCGAGTCCGAGGTCACCGCCGAGGTGCCGCGTCCCCCGGCGGGCGCCACGGACGAGACCGCCGTGCTGCCCCAGGTGCCGTCCGGCGCCTTCCGCGACGCGCGGTCCGGCGCCGACGACAGCACCCGCGAGATGCCCCAGCTCGGCGCCGACGGCCGCCCGCGCCCCGACTGGGCCGAGGAGACCCCGCTGGACGACCTGCCGTCGCTGGCGGACGAACTGCTCGGCTCGTACGACGAGCGTGAGTACGGCGCGCGTGACGAGGACGAGGGCAGGCGGGGCCGTAACCGGCGCCGCTGAGCACTGGCTGAGGCGGCGCCCCCGGAGCACGGGTACGGCTCCGGGGGCGCCGCCTTTTCACGTGCTCGCCGGATGCCCGTTTTCGGCGTTGTCGGTGCTCCCCCGCACAATGGAGGCGGATCCGCGCGGTGCGACGTGCGCGGTGTGACGGTGCGCGGTGTGACGGAAGGGCGGCGTGACCCATGACCGTATGGGACGACCTCGTCGGGCAGGAGAAGGTCGGCGCGGTGCTGGAAGGCGCCGCGCGGGACGCCGACGCGCTCGTCACGGCCGCCTCCGCCTCCGAGCCGCCGCCGGAGTCGTCGCGGATGACCCACGCCTGGCTGTTCACGGGTCCGCCCGGCGCGGGACGCAACCAGGCGGCGCGCGCCTTCGCCGCCGCCCTCCAGTGCGTGAGCCCGGACCGCGCCCTGGGCGGCGTGCCCGGCTGCGGCTTCTGCGACGGCTGCCACACCGCGCTGCTCGGCACCCACGCGGACGTCACCTCGGTCGCCGCCGTGGGCGCGGAGATCCTGGTCAGGGACATGCGCGACACGGTCCGCAAGTCCTTCACCGCCCCGGCGAACGGCCGCTGGCAGATCATCCTCGTGGAGGACGCCGAGCGGCTGAACGAGAAGTCGGCCAACGCCGTCCTCAAGGCGGTCGAGGAGCCCGCCCCGCGCACGGTGTGGCTGCTGTGCGCGCCCTCCATCGAGGACGTGCTCCCCACGATCCGCTCCCGCTGCCGCCACCTGAACCTGCGCACGCCCCCCGTGGACGCCGTCGCCGACATGCTGGTGCGCCGCGACGGCATCGAGCCCGAGGTCGCCGCGTCCGCCGCGCGCGCCACCCAGGGGCACGTCGACCGCGCCCGCCGCCTGGCCACCGACCCGGCGGCCCGCGAGCGCCGTGCCGCCGTGCTCAAGCTGCCGCTGCGCCTGAGCGAGGTCGGCGCCTGCCTCAAGGCAGCCCAGGAGCTGGTCGACGCCGCCGCCGAGGACGCCAAGCAACTGGCCGAGGAGATGGACGGCAAGGAGTCCGAGGAGCTGAAGGCGGCGCTCGGCGCGGTCCAGGGCGGACGGCTGCCGCGCGGCACGGCGGGCGTGATGAAGGACCTGGAGGACATGCAGAAGCGCCGCAGGACCCGTACCCAGCGCGACAGCCTCGACGTGGCCCTCGGCGACCTCACCGGCTTCTACCGCGACGTCCTCGCCCTCCAGCTCGGCTCCCGCATCGCGCTGGCCAACACCGACGCCGAGGACGCGCTCGACCGCATCGCCCGCTCCAGCTCCCCGGAGTCCACCCTGCGCCGCATCGAGGCGATCGCCGCGTGCCGTGAGGCGCTGGACCGCAACGTGGCTCCGCTGCTGGCGGTCGAGGCGATGACGATGGCGCTGCGGGCGGGGTGAGCCGGGGGCGCGCGGCGGGCGATGGGCGCCGTCCCTCGTACGAGGCACGCATGGACGGGGGCGCGCGGCGGGTGGTGACCGCCGGACGACGCCGTCCCTCGTACGAGGCACGCGCGGCACCCAACGTGTCCACGCCATCGCGCAGGGTTACGCTCGCCTGATGCAGACCGAGCCTTCTCCGCGCCGGTTCTCCCGGACGCTGTCCCCGGGGCCGCGCGCGCCCCGCACCGTCGGCACCCGTGCCCGCGCCACCGCGGCTCTCCTCGTGGCTGCCGCGCTGCCGCTGACCGCCTGCTCGGCCACCGGCCCGACCGACGCCTCGGCCGCCGGGACGGTCCAGGGCGCGGTGCTGCCCCCGTTGCCGAAGGCGACCCCGGCCGCGCTCGCGCCGTACTACTCCCAGCGGCTGAGCTGGCGCGCGTGCGGCGCCGCCGGGTTCCAGTGCGCGACCTTCAAGGCGCCGCTCGACTACGACAAGCCCTCCTCCGGCGACGTCAAGCTCTCCGTCGTCCGCAAGAAGGCCACCGGCAAGGCGAAGCCGCTCGGCTCCCTGCTGGTGAACCCGGGCGGTCCGGGCGGCTCGGCGATCGACTACCTCCAGCAGTACGCGGCGCTCGGCTATCCGGCCGAGGTACGCGCCCGGTACGACATGGTCGGCATGGACCCGCGCGGGGTCGGCCGCAGCGATCCGGTCGAGTGTCTCGACGGCCGCCAGATGGACGCCTTCACCGAGACGGACCTGACCCCCGACAGCCCGAAGGAGACGGACGCGCTGGTCGCGGCGGACAAGGGCTTCGCGGAGAGCTGCGGCGCGCACTCGGCGCGGCTGCTGCGGCACGTCTCCACCGTGGAGGCGGCCCGCGACATGGACATCCTGCGCGCCCTGCTCGGCGACCAGAAGCTCAACTACGTGGGCGCCTCGTACGGCACGCTCCTCGGCGCGACCTACGCCGGGCTGTTCCCGCAGCGCACCGGTCGCCTGGTGCTGGACGGCGCGATCGACCCCTCCCTGGACGCCCGCCAGGTCAACCTGGACCAGACGGCGGGCTTCGAGACGGCTTTCCAGGCGTTCTCCCGGGACTGCGTGAAGCAGGCGGACTGCCCGCTGAACAGCAAGGACCACACCCCGGACCAGGTCGGAGAGCGCCTGCAGTCGTTCTTCCGCCAGCTCGACGCCCACCCCCTCCCGGCGGGCGACGCGGACGGCCGCGAGCTGGGCGAGTCGCTGGCGACCATCGGCGTGGTCGCGGCGATGTACGACCAGGGGCTGTGGGAGCAACTGCGCGAGGCGCTGAAGTCGGCCATGGACGAGCACGACGGCGCGGGTCTGCTGGCGCTCGCCGACATCTACTACGAGCGCGACGCCAAGGGTCACTACAGCAACCTGATGATGGCCAACGCGGCCGTGAACTGCCTGGACCTCCCGCCCGCCTTCTCCGGTCCGGACCAGGTGGCGAAGGACGTCCCGCGGTTCCGCAAGGCGTCCCCGGTCTTCGGCACGAGCCTCGCCTGGGCGTCCCTGAACTGCACCTACTGGCCGGTCAAAGCCTCCGGCACCCCGCACCGCATCGAGGCCGAGGGCGCCGCCCCGATCGTGGTCGTCGGCACCACCCGTGACCCCGCCACCCCCTACCGCTGGGCCCAGTCCCTCTCCCGCCAGCTCGCCTCGGGCCGCCTCCTCACCTACGAGGGCGACGGCCACACCGCCTACGGCCGCGGCAGCACCTGCATCGACACCGCGATCGACACCTACCTCCTCAAGGGCACCCCGCCCGCCCAGAACAAACGCTGCACCTGACCTCCCCGCCCCACCGGCCCCCGCCCCGGGGGCCGGTACGACCACCCCTCGAACCTGTGTAGACTTACCGACGTTGCCACGCACCCCGGTGCACGCGCAGCACGCCGCTTTAGCTCAGATGGCCAGAGCAACGCACTCGTAATGCGTAGGTCTCGGGTTCGAATCCCGAAAGCGGCTCAGCCAAAGGTCAGGTCGCAGATTCTGTGACCTGACCTTTTGTGTTGCTTCGGATGCGGCGCGTCACGCGACGGCACTGTAGGCGGCGAGGAGGACGGCGGGGTCGGGTCCTTCCAGGACGGTGGGTCGGGCGAGGCCGTCCAGGACGATGAAGCGGAGCAGGTCGCCGCGGGACTTCTTGTCGACCTTCATGGCTTCGACGAG
>NZ_JACYHF010000019.1 GCF_016482685.1 Streptomyces sp. DSM 110735 | reverse complement strand
CCCGGTGCCCGGTGCCCGGTGCCCGGTGCCCGGTGCCCGGTGCCCGGTGCCCGGTGCCCGGTGCCCGGTGCCCGGTGGCGACGGCTGCGCCCGCCACGGTCCGTCCGGCCGTGGCGGCCGGGCACGGTGCCTCCCGGCGGGTCCGGTGGCGACGGCTCAGGCGTGCCTGGCCACGGTGTCCCCGGCGTGACCGGCTACGGCGGTCCGGCCGTCCCGGGCGCGGCGCTCCTGGTGACGTTGCTCCGTCGCGCCCGGTCGTGGCGGTTCCGCTCTGCCCGGTGACAGCGTCCCCGGCTGCCCGGTCGTGGCGGTTCCACCCCGCCCGGTGACAGCGTCCCCGGTCCGCCCGGTGACGGTGTCCCCGGTCCGTCCGGTGACGGTGTCCCCGGTCCGCCCCCTACGCCAGCAGTCCCGACGACTTCCACAGGCGTCGGCCCGTGCCGCGCAGTACGCCGATCTCGTCCAGGAAGTCGGTCAGGCGCTTCGCGCCGGTCTGCATGATCTCGCGGCGGTGGGCGCTCGCCTTGACCTGGGCCATCGCCTCGCGCTTGTCGAGCCCGACGTTGGCGTAGACGTCGGGGTTGACGAAGGCGACGGAGAAGATCCGCGCGAACTCGCCGGAGGTGACGCGGGTGAACTCCTGGGACCACTTCGGCGCGGTCACCATCTGGCGCCGCAACTCCTCGCGGGCGTACCGCACATGCCGCGCCTCCTCCACCACGTGGATGCGCGTGACGCCCCGGATCAGCGGCTGGACCCGCTCGTCCGGGAAGGTCAGCCGCTGCATCCAGTCCAGGACCTCCTCGCCGAGCAGGGTCGCCGTGAAGGAACCCGGGGTCGTGGAGATGGTCTTGAACAGCCGCCCGAGGTTCTGGTGGGCCCGGCTGACGGGGTACCAGGGCGTCTCCCCGCGCGAGATCAGCCGCGCGAACATCTTCGAGTGACGGCACTCGTCCTCGATCTCGGTGAGCGCGTACCGCACGTGCGCGCTCGTCGCCGCCTTGTCGTAGATGTGCCGGACCAGCAACTGCATGAGGATCAGCTCGAACCAGATGCCCAGCGAGGCGAGCGCCGCGGCCTCGTGGCGGGAGAGGTCGATGCGCTGCTCCTCGCTCATCCGCTCCCACAGCGGCGTGCCGTAGAGCGAGACCAGCTCCGGCGGCCAGAACCACTTGCCCTCCTCGAAGGGCGCGTCCCAGTCCAGCTCCTTGTCGGGGTCGAAGGAGTGCTTCGCGGAGGAGACGAGCAGCCGCTCGGCCACCTCCTCGCGGTCCTTGAGCAGGCCCAGCGCGTCGCGCAGCCCTTCGAGCGCGTCCGCTTCGGTCACGGTCGTCATGGCTCACTCACCTCGTCACCCGGGGGTACGTCGTCGTCCGCCTCTTATGAGACTGCGTGTCAGCAAGACCGTCAATCCCCCGTGCGGGACTTGTTGACGGAGCGTCGGGCGCCTTGGCGGCATCTCGGGGCGTACGGCCGGGATGTCCGAATGGAGTACCGTGCTGGCGTGTCCATGCCTCCGCAGCCCCCGTCCCAGCCGCCGTCCCAGCCCCCGTACGGCGCTCCCGGTCCCCAGGGCGCTCCCGGTCCCTACGGCGCTCCCGGTCCCCAGGGTGCCCCCGGTCCCTACGGCAACCCCGGCCCGTACGCGGCGCCGTACGGCCAGCAGTCGCCCCCGGGAGCCCCGCAGCCGTACCCCGCCTGGGGCGCTCCGCCCCCGCCCCCGAAGCGGCGGACCGGGCTGATCCTCGGCATCGTCGGCGGTGTCCTCGCGCTCGGCGTCATCGCGGTCGTCGGACTGGTGATGATCGGCAAGGCGGCGGTCGACAGCGGACTCCCCGAGGCGAAGCACAAGCTGGCGCTGCCTCAGCGCCTGCTGGACGACAAGTACGAGCTGGCCCAGGACCTCTCCGGCACCGAGGGCAAGAAGATAGAGGACGAGGCGGACGGCGCCTGGGACGTCAAGGGCATCCACGCGGTCGTCGGCCAGTACGACCAGGGCGGCGACAGCACCAAGGGCGTCCTGCTGGTCTCCGGTCTGTACGGCCGCTTCACCCACGCCCCCGAGGTCCGGCGCAACATGCTCCACGGCGCCACCGAGGCACAGGGCGTGACCGTCGCCGTACCCGCCCGGGACGTCACCCCGTCCGGCGCGGACACCACCGTGAGCTGCGAGGTGCTGAAGCAGAAGGCGGGGACGGTCGAGCTGGTCTACCCCGTGTGCGCCTGGGCGGATGGCAACACCGGCGCCGATGTCGCCGCCGTGAGCCTCGCCGCGTCCGACCCCGCCGACGTGGACCTCGACGCCGCCGCCCGCGACACCCTGAAGGTCCGCTCCGAGATGCTCCGGCCGGTGGGCTGAACCGCCGTCACCGTCCCAGCACCGCCCGCATCACCTCGCGGGCGATCGGCGCCGCGTCGCCGCCGCCGCTGACCTCGCCCCGGTCGGCGGCGGCGTCCTCCACCACCACCGCCACCGCGACCTCGGGCTGCGCGGCGCGGTCGCCCTGCGCCCAGGAGACGAACCAGGCGTACGGCACACCGGAGTTGTCCACGCCGTGCTGCGCGGTGCCGGTCTTGCCGCCGACCGTGGCGCCCGGGATCGCGCCGTTGCCGCCGGTGCCCCGCTCCACGGCGTCCGTCATCAGCTCGCGCAGCAGGACCGCCGTGGAGGGGCGCATCACCTGGATCAGCGGACGCGTGTCCGCGCCCCGCACCGTCTCGCCGCCCGGCCGGGTGGTGCGCTCCACCAGATACGGCGCCCGCGTCTGACCGCCGTTGGCCACCGCCGCCGCGACCATCGCCATCTGCAGCGGGGTGGCCCGCGTGTTGTACTGCCCGATCGAGGACAGCGCGAGCTGCGCCCGGTCCACCACCGTGTCGAAGGTGGACTGCGACACCGCGAACGGGATGCGCAGACCGGTGTCGTTGAAGCCGAACGCCCCCGCCGTCGCCGCCATGTCCTTCAGCCCCACGTCCACGCCCAGCTTGGCGAAGACGGTGTTGCAGGACCACGCGAACGCCTGCCGCAGCGAGGCGTCCCGGCAGCCGTCGATCTCGTTGGTCAGCCGGGTCGTGGTGCCCGGCAGCCGGTACGGATCGGGGGAGTCCGTCGGCTTGTCCACATCCGTGATCACCCCCGCGTCCAGCGCCGCCGCCGCCGTGACCACCTTGAACGTCGAGCCCGGCGGATAGGTCTGCCGCACCGCCCGGTTGAGCATCGGCTTGTCCGGATCGGCGTTCAGCCGCGCCCACGCCGCCGACACCGCCTTGCCGTTGCCCGACAGCTCCGCCGGGTCGTACGACGGGGTCGACACCAGCGCCAGCACCCGCCCGGTCGTCGGATCGATCGCCGCCACCGCGCCCTTGCGCCCGGCGAGACCCCGGTACGCCGCCTGCTGCGCCTTCTCGTCCAGCGTGGTGACGACATCACCGCCGGGAGCGGGCTTGCGGGCCACGTCCCGCCACAGCGTGAACGACGACAGCGCCGGATCGGTGCCCGAGAGCAGCGCGTCCTCGGAGTGCTCCAGGAACGTGCTGCCGTACAACTGCGAGGCGAAACCGGTCACCGGGGCGTACAACGGACCGTCCCGGTAGGTGCGTTCGTAGCGCAACTGCTCCCCGGTGTCCGCCGAGCCGGTCACCGGTACGCCGCCCACCAGGATGTCGCCGCGCGGCTGCTGGTAGCGGGCGATGGAGGCGCGCCGGTTGGCCGGGTTGTCGTTGTACGAACCCGCCTGGACGACCTGCACCCGGGCCGCGTTGGCCAGCAGCGCCGCGAGCAGCAGCCCGCACAGCGCCGAGGCGCGCCGGATGTACTTGGCCATCGGCAGCCCGCCGCCGTACTCCCGCCCGTCCTGGCTCACGGCGCCTCCTTGCCGTCGTACTGGCTGCGGGCGGAGTCGCTGATCCGGATCAGCAGCGCCACGATGGCCCAGTTGGTGACGACCGAGGAGCCGCCCTGCGCGAGGAACGGCATCGCCATGCCGGTCAGCGGGATCAGCCCGGTCACCCCGCCCGCGATCACGAACACCTGGAGCGCCACGATCGAGGCGAGCCCCACCGCGAGGAGCCGCCCGAACGGCTCGCGCAGCGCAAGCCCCGCCCGGTAGCCGCGCTCCACCAGCAGCGCGTAGAGCAGGAAGAGCGCGGCGAGTCCCGCCAGACCCAGCTCCTCCCCTGCCGTCGCCAGGATGAAGTCCGACTTGGTGGCGAACCCGATCAGCGGGGAGTGCCCGAGTCCGAGCCCGGTGCCGAGCATCCCGCCCGCCGCGAAGGCGAACAGCGACTGGGCGAGCTGGTTGGGACCCTCGCCCGCCTCGATGGTGGCGAACGGGTGCAGCCAGTCCTCGATCCGGCCGCCCACGTGCGGCTCCAGGCTGCCGACCGCCATCGCGCCGAGCACCGCGAGCAGCAGCCCGACCGCGATCCAGCCGGTGCGCCCGGTCGCGACGTACAGGAGCACCACGAACAGCCCGAAGAACAGCAGCGAGGTGCCCAGGTCCCGCTCCAGGACCAGCACCCCGACGCTCACCAGCCAGATCGTCACGATCGGACCGAGCACCCGCCCCGTCGGCAACTGCACCCGCCACAGCCGCCGCCCGGTGTACGCCAGCGCGTTGCGGTTGGCGGCCAGATAGGCGGCGAAGAACACCGCGAGCAGCACCTTGGCGAACTCGCCCGGCTGGATGGAGAACCCCGCGAACCTGATCCAGATCCGGGCGCCGTTGACCGCCGGGAACAGGATCGGGGCGAGCAGCAGCACCAGGGCGGCGGCGACACAGACGTAGGAGTAGCGCTGGAGCACCCGGTGGTCGCGCAGCAGCAGGACCACCCCGATGAACAGCGCCACCCCGAGCGTGGACCACACCAACTGGGCCGGTGCCGCCCGGTCGCCCGGCGTCTGGAGGTCGAGCCGGTAGATCAGCACCAGACCGAGCCCGTTGAGCAGCACCGCGATGGGCAGCGGCAGCGGATCGGCGTACGGCGCCCGCAGCCGCACCGCCAGATGCGCGGCCAGGGCGAGCCCGCCGAGCCCGGCGCCGTAGCCGAGCACGCCGGGCGGTACGGCGCCGGTGCGCGCGAGACCCACCGCGCAGTAGCCGTACACGCACAGCGGCACGGCCAGCACCAGCAGGGCGAGTTCGATGCCGCGCCGCCGGGCGAGCGGCACGGCGGAAGCCGGTGTCCGTGAGGCGGACACCGCGATTCCGGCCTTGGTCATGTCCGGAACCTACACATAAGTGAGGTTATACGCCGTCTCTGTCGGGAGGTCAGCACCAGCGTGGCGCGGCTCCGACGTTGGCGATGTACCGCGCGGAGCCCCACGCCCAGGTGCCGTCCGTGAGCAGGTACCACAGCGGGTTGCCGCCCACCGCGGAGCCCTTGACCTTGCAGTAGATGGAGACCTTCGCGCCGTGCTCCGCGAAGCGGACCTTGCGGGTGCTCCGGTCGGGGCGGTCGTGCAGCCACAGACCGTCCTGCGCCGTGACGACGCCCTGGTAGCGGCGCGGGTCGCGGTCGCCCCGTCCGCCGCCCGGACCACTGGGCCCGCCGTTCGGCGGCGCGGCGACGGACGTGCCGTTGCCCTTGCCGTCGTCGGCACCGGCCGGGACGGCCGCGGCACCGGCGAGCAGGGCGCCCGTCGCCGCCGCCAGGGCGACACCGCGGGTGAGGGCGGAACGCAGGGACATGGAACACCTCCGGAGGCGGGTGCAACTGACTAATCGCCACATTAGGAGCGCCCCCCGGCGGCTGCGCGCCGCAGTGGGCCATCGGGGAGGCGTCCTTTCGGGGGTGCCGGGCGCGGGGCGGACGCGCGCTCGGCCGTACGTGTGCCGTAGGTGTTCCGTGCGGGTGCGGGTGCGGGTGCGGGTGCGGGTGCGGGTGCGGTGCGTGTGCGGTGCGTGTTCCGTGCCCCCGGCTACTCGCCGTCCGCCGCCAGCCGCAGCGTCGCCACCGCGCCCCCGTCCGCCGCGTTCGCGAACGTCAGCCGGGCGCCCAGCACCTCCGCCTGACCCCGCGCGATGGTCAGCCCCAGACCGTGCCCCTTCGCGCCGCCCTCGGTGCGGAAGCGCTGCGGACCGTGCTCCACCAGATACGCCGGATAGCCGTCCCCGTGGTCCCGGACCGTCACCACGGGCCCGTCCACCGTCAGCAGCACCGGCGTCCGCCCGTGCCGGTGCGCGTTGGCGACCAGATTGCCCAGCACCCGCTCCAGGCGCCGCCGGTCGGTCTCCACCCGCGCGTCCCGGACGACCGTCACCTCGGTGTCCGTCCCGGAAGCCCGCACCACGCGCCGTACCAGCGCGCCCAGTTCCTCGGTGTCCGCCTCAAGGCGCTCGCGCCCGCTGTCCAGCCGGGAGATCTCCAGCAGGTCCTCGGTCAGCGTGCGCAGCGCTGCCACCCGGTCCCGCACCAGCTCCGTCGGGCGCCCCGGCGGCAGCAGCTCGGCCGCCGCGTGCAGCCCGGTCAGCGGGGTGCGCAGCTCGTGCGCCACGTCGGCGGTGAACCGCTGCTCGCTCAGCAGCTTGCCCTGCAGGCTCGCCGCCATCGAGTCCAGCGCGGCGGCGACCGCCGCCACCTCGTCCCGCTGCCGCGCCGGGTCCCGCGTGCGGGGATCGTCCACCCGCGCGTCCAGGTCGCCCGCGCTGATCCGCCGGGCCACCCGCGCGGTCGTGTGCAGCCGCCGGGTCACCCGGGTCACCGCGAACGCCCCGACCAGCGCCGTCGCGCCTATGGCCAGCGCCGAGGACCACAGGATCGACCGGTCCAGCCCCGCGATGGTCCGCGCCTGCTGCGAGTGGTCGACCTCCACCGCGATCGCCCGCCCGCCGTCGGCGGGCGCCGCCGCCCACATCGTGGGGCGCCCCTGGTACTCCGCCACCATCGTGCCCCGCTCCCCGGACACCGCCAGCTCCCGCAGCGGCGCGGGCAGCGCGACCGGGTCGAGCCCGGCGCCCGGCGGCAGCGCGTCCCCGGCCCGGTAGGCGCGCACCGCCTCGTCCAGGCGGTCCAGCGCCTGACCGCGCGCCTGCCCCACCGTCTGATCCGTCACCGAGACGTGCACCAGGACCCCGAGCAGCGCCGCCAGCGCACAGCACATCACCGTGATGAACGCGGCGGCCTTGGCGGCGAGCGTCCCCGCCCAGCGGGGGAGCGGACGCCTCACGGCGCGCCCGGGGGAGTGTTCGGGTTCGGTCCCGGCGGGGGCGAGGCGGACGGACCCGGAGCCGCCGTACCGCCGCCCGTGCGCAGGAACTCGTCCCGCGTGAACACCATCGCCCGCTGCTCCGCGTCCCACGCCCACGTGGTCCGGTACTCGTACCCCGAGATCTCCGCCGGGGAGCGCACGATCACCGAGCGCCCGGCCAGCTCCACCCCGGTGATCGCGTCGTTGTCGGACAGCACCCGCACGAGCGCGTGCCCCTCGACCGTGTAGACCCGTACCGCCGTCTGATTGGTCGGCCGGAGGCGGAAACCGAGGGTGAGATCGACGCGTCCGTCCCCGGTCAGGTCCCGGTAATAGGCTTTCAGCAAGGGGCACTTGGGGTTCCGGGTACCGTCCGCGCAGTCCTTCATCCGGTCCACCGTCGCGTGGTACGCCCCCTTCGAGCCGTAGTCGTCGGGGTGCGCGGCAAGTTCCGCCGTCACGACCGCGACCGGGTCGACCGCGCGTATCCCGCCCCCCGGCACCCGTATCCCCTCGACCGTCTCCCGGCTGGCCACGTCGTACGGATACGCCGGGCTCGACGCGGGCCGCAGATCCGGCCACAGCGTCGCCGGACCGACCGCGACCGAGGCGGGCCCGTCCGCGAGCAGCCCCCCGGAATCCCCGCATCCGCCGAGCCCCGCCGCCAGCACCGCGACGAGTCCCACGGCGCGGACACCCCGCGCGGACCTGCGACGACGGTCGGACACGAAACTCCTGTGCTGCCGGGTGAACGGGGTCCGTCCACCTTACGCGGGGCGGCTGTGCGGCTGGCTGTGCGGCTGGCTGTGCGGCCAAGGGGACCGTTCCCCGGGCGCGACTTCTTGCACGGGGTGCTCCCGCCTGGTCCCATGGTCGAGGGGTGATGGCGCATGAGCGGACTGCGCGTGGTGCCGACCCGGCTCCGCGGCCGCGAACGGCTGTACGTCCGCGGCACGGACGGGAACAACGTCGCCTGGTACGACCGCGAGACCGCCCGGATCAGCCTCCTCGCCGAGGACTCCCGGCAGGACGTGCTCGCCGCCCTGCGCCCCTTCCTCACCGGTCCCGTCACCGTGGGACCGCCCCCGGCACCCACCCCCGCCGAACTCGCCCGCCTCACCCTCCACCCCGACGACGACCTCGCTCCCAACCGCCCCGGCGAGGCACTGCTCGTCGCCCTCGACCGCGAGCCCGCCCCCGCCCACCGGCTCCGCCCCGACCCGCGCCGGCGCGCCCTGCTGGCCGAGGAGACGGTGGGCGCCGCCCTGGACGCGCTCGAAGGCGCGGGCTGGCACACCCTGCACTCGATACCGCTCCCCGGCGGCGACCGCGTCCACCACCTGCTCATCGGTCCCGCGGGACTCTTCGCCGTCCGCGCGCTGTACGCCCGCAGACAGCGGGTCCTGGTCGCCGACCCGATGGTCGCCGTGGGCCGCCGCGCCCCCGAGCCGCTGCTCCGGCGGCTGCGCGCGGACGCCGACCGGGCGGCGTACGCCCTGACGGCGGAGGTCCGCCCGGTCCTCGCCGTCGCGGGACCTGCCGAGGTGCTGATCACGGCGGTGCCCCGGACGGTACGGATCCTGCGGGAGGAGGAGCTGGCGGGGCTCGCGCGACTGGGCGGGCTGCTGAAGCCGGGGGACGTGGAGGCGTTGCACGCGATGGCGCGGGACCGGAGGACGTGGCGGGGGCTGTAGTACGGCTGTTCGCGGCGGCTCGGGTTGGGGCGGCTCGGGTTGTCGCAGCTCTGCTTACGGCAGTTCCGCGGCTCGCTCCGGGTCCAGGAGTCCCGCCATCAGGTCGCCGTGTTCCTCGACCCGGGGCGCGATGTCGTCGGCCAGGAACTCCAGGTCCGCCGGGACGCGGCACGCCTCGACCTCGTCCCAGGTGAGGGGCGCGGAGACGAGCGGGGCGTGGCGGGCGCGCAGGGTGTACGGGGTGGCGGTGGTCTTGCGGGCGGCGTTCTGGCTCCAGTCCACGAAGACCTTGCCGGGTCTGAGGCTCTTGGTCATGCGGTGGGTGACGAGCCCCGGCAGCGCCTCCTCCGCCTCCACCGCGAGCGCCTTGGCGTACTCGCTCGTCGCCTCGGGCGACGCCCCGCGCACGGCGGCCAGCAGATGGAGCCCCTTCGACCCGGCGGTCTTGGCGTACGCCCCGATGCCGTCGGCGGCGAGCCGTTCACGCAGCCACAGGGCGACCTCGCAGCAGTGGACGACGGTCGCGGGCGCCCCGGGATCGAGGTCGAACACGAGCCGGTCGGCGGCGTCGGGTGCCTGGACCAGCCACTGGTGGGTGTGGAACTCGGCGACCAGGTTCGCCGCCCAGACCAGCGAGGGGAGGTCCTGCACGACCACCATCCGGGCGGGACCCTCGGAGCGGGGCACCTCGGCGGTCGTGACCCAGTCGGGCGTACCGGGCGGCACGTTCTTGGTGAAGAAGACCTGGCCGCCGGGGCCGTCGGGGTAGCGCAGGAAGGAGACCGCGCGGTCGCGCAGATGCGGCAGCAGGACGTCCGCGGTGGTGGCGTAGTAGTGCAGCAGCTCGCCCTTGGTGAAACCGCTGTCCGGGTACAGCACCTTGTCCAGGTTGCTGAGCGTGACCCGCCGCCCCGCCACCTCCGTCACTGGCGTCATAGGATGACAATCCCAGAAATGGGGCGAAGGGGACACATCGGAACCGTACGGAAGGGGCGCTGCACGTGCGATCCATATGGAACGGCGCGATCTCGTTCGGCCTGGTCAGCATCCCGATCAAGGTCGTGAACGCTACCGAGAGCCACGCGGTCTCCTTCCGCCAGGTCCACACCGAGGACAACGGCCGCATCCGCTACCGCAAGGTGTGCGAGCTGGAGGGGCGCGAGGTCGAGCAGGCGGAGATCGGCAAGGCGTACGAGGCGCCGGACGGCGAGATGATCCCGATCACCGAGGACGACCTCTCCCATCTGCCGCTGCCCACCGCCCGCACCATCGACATCGTCGCCTTCGTCCCCGCCGACCGCATCGACCCGCTCCAGATGGACGCCGCGTACTACCTCGCCGCCGCCGGAGCCTCCGCCGCCAAGCCGTACACCCTGCTGCGCGAGGCGCTCAAGCGCAGCAACAAGGTCGCCGTCGCCAAGTTCGCCCTGCGCGGCCGCGAACGGCTCGGGATGCTGCGCGTCGTGGGCGACGTCATCGTCATGCACGGTCTGCTGTGGCCCGACGAGGTGCGCGCGCCCGAGGGCGTGGCCCCCGACGTGGACGTCACCGTCCGCGACAAGGAACTCGACCTCGCGGACGCCCTGATGGACACCCTCGGCGAGGTCGACCTGGACGACCTGCACGACGAGTACCGCGAGGCGCTCGAAGAGGTCATCGCGGCCAAGGCGGCCGGTGAGGCCCCGCCCGAGGCTCCCGCCCCCGCCACCGGCGGCAAGGTCCTCGACCTGATGGCGGCACTGGAGAAGAGCGTGCGCGAGGCGCGGGAGTCGCGGGGCGCCGGGGAACCGGGCGAGGACGCCGAGGTCCGCACCCTCCCGCGCGGACGCGGCACCCCGAAGGAGACGGGCGGCAAGAAGTCGACGGCGTCCGCCGCCGGTGCGAAGAAGCCTCCGGCGAAGAAGACGGCGGCGGCCCGCAAGTCCACCTCCAAGTCGGCGGAACCGTCTGGGAAACGGGGGGCGACGAAGAGCACGGGGGCGGGGAAGAAGGCTGCGGCGAAGAAGACGCCTGCGAAGAAGGCGGGGGCGCGGAAGCGGTCGGCGTGAGGGGGTGGTGCGGCGGGGATTGCGGCGAGGGGGAGGCGTGCCGTGACTGACCGGCGGGCGGTGACATGGCGCTGTGCGGTGACGGGCGACGTGACCTCTCTCTTCCCGGCGGACTCAGCCCGGACGGACTCCCCCCGGACGGACTCCCCCCGGGCGGACTCCCCCCGATTCCGCTACCTCCCTGGCTCCCCTCATGCACGATGAACGTGTGACATACGTGGTGACCGTGACGATGACGCCGCCCGAGGGCACGCCGGACCTGGACGCGCTGCAACGGGAGGGCGTCCTCTTCCTGCTGCGCAAGGGCTTCGACTCCCTGGAGGCCATCGAGGGACCGGACGGCATGGAGGTCGACCTGATGGACGACCTCATCGCCGTCCACCCCGGCGGCGCCCTCCTGAAACTCTTCGTGGACGCGCCCGCCCTGGAATTCGCCGAGGAGGCGGCACGCGAGGTGGTGACCGAACTCCTCGACACCTCCGAACCCCTAGCCGACTGGCAGATAACCCGCTGCGCGGTGGAACTGAACTCCGAACTCCTCCAGGAAAGCCTGGACGCCGCCGACGGCCCCGACGCCCCACCCGCCGACCCCGCGGAACGAGCCCGCCGCCACGCGGCAGGCGATCTCGGAGCGACGCCCCCCGGCGGCACCCCAGCCCCCTCGGAATCCGACGCGATGCGCATACGCCTCCGCGAACTGGCCCCCCTCCTCACGTCGTTCCCGCTGACGGCGTTCGGCTACGCGGGGGAGGAGCGGGTGGGGGTGCCGGGGGCGGCGGGTGGCGAGGCGCCGATGGGGGTGACGGGTGGCGATGCGTCCGAGGCGGGTGGACGGGAGCCGACCGGGGCGCGAAGCGGCGGGCCGACTGGGCCGGGAGACGGCGAGCCGGTCGGGACGGGGAACGGCGAGCCGGTCGGGATGATGGGCGGTGAGGAGACCGCGGCCGGGAGCCGTGAACCCATCGGGACGGGGAGCGACGAACTGCTCGGGGTGATGGGCGGCGAGGAGACGGCGGCCGGGAGCCGTGAACCCATCGGGACGGGGAGCGACGAACTGCTCGGGGTGATGGGCGCCGAGGAGACCGCGGGCACAAGCCCCGAGCCGGTGGAGTGGGGGCGCCCGGAGCAGACCACGGTGGCAAGTGCCGAGCCGGCCGGGCCGGTGTGCGGCGGACCAGCCGAGGCGACGAGCGGCGAGGGGGCTCGGGCGGCGACCGGCGAAGCGACCCGAACGGTGAGCAAGGAGTCGGCGGAGATAGCCGCAGGCGCCCTGATCTACGCGATCGACCTCCTGGTGGACGAACTCTTCACCGACCTGGCCGCCCTGGAGGAGGACGGCCCCACGGTCGCCCGCAGCAACGCCACCTTCATGATCCTCGACGACCTCCCCCCACACCTGGCCGACGCGTACACGGTCCTCTTCACCCGCCGCCTCACCGTCACGGCGATCACGCTCACGTCCCGCCTGACCCGACCCCCCTTCGGCCCCCCGACCTGCGTAGCGGAGAAGCTCCTCCTGGGCTCCCTCCTCACCCAGGCGGAGGTCACCGCCGACCTCTACGGCCTCCTGACAGACGAAGTAGCCAAGGCCCTCGAAAACTTCGCCACCACCCTGAACACCCCCACCCCCCACCCCACCCCCGAATCCCCCGAATCCTGGTTCACCCCCTTCACCGAGGAATGCCGCGTACACCCCTACGCGGCAAACGAGGAACCGGAGGAGACCCTCCACGAACTGCCGGACTGACGCATCGGATCGGGAGCTTTGGATTGACGGAACCACCTCATCCGGTCGATAGCCGCTGTTACTGTCCGCTGGTGGGTACGCAGATGTACGTCCAGGTCCCTGAAGATCTCTGGCAGTGCCTCGACGAGGCCGACTTCGACTCACTGGATTCCTTCCGGGGAGCCGACCAATGGGCCGACGTCGCGCATGCCGTCGTCACCACGGCCGGCCAAGGGCTCGGCATGGGAGCCAATCTCGTCACCGTGCTTCTCGGCCGGGACGCCATCGCCTCCTTCGTCGAACAGGTGAAGCGCTGGGCGGGCAGGCGCGGGACGGCGGTGAGTCCCGCTGAGACGGTGGTGAACCTGACCGTCCGCGTCGGCGGCGACGAGACCACCGTCGCGATCACCCGCAGGGGAACGGCCGACGTAGATGCCGAGTTGCTCACCCGGCTAGTGACCTCTGCGATCAACTCCCGCCAGGAAAACGGAGGATGAGTCTCTTCGGCCGCTCGCCCTCACCCGCCGACCGGCATCGGGCGGCAGCGCAGGCGTACAAGAGCATCCAGGACCGC
The DNA here is from genome assembly GCF_016482685.1 of Streptomyces sp. DSM 110735. GTDB lineage: Bacteria > Actinomycetota > Actinomycetes > Streptomycetales > Streptomycetaceae > Streptomyces. The sequence continues at coordinate 99,157 of NZ_JACYHF010000019.1, read as the reverse complement.
TACAACGCCGCGATGCAGGCTCGCATGAGCCTGGAGAGCGTCCGCGACGACGTGTGGGACCTCCAACTGAAGCTGTTCGACGACGTGGTGAAGGGCCACACCGCGGTGGCCGGCCCGCTTTTCTCGGCCGCGCGGTTGTCGTTCTTCATCGAGTTCGGCACCGGCGTGGACTGGACCCGCGCGACGATGTCCGCCCTTGCCTTTTCCACCGCGTGCTGCGTCCTCGACACCGTCAGCAGCGCACGTGACGAACCCATGCCCGCGCCTCTGTTGCGCGAGATGCGTGGCATGGCTCTCGGCTCCGCGTACGTCGCCCACCGCTGCGGCGTTCCCCTCGCCGGCGTCATGACCGCCGAAGCCATCACCTCCCTGACCCTCGGGGACCGCATGATCAACCGTGAGACGGCGGCCACCCTCACCGCCGAGGGCGGCATGTCCACTCTGCGACACCAGCTGGCGGAGATGCGCCGGACAGCCGCCGCAGAACTGCGGTCGGCCCGCCGGTCTTCGGTCAGACCGAGGAGTACCGGCGCCTCATTGCAGGAAGCCACGAGAGAGCGCTTCCTCGCCGACCTCGCCACGTACGACACGACGGACGGCACCACCAGACTGGCCACATCCCCCAACGCGGTCGCCTCCGCCCGTGCCGCCCTGGCCAGCGGCCGCACTCTGATCTACGTGGCCCCCGCACCCCGCAGCGCCACTGCCATACGCCTCAACTACCCGCCCCGCGACCGAGAGATATGCGAAAGCATCGAACTCCCTGCACTGGACCTCCCCACGGTCCGCACCTTGGTCGACCGCGTACGCACCGCCTACGCGGCAGCCGCTCGCGGCGAACTCGGCCGAAAGGCCCTGTCACGCCTGATCCATGAAGTCCTGGACCAGGTGACGGCCGCCTTCTGGACCCCGCTGCTGGCGGCATGGCCGGAACTCCGCACGATCCCGATCGCGTTGATTCCCCTGGGCGAGGCAGCCCTGCTTCCCTTCTACACGGCTTTGGTGGACGACACTCCGGCCTGTACGACCCTGGACTTGACCCTCGCCCCCTCCGCCCGCGCCCTTCTCCTCTCCGCGGGCTGGCAACCAGCCCCGAACGGCAAGACCCTGGTGGCGGCGGACCCCTGGTACGACGGTGAGGGCTTCCAGTCGATCCCACGAACAGTGCCGGAAGCACGGGCGATCGCGACGGTGCACGGGGTGGAGCCGAAGCTGTTCCGAGCGGCGGGTGAGCCGGAGGACCGGGAAGGCACCGACACCCTACGTACGACCAACGGCAAAGCCCCCGCAGGACAGGACGCCCCCGCCGCCGAGATCGCCGCCCATCTGTCCGAGGCCACCCTCATCCACCTGGCCTGCCACGGCGAACTCCGCTCCGACGCCCCCCTGTCCTCCGCCCTCCTCCTGGGCAGCCCCCTCCCCCTGAACGCCATCCTGAAAGACAACCTCCGCCCCGGCGCCACCGTCGTCCTCTCCGCCTGTGAACTGGCCAGCATCACGGGAGACCTTCCGGACGAACAACTGGGTTTCCCAGCAGCCTTGCTGGCGGTGGGCGCACGTTCGGTCATCGGCGCGCTGTGGCCCGTGCCGGACACTCCGGCGACGGTGGACCTGATGACGGACACGCACCGCGGGCTGGTCGGCTCATCCGCTACGGGGGCATTGGGCCGGGCGATCGGGAGGGCACATGCGGACGGGGTGGCGACTTCGGTGTGGGCTTCGTTTGCGTGTTTCGGCGCATGAGGCCGACTGGCGTCGGCCGGAGAGATCACGCCTGGTTGCTACTTTTATAGCGCCCGAGGTCGGGTCAGCGTGTCGGAGTCGTGTCCATCCGCTTGGGCCCGGTGACCAGCACCGACGGAAGCGCTGTGCTGCACAAGGAGGAGACGTGGCGACCGAGACGTTCAGCATCGACAAGCGGCCCTTGAGAGATCTGCTGCAACAGGTGGAGGCGGGGAAGCTCCAATTGCCCGAGTTCCAGCGCGGCTGGGTCTGGCCCTGGCCGAACATCGCGAGTCTGCTGGCCTCGGTGTCCCTGAACTACCCGATCGGGACGGTGATGCTGCTCCAGGGCGGTGGGGACGTCCGATTCAAGTACAGGCCGATCGAAGGGGCAGCGCCGAGCGGACAGGTGCGACCGGAGTCGCTGGTCCTCGACGGACAACAGCGGCTCACTTCGCTGTTCCAGTCGCTTGCGATGGACAAGCCGGTGGAGACCCAGGACGAGCGCAAGCGCCGGGTGAGCGGCTGGTTCTACGTCGACATGGTCAAGGCGCTCGATGAGAACGAGGACCGTGAAGACGCGATCCGATTCATTCCACCCTCACGCAAAGTAGTCAACTTCCGAGGTGAGGTGCTGGAGGACTATTCGACGCGGGAATTGGAGTACGAGCACCGCGTTTTCCCGCTGCGATGCCTCTTCGACAATTCCTGGGGCGACGGCTTCGCCCGCCACTGGGATTTCGCACCGGATGCGATGGAACTCTGGTACGGCTTCCGGGACGGCTTCATCCGGTCGTTCGACCTCTACCACTTTCCGGTCATCGAGCTCGGTAAGGGCACCCCTCGACAGGCAGTTTGCCAGGTCTTCGAGAAGGTTAATACGGGGGGAGTAACTCTCACCGTTTTCGAGTTGCTGACAGCGACGTATGCTGCCGACGAGTTCGATCTGCGGCACCACTGGCACGAATGTCGTTCCGCCTGGGAAGCGCCGGAATACGCCATCCTGCGGGATGTTTCCAACACGGACTTCCTTCAGGCGGTTACCCTCCTCGCCACGGCTGAGCGGCGGCGTCGAGAAGGAAACGCCGGTACGGACGAGGAACGTCTGCCGCGTATCGGCTGCAAGCGCAAAGACATGCTCGCGCTGAGCCTGGAGGACTACCAGCGATACGCCCCCGACGTCGTCGCGGGTTTCAAGGCCGCCGCCAAATTCCTGCGCCAGCAGTTCATCTTCGACACGCGCTTCCTTCCGTACGGCACGCAACTCATTCCGCTGGCCGCGATCTTCGCCCTCGCTGGCAAGGACGCGGAGACGGCGGGTGCCCAGGAGAAGCTGGCTCGCTGGTACTGGTGCGGAGTCTTCGGTGAGCTGTACGGCGGCACGACCGAAACTCGGTTCAACCTCGACCTCCCCGACGTCGTCGACTGGATTCACGGGTCGGCACAGGAACCCCGTACGGTCACGCAGGCACAATTCGCGGCGAGTCGCCTACTGACTTTGCGGACCCGCCAGAGTGCCGCGTACAAGGGCATCTACGCGCTCCTGCTCAAGGCTGGCGCCGCGGACTGGCGGACGGGTGAGAAGGCGGAAGTCAGCGTCTACTTCGACGAGGCGATGGACATCCATCACATCTTCCCGCAGGCATGGTGCCAGAAGAACGGCTACGAGCGCTCCGTCTACAACTCCATCGTCAACAAGGCACCGTTGACAGCACGCACCAACCGGATCATCGGCGGGCACGCACCGTCCGACTATCTGCAGCGGCTCGCCCATGCGGCCGAGACGAGCCCGGAAGGTGTCGAGCAGCGCGTCCGGACCCACCTCGCGGATCCCCGGCTGATGCGGGCTGACGACTTCGACGCCTTCTTCGAGGAACGACGGAAAGCGCTCCAGGAACACATCGCCGCAGCGATGGGCAAGCCGGTGGTGGACGACCACATCCCGGGCCAGCGACCCGAAGCGGCCGTCCAAGCCGCGGAAAGCGGGCTGCAAGCCGGGGCATCAGTTCTTCTGCAGTCCTGACCTCCCTGGTTCGCGGCTGCGACCCGCGGGCGCTGAGCCCCGGCCTGTCGGCCGGGGCTCAGCCGCGTCTGGGTTGTAATCCTTCGGTCGACGATTGCCAGTTATCCCTGCCGGGTCGAATTCCATCCCAGCAGCACGGTGGATCGAGCTGTCCGACGGGAGAGTGACCGCCTACGGGGTCTGCCCGGCGCAACCACTATCGAACTTGCGGCCGTGGCTCACAGTCCTGCGCGAGGAGAACCCACGCCAGGCGGAGCGGCATTCACCGAAGCCGCCTCCGACCCCTCAGTGGTGGCCGGACGCAGGCTGACGGACACCGGCGAGGCCCTCGCCGTCCTATGTCCGCTGCATGGACCACCACATACGCAAAGACCCCGGTCTCAGCGTTTCCGCTGTGAACGGGGTCTTGGGCACCAAATCCATGGTGCCCCCGGCAGGATTCGAACCTGCGCACACGGCTCCGGAGGCCGTTGCTCTATCCCCTGAGCTACGGGGGCGTGTCGGGCGGGCGCTGGGCGCTTCGCGGTGACGGGTAGAACCCTAGCAGGTCTTTCGGGGTGATCAGGAACGGGTTTGGGGCGGTGTCCCCCGGGAGGCTGGAAGTGGGGAAAACCGGGACGCGGCGGCCCGGGCCGACCTACTCTCGAGTTGTGTCAGGCGCCACTGGCCGGGTGCTCGTCGTGGACGACAGCAACGTCATCCGGCAACTGATCAGGGTCAACCTCGAGCTGGAAGGGCTGGAGGTCGTGACCGCGGTCGACGGTGCCGAGTGTCTGGACGTGGTGCATCACGTGCGCCCCGACGTGGTGACACTCGACGTCGTCATGCCCCGGCTCGACGGGCTCAGTACCGCCGCCCGCCTCCGTGCCGACCCCCGTACGCGTGATCTCCCGCTCGCCATCATCAGCGCGTGCACCCAGTACGAGGTCGAGAGCGGTATCGGTGCCGGTGTCGACGCCTTCCTCCCCAAGCCCTTCGAGCCCGACGAACTCGTCCGGCTCGTCAAGGGGCTCATGGAGCGGAGGACAGGACGGCGGCGGGGGCAGCCCGGCGAGGGCGGCGACGACGACGTCAACGGTGGGTCGCGGGTGGGCGTGGGGTTGTGAGTAGGTAGATAGATAGATAGATAGGGAGGGGCGGGCCCCGTGCCATCCCCCTGTCCACATCCCAGTCACCGTCCACACCCCCCACCCCCCTCCCCTACGCTTGTCCCGTGACCCCCCTCGACTTCTCCCGGACCGTTCTGGACGCCGTGCGGTGTGCCGTGGACGCGGGGGAGCTGAGGGTGGAGCTGCCCGAGGGGGTTGTTGTGGACCGGCCGGGGCCCGGGGGGTGCGGGGACTTCGCCACCAATGTCGCCCTGCGGCTCGCCCGGCCCGCCGGGCAGACCCCGTTGCGTGTCGCCGAGATACTGCGGAGCCGCCTCGTCACAGCCGAGGGCATCCGCGATGTCGTCATCACCGGACCCGGGTTCCTCAACATCCGCCTCGCCGACCGCGGCGACCTCACCGCCGGGCTCGTCGGCGACGTCCTCACGCGCGGCACCGCCTACGGGCACAGTCGCGCGCTCGACGGGCAGGTCGTCGTGCTGAGGGTGCCGTACGAGGTGCGGGCCGAGGTGGTTGCCGACGCCGTCGCCCGGGTCGTCGCCACCCAGGGCGGTCGCGCGGAGATCGAGCACCTCAAGCCCGACGACGACCAGAACACCGGCGTCCTCCGTCCCGTCCCCGCCCCCGAGGACCCCGCCCCGCTCGGTCCCGACGCCGCGCAGTGGGCGCTGCTGTACCCGGCGACGCACGACCGCCCGAGGATCAGCGCCGATCATCTCGTGCAGCGCGAGAGCAATCCCCTCTTCCGGGTGCGGTACGCCCACGCCCGGGTCCGTGCCCTCTCCCGCGCCGCCCACCTCCTCGGCTTCACCGCCGAACCCGGCGACACCGGCGACACCGGGAACACCAGGAACACCGGCGACACCGCCGAACAGACCGCGCAGAACACCCCGCAGGACACCCCGCAGGACACCCTCCTCACCGCCCTCGCCGCCCACCCCCGCGTCCTCACCGCCGCCGCCACCCACCACGCCCCCGACCGTCTCGCCCGGCACCTCGTCGCCGTCGCGGACGCGCTCGTCCCCCTGCTGCCCGCGGTCCTGCCGCTCGGGGAGGAGAAACCCGAGGCCGCCCACCGCGCCCGGCTGGCGCTCGCCGAAGCGGCCGGGACGGTGCTCGCCGGTGGCCTGTCCCTGCTCGGCATCGACGCACCCGAACACCTCTGAGGGCACCGCAGGAAGCCCCCGCGAGAAGCCCTCAGCGCGACACAGAGAGCAAACGTCATGAGCCGTTCCGCCCACCCCGCCGGGCCCCGCCACGCCGACGTCCTCCCCGAGGGGCACTACTCCGCCCCGCCCGCCGACCTCAACGCACTGGACCCCAAGGTGTGGGCCCGTACCGTGCACCGGGACGAGGACGGCGTGGTCACCGTCGGCGGCATCCCCGCCACCCGGCTCGCGGAGGAGTTCGGCACCCCCGCCTACATCCTCGACGAGGACGACTTCCGGGCCCGGGCGCGCGCCTGGCGCACCGCGTTCGGCGAGGGCGCCGACGTGTTCTACGCGGGCAAGGCGTTCCTCTCCCGCGCCGTCGTGCGCTGGCTGGACGAGGAGGGGCTCAACCTCGACGTCTGTTCCGGCGGCGAGCTGGCCACCGCGCTGTCCGCCGGGATGGACCCCGCGCGCATCGCCTTCCACGGCAACAACAAGTCCGTCGAGGAGATCACCCGCGCGGTCGAGGCCGGCGTCGGGCGGATCGTGCTCGACTCCTTCCAGGAGATCGCCCGCGTCGCGCACATCGCGCAGGGACTCGGCAAGCGGCAGCGGGTGCAGATCCGTATCACCGTCGGCGTCGAGGCGCACACCCACGAGTTCATCGCGACCGCGCACGAGGACCAGAAGTTCGGGATCCCGCTCGCGGGCGGCCGGGCCGCCGAGGCCGTACGGCGGGCGCTCACCCTCGACGGGCTCGAACTCGTCGGCATCCACAGCCACATCGGCTCGCAGATCTTCGACATGTCCGGCTTCGAGGTCGCCGCGCACCGCGTCGTCGGACTGCTCAAGGACATCCGCGACGAGCACGGCGTCGAACTGCCCGAGATCGACCTCGGCGGCGGTCTCGGCATCGCCTACACCAGCGACGACGACCCGCGCGAGCCGCACGAGATCGCCAAGGCGCTCACCGAGATCGTCACCCGCGAGTGCGAGGCGGCCCGGCTGAGCGTGCCGCGCGTCTCCGTGGAGCCGGGACGCGCGATCGTCGGACCCACCGCGTTCACGCTGTACGAGGTCGGCACCGTCAAGCCGCTCGCGGGGCTGCGCACCTACGTCTCGGTCGACGGCGGCATGTCGGACAACATCCGTACGGCGCTGTATGACGCCGAGTACAGCGTCGCCCTCGTCTCGCGCACCAGCGACGCCGAGCCCATGCTCGCCCGGGTCGTCGGCAAGCACTGCGAGAGCGGGGACATCGTGGTCAAGGACGCGTTCCTGCCCGCCGACCTGGCGCCGGGCGACCTCATCGCCGTACCCGCCACCGGCGCGTACTGCCGCTCCATGGCCAGCAACTACAACCACGTGCTCCGCCCGCCGGTCGTCGCCGTCCGTGACGGTGAGGCACGCGTGATCGTCCGGCGCGAGACCGAGGAGGACCTGCTGCGCCTCGACGTCGGCTGAGGCGAGCCGTCAGAACGCCCGCTCGCCGGGACCGCCGGGAAAACCTCCTGCGGTCCCGGCCGGGGAAATGAAATACATGTCTCAGGATCCGGACCAAGGGTAGAAACCGCCGTCCGGTGAGTGAGACTGGTCCCACCGCACACGGTATGAGGGAAACGAGGTCGGATGATGCGTACGCGTCCGCTGAAGGTGGCGCTGCTGGGCTGTGGAGTGGTCGGCTCCGAGGTGGCGCGCATCATGACGACGCACGCCGACGACCTCGCCGCCCGCATCGGCGCCCCGGTGGAACTCGCCGGTGTCGCCGTACGCCGTCCCGCCAAGGTGCGCGCGGGCATCGACCCCGCGCTGGTCACCACGGACGCGACCGCGCTGGTCAAGCGCGGTGACATCGACGTGGTGGTGGAAGTGATCGGCGGCATCGAGCCCGCCCGCACCCTCATCACCACGGCGCTTGAGCACGGCGCCTCCGTCGTCTCCGCCAACAAGGCGCTGCTCGCCCAGGACGGCGCCGCGCTGCACGCCGCCGCCGAGGAGCACGGCAAGGACCTCTACTACGAGGCGGCCGTCGCCGGTGCCATCCCGCTGATCCGCCCGCTGCGCGAGTCCCTGGCGGGCGACAAGGTCAACCGCGTGCTCGGCATCGTCAACGGCACGACCAACTTCATCCTCGACAAGATGGACTCCACCGGCGCGGGCTACCAGGAGGCGCTGGACGAGGCGACCGCGCTGGGGTACGCCGAGGCCGACCCCACCGCCGACGTCGAGGGCTTCGACGCCGCCGCCAAGGCCGCCATCCTCGCCGGGATCGCCTTCCACACCCGGGTCCGCCTCGACGACGTGCACCGCGAGGGCATGACCGAGATCACCGCCGCCGACTTCCGCTCGGCCAAGCGCATGGGCTGCACCATCAAACTGCTCGCCATCTGCGAGCGCGCTGCGGACGGCGCCTCCGTCACCGCCCGCGTGCACCCCGCGATGATCCCGCTCAGCCACCCGCTCGCCTCGGTGCGCGGCGCGTACAACGCGGTCTTCGTGGAGTCCGACGCCGCCGGACAGCTCATGTTCTACGGCCCCGGCGCCGGTGGCGCGCCCACCGCCTCCGCGGTCCTCGGCGACCTCGTCGCAGTCTGCCGCAACCGGCTCAGCGGTACGACGGGTCCGGGCGAGTCGGCGTACGCGGCGCTGCCCGTCTCCCCGATGGGGGACGTCGTCACGCGGTACCACATCAGCCTCGACGTCGCGGACAAACCGGGTGTCCTCGCCCAGGTCGCCACGGTGTTCGCGGAGCACGGGGTGTCCATCGACACCGTCCGGCAGCAGGGGAAGGACGGCGAGGCGTCCCTCGTCGTCGTCACGCACCGCGCCTCCGACGCGTCCCTCACCGGGACCGTCGAGGCGCTGCGCAAGCTCGACACCGTGCGGGGTGTCGCCAGCATCATGCGGGTTGAAGGGGAGTAAGCGGCAATGACCCACCAGTGGCGCGGAATCATCGAGGAGTACCGGGACAGGCTGCCGGTCACCACCGACACGCCCGTCGTGACGCTCCGCGAGGGCGGCACGCCTCTCGTGCCCGCGCAGGTGCTCTCCGAGCGCACCGGCTGCGAGGTCCACCTCAAGGTGGAGGGGGCGAACCCCACCGGCTCCTTCAAGGACCGGGGCATGACCATGGCCATCACGCGGGCCAAGGAGGAGGGCGCCCAAGCGGTCATCTGCGCCTCCACCGGCAACACCTCCGCCTCCGCCGCCGCCTACGCGGTGCGCGCGGGCATGGTCTCGGCGGTGCTCGTCCCGCAGGGCAAGATCGCGCTCGGCAAGTTGGGCCAGGCGCTCGTGCACGGCGCGACCATCCTCCAGGTCGACGGAAACTTCGACGACTGCCTCGACCTCGCACGCGCACTGAGCGACAACTACCCGGTGGCGCTGGTCAATTCGGTCAACCCGGTGCGGATCGAGGGCCAGAAGACTGCCGCGTTCGAGATCGTCGACATGCTCGGCGACGCCCCCGACATCCACGTCCTCCCGGTCGGCAACGCGGGCAACATCACGGCCTACTGGAAGGGCTACACGGAGTACAGGGCCGACGGTCCCGCGACCCGCACCCCGCGCATGTGGGGCTATCAGGCGGCGGGCAGCGCGCCCATCGTGCGCGGCGAGATCGTCAAGGACCCGCACACCCTCGCCACCGCCATCCGCATCGGCAACCCCGCGTCCTGGAGTTACGCCCTCGCCGCGCGCGACGAATCCGGCGGTGCCATCGACGAGGTGACGGACCGTGAGATCCTGCGCGCCTACCGGCTGTTGGCCGCGCGGGAGGGTGTCTTCGTGGAGCCCGCCTCCGCCGCCTCGGTCGCCGGTCTGCTCAAGGCGGCCGAGCAGGGCAAGGTCGACCCGGGTCAGACCATCGTCTGTACGGTCACCGGAAACGGTCTGAAGGACCCGGGCTGGGCCACCGAGGGCGCCCCGCAGCCGGTCACCGTCCCGGTCGACGCGGCGGTCGCGGCCAAGCGCCTCGGTCTCGTCTGACCCCGGCCGCGAGGCTCGTACGACCCGGCGCCGAAGTTCGTCCCACCCGGCGTCGAAGAAGGCACAGGCACCCTCCGCCGGCCGCCGCGACCTGCGAAACCCCGAAAGCGGGCCGCGGCGGCCGGAACGGATGCACAAGGGGCTTACGACACGCATCGTGCGCCTCCTGTGCGCCCTATGTCGCCACCGAACCTTCCTTGGATAGGCTGGGACCAACCCGCCCACCGCACATGCCCACGCGTGTGGCACGGCGCCGCGTCGTCTCCGCGGCCCGACGGGTCTTCGTACGTCATCGAATGTCCACACCGAATGTCCGCCGCAGGGCGCATTCGGGCAGTCACGCAGCTCAAGGAGAGTCTCGAGCGATGGCCGGTCCCGCGTTCCGCGCCGCCGCCGTCCGGGTGCGCGTACCCGCCACCAGCGCCAACCTCGGTCCGGGCTTCGACGCCCTGGGCCTCGCGCTGGGGCTCTACGACGACGTGGTCGTCCGGGTGGCCGACGCCGGGCTGCACATCGACATCGCGGGCGAGGGCGGCGAGAGCCTGCCGAGGGACGAGCGCCATCTGCTGGTCCGCGCCCTGCGCACCGCCTTCGACGTGCTCGGCGGCCAGCCGCGCGGGCTGGAGATCGTCTGCGCCAACCGCATCCCGCACGGCCGGGGGCTCGGCTCCTCCTCCGCCGCCATCTGCGCCGGAATCGTCGCCGCGCGCGCCGTGACGATAGGCGGGGAGAGCCGTCTCGACGACGCGGCGCTCCTGGAGCTGGCCACCGAGATCGAGGGTCACCCGGACAACGTCGCCGCCTGTCTGCTCGGCGGATTCACCCTCTCCTGGATGGAGCGCGGCGCCGCCCGCGCCATCAGGATGGAGCCCGACGATTCCATCGTTCCGGTGGTTTTCGTGCCCGGGAAGCCGGTGCTCACCGAGACCGCGCGCGGACTGCTCCCGCGCACCGTGCCGCACGTCGACGCCGCCGCCAACGCGGGCCGCGCCGCCCTGCTCGTCGAGGCGCTGACCAGGCGCCCCGAGCTGCTGCTGCCCGCCACCGAGGACCGCCTCCACCAGGACTACCGCGCCCCGGCGATGCCCGACAGCGCCGCGCTCGTGGAGCGGCTGCGCGCCGACGGCGTACCGGCCGTCATCTCGGGCGCCGGACCCACCGTCATGGCCCTGGCCGACGCGGGCACGGCCGACAAGGTGCAGGCGCTGGCCGGAGCCGACTGGGCGGCCAACCGCCTCGACCTCGATCTGCAGGGAGCGAGCGTGCTGCCGCTTGCGCCCTGACACCCGGTTGCCGGATTTGGAGAGGGGGAATGTTTGTTGCATCCGGTAGTGTTAATCTCAAGTCTGCACCCGACCCCACCATGGCGAGGTGCTTCGTGTCCCCGTCAGGGACAGACATTCTTCCGGGAGCCTCCCAAGCCACTCCGTGTTCCGTGCGCCGTACCTGGGCAGTACGACGTATGGGGGCACTGAGCGAGGCACAGGACCCGCTCCGGAATCGGCGCCGCCGCGCCCTGTGACACCGAGTGTCACGACTCGCGGGGAGCGCCATCACCAGAAATTCCTCTTCCGCCGCTTCCAGGCGGACCACCGCCCCGGCTCGGTACTCACTGACAGAACCGATGCCGGACAGCACAACCGGTCGCCGAGCCAGACAGGCCGACGTCCGCTCCAGGGAAGGACCCTTCGTGAGCGACACCACCGATCTGATGGGCGCACGTGTCGAGGAGACCGCTGCCGCGCCCGCCACGGACTCCGCGCCTGCCACCGGTGCCGGCTCCCGGCGGCGCCGAGGCACCGGCCTCGAGGGCATGGTGCTGGCCGAGCTTCAGCAGGTCGCCTCCGGCCTCGGTATCAAGGGCACCGCGCGGATGCGCAAGAGCCAGTTGATCGAGGTCATCAAGGAGGCCCAGGCCGGGGGCGGAGCCCCCAAGGCCGAGGCCGCCGCCGAGACCAAGCCCAAGCGCCGCGCCACCTCCAAGACCCGTACGGGTGAGGAGGCCGCCGAGGCGAAGGCGGAGAAGTCCGCCGAGAAGGCCGCCGCCCAGATCGAGATCCCGGGCCAGCCCTCCCCGAAGGGCCAGCCCGAGCAGCAGGCCGCCGCCGAGGACACCTCCGGTGAGCGCCGTCGCCGCCGCGCGACCGCCGACGCGGGCAGCCCGGCCGAGACCGCCGCCGAGCCCAAGGGCGAGCCGAAGTCCGAGCCGCAGCAGCAGAGCGACGCCAAGGGCGACGCCTCCGCCGACGGCGAGGGCCGTGGCCGCCGCGACCGCCGCGACCGCGACCGTGACCGCGGCGGCCGGGACCGTGACCGCGACCGCCGCGGCGGCAAGGGCGACGACCAGCAGGGCGGCCAGCGTCAGCAGGGCCAGCAGCAGGGCGGCGGTCGTCAGGACCGTCAGCAGCAGCAGGACGACGACGACTTCGAGGGCGGCCGCCGTGGCCGTCGTGGCCGCTACCGCGACCGCCGTGGCCGCCGTGGCCGCGACGAGGTCGCCGAGCCGCAGGTCAACGAGGACGACGTCCTGATCCCCGTCGCGGGCATCCTCGACATCCTCGACAACTACGCCTTCATCCGGACCTCCGGCTACCTGCCCGGTCCGAACGACGTGTACGTCTCCCTCGCCCAGGTCCGCAAGAACGGTCTGCGCAAGGGCGACCACCTCACCGGTGCGGTCCGCCAGCCGAAGGAGGGGGAGCGCCGCGAGAAGTTCAACGCGCTCGTCCGCCTCGACTCGGTCAACGGCATGGCGCCCGAACACGGTCGCGGGCGGCCGGAGTTCAACAAGCTGACGCCGCTGTACCCGCAGGACCGGCTGCGCCTGGAGTCCGAGGCGGGCATCCTGACGACCCGCATCATCGACCTCGTGTCGCCGATCGGCAAGGGCCAGCGCGGTCTGATCGTGGCCCCGCCGAAGACCGGCAAGACCATGATCATGCAGGCGATCGCCAACGCGATCACGCACAACAACCCCGAGTGCCACCTGATGGTCGTCCTGGTCGACGAGCGTCCGGAAGAGGTCACCGACATGCAGCGGTCGGTCAAGGGCGAGGTCATCTCCTCGACCTTCGACCGCCCGGCCGAGGACCACACCACGGTCGCCGAGCTGGCCATCGAGCGCGCCAAGCGCCTGGTGGAGCTGGGTCACGACGTGGTCGTGCTGCTCGACTCCATCACGCGTCTGGGCCGTGCGTACAACCTCGCCGCCCCGGCGTCGGGCCGCATCCTCTCCGGTGGTGTCGACTCCACCGCCCTGTACCCGCCGAAGCGCTTCTTCGGTGCCGCGCGCAACATCGAGGACGGCGGCTCGCTGACCATCCTCGCCACCGCGCTCGTCGACACCGGGTCCCGCATGGACGAGGTGATCTTCGAGGAGTTCAAGGGCACCGGCAACATGGAGCTCAAGCTCGACCGGAAGCTCGCCGACAAGCGCATCTTCCCCGCGGTGGACGTCGACGCGTCCGGTACCCGTAAGGAAGAGATCCTGCTCGGCAGCGAGGAGCTGGCCATCACCTGGAAGCTGCGTCGCGTGCTGCACGCGCTCGACCAGCAGCAGGCGATCGAGCTGCTGCTCGACAAGATGAAGCAGACGAAGTCGAACATCGAGTTCCTGACGCAGATTCAGAAGAACACGCCCGCCCCGGGCAACGGCGACTGAGTCGCACCGAACACCCCCCGCCCGCAAGGGCGTTGAGGCCGCCCCCGTCGGATCTTCCGCCGGGGGCGGCCTCTTTGCGCAACGACGCCGTCCGCGCGTCCGGGCGGTACGACGGCGTACGGGACCGTGCGAGACCTTTCCCACACATGTCCCTTCCGTACCGCCCGCGGACCCCGTCGCCCGCCCCGTCGAAACCCCAGGTGAGCGCGGGATCGCCGGACCGCGCCGATCACGTTCCGTGACCTCCGTCGCACAGGGTCGGCCCATGCGGCTGTGCGAGCCTGTCCCGAGTTTCCCTGTATGACCAGGTGGGGCGACGATGGTGCATGACGACTGCACCCGACCCTGAACGCAGGGGGTAACCAACCGGACGAGACCTAGGAGTGACGTGTCCGCCGAGAGCACCCCGGCGCCCGGCCGCCGAAGCAAGGGCCGCCGCCGAAAGCCCCGCAGCACGCGCCGCAAGGCGCTGCTCGCCACCGCATGGGCCGCCGCGGGCGTCGTCGTCCTGGGCGGAGCCGGAGCCGGATACGTCTACTTCAAGCTCAACGGCAACCTCACGAGCGTCGACATCAACCAGATCCTCGGCGGCCACCGCCCGGCCAAGGGCGCGACCGGCTCCGAGAACATCCTGGTGCTCGGCTCCGACACCCGCGCCGGTGCCAACCACAGACTCGGCGGCGGCGCCGCCGACAGCGGGGCACGCGCCGACACCGCGATGATCGTGCACGTCTACAAGGGCCACAAGAAGGCCACCGTGGTCTCCGTCCCCCGCGACACCCTCATCGACCGCCCCGCCTGCGCCGACACCAAGGGCCACAGCTACCCCGCCGCGCGGAGCGTGATGTTCAACTCCGCGTACGCCACCGGCGGTGCCCCCTGCGCCGTGAAGACGGTCGAGTCGCTCACCGGGCTGCGCATGGACCACTACCTGGAGGTCGACTTCGCGGGCTTCCAGCGGCTCGTCGACGACCTCGGCGGCGTACCGGTGACCACCACCCAGGCCATCCGCGACCCGCAGAGCCATCTGAACCTCCCGGCCGGCACCCACACCCTCGACGGCACCCAGGCGCTCGGTCTGGTCCGCACCCGGCACGGCGTCGGCGACGGCTCCGACCTCGGCCGCATCCAGCTCCAGCAGGCGTTCGTCAAGGCGCTGATGGACCAGGTCAAGCACGTCGGCGTGTTCAGCGACCCCAAGCGGCTCTACGACCTCGCCGACACTGCCACCAAGTCCGTCACCACCGACTCCGACCTCGGTTCGGTCAACTCCCTCGCGGACTTCGCCAGCGGTCTCAAGGGCATCAAGTCCTCTCGCATCCAGATGGTCACCATGCCGGTCCAGTACGACCCCGCCGACCCCAACCGCGTCCTCCTGGAACCCCGCAGGGCCGCCCAGGTCTGGAAGGCACTGAAGGACGACCGCAAGGTCCCCGCCTCGGCGACGGCAGAAGCGGCGACGGGCAGAGCGAGCAAGGTGATCGGCACCCCGTAAGGGGATTCGGCGCCCCGAAGGGGCCGCCGAACAGGGGCGCGGGGAACTGCGCGACCAGCCGAGACGGACCCGCACCCGCGAACGGTGACAAACCAGCCCCCCCGAGGCGACCCCCGAAGCCCCGCAGGGACCCCGCAGGGAACCCCCAGGGAATAGAAAAGCGACGCCCCCGGTTTTGGGGGATGACGCCAGTCCTGGCAGACTGGTACGTCGGCCCCGGTTCACGCCCCGCACCCCGCGGCAGCGACCCGGTGCCCTCCCGATACCTAGGAGACACCTTGAAGCGCGAGATCCACCCCGAGTACGTCGAGACCCAGGTGAGCTGCACCTGTGGCGCGTCGTTCACCACCCGCAGCACCATCGACTCCGGCACCATCCGGGCCGAGGTCTGCTCCGAGTGCCACCCGTTCTACACGGGCAAGCAGAAGATCCTCGACACCGGTGGCCGTGTGGCCCGCTTCGAGGCCCGCTTCGGCAAGGCTGCCGCCGGCTCGAAGAAGTAGCGAGCGCGAAACCGCCGGTCCACGGCCACGCCCCGTCCGGGGCGTGCCCGGGACCGGCGTTTTTGGTCGCCCGCCAGCCCTTCACCCGCAGTACAGGAGCCGAAAGATGTTCGAGGCCGTCGAGGAACTCGTCGCCGAGCACGCCGATCTGGAGCAGAAGCTCGCCGACCCCTCGGTCCACGCCGACCAGGCGAACGCGCGCAAGCTGAACAAGCGCTACGCCGAGCTGACCCCGATCGTCGCCACGTACCGCTCCTGGAAGCAGACCGGCGACGACATCGAGACCGCGCGCGAGTTCGCGGCCGACGACCCCGACTTCGCCGCCGAGGTCAAGGTGCTGGACAAGCAGCGCGAGGAGCTGACCGAGAAGCTGCGCCTCCTGCTCGTCCCGCGCGACCCGAGCGACGACAAGGACGTCATCCTGGAGATCAAGGCGGGCGCGGGCGGCGACGAGTCCGCCCTGTTCGCCGGTGACCTCCTGCGCATGTATCTGCGGTACGCCGAGCGCGTGGGCTGGAAGACCGAGATCATCGACGCCACCGAGTCCGAGCTGGGCGGCTACAAGGACGTCCAGGTCGCGGTGAAGACCAAGGGCGGCCAGGGCGCCACCGAGCCCGGTCAGGGCGTGTGGGCCCGGCTGAAGTACGAGGGCGGTGTGCACCGCGTGCAGCGCGTGCCCTCGACCGAGTCGCAGGGCCGTATCCACACCTCCGCCGCCGGTGTGCTCGTCACGCCCGAGGCGGAGGAGGTCGACGTCGAGATCCACGCCAACGACCTGCGCATCGACGTCTACCGCTCCTCGGGTCCCGGCGGCCAGTCCGTGAACACCACCGACTCCGCCGTGCGCATCACCCACCTGCCCACGGGTGTCGTCGCCTCCTGCCAGAACGAGAAGAGCCAGCTCCAGAACAAGGAGCAGGCGATGCGTATCCTGCGCTCCAGGCTGCTCGCCGCGGCCCAGGAGAAGGCCGAGGCGGAAGCCGCGGACGCCCGCCGCAGCCAGGTCCGCACGGTCGACCGCTCCGAGAAGATCCGCACGTACAACTTCCCGGAGAACCGCATCTCGGACCACCGCGTCGGCTTCAAGTCGTACAACCTGGACCAGGTCCTGGACGGCGACCTCGACGCGGTCATCCAGGCATGCGTCGACGCCGACTCGGCGGCGAAGCTCGCCGCCGCGTAAGCACCACCGCACCCACCGCACGACGAAGCACGAGACCGGAGGAGAAGCGTGCAGCAAGACTTCGGGGGGCGACCCCCGAGCCCCCGCAGCGTGCTGCTCGCGGAGGTGGCCCAGGCCACCCAGCGGCTGGCCGACGCCGGTGTGCCCTCGCCGCGCAACGACGCCGAGGAACTCGCGGCGTTCGTGCACGGCGTCAAGCGCGGCCAGCTCCACTCCGTGAAGGACGCCGACTTCGACGCCCGCTACTGGGAGGTCGTCGCCCGCCGCGAGCAGCGCGAACCGCTCCAGCACATCACCGGACGCGCCTACTTCCGCTATCTGGAGCTCCAGGTCGGACCCGGCGTCTTCGTGCCCCGCCCCGAGACCGAGTCGGTCGTCGGCTGGGCCATAGACGCGGTGCGCGCCATGGACGTGGTCGAGCCCTGCATCGTCGACCTGTGCACCGGCTCCGGCGCCATCGCGCTCGCCCTCGCCCAGGAGGTGCCGCGCTCGCGCGTCCACGCCGTGGAGCTGTCCGAGGACGCCCTGCGGTGGACCCGCAAGAACATGGAGGGGTCCAGGGTCGATCTGCGCCAGGGCGACGCCCTGACCGCCTTCCCGGACCTCGACGGCCAGGTCGACCTCGTCGTCTCCAACCCGCCGTACATCCCGCTCACCGAGTGGGAGTACGTCGCCCCGGAGGCGCGCGACTACGACCCCGACCTCGCCCTCTTCTCCGGCGAGGACGGTCTCGACCTCATCCGCGGTCTGGAGCGCACCGCGCACCGGCTGCTGCGCCCCGGCGGAGTCGTCGTCGTCGAGCACGCCGACACCCAGGGCGGCCAGGTGCCGTGGATCTTCACCGAGGAGCGGGGCTGGGCCGACGCGGCCGACCACCCCGACCTCAACAACCGCCCGCGCTTCGCGACCGCCCGCAAGGCGATGCCGTGAGCACGCACCCGACTTCATCCCCGCAGTACCCGTACGAGGAGGCCCGCTAGATGGCACGGCGATACGACACCAACGACGCGACCGACCGTGTGACGGGTCTGCGCGAGGCCGCGTCCGCCGTCCGTCGCGGCGAACTGGTGGTGCTGCCGACCGACACGGTCTACGGCATCGGCGCCGACGCGTTCTCCTCCGAGGCCGTCGCCGACCTCCTCGCCGCCAAGGGCCGGGGCCGCAACATGCCCACTCCCGTGCTCATCGGCTCCCCGAACACCCTGCACGGTCTCGTCACGGACTTCTCCGAGAAGGCGTGGGACCTGGTCGACGCCTTCTGGCCCGGCGCGCTCACCCTGGTCGCCCGGCACCAGCCGTCCCTGCAGTGGGACCTCGGGGACACCCGGGGCACCGTCGCCGTCCGGATGCCGCTGCACCCGGTCGCCATCGAGCTGCTCACCGAGTTCGGTCCCATGGCCGTCTCCTCCGCCAACCTCACCGGCCACCCCGCCCCGGAGACCTGCGACGCCGCCCAGCAGATGCTCGGCGACTCCGTCTCCGTCTACCTCGACGGCGGTCCCACCCCGGGCAACGTGCCCTCCTCCATCGTGGACGTCTCCCGCGACGTCCCGGTGCTGCTGCGCGCGGGCGCCATCTCCCCGGAGGAGCTGCGCAAGGTCGTACCCGACCTTGAGGTGGCGAATTGACGTCCCCCGAGCCCCCCGTCCTCACCGTCCCGCCCGAGCAGGGGGTCACCCCATGCGCGGCATAGGCGGCGGGGAGAGCGCGGCGGAGCAGACCACCACCTTCGGGTTTCCGCGCGACACCTTCCGCATCCTCCACGTCAGCACCGGCAACGTCTGCCGCTCGCCCATCACCGAGCGGCTGACCCGGCACCTCGTGGCGGAGCGGCTCGGCGTGCTCGGCGGCGGTCTGATCGTGGAGAGCGCCGGAACCTGGGGGCACGAGGGCGCGCCCATGGAGGAGAACGCGGAGACCGTGCTGGCCGAGTTCGGCGCGGACGCGGCCGGGTTCACCGGACGCGAGCTGCTGGACGAGCACGTCATCATGGCCGACCTCGTGCTGACCGCCACCCGCGACCACCGCGCCCAGGTCATCTCCATGGGCCACTCCGCGGGGCTGCGCACCTTCACGCTGAAGGAGTTCACCCGCCTGGTGCGGGCGATAGATCCGGCCACGCTGCCGCCCCTGGAGGACGGCGTCGTGCTGCGCGCCCGCGCCCTGGTGCGGGCCGCCGCCGCGCTGCGCGGCTGGCTGCTCGCCCCGACCGCCGAGGCGGACGAGGTGTACGACCCCTACGGCGCCCCGCTGCCCTTCTTCCGTTCCATCGGGGACGAGATACGGGACGCCCTGGACCCGGTCGTCACCGCGCTGACCGGCGTCCCCGCGCACATGTGACCCCGCCCCGCCGCGGAAGCGGAACCGGGGCGGAGCGGCCGAGCGCCCCTTCCGCCCCGGGCCTACATTGGACGTAAGTCCACTTCCGACCGCCGGAGCCCTTCATGCCGGTCACCCCCGCCCTGGACCCGGACGTCCTGCGCCGCCAGGACCCGGAGCTGGCCGACATCCTGCGGGGCGAGCTGGACCGGCAGTCGACCACGCTCCAGCTCAGCGCCGCCGAGAACTTCGCCTCCCCGGCCGTCCTCGCCGCGCTCGGCTCCCCGCTGGCCAACAAGTACGCCGAGGGCTACCCGGGCACCCGCTACCACGGCGGCTGCGCCCTCGCCGACGCCGCCGAGCACCTCGCCGCCGAGCGGGCCCGGGAGCTGTTCGGCGCCGAGCACGCCAACGTCCAGCCGCACACCGGCTCCTCGGCCGTGCTCGCCGCCTACGCCGCCCTGCTGCGCCCCGGCGACACCGTCCTCGCCCTCGGGCTGCCCGACGGCGGTCATCTCAGCCACGGCTCGCCCGCACACCTCTCCGGCCGCTGGTTCGACTTCGTCGCCTACGGTCTCGACCCCGAGACCGGGCTCGTCGACCACGACGAGGTACGCCGCCTGGCCCGCGCACACCGCCCCAAGGCCGTCGTGTGCGGCTCGATCGCCTACTCCCGCCACTTCGACCACGCCTTCTTCCGCGAGGTCGCCGACGAGGTGGGCGCCTGTCTGATCGTGGACGCGGCGCATCCGATCGGTCTGGTCGCCGGGGGAGCGGCGCCGAACCCGGTGCCGTACGCCGACATCGTGTGCGCGACCACGCACAAGGTGCTGCGCGGACCGCGCGGCGGTCTCCTCCTGTGCGGCCGCGCGCTCGCCGGGCGGGTGGACCGGGCGGTGTTCCCCTTCACCCAGGGCGGCGCGCAGATGAACGTCGTCGCCGCCAAGGCAGCCGCGTTCGGGGAGGCGGCGACGCCCGCCTTCGCGGTCTACGCCCATCAGGTCGTCGCCAACGCCCGGGTGCTCGCGGAGCACCTGGCCGCCGAGGGGTTCACCGTCACCACCGGGGGCACCGACACCCACCTGATCACCGTCGACCCGGCGCCGCTCGGCGAGGACGGACGCACCGCGCGCGGACTGCTCGCCGCCGCGGGTCTCGTCCTCGACTGCTGCCCGCTGCCGCACACCCAGGAGCGGGGGCTGCGCCTGGGCACCGCCGCGGTGACGACGCAGGGGATGGGGGAGCGGGAGATGGACCGCATTGCCGCGCTGCTGGCGGGCGTCGTGCGGGGTGACATCGCTCCCGGCGCCGCGCGCATCGAGGTGCGCGAGCTGACTGGCGCGTTTTCGCCCTACCCCGCCTGAGCAGGGGTAGACGGTAGGCCGTACGGTCCGGTGAGCGGGTGGTGCACAGGGGGTGGTGCAACCATCGTCACTACCCGGAAGTCCTCATCCGTATGCCCCGCTCGCTAGGGTGTGGGGCTGTGATGGCCAGCGAGATCTGTGGGGAAGCCCGTGCGTGAATACCTGCTGACGCTCTGTGTCACGGCCGCGGTGACGTACCTCCTGACGGGACCGGTACGGAAGTTCACGATCGTGGCCGGGGCGATGCCGGAGATCCGGGCACGTGACGTGCACCGCGAACCCACTCCGCGCCTCGGCGGCATCGCGATGTTCTTCGGACTGTGCGCGGGGCTGCTGGTCGCGGACCACCTCGGCAGCCTGAACGAGGTCTTCGTCCGCTCCAACGAGCCGCGCGCGCTGCTCTCCGGAGCCGCCCTGATCTGGCTGATCGGCGTCCTGGACGACAAGTTCGAGATCGACGCCCTGATCAAGCTCGGCGGTCAGATGATCGCCGCGGGCGTGATGGTCATGCAGGGTCTGACGATCCTCTGGCTCCCGGTCCCGGGCATCGGCACGGTCGCGGTGACCCAGTGGCAGGGCACCCTGCTGACGGTGGCGCTGGTGGTCGTCACCATCAACGCGGTCAACTTCGTGGACGGTCTCGACGGTCTCGCGGCGGGCATGGTGTGCATCGCGGCGGGCGCGTTCTTCATGTACGCCTACCGGATCTGGTACTCCTACGGCATCGAGGCGGCTGCCCCGGCGACGCTGTTCGCCGCCATCCTCATGGGCATGTGCGTGGGCTTCCTGCCGCACAACATGCATCCCGCGCGCATCTTCATGGGCGACTCCGGCTCCATGCTCATCGGGCTGGTCCTCGCGGCGGGCGCGATCTCGGTGACCGGTCAGATCGACCCCGACAACATGGAGCTGTTCGCGGGCGGTTCCGAGCGCAGCGCGGTGCACCAGATGGTGCCGGTCTACATCCCGCTCCTGATGCCGCTGACCATCATCGCGATCCCCGCCGCCGATCTGGTCCTCGCGATCGTGCGCCGCACCTGGCGCGGTCAGTCGCCGTTCGCCGCGGACCGCGGGCATCTGCACCACCGCCTGCTGGAGGTCGGCCACTCGCACAGCCGGGCCGTGCTCATCATGTACTTCTGGTCCGCGCTGATCGGCTTCGGCGCCCTGGCCTACTCGGTCAACTCGGCGTCCATGTGGATCGTCCTGAGCGTCGTCTTCCTCAGCGCCATCGGCCTCGTCCTCCTGCTCCTCCCACGCTTCACCCCCCGCACCCCCCGCTGGGCGGAGCACTTCGTCCCACCGCGCTACCGCAGACGCCGCCGGGGGGCTGCCGGGGCCCAGGACGCGCCGGCCGCCCCGGAGGCGGAGCGGGAGGCGGAGGCCGGGGAACGGGTCGCTGTCGCCTCGGGGGCCCCGACCGTCAACGGCGCGACCGCGATCGGCAGCCGTCCGCGGCGGTGACGCGTTGACGCGGACGGCCGAGAGCGAGCCTGTTCGACTTTGAGACGAACGCCGTCGTGGTCCGGACCAGGGGTTTTTCCGGACCCCGCGCCGTGGAACCTCCTCCACCAGGCATGTTGCTGATCTTCACGTTCGCGCCCATGCGCCCTTCGCGGGGCAAGTGGATTTTGGGACGCAAGGGCACGGCTGATGCGCAAGTAACCGCTGGTGCGCGGGTGATTCCCATTGCCAGAAATGGGCGCGCCAGGGGGAATTGAGGCGCCGGTCATGACCAGACCGGTGCCGCCCCATTCGCTCGTGAATGGAGGTAGACCATGCGCAAGTTCGCAGCAGCGGGCGTCGCCGTCGTGGCGCTCAGCGGTTCGCTCGGATTCGCCACTACGGAGGCCGTGGCCGCGCCGCAGGGCGCCAAGGTCGTGCGGGTCGCCCAAGGGGCCGTGCCGAGCTGTGTCAAGGTCCAGGAGACCACCGTCGACGCCGCCCTGCTCACGTCCTCGCAGCCGTGGGTGGACTACGACAAGGTCGTGACCTGCTGACCGTGCCGGTCGTGAGGGCCGACTGAGTCATGCCCGAGCGTCCCCGGAAAGGCCCGCCAAGGCCCTTTCCGGGGGCGCTCGTCGCGTTGCCGGAGGCGCTCGCAAGGTAAGAATCTGACTAGAGCATTGCCAACTCGTGGGGGAGCAAAGTCCCCCAATATCAGACAAGTAGGCGCGGTTTTTGCACAGACGCGCAGCGTCACCCTCATGTGTGACTCCGGGCACACCAGGTGGGTAAAGACCTCATCAAATAGTTTGTGATACGGTTCACGAGAACCCCGGAGAGAACCGAAGGACCGTAATGCGACGGTCCATTGGTGTGAGTAATCGATCGCTCTGCCCGGGACTACGCTCGTCCATGACGACACCTGCCCCCTGTGAAAGCGGAGTTGCCGCCATGCCGTCCAATGACGTCCGGATTCTGGCCCAGGCCGCCGTGCCCACGGCTGCCGTCGGTGCGATCGCCACCGTCGTCAGCGGTGTGGTCGCGGGGGGCAAGGGAGCCATCGGGGCAGTCGTCGCGACGCTGTTGGTCAGCGCTCTCATGGGGCTTGGTCTCTTCGTGCTGCAGCGCACCGCCAAGTCACTTCCCCATCTGTTCCAGATGATGGGTCTGATGCTCTACGCGGCCCAGCTCCTGCTGGTGATCATGTTCATCGCCGTGTTCAAGGACACGACGGCGTTCAATCCGCGGGCCTTCGCCATCGGGATCGTGGTCTGCACGCTCACTTGGACCGCCGCGCAGACGCGCGCGCACATGAAGGCCAAGACCCTCTACGTCGAACCTGATGCCTCGTCGAAGGGCGACAAGCCCGAGAAGACAGGGCACTCGTCGTGAGAGGTAGGGCCGGAATAAAGGCACACGCGAGATCCTGCTATCGTCCGGTGCCAACTGCGGCATCGCGGACGCGGGCATCCGAGCTGACGCCTGTTCCATCGCGAGGCGAGATGCCCCCGAGCCGCCCCCACATCCGAACCACCAGTCCCGTGCCGAACCGCGGCTTCGTGCCGCGCCGACACAACGAGGTTGCCGTACCCATGCGCCACGATGAAGGAGCCCGCGGTGAGTGCTGATCCGACGCAGACGCTCGCTTTCGACACGAGCTGCCACCTGTTCTCCGGGTGCGGCTTCCCGGCTCCGGGCCTGCACTCGTTCCTGTTCAAGCCGCTCTGGGGCGACGCGGACAGCAACCTGTACTTCAACAAGACGATGCTGCTGGCGCTGCTCGGTTCCATCATCATCGTGGCCTTCTTCTGGGCCGCTTTCGCCCGGCCGAAGGTTGTCCCGGGCAAGCTCCAGATGATCGCCGAGTCCGGCTACGACTTCATCCGGCGCGGCGTCGTCTACGAGACGATCGGAAAGAAGGAAGGCGAGAAGTACGTACCTCTCGTCGTCTCGCTCTTCTTCTTCGTCTGGATGATGAACCTCTGGTCGATCATCCCGGTCGCGCAGTTCCCGGTCACCGCGATCATCTCGTACCCCGCGGTCCTGGCGCTCATCGTCTACATCCTGTGGGTCTCGCTGACCTTCAAGCGGCACGGGTTCGTCGGTGCCTTCAAGAACTTCACCGGCTACGACAAGTCGCTCGGCCCGGTGCTCCCGCTGGCGATGGTCATCGAGTTCTTCTCGAACCTCCTCGTCCGCCCCTTCACGCACGCCGTGCGACTCTTCGCGAACATGTTCGCGGGTCACACGCTGCTGCTGCTCTTCACGCTCGCCAGCTGGTACATGCTGAACGGCATCGGCATCGCCTACTCCGGTGTCTCCTTCATCATGACCATCGTGATGACGGCCTTCGAGCTCTTCATCCAGGCTCTGCAGGCATATGTCTTCGTGCTCCTGACGTGCAGCTACATCCAGGGCGCACTCGCTGAGCACCACTGAGCCTCTTCTCGTCCCGCTCCCCCTGTTCGTCCGGTGACCAACCCCACCGGTCCGTAAAGAAAAGGAAGAACTGGCATGTCCCAGACCCTTGCTGCTGCTGTTTCCGGCTCCCTCGGCTCCATCGGTTACGGTCTTGCCGCGATCGGCCCCGGCGTCGGCGTCGGCATCATCTTCGGTAACGGCACCCAGGCGCTTGCCCGTCAGCCCGAGGCGGCCGGCCTGATCCGCGCCAACCAGATCCTCGGCTTCGCCTTCTGTGAGGCGCTCGCCCTGATCGGTCTGGTCATGCCGTTCGTCTACGGCAAGTAATCGTCGGTTCACGACAGCCCATTAGACGAAAGGCACTGATATGAGCCCCCTGGTTCAGCTTGCGGCTGAGGAGGCCGAAAACCCCCTCATCCCGCCGATCCCAGAGCTCGTCATCGGCCTGATCGCCTTCGTCATCGTCTTCGGCTTCCTCGCCTGGAAGCTGCTCCCGAACATCAACAAGGTTCTGGAGCAGCGCCGCGAGGCCATCGAAGGCGGTATCGAGAAGGCCGAGGCCGCGCAGACCGAGGCCCAGAGCGTCCTTGAGCAGTACAAGGCCCAGCTCGCCGAGGCTCGGCACGAGGCCGCGCGGCTGCGCCAGGAGGCTCAGGAGCAGGGCGCGGAGCTCATCGCGGAGATGCGGGCCGAGGGCCAGCGTCAGCGCGAGGAGATCATCGCCGCCGGTCACGCCCAGATCGAGGCGGACCGCAAGGCCGCTTCCGCCGCGCTGCGCCAGGACGTCGGCACCCTCGCCACGGAACTGGCCGGCAAGCTCGTCGGCGAGTCCCTCGAGGACCACGCCCGGCAGAGCCGTGTGATCGACCGCTTCCTCGACGAGCTTGACGAGAAGGCCGAGGCCACGCGATGAACGGAGCGAGCCGCGAGGCACTGGCTGCCGCACGGGAGCGTCTCGACGCGCTGACGGACTCCACGTCCGTGAACGCCGCGCAGCTCGCCGACGAGCTGGCGGCCGTCACCGCGCTGCTCGACCGCGAGGCCGGCCTGCGCCGGGTCCTCACCGACCCGGCGCAGCCCGCTGAGGCCAAGGCCGAGCTGGTGCAGCGCCTGATCGGCGGCCAGGTGAGCGGTCAGACCGCCGACCTGGTGGCCGGGATGGCCCGCTCCCGCTGGTCGCAGCCCCGCGACCTGGTGGACGCGATCGAGGAACTGGCGAACATCGCCGACCTCACCGCGGCGGAGAAGGACGGCACGCTCGACGAGGTCGAGGACGAGCTGTTCCGGTTCGGCCGGATCGTCTCCTCCGACACCGCCCTGCGGGCCGCGCTGACCGACCGGGCCGCGAGCGCCTCGGCCAAGGCCGAACTGCTGCACCGGCTGCTCGGCGGACGGGCCAAGCCCGTCACCGAGCGTCTGGTCACGCGCCTCGTCACCGCGCCGCGTGGACGTAGCCTGGAAGCGGGACTGGAGTCCCTGTCCAAGCTGGCCGCGGAGCGCCGGGACCGGCTGGTGGCCACGGTCACCTCCGCGGTGCCGCTGAGCGACCCGCAGAAGCGACGTCTGGGCGACGCCCTGGCGAAGCTCTACGGCCGCCGGATGCACCTCAACCTGGACGTGGACCCCGACGTCGTCGGCGGACTGCGCGTGCAGGTCGGTGACGAGGTCATCAACGGCTCCATCGCGGACCGGCTGGAAGACGCCGGCCGCCGCATGGCGAGCTAGAACTCAACACGCAAGACGTACCTACGGCCCTGGTTGGGCCGTGCAGAGGATTCACCTCGTTCAGGGGGGAGTCCCCATCCCCCCAAGTGAAACTTCGGGCCCAACAAGGAGAGCAGGGAACCCAGATGGCGGAGCTCACGATCCGGCCGGAGGAGATCCGGGACGCGCTGGAGAACTTTGTCCAGTCGTACAAGCCGGACGCGGCCTCGCGCGAGGAGGTCGGTACGGTCACCCTTGCCGGCGACGGCATCGCGAAGGTCGAGGGCCTGCCCTCGGCCATGGCCAACGAACTGCTGAAGTTCGAGGACGGCACCCTCGGCCTCGCCCTCAACCTCGAGGAGCGCGAGATCGGTGCCATCGTCCTCGGTGAGTTCAGCGGCATCGAGGAGGGCCAGCCGGTGCACCGCACCGGCGAGGTGCTCTCCGTGCCGGTCGGCGACGGCTACCTCGGCCGTGTCGTCGACCCGCTCGGCAAGCCGATCGACGGCCTCGGCGAGGTCGAGACCGACGGCCGCCGCGCCCTTGAGCTGCAGGCCCCCACGGTCATGCAGCGCCAGTCGGTGCACGAGCCGATGGAGACGGGCTACATGGCCGTCGACGCGATGACCCCGGTCGGCCGCGGTCAGCGTCAGCTCATCATCGGTGACCGCCAGACCGGCAAGACCGCCCTGGCCGTCGACACGATCATCAACCAGCGCGACAACTGGCGCTCGGGCGACCCGAAGAAGCAGGTCCGCTGCATCTACGTCGCCGTCGGCCAGAAGGGCTCCACCATCGCCGGCGTGCGCCGCGCGCTGGAGGAGAACGGCGCGCTGGAGTACACGACCATCGTCGCCGCCCCGGCGTCCGACCCGGCCGGCTTCAAGTACCTGGCGCCGTACACCGGTTCGGCCATCGGCCAGCACTGGATGTACCAGGGCAAGCACGTCCTGATCGTCTTCGACGACCTGTCGAAGCAGGCCGACGCCTACCGCGCCGTCTCCCTGCTGCTGCGCCGCCCGCCGGGCCGTGAGGCGTACCCGGGTGACGTCTTCTACCTGCACTCCCGTCTCCTGGAGCGCTGCGCGAAGCTCTCCGACGACATGGGTGCCGGCTCGATGACCGGTCTGCCGATCGTCGAGACCAAGGCCAACGACGTCTCGGCGTTCATCCCGACCAACGTCATCTCCATCACCGACGGCCAGTGCTTCCTGGAGTCGGACCTGTTCAACGCCGGTCAGCGCCCCGCGCTGAACGTCGGTATCTCCGTCTCCCGAGTCGGTGGTTCCGCGCAGCACAAGGCGATGAAGCAGGTCTCCGGCCGACTGCGCGTGGACCTCGCCCAGTACCGCGAGCTGGAGGCGTTCGCCGCCTTCGGTTCCGACCTGGACCAGGCGTCGAAGAACCAGCTCGAGCGCGGTACCCGCATGACCGAGCTGCTCAAGCAGAACCAGTACCAGCCGATGTCCACCGAGGACCAGGTCGTCTCGATCTGGGCCGGTGGTACGGGTCGCATGGACGACGTTCCGGTCGACGACGTGCGCCGCTTCGACAAGGAGCTCCTGGAGTTCCTGCACCGCAAGCACCAGGGTCTGATGACGTCGATCCGCGAGGGCGGCAAGATGTCGGACGACACCCTGCAGGGCATCGGTGACGCGATCGCGGAGTTCAAGAAGCAGTTCGAGACCTCCGAGGGCAAGCTGCTCGGCGAGGACACCCCCGCCACTGCCGCCAAGTGACGTAAGGAAGGGACCTGACTCATGGGAGCCCAGCTCCGGGTCTACAAGCGTCGCATCCGATCCGTCACCGCGACCAAGAAGATCACCAAGGCGATGGAGATGATCGCCGCCTCGCGCGTCGTCAAGGCGCAGCGCAAGGTGGCCGCCTCCAAGCCGTACGCGGACGAGCTCACGCGCGCCGTCACGGCGGTGGCCACCGGGTCGAACACCAAGCACCCGCTGACCACGGAGGCGGAGAACCCGACCCGTGCCGCGGTCCTGCTCCTCTCGAGCGACCGCGGTCTGGCCGGCGCCTTCAACTCCAACGCGATCAAGGCGGCCGAGCAGCTCACCGAGCGCCTTGAGCGCGAGGGCAAGCAGGTCGAGACGTTCATCGTCGGCCGGCGCGGTATCGCCCACTACAACTTCCGCGAGCGCAAGGTCGCGGAGTCGTGGACGGGCTTCACCGACGAGCCGACGTACGCGGACGCCAAGAAGGTCGCCGAGCCGCTGATCAACGCCATCGAGACCCCCGACTCGGAAGGCGGCGTGGACGAGCTGTACCTCGTCTACACCGAGTTCGTGTCGATGATGACGCAGACGGCGGTCGCCCAGCGGCTGCTTCCGCTGCGTCTCGACGAGGTCGCCAAGGAGACCGCCCCCCAGGGGGAGATCCTCCCGCTGTACGACTTCGAGCCCTCGGCGGAGGACGTCCTCGACGCCCTGCTGCCGCGGTATGTGGAGAGCCGCATCTACAACGCGATGCTCCAGTCGGCCGCTTCGAAGCACGCCGCCACGCGGCGCGCGATGAAGTCGGCCACCGACAACGCGGGTGAGCTGATCAACACGCTCTCCCGTCTTGCCAACGCGGCCCGCCAGGCCGAAATCACCCAGGAAATCAGCGAGATCGTCGGTGGCGCCAGTGCCCTGGCCGACGCGAGCTCGGGGAGTGACCGATAAATGACCACCACTGTTGAGACCGCGACGGCTACGGGCCGCGTCGCCCGGGTCATCGGCCCGGTCGTCGACGTGGAGTTCCCCGTCGACGCGATGCCGGACATCTACAACGCCCTGACCGTCGAGGTCGCCGACCCGGCGCGGGCGGGCGAGAAGAAGACGCTGACCCTGGAGGTCGCCCAGCACCTGGGTGACGGCCTGGTCCGCACCATCTCCATGCAGCCCACCGACGGTCTGGTCCGCCAGGCCGCGGTGACCGACACGGGCGACGGCATCACCGTCCCGGTCGGTGACTTCACCAAGGGCAAGGTGTTCAACACCCTCGGTGAGGTGCTGAACTCCGAGGAGAAGCACGAGGGCGAGCGCTGGTCCATCCACCGCAAGGCCCCGAACTTCGACGAGCTCGAGTCGAAGACCGAGATGTTCGAGACCGGCGTCAAGGTCATCGACCTGCTGACCCCGTACGTCAAGGGCGGCAAGATCGGTCTGTTCGGCGGTGCCGGTGTCGGCAAGACGGTGCTCATCCAGGAGATGATCTACCGCGTCGCCAACAACCACGACGGTGTCTCCGTGTTCGCCGGTGTCGGCGAGCGCACCCGTGAGGGCAACGACCTCATCGCGGAGATGACCGACTCGGGCGTCATCGACAAGACCGCCCTGGTCTTCGGTCAGATGGACGAGCCCCCGGGCACCCGTCTGCGCGTCGCGCTGGCCGGCCTCACCATGGCCGAGTACTTCCGTGACGTCCAGAAGCAGGACGTGCTGTTCTTCATCGACAACATCTTCCGCTTCACGCAGGCCGGTTCCGAGGTCTCCACGCTGCTCGGCCGTATGCCGTCCGCCGTGGGTTACCAGCCGAACCTGGCCGACGAGATGGGTCTCCTCCAGGAGCGCATCACGTCGACCCGCGGTCACTCGATCACCTCGATGCAGGCGATCTACGTCCCCGCGGACGACCTGACCGACCCGGCCCCGGCCACCACGTTCGCCCACCTCGACGCGACGACGGTTCTCTCCCGTCCGATCTCCGAGAAGGGCATCTACCCGGCCGTGGACCCGCTGGACTCCACGTCCCGGATCCTGGACCCGCGCTACATCGCGCAGGACCACTACGACTGTGCGATGCGCGTCAAGAACATCCTGCAGAAGTACAAGGACCTCCAGGACATCATCGCGATCCTCGGTATCGACGAGCTGGGCGAGGAGGACAAGCTCGTCGTCCACCGTGCCCGTCGTGTGGAGCGCTTCCTGTCCCAGAACACCCACGTCGCCAAGCAGTTCACCGGCGTGGACGGTTCGGACGTTCCGGTGGAGGAGACGATCCGCGCGTTCAACATGATCTGCGACGGTGAGTTCGACCACTTCCCGGAGCAGGCGTTCTTCATGTGCGGTGGTATCGAGGACCTGAAGAAGAACGCGAAGGAGCTGGGCGTCTCCTGAGTCCCGCGCTCTTGAGCCTGTGCTCTTGAGCTCGTGCTCTTCGAGGAGGGGGCGGGGTCCGTCCCGCCCCCTCCTTCACGCCCTTTAGAATTGACCCCAACACCCGGCACTACCGCCGGGTGGTGACCCGAGGAGCCAACCTTGGCTGCTGAGCTGCACGTCGAGCTGGTCGCCGCCGACCGCCAGGTCTGGTCCGGCGAGGCCACCCTGGTCGTCGCGCGCACCACGTCCGGCGACATCGGCGTCATGCCCGGTCACCAGCCGCTGCTCGGTGTGCTGGAGTCGGGCCCGGTGACCATCCGCACGAGCGACGGCGGGACCGTCGTCGCCGCGGTGCACGGCGGTTTCATCTCGTTCGCGGACGACAAGCTGTCGCTGCTGGCCGAGGTCGCCGAGCTGGCGGAGGAGATCGACGTCCAGCGCGTCGAGCGGGAGCTGGAGCGCGCGAAGGCGGACGACGACGCGGACGCCGAGCGGCGCGCCGATGTCCGTCTGCGGACGGCGACCGCGGCGAAGTGACCCACCGCGCCGTGTGACCATGTCATTCAGCCGCGGCCGGCCCGGAACATTCCGGTGCCGGTCGCGGCTGTGGCGAATACGGGTGTTTTTCCGGTTCCATTACCTGGCACTGCGGTTTCATTACCTGGTGTCGTCCGCAGTACCCCTACCAGGAAGACGAGGAGGTCGGTGTCGATGGTCCT
Organism: Streptomyces sp. DSM 110735; assembly: GCF_016482685.1. GTDB lineage: Bacteria > Actinomycetota > Actinomycetes > Streptomycetales > Streptomycetaceae > Streptomyces. The sequence continues at coordinate 68,253 of NZ_JACYHF010000019.1, read as the reverse complement.
CGCTCTGACTGTGTGCGGAGCCGTGGTGGCGCTCGTGCTGGTGGGATTGTTCCTGTTCGGTCTGCGCCGCAGGCTGATCCAGCGCTCCGGCGGCACCTTCGACTGTTCGCTGCGCTGGGACGTCTCCACGGAGGCGGACACCAGCGGCAAGGGCTGGAGCTACGGCGTCGCCCGCTACAACGGCGACCGCATCGAGTGGTACCGGGTCTTCTCCTACGCGCTGCGCCCGCGCCGCGTCCTGGAGCGCTCCCGCATCGAGGTGGCCGGGCGCCGGCTGCCCGAGGGCGAGGAGGAGCTGGCTCTGCTGTCCGACGCGGTGATCCTCGCCTGCGTCCACCAGGGCACCCGGCTGGAACTCGCGATGAGCGAAGACGCGCTGACCGGGTTTCTCGCTTGGCTTGAGGCAGCCCCGCCCGGACAGCGCGTCAACGTCGCTTAGGGTCTGGCGACCCCTCGTACTTCCTTACGACAGACCGCTGTTCACGGCCGTCACGAGTTCACCGTTGCTGGTGTCTCCGCTGAAGTCCCAGAAGAACGCGCCGCCCAGACCCTGGTTCTTGGCCCAGCTCATCTTTCCGGCGATGGTCGACGGGGTGTCGTAGGACCACCAGTTGCTGCCGCAGTGCGCGTAGGCCGTGCCCGCGATCGTGCCGGTGACCGGGCAGGAGCCCTTGAGGACCTTGTAGTCCTCGATGCCGGCCTCGTAGGTGCCCGGTGCCGCGCCGGTGGCGGTGCCGCCCGGGGCGTCCTGGGTGACGCCGGTCCAGCCGCGGCCGTAGAAGCCGATGCCGATGAGCAGCTTGCTCGCGGGGACGCCCGCCGCCTTGTACTTGGCCATCGCGTCGGCGGTGGTGAAGCCCGCCTTCGGGATGCCGTTGTACGAGGTGAGCGGGGAGTGCGGGGCGGTCGGACCCTGGGCGTCGAAGGCGCCGAAGAAGTCGTACGTCATCACGTTGTACCAGTTGACGTACTGGGAGGCGCCCGCGTAGTCCGCGGCCTCGATCTTGCCGCCGCTGGAGCCGTCCGCGGTGACCGCGGCGGTCACCAGGGCGCTGGAGCCGAACTTGGAGCGCAGCGCCGAGACGACGTTCTTGAACGCCGCCGCGCCGCTGGTGTCACAGGACAGACCGCAGGCGTTGGGGTACTCCCAGTCGATGTCGATGCCGTCGAAGACATCGGCCCACCGGGGGTCCTTGACCAGGTCGTAGCAGGACTGGGCGAACGCGGCGGGGTTCTTGGCCGCCTCGCCGAAGCCGCCGGACCAGGTCCAGCCGCCGAAGGACCACAGCACCTTGATGTTCGGGTACTTGGCCTTCAGCTCGCGGAGCTGGTTGAAGTTGCCGCGCAGCGGCTGGTCCCAGGTGTCGGCCTGGCCGCTGACCGACTGGTCGGCGGTGAACGCCTTGTCGTAGTCGGCGTAGGAGTCGCCGATCGCGCACTTGCCGCCGGTGACGTTGCCGAAGGCGTAGTTGATGTGCGTGATCTTGGAGGCGGAGCCGGACGTCACGATGTTCTTGACGTTGTAGTTGCGGCCGTAGATGCCCCACTCGGTGAAGTAGCCGAGCTTGACCTTGTCGCCGGTGGCGGGCGGCGGGTTGGTGCCGCCGCCGGTGGTGTGCACCGCGACGGAGCCGCTGACCGGACCGGTCTGGTCGGCGGTGTCACGGGCCTGCACGGTGTACGAGTAGTCGGTGCCCGCGCTCAGCCCGGTGTCGGTGTACGAGGTCGTGGTGACGGTGGCGACCTTGGTGCCGTCGCGCAGGACGTCGTAGTTCTTGACGCCCTTGTCGTCGGTGGCTGCCGACCAGGACAGCTTGACCGAGGTGTCCTTGACCTCGGAGGCGGTCGGGGTGCCCGGCGCGGAGGGCGCCGCGTCTCCCGGGACCGTGGTGCCGTCGCAACTGTCGCCGTTGAGCTTGCAGTTGGACGGGGAGCCGGAGCCCGCGCCGTTGAAGGAGAACGAGACCGAGGCGCCGGGGGCGACCGCGCCGTTGTAGGACTTGTTCTTGGCGGTCCAGTGGGTGCCGGAGGACGTGACGTCGGCGTCCCAGGCGGAGGAGACGGACGTGCCCGAGGGGAAGTCCCACTCGATCTTCCAGGAGTCGATGGCGGTGGAACCGGTGTTCTTGACGGTCCACTTGCCTTCGAAGCCGGTGCCCCAGTCCTGGGTCTTGACGTAGGTTGCCGTCACGTTCGTCGCGGCTTGCGCGGGAGTGGCGATGCCGACCAGGCCGGCCAGGGGGAGCACCAGGGTCGCGGCTGCGGCCGCGGCTCTGAGTCTGAAGCGCATACTGCGCCTCCCTCGTATTGGGGGTGTCAGGAGGCATGGGGGGCATGACTGAGCCTTCACGCCCATGCTGCCGCGAGAATAGAAAGGTCTGGACCACCGGTCAATAGGTCTGGACCATATGGGAGGGAAGTCGGGGAAATTCTCAACTCCCCTCTCCCATACGTTGGTTGGATGAGGAGAGCGCATGGGTGACGCACCACGTTCCGGGACGGTCCTGGTGGTCGACGACGACGCGGCGATCCGCCGCTCCCTGGAACGCGGGCTCCGGCTGAACGGCTTCGCGGTGCGCACCGCCCCCGACGGCAGCCGCGCGCTCGCCGCCGTCACCGAGGAACCGCCGGACGTGCTGGTGCTCGACGTGTCGATGCCCGGGCTCAGCGGCATCCAGGTGTGCTCCCGGCTGCGTGCCGAGGGTCGCGAACTGCCCGTGCTCATGCTCTCCGCGCTGGACGAGACCGCCGACCGCATCGCCGGACTCCAGGCGGGCGGCGACGACTACCTCGTCAAGCCCTTCGCCCTCCAGGAGCTGGTGCTCCGGCTGCGCGCCCTGCTGCGTCGCAGCCCGCCCGCCGACCGCGAACTGCTGCGCGCGGCGGGGCTCGTGATCGACCCCGCCGCCCACACCGCCGAGCGGGACGGACGCCAAATGGAGCTGACCCGGCGCGAGTTCGCACTCCTGGAGGTGCTCGCCCGCAACGCCGGTCTCGTCCTCACCCGCGACCAGCTCCTGGAACGCGTCTGGGGCTACGACTTCGAGGTGCGCACCGACGCCGTGGACACCTTCGTCAGCTATCTGCGGCGCAAGCTGGAGGCGGGCGGCGCGTCCCGGCTGATCCACACCGTGCGCGGCGTCGGCTTCGTCCTCAGGGAGACGCCGTGAAGCTCTCCACCCGGGTCGGCATCGCCGTCGGCTGCACCGTGCCGCTGCTCGTGCTCGCCTCGGGGTGGCTGCTGCTGCACCTGGTCGCGCGCGATCTGCGCGGGGCGGGCACCGAGCATCTGCGGCAGCGGGCGACCGCCATCGCCCCCGACGCCCGCGCCCTGCTGCGCGCCTCCGCGAACGGGCGCCCCCGGGTCGCCGACGTGCGCGAGCGGAAGCTGTTCAGCGCCGCCCTCGACGTGGGCGTACGCGTCGAGGGCGCGGGCACCTCCTTCAGCGGCGGTCCGCAGCCCGGCGGCTCGGTCCGGCTGCCCGCGCCCGGCGCCGGACCGGTCACCGTCCGGGACGGCGGGCGCGCCTGGCAGGTCCTGGCGCGGACGGTCCGCGCCGGGAGCGCGCGCGGCACGCTCTGGGTCTTCGCGCCCGACACCGCGAGCCGCGCCCAGGTCCGGTTGGTGCGGCGCCGGGTGGTGCTGACCGCGCTGCTCGCCGCGCCGCTGTCCGGGCTGCTCGCCTGGGGCGTCGCGAGCGGTGCGAGCGCCCCGCTGCGGCGCCTGACGCGCCGTACTGCCGGGCTCGACCCGCGCACCAGCGGGGACCGCCCCGGGCAGGAGCGCACCGGGGTCACCGAGGTGGACGAGCTGGCCGCCACCCTGCGCACCGTCCTCGCCCGCTACGACGAGCAGGCGGCGCGCACCGCCGAGGCGCTGGACACCGCCCGCTCCTTCTCCTCCGCCGCCGCGCACGAACTGCGCACCCCGCTGATGAGCATGGGCACCAACCTCGACATCCTCGGCTTCCCCGGGCTGCCCGACGGCGACCGCGAGGAGGTGCTGGCGGACCTCAGGATCGAACACGCCCGGCTGCTCGGTCTGCTGGTGATGCTGCGGGAGCTGGGGCGGGGCGACCTGGTGGAGGCGGAGACCTTCGCGCCCGTGGACCTCGGGGACGTCGCCGACGCGTCCGTGGCCGAGGCGCGCCGCCGGGACCGGGACGCCGGGATCACCCTGGACGCGGAGCCGGGACTGTCCGTGCACGGCTGGGAGCCGGGGCTGCGGCTGCTGCTGGACAACCTGCTCGCCAACGCGCTGGCCCACGGGCGCGACGCGAGGGGTGCCGCCCGGATACGGGTGAGCGCGCACCGCGCCGGGAACGACGCCGTCCTCACCGTGACCGACCGGGGACCCGGCATACCGCCCGAGTCCCGGCAGCGGGTCTTCGAGCGGTTCCGGCGCGGCCCGGACAGCACGGGCTCCGGTCTCGGTCTCACCCTCGTCGCCCAGCAGACGGCGCTGCACCGGGGGAGCGTGGGTATCGCCGACGGTCCGGACGGCGCGGGGACGCGCTTCGAGGTACGGCTGCCGCTCGGCGGCACGGGTCGACCGGGGCGCCGGGACTGGCTGATCGGCACCGCGCCCCACGGCGGTACGGGCGGGACGAACCGGTCACAGAGTTTCCCCAAAGAAGCCTCCTAGCTTCTTCCGCGACGGACGGCCGGACCGGCCGCCCCGGAAGCGAAGGAGAGGCACATGCCCATACGACCCCAGGCCCGCACCCTCCTGGCCGGACTCGCGGCCGCGGCACTCCTGGCGGGCTCGGCGGGGATCGCCTCGGCCGCCGACGCCACGCCCACCCCGAAGGCCGCAGGACCCACCGGGGACGGCGCCAAGACGCTGTGCAAGCGGGTGCCCAAGATCGACCGACGGCTGCACCGCGCCCTGAAGCGGCTGGACGCGGGCAAGGCGCGGCGCGGCTCGGTGGCGCGGCTCCAGCAGCGCGTGGACAACGCCAAGAAGGCGGACCACTCCGAGGTCGCCACCTTCCTCCAGGACCGGCTGGACTTCCGCAAGTCGCTGCGGACCAGCCTGGAGCAGCGCCAGAAGGACCTGAACTCGGTCAAGGACTGGTGCGCGAAGAACGACGACGGCAAGGCGGGGAGCTGATGCGCGTCGCCGCCGCCGTCCTGCTGACGGCGCTCGCGGTCCTCGCCACCGCCTGCGGCCACGACGACGCCGCGACGACCCCGGGCAGCGGGAGCCCGTCGGCGACCGCCACCGCGACCCCGCCCGGCTACGCGGACATGAAGAAGAAGGTCGACGCCGCCGAGTCGGCTGCCGCCGCGGCGGACCGCGACGCGACGAGCGACGCGGACAAGTAGCGCGTGAGAGGGCCGGGACACCTCAGGCGTCCCGACCCTCTCTCGTGTCCCTCGGTTCCCTGCCTCAGCGCTCCCCGCCCGGTACCCACAGCACGTCCCCGGTCTCCTTGTTCGCCGTGCGGGCCAGGATGAACAGCAGGTCGGAGAGGCGGTTGAGGTAGGTCGCGGTGAGCGGGTTCATCGCGTCGCCGTGCACCTCAAGGGCAGCCCAGGTGGACCGCTCCGCCCGCCGGACGACTGTGCACGCCTGGTGCAGCAGAGCGGCGCCCGGGGTGCCGCCCGGCAGGATGAACGACCGCAGCTTCTCCAGGCGTTCGTTGAACCGGTCGCAGTCCGCCTCAAGGCGGTCCACGTAGAACTGCTCGACCCTCAGCGGCGGGAACTGAGGGTTCTCCACCACCGGCGTCGACAGATCCGCGCCCACGTCGAAGAGATCGTTCTGCACCCGGGTGAGGACGGTCACGATCTCCTCCTCAAGCCCTCCCAACGCGATCGCGGTACCGATCACGGCGTTCGCCTCGTTGGCATCGGCATACGCCGAGATCCGCAGATCCGTCTTGGCGGTCCGGCTCATGTCGCCGAGGGCGGTGGTGCCCTGGTCGCCGGTCCTCGTGTAGATACGCGTCAGATTGACCATGCGGCCAGCGTAGTTACGCCCCGGCCGTACGGAACACCCGTGTGCCCACCGCCACGGCGAGCGCGGCGAATCCGACGGCGACGAGCGAGCCGTACAGCATGTGCGCGCTCGCGTACCGGCCCACGTAGGCGTCGCGCACCGCGTCCACCAGATAGCGGAACGGCACGAGGTGCGAGAGCAGGTCCAGCCACCGGGGACCCAGCGTCATCGGCAGCATGAGCCCGGACAGCAGCATCGACGGCATCGTCAGGGCGTTGATCAGCGGGGCGAACTCCTGCGGGGTGCGCGCCTTCATCGCCAGCGCGTACGACAGCGAGGCCAGCGACACCGTCAGCAGCGCCACGAAGACGAAACCGGCCAGGACGCCCGCCAGCGGTGCTCGCAGCCCCAGCACCAGCGCGGCCAGCACCAGCAGCACCGCCTGGACGACGAGGACCGTCGCGTCCCGCAGCACCCGGCCGAGCAGCAGCGCCAGACGGCTGACCGGGGTCACCCGCAGCCGTTCCACCACCCCCTGCGCGTTCTCCATGATGATCGCGAAGCCCGCGAACGAGGCGCCGAACATGGCGAGTTGGAGCAGGAGTCCGGGGACGAGCAACTGCCAGGAGCTGCCCTGTCCGCCGAGCGGCAGACCGGTCAGCAGCGGGCCGAAGAAGAAGAGGTAGAGCAGCGGCGTCAGCAGCCCGAAGACCAGCCCGAACCGGGAGCGCAGGGACTGGCGCAGAGAGCGGCCGTAGATCAGGGCCGTGTCGTGCAGAAGCATCGGGAGTCCAGGTCCTAGACGGCGACGGGGGAGGAGTCGGCCGGGGCGGGACCGCGGCCGGTGACGGCGAGGAAGGTGTCCTGGAGCGTGGCGTCGAGCGAGCCGCCGTACTCCAGCTTGAGCGCGGACGGGGTGCCCTCGGCGGCCACCACGCCCCGGTCGACGATCACCAGGCGGTCGGCGAGGGCGTCCGCCTCGTCGAGGTAGTGGGTGGTCAGGAACACGGTCGTGCCGTGCTCGTCGCGCAGTTGCCGGATCAGCTCCCACAGGTCGGCGCGGCTGCCGGGGTCGAGACCGGTCGTCGGCTCGTCCAGGAACAGCACCCTGGGGCGGTGGGTGAGCGCCATCGCGATGTCCAGACGGCGGCGCTGACCGCCGGAGAGCGCGCCCACCCTGCGGTCGAGCAGGTCGGTGAGGTCCAGTTCGCGGGCGAGTTCCCCGGCGCGGGCGACCGCCTCGGACCGGGAGAGCCGGTACAGCCGCCCCTGGGTGACGAGTTCCTCGCGCACGCCGACCTGCGGGTCGACCCCGCCGGACTGGGCGACGTAACCGCAGACCCGGCGCACCCCGGCGGGGTCGGTCACCAGGTCGTGCCCGGCGACGGTCGCCGCGCCGCCGGTGGGCTTCAGAAGGGTGGTGAGCATGCGCAGGGTGGTGGTCTTGCCCGCGCCGTTGGGTCCGAGGAAGCCGAGGATCTCGCCCTCGCGCACGGTGAGGTCGACGCACCGTACGGCTTCCACGGGTCCTGTCTTCGTACGGAAGGTGCGGGCCAGTCCGGCCGCGCTGATGACTGCTGCCATGCCCACAGAAAAACAGAGTGCCACCAAAATTGCAACGACTCCAAAATTTCAGGGAGCCCATTTCGGGCGGGACCGATCTACGATGACGGCATGGCAGAGGGGCTCAGGGAGCGGAAGAAGCGCGAGACCAGACAGCGGATCTCGGACATCGCCACCGGACTGTTCCTGGAGCGCGGCTTCATGGCGGTGACGATGGCGGACGTGGCCGAGGCGGCCGACGTCTCCGTGAACACGGTCTACAACTACTTCCCCGCCAAGGAGGACCTCTTCTTCGACCGCGCCGGTGGTCTGGTCGACCGGCTCACGCGCTGGGTGCGCGGCCGCGACACGGGGGAGTCCGCGGCGTCCGCCGTGCTGCGCGAGCTGCGCGGCGAGGTCGAGGCGGTCTCGCCCCGGGTCGGTCTGACCAAGGGCTACGACCGCTTCATGCGCGTCGTCCACGAGGCGCCGCCCCTCAGGTCCCGGCTCTGGACCCTGCAGCAGGAGATCCAGGACCACCTGGCCGCTGCCCTGCGCGAGGAGACGGGCGCCACCGGCGACGACCCCCGGCCCGAGCTGATCGCCGGACAGATCTGCTGGGTCCATCAGACGGTCTCCGCCGCCATCGGACGCGCCATGCTCGCCGGGCGCGAACCCGGCGCGGTCTCCCGCGAAGTGCTCGTCCTCCTGGACGACATCGAGGAGCTGCTGAGCGAGAAGGTCCTCAACTACGCGATCCGGCAGCCCCGCTGACCCGACCAGCCGTCAAAGGGTGCGAAAGCGTACGGATTTGACGCCCCGCGGCGACGGAACCGGAACGTGACGGGTGTCTCACGCCCTGAGACCGTGACACGCGTTACTTACGGTCCTCACGGCCGCGCCCGAGCGCTAATGTCCGCCGAGAGGAACCATAAACAGCGCGTAAGGGGTGTGGGAGTGGCTGGGAAGCTCGCCGTCATCGGAGCCGGGCTCATGGGGTCCGGGATCGCCCAGGTCGCCGCTCAGGCCGGCTGGGACGTCGTTCTGCGTGACGTCACCGACGAGGCACTCAAGCGCGGGACCGACGGCATCCGTGCCTCGTACGACAAGTTCGTGGCCAAGGGCAAGCTGGACGCGGCCGACGCCGACGCCGCCCTCGGGCGGATCACCCCGACCACCGACCTGGACGCGGCGGCGGACGCGGACATCGTGGTCGAAGCGGTCTTCGAGAAGCTGGAGATCAAGCACGAGATCTTCCGCGCGCTCGACAAGATCGTGCGACCCGGCACCGTGCTCGCCTCCAACACCTCCGCCATCCCGATCACCAAGATCGCGGCCGTCACCGAGCACCCCGAGCGCGTCGTCGGCGTCCACTTCTTCTCGCCGGTGCCGATGATGCAGCTCGTCGAACTGGTCCGGGGCTACAAGACCAGCGACGAAACCCTCGCCGCCGCGCGGGAGTTCGCCGAGTCGGTCGGCAAGACCTGCATCGTCGTCAACCGCGACGTCGCCGGGTTCGTCACCACCCGCCTGATCTCCGCCCTCGTGGTCGAGGCCACCAAGCTCTACGAGTCCGGCGTCGCCACCGCCGAGGACATCGACCTCGCCTGCAAGCTCGGCTTCGGACACGCCATGGGTCCGCTGGCCACCGCCGACCTCACCGGCGTGGACATCCTGCTGCACGCCACCGGCAACATCTACACCGAGAGCCAGGACGAGAAGTTCGCCCCGCCGGAGCTGATGCGCCGGATGGTGGACGCCGGTGACATCGGCCGCAAGAGCGGGCAGGGCTTCTACACGTACTGATCCGTACCGACGCGGTACCGGATCGGCACCGACCGGTGTCGACCCCGTACCGATCCGTACACATCCGGACAGGCACCCCCGGAGTATCACTCCCGGGGGTGAATTCGGTATCGGTTCGCTTACAAAGAGCAACCGCTCTGCCCCTCACACAGTCAGACGGTGCACAGCACCGACACGGAGTACGCCACTCGCACTCAACGGGGAGCGCATATGTACATCAGGGGCGACCACGCCGAGCTGGTCGTCGGGGGGCGCCTCGACGTCCGCAGCGCGGCGGACGCCCGTACGGCCCTGCACGCGGCCGTCGACCACGGGATCGGCGATCTCGTGCTCGACCTGTCCGAACTGGACTCCTGGGACGCCACCGGGCTCGGGGTGATCATGGGTGCCCACCGGCGCGCCGGCCGCTGCGGACGCCGCCTGGTGCTGCGCGACGTACCGGCGCAGATGCAGCGCCTGCTGGTCGCCACCCGGCTGCACCGCATCCTCGCCATCGAGGGCGGCATCGGCGTCGAGTCGCTGCCCCGGGTGTGACCGGCGGGCAGTAACGGTCCTGCCCGCGCACGCCGGTTCACGGCGGACGCCCGGCGGAGGCACGGCGGTCACGCGGAGCGGTCGTGACGGGATGTGCCGCGAAGCCGCAAGGCCGGACACGGGCGCCGAACCGCACGTCGGGGGCAATCCTCACCGGACCGTGATCTCTCGGACCGCCCGGCACCCCGCCCTGTCGCGGATGCCGTCCGAAGGTTTAAGGTTCGGTCGCCCGCTGCCTCGTATCCCTTCGAGCGGGACCGGACCAGAAGCGACAGCGCGATGTGCGGCAGGCCGGTGGGGGCCGAGACAGGGCACACGACGCTTTTGGGGAGAACCCATGGACCCGATCACTCCGGGAGCCGAGGAGCACGACCGGGCGCCGAGCCGCCGGCCGCCCCGCGACTCCCTCACCGCCGACCTCGTCCAGAGCGCCCCGGCCCTCGCCCGCACGACCCGTGTCGTCGCCGGTGACTTCCTGCTGACCGTCAACCCCGTCGACGGCAGCGAGATCGCGCCCGTCCCGCCCGGCACCCCGGGCACCGGAACGCCCCGCAGGCGCAGCGCCGAGGAGCGCGCCGAGGCCGAGTACGCCGCCCTGCCGCCCGGCGCCGACGAGCACGAGGTCGAACTGCTCTCCCGTCAGGAGCTGCGCGAGAGCCTCGTCCAGTTGCTCACCCGGGGGCGCTCCGTGCGCCTGACCGGTCCCGCCGGAGCAGGGCGCACCGCCCTGCTCGACCTCGTCGCCGAGGACTGCACCGACCTCGCCCCCGACGGCGTCGTCCGGCTCACCGGCGCCCACCGCACCGCCGACGACCTCCTGCGCGACCTCTTCCACACCGTCTACGACGCCCCGAACCGCCACCCCGGACCGGACGAACTGCGCGCGCTGGTCAAGGAGATCGGCGCCGTCGTCGTCGTGGACGACCTCGAGTTCGGCGGCGCCTCCCTCGCCGACCTCCTCGACTCCACCCCCGAGTGCGCCTTCCTGCTCGGCGCCACCCCCGACATCCCCGCCCCCGCCGCAGAGCTGGAGGTCGAGGAGGTCGAACTCCCCGGTCTGGACCGCGCCGCCAGCGTGGCGATCCTGGAGCGCACGCTCGGCCGCGCCCTCACCGAGGAGGAGGCGAACTGGGCGGGCGACCTGTGGTTCGAGTCCGAGGGACTGCCCCTCCGCTTCGTCCAGGCGGGCGCCCTGCTCCGGCAGCGCGAGCAACTGCGCGCGGGCGCCGGGGTGGTGGACGAGTACGGCGTCTTCCAGGACGTACGGCACCCCGCCGAGGCGGTGTTCGAGGTGCCGGTCGAGGAGGACGAGGCCGAGGAGGTCCCGCTGCCCTCCCTCGGCGAAGCCGCCGCCCCCGCCCCGCTGCTCGCCTCCCGGCTCAGCGCCTCCGCCCGCGCCACGCTCCGCTTCGCCGTCGCGCTGGAGGGCGAGGTGCCCCACCAGGCGCATCTGCCCGCGCTGGTGGGCGACACCCACGCCGACGCCGCGCTCGCCGAGCTGTCCGCCTGCGGTCTGGTCTCCCGCGCCGGTGCCCGCTACCGGCTCGCGACCAGCATCCGCACCCAGTTGGAGGCCGCCGGATACGGCGACGACGCCGCCGAACGCGCCCTCACCGCCGCCCGGCACTACGCCTGGTGGGCCGGTCACCCCTCGGTCGCCCCCGAGCGGGTGTGCGCCGAAGCCGACGCGGTGCTCGCCGCACTCGCCCTGCTCGCCCCCGCCGTACGCCGGCGCCCCGAGGGCGAGGGCGGCGAGGAGGACGCTCAGGAGAACTGCGCGGTACGGCTCGCCCACGCCGCCTGCGCCGCCTTCGCCGCCGGACTCCACTGGAACGCCTGGCAGCGCACCCTGCGGGTGGGCACCGAAGCCGCCAGGCTCGCCGGAGACACCGCCGAACAGGCTTACTTCCACCATGAGTTGGGCGTACTCGCGCTGTGCGAGGGCCAGTTGGACCGGGCGCGCGGCGAACTGGAGACCTCCCAGGGGCTGCGGGCCGCGCTCGCGGACAAGCGGGGCACCGTCGCGGGGCGCCGCGCGCTCGCGCTGGTCGCCGACCGCGCGGGCGACCTGCCCGCGCTCGCCGCGCTGACGGCCGCCGAGGCGTCCGAGACCCGCGCCGACCAGACCCTGCCGGTGCCCGTCACGCTCTACGGCTCCTCCGGCGCGGGCACGGTCACGATGAGCCCGGCGGCGGAGCAGGGCAAGAGCGGGTTCCGCGGTGTGGCCCGGCGCAATCTGGTGGCCGCCGGGTCCGGCGCGCTGCTCGTCGCCGTGCTCGGCACGGTCGTCACGCTCGGCATGACCTCGCAGCAGAACGCCGACCGCGATCCGGCGGGCAGCGTGGAGATCGACCCGTCCGCGACGCAGGGACTGGACGACGGGAACCTGGGCGCGGTGCCGAAGAAGGACGACGCCAAGGCACGCCACAAGTCCGCCCCGAGCGCCCGCCCCACCGACCCGGGTCCCGACGGCACCCTCGGCACCGCCGACGACCCGACCCCGTCCGCCCCGGCGACCACGGCGTCCGCCGACCCGGGGGAGACGAAGGGGACGGGCGGGGGCAAGCACTCGGAGAAGCCCGATCCGAAGCCGAGCCGGACGACGACGAAGCCGTCCTCGAAGCCGACTTCGACCAAGCCCACGACTCCGTCGACGCCGGTCTCGACCCCGCCGTCCACGCCCGCGTCACCGACCTCGACGGAGACCGGCTCCGACCCGGAGACCTCGACCTCCGCCAGCGGTCCCGCCTCGGCGAGCGCCTCGCCCGTCGAGCGGTCAGCCGATCCGTCGAGCAGCGGCCCCGGCGAGGTCATCTGACCGGGGCGCCCGCCCGGAACCCCGGGCGGGTCAGAACAGCCGCAGCTTGTCGTCCTCGATGCCGCGCATCGCGTCGTAGTCGAGGATCTGGCAGTTGATGCCCCGGTCCGTGGCGAGCACGCGGGCCTGGGGCTTGATCTCCTGGGCGGCGAAGACACCGCGCACCGGGGCGAGATGCGGGTCGCGGTTGAGCAGCTCCAGATAGCGGGTGAGCTGCTCCACGCCGTCGATCTCGCCGCGCCGCTTGATCTCGACCGCGACGGTGCCGCCGTCGGCGTCCCGGCACAGGATGTCCACCGGGCCGATCGCGGTCATGTACTCGCGGCGGATGAGCGTGTAGCCCTCGCCGAGCGTCTCGATGCGGTCCGCGAGCAGCTCCTGGAGGTGTGCTTCCACGCCGTCCTTGATCAGACCGGGGTCCACCCCGAGTTCGTGGGAGGAGTCGTGCAGGATCTCCTCCATTGTGATGATCAGTTTTTCGCCCGCCTTGTTGATGACGGTCCACACCCCGCTGTCGTCCCCCGCGCCCTCCTTCAGGGTGCAGGGCGGCGACATCCAGTTGAGGGGCTTGTAGGCCCGGTCGTCCGCGTGGATGGAGACGCTGCCGTCCGCCTTGACCAGGATCAGGCGGGGAGCCGAGGGCAGGTGGGCGGTGAGCCGGCCGGCGTAGTCGACCGAGCACCGGGCAATGACGAGACGCATGGTCGGCAACGCTACTCGACGCGCCCCGGTGCACGCGATTCGCCCGGAGCCCGTTCCGTACCGCCCGCCTCAACCGTCCAGTGGGTCACCCTATTTGTCCCTGGAAACTCTTGTTCATCCCTGGCCGATTGTGACCGCAGTGCGACCGTTCCATATACGCATTCTGCTGGTGTGGTCACCGACGGTTGCCTACCGTAGGAATCGGGGGGCGCGGTGGGTGCACCGATCGTCCGGATGTCGCGCACTCCCACATCTGTCCGGCAACCCCTGTCCCTCGGGGGTGCGAGAGGAGAACCCATGTCGCTCGACGTCTCACCGGCCCTACTCGAAAAGGCCGAGCGAGGCGAGGTCGACGATGCAGAATTCGTCGACTGCGTCCGGACCTCCCTGCCTTTCGCATGGGAGATGATCAGCACCCTGGTGGCCCGGCTGAAGGTGGACGGCGGACCCTTCGCCGACAACCAGACGCCCCCGCCGGACGAGCACGCGCGTGGTGAGCTGCTGCGTGTGCTCGCGAGCGACGCCATGCGCGGCGCGTTGCAGCGGCACTTCGGAGTGCGGCTCGCCTTCCAGAACTGCCACCGGGTGGCGGTGTTCCCGCTCGACCCCTCGGCCGACGAGACGCTGGCCCGGTTCACCTCGGTGCGCAGCCAGTTGCTCAATCAGTCGCCGGAACTCCGGGACTGCTGACGGCCCGGCCGGCCTGCCGCTCCGGTCCCGCGCAGCCCGCGCGGCGCCGGAGCGGCAGGCACCCCGGCCACCAGTACCGCGGGGCGGTCAGCGCAGTTGGGGCAGTACCTCGGCGCCCAGGCGCCGCAGGTTCTCCTCCGTCGCGTCCAGATCGCCGGACCCCTCGGTGAGCAGGGCGAACCGGGAGATGCCGGTGCGCTCGGCCGTCGCCGCGAGCCGGTCGGCGGCGAGCCGGGGCGTGCCCACCGGGTGCAGCCCGCACAGCAGCTCGGTGTAGGCGTGCGGATCACGCATCGCGCGGGGACGGTTGTCGACGGTCACATGCGCGTCGAGGCCCTGTTTCAGCCAGCCCGGCATCGCCTTCAGCAGCGTCTCCACCGCGTCCGTGCGCCGGTCCGCGAGCTGGCAGACCCCGGCCGAGACGTGCTCGGCTCCGGTGATCTCCTCGCCGGAGCGCCCCGCCGCCCGCGCGTGCCGTCGCCACAGCGCGACCATCTCCGCCTTCTCCTCGTCCCCGATGTGCATCCCGAGCAGCATCGGCAGCCCCCGCTCGGCGGCCAGCCGCACGCTCGCGGGCGAGGTGCACGCGACGACCACCTCGGGTCCCGGTACCTCGGTCAGCGACTCCGAGGGGCGCGGTACGACGGGCACCTCGCGGAACCGGTACCGCTCGCCGTCGGCTCCCACCGAGGACTCCCGCAGCCAGCGCAGCAGCAGGTCGAGGGACTCCGGGAAGCCGCGCTCGTACGCCCCGAGACCGGTGCCGAACACCTCCAGGTCGACCCAGGGACCGCCGCGTCCGACGCCGAGGGTGAAGCGCCCGCCGCTGGTCACGTGCAGCAGCGCCGCCTGCTCGCCGACGGCGACCGGGTGGGCGGTGGGCAGGACGCTGACGGCCGTACCGACCCGGACCCGGCGGGTGCGCCCGAGCAGCAGGGCGGCCAGGGTGATCGCCGACGGGCAGGTCCCGTACGGCACGAAGTGGTGCTCGGCCAGCCACACGGTGTCCAGACCGGCCTCGTCGGCCACCTCCGCCGAGCGGACCGCCCGGTGGAGTGCCTCTCCGGGTCCCTGGCCCGGGAACTGGGCCGCCAGGACAAAACTTCCTACACGCATCGCACTTCCCGCTTTCTCGGCTCCGACCGGAGCTCCCCCGCTCTCGGCATAACCACATGACACGTGCCCAGGACACGGCTCGGCAGGGGGATTTGCGGATTGTCTGCAGAATGGTCGGTTCTCTGCTGGAATGGATCGCCCCTGAAGGGGACTTGTGCGGGTTGGTTCTTTCCCGCGTGCCCGCGGGGGTGCCGCGTAGGCTGGACGCGACCCGTGCTTCCTGTATAGCCCCGAGAGGTGTCCCGTGTCCCCGCGTCGCAACCGACCGAAGGCAGCCGGTGAGTCCGGCCGCAGCGCCGAGGACGACGGAGCCGGCCGGTACGGCGGCTGGCAGTCCAGCGAGAGCTGGCAGGGCGAGGACTGGAGCGTGCGCCATGTCGCGGGGGCGAGCGCCCAGGGCAAGACCTACCGCTGCCCCGGCTGCGACCAGTTGATCCCCTCCGGCGTCCCGCACGTGGTCGCCTGGCCCCAGCACGCGGGCGTCGACGACCGCAGACACTGGCACAAGGCGTGCTGGAACGCGAAGGACCGCCGCACCACGAGGGTGCGGCGGCCCGGTGGCGCGCCGAGGTTCTGACCCGGCGCGGACCTCTCCGTCCGAGGGGCGCGGGCTAGACGTCCCGGGTCCGCAGCAGCGCGTACGCCGCCGCGTACGCCGCCGCCGTCACGCCCAGCATGATCCACAGCGGCTCCCAGCCCGAGGGTCCGGAGTGGCTGAGGGTGTTGTCGTAGAAGACGCCCATCTGGCTCGGGATCGAGTACTCCAGCAGCACCTCCTGGACCTTCTCCAGCGAGGACGTGTTCATGAACAGGGCGATCACCAGCGGGGCGAGCACCGCGCCGATCATGAGGGTGATGGCGCCCGCCGAGTGCCGGATCATGGAGCCGACCAGCAGCGAGATCAGCCCGATCAGCGCGATGAAGAGGCTGATGCCGACCGTCGCCTTCAGCCAGTCCTGGGCGGTCGGCGAGTCCACGCCCTGGTTCTCCAGGAGCGAGGTCTGCACCAGACCCGTCACCGTCACGGTCACCAGCGTCACCACGAACGCGAGGACGAAGAACACGATCGACTTCGCGGCGAGGACCCGGCCCCGGGTCGGGCACGCCGTCATCGTCGTACGGATCATGCCCGTGCCGTACTCCGAGGCGGTGGTCAGCACGCCGAGCGTGATCACGCAGACCATGCCGAGCAGCAGCCCGAAGAAGCCCATGGCGAGCGCGGTCGCGCCGGACAGCTCGGCGTCGGTGCCGCGCACCGCGAGCGCGACCATCAGACCGATGCCGAACACGAGCAGCGCGAACACGCCGAGCGTCCACACCGTCGACCGCACCGATTTGATCTTCGTCCACTCCGAGGCCAGCGCGTGCCCGAGGTGGGTGCGCACGACCGGGATGGGCGAGCTGTAGCCGGGGTACGGACCGCCGCTCACGGCGGCCGCGGGTGCCTGGGGCAGCGGGGGCTGGTGCGTGCTCATCGGGCGTCCTCGGGCTGGGTCGGTTCGGCGGATGCGGCGCCCTGGTCGGCGCTCCCGGCGGACGGCGCGGGCGCGGTCGCCGGGGCGGGCCGCGGAGCCTGCTGCGGCGCCGGGGGAGCGGCGGCGGGCGCCGGCTGCGGCTGAGGCGCCTGTGCGGGCGCCGCGTACGGGTTCGGGGCTCCGGCGCCCACCGCGCCGTACCCGCCGCCGTACGGGCCCGGAGCCGGGGTCTGCGGGGCGTACGGCGTGCCCGGCTGGGGCGGCGGCGGGGCGTACCAGCCCGGCTGGCCCTGGCCCGGCACCGGCATGGGGGGCTGGACGCCCGGCGGCAGCGGCTGCTGGAGCCCCGAGCGCTGGTCGGCGGTCGAGCGGTAGTCGACCACGCCCTGCGTCATCCGCATGTACGCCTCCTCCAGCGACGCCTGGTGCGGGGACAGCTCCCACAGCCGTACGTCCGCGCCGTGCGCGAGGTCGCTGATGCGGGGCAGCGGAAGCCCGGTCACCCGCAGCGCGCCGTCCGGCTCGGGCAGCACATGACCGCCCGCCTCGGTGAGCGCGGCCGTCAGCTTCTCGCGCTGCTGCGGCTCGGTCTCGGGGGTGCGTACCCGCGCGAAGTCGGCGGAGTTGGCGGAGATGAACTCCGTCACGCTCATGTCGGCCATCAACTGGCCGCGCCCGATCACGATGAGGTGGTCGGCGGTCAGCGCCATCTCGCTCATCAGATGCGAGGAGACGAAGACCGTACGGCCCTCGGCGGCGAGCGCCTTCATCAGATTGCGGACCCAGAGGATGCCCTCGGGGTCGAGACCGTTGACCGGCTCGTCGAAGAGCAGTACCTGCGGGTCGCCGAGCAGCGCCGCCGCGATGCCGAGCCGCTGGCCCATGCCGAGCGAGAAGCCCTTGGAACGCCGCTTCGCCACGTCCTGGAGACCGACGACCCCGAGGACCTCGTCCACCCGGCGGGCCGGGATGCCGGACAACTGGGCCAGGCTCAGCAGATGCTGGCGGGCCGAGCGGCCGCCGTGCACCGCCTTGGCGTCCAGGAGCGCGCCGACCTGGCGGGGGGCGTTGGGCAGCTTGCCGTAGGGATAGCCGCCGATGGTCACCGTCCCGGCGGTGGGGTTGTCCAGTCCGAGGATCATCCGCATGGTCGTGGACTTGCCCGAGCCGTTGGGCCCGAGGAAGCCGGTCACCGCGCCCGGACGCACCTGGAAGGAGAGGTTGTGCACCGCGGTCTTGTCACCGTAGCGCTTGGTCAGGCCAGCCGCCTCGATCATGCTCCGCACCCATCGGAAGGTTCAGGACAGCGGGGCGCACGCCCCCGTAAGGGTTAGGAGGATATCCGGGCGCTGACGGTTCCGCTCAAGAGAAAGTAAAGCCAGAGCTTCACCCGGCGTGTCCGAAAGGGTCCGGGAGGCGCGACCGGACACCGTGGCGATCATGCCAGGACCGGGCGAAGCCCCCTGCCGACTGCAACGGAAGGGGGCTCCGCCCGGTCCTGGCGACCGTACGAAACGGCTGCCGCGCGGGTACTAGCGCGTCTGCTGCGCCGGGACGCCGCGCGAGACCGGCTCGTCCTCCACCGGAGCGCCGGCGGCGGCCACCGCGGCACCGGTCAGCGTCGCCAGCATCTCGCGGACGTTGGTCAGCTGCGCGTTGATGCTGTCGCGGCGGTTGGTCAGGGCGGCCAGCTCGCGCTCGGACTCCGAACGGATGCGGTCAGCCTTGGCGTTGGCGTCCGCCACGATGTCCTCGGCCTGGCGCTGCGCCGTCTCCACCGTCTGACGGGCGCGGCGGTCGGCGTCGGTGCGCAGCTTCTCCGCCTCCAGACGGAGCTGCTCGGCGCGGTGCTCGATCTCGGCCAGCCGCTTCTCCGCCTTCTGCTGACGGGAGGCCAGGTCGCGCTCGGACTGCTCGCGGCGCTTGGCGAGGTTCGTCTCGAAGTCGGCGGCGGCCTGCGCTGCCTTGGCGCGGGTCTCCTCGAAGAGGGCGTCCGCCTCCTCGCGCTTGGACTGGGCGTCCTTCTGCGCGTCGGAACGGAGCTGGGCCGCGTCGCCCTTCGCCTTCTCGACGATCCGGACGCCCTCGTCCTCCGCCTTCGCCTTGCGCTCGGCGGCGAAGGACTCGGCGTCGTTACGCACCTGCTGGGCGGCCGACTCGGCCAGCTCGCGGTGCTGTTCGGCCGCGCGCCTTGCCTCCTCGCGCAGGTCCTTCGCCTCTTCCTCGGCGAGCCGAAGGATCTTCTCGACCCGCGCGCCGAGACCCGCGTACGACGGCTCGGCGTCGGTGATCTGGGCCTGGGCGTTCTGCGTCTCGAGGTGGAGCTCCTCGATGCGCTTCTCCAGAGCGGTGATCCGGGAGAGCGCGCTGTCACGGTCGGAGACGAGCTTGGAGATGCGTTCGTCCACCTGAGCGCGGTCGTATCCACGCCGCACAAGCTCGAAGCCGTAGGGGGAAGTGTCGCTCATGGGGTTCCTGTCGAATGAGACCGGTGAGGTGATAGGTGGAATCCTAGGCGCCGAAGCGGTGTGTCATCGAGCGGATACGTGTTTGATCAATAGAATGACACCTCTTTCGGGTGGCCGGACCCCTGACAACTTGCCAAAGACCCGGCAGCACACCCCGCCCCACCCGGCACAGCGCTCCGGCCGCTAGTTCTCCTGGGATTTGCCACCCGATCGGGGTGCCCCCACCGTCGCGCCCGCCTTGACACCGGCGTCCTTGCCGCCCGGACCCTCGAAGGACTCCAGCGCCTCCAGGACGTCCTGGACCCGCGAGATCTCCGTGTTGATGTCCTCGCGCCGACGCACCAGCAACTCCAGCTCGCGCTTGCCCTCTTCGACCGTCTGACGCGCCTCGCGGATCGCCTCGGCCTTCAGCTCCTCGGCCTCCTTGACCAGCTTCGCCTTCTTCTGCTCGGCCTCCTTGAGCAGCCCCTCCGCCTTCTTGACCGCGGCGATGCGCACCTTGCTCGCCTCCGAACTGGCCTCCGACACCAGCTCCTTGGCCTTCGTCTGCGCCTTGGCCAACTGCTCCTCGGCCTGCTTGATGAGGTGGTCGCAGCGGTCGCCGGTCGACTTCATCGTCTCGGCAGCCTCACGGCGGGCCCGCTCGTGCAGCTCCTCGATCTCCGTGGTGATGCGGTCGCGCAGCTCCTCGGCGCGCTCCCGGATCGCGGTCGCGTCCCGGCGCGCCCCGACCAGCAACTCGTCGGCGTCCGTACGGGACTTCTCCACCCGGGAGTTGCCCTCGACCGTCGCCTCGGAGACGATCCGCTCCGCCTCGGTGCGAGCCGCGCCCACCATCGTGTCGGCCTGCGCCTCCGCGTCCGCGGTGGTCTGCTGCGCCTGCTGACGTGCCTCGGCGAGCAGCTTGTCCGCCTCGGCAGCCGTCTCCGTGATGAGCGTGTCGACCTGCTCGGCCGCCTCCGAACGCCGCTTGTTGGCTTCCTGGCGCGCCTCGTCCAGCGTCCGCTCGGACTCCTCGCGCGCCGAGCCGACCAGCCGCTCGGCCTCCGACTCCGCCTCGGTGCGCACCCGTTCGGCCTCCGCGCGCATCCGCTCCGCGTGCCGCTGCGCCGTACCCACCGTCTCGGCGGCCTCGGCACGCAGCCGCTCCGCGTCGTCGGTGGCGTCCGCGATCAGCCGCTCCGCGCCCGCGACCGCCTCCGCGCGCACCCGCTCCGCCTCGGCTGCCGTCTCGCTCTGGAGCCGCTCCGCCTCCGAAGCCGCCTCGGTGATGAGGGTGTCCGCCTGCGTCGCCGCGTCCGAGCGGATGCGGTTGGCGTCCTCCCGGGCGTCCGCCCGGGTGCGCGAAGCCGCCTGGTCCGCCTCGGCCAGCGCGTCCGACGCCTCGGTGCGCACCCGCTGGGCGTACTCCGAGGACTCCGTGCGCAGCCGCTCGGACTCCGCGATCGCCTCCGCGACCGTGCGCTCCGCGAGCGACTTGGCCTCCTCGGCCTCCTCGTTCGCCTCCCGGCGCAGCCGCGCCGCGTCCTCGCCCGCGCGCTCGCGCTCGGCGTAGGCGTCGGTGCGGACGCGGTCCGCCTCCTCCTCCGCCTCCCGGCGCGTACGCTCCGCCGCGTGCTCGGCGGCCGAGCGCAGCCCGGTGATCTCCTCCTGCGCCTGCTCGTGCAGCCCGGAGACCGACTCGCGCACCTGCTGGGCGTGCTGCTCGGCGGCGGACACCATCTCGGTGGCGCGCCGGTCCGCCTCCTCGACCAGCCGGGTCGCCTCGGTCTGCGCCTCCTCCACGCGCTTGCGCGCCGAGGCCAGCAGCTCCTCGCTCTGCTCGCGGGCCCGCTCGCGCTCCTGGTCCGCCTCCTCGCGGGCCGAGCCGAGCAGTTCCTCCGCCTCCCGGCGGCGGCGCACGGCCTCCTCCTGGGCGGCGGCCAGCGTCTCGGACGCCTCGGTCGCCAGCCGCTCCGCGGCTGCCTGCGCCTCCGCGCGCACCCGGTCCGCGGTGTCCTGCGCCTCGACCTTGAGCCGCTCGGCCTCCGCCGCTGCCTCGGAGCGCAGCCGTACGGCCACGGACTCGCCCTCGGCGCGCGAGGCGGACGCGTCCGCCGCCGCCTCGTCGCGCAGCCGCTCCGCCTCGGCCTCCGCCTGCTGCTGGAGCGTACGGATGCGCTCGGCTGCCTCCGACCGCAGCCGCTCGGCCTCCTCGCCCGCCTCCCGGCGGATACGGGACGCCTCCTCGCGCGCCTCCGTCAGCGCCTGCTCCGCCGACTCCAGGCGGTCCTGCGCCTCCGTCTGGAGCCGCGTCAGCTCGGCGGCTGCCTCCTCGCGGCGCGCCTCGGCCGCCCGCTCGGCCTCCTCGCGCAGCTCGCGCGCGTCCCGCTCGGCGTCCTCCTTGACGGACTCCGCCCGCTCCTCGGCCTCGGCCTTGAGCCGCTCGGCCTCCTTGCGGGTGCGCTCCAGCGTCTCCTCGGCCTGACGGCGCAGCGCGGTGGCGCGCTCGATGGCCTCGGTGCGGACCTTCTCGCTGTCCGTGGTGGCCGTCTTGCGCAGCTCGTCGGCGTCCGCCTTGGCCTTGGAGAGGAGTTCCTCGGCGGACTTGGCCGCCTCCTCGATCTGCGCGACCGCCTCGCGGCGTGCCTCGGCGCGGATGGACTCGCCCTCTTCGACCGCGTCGGCGCGGAGTTGCTCGGCCTCGCCGCGCAGGCGCCGGGCCTCCTCCTGCAGCTCGACCGTCTTGGCCCGGTACTCCTTGGTGTCGTCCTTGGCCGCGCCCTTGAGCTGCTCGGCCAGGTCGTGCGCCTCGGCGCGCAGCCGGTCCGCCTCCGCCTCGGCCTCCGAGCGGATGCGCTCGGCCTCCTCGGTGGCGGCCTTCGTGGTCCGACGGGCGTCCTCCGACGCCTTGTTGAGGACGTCCTCGGCGGTCCGGGCGGCCTTGGAGAGCTGACTCGCCGTCTCCTCGGCGGTCGCGCTGCGCGCCTTCTCCCCGGCTTCCGCCAGGATCTTCTCCGCCTCGGCGCGGGCGTCGGCGACGAGCTGCTCGGCGTCGGCCTTGGTGGTCTCCGCCTCCTTGGTGGCCTCGCCGACCAGCCGGGCGACCTGCTCCTTGGCGGTGCGCGTACGCGTCTCGTTGGCCGCCTCGGCGCTGGAGATCGCCTTCGCGGCGCGTTCCTCGGCCTCCGCGACCAGCTTGTCGGCCTCCGAACGCGCGCTGCGCAGCGCCCGCTCGGCCTCCGCCATCCGCTCCTCGGCGGTCCGGCTCAGCTCGGCGGCCTGGCGGCGCGCGGCGTCCGACTCGCTCACCGTGGACGAGCGCACCTGCTCGGCGTGGTCGGTGGCCTCCTGGGCCTGCGCGGAGGCGGCGTTCAGCAGCCGCTCGGCGTCCGTGCGGGCGCGGCGCAGGATCTGCTCCGCCTCGGACCTGGCCGCCTCGGCGTCGGTGCGCAGCCGGTCGCGGGCCTCGCGCGTCAGCCGCTCGGCCTCCGCGCGGGCGGCGGCCATCGCCTGCTCCGCCTCGGCGCGCGACTCGTCCAGCAGCCTGCGTGCCTGCTGCTCGGTCCGGGCGCGCAACTGCTCCGCCCACGCCACGTTCTCGTTGACGTGCGACTCGACGGTCTGCCGACGCTCCGCCAGCTCCTGGTCGAGCTGCTGGCGACGGGTGACCGCCTCCTGGTGCAGCTCCGCCTGGAGCCGGGCCGCCTGCTCGGCGTGCTCCTGCAGGATGCGCTGGGTCTGCGCGCGGGCCTGACTCAGCTCCCGCTCCGCGTCCTGCCGCAACTGCTCGGCCTGCACCTGGGCGTTGCGCAGCAACTGCTCGGCCTGATAGCCGATGTCACCGCCGTCGTAGGCGGGCCTGGTCATCAGAGTGCGGCGCGCCTCGTGCAGCTTGGCGCGCAGCACCTCGACCTGGTAGCCGAGGTCCTCGGCGTGCTGGATCGCCTTTTCCCGCTCGGTCTTCAGCCGCTTCATCTCGGCCTCGAACCGAGAGAGGTGGTCGACGTCAGCCGCCGGCTCTCGCTCCTGGCTCTCGTAGCCCCGCACTGCGCGGTCCCATCCGTCCCCTGGTCAGCTTCTCCAACGAGCTCCGTCCGTCCGCCGAACGGGGCCCCCGGGGAATGGTGTCAGATCAACGGCGGAGCACGGGCTGCTGCCCCGACGCTCGTCCCCCAACCCGGACCCCGGCATCGGTCGTCCCCCGTGTTCGGAGACGACCGCCCCCAACCCTACCGGCCCTTATGTACGAAGGTCAGTGGTCAGGTGACTCAACCGAGGCCGAAGTGACCAGTTCTGTCAGGACTCCGTGGCAATCCTTCGGGTGCAGGAAGGTGATCCTCGACCCCATGGACCCACGTCGTGGCTCGTCGTACAGAACGCGTACGCCCTTGCCGCGGATCTCCTCGGAGTCCGCGTCCACATCCGCCGTACCGAAGGCGATGTGGTGGACGCCCTCCCCGTTCTTGGCGAGCCATTTGCCGACCGCGGAGTCCTCCCGGGTCGGTTCCAGGAGCTGGAGGTAGGAGGCGCCGCCGTCGGACGTCTCGTTGATCTTGAGCATGGCCTCGCGCACGCCCTGCTCTTCGTTCACCTCGGTGTGGAACACCTCGAAGCCGTAGGTGGTCCGGTAGAACTCGACGGTGGCGTCGAGGTCGTGGCAGGCGATCCCGATGTGGTCGATTCGCGTCAGCATGTTTTCAGTGCAGCGCGTGCGAGGTGGTTACGCAACGTGCGCGCGATCACACCGTACGCCGGGTGACGGGTTCCGGTACCGGTCAGTACATTCGAAGTAAACCCTCGTTCACTCCTCGGCTGTGCAGGCCGGTAAGGGGATCGCAGCTCATGTCTTCTGGAACGACCACCTCTGTGATCGTCGCGGGCGCTCGGACGCCCATGGGACGGTTGCTGGGTTCGCTGAAGTCCTTCTCGGGTGCCGACCTGGGCGGCTTCGCCATCAAGGCCGCGCTCGACCGCGCCGGTATCGGCGGCGACCAGGTGCAGTACGTGATCATGGGCCAGGTGCTCCAGGCCGGCGCCGGTCAGATCCCGGCCCGCCAGGCGGCCGTCAAGGCGGGCATCCCGATGAGCGTCCCGGCGCTCAACGTCAACAAGGTGTGCCTCTCCGGGCTCGACGCCATCGCGCTCGCGGACCAGTTGATCCGCGCGGGTGAGTTCGACATCGTGGTCGCGGGCGGCCAGGAGTCCATGACCAACGCCCCGCACGTGCTGCCGAAGTCCCGTGAGGGCTTCAAGTACGGCGCCATCGAGATGCTCGACTCCATGGCGCACGACGGGCTGACCGACTCCTTCGAGGGCATCGCCATGGGCGAGTCCACCGAGAAGCACAACACCCGGCTCGGCATCGGCCGCCCCGAGCAGGACGAGATCGCCGCGCTGTCCCACCAGCGGGCCGCCGCCGCGCAGAAGAACGGTCTGTTCGAGGCGGAGATCACCCCGGTGGAGATCCCGCAGCGCAAGGGCGAGCCGGTGCTCTTCAGCAAGGACGAGGGCATCCGGGGCGACACCACCGCCGAGTCGCTCGGCAAGCTGCGCCCCGCCTTCACCAAGGACGGCACCATCACCGCAGGGTCCGCCTCGCAGATCTCCGACGGCGCCGCCGCCGTGGTCGTGATGAGCAAGGCCAAGGCCGAGGAACTGGGCCTGGAGTGGCTCGCGGAGATCGGCGCGCACGGCAACGTGGCCGGTCCTGACAACTCGCTCCAGTCGCAGCCGTCCAACGCCATCCTGCACGCGCTGAAGAAGGAGGGGCTTCAGGTCTCGGACCTCGACCTCATCGAGATCAACGAGGCGTTCGCCGCGGTCGCCGTGCAGTCAATGAACGACCTCGGCGTGTCCACGGAAAAGGTGAACGTCAACGGCGGCGCCATCGCCCTCGGCCACCCGATCGGCATGTCCGGCGCCCGTCTCGTCCTCCACCTGGCGCTGGAGCTCAAGCGCCGGGGCGGCGGGCTCGGCGCGGCCGCGCTGTGCGGTGGCGGCGGACAGGGTGACGCGCTGATCGTGCGGGTACCGAAGGTCTGAGGACATCCTCTCCGGCGGTGTGAGCGGCCGGCGACGCAAGTGAACGGAGCTGTATCGATGCGGGACGTCTCCTCTCTGGTGGCCGAGGCGCGAGAAGGGCGGCCCCGGGCCGTGGCCCGGCTGATCTCGCTGGTGGAGGGGGCGTCCCCGCAGCTCAGGGAGGTCATGGCGGCGCTGGCTCCGCTGACCGGCAACGCCTACGTCGTCGGTCTGACCGGCTCGCCGGGCGTCGGCAAGTCGACCACCACCTCCGCGCTCGTCACCGCCTACCGCAAACAGGGCAAGCGGGTCGGCGTCCTCGCCGTCGACCCGTCCTCCCCATTCTCCGGGGGCGCGCTCCTCGGGGACCGGGTGCGGATGTCCGACCACGCCTCCGACCCCGGCGTCTACATCCGCTCCATGGCCACCCGCGGCCACCTCGGCGGTCTTGCCTGGGCAGCCCCGCAGGCGATCCGCGTCCTGGACGCGGCGGGCTGCGACGTGATCCTCGTGGAGACCGTCGGCGTGGGCCAGTCGGAGGTCGAGATCGCCTCCCAGGCGGACACCTCGGTCGTCCTGCTCGCCCCCGGCATGGGCGACGGCATCCAGGCCGCCAAGGCGGGAATCCTGGAGATCGGCGACGTGTACGTCGTCAACAAGGCCGACCGCGACGGAGCCGACGCCACCGCCCGCGAGCTGAACCACATGCTCGGCCTCGGCGAGTCCCGCGGCCCCGGCGACTGGCGCCCGCCCATCGTCAAGACGGTCGCCGCCCGCTCCGAGGGCGTCGACGAGGTCGTGGAAGCCCTGGAGAAGCACCGCGCCTGGATGGAGGAGCGCGGCGTCCTCACCGAGCGCCGCCGCGCCCGCGCCGCCCGGGAGGTGGAGACGATCGCGGTCACGGCCCTGCGCGAGCGCATCGGGGACCTGCACGGCGCTCACGACCTCCCCAGCCTCGCGGGCCGCGTCGCCACGGGCGAACTGGACCCGTACGCGGCGGCGGACCAACTGCTCTCCGGGCTGACCCGGGAACCGGGGGAGGGCTGACGCGGGCGCGGGTGCGGGTCCCGGCAGGGTCCCGGCTCGCTCCCGCTACGCCGGGGACCAGGGCCGCCCTCGGAAGAAAACCGGTACCGCCCCGCGACCCCCGCTGTTAGCTTGATCCACATGTTCCTCCTCTTGGCATAGCGCGCGCCCCTGCCCGCGCGGGTGCCCGGCACACGGCCGGCACCTCGTGCGGCGCACCGTCGCGCCCTTGTACCGCCTCCCGTGAGGAACCCCGCGCATGTCCGCGCCCGCCCCCGCGCGCCCCGCCGCGCCCTCGTACGCCGCCGTCCTGCGCGTCCCGCACGCGCGCCGCACCTTCGCCGCCGCGCTCACCGGCCGCTTCTCCAACGGCGTCATCCCCCTCGCCGTCCTGCTCTCCGTCAACCGCGTCACCGGCTCCTACGCCGTCTCCGGGGCGGTGATGTCCCTGTTCGGCGGCGCGGCGGTCTTCCTGATGCCGGTGCGGGCGTCGTTGGTCGACCGGTACGGCGCGCGCCGCGCCCTGCCGCCCATGGCCGGGCTGTACGCCGTCCTGCTCTGCGTCCTCGCCGCGCTCGTCTGGCGCCCGGGTGTCCCGGCACCGCTCATCGGCGCCGCCGCCGCGCTCGCGGGCGCGTGTGTGCCGCCGCTGGGGCCGGTCATGCGGGCGGTGTGGTCCGCGCTGGTCGCCGACCGGCGTCTGCAACGCCGCGCGTACAGCCTCGACGGGGTCGCCGAGGAGCTGCTGTTCGTCTCCGGACCGGTCCTGGTGGGCGTGCTGATCACCTGGGCGCCCCCGGCGTCCGGCATCCTGCTGGGCGCGCTGCTGGTCCTCGGCGGAACGGCCGCGTTCGTCACGTCCCCGGCGGTGACCGGGTTGCGTACGGGGTCGCGTACGGGGGCGGGTGCGGGGGCGGGTGCGGGGCGACGCGCCACGTCCCGCCGGACCCGGTCGGGCGGGGTGCCCGGGCTGCTGGTCCCGGTCGTCGTGGCGGCGGGGGCGGGGCTCGCGCTGAGCGGGGCGGAACTGCTGGTGGCCGCCTACGCCGAGCAGGGCTCCTACGGCACCGCGGTGGTCCCCTGGGTGCTGGGCGCGCTCTCGGTCGGCAGCGCGCTGGGCGGTCTCGTGAACGGTGCGGTCGACTGGCGGCTGTCCGCGCGGGCGCGTCTGGCCGGGTTCACGGCGGGGCTCGGCCTGATGATCGCGGCGGCGGGACTCGCGCCCGGCCTGTGGACCCTCACCGCGGCCATGGTCCTCACGGGCGTCTTCATCGCCCCGACGCTGACGACCGCGTATCTGCTGGCCGACGAGACGGCGCCGGAGGACGCCCGCACCCGGGCCGGAGCCTGGGTGAACATGGCGGTGAACGGGGGCTATTCGAGCGGATCGCTGATCGCCGGGGCGTTGATCGGCCGGTTGCCGCTGCCCCTGTGCTTCGCGCTGGCCGGTGCGGCGTCGCTGGCCGCGACGACCGTCGCCGTCGGCACCCGGCGGGGCGGGGTGTCCGTCAGCGGGGCGGGGATGTCAGAAGGCGGGGTGCCGGAAGCCGGGGTGCCGGAAACAGTCGCCGGTGAGGCCCGGGCGTCGGATGCGCTCACCGGTGATGCCGGGGCGTCCGGGGTGCCCGCCGTGCGGTAGGCGGGCGTCGGCGGGCGGTGCCGCCCGGGGCGGAGGCGCGGTCCGGCGGGTGGGCCGGGATACCGCGCCTTCGCCCGGCTGCTCTGGTGGGTGTCAGAGGCGGCCGCGTTGGGTGCGCAGGTGTTCCGCGACGGGCTTGAGGGACTTGTTCAGGTCCTGGAGGGCATCGGGGGAGAGCAGGTCGATGAAGTGGCGGCGCACCGAGGACACATGGTGGGGCGCGACCTTCTTCATCGTCTCCAGGCCGTGGTCGGTCAGCACGGCGTACAGGCCGCGGCGGTCCGACTCACAGTTCTCCCGGCGCACCAGGTCCGCGTTCTCCATGCGGGTGATCTGGTGCGAGAGCCGGCTCTTGGACTGGAGGGTGGCGGTGGCGAGATCGCTCATCCGCATCCGCATGTCCTCGGACTCGGACAGATTGACGAGGATCTCGTAATCGTTCATCGTCAGTCCGAACGGTTGCAGATCCTTTTCGAGCTGGTACGTCAACAGCCTGTTGACCTCCAGGTGGGTGCGCCAGGCGCACTGCTCCGCATCGGTCAGCCAGTGCGTGGCCGTCTCGGTCTCCATGAATGAAGTCTACCTAAGATGTTGAATGGCGAACTACTCTGGGTGATGTGACTGTGCGCACGCGTTCGACGTCACACTCCGCAGACTACCGCTCACAGCCCGAAGCGACGCTGGAGGTCCCCTAGCTGTCCGGGAAGGCGCGGTACCCCTGAGGCTCCTGTGGCGGGGCCGCCGGGCGCTGCTCCACCCCCTCCGGGTACCCCCGCTTCGGACGGAACCGCACCCGTCTCCCGCTCCGCCATCAGCGCCTCGGTGGACTGCAGCAGCACCGTCCCGGCGCCGACGAACTCGAACTGGTGCTCCTCCCCGGAGGCGCCGCCCAGGCCCGTCATCGCACGTAGACCGCCCAGTACGCCGGTCAGGTAGCCGTGGTCGTAGTGATGGCAGGGCGAGGGGCAGTCGGCCCAGCCGACCAGCGCCTGGGGGTCCACCCGGATCGGGGGTTCCATGAACACCACCGGCCCGTTGGACGCCGCCACGAACTTCCCCGTGCCGATCAGCGTCAGAAAGCCGGGCACGATCGACTGTTTGAGTGCCAGACTTGGCTGGAAAGCGATCAAGTTGCCTGCGCGAACGGTCAGATTGCCCTCGTCCAGGTCGTACGAATTCACGTCGAACGCCCGGTCCGCGAGCAGCATCTTGCCCGAGCCCTCCGCCACGACCCAGTCGCTCGCGTGCAATGGCGAATGGAACGAGGAACGCACCAGCCGGTCCAGCCGCCCGTGCCCGATGCCGTTGAACTCGATCGCCCCGTAGTAGGCGATCATCTTCCCCTTCTGCAGGAACCACTGACTGCCCTTGAGCTCCACGCAGAACGTGTACGGGGTCACGTTGTCGTCGACCGGGAGGGTCACGGGGTCGAACACCACCGGCCCGCCCGCGCCCGCGTACGCGCTCACAGCTTCTCCTCCGATGCCTGGACATAGACCGTGCCGCTGCCGCTCAGCTCCAGTTGGAACGCCTCGCCGGAGCCCCGCCCCACCATGTCGCGCCAGCCGAGCGCGCTGGAGAGCCGGTTGCGCACCTCGCCGTGATGGGCGACGTACGCCTGGGGGTCCACATGGACCGGGCGCTGCGGGGTGATCGGTATCCCGAAGACGCCGCCGTGCGCCATCACGGCGACCGCGCCGTGCCCCTGGAGCGTGGTGGTGAACAGCCCCTGCCCGGTCGCCTGGCCCCGGACGATGCCCATGACACCCCCTTGCGAGCCCATGAACATCGTGCCCTGCCGCAGCGAGCCCTCGAAGGCCAGCAGCCGGTCCGCCTCCACGTAGAGCGTGTCGCCGGTCAGGTTGATCACCTGGACGTGGTGGCCGCCGTGCCCGAAGAACACCGTGCCGCTGCCCTCGACCGACATCAGCGGGGCAGCCTCGCCCGCCACCCGGCGCCCGAGCATCGACATGATGCCGCCCTGCCCGCTCTGCACACTGGGCGTGAACGACACGTCCCCCCGGTAGGCGAGCATCGCCCCGCGCTGGCTGAACAGCCGCACGCCCGGTGACACCGCCGCCTCGATCATCTTCGAGTTGATCTCCCGGAAGCCCATCTCACAGATCCCCCGCGATCGTGTTCCGCTCGCTCGGCTGGACGTACACCAGCCCCTCGCCCTCGAAACGGATCTGGAACGCCTCGCCGCCGCCCTCCCCGAAGAGCGTGCGGAACGTGACGCCGGACTGGAAGGACTGCCGGACGTCCCCCTGGTGCGCGATGTACGCCCCCGGATCCACCGTCAGCGGGTACTGCGGGGAGACCCGGAGCACCACCGCCGGTCCGTCGGACAGCACCGCCGCCTGGCCGTGGCCCTCGACGGTCGTGGTGAACAGGCCGTTGCCCTGCGAGGCGCCGCGCAGACCCGTGAACGCCGTGCCCGTGCGCAGCCCCGCGTCCGTCGCCAGCAGATTGCTCGACTCCACCCAGAGCTTGTCGCCCCGCAGCGTCACGAGGTTGATCTCGGACGCCCGGTCCGCGAACCAGCAGGTCCCCTGCCCTTTCACCTCCATCACCGTCATCTGCTCGCCGGTCAGCCGCCGGGTCACCATGCCGCGCAGACCCTCGCCACCGCCGCTCAGCTTCTTGAAGGCCATCTGCCCGTCGTACGCGACCATGGAGCCGTTCTTCGCCTTCACGGCATCCCCGGTCATGTCGACGGCGAGCACCTTGCCGCCCTGTAGTCGGAACGTCGCCACACCGCGAAACTAGCCCCCGCCCGGGTGGAGAGAACAGGGCCCACGGGTGGAGAACGACCCTGAGCGCACCCCTAGGGGCATTGTTTGCCACAATGGGCGACGCTTGTGCTTCCGTTCACAAAGGATCATGAGCCGCTCACCGAGCGATCACGACCGCGCCCCAGCGCCCTCCCCACCGAAGGTGACCCGTGGACCTCAAGACAGCATCCGCCATCCGCCGACTGCGACTGGTCTCGGCGCCCGAGGCGGTGTCCTTCCTGATCCTGCTCCTGTGCTCGGTGCTGAAGCGGACCACGGACTTCAACGCCGTCCCTGTGATGGGCGCGGTCCACGGCGTGCTGTTCATCCTCTACGTGCTCTTCTGGGCCGACGCCTGGAACCGCGCCAAGTGGAGCTTCGGCACCGCCGCGCTCTACTTCGTCCTCTCCGTCCTGCCCACCGGCGGCTTCTTCGCCGAGCGCAGGCTGCGCCGCGAGTCCGAGGCAGCCGTCATGGCCGCCCGCGCCCGCCGCGAGGGAGTCGTGAACGCATGATCGTCGCCTTCTCCGTGACGCCCCTCGGCGTCGGCGAGGACGTGGGGGAGTACGTCGCCGACGCCGTCCGCGTGGTCCGCGAGTCCGGTCTGCCGAACCGCACCGACGCCATGTTCACCTCGATCGAGGGCGAGTGGGACGAGGTCATGGACGTCGTCCGGCGCGCCGTCGCCGCCGTCGAGTCCCGGGCGCCGCGCGTCTCGCTCGTGCTCAAGGCCGACATCCGCCCCGGTGTCACTGACGGGCTCACCTCGAAGGTGGAGACCGTGGAGCGTCACCTGGCCGGGTGACACCCCCCTCGCGACGCACCTCGACCGGACCCCGGCCCCCGTGGCCGGGGTTTCGTCGTCCCCCCGCCCGGTCCCGGTCGCCACAGCGGCGGGGCACCAGGATCCTCCCGGTAGTTTGAGCCTGAAATCCGCTCCGACGTGGGGGAACACCACATGGGTCTCTACATAGAGACGCACATCCGCACCGACCTGGACGAGCTCTGGACCCGCACCCAGGACCCCGCCCACCGCCGGCGCTGGGACCTCAGGCTCGCCGAGATCGAGTACCTCCCCAGCCTCCCCCACCCCGCCACGAAGAGCGCCCCGGACACCGCCCCGCGCCCCTTCCGCTGCACCGCGCGCCTGCTGCCGTTCCTCACCGTCCACGGCACCGGCGTCGCCGCCAAAGAGCGCGAACGCCCCGACGGCACCCGCGCCTCCGCCCTGCGCTTCGCCTCCGCGCACCCCCTCTCCCCGCTGACCGAGGGCAGCGGCTACTGGCGTTACGTCCCCGACGCCCACGGCGTCCGCTTCCTGACCGGCTACGACTACCGCCCCCGAGGGGGCACTCCGGGCGCCCTCGCCGACCGGCTGCTGCTGCGCCCGCTCACCGTCTGGGCCACCGCCTGGTCCTTCGACCGGCTGCGGCTGTGGCTGGAGCGGGGCATCACCCCCGAGCGCGCCCTCGCCAACTGGCTGACCGAACTCGCCGTACGCGCCCTCGTGCTGACCGTCTGCGCCGCCGGGCTCGGTCTGGAGCCCATGCTCCCGCTGCTCGGTCCCCTCGCGCCCGTGCTCGCCTTCCTGTGCCCGCTGCTGCTGGTGCTGGTCATCTCGCTCGCGCTGTTCAAGTCGCCGCTCCCCGGCACCCCGGCCGCCCGCCGCTGTCTGCGCTCGCCCGTCACCCAGCCGCGCACCCCGGGTGTCCTGCGGACCCTGGAGCGGCAGGGGAGCTGACTTCAGACCGCTCCCGCCGCCAGCGCCGTCCCCAGCGGTGTGCGGGCGTACAGCACCTGGTGGCCGTGCCGGGTCGCGGTCAGCAGCCCCGCTGCCCTGAGGACCGTCAGATGGTCCGAGACGGAGGAGGGTGCGAGACGGAGCCGGTGGGCCAGTGCCGAGGTCGTCGCGGGCTCGCCGAGCGCGGTCAGGACGACCGCGCGGTTGCGCCCCAGGAGCCGTACCAGCGCCTGCGGAGTCCGTCCGGCGGGCTCTGCCCACAGGTCCCCGATGCCCCGCGCCGGATAGACCAGCATCGGCTGCCACGGCGCCTCGAAACCCGTGATCACGTCCGGCCAGCAGAACACGCTCGGCATCAGCAGCAGACCCCGGCCGCCGAGATCGCGCGCGTACCGTCCCCCGGGCAGCGTCAGCGTCCGCCCGTCCCAGGACAGCCGCGCGTCCAGCTCCGGCAGCAGCGCCCCCAGACCCACCTCGGCCAGCCTGCGCGAGTGGAAAGCCACGTCCGCCTCAAGCAGCGCCCGCAGCCGGGGCCACTCCGGCGCCACCAGCACCCGCCAGGCAGCCTCCAGGAGGTCCGCCAGCTCCCGCACCATCCGCGCGGGGTCCGCGAGCCACGCCCGCCCGCGCGCCGACTCCAGCGCCCCCGGCGTACAGGCCAGCGAACGCGCCGTCTCCGCCCGCGCCGCCTCCGGATCGGCCGCCCGCACCGCCGCGATCTCGTCATCGAAGGAGGTGAGCGGACCGAGCGGCGGGGGACTGAGCCAGTCCGGCGAACTGCCCCGGCGCGGCATCAGCAGCCACAGCGGCGCCAGATCGAGCCCGGCAGCCGCCGTGCGCACCCGCCGCAGCCAGGGCCCGTGATACCCGTGCCGGTCCGGCCGCCGCAGCGTCCGCACCGCGTCCTGCGCCTCCCACAACGGCGAGATCGCGAACCGGCAGCGCAGGAAGTCCTCCTCGCCGAAGCGGAGCTGAGAGGGCACGGAACCTCCGTCACTGTGACTGACGCGCCTTCATGGAGCGCGATCCGGTCGGACAGCCGCCATGATCCGGCTGGACAGCCGACAGGATTCGGCTGCAGCCGAAACTCTACGACCCGCCGCCCCCGCCCCGGCACCCTGCCCGTCATGTCCGCACCACCCCAGAACGCGACGCTTCCCGACGCCGGACCCGCCCGCACCGGATACCGCGGCGTCCTCGCCGTCCCCGAGTTCCGCGCCGTCTTCGCCGCGCACGTCCTCTCCCTGCTCGGCGTGATCGTCAGCGAGATCGCCCTCTCCGTCCTCGTCTACGACCTCACCGGCTCCCCGCTGATGAGCGCCCTCGTCTTCGCGCTCGGCTTCCTGCCCTACGCCGTCGGCGGCGCCCTGCTCGCCCCGGTCGCCGACCGCTTCCCCGCCCGGCGCGTCCTGGTGACCTGCGACCTGGTGTGCGCCGCGTGCGTGGCCGCCATGGTCGCGCCGGGCGCGGGTGTCGGCACGCTGCTCGTGCTGCGCTGCTGCCTCGCCGTCGTCGCGCCCGTCTTCAGCGGCACCCGGATGGCGACCCTCGCGGACGTGCTCGGCGACGGCGAACCGTTCGTGCTCGGCCGCTCCCTGCTGCGGATCGTCTCCCAGAGCGCGCTCCTGGTCGGCTACGGACTCGGCGGTCTCCTGCTGACCGTCACCGCGCCCCGCCACGCCCTGCTCGTCACGGTGACCACCTTCCTCGCCTCCGCCCTGCTGCTGCGCCTGGGCACCCGCGACCGCCCGGCCCGGGCTCGCGACCGGCGGGAGGGCGCCCGCAGCGGACTGCGCGCCCTCTTCGCGCACCCGCGCGTGCGCGTGCTGCTCCTCGTCTTCTGGGTGCCCGCCATGTTCTGCGTCGTCCCCGAGGCACTGGCCGCGCCCTACGCCCACGACCTCGGCGCGGGCTCCCCGGGGCTCGGCCTGCTGATGTGCGCGCTGCCGGTGGGCACCGTCGCCGGGGAGCTGTACGCGGGCGCCCGGCTCGGCACGGCCACCCGCGAACGCATCGTGCTGCCGCTGCTCTGCCTGACCCTGCTGCCCTACGTCGCCTACGCCCTGCGCCCGGGACTGTGGGTCTCGCTGCTGCTCCTGGTCGTCTCCGGCGCGGGCTCGGCGTACACCCTCGGTCTCGACCAGTGGTTCGTGCGGGCGGTGCCCGAGGAACTGCGGGGCACCGCCATGACGGTGCTCAGCGCCGGGCTGATGACCGTCCAGGGCGCCGGAATGGCGCTCGCGGGCGTCGCCGCCGAGGTCACGGGCGTGCGGACGGCCGTCGCGGGAGCCGGGGTGCTGGGCGCGCTGTGCTGCGCCGGGCTCGCGCTGGCCTGCCGGGCGACCGAAGGGCGAGACGGGGCTGACCGGCATATGACCGGCCGGTAGTGTCTGATGACGTGCCCAAGCCTCTCGGTCTCCCCTTCGACCCCATCGCCCGCGCCGACGAACTCTGGAAGCAGCGCTGGGGAAGCGTGCCCTCCATGGCCGCGATCACCTCGATCATGCGGGCCCAGCAGATCCTGCTCGGCGAGGTCGACGCGGTGGTCAAGCCGTACGGACTGACCTTCGCGCGGTACGAGGCACTCGTGCTGCTCACCTTCTCCAAGGCGGGCGAGCTGCCGATGTCCAAGATCGGCGAGCGGCTCATGGTGCACCCCACGTCCGTGACGAACACGGTGGACCGCCTGGTCAGGTCGGGTCTGGTGGCCAAGCGCCCCAACCCCAACGACGGTCGCGGCACCCTCGCCGTCATCACCGACAAGGGTCGCGAGGTGGTCGACGCGGCCACCCGCGACCTGATGGCGATGGACTTCGGGCTCGGCGCGTACGACGCGGAGGAGTGCGGGGAGATCTTCGCGCTGCTGCGCCCGCTGCGGGTCTCCGCGCACGACTTCGCGGAGGACTGACCAGCGCGGACGGGGGAGTGACCTGGGCCGATACGACAGGGCGCCCCCGGGGCAAGATCTCCCGGAACGGGTGGTTACGCTCGACGGCATGAAAAAGAGCGTGCTGACCCGCTACCGAGCCCTCGCCTACATCACCGGTGTGCTCCTGGTGCTCCTGTGCCTGGGCATGATCGCGAAGTACGCGTTCCACCTGGACGGCGCCGCGGACTTCACCCGGGTCGTCGCCATCGCGCACGGCTGGCTCTACGTCGTCTACCTGGTCTTCGCCTTCGACCTGGGCTCCAAGGCGAAGTGGCCGGTCGGCAAGCAGCTCTGGGTGCTGCTCGCGGGCACCATCCCGACCGCCGCCTTCTTCGTCGAGCGGAAGATCAGCCGCGAGCTGGAGTCCAAGGTCCAGGGCGCCGCTCCCGCCCCGGTCAAGGTCTGATTCGTACCGCCGTACGGGTGTCGTACGGCGGTCCCCCATCGACATTTACTAGGACGTCCAAGTAAATTCGAGGGTATGGACGCTCACGCGATCGACGAAGGCCGCCGCCGCTGGCAGGCCCGGTACGACGCCGCGCGCAAGCGCGACGCAGACTTCACCACGCTCTCCGGCGATCCGGTCGAGCCGGTGTACGGCCCCCGCCCGGGGGATGTGTACGACGGCTTCGAGCGGATCGGCTGGCCCGGCGAGTATCCCTTCACGCGCGGGCTCCATCCGACCGGCTACCGGGGCCGCACCTGGACGATCCGCCAGTTCGCCGGCTTCGGCAACGCCGAGCAGACCAACGAGCGGTACAAGATGATCCTGGCCGCGGGCGGCGGCGGTCTGTCCGTCGCCTTCGACATGCCGACGCTGATGGGCCGCGACTCCGACGACCCGCGCTCGCTCGGCGAGGTCGGTCACTGCGGCGTGGCCATCGACTCCGCCGCCGACATGGAGGTCCTGTTCCGGGACATCCCGCTCGGCGATGTCACCACCTCGATGACGATCAGCGGTCCCGCCGTGCCCGTCTTCTGCATGTACCTGGTCGCCGCCGAGCGGCAGGGCGTGGACCCCGCGATCCTCAACGGCACGCTCCAGACCGACATATTCAAGGAGTACATCGCGCAGAAGGAGTGGCTCTTCCAGCCCGAGCCCCATCTGCGCCTGATCGGCGACCTGATGGAGCACTGCGCGGCGGGCATCCCCGCGTACAAGCCGCTGTCGGTCTCCGGCTACCACATCCGCGAGGCGGGGGCGACGGCCGCGCAGGAGCTGGCGTACACCCTCGCGGACGGCTTCGGATACGTGGAGCTGGGTCTCTCGCGCGGACTCGACGTGGACGTGTTCGCGCCAGGGCTCAGCTTCTTCTTCGACGCGCACCTGGACTTCTTCGAGGAGATCGCCAAGTTCCGCGCCGCGCGCCGCATCTGGGCCCGCTGGATGCGGGACGTGTACGGCGCGCAGAGCGAGAAGGCGCAGTGGCTGCGCTTCCACACCCAGACCGCCGGGGTCTCGCTGACCGCGCAGCAGCCGTACAACAACGTGGTGCGCACGGCGGTGGAGGCGCTCGCGGCGGTGCTCGGCGGGACCAACTCGCTGCACACCAACGCCCTGGACGAGACCCTCGCGCTGCCGAGCGAGCAGGCGGCCGAGATCGCGCTGCGCACCCAGCAGGTGCTGATGGAGGAGACCGGCGTCGCCAACGTGGCCGACCCGCTGGGCGGTTCGTGGTTCGTCGAGCAGCTCACCGACCGGATCGAGGCGGACGCGGAGAAGATCTTCGAGCAGATCAAGGAGCGGGGTCTGCGGGCCCACCCGGACGGGCAGCACCCCATCGGTCCGATCACCTCCGGCATCCTGCGCGGGATCGAGGACGGCTGGTTCACCGGCGAGATAGCGGAGTCCGCCTTCCGCTACCAGCAGGCGCTGGAGAAGGGGGAGAAGCGGGTCGTCGGCGTCAACGCCCACACCGGTTCGGTCACCGGGGACCTGGAGATCCTGCGGGTCAGCCACGAGGTGGAGCGCGAGCAGGTCAGGATGCTGGCCGAGCGGAAGTCCGGGCGCGACGAGACCCGCGTGAAGACCTCCCTGGACGCCATGCTGGACGCCGCGCGCGACGGCTCCAACATGATCGCCCCGATGCTGGACGCGGTCCGCGCGGAGGCGACCCTGGGCGAGATCTGCGGGGTGCTGCGCGACGAGTGGGGCGTCTACACGGAGCCTGCCGGGTTCTGAGCCCCGTCGGCGTACGACGGGGCTCGCCGGGACGGACAGCCGTCCCGGCGAGCCCCGCCGCCGCTCCGCGCCGTTCACGGAAGTCCCGCACGGCTCGGAACTCCCGCGCGCCTCAGAACTCCTGCACGAAGTACGGCTCCACGGTCATCCAGCCGTTGCCCCGGGCGCCGTAGTAGGTGCCGTTGTAGTTCTGCGCCAGGGTGTACCAGGAGTCGACGTAGTCGGGGTCGTCGGTCCACCAGGAGGTGGGGATGGCGTTGAGGATCGCGTCCACCAGCGGGATGTAGGCGCCCTGGTCGGTGATGGTGAGCAGGGCGTCGGCGATGGCGACCGCGAGGTCGTGGTAGTTGGTGTCGCCGTCGTCCTCCATCATCACGGCGTCGGCGAGGTTGTACTTGTAGTTCGACCAGTTCACGAGGATCTGGTTGGGGCGGTAGACCGTGCCGTCGTAGTCCAGGTAGGGCATGTCGACGGGGTCGACGCGGACCTTGCCGTCCTGGCCGAAGCCGGAGACCAGGGTGTAGATCTCGGCGGCGCCCTTGACCCAGGGCTCCTCGTCGTCGGACAGCTCGACCGCGTCGATCTTCGTGGTCCAGAAGCCGCCGGAAGCCGCCGCGGACCGCCCCGAAGCCGCCGTGTTCACCGCGGCGGGTGCGGCCGAGCGCACGCCCTTCTTCGCCAGCTCCTCGCGCAGGACGTCGAGTCCCGCCGCGAGCGCCTTGGTGCCGTCGATGTCGACGACGTACACCGGGTGGTCGGGTGCCTTGCGGGCGTCCAGGGTGTGGGCGCGACCCCGGCTGTCGTAGGCGGTGACCGTCCTGGTGTCGTCGTCGGAGGCAGCCGCGGCGACCCAGGGCGCGGTGCCGTCGGTCAGCGCGGCGCGCATGGAGCGGGCGCCGAGCCGGAGCCGCAGCAGGGAACCGACCTTGCCGCCGAGCCCCTTGGCGTCGGCGATGGCGTGGTCGGCGGCGGTGAGGTCGGACTTCAGGGCGGGGTCGCCCTTCGCGGCGAGCGGGGTGAGAGCCACGTCCGGGGACGCGAGGACGGCAGAGCGCAGACGGGTGCGCCAGGAGGCGTCGCCCAGCGAGCGGGCGATGGCCAGGGCGGCGCGGTCCTGGGCGCCGGTGACCTTCTGCGCGGTGGCGGTCGGCGCGGCGGTGGCCGAGGGAGCGGTGATGAGGGCCTGGGTGGCGGCGAGGGCGAGCAGGGTGGCCGCGGTGACGGTCCGGGCGGCGCGGCGGGGCGACTGACGGGGTCTCACGGGGATCGATCCCTCCGGATGCGAGTGGCCAGGTGGGGGAGTGACGCACTGACAGGGGGGTGGTGCCGGGACGACGGCGGACGGGACGCCGGGTGAGGTTCTATGCGAGTAGACCTCGCAGCCCATGGTGACCTGAACATGTCACGCCCGCAAGACCTTCACACCTCAACGCCCCACGTGTGGAGGGGAGTTCAGCCCTCGGCCGCCGTGACCCCCGCGAGCAGCACCGCGATGAAGCGCCGTACCCACTCGGTGTCCGCCGGTTCCGCGCTCACCAGCATCCGGTGCACCACCGTGCCCGCGACGATGTCGAAGATGAGGTCGACGGCGCGGCAGGCAGCCTCCGGGTCGGACTCCGGGGGGAGTTCGCCGCGCTCCTGCGCCCGCTCGCGCCCCGTGACGACCAGATGCTTCTGGCGCCCGACGATCGAGTGGCGGATGCGCTCGCGCAGCGCGTCGTCCCGGGTCGCCTCCGCGACGACTGCGATCAGACCGTTCCTGGCTTCCGGGCGGGCCAGGATGGCCGCGAACTGGAGCACCACGCCCTCGATGTCGGCGCCGAGGCTGCCCCGGTCGGGCACCTCCAGTTCGTTGAACAGCTCGGCGATCGCGTCGACCACCAGCTCGTTCTTGCCGGACCAGCGGCGATAGAGCGTCGTTTTCGCAACCCCGGCGCGCGTCGCCACGTCTCCCAGGGTGAGCCGGGACCAGCCCAGTTCCACCAGGGCCTCACGGGTGGCGGCCAGGATCGCGGCGTCCGCGGCGGCGCTGCGCGGTCGGCCCGTACGGCCTGCGGGGGTGCGGCTCTGCATGTCCTCGACCATAACCGGCCACCTCCGCGCCGTCGTGAGGGAGATCACCGGGAAAGGGTGTCGCCGGAACCCCTTCTGCCATTACGCTACGACCCGTAGCGAAAGCTCGCGACGGACGTACGCGAGTGACGGCCACCGGCGCGGGGTGGGGACCCCGGTGCCGACCGACATCGCTTTTTTCCTTCATGCGCGGGAACGGGGGAGGATAGACCCATGCAGCCACGGAACATGTCCATGAGCGGGGTCGTCGACCTCGCCGCGGTGAAGGCGGCCCAGGAGGCCAAGGCCAAGGCGGAGCAGGCGCGCGCCGAGTCCGCCCGGCGCGGCGGCGCGGGGGCGATCTCCCCGGCCGATCTGGTCGTCGACGTCAACGAGGCGGACTTCGAGAGCGAAGTCCTCCAGCGCTCCGCCGAAGTCCCGGTCGTCATCGACTTCTGGGCCGAGTGGTGTCAGCCCTGCAAGCAGTTGAGCCCGGTCCTGGAGCGGCTGGCCGTCGAGTACGGCGGGCGCTTCCTGCTGGCCAAGATCGACGTGGACGCCAACCAGATGCTGATGCAGCAGTTCGGCGTCCAGGGGATCCCGGCGGTCTTCGCCGTGGTCGCGGGCCAGGCGCTGCCGCTCTTCCAGGGCGCCGCCGACGAGCGGCAGATCCGGGAGACGCTGGACCAGTTGATCCAGGTCGCCGAGCAGCGCTTCGGGCTGACCGGTCTGACCGTGGACCCGGACGCGCAGCCGGGCGCCGCCCCCGCCGAGGAGCCGGAGGGACCGTACGACGCGCTCCTGGAGGCGGCCGTGCGGGCGCTGGACGAGGGCGACCTGCCCGGTGCCGTCCAGGCGTACAAGAACGTACTCGCCGACGACCCGGCGAACACAGAGGCGAAACTCGGTCTGGGTCAGGCCGAGTTGCTCCAGCGGGTGCAGGGTATGGATCCGCAGAAGGTGCGCAAGGACGCCGCCGAGAAGCAGGGTGACGTCGAGGCGCAGATCGCGGCGGCCGACCTGGATCTGGTGGGCGGTCATGTCGAGGACGCCCTCGGGCGGCTCATCGAGACCGTCGCCCGCACCGCCGGTGACGACCGGGACGCGGCGCGGCGACGGCTGCTGGAGCTGTTCGAGGTCGTGGGCGGGGAGGACCCGAGAGTGGTGGCGGCCCGCCGGGCGCTTGCACGGGCGCTGTTCTGACGGCTCGTCGGTTCTGTGGCGCGGCGGTGAAGGAATGGCCGATGTGGCACGGGAGCCGCCGCGCTTTACCAAATCTTGGTAATCGGCTCCGCTGTTACTCCGAGTAAATCAAGGTCGTTGGTCTGTCCGGCTTCGCCCGGGGATCAGCGGCTTTGTTCTGCCCACTGTTGGCACCGTGCGTCGCCCTTTGAGACCACTGAGTCGTCTTTCGGTTATCCCGCCGTTACTAGGCAGTAACGAAGCCCCTTGTGCGGGCGGCGAGAATGCACCACGATCGGCCACGCTCGGTCCATTTCCGTAACCCCGGCACCCGGCCGGGACACGGTGAATGTGTCCCCACCGAGCAGAGCCGGCGGCAGTGGCGCCGGCTCTGGGACAGGGGGGTCTTCGCCACTGCGGCGAAGCCTGTCCGGAAGGTTGTGCGTGATGTGTGTCAGGCGCGACCAGTGGTTGTCGCTCGGGGGTGAACGCCGGTTGTTCGGGCGCGGGTCGCGCCGTCGGGCGCGGGCGCTCTCCTTCCCGAGGACGTAGCACTTCTCCCATCCCTGTCCGGTCGCAACCCCCCTGGGGCGGTCCGGGCCAGGAGATGTACGTCCGAGAAGGAGGAAATATGGAGTCCCAGGTGCGTGGCGGGACCAGATGGAAGCGGTTCGCTGTGGTCATGGTGCCCAGCGTCGCCGCTACGGCAGCGATAGGTGTCGCCCTCGCGCAGGGCGCTCTGGCCGCTTCGTTCAGCGTGTCCGGGCAGTCGTTCAAGGTGAGCGCCGACCGGCTCGACGGCAAGGGCTTCGCGCAGTACGGCGCGATCGACGACGGCTACACGCTGGACGGCAAGAAGACCGCCCACCCGGTGGCGGTCTCGGCGTTCAACCACGCCGACATCACCAACCTGTGCCAGTCGGTCGTCACCCCGGTTCCGGGTCTCGGCAAGATCAGCCTGATCCTGCGGGCCGGTGGCGGCAAGAAGCCGGTCTCGGCCGACCGGATCTACATCGATGTCGCGGATCTGGGCGCCGACGCGACGTTCCACAACATCGACATCGGTGTGGCCGCGAAGGACGCCTCGAAGGGTCCGGGCATGAAGGGGGGCGGCGAGCAGTCGAACCCCTACGGCTTCGCCCAGCAGGCCGACTCGGCCACGCTGGTCAACGTGCGTCAGACGGCGTGGGCGACCACCGCCGGCACGTTCGAGCTGAGCGGGCTGAAGATGTCGCTGTCCACGGACGGCGAGGAGTGCTACTAAGCACTCTCTGACGGGCGGGGGAGCCGATGGCGCCCCCGCCCGTCCCCTCTCCGGCCGTGTTTCACACGCGGCCCACATCACCACCACAGCAACGCCGCACCAGGGAGCTGTTTTCCATGAGCGCCGAGACCCCTGTCGCCGATTCCGGCCAGTTCACCCGCCGGAGGCAGCAGTTCCGCGCCTGGCGAGGCGACCGCCCCTTCTGGGCCGGTCTTTACGTGCTGCTCAGCGGCTTTCCGATCATCTACTTCCCGTACTACCACCTGCAGCTCGGCCATCTGACGCTGGCCATGGCGACCACGGCGGGGTCGGGGTCCTTGATCATCGGCGTGCTCCTCATCGTCCTCGGCATCAGCCTCTGGTTCCAGAAGCACGTCCGCACCTTCGCGGGTGTGGCGGCGATCCTGCTGGCGCTGGTGTCCCTGCCCGTCTCCAACTTCGGCGGCTTCATCGTCGGCTTCCTGCTCGCCCTCGTCGGCGGCGCGATGGCCGTCTCCTGGGCGCCCGCTCCCGCGGCCAAGCAGGCACCGGGAGTGCCCGCCCAGGCGTCCGAGGCCGGGACCGTACCGGCCGGGGCCGTGCCCGGCGAGGGTGCCGCCGGAGCCGTACCGCCGCCCCGGGCCGCGGACGCGGGGATCGAGTCGAACGACCTGTCAGGAACGAGCCCGGCCAACGAGGCGAACGGGAGGCACAGTGCCGGCTGACGAGGCCCGCGGGACCGGTGTGGAGGAGTCCCGGGCGAGAACCGGACCCCGCCACGCGGCCCCCAAGAAGCCGCTGTTCACCAGGTTCCACATGCCGGCCGGCAAGGCGATAGCCTCCGTGGCGATGCCCACGGCCGTCATCATGGGCATGGGCTTCACGTCCACGCTCGCCATCGCCGACAGCACCGGCAGCAGCCCCGCGTCCAACAGCCAGAAGGCGGCGGACTACAAGGACTGCGTCGACGCGCTGGACGGCGGCGAGGACTCCGCGTCCCCGAGCGCCACGCCCTCCGCGGGCGCGTCCACCGCGCCGTCCGCCACCACCGCGCCGTCCCCCTCGGCCACCTCCGGGGCGCAGGACGGGTCGGGCAACGCCTCTTCGCCGGATTCAGGTTCCGACGGCAAGGCGGGGACCGGCAAGGGCGGTTCCGCGGACTCCGGTTCGTCCGGGGCGGGTTCGGGCACGTCGGGTGCGTCCGGCGCCTCGGGTTCCGGTACGTCCGGTGCCGCGTCCGGCTCCGGTACGTCGGCCACCACCCCTGCCCCGTCCAAGAGCGCCGACGGCGGACTGCTCGGTTCCCTCGGGGACGCGATCGGTGACGTCCTGAGCGGCGGCAAGAAGTCCGACGGGGCGACGACCCCGGCGCCCGCCGCGTCGTCGTCCACGCCCGCCCCCGCTCCCTCGGCCACGTCGTCCGCTCCGGCGGGCGGTGCGGACAAGAGCGACGGGGACAAGAGCGGTACGAGCGGTGGCGGCGCGAGCACCAAGAAGGCGCCGCGCACGGTCCAGGACACCCTGGAGAAGGTCGCCGGTGCGACCAGGACGCCGTCCGCGACGGAGACCCCGTCCGCCGACCCCTCCGCGAGCGAGTCGGCCGCGCCGGACGACTGTCCGACGGCCACCGACGACCAGGGCGGCGTGGACAACAAGGTCCCGGTGGCGGACGACCCCTGGTACCTCAACGCCAGCTC
Source organism: Streptomyces sp. DSM 110735 (assembly GCF_016482685.1). Lineage (GTDB taxonomy): Bacteria > Actinomycetota > Actinomycetes > Streptomycetales > Streptomycetaceae > Streptomyces. Next base: position 24,690 of record NZ_JACYHF010000019.1, on the reverse strand, counting down.
CCTGCTGCTCAAGGGCGCCGACTACAAGGGCGTCGTCGAGGTGCGCACGGCGGACGGCACCACCAAGAAGGTGCTGAAGTACGTCATCTCCGGCGGCACCGACATCGGGGACCTGCACCAGACCGTGAAGGACAAGCAGGCGGGCAAGACGTACCACGTCCAGGCCGCCAAGGGGTCGACGTCCACCATCCGCGACGGCGACACCGTGATGTACACCGAGAGCATCTCCGGCAACCTCTTCGGTCTGATCCCGGTGACCTTCAGCCCCGACAGCCCGCCCCCGCTGAACATCCCGCTGATCTACTTCACCGACGCCAAGGTGACCCAGGCGGGCCAGTTCGGCGGCAGCCTCCACGTTCCCGGCATGCACGTCTACACGACGGACTGACCCCGAGCCGTTCCGGGAGCCGCACGGCAGTGGCCCGGTCCCCCACACCGCGTGGGGAACCGGGCCACTGTCAATTACCGGGAGCGCTGCCTCAGTTGGCGTCGCCGCCCACGTGATGCACCCGGACCATGTTGGTGGTGCCGGGGACGCCGGGGGGCGAGCCCGCGGTGATGATGACGGTGTCGCCCGCGCTGAAGCGGTTGAGGTCGGCCAGCTCCTGGTCCACCATGTCGACCATCTCGTCCGTGGTGTTCACGAACGGGACGACGTGCGACTCGACGCCCCAGCTCAGGGTGAGCTGGTTGCGGGTGCCCTCGTCGGTGGTGAAGGCGAGGATCGGCTGGGCGGCGCGGTAGCGCGACAGACGGCGGGCGGTGTCGCCGGACTTGGTGAAGGCGATCAGACCCTTGGCGCCGAGGAAGTCGGCGATCTCGGCGGCGGCGCGGGCGACCGAACCGCCCTGCGTGCGCGGCTTCTTGCCCGGCACCAGCGGCTGGAGACCCTTGGAGAGCAGCTCCTCCTCCGCCGCGCGGACGATCTTCGACATCGTCTTGACGGTCTCGACCGGGTACGCGCCCACGCTCGACTCGGCGGACAGCATGACCGCGTCGGCGCCGTCCAGGATCGCGTTGGCCACGTCGGACGCCTCGGCGCGGGTCGGGCGCGAGTTGGTGATCATCGACTCCATCATCTGGGTCGCGACGATCACCGGCTTGGCGTTGCGGCGGCACAGCTCGATCAGGCGCTTCTGCACCATCGGGACCTTCTCGAGCGGGTACTCGACGGCGAGGTCACCACGGGCGACCATCACACCGTCGAACGCCAGCACGACGTCCTCCATGTTCTCGACCGCCTGCGGCTTCTCCACCTTGGCGATCACGGGGACGCGGCGGCCCTCCTCGTCCATCACCTTGTGGACGTCGGCCACGTCCTTGGCGTCGCGGACGAAGGACAGCGCGACCATGTCGCAGCCCATGCGGAGCGCGAAGCGCAGGTCCTCGACGTCCTTCTCGGACAGCGCGGGCACGTTCACGGCCGCGCCGGGCAGGTTGATGCCCTTGTGGTCGGAGACCACACCGCCCTCGATGACGATCGTCCGCACCCGCGGGCCCTCGACGTCGACGACCTTCAGCTCGACGTTGCCGTCGTTGATGAGGATCTGGTCGCCGCGCGAGACGTCGCCCGGCAGACCCTTGTACGTCGTGCCGCAGATCTGCTTGTCGCCCGGCACGTCCTCGGTCGTGATGACGAACTCGTCACCGCGCTCCAGCTCCACCGGACCCTCGGCGAAGGTCTCCAGGCGGATCTTCGGGCCCTGGAGGTCGGCCAGCACACCGATGGGGCGACCGGTCTCCTTGGAGGCGGCACGGACGCGGTCGTACCGCGCCTGGTGCTCGGCGTGGGTGCCGTGACTGAAGTTGAAGCGGGCCACATTCATGCCCGCCTCGATCATGGCGACGAGCATCTCGTGGGAGTCGACCGCGGGGCCGAGAGTACAGACGATTTTCGAACGGCGCATGAGGCGATCCTATCGGTTTGTTTCACTGCGGAATATTCCGCCCTGCGGAAGATACAAATGGGCGGACATGCGCTCAGGCGTGTTACTGCGGTGTAATGCTCAGCTCTTCTTTCCGACCAGCGCATAGGTCTGCGTCGCGATCTCCAGTTCCTCGTCGGTCGGCACCACGGCGACGGCCACCCGCGCGGACGCGGGCGAGATCAGCCGGGCCCCGTCGGACCGTACGGCGTTCAGCTCCTCGTCCACCGCCAGGCCAAGTCCCTCAAGGTCCGCGATGGCCGCGGACCGCACGGCCGCCGCGTTCTCCCCGACCCCGGCGGTGAACGCCACCGCGTCCACCTGCCCGAGTACGGCGTAATAGGCGCCGATGTACTTCTTGATGCGGTGAATGTAAATGTCGAAGGCGAGCGACGCCTCTTCGTCGCCCTCCTCGATGCGGCGGCGGATCTCCCGCATGTCATTGTCCCCGCACAGTCCGAACAGACCGCTCCTCTTGTTCAGAAGAGTGTCGATCTCGTCCATGGACATTCCGCCGACACGGGCCAAATGGAAGATGACGGCGGGGTCCAGATCACCCGAGCGCGTGCCCATGACCAGACCCTCCAGCGGCGTCAGCCCCATCGAGGTCTCCACGCACCGCCCGCGCTCCACCGCGGATGCCGAGGCGCCGTTGCCCAGGTGCAGCACGATCACGTTGACCTCGTCGGGCTCCTTGCCGAGCAGGCGCGCGGTCTCGCGGGAGACGTAGGCGTGCGAGGTGCCGTGGAAGCCGTAGCGGCGGATGCGGTGCCGGTCGGCGATCTTCGGGTCGATGGCGTAGCGCGCCGCCGACTCCGGCATCGTCGTGTGGAAGGCGGTGTCGAACACGGCGACCTGGGGCAGGTCCGGGCGCAGCGCCTGGGCGGTGCGGATGCCGGTGAGGTTGGCCGGGTTGTGCAGCGGCGCGACCGGGATCAGCCGCTCGATCTCGGTGAGCACCGAGTCGTCGATCACGGTGGGCTCGGTGAAGAACATGCCGCCGTGCACCACGCGGTGCCCGATGGCGGCCAGTTCGGGGGAGTCGAGACCGAGCCCGTCGCGGGCCAGCTCCTCGGCGACCGCCTTCAGCGCGGTCTCGTGGTCCGCGATCGGACCGTTCTGCTCACGGCTCTCGCCGGTGGCGACCAGGGTGTGCACCAGGCGCGAGGTCTGTTCGCCGATCCGCTCGACCAGGCCCACCGCGAGCCTGCTGCTGTCCCGCATGTCCAGCAACTGGTACTTCAGCGAGGACGAGCCGGAGTTGAGAACGAGGACACGGGTGGGGGTCACTGCTCGGGGGACCTTTCGGAGGCGGTCGGCTGCTGTGCCTGGATCGCCGTGATGGCGACGGTGTTGACGATGTCCTGCACGAGCGCGCCCCGCGACAGGTCGTTGACCGGCTTACGCAGGCCCTGGAGGACCGGGCCGACCGCGATGGCGTTCGCGGAGCGCTGTACGGCCTTGTAGGTGTTGTTGCCGGTGTTCAGGTCGGGGAAGATCAGCACGCTGGCCTGGCCGGCGACCTCGGAGCCGGGCAGCTTGGTCGCGGCCACGGAGGCGTCCACGGCCGCGTCGTACTGGATCGGGCCCTCGATCTTCAGATCGGGGCGCCGCGAGCGCGCCAGCTCGGTCGCCGTACGCACCTTGTCCACGTCGGCGCCCGAACCGGAGGTGCCGGTGGAGTACGACAGCATCGCGATCCTCGGCTCCACGCCGAACTGCGCCGCCGTCGCCGCCGACTGCACGGCGATGTCCGCGAGCTGCTCGGCGTCCGGGTCGGGGTTGACCGCACAGTCGCCGTAGACCAGCACCTTGTCGGCCAGGCACATGAAGAAGACGGACGAGACGATCGAGGTGTCCGGCTTCGTCTTGATGATCTCGAAGGCGGGGCGGATCGTCGCGGCGGTGGAGTGCACCGAGCCGGAGACCATGCCGTCGGCCAGACCCTCCTGGACCATCAGGGTGCCGAAGTAGTTCACGTCGGTGACCACGTCGTACGCCAGCTCCACCGTGACGCCCTTGTGGGCGCGCAGGGCGGCGTACTTCTCCGCGAAGGAGTCGCGCAGCGCGGAGGTGGCGGGGTCGATCAACTGGCTCTCGCCCAGGTCGATGCCGAGGTCGGCCGCCTTCTTGCGGATCTGGTCCTCGGGTCCGAGCAGGGTGAGGTCGCACACGTCCCGGCGCAGCAGCACCTCCGCCGCGTGCAGCACCCGCTCCTCGGTGCCCTCCGGGAGGACTACCCGGCGCTTGTCGGCGCGGGCGCGCTCCAGGAGCTTGTGCTCGAACATCATCGGGGTGACCCGGTCGCCGCTCGGCGCCGAGACCCGGCTCGCCAGACCCGCGGTGTCGGCGTACCGCTCGAACAGACCGAGGGCGGTCTCCGCCTTGCGCGGGGTGGCGGCCGTCATCCGGCCCTCAAGGGAGAAGAGCTGCTCGGCGGTGGGGAAGCTGGTCCCGGGCACCGAGAGCACCGGGGTGCCGGGGGCGAGGCGGGCGGCGAGGGTGAGGATCTCCTCGCTCGGCACCTCGTTGATGGTGAGCAGCACACCGGCGATGGGCGGGGTGCCCGCGCTGTGCGCGGCGAGCGAGCCGACGACCAGATCGGCGCGGTCGCCCGGGGTCACGACCAGGCAGCCGGGGGTCAGGGCGGCGAGGAAGTTGGGCAGCATGGCGCCGCCGAAGACGAAGTCCAGCGCGTCACGGGACATCCCGGCGTCGTCCCCGAGCAGCACCTTGGCGCCCAGCGCGTGCGCGATCTGGGAGACGGTCGGCGCGGAGAGGGCGGGCTCGTCGGGCAGCACGTAGCAGGGCACGGGCAGGCGGTCGGCCAGCCGCTCGGCGATCTCGTCGCGGTCCTCGCGGTCGACCCGGTTGGCGACCATGGCGAGCACGTCGCAGCCGAGTCCCGCGTAGGCACGGAAGGCGTTGCGGGTCTCCGCGAGCACGGAGGCGGTGGTCTGCTTGCGTCCGCCGACGACCGGGATCACCGAGGCGCCGAACTCGTTCGCCAGGCGGGCGTTGAGCGCCAGCTCGTCGGGGAGCTGGGTGGCGGCGAAGTCGGTGCCGAGGACCAGGACGACGTCGTAGTCGCGGGCGACCCGGTGGAAGCGGTCGACCAGGACGGAGACCAGCTCGTCGGTGCCGCGCTCGGCCTGGAGCGTGGACGCCTCCTCGTAGTCCATGCCGTAGACCGTCGTGGGGTCCTGGGTGAGGCGGTAGCGCGAGCGCAGCAGCTCGAACATCCGGTCCGGCCCGTCGTGCACCAGGGGGCGGAACACCCCGACCCGGTCGACCTGCCGGGTCAGCAGCTCCATCACTCCCAGCTCGACGACCTGACGGCCGTCGCTCCGGTCGATCCCGGTCACGTACACGCTGCGCGTCACGCGTGCTCTCCGATCCTTGCTCGTACGGGCCGCCACCTGGGGGTCTCGCCGTACGCCGGCACAAAAATCGCCCACCGAGGTGAGCACAACCCTCTTGACAATACTCTGGGCCGTCGATAAGGCGCGTGTCGGTCCGGGGGGTCACGCAGGGTGCGCGGAGTCCCCGTGGACGGTGGCTGGGAGGGTGGTGGTCGTCGGCTCTTCGGCGGCCATGAAAGAATCGAAGCGGCTCACCGGTACCCACAGCGAGCAGGAGACACAGCACGATGCGCATCGGAGTTCTCACCGCAGGCGGCGACTGCCCGGGCCTGAACGCCGTGATCCGGTCGGTCGTGCACCGCGCGGTGGCGCACTACGGCGACGAGGTCATCGGCTTCGAGGACGGCTACCGCGGTCTGCTCGACGGCCACTACCGCTCCCTCGACCTGGACGCGGTCAGCGGCATCCTCGCCCTCGGCGGCACCATCCTCGGCTCCTCCCGCCTGGAGCGGGACCGGCTGCGCGAGGCGTGCGAGCGGGCCACCGACATGGCCGAGGAGTTCGGCATCGACGCGCTGATCCCGATCGGCGGCGAGGGCACGCTGACCGCGGCCCGGATGCTGTCCGACGCGGGTCTGCCGGTCGTCGGCGTGCCGAAGACCATCGACAACGACATCTCCGGCACCGACCGCACCTTCGGCTTCGACACCGCCGTCGGCGTGGCCACCGAGGCGATGGACCGCCTGAAGACCACGGCCGAGTCCCACCAGCGTGTGATGGTCGTCGAGGTCATGGGCCGCCACGCGGGCTGGATCGCGCTGGAGTCCGGCATGGCCGCCGGCGCCCACGCGATCTGCCTGCCCGAGCGCCCCTTCGACCCGGCCGACCTGATGAAGATGGTCGAGGAGCGGTTCGCGCGCGGCAAGAAGTTCGCCGTGATCTGCGTCGCCGAGGGCGCCCACCCCATCGACGGCACCATGGACTACGGCAAGGGCGAGATCGACCAGTTCGGCCACGAGCGCTTCCAGGGCATCGGCACCGCGCTCGCCTACGAGCTGGAGCGCCGCCTCGGCAAGGAGGCCCGCCCGGTCATCCTCGGCCACATCCAGCGCGGCGGCACCCCCACCGCCTACGACCGCGTCCTCGCCACCCGCTTCGGCTGGCACGCCGTGGAAGCCGCCCACCGAGGCGACTTCGGCGGCATGACCGCCCTGCGCGGCACCGACATCGCCCTGGTCCCGCTCGCGGAGGCGGTCACCGAACTGAAGACGGTGCCGGTGTCGCGGATGGACGAGGCGGAGTCGGTCTTCTAGCGGGTCCTTGCCCGGAGGAAGGGTGCCTCAGCGCCCCTTTCCCTCCGGCAGCCAGTGGTACATCAGCTCCGGGCGGCCCACCTGGCCGTACTGCGGACGTCTGACCGCCCGGGCCGACTCCACCAGGTACTCCAGATAACGGCGCGCCGTGATGCGGGAGATGCCGACCTCCTCGGCGACCCCGGCCGCCGTCAGACCGTCCGCGCCGTCGCGCAGTACGGCCGTGACCCGCTCCAGTGTCGGTGCGCTCAACCCCTTCGGCAGCGCCGTCGGGGTGGGGGCGCGCAGGGTGGCGAGGGCTCGGTCGACGTCCTCCTGGCCGGTCGCCTCGCCTGCGGAGGCGTGGTAGTCGGCGTAGCGCAGGAGGCGGTCGCGGAGGGTGGCGAAGGTGAAGGGCTTCAGGACGTACTGGACGACGCCGAGCGAGACGCCTTCGCGGACGACCGCCAGGTCGCGGGCGGAGGTGACCGCTATGACGTCGGTCTGGTGGCCCGCCGCGCGCAGGGAGCGGGCCAACTGGAGTCCGTGGACGTCGGGCAGGTGGAGGTCCAGGAGGAGCAGGTCGACCGGGGTGCGGTCCAGGAGGCGGAGGGCCTGGGCGCCGGTGGGGGCGCTGCCGATCGCCGTGAAGCCGGGGACGCGGTTGACGTAGAGGACGTGGGCGTCGGCGGCGACCGGGTCGTCCTCCACCACCAGGACCCGGATCGCGCGCTCTCCGGTGCCCGTCATGCCGCGCCTCCCGCCGGGACCTCGGTGTGCAGCGGCAGCCGGACCTCGAAGACCGCGCCGCCCTCCTCGCCCTCCGTCACCGTCAGGGTGCCGCCGAGCCGGGTCACCGCCTGGCGGACCAGGGCCAGCCCGAGACCGCGCCCACGCCCGCCGGGACCGGCCGGTTTGGTGGACCAGCCGCGCTGGAAGACCAGTCCCGCGTGGGCCGGGTCGACGCCCGGGCCGGTGTCGGAGACCTTGAGGACCAGGGAGCGGGCGTCGGCGGACGCGTACGCCGTCACCGTGACCCGCGCGCCCGTACCGCCCTGCGCCGCGTCCACCGCGTTGTCGATGAGGTTGCCGAGGACGGTCACCAGGTCCCGGGCGGTGAGACCGGGCGGCAGGACCCCGTCGTCCAGGCGGCTGTCGGGGGAGACGACCAGCTCCACGCCCCGCTCGTTCGCCTGCGCGGTCTTGCCGAGCAGGAGGGCGGCGAGGACCGGTTCGCCCACCGCCGCCACCACCCGGTCGGTCAGCGCCTGCGCCAGCTCCAGTTCCGCCGTGGCGAACTCCACCGCCTCCTCGGCCCGCCCGAGTTCGATCAGCGAGACCACGGTGTGCAGCCGGTTCGCCGCCTCGTGCGCCTGCGCGCGCAGCGCCTGACTGAAACCCCGCTCGGAGTCCAACTCGCCCATCAGCGACTGGAGTTCGGTCACGTCCCGGAGCGTCACCACCGTGCCCCTGCGCTCCCCGCCCGACACCGGCGAGGTGTTGAGCACCAGGACCCGGGAGGCGGTCAGGTGCACCTCGTCCACGCGGGACTCCCGGGAGAGCAGCGCCCCGGTCAGCGGACCCGGGAGACCCAGCTCCGCCACCGACCGGCCCACCGCGTCCTCGCCCAGGTCCAGCAGCTCGCGCCCGCCGTCGTTGGCCAGCGCCACCCGCCCGAGTCCGTCCAGCATCAGCAGTCCCTCGCGCACCGCGTGCAGCGCGGCCTGGTGGTAGTCGTGCATCCGGCTCAGCTCGGCGGCGTTCATGCCGTGGGTGTGGCGGCGCAGACGGGCGTTGACGACGTACGTGCCCACCGCGCCGAGCAGCAGCGCCGCGCCCGCCACCGCGAGCAGCGCCGTCACCTGGTCCTGGACCCGCGCGCTGATCGCCTCCACCTTGATGCCCGCGCTGACCAGCCCGACGATCCGCCCGCCGTCCCGCACCGGGGTCACCGCGCGCACCGAGGGACCGAGCGTGCCGGTGTACGTCTCGGTGAACGTCCTCCCCTGTTGCGCGGGCGCGATCCGGCCCAGGAACCGCTTGCCGATCTCCCCGGTGTGCGGGTGGGTCCAGCGGATGCCGTCCGGATTCATGATCGTCACGAAGTCGACGTCGGCGTCCCGGGTGACCCGCAGGGCGTACGGCTCCAGGTCGGCCGTGGGGTCCGGGGTGCGGATCGCCGCCCGCACCGAGGGCGCGTCCGCGATGGTCCGCGCCACCGCCCGCACCTGCCGCACGGCCGCGTCCTCCGCCTGCCGCCGGTCGCTGACGTAGGTGAACAGCGCGTACCCCGCCACCACGACCGCTATCAGCACGGCCTGCATGGCGAAGAGCTGCCCCGCGAGGCTGCGGGGCAGGGGGAGGGCGGGCGAACGCATCCCAGCAGTGTGCCTGCCGATCCCGGCGTGAACTAAATGAACGCAAGGGTGACCGCCGTCACATGGCGGGAGATAGTACGGCGATCCCCCGCACCGCCCGGACGTGAGCCGCACGCCGAAGGTGCCGACGAAGACGTCAAGGAGGGCAGCCGTGGCCGCCAGCACCCCCGATACGGCACCTGCCGCACCCGCCGTGAAGCGGGACCGCACCCATTACCTGTACATCGCCGTCATCGTGGCGGTCGCACTCGGCATCGCGGTGGGCCTCATCTGGCCCGACGCCGGGGTCGAGCTGAAGCCGCTGGGCACCGGCTTCGTGAACCTCATCAAGATGATGATCTCGCCCATCATCTTCTGCACGATCGTGCTCGGCATCGGCTCGGTGCGCAAGGCCGCCAAGGTCGGCGCGGTCGGCGGCATCGCGCTCGGCTACTTCACCGTGATGTCGCTGGTGGCGCTCGCCATCGGCCTGGTCGTCGGCAACGTCCTGCACCCGGGCGAGGGTCTGCACCTGACCGAGGCGCTCCGCCAGAGCGGGCACGCGCAGGTGTCCGCCGACGCGCTGCCCCCGGTGGACTTCGTACTGTCGATCATCCCGGTCACCTTCGTGTCCGCCTTCACCGAGGGGCAGGTCCTCCAGACCCTGCTGATCGCGCTGCTCGCCGGGTTCGCGCTCCAGGCGATGGGCGCCGCCGGGCAGCCGGTGCTGCGCGGCATCGAGCACATCCAGCGGCTGGTCTTCCGCATCCTCGCGATGGTCATGTGGGCCGCGCCGATCGGCGCGTTCGGCGCCATCGCGGCGGTCGTCGGCTCCGCCGGACTCGACGCGCTCAAGAGCCTCGCCGTGCTGATGTTCGGCTTCTACGTCACCTGCGTGCTGTTCGTCTTCGTGGTGCTCGGCGCGCTGCTGCGGATCGTCTCCGGGCTGAACATCTTCCTGCTGATGAAGTACCTCGCCCGTGAGTTCCTGCTGATCCTGTCGACCTCGTCCTCGGAGTCGGCGCTGCCCCGGCTCATCGCCAAGCTGGAGCACCTCGGCGTCAGCAAGGCGGTCGTCGGCATCACCGTGCCGACCGGGTACTCCTTCAACCTCGACGGCACCATGATCTACATGACCATGGCGTCCCTCTACATCGCCGACGCCCTCGGTACGCCCATGTCGGTGGGCGAGCAGATCCCGCTGCTGCTCTTCCTGCTGCTCGCCTCCAAGGGCGCGGCGGGCGTCAGCGGCGCCGGACTCGCCACGCTGGCCGGCGGACTCCAGTCGCACAAGCCCGCGCTGGTGGACGGCATCGGGCTGGTCGTCGGCATCGACCGCTTCATGAGCGAGGCGCGGGCGCTGACCAACTTCGCGGGCAACTCGGTCGCGACGGTGCTGATCGGCACGTGGACGAAGGAGATCGACGCGGAGCGGGTCAAGCGGGTGCTCTCCGGGGAACTGCCCTTCGACGAGACGACGTTGCTCGACGACGGCGACGGCAAGGGTGACGGCGACGGCGGCGGTGCGTCGCGGGAGCCGCAGGAGCGTGGGGGCGGGGAGAAGGAGCTGGCTTCGGCGTAACGGCTCCGCCGGTTGACCGATGTCACGGTTCGCCGTCCCGCGACTTCAGTACACGGGTCGTCCGGCTGTGAACTCGGTCAACAGTCGCGCCCCTTGTGAACTCCGGACGCCCGGACCCGCCTGAACCGGGGCCGGGCGTCCGGCTGTCGAGTTCGTGGGGTTCACAGTCGAGGCGTCGAGTTCGCGGGGTTCACAGGGAGGGATCGCGAGGGCGGGGTTCACAGGGGAGGGTTCGCGAGGGCGGGGTTCACACGTGCGGGAGCGCAAGCGCGGGGCTACACCTCCCCCCGCACCCGCTCCACCAGCTCCACCGCCCGCTCCGACGGCACCCCCGCCGCCGTCAGCATCGTCACCGCCGCCGCGCTCCCCGCCTCCTCGGCCGGGAGCGCGCCCTCGTTCACCGCCTCCATCACCGCGAACAGCATCTGCTCGTGGACGAGCGCGAGCGCAGGAGGCGGCAGCGGGGAGACGAACGTGCCGTCCTCCAGCCCGCGTTGGAGCAGCCGTGCCTTCTCCGCGCGCAGCGGTGCGAGCCGGTCGCGGATGCCCTGCACGGTGACCGTGCGCTGGGCGAGGGCCACCAGCAACCGGTAGCGGTCGGCGATCTCCCAGACCGTGAGCACCGTACGGGCGACCGCCTCCGCCGGGTCCGTCACGTCCGTCCGGGCGCCCGCGTCGGTGTCCGTCAGCACCTGCACCGCCTCGTCCACGAGCGTGCCGATCAGCGCCTCCCGGCTCGGGAAGTGCCCGTACACCGTGCGCCGTACGACGCCCGCAGCGCGCGCGATCTGGTCCATCGATGCCTCGGGATCACGCAGCAGTTCGGCGAGCGCGACGTCGAGGATGCGGCGCCGGTTGGTGTCGGCGCGGCTGGGGTTACCCGTGGTCATGGCAGTCATTGTGCACACCCTCTCGACTTGCACAGCGTTGTGCAACGACGTACATTGCACATGGTTGTGCAATTGCACGCCCCTGTGCAAGTCCGTATCGCGCAGGTTGTCCCGTCGCGCACGCTGCCGAGGAAGGCCACCCCTGTCATGCGACTCGTCATGAACGAACCGGTCGAGAGGACGGGGCGTCCCTACCCCCGGCGCTGGTGGGCACTGCTCGTGCTGTGCCTCAGCCTGCTGATCATCGTGATGGCGAACACCGCCCTCACGGTCGCCGCGCCCGACATGACCCGTGACCTGGGGCTGTCCAGCGCCGACCTCCAGTGGGTGATCGACGGCTACACCGTTCCGTACGCCGCGCTGATGCTGCTGCTCGGCGCGATCGGCGACAAGTACAGCCGCCGCGGGGCGCTGATCCTCGGTCTCACCGTGTTCGGCGGGGGCGCGGTCTTCGGGTACGTCGCCGACAGCTCCACCACCGTCATCGCGGCGCGTGCCGTGATGGGCTTCGGCGCCGCGCTGATCATGCCGGCCACGCTCTCGCTGCTCACGGCGACCTTCCCGCGCGCCGAGCGCGCCAAGGCGATCACCCTGTGGACCGCGACGGCGGGTCTCGCCATCGCCGCGGGACCGGTCGTCGCGGGCGCGCTGCTGCGCGACCACGGCTGGTCCTCGACCTTCCTGATCAACGTGCCGATCGCGGCCGTGGCGATCGTCGCCGCCCTGGTCCTCGTACCGCCGTCGAAGGCGGGGCACAGCGAGCGGATCGACTACGTCGGCGGTCTGCTGTCCGTGGTCTGGGTCGGCGCGCTCGTCTACATGATCATCGAGGGACCGCACTTCGGCTGGGGCGCCAAGGCCGTCACCGCCGCGGTCGTCGCGGGGCTCGGTCTGATCGCCTTCGTCGGCTGGGAACTGCGGCACCCGCGCCCCGTCCTTGACGTACGCCGCTTCGCCGACCGCCGCTTCGCGGGCTCCAACCTCGCCGTCGCCCTGTTCTTCCTGGCGGTCTTCGGCGCGTTCTACTACCTGACCCAGCACCTCCAGTTCGTCCTCGGCTACGACGCGCTGGAGACCGGCGTCCGTATGCTGCCGCTGGCCGGAGCGGTCTTCGTCGGCTCGGCGCTCACCGGCTGGCTGACCCCGCGCGTCGGGATGCGCTGGACCGTCGGCGCGGGCATGGTCGGCGGCACGGTGGCGCTCGCGCTGCTGACCCGTGTGGACGCGGGCTCGACGTACGGCGACTTCGTGGCGCCCCTCGTCGTCCTGGGTCTCGCCATCGGTCTCGCCCTCTCGCCCTGCACCGACGCGATCATGGGCTCCTTCCCGGAGTCCGAGCTGGGCGTGGGCGGCGCGGTCAACGACACCTCGCTGGAGCTGGGCGGCTCGCTCGGCATCGCGATCCTCGGCTCCCTCCTCGCCACCTCCTACGGCGACCACCTCACGTCCTCGACCAAGGGCAGCGGGCTCCCGGCGAACGCGCTGGACACCGCGCGGGACTCGGTCGGCGCGGGCTACGCCGTCGCGCAGGGCATCGGCGACAAGGCGCACGCCCTCGCCGCGAAGGCAGCCGCCGCGACCGACCCCCAGCAGGCCGCCCAGCTCAAGCAGCAGGCGACCCAGCTCGCCTCCGGCGCGCACCGGATGGCCGAGGCGGTCGGCGCGTCGTTCTCCGACGCGGTGGCGCACACGAGCCTGATCGGGGCGGTGATCCTGGCGGTGGGCACGGTGGTGGTGACGGTGCTGCTGCCGGGGCGGGAGAAGACGGGGGCGGTCGAGACGGCTGAGGTTGTTGAGGCTGCTGGCGTTGGTGAGTCTGCCGAGGCTGCCGACGACGCGAAGGATGCCGTAGCGGCGGAGCCGAAGCCCGCACCGGAACCGGCACCGGCACCGAAGTCCGCACCGGAACCGGCACCCGAATCCGCCCCCGACCCGGACGCCGAACCGGCAGAAACCGCGGCCAAGTGACCGCCCCGACCGACTGACACGCCACGATCCACTAACGTGCCGTGCCGGAACCGCGAATCCGCGGGACCGGCACGGCACGGCACGTCATACGGAGGCACGGGGGATGAAGATCGACTGGAACCGGCGGACCTGCGCCCGCAAGGGCCATGTGACCTACGCGCCGGACGACCCCAGACTCCGCATACGCCTCCACGCCCGCACCGAGCTGGGCGACATCTGGCGCTGCCTGCGCTGCGGCGACTTCACCCCGGGCGAGCCGCACGGTTCCGGTCCGGCGTCGGAGGCTCCGCTGGTCCCGCGCGGAAAGGTGCTGCGGGACCTGTTCGTCCTGCGTTTCCTCGCCGTGGAACGGGCGCTGCGCGGGGTGTTCATCGTGCTGGTGGCGGTCGCGGTCTGGAAGTTCAGCAACAGCCAGGACGCGGTGCGCCGCCTGTTCGACGAGTACCTCGACGTCTTCCGCCCGGTCTTCCGCCACTTCCACTACGACCTGGACCACTCCCCGGTCGTCGGCTCCATCCAGAAGGCGTTCGGCTACCACCACTCGACCCTCCTGGTGGTGGCGGGCGTCCTCCTCGCCTACGCCCTGATCGAACTGATCGAAGCGGTCGGGCTCTGGTACGCCAAGCGCTGGGCGGAGTACCTCACCGTCGTCGCCACCGCCGCCTTCCTCCCCCTGGAGATCTACGAACTCACCGAGCACATCAGTTGGGTCAAGATCGCCACCCTCACCCTCAACATCCTCGCCGTCCTCTACATCGCCCTGACCAAGCGGCTGTTCGGCCTCCGGGGCGGCCGGAAAAAGTTCGACGAGGAACGCCGCAGCGCTTCGCTGCTGGAGGTGGAGGAGTCGGCGGGGGTGGGACACCAGGGGTGACCTCCCGGCAGTCCCGGACTACGGCTGTCCGTGCGCGCGCCGGTACTCGGCCAGCCTCTCCTGGGACGCCAACGTCCAGGGATGGGACGCCCCCAGTACGCGGGCCCGCGCCTCCGCCACCGCCTCGACCTCTTCGATCGCCTCGTCATACCGGCCGAGTTCGGCCAGGACGGTACTCAGCAGGGACCGGGCGGCCAAGGTGATCGGGTACTCGGGTCCGTAGCGCTGCTCGTGTGCCGCATGGGCTCTGCGGGCGCCGGGAAGCGCCTCGGCGGTGCGCCCCGCGCGACGGAGGAGGTCCGCCTGGTCGAGTTCGGCAATCAACGTGATCGGATGCCGCCCCCCGAAGGTGCGGTGGCAGTCCGCCACGAGGGCGTGCCCCAGGGCGACTTCCTCGTCCAGCTCCGGTCCCGGAGCCACTTCCAGGAGCGAGGCTCGTGCGAGGAGGGTCGAGGGGTGGACGGCTCCCAGCGTCTCGGTCCTGCCCGCGATGATCCGCCGGATCAGCCGCATCGCCTCCGGTTCGCGCCCGAGTTGCCACAGCGACCGCGACAGCCCCACACAGCTCTCCAGGGTGTCCAAGTCCGAGGGGCCGAAGGCGCGTTCGCACGCTTCGAGTATGCGGCGGTGCAGGACCTCGGCTTCCTCGAATCGACCGAGCCGGTACACCGCCCGACCGGCACGTTGGCGCAGCCTGATGACCAGCCGGTGGTCGCCGGACAGACGCCGCTCGGCGAGTTCGACGGCTCTGTTGGCGAGGGAAAGCGCCGAGGAGTAGTCGCCGTCACGGTGAAGCGCGATCACGAGCCGCAACGAGCACTCGGTGGCCTCCTCCACGACTGACTGGTCGACCGGCCAGACCACGACCCTCCGCAGCAGCGCCAGTACATGCGGGGCGAGCAGGTGACTGCGCGGGTCGTGCGTCGCGCGTTCCGGGTTCTCCGGCAGCGCGGCCCTGAGCTGCCGGGCGGCTGCCGCGGCGAGCTGTTCGTACTGGTCGGAGGGGGTGGTCCGGGCCACGCTGTCGAGCAGCACACCGTGGGTGCGCAGACAGCGCACCCCGCCGGGCACCAGCTCGGTGAGGGACTGGTCGAGCAGTCCGCGCAGGGCCGACTCGACACGGAACGCCGGGAGGGCCGAGCCGAACGTGGCGCCGGAGAGCAGTGAGAGGGGCAGTGGGTCGCCCGCCCAGCAGGTGAGCAGTCGCAGCAGGCTCCCGGCTTCGGGCAGCCCCTGGGCGGTAAGGGCGTCGAGGGAGAGCTGCCAGGTGCGGCTGAGCAGGTGCCGGGAGTCGCTGCCGTCCAGGGCGCCTTGGTCGATCAACTCGATGGGATCGAGCCCGTCCCCACCGTCGAGCCGTCGGCCGTAGTCGGTCATGGTCCAGGGGTCGATCACCTGGTGGGCCAGGAAGCCACCGGCGAGCGTGAGCGCGAGGGGCAGCCGACCGAGACGGTCGGCGATCTCCGCCGCGTCCTCGACCGTCCCGGCGTCCGGTGCGAGATCGCGCAGTACCAGGGCGGCTTCGTCGCGGGGGAGTACGCCGAACTGGAGGAGTTCGGCACCGGGCCACCAGTGGGGCGCCGCCTGTCTGCTGGTGACGATGACGATCCCGGCCGGGCTGGTGCGCAGCCAGCCGCCCTCGCGGAGGATCGCCGGGTCGTCGGCGTTGTCGAGGACGAGCAGCCAGGGCTGGTCGGAATGGTCGAGGTGCTGCCAGACGAGGTCCGCCGCGGGGCGTAATCCACTGCGCGCGCCCATCAGTTCGCCGTCGGTGGCACCGCGGTCGGCGGCGACCGCGAGCATCCCGGCGCGCAGGGAGGCGGGGTCGGAGGCGTTGACCCACAGGCCGATCCGGCCGGTGTGACGGGTGGCGTGGTCGAAGAGCGTGTAGGCGACGGCGGTCTTTCCGCAGCCGCCGAGGCCGTGCAGGACGTAGACACCATTGCCGATGCCGGGTTCGACGGCCGCGCGCAGGCGGTCCATCTCCGCGGCTCGGTCACGGAGCACCACCGGGGCACGGCCGACCGCCGGGCGGCGAACCGAGTCCGGGCCGCTCCAGTCGGGTCCGTGGTGGTGGTGTTCGGTGATGTGCTGGTCACCGGAAGCCTGGTAGACGCGGCCCCGGCCGTCGGCCCGGGCGTCGTTGTGGCCGGTCACCGCTCGGTGATGTGCTGGTCTCGGCCCGCCTGGTAGACCCGTGCGTGCCCGGAGGCGGTGGCGTGCTGCGTCACCGACGGGACGGGCACCGACGGGGCCAGTTCCGCGAGGAGAGTCCGCAGGTCGTCGGCGGCCTCGGGATGCGCCACGAGCAGCCGCCGGATCCGGCCCTGCCACTCCGCGCCCAGCTCGGCCGGCGTGCCCGTGTCGCCGTCGGCCCGCGCGGCGAGCAGGTCGTCGCGGGTCGCGTCGAGTTCCGTGGTGACGGCATCGGCCCGCTCCGGCTGACTGCGCCGCCACCATGAGGCGATGCCGTCCCTGGCTCGCTGCCACACCTCGGTCGTCAAGGACGACACCAGGGTCGTTCCTGCGGTCGCCGCCAGCGCGGCCAGCTCCGGGTCCACGAATCCGCCCCCTCGTAACAGACTCAACCTGCGTTGCCAGACTACCCAGTCGGCTCAGACGGGCACCCCTGTTCGGCGTCGTTCCGACGCCCGCCCGCGCATCACGTTCCGGCCCGGTGACACCGGCCGGTTGCCTTGACCCCCGCGTCACCCCCTACCGTCCCTGACATGCGAATCGGCGAGCTGGCCGCGCGGGCCGGGACGACGGCACGGGCGTTGCGGTACTACGAGGCGCGGGGGTTGCTGCCCGCGCGGCGGGACGCGCAGGGGCATCGGGAGTACGACGAGGGGGATCTGCGGGTGTTGCGGCAGATCCGGACGCTGAGGGACTTCGGGTTCGAGCTGGAGGAGACGCGGCCGTTCGTGGAGTGTCTGCGGGCCGGGCATCCCGAGGGCGACGCGTGTCCCGCCTCGCGCGTGGTCTACCGGCGCAAGCTGGGCGAGCTGGACGAGCTGATCGGGCAGCTCGCGGCGGTGCGGGAGACGGTCGCGGGGCAGTTGCGGCGGGCCGAGGAGGCGCGCGCGGAGCTGGTCGCCGAATCGCTGGTTCCGGGGGGTCCGGAGCCTTCGTGCGAGCTGGGAGGACCGCGATGAGCGTGGCGAGCGGAGTGGACGAGGTGACGGACGCGGATTTCGCGGCGGAGGTGATCGGCTCCGAGCTGCCGGTCCTTGTGGAGTTCACCGCCGACTGGTGCGGACCGTGCCGTCAGATGGCGCCGGTGCTGAAGGACCTAGCCGTCAGCGAGGGCGACCGGCTCAAGGTCGTCCAGGTGGACGTGGACCGCAATCCGGCGACGGCGCTGGCGCACGGCGTGCTCTCCGCGCCGACGCTGGTCGTCTACCGCGCCGGTGAGCCGGTGAAGTCGATGGTGGGAGCACGCTCCAAGCGGCGGCTGCTGGAGGAGCTGGCCGACGTGCTGTAGCCGCCCGACGGTCCCGCCGACACAAGGAAATCCCCCGAGCAATTGCGCTCGGGGGATTTCCTTAGGTATATTCATTGATTCGCGACTTCCGAAAAGGAGATCGCGGAGAAGTTCAGTGAGCACAGTATATGCGGGCGGGAGTGGAATTGTCAAACACAGAATTTCCGGACGATGAATTGCGGCACGAGCAGGAATTCATCGACGGACTGTACGAGCGCGTGGACGTGCTCCGCGGCGAGGCCGAGACCTCGGTCGAGGACGCCCTCGCGCAGGGCGACAAGCCCCAGCAGGCGCGGCTGGAGCGGGACATCCTGGTGGCCGAGCGCTCCGGGCTGCTCGCCGCGCTGAATTCCGTCGACGGCTCCCTCTGCTTCGGCCGGATCGACATGTCCGACGGCACCACCCACCACATCGGCCGCATCGGACTGCGCGAGGAGGACACCGAGCGCACCCCGATTCTCATCGACTGGCGCGCCGACGTCGCCCGCCCCTTCTACCTCGCCACCGGGCACACCCCGATGGGTCTGCGCCGCCGTCGGCACATCACCACCGAGGGCCGCAGCGTCACCTCCCTGCACGACGAGATCCTCGACCTCGGGGACCAGGAGCGCACCGGACACGAGGACCCCACCGGGGACGCCGTGCTGCTCGCCGCGCTGAACTCGGCGCGCACCGGACGCATGGGCGACATCGTGCGCACCATCCAGGCCGAGCAGGACGAGATCATCCGGGCTCCGCACCGGGGCGTGCTCGTGGTCGAGGGCGGTCCCGGCACCGGCAAGACCGCGGTCGCGCTGCACCGCGCCGCCTACCTCCTCTACGAGCACCGCGAACTGCTCGCCCGCCGCGCCGTGCTGATCGTCGGACCCAACCCGGCGTTCCTCGGCTACATCGGCGAGGTGCTGCCCTCGCTCGGTGAGACCGGGGTGCTCCTCGCCACCGTCGGCGAGCTGTTCCCCGGGGTGAAGGCGACCGCCACGGACACGCCCGAGGCGGCTGCCGTGAAGGGGCGTGCGGAGATGGCCGACGTGATCGCCGCCGTCGTACGCGACCGGCAGGCGCTGCCCGACCCGGTGATCGCCGTCGAGCACGACCGGGAGATCCTCATGCTCGACCAGGGTCTGGTGAGCGTCGCCCGCGAGCGCACCCGCGCCACCGGGCTGCCGCACAACGTGGCCCGCGAGCACTTCGAGGGGCACGTCCTCAACGCGCTCACCGAGCTGTACGCCGAGCGCGTGGGCACCGACCCCTACGACGGCACCAGCCTGCTCGACCCCTCCGACATCACCCAGATCCGCGACGAACTCGCGGAGAACCCCGAAGTCTGGGCTGCCATCGACCAGTTGTGGCCACGCGTGACCCCGCGCCGGCTGATCGCGGACTTCCTCGCGGAGCCTGACGGGTACCTCCCGGCGGCGGACGCCGACGCGATCCGCCGCCCGGAGACCCGCGAATGGACCGTCGCGGACGTGCCGTTGCTGGACGAGGCAGCCGAACTCCTCGGTGAGGACGACCGGATGGCCCGCGCCCGCGCGGAACGCGAGCGGGAGACCCAGATCGCCTTCGCCCAGGGCGTCCTGGACGTGTCGTACGCCTCGCGCACCTACGAGTTCGACGACAAGGAGGAGCAGGACGCCGACGCCTCCGAGGTGCTCTCGGCGCACGACATCATCGACGCCGAGCGCTTCGCGGAGCGCCACGAGGAGTCCGACCACCGCAG
This sequence comes from Streptomyces sp. DSM 110735, assembly GCF_016482685.1. GTDB lineage: Bacteria > Actinomycetota > Actinomycetes > Streptomycetales > Streptomycetaceae > Streptomyces. The sequence continues at coordinate 5,236 of NZ_JACYHF010000019.1, read as the reverse complement.
CGCCGCCGAGCGTGCCGCCGCCGACCGCACCTGGGCGTTCGGGCACATCATCGTGGACGAGGCGCAGGAACTCTCCCCGATGGCCTGGCGGTTGCTGATGCGCCGCAGCCCGACCCGCTCCATGACGCTGGTCGGAGACCCCGCGCAGACCGCCGAGGCGGCGGGCGTCGGCTCCTGGTCGGACATCCTCGCGCCCTACGTCGAGGACCGCTGGGAGCACACCCGCCTCGGGGTCAACTACCGCACCCCGTCCGAGATCATGGACCTCGCCGCGGGCGTGGTCCGCGCCACCGACCCGGACTTCGAACCGCCCGCCTCCGTCCGCTCGACCGGCGTACGGCCCTGGGTGCGCGACGCGGGCGACGACCTGCCCGGCGCGGTCGCGGAGGCGGTCACCGAACTCACCCCGGAAGAGGGGCGGTTGGCTGTCATCGCCCCCCGCGCCCTGCACCCCGCCCTCGCCGCCCGCCTCGACGGCGTCACCCCCGGAGCCGAACCCGACCTGACCCGGCGGGTCGTCCTCCTGGACCCCCGCCAGGCCAAGGGTCTCGAATTCGACTCCGTCCTGGTGGTGGAACCCGGCGACTACGGCACGAGCGACCTCTACGTCGCCCTGACCCGCGCGACCCAGCACCTGGGCATCCTGCACAGCGAGAAGCTGCCCGTGGGGCTGGCTCCGGCCGCGGTGTGACGGCCCCGGTCCGGGAGCGCTCGGCTCCCGGACCGGCCCACTCGGCTCACGCCGGGCGCAGCCACACCGTCGAGAGCGGCGGCAGCGTCAGCCGTACGCTCGCCGGATACCCGTGCCACGGCTGGGGCTCCGGTTTGATCACGTCCGGGTTGGTGACGTCGCTGCCGCCGTAGGGGGCGCTGTCGGTGTTGAGGGTCTCGTGCCAGGCGGGGATGTCGTCGGGGACGCCGAGGCGGTAGTCGTGGCGGACCACCGGGGCGAAGTGGGAGACCGCGAGGAGAGGGGTGCCGTCGGCGTCGCGGCGCAGGAAGGCGAGGATGTTGTCGTCGGCGGCGTCGCCCACGACCCAGGCGAAGCCCGAGGGATCGGTGTCCCGCTGCCACAGAGCCGGGGTGGCGCGGTACTGGGTGTTGAGGTCGCGCACCAGGTCGCGTACGCCCCGGTGGTCGGGGGCGGCGCCGTACGACGGGTCGAGCAGCCACCAGTCGGGACCGTGCGCCTCGGACCACTCCGCGCCCTGGGCGAACTCCTGCCCCATGAAGAGCAATTGCTTGCCGGGATGAGCCCACATGAAGGCGAGGTAGGCGCGCAGACCGGCGCGCTGCTGCCACCAGTCGCCCGGCATCTTCGACACCAACGACCGCTTGCCGTGGACCACTTCGTCGTGGGAGATCGGCAGGACGTAGTTCTCGCTGTACGCGTACACCATCGAGAACGTCATCTCGTGGTGGTGGTACTTGCGGTGCACGGGGTCGTGGCTCATGTACTCCAGCGAGTCGTGCATCCAGCCCATGTTCCACTTCAGCCCGAACCCCAGACCGCCGAAGCCGCTCGGACCCCGGTGATGGGTGGGGCGCGTGACGCCGTCCCAGGCGGTGGACTCCTCGGCGATGGTCACCACGCCCGGGCAGCGCCGGTAGACCGTGGCGTTCATCTCCTGGAGGAACGCCACCGCGTCCAGGTTCTCCCGCCCGCCGCGCTCGTTCGGCGTCCACTGACCGGGCTCGCGCGAATAGTCGAGGTAGAGCATCGAGGCGACCGCGTCCACGCGCAGCCCGTCGATGTGGAACTCCTCGCACCAGTACACCGCGTTCGCCACGAGGAAGTTGCGCACCTCACGGCGCCCGAAGTCGAACTCAAGCGTCCCCCAGTCGGGATGGGCCGCCCGCAGCGGATCGTGGTGCTCGTACAGCGCGCGTCCGTCGAACTCCGCCAGCGCCCATTCGTCGCGGGGGAAGTGCGCGGGCACCCAGTCCATCAGCACCCCGATGCCCGCCCGATGGAGCGTGTCCACCAGGTACTTGAAGTCGTCCGGGGTGCCCAGACGCGCCGTCGGGGCGTAGAAACCGGTGACCTGATAGCCCCAGGAACCGCCGAAGGGATGCTCCGCGACCGGCATCAGCTCCACATGGGTGAAGCCGAGATCCTTGACGTACGCGGTGAGCTGGTCCGCCAGTTGCCGATAGGTCAACCCCGGGCGCCAGGACGGCAGATGGACCTCGTACACCGAGAACGGCGCCTCGTGCACCGCCTGTTCACCGCGCCGCGCCATCCACTCCGCGTCGTCCCACTCGTGGTGGGAGACCTCCACCACCGAGGAGGTCGCGGGCGGGACCTCGGTGCGCCGGGCCATCGGGTCGGCGCGCAGGGTGTGCGAACCGTCGGGGCGGGTGATCTCGAACTTGTACAGCTCGCCCTCCCCGACCCCGGGCACGAACAGCTCCCACACCCCGCTGGAGCCCAGCGAGCGCATCGGATACCCCGTCGCGTCCCAGTAGTCGAAGCCGCCCGCGACCCGCACACCCCGCGCGTTCGGCGCCCACACCGAGAAGCGGGTGCCGGTCACGCCCTGATGGGTCATGACCCGCGCGCCGAGCGCCTTCCACAGCTCCTCGTGGCGCCCCTCCCCGATCAGATGCAGGTCCAGGTCGCCGAGGGTGGGCCAGAAGCGGTAGGGGTCCTCGGTCTCGTGCACGATGCCGTCGTAGGTGACCAGCAGGTGGTAGACCGGCGCGTCGGTCAGCGGCAGCAGACCGGAGAAGAAGCCGTCGCCGTCGTCGTGCAGCGGCGCCCGGACCTCCCCGATGGCGACGGTGACCGCCTCGGCGTACGGGCGGAAGACCCGGAAGGCGACACCGCCGGGTACCGCGTGGGCGCCGAGCACGGCGTGCGGGTCGTGGTGGGTGCCGAGCAGCAGCCGCGCGCGGTCGTCCGCGTCGAGGGCGGGGGAGACGGCGGGCGGGGCGGGCGGCGGAGCGGTCTCGGTGCGCGGGGCGGGCACCCGGGGGGCGTCCTGCGGCGCGCGGGCCTGGGGGATCGCCGGACTCTGAACGACCTCCGCGGCCTCCGGTGTCTTCGGGGCTTCCGGAGCCTTGAGCGCCTTCGGCTTCGCGGACTTGGCCGACTTGGCAGGCGTGGCGGACTTCGCCGCCCCACCGGTCTGGTTCTTGGCGGACTTGTTCTTCGACGTGGCTCGCTTCTTGGGCGTCACGGACGGTTCTCCCGGGCGGGTCGGGTGAGGGGGAGGTCGGGGTCAAGCCGGGTCGGGGGCGGCGAGGCGGCGGACGGCCGAGAGCGGGACCGGCAGCCACTCGGGGCGGTGCCGTGCCTCGTAGACGACCTCGTAGACCGCCTTGTCGGTCTCGTAGGCGCGCAGCAGCACCGGATCGGTGCGCGGATCGCGGCCCGCGACCTCGGCGTAGCCGGAGCAGTAGGCGGACCGGCAGGTGTGCGCCCAGTCCGGCGCGGACGGGGTGGCCGAGTGGGCGGCGTAGTCGAAGGAGCGCAGCATCCCGGCGACATCGCGCACCACCGGCTGCGGCAGCCGCCGCTCGGTCAGCGGCCGGGACGGCTCGCCCTCGAAGTCGATCAGCGACCACGCCCCGGACGGCGAGCGCAGGCACTGACCCAGATGCAGATCGCCGTGCACCCGCTGCGCGGTCCAGGTACGGCCCTCGGCGGCCAGGTCGGCCAGCGCCGCGTACGCCGACCGCAGCCCCGGCTCGTACGGTCGCAGCGCGGGCACCGCCCGTACGGCCGCCGTCAGCCGCTCGGTCATGCCGTCCACCAACTGCCGGAGCTGTGCCTGGCCGAGGGTGACCGTGGGCAGCGCGCGGGCGAGCGCGGTGTGCACCTCGGCGGTGGCTCGACCGAGCGCCCGCGCCTCGGCGGCGAAGTCCTCGCCCTTGGCCAGCTCGCGCAGCGCCAGCTCCCAGCCGTCGGCCGCGCCGCTGACGTACGGCTGGAGGACGGCCAGGACGTACGGCTCCGCGTCCAGCTCGGTGTGCAGCCAGGCGACCGGCGCGGGCACCCGGGGGCAGCCCTCGCGGGCCAGGGCGAGGGGGAGTTCCAGATCGGGGTTGACCCCCGGGGTGACCCGGCGCAGCAGCTTCAGGATGAACGTATCGCCGTACACCACCGAGGAGTTGGACTGTTCGGAGGTCAGCAGCCGGGCCACCAGACCGTCCCGGATCTCCTGCCCCTCCGCCCGCTCGAAGGCGAGGGCGCCGACGCGGGCGCGGGTGCGCAGGGCTTCCAGAAGCACTTCGGCGGGCCGGGGGTCGTGCAGTGCCTCGTACACGGTGCGCCCGGCGAGCGGTCCGGAGGCGACATGGCCGATCAGCGCGGGCGCCAGCCGGGGCGGCAGCGCCTCGCGCACGCCTATCAGGAGCTGGTAGCAGTCGTCGGGCTGCGGCGGGGCGCCGGGCGCGGCGGACTGATGCACGCGCAGCAGCAGGTGGTACAGCCCCAACCTGCCCTCGGGAGGCAGCAGTTCGGTCGCGGCGACGAGGGTGAACCCGGTGACCGCGCGCCCCTTCCCGGCGAACCAGCGCTGCCGGGGCAGCCATTCGCGCAGCAGGGGGTCGAGCGAGACGAGGAGCGGAGCGGTGGTGCCGGTGGGGGTGGTGGTGCCGGACGGGGTGGTGCCGGAGGGGGTGACCGTTTCCGCCATGGGCGTCACGTCCTTTCCCCGGATCGTCGGGGGTGTTACTCAACCGTGCCCCGGGTGGGGCGACGGAAACCGCCCGCCGCCCCACTCCGGCCGCACTACGCGGCGTCCTCGCGGAGCCGGAACCAGTAGAAGCCGTGACCCGCCAGCGTGAGCAGATACGGCAGTTCGCCCACCGCCGGGAAGCGCACCCCGCCGAACAGCTCGACCGGATGCCGCCCGATGAACCGGCGCAGATCCAGCTCCGTGGGCTGCGCGAACCGCGAGAAGTTGTGCACGCAGACCACGAGGTCGTCCTCGTACTCCCGCAGGAACGCGAGCACCGCCGGGTTGGAGGACTGCAACTCCGTGTACGTGCCGAGTCCGAAGGCGGGGTTCTGCTTGCGGATCTCGATCATCCGCCGGGTCCAGTGCAGCAGGCTCGACGGCGAGGACATGGACGCCTCGACGTTGGCGACCTGGTAGCCGTAGACCGGGTCCATGATCGTGGGCAGATAGAGCCGGCCCGGATCGGACGAGGAGAAGCCCGCGTTGCGGTCGGGGGTCCACTGCATGGGGGTGCGGACGGCGTCGCGGTCGCCGAGCCAGATGTTGTC
>NZ_JACYHF010000018.1 GCF_016482685.1 Streptomyces sp. DSM 110735 | reverse complement strand
GAAGAAACGACTCCTCCGCCGTACGGCGGTGAGGAGACCACGCCTCCGCCGCACCACAGCACGCCGCCGCCCTACGGCGGCGAGGAGACCACTCCGCCCCCGTACGGCGGTGAAGAAACGACTCCTCCGCCGTACGGCGGTGAGGAGACCACGCCTCCGCCGCACCACAGCACGCCGCCGCCCTACGGGGGCGAGGAGAGCACTCCGCCGCCGCACACTCCGCCGCCTCACACCCACCCGCCGCACACGCCTCCGCCGCACGGCGGACACCACCACCCGCACAAGCCGTCCCTTCCGCACACCGGTGGACAGGAACGTCTCCTGCTCGGCGCCTCGGCCGCCGGTGCCGTGCTGATCGCGGCCGGTGCGGTGCTGTTCCGGCGAGGCCGGGCAGCGTCCCGTCGGTAGTGCGCCGGGTGCCGGACCCGAGCGCCCGGCACACCGGCGGCACGCGGCGCCGTACCGCCACGGCGCCGTACCGAATCCTTCAGCGCCGGACCTGCTCCGGCGCCCCGCCACGCCGCCCGGCGGGACCCGGCCAGCCTGCCGGCCCCTTTGTGTGACCGGCGTCGTTCACCCGGGTGGCAGGGGGCGGCCACCTGAAAGCCCCACCGCGCTGGCGCGGACCCCCTCCCTGTGACTGGGTGTCAGGTACAGCGCGCGCAGAGAAGAGAGGGGCGGTCATGGACGCACCGCGACGACGGGTCCGGCGCGGACGGCTGACGGCGGCCGTGGCCGCGGTCATCGCCTCGGCGGCGTTGCTGACCGGCTCCGGCTTCGCGGCGCGGGAGGACCCCGCGAGCGCGCGGACGCCAGCCTTTGGCGCCTTCCTCGACTCCGGACCGCTCGGTGTCGCCCGCATGGCCGGGCTGAGCCGCTGGCTCGGCGGGCGGGAGCTGACGGTCGCCCACACCTATCTGCCCGGCGGACGCTGGAGCGACATCGAGGGCGACCCCGCCTTCCTCGCCCCCTGGGCGCACTGGCGCCGCGCGCAGGCGGACCGCACGCTCGTCCTCAACGTGCCGCTCCAGGAGCACAACGAGGACCACCTCTCCGACGCGCGGGTACGGCAATTGCTGCGCCAGGGCGCCGACGGCGACTTCGACCAGCACTTCCGCACCCTGGCCCGGCACCTGGTCGACCTCAAGGTGCCCGACACGGTCCTCGTGCTCGGCTGGGAGATGAACGGCATCACCTACACCCACCGCTGCGGACCCGACCCCGAGGCGTGGAAGGCGTACTGGAACCGGATCGTCGCCGCCATGCGCTCGGTCCCCGGCCAGCGCTTCCGCTTCGACTTCGCTCCGAGCCGCGGGCGGGACGCCGTCCCGTGGACCGAGTGCTATCCCGGCGACGACACCGTGGACATCGTCGGCATGGACTCCTACGACCAGCCGAGCGGGCTCTCCTTCGACGAGCAGGTGAGCGAGCCGTACGGTCTCCAGGCGCACGTGGACTTCGCCCGCGCCCACGGCAAGCCGGTCTCGTACCCGGAGTGGGGGCTGTTCCGCAACGGCGACAACGCGGAGTACATGCGGCGGATGCTCGCCTGGTTCGACGCGCACAAGCCGCTGTACAACACGCTCACCGACTACTGCCCGCACGGCGTCTGGCAGTGCGCCGCGAATCCGAGGGCGGCGGCGGTGTACCGGGCGGCGCTGTCGGGCGGGGCGGGACAGCCGACGCCGAGCGGCACACCGACACCGACACCGACCCCCACTCCGACACCGTCGCCCACGCCGTCGCCCTCGCCCGACGGGACGCCGAGCCCCTCGCCGACTCCCACCGGTTCGCCGTCGACGTCCCCCGACCCCGAACTCCCGGACGGATGCACGCCGTTGCTGCCGGAGAGCTGGATCCAGGAGTGGCTCGGGGAGGGGTTCTGTCTTCCCGCGACCCGGTGGCGGGGGATGCGCTAGCCGCGCCGGAGGTCCTGCCAGCGGTGCAGGACCTCCTTGCCGTGCCGCCGTGCCGCCACGTCGTACAGCGCTGCCGACAGCAGTGGGACGGTGCGGCGGCGGGCCAGGAGGAGGCGGACGCTGGGAACGCGGTCGGGGCGCCAGTGGTGCTTGTACGGCTCGTCGCCGCGCATGAGGCTCAGGGTGCGGTGGGCGCCGGTGGCGGCACGGTCGGCGCAGGCGTCCAGCAGTATCACCGCGACGTCCGCGCGCAGCTCGCGCAGCCTGGGATGGGCGCCGTAGAGGTAGCCGCCCGCGAGGTGGGGGGAGAGCAGGGTGACGTCGACGGCGACCACCTCCGTGCCGAGCAGGAACTCGGTCACCACGGCGTCCCCGGAGCGCGCCATCGCGCCCACCGCGCGCAGCAGATGCTCGCGGAAGCGCGGGCGCAGATGCTCGGTGGTCACCTTGCGGTCCGCCCACTGGAGCCGGTGCAGCTCCAGCAGGCGGCGCAGCGCGCGGTCGGTGTCGTGGGGTGCGGCGACCCGGCGGGTCACGCCCAGCGCGGTCAGCTTGCGGAGCTTGGCGCGCACCCGCTGTGCCTTCTTCGAGGGGAGCCGGGCGATCAGGTCGGCCATGGGGGCGGCGGGCAGTTCCAGGCAGAGGGAGTCGGGCACGCGGCGACGGGGTCCTGGCCAGCGGTCGTAGATCCGCTCGGCGGCACCGCCGGGGCGTACCTCGCGGAGGTCGATCAGCGCGGTGCGGGCGGCGAGGGAGAGTTCGCGGGTGAGGGCGTCGGCGGCGCGGCCGTCGTCGGCGTCGTCGAGGAGGAGGTCGCCGTAGTCGCTGATCGCGCCGCCGAGCGGGACGAGCGCGGTGAGCGGGCTGCGGACCAGGGTCAGCGGGGCGGCGGCGACCAGGTCGGGTCCGGAGCGCACCAGCAGGAGCCGCAGTCGTCCGGGGCGCCCGTAGGAGCGCCACCAGGAGTGCAGCCAGGCGTGGCTCTGGAACGGGGTGGCGGTCGCGCAGCGGCGGTGGAGCCGGGTCCAGGACGGGGCGAGCGCGGCGAAGGCACCGGGGTCGGTGACCAGTTCGGTGGTGAGGGCGGGGCGGACGGTGCGGGCGGGGCGCGCCGCGTAGGTGGCCGTCACCGCAGACCGGCGGCGTCGGCGGCGGCCGGGGCGGGCAGCGTGGCCGGGCGGAGGGGCTCCGGTTCGGGTCGTCGGCGCGGTCGGACCAGCAGGGCGAGACCGCCGAGCAGTCCGCCCGCGCTCGCCCCGACCAGCCCCGTCACGGCGGCCGAGGGCGAACTCGGCTCGGTGGGCGCGACCGCCCGCGCGAACTGTCGAAGCTCCACGTGCGTGTCGGCGGCGGCGCCGCCCGCCTGCGCGGTGAGGGCATCGGCGACCGCGTTGGCCATGGCGGCGGCTCGCGCGGGCCGGGCCGAGGTGGCGGACACGGCGACCATCGGGGCGTCCGGCGAGGTCGCCGTGCGCACGCTCTCCCGCAGGGTGTCCGTGCCCGCGCCCGCCTTCGCCCGCGCGGCCGCGAGCACGGCGGGCTGGGTGGCGATCCTGCCGTACGCCTGCGCGAACCCGAGCGCCGCGCCGGGGTCGGACCGCTCGGTGGGCACCGCGACGACATAGCTGGTGGCGGTGTACGCGGGCGGCTTCACGATGCCGTACGTGCCGCCGAGCAGTCCGCCCGCGACGACCCCGGTCGCCACCAGCGACCAGGACGGCAGACGGGAGATACGACGGCGCCGGTGTGGGTTCTCGGTCATGAGGGGCTGCCTCCCAAGGGGGTGCGGGACGAGGGGACGAGTGCCGCCGCGTAGACGTCCATCAGCCGGGCGGCGCTGCGGGTGACGCAGTAGTGGCGGGCGGCCCCGGGCGCGGTGCGCGGGCCGGGTCCGGCGGCGCGGACCCCGGCGAGCGCGGCGGCGTACGCCTCGGGGTCGCAGGGGATGCGGACGGCGTCCGGCGCCGCCCCGGACGGCAGGTCCTCGACGGCAGGACAGGAGGAGTGGCGCACCGGCAGCCCTGCCGCCAGCGCCTCCACGACCGCGAGCCCGAACGCCTCCTCCGGGGACGGCGAGGCCAGCACGTCCATCGCGGAGGTCAGCGCGGGCAGATCGGGACCGTCCGACCTGTCCGACCCGCCCGATCCGTCGGTCGGATACGGCCGTTCACCGGCGAACACCACCCGCTCCGCGACCCCGGTCTCCTCGGCACGGCGCCGCAGGGCGCCCTCCTCGGGACCGCCGCCGACCAGCAGGAGCCTTGTGTCGGGCGGGAGTTGAGCGAGGGCTTGGACGAGGATGTCGAAGCGCTTGCCCGGGGCGAGTCTGCCGATGCCGCCGACGACGAACGCCTGTTTCGGTAGTCCGAGTTGGGCTCGCGCGCGCTCCCGGGCGGCGGGGTCGTAGCGGAAGCGGTCGAGGTCGATGCCGTTCGGCACGACCGCGATACGGGGCTCGGGGATGCCCCAACGGGTCAGCCGCGCGGCGACAGTTGGCGACACGGCGACCGTGGACCGTCCCAGTCGCTCGCCCGCCAGATACAGCGCCCGCACGCCGGAGTTGAGCGGGCGCCCCTCCATCTGGGAGTCGCCCAGGGAGTGTTCGGTCGCCACCACCGCGCGGACTCCGGCGAGCCGGGCGGCAACGCGGCCGTAGAGGCAGGCGCGGTAGAGGTGGGTGTGCACGAGGTCGTAGCGTCCGCGCCGGATCAGCCGGGTCAGCCGGGGGAGCGCGGACAGGTCGCGGTTGCCGCCCATGGCGAGGTTCGTCACCCGCACCCCGTCGGCCCGCAGCCCGTCGGCCACCGGACCGGGGTTGGTCAGCGTCACCACGTCGCACTCGATGGGCAAGTGGCGCAACAGCAGCCTGAGTTGCTGCTCCGCTCCGCCCACGCCGAGTCCGGTGATGATGTGCAGCGCCCTCATCGCGGACCCGGCACGGGACGGCGGCGCAGGCGGTGCAGCCGGTACTTCAGGAACAGCCGGGCGGCGGTGTCGTTCTCCCCGATGTGCACGCGGGGGAGTGCGTACGGTCCGGTCAGCGCGCCGGGGTCGATGGCGCAGGCGTATCCGTAACCGGCGGCGCGTACCGCGTCGCGCACCCGCTGGTCCACGGTGCCGTACGGATAGCAGAAGCCGTCGGCGGGGCTGCCGGTCAACTCCGTAAGAAGCGCTCTGCTTTGGGAGATCTCCTCGGTCAGGGTGCGGTCGTCGGCGCGGGTGAGGTCGAGGTGGGTCAGACCGTGCGAGCCGATCTCCATCCCGGCGCGCCGGGCCTGGCGTACGGCGTCGGCGGTGAGGAGCGGTTTGCACGGACCCGGGCGGTCCCAGGAGTTGTCGCCGCCGAGCCTGCCGGGCAGTACGAACAGGGTGGCCGTGCACTCCCAACGGGACAGCACCGGAAGGGCGTCGGTGAGGAAGTCGGCGTACCCGTCGTCGAAGGTGAGCCCCACCAGTCCGCGCCCCTCGCCCCGCGCGCGGGCGGTCAGCAGCTCGGCCACGCTCACCCCGCGCAGCCCGCGACCGCGCAGCCAGCGCAACTGCCGCTCCAGCCGGGCGGGCGTCACGGTGACGCGGTACGGGTCGTCGGAGCAGTCCCCGACCGAGTGGTACATGGCGATCCACGGGACCGGACCGGGTCTGGCCCGCCCCGGGGAGCGGTCGCGGGGCAGGGACGCGGACTCAACGGAAGACGGCATGGGCGAGCCTTCGGGTGTGGGTGCGTACGGAACGGACGGCGGATGCGAGACCCGGGGCGCCCCGGGGCAGGCCGAGCAGGACGAACACGGCGGCGACGGTGACGGACCCCGCCGCCAGCCCGCTGAGCGCGCCGCCGGGCACACGCGCGGCGAACGTCCCGGCGGGCGCGGCCAGCGCCGCACCGCGCAACGGGCGGCACAGCTCCGCCAGCACCCGGCGGACCCGGACCGGCACCCCGCGCCGCATGCCGCGTCGCCGCGCGCGCATCCCGCCGAGCAGCAGGGCGGCGGTGAGCGTGATGCCGGTGGCGTTGGCGGCGGCGATCCCGGTCACGCCCCAGGTGCCGATCGTCGCCGCGCCGATCCAGGCGGTGACCGCGACCCCGGTGGCGATGGCACCGACCGGGTACCAGGCGGCGCGTCCCGCCGAGAAGTAGGAGCGGACCAGGACACCGGTCAGGGTCTGCCCGAGCAGTCCGGTCGCGTACACGCGCATCACGCCCGCCGTCGCCGCCGTGTCCTCGGCGGTGAACGCGCCGCGCTGGAAAAGCAGTTGGACGATCTGCGGGGCGCAGGCCAGCACCGCCGCCGTGCCGAGCAGCACCAACGTGGCGGCGACCGCGAGATCCCGCTCCACCCGGACCCGCGCCCGCTCGGTGTCGCCCTCGGCCAGCGCCCGCGCGACCACCGGGAAGGTGACCGTGCACAGCATCATCGACATGGTCATCGGGATCTGGGCGATCTTCTGGGCGTAGTTGAGATGCGAGATCGCCCCCGACGGCAGCCCCGAGGCGAGGAACCGCTCGATCAGCACCTGCGACTGACGGCACAGCGCGAACAGCAGCACGGTGGCCATCAGTTGGAGGTCGACGCGCTGGTGCCGCGGTGCGGGGCACGGTTCGACGGACAGCGGCGCGTCGGTCTCGTGGGTGCGTAAGCGCCTTACCAGGAAGGGAAGTTGAAGGAGCACCATCAGAACTCCGCCCAGCGCCACCCCGAACGCGGCCGAGCGCACGCCCCACGCGCCGCCCAGGGCGAACATCGCCGTCACGATGCCCGTGTTGTAGGCGACGTAGATCGCGGCAGGGGCGAGGAAGCTGCGGTGGGCGCGCAGGGCGGCGCTGCAGTACCCCGCGAGTCCGAAGCTGACCACACAAGTGGCGGTGAGCCTGGTGCAGTTGACGGCGAGCGCGGGGTCGGGCAGTCCGGGCGCCAGCACCTCGACGAGTCCGGGCGCGGCTGTCGCGAGCAGCGCGCCCACCACGGTGAGGGCGAGGGCGAGGCGGGGCAGCGTATGGGCGACGAGCGAACGCACCGGATCGCCCGGCGCCCCGCGCGCCCGCCGGGCCAGCGCCATGCTGAACGCCGGGATCAGCGCGAACGCCAGACCGTCCTCGATGAGCAGCGTGGCCGCGAACTCCGGCACCGTCCAGGCGACCAGGAACGCGTCGGTGTCCTGCCCGGCGCCGAAGAGCCGCGCCAGCGACTGGTCCCGGACCAGCCCGAGGACGGCGCCCGCCGCGGACAGGGAGGCGGTGAGGAGGGCGGCGCGGGCGAGGAAGCGAGGAGTGGTGGCGGGGGGTTCCGGGGTCGGGGTGGTGGGGAGACTGGGGTGCGGCGGGGTGGCACCGGTCTTCTCCAGGGGACCCGGAGCGGGCTTCGGCGCGGGTCCGGGAGCGGTCCTCGGCGCGGTGCCAGGACCGGTCGTCGGCACGGGCATCGGCATCGGGCGCGGACCGGTCTGCGGTACGGGCGCCGGTTCCGTCTCCGGCACCGGCTCAGGGAGCGGGGTGACGGTCACAGGACTCCGGCTCCCCTCGCCACCGGGACGGCGGGGACGACACCGGCGACGACCCGAGCGGCGCGCCCCCGCTCCGCCCCGCCCACCAGCGCCCACCACGCCACCAGCCCCAGGACCACCCCGGTCAGCACGGTGGACGGGCCGCCGATGTCGGCGTACATGAAGTCGACCAGCAGCCAGATCAGCAGACCGCAGCCGATGACGCCGTACTCCCTTGCCCGAGTCGTACGGGTCGTACCGGTCGTCCACAGCCCCCGCAGCCCGAGCGTGAGCAGCGCGAGCCAGGAGCCCGCGAGGCAGAGGAGACCGGTCAGACCCTGTTCGCCGAGGACCAGGAGGTACATGTTGTGCGGGGAGAGCAGCGGCTGTTTGCGGTAGCCCGCGCCGGCGCCCGCCGTGTCGCCGCCGGAGGACAGCGCCAGCGAGGCGTGTCCGTCGCGGTACTCGGGGAAGCCCTTCAACCCCACGCCGGTCAGCGGGTGTTCGCGCCACATGCCGGTCGCCGCCGCCCACATGGTGTACCGGTCGGTCACCGACTGGTCCGGCGCGTCCGCCACCTGCGTGATGCTGTCCAGCCGCTCCTGGAGCATCGCCGTACCCACCCCGAGACCGCCCACCAGCACCACCCCCGCCGCCAGCGCGACCGCGCCCACCTTCAGCGCCCGGCGCGGTCCGGACAGCGCGAGCTGCACGGTGAGCGTCAGGGTGGTCGCGATCCAGGCACCCCGGCTGAAGGACAGCGCGAGCGGCACCAGCAGGGCGAGGGCGCAGACTCCGGCGATCACTCGCTCGCGAGGGGGAGTTGAGCCGGGTCCCGATTCCGGGGTCGAAGCAGGTCCCCCGCCCAGCGCCACCCCCACCGCGCAGATCAGCCCGAACGACACCACCGTCGCCATCCCCATCACGTCCTGCGCCCCGAAGGTGCCGACCGCGCGGATGTCCTCGCCCTGGTAGGAGGCACCGGTCGCGGTGACGTACTGCTTCACCCCGACCGCCCCCTCCCACAGCGCGAGCCCGATCAACGCCCAGAGCAGCAGCCGTACATCGCGCCGGTCGCGCAGGAGCAGCACCACCGCCGCCGGGAGCAGGACGAAGATCTGGAGGTAGCGGCCGAGACCCGCGAGCCCCGCGCCGGGCGAGACCGCGCCCATCGCGGCCAGCGCCGTCCCGGCCACCGGCAGCCCGAGGACCACCGCCGCCGTACGGGACAGCGGGCGCCGCCGCTCGCGCAGCAGGCGCAGGACGCAGTACCCGACGACCAGCGCGGAGGCGGCGTCGGCCGGTCCGGCGCCGCCTCCGTCGCCCGACGCGGGGAGCGCCAGGAGCACCACGACGGCGAGCACCGGCAGGACCGGGCGGCGCGACAGCCACAGGACGAGACTCATCGGTCAGCTCCCGGTGGAACGCACGAGCACGGCGGCGGTGCGCAGCAGGATGCAGACGTCCTGCCACAGCGACCACGTGTCGATGTACGCGTTGTCGAAGCGGGCCCGGTCCTCGATCGAGGTGTCCCCGCGCAACCCGCTCACCTGCGCGAGCCCGGTGACGCCGACCCGCATCCGGTGCCGGGACGCGTAGCCGGGGTGGAGCTGGCTGAACCGCGCGACGAAGAAGGGGCGTTCGGGGCGCGGTCCGACCAGGCTCATGTCGCCCCGGAAGACGTTCCACAACTGGAGCAGCTCGTCCAGCGACGTCCGGCGCAGGAAGCGGCAGAAGGCGCTCATCTCCGGCTCGCCCGCCACACTCCAGCGCGTCGCGGACTCGCGCTCGTCCACCGGGCGGTGCGTGCGGAACTTCAGCAGGGTGAAGGGGCGCCCGTCCTTGCCGATCCGCTCCTGCCGGAACACCACGCCCGGTCCCTCGGTCAGCCGCAGCACCGCGGCGCACGCCAGCAGCAGCGGACCGCACAGGACGAGCAGGGCGCCCGAGACGGTCAGGTCCAGCAGCCGCTTGGCCAGGCTGTCCGGTTGCCGCGGGCCCGCGTCGAGCCGCCGTACGGCGAACCCGGCCAGCCGCTCGCGCACGTCGTACGCCGGACCGTCCGGTGCCACCTCCCACAGGGCGCAGCCCGATTCGGCGAGCGCCCGCAGCAGCGGAGCCCGCTCGGCGCGGGTCGCGGGTCCGACGACGAGGACGGTGCGCACCCCGTTCTGGATCAGAGCCCGCTCCACCTGCTCCTCACCGGTCAGCACCGGCAGACCGTCGCTGCCGTCCGGGTGGTCCGCGACCACGCCGACCGGTCGCACTCCGCAGCGCGGGTGCCTGAGCAGCGCGGCAGCCACCCGCTGGGCGGTCGCGGCGGGACCGACCACGAGGGCAGCGCTCGGTCGGCGCAGCCGCGCCGCCGTCCGCCTGCCGCGCACCACGCCCCGGCCCGCGCAGGACACCGCGGAGTGCAGCGCCCAGCCGAGCAGGAGGGTCCGGGCGGTCAGCGCGGCGGCCGGTTCGCGGGCCGCGACGAGCGCGGCGAGCGCGAGCCAGGAGACCGCGATCCGCCCGCAGACGGAGGGGAGTTCGTCCAGCGCGCCGGACATCGCGCGCGTCGGCCGGGGGCGGAGCAGCAGGGCGGCGCACATCAGCGCGGCGACCAGCAGCGGGCGGTGCGTGGCCGTGTCCAGCGCGGCGGCGCCGACGAGCGCCCCGGCGAGGTCGGCGGCGAGCAGGGGCAGGGGAGAGGCGGCCCGGGCGGGCGGCCGACGTACCGGGAGCCGGAAGCCGCGCGCGGCACGGGCGCGTACGACGGGGACCTGACCCGTCGCCCGGTCCCAGGGCTGCGCGGTGGGGGCGGTGCTTTCCGTGGTCACGAGAGAAGGGACTCCCTGCGCTCGGCGGGCATGGGCGGCCGGGCGCCGAGGAGTTCGCGGTAGAGGTCCGCGATCCGCTCGGCGGTGTGCCGCACGTCGTGGGTGGACAGGACGTGGCGGCGCCCCGACTCGCCGAACTCCGCGCGTAACGGCGCGTCGGTCAGCAGTCCGGCGACGGCTGCCGCCAGCGCGCCCGGGTCCTCGGGCGGCACCAGACACAGCCCCGCCGACGCGGGCGGCAGGCTCTCCCGCGCGCCGTCCACGTCCGTGACCACCACGGGCCGCCCGCAGGCCAGCGCCTCCAGCGGGGCGAGCGCCATGCCCTCCCAGCGCGAGGGCAGCACCACCAGATCGGCGGCGCGGTACCAGGGGCGTACGTCACGCACCGCGCCCGGGAACAGCACGCCCGGTCCCGCCGCAGCGCGCAGCGCCGCCCGGTCCGGACCGTCGCCGACCAGCGCGAGCCGCGCGTCCGGCACCTCGGTCCGCACCCGTTCCCAGGCACGCAGCAGCACGTCCTGACCCTTCTGGCGGCAGAGGCGTCCTACGCAGACGACGAGGGGGGCGGTGCGGGTGCTCTTTCCGCCGAGCCCCTCCGCGCGGAGACCGTCCGCGCTGCGACTCTCCGCGCCGACGCCCTCCGCGCCGAGGTTCGCCGCGTCGACGCCCTCCGCCTGGAGTTCCGCCGCCAGCGCGTCCCGCGCCGCTTCCGCCGGAGCCGGGCAGAAGCGCACCGGGTCGACGCCGTTGGGGATCACGGCGTACGCGGCGCGCACCCCGGCGCGCAGCCCCCGCTCGCGCTCCGCCTCGCTGACACACACCACACGGTCGGCCCAGCGAGCCCCCAGCCGCTCCCAGCGCCGGGCGAGCAGACCGGTGATGCCGTCGGCCGCCTCGAAGGACCAGGCGTGCGGCTGGAAGACGGTCGGGACACGGCCGCGCAGGGCGAGCCGGGCGGCAAGGCCGGCCTTCGCGCTGTGCGCGTGCACCAGCTCCGGCCGCGCCTGCGCTATCAGGCGCCCGAGGCGCCGTACCTCGCCCCGCAGCCCCGGACCGGGCGACCGCACCGCCGCCCACTCCCGCACCTCCGCACCCAACTCACGGGCACTGGAGGCGAGTTTTCCCTCGGGGCAGCCGACGGTCACCCGCAGTCCCGAGGCGAGCTGAGCCCGTACGAGGTCCAGGACGACCCGGGCGACACCGCCGTCGACGGGTTGCGCGAGGTGCAGGACCCGGGGCCGGAAGTCGGGGGCTGGCTGGTGCATGTCGCGGACTACCTCGCTCGTGGAAGGGGGGCGCTCGGGGCTGCGGTCGCAGTGGGGGCGCCCGGGGCTTGGGAGGGGAGCGCGTCGTGCTGCCGGGCGCCCCTCACGGAGCGGAACCCACCGGTCCTCGTCGCGTCCCCGAGGGGAACGAGAGGAAAGCCCGCTGGTCACCGCCCTGCGCGCCGGGTGTGGCCGAGACCCGACAGGTGCGAGCCGCACCCCTCGGACAACAGCCGTATCCACCGCTCGACCCGGGGCAGTACGGGCCCCGCCGCGCCGGTCGTGCGCTCCACTACGCCATTCGGGGGAGAGAGCGGGTCGCGCCCGCGCCCGGCGCACGACCGTGCTCCGGGCAGAGCGCACGCGGCTCGCCCTTCTCCCACGGCCCTTCCCGGGCCGGACATCGAGTCGTTGATCGAGTCATCAATAAGGCGAATCGGGACAACTGTGCCGGATCGCCGGGAGTGCCCCGCACGCCTTTCACTCCTTTGGCGGCACAACCCCCGGGGATGCCACGCGTTGACACTGCGTCGGGCATCCCGCCCGGACTTTTGTCTCGATTTGCAAGGAGCACCTCTCCATGTCGCGTATCGCCAAGGGCCTGGTCCTGACCTCCGCCGCCGTCGCGGCCGTCGCCGGCGGTGCCGGTGTGGCTGCCGCCGACGCCGGAGCGAGCGGCGTCGCCGCCGGTTCCCCCGGTGTCCTGTCGGGCAACGTCATCCAGGTCCCGGTCCACATCCCGGTCAACGTCTGCGGCAACACCATCGACGTCATCGGCCTGCTGAACCCGGCCTTCGGCAACACCTGCGTCAACGACTGATCTCACGGCGCACCCCTTCGGCCGGCCGTCCGCCCGCGCATCGACCGCGGGCGGGCGGCCGGTTTCAGTGAGTTGCCGTAGAGAGGAACCAAGATGAAGTCCCTGAAGGCCGCCGCCGTGCTCGCCGGTTCCGTCGCCCTCGCCGGTGCCGCCGCGCCCGCGTTCGCCTACACCGGCGATCTGACCCCCTCCAGCCTCAACGGCGCCGTCGACCAGGTCGCCCAGGGCGGTCTGACCGTGCGCGACGTGATGCCGCTCCAGCACCAGTCGAACGCCCTCGACACCGAGAACAAGGCGTCCGTCCTGAACACCGTCAACGGCGCCACGACCGCGCTCAACCAGCCCAACCAGTTGCTCGGCGGCCTGCCCCTCAAGGGCTGACCCGGTACCGCGGACGCGAGGAGGGCCGGTCCCGTACGACGGGGACCGGCCCCGTGGTGTCCCCCGACGTGCCACGGTCCGAGCCCCCGGATGTGCCCCGCCCCCCGCTGTGTTCGAGCCCGCTTCCCTCGTTCGTGTGGAGCACCCCGGGCGACTCATCCGGAAGGGTGAGAAGCCACCCGAACCCGCCCCACCCCGTCGATAAGGTCGCGCGGTGACCTCAACCTCAAGCGACGCCCCCGCCTTCCGCGGCACCGACCTCGGCACCCTGGTCCTGCTGGCCTGGAGCGGCGAGGCACCCGACAGCTACGACATGCCGTATCTGCTGGCCTACTCCCTCGGGGACGCACCCGGCGGCCCGCTCGTCACCGCCGCCGCGGTCCACCAGTTGCTCACGCTCAACGGCCTGCCCGTCGGCGGCGAGGTGATCGACGGCTCCACCCGGCCCAGCCTCCCCGTGACCCTGCTGGTCGAGGCGGGCCAGGCGGTCGTCAACATGCCGCAGCTCGTCGCCCAGGCCGACGCGCCCCCGGAGTGGCTCGCCGCCGTCGCCCACCGCGGCTACGCCTACCTCGTCTTCACCACCCGCGCCTGGCCCCAGGGGCGCCCCGGGATGCCCGTCACCCCCGCCGCGCTCGCCGCCTTCGCCGGAGCCGACGAGACCCTGCTCGCCGCCGCGCACCTCATGCTCCCGGCCCGCTCCCTGCGCGGCTGATGCCGCGTGCCCGGACGACCGGACGGGGTCTCGGAGCGCTGCTCGTCCTCATCACCGGGGCGGCCGGACTGCTCGCCTCCTGGGTCATCACCCTGGACGAGTTCAAGCTCCTGAAGGACCCGTCCTTCACCCCCGGCTGCAGCCTCAACCCGGTCGTCTCCTGCGGCAGCGTGATGAAGAGCGCGCAGGCGTCCGTGTTCGGCTTCCCCAACCCGATGCTGGGGCTGCTGGCGTACGCCGTCGTCGTCTGCGTGGGCACCGGTCTGCTGGCCGGTGCCCGCTTCCCGGGCTGGTACTGGCTGGCGTTCTGGGGCGGGTGCCTGTTCGGCGTCGGGTTCGTCACCTGGCTCCAGTTCGAGTCGCTGTACCGCGTCAACGCGCTGTGCCTGTGGTGCTGTCTGGCGTGGGCGGCGACGATCGTCCTCTTCTGGTACGTCACCTCGCTGGTCGTCCGCGAGGGGTATCTGCCCGCGCCGGGTCCGGTACGGACCTTCCTCGCCGACTTCACCTGGCTCCTCGCGCTGCTCCATCTCGGTGTCGTCGGCGTCCTCGTCCTCACCCGCTGGTGGGACTTCTGGACCGGCTGACCGGCGCCGTCCTACCCGGATGGCCCTGCGGCGGTGACTAGGCGCGGCCCGCGCCGGTTACCGGTACCGACATCCGATCCGCGACGAGGAGTTGAGACATGGCTGTCGGTGCCGGTGGTGCAACGGTGGGGGCGGGAACGCCGATCGGAGCGAGTACGGCGAAACCGTCACGACGGGAGATGGCCCGGGGGCTGCTGGCCTCCGCCGCCGCCCTCGCCCTCGCCCCGGTGGTCGCCGCCTCCCGCCCGCTGCCCCCGGACGCCCCCTCGGACACCGCCTTCGACGAGACGTACCGCGGCCGCCACATCCAGGGCTACGCCGTCCCCGCGCTCAGCCGCCGCGGCGGCGAGGGCGACTGGCAGATCACCGTGGACGGCAGCCCGCTGCACCTCATGCGGCGCGCCGACGGCACCTGGATGAGCATGGTCGACCACTACACGTCGTACCCCACACCCCTGGCGGCGACCCGCGCGGCCGTCGACGAGCTGGGTCCGGGGCGGCACGTACGCGATCTGGCGCCGGGGCCGGTCGGCGGGAGCATGAGCCGCTCGGGCAGCGGCATGAGGCACTCGGGCGGAACCACGGGTCACTCGGGCGGGGTCATGGACGAGATGGCGGGGGGCACGCATGGCGTACACGCGTAAGAACGTCACGACGCTCACCGCGAGCGAGCGCCGCCGGTTCGTCAACGCGCTTCTTGAGGTGAAACGGCGCGGCGAGTACGACGAGTTCGTGCGCACCCACATCGACTACTACACCTCCGACGGCGAGAAGGGTCTGCGCGCCGCCCACATGTGCCCCTCCTTCCTGCCCTGGCACCGCAGGTTCCTCCTCGACCTGGAGAACGCGCTGCGCCGCGTCGACTCCTCGGTGACCCTGCCGTACTGGGACTGGACCCAGGACCGCGCCACCACCGCCGCACCCTGGACGGCGGACCTGCTCGGCGGCAACGGACGGCGCTCCGACCGCCAGGTGACGACAGGTCCGTTCGCCTACGGAGCCGGGCACTGGACCCTCAAGGTCAACGTCACCGACGGCAAGGCCCTCACCCGCGACCTCGGCCGCGCCGCCAACCCCATCCAGCTCCCCACCAAGAGCGAACTCCAGTCGGCCCTGGACGAGCCGGTCTACGACGCCTCCCCCTGGGACTCCACGGTGACCCGCGGCTTCCGCAACAAACTGGAGGGCTGGGGCACCGGCAGCGGCAGCGTCTCCTGGCGCAACCACAACCGCGTGCACCGCTGGGTCGGCGGCGAGATGCTCGGCGGCGCCTCGGTCAACGACCCGGTGTTCTGGCTGCACCACGCCTTCATCGACTACCAGTGGTACCGCTGGCAGCGGGCCCACACGAGTCACCGGTACCTCCCCGCGAACCCGCCGGGCGCGGGGGACAAGCAGCAGGGGCGGATCGTCGCCCGGCTCCAGAAGCTGCCGCCGTGGAATGTGACGCCGGATTCGCTGGAGGACGTGAGCGGGATCTATCGGTACGCCTGAGCTGGGGGATTCAAGGCATCTACGGGGGGACGCGGACAGGGAAGAGCCCCGGCGCTCGGAGTGCCGGGGCTCTTTTGTGTCGCGCGGGGGTGACTCAGTTGCCGTAGCCGGAGTCGCCGTAGCCCTCGGGGGCCTCGGGGGCGACCGGGGTGGTGGGCGGGGTCTGCTCGCCGACGTTGGCGCAGGTGTTGCCGAACGCCGGGTTCAGCAGGCCGACCACGTTGACGCTGTTCCCGCACAGGTTGACGGGGACGTTGACCGGAACCTGGATCACGTTGCCGGACAGCACGCCGGGCGAACCGACCGCGGCACCCTGGGCACCCGCGTCGGCCAGCGCCAGGCCGGCCCCGCCGACCACCACGGCGCCGGTGCCGAGGGCGACGACGGCCGCCTTCGCGATGCGAGACATCACGTTCTCCTTTTGTTGCCTTGTTGCTCGGGAAGCGCGGTCGGCAGGACCAGCCGCCGCACTTCCCGTTCAACGGCCCCGGCCGGGGGTGGTCACGGGCGAGGGGGCAGAGATCCCCCTTTTGCGGCGAAACGGGTCAAGGGGGTGTGTCGTGCCTGGTCGCGGTCGTGTGGGTTCAGGGGAGCTGCCGTACCGGCGAGCCCGCGAGGTACGCCTCGATGTTCTCCACCGCCTGCCCGTAGTAGGTGGCGTAGTTGCCCCGCGAGACGTACCCGAGGTGCGGCGTGGCGAGCAGCCGGGGCGCGCTGCGCATCGGGTGCCCGGCGGGCAACGGCTCGACGTCGAAGACGTCCACCCCCGCGCCCGCGATACTCCTGTTTCGCAACGCGGCGAGCAGCGCGTCCTGGTCGACGATCGCGGCGCGGGAGGTGTTGACGAGGTAGGCGGTCGGCTTCATCAGCGCGAGTTCGGGCGCGCCGATGAGCCCCCGGCTGCGCTCCCCGAGGGCGAGATGCACGGACACGAAGTCACTGTCCGCGAGCAGCTCTTCCTTGCTCGCGGCCAGCTCGACACCGGTGGCGGCGGCCCGTTCGGCGGTGAGATTCCGACTCCAGGCACCGACCCGCATCCCAAAGGCGAGCCCCACCTGCGCCACCCGTGACCCGATCTTCCCGAGCCCGAGCAGTCCGAGCCGCGCGCCATGGAGGTCGGCTCCGAGGGTGGACTGCCACGGTCCGCCTTGCCGCAGGGCGTTGCTCTCCTGAACGACCCCCCGGGCGAGTCCGAGGATCAGCGCCCAGGTCATCTCCACGGGCGGAGTCGACGAACTGGCGGTTCCGCACACGGTGACACCGTGCGCTTTGGCAGCCTCGTAATCAATAACACTGTTCCGCATCCCGGAGGCGACGATCAGCTTCAGCCGGGGCAGCCGCGAGATGAGCGACCCGGGGAAGGGGACGCGCTCCCTGAGGGTGACGACGATGTCGAAGTCGCCGAGGGCGGCGGCGAGGGCGTCTTCGTCGCGGATGTGCTCCCGGAACGGGACGACATCCACCGGCAACCTGGACCAGTCGGCCACCTCGGTGGCCACCCCCTGGAAGTCGTCCAGCACCGCGCACCGAAGTCGCATGTCATCTCCCCCTGACGGATGGGCTGTTGCGGGGGTAATTGGATCACGGGGGTTCCGGGGCGGGGGTGGGTGCCTGGTGGGCGGTGGGCTTTGGATCATGGGGGGTCCGTGCCTGGGCGAGGGCGCCTGGTGCGCTCAAGTACTCGCCCCCACCTGAGTACACGCACCCTGTTCGACCCCGCCCCGAACGGAAACCCTGATGCCATGACCAGAGCCTGGAAGTCCCTCATCACCCAGCCCCTCGCGATCCTCGCCCTGACCGCCACCTCCATCGCCCTCTGGGCGGCGTGGCTCGGCTGGGACCAACACCGCGACGTCCACCCCGACGGCTCGACCACCGGCCCGTACGAGCCCTGGCAGGTGATCGGCCTGGTCCTGACGTTGCTGGTCCCGGTGTGCTGGGCGGCGTACCACCGCCACTTCCTCGCGGCGATTCTCGGCACCCCGATCGGCTTGGCCATCGCGTCGTTCTACGACTGGTCGGACGACGACAGCGGGCTGTTCGTGATCGGGGTGGGGCTGGTGGTGGCGGGGAGCTTGGTGGTGTGCCTGTTGGTCACCGCGCTGATCGGGTCGATGTTCGGGGCGGAGGGGGACGCGGAACGGGAGGCGCGTGGCGCCGGGCACCGATGAGTCACAGAGCCCACCAGCAGTACAAGCGCCGGCAGGCTCCAGGCACTCACCAACACGACATCAGTGTTTGGCCACCACGGATCGACGAGGGACACCACTATGTACGAACCACCGTGAGAGGCCACACATGACCACGACTCTTGCAAAGGGCGGCAATGCCGTCCTGCCCGCGGCGGTGTGCCGCGTCACCCTCAGCTCCCCGACCACGGGCATCGACGTGTCCGCCGTTCTCCTCGGTCCGGACGGAAAGGTGCGCGGCGACGACGATCTGGTCTTCTACAACCACCCGTCGCAGGACGGGGTCCGGCTGAACGGGCAGACAATCGCCGTGGACCCGGCCGCGGTCCCCGCGACAGTCGACCGCATCGCGGTTGTCGCCAGCATCGACCCCGAGCTGCGGGCCACTCACTTCGACGCGAGCAACACCCCCCACGCGGTCATCGAATGCGGAAACGCGCGGATCACCTTCGCGCCGCCGCCGCTCGCGCATCGGGAGACGGTGGCCATCCTCGTCGAGCTGTACCGACGCGCGGGCGACTGGAAGGCAAGGGCGGTGGGCCAGGGGTGGGACACGGGGCTGGCGGGTCTGGCCGCGGACTTCGGCATCGTCGTGGACGACCCGGGACCATCCGTGGCGCCGGTCCCGTCCGCGCTTCCCTCGCAGACTCGCCAAACTCCTCCCGCGCCATCCCCTCCGACCTGTGCGCCGCGCGTCTCGCCGGTGATTCCGCCCGTCCCGTCGACGGCACCGGTTCGCCCCCTGGTCCCGCTGGGCAAAGTCGCCCTCACCAAGGCTGGTCAGGCGACCATCGACATGCGCAAGGACGACCCGAGCCTCACGGTGACGGCCACACTCGAATGGAACGGCGGGAGCGCGGCTCGACGGCAGGCCGGCGCCGACCTCGATCTGTACGCCCTCTACGTCCCCGGAAACCAGGTCACACCGATCGGCAAGCGCCCGAACAGGTCGGAGCACGTCGTCTACTACCGAGAACTGGGATCGCCCCTCGCACCGCCCTACATCGCCCTGGACGGCGATTCCAGAGTGCCGGGGCGGGAGACGATCACCATCCGCCGCCCCGACCTCCAGGGGTACGTCCTTCTGTGTGCCTACAGCGCGGTGGAGAACGGCACCGGTTCGTTCAAGTCCTACGGCGCCCGGGCGGTCGTCACCGACGGGCGCGGCTCCACCGTGACGGTGCCCCTGTTCAACAACCGCAACCTGTCCTACTGGGTCGCCATCGCCCTGATCGACTTCACCGTTCCCGGCGGCGTCCAGATCCGGCACGTGGAGAAATACAGCGGCAACCACGTCGAGGCCCGCCCCACGCTGTACTCCAACGGAAACTTCCGGATGAGCACGGGAAAGGTCGAGTTCAAGACCAAATAGCCGACGGGGGGACCTGCGACTCGCCGTCCGAAAGCCCTGACCGTGGGGGCCCGCGTCGTCGGCGGACGCCCCATGCCCCGACCAGCAAAAAGCCCTCCCGGAGGGAGGGCTCGGGGTGCGCCCCCGGCAGGACTCGAACCTGCGGCCAAGCGCTTAGAAGGCGCCTGGTGTGATGACGTTCGCCCCCTGGATGACCTGCGCGTTTTCTCGCCCTTGGCGCCACAATGCCCGCCCTTCGACACCCATTCGACAGTGCGCCAGAACCGGCGTGCTGCTCAGTCGCCGGCGAACCATACGTAACTGCCCGCAGTGGAGACGCACTCCTTCAGCACCGCCGCGAGATCATCCAGCGCCGCGCGCTGTCGCTCGTCCGCGCACCGTTCCCTCAAACCTGGCACTTCGGCGAGGGCGGCTTCGGCGTCCTGCTCGTTCATCACCGTGTCTCCGTAGAGGTCGACAGCGGTAAGCCGCCCAGGGACACCGAGATAGTGAAGCGCGCCCAAGGCATCGGCCAACGCATCACCGTGCCCGTAAGACCCGCGCAAGAACGTCGCGCGAGACTTCTTCCAGCTACGAGTCGGCCGAGCAGAGTGCAGTCCCACATCGATCCCCATGCCCCCAATCATCCGCGCTGCCATGGGGTTTTGTAGGGGTGGCCACTCAGCGGTTGATCGGGATCTCATAGACGATCTCGCAGTGAGCGACGGGCGCGACGATGTCCGCCGTCTCCACGGGCCGCCCTTGATCGCTGTAGTAAGTCCGCCTGATGTGCGTGACGAGCGCGGCCTTCTGGATGCCGAGCAGCGATGCTTCCTCGGCAGTCGCGTGCCTCGGCTCCGGCTGCTCCACCGCATGACTGACGGTGATACCGATCGCGGCCATACGGTTCACGACCCCGGCGCCCGCGTGCGGCCCTCCCTCCGGCAGGACGACGAGGGTGCCAGCGGTGAGGTCGTACGGCTCCCAGCTCGTGGAGAGCTGCACGGGCTTGCCGTCCGCGAGGAACTCGTACGTCGTCCGTACGCACAACGCGCCCTCGTCGACCCCCAGCCGCGCCGCGATCTCCGCGGGGGCCGGCACCTTGGCATCCGTCCGGCTCTCCCAGTCGCCCTGTCTGCCGACGGCCTTCATGTCCGCCCGGAACGGCGAGCCCGTGGGCTGCTCCCGCGCGGAAGACCGTACGACCCGCACGCGCCGCCGGGGCTCGGCGACGTACGTGCCCGAACCGGCGCGACCCTCCAGCACTCCCTGGGAGATCAGCAACTCCTGCGCCCGGCGCACCACGTTCTCGCCCACGCCGCACTCCTGGCCGATCTGAGCGCGGGAGGGCAGGCGGTCTCCCGGCTCCCACACACGTTCCGCGATCCGGCGCCTCAGCTCATCGGCGATGCGGAGGTACGGCGGTTGCTCAGACATATGGAAAATCTAGTCCACTAGCCCTAATCTAGTTAACTAGATTCACTGAAAGTGATCGCCGGTTGACGGAGGCTGCCCTGTGCCCGCTTCGGGAGTTAGCGCGGAGGCCATCGCCGCCCGGCTGTCCGCCCTCGGATTTCTCACGCGAGTGGAGGAACACCCCCGGCACACGACGGTCGAAGCGGAGATGCCGGACGACGTCTCCGCCGAGACATGGCAAGAGGTCCTGGACGCGGTGTCCGCTGCTGACCACTTCGGCCTCCTCGCCACCAGCTTGAACGCCCGCACCCTCTGGGCGGTCGTACGCAAAGCGGTCCCCACGACGGGCGATGTCGGGGGACCGAGCCATCAGCGATAGGAGCTGAGCAGCGTGCTCAACCGTATCCGCCGCGCCCTTTCCCTAGCTAGGGTGCGGACCTCGACCAAGGGCAGGCATCGCCGCCCCTTACGGCCCTCCGACCCGTCGGCCGACGCCTTCTCCCTGGCTCCCACGGACGCATCGACCGTTGTCCTGCGTCGGTCCTCCGCAATGACGGCTCATCTGGCCCCGCTCATGGGTGAGGAAGTCGCCCTGGTCCGTCCTTACGTGCTGGCGTGGGAGAGACGCGCGCGACCTCGCGCCGTGGTTGTCGCCCCTCACCTCCCCGCCGACGCGTGGTCGGCTCTCGCGGGGGTCCACTGATGCCACCCTGTCGACAGTCATCGAGCACGGAAGGTATGCCGGGCCCCTACCGCTCGACCGCCTGCCACATCGGTACGCACTCCGCCTGCGTGGAGTCACGTCCGGCACCGGCACCGATCGATCTCCCGGTGATCTACGAAGCGTGCGACTGCCTGTGCCATCGGGTCGTCGACCTGCCTGCGCCCGTGGTGGTGACCTGATGAGGCCCCCGATCACCGGTACCGCACCGGTAACGAGCGTCGAGATCACTGCCAGCACGGTGCAGCGCGGCGACGTCATCCAACTCGGCGGCTGCGCCTACCGCGTGAGCGACCTGCTCCAGCTCCCTCACGGTGCGAAGCAACTGGTCTTCGAGTCGGGCGAGTTGCTGACCATGCACACGCGTACCCGACTCATTGCCGTGCGGCCTATGAGAAGGCGGTGACGGCACTCATGCCTCCTCGCCACCATGACATCGCCGACGATCTACGGCGGCAGATCACGTCCGGCCGTCTCCAACCCGGCGAACGACTTCCGTCCGAAACGGCCTTGGCCGAGCAGTACGCCGTGAGCACGGTGACGCTGCGCCATGCCCTCGCAGTGCTCCAGGGCGAACGCCTCGTCGAGAAAATCCACGGCAAGGGCAACTTCGTCCGACGTGCGCCCCGCAAGATCATGTACGTCGGCGGCTGGGGAACGCTGGACCCGTTGACGGCCACTGGACCGGCGTTGCGCATCACCGTTCGTAGCGCCACGGTCCCGGCCCGCGGCAGCCTCACAGCTCTCTTGATGGTGCCGACAGGCAGCCCCCTTGCGGAGCTCTCTTGCCTCAGTCTCGACGGCGAGACGCCCCAAGGGCTGGCCCGCATCTACACGCCACGAGACCTGGCGCCGGCCGGAGTACTCGAAGACGACCCCGCGCGCCGAGAAGCGCTCGCAAGATTCGCCGTCGTCGGTCCACCACCGGCAGCCATCCGGGAGACGGTCTGCGCTCGCTCAGCGACACCGGACGAAGCCTCGGCTCTGAAGTCCCCTCCTCGGCGGCTGTCCTCGCTATCACGCGCGTCGCCACCGACTCCACCGGACGCGTCACCGAGGCCGCGCTCCTGGCGTTCCCAGGAGATCGCGTCGACGCGGTCTTCACCTCCCACCACGTGATCAACGAGAGGCATCCCTCGCCATGACAGCCCCGAGCGAACTCCGGCTTCTTCCTTGGGTGGGTCCGGAAGGCAAGCCCTGCTACCTGAGCACCGACGACGGAAGCGGTTACATCTCCCGCTTGGCGGACAACATCGAGTCGGTCCAACTCGGCTGTGCGGCTGAGATCCTGGAACAGGCACAGGACACTCTCGACGACGCAGACGCGGAACCGGACGAGCTCCACAGCCTGGCGCGGGAGCTGACCGGCGCACTGCGCGATGTCCTTCGAGTCGCAATCAACCGAAACTACTTTCCGACATAGGGCGAACCACTGGGACTCTGAAGACGTGCTACGAAGCGGTCCTTGACGAGGAAGACGCTTCCACGTGGGAACCGGAACCCAGCCACTCTGTTGGGTTCCGCTCTTCTCTTCCGGCGAGGAAGTAGAGCCTTGCCTCTCTCTCCCTCGGAACTAGCCGAAGACTCCAGTTCTTGCGAGAAGGACGCTTACCTGCACGGGGCAGTGACCGAACTGGTGTAGGGACGGCGACCATAGCTCATGATCTCTTCGTCTCGGAGCAGCTGAGGCGGGCAGGGTCGATTTTCGGGTGCTGGAGCTCGGGACAGGTCCAGGCAGCACGGGTGGTCGGGGTCGCCAAGTGGTGACTGGGCAGGGGAGCCCTAACATTCCGGGCCATGGGTATCGAGGTGGAACGCATCGCGCAGCTGGCTGACGAACTCAAGATTGGGTTCTGCGGTCTCAGCCTGGCCATACTTCCGCTAGCTGACCCCCGTCAGCCGCTCATGGCCATCTACCGCGACCTGTACGAGCAAACCGCAGACTCACCGCTGGTCATCTACCGCAATGACGGTACGCCGCACTCTGCGGAGCGGCTGACAGACATCTTTGCCAAGGTCAGCTCAACTGCGGGTGCTGGACTCGGTGAGGATCTGCTGAACTTCGCGACGATGCATGGTGCAGCCCGCCTGGGCGATACCATCCAGCGCGCGGGGCTGAGCGACAGGACAAGCCCGTTGCTTCAGTTCGTAAGGCACTTCCGCAACGCCTGTGCGCACGGCAATCGTTGGCACCTTCAGAACGCGGAGCCGAGGCAGCCAGCAGGGTTGCGCGGCATTGTCCTAACATCGGCATTGCACGGCTCCAAGGCGGCTGGGGGCACTGTTGGTGCGGGCGACTACCTGGACATGCTCGACGACGTGGCGGCCCACTTCCGGGCCTGAGGCTCGTCGGCCCGTCTCAATGACAGTCAGGACAAGCCGCCTCTGTCACTCGCCGTCCACTTGCGTCACCGGCCAGCCGACGTCTGCTGAATGACGGGTCATCACGACCTGTTGGATCAAGCCTTGTCGTACAGGCTGGTCATCGACTGATCGCGCGGTACCGTGATAGGTCGGTGACAGTGCGTGTGGAGGAGGGGGCAGGTGCAGCAGCCTGATGCCCGCAAGAAGACGATCAATCCCAGCGCGTACAACGCACTAGCCGACGCGCTCTGGTTGATCTACTGGAACAAAGATCCCTTTGAGCTGTACGTCCGAGGGATACTGAAGGACCACAGCGAGCTCCTGCCGCAGCTCAATTTTCAGGCCACCAAGCGCGAAGTCTCCGGCCAGTTGGTCAAACTGCTGCGGGCCAATGAGACCCGGTACCTGGACGTGACCGTGGCGCTCATGCTCGACATCGCCGCCATGGACCGGTTTCCTAACCTCGAACGACAGGTCGATGGTGACGTCATGGTGGCCAAGGCCACGGCGGCCGTGGCGGAACTGCGGCGCTGGACTCGCAAGCAGCAGGACATCATCAAGGAACACGAGGAGCACGCGGCGGCCATAGCTGAGAGTGCGAAGAGGGACCAGGACAGCCGAGTCTTCGCCCAAGCCCATGACGATCTGAAGCAACGGTTCATCGTGATGCACGCGGCGACCGACAAGCACCAGCGAGGGACGGACTTCGAGGGCTTCATCAACGAGCTGTTCGCCTTGTACGACTTGGAGCCGCGGGCGGCCTACATCATGGAGTACGAGCAGATCGATGGCGCCTTCTCCTTCGACACTGACTACTACGTTCTTGAGGCCAAGTGGTGGAAGGAGCGCATCGGTCGACGGGAGCTGGACGTCTTTAGATCCAACATCGAACGCAAGGGCAAGAACACCCTCGGTT
Organism: Streptomyces sp. DSM 110735; assembly: GCF_016482685.1. GTDB lineage: Bacteria > Actinomycetota > Actinomycetes > Streptomycetales > Streptomycetaceae > Streptomyces. The sequence goes on along the minus strand of NZ_JACYHF010000018.1, from coordinate 119,085 downwards.
TGTACGTCAGCATGAGTGGCTTCACCTCCGATGCCCTGGCGATCTACAGCCTTAGTACGCCGTTCATCACGATGGATGGTGGCGACTTCATGGCTGTACTGGACCAACGTATCCGCCTGAACGACCTGCTGACTCACAAAAGGAAGCACGCCAGCCAGACTGGTCATTGCTATCTGCCCGTCTCCGAGATCTTCTCAAGGATGGAATAACCGAGTAGGAGGGGTGGAGATAGACGATTGCGCCTGCGGCTGATTTCCGTTATGGCATTGAGAGTCGGCCTGACGGGGTACGGAGACGTGAAGTCGGAGGAGTCTCAATGGGTAAGGCAAGAGGTGTCTCCTTGCCCTGGGTCTTGTCGGGGATCTTGTAGACCTGGGTTTCCCTGCTCAGGAGCGGTGGGCTCGTGCGCCTGGTGGTCGTCGTTGGTCGTCATTGGCTGCTGTTGAGCGACCTCGGACGGCCCAGAGACGACCCAGTTTCAGACCGCTCGGCTGACGGCCAGCACCCTCAATGCGCCCAGTCTGAACCTCAGCCGACGACAGTCAGCCACGACGATGGGTCAGCCGCGGGTGCAGGCACGCGTGTCCCTCGCTGTGCCCCCGCCGGCCTGGACCACGCTGTCGACCGTCGAACCGCACAAGCCGCTACTACAAAAGCGGGTACGTGACACATCGCGTGATGACCTCTTCGTCCCGAAGCAACTTGGATGAGCGCTGGGCCTTGGAGTGGTGCACCTCTCACCTGCTGGTACGGTCCGCAGACATCCACAGGTGTTCGCCGCTGTATGTCGCCGTTGTCACGCAGTTAGACACTCAGCCTTAGCTCGTTAGAGCGCTGCTAAGCAGGGTCGCCGCTGTGTCCGAAGGCCATGGCTGCGCGGCACGTGTCCAGATGCTCGGAACAGCCGAAGTATTGCTTGGGTCGCTTGAAGAGTCCCAGACGCTTGGTCACCCGGTACTCCGGCACTTCGTTGCATCCCTGTACGTCGCAGGACGGAGCATGGTCCATGTTCGGGATGCGGTAGAAGTCCATAGCGATCGTGTCGCGTGTACCGATGCCGGCAGCAGCAATCTCGGCATCACTGCCATAGAGGATCTGCTGAGTACGGATCTGCTGGCCGTTGATGAGCTCTACATGCTGCCCCATGCCGGGACCTTACTGAACGCGAGCTCATGCCGGGTCCCTTCTCGGCATAAGCGCTCGACCAATCCGACGGCAAGAAATGCCCCCATTTTGCCGGTACGGCCACCCTTGTGCGGAAACTCGTCTGGGCCGGGCGCCTTGGCCTAGGGTTCCGCCGACCGGCAGCGATGACTCGCCTGTCAGTGTCGGTCGCCTGTGGTCGGCCTCGGCAGCCCTTGCACGCGCAACGGCCCAGGAGCGATCACTCGTCATCCGCCTGCCACTCGACCGGCGCCTGAGGGCCCGTAGGCGTCACGTACTCATCCATTGCTAGTGGAGCCTGATGCTTCTAGAGCAACAGTCCTCCGACCTGCGGCGCAGCCCAGGGTAGACATCGGGGGCCTCCGACTTCGACACGCATTCGACAGCGGCAGTTGCAGGCCTGGCTGAGCCGGGTCCACTCAGACGGAACCACTCCCATAGTCTGGCGGAAGTTTGCCAAGCATAGAGCTAATCGCCTTTAGGGCGAAACTCTCGCCGAGTTGGCTCAGCCATTCAATGGCTTCTTCCGTTGAAATATCATACTCTTCCCGGAATCGAATTTCGAGTTCCGCGCCCGCCTTCTTGATGCCTTCAACCGCCTCGGTTGCGGCCGCGTCCTGCTCCACCTGGCGCCTGCTAATGACGAATTGGGTCACTAGGGCTGCCAAGAAAAGCGGACCGATGATGTTGATGGCGAGCTTAACGATGGTTGCGATTGTTGAGACGGGAGTCAGGAAAGAACCTGCGCCCGTGAATAGCGAGTAGTAGGCGATTTGAGGGATCGAGGGACTACCCTTGTACTCGAAAGCGGCGGGATCAATTTGGAGGATTGTGTAATTGATGGCAGTGAAGGCCATGATGCCTTGCAGGTAAAGAGAGGCGTATGAGAAGGTGCTCACGATCAAGGCGGCAGCACTGGTTCGGTACTTCTCGAGCTGATACGCCCAGAAGTAGACTCCCTTGCTCATGAGTACTGCATTGCTGAGATTGGCAATAAAGGTAGAGAGCTGGCTAGCGTTGAACCTCTGCACACTGTCGTCGCGCAGGTCCGTGTTCACCCCGATCAGATGCACAGTGAACGATCCTTCGGAGAGACTCTCAACTAGCTTCTGCTGCCCTCTGAGAAAATGTGACGGCTTGATGGCGAACCACATTGTTCTAACCATCAATACGACGAAGTAGATCCCCAGGTAGGCAGCCGAGAGGGCCATGGCGACGTCATTTTCCGACACGCCAATCAGGATGAGCGCGAGCAAAGCCAGGAAGCGAGTGGCGGCGTTGAACTTGAAGTGGCGGACAAATGTGGTAGTAGCGTTCAGAACAACAAAGACCGCGATCCAGCTCCTGAACTTATAGAGCCATTTTGGAATTTTCCAAAGAATTATAACCAGAGGGAAGAAGATGATGTAGAGATACGCCAGGCGTCGCCCCTTCGAGAAGAGGAGCGTGATGATGAAGATTCCACCCATGATAAAGAACTTGTAGTCAAGCGCAAATTGCGCCCACGGGGCGTATTCGTCAATGAGGTACGAGTCTAGATCGAAAACGAACAGTTTTACTGTTATGTATGTCCAGAGCAGGAAGCCGAGAACGTTGAGGGTCCACACTTTCCATTTCGGCCATGGCTTGCTTGCCGCACCAGAAGCGCTGCTTGACCCTTCTTCAGTGCTTGATGCGGTTTCGTTTCGGACCGCAAGGTCAACCTTGCTCCACAAGGAAGTGTTGCTCATAGCTGCCTACTCAGGGACATCTCCTCAAGGGAAAGTGTGTCCGGCGGTTTACTCGGACGGCAGGTCGCGTAACCGGATCTCGACTGATCTGGTGGCTCATTGGCCGGCGTGTTGCTCATGCTGGTCTGACGGTCCCCGTAAGTGCGCCCGCTGGTCACTGCCCCATCGGGCGCACGAGGGTGCGGCTCGGCGAGCGTTACAGGTTCGCCCTGAGCCACTCAGCGACGCGCTGGTCAAGGTTGTAGCTCGCCCACGGGGTGCCGGTGACGTCCAGTACGAGGAGTTCGTCGTTCTCGTCGACGTAGCTCTTGAGGGTGTCGCGAACCTGGGACACGCTCTTCGTGGTCTTCACCACCCACGTGGACTCCAGCGGGTGGCACCACGATCCCAGCGCCTTGATCTCCTCGATCAAGGCCGCGTAGTTCTGTCCGGGGCTGTTCAGGTCGTACCCGATCATCAATGCAGCCATGTTGATCATCACCTCAGTTCTGAGGCGAACCACCCGGGTGTGTCACGGGGTTGGAGAACTCCATGGCTCGTTGTAGGGTCCCAGGGCGCGACCAACGCACTAGGCCCCATGCTGGGCGGTTCGACCTCAAGTCGAAGCCCCCAGGCTGGGGCCTGCTTTGGTTTCGAACGTCCATCAGTAGAGCACCCCATGAGACGCTCTGCAAGCAAGGGCCCCATAAGTTGTGTTACTCGCACGTAGAGACACAACATGTAGTGTTTTCAGGAGTTGTTCGAGGCTGAGGTGGCGTCAAACTTTTGAGGGTATACCCCTACGCTGACAACGGTCGGTGGAGCGGCTTTGGGCTGGAGCTGCTTTGGGGGGAGTGATCATGGCCCCGTAAGCTTCCGGCGCGTCGGGCTGTCTGTGGACCTGCCGTTAAAGCACGACGTTGGGGCCATGCTCTTCGAGGCTCCCCCCAAAGTGGCTGCCTAAAGCCGTGGAGCCGACCGCCCCAGCCACGACGTGTCCTGACCTCATGCCGCCAGCCAACCCACACCAGGGCGCGCGTCGGCGCAGCGCGGGCAGAGCGGGCCGAAGGCAGGAGCGCCGCCCGCAGCGCAGCCGGGGCTTGATGAAGTAGAGAAAGTCTTATCCCGCTGGGATCAGGCGTTTGCCGTCATGGCTCCGCACATGCGGTCCGTTGCCGTCCAAGGCATCCAGCAGCCTGACCGCGAAGACCTCCGACATCCGCTCGCTGACCTCGTCCGGCGTGAGCCAGGAGACAGCCGTGGACTCGCTAGACGTGCGCTCGATGCCGCCCGACGGCTTGCAGCGGAAGACCAGGGCCACGATGCCGCGGGGCAAGTTCTTGTAGATGCCGGTGAGTTCGTCCACCTCGACGTGGATGCCTGTCTCCTCCAGGACCTCGCGGGCCACGCCGGCCTCGGGGGTCTCGTCGAGTTCGAGGATGCCGCCGGGGAGTTGCCAGGCGCCGTTGTCGGCTCGGCGGATCGCCAGGAGGCGGCCGTCCTCGCGCACAACCACTCCGGCCACGGACACGGAGTGCAGGGGAGACGGGTTCGCTTCCTGTGGTTGACTCATGTAAAGGAGCATAGGAGGCAGAGAAGGACTATGGGAACTGCGGCTGGAGGGGTCGGTTCCGGGCCTCGGTACGTGCAGATCGCTGACGAGATCGTGCAGCAGATCCGGGCGGGGATTCTCAAGCCCGGTGACATGGTGCCGAGTGAATCCGAGCTGGTGGAGCGCTACGGCGTCTCTGGGGGGACGATCCGTAAGGCCATGGTCGAGGTGCGGGCCAGCGGGCTGGTCGAGACCCGGCACGGCAAGGGCTCGATCGTGAAGAGTCGACCTCCGGTGCGGCACCGGTCCTCCGACCGCTTCAGGCGCTCGCTCCGCCAGGGCGGGCAGGCGGCCTACCTCGCCGAGTCGGCACAGTCCGGCGCCACCGCCAAGGTCAGCGTTCTCTACATCGGCCCAATGGACGCGCCCGAGGACGCCGCCCAGCGTCTGGGCGTCCCTGTCGGCGCGCAGGTGCTGGCCCGTCGGCGTCTCTACTTCCGCAACGGCACTCCGGTCGAGTCCGCCACGTCCTACCTGCCTTGGGACGTAGTGAAGGACATCCCGGAACTGTTCGCCGAGAACCCGGGCGGTGGTGGCATCTATGCCCGACTCGAAGACCACGGCCACGAGTTCGCGGAGTTCGTCGAGACACTGCAAGCGCGGCCGGCCTCCAAGGCGGAGTCCTCAGAGCTTGCGCTGAGCCCAGGGGCTCCCGTAGTCCACCTAATCCGCGAAGCCCGTACGACCGCAGGACTCGTCGTCGAGGTGTGCGACACCCTCATGGCCGCTGACCAGTTCGTTTTCGAGTACCGGATCCCTGCCGACGACTGACGGCTGCTCAATTCTGCGCAGCCCGTCGTGAGTTCTTCCTCGCGGCGGGTTGACTCATGTACAGGAGTCATGCACTCTTCTTTGTGTCACTCATGTACATGAGTGCAGGAGTTGGGCATCTATAGAGGAGTGATCTCTGTGCGTCAGATCCCCGTCGACACCTCCGGCGCCGTCGTCATGGTCGCCAAGTCCCCGCAGGTCAAGGTTCGTGACCGCCGCACCGGTGAGATCGCCACCGACACCGAGACCGGGGCGAAGCTCATGACGGTGGACGTGATGTTCGCGGCCAACGAGGAGGTGGAGATCCTTTCCGTCACCGTCCCGGAGCCGGGCATCTCCGGTGAGCTGGCCATGGGCACGCCTGTCGCGCTCACCGGTCTGATCGCCCGGCCGTGGGAGAACGACTTCAACGGTCAGAAGCGGCACGGCATCGCGTTCCGCGCGGTCGCGGTTACGTCCCTCGCGGGCGCTGCCGCAGGTGCTGAGGCGGCCTGATCATGACCGTCTACGCGGTCTCCCTGGTGCTGGTCGCCGCTGCCGTAGGTCTCCTGCGGTGGCGGCGCCCCACCTGGTACTGGTTGACCTTCGGGGTCACGCTGGCCGTGGTGCGGGTCCTGGTCCGGTACAGGTCGGTCATGGACGCCTGCGGGCTGACGGTTCCGGCCGCGCGGTGGCGCCTTGCCCTGGCGCGAGCCACCAACCGGCCTATACCGGAGCCGCGTTCGCCGCGCATCCTGCGGATGAGGCCAACCCGCACTGGCCTGGTCCTGCGGCTCAAGCTGCGCCCCGGACAGGACGCCTTCGACGTCGCTGCCGCCTCGGACCGGTTACGGCACTCGTTCTCGATGTACGGCGTCGCCTCGCGGGAGGTCCGGTCCGGCGTCGTCGAGCTGCGGATGACCGGCTACGACGTACTCAAGCGGGTGCAGATGCCGGCTGAGACCGACCCGCGGCCCATGCGAGTCCCGGTTGCCCTGCGACAGGACGGCTCGGTGCACTACCGCGACTACCGGGCGATACCCCACGCCCTCACCCTCGGCGCCACGGAGTCCGGGAAGTCCGTCTACCAACGCAACCTGGTCGCCGGACTCGCGCCGATGGATGTCGCCCTCGTCGGTATCGACTGTAAGCAAGGGGTGGAGCTGTACCCCCTGGCCCGTCGGTTCTCCGCGCTGGCGGACGACGCCGACACCGCCGCTGAAGCGCTCGATGCGCTGGTCAGCCGTATGGAAGGTGTCTACCAGCTCATCCGGTCTCAGCAGCGGATCACCTCTGATGTGCCGGATGCGGAGATCGCTGCCGACATCTGGGACCTCCCCGACGAGCTGCGCCCGGTCCCGGTCGTGGTCCTGGTCGACGAGGTCGCGGAACTCGCTCTGTACGCCAGCAAGGAGGAGGAGAAGCGCCGAGACCGGATCGTCACCGCTTTGGTCCGTCTCGCCCAGCTCGGCCGTGCGGCCGGCATCTACCTCGAAATCTGCGGGCAGCGCTTCGGCTCCGAACTCGGCAAGGGCATCACCATGCTCCGTGCCCAGCTCACCGGCCGCACCGCCCACCGTGTCAACGACGAGACATCCGCCAACATGGCCTTCGGCGACATCGCCCCGGACGCTGTTCTCGCCGCCATCCAGATCCCTGCCGAAATGCGTGGACTCGCCATCGCGGGCGACTCCTCCGGAGGCTGGCATCGCATCCGTGCCCCGCACACCTCGCTCCGCCAGGCCGTGAACATCTGCAACCGGTACTCCGAACGGACACCGGTTCTGCCTGAGCTGGCCGCATTCCGGCCCGTTCTCTCCGCCTCCGCCGCGCCCGTGTCGCTGGCCAAGGCGTCCTCGGCCACTGCCTGACTCTTCTGGCCCCTTCGGCCGACCACCCCCGTGCCATGTCCCTACCCCCGCCATGCCTGAACAAGGGAGAACCGTCATGTGCCCCGCCTGCGAGGACTTCGCCCGAACCGCGCTCCTGCTGGGTCAACTCGCCCTGTACGCCGACATGGACGGCGCCGACCTCGACTTCGTGGAGGTCGTCAGCCCGGCCCTCGCTGTGTCGCTGCCCGAGCCGCCGCCCGGCATGTTCCCCAACGACTCCGACGGCGCCTCCGGCGGCCCCGGTGACTCCTGATGGGAGCCCGTCGCGGTATCCGGGTCGACGCGGTCTTGGTCCAGGCGGTCATTGCCGGCGCCCTCTCCTTCGCCCACCTACACGACCTGGCCGCCGCTGCGGGGCAGAACGGATGGAAGGCGTGGGCGTATCCGGTCAGCGTCGACCTGCTCCTGGTCGCCGCGTGGCGACGCCTGCGCAGCGAAGGACCGTCCCGGCTGGCCTGGTGCTGGTTCGTCGTCGCGCTGTTCGCCTCGCTCGGCGCGAACGTCGCCACTGCTGGGTTCCTCGACCTGGCCAACCCGCCCGCACTGCTCCGGCTCGGCATCGCCGGATGGCCCGCAGTCGCGTTTCTCGGCGGAACACTCCTTGCCCACTCGCCCGATGCGGAGCCGGACCAGGCTCCACCGGGAGCCGTCGCCGACGTGCCGGAAGTCGAGCAGTCGGAACTGGAAGTGGTGTCCGAGCCCGATGCGGTCACCACTCCCGTCACAGACGACCCCGCTTCATCGTCGCCGGTGGTACTCGCTCCGCAGATCCCCGCCGTCCTCATCGAGCACGCCCGCAAGGTCGCCGACGAGTACCGCGCTCGCACCGGAGCTCCGATCGACCCGGACACCCTCCGATCCCGCCTCGGCGTCCCGTCCCAACTCGCTGACGCGATCGCCGCCCAGCTCGTCTGACCGGAAGGAGATCCCCGCGATGCCTGCCCGCGAGAACTTCCACTCTGTGATGCGGATCGGTCCCGTGCAGATCGGTACCCACCGCGACCGCCACGGCCGAACCACGCACGCCGCCGTCTGCACCGCCGACCGCTGCGGCTGGTCCGCCGACTACTCCAGCCAGACGGCCGCCCAGCTCGCCGCTCGCACCCACCGCTGCCACGTCCGCTAGGAGACACCGTCCATGAACGTCCCTCTCTGGCTTGCCCTGTTGGCCGTCGGTTGCCTCGGCGTCAAGCTCATCCGCCCGCCCTGGTGGCTCATCGCCGTGCTCCTCCTCGGCGGCTACCTCCTGGCCGACAGCGTGCTGGCCCCCGTCATCGACACCGCCGTCAAGTAGCCCGTCACGAAAGGAGAACCGCCCATGTTCCGGCCCAAGTTCCCCACCATGCCGCAGCCGACCAGCCTGCCCGTCGTAATCGAGCCGACCACCGTCACCGTCGGCAGCCAGGACACCCCGGCCCCGCCGGCACCTGTCGCCCCCGCGCCGTCCCGCCCGGTCGTCCAGCTCACGCCCGGCACCGCCCTCGCCTTGGTCGGCGGCGGTACGGCAGTCGTCCTGGTCCTCGGCACCGTCCTGGTCTCGCTGCTCCTGGCGGTCGCGATCACCGGTGCCTCGGTCGCCGTCTGCGCGGTCGTTCTGCGCTCCCTGCTCGCCTCCGGCGCCAAGCGCCGCTGACCGACTCCTGGGCGGCCTCGATACCGCCAAGCATCCGCCGCCCAGGAGCCGTCCGCCGTCCGTGAACACCCACGCGTCTTCGCCACCCTCACGGCCCCTTCCTTTGGCCCGGTCCACAACCGCCCCGATCGTGGCGCGTGCCGCTGCGACACCCCGCACGCCCCCGACAGCCCCAATCTGGGCTGCGGGCGGCACATCGAGAACGAGGAGCTTCGGCCCGGCGATCTGCTCTTTCAGGGGGAGAAGGGCACTTCTTCGAGTCGCCCACCGGCAAGCGGGTGTACGACATCCGGCACACGCGCCTGACCAAGTGGCTCAACGACGGGATCCCGCCCGCGCAGGTCGCCGACTGGGCCGGCAACAGCGTGCCCGTGCTTCTGGCCACCTACGCCCGTCGCGTCGAGGGACAGCTTCCTGATCTCAAACGGCGGCTGGAGGCTGCCGGAGATCTGCCCGAGCGGCCGGATGTCGGCTGACGGAGCCCACGAAAACTTCGACACGTATTCGACACGGCCACCCGCCAGAACCCGGTGACAGCCGGACGGCCCCGGAGTCTTCCCATGATCGTTGGGGGAGAGACCGGGGCCTCGTCATGCCCACTGGAACCACGCCGGAACAGCAAAAAGCCCTTCCCGGAGGAAGGGCCAGAAGACGCGCCCCCGGCAGGACTCGAACCTGCGGCCAAGCGCTTAGAAGGCGCCTGCTCTATCCACTGAGCTACGGGGGCCCGATGCGGGTCAAGGATAAAGGTGACTGGTCCCCGACCCTGTCGCCTCGCCTCCGTGGCTCGATGTGGAGGTTCGGTGAAGCGGTCCTGATAATCGCAGGCGGGTACGAATCGTGCATCGCTTTTGCGCCCCGACGCGCCGGGTGTTGTGCACTCGTTATGCCTGGAGTGTGCCCGTGCCCCAGTCGTCCCGTCCGTCCGTTCTGTTCTGTCGGCGCGCAGACATGTCCATATGCTTCAGAATTCCCTCAAAATTGGGCATTCTTCCCATGTGGTGACCTTGGACGTACGGCCCCAGTTGCTCGACACACTCTCCGCCCTGCGCGACCGTGTCGCCGCGGCTCGCTTTCCGCTGCCCCTCGCGGGAGCACCGCGCGTGCGCGCCAACCGCGACGAACTGCTCGCACAGCTCGACGACTACCTCGTACCCCGGCTCCGCTCGCCCGAAGCGCCGCTGCTCGCGGTGGTGGGCGGCTCGACCGGCACCGGCAAGTCGACGCTCGTCAACTCCCTCGTCGGGCGCCGGGTCAGCGAGGCGGGCGTACTGCGGCCGACCACCCGGACCCCCGTCCTCGTCTGCCATCCGGAGGATCATCACTGGTTCAGCGGGATGCGCGTCCTGCCCGACCTCACCCGCGGCCCGCTGCCCCAGCAGGACCGGTACGAGGACCGGCACCAGGACCGGCACCAGGACTCCCGTGACGAGCACCCCGCGCGCGTACTCCGCGTCGAGACCGCTGAGAGCGTCCCGCGCGGGCTCGCCCTCCTCGACGCCCCCGACGTCGACTCCCTGGTGGCCGAGAACCGCGTCCTCGCCGCCGAGCTGATCTGCGCCGCCGACGTCTGGATCATGGTCACCACGGCCGCCCGCTACGCCGACGCCGTCCCCTGGCACCTGCTGCGCACCGCGAAGGAGTACGACGCCACCCTGGTGACCGTCCTGGACCGCGTACCGCACCAGGTCGTCGCCGAGGTCTCCCGCCAGTACGGCGCCCTGCTCACCAAGGCCGGGCTCGGCGACGTACCCCGTTTCACGGTGCCCGAGCTGCCCGAGTCCGCCTGGGGCGGCGGACTGCTGCCCGCGTCCGCCGTGGCGCCCCTGCGCGCCTGGCTGCTGCACCACTCGCAGGACCCCGCCGCGCGCCGCCAGGTCCTCGCCCGTACCGCGTACGGTCTCCTCGACTCGCTCAAGTCCCGGATGCCCGAGCTGGCAGGCGCCGCCGCCGCGCAGTACGCGGCCGCGCTCCGGCTCACCTCCGCCGTCGACCACGCCTACGACAGCGAGCACGCGCGCGTACGCGGACGCGTCAACTCCGGCGCCGCCCTCGCCGGTGACGCCCTCAAGCGCTGGCGCGCCTTCCCCCTCGACTGCACCGCGGGCGAACTCCTGGACGCCCTGGTCGAGAGCCTGGCCGAGCTGCTGCTGTGCGCCGTGACCGCCGCCGACGAGCGGACGCACGAGGCATGGCGCCGCGAGCCCGCCGCCCGTGCCCCCGAACTGACCGCCCAGGACCCCTCCCCGGAGCCCCCCGAGCACCGCATCGGGCTCGCGGTACGGCGCTGGCGGCGCGAGCTGGAGGAGTACGCCGAGGACGAGGTGCGCGAGCTGGAGCGGGGCGCGACGGTCGACGCCGAGGTCGTCGCCGCGCTGGTCGCCACCGCCGTACTCGGCGGACACCGCGCGCGTACGGCGGGGGAGCGGCTCGCCGAGCGGATCGGTCCCCATGGCGCGCTGCGGCTGCGCGACCGGGCGGGGCGCCTGCTCACCGAGCACGTCGACCGCGTCATGCACGCCGAGCGCGAACGCCGTCTCGCCCCCCTCGACGCCCTGGACGTCCACGCCGAATCGCAGGCCGAACTCATCGCCGCGCTGTCCGTACTGCAGAAGGAGAGGTGACCGGTGACCGCCGTGGCCGACCAGAACCACACGGATCGCAAGGACCACACGGATCGCATGGACCACTCGGACGGTACGGGTCCGCCGGACGGCGCGGACCGCCCGCAGGGTCGTACGGAGCACGCCGGAGCGGCCGGTGGACACGTCCCGCAGCCCGCGCCGGAAGCGGGGCGCCCCGGCGGCGGTACGGACGCCGGGAACGCGGAGCACGCGCGCGTACCCGCCGCGTCGTCGTCCGACGCCGTCGGCGCCGACCCGGTCGGCGCGGGCCCCTCCGGCGCGCCGACCGGCACCGCCGCCGAGCCCTGGGACGACGGTCTCATCGCCCGCCGCGCCACCGACAGCGCCGCCCCCGACGAGGATCGCTCCCCCCTCGACGCCCCGTCCCGCGGCGGCTCGTCCGCCCCCGGCACGCTGCCGCTCGCCTACGACGGCGCCCTGCGCTCCCGCCTGGACGCGCTGCGCGAACTCGTCGGGCTCTCCCGCGCGCGCCTGGACAACCACACGCTCGCGGAGGCCGCCCGCGTCCTGGACGAGGCGTCCGCGCGGCGCAGGCTCTCCGGGCAGCACACCGTCGTCGCCATCGCGGGCGCGACCGGCAGCGGCAAGTCGCAGCTCTTCAACGCGCTCGCCGGGGTGACGATCTCCGAGACCGGCGTACGCCGCCCGACCACCTCCTCGCCCATCGCGTGCAGTTGGAGCGACGGCGCCGCCGCCCTCATCGACCGCCTCGGCATCCCTGGACGGCTGCGCCGCCGTCCGGTGCCGGGTCCTGAGGGCGAGGCGCCGCTGACCGGGCTGGTCCTCGTGGACCTGCCCGACCACGACTCGGCGGCGGTGCGGCACCGCGATCAGGTCGACCGCATCCTGAAGCTGGTCGACGCGGTGATCTGGGTGGTCGACCCCGAGAAGTACGCCGACGCGGCCCTGCACGAGCGCTATCTGCGGCCGATGGCCGGGCACGCCGAGGTGATGTTCGTCGTCCTCAACCAGGTCGACCGGCTGCCCGGCGAGGCCGCCGAGCAGATCCTGGACGACCTGCGCCGCCTCCTGGACGAGGACGGCGTCGCCCTCGGCGAGCACGGCGAACCGGGCGCCACGGTGCTCGCCCTGTCCGCGCTCAACGGCGACGGTCTCGGTGAACTGCGCGGCGTGCTCGGCAAGTTCGTGGCGGAGCGCGGCGCGGCCGCCCGGCGCGTCTCGGCCGACGTGGACGCCGCCGCGACCGCACTGCGCCCGGTGTACGCCGCCGGGCAGGGCGTCGAACTCGCCGAGGACGCGCGCGAGGAGTTCGCCGACCGGCTCGCGGACGCGGTGGGCGCCACCGCCGCCGGTGACGCCGCCGAGCGCGCCTGGCTGCGCAACGCCAACCGTGCCTGCGGCACGCCCTGGCTGCGGCTGTGGCGCTGGTACCACGACCGGGGCGGTCCGCCCACCGGCAAGCTGGCGGTGCGTACGCCCGCCGATACGGAGGCGACGGCGCGCCAGCGCGTCGAACAGGCGGTCCGTACGGTGTCCGACCGCGCCTCCGCCGGGCTGCCCGGGCCATGGGCGCAGGCGGTGCGCGAGGCGGCCGTACGGGGCTCGCAGGGGCTGTCGGAGTCGCTGGACGAGCTGGCGGCGGGGGCGGGACTGCCGCCGGGGCGCCCGCCTCGGCCGGGCTGGTGGCCGGTGGCGGTGCTGGCGCAGGCGGCGATGACGTTGCTCCAGGTCGTCGGCGGGCTGTGGCTCGCGGGGCAGATCGCGGGGGTGCTGGCGCCCAACCTGTGGGTTCCGGTGCTGCTGATGCTGTGCGGGATCGTCGGCGGGCCGCTGGTGGAGTGGAGCTGCCGGCTGGCGGCGCGGGGACCCGCGCGGCGGTACGGCCAGGAGGCGGAGCGGCGGTTGCGGGAGGCGGCGGCGAGCTGCGGGCGGGCCCGGGTGCTGGATCCGGTGGCGGCGGAGCTGCTGCGGTACCGGGAGGTGCGGGAGCAGTACGGGAAGGTGATGCGGGCGGGGGTGGGGTGAGCGGCGCCCTGCCGCTGCGCGCTTGTCCGCGTGCTCGTCTCTGTGCTCGTCGGAAAGCCCCGTCACCCACTCGGGTGGCGGGGTTTTCCACAGGTCCGGAGGTGGTCCACAGCGCTCGGCGGGGGTCGGCGGAGCGGGTGCAGTCTGGTCGCACGCAGGCCGTACGGGAAGGGCTCGTACGGGGGACGGCCCGGCGTCGTGGCGCCGGGTGAGGAGGGGTTCGGGATGAACGAGACCTTGGTGTGCGTGGTGGGCAACGTGGCGACGCAGCCGCTGTACCGGGACATGGCGGCGGGACCGTCCGCCCGGTTCCGGCTCGCGGTGACCTCGCGCTACTGGGACCGGGAGAAGAGCGCCTGGACGGACGGGCACACCAACTTCTTCACGGTGTGGGCCAACCGGCAGCTCGCGGTCAACGTGGCCGCGTCGGTGGAGGTGGGACAACCGGTCGTGGTCCACGGCAGGTTGAAGGTGCGCTCGGAGACCCGGGAGGGGCAGCAGAACTGGGCGTCGGCGGACATCGACGCGGTGGCGATCGGGCACGACCTGGCACGCGGTACGGCTGCCTTCCGGCGCTCGTCCCGCCCGGACACACCACCTCGCGCGGCGACGCGACCCGAGCCGGAGTGGGAGACGCCGCCGACGGAGGAGACCGAGGACAGTCCGGCCGAGGCGGCGGCGGGGGTGACATGACGTGACGTCAGCCCGTCTTACTGATGGGCTGTCAGCCTTCGTGGGCGCGCTCGGAACGGAACCGCGGCTTATCGGTGGATGGGCGCCGAACGGGTCGAACACGCGGAACACCCGCTTCCCACCCTTACCGACCGGTGGATTTGTCGACAAGCCCGGTTCGTTCTCAGCGTTCGCGATAACGATTACGGCTCGGATCGGCCTCCGGAGACCGGACCCGGCAAGTGCGGCCGCGTTGATCCATAGGATGCCGGGCGTGCCCCCTTGGGGCTGCCGATTTCTGCTGGTGGGACCGTCCCCCACGTCCAACAGGTCCTGCTCGAAGGGGAATTCTGTGCTTGGTGCGTTCTCTGGGATAACCCGGTCCGCCGTGCCCGCCCGTATCGGAGCGGTGGTCCTGGTCTCCGGCCTGGCGGCGGTGGGTGTGCTCTCCGGCGCCGGTACGGCCCTGGCCGACGAGGCTCCGCAGACCCAGGGCGGGGCGACGGCCACGATCAACGGCCTCAAGACGTACGGCGAGGCCGTGATCCACGAGGACGGCACCGATCTGACGGTCCCCGCGGGTCTGTTCGAGATGTCCGTGGACGGCGGCGGCACCCTTCAGACGTACTGCGTCGACCTGCACAACCCCACCCAGCGCGACGCGCACTACCAGGAGACCCCCTGGAGCGGCACCTCGCTGGGCACCAACAAGGACGCCGGGCGCATCCGCTGGATCCTGCAGAACTCCTACCCCCAGGTCAACGACCTTGCCGCGCTCGCCCGCAAGGCGGGGGCGCGGGGGCTGACCGAGCAGGACGCGGCGGCAGGTACCCAGGTGGCCATCTGGCGCTACTCGGACGGCGCGAAGGTCGACGCGGTGGACCCGGACGCCGAGAAGCTCGCGGACTACCTCCAGAAGAGCGCGCGCGACACCGCCGAGCCGCAGTCCTCCCTGACCCTGGACCCGCCCGCCGTCTCCGGACGCGCCGGTGATCTGCTCGGACCGGTGACCGTGCACACCAACGGCGGCACCGTGACGGTGACCCCGCCCGAGGACGCGGCCGCCGCCGGAGTACGGATCATCGACAAGACCGGCAAGGTGATCACCTCGGCGCGGGACGGCAGTCGGCTGTACTTCGACATCCCCGAGGGCGCGCCGGACGGCTCCACCCAGCTCACCCTCCAGGCGTCCACCACCGTGCCGGTCGGGCGCGCCTTCGCCTCCGACTCCCGCAGCCAGACCCAGATCCTGGCGGGCTCCAGCGAGTCCACGGTCTCCGCGACGACGAGCGCCACCTGGGCCGCGGAGGGCGCGGTCCCCGCGGTCTCGGCCCGCACGAACTGCGCCAAGAGCGGTGTGGACGTCACCGTCGCCGACAAGGGCGACCAGCCGTTCACCTTCGAGCTGATGGGCGAGGAGCACACGGTGGCCGCCGGAACCGCGACCACCGTCTCCGTCCCCCTCCAGGAGGACCGCACCTACGACTTCACGGTCACTGGCGCCAACGACTTCAGCCGCCGCTTCACCGGTGTCCTCGACTGCAAGACCCAGGGCGTCGTCACCACCAAGTCCACCCAGACCCTCAGCGACCCCACCCCCGTCGCCCTCCCTGCCGACACTCCGCCCGGCACCGACCTGGCGGCCACCGGTGGCTCGGCGATCACCCCCTTGATCGCCGGAGTGGCGATCGGCTTCGTGGTGATCGGCGGGGCGGTGCTGGTGTTCCTGCGCGGGCGTGAGGCGCGGGCGGGGGAGTGACGGGGGCCTGACCCCGGGTTCTCCTCCGACGGCTCAATCGTCCTCGTCTTCTTCCCGGCCGACATCGCGGAAGACGCACTTGTAGCCACCGCTTTGTACGAGGTGATCGACGACCTCGACCATCGCGGGGACACCACGGTCACGGGCGATCAGCCCGTCCCGGTTGCTGAAGAACCTGCCGCCCAGGCATTCCCCGCTCTGCTGCCAACGGTCCATGGTGCGCCGGACGACATCCAACGTGTAGATGGTCCCCGACCAGCGCTGCCCGTCCTCGAAGATCACCCACATGTCGACGTCGTCGATCTCGTCGAGGGGTACGCCGGCGTCAGGGACGAAGCAGATCTCGTAGCCGTCACGCCGAACGCGGTAGAAGGGTCCGTCCCACACTGCTGGGTCAACTCCTGCTCGCCTGGGGATGATGATCGTATCCACCATCGCGCCGGGCAGTCGTCGGGTCCGGGATGCTGGAGGTATGCGTGCCTCTCGTCTGATCCGTATGGCGCTGCTCGTGCAGTCGCGGCCCGGGGTGACCGCTGCCGAGATCGCCCGGGAGCTGGAGGTTTCCGAGCGGACGGTGATCCGGGACGCTCAGGCGTTGCAGGACGCGGGGGTGCCGGTCCGGTCCGAGCGGGGGCGCGGGGGTGGGTACCGGCTGGCGCCGGGGCATCGGACGCGGCTGACCACGCTGCATCCCAGCGAGGCGGAGACGCTGTTCCTGTCCGGTCTGCCCACGGCGCTGCGCGATCTCGGGCTGGCGGACGCGGCGGGCGCGGCTCGGCTGAAGCTGTCGGCGACGCTGTTGCCGTCGTTGCGGGAGGCGGCGGAGTCGTCGGTACGGCGGTTCCATCTGGACGCTCCGGCGTGGTTCCGGGAGCCGTCGGTACCGGAGTTGCTGCCGGAGCTGGCGCGGGCCGTGTGGTCCGACCGGACCGTCGAGTTGGCGTACGCGCGGCCGGGGCGGGACGGGGCGGCGCCCAGCACGGTGACGCGTCTGCTGGAGCCGTACGGGCTCGTGCTGAAGGCGGGGGTCTGGTACGTCGTGGGGCGCGTGCCGGGGGAGGGGCGGGACCGGGACGGCGCCTGGCGGACGTACCGCGTCGATCGGGTGACGGGGCTGTTCCCTGCCCCGGGTCTCGATCAACCCTTCGTCCGGGACCCGTCCTTCGACCTGGCCGCGCACTGGCAGGCTCAGGCGGTCGAGTTCGCGCGGGCGCTGCTGCGGACGACCGTCACCGTGCGCGTGACCGAGCGAGGGCTGCGTCGGCTGCCCGCCGTGGTGGACGCGGCCGGGGTCGATGAGGCGCTGGGTTCCGCGACCGGACCCGACGACGCCGGGCGCGTCACGCTCGACCTGCCGGTGGAGGCGGAGGAGGTCGCCTTCGCCCAACTGGCCGAGCTGGGCGCGGAGGTGGAGGTGCTGGCCCCGGCGAGCCTGCGCGCCCGCTTCCGTGAGCGGGCGCGGGCCGTTGCCGAGCTGTACGGGGTGGGGGATCAGCGGTAGTCGTCCGGAGTGCCGGGCTTTCCGGCGAACTTGACCTCGGCGAAGTACGCCCACGCGTCCGGTCGGCTGCCGTCCACGTCCCGTACGTCGTAGACCTTGGCGAGTTCCGCGCTGGAGGTGGACTTCCGGTTCCAGCGGGTCGCCCTTTCCGGGTCGGCGGCGAGTGCGGCGACCCCTCGGGCGAGGTAGTACGGCGACTCGGCGACGGCGAAGTCCGGTTCCTTCGCCGCGGCGTCGCGCCAGTTCTCCTCCGTCACGCCGAAGTGGGCGAGCATCTGCTCCGAGCGCAGGAAGCCCGGCGTCACGGAGACGGCCGTGCCTCCGTACGCCGCCAGTTCCGCGCCCAGCCCGTAGGCGATCCGGATGGGGGCGGTCTTCGCGAGGTCGTAGTAGAGGTTGTCGCGGTAGGTGCGGTTGAACTCCGCCGTACCGTCCGTGACTTCCACCAGCAGCGGCGCGTCCGAGCGGATCAGCAGCGGTAGCGCGAGCGCCGCGGTGATCACGTGCGACCGCACCCCGAGTTCGAGGATGCGCAGCCCGTCCGCGAGCGGCGTCTCCCAGCTCTTCTTCCCGAACACCGAGCCGCCGAGCAGATGCTCGCCGCCCCAGAGATCGTTGACGAGGATGTCGAGTCGGCCCTGCTCACGGTCGATCCGCTCGACGGGAGCGCGTACCTGGTCCTCGTCCAGATGATCGGTGGGGACGGCGACGCCTGTGCCGCCGACCGCGCCGACCAGCTCCGCTGTCTCCTCGATGGTCTCCGTCGCCCTGCCGACCTCGCTGACCCGGTCCCGGGTGGTGCGGCCGGTGACGTACACGGTGGCTCCGGCGCGCCCCAGCTCCACGGCGAGCGCGCGACCGGCACCTCGGGTGGCTCCGGCGACGAGCGCGACGCGGTTCGTGAGGGGGCGGGGGGCGTCCTGGGGGGTGGTGTCGTTCTCCATGCCACCACGGTGCACGCCAAAGGTGACAGCTCACGTCACCTTTTCCGGCGGTGCCGGATTCCGGCGCGCTTCGACGTACCAACCCGCGTGCGCGCGTAGCGCCGATTCCGCCCGCCCTGCGCCCTGCCGCACGCCTGTACGGTCGCGCACCCTGGGGTCGACACATGCCGTGAGCTGCCTGGGGGTGGACTGTGGGGGAGTGGAAGCAGGGCAAGTGCGGCTGGCCTACGGAGGCTGGACGCCGCTGCCAGAACAAGACGATGAAGGGGACGGCGCGCTGCTATCGCCATCAAGGGGACTGGACGCAGCGGGGGCAGGCTGAGTTGAAGAAGAAGGCGGGGCGGCGGCGTAAGAAGTAGCTCCCGGCCTGAGTTTCAGCGCCCAGGTCAGGGCCTGGCTGTAGGTGGGTCCGTGTGGTGGGCGTCAGTGGTAGGTCATGCCGTTCACGGCGATCCACCGGGATCCCTTGCCGACCAGTGCCATCCCTCACGTCCTCGACTGCTGAGGACGGCGGTCGTCTGGCTGCCCGGCACTCCGGTGACGGTCAGTGTCCCCGTCGATGTGGCGGTCAGCCGTTCCGCGAGGGTGATTCCCTGGGGCCATGGCTCGCCGTCATGGGTGCACGCTGAGCGTCGTCAGCTCTGAGTCAGCCGAGCAGCGCGAGCCAAGGCCTCTACGAACCGGAGATCCCGCGCAGTGGAAAAGGTAGTGAGCCTCAGGTGGTAGGTCGTCGCGTCTGACGTTTTCAGCGTGAGCTCCTTCCCGTCCAGCTCTGCGGAGGCAAGGTGCACTAGCGGAATGCGGACGTCCTCAAGATCTCTCCGATGTACGACGACGCCTCGTTCGTCGGCCGCTACCCAGCCTTCAGTACTGTTTCGGCGCGGCGCGATGAGTGCTCCAAGGGGGGCTCTGCCGGACGGGGTAGCCGGTGCGGCAGCGGGAGCGCGGCTTGGCTTCGGTCTTGTTCCCTTCGAAGAGGAAGTGGAGGAAGTGGAGTAGGAGACGCCAGGGGCGAGGCGCACAGTCGTCGTACGGCGACCGCGGCTGTTGATGGTCACTCGGCCGGCCTTGCCCCCGATGCTCAGGCTGCTCGACTTTGTGCCGAGACGGACGCGGACACCAGGTGCGATCTTGAACGACTTGTTGATGCGCAGTCCCATACATCCCCCCAGATGGTGGAGCGCCAGGCTAGCCCGGATGTCGACGATTCGTGCGTTTTTGGTTGAGATCGGTAAGGGCAGGGGCTGGCGCCGGGATGTACCGGGGCTGTGCGAGCCGACGACGGCCACCGACAGTGACAGCCAAGTCACCCGCCTCCGCGACGAACCCCCAGCTCACACCCCCCGCCAAGAACGAGTTTCCGCGGAAGCCTGGCCGTACGGCAAGATGGGGTGTATCTGCCCACTGCCAGATTTCAAGCTGCCGGACGGTTTCTCTTGGCTGAGTTCATTTACACCATGCGCAAGGCGCGCAAAGCGCACGGCGACAAGGTGATCCTCGACGACGTCACCCTGAGCTTCCTGCCAGGGGCGAAGATCGGTGTCGTCGGTCCGAACGGTGCCGGTAAGTCGACCGTGCTGAAGATCATGGCCGGGCTGGAGCAGCCCTCCAACGGCGATGCCTTCCTCTCGCCCGGCTACACCGTCGGCATCCTCCTCCAGGAGCCCCCGCTCAACGAGGAGAAGACGGTCCTGGAGAACGTCCAGGAGGGCGTCGCCGAGATCAAGGGCAAGCTCGACCGGTTCAACGAGATCGCCGAGCTGATGGCGACCGACTACTCCGACGCGCTGCTCGAAGAGATGGGCAAGCTCCAGGAGGAGCTGGACCACGCCAACGCCTGGGACCTCGACGCCCAGCTCGAGCAGGCGATGGACGCGCTGGGCTGCCCGCCCGGCGACTGGCCCGTCGCCAACCTCTCCGGTGGCGAGAAGCGCCGCGTCGCGCTCTGCAAGCTGCTCCTGGAGCAGCCCGACCTGCTGCTCCTCGACGAGCCCACCAACCACCTCGACGCCGAGTCGGTGAACTGGCTGGAGCAGCACCTGGCCAAGTACCCCGGCACCGTCGTAGCCGTCACCCACGACCGGTACTTCCTGGACAACGTGGCCGGCTGGATCTGCGAGGTCGACCGCGGTCGTCTGCACGGCTACGAGGGCAACTACTCCAAGTACCTGGAGACCAAGGCAGCCCGCCTCAAGGTCGAGGGCCAGAAGGACGCCAAGCGGCAGAAGCGCCTCAAGGACGAGCTGGAGTGGGTGCGGTCCAACGCCAAGGGGCGTCAGGCCAAGTCCAAGGCCCGCCTCGCCCGTTACGAGGAAATGGCCGCCGAAGCCGACAAGATGCGGAAGCTGGACTTCGAGGAGATCCAGATCCCGCCGGGTCCGCGCCTGGGCAACATCGTCGTCGAGGTCAACGACCTCAACAAGGCGTTCGGCGAGAAGGTCCTCGTCGACAACCTGAGCTTCACGCTGCCGCGCAACGGCATCGTCGGCATCATCGGTCCGAACGGCGCGGGCAAGACCACGCTGTTCAAGATGATCCAGGGTCTGGAGACCCCGGACTCCGGCGACATCAAGGTCGGCGACACCGTCAAGATCTCGTACGTCGACCAGAGCCGCGAGAACATCGACCCCAAGAAGACGCTGTGGGAGGTCGTCTCCGACGGTCTCGACTACATCAACGTCGGCCAGGTCGAGATGCCGTCCCGCGCCTACGTGTCGGCCTTCGGCTTCAAGGGTCCGGACCAGCAGAAGCCCTCGGGCGTGCTGTCCGGCGGTGAGCGCAACCGCCTCAACCTCGCGCTCACCCTCAAGCAGGGCGGCAACCTGCTGCTCCTCGACGAGCCCACCAACGACCTCGACGTCGAGACCCTCTCCAGCCTGGAGAACGCGCTCCTCGAGTTCCCCGGCTGCGCCGTGGTCGTCTCCCACGACCGCTGGTTCCTGGACCGGGTCGCCACGCACATCCTCGCCTACGAGGGCGAGTCCAAGTGGTTCTGGTTCGAGGGCAACTTCGAGTCGTACGAGAAGAACAAGATCGAGCGGCTCGGTGCCGACGCCGCCCGCCCGCACCGCGCCACCTACAAGAAGCTGACCCGGGGCTGATCTCACCTTGCGCCACATCTACCGCTGCCCGCTGCGCTGGGCGGACATGGACGCGTACGGCCACGTCAACAACGTGGTGTTCCTCCGCTATCTGGAGGAGGCCCGTATCGACTTCCTGTTCCGTCCGGACAAGGACTTCAAGCAGGGGTCGGTCGTGGCGCGACACGAGATCGACTACAAGCGCCAGCTCGTCCACCGGCACGCGCCGGTCGACATCGAGCTGTGGGTCACCGAGATCAGGGCCGCGTCCTTCACCCTCACCTACGAGGTGAAGGACGACGATCTCGTCTACGTCCGGGCGTCCACCGTGATCGTCCCGTTCGACTTCGAGGCTCAGCGCCCCCGTCGGATCACCGCCGAGGAGCGCGAGTTCCTCAGCGAGTACACTGACGACGGCGGCAGAACCGGCGCGAGTGACGAGGAAAAGGCCGTCGCCGCATGACGGTGCTCCACCTCGCCGACGAGAGGGAGGCGGCGGACCTCGGCGCCTTCCTCTCCCGGCTGCTCCATTACGACCGGGGAGCGGCGGTGCGTCTCCAGGCGGCGGGCACGGCGCTCGCCGTCTTCGGCCGGCCACCGTCCTTCGAGGTGCTCGCCATCCGTACGGCGCGGCTCGCCAAGCCGTACGAGGACGGGCTCGACGTCACCCTCGACGCGACCGTCTCCGCCGGTGAACTGCTGGAGTCCCTGGACGACCGGGCGGCCACCGCCGCCGTACCCGCCGCCGTCACGGGTCCGCCGTGGGCCGGGGTGCTGCCGCCGCGCGGCGGCTGGCGTCCCGAGCCGGGGCTGCCCGCCCCGGAGGAACTGCGCCGTACCGTCGGCCAGTCGGTCGCGGAGTTCCGCGCCCGCACCGAGGAACTGGCGCCCGAGGCGCGCACCCGCGCCGAACTGGACCGTACGGGACGGGAGATCTGGTCCCGCGAGATCGGTACGACCCGGCTCCCGCTGCGCGCCGTGCACGCGGCGCACTCGCTCGGTTTCCTGCGCCCCGGCACCGGCGCGGCGGACGTCGTCCTGCTGTCCTCGGGCACCTGGCTGCGGCTGCGCACGCCGTACGGCTCGGTCGCCGTGCGCGGGGCGGGGCTCGGCGCGCTCGGCGTCAGCGTGCGCTGACCTGTTTCGGCGGGGGCTTCTCGGGCTTCAGCCCTCGGTGTTGACCATCGAGGCGGCGGCGTACGTGAGGTAGTTCCACAGCGTCCGCTCGTGCTCCTCGGAGAGCTCCAGCTCGTCCACCGCCACCCGCATGTGCTTCAGCCAGGCGTCGTGCGCGGCCCGGTCCACGGCGAACGGCGCGTGCCGCATCCGCAGCCGGGGATGCCCCCGGTTCTCGCTGTAGGTGGTCGGACCGCCCCAGTACTGGATGAGGAAGAGCGTCAGCCGCTCCTCCGCCGGACCCAGGTCCTCCTCCGGGTACATCGGCTTGAGCAGCGGGTCCTCCGCGACGCCCTCGTAGAAGCGGTGGACGAGCCGCCGGAACGTCTCCTCCCCGCCGACCTGCTCGTAGAAGGTCTGCTCCTGAAGCGTGCCACGCCGGATCTCATTCACCCGTCCATGGTCTCAGACGGGGTGACCGAGGACCCGGGTCGTAGGACCCCTGCCCGGTGCCGTGCGGCTACGACGCGTTCGGGTCGGTGGCGCGCGTACGCCGCCGCCGGTCGAGTTCGGTGTAGCGGGCGCGCATCGCGTCGCTGGCCGCCGGACCGGCGCTGAAGACGTACGCCTCGCTGTCGTCGAGGCGCTTGCCGGTGCGGGCGTCGACCACGACCGGGTCGGACTCCTCGCCGGTCTCGGCGTCGATCAGGATCATGGAGCGGTCCTCGGGGTCGAGGTGGCGGTTGCCCCAGGCGGCGAGGGCGACGATCACGGGGCGCAGGGAGCGACCGAGGTCGGTGAGGACGTACTCGTGGCGGACGGGGTTCGTCTGGTACGGGCGCCGCTCCAGCAGACCGTCACCGACCAGGGTCTTCAGGCGTGCGGTGAGCATGCTGGTGGAGATGCCGAGGCTCTGCTGGAACTGGTCGAAGCGCGTGTAGCCGTCGAAGGCGTCGTGCAGGATCAGCAGCGTCCACCACTCGCCGACGTGCCGCACCGTGGTCGACAGCGGGCACTCGCGGTCCTCCAGCCTGATCCGGTTCGGCATGGCACTCTCCCTGGTTACTGCTAAAGTCGAAGTTACTGGCTTCTATTTTAGCAGTGAGTGGTTCAGTGGTGACCGGGTCACCGGCACCGAGCCATGTCGCCATGTCCCTGTCTGCGAGGCACCCCCATGACCGAGAACCCCGACACCGCCACCGTCGAGCTGCCGGAGGTCGTCCGGCGCTATCTCCGGGCGCACGACGCGCACGACGTCCCCACCACCCTGGCCACGTTCGCCCCCGGCGCCACCGTCACCGACGACGGCCAGACCTACGAGGGAACCCTCGCCCTCACGCGCTGGCTGGAGCGGACCGGCTCCGAGTACACGTACACCACGACCCTGGTCGGCGCCGAGAGTGAGGGACCCGACCGCTACACCGTCGTCCAGCACCTCGAAGGCGACTTCCCTGGCGGCACCGTCGACCTGCGCTACCGCTTCGCCCTCGACGGCGGGCTGATCAGCCGGCTCGACATCGCCCCCTGACGACGACCCGGATTCGAGGAAGCATGACTACCTGGTTCATCACCGGCGGCTCCCCCGGCGGCTTCGGCATCGCCTACGCCGACGCCGCCCTCGAACGCGGCGACAACGTCGTCCTCACCGCCCGCCGCCCGAAACTCCTGACCGACTGGGCCGCCCGCCACGGCGACCGGGCGCTCGTCCTCCCCCTGGACGTCACCGACACCGAGCAGATCCGCGACGCCGTCCGCACGGCGGAGGATCACTTCGGCGGCATCGACGTCCTGGTCAACAACGCGGGACGCGGCTGGTACGGCTCCGTCGAAGGCACGCCCGAGTCCGACGTCCGGCGCTCCTTCGAGCTGAACTTCTTCTCCGTCACGGAGCTTCTGCGCGCCGCCCTTCCGGGTATGCGGGCGCGTCGCAGCGGCTGGATCGTCAACATGTCCTCCGTCGCCGGACTGCGGGGCGTGCCCGGATTCGGCTACTACAGCGCCGCGAAGTTCGCCGTCGAGGGTCTGACGGAGGCGCTGCGCGAGGAGGTGGCGCCGTTCGGCATCCACGTCCTCGCCGTCGAACCCGGCGCCTTCCGGACCCACGCGTACGCCTCCTTCTCCGACGAGTCGGTGTCCGAGTCGGTCTCCGCGTATCTGCCGTTCGTCGAGTCGGTCCGCACGGCGATGATCGACCAGGACGGGCACCAGCCGGGAGATCCGCGGCGCGGGGTGCGAGCCGTACTGGACGCGATGGACCAGGAGAAGCCTCCGCGGCGCATCGTGCTGGGGGCGGCGGGGTACGACGCGGTCCGTGAGCAACTGGAGGGGATGATCGGGGAGTTGCGCGCGTACGAGGGCGCTTCTCGGGGTGCGGACTTTCCTTCCGAGCGGTAGCCGCATGGGCAGGTGAACGTGAGTGAGCCCCCGCCGGTCGACGGGGGCTCACTCACGTTCGGTGCGGCTCATTCGGGGGTCCGGTTGTAGCGGGCGATGGTCGCCTTGCTGGTGTCGGCGTCCATGAAGCGCAGCTCCCACGGGCCCGTGTTCACGTCGAACTCCTTGCCGAAGCCGACCCACTTGCCGGCCATGCGGCGGCCGGTCGGCTCGACCAGCATCTGTACGGCGCCGAAGTAGCGTGCGCCGCGGTAGTAGCCCTCGCTGGCCGTCTTCTCGTTCCAGGTGCCGGTGACGATGTTGCCCTCGACCTGGAGGTCCAGGGTGAGAGGCGAGTCGGGGTTCAGTGAGCCCTGGGGGAGGCTGCGGCCGGTGAGGCGGTTGCCGTGCTGGAGCAGGACGACGTAGTGCTTGCCGGTGAACGAGTTGTCGCGCCCGGAGCTGAAGTATTCGTACGTGCTCAGCCAGATTCCCGAGTAGTTGCCTCTCGGGGCGGTCTGGGTCGCGGTCGTCGCCGGGACGCCGACGGGGCTGTCCTGTAACGTCGTGGCCGCCGTGTCCGTCGCCGGTCACGCGCAACTGCGGCACCGGGACCGCGAACCCCAGCGACTCGATCGGCAGACCCGTCACGCTCTCCAGCGCGCGGGCGTACACCGGTCGGGGCACGGCGGTCTCGCCGCTCTCCCAGCGCTGGACCAGGCGCTTGGTGGCTTCGTTGGGCTGGCCCGTGCCGAAATGACGCCCCATGTGCCGCCGCGCACCGGGGGTAGCTCGGCAATCCGCACTCGGTCGGTCACGGGCCCCGCTGACGACGGTCAACAGCGCGTGCTCCTGAGCCGAAGCTCAGGAGGTGTCACCTGTGGAGCCGAGTGAGCGTCACGCTCAGCGTGACCCCTTAGGTCGAGAGGCAGTCCGGGGAACTTACTTCACTACGAGGTTGTCGCCGGTCGAAGTCGACGGGCCGGTGGTGGTGTTGCCGTAGTACGCCCAGCGCCAGGTGCCGGTCCGGGATGCCTTCACGGTCGTTCTGAGATCACCCGAGCCGTTCGCGTACACCTTCTTCACCGTGGTGTAGGAGGTGGCTCCGGTGGGCTTGAACTGCAGGCTCACCAGGCGGTCTCCGTAGGAGGCGTACTTCCTGGTCTCCCAGTTGGCCCGCGTGACCTTTCCGGTCACGGTGATGGTCCTGCCCTTGGTCACCGGCTCGGGCGAGGCGTTCACCGTCAGGCGGGAGTTGCGCTTGACGTGGACAGTGAGGCCCTCGTCGTCGGTGTCACCGCCGCCGCCCTTGAAGGACACCTCGGCCGCGACCTTCCAGGCTCCGGCCTCGCTGTTGCGCATGTCCCACACGCTCGGGTCGAAGTACATCGTCTCGCTGAAGTCGCACACACCGGCGCTCACCTTGACGCAGTCGCTCGTCTCGATGGCGTGCCACAGCCGGTCACCCGCATTGCCGCGGTAAAGGAACACCGCCGGATACTTCCACTCGTGGGTGGTCGCCATCCGGAAGGAGGCGGGCGCCGCGACCTCGTCCGACACCCCGATCACGATGGGCTTGCCGCCGTTCACCTGGACACGGGTGAACGAGACCCCGCCCTCGGCCGCTCCGGCCGGCACCGCGGCCATGCCCGTGAACACCGCCGCCGCGCCACCGGCCACGGCAGCTCTCCAGATCTTCTTCCCCACCTGATCCCCGATCTCTGCACCGAAAGGCGCCGGAGACTCGTCTTCCGGCGCCTTTCAGACAGCCGGGATCCACGCGGGGTTGTACACCCGTGGATCACGATCGGGCATCAGGCGATCGCCGCCTCGCACGAGGCGGCCGACACCGATCGAAGATCACTTACGGGACGACCTTCAGCCGCGCCCCGCCTCAGTCCCGGCGGATCGTGATCGTCGTCCACGCGCCCACGTGGACCCGGTCGCCGTCCTGGAGGGGGACCGGGACGAAGGGCTGGATGGGTTCGTCGCCGCCGTTGACCGTCGTGCCGTTGGTGGAGTTCTGGTCGACTACCGCCCAGGTGCCGTCGGGCTGCTGGACGAGGACGGCGTGCTGGTGGGAGACGCCGGGGTCTTCCGGGGGGACGGAGAGGTCGATGTCGGGGGTGTCGCCGGTGGAGTGGCGGCGGCGGCCGATGGTGAGCTGGTTGCCGGTGAGGGGGCGCTGCTGCTCGGGGGAGTAGGCGGGGAGGTTGAGACCCGCCGCCTCCGGGCCGGAGCGCTGCATCATCGCCATGAAGTACTCGCGGTCCGGGCCGATGGTCGCCGTCCACGTGGCCGGGCCCTGCTGGTAGCCCGACGGCGGCTGCGGGTAGCCGTAGCCGCCCGACGGGCCGTTCTGCGACGGGGACGACGGCGGGGAGATGACCCAGTCGTCGGCGCCGCCGCCGAAGGACGGGCCGCCGTTGTTCGGGTGGCCGGTCTCCTGCGGCGGGTAGCCCGGGGTCTGCCGGGAGGGGGCGCCGCCGAACGCGGAGGGTGCCTGGCTGGAAGGACCGCCGTAGGGGGGCTGGGCTCCGCCGCCCTGTGTGCCGGAGGGGTTGCGGTCGAAGGCGCCTGGACCACCCTGGCCACCCTGGCCGCCGGGACCCGAGGGGGCGCGACCGAACGGTGACTGACCGCCGCCCTGACCGCCTTGGCCACCCTGACCGCCGGGGCCCGACTGGTCGCGGGCGCCGCCGAACGGCGGAGGGCCGCCCTGGCCGCCACCCTGGCCCGGGCGCTCCCGTTCGAACATCGACGGGCGCTGCTGGCCGCCCGAGGGACCGCCGCCGGGACCGCCCTGGCCGCCGCCGAACCCCTGCTGCTGGCCGCCGGGGCGGGCGCCGAACGCCGACGGACCCCCCGACGTCTGCGGCGGAGTCGGCGCACCGCCGCGCGCCGCGCCGAACGGGGTCGGGCCCGAGGGCTCGTTGTCGAAGGGGGGTATCGGTTCCGCCGGGCGGTTGACCTGGGAGGGGCGGGAGCCCTGGTACTCGTAGCCGTCACCGCCGCCGTAGGAGGCGCTCGGCGGCTGGAAGCGGGGCTGCCGGCTGCCGCCGCCGGGCGGGGACGCGGGCGTGTACGAGGTCGCCGTGTTGGTGAGGAAGTTCCACCGGCACTCCTCGCAGAAGGGCGCGCCGCCCTCGCGGGGCGTACGGCACTGCGGGCACAGCTCCGGGTTCGGGGACGACGCGGGGCGTCCCTCGGCGCGCGGCGGCGGGAAGCCATAGCCGCCGGAGGGCGGCGGGGGCGGGGGTACGGCACCGGCCATGCGGTGACCGCACACCTCGCACCAGTCGTCGGCACCCGACTGGTGTCCGTTCGGGCAGGTCGGCATGTCGGTGCTACCCCTTCTCCTGAGGCACTTGTTTCTGCAGGGTCACTTCTTCACGCGGACGGTCTTGGTGGACCGGGTTTCGAGCGTCATCTCGTCGGCCTCGGTGACCTTCGCTTTCAACCGCACAGTACCTGTCGAGGCGTCCACCACGTCCACCACCTTCGCAAGCAGTTTCGCAGTATCCGCGTTCCCCGACACCCTCGCGAGCTGAACCGCGCGTCCCAGTTTGGCCGTTGCTCCGTCCATATCGCCCGCTTTGCGGAGGTCTATGCCCTGCTGGATGACCTGCGCCAGTTCGGCCTGACCCGTGTAGTGGGCGACTTGGGGGTTGATGGCGGTCGAGGCGGTCAAGTCGTCGGTCCACACGGCCCGTACGAGCCCCTGGGCGTCCAGGTTCCGCGCTGTTCCTCCTGGTCGCGGGACCACCAAAGAGACCCGCGCGGCCAGCATCTCCTGACCGAGTCCGGCCGCCGGGACCGTCACGCACAGGTGGTAGTCGCGGGACTCGTCGCCCCAGGAGCCGGTCGGGTAGTCCCCGGCGCGCGGGCCCGCCTCGGTGCGCCGGTCGGTCAATTCCTCGACCGAGGGCGCCACTTGCTTGAGGTACGAGACGACGGCGCCCGCCGGGGTCCACACCCGCAGGGCGACGTCGGCGACCTCCTTGCCCATCGCCGTCTCCATCATCGCCGTGAAGTCGTCGGTCAGACGGGCGGGGTCGGCCACGATGTCGGCGGTGCCGAGCAGCGCCGAGGCGATGGCTGTGACTTCTTTCACTTCCCAGTCGGTGCCCACCCCGCGGGCGTCACAGGTGAACCGTCCGGCGCACGCCTCCAGGGTGGCGCGCAGCTCCTCGGGCGACTCGTGCTCGTTGCGCCCGTCGGTGAGCAGGATGCCGTGCCGGATCTCCACGTCCGCCGAGGCGAGCAGCCGGTCGGCCAGGCGCAGCCAGGTGCCGATGGCGGTGCCGCCGCCCGCCGAGAGACGGCGCAGCGCGCGCTTGGCCTGCTCACGGGTGGTGGCGTCGGCCACCGCGAGGCGTCCGCCGCCGGGGTAGACCTCGCGGGCGACGTGCGTGCCGTCGATCACCGCGAAACGGGTGCCGTCGCGCAGGGCGTCCAGGGCGGCGGCGGTGGCGTCGCGGGCGTTGCGCATCTTGACCGGCGGGTAGTCCATCGAGCCGGAGCAGTCCACCATGAGCGCGACGGCGGCCGACGGACCCGCGCCCGCCGACCGGAGCGCGGCGGAGCCGCCCGTCGCCGTCACCGTGACCACGGCGTGGACCTCGCGGCCGTCCTCCGGCAGGTACTCGTTCTGGTAGACCTCCACCGAGAACCGCGGACCCGCCGGTTTCGCGAAATTGGCCATGCTGCTTCACATCCCCCAAGAAGCACCCCGCCGGGGCGGGGCGGTGCGTGAGCCGCGGTTCCGGTCCCCTCCGGTCCCGCGGCTGCTTCCCCGTACGTGGCCGCCCCACGGCGCGCGGTGGTCCCCGCGCGCGAACGGCCTCAGGCCGATCCTGCCCCCGGAGCGGGCGCGGGGAACGGCACGACGGCCACTGTTACGTTGTCGTGGCCCCCGCCGTCCAGCGCGTGGCCGACGAGCACCTGCGCGGCGTGCAGCGGACGCTCCGCCGCGTCCTCGGGCACGATGCGGGCCAGTTCCTCCGCCGCCTCGGCGTAGTTCCACAGACCGTCGGTGCAGACGATCACCACTCCCGCCCGGTCGGGCTTGAACGACGCGGTGTGCGGCTCCAGTTCGTAGGCGTCCGCGCCGAGCCAGCCGGTGATCGCGTGGGCGCGCTCGTCGGCGTACGCCTCCGCCTCGTTCATCAGCCCGGCGGCGACCATCTGCGCCGCCCAGGAGTCGTCCTCGGTCAGGCGGGCCGGGGCGGCGGTGCGGTCGTCGGGCACCCAGTAGGCGCGGCTGTCGCCGACCCAGCCGACGACCAGGAGTCCGGAGGTGACGACGGAGGCGACGATGGTGCAGGCGGGGGCGTTCTGGTGCGGGGCGTGTTCGCGCGCCTCGTCCGGCTCCCCGGCGAGCGCGTCGACCGCCTGTGCGGCGGTGACGATCGCCTCGTGCATGGCCGCTTGCGGATGTGTGCCGCGCGGCAGGGCGGCCAGCAGGCTGTCGCCGGCCGCGCGCGAGGCGGCCATGGACGCCTCGTCCGGGCGGGTCGCGGAGGAGACGCCGTCGCAGACGACGGCGACGGAGGCGGGCGCGCCGTCGGGCAGCGCGGTGTGCGCGACGGCGAAGGCGTCCTCGTTGCGGTGGTGGCGCAGACCCCGGTCGCTGACGGCGGCCAGCGGACCCGACTCCCGTTCCATGTGGTCGCGTTCGCGGGGCTGGGCGTGACCGCAGTTCTCGCAGTAGCCGTCGCCGTCGACCCGGCCCGCGCGGCAGGCCACGCAGACCGGGGCGGGCTCGGCGCGCGGGTCCGGTGCCTGCAGCGCGTACTCGTCCGGCTCGCTGGGACGGTCGAGGCGCACGCCCGCGGAGGCAGCCTCCGGACCGGGCAGCGGCGCGCCCCCGGAGTCGGTGCCGGGCACGTCGGTGGCGCGGTGCGTCCTCGGTTCGGCGCTGTCCGGACCCGGCGGCTCGGGGGCGGGCCAGTCCACGTCGGCGGCGCCCGTCATGGCGAGCGTCGGCTGGTCCCGGGGCGGCGCGGGCACCTGGGAGAGGTCGTATCCGCAGGCACCGCAGAAGAGGTCGCCGGGCTCGAGCGGCTCCGCGCAGCTCGGGCACTTCGGCAGTGCGGCCTGCTGGGGCATCTGTGACATTCGCCTACACCCACGTCCGGGGGCGGTAACGGTTGGCCCGTTCCACCAGTTCGATCCTCTCCTCGCCGCCGGGCGCCAGCCGGGCCAGCGTGCGGTACGCGCGTTCCAGACCGAAGCGGAGACCCCGCTCGTCCAGACCGCTGCCGAGCAGCACCCGTCCGCCCGAGGCGGGCGAGCCGGTGCCCCTGCCCTGGGAGAGTATCCAGTCCAGGGCGCAGCCGAGGACTTCCGCCGACAACCGCTCGCGCCGCGCCGGGTCCAGACCGTACGCGTCCAGCGCCTCGATCTGACCCGCCGCGGCGGTCAGATCGTCCAGGAACGGTACGTCACCCGGGCTCGCCGTGCGCTGTCTGAGGCGGGCGCGTACGGCGGCGACCCGGGCGGCGGTGTAGTGGATGGACGACTCCGGCACCGACTCCAGGGTGTCCACCGCGCCGGTGCGGTCCCCGGCCGCGAGCCGCACCCGGGCGAGTCCGAACGCGGCGCTGACGAAGCCCGGGTCGGTCGCCCACACCAGC
This sequence comes from Streptomyces sp. DSM 110735, assembly GCF_016482685.1. GTDB lineage: Bacteria > Actinomycetota > Actinomycetes > Streptomycetales > Streptomycetaceae > Streptomyces. The sequence continues at coordinate 87,611 of NZ_JACYHF010000018.1, read as the reverse complement.
CGGTAGTACTCGGCGGCGTTGTCCAGTTGACCCAGTACCTCCGCGCACAGACCGAGCGCCAGCTTGGGCGCGGGCTCGCCGGGAAAGGCGTCGTAGACCGCGTCGAAGGCGAGGGCGGCGTGGGCGAGGTCGCCGGTGGCGAGGGCGGTCACGCCCCGGTACCAGACCACCCGCCAGTCGTCGGGGCGCTCCGCCTCCAGACGGGACAGAGTCGTCAACGCGGCTTGCGAATCGCCCAGTTCGAGGCGGGCGCGGACCCTGCGCAGCCGGGTCTCCACGGTCTGCGCGGGAGCCGCGTCCAGCGCGGCGAGGAGTTCGCCCGGGGCGGTGGCGGTCAGACCCGCGAGGAAACCGGCGTCCGGGTCGTTCGGGTCGACCAGCGGGACGGGCAGGGCGAGCGCGGCGGCCGCCGTGTCCACCGCCCGGACCAGGGCGGGGGGCGGGGCGGAGGGCGTACGACCCGTGCCGCGCGTCCCCAGGCGGGAGACGTCGCCGTCGAGCACCGGGAACAACTCGGTGTCCGTGACCCGCACTTCGGGTCCGAACAGGGTCGAAAGCGCCGGCCGGGGCTGCCCGGTCTGCAGCGAGACCACCTCGCGCAGCACCCCGGTCAGTTGCTCGGCCATCTCCTGCGCGGAGGCGAACCGGCGCGCCGGGTCGGGGTCGGTCGCGCGGACCAGGAAGCGGTAGAAGGACTCGTAGCGCCGGAAGACCTCGATGGTGTCCGGGTCGGGCAGCGAGTCGGCGTACACGGTCGTGTAGCCCTGGAAGTCGAAGGTGAGGACGGCGAGGGTACGGCCCACCGTGTACAGGTCGCTCGCGGGCGAGGGCCCCACGTCCGCGACCTCGGGTGCCTGGTAGCCCACCGTGCCGTAGATCGCGGACTCCTCGTCGTCGATCCGGCGCACCGCGCCCATGTCGATCAGCTTGAGCTGGTCCTCGGTCTGGATGGCGTTGTCGACCTTGAAGTCGCAGTACAGCAGGTTGCGGCTGTGCAGATGACCGAGCGCCTCCAGCGCCTCGATGCCGTACGCGCACGCCTGCTCCACCGGGAGCGGGTCCCGCCTGCCGTCCGGGGTGCGGCGGGCGTTGGCGATCTCCTTCAGGGACTTGCCGCCGACGTACTCCATGACGATGTAGCCGTCCAGGGAGCCGGTGCGCTGGTCCAGGTGCTCGACGAAGTTGTAGATCCGCACGATGCCCGCGTGCTCGATCTCCGCGAGGAACCGGCGCTCGGAGATCGCCGCCTCCATCGCGTCCTGGTCGCCGGTGTCCAGGAGACCCTTGAGCACCACCCAGCGGTCGGAGACGGCACGGTCCACCGCGAGGTAGATCCAGCCGAGCCCGCCGTGCGCGAGACAGCCCGCCACCTCGTACTGCCCGTGCACGATGTCCCCGGCGCGCAGCTTCGGCACGAAGGAGTACGGGTGCCCGCACTTGGTGCAGAAACCTTCCGTGCGCCCCGGACGCTCACCTCGCGCCCTGCCGACCGGCGCCCCGCAGTCCGAGCGGGAGCAGTACCGCTTGCGCTCGGGCACCTGCGGGTTCTCCAGCACCATCGCGCGCGGATCGGGCTTCGGCACCTGCGGCACCGCCACCAGACCGGCGCCGAGGCGTCCGCGCCCGGACTGCCCCGAGGACGCGCCCGAGCTGCGCACCGACACCGAACGCCCGGCGGCGCGGCCCGAGTCGGCGCGGGAGAGCCGCCCCGACACCGAGCGGCGCGAACGCGAGGACTGCGAGGAGGTACGGGCGCTGCGCGAACTGCCGCTCTCCGTGGGACCGGTGGACTCCGGGACCACGACGGGCGGCACCAGCGGGGTCACCGGGGCGACCACCGGCGCCAGACCACAGGTGTCGCAGTACAGCCCCCCGCCGCCCATGTCCTCGTACCTGCCCGCGCAGTCCGGGCGCTGGCAGGCGTGCCGTTCCTCGCTCACCCCTCGTCCCCCTTCGCGTCCGTGGGTCCGTGCTCGGGCACCTTCGGCGCGTTGAGCAGTTCGGCCGCCGCGTGCTGGTAGCGCAGCACCGCCTGCTCCGCCACGCGCAGATCGCAGGGCGCGCTCCACAGCGTGCGGCGCGCCGCGTCGTACCGCTCGATCAGCAGCGGGTCCTCGGCCAGACCGTGCCGGGCGACCTTCGCCCGGTAGGCGTCCAGGCGCCCGCGCAGCTCGGCGCGGACCGCGAGCGGCGCGGTCACCGCCGTCAACGACTCGCGGGCGCGCAGCAGTTCGTCCTCCGCCCGCCGTTCGAGGGAGTCCAGCAGCGGGGAGAGCCGGTGCCAGCGGGCGTGCCTTCGGTACTCGGCAGCCGTCGCCAACTGCTCCTGGAGCACGGTCGGCGGACCGCTCACCACCGGGACCTCGGTCGCCGCGATCTTCGCCAGGACCTCGCCCCGCGCGGTCCGCGCCTCGGCCAGCGTCCGGTCGGCGCGCGACAGCACGTCCCGCAGCCGGATCAGCCGCTCCTCGGCGTCCTGACGGACCGTCAGCACCGCGTCGATCTCCCGGCGCACGTCCTCAAGGGCGCGTGCCTCGCGGTCGTACACCGTGGTGTCCGGGCGCCCGCCACCGGGCGCCGAACTGCCCTGCGCGGGCGTCCAGTAGGCGAGCGGGTCGCTGATCACGCGGGCGCGCAGCCCGGTCAGCGTGGCCGTGATGCCCTCCAGGTCGTCACCGGCGGGGTGTTCGCCGGGGCGCACCCCGACGGAGTGGGCGAGAGAGCGGGTGCGGTGGAGTTCGGCGGCGAGTAGATCTATCCGGGCGGGCAGCGCCGACCACACCGCGTCGGCGGCGACCACCACGTCCAGGGAAGAGGCGTACAGCTCGTTCATCCGCTCGACCAGCGCGGTCAGCGTGCAGCTCTCGCTGAGTCTGCCGGTGCCCGCCGGGAGCGCCGGACTCGCCAGCGTGACCGACTCCCCGCGCAGCAGCCCGGTCAGCTCCACCAGGTCCTCACGGCTGGACCAGCGGCGCCGGGAGCGGATCTCGCGCGCCCGGCGCAGCGCTGCCGTGTACGCGTCGAAGCACGCCCACAGCACGGTGATCGCCTCTTCCGCGGCAGCCCAGCGCTCCTTGGTGACACCGGTCAGCTCGGCGCCCTCCAGGAGTCTGCGTCCCGCGTGGTCCTGGAGCGCGAGCAGCGAGGTCTCGATCGCCTCGTGCTCCTGGCCGAGCCGCGCCAGCGCACGGTCCACCTCGTCCCGGTCCATCACCGGCCCGGCGGGGTCCGTGACGCCCATCGATCACCTCTCGCTGCTGTCCCAAGTCGGCGCTGTCTCGTCCTGCCCGGTCGCTCAGCTCTCACCCCGGTATGCGGGCACGGGCGGACGGTACGGCTTGGCGTCCTTGCCCAGTGTCGCCGACAGCCACTTGTCGTACGACGCCTGCCAGCCGTCGGAACGGTAGTCCGCCAGCACGCGGTTGACCCGCCCCACCAGGTCCCCCGCGTCCTTCTTCATGGCCACGCCGTAGTACTCGGTCGTGAAGGCGGGGCCCTTGAGTTCGAGCGTGGGGTCCTGGGCCGCCTGGCTCGCGGCGAGCGCGCCGTCGGTGATCACCGCGTCCGCCTCGCCGAGCTGCAACCGCACCAGGCAGTCGAGCTGGTTGGGCACCGCCTCGCCGACGACCGCCTTCACCGCGCCGGACTTCACGTCCCCCGCCAGCTTCTTGCGCGCCGTCGAGCCCGCCGCCGTGCACACCCGCTTGCCCGCCAGGTCCCGGTACCCCTTCACCGGCGAGGACTTGGGCGCCAGCACCTGCTGCCCGGTCCGGAAGTACGGCGCGGAGAACGCGACGTCCTTCAGCCGCTCGCAACTGATCGTCATCGTGCGCACCACCATGTCCACCCGGCCCTCCTGGAGGGCGGCGATGCGCTGGCTGGTCGGGATCGCCTTGAACTGCACGGCGTCCGGGTCGCCCACGATGTCCTCGGCGATCCGGTGCACCAGGTCGATGTCGAAGCCCTCCAGCTCCGCACCCGGGTTGTTCGGATTGCGGTAGCCCCAGCGGTAGCTGTTCTGGTCCACGCCGACGATCAGCTTGCGGGTGCCGGGACGGGCCTTGATCGCGTCGATCGTCTTCCCGCTCGCCTTCGACGGCGGCAGCGACAGGTCCTGCGCCGTGGCGTCCTCGCACGTCGAGGCGCGCGCCTGGCTGCCCTCGACCACCGGACCCACCGACGTCACCGGACCGGGCTCCGGGTGCGCCTGGGTACGCGGGAGGAACAGCACGAAGCTGAGCGCGAGGGCACACAGCACCGCCATCGCGCCGACCCCGCCCCAGCCGCGCAGCCGGGTGCGTCCTCCTGCCGCGTCCATGCTCCGGCCCCCTGTCACCTGTACTCCGAAAGCCTGCGCCCGATGCCCAGCACCGCACCGGCCGCGCCGAGCACACCGAGGGCGGCGGCACCCGCGGGCAGCCCGGTCATCGCGTCCCGCCCGTCCCCGGCAGCCCGCTCGAACTCCGCCTGCTCGTGACCGATGGCGCGGTTCAGGTTCTCGTCCACGCCGTCGAAGCACTCCCCGGTGGTGCCCTTCGCGCCGATCACCATGGCCAGCGCCTGCTGGTAGTCGCCGCTGTCGTCCTCGCGGTGGGCGTCCGCGTGCCGCTTCTTCCACTCCGCCATGTTCCGCGTCGCCGCGGTGACGGGCTGTGCGCCCGCCGGGTCGTCGGCGAGGGAACCCGCCCGCTTCAGGCTGCCGTTCAGCACGGTCATCTCCTGGTCGAATCCCCGGTAGTACGTGTCGTACACCGTGCCGTCGACCGTGACCGTCTCGGCGCCGCGTGCCACCAGACCGAGGTTCTCGTTGCCGCGCGCCTTCAGGGCGGCGATCTGGGCGCTGTGCAGGACGTTCAGGGAGCGGATGCCGTGCTCCTCGGAGCCGTGCAGCCCGGCGCGGGCGACCGTGTGCCCGACCAGCAGCCACAGCAGGACGACGGCGGTGGCGGTGGTGGCCGCGACCAGGCCCTGGTTCAGGACGCGGTTGGTGCGCCGGTACTCGCGGTGCTGCGCCCAGCCGAGCCCGCCGAGCGCGAGGACACCGAGCGCGACAGCAGCCCACGGGTACGGGGTCGCGTCGCCGTAGTCGGCGGCCAGGCGCTGGTTCTCCTTGGTGTACAGGTCCTCGGCGGCAGGCAGCATGTCCTGCTGCATCTTCTCGTTGGCGTACCGCAGATAGGCGCCGCCGACCGGATAGCCCTGCCGGTTGTAGACCCGGGCGCGCTCGATCAGACCCTTGTACTCCGGCAGCAGCCGGTTCAGCTTGGCGATGCTCGCCGCGGCGGCGGAGTCCGGCTCGGACTTGGCGGCGGCCTTGACCAGACCTGCGGCGGCGCGGCTGATGTCCTTCTCGTACCGGTCCCGGGTCTCGGGCGTCTCCTGCCCGCCCGCCAGAAAACCGCTGGAGACCGTGGTGTTGGCGTCCGCCAGCGAACGGTAGATCGACGCGGCGCCCGAGCTGAGCGGCTGGCTGCCGTGCAGCACGTCGTCCGCGGCGGCGGCGCGCTCGCCGCTCTGCCACGCGGTGACCGCGCCGAACGCCACGACCAGCAGGGCGAGTACGGCGCCGATGACCCGCAGCCGCCCCGGCTCGGTGGTCGCGGCGGCGCGCAGCCGCTCGGCGCCCTCGACGAACGCGGTACGACGGCCGGGGGGTTCGGGGGCGGAGGAGCGACCGCCCGCCGGACGACCGCCCTGGGGCGGCACGGCGGGCGGGGCGGCGACGGCGGGCTGCGGGAGCGCGCCGGGCTGCGCGGGCACGGCGGCGGACGGCGCGGGCAGGGCGGAGCCTGCCGTCGGCGGCGCGCTGCTCCTCGGCGGTTGTGTCACCCGACCTCCCCCATGGTCATCGTTCGCCGCCCAGTATCACCGCCCGCACCGCCTTCCGCACCAGCCTTCACCGCATCTCGCCCGGACGACGGCATGTCACCACCCGTCCCGGAACACGACCTGTCCACAAACACGCCGGGTCAATCCTGATCGGTTCCCGGTGCGACGGTGAACAGGACCGGTCCGCCGAGGGGTTGGCGTCAGGGGTGTTCCGACTCCCAGTACGAGCGGGCGCGTTCCCCCGATTCCGGGGGCGCGTCCAGGTGATCCAGGGCGAGGAGGGCGGCGCCCAGGACCGGCGCGGCACGGATCGGGCGGGGATCGGCGTGCGGGGCACGGGAGTTGAGCTGGTCGCGTACGGCGTCGTCCAGGACCGCGTGTCCCGCCGTCAGCACGCTGCCGCCGAGCACGACCGGAGTGGGCTCCCCGAGGAGGTCGAGGCGGGTCAGCGCCACCGACGCCATCACCGCGACCTCCTCGGCCAGTCGCCCGACCAGCGAACGGGCCACCGCGTCACCCCGGGCGGCCGTCCCGAAGAGGACCGGCGTCAGCTCGTAGCGGCGGGACGACGCGAGGTGTCCCAGGTGCAGGGCTTCGATCAGGGCGTACATCGAGTCCAGACCGAAGTGCGCCGGGAGCGCGCGGGCCAGCTCCGTCGGACCGCCCCGGCCGTCCTCGGCGCGCGCCGCGTGCCACAGCGCCTCCTCCGCCAGACCCCAGCCGCCGCCCCAGTCGCCGGAGAGCCGCCCGAGCGCCGGGAAGCGGGCGGTACGGCCGTCGGGGCGCATCCCCACGCAGTTGATGCCCGCCCCGCACACCACCGCCACGCCCCGGGGCTCGGCCACTCCGGCGCGCAGGACGGCGAAGGTGTCGTTGCGGACGGTAACCGAGGAACCCCAGGCGCGGGAGCGCAGCGCGGTCGCCAACTCGGCTTCCTCGACCGGGAGATCGGCGTTGGCGAGGCAGGCGGAGACATGGGAGACGGACGTCAGACCCGCCTCCGACAGCGCGCGCTCGACCGGTTCGGCCAGGGTGTCCAGCGCCCGCCCCACCCCGACCGCCGGCGGGCGGAAGCCGCCTCCGCGCGCCGTCGCCAGCACCTCGCCCTCCGCCGTGAGTACGGCCACGTCGGTCTTGCTGTTGCCCGCGTCCACAGCGAGCGCGGCGGCTGTCACGCCCATGGCAGGTGCTCCCGGTTGTGGGCGAGGAGGAGGTCGGTGAGGGTGTCGGCGTACGCGTACTGGCCGACCAGGGGGTGCGCGAGCAGCGCGCGGAACACCCGCTCCCGGCCACCGCGCAGCGCCGCCTCCAGGGCCAGGTCCTCGTACGCCGTCACGCTCGCCATCAGCCCCGCGAACAGCGGATCGACCTCGGGAATCGGCAGCGGCACCGCCCCCTTCGCGCCCACCGCCGCCGGGACCTCGATCACCGCGTCGGCGGGGAGGAAGGGCAGCGTGCCCGCGTTCAGCGTGTTGACCACCTGGTACGGGCTGCCGTTGCCGGTGAGCAGGGCGGCTGTCAGGTCCACCGCCGCCTCGGAGTAGTAGGCGCCGCCGCGCCTGGCGAGCAGCGCGGGTTTCTCGTCCAGCGCCGGGTCGGCGTACAGCGCCAGCAGTTGGCGCTCCATGGCGGCGACCTCGGCGGCGCGGGAGGGCTTGGCGCGCAGCTCGTCCACGACCTCGTCGTGCGCGTAGTAGTAGCGGAGGTAGTACGACGGGACCACGCCCAGGCGGTCGAGCAGGGCGCGCGGGAGGCGGAGGTCGGCGGCGACGGTGTCGCCGTGCTCGGCCAGCAGGCGGGGGAGCACGTCGGGACCCTCGGGTCCGCCGAGGCGGACGGCGGTCTCCCAGGTGAGGTGGTTCAGCCCCACGTGGTCGAGGTGGACCTCGCCGGGCGCGGTGCCGAGCAGCGCGGCGAACTTGCGCTGGAGTCCGATGGCCACGTTGCACAGACCGACCGCGTGGTGTCCCGCCTTGAGCAGGGCGCGGGTGACGATGCCGACCGGGTTGGTGAAGTCCACGATCCAGGCGCCCGGGCTGACCCGGCGTACCCGCTCGGCGATGTCCAGCACCACCGGGACCGTACGCAGCGCCTTGGCGAGACCGCCCGCGCCGGTCGTCTCCTGGCCGACGCAGCCGCACTCCAGTGGCCAGGTCTCGTCCTCGTTCCTCGCCGCCTGTCCGCCGACGCGCAACTGGAGCAGGACGGCGTCGGCGCCCTCGGCTCCCGCCTCCAGATCGGCGGTGGCGGTGATCCGGGCGGGGTGACCGTGGCGCGCGAGGATGCGGCGGGAGACGGCGGCCACCGGCTCAAGGCGCTCCGGGGCGGGGTCGACCAGCACCAGTTCCTCGACGGGCAGGGTGTCGCGCAGCCGCGCGAGGCCGTCGGCGAGTTCGGGGGTGTAGGTCGAGCCTCCGCCGACCACGGTGAGCTTCACGGGCGACTCCCTCGCGTTGCCGGGGTGATCGGCGCAGCGAACGTAGGCCCCGGCGGGAGCGGTCGTCAACGCCGCGCGCCCCCGGTCCTGGGGTGGACCGGGGGCGCGTCGGGGCGTGGGGGTTACTTGGTGGTGGTCGGCTTCGCCTGGACGATCGGGCTGGTCGCCAGGGACTGCGGGGAGGTGGGGCTGGCGAAGGCGGAGGGGGCGGCGATCGAGGCGTCCGCGGCGGGGGCGTCCTCGTCGTCCTCGATGGCCGTGGCGCCGCCCACGATCGGGATGCTCGCCTTGTCGAAGGCCCGCTTGATGCGCCAGCGCAGCTCGCGCTCCACGCCGACCGACTTGCCCGGCATGGTCTTGGCGGAGACGCGGATCACCATGGAGTCGATCAGCACGCTGTCCAGACCCAGGACCTCGATGGGGCTCCAGAGCAGCTCGTTCCAGGGCTCTTCCTTGCCCATCTTCTCGGCGACCTCGTCCAGCACGGACTTGACTTTGTCCAGGTCCTCGCCGGCGCGGACGGTGACGTCCACGTTGGCGGTCGCCCAGCCCTGGGAGAGGTTGCCGATGCGCTTGACCTCGCCGTTGCGGACGTACCAGATCTCGCCGCTGTCGCCGCGCAGCTTGGTCACGCGCAGACCGACCTCGACGACCTCGCCGGTGGCCACGCCCGCGTCGATCGTGTCGCCGACGCCGTACTGGTCCTCCAGGATCATGAAGACGCCGGAGAGGAAGTCGGTGACCAGGTTGCGGGCGCCGAAACCGATCGCGACACCGGCGACACCGGCCGACGCTAGCAGCGGGGCGAGGTTGATCTTGAAGGTGGAGAGCACCATCAGGGCGGCGGTGCCGAGGATCACGAAGCTGGCGACCGAGCGCAGCACCGAGCCGATGGCGGCGGAGCGCTGACGGCGGCGTTCGTTGTTGACCAGGAGACCGCCGAGCGCGGTGTGGTCCACCGCCTGCACCGTGCGGTTCATCCGCTCGATCAGCTTGGTGATCGCCCGCCGCACGACCGCGCGCAGCGCGACCGCGATGACGATGATCAGCAGGATCTGCAGACCCATCGCGAGCCAGGTCGACCAGTTCTGCTCCACCCAGCTCGCGGCGTTGGTCGCGCTCTGCTGGGCGTCCTGGAGCGAGGGGACCGCCGGGTCCGAGCCCGAGGGCGAGGGAGACGGGGACGCTCCGGCGGCCAGTAGGGCGACGGGCAAGGACACGGCTGGTACCTCCATGGTGCTGCGCGGTCCGCCCCGGCCGGATCGGCAAGATCACGAAAAGGTCACCGGGTGGACAGAACCACCACACTAACGGGGCATTGTGCGCGGCTCCGCCGTTTCGCGCAGGGCTACCCCCTCCCACCTGCGCCTTGACCAGCCATGATCGTCCAGCCCCCGTCCGGTGTGGTTGAAAACACTCCCGGCCCGTTACCGGCACATGGTGGCGCTTCCACCAGCCATGAGGGGAGACTGGCTCCAGATCGTCCCGGCGCGAGCCACGCGCCGCCGACGCCCAAGGAGGCACCCGTGCCGCATGTCCTGGTCCTCAACGCGTCGTACGAGCCGCTCGGCGTCGTACCGCTCCGCCGCGCGCTCGTCCTCGTCCTGGAGAACAAGGCCGTCTCCCTCGAGGAATCCGGCGCCTATATGCACAGCGCGACCGTCACAGTCCCCGCACCCAGCGTGGTCCGGCTCAAGCGATTCGTCCGGGTGCCCTACCGGGGCCCCGTTCCCCTGACCCGGCGGGCCCTGTTCGCCCGGGACGGCGGACGGTGCATGTACTGCGGTGGCGTCGCAACCAGCGTCGACCACGTCATCCCGCGCTCACGCGGGGGCAAGCACGTCTGGGACAACGTGGTGGCCTCCTGCCGCCGCTGCAACCACGTCAAGGCCGACCGCCACCTGGTCGAACTCGGCTGGCGCCTGCGCCACAAACCCGCCCCGCCCACCGGTCTGGCCTGGCGCATCATCGGCACGGGCCACAGAGACCCCCGCTGGCTGCCGTATCTGCAACCGTTCGGCGCGGACGACGCCCTGGCCCGGATCGACGGCATTTCGGCCTGACGTCCGGGCCTTCGCGCGTCCGCGCGGGGCTGAGCCACGGGGGTCGCGGGCTGTGGGTCGGCACGGAGGGCTCTGTGGTGCGCGCGGTGCGGAGTGCCGGGTGTCACGTCGTGCGGGGGTCCTCCCGGCGTGCGCCGCGGACCGCGTACAGGGCTGTGCCGGCCGTGAAGGTCAGGACGGCGGCTGTCCAGGCGGCGGGCTGCGGACCCGGCTGGACCGGCCACGCCCAGAGCGTGGCGGCGCGCCCGTGGGCTCCGGAGGAGGCGAGATAGGCGGCGGAGACGTAGGCGAAGGCGGGGAGCCAGCTCAGACGGGCGCCGAGGAGGACCGCCGACAGGGCCGCGAGACCCGTACAGCCCAGGACGTTGCGGATCACGGCGGGCGGACCGAAGGTCTGCGGGTGCCCCAGCACCGCAAGGGGGAGCAGCAGCGCCGCCAGGGCGGTCAGCGACGCCAGCCACGCCAGGCGCCGGGACCACCAGGGGCGTACGGCCGTACGGTCCAGTTCGTCCGACGGGGTGTGCAGGCTCACCCCGATCACCGCCGACGCCAGCAGCGGCGCCAGGGCGACCACCGGTACCCGGCGGGCGGGGTCCATGTAGGCGTCCAGGAGACCGGACGCCCAGACCGCGAAGCCCGTTGTCGCCATCAGGGCGGACAGGGTCAGCGGGAGGGAACGGGAGCGGGCGTAGAGCAGGAAACCGTGGGTCCTCACAGGGACGGCACCCCCTTCATCGCGCAGTCGTTCCGCGAGGCGAAGTACGCCGACAGCCACGCGCGGCGACGGTCCTCGTCCATGCCGGCCAGCTTCGCCCGGGCGGCGAGGCGGGCGCGGAGGGCGGCACGGTCGGCGGCGTCGCCCTGGGCGTCCCGCTTGTCGAAGGAGTCCTGCTCCGGGCTCGGCGCCAGATACGCCGACACGGCGTCGTCCGCGAGCGACACCCGCTCCGGCAGCCTGGCGCAGTCACCGCGCCCCTGCATCAGCGCGACCGCCTCCCACGCGTACCGCTTCGGCTCGGTCAGCCGCCCCCGTACGACTGACCAGCCGAACGGCGTGATCATCGGCAGTTGCGTCTCGTCGGCGGGCGGTTCGCCCTCGTGGTCCTCCCAGCGCACCGGAAGGTTCCGTACGCCCCGCAGCTTGCCCGTGACGCCGGACAGGGCGTCGCTCACCTGCGGGAGCAGCCGCGCGTACCGGGCGTTCACGCAGACCGCCGGGGTCACCGAGGTGTCGCACGCCTGGCGCCCGGCGTACGGGTCGGGCTGCCACAGACCGCTTCCGGTGTGCAGGAGCAGCGCGCCGCAGGCCGCGGCGGCGGTCAGCGGCAGCAGGGCCGTCACGCGGCGCCGTGCCGCGTACGCCAGCGTCAGAGCGGCGGCCGGGCCCAGCGTCCACCCGCCCATCGCGAGCGGCTGCCACCACACCGGCTCGTGGGTGGGCCAGATGTACGCGGCGGGGCTGAGGGACTTCGCGGTGCCGTTGGAGCCCAGCACGCCCAGCACCACGTACCCCACCATCCCGGTCAGCGGAGCCGCCAGGACCGTGGGGACGACCCGGCCGACCACGTGACCGGCCAGTACGGCCGCCACCAGGGCCGTCGCGTCGCCCGGCACGGAGACGAGGTGGGGACGGTCGCCCATCGAGTACGGCCAGGTGGCGAGCGAGACGGCGGCGACGGCCAGGAGGTAGCCGAGGACCACCCAGACGGCCGACGGCACCGCCGCCGCCAGCAGCCGGGTCAGCGGAGGACGTACGACCGTCCCCCACAGCTCCTCGGTACGGCGCCGCCTTTCCCGGCCGCCCTGCCAGCAGCCTGCCGCGGCGGCCATCGGCAGGGTGATCAGCAGGGACTCGTGCAGCCTTGAGGCGGTCTCGGCCCAGCCGCCCTGCCAGGTGGCCGAGGTGGCGATCATCATGCCCCCGGCTGTCAGCAGCACCGCGAGCCCCGCCAGCGGAGCGAACCCCCGTACCGCCTCCGCCCGCAGCGGATGCGGCGCCCGGACCTTCTGCGGCGCGGGTCTGGTCGTCGTGACGGTCATCGCACCGACCCCCGCGTCGCCGGGGCGCCGTGCGCGCGGTGGGTGCGGAGGGCGGTCGTGTAGCCGCGCTCGATCGGGTGGTCGCCGGGACCGTCCGAGGTCTCGCCGAGGAGGGTCAGGGCGCGGGGCGTACCCCGGTAGGCGATACGACCCCCGTCGAGGAGGGTGACCTCGGTGCAGGCGGCGGCCACGTCCTCGACCAGGTGGGTGGAGACGACCACCGTCGCGGAGACCCCCAGCGTGCGCAGCAACTCGCGGAACTCCACCCGCTGTTCGGGGTCGAGTCCGGCGGTCGGCTCGTCGAGGAGCAGCACGCCCGGATCGTTGACGATCGCCTGGGCTATGCCGACCCGGCGGACCATGCCACCGGACAGCGTCCTGATCTTCGAGTCGATCCGGTCCGCGAGTCCGACCCGGGCCACTGCCCGCTCCACCGCCCCGGGGACGCGGTCGGTCGGCATCTCCTTCAGCCAGGCCACGTACGCCACGAACTCGCGCACGGTGAAACCGGGGTAGTAGCCGAACTCCTGCGGGAGATAACCCAGTCGGCGCCGGATCGCGGTCCGCCCGCGTGGTTCGGCGCTGTCCTCGCCCAGCATCTCCACGCGCCCGCCGGTGGGTTGCGCCACGGTGGCGAGGACGCGGATCAGCGAGGTCTTGCCCGCGCCGTTCGGACCGAGCAGACCGTGCACACCGATGCCCAGCTCCAGGTCGACGGAGTCGAGCGCGACGGTCCTGCGGTGCTCCACCCGCAGCGCGGCCGCGCGGATGGCGGGCGGTGTTTCGGAAGGGACGTACAAGAGGACTCCAAAGGAAGGGAGTTGAGTGGTGAGCGCGCTCAGCGGCGCGGCAGGCGGTCGTACGCGGGACGGCGGACCGCGAGCAGGGCGCCGCCGAGGACGGCAGCCGCCGCCCACGCGCCCTGGGCCACCGCGCCGTCCAGGCAGCGCGAGAGCTGTTCGGCCAACTGGTGGGTGACCTCGCCCGCCGGGGCGCCGGGCAGCGGTGCGAGGACGGCGCACAGCCAGCCGCCCGCCGTGACCCCGGCGGCCGTGCGGCAGCCGGTGAAGGAGGCGAGCGCCAGGGTGGCCAGCGACAGCGCGAGACCCGGCAGCAGCCAGGCGGCGGCAGCCGGGGCGCCGGAGCCGGGCAGCAGCAGCCCGGTGAGGGTCAGCAGCGGCAGGCTGACGGCGAGTACGGCGGCGGTACGGGTCAGCGCCAGGCGCAGTCCGCCGCCCGGGGTGGCGGCGGTGATCTCGTACAGCGGGTCGGCGTGCGGACCGTACGACAGCGCGACCCCGGCCACCGGCAGCACCGGCGCGATCGCCAGCAGCACCACCCTGGCCTGCGTGAATCCGCCGCCGAGCCCCAGCAGCATCGCCCCGACGGCGACTCCGAGCACGGCGGTCAGCCAGGCACCGCGCACGGCGGGACCGGCGGCCCAGAGGAGACGGGCGAGGCGGGGGAGCCGGGAGGAACGGGGGCGGGTCGCCCGTAGGGGAGCGGTGACCGGTGCTGGTGCCGATGTCGGCGCCACCGCCGGACCCGCCGCCAGTACCGCTGCCCGTACGTCCCCCAGCACCGCCCCCGCCGCCGTCGCCCGTACCGCCCCCGACACCCGCGCCGCGCACCCCGCGCAGCGCTCCACGTGCTTCTCCAGGGACCAGGCGTCGGACTCGGGCAGGGTGCCGTCGGCGTAGCGCGCGGCGAGGGTGCCGGCGACGTGCCAACCGGACGCGTCGTGCTTGGTCATGCCGTGCCTCCCAGCGGGGACGGGTTCAACTGGGCCAGCGCGTCCCGGAGTTCGGCGCGGGCGCGGCGGGCGCGGGACTTGACGGTGCCCTCGGGTATGCCGAGCAGCCGGGCGGCCTCCCGGGTGCTCAGCCCGTCCACGACGGTCGCCCGCAGCACCTCGCGCAGCTCGGGGGAGATGCGGTCGAGCGCGGTGCCGACGTCGCCGTACTCAAGACCGGCCAGCACGCGGTCCTCGGCGGACGGCGCGCTGGCAATGGCGTACGGCGCCGTCGGCTCGGCGTCCAGCGGGGGTCCCGCGAGCCGCGTGGCGCGCTCCCGCGCCCGCCGCGCGTCCACCAGCCGCCGCGCCGCGATCGTCCACAGCCAGCCGCCGGTCTCCTCGCCCCGGTGCCCGGCCGACGAGCGCCACACGGTGACGAAGGTGTCCTGGAGGACTTCCCGTACGGTCTCGGGATCGGCGCAGCGGCGCGAAAGACGGGCGTGCAGCCAACCGGCGTGCCGGTCGTACAGCTCGGCCATCGCCGCCTGGTCACCCCCGGCGACGGCCCGCAGCAGCGCCGCGTCGCCCGCGGCGCCCTTCTCCCGGTGGCCCCCCATGGGGCGGAACAGTCTCACACCCCCTCTATCGACGGCCGGTGCGCCGGTGGATCACTCCCGCGCGGGACGTCCGTACACCCGCGCGCCGGAGTGAGGTGGGAGTGTCGTCGCCGGGACGGGGTAGGGCTGCGGTAATCCGGCACAAACCCGTACCGAATCCGGCGCGGGGGCGTACCGGGACCCGGTCACCGGGTTCCGGTCCGACCCCGTACCGGAGAACCCGTACCGACCGCCAGGAGGCATCCGTGGCCGCACCGGCTCACCTTTCTCTGCCCGCCCAGTGGAAACGCTCGCCGGAGACGGTGTCCCGGCCCGGCGCGGGCCCGCGCGCGTTCAGCGCGGAAGGCGCCTGCGTGGAGACCCCGCTCACCAGCGAGCCCCCGCTGCCCGACGCCGCCCCCCTGACCAGCGAGCCCCCGCTTGCGGACGCCGCCCCACTGACCGACGCCGACTGCCCGATCGCCGACTGCGTGGGGCACTAGATGGGAGCGGCGGAGGACGACGCGGAGCGGAGCCGCCCCGGCGGAGGAGCGGCCGGGGGTGACTCCGAGCGCGGCCCAGCCGCAGGAGAGACCCCCGAGCCGGGGCGTGCAGTGCAAGACGGCCCCGAGCCGGGCCGCGCCGCCCAGGACGACCCCCACCTGAACCGTCTCGCCGGGCTGCACGGGGTCGCCACCTCCTACAGCCCCGCCCCGGACCGTACGGTCGCGGTCCCCGCCACCGCCGTGGTCGCCGCGCTGGCCGCCCTCGGGGTGGACGCGGCGGACTCGGACGCGGTCCGCGCCGCGCTGGACGCGCGCGAGCGCGAGCTGCGGGAGCGCCTGCTGCCACCGACGGTGGTCCGCTGGACGAGCACCCCGGACGCGGGGACGCGCACCCCGGACGCGGGGACGAGCGCCCAGGACCCGGGGACGAGCGCCTCGGACGCGGGGACGCGCACACCGCACGCGGCGACCAACCCGCCGGAGGTGAACCCGGGCGCCCCGGAGCAGCCGGACCCGTTCGAGACGCTTCCCCCCGGCACCCGCCTCCACGTCACCACCGAGCAGGGCGACACCCGCGACACCGTCGACGGACTGCCCCCCGGTGTCCACCGCGTGACCGCCACCGCCCCCGACGGCCGGACCGCCGACGCGCACCTCATCGTCGCCCCCGACCGGCTGCCGACCCCCACCACCCGCTCCTACGGTCTCCTCGCCCAGCTCTACTCCGTCCTCTCGCACCGCTCCTGGGGCATGGGCGACCTCGGTGACCTCGCCGAGCTGGCCGGATGGGCGGGACGCGTGGCAGGGGCGGGGTTCGTGCAGGTCAACCCGTTGCACGCGGCCGTACCGGGCGCGCCGACCGACCCCTCGCCGTACCGTCCCTCCTCGCGCCGCTTCCCCGACCCGGTGCATCTGCGCCCCGAGGACATCCCCGAGTACGCCTACGCCGACCACCGCCGCCTCGGCGCGCTGCGCGAGCGGGCCGAGCGGCTGCGCGCCGACGTGCTCGACAAGGGCGCGCTGATCGACCGCGACGCGGTGTGGGAGCTGAAGCGGCAGGCGCTGGAGCTGGTCGCGCAGGTCCCGCTCGGACCGGGACGGCAGACGGCGTACGACGCCTTCCGCGCCGAGGAGGGGCAGGCGCTGGAGGACCACGCGACCTGGTACGCGCTGGCGGAGCGGCACGGTCCCGACTGGCGCTCCTGGCCACCCGCGCTGCGTGACCCGCGCTCGGAGGAGACGGCGCGTGCCCGCGCGGAGCTGGCGCCCCGGGTGGAGTTCCACACCCGGCTCGCCTGGCTCACCGACCAGCAGTTGCGGGCCGCCCAGCGCGCCGCGCACGAGGCGGGGATGCCCGTCGGGATCATCCACGACCTCGCCGTCGGCGTGCATCCGCAGGGCGCCGACGCGTGGGCGCAGCAGGACCACTTCGCCGCCGGGATGTCGGTCGGCGCCCCGCCCGACGCCTTCAACGCGCGCGGCCAGGACTGGGGTCTGCCGCCCTGGCGCCCCGACCGGCTCGCCGCCTCGGGCCACGCGCCGTACCGCCATCTGCTGCGCGCCCTGTTCCGGTACGCGGGCGCGGTCCGCATCGACCATGTGATGGGTCTGTTCCGGCTGTGGTGGGTGCCCGAGGGCAGCCCGCCCACCGAGGGCACCTACGTCCGCTACGACGCCGACGCCATGCTCGCCCTCCTCGCCCTGGAGGCGTCCCGCGCCGGTGCCCTGGTGATCGGCGAGGACCTCGGCACGGTCGAGCCGGGCGTGCGCGAGACGCTGCGGCGGCACGGGGTGCTCGGCACCTCGGTGCTGTGGTTCGAGCGGGACTGGGAGGGCGACGGCCGTCCGCTGCCGCCCGAGCGGTGGCGCTCGGACTGCCTGGCCACGGCGACCACCCACGATCTGCCGCCCACCGCCGCCCGGCTCACCGGCGAGCACGTCGACCTGCGCGACCGGCTCGGGCTGCTGACCCGTCCCGCCGCCGACGAGCGCGCGGAGGCGGTCGCGGACACGGCGGAATGGCTCGCCCTGCTCGGCAGCCTCGGTCTGCTCGACAGCCCGGCCGCCGGACCGCCCGGCACCGACGAGGCGGCGGAGATCGAGGGCTTCCACCGCTTCCTGCTGCGCACCCCGGCCAGGCTGATCGGCGTCTGGCTCCCCGACGGCATCGGCGACCGCCGCCCGCAGAACCTGCCGGGCACCTGGGACGAGTACCCCAACTGGCGGCTGCCCGTCTCCGACGCGGCGGGCGCCCCGGTGGCCCTGGAGACCCTGACGACCTCGCCCCGGCTGCGGGCTCTGCTGGAGGTGGTGCGGGCGGGTCTCGCGGCTCCGGAGGCATGAGGCAGGTGTGAGTACGGCACCCCGGGCGCGCGGGCCCGGGGGCCGTTCGCTAGTTTGGGACCGTGGACAAGAAGAACGCCCTGCGCGCCGGTGCTCTGGCGGCCGGCACGACGCTGATGATGCTGCTCATGTCGTCCCCCGCGCTCGCGCTCACCCGCGACGACGGTGACGACCCCGGCCCCGGTCTGAGCGTCATCGACACCGTCGGCCTCTACGTGCTGCTCCCGATCGGCCTGTTCGTCGTCATCGCCGGACTGGTCGTCATGCTGGACAAGTCCAAGGGCACCACGTCGTCCAAGTCGTCCGCCAAGGCCGAGGCCAAGGTCTGACGGACCCGCATCCGCTCTCCGAGGGCGCCGCTCCTCCCGTCCGCGTACGGGTGGAGGCGGCGCCCTCGGTGTTTCCGGCGGGGCGCGGGCGGGCAGCCGTATGCCGCCCGGTGTGCCGGACGGGCGGGTCGGGCGGGTGGGCCGGACGGCGGGCTCCGGCACGTCCCGGCGTTCCGAGGAGGCGGTCCCGATGGACACGGACGTGGAGGGCGGCGCGGGCCGCGGAGTCGTCGTGGTCGGCGCGGGACCCACGGGTCTGCTCCTCGCCGGTGACCTCGCGACCGCCGGAGTCCCGGTCACCGTCCTCGAAAAACGCCCGCACCGGATCAGCAACCTCTCCCGCGCCTTCGCCGTGCACGCCCGCACCCTCGAACAGCTCGACGCGCGGGGTCTCGCCGATGAACTGGAGGCGGCCGGGGAGCCGCTGACCCGGCTCGGCTTCTTCGGCCGCCTGCGCATCGACCTCTCCGAGCTGCCCTCGCGCTACCGCCACGTCCTGGTGATCCCGCAGTACGAGGTGGAACGCGCCCTGGAGCGGCGCGCGGTCGCGGCGGGCGTCGCCTTCCGCTACGAGACCGAGGTGACCGGGCTGACCCAGGACGCGGACGGCGTCACGGTCCTGGCGAGCCGCCCGGACGGCCGTACGGAGCGGCTGCGGGCGGCGTACGTGGTGGGCACGGACGGGATGCGCAGCACGGTACGGCGCGCGGTCGGGCTGCCCTTCCCCGGCCGCTCGGTGATCCGCTCGGTGGTGCTGGCGGACGTACTGCTGGCGGAGCAGCCGCCGTCCCTGCTCACCGCCAACGCCGTCGGGGACGCCTTCGCCTTCCTCGCGCCCTTCGGCGACGGCTACTACCGGGTGATCGGCTGGCACCGGCGGCACGACGTGCCCGACGACGCGCCCGTGGACCTCGCGGAGATCAAGGAGATCACCCGGCTCGCGCTCGGCCGCGACTACGGGATGCACGACGCCCGCTGGATGTCCCGCTTCCACAGCGACGAGCGCCAGGCGCCGTCGTACCGGGTGGGGCGGGTCTTCCTCGCGGGCGACGCCGCCCACGTCCACACCCCGGCGGGCGGCCAGGGCATGAACACCGGTCTCCAGGACGCCGCCAACCTGAGCTGGAAACTGGCGGCGGTCCTGCACGGCCGGTCCGACCCCGCGCTCCTGGACACCTACCAGTTCGAACGCCACCCGGTCGGGCGTACGGTCCTGCGCAGCAGCGGCGGCATCATCCGGCTGGCGATGGCGAAACACCCCTGGTCCCTGGCAGCCCGCGAGGCGTTCGCGACCCTCCTGTCCGCGGTGCCGCCCCTGCGCCGCAAGGTGACCTCCCAGATCACCGGGCTCGGCTACCGCTACCCCGCCCCCCGCGGCGCCCACCCCCTCACCGGCCGCCGCGCCCCGGACATCGCCCTCACGCGGCACACCCGGCTGTACGAGGCGCTGCGCGACGGGCACTTCGTGCTGATCACGCCGGGGCGGTACGCGGGGACGCGCCCGGCGAACCTGACGGTGGACGAGTGGCGCGGTGACCGTCGTACGACGCTGCTGGTGCGCCCGGACGGCTATGTGGCGTGGGCGTACGACGGTGAGGACCCGGGGGAGACGGAGCGGGCGGTGCGGGAGCACGTGGGCGCGGCGGCGTAATCCGTTCCTACCGCCGACTGCGCTGCCTGCGACGCCGCTCGGCCAGGACGGCGACCGTGCGCTCGCACCAGTCCCGATTGCCCTCCTCGTAGGCGAGACCGCGGAGGCAGGTGAGGTACGGCCCGACGCGCTCGCCGTGGAGCAGGAAGTCCTCCTCGTCGCGGTCGCCGCGCAGGGTGCGCAGCAGCTTGCCGAAGAGGTCGATCTTGGCCTGGGCGAAGGCGGCGCGCTCCTGGAGCCTGGTGATCAGGGTGGCGGTGTCGACGTGGTCGGCGGACTGGACCTTGACGAGCAGGTCGTCGCGGATGAAGGACGGCTTGTCGGAGGCGCCCGCGAACGTCTCCAGCTCCGCGAGCCCGGCGCCGGTCACCTGGAACAGCCGCTTGTTCGGGCGCCCCTCCTGCACGACCTCCCGCCCCGCGACGAGCCCCGCCCGCTCCAGGTGGTTCAGCTCGGCGTAGAGCTGCTGGGGCTGGGCGTACCAGAAGTTGGCGACGCCGACGTCGAACGCCTTGGCGAGCTGGTAGCCGCTGAGCTCGCCGTCGAGGAGCGCGGCGAGGACCGCGTGCCGTAGTGCCATGGGGGCTGCTCCTGACGTATCTCCGTGACCTCTGTCCACCGACCGTGCGGCCATGCTACTCATATTCATGAGTACTCACATTCATGACTATGAAGGAGTGGTCCATGAACACCGCCGACCGTTTCCGCACCGCCGTCGAGCAGGGCGACGCCGCCGCCCTGGACGACCTCTTCACCGACGACATCCGCTTCTACAGCCCGGTGAAGTTCACCCCCTTCGAGGGCAAGCCGATGGTCCTCGGCCTCTTCGGCGTCCTCCTGCGCACCTTCGAGAACTTCCGCTACATCGGCGACCACACGGGCACGGCGGCGACGCACGCGGACCCCACCGAGGCGCCCTCGGCCGTCCTCCTCTTCCGCGCCGAGGTGAACGGCCGCGACATCCACGGCATCGACCTCCTCCACTTCGACGAGTCCGGCCGCATCAAGGAGTTCACGGTCATGGTCCGCCCCCTCTCGGCGGTCCAGACCCTCAGCGAGGCGGTGCTTGCGGGGCTGGTGGCGGACGGTCTGGTCCCGGCGCGGCCGTAGCCGTCACCCGAGCCGCATCTCGTAGCGCAGCCGCTGCCGCCGCGCCGGCATGACCATCAGGTCCGCCTGGACGGGGCGGTCGGCGCCGTCCAGCGTGACCCGGCTCAACAGGAGCACGGGCTCGTCCGGCGCCATCCGCAGCACCCCGCACTCCTCGGCGCCGGGCATCCGAGCGGTCACGTCCTCCCGGACCCGAACACCTCGATGCCCGAGCCGGGCGAGCAGGGTGACCGCCCCACCGGGAATCTTCCGCCGCTCGGCGAGAGGGGTGCCGCGGGCGATGCCGGCGGGGTAGTAGGTGTCCGTCAACTCACAGGGCATCCCGTCGAGTTCGATGACTCCGGCTGCCCCTGCTCCCGGGGTGTCAGATAGGGCATCGAGGTACTGACCCAGTCGCTGTCGCTCACGGTGTCCTCCTGCTGTCGGGGCTTGTCGACCGTCGCGGTCCGGTGGAGATCCCTTGAACTCCGCTGTTCACGACTTCATGATCTTGTGTCGTGATGCAGATTCTCTTCGTCGTCGTGGTGTTCGCCCTGCTCGGGGGGCTGCTGTTCCGGCAGCCGCTGGCGCGGGCACGGGCGAAACTCGCCGCGCGACGCTTCGACCCGGCACGCTACGACCTGCCGTCCCGTGCCGAGTTGGACCCCGGTCGTGCGGGTCCGCCGCTTCCGGCGAGTGCCCGGCAGGAACTCGCGGCGCTCGCGGAAGCGGCGTGGGCGGGCGACTGGCGGCCCGCTGCCGCGTACCTCGACCGCGCGGGCCGGGACTGGGACGAACGCTGGCATCGCGTCGAGTTGCTCGGCGGGATGGCCGCCGAGGACGGCGCGTGGCTCACACGATGGAGCCAGGAACGGCCGGACAGCGGCGACGCCGCCACGCTCAGCGCCTACGTGCTGCTGCACACCGGATGGGCCATCCGCGGCGGCGGGTACGCCCGCGAGGTTTCCGCGGCGCACATGCGCCAGTTCCAGGACCACCTTCACGCCGCGGTCGAGACCGCACGGCGGGCGGCGGTGTTCGCACCCCGGGACCCGGGACCGTGGGTCGTCATGGTGACCGCCGCGCGCGGTCTCAAGTTCCCCCACGGGCAGTTCCGTTCGCTCTGGAACGAGTTGATCCGGCGTGCCCCGCACCACTTCATGGGGCACCGCCAGGCGCTGGAGTACTGGACCCCCAAGTGGCACGGCACCGACCACGAGATGCTCGCCTTCGGTGAGCGCGCGATACACGCCTGCCCTCCCGGCAGCCCCCTCGCCGGCGTCTACCTCTACGCCGTGGCCGAACACATCAAACGCCAGGGCAAGCTGCCGACAGCTCCCTCGTCCGCGCGCAAGCGCCTGCTCGCGGACGTGCACCGGGCTCTGAACCAGGTACCCGAGGACAATCCGTACCTGCCTCCGCTGCGCCACGTTCTCGCCCACCGGCTCAGCCACTCGGGATTGTTCGACGAGGCTCTCGACCAGTTCCGCCGTATAGGTCCCTGGTGCGGCGCCGAACCCTGGAACAACCGTAAGGACCCCGTCGCCGCCTTCGACGCCGAACGCGCCGTCGCCGCCGCCAACTCCACCCGGAGCGTTTCGTAACCGCCACCGGCCGCTTCGTCGGACCCGTACCGACGCAGGCGGGCGCCCGGCCGTGAAGCCGGGCGCCCGTCATGCACAACCGCAGGGCGGGTTACGCGGAAGCCGCCGCGTCCGCCGCCTGTGCCCGCAGCGCTCGTTCGATGCCCGCGCGGGACTCCGAGACCAGGCGGCGCAGGGCCGCGTTCGGGGCGGCGGACTCCAGCCAGGCGTCCGTCTTCGTCAGGGTGTCCTGCGAGACCTGGACCGCGGGGTAGAGGCCGACCGCGATCTGCTGGGCCATCTCGTGGGAGCGGGAGGCCCAGGCGTCCTTGAGGATCTCGAAGTAGCGGTCGGTGTACGGGGCGAGGAGTTCGCGCTGGTCCGTCTGGACGAAACCGGCGATGACCGCTTCCTGGACGGCGTTGGGGAGCTTGTCGGACTCGACGACCGACGCCCAGGCTTCCGCCTTCGCGTCCGCCGTCGGGCGGGAGGCACGGGCCGTCGCCGCGTGGCGCTCGCCCGCGGCGGTGCGGTCGCGCTCGTACTCCGTCGCGATCTCGCTCTCGTCGAAGCGTCCGACCGCCGCCAGCCGCTGGACGAAGGCCCAGCGCAGCTCGGTGTCGACGACGAGACCCTCGATGGTCTGGGTGCCGTCCAGCAGAGCGTCCAGCAGGTCGAGTTGGTCGGGCGTCCGCGCCGTCGCCGCGAAGGCGCGGGCCCAGGCGAGCTGGTGGTCGCTGCCGGGCTCGGCGGTGCGCAGGTGGGTCAGCGTCGCCTCGGTCCAGCGCGTGAGCAGCGCCTCGCGGGTGGTGGGGTCCGCGTAGAGGTCGACGGCCAGCTTCACCTGGCGCTGGAGCGACTGCACGACACCGATGTCGGACTCCTTGCCGATGCCGGAGAGCACCAGCGAGAGGTAGTCACGGGTGGCCAGCTCGCCGTCGCGGGTCATGTCCCAGGCGGAAGCCCAGCTCAGCGCGCGCGGCAGGGACTCCGCGAAGTCACCGAGGTGCTCGGTGACGACCGCCAGCGACTCCTCGTCCAGGCGGACCTTCGCGTACGACAGGTCGTCGTCGTTGAGCAGGATCACCGCCGGGCGGCGCACGCCGGACAGCTCGGGCACGGCCGTCAGCTCGCCGTCCACGTCCAGCTCGACGCGCTTGACCCGCACCAGCTTGCCCGCGTCGTCCAGGTCGTACAGACCGATCGCGATGCGGTGCGGACGCAGCGTCGGCTCGCCCTTGGCGCCGGTCGGCAGCGCGGGCGCCTCCTGGCGGACGGCGAAGGAGGTGATGACACCCTCCGCGTCCGTCTCCACCTCGGGGCGCAGCACGTTGATGCCCGCCGTCTCCAGCCACTTCTTCGACCAGGTCTTCAGATCGCGCCCGGAGGTCTCCTCCAGCGCGCCGAGCAGGTCGGACAGGCGCGTGTTGCCGAACGCGTGCCGCTTGAAGTACGCCTGCACGCCGTTGAAGAACTCGTCCTCACCGACGTACGCCACCAACTGCTTCAGCACCGAGGCGCCCTTGGCGTACGTGATGCCGTCGAAGTTGACCAGCACGTCGTCCAGGTCGCGGATGTCCGCCATGATCGGGTGCGTGGACGGCAGTTGGTCCTGCCGGTACGCCCACGTCTTCATCGAGTTGGCGAACGTGGTCCACGAGTGCGGCCACCGCGAGCCCGGCGCGGACGCCTGGCAGGCGATCGAGGTGAAGGTGGCGAACGACTCGTTCAGCCACAGGTCGTTCCACCACTCCATGGTGACCAGGTCGCCGAACCACATGTGCGCCAGCTCGTGCAGGATGGTCTCCGCGCGCATCTCGTACGCCGCGTCGGTCACCTTGGACCGGAAGACGTACTGATCGCGGATGGTCACCGCGCCCGCGTTCTCCATCGCGCCCGCGTTGAACTCCGGCACGAAGAGCTGGTCGTACTTCTTGAACGGGTACGCGAAGTCGAACTTCTCCTGGAACCAGTCGAAGCCCTGCCGCGTGACCTCGAAGATCGCGTCCGAGTCCAGGTACTCCGCGAGCGAGGGACGGCAGTAGATGCCGAGCGGCACGGACTGCCCGTCCTTCTCGTACACGCTGTGCACCGAGTGGTACGGGCCGACGATCAGCGCCGTGATGTACGACGAGATGCGCGGGGTCGGCTCGAACGCCCAGACGTTGTCCTTGGGCTCCGGGGTGGGGGAGTTGGAGATGACCGTCCAGCCCTCGGGCGCCTTCACCGTGAATTGGAAGGTCGCCTTGAGGTCCGGCTGCTCGAAGGAGGCGAACACGCGCCGCGCGTCCGGCACCTCGAACTGCGTGTACAGGTACGCCTGTTCGTCCACCGGGTCGACGAACCGGTGCAGACCCTCACCGGTGTTGGTGTACGCGCAGTCCGCGACCACCCGCAGGACGTTGCGCCCCTGGAGCAGTCCGGGCAGCGCGATCCGCGAGTCCTTGAAGACCTCCGCCGGGTCCAGCGCGTCGCCGTTCAGCGTCACCTCGTGCACCGTCGGGGCGACCAGGTCGATGAAGGAGTCGACATTGTTCCGCTCGACGTCGAAGCGCACCGTGGTCACGGACCGGTAGGTCCCTCCCTCCTGCGCGCCGGACAGGTCGAGATCGATCTCGTACGAGTCAACGGTGAGCAGCTCCGCCCGCTGCTGCGCCTCTTCGCGAGTCAGGTTTGTGCCAGGCACGCGGTCATCTCCTCGTTATGTGTGGGTTGCGCCATCCTTCCACGCAACTTCCGCGAACGCGATGTCCATAACCCGCCGGTCACCGGCCCGCCCGGCGACGAGCCTGGGGAGCATGACGACAGATACGACGCCCCCTCACGTACCGTGCGCCATCACGGAGCCGGTCCTCGCCCAACTGCGGACGGCGGACGACGCCGGACGCCCCCTCACCGCCGTCACCGACCCCGAGGGCGGCGCCCCGCTCCGCTGCTGTCTGCGGCGCAGCGCGCCCGGGGAGCGGATCGCCCTGGTCTCCTACGCGCCCCTGCGGCGCTGGGCCGCCCGGACCGGGGTCGCACCGGGGGCGTACGACGAGCAGGGACCGGTGTTCATCCACGCCGAGGCGTGCGGTGGTCCGGAGTCCGGGGGGCTCGCTTTCACCCGGGCGCACCGGGTCCTGCGGCGCTACTCCCGGGACGGACGGATTCTCGGCGGTCGGCTGGTCACCCCGCCCGAGGATTTCGACGGCGCCCTCAGCGAGGCGTTCACCGACCCCGAGGTGGCGCTCGTGCACGTCAGGGCGGTGGAGTACGGCTGCTTCCTGTACGAGGTGCGCAGGCCGTGAAGCGTGCCGGGGCGCGCATCACGACAGGCGCGCCCCCGACACCACAAGCGGGTCAGCCCTTCAGCTCCTCCGCCACCAGCTCCGCGATCTGCACCGCGTTCAGCGCGGCGCCCTTGCGGAGGTTGTCGTTGGAGATGAACAGGGCGAGACCGTGGTCGACCGTCTCGTCGGCGCGGATGCGACCCACGTACGACGGGTCCTGGCCGGCCGCCTGGAGCGGGGTCGGGATGTCGGACAGGGCGACGCCCGGCGCCCCGGCCAGCAGCTCGGTGGCGCGCTCCGGGGGGATCGGGCGGGCGAAACGGGCGTTGACCTGGAGGGAGTGGCCGGAGAAGACCGGGACGCGGACGCAGGTGCCGGAGACCTTGAGACCGGGGATCTCCAGGATCTTGCGGGACTCGTGGCGCAGCTTCTGCTCCTCGTCGGTCTCGTTCAGACCGTCGTCCACGATCGAGCCCGCCAGCGGGAGCACGTTGAAGGCGATCGGGCGCTTGTAGACCTGCGGCTCCGGGAAGTCGACCGCGCCGCCGTCGTGGGTCAGCCTGTCGGCGTCGGCCACGACCTTCTGCGCCTGGCCGTGCAGCTCCGCGACGCCCGCGAGCCCCGAGCCGGACACCGCCTGGTAGGTCGCCACGACCAGCGCCTCAAGACCCGCCTCCGCGTGCAGCACCTTCAGGACCGGCATCGCGGCCATCGTGGTGCAGTTCGGGTTGGCGATGATGCCCTTGGGGCGGTCCGCGATCGCGTGCGGGTTCACCTCGGAGACGACCAGCGGCACCTCGGGGTCCTTGCGCCACGCCGAGGAGTTGTCGATCACGACCGCGCCCTGCGAGGCGACCTTCTCGGCCAGCGCCTTCGAGGTCGCGCCGCCCGCGGAGAAGATGACGATGTCCAGGCCGGAGTAGTCGGCGCTCGCCGCGTCCTCCACCGTCACGCCGTCGAGTACGGTCCCGGCCGAGCGGGCGGAGGCGAACAGACGCAGCTCGGTGACCGGGAACTCCCGCTCCCCGAGGATCCTGCGCACGACCGTGCCGACCTGACCGGTGGCTCCGACGATTCCGACCCTCACGGCGACTCCCTTGGTTCTGGCTGACTCTTGCTGCTGTGCCACATCGTTGACCGGGGCTTTTCCATCATGCGGCCGACCCCGGTGCCTCTGTCCAATTCTTTGCCCGGCTTCGCCCGGCCTGTCCGAGGGGTGGGACAGGATCACCGGGGCGGGCGGTTCCCGCCGACCCTGCCCGCGACCGCCCCGGCCACACGGCGGTGTGACGTACGCCTCGGACCTGTGACGTACGCCGCCACGGGCGCGGGCGAACGTTTCCGGTCCCTCCCGCGTCGTAGGGGCGACGCGAGAGGGGGTGGCCGGTGCTGCGCGGAAGAGCGCGCCGCGGCCAGGGGGCGTACGCCGGTGCGGAGGGCGCCGGGGACGACCCGCTGGACGCGGCCCAGGAACGCCGGGTGCGGGCGGTGCTCGCGCTCGGCGGGGTGCCGCAGTCGGACCTGCCGGACGGGGTGCAGCAGGTACGGCTGCGGCTCCTGGAGCGGGCCGCGAACGGGCAGGAGGCGCCCCGGGACGTCTCGGCGTGGGCGGCGGTCGTCGCCTCCAACCTCGCCATGGACTGGCATCGCGCCAAGCGCCGCCAGGAACGCCTGGGGGAGCGCCTGGTCGCCCTGCGCGGACCCGAACAGCTTCCCTCCGGCGAGGAGACCAGCCTGCTCTCCCTCGCCGTCGCCCAGGGGCTGGACGAGCTGCCGGACGCCCAGCGCCAGGTCCTCGTGCTGCGCTTCTACGCCGACCTGCCGGTGCGCTCGATCGCCGACCAGCTCGGCGTCCCCGAGGGCACGGTCAAGAGCAGGCTGCACACGGCGGTACGGGCCCTGCGCGCCCAACTGCACGAGGACGAGGTGGTGTGACATGACCGCCGGACACGAGAACGACGCGGGCACGGGGGCGCACGGCGGCTTGGACGCGCTGATGGCGGCGATCACCGGCGAGGAGCCGTCCGAGGAGTCCCTCCGGGACCCCCGCTTCCGGCGCGAGCACCGCGCGGCCGAGGCGGACGTCGCCGTACTGCGCCGGGAGCTGACCCGGATCGCGGAGGCGCTGACCGGGGAGGAGGCGCCGGACGCGGTGGTCGTGAAGACCACTCCGCCCCGCGCCCGCCGACGCCTGCGCACCGCCCTCCTCGCGCTCGCCGCCTCCGCCGCCGTCGGTCTGTTCGGCGTCGGGGTCTCCTGGCTGGGGTCTCACAACGCCGGCGGCGGTGCGAGCGCGGACTCCGCCGCCTCGGGCGCCAAGCTCACTCCGGAGGGGGTGATCGCCTGCGCCGGAACCGTCGCCGAGGGCACGGTCGAGCGGGTCGAACAGGCGGGGTCCCAGGGGGTGTTCACGGTCGTACTGAAGGTGGACCGCTCCTACAAGCCGTCGCGGATCGACCACCCCGAGCTGACCTTCACCGTCCACGACACCGCCGCCCCCCGCTACTACCGCACCGGCGTCCGCGTGCTCGTCGTGCTCCCCCGCTCCGCCGAGGACCCGCAGACCTTCCGCGCGGGCGACCCGCCCCCCGAGAAGGACGGCTCCCGGGACGACCTGGCGTGGGGTCGCGCCTGGGTGACCGGGGCGCTGCCGGGGGCACGCCACCTGCCGTGCCCGGGCGGAGGCTGAGCACGCGGAGGGCTGAGCACGCGGAGGCTGAGCACACGACGCCTGAGCGCGCCGAAGGGGCGGGCACCGAAGAAGTGCCCGCCCCTCCGCTCACGTCGTCCCACGTCACCCCGTTACGGCGTGACCGAGCCGATCTTCACGCTGCCGCTGCCCGCGACCGTGCCGTGCGCGTTCACCAGCCGGACCCGGCCGAAGAACTCGCGCCCGGCCGGCGGCTCGGCGTTGGCCGTGACCTGTCCGGTGACGGTCGCCGAGGCGCCGGTGGCCAGCTTGACCGGGGCGTCCGGGACCGTCACGGTGCCGAGGGTCGGGGAGAAGAACACGTCCCGGTAGTCGTACTCGGTCGTGCCCGAGGGCACCGCGTAGCCGACGACCTTGATCGTGTACGTCCCGGCGGCGGGGGACGGCAGCGAGACCGCCTCCTCCGAGTCGCCGTCGGCGGACTGGGCGACCTGCTTGCCGTTCGCGTCGTAGACGGTCAGGTCCAGGTCGGCGGACTGGTCGGAGACGTTGCCGATGGCCACGTCCAGGGACTCGGCGCCCTCCGGGACCGTCACGGTGGTGGTCCGGGTCTCGCCCTCCTTGAGCGAGGGGCGGGAGGACTCGGAGGAGCCCAGGGGACCGCCGACGAGCTTGCCGTCCAGGGCGGCGTACGTGTTGGTGACCTTCCAGGAGGCGGCGGCGGGGACGCCCGCCTTCGCCTCGGGCACCGTCACGGTCTCCGGGTCGAAGACCGCGCCGAGGACGGAGACGTCCAGCTTGTAGGGGTTGTCGAGCAGCGGCGAGGTGCGCCGGGCTTCGACCTCGACCTCCCAGACGCCGGGCTGCGGGTCGGCGTAGGAGCGCACGTCGGGCTTGCAGCCGTTGCCGTCGAGGTAGTTGTTGTAGCAGTACGGCGTGCTGGTGTTGTCCACCGGAGTGCCGTACGGGTGGATCGCGATGAACCGGGTCTGGCTGCCCGCCTTCAGACCGCCGATCGCGACCTCCAGCGCCTTGGCGCCCTGGGGGACGGTCAGGAAGTAGGAGCGGGTGCTGTTGCGCTGCACCGAGCCGGTGAGGGAGCGGGTGGAGTCCACCGGGCTCGCCACCACGACCGTGCTGAGGATCTGCTTGTCGACGCCCTCGGTGAACGGGTCGTCCACTTCGAGGATCGCGCTCTTGAGCCCGGCCGACCTCGGGGACGCCTGCACCTTGACGGTGACCGGCTGGTTCAGCGGGAGCCGCACCAGCGGGCTGCCGAGGACGCGGAAGGTGTGCTCCGGGTCGTTGACGAAGCGCAGCGCGTGCCAGAGGGCGCGGTCCGGTCCTGAGGTACGGGTGACCGTGACGTCGTACGTCTTGCGCTGGCCGCTCTTCAGACCGCCCTCGCGGTCGTAGAGACCGGTGCCGAAGCCGGGGGTCTTCAGGGCGTCGTCGAGCGCGGTGTCGACAGGCGCCTTGACCGTGTACTCGTGCGCGGCAGCGCCGTCGCGGATGGAGTCCCAGGCGTCCACGACGTCGATCAGACCCGCGCCCTCCTCGTACGCCTGCGCGCCCTTGATGTGGTGCGCGGTCGAGGTGAGCGCGGTGCGCAGCACGGCCGGGGTGAGCGTGACGTGCTTCTCCTTGGCGGCGCTGAGCAGCAGCGCGCTCGCGCCCGCTGCCTGCGGGGAGGCCATCGAGGTGCCCTGGAGCATCGAGTACCCGGCGGGCAGGGTGTAGCCCGCCTCGGCGACCGGGGAGCCGGGCAGCCAAGTCTGGGTGGTGTTGATCGCGGCGCCGGGCGCGGTCAGGGTCGGCGTGAAGCCGCCGTCCTCACGCGGACCGCGCGAGGAGAACGGCATCAGGGCGTACGGGGTCGTCACCGCCGAGCCGTAGTTCGCCGCCCAGGTCTCCTTGGAGATGGCCGCGCCGACCGAGATCACCTTGTCCGCGAGACCGGGGTCGCCGATGGTGTTGGCGCCGGGACCCGAGTTGCCCGCCGAGATGACCAACTGGACGCCGTAGTCGTCGATGAGCCGGGTGTAGAGCGCGGCGCGCGCGTTGGCGCCGTCGTTCAGCGCGGGCAGACCGCCGATGGACATGTTGACGATGTCCACGCCCCGCTTGGTCACCAGGTCGATCATGCCCTCGGTGAGCGCGATGTTGGTGCAGCCGCCGGACCAGGTGCAGGCGCGCGAGGAGACGATCTTCGCGCCGGGGGCGGCGCCGTTCATCTTCCCGCCGAACAGCCCGTTGGCGGCGGTGATGCCCGCGACATGGGTGCCGTGCTCGGACTGGATCACGCCGATGTTGACGTAATCGGCAGTCGCGCCCGAGGAGTTGTAGACCACGTCCTTGCGGATCTCGACCACGAACGGGATGCGCTCGACGACATCCGTTGTCGGGTCGTCGGTGCCGAAGTACCCGATCTGGTAGCCGTCCTTGTACGGCTTCATCGGCGGGTTGTCGCTGAAGTCCTGGTCGTCGTCGGTGTCGACGCGGACGGTGCCGGTGGCCGGGTCGTAGAGCACGCCCCAGGCGTCGGTGGTGTCGCCGTCGCGGTTGAGGTCGCCCTGCATGTCGCCGCCGGTGGTGGCGGACTCGTACAGGTAGTTGAACTTGTAGGAGCCCTCGGGCGCCTTGAAGGTCTCGGCGCTGCCGCCGGAGGGGGTGACCGAGAAGGAGGGTCCCGAGACGGACGCGGTCATCCGCCGCCAGGTGCCGTCGCCGTCGCTCACCGGGTCGGTCGCGGTGACCCAGTCGACGATCTTGCGCTCGCCGGTGGTGGTCTTCTGCAGCGCCGGGTGGCCGAGGTCCACGCCGGAGTCGAGGATGCCGATGGTGACACCCCGGCCGTCCGCCTTGGGGTGCTCCTTGACGAAGTCGACGGCGCCGGTCTCGAAGGACGGGTTGTACGGGTTCTTCGCCGGTGTCTTGCCGTTCGGCGCCGGGTAAGTGGTGGCCGTACGACCGGACTTGGCGCCCTTGGCGGTGTCCGCGCCCGGCGCCGGGTCGTCCAGCGGGATCTCCCGGCGCAGGTCGATCGCCTGCACCGAGGAGAGCTTGGCGGCGGCGGCGATGGCCGAGGTCGCCCTGGCGGTGGGGACGGTGGCGCGGACGTAGCCGACCTTGTCGTAGGTGCGGCCCACCGTGCCGCCGCTGACCGCGTCCAGCTCGTCCGCGACCCGCTCGGTCTGCCCCGGCGCGGTCGCGATCATCATCGTGACGTTCTTGACGCCCTCGGCACGGGCGTCGGCGAGCAGTGCCGCGTCGTCCGAACCGAGCTTGTCGTGCGCGGACTTGGGCTCGTTCGCGGTGGCCGGGGCGGACGGCGCGTCGGCGGCGAGGGCGAGCGGCAGGGGCCCGGCGGCGCAGAGCGCGGCGACCACGCCCACGGTGAAGGCCGTACGGGCCAGCCGTCTCGGACCGGGTATCGGATCGCGCTCGGGGGTGTGGGTCATCGGCATCCCTTGTGAGTGAGGAGTCCTGTGCCGGACGAGCGCACAGCCTTTCCCAAGGGACCGGATTTTGGGGTTCGTTGACCGAATCGATATCGATGTATGGGGAAAACCCGCGATGGAACGGAGCGATTAGGGTCGCGTCACCCACGGAATGCGACCGACTCCCTTTCCGGCGGCTCCCCTTCCGCCGACTCCCTTTCCGGGGTGCTCAGTTCTCCTTGGTGCGGGCGTAATGCCGGTGCGCCTTCGCGCGGTTGCCGCACACCGCCATGGAGCACCAGCGCCGGGTGCCGTTGCGGGAGGTGTCGAAGAAGCGCAGCACGCAGCTCTCGTGCGCGCAGACCCGGATGCGGTCGGGGGCGCGGGCGATCAGGTGCAGATAGTTCCGGGCTGCCAGCCAGGCAGGTCCCCAGGACGGGTCCGTGAACTCCGCCTCCTCGCCCGGTCCTTCGGCGGTCAGCCGGACGCGGACGCGCCCGTGCGCGAGCAGCGCGTCCACGAGCGGCGCGCCCTGCTCCGGCGGACCGTCCACCGCGACCGCCAGCGCCTCGCGCGCCTCGCGCAGATGCCGCAGCGTGCGCTCGTTGGCCGGGTACGCCCGCGCGAGCCCGTTGGACGCGAGCCACACCGCGAGCCCGTCCGTGCCGTCGAGCAGGTCCCGGGGGGCGCCGTCGTTGTTCCACCGGCTGTTGAGCAGGTCGAGCGCGAGCGGCTCACCGGTGAGCGGGCGGGGGTCGGGCGTCGCGGGCATGGGGACTCCTCTTCTCACTAACCACTCAAGCGTAGGTGACCGGTTGACGCGGGCGAATCTAACCTTCTAACGTGGGTGAAGAAGGTTAGACATGAAAGGGACAGTCATGACTCTGCGCACCGGTCACACCGGGCTGAACGTCACCGACCTCGACCGCTCGCTCGCCTTCTACCGGGACACGCTCGGTCTCGTACCGCTCGCCGAGAGCGAGCGCGACGGACGGCGGTACGCGTTCCTCGGCTCCGGCGGGGGAGGCGAGGGAGAGGCTCCCGTCCTCACCCTCTGGCAGCAGGCGGACGGACCGTACGACAGCGGGCGCGCCGGGCTGCACCACCTCGCCTTCGCGGCGGAGTCGATGGACCGGGTCCGGGAGTACGAGTCGGCGCTCAGGGCGGCGGGAGCCGAGTTCGCCCAGGCGTCGGTGACCGCCCACCGGGAGGGCGCCGCCTCGGGCGGGATCTTCTTCCACGACCCCGACGGCACCCGCCTGGAGATCTACGCCGAGAAGGGCGCCGAGGACGCCCCCGCACCGGACGACTCCGCTCCGGCCTGCGGTTTCTTCTAGCCATGGGCGCCCACAGCGTGTACCACGCGGGCTCGCGCGCCGTGCAGGACCG
Source organism: Streptomyces sp. DSM 110735 (assembly GCF_016482685.1). Taxonomy (GTDB): domain Bacteria; phylum Actinomycetota; class Actinomycetes; order Streptomycetales; family Streptomycetaceae; genus Streptomyces. Next base: position 54,659 of record NZ_JACYHF010000018.1, on the reverse strand, counting down.
GGCGGGCGAACGCGAGCGCGCCGACCACGTCGGCCGCTCCCTCGGTCAGGACATCAAGCCCGTCGCCGCCGCCTTTCTCGGTCTCCAGCCCCTGCTGATCGTGGGCGCCGCCGACCCCGGCACGGGACGGGTGTGGACCTCCGCGCTCTCCGGCGAGCCCGGCTTCGTCCGCGCCACCGGTCCCCGCCAGATGTCCGTCGCCCCGGGTCTGCCCCCGGGCGACCCGCTCGCGGAGGCTCTCGCCACCCCCGGCACCGCCGTCGGCACCGTCGCCCTCGACCCGCGCACCCGCCGCCGGATGCGCCTGAACGGCCGACTCCGGCCCACGGCACGGGGGTTCGCGGTGACGGCGGACCAGGTGTTCTCCAACTGCCCCAAGTACATCCAGCGCAGGGAGACGTACGAGCGGGTCGAGCGGCGCGCACACGAGGTCTCCGTACGACGTGGTCAACTCGACCCGGAAGCGGTCGAGTTCGTGACCGCCGCCGACACCTTCTTCCTCGCCACCGTCCACCCCGGCGGCGCCGACGCCAGCCACCGGGGCGGCAACCCGGGCTTCGTACGGGTGGATTCGCCGAGCGAGCTGAGCTGGCGGGACTACCCGGGCAACGCCATGTTCCTCACCCTCGGCAACCTCCGCGCCGACCCGCGCGCCGGGCTGCTCTTCCTGGACTGGGCGACCGGCGCCACGCTCCAGCTCACCGGCGAGGCGCGCACCGAGTTCGGCACGGACGGCGAGCGCACCGTCCGCTTCACCGTCACCGAGGCGCTCACCACCCCGGCAGCCGTGCCGCTGCGCTGGAGCGCGCCCGGGTATTCCCCGGCCAACCCGGAGCCGCCGCGCTAACGTCCCTTCATGCGACGGAAGTTGAGGGTGGCGGCCTACGCCGTGTGCGTCCGGGACGGACAGCTCCTGCTCGCCCGCTCACCCGCCCCGGACGGTACCCCCGAGTGGGTGCTGCCCGGCGGCGGCATGGAGTTCGGCGAGGACCCGTACGACACCGTGCGCCGCGAGGTCACCGAGGAGACCGGCTACCGCATCGAGGTGACCGCCTTCCTCGGCACGGACTCCCTCCGGCTGACCCTGCCCGGCCGCCGTCTCCTCGGCCGCGCCACCGACCACCACGCGCTGCGGCTCGTCTACGCCGGGCGCGTCACCGGCGGCGAACTCCGCAACGAGGTGAACGGCTCCACCGACCTCGCCGCCTGGCACGACCTCACCGCCGTCCCCGCCCTGACCCGGGTCCCCCTCATCGACGCGGCGCTGCGACTGTGGCGCGAGCGACCCCCTGCGGGGCATCTGGCGACGGGGTCGGGCAGCCGGGAAACGGAGGCGGTCGAGTAGCTCCGGCCGGGTGCTCGATCCCGCCGCCGAGCCCCGGCAGGGCGGCGCCTTCCCCTCGCGGTGAACACCGGGTGACTCGCCCCCGGCGCCCCGCCGAAAGCCGCGTGACCAGCGCCGACACGGTGACACCCGGCGTAGGGCGATCGGCGGCCGGTGTTGCCACGGCGTTCACCCCCGTTTCACCCCCGATGCCAAGCATCCGGAACGAGCGCACCGTTCGCCCCGGCGGCGGTCCGCGACGACCGCCGACGCATTCGGGGAGACCGCGCATGTCGCGCACACGCTCTGCCGCCCGCCCCGCACAGGGCCTCCACCGCCGTTCCCTCCTCGCCGCCGCCGGAGCCGTCACGCTCTCCGCCGGCCTCGGCTACGCCCTGCGCCCCACCGAGAGCGAAGCCGCCACCGCCCTCCCCGCCCCCACGTCCACCCCCACCGCGACGACGACGCCCACGCCCTCGCCCACGCCCGTCGCCCCGTACACCCAGGGCACCACCCTCGACTCCGTCGCCACCCCGCGAGGCAGCGGCAGCGGCTCCGGCTACCGCCGTCTCGGCGACGGACCCGGCTGGTCCCGGGTGGTGCGCACCGAGCTGGCCGCCGCCACGTCCGGGCGCGCGGACCGCCGTACGGCACTCGCCGCGTTCGTGCAGTTCACCGATCTGCACCTGACCGACGTGCAGCACCCGCTGCGCCTGGAGTTCCTGCGCGCGTCCGACCCGCACGCCTGGCGCCCGCAGGAGGCGCTGACCGTGCCCGGTGCCGTCTCCCTGGTCGAGCGGGTCAACGCGCTGCGCGCGGGTCCCGTCACCGGCACTCCGTTCGGCTTCGTCATGACCACCGGCGACAACACCGACAACAACTCGCACACCGAACTCGACTGGTTCATGAAGGTGATGAGCGGCGGTCGCATCACCCCGAACTCCGGCGACCCCCGGCACTACGAGGGCGTGCAGAACTCCGGGATCGGGCTCTACTGGCAGCCCGGCTCCACCGTCCGCGACGGCGACAAGGCGCTCGGCTTCCCGCACCTGCCCGGCTTCCTGGCCGCCGCGATTCGCGAGGTCCGCAGCCCCGGACTCGCGATGCCCTGGTACTCCACCGTCGGCAACCACGACTTCCTGCCCACCGGCTGCTACGGCTCCCACGCCGACTCCTACCTGGTGGACGCGGCCGTCGGCGGGCGCAAGCTGATGATCGCCACCCGCGCCGAGGCAAAGAAGTTCCAGTCCGCCTTCAAGGGCGCCCAGGACCCCAAGGGCACCGGCTACCGCGACTTCCTCAAGGCACACACCCACGCCATGCGCACGGTCACCCCCGACGAGCGGCGCGCCCCCTACACCCCGGCCGAGTACGTCACAGCCCACCTCGACCCCGCCCACCAGGGCCACGGTCCGGCGGGACACGGCTACACCGCCGCCAACCTCGACGCGGGCACCCAGTACTACGCGTTCCGCATCGCCGAGGGCGTGCTCGGCATCAGCCTCGACACCACCGACCCCGGCGGCTTCTACGAGGGCTCCATCGGCACCGCCCAGCTCACCTGGCTCAAGCGCACGCTCACCGAGCACACGGACGACCACGTGATCGTCTTCAGCCACCACACCAGCACCAGCATGACCAACACCCGCCCCGACCCCGCCCACCCCGGCGAACGCCGCCACGACGGCGCCGAACTGGTCTCGGTGCTCGGCGCCCACCCCCACGTCCTCGCCTGGGTCAACGGGCACGTCCACAAGAACGTCGTCACCCCGCACCCTGCCCCGCACGGCGGCTCCTTCTGGGAGATCTCCACCGCCTCCCACATCGACCACCCCCACCTCGCCCGGATCATCGAGCTGACGGACAACGGCGACGGCACGCTCTCGCTGTTCACCACCCTCGTGGAAGCAGCGGCGCCGCACCGCACCGACTTCGCCGACCTCTCCCGGACCGGACTCGCCGCCCTCTACCGCGAGCTGTCCTTCAACGCCCCCGGCGCCCACACGACCCTCGCCGGGAAGAGCACCGACCGCAACACCGAACTGCTGCTGAAGAAGCCCTGACCGGGTACGGGGAGGGTCCGCCGGACCCCCGGCGAACCCTCCCGCCCGCGGTGCCCCGCCCTGCCCCGCCCGTCACTAGCGGGGGAGCACCACGACGTACGCGGCCGGATCGCGGTCGCCCGCCGCCATCAGGGCGGTACGGACCACCGCCGCCTGCTGCTCCGCCGACTCCCGCAGTCCCCGCGGGGTGAGGTGCACGACCGTGATCCCGAGCCGCTCCAGGTGCTCCCGCTTGCGCGCGTACTCCGCCCACCGCTCGTCCTCGTCCTGGTGCGGCGCCCGGGTGTCCAGCTCCATCGCCACCGCCTGCTCGGGCCAGTACGCGTCCACCCCGCCCAGATGGGGACCGCCGGGCAGCCGCAGATCCACGTTCCACACCGGGTCCGGCAGCCCGTGCTCGCCCACCAGCCGGTACAGCCGGTCCTCCGCCGCCGCCCGCCCCTCCGCCACCAGCGACTCCACCGCGTCCACCACATGCGACCGCGACAGCAGCCGTGCCTGGTTCAACTCCCGCACCAGCGCCGCCGGTTCGCAGTGCCCCTCGCGCACCGCCTCGGTCAGCAGCCGCCGTACCGTGTCCGCGTCCGTCAGCCGGGCCACCGCGTCGGCCAGCGCGCGCCGCACCGGCGCCACCGGCAGCCCGGAGACCGCGTGCGCGGCGGGCAGTTCCGCCGTGCGCCGCACCCGGACGTACCCCGTCGAGCGCAGCCGCCGCAGCCTCGGGACCAGGACGTCCACCCGGTCCAGGGAAGCGAGCGGCGGCGCGGTGGCGAAGCCGTACAGCGCCAGCGCGGCCAGACCCGTGATCATCGCCTCCGCGTAGGGCGAGCGGTGCGGGCCGTCCGCCGTCGGCTGGGCGGGGACGCCCGGGGTCGACTCGCGCGAGGCGTAGAGCAGGGCGCCGTGCAGCCGCTCCTCGCTGGTCGGGTTCCCGGCGTGGAGCAGCACGACGTTCGGCAGCAGCAGCCGCCAGGGTCCCCCGTCCCGGCAGCGGTCGTTCAGCTCCGCTGTCGTCACGCCGTGCGAACGCAGTTGGGCGGCGGAGAGCACACGGCGGTGGACCTCGGAGAGGTGGCGGAGGGGGCGGGGGGAGAGCGGGGTGTTGTGCGTCATGTCCAACGGAATGCCCGACCCCCGTCCCGCCTGTAACCCGTGTTACACGCTCGTCGAGGAATGCGGACAACACGGTACTAAAGGACGGGTGTTCGGATGCCGAGTAGGCAGCGAAAACCCCTGGTCCGTTCGGGGGAGGACCAGGGGTTACGGGTGCGCGTGCCCGGATTCGGTAACGGTCACCGAACGGGCAAGTTCAGGCCAAAGATCAGTGTCCCTCGGCCTTCGCGTCGCACGCCTGGGCACGCAGCGCGCGGGCCAGGTCGTCCCGCGCCTCCAGCACCAGGCGGCGCAGCGCCGGAGCCGCGTCCGCGTGCTCGGCGAGCCACGCGTCCGTCGCGTCCAGCGTCTCCTGACGGTCCTGGTACGCCGGGAAGAGACCGCTCACGATGTCCATGCCGATCTGGATGGACCGCTCCCGCCAGATCCGGTCGATCACCGCGAAGTACTTCTGCGCGTACGGCGCGGTGAGCTGCCGCTGCGAGGGCTGCGAGAAGCCCGCGATCGTCGCCCCGACCAGCGCGTTCGACAGCCGGTCGGACTCCACGACCTGCGCCCACGCCTGCGCCTTGACCGCCGCCGAGGGGCGGGCGGCCAGGCAGCGGACCTGGTGCCGCTTGCCGGAGGCGGTGTCGTCCCGGGACAGCTCGGCGACCAGCAGCTCCTCGTCGGCCACCCCGTGCGCCGCCAGCGGCTCCAGGAACGCCCAGCGCAGCTCCTGGTCCACGTCCAGACCCTCGACGGTCTCGGTGCCGTCGAGCAGCGCCTTCAGCAGCGCCAGATCGGCGGGCGCGGCGGCGACCGAGGCGAAGAACCGGGCCCAGGCGAGCTGGTGTTCACCGCCCGGCTCCGCCGCCCGCAGCTCCTCAAGCGCGCCCCGCGCCAGCAGGTCGGCGCCGGTCTCCCGCCACTCGGGCGCCGCGTACCGCTCCAGGGCGGTGCCCGCCCACGCGTGCAGCATCTGGAGCACGCCGATGTCGGACTCCCGACCCGCGAACCGCAGCACCAGCTCCAGGAAGTCCCGCGCGGGCAGCAGCGCGTCCCGGGTCATGTTCCACAGCGCGGACCAGGCGAGCGCGCGGGCGAGGGGGTCGGACAGGGTGCCCAGGTGCTCGCGCAGGGTGGCGAGGGAGGTCTCGTCGAAGCGGACCTTGCAGTAGGTCAGGTCGTCGTCGTTGACCAGCACCAGCTCCGGAGCCTCGGCGCCCGCCAGTTCGGCGACGACGGTGCGCGGACCCTCGACATCCGTCTCCACGCTCGCGTAACGCTCAAGGGCGCCCTCGGCGTTGCGCCGGTACAGCCCCACCCGCACCCGGTGCGGGCGCAGTTCCGGATGCGACTCCGGCGCCTCCTGCACCACCGCCAGCTCCGCCACCCGCCCCTCGTCATCCAACAGCACCTGCGGGGTCAGGGAGTTGACCCCGGCGGTCTGCAGCCACGACGCCGCCCACGCCGTCATGTCCCGCCCGCTGGTCTCCGCCAGCACCGAAAGCAGGTCGCCCAGGCGGGTGTTGCCGTACGCGTTGCGCTTGAAGTAGCGGCGCGCGCCCTCCAGGAAGGCGTCCTGCCCGACGTACGCCACCAACTGCTTGAGCACCGAGGCGCCCTTGGCGTAGGTGATGCCGTCGAAGTTGAGCTTGGCGTCCTGGAGGTCGCGGATGTCGGCGGTGATGGGGTGCGTGGAGGGGAGCTGGTCCGCGCGGTACGCCCACGCCTTGCGGCGGTTGGCGAAGGTCGTCCAGGCGTCCTTGAACCGGGTCGCGCCCACGTTCGCGAACGTGCCCATGAAGTCCGCGAAGGACTCCTTCAGCCACAGGTCGTCCCACCACACCATGGTGACCAGGTCGCCGAACCACATGTGCGCCATCTCGTGCAGGATGACGTTCGCCCGCGCCTCGTACGACGTCTGCGTCACCTTGCCGCGGAAGATGTACTCCTCGCGGAAGGTCACCAGACCCGGGTTCTCCATCGCCCCGAGGTTGTACTCCGGCACGAACGCCTGGTCGTACTTCCCGAAGGGGTAGGGGTAGTCGAAGTTCTCGTGGAAGAAGTCCAGACCCTGCTTGGTGATGAGGAAGACGTCGTCGGCGTCGAAGTAGGGCGCGAGACCCTTGCGGCACATCGCGCCGAGCGGGATCTCCAGCTTGGTCCCGTCCTCAAGCACGCGCTCGTAGGAGTCGGTCACGTAGTGGTACGGGCCCGCCACCACACAGGTGATGTACGTCGAGATCGGCTTGGTCTCCGCGAACTTCCAGACGCCGTCCACGAGTTCACCGGCGCCGTTGCTCCACACCCGCCAGCCCTCGGGGGCGCGCACCTCGAAGCGGTAGGGCGCCTTCAGGTCTGGCTGCTCGAAGTTCGCGAACACCCGCCGGGCGTCGGCCGGTTCGTACTGCGTGTAGAGGTAGACCTCGCCGTCCTCGGGGTCCACGAAGCGGTGCATGCCCTCGCCGGTGCGGGAGTAGGCGCACTGCGCGTCCACGGTCAGCTCGTTCTCGGCGGCGAGGTCGCTCAGCAGCACCCGGGAGCCGTCGAAGACCTCGGCAGGGTCCAGGTCACGGCCGTTGAGCGTCACGGCGTTCACCGACGGCGCGATCAGGTCCGCGAAGGTCGACGCGCCCGGCTCGGCGCAGTCGAAGCGGATCGTCGTCACCGAGCGGAACGTGCGCGGCCCGCCGGTGTCCTCGGCGCCGCCCACGGCGGAACGCAGGTCGAGCGACACGTCGTACCCGTCGACGGACAGCAGGGCGGCCCGCTCGCGGGCCTCGTCGCGGGACAGATTCTCACCGGGCACGGGCGGCACTCCCTTGTGGTCGCGGAAAAACAGGCACCGAACGGCACGATCCTGCCATGCGCCCCCGAGGCGCGGCATCGGGGAATGGCGCGGGCGGAGGCGATGTTGCCGCCGGTAAAGACCGTTTCGCTAGGAGAGACATGTCCGAGACCGCGACCACGTCGGGCAAGACCCCGGTGGACTTCTGGTTCGACCCGCTGTGCCCCTGGGCCTGGATGACCTCCCGCTGGGTGCTGGAGGTGGAGAAGGTCCGCGACATCGAGGTCCGCTGGCACATCATGAGCCTCGCCGTCCTCAACGAGGACCGCATCGACGAGCTGCCCGAGGAGTACCGGGAGATGCTCGCCACCAAGGCGTGGCAGCCGGTCCGGGTGGTCACCGCCGCCTGGCAGAAGCACGGCGCCGACGTGCTCGGCCCGCTGTACACCGCGCTCGGCACCCGCATCCACAACGAGGGCGAGGGTCCGAGCCGCGAGGCGGTCGTGGCCGCGCTCGACGAGGTCGGGCTGCCCGCCGACCTGATCGACTACTTCGACCAGACCGACTTCGAGTTCGACGCCGAGCTGCGCGCCTCCCACAAGGAGGGCATCGAGAAGGTCGGCCAGGAGGTCGGCACCCCGGTCATCGCGGTCCCCGGTCCCGACGGCGAGCAGATCGCCTTCTTCGGTCCGGTCGTCACCCCCGCCCCCCAGGGCGAGGAGGCGGCGCGCCTGTGGGACGGCACCCTCGCGGTCGCCTCGGTCCCCGGCTTCTACGAGCTGAAGCGCACCCGGACGCAGGGTCCGGACTTCAGCAACCTGTAAGCACGCCTGTAGGTACGGCAGGGCCCCCGCGGGCATGACTTCGCGGGGGCCCTGCCTTTTCTCCGCCCGCCGCCGTGAAGGGTGAGAAGACGATCACGAGGCGGGACGTTCAGCGGACCTCAGGGGTCCTCGCGTCGCTCAGGGAGCCAGCAGCAGCACGTCCGCCCGCTCCTTGGCCGCCGCGTACCGCCGCGCCACGTCCTGCCAGTTCACGACCTGCCACATCGCCTCGATGAAGTCGACCTTCTGGTTCTTGTACTGGAGGTAGAAGGCGTGCTCCCAGGCGTCGAAGACCAGGATCGGGGTCGAGCCCTGGCCGACGTTGCCCTGGTGGTCGTAGACCTGCTCCACGATCAGCCGCCCGCTCAGCGGCTCGTACGCGAGGACGCCCCAGCCGGAGCCCTGGGTGGTGGCCGACGCCTTGGTCAACTGGGTCTTGAAAGCCGCGAAGGAGCCGAACGACTCCGTGATCGCGTCCGCCAGCTCGCCCACGCCGTCCTGGGCCAGCGGCTCGCCGCCGCCCTCCTTCGGACCGGTCATGTTCTGCCAGTAGACGCTGTGCAGGATGTGCCCGGAGAGGTGGAAGGCGAGGTTCTTCTCCAGACCGTTGACCGCGCCCCAGGCGTCCTTGTCCCGCGCCTCGGCGAGCTGCTCCAGGGTGTCGTTGGCGCCCTTCACATACGCCGCGTGGTGCTTGTCGTGGTGCAGCTCGATGATCTCGGGGCTGATCACGGGGGCGAGCGCGGCGTAGTCGTAGGGCAGTTCCGGCAGCGAGTAGACGGGCATGGACAGGTCCCCTCCGAGGCTTATTGCAAAAGGCTTGCAACTACACGCTAGCAACAAGAAGCATCCGGTGGGCAACGCAGGGCACGACAAAGGCCCCCACGTGTCGCGCGTGGGGGCCTTCGTGGAGGGTGGTCAGCGCCTGGCGCGCGCCCGCTGCCAGGCGTAGCCGCCCGCCGCCAGGGCCAGCGTCAGACCGCCCGTGGACCAGAGCTGGGTCCGGGTGTCGGGCTGCCGGGCCATCAGCACCAGGATCACGACCATGCCGAGCAGTGCGACCCAGGTCAGCCACGGGAACGCCCACATCAGCACGGCGGGGCGCTCGGCACCGGCGCGCTCGGCGCGGCGGCGCAGGATCAACTGGGAGACGCCGACGAAGATCCAGACGACCAGGATCACCGCGCCGATCATGTTCAGCAGCCACATGAACACGTCGTCCGGGCGCCAGTAGCTGAGCAGCACGCACGCGAAGCCGAACACCGAGGAGACCAGGACCGCGATCCGGGGCACCCCGCCGGTCACCTTCGCCAGCGCCTTCGGTCCGAGACCCCGGCCGACCAGCGAGTGCAGCATGCGCGAGGAGCCGTAGATGTTGGCGTTCATCGCGGAGAGCAGCGCGGCGAGGACCACCACGTCCATGACGCGGCCCGCGCCGGGGATGCCGAGGCTGTCGAGCGCGGCGACGTACGGTCCGCGCGCCACGACCTCCGGGGAGTTCCAGGGCACGAGGGTGACGACGACGGCCATCGAGCCGATGTAGAACAGCGCGATCCGCCACATCGTCGTACGCACGGCGCTGGCCACGCCCCGCACCGGGTCCTCCGACTCGGCGGCGGCGATGGTCACCGTCTCCAGACCGCCGTACGCGAACACCGACGCGAGCAGACCGAGGACCAGACCGTGGGCGCCGTTGGGCAGGAAGTGGGAGAGGTGGGAGGTGCCGGGGGAGTGGGTGCCGGGCAGGACGCCCGCGATGGCGAGGACGCCGAGCACCAGGAACAGCACGATCGCGCCGACCTTCAGCGCGGCGAACCAGAACTCGAACTCGCCGAAGTTCTTCACCGCCGCCAGGTTCGCGCCGCAGAACACCACCATGAACAGCGCGACCCACGCCCACTGCGGGGTGCCGGGCAGCCAGCCGCTGACGATCCTCCCGGCGCCGATGCCCTCCAGACCGACGACCGTGCACTGCATGATCCAGAACGACCAGCCGACCGTGAACCCCGCCCACGGTCCGATCGCCCGCTCGGCGTGCGCGGAGAAGGAGCCCGAGGACGGGTACGCCGCCGACAGCTCGCCCAGCATCCGCATCACCAGCAGCACGAGGAGACCGGAGAGGGTGTACGCGACGACGATGGAGGGTCCCGCGGCGGCGATCCCCGCGCCGGAACCGACGAAGAGACCCGCGCCGATCACGCCGCCCAGGGCGATCATGGACAGGTGGCGCTGCTTGAGACCGGAGGCGAGGGGGGCGCCCTGTTCCCGCCGCTGCGGCGATTGCTGCGGCGGCTGCCGCGTGGTGGTGCTGGGCATGGGGCGGGGCTCGTCCAGTCCGGTAGTCCGACAAGTGGATAAAAAACTCCACCAGTCTGGGCGGTTTCCGGGCGGGGTCGTGGGAAGTGCCCACGATACGGACAAATCGCTTACGGAATGTGTGCGTCCACTTACCGGGGTGCCCCGGGCCACCCCGCCGGGGTGACGGGCATCACCCCGATCCCGGTGTAACCGGCATCCTTTGTCCGGAGCCCACCAAGCGCCTGTTCACGCCTTTGTCGAGCGCGGACGGTGATCGGGGGTTGGCCACCGGTATAGCGTCGATGAGTTGTCACCTGCCCACACACCCGCGGAGTCCCCATGAGCACCGCCAGCGTCATCGCTCGCCCCGGCGCAGTCCTCGCCGACCTCATCCCAGCGTCCCGCGTGCGCGACGCCGCCCTCGTGCTCGGCGGCGCCGTCCTCACCGGTCTCGCGGCCCAGATCGCCGTCCCGGTGCCGGGCTCCCCGGTCCCGGTGACCGGCCAGACCTTCGCCGCGCTGCTCGTCGGCACCGCGCTCGGCGCCCGCCGCGGCGTCCTCTCCCTCGCGCTGTACGCGGTCGCGGGCGTCGTCGGCGTGCCGTGGTTCGCGGGCGGTGGCTCGGGCGCCGGTGCGGTCTCCTTCGGCTACGTCCTCGGCATGATCCTCGCCTCCGCCGCCGTCGGCGCCCTCGCCCGCCGCGGCGCGGACCGCTCCCCGCTGCGCATGGCGGGCACGATGCTCCTCGGCGAGGCGATCATCTACGCGATCGGCGTCCCGTACCTGGCGCTGGCCGCCCACATGTCCCTGACCCAGGCCATCGCCGCGGGTCTCACCCCCTTCCTGATCGGCGACGCCCTGAAGGCCGCCCTGGCCATGGGTCTCCTGCCGACGGCCTGGAAGCTCACGTCCAAGCGCTGAACCCCCTCGCAAGGGCCCGCCACGTTCCCGGCGGGCCCTTTGCCATGTCCCCCGCTCACCGGGCGGGAGCGCTCCGTGTGACCCCCAGGAACGCGGCCACCGCCCCGGTGAACGCCTTCGGCGCCGCATGATGGACCAGATGTCCGACAGGGATGGTGACCAGCCGCGCGCCGGGAATCAGCCGGGCCAGCTCGGCGACGGCGTCCTGCGGCACATGGCTCTGCGGGCCCCCGGCCACGACCAGGGTCGCGGCGGTGATGCCGCGGGGGGCCGCAGCCCAGCCGGCGGGCGGTGTGTCGATCTGCGCCCGCACGGCCCGCACCATCGCCCAGTCGAAGCGCAGCTCGCCGTCCGGGCGCTCGGGCGTGACGGCGGGCCGGGGGCGCGGTACGCCGATGTCCTCCAGGACCAGCCGGGCCACCCGGCCGGGATGCGCCGCCGCGAAGAGGCAGGCCACCAGGCCGCCGAGCGAGTGCCCGACGAGATCGGCCCGTTCCAGCCCCAGCGCGTCCAGGAAGCCCAGGACGTCGGCCCGCATGAGCTCCACGGAGTACTCACCGGGCCAGTCGCTGTCCCCGTGCCCCCGCAGGTCGAGCGCGTACACCCGCCGCCCGCCCGCCAGCTCCGCCGCCACCGCGTCCCAGTCGTCCGCCACCTCCCCGAGGGCGGGCAGCAGGACCACGGGCGGAGCGTCCGGCGGTCCCGACACCCGGTAGGCGAGCCGGACCGTACCCACGTCGACGAAGCACTGCGACACCATGCGGGGAAGGCTAGGCGGCGCCCGAAGACCCGAAAAGCCCGGCACCACGAGGGAATCCCTCGTGGTGCCGGGCTTTCTCGGACCGGGCCGGAGATCAGGCCGTCGTGACCTTCTCCGCGTCCTCCTGGCCGGAGGCCGCCGTCTCGGCCGCCAGGGCCGGGCGGTCGGCGGTCAGCTTCTGCTTGAGCAGGGCGACGATGATCACGACCGCCGCCACGCCCAGGGACAGCAGAACCGTCACGCGGCCACTGCTCTCGCCCTTCGTGTCGGTGAGCATGTAGCCGAGGACGAAGACGATCAGCGCGGCCGTCGCCCAGGTGAGGTACGGGTACAGCCACATCTTCACGACGAGCTTCTCCGGCGCCTCACGCTGGATGATCTTCCGCATCCGGAGCTGCGAGAAGCAGATCACCAGCCACACGAAGAGCGCGACCGCACCGCTGGAGTTGACCAGGAAGAGGAAGACCGTCTTCGGGTAGGCGTAGTTGAAGAACACCGCGAGGAAGCCGAACGCGACGGACGCGAGGATCGCCGCCATCGGCACACCGCGGGAGTTGGTGCGGGCGAACGCCTTCGGCGCGTCACCACGCTCACCGAGCGAGAACGCCATGCGGGACGCGGTGTACAGACCCGAGTTGAGGCAGGACAGCACCGAGGTCAGCACGATGAACTGCATGATCTGGTCGGCGTGCGGGATGCCCAGCGAGCCGAGCGCGGCGACGTACGAGCCGTCCTTCGCGATCGACGGGTCGTTCCACGGCAGCAGCGAGACCACGACGAGGATCGAGCCCAGGTAGAAGACGCCGATGCGCCAGATGATGCTGTTGGTCGACTTGGTGACCGCACGCTGCGGGTTCTCCGACTCGCCGGCCGCCAGCGTGGCGATCTCGCTGCCCATGAAGGAGAACACGACCAGCAGCACACCGGTGAGGATCGCGCCCGGACCGTGCGGCAGGAAGCCACCGTGCGCGGTCAGGTTCGACAGCCCGGCCTTGTCGCTGTGCACGCCCGGCAGCACGCCGAACACCGCCAGCGCGCCGATCACGATGAACGCGCCGATCGCGACGACCTTGATCCCGGCGAACCAGAACTCGAACTCGCCGTAGGAACCGACGGAGACCAGGTTCGTGGCCGTCAGCACGGCCATCACGATCAGGGCCCAGCCCCATTGCGGCACGGCCGGTATCCACCCGTGCAGGATGCCCGCGCCGGCGGTCGCCTCGACGGCGAGCACGACGACCCAGAAGAACCAGTAGAGCCAGCCGATCGAGAAGCCCGCCCAGCGGCCCAGCGCGCGGTCGGCGTGGGCCGAGAAGGAGCCGGAGGTCGGGTTGGCCGCCGACATCTCGCCCAGCATCCGCATCACGAGGACGACGAGCGTGCCGACGAGGGCGTAGGACAGCAGGATGCCGGGTCCCGCGGTGGCGATACCGGAACTGGAGCCGACGAACAGTCCGGCACCGATCACGCCACCGATCGCGATCATCGACAGATGGCGGTTCTTGAGTCCTGCTTGAAGTCCGGAACCAGGGGTCATGGACGGATTTCCTTTGCGCCTGTGGTGCATTTCCCGTTCGACCCGTGGGGGGTCGTGTGAAACGACGGAGTACGGGGCCTCGCACGAGCGGTGTACGAGGCGGTTCAGTGAATCCGAGGGAAACGAATTCGGGAACCTCTGAATCCGGATTGTTACTTGAGGTTTTCTTGAGCTTCTATGGTGTGGCTCACATATCTCCTGTCGAACCCGGAGCTGCTGCCCGGAATCGGGCGTGTCACACTCGGTACATGCGCGTGTATCTCGGCTCCGACCATGCGGGCTACGAACTCAAGAACCACCTCGTCGACTGGCTGAAGGCGGCGGGGCACGAGCCCGTCGACTGCGGGCCGCACATCTACGACGCCCAGGACGACTACCCGCCCTTCTGCCTCCGGGCCGCGAAGCGCACGGCTGCCGACCCGGGCGCCCTCGGCATCGTGATCGGCGGCTCCGGCAACGGCGAGCAGATCGCCGCCAACAAGGTCAAGGGGGTGCGCGCCGCCCTCGCCTGGAGCGAGGAGACCGCCGCCCTCGGCCGCCAGCACAACAACGCCAACGTCGTCGCGGTGGGCGCGCGGATGCACACCGAGGAGGAGGCGACCAAGTTCGTCGAGGTGTTCCTCAACACCCCCTTCTCCGGTGACGAGCGTCACATGCGCCGCATCGACATGCTGACGAACTACGAGAACACCGGCGAACTGCCGCCCATCCCGGCGCACCACCCCCAGTCGTAAGCACCGGGCCCGTCCCGCCGTACCCACCGCCCGCCGCACCCGTCACCCGGGCGCGGCGGGCGGCCGGGTGACGGGGACCGGGCACCCGGCGGAGCAGCAGCAGGAACACCGGCAGGAAGGACGCCCCGGCCGTGCCAGAAGGGCACACCATCCACCGCCTGGCGCAGGACTGCGCCGAGCGCTTCGAAGGCACCGCCCCCCGGGTCAGCAGCCCCCAGGGCAAGTTCGCCGACGCCGCGGCGCTGCTCGACGGCGCGGAGCTGACCGCCACCGAAGCCCACGGCAAGCACCTCTTCCTCCGCTTCCGCGACACCGACTGGGTCCACATCCACCTCGGACTCTTCGGCAAGGTCACCCTCGGACCCGCCCCCGCGCCCCCGCCCACCGACACCGTCCGGCTGCGCCTGGCGAACGACACCGGGTACCTGGACCTGCGCGGTCCCACCACCTGCGCCCTCATCACCGACGACGAGAAGCGCGCCGTCCACGACCGGCTCGGCCCCGACCCGCTGCGCGCCGACGCCGACCCGGACGCCGCCTGTGCCCGCGTCCGCCGCAGCCGTACGACGATCGCCGCACTCCTCATGGACCAGAAGGTCATCGCGGGCGTCGGGAACGTATACCGAGCCGAGGTCCTCTTCCGGCACGGCATCGACCCCTACCGCGCGGGCAAGGACATCACCCCCGCCGAGTGGGACGCGATCTGGACCGACCTCGTGGACCTCATGCGCGAGGGCGTGCGCGACAACCGCATCGACACCGTGCGCCCCGAACACACCCCCGAGGCCATGAACCGCCCGCCCCGCGTCGACGACCACGGCGGCGAGGTCTACGTCTACCGCCGGGCCACGCTGCCCTGCCACGTCTGCGGCACGGAGATCCGCACCGCCGGGCTCGCCGCCCGCAACCTCTTCTGGTGCCCCACCTGCCAGAAGGGCTGACCAACCCCGGCCCGCGCCGCGCCCGTTGATGACGGAACGGCCAATTTCCGCCGGGTGGCAGCGCGAACGCGCTCCGTACCGTTCACTGTGTAGTTGAAACGCCAATGTGCGGTGGAAACACCAAGTGGAGCCTCGCACGGGGGACAAGTGGGACCTCCCGTGCCAAGCGGCTGGTCCGATGGATAGGGTCGCGAACTGATGGCAGCAGGAGAGCGGCGCGCGAAGGCCGAGACGTTCACGGCCCGGTGCAAGATGCAGTGGCACCGGGTGCGGGTCGCGCTGCGCCGAAGCGCCGTGGACTACTTCCGCGGCGACGGCCCCGACTGGATCGCCCTCGTCGGCCTCCTCGTCACCATTCCCGTCCTCATGGCGATGACACTGGGCAACTCCGTCTGGTGCTCACCCGCCACCCTCGTCCTGCCCATCGTCGCGGGCGGTCTGGTGCTGCGCCCGGCCAGCCTCCTCGGGCTGTACGCGGCCGCCGCCACCGCGCTCATCGTCGAGTCCGTGAGCCTCGGGCCGTACACCGAGGGACCCTCCAGAGTCACCCCCGGCGTCGTCCTCGTCGTCGCCGCGTGCGGCTTCTTCGGGCTGCTCACCGCGCAGTTCCGCAGCCGGGTCGGCGTGCCCTGGCGGCGCGGCGGCACCATGCTCTTCGACCTGCGCGAACGCATCCGCGCCCAGAGCGAGCTGCCCAAACTCCCGCCCGGCTGGCACCAGGAGATGGCCCTGCGCCCGGCAGGCGGCCAGTCCTTCTCCGGCGACTTCGTCGTCGCGGCCCGCACCAACGGCGGCCGCACCCTGGAGGTCGTCCTCACCGACGTCTCCGGCAAGGGCATGGACGCGGGCTCCCGCGCCCTGCTCCTGTCCGGCGCCTTCGGCGGTCTCATCGGCTCCCTGCCCCCGCACGCCTTCCTGACCGCCGCCAACGGCTACCTGCTGCGCCAGGACTGGGACGAGGGCTTCGCCACCTCCATCCACCTCGTCCTCGACCTCGACTCCGGGGACTACGAGCTGTACTCCGCGGGGCATCCGCCGGGTCTCCAGCTCTGCGCGGGCAACGGCCGCTGGGAGGAGAAGGCCGCCGAGGGTCCCCTCCTCGGGGTGTACGACGGCGCCCAGTTCGACTCCGTGAAGGGCTCGCTGCGCCCCGGCGACGTGCTGATGCTCTTCACCGACGGGCTGGTCGAGACCTCCGACCGCGACATCGTCGAGGGCATCGACCGCCTCACCGGAGAGGCCGACCGCTATGTCGCGGGCGGCTTCCACGGTGCCGCCTGGCACCTCATCGAGGCCGTCGCCAAGGACGTCAACGACGACCGCGCCCTGCTGCTCATCTGCCGCGAGGCGTCCGCCACTTCACGCTAGGAGCCGTCCATGGACGACGAACTCCTCACACCCGCCCAGGTCGAGACCCTCGCCCGCGCCGCCCACGCCCGCCAGACGGACAAGGCGGGCCGCCCCTACGCCGAACACCTCGCCGCCGTCGCGGAGGGCGTACGGCAGCGGGGCGGCGACGCCGAACAGCTCGCCGCCGCCTGGCTCCACGACGCCGTCGAGGACGACGCCCTGAGCGAGGAATGGCTGACCGGAGCCGCCCTCACCCCGCGCACGAAGGCGATCGTACGAGCCCTCACCAGACGCCCCGGCGAGCCGCCCGAGGCGTACGCCGGGCGCGTCCTCGCCACCCCGGGCGCCCTGCTGGTCAAACAGGCAGACCTCGCCCACAACGCCGACCCCGCCCGGCTCGCCGTCCTGGACGAGGCGACCCGGAAACGACTGACCGAGAAGTACACGCGGATGCGTGCGCTTCTCGGTCTGGAGCCGGATCCCGGTCCGGGGGAGTGAGCGGAGACAGGTCCTAGGCGTCGGCCGTCTCGCGGGTCTTCTTGGCCGCGGGCTCCGGCACCGCCCGGGCGCGCTCCCGCTCGCTCTTCTGCTGGCGCAGCCGCGCCTGTTCCGCCGGGTCCTGCTTGAACGCCCACTCCATCTTCGGCTCCATCACGCACCGGAACACCCGTTGGACCGGCTTGGTGCACAGCACCGTGATGACGGCCGCCGCGATCACCGTCGCCGCGATCTCCCCGAGCGGACCGTGCAGCCAGCCGTGGTCGTACCAGTCCTGGTAGCGGGCCAGTCGCACCAGGAAGCCGTGCAGCAGATAGCCGTAGAGGGTGCCCGCGCCCAGCGCCGTGAACCACAGCTTGCGGCCCGGCACCCAGGCGAAGAAGCAGGCGGTCAGCACGGTCGAGCAGGCCAGCATCCCCAGCGTCATCAGCGGACCGCACCACCACGGCGCGCCCAGCTCCTGCGCGGAGTCACGGTGGTAGAACCACGCGGCGTTCATCCGCGGCGCCGCCCACCAGGAGACCGCGAGAGCCGCCGCGAACACCGGCAGCGCGGCGATCCGCACCGACCGGCGCCGCACCAGCTTGAAGTGCTCCGGCTTCAGACACAGACCGAGCACAAAGTACGGCAGGAACTGCAGCACGCGCTGGAGGTCGAGGTCGTCGCCTATGGAGGGGCTGACCGCGGCGAGCATCGCGATGCCCGTGGCCACCGGCAGCGGCCAGCGGATCAGCTTCCACAGCGGCGTCGTCAGCCGCCACACGAACAGCGCCGCCAGGAACCACGTCATGTACCAGGGGTCCAGCAGACTGATGTCGCCGCTCTCGCCCGTGAAGTGGTTGCGAAACAGCGAGTACGCCGCCTCGAAGACGACGTACGGCACGACCACGCCGGTGACCAGCCGCTTGAGCCGGTCCGGCCGCATGTCGAAACTCCGGGAGAAATAGCCGGAGATGACGATGAACGCGGGCATGTGGAAGGCGAAGACGAAGCCGTAGAGAGCCTGGACCGTCCGGCTGCCGTCCTGCAGCGGCTCCCACGCGTGGCCCATCGCCACGAGCACGATCGCCAGGTACTTGGCGTTGTCGTAGAAGGAATCGCGTTGTTTGACGGGTCTGTCCGCCTGCGCCTTCCCGAGCTGCTCGCTCATCGGAGTACGGGGACCGGGCACCTTGCCGGCCGGCGGCTGGGCCGGTGGCAGTGGCCTGCGGTTCTGGCCTAGGGACGGGGCGGCGTCAAACATCTCTGGCACCCTAGCGTCGAGTGTGCGAATACGTAAAACCACCGAGGTCATTCCTGGTTATCGCGCTCGGATACCCCGTGAATCGCATAACTTGCCTGCCCGGACGGCGTGATGACAGGCACATTCATGGCGTTCGTTCACCCGTGATGTCCCGATTCATCCGGACTAAAGCGGGCATTCGCCGTCACTGTGACGGCAATTCGAAATACCTGCGCGCCAGATGTGTGGATGCGGAAACGAACCCGGGGAATTAGCCGCGCGCACGCGCGCGGAAGGCGTACGCGGAAGACGTACGGAGAGTGCCGGGGGAGGTACCCGGGGCGCGGCTGAAATCGCGCGTGTCGCGGGCCCGTTGGCGGACGAACTGCCGACGATGTGTCACGAGCCGCATACCGGGGCCCTGTTGGTGGCACGATGGTTCTGGCGGAGGTGCGCACGGCGGTGCCTCCGGTCCCGGAGCGCCGACCGACCGAGGGTGTGATCAGTTGTGGCCATTTCACTGTCTGTGGTGCTGCTGTTGGCGATCATCCTTGTAGTGCTGATCCGGGGAGGGAACATCAAGGCAGGACCGGCCATCGTGGCGATCCTCTTCGGGTTCTTCCTCGCCTCGACCGGCATGGCGCCGTCCATCAGCCGCTTCATGAACTCGATAGCGGAG
The DNA here is from genome assembly GCF_016482685.1 of Streptomyces sp. DSM 110735. Classification (GTDB taxonomy): domain Bacteria; phylum Actinomycetota; class Actinomycetes; order Streptomycetales; family Streptomycetaceae; genus Streptomyces. Next base: position 35,622 of record NZ_JACYHF010000018.1, on the reverse strand, counting down.
ACGATCAACTCGATCAGCTTCTGACCGCTTCCGAAACGCGTCGGGGCCGGGCGGAGGACGATGCCTCCGACCCGGCCCCGAGCCGTGTGGAGCGGGCGACGGGAATCGAACCCGCGTAGCTAGTTTGGAAGACTAGGGCTCTACCATTGAGCTACGCCCGCGAGAGCGCGCCACCGGTCGGTGACCGGCGCACGGGAGCATCGTAGCGGGTCCCCCGACGCGGAGGCCAACGTGCCGCCCGGCGCGGGTGTCCGCGCGCCCCTCTCTTTACGCGGGCGCCGCAGGTGGCCGGGGCATGTACCCTACGTCTCGCACCAGACGGGGTGTGGCGCAGCTTGGTAGCGCGTCCGCTTTGGGAGCGGAAGGCCGTGGGTTCAAATCCCGCCACCCCGACCACGGCTCACGGCGTTGTGATGATCGCCTTTTGGGGCGCTGACCGGCTGCGGTTACTATGCAAGCTGCGCGCCCGTGTGCCCGGCCTCATGGCTTACGTACTCCTCCGGGCGGCTATCCGCCGGGCCTCGCTGGCTCCGGCAGAACCCAAGAAGTCAGCCACAAGGAGACCGAACCGTGAAGAGCGCCGTGGAGACCCTGAACCCGACCCGGGTTCGGCTCACTGTCGAGGTGCCCTTCGAGGAGCTCAAGGACAGCCTCGACGCGGCGTACAAGAAGATCAACCAGCAGGTCACGGTGAAGGGCTTCCGCAAGGGCAAGATCCCGGCCCGGGTCATCGACCAGCGGTTCGGTCGTGGCGCCGTGCTGGAGGAGGCCGTCAACGACGCGCTCCCGAAGTTCTACACCGAGGCGGTCAACGAGGCCGAGCTGAGCCCGCTGGGCCAGCCCGAGGTCGACATCACCGAGCTGAAGGACGGCGAGACGCTGAACTTCACCGCCGAGGTCGACATCCGCCCCGCCCTCGAGATCCCGGACTACTCCGGCATCGAGGTCGAGGTCGACGCCGTCGAGGTCACCGACGAGGACGTGGAGAAGTCCGTCGAGCAGCTCCGTGAGCGCTTCGCCTCCACCTCCCCGGTCGAGCGCGCCGCCGGGGACGGCGACGTGGTCACCATCGACCTGACCGCCAAGGTCGACGGCGAGGTCCTCGAGGACGGCGTCGCCGAGGGCGTGTCCTACACCATCGGCTCGGGCGAGCTGCTCGACGGCATCGACGAGGCCGTCAAGGGCCTGTCCGCCGGCGAGGAGGCCACCTTCACCTCCGAGCTGAAGGGCGGCTCCGCCGCCGGTCGCGACGCCGAGGTCACCGTCAAGGTCACCCAGGTCGCCGCCCGTGAACTGCCCGAGCTGGACGACGAGTTCGCGCAGCTCGCCTCCGAGTTCGACACCCTGGACGAGCTGAAGGCCGACAGCCGCAAGCGCCTGGCCAACATGAAGCAGTACGACCAGGCCACCCAGGCCCAGGAGCGCGTGCTGGAGAAGCTCCTTGAGCTGGTCGAGGTCCCGGTCCCCGAGAAGCTGCTCGAGGACGAGGTCAACACCCGCAAGCACAACCTGGAGCACCACCAGCTCGGCCAGATGGGTCTGACCCTCGACAAGTACCTGGAGATCCAGGGCAAGACCGCCGAGGAGTTCGACACCGAGACCCGCGAGGCCGCGGTCAAGGGCATCAAGACCCAGTTCGTCCTCGACGAGCTGGTGAAGAAGGAGAACCTGGGCGTCAACCAGGAGGAGCTCACCGAGCACCTCATGCGCCGCGCCGCCTCCTCCGGCATGTCCCCCGACCAGTTCGCCCAGGCCGTCGTCGAGGGCGGCCAGGTTCCGCTGCTCGTCGGCGAGGTCGCCCGCGGCAAGGCCCTGGCCGTCGTGGTCGAGTCCGCCACGGTGAAGGACACCAACGGCGAGGTCGTCGACCTGGACGACGAGGACGAGGAGACCGAGACGGTCACCGAGACCGCCGAGGAGAAGACCGAGGGCTGATCCCCCCCCGGCACCTCAGCCAGACCAGGGCCCCCGCGGAGCGCGTCTCCGGGGGGCCCTGTGGCATACCTGAGAGCAGCGGACCTGTCTTTTCTTTGTCTTTGTCTTTCGGGGGCGCGGGGAACTGCGCGAGAAGCGACCACGCGCCGCACCCGGACACGACCGTCACCACACACCCGGCGGAGCCACAACGCACCGGCACGGGACAACGCACTGCACCCCCCATGGCAATACGCCGGAGGCGAACACCCGCTTCTCCGGGATTCCCCCGGGGGACCAGAGCGTTAGGGTCCATGAATACGGGGCGCGGGGGAGCACCCCCACCAAACCCCGGCAGGACTACGTGAGACGGCCCGGCGCCGTCGTAAGACGAGCAGGTGGATACGTGACGAATCTGATGCCTACCGCCGCCGGCGAGCCCTCCATCGGCGGTGGCCTCGGCGACCAGGTCTACAACCGGCTGCTGGGCGAGCGGATCATCTTCCTCGGCCAGCAGGTCGACGACGACATCGCCAACAAGATCACCGCTCAGTTGCTCCTCCTCGCGGCCGACCCCGAGAAGGACATCTACCTCTACATCAACAGCCCCGGCGGCTCGGTGACGGCCGGCATGGCGATCTACGACACCATGCAGTACATCCCGAACGACGTGGTCACGATCGCGATGGGCATGGCGGCCTCCATGGGCCAGTTCCTGCTCACCGGCGGCGCCGCGGGCAAGCGCTTCGCGCTGCCGCACGCGGACATCATGATGCACCAGGGCTCCGCGGGCCTCGGCGGTACGGTCTCGGACATCAAGATCCAGGCCGAGTACCTGCTGCGCACCAAGAAGCGCATGTCCGAGCTGACCGCCCAGCACTCCGGGCAGACGGTCGAGGCGATCATCCGCGACGGCGACCGCGACCGCTGGTTCACCCCGGAGGAGGCCAAGGAGTACGGTCTCATCGACGAGATCATCACGCACGCCTCGGGTGTTCCGGGTGGCGGCGGCACCGGTGCCTGACCGGCCCGTCCGCGCCACGCACCGCCACCACTGAAAGCCCCCAGAACGCCACCAGGACGGTGAACACCCCATGAGCAACTTCCCCGGCGCCGCCAGCGGTATGTACGAGGGCCCCCGCCCCGACAGCCGTTACATCATTCCCCGTTTCGTCGAGCGCACCTCCCAGGGCGTCCGCGAGTACGACCCGTACGCGAAGCTCTTCGAAGAGCGCGTGATCTTCCTCGGCGTGCAGATCGACGACGCCTCCGCCAACGACGTCATGGCGCAGCTCCTGTGCCTGGAGTCGATGGACCCGGACCGCGACATCTCGATCTACATCAACAGCCCCGGCGGTGACATGACGGCCCTCACGGCCATCTACGACACCATGCAGTTCGTGAAGCCCGACATCCAGACGGTGTGCATGGGCCAGGCGGCCTCCGCCGCGGCGATCCTGCTGGCCGCCGGCACCCCGGGCAAGCGCATGGCGCTGCCGAACTCCCGCGTGCTGATCCACCAGCCGGCCGGTTCCACGGGCCGTGGGCAGCTCTCCGACCTGGAGATCATCGCCAAGGAGTTCACCCGGATGCGTGAGCAGCTCGAGGACATGCTGGCCAAGCACTCCAACCAGCCGCTCGAGAAGATCCGCGAGGACATCGAGCGCGACAAGATCCTCACCGCCGAGGAGGCACTGCAGTACGGCCTCGTCGACCAGATCATCTCCACCCGCAAGATGAACAACGAGGCGGTTCGCTGACCGCGACCGTGCACTTCTGGGCCGCTTTGGCAGGGTCCACGTCAAAGTGAACCCTGCCAAGGGGGCCCCGAACACGGCCCCGGGCAAGGTACCGTCGGACATAAGGCAGCACCAGGAGTCGCGGGGCCGGTAGCGTCCCGGCGTCTCCCAGGCGAAGGGGAAGCACACCGTGGCACGCATCGGTGACGGCGGCGATCTGCTCAAGTGCTCGTTCTGCGGCAAGAGCCAGAAGCAGGTCAAGAAGCTCATCGCAGGGCCCGGTGTGTACATCTGCGACGAGTGCATCGATCTCTGCAACGAGATCATCGAGGAAGAGCTCGCGGAGACCAGCGAGGTGCGCTGGGAGGAGCTGCCCAAGCCCCGCGAGATCTACGAGTTCCTCGAGGGCTACGTGGTCGGCCAGGAGGCCGCCAAGAAGGCGCTCTCGGTCGCGGTGTACAACCACTACAAGCGGGTCCAGGCCGGTGAGAACGGCGGCGCGCAGGGCCGCGAGGACGCCATCGAGCTGGCGAAGTCGAACATCCTGCTGCTCGGCCCCACGGGCTCGGGCAAGACCCTCCTCGCGCAGACCCTGGCGCGCATGCTGAACGTCCCCTTCGCGATCGCGGACGCCACCGCGCTCACCGAGGCGGGCTACGTCGGCGAGGACGTCGAGAACATCCTCCTGAAGCTCATCCAGGCGGCCGACTACGACGTCAAGAAGGCCGAGACCGGGATCATCTACATCGACGAGATCGACAAGGTGGCCCGCAAGAGCGAGAACCCGTCGATCACCCGCGACGTGAGCGGCGAGGGCGTCCAGCAGGCGCTGCTGAAGATCCTGGAGGGCACCACCGCCTCGGTCCCGCCGCAGGGCGGGCGCAAGCACCCGCACCAGGAGTTCATCCAGATCGACACGACGAACGTGCTGTTCATCGTGGGCGGTGCCTTCGCGGGTCTGGAGAAGATCATCGAGGCGCGGGCGGGTGCCAAGGGCATCGGCTTCGGCGCCACGATCCGCTCCAAGCGCGAGCTGGCGGCCAAGGACATCTTCGAGGACATCATGCCCGAGGACCTGGTGAAGTTCGGGATGATCCCCGAGTTCATCGGCCGTCTCCCGGTCATCACCTCGGTGCACAACCTCGACCGCGAGGCGCTGCTCAAGATCCTCGTCGAGCCGCGCAACGCCCTGGTCAAGCAGTACCAGCGGCTGTTCGAACTCGACGGTGTGGAGCTGGACTTCGAGCGCGAGGCGCTGGAGGCCATCGCGGACCAGGCGATCCTCCGCCAGACCGGCGCGCGGGGCTTGCGCGCCATCATGGAGGAGGTGCTGATGTCGGTGATGTACGAGGTGCCGTCCCGCAAGGACGTCGCCCGCGTCGTCATCACGGCCGACGTCGTGCACTCCAACGTCAACCCGACCCTCATCCCCCGGGACTCCCGGGGGCGGGGCACGGGCGAGCAGAAGACCGCCTAGCCCGCGGCACACGACACGCGAAGGGCCCCCGTCCGGCGAGGACGGGGGCCCTTCGCGTGTTTCGCGTGAGCCGTCAGGCCGCGACGCGGATCTCCTTGCGCAGCCGCGCCACCAGGTCGGCGTCCGCGCTCAGGTCGCTGGGGCGCCCCGCCGCGAGCGTGGCGATGTCCATCGGCATCACGAAGCCGATGGTGCTGTGGTCGCCCCACACACAGACCGAGACGGTCATCTGGTCGGGCATCCCCTTCGCGGTGCTGTTCGTGGCCACCTTGGCGTGCTGGCACTTGAGCACGGCGTCCCCGAGCGCGGAGGGCGTGAACGTCTGCGGCTCGCCCTCCAGCTTGTACTTGTTGTCCGGGTCCTTGTTCCCCTGGTCCTTCAGGTAGGCGAACATCGCGTCCACGGTCCTGCCCGGGTCCGCGATCGTGCCGTAGACCCCGCCGAACTCCATGAGCTTCTTGCTCAGCGGGTTCGCCTCGTTCCCCGCCGCGTATTCGGCGGTCACGTCCTTCGGGTCCTGCACGCCCCAGGTCTCGGCGTCCTTGAGGTCGTCCTGGGTCATGGCGCCCGCGTCGCTCTTGCCCTTGCGGTACTCGGTGAGCACCCGCGAGGGCGTCACCAGCTTGTGCGGGCCGTCGTCCGCGACCGAGCCGTTCTTGTCGTCCCCGCCGGAGAACGCGAAGAACGCGCCCACCACCACGGCGACCGCCACCACGGCCGCCCCGACGATCAGCCCCGTCCGCTTCTTGCCGCCTGCGGGCACCGGCGCCTGCGGAGTGCCGTAGGACGGCGGGCCGTAGGGCGGCTGCTGCTGGCCGTACGGGTTCGGGGGCTGCTGCCCGTAGGGGTTCTGCTGCGGGGGCACGCCACCAGGCTGCGGGTAGGCGTAACCGGGCTGCGGAGTCCCGGGCGGGGGCGGCGGGGGCGGTACCGGAGCCCCGCCCTGCGGGGGATAGCCGTAGCCGGGCCGGGGCGCGGGCGGCGGCTGCTGTCCGTAGGGGCCCGGCTGGGCGTACGGGCCGGGCTGCCCGGCCGGCGGGCCGTACGGACCCGGCTGCTGGGGCGGTCCGCCGTACGGTCCCGGCTGGTTGCTGCTCATTCCTCGGTTCCCCTCCACACGCTCCTGTGTCCCCGCCATCCTGGCCCAGCCGCCGGGAGCGCACGGCACCGGGGGCCGCACCGTTACAGAACAAACGCGTTTCGGGAGCACCCCGCGGCACCTCTAAACTGACCCCCGTGACCGAGAACGCTCAGCAGCAGCCACCCGCGCCCGACACCGAACTGCCGACCCAGTACGCGCCGGCCGATGTAGAGGGGCCGCTGTACGAGCGCTGGGTAGAGCGGGGCTACTTCGAGGCGGACGCGAAGAGCGACAAGCCGCCCTTCACCGTCGTCATCCCCCCGCCCAACGTCACCGGCAGCCTGCACCTGGGCCACGCCTTCGAGCACACGATCATCGACGCCCTGACCCGCCGCAAGCGGATGCAGGGGTACGAGACGCTGTGGCAGCCCGGCATGGACCACGCGGGCATCGCCACGCAGAACGTCGTCGAGCGCGAGCTGGGCAAGGAGGGCAAGTCCCGCCACGACCTCGGCCGTGAGGCGTTCGTCGAGCGCGTCTGGCAGTGGAAGGGCGAGTCCGGCGGCCAGATCTCCGGCCAGATGCGCCGCCTCGGCGACGGCGTCGCCTGGTCCCGCGAGCGCTTCACCATGGACGAGGGTCTCTCCCAGGCCGTCCAGACCATCTTCAAGCGGCTCTACGACGACGAGCTGATCTACCGCGCCGAGCGCATCATCAACTGGTGCCCGCGCTGCCTGACCGCGATCTCCGACATCGAGGTCGAGTACCAGGACGACGACGGCGAGCTCGTCTCCATGAAGTACGGCGAGGGCGACGAGACGATCGTCGTCGCCACCACCCGCGCCGAGACGATGCTCGGTGACACCGCCGTCGCCGTCCACCCCTCCGACGAGCGCTACCAGCACCTCATCGGCAGGCTGATCAAGCTCCCGCTGACCGACCGCTCCATCCCGGTCGTCGCCGACGAGCACGTCGACCCCGAGTTCGGCACCGGCGCCGTCAAGGTGACCCCGGCGCACGACCCGAACGACTTCGAGATCGGCCAGCGGCACGACCTGCCGTCCATCACCGTCATGGACGAGCACGCCGTCATCACCACCCCCGGTCCCTTCCAGGGTCTGGACCGCCTGGAGGCGCGCTCCGCCATCGTCGCCGCGCTGCGCGCCGAGGGCCGGATCGTCGCCGAGAAGCGGCCCTACGTCCACTCGGTGGGCCACTGCTCGCGCTGCAAGACCACCATCGAGCCGCGCCTGTCGATGCAGTGGTGGGTCAAGGTCGGTCCGCTCGCCCAGGCCGCCGGTGACGCGGTCCGCGACGGCAAGGTCAAGATCCACCCGCAGGAGATGGAGAAGCGGTACTTCGACTGGGTCGACAACCTCCACGACTGGTGCATCTCGCGCCAGCTCTGGTGGGGTCACCGCATCCCGGTCTGGTACGGCCCGAACGGCGAGATCGTCTGCGTCGGTCCCGACGAGGAGCCGCCGACGGGCGAGGGCTGGCACCAGGACAGCGACGTCCTCGACACCTGGTTCTCCTCGGGTCTGTGGCCCTTCTCCACCCTGGGCTGGCCCGAGCAGACCGAGTCGCTCGCGAAGTTCTACCCGAACTCCGTCCTGGTCACCGGCTACGACATCCTCTTCTTCTGGGTCGCCCGGATGATGATGTTCGGTCTCTACGCGATGGACGGCACCCCGCCGTTCCACACCATCGCCCTGCACGGCATGGTCCGCGACCAGTTCGGCAAGAAGATGTCGAAGTCCTTCGGCAACGCGGTCAACCCGCTGGACTGGATGGACAAGTACGGCTCCGACGCGCTGCGCTTCACCCTCGCGCGCGGCGCCAACCCCGGCGTCGACGTGCCGATCGGCGAGGAGTGGGTCCAGGGCTCGCGGAACTTCGCCAACAAGATCTGGAACGCGACGCGCTTCGCGCTGATGAACGGCGCGACGGTCGAGGGTCCGCTGCCGGACGCCTCCGCGATGTCCGCCACCGACCGCTGGATCCTCTCCCGCCTCAACTCGGTCGTGGCCGAGGTCGACGCGTTCTACGAGGACTACCAGTTCGCCAAGCTCTCGGACGCGCTGTTCCACTTCGCGTGGGACGAGGTCTTCGACTGGTACGTCGAGCTGTCCAAGACGACCTTCCAGGCGGGCGGCGAGGCGGCCGAGGTCTCCCAGCGGGTCCTCGGTGAGGTCCTCGACGTCACGCTCAAGCTGCTGCACCCGGTGGTCCCGTTCGTCACGGAGACGCTGTGGACGACGCTGACGGGCGGGGAGTCGCTGGTCGTCGCCGAGTGGCCGACGGACTCCGGCTTCCGTGACGCCTCGGCCGAGCGGGAGATCGAGTCGCTCCAGTCGGTCATCACCGAGGTCCGCCGCTTCCGCGCCGACCAGGGTCTGCAGCCCGGTCAGCGCGTCCCGGCGCGTCTCACCCTGACCGGCACCGCCCTCGCCCCGCACGAGGCGGCGATCCGTCAGCTCCTGCGTCTCCAGCCGGAGGGGGAGTCCTTCACGGCGACGGCGACCCTGCCGGTGGCGGGCGCGGAGGTCGCGCTGGACCTCTCCGGCACGATCGACGTCGCCGCCGAGCGGAAGCGGCTGGCGAAGGACCTCGCGGCGGCGGAGAAGGAAAAGTCCGCCGCCACCGCCAAGCTCGGCAACGAGGCGTTCCTCGCCAAGGCGCCGGACGCGGTCGTCGACAAGATCCGCGGCCGTCTCGCCAAGGCGGAGGAAGACATGACCCGCCTCCAGTCCCAGTTGGACCGCCTGCCGCAGGCGTAAGCAAGGCGGAGTTTGGAAGGCCCCCGGTGCTGTGGTCGGCGCCGGGGGCCTTCGCTTGCCCGCGCGTGCGGGTCGCCGCTGCGCCCACCCTCCCCCAAGCTCTCGGCTTCGCTCGAGCAGGGGGGACCCCCATCGCCCCAGCGGCACGACTGCCCGCAGCGGCGGCGGGGGAGGGCGGTTGGTTTTGCTTTTAAGGGGCGCGGGGAACTGCGCGACAAGCCACGACGCACCCGCACGCCACCACCGGCGGAACCGCTCACGGCGACGGGGTTTCAGGGGCGCGGGGAACTGCGCGATCAGGCACAACGCACCCGCACCCGGACCACCACGCGCAACCACCCCACCGCTCCGTAAACTGGCCCCGTGAGCGACGAGCAGCCCGGTAACGACACCCCCGACCCCCTCGAGTCCTTCGACGAGATCATCGCCGAGGAGACCGACCGCGACCCCGACCTCGCCGTGATCGAGGCGGGCAGCCGCACCCTGCGCACCCAGGGCGGCCCGCCGCAGGCGGACGTGCCGGCCCGCCCCGAGGACCCCGCACTCGACCGCGCCCTGCGCGAGGTGGAGACGGAGCTGGCGAGCCGCTGGGGCGAGACCAAGCTGGAACCCTCCGTCACCCGCATCGCCGCGCTGATGGACGTCCTCGGCGAGCCCCAGCGCACGTACCCGTCCATCCACATCACCGGCACCAACGGCAAGACCTCCACCGCCCGCATGATCGAGGCCCTGCTCGGCGCCTTCGAGCTGCGCACCGGCCGCTACACCAGCCCCCACGTGCAGTCCGTGACCGAGCGGATCAGCCTGGACGGCGCCCCGATCAGCGCCGAGCGGTTCATCGAGACGTACCAGGACATCAAGCCGTACATCGAGATGGTGGACGCCTCGCAGGAGTTCCGGCTGTCCTTCTTCGAGGTGCTGACCGGCATGGCGTACGCCGCGTTCGCGGACGCGCCGGTGGACGTCGCCGTGGTCGAGGTCGGCATGGGCGGAAGCTGGGACGCGACGAACGTGATCGACGGCGACGTCGCCGTGATCACCCCCATCGGACTGGACCACACCGACCGGCTGGGGGAGACCCCCGAGCAGATCGCCGTGGAGAAGTCCGGGATCATCAAGCCGGACGCGACCGTGATCATGGCGCAGCAGCCGGTGGACGCGGCGCAGGTGCTGCTGAAGAAGGCCGTCGAGGAGAACGCCACCGTGGCCCGCGAGGGTCTGGAGTTCGGCGTGGTGGACCGCCAGGTCGCCGTCGGCGGACAGCTCGTCACGCTGCGCGGGCTGGGCGGGGAGTACCCGGAGGTCTACCTCCCGCTGCACGGCGCCCACCAGGCGCACAACGCCGCCGTCGCCCTCGCCGCCGTGGAGGCGTTCTTCGGGGTCGGCGCGGAGCGCGCGCAGCCGCTGGACATCGACACCGTGCGCAAGGCGTTCGCGTCCGTCTCCAGCCCGGGCCGCCTGGAGGTCGTCCGCCGCTCCCCGACCGTCGTCCTCGACGCGGCGCACAACCCGGCCGGTGCCGAGGCGGCGGCGGAGGCGGTGCGCGAGGCGTTCGACTTCAGCCGGCTGATCGGCGTGGTCGGCGCGAGCGCGGACAAGAACGTGCGCGGAGTCCTGGAGGCGTTCGAGCCGCTGTTCGCGGAGGTCGTGATCACGCAGAACTCCAGCCACCGCGCCATGGACGCGGACGAGCTGGCCGCCGTCGCCGTCGAGGTGTTCGGCGAGGACCGCGTGCAGGTCGAGCCGCGGTTGCCGGAGGCTCTGGAGGCGGCGATCACGCTGGCCGAGGAGGAGGGCGAGTTCGCGGGCGGCGGTGTGCTCGTCACCGGTTCGGTCATCACGGTGGGCGAGGCGCGCCTGCTGCTCGGGAAGGGCTGAGAGGTTCCGTCGTGCGTACGCTCTGTTCATCGACGCTGATCGGTGAGTTCTTCATCATCGGGTTCGCGGGCCTGGTGGCCATGAAGGACCCCTCGCTCGCCATGTCCACCGTGTGGCTGGTGTGCGGGATCGCCATGGCCCTGTCCGTGCTGCTGTGCGGCATGGTGACCCGTCCCGGCGGCGTCGCCCTCGGCTGGGCCCTCCAGCTCGCGCTGATCGTCTCGGGCGTCTTCGTGCCGATGATGTACATCATGGGCGCGGTCTTCGCCGCCCTGTGGTGGGCGTCGGTGCACTACGGCCGGAAGGTGGACGAAGCCAAGGCCCGCTTCGCGGCGGCGGCCGAGCCCACCTCCACACCTGACGCTGCGTGACGAGTGCCACGACACGCCCTGTAATCTCGTGCCACCGCACGTCAGTCGTAAGGAGCCTTCCGTGACCCAGCGCACCCTCGTCCTGCTCAAGCCCGACGCCGTCCGTCGTGGCCTGACCGGCGAGATCATCAGCCGTATCGAGCGCAAGGCCGACTGGCGGATCACGGCGCTGGAACTGCGCACGCTGGACCAGGACACGCTGGAGCTGCACTACGGCGAGCACAAGGGCAAGCCGTTCTACGAGCCGCTGGTCGAGTTCATGTCCTCCGGTCCCGTCGTCGCGCTGATCGTCGAGGGCGAGCGGGTCATCGAGGGTGTGCGGCAGCTCGCCGGTCCGACGGACCCGATCGCCGCTGCCCCGGGCTCCATCCGCGGCGACTACGGCGTCATCGTCCGCGAGAACCTGATCCACGCGTCCGACTCCGAGGAGTCGGCCGAACGCGAGGTGAAGATCTTCTTCCCGGGCCGTGTCTGACCGGTGCCCGGCGGCCCGTCCGGGCCACGCCGTGCGGAGTTTCCGAGAATTTTTCTGAGTGACCGTCAGGTCGGCAGGACGCCCGGACCTGGGACGGCCGTACGATTTCGGCCGTCCCTCGGCATATGCGTTGGCGATCGGGGGAACGTGTGCCCCCGATGGGCCGTCTCCACAAGCGGGGCGCCGCGTCATCTGCTGACAATGGCGAAGACCCTCGCGCGATGTCCGTGAAGGCGCGTCTACGATGGAACCCTTCACGTCACCGCACCCACCTCGCCTACCTGAAAAGCCCTCAAAAGCTCGTGGGTAGGCCAGACGAATCCTGATGGGGAACTCAATGTCGTTCATCGGCCGTGACATGGCTGTCGACCTCGGGACCGCCAACACGCTGGTGTACGTCAGGGGTCGCGGGATCGTACTCAACGAGCCGTCCGTCGTCGCCATCAACACCAACACCGGTGGCATCCTCGCGGTCGGTGCCGAAGCCAAGAAGATGATCGGCCGGACGCCGGGCAACATCGTCGCCGTGCGCCCGCTGAAGGACGGCGTCATCGCCGACTTCGAGATCACCGAGCGGATGCTCCGCTACTTCATCCTGAAGATCCACAAGCGGCGGTATCTCGCCCGCCCGCGCGTCGTCGTGTGCGTGCCCTCGGGCATCACGGGCGTCGAGCGCCGCGCCGTCATCGAGGCGTCCTCGCAGGCCGGCGCGCGCCAGGTGCACATCATCGAGGAGCCCATGGCGGCCGCCATCGGCTCCGGCCTGCCGGTCCACGAGGCCACGGGCAACATGGTGGTGGACATCGGCGGCGGCACCACGGAGGTCGCGGTCATCTCGCTCGGCGGCATCGTCACCGCGCAGTCCATCCGCGTCGCGGGCGACGAACTGGACAACGCGATCATCCAGTACATCAAGAAGGAGTACAGCCTTCTGCTGGGTGAGCGCACGGCCGAGCAGATCAAGATCACGATCGGTTCGGCGTACGACCTCGACACCGACGAGCACACCGAAGTCCGCGGCCGGGACCTGGTGTCCGGCCTGCCCAAGACCGTCGTCATCTCCGCCGCGGAGGTGCGCAAGGCGATCGAGGAGCCGGTCAACGCGATCGTCGACGCCGTCAAGACGACCCTGGACAAGTGCCCGCCGGAGCTGTCCGGCGACATCATGGACCGGGGCATCGTGCTGACCGGCGGCGGCGCCCTGCTGCGCGGTCTCGACGAGCGGCTGCGCCGCGAGACCGGAATGCCGATCCACATCGCCGAGGACCCGCTCGACAGCGTCGCGCTCGGTTCCGGCAAGTGCGTCGAGGAGTTCGAGGCACTGCAGCAGGTTCTGGACGCGCAGCCGCGCAGATGACGTAACACTTCGATTCCGCCGTACGAGACGTTCTTCGCTCGTGCGGCGGATCGTTGATATAGAGGCATAAGCTCCCGCAAACGGACCGCTCGGATTGGCGCTTCCTTTCGTGTTGGCGTTTTTCCGGCAGTCCTCGAATTCCTATTGAGGAAGGCACGGCCGCCGCACGTGAGGGACACGAAAGAGAGCCGGCTGCTCCTGGTCCTGCTGATCGCCATCGCGTTCGCACTGATCACGGTGGACATCCGCGGGGGCCGGAACTCGCCGGTCGACGGCGCCCGGCACGCAGCGGCCGCGGCGTTCGGCCCGATCGAGAACGGACTGTCCTCCGCGGTCGACCCGGTCGGCGAGGCGGTCTCCGCCGTCCGTGACTCCGGCACCCGCCACGACCGTCTGGCCACGCTGGAGAAGGAGAACGCCGCCCTCAAGGCCAAGCTCGGCAGCGACGACCGCAACCGCAGCCGCCTGAACCAGCTCGACCGGATGCTGAAGATCGCCGGCGAGGGCCAGTACGGCATCAAGGGCGCCCAGGTCATCGCCATAGGAGCGGCCCAGGGCTTCTCCTGGACCATCACCATCGACGCGGGCGCCAACGACGGCGTCAAGCGGGACATGACGGTGCTCAACGGCGACGGACTGGTCGGCCGCGTCACCACCGTCGGCCCCGACACCGCCACCGTGCTGCTCGCCAACGACCCCGACTTCACCGTCGGCACCCGCATGGAGGGCAGCGACGAACTCGGCTTCGCCTCCGGACAGGGCGACCGCCCGCTGCGCGTCGAACTCCTCAACGGCAAGGCCGAGGTGAAGAAGGGCGACCGTCTGGTCACCTTCGGCTCCCAGGCAGACAAGCCGTTCGTGCCCGGCGTTCCGGTCGGCGTGGTCTCCCGCGTCGACCCCTCCGGCGGCGGACTGACCCGCACCCTGTACGTCACGCCGTACGTCGGCTTCAGCAAGCTCGACATCGTCGGCGTCGTCGTCACCGGACCCAAGAAGGACCCCCGCGACGAGGTCCTGCCCAGCAAGCCCAAGCCGGTCCCGACGCCGACCGTGACCGTGACGGTCACCCCCTCGGCGGACGCGCCCGAATCCACCGACGAGCAGCAGCAGTAGGAGCCGAACCACCATGCGCCTCAACCGCATCCTGCTCGCCGCCGCACTGGTCGTCGTCGCCCTGGTGATCCAGGTGAGCGTCCTCGCCCGGCTGCACCTGCCCGGCGCCGTGCCCGACCTGCTGCTGCTCACCGTCGTGGGTCTCGCCATGGTCTACGGCCATGTCGGCGGCGCCCTCGTCGGCTTCGGCGCGGGACTCCTCGCCGACCTCGCCCCGCCCGCCGACCACGCCGCCGGGCGCTACGCGCTCGTGCTCTGTGTCATCGGCTACTGCGCCGGGCTCGTCAGACCGGAGAACGGACGGCTGAAGTCCGCGACCGGACCGATGGCCGTCGTGGTCGCCGCCGCCGTCGGCTCCACGCTGCTCTACGCGGGCGTCGGCGCCCTCGTCGGGGACACCGCCGCCCGCCATGTCGGCCTGACCGGGCTGCTGTTCTCCGCCGCGCTCTACGACCTGCTGCTCGCGCCGTTCGTCGTACCCGGCGTCATGTGGCTGGCCCGCCGCACCGACAACGACCCGCTCACCGAGAACGGCCCGTCGGTCAAGGCCGGGAACATCTCCTCGGGCTGGCTCTCCTCCGGCACCGGTCTGCGCGTCGGCGGCGGGCGCGGCGGCCTCGGCACCCTCAAGGCCAAGGCCCGCACCCGCTCCGCCCGGGTCGGTCGCATCAAGGGGGTCAAGCGGCTGTGACAGCGGGCGAATTCACCCGAAAGAGGAAGCCCCGGGGGAACGGGCTCGCACAGGTTCCGCGTTCATCATTCGTACGCACACACGTTCACGTACGCGTCCACGCATCCGCGTCCGCGCACTGAGAGGGGGAGGCATTGACCAACATTCCCGAGACCGGGCGGACCCCACGGGTCCAGATCCGACTCGTCGTCATCCAGATCCTCGTCCTCTCCCTCCTCGGCACCCTCGGCGGACGCCTGTGGTACCTGCAGATCCGCGAGGGCGCCGAGTACCAGCGCGAGGCGTCCGGCAACCACGTCCAGCAGGTCGTCGACCCCGCCGTGCGCGGTGACATCCTCGACGCGCGAGGCGTCCCCCTCGCGGACAACGAGACCCGCCTGGTCGTCTCCGCCTCCCGCACCGACCTCCTCAAGCAGAAGGACGACGGCAAGGCGGTCCTCGCCAAGCTCGCCGCCGTCCTCGGACTGAAGACCGAGGACGTCCAGCAGAAGGTCCGACTCTGCGACGCGAAGACCCCCCAGCCCTGCTGGAACGGCTCGCCCTACCAGCCGATCCCGATCACCGACGAGGCCACGCCCAAGCAGGCGCTCCAGATCCGCGAGCGCGCCGAGGACTTCCCCGGCATCACCGCCGAGCCCGAGGCCGTGCGGCGCTACGGCGGCCCCGGCAAGTCCAACACCTCCCAGGTCCTCGGCTACCTCTCGCCCGTCACCGACGACGAGATCCAGAAGGCCAAGGACACCGACTCGCCGTATCTGCGCTCCGACATGGTGGGCCGCTCCGGCCTGGAGCGGCAGTACGACAAGCAACTGCGCGGCAAGGCAGGCGTCACCCGCTACGAGGTGGACAACCTCGGCCGGGTCATCGGCAAGGCCAAGGCCGACCCGGCGGAAGCCGGTTCCAACCTGGTCACCAGCATCGACTCCCGCGTCCAGCGCGTCGCGGAGTACGAACTGGACAAGGCCATGAAGGTCGCCCGCCAGCAGTTCGACAAGATCACCGGCACCAACTACAAGGCGGACTCCGGCGCCGTGGTCGTCATGGAGGCCAAGACCGGCCGCATCGTCGCCATGGCATCCGCCCCCACCTACGACCCCAACGTCTGGGTGGGCGGCATCTCCGCCAAGGACTACAAGGCACTCACCGGCAAGAACTCCGACTACCCGCTGCTCAACCGGGCCATCCAGGGCCAGGCCGCACCGGGCTCGACCTTCAAGGTGGTCTCCACCGCCGCCGCGGTCGAGGCGGGCTACGCCTTCGACGGCCGCTACCCGTGCACGAGTTCGTACTCTGTCGGCAGCCAGGTCTTCAAGAACTTCGAGGGCGAGAACTTCGGCCCGATCTCCCTCGGCCGCGCCCTGGAGGTCTCCTGCGACACCGTCTTCTACGGTCTCGCGGACCGGGAGTGGAAGCGGGACGGCGGCATCAACCCCAAGAAGGGCCAGCCCAAGGACTACTTCTACAAGGCCGCCCACCAGTTCGGTCTCGGCAAGGAGACCGGCGTCGACCTCCCCAACGAGGTCACCGGGCGCGTTCCCGACCGCCAGTGGAAGCTCGACTACTGGAAGGCCAACAAGGACGCCTGGTGCAAGTCCGGCAAGAAGGACGGCTCCTACGTCGAGAAGATCGCGTACGAGAACTGCCTCGAAGGCAACAAGATGCGCGAGGGCGACTCGATCAACTACTCCATCGGTCAGGGCGACACCCTCGTCACGCCGATCCAGGAGGCGCGGATCTACGCCGCCGTCGCCAACGGCGGCACCCTGTACCAGCCGACCATCGGCAAGGCGGTCATCAGCCCCGACGGCAAGACGATCACGCCGATCAAGCCGAAGAAGACCGGCAAACTGCCCGTCAGCCAGGCCACCCTCAAGGGCATGGACGACGCCTTCGCGGGCGTCATCACCCGCGGTACGGCGGCATGGAAGTTCAACGGCTGGCCGCAGAACAAGATCCCGCTGCACGCCAAGACCGGTACCGCCGAGGTCTACGGCAAGCAGACCACCTCCTGGCTGGCCACGTACTCCAAGGACTACACGGTGATCATGACGATCGCCCAGGCCGGTACGGGTTCCGGAGCCTCCGGTGAAGCCGTGCGCAACATCTACAGCGCGCTCTACGGCGTCCAGGGCGACGGCTCGATCGACAACAAGAAGGCACTGCTGCCCGAGCCGCAGAAGACCCTCCCGAAGGTCCGCTCCGACGGCACCGTCGCCGCCCCCAAGATCGCCGGTGACCCCGCCAAGGACGTCGAGGCAGCCCAGAAGAACAACGCCGGCAACGGCGACGACTCCCAGCCCGCGGGCACCGCGCCCACGGACAACACCAACAGCAACACCCGCAGGCGGCCCCGCCGGAGGGGAAGCCGGAGGACGCGCACATGACCGGCACCAACAGCTTCTCCGTCTCCGGATACGGCCCCGAGCGGGCCGGCTGGACGAGGCTCCTCGCCCGCGACTCGGTCACCCGGCGGCTCGACTGGCCGATACTGTTCGCGGCCCTGGCGCTCTCCCTGATCGGCTCGCTGCTGGTCTTCTCCGCGACCCGCAACCGCACGGAGATCAATCAGGGAGACCCGTACTACTTCCTGCTCCGGCACCTGATGAACCTCGGCATCGGGCTCGCCCTGATGATCGGCACGGTCTGGCTGGGCCACCGCGCCCTGCGCAACGCCGTGCCGGTCCTCTACGGCGTCTCCCTGCTCGGGGTGCTCCTGGTCCTCACCCCGCTCGGCGCCACCATCAACGGCAGCCGCAACTGGATCGTCTTCGGCGGCGGTTTCTCGCTCCAGCCCGCCGAGTTCGTGAAGATCACGATCATCCTCGGCATGGCCATGCTGCTCGCTGCCCGGGTCGACGCGGGCGACAAGCCGTACCCCGACCACCGCACCGTCCTGCAGGCGCTCGGTCTGGCCGCCGTGCCGATCATGATCGTGCTGCTCATGCCCGACCTCGGCACGGTCCTCGCCATGGTGGCCATCATCCTGGGCGTGCTGCTCGCCTCCGGCGCCTCCAACCGCTGGATCTTCGGCCTGCTGCTCACCGGGGTCCTCGGCTGCGTCGCCATCTGGCAGTTGCACATCCTGGACGAGTACCAGATCAACCGCTTCGCCGCCTTCGCCAACCCCGAGCTGGACCCGGCGGGCGTCGGCTACAACACCAACCAGGCGCGCATCGCCATCGGCTCCGGCGGACTGACCGGCGCGGGTCTCTTCCACGGCTCGCAGACCACCGGCCAGTTCGTGCCCGAGCAGCAGACCGACTTCGTCTTCACGGTCGCGGGCGAAGAGCTGGGCTTCCTGGGCGCCGGACTGATAATCCTCCTCCTCGGCGTCATCCTGTGGCGTGCCTGCCGTATCGCCCTGGACTCCACCGAGCTGTACGGCACGATCGTGGCCGCCGGGATCGTCGCCTGGTTCGCCTTCCAGTCCTTCGAGAACATCGGCATGACCCTCGGCATCATGCCGGTCACCGGTCTGCCCCTGCCGTTCGTCTCCTATGGAGGCTCGTCGATGTTCGCGGTCTGGATCGCGGTGGGACTGCTCCAGTCGATCCGGGTGCAGCGACCGATGTCGGCGTAAGCCTCCGGCGGTCAGGCAGATCGCAGCGAAGGGGCGGGAGGTCGTTCTCCCGCCCCTTCGCCGTGTCCGGGGGGTGGTTGTGATCGTGGGGGCGTTCTAGATTCGGTGCATGGCGGACGTGAAGCGTGAGGTGGAGCGGAAGTACGAGGGCGGGGACGGAAGCTTCCCCGAGGTGACCGGCGCCGCCGGGGTGGCCCGGGTCGTCGACCGGGGCGTGGCCGAGCTGGACGCCACCTACTACGACACCCCCGACGAACGGCTCGCCGCCGCCTCCCTCACCCTGCGCCGCCGCACCGGAGGCGGGGACGCCGGATGGCATGTGAAGTTCCCCGTCGCCCCCGGGGTCCGGGACGAGATCCGGGCGCCGCTGTCGGACACCGTGCCCGAGGAGATCGCCGCGCTGGTCCGCTCCCGGGTCCGGGGCGCCGAGCTGGTCCCCGTGATCCGGCTCCGCAGCGCCCGCCACGTCCTCGACCTGCTGGATGCCGAGGACACGCTGCTGGCCGAGGCGAGCACCGACACCGTGACCGCCGAGCGGCTCAACCGGGCGGGCGGCACCGCCCACTGGACCGAGACCGAGGTCGAGCTGGCCGACGGCGGCGACCCCGCCCTCCTGGACCGGATCGAGAAGCGGCTGCGCGCGTCCGGGCTCACACCCTCGAAGTCGCCGTCCAAGCTCGCCCGCGCCCTGGAGGAGACCGGTGGCCGGGGGAGCCGGGGCAAGGCGCCCGCCGCCCCCGTGACGGCAGGCGACCACGTCCTCGCCTATCTGCGCGAACAGCGCGAGGCGATCCTCACCCGCGATCCCGCCGTCCGCCGCGACCTGCCCGACGCCGTGCACCGGATGCGGGTCGCGACCCGCCGGGCCCGCTCCGCCCTGCGCGGCTTCCGCACCGTGCTCGACCCCGCCGCCACCGCCCCGCTCGCCGCCGAGCTGAAGTGGCTCGCGGGGCAACTGGGGCTCGACCGCGACCAGGAGGTCCTGGCGGAGCGCCTGAGCGCCGACCTCGCCGCACTCCCCGACGACCTGGTCACCGCACCCCTGCGCGAGCGCCTGACCCACTGGACCACCGCCCGCCACCACAGCACCCGGTCCCATCTGATCGGCGTACTCGACTCCGCGCGCTACCTCGCCCTGCTCGACTCCCTGGACGCCCTCCTCGCGGACCCGCCCCTGCTGAAGCGCGCCGCGCGCAAGCCGGGGAAGACCCTGGCCAAGGCTCTGCGCAAGGACGTCGCCAAGGTCTCCCGGTTGGTGGAAACCGCCCTGGAGCTGCCGCCCGGCGAGGAGCGCGACCGTACGCTGCACGAGGCGCGCAAGAAGGCCAAGCGCGCCCGCTACGGCGCGGAGGCTGCCACGGACGCCCTCGGCGCCCCCGCCCGCGCCCTCGTCAAGTCCATGAAGTCCCTCACCACCCTTCTCGGCGAACACCAGGACGCCGTCATGGCCCGCCACACCCTGCGCGAGCTGGCGGCGGTGGCGCACGGGGCGGGGGAGAGCGCGTTTCCCTACGGGGTGCTGTACGGGCGCGAGGAGCGGCGGGCGGAGCGGGTGGAGGACGAGCTGCCGGGGCGGTGGCGGAAGATCGTGTCCCGCTTCCCGCTCTGAACGGTACGGAGGACTGCGCCGACCGGGTTACGCTGGATGGTCACCCCCACCCCCAGTCTTCTGGCCGGGGGCGCCCCCAGTCAGCTCACGAAGGTAATGCCGCGATGTCCGTCGAGTCGGTCTTCCCGCAGCTCGAAGCTTTGCTCCCGCATGTGCAGAAGCCGATCCAGTACGTCGGCGGGGAGCTCAACTCCACCGTGAAGCCGTGGGAGACCAGCGATGTCCGCTGGGCCCTCATGTACCCGGACGCGTACGAGGTCGGTCTGCCCAACCAGGGCGTCATGATCCTCTACGAGGTGCTGAACGAGCGGGAGGGCGTCCTCGCCGAGCGCACGTACAGCG
Source organism: Streptomyces sp. DSM 110735 (assembly GCF_016482685.1). GTDB lineage: Bacteria > Actinomycetota > Actinomycetes > Streptomycetales > Streptomycetaceae > Streptomyces. Next base: position 15,215 of record NZ_JACYHF010000018.1, on the reverse strand, counting down.
TGTGGCCGGACCTCGAGGAGCTGATGCGCGAGCACAAGGTGCCCCAGTTCACGGTGGACAGCCACCGCCCGGTGAAGGCGTTCGACGTGTTCGGGCTGTCCTTCTCCACCGAGCTGGGCTACACCAACATGCTCACGGCGCTGGACCTCGCGGGCATCCCGCTGGAGTCCAAGGACCGTACGCTCGACGACCCGATCGTCCTCGCGGGCGGCCACGCGGCGTTCAACCCCGAGCCGATCGCGGACTTCATCGACGCGGCGATCATCGGTGACGGCGAGCAGGCCGTGCTGGACATGACGGAGATCATCCGCACGTGGAAGGCGGAGGGCCGCCCCGGTGGCCGCGAGGAGGTGCTGCTGCGCCTGGCGAAGACGGGCGCGGTGTACATCCCGGCCTTCTACGACGTGGAGTACCTGCCCGACGGCCGTATCGCCCGCGTCGTCCCCAACCGCTCGGGCGTGCCGTGGCGCGTGTCGAAGCACACGGTCATGGACCTGGACGAGTGGCCGTACCCGAAGCAGCCGCTGGTGCCGCTGGCGGAGACGGTCCACGAACGCATGTCGGTCGAGATCTTCCGCGGCTGCACGCGCGGCTGCCGTTTCTGCCAGGCGGGCATGATCACGCGCCCGGTGCGGGAGCGGTCGATCACCGGTATCGGTGACATGGTCGAGAAGGGTCTGAACGCGACCGGCTTCGAGGAGGTGGGTCTCCTCTCCCTCTCCTCGGCGGACCACTCCGAGATCGGTGAGATCGCCAAGGGGCTCGCGGACCGCTACGAGGACGACAAGATCGGTCTCTCGCTGCCCTCGACGCGTGTCGACGCGTTCAACGTCGACCTGGCCAACGAGCTGACCCGCAACGGCCGCCGTTCCGGTCTCACCTTCGCCCCCGAGGGCGGCTCCGAGCGCATGCGCAAGGTCATCAACAAGATGGTCTCGGAGGAGGACCTGATCCGCACGGTCGCCACCGCCTACGGCAACGGCTGGCGTCAGGTGAAGCTGTACTTCATGTGCGGTCTGCCCACCGAGACCGACGAGGACGTCCTCCAGATCGCCGACATGGCGACCCACGTGATCCAGAAGGGTCGCGAGGTCTCCGGCTCGGGCGACATCCGCTGCACGGTCTCGATCGGCGGCTTCGTCCCCAAGCCCCACACCCCCTTCCAGTGGGCGCCGCAGCTCTCCGCCGAGGAGACCGACGCCCGCCTGCAGAAGCTGCGCGACAAGATCCGGGGCGACAAGAAGTACGGCCGCTCCATCGGCTTCCGCTACCACGACGGCAAGCCCGGCATCGTCGAGGGCCTGCTCTCCCGCGGCGACCGCCGCACCGGCGCCGTGATCCGCGCGGTCTACGAGGACGGCGGCCGCTTCGACGGCTGGCGCGAGCACTTCTCCTACGACCGCTGGATGGCCTGCGCCGACAAGGCGCTCGCCCCCTTCGGCATCGACGTCGACTGGTACACCACCCGCGAGCGCACCTACGAGGAGGTCCTCCCCTGGGACCACCTCGACTCCGGTCTCGACAAGGACTGGCTCTGGGAGGACTGGCAGGACGCCCTCGACGAGACCGAGGTCGAGGACTGCCGCTGGACCCCCTGCTTCGACTGCGGCGTCTGCCCCCAGATGGACACCCACATCCAGATCGGCCCCACGGGCAAGAAACTCCTGCCCCTGGCCGTGAAGAACGCGGGCCCGACCCCGGCGTCAAGCGGTCACACGCACTGACCCGCTCCGTCCCCCCACCCCCGCCGAAGACCGCCCTGCGGTTCTTCGGCGGGGGTTTGCGTTACGGGCCGGCTGCCCAGGCTTGAACCATGGGCAGCCTGGCGGATCTGGCGGGCCAAGCGGTCGGCGCGCTGGTGGGAACGGTGACCGGCGGAGCCATCACCGTGCATGTGGCGCGCTGGCAGACGGCTGCCGCTGGGGTCTCGGCTCGTCGGCGGTGGGCGCGGCAGCGTTCGGCCGAGGCGGCGCAGCGGCTGTTGGAGCGGCTCGCGGATCTGTACGCGTGGCTGCCGTCGCTGCCGGATCTCGCGCTGGAGGAGCCCCGGTTCAGCCCGGTGGCCCGTGAACGCTGCGCGGCGGCTCTCGGTTCGGTCAGGCGGGGCATGCAGACCGATCTGCTCTCCATCGGGGACGATCGCGTGCGCGCCCGGTACAGGACCGCGACGTGCGCGGGTATCTGCGCTACGTCCAGTTCACGCTTGAGGCCGTGATCGACGGCCGCCCCCCTGCCGGAGGACTGCCCGGGGCCGGTGCTGGAGCGTGGTTCGGTACATCCGTGGTGCAAGTGGATGTGCGGGACCGGGTCGGGTGGATAAGGTCGTCCGGTTACGTCCGGTTGGGGGCAGCCGGTGTGTGGGGGAGGGCTGGGGGATGGGGCGTCGGTCTGCTGGTCTGGCGGGGGTCTGGGCGGAGGCGCAGCGGCAGGAGCAGCGTCGGCGTGAGGACGAGGCGCGGCGGGAGCGGGAGAGGGAGCGGCAGGACCGGGCCCGGGAGCGGGAAGTCGCGCAGAGCCAGCGGGAGTTCCGGCAGGCGGAGGCGCGGCGGCGTACCGAGGAGCTGGAGGCGCGGGTGACCGCGCTGCGGGGGCTGCTGGCCGCCGGGTGCGGGGCGCCGGTGTTCCGGGTGGCGCGGCTGATGCGGTCCGAGGAGGTCGAGCCGTTCGATCCTGGGCCGCTGGGGTGGCCGGTGCGGATGCCGGACCGGGAGCAGTACCGGGCGGCGCGGGGCGCTTGGACGGCGGCGCAGCGGGCGCAGGCGGAGGCGGACGCGCACACCCGGTTCGAGCACGACTGGTTCGCGGCGCAGGCGGCGGAGTCCCGGCGTCAGCTCCAACTCGCCGTACACCGGCGGGAGTACGAGCAGCGGGTCGCCGTCCGGCTCGCGGAGGTGCGGCGGCACAACGCCGGGGTCGCGGAGGCTGCCGAGAGCGTGCGGCGGGGTGAACCGGATGCGGTGGTCGCGTACTTCAGCGCCGCGCTGCGCGCTTCCACCGCGTGGCCCGGCGGTTTCCCGTGCGTGCCGCGCGCGGCGTACGACCCGGTGGCCCGACAGCTCGTGCTGGACTGGGAGTTGCCGGGGTTCGCCGTGGTGCCGGAGGCGAAGTCGGTGCGGTACATGCCCACGTTGGACCAGGAGAAGGAGACACCGCGTCCGGTGGGGCAGCGGCGGACGCTGTACCGCGAGGTGCTCGCGCAGTGCCTGCTCCTTGCCGCCCAACAGGTCTTCGCCGCCGACGAGTTCGAGGCGCTCGACTCGGTCGCGGTGAACGGCGTGGTGGACGACCACGACCCGGCGACCGGTCGGCAGGCGCTGATCTGCCTGGCGACGGTCATGGCGCCGAAGGCCACCTTCACCGGTCTCCATCTCGCCCAGGTCGACCCGGTGAGCTGTCTGACGGAGGCGCTGAAGGGGCGGCTGTCGGCGCGCCCGGACCAGCTCGTGGCGGTACGACCGGGCCGTAGACCGGAGGACGTGCGCACCGGGTCCGACGAGCGGTCCTACACCGGCGAGTCGGACACCGGTGAGGAGCCGGACCTCTACGAGATGGACCCGATCGCCTTCGAGTCGCTGGTGGCGGAGCTGTTCCGGGCCATGGGCATGGAGGCGGTGACGACCGAGCGGTCCGGCGACGGCGGGGTGGACGTGCACGCCGTCGACCCCACCCCGATCCGGGGCGGGCAGATCGTCGTGCAGGTGAAGCGGTACCGCAACACGGTCCCGCCGACGGCGGTGCGGGATCTGTACGGGACCGTGCAGGACACCGGCGCGAACAAGGGCGTCCTCGTCACCACCTCGGGCTTCGGCCCCGGGTCGCACACTTTCGCCCAGGGCAAGCCCCTGGAGCTGATCCCGGGACCCGAACTGGTCGATCTGCTGCACCGCCACGGACTGCGCGGCCGGCTCGGCGAGCGCGCGCCCCGCCCCGCCGCCGAACCGCTCGGCGACTACAACGTGCTGGGCATGTCCTGGTCCGGCGAGGTCGCCCTGGACGTGTGCGCGCTGGTCTGCGCGGGCGCCCGCGTGCTGAGCGACGACCACTTCGTGTTCTTCAACAACCCCGCCACCCCGGACGGTTCGGTCCGCTCGGTCCCCGCCCCGCCTCCGGACAAGGCCGCCGTCCGCGTCTCCTTCGACGCCCTGCCCGCCGAGGCGGACCGCCTGGTCCTCGTCGCGGCGGTCGACCCCGAGACCGACCCCCACGCCGACCTCTCGGGCTTCACGTCCCCCGTGATCCGCCTCCTCGACCCCGCCCTCACCGAACTCGGCCGCCTGGAGGTCTCCGAGGGCCGCCCCGGCGAAACCGCCCTGGTCCTCGGCTCCTTCCGCCGCCGCCCCACCGGCGACTGGGACTTCGTCCTGGGCGGCCCCGGCTACCCGACCGGCCTGGCAGCCCTCCTCGCGGACCACGGGATCGCGGTGGAGTGAGACGGGCTCCGTCGCCCCGGCGGCAGAGGCCGGGGCGACGGAGGCTCATACTCTGTTGATCCGCCAGGCGATCATGCCGGTCGCCCCGGCGTCGCCGTCGACGTCGATCCGCACGCCCCGCGTCCCCGTGAAGCGTTCGAAGACCTCGGACCGATCGCACGGTACGGCCTTCGCCCGCGCCTGCTTGCCCGGCGTGAACGTGATCCTGGCCGTGCCCTGTCCGGCACAGACGACGGTGAGCTTGTAGACGCCTCCCGACCGGGTGCCGGGCTCGGTGTGAATACCCTCGGAGACGCGCTCCACGCCCGACTCGACCGCGGACGCGTCCTGGGCGCTGACCGCGTCGAGCGCCGCCTGCGCCTGCGCCGCGAGCTTCTTCTCACCCGCCGGTGTCCGGCCCGGCCGCGCGGACGCGGTCGCCCGGTGCTGCGGCTCGCCCGCGTCGCCGGTACCGGACGTACACCCCGTCAGGCACACAGGCACCAGCATCACCACGAGGACCCATGCTCCCCGCGCCCTCATGACGACGTCTCCCAGTACTTCCAGCCCGTCTCCTTCGTCGGAAGCGTGGCCGTACCACTGGTCACGACCGTCGGGCTGCCGCAGCCGTTGCCCTTGCGCCGGTACTTGGTCCAGCCGACCTTGTAGCCCCACGAACCGTATTGGAGGTGGCCGTACTTCTTCTTGGCGATCTCGTGGGTGTAGGTGTGCCCGGTCGTCACCGACACACTCGCGGCGATCTTGGCACTGATGCTGACCTTCGCCTTCGCCACCACCACGCTGGCCTCAGCCTCTTCGCCGGCCGAGATCTCCATGGAGATGGTGCCGGCTCTGGTGACACTGACGGTCATGCTGCCGCCGGGGCCGTCCTTGTACTTCGTGCCGTTCCACCAGGACGCCACGTGATAGTTCTTCTTCGACGTGATCTCGATCCACGTCTGCGGGCCGTCGCAGTAGCGGGGATTCACCACGCCGCCGGGCTCGTCGCTCTCCCAGTCGGCCCGGTCATTGATGTCGGTGTCGTCCTGTGCCACCCCCTCGCCGGTTTCCACCGCCTGTTCCGGGCCGGAGGCCGTCGGTGCCGGAGGCTCCTCCTCCGCGGCCGCGGTACCGGTGGTTCCCAGGCAGATCAGGAGTGCGGTGCCGGACGCGACGGCTGTTCGGCCCATGCCGAAACTCATATGTGCTTCCCCCTCGTGAGTGTTCCGTCGCCCGCCTTGGTCAGGGGCGGACACCCGTGACGCTAGGGGTACGTCATGCTCACTACAAGTGAACGCGCTTGTTTCTGAGGGGAACTTGAGGGTGGCGTGCGGCGCGAGGAAGGGGCCCGCCGGAGATTCCGGTGGGCCCCTTCCTCGCGGACGGGTGAGGCGTCAGACCGCGGGTGCGTACTTCGGGTTCGGGCCGTGTTCGTTGGGTTCCGGGCGGCCCTCCTGGGCCAGGAAGACGATCAGGATGATCCAGCCGATGAAGGGGATCAGGCCGATGAGGACGAACCAGCCGGAGCGGCCGGTGTCGTGGAGGCGGCGGACGGCGACGCCGAGACCGGGCAGGAAGAGGGCCAGGCTGTAGATCCAACTGATGACCATGGTGCCGATGGCCCGCCCGATGATCGACAGGACGATCGCGATGATCAGGTTGACCAGGAAGAACATCCAGTATTCCTGCCGCCGTGCGCGGCCGGTGAAGACGGCGTACTTCTTCAGGACGTCGACGTACCAGTGCATACTCGCCCCCCAGCGAAGGTTCTGGTTTTCGGCCTCCATGGAAGCAGTGGGCCGTGGTCGAGCGCCATAGGTTGGCGTGTCCGGATCAATATGGTTATCCGGCTGTGTCCTTGATCGTGATCAACGTCCGAATATGGCGATCGGCATCCGGTTTCAGATCCGCGCCGGAGTCCCCAGCCGCGCGTCCAGCCAGTTGAAGATCCGCTGCTCGAACAGTGCCCGCCCCAGCGGCTCGCAGTGCAGATGCGCCCCCTCCTCCTCGGTGAAGCGGACCAGCCACTTGGGACCGGGCAGCGCGTCGTACAGCCGCCGGGAGGCGCCCGGCCAGAAGTGCTCGCCCTCGGGGTCGGTGATCAGCAGCGGGGTGGTGATCCGGTCGAGGACCGGCATGAGGTCGTACCGCGCCACCTCGGTCAGCAGGTCGTACGGCGTGTCGATGCCGTACGGCCGTGCCCGCCACCGCCACATCGCCGCCAGCGACGGGCTCTGCTCCAGCGCCTCCCCGATGATCGCGTCGAACGCGTCCCGGTCCCCCGACTCCCACAGCCCGCGCAGATCGGGACCGAGGTGCTGCCACCAGCTATCGCACACCCGCACCACCCCCGGGTCCGCGACGGCGGCGGCGATGCGCTGCTCGAAGGCGAGCGCGCGCGGCACCCAGTAGCCGCCCTGGCTGATCCCCGCCAGCGCCAGTCGGCGCGGGTCCACGTCGGGGCGCAGGAGGAGGTAGTCGACGACCGGGGTGATGACGTTCTCCCAGTCGGGCCGGAAGGTCACCCCGCGCTCGAAGAGCATCGACTGCTGCCCGGGTCCGTCGAAGAGCAGGACGCGGTAGCCGCGCTCCACGGCGGGCGCGCCGAGCAGGGTCCAGGCGGCGGTCAGCGGGCCGTCGCTGCCGTTGTTGACGATCAGGGTCGGCAGCGGGGCGTCGTCCTCCGCGCCGGGCGGGCTGACCAGGTAGCCCGGCAGCGTCGTGTCCTCGTAGGGGATCGCGACCCGCTCGGCGGGCGGGTCGCAGGCGTGCAGAAAGCGGTCGAGGCAGGCGCGGTGCTCCGCGAAGACCTCGGCCGCCCGCTTCCCGCCGTCGTCCCCGATCGCGTCGGCGGCGACCAGCGCGGTGCCGAAGTAGCCCGCCGCGCGCAGCCAGGCGGCGCGGGCGCTGAGCGGATGCCCGGTCGCCGCGCAGCGGTCGGCGTCCTCCGCGACCCGGTGCCCGAGATCCGTCCAGGCGTCGAACCACGCCGCGCCGTCCCCGTCGGCCACCCCCGCGGCGGTGGTCAGCACCTCGCCCGGGTCGGCGCCGCGCCGCCACACCGAGCCGAGGGCGAGCAGGACCTCGTAGTTGAACTGGTCGTTCTCGTTGAAGCGGTAGCTCATGGGGGCTGCTCCCGGGACAGACCGTGCCGACCCCCGTGCATCCGGACCGCATCTCCACGGTAGGTGCCGCACGGGCCCCGCGCACACGGGCGGCGCGCGTGCGGTCCGGGCCACCGGGCGCGACCATGAAGGAAGGGGACCGCGACCGACGGAGGAGTCCCATGGTCCAGCAGACGGCGACGAAGGCCCCCGCCAAGAAGCCCGTCGGCACGGGCAGCGTGTTCCTCTCCTTCGCCCCCTGGATCATCTTCGGCGTCGTCGCGAGCCCCAGCACCTGGGAGTACGCGGCACTCGCCGCGCTCATCGCCTCGCTCGCCCTGTCCGCGCAGGACCTGCGGCACGGCAGGGTCCGCATCCTCGACGCGACCGGCATCGTCTTCTTCGCCGTCCTGGCGGTCCTCGCGCTCGCCCTCGGCAGGAACGAGCTGCTGTGGGTGGAGACGTACGCCCAGGTCATCTCCAACGGCGTCGTCGCCCTCGTGGCGCTCGGCTCGCTGTTCGCCGACCCGTTCACCGCGCAGTACGCGCGCGAGTCGACGCCGCGTCAGTACTGGGACTCGCCCATTTTCAAACACATCAACCGGGTACTGACCGCGGTGTGGGGACTCGCCTTCGTCCTGATGACGCTCTTCACCTGGCTGGCGATCCACTTCCCCGCCCAGGACGACTGGTTCAACTGGGTCGTGCCGATCGCGCTCCTGGTGGGCGCCGTGCGGTTCACCCAGTGGTACCCGGAGCGGTACAAGGCGCGTGCCGTCCCGGCGGAGGCGGCGGAGGGCTGACACCCGCGGGGACGACACGCGGAGGGCGACCCCGCAGGCATCCATGGCGCCCACTTCTGCGTCTGTACGTGCATGGACCTGGACAAGCCGCCCGCGGCGCCCGCCTCCTCCGAGGGCTGCCTCGCCGTGGCGATCCGCCTTCCGGTGCGGATCGTGGTGCTCGTGCTCGTGGTGCCGGTACGGCTGGTGTGGGACGCCCTCACCGTCGCCGGACGCTTCCTGAGGGACACCGTGCTGCGCCCGCTGGGACGCGCGCTGCTGTGGCTCGGCGGGGCGCTCTTCGTGTGGCCGTGGGTCGCGCTGTGGCGGTGGGTCGTGGTCCCGGTCGGCAAGGGGCTCGGCTTCCTCGGTCATGTCCTCCTGGTGGTGCCGCTGCGCTGGCTGTACGCGCGCGTGCTCGCCCCGCTGGGGCGGGGGACGGCGTGGCTCGCGGGCGCCGTGGGCGCGGCGCTGGTCTGGCTGGGGCACCATCTGTTCGTCGTCCCGGCGCGGTGGCTCTGCACCTGGCTGCTCGCCCCGGTCGGCCGCGCGGTCGCCCGGTGCGCGCGGGCCGTCGCCACCGGGGTGGGCGTCGCGCTGTACTGGACGGCGCGCGTGCTGTTCGTGCTGCCCGCGCTCTGGCTGTGGACCTGGGTGCTCGTCCCGGCCGGGCACGGGGTGTCGTGGCTCGCGGACCTGGTCGTCACCGGGGTCGCCGCCGTCCTGTACTGGACCGCGCGCGTCCTGCTGGTGCTGCCCGCGCGGTGGCTGTGGCGCCGGGTTCTGGCGCCCGTCGGACGGGTGCTCGCCGTCCTCGGCCGCGAGATCGCGGACGCCCTCGGACACGCCTGGCGGATCGCCGGACGCGTCTCGCTCGTGGTCGGACGCGCCCTCGGCACACTCTTCCGGTGGATCTTCGTGGAACCGGTCCGCTGGGCGTACCGCACCGTCCTCACCCCCGTCGGACACGTCGTGCGCGACCACGTCCTGCGCCCCGCCGCCCAGGTCGCACGCGCCGTGGGACACGCCTCGCGGCAGGCGCTGGCCACCGCCCGCGACACCGTCCGCCAGGCCCGTGCGGACCTGCGCCGGATGCTCCTCGGCGACCCCCGGCAGCCGGTCGCGCTGGACCGGCGGGAACCTCACGAGCGCGGCACACGTACTCTTGGTAGCAGTACGACCGCACTCACGAAGGACTAGGACACTGGGCAAGCGACAGCCCGAAGGCCCACCGCCCGCACCCGCGGTGCAGCGCATCCGACTGCGTTACACCAAGCGCGGCCGCCTCCGGTTCACCAGCCACCGTGACTTCCAGCGCGCTTTCGAGCGTGCGCTGCGCCGCGCCGAGGTACCCATGGCGTACTCGGCGGGGTTCACGCCGCACCCGAAGGTGTCGTACGCCAATGCCGCACCCACCGGCACGGGCAGTGAGGCGGAGTACCTCGAGATCGCCCTGACCGCGGCGCGTGACCCCGAGACCCTGCGGGGTCTGCTCGACGGGTCGCTGCCCGCCGGGCTGGACATCACCGACGCGGTGGAGGCCCACACCTCCGGCCTCGCCGACCGGCTCGCCGCCTCCGTCTGGGAGCTGCGGCTGGACGGCGTGGACCCGGCGGAGGCCCAGCGCGCGGCGGACGCCTTCCACGCGGCCGGGACGGTCGAGGTGCAGCGCACGACCAAGAACGGCGTGCGCACCTTCGACTGCCGCCCGGCCGTCGCCTCCCTGGAGGTCGTGGAGACGCAGTCGCGGGCTGATAGGCCGGAAGACCACCCCTGTGCGATACTGCGGCTGGTTGTTCGGCACGTGACGCCTGCCGTACGACCCGACGACGTCCTGTCCGGTCTCCGCGCCGTGGCCGACCTGGCGCCGCCGGTCCCCGCAGCGGTGACCAGGCTGGCGCAGGGGCCTTTCGATGAAGAGACCGGCACGGTGACCGACCCGCTCGCGCCCGACCGCGAGGCAGCCCAGGCCAAGACGGCCGCACCGGCTGCCGCCGCGACGGCGGCGACGCCGGAAGGTTCCGTGTAGGACACACGCCGTAGCGCCGCCCTCGTACTCGGGAGCCACCTGGGTCGGGCAGCGCACCCACCAGAAGACTTTCGCCAGGCCGTACCGACAAGGCGTACGGAACCGGCGAGACAGGACACGGAGTGCTCCCGTGCGGCGCCCGCGCCCCGGACGGCGGCCATCGCGCATCGCGCGGGCCGCGGACGTCAACGGCGGACGGCCCGAAGAGGCCGGTGCCGGACCAGGCGCGGCGCCCGGGAGCCTGACGGGAGAAATGCCCGGATGCTCGAACCGACCGAGCCCAACGAGGGTTCCGAACTGAACACCCCGAGCGACACCCTGCCCCCGCGCAGGCGTCGCCGAGCCGCCTCCCGGCCGGCGGGTTCGCCCGCCGCCGCCGAGGCCCCCACCGAGGTCGTCACGGCCACCCCCAGGGCCGAGGAGCCCGCTGCCGAGCCGCAGCGGGACGCCGAGGCGCCCGCGCCCGACGAGGCCGCGCCCGCCCGCCCCCGCCGCCGTGCGACCCGCCGCGCCGCCGCGCCCGCCGGAGCCCCGGCCGCCGCCGAGGTCGCCGAGACAGTCGTCCCGGTGGAGACGACGGCCGCCAAGGCAGAGACCGCCGAACCGGCCGAGGTCACCGAGACCCCCGCGCCGCGCCGTACCCGCCGCCGGGCGTCCGCGCCCGCCGGTGCCCCCGCCGCCTCCGCTCCGGCCGAGGACAAGGACGACGACCAGGTGAGCGTGGAGGCCGAGAACGTGAACAGCGAGAACGCGGACGTCGAGAACGCCGAGGACGAGAAGGCCGCCGAGGCGCCCGCTCCCCGTGCGCGCCGCCGTGCCACGCGCCGCGCCTCCGCGCCCGCCGGTGCCCCGGCCGCCGCCGAGACGGCCGCCGACACCGCGCCCGCCGCCGAGGCTCCGGTCGTCAAGGAGAGCGTCGAGAAGAGCGCGGAGGAGGCGCCCGCCGAGGCGGAGCCCCGCACGCGCCGTCGTGCCACGCGCCGCTCGTCCGCGCCTGCCGCCGCCCCCGCCACCGAGACCGCCGCCGAGGTTCCGGACGCCGTCGAGGCACCCGCCGCCGAGGAGACGCCCGCCGCCGAGGCGGAGACCGCTCCGCGCAGCCGTCGTCGCGCCACCCGCCGGGCGTCCGCGCCCGCCGGTGCCCCGGCGACCGCCGAGACCGGCGAGTCCGCCGCGCCCGCCGCCGAGAAGAGCTCCGAGGTCGAGGAGGCGCCCCGCAAGGGCCGCCGCCGCGCTGCCGAGGCGCCCGCCGCCGCGGAGACCGAGGCGCCGCAGACTGCCGCCGAGAACGGTCCGCGCCGTCGCCGCCGCGTCGTGCGGCAGGCCGCGGGCGGGTTCTCCGCGCCCGCGCCCGCCGAGGGCGCCGAGTCCGACGCCCCGCGCAAGCCCGCCCGCCCCGCCGTGGCCGTCTTCCGGGCGCCGGTGTTCACCGAGCCGAGGTTCCAGACCCCGCAGCGCGCCGCCGCCGAAGCCGCCGCCGAGGCCGCCGAGGCGGAGGAGAGCGCGCAGCCGGAGGAGACCGAGCCGACCGAGCGGAGCGAGCAGTCCGGCCGCGCCGAGTCCTACGACGACCGTGCCGAGTCCGGCTCGCGCCGCCGTCGCCGTCGCCGCAACGCCCCCGCCGAGGAGACCCGCCCGGCAGCCGAGGCCGCGACCGAGACCGAGGCCGAGGAGCCGGAGGAGGCCGACGAGGCCGCCGAGGGTCTGGCCGAGGGTGACGACGCCGAGGGCTCCGAGGAGTCCGGTTCGCGCCGCCGTCGCCGCCGGGGCGGTCGCCGCCGTCGCCGTGGTGACGCCCTGGAGGGCGAGGAGGGCACGGACGGCGAGGACGACGACCTGGCCGCCGAGCAGGCCGCGCAGGACGCCGAGGACACCGCCGAGCAGGAGGAGGACGAGGAGGAGGCGCAGGACGCCGCGGGCTCCAGCTCCAGCCGTCGTCGCCGCCGCCGTCGCCGCCGTGCCGGTGACTCCGGCGAGTCGGCCGACGCCCCCGCCGACGACCCCGAGCGCACCGTCGTCAAGGTCCGCGAGCCCCGCAAGGCCGCCGAGCCGTCCGACGAGGTCCAGTCCATCAAGGGCTCGACCCGCCTGGAGGCGAAGAAGCAGCGCCGCCGCGAGGGTCGCGAGCAGGGCCGCCGCCGCGTGCCGATCATCACCGAGGCCGAGTTCCTGGCCCGCCGCGAGGCCGTCGAGCGCGTCATGGTCGTGCGCCAGCACGGCGAGCGCACCCAGATCGGCGTCCTGGAGGACGGCGTGCTCGTCGAGCACTACGTCAACAAGGAGCAGGCCACCTCGTACGTCGGCAACGTCTACCTGGGCAAGGTCCAGAACGTGCTGCCGTCCATGGAGGCCGCCTTCATCGACATCGGCAAGGGGCGCAACGCCGTCCTGTACGCCGGTGAGGTCAACTTCGAGGCGCTCGGCATGGCCAACGGGCCGCGCCGCATCGAGTCCGCCCTCAAGTCCGGCCAGCCGGTCCTGGTCCAGGTGACCAAGGACCCGATCGGCCACAAGGGCGCCCGCCTCACCAGCCAGGTCTCCCTGCCGGGCCGCTACCTCGTGTACGTCCCCGAGGGCTCGATGACCGGCATCAGCCGCAAGCTGCCCGACACCGAGCGCGCCCGGCTGAAGACCATCCTCAAGAAGATCGTCCCCGAGGACGCGGGCGTCATCGTGCGCACCGCCGCCGAGGGCGCGAGCGAGGACGAGCTGCGCCGTGACGTCGAACGGCTCCAGGCGCAGTGGGAAGAGATCAAGAAGAAGGCGAAGACGGGCAACGCCCCGACGCTGCTGTACGGCGAGCCGGACATGACCGTCCGCGTCGTGCGCGACATCTTCAACGAGGACTTCTCCAAGGTCATCGTCAGCGGTGACGAGGCGTGGGAGACGATCCACGGCTACGTCTCGCACGTCGCCCCGGACCTCGCCGACCGGCTCCAGAAGTGGACCAGCGAGACGGACGTCTTCGCCACGTACCGGATTGACGAGCAGCTCGCCAAGGCGCTGGACCGCAAGGTCTGGCTGCCCAGCGGCGGTTCGCTGGTGATCGACCGGACCGAGGCGATGATCGTCGTCGACGTCAACACCGGCAAGTTCACCGGCCAGGGCGGCAACCTGGAGGAGACGGTCACCAGGAACAACCTGGAGGCGGCCGAGGAGATCGTGCGCCAGCTCCGGCTGCGCGACCTCGGTGGCATCATCGTGATCGACTTCATCGACATGGTCCTGGAGTCCAACCGCGACCTGGTGCTGCGCCGCCTCCTTGAGTGCCTGGGCCGGGACCGGACCAAGCACCAGGTGGCCGAGGTGACCTCGCTGGGTCTGGTCCAGATGACCCGCAAGCGCGTCGGTCAGGGCCTCCTTGAGTCCTTCTCCGAGTCCTGCGTCCACTGCAACGGGCGCGGTGTCATCGTCCACATGGAGCAGCCCTCGTTCGCCGGTGGCGGCGGCGGTGGCGGCAAGCGCAAGAAGCGCGGCAAGGGCGGCGACGCCCACACTCACGAGCACGAGGGTGCCGCCGTCGCGGTGGCCGTCGAGGCTCCCGCGCCGGAGGTGACCGAGACGGCCGCCGAGGTGGCCGCGGAAGCCGCCGAGCCGCTCGCGCTGCCCGCGCCGGAGTTCACCCCGGACGAGGAGCTGTACAGCAGCGTCGCCGAGGCGGAGGCAGCGGCAGGGCGTGGCCGCTCGCGCCGCCGTACGAGCCGCAGGGCCGCCGGTGCGCCGAAGACCGAGAACGGCAAGGCGGAGTACGGCAAGGCCGAGACCGGTCGCGCCAAGGGCCGGGGCGCGCGCGCCGAGGCTCCGGTGGACCGCACCGAGTCCGTCGCCGAGGCCGAGCGCGCCGTGCGCCCGGAGCAGGCAGCCGAGGCGCAGGCCGTACCGGTCGCCGCCGAGGACCCGGTGGTGCCGCAGGAGGCCGTGGCCGAGAAGCCCGCCGCCCAGGAGCCGGTGACCGAGGAGTCCGCGCCCCAGGGCCGTACGCGCCGCCGGGCCACCCGCAAGGTGTCGGCGCCCGCCGGTTCCCCGGCCGGGTCCGAGGCGACCGTCGTGACCGTCGCGGAGAGTGCACCGGTGCCCGCGCCGGTCGCCGAGCCGGAGCCCGAGGCTGCGGCCCCGGCCGAGGAGGCTCCCGCCGAGAGCGCCGCCCCGGCGCGTCCGCGCCGCCGCGCGGTCCGCAGGGCGACCGCCTCCACCGCGTCCGAGGACACGGCCGTCGTGGTCGTCCCGTCGGCCGCTACGGAGACGGAGACGGAGGCGCCCGCCGAGGCGGGCGAGGCCGAGGAGACCGCTCCCGCCAAGAAGACCGCCCGCAAGGCGGCCAAGAAGGCACCGGCGAAGAAGGCGGCCGCGAAGAAGACCACGGCCGCCAAGAAGACGACGGCCAAGAAGACCGCCGCCAAGAAGACGACCGCGAAGACGACGACGGCCAAGAAGGCGACCAAGACCGCCAAGACGGCCGCCGCCAAGTCCACGGCGAAGAAGACCACCACGGTCTCCGCGCCCGACGACGAGAGCTGAGTCGCACCCCGATCACCGTGTGGTCCTGCCGTTCCCGGCAGGGCCACACGGTCGTCAACGGGACTTTTCCCGCCGTTTCCCGGTAGGAAGGCCCCCCGACACCTCGTGCCGCCGGTCCGACCCGGGCGGCGGCACGCGAGCCGCGTGAACCGAAGGAGAAAACCGCGATGATAGGTCTCGTGCTGGCGGCCGGCGCCGGACGGCGTCTGCGCCCCTACACCGACACGCTGCCCAAGGCGCTCGTGCCGGTGGGCCCGGAGGGCGAGGAGGAGTCGCTGACGGTCCTGGACCTGACGCTGGGCAACTTCGCCGAGGTGGGTCTGACCGAGGTCGGTGTCATCGTCGGTTACCGCAAGGAAGCCGTGTACGCCCG
>NZ_JACYHF010000017.1 GCF_016482685.1 Streptomyces sp. DSM 110735 | reverse complement strand
GGAAGCCTGGTAACGGGTGGAGTTGACTGGTACTAATAGGCCGAGGGCTTGTCCTCAGTTGCTCGCGTCCACTGTGTTGGTTCTGAAACCACGAACAGCAGTCATGTGCCACACATGGCTCGGCTGAAACAGTTTCATAGTGTTTCGGTGGTCATAGCGTGAGGGAAACGCCCGGTTACATTCCGAACCCGGAAGCTAAGCCTCACAGCGCCGATGGTACTGCAAGGGGGACCTTGTGGGAGAGTAGGACGCCGCCGAACAAATTTTAGGGAAAACCCCCGCACCGTTGGTGCGGGGGTTTTCTGCGTTTACGGACCTTTAT
The DNA here is from genome assembly GCF_016482685.1 of Streptomyces sp. DSM 110735. GTDB lineage: Bacteria > Actinomycetota > Actinomycetes > Streptomycetales > Streptomycetaceae > Streptomyces. The sequence continues at coordinate 146,219 of NZ_JACYHF010000017.1, read as the reverse complement.
AGGCTCGGGTATATGCGCTACGACCTCATCCTTTTCGACAACGACGGTGTCCTCGTGGACAGCGAGCCCATCTCCAACCGGTACCTCGCCGCCTATCTGACCGAGCTGGGGCACCCGACGTCGTACGAGGACTCCATCCGGGACTACATGGGCTCGGCCATGCACCGCATCCACGACCTGGTCCTGGAGCGGACCGGGCAGCGGCTGCCCGCGGACTTCGACGACGTCTTCCACGCGCGGGTCTTCGCCGCGTTCGAGCGGGAGTTGCGGCCCGTCGCCGGGGTCGAGGGCGTGCTGGAGAAGCTGACCGCGGACGGGGTGCCGTACTGCGTGGCGTCCTCCGGGAGCCATGAACGGATCCGGGTGGGGCACCGGGCGACCGGGCTCGACCGGTGGTTCGAGGACGGGCGCGTCTTCAGCTCGCAGGACGTGGGGCGGGGCAAGCCGGCGCCGGATCTCTTCCTGTACGCCGCCGAGCGCATGGGGGTCGCGCCCGAGCGGTGTCTGGTCGTGGAGGACTCCCCGCTGGGCGTCCAGGCGGCTGTGGCAGCCGGGATGGACGTGTACGGGTTCACCGCGATGACCCCGGCCGAGAGGCTGACCGGCGCCAGTCAACTCTTTTCCAGCATGGGCGAGTTGGCCGACCTGCTGGTATGACGTCGGCACCGCTCACGGACTGACAATTGTCATGCGGACCTCCGGACGATCGTTTCTACTGCCGGATGCCCCTCGGACGCGAAGCTGAGGGCATGACGAAGACGACGGGGAACCAGGGTCGGAACCAGCAGCCGAGTGCGCTGGAGAACTTCAAGCCGCTGCTCGTGGACGTGGCGGTGCCGCTCGGCGCGTACTACCTCCTGAAGGACGCCTTCGGGATGAGCACCTTCGCCGCGCTCGCCTGGAGCAGCGTGGTGCCCGCCGCGCGGACCGTGTGGAGCCTGGTGCGGGAGCGCACCGCCAACGCGCTCGCGCTCCTCATCCTGACCGTGAACGTGGTCGGGCTCGCGCTCAGCTTCGTCTCCGGCGACCCGCGGCTGATGCTCGCCAAGGACGGCGCGGTCAGCAGCACGGTCGCCATCGGCATCCTGGTCTCCGTGGCGCTCGGGCGGCCGATGATGACCGAGGGCATGAAGCCGTTCCTGGTGAAGGGGGACGCGGCCAAGGAGGCAGCCTGGCAGCGGCTGGTGTCGGGTGCGGCGTCCGGGGCGGCGGACTTCCGGCGCAAGGAGCGGGCGTTCTCCGTGGTGTGGGGCGTGGCGCTGCTGGTCGAGTGCGTGGCGCGGGTGGTGGGGGCGTACACGATCCCCGTCGACACGATGGTGTGGCTGGGCGGGGTGCTGATGGCCGGGGTGATGGTCCTGGCGTTCCTCGTCAGCGGCGCCGTCGCCGCCGGGCCGATGGAGCACCTCCTCGCCGACGAGGCGAAGAAGGTCGGCGAGGTCGATGAGACCCCCAAGACCCCCAAGACCCCCGAGACGCCCGTGAGCCCCGAGTCCGCCGTCGCCGCGCAGGTCACCGCCGTCGCCGCCTGACTCCGCGTCCGGCCGACAGCCGGTCAGTGACCCCCGGTCCGGTCGAAGATGAGCAGAACTCATCTTTGGCCGGATCTACCCCTGCGCGTCCCGGGGCCCTACGCTCGCCGCCATGACGGATGTGCTGCGGCGCGGCAGGGCCTCGCTGGCGTTCGGCTTCTTCACCCAGGGCGTCGCCTTCGCCCTGCTCGTGACGCGCATCCCTGCCGTGCAGGAGCGGTACGGGGTTTCCGACGCGCTGCTGCCCGTCTTCCTCGCCGCCGTGCCGATCCTCGCCGGGTGCGGGAGCGTAGCCACCGAGAAGCTGGTGCGGCGGATACGGCCCAGTCGGCTGCTGCGCTGGTCCCAGCCGGTGGTGCTGCTGGCGCTGCTCGGTGTCGGCGCCGGGGACCAAGTGGCGGAGCTGGCGCTCGCGTTGGGGGTGTTCGGGCTGTCGGTGGGGGTGCTGGACGCCTCCATGAACATGCTCGGAGTGAGCCTCCAGCGGGCGTACGGGCGCAGCATCATGCTGAGCTTTCACGCGGCGTACAGCCTCGGCGGCATTCTCGGGGCGTCGCTCGCCTGGGCGGGGGCGCACTGGGAGTTGGCGCTGTGGGTGTCGTATCTCCCGGTGGTCCTGGTGCTGTTGCCCGCGACGCTGGTGGGGAGCCGGTGGTACGTCGACGGGGAGAGCGGGTCGGCGGGGGAGGCGGACGGAGCGGGGGGCGGGGTCGCGTTCCGGGTGCTGTTGCCGCTGTGTCTGGTGATGACGTTCGCGTACATCGGGGACTCGACGGTCTCCAACTGGAGCGCGAAGTACGTCAAGGACGTGCTCGGCGGTTCGGAGCAGCTCGCGACCGTGCCGTACAACGTGTACATGGTGACCACGCTGGTCGGGCGCGCCCTGGGGGATCTCGGGGTGCGGCGGCTCGGGGCGGTGGCGGTCGTGCGGCTGGGGGCGCTGGTGGCGGCGGGCGGGTTCGTGGTGGTCGCGGCGGCGCCGGGGGCGTGGACGGGGATGCTCGGGTTCACGCTGGTGGGGCTCGGGCTGTGTGTGCTGGTGCCGCAGACCTTCGCCGCCGCCGGGCGCCTCTTCCCTGGCGGGTCGGACGCGGCGATCGCGCGGCTCAACATCTTCAACTACGTCGGTTTCCTGGTCGGTTCGCCGTTGGTGGGGGCGCTCGGGGACGCCTGGAGCTATCGCGGGGCGATGCTCGTGCCGATGGCTCTGGTGCTGGTCACCACGGTGTACGCCCGCTCGTTCGGGCCGGGAGGCGACCGATACGGTGGCGGGCATGAGCGGCCGCGCACAGTTGATGTGGGACGAGGCAGTAACGGGCTATGACTTCGGCCCGGACCATCCGATGGCTCCGGTGCGTCTGGAGCTGACCCGGAGGCTGGTGTCGGCGCTCGGGCTCGACAAGGAGCTGGAGATCGTGGCCGCGCGTCCGGCGGGGGAGTCGACGCTGCGCCTGGTGCACCGCGAGGACTACATCGACGCGGTGAAGGCGGCTTCCGCCGATCCGCGCGGGGCGGACGGGTCGTACGGGATCGGGACGGTCGACGATCCGGCGTTCGCCGGGATGCACGAGGTGTCGGCGCTGATCGCGGGGCAGTCGGTGGCGGCGGCGGAGGCGGTGTGGCGGGGTGAGGCGGAGCACGCGGTGAACTTCGCGGGCGGGCTGCACCACGCGATGCCGGGCGGCGCGGCGGGTTTCTGTGTGTACAACGACGCGGCGCTGGCGGTGGCCCGGCTCCTGGAGCTGGGCGTCGAGCGGGTCGCCTACGTGGACGTGGACGTGCATCACGGGGACGGGGTGCAGGCGGCGTTCTGGGAGGACCCCAGGGTGCTGACGATCTCGCTGCACGAGCATCCGCGGACGCTGTTCCCGGCGACGGGCTGGCCGCAGGAGACCGGGGCCGGGGCGGGTGAGGGCACGGCGGTGAATCTGGCGCTGCCTGCCGGGACCGGGGACGCGGGGTGGCTGCGGGCGTTCCACGCGGTGGTGCCGGAGCTGCTGGCGGACTTCCGCCCGCAGGTGCTGGTCTCGCAGCACGGCGCCGACACGCACTTCGAGGACCCGCTGGCGCATCTGGCGGTGTCGCTGGACGCGCAGCGGGCGGTGCAGGTGGCGTGCCACGAGCTGGCGCACGCGTACGCCGACGGGAAGTGGCTCGCGCTGGGCGGTGGCGGTTACGCGGTGGTGGAGGTCGTACCGCGCTCCTGGACGCATCTGGTGGGGATCGCGGCGGGGCGGGAGATCGATCCGGAGACGGTGATCCCGGAGGGCTGGCGGCAGGAAGTGTACGCGCGGACACGGCAGTTGGGACCACAGCGGATGACGGACGGGCGCTGGCCGGTGGGTTACAGGGACTGGTCGGCGGGGTACGACCCGGCCGACCGTCTCGACCAGGCGGTGCTGGCGACGCGGCGGTCCGCGTTTCCGCTGCGGGGGCTGCTGCCGTGACCGGCGGGTGCCGGGCGGGCTCGTCGGCCGTGTCCGGTGGGGGCGCTCGGCGTTAGGCCGACCGTGCGGTCTTTCGCCGTTCCGGTCGCCGGGGCGGCGTGCGTGGGCCACCATCGCTGCCGTGTCGGAAACCGGTGCCCTGCGGGCGCACCTGCTGGCCGCCCGGCTCGCCGGTGAGGTGGCCACCGCGCGCGAGGACAGCCTGCGCCGCTACCGGCTGTTCGCCGCGTGCGACCCGCGCGCGCTGCTCGGGCTCGATCCCGTGCGGTCCTGGGGGTCGCGCGAGGTGCTGGCGCTGATGGCGGAGCGGTGCGGGGTGTCGGCGGACCCGGGGTGTGTCTCGGGTTCCGATGTGATCGACCCGGAGCGGACGCTGGCCGCGCTGGACGCCTTCGCGGGGCGGCTGCGGGCGGCGGTGCGGCGGGGTGTGCCGGTGCTGTTCGGCACCGGGCATCCGGGTGCGCTGCTCGGTTTCTACGCCGGATTGGCGGCGGCGATGTCGGCGGCGGGATGTGTTGTGCTCACTCCGGCGCAGGGTCGTTGTGTCGACATATTGACCCGGTTCGGTCTACGCACGCACCGCCTCGACTACGTACGAGGTGTTGCGTTGGTGCGGGAAGCGGGGGGCGGGCGCCCGGGGCGTGAGCCGGGTGCGCACAGCCATTCCCCGCTGCCGGTTCGGCTCGCGCTGGACGCTCTGGCGGAGTCCGGCGAGCCGCTGCCCGGGCTGGTCGTCGGGGACCACGGGTGGGTCTGCGGCGCAGGTCAGCTCGGGTTCGAGGCGATCGGTCTGGCCGACTCCGACGATCCCGCGCCGTTCGTCGGCGAGGCGGAGGGGACGGTGTCCGTCGTCGTTCCGCTTGACGACGCCGTGCGGTCTAGTCACTACCGCCCGCTCACCCGCTACGTACTCAAACGGGCCTGTCTGTCACAGTAGGCCGCCGATGCGTCCACCTCTTCCCCACTCGCATCACCCGCCCCTACATTGGGGAGTGAGCACGCAACGACGAAGAGTCACCGGAAGGGGAAGCCGGTGGCCGTCGAGTGCGGAAGGTTCAGGTGTGTCATGGCAGAGAGGCCTCTGAACGAGGTTCAGTTCCTTACCGTGGCGGAAGTCGCCTCGGTCATGCGAGTCTCGAAGATGACCGTGTACCGGCTGGTGCACAGCGGTCATCTGCCCGCGATCCGGGTGGGGCGGTCCTTCCGCGTCCCGGAGCAGGCGGTCCACGAGTATCTGCGCGAGAGCTATGTGGGGGTGGAAACGGCCTGACGGCGCCCTCGCGATCTTCCCGGAAGACCTCGATTACGACCCTGGCGTCCGGGCGGGTAGGCTGTCCCCTCGTAGGTCGTATGGGCCCATGGCGCCCAACAACCGAGTCATGAGAAGTGAGCGAGGGTAGTCGTGGGCTCTGTTATCAAGAAGCGGCGCAAGCGGATGGCGAAGAAGAAGCACCGCAAGCTGCTCAAGCGCACGCGCGTTCAGCGTCGCAACAAGAAGTAAGGCGACGCGCCGCGAAAGCGCGGTCGGTGGCCCTTCGTCCCTGTGCGGGCGGAGGGCCACCGGCATGTCCGGAGCCGTTCGGCAGTCCGGAGCCGTTCGGCATGTCCGGTGCCGTGTGGTCATCGTGGCGCAACACCGACCCGATAGGTTGGCCGCACACGGGGAACGCGAGCGGAGAGCCGGGTTTCGCGCGAGGTCGGGAAGGAAGGCGCTGGTCTTGGGGAAGATCGTGCTCGTCACCGGAGTGGCCCGGCAACTGGGCGGCCGGTTCGTGCGCCGTGTCCAGCGGGACGCCGACGTGGACCGGGTGATCGCGGTCGACGCGGTGCCGCCCGCGCACCATCTCGGCGGTGCCGAGTTCATCCAGGCCGACATCCGGCAGCCGACGATCGCCCGGGTCCTCGCGGAGACCGGCGCCGACACGGTCGTCCACATGGACGTGACCGGCACCGCGCTCGGCGGCGGCAGCCGGGCCACGGTCAAGGAGACCAACGTCATCGGCACCATGCAGTTGCTCGGTGCCTGCCAGAAGTCGCCCACCGTCAAACGGCTCGTGGTGAAGTCCAGCACCAACGTCTACGGCTCCGCGCCGCGCGACCCCGCCGTCTTCACCGAGACCACCCCCGCCAAGTCGCTGCCCAGCGGCGGCTTCGCCAAGGACGCCGTCGAGGTCGAGGGATACGTGCGCGGGTTCGCCCGGCGCCGCCCGGACGTCGCGGTGTGCGTGCTGCGGTTCGCCAACATCCTCGGACCGACGGCGGACACCCCGCTCGCCTCCTACTTCGCGCTGCCCGTCCTGCCGACCGTCCTCGGCTACGACCCGCGGCTGCAGTTCGTGCACGAGGACGACGTGATCGAGGTGCTGCGGATCGCCTCCCGCGAGCCGCGCCGGGGCACGCTCAACAGCGGCACCTTCAACATCGCCGGGGACGGCGTGCTGCTGCTCTCCCAGTGCTCGCGCCGGCTCGGGCGGCCCACCGTGCCGCTGCTGCTGCCCGCGGTCACCTGGGCGGGCTCCCTGGTGCGTACGCTCGGTATGACGGACTTCTCGCCGGAGCAGATCCGGCTGCTGACCCACGGCCGGGTGGTGGACACCGGGCAGATGCGCGAGACGCTCGGGTTCGCCCCCAGGTTCACGACGGCGGAGACCTTCGCGGACTTCGCGCGCGGCCAGGGTCCCGGCCTGCTGCCGCCCGAGGCGCTGGCGGGAGCCGTCGACCGGATCGCCGCGCTGACCGCGAGAAGCGGTGGCACCTTCCCGCAGCCCGGCGCCAACTGAGGAGCGCAGCAACGATGGCGGACGCCAAGGTCATTCCGTTCGACGACGACCGGTCCCGGGGAAGCTCCACAGGACGCCCGCAGCGGCGCCGGGGCACGAGCGGCCGGCCCGCCGGGGCGGGCGAGAGCGCGCCGGTCCAGCCGCTGCCCACCCGGGCGGTGCCCGAGGAGCCCACCGGGGAACCGGCGGGCGCTCCGCGCGAGGACGACGGCGGGCTCGACCGCCGCATCGCGCGCGGTCTCTCCTTCCTGCGCCGCAGGCTCACCGGGGACTACGAGGTCGACGACTTCGGCTACGACGAGGAGCTGACCGACCAGGTCCTGATGTCGCTGCTGCGGCCGGTGTACGACAACTACTTCCGGGTCGAGGTCAAGGGCATCGAGAACATCCCGGCGGACGGCGGCGCGCTGATCGTCGCCAACCACTCCGGGACGCTGCCGCTGGACGGTCTGATGATGCAGGTCGCCGTGCACGACCACCATCCCGCCGGGCGCCATCTGCGGCTGCTCGCCGCCGACCTGGTGTTCGTGCTGCCGGTGGTCAACGAGCTGGCCCGCAAGCTCGGTCACACCCTCGCCTGCACCGAGGACGCCGAACGGCTGCTCGGACAGGGCGAGCTGGTCGGGGTGATGCCGGAGGGCTTCAAGGGCATCGGCAAGCCCTTCGGAGAGCGGTACAAGCTCCAGCGGTTCGGGCGGGGCGGGTTCGTCTCCACCGCGCTGCGGCAGGGGGCGCCGATCATCCCGTGCTCGGTCGTCGGCGCCGAGGAGATCTACCCGATGATCGGCAACGCCAAGACGCTGGCACGGCTGCTCGGCTTCCCGTACTTCCCGCTGACCCCGACCTTCCCCTGGCTCGGTCCGCTCGGCGCGATCCCGCTGCCGACCAAGTGGACCATCCAGTTCGGCGAGCCGATCCCCACGGACGGCTACCCGCCGGAGGCGGCCGAGGACCCGATGCTGATGTTCAACCTCACCGACCAGGTGCGCGAACAGATCCAGCACACGCTGTACAAGTTGCTCGTACAGCGGCGGTCGGTGTTCTTCTGAGTCTCGCGTACGTACGACGGTGGGGCGCCCCTGCTCGGAAAGGGGCGCCCCACCGTCGTACCGTGTGCGGCTAGTTGGAGTCCTGGCTGTCGATGCCCAGACCGGGGAGGAGACCCGGCAGGAGCGGGGGCAGGGTGACGTCCGGCTTGGCCGAGGGGGACTTCTCGGCGGACGGGGAACCGCCTTGGTCGGAGCCCGACTTGGGCGGGTCGAGCAGTCCGCCGGTGCTGCCGCCGAGCAGACCCTCGTCGCGGTCGCCTGCCGAGCCGCTGGGGCTGCTGCCGGGGCTCGCGTGCCTGCCCGCCGACGGCGTGCTGCCGGGCTTGCTGGGCGTGGCCGGGCGCTGGGTGCCGGTGGAGCTGGACGGGGTGGCGGAGCGCTTGCCGTCCTGCTTGCCGGTGGCGGGCGGCTGCGGGAGCAGCGACTCCAGCGGAGCCACTTCCTGGTCTATGGCGTCGAAGACGGAGGAGACCTGGTCCTTGACGTCCCCGAGCTGCACGGGGAGCTGGTCGCTCAGGCTCGTCCACGCCTCGCGGTGGGAGCGGGAGAAGGACGAGAGAGCCTGGATGGGACCGAGGGACTGCGGGTCCGCCTCGTACGCCGCGTGCAGCAGGCGGTGGCCCTCGGTGACGTCCTGGCGCATCCCGGACAGGGTGCGGCGGATCTCGCCGATGGACTCGTGGTCGAGCTGTCCGCCGCGCCCGCGGTCCATCAGTCTGCGGGCTTCGTTGAGGCGGGTGGACGCCTGGTCGAGGTAGGTCTGGCCGCGTTCGCCGTCGCCCTCGCTCAGGTAGTTCAGCCGGAAGTCCTCGATGCCGCGTTTGACGCCGTACAGATGGTCACCGGGCAGCGCGTCGGAGCTGGCGGCGGCCACGCCGCCGAAGGCGCTCGCGGTGACACCGAGACCGAGTCCGCCCGCCGTGAGCCCCTTGGCCAGCCGGGAGCGGGGTCGCAGTCTGCTCAGCGGGCTCGCCCGGTGGGCGCCCCGACCGGGGGAGCGCTGCTCGGGCACCGAGGCGTCCGCCGCTCCGCCCAGGGTGCCCTCCTGGAGCATGGCTTCCATCGCGGCCACCAACCGGGCGCGCTGGACGACCTTGACCTCCGGGTCGAGCTGCGGCTTGGGCAGCGCGCCGAGGTCTCTGGTCAGGGACAGCAACGTGCCCTGCTCGGAGGGGTCCTCGGTCGGCGGTGATCCCGCCCGTGCTGCGGACTGCTCGGCCGCCGTGTCCCGGTCGGACTGCTCCTCCAGGGCCTGGGCGAAGGCGTTCGCCCGCCGGTGCGCCGATACGTTCGCGATCACTGGCGGCACCTCCTCTCGTCATGACGGTCGACTCCTGTATCCCGCACAACGAGCGGCTCGGCACTTCGGTTACGCACGGCGGATGACCGGATCGGAAAGACAACTGGCGCTTACGGAGCGTGAGTTGATCGGTGTTCTCGGTTGCGCAGCGTCAGCGGGCGTCCTCCGGGAGGAGCCGGGCGAGGGTGCGTACCGCCCGGTACTGGAGGGTCTTGATGGCGCCTTCGTTCTTTCCCATCACCCGGGCGGTCTCGGCGACCGAGAGTCCCTGGAGGAACCGGAGCGTGACGCACTCCTGCTGCTGGGGGTTGAGCCGTCGTACGGCGTCGAGGAGGGCGGCGTTGGAGAGGGACTCCAGGACCGAGTCCTCCGGGGAGCGCTCGACCTCGTTGGCGTCGAGCATCTCGCCGGTGGTGACCTCCAGGCGGAAACGGCTGGACTTGAAGTGGTCGGCGACCAGGTTGCGGGCGATCGTCACCAGCCAGGCGCCGAAGTCGCGGCCCTGCCAGGTGAAGGTGCCGATGCGGCGCAGCGCGCGGAGGAAGGTCTCGCTGGTGAGGTCCTCGGCGGTGGCCTTGCCGCCCACGCGGTAGTAGATGAACCGGTAGACGGTGTCGCTGTACTGGTCGTACAGCTTGCCGAAGGCTTCCGCCTCGCCCGCCTGGGCGCGCTCGACCAGGTCCATCATGCGGGCGCTGTCGCTGTCCGCGGCGGGGCGGCGGGCGGCGGGCGCGCCGGACGACGTCGTCCGGCCGCGTCTGCCTACGGCGGCGCTGCCCTCGGCCAGTGCGTAGCACGGGCCCAGGGGTGCGCCGGTGGCGAGGGCGGGGACGGTGTGCGCGGTGGGGACGAGGCCGCGCAGCGTCTCTTTGACCGTTGCGACAGTTGCGCGCAGCGTAGCCAGGCCCGAGGCGTCAACCCCGACGTGTGGGTACACGGGACTCCCAGAGGCAGAGCTTCCATCACGTGCAGTGCGGGACCTTTCACCCGTCGTGACGACGGAGGGGTACCGGTTTGCGTCTGAGGAGAATAACGCTTCGTGTAGACCCTGCTACACCCAGTTGTTCAAATCGTCGATTACGTTGCTTCTGTTACCACTTGACGGTCGGTCGGCTTCCGGTTTCTGACCGTTTCCCGACCGAAAACCAGCCGATTCCTGTGAACCTGAGGCGTTTCCGGGGCGGGCGCACATAATCGGCCGACTTGAGAAACGATTCAGCGGAAAAGCCCGGTCCTGAAGTGGTCAGGACCGGGCTCCGGGTTCTTTCGGCGGCGGTGGCGACCGCGGGTCAGCGGCGGCGCCGGGTCAGCGCGATCGCCGCCGCCGTGCCGCCCGCCACCGCGCCCACGCCCGCCGCGGCGGGGATGCCGACCTTGGCCGCCTTGCGGCCGGTGCGGTAGTCGCGCAGGCGCCAGTCCTTGTCGCGGGCGTGCTTGCGCAGCTTGGCGTCGGGGTTGATGGCGTAGGGGTGACCGACGAGCGAGAGCATCGGGATGTCGTTGTGGCTGTCGCTGTAGGCGGCGCAGCGGGCGAGGTCCAGACCCTCGGCGGCGGCCAGGGCGCGCACCGCCTCCGCCTTCGCCGGACCGTGCAGGGGCTCGCCCACCAGGCGTCCGGTGTAGACGCCGTCGACGGACTCCGCGACCGTGCCGAGCGCGCCGGTCAGCCCGAGGCGGCGGGCGATGACCTGGGCGATCTCCACCGGAGCCGCCGTCACCAGCCAGACCTTCTGTCCCGCGTCCAGGTGCGCCTGGGCGAGGGCGCGGGTGCCGGGCCAGATGCGGCCGGCCATGTACTCGTCGTAGATCTCCTCGCCGATCGTCTCCAGCTCGGCCACCCGGTGGCCCTTGACGATGGAGAGCGCCGAGTCGCGCGCGTCCTGCATGTGCTCGGGGTCCTCGACCCCGGCCAGCCGGAACCACGCCTGCTGCCAGGCGAACTTGACGAGGTCGCGGGTCTCGAAGAACTTCCGCTTGTACAGCCCGCGCCCGAAGTGGAACAGCGCGGCGCCCTGCATCACGGTGTTGTCGAGGTCGAAGAACGCGGCCGCGCGGTCGTCGCCGAGCACCGGGAACTCCGGCTCGGCGGTCTCGGGTTCCCGCGCCTTCTGCACGGACTTGCGGGCGGCTTCCGCCGCAGCCTCGCCTGCCAACACGCTCCGCGCCGTGGCGGAGCGCCTACGGGGGGTGAGCCATCCTAGAGCGGCCATGGCGTGAGCATAGCCAGTCCGTGACGCCGCTTCGGAGCCGAGAGGTTCGAAGCGCGTGAACTCCGCACGACCGCGTTGTTAAGGAGTGTGCGTGAGCGGAGTGAGAATGGGCGGCATGAGTCCCCTCTTCCGGCGCGCGCCCGCGCCCCAGGAGCGCCTGGTCACCCTGATCCGCAAGCCCGGCTGCCACCTCTGCGAGGACGCCCGGCAGGTGATCGAAAAGGTCTGCGGCGACCTCGGCGTGCCGTGGGAGAGCCGGGACATCACCGAGGACCGTGAGTTGTACGACACGTACTGGGAGCAGATCCCCGTCGTCCTCGTCGACGGTGAGCAGCACACCTTCTGGCGCGTGGACGAGAGCCGCCTTCGTAAGGCTCTGACCAAGTAGTCCGCAGGCGTCCCGGAACACCCGGAACGTCGCTTAGGATCGGACGCCTGTTTGGTCTCGGGGGCGGGATTCGCGAGGAGTGTGTAGCTTTGCCCCCAGGTACAGCCCCGGGAAGAGGGCGCGTGACCCCGGTCACGTTGGCCGGGCAAATCGGACACCATCTTTGTGCACACGTTCACAAAGACATAGCCTGCTTTCGACGGGGCGGTCCGGGGACGCATGACCGCCAGCCCCGCTCTACCCGCAGGAGCACCGTGGCAACTGGCCGAACTCACCGACCGGCGACCCGCAGCCGAGGGATTCCCGAGGCCACCGTCGCCCGGCTTCCGCTGTACCTCCGAGCCCTGACCGCACTGTCCGAGCGTTCGGTCCCCACGGTCTCCTCCGAGGAACTCGCGGCGGCCGCCGGAGTCAACTCCGCCAAGCTCCGCAAGGACTTCTCCTACCTCGGCTCCTACGGCACCCGCGGTGTCGGCTACGACGTCGAGTACCTCGTCTACCAGATCTCCCGCGAGCTGGGTCTGACCCAGGACTGGCCGGTCGTCATCGTCGGCATCGGCAACCTCGGCGCGGCTCTCGCCAACTACGGCGGCTTCGCCTCGCGCGGCTTCCGGGTCGCGGCGCTGATAGACGCCGACCCCGCGATGGCGGGTAAGCCGGTCGCGGGCATCCCGGTCCGGCACACCGACGAACTCGAGAAGATCATCGAGGACAACGGTGTCTCCATCGGCGTGATCGCCACCCCGGCAGGCGCCGCCCAGCAGGTCTGCGACCGGCTCGTGGCCGCCGGGGTCACCTCCATCCTGAACTTCGCGCCGACCGTGCTGACCGTCCCGGACGGCGTCGACGTGCGCAAGGTCGACCTCTCCATCGAGCTGCAGATCCTCGCCTTCCACGAGCAGCGCAAGGCGGGCGAGGAACTCGCCGCGAACGACGGCGCGCTGCCCGCCGCCGCGCGCGCCGCCGCCGGGCACTCGGCCGAGCAGGGACCCGACGGGGACGTACCCGCCGTGATGCCCGCATGAGCCTCCTCGTCGTCGGACTGAGCCACCGCAGCGCGCCCGTGAGCGTGCTGGAGCGAGCCGCGCTGAGCACGGACGCCCAGATCAAGCTGGCCCAGGACACGGTCGCCGCCGAACCGGCCGCCGAGGCAGCCGTGCTCGGCACCTGCAACCGGATCGAGCTGTACGCCGACGTGGACAAGTTCCACGCCGGTGTCGCGGAGCTGTCCACGCTGCTCGCCCAGCACTGCGGGGTCGGTCTGGAAGAGCTGACGCCGTACCTCTACGTGCACTACGAGGACCGCGCCGTCCACCACCTCTTCTCGGTGGCCTGCGGACTGGACTCCATGGTCGTCGGCGAGGGGCAGATCCTCGGTCAGATCAAGGACTCCCTCGCCCGCGCCCAGGAGCTGCACACCGCCGGGCGCCTGCTCAACGACCTTTTCCAGCAGGCACTCAGGGTCGGCAAGCGCGCCCACTCCGAGACCGGCATCGACCGCGCCGGGCAGTCCCTGGTCACCTTCGGTCTGGAGCAGCTCTCCGCCGGGCAGGACGTCGAGGCGTGGGCCGAGGGACGCCGGGCGCTGGTGATCGGCGCCGGTTCGATGTCCTCGCTGGCCGCCGCGACGCTCGCGCGCGCCGGGGTCGCCGAGATCGTCGTCGCCAACCGGACCTTCGAGCGCGCCGAGCGGCTCGCGCAGATCCTCGCCGACGCCGAGGGCGCCCTCGCGCGCGCCGTGCGGATGGACGCCGTCCCCGCCGAACTGACACGTGCCGACGTCGTCGTCTCCTGCACCGGCGCCACCGGTCTGGTGCTCACCGCCGACGCGCTCGCCGACGCCCTCAAGGACCGCACTGGCGAGGTCGCGACCGAGGTCGCGGACGGCGGACGTACGCCCGCCGAGGCGCCGCTGCCGCCGACCACCGTCGGCACCGAGGAGAACTGCCCGCTGGACCTCGCCGCCGTGCAGGGCGCGAGCGGCTTCTCCGTGCACGGCGAGGCAGCCGTGGCCGGGCTCGACGCCGCCGCCCTGGAGCAGCACGCCGCCTGGGTCGCGGGCGGCACCGTGGACCGCCGCGAGCAGGGCACCGGGCGCGCGCTCAAGGCGGTCGAGGACACCCGCGCCGAGGCGGGGCTGATCGACGCGCTCGCCCAGACCGCCGCGACCGTCGGGCGCGTCCCCGAGCACCGCAGGCCCGAGCCCGTGGCGGAGATCCCGCGCCCGGCGCCCGCCGTCTTCCTGCTCGACCTCGCCATGCCCCGCGACATCGACGCCGCCGCGCACCGGCTCGCCGGAGTGCGCCTGGTGGACATCGAGTCGCTGGCCGAGGCGTCCGCCGACGCGCCGATGGCGGCCGACGTGGACCAGGTCAGGCGTATCGTCTCCGACGAGGTCGCCGCCTTCGGCGCGGCCCAGCGGGCCCAGCACATCACCCCGACCGTGGTCGCCCTGCGCACCATGGCCGCCGACGTCGTCGCCGCCGAGATCGCACGGCTCGACGGCAGGCTGCCCGGTCTGGACGCGCGCCAGCGCGGCGAGATCCGCCAGGCCGTGCACCGGGTCGTGGACAAGCTGCTGCACGCGCCGACCGTACGGGTCAAGCAGCTCGCGGCCGAGCCCGGCGGCGCCGGGTACGCGGACGCGCTGCGCACCCTGTTCGACCTCGACCCCGAGACGGTCGCGGCCGTCTCCCGGGCCGTGGACAACACAGACGAGAAGGACCGACCGGCATGACTGACAACGCACTGAGACTGGGGACCAGGCGCAGCAAGCTCGCCATGGCCCAGTCCGGGCTGGTGGCCGAGGCCGTGAGCCGGGTGACCGGCCGGCCCGTCGAGCTGGTCGAGATCACCACGTACGGCGACGTCTCCCGCGAGGCGCTCGCGCAGATCGGCGGCACCGGTGTGTTCGTCACCGCGCTGCGCGACGCGCTGGCGCGCGGCGAGGTGGACTTCGCCGTGCACTCGCTCAAGGACCTGCCCACTTCGCAGCCCGAGGAGCTGGCGCTGGCCGCCGTCCCCGAGCGCGAGGACCCGCGTGACGTGATCGTGGCGCGCGACGCGCTGAAGTTCACCGACCTGCCGCGCGGCGCCCGTATCGGCACCGGTTCGCCGCGCCGCATGGCGCAGTTGAACGCGTACGCCCGCGCCCACGGACTGGACATCGAGACGGTCCCGATCCGCGGCAACATCGACACCCGCGTCGGATACGTGCGCGAGGGACGGCTCGACGCCGTCGTCCTCGCCGCCGCCGGACTCAACCGGATCGGCCGGATCGACGAGGTGACCGACTTCCTGTCGGTCGACACGGTTCTGCCCGCCCCCGGCCAGGGGGCCCTGGCGATCGAGTGTGCCGCGGACAACGCTGCCCTCGTCGCGGTACTCGGCGAGCTCGACGACCCGTCCACGCGGGCCGCCGTCACCGCCGAACGGTCATTGCTCGCCGCCCTGGAGGCCGGCTGCAGCGCCCCTGTGGGCGCGCTGGCCGACCTCCTGGCCGGCGGGTCAACTGTCAAGGAAATGCGCCTGCGCGGCGTCGTCGGCACCACCGACGGCTCGCGGACGGTGCAGTTGTCCACCACCGGTCCCGTGCCCCAGACGCACGAGCAGGCGACGGCGCTCGGTCGCGAGCTGGCCGCCGAGATGCTCGCCCAGGGCGCGGCCGGTCTGATGGGGGAGCGAGCACTTTGAGCCCCACCACCCTTCCCGCCGCCCGTCCGGAACACGGTCACGTCACCTTCCTGGGTGCCGGACCCGGAGATCCGGGACTGCTGACTCTGCGCGCCGTGGAGGCGCTGGGGATCGCGGACGTCCTGGTCGCCGAGCCCGATGTGCTCGACGTGATCCGGACGCACGCCCGCCCGGGTGTCTCCGTCGTACCGACGGAGGTCTCCTCGGACGCGTCCACGGGCGCGGGCGCACCCCAGTTGACGGTGGTTGACGGCACGTCAACAACCGTTGGGGTCCCGGCCGCTGCCCGGGATGCCGCTCATCTTGTCATGGAGGCCGCGCGTGGCGGCAGGCGGGTCGTGCGTGCGGTTTCCGGTGATCCGGGACTCGACACGGACGCCGCCGAGGAGATGCTGGCCTGCGCCGCCGCCGGGGTGCCCTTCGAGGTCGTCCCCGGTGTCGCCGCCGCGACCGGTGTGCCCGCGTACGCCGGTGTGCCGTTGCGGGACGCGCAGGGCGCGGACGTGCGCTTCGTGGACGCGCGTACCGCCTCCGCCCGCTGCTGGACCGAGGTCGGCGCCTCGGACGGCACGGTGGTCGTCTCCACCGCGCTGGACTCCGTCGCCGCCGCGGCGGCCGAGCTGGTCTCGGCGGGACGCAAGCCGGACACCCCGATGACGGTCACCGTCGCGGGTACGACCACCCGGCAGCGGACCTGGTCGGCGACGCTCGGCACGATCGCGCAGACGCTGAAGCAGGCGAAGGTGCTGCCGTCCCCGGAGGGCGGGCGCCCGGTGATAGCCGTGGTGGGTGAGCGTTCCGCCGCCGCCCGCCGCGACCAGCTCTCCTGGTTCGAGTCCAAGCCGCTGTTCGGCTGGAAGGTCCTCGTGCCGCGCACGAAGGAGCAGGCGGCGTCGCTCTCCGACCAGCTCCGCTCCTACGGCGCGGTGCCGCACGAGGTCCCGACCATCGCCGTCGAGCCGCCGCGCACCCCGCAGCAGATGGAGCGCGCGGTCAAGGGTCTGGTCACCGGGCGCTACGAGTGGATCGCGTTCACCTCGGTCAACGCGGTCAAGGCGGTGCGCGAGAAGTTCGAGGAGTACGGGCTCGACGCGCGTGCCTTCGCGGGCATCAAGGTCGCCGCGGTGGGCGAGCAGACCGCGGCGGCGCTGATCGACTTCGGTGTGAAGCCGGACCTGGTGCCGAGCGGCGAGCAGTCGGCGGCGGGGCTTCTGGAGGACTGGCCGCCGTACGACCCGGTCTTCGACCCGATCGACCGTGTCTTCCTGCCGCGTGCCGACATCGCCACCGAGACGCTGGTGGCGGGGCTGATCGAGCTGGGCTGGGAGGTCGACGACGTCACGGCGTACCGCACCGTCCGCGCCTCGCCGCCCCCGGCGGAGACCCGTGAGGCGATCAAGGGCGGCGGTTTCGACGCGGTCCTGTTCACCTCGTCCTCGACCGTCCGCAACCTGGTCGGCATCGCGGGCAAGCCGCACAACGTCACGATCATCGCCTGCATCGGTCCGGCGACCGCCAAGACGGCCGAGGAACACGGTCTGCGCGTGGACGTCATGGCTCCCGAGCCGTCCGTCCACAAGCTGGCGGAAGCCCTCGCCGCGTTCGGCACCAAGCGGCGTACCGCCGCGCTGGAGGCGGGCGACCCGGTGACCCGCCCGAGCGAGCGGCGTCCGGGGGCGCGGAGGCGTCGTACGACGACGTGAGGTCCGGCACGGCATGAGCGGGGTGTTCCCTTCGGGGGGCACCCCGCTCGCTTGTTCAGACCCTGATCGCTCCGAGCGCCTCGGGCAGCTCGGTGACCCCGTCGTCCGCCAGGAAGTGACCCGCGCCGGAGATCACCCGGGCTGTGGTGCCGAGGAGGGTGGCGAGGTGGTCGGTGTGGGAGGCGGGGACCAGGGGGTCGGCGTCCGAGCGGAGGACCGTGAGGTGGTCGATGCGGGCGGGGAGGGGGGTGGGGTCGCAGCCACCGGCGATGAACGGGTCCAGCTCGGGTATCGCGGGGAGCGGGGCGACGAACCCGGAGACCAGGACCAGGGTGCCCAGGCGCCAGTCGCCGCGCAGGGTGCTCAGACGGCGCAGGACGGTGAGGCAGCCGAGGCTGTGGGCGACGACCGTGGTGCGGGCGTCGGGGGTGCCGAGGGCGGCGCCCGCGGCGGACGTCCACCGGTCGGGGTCGGGATGGTCCGTGTCCGGGAGGGCGGGGACGGTCGTGCGGACGCCGCGCTCCTCCAGACGCTCGGCGAGCCAGGGGAACCAGTGGTCCTTCGGGGTCGCGCCGTAGCCGTGGATGATCGTGGCGCGGGGATGCGTTGCCGGTGTCGTCATGGTGGAGGACGGTACGGGTTCACACCGGTGTGAAGGTCAAGGCGAGGGGGGCGCGTGCTGATCGGGGAGCTGGCGGCGCGGACCGGGGTGAGCGCGCGGTCGCTGCGGCACTACGAGGAGCAGGGGCTGCTGGCGCCGGGACGCGGCAGCGGGGGCTACCGGCGCTACGCCGAGTCCGATGTCGTACGGGTGCTGCGGATCCGGGCGATGGTCCGGGCGGGGGTGGGGACGGCGACCGTACGGCGCTATCTCGGCTGTGTGCGGGACGGTGCGGACGGGGCGCGCCTGGAGATGTGTCCCGGTCTGCGGGCGGAGCTGGACGCGGTGGCGGGGCGGCTGGACGCGCGGGAGGCGGAGGTGCGGGAGACGCGGGGGCGGTTGGAGAGGCTGGTGGGGGACGGGTGAGGGGCGCTCCTCGGAGGCGGTGCTCGCGGCGTCGCGAGGGGGCTGGTCCGGACCGTCGGGGGCGCCGCTCGGGTGCGCGGGGAGTGGTCGCTGGTCCGACATGGCGTCGGCAAAGGCGGGGGTCCGGCGGGCGTAGCGTAGGGGATATGTCGAAGTACGGTTCCTTTCCCGGTACGCGTCCGCGGCGCCTGCGGACCTCGCCCGTCATGCGGCGGATGGTCGCGGAGACGCGGCTGCATCCGGCCGACTTCATCCTCCCCGCGTTCATCCGCGAGGGCGTGAGCGAGCCGGTGGCGATCGAGGCGATGCCCGGGGTCGTGCAGCACACCCGGGACAGCCTGAAGAAGGCGGCGCTGGAGGCGGTCGAGGCGGGGATCTCCGGGATCATGCTGTTCGGCGTGCCGGAGGACGCGAAGAAGGACGCGCTCGGCACGGCGGGCACCGACCCGGACGGCATCCTCCAGGTCGCCCTGCGCGACGTGCGCGCCGAGGTCGGCGACGACCTCATGATCATGTCCGACCTGTGCCTGGACGAGTTCACCGACCACGGGCACTGCGGGGTGCTGGACGCCGAGGGCCGGGTCGACAACGACGCCACCCTGGAGCGGTACGCCGAGATGGCCCAGGTCCAGGCGGACGCGGGCGCCCACATCGTGGGTCCGAGCGGCATGATGGACGGGCAGATCGGCGTCATCCGCGACGCGCTGGACCAGATCGGCCGCGAGGACGTGGCGATCCTCGCGTACACCGCGAAGTACTCCTCCGCCTTCTACGGTCCCTTCCGCGAGGCTGTCGCCTCCTCGCTCCAGGGCGACCGCAAGGCGTACCAGCAGGACCCGGCGAACCTGCGCGAGTCCCTGCGCGAGCTGGAACTGGACCTCGCCGAGGGCGCGGACATGGTCATGGTCAAGCCCGCGGGTCCGTACCTGGACGTGCTCGCGAAGGTCGCGGACGCGGTGGACGTGCCGGTCGCCGCCTACCAGATCTCCGGCGAGTACTCGATGATCGAGGCTGCCGCCGAGAAGGGCTGGCTGGACCGCGACCGCGCCATCTTCGAGACCCTGACGGGGATCAAGCGGGCGGGCGCGCGGAACATCCTGACGTACTGGGCGACCGAAGTGGCCCAGAAGCTGCGGTAGTTCGGCGGTTCGGGACAGGTGACGCGGACCGGTGCCGTACCGGTTCGGTCACAGGTGCCGGTGCCTCCTGTGCGGGGGTTGTGAACCGCGCTCACATCGTCTACGCAGGGATCTTGGTGTTTCCTTGACCCCGACGAGAGTGAGCCCGTGTCCACCGCTCCGCCCCCCGAACGGCCCGACGATTCCGGCGAGCCCGCGGCCATATCCGACGATCAGTGGGACACGTTCCTGCGCGACACGGTCGAGGGCGGCGGACCGCCCGCCCCGAAGGAGCCGTCGGCGCGGGCGCGGATGGTGGCGCGGCGGTTGCGCGAGGAGGGGGAGCGGGAAGCCGCCGCCGACCGGCGGTTCGGCCGTCGCCGCAAGGCGGCTCAGCCCGCGGAGCCTCCCGGCTGGCGTACCGGACCCGCGGTGCGGGAGAAGCGGGGCGGGGCTCCGCGCAAGCCGCTCTGGTCGGTGCTGGGGGTGCTGCTGGTCGCGGCGGTCTGTCTGGTCGCCGTACGCCCCTCGCTGCTCCTCGACCACATCCCCGGGGTCCGCTCGTCCGCAGGTGACGCGCCCTCGCCGCTGCCCGCCGAGACGGCGCTGCCCAGCGACGCCCCCGGTGCCGTCTCCGGGACGGCGACGCTCGACCACCCCTTCCGCGGATCGCCCGCGCTGGTCTGGGACGAGGGCGCGGACGCGATCGAGCTGCCTGCCGCGAAGGCGGTCGCCGGGCTCGGCGAAGCCGACGTGGCGCTCGCGCTGCGGCGCACCAAGGAGTTCCTCGTCGAGACCAGCCTCGATCCGGCGGTCCTGCGCGGCGGACAGCCCGACAAGGCGCTGGCGCTGCTCGACCCCGAGCAGCCGAGGACACTCCCGGAACTCCGGCGCTCGCTGCGCGACCCGGACGCCGAGCACGACCCCGTCACCTACGTCAGCCGCTTCGACCCGGCGCGGGTGCGGCTCGCCGGTGACGTGGTCAAGGTGCGCGGGCACCTCTCCTTCGAGGCGGGGCGGCCCGGCGAGGTGAAGGTCCACGCGGACTACACCTTCGTCTACCCGCTCGCCCACCGCGCCCCCGGCGACGACCGGGTGGCCCGCTCCATCGTCCGCCGCGACGTGACGACGATGCTGCACGATCCGGCCAAGTGGGACACCGTGAAGGGCAAGCTGTCGATCGGCTCGGTCGCGACGCGCACCTACAACAACGAGTGCGGCGTCTTTGACGGCTACCTCCACCCGATCTTCCCCGGCGCCACCCCCACCGGCACCCCGGCCCGCGGCGACGCCCACGACCCGTACAGCCGCAAGGAGTCCATGAAGGACGTGCGGGACGGCGGCTGCGGGCGGACCACCCGCTCCTGAGCGCGGTGGGGAGCAGCAACTCCCCACCGCCCTCCAGGCGTTCGCCGTCAGAGCTTCTCGGGCGTGCGGATGCCGAGAAGGGACATGCCCTGGTGCAGAGTGCGGGCGGTGACGTCGCACAGGAAGAGGCGGTTCTCCACCTGGGCGGGCGTCTCTGCCTTCAGGACCGGGCACTTGTCGTAGAAGGAGGTGTACAGGGAGGCGAGCTGGTACAGGTACGCGGCCAGCTTGTGCGGGGCGTACTCCGCCGCCGCCTCCGCGGCGACCTCGCCGAAGGAGTCGGCGTGCAGGCCCAACGCCCGCTCCGCCCCGGTCAGTTCCAGCTCGGGGTGAGCCACGGGGCGGACCTCGCCCGCCTTGCGCAGGATGGACTGGATACGGGCGTACGCGTACTGCAGGTACACCGAGGTGTCGCCGTTGAGCGAGACCATCTGGTCCAGGTCGAACTTGTAGTCCCGGTTCGCCGAGGTCGACAGGTCCGCGTACTTCACCGCGCCGATGCCCACCTGGGCGCCGCGCTCGGCGATCTCCTCCTCGGAGAGGTCCTGCGCCTTCTCGCGCACGACCGCCGCCGCACGGTCGACCGCCTCGTCCAGCAGGTCCACCAGCCGCACCGTCTCGCCCTCACGCGTCTTGAACGGCTTGCCGTCCTTGCCGAGGACCGTGCCGAAGGCGAGCTGGACCGCGTGCACGTCGTCGCCGAGCCAGCCTGCGCGGCGGGCGGTCTCGAAGACCATCTTGAAGTGCAGGGCCTGGCGGGCGTCCACCACGTAGAGCAGGGTGTTCGCCTTGAGGTGGAAGACGCGGTCGCGGATCGCGGAGAGGTCGGTCGCCGCGTAGCCGTAGCCGCCGTCGGACTTCTGGACGATCAGGGGGACGGGCTGCCCGTCGGGACCCTTGACGTCGTCGAAGAACACGCACAGCGCGCCCTCGGAGCGGACCGCGACGCCGGACTCCTCCAGGAGGCGGCAGGTCTCGGCCAGCATGTCGTTGTAGCCGGACTCGCCGACCACGTCCGCGTCGCGGATCTCCATGTCCAGCTTGTCGAAGACGGAGTAGAAGTAGATCTTCGACTCGTCGACGAACCGCTGCCACATGGCCAGCGTCGCCGGGTCGCCCGCCTGGAGGTCGACCACCCGGCGGCGGGCGCGCGTCTTGAACTCCTCGTCGGAGTCGAAGAGCACCCGCGCCGCCTTGTAGAGACGGTTCAGGTTGGACATGGCCTCCTCGCCGGAAGCCTCGGTGACCTCGGAGACCGCGGACTCCTTGTGGTCCAGCTCGTGCGGGTGCTCCTCCAGGTACTGGATGAGCATGCCGAACTGGGTGCCCCAGTCGCCGATGTGGTGGCGGCGGACCACCTTCTCGCCGGTGAACTCCAGCAGCCGGACGACCGAGTCGCCGATGACCGCCGAGCGCAGATGACCGACGTGCATCTCCTTGGCCACGTTCGGCTGGGCGTAGTCGATCACCGTGGTGCCCGGGTGGGCGGCGAGCGGGACACCGAGGCGCCCCGTGTCGTCCGCGTACCGCGCGGCCAGGTTCTTCGTGATCGCGCCGTCCGCCACGGAGATGTTGAGGAAGCCGGGACCCGAGACCTCGACGTCCGCGATCACGTCACCCGTGGCGACCCGGGAGACGACCTCGGTCGCCAGCTCGCGCGGGTTCGCCTTCGCCTTCTTGGCGAGCGCCAGGATCCCGTTGGCCTGGTAGTCGGCCCGGTCGCTTCGTCGCAGCAGCGGGTCGGCTCCGTCGGCTTCCGGGAGGGAGGAAGCGAGGGCGTTCGCGAGGCGCTGGTTGACGAGATCGGTGAGCGACGTGACCGAGGTCATGGAGTGGGAGCCGTTCTCCTCGTGGGACGGATAGACACGCTCAGTCTCTCATGGGGGGTAAAGGGGTTTTCGCGAACGAGGCAGTGCCTGGGAGAATGGAGCGGTCACTCACAGAACTCGGAAAAAGAGGACGTGCCGATCGTGGCTCAGAGCAGCGAGACCACCGACTGGGTCTCCCGTTTCGCGGATGACGTCATCGAGGAGTCGGAGCGTCGGGCTCCGGGCAAACCGGTCGTCGTCGCCTCCGGGCTCTCGCCGTCCGGCCCGATCCACCTGGGCAACCTGCGTGAGGTCATGACCCCGCACCTGGTCGCGGACGAGATCCGCCGCCGCGGGTACCAGGTCCGCCATCTGATCTCCTGGGACGACTACGACCGCTACCGCAAGGTGCCGGCCGGCATCGCGGGCGTCGACGAGTCCTGGGCCGAGCACATCGGCAAGCCGCTGACCTCGGTCCCGGCGCCGAAGGGCTCCGCGTTCCCGAACTGGGCGGAGCACTTCAAGTCCGCCATGGTGGAGGCGCTCGCCGAGCTGGGCGTGGAGTTCGACGGGATCAGCCAGACCGCGCAGTACACCTCGGGCGTCTACCGCGAGCAGATCCTGCACGCGATGAAGCACCGCGGTGACATCGACGCGATCCTCGACCAGTACCGCACCAAGAAGGCGCCGGGCAAGAAGCCGCAGCAGAAGGCGGTCGACGAGGCAGAGCTGGAGGCGGAGGAGGGTTCCGGCGCCGCCGCCGAGGACGACGGCAGCTCCGGCTCCGCCGGATACTTCCCGTACAAGCCGTACTGCGGCGAGTGCGGCAAGGACCTCACCACCGTCACCTCCTACGACGACGACACCACCGAGCTGTCGTACACCTGCACCGCGTGCGGGTTCGGCGAGACGGTCCGGCTGAGCGAGTTCAACCGGGGCAAGCTGGTGTGGAAGGTCGACTGGCCGATGCGCTGGGCGTACGAGGGCGTGATCTTCGAGCCCTCCGGTGTCGACCACTCCTCGCCGGGCTCCTCCTTCCAGGTCGGCGGGCAGATCGTCGGCATCTTCGAGGGCAAGCAGCCCATCGGTCCGATGTACGCGTTCGTCGGCATCTCCGGCATGGCCAAGATGTCGTCCTCGCGCGGTGGCGTGCCCACCCCGGGCGACGCGCTGAAGATCATGGAGCCGCAGCTCCTGCGCTGGCTGTACGCCCGCCGCCGTCCCAACCAGTCCTTCAAGATCGCCTTCGACCAGGAGATCCAGCGGCTCTACGACGAGTGGGACAAGCTCGCGGGCAAGGTGGCTGGGGGCACCTCCCAGGCCATTGGCACTGGGGGAGGCTCCGCGCTCCCCGGTGACGTCGCCGCGTACACCCGCGCCGTCGGCACCGCCGCCGGTGAGCTGCCGAAGACCCCGCGCCCGCTGCCGTACCGCACGCTCGCCTCGGTCGCGGACATCACCGCGGGTCATCAGGACCAGGCGCTGCGCATCCTGTCCGAGCTGGACCCGGCGAACCCGATCACCGACCTCGCGGACGCCCGCCCCCGGTACGACAAGGCGGAGGCGTGGATCAACACCTACGTCCCCGCCGACCAGCGCACCATCGTGCGCGAGGAGCCGGACGCCGAGCTGCTGAAGTCGCTGGACGAGGAGGGGCGCGAGTCGCTGCGCCTGCTGGTCGACGGACTCGCGGACAACTGGTCCCTGGACGGTCTGACCCACCTGGTCTACGGCGTCCCGAAGGTGCGCGCGGGATTCTCCGCCGACGCCACCGCCAAGGAGCTGCCGCCGGAGATCAAGACCGCCCAGCGGACCTTCTTCGCCCTGCTGTACCACCTGCTCGTCGGCCGCGACACCGGTCCGCGTCTGCCCACGCTGCTGCTTGCGGTGGGGCAGGAGCGGGTGCGGGCCCTGCTCGGGGAGTAGGTCGCGTTACGTAGGAGGGGGCGCCCGGTGTCGTACCGGGCGCCCCCTCTGCGTATGCGTGCAGCGCGTCAGGCGATGTGGTCCTCTTCCATCTGCTTCAAGTGACGCTGCTGGAAGCGCTCGGCCAGCACCTTCGCGTCATTGGGGTCGATGGTCACGCCGAACGTGGCCTGTATGTCCTCGGCGAGCATCGGACCCGTCGGGTAACTGCCGTCTATCGACTGCCGGAAGACCTGGTAGAGGTCCTCCTCGTCCGGCTCCGGGAGACCGCCGCCCTCGCCCAGTTCGCGGGTCCGGTTGGGGCCGACCGGGATGGGGAAGCTCCCGGTTTCCTCCGGCGACGGCTGCTGGAACTGCTCGGGCGGCTGCTCCTCGTACCACTCCTCGTACTGTTCCTCGGGGAAGTACTGAGGATCGGGACCGGGTTCGAAGGTCGGGTCGTAACCGCCGTGGTAGTCGATGTCGCGCGGGGGCGTGTGGAACCAGGGGCTGCTTTCGTCCGCACCCTCCGGAGCCTGCGGCTGCGGTTGTTCGCCGGGTGCGGAAGCGGGCTGGACAGGAGCCTCGGCAGGTACCGGAGCCGCCTGGAGTTCGACGCGCTGGGGCAGTACCGGAACCGGCGGAGCCAGCACCGCCTCGATGCCCGCCGCCGCGAGACCCGCCGGGGCGGTCTCCGCGAGGGGGACGCCGTAGCGCGCCAGGCGCAGCGGCATCAGGGACTCCACGGGCGCCTTGCGGCGCCAGGCGCGACCGAAGCGGGAGCGCAGGCGCGCCTGGTAGACGAGACGTTCCTGCTCCAGCTTGATGACCTGCTCGTAGGAGCGCAGCTCCCACAGCTTCATCCGCCGCCACAGCAGGAACGTCGGCACCGGGGAGAGCAGCCAGCGCGTGATGCGCACGCCCTCCATGTGCTTGTCCGCGGTGATGTCCGCGATCCGCCCGACCGCGTGCCGTGCCGCCTCCACCGAGACCACGAAGAGGATCGGGATCACCGCGTGCATCCCGACGCCCAGCGGGTCCGGCCACGCGGCGGCGCCGTTGAAGGCGATGGTGGCCGCCGTGAGCAGCCAGGCCGTCTGGCGCAGCATCGGGAAGGGGATGCGCATCCAGGTCAGCAGCAGGTCGAGCGCGAGCAGCACACAGATGCCCGCGTCGATGCCGACCGGGAACACATAGGAGAAGTTCCCGAAGCCCTTCTTCAGGGCCAGTGCGCGGACGGCCGCGTACGAACCGGCGAAGCCGATACCGGCGATGATCAGAGCGCCGGCCACGACCACGCCGATGAGTACGCGGTGCATCCGAGTGAGCTGAAGTGGCGCGGCCACCCGTACTCCCCTCCCGTTACGTGTTGTTGCGCGCAACAGGGTGGCACACGTGTACGCCGAACGTGGTGCCGGTCAGCTCTTCTTGTCGTCCTTCTCGGACGCCGAGGCGCTGGGGGAGGCGGACTTGGACGCCTTGCCGGAGGGCGAGGCGGACGCCTTTCCGGACGGCTTCCGCGACGGGGAGGCGGAGCCGTCGTCGCCCGAACCCGCCGTCTGACCACGGCCGTTGGCGGCGGAGACGGAGGCGATGACTTCCTTCGCCGCCTTCTCGGCGTCCTTCGTCAGGTCGTCGGCGTCCGGCGTCTTCTCGCCCGCCAGACCCGCGCCGTTGTAGTCGAGCGTGACGACCACATTCTGGACTCGGGCGACCACCGTCTGCTGCTTGAAGGCGCCTTCCTTCTTCTTCAGGTCGTAGCGCACCGCCGTCGCCTCGTCGCCCGTGCCGGTCACCGGCTGCGACTTGGTGCCCTTCGCGCCCGAGACGTGCTGGGCGTCGGTGAGCTGCTGGGTGTAGTACGAGTGCGCCTGGTCGTTGCCGCTGCCACGCGCCGCGTCGGAGTCGAAGCGCAGCAGGGAGACGCTCAGCCAGCGGAACTGCGAGCCCTTGACGCCGTTGTCGTCCAGGCTGGTCCACGAGCAGGAGGAGCGGGCGGCGGTGTCGTCGCTCTTGCCCTTCTTGCCCGACTTCGCCTTCGGCACCAGATCGCCCAGCGACTTCTTGGCCAGCACACCGCAGGGGTCGGGAAGCTTCTGGTACGCGGCGGGGGCGATCGTCGGGGAGGCGTCCGGCGAGGACGTGCCCGCCGTGTCACCGCCCGCGCTCCGCTGGGCGGTCGGGGTGTCCTTGTTCGCGGAGTCGCCGGAGTCCGACGAGCATCCCGCGGTGATCAGCACCGCGGGCACCGCGGCCGCGCACACCAGAACGCGGCTCAGGCGCCCGGCTCGGAGGTGGGCACGGTCGTCTCGCTGTACGGCTCGCTGCATGGTTCCTTCACTCATGACGCTCGGGTTCGTGCGGGTTCCTGCGGGGTCACGGTACGCGGTGAAGGAGACGTGTGTTTCCGGTTCGCGCCGTGCGCGAAGTGACGGAAGGGGCGGGCGAGGGGGCGTCAGCCGTCGAGCTTGTCGGCCAGTTGAGAGGCCAGATCCCGGGCCCTGTCCTGCATTTCCTTGCTGTCCGGGACCGCTCCGACGACCATCGGCTGCTCCTCGTACTCGAGGGTGACGACGACGTTCGACGTGCGGAACACCACAGTCACGGTGCGCGGTTCGGACGTCGAGCCGGAGGTCGAGAGCTGGTCGTCGAGGTACGCCTCGTCGCCGAGGTCGGGCAGCGCGCGCGGGCGCAGATCGGCGGCGTCGGCGGCGGTCTCCGAGGGGTCGGGGTTCGCGCTCGCGTCCGGGCTCGCCGTGGCGCTCGGGTCGGCGGAGGGGGACGCGGGTTCGCCGCCCGGCGTGCCGGGGGCGGGGAGATGGGCGGCCTTCTCCATGCCCTGGAACAGCTTGCGCGCCTCGTTGTCGTCGCTGACCGCGTTGTCGAACGACACCACGCGCTCGAAGTCCACCGAGAGGCGGTCGGTCGCGGTGGTCGACTCCACCTTCCAGTGGCAGCCCACCTTGCGGTCGGTGTCGTAGGTCAGCTCCGGCACGCCCCGGTACGCCTTGTCGCGCTGGTCGGGGTCGGTGATCTGGCGGATGCCGGGGAGCATCGTGGCGAGGGTGTCGTGGCCGACGGCGCCGCAGGGCTCGGGCAGGTTGCGGTACTTGCCGGGCTGGGCGGCGACGGTGGCGGTGCCCGCGTCGCCCGGGTTGGCGTCGTCGGTCGGACTCGCTCCGTCCGAGCCGCTCGTGCAGCCTGTCAGCAGCGCCGCGAAGAGGGCGGCGGTACCGATGACATGGGCCTTCCGCTGCACGGTCGGGCTCCTCTCGACGGGGACGCGGGGCGCGGTGCGCGCGCCGGTGCTCCAGTGTCCCCGCTGGTTATTCGCTTGCCGCGGCGGGGCGCCTGCTGGACACAATGTGTATCGCACGCACCACCGCGGACGCCGGTCCCTTGTCCCTTTTCTCGACCATGGCGCCGCTTTTGCGTTCTGCGCCTTTTGAGGCTTTTTCCGTCACCGGGGGAACGAGGAAGAGATGTCGTACGTCGAGATACCGGGCGCCCGGGTGCCCGTCCGCATGTGGGCAGACCCCGCCACCGTCGAGGACGGCGCCCTGCGCCAGCTCCAGAACGTCGCCACGCTCCCCTGGGTCCGCGGACTCGCCGTCATGCCGGACGTCCACTACGGCAAGGGCGCGACGGTCGGCTCGGTCATCGCCATGCGGGACGCGGTGTGTCCGGCGGCGGTGGGGGTGGACATCGGGTGCGGGATGTCGGCGGTGCGGACGTCGCTGACGGCGAATGACCTGCCGGGGGATCTGTCGCGGCTCAGGTCGCGGATCGAGCGGGTGATTCCGGTGGGGCGGGGGATGCACACCGACGCCGTCGACCCGGCGCGCTTCCACGGGCTGCCGACCGCCGGATGGGACGCGTTCTGGGCGCGGTTCGACTCGGTCGCCGAGTCGGTCCGCTTCCGCCGCGAGCGGGCGGCTCTTCAGATGGGGACGCTGGGCTCCGGAAATCACTACATCGAACTCCTGCTCGATTCCGAGGGTTCGGTGTGGCTCACTCTGCACTCCGGCTCCCGCAACATCGGCAAGGAACTGGCCGAACACCACATCGGCGTCGCACAGAAGCTCCCGTACAACCAGGGGCTGGTCGACCGCGACCTGGCCGTCTTCATCGCGGACACCCCGCAGATGGCCGCCTACCGCAACGACCTGTTCTGGGCGCAGGAGTACGCCAAGTACAACCGCACGCTGATGATGGCGCTCCTGAAGGACGTCATCCGCAAGGAGTTCAAGAAGGCGAAGCCGGTCTTCGAGCCGGAGATCTCCTGCCACCACAACTACGTGGCGGAGGAGCGGTACGACGGCATGGACCTGCTCGTCACCCGCAAGGGCGCGATCCGGGCGGGTTCCGGCGAGTACGGCATCATCCCCGGCTCCATGGGGACGAGTTCGTACATCGTGAAGGGACTGGGCAACACCGCAGCCTTCAACTCCGCGTCCCACGGCGCCGGTCGGCGCATGAGCCGCAGCGCCGCCAAGCGCCGCTTCACCACCCGGGACCTGGAGGACCAGACCAAGGGCGTGGAATGCCGCAAGGACTCCGGCGTGGTCGACGAGATCCCCGGCGCCTACAAGAACATCGACCAGGTGATGGAGCAGCAGCGGGATCTGGTCGAAGTGGTGGCGAAGCTCAAGCAGTTCGTCTGCGTGAAGGGCTGAACTCCGCGCGGATACGGACTACTTCGCGTGTCGTACCGCGTAGATCATCACGAACGCGATCACGTGGATGCCGAAGAGGAAGTACGCCAGGAAGTACCAGACCTGGCGTTCGTCCTTGGTCTCCTGGGCGAGGCGGCGTTTTTCGGGGGAGTTGTCGTCGGTGGGCATCACAGTTCCCGGTGGACCTTGGTGTTGGACGCCTGGGCGCGGGGGCGGAGGACCAGGAGGTCTACGTTGACGTGGCTGGGGCGGGTGACCGCCCAGGTGATCGTCTCGGCGACGTCGTCGGCGGTGAGGGGGGCGGCGACGCCCTCGTAGACCTTGGCTGCCTTGGTGGTGTCGCCGTCGAAGCGGGTCAGGGCGAACTCGTCGGTCTTGACCATGCCGGGGGCGATCTCCACGACGCGCACCGGCTTGCCGACGATCTCCAGGCGGAGGGTCTCGGCGAGGACGTGCTCGCCGTGCTTGGCGGCGACGTAGCCCGCGCCGCCCTCGTACGTGCCGAGCCCCGCGGTGGAGGAGACGACGACCACCACGCCGTCGCCGCTCGCCTCCAGCTTGGGCAGCAGCGCCTGGGTGACGTTCAGGGTGCCGATGACGTTCGTCTCGTACATCGTGCGCCAGTGCTCCGGGTCGCCGGTCGCCACCGGGTCCGCGCCGAGCGCGCCGCCCGCGTTGTTGACCAGCACGCCGATCGTGCGGAACGCGGTGGCGAACTCGTCCACCGCCGTGCGGTCCGTCACGTCCAGCGGGTACGCCGTCGCCGCGTGACCCGCCGCGGTCAGCTCCTCCGCGAGCGCCTCGATACGGTCCTTGCGACGCGCGGTGAGGACGACCCGGTACCCCGCCTCGGCCAGGCTGCGGGCGGTGGCCGCGCCGATCCCGCTGCTCGCGCCCGTGACGACGGCGATACGGGCGGCGGCGGACGGGGCTGCGGGGGCCATGGGCTGCTCCTGTGCGGTCAAGGGGTCATGGGGTCATGGATCGGGGCGCTGCCCGTCCAGCGTAGGCGAGCGCCGCCAGGTGCTCTGCGGCGGCTGCCGCTGCTCAGCCGCCGTTCCTCGGCGCCCACATGATCAGTGCCATCCCCGCCAGGCACACCAGCGCGCCCGCGATGTCCCACCGGTCGGGGCGGTAGCCGTCCGCGACCACGCCCCACAGGATCGACCCCGCCACGAAGATCCCGCCGTACGCGGCCAGGATGCGGCCGAAGTGGGCGTCCGGCTGGAAGGTGGCGACGAAGCCGTACGCGCCGAGGGCCAGTACCCCGCCCGCCATCCACAGCCAGCCGCGGTGCTCGCGCACGCCCTGCCAGACCAGCCACGCGCCGCCGATCTCGAAGAGCGCGGCGACGACGAAGAGGGCGGCGGAGCGGAGGATCAGCATGGGGGCAGGGTGTCATGTCCCGTCCGGCACCCCCGGCGTGCGTCCGTTCACCTGATGGACGGCGCCTGGCCTGGCGCTTCCGTGGCATACATCCCCTGGGCCCCGGCACGACTGCGCGCCACGGTCCCTCGGTACCGCAGCGGTACGGCAGCGGTACGGCATCTGGCTGGAAGGGGTGAGCGGCGTGGGCGTGCGGGCGAGGACGTGGGTGCTGCTGGGTGTGTGCGGGGGCGCTGCGCTGGGCTTCGGCGGGACGGCGGGGGCGGCGGAGAGCGGTTCCCCGGCGGCGAGGGTGCCCGGGACCGCCGTGTCCGCGGCGGGTGCGGCGGGTGCGGCGCGATCAGGCAGTACGCCGGTCATGGCATCCCAGTCCGCCCTCCGTTCCGTCACGGCATCCCGCCCCACCCTCCGCTCCGCCACGCCGCCCCACGCCGATCTCTCCTTTCACGGGCACGCCGCCCTCACCGGGGACCGGGTCGAGGTGCGGCTCACTCCTCGGGACGCGGGTCCTTCCGCCGTGCCGGACGCGAGTGTGCGGTTGCGGTGGTCGGTGGCGTTGGCGGATCGGCAGGTGCTGCCCGCGGCGTGTGCGCGGAGCGGGGAGCGGACCGTGGTGTGCGGGACGGGCGCGCTGGCCGTGGGACGGGCGGGGCGGACTCTCGCGCTGACCGTCGCCCTGCGGCGGGCGGCATCGGAGGTCACCCTGGAGGTGGAGACCGCCTGGAACGGCGGCGTGAGCGACCCGGACCGCTCGAACGACCGCCTGAAGGTGCTGGTCCTGGACACGGGGGACGCGTACGCGTTCTGAGCAGCCGCAGCCGTCGGACAGCACGTACAGGAGGTCCACATGGCCGGGAACCGCACCGCCCGGGCCGGGCTGCTGGCGGAGCTGGACGCGGTGTCCCGGCGGTACATCGCCGCGTACGCCCTGTTCAGCCAGGCCGTCGCCGACCGGATCGGGCTGCACCCCACCGACCTCCAGTGCCTGAACCTGCTCACCCTGGAGCCGGAGCCGGTCACCACCGGACGGGTCGCGGAGCTGACCGGGCTCACCACGGGGTCGGCCACTCGCCTGGTCGACCGCCTGGAGCGCGCCGGATACGTCGTCCGGGGGCGGGACGAGGCGGACCGGCGCCGGGTGCTCGTCGTGCCCGTACCGGAGCGGATCGCGGAGTTCCGGCGGGTGTGGGAGACGCTCTCCGGCGACTGGTACCGGATCTTCGACGAGCTGGACGACGCCGAACTCGCCGTGATCGTGCGGCACATGGAGCGCACGGTGGAGTTCTCCGGGGAGCAGGCGGCCCGGCTGCGCGAGGAGCGGGCGGCGGCGGACCGGAGGGCACCGGCGGGGTCCGGCGGCGGGCGTCAGCACGACGTCAGCGAGGCGTCAGCGAAACGTGGGGACGGGGGCGGAGAGTAGTCGATGTCAGCAGGTCGGGGCGGGTTTCCCCGCTTCCCGGTGCCTTCTGACACGACCGCACGACGTCACGACGTCACGCACCTCACCGATCTCACGGGGGAATTCCCATGCGTACGCTCCACCGCTCCACCGCGCTCGCCGCCGCCGGTACCGCCGTCCTCGCCCTCGCCCTGACCGCCTGCGGCGGCTCCGACGGCTCCGGCGGCGGCGCGAAGGACGAGGGCGCCGCGAAGCCCGCCGCCAAGCCCGCCGCCACGGTGGCGGCCAAGCAGTCGAAGGACGCCTCCGCCCCGGCCGGGTCTGCCGCCACGACCGCGGCGAAGTCCGGCGGCACGACCGTCACGAAGAGCGCCACCGCCAAGCAGGCAGCCACCAAGTCCGGCGGCTCGAAGGACACCGACAGCTACGCCTACACCCACCCCTGCGCGGGCGGCCAGGTGACCGTCCGGGTGACCCGGCGCGCCGCCACCCAGCGGGTCATCGAGGTGCGCAACACCGGCGCGAGCGCCTGCGGTCTGAGCTACTACCCCGCCGTCGACCTCGGCTCCTCCACGTCCGCCGACCAGAGCCACAACATCAAGCCGCTGGTCCCCGGCGGTCTCGGCGGTCCGCCCGCGTACGCGCTCCACGCGGGCCGTACCGCCTACGCCGTGATCGACCTCGACCCGAGCGGCGCCACCACCGGCACCGCGCCCGGCATCGACGAGATGAACGTGCTGGCCAACGGCGACCACATGCCCAACGCCGAGACCCGGAACTTCCCGCTCGGCTCCGGCGCGAAGGTTCTGGGGCCGAAGCTGGGTCTGTACAGCGCGACGGTTGCCCAGGCGGTCGCCTCGATGCAGCAGGCGGACACGCGCTCCTGACCCGCCGGTGCCCCCGGCCGGACCCGGTGACGGTGAGATCCCGGTAAGCCGCCGACGGTGAGATCCCGGTAAAAAGGACCACCGTGGATCACCGGGCCCGGCCGAACGCCCGCGCGCCTTGGCAGACTGGTCGGGTGCCCCAGACTGTGCTCCTCGCCGAAGACGACCGCGCCATCCGCCACGCCCTGGAGCGTGCCCTCACCCTGGAGGGCTACGCGGTGACGGCGGTCGCCGACGGTGTCGAGGCGCTGGCGCAGGCTCACCGCACCCCGCCGGACGTGCTGCTGCTCGACGTGATGATGCCCGGCATCGACGGTCTCCAGGTCTGCCGGGTGCTGCGCGCCGAGGGCGACCGCACCCCGATCCTGATGCTCACCGCGCTGGTGGAGACCGCCGACCGCATCGCGGGTCTGGACGCGGGCGCCGACGACTACGTGGTCAAGCCGTTCGACGTGGAGGAGGTCTTCGCCCGGCTGCGCGCCCTGCTGCGCCGTACGACCCCCGCCGCGGTGATCCCGGCGCCCGCCGTCAGCCCGGAGGACCGGCCGGTGGTCTCCGAGCGCCACCAGGTGGGCGCCGCCGGGCTGCGCATGGACCTCCAGGCGCGCCGCTGCTGGCGCGGCGCGCGCGAGCTGGAGCTGACCCGCACCGAGTTCGAGCTGCTGGAACTGCTGGTGCGCAACGCGGGCATCGTGCTGGACCACTCCACGATCTACGACCGCATCTGGGGCTACGACTTCGGACCCGGCTCCAAGAACCTCGCCGTCTACGTCGGCTATCTGCGCCGCAAGCTGGACGAGCCGGATGCCCCGCAGCTCATCCACACCGTGCGCGGTGTGGGGTACGTGCTGCGGGAGGAGTAGTGGCCCGTCCCTGGCGGGCGCCGGTCCGGTCCCGGGCGGGCCGGACCAAGCTGGTCTCGCTGCGCACCACCTTCGCGGTGTCCTTCGCCGCCGTCACCGCCGCCGTCACGATCCTGGTCGGCATCCTGTCGTACGGCTCGGCGGCGCGGCTCGTCCGGGTGGACCAGCAGTCGGTGTTCACGCAGGTCGTGCAGGACGTACGGGACGAGGTCCGGCAGCACGACATGACCCCGGACGACTTCTCCTCCTCCCGCCCCGGGCACGACCTCGTACGGCCCGCGCGGACCGACGTGCAGGTGCTCGGCGCGCGCGGGGACATCGTCGACCACGGCAGCCCGGTGCTGCCGGTGACCGGCGCCGACCGGACGGTCGCCGGGGCGCGGGCGGCGGGGAGGCTGGCCGAGCACAAGGACGTACGGGTCGGTGAGGACCTGTTCCGGATCGCCACCGTCTCGCTCGGGGACGGCAAGGGCGCGGTGCAGGTGGCGCAGGAGTTCAGCGACACCGAGGACCTGCTGCGCACGCTCCAGCAGCGGACGCTGATCCTGATGGCGGCGGTCGTGGTGGGCGCGGGGCTGTTCGGCTGGTGGCTGGCGCGCCGGATCACCCGGCGCCTGGTGGTGCTCACGGCGGCAGCCGAGGACGTGGCCCGCACCCGGCGGCTCGGCATCGAGGTGCCCGTCGCCGGACTCGACGAGGTCGGGCGGCTCGGGCGCGCCTTCGACCGGATGCTCGGGCGGCTCGCCCAGTCCGAGGAGGACCAGCGGCGTCTGGTCCAGGACGCGGGGCACGAGCTGCGCACCCCGCTGACCTCGCTGCGGACGAACATCTCGCTGCTCCGGCGCCTGGACGAGCTGCCGCCCGGCACGCGCGAGGAGCTGGTCGCGGATCTCGGTCAGGAGGCTCGCGAGCTGACCGACCTGGTCAACGAGCTGGTCGACCTCGCCGCCGGGCAGTCCGACTCCGAGCCGCCGCAGCGGGTGGACCTGGCGGACCTCGCGGAGGACGTGGCGGGGCTCGCGGGGCGCCGTACCGGGCGGGAGATCGTGCTGCGGGTCAGCGGCGACACCCGGACCGAGGGGCGCCCCGGGATGCTCCAGCGGGCGATCTCGAACCTGGTCGAGAACGCGGCGAAGTTCGACCGGGACGGCAGCGCGCCGATCGAGGTCCGCGTCACCGGTCCCGCCCGTGCGGGCACGGTCCGCGTGGAGGTCCTCGACCGGGGTCCCGGCATCGCCGAGAGCGACCTCATCCGCATCTTCGACCGCTTCTACCGCGCCGCCGACGCCCGCTCCCTGCCGGGCTCCGGTCTCGGTCTCTCCATCGTCCGCGAGGTGGCGATGGCGCACGGGGGCGCGCCGTTCGCCTACCGGCGCGAGGGCGGCGGGGCGGTCATCGGGTTCACGGTGGGGGGCGGTCCGGCGGGGGAGGGGACGCGGGGGGAGCCGCGGGGCGGCGGGGTCGGGTGACCCCGGGCTGACCCGCTGGGTCGGCCCGTGCCCCGGTCCCGGTCAGTCGCCGCCGGGAGTGTCCCTGCGGGACGTCGCGAGCGTCCAGGCGAGGTTGCCCGCCGCCGCTCCCGCCGCGACCGCCGCGACGATCACGCCGCCGGTCGCGAGCCCGTCGCTGAACAGATGCGGGCGGCGGTCGAGGCTGTGCAGCCCGAAGCCGCACAGCTCGTACACCCCGACGGCGGCGACGACGAGGCTGATGATGAGCAGGCTCAGCGTGGGGGTGAGGTCGCGCAGGTCGATGCCCGCCGCCGTACCCGGCGTCGCCGGTCCCGTGTCCGGTCGCGTCTCCTGCATGTCTCCCCTGGTGAACTGGATGGACCGGCCGGTGGCCGAGGGCGGATGGAAACCCACGGTATGGAGGACGGACCCGGGGCGGGTCCGGTGCCACGCACACCGGCCGAGGTGCGTCACTGGTCGGGTGACGCCCGCGTCGGCCGGCCGGAGCCGGTGACGCGGCCTTTCCATGATGACCGAGATCGCGGACACCTCCGTACGGGGCGCGCGGACCGCCCCGTACGGGCGTCCCGCCTTACGCCCCCTGGGCGCCCTTGACCCTGCCCCCGGGGGCAGGGTTTAGCGTGCCGTGACATGAGCGGTGCGGGGAACGAGGACGAGGTGGCCGGGATGCGGATCGGGGAGCTGGCCCGGCGAGCCGGGACCACGGTCAAGGCGGTCCGCTACTACGAGTCCCTCGGACTGATCACCCCGTCCCGCCGCCCGAACGGCTACCGCAGCTACGACGCGGCAGACCTGCGCCTGGTCCAGGAGATCCGGGCGCTGAGACGCCTCGGCATCCCCGCCGAGCGCACCCGCCCCTTCCTCGACTGCCTGACGGCGGGCCGGAGCCACGCGGACTGCCCGGCGTCACTGGCGGGCTACCGCGACGCGGCAGACGAACTGGCTGTGCGCATCGAGGAGTTGACGGCGAGGAGGGCGGTGCTGCTGGCACGTCTCGAAGCGGCGGCTAGCCCCCTGCCGACGCCCGTACACACCCCGCCGAAGGAGACCCAGGCGATGCACGACGACCACCTCACCCTGCCCGCCGGTCTGCCCGTCCCCCCGGACGACGGCGCCGCCGATCACCTCCCCGGCACCCGGATGCCGTCGCTCACCCTGGCGGACACGGCGGGCGGCACGGTCCGGCTCGACGGTCTCGGACCCGGCCGTGCGGTGATCTACGTCTACCCCCTCACCGGCCGCCCCGGCACGGATCTCCCCGAGGGCTGGAACGCCATCCCGGGCGCCCGGGGCTGCACGGTGGAGTCGTGCGGTTTCCGGGACCACTTCGAGGACCTGCGGGCGGCGGGCGCGGCGCGGGTGTACGGGCTGTCCAGCCAGGACACCGGCTATCAGCGCGAGGTCGTGGAGCGGCTCCGGCTGCCGTTCCCGATGCTCTCCGACCCCGGGTTCGCGCTCGCCGGGGCGCTGGACCTGCCGACCTTCGAGACGTCGGGGGCGCGGCTGTACAAGCGGCTCACGCTGATCGTCCGCGCCGGGGTGGTCGAGCACGTCTTCTACCCGGTCTTCCCGCCCGGCGAGCACGCGGGGCGGGTGCTGGAGTGGCTGCGCGAGCGCGGGGCGGAGGGGGCGGGCGGCTGAGCCGCGGGCGCTCCGTCGTGCCCGGCCTCAGTGGCGCAGCGCCGTCGCCACGGTCGCGTGGATGTCGCCGGTCAGCTTGCGGTGGCTGCGGGCGGTGGCCTGACGGTGGGAGCCCGCGCTGACGTTGTCGATGGTCACGACGACGGTGTCCAGCAGGTTGCCGTTCTTGTCGTCGAAGTTGACCTGCGCGACGAAGGACTTGCGGGAGTCGGTGGTGTTGTTCGCGGTCACCGCGACGTTGGCCCTGCCGTCGGAGTCGGTGGTGATCCCGCCCAGGCTCACGTCGCTCTTGGCGTTCACCCCGCCCTTGACCTGGTCCAGCTTCCGCTTGGCTTCCGCCGTGGCCGACGCCAGCGAGTCGGACGCCCGGGAGGCGAGGGAGGACGCCGCCGAAGCCGCCCTGCTCGCGCTGTCCGACGGACTGCTCGACCCGTCCGAGCACCCGGCGGACGCCAGCCCCAGCGCCACCGCGAGCACTGCTCCGGCCGTGCCTCTTATCCAGTACCCCGCCATGTCCCGCCTCCGTACCTCGCCGACGATCACCGCTCCCAGTCAAGGGGCGCACTCCCCATCCCGCACGCCGTGTGGGACACCCGTGCGCCCGCTCCACCCGAACGGGTCAGCGAGCTCCGCCCCCGCGGTGCCGCGTACCTGATCGGCGCCGCCGCCCGCTGTCCCGTCCCCGCCCCGGTCCCGCGCTACCGCCGAACAGCCCACCGTCGCTGGCGCGCGCCTCCCGCCCGGGATCTGCTGCTCACAGGTGCCCGTCCGGCCGGGCCGCGAGGGAGTCGGAGCGGAGTCGGCGCGGCGCCGGAACGGAGGAGTGCGGGCATGGGGCAGGAGCAGCCGTCGGGGCGGGAGGAGTGGGAGGAGCTGCGGGCGCGGGTCGACGCGCTGGAGGGGCGGCGGCGCCCGCGGCGGCATCCCGGGCGGGCCGTCGTCGCGTTCGTGCTCGTGGTGCTGGGCTGTCTGCTCGCCCCGCTCGGGGTCGTCGCCGCCTGGACCGCCGATCTCGCGGACGACACCGACCGGTACGTCGCCACCGTCGCCCCGCTGGCCCACGACCCCGCCGTGCAGGACGCGGTGGCGAACCGGGTCACCGACGCGCTGATGGACCAGCTCGACATCCCGAAGCTGCTGGAGAAGGTGGCGCCGAAGGACCGGCCGCTCGTCGAGAAGGCGCTCGGCGGCATCGGGGGCTCGCTCCAGGGGGCGGTGCGCAGTTTCGTCAACGACAAGACGCGGGAGGTCGTCGCCTCCGACCGGTTCGCCACGTTCTGGACCAACGCCAACCGTCAGATCCACACCAGTGTGGACAAGGCGCTCACCGGCAGCGGGGGCGGCGCGGTCCAGCTCCAGGGCGACAAGGTGCAGATCGACCTCGCCCCCGTCATCGAGCAGGTCAAGGACCGGCTGGTCGGCGCGGGGCTCGGTCTCGCGGGCAAGATCCCCGAGGTGCACACCAGCTTCACCGTGCTCCAGGCGGAGGAGGTGGGCAGGCTCAAGACGTACTTCCGGCTGCTGGAACTGGCCGGTCTGTGGGTGCCCGTCCTCGCCGCCGTCCTGCTGATCGCGGGCGTGCTGACCGCCGTACGGCGCCGCCGGGCGCTCGTCGCCGCCGCGCTCGGCTTCGCCTTCACCGCCCTGCTGCTCGGTCTCGGTCTCACCGTCTTCCGGGTGATCTACCTGGACGCGCTCCCCGCCGACGTGTCCCAGCCCGCCGCCGAGGCGGTCTACGACACCCTCACCCGCTTTCTGCGCACCGCCGTACGGGCGGTGATCACGCTCGGCGTGGTCGTCGCCCTCGCCGCCTGGCTGTCCGGTCCCGGGCGGTACGCGCGCGGCGCACGGCAGTTGTGGCACACCGGCATCCACGCCGTACGCGGTCAGGCGGACCGGTTCGGGATGCGGACCGGTCCGGTCGGACCGTT
Organism: Streptomyces sp. DSM 110735; assembly: GCF_016482685.1. GTDB lineage: Bacteria > Actinomycetota > Actinomycetes > Streptomycetales > Streptomycetaceae > Streptomyces. The sequence continues at coordinate 107,636 of NZ_JACYHF010000017.1, read as the reverse complement.
CACGCACCGGTTCCGGGTGTGGATCGAGTGGCTGCTGGTGGCGGGCGCGGTCGCGGCGTACGTCTTCTGGGACCGCCCGACCGGGTGGGTGGTGGTCGGGCTGGCGCTCGCGCTGCTGTTCGCGCTGGCGGTGGTGGACTTCCTGGCGGAGGCGCCGGACGACGGGGGAGGCGGCGCGGGAGCGGCGGTCAGTCCGTCCGGTCGTCCTTGAGCGGTTCCGCCGCGTCCTCCTTGAGCCGGTCCGTCCCCAGCCAGCGGTTCAGCGGCGGTTCCTGCGCCAGCACCGCCCCGATCGTCACCGCGAAGGTGATCGCCGCGCTGAGCACGATCAGCCAGGACAGCAGGGCCAGCACAAGCCCGAGGGAGCCGTACTCGCGCAGGGAGCGGTTGAGCGCCTGCGGCATGTAGATCCGCGCGGTCAGACCGAGCGCGCTCGACGCCGCCGACGCCAGCAGCGCGCCCGGCAGCAGCGCCAGCCACGGCACCCGCCCCGCGAGCAGCAGCCGCTGGGTCCACAGCCAGACGAACGTGCCGACCAGGAAGAGCAGCGGGGTGCCGAGCCACAGCCCGGCGCCGAAGCCGTCGCGCACCGGCGCCTGGAAGAGGATCACCAGCACCAGGACCAGCAGCCACACCACCCACCGCCAGGCGGCGATCCGCGTCCCTGCCTTCGGCAGCCGCCACGCCCGCTCGCACACCCGCGCCATCGCCCGGCTGAAGCTGGTCGCGGAGATCAGCGCCACCACCAGCCCGATGATCCCGCTGGTCTCCCGCAGCTCGGGGTCGGTGGACTCGTTCAGCACCTGGTCGAGCTGTCTGCTGGAGCCGCCGGACAGCCCGAACACCGCCCGCAGCGAGTCCCGCAACTGCTCCCGCACCGCCTCCGGCGCGAACGCGGCGAACGCGAACAGCAGCGGCACGGCGGCCAGGAACGCCTGCGCGGCGAGCCGGGTGGCCGCGTCCAGCAGGTTGGCGGAGAGCAGCCGGCCGGTCAGCGCGGTGATGACGGGGAAGCGCCGTTCGGCTTCCGCGCGCAGCCGGTCCAGCCGCGCCTTCCACGCCATACCGCCTCCCGACCCGCACGGCCCTCGGACACCCAGTCAACGGCGCGCTCGGCGCGGGCGGCGAGCGGTACGCGTCCGATCGGGCGCGCGGCGGTCCGTACCCGGCGATGCCCCGTACGGCGTACGCCCGCTCGTGGACGCGCACGCGCCGGGCGAGGCTGGCAGGGCCGTGTCCGCGAGCGGACCGCCGTACGGTCCGCAGCCCGAGGGAGTACGAGATGGCGCTCAGCAGCGACGGCAGCGGACCCGCCGAGCCCGCCATCGCCGAGGCGAACGCGGAGGTCGTGCGCCGACTGCCGTTCGAGGACACCCGGGACCTCGCGGACGCCCGGCGCGGCTTCCTGGGCACGGCGTCCGAGAACCTGATCAAGGACGCCGACGGGCGCACGGTGTGGGACCTGGACGCCTACGGCTTCCTGGACCAGGAGTGCCCGCCCACCGCCAACCCCAGCCTGTGGCGGCAGAGCAGGCTCTGCTCCGAGCACGGGCTGTTCGAGGTGACCGAGGGCATCTACCAGGTGCGCGGCTTCGACCTGTCCAACATGACGATCGTCGAGGGCGAGCGCGGGGTCCTCGTCATCGACCCGCTGCTGTGCGCCGAGACGGCGGCTGCCGCGCTCGCCCTCTACCGCGCGCACCGCGGCGACCGTCCCGTCACCGGCGTCCTCTACACCCACAGCCACGCCGACCACTTCGGCGGCGTGCGCGGGGTGCTGACCGAGGAGGACGTCGCGTCCGGCGTCCCGGTGCTCGCCCCGCAGGGCTTCCTCGCGCACGCCGTCAGCGAGAACGTCTACGCCGGGACGGCCATGAACCGGCGCGCCGCCTACATGTACGGCGCCGCCCTGCCCAAGGGCGAGCGCGGGCAGATCGGCGCGGGTCTCGGGCAGACCACCGCGACCGGCGCCGTCGGTCTGATCCCGCCGACCGTCGACATCACCCGCACCGGGCAGAGCGAGGTCGTCGACGGCATCCGCATGGTCTTCCAGCTCACCCCGGGCACCGAGGCACCGGCGGAGCTGAACATCCACTTCCCCGACCGCGCCGCCCTGTGCATGGCGGAGAACGCCACCCACAACCTGCACAACCTCCTGACCCTGCGCGGCGCCGAGGTCCGCGACCCGCGCGTGTGGGCCCGCTACCTCACCGAGGCGGCCGACCTCTTCGGTCCCGCCTCCGAGGTCGCCTTCGCCTCCCACCACTGGCCGGTGTGGGGCACCGAGCGGGTCACGGAGTACCTCTCCGAGCAGCGCGACCTGTACGCCTACCTCCACGACCAGACCCTGCGGATGCTCAACCAGGGACTCACCGGTCCCGAGATCGCCGAGCGCATGGAGCTGCCCCCCGCCCTGGAACGCGCCTGGCACACCCACGGCTACTACGGCTCCGCCAGCCACAACTCCAAGGCGGTGTACCAGCGTTACCTCGGCTGGTTCGACGGCAACCCCGCCCACCTCTGGCAGCACCCGCCCGTCGAAGCCGCCCGCCGCTACGTCGAGTTCATGGGCGGCGCCGGTGAAGTCCTGCGCCGCGCACGGGAGTCGTACGACGCCGGTGACTTCCGCTGGGTCGCCGAGGTCGTCAACCACGTCGTCTTCGCCGACCCCGCCAACGCCGAGGCGCGCGCCCTCCAGGCCGACGCCCTCGAACAGCTCGGCTACGGCGCGGAGAACGGCACCTGGCGCAACTTCTACCTGATGGGCGCCCTGGAGCTGCGCCACGGCTCCGTCGGCACCCCCACCTCCACGGTCGCCCCCGACCTGCTCGCCGTCCTCACCCTCGACCAGCTCTTCGACACCCTCGCCATCCGCGTCGACGGACCGCGCGCGTGGGACGCGGACATCACCGTGCGCTGGAACATCACCGACGGGGACCCGGTGACCATGCGTCTGCGCAACGGCGTCCTGACACACGGCCGTTCGCTTCCCTCCTCGCCCCCGGACGCGGAGATCGCCCTCCCGGAAGCCGAACTGCGCGCCCTGCTCCTCGGCACGCTCACCCCGGCGGAACTGGCGTCCCGTCCGGGGGTGACCCTGACGGGCGAGGCGTCGGCGCTGACCAGGCTGCTGTCCCATCTCACCGAGCCCGACCCGGACTTCGCGATCGTCACACCCTGAGCGGAGCGGGCGCACAACACCCTTGTCCAGGAGTCGTACTGCCCCTAACGTCAAGATCGTTTAGGTCAACGACTCACCAAGACAAGGGAATCATGCGAAGACTGTGTCTTCTTCTGGCGACCGTGCTGGCCGCCCTCACCGGCGTGGTGGCGCTGCCCGCCACGTCCGCGCTCGCCGCCTCGGCGCCGCCGTCGTCCACCGGTCAGCGCTGGGCTCTGAAGGTCAACGGGGTGTACGTCTCCGCCGAGGTCAACGACTCCGGCGACCAGAACGGCAAGCTGCGGGCCCGCTCGACGACCGTCGGCTCCTGGGAGACCTTCTCCCTGCACACCGACAACATCTCGGGCGTCGGCTACGGCACGACCGTCTCGCTCCGGAACGAGGAGAACGGTCTCTACGTCACCTCGGAGGTCGACACCAGCGGCGCCCAGAGCGGGATGCTGCGTGCCCGGGGCACCAACAGCGGTTCCTGGGAGCGCTTTTACGTCGTCCCGCAGGGCGGGGGTCAGTTCGCGCTGAAGTCCGCCGCCAACGGGCTCTATGTCACCGCCGAGTTCAACTACACCGGCGGCGACCAGGGTCTGCTGCGCGCCCGTTCCTCCTCGGTGGGCAGTTGGGAGCGCTTCACCTTTGTGCCGGTCGACGGCGCCGGTGACACGGGCATGCCCCCGCAGTCGTCCGTGACCGCCTCCGGGCGGCACGACATCGCCTCGTGGAACGTGTGCGCGAACAACAACCCGAGCGCGGCGTGCAAGCTGCAGTACGTCGACGGCGACACGGTCGGCGCCAACGTCGCCTCCGGCGTGAACGGTTACCTGAACCACCGCCCCGAGGCGATCTTCTTCCAGGAGATCTGCGAGAAGGCGGTCAAGCCGCTGGAACTCGAGTTGGAGAGCCGGCTCGGCGGCGGCTGGGACGTACGGTTCGCGCCCACGTACTACAAGGTCGTCGCCACCGACGGCACCAGTGACACCGGTCTCCTGGCCCAGAAGACCTGCGCCGACAGCACCAGCCACAAGGACCGGGGCTCCTTCGGCATCGCGCTCGCGGTCAAGGACACCAACACCTGGTACCGCGGCTACACCCTGCCCTCGCCCGACAAGAAGGAACAGCGTCCCGCCCTGTGCGCCACCGTCCCCGAGACCGGGACTGTCTACTGCAACGCGCACTTCAGCAGCGGCTCGTACTTCGTAGACGGCAATCAGGCAGGTGACGACCCCGACGGCATATCCCGCCGCAAGCAGTCCGACGCCCTCAAGGGCATCGTCGACAAGCTCCAGGAGCGCGGCTACACCCCCTTCCTCGGCGGCGACCTCAACACCACCCACGCGTCCGTCGACGTGCTGTCGAGCCTGTACGCCTCCCACCAGGAGTGCGGCCAGCCCACCCCCGGCTCGCCCCACGACGGTGCCCCCACCGACGGCAACAACAAGATCGACTATCTCTTCGGCCCCACCGGCGCCACCTACGCCTGCGAGGTCGTCGACCCGTCCCTCTCGGACCACCGCATGATCCACGCGACGATCACGCTCTGACGGGTGATGCCGCGGCCGGGGCGGTGCGCCCCGGCCGCGCTCACTCCGCCGACCCGTCCCGCCGCCACGTCATCGTCACCTTGAGCTGCGCCTCGCCCTCCGACTTGGCGATGACGGCGCCGAATTCGGCGTTGAACCGTATGCCGAACTCCAGTCCCACCTCGTCCGGACGGCTCGGCATGTCGCGCAGCCGCCGCAGGGCGGAGACGGCCGCGTTCCGGATGCGGTCCATGCCGTCCTCGAAGGAGGCGGTGGCGTCGGCCACGGCGTTTCCCAGGCGGGAGACCTCCACGACGGCGGGGTCGTCGTCGGCCACCTCGACGATGAGGTGGCCGTCGTCGTCGGGCGCCGGAAAGCGCAGTAGGTGTGTCATGCGATCCCCCTCACGTGGCCGACCAGGCAAGCCGGTCGACCCCACGCTGTATGACCTGCGGCCGTCTTCCACTGGCGAGGCATTGCGGCCACCATGGAAGCGCACCCGGAGCCGCCGAACCACCATGTCAGGGGGAACCACGGTATGGCAGACCCTGCGAAGGACTTCTGTTCCGACCTTCTCGATCTGTCGGGGATCTCTTTGGCGGAGCTGCACTCCAGTGACGATCCCGCGCTGCGACGCGCGTTGAGCCAGGTGAGCGCCAAGGCGACCCTGGCGTTCGGGACGCTGGCCGGCGAGAGCCAGAGCGAGGAGATGAGGTTCGTCCGAGGGCGGCATCCGGACGAGTGCGGCCGGTGACCCCTCGGCCGCTGGACGTCCACCGGGTGTCCCTCGACTCGCTGCGCGCCATGGCGGCAGGCGACGCGAGCGAGACGGATCTCGAGCTGCTGTGTTCCGCGCAGCGCAGCCAGCTCCTGCTGATTCTCCGTGCCCTCCTGGACCGCGGCGACGAAGGGGTACGGCGCACCCGGCACCCCGGCGGCATCCCCTCGGGCCGTGACGCCTGGCGGCTGCTGTGCGTCGTCGAGGAACGGGCACCCGAGGCGGTGGAAGCCGTCCTGGCCGACCCCACCGTCATGGCGTGGGCCCTGCGCCTGCTCCGGCGCCTGAACGGAGCGGTCACCGGCGCGCCGTCCACCGCCCCGCTGTGGGCGGACCTCGGCCAGTTCCACGCGCTGGCGGCAGCGGCGACCCTGCGCGCCGGAGTCCCCTGCGTCCTGCGCGTGCCCGCCCACCGCGGTCTGGTGTGGCTGCCGGGTGCCGGGATGGCGGGACCGGTCGCACGGCGCCGCTGGAGCGAGGCGGAGATCCGGGTGGACGAGCGGGGCGCCGTCGTCCAGGGGGAGGACGGGCGGATCACGCTGGAGCGCCGCCTGCCCGACCCGGCGCCCGGCTGGCGCCCGCTGCGGACCGTGCGGACCGTGCCCGGACTCACGCCCGGCGGGAAACCCGGGCGGCGAGCGGCGGGACCCTGGCTGGACACGGTCAGTCCGTACCGGGACTTCACGCGCTACCCCAGATCCCCCGGCCGCTCGGGCGACCGCCGATTACCCGAGTGGGAGGACCGGCTCGCCGGTGCGTACGCCCTGCTGGAGCGGGAGTCCCCGGCGGACGCCGCCGCGCTTGGCGCGCTGGTGCGCACGCTCGTACCCGGCTCGCTCCGCCGTGCCGAGGGAGGCATGGTGGCCAGCGCCTCCTCGCTGGACGCCTTCGGCGCGGTCATGCTCTCCCTGCCCCACGACGTGACACAGACCGCCGCGGTCCTCGTCCACGAAGCACGCCACCAGCAGCTCAACGCCCTGCTCAGCATGGTCCACCTGGTCCGCGTCCCCGAGGACGGGACCGAGGGGACGGCGGAGGAGCGGCACTACTACGCGCCCTGGCGCAGCGACCCCCGACCGGTCAAGGGGCTGCTGCACGGGGTGTTCGCCTTCGCCGGAGTGGGCCGGTTCTGGCGCACCCACCGCCATCACGCGAGCGGACCCGAAGCCGACCGGGTGGACTTCGAATTCGCCGTCCTCCGCGACCAGTTGACGGAGGCGGTGGCCGCCCTCCGGAGCGACGACCGGCTCACCGAGGCGGGCCGGCTCTTCGCCGACGGGATCGCCGCCCAGGTCGCGGGCTGGCAGGACGACGAGGTCGCCGCCGGACCCGCCGCGCTGGCCGGACACTACTGCGCGCTGCGGCGGGCGGTGTGGCGCGCACGGCATCTGGAGATACCTTTCGCCGAGGCGGAGCGGCTCGCCAAGGCATGGGAGTCCGGAGCCGCAGCTCCCGCCCTGCCGCCCTCCGTTCTCCACGCACGTCCCGGGCTCATCCGTCCCGACACGTTCGGACCACTGGCCCGAATCCGGCTGTCCGCGCCCGCCGACTTCGCGGACCGACGCGAGGAGGCGGACGAGAGCGGGGAGCCGTCCCCGCGCGCCGAGTGCGCCGCCGTCGCGGGCGACACGGACCTGGCCGCGCGCCGGTACGCGGAGTGGACCGCGCGCGACCCGGAGGACGTCGAGGCGTGGATCGGCGCCGCCCTGGCCGTCCCGGCGGAGTCCCGTGGACCGGGCGACGCCCTGCTGCTGTCCCGCCCCGAAGCGGTGACCACCCTCCACCAGGCTCTGCGAACAGCCGGAGCCACGCCTCCCGCCCCTGCCGACCTCGCCGCGTGGCTGGCAGGAGCGGGCGAGCGGGGCTAGGGGGTGTCTCCCCGATCTTCGTGGATCAGCCCGCGAAGATCGGGGAGACGCCTCCTAGCCCCGCAACAGGCAACGTTCGCCCCGTCGCGACGCCCGGCACGCACTCTCGCCGCACCGGCCGAAAGCCCGAGTACGCCCAGTACGAGGGCTTCCGGCCGGCACGCCGAGAGCACGCACCGGACGCCGCTCCTTGACGGGCAAACGCTGCCTGTCGCGGCACTAGAGCGACAGCAGGTCGATGTCGCCGTTGGCGCGCAGTCCCCGTTCGGCGTCGAGGGTGGCGGGGTGGGAGGGGCCCAGGAGCAGCCGGTACCGGTCCAGCGCGCTCTCGTACAGCTCTTCGCTCTCCGCTGTCCTGCGCAGTGCCTTGAGGTCGTGGCTCAGGTTGAGTTCGACGGCGAGGTTCGCCGGATGGTCGGACCGCAGCCGTGCCGACTCGTCCTTCAGCGCCGCGTCGATGGCGTGGGCGTCCTCGATACGGCCCAGGGCGAAGTGGTCGCTGCCCAGGTTCATACGGGCGAGCAAGGTGCGGGGGTGGTCCGCGCCCAGGACCCGGGTCAGACCCTCGACCGATGCCTGGTCGAGTTCGAGGGCTGCCTCGGTCTGCCCCAGCAGCCGCAGGGTCACCGCCAGGTTCATGGCGATGGCGTAGCTGTGCGGATGATCCTGGCCGTACCGCTCGCGGTGGGTCTCCAGCACGCGTTCGCTCAGGGCGCGGGACTCCTGGAGCTTGCCGACCTGGCGCAGGTCGTTGGCGTGACTGGCCGCGATCAGCAGATAGTGGCGGCTGTCGGTGCCGAGGTTGGCCGCGATCAGCTCCAGATACTTGCTGGACAGCGCGTAGGCGGCTTCGTGGTCGCCCATCTTGCGCAGGGTCACACAGCGGTTGCGGTTCACCAGGGCCACGAACGGATGCTGTTCCCCGAACCTGCTGGTGACCTCGTCGGCGAGCGCCGCGTAGCCGTCGTCGGATTCCTCGTACCGGCCGACCTCCTGGAGGTCGAGCAGATACGCCTCGCGGGTGCCCAGTGTCTGGATGTGGTCCTCGCCCAGGACCTCGATCCTGCGCTCCCAGGTGTCCAGGTCCAGCTCGACAGCCTGGTCCGAACTGCCGGCCAGCCGGAGGCTCACCGCGTAGTTGTGCGCGGCGAGCAGGGTCGCCGGGTCGTCCCTGCCGAACTCGCGTGTACTGGTGTCGAAGACCTGCTGGTCCATCTCCCGGGCCTCGTCGAAATGCCCTCGGTTGCGGTGGTGGATGGCCAGATAGCTCTGCGCCCGCAGCGTGTCCTCGTGTCCTTCGCCCAGCACCCTGCGGTACCGCTCCACCAGTCCGGCCTGCATCTCGTAGGCACGCTGGAGGTCGGCGCGCTTCCCCCGCTCGCGCAGTGTCTCCGCGATCTGCTGGTCGACGGCGAGGACCTCCTCGTGATCCTCGCCCAGGTCCTCGCGCCAGATCGCCGCCGCCTCCTCGCCCAGACCCAGAGCCGTCGCGTGATCGCCCCGGGCGCGCAGGAACCGCACCTCGTTCAGTACGAGCCGACGGGTCCAGCCGTCCTTGCACTGCACGGCGTCGGACGCCCGCAGATGACTGAGCAGCGACGAGTACTGCGGCCAGAAGACGGAGCGCTGGGGATTGCGCGGATCGGCGTGGGCCAGCAACTGGTGCGCGGCGTGCCGCATCTGCTCCTGTTCCTGGGCGTTCATCTGCTCGATCAGCACGCGCTGGACCAGTCGGTGCATCAGCACCGTGTTCTGCCGATGGTCGATCCTGGCCAGTGCGTAACGCCCGATCTCCCTTACGGCCCGGCCGAGTTTGACCGGCTCGTCCAGCGCGGACTGCAGTTCCGGCGGTACGGAGATGCCCCGCACGGCGGAGAAGAGGTCCCACTCGATGGGTTCGGGAGCGAAGAAGGCGCAGACCTGGAGGAGTTGCAGAGCGGCGGGGTGGGTCTCGCGCAACCGGCCCAGCGACACGTTCCAGGCGGCGGCGACCGACCGGTTGTAGTCGTGCGGCGGATCGGACTGCATCAGCTCCGTGAAGTTGCGCTCGTACACCTCCAGGTACTGCTGCACCGGCATGCCTGTTTCCGCCAGCCACACCGCTGCCTGTTCCACCGCCAGCGGGAGGTCGCCCAGAGCCGAGGCGAGGTGGTCGACCGCCTCGTCGGGGAGGTTCTGACTGCGGCGCCGCAGCAGAGCCACGCTCTCCTCACGGGTGAAGACGTCCACCTCGAGGGAGCTGACGTTGGTGGACCAATGGGAGTTGCGAGATGTCACGATGATGCTGCCCGATCCGGCGCTGGGGAAATAATTGCGCACAGTCCTCGGATCTTCGGCATTGTCGAACACCAGCAGCCAGTCGCCGTACGGCTCATTGCGGCGCAGGGCGTCCAGAACCGCGGGCACAGCGCTCATTTCGGAGCCGACCTGCAGGCCGATGCGTTCGCCCAGTTCGATCAGCGACTGGACGATCTGGCTTTCCTGCTCGGACGGAATCCACCAGATGAGGCGGTAATCGCGGCTGTACCGGTAGACGTACTCGATGGCGATCTGGGATTTGCCCACGCCGCCCATGCCGTGCAGGGCTTCGGGCAGGACTGCCGCGATACCGCCGCGCAGCCGCTCCCGCAGCCTTTCGAGCAGGGTCTCTCGTCCTGTGAAATTTCGGTTCCGCTGCGGTACGTTCCCCCAGATGCGGGGCGATTCGGGCAGCGTCGACTGACCGGGGGCGACGGAGGAAGCGGCAGACACGGTGTGGCCTCCTTGTCGCAGCGACGGAGAAGCGGGGGAAGCGGGGGCGGACGGTGGCCGCGCTGCCGCTGAATTCCCCGTGAGAGGTGGGGCGTTCGGTATGTCGGAGATCTGAGGTGATGCGGATTCGTAATGTAACGTGTCTTTAGGTGTGATGTCCAAATTTGACCGCATTTCCTGGGGTGAGGAGTACCCCATTGGGTGTACATCTATCTGTTTGGCTGCGCCGTCGGTGGCGGCAGTGAGGTGATGGACCGGCCTGGGACCGGTGCGTTGCAGCAGTCGTCCGAGGCTGTTGGCGCGCGCCAGGAAAGGACCCGACACCGAGCACAGCGCGGTGTACAGATGCGTGACGAAGGGACGCGTCTGCTCGGTCATCGGCGGATCCGCGAGATCGCCCTCCGGCGCCACCAGCGCGCCCGCGCCCTCGCCCCACAGCGCCTCCAGACGCGGACCGAGGTGACGCTCGATCTCCCGCAACGCCCGTACGGTCTCGGTCCGGGAGCCGAGCGCCAGCAGTTCCTCCCGTACGCCCCCCTCGAAGTCGAAGGACACATGGTGGACGTTCTCGGTCTCCGCCGTGTCGCCCGTCTGCCGTACCAGACCCAGGAGCAGGATCTCGGAGAGGTGCCAGGGCTGTGCGTCCGGCAGCGACTGCTGCAGCAGCCGCATGACGGGAAGGTTGAGGGGAGCCGCCGCGAGCCGCTGGGCGAGCGCGTAGGCGACGGGAGAGGCGGTGGCGCGAAAGCGCCGCACCATGGCGGCGGCCCGCTTCGCCCGCAGCTCGGCGGACGATCCCGCCGCACGGTCGTCGCCCGTGTCGCCGCTCCGGGGCTCGGTCACGAGGTCGGCCAGCCGGGTCGGCACGGGTCCGACCGCGGCGGACCGCAGATCCCCCTCGGGACCGGTCCACAGCGTCGCCAGTTCCTGCCCCTCGCCGTCCCCCGCCCCGGCCACCAGGCGTGCCCAGCGCCCCAGCGCCACGGGTCCCAGCTCGACGACCGGCACCGGAACGGCGGTCTCTCCGGCGGTGTCCCGACCGGTGAGCGGCCACGGGTCCAGCGGATCCGGACCCGCGTGCTTCACATCGCTCGCGTAGGCGAGGTTGGGCGCGGCGGCCGAGGGAGCCCGTAACCGGGCGCGCGCGACCGTGGGCAGGGTCAGGTCCCACAACTGCTGCGGAAGCAGGCTCAGTACGGCGACGGGCGAGGACCGTCCCAACCGGTGCAGCACCGAGGCGGCGCGACCGGTGCGCCAGGCGCTGTGCCCCCCGTCGGTGACCGCCAGCAGAAGCTGCCTGCTGTCGGGGCGCACCCCGGCGGCGGTGCCCGCGCCGACGTCCCAGCGGACCAGCCGTACCGTGCGGAAGGCGGCCGTCTGCTCCATCAGTTCGGCGATCTGCCGTGCCGTGTGCGACCACAGCGCCATCGACGCACTGGCGTCCAGGAGCAGCACGAGGTCCAGCCTGCGTTCCCGTACCGGACGGCACACCGGCACCCACACCCCGGTGGCCGCCACCCGTTCGGCGGTCGCCTCCTCGTCCAGCTCCGCCTCGTGCGGCGAGCGGTACGTCAGCCGCAGCGGACGCAGCGACCTGCCGAGCGCGAGGGTCCCGGCCAACCGCGGCGAGGCGGGCCAGGCGGCGTGCCCCGCCTCGGTCCCCGTGTCCGCGGGGACGCCGGGGCTGCTCAGCGGGCGCAGGGGAGGACGCTCTTCTGCCGGGAGCGCGTCGAGCACGGGAGCGGGACCGACCGGGGGCTCTTCCTCCTCCGGCGAGGGAGCGAGGGGAGGGCGGCCGTCCTGTTCCTGTTCCTGTTCCTCGGGGGCGGCGTCGTCCGCTTCCCGTGGTGACGCCCGGTCGGCGGCACGGGGACCGGACTGCCGTGACCGCTCGCGGGGGCGCTCGCCGCGCTCCAGGGCGGCGCGTCCGGGCACGTCGAACAGCGGTACGGAGCTGTCCCGGTACGCCGCCAGATAGAGCGCGTCCGCCAGGTCCGTCCAGGCGGGCAACGCCGTGCCCGGGTCGTGCCCGGGCTCCCCTGCCGGTGGCACGGCTGGGGGCTCGGGGGATGCCGATGTCATCCGGCCCTCGATTCCGCCCCCGCTCCGTCGAGCCGGTGCCACAACGCGTCCACGAGTTCCTCCAGCGACTCCTCGTCGCCGGAGAAACGCCCCGAAGTCGCCAGGAACACAGCGTTGAGCAGTTGATCCATCGCGAGACCGCCCCGCTCCCTGCTGTTGTGCAGGAACTGGTCTATCAGGCTCTGCGCGCGGGCGGAACCCGAGGAACCGGAGGCGGCCTGGCGCAGATGGGCCATGACCATGTTGACGAGCTGCGGGCGGTCCGGATCGGGCATCCGCAGCCGCAGACAGCGGCGCAGAAACGCCGGGGGGAACTCCCGCTCACCGTTGGAGGTGATCACCACGATGGGAAAGGCCCGGCACTTGACCACGCCATCGACGATGTCGGCGCTGCGGCTCGGATCGTCGGTCATCACGGTCACCCGGGGGTGCAGCCGCCGGGCGCGCACCAGCTCGGCGACCGGGAACTGGCCCTCCTCGAACACGCTCAGCAGGTCGTTGGCCAGATCCTGGTCGCTCTTGTCCAGCTCGTCGACGAGGAGCACCCGGGGCAGCTCGTAGGGCAGCAACGCCGTACCCAGCGGGCCCAGTTGGAGGTAGTCGCCGATCCCGGGCAGGCGCTCGTCGTCCGACGGCTCCGCCGCACCGGCGACGGCGTGGTGCGTACCGCGCAGCGCCGCCGCGTCCTGGACCCGGCCGATCGCGTCGTACTCGTACAGCCCGTTGCGCAGGGTGGTGCGGCTGGTGATGTGCCAGCGCAGGACGCGGCCCAGCCGTAACTCCCGGCTGATGCGGTACGCGAGCGACGACTTGCCGGTTCCGGGGCGACCGGTGACCAGCAGCGGGCGGCGCAGCAGCAGCGCCGCGTTCACCATGTCGGCCTCGCGCCTGAGCTGGTCGGAGCCGGGGGACGACGCGCCGACCTGGCCCAGCCGGCGCTCCGCCTCCTCGTCGTCCGACGGCGGTGGCGGGACGACGGGACCGCCGGTGAAACGGCGCCAGGGCGGCGGGGGCGGCAGCAGCGTCCCGAGATCGGAGTCGTACAGGGGCTTGCCCGTGCCGCGATAGATCCACCACCGGCTGTCCGCACCGTTCTGCCCCGGACCCTTGCCCGCGGGCCCGGCCGGGACCGCCGCGTCCTGGGGTGCGGCGCCGCCCGAGCCGTTCACCTCGCCGGACGGACGCGTCCTTTCCGCCTCACCGTCTCCTGGAACCATGTCGCCCTACCCTCCCCCCTGCGCGGAAGACTCCGCCGCTTCTCCCGGTCCGCCCGGCAGGCGGTACGGGTCGTCCCAGAGCAATGCTGCGTGGTGACCGAGCGCAGAGGAGCCACCCTCAGCAGGATCCCCGTCTCCGGCCCCAATGCGCAACGCCCTGACTACCTCAGGCAATCGGTGAACGCCCGTGCGTGCGGCAATTTCCAGCAATTCATGCCGGAAGGCGGGGTCGATTCCGCCACGGCGGTCCCATACGACTATGGGCACCCCCGCCCGGAGGGAGACGTCCAGTTCGTCGATGCCGGAGTCCATGGTTCCCCGGCTGCCCGGCGGTCCGCTCAGGACAACCATGACCGGGTGCGGGTCCGCGAGCAGACGGTCGGGATGCTCACCGGGAAACCAGTGCACCGGGCCCCGGCAGCCCGGCTTCAGCGTGTCCCACCGCTTGGCCCAGCGGCCGTGGGTCGCCCGCCCCTCCACCCGTTCCAGGCTGCGCAGGACGACCGGATGGTCCTTGCCCAGCGTCGCCTCCGCACCGCCGAATCCCTCTTTCGCCCAGCTCTCCACCGGCAGGTGCATGAGGCTTTTGGGCAGCACGAACTCCAGGGCGAGGTCGTCCCGGCACAGATAGGCCCAGCCGGTCTCGGCCTCCTGCACCAGCGACTTCACGCGTTCGGGCAGATCCACCACGTCGATCTCCAGATCCCCGCCCTTCACGGGATACGGAGCCGGACTGCTGCCGTTGCGGTACCAGTAGGTGAGCTGCTGCGTATGCGCGCGGTCGGAATAGAGCAGAGGACGGAGCCGGACCATCAGCCAGGTGGCGGGGGACCACACGGTCTCCTTGTCGACCCCGGGTAACGACATCGGCGGTACGGCACTCACCGGGCGGGCGAAGTCACGCTCGGACCGGACGGCGGGACGGGCGCCCTCCCCCGCGGCGACGGCGGGCAGGTTGGGGGCGCCGCCGTGGCCGGGCGCGCTGCCGCCGGGGTACGCCTCCGGCAACTGCCGGTGCTCCGCCGCCCAGTCGAGCAGTTCCTGCCGCTGACCGCCCCTCGCGTACCGCGCCAGCTCCTCCACCAGCAGCACACAGGGCAGCGCCCGCCCCGGCCGGGCGTTCAGCGTCGCCGCGTACAGCACCGCCGACCACGGTTCCGCGCAGTGCGCCGGGAGGGGGTCGGGGCGGTCGCCGAGTGCCTCGTGGAAGACCCCGGCGATGTCGAGGACTTCGAGACCGCCGAGGAGGGTCATCAGGCGTTCCCAGGTGGGGGCGGGGAAGAGGGGGACCTCGGCGAGGGCGATGGCGGTGCGCAGCCGGGCCATGTCGCGGGTCTCGCCCTCCAGCATCGAGACCACGCCGCCCAGCACCCGCAGCCCGTCCGGGTGGGCCATCACCTCGCGGAGGAGGAACATGAGCGCGATCCGGCGTCGGCTGGTGTCGGGCAGCACGATCCTGATCCGCAGCGCCCGCCCCACCTGGCGCGCGCACTCGTGCAGCAGCACCGGTTCCTCGAAGCACGGGACGGCGTCCAGCGCGTCGAGCAGCACCTTGGGCGGTCCCCAGGAATCCGGCACGAGCGTCACGAGGATGCGCCTCCCGGGGCGGGCGGACGCGGACCACCGGCGGGTGCCGGCGCCGGCCACAGCCTCTCCAGGAGGTCCAGGGCGGACCGCGCGGCCCGGGACTCGTCGTCCAGGAGCCGTACGGCGTCCACCAGGGCGCGCCGCCCGTCGGGGTGCTCGGCGCACGCCTGGACGACGAAGAAGAGCTGGAGCCGGGGCCGGGCGTGCGTCCGTACGGCACGGCGGATACGGGGCGGCAGCAGACCGCGCAGCGCGGCGCCGCCGTCGTCCTCGATCGGGGGCACGTCCAGGAGCGCGTCGGCCAGCGCGAACTGGTCACGGTCGGAAGGGGGTTGCGGCACGGGCGACGTTTCCGGCTCCGCCTCCGCGAGCGCCCCGCCCAGTTCCGGCCACGCCCGCGCCGCCGCCTCCAGCGGAAGCATCCACGCCGCCCTCGCCTGCTGGTCGGTGTACGCCGCGGTGACCATCCCGACGACCCGGCGCCCCGCCGCGTCCCACACCCCGGCACCGCTGAAGCCGTGACCGATCCGGGGTCCGCCGACGCCGGTGCCTTCGAGCTGTATCCAGTCGTGGTGCGGACCGCCCCGGCCGACCAGGCGCGCCCGCGCCCACAGCCCGTCGGGCGCGCCCGCGGGATGGCCGTACAACCGCACCTCGCGCCGCTCCGGTTCGCCGCACGCTCCGAGCCGTGCCGCCGCCGTTCCGCCGGGCGGCGCCCCGGACAGGCGCAGGACGGCGAGGTCGCCCCCGGAGCCACCGGCGAGCGGTCCGGGGAACCAGGCGTTGGGCAGGACGCTCGCCCCGACGGGCGTACCGCCCGGAAGCCCCGGCACGTCGACCAGCACGCTCCCCTCGGGCGCGGTCCCGTCCCCCGGTCCCTGGCCGAGGACCGAGGTCACGACATGCGCGCAGGTCAGCACCGTGTCCGCCCGCACCAGAATGCCCGCGCCCCGGACGCCCCCGCGCGGCGACAGGACGCGCACTCTTCCCGAGGCCACCGCCCCCGCGGCATCCCCCTTCGCCACTGACCCGCCCCTTCCCCCGCATGGCACCGTCGACGGACGGCCCACGAATGAACCAGCGTACGAAGCGCACGCGCTCCGCACACGGGCTGTGCGTATCCCGGAGCTTTACCGGATGCGGCACCGGCGAATCATCGGTACACGCACGAGCGCGCGGTGGGAAGGGGACGGCGTGCCGGGGGCGCACGCGCCGTACGGCGACCGGATCACTCGCCCCGCCCCTGATCCCACCGGAACCGCCGCACCGCCACCACCGCCCCCGCGACCCCCCACAGCGCCAGCACCCCGAAGTCGGACCAGGGGAGGGTCGCGGGACCCGGGGTGAAGGCGTGGAGGAGGGCGTCGTTGAAGGGTTTCACCGGGAGGGCGGAGGCGAGGGAGTTCAGGGCGGGGGAGTGGATCGGCATGTAGGTGCCGGAGATGAACACCAAGGGGAACAGGACCAGTTGGACCACCGCGGGAGCCGCTTCCGCGTTGCGGATCAGGGCGGCGACCGCGACGCCGAGGGCGCAGAAGGCGGCGGCGCCGAGCAGGAGGGCGGCGGTGAGGGCGGGCCAGTGGGAGAGGGCGGGCAGGGGGACGCCGTAGAGGGTGCCGACGGCGGTGATGAGCAGGACGTCGACCAGGCTCACCAGGACGCAGTGGGCGAGCAGTCCGACGAAGTACACCGAGGCGGGCAGGGGAGTGGCGCGGACCCGCTTCAGTACTCCGCTCTGGCGGCGGGTGGCGAGGACGATCGCCAACTGGCTGTAGCAGGAGCCCAGTACGGACAGCGCGGCGATGGTGGCGACGTAGTACTGGAGCGCGGAGCGGCCGTAGTAGAAGTCGGTCGAGCCGATGCCGCCGAACAGACCGCCGAAGACCGCCATCACCACTACGGGGAAGACGAAGGTGAAGAACGCGCTCTGCGGGTTGCGCCAGAACGAGAGTTGCTCGTAACGGATCTGGTGCCAGAGCAGGCGGGTCCCGCGACCGGTGGTCGTCGTCGTGCTCATCGGACGCTCCCTTCCGGGGCGGTCTCCCGGGGTGCCGTGAGGCGGAGATAGACCTCTTCCAGGCTCGGGCGGTCCACGGTCAGGGCGTTGAGGACGGTGTCGTGGCGCAGGGCCCAGCCGGTCAGGAGGTGCAGCGTCGCGGTCGGTTCGGTGGACTCGACGGTGAGCAGACCGTCTTCGTCCGCCGCGGCGTCAACGGGCAGGTCCGCGACGGTGGTTCCGGGTGGGAGCGCGAAGCGGATGCGGGTGGTGGCGGTGTCGCGACCGCCGAGGGTCGCGGGCGTGCCCTCCGCGACGATCAGACCGTCGGCGATCACCGCGACCCGGTCGGCCAACCGCTGTGCCTCCTCCATGTAGTGGGTGGTGAGGAGGACGGTGGTGCCCGTCTCGCGCAGCTCCCGGATCAACTGCCAGGCGTTGCGGCGGGCGTTGGGGTCGAACCCGGTCGTCGGTTCGTCGAGGAAGAGCAGGGCGGGGTCCCCGATGACACCCAACGCCAGGTCCAGGCGCCGCCGTTGACCTCCGGAGAGCGCCCGTACCTTCTGCTTCTCCAGCCCGGCGAGACCGACCAGGGCGATCACCTCGTCGGTGTCGCGCGGCGCGGGGTAGTAGCCCGCGTTGCGGGCGACCGTCTCGCGCACGGTGAGGTACGGCTCGACCGCCACGTCCTGGAGCACCAGCCCGATCCGCTCGCGCAGCGCCCGCCCGGTGGCCCTCTCACCCGGGTCCAGACCGAGCACCTCGACCCGCCCGGAGTCCCGGTCCCGGAACCCCTCCAGGATCTCCATGGTGGTCGTCTTGCCCGCCCCGTTGCGCCCGAGCAGCGCGAAGATCTCCCCGTGCGCCACGGTGAAGTCCACCCCGCGCACGGCGTGCACGTCCCCGTACCGCTTGTGCAGCCCCGCCACCACGACCGCGTCGCTCATCCCCGCACGCACCGCGCCTCCACCGTCAGGTCCAGGCGCCGCCCCGCCATCCCCGGCGAGGCGGTCACCCCGAACTCGGTGCGGTCGACTCGGAGAGTGGCCCGCACGGTGAATCCGCCCTCGAACAGCGCGAGTCGGACCACCGACAGCCGTACCGGCCGGGAGACGCCGTGCGCGGTCAGCGTGCCGGAGACCGCGTCCGCCTCCATCTCCCCGGAGACGAACGTGATCAGCGGGTGCGTGCTGGTGTCCAGGAACCGCGCCGACCGTACGGCGGCGTCCCGCTGCGCGTTGCCCGAGCGGAAGCTCGCCGCGTCGACCTCCGCGCTGATCCGCGAGCCGGAGAGCGGGTCCGCCACGTCGACGGTGCCGCCACGCAGCGCGAACGTGCCGCGCACCGGCAGCAGTCCGAAGACGTGCGTGGTCCTGAAGGAGAGCGCCGAGCCGTCCGGGTCGATCGTGTAGCGGCCCGGGCGGGGGGTCCGGGGAGTCGTCGGAGTGGTGCCGCCTGTCGCGTCCATGCCCCCATTGCACGCCGCGGGCGGGCTGCGGGGAAGAGTGAACGGTCGTGCGCGGAGCCCGCGTTGGTGCTGTCCGCAGCCGACTTTCGTAGGGTCCGCCCCCGCCGCAAGTCCTCGATCCCGCCGACCGGGACCGCCCCGCGCCCCCGGTGTCCTACGGTGGCCCGCATGACCGAGGGACCATGGCACTGCCGCCACCGGCTCGCCGTGGACGTGGCGATCGCGACCGCCTTCGTCCTGCTCGACACCGCCCTGACCCTGACCGGCGCCACCTGGTGGCCCGACCGCCCCGGTCCGCTCGCCTGGACCCTGCTCGCCGCCCAGGCGCTCGCGTGCGCCTCGCTCGCCGTACGCCGCACCGCCCCGCTGACCGTCGTCGCCGTACTCGGCGCGTTCACCCTCGCCGTGTCGCTGCTGGTCTACCCGGCGGGGCTGCTGACACCGCGCCACCCCGGCGGCATCTGGGCGCCCTTCGCCACGCTCCCGGCGGCGTACGGTCCGCTCTTCTACCGGCGCGACCGGTGCGGCAGCCGCAACCGCCGTACCGCGTACGCCGTGCTCGCCGCCCTCACCCTCGTCGTCATGCGCCCCTGGGAGCCGTCCCTCACCACCATGACGGTCGGGCTGCTGCGCACGGCGGTCGGACCGCTCCTCGCGCTGTACTTCGACACCCGCCGCCGCTTGCTGCGCGCCCTCGTCGAGCGCGCCGAACGCGCCGAACGGGAACGGCACTTGCTCGCCGAGCGCGCCCGCGCCGAGGAACGCGCCCGGCTCGCCGGGGAGATGCACGACGTGGTCACCCACCGGGTCAGTTTGATGGTGCTCCAGGCGGGCGCCCTGAAGGTGACCGCGCCGGACGAGGAGACCCGGCGGGCGGCGGAGGAGCTGCGCGCCGCGGGCTGCCAGGCGCTGGAGGAACTGCGCGACCTGGTCGGCATCCTGCGCACCGCCCCGGAGGGCGACCGGACCCCCTCGGTGACGGGGTTCGCCGACCTCGTCGCCGAGTCGGTGGCGGTCGGCATACCGACCGAACTCGTCGAGGAGGGCGACCCGGCGCTGGCTTCCCCGGTCGTCGGACGCACCGCCTACCGGGTGCTGCGCGAAGCGCTGACCAACGTACGCAAGCACGCGCCCGGAGCCAGGGTGCGGGTGAACGTGGCGTACGACAGCGCGGGGGTACGGCTCACCGTCCACAACACCGCGCCCACCGGCGCCCCGGCGGCAGCCCTCGCCGGCACGGGTTCCGGGCTCGGGATCGCGCGGCTGCGGCAGCGCATCGAGCTGGTGCACGGCACCCTGCGTGCCGGACCCTGTACCGACGGCGGGTTCAGCGTCGAGGCGACGCTGCCCGCGTTCGTCCCGACCGCCGAAGTGGAGGCATGAGCATGATCCGGGTCGTGGTGGTGGACGACGAGCCCATGGTCTGCGGATTCCTGCGCACCATCCTCGGCTCGGCTCCGGACATCGAGGTCGTCGCCGAAGCCCACGACGGTGCGGCGGGGCTGGAGGCGGTCCGGCGCGGGCGCCCGGACGTCGTCCTCATGGACCTGCGGATGCCGGGCATGGACGGTCTGACCGCGATCGGCCACCTGGGACGGCTGCCCGACCCGCCGCTCGTCGTGGTCCTGACCACCTTCGACGCCGACCAGTACGTGCTGCGGGCGCTGCGCGCCGGTGCCGTCGGCTTCCTGGTGAAGTCCACCCCACCCGAGGAACTGATCGGTCTCGTACGCACCGCCGCCCAGGGTCACACCGTCCTGTCCCCCTCGGCAGCCCGCCGCCTGGTCGCCGCCTCCACCGACCGCCTCTCCGCCCACGACCGCGCCCGCGACCTGCTCGCCGCTCTGACGGAACGCGAACTCCAGGTCCTCACCGGCCTCGGCGAGGGCCTCTCCAACGCCCGCATCGCCACCCGGCTCCACCTCTCCGAAGCCACGGTCAAGGGCTACGTCTCCCGCACCCTGGAAAAACTGGGCTGCGCGAACCGGACGCAGGCGGGGCTGCTGGCGCATGACGCGGGGCTGACGGACTGACGGCGCCCGCCGGAGTGACGGCGCCCTACGGATCGACCGTCAGGGCCACACCAGGCAATAAGGCTGATGCCCCGCCTCATGCAACCGATGGCTGAAGTCCTGCCACTCATGCAGCAGTTGGTACACATTGAACGCGTCCCGGGGTCCGCCCCGGTCCGGGACCGTCGACCAGATGAACGCCGCCGCGCCCACCGCTTCCTCGCCTATGTCGCGGAGGGGGTCCACCACGGTCATGGGGAGTTTGACCACCGCGTAGTCCGGGTGCAGGACGACGAGTTCGAGTGGCGGCACCTTGTGCAGGGGGACGCCCTCGATGCCCGTCAGCACCATCGCCGCCATCGTCTCCGGCTTGATCTTGGTGAACATGCCGTTCATGCCCAGCTCGTCGCCGCCGAGTTCCTCGGGACGCATCGAGATGGGGACGCGGGCAGCGGTCGCACCGTCCGGCGCACCGAAGTACTTGTACGTCACCCCCACCCGACCACCATTCCTGCTCCCCAACCGGAGGCTCTCGGCCCGGTCGTCGGGCCGGCGGTCGTTCTGCCGGTCGTGCCGCTCGGGCTCACTCGGTACACCCTGTGTCTGACGTGCGTCAGCCTGACGTGCTTCGGTCGCTTCCTCCGCTTCGCGCCGGTGCCTTCCCCGCCGGGCTCGCCGAGGACCCAGGTCATCAGTCCCCTCGCCCAGTCCGCCACCGCGATGCATATCTCCACCCGAGTGCTTTTCTAGGACGCGTGGCCCCCGCCGCGCAACCCGATCATCGTGTCAGTGACCTCCCCCACGGCCGCCCGCCGAAACGTGCGGTGAATCTTCAGTCCGCAGGAAAATCCCCGGTCCCCGATCACTACGTGCCGCATGAGGTGTGTGTATCAGGTGTCAGTCTCGCAGATCGTGAAAGATCGGCCAGGGGTTCCGGAAGGAACGTCCGGCGGACCCCGGTCGAAAGATTCGAACTCCCCGTCCGACCACCTGCCCGCCCCCGTCCGACTCCCCGTCCGACCCCGAGCCCGCGCCGTCGCACCCGCACGCTCACCCCTGCCCCGAACCCGCAGCGCGCCCCCGCTCCCCCTCTCCCTCCCGCCCCACCGCCTACCCTGAGGGAGTCACCCCGCAACCGGAGTCCGAGAAGCCGGAGTAGTCGCACGCCATGAGCGCCCAGAGCGAAACGCCCTATCCCTACGACGCGCCCGCATCCCAGGCGCTCTTCGACCGTGCCTCCGCCGTCACCCCGGGTGGCGTGAACTCCCCGGTGCGCGCCTTCCGTGCCGTCGGCGGTACGCCCCGGTTCATGGTCTCCGGCAGCGGTCCGTACCTCACGGACGCCGACGGGCGCGAGTACGTGGACCTGGTGTGCTCCTGGGGTCCGATGATCCTCGGGCACTCGCACCCCGAGGTCATCGCCGCCGTGCAGGAGGCGGTCGCCCGCGGTACGTCCTTCGGCACGCCCGGCGAGGGCGAGGTCGCGCTCGCCGAGGAGATCGTCGCCCGGATCGAGCCCGTGGACCAGGTGCGCCTGGTCAGCAGCGGCACCGAGGCGACCATGAGCGCGATCCGGCTGGCCCGCGGCTTCACCCGCCGCGCCAAGGTGATCAAGTTCGCCGGCTGCTACCACGGTCACGTCGACTCCCTGCTCGCCTCCGCCGGTTCCGGTGTCGCCACCTTCGCGCTGCCCGACACCCCCGGTGTCACGGGCGCGCAGGCAGGGGACACGATCGTGCTGCCGTACAACGACCTGGAAGCCGTGCAGGAGGCGTTCCACCGGCACCCGGGCGAGATCGCCTGTGTGATCACCGAGGCGTCGCCGGGCAACATGGGCGTCGTCCCGCCGGACCCCGGTTTCAACCAGGGGCTGAAGGACGCCTGCGCCAAGAACGGCGCGCTGTTCATCTCCGACGAGGTGATGACCGGCTTCCGCACCTCCCGCGCGGGCTGGTTCGGCGTCGACGGCGTCGTCCCGGACCTGATGACCTTCGGCAAGGTGATGGGCGGCGGCTTCCCCGCCGCCGCGTTCGGCGGGCGCGCCGACGTGATGGCCCACCTCGCCCCGGCGGGACCGGTCTACCAGGCGGGCACCCTCTCCGGGAACCCGGTCGCCACCGCCGCCGGTCTCGCCCAGCTCCGGCTGCTCGACGACGCGGCGTACGACAAGGTGGACGCGGTCTCCGCGCAGATCCAGGCGCTGGTCACCGAGGCGCTGAGCAAGGAGGGCGTGGCGCACCGGCTGCAGACCGCGTCCAACATGTTCTCGGTGTTCTTCACCGACCGGCAGGTGCGCACCTACGAGGACGCCAAGCGGCAGGAATCGTTCCGCTTCAACGCGTTCTTCCACTCGCTGCTGGCGGACGGCGTGTACCTCCCGCCGTCGTCCTTCGAGTCCTGGTTCGTGTCCACGGCCCACGACGAGCGGGCCATCCAGAAGATCGCCGACGCCCTCCCGGCGGCGGCCCGAGCCGCCGCGGAGGCGACCGCGTGAGCACCAGCACCAGCGACCAGGACCTCACCGTCGTCCACGTCATGCGGCACGGCGAGGTCGACAACCCCGCCGGTGTCCTCTACGGCCGCCTGCCCGACTACCACCTCTCCGAGCTGGGGCGCCGGATGGCGGAGCGGGTCGCCGAGCACCTCGCCCCGCGCGACATCACCTACGTCGTCGCCTCCCCGCTGGAGCGCGCGCAGGAGACCGCCACCCCGATCGCCAAGGCGCACGGTCTCGACCTCGCCACCGACGAGCGGCTGATCGAGGCGGAGAACGTCTTCCAGGGCAAGACCTTCGGTGTCGGCGACGGCGCGCTGCGCAAGCCGGAGAACTGGAAGCACCTGGTCAACCCGTTCAAGCCGTCCTGGGGCGAGCCGTACGTCGACCAGGTCGTCCGCATGATGGGCGCGCTGAACGCGGCCAAGGACCGCGCCCGGGGGCACGAGGCGGTGCTGGTCAGCCACCAGCTCCCGATCTGGATCGTGCGCTCCTACGTCGAGCGGCGCCGCCTCTGGCACGACCCGCGCAAGCGGCAGTGCACCCTCGCCTCGCTGACGAGCTTCACCTTCCGGGGTGACAAGATCGTCTCCGTCGGCTACAGCGAGCCCGCCATCGACCTGGTCCCGGCCCACCTCCACGCGGGTGCCAAGCCCGCCAAGGGCGCCGGACAGGGCAAGGCGTTCGGGGCCTGAACCCGCCGGGAGACCATGGGGTGAATCCACCCATACGGCGCGGTTCGAGCAATCTTGTCGTGTCCGCTGCGAAATAGGCAGTGGATCGCGGAACCTCCCCCTTCGTCACGCCCTCTGACCGAGTGACACCAGCGGGCGTGACGGATCGGGGAACCCATGCACACCATCTCCCGGAGGGGAATACTCGGGCTCGGCGCGGGCGCGGCGGCTGCCGCGGGACTCGCGGGCTGCGGGACCGTGAAGTCCGCCCACTCCCCGGACGCCGGTGGCCACGGCGCCGGTTCCGGGAAGCACGCGGGAGACGGCAAGAACCACCCCGCGCGCCCCAAGGCGCGTCCCATCGGCGACGGCTCCACCTCCTTCACCGGCGCGCAGCCCCACCAGCCCGCCCGCCCCGAGCCGCTGGAGCCGGGTCAGACCCCGCCCCAGTTCGTGGTCTTCTCCTGGGACGGCGCCGGAGAGGTCGGCAACGGTCTCTTCCCGCGCTTTTTGGACCTGGCCAAGGAGCACGGCGCGAGCATGACCTTCTTCCTCTCGGGGCTCTATCTGCTCCCGGAGTCGAAGAAGCGGCTCTACAACCCGCCGAACAACCCGCGCGGCGCCTCCGACATCGGCTACCTCACCGACGCGCACGTCAAGGCGACGCTGGCCAACGTCCGCCGCGCCTGGCTGGAGGGCCACGAGATCGGCACCCACTTCAACGGGCATTTCTGCGGCGGCTACGGCACCGTCGGCAACTGGACGCCCGCCCAGTGGCGCAGCGAGATCGACCAGGCCAAGAAGTTCGTCAAGGAGTGGCGCACCAACACGGGCTGGACCGACCTGCCCTCGCTGCCCTTCGACTACGACAAGGAGCTGACCGGCGGTCGTACGCCCTGTCTGCTCGGCCAGGACCACCTGCTGCCCACCGCCCGCGAGCTGGGCTGGCGCTACGACGCCTCCTCGCCCGGCGGACGCCAGGTCTGGCCGTCCAAGCGGCTCGGGATCTGGGACCTGCCCCTTCAGCAGATACCTTTCCCCGGACACTCCTTCGAGGTCCTGTCCATGGACTACAACATGCTCGCCAACCAGTCCGTGAACTCGACCAACGCCCCCGCCTACAACTACCCGGGCTGGCGCAAGCAGTCCGCGCAGGCGTACATATCCGGCTTCCAGCGCGCCTACGAGACCAACCGCGCGCCCTTCTTCATCGGCAACCACTTCGAGCAGTGGAACGGCGGTCTCTACATGGACGCCGTCGAGGAGGCGTTCAAGCACATCGCGCGCGAGAAGGAGAAGGGTGCCGACGTGCGCCTGGTCTCCTTCCGCCAGTTCACCGACTGGCTGGACGTGCAGAAGCCCGAGGTCCTCGCCGGGCTGCGCACGCTGGACGTGGGGCAGAAGCCCGCCGGGGGCTGGAAGGGATTCCTCGCCGATGGCGGCAGCGGCAAGGGCGGAAGCGCCAAGGGCGGCAGCGGCACCGGCAATGGCGCGGCGTGACGGCGTGTCCGTTTTGCCCGGTGTAAATACCGGTTGAAATGGGGTTTTCCGCCAGCAGGGGGGCGCGCGAAAGCCCCGGAACAGCCATGCGAAACTTTTCACATGAGTACCCGTAGCCGCGCCGCTCTGCTCGGTGCCGTGACCGCCCTCGCGGCCCTGGTCCTGTCCGCGTGCGGCAACGGCGGAATCTCCGGCGGGGGCGGCGACACCAACTTCGTCACCGGCGACAACGGCGTCGACACCGTCGCCCCCGCCCACCGCGTCAAGGCGCCGGACCTGTCCGGGAAGACCATCGACGGCAAGAGCCTCGACGTCGCCGACTACCAGGGCAAGGTCGTCGTCATCAACGTCTGGGGCTCCTGGTGCGGTCCCTGCCGCGCGGAGGCGAAGTACTTCTCCAAGGTCTCCAAGGAGTACGCGGACAAGGGCGTGCAGTTCGTCGGGATCAACACCCGCGACTCCAACACCACCCAGCCCCGCAACTTCGAGAAGGCCAACGGGATCACGTACCCCAGCCTGTACGACCCCACGGGCAAGCTCCTGCTCCGCTTCAAGAAGGGCACGCTCAACCCGCAGCTCATTCCCTCCACCCTGATCATCGACAGGCACGGGAAGATCGCCGCGCGCGCCCTGGAGCAGCTCGACGACCTCGCGCTGCGGGAGATGCTCAAGCCGGTCGCGGCGGAGAAGTGACGTGAGTCCGCTCCTCACGCTCGCCGCCGGCGGGCAGAACCAGACCGTGCTCAACGGCGCCCTGCTGCTCGCCCTGCCCGTCGCGGTGCTCGGCGGGCTCGTCTCCTTCTTCTCGCCCTGCGTGCTGCCGCTGGTGCCGGGCTACCTCTCCTACGTGACCGGCGTCACCGGCACCGACCTGGCCGACGCCCGGCGCGGGCGGATGGCGACCGGCGCCGCCCTCTTCGTACTCGGCTTCACCGTCGTGTTCGTCTCCGGCGGCGCCCTCTTCGGGTTCTTCGGCCAGACCCTCCAGAGCTACAAGGACGTCCTGACCCGGGTCCTCGGCGTGCTCATGATCGTGCTCGGCGTCTTCTTCATGGGTCTGATGCCCTGGCTGACCCAGCGCGAGTTCCGCTTCCACCGGCGCCCGGCCACCGGACTCCTCGGCGCGCCCCTGCTCGGCGCCCTCTTCGGGATCGGCTGGACGCCCTGCATCGGTCCGACCCTCGCCTCCGTCGTCGCCCTCTCCTCCCAGCAGGCGAGCGCGGGCCGGGGCGCGATACTGACCGTCGCGTACTGCCTGGGGCTCGGCGTGCCCTTCGTGCTCACCGCCGTCGCCTTCCGCAAGGCGCTCGGCGCGTTCGGCTGGGTCAAACGCCACTATGTCTGGGTGATGCGCATCGGCGGCACGATGATGATCGTGACCGGTGTGCTGCTGCTGACCGGGGCGTGGGACCACCTGGTGCGGGAGATGCAGACCTGGTCCGACGGCTTCTCTGTGGGGATCTGATGAGCAAGACCACTACCGACACCTCCCCGGAGGGCCTGGGCGCGGCCGGCTCCCAGATGTCCACCGCGCCCCAGGAGGACCTGTCGACCCCGCCCTCGCTGGGCGTGATCGGCTGGGCCCGCTGGTTCTGGCGGCAGCTCACCTCCATGCGGGTCGCGCTGCTGCTGCTCCTGCTGCTCTCGCTCGGCGCGATCCCCGGCTCGCTGATCCCGCAGACCGGCGCCGACGCCAACAAGGTCGACGACTTCCGCAAGGCGCACACCACGCTCGCGCCCGTCTACGACAAGCTCGGGCTCTTCCACGTCTACAGCTCGGTGTGGTTCTCCGCGATCTACATCCTGCTGTTCGTCTCCCTCATCGGCTGCATCGTCCCGCGCACCTGGCAGTTCGTCGGCCAGCTCCGCGGTCGCCCGCCGGGCGCGCCCAGGCGCCTGGACCGGCTCCCGGCGTACACCACCTGGCGCACCACCGCCGACCCCGAGCAGGTCCGCGAGACCGCGCTCGCGCTGCTCAAGAAGCGCCGCTTCCGTGCCCACCGGGTGGGCGACGCGGTCGCCGCCGAGAAGGGGTACGTGCGCGAGCTGGGCAACCTGGTCTTCCACGTCGCCCTCATCGTGCTGCTCGTCGCCTTCGCCTCGGGCCAGATGTTCAAGTCCGACGGCACCAAGCTGATGGTCGAGGGCGACGGCTTCTCCAACGCGCTGCCGATGTACGACGACTTCAAGTCGGGCAGCCTGTTCCAGGGCGACGACCTGGTGCCCTTCAGCTTCGACCTGAAGGACTTCACCGGCACCTACGAGATGAGCGGACCCAACCGGGGCACCCCGCGCACCTACCAGGCGAAGATCGCCTACAGCGAGGGCGCGTACGGCAAGCAGCGCACCACCACCGTCAAGGTCAACGAGCCGCTGAGGATCGGCGACTCCAAGGTCTACCTCGTCAGCCACGGCTACGCCCCCGTGATCACCGTCCGCGACGGCAAGGGCAAGGTCGTCTACCACGACGCCGTCCCCCTGCTCCCGCTCGACGGCAACGTCACCTCGCAGGGCGTCATCAAGGTCATGGACGGCTACCGCGACGCCAACGGCACCAAGGAGCAGCTCGGCATCCGCGCCTTCTTCCTGCCGACCTACGGCGGCGGCGCCAACGTCCTCTCCCAGTTCCCGGCGCTGCTCAACCCGGTGCTCAACCTGGAGCCGTACCACGGCGACCTCGGCGTGGACGCGGGGCTCTCGCAGAGCGTCTACCAGCTCGACCAGCGGCACCTGAAGGGCTACAAGGACGCCAAGGGCGCCCAGCTCAGGGACAACCTCAAGCCCGGCCAGACCATGAAGCTGCCGAACGGCGCGGGGTCCGTGACCTTCGAGAAGAACGTCAAGGAATGGGCGGGCTTCGAGATCGTCCAGGAGCCCGGCGGCGGCTGGGCTCTCGCGGGCGCGCTCGCCGCGATCCTCGGTCTCGCCGCGTCCCTGTTCATCCAGCGCCGCCGCGTGTGGGTCCGGGCGGTCACGGGTCCCGACGGCGTGACCGTCGTGGAGATGGCGGGCCTCGGCCGCAGCGAGTCCGCGAAGGTCCCCGAGGAACTCTCCGACCTCGCCGGAACGCTCTACGACACCGCGCCGGGCGCCCCCGAAAGCACCGCCCCCGCCGACGACGACACCAACGACGACACCGACGCATCCCGCGTCGTCTCTGCCGAAGGGGCTGAGCAGCAGTGATTCTCGCCGCCGCCACCAACGAACACCTCGCGAGTGTCAGCAACACGCTGATCTACTCGTCGATGGCCGTCTACACCCTGGCCTTCTTCGCGTACATCGCCGAATGGCTCTTCGGCAGCCGCAGCAAGGTCGGCCGTACCGCCGCCGCGCTCACCGCCGAGGGGAAGGCGGCGAAGGCGGAGGGACCCGCCGTCACCGTCAAGCAGGCGGGCGGCACCGCCGTCCTGGAGCGACCCCAGGTCGTCGTCCGCCAGGCGGCCGGCGCCCGGGACGTGCCGGACGGTCCCGGCGCCCACGGCGGCGACGTCCAGGGCGACCTGTACGGCCGGATCGCCATCTCCCTGACCGTGCTGGCGTTCCTCGTGGAGCTGGCCGGTGTGGTCGCCCGCGCGGCGTCCGTGCAGCGTGCCCCCTGGGGCAACATGTACGAGTTCAACATCACCTTCTCCACGGTCGCCGTCGCCGTGTACCTCGGGCTGCTCGCGCTGAAGAAGAACGTGCGCTGGCTCGGTCTGTTCCTGATCACCACGGTCCTGCTCGACCTCGGTCTCGCCGTCACCGTGCTCTACACCGCCAGCGACCAGCTCGTCCCCGCCCTGCACTCGTACTGGCTGTACATCCACGTCTCCACCGCGATCTTCTGCGGCGCGGTGTTCTACGTCGGCGCGGTCGCCACGATCCTGTACCTGTTCAAGGACTCCTACGAGAACAAGCTCCAGACCGGCGGCAAGCCCGGCGCCTTCGCCACCTCGGTCCTGGAGCGGCTGCCCGCCTCCGCCTCGCTGGACAAGTTCGCCTACCGGGTCAACGCGGCGGTCTTCCCGCTGTGGACGTTCACGATCATCGCGGGCGCGATCTGGGCGGGCGACGCCTGGGGACGCTACTGGAACTGGGACCCCAAGGAGACCTGGTCCTTCATCACCTGGATCGGCTACGCCTGCTACCTGCACGCCCGCGCCACCGCGGGGTGGAAGGGCCGCAAGGCCGCCTACCTGGCCATGCTCGCCTTCGCCTGCTGGCTGTTCAACTACTACGGCGTCAACATCTTCGTGACCGGCAAGCACTCCTACGCGGGCGTGTGACCGACCGGTACGGGACACTGGTGCCATGAGCGGTTCCATCGAACAGGGCACCAGTCAGACCCACGGGAACACGCACATACTCCATCTCCTGGTGCGTGTCCCGAGGTCCATGGGTGACATCTGGCCCGCGCTGGCCACCGCCGAGGGTCTGACCGGCTGGTGCGTCCCGGTGGACGTCCTCGAACCCCGCCTCGACGGCACCGTCGCCCTGCGGGGTCTCGGCGCGGGGCGCATCACCGCCTGGGACGTGGACCGCGTCGCCGAGTACACGGTCGAGGGCGGCGGCCGTATCCGCTTCCATCTGGAGCGCGACGGCGAGATGGGCAGCGCGCTGCGCTTCACCCACGAGTTCCAGGGCGAGGGCGCGACGGAGGCGGACTGGCGCGAGCGCTTCGAACGGCTGCTCACTGCACTGGGCTGACCGCCGAACCGTCCTCCCTCGCCGCTTCCGCCGCTTCCGCTTCTTCGCCGTCCAGCCCCGCCCGCAGCGCGTCCCTGAGCCGGGACAGCCGGGCGATCTCCGCGTCGAGCAGGGCGATACGGCGCTCCACGACCGGCGCCCCGACGGCGCCCTGGCGCGCGGCACCGGGGTCCGTCGTACCGCACGGGCGGGGGTCCGCCGCCAGCAGGGGCAGCCGGTCCGCGATGGCGGCGAGGTCCGAGACGGTGAGCCCCAGGGTCAGCAGGCGCCGGATCACCTGGAGGAGGGCGAGTTCGGCGGGACCGTAGTCCCGCTGACCCGCGCCGGTGCGGCGGGGCGGGGGGAGCAGACCGCGCTGTTCGTAGAAGCGCAGGGCGCGGGGTGTCGTTCCCACGGCTGCCGCCGCGTCTCCGATTCTCATGCCCCACCCCGCTCGCCGGTCCTACGGCAGCTCCACCACGACCGTGCCGGAATACTGCCCGGCGATCAGCCCGGACAACGCCTGCGGAGCCCGGTCCAGTCCCGTGACCCGGGTGACGGGGAAGCGGATCTCGCCGGAGCGCAGCCAGCGCCCGAAGCGGTCCGTCCACTCCGCCTCCACCTCCGGGTGCTCCGGACCCCGGTAGCCGCCGAGCGACACGCCCCGTACGACGATCCGGAAGGCGTCCAGCCGTACCGGCGCCGTGGCGCCCGCGCCCTCGGTCGCGAGCTGGCCGTCGAGCGCGCCGACCAGCGCGAACCGTGCGCCGGTCCGGGCGGCGTCCACCGCCGCCGCGAGCTGGAGTCCGCCGACGGTGTCCAGCAGGACGTCGACGCCGTCGGGGGCTGCCTTCGCGAGCCGCCCGGCGAAGTCGGCGGGGTCCGTGCCCGGACCGGCGGTGACGACCGCGTCGTAGCCCAGCTCGGCGAGGAGAGCGGTCTTCGCCGGGGAGCGGGTGGTGCCGATCACCCGGTCCGCGCCCAGCAGATGGGCGATCTGCCCCGCCAGCGAGCCCACCCCGCCCGCCGCGCCGGTGACCAGGACGACGTCGCCCGCGCGCACCCGGGCCACCCGGGTGAGCGCGCCGTACGCGGCGGAGCCGGAGGAGAGGGCGGCGACCGGGTCGGGCAGCGCCGGGTCGACGGGGGTGCACGCGGCGACCGGTACGAGGGCGTACTCGCGCCAGCCGAGCGGGTGGAGCACCAGATCGCCCGCCTTGAACGGGTCCGCCGCGGCGAGCACCTCACCGACGGCCGGACCGAACAGCGTGTCCCCGGGGCGCAGTCCCGGCGCCGGGGTGTCCCGCGCCGCCCCGCCGATCAGGGTGCGCAGACCGGCGAAGACCTGGAAGGCACGGTTGCGCACGAGGACGTGACCGGGCGCGGGGACGGGCGCCGGGACCTCGGCGAGGCTGAGGTCCCCGGGCACGGGCAGCCCCTCGGGCACGGCGGCGAGCCGCACCGCACGGACGGTCGCGGGCAGGACGGAGGTCATGGACGTCTCCCGGAAGGCGGACGGCAGGAACCCGCGGACGCTAACCCCTGCCCCGCACGTCAGGGTCAAGCCCGCCCGCGTCGCCCGCTCACCTCGGCAGGTCGTGCGCCGCTCGCTCGGCCGGAGGCACCCCGTTCAGCCCGGCAGGGTCGACATCAGGTCGCGCAGGCGCTCCACGTACAGGCGCATGTTCTTCGTCGCCACGTCCGTGTCGGGGTGGCGGCTGGCCAGCCAGAGTCCGTCGTGGAGGCGGCTGACCCAGACGCAGACCTGGTCGCCGTAGGAGACCCGGAGCAGGGCGTGGGCCCTCTGGTCGGTCCAGCGGTCGGCGCCCGCGATGCCCCGGGTGTCGACGTAGGACACGATCGAGTACAGGTCCGGCGAGGTGGGGCGGAAGTCGGCGCCGAGCAGGCGCAGCACGCGGGCCAGCGGCATCCGGGACAGGGCGCGGTTGGACTGCAGCTCGGCGCGGACCGTGCGCAGGGTGGCCGTCAGGTCGGGGGTGTGGGACACCGGGACCTCGATGGGGGCGCCGCCGACGTACCAGCCGACCGAGTCGGTCCAGCGGGACTTCACCCGGGTGTGGAAGGGGACGACCGTGCGGTACACCGGCTGCTCGCCCAGCTCGTGCACGATCAGCGCGGTGGCCGCGAGCAGCCCGACCAGGCTCCCGCCGTAGGGGCGGCAGTACGCCTCGAACGCGGCAGCCGTCTCCGCGTCCACCAGCGGCTCGCAGATCATCTTCTGCCGCGGCAGCGGACCGCCCGGCGTGACCCCGAGGTCCACCGGGAACGAGGGCAGCGTGCCGTCGCAGCGCTGGATGAACTCCCGCCAGCGCGAGACGATCGCGTGGTCGCCGTCGAGCCGGTCCGCGTCCGCGCGCTCGATCTCGCAGAAGTCCACGTAACTCGCCGCCGGGGTGCGCACCACCGGACCGCGCCCCTGGAGCCCCGCCGTGTACAGCTCCTCGATCTCGGCCGGGATGCCGTGCAGCGAGTAGGCGTCCACGTTGCTGTGGTCGAAGGCGAGGAAGACGGTCGCCGAGTCGTCGCGGACGACCGCCGCGTAGATCAGGTTCGGCCAGCGCAGCGCGTCCGCCACCGTGTCGAACCGGTCCTGGAGGTGCCCGGCCAGCGCTTCCGCGTCGGGGAAGTCGCCGACCGTCTCGCGGTGCAGGGTGACGTCGTCCTCCTCCAGCGTGAACCGGCGCAGCTCCGCGTCGTTCTCGCCCGCCCAGCGGAAGCCGCTGCGCAGCGTCTCGTGCCGTACGGTCCAGGAGCGCAGCGCCTCCTGGAGCACGTCGAGGTCGACCGGACCCGGCAGGTCGAAGGAGGCGCCCAGCCAGGTCGGCACGAACAGGCCGTCCTCGCGGACGGACCTCGCGGTCCTGATGTGCGACTCCTGGATGTAGGCCGGGGGCCGGGAGTCCTCCGGCAGGCTCGCCGCCGCCGCGACGGTCGCCGGACTCAGCGTCCACTCGACGAGCCGTCCCGGCCGGACCTCGCAGCGCTGGATGTCAGTGATTCGCACGCGTCTCCGATCGCAGAGGGGGCCCACTGGACGGGCCCCCGCTCAAGGGAATGCCGTCCCGAGCGGTGGAGACATGCCCGCGCCGGTCATTTCAGCGGAACGGATGGCGAGCCGAACGCGGAAGTGATTAACCGACCGTGACGGTCACCGGGGCGGGCGCGGGACCGGAGCGGGACCGGAGCGGGTCCGGAGCGGGTCCTTGTCCAGGGCGTGCCTACACCCCGATGTCCTCGAACCACAGCTCCGGTCGCTCCTCGATGAACCCGCGCATCAGCGCCACGCACTCCGGATCGTCAAGCAGCACGATCTCCACCCCGTGCCCGGCGAGCCACTCGTGCCCGCCGGAGAACGTCTCCGCCTCCCCGATCACCACCCGCGAGATCCCGAACTGCCGCACCAGACCCGAGCAGTACCAGCACGGCGAGAGCGTGGTCACCATGGTCGTCCCCCGGTACGACCGCTGCCGCCCCGCCGCCCGGAACGCGTCCGTCTCCCCGTGCACCGACGGATCGTCGTCCTGCACCCGCCGGTTCCGCCCCCGCCCGAGCAGCTCGCCACCGGCGCCGTACAGCGCGGCACCGACCGGCACCCCGCCCTCGGCACGCCCGGTACGAGCCTCTTCCAGTGCGACGGCGAGCCAGACCCGCGCCAACTCCGTGTCCATGAGCCCTCTCACGTGCTCTCAGTCCCGGTCGGGGTCGTCCTTCTCCAGGGACTTCAGGAACTCCGGGTTGTCGTCCGGGGCGACCCAGGTGGGCGCGGGGGCGGGGCGGTGACGGACCTTGCCCGCGAGGAGCCAGGCGACGGGACCGACCAGGATCTCGCCGAACAGGAGGATGACGACGACCCAGGCGAGCTTGGGGAGATGGCGGACCTCGTCCTCGGGGGTGTTCAGACAGTCCACGAAGGCATAGATCCACAGGGCCAGGACCAGCAGGAACGGCAGATACCTGAGCATGGGCGCGCGTTCTCCCGACGGTGTGTACGGCCCCGGTGACCGAGCCAGCGTATCCGGTGGCCGATACTGGGACACATGGCTTATGACGATCTTCGCTCCCTGCTGCGGGCGCTGGAGCGCGAGGGTGACCTCAAGCGCATCAAGGCCGAGGTCGACCCGTACCTGGAGGTCGGTGAGATCGTCGACCGGGTGCAGAAGGCCGGCGGACCGGCACTGCTCTTCGAGAACGTCAAGGGCTCCGCGATGCCCCTGGCGATGAACGTCTTCGGCACCGACCGCCGCCTGCTCAAGGCGCTCGGGCTGAAGTCGTACGCGGAGATCTCCGACAAGATCGGCGGACTGCTGCGCCCCGAGCTGCCGCACGGCTTCGTCGGCGTCCGCGAGGCGTTCGGCAAGCTCGGCGCGATGGCGCACGTACCGCCGAAGAAGGTCAAGGGCGACCACGCGCCGGTCCAGGAGGTCGTCCTCACCGGCGACGACGTGGACCTCGACGCGCTGCCCGCCCTGTTCACCTGGCCCAAGGACGGCGGCTCCTTCTTCAACCTCGGGCTCACCCACACCAAGGACCCCGAGTCCGGTGTCCGCAACCTCGGTCTGTACCGCCTCCAGCGGCACGACAGGCGCACCATCGGCATGCACTGGCAGATCCACAAGGACAGCCGGAACCACTACGCGGTCGCCGCCCGGCGCGGTGAGCGGCTGCCCGTCGCCATCGCCTTCGGCTGCCCGCCCGCCGTCACCTACGCCTCCACCGCCCCGCTGCCCGGCGACATCGACGAGTACATGTTCGCCGGGTTCATCGCGGGCAAGCGGATCGAGATGGTCGACTGCAAGACCGTCCCGCTCCAGGTCCCGGCGAACGCCGAGGTCGTCCTCGAGGGCTGGCTGGAGCCGGGCGAGATGCTGCCCGAGGGTCCCTTCGGCGACCACACCGGGTTCTACACCCCGCAGGAACCGTTCCCCGCGTTGAAGATCGACTGCGTGACGATGCGGAAGCGACCGCTGCTCCAGTCCATCGTGGTCGGCCGCCCGCCGACGGAGGACGGTCCCCTCGGCCGCGCCACCGAGCGCTTCTTCCTGCCGCTGCTGAAGATCATCGTCCCGGACATCGTGGACTACCACCTCCCCGAGGCGGGCGGCTTCCACAACTGCGCGATCGTCTCGATCGACAAGAAGTACCCGAAGCACGCCCAGAAGGTGATGTCCGCGATCTGGGGCGCGCACATGATGTCCCTGACCAAGCTGATCGTGGTCGTCGACTCCGACTGCGACGTGCACGACCTGCACGAGGTCGCCTGGCGGGCGCTCGGCAACACCGACTACGCGCGCGACCTGGTGGTCGCCGAGGGTCCCGTCGACCATCTCGACCACGCCTCCTACCAGCAGTTCTGGGGCGGCAAGGCGGGCATCGACGCGACGAAGAAGCTGCCCGAGGAGGGCTACACGAGGGACGGGGGCTGGCCGGACATGGTCCTGTCGGATCCGGATACGGCCGAACGGGTGACGCGGCGCTGGAAGGAGTACGGACTGTGAGCGGTGAGGTCATTCTTGGAGAGGGCAGCGCGAAGCATGGTCCCCGCAGACGCGGGGGTGTTCCGGCGTTCCTGCGCCTGGTGATGATCGAGCACTCGGTCTTCGCGCTGCCCTTCGCCTACATCGCCGCGCTCACCGCGATGTACCAGTGGGACAAGAACGTCCACTGGGCGCGGCTGCTCCTCGTCACCATCTGCATGGTCGGGCTGCGCACCTTCGCGATGGCGGTCAACCGGATCATCGACCGCGAGATCGACGCCCGTAACCCGCGCACCGCCCACCGCGAGCTGGTCACCGGCGCGATGTCGGTACGGCACGCGTGGACCGGCGCGCTGATCGCCCTGATCGTCTTCCTCGGCTCCGCCGCGCTGCTGAACCCGCTGTGCCTGGCGCTCGCGCCGGTCGCGGTGATCCCGATGGTGGTCTATCCGTACGGCAAGCGGTTCACCAACTTCCCGCAGGCGATCCTGGGTCTCGCCCAGGCGATGGGACCGGTCGGCGGCTGGCTCGCCATCTCCGGCACCTGGTCCTGGGACGCGGTGATCCTCGGGCTCGCGGTCGGCATCTGGATCGGCGGCTTCGACCTGATCTACGCCTGCCAGGACGTCGAGACCGACCGCGAGATCGGCGTGAAGTCGGTCCCGGCCCGCTTCGGCATCCCGGCGGCGATCTGGGGCGCGCGCGTCTGCCACGCCCTCACGATGGCCCTCTTCATCTGGTACGCCCTCGCCACCCACGCGGGCGCGTTCTTCTGGCTGGGTCTGGTGATCGTGGGGTCGGCGTTCGTGTACGAGCACCGGATCGTGCGACCGCATGATCTGTCGCGGCTGAACAGGGCGTTCTTCAGCGTCAACGGCTTCATCGGCATCGCTCTTTTCGTGTGCGCGCTGCTGGACCTGCTGGTGCGGGGTCTGACGGTCTGAGCACAGGTGCGCATACAGGTCCGCGTACCGGTACACGCGCAGCTCCGCGTGTGACGGGTGGGGTACGACTCCGTGCTACCCCACCCGGCCTGAACACGCCGCGTCACGCCGGTACTCTCAAGGTGTGAACGCAGGAGAATCGCAGCGCGTGCCTTGGATCGTGGGGGTTTCCGGAGCTTCCGGGACGCCGTACGCGGCTGCCGTGCTGCGGGCGCTGCTGGACGCCGGTGAGGCGGTGGACCTGGTGGTCAGCCGGGCCTCGCGGCTGACGCTGCTGGACGAGACGGGCATCTCGTTCCGCGACGCGCACTGGCAGGAGGACCTGCGGGAGTGGCTGGGGCGCGGCGCGGACGGCAAGCCCGGCACCTTCGAGGCGGACGTGAGCGGCGTGCGGTACTGGAACGCGGGGGACCTGGCCGCGGGACCGTCCTCGGGGTCGTACCCCGTCAAGGGGATGCTGATCGTCCCCGCCTCCACCGCGTGCGTCGCCGGAGTCGCCCTCGGGCTGTCCAAGGACCTGCTCCAGCGCGCGGCGAGCGTCACGCTCAAGGAGCGGCGCCCGCTGGTCGTGGCCGTACGGGAGACCCCGTTGAACGGGCAGACCCTGCGCCATCTCGTCGCCCTGGACGACGCGGGCGCGAGCGTGGTCCCCGCCTCGCCCGCCTTCTACGCGGGCGCCACCCACATCCAGGACCTGGTGGACTTCGTGGCCGGGCGGGTGCTGGACGCGGCGGGCGTCGGACACGGGCTCTACCGGCGCTGGAAGGGCGAACTGGGCGGCGGCGCGCGGAGCACGTAGCAGAGCTTGCGGCGGTACTTCTCCATCAGCGGTACTTCTCACTCCACTTGGCAATTTCACACCGGAAGGCTTCGATCGCATGGACGCGGTGGACAGGCAGCTCATCC
Organism: Streptomyces sp. DSM 110735; assembly: GCF_016482685.1. Lineage (GTDB taxonomy): Bacteria > Actinomycetota > Actinomycetes > Streptomycetales > Streptomycetaceae > Streptomyces. Next base: position 70,504 of record NZ_JACYHF010000017.1, on the reverse strand, counting down.
AGGCCCTGAGGGAGAACGGCCGGGCCTCGTACGCGGAGCTGGGCCGCCTGGTCGGTCTGTCGGGTCCGAGCGTCACGGACCGGATCAACCGGCTGGAGGCGGCCGGGGTCATCACCGGTTACCGCGCGACGGTGGACGCCGCCTCCCTCGGGCTCGGTGTGACGGCGCTGATCGGCATCTCGCTGTCGGACGCCGCCGACCACGAGGACGTGGCGCGCCGGCTCAAGGACCTCACCGAGATCGAGGACTGCTGGTTCATCGCCGGTGACGACTCCTTCATGCTGAAGGTCCGCTCCTCCGACGTGGACGGTCTGGAGAAGACGATCCGCAGACTCAGCGGCACCAAGGGCGTCTCCCGCACCCGCACCACGATCGTGCTCTCCACCAAGTGGGAGAACCGCGTGGGTGAGCTGCCCGAAGAGGTGTAGGCGCGCGGGAACGCGGGTTCGGGGGAGTACGGTTGGTCAGGTTGTCGGCGAAAGGTGTTGGTATGGACGTCGGGCTCAAGCGCGAGCTGGAGGAGAAGGTCCGCTCCGGTGAGCGGCTGACCCGTGAGGACGGCATCGCACTCTACGAGTCGGACGACCTGGCCTGGCTCGGCGGCCTCGCGCACGAGGTGCGGACGCGTAAGAACGGCGACGTCGTGCACTTCAACGTCAACCGGCACCTCAACATGACCAACGTGTGCACGGCGTCCTGCGCCTACTGCTCGTTCCAGCGCAAGCCGGGCGAGAAGGACGCGTACACGATGCGCATCGAGGAGGCCGTGAAGCTGGCCAAGGCGATGGAGTCGGAGAACCTGACGGAGCTGCACATCGTCAACGGTCTCCACCCGAACCTCCCGTGGCGCTACTACCCGCGCTCCCTGCGCGAGCTGAAGGCCGCGCTGCCGCAGGTCTCGCTGAAGGCGTTCACGGCGACGGAGATCCACCACTTCGAGACGATCTCCGGACTGTCCGCCTCCGAGATCCTCGACGAACTCATCGACGCGGGGCTTGAGTCGCTGACCGGCGGCGGCGCCGAGATCTTCGACTGGGAGGTCCGCCAGCACATCGTGGACCACCGCACGCACTGGGAAGACTGGTCGCGCATCCACCGCCTGGCGCACGAGAAGGGTCTGAAGACCCCGGCGACCATGCTGTACGGCCACATCGAGGAGCCGCGCCACCGCGTGGACCACGTGCTGCGGCTGCGGGAGCTGCAGGACGAGACGAACGGCTTCCAGGTCTTCATCCCGCTGCGCTACCAGCACGACTTCGTGGACATGAAGGACGGCAAGGTCCGCAACCGCCTCCAGGCGCGCACCCAGATGGCGACGGGCGCCGAGGCGCTGAAGACCTTCGCCGTCTCCCGGCTGCTGTTCGACAACGTGCCGCACGTGAAGGTGTTCTGGGTGATGCACGGTGTGCAGACCGCCCAGCTCGCCCTCCAGCACGGCGCGGACGACATGGACGGCTCGGTCGTCGAGTACAAGATCACGCACGACGCGGACAACTACGGCACGCCGAACAAGCTGACCCGCGACGACCTGCTCGACCTGATCCGCGACGCGGGTTTCCGCCCGGTCGAGCGCAACACGCGCTACGAGATCATCCGCGAGTACGAGGGTCCGGACCCGCTGCGCCGGGAGACGCCGCAGGCGATGCGCGTCTGAGACGGAAGCGGGCGGCGGACTGTCGTACCGCCCACTGAAACGCGGTAGCCACGGGGCTGAGGTAATGACTACCTTGGCCCCGTGTCTCTTACCTTCACTCTCGACCCCGCCGTCACCCCCGAGCTGCGCGACGGTCTGCTCGACCTGTGGGCGGACGTCAGCAACGCGGGCGGCGCCGTCGGCTTCGTGGCGCCCGTGACCCGCGAGGAGATACGCCCGGAGCTGGTCCGCACCCTGGCGCGGCTGGCCGAGGGGCACAGCAGGCTGCTGGTCGGGCACGACGAGGACGGGCGGGTCGCGGCGACCGCGTTCCTCACCTTCAACACCCACCGGCTGATGACCCACTGGCTGTGGCTGTACACGGTGATGGTCCACCCCAAGCACCAGGGCAGGGGCTACGGACGTGACCTGCTCGCGTCCGCCGCCGACGCCGCCCGCGGCTTCGACGGGATAGAGGCGATCCGGCTCGGCTGCCGGGGCGGTCATGGCTTGGAGCACTTCTACGCCTCTTGCGGCTACCAGGAGGTCGGGCGGGTGCCCGGCGCCATCCGCGTCGCCCCCGGCGACCACCGCGACGACATCACCATGCTGCTGCCCCTGCGCTGAGCCCCGCCGCCAAGATCGACCACTTGGCGTGCTTCACTGGGCGATGCCCCTTTGGGGGCTTCGAACCGTACGAACGGAAGTGGATGGACATGCTCCGCTACACGCTGATGCGTCTCGGCGTCTTCGCCGGCTGCCTCGTGGTCGCCTGGGGAGCCGTCTACTCGGGTCTCGTCCCGCGCGGCTTCGGCGACTCCAACTTCTTCTGGGTCGTGCTCCTCGCGCTGGTCCTGTCCGCGCCGATCAGTTGGATCGTGCTGCGCAAGGAACGCGAGCGCGCCTCCGTCCAGATCGTCGGCCGCGTCGACCGCATGAAGGCCAACCTGGACGCCAACCGCAACCAGGAGGACGCGGTGGACGAGAGCGTCCGCACCCAGGGCCAGCCCGGCTGACCGCACCTCCACCGTCGCCTTCCCGCACCCGGCCAGAAGGCGACCGGCGGCGCATCGCCGCACGTCAGGCCCCGATACCCTGATACGCGATCCGCGCCCCCGTCCCGGGCGCGACCCGCCTTGGAAGGGAAGTCGCCCGTGGAGTTCCGGCTGCTCGGCACGGTCTCCGTCGACACCTTCACCGGGCCCCTGCCGCTCGGTCCCGCCAAGCGCCGCAGCCTGCTCGCCGCACTGCTGCTGTCCGCCAACACCCCCGTCTCGGTCGCCCGGCTGACCGAGTCGCTGTGGGACGAGACGCCCCCCTCGCAGGCGCGGAGCGTCATCCAGGGGCATGTCTCCCGGCTGCGCGCCCTGCTCACCGGGGCGGACGCGGCGGCGTACGGGGTCGAGCTGGTCACGCTCACCGACGCCTACCTCCTGCGGGTGCCCGAATCCCTGCTGGACGCGCAGCGGTTCGAGGAGCTGCTGATGATGGCCCGGCAGCAGCGGGAACCCGCCGACGCCGCCATGATGCTCACCGAGGCGCTGTCGCTGTGGCAGGGTCCCGCGCTCGGCGGCGCCTTCACCGGACCGCCGCTCCAGGCAGCCGCGCACACCCTGGAGGAGTCGCGGCTCGCCACCGTCGAGGAACTGGCGCGCACCTACGCCCTGCTCGGCGAGCACCACCGCGCCGCCGCCGTCCTGCGCCCGGAGGCGGTCGCGCACCCGATGCGGGAGTCGCTCGCCGCCGCGCTGATCAAGGCGCTGTACGGCGCGGGACGCCAGGCGGAGGCGCTGGACTGGTTCCACCGCACGCGGCGGCTGCTCGCCGACGAGCTGGGCATCGACCCGGGGCGGGAACTGGCCGACGCCTACGCGCTGATCCTGCGGGGCGGCGAGGTCGCGGACGATCCGGTCGTACCCGCGTCCGTGCCCGTATCCGCACCCGCGTCCGCCCCCGAGGTCCCGGTGGCCACGGTCGCCGTCGCCGCCGAGCCCCTGGTCCGGCTGCCCGCGCCCGCCGTGCCCGTCGTACCGCCCGCCGAGCTGCTGCCCCGCGCGCCCCGGGGTTTCCAGGGGCGCACCGAGGAGCTGGCCGCGCTCAGCCGGGCGGCGGCGGGCGAGGCGCCCGTGTGCCTGATCACCGGTCCCGCCGGGGTGGGCAAGACGGCGCTGGCCCTGCAGTGGGCGCATCACAAGGCGTCCGTCTTCCCGGACGGGCGGCTCTACGCGGACCTGCGCGGCTTCAGCGAGACGGGCGAGCCCGAACTGACCGACGTCCTGCGGGAGTTCCTGCCCGCGCTCGGGGTGCCGCCGCGCCGGGTGCCCGAGTCCGCGTCGGCCGCCGCCGCGCTGTTCCGCACGCTGACCGAGCGGCGCAGACTGCTGGTCGTCCTGGACAACGCCCGTGACTCCGCGACCGTACGGGCGCTGCTGCCCGGCGGACCCGACTGCGTCACGCTCGTCACCAGCCGCCACCGCCTCGAAGGGCTCATCGCGTCCGACGCCGCCCGGCCCGTGCCGCTGGACGTGCTCGAACCGCAGGACGGCATGGCTCTGCTCGCCGGAGTGCTCGGCGAGGAGCGCGTGCTCGCGGAACCGGTGGCGGCCCAGCGGCTCGCGGAACTGTGCGGAGGGCTCCCGCTCGCCCTGCGCGTGGTCGCCGCGCGCCTCGCCGGACGCCCCGGTCGACCGCTGGCCGCGCTGGCGGCGGAACTGGCCGACGAGCAGGGGCGGTTGGTCCGCCTCGCCGTGGACGACACCGGGGTCGCCGCCGCCCTGCGGCTGACCGTGCAGCAACTCCCGCCCGACGCCGTACGGTTGCTGGCGCGGCTCGGTCATCACCCGGGCAGCCATGTGGACGCGTACGCGTGCGGGGCGCTCCTGGACACCGGGTTCGCCGCCGCGCAGGCGACGCTGGAGCGGCTCGGCGCCGCCCACCTCGTCACGGAGACGGCGCCGGGGCGCTGGACGCTGCACGACCTGGTCCGGCTGTACGCCCGGGACATGGAGCCGGAGGCGGGACCCGAGGCGCTCGTCCGCGCCCTGGACCACCTGACGGCGACCGCGCTCGCCGCGACCGACACCGCCGAACCGGGCGGCGGCGCCTGCTTCGGACTGCCGGAGAACTTCCACCAGCCGCGCGCGGTACGGGAGTTCGCGGACCGGTCCGAGGCGCTCAACTGGTTCGCCGCCGAACGCGACGACCTGGCCCGGGCGGTGGCCGCCGCGCGCTGTGCCGGGTTCCACGACCGCGCCTGGCGGCTGGTCCTGCTCCACTGGCCGCAGGTGGTGCTGCGGGTACGCGACGGCTGGGTGCCGCTGCTGGAGTCCGCCCTGGAGGCGGCGCGTGCGGAGCAGGACGCGTACGCCGAGGCGCGGGTGCTCAGCCTGCTCGGCTGGGTGCTGACGGAGGAGGGCCGCACCGCCGAGGCAGTCGCCCTGCTGGAGACCGCGCCCGCGCTGGCACGCAAGGCGGGCGACGCACCGGGCGAGGTGACCGCCACCATCAACCTCGCCGTCGCCCGCGCCGAGCACGGCGACCTCGACATCGCGCTGGAGGACTGCGAGCGCGCCGCCGGACTGGCCCGCGCGGCGGGCGACCGGCACACCGAGATGCTCGCGCTCCAGCACCTCGCCCGCACCCTCCTCACGGCGGGCCACGCGGACCGGTCCCTGGACACCGTCCGCACCGCCCTCGCCCTCGGACCCGAACACGAGGAGACCGCCCGCCGCGCCCTCCTCCTCACCACCGCGGGCGAGGCGCACCTCTCCCTCGGCGCCCACGAGGAGGGCGTCCACCTCCTGGAGCGCGCGGCGGACGAGGCGGAGCGCGAGGGCTACGACGAGGGCGCGGCCCGCGCGCTGGAGTGCCTGCTGCGGGTGGCGGAGAAACCGGAGTACCGCGCCCGGTACGAGCGCGCGGTACGGCGCCTCGCGCGAGAGGCGTGAGTCAGCTCCCTGGGGCTGACATCGCAGGTCAGAGCGCGTCAGCCGGACGTCAGCGGGACGGCGACGGAACGTCAGTGCGACCGCACAGACTCCTCGGTGTCAGCAGCTCCGCCGGCGCCGCGCCCCGACCGGGCGGGTCGCCCTTCTTTCCCTGGGGGAATCTCCATGCGCACCCACCGCAGCCGTCTCGCCGTCCTCACCACCGTGACCACCGCCGCGCTCGCCCTGACGCTCACCGCGTGCGGCGGCGACGACACGGGTGCGGGTGCCGGTGCCAAGACCTCCGGCGCGGCGAGCGCGTCCTCGCCCGCCGCCTCCGCCTCCGCCTCCGCGTCCGCCGTCGAGCAGAGCGGCGACAAGGACCAGGGCGGCGCGAACCAGTCCGGTGACAAGGGCCAGGGCGGGACCGACCAGAACGGCGACGCCGACCAGGGCAAGCAGGTCGTCGGCGGCACCGGTTCGGCCACCGCGCCCGCCTGCACCACCAAGGGGCTGCGGATCAGCGCGGCGACGCAGGACGGTCCGCCCTACACCCACCTCGTCCTTACCGCGAAGAACACCTCGGGGCGCACCTGCCGCATGACCGGCTTCCCCGAGATCCGCTTCCTGGACAACGCCCAGGGCACGGTCCCCTCCGTCGCCAAGAGCAAGCCGCTCACCCCGGTCGTCCTGGAGCCCGGCGTCTCCGCGTACGCCGCCGTGCGGATCTCCGACGGCGGACGCAAGGAGAGCACCCAGACGGTCAAGGACTTCTCCGTCACGCTGCCCAGCGGTGCCGGTATGGCGATCGTGCGGGCTCCGGGCGCCGAGGGCATCGCCGTCGACCCGGCGCGGTGGGCGACGGGCTACTGGACGCAGGAACTGCGCAACGGCGCCGACGAGTTCTGAGCCGGGGAACACCCGCCCGCCCCGAGGTGCCCCGCCGCGCCTCGGGTGCGAAAGCAGAACACTCCTCACGAAATCCCCGAGACTGCACAGCCCCGGCGCCGTACCACCGCGCGATCCGCACAGGCCCGCCACAGCCGCCTCGTACGATCGCCAGCCGGACCGGCGGTGCCGAGCCCTGGGGCCTGTCGTCACGGGACCGCCCGCCGGTGAACGCCTCGGTGTGCGAGGCGCGTATCTCATGCAGCAAGCAGTTCCCGCTGCACGCCCGAGGAGCCGCCCGTGACCGCCCCGTACCCGAACGCCCCCGTCGTCTCCGTCCCCCCGGTCTCGGCCCTCGACTACGACGGCCGTCCCGTCCTGGTGGAGCCCGAGATCCGGCGGCTGGACGGAGCGGTACGGGAGGTCGCCGTACCCCCGTTCGCGCCCCCGGTGACCCACGGCTCGCTCGCGGACCTGCCGTTCGAGAACGCCGAGGCGGACCCGGGCGCGATCGTGCTCAGCCGCCGGGGCGCCGACGGTGAGTGGGAGGACGTGACGGCCGAGCGGTTCGCCGCCGAGGTCCTCGCGGTCGCCAAGGGGCTGATCTCCGAGGGTCTGATGCCGGGCGACCGCATCGCGGTGATGGCCCGCACCCGCTACGAGTGGACCCTGCTGGACTTCGCCGCCTGGGCGGCGGGGCTCGTCACCGTGCCCGTCTACCCCACCTCCTCGGTCTACCAGACCAGTTGGATGCTCGGGGACTGCGGCGCCGTCGCCCTGATCACCGAGACCCGCGAGCAGGCTGCCGCGATGGCACCCGAGCTGGACCGGCTGCCCGGGCTGCGGCACGTGTGGGTGATCGACGACGGACACGTGGACCTGCTGGCGGAGGTCGGGGACCGGGCGGCGGACAGCGAAGTCGCCGTCCGCCGGGGCATGCTGGGTCCCGACACCCTCGCGACCCTGATCTACACCTCCGGCACCACCGGGCGCCCCAAGGGCTGCGCCCTCTCGCACGGCAACTTCTTCGCCGAGGTCGACAACGCCATCGAACTCCTCCACCCGGTCTTCAAGGCGACGACCGGGGAGGAGGCGTCGGTGCTGCTGTTCCTGCCGATGTCCCACGTCTTCGGGCGCATGGTCGCCATCGCCTGCGTCCGCGCCCGCGTACGTCTCGGTCACGCGCCCAGCCTCAAGCCCGAGCATCTGCTCCCGGACCTGGCCGCGTTCCGCCCGACCTGCCTGCTGACGATCCCGTACATGCTGGAGAAGGTCTACAACACCGCCCGCGCCAAGGCCGAGACGACCGGCAAGGCAGCCGGTTTCGACCGCGCCGCCGCCACCGCCGTCCGCTACGGCGAGGCGCTGGAAGCCCGCCGCAGCGGCACCGGGAGCGGTCCCGGCGCCTCCCTGAAGGCGAGCCGCTCCTTCTACGACCCGCTCGCCTACCGCAAGCTGCGCGCCGCCATGGGCGGCAAGGTCCGCTACGCCATCTGCGGCGGCTCCCCGCTCGGCCGCCGCCTGGCCGCGTTCTACGCCGGTGCCGGGATCGAGATCTTCGAGGGGTACGGCCTCACCGAGACCACCGGCGCCACCACCGTCACCCCGCCGCTCAAGCCCCGTATCGGCACCGTCGGCTGGCCGCTGCCCGGCACCCGGATCAGGATCGCGGCCGACGGCGAGATCCTGATCGCCGGGGACCATGTGCTGCGCGGCTACTGGGACATGAGCGCGGGCGGCGTCGTCCCCGCCACCCGCGACGGCTGGCTGCCGACCGGCGACCTGGGCGAGCTGGACGACGACGGCTACCTCACCATCACCGGGCGCAAGAAGGAGCTGCTCATCACGGCGGGCGGCAAGTCGGTCGCCCCTGCCCCGCTGGAGAACTGGCTGCGCCAGCACCCGCTGATCTCCCACTGCCTCCTCGTCGGCGACGGCCGCCCCTACATCGGCGCCCTGCTCACCCTGGACCCCGACGGTCTCGACCACTGGCGCCAGATGAACGGCAAGCACCCGGTCCCCGCCGAACTCCTCCTGACCGACCCCGAGCTGGCGGCGATCCTCCAGGACGCCATCGACCAGGCCAACCAGCTCGTCTCCCGCCCCGAATCCATCCGCCGCTTCACCGTCCTCCCCGGCGACTTCACCGAACACGCGGGCCACCTCACCCCGTCGATGAAACTCCGCCGCGCCCGCATCCTGCGCGACTACGCGGACGAGGTGGAGGGGCTGTACGCGGGGGCGGGGCAGGTTACCGGGCCGTAGGGCGGGGTCGTGGGCCGCGGCAGTGGGTTCGGACGCCGGGTGGTGGGCGGGGGCGGGTCGCCGGGATGGACCAAGGCACCCGGGCTGTAGACCACGTCACGGTGTCGCGGCCCGGCTTGTAAGGCGCGGGCCGGAGCACTGGGCGATGAGCTGGGGCGACGGCCCGTAGCCCGAGTCACCGGGTGGGCGACGGAACGCAGCCCGGGTCGCCGAACAGGGGGACCGGGGCACCGCGCTGCGGCCCGGGGTGCCAGGCCACGGGCGACGTCGCCCGGCAGTGGAACAGGCGGCCGGGGCGCAGGCCAGGGCGCTGAGGCGCAGGTCAGGACGGCGGCCAGGGCCGGGGCGCCGCGCCGTGGACTCCGTCACCGCGCCGCAGGCTCCCTCACCGGGCCGTAGCGAACAGGAACGCCTGGGGCACCGGTTCCCCGAGGTTCTCGTCGGGTTCGCGGACCGTGCGGGAGGTGAGGGTGAATCCGGCGTCCGTGAGGAGCGCCGCCATGTGCTCGGGGTCGCGGCGGAGGAAGTCGAGGGCGACGGGGTGTCCCCAGGGCTGGTCGTGGCGGCGTGGGTGGTCGCCCGCCTGGAAGGCGAGGAGGAGGTGTCCGCCCGGGGTCAGGACTCGGCGGTACTCGCGGAAGAGAGCGGGGAGCCGGTCCACAGGCGTGTGGATGCTGGAGTACCAGGAGACGACCCCCGCCAGCGCGCCGTCCGGCAGCGGGAGTTCCAGCATCGAGCCCTGCTCGAAGCGCAGCCCCGGGTGCTCGCGGCGGGCGATCTCCACCATGGCGGGGGAGAGGTCGAGCCCGTACACGTCGAGCCCGAGGGAGGCGAGGAGGGCGGTCACCTCACCGGGTCCGCAGCCGAGGTCCGCCACCGGGCGCCCGGGTCCCACCAGCTCGGCGTACGCGCGCAGCAGCGCCCGGTCGAGCGGGCGCCCGGCGTAGGAGTCCCGGAAGGTCGCGGCGTAGTCCTCGGCGACGGCGTCGTAGAACGCACGGGTGGCGGCGAGGAAGCCGGGAGAGGTGGCGGAGTCGGTCATGCGGACGGACCCTACGGGGTGAACGCGCCGCGCGACGGAGGCGGCGAAGGCGTTTCGGCCACGACCGCGACGCGCCCGGAATCCCGGACGATTCCCCCGGCCGCACGCGTCCGTCGGAGTGAGGGCGCCCCGGGGAGCGCGGAGCGGATTCCGCGCGCGGAATCCGTACGCCGGGCGCGTGCCGGGAATGCGGAGGGCGGGAATTCACGGGGAATTCATCCGGGCGCCCCCGGGAAAGGCAGGAGCCCCGTTGCCGGGAAGGCACGGGGCTCCTTGGGTACTGCACTCAGGTTCTGCGATCAGGCAGTGATCACGCGGGGGTGACGTTCTCCGCCTGCGGACCCTTCGGGCCCTGCGTCACGTCGAAGGTCACCTGCTGGTTCTCCTCGAGCGAACGGAAACCGTTGGCGTTGATCGCGGAGTAGTGAACGAAGACGTCGGGGCCGCCGCCCTCCTGGGCGATGAAGCCAAAGCCCTTTTCGGCGTTGAACCACTTCACGGTTCCGGTAGCCATAAGCCCTCCTTGGGCTCAAAAGGGTTGCCCTGCTCCAGAACCTGCAAGTGCGAAACGATGCTGCACGACTGCATTCGTCTGAAAACGACGAGAGCCCGCGGTCACATGCTCCGCAGGCTCTGTACTGCAAGGGAAACCAAACTGCAACTTGCGGCGAGCCTAGCACGCAGGCCGCCGAATGCAATAGAGGTCAAGATCACGTCACCCGAATGTTTGAACCCTCGGACGGACGCGCTGACGCCGGGCCGGTCCCGGACCCCCGCCGGGCGGGGTCTAGTCTCGCGATGTGGACAATTCTCGCACCCGGCCGCGCGTCGGCCACATCCAGTTCCTGAACTGCCTGCCCCTCTACTGGGGGCTCGCGAGAACCGGCACGCTCCTCGACTTCGAGCTGACCAAGGACACGCCGGAGAAGCTCAGCGAGCAGCTTGTGCGCGGCGATCTCGACATCGGTCCGATCACCCTGGTCGAGTTCCTGCGCAACGCGGGCGACCTGGTCGCCTTCCCGGACATCGCCGTCGGCTGCGACGGCCCCGTGATGTCCTGCGTGATCGTCTCGCAGCTCCCTCTCGACCGGCTGGACGGCGCCCGTGTCGCCCTCGGCTCGACCTCGCGCACCTCGGTGCGCCTGGCGCAGTTGCTGCTGAGCGAGCGCTACGGCGTGACCCCGGACTACTACACGTGCCCGCCCGACCTGAGCCTGATGATGCAGGAGGCGGACGCCGCCGTCCTCATCGGCGACGCGGCCCTGCGCGCCAACCTGCTCGACGGTCCCCGCTACGGCCTCCAGGTGCACGACCTCGGCGCGCTGTGGAAGGAGTGGACCGGTCTGCCGTTCGTCTTCGCGGTGTGGGCGGCCCGGCGCGACTACGCCGAGCGCGAGCCGGAGATCACGCGCAAGGTGCACGAGGCGTTCCTCGCCTCCCGCAACCTCTCCCTGGAGGAGGTCGGCAAGGTGGCCGAGCAGGCCGCCCGCTGGGAGGCGTTCGACGAGGCGACCCTGGAGCAGTACTTCACCACCCTCGACTTCAGCTTCGGCGCCCCGCAGCTCGCCGCGGTCACCGAGTTCGCGAGCCGCGTCGGTCCCACGACCGGGTTCGCGGCCGACGTGAAGGTGGATCTGCTGACGCCGTAATCACTACGCTGCGGGCGGTAGCCGTACCGGACCCACGCGGGAACCGGGGGCGCCTTCGGGGGAGGGGTGGACGCCATGCAGCCGCTCGAAGCGGACGAACCGGTCGCCGTCGGGCCCTACCGGCTGCTCGGCCGGCTCGGCTCCGGCGGCATGGGCCGCGTCTACCTCGGCCGCAGCCCGGGCGGTCGCACGGTCGCCGTCAAGATCGTCCACCCGCACTTCGCGCTGGACGAGGAGTTCCGCGCCCGCTTCCGCCGCGAGGTCGCGGCGGCGCGCCGGGTCGGCGGCGCCTGGACGGCTCCCGTCCTGGACGCCGACCCCGACGCCCCGGTCCCCTGGGTGGCGACGGCGTACGTGGCGGGCCCGTCCCTGGCCGCCGCCGTCGCCGAGCACGGCCCGCTGCCGGAGCCGACGGTACGGGCGCTGGGCGCGGGTCTCGCCGAGGCGCTGGACGCCGTCCACGCGCTCGGTCTGGTCCACCGCGACGTCAAGCCGCCCAACATCCTGCTGACCCTCGACGGTCCCCTCCTCATCGACTTCGGCATCGCCCGCGCCACCGACGGCACCGCCTCCCTCACCTCCACCGGCGTCTCCGTCGGCTCGCCCGGCTACATGTCCCCCGAGCAGATCCTCGGCCGCCCGGTCACCGGCGCCGCCGACGTCTTCCCCCTCGGCGCGGTCCTCGCCTACGCGGCGACGGGCACCGCCCCCTTCTCCGGCGACTCCTCGGCGGTGCTGCTCTACAAGGTCGTCCACGAGGAGCCCGAACTGGGCGGTCTGAGCGGCGACTTGCGCGACCTCGCCGCCGCCTGCCTCGCCAAGGACCCCGCCTCCCGCCCCACCCCCGCCGAGGTCGCCCACCGCCTGGCCCCCGAGGGCGCTGCCGCGCTGATGACCTCCGGCTGGCTGCCGACCCCCCTCCTGGAACAGGTGAGCCGCAGCGCGGTGAGTCTGCTGAACCTGGAGGCGATCCCCGAACTCCCGTCCGGACCGGTCCCGTTCGCCAGCCCTGCCGTGCACCCACCCGAACAGGAGCCCGTGGCGGGCGAGTTCGGTCCGGCACCGGTGATGTCCGTGCCCGATGCGGTGACGTCCGGTCCCGACACGGACAAGGCGCCGCCCGACGGCACCCCGCCCGCGCCCGGGACAGCCCCGGGCACCCCCGGGCGGCTCACCCTCAGCGTCGCGGCGGACTCCACGCCCGGCGCGTCCGGCCGGGGGCGCCGGGTGAGCTGCACGGTCGCGGTGGCCGTGGCGGCGGCGCTGGTCGGCGTCTCCGTGGGACTGGGCGCCCTCCTCGGTCCCTGGAGCGGGAGCCACGACACGGCGGGCGGCGGACCGACCTCCTCCGGCAACGCGGCTGAGCCCCCGAAGTCCCCGACACCCAGCCCGACCGGAACCGCCGCCGTACCGGAGCGCTACCTCGGCACCTGGGAGGGCAACGCCACCGGTCTGGGCGGCACGCTGCCCATGGGAACCTTCCGGCTCACCGTCCACCAGGCGTCCGTGGGCGAGGAGTTGGGGCGGATGCGGCAGACCGACGCGCTGGGCGGGACGTGCGTCGACGTGCTCACCCTGAAGCAGGTGACCGGGACCAGGCTCCTCGCCACCTCGAAAGGCGCCGACGACAACCACGCGGGCTGCAACCCCACCCCGCACCCGGTGGAGTTGACCCCGACCGGCGACAAACTGACGTACACCTCGGACAGTTCGGCGGAGGGCAACCCCGTGGCCCATCTGTCGAAGGCGGACCGATGACGCAGGACCTGCTCCCGGTGGCGGTGGCCGCCCTCTGGGGCGCGGGCACGGGCGCCCTGCTTCCGCGTGCCGCCTACCGCTTCACCGTCCCCGAGGGCGACCCCTGGCGCACCCACTGCCCCAACGGCCACACACTCAACGGCTGGCTGGGCCCACGCCCCTGCACGGACTGCACCCCGTCCCCGTCCACACCCACCCGCCTCTCCCTCCTCACGGCGGCGGTCTGCGCGCTCCTGGCCCTGGCGACGGGCACCCGCCCCGAAGTGGCCGTATGGCTCCTCCTGGCTCCCGCGGCGGTCCTCCTCGCGGCGGTGGACCTCCGGGTACGCCGCCTCCCCGACCCCCTGACCCTCCCCCTCGCCGCCGCCACCCTCACCCTCCTGGCCCTGGCAGCCCTGCTCCCGGAACACGCGGGCCACTGGCTCACCGCCCTCTACGGCGCCCTGGCGCTCGGCACCGGCTACCTCCTCCTCCACCTCCTCAACCCCTCCGGCATGGGCTTCGGCGACGTGAAACTGGCCCCCGCCCTGGGCGCCGCCCTCGGCTGGTACGGCTGGCCCACCCTGATGCTCGGCACCCTCGCCGCCTTCGCCTCCGGCGCCCTCTACGGACTCACCCTGGTCGCCTTCCGCAAGGCGGACCGCAAGTCGACGATCCCGTTCGGTCCGTTCCTCCTGACCGGCACGTTCCTGGGGTTGCTGGCGGGGGCGTACAGCGCTTGAAGTCGGGCAGGACCCATAGCTGGCGTAGGCTGACCGAGTCCGTCCACAACCCTTGACGAAAGGGACGCCCGGTGACCGAGAAGGCCGAACTCGCTTCTTTGGATGTCGCAGCCGTGCTGGACCGAGCGGCAGCGGGCGGACGCATCACGCCCGAGGAAGCGCTCGTCCTGTACCGCGACGCCCCCCTGCACGCGCTGGGCGCCGCCGCCGACGCCGTACGCCGCCGCAAGTACGCGGGCATCGAGCACATCGCGACGTACATCATCGAGCGGAACATCAACTACACGAACGTGTGCGTCACGGCGTGCAAGTTCTGCGCGTTCTACGCGGCTCCGAAGGACACCAAGAAGGGCTGGACGCGCGACCTCGACGACATCCTGCGCCGCTGCGCGGAGACGGTCGAACTGGGCGGCACCCAGATCATGTTCCAGGGCGGCCACCACCCGGACTACGGCGTGGAGTACTACGAGTCGCACTTCAAGGCGATCAAGGACGCGTTCCCCCAGTTGGTCATCCACTCCCTCGGCGCGTCCGAGGTCGAGCACATGGCCAGGATCTCCAAGGTCTCGGTCGAGGAGGCCATCACCCGCATCCACGAGGCGGGTCTGGACTCCTTCGCGGGCGCGGGCGCGGAACTCCTCCCGGAGCGCCCCCGCAAGGCGATCGCCCCGCTCAAGGAGAGCGGCGAGCGCTGGCTGGAGATCATGGAGACGGCGCACAACCTGGGCGTGGAGTCGACGTCCACCATGCTGATGGGCACCGGCGAGACCAACGCCGAGCGCATCGAGCACCTGCGCATGATCCGTGACGTGCAGGACCGTACGGGCGGCTTCCGCGCCTTCATCCCGTACACCTACCAGCCGGAGAACAACCACCTGAAGGGCCGCACCCAGGCGACGCTCTTCGAGTACCTCCGCATGATCGCCATCGCCCGTCTGTTCCTGGACAACGTCCAGCACATCCAGGGCTCCTGGCTCACCACCGGCAAGGAGGTCGGCCAGCTCTCCCTGCACTACGGCGCGGACGACCTCGGCTCGATCATGCTGGAGGAGAACGTCGTCTCCTCGGCGGGCGCCAAGCACCGCTCCAACCGCCTGGAGATCATCGACCTGATCCGCAAGGCGGGCCGCACTCCCGCCCAGCGCGCGACCACCTACGAGCACCTCGTGGTCCACGACGACCCGGCGAACGACCCGGTGGACGACCGCGTGGTCTCCCACATCTCCTCGACGGCGATCGAGGGCGGCACGGCCCACCCCGAGCTGAAGCTGATCGCCACCAACTAGGCGCCCGATGCTGACACTTCACACCGCCGAGCACTCCCCGGAGACGGCGGTCCTGATCGATGGCGCGACCATCGTGGCCGTAGCCCCGTACGAAGAGCTGACCGCCGCCGCACCCGACGCCAGGGTGCGGCGCTGGCCCGGCATCCTCACCCCGGGTCTCCTGAACCCGTACGCCCCGGAACTCCTGGAGTCCACGTACCACCCGGACCCCAGAGAGGCAGCCGAACTCGGCACTGAGCCCTTCGGCGGCGAGCGGGCCCGCGAGCTCTTCCGCACCGACCCCACCCGCCTGGGCGCGAGCGCGCGCAGGGGCGTCCAACGCATGCTCGCCCACGGCACGGTGGCGGTAGCAGGCCAACTGAACACCAGAGCGGCGGCAGACGCCGTACGCAGAGCGGGCTTGGCCGTAGGCCAACGCCCACCCCGCCTCCCCGGCCCCCCGTCCCTCTCCCCGACCCCCCTGATCCTCCTGCCACCCCTCAAGCCGGGCGGAGCGGCCCGCTTCGCGGTGTTCGACGTAGCGGACAGAACAGCCCTGGTGAAAGAGGGCGCGGCGACCTGCGTGGCGACGGTGCTGGCGGGCCGCCTGCTCTACCGCAGACGCTGAGCGGACCGTCGGCCGCAGACGGCGAGGAGGGGACGTGGCGGGGGGTGTCCGCCCGCAGCGGCCGGCGAAAACACGTTGCCCCTCTTCGAGACGCAGCCCGCCGGACCGAGGACGGACACCCCCCGCCGCGTCCCCGCCCCACGCCGCACGAGGGCGCGACGGAAGCGACCACGGCCGGTGGACGGCACGACGGAAGCGACCACGGCCGGTGGACGGCACGACGAAAGCGACCACGGACCCGCAGGTCGGCACGACGCCCCGCCCACACCGCACGAAGCGACACCAGGGCTGCAACAATGACCAGGTGACCCGCGCCTCCCTGAACAAGCAGCCGCACGAAGTCGCCTCGATGTTCGACGACGTGGCGGAACGGTACGACCTGACGAACGACGTGCTGTCACTCGGCCAGGACCGCCGCTGGCGCAAGGAGGTGGCGAGAGCGGTCGACGCGCGCCCCGCGCAGAAGATCCTCGACCTCGCCGCAGGCACGGCGACCTCCTCGCTCCCCTTCGCGCAGACGGGCGCCTACGTCGTCCCCTGCGACTTCTCCCTGGGCATGCTCCAGGTGGGCAAGAAGAAGAACCCCTGGCTCCCCTTCACGGCGGGCGACGCCACCCGGCTCCCGTTCAAGGACGACACCTTCGACGCCGTCACGATCTCCTTCGGTCTGCGCAACGTGCAGGACACGGACGCCGCGCTGCGCGAGATGTACCGCGTGACCAAGCCCGGCGGCCGCGTGGTGATCTGCGAGTTCTCGCACCCGACGTGGGCGCCGTTCCGGACGGTGTACACGGAGTACCTGATGCGCGCGCTGCCCCCGGTGGCCCGCTCGGTGTCGTCGAACCCGGACGCGTACGTGTACTTGGCGGAGTCGATCAGGGCATGGCCCGACCAGCCGGGGCTGGCGGAGAAGCTGCGCAAGGCGGGCTGGTCGCGCGTGGCGTGGCGGAACCTGACGGGCGGAGTGGTGGCGCTGCACAGGGGCTTCAAGGAGAGCTGAAGTCACACCTGAGCCCAGCCCACACCTCAGCCCGGCGCGCCCCTCACCCCCGGGACGCGACCCTCAGCTCCCGACCACAGAGAACGCATCCCCCGGCTCCCCCAACTCCCGCTGCAGCCCACCGGACGGCGGCTGCGGCAGCCGGGGCTCCCGCACACCCCCGCCCCCCTCGCCCTCCCCGAAGTCGAACCAGACGTAGACCATGGAGTCCGGCGGCACCTCGGCGCCGGGCGCCGGGTACTGGCGTACGACGTAGTCGACGACGGTGCGGGCGAAGTCCGGCCGGTCGGGGGCGTTGAGGAACAGCCCCCGCGCTCTGGCCGTCTCCCGCGCGTCCACGGCCATCAGCCCGACCAGACGAGGGACACGCACCTCGGATGTTTTGGGTGGTATTCGCACAGATGTCACCCCCAGCGGTACTGGAAGGGTAACTCCGCGAGAGGGCGCCCGGAAGCGAGGAGTGTCTTTCTGTAACAATCAGTTACTCTGAGTCACCGCGCACTGCTCACAACGCACCGCTCACAACGCACCGCTCACACCGCACGGCTCACAGCGCAAGCCGATAACAGTGCCCCCGCCGCGCGGAAGCCGGAGTCGTGAACGTCTCCACGACCCGCATCCCCAGCCGCTCCGCCACAGCGATGGACCGCACGTTCTCCGAGTCGACCATCGCGACCACCCCCGCCACACCCGCGGAGCGCAACCGCTCCAGCGTCGCCTCGGCGGCAGCCGTCGCGTACCCCCGCCCCCAGTGGGCGCGTCCGAGCCGCCAGCCGATCTCGATCTCACCCGCCGGTCCCCAGGCGTGCGGCCAGGGCTGAGCCCCGGTGAACCCCACCACCTCCCCGTCGGAGTCCAGCACGGACCAGAGACAGAACCCCAGCTCCGCGTCGTGCCGCCGCTGCCGCGCGGTCAGCTCCTCGTACACCGACAACTCGGCGGCGCGCCCCCCGTGGAACTCCATGACGTCGGGATCGTCGAACACCCGGTGCCAGACGAAGGCGTCCTCGTCGGTGGGCACACGCAGCCGCACCACGGGGTGAGTTCGGTTCACCTGGGTCTCTCCTTCGTGGATGCCCTGGCCGTCGGGCCGGGGTGGGGGTACCTCCCGCTTGCGGGGGAGGGGCGAAGCACCTGCGGAGCAGGGCAGGGGAAGAGCAATCGCCGTCAGGGCGATTGGTCGTCTGCCGAGGCATTGCCGAGCCCGGCCTCAAGCCGGTGCACGATCTCGGAGTTGAGGGACCTGCGGGCGGACCTGGCTTGGGCGGTGAGCCATTCGTGCAGGTCGGCGGGGAGGCGGAGAGTGATGCGCCTTTCTTCATCCATGGCGCCGACCGTAGTGGTAAAACGGTGGCATGACGACACCACAGGTTGGGGGAGGTCCCGGGCACGCCCGGTACACCTACCGGCTTCGCGTGTCGAAGACTGCCCGTACCGGCCTCGAGGCCGAGTGGGCGCGCTGCCGGTGGGTGTGGAACGAATGCGTGGCCATGTCCCACAAGGTCCACGCCGCGAATCGGGACGCCGCCGAGAAGGCGACGTGCGGCCCGGCGCAGCTCGACAAGATGCTGACCGAGGCCCGCGCCGCTACGGGATGGCTCCGTGAGGGCTCGTCGGTGCCGCAGCAGCAGACCATCCGTGACTTCGGCAAGTCCCGCGCAAAGGCGCTCAAGGACGTCAAGGCGAAGCTGCCGATGCGACAGCGCGCAGGGATGCCTCGTATCAAGCGGAAGCGGGACGCGCTGCCCACGCTGAACTACACCCAGCGCGGATTCAGGCTGAAGGACGGTCGTCTGCATCTCGCGGGCGGGATCGTATTGACGGTGGTGTGGTCCCGTGAACTCCCGGCCGCGCCGTCGTCGGTGCGGGTGTACCGGGACGCCGTGGGGCACTGGTACGCGTCGTTCGTCGTTGCGGCCGAAGCCCAGCCGCTTCCGGCCACCGGCCGCGTCCTCGGTGTGGACTGGGGCGTCAAGGAGACCGCCACCACCACATCCGACGCCCACGACCTCCCCCACGCACAGCACGGGAAGACTGCCGCACAGAAGCTGGCCCACTATCAGCGGATGATGGGCCGCCGTAAGCCCGCGCGTGGGCAGGCCACGTCCAGGGGCTACCGGCAGGCACGGAAACAGACGGCGAAGCTGCACAAGAAGGTCGCCCGCCAGCGGCAGGACACCGCCCGCAAATGGGCGAAGAAGATCGTCCGTGACCACGACGCGATCGCCGTCGAGGACTTCCGTCCGAAATTCCTCGCGAAGACCACCATGGCCCGTAAAGCCGCCGACGCGGCGATCGGTGCCACCAAGCGGGCCCTGATCGAGATGGGCCGCAAACACGGACGGGACATCCGACTCGTCCACCCCGCGCACACCACGATGGACTGTGCCTCGTGCGGAGCGAGAACCAAGCACGCACTCCCTCTTTCCGAACGTACCTACACCTGTACCGCGTGCGGATTCGTGGCCCCCAGGGACAAGAACTCCGCACGCGTCATGCTGGTCCGGGCTGGTCTCACCCCGGCTGGCGCTGAGGGCGTAAGACCTCCGGGAGCGCCGCTCCTGGAGGCAGCCTGAGCCAGGAATCCCCTCCCTTCAGGGAGAGGAGGATGTCAAGGATCCGCCCTTCAGCCGGTTGATCAATTCTGCTGAATAGACTGCCCATGTCCAGTGCCGGTCGGCACGAAGATTCCGAACCTTGGGGAGATCCCGCCGTGACCGAGCCCCTCTCCGACCACTCCGCCGATGTGATCGTCGTGGGCGCGGGCCCAGCCGGCGCCGCCACCGCGTACCACCTCGCCCGGGCCGGACTCGACGTACTCCTGCTGGAGAAGACCGAGTTCCCGCGCGAGAAGGTGTGCGGCGACGGTCTCACCCCGCGCGCGGTGAAGCAGCTCGTCGCCATGGGGATCGACATCTCCGAGGAGGCGGGCTGGCTGCGCAACAAGGGTTTGCGCATCATCGGCGGCGGCTCCCGGCTGCAGCTCGACTGGCCGGACCTCGCGTCGTACCCGAACTACGGACTGGTCCGTAAACGCGACGACTTCGACGAGCAGTTGGCGCGCAACGCGCAGAAGGCGGGCGCGCGGCTGTACGAGCGCTGCAACGTCACCGGTCCGGTCCTGGACGACCGTACGGGCCGGATCACGGGCGTGACGGCGAAGCTGGGCGAGGAGAAGCGCGAGGTCACCTTCCACGCGCCGCTCGTCGTGGCCGCCGACGGCAACTCCACGCGGCTCTCGGTCGCGATGGGGCTGCACCGCCGGGAGGACCGTCCGATGGGCGTGGCGGTGCGGACGTACTTCACCTCGCCGCGCCACGAGGACGACTACCTGGAGTCCTGGCTGGGGCTGTGGGACCGCCGGGGCGCGCAGGACCGGCTGCTGCCGGGCTACGGCTGGATCTTCGGCATGGGCGACGGCACGTCCAACGTGGGTCTCGGCGTGCTGAACACCTCGGACTCCTTCAAGGAGCTGGACTGGCGCGAGGTGCTGAAGGCGTGGTGCGCGTCCATGCCGGAGGACTGGGGCTACACCCCGGAGAACATGACCGGTCCGATCCGCGGCGCGGCGCTGCCCATGGCGTTCAACCGCAAGCCGCACTACACGCGCGGTCTGCTGCTCGTCGGCGACGCCGGCGGACTGGTGAACCCCTTCAACGGCGAGGGCATCGCCTACGCCATGGAGTCCGGCCAGCTCGCCGCCGACGTCATCGTCCAGGCTCACGCCCGCGCGACCCCGGCCCAGCGCGAGATCGCCCTCCAGCGCTACCCGCAGATCCTCAAGGACACCTACGGCGGCTACTACACCCTCGGCCGCGGCTTCGTGAAGCTCATCGGCAACCCGAAGATCATGCAGATCGGCGCCCAGCGCGGTCTGACCCACCCGATGCTGATGAAGTTCATCCTGAAGCTCCTGGCCAACCTCACCGACCCCACCGGCGGCGACGCCATGGACCGCATCATCAACGGCCTGACAAAGGTGGCCCCGAGCGCCTGACGCTCCCCAACTCGGTTGCCCCGACGGCCCGGCGCGCGAAGACCTCGCCGCGCCGGGCCGTCGCCTGTCGCAGGGCGTCCTTCCGCTCCCGCACGGAGAGCCGATCGAGACAGGTGGCGTGGAATTCCCCCAAGCCCCGCCCGGAGAGCGTCAGGAGACGCACGAGGGCCGCTGCCCCCCGCGTGGCAGCGGCCCTTCGTGAAATCGTTCCGGTCGGGTCAGAGGACCCGGACGGCGCCGGTGGGCGGGTCGTAGGAGAGGGGCTTCTCCGCTACGCCCGTGGAGGGGTTCTGGG
The DNA here is from genome assembly GCF_016482685.1 of Streptomyces sp. DSM 110735. Taxonomy (GTDB): domain Bacteria; phylum Actinomycetota; class Actinomycetes; order Streptomycetales; family Streptomycetaceae; genus Streptomyces. The sequence continues at coordinate 49,436 of NZ_JACYHF010000017.1, read as the reverse complement.
CGCCGACGAACATGCCGTCGCCGACGTAGACCGCCACGTGGTACGCGCTGCCCGCGCTGCCCCAGTAGAGGATGTCGCCGGACTGAAGGTTGCTCAGGGAGACCTGGGTGCCCGCGGTGGACTGGTCCTGGGAGACGCGCGGCAGGCTGATGCCGACCTGCTTGAAGGCGGTCTGCACGAGACCCGAGCAGTCGTAGGCGGAGGGACCGGTGGCGCCGGACACGTACGCCTTGCCGACCTGCGACTTCACGAAGTTGATGACCGCGGCGGCCGAACCCGTCGCCGAGGAGGAGCCCGTGATGGTGCTCGCGTCGGCGCTGTTGCCGGAGGCGGACGCGGTGAGCACCGTGCGCTCGGCGTTGCGGGTGGCGCGGGCGGCGGCCTCCTTGCGGGCCTCCTGCTGCGCCTTCTTCTTCGCCTCTGCCTTCTGCTTGGCGTCGGCGAGGTCCGCCTTGGCCTGCTTGGCGGCGTTGGCGGCGGCCGCGTCACGCTCGGCCTGCAGCTCGTAGTTGGCGGCCGCCTGCTGGGTGGCGTCGGCGGACTGGGCGACCTGGGAGGCCACGTCGGCCGTCAGGGTGGGGAGTTCGAGGGTCTGCGTCGCGGGCGCGGCGTCGGCCGCGTTCGCGTAACCGGCCGCTCCTGCGACCGCCAGGGTGCTGAGGACGCCGACGGCGGCACCGGAGCGCACGGCGATGGACGACGCGCTGCGGCGGGGCTTCCGGTGGCTGCGTATGTGAGCGGTGTGGGACATGGGAACAACCGGTACCAGGGGCTCCTTCATATCTTCAAGAAACGTGTGCTGCGCCACAATTGTTCAACGGCGGCCCCGAAAACCTTTCGCGGGGCTCTTTATTGACGCCGTAACGGACATTGCGGGCGCCTGCCATAGGCCCGTTGATCACGGTCTTTGATCATTACGCCCGAATTGCCCCCGGCCTACCATCGGTTGGGGTAGTTGGCCAAGCCCGGTTACGGAATGATCACTACCGGCGTGACGGAGGTCACGAAACCGGCTCGTGAACGCGCGCACGTGCGCGATCGCGTCCACTCCGTGCGTCCCGCTTCCCTCGGACGCGTGAACGCGCACCCCTAGCACCGCGCCCCGTCCCGCGCCAATTTGCATGTACGGGAACTCTCTTGATATGGAGACGCCCCCTCGGACCTGCGGTAACAGGCGAGATTGTCACTTCTGGTGATCAACTGAACGCTTCGCGTGCGAAGATCACCCATCATCCGACTTCATGATCCTTCGTCAGGTGGTGGAGATCACAAAGCTCGTGCAATACCCCGTGTCGCAGATCACAGAGCGTCGGGCATAAGATGCGGAGCAGTTGGGCTTGTGACCTGCTTCACATGTTCTCGATCTTCGCCGGGACGGGTGGGGTTCATGGGACGCGTGCGGCGGAAGTGAGCCCCCCGAACCATCCGAACCAACCGCCACCAGTCAATGCCGACTGAGAGGAGCGAGGAGCGGTGAACGCGTATGCGCCCATCCTCGTACTGGGAGCCCTCGGGGCAGGCTTTGCGATCTTCTCCGTGATCATGGCCGCGCTGATCGGCCCGAAGCGCTACAACCGCGCGAAGCTGGAAGCCTACGAGTGCGGCATCGAGCCGACCCCCACGCCGGCCGGCGGCGGGCGCTTCCCCATCAAGTACTACCTGACGGCGATGCTCTTCATCGTCTTCGACATCGAGATCGTCTTCCTCTACCCCTGGGCCGTCACCTTCGACGCGCTCGGGGTCTTCGGGCTCGTGGAGATGCTGCTCTTCGTGCTCACCGTCTTCGTCGCGTACGCGTACGTATGGCGGCGCGGCGGCCTGGAATGGGACTGAGGGGCCACACGACATGGGACTCGAAGAAAAGCTGCCGAGCGGCTTCCTGCTGACCACCGTCGAGCAGGCCGCGGGGTGGGTGCGCAAGGCGTCCGTCTTCCCGGCCACCTTCGGACTGGCCTGCTGCGCCATCGAGATGATGACCACGGGAGCCGGACGCTACGACCTCGCCCGCTTCGGCATGGAGGTCTTCCGCGGCTCGCCGCGCCAGGCCGACCTGATGATCGTCGCGGGCCGGGTCAGCCAGAAGATGGCGCCGGTGCTGCGCCAGGTCTACGACCAGATGCCCAACCCCAAGTGGGTGATCTCCATGGGCGTCTGCGCCTCCTCGGGCGGCATGTTCAACAACTACGCGATCGTCCAGGGCGTCGACCACATCGTGCCGGTCGACATCTATCTCCCCGGCTGCCCGCCCCGCCCGGAGATGCTGATCGACGCGATCCTCAAGCTCCACCAGAAGATCCAGGGCACGAAGCTCGGCGTCAACGCCGAGGAAGCCGCCCGCGAGGCGGAGGAAGCCGCGCTGCAGGCCCTGCCCACGATCGAGATGAAGGGGCTGCTGCGGTGAGCGACGACAACGGCGTGAACCCCGAGAAGGACCTCTCCGCCTCCAACCTCCCCGGCCAGCGCGGTCAGGGCGGCGAGGAGATCCGCGTCCAGCGCGGCATGTTCGGCGCCGACAACGGCGGCGACACCTCCGGTTACGGCGGTCTCGTCCGCTCGGTCCGGCTCCCGGGACCGGCGAGCCGTCCCTACGGCGGCTGGTTCGACGAGGTGGCGGACGAGCTGGAGGGCGCCCTGGAGGAACAGGGACTCCTCCCGGAGAACGCGATCGAGAAGACGGTCGTCGACCGCGACGAGATCACCTTCCACGTAGAGCGCGAGCACCTTCTCCGCGTCGCCCGCACCCTGCGCGACGACCCGGCGCTCCGCTTCGAGCTGTGCGCCGGCGTCAGCGGCGTCCACTACCCGCACGACAAGGGACGCGAGCTGCACGCCGTCTACCACCTGCGCTCGATCACCCACAACCGGCTGATCCGCCTGGAGGTCTCCGCCCCCGACGACGACCGGCACATCCCGTCCCTGGTCTCCGTCTACCCGACCAACGACTGGCACGAGCGCGAGACCTGGGACTTCTTCGGGATCGTCTTCGACGGTCACCCGGCCCTGACCCGGATCATGATGCCGGACGACTGGCAGGGCCACCCGCAGCGCAAGGACTACCCCCTCGGCGGCATCGCCGTCGAGTACAAGGGCGCCCAGATCCCGGCTCCGGACCAGCGGAGGTCGTACTCGTGAGCACTCCCCCCGTAAGCGGCCGCGAGACCACCGAGGGAACCGTCTACACGGTCACCGGTGGCGACTGGGACGAGGTCGTCCGGTCCGCGGCGAAGGCGGACGACGAACGCATCGTCGTCAACATGGGTCCGCAGCACCCCTCCACCCATGGAGTGCTCCGCCTCATCCTGGAGATCGAGGGCGAGACGGTCACCGAGGCCCGCTGCGGCATCGGCTATCTGCACACCGGCATCGAGAAGAACCTCGAGTTCCGCACGTGGACGCAGGGCACCACCTTCGTCACGCGCATGGACTACCTGACGTCCTTCTTCAACGAGACCGCCTACTGCCTCGCCGTCGAGAAGCTCCTCGGCATCGAGGACCAGATCAGCGAGCGGGCCAGCATCATCCGGGTACTCCTCATGGAGCTGAACCGGCTCTCCTCGCACCTGGTGTGCATCGCCACCGGCGGCATGGAGCTGGGCTCCACCACCATCATGATCTACGGCTTCCGCGACCGCGAGATGATCCTCGACCTCTACGAGCTGATCACCGGTCTGCGAATGAACCACGCCTACATCCGCCCCGGCGGACTCGCCCAGGACCTGCCCCCCGGCGCGGTCGACCGCATCCGCGAGTTCGTCAAGAAGATGCGGAAGAACCTCCCGGAGTACGACAAGCTCGCCACCGGGAACCCCATCTTCAAGGCCCGTATGCAGGACGTCGGCTATCTCGACCTGGCCGGCTGCATGGCGCTCGGCGCCACCGGACCGATCCTGCGCTCCACCGGGCTGCCGCACGACCTGCGCAAGAGCCAGCCGTACTGCGGCTACGAGACGTACGACTTCGAGGTGCCGACCGCCGACACCTGCGACTCCTACGGCCGCTTCCTCATCCGTCTGGAGGAGATGCGCCAGTCGCTCTCGATCGTCGAGCAGTGCCTGGACCGGCTGCAGCCCGGACCCGTCATGGTCGCCGACAAGAAGATCGCCTGGCCCGCGCAGCTCGCGCTCGGCCCGGACGGGCTCGGCAACTCCCTCGACCACATCAAGAAGATCATGGGCACCTCCATGGAGGCCCTGATCCACCACTTCAAGCTGGTCACCGAGGGCTTCCGGGTCCCGCCCGGCCAGGCGTACGCGGCCGTCGAGTCCCCCAAGGGCGAACTCGGCGTGCACGCCGTCTCCGACGGCGGCACCCGCCCCTACCGGGTCCACTTCCGCGACCCGTCCTTCACCAACCTTCAGGCCATGGCGGCGATGTGCGAGGGCGGCCAGGTCGCCGACGTGATCGTCGCCGTGGCGTCCATCGACCCCGTGATGGGAGGCGTCGACCGGTGACCACCTCTTCCTCCGAGCGGGGCGTCGGCCTCGGGATGCCCGAGCTGCCCCCGCCCGCCTACCCGGACGACGTCCGGGCCCGCCTGGAGCGGGACGCGCGCGAGGTGATCGCGCGCTATCCGGACTCCCGCTCCGCCCTGCTGCCCCTGCTCCACCTCGTGCAGTCCGAGGAGGGGTACGTCACCCGGACCGGCATGAAGTTCTGCGCCGACGTGCTGGAGCTGACCACCGCCGAGGTCACCGCGGTCGCCACCTTCTACACGATGTACCGGCGCCGCCCCTCCGGCGACTACCAGGTGGGCGTCTGCACCAACACCCTGTGCGCGGTCATGGGCGGCGACGCCATCTTCGAGACCCTCCAGGAGCACCTGGGCGTCGGCAACGGCGAGACCACAGGCGACGGCAAGGTCACCCTGGAACACATCGAGTGCAACGCGGCCTGCGACTACGCGCCGGTCGTGATGGTCAACTGGGAGTTCTTCGACAACCAGACCCCGGCCAGCGCCACCCGTCTCGTCGACGACCTGCGCGCCGGAGAACCCGTCGAGCCCACCCGCGGCGCCCGGCTGTGCACTTTCAAGGAGACCGCCCGCATCCTCGCCGGTTTCCCCGACGACCGCCCCGGCGCGGTCGCCGAGGGCGGCAGCGCGGGCGCCGCCTCCCTGGTGGGACTCCGGCTCGCCAAGGGCGAGACGCACCCCGCGCGCGTGGTCCACCCGCGCGACGGCGGACCGCACGAGGAGGAGCCGGTCCACGACCCGTCGCCCACCGAGCACCTCAGCTCCCACGACGCGCCGCAGGACACCTCGGCGTCCGATCCGGCGCACCCGGCGGGTCCGACCGCAGAGGAGGGGGAGTGATGACGTTGGCAACCGACCTCAAGGACACCAGCCCCGAGAAGCTGCTGGCACCCGTGCTGTCGGCGTTCTGGGACGAGGACCGCTCCTGGTCGCTGGACGTCTACCGGCGCCACGAGGGCTACGAGGGTCTGCGCAAGGCGCTCGCGATGTCCCCGGACGACCTGATCGCCTACGTCAAGGAATCCGGACTGCGCGGCCGCGGCGGCGCCGGATTCCCCACCGGCATGAAGTGGCAGTTCATCCCGCAGGGCGACGGCAAGCCGCACTACCTCGTCGTCAACGCCGACGAGTCCGAGCCCGGCACCTGCAAGGACATCCCCCTTCTCTACGCCAACCCGCACAGCCTCATCGAGGGCATCGTGATCGCCTGCTACGCGATCCGCTCCTCGCACGCCTTCATCTATCTGCGCGGCGAGGTCGTCCCCGTCCTGCGCAGGCTGCATGAGGCGGTGCGCGAGGCGTACGCCGCCGGGTTCCTCGGCGAGGACATCCTCGGCACCGGGCTCGACCTCGAACTCACCGTGCACGCGGGCGCGGGCGCCTACATCTGCGGCGAGGAGACCGCGCTCCTCGACTCCCTCGAAGGGCGCCGCGGCCAGCCCCGGCTGCGCCCGCCCTTCCCCGCCGTCGAGGGTCTGTACGCCTGCCCCACCGTCGTGAACAACGTGGAGTCCATCGCGTCGGTTCCCGCGATCCTCCAGCACGGCAAGGACTGGTTCCGCTCCATGGGCAGCGAGAAGTCCCCCGGCTTCACGCTCTACTCGCTCAGCGGGCATGTCGCGAGCCCCGGCCAGTACGAGGCGCCGCTCGGCATCACCCTGCGCCAACTGCTCGACATGAGCGGCGGGATGCGCCCCGGACACCGGCTGAAGTTCTGGACCCCGGGCGGCTCCTCCACCCCGATGTTCACCGACGAACACCTGGACGTGCCGCTCGACTACGAGGGCGTCGGCGCCGCCGGTTCCATGCTCGGCACCAAGGCGCTCCAGTGCTTCGACGAGACCACCTGTGTGGTCCGCGCCGTCACCCGCTGGACCGAGTTCTACGCCCACGAGTCCTGCGGCAAGTGCACGCCCTGCCGCGAAGGGACGTACTGGCTCGTGCAGTTGCTGCGGGACATCGAGGCGGGCAAGGGCGTGATGTCCGACCTCGACAAGCTGAACGACATCGCCGACAACATCAACGGCAAGTCCTTCTGCGCCCTCGGCGACGGCGCGGCATCCCCGATCTTCTCCTCGCTGAAGTACTTCCGCGAGGAGTACGAGCAGCACATCACGGGCCGGGGCTGCCCCTTCGACCCGGCCAAGTCGACGGCCTGGGCGGACCGCCCGGAGGTGAACGCATGACCGTGACCACCAATGCGCCCACGGGCGGGGGAGGCGCGGCAATCCCGCCGGAGGACCTCGTCACGCTGACGATCGACGGCATCGAGATCAGCGTGCCCAAGGGCACCCTGGTCATCCGCGCCGCCGAACAGCTCGGCATCGAGATCCCGCGCTTCTGCGACCACCCGCTGCTCGCCCCGGCCGGTGCCTGCCGCCAGTGCATCGTGGAGGTGGAGGGCCAGCGCAAGCCGATGGCGTCCTGCACCATCACCTGCACCGACGGCATGGTCGTGCGCACCCAGCTCACCTCGCCGGTCGCGGAGAAGGCGCAGAAGGGTGTGATGGAGCTGCTGCTCATCAACCACCCGCTGGACTGCCCGGTCTGCGACAAGGGCGGCGAGTGCCCGCTGCAGAACCAGGCGATGTCGCACGGCAACGCCGACTCCCGCTTCGAGGGCCGCAAGCGCACCTACCCCAAGCCGCTCGCCATCTCCAGCCAGGTGCTGCTCGACCGCGAGCGGTGCGTGCTGTGCGCGCGCTGCACCCGCTTCTCCAACCAGGTCGCGGGCGACCCGATGATCGAGCTGATCGAGCGCGGCGCGCTCCAGCAGGTCGGCACCGGCGAGGGCGACCCGTTCGAGTCGTACTTCTCCGGCAACACCATCCAGATCTGCCCGGTCGGCGCGCTCACCTCGGCGGCGTACCGGTTCCGCTCCCGCCCCTTCGACCTCATCTCCTCGCCCTCGGTGTGCGAGCACTGCTCCGGCGGCTGCGCCACCCGCACCGACCACCGGCGCGGCAAGGTCATGCGACGCCTCGCGGCCGACGACCCCGAGGTCAACGAGGAGTGGATCTGCGACAAGGGGCGCTTCGCGTTCCGGTACGCGCAGGCGCGGGACCGGCTCGACACCCCGCTGGTGCGCAACGCCGACGGCGTCCTGGAGCCCGCCTCCTGGCCCGAGGCGCTGGACGCGGCCGCGCGCGGACTGGGCGCCGCCCGCTCCCGCGCCGGTGTCCTCACCGGCGGACGGCTCACCGTCGAGGACGCCTACGCGTACAGCAAGTTCGCGCGCGTCGCGCTCGACACCAACGACATCGACTTCCGTGCCCGCGTGCACAGCGGCGAGGAGGCGGACTTCCTGGCCGCGCGGGTGGCGGGCCGGGGGCGCGACCTCGACGGTACGGGCGTCACGTACACCGCACTTGAGCAGGCGCCCGCCGTGCTGCTCGTCGGCTTCGAGGCGGAGGAGGAGGCGCCCGGCGTCTTCCTGCGGCTGCGCAAGGCATGGCGCAAGCACGGGCAGAAGGTGTTCGCGCTGGCCACCCACGCCACCCGGGGTCTGGAGAAGGCGGGCGGCACCCTGCTCCCCGCCGCCCCCGGCACCGAGCCCGAGTGGCTGGACGCCCTCGCGAGCGGCACCGGTCTCGAGACACCGGGCACCGAGGCAGCCGGGGCGCTGCGCGCCGAGGGCGCGGTGATCGTCGTGGGCGAGCGGCTCGCGGGCGTGGAGGGCGGTCTGACCGCCGCCGTGCGCGCCGCCACCGCGACCGGTGCGAAGCTGGTGTGGATCCCGCGCCGGGCGGGGGAGCGGGGCGCCGTCGAGGCGGGCGCGCTGCCCTCGCTGCTGCCGGGCGGGCGCCCGGCGACCGACCCGCGCGCGCGGGACGAGGTCGCCGCCGCCTGGGGTCTGGCCGAACTGCCGGGCCGCTACGGCCGCGACACCCAGCAGATCGTGGAGGGCGCCGCGACCGGCGAGCTGTCCGCGCTGATCGTGGCCGGGGTGGAGGTCGACGACCTGCCCGACCCGGCCCGTGCCCGGGACGCGCTCGACGCGGTCGGCTTCCTGGTCTCCCTCGAGCTGCGCCCCAGCGAGGTCACCGAGCGCGCCGACGTCGTCCTGCCGGTCGCCGCGGTCGCCGAGAAGGGCGGCACCTTCCTCAACTGGGAGGGCAGGGTGCGCTTCTTCGAGGCGGCGCTCAAGCCCGACCAGATGACCCGCCGCCTCGCCCCGACCGACGGCCGGGTGCTCCAGATGCTGGCCGACGCCATGGACGTCCACCTCGGACTGCCGGACCTCGCCACCACGCGCGCGGAGATCGACCGGCTCGGCGCCTGGAACGGTCCCGCGGCCGCCGACCCGCTGGCCACCGCCGGGGCGCTGCCCCGCCCGGCCGCCGGAGAAGCCGTGCTCGCCGGGCACCGGCTCCTGCTCGACCTCGGCGTCCTCCAGCAGGGCGACGACGCGCTCGCCGGGACCCGGCACGCCGCGTATGCGCGCGTGTCGGCCGCCACGGCCGCCGAGGCGGGCGTCGCGGACGGCGCCCCGCTCGCCGTGACCGGTCCCGCCGGAACCACCGAACTCCCGCTCCTGATCACGGAGATGCCCGACCGGGTGGTCTGGCTCCCGCTGGACTCCACCGGCGCGGGCGTCGCCTCCGACACCGGGGCGCGGCCCGGCTCCCTCGTCCGTATCGGCCCGGCGGTGTCCGGTGACCTGGACCTCAAGGAGGACCGAGGATGAGCCCGTTCCTCGCCGCCGAAGACCTCTCGCTGTTCGGCCACGACCCCTGGTGGCTGGTCGTCGTCAAGGCCGTGTTCTGCTTCGCGTTCCTGATGCTGACCGTGCTGCTCTCCATCGTGTGGGAGCGCAAGGTCGTCGCCTGGATGCAGTTGCGCATCGGCCCCAACCGGCACGGTCCCTGGGGCATGCTCCAGTCGCTCGCCGACGGCGTGAAGCTCATGCTCAAGGAGGACGTGGTCGTCAAACGCGCGGACAAGCTGATCTACGTCCTCGCACCGATCGTCGCGACCGTCCCCGCCTGCATGGCGATCGCGGTGATCCCGTTCGGTCCCGCCGACAACGAGATCTCGATCTTCGGGCACCGCACCACCATGCAGCTCACCGACCTGCCGATCGCGATGCTCTACATCCTCGCGGTCGCCTCCGTCGGCATCTACGGCATCGTGCTCGCGGGCTGGAGCTCCGGCTCGACCTACCCGCTCCTCGGGGGCTTGCGCTCCTGCGCGCAGATGATCTCGTACGAGATCGCCATGGGCGCCGCGTTCGCCTCGGTGTTCCTCTACTCGGGCTCCATGTCGACCTCGACGATCGTCGAGCAGCAGCACGACCGCTGGTACATCCTGCTGCTGCCGGTCTCCTTCATCCTCTACATCGTCACCATGGTGGGCGAGACCAACCGCGCCCCCTTCGACATGCCGGAGTCCGAGGGCGACCTGGTCGGCGGGTTCAACACCGAGTACTCGTCCATCAAGTTCGCGCTGTTCATGCTCGCCGAGTACATGAACATGGTGACGGTCTCGGCCGTCTCGGCGACCCTCTTCCTCGGCGGCTGGCGGGCTCCCTGGCCGATCAGCACCTTCTGGGAGGGCGCGAACCACGGCTGGTGGCCGATGCTCTGGTTCGTCATCAAGGTCCAGTTGCTGCTGTTCTTCTTCATCTGGCTGCGCGGCACGCTGCCCCGCGTCCGCTACGACCAGCTCATGAAGCTCGGCTGGAAGGTCCTCATCCCGGTCTCGGTGGTCTGGCTGATGCTCGTCGCCACCGTCCGGGTCCTGCGCAACGAGAACTACGACTTCGCCGACATCGCCCTCTACGTCGGCGGTGGGGTGCTCGCCCTGCTGCTGCTCTCCTTCGTCGCCGACCTGTTCCGCGAGAAGACCAAGAGCGCCGAAACCCCCGCCGAGCGGCCCGCGTTCGACCCCCTGGCGGGCGGCTTCCCCGTCCCGCCGCTGCCCGGCCAGGAGCTGCCGCCGGTGCCCAGGCGCCGCCCGCGCCGCGCCGAGCGGGAGCTGATTGTCAGTGGTGGACCGGACACTGTCAGTGACGGAACCACGGATGGAAAGGAGGCGTCCGATGGCTGAGGAGCCGAAGGAGACCGCACCCGGTTTCCAGAACCCCGTGGCCGGCTTCGCCGTGACCTTCAAGGCCATGTTCAAGAAGCGGCTCACCGAGCAGTACCCGGAGCAGAAGAAGACCACCGCTCCCCGCTTCCACGGACGGCACCAGCTCAACCGCCATCCGGACGGACTGGAGAAGTGCGTCGGCTGCGAACTGTGCGCCTGGGCGTGCCCGGCGGACGCCATCTACGTGGAGGGCGCCGACAACACCGACGAGGAGCGCTACTCCCCGGGCGAGCGGTACGGCCGCGTCTACCAGATCAACTACGCCCGCTGCATCCTGTGCGGGCTGTGCATCGAGGCGTGCCCCACGCGCGCGCTGACGATGACCAACGAGTTCGAGCTGGCGGACTCCAGCCGCGCCAACCTCATCTACACCAAGGAGCAGTTGCTCGCCGGTCTGGAGGAGGGGATGGTCGACAGCCCGCACGCGATCTTCCCGGGCACCGACGAACAGGACTACTACCGGGGGCTGGTGACCGAGGCGGCTCCCGGCACGGTCCGCCAAGTGGCCACCTCCAAGGGCGAGAAGCCGGAAGACCGGGAGGTGGAAGCGTGAACGCCTACACCACCTCCACCGGTGAGGCCGTCCAGTTCTGGATCCTCGGCACCGTCGCGGTGATCGGCGCCCTGTGCACCGTCCTGATGAAGCGGGCCGTGCACAGCGCGCTCTCGCTCGCCGGGACCATGATCATCCTGGCGGTGTTCTACCTCGCCAACGGCGCCTACTTCCTGGGCGTCGTGCAGATCATCGTCTACACCGGCGCCATCATGATGCTGTTCCTCTTCGTGGTGATGCTCGTCGGCGTGACGGCCGCGGACTCGCTGAAGGAGACCATCAAGGGCCAGCGCTGGCTGGCCCTGCTGTGCGGGCTCGGCTTCGGCGTCCTGCTGATCGGCGGCATCGCGAACGCCTCCCTGAAGCAGTTCGACGGCACCGGCCAGGCGAACGCGAACGGCAACGTGCAGGGTCTGGCGGCCCTCATCTTCACCAAGTACGTCTTCGCCTTCGAACTCACCGGCGCCCTGCTGATCACGGCCGCCGTCGGCGCCATGGTCCTCACCCACCGCGAGCGCACCGAACGCGCCAAGACCCAGCGCGAGCTGGCCGAACAGCGCGTCCGCGAGGGCAAGCACGTGCCCCCGCTGCCCGCCCCCGGTGTCTACGCCCGGCACAACGCCGTCGACATCGCGGGACTGCTGCCCGACGGCACCCCCTCCGAGCTGACCGTCAGCGCCACCCTGCGCGAGCGCGGTCAGATCCGGGACGTGTCCGCGCGGGCGCTCGGCGACCTCAAGGCACTCGAACAGCGCGCGAAGGACCGTCTGGAGCGCACGGAGAGCAAACCGGTGAACCTCAGGCGGACGGAGGACGCCTCACAGTGAACCCCGTCAACTACCTCTATCTCGCTGCCCTGTTGTTCACCATCGGCGCGACCGGCGTGCTCATCAGGCGCAACGCGATCGTCCTGTTCATGTGCGTCGAGCTGATGCTCAACGCCTGCAACCTCGCGTTCGTCGTCTTCTCCCGGATGCACGGCAACCTCGACGGCCAGATCATCGCCTTCTTCACGATGGTCGTCGCCGCGGCGGAGGTCGTGGTCGGGCTCGCGATCATCGTGTCGCTGTTCCGCGCCCGCCACTCGGCCTCGGTCGACGACGCCGGCCTGATGAAGCTGTAAGGGGTCGGAAGAATCGTGGAGAACCTGATCGCGCCGCTCATCGCGGCGCCCCTGCTCGGAGCCGCCGTGCTCCTGCTCGGCGGTCGGCGCCTGGACCGCGTCGGCCACTGGATCGGCACCCTGCTGTCCACCGCCTCCTTCGTCATCGGTCTGGTCCTGTTCGCCGGGCTGCTCGGCAAGGACGCCGAACACCGCACGCTGATCCAGCACTTGTGGACCTGGATCTCGGTGGGCGACTTCCACGCGGACGTCACCTTCCGGCTCGACCAGTTGTCGATGACGTTCGTCCTGCTGATCACCGGCGTCGGCTCGCTGATCCACCTCTACTCCATCGGATACATGGAGCACGACGAGCGGCGGCGCCGCTTCTTCGGCTACCTCAACCTGTTCCTCGCGGCGATGCTCCTGCTGGTCCTCGCCGACAACTACCTGCTGCTGTACGTCGGCTGGGAGGGCGTCGGTCTCGCCTCGTACCTCCTGATCGGCTTCTGGCAGCACAAGCCCAGCGCCGCGACCGCCGCGAAGAAGGCGTTCCTGGTCAACCGCGTGGGCGACATGGGTCTGTCGATCGCGATCATGCTGATGTTCACCACCTTCGGCACCTTCGCCTTCGGACCGGTCTTCGACCACGCCAAGGACGCCTCCCAGGGCAGGCTCACCGCCATCGCGCTGATGCTGCTGCTCGCCGCGTGCGGCAAGTCCGCCCAGGTGCCGCTGCAGTCCTGGCTCGGTGACGCCATGGAGGGCCCGACCCCGGTCTCCGCCCTCATCCACGCGGCCACCATGGTCACCGCGGGCGTCTACCTCATCGTCCGCTCCGCCGCGATCTTCAACGGCGCCCCGGACGCCCAGCTCGTGGTCACCGTGGTCGGCGCGGTCACGCTGCTGTTCGGTGCGATCGTCGGTTGCGCCAAGGACGACATCAAGAAGGCGCTGGCCGGTTCGACCATGTCGCAGATCGGCTACATGGTCCTCGCGGCGGGACTCGGACCCATCGGCTACGTCTTCGCGATCATGCACCTGGTCACGCACGGATTCTTCAAGGCCGGGCTGTTCCTCGGCGCCGGTTCGGTCATGCACGGCATGAACGACGAGGTCGACATGCGCAAGTACGGCGGTCTGCGGAAGTACATGCCGATCACGTTCGTCACCTTCGGGCTCGGCTACCTCGCGATCATCGGCTTCCCGGGTCTGTCCGGCTTCTTCTCCAAGGACAAGATCATCGAGGCGGCGTTCGCCAAGGGCGGCACCGAGGGCTGGATCCTCGGCGGCGCCGCCCTCCTGGGCGCGGCGATCACCGCGTTCTACATGACGCGCGTGATGCTGATGACGTTCTTCGGCGAGAAGCGCTGGCAGCCCACGGCATCTGATAGCGGCTCCGCCGCGGGGTCAGGCCACGAACCGCACCCGCACGAGTCCCCGCGCACCATGACGATCCCGATGATCGTGCTGGCGGTCGGCTCGGTCGCGGGCGGTGCCTTCTTCGACGTGGGCGACCGCTTCCTGCACTGGCTGGAGCCGGTCACCGGGCACGCCGAGGGCGACTCCCCGCTGAGCGCGCTCACCGTCACCGGCGCCACCATGGTCTGCCTGGTGATCGGCGTGGGTCTGGCCTGGGCGCAGTACGGCCGCAAGCCGGTCCCGGCGCTCGCGCCGCGCGGTTCGCTGCTCACCCGGGCGGCCCGCCGCGACCTGTACCAGGACGACTTCAACCACGTCGTCCTCGTCCGCGGCGGCGAGCACCTCACGCGCTCCCTGGTCTACGTCGACCACACCCTGGTGGACGGCGTGGTCAACGGCACGGCCGCCGGGTTCGGCGGTCTGTCCGGGCGGCTGCGCCGGGTCCAGAACGGCTTCGCCCGCTCCTACGCGGTCTCGATGTTCGGCGGCGCGGCCCTGCTGGTCGCCGCGACCCTGCTGATGAGGGCGGTCTGATACCGATGTCCTTTCCCCTGCTGACAGCGACGGCGGTACTCCCGGCCCTCGGGGCCGTCGCCACCGCCGCCGTACCGGCGCGGCGGCGCACCGCCGCCAAGTGGCTGGCGCTGCTCGTCTCGCTGGCCACGCTCGCCCTGGCGATCGTCGTCCTGGTCCGCTTCGACCCGGGCGGCGCGCGCTACCAGCTCACCGAGTCCCACGCCTGGATCAAGGACTTCGGGGTCCGCTACGACCTGGGCGTGGACGGCATCGCGGTGGCGCTGATCGCGCTGACCGCGCTGCTGATGCCGTTCATCGTGCTGGCCGGCTGGAACGACGCCGACCCGCTGGAGACCGGCAGCAAGCGGTGGCGCCCCACCCAGGGCTTCTTCGCGCTGATCCTGGCCGTCGAGGCGATGGTGATCATCTCCTTCGAGGCCACCGACGTCTTCGTCTTCTACATCTTCTTCGAAGCCATGCTCATCCCGATGTACTTCCTCATCGGCGGCTTCGGGGACCGTGCGCACCAGCACGGTGAGGTGGCGGCGTCCGCGCAGCGCTCGTACGCGGCCGTGAAGTTCCTGCTCTACAACCTCGCCGGCGGTCTGATCATGCTGGCCGCGGTGATCGGGCTGTACGTGGTCGCCGGGAGCTTCAGCCTCCAGGAGATCGTGCAGGCACGCGCGAACGGCTCGCTGCACATGGCGACGAGCACCGAGCGCTGGCTGTTCCTCGGCTTTTTCTTCGCCTTCGCGGTGAAGGCGCCGCTGTGGCCGCTGCACACCTGGCTGCCCAACGCCATGCAGGAGTCCACCGCCCCGGTCGCCGTCCTCATCACGGCGGTCGTCGACAAGGTGGGCACCTTCGCGATGCTCCGCTTCTGCCTCCAGCTCTTCCCGGAGGCGTCGAAGTGGGCGACCCCGGTGATCCTGGTCCTGGCCCTGGTCAGCATCGTCTACGGCGCGCTGCTCGCGGTCGGGCAGCGGGACATCAAGCGGCTTGTGGCGTACGCGTCGATCTCGCACTTCGGCTTCATCGTGCTCGGCATCTTCGCGATGACCAGCCAGGGCCAGTCCGGCGCGACGCTCTACATGGTCAACCACGGCATCTCGACCGCCGCGCTGATGCTGGTCGCCGGGTTCCTGATCTCCCGGCGCGGCTCGCGGCTCATCGCGGACTACGGCGGCGTGCAGAAGGTCGCCCCGGTGCTCGCGGGCACCTTCCTGATCGGCGGTCTGGCGACCCTGTCGCTGCCCGGACTCGCGCCGTTCGTCAGCGAGTTCCTGGTCCTGGTCGGCACGTTCACGCGCTATCCGGTGATCGGGATCATCGCCACGTTCGGCATCGTCCTGGCCGCGCTGTACACGCTGGTGCTCTACCAGCGGACGATGACGGGTCCGGTGAAGCCCGAGGTCTCCGCGATGCCTGACCTCAGGGTGCGCGAGGTGCTGGTCGTGGCCCCGCTGATCGTGCTGCTGGTCTTCCTGGGCGTCTATCCCAAGCCCCTGACGGACGTCGTCAACCCGGCGGTCAAGCAGACCCTGTCCGACGTACACAAGAAGGACCCCAAGCCCGCGGTGGAGGCGGCCAAGTGAGTGCGACAGCCGTCCACAGCCTGTGGACAATGGCGGCGGACCCGATCCCGAAGATCGAGGCGCCGAAGATCGAATACGGACAATTGTCGCCGACGCTCATCGTGCTCGGCGCCGCCCTGGTCGGCGTGCTGATCGAGGCGTTCGTCCCGCGCCGCTCGCGCTACTACGCCCAGGTGTTCGTCTCGGCCGTCGCGCTGTGCGCCGCCTTCGCGGCGGTCGTCGCGCTCGCGGCCGGGGGATACGGCACCACGAAGGCGCACGTCGCGGCGATGGGCGCGATCGCGGTCGACGGACCGGCGCTCTTCCTCGAGGGCACGATCGTGCTGGCCGGTCTGGTCGGTCTGTTCACCTTCGCGGAACGGCGCCTCGACCCGGCGGCGCACGGCAACCGGGTCGATTCCTTCGCGGCGCAGGCGGCGGCCGTGCCGGGCGGCGAGGGCGAGAAGGCGGCCGTGAAGGCCGGGTTCACCACCACCGAGGTGTTCCCGCTGCTGCTCTTCGCGATCGCCGGGATGCTGGTCTTCCCGGCGGCCAACGACCTGCTGACGCTGTTCGTGGCTCTGGAGGTCCTCTCCCTCCCGCTGTACCTGCTGTGCGCGCTGGCCCGCCGCAAGCGGCTGCTGTCGCAGGAAGCCGCGGTCAAGTACTTCCTGCTCGGCGCGTTCGCCTCCGCGTTCACGCTGTTCGGCATCGCCCTGCTGTACGGCTACGCGGGCTCGGTGTCGTACACCCGCATCGCGCAGGTCGTCGACGGCACGGTCAGCGGGGTCGACCCGGCGCTCGCGGACACCATGGGCAACGACGCGCTGCTGCTCATCGGCATGGCGCTGCTGGTGATGGGACTGCTGTTCAAGGTGGGCGCGGTGCCGTTCCACATGTGGACGCCGGACGTGTACCAGGGCGCGCCGACCCCGGTCACCGGCTTCATGGCGGCCGCGACCAAGGTCGCCGCGTTCGGCGCGCTGCTGCGGCTGCTCTACGTGGTCCTGCCGGGGCTGCGCTGGGACTGGCGCCCGGTGATGTGGGGCGTGGCCATCATCACGATGCTGGGCGGCGCGATCATCGCCATCACCCAGACCGACATCAAGCGCCTGCTCGCGTACTCGTCCATCGCGCACGCGGGCTTCATCCTCGCGGGCGTGATCGCCACCTCGCGGAACGGTGTGTCCTCTGTCCTCTTCTACCTGGCCGGGTACTCCTTCGTGACGATCGGCGCCTTCGCCGTGGTCACCCTGGTCCGCGACGCGGGCGGCGAGGCGACCCACCTCTCCCAGTGGGCGGGGCTCGGGCGCCGTTCCCCGCTGGTGGCGGCGGTCTTCGCGGTCTTCCTGCTCGCCTTCGCCGGCATCCCGCTGACCAGCGGCTTCGCCGGTAAGTTCGCGGTCTTCCGGGCGGCGGCGGAGGGCGGCGCGGCTCCGCTGGTGGTCATCGGTGTGCTCTCCTCCGCCATCGCCGCCTTCTTCTACATCCGCGTGATCGTCCTGATGTTCTTCAGCGCCCCGAAGCCGGACGGTCCCACGGTCGCCGTCCCCTCCCCGCTGACGACCATGGCGATCGCGATCGGTGTGGCGGTCACGGTGGTCCTGGGCGTGGCACCGCAGTACTTCCTGACCCTGGCGAACCAGGCGAGCGTGTTCGTGCGCTGATCCGACACGCCGCTGCCCGGTACCCCGCTCTTCACGTGGGTGCCGGGCAGCGGCGTGGTCGGTGGGCGTTCAGCCCGCGTTCCGGGGTCGCGTCCTGATCTTGGTGAGGTCCAAGTCCATCGGGAAGGGCATGTCGACCTTCATCCGCTCCCGGAAGATTCCGACGCTGACGTAGGCGCCGGTGGCCGGTTCCAGTTCGAAGGCATGGACGACGGCGCGGTCCTGCTCATCCTCCACTCGCCAGTAGTAGGGGATCTTCGCGCGGGCGTATTTCAGCGGCTTGGTCTCGCGGTCCCGGGAGACGGAGTCCTCGGAGACGACCTCGACGGCGAGGACGATCGTCTCCGCCGGGAAGCGAGTCTGACCGGAGACCGTCCACGCCTCCGCGTGCAGCACGATGACATCCGGTTCGGGCCGGTTCTGCCGGTCGATGTCGATGGTGAATTCGCGGAAGACCTCGAACTCCGATGGCGCCAAGGACTGCAGTTGCCACTTGAAGAAGTCGACAACTCGCTCGTGAAAGGTGGTCTGCGGACTCACGAAGACCAGGCTCCCGTCGATCAGCTCCGTGTGCGGAGGAAGATTCGGAAGCCGGTCCAGGTCGTCGGCGGTCCACCCGCCCTGGGGCGGGGTCGGCCAGGCGGGCGTGGACGCCTTCGGTGCGACGCTCATCAGTGCTCCCATGGGACGGAGTCTCGCCGGGTGCGTCCAGAGTATCGGCGGAAAACGGGCGGGTCTCCCGTGAACGTGTGAACGAGAAGTCGTGTCGTTGACGATTGCCACAGGCATATGCGGCGCCCGGAAGCTGCGGGCCTGTGGATAACCGTCGGCGCTGTCGGTATGGGCGCCTATGGTGGTGGTCGTGGTCGGTGAGCGGCACGGGCTCCGAGTGGGACAGGTGGGATCGACGAGATGGCAGTGGTGACCGAGGGGCCGGGTGCGGACGCGAGTGAGGCGTTGGCCATGCTCCACCGGGTCTTCGGGTACGACTCCTTCCGGGGCGAGCAGGAAGCGATCATCGAGCATGTGGTGGCGGGCGGCGACGCCCTGGTCCTCATGCCGACCGGTGGCGGCAAGTCGCTGTGCTACCAGATCCCGGCGCTGGTCAGACCGGGCACCGGTGTCGTGGTCTCGCCGCTGATCGCGCTCATGCAGGACCAGGTGGACGCGCTGCGCGCGCTCGGTGTGCGGGCGGGGTTCATCAACTCCACGCAGGACTTCGACCAGCGCCGCACGGTCGAGGCCGAGTTCCTCGCCGGTGAGCTGGACCTCCTCTACCTCGCCCCGGAGCGGCTGCGCGTGGAGGCCACGCTCGACCTGCTCTCCCGGGGAAAGATCTCCGTGTTCGCCATCGACGAGGCGCACTGTGTCTCCCAGTGGGGTCACGACTTCCGCCCGGACTACCTGAACCTCTCGCTGCTGGGCGAGCGCTGGCCGGACGTGCCCCGGATCGCCCTGACCGCCACGGCCACCCGGGCGACCCACGAGGAGATCACCCAGCGGCTGAACCTCCCCGCTGCCCGCCATTTCGTCGCCAGCTTCGACCGGCCCAACATCCAGTACCGGATCGTCCCCAAGGCCGACCCCAAGAAGCAGCTCCTCGCCTTCCTGCGCGAGGAGCACGCCGGGGACGCGGGCATCGTCTACTGCCTCTCGCGCAACTCCGTCGAGCGCACCGCCGAGTTCCTCACCGCCAACGGCATCGCCGCGGTGCCGTACCACGCGGGTCTGGACGCGGCGACGCGCGCCGACCACCAGTCCCGCTTCCTGCGCGAGGACGGGCTGATCGTCGTCGCCACCATCGCCTTCGGCATGGGCATCGACAAGCCGGACGTCCGCTTCGTCGCCCACCTCGACCTGCCCAAGTCCATCGAGGGCTACTACCAGGAGACCGGTCGCGCGGGCCGCGACGGACTGCCCTCCACCGCCTGGATGGCGTACGGCCTCAACGACGTCGTCCAGCAGCGCAAGCTGATCCAGTCCGGCGAGGGCGACGAGAACTTCCGCCGCCGCGCCGCCGCCCACCTGGACGCGATGCTCGCCCTGTGCGAGACCGCCCGCTGCCGCCGCGGCCAGCTCCTCGCCTACTTCGGCCAGGAGCCCGGCGCCGAGGCGTGCGGCAACTGCGACACCTGTCTGACCCCGCCGGAGACCTGGGACGGCACCGTCGCCGCGCAGAAGGTCCTCTCCACCGTGGTGCGCCTCCAGCGCGAGCGCGGCCAGAAGTTCGGCACCGTGCAGATCGTGGACATCCTGCTCGGCAAGCGCAGCGCCAAGGTGATCCAGTTCGACCACGACCAGCTCTCCGTCTTCGGCATCGGCGAGGACCTGAGCGAGGGCGAATGGCGCGGTGTCGTACGCCAGTTGCTCGCGCAGGGGCTGCTGGCGGTCGAGGGCGAGTACGGCACGCTGGTGCTCACCGAGGAGAGCGGCGCCGTGCTGCGGCGCGAACGCGAGGTGCCGCTGCGCAAGGAACCGAAGCGACCCACCACGGCTCGTTCCTCCGGCAGCCGGGGCGAGCGCAAGGGCAGGACGGCTGCCGCCGAGCTGCCCGCCGAACTGGTCCCCGTCTTCGAGGCGCTGCGCGCCTGGCGCGCCGAGCAGGCGAAGGAACAGGGCGTCCCGGCGTACGTCATCTTCCACGACGCCACCCTCCGCGAGATCGCCACCGCCCGCCCGACCTCGGTGCGCGAACTCGGCACGATCAGCGGAGTGGGCGAGAAGAAGCTCGCGACGTACGGCGAGGGGGTGCTGGCGGTGCTGAACGGGCAGCCGGGGGCGGAGAGTTCGGGCGCTGCCGGGTCCGCGGAACCCACCGCACCGGCTCGGTCCGCCAGGACCGCCGCGCCCGCCGGACCGGTCGACCACGACGACCCCTGGCCCGGCGACGACGAAGAGCCCTACTGGGACTAGGGCCCGTCCGGCGGCTCACGCCAGCGCCGTCAGCCCCGGTGCGAAGGTGATCAGCAGGGGCAGCAGCGGGACCAGCGCTGCCACCGCCGTGGTCAGCGCGCGCTGCCTGCGCAGCAGCCGGGGCGGCGGCTGAAGGAGCCGGTCGACGCGCTCGCCGAGCAGGCGGCGGCTGGAGGCGCAGGACAGCACGCCCCGGTGCTGGTTCAGCTCGATCAGGGCCAGCGCGGTGGTGAGGTGACCGCAGCGCCGGGAGGCGGTGTCGTCGGCGGCGAGTTCCACCAGCCGGTGCGTCTGGTCGCGGAAGTGCGCGAAGAGCGGCACGCGCGGGAAGCCCGTCGCCAGCGCGCTCGACAGATGCAGCAGCCAGTCGTGGTGGGCGCGGGCGTGACCGCGCTCGTGGGTGAGCACCGCGTCGAGCTGGGGGTCGGTGAGCCGGTGCAGCGCCCCGGTGGTCACGACCAGGCGGGGCGGATGCCCGGGCAGCCACCAGGCGTCCGGGTACTCGTCCTCCAGGACCAGCAGCGGTCCGCGCCCCGAGGGGAGCCCGGCGGGCAGCTCCGGGGCACGCTCGTCCAGATGCGCCCGGGTCACCCCGCGCCGCCGCCGCACCTCGGTCAGCTCGCGCGCCAGCATCGCGGTGGTCCAGGCGGCTCCCGAGGCGAGCAGCACCGTGAGGACGGCGGCCCAGGGCGGCGCCGCCGAGAGGTCGTACGCGGCGGTGACGGCGGGCGGCGCGGGCGCGAACACATGGTCGCGGACGGTGTGGAAGACCGCCGCCGCGCCCAGCACCAGCGCGGTCAGACAGCACAGCAGCACGGTGGCGACCAGGCACTGCCACACCCACAGCGCCACCACGGGCTCCCGGTCGGGCCAGGCGGCCCGGACGAGCGCGCGGGGCGCGGGCAGGGCGGCCGTCAGCGCGACGGCGCTCAGCAGGAGCAGGCAGACGGTCATGCCGGGGCTCCGGTTCCTGGTGGCCAAGGTGCGGGGCGGTGGTGCGTGTTACGCCAGTATGACGCCGGAAGAGCCGTCCGTCAGTCGTCCCGGGGGCCGAACGGGGAAGCGGAACGGCCCGGTTGGGACTTCCGCGCCGCCGCCCCCGTCTCAGCGCCCCCGGCAGCCTCCGCTCACCTTCCCACCACGCGCCCGCTCACCTCGCCCAGCCCGATCCGGGTGCCGTCCGCGCCCGGCGCCCACGCCGTCAGCGTCACCACGTCGCCGTCCTCCAGGAACGCCCGCTTGCCGTCCGGGAGTTCCAGCGGATCGCGCCCGTTCCAGGTCAGCTCCAGCAGCGAGCCGCGCTGGTTCTCGGCGGGTCCGCTCACCGTGCCGGAGGCGTAGAGGTCGCCGGTGCGCAGGGAGGCGCCGTTGACCGTGAGGTGGGCGAGCTGCTGCGCGGCGGTCCAGTACATGGTGGAGAAGGGGGGCTCGGAGACGACCTCGCCGTTGACGGCGACCGAGATGCGGAGGTCGTAGCCGCCGGGCTCGGCGTGGGAGTCGTCGAGGTAGGGGAGCAGGGGGTGCGTGCGCTCGGGGGGTGCCACGCGGGCGTGCTCCAGCGCCGCCAGCGGGGTGATCCACGCCGACACCGAGGTGGCGAAGGACTTGCCGAGGAAGGGACCGAGGGGGACGTACTCCCACGCCTGGATGTCGCGCGCGGACCAGTCGTTGAGGAGGCACAGCCCGAAGACGTGCTCGCGGAACGCGGTCAGCGGCACCGGCGTGCCCTGCGCGGAGGGGGTGCCGACCACGAAGCCGACCTCCGCCTCGATGTCCAGCCGGACCGAGGGTCCGAAGACGGGCTCGGGGTCGCCGGGACCCTTGCGCTGCCCCGAGGGACGTACGACATCGGTGCCGGAGACGACGACCGTGCCCGCGCGGCCGTGGTAACCGATGGGCAGATGCTTCCAGTTGGGGGTGAGCGAGTCCGCGGCGTCGGGGCGGAAGATGCGGCCGACGTTGCGGGCGTGGTTCTCCGAGGCGTAGAAGTCGACGTAATCGGCCACCTCGAAGGGGAGGTGGAGCCGGACGTCCGCGAGCGGGTGGAGGTGGGCTTCCACGGTGGCGCCGTGAGCGGGGTCCGTGACCCAGGTGGTCAGGGCGCTCCGCACCCGCGACCACGCCTCCGGTCCGGCGGCGAGCAGCGGGTTCAGCGTGGGGCGCGCGAGCAGGTCCGCGTCCGGGGAGCCGAGCGCCGCGGCGACCGCGCCCGCGTCGAGCACCCGGTCGCCGAGCCGGACCCCGACCCTCCGTTCGGCGTCGTCGGAGGGCGAGAACACGCCATAGGGAAGGTTGTGCGGACCGAAGGGGTCGCCCTCGGGGACGTCGAAGGGGGGCATGGGTGCCGCCTCGCTCTCATCCGGGCCGTGCCTGGTGTGGCCAACCATGTGGTCGGCCCACACGTTACGGGCGGGACCGCTGTCTTGGCAGCACTGTGCAGCGCGTTGACGAGCGGTTCCGTGGTCGTTTCGGGTGCCCGCCGTGGAGTTGTCCGCCCCATGACTAAAGAGTTCGCAATGTCCGAATAGCTCTTGTCGGAGGGAAGTGTTCCGGCTTAGCGTCCTGTGGGGGACACGGGCGGGGTGGGTCCGGTCCAAAGGGGGGACACGTGGGGGGACGACCCGTGGCCGGAAGCCGCACGCCGGTCCAGGTGGACCGTGAAGTGCCCGGTCTCATAGTCAAGTTCGGCGGCTATCCGCTGCACCACGGCGGGGTCGGCGCGATCCGCAGTCTCGGCAGGCTGGGCGTGCCGATGTACGCGATCACCGAGGACGCCTACACCCCTGCCGCAGCCTCCCGTTATCTGAAGCGGGCGTTCGTCTGGCCGACCACGGGAGCCGAGGAACCGGAGCACCTCGTCGAGGGGCTGCTGCGGATCGGGCGCCGGATCGGGCGCCCCACGGTCCTGATCCCGACCGACGAGGAGGCCGCCGTCCTCATCGCGGAGCACCAGGACGCGCTGGCCGGACCGTTCCTCTTCCCGCGCGTGGACCCCGCGCTGCCCCGCCGCCTTGCCAGCAAGCAGGGGCTGCACGAGCTGTGCTCGGAGCACGGGATCGCCGCCCCGGTGACGGTGTTCCCGCGCTCGTACGCTGAGATAGCCGAGTTCGCGGAGCGGGCGCGCTTCCCGGTGGTGGCCAAGAACCGCGAGGCGTTCGTCCGGCGCAGCCGACCTGCCGTGGGCGGCACGACCCGGATCGCCACCCGCGCCGGTCTGCTCGACCTCGCCCGCGACTGGGGCGAGGACCCCGGCGTCATCCTCCAGGAGTATCTGCCGAGGGAGTCCGCCGAGGACTGGATCGTGCACGCCTGCTTCGACGCCGACGCGAGCCCGCTCGCCCTCTTCACCGGGGTCAAGGTCCGCTCCTGGCCACCGCACGCGGGGATGACGGCGCACGCGTACGTGGTGGACAACCCCGAACTCGCGGACATGGCGGCGCGGTTCATCAAGGAGATCGGCTTCAGCGGGGTCGTCGACCTGGACCTGCGCTTCGACCGGCGCGACGGGCGGTACAAGCTCCTGGACTTCAACCCCCGGATGGGCGCGCAGTTCCGGCTCTTCGAGAGCGACTCCGGCATCGACGTCGTCCGCGCCCTGCATCTGAACCTCACCGGGCGCCCCGTGCCCGAGGGCGCGCAGCGCTCCGGGAACCGGTACGTGGTGGAGAACATCGACCTGCCCGCGCTCCTCGCCTACCGCCGCAGCGGCTACACCACGCCGCACGCCCCGGCGCGGGCGAGCGGCACCGAGCTGGCGTGGCTCGCGGCGGACGACCCGATGCCGTTCGTCACCATGCTGGCCCGCTTCGTGCGTCCGGGCGCGAAGCATCTCTACGCGCTGTGGCGGACCAACCGCCGCGGCGGCACCACCTGAACCCGCGGCGGCGAGTCCGTACGGCGGCGATTCCCCGCGGCGGGAACCCCGCCCGGCGGGAACTCCACGCGGCGGCAACGCGAGAGCAAGGCGAAGCGGCAAGGCCACGAGGGTGGCGCGAGCGCGTCCTGGGAGGGACTTCGTGATTCGACCGGTTGCAGTCGTCGGGGCAGGACCGTTCGGTCTGTCCACCGCGGCCCATCTGCGGGCACGGGGGCTGCCCGTCCGTGTCTTCGGCGACCCCATGGTGAGCTGGCGCGACCACATGCCCGAGGGGATGCTGCTGAAGTCGACGCCCGCCGCCTCCAGCCTGGACTGCCCCCAGCCGGGGCACACCCTCGCGGACTACTGCGACGCGGCGGGGATACGGCGCCTGGTCACCGACGAGGACATCATCCCGGTGGAGACCTTCATCGCCTACGGGGAGTGGTTCCAGCGCAAGCTGGTGCCCGATCTGGAGCAGGTCCGGGTGGTTTCGGTGGAGCGGGCGCAGGGCAGCGGGGACTTCGAGCTGAAGCTGGACTCGGGGGAGGCGTTCCAGGCGCGCGCGGTGGTGGTGGCGACCGGTCTCTCCGGGCTCGCCCATCTGCCACCCGAGCTGGCGGGCCCGGCGTCCGCCGCCCTCGGCCCGACCGCCCCCGTCTCCCATGTCTCCCACGTCTACGAGCACCACGACCTCGGTCGCTTCTCGGGCAAGGAGCTGATCGTCGTCGGCGCGGGGCAGTCCGCGCTGGAGACGGCGGCGCTCGCCGCCGAGGCGGGCGCCCAGGTCCGGGTGGTCTCGCGCGGCCGGGGCAAGGTCGCCTTCGGCGCGCCGCCCTGGGAGCAGCCCCGCTTCCGTCCCGAGTCGCCCTTCGGCCGCGCCTGGTCCCTGTGGGCGCTCAGCTACCACGCCGACCCCTACCGCCACCTGCCCGACCCCGTCCGCCACCACCTCGTCCGCCGGGTCCTCGGACCGCTCGGCGCGTGGTGGCTCCGCGACCGCTTCGAGGGCAAGGTGCAGGTGACGGAGGTCGAACGGGTCCTCTCCACCGAGATCTCCGACGGCGCCCCGCTCCTGAAGGTCCGCACCCACGGCGGCCGCACCGAACACCTCACCGCCGACCACGTCATCGCCGCCACCGGCTACCGCGTGAACGTCTCCGCGATGGACTTCCTCGGCCCCACCCTCCGCACCCGCCTCACCACCACCCGAGGCACCCCCCGCCTCGGCCCCGGCTACGTCTCCTCCATCCCCGGCCTCTACTTCACCGGCCTCCCCGCCGCCTCCTCCTACGGCCCGGTCATGCGCTTCGTCTGCGGCACGGAATTCGCCTCCCCACGCCTGGCGAAACACCTGGCTGCGGCACACGGGTAGGCGCCGCGGGTCCACGAGTCTCGCCGCTCCCTGGACCCGCCCTTAGGCCGCGCCTTGGCCGTACCGGGCGGTTCCTGGGCTGCGCCCTGGTCACGCCGGGCCGTCCCAGAGCTGCGTCCTGGCTGTGCCGGAACGCCGCCCGTTGGGCTGTTCTCGCTCGCGTTTCGGTGGCGGCTGGTCGTCTCCCGGCAGCGCCCGGCCAGGCCGCACCCGGCCGCGTTGCGGCAGCCTCCCGTTGTGCCCCGGGCGTGCTCTGGTCGCGCCGGACTGCGCTCCGGTGGCTCCGCGGCTGCACCTCGATTGTGCCCGGCAGACCTGCCCCGACCGGGGGACCAGCGATGCCCCGGCTGCACTGGGCCGCGCCCCAGTGCCCCCTCGGCGGTCGCTCGGCTGCATTCCGGTCGCGCCCCCGCTCGCCCACCAGCAGAGCCGTACCCGTACGCGGACACCTCGCGGCAGCCCCCGGGCACCCGCCCCTCCGCAACTCCCGTACCCCGCACCTGAGTCGGAGACCACCCCCGTCCGTATTCTCTGATCATGGCCGCACCTCCCCTTCCCGCACTCATCGCCACCGACCTGGACGGGACGCTGTTGCGCGGTGATGACACCGTTTCGGCGCGGTCACGGGCAGCGCTTGAGGGGGCCGCGCGGGAGGGGGCGCGGCATCTCGTGGTGACCGGGCGGCCGGTGCCGAGGGTGCGGGGGCTGCTGGCGTCGCTGGGGGCGGGCGGGCTCGCGGTGTGCGGGCAGGGGGCGCAGGTGTACGACGCGGGGACCGGGCGGATGCTGTGGTCCGTACGGCTGGACCGGGAGCTGGCCGAGACCGCGCTCGGGAAGATCGAGGCGGAGGTCGGCCAGGTGTACGCCGCCGTCGACCAGGACGGCGTGGACGGACTCACCCTCATCGAGCCCGGCTATCTGATGCCCCACCCCACGCTGCCCGCCGTACGGGTGGACCGGCGCGACGACCTCTGGCGCGCGCCCATCAGCAAGGTGCTGCTGCGCCACCCCGACCTGTCCGACGACGAACTCACCGGGACCGCCCGCTCGGTCGTCGGCTCGCTGGCCACGGTCACCATGTCCGGACCCGGCACCGTCGAGCTCCAGCCCTGCGGCATCACCAAGGCCACCGGACTCGCCCTGGCCGCCGAGCACCTGGGTCTCGGTCGCGCCGACACCATCGCCTTCGGCGACATGCCGAACGACATCCCCATGTTCCAGTGGGCCGCCCACGGCGTCGCCATGGCCAACGCCCACCGCGAACTGCGCGCGGTCGCGGACGAGATCACCCTCTCCAACGAGGACGACGGCATCGCGGTCGTCCTGGAGAGGGTGTACGGGCTCCGGCCCGAAGGACAGGAGAAAGGGGCGGGGCGCCCGTAGGTGCGTCACCTACGGGCGCCCCGCCCCGACGAACGTCCCTGCGGCCTAGTACGGACCGTTGACGTTGTCGATGGAGCCGTAGCGGTGCCAGGCGTAGTTGCACGCGGCCGTGATGTTCGCGACCGGGTCGTACGGGTCGAGGGAGGTGCCCGCCACGTGGTACGCGGTGAAGGTCGGGTCGATGACCTGGAGCAGACCCTTGGACGGGGTGCCGTTGACGGCGTTGATGTCCCAGTTGTTGATGGCGCGGGGGTTGCCCGAGGACTCGCGCATCACGTTGCGGTAGATGCCGTTGTAGGTGCCCGGGATGCCCTTCTGGCTCATGATCGCGAGGGACTCGCGGATCCAGCCGTCGAGGTTGTTCGCGTACCCGGCCGGAGTCGTCACGGCGGCCGAAGCGGAGGCCGGCGCCGCGGCGGGGGCGGCGGAGGCGCTGGTGGCGCCGATGAACGGAATCGCGAGCACGGCGGCACCGGTACCGGTGACGGCGAGCGTACGGAAGACGCGCTGGGCGCGGGCACGGCGCGGCTGAGCGGCAGCAGACATGACACGTTCCTCTCCGGCGCCTGCGAGGTGAGCTGTCGGGTTCGGGCGGGGAGGTGCCCGGCCGCTCACATCCGTGTCCGTGGGACACGAACGCTCCGTGCCCGATGGACACGAAGTCGCGGCTTCACCCCGAGCCGTTGCCGGGTCGACGCGCGTCAATCAACGCGCGTCGACCCGTCCCCGGCGGCCTACCTGGTTCCCCCGCTCCTGCCGTACGAAATGAGTTCGTCGAGTGGGTGTGTCGGGCCCGGCAGGATTCGGCGTCGCCCGACGGGCCGGAACGTATGCGAGAGCAGATGTCGGGAACAAGTGCCGGATTCACATAAAGCCATGGTTGATCTTGACTTGTCCCGAATGGGGTACTTGATCCTTTGAGCTCATTGGCGCTCAACTGGCCCATGAAGCAAGGCGAGCGGGGTAGTGGGGACCTGTCGGTCGCCGTAGGGGGTCTGGTGACCCAACTCACGAAACCGCAAAATACGCAAAGTCAGACATGAGTGATTAGGTGGATTTGATCCGTCTGTGGGTATTAGGGAGTGTCGGTCCGGTCGGATGCGGAACCTCAGGGGTGGTCCCGTTCGTTGGACCGGACGACCCCCTCCGCAGGGGGTCGGACGAGGACCCGCCCGGCGCGCCGACTGCCGACAGCAGGCGCATCGTCCTGTTAAGTCGATGAATGTCCGTCCATGTCCGCCAAAGAAGAAGACGACCGCTGTGACCCGATACCTCCCGTGGTGGCCCGGTGGGTGATAGCGGTGATGGAAACGCGACCGGATACGCTGATCCGAGTGATGGCAGCGACCTATCGACAAACCGTGTAGTCGCCAGCAGACACCAGCAGACAGGAGACCCCTCGTGACCGTCGGCGAGCCGTTCGGGCTGAGCGTGCGGGACCAGGCACTGGAAGCCGATGTCCAGGCCGGATTGACGGCTGTCGAGGAGGGCCTGCTAGAGGCCACCAAGAGCGAGGTCCCCTTCATCACCGGAGCCGCGCAGCACCTCGTGCGGGCCGGCGGCAAGCGGTTCCGTCCCCTGCTCGTGCTCCTCGCCGCCCAGTTCGGCGACAAGTACGCCCCGGGCATCGTGCCCTCCGCCGTCGTCGTCGAGCTGACCCACCTGGCCACGCTCTACCACGACGACGTCATGGACGAGGCAGCCGTGCGCCGCGGCGTGGACAGCGCCAACACCCGCTGGGGCAACTCGGTCGCGGTCCTCACCGGAGATTTCCTCTTCGCCCGCGCGACGCAGATACTGGCCGACCTCGGCCCGGAGGCCGTGCGCGTCCAGGCGCTCGCGTTCGAGCGGCTGGTCACCGGTCAGATAATGGAGACCGCGGGTCCCATGGACGGCCGCGACCCGGTCGAGCACTATCTGGACGTGCTCTCCGGCAAGACGGGCTCCCTGGTCGCCGTCTCGTGCCGGTTCGGCGCGATGATGTCCGGCGCCGACGAGACCGTGGTGGACGTGCTCACCCAGTACGGCGAGCGCCTCGGCGTCGCCTTCCAGCTCTGCGACGACGTCCTCGACATCGCCTCCGACACCCGGGAGTCCGGCAAGACCCCCGGCACCGACCTGCGCGAGGGCATCCCCACGATGCCCGTGCTCCGGCTGCGCGAGCGCGCCGCCCGCCTCGGCGCGGCGGACGACGTCGCGCTGTGCGAGCTGCTCGACTCCGACCTCACCGACGACGACCGGCACGCCGAGGCGCTGGCCGCCCTGCGCACCCACCCCGCCCTGGAGCAGGCCCGCCGCGACGCCGTCCGCTATGCGGAGGAGGCCCGCGCCGCGCTGGCCCCCCTCACGGACTGCACGGCCAAGTCGGCCCTGCTCGAACTGTGCGACGCGGTGGTGCACCGCACCGGCTGACCGGGCAGACGTACGACGCGGACGTACGACACGGGGCGGTACGGCCCGTACGACCCCTACGGGTCGGGCGGGAGGTACCGCCCCGTGCGTCATACCGCAGGTGTACGCCGAGTTGGCTCCGTGGACTGACGTGTTCACGCGGCCGGTTTGGTCTGATGGTGACCACGGAAACCACCACTCCTCACCGATTCGGGTGAGAATGGCGGCTGGGTGGATTACAGCGAGGGGCAGCCGCCGCCGACACGGAGGTAAGGCACACATGGCACCGTACGCATCCGACGACACCAGGGGCACCGCACCGGACGAGAACCCGCGGTCGGGCCGTCGCAAGGCCGTCCGGTACGTCGTCCCGGTCGCGGTGACGGGGGTGGCCGCGGCCACGATCGGACTGGTCCCGGCACTCGCCGACTCCGGTGACCCCGATCTGCCGAAGATCAGCGCACAGCAGCTCGTGGAGAAGATCGCCCGCTCGGACGTCCAGCAGTTGTCCGGCACGGTGAAGATCAGCACCGACCTCGGTCTGCCCGACCTCGGCGGTCTGGAGAGCAGCCTCGGCTCCGGCAGCGGCGGCCACGACGGCGGCTCATCCGCCGACCCGAGCAGCAAGGTCACCGAGCTGGCCTCCGGCACCCACACCCTGCGCGTGGCCGCCGACGGACCGGACAAGCAGAAGCTCTCGCTGCGCGAGCGCGGCGCGGAGTACAGCCTGATCCACGACGGCAAGGACGTCT
Organism: Streptomyces sp. DSM 110735; assembly: GCF_016482685.1. Taxonomy (GTDB): domain Bacteria; phylum Actinomycetota; class Actinomycetes; order Streptomycetales; family Streptomycetaceae; genus Streptomyces. Next base: position 19,371 of record NZ_JACYHF010000017.1, on the reverse strand, counting down.
GGGGCTACGACAGCGCAAGCAACGAGGTCTTCCACGGCACCGCCGAGCAGCACGAGCACGGCAAGCAGCGCGAGGACGAGCGGCAGGGCACCCCGCAGGACTTCGCCAAGAACGCCCTGAAGGCGGTGGACGACACCACCTCCGTGACCGTGGCCGGCACCGAGCGGGTCGCCGGGCGCGACGCCTACAAGCTGCAGATCAAGCCCAAGCAGCAGGGCAGCACGGTCGGCGCGGTCACCATCGCGGTGGACGCGAAGACCGGCACCCCGCTGAAGTTCACGCTCACCGCGAAGAGCGGCGGCAAGCCCGTCGTCGACACCGGCTTCACCCAGGTCTCCTTCGCCAAGCCGCCCGCCTCCACCTTCGACTTCACCCCGCCCAAGGGCGCGAAGGTCACCGAGGAGAAGGACTCCGGCAAGCGGGAGCACGCCGCGGGTCCGGGCGCGCTGTTCGGCGGTGCGGCCCAGGGCGGCAAGACCATCGGCAAGGGCTGGACCAGCGTCGCCACCTTCGACACCGGCGCCAAGGGCGGCATGCCCTCCGGCTCGGCGGGCGGCTTCCTCGGCTCGCTCGGCGACCAGGTGAGCGGCGACTTCGGCAAGGGCACGGTGTTCTCCACCCGCCTGGTCAACGCCCTGATCACCGACGACGGCAAGGTCTACGCGGGCGCCGTCACCAAGCAGACCCTGCTGAAGACGGCCAACGCCGAGCACTGACCGGTCCGCTTCCGCGGAGGACGAGGATGAGTGGGGAGCCCATGAACGAGCCGTCCTCCGCGGAAGCGCCCGGGAGATCGCCCGGGAGGTCCGAGGTCGGTTCCCCGACCTCGTCCGACGCCGGTCCGGTGATCGCCACCCGCCGTCTCACCAAGCGCTACGGCGGTCAGCTCGCCGTGGACGGGCTCGATCTGAGCGTCCCGGCGGGCAGCGTGTTCGGGTTCCTCGGACCGAACGGCTCGGGCAAGACCACCACCATCCGGATGCTGATGGGTCTGATCGAGCCGACCTCCGGCACCGCCCACGTCCTCGGTCGCCCCATGCCCCGTTCCACCCGCGCCGTACTGCCCCAGGTCGGCGCGCTCATCGAGGGTCCGGCTCTCTACGGCTTCCTCTCCGGGCGCGACAACCTCCTGCGCTACGACGCCGCCGACCCCACCGCCGACCCCCGCACCCGGCGCGCCCGGGTCGCCGCCGCCCTGGAGCGGGTCGGTCTCGTCGCCGCCTCCGGCAAGAAGGCGAAGGCGTACTCCCTCGGCATGAAGCAGCGCCTCGGTCTCGCCGCCGCCCTGCTCCAGCCGCGCCGACTGCTGGTCCTGGACGAGCCGACCAACGGGCTCGACCCCCAGGGCATGCGGGAGATCCGTACCCTCGTGCGCGAGCTGGCCTCCGACGGCACCACTGTGTTCCTCTCCTCCCACCTCCTCGACGAGATCGAGCAGGTCTGCACGCACGCCGCCGTGATGAACCGGGGTCGTCTGGTCGTCCAGGGCGCGGTGGCCGAGCTGGCCGCCGGGGCGCACGGGCGGCTCGTGGTGAGCACCCCGGACCCGGTCGACGCCGCCCGGGTGCTGAAGGAACAGGGCGTCGCGGACGTCGCCGTGGAGGGCGAGAGGGTGACCGGCGCGCCGCCCGCGCGGGACCTCGCCGAGGTCAACGCGGCCCTGGTGACGGCGGGCGTCCGCGTCCGCGGCTTCACGCTCGAACGCGCCTCGCTGGAGGACGCGTTCGTGGCACTGACCGGAGAGGGTTTCGATGTCGCGGGCTGAACCGGCGTACCGGGTCACGCGCCCCCTGTGGACGCTCGGGCTGCTGCGCAGCGAGCTGGTGATCACGGTGCGCCGCTGGCGTACCCTCGCACTGCTCGCCGTTCTCGCGGCCGTACCCGTACTGATCGGGATCGCGGTCAAGGCCGAGACCAGCGACGGCGGATCGGCCGGAGGAGGCGGCGGGGGACCTGCCTTCCTGTCGCAGATCACCAACAACGGACTGTTCCTGGTGTTCACGGCGCTCGCCGCGACGCTGCCGTTCTTCCTGCCGATGGCCGTCGGCGTCGTCGCCGGGGACGCCATCGCGGGCGAGGCGAGTGCGGGCACCCTGCGCTATCTGCTGGTCGCCCCGGCGGGACGCACCCGGCTGCTGCTGACCAAGTACGCCACCGTCGTCGCCTTCTGCCTGCTCGCCACGCTCGTCGTCGCCGTCACCGCGCTGATCGTCGGCGCCCTGCTCTTCCCGTTGGGCGACGTCACCACCATCTCCGGCACCCGGATCTCCTTCGCCGACGGCATCGGGCGCGCCCTGCTGATCGCGCTGGTCGTCGCCGCGTCCCTGACCGGCGTGGCGGCGCTCGGTCTGTTCGTGTCGACGCTGACCAACAGCGGGATCGCGGCGATGGCGACCACGGTCGGGCTGCTCATCACCGTCCAGATCCTCGACCAGTTGCCCCAGTTGCACGCCCTCCAGCCGTACCTCTTCTCCCACTACTGGCTGTCCTTCGCCGACCTGCTGCGCGACCCCGTCCCCTGGGAGGACGTGTGGCGCAACCTGGGCCTGCAGGGGCTGTACGTGGCGGTGTTCGGCGCGGCGGCGTGGGCGCGGTTCACCGCGCGGGACATCGAGGCGTAGGCGCTCTTCGGCTCAGGCGTCCTGGTAGGGGAAGCGGGCGAGGGGCGCGTCGCCCGCGAAGAAGGTCTTGGCGCGGGCCAGCGCGTCGGTGTCCTTGCGTACGTCACCGGGTGCGCTGCCGTTGCCGAGCAGGACGCCGCCGAAGCGCATCCCCATGTACGCGGCCGAGTTGTTGAGCGTGCCCACCAGCGGGTCGGCGACCGAGGGGTTCGCGCCCGCGAGCGCCGTCACGCCCCACAGGGTCCGCCCGGCCATGTGCTCCTTGAAGCCGAGCCCGGGGATGCGCAGCCAGCCCGACCAGTGGTCCAGGTAGTGCTTGGTGAGGTACGAGACGGAGTACCAGTACAGCGGCGAGGCGATCACCACGTCCGTCGCCGCGAGGGTGGCGTCCAGCAGCCGTCCGACGGGGGTGTCCGAGGCGGGCCGTACGTGATCGCTGTCGTGCCGCAGGTCGGTGAACTCGGGCAGCGGCAGCTCGGACAGCCGCAGCCACTCCTGCTCCGTGTCGGAAGGGAGCTGCTCGGCGGCGGTACGGGCCAGGAACTCGGTGTTGCCCTCGGTGCGGGCGCTGCCCAGAACGAAGACGAAGCGGCGGTTCATGGTTCTCCCGGGGTGGTGGCGGTCCCTGATACAGACGCAAGCATCTTATGCACACGCACTTATTCCGGGTCGACCTTTCTCAAGGTCCGTCTCTCTGTCTCTCTGTCTCTCCGACCCTCTGGGCTGATGCGAGGCTGTGACGCGCCGGTGACGGCCCGGCCGAGGAGCGCCGGGCACACTGGCAGACAGGAGGCGTACGGCCGGATGGCGGCGCCGGGGGAGTGAGGAAACGATGTCCGGACTGAGTCTGGAGAAGAAGCGCGCGGTGTCGGTCCCGGCGGCGCGGCACCTACCTGCCGAACCGATTCAGCAGACCGAGCCCGTCCCACCCGCGAGCCGCTTCGACACCCTGGCCGAGGAAATCCTCTCCGACTCCCTGACCGGTCCCCTCGCCCCGATAGCCGAGGCGATCCGCGACGGCCGCATCCCGGAAGCGGCGACCCTGGCGTCCCGCACGACAGCCCACGCAGCCCGCGCGCTCGGCCCCCGCCACCCCGAGGTCCTCACCCTCGGCGAACTCGCCGCCTACATCGCCTACTTGACCGGCGACGTCCGCCACGCCTGCGAACTCTCCCTCAACCTCGCCTACCGCCACCGCGAATCCGCCAACCCCGCCGCCGCCTACGCCAACGTCCTCAGCGCGGCGGCGGCCTGGCGAGCGATCCCGGACCCGGCAAGCGCCCTCCCCCTCGGCCACACCCTGACCACCCTCTGGACCCTCCTCCTGACGGAACCGGGTCCGGCATCGACAGATGACCCGCATCTGCTGGAGTCGGCGCGGGAACGCCTACCGCGCCTGGCGGCGCGGGCGCGAGCTGCCGGGCGCCCGACCTAGACCTCCCGCTCGCCCACCAGGCGGACATATTCCGCGTCGCGCGAGACGTCGGTGAGGCGGAAGCCCGCAGGCAACGCGACCGGTGGATGCCGTGGTGGGGCGTACGGTACGCCGCTCGGCGTGGGCGGCAGGTAACAGATCACCCGGTCGGCAAGCGCCGCGAGGGACGAACCGGCGGACGCCCCCTCGACCAGAACGGACCGCACGCCTGCCCCGTCGAGCACCTTCAGCACCTCGTCCCCACTGGCGCCCGGAGAGAGCCGGGGAACCCGGAAAACCCCGTCCCCGTGACGACCGGGATTCCCTTCCTCGACCTTTCCGCTCGCCCGGATCACCACGTCGTACGACTGCCGCAGCCGCCGGACCTCGTCGGACACCGGGCTCCGCCGCTCGCCCTCTCCCGCGCCGTACACCCAGGTGACGAACGGCCGTCCACGCGTCAGCGAAGCCAGCCAGGGCCCGAGGACCAGCAATGCCTCGTCCGCGAGCACACCCTGCTCCACCTCCACCCCCGCCGCCCGCAGCAGTGCCGCCCCGCCCTCCCCGCGCGAGGTCGGGTCCAGCACGGCGATCAGCACCCGGGCGACCCCGGCGTCGATCAACGCCTCCCGGCAAGGAGGCGTACGTCCGTAGTGATTGCACGGCTCCAGCGTGACCACCGCCGTACCGCCCACCGCCCGCCCTCCGGCCGCCTCAAGCGCGTTGACCTCGGCGTGGGACTCCCCCTTCCGCACGTGATACCCCTCGCCCACGACCCGCCCGTCCCTGCCGAGCACCACACACCCGACCGGCGGATTCGGACTCGTCGACCCGAGCCCCTGAGCGGAGATGGCGATGGCCCGCCTCATGGCGTCCAGTTCATACGCCTTCACGAGGCAGCGCCGTCAGCCAGTCCGCCGTCTGGAACGCCGGTGGGATCTCGTCCTCCGCCGGGTCGACTCCGAGGTGCTCCAGTTCGTCGTACCAGCGGTCGCGCTGCGATTCCGGGAGACGGTGGCCGCACCACGGGCAGTAGTCGATGGTGAGGCTGGAGGTGCCGCCGTCGTGGATGATCAGGGCGTATTCCTGGAAGCGGGGGGTGAAGTCGATCAGGGCGTCGGGGCAGGTGAAGGGGTCGGCGTGGTGGGGGCAGCGGGTGTTGACCTGGGCGGTCATCGACTCGCAGCAGTGGTCGGTCATGGGCTCGGCTTTCCTTGGGACACTCGCGTCGGCTAGGGCCTGTCCGGCGGATCTTCGTGGGCCCGCGACGCCTGGCACGCACTCTCGCCGCACGCCCGAATCACCCGAGTACGTCCAGTACGAGGGAGATCCGGGCGCACGCCGAGAGCACGCACCAGACGCCGCGGGCTGCTCCACGAAGATCCGCCGGACAGGCCCTAGCTGACGCAGAACTCGTTGCCTTCCGGATCCGCCAGGACCACCCAGTCGCCCGCCGGTTCGGAGACCTCGCGCAGGACGCGGGCGCCGAGGGACTTCAGGCGGGTGATCTCCTCGGCGCGGTGGTCGGGGCCCGGGTGGAGGTCGATGTGGAGGCGGTTCTTCCCCGTCTTCGGTTCGGGGACGCGCTGGAAGAGGAGGCGTCGGCCGAGACCGGTGCCCGTGGCGGGGTCGTAGGGGTCGTCGGGGTGGCGTACGCCCGCGAGGTCACGGAAGGCGGGGTGCCCGTGGTACTCCACGGTGGCCTCGCCGTCGAGCGCGCCGAAGGACAGCAGGCGTTCGATCAGCGCGCTGTTGTCCTCGGGCTCGTAACGCAGGGCAGCGGCCCAGAAGTCAGCCTGCGCGTGCGGGTCGGCCGCGTCGATGACGAGCTTCCAGTGCAGCGGGGCGGGGGAGGACGGGTTCGTCATGTCCCACTTATAGCGGTGGGGGTGGGCGGGTGCCGGGTGATCGGCGGAACGGGGCGTGGGGGCGTCGCGGCGGCACCCCCCCGGGTGCCGGGTGCGGTTACGGGAGGGTCGCGCGCCGCAAGCGCCCGCTCAGGACTCCGCCGTAGCCGCCTCCGCCGCAGCCGCCGTCGGCTCCACCTCCGCCGAAGCCCCCGGAACCTCCGCCGGAGCCGACGCCGAAGACGACGCCGCCCCCGACACCCCCGCCGACCGCGCCACCACCCGCGCCCTCCGCACGGAGTGCATCGCGTTCCATGTCAGGAGGATCAGGGCGAGCCAGACCAGGGCGAAACCCGCCCAGCGTTCCGGGGGCATCGCCTCGTGGAAGTAGAGGATGCCGAGGAGGAACTGGAAGACGGGGGCGAGGTACTGGAGGAGGCCGAGGGTGGAGAGGGGGACGCGGATGGCGGCCGCGCCGAAGCAGACCAGGGGGAGGGCGGTGACGATGCCGGTCGAGGCGAGGAGCGCCGCGTGGCCGGGACCGTCGGTGGTGAAGGTGGCGCCGCCGTGGACGGAGAGCCAGATCAGATAGGCGAGCGCGGGCAGGAACTGGATCGCGGTCTCGGCGGCCAGCGACTCGACACCGCCGAGCCCGACCTTCTTCTTGACCAGCCCGTACGTCGCGAAGCTGAAGGCGAGACAGAGGGAGATCCACGGCGGACGGCCGTAGCCGACGGTCAGGACGACGACGGCGGCGAAGCCCACACCGACCGCCGCCCACTGCACCGGCCGCAGCCGTTCCTTGAGCAGCAGCACGCCCATCGCGATGGTCACCAGCGGGTTGATGAAGTACCCGAGGGACGCCTCCACCACGTGACCCGCGTTCACAGCCCAGATGTAGACGCCCCAGTTCACAGTGATGACCGCCGCCGCCAGCGTGATCAGCGCGAGGCGGCGCGGCTGCCGCAGCAGCTCACCGGCCCACGCCCAGCGCCGTACGAAGAGCAGCGCGACCGCGACGAACACCAGCGACCACGCCATCCGGTGGGCCAGGATCTCCATCGCCCCGGCGGGCTTCAGCAGCGGCCAGAACAGGGGGACCAGACCCCACATGCCGTAGGCCGCGAAGCCGTTCAGCAGACCTATTCGGTGCTCACCCTTGGACGTCCCGGCCACGGGCCCCTCCTTCTCGCATTTCCAGCCACGCGAGGAAGAAGGTAGCGCCGCCGCGGGCCGCGTGTCATGCCCGTATCGCCATACGGTCATGACACGCGGCCCGGCAAGGGCATTCAGTCCTTCAGCGCCGCCTCGACCGCGACCGCCAGCGGCGTCGTCGGGCGCCCGATCAGGCGCGACAGCTCCCCGCCGGAGACCACCAGGTCACCCCGCTCGATCGCCTGGTCCACCTCGGCGAACACCGTCACGAGCGCCTCCGGCAGCCCGGCGCCGGTGAGGATCGCCTCCAGCTCCGGCACGGAGACCGACCGGTAGGCGATCTCCCGCCCGGTCGCCCGGCTCAGCTCCGCCGCGTACTCGGCGAAGCCCCACGCCTCGTCGCCGCCCAGCTCGTACGTCGTGTTCTCGTGACCCTCGCCGGTCAGCACCGCGACCGCCGCGGCGGCGTAGTCGGCGCGCGCGGCAGAGGAGACGCGGCCGTCGCCCGCCGCCGCGACCACCGCGTCGTGGGCGAGGACCGGCGCCAGGTTCTCGGTGTAGTTCTCGTGGTACCAGCCGTTGCGCAGCAGCGAGTACGGCAGCCCGGAGGCGAGCAGCGCCTTCTCGGTGGCCCGGTGCGGGTCGGTCAGCCGTACGTTCAGCGTGCCCGGCGCGCTGGTGTACGCAAGCAGCGCCACCCCCGCAGCCTTGGCCGCGTCGATGACGACCTGGTGCTGGACCGCGCGGTCCTTGGTGATCTCGTTGCCCGAGATCAGCAGGACCTTGTCGCCCGGGGCGAGGAGACCGTCGAAGGTCTCGGGGGCGTTGTAGTCCGCGACGGCGATCCGCACCCCGCGCGCGGCGAGGTCGGCGCCCTTCGCCTCGTCCCGTACGACGGCGGTGATCTCCCCCGCGGGGACCTGCTCCAGCAACTGCTCCACGACCAGACGGCCGAGGTGTCCGGTGGCTCCGGTGACGACGATGCTCATGGGTGCGCTCCTTGAGGGCGGTAAGCCGGGTCGGTATGCACTCACCCTAGGAGCGGCGCTAACCAAGCGAAAGTACCCACTTTGAAGTAAGGTACTGGCATGGCAGTAAGTGACATGGCGGAAGCCGAGGCCCAGTGCCCGTACCGGCTGGTCCTGGAGCACGTCACCAGCCGCTGGGGCGTCCTCGTGCTGATCGAGCTGCTCGACCGCTCCTACCGGTTCGGCGAGCTGCGCCGCGCCATCGACCGCTGGAACGGCCGGGGCGTCAGCGAGAAGATGCTCACCCAGACCCTCCAGACCCTGGAGCGCGACGGACTGGTCCACCGCGACGCCCAGCCCGTCATCCCGCCCCGCGTGGACTACTCCCTCACCCCGCTCGGCCGCGAGGCCGCCGAACAGGTCAGGTCGCTGGCCCAGTGGACCCACGACCGCATGGACCGGGTGGACGCGGCGCGCCGGACGTACGACGAAGCCCGGACCGCGTCCGCCGCCCGGGCTTCCTGAACCCGGACGCGCGGACCCGCCCGGGCTCCGTCACCTCGGCGTTCCTCAGCCGATGACCGTCCAACTGTCGCCGCCCGCCAGCAGCGCCGCCAGATCGCCCTTGCCCCGCTGCTCGATCGCCGTGTCGAGCTGGTCGGACATGAGCGTGTCGTAGACCGGACGCTCCACCGAGCGGAACACCCCGATCGGGGTGTGGTGCAGGGTGTCGGGGTCGGCCAGGCGGGAGAGCGCGAAGGCGGTGGTGGGGGAGTCGGCGTGGGCGTTGTGGACCAGCAGGTCCGCCTCGTTCTCCGGGGTGACGTCGACGACCTTCAGGTCACCGGTCGCCCGGTCGCGCACGACCCCGCGCTCGCCGTCCGCGCCGCCGAACCGCACCGGCTGCCCGTGCTCCAGGCGGATCAGCGCCTCCTCGGCGCGCTGCTTGTCCTTGAGGGCGTCGAAGGCGCCGTCGTTGAAGATGTTGCAGTTCTGGTAGATCTCGATCAGCGCCGTGCCGGGGTGGTCCGCCGCCTGCCGCAGGACCTCGGTGAGGTGCTTGCGGTCGGAGTCGATCGTGCGGGCCACGAAGGACGCCTCCGCGCCGAGCGCGAGCGAGACCGGGTTGAACGGCGCGTCCAGCGAGCCCATCGGCGTCGACTTGGTGATCTTGCCCAGCTCGGAGGTCGGGCTGTACTGCCCCTTGGTCAGACCGTAGATCCGGTTGTTGAACAGCAGGATCTTGAGGTTGACGTTGCGGCGCAGCGCGTGGATCAGATGGTTGCCGCCGATGGACAGGGCGTCGCCGTCGCCCGTGACCACCCACACGCTCAGGTCCCGCCGGGAGGCGGCGAGTCCGGTCGCGATGGCCGGGGCGCGTCCGTGGATGGAGTGCATCCCGTAGGTGTTCATGTAATAGGGGAAGCGGGAGGAGCAGCCGATCCCGGAGACGAAGACGATGTTCTCCTTCGCCAGCCCCAGCTCCGGCATGAAGCCCTGCACGGCGGCGAGGATCGCGTAGTCACCGCACCCCGGGCACCAGCGGACCTCCTGGTCGGACTTGAAGTCCTTCATCGACTGCTTGGCCTCCGCCTTGGGGACCAGTTGGAGCAGCCCGTTGCCCAGGTCAGTCATCGATGGCCTCCTTCAGCGCGGCGGCAAGCTGTTCCGCCTTGAACGGCATCCCGTTGACCTGGTTGTAGGAGCGCGCGTCCACCAGGTACTTCGCCCGGATCAGGGTGGCGAGCTGGCCGAGGTTCATCTCGGGGATCACCACCTTGTCGTAGCGCGCGAGGACCTCGCCCAGGTTGGCGGGGAAGGGGTTGAGGTGGCGCAGATGAGCCTGGGCGATCGGCTCGCCGGCCGTGCGCAGCCGCCGTACCGCCGCCGTGATCGGGCCGTACGTCGAACCCCAGCCCAGCACCAGCGTGCGGGCGCCGTCCTGGTCGTCCACCCGGAGGTCGGGGACCTCGATGCCGTCGATCTTCGCCTGGCGGGTGCGGACCATCAGATCGTGGTTCGCGGGGTCGTAGGAGATGTTGCCCGTGCCGTCCTGCTTCTCGATGCCGCCGATGCGGTGCTCGAGACCGGGCGTGCCCGGGATCGCCCAGGGGCGGGCCAGGGTCAGCGGGTCGCGTTTGTACGGCCAGAAGACCTCGGTGCCGTCCTCCAGGGTGTGGTTCGGACCCTGCGCGAACCGCACGGTCAGGTCCGGGAGTTCGTCCGACTCCGGGATGCGCCACGGCTCCGAGCCGTTGGCCAGGTAGCCGTCGGAGAGCAGGAACACCGGGGTGCGGTAGGTCAGCGCGATCCGGGCCGCCTCCAGCGCCGCGTCGAAGCAGTCGGCCGGGGTTCTCGGCGCGACCACCGGGACCGGCGCCTCGCCGTTGCGGCCGTACATCGCCTGGAGCAGGTCGGCCTGCTCGGTCTTGGTCGGCAGACCGGTCGAGGGACCACCGCGCTGGATGTCGACGATCAGCAGCGGCAGCTCCAGCGAGACCGCGAGCCCGATCGTCTCGCTCTTGAGCGCCACGCCCGGACCACTGGTCGTCGTCACCGCGAGGCTGCCGCCGAACGCCGCGCCCAGCGCCGCGCCGATCCCCGCGATCTCGTCCTCCGCCTGGAAGGTCCGCACACCGAAGTTCTTGTGTTTGGACAGCTCGTGCAGGATGTCGGAGGCGGGGGTGATCGGGTACGAGCCGAGGAACAGCGGCAGATCCGCCTGCCGGGAGGCGGTGATCAGCCCGTAGGACAGGGCGAGGTTGCCCGAGATGTTGCGGTACAGACCCGGCGGGAAGGCGCGGGCGGCCGGGGCGACCTCGTAGGAGACGGCGAAGTCCTCGGTCGTCTCGCCGAAGTTCCAGCCCGCGCGGTAGGCGGCGATGTTCGCCGCCGCGATGTCCGGCTTCTTGGCGAACTTGGTGCGCAGGAACTTCTCGGTGCCCTCGGTGGGGCGGTGGTACATCCAGCTCAGCAGCCCGAGGGCGAACATGTTCTTGCTGCGCTCGGCCTCCTTGCGGGAGAGGTCGAACTCCTTGAGCGCCTCGACCGTGAGCGTGGTGAGCGGCACCGGGTGCAGTTGGTAGCCGTCCAGCGAGCCGTCCTCCAGCGGGTCGCCCGCGTAGCCGACCTTCTGCAGGGCGCGCTTGGTGAACTCGTCGGTGTTGACGATGATCTCGGCGCCGCGCGGCAGGTCGCCGATGTTGGCCTTCAGCGCGGCCGGGTTCATCGCGACCAGCACGTTCGGCGCGTCGCCCGGGGTGAGGATGTCGTGGTCGGCGAAGTGGAGCTGGAACGAGGAGACACCCGGCAGGGTGCCCGCGGGGGCACGGATCTCGGCGGGGAAGTTGGGGAGCGTGGAGAGGTCGTTGCCGAAGGACGCGGTCTCCGAGGTGAAGCGGTCGCCGGTGAGCTGCATCCCGTCACCCGAGTCCCCCGCGAACCGGATGATCACCCGGTCCAGGCGCCGCACGTCCTTCGCGCCGCCCGGTGTGCGCTGCTCTCCCACGACCGTGTCGTCGGCCGGTTCCGCTGGGCTGCTGACCTGGCTGGTCACTGAACTGGACCTCCTTCGAGGCGGCTGTCCATGGGCGGCCGTCCCACCGGCCGTCCAGGATCAACCCTACGTCGGTTAGGGTCGCCTTCCGAGGGAATCCACATGGTGGACGGCTCCCCGGGACGGCCTCGCGGGCTGACAGCTCATGATTTCCCGTCACCCCCGAGGACCACTCGAAAGACACTCCCCAGGTGGCCCCTGGTTTCACCCGGGTTCCCCCGGCGCCGGACGCGAACAGTCCCCGTGAGAACAGTCCCCATAAGGAGTGACCCCCACGGCGCCCGTAGGGGAGCGCCCCTACGGGCGCGGACACGTCCCCTACGAGTTCAGGTACGTCAGCACCGCCAGCACCCGCCGGTGGTCCCCCTCGCTCGGGGCGAGCCCCAGCTTGAGGAAGATGTTGCTGACGTGCTTCTCCACCGCGCCGTCGCTGACCACCAACTGCTTGGCCACCGCCGAGTTCGTCCGCCCCTCCGCCATCAGCCCCAGCACCTCGCGCTCGCGCGGGGTCAGCCCGGCCAGCACATCCTGCCTGCGGCTGCGCCCGAGCAACTGCGCGACGACCTCGGGGTCGAGCGCCGTACCGCCCCCGGCCACCCGGACCACCGCGTCCACGAACTCGCGCACGTCGGCGACCCGGTCCTTCAGCAGATACCCCACGCCCCGGCTGGACGCGGCCAGCAGCTCGGTGGCGTACCGCTCCTCCACGTACTGCGAAAGGACCAGCACCCCGAGCCCCGGGTGCGCCTTGCGCAGCTCGACCGCGGCGCGTACGCCCTCGTCGGTGTGGGTCGGGGGCATCCGTACGTCCGCCACCACCACGTCCGGCAGCTCGCCCGCCGCGTTCAGCTCGGTGACGGTCTTGACCAGCGCCTTCGCGTCCCCGACCCCGGCGACCACCTCGTGACCCCGGTCGGTCAGCAGCCGGGTCAGCCCCTCCCTGAGCAGCACCGAGTCCTCGGCGATGACCACGCGCACCCTGTTCTCCACGATCTCCCGGCCCCCCACAGCCCGTTGCCACGACGCCTTGTCCACCACGGGACCAGCATCCCAGCAAAGAGGGCGGTGCGGGGGTCTCTCCACCTCGGCTGTGCTGTCGCCGCCCGGCTCAGTCCCGCCAGGGAAGTTCCGCCGTGATCCGGGTCGGACCGCCGGGCGGGGAGTCGACCACCAGCAGACCGTCCACGGCGCCCAGGCGCGCCGACAGACCCGCGAGTCCGGAGCCCTTGGCGGGGTCGGCGCCGCCCACACCGTCGTCCGTGACCAGCAGCATCAGCCGGTCGTCGGTGCGCCAGAGGTCGACGGTGGCGCGGTGGGCGCGGCTGTGCTTGCTGATGTTCTGGAGCAGCTCGGAGGCGGTGTAGTACGCGATGCCCTCGATGGCGGGGGCGGGACGGCTCGGCAGGTCGGTGGTGACGGTCACCGGGACCGTGCAGCGGCTGGCGACGGAGGAGAGCGCCGGGTCGAGACCCCGGTCGGTGAGGACGGCGGGATGGATGCCCCGCGCCAGGTCGCGCAGCTCCCGCAGGGCGGTCTTCACCTCGCCGTGCGCCTCGTCGACCATGCGGGCAGCCGCCTCCGGGTCCTCGCGCAGCTTCTCCTTCGCGAGACCGAGGTCCATGGCGAGGTTGACCAGCCGCGCCTGGGCGCCGTCGTGCAGATCCCGCTCGATGCGCCGCAGGTCCGCCGCCGCCGTGTCCACCACCGTCCCGCGCCCCGACTCCAGCCGCTCCACACGCCGCGCGAGCCGCGAGGGACCGAGCAGCCCGCGCACCAGCAGCCCGTCCACCGTGGTCAGACCCCGCAGGACCCACGGCGTGAGCAGCGTGAACACCAGACCGGTCAGCGCGGTCACGGTGATCTCGAAGGGGTTGTCCAGATACACGCTGTGGTGCGCGTCGCCGTAGAGCTGGATGCCGCCCTGCCCGGCGTACATCGGGAACACCCAGAACCACAGCGGGTACGTCAGCAGCGCCCAGCCGTACGTCCAGAAGCTCAGCCCGACCGCGAAGGAGAACACCGCCCACGGGAAGCGGAGCAGCGCGAAGAGGAGGGTCCGCCAGGAGCTGCCGCTCTTCAGCACGGCGCCGATCCAGGCGAGGGCACCGGGTCCCCGTACGGTCAGCGGCTCCGGCTCCGCCACCTCGACCCGGAGCAGCCCGCGCGCCCGCGCCCGCTCCAGCGCCCCGAACCCCCGGCAGCCCGCAAGCCCCAGCGCCAGCACCGGAACCCCGACGAACGTCACCAGCAGCCCCGCGCCGAGCGACACCGCCGTCACCGCCCACACGAACATCGCGATCGCGATCGGCAGGCTCAGCAGCACATACCCGAACTCCCGCCAGGTCCGCCCCTCGAACGGCGCCCGCAACCCGGCCGGCACACGAGGGCTCCGCCCGCCGCCGGATGCACTGGAAACCCGGTACCCCTGTCCGTCGTACTCGGTGGCCATCGCCGCGAACCGTCCTCTCGTCACCTGTCCGAACGTGCCTCCAGGCTCCCGCGGGGGATGGGCGCGGGGCCATGACGTGGGCCGGTGTGGTGGGCGGGGGTTTTCCCTACCGTTCGGCCTCCGGCGGGCTGTGGGTCAGTCCCGGGCGTCGTAGGCGACGCGGGCCTCCCACACCTCGGCCATGTGGTCCTCGGCCCAGCCCTTGATCGCGCGCATGACGGGCAGGAGGGAACGGCCGAGCGGGGTGAGCGCGTAGTCGACGCGGACGGGGACGGCGGGGGTCACGGTCCGGGTGACCAGGCCGTCGCGCTCCAGGTGCCGGAGGGTCTGGGTAAGCATCTTCTGGCTCACCCCGGCCAGCCTGCGGTGCAGGTCGCTGTACCGCTTCGGGCCGTCGGCGAGCGCGGTGACCGTGAGGCTGACCCACTTGTCGGCGATGCGGTCCAGGAGCTGGCGGGCCGGGCATTCGGCGAGGTAGGCGTCGTACTCGCGCTTCGCCTCGGTCCTGCGCTGCGCGGCGGTGCGGGTGGGCATGGCTCTCCTTTCGGTGCCGAGGGCACCTCGAAGTACGTACTTCCTGCTGGAGAGTAGCCCTCCCTACGGTGAGCGGCATGAGCGCTGAGAACGCGGGCGGGACGATGCGGGCGGTGGTGGCCCGGGGGTACGGCGGGACCGAGGTGCTGGAGACGGTGACGGTTCCGCTGCCGGAACCAGGGCCCGGACAGATACGGATCCGGGTCGAGGCGGCGACGGTCAACCCTGTCGATCTGGCCACCCGTTCCGGCGCGCTGGTCGAGGGCGGGCTGATGGCGGCGCGGTCGTGCACGGGCCTCGGCTGGGACGTTGCGGGCGTGGTCGACCGGCCCGGGGCCGGGGTGACGGCGTTCGCGCCGGGGGAGCCGGTGATCGGGCTGCGTGATCTGCTGGACGTGTCGCTGGGGACGTATGCGGAGTACGTGGTGCTGGACGCGGCGGCGGTGGCGCCGACGCCGCCCGGTGTCTCCCCGGTGGCCGCCGCGACCCTGCCGCTGAACGGCCTCACGGCCGCGCAGTCCCTGGACGCGCTGGACCTCGCCCCCGGCGACACCCTGCTGGTGACCGGCGCGGCCGGGGCGGTGGGCGGCTTCGCCGTGGAACTGGCGGTACGGCGCGGTCTGCGTGTCGTGGCCCAAGTAGGCGCGCGGGACAGGGAGTTCGTGCGCGGCCTCGGTGCGGGACGGACCGTCGGGCGGGATGCCTCCGCGCTCGCGGCCGAGGTCCGGCGGGTGATCCCGGGCGGGGTCGACGCCGTCCTCGACACGGCCGGACTCGGCATCCGGGCCCTGGCCGCCGTGCGCACGCGGGGTGCGTACGTCACGGCGGCCGTGGGGACGGCGCCGCCTCCGCTGCGCGGCATCCGGACCCATGAGCAGTGGATCAGCGCGGACGGGGTGGCGTTGGCCGGCCTCGCCGCGCTGGGCCTGACGTTGCGGGTGGCGGACGTGCTCCCGCTGGAGGGGGCGGCACGGGCGCACGAGCGGTTGGCGGAGGGCGGGCTGCGGGGGCGGCTGGTGCTGGCGCCCTCGACGCATTAGGCGGGCGCCCGCTCCTACGCCGTACGGTCCCGTCTACGCCATCCGGTCCCGCCACGGCAGTTCCGCCGTGATCGTCGTCGGGCCGCCCGGCGGGGAGTCGATCAGGAGGAGCCCGTCGACCGCGCCGAGGCGTTCGGTGAGGCCGTGGAGACCGCCGCCGGGGGAGGCGGTCGCGCCGCCCGTGCCGTCGTCGCGGACCTGGAGCATCAGGCGGTCGTCGGTGCGCCAGAGGTCGACGGTGGCGTGGTGGGCGCGGCTGTGTTTGCTGATGTTCTGGAGGAGTTCGCTGGCGGTGTAGTAGGCGATGCCCTCGATGGCGGGGGCGGGGCGCGTGGGGAGATCCGTGGTGACGGTCACCGGGACCGTGCAGCGGGCGGCGATGGAGGAGAGCGCCGCGTCGAGTCCGCGGTCGGTGAGGACGGCGGGGTGGATGCCCCGGGCGAGGTCGCGCAGCTCCCGCAGGGCGGTCTTCACCTCGCCGTGGGCGTCGTCGACCATGCGGGCGGCGGTCTCCGGGTCCTCCAGCAGCTTCTCCTTGGCGAGCCCCAGCTCCATGGCGAGGTTGACCAGGCGCGCCTGAGCCCCGTCGTGCAGGTCCCGCTCGATGCGCCGCAGGTCCGCCGCCGCCGTGTCCACGACCACTCCCCGGTCGGACTCCAGCTCGGCTATCCGCCGCTCCAGCTCGTCCGAGGGCGACAGCAGACCCCGGGCCAGCGCCCGGTCCACGTTCGTCAGTCCCCGGGCGATGAACGACAGTACCGGCCAGAGCACGAACAGCGAGGTCAGGACCGTGCAGAAGGTGAAGATGCCCCAGGGCAGCCGGATGAAGAAGTAGAGCAGCGCCCGCCAGCCCACCGGATCACGCAGCACGAGCCACAGCCGCCGCGCCGCCCTCCGGTCCCGTCCGCGCAGCACCGCCAGCGGCGACGGCTCGGGCACCCGCACCCCGAGCAGCCCGCCCACCCGCGCCCGCTCCAGCCGCCCGAGCAGCCGCGCCCCCAGCAGACAGCCCGCGAGCAGCGGCAGCCCGAGCACCGTCACCGTCAGCCCCGCGCTGACGGACACGCAGGTGACGACATAGGTGAACCCGAACACCGCCACCGGCAGGTTCAGCAGAAGGAACGCGATCTCCTTCCAGGTCTGGCCACCGAAGGGGAGCCGGGCGGGGGAGAGGGGTTCGGCGTCGGAGGGGGAGACGGGGGCGTCGGTCCGGCGGGCGTGGTCCGTCCCACGGGCGTCGGTCCGGAGGGCGTGAGCGGCGTCGGTCGGGAGGGCGTGAGCGGTCCGGACGTTGCCCTCGTCCCGGCTCGCGGCGGAGGCGGCAGCGGTCATGGCGGTCAGCCTGCCGTGTCCCACACCCCCCGCGCCATGCGGCAGTCCGCCTTCCGCCCCCGGGGGAAAACCCCACCCCGCGCCCCTTCCCGCCCCTCTCAGCGCGTGACGACCTGCTTACCGCTCCTTTGCCAGGGCCTAGACTCCCGTGCATACAGACCCTCGGATCGCGTCACGTCACGCGGTTCACAGGGGTCACCCAGGGCACGCGGATCACACAGGTCAGGGAGCGAGGAGAAGGACGGTGCGGGAGACGTTGGGGGACTCGACGGTCGCCGCGGCCAGCCTCGCGGCGGACCACCCCGGGTCGTACTTCGGGTCGTACTCGGTCGTGGGGCTGCTCGCCGTCGTCGGCGTGCTCTTCGTCGCGGTCGCCTTCGGCGCGGGACGGCTGCTGCGGCCGGTCGTTCCCACCCCCGAGAAGCTCATGACGTACGAGTGCGGCGTCGACCCGGTCGGCGAGGGCTGGGCGCACACCCAGGTCCGCTACTACGTGTACGCGTTCCTCTACGTGATCTTCGCCGTCGACTCGATCTTCCTGTTCCCCTGGGCGACGGTCTTCGCCGCCCCCGGCTATGGCGCGACGACCCTCGTGGAGATGTTCATCTTCCTGGGCTTCCTCGCCGTCGGCCTGCTGTACGCATACAAGAAGGGCGTCCTGACATGGACGTGAACCCGGCCGCGACCTCCGCCGCCGCCTCCGCCGAGCCGGTGCCGCTGCCCGAGCCGAAGCGGCTCGGCGCGCTCGCCCGGCTCGCCCCCGAGCCGATGAAGGTCGTCCTCAACTGGGGCCGCCGCTACTCCCTCTGGGTCTTCAACTTCGGTCTCGCCTGCTGCGCGATCGAGTTCATCGCCGCGTCGATGGCCCGGCACGACTTCATCCGCCTCGGCGTCATCCCCTTCGCGCCGGGTCCCCGCCAGGCGGACCTGATGGTCGTCTCCGGCACGGTCACCGACAAGATGGCGCCCGCCGTGAAGCGGCTCTACGAGCAGATGCCCGAGCCGAAGTACGTCATCTCCTTCGGCGCCTGCTCCAACTGCGGCGGACCGTACTGGGACTCGTACTCCGTCACCAAGGGCGTCGACCAGATCATCCCGGTCGACGTGTACGTCCCCGGCTGCCCGCCGCGCCCCGAGGCGCTCCTCCAGGGCATCCTCAAGCTCCAGGAGAAGATCGCGCGCGAGTCGCTGGGCGAGCGGTACGGCTCCGCCAGGCCCTCCGCCGCCGCCCTCCAGAGCGGTCTGGTCAAGCCGCCCGCCGCCCCTGTCCAGGGGGACGCGCGATGACGACGACCGGCTGGCTGCCCGCCGACACCGAGGAACTGTTCGGACCGGGGGCCACGGCGGAGGAGTCGTACGACGTCCTCACGGTGGACGTCGCCCCGGACGCCTGGCTCGACGCCCTGGAAACGGCGCGTACGACCCTGACCTGCACGTACTTCGACTGGCTGAGCGCGGTGGACGAGCCCGGCACGGGTTTCCGGGTCTCCGCGCACGTGGTGGCCCTGGGTCCCGTACGGCGCCTGCTCGTCCGTACGACCGTGCCGCACGCGGCGCCGGTCCTGCCGTCCGCCGTCGGCGTCTACGCGGGTGCCGCCTGGCACGAGCGCGAGACCCACGAGATGTTCGGCGTCGACTTCACGGGCCACCCCGGACTCGAACACCTCCTCCTCCCCGAGAACTTCGAGGGTCACCCCCTCCGCAAGGACTTCGTCCTCGCCGCCCGCGTCGCCAAGGCATGGCCCGGCGCCAAGGAACCCGGCGAGTCGGAACACGGCACCCCCAAGCGCCGCCAGATGCTCCCCCCGGGCGTCCCGGACCCCAACGAATGGGGCCCCCTGAAGGGCCAGCTCCCTCCTGCCCCGACCCGCGAACGCCCCGCCCGCCGCACCCGCTCGGCCACGGAGGGCTCCCCCGGCGCGGAGTCCGCGGCGGCGGACCGCCCGGCACGTCGCACACGCTCGGCGTCGGAGGGCTCGGCCAGCCAGACGCCTCCGGCGACGGAGCGGCGTACGCGTTCTGCGTCGGAAGGCTCGGTGAGCCAGGACGCTTCCGCACCGGCGGAGCGTCCGGTGCGCCGTTCCCGCTCCGCCTCGGACGGCTCGGTGAGCCAGATCGCGGGGGCGACGGAGGCTGCTGGGGACACCGGGGCTGGATCGGCGGGTGGCGCCGACGGCACCGGATCGGTGGGCGAAACGGCTGGCACCGCCAACCCCGCTGACGCCCCGTCCACCGGCGAGGTCGCCGCAGGCACCCCCGCCCGACCCCGTCGCACCCGGAGCGCGAGCGACGGCTCGGTGAGCCAGACAGAGGACCCGGAGCCCGCACCGGAGACACCCGAGGCACCGGAGGAGCCCCGCACCCCCGCCCGACCCCGCCGCACCCGGAGCGCGAGCGACGGCTCGGTGAGCCAGACAGAGGACCCGGAGCCCGCACCGGAGACACCCGAGGCACC
>NZ_JACYHF010000016.1 GCF_016482685.1 Streptomyces sp. DSM 110735 | reverse complement strand
CGGCTCCGGCTCCGGCTCCGGCTCCGGCTCCGGCTCCGGCTCCGGCTCCGGCTCCGGCTCCGGCTCCGGCTCCGGCTCCGGCTTCGGCTTCGGCTTCGGCTTCGGCTTCGGCTTCGGCTTCGGCTTCGGCTTCGGCTTGAACATGCCGCACAGGGCGCGTTCTGTCTCTTGGCCCGGGGGCCAGCGCCCGTTAGGGTCCGGACCGACAACGTTGCCGAGCCGGGTACGGTCCCGCGCTCGTGCCGTGCCCCGTTCCTGTGGAGAACCTGATGCCGGGTCCACACGCGAAGAGCCGCAATGCCGACCGGAGATGGGCGCGCGCGATGTGCGCCGTGGGCGTGGCGTTGGTCCTCGCCGTTGCCGCGCCCGCGACGACCGCCTGGGCGCGGGCCCAGTCCGGGTCCGCCGCCGCCTCGGCCGACGCCGCCTCGGGGCTCGGCTACGTCGCGATGGGCAGCTCCTTCGCCGCCGGTCCGGGCATCCCGCCGGCGCAGGCGGGCAGCAAAGCCGCGGCGTGCGCCCGGTCGGCCGGAAATTACGCCTCCATCGTCGCCCGCGAGACCGGGGCCGACCTGACGGACGTCTCGTGCAGCGGCGCGACCACCGCGAACGTGCTGACGGACGGTCAGTCCGGGCAGCCGCCGCAGGTCCAGGCGGTGACCGCGGCGACCCGGGTCGTCACCGTCACCATCGGCGGAAACGACGTCGACTACCTGGGCAGCGTCAACGCCTATTCCTGTCAGACCGGCGGCGGCACCAACTGCGGGAGTGTGGACCGGAACGCGATCGACCAGACCTTCCCCAGCCTGGCCGGGCGGATCGAGAGCGTCGTGGACGCCGTACACAGCGCGGCACCGCAGGCACAGGTCTACCTGGTCAGCTACTTCACCCTCCTGCCGGACGCCGGGGTGTGCGCCGACGTCCCGCTGACAGACGGCCAGGCGGCGTTCGAGCGCGGTATCGCCTCGCGCCTGGCGGACGCCACCGCCACCGCCGCCTCCGCCACCGGTGCCACCCTGGTCGATCTGGCGGCCGCCGGCCACGGACACGACGCGTGCGCCGAGAGCCCGTGGGTGGAGACGTACCGTCCGGCGGCGGGCCGCTCCGCGTACCACCCCAACGAGGCGGGAATGGCGGCGGCCGCGTCGCTCGTGGAGTCCGCGCTGAAGTCCCACGGCCAGGTCGGCACCGCGGTGTTCCGCTCCGGCATCACCGGCAAGTGCCTCGACGTGCGCAACTCCGGCACGGCGGGCGGCACCCAGGTCCAGTTGTACGCGTGCAACGGCACCGACGCGCAGCGGTGGACCTGGGTTCCCGGCGCGGGCGGCACACTGCGGGCGCTGGGCGGCTGCCTCGACGTGAGCGCCGGCGGGAGCGCGAACGGGACCACGGTGCGGCTCCGGCAGTGCAACGGCTCCGGCGCACAGCGCTGAGCGCCCGGTCCCGGCTCCTCGCTGGTCAACCCGCGGTCGGGACGGTGCCTGGACGACCCGGCCGGCTCCACCGCCGACGGTACGCGACTGCAGATCCACGACCGCAACGGCACAGCCGCGCAGCGGTGGACCCCGGCTGCCTGACCGGGGCACACGGCCACCCCTGTCAGCTCTCCCGGGCGGCACGCCCCAGACGCAGGGCCGAAACGAGGAAGAAGATGCCGCCGGGGACGGCGTAGCCGACCGCGCCGGTGAGCACGGGGTGCTCCGCGCCCGCCGACGCGACGAACAACGCCCCGGCCAGGACCGAGATGCCGCCGCTGAGGATCATCGGCCACTGGCCACCCAGCGTGCGGCGGGGGACGGCCACGACGAGCTGGACCAGCCCGGACACGATCGCCCAGGCTCCCCACACACGCAGCACCGCCGGGACGCCGGACGCCGCGGCGAGAGCCACGCCGACGGCCGCGGCCAGACTGACCGCCATGTTCACGTACAGGAGCGCCGGTGATCCCGTGGTGCGCGACGAGCGCGCGTCGACGACGGCCGCGCCCACGTCGAACAGCGGATACAGCACGAGCAGAACGATCCCGAGCGGGCTCAGCTTCGCGGTCATCGTGAACATCACGAGGGCCCAGACGACAGCGAACGCGAACCGGACGAAGTACAGCCGCCGCAGCGCGGACGCCGTACTGGTGATGCCGGACGGAGCGGTGAGGGTGCTCACGATGATCCTTTCGACGGACCTGCGAAGAGAGAGACGGACCTGCGAAGAGAGAGGTGATCCGGGGTTTCCCGCGGCCGGTCTCCTCGCCCGGGACGACCGCACCCCACCACCAAGAACGAACGTTCTGTTCAGCAAGACTGGCAAGGGGCGCCGCGGCTTGTCAAGACCGAACGTTCTCCCCTTTAGGATGGCCGTATGGTGCGCAGCGAATCCGAAAGCCGGCCGTCCCAGGCGCGCTCCCGGCTGCTCAGGACAGCCGGCCAGTTGTTCTACGCGGAGGGGATCCACAGCGTCGGCGTCGACCGCATCGTCGCCGAGGCGCAGGTGACCCGGGCCACCTTCTACCGCCACTTCCCCAGCAAAGAGAGCCTCGTGGTCGCCTACCTGGAAGAAGCCGACCGCGCGCTGCGCGGGCAGGCGGACGCGGCCGTCGCCGCCGGGCTTCCGGCGGCCGGCACCATCCGGGCCATCAGCTCGTCCATCGCGCAGGCCATCCAGTCCCCCGGCTTCCGGGGATGCGCCTTCCTCAACGCCGTCGCCGAGTACCCCGACCCCCAGCACCCGGTGCACCTGGCCGTCCTCGCGCACCGCCAGTGGTTCCTCGAGACCGTCACGGCACTCCTGGCCCAGATCCGGGAGCAGCCCGCCGGACCCGCCGCCCGCCACTTCGTGATGATGCGCGACGGCGCGATGGCCGCCGGATGCCTCTTCGACCCGGCACTGGTGTGCGAGACCTTCCTGCACGGAGTCGAAGGACTCCTCAAAGCCCACACCACGGCACCCTCCCCCGCCGAGCCGACGCACCCCTGAGCCCGGGAACGCCTCACCAACTCCCTTTGCCCCCGGCGTCTGCGGTGGCTCCGGTGGCTCCGGTGGCTCCGGTGTCTCCGGTGTCTGCGGCGTCTGCGGCGTCTGCGGCGTCTGCGGCGTCTCCGGTGTCTCCGGTGTCTCCGGTGTCTGCGGCACACGGTGACTGACGCGGACCGGCGGCGGCCTTGTGCCCGCGTCCGCGCCCGACCGCTCAGCCCAGCCCGGCGGCGACCAGCCAGATGTGCTCGCAGGCCGCGGACGCCTGCCGCAGCTTCCCGCGGGACTCCCGCGAGACGTGGCAGAAGATCCGCCCGCTCATCCAGCACAGGGCACGCGCCATCGCCGGAGCCTGGTCCGGTGCGGTACCGCCCTCGACACCGGCTCGTCGACACGGCTGCGCGAAGAAGCGCCGGACACCAGCCGCACGGACGGATCTGCAGTGAAACGGTCCTGACGGCCCCTCACCTGCGAGGCGGCACCGCGTTCGCGGGATCGGAGCCCCCAACCACCAGCACAGGAAGAGGAGTTCCGGCACATGAGCGCAGCCGTTGGCACGGCCTGGCCGATTCCCGAGCTGCTGCGGGAGCACGCCGGGCATCCCGGGGACAAGGCCGCAAGGCCGCCTTCCAGGACCGCCGTACGCGAGTGACGTACCGGGATCCGGAACGGCGCACCGGACAGCTCGCCAGGCATCTGGCCGGACTCGGGATGGCGCGGGGCGAACGGGTGACGATCCTGCCCGGCAACCGTACCGAAGCCACCGAAAGCCTGCTCGCGGCCACCCAGGCGGGCGGTATAGGCGTGCCGCTGGACGCCGGGAGCCGTGGTGCGGAGCCGGCCCGGCTGCTGGACGACCGCGGTGCGCGGGTGATCGTCACCGACGAGGCACACCCGGCGCATCGACCGGAACTGCTGTCCCGCCCCGGCGTGACCGCAGTGGCGGCCGAGGGCGGCGAGAGCAACGGGGCTGCGTCGACCGGGAACACAGCGCGCGAAGCCGCCAGTCCTGGACGGCGGGCGGCATCCGGCGGTACGAGGATCTGACGGGCAGAGCGGCCGGCAGGCCCGCCCGGGACGACCTCGGGCTGGGAGGTGGCGTGACTGCTCCACACCTCCAGGTCCTCCGGCGCCGCCAAGGGCGTGCTGTCCACGCAGCGCAGCCGCTGGCGCCGGTCGCGGCGGCTATCGCGGGCGTCCTCGCTCTCCCGGAACGGGACCGGCTGCTGCGGCCGCTGCCCCTCCACCACGCCATGAGCCAGACCGTCTGCGTCCTCGGACTGACCGCCGGGACGAGCACCAGGCTGCTGCCCCGGTTCTCGGTGAGGGAGGTACTCGGCGAACTGCGCCGTACCGGCAGCGACCGCACCGCCAACAGGAAGCACCCCAGGACAGCACAACCATCCCGATGTGCCGTGAGTCACACCAGGCAGGAACAACAAACTCCAACCAACACAAGGGGGAAATATGCGATTCAGCCGTTCCGTGCTGGCCGCCACCGGAGCCCTGGCCCTCGCCGCAGGCGCCACCACCGCACTCGCCTCACCCGCCTCCGCCGCACCCAACACCACACCCCAGAAGGTCTGCGGCAGCGCCTACAAGACCGTCAACTCCGCACCCGTCGGCACCCTCGGCACCGTCTACCTCACCTACAACCCCACCAACGGCAAGAACTGCGTCACCACCATCCGCAGCACCCCCGGCACCGCGACAGACGTGGCCGCCTGGATCTACGTCCCGGACACCGACGTCTACGACCAGGACTACGGGAAGTACACCTCGTACGCCGGACCCACCTACGTCTACGGCAAGGGCCACTGCGTCGACTGGGGCGGCCAGATCCACAACATCTACATCCAGATCACCGGCTCCAACTGCGCCTCCCTGAAGGAACAACGCGTCACCACCGTCCGCTGAACACCACACACCGAGCCCCGGCAGATACGGTCTTCCGTAACCACCGGGGCCCGTGTCATCCTCAAGAGCGGTACGGAGAGCAGACCGCACCGGCGGGGCGGACCATCAGCGCAGTCCGGCAAAGAGGTCGTTCTCCGGGGTCGCCGCCCCGGTGGTGTCCCGGACGCGGACGAAGGTCTCCATGCCCATCAGTTCGCCGAACCGCTGCTTGCCCATTCGGAGGAAGAAGATGTTCTCGCCCTGGCTGGCGTGGGCGGCAAGGGCGTCGAATTTCTGACCGCTGTAGGCGGTGGTGTCCACCCATGTGGTGATCTCGTCGTCGGGGAGACCGATCTCGGCGAGCGCGGCGGTCTCGGCCGGGTCCGGCTCCGGCATGTCCTCGTGGAACTCGCGCATCACCTCGCCGAACCGCCGCATCATCGAGCGGGGCGCGGTGGTCCAGTACACCTTCGGTGTCAGATCGGTCATCTCCAGTGCCGCCATGGTGATGCGGTGTGCCTGGATGTGGTCGGGGTGGCCGTAGAAACCGTTCTCGTCGTAGGTGACGACCACGTCGGGGCGGTAGTGCCGCATGAGTTCGGCGAGCCGGGCCGCGCCGTCCTCCACAGGGGTCTGCCAGAAAGATCCGGGGGCGTCGTTGCCCGGCCAGCCCATCATCCCGGAGTCGGCGTACTCCAGCATCTCCAGATCGCTGATCCCCAGGACGTCACAACTCGCCTTGAGTTCCTGACGGCGCATCAGTGCGACGGCCGCCGGATCGTGCCCGGGGTCCCCGGGCTTGACACCCCCCGGTCCGTCACCGCAACCGCCGTCGGTACACGTCACGAGGACCGTGCGGATGCCCTCCGCCGCGTAGCGCGCCAGGATCCCTCCGGTTCCGGTGGCCTCGTCGTCGGGGTGGGCGTGTACTGCCATGAGCGTCAAGGGTCGGTCAGTCATGAAGAGTCCTCCTGCGGAAATACGTTCTGCTCCGAGTATGCGGCGCGCGCGTACCGCACCCCGGTGAACCCTGATCCTGGCAGGACGGCGACCATCGTGGTGCCGCTGGAAGAGGAGCCGTCGTCGCTCAGCGTCCCGCTTGCAGCGCGCCCCAGGTGGCGGGTCCGACCTGGCCGTCGACGCCGAGCGAGCGGCTGGTCTGGTAGTCCCGTACGGCCTGCTGGGTGCCCGAGCCGAAGTCGCCGTCGGCCGTGACGGTTCGTCCGAGCGCGGCGGTCAGGGCTCGTTGGAGGCGCTGGACGGCGGTGCCGGTGCTGCCCTGGCTGAGGGCGGGCGTGGTGCCGGCGGAGAGCAGGGCGGTCCAGGTGCGGGCGCCCACGACACCATCGGCGCTCAGGCTGCGAGCCTTCTGGAAGGCGGTCACGGCGGAGGTCGTCTTCGTGCCGAAGCTGCCGTCTACGGTGCCCGCGTCGAAGCCCTGCGCGTTGAGGAGCGACTGCGCGGCCGAGACCTGGGCGCCGGTGGAGCCGGAGCGCAGGGTGTCGTACGACGGGAAGCTGAGCTGGACCTCGCCGCCGCCGGTGCTGCCGCCGACCAACTGCATGTAGTAGGTCCAGTTCCAGTTCGGACCGGGGTCGGTGTGGTCGTTGCCGGGCACCTCGGAGTGGCCGACGATATGGGCGCGGTCCTTGGGGATGCCGTAGCGGGCGCAGAGGGAGGCGGTCAGCGCGGCGGAGGAGCGGTACATCGCGTCGGTGAACCAGGTCGGGTTGTCGATGTACCCCTCGTGCTCGATGCCGATGCCGCTGGCGTTCCCGGAGCGGGCGTGCCAGGCGGTGTCCTTCTCGCGCACCATCTGGGTGATCTGGCCGTCCGAGGAGCGCACCACGTAGTGCGCGCTGACCTGCGCCGACGGGTTCTGGAACCAACTGATGGTCCCGGCGTACGAGCCCTCGGTGACGTGAATGACGACCTTGCTGATCGCCGCCGTGCGGCCGACCGCGTAGTTGGCCGGGTCGGCGGGGACCCAGAGGGCGGAGGGGTAGTCGGGGCTCTGCGCGGCAGGGGCCAGGGCGGATGCGTAGGCGCCGCGCTCGGGGGCGACCTTCCGGGCGGGCAGGGTCAGCTTCTCGCCGCCCTCGGTGCGGGCGGTGACGCCCTGGGCGAGGAAGGTGTAGACGGTGTCGGCGTAAAGCCGGGCGGTGGCGGGGTCGGTGGCGCCGCCGTACCGGGCGAGGAGCGGGTACCAGGTGTCGGTGTCGCGCCGCTCGGCGTTGCTCAGTCCGGCACGGTCGGCGTAGGAGCGCAGGACGGCGGCGCCGCCGCGGATGTTGGCGGCGGTGTCGGTGCGCAGCTCGCGGGCGGTGTCGCCGGTGAGCCGGGACGCCAGCTCCAGGGTGTGCTGGTCGGGGTTGCTGACCAGGTGCATCACGCCGTATCCGCCCGCCTGGCTGGGCAGACCGTGGTGGCCGTCGAGGTGGGTCTCGCTGTAGCCGAGGGCGATCAGGAGGTCGCGCGGGACGCCGTACTCGGTGGCGGCGCTGCTGAAGGCGCGGGCGACGGGGCCCTCGGATCTGCCGGTCCGGGGTACGGCAGCGGCGGGCTGCACGGCGGCGGCGACCATGGCCAGGGTGCCGAGACCGGCGAGAGCCGCGCGGGCCAGGGGTATGCGGGGCATGGGGGTGTGACCTTCCGGGTGGGGGCGCTTGCGGGTGGGGGCGCTTCCGGGTGCCGGTGGGGGCGGTGGGCGTGCGGGGGCCGGGGACCTCGGACGGTCCCCGGCTCCGGGCCGCGGCGGGTCAGATGGTGCCGCTCTCCCACCACCAGGAGCGGCCGAGGTCGGCGCGGCTGTCGACGTGCTGGTGGTCGACGTCGTACCGCTCCAGACCCGAGAAGCCGCAGGTCTCGGCCTTCTGGTAGACGGTGCGGTTGGCGACGCCGGGCACGTCGAGGTCGGCGGCGGTGCCGTAGAGGTGCATGCTGTCGCTGGCGCCGCCGATCTCGGCGTTGTGCGCGATGCTGCGGAAACCAGAGTTGACGGTGATCGGCACGTTGCCGAGCTTCTTGCGCAGCGCCTCCAACTTGTACATCGCCCGGCGGGCGTTCTCCTTGACAGCGGCGGCGCTCACCTTGCCGCCGTTGAAGTTGCCGCTCGAACGGTCGTAGAACTCACTCCAGTTGAAGTGCGCGGTCGAACCGTCCGACTGCTCAAGGGCGTTGAGCTGCGCCTGGGTCGCGGGTCCGGCGCTGCCGTCGACCGAGAGCCCGTACGCGGCCTGGAAGCGACGCACGGCGGCGGCCGTGCCCGGGCCGAAGTCGCCGTCGATGCTCACCCGGGACTGGGACGCGGAGTCGGCGGCCCAGCCCGCCACCCGGATCTGAAGCTCCGTCACATCGGCGCCGGTGGCGCCCTGGTTCATGGTGCGCGTCCAGTTGTACGCCTGCGCGCTGCCCGAGAGCAGGACGGGCCCGGCGAAGACGCCCGCGGTGACGGCGAGGGTGCCGCGCAGGACGGAGCGGCGGTCCGGAGAGAAGGTCATCGTGAACTCCCTTGTACGGTCGGTCAGAAGGCGAGCTGGAACGGGACGTTCTGGGCGTCGGTGTCGTAGGCGTGCACGCGCAGCTTGAAGCGGGTGCCGTCCTTGACGTCGGTGGCGACGGTCGCCCACTGGGGACCGAACGTCGAGTAGGTGTTGTCGTGGTTGCACAGCGAGGTGTGGTCCACGAAGACGACGCAGGCGTCCAGGAAGCCGGTGGCCGAGCTGCTGAGCTTGATGTTGATGTCGGAGCAGCGCGAGGTGGTGGTGTAGGTGCCGTACTCGACCGCCGCGGTGGAGTAGTGGTAGGTGAGCGAGACGGCGCCGCCGTAGCAGGAAGCCGCAGCGCCCTCGGCTTGAGCGGCGGCGGGTGCGGTGGCGCCGGCGGCGAGGAGCGCGGTGGTGGCGGCGAGTACGGCCGCCGTTCTTCGGGTGCGGGTCATCGGAACTCCAAAGCACTTGGTGGAAGCGGGACTTGGGGGACCTGAGCGGGTCAGAAGGCGATCTGGACGCGTGCGGAGGAGCCTTCGAGGTCCACGCCGAGGGGCACGGTGAACTTGCTGCCGTCCTTGACGTCGGTGGCGATGGTCTTCCAGCTCCGGCCGACCTGGGTCCAGTAGTTGCACGCGCCGACGCGGGTGAACTTCACGCAGGCCCAGACGAATTCGGCGTCGCCGCTCACCATGCGGAGGTTGATGTCGGCGCAGCGGGACGTCGTGGTGTAGGGCCCGAACTCGGCGGCGTCCCCGTAGTTCACGGTGACGGCGCCGCCGTATCAACTGGTGGACGCTGACGAGGAGTTGGCGGGGGCGGCCGACGCGGGTGCTGCCGACGCGGTGGCGGGTGCCGAGACGGCGAGGGCAGCGAGCAGGGCCGCCGCCGCGGCCGGGTGGGTGAGGATCTTCGCCATCGGGTTCCTTCGGTGTCCGTTCGTACCGTGGGCGCGGGTCGCGTGCTGGGGTCACGGGCTCGTTCGGTGGGCCGGGGACATGCGGAGGGTGCGGGTGGTGCCTCGGGGATCGGTGCGGCGGAGCGAGTTCATGCTCCGGTGTGCGCTTTCGGCTGTCATGCTCATTCGAACAGGGTGAAATGACGCCGGTGGAAAGGGTGTTGAGCGTGCTTCGCTTCCATTTCTCGGCCGAGGATCTGGCCCGGACCCGAGTTGCCGCCGCCCCGCATCCGCTGTGGGAGATCGCCGCCAGCCTCCACCGCTTCCAGACCCCGGCGGGGCGCTGGGCCTACGCGCACTGGTACCGCGCGGCGCGCGAGCGGTTACGGGAGGCGGGGCTGGAGAGCGCGGTACGGCAGCTCCTGCTCCCCCTCTTTCCCCGCGCGTCGTACTGGCCGGACTTCCTCACTCCGCTGGAGGGCGTGTCCGGTCTGGAGGCGGGGCTGGGGGCGATCCTGGCGACGTCTCCGGAGCGGGTGACGGCGGAACTGGCCACGCTGGCACGGGTCAGACGCGTCCCGCCGCATCTGGCCCGCCTGCCGGAGCGGGAGGCTCGCGCCGAGCTGGTCAGCGTGCTGCGCGCCTACCACCGCGCGGTGATCGAGCCGCACGAGGAGTGGATGCACGAGAGCGTCCACGCCGAACGCGTACGCCTGGGGCGGCATCTGCTCGACGGCGGCACCGAGGGGCTGCTCGGGGGACTCGGCCCGGCGGTGCGCTGGCACCATCCCCAACTGGAGATCGGCACGTACCCGACGCGCCAGGACGTCCGTCTGGAGGGCCGGGGTCTGCTGCTCATCCCGTCCTACTTCTGCTGGAAGGGTCCGGTCTCCCTCGCCGATCCCGCCCTGCCTCCCGTCCTCACCTACTCCCTGCACCACGAGCCGCCCCGCCCGGCTCCCGGCTCGCCCTCCCTCGAGGTCCTCCTGGGCCGCGCCCGGGCCACGGTCCTGCGCGCCACCGCCGCGGGCGCCACCACCACGGAAGCCGCCCACCGCGCGGGCGTGACCCCAGCGACGGCCACCCACCACACCACAGCCCTGCGCGACGCGGGCCTCATCACCAGTCACCGTCACGGCAACACGGTCATCCACACGCTGACGCTGCTGGGGGCGACGATGGTGAGCCGGAACACGAAGGAGGCTCCGCCGGGGGCGGCGGGGTGAGGCGGTACCGGGCTCTGGGCATCCACCCCGCGGTGATCCCGGGCGCGTGGCTGAGGGAGCGGGTGCGCCATGACGTACCTGTCGTCCCCTCGCGCGCCCGAGCCGGTTCTGTCGTTCGGTCCGCCTAGCATGCTCATCGCACCGGCGTTCCTCGGACAGAGCGGAGTTGGCGACGTGCCCTGCACGGAATCGGTCGGTGAGGGGCCGGACCCGACGGACCGACGGCGTCGCCTCGCCCCGCTGCTGGCCGTGTGCGCCGGGTATTTCATGGTCATCCTGGACGTCACGATCATCAACGTCGCCGTGCCCGTGGTGGGCCGGGATCTGTCGGCCTCGCTCACCGGCATCCAGTGGATCACGGACGGCTACACCCTGGTGTTCGCCGGTTTTCTGATGACGGGTGGCGCGCTGGGCGACCGGCTGGGGAACCGGCGCGTCTTCTGTGCGGGTGTGCTGCTGTTCACGGTGTCGTCGGCGGCCTGCGCGTTCGCGCCCAACGCCCTCTTCCTGATCGTGGCGCGGCTGGTGGAAGGGCTCGGTGCGGCGCTGATCGTGCCCGGTTCGCTCGCGCTGCTCCAGGAGTCGTACCCCGCCCCGGCGGCTCGCTCGCGTGCCTTCGGACTGTGGGGCTCGATGGCGGGCGTCGCGGCGTCGGCCGGTCCGCTGCTCGGCGGACTGCTGGTGTCGACGGTGGGCTGGCGCTGGGTGTTTCTCATCAACCTGCCGGTCGGCGTGGTCTGTCTCGTCCTGACGCTGCGCCGGGTGGCGCGGTCTCCGCGTCATGCGGGCCGGGCTCTGGACTGGCCCGCGCAGTGTGCCGTGGTGGCGGCGGTCGCCCTGCTGACCGCGTCGTTGAACGAGGGGGGACGGCGCGGCTGGTCCGACCCGGCCGTCCTCGCCGGGCTGGGTCTTTCCGCGGTGGCCGTCGTGGCGTTCCTGGTACGTGAGCGGGTGGCCCGCTCCCCCGCACTGCCGCTCGGGCTGCTGCGCTCGCGGGCCATGGGCGGCGGAGCCGTCGTGGGCATGCTGTTCAACTTCGGTTTCTACGGCATGGTGTTCACCGCCAGCCTGGATTTCCAGCACCGACGTCATTTCAGTGCGCTGGAGACCGGTCTTGCCCTGTTCCCGGCGGTGGTGATGACCACGTTCGCCTCGGTTCTGTCCGGGCGGCTGAGCCGTCGTACCGGTGACCGGCCGCTGGTGACTTCGGGCATGCTGCTGGGCGCCCTCGGACTGGCGGGGTGGGCGGCGGCGGGTCCCGAGCCCGCGTACGCGCTGCTGGTGGTGCCGATGATGGCCGCCGGATTCGGTACGTCCTTCGCGCTCACCGGTACGACCGCCACCGTGATGGGGTCCGCGCCCCCGGCGTACGAGGGAGGCGCCTCGGCGTTGTTCAACACGACCCGCCAGATCGGCAGTGCCACCGGTGTGGCGCTCGGCGGCAGCCTCCTGGCGACCAGCGGCGGCTACGGAACCGGGGTGCGCGTCAGTATGGCGATCGGGTCTCTCGCCTATCTGCTCGCGGCGGCTCTCGCCTGGGTGTGCGTGCCGACCCGGGCGCGGGGCGGGGACCGGTGACGATGGCACGACCGTCTCCGCCCGCCGAGCCGCGGCCGCATCGAGCACTGCCGCCCCGGAGAAGCACGACCGCCTCTGGACGGCGGGAGCCGCGCGTGGTCAGGTGGGCGCATGAGTTCCTTGATCCGTCACGTCACCGTGGACTGCGCCGATCCCTACGTTCTCGCCACGTTCTGGGCGGAGGTGGTGGGAAGCTCCCTCGCCGACGACGACTTTCCGGGAGATCCGGAGGTCACGGTAACGGCTGGGGCTGCCGCCCTGTTGTTCGTCAGGAGCGATGAGGGCAAGTCGGTGAAGAACCGCGTGCATCTGGATCTTCAGCCCCAGGACCGTACCCGGGACGAGGAGGTCGAGCGTCTGCTCCTGCTGGGTGCCACCGTGCAGGGCGACCACCGTCGGCCCGACGGTTCCGGATGGGTGACCCTGCTGGACCCCGAGGGCAACGAGTTCTGCGTGGAACGCAGCAGGGAGGAGCGGGCGCTCCGCTCCCCTGCCATGATTACTACCGATCAGTAGCTCGACGTTCGGCGAAAGGCAGCGCAGTGACCCGGGTGTTCACCGTGAAGGGCAGCATCGTCATCGACGTTCCGCCGGAGGTCGCCTACCGGGCGGTGAGCCGCCCCGGTGACATGGGGCGCTGGAGCCCGGAGAGCCTCGGCACGACAGCCGAGGCGGCGGGCGAGGACGCGGCGGTGGGCACCACCTTCGTCGGACGCAACAAGCGGGGAAGGTTCCGCTGGGTCACCCGTTGCACGGTGACGGCCGCCGATCCGGGTCGCCGCTTCGCTTTCCGCGTCCATGCCATCGGGCGCACCCGCCCGCGTCTGCGCGGTCCGATCGCCACCTGGGAGTACCGCTTCGAGCCGGTCGACGGGGGCACGCGCGTCACGGAGATCTGGACCGACGACCGGCGCGCCTGGCCCACCTTCGTGGCCGACGCCTTCGACAGGCTCGCCACCCGGGGCAGGACGTTCGCCGAGTTCCAGGTCCGCAACATCGAGAAGACGCTGAGCAACCTGAAGCGGGAGCTGGAGCTGGACCGTACCCCCTGAACTGAACGCCCTGCACCGGGAAACCGGAGCATCCTGGAACGGGACGGCGAACCGGCTCAGCCGGCATCCGGCGTGGTCCCGGCGGACGAAGAGGTGTTCATGGGGAACGACGTCATGAACCCGCCGCGCGCGATCGTCTCCGGTGCGAGCATCGCCGGTCTCTCCGCCGCCCACTGGCTGCGGCGGACCGGCTGGGAGGTCACGGTCCTCGAACGCGCGCCCGGCTTCCGGGACGGCGGGCAGAACGTCGACGTCCGGGGCGTCGCGCGTGAGGTGCTGGACCGGATGGGGCTCGTCGATGTGGTGAAGGCGCTGAACACCACCGAGACCGCCGCGGTCCTGGTGGACGGGCGGGGCAGCGTGACCGCCGAGCTGCCCTCCGACGGTCCGGACGGCGCGACGGCCGAACTGGAGATCCTGCGCGGGGACTTCGCCCGCGCCCTCCTCGACCATCTGCCCGCCGGTGTCGAGATCGTCTACGGAGACACGATCACCGACACCGTCGAGGGCGGCGACTCGGTCACCGTGACCACGGCGTCCGGCCGCGTTCTCCGCGCCGATCTGCTCGTCATTGCCGAGGGGGTGCGTTCGGCCACGCGGGACCGGCTGTTCGACGGACTGGTGGACCGTCGCGCGCTCGGGATCACCATGGTGTTCGGCACGATCCCGCGCACGCCCGGTGACGACGACCGCTGGCGCTGGTACAGCACCGTCGGCGGGCGGCAGGTCCATCTGCGGCCCGACAACCATGGCACCACCCGCGCGATCCTCTCCTACCCCCTCGACGAGGACCTCGCCTCGCTCGACCGCGACCAGGCGCTGGCACGGGTCCGCGCGCGGTACGCCGACGCGGGCTGGGAGTCGGCGCGGGTCCTGGACGGGTTCGACGCCTCCGAGGACGTGTACGTCGACCATCTCACCCAGATCCGTATGCCCGTCTGGCACCAGGGCCGCGTCTGTGTCGTGGGCGACGCCGCCTGGTGCGTCACCCCCATCGGAGGCGGCGGCGCCTCCCTCGCCCTGACCGGCGGCTACGTCCTGGCCGCCAGTCTCTCGGCGCACTCTTCCCCGGAGGAGGCGCTCGCCGCGTACGAGAGCTGGATGCGGCACCTCGTCGACGCCGTGCAGAAGCTCCCGCCCGGCGTCGTCCGGGCCGCCTACCCTCGGACCCGGCTCGGGCTGGCCCTGCGCACCCTGGCCGTCAGGTGCCTCACCTCACCGCTTCTCGCGCCCCTCACATCCCGGCTCACCCGCGTCGCCGCCGCGGACCGGCCGCTGCCGCCCCTCGCCTGAGTCGGCGGGAGGCGGGGGTCCAGCCGGGCGGGGCGAGCGGGAAGAGGTCAGTTGACGCTCACGGAGAAACGCGTGACCGCCAGTCCCGCGCCGTTCTGCCAGGGCTCGAAGCCGGCCTGCACGCTCGTGAGGTACCAGTCCGGGGTGGCGAGGCCCTGCGCGACGGCGCCGTCGATGAACTCCTTGACGTTGAAGCTCAGACCCGTCAGGGCCGAGGGGGCGACGTAGGAGATCACGTCGTTCTGCCCGTTGCTGCCCCGCCAGACGTCCCAACTGTGCCCGGCGAGGGAGGCGGTTCCTGTCTTCGAGCCGATGGGCTGGACCGGGCCGCTGCGGTTCAGCCAGATCATGATCTCGGTCCTGTTGACGCCGTCCTTCCTGGGCGTCGGGTCCAGCCAGATGTCGTACGCGGCGTCGTAGACCGCCCCGCCGACGTACTGGTACGCGATCGTGCTGGGCACGCTGCCGATGGTCCTGATCTGCTTGGGAAGGTTCGTGCCCGGCGAGCAGTTCGTGTAGTGGCAGCCCGCGAAGATCGAGGGGTACGACTTCGGGGCGCCGTTCGTCGGCACGGAGCCGTCGGCGCGCGTGAGCTGGAAGCCGTCGCCGACCTGGTTCACGCACTGGGGGGAGCTGGTGCCCCAGGCGTTGTTCTGCACGACGTAGCCGCCGGGTGTGGTGGTGGAGCCGAACTGGTCGCACACCTGGGTGTCCGCCTGAGCGGGGGCGCCGGTGGCGGCGACTGCGGTGACCGAACCCGCGGCGAGGACGAGTGCGGCGGCGAGGCGGTGGAGGGGGCGTGGTGTGGGGGGCTTCGTGTTCACGGGGGTTCCTTCCGTCCGAACGTGGGGGGGACAGATGACTTCTCCCGACCCGGGCTCGCTTGGCATCGGAAGCCGGGCCGGTGGGGGGAACCGGGCGTAGGGCCGCCTGGTTCCCCCGGCTCTCGTGTTCGGCGGTCTACGGCTCGGTGCCCCAGGCCAGCGTGCCGCTCACGTAGACGGTCACCTTGGGGGCGTCGGCGTACGAGGTGCCCGTGCCGCGGCTGTAGTCGTCGGTCTCGTCGAACGCGGACCAGTCCGCCTTGGCGAGGCGCAGTTGGAGGTCACCGGTGTTCGCGCCGGGGGCCAGCGAGCCCGAGGTGAAGGTGACGTCGAGCGTGTGGTCCGCGCCGGTGCGGGCTGCCGGGAGTGCCGTGACGGTCGTCTTCACGGTCGCGCAGCCGATCTGGGCGTAGTCGCACCAGGTCTGATAACCGGCGTTGGCGGCGTCGCCGGTGAACCAGTAGCGGACCGTCACCATGGACAGATCGACGGCGCCGGAGCCGGAGTTGACGAGCTGGAGTCCGGGTCTGATCTGGTTGTCGGTGGCGGCGGAGTCGTTGTTCCTGTACTGCGCCTTGAGCCCGGTCGAGCCGCCTCCGCCGCCGGACGCCTTGGTGGTCGCGGAGACGGCCGTCGAGGCGGCGGAGACGTTCCCCGCCGCGTCCTTGGCTTTGACGGTGTACGTGTAGGTGGTACTGGCGGACAGTCCCGTGTCGGTGTACGAGGTGCCGGTGGCGCTGCCGACCTTGGTGCCGCCGCGGTAGACGTCGTACCCGGTCACTCCGGTGTTGTCGGTCGCCGCGTGCCAGGTGAGGGAGACGCTGTCGGCCGTCGTCGCGGAGACGGCCACGCCGGTGGGGGCGGTCGGCGCCTGGGTGTCTCCGCCTCCGCCGCCCGAACTGCCCACCGGCGGATAGGCGTTGGCGAGGAGTTGCCGGAACTGGGCCGGGAACCAGTGTCCGGCCAGCGGCGAGTCGGGCAGCGCTCCGGTGGGGTTGTTGCCGTTGCGCGCGTTGCCGGTGTACGTGGGGTCGCACATCCGGTCGAAGCTCTTGCCCTCGTCGTTGTCGACGGCCTTGCTGGCGCCGTCGGACTCGCCCGGCGGCTTGGCCCACACGTAGGCGTCAATGCCCGTGTCGGGTGCGGTCGCCGGGCGTTCACCGAGTCCGGCACCGCTCTGGTTGCACCAGTTCCCGGCATGGATACGCCGGTCGATCCGGCCGCCGTCGACATAGGCGTCCACGCTGGTCGTGGGTCCGGGACCGGTCGGCCGGGCAGAGCCGCCCCAGCCGTTGCGCGAGGTGTCGATCAGCATGCCGATGCCGCTGGCGAAGCCCTGGGAGACGAGGGCGGAGCGCAGCCCCTGGGCGTACGTCGTCTCGTCGTCGTACTGGTTCCAGTCGATCCACTTCGACTGGCGCACGGTGGTGCCGTTCACCGTGTCGGTGATCTTGACGTAGGGCTCCTTGGTGGGCGAGTAGTTCGCCGTGTTGACGATGAAGCCCGTCACGTCGTCCACCGTGGCGCCGCTGGTCGTCGCGGCCTTCTTGAACTCCTGCGCGGACGGCACCAGGTTGGTGTCCCAGCCGAGCCAGCCGTGGTGTCCTGCGTCGATGTAGTTGTAGGTGTTGGGCAGCGCGCCGAGCTTGTGCAGGGCGTAGCCGACGCCCTTCTCGTAGTTGCCGTTGGCCTTCATCGTGGCGCACTCGGGGGTGGAGCCCGCCGTACCGCCCGCGTTGGTGACCAGGTTGGGCAGCGAGTCGGGCTCGATGAGGTTGACGATGCGCAGGCTCGCGTAGGCCGGGTCGGCGAGGACGGTCGCGATCGGGTCGATGTAGTCGCTCTCGTAGCGGCCGAGTTCGTCGGCGCCCAGCTCGCCGTTGGAGGCGAGGGCGGCGCAGTCCCGGCCCGGGAGGTCGTAGATGACGAGCTGGACGAGGTTGGCGCCCTGCGCCTTCGCCGCGTCGAGGTGGGCCTTGAGGCCGCGCGCCTCCGACGTGCCGTTGATGGCGGCGATGCGGTCGAGCCACACGAAGGTCGGCTGGTCCGCCACCGCCGAACCACCCGGCTCCGCCGCCGCCTTGGCCGACCAGTCGGGGTTCACGTAGGGCTTGGCGCCCACGTAGGGGTTGTCCAGCTTGGCGGCGGCCGACGCCGACTGCGGCACGGCGGTGAGGGACAGCGCGCCGAGAAGGGCACCGGTGGCCAGTGCGGCGGCCCGTCTCGGGCGGCGACGGCGTGGGGGTGTGGATCCACGGGAGGACATGGGGGCTCCTGTAGGGACGTCACGGTGTACGGGTGCGGGAGTGCGCGGGTTGCGCAGGGCGGAGTGCGGGGGCCCTGCGGGGGCGGCGCCACGGACGGGTCCGGAGTCGCGCCCAGCGGTCCTGGGCGCGGTTCCGGGGTTCGTCGTCGCGTCGCGCGTTGGTGCCCGGCTGTGGGGCGCGCTGGGGATGGGCACCTGTGTGTCTTGGGAGCGCTCCCACGGTGCGCCTGCGGGTCGGGGCTGTCAATGCTTGCGACAACGGGCTTGTGGTGGCGGCGAGTTGAGCGCGGTGTCCCGTCGGCTCCAGCGGATGAGCCTGAGGCTGCGGCGGGGCAGGTGGGTGCGGTCGGCCGTGTCCGGGCGCCGTCGCCGCGGAGAGGTTTCGGCCAACTTCCCTGGCGCTGGGAGGCGTCGGCATCGGAGTATCGACGGCCGGGTGGTTCTTGGCTTCCATGGGCCACAGTCCGTTCGGCCTCCGGGAGCGGTCGAGCCGGGCTCGGGCGGCGAGGAGGGGAGTCCGCTCCCTCTGCTGCGACCACCTGCGCGCCCGCCCCCGGACGGCGGCTGTGCCGAGTTCAGGCGAGCCTGGCGATGAGGGTGTGGGCGACGCGCTGGAGTTCCTCGTCGTTCTCGATGCTCTGGAATCTGCCACCGCGCCGGGGCTGGGCCAGTTGTTCGCGGAGCAGGGGGAGGGCCGGGGCGGCGAGGGGGCCCATGTGATCCAGGCAGGTCAAGACGTGGTTGGCCGTCGCGGGGTTCTTGGTCATGGCCTGCAGCAGGGCGTCGAGCGCGGCCGATGCCTCGGCCGGGCCGGCGATCTCCCAGAGTGCGGCGGCGCAGTGCACCCGCACCCATTCGTAGTCGTGCGTCAGGAGGTCGCGCAGGCGCGGCAGTGCGGCGGAGGCGGGTGGGCCTATCTCGCCGAGCAGATCGGCCGCGTCCCCGATGTGGAAGGTGATGTGGTCGGCAAGGAGGTCGAGCAGGAGCGGCATCACCTCGGCCAGGTCGCCGCCGACAGCCCACAGCGCGGCGACGGCGGCGGGCCGTACGCGCCTGACGGTGGCACCGGTCAGCGACCGGATCGTGCCCAGCGCACCGGTTGCCGCCGGGCCGAACGCACTCAGCGTCATCAGGGCCGATCGTGTGACGCCGTGCTGCTCATGGCGTACGGCGGCGTCGAGGGTGTCCGCCACCACGGGGACCACGGCCGGGTCGCCCAGGGTGGACAGGGCGGACAGGATCGCGTTGGCGCTCATCTCGTTGCACTGCTGGGAGAGGTCGACGCGGCGCAGGTGTTCCCCGAGGCGGGGCACCAATTGGTCCGCCGATTGCGGCAGTTGTCCGGCGACCTCGACCGCGCGCCAGGCGTCGACGTCGTTGTCCAGCGCGGCCAGCAGACTCGGCAGGGCACGTGCGTCG
This sequence comes from Streptomyces sp. DSM 110735, assembly GCF_016482685.1. Lineage (GTDB taxonomy): Bacteria > Actinomycetota > Actinomycetes > Streptomycetales > Streptomycetaceae > Streptomyces. The sequence goes on along the minus strand of NZ_JACYHF010000016.1, from coordinate 130,228 downwards.
CCGAGGCGGGCGAGGGCCCGGACGGCCTCCTGATGGCTTCTGCGCAGCCGCGCGTCGGAGGCGGCCCAGACGTCCGGGCCGTGCGCCGCACGCTGGGCGTCGATGTGCGTGGCGAGTGCCTCCCGGGCCGGGGTGGCGATCGGATGGCAAGTGGCCAGCACGACCGCGGCCTCGGCGGCGACCTCGTGGTCGGCCGTGGTGAGCTGATCCGCGACGAGCAGGACGAGGCGGGTGTGGTCCCCGCGCCAGGTGCGCATCAGCTCCCCGCTCATACGGATCGCGTCCAGACACGAGCCGGGGTCGGGGCTGCTCATCTGTGCGGCCAGTACGGCGCTGCGCTCGGGCACCCGGTCCCCCAGAGCCTCGTGGAACGTACGCAGCAGGGCCGTGGTCGGTGCGGACACGCGCGTGTGCCGGTCGAGATCCTCGAAGGCGGCGAGAATCTGGGGCGCGACGCCGTCCGAGGGTGCCGCCGGGCGACTCGCGCTCGGGGGTATCCGTCGCACGGGGATGGCGCGTACGGTCTCGCGGAGCAGGCCGACGGCGGACGGCACCACGTCCGCGCCGATCTCGTCCGGGGCGCAGCGGGCCCGCTGGACCAGAGCCGCCAGCCGGGTCACCGGACCCTGCTCCGCGTCACGGGCGAGCCCGGCGAGCCAGCGCGTCACCTGTGGCGAGACGGACGGCTGACGCAGGGCCAGGGTGGCCGCCGCCTCCAGGATGCCGAGGTGCGCCGCGAGGCCGTGCTCGGCGGCCAGCCTCTCGCGCAGTACCTCGGCGGCGCGGTCGGCGTCGTCGAGGAAGAGCCCCAGCCCGCCGATCGCGGCCAGACGGACGTCCGGGTCGGGGTCGCGGGCGAGTTCGACGAACTCCCCGCCCCGCTCGCGCAGGAAGGCGACGGCCTGCCCGCAGCCCGTCGGGGGGTAGTACTCGATCTCGGTCCCGTCGTCCTCGAAGCCCAGGTCCAGGGATGCCCGGCCGATGCTGACCAACAGCGCGACGACGACGGCCCGTTCGGGCGTGGCACCGTCGGCTGCCAGCTCCAGCAGGAAGGGCAGGCTCGCCGCCGTGGGCGGGTACACGCTGCCCTGGTGATGGACCGCGCCGTAGAACCGGTCGAGGGCCTTGCGGCGTTCCTCGGGATCCGGGGAGCGCAGGGCCCACAGCAGCGCCGGTACCTCCCCGGCGGAGCCGTACGCGTGCTCCATCGACGCCCAGTCGATGTCATGAAGTCCGTCGAACATGATCGGAACCATGCCACGTGGCACTGACAACGGGGGCGTCCTCGGACGGGACCGGAACCGGAAAGGGCCTCAGCCCTGGGTGGTTTCGTAGTGCCCGAGAGCCTGTCCCAAGCCGAACCAGGTCGCGGGCCAGGTGGCGATGAACGTGCCCCATCGGTCCGCCCGGTCGACGCCGTCGGACTCGACCTCCTTCGCGAGAAGCCGTCCGCCTGCGCGGGGGGCCGCGGGCCTCGGTCACGTGGCCGGGCGGCGCGGAGGCGTGCTCCCGGACCCCGCCGCCCGGTCCTGCCGACGGTCTCGACCGCTCAAGTCGGCGACGAACCGCTCTTCTCCCACCTGTTTCACTCCCACGATGCCGATCGGATGCGAAGAGCCGCCTCCGAAAAGCCCGCGGTCTCACGTCATTCGCACGGTTTCCAGACCCAGTCACGGCTCCGTCGAAAGGTCAGCCGGGCAAGGACGATCAGCGTGGTCAGCCATACGGCCCCGAAGGCGCAGCAGAGTGCCGGGCTCGTGAGAGCCACGGCGAGCCCGAGCAGCGTGAAGGACACGGCGGAGAGCCCCGCGGCGGCGGCTGCCGGAACGCGCAGTCTCAGGAGCCGGGTCCTGCGGCGGAGGCGGACGGCCGCGCGATCGTGTCGTAGCGTCTCCTCCAACTCGGCCAGCACCCTGCACTCTCGCGCCGAGAGGCTGATCTCGTCCATGGCAGGCACCCCTCTCGCCCTCGGCAACCGGCGGCACGCTCCGGGCTCCCTCCCCGCCCCGCATGGCCACCGCGCTTGTCCCTAGATGCTTCGGCTTCCCCGCCCTGGCCGGATGCACGGTCTGCCGACGTGGTCCGGCGATGCGTGCCGGCGGTGGCCGCGTCCGGCGAACGCCCGGCGCGGGAGGCGAGCGGCGGCCAGGGGGCCATGGACAGCGCACAGGCGGCGTGCGACCAGGTGCGAGGCGGTGCTCGAAGCGTCAACGGCCGCGTCCCGCGTTGCGGGTCACAGCCGTTGACGGACCTCGTCGCCTTCCTGATCACACGCCGCCATGTCCGACGCCCTTGGCAGGGCCTCCGGGCGCGTGGAATCACAGGTTCTCGGCCATCTCCGCCCCCCGCCCCGCCGCAACCCCGCCCGATCCCAGCCCCACCCGCAGTTCCGTCAGTCCGCGGAACGCCGGGAACGGGACCGTCAGCCACTTGGCGTCGTCGTTCGGGGTTTCCAGGGAGAGGGCTGGGAAGCGGTGGAAGAGGGAGGTCAGGGCGATCTGCATTTCCATGCGGGCCAGCGGAGCGCCCAGGCAGTAGTGGGGGCCCGTGCCGAAGCCGAGGTGGTTGCTCTGGACGCCCTGGCGGGTGATGTCGAAGACGTCGGGGTTGCCGAAGGCGGCGTCGTCGCGGTTGGCCGAGGTGACGGCGATCTGGACGAGGGCGCCCTTGGGGATGACGGTGCCCGCGATGGTGATGTCCTCGAGGGCGTGGCGGAAGGTCGCGTTCTCGACCGAGCCCTCGTAGCGGATGACTTCCTCGATGGCGTTGGGGAGGAGGTCGGGCGAGTCGATGACCTGCTGGAGCTGCTCGGGGTGGGTGAGCAGGGTGTAGACGGCGTTGCCGATGAGGTAGGCGGTCGTCTTGTGGCCCGCGAAGAGCAGGACCCACAGGGTGGAGAGCAACTCGCCGTCGGTGAGGGACTCCTGCTCGTCGCGCGTCTGGATGAGGACGCTGAGCAGGTCGTCCTCGGGGTGCTGCCGCTTACGGGCGATCAGGACCTCGAAGTACTCCCGGAGCGTGGTCTCCGCCTCGGCGAGCTTGTCCTTGTCCTTCTTGCTGAAGCCGGTCCGCGCGACGACGCTGCACCACTGCTGGACCTCGGCGCGCTCCTCCTCGGGGACGCCGATCAGCTCGCAGATCACCTGGAGGGGCAGCGGGAAGGCGAAGGCGGACAGCAGGTCGACGGAGTCCTGTCCGGCGCACTGGTCGAGCAGCGCGTCGGTGATCTCCTGGACGCGCGGACGCAGTGCCTCGATGCGGCGGGGGACGAACGCCTTGCTGACGATCCGGCGCAGCCGCGAGTGCTTCGGCGGGTCCGCGAACAGCATGTTGTCGTCCAGGGCGATGGAGGAGTCGCCGAAGATGGACCGGTAGGCGTCGATGGCCGCGTACATGTCCTTGCTGATCCGCGGGTCGGCCAGGGCGGCCTTCGCGTCCTCGAACCGCGTGATGAGGTACGAGTCCACGCCGTGCGGCGGGGTGATCCGGACGACGGGCGCGTTCTCGCGCAGGTGGCGGTAGAGGGGGTGCGGGTTGGCGCGGTACACGGGGCAACCGCGGGACGCCGCGTCCACTGCCCGGGCTGTCTCGTCCGCGTTCTCCTGCTCTTGCAACTGAGTCATCGACGGTCCTTCTTCTCTTCCCGCAGTGGTCTTCCGCAGTGGCACGAGGCGGCTTGACGCCGGAACGCAGAAATTCATTGACGCCACGCGGAACGGGAAAACGCGATTCACCCTGACGCCGACCCGTCTCTTCGGTCCGGCAGGGAAATGGGAATGGTGAATGCGCCGTCCGAGGGAAGGCTCGATTGCCGACCCGGTGACCGTGTGACAGGTTCGGAATCAGGGCCGCCACGAGTTCGAATTGCTGCCCGAACCACCGCTGGGTCACTGGAGGAGGACGGGCCGTGGACAAGCGTGCCTCGGAAGTCGAAGAAAACGAAGAAATGCTGCCGGTACTGATCGTGGGCGGTTCGCTCGTCGGACTGTCCGCGTCGGTGTTTCTGGGCAGACTGGGCGTCAGCCACATGGTCGCCGAGCGCCGGGCCGCCACGTCGGAGCACCCCCGGGGCCGGGGGAACAACATGCGGACCATGGAGCTGTTCCGCACCGCCGGTCTGGAGCCGGACATCCGGCAGGCCGCGTCCTGCCTGGCCGGCAATCACGGCATCCTGCAGACGGACCGGCTCTCGGGCGGTGACAGCCGGTGGCTCTCGGCCCGGCTCACCGGCGGCGCCCCCGAGAAGGGGCTGTGCTCGACCGTGCGCTGCGCGTGCAGCCAGAACGACCTGGAGCCGGTCCTGCTGGACCATGCCCGTCGCCTGGGCGGGGACGTGCGCTTCGGTACGGAGCTGGTCTCCTTCACCGAGGAGCCGGACGGCGTGACGTGCGAACTGCTCGACCGGGAGAGTGGGTCGACGTACACCAGGCGCGCCGCCTACCTCCTCGCGGCAGACGGTCCGCGCAGCCCCGTGCGCAGGCGTCTGGGCATCGGGCAGAGCGGCGCGGGCGACCTGTTCCACAACGTCAGCGTCACCTTCCGCAGCAAGCTGCTGCGCGAGGTGGTGAACGACCAGCGCTTCCTGGTCTGCTATCTGAACGGGACCGAGGGCGACGGGGTCCTGCTGCCCGTCGACAACGAGGAGAAGTGGGTCTTCCACATCCCGTGGTTCCCCGAGCGCGGCCAGACGCTCGAGTCCTTCACCGACACGCGCATCGCGGACCACATCAGGGCCGCCGCCGGGGTACGGGACCTGGACGTGGAGGTCACCGGGCGCGCCCCGTGGCACGCGGCGGACCGGGTCGCCGACAGCTACCGGGAGGGACGCGTCTTCCTCATCGGTGACTCGGCGCACGAGATGCCGCCCACCGGCGCGTTCGGCTCCAACACCGGTATCCAGGACGCGCACAACCTGGCCTGGAAGGTCACCGCGGTGCTGCGCGGCTGGGCGGGCGAGGGGCTGCTGGACACGTACGAGAACGAGCGGCGTCCGGTCGCCCTGGCCACGATCGCGCGGGCCATCGAGCAGGCGGCCCGCGAGGAGCACCCCGGCTACGCGGCCGCGCAGGCCACGGCGCAGAGCACGGACCTGATGACCGTGTCGCTGGGCTACCGCTACCTCTCCACGGCGGTGTCCGGCGCGGACACCGAGGCGCCGACCATCCCGGAGGAGCTGCGCCTGGACGGGGACCCCGGTACCCGGGCCCCGCACATGTCCGTCGTGCACGACGGGGAGAGCAGGTCGACCGTCGATCTGTACGAGCGGTCCTTCGTCCTGCTCTGCGGCACCGTGGACGGCCCGTGGCCGTACGCCGCCAAGGCGGCTTCGGCCGGGCTCGACGTCCCGCTGGTGTCCTACCGCGTCGGCGCCGGTGCGGACTTCGACCTCGACACCACGGCCGCGTCCAGCGCCGGTGGCGCGGACTGGGCCGCCGTCCACGGGGTCACCTCGCGGGGCGCGGTGCTCGTCCGCCCCGACGGCATCGTCGCCTGGCGCTCGACGGACCTGCCGGCCGACCCCGAGCTGGAGCTGACGCGGGTCCTCGAAGGTCTCCTCAGCCGCTGATCCGCCGTCAGACCCCCGAACCCCACACCCCCGTAGGGAGTGCTTCCATGCCGACCGACCTGCAAGCCCCGGGCGACATAGGTCGCCGCGCCGCGCTGGGCGGCGACGACGCCCGACACGAGCGAATAGACGTCCACCATCACTACACCGCCCCCGAATGGGTGCGGTGGGCCACGGAGAACGGGATGGTGGACCCGGACAACCTGCCGCCGTGGACGCGGTGGGACGAGGCGTCCGCGCTGGACCTGATGGACCGCACCGGCACCCGCACCAGCGTCCTGACCGTGGCGATGCTGGGCCGCTCCAAGGACCCGGCGGTACGCAAGGAGAGCGCGCGAGTCTCTCTCGACGCCGCCGGTGCCCTGACCGCCCGGCACGCAGGGCGGTTCGCCTTCTTCACGCCCGTCTTCCTCGACGACCCCGAACTCTCCCGCTGGTCGGTCTCCCACGGGATGGACGAGCTCGGGGCCGTCGGCGTGAGCGCCCGCACCAGCGCGGGCGACACGTTCCTGGGCGACCCCGCGCTCGACCCGCTGATGGCGGAACTGGACGAGCGCGGCGCCGTGATCAGCACGCACCCCATGCAGGTGGCCACCTCCGGCGGACCCCAGGGCGTACCGCCGTTCGTGTGCGACTTCCTCATGGACACCACGCACGCCGCCCTGAGCCTGATCATGAACGGCACGCTGGACCGCTTCCCGCGGCTCACCTTCGTCCTCCCGCACGGCGGCGGGTATCTGCCGTACATCGCGGGCCGGATCGAGGTCTTCGGGCGCCAGTTCGCCCCCGCGGTCGACCCCGGCCGCGTCCGCGACTACCTGCACCGCTTCTACTACGACACGGCGGCGCCGATGTCCCCGTCGGCCACCCCCACGCTGCTGGCCGCCGCGGGTGTCTCCCGGATCCTGTACGGCAGCGACTGGCCGCCCACCCCCACCCGCGTGGTCACCGAGGTGACCACGCCCGCGCTGGACGCGGACCCCGCCCTCGGCGAGCGGGAACGCGGCCGCATCAACCGCGGGAACGCCCTGCGGCTGCTGCCCGCGCTCGCTCCCGCCTGAGCACGAAGGAAATGAGAATGCCGCACGTCGACGAAGAAGAGATCCGCGGGGACGCGGACCGTACGGTGAATCGGTCCCGGACCTTCACCGGTGTGCTGCGGTCCGCGGTCGGGCAGACCCATCTGGTGCCGGTGCTGCTGGTCCTGACGGTCATGATGGTGGCCCTGTGGCTCATGGGGATGCCCTTCCTCCAGGCTCTGACCATTTCGACCGCGCTGAAGATCTCGATGGTTCTTCTCGCGGCGCGCGGTCTGCCACGCGCCTCGAAGAACTGACGCGCGCTTCAGACCCCCTGGCCGGCCTTCTCGCCGGCCCCGCTCTCCCCCACGCCCGGCCGGGGCGTCGCCGCGAGGTCGTCGTCGCCCTCGTGCGCCCGGCGCTCGCGCAGGTCCGCCACGGCCAGGACGAGGGCGAGGGCGATGATGGCGGCGGCGGTGAGCAGCCCGAGCTGAAGGGCAGTCGTGGCACGGCCGTGGTTGGCGAGGTGTGCGAAGTACACGGCGCCGACCACGGCGATGCCTACGGACGAGCCGATGCGCTGACCGGTCTGCATGACTCCCCCGGCCGCCCCGGCGCGTCGTACCGGTACGAGCATGAGGGTGAGGGTCGTGTTGGGCGAGACCGTGAGGCCGGAGCCGATGCCGCCGATGAGCAGCGGGAGCGCCATGGCCCAGCCGACGTGCTCGCCGGGCACCCACCGAACGGCCAGCACGACGCCCAGCAGCCCGAGGATCACGCCGCTCAGACCGATGACGACCAGACTGCGTCCGTAGCGCATCACGGCGCGTCCCCCGAAGGCGGCGCCGACCGCGGAGGCGGCGGCGAACGGCAGGATCGTCACACCGGCGGCGAGGGGGCTGTATCCCACGGAGTTCTGCAGGAACAGGGACAGCACGAAGAAGATCGTGGTGAGCCCGCCGAAGAACGTGAGGCTGATCAGGGTGCCGAGCGTGAAGGAGCGCAGGGAGAACAGCCCGAGGTCGACCAGCGGGGCTCCGCCCGTGCGACCCCGGTTGCGCTCCCACATCCAGAACGCCGCCAGCAGCAGTGCGCCCAGCGGGAGCAGCAGCCACTTCGCCCGGCCGTGCCACTGCTGTTCCTGGACCAGGGGAAGCAGCAGGGCGAGGACGCCGGTGCCGAGGAGCAGTACGCCGACCGGGTCGAACTTCTCCCGTCTGCCGCTCGGCACCGGGAGGCGGGGCAGCAGCCGGTGTCCGGCGACGAGGGCGGCCACGCCGATGGGCACGTTGACGAAGAACACCCAGCGCCAGCCGTGCTCGGTGCCGAACGCCTGGAGGAGCAGTCCGCCCGCGAGCGGGCCCACGGCGGTGGACACGGCGATGACGCTGCCGTGGAAGCCGAACGCCCGGGCGCGTTCGGCGCCCTGGAACATCTGCTGGATCAGTCCGGAGGTCTGCGGTGCGACCACACCGGCTGCCGCGCCCTGGACCATCCGGAACACCACCAGCCAGGCGGGTCCGGCGGCGAGACCGCACGCCATGGACGCGGCCGTGAACACGGCGAGGCCGAACAGCAGCACCTGGCGGCGTCCCCGCAGGTCGCCCAGCCGTCCCGCCGGGGCCAGCGCGAGCCCGAAGGCGAGGGCGTACCCGGACACCACCCAGGACTGGGTGGCTTCGGAGGCGCCGAGCCCGCGCTCCATGGAAGGCAGCGCCACGTTCACGATCGAGACGTCGAGCAGGGAGATGAAGCCCGCGGTCAGACAGACCCCGAGCGCTTTCCACCGCCGGTCGTCGAGAACGGGACGGTCCGTTTCTGTGGTCATGTGATCACGCTATGCGTACGCGGTTGCGCCGGAGGGGAACGAAGGCGGGTGTCGTGACGAGTCGCTGCCGACCGGTCGGACCCGGTGGCCCCTTCCTCAGCCGGACCCCGGCGCCGTGACCGGCAGCCCGGACAGGTTCAGGTCGCCCGGGGGTGGCAGGGTGCCGTGCTGCGGGGCGGGGCGGAAGGAGTCGAGGAGGTAGGCGACCAGGCGGGCCGACGCGGCCGGGTCGTCGGGGAGGGCGGCGACCAGGCCACCGTGGGCGAGGAGGACGACGGCCAGGTCGGAGAGGTGGAAGTCGGGGCGGAGGGCGCCCGCCGCCTGGGCTCTGCGGATCAGGGCGGACAGGGCGCGCTCGGCATCCGACCGGGCTTCGGCGTGTTCGTGGGCGCGGTCCGGGAAGGCCGCGAGGAACGCCGCCGGGAAGCCGCGCTCCTCGCGTTGGAGGCGGCACAGTTCCACCACCAGGCGCCGGAAGCCGCGCCCCGGCTCCGGGTCGGCCACCGCTTCCGTGAACACCCGTGCGCACGCCGACATCTGGTGAGCGAAGGCGCCTCGGACCAGGTCGTCGCGGGTCGGGAAGTGGCGGTACAGCGTCGCCACACCCACCCCGGCGCGACGGGCCACGGTCGCCATCGGGGCGTCGATGCCGTGCTCGGCGAAGACCTCGCGGGCGGCGGCGAGGATGCGGCGGCGATTGCGGCGGGCGTCCAGGCGCAGCCCCTTCTCCTCGGCGGGGTCGGCCGCCGCGTACCGGCCCACGCCCGGGGGTGCCATCCGAGAGGAATCCCCGGTCACTGTCTCTCACCTCCGCGTAAACGGACGACGCCGTCCGTTTGCCAGCCTAGCCTCGGGAAACAGCCGCCGGGCGCCTCCGGCGGGCGCCGTACCCGTAGCTCCGCACCCGTAGCTCGGTACCAGCAGAGGAGAACACCATGAGGGCCGTATTCGTCGACCGCTTCGGCGGCCCCGAGGTGCTGCGCGTCGGGGAGACCGAGCGGCCCGCGCCGGGTCCCGGTCAAGTGCTCGTACGGGTGCGGGCGTTCAGCGTGAACGGCGGTGAACTCGCCGCTCGCGCCGGGAAGGTGCGCCTCGTGACCGGCAGCCGGTTCCCGCAGCGTACGGGTCTCGACTTCACCGGCGAGGTCGTCGCGCTCGGCGGCGGTACGGCCGGGATCACGGTGGGCGACCGGGTGTGGGGCGTGCTGGGCCGCGGCTCGGGGTTCGGCAGCGCCGCCGAGTACGTCGCGGTGCCCGCGGAGCGGGTCGGACGGGTGCCGGACGGGCTGGACCTGGTGGCGGCGACCGCGCTCCCGGTCGCCACCACCGCCGTCACCGCCCTGCGCGACAAGGCACGGCTCCGGTCCGGTGAAAGGGTCCTCGTACGCGGGGCGGCGGGCGGGGTCGGCAACGCCGCCGTCCAACTGGCCAAGGCGCACGGCGCCCACGTCACCGGTCTGGCTCGCGCGGCGAACCTCGACTTCGTCCGCGAGCTGGGCGCCGACGAGGCGGTGGACCACCGTGCCGTGTGCCCGGACGAGTTGGGCCGCTTCGACGTCGTACTGGACACGGTGGGTACTCAACTGTCTGTCCATCGCAGCCTGTTGCGTCCCGGCGGGCGTATGGTCACCATCGCCTTCGACCTGTCCCGGCCCGTGGTGTCCCTCGCCTCCATCGCCGCGAGTGCGGTGCACGGACGTGGCCGGATCCGTTTCTTCAGCGGCAATCCGCAGCGGGCTCTGCTGGACGACCTCGCGCGGCACGTGGTCCGGGGCGATCTGCGTCCCATGGTGGACACGGTCTATCCGCTGGCGGCCGTCGCCGACGCCCATCGCGCGCTGGAGGCGGGTGGAGTGCGGGGGAAGTACGTGGTGCGGGTGGACTGAGCAACTGCGTCAGCGAGCCGGTCGTGCCCGGGACGTCCGAGCACGCGACGGAGCTGAGCCCCGGCAGGATGTCCGTCCCGGGGGATCACGGCGCCGAGGACGTCCTCAAGGAGCTCTGGCACGCTGCGGTGGCGGACACGGAGGAGAACGAGGACGACGAGGACGCGGGCGAGACCATCGCCCCCTTCACCGGCGACTGGCCCGGGCTGGCGCCGAGGCGACTTGCGGCGGCAGATCCGGACGCCATCGCCGCGGAAGTCGCCGCCAGTCTCGTGGAGCACCGGCTTTCGAGCCCTCGCCTCGCCCTGGCTCCCGCAGCCCGCTCCGCGGATCTTGCGGCGGCGATCGGCTGGATGGGACCGGTGGGTGACGAGGACGACGCGGCTCGGCTGTGCGCCGTCCTCCGCTCGTGGGAGGACCGCTTCGGCGTTCGGCTCATAGCCCTCTCCCACGACCGTCTGGACCTGTCCGTGGCGGCACCCCCGCAGACGGTGGAAGACGCTCTCGCGGTCGCCGTCGAGCACTTCGCCTTCTGCCGTGACAACCTCTGGCAGGGGTACGAGACCTTGCGCCTCTACGCGGAGGAGGCGCTGGTGGGCAGCAGGCACTGGACGTTCTGGTGGGACTGAGGACTGCGCGGACCCTGCGGGCGGCTCGGTTCAGACACGGGTGAGCCGGTGCAGCGCCCAGTGGACCATGGGGGCGTAGAGCAGGGGTACCGGGCAGGCGGCTGTGAGGTCCACGGCGACTTGGGTGCCCGTTCCGTGGGCGGACATCGTGTGGGCCACCTGTACGGGGATGCCGAGGAAAACCAGTTGCCAGGTCCAGGCGCCCTTCGGGCGGTCGACCTCCGTGACGAGGAAGCGTCCGCGCAGTACGCCCGCGACCTGGACGACGCCTTGTGCGCCCGGCCGGATGACGTCGCCCTGGGTCTCGACGGCACGCAGATGCGGTGCCCAGTGGGCCCAGCGGTCGTAGCGCGCGTAGCGCTCCCAGACGACATCGGGCGCCGCGGGGCCCGCGACTGTGACGGTGTGCCGCATCTCCGACCTCCCAGCGGTGTCGGCCTCAATCTACGGGGACCTGCGCGGGGGTGCCTGGCGAGCGGGGCGCGTGCGGACGGGTCCCGGAGCGCGCTGAGCGGTCGAGGAGGGGTGCGCTCAGGCGCGAGCGGGTGGCGCCGACCGAAGTGCTGGGCAAAGCGCCGGGCGCGCCGAGGATCCGCTCGACCGCCCTCGCACCCCCTCGTCGTACCGGCGCAGCACCAGCTCCGCGACCCGCCGCTGCGCGCCCAGGGGCGCCGCCGTCCAACGGGCTCCCGTTCCGGTGAGGTGGCGGGCGAAGTGACCCGGGGCCAGGAGGTGGGTCGCCAGGGCTACGTCCGGGTGACCCGCCGACCGCCAGGCGGTGACCGCCTCGGCGGGTGAGGGGCCCTCGCCTACGGCGAATGCGGCTGTCACCGGTGCGTTGAGGTGGGCCGCCAGCAGGCGCGCCGATTCCAGTGTGTCGGCGCGGGCTCGGGGGTCGGAGGAGCCCGCGGCGGCCAGGACGACCGGGGCGCCGCCCGCCGGGCGGCCCGCCTCGGACAGTCGGGCGGCGAGGGCGCGGGCCAGCAGAGGTGAGGGTCCGAGGGCTGGGGCGACACGGACCTGAGTGGGGGTCGCGTCCGCCAGGAGGGTGGGGAGGTCGGTGCGTACGTGGTAGCCGCTGGCCAGGAGGAGGGGGACGGCGACGGCCTGGCCTCGCAGTTCCGCCAGCGCTTGCGGGACCGAGGGTTCGACCAGGTCCAGCCATGCGGCCCGCACCCGCAGACCGGGTCGTGTGCGGCGGACCTTGTCCAGCAGGGCGTGCACCGTGCGGACTCCTTGGGGGTCGCGAGTGCCGTGGGCGACGGCCAGCAGGGTGGGGGCGGCGCTCACCGGGTGCCTGCCTGCGGGCGGGCGGTGGGCTCCGTGGCCAGGCGGTAGCCGCGTTTGGGGACCGTGCGGACGAGTCCGGCGTAGGGGCCCAGGGCGGCTCGCAGTCGGGTCACCGCCGCCTCGACCGCGTGCTCGTCCGCCGCTTGGCCCGGCCATACGCGGCGCAGCAGTTCGCGGCGGCCGACCACCCAGCCGGGTTGCTCGGCCAGCGCCCGCAGGATGCGTGCCGAGCCGGGCGTCAGCCAGACCGCCTCCGTCTCCTCCGCCGCCTCCTCCGCTGCCGAGCCCTCGTCGCCGCCCAGGAGCAGGGCGTTGCCCTGGAGGACCAGGGTCCGGTCGCCGACCGGGATCAGGTGCCGGTTGCGGTCGGGCAGGGTGGCGGTGAGCAGGTGGACCATCGCGCCGAGGCGTCCGCGTGCGGGCCAGACCGGTTCCGCGCCCACCTCCAGGAGCGGCCGGGCGCACACCGGGCCCACGCAGAGGGCGAGCACGTCTCCTCGCAGGCGTTCCAGCACCGCGTCGTAGCGGCCCGCCGTCTCCGCGTGCTCCAGGAAGGAGGTGATGGCGGGCGCGGAGGTGAACAGGAGCGCGTGCACGTCGCCGCGCGCCGTTGCCTCGGCGAGGCGTCGTACCGGCTCAGGGTCGTGGGGCGGCGCCCACCGGTACACCGGCACCTCGACGACCTCCGCGCCGCGCTCCCGCAGCGCCGCCGCGAGGCCGGGGAGCGGGGCGCCGTGTTCCTGGACGGCGATCCGGCGTCCGGTGAGGTCGCGGGCCAGCAGCCAGGTGCGCAGTTCGTCCACCGCCTCGGAGGCGGGGGAATAGGTCTCCGTCGTGCCGCAGGCCCGGACCGCTCCGGTCGCCTTCGGGCCCCGCGAGAGCACCTCGGCGTCCCGGCAGGCGGCGGTGAGCGCGGCGCCGTATCCCCAGCCCTCGGCGGCGCTCATCCAGCCGCGCCAGCCGACGCCGGTGGTCGCGACCACGTAGTCCAGCGGGGCGGCGAGGCAGCGTTCGGTGGCCGCGCGCAGTGCCGCGTCGTCCTCCAGCGGCACGATGCGCAGCGCGGGCGCCTCCGTCACCCGTGCGCCGCGCCGCCGCAGCAGCGCCGTCAGCTCTTCCCGCCTGCGTGCCGCCGTGACGCCCACCGTGAATCCGGTGAGCGCGGCGGCCGTCTCCCTGGTACCGGCTTTCATGTCCCCGAGGCTCCGGGGGCGCCATGTCACGGTCGTTGCCCGCCAGTCACGTCGCGGTTACCGCAACGCGCCCGCGTGTTACGGAAGATGTCCTGGCCCGCACACCGCTCCGGCGGGGGTGTGCGCGTTCCGTACCGTACGGGCAACGCGGCCGAGCGCCTTGTGAAACGGCGGCGGGACAGCCTCGTTGCCATGACCGACACTCACTGCCCGTACTGCTCCCTCCAGTGCGGGATGCGGCTGCGCACCACCAAAGGGGTGCCCGAGGTCACCGGGCGCGACGAATTCCCGGTGAACCGGGGCGCATTGTGCGGGAAGGGACAGACCTCGGCGGCGCTGCTGGCGCCCGGCGTACGGCTGACCGCTCCCCTGGTGCGTGACGCGGACGGGCTGCGCGAGGCGTCCTGGGAGGAGGCGCTGGACCGGGTCGCGGCGGCGATGACCGGGACCGCCGAGACTCACGGACCGGACGCCGTGGGGGTGTTCGGCGGTGGCGGGCTCACCAACGAAAAGGCTTACCTGCTCGGCAAGTTCGCCCGTGTCGCGCTGCGCACCCGCTCGATCGACTACAACGGGCGGTTCTGCATGTCCTCCGCTGCCGCCGCCTCGCGTGCCGCCTTCGGTCTGGACCGGGGTCTGCCCTTCCCGCTCGCGGACGTGGCGCGCACCGGCTGCGTAATCCTGGTCGGCGCCAACCCGGCCGAGACGATGCCGCCCGCCGTGCGTTATCTGCGCGAACTTCGGGAGAACGGCGGCACCTTGGTGGTCGTCGACCCGCGCCGGACCCGTACCGCCGAGCTGGCCGACCTCCACCTCCAGCCCCTTCCCGGCACCGACCTGGCCCTGGCGCTCGGTCTGCTCCATCTCGCCATCGCCGAAGGGCACTTGGACGAGGCGTTCATCGCCGCGCGCACCACCGGCTGGACCGACGCCCGCGCCGCCGCGATGGCCCACTGGCCCGAGCGTGTGGAGGCGCTGACCGGCGTCCCGGTCCCCCAACTCCGGGACACCATCGCTCTGTTCACCCGCACCCCGCATTCCATGGTGCTCACCGCGCGCGGTCCCGAGCAGCAGAGCAAGGGCACGGCGACGGTCGGCGCCTGGATCGACCTGTGTCTGGCCACCGGGCGGGCAGGGCGGCCTTTGAGCGGCTACGGCTGTCTCACCGGGCAGGGCAATGGGCAGGGTGGCCGCGAACACGGGCAGAAGGCAGACCAGTTGCCCGGCTACCGCTCTCTGGAGGACCCCGAGGCGCGGGCGCACATCGCCGGGGTCTGGGGCGTGGACCCCGGCGCGCTGCCGCGTTCCGGGCCGTCGGCCTACGAGTTGCTGGACTCCCTCGGCCAACCCGGCGGAGTGCGGGCGCTGCTGGTCATGGGGTCCAACCCGGTCGTCTCCGCGCCGGACGCCGCGCGCATCACGCGGAGGCTGGGCGCGCTGGACCATCTCGCGGTGTGCGACGTGGTGTTGTCGGAGACGGCGCTGCTGGCCGATGTGGTCTTGCCGGTGACCCAGTGGGCCGAGGAGACCGGCACGCTGACCAATCTGGAGGGCCGGGTGCTGCTGCGCCGCGCCGCCGTCGCTCCGCCGCCCGGTGTGCGCAGCGACCTGGACGTGCTGCACGGGCTGGCCCAACGCCTGGGCCACACAACGGGGTTCCCCGGCGACCCCGAGGAGGTCTTCGCCGAACTACGCCGGGCCACCGCCGGGGCGCCCGCCGACTACTCCGGCATCTCCTACGACCGGATCGCGGCCGAGGACGGCGTCTTCTGGCCCTGCCCGGCACCGGGCCACCCCGGCACGCCGCGCCTGTTCCTCGACCGTTTCGCCCACCCCGACGGACGGGCCCGGTTCACCGCGCCCTCTCACCGGCCCGCCGCCGAGGAGCCCGACGACGCGTATCCGCTGTACCTGACCACGGGGCGCGTCGTCAGCCAGTACCAGAGCGGCGCCCAGACGCGCAGGGTGCCGGAACTGACCGCCGCCGCGCCCGGACCGTACGTCGAGCTGCACCCCGATCTGGCCACCGGGCTCGGCGTGCGGGACGGCGACCTGCTCACCGTCACCAGCCGCCGGGGCACCGTCACCGCCCCGGCTCGCGTCACCTCCGCCATCCGGCCGGACACGGTGTTCATGCCGTTCCACTGGCCCGGCGAGGGACGCGCCAATCTGCTCACCAACCCCGCGCTCGACCCGGTCTCGCGGATGCCGGAGTTCAAGGTGTGCGCGGTGCGGGTCGAGAAGGCGGCACTCCCCCGGGTCCGCGAAACCGTCGCACCCGCCACACCGGTCGCGGTCGGCGTATGAAGCCCTGCCGCGTCGCCGTGATCGGCGCCGGGATGGCCGCCGCGCGCCTCGCCCAGCAACTCCATGCCCACGCGGGGCACACGGAGACCGTCCTCTACGGCGCCGAGCGGCAAGTCCCTTACAACCGCGCCCTGTTGACCGATGTCCTCACCGGGCGCCATCGGGCCGACGCCCTCGCGCTGCCCACCGGGGACGCGCGCGTGCGTACCGGGACCGAGGTGGTCGCCGTCGACACCCGGCGCCGCGCCCTCACACTCGCGGACGGCAGCAGCGAGACGTACGACGACCTGGTCCTCGCCACCGGCGCCGAGCCCGTGCTGCCGCCGCTGCGCGGTCTGGCGGACGCGGAGGGCGGTGTGCACGTGCTGCGCTCGCTCGACGACTGCACCCGCCTCGACCGTGACGCGGACTCCGCCGGGCGTGCCGTGGTGATCGGCGGTGGGGTGCTCGGTGTCTCTGTCGCCCACGCCCTCGCCGCTCGGGGTCTGCGCGTGGAGATCGTCCATCAGGGTCCCCACCTGGTGGAACGCCACCTCGACCGCCAAGCCGGTGCCGCTCTGCGCACCGCACTGGGGCGCCTCGGGGTCAGCGTGCACCTCGGTGAGCGCGCCCCGGCTCTGGACCAGGGTCTCGGCGTCACTCTGACAGGCGGCGACCGGCTCGACGCCGATCTCGTGGTCCTCGCCTGCGGGGTGCGTCCCCGTACCGGTCTCGCTCGCGCCGCCGGGCTGCCTGTCCGGCGCGGCGTCGTCGTGGACGACACCCTCGCCTGCGCCCCGCACACCTACGCCATCGGGGACTGCGCCGAGCACCGTGCCGCGCCGTGCGGGCTGGCCACGACCGCCTGGGAGCAGGCCGACGTGCTCGCCGACCGACTCTCCGGCGCCGATCCCGGGGCGCGCTACACCGGCTCGCGTCCGATGAGCCGTCTCACCGCGGGCGCCGTGGAGTACGCCGCGTTCGGGGCGTGTGGCGACGCCGCCGAGGAGGGTGCCGATGTGCTGCGCATCGGTGATGCCACCCGTGGCGCCTACAAGAAGCTCGTGCTGCGCGGGGACCGGATCGTCGGCGCCATCCTCGTCGGCGATCTCACCACCGTCGGCAGTCTCACCCGTGCCTATCTCACCGGCCGGTCCGTCGGACCGGACCCGTTGTCCCTGCTCACCGTTCCGCCGCGCGCCCTGTCCGCCCGAGTCGTCGAGGAGTCCCGCACATGACCGCCCCCACTGCCCCGAAGGAGCTGGTGCTCGTCGGCCACGGCATGGTCGGCCAGCGCTTCCTGGAGGCGCTGTACGAGCAGCCCGGCGCCGACGCCTGGCATGTCACCGTCCTCGCCGAGGAGTCCCGGCCCGCCTACGACCGCGTCCACCTGACGAGCTGGTTCTCCGGTACCACTGCCGAGGAACTGAGCTTGGTGCAGGGCGGGTTCATGGAGCGGCACGGCATCACCCTGCACCTCGGTGACCCCGCGACCGCCGTCGACCGCGCCGCCCGCACCGTCACCAGCGCCTCAGGACGCATCCTGCGCTACGACGCGCTGGTGCTGGCCACCGGCTCGTACCCCTTCGTCCCGCCGGTGCCCGGCCATGACCTGCCCGGCTGCCATGTGTACCGCACGCTGGACGACGTCCGCGCCATCCGCGCGGACGCGGCGCGCGCCCGTACCGGGATCGTCGTCGGCGGCGGGCTGCTCGGTCTGGAGGCGGCCGGTGCGCTGCGCGCTCTCGGACTGGACACGCATGTGGTGGAGTTCGCCCCTCGGCTGATGGCGCTCCAGGTCGACGAGGGCGGCGGAGCGGTGCTGCGTCGCAAGATCGAGGAGCTGGGCGTGCACGTGCACACCGGCGCCGGGACCTCCTTCGTCGACGCGGGCGCCGATGGACGCGTTCGTGCGGCGCGGCTGTCGGACGGTACGGAACTCCGCGCCGATCTCGTGGTGTTCTCGGCCGGGGTACGCGCTCGCGATCAACTGGCGCGTGACTGTGGTCTGTCGGTGGGAGAGCGCGGTGGGATCAGTGTCGATGCCTCGTGCCGCACCGCCGATCCGCATGTGTGGGCCATCGGGGAGAGCGCGCAGGCGGTCGACGGGCGGGTCTACGGGCTGGTCGCTCCCGGATATGCGATGGCGGAGACCGTCGCGCGTCAACTATGCGGAGATGGCGGCGAGTTCATCGGAGCGGACCTCTCCACCAAGCTCAAGCTGCTCGGCGTGGACGTGGCCAGTTTCGGTGACCCGCACGGTACCGCCGACGGCGCCCTCGACGTCACGTTCACCGACAGCCGCTCCGGGGTCTACAAGAAGCTCGTCATCGGCGCCGACGACACCCTGCTCGGCGGCGTCCTGGTGGGCGACACCGAGGCGTACGGCGTACTGCGGCCGCTCGCGCTCGCCGGGAAGCCGCTGACCGTGCCGCCGGAGCAGTTGGTGCTGCCCTCCGCTCAAGGCGGCGGTGCCACCCCGGAGTTGCCCGACGATGCGGTGCTCTGCTCCTGCCACAACGTGACCGGGGGCGCCGTCCGTGCTGCCGTACGGGAGCAGGGGCTCACCGATGTCGCCGGGGTCAAGCAGTGCACCAAGGCGGGTACCGGGTGCGGGAGTTGTGTGAAGGCACTCACCACCGTGGTCCGGGACGAACTCGCCGCGTCCGGCACCGAGGTGTCCCGCGATCTGTGCGAGCACTTCGCCCATACCCGCGCCGAGCTGTACGAGATCGTCCGCGTACGGGGCATCACCGACTTCAGCACGCTCCTCGACCGTCACGGCACCGGCGAGGGCTGCGACGTCTGCAAGCCCGTCGTCGCCTCGATCCTGGCGAGCCTGGGCAACGGCCATGTCCTGGACGGCGAACAGTCCGCGCTCCAGGACACCAACGACCACCACCTCGCCAACATCCAGCGCAACGGCTCCTACTCGGTCGTCCCGCGCGTGCCGGGCGGCGAGATCACCCCGGATCAGCTCATCGTCATCGGGGAAGTGGCCCGGGACTTCGGTCTCTACACCAAGATCACAGGTGGGCAGCGCATCGACCTCCTCGGCGCTCGCGTCGACCAACTCCCTGCCGTGTGGCGCCGCTTGGTCGATGCCGGTTTCGAGTCCGGGCACGCCTACGGCAAGGCGCTGCGGACCGTGAAGTCCTGTGTGGGGCAGACCTGGTGCCGCTACGGCGTACAGGACTCCACCGCGCTCGCCATCGAACTGGAGCTGCGCTACCGGGGGTTGCGCGCCCCGCACAAGCTGAAGTCCGCCGTCTCCGGCTGCGCCCGGGAGTGCGCCGAGGCGCAGTCGAAGGACTTCGGGATCATCGCCACCTCCACCGGCTGGAATCTCCATGTCGGCGGCAACGGCGGCACCACCCCACGACACGCGGACCTGCTCGCCACCGACCTCGACAAGGCGACCCTGATCCGTACCATCGACCGGTTCCTCATGTTCTACATCCGCACCGCCGACCGCCTGGAGCGCACCGCGCCCTGGCTGGAGCGGCTGGAGGGCGGCCTGGATCATCTGCGGGCTGTCGTACTGGACGACTCCCTCGGCGTCGCGGCCGACCTGGACGCCCTCATGGCCCGCCACGTCGCGAGCTACACCGACGAGTGGGCCGGCGTCCTGGACGACCCCGACCGGCTGCGCCGCTTCGCGTCCTTCGCCAACGCCCCGGACCTGCCCGATCCCACCGTGACCTTCGTGTCCGAACGCGGCCAGATCCGCCCGGCGCGCCCCGGGGAGCACGGCCGTCTGCTGCGGAGCCCGGCGGACTCGCGCGACCTCGTCCTCACCGCCGCCCCGACCGCCCGACCCGCTCAGGAGACAAGCCGATGACCGTCGCCCCCGCTCCCCCAGCCGCCCAACTCGCCCCCGCGCAGGGGTCCTTCCCGGCTGTCGGGCACGACCACACCGTCGTCGAGGTCCACGACGGCACCCGCTGGATCCCTGTGGTGCCGTACGCGGACCTCGTCCCGGGCCGTGGTGTGGCCCTGCTGCTCGGCGGTGAGCAGATCGCCCTCTTCCGCGACCGCGCCGGGCACCTCCACGCGGTCGGAAACCGCGACCCGTTCAGCGGCGCCCAGGTCATGTCCCGGGGTCTGCTGGGCAGTCGGGGCGCCACGCCTGTGGTCGCGTCGCCCATGTACAAGCAGGTCTTCGACCTGAAGACCGGTGCCTGCCTCGACGAACCCACCGCACCCGACGGCACGCCCGCCCGGCTGCCCGTGTGGCGGGTGCGCACGAGCGCGGTCGTGAGCTGAGCGGACAACCCACGTCTGATGGAAGGCAGTTGACGATGTCCACGACCAGCACCCACCCCGCCGACCCGCCCGGCATCCGCGAAGACGACGCACCCCAGCCGAGCGCTCTTCCCCGTCTGCTCCCCGGTCCCCGCCGTGAACTCACCGACTGGCGCCCCGAGGACCCCGCCTTCTGGGCGGCGGGCGGCGCCCGAACCGCCCGCCGCAACCTGCTGTGGTCCGTCATCGCGGAACACGTCGGCTTCTCCGTCTGGAGCCTGTGGTCGGTCCTCGTCCTCTTCCTCGGTCCCGAGTACGGCATCGACCCGGCCGGCAAGTTCCTGCTGACCGCGCTGCCCACCGCGCTCGGCGCGTTCCTGCGCATCCCGTACGCCCGCGCCGTCGCCGTCTTCGGCGGTCGCACCTGGACCGTCGTCAGCGCGCTGCTCCTGCTGATCCCCGCCGTGACGACGGCCCTCGTGCTGGAGCCCGGCACTTCGTACGGCACGCTGCTGCTCACCGCCTGCCTCGCCGGGGTCGGCGGCGGCAACTTCGCCTCCTCCATGGCGAACGTCAACGCGTTGTACCCGCAGCACCTCAAGGGCTGGGCCCTCGGCGTCAACGCGGGCGGCGGCAACCTGGGCGTTCCGGCGGTGCAGCTCGCCGGGCTCGCCGTCCTCGCCACCGCGGGCGCGGGCCACCCCCGGGTGCTGGTGCTGCTCTACGTGCCGCTCATCGTCGCCGCCGCGGTGTGCGCCGCCCTGCGGATGGACGACCTGCGGCTGCCCCGCTCCCCCGGTCAGCTCCGCGAGCTGCTCACCTGGCGGCACACCTGGCTCGTGTCCCTGCTGTACATCGGCACGTTCGGCTCGTTCATCGGCTTCTCGTTCGCCTTCGGGCAGGTGCTCCAGGTGCAGTTCGCGGAGAGGTTCGCGACGCCGGTGAGCGCCGCGTACCTGACCTTCCTCGGCCCGCTGCTCGGCTCCCTGGTGCGACCGGTGGGCGGACGGCTCGCCGACCGCTTCGGCGGGGCGCGGGTGACGCTGGTGACCTTCGCCGCGATGGCGGGCGGCGCCCTGCTGGCGCTGGTCGCCTCCCGCGCGCACTCGCTGCCGCTGTTCGTGACGGCGTTCACCGTCCTGTTCGTCCTCAGCGGTCTGGGCAACGGCTCGACGTACAAGATGATCCCTGCCCTGTGCCACGCCGCCGCACCGCCCGGTCAGGACTCGGACGCCCGCGCGTCGGCCCTCATCGGCTTCGCGGGCGCGGTCGGTGCCTTCGGCGGTGTGCTGGTGAACATCGCCTTTCGCCAGTCGTTCCTGTCCGTCGGCAACGGCGACGCGGCGTACGTCGCCTTCCTCGCGGCGTACGGCGTCTGCGCGGCGGTCACCTGGACGGCGTACGTCCGCCCGCGCCGGTCCGCGTGATGCTCGCGCCCACCCGCTAGGCGTCCGGAGCGGCGGTGTTGCGCCTGGTCTCCGCGAGGTGCGTGTCGAGGTACCGGGCGAGGACCAGCGCGCTCTCGGGGTCGTCGGCCCGGAAGCTGACGCGGCGCAGGAGACCGACCTCGTCGAGTGCGACGCCCTCGCGGGCGAGGACGAACACGAGGGTGAGGAAGGCGGATCGGGCGTTGCCGTCGTCGAAGGGGTGGAAGAAGCAGATGTCGAGGTACGCGCGTGCGGCCCGGGCGGTGAGGGGAAGAGGGTGCGTCGTGTCCGGCGCGCTCTCGGCCAGGCAGGTGTCGAGACGGGCACGGGTGTCCGGGCCGAAGCCGTACCGCTCCCGGCCGTTCTTGGCGAAGGCGGGGAGGTCGCGGAACTGCGGCAACTCCGGTGTGCTCAGGATGTGTTGCTGCCAGCGCTGGATCAGTTCGAAGTCGAGCGAGGCGCCGCGTGCCGCGTCGGCGCGCAGCAGTTCCAGGGCGGCGAGCAGTCCCTGCGCGCGGGTGGCGTCGACGGCCGTGTCGAAGCGGCGGATGTCCTCCGCCGCGCCGTCGCGCGCCGGGGTCACCGGTCCGTCCCCGCCCCTGTCGGGAGCCTCGTGCCACGGCACGGTCCGGCGTACGGCGAGCCACCGCTCCAGGTGGTCCGGGACGGGTCCGGTGGCGGACCGTACGGCGTCGTCCGGCCGCAGCGACAGCGCGAGCCGCTCTGCGACGTCCTCCACCAGTTCCGTGTCGGGACCGGTCCAGCTCATGAACCGGCCGCCGATGGCCTCCTCGACCATCTCCTCCGCGCGCTCGGGCGCGACTCCCCAGCGGCCGAGGAACCAGCCGAGCACCTGATGACAGTGCCCGTGCCAACCGCTGCCACAGCCCGTGCGGTCGGTCACCAGCACGATCAGGTTGTGCGCGACCCGCTCCCACAGGATCCGCTGCTCGTCGACATCCGCCAGGTCCAGCGGGTACGCCTCGAACCACCCGGCGAGACTCTCCAGCCACTCCCGCCACTCGCACAACGCCGCGACGACCCGGTCGAGCGTCTCCTCCGGCGTCGTGATCGAATCCCGGGGGCAGCACCAGCTCCCCACCGGTCCCCCGTCGAAGTCCCCTTCGTCGTGCCCCCACCGCCACCCCACGGTCCACCGCCCGTAGCGCTCGGCGAGAGCGTGCGACATCGCGTCGGCCCACGGCGCCCCCTTCTCCCAGGTCCAGTCGCTCATCGCGGGGTCCGCGAAGCGGACGTCGGGGCGGATCGGCACCCGCCGCGCGATACCCAGCGACCGCACCGTCCGCTCCGCCGCCCCGGCGTCGAACGGGTGGCGGGCAGGGTCCACGTCGGCCCAGGTCAGATGACAGGGGGAGAGGTCGAAAATCACCGGGTAAGGCTGTCATGATCGTACGGGTGTTCTTCAAGTGGATTTCGCCGGGCGGCGTTTGTTCCCGGGCTACAGAAGCCCGGCGTCCACCGCACGGTCTCGTACGGTTCTCAGGCTGATCCGCGCGCCTGTCTCGTCCTCGACATGCCATTCGTTCATGCCCTGGCAGGTCTTGGTGCCCCGCGCGACGGCTCCGGCTTCGTCGACGCGGCCGTAGGGGGTTCCGCCCGTCGCGGCGAGGATGATGCCTCCGTCCTCGTCGATGGTGGCCCAGTGCTCCGTGGAGCGGTAGGCGAGAACGATGCGGGTTCCGGCTTTCAGGACCTGAGCCTGGATCATCTGGGCGACCTGGGTGCGGCGCCCTCGCGCGGCCGTTCTGCGCTGCGGTTCGCGTACCGGAGCGGCGGTCGGCGCCGTGCCGTTCGGAGCGGGTGGTGTGGGGACGGGCAGACCGAGTCGCCCGGGTTCCCAGATGTGTTCGAACAGCCGCAGGTAGAGGTCCTGGCGTGTCCGGATCACCGCGGTCATGGTGTCCCGGGCGCCGAACGGCCGCAGGAGCTTGTCGAGTTGGTGCGTCTTGATGAACTCGCGCAGCACCGGGTTCCGGCGGTCGTACCCGTCGGCCATGATGCCCAGCAGGACATTGCCGCGGGCGTAGTGGGCGATCTTCTCGGTGAGGGGAAGGTCGTTGAGGCTGGAGTTCTCGCGCCCCATCAGCAGGCCGAGTCCGCCGAGTTGATTGCGCAGGCTGCGGAAGACGACCTTGTCGGGTATCTCCTGGCGCACCCGGTGGTGATGGTTGGCCCACAGGTGCTCGATGTGGAACTTCTCCCGGTCGAGGTAGTCGAGCACGTCGTACGGCCGTCGGCAGGCGTCTTCGACATAGGCGGTGGCCCGGGCCAGCAGGTAGCGGATCTGGTGGGCGTTGTTGCCCCGCAGCCCCAGGGTGACCGCGTCGCGTATCGCTCCCCCGTCGTCCGCGACGAGTCCGGCCAGTGCGGAGGCGACGTCGCTCACCGTGCGGCATCTCCGCAGGAGAGGGACGAGTTCGGAGTGGACCAGGGAGTCGGTGTCGGCGGACTGGACGGGAAGGTCCTGCAGGATGCGCAGGGCGTACCACCGGTCGATGTACGCGGCGACAAGACGGCACTTGTCCTTGGCGTCGGTGGGCTGGTCGTCGGGGTCGATGGCCGCGAGGACGGCGACGGACTGGGCGCCGAGTCCGTTGCGTTCGTTGTAGAACACCGTCTCCAGACGGTCGCCCTCCCTCTTCAGCGTGCGTGTGGCGGCGAGGAAGGGGCGGTACAGGCGGGCCGAGTTCAGAAGGTGCTGGACGAACTCCAGGAAGCGGTCGGGACGGCCGGTGATCAGACCGAGGTGCGCGGCGTTGTGGCGTACCCACACGTTGAGGTTGGTGGTGATCTGGCGGCGGTCGTCGGCGTCGCCCTCGCGTGCGCAGCGGGCGAGGAGGTACGCCTTGATGAAGCGGGAGGCCGCCTGGGGGTCGTCGCGGTCGGTGGAGAGTTCCCGCAGCATCTCCTGCCACTGGGCGTTGAGCTGTTCCTCGCCCGCGCCGACGTTGGACAGCAGGTGGCTCTTGAGCAGGTCGACGGCGGTGAGGCGAGCGCCTCGGTCGTTCATCGTCTCGAACATGCGGTAGCCGTGGTCGGGACCGGCGGCGCGGATGCCGACCAGGACCACCCGCTTCAGCAACCACTCGGTGAAGTGGTGGAGTTCCTCGGCGTCGAGTTCCTCCACGAGCTGGGATTCCATCTGCTGGCTGCGTGCCCACAGGTTGCGGCGGGAGAGGGAATCCCCCGTCCCCGTCTCGTACTTACGACCCTCGCTGATGGCGCGCAGGACGGGGTCGTGGTCGGTGATGCCGACGCAGAAGTGCTTTCCGTCCGTCGTGATCACCCGGTTGAGCTGGTCGACCGTCTGCGGGTCCCCGGCCTCCTGGGCCCAGAGCCTCAACTGGAGGAACAGCATGTGCAGGGTGACGAACCGCTGTTGGCCGTCGACGAGGTAGCGGCGGTTCCTCGACGGCTCGTGATAGACGAACGGGCCGAGGAAGTACTGCGGCGCGGTGTGCGGGCGGCGCCGGTACAGGGAGTCGCCCGACCAGTTCCGGAACGACTCGCACAAGTCCCGCAGCAGGGTGCGGACTTCTTCCTCGCCCCAGGTGTAGTCACGCTGGTAGTAGTCGATCTCGTACGTCACGTCACGGAACAGCTCGTTCAGGTTGAAGCCCTGAGACCTGATCTCGTCCGCCCCCATGCACCCACCCCTCACCTGCCGTGCCCTGTCCCGACGTCATGCTGCCAACGGGATGTCATGCCGTACAGACGGCGCGGGGGCTGGATTGGCGGCGTTCGCCCTTCTCAGGAGACCGGCACACCATGGCGGACACCTGGGAGGCGGGTTGCCAATGCAGGCTGTGTGTCGGGGCGTTGGGATCTCCTGGACGTCCTCCAGGTACACGCCGCGGGTGGCCGGCAGCCGCTCCAGCTTGTCGAAGCGGAGGTGACGGTCGAAGCGGCCGTATCCCTCATGAATCACGCTGTTGAGCTTGCGGCTGGCCCAGGAAGGGAGTTCTCGAGCGTAGGTGACCGCGCGGCAGGGCCCGTCGCGTACGTGCCCGGACGCGGAGGGGCGTCCAGGCACGTACCGGCGGACCGGTGATCAGACGAGCGTGTGGAGGTGCACCGTGCCGTCCGGCAGCCCGGTCGACTGGACCGCGAAGATGTCGCTGTTGGCGTCGATCTTCGTCGCCGCTGCCTGCCAGGCGCCGGCGGCGCTGTAGGCGCGGTCCCACACGCCCGACCCCGGGACCACCGCGTCGACGGTCATACGGCCGTCGGGCAGCGCGGCGACGCTCACCGCGGTGATGTCGCCGTTGGTGTCGAGGTGGGAGGAGCTCTGCCAGGTGCCCGCGGCGGTGCGGACCCGGTCCCAGATCCCGGAGCCGGGCACCACGCCCTCGATGTGCTGGGTGCCGTTGGGCAGCGCGGCCGTGGCCAGGGCGGTGATGTCGCCGTTGCTGTCGATCTGTGCGGCGGCGGTCTGCCAGGTGCCGGAGGCGCCGCGCACCCGCTCCCAGATGCCCGAGCCGGGCACGAGAGCCTCCAGGTGCAGGGTGCCGTCGGTCAGGCCCGCGGCGGCGATCCGGGTGATGGACGTGTTGTCGTCGATCTTCGCGGCCGCCGTCCAGGTGCCGTCGGTGGTGCGGGTGCGGTCCCACACGCCGGAGTTCTTCACGACCACGTCGACGTGGAGCGTGCCGTCCTTCAGCGCGGCGGCGGTCACGGCGGTGATGTTGTCGTTGTCGTCCATCTTGACGGCGCTCGTCGCCCAGTCGCCGGAGGCGCTGCGCACCCGCTCCCAGACGCCGGAGCCCGGCACCACCGTGAAGGTGTGCAGGGTGCCGTCGGGCAGCGCCGTCGAGGCGACGGCGGTGATGGCGTCGTTGTCGTCGACCTCGTTCGCGCTGCCCGCCCAGGTGCCCGAGGAGCCGCGGGTGCGGTCCCAGACGGTGCCGTGCGGGACGGTGGACCCCGCCGGGGCGACGTCGAGGTAGTCGGAGTCGATGTTGATCGAGACGCCGCCGTAGGTCTCGGTGTGGCCGCCGCTGTACTGGTGGACGCGCTGGTGGTTCGCCCAGAGCGAGGACGGCACGGCGGGGTCGGCGGTGTCGGCGTTGCCGTTCCACAGGGCGTCGTAGATGACGTCGGGCATCTGGTAGCCGCTGCCGTAGTGGTCGGCCAGGTCGGATATGCCGGAGGTGGAACTGCTGTACACGGCGGACTTGTAGCCCTGGGCGTGGAGTTCCTTGGTCCAGGCGGAGAGGAAGCTCAGCACGCTGGAGGAGGTGGAGGGGCTGTATGCCTCCATGTCGTAGTAGAGGACCGAGTTCGCCGGGAAGCCGAGCGAGCCGGCCTGGGTGACGGCGTCTTCGGCGGCGCTCGTGCCCTGGGAGGTGGGTGAGCTGATGCCGCTCGCCTGGACGCCGACGTAGATGGGGAGGAAGTGCCAACCGGCGGACGCCTGTTGGGAGACCCACGAGGCGGTGAGGTTGGGCTGGCTGCAGCCTCGGTATGCCCCGCCGATGTAGATGCCGACGGCGCCGTAGGGGGACGCGCTGTTCCAGGTGCTCATGGTGCTCGCCGAGGGCGCGGCGCAGGCGTCGAAGCCCTTGCCGGTGTAGCGGGTGGTGGCGCTGGAGACCGCCGCCGCGGTGAGCGCGGCGGGCGCGAGCCGACCCGTGGGTGCCGTTCGGCGGGTGGGGGTAGGCGCCTCGGGCGTGAGGTCCGCGTCCGTGGCGATGTCCTCGATGAGCTGGGGGTCGCTCTTGTAGGTGCCGGTGAGCTGGATCCGGTCGTCGGACGCGGCCAGTTGGTGGGCTGTCTTGTCCGTGCGCGCCTGCCCGGCGCCCCGGGACCCGGTCGGCTGGACGAGCAGCGCCTCGGTCCGGCCGACGACGTGGGCGGGGCAGTTCTGGTCCGCCGAGGGGGTGCCGTAGTAGAGGGTGTGCTGGTCGAAGCGCACGCAGGCGTGCGGGTCGCGGTCGAGGTCGACCGTGTGCCAGCCGTCCGGCACGGTGAAGTGGTGGCCGCGGTAAGTGACGGAGTGAGCCCGGGACTTCGCCGGTTCGGCCGCGTGGGCGGCGGGGAGGGCGACGCCGGTGAGCACGGCCGCGGTGGCGGTGACCGTGAGGGATCTGCGTACCGCTGTGCGCAGGGCTGCGGGGACGAGCACGGAACTCTCCTCAATCCAAGACATGCGTGCACATGACAAACAAGAGGGCTGGGGGAACGGCGGTTCAGCGGACTACGGCTGCCACCAGCGGGCTTTGTAGACGCCACCGTCGGCGAGCGCGTACGGGGCGGCCGCGCCGGAGGCGTCACGGACGTAGCGGGTCAGCCAGTTGGGGCTCAGGTCGCCGTCCGGCTTGGTGAAGAGGACGGTGCCGCCGTAGTTGCTCACGGCCTTCACACCGCCCCACGGACCGCGGCCGCAGGCGGTGCCGCCGTACGGCGTGAAGGTGCGGGCCGACTTGGAGTACTGGTACAGCGCCGACCCGGTGGACACCCACAGCAGGTCGGAGGAGCCCGTGACGGCGCCCACGTCATGGCCGTCGGACGTGGGAAGGTCCACGGAGGCGGAGGTCTTCTCGGTGAGGACGGGCTGTGCGGGGGTTCCGGCGAGGGTGTACGCGGCGAGCTTGCTGCCGCCCACCGCCCACAGCACGTTCGCGCCGGAGTCCCAGTGCACGCCGTGCGCCGTGGTGAGCGGGGTGGTGAAGTAGTCGGTCGCGGTGGGTCCTTGGGACGCTGCGTAGACGCGGACGGCGTTACCGCTGCTGCACGCGACGGCCACATTGCCGTCCGGGAGCAGCTCGATGCTGTGCGGGTTGAGGTCGTCACCCGGTCCGGAACCGGCGACCAGACCGGCCCAACGCCGTTTGCCGGTCGGGTACTCCACCACGGCCGCGAATCCGTACGAGGCGGTGACGAGCACGAGCGTGGATCCGCCCGAGGTGCGCGCCTTGACCTCGCTGACGTAGGTGAAGCTGGAGGTCGGCTGAAGGTCCGCGTACCGGGAGTCGCCGTCCGGGGTGAAGGACCACTGCACCACCGACGGATCGTTCGCGGGGTCCCACGTGGTCTTCGCCGAGTCGAGCAGCAGCACCTTGCGCGCCTTCTGGTCGCCGACGAGAACCGGGGGTGCGGTGGCGGCGCGGGCCTTGCCGCCGAGCGGCAGTGCAAGCCCGAGGGCGGCGCCCATGCCGCCGAGCAGGAGCGAACGCCGGGAGGGCAGCCGGAAGAAGGGGGCGGAGGACGGCGTGGAGGGTGACGTGGAGGAGGTCATCTGTGCGCCCCTCACTGCCAGATCATGTCGCGGGGGTTCACCGCGGTACCGACCGGGTGCTCGACCGTGGCGGTGGCCGAGTGTCCCTTGGCGGCGACGGCGGTGGAGGCGACGGACGACGTGTCGGCGGTGTGGACGCCGACGAGGGCGGCGAGTCCGAGGGCGAGGGTCGCGACCGCGGCGGCGACGGGACGGAACGCGGGCATGGCGAACTTCCTTCCGGATGGGGAGCGTTGAGGGAGAGCGAGCCCTACGAGGTCCGTAAGGCGGCCGCCTCGGACACGTCCCGCGGTGACGCGTCCTGCGGCCTGGGACTACTGTCCGCCCTGGTCAGAGCCTTCGGAAGGGGCGTCGCCGGGCCAGAAGAGGCTGTGGCCCGAAGGGGCCAGCAGGGGCACTTCGGCGCGCAGCAGCGACCACCCGGCGAACTCGGGTGCCGTGGCCAGCGCGCGCAGGCACAGGGCGGCCGCCGTCCGCTCGGCCTCGCGCAGCGACAGGACGCGCAGCCACAACCCGGCCACCGGGCAGGGCTCGGCGCCTGGGTGAAGGCTGACGTGCTCCAGGCAGTCCTCCGGGCGGGCGGCGGCACGCAGCAGACCCGGAGCCATGGGCGACAGGGGCATGCCTCTCTCGGGCGGGCACAGTCGGGCGTGAACGAGATACATACCGGTCAACACTCACGACAAGGCGCTGGCGGAAGCAACGTGCCGAGCCTGGACGGTTGTACCGGAGGCCGGAAAAGGCCACACCGCGCCGTGGATATATCACGGTCGACCGTGCCATGCGATGATCCCGTGAAGATCATTCAATGCCCATTGCCGACCGTGGGGGGACGCATGTTGACCGCATTGGGGCTCGATCCGGTCGCAGAAGCGGTCTACCGGGCCATGCTCGCCCAGCGCGCCGATGGGGTCGCCGAGTTGGCGGCGCGCCTGGAGCTGGCCGCGGACGACGTACGCCGGGCGCTCGACCGGCTCAGCGAACTCTCCCTGGTCCGCCACTCGCACGAGACGCCCGACGCCCTGCACGCCGTCAGCCCCGAAGTCGGTCTGGAGCTGCTGCTCGCCCGCCAGCAGGCCGAGGTCGCCGCCCAGCAGCAGCGCGTGGCGACCTCGCGGGCGGCAGCCGCCCAGTTGATCGCCGAGCACGCCGCACTGCGCCCCTTCGCCGCCCCCGGCGTGGAGCAGCTCACCGGCATCGACGAGATCCGCGACCGGCTGACGCGGCTCACCCGTCAAGTGGTCGGGGAGGTCATGACGCTCGCCCCGGACGGCGAGCACACACCCCAGTCCATCGCGGCGGCCCGGCCGCTCAACAGCTCGCTGCTGGAGCGCGGCGTGCGGTTGCGCACCGTCTACCTCGAAAGCGTGCGCAACAGTCCCCACACCCAGGAGTACCTCGAATGGCTGAGCGGGCGCGGCGGTGAGATCCGTACCACGGCGACCCTGCCCACACGGCTGATCATCATCGACCGCAAGCACGCGGTCATCCCGCTCAGCAGCGACGACTCGGCGGCGGGCGCGATGGTGCTCAGCGGCCAGGGCACCCTGACCGCGCTGTGCGCGCTGTTCGACAGGATCTGGCAGTCCGCCAAGCCCCTCGGTGAGAACGGCCGGCGCGGCCCGGAGGGGCTGACGGACACCGAGGAGGCGGCACTCAAGCTGCTGGCCGACGGCCACACGGACGAGGCGATCGCCAAACGCCTCGGTGTCTCGCACCGCACCGCCCGCCGGATCGCGACCGGTCTCATGCAACGCCTGGACGCGCGCAGCCGTTTCGAGGCGGGGGTGCGCGCGGCACAGCGCGGCTGGCTCGGCTGAGCCGGGGCCGACCCGCCGCGACCTTCTCCCGTCTTCCGCTCGGGTTCGTACCGCCCCTCCCCCGTGTGCCCTCGTGACGGGCCGGTTCCCCTGGGACCGCACCTCTCCCCTGCGCAGCTTCTCCCCCGCGCCCGCTCTCCGTCACATCCGGATCGCGCCCGGTCCCGGTCCGCCCCGTTCGCGGCCGGAACCGTCCCGGGACGTATCTGTCCAGGTCAAACCCCTGTCGCTGACGCACACATGACGGCCAGTCTCTTCTCGGCGCTCCCGGCGAAGACTGAAGCCGCGGACCGCTCCGTCGACCGGCACCGCCCCCGTGGCACGCCGGTGACGCGTGCCCGTCGCAGGTTCTCCTGCCGGGCTCCCGCCGCCCGCGAAGGAGATCCGTCATGCTCAGCCGCGCCCGAGGCCGTCTCCGTGTCGTCGCCCTTGCCGCAGTGCCGCTCGCCGCGGCGGCGGCCGTGGGTGCCGTCCGATACGCCTCCGACCCCGATCCTTCCGCCGCGACGGTGCCCGTCGCCACGGCGGCTCCGGTCGCCGCGGAGTCGACGGGACCAGAGGACTGGACGGCCGCCACCACGCCCGGCGGTCCGCCCACCGCCCCGTCCCGCAGTGCGTCCGCCTCCCGCTCCCCGTCCCACTCCCCCTCCGCGTCACGATCCCCGTCCGGGCCCACGACCAGGACCACGCGCACCGTGCACGCGCTGCCCGCGGCGAAGCTGCCCGACGCGCATCGCTCCGCCTGGAAGGCGGTGGGTCCGCCCCGGACCCGGCAGACGACCCACGACGTGGGCGTCAGCGAGTGCGGCTGGGTGCACGGGGCCGTCGGCTGGCGGCAGCAGGGCTACGCCGGGAAGGCGAACAACCCTGCCATCCAGGACACGTTCACCTTCACCTCCGCCTCGGGCGCCGACGCCGCCTACCGCAAGCTGCTCACCGCTTTCGACGGCTGCCCGCACGACTTGCGCGCCTTCCAGGCAGAGCACGGCGCGCCGCAGGACGCGGTGGTCACGAAGACCGCGTCCACGACCGGCGGCACCGCCTACTCGCGCTCCTGGACCGCCGTGGCCGGTATCTCCATGCCCGGTCCGCAGACCAACCACTACTACGTCGTCAGGCGCGGGACCGTCCTGACGGTCGTGCAGTACACCGAGCCGGGCGTCCTCGCCACGGCAGACCCGCACCACCAGGACTCCGGCGACCGGGCGGAACTGTCCACCATCGCCGAGCACATGTAACCGCGATTCCACCCCTGTTTCCTTCACCGAAGGCGAGTTCACCATGCCCAAGTCCCGAAACTCCCGGCTGCGCGCCCTGGCCGTCCTCGTGGCCGTCATGGCCACCACGACCTTCGCGTCCGGCCTGCCCGCCCACGCCGAGTCCAGCGTCGACGGCCCGATCACCAGAAGCGAGGTGCTCAACCGGGCGCAGAGCTGGGTGGACGCCCATGTGCCGTACAACCAGAGCGGCTATCGCGGTATCTACCGTGAGGACTGCTCCGGCTACGTCTCGATGGCCTGGCACCTGTCGTCCGCCCTGGTGACGCAGACCCTGCCGAGCGTCTCCACCAAGGAGAGCTACTCCAGCCTCAAGCCCGGCGACATCATGGACTACACCGCCGACCACACCTTCCTCTTCGCCGGGTGGACCAACAAGACGAACGGCGACTTCACGTACTACGCGGAGAGCAACCCCAACGACCCCACCCACGGCCCGACCCACGCCAACATCAACTGGTCGAGCATCGAGGGCTGGCCCACCAGCAACTACGACGCGTACCGGTACCAGAACATCGTCGACGACCCGGTCACCCCGACCGGCACCGTCTGGGACCGCACCCGCAGCGCCTCGGGCGGCTGGGACGCGCACGCCACCGAGATCGACGACAACAGCGCCGTCACCGCGGTGGCGTCGGCCACGCTGCCGGACGGCACCGTGCACGTGCTGACCATCGTCCCGGGCTCGGGTGTGTGGGACCGCGTCCGCAGCGCCTCCGGCGCCTGGGCGGGTGCCGCCACCAAGATCGACTCCAACGGCGGCATCACCGCGGTCTCGGCCGCGGCGCTGCCCGACGGCACCCTGCACGTGCAGACCCTCGTACCGGGCGCCGGTGTCTGGGACCGCACGCGGAGCGCGTCCGGGAGCTGGTCGTCCAGCACCCAGATCGACTCCAACGGCAACATCACCGCGCTGGCCGCCTCCGGTCTGAAGGACGGCACCCTGCACGTCCAGTCGCTCGTGCCGAACTCCGGGATCTGGGACCGCACCCGCAGCACCTCCGGCACCTGGAGTTCCTCCACCAAGATCGACGACAACGGCGACATCTCCGCCCTCGCCTCGACGGCGCTCCCGGACGGCTCGCTGCACGTCGACGCGGTGGTGCCGGGCTCCGGAGTCTGGGACCGCACGCGCAGCTCCGCCGGAACGTGGGCCGGTGCGGCCACGCAGATCGACGCCAACGGTGACGTCGCCTCCGTGTCGGCGTCCGCCCTCCCGGACGGCTCCCTGCACGTCGACGCGGTCGTGCCGGGCTCCGGGGTCTGGGACCGTACCCGCAGCTCGTCCGGCGCGTGGTCGTACGCCACGAACATCGACAGCAACGGTGACATCTTCGACACCTACACGGCCGGACTGCCCGACGGCTCGATGCACGTGGGCACCATCGCCTAGCCGTTCCACGGACGGGCGGGATCCGTTCCACCCCGGCAGGACCTCGTGATCGCGACGGACGCACGGCACCGAGTCACCTCAAGTGCCGTGCGTCCGTCGTGTGTTCGGCATCGCCGGGAACCGGGCCGTGGCCGGCCGCGGCTCGGGGGCGAGGGGCGTGCGTGGTGTCTCCGGTCAGCACTTCTCGCGCAGCGAGTGCAGGTACGCGCTGGAGCGGCGGGCGAAGCGGAGGGAGTCGGTGGGGTTGTCGTGTTCGGTCTGCCAGTGGTGGGACTGGCGTTGACCGCGGAGGTGGGTGACGGCGGAGATGAAGCGCTGGTAGTCGATGTCGCCGTCGCCGACGTCCGTCATGCGGTAGCCGAACTCGTTGGTCGGGTCGCTGATGCCGTCCTTGACGTGGAAGAGGGGGTAGCGGTGGGGGTGGGCGAGGACGTAGTCGAGGGGCTCGAAGGGGGCGGGGGTGCCGTCGGGGCGCTTGGAGAAGCGGAACTGGCCCGCGTACGCCCAGTAGATGTCCATCTCCAGGTGGACGAGGTCGGGGTCGGTCTCCGCGAGCAGGACGTCGTAGAGGCGGACCTTGGGGTTGTCGGCGGCGAAGGCGAACTCGTCGGAGTGGTTGTGCTGGTAGAACTTCATGCCGCGTGCCTTGGCCGCCGCGCCGTAGGTGTTGAACTCCTGGGCGGCGCGCTTCCAGGCGTCGACGGTCGATCCGTAGCGGAAGGGGCCCGAGGCGGTGCCGATGTGCTTCAGTCCGAGGGCCTGGGCGTCGTCGAGGACCTGGTCGAGGTTCTGGGCGAAGGTGTAGGCGTTGGGGTCGTCGGAGTAGTAGCCGACGTGGCTCCCGATCGGGGTCAGACCGTGGTCCCTGGCCAGGCGCTTGAGGCGGGCGAGGGTGATGGGTCCGGCCGAGCCCTGGGTGTAGCCCGCGAACTCGATCTCGTCGTAGCCGTACTTCTCCAGTTCGGCGAAGACGGGGGCGAAGCCGAGGGTGCCGACCTTGTCGCGCAGGCTGTAGAGCTGGATGCCGAGGCGGCCGGGCGGGAGGACGGGGCGACCGCGACCGAGGGAGGACGCGGTCGGCGCGGTGGTGCTCGCGGCGGCGGGACCCGCTGCGGCGCCCAGCAGCGCGGCGGCCGTGGCGCCCGCGGCGACGCCCAGCATGCCCCTTCTGGAGAGGCGGTGGGTGAGTTCGGGGTCATTGCGGGAAATGCGGCTCATGTGGGAACTCCGGGGTGTGGGCGGGCGTTGTCGGTGGTGAGTGCTTCACTGGGGACCAGGTGCACAGGGCAGGTCTGGTGACGGATCGTCAGGTGAGACCTGCGAGTCGGAGCAGGAGTGGTTTCACATCGGTGGCCGCGAGGCGGTCGCCCACGGCACGGGGGGTGGAGCAGATGAGGAGCGGACCGTCGTCGTCGCTCGCGGGAAGGCGCCCGTGGCTGCCCCGAATAGGTGACGGGTCAAGGGGTACGACCGCCATCCGGTAGCGCATGCCGAGCTTCTTGCGGGCCAGCGCGGCCGCCGCCTTGACCTTGACGTAGGGGTCCAGGGGGTCCATGAAGAGTTCGACCGGGTCGTAGCCGGGTTTGCGGTGGATCTCCACGAGCCGTGCGAAGTCGGGCGCTCGGGCGTCGTCGAGCCAGTAGTAGTACGTGAACCAGGCGTCCGGTTCCGCGACGGCGACGAGTTCGCCGGAGCGCGGGTGGTCGAGGTGGTGGGCCTTCTTGCCCTCGTCGTCCAGGAGTTGCGCGATGCCGGGCAGGTCCGCGAGGGCTGCCCGGGTGGCGTCGAGGTCCTCGGGGCTGCGCACGTAGACGTGGGCGATCTGGTGGTCGGCGACCGCGAAGGCACGGGACGCCATCGGGTCGAGGTACTCCATGCCGTCCTGCGTGTGCACCTCCAGCAGCCCGGCGCGGCGCAGGGCGCGGTTGATGTCGACGGGACGGTCCACCCGGGTGATGCCGTACTCGGAGAGCACGACGACGGTACGTCCCTCGGCGCGGGCGTCGTCCAGGAGCGGTGCGACCGCGGCGTCCAGGTCGGCGGCCGCGGTGAGGGAGCGCGGGTCGTCGGGGCCGTAGCGCTGGAGGTCGTAGTCGAGATGCGGGAGGTAGCAGAGGGTCAGGTCGGGGTGGCGGGTGCGCTGGATGTGGCGGGTGGCGTCGATGATCCAGCGGCTGGAGGCGAGTCCGGCGCCGGGTCCCCAGAACTGGAAGAGGGGGAACGTGCCGAGCTTCGCGGTGAGTTCGTCGTGCAGATCGGGAGGTCGGGTGTAGCAGTCGGGTTCCTTGCGGCCGTCGGCGTAGTAGACGGGACGAGGGGTGACGGTGATGTCGGTGTCGGCGCCCATGGCGTACCACCAGCAGATGTTGGCCACGGTGTAGCCGGGGTGCGCGCGACGGGCGGCGTCCCAGAGCTTGTCCCCGGCGACGAGACCGTTGTGCTGGCGCCACAGCAGGACGTCGCCCAGCTCGCGGAAGTACCAGCCGTTGCCGACGATGCCGTGTTCGGCGGGCATGACACCGGTCAGGAAGGTGGACTGCGCTGCACAGGTGACGGCGGGCAGGACGGTGCCGAGGTGGGCACGTGAGCCCTGGGTCGCGAGTGCGCGGAGGTGGGGCATGTGCTGGAGGAGACGGGGGGTGAGGCCGACGACGTCCAGGACGAGGAGGGGTGTCGGGCGGCTGGATTCGGGCCGGGGCGGCGCCGTGGGTCGGTGGGGCGCGGGCTCTGGCAGGGGCGGCGATCGATGGGACGCGGGCTCTGGCAGGGGTGCCGGGCGGGGGGTCACGGCAGCTCCTTCAGACCGAGGTCGGTGAGCAGGTCGCGGGCGAGGGCGAGTTCGGCGGCGATGCCGTCGGCGAGCTGGGCGCGGGTGCGGGGTCTGAGCGTGGTGGGGAGGGCCTGCCAGGTGTAGGTCTCGACCTCCAGGTGGCGGGTGAGCGGGTGCGGGCCGCCGACGAGGCGGGTCAGGGCGGTACTGAGGACCGGGAGGGTGGAGGTGAGCGGCGCGGCGGGCGCCGCGTGCAGGGGGACGTGGACGTGGGTGCGCCACGGCGCGGTGTCGGGCAGCGAGCCGTCCTGGAGGGCGTCGCCGAGGTCGTCGGTGCCGTGTCGTCCGGTGGCGGTGAGGGTGCGGGTCTGGTGCAGGAAGCGGGGTTCCGCGAAGGCGGCGAGAGCCTCGCGGACCTCCGGGCGGTGCGGGTGCTCGGCGTGGAGGGCGGCGGAGAGCTGGGACTTGACGACGGGGACACCGGCGTGGACGAGGGCGTCCAGGGCGGTGTGCGGGTCTTCGAAGGAGGTGGCGAGGTGGCAGGTGTCGACACAGATGCCGATGCGGGGGTGCGCGATGTCGGTGAGGGGGGTGAGGGCGTCGGCGGTGATCTCGATGACGCAGCCGGGTTCGGGTTCGAGCCCGACGCGGAGGGAGCGGCCGGTCATGTCCGCCAGGGCGTCGAGGCGTTCGCCGAGGGTGCGCAGCGCGGTGCGGGCGGTCTCCATGCGGGCCGGATCGGCGACGGTGCGCCAGGCGAGCGGCAGGGTGGAGATGCTGCCCTCGGGGATGTCGTCGGGGAGGAGTCCGGCGAGGATGCGGGCGAGGGCGGTGGTGTGGCGGAGCCGTTCGGGGTCGGCCCAGTCGGGTTTGTAGACGCGGTACTTGACCTGCTGGGAGCCGAAGCCCTCGTACGGGAAGCCGTTGAGGGTGACGACCTCCAGTCCGCGCCGGTCGAGTTCGGCGCGGAGGGCACCGATGGCGCAGGGGTCGTTCTCCAGGGTGAGGGCGGCGTCCTTGGCGAGCCAGAGTCCGATGCCGAGACGGTCGCGGCCGAGGCGGCGGCGGACGGGTTCGCAGTGGTCGCGCAGTTGGGCGACGACGGCGTCGAGGGTCTCGGCGGGGTGGACGTTGGTGCAGTAGGCGAGGTGGATGAGCGAGCCGTCGGGGTGGCGGAAGCGCACGGGTCACTCCTCCCCGGCGGGTGCGGCGGCGGGGTCGGCGGCGGGCGCCGTGTCTCGGGGGACGCCGCGGAGGATGGAGTTGCCCTCGTGGGTGGGCTCGGTCGCGGCGACGTCCAGCTCCAGCCGCCCGCTGAGACCGTAGAAGGCGACCGGGTTGCGCCACAGGACGCGGTCGACGTCGTCCTCGGTGAAGCCCTCCTTCAGCATCAGGTCGGCCACCTTGCGGGTCTTCAGGGGGTCGCTTCTGCCCCAGTCGGCGGCGGAGTTGACCAGGACCTGTTCGGGGCCGTGGGCGCGGAGGATGGCGACCATCCGTTCCTCGTCCATCTTGGTGTCGGGATAGACGGAGAAGCCGAGCCAGCATCCGCTGTCCTTGGCTTCCTTGACGGTGGTCTCGTTGAGGTGGTCGATCAGGACGCGTTCGGGCGCGAGCGCGGACTCCCGTACGGCGTCGAGGGTGCGGCGCAGACCGGTGAGCTTGTCCCGGTGGGGGGTGTGGACGAGCGCGGGCAGCCCGTGGTCGGCGGCGAGCTGGAGCTGGGCGGCGAGCGCGGTGTCCTCGGCGGGGGTCATCGAGTCGTAGCCGATCTCACCGACGGCGACGACGCGGTCCTTGACGAGATAGCGGGGCAGTTCGTCGAGGACGGGGGTGCAGCGGGGGTCGTTTGCCTCCTTCGGGTTGAGAGCGAGGGTGCAGTGGTGGGCGATGCCGTACTGGGCGGCGCGGAACGGCTCCCAGCCGAGGAGGGAATCGAAGTAGTCGAGGAAGGAGGCGGTGGAGGTCCGGGGCTGGCCGAGCCAGAAGGCGGGCTCGACCACGGCACGGACACCGGCGGCGTGCATGGCCTCGTAGTCGTCGGTGGTGCGCGAGGTCATGTGGATGTGCGGGTCGAAGATGCGCATCAGGACTCCTTGCGGTGGGGGTCGCGGTCGTCCGTGGTGTGCGGCGGGGGGCCGGGCTCGGTCAGTGACAGGACGAGGTCCAGGTCCGAGGGGACGGGGCGGCCGGCGGCGGTGCGCTCGGCGGCGAAGTCGGTGAGCATACGGGCGAGTTCACCGTCACCCCGGGCGCGTGCGGCGAGCTGGTCGACATGGGCGACGGGCACGCCGGTGAACAGGCACTTCAGGACGGCGTGCCGCCACAGGTGCGGGTCCAGATGGCGGGCGGCGTAGGGACCTACGGCGGCGGCCAGGAGCCGGGTGTCGTTGGTGCGCAGCGCGTCCTCGATCAGGGGGAGGGCGTCGGGACCCGGTACGAGGTCGGGCAGTGCGCGCAGGACGGCGCGGCGTTCGTCGGCGGTGCCCTGGTGGTAGAGGCGGGCGAGGTCGGCGGGGGTGGGGTGGGCAGCGTGCAGGAGGAGGACACGGGCGGTGTCGGCGTGTGCGGGACCGCATCGCCGCCCGGCCTCCGCGAGCCGCAACTCCCAGGCGGGGAGGGAGCTGCGGCTGGCGGTGGGGTCGGCGGCTTCGCCCAGGGCGTGGTCCAGCCAGTCGCGGGCGGGAGGTGCGAGGTGGGTGCGCAGGTCGTCCAGGACGGACGAGGGTCTGGCGTCGGGGGGAGCGCTTTCGGGTGCCGTGTGGGAGGAGGTCATGCGCTGCTCCCTTCCGTGGAGGGGAAGGACCGGGTGGCGGCCGCTTGGAGGAAGGGCAGGGAGATCTCGGCGTAGTGGGGACCGGCGTGGGAGTGGCGGGGCAGTTCGACCACGGTGAGTCCCTGGTACGGCGTGGCGGCCAGGGCCGCGAGGACGGCGGGGAAGTCGATGTCGCCCTCACCGAAAGGCAGGTGTTCGTGGCGTCCGCGCCGCATGTCCTCGATCTGGACGTGCCGCAGCCAGGGGGCGGCGGCTCGGACGCAGTCGGCGGGAGAGAGGGGTTCGAGGCACTGGCAGTGGCCGATGTCGAGGGTGAGACCGAGCTGAGCGGGGTCGCCCAGGGCGTGCCGGAGGCGGTGGAAGTCCGCGAGGGTGGCGAGCAGATGGCCGGGCTCGGGTTCGACGGCGAGGGGGACACCGGCGGCTGTCGCGGCTTCCAGGACCGGGGTGAGGGCTCCCGCCAGCCGGTCCCAGGCCGTGTCCGCGTCCGTGCCGGGCGGGAGCGTGCCGCTGAAGCAGTGCACGGCGTGGGCACCGAGGTCGGCGGCGACCCGGACGGCACGGATCAGCAGGTCGGCACGGCGCGCCCGGTCGGCGGGGTCGGGGTCGAGAAGGGAGGGACCGTGTTTGCGGCGCGGGTCGAGGACGTAGCGGGCTCCGGTCTCCACGGTGACCTGGAGTCCGAGCGCGGCCAGGCGGTGGGCCACCCGCCGGGTGCGGGCGGCGAGGTCCGGGGCGAGCGGGTCGAGGTGCATGTGGTCGAGGGTCAGGCCGACGCCGTCGTAGCCGAGGTCGGAAAGGAGGGCGAGGGCGTCGTCGAGGCGGAGGTCGGCCAGACCGTTGGTGCCGTAGCCGAAGTGGAGGGCGGTGGGGGTGATGGGTCGTTCGTCGTCGCCGGTGCGGGGTCGGGTCGCGCTCGCCTTCTTGGTGACTCGGGCGGTGAGCGGGGCGGGGGACGCGGTGACCGGCGCGGGGTCGGGAGCGCCGTCGGTGCCGAGGCAGAGGGCGTCACGACGGGCCGCCCGCTCGCTCTCGGTACGCCGTCGGATCGTGGACCTCATGTCACGCTCACCCTCTTCGCGAACCGTGCGGCGAGCGGGGCCAGCGCCGCGGTGATGAGCGCGCTGACCGGGGCGCCGGAGCGGGCGCAGAGGGCTGCCTGGAGGGGGATGGTGGCGCGGATGCCGCCGCCGACGGCTCGTTGGGTGAGCGGGGGTGAGGGGTTGAGGGTGGCGTGAAGGTAGGGGCGGGCGGCGGTCGCGGCGTAGGCGGCGGCGCAGGCGGCGGGCAGCGCCGCGAGAACTCCTGATCTGAAGGAGATCAACTGGCCTTTGGCGCCGGGTAGTTTGCCCTTCGCCAGGGTGCGTCCTCGGCTTACCAGACGTGTCAGGACACCGGTGGTGGCAAGCGCCGCCAGCGGCGTCAGCGGAGCGCCGCCCTGCGTCTCGTGGCGGGAGACCGCCGTGAGCGCGAGGGTGTGCGTGCCGAGCAGGGCGGCGGAGGGAAGCGCCGACCGGACGTGGCCCGAGGTGGCGGCGGCGCCGAGCAGGAGGTCCAGGGCGCGGGCCGCCGCCATCGCGGCAGGACCCGCCGGGGTGCGTTTGAGTCCGAGGTCGTACGCCCAGACGGTGGCGGCGAGGGGTACGGCGACGGTGAGCGCGGGTCGGCCGGACCGCGCCGCGAGGGCGAGACCCGCGATGGTCAAGGCGCAGACTGCGGTGAGGGCGGCGGCGGGGCGGACGCGGCCCGAGGGCAGCGGGCGGTGCGGGCGTTCGGCGGCGTCCTCCGCACGGTCGGCCCAGTCGTTGAGGACCATTCCGGCCTCGTACAGGCAGAGGGAGGAGCCGATGGCCCACAGGGTACGAGGACCGGGGCGACCGGACGCCGAGGCGCTGCCGGCCAGGACGTCACCGGGGACGGTGAACAGGGCGGGGAGGCGGAGGAGTTCGGCCCAGGCGGCGGATTGGCTCCCGCTGCCCTGGGCGGGTTGCGGGGAGGTGGGAACGGCAGGGCCGTCCACGTCGGCAGCGGTGGTGTTCCGCACGGTGGGGTCGGTCGCGGGCGCTGTGCCGGGAACCCTCACCGCCCCTCCCCCGCGCCCCCGGCGTCACCACGCAGCCGGTCGGCGAAGCGTGCGAGCGCCGCGTACTGCTCGCCCAGGGCCGCGGGTCCCTCCCCCACCGGGTCCTTGAAGTAGAAGCCGAGGTCCCCCAGGGGACCGGACAGACCTGCCGTCCGGGCGCGGAGCACCAGCCGGGCCAGGTCGAGGACCAGCGGCGCGGCCAGCGCCGAATCGCAGCCCTGCCAGATGGTCTGGAGGATCATGCGGGTGCCGAGGAAGCCATCGAAGGCGATGTGGTCCCAGGCGGTCTTCCAGTCGCCGAGGGCGGGGACGTCGTCGATGTGCACGGCGCCCTGGACCGGTGTGCCGAGGGTGTCGGTGAGGACGCGTTCCTTGCCCGCGTTCTTGGCGGCGGCCGCGGCGGGGTCGGCCAGTGCGGCGCCGTCGCCGCCGCCGAGCAGGTTGGTGCCGGACCAGGCGCGTACGGCGAGGGCGCGCTGGGCGAACATCGGCCCGAGCACCGAGCGCAGCAGGGTCTGGCCGGTCTTGCCGTCCCGGCCCGCGTACGGCAGTCCGCTCTGCGCCGCTGCCGCCGCCAGTGCCGGGTGGTGGAGGCCGGTGGAGGGGGTGAAGTTGACGTAGGGGCAGCCCGCCTGGAGGGCTGCCGCCGCGTACAGCGAGCTGGGCGGGAGGGAGTCCCCGGCGGCGGGCTCGGTGGAGGCGACGTTGACGACGACGGTTCCGGCGGGGGCGCGGCGGGCGGTGAAGTCGCGGATGTCGGCGGCGAAGGCGTCGATCAGTTGCCGCTCGTCGCGGCTGTCGCCCGGGAGCGGTCCGCCCGGGACGATCTCGCGGTCGGCGGCGGCGAGTTCGGCGGCGACGGCGCTGGGGAGTCCGGGTGGCAGGACGCCGCCTGCCGCGAGTTCCTCGGCGCGTTTGGGCAGCGGGCAGTCCAGGGTGTCGTGGCCGCCGAAGACGAGGGAGGGCAGTTCGGGCAGGTCGCAGCCGGTGAACAGGGCGGTCTCGGTGACCATGCCGGTGGGCGGGTGCAGCCCCGAGGTCACCGCGGCGCAGCCCGCGACGACGGTGGTCGCGACGGAGCCTCGGGCGCCGATGAGCCACACTCCGGCGTGGCCTCGGGAACGGGACGCGGACATGGTCGGCCTCCTTGTCGGGCGCGGACGCGCTCGGGCAGCGGTGAAGGTGGGGGGACGGCGGGCGGGAGTACGGCGTCTCCCGCCCGCCGCCGGTCAGCGGCCCTGAGCGGGCAGTTCCTTGATCCGGACATCACGGAACGACACTTCGTCACCGGCCCCGTGGTTCTGGAGACCGATGTGTCCGTCCCGCAGGCTGCGCGCCGGATCGGTGTTGGTGAAGTCGTTGACCGGTACGCCGTTGAGCCAGACGCGAAGGTGTTCGCCCTCCACGCGGATCTCGTACGTGTTCCACTCCCCCGGCGGGTTCAGGGCGCGGTCGCGTGCCGCCAGGTCGGCGGACTGGAAGCCGTACACGGCCCCGGTGGTCTTCTCCGGGACGTCGGTGGCGTCGATCTGGATCTCGTAGCCGTTGTCGACGGCGGACCAGGGGTCGTCCGAGGGCGGGAAGCCCACGAAGACCCCGGAGTTGCCGTCGCCGGTGACCTTCCAGTCGAGTTTCAGGGAGTACGAGGAGAGACCGGAGGCGGCGTACCAGAGCAGGCCCATGCCGCCGGTGGAGGTCAGGGTGCCGTCGTCGGCCAGGGTGAAGGAGCCGGGTCCTGCCTGCCGCCAGCCGTCGAGCGACCCCGCGCTCCCGTCGAAGAGCGCACGGTAGCCGTTCTCCGGGCGGCAGTCGGCCTGAGCGGTGCCGGTCGCCCACCGCAGACCGCCCAGCAGGTGGGCGCGGAAGGCGGGGTCGGCGTAGGACTCCTTGGTGTGGCCGCCGCCGGTGTAGAAGGCGCGACCGCCCTGGTACTCCTGGCACCAGGCGATGGGGTGGTCGCCGTTCATGGTGCCGCCGGAGTACGTGGACTCGTCGAGCGAGGCCAGGACGTGGGCGCGTTCGCGCGGGTCGGAGCGGTAGTTGTACCACTCGTCGGTGCGCTCCCACCGGGCGGGCAGGTAGGCGGTCGAGGGGTGGGCGTGGTCCTCGACCACGACGGTGGCGGGCTGGATCGACGGGTGCGAGTCGAACCAGGCTCCGGCGAGTCCGCCGTAGAACGGCCAGTCGTACTCGGTGTCGGCGGCCGCGTGGACGCCGACGTAGCCGCCGCCCTGGTGAATGTAGCCCTCGAAGGCGCGTTGCTGGGCGGGGTTCAGGACGTCGCCGGTGGTGGAGAGGAACACCACGGCGTCGTAGCGGCGCAGGTTGCGGGCGGTGAAGGCGCCCGCGTCCTCGGTGGCGTCGACCGTGAAGCCGTCGGTGTCGCCGAGTTGCCGTACGGCCGCGATGCCGTCGGGGATGGAGTCGTGGCGGAATCCGGCGGTCTTGGAGAAGACCAGGACCCGTCCGCTGTCCGCGG
Organism: Streptomyces sp. DSM 110735; assembly: GCF_016482685.1. Classification (GTDB taxonomy): domain Bacteria; phylum Actinomycetota; class Actinomycetes; order Streptomycetales; family Streptomycetaceae; genus Streptomyces. The sequence goes on along the minus strand of NZ_JACYHF010000016.1, from coordinate 87,003 downwards.
GGCGTGCGGCGGCCGGGCCGGTGACGCAGCCGAGGAGCAGCGCGGTTCCGACGGCCGCGGTGGTGAGCAGGCGTGTGGTGCGCGGGCGTGTCGTGCGCGGGCGTGTGGTGCGCATGGGGGTGCCCTCCGCTCAGCCGGTGGTGAAGGTGAAGTCGTCCACGTCGAAGAGGGCTCCGGTGCCGCCCTTGAAGACCAGGTAGAGCGTGGTCGTGACCTTGGGCGCGCGGGACAGGTCGGCGCTCACGTCCTGGAAGGTCTCCCAGCTCCCGGTCACCGGCACGGTCGCCTTGCCGAGCAGCGTGCCCTTGGGCGATCCGGCGCGGACCTCGAGCGTGCCGCCCGCGCCGCCGGAGGAGATGCGTGCGCTGATCTTCTTGGCGTTGCCGAGCGCGTAGGGCGTGAAGGAGATCCAGTCGCCGTCGTGGATGTCACCGACGGTCTTGCCGCCGTGGGCGGTGTCCTTGGACTGCGGGGTGATGCCGGAGGAGTCGGTGTAGTGCTCGGCCTGGCGGTGGCGGGGCTGGGCGACGTTCTGGTCGTGCGAGGTGAGCGCCGCCTGGCCGCCGCCTCCGTTGTCGGTGTACTCGGCGTCGAACACCCCGAAGATGTTCTCGTCCTCGTCGTGACCGCCGTCGGCGCTGGTCTGGATGGTGCCGGTGCAGCCCTGGGCGGAGGTCAGCGGGTGGCCGTGAGTGTCGTGGCCGAGGATGAAGTGGACGGTGACCTTGGAGCAGTCGATGTTCCTGCCGTCCTCGGGGTCGGTGACCTCGACCGTGAACGGTACAGCGTCACCGAAGCTGAACAACTGCCCGTCCTGCGGGAGTTGGAGCGTCACGGTGGGCGCGGTGTTGCCGACGACGACGCGTACGGCGGCGCTGCCGGTGCGGCCGGAGGGGTCCTCGGCGGTCAGGGTCGCGGTGTAGGTGCCGTTCTTGCGGTAGGTGTGCGTGGGGTTGGCGGCGGTGGAGCTGGTGCCGTCGCCGAAGTCCCAGTGGTGGGTGAGGGTGTCGCCGTCCTGGTCGGTGGTGCCGGCCGAGGAGAAGCGGACCTTCAGCGCGGCTTGACCTGAGGTCTTGTCGGCGGCGGCCTTGGCGACGGGCGAGTGGCCGTCGGTGGCGTTCTCGATGCGGTAGAGCGCCGAGTTCTCGTCGCCGCCGAACCAGGCGGTGCCGTAGTCGAGGACGTACAGCGCGCCGTCGGGACCGAAGGCCATGTCCATCACCTGGGTGCCGGTCCAGGGGAAGGCGTTGATCGACTGCACCGCTCCGTCGGCGCCGGTGTCGATGCGCTTGATCCAGCGGCGGCCGAACTCACCGGCGAAGAAGTTCCCGTCGTACGCCTCGGGGAACTTCACCGGGGAGTCGAGGGCGGCGTCGTAGTGGTAGACGGGTCCGCCCATCGGGGACTCGGAGCCGTCGCCGAACTCCGGTACGGACGCGCCGTCGTAGGGGATCCAGGCGGGCTGTGCCGGGGGCAGCTCGGTCAGGCCGGTGTTGTGCGGGGAGTTGTTCTTCGGGGCGGCGCAGTCGAAGGCGGCGCCGGAGGACTTGGTGGCGAAGTCGTAGTCGACGTAGGCGTCGTTCTTGCCGGTGCAGTACGGCCAGCCGAAGTTGCCGGGACCGGTCACGCGGGCGAACTCGACCTGACCGCCCGGTCCTCGGGCGGGGTCGGCGGCACCGGCGTCGGGACCGTAGTCACCGACGTAGAGGACGCCGGTCTCCTTGTCGACGCTGAAGCGGAACGGGTTGCGGAAGCCCATGGCGTAGATCTCGGGGCGGGTCTTCGCGGTGCCGGGGGCGAAGAGGTTGCCGTCGGGGATCGCGTAGGAGCCGTCGTCCTTCACCTTGACGCGCAGGATCTTGCCGCGCAGGTCGTTGGTGTTGCCCGCGGTGCGCTGGGCGTCGAACGCCGGGTTGCGGTCGGCGCGTTCGTCGATGGGGGTGAAGCCGTCGGACTGGAAGGGGTTGGAGTCGTCGCCGGTCGACAGGTAGAGGTTGCCGTCCTTGTCGAAGTCGATGTCTCCGCCGACGTGGCAGCAGATGCCGCGCGAGGTCGGCACGTCCAGGATCTTCTTCTCGCTGGCGGCATCGAGCGTGCCGTCGGTCTTCAGGACGAAGCGGGAGAGCCGGTTGACGCCGTCGAAGGGAGCGAAGTCGGCGGCGGTGCCGGTCTCGGGGGCGTCGCCTGGCGGGGTGTCGAGCGGGGGCGCGTAGTAGAGGTAGACGAACCGGTTGTCGGTGAAGTGCGGGTCCACCCCGACGCCTTGGAGTCCCTCCTCGTCGTGGGAGTACACGGCGAGCTTGCCCGCGGTCCGGGTGGTGCCGGTGGCGTCGGTCAGGCGGAGTTCGCCGTCGCGGGAGGTGTGCAGGACCGAGCGGTCGGGCAGGACGGCGAGGCTCATGGGCTCACCGACCTCCGCCGCGCCTTGGGCGAGGGCGACCTGCTGGAAGTCCTCGGCGGCGGCCGTACCACCCCGGTCGGCGGGGGTGGCGACGGCGGCGCCGGGTGCGGTGAGGGCGGGGGCGGCGCCGATGAGCAGCGCGGCACCGATCAGGGCCAGGGCGGTGCGCAGCCGTGGCGGCCGGGTGGGGGTACCGGTGGGGCGGTCTTTCCCGTGCACGTGTGCCTCCAGATGGGGCGGGTCGTACGGGCGGGTGCGGGTGCGCCGGGATGCGCCGTCATCCCGGTGGGGGCGGATAGCCGTGAACGTGGGGTCAGTTGCCGAAGGCCGCGTCGAACGAGGCCGACGGTGGGTCGAAGTCGTACGCCTTGAGGCGGGCCAGCGCCTCGGGGGCGCCCTGGAGCCGGTCCATGCCGGCGTCCTCCCACTCGACGGAGATCGGACCCCGGTAGTCGATGGAGCGCAGCATCCGGAAGACGTCCTCCCAGGGCACGTCGCCGTGCCCGGCGGACACGAAGTCCCAGCCGCGGCGCGGGTCGCCCCAGGGCAGGTGGGAGCCGAGGCGCCCGTTGCGGCCGTCGAGGCGCTTGCGGGCCTCCTTGCAGTCGACGTGGTAGATCCGGTCGCGGAAGTCCCAGAGGAAGCCGACGGGGTCGAGGTCCTGCCATACGAAGTGGGAGGGGTCGAAGTTGAGACCGAAGGCGGGACGGTGGTCGACTGCCGCCAGGGCGCGCTGAGTTGTCCAGTAGTCGTAGGCGATCTCGCTCGGGTGGACCTCGTGGGCGAACCGCACGCCCTCGGCGTCGAAGACGTCCAGGATGGGGTTCCAGCGCTCGGCGAAGTCCTGGTAGCCGCGCTCGATCATCGCCTCGGACGCGGGCGGGAACATGGCGACGAGGTGCCAGATGGCGGAGCCGGTGAAGCCGATCACGGTGTCGACGCCGAAGGCTCCGGCGGCGCGGGCGGTGTCCGCGATCTCGGCGGCGGCCCGCCTCCGTACACCCTCGGCGTCGCCGTCGCCCCAGATCCGGGCGGGCAGGATCGCCTGGTGGCGCTCGTCGATGATGGCGTCGCAAACCGCCTGTCCGACCAGGTGGTTGGAGATCGCCCAGCACTTCAGACCGTACTTGCCGAGGAGTTGGTGACGGGACGCGATGTACGACGGGTCGGCAAGTGCCTTGTCGACCTCGAAGTGGTCCCCCCAACAGGCGAGTTCGAGTCCGTCGTAACCGAAGTCGCGCGCGAGGCGGCAGACCTCCTCCAGCGGGAGGTCGGCCCACTGGCCGGTGAACAGGGTGAAGGTGCGGGGCATGGCGGGGCCCTCCTCAGACCGCGATCGGGGTGTAGACGGAGTTCTTCGCCGCGCTCTCCTCGACGGCGGCCAGGACGCGCTGCACCTGGAGTCCGTCGGCGAAGGACGGCTGTGGCCTGCGGCCCTCGGCGATGGCGTGCACGAGGTCGCGGACCTGGTGGACGAAGGTGTGCTCGTAGCCGAGTCCGTGCCCCGGCGGCCACCAGGCGTCCAGATAGGGGTGGTCGGGCTCGGTGACGAGGATGCGGCGGAAGCCCGCGTGCGCGGCGCCCTCGGTGGCGTCGTGATACTGGAGTTCGTTGAGCCGTTCCAGGTCGAAGGCCAACGAGCCGCGTTCGCCGTTGAGTTCGAGGCGCAGGGCGTTCTTGCGACCGGTGGCGTAGCGGGTCGCCTCGAAGGAGGCGAGGGCACCGGAGGGAAAGCGGGCGGTGAACACGGCGGCGTCGTCCACGGTGACCTGGCCGGTACCGGCGGCGGTGACCGCCGCCAGACCACTGGTGGGCGCGCTCGGCAGGGGGCGCTGTCGTACGAACGTCTCGGTGAGGGCGGAGACCCCGGAGAGCGTCTCCCCCGCCAGATACTGGGCGACGTCGACGATGTGCGCGCCCAGATCACCGAGCGCGCCCGACCCGGCAGCCTCCTTGCGCAGCCGCCAGGTCAGCGGGAACTCCGGGTCCACCAGCCAGTCCTGGAGGTACGCCACCCGGACGTGGCGCAGGGTGCCGAGCCGTCCCTCGGTGATCATCCGCCGGGCGAGGGCGACAGCGGGAACGCGCCGGTAATTGAAGCCGACCATCGCCAACTGACCTCGTTCGTACGCCTCTTCAGCCGCGCGGGCCATCGCCTCCGCCTCCTCGACGGTGTTGGCGAGAGGCTTCTCACACAGCACGTGCTTGCCCGCGGCGAGGGCGGCGACCGCGATCTCGGCGTGGCTGTCGCCGGGGGTGCAGATGTCGACCAGGTCGACGTCGTCGCGGGCGATCAGGGCACGCCAGTCGGTCTCGGTGGCGGCCCAGCCGTGCCGGTCGGCGGCGGCGCGGGCGGCGGCGCCGTCGCGGCCGCAGAGCACGGACAGGACCGGGCGGCGAGGCAGGTCGAAGACGCGGCCCGCGGTGCGCCAGCCCTGGGAGTGGGCGGCGCCCATGAAGGCGTAGCCGACCATGCCGACGCGCAGCGGCGGTTTCCCATCCGCCGGGCGGTCACCGTCCCCGGCGGGGCGAGCCTCCTGCCCCGCCACGCGATCGGCTTCCCCGTCTGAGCGGCTCTCGTCCCCGTCCGGGCGCCCCTCGTCCCCGTCCGGCCGGTCCGCGCCGGTCCGCTCCCCTGCTGACTGCTGCGGCTGTGCCATGCGGTGGGTCCTCTCCTCGTCCTCGTACGGGGTGGTGCCGTGCGGGTGCGGCAAGGGCCCGGTCACCGGAAGCCGGTGGGCATGTACTGGTCGACGTTGTCCTTGTCCACGACGGCCGAGTAGAGGGTGATCGAGGCGGGGATCTCGAACTCGGCGAGGCCGCCGATGCCCTTGCTCTGGCCGAGGGCGCGGGCGAGGTCGATCGCGGAGGCGGCCATCGTCGGCGGGTAGAGGACGGTCGCCTTGAGCACGCTGTCGCCGCGCTTGATCGCCTGGAACGCGGCGAGCGCCCCGGCGCCGCCGACCATCAGGAAGTCGTCGCGTCCGGCCTGCTCGATGGCGCGCAGCGCGCCCACGCCCTGGTCGTCGTCATGGTTCCACAGGGCGTCGAACTTCGACTGCGCCTGGAGGAGTTGGGCCATCTTCGCCTGACCGGACTCGACGGTGAAGTCGGCGGCCTGACGGGCGACCTTCTTGATGTTCGGGTAGTTCTTGAGCGCGTCGTCGAATCCCTTGGTGCGCTGCCGGGTCAGCTCCAGGTTGTCGAGTCCGGCCAGTTCGACCACGCGGGCACTCGCCTTGCCCTTGAGTTTCTCGCCGATGTAGTGCCCGGCGTTGAGACCCATGCCGTAGTTGTCGCCGCCGATCCAGCAGCGGTACGCCTGGGGGCTGTTGAAGACGCGGTCGAGGTTGACGACCGGGATGCCCGCGCGCATCGCCTTCAGCCCGACCTGGGTGAGCGCCTTGCCGTCGGCGGGCAGCACCACCAGCACGTCGACCTTCTTGTTGATCAGGGTCTCGATCTGGCCGATCTGCGCGGCGGTGTCGTTGGAGCCCTCGGTGATCTCCAGGGTGACGTCCGCGTACTTCCTGGCTCGCCGCTTGGCGTTGTCGTTGATGGCGTTGAGCCAGCCGTGGTCTGCCTGCGGACCGGCGAACCCGATGGTGACGCGCTTGCCGGGCTTGTCGTCGGCGACCGGCTGGTCGTCCGCGCCGGTCTTCTCGTCCTTGGACTCGTTGCTCGTACACCCCGCGAGCACGACGCCGGCGGAGACGGCGGCGCTCCCGAACAGCAGTCCTCTGCGACTGGGGAGGTGCGACATGGCGGTGAACCTTTCCTCGGGGCTCGGGCGTGCTCGGGTCGTGTCTCGGTCTGCTCGGTGCTGCTCAGGTCTGCTCGGTGCTGCTCGGTGGTGCTCAGGTCTGCTCGGTGCTGCCCGGTTCTGCTCGTGTCGAGGGCGCGGACGCGCTCAGGTCGTGTTCGCGGTCCGGCGCTGCACCAGCACGGCGGCGACGATGATCGCGCCCTTGGCGATCTGCTGGACGTCGCTCTGGAGGTTGTTCAGGGCGAAGATGTCGGTGATCGTGGTGAAGATCAGGACGCCGAGCACGGAGCCGGTGATGGTGCCGCGTCCCCCGGTGAGCAGCGTGCCGCCGATGATCGCGGCGGCGATGGCGTCCAGTTCGTAGAGGTTGCCGTTGGTGTTCTGGCCGGAGCCGGACAGGATGATCAGCAGGAAGGCGGCGATCCCGCAGCACAGCCCGGACAGCAGATAGAGGTAGAGGCGCTGGCGGCGTACGTCGATCCCGGCGAGCCGGGCGGCTTCGGCGTTGCCGCCGACGGCGACCGTACGGCGGCCGAAGGTGGTGCGGTTGAGCACCAGCCAGCCGATGACGGTGACGACGGCGAAGACCAGGACCAGCGGAGGGATGCCGAGGACGTAGGCGTCGCGCTCGCCGAGACCCAGGACGGAGTCGACGGTGACGATCTGCGTGCGCCCACCGGTGATCTGGAGGGCCAGTCCGCGCGCCGAGGCCAGCATGGCGAGCGTGGCGATGAACGGGACCATGCCGCCGTAGGCGACGAGCAGGCCGTTGACGAGTCCGCAGCCCACGCCGACGATCACTGCGGTGAAGAGGATGCCCGCGAACCCGAAGTCCTGGGTCGCCACCGTGGTCGCCCACACCGAGGCGAGGGCGACGATCGCGCCGACGGACAGGTCGATGCCGCCGGAGGTGATGACGAAGGTCATGCCGACGGTGACGACACCGATCACCGACGCCTGGGTGAGGACGAGTTGGAGGTTGCGGGTGTCAAGGAACTCGTCCGGCTTGGTGACTCCGCCGATCACGATCAGAGCGGCGAGGACCCCGAGCAGGGAGAGGGTGCGGACGTCGGCGCGACCCGCGAGCGCGCGCCAGGCGGGGGGCGGGGCGGCGGTGGGCACCTTGCCGGTGCCGTACCGGGGCGGGGAGGCGGGCTGCGTCATGACGCCGGGCTTCCTTCCATGACGAGGTCGAGGACACGGTGCTCGTCCAGTTCGCGGGCGGGCGCCGTGTGAACGACGCGGCCCTCGCGCAGCACCAGGACGCGGTCGGCGAGCCCGAGCACCTCGGGGACCTCGCTGGAGACGAGCAGGACGGCGAGACCCTCGTCGGCGAGCCTGCGCACCACGGCGTACAGCTCGGCGCGGGCGCCGACGTCGACGCCCCGGGTCGGCTCGTCGAGGAGCAGCACCCGGCAGCCGCGCAGCAGCCAGCGGGCGAGGACCGCCTTCTGCTGGTTGCCGCCGGAGAGGGTGCGTACGGGGACGGCGGGGTTGTCGGGGCGCAGGGAGAGTTCGCGGGTCGCGGCGCGCGCGGCACCGCGCTCGGCGTTGCGGTCGATCCAGCCGCCGCGCGCGAACCGGGAGAGCGAGGACACCGAGACGTTGCGGGTGACGGACTCCAGCATGAGCAGGGCCTGCGCCTTGCGTTCCTCGGGGGCGAGTCCGATGCCCGCGCGTACGGCGGCGCGCACGCTGCCGGGGCGCACCGGGCGTCCGCCGACCAGGACCTGGCCGGTGTCGGGCTTGCGGGCGCCGTAGACGGTCTCCAGGATCTCGGACCGCCCGGAGCCGACGAGCCCGGCGATCCCGACGATCTCGCCCGGGCGTACGTCGAGGTCGAACGGCGCGAACTCACCGCTGCGGGAGAGCCCACGGACCTCCAACAGCGGTTCTCCGGAAGGGGGTTCGGTGGGACGGTCGGGGAAGACGTACTCGACGTCGCGTCCCGTCATCAGGGTGACGACCTCGCGGGTCGGGGTCGTCTTCGCGGGCAGCCCGCGTGCCACGGCCCGGCCGTCCTTCAGCACGGTCACCCGGTCACCGATCCGGCGGATCTCGTCCAGGCGGTGCGAGATGTGGACGACGGCGACGCCCTCGGCGGTGAGTCCGGCGACCACGCGGAAGAGGTTGTCCACCTCGTCGGGGTCGAGCGCGGCGGACGGTTCGTCCATCACGATGAGCCGTACGTCGTGGGACAACGCCCGCGCCATGGACACGATCTGCTGCTGCGCGGCGGACAACTCCCCCACCAGGCGCGCCGGTTCGATCTCGGGATGCCCGAGTCGGCGCAGCAGCGCGGCGGTGTTCGCGCGGGCAGTGCAGCCCCGTACGACGAATCCGGCGGTGGTGGGTTCGTGGCCGAGGTGGACATTCTCCGCGACCGACAGGTGCTCCACCAGGTCGAGTTCCTGGTAGATGGTCGCGATGCCGAGGCGCATGGCGGCCATCGGGGAGCGGAGGACGACGGGGTCGCCGCGCCAGCGGATGACGCCGGTGTCGGGCTGGTGGGCTCCGGCCAGGACCTTGATGAGGGTGGACTTTCCGGCGCCGTTCTGGCCGAGCAGGCAGTGGACCTCGCCCTCCTGCACGTCGAGGTCGACGCCGTCGAGCGCCCGGACTCCGGGGAACGCCTTGGTGATGCCGGTCATGCTGAGCAGGGGTGGTTCCGATGCCATGTGGGTTCCCCTCGGCGGGCGTGCGGGCCTGTGTCAGGGCGGTGCGGCGGCGGGGCGGGCGGTACGGGTGGTGGCAGTACGGGGTGGTGCGGCGACGGGTCGGGCAGTACGCGGTGGTGCGCGGTGCGGGTGGTGCGCGGTGCGGGTGGTGTCTGCGCGCGGGGCGTGCCGAAGGGTGCTCGCGCGGTGGACGTGCGCTTGCGCGGTGCGTGCCGGGCGGTGCTCAGGCGGTACCGGGCGGTGCTAGGCGGTGCCGGGCGGTGCTTTCCGTGGCGCTGTTCCTGCGGGCCGTCCGGCGGTTCGGTGCCGGACGGGGGCGGTCACGCGGGGGAGAACAGGTGGTCGCTGATGAGGCGGGCCGCGCCGATGACTCCGGCGTTCTGTCCCAACTCGCCCAGGACGATGGGCAGGTTGCCGGTCGCGAGCGGCAGCGACTGGCGGTAGACCTGGGTGCGGATCGCGGCGAGCAGGGTGTGGCCGAGGCCGGTCACCCCGCCGCCGATCACCACGAGACCGGGGTTGAAGAAGCTGACCAGGCCCGCGATGACCTGGCCGGTGCGGGTGCCGCCCTCCCGGATGAGGTCGAGCGAGACGGCGTCGCCCGCGGCGGCGGCTGCGGCGATGTCGACGGCGCTCAGCGTGCCGTGCGTCTCCAGGCGGGAGGCGAGTTCCGCCGAGAGTCCCTGTCCGGCCGCCTCCATCGCGTCACGGGCGAGCGCCGCTCCGCTGAAGTGGGCTTCCAGACAGCCCCGGTTGCCGCAGGCGCAGGGGCGGCCGTCGGGCACGGCCTGGATGTGCCCGATGTCGCCCGCGCTGCCCGTGGCTCCCCGGTACACCTCGCCGCCGACGACGATGCCGCAGCCGATGCCGGTGCCGATCTTGACGCAGAGGAAGTCGCCGACGGAGCGGGCGACCCCGGCCTGCTGCTCGCCCATCGCCATCAGGTTCACGTCGTTGTCGACCATGACGGGACAGCCGAGTTCCTGGCTGAGCGCCTCCCGCACGGGGAAGCCGTCCCAGCCGGGCATGATCGGCGGAGCGACGGGCACCCCCTCCGGGAAGCGGACCGGGCCCGGGACGCCGATCCCGGCGCCGTCGAACCCCTCCGCCAGCCCGGAGGACCTGAGCTTGGCCGCCATGGCGAGGACGTGCTCGAAGACCGCGACCGGACCTTCGCGTACGTCCATGGCCTGGTTGAGGTGGCCGAGGACCTCCAGCTCGGCGTTGGTGACGGCGACGTCGACCGAGGTCGCGCCGATGTCGATGCCGAGAAAGCGCAGGCTCGGGGCGAGACGGAGATTGTGGGAGCGGCGCCCGCCGCGCGAGGCGGCGAGTCCGTCGGCCACGATCAGCCCCGTTCGCAGGAGACGGTCCACCTCCACGGCCAGCTTGGACCGCGACAGCTCGACCTGATCGCCCACCTGCGCACGCGAGTTGGGTCCCTGGTCGCGCAACAGCCGCAGCAGGCGGGCCTGGTGGGCGTTGGCGGGTCGTGCCGTCATGCGTCTCACGAGTCCCTCCCGCCTCGATGGGGCCGTCCGTCGCGTTCTTTCGGGTGGAACGTAGCAGCGGGCGCCGGGAGTGGGAAGAAGTAGCGCGGGAATTCGTACCGACTTTCTCCACTCACAGGACAAAGACGCGGGGGCGATGACGGCGAGACAGCCCTCGTCCGCCGCGCGGACGAGCGTCAGTGGTCATGGTGCGCGGCGGTGTGGTGTCCCGAGTGGCCCGGCACGGTCCCGTCGGGCTTCGCCACCAGGAACAGCCCGGCCATCCCCATGTCGGAGTGGCTCTGTACGTGGCAGTGGTACATCCACGCGCCCGCGCCGACGTGTTCGCCCGCTATGACCTGGAAGCCGAAGGAGTCGGCCGGTCCGGTGATCTTGTTGTCGATCACGCGGCTGGGGTCGTCGGGCCCGGTCAGCAGGCCCGTGCGGTTGTCCGCCCAGCGGTGACCGTGCATGTGGAAGGTGTGGTAATACTCGCCGTGCGTGATCATGACGATCTCGACGCGGTCGCCCACCGTGGCCTCGAAGTTCGGGGTCTCCCCCGCCGCCTTGTTGTTGATCGTCATGTCGTTGAAGACGATCGTGAACTGCTTGTCCGGCAGGATGTCGCCCTTCCGGCGCACGACGACCGGACCGTACAGACCCTTGCGGATGCCGCCCGTTCCGTGGTCGGTGCCCACGACGTGGTCGTGGTAGTGCCAGTAACCGGCGCTGCCCGGCTGCCAGGTGCCGTCCTTGCGGCGCCCTGGTGCGTGGGTGCGCCAGGTGTAGGTGCGGGTGCCGCCCGCCTCGACGTGGCTGCCCGTCATCCGGGTGCCGTCGTTGGCGATGTCGTAGTCGACGCCGTGGACGTGGAGGCTCACATCGCCGTCGGTGGTGTTCTCGAACTCGATGTGCAGGGTGTCGCCCTCGACCAGCTCGATGAGCGGACCCGGCACGGTCGCCTTGCCCTTCTCCAGGCCGTAGCCGAGCTGTCCGCCCGGCAGTTTCTCGGCGTAGAGCTTGAGGTGGCGCACCTGGCCGCCGGCCGGAGCCGTGGGCGGAGCCGGTTCCGCGGCGGAGGGTGCGGAGGTCACCGACAACGTTGCCGTACCGGTCGCGGCGACCACGCCGCCGGCCAGCATCCGTCGCCCGAACGTCCTTCTGTCCAGAGCCATACCGGTCTCTCCAGTGTCGTGAGGAGACGAGCGAGAAGCGGGAGTGCCCGTGGGGACGGCGGCCACGGTAGAGCCGTAGCCCTCGTTTATCCACACTCAGGACAAAGTTGGTGAGATTCCGTCCGTTGGTATTGGCGGGTCGTTGAAAGCCGTCTAGCTTCTGGCGCTGTTGCTGAGACCACGGAGGGTGGGTGACCCATGCAGAGCGCACCGCATCACCGGTCGAGATCCCGGCGCGCGGCGGCCGCGGCGCTGACGGCCGGGGCCCTGGCGGCATCCCTGCTGAGCGGTGGTACGACCGCCATGGCCCGGCCGTTACCGGACCCGAAGGCGTCGGCGCTGCCGTCGCCGCCGGGGGGCAAGAACGTCAAGGTCCTCGTCTTCCACGCCTCGGCGACCGAGGAGTCGCCGACCGTGGACGCGGGCATCGAGGCCATCGAATCCATCGGCCTGACCGGCCCTGCCGAACAGCGCTTCAAGACCGTGGCCACGGACGACGCCTCGGTCTTCACCAACGACAAGCGGCTGGGCACCTTCAACGCCGTGGTCTTCCTGACCGGCGGCGGAGACGTCCTCGATCCCGAGCAGGAAGCCGGTCTGGAGTCCTACCTCAAGGCGGGCGGCGGCTTCCTGGGCATCCACGACGCGGCCAGGACGGAGCCGTACTCCGACTGGTTCACCGGTCTGATCGGCGCCCGTCCCGCGAGCGGGAGCCCAACTGCCGTACAGCGTGCCGTCGTCGAGATCCCCGACCGGAGTCATCCGGCCACGAAGGACCTGCCCCTGGAGTGGAAACGGCCCGACCAGTGGTTCAACTGGACGAGCAACCCGACCGGCAAGGTGCACACCGTCGCCAAGGTCCGGGAGAGCAGCTACCAGCCGGGCACCGGCGCCAACGGCGTGGACCACCCGGTCTCCTGGTGCCGTGACTACGACGGCGGCCGGTCCTTCTACACCGCGATGGGCGGTACGGTCGAGTCGTTCGCGGAGACCGACTTCCGCGACCATCTGCGGGGCGCGCTGCTGTGGACCACCCGGCTCTCACGTGCCGACTGCAAGGCGACCATCGACGCCAACTACTCGGCGGTGCGCGTCACTCAGCCGAACCAGCCCGGTCAGCAGGACCAGATCGGCGAGCCGCACGGCATGGTCGTGGCGCCCGACGGACGGGTGCTGTACATCGGCCGGGGCGGCGGCACGAACGAGGCTCCGGTCGTCACCGACTGGAACAACCCCGACATCGGCAAGGGCATCGGTCAGATCCACATCTACGACCCCGCGACGAAGAAGGTGACGCTCGCGGGCGCCCTGACCGTCTTCGGCAACAAGGGCGGCGGCGACGAACTCACCAAGGTCGAGGAGGGGTTGCTCGGCATCGAGCTGGACCCCGCCTTCGAGTCCAACGGCTGGGTCTATCTGCACTACACCCCGCACTCCGGACTCGACCGCGACAAGCAGGTGGCCGAACGCCGCGTCTCCCGCTTCACGTTGGACCGCGCCACGAACAAGCTCGACCTGGCGTCGGAGAAGGTGCTGCTCAAGTGGCCCGTACAGGTACACAGTTGCTGTCACGCGGGCGGCGGGATGGCCTGGGACTCCAAGGGCAACCTCTACATCGCCACCGGTGACAACAACTCCTCCGGTTTCAGCGACGGTTACTCCGGCAACAACCCGCAGCCCAACTACAAGGGTCTGTCCTTCGCGGACGCCCGCCGCACCGCGGGCAACACCCACAACCTCAACGGCAAGATCCTGCGCATCCACCCGGAGCCGGACGGCACGTACACCCTGCCCGAGGGCAACCTCTTCACCGGCAAGGAGCAGGACGAGGGCGGCGGCAAGACGCGTGGCGAGATCTATGTCATGGGCGTACGGAACCCGGCGCGGATCTCCGTCGACAAGAAGACCGACATCCTCTACGCGGGCTGGGTCGGACCCGACGCGGGCGCGCCGAGCACCACGTGGGGACCGGCGAAGTACGACACGTTCGCCGCGATCACCAAGGCGGGCAACCACGGCTGGCCGTTCTGCATGGGCAACAAGCAGCCCTACCGCGACCGCAATCTGCCGGACCCGACCAAGCCGCTGGGCTGGTACGACTGCGACGCCCCGAAGAACGAGTCCCCGAACAACGACGGTCTGGTGAACCTGCCGCCCGTCACCGGCAACACCATCTGGTACTCCCCGCAAGGCGGCGCCCCCGACTTCCCGCGCAACGCGGCGGGCGTGCCCAGCTACAAGAACGAGGAAGCCACCTACCTGCTGCCGTGGCTCAAGGGCGGCGGCCAGGCCACCATGGATGGCCCGGTCTACCGCTACGACGCGGCGAAGGCCGGCGCCGGGGCGTGGCCGGAGTACTGGGACGGCAAGTGGTTCGTCGGTGACTTCTACGACGCGGACAACCCGCGCCACGCGGTGCTCACCGACCCGAAGACCGTCGGCAAGGGCGGTCTGCCGGTCACGGCGGAGTCGCTGAAGAAGATCATCCCGGTCGGTCAGGGCGGCATCCGCAACCTCATGGACTGGAAGTTCGCGCCGGACGGTTCGCTCTACGTCCTCGACTACGGTCGCGGCTTCTTCACCTCCGACTCCCAGTCCGCGCTGTGGCACGTGACGTACACCGGCGGCGCGGCCACGCCCGCCGCGAAGGATCTGGCCAGGAAGGCGGCACAGTGAGACATCGACCCCTCCGCCTGTACACCGCGCTGGTGGGCGCGCTGCTGCTGATGCTGGGACTCACCTCGACGACCGCGTACGGACGTGACCGCGACCGCGCGGCGGCGGCTGCTGCCCAGGTCCTGACCTGGACGGCGAGTTCCCGCACGGACCAGTACGCCAGCTTCCCGACGACGGCGGTGGCCGGTCCGGCGACCCTCGTCTTCGAGAACAGCACCGCGACCGGCAACGACATCGGCATGCCGCACACGCTGACCTTCGACGTGTCGGACCCCGAGTACAACCACGACGTACCGGTCAACATCCTCGCCAACCCCGGCGACGACAGCGGCGGCAAGCACACCGTGGACGTGACGCTGACGCCCGGACGCTACCGCTACTTCTGCAGCATCCCCGGCCACGGCCAGATGCAGGGCATCCTCACGGTGACCGAGCCCGGCGGCGAGGACACCACGGCGCCGACCGCCGCCGCGAAGGTGGAGGGGCAGAAGAACGCCGACGGCGCCTACGTCGGCTCGGCCACGGTGACGGTCTCCGCCTCCGACGACGCGTCCGGCGTGAAGTCGATCGAGTACGCGGTGGGCGAGGACGGTCCCTGGCAGGCGTACACCGCGCCGGTCGTCGTCGACCAGGTCGGCACCCACACCCTGCGCTACCGCGCCACCGACAAGGCGGGCAACGTGGCGGCCGAGAAGTCCGTGACCTTCAGCGTGGTCGCCCCGCCGACGGACGACACGACCGCGCCGGAGACCTCCGCGACGGTGAGCGGCGAGAAGGACGCCGACGGGAACTACCTCACGATGGCGACGGTCACCGTCACCGCCTCGGACACCGGCTCGGGCGTCAACGCCATTGAGTACGCGCTCGGTTCGGACGGTGCCTGGCAGCCGTACACCGCGCCGGTGATGGTGCACGAGGTAGGTACGCACACCGTGCGCTACCGGGCGACCGACAAGGCGGGCAACGCGACCGCCGCGAAGTCCGTGACCTTCACCGTCGTGGCGCCGCCCGCCCAGGACACGACCGCGCCGGAGACGTCGGCGACGCTGAGCGGGACCAGGAACTCGGGCGGCGCGTACGTCACGAGCGCCAAGGTGACGGTCAACGCCTCGGACTCCGCGTCCGGGGTGGCGCGGGTCGAGTACTCGCTCGACGGGGGCGCGTATCTGGAGTACTCGGCGCCGGTGGTCGTGGACCGGCTCGGGTTCCACACGGTGGCGTACCGGGCGACGGACAAGGCGGGGAACACCTCCGCCGCCAAGAACGTCACCTTCACGGTCGCGCAGGGCGGGGGCGTCCCGGCGCCCGCCTGCCCCGAGTACGACGAGCGGCTGACGGTCATCGTCGGCACCGTCGACTCCGGCGTGCCGAACCGGATGACCCGCAGCCGGTGCACGATCAACGAGCTGATCGAGGACGAGAAGGACTGGTCGTCGCAGGCGCTGTTCCTCAAGCACGTCGACGGCGTGCTCGACGGTCTCCTGGCGGACAACGTCATCGACCAGCGCGAGTTCAACAAGATCACCAAGGCTGCCAAGCAGTCGAAGATCGGCAAGCCCGGCCAGACGACGGGCTACCGGGACCTGTTCGACGGCACGGAGGCGTCCCTGTCCAAGTGGGAGCAGGTCGGCGGCGGGCACTTCACCCTCACCGGCGACGGCGCGATCACCAGCAGCACGACCGTGCAGGGCATGGGCATGCTGTGGTTCCCGGAGCGCAAGTACGGCGACTTCTCGCTGAAGCTCCGCTTCCGCGACGACGCGCCGGGCACGGGCAACGCCAACGGCGGTGTCTTCATCCGCTTCCCCAACGTCCACAACCACCCCGAGGAGTCCCGCCCCGAGTGGGTCGCCATCAACTACGGCCACGAGATCCAGATCCTCGACAGCCCGACCGGCGACATGTACAAGACCGGCTCGGTCTACGGCTTCGACCGCGTGGGCCTCGGCGGCGCGGGCGTCACCCCGAAGGGCACCTGGAACGACTACGAGATCCGCGCGGAGGGCCAGCACTTCACGATCCTGCGCAACGGCGTCGTCATCAACGAGTTCGACAACGTCGGCGGCCAGGTCTTCACCCCGCCGCGCGCGGGTGACCCCGGCACGGACGGGCGGCGCTACGCGACGGGCTACATCGGGCTCCAGGTCCACAGCACGTCGGACGTGATCTCCTACCGGGACATCCGGATCAAGGAGTTGTAGCGGGGCGGTTCGTCCCACGTGAGCCCTCACCGGTGGCACGGTGGGGGCTCACCGCTGCCGCCTCCCTCTACCGGACCGGCCCGCGCTCGTCGACCAGCACGGTCGGCTCCGACAGGAACACGTCCGCGTCGACGGGTCCGTAGGCGATGTTGAACGTGTCGAGCCAGTAGGACCAGCCCCTGATCCCGAGGGCACTGCTGAACCGGTAGTTGAGCTGCCACCGGACCCACTGACCGGGCAGCAGCCGCACCGCCGGTGGTCTGCGATGACGAGGGGGCACCCCGAACATCGGCTCCACCCTCGCCAGCACCCGAAGCCGATCCCCCTCGCCCCGCAGGCTGACGCCGACCTCTCGGAACGGCGCCTCCCCCGAGCGCGGCTCGAACCCGTCACGCTCGGACATCCGCACGAAGTGGGCGTGCCTGGGCGGCAGTTCCGGCACGGGGAACCCAACAGGCACCGCGTTCCTGAAAGCAGCGACTTCCCCACCCCGAGACTCCTTCGTCCAGGACGCCTTGACCCACTGCACCGTGACCTCCACCGCACCTCCTCGCGCCCGGAGTTTACGAGCCGGGGGTGCGCTGAGCGGCGTCGGGGAGTCCCCGCCTCGGCACCGGATCACTACGCTGAACGGGTGCTCTCATACGACGAGTTGACTCCGCCGGAGCGTGCGCGGTGGGACGCGTTTCCGGAGGGGCGCCAAGTGAATCTCCGTACGGGCGTACCCGAGGACGACCAGGTCACCGAGGGCGGACAGTGGGGCGCCGAGCGGACGGTGCGGGGCGCCGTGATCGTGGCGCTGCTCCAGGGCGTGAACACCACGCGCCCGAGCGGCGTCGCGTGTCTGTGGCTCGCGGGGGCACGGATATCCGGCCGACTCGGCTTGTCCGGAGCGCAGATCACCCACGCGTTCTGGTTCGAGGACTGCTGGTTCGAAGAGTGGGTGGACCTCTCCGGGGCATCGGCTCAGTCGATCGCGTTCGTGGGCAGCCGGGCGCCGGGTGTGGAAGCGGGCATGATCCGTGTCGAGGGCCGCGTCGACCTGCGGCACTCCCGCTTCGAGAGTGACCCTGCCTCACCCTTGCACAGCCAGGCCACCGCTGGGACACCTCGGTGGACTCCACCATTGTGCGCGCCCACCAGCACGCGACGGCTTCACCAGCAAGATCCACCTGAGCGCGGACGGTCACTGCCGCCCAATATCTCTGATCGTCACGCCCGGGCAGCGGGGCGACTGCACCCAGTTCGTCCCGGCGCTGGAGAAGATCCGGGTCCCCCGGCTCGGGTCGGGCAGGCCCTGCAAGAAGCCCAATAGCCTCGCGGCCGATAAGGCCTACAGCAACGGTCCCTGCCGTCTGCGGCGCCACGGCATCCGGCACACGATCCCGAAGAAGGCCGACAGCCAGGCCGCCCGCCTACGCAAAGGATCGCGCGGCGGACGGCCGCCAGGCTTCGACGAGGACCGGTACAAGAAGCGCAACACCGTGGAGCGGGCCATCAACAAGCTGAAGAACTTCCGCGCTCTCGCGACCCATTACGACAAGCACGGGTACGTCTTCCTCGGTACCGTCACCGCGGCCGCCCTGGTCATCTGGCTCCGCACCTGCCCGGGTGCCGCGACGTCAGCGCACCGAGGCGCCCGGCGCCAACGCCAGGCCCGCTGCCGCGAGGAAGTTCTCAAGGCTGATGGCACCGCTACCGGTACCGTCGTCCCATTCGATCAGGAGCCCCGAGCGGCCCTCGTTCCACGACTCCAGACCGTCATCGAAGTCAGGGTCGGGATGCCACTCAACGCAGCCCTCGCCCTGCCGGTATCGGAGATAGAAGTACCGGCCGTCTGCCGTCCAGGCATCCCACTGCGACGGATAGGCAGAACACGTCTGCACGACCCGCACCAGATGCCGACCCTCCTCTGCGTCCATCCGAGGATGGTCGCGCACCGGTAGGCCCCTGGCAATCGACTTCAGGCTGCCGTCACAGGCGCCTCAAGTAGCGGCCAGAGCACGCCATCAATGATCGGCCGGACAGCTCCTAGTGCCGTATAAGGCAACGTTCGCCCTGTAGTGAAGCCCCGCCTGTCGACGGCTTCGGCCGCTGGCGATAATCGACCGATGAGCGCCATCGATCGCCCTATGCCGCCCCTGAACGCCGACGAGCGCACGACGCTGGAAAGCTGGCTCGACTTTCACCGCACCACACTGGCCATGAAGTGCGAGGGGCTGGACGATAAGCAGGCCGCCGAGGCGTCCGTGCCGCCGTCCGACTTCACTCTGACCGGCCTGGTCCAGCACATGGCGGAGGTGGAGCGGAACTGGTTCCGCCGCGTGCTCGCCGGAGAACAGGCGCCGCCCATCTACGACCCGCAGGCCGACCCGGATGCCCCCGACGGCGGTTTCGACGTGGCTGAGGGCGCCACTCTGAGCGACGCCCTCGCCACCTGGCACGCCGAGATCGCCCGCGCCCGCGAGCACTGCGCCGAGCATGCTCTGACCGATACGGGTCGTTTCATGGAGCAGGACGTCAACCTCCGCTGGATCTACGTCCACATGATCGAGGAGTACGCCCGCCACAACGGCCACGCCGACCTGGTCCGGGAACGCATCGATGGCACCACCGGCGTTTAGCGCCGGATCAGACAGCGTTAGCCCTCCTGGTAGGGGGTAGGCGATTTCGACGTTGTTCGCTGCAGCCCAGGTGCCGTCCGCCCAGCAACGCGACCACCGGATCGACGTCCTTCACGACGAGCGAGTCGTACCCCGCGCCCAGCGCGCCTGCCCGTTCTCACGGACCGCCGCCCGAACGGCGTCTTCGTCACGAGCGGCGGTGTAGGAGCCGAAGAGTGCGCCCATACGACTGATCATGAGACTTGTCCGATGGACGGGATCAGGCTGCAAGTTGCACACCGCTTCACGCGCTGGGGCCTGGGGCGGAGGCCCGCTTGGTGGTGCTCCGTTGGGTGATGGCCTCGGCCACCTCCTCGATGGCTGTGCGCAAAAGGTCGCCGTATCCGTCCTCAGGGAGATGCGGCGCGTGGTGCCGGGCGGCGTCGATGTGTTCGGTAGCGGCAGTGAAGGAACCGAGGCGGCGGTAGTTGTCGGCGAGGTTGAGGTGGAGGGACGGGTAAAAAGCGGCGAGCTGGAGGTCGGTGTCATGGGCCTGGACGCGTCGCTCGGTCAGGGACTCGGCCGCGTCCAGCGCGCGGATGTCCCAGGCCAGGGCCTGTGCGGGGTCGTCGTAGAGGTCGGCCAGGTAGTGGGTGAGGGTGCAACGGTGCAGCGGGTCGCCGGCGGGACCGGTCGTGGACCAGAGGTCCAGGAGTCTCTGGCGAGCGGAGGCTGGATAACCGGTACGTCCTTCGGTGACGGCGGCGCCAATGGCTTCCATGGTCGGATCGTGGGTGGTCATGGGGGCACCCTGTCTCTCTTTCTCAGGTCTTCTCAGGCGGAGTGGTCGGGCTTGACGGGCATCGCCAGCGTCGTGAGGTCACCGCGGTCCGCCGAGCGGATGGTGACCGGCTGCTCCGGGCCGCGCAGGTCGAGCATCACGTCGGGGCCGATGGCGGTGCTGATGGCCGGGTAGAGGGTGGTCAGATCGAAGTCGATCCGTAGATCGCTGCCGTCCACGGCAGCCGTGAGATGGAGAGGGGAGCCATCGCGCGCCAGGACTTGCACACTCCCGTCGGACATCCGGAGCGCCAGGTGCTCACCCGGAAGTTCCTCCATCGCCCTCAGGAACGTGTCCTTCGCGATCGTCACCCGCGTCGTGACCTCGGGCAGCGACGCGAGCATCGAGCGGTGGTCGGGGAACTCCTCCCTGAGCAACCGGCAGTGCTGATCCTCACGACCTGCCATGCGAAGCCAGATGCCATGCGGGGTGGCGTCCAGCCCGACCAGTGGGCTACGGCGCAGCGCGGCGGCCGTGGAGCGAAGTTCGTCGCCGTTGACCGTGGCGGACCAGGTCGCAGGCGGCGGGTCCATGGGGGCGAGGGTACGTGTCGAGAGGCGGTACCGGTCGGTCGCGGTCAGCGTGATCGCTTCGGCGGTCGCCTCCACGTACAGGCCGCCGAGCACCGGCAATCCCGGCTCGCGCACGGTCGCGGTCAGGACCTGTTCGATCGCGTCGGCGAGGACTGGCCCCTTCAGCGTGGCGATCCGCAGGCTCGGCACGTCAGCCAGTGACGACTTGACCAGCGCGGCTGTCCGTTTCGTGGCTTCCGCGTCTTCGACGACCTTGGCCACGTGCTCGTCGATCAGCCTCCACGCCGTCTCCGGCTCGGCATCCAGGACCGCGTCCACCGTGGCGAGAGGCATGGCGATCTCACGGAGTCGGCGGAGCCTGGCCGCATGGGGCAGTTGGTCGGGCCCGTAGTACCGATAGCCGGAGACGGGGTCCACTTCGGCGGGACGCAACAGCCCCGAGTCGGCGTAAAAACGCAAAGCACTGGGGGTCAGGCCGCATCGGCGGGCGAAGACCCCGATCGGCATCAGGTTCGGATCATGGTGTGGCACGTACCCATCGTCGAGCTTCAAGCGGGTCGAAGGTCAATCGGGCGAGGTCACGTGGACTACGACCGGCGTTCAGCCTCGGCCGCGCATCCGGCAGCGTCGGCTGTCCACCGTTCAGCACCGCCACTCGTAGGCGCCCGGTGACGTCGAGACGACTTCGCTCGGCCATTCCCGTCGCACTTGCTGTAGCAACTTCCGCTGCTCGTCGATCCACCCCTCATCCAGACACAGGGGAAGGAACACGGAGACGCTGGAACGAGCCACGTCCTCGATCTGCACGGCGGGGGTCTCGTGTTCTGCGTTGAGTGCTTGGAACCGGATTTCGGGGCTACGCTCGTCGTCCGTCCAACGAACATCACGGCCCGCGGCGAGCACGCCGTCCGAGAGATGGATCAAGTCCACTGCGCGCCCCTGTTCCCGCCCGTCGCCATGAGAAGCTCAGCCCCGCCGCGTACACGTCTTCTGCTCGGGCAACCCCGACACGAGCCCAGACACCTTGCTGATAACCGCGTTCTTGTCGTTGACCCTTTCCGAGAGCGTGAGTTCGGCTGCCGGGCTGCGGCCGTAGGTGAGGACCGTCTTCGTGCCGTCGTGGGTGTTGGCCGTGTTCACGACCCAGTCGACGCCGTTGACCGGCGAACACGGAGCGGATTTGGGGACGTTGGAGATGTTGCCGCAGCGGAGGATCACATCTCCCTGTCCCCAGACGGCTGTTCCCTTGATGTCGGAGTCGGTGCGGTCGCGACCGCCTAAATGCTGCGGGGACTTGTGCACCAGGGTGGTGCACGCGGCGCTTTCGCCTCCCGGGACCGCTGTCACGTTGTAGGAGCGCGAGGACATCTCGCAGGCGGTGAGAGCGACGGCGCAGGTTGCGATCACAGCGGCGTGGGCGAGACGTCGGCCAGAGGTTGATGTCATGAGGAATCCCTTGTCCAGGTAGCACGGTTGCCGCGGTGACCGAAGTCAGTCAGTCCTCGCGGATGCTGAGCAGGTCACCGGGTTGGCAGTTCAGTTCGCGGCAGATGGCGGTGAGCGTGGAGAAGCGGATCGCCTTGGCGCGGCCGTTCTTGAGGACGGAGAGGTTGACGACCGTCACGTCGACCCTGGCCGCCAGTTGGGACAGGGTCATCCCGCGCTCGGCCAGCAGCCGGTCGAGGTGGACCTTGACCCGGTGTTCGTCCTCAGGTGGCATCAGACCAGCCCCTCGGTGTCGGCGCGGAGCTTCGTGCCCTGACGGAAGACCTCGGCCAGGGCGAGGACGAGGAGGGCGAGCAGGACGTACTTGCCGGAAAGGGTGACGGCGAACGGAACCCGGTCGGCCATGTCGGTGCCGCGCACCAGGAGCGCCGTGGTCACGGCCGGGAGCAGCGGCGAGAGGACGGACTGCACCAGCACCGTGAGCCCTATGGCGCTCAGACGGCGGGCGTTCTTCGGCACGAAGACATCGCCGCTCCTCAGCGTCCTGGCCATCCGGAGGAGGAGCACCAGGACGAACAGCAGAAGCAGACTGCCCGTGATCTCCGGCAGCGCGAGCAACAGGCGCTGACCGAAGTCGGGGTGGACGAAGCCGAGTTCGGCGCGGTCGGTGCCGGTGAGGGTCATGCCGTAGTCCGCGGTGACGGGCTTCACCGCGCCGGGCACCCGGGTCGTGACGTCCAGCTCGACGTCGCGCGTGTCCATGGGGTCGATCAGACCGACCACCCCGAGGACCGGGATCAGCACGCCGAAGACACCGAACAGCAGGGCGGCCAAAGCCAGAACGCCCTCCAGCACCCGGTTGTCGGTCCGGTCCCACCAGGATTTCGCACCCACGGTTCCCCCCGTAGCTCACAGCCCCATATCGCTTATCGATACTATCGATTAGCGATATGGGGCTGTCAAGGGACTTCAACTCCAGCTACGCGCGCGCCTGTTCACCCCTCCCCGTCCGCCGCGGCAGGCGCGGAGTCGGCCACGCCCCGTCCCATCGCCACGTCGACCAGGCGGTCACGTCCCCGAACGGCCCCGCCCGCTCCCCCACCATCGCCAGCACCTCGGCACGTGCCGTATCGACGGCGCGGTGGTCGGCGTCGGTGATGAGGCCCAGCCTGCGGGCGTGGGCGTACTCGTCCTCGTCCTTCCATTCCCAGCGGGCGAGA
Organism: Streptomyces sp. DSM 110735; assembly: GCF_016482685.1. Taxonomy (GTDB): domain Bacteria; phylum Actinomycetota; class Actinomycetes; order Streptomycetales; family Streptomycetaceae; genus Streptomyces. Next base: position 63,973 of record NZ_JACYHF010000016.1, on the reverse strand, counting down.
TCGGGGGTGACGAGGAGATCCACGGCGAGGTCGAAGGTGTCGAAGCCGTCGGCGGTGCGGAGCATGGGGCGCTCGAAGTTCACGTACCAGTTCCGCAGACCGGTCCCGGTGTAGAAGGCGTTGACGCTGAACCAGGCGGTGGACGGCTTCCAGATCCGCAGCTCGGTCTCCCGCCAGCGGCCGGAGGTCTGCTCCCACATCCCCGTCGCCAGAGCGTCGAACGCCCTGCCCCGAGCGGAAAGGTCGCCCTCCGCAAGGGACTTGGCATACAGGGCGGGCCAACGCGTCTCCGCCCCGGGCGCGCAGGCCGCTTCCAGGGCGTCACCGGTGTCGGCGAGGACGCGCAGCGAGTGCTCGCTCCATACGTGGCGTACCTGACCGCTGTGGTGTACGTCCCGCCGTACGACCGTCCGGCCGGGTTGGAAAGGACTGGTCAAGGGGCTTCTCCTGTCGTCCCGTCGAGATGGCGTCCGTCGAACGGGCGCTCCGCGTCGTCGCCCTCACAGAACATGCCCGCGAGGGAGCAGAGGCGTTGGGGCGACAGCCGTCCGCCCACGGAAACCAGCCCACCCCCAGCGCATGATTCCGGACACTCGAACCCCTCCCCACCCCCGCCAAAGGTCGCGAACAGCCGTTCCCGCGCGGCCCCATGACGCGTTCCCCGCTCCCCGCGCCGGGCCGAATTCCGACGCCGGACGCTCACCCGGTTGGCCACGTCCCGCCCCCTCGGCATAAAGTCGATCTTGGTTGGCCTGGGCAACCTTTCCGCAGGTCAGGGCCACCATTCCCCCCACAGAGAACAGTTATGGAGACCGGCACGCCGAGGCGGCGGGCCGGTTCAGGAGGTCCAGCAGATGTCCGACGTCGCCCCCCGCTTCCGCAGCCATGTGGAAGACATCCTCGAGGGTCTGCGGGACGCACCCGGCCGGGAAGCGCTCGTGCACGGCGGTCACCGTATCGGTGCCGGGGAGTTCCACGACCTCGTGCACCGGATGGCGTGGGCGCTTCAGGCGCAGGGAATCGAGCGGGGACAGACGGTCACCCTGCTCAGCGGCAACCTGCCCGAGGCGATCGCGCTGCGGTACGCCGCGAATCTGATCGGCGCGCAGGTCAATCACCTGTACAACAAGCTCGCGCCGGACGTGCAGGCCGCCATCGTGCGGGACGTGGAGACCCGGGCGCTGGTCGTCGACCCCCGGATGACGCGGCGCGCGGAGGAGATCGTCGGGGCCGTCGCCGTGAAGTCCGTGCTCACCCTCGGTCCTGCCGGACCCGATCAGGACGCGCCCGACGCCCAGGACCTGCTCGCCCTGGCCGCCCTCCAGTCCCCCGAGCCCTTCCCCAGCCAGGCCGAGCCCGACGACATCTGCGCCATCCGGCACACCGGCGGCACCACCGGTCACCCCAAGGGGATCTGCACCACCTACCGCCAGGTGCAGGAGCAGCGCGCCGCGCGTCCGGACGACGACGGCAGCACGCCGCCCCGCCAGCTCATCGTCACCACCATCGCGCACGCGGCCGGGATGCTCGCCGACGGTGTGCTGGAGACCGGTGGCACCGTGGTCCTGCTGGACGACTTCGCGCCCGGTGAGGTGCTCGGCGCCATCGAGCGCGAGCGCATCACCCACATGTGGCTGCTGCCTCCCCTGCTGTACCAGATCCTGGATCACCCCCACATGGAGCGAACCGACACCTCTTCGCTCCGCCAGGTGGTGTACGGCGGCTGCCAGGCGTCCCCCACCCGGATCGCCGAGGCGGTACGGCGCCTGGGTCCGGTCCTGATGCAGGGCTACGGCCAGAACGAGGCCGGCATCATCAGCATCCTCTCCCCCGCCGACCACGACCCGGACCGCCCCGAGCGGCTGCGCACCGCCGGACGGATCCTGCCGGGGGTCGAGGTGGACATCCGCGACGAGAACGGCAAGGTGCTGCCCAACGGTGAGCACGGCGAGATCTGCGTCCGCTCCGCCATGGCGATGGAGGGCTACTGGAAGCAGCCCGAGCTGACCGCCGAGGTGCTGAAGGACGGCTGGCTGCACACCGGTGACATCGGCTTCCGCGACGACGACGGCTATCTCACCGTCGTGGACCGCATCAAGGACATGATCGTCGTGGTCGGCGGCCATGTGTACACCACCGAGCTGGAAGACCTGCTCAACAGCCACCCCGAGGTCCGGCAGAGCGCGGTGTTCGGCGTCCGCGACCAGGATCGCATGGAGCAGGTCCACGCCGCCGTGCTGCTCGCCCCCGGCTCCACCACCGGCGCCGACGAGCTGCGCGCGATGGTCCGGGCGGCGCGCGGCGCGATGTACGAGCCCGCCCGCATCACCTTTCCGTCCGAACTGCCCCTGACCGACGTGGGCAAGCCGGACAAGAAGGAGCTGCGCCGCCTCGCCGCCGCCGCCACGGTCTGACGCCCAAGCCGCCAGTGCGAGCCGCCCCGCGCCGTCACGGTGCGGGGCGGCCCCATGTCCGCCGCTTGGCAAGGGGCTTGGCGTAACTCCCCACCCGGCTCGTCGTCAGTCCCAGCGCGACGAGCGACTCCGCCAGCTTCACCGCCGCCACGACACCGTCGATCACCGGCAGACCGAGCCGGTCGCCCAACTCCCGCCGCAGTCCCGCCATTCCGGCGCAGCCGAGGACCAGTACCTCCGCTCCTTCCCGAACGGCCCGTTCGGCGGCGGTCACAAAGGCGGCCTCGGTGCGTTCCGGGTCGTCGGTCAGTTCCAGGACGCCGAGTCCGGTTCCGATCACCGCCGCGCAGTTGCGGGCGACGCCCGCCGTCTCCAGGCTGTCCTCGATCTGACCGCGCGACCGGTCGAGGGTGGTCACCACGGCGTAGCGCCGGCCGAGCAGGCAGGCGAGGTGGGCGGCTGCCTCCGTGATGTCCACGACCGGCACGTCCACCAACTCCCTTACGCCTTCGCGCCCGTGCTCGCCGAAGCCTGCCATGACCACCGCGTCGTACGGCGGACCGTCGTACGTGCGCAGCGTGTCCAGGACGGCAGCCGCGGAGAGGTGGCTGTCGAGCCAGCCCTCCGCCGACTCCGGACCCCAGGCGGGGGTCAGTCCGGTCACCGTCGTGCCCGGAGCGGCCACGGCACGGGCCGCGCCGACGATCTCCTCCGTCATGGCGGTGGTGGTGTTGCAGTTGGTGACGACGATCCGCACTCCTCTCAGCCCTCCACCGCGCTCGCGGCGCGTTCGCCCCGGCACAGCAGGGCGTACAGCCCCGCGCCCATCGCCGCGCCGACGAACCACGAGTACGGGGCGACGGTGTCGAAGGACTTCACCAGTGCGAGCACGGCGGCGACCGCCGCGGAGGGCAGGAAGGCGTACAGCGCCTTGGGGTTGACGCCCTTGCGGTAGTGGTACGGCGAGCCCGGGGTCGCGTCGAAGAGGGCGTCGACGTCCACCCGCCCCCTCTTCACGGCGTAGTAGTCGACCATGATCACGCCGAACAGCGGGCCGAGGAACGCGCCGAGTCCGCCGAGGAAGTAGTTGACCACGGTGGGGTCGGAGAAGAGGTTCCAGGGCGTGACGACCAGGGCGGCGACGGTGCTGATCATGCCGCCGGTCCTGAAGGTGATGCGCTGCGGCCAGACGTTGGCCAGGTCGTACGCCGGGGAGACGAAGTTGGCGACGATGTTGACGCCCATGGTGGCGACGGCGAAGGTCAGCGCGGCGGCCACGAGGACCCAGGTGTTGCCGACCTTCGCGACCAGCTCGGCGGGGTCCGTGACGGCCTTGCCGAACACCTTCAGCGAACCGGCCGTGACGATCACGGAGACGACCACGAACGCGGTCGAATTCACCGGCAGACCCCAGAAGTTGCCGCGCCGGACCGTGCGGTAGTCAGGTGCGAAGCGGGAGAAGTCGCAGAAGTTGAGCATCAGGGTGCCGTAGGTCGCGAGGATCAGACCGATGGCGCCGAACCACTGCCGCCACTGCTCACCGACGGACACGGGGTGCGGGGTGGAGGTCAGCGAGATGCTCCAGTGGGCCTTCGCCAGCACCCACACCGCCAGCGCGATCATCACCAGCCAGATCGCGGGACCGCAGAAGTCCTGGAACCTGCGCACGGACTCCATGCCCCGGCTGATGATCAGCGCCTGGATCACCCACAGGGCGAGGAACGAGATCCAGCCCAGCGCGTCGAGTCCGAGGAAGGAGTGGCGCGTCAGCGACACGAGGTCCGGCCACGCCGCGAGCAGCATCACGTCGACGGCGACGGACGCCAGATACGTCTGGATGCCGTACCACATGATGGCGATCACCGCCCTGATGAGGGCGGGTATGTTCGCGCCCCACACACCGAAGGCGATCCGGCTGACCACGGGGAACGGCACCCCGTGGCGCTGGCCGATCCGGCCCATCCAGTTCATCCCGACGAAGATGAGCACGAAGCCCACGAGCAGCGAGGTGAAGACCTGCCAGACGTTCATGCCGAGCACCAGCAGACCGGCGGCGAAGGTGTAGTTGCCGAGGTTGTGGACGTCGGACATCCACAGGGCGAAGAGGTCGAAGACCTTCCAGTTGCGCTGCCCGGCGGGGGCGAGGTCTTCGTTGGTCAGGCGCGGGTCGGGGGTGTACGCGGGGGCACCGGCGGCTTCGGCGCGGTCGGCGAGGGACACGGGGCCTCCATGGACCGGGGGACGGCGGGCGGCGATCGTTTGGTATACCAAACAGGCCGTCATGGTCCCGCCGTCGATCGTTCGGAGGGATTGCGCCGCCGTTACGGCTCCGTAAAAGCAGTGCCAGGCAAGGAAGATGACCTCATGAGCCCCACCACGGCGAAGACCGGATCCCTCGGCACGGTGCGCGAGCACGTCCTGGCGACCTTGCGCGAGGACATCATCGCGGGGCGCCTCGGGCCCGGTGACCGGCTGGTGGAGCGGGAGTTGGCGGAGCGGTTCGGTGTCTCCCGGGTGCCGGTGCGGGAGGCGATCCGCGCCCTGGTCGCCGAGGGCTTCGTCCTCTTCGAGTCCGCCCGCCGCACTGTCGTACGCCGTCTCGCTCCGGACGATGTCCGCGAACTCTTCGAACTGCGCGAGGCGTTGGAGGTGTACGCGGCGGGACTGGCCGCCTCGCGGGCCACGCGCGGGGACCTCAAGGAGCTGCGGGAGCTGCTCGGCGAGGCGACGGCAGCGACGGAAGCGGGCGACGCCGAGACGATCACGGACGTCAACACCCGCTTCCACGACCGCATTCTGGCCACGGCGGGCAACACCCTGCTCGTCTCGGTCATGGAACCGGTCGACGGCCGACTGCGCTGGCTCACCCGCCGGAACACGAAGTGGTCCGAACTTCTCACGGAACACCGGGAGTTGTACGAGGCGATCGCGTCCGGCGATCCGGAACGCGCCCGCGCGCACGCCCTGGCCCACGTCCGCGCCACCCACCGCTCGACCGTGCGGCACCTCTTCGGCGAGGACGCCGTCCCGCAGTCCTGAGCCCGGTGCCGCTTACGGACACAAGCGGAATCGCTTATGTGTTTTATCGGGGGGCTGTTGCGCCGTTTGCTCTGTTTCCGGCCACCTGTTGGCTATTCTCTTGCGTTGCCGGGATCGATGGTTCGGGAATTTCCGTTCCGGCGAGAGGGGTTGCTCGTGCTGTTCGTGCACGGAGCTTCGGTGACGGCGGTGGTCCGCGGCAGTACTGGTGAGCCGGTGGTGTTGATCTCGGGCCAGCCGTTCCCGGCGGCTTCCGGATCACACCGTACGGATCTGATCAACGCGGCCCGCGCCGTTCTGGACGCGGCGGAATTCCGCGTGTTCGAGAAAGTGACGTCGGGGTGGGACACGGGAGTTCCCGACAGGTTCGTGACGGCGGACGGGAAAGTCCTATCCGTCTTCGAGGTGCGGGTCGACTGAGGATTTGTCTGCCGCGAGCACATGAGCGCAGGCGTTTTCCCGCATGACGGCGCCGCCCGCCGCCGGACTTTCCGGCTGCGGGCGGCGCGGGCCTTCTCCGGGTTACCGGCGCCAGCGCGGGAAGCAGTCCCGGTAGTTGTCGTAGCGGTCCCAGCCGTTGCGGTGGTCGCAGTGACGGCGCCAGTCGTCGTAGCGGCGGCAGTCACGGCCGTTGTAGTAGTAACGGCCGTGGCGGTAGTCGTCGTTCCGCCAGTGGTCGTGGTTCTGCGCGGGCAGCGTGCGGTACGCCGACGCCACCGGGGTCGAGGCGGCGGAGAGGGGAGCTGCGGCCGCCTGCGTCGAGAGCGGGACCACGACAACGCCGGCCGTCAAGACTGCTCCGGCCACCGCCTTAGCGAAGGTCTTCACCTAAATTCCTTTCGGACATCAGGGTTTCGGGTTCGGCCCTGTTGATGCGGCTGACGCTACCTCACCTTTCTTTCGCTTCCGGCAAGTCGTATGGGCGCCCGTTCTTCGCGAGGAACTTTGCCCTGGGCGCGGAATCAGCAGCTCAGCGGCGGGTTCGAGTAGATTTCCCCAACTCCCCCGACCACTCGGCACGTAGCGTCCGAGCAGGTGAATTCGGGAATGGTCCGGCCACTTCCGCGGGGTCGATCAACGGCGAACCCCAAGGAGAATGGGATCACTTCATTGCCCCGAGTTCCGTGAAGTATCGGATCGAGAAAGCGAATGGTCACGCGGAGAGGTCCGCGCCGATATCGCCCTTCGTTTTCCGAGGTGCGTTCACCGTCGTCCGACGGCCCGTCACTTGCCGCGCCTCTCAAGCGAACCGCGTGGACCCCGAACGTCGCCGCGTCGGCGTGGCGGATGTGTCGACGGGGGTACTCACGAACCTTCCGCCACCGAAGGGAACAGAGTGTCTATTTTGAAACTATGTCCGATATAGAGGATTTGCACTGTCAGATCCCTTTCGGCTACTGTCCGACGCCTCCGGACGAAACGTCCAGAGACTCTGGACGGCGAGTTGGCTGTTTTCTGCGCGTTCCCTTCTCGCAGGTTCGCCGTTCAGGCCCCCGCGACCGGGCACCTTATGGCCCGGTCGCGGGGGAGGCAGGGCCGCGTCCCGGTTCGTCCGCCGCTGTCCGCCGGCTTGCCCACTACCCCCTGGGCGGGACCGGTCGGGCGGCGGGCGCCGGGAGGCGGCGTGACAGGACAGGCGGGGAGGCCGATGCGTCCCCACTGGGCCAACTCCTGTCGCATACACATCCGTTCAACGATGAAAGGTGTATCCAGATGAACATCGACCAGCTCGAGGCCGAGACCGCCGAACTGCTTCCGTCCCGCGAGGCGCTGGGCCGGTTCTCGTTCAACCTCACCAAGCTGACGAGCGTGACCAAGAAGGTCGCGACCATCGACGCCCACAACGAGTCCGCCGCGGTGAACCAGTACTCGCCGCTCGCCGTGGCCCAGTCCTCGGCCGCTCAGGGCATCAGCGTCAACCAGTAACAAGCCGGGCGGTGCGAGGAGACGGATCTGCCCGGCCCGCCCTCGCACCGCCCTTCCGAGTGCTGCTCGACAGCAGGGGCGCTGCCCCCGCGTAAACGGTTCTCCTTCGCGCCTGCCCACCGGGGCGGTCGCGGAGGAGAACCGTTCGGGCATCACCCCCCGGGCGCGGAGCACCGGCTCACGCGCCCCTACGACTTTCCCCCGCAGTGGAGACCACCATGACGCCGTCCGGAGACGACCCGCTCATGGGCAGGGTGCGGGTGCCCGCACCCCGTCCCGGCCCGGACCCGATCCAGGACCGGAGCGAGGACCAGGGCGACGAGCAGAACCGCCACGACCAGGGGCGCGCGGCGGAGCGTCTGGTCCCGACCGTGACGCTCCCGGCGGCGGACCCCGCGCCCGGTCCCGACCCCGCCGCCCTCCATGTCCCCCACCCCAGCCCGGGTCTCGAACTGCTCGGTGAATACCGGGGATCGGGGTTCACCGAGCGCAAGTACATGGTGCGGCGGTCGGACGGCCAGATGCTGATGCTGTCCCGGCTGCTGTACCTGGTCGTCGGCTCGGTCGACGGGGTCCGCACCGCCGAGGCCGTCTCCCACCGGGTCAGCGGCCGCTACGGCGCCGAGGTCACCGCGCAGAACGTCATGTATCTGGTGGAGCGGCGCCTCACCCCGCTCGGGGTCACGCTCCCCGGGCCCGGCGAGGAGCGGGAGGCGAAGCTTCCGCGCTCCGATCTGATGCTGGCGCTGCGTGGCCACCGGGTGATCTTCCGTGAGGAGCAAGTGGCGCGGATCGCCTCGGCGTTGGCATGGCTGCACTGGCCGCCGGTGGTGGCGCTGGTGCTGGCCGGGGTGGCCGCGATCGACGTCTGGCTGTTCGCCGTCCACGGCGCGATCACCCCGCTGCTGCGGGTGCTGGAACAGCCGGTGTGGATGATCACCCTGTTCGTGCTCACCGTGGCCTCGCTGCTGTTCCACGAGTTCGGGCACGCCTCCGCCTGCCGCTACAGCGGGGCGGCACCGGGAAAGATCGGCTGCGGCATCTTCCTGATCTGGCCGTCGATGTACACGGACGTGACCGACGTGTACCGGGCGGGCCGTGCCGGGCGGCTGCGCACCGGGCTGGGCGGGGTGTACTTCAACGCCGTGTTCATGCTGGCGCTGGCGGCCGGCTACGCCCTGACCGGGCAGCCCGTCTTCCTCGCCGCCCTCTACCTCACCCACTTCGAGGTCCTCGAGCAACTGATGCCGGTCGTACGGCTGGACGGCTACTACATCCTCGGGGACCTCGCGGGCGTGCCGGACCTGTTCGGCAGGATCAAGCCGGTCCTGCTGGACATGGTGCCGGGCCGCCGCCGTCGTACGGGCGCCGGGGCGCACGATCTCAACCGCCCCGCGCGGATCACGGTCACCGCCTGGGTCCTGGCGGTGATCCCGGTGCTCGCCGCCGAGACGGCGTACGTCCTGTGGAACCTGCCCCGGCTGCTGACCACCGCGCTGCGCAGCCTCGCCCACCAGTGCACGGGGACGTACGCCGCCTTCGCCGACGGGCGTCCGGGCGCCGGGGTCGTGGGGGTCATCGGGACGCTGATGCTGCTGTGCCCGCTGGCCGGGGGCATCTATCTGGCCTGCCGGATCGGTGTCCGTCTGGCGCGTGCCGCGCTCCGGGCGACCCGGGACCAGCCCGCGAAGCGGCTGATCCTGGCGGCCGCGGTGTGCGTGAGTGTCCTCGGTCTGACGTTCGCGTGGTGGCAGGGGATCACCCCGCGACCGCTCCCGGCGGCGGCGCCGGTCACCCCCGCCCTGCAACCGGGCGCGCCCACGACCCGGACCCCGCGCCCCACGCCCGAGCCCTCCGGCTCCCCTTCCCCTTCCGCGTCGCGGCCGGGGGCGAGTGCTCCCGCCGTACGTCCGCTGCCGCGCCGTACGACCGTGGCACCGCGCCCTACCGCACGGCCCGCCGCGCCGCCCGTCACCGCCACGGCGACGCCGGACGAGCCGCCGGTCTCCGCGTCGGCACGTCCCACGTCCGCGCCCCCGGACCGGCCCTCGCCGTCCGAATCGGACGAGCCGGACCCCTCCGGTTCGGCGTCGGTGTCGCCCTCTCCGACCACCGACCCGCCCACGTCCGCTCCCGCGAGCCCGACCGGGCCGCCGGACGGACACCGCCCCCACCACAGGAGCCAGTCATGAAACACCGCAAGCCACACACCCGCCTTCTCAGGAGCCGGGTGGCCGGGATCGGCGTGGCGGCCACCGCTGCCTTTGCCGCGACCGCCACCGTTCCCGCCACCGCCGTCACCCTCCCGACCGCGCCCACCGCCCCGAGCGGCGCGGCCGGGAGGGCGGCGATCGCGGTGGACCTCGCCAACTCCCGTGCCGACAGGACCCACATGTACGACTTCGACGAGAGTTTCCGCATCCACGAGTACGGCCCCACGGTCGCCGTCACCGCCAACAACCGTGCCACCGCGATGTCGGTGGGCTGCTCGGCGGACGCCCCGTGCCGTTCGGTCGCGCTGTCCTTCCAGATCGTGACGACGGCGGGCAGCAACGCCCGCCTCATCAACGCCACCAACCTCAGCCGGGCGTCGAACGAGCACTGCCCGAGCTGCGAAACCCTGTCGGCTGCCTATCAGTTCGTGGTGGCCACCCCGCGCGAGTTCCATCTGAGCAAGGCGTCGCGGTCCGAACTCGCCGGTATCCAGCGGCAGGTGGACGCGCTGCGGACCTCGCGGCTGCCCATCGCCCGGATCCGTGAGCGGGCGGACGCGCTCGCGCAGCAGGTCAAGGTCATCCTCGACCGCGAGACGGCGCGTGCTCCGCGGGGCGACGCGCGTGACCCGCGCACCAACTTCGCGCCCACCGTGACCATGCACCGCCACATCCGCTGACCCCGGCCGGACCGAGCGGGGTCCGGTGCCCGCGGACGCGGCGCCGGACCCCGCTCGCCCGGCGCGGACACGGCCGCCGGAGACCCTCCCGCCCCGGTACGACGCGACCCGACCCACCCGGAAGAGACGTCAGGCTCCGCCCGTACGAGCGCGGGCGACGACCGGCATGAACCCCGACACCGGAGACGTGACCCCGTGAGCCCACACCACCCCGAGCTGCGTGACCTCGCCATGGAACTCCTCTCGCAAGGACGTCCGGCCAGGGAGATCGCGCAACGCCTGCGGATCTCGCCGCAGACCGTCTACCGCTGGCGCCGCACCCGTATCCCCCGCCCCGAGGCGGCGCAGACCCGCGGCCGCATCGCGGAGTTGGAGCGGGAGATCCTCATGCACCGCAGAACGATCGAGGCCCTGAAAGACGCGATGCCCCCAAAAGGCGCTACGCGGTCGTCTCTCAAGTAGCCGCGCACGGACACCCGATCAGCAAACTCGTCGCCCTCCTGGGTGTCTCCGAGTCCGGCTACTACGCCTACCGGAAACGGCCGCCGTCACCCCGCGCCCTGCGCCACGCCTGGCTCACCCAGCTCATTCTGACGATCCATCACGAGTCGGGCGCGTCCTACGGCTACCGCCGCGTCCACCAGGTACTCCACGACCGCTACGGCGTCACGGTCAGCCACGGCACGGTCGAACACCTCATGCGGCAGGCCCGCATCCACGGCAGGACCGGCCGCACCGCCGCCCCCAACCCCTGACGGACACCATGAACACAGCAGCAGCCCCGCTCGGTACGGCGCACCCGTACCTCCCCGTTCGGCCCGTGCCCGACGCTCCCGGTCCCCAGGCCCATCGCATCCGTCTCTACAGCGCGCTCGACACCCTGCGCGCGCCGCTGGCGGCGACCGACATCCAGGCCGTCTTCGACATCGCCGAACTCGACGCGGCCACCGTCCAGACGGTCATCGGCTGGATCACCGGTCCGCGCACGGCCGGACCGCCGACTATCCCGCCTCTTCCTCCGTCGGTTCTTCCGCTCCCGCCGTCAGCAGCGATTCCACCAGCACCGCCACGTGTCGGCGGTCCGCCGCGCTGAGCCGGCACACGCTCGCGATGAGGATCTCCACCTCGGGGTCGGCCTGTTCGGGCACCGACTCGTAGTAGAGGCTGACGCCCGCCGCCTCGGCCGCCGCCCGCCGCAGGGGCTCCACCGGAACACCGAGCCCCCGGGCCAGCCCCTCCAGCGTCGCCTCCTGCGGCATCCGTGCGAGCCGGGTCGCCGTCGCCAGGTGATGCACCGTGGACCGCGAGACGCCTCCGCGCCGCGCCACATCACCATAGGACCAGCCAAAACGATCCAACCTACTCCTGATCAGCTCCCGCAGCGAACTCGACACCACCGGCACATCCCATCGGAGACACAACATCCACCTGCCTAAGACCCAACGACCCGCCCCCCGAAGTCGTTCTGCCCCACACCCCGGTCGAGTGGCACGGGATCGACTCCCGTCACCGCCAGGCCACCTCGATCCGGTCCAGCGCCGCACGCAGTCCGGGGTCCCGCACGGCGGGGCGCAGCCAGTCGACGTCCGTCGGTCTCAACTGCCATAGACCGTCCTGGTCCAGGGGCAGCAGCAGACGTTCGGCGTGTACGGCCAGCCAGTCGTTAGCCCCGAGGTCGCGGGCGAGGCGGAGCAGCCCGACCACCAGCGTGGGCGATCGGCGGTCCTCCGGGATGTGATCGTGCAGGGTGAGGGCGGTGGCGAGGGTCGTCTCGGCGTCGACACGGTTCGCTCCTCGCCAGAGGTGCGTGGTCGTCGCCTGCTTGAGCAGGCTCTCCAGCCTCACTTCCGCCGTTCCGCCGTGCTCGAGCGCGGGCGCCTCGCGGCGGAACCTGCTGGTGATCCGGCGGAGTTCGGCGTGGGATACGTCCCGGCGTGCGGCCAGCCGCGCAAGACAGTCGGCCAACACCAGCCAGGTCCTGGCCGCGACTCCGCCGGAACCGGTGTGCTGGGGCGAGGTCAGGGCGTCCAGCAGGGCGATGGCAGCCTTGGGCGGTAAGTCGCCTGCCGCGTCGCGGAGATGGCGGGCGACAAGGTCGACTGCGAGGGCACGGTTATCGCCTCGCAGCGCCCTTAAGCCGATCAAGATGTCCGGGTGGAGTCCGTGCGGTGTCCTCGGGCTCGGGCGGCAGAGGAGGGCGTTGAGGTCGTGGGCTGCGGATGTGCCGGTGTCGCCGTCGAAGCGGTACGTGGTGAAGGCGTCCGGGAGGAGGTCGAGCAGGGGTGCCACAGCCTGGAGCAGACGCTGGAGATCAGCGTCCCAGGTGAAGGCGGCGAGGGCGTGCAGACGCGTGGAGAACGGCTGTTGCTCGACGACACGTGCGGTGTCCGTGGGCTTTTCGAGGTGGATCAGGTCGAGCGCCCACGCCGGGTCCAGCGGGGCGGGCTCGGTGTCGGGCAGGACGACGAGGTCCCGGGCGTCGCGGTCGGCGGGCTGGACTCGGAGCGAGGAGATGAAGGCGGTCCAGGATGCCTCCCCGAACTGTGAGCGCCACAGGTGGGTTTGGCGCTGCCATCGGTCGAGGGTGGCGTCCTCGCCGAGGACCCGGGAGAGCGGCAGGGGGGCATCGGTTCGGGCGGCGATGAGCAGGAGGTTCGCGGTGTAGATCGCGTCCTGCCGGGTGCGGTGCGGTGGGGCGGGGTGGTACGGGACGTGGGTGCGGCGGGAGTCGTCGTCGAGGGTCTGCCGGAAAAGTGAACCCAATAATTCCAACAGCTCGGAACGGTGTGAGGGCGGCAGCGGGGAGAGTAACTCCCCCACGTTCGCCAGAGCCTCCGCGCGGTCGCTGAGCGGGACGTGGGAGAGCAACGCGTGCAGGCGGCCGTCGTCTGTGGCGCCGCCGCCGATCAGGAGACAGTGCAGCTCGTCGGTGATCAGCCGGGCGAGGAGGTACTCCCCGAAGGTGGCGTGCAGGAATTCGTAGGAGCGCAGTTCCGTGTGGGTCACCACCGCCTGGGACTCGTGGATGAAGAAGAAGCGGCCGAACAGCAGCGGGGTGGGTTCTGGGGCGTCGTCGCCGAGGAGGACCGCCAGATCGTCCTCCGCCTCGTGCGCGGTGATGCTCTGCTTGCGGCGGTTGAACATGCCGATGGCGACGACGGAGAGGCGCTGCAACTCGCACTCGACCGCTTCCGTCCAGGTGGGTTTGCCGCCTTGGTACTTGGTGAGCTGTCGGCGCACGAATTCCGCCAACAGGCGTTCATACAGGCCGAGTCGGTCGATCCCGGTGCCCTCCTGCCTCGACAGCACGTTGTCCGAGGCGTCGTACAGGGCCAGCATCATCAACAGCAGCGGCTGAGAGGCGAGTTCGCGGTGCGGTCGGAGCGCCTCCGGAGTCAGAGGGCGCAGCCCGGTGTCGCGGAAGTACCGGCGGTTCGTGGCGTTCCATGTCCGGAGCCAGTGCGTGACGCGCGCGTCGTCGAAGGGTTCCAGGCGGATCACCGTGCTGGTGAGGGGAGTTCGAGCTTGGTCGGCCACGACCGTGCGGCTCGTGACGATCACGACGGTAGGGCGCCCCTGGTCGGTTTCGTTGCGCTGGAATCGCTCCACGCCCTGGAGGTAGTCGTAGTGGCGTCGGCTGTCGGCCTGGTCGGCGGCCGCCTGGAGCAGTTCGTCGAAGCCGTCAAGGAGGACGACGCGGACGACGCCGGAGTCGGGGCCCGTGACCTCGGACCAAGGTGTGCGGCGGCCGGTGGAGCGCCACAGTGCCTCCTCGATCTGGTCCCGGACGTCCAAGTCGGCCGACAGATGGCGGAGTTCGACGCGCAGGCAGGAGAACTCCGACGCCGGGAGCCGGGCGGCGATCAGCTTGGTGAGGAGGGACTTGCCGCTGCCGGGGTGGCCGAGGACGACCAAGGGGCCGTGGGTGGCGTCGTCGGTCAGCAGGTACGCCGCGAGGAAGTCAGCGAGGTCGTCCCGTAGCGGCATGTCCAGCCACCAGTCGTCGCGAGACAGTCCAGGGGAGGCGGTGTGTCCGGCGACGCGGAAGGCGGGGTCGACGTAGCCGGCCCCGAGCGTGGGGATACGCGGCCCGCCACCCTCGCCCGCCGCGAGAGGCGCCCGCAGTTGACCGCGGTGGTGGTCGGGCGCCTTGGCGCCCCCGGCGAACTGTTCCAGCAGGTCGGAGAGACCGGTGAGGGCGGTGGGGAGAGGTGAGTCGGTGGAGGGCGGCGGCTCCACGGCTTCGGGCGGGTCCTCCGTGTGGGAGGTGAGGCGCAGCTCGGGGCAGTCCCAGAGGACGTGGTCGAGGAGGGTCTCGTAGCGGCGCCAGGCGGTCCGGGCCAGGTCGCCGGGGTCGACCTCACGGGCTCCGGTGCCATGGACGAGGTCGGCCGCGTAGGAGTACGCCGTCTCGATCTCGTGGCGGCGACCCGCCGGGGTGCCGACCCTCGTGGAGCCCAGGGTGACCTGCTCCAGCTCGGTCACGATGTCGGTGGTGGGGTCGCCGTTGCGCGCCGGGCCCAGTTCGGGGTCGTACACGATGCCGGACTGCGCGACCGCCTGGCTGAACGCGGTCACGAGGACGGTCAGGTCGGCCGCGCACAGCAGGGCGGTGCGGGCGGTGCCGTGGCTCGACCGGACCCGTTCCGCGAACCCCTCCAGCACCGGGCGCGGGTCGGCCGACGTGCCGCCGGTCAGCCGCAGCGGTTCCAGGAGTTCCTCGGCCAGCCCGTGGAAGTCCGGGCGTCCGCCGACGAGGGTCCCGACCGCTCCGGCGAAGTCGAGCGGGGTGTCGACCGGCAGCGGCGGTGGCATCGCGCTCCGTCGCCCGGTACGCCGCCTCTCCGCCTGCCTCTCCGTCCGCCGCGCGGCAACCGCCGCCGCGTTCACCTCGACCTCCTCCAGCCGCAGCCGCCACCACCCCCGATCGAAGGTCAGTCCGGCGGGCGGACGAGGACCGCTTCGCGCGTGGCAGTACTCCACCACCCCGAGCACGTCGTCCCAGGAGGGCGGTGTGGCGCGTCGGGCGTTGAGGAGGGCCGAGACCGTCGGCTCGCTGCGGTGCAGGGCGCGGGCCAGATCGCTCTGCTGGACTCCGCAGCCACGGACCAGCCGACGGAGCAGCCCGCAGAAGTCCGCCACCGCGCCGGACGTCTCCCCCACCGCGCACCCCCGCTCTTCGGCCCGCTTCGGCGGGAACGGCGGACAGGTGCGGTCCGACCTGCCCCAACACCGAGGCTGTTTCGCGTGCTTTCGCGCTCCCGAACAGAAACTCCCCTTGCTGCCAAGGTCATTGCGTCACGCCGCGTACCCGAGCGACAAGAAGGAGACCAGCCCATGTCCCGGTTTTCCGCCGAACTGCCCGCGCTGTTGCTGTCCTTGACGCTCCTGAGCGCCTTCGTCGGAGTGGTGCTGCCCGCCGTGTGGTCATCACGGCCGGAGCGTCGGCGCGACGCCGCGCGTGTGCTCGGGCAATTGCTGGCGGGGCTGAGGCGTCCCGCTCCGCTCGCGCCGCCCCACACCGCGCTGTACACAGAAATCATGAGCGACGAGACATCTGCCGAGCTGTATCACCCCGGGGATGTGGTCCCCGCCTCCGGGATCTACGAGTGCGACTGCGGGCGGGCGCACGAGTACAGCACCGATGTGAAGGGGCACCGCTTCCCGCCGCTGCGGCACGACTGCGGGGGCCATGGGTGGCGGCTCAAGGCCGCCACCCCGTCGGGAGCCTGACGGCGCAGGACGGCGTCAGCCGCGTCCCGTCCCGGTCCGTTCCTCCGCCAGCGCGTACAGCTCCTTCGACGTGCTGATCAGCTCGCGGCGTTCCTCGCGCGAGCCGACCATCGGACGGGAGCCGTTGAGCGGCACCTGGGCGGTCTCGGGGAGGAACTTGACGGTGATCAGACCGATGAGACCCGCCAGCATGAGGTAGTACGCGGGCATCAGGTCGTCGCCCGTGACGTCGACCAGCGCGGCGGTGACCAGCGGGGTCGTGCCGCCGAACGCCGCGACGGCGAAGTTGAAGCCGATGCCCATGGCCGCGTAACGGACGGCGGTGGGGAAGAGGGCGGGCAGGGTCGCCGCGCTGGGGGCGGCGAAGCAGGCGAGCAGGGTGGCGAGGATCAGCACGCCGAGGATCGGCAGCCAGGTCCCGTGCGCCTTGATCAGCAGGAACGCCGGGATGGCGAGCACGATCATGGCGGCCGCTGCCCAGCCGTACAGCGGGCGTCGGCCCACCCGGTCGCTGAGGCGGCCGAGGAAGGTGATCAGGATGACGATCCACACCATGCCGATGAGCACGAGGACGTCGGCGGAGCTGCTGGATCGTTTCAGCGTCTCGGTCTGGTAGGTCGGCAGATAGCCGGTGACCATGTAGTTCGTGACGTTGTAGAGCAGGACCAGACCCATACAGATCAGCAGTCCGCGCCAGTGCCGCTGGATGATGTCCTTGAACTCGCTGCCCGCCGACTCCTGCGCGAGGCTCTTCTCGTGCTCGTCCAGTTGCTGCTGGAAGGCCGGGGACTCCTCCAGCTTGAGCCGCATGTAGAGGCCGATGACCCCGAGCGGTCCGGCGACCAGGAACGGGATGCGCCAGCCCCAGGAGAGCATCTGGGCGTCGGTGAGCCACAGGTTCAGCCCCGTGACCAGGGCAGATCCGAGGGCGTAGCCGACGAAGGTGCCGAAGTCGAGCCAGCTCGAGAGGAAGCCGCGCCTGCGGTCGGGTGAGTACTCGGCGACGAACGTGGTCGCGCCGCCGTACTCGCCCCCGGTGGAGAAGCCCTGCACCATGCGGGCCACCAGAAGCAGGATCGGCGCCGCGATGCCGATCGTGGCGTAGCCGGGGATGACGCCGATGGCGAAGGTGCCGAGCGCCATCATGATCATGGTGGTGGCCAGCACCTTCTGCCGTCCGACCCGGTCGCCGAGCGGGCCGAAGAAGAGACCGCCGAGGGGTCGTACGACGAACGCGGCCGCGAAGGTCGCGAACGAGGAGATGACCTGGGCGCCCGGGGAGGCGCCGGGGAAGAAGACCTTGCCGATGGTCGCGGCGAGGTAGCTGTAGACCCCGAAGTCGAACCACTCCATGCAGTTGCCGAGCGCCGAGGCGCCGACGGCCCGCTTGAGCAGCGGCGGCTCGACGACCTGGACGTCCTCCTTGCCGAAGGCTCCCCGGTTGCGGCGGAGTCTGCGGGTCAGCTCCTCGCGTACCTGGCGGGGCAGTGCCGTGACGGCCTGCGATGCCTTCGACCCCCTCCTGTGCGGCCTATCGCCGTCGGACGTCGCATCGCTCACGTGCCGCTCCCTTCACCGCCGGTGCCGCCGTCGTGCGCGCACCCCGGCGGCACCGGGTCATTGCCCTGTGCCTCATCCTGCTGCCCAGCGCCCCGCACGTCACACCGACAACAGGCACATGGGGGAACCGCACACACGAGGGCGGAAAATCCGGGGCGGTCGCACACAGGTGACGGGACCGGTCGCACACGGGTGATTCAGAAGCCGGGCCGCTCAATTCCATGACAGACGACGGTTGGACTTCCGAATCTTGAAGGCGCAGGGTGGACCAGCCCCTTTTTGTCTCGGGGCACCCCTACGGCACCACCCGGAGAACACCCGATGAACCACGTCGCGGACCCCGCTCGCTACGACGGCACCATGCGCTACCGGCGCACCGGCCGCTCGGGGCTGGACCTCCCCCTGCTCTCCCTGGGCTACTGGCACAACTTCGGCGACGACCGCCCCTTCGAGACCCAGCGCGAGATCGCGCTGCGCGCCTTCGACCTCGGGATCACCCACCACGACCTGGCGAACAACTACGGTCCGCCCTACGGCTCGGCGGAGATCAACTTCGGTCGGCTGATGCGGCAGGACCTCGCGCCGTACCGCGACGAGATGGTGATCTCCACCAAGGCGGGCTGGGACATGTGGCCCGGCCCCTACGGTCAGGGCGGCGGCTCGCGGAAGTATGTGCTGGCCTCCCTGGACCAGTCGCTGAAGCGTATGGGCCTGGACTATGTGGACATCTTCTACTCCCACCGGCTGGACGCCAGCACCCCGCTGGAGGAGACCATGGGGGCGCTCGACACGGCCGTCCGCCAGGGCAAGGCGCTCTATGTGGGCATCTCCTCCTACGACGCCGAGCGCACCCGGCAGGCCGCGGCCATCCTGCGTGAGCTGGGCACCCCGATGCTGATCCACCAGCCGTCGTACAGCATGCTCAACCGCTGGATCGAGACCGACGGACTGCTGGAGGCGGCCGAGGAGGAGGGCTTCGGCGTCATCGGCTTCACGGCGCTGGCGCAGGGCCTGCTCACCGGTCGCTACCTCGACGGCGTGCCGCAGGACTCGCGGGCCGCGCAGGGCAAGTCCTTCGACCCGGCCTGGCTGACCGAGGAGATGCGGGGTCGGCTGCGCGCCCTGAACGACATCGCCGCCCGGCGCGGTCAGACCCTCGCCCAGATGGCGCTGGCGTGGGCGCTGCGGGACGAGCGGGTGACCTCGCTGGTCATCGGCGCCTCGCGGGTGGAGCAGTTGGAGCAGAACGTGGCGGCTCTGGAGAACCTGGAGTTCACCGCCGAGGAGCTGGCCGAGATCGACAAGTACGCCACCGACGGCGGCGTCGACCTGTGGCGGGAGGCCCGGCTGGGCACCATGGGCGGCTGAGACCCCCCGCCCCCTGCCCGTGACTCCCGGCGTCCGGGCGATCTCCTCTCCCCCCTGTTTCGACAGTCGACCGACCTCCGAAACAGGGGGGACAAAAGACACATAACCCACCTGACCAGGCTGTTTCCCCCCGTGGCCGCGCACCGTCAAGATAAGGTGCCGGTAATGGCCACTTCAAGAAACAGTCAAGTCAGTCAGGGGGGTCGCCATGGGCGCCGCACGCACGAGTAGGACACCACTGCCGGGAATCGGCGTCCGGTACGACCTCACCACCAAGGAACAACGCCGCCTCTCGGTGGTGGCCCACCGGGACGGGTCACGCACGCTCAGCGCCTACCGCGAGGACGACCCCGACGCCTGCGCGCTCTCGGTCCAGCTCACCGGCGGGGAGGCGGACGCCCTCGCCGGTGCGCTGAAGCCGACGCACCACAGCCCGAACCTGCTGTCCACGACCGAGCTGGGTCTGGTGGCGGAGCGGATCGCGCTGTCCTCGGTCTCGCACTGGAACGGGCGGCTGCTCGGCGAGACCCGGATGCGCACCGAGACCGGCGTCTCGATCGTGGCGGTGCTGCGCCGCGCGGACGCCATCCCCTCCCCCGGTCCCGGCTTCCGGCTGGCCGGCGGGGACACGCTCATCGTGATCGGCACCCGCGAGGGCGTCGACGCGGCCGCGGCCATCCTCGGCAGGGAGTGATCGGGATGCACTCCTCCGCGGTCTTCCTGATCGAGTTCGGCGCCATCATCCTGGCCCTCGGACTGCTCGGCCGTCTCGCCGCGCGGCTGCGCTTCTCTCCCATTCCCCTCTATCTCCTCGCGGGTCTCGCCTTCGGGGAGGGCGGTCTGCTGCCGCTCGGCGCGAGCGAGGAGTTCGTGGCGATCGGCGCCGAGATCGGCGTGATCCTGCTGCTGCTCATGCTGGGCCTGGAGTACACGGCGGGCGATCTCGTCTCCAACCTGCGGACGCAGTACCCGGCGGGGCTGGTGGACGCCGCGCTCAACGCGCTGCCCGGCGCCGCGATGGCGCTGATACTCGGCTGGGGTCCCATCGCCGCCGTGGTCCTCGCGGGCATCACCTGGATCTCCTCCTCCGGCGTCATCGCCAAGGTCCTCGGCGATCTGGGGCGCCTCGGCAACCGTGAGACACCGGTGATCCTCAGCATCCTGGTGCTCGAGGACCTGTCGATGGCGGTCTATCTGCCGGTGATCACCGCGCTGCTGGCCGGGACCGGTCTCGCGGCGGGCAGCGTCACGCTCGCCGTCGCCCTCGGCGTCGCCGGGATCGTCCTGCTGGTCGCGGTGCGCTACGGCCGGGTCATCTCCCGGTTCGTCTCCAGCGACGACCCGGAGAAGCTGCTCCTGGTCGTGCTGGGTCTGACGCTGCTGGTCGCGGGTGTGGCGCAGAAGCTCCAGGTGTCGGCGGCGGTGGGTGCCTTCCTGGTGGGCATCGCGCTGTCCGGCGAGGTCGCCGAGGGTGCCCACAATCTGCTGGCGCCGCTGCGGGACCTGTTCGCGGCCGTGTTCTTCGTGTTCTTCGGCCTGCACACCGACCCGGCGAGCATCCCGCCGGTCCTGCTGCCCGCGCTCGCGCTGGCCGTCGTCACCGCGCTCACCAAGATCGCCACGGGTTACTGGGCGGCGCGGAGAGCGGGGGTTTCCGTGCGCGGCCGGTGGCGGGCGGGCGGCACGCTGGTGGCGCGGGGCGAGTTCTCGATCGTCATCGCGGGTCTCGCCGTCACCTCGGGCATCGACTCCCGGCTCGGTCCGCTGGCCACGGCGTACGTGCTGATCCTGGTCGTCGTCGGCCCGCTGACCGCTCGCTACACCGACGCGGTCGCGATGCGGCTGACCCGGTGGCGGCGGTCGCGCCCGGCGCCGGTGGAGGCGACGGCCGAGGCGGCGGAGCCCGCGGCGGACCCCGTCGGCCGCGCCTAGGGCGCGCGAAGACCGGCGGAACCAGCACCCGCTGGAGCCCCCCTGGGCGGTCTTCCCGCAGGTCAGTGCGGGCGAGCGGGCCGGTGCGGCGTACCGTTGGGGCATGGCGCCTCCGTTGCCCGGCCCGCTGGCCGATCTGGCCCCGCTGCTCGGCCATTACGGCTACTGGGCGGTGGGTGCCGTCGTCTTCCTGGAGGACTTCGGGGTGCCCGCACCCGGCGAGACGATTCTGCTCGCGGCGGGGGTCTACGCGGGCGCGGGCGAACTGAACATCGTGGCCGTGGGTTGCATCGCGTTCGTCGCGGCCGTGCTCGGCGACAACCTCGGCTACGTGATCGGTCGTACCGGTGGCCGGGTCTTCGTGGAGCGGTGGGGCAAGTACGTCTTCCTGACGCCCAAGCGCTTCCAGGCGGCCGAGGAGTTCTTCCACCGGCACGGCGGCAAGATCGTCACCGTGGCCCGGTTCGTCGAGGGGCTGCGCCAGGCCAACGGGGTGATCGCGGGCACCACCCGGATGCCCTGGCCGCGCTTCCTCGCCTTCAACGCGCTCGGCGCGGCCCTGTGGGTGGGCCTGTGGTGCACGCTGGCCTATGTGGCGGGCAGCCACATCACGACGGTGTACGACGAGATCGTCCGCTACCAGCGCTATGTGCTGATCGGCGTGGCCGTGGTGGTCGCGGCGCTGGTCGTACGCCATGTGGTCCGGCGCCGTCGGCATCGCTGACGGTGTGGGGACCCGGCACACGGGGTGTTCCGGCGAAGCCCTCGAAATGTTCCGGTGGGGACGGAAGTGCCGTACGGGTTTGGACCCGGGCGGAGCGGACAGGCGGAGGGGGACAGCGGACCCGAGACACGTTGGGATGTGAACCCCATGGCTGGCGACCAGAAGGCCAAGGCCAAGGCCGAACAGGCCAAGGGCAAGCTCAAGGAGACGATGGGCCGCGCCGTCGGCAACGAGAAGATGGAAGCCGAGGGCCGCATGGAAGGCGCGCGCGGGGATGCCCGCGAAGCCAAGGAGAAGACGAAGGACACGTTCAAACACTGAACCGGCGCCACACCGCACCGGTGCCGGGCGGGTCCGGAGTTCCCTTCACGGGGCTCCGGGCCCGCCCGTGTGTGCGGGCGCGGGCGTGTCACAGGAGCGCTCACCTGGGACGGGTGTGCGATCGGGCGATTGAGGGCCGGATGCTCTTGTCCGGCGGCACAGCGGGTAACCGCAACAGGGACGGCACGGCCTTCCGTGATCGCGAGGAAGGGATCGGAACGGCCCCTGAGGAGAAGGGCGACGACCCATGGACCTCCCCTTCAGGACGCAGACGACGGGGACACGCTTGCCCGCACGCATCGGCACGACAGCGCCTCTGCGCGCCAGGCGGGAGTGGGACGCCGGTGTGCCCTCGCTCTCCGAGGCGCGGGAGGCGGTCGGTGCGCTGCTGGCCCGGGTGCGGCCGGTACCGGCCCGCCGGGTGGTGCAGGACGCCCAGTTGGTGGTCAGCGAGCTGGTGACCAACGCGTTCAAGCACGCGGCGGGACCGTTCGCGCTACTGCTGGAGTTGTCCCCGGACGGGGGCGCGTTGCGCATCGGCGTCACGGACGGCTCCCCCGATCCGCCCCGGCCCCAGCCGCCGGACCCCGGACGCATCGGCGGGCACGGGCTGCGGCTGGTGACGCTGCTGTGCGCCACGTGGGAGGTCACTCCGCACCACGGGGGCAAGCAGGTGACCGCGACGCTCCCCCTGACGGTCCCGCCCAAGCACTGACGGTTCCGCCGGAACACCGAGGAGTCCCGGTCAGGGTCCCCGGCCGGGCGGTGTGGGCCGGTCCGGGGCGTAGGGGGTGGAGGGCGCGGGTCTGGGCGGCGGTCCGTCGCCGGTGGTGAGGTGTTCGAGCACCTCCACCAGTTCCTGGCAGGCGTGTTCGACGGAGCGCCGGGTGTGGCGCTGCTCGGTGATCACGGCGGACAGCAGGAGCGCGGTCAGCGCCATCGTCCCGTTGAAGCCCTGGAGCTTGGCCATGACCTCGACGCGGCTCAACTCGGCGAACGCCCCGGTGCCCTCGGTGGCGGCGCGGGCGGCCAGCACGGAGGTGAGCAGCGCGCAGCCCACGCTGCCCGCCAGTTCGAACCGCAGCGCGCCCCAGATGATGACCGGGTAGACGAGGAACAGCAGGCTGAAGGAGCTGTAGACGGCCAGGGGCACGACGCAGCAGGCGGCCACCGCGAGCGCCAGCGCCTCCTTCCAGCGCGTGGTCGGGGGTTTGCGGGCCTGGCGGAGCAGGAGCAGCAGCGGGGTGACGAGCAGGACGCCCATCGCGTCGCCCACCCACCAGGCGAGCCAGACGGTGGGGAACGCGTGCGGGGGCAGCGCGTCGGTGGCGACGAGCAGCCCGACGCCGGTGGTGGCGCTGATCAGCATGGCGCCGAGCGCGGCGAGGAACACCAGGGCGACGCCGTCGCGCAGGCGGCTCAGGTCGGTGCGGAAGCCGGTACGGCGCAGCAGTACGGCCGCGCACAGGGGGGCGGCGGTGTTGCCGAGCATGTAGCCGAGGGCGTAGGGCGCGGGGGT
Source organism: Streptomyces sp. DSM 110735 (assembly GCF_016482685.1). Classification (GTDB taxonomy): domain Bacteria; phylum Actinomycetota; class Actinomycetes; order Streptomycetales; family Streptomycetaceae; genus Streptomyces. Next base: position 40,544 of record NZ_JACYHF010000016.1, on the reverse strand, counting down.
GCCGAGGTAGGCGACGACCAGGAACGCCCCGAGGGTGATCCCGGGCCAGCAGCGCAGCCCGAGGAGGAGCAGGGCGGCGACGGCGACGCCGGTCGGCGGCCAGATGGGGGTGACGACGACGCCGTCCACGACGAGGCGGCGCATGAGCCCGAGCCAGCCCGCCGTGAAGTAGCAGGCGGCGACGGCCAGGATCCTGAGGGCCGGGCCGGCCGCCCGGCGCGCGTCCAGGATTGCCACCACATGAGCACTTTCACACCGGCGCCGCGTCCTCGGCCACGCGAGAGGGGCGCCGACCGGCCCTAAGACTGAAACGGCGGGGCCGTATGGACCCGTGCGCCGTCGGGAAGCAGCCGCCCTGCGCGACGTTACGGTCTACCCCGCGTCGTCCGGGCCGTCGTGTCCGACCACGAGCACGGCGGCGTCGTCCTCGTGCCCGATGTTCTCCGCGCCCTTGATCACGGCGGCCGCGAGCGCGTGCACCTCGAGACCCGCGACGGCGGCGATGCCCGCGAGCCGTACGACCTGGTCGAGCCCCTCGTCGATGCTGAGCGAGGGGCCCTCCACCACACCGTCGGTGAGCAGGACGAACACTCCCCCGGTGGTCAGCCGGTGACGGGTGACGCGGTACTCCATGCCGCTCTGGATGCCGAGCGGCGGTCCGCCGAGGTCGTGGACGACCCCGGACTTGCCGTCCGCCGTGGCCCAGACGAAGGGGATGTGTCCGGCCCGCGCGCTCTCCAGGACGCCGGTGGCGGGGTCCAGGCGCAGGAAGGTGCAGGTGGCGAAGAGGTCGCTGCCGAGGGTGAGCAGCAGGTCGTTGGTGCGGGCGAGGAGTTCGCCGGGTTCGCTGGTGACGGAGGCGAGCGCGCGCAGGGCCGCCCTGACCTGGCCCATGAAGGCGGCGGCCTCGATGTTGTGGCCCTGGACGTCGCCGATGGACAGACCGATCCGGCCGTCGGGCATGGCGAAGGCGTCGTACCAGTCGCCGCCGACGTTCAGTCCCTGGTAGGCGGGGGCGTAGCGCACCGCCAGATGGAGTCCGGGCAGGCGTGGCAGGTCCCGGGGCAGCATGCCGCGTTGCAGGGCGATGGCCAGCTCGACCTGGGTGCGCTGCAGCTCCGCCCGCTCGCGCGCCTGCGCGGTGAGCGAGCCGAGTCGGGCCAGCAGTTCGTCGCCGTCGTCCGTGGAGCGCTTGCGGAACATCGGTCACTTCCGGCTGGGCGGAGACACCTGGGGCACCTTGTGAGCGATTCCTGGCGTCTTGTCGTCTCGTAGGGTGAATACCCGGTACGACCGGTCAGCGCACCTGCGAATCGATGCCGGTGATCACGGCGGGTCCGAGCGGCGCGGTGCGCTCGTCGAGCCCTGCGGTGCGCAGCGCGGAGTCGGCCAGGCGCCGGGCTTCCTGCTCGGCGTGCGGGCCGGTGTCCGCCTCGACGGTCAGGCGCAGGGTGAAGGTGTCGTCCTCGTTGACGGTGAGGGCGTCCAGGTCCTCGTCGCTGCCCATGGTGGTGGTGTGCGGGTCGGCGGGGCGCAGGGCCCGGCCGAGCCGTGCGCGGGCGTCGGGCTCGATCCCGTCGGTGAAGGTACCGGGCACGGTGATGACGTACGTGGTCATGGCGTTCCTTTCCTCGGGCCTGCCCTCCTACCCCCGATCGCGGCGCTCGCACAGCCCCAGCGGCCGTACGGGTCACAGCGGGGCGTGAGCCAGCATGACGTAGGCGCCGTAGACCAGGGAGACGGCGGCCAGGGCGCCGCCGATCAGCAGCACCTGGGCGCGGCGGGGCGCCCAGGCGCGGGCGAGCGCCCGGGCGGGCGGGATGAGCAGCGGGAAGTCCGGGAGCAGGAAGCGCGGTTTGGAGGAGAAGGAGCCGGAGCCGCAGAGCACGAGCAGGACGAGGACGCCGCTGAAGACCACGAGGACCAGCGGGGCGCGGTCCAGGCAGAGCAGTCCGAACAGGACGAGGGAGATCACGACGACGAGCAGGGCCACCGGGTAGACGAACTTGCCGCCGTGGGCGAAGAGGGCGCCGAGGAAGCGGACGGCGCCCGCGCCGAGGTCGAAGCGGGAGCCCCAGGCACTCTGCACGGTGAAGTAGCCGCCGGGCACGTCGCCGGTGCGCAGACCGACCCAGAGGACGTAGCCGAGCCAGCCCAGCGGGGAGAGGAGGGCGCCGATCCAGAGCGCGGGCGGTACACGGCCGTGCCGGCGCCATGCCTCGTGGGCGGCGGCGACGCAGACGGCGACGGCCACGGCGAAGCCGGTGGGGCGGGCGAGCCCGGCGAGCAGGGCGAGGGTGCCCGCCCACAGCCAGCGGCGGCGCAGCACGCAGTACAGGGAGAAGGCGGCGAGCGCGGCGAAGAGGGATTCGGTGTAGGCGACGGTGAGTTCGACGGCGTGCGGCAGGACCGCCCACAGCCCGACCAGGGCGGTGGCGACGGCGCGGCCGTGCAGCAGATGGCCGACGAGGTAGACGCCGTAGGCGGCGACGAGGGCGGCGGTCCAGGAGATCAGCAGGGCGGCGGCGCCGGGGGCGAGCGGGAAGACCTGGGTGAGGGCTCTGATCAGCGCGGGGTAGAGCGGGAAGAAGGCCCAGTCGGTCTGGACGCCGCCGGTCGGGGTGATCCAGATGAGGCGCCCGTATCCGTGCTCGGCGATGTGCAGATACCAGCGGGCGTCCCAGGCGTGGGCGAGGTTGTGGACCAGGGGGCGACCGGCGAGGAGGTTGCCGGTGATCACGGCGGCGATCCCGGCCAGCCGGACGCCCGCGAACAGCGCGAGGGCGGTGAGGGCGCCGTCCGGCATCCTGGCGCGGACGACGCCGGGCAGCGCTCGGGCGCGCAGGGGACGGGCGCGCGGGGGACGGAGGGGGGCGACCGGTTCGGGCCGCGGCACGGAGGACGTGATCACGTTCCGACCTTGGACACGGGGTGGGGGCGGTGCAACGCGCGGCCCGGGTGTCGCCCCGTCTTCCACCCTGATTCAGGAACGATCACCCCTGATTCAGGGCTGTTTCAGGGATGCCGAGGGGGTCGCGGCTGTTCGGAGGCACCCCCCGGCAGTGCCGTGAACAGGTAGAAGTAGGGTGTGTTCACCATATGAGCGCCGCCTAGCTCGAAAGATAGATCTGTGACTGTCAACGACGACTCGTTCACGAACTGGAAGAACCGCGAGGAGATCGCGGAGTCGATGATCCCGATCATCGGGAAGCTGCACCGCGAGCGGGACGTGACCGTCCTGCTGCACAGCCGCTCCCTGGTGAACAAGTCGGTGGTCAGCATCCTCAAGACGCACCGTTTCGCCCGGCAGATCGCGGGCGCGGAGCTGTCGGTCACCGAGACCATGCCGTTCCTCCAGGCACTGGCCGGTCTCGACCTCGGGCCGTCCCAGATCGACCTCGGGATGCTCGCCGCGCTGTACCAGGCGGACGACCGGGGGCTGAGCGTGGCGGAGTTCACCGCCGAGGCGGTCGCCGGGGCCGCCGGCGACGACAGGATCGAGCGCCGCGAGCCGCGTGACGTGGTGCTCTACGGCTTCGGCCGGATCGGCCGGCTCGTCGCCCGGCTGCTGATCGAGAAGGCCGGGTCGGGCAACGGTCTGCGGCTGCGCGCGGTCGTCGTGCGCGGCGGTGGCGCCCGGGCGGGCGGCGACCTGGTCAAGCGCGCCTCGCTGCTGCGCCGCGACTCGATCCACGGCCAGTTCCAGGGCACCATCACGGTGGACGAGGACGCGGGCACGATCGTGGCCAACGGCAACACGATCCAGGTGATCTACGCGGACGACCCGTCCGCCGTGGACTACACCGAGTACGGCATCCGGGACGCCATCCTCATCGACAACACCGGCAACTGGCGTGACCGCGAGGGGCTGTCGAAGCATCTGCGGCCCGGCATCGACAAGGTCGTGCTGACCGCGCCCGGCAAGGGCGACGTGCCGAACATCGTGCACGGCGTGAACCACGACACGATCAAGCCGGACGAGCGGATCCTGTCCTGCGCGTCCTGCACCACGAACGCCATCGTGCCGCCGCTGAAGGCGATGGACGACGAGTTCGGTGTGCTGCGCGGCCATGTGGAGACGGTCCACTCCTTCACCAACGACCAGAATCTGCTGGACAATTACCACAAGGCGGAGCGCCGGGGCCGGTCCGCGCCGCTCAACATGGTGATCACCGAGACCGGTGCCGCGTCCGCCGTGTCGAAGGCGCTGCCGGAGCTGAAGGCGCCGATCACCGGCAGCTCCATCCGGGTGCCGGTGCCGGACGTGTCGATCGCGATCCTCAACCTCCGGCTCGGCCGCGAGACCACCCGTGACGAGGTGCACGACTACCTGCGCGAGGTGTCGCTGACCTCCCCGCTCAAGCGGCAGATCGACTTCACCACGGCACCCGACGCGGTCTCCAGCGACTTCATCGGCTCGCGGCACGCCTCGATCGTCGACGGCGGCGCCCTCAAGGTCGACGGGGACAACGCGATCCTCTACCTCTGGTACGACAACGAGTTCGGCTACTCCTGCCAGGTGGTCCGGATCGTCCAGCACGTGTCGGGCGTGGAGTACCCGACGTTCCCGGCGACCACGGTCTGACGCTCCGACCGCGCACGCACCGGCGACCCCACGACGGCCGCCGACCGGAAACCCCGGTCGGCGGCCGTCGTGCCGTTTCCGAGGCTAAGGATCATTCCTATTTGCCTAATAGCTTTAGGCACCCGCATAATCGTCCTGTCTTCCCAGGAGGTGTTCCATGGCGCGTGCGGGTCTGAGCACGGAGCGGCTGGTCCGAGCCGGGGCGGAGCTGGCCGACGAGGCAGGGTTCGACCAGGTCACGGTGTCGGCGCTGGCCCGGCGGTTCGACGTGAAGGTGGCGAGCCTGTACTCGCACGTGCGGGGCAACCACGACCTGCGGACCCGGATCGCCCTGCTCGCGCTGGAGGAGCTGGCCGACCGCGCCGCCGAGGCGCTCGCGGGGCGGGCCGGCAAGGACGCCCTGACCGGCTTCGCCAACGCCTACCGCGACTACGCCCGCGCCCACCCCGGCCGCTTCGCCGCGGCTTCCTACCGGCTCGACCCGGAGGACGCCGCCGCGAGCGCGGGCGGACGGCACGCGCGGATGACCCGGGCGATCCTGCGCGGCTACGACCTCCCCGAGCCCGAACAGACCCATGCGGTACGGCTGTTGGGCAGCGTGTTCAGCGGCTGGGTCGGGCTGGAGTCGGCGGGCGCTTTCGACCACAGCTCCCCCGGCTCGCAGGAGTCCTGGGAGCGCAGCCTGGACGCGCTGGACGCGCTGCTGCGCAACTGGCCCTCCGCCCAGGCGACTTGACCGAGCGCGCGCCCCCTTCCCGACCACAGATCCCCTTCTCTTCCGACAGGCAGTGCCGATGACCACCGTCTCCGACGACCTGACCACCACGCCCCTCACCGACGACCTCGTGCGCGGCGCCCTCGAACTGGAGCGCACCGAGCGGGGGTTGCTCCCCCACCGGCTGCCAAGGCGCGCCCGCGCCCAGTGCGCCGACCCCCAGTTGCACATGGTGGAGTCCCAACCGGCGGGCGTACGGCTGGTGTTCCGTACCCGCGCCACCACCGTCGAGCTGGACACCGTGCCCACCAAGCGGGTCTACGTCGGCGCGCCGCCCCGCCCCGAGGGCGTCTACGACCTCCTGGTGGACGGGCGCCCGGCGGGCAGCACCTCCGTCGCGGGCGGGAACACCCTGCTGATCGACATGGCGGCGGGTACCGCCGAGCGGCGTCCCGGACCGGTGGGCACCGCGCGCTTCACCGGTCTGTCCCCCGAGGACAAGGTCGTGGAGATCTGGCTGCCGCACAACGAGACGACCGAGCTGGTCGCGCTGCGCACCGACGCGCCCGTCACCGCCGCAGGGGAGCGGGAGCGTCCGGTGTGGCTGCATCACGGCAGCTCGATCAGTCACGGCTCGGACGCCGCGTCTCCCACCGGCACCTGGCCCGCCGTCGCCGCCGCGCTCGGCGGGGTGGAGCTGATCAACCTCGGTCTCGGCGGCAGCGCGCTGCTCGACCCGTTCACCGCCCGCGCGCTGCGGGACACGCCCGCGGACGTGATCAGCGTCAAGCTGGGCATCAACCTGGTCAACACCGATCTGATGCGGGTGCGCGCCTTCGGGCCCGCCGTGCACGGCTTCCTCGACACAATCCGCGAGGGGCACCCCGACACACCGCTGCTCGTGGTCTCGCCCATCCTGTGCCCGATGCACGAGGACACGCCGGGACCGACGCTGCCCGACTTCACCGCGCTGAGCGAGGGACGCCTCGCCTTCCGGGCGGCCGGTGATCCGGCGGAGCGGGACCAGGGCAAGCTGACGCTGAACGTGATCCGCGAGGAGCTGACCCGCATCGTGCGTCAACGCGCCGCCGAGGACAGGCACTTGCACCTTCTCGACGGGCGCGAGCTGTACGGCGGGACCGACTTCGCGGAGCTGCCGCTGCCCGACGGGCTGCACCCGGACGGCGCCGCTCACCGGCGCATCGGGGAGCGGTTCGCCGCGCTGGCCTTCGCCCCGGGCGGTCCGCTGGCGGCGCGGGTCCGCTGAGCGCGGTCGGCATCCACCGAGCACACCCCGCGCCCACCCCCACCCCCGCCCGCGCCCGCGCCCGCGCCCGCGCCCGCGCCCGCGCCCGCCGAGCGTCACACCAGGTGCGCGAAGACCACCAGGTTCTCCGTGTAGTCCTTGGCCGTGTGGTCGTAGTCGCCCGCGCAGGTGATCAGGCGCGCCTCGGGGCGGGAGGCGTTGTCGTACACGCGGTCGCTGGGGAAGTCGTCCTTCTCGAAGGTCTCGGCGCTGTCCACGACGAACTTCGCGGTGCGCCCGTCGGCGCGCTCGACGGTGAAATGGTCGCCGGGGAGCAGCGCCTCCAGACCGGCGAAGACGGCGGCGGAGGTCTTGGTGTCCACGTGTCCGGCGATGACCGAGGTCCCCTTCTCGCCGGGCGAGACGCCCTTGCTGTACCAGCCGACCAGGTTGGTGTTGTCGGCGGGCGGCGGCTCCAGGCGGCCGTCGGAGCCGAGGACCAGGGCGGTGAAGGGGGCGTTCACCCCGATCTTGGGGATGATCAGCCGGGTCGGGGCGGACCGGGGCAGCGCGGGACCCGCCGGTCCGGTGGCGGCGGTCGTACCGGCGGCGCGTGCCGCGCCCGGGACCGTGCCGGTGCCGTGGTGGCCGCCGAGCACGCTGAGCACGAGGACGACGATCGCCACGCTCCACAACGTCAGGCGGCCCCCGCGGGCAGCCTGTTCGTCGGCGCGGTGCGGGGAGGGATCTGCTGCCATCGGACACCACCTCACTCGGTCACGGCAGCGCGTTTCGGGACCGGGGCGCCGGCCGCCGGACCGGGTGGGTACCGGCGGCCGTGGCCCCTGTCCCTGTCGCCGGACTCCCTTCGTCCGCGGCGGGCGGGCGCGGGGAGTCCGACGACAGGGGCGGGGAAGGCAGTCCGGTCAGGCCGAACGGGACGCCTTCCGGCGCCGCAGCACGTACGCCCCGGCCGCGCCCGCGACGAGCACCGCGAGACCGCCCGTCGACATGCCGGAGTCGTCGGCGAGTCCGCCGCCACCGGTGTGCATCCCGCCGCGCGGCTCGTCGTCGCTGTCTCCCTTGCCGCCGTCTCCCTTGCCGGAGCCGGAGCCGGAGTCGCTCTTGCCGCTGTCCCCCTTGTCCTTGTAGGTCTCCGGGTCGAAGCGGCTGTCGCCGCTCCCGCTGCCGCTGCCGCTGGAGCTCCAGTCGTCGCCGCTGCCGCTGCTGCTGCCACTGCTGCTGCCGCTGCTGAGGACGGAGGCGAGGGCGCCGCCGCCCGTGTGCATGCCGCCGCGCGGCTCGTCGTAGCCGCCGCCGTCGCCGTAGCCGCCGCCCGAGTCCTTGCCGGAACCCTTGTCGGACCCCTTGTCCTGGTCGTCGCCTGAGCCCTTGCCGGACCCCTTGCCGTGGTCGCTGCCGGAGCCGCTGTCCTGCTTGTTGTACGAGGAGTCGTCCCGGCCACCGTCGTCCCCGGCGAGCGCGGCTCCGGGGGCGGCGAGGGCGAGGGCGGCGGATGCGGCCGCCGTGGCGAGAAGAATGCGGGCAGAACGCATATCGGTGTCCTTCCGCCGTGGCCGGGCAGCGGATACCTCATCGGCTGTCAGGACCCGGCCCCGACACGACAACCGTCGAGCAGCCCGCCCCGGCGCGCGATCCAGGCCGCCCAGCCGGGTCACCTCTCCACCCGTCTGTCCCAGCGACACGCCGCGAGCGCCCCCGGACGGGTCAACGGTGATCACGCCGGAGACGGAGGACCGCGCTGCGGCGACACAACTTTGGCCGGATTTCGTCGTAGTAAAGCGCGAAGTTCCGCCCATGGGGCACCTCTGACGGGTCGTACCCTGTGGGCGTGATCGAGCAAGGCGAGGCTCCAGGGGCGGTGGCGTCCCGGCTCACCGGGCGCCGTCCCGCGAACGGCCAGGCTCCGTCCGGGTCGCCCGCGGTGGTGATGCTCGAGGACGGTACGGCGGTGATGGTCAAGCGCGGCGACGCCCCGGGCGCGGTGCGCGCCGAGGCGGCGGGGCTGCGCTGGCTCGGCGCCGCCGGGGCGGTGCGGGTGCCCGAGGTGCTCGGCGCCGACGAGCGGTGGCTGGTCACCGAGCACGTGCCGACCGGGCGTCCGGACGCCGGTGCCGCGCTGCGTTTCGGCCAGGCGCTGGCGGAGCTGCACGCGGCCGGTGCGCCCGCGTTCGGCGCCGCGCCGCCGGACGGTCCCGAGGAGGCGTTCATCGGCCGGGCGCCCATGCGCAACGTCCCCGGCGAGAACTGGCCGCGCTGGTACGCCGAGCACCGGGTGCTGCCGTATCTGCGCGCGGCGGTGGACGCGGGGACGATCCGGCCGGGCGAGGCGTCCGTGGTCGAGACGGTGTGTGAGCGGCTGCCCGAACTGGCGGGACCCGCCGAGCCGCCCGCGCGGCTGCACGGCGACCTGTGGCAGGGCAACGTGCTCTGGGGCGCGGACGGTGACGTCCGTCTCATCGACCCGGCCGCGCACGGCGGGCACCGGGAGACCGACCTCGCGATGCTGACGCTGTTCGGCTGTCCCGAGTGGGACCACGTGCTCGCCGGGTACGAGCGGACGACCCCGCTCGCCGCGGGCTGGCGCGACCGGGTCGGCATACATCAGCTCTTCCCGCTGCTCGTGCACGCGGTGCTGTTCGGCCGGTCCTACGCCGACCAGGCTCTGACGGCGGCCCGTACGGCCCTGACCGGCTGAACCGGTCCCAGGGCGTGGCGAGTCGCCGCGCGGGCATCCGAACTCCGCCGAACCCGCGGCGATTTGACGCAGCCAGTTCCCCGCCCCCGGCGTCTTTCCGGCTGACGCCGAAGGGCGCTGCCCGCACCACCTCCGGACACCGGTCACGGAGTGTGAGGAAACCAACCAATCGTTCGATTCGTATAAGGACGTGAAAGAACGAATCAGGGAGGACGACCATGCAACCGTTCACGCTCAACTACGCACGACCCGCTGTGCAGTTGGATGTCCCCGCCCCGTACGCGTACGACTCGGGGCTCCAGTTGAACGTCCTCCCGGACGGAAGGATCGCCGCCACCGACCACGCGACGCTGCACGCCCTGGGGACCACCACCTCCACGGCGGGCTCCAAGACCCACTTCGACGACTGAAGCGCGGGCCCCGGACGATGACCGTGCTCATCCTCACCAGCGACGAGGACGTGACGGCGGACATGGTGGTCCTCCACCTGGGCGAGACGGGCGTACCCGTCGTCCGGCTGGATCCCGCCGATCTCACCAACGGGGTGGCGTTGTCGGGCGAGTTGACGGGCGGGTCCGCCGACGGGCATCTGTCCGTCGGCGGCCGTCTGGTGCGTGTCGGCGCGCTGCGCTCGGTGTGGGTGCGCCGCCCCGGCCGGGCGGCCGCCCGCGCCGCCCGGCCGTCCGACTGGCTGACGGAGGAGTCCACCCAGGCGCTGTACGGGATGCTGCGGTGCGCCGGGGCACGCTGGATGAACCATCCGGACGCGGCCCGGCGCGCCCGGTACAAGCCCTGGCAACTGCATGTGGCCCGGCGCAGCGGGTTCGCCGTGCCCGCCACGCTGATCACGACGTTTCCCGAGGCGGCGCGGGAGTTCGCGGACCGCTACCCGGACCTGGTGGTCAAGCCGGTCTCCGGGGCGCATCCGCAGGAGCCGCCGCGTGCGGTGCCGACCAGCCGGGTCGCGCCGGACACCGACTTCACGGCCGTCGCCTACGGTCCGACCCTGCTCCAGCAGCGGGTCGCCAAGCGGGCCGACATCCGGCTGACCGCCGTCGGGGACCGGCTGCTCGCGGCGCGCAAACCGGCCGATCCGGACGCCCACCCCGACGACGTGGACGTACGGTTCGCGCCCTCCGTCTCGCCCTGGCTGCCCGCCGAGGTGCCGCCGCGGGTGGCCGAGTCCGTGCACCGCTATCTGCGCGAGGCGGAACTCACCTACGGCGCCTTCGACTTCGCCGAGGACGGGGACGGGGTGTGGTGGTTCCTGGAGTGCAATCAGTCGGGCCAGTTCGGTTTCGTCGAGCTGGAGACCGGTCAGCCGATCGCCCGGACCATCGCGCGCTGGCTGGCCGGAGACGGAGAGCCGGGGCGGACGTATCTGAGGGGCGAGAGGGACATGGCGCCCTGACGCCGGACGACCGGCTCGACGGAGAGGAACGCGACATGCGCATCGGACTGCTGGGGACGGGACCCTGGGCGCGGGCGGCGCACGCGCCCGCGCTCGCGGCCCACACGGCCGTGGACTTCGCCGGGGTGTGGGGGCGCCGCCCGGAGGCTGCCGCCGAGCTGGCTGCGGAGTACGGCGTCCCGGTGTACGAGGACGTGGACGCGTTGCTGGCCGAGGTGGACGCGGTGGCGCTGGCGCTGCCGCCGTCGGTGCAGGCGGGGCTCGCGGTGCGGGCGGCACGTGCGGGCTGCCATCTGCTCCTGGACAAGCCGCTGGCGGTGGACGTCGCCGAGGCGCGCGAGGTGACCCGGGCGGTGGAGCGGGCCGGGGTCGCCTCGGTGGTGTTCCTGACCACCCGCTTCCAGAAGGAGCCGGAGGAGTGGATCGAGGAACAGGCTGCCGAGTCGGGCTGGTTCACGGCGCGGGCGCAGTGGCTGGGCGCGGTGTTCACGACCGGCAGCCCGTTCGCCGCCTCGCCCTGGCGGCGCGAGAAGGGTGCCCTGTGGGACGTGGGTCCGCACGCGCTGTCGGTGCTGCTGCCGGTCCTCGGTGACGTGCGCGAGGTCCTCTCGGCGGTGCACGGTCCCTCGGACACCGTCCACCTGGTGCTCGACCACGCGACGGGCGCCTCCAGCACGCTGACCCTGAGCCTGACGGCACCCCCCGCCGCGGCGGGCGCGGACGTGGAGCTGCGCGGCGAGGCGGGCGTGTCCCTCCTCCCCCGCGGCTCGGAGGGCGCGGTGCCCGCGCTGGTCCGGGCTGTCGACGCGCTCCGGGACGCGGCGCGCACGGGCCGTCCGCATCCGTGCGACGCGGCGTTCGGTCTGCGGATCACCGAGATCCTGTCGGTGGCGCAGTCCCGGCTGACGGCGGCGACGGCGGGCTAGGCGCCGGGCGGCCGGGGCGGGTCGCCCCGGGCGGGGTCGGCCGGTCGGGGGGTGCCTGCCCCGGCCGGGTGTCCGGAAAAGGCCCCGGTGGCGGCCCCGGCGTAGCGTGGCCGTGTGAGATCGTTGCGCGGCCGGTCAGGGCGCCGGAGCCGGGAACGTCGCGGCTGGCTGCGAGGTGCGCCGCCGCCGAGCTGGGTGCGGGTGCTCCCGGTGCTGCTCCTGGTGGCCGTGTCCCTGGCGACACTGGTGACCCCGCACGCGGGCGACCTGGGATTCCTGCTCGGCGCGATCCCGCCGCTCGCGGTGCTGTCGTACGGTCCGCTGGCGACCGCCCTGCTGGGTGTGCTGGTGGTGGTGGCCCTGCTCATGCCGCTGACCCATCTGAACCGGCCCGGCGACACCGATCTGCTCACCATCGTGTTCGTCTCCGTGCTGAGCGTGTTCGTCTCCTATGTGCGCAGCCACCGGGACGCGCAGCTCGGCACCGAGCGCGCGATCGGCGAGGCGGTGCAGCGGGCCGTACTCCCCGAGCTGCCGGAGCGGGTCGGCGCGGTCGCGTGCGCGGGGTTCTCGCGGGCCGCGCAGGGCGGGACGCTGGTCGGCGGGGACTTCTACGACGTGCGCGACGGGCCGTACGGGGTGCGCGCGGTGATGGGGGACGTACGGGGGCACGGTCTTGAGGCGGTGGCCACGGTGGTGGCGCTGCTCGGGGCGTTCCGCGAGGCGACGCTGGACCAGCCGGACCTGGAGGCGGTGGCCGCGCGGATGGACCGCAGGCTCACCGTGGACTCGGCCGGGGTGCGGCACGCGGAGCTGTTCGCGACGGCCGTGCTGCTGGAGTTCTCCGCCGACATGCGCTCGGTGCGGGTGGTGGCGTGCGGGCATCCGCCCCCGGTGCTGCTGCGCGCGGGCCGCGCCTGGGAGACGACCGTGACGCCGGGACCGCCGCTGGGCATCGGTCTGGTCGGGGTCGATCCGCCGAAGGAGGTGACGGTGGACCTCCGTCCGGGCGACCGGCTGCTGCTCGCCTCCGACGGGCTGTGGGAGGCGCGCAACGCCGACGGCGCCTTCTACCCGGTGCCCGAGCGGCTGGCCGCGCTCTCCTGGCACGGCGCGCCCGAGCTGCCGAGCGCGCTGTGGACGGACGTACGGCGGCTCGGGTACGAGGTCCGCGACGACGCGACGGTGCTGGCGCTGGCACCGGTGCCGACGGGCGGCGCCCGCTGAGCGCTCCTATGCTGGGACTTCGGGTCGTCGACGTCTCGCCCACCGCACGGTCGTGCCCCAGGTGCCACGGTCGTGTCCGAGGTGCTTGGAGGCAGCCCATGCCCCGTTCACCCGTACGCACGCGCCGGGGGACGGCCGCCGCTCTGGCCGCCGTGGCGCTCGCTCTGCCGCTCGCCGCCGCTCCGGCGGGAGCCGCCCCGCTGCTCGCACCGTCCGCCGCGCCCAGCCCCTCCCCGTCGGACAGCTCCGACGGCGGGGTGCGCGCGCTGACGCCCGAGGTTGCGGACCGACTGGACGACGCCGTGCGCAAGGTGATGGACGAGGCGCGGGTGCCGGGGGTGACGGTCGGCATCTGGACGCCGGACGAGGGAAGTTACGTCCGCTCCTTCGGGGTGGCCGACAAGGGCGACGGGCGCCGGATGGCGCCGGACCTGTACACGCGGATCGGCAGCGAGACCAAGACGTTCACGGTCACCGCGCTGCTCCAGCTCGTGGACCAGGGGAAGGTCTCGCTGGACGACCCGATCGCCAAGTACATCGGCGGTGTCCCGAACGGCGACAGGATCACCCTGCGGCAACTGGCCGGGATGCGCAGCGGACTGTACAACTACTCGGACGACCCGGACTTCTTCAAGGCGCTGACCTCCGATCCGCAGCGCTCCTTCACCCCGCGCGAGCTGCTGGACTACGCCTTCAAGCACCCGCCGCTCTTCGAGCCGGGGCGGAAGTTCGACTACTCCAACACCAATCTGATCCTGCTCGGCCTGGTCGTGGAGCAGCAAAGCGGGCAGCAACTCGGCGACTACATCCAGGAGCACATCCTGGACCCGGCGGGGATGAACCGTACGTCGTTCCCGTCCGGCGCGGAGTTCCCGAAGCCGCATCCGCAGGGGTACACGAACCAGACCGCCGACGGGAAGGTCGAGGAGACGGCGGGCTGGAACCCGTCCTGGGGCTGGGCGGCGGGCGCGATGGTCTCCACGCTGGACGATCTGCGGACATGGGCTCCCACGGTGGCGACGGGTGAACTCCCCGACGGCAGAAGGATGCTCGACGCGTCGACGCAGCGCCAGCGCCTGGTGACCCCGCCGACGGGCGTGCCGGGCGCGGGGTACGGGCTCGGCATCTTCGACGTGCACGGCTGGATCGGGCACAACGGCTCGCTGCCGGGGTACGAGTCGCTGACCGTCTATCTGCCCTCGGCGCGGACCACGCTCGTGGTGCTGCTGAACACCGACATCGACCACGACGGGCAGGAGCCGAGCACGCTGTTCGGGCAGGCGATCACGCGGATCATCTCCCCGGGACACGTCTTCGACCTGCCCGCGCAGCCCGCGGCGCGCTGAGTGGCCGCCAAGCAGGGCTGAGCTGCCGCGAAGCAGGACGGCACAAGGGGGCGGGGCCCCGACCGGTCCCCCGCTCCGGTCGTGCCCCACCGACCGTCGAATCTACGCGCGGCGCGCGGTGGTGGCCATCGCGTCCGTGCCCGGTCCGGGGCGGCGACCACTCACTCGTGCACAGGGGCGTCCGCTTGGTCCCCGTTCGATCCGTCGTGCGGGGGCGGACGGAGGTCGCCGCAGGCCAGATGGGCGAGGACCACCTCGTACAGATCGGTGCCGCCCGCCAGCAACTGCCGTTCCAGGACGGGTTCGGCGGCCCGGACGTGCTCGCGCACGGTCTGGGCGTGGACGCCCCGTTCACGGGCGGCGCGTTCGGCGTTGGCCCCGGCGGCGATCCAGGCGCGCAGGGTGCCGCGCAGGTCCCGGCCGTCGTCGTCGAGGCGGCCGAGCAGGGTGCCGGCCCACTCGCGCAGCGCGGGCGAGCCGAGCAGTCCGCCGAGTCCGGCGGGCGTACGGGGGCGGGCGGCGGCGGGGTCGTACGGTCCGTGCGCGGCTTCGGTGACGAGGGCGAGGCGTACGGCGGCGCGTGCGGTGAGGTCGGTCAGGTCGGTGCCGAGCAGGGCGGCGACGCGGTCCATGCGGGCGCGGACGGTGTTGCGGCTGACGCCGAGCACTTTGGCGGCGTTGACGGCGGTGAAGTCGAGGCCGAGCCGGGTGGTGGCGAGGAGTTCGGCGCGGATGTGGTGGGGCAGGGTGTCGAGCGGGCGGAGCAGGGCGGCGGACCAGGCGCGCAGGGCGGCGGGGTCCAACAGCCGCTCGGGGTGGGTGCGTTCGGCGTAGACGGCGCTGCGGTCGGGGCGGTGGCGGGCGACGGCGAGGGCGCTGACGGCCTGTCCGTAGGCGGTGGCGGTGCGGGCGAGGCGCTGGCGGGTGCTGCCGCCGAGGTAGACGCCGGGGCGGTCGCCGAGGAGGGCGCGCAGCCGCTGTCCTGCGGCGGGGGCGGGGCTGACGACGATGACGTGGCCGTCCATGGCGGGGCAGCGCACGACGAGCGCGCCGCCCTCGGTGGCCCGGGCGCAACCCTCGGCGAGGGCGTCTCGTTCGGCGGGGGACGCCTCGACGACGTAGACGCGGGCGGTGTCCGCTTCGAGCAGACCGGGCCAGAGTCCGGCGGCGACGCGGCGGGCGGAGACGACCTCCTCGACCATGAGCAGTTGCAGGATCGCCAGGCGCAGGTCGGCGGAGGCGCGGCGCAACCGGCGTCCGGCGTCGGCGAGTTCCGCCTCGCGCAGCAGGAGGGCGAGGACGGTGGCGGTGCGGTGGACGATCTCGGCGGCGCGGCGGTCGAAGGGTTCGGCGCGGGCGACGGCGAGGGCGGCGCCGGTGGTCGTGGTGAGCCGGAGGTGGCGGCCGTCCTCCTCCAGGGCGGCGGAGGAGAGTCCGCCCCGGGCGACGCGGCCGACGAGCGCGGCGTCGAGCGGCAGGGGGTCGCCCGCGAGGACGGTGCCGTGCGCGTCCTGGAGGCTGACCGAGGCGTGGACGGTCTGGGCGAGCCACGCGACGACGCGGCGCGGGTCGCGGGCGGCGGGGCGGAGCTGGTCGAGCAGTTGCTCCGCCCAGGGGGCGTCGGGGCCGTACGGCTCCCGGGGGCCGTCGGCTGCTCGGGCGGCCACGTCGTCTCGCTCCTCATATCGCTGCTGACCTCGGGTTTCGTCGGTGGACGTTACCCGAAGTGCGGGCGTGTGACGCCTGGGTGTGCCGCAGAACACGGCGCGGTGGGGGCCGCGCGGGCGGGGTGCGCGTGCGGAACGCGGGGACGGCTTAAGCTCGGCGGATGGCGAAGTATTACGACGTGCATCCCGACAACCCGCAGCCGCGCGCCGTCGCGCAGATCGCCGACGCGGTCCGTTCGGGGGCGCTGATCGCGTATCCCACGGACTCCTGTTACGCGCTGGGCTGCCAACTGGGCAGCAAGGACGGCATGGAGCGCATCCGCTCGATCCGTCATCTGGACGACCGGCACCATTTCACGCTGATGTGCCGGGACTTCGCGCAGCTCGGACAGTTCGTGCAGATCGACAACGACGTGTTCCGCGCGATCAAGGCGGCGACGCCCGGGAGTTACACCTTCATCCTGCCCGCCACGCGTGAGGTGCCGCGCAAGTTGCTGCATCCGAAGAAGCGGACGGTGGGGGTGCGCATCCCGGACCATGTGGTGACGCAGGCGTTGCTTGCGGAGCTGGGCGAGCCGCTGGTGTCGAGCACGCTGCTGCTGCCGGACGAGGCGGAGCCGCCGACGCAGGGCTGGGAGATCAAGGACCGGCTCGACCATGTGGTGGACGCGGTGGTGGACTCCGGGGAGTGCGGCACGGAGCCGACCACGGTGGTGGACTTCTCCGGCGGGGAGCCGGAGATCGTGCGCCGGGGCGCGGGGGACGTGTCGCTGTTCGAGTGAGGCGGCGGGCCGGGCGCTCTCTCGCGGATCTTGCGTGGCAGCATGAGCCGGGAGGGGCGCCGGGGCATCTGGCCGGGCGCCGGTGACGCCAGGAGGCTTCGAGCGATGACCGCCGTCGAGGGCACGAACGTGGAGATCCCGACGAAGGACGGCGTCGCCGACGCCTATCTCGTCCACCCGGCGGACGGAAAGCCGCACCCGGGCGTCCTGTTCTACCAGGACGCCTACGGACTGCGGCCCCGGCTGCGGGAGATGGCGGACCGGCTGGCCGCCGAGGGGTACACGGTCCTGGTGCCGAACGTGTTCTACCGCCGGGGCGCGGCGCCGGTCGTGGAGCTGCCCGAGTTCATCGACCCGGGCGCCGACCCGTCCATCTGGCGGCGTCTCGGCCCGCTCGTCGGCTCCCTGACTCCCGAGCAGGCGGAGCGCGACGCGGACGCCTTCCTGGACCGGATGGCCGCCGACCCGCTGGTCGCGGACGGCCCGGTCGCCCTGGTCGGCTACTGCATGGGCGCCCGCCTGGTGCTCCGTACGGCTGCCACCCACCCCGACCGCGTCGCGGCAGGCGCCGGCTTCCACGGCGGCAACCTCGCCACCGAGGAACCCGACAGCCCCCACCTCGGCGCCGGCAACATCACCGCGGAGCTGTACTTCGGCCACGCCGACCAGGACCACTCCCTGCCCCGGGAGCAGATCGACCGCCTCGACGACGCCCTCACCACGGCGGGCGTCCGCCACACCGCCGAGGTCTACCCGGGTGCCCGCCACGGCTACACCCAGTCGGACACGACGGAGTACGACGAGGAGGCGGCCGAACGCCACTGGCGCGCCCTGCTGGACCTGCTGCACCGGACGTTCTGACGCGGCGTGCCCCGGCGGACAATTCGCTACCGGCCACACCCGCGCGCTCCATAAGGTGCTGCGATGGACCTCACCTTCCGGCGCTTCGCCCCCTCCGAGGCCGACGCCCTCGTGGACTTCCTCACCGGCGACACCTGGCCGTTCCACGCCTCGGCCGCGCCCGGGGTGGACGAGGTCCGGCGGTGGATCTCCGAGGGCAGGTACGACGGCGAGGAGAACCGGGCCTTCTGGATCGTCGCGGGCGACGGCACGGCGGGGCTGATCCGCCTGATGGATCTGGCCGACGACACCCCTCTGTTCGACCTGCGCGTCCGGTCCCGGTGGCGCGGCACGGGCATCGGCGGCACCGCCCTGACCTGGCTCACGCGGTATCTGTTCGAGGAGTTCCCGCGCGTCCGGCGGATCGAGGGCACCACCCGGCAGGACAACGCGGCGATGCGGCGCGCCTTCCGGCGGTGCGGGTATGCCAAGGAGGCGCATTACCGCGACGCGTGGCCGGGAGCCGACGGGTCGGTGCACGACGCGGTCGGGTACGCGATCCTCCGGCGGGACTGGGAGAGTGGCAGCGTGACGGTGCCTCGGTGGGACGACGAGGACATGATCACGGAACGTATCCGGCCGGAGTAATTGACAGTCCCCCGTTCCGCCCGCACTCTGAGAGCGCTCTCATGCAGGTACGGACCAATTTCCGTTCCGCCCCGATCCCCACACGGAGGTGGAGAGTTGACTCGAAGAATCCCGCGGTTCGCGACGAGCGCGGCGGCTGTGGCCGCCCTGGTCGGCGGGGTGGTCGTGTTCGGTGCGCCGCAGCAGGCCAGTGCGGCGGTGCCGGACACGATCCCGCTCCAGATCACGAACAACTCGGGCCGGGGTGACCAGGTCTACATCTACGACCTGGGCACCCAGTTGTCCTCGGGACGCCAGGGCTGGGCCGACGCGAACGGCGGCTTCCACGCCTGGCCCGCGGGCGGCAACCCGCCGACCCCCGCGCCCGACGCCTCGATCGCCGGGCCAGGTCCCGGCCAGACCGCCACGATCCGGATACCGAAGTTCTCCGGCCGGATCTACTTCTCCTACGGCAAGAAGCTCGACTTCCGGCTCACCACCGGCGGTCTGGTCCAGCCGGCCGTGCAGAACCCCTCGGACCCCAACCGCGACACCCTGTTCAGTTGGTCCGAGTACACGCTGAACGACGGCGGTCTGTGGCTCAACAGCACGCAGGTCGACATGTTCTCGGCGCCGTACGCGGTCGGGGTCAAGCGTGGTGACGGGTCGACCGTCAGCACGGGTCACCTCAAGTCCGGTGGCTACACGAACGTGCTGAACACGCTGCGCGGCAAGTCCGGTTGGTCGGGCCTGGTCCAGACCCGCTCGGACGGCACCGTGCTGCGCGCGCTCTCCCCGCTGTACGGCGTGGAGACCGGGGCGCTGCCCTCCAACGTGATGGACGACTACGTCAACCGGGTCTGGCAGAAGTACTCCTCGCAGACCCTGACGGTCACGCCGTTCACGGACCAGCCGGGCACCAAGTACTTCGGGCGGGTTTCGGGCAACGTCATGAACTTCACCAACTCCTCCGGCGCGGTCGTGACCAGCTTCCAGAAGCCGGACGCGGGCAGCATCTTCGGCTGCCACAACCTGCTTGACGCGCCGAACGACCAGGTGCGGGGCCCCATCTCCCGTACTCTGTGCGCCGGTTACAACCGCTCCACCCTGCTCACCAACCCCAACCAGCCGGACTCCTCGGACGCCGGTTTCTACCAGGACGGGGTGACGAACCAGTACGCCAAGGCGATTCACTCCCAGATGGCCGACGGCAAGGCGTACGCGTTCGCGTTCGACGACGTCGGCAACCACGAGTCGCTCGTCAACGACGGCAACCCGCAGACGGCGTACCTCACGCTCGACCCGCTGAGCTGAGCGCAGCCCACCCGCACACGACGCGGCCCCCGTGCACGGAAGGTTCCGTGCACGGGGGCCGCGTCGCGGTGTGCGCAGGTCAGCTCGTCGTGAGGGCGGTGTCGTCCACCACGAAGCTGGTCTGGAGCGAGGAGTCCTCGACCCCGTTGAACTTCAGGGTGACCGTCTGGCCCGCCAGCGAGGACAGGTCGAAGGTCTTCTGGGTGTAGCCCGACGCCTTGTTGAGGTTCGAGTACGTCGCCAGCGTGGTCGAACCGGCGGTCACCGTCAGCTTGTCGTACTGCGCGCTGGTGGTGGTCTCCGCCGAGTCGATGTGCAGCCAGAAGGTGAGCGACGCCTTGCAGCCCGCGGGGATCGTCACCGACTGGGACAGCGTGTCGGTGTGCGAGGAGCCGTAGCCGTCGAGCCACGCCTTGTACGAGCCGCCGTGGCTGGCCTGCCCGCTGTCGGTGGTGATGACGCCGCTGCTCGCGGTCCAGCCGGTGTTGCCCGACTCGAAGCCGGGGTTGGCCAGGAGCTGGGTCGAGGAGCAGCCGCCGCCGGTGGCGCTGACCGTCCAGGAGAAGGCAGCGGTGCCGGTCTTGCCCGCCGAGTCGGTCACCGTGACGGTGGTGCTGGAGGTGCCCGCGGTGGTGGGCGTGCCGGAGATCAGACCGGTGGAGCTGTTGATGGACAGCCCGGCGGGGAGCCCCGAGGCGCTGTAGCTGAGCGCGCCGCTGTTGGTGCTGCTCGCCTGGATCTGGAGGCTGACCGCCTTGCCCACGGTGGCGGACTGGCTGCCCGGGTTGGTGACGGTCACCCCGTCGGCGGGCGGGTTGATGTGGCTGCCGACGTTGATCCCGGCGAAGGCGTTGCCGACCGCCGCGTACTCGGCGGAGTTGGCGCCGTAGAGCGCGGTGGCCGCGTTGAGGGCGGCGGTGCGGGCGGCGGCGTAGTTGGTGCTGGACGTCATGTACGTCGTCAGCGCCTTGTACCAGATCTGCAGCGCCTTGGCCCGGCCGATCCCGGTGACGGCGACGCCGTCGGAGGTCGGGCTGTTGTAGGTGACGCCGTTGATGACCTTGGTGCCGCTGCCCTCGGAGAGCAGGTAGAAGAAGTGGTTCGCCGGACCCGAGGAGTAGTGCACGTCGAGTCCGCCGAGGCTGGAGGACCAACTGTCCTTCGACGCGCCGTCCTTGCTCGGCTTGTCCATGTAACGCAGCGGCGTGCCGTCGCCGTTGATGTCGATCTTCTCGCCGATGAGGTAGTCGCCCGGGTCGGAGCTGTTGTTCGCGTAGAACTCCACGCCCGTGCCGAAGATGTCGGAGGTCGCCTCGTTCAACCCGCCCGACTCACCGGTGTAGTTGAGTCCGGCGGTGTTGGAGGTGACGCCGTGGCTCATCTCGTGACCGGCGACGTCCAGCGAGGTCAGCGGGTCGTTGTTGCCCGTGCCGTCGCCGTAGGTCATGCAGAAGCAGGAGTCGTCCCAGAACGCGTTCACGTACGCGTTGCCGTAGTGCGCGCGGGAGTAGGCGCCGACACCGTCGTTCTTGATGCCGCTGCGGCCGAACGTGTTCTTGTAGAAGTCCCACGTCTCCTGCGCGCCGTAGGCGGCGTCCGCGCCCGCCGTGGCGGCGTTGGACGTGGTGCCGTTGCCCCAGGTGTCGCTGGTCTGGGAGAACAGCGTGCCGGTGCCGGAGGTGCCGTGGTTGAGATTGTACGTCTTGTGGCCGCCGCGCGTGCTGTCGGTGAGGGTGTAGTTGGAGCCCGACTGCGCGGTGGTCAGCGTGACCTGGCCGCTGTACTGGGTGTTGCCGACACCGGTCTGGATCGCCTGGTAGCGGTACAGCTCCTTGCCGGTGGTCGCGTCGGTGATCACGTGCAGCTTGCTCGGGGTGCCGTCGTCCTGGAAGCCGCCGATCACGGACTCCCAGGCGAGCTTCGGGGTGCCGGAGCCGGCCCAGATCACCTTGCGCGCGCTGTCGGCGGCGGGCTTGTCCGCCTTCAGTGCCTTGGCGGCCTTGAGCGCCGTGGACTGCGCGGCGGACTTGGTGACGGTCGCGGTGGTGGAGGCGACCTTGAGGGTCCGCTTGTTGTTGAAGGTGGTGCTCACCGTGCCCTTGGCCAGGGAGGCGGGCGGGGTGTGCACCACGAGGTCGCCGCCGAGGACCGGCAGCCCCGCGTAGGTGCGCTCGTAACGGGTGTGCACGGTGCCGTCGTTGTCCTTGACGACGTCCCGGACGACCAGCTTCTCCTTGGCGCCGAGGCCGAGGGTGCGGGCGGTCTGGGTGGTGGCGCCCTTGGCGCTCTTGAGGAGCGCGGCGTGCTGGGCGGGGGTGAGCTTGGCCTCCAGACCGCCGGTGCGCAGCGGGCTGGGGTGGGGGGCGGCGGGCCGGGCTGCCGCGGGGTTCGCCTGGATGCCGACGGCCAGGAAGGCCGCGGTGGAGACCAGGGCGGCTCCGACCGTGGCGCCTCTGCGGGAAAGGCGTCCGTGGGGAAGGCGTCTCACTCGTACTCCTCCTGCTGCGGCCGCCGGGGGCGCGGCCGGTGACAGACCGGGCAGACGGATGTGCTGCCCGGGCGAGCTGAGCTGTGCGGGACCGTGCTGTGCGACGAGACGTGAAGCGTGAAGAGCGTGGGAAGGATGTGCGTACCGGGCGAGAATGGCACCGTTGACCAGCACATGTCATCCACGACGAGGGCAACCGAGGGTTTTCCCTAGGGCTCGCAAAGCGCCCGTAACACGCTGGTGATCCTCAAACCTCGGTCGGCAAAGCCTTCTTGACGACTCGTCAAAGAAACGGCAAGACGGGTGAGGGAGGGGCGGCGGTCAGGCGCGGCGAGCGGCCGGGGACTGCGCGAGGCGCCGCAGGGCGTCCTCGGAGGAGCTGCCGGGCCGGGCGGTCCACACGACGATGTGCTGGTCGGGCGCGGTGGAGCTGGTCAGCGTGTCCCAGTCGAGGACGAGGATGCCGGCCACGGGGTGGCGGAACACCTTGCTCCCGGTGCCCTGGACGGCGACCTCGCGCGCCTGCCACCAGCGCTGGAAGTCGCTGTAGGCGGACATCCGGGCCAGCAGCGCGCGCAGCCGGGGGTCGTCGGGGCGGCGCGCGGTGTGCATCCGCAGATACGCCACGCACGCCCGAGCCCCGGCGCGCCAGTCGTCGTAGCGGGCGCGCATCTCGGGGTCCGAGAAGAGCAGCCAGATGTAGTTGCGGTCCCGCTCGGGGTGCCTGCCGAAGTCGGTGAACAGGGCGGCGGCGAGCCGGTTCCAGGCGAGGACGTCCATGGTCCCGGACAGCACCAGCGCCGGGGACGCGGTGAGCTGGTCCAGCAGCCTGCGGGTGTGCGGGGTGACGGCGCGCCCCGGGCCCGGGGGCGGATCGAACGGCGGTCGTCCGGCCAGCCCGAACAGATAGGCGCGCTGGTCGCCGGTGAGCCGCAGGGCGCGGGCGAGCGCGTCCAGGACGGGCGCCGAGGCCCGCATCCGTCCCTGCTCGACCCGGGTGTAGTAGTCGGTGCTGATCGACGCCAGCCGGGCGACCTCCTCGCGGCGCAGACCCGCCACGCGGCGCGGGGTGCCGGTGTCGGGCAGCCCCACCTGCGCCGGGTCCAGCTCGGCCCGCCGGGCCCGTAGATAGGTGCC
Organism: Streptomyces sp. DSM 110735; assembly: GCF_016482685.1. Lineage (GTDB taxonomy): Bacteria > Actinomycetota > Actinomycetes > Streptomycetales > Streptomycetaceae > Streptomyces. Next base: position 17,514 of record NZ_JACYHF010000016.1, on the reverse strand, counting down.
CAGCCCCTTCGGGTCGCCGCTGACGCCGCTCATGTCTCCAGTGTGGCAGCGCCGGGCGCGGGACGCGGGGTCGGCGGGAAGCGGCCCGCACAGCCCGTGATCGACCACCGCGCCGTTTTTCCGATCACACGGTTGTCACATTCAACTGCGAGAATCGGTTCGTTCCCGGCCGAGTGGGGTCGGAGCGCTCTCCGAGTGCCGTACGAGTGGTGGAGGAGGCCGTGGCGTCCATGTCGCGTCCGCTGCGCAAGCTGGGGTTTCTGACGATCGGGCTGTTCGACCCGGCGGATCCCGCCCGGGGTCACACGGACACGCTGGAGATCATCGAGCTGGGCGAGCGGCTGGGCTTCGACAGCGCGTGGGTGCGGCACCGGCACCTCCAGTACGGCATCTCGTCGCCGGTCGCCGTGCTCGCCGCCGCCTCGCAGCGCACCCGGCGCATCGAGCTGGGCACCGCGGTGATCCCGCTGGGCTGGGAGAACCCGCTGCGTCTCGCCGAGGACCTGGCCACGGTGGACGTGCTCTCCGGCGGTCGCCTGAACGCCGGGGTCAGCGTGGGACCGCCGATCCACTACGACCAGGTCAGGGAGGCGCTGTATCCGGTCTCCGCCGAGGCGGAGGATTTCGGGTACGGGCGGGTGCGGCGCCTGCTCGACTTCGTCGCGGGCGAGCGGGCCACGGACTTCAAGGGCGCCGAGGGCTTCGAGCAGTACTCCGACGTCGTCCAGCCGCACTCCCCCGGTCTCGCCCGGCGCATGTGGTACGGCGGCGGCAGCCTGGCCTCGGCGCGCTGGGCCGGCGAGCAGGGCATGAACCTGCTCACCAGCAGTGTCGTCAAGGCCGAGGACCCGGACGCGCCGCTGGACTTCGCGGCGATCCAGCTCGCCCAGATCCGGGAGTTCCGCGCCCGGCACCCCGAGGGGGAGGCGGCCCGGGTCTCCCAGGGTCTGGTGGTGATACCGACCGACTCCGCGACGGCCGAACAGCGGGCGCGGTACGCCGAGTTCGCCGCCGCCCGGCTGCCCCGCACGACCTCGCCGCAGGGTCCGGCGCGGCTGCTGTTCGCGCCGGACCTGGTGGGCACCAGCGAGGAGATCGCCGGGCGACTGCACGCGCACGCCGCATTCCGTGAGGTGGACGAGGTGGCGTTCGCACTGCCGTTCACCTTCCGGCACGAGGACTACGTGCAGATCCTCACCGACATCGCGACGAAGCTCGCTCCGGCGCTGGGGCGCCCCGACAGCGGGCACCCCGGCGGCTGATCACCAGCGCCCCGGCTCCGTACCCGTGAGCGCCTCGGACGGCCTGCCGTCCACCCCGACCGGCACCTCGCCCGCGAGCATCACCCGGTGCATGATCCGGGGGTGGTCGAGGTGGGCGTTGTCGCTGGGCGCCAGGTGCACGGTGGCCCGGTTGTCCCAGAAGGCGACACTGCCCGGCGCCCAGCGGAAGCGGACGGTGTACTCGGGGCGTACGACCTGCTCCAGGAGCATCTCCAGCAGGGCGGCGCTCTCGGGGCGGGAGACGTCCTCGATCTGCTCGACGTAGTAGCCGTTGACGAAGAGCACCCGCTCGCCGGTCTCCGGGTGGACGCGGACCAGCGGGTGCACGGAGGCGACCTGGTGGTCCAGGAGACGGCGGAGATAGGCGTCGTCGCCGGGGCGGGGCTGGTAGCCGACGCCGAGCCGGTGTTCGGCGCGCAGGCCGTCCACGAAGGCGCGCACCGGCGCGGACAGACCCGCGTAGGCGGCGGCGAGGTTGGCCCAGGTGGTGTCGCCGCCGTAGGGCGGTACGGTCTCGGCACGCAGGATGGTGGCGGCGGGCGGGTCGACGCGGGCGCCGTGGTCGCAGTGCCAGCCGCGCAGCAGGGTGTGCCGACGGCGGCGCAGCCACTCGTCCTGCTCCATGCCGAAGCGGCCGCCCAGCTCCAGCCGGTCGGCGGTGGTCTCGACCTCGGGGAAGCCCTCCGGCGAGGCGCTGCCCCGGCGGCCGAGGACGACCGGCTCGCCGAAGCGGCGGGCGAAGGCGACGTGCGCGGCGTGGTCGAGGTGCTGGTCCCGGAAGAACACCACCTTCCAGCGCAGCACCGTCTCCCTGATCAGCTCCGCCACCGCGTCGTCGAGCGGCGCGGCGAGGTCCACGCCGGTGATCTCGGCGCCGATGTGCCCGGCCACCGGCAGCACCTCCACGCCCTTGATCGGGTCCACCACGCTGTCCGTCGTCATGTGTCGCTCCCTGGTCTTCGTCCGTGGTCCCAGGGTGATCGTGTCAGCCGGACGCCCTTTCTGGCGACAGTGCCCGGAGGTACGGTCTCCGGGCGCGACTGCGGATCAGGCGCGGGTAATTCCGCCGCGCTCTTCGAGACGCACGCCGAATGAAGCGTCTTGCGTCGCTCCTCGAAGGCGCAATGGGCGACATCTGCCGCAAACTCTCTTTTACTTCCTCCACGCCACCCAACACACCGAAACGCAACCGCCGGTACAGCTCAGCAGAGCCCATTCACCCAGCGATTACTGGGCAGTTGACCTGAGGGTTTCGTGATAGTCTCCTCGTTCGAAGGGACCGGGCAAATTGAAAGGGAAATCGTGAACACGGAGAAGATCGCCGCTCGCCGCCTCTCGCTGGAAGAGGTGACGCAGCTCGGCGTGAAGGACAAGGTCTTCGTTTCCGCCGACACGGCAGAACTCAAGCTTCCCGGCTGCTATGTCCCCGCTTTTCTGACGAAGTCCGGTGAGGATTTCGAGGGCGGCTCGATAACGGCGAGGACCATATTCCAGGAAGAGGTCTCCTGCCTTCCCGACGACGAGAACGAAGCCGGGATCTACCTGGCCGACGAGAACGGCTCGGCGACCATCGAGGTCCTCCAGTCCGCCGGCGTCGTCCTGGACCTGGCGCTCTTCGTCCCCAGCGGGGACAAGGGAGCCCTCTCGGCCCTTTACGCCGCGGCACGGCAGGCGTTCGGCGCCGACGTCGTGCAGATCTGGCGCCAGGGCCTCAAGGAGGTCCCCGACGTCAAGGTCGACATCTTCGAGGAGCAGATCCCCCGGGGTCGCAAGGGCGGCGACAGCCCCAAGCGTGACCGTCGTGCGATCGACACCTACCCCACCCGTGCGGACTTCATCGAATTCACCGCGGGCTGGAAGCCGGTCGTCGAGGTCCACCGGCCGGTTGTCGACGACACCCCGACCATCTGAGGCGGCATCTCCTCTTTCCCGGTCCGGGAGAACGTCTCTCCCGGACCGGTGGAACGCCGAAGCACCGTTCCACTCGATTAGGCGCGGGCGGCCCGCAGGGCGGCCAGCGCCCGGTCGGCGTGGGTGTTCATGCGCAGTTCGCTGCGGACGATCTCCAGGACGGTGCGGTCGGCTCCGATGACGAAGGTGGCCCGCTTGGTGGGGGCGAGCGAGAAACCCCGCTTCACGCCGAAGCGCTCGCGGACCGTGCCGTCGGCGTCGGAGAGCAGCGTCATCCCGAGCGTGTGCTTGTCGGCGAACTCCCGCTGCCGGTCCACCTCGTCGCCGCTGATGCCGACGGGACGCGCCCCGACCTCTGCGAACTCGGCGGCGAGGTCGCGGAAGTGGCACGCCTCGGCGGTGCAGCCGGCGGTGAGGGCGGCGGGATAGAAGAAGAGCACCACGGGCCCGTCCGCGAGCAGCTCGCTCAGACGGCGGGTGGTGCCGGACTCGTCGGGGAGCGCGAAGTCCTCGACGGTGTCCCCGATCCGGATCTCGGCGCTCATGCGCGTCCCTCCCCGGCGCGGGCGGCGACGCCGCGGGCCCACAGCACCAGCGGCACCTGGAGGGGCAGCCGGGCGAGGGCGGCGTTGCGCTGCGGGGCGGGACGGTTCCGCCAGTCCACGGCCATCTGCACGTTCGCCGGGAACACCCCGACGAAGAACGCGGCGGCGGCTTTCGCGGCCAGCGGCCGGGTGCGGCGCGCGGCGATACCCGCGGCGAGGGCGAGTTCGACGGCTCCGCTGCCGTAGGTCCAGGCACGGCGGGAGCCGGGCAGCGCCTTCGGGATGGTCGCGTCGAACGGGCGCGGAGCGGCGAAGTGGGCGACCCCGGCGGCGGCCAGGAGACCGGCCAGCAGCAGGGGTGAGCGTTCGGACCGGGGCATGGTGCCTCCTCCAGGTGACCTGACGCCGGATATTACTGCACGGTAGGCGCTGCGCGGATCACGGGGCACCGCGCGGGGACGGGCGGCGCGGGCCGTTCGGGGGAAACCGCGCCCTGACGTGCGTGGAAGCGCCTCCGGCGGTCGAGATCTTCAGCCGTGACCACCCTGCCCCTCGTCGCGCCGATGCTCGCCACTCCCGGCACGCTGCCGCCCCCGGCGCAGGACCACCGGTGGGCGTACGAGACCAAGCAGGACGGTCAGCGGGTGATGGTGTACCTGCCCGGCGACGGCACGGTGCTGCTGCGCGCCCGCTCGGGCGAGGACATCACCGCCGCCTATCCCGAACTCGCCCCGCTCGGTACGGCGTTGGGCTCCATCCCGGCGGTGCTCGACGGCGAGGTGCTCGCCCTGGACGAACAGGGCCGGGCCGACTTCCAGTTGCTCCAGGGCCGGATGGGTCTCGCCCACTCCCCCGCGCTCGCGGCCCGCCGGGCCGGTCAGGTGCCGGTCCATCTGGTGCTGTTCGACGTGCCCTTCCTGAGCGCCCCGCTCCTGCGCACGCCCTACGCGCGGCGGCGGACGGCGCTGGAGGACCTGGGGCTCGACGGACCCCACTGGTCGGTGCCGGGCGCGATGGTGGGGCACGGCGCGGAGGCGCTGCGCACGACCCGGGAGCACGGTCTTGAGGGGCTGGTCTGCAAGCGGCTGGACTCGGCGTACGAGCCGGGGGTGCGCTCCCGCGTCTGGATCAAGATCCGTAATCAGCGCAGCGTGGACGTGATCGTGGGCGGCTGGCTGCCCGGCAAGGGGCGCCTGTCGGGGCTGCCCGGTGCGGTGCTGCTCGGTCAGCGCGGCGGCGGGCGGCTGCGGTACGCGGGACGGGTGGGCACCGGCTGGAGCGAGGCGGAACGCGTCGAACTGGCTGCGCTGCTTGCCGAGTTGGCGAGCGAGGAGTGCCCCTTCGACCCGGTGCCGAGGATCGCGGAGGCGCGCTGGGTGCTGCCCCGGCTGGTCGGCGAGGTCGGCTACAGCACCCGCACCCGCGCGGGGCTGCTGCGTCAGCCGACGTGGCTGCGGATGCGCCCGGATCTGACGCCCGAGGAGTCGGCGGCGGATGTGCCGGAGGGCACCGACTGAGGCGGAGGGTGTTCCTTCGGCCAGGGTTCACCGGTGGGACACCCGGGGTGACACGGGAGCGCACACCTGTGCCAGGATGCTGAACTCCCTTACCCCCCAACCGAGTTGGAGACTCAGTGGCTTCGTTCACGTCCCCACGGAGACGCGGCGGATGGCTGGCCGCGCTCACCGGCGCCGCCACGCTCGTGCTCACCACCCCCGCCTTCGCCGCCGGTGGCCCTCCGCAGGCTCTGCCGCAGAACGCGGAGGCAGATGAGCTGAAGTACCAGCCCGCGTTCGACTACGACACCGACGGCTGCTACTCGACCCCGGCGATAGGTCCCGACGGCACCATCAACCCGGGACTGAACCCGACCGGCGCGCTCAACGGCAACTGCCACGACGCGTCCGACCTGGACAACACCAACAGCTACTCGCGCTACAAGTGCAACAACGGCTGGTGCGGCTATCTGTACACGCTGTACTTCGAGAAGGACCAGGCGCTGCCCGGTGTCAGTCTCGGCGGCCACCGCAACGACTGGGAGCACGTGGCGGTCTGGGTGCAGGACGGCCAGGTGAAGTACGTCTCGACGTCCAACCACGGCAAGTTCACCGTGCACCCCGTCTCCGAGGTCCGCTTCGAGGGCACGCACGCCAAGGCCGTCTACCACAAGGACGGCATCAGCACCCACTGCTTCCGGCTGGCCAACTCCAACGACGAGCCGCCGGAGAACGACAAGCACACCTGGCAGTACCCGCCGCTGGTCGGCTGGAACGGCTACCCGCCCGGGCTGCGCGACAAGCTCAGCTCCTACGACTTCGGGAGCGCCAACTTCCCGCTGAAGGACGCCAGTTTCGCCTCGCACCTCACCGCGGCGAAGCCGTCCGGGATTCCGTTCGATCCGAACGCCTGACAGACCGGGGGCGGTTCACCGCTGCCGGTGAACCGCCCCTCGTGTCGGCTGATGTCGTGGGACGCCTCAGGCGCCGCCGGGCTCGGCCTGGTCCCTGAGGAAGGCGGCCAGTTCGTGCGCGAGGCTCACGGCCCCGGCGCTCGCGGCGGTCGCGGCAGGCTGCGTCTCGGTGATCCCCACGCCCCCGGTCCACAGCCGGCGGTCGGCCCACTCCTCGTCCACGCGCGGCTGCACCTGGACGTCGACGTGGGTGAGGGCGGTCTCGGGCGCCGCCGCGCACAGGACGGCGGTGGCCCGGCGCAGCGGGTGGACGTCGAAGCCCTCGATGAACTGGGAGTTGCGCCAGTCGATGAAGGCGCCCTCGCCGTCGGGACCGACGCGGACGTCGATCTGACCGTCCTCGAGCTGCACGCCGTAGGGGCGCGTGCCCCGGTTCTCGAAGGTCACCCGGAGACCGAAGTAGGTGAGCCCGGCGGCGGCGTCGTCGCGCCCGCGCGGCGGCTCGGTGCGCTCCAGGCGGTGGACGCGGACCCGCAGACCGGCGAAGTCCTCGTACTCCTGCCAGTCACCGACCACGTTCGGCTCGTACACGGTTCCCCTCTCGACCATCCGGGAGCTGCTGTCTATCTGTGGGCCGAGCGCACTGTCAAATAAGCCGAATACGGCGTGGCCTGGCGGTTCGCCCGGTTTGATCGGTGATCAAGCCCTGCGCAGGAGGAACGGCATGGGAGGGGGTTCCATGCCGCGGACCTCGCGTGCCGCACATCACGTCCGGTCCCGGCCGACACGCCGCGCGGCCAGGCCCGGCGCGGATCAGCGCACCAGTCGGCCGAGCAGGGAGGAGGCGGCCGTGATGCCGAGGACGGCGGCCAGCGCGAGCACGCCGAAGTCGGCCGGAAGGTGGGCGGGGGTGCCGAGCAGCAGTCCGCGCAGGGCGTCCACCTGATAGCTGAGCGGGTTCACCCGACTGACGGCCTGGAGCCAGCCGGGCATCACCGAGACGGGGTAGAGCGCGTTGGACCCGAAGAACAGCGGCATAGTGATCGCCTGTCCGAAGCCCATCAGCCGGTCGCGGCTGAGCACGATGCCCGCGATGGTCATGGACAGGCACGAGAAGAACACGGCGCCGAGGATCACGGCGACGGCGACCCCGAGGAGCTTGAGCGGGTTCCAGGTGAGGGCGACCCCGAGCAGGGCGGCGATCACGATCACGACGACGGCCTGGATCAGCGACTTCACCCCCGCCGCGAACGCCTTGCCGGTGATCAGCGCCGAGCGCGGGGTGGGCGTGACGAGCAACTTGTCCAGGGTGCCCGCGTCGCGCTCCCAGATGATCTGAATGCCGTAGAAGATCGCGATGAACATCGCGGACTGGGCGATGATGCCGGGCGCCAGGAAGTCGATGTAGGGGATGCCCCCGGTGGGGATCGCCCGGATACGGGTGAAGGTCTGGCCGAAGATCAGCAGCCAGAGGGCGGGCTGGACGGCGCGCGTGTACAGCTCGGTGCGGTCGTGGCGCAGCTTCTGCAGCTCGACGGCGCACATCGCGGCGACCCGGGTGGGCAGCAGCAGAAGGCCGGATCGCGGGCGGGGCGGCCCGCTCGGCGCGGGGACGCGCTCAGCCGACTCGGCGCGCGGTGCGGCGGGTGCTCCGGACATCGCGGAAATCTCCTCCCGTTCGGTCGTCGAGACCGCTTCCGGCGACGTCCCGGAAGACGTCCTCCAACGTGGGCACGGTGTCGGTGCCCAGCCGTTCGGCCAGACCCCGGCGCAGCTCGGCGGGGGTGCCAAGGGCGCGGACGCGGCCGTGGTGCATGAGGCCGACGCGGTCGCAGTACTGGTCGGCCTCGTCCATGTAGTGAGTGGTGAGCAGGACGGTCATGCCGGTGGCGGCGCGTACGGAGTCGATGTGCTCCCAGACGCCGGTGCGGGCGATGGGGTCGAGTCCGATGGTGGGCTCGTCGAGGATGAGCAGCCGGGGCTCGCTGACCAGTGCCTGGGCGAGTTCGAGGCGGCGGACCATGCCGCCGGAGTAGGTGCCCGCGAGCCGGTCGGCGGCGTCGCTGAGTCCGACGGCGTCCAGGGCGTGGGCGACGCGCTCGGCGCGCTCGCGGCGCGGCACGTCGAAGACGCGGGCGAAGAGGACGACGTTCTCGCGTCCGGTCAGTCCACTGTCGGCCGAGAGCCGCTGGGGGACGTAGCCGATCATGCGGCGCACGTCCATGCGTTCGCGGGCGGCGTCGTGCCCGAAGACGCGGACGGCACCGGCGGGGACCGGCAGCAGGGTGGTGATGCAGCGGATGGCGGTGGTCTTGCCCGCGCCGTTGGGTCCGAGCAGTCCGAACACCTCGCCCTCGCGGACGGTCAGGTCGAGTCCGTCGACGGCTCGGGTGCCGCCGAAGGCGTAGTTCAGTCCCGTGCAGGTCACGGCCGCGCCGGGGGCGGCCGGGTCGTCGCTCACCATGGTTCCTCGGTCTCCCTCGGGGCGTGTCGGTCCGCGCCGGTGTCCTCGGGTTCCTCGTGCAGGGCGGTGGCCAGTCTGCGCAGCGCGGGGAGCGCGGCGCGCAGCGCCTCGCGGTCGTCCGCGTCGAGCGCTGCCACCTCCTGCCCGACCAGTTCGGCGCGGCGGCGGCGCCACTCTCCCAGCCGTCCGGACGCGGCCGGGGTGAGCCGCAGCCGGGCGGCGCGGCGGTCGGCGGGGTCGGTCTCGCGGAGCAGATAGCCCTCCCGGACCAGCCGGTTGACCAGGGTGGACACGGAGTTCCCGGCCAGGTGCAGGGCGCGGGCGGCCTCGGAGACGCCGAGACCCGGTCGCTCCTCGACCAGCCGCAGCAGTTCGACCTCGGCGCCGCGCAGCCGGGGCGCGGTGAGCCCGGCGCGCAGCCGCCGCCGGAGCAGCCGCTGGACGCGTACCAGGGTGTCGGCCAGCTCCTCCGAGAAGGCGTCGGGACGCTCCCTTTCCTCTGTCACTCCTGGAGATTACCTCTGTTACAGAGGTAATGAAGTCAAGGACAGGTCAAGCACTTCGCACCGTTTGGCGGCTTGTGCACATACTTGTTTTGGTTTGCCGGACATCGGGAAGGCGAACCTCGAGTGCCCCCCGGGGCACATCCGCGACCCAGCACCCGCTGAGAGAAGTGCGCGATGCCTGTCACCGGCAGCACGAAGACTCACCCCCATGACGACGCTCCCGACACGGCGGCGGCCTTCGAGCGGCTCGCCGGGCTGCCCGACGGGCCACGGCGCCGGGCGCTGAGGGACGAGCTGGTCCGGCTGTGGCTGCCCATGGCCGAGCGGATCGCGGTGCGCTTCCGCGGGCGCGGCGAGTCGCTGGAGGATCTCTACCAGGTGGCGGCGCTCGGTCTGGTCAAGGCGGTCGACCACTACGACCCGGAACGCGGTCGCGCCTTCGAGGCGTACGCGGTCCCGACCATCACCGGCGAGATCAAGCGGCACTTCCGTGACCACATGTGGACGCTGCACGTCCCCCGGCGCGTGCAGGACCTGCGCAACCGGGTCCGCGTCGCGTGGAAGGAGCTGGCCCAGACCACCTCGGGCCGCGCTCCCACGGTAGAGGAGCTAGCCGAGCGCACCGGTCTCACCGAGGACGAGGTGCGCACCGGCATGGAGGCGCTGGAGTGCTTCTCCGCGCTCTCGCTGGACGCCGAGGTGGCCGGCACCGAGGGCTTCGCGCTCGGTGACTGCCTCGGGGAGCCGGACCCCGGGTTCGACCTGGTCGTGGACCGGGTGGCGGTCAGCCCGTTCCTCGCCGCGCTGCCCGAGCGCGAGCGCACCATCCTCTATCTGCGGTTCTTCCGGGGCATGACCCAGAGCCGCATCGCCGACCAGCTCGGGATCTCGCAGATGCACGTGTCCCGGCTGCTCACGGGCTGCTTCGACCGGCTGCGCGAGGAACTGCTCGCGGAAGCGGGCTGAACGGACGCCGGACCGGAAGCGGACCGGGCGGAGGCGAGCGCCGATCCGCACCGCGATTTCACCCCTTCGGGTCTCCCCCGTCACCCCCGCCCTTCACTTTCTTTCACTCGTTCGGACTACTCGCCCCCGCACTCACCGCGATCCCGTACAGCCGTGGGGCGGCGGTGTCGGACGCCCCTGCCTGCCCGGGCGTTGCCGGGGTACTCGGGAGGCATTCGACCCCCGTCCGGCCGGACACTGGTGCGGACCGGTGGCCGCCCGGCCCCGAGAGCAGGACGCGACTGCCATGAATCACGACACAGCCGTCAGCGGTGGACCGAGGAAGCGGAAGGACGCCCCCTCGACGCATTCCTTCTTCGGCGCACCCTGCTGGGTGAGCCTGACCAGCCGCGACCTGCAGGCCACCGAGGAGTTCTACACGGCCGTGCTCGGCTGGCGCTGGCGCGAGGCGGAACTGGGCGACCGGTTCCGGGTCGCGCTCGCGGGCGGGGTGCCGGTGGCCGGCATCGCCGCCGTGGCCACGATGTGGCAGACGGCGGTGGCCTGGACGCCGTACTTCGCGGTGCCGGACGCCGATGTGGCGGCGGCACGCACGCGCGAGCGCGGCGGCACGGCGGCGGTGGGTCCGCTGTCCTTCCCGCCGGGCCGTGCCGCCCTCCTCGCCGACCGCGACGGCGCCACCTTCGGCATCTGGCAGGGCGAGCTGGTCTCCAACTGGGAGACCTGGCGCCGCTCGGCGCCCACCTTCATCCGGCTGCACACCCGCAACGCCTTCGACTCCGCGATCTTCTACGGCGAGGTCCTCGACTGGGCGACCGGGGCGCCGGGCTGCTGCGAGGTCGAGTACGAGGGCGGCGAGGTGGTGCTGCGCAGCCAGGGCGACGTGGTGGCGCGCATCGACTCGGGCGCGGTGGAGGCGGCCCCCGACCCCTCCGTACGCCCGCACTGGCAGGTCCACTTCGCGGTGTCGGACGTGGCCCGCTGTGCGCGCGGCGCCGAGAAGCACGGCGGCAGCGTGCTGAGCGAGCAGGCGACCGAGGCGGTGCTGCGCGACCCGGACGGGGCGCAGTTCACGGTGACCTCGCGCGACCCCCGTGGCTGACGCGCGCGGTCCTCGTAGCTGACGCGCACACAGGAAGGGGCGCCCACCAACCGGTGGGCGCCCCTTCCTGTGTGCGGGCGGGCTCAACCGCCCCGGGAGGGACGGGAGAGCAGGATCAGGCTGCGGGACTCGACCCGCAGCCTGCTGCCCGCCTTGCGCTCGCGTTCGTCGGGGACGCCGTCGGGGTCGGCGGTGTCGATCAGGGTGGTCCAGCGCTCGCCGTAGGACTCGCCGGGCAGCCGGAAGTCGACCGGTTCCCAGTAGCCGTTGAGGAGGATCAGGAAGGAGTCGTCGACCACGCGCCGTCCGTAGGCGTCTCGTTCGGCAATCGCGTCGCCGTTGAGGAACACGCCGACCGAGTACGCGTCGTCGCGCTGCCAGTCCTGGTCGGACATCTCGCGCGCGTCGGGCCGCAGCCAGACCAGGTCGGGCAGCCGCCGGGCCGCCTTGGCCGCGGGCTCGCCGTGGAAGAACCGGCGTCTGCGCAGCACCGGGTGCCCGGCGCGCAGGGCGATGATCCGGCGGGTGAACTCGGTCAGGCACCGCTGTTCGTCGTCGAGGTCCCAGTCCACCCAGGAGACCTCGTTGTCCTGGCAGTAGGCGTTGTTGTTGCCGCCCTGGGTGCGGCCGAGTTCGTCGCCGTGGGCGAGCATCGGGATGCCCTGGCTCAATAGCAGCGTGGCCAGCAGGTTGCGCTGCTGACGGGCGCGCAGTTCGAGCACGGCGGGGTCGGCGCTCTCGCCCTCGACCCCGCAGTTCCAGGACCGGTTGACGCTCTCGCCGTCCTGGTTGTCCTCGCCGTTGGCCTCGTTGTGCTTGTCGTTGTACGACACGAGGTCGCGCAGGGTGAAACCGTCGTGCGCGGTGACGAAGTTGACGCTGGCGCGCGGTCTTCGCCTGCTGGCCTGGTAGAGGTCGGAGGAGCCGGTCAGCCGGGAGGCGAACTCCCCGAGCGAGCCGGGTTCGGCGCGCCAGAAGTCCCGTACGGCGTCACGGTACTTGCCGTTCCACTCCGACCACAGCGGCGGGAAGTTGCCGACCTGGTAGCCGCCTTCGCCCACGTCCCACGGCTCGGCGATCAGCTTGACGCGGCTGATCACCGGGTCCTGCTGGATCAGGTCGAAGAACGCCGAGAGCCGGTCCACCTCGTGGAACTGCCGGGCCAGGGTTGCCGCGAGGTCGAAGCGGAAGCCGTCGACGTGCATCTCGGTGACCCAGTAGCGCAGCGAGTCCATGATGAGCTGGAGCACGTAGGGGTGGCGCATCAGCAGGCTGTTGCCGGTGCCGGTGGTGTCGTAGTAGTGCGCCCAGTCGCCGTCGACCAGGCGGTAGTACGACGCGTTGTCGATGCCCCGGAAGGAGAGGGTGGGTCCCTGCTCGTTGCCCTCGGCGGTGTGGTTGTAGACCACGTCGAGGATGACTTCGAGTCCGGCCGCGTGCATCGCCTTGACCATGGCCTTGAACTCGTTGACCTGCTGCCCGCGCGAGCCGAGGGCGGCGTAGGCGTTGTGCGGGGCGAAGAAGCCGATGGTGTTGTAGCCCCAGTAGTTGGTCAGCCCCCGGTCGCGCAGCACGCCGTCCTGGGCGAACTGGTGGACCGGCATCAGCTCGACCGCGGTGACTCCGAGCGAGGTGAGGTGCTCGGTGACGGCGGGGTGGGCGAGACCCGCGTAGGTGCCGCGCAGCCGCTCGGGGACCTCGGGGTGGGTGCGGGTCAGCCCGCGCACGTGGGTCTCGTAGATGACCGACTCGGAGTACGGGATGTCCGGCGGCCGGTCGTCGCCCCAGTCGAAGTAGGGGTCGGTGACGACGCCGAGCATGGAGTGCCCGGCGCTGTCGGCCGGGTCCGGTCCCTGGGGGGCGCGTTCGTAGAGGGAGGCGTCGTTGTCGGTCTGACCGTCGACGGCGCGGGCGTAGGGGTCGAGCAGCAGCTTGGTGGGGTTGCAGCGGTTGCCGAGCGAGGGCTGCCAAGGACCGTGCACCCGGTAGCCGTAGCGCTGCCCCGGACCGACGCCGGGCAGGTAGGCGTGCCAGACGAAGCCGTCGACCTCGTGCAGCGGCACCCGCGTCTCGCGCCCCTTGTCGTCCACGAGGCTGAGGTCGACGCGCTCGGCGACCTCGCTGAAGAGGGCGAAGTTGGTGCCCTGTCCGTCGTAGGAGGCGCCCAACGGGTAGGGGTGCCCGCTCCACACGGGCACCCCTTTCCGGGACTTGCGCGCCGTCACCGGGCGCCCGCCAGCACGTCGGGGGCGGCAAGCGCGGCCACGGGCAGCGCCCGGGGCAGGTCGAGCACCCGGCGCAGGCTGGGCACCGGGGCGGTGGCGACCAGCGGGACGCGCTGGTCGGAGCGGGCGCGCTGGGAGAACCAGATCACCTTGCCGCCGCCTGCGGTGGCGCAGCATCCCCAGCCGTCGCTCATCGCCGCGAGGTCCGCGAGGCAGGCCCGCAGGTCCTGGTCGGGGCGCAGCTCCCGGTCGTCGCCGCCGACGGCGGTGATCAGATGCTGGCCGGTCCACCACATCTCGATGGAGGTGGCCTTGTCCGTGGCGTGCCGGTCGATGGCCCGCAGCAGCAGCTCGGTGCCGTGGCGGACGGGACCGACGAGGTTCTCGAGGTCCCAGTAGCGCAGATGGGCGGCCATGATGCGGCTGACCTGTCCCACCCGTTCCGGGCCGACTTCCACGTCGAGGTGGTAGTAGCAGGGCACTGCGGTCTTCATCGTCGCTTGCTCCTCACCGGCGAAGCTCCCGCCCCGTCGCCCCGCTCGGGAGGGATTCCCGGTCACGTGGCGTGAGCTCCGATCGCTTCTGAGTCACTCCCACAGTGCGGGGGCTACGCCATTCGTGCAACACGAGCATCACGAACGGCCGGGTCGTTGAAGCTCCAACAGGACGATGCGTGTGTACGCGTGCACCATGAGTGAAAACCTCGATCGACGTCATGGCGCCGTGCGCTGGTGTGCGCGGTGCCACCCGAGCCTCGGGAACGCGCCCGGTCGAGAGCGGGAAAGGTGAAGTGGGCCATGCTGCTACCGGCCAAGGCCGAAGTGGCCCGGCAGTTGCGGCGTTACCGGGCGTGGGAGCGTGTGATGCTCGCCTCGCCCCACGACCGCACGGTCCGGGGCACCTTCGAGGATTCGGGCTACACCCTGTGCGTGCTGATGGGAAAACGGTGCGCGCGGGAGGCCGCCGACGCGGCCGAGCGGTATCTGCGCTCCACCCTGACCGGCTATCTGCGCGAGCAGGACGGTCGGCCGCGAGGGGACAGGGCGGCGCGACGCGCGCAGTCCCCGGAGCGGCGTTCCACGGCGCCACGGCCCTGAGCTGGCACCGTACATGGCGTTCCCCACGGGGCGGCAGCAGCCGGCCTGTATCGGATCGCGAAGCCGGGCCCGTGTGCCCGGCTTCGCGCACGGCGGAGGTGAGATCCATGCGCAGGACTCCGGCCATCGGCCGCGTACCGGTACGTGATGTCCGGCCGTCCGTGGAATGCGGAAGGCGCCCGGCGAAGGCGGTGACCGGGGAGACGTTCCTGGTGACCGCCACCGTGTTCCGCGAGGGGCACGACGTGGTGGGCGCCAACGTGGTCCTGCGCAATCCCAAGGGCCGGCGCGGTCCTTGGCTGCCGATGCGGGAGCTGTCCCCCGGCAGTGACGTGTGGGGTGCCGAGGTCACGCCGGACATGACGGGCCGCTGGACCTTCCGGGTCGAGGCGTGGAGTCATCCGCTGGCGACCTGGCGGCACGCGGCCGGCATCAAGATCCCGGCGGGCATCGACACCGGTCTGGTCCTGGAGGAGGGCGCGGAGCTGTACGAACGGGCCGCCGCCGGAGTGCCCAAGGGCGCCGAGCGCGACCTGGTCCTGGCTGCCGCCCGCGACCTCGGCGACGACAGCCTCACGGTGGACGACCGGCTGAAGGGCGCCCTGTCGGCGGAGGTGTCGGACCTCCTGGAGCGTTACCCGCTGCGGGAGTTGGTGAGCGCGTCCGACCCGATGCCGCTGCTGGTGGAGCGCGAACGGGCGCTGTACGGCTCCTGGTACGAGTTCTTCCCGCGCTCGGAGGGGACGGTCGAGCAGCCGCACGGCACCTTCCGCACCGCAGAGCGCCGCCTGGAAGCCATCGCCGAGATGGGCTTCGACGTGGTCTACCTCCCGCCGATCCACCCCATCGGCACCACGCACCGCAAGGGCCGCAACAACACGCTGACCGCGACCCCGGACGACGTCGGTGTGCCCTGGGCGATCGGTTCGCCGGAGGGCGGTCACGACAGCGTGCACCCGCAGTTGGGGACGCTGGAGGACTTCGACCATTTCGTGAGCCGGGCGCGGGAGCTGGGACTTGAGGTCGCCCTGGACTTCGCCCTCCAGTGCTCCCCGGACCACCCCTGGGTGGAGAAGCACCCGCAATGGTTCCACCACCGCCCCGACGGCACGATCGCCTACGCCGAGAACCCGCCGAAGAAGTACCAGGACATCTACCCCATCGCCTTCGACGCCGACATGGACGGTCTCGTCACGGAGACCGTGCGCGTCCTGCGGCACTGGATGGAGCACGGGGTCCGCATCTTCCGCGTGGACAACCCCCACACCAAGCCGGTCGTGTTCTGGGAGCGGGTCATCGGGGAGATCAACCGCGCCGACCCCGATGTCCTCTTCCTGGCCGAGGCGTTCACCCGCCCCGCGATGATGCACACCCTCGCGCAGGTCGGCTTCCAGCAGTCGTACACGTACTTCACGTGGCGCAACGGCAAGCGGGAACTGACCGAGTACCTGACCGAGCTGTCCGGGGACGCGGCCGCCTACATGCGCCCCAATTTCTTCACCAGCACCCCGGACATCCTGCACGCCTATCTCCAGCAGGGCGGTCGTCCCGCCTTCGAGGTCCGGGCGGTGCTCGCGGCCACGCTCTCCCCCTCCTGGGGCGTCTACAGCGGCTACGAGCTGTGCGAGAACCAGGCGTTGAAGCCGGGCAGCGAGGAGTACCTCGACTCGGAGAAGTACCAGCTCAAGCCCCGCGACTGGGAGGCGGCCGCCCGCGAGGACCGCACCATCGCCCCCCTCATCACCCGGCTCAACGACATCCGTCGCCGGCATCCCGCGCTACAGCGCCTGCGGAATCTCCGCTTCCATCAGACCGACAACGACTCCGTGCTCGCCTACAGCAAGAGCACGGGGACGGACACGGTCATCGTGGTCGTCAACCTCGACCCGCACCACACCCAGGAGGCCACGGTCTCGTTGGACATGCCGCAACTCGGCCTGGACTGGAACGCCGGCCTGTCCGTCCACGACGAACTGACAGGCGAGACCTACCACTGGGGCCGGACCAACTACGTCCGTCTCAGCCCCGGCCACGCACCCGCGCACGTACTGCACGCCGCCGGGCGGGCGACGCCACAGATCGGAGGGCCTTCAGCGTCATGACCGTGAACGAACCCGTGCCGGACACTTTTGAGGACACTCCCGCCCGGGACCGCGACCCGGAGTGGTTCAAGCGCGCCGTCTTCTACGAGGTCCTGGTCCGCTCCTTCCATGACAGCGACGGCGACGGCATCGGGGACCTGAAGGGTCTCACCGCCAAGCTGGACTATCTCCAGTGGCTCGGCGTCGACTGTCTGTGGCTGCCGCCGTTCTTCAAGTCCCCCTTGCGGGACGGCGGTTACGACGTGGCCGACTACACGTCGGTGCTGCCGGAGTTCGGGGACCTCGCGGACTTCGTGGAGTTCGTGGACGCGGCCCACCAGCGCGGGATGCGCGTGATCATCGACTTCGTCATGAACCACACCAGCGACCAGCACCCGTGGTTCCAGGAGTCGCGCAAGAACCCCGAAGGTCCGTACGGCGACTACTACATGTGGGCCGACGACGACAAGCAGTACCAGGACGCGCGGATCATCTTCGTGGACACCGAGGTCTCCAACTGGACCTTCGACCCGGTGCGCGGCCAGTACTACTTCCACCGCTTCTTCTCGCACCAGCCCGACCTCAACTACGAGAACCCGGCGGTGCAGGAGGAGATCCTGGCCGCGCTGAAGTTCTGGCTGGACCTCGGCATCGACGGCTTCCGTCTCGACGCCGTGCCGTACCTCTACGCCGAGGACGGCACCAACTGCGAGAACCTGCCCGCCACGCACGAGTTCCTGCGGCGCGTCCGGCGCGAGATCGACACGCAGTACCCGGACACCGTGCTGCTCGCGGAAGCGAACCAGTGGCCCGAGGACGTGGTCGACTACTTCGGCGACTACCAAGTGGGCGGCGACGAATGCCACATGGCGTTCCACTTCCCGGTCATGCCGCGCATCTTCATGGCAGTCCGGCGTGAGTCGC
>NZ_JACYHF010000015.1 GCF_016482685.1 Streptomyces sp. DSM 110735 | reverse complement strand
GACTCGGCCTGGACACAGCGCGGGCCCGGCGACCACCGCAAGGTCACCCAGACCGCCGGGAGCGTGCCAGGGGTGCAGCCCGATCAGCACGGAGTGCCCTGTCCCGGGGCTCAGCCGTGAGGCAGTCCCGCGACCCGGGGAACTCGGCGATGGGAGTCAACCCAGGCACAGCGCCGACCGGCGTTCACCGCGACGTCACCCAGACCGCCGAGGGCGTGCCCGGTGTGCCGCCGGATCAGTACGGGTTCCCTGTTCCGGGGCTCAGCCGTGAGGCAGTCCGCACCCCAAAGGGCTCAGCCGCGCCGCGTCCCCGCGTAGGACTCCAGCCACGCGGGGAACGCGTGGAGGTCCGGGAGGACGACGTCCGCGCCCGCTGCGGTGAGTTCGGTGTGGTCGCAGGGGCCGGTGGTCAGGGCGACGGAGAGGGCGTTGGCGGCGTGGGCGCCGCGGACGTCGCCGGTGTGGTCGCCGACGTACACCTGGGCGCCGTACTCGCGGAGCGCCTCCGCCTTCTGTTCGGCCCAGAGGTCGCCCACGACCACGTCCGGTTCGATGCCGAGGTGGGCGAGGTGGAGCTTGGCGTTGGGCTCGTACTTGGCGGTGACCACCATCGTGCGGCCTCCGGCAGCCCGCACCGCCTCGATCGCCTCCCGTGCTCCGGCCATGGCGGGGGTCGCGGCGACGGCGTGCTCCGGGTACATCTCGCGGTACAGGTCCGCCACCGCCGGTACCTGCTCGGCGGGGAACCAGTTCACCAGCTCCTCCGCCAGCGGCGGCCCCAGCCGCGTCACCGCGAGGTCGGCGTCGACGTACACGCCCGTCCGCTCCGACAGCGCGAGGTAGCACGCCCGGATCCCCGGCCGCGAGTCGATGAGCGTCATGTCGAGGTCGAAGCCGACGGTGAGAACGGGAAGGGGGCGCGCAGTCATCGGGCCATTGTGCCGGGTGCGCGAGAGGAACTATTCGGGTGGGGCGTACGTCTGCTCCGGTACACAAGGGTGCCGAAGGGGAGGGCGCGGGGTGGACGAGCGGATCGGGATCGCGGAGGCGGTCGACTTCCTGCGGGCGGAGTTCGCGGCGGCGGCAGGCGGCGGTGCCGGTCCGCGCTTCGAGGTGGGTCCGGTCGAGCTGGAGTTCTCGGTGGAGATGCGCCGGGAGGGTCGGGGCAGGACCGGTGTGAAGGCGTGGGTGGTCTCGGCGGGGGCGGAGGGGTCCGTCTCCCGCGCTTCCGTGCACCGGGTGAAGCTGGTGCTCACGCCGAAGGAGACCGGGGCGGACGGGACGTACACCGCGTACCACGTGAACACCGACGAGCCGGACACGACGGGCGAGACGCTGGGTTCCCGGTTCGGGGGCTGACGGCACCGCCAGGGGAGGATCGGCGTGCACACCTCACGGGTGGCGGTGGTGCGTTCCGGCGGCGCACGGGGGTCCGGATACGTGCTGGGCGCCCGGCTGGTGCTGACCGCGGCACACGTCCTCGGGGAGCGCGAGCGGGTCACGGTCCAGGTGGAGGGCGGGACCGGTCGCGTGCCCTGCCGGGTGGTGTGGGACCGGCTGGAGGAGGGACCCCAGGGGTGGGACGCGGCGCTGCTGCTGGCCACCGAGGACCTGGTCGCCGGACCCGTACCGCCGGTCCGCTGGGGACGTCTGGTGACCATGCGCCCCTGCCCCGCCCAGGCGATCGGCTATCCGGTCGTCGGACAGGCGGGCGGGGACGCGGTCTCGCGGGTGCACCGCGACGGGCGCGTCCTGCCCGAGACCGGCCGGGACCGGGACCGCTATGTGCTGGTGGGCGACGCGGGCGCCCAGACGTACGACGGCGCCTCACCGTGGTCCGGGATGTCGGGCGCCGCCCTGTGGTGCGGCAGCTCCGGCACGGCACCGCTGCTGACCGGACTGGTGACCGGTGATCCGCCCGGTCTGGGCCACACCCGTCTGGAAGCCGTACCGGCGTATGTCCTGGCCTCCGATCCACGGGTGCGGGAGCTGGTCGAGGAGCACACGGGACGGCCGCTCCTGCTGGAACCGGCCGATCTGCAGCACGTCACGGACCGCACCGCGACCCCCCGGGCGCCACGCTCCCCGGCGGACCTGCTGCGGCCGGAGCAGGCGGTGGTGTCCTTCATGGGCCGGGAGGAACTGCTGGGGGACCTGACGGACTGGTGCCTGGCGCAGCCGACCGCCCCGTCCGCGGACCCGTGGTCCTGGGAGACGACCCCGGTGCGGGTACGCCTGCTGACCGGCGCGGGTGGCACGGGAAAGACCCGGCTGGCCGCCGAACTCGCTCTGCGTATGACCGCCCGGGGCTGGACGGCGATCCGGCTGACGCCCGATGCGACGGTACGGCTGGACGCCCTCTCCCAGGTGCGCCGTCCCCTCCTGGTGGTGGTCGACTACGCCGAGACCCGTACCCGGCAGCTCCACGCCCTGCTGGAGGCGGTGGACCACGGCCGGACCACCCGTCCGGTGCGCGTCGTGGCCCTGGCCCGCGCGGCGGGCGAGTGGTGGACCCGCGCCACGGAGCATCCGCACGGCCACGCGCTGGCCACCGCCGTGGTCACGCCCGTACCCGCCCTGCACCGTACGCGGCAGGACCGCGCCGCCGCCTACGCGTGCGCCGTCGCCGACTTCGCCGCCCGGCTGCGCCGTCTGTCCCCCGCGACGGAGTGGACCGCGACCACGGCGCCGCCGCTCACCGCGGCCGAGTTCGACAACCCGCTGTCCCTCCAGATGGCGGCGCTGCTGTCCCTGCTCGATCCGGACACCCCGCGGTCCCGGGAGAACGCCAGGACGGTCCCGCTCGAAGGACGGCTGCTGGGCCACGAGCACAAGTACTGGGACGACACCGCCGACAGTCCCGAACGCGCCCTGACCGGCGAGCGCACCGGACCCGAGACCCGCGCACTCGCCGTCGCCCTGTCCTGTCTGGCCCCGGCGGCCGACCGCGACGAGGCGCGGACCCTGCTCTCCCAACTGCCCGGACTGGCCGACGAGAGCGCGGCAGCGGTCCGCGGCGCCCTGGCCACCTGGCTGGCGGACCTCTATCCCACGCCGACGGACTCGGTCTGGGGCAGCCTTCAGCCCGACCGGCTCGCCGAGTACCACGTGGGAGCCGAACTGAGCTGCGAGCCCGCGCTGTTCACGCGCGTGCTGACGACGCTGACGGTGAGACAGGCGGCGCAGGCGCTCACGGTCCTGGCGCGCACGGCTCAGCATCCGCGCCACCACGAAGCGGTGAACACGGTCCTCTGCGGCGCGCTCGCCGCGGCACCGGAGAAACTCGCCCCCGTCGCCATGCTCACCGCGCAGCGCTCCGCGCGGCCCGGTCCGCTGATCACCGCGCTGACCCGTCTCGTCCGCACCACGCGGAACGTCCGTCTGCTGCACGAACTCAGCGACCGGCTGCCGCTCACCAGTCTCGCCCTCGACGCGTGGGCCGCGGAACTCAGCACGGTCCTGACGGGGCACCACGACAGCGAGGACCCCGACCTGCCCCTGCTCGCCGGCATGCTGAACAACCACTCGGTGCGTCTGGCCGGACTGGGGCGACGGGAAGAGGCGCTGGCCGCCAGTACCCGCGCCGTACAGATGCAGGAGGCGCTCGACGAGGAGTGGCCCGGCGTGTTCCTCCCCGCCCTCGCCACCTCTCTGACCAACCGGTCGAACCACCTCGCCGAGCTGGGACGGTGGGAGGAGGCCCTGGCGGTCAGCACACGCGCCCTGGAGATCCGCGAATCCCTCACCGCCGAGCAGCCGGACGCCTCACTGTCCGAACTCGCCGGCTGTCTGAACAACCACGCCCGTCACCTGGCACAGCTCGGCCGGAGAAAGGAAGCCCTGAAAGCCGGCGCCCGTGCCTGCAAGGCATACGAGGAGCTCGCCGGGCAACGGCCCGAAATCTTCCTGCCCTTTCTCGCCGCCTCGCTGAACTCCCTCTCGACACACCTGGCCGGTCTCGAACGGCGCGAGGAGGCGCTCACCATCAGCGGTCGCGCGCTGGGCATCGCCGAAGCACTGGCCAGGATGCGGCCCGACGCCCATCTCCCCCGTCTCGCGACATCGCTGCACAACCGGGCGGGTCATCTGTCCGAGCTGGGACGCCTGGACGAGGCGCTCACCGCCATCACCCGCGCCGTCGACCTTCGCGAGAGCCTGGCCGCGCAGCAGCCCGAGACCTACCTTTCCGACCTCGCCGACTCACTGAGCAACCAGTCGAACCACCTGGCCGATCTGGGGCGACTGGACGAAGCCCTGACGGCCAGTACCCGCGCCGTCGAGATCCACGAGAAGCTGGCCGCGCGGCAACCCGACGCGTTCCTCGCCCACTTGACGGTCTCTCTGAACAACCAGTCGAACCACCTGGACAGACTGCGGCGACCGGCCGAGGCGCTCTCATGCAGCGCACGCGCCGTGGAGATTCTGGAGGAGCTGGACGCACGGCATCCCGACGCCTTCCTGCCCGACCTCGCCACGTCACTGGCCAACCTGGCGATCCGTCTGTCCGCCGTGGAACGACCGCAGGAAGCGGTGATCGCGGGCAATCGCGCGATCGGCATCCGCGAGAAACTGGCCGCGGAGCAGCCGGACGTCTTCCTGCCCGCCCTCGCCACGTCACTGAACAACCAGGCGAACGATCTGGCACGCGTGGGCCGGGACGCGGAAGCACTGGACTCGATCACGCGCGCCGCCGAGATCCTGGAGGAGCTGGCCGCGGAGCAGCCCGACACCTTTCTGCCCGACCTCGCGCGAACGCTGAACAACCAGGCGAGTCATCTGATCATTCTGGGACTGCGGGAGGAGGCGTTGCCTGCCTGCGCCCGCGCCGCGGAGATCCGCGAGAAACTGGCCGCACGGCAGCCGGACGCCTATCTGCCCGACCTCGCCATGTCGCTGAACAACCTGTCGATCCACCTGGCTCACGCCGGACGTCTGCCGGAAGCGCTGAGCGCCATCGGCCGTGTCGTGCGGATCTACGAGAACCTGGCCGCACGGCATCCCGACGCCTTCGCGCCGAACCTGGCGAAGGCTCACGCCCTGCGCGACCTCCTCACCTCCTCACCCCCTGACGCCGCCGCTCCCTAACGCTGCCGCTGCGACCGCCACAGCAGGAACACCGCCGACGCCACCGCCGCCCCCCGCACCACCCACGGCCACGTCGCCGTGATGGCGGTGGACAGGTGGTCGGAGGGGAGGGGGGTGCCCCAGTGGCCGGTGGTGCGACCCCAGAGCCAGAGGACGCCGGTGGCGGCGGAGAGGGCGGGGATGACCATGACGGCCCATTTGGTCTCGGCGGGGGTGAGGCGGCGGGAGCCGTAGGCGATGAGCCAGCCGAGGATCAGGACGAACCAGTTGCCGAGGACGGCACCGGCGACGAGGGCTGCCGCCGCGAGCAGCAGGAGGGGATTGGTCCAGCCGGTGGTCCGGCGGCGCGGGAGCAGGCGGAGGAAGCGGGCGCGGGGCGCGGGCTCCGGGTCGAGGGCGGCGTCCTCGACGATCGGCTCGGGCTCGGGTTCCGGCTCCTTCGGGGGGCGCCTCAGCAGCTCGGGGATCTCCACGCCGCCGACGAAGCCGGGTACGGAGTCGGCCGCCGCCGCGCCGAAGGGGCTGTTGTCGACGCGCCACCAGTCCGGGCGGGTGACGGAGCCGCCGAGTTCGTCGGCCGACGCGAGGTGGGGCGGGGAGGGGACCTGCGGCCGGGGCGGGGGTGCCTCGGGGGCGGACGGGCGCGGTCCGGGGAACGTGCCGCGCAGGGACTTCAGCCCCTTCGGACGCTTCGGCGGCTCCGGGTCCGGGTCGCGCTGGGGCGGGACCGCCGTGGCGGGACCCTGCGGGACACTCCCGGCGCCGCCCGCCGATGCCACCACCTCGTCCGGGCTGCCGAGCCGGTCCAGGATGCGGCGGACGGCGGCGGGCGAGTCCACCGTCGTCCTCGCCCGGTGCCGGTCGATCTCGTTGCGCAGTTCGGACACCAGCCGCATCCGCGTCGCGGACGGCAACTGCCGCTGCTGCGCGACGTCTCCGACGCGGCTCAGATACTCGTAGACGACCTGGTCGCTCTCGATCCCCAACGGAACCCCTCCGGGGCCAACGGCGGTGAAACCCCGTGAGGAAGGTAGCGCAGAGCGGCGCCCACCGGGACGTACCGGCTCGGGCACGGTGCCGGGGGGCCGCAGCCAGGCGGCACCGCAGCCGCTACCGTGGGTCAGATGAGCCCCGAGGCCCCCTCATCCCCCCGGTCCCTCGCGGAGGCACTCCGCGCGCGGGACGACGCCTCGCTGGCCGCGCTGCTGCGCGGCCGACCCGACCTCATCACGCCCGTGCCCAGCGACCTCACCCAGTTGGCCACCCGCGCCGGCACCCGCGCCTCGGTGCTGCGCGCCCTGGAACGGCTGGACCGGTTCGCCCTCCAGACCGCGCAGGCGCTGGCCGTCGCCCCGGACCCGGCGCCGTACGACACGCTGCTCGGGCTGCTCGCCGGGGACGACGGGGACGAGTCCGTCGCCGCCGCGCTGCCCCGCACCGTCGCCGCCCTGCGCGAGCAGGCGCTGGTCTGGGGCGAGGACGACCGGCTGCGGCTGGTGCGCACCGCCCGCGAACTGCTCGCCCCCTCCGCCCAGCACCCCTCCCCGACCGGGCTCGGACCGACCGTGCGGGAGGCCACCTCGGGCATGTCGCCGGGGCGGATGCAGGAGATCGTCGCCAGAGCCGGGCTCCGCTCCACCCATGACTCGGTGTCCGCCGTCACCGCGCTGACCGCCCTGTTCACCGACCGCGAGAAGATGACCGAGCTGCTCGACGGCGCCCCGGAAGCCGCCCGCGAGGTGCTGTCCCGGCTGATGTGGGGACCGCCGTACGGCCAGGTCACCGCCGATCCGGCCGCCCATCTGCGCTGGCTGCTCGACCGGGGGCTGCTGCTGCCGACCGCGCCCGGCACCGTCGTCCTGCCGCGTGAGGTCGCCCTGCATCTGCGCGGAGGTCGCGCGCACCGGGCGCCCGAACCGCTGCCGCCCGCCGTCGAACCGTCCGCCGTGCACAGCCCGCAGGTCGTCGACGCCACCGCCGCCGGACAGGCGTTCACCGCCCTCGCCACCGTCGAGGAGCTGCTGAAGTCCTGGAACCAGGGCGGTCCCGCCGTCCTGCGCGCGGGCGGACTGAGCGTGCGCGACCTCAAGCGGACCGCCGTCGCCCTGGACCTGTCCGAGCCCGTCGCCGCCTTCTGGATCGAACTGGCGTATGCCGCCGGTCTCCTCGCCTCCGACGGCGAGGCCGACGAGCGCTACGCCCCCACCCCCGGCTACGACACCTGGCTGGAACGGCCCCCCGCCGAGCGCTGGGCCCATCTCGCCGGGACCTGGCTGACGGCCACCCGCACGGCGGGGCTGATCGGCGGGCGGGACGCCAAGGACCGCACGCTCTCCGCGCTCGGCCCGGGTCTCGACCGCTCGGCAGCGCCCGAGGTACGGCACCGGGTGCTGACCCTGCTCGCCGGGCTCCCGGAGGGCGGCGCCCCCTCCGCCGAGGCGGTGCTCGCAAGGCTGAGCTGGGAACGCCCCCTGCGCGGACCGCAGCGCGACAGCACCGAGGACCTGCGCACCCGGCTCGCCCGCTGGACCCTCACCGAGTCCGAATCCCTCGGCGTCACGGGCCGGGGCGCCCTCTCCGCCCAGGGCCGCGCCCTGCTCGGACCGGTGGACGCGGCGGACGACTCCGGGTCCGCCACCGCCCCCGACCTCCTCTCCCCCGCCGAACTGGCCACCGCCACCGCTGCCGCCGCCCGGCTGCTCGCCCCGCTCCTTCCCGAACCCCTCGACCACGTGCTGCTCCAGGCGGACCTGACGGCGGTGGCGCCCGGCCCGCTGCGGCGCCCTCTCGCGGACGTGCTCGGGGTGCTCGCGGACGTGGAGTCCAAGGGCGGCGCGACCGTGTACCGCTTCACCCCCGGCTCGGTGCGCCGCGCCCTGGACGCCGGGCAGACCGCCGCTGACCTGCACGCCTTCCTCGCCGAACACTCCCGCACCCCCGTCCCGCAGCCGCTCGCCTATCTGATCGACGACGTGGCCCGCCGCCACGGCCACCTCCGGGTCGGCGCCGCCTCGTCCTACGTCCGCTGCGACGACGACGCCGTGCTCAACGAGATCCTGGCCGACAAGCGCGCCGCCGCCCTGCGCCTGCGCCGCCTCGCCCCGACCGTGCTCGCCGCCCCGTGCGACCCCGCCACGCTGCTGGAGGGGCTGCGGTCGATGGGGTACGCCCCCGCCGCCGAGTCCGCCGAGGGCGATGTGCTGATCGCCCGCGCGGACGCCCACCGCACCCCGCCGCGCACCGCGCCCGAGCCGGTGCCGGACGGTCCGCCGCCGCCCGACGCCACGCTGCTGACGGCGGCGATCCGCGCGATCCGCGCGGGCGACCTGGCCGCGACCGCCCCGCGCAAGAGCACCGGCACCGAACTCACCGGCGGCGAGCTGCCCCGCACCAGCCCCGCCGACACCCTGGCCACCCTGCAGGCAGCCGTCCTGACCGGCGACGCCGTGTGGATCGGCTACGTCAACGCCGAGGGCGCCGCCAGCCAGCGCGTCGTCGCCCCCGTCCGCGTCGAGGGCGGCTTCGTGACCGCCTACGACCACACGGCCGACGAGGTCCGCACCTACGCCCTGCACCGGATCACGGGAGTGGCCGAGCTGGCGGAGGACTGACCCGCTTTCTTCACGCATCGGGCACACTGGAGGTTTGGCCGTGCGGAAGGAAGTCATCAGGTGAACGGTCCGCTGATCGTCCAGTCCGACAAAACCCTGCTCCTGGAAGTCGACCACGAGCGGGCCGACGACTGCCGTCGCTCCATCGCGCCCTTCGCCGAGCTGGAGCGGGCACCCGAGCACATCCACACCTACCGCGTCACGCCGCTCGGCCTGTGGAACGCGCGTGCCGCCGGGCACGACGCCGAGCAGGTCGTGGACGCGCTGGTGCAGTTCAGCCGGTACCCGGTGCCGCACGCGCTGCTGGTGGACATCGCCGAGACGATGGACCGCTACGGCAGGCTCACCCTGACCAAGCACCCCGCGCACGGGCTGGTGCTCTCCACCACCGACCGTCCGGTCCTGGAGGAGGTGCTGAAGTCCAAGCGGATCGCCCCGCTGGTCGGCGCCCGCATCGACCCCGACACGGTCGCCGTGCACCCCTCCGAGCGCGGCCAGATCAAGCAGACGCTGCTCAAGCTGGGCTGGCCGGCCGAGGACCTCGCGGGGTACGTGGACGGCGAGGCGCACCCCATCGACCTGGACGAGGACGGCTGGGCGCTCCGGCCGTACCAGAAGCAGGCGGTGGAGAACTTCTGGCACGGCGGCAGCGGTGTCGTCGTGCTGCCCTGCGGTGCCGGAAAGACGCTGGTCGGCGCCGGTGCCATGGCGCAGGCGAAGTCGACCACGCTGATCCTCGTCACCAACACCGTCTCCGCCCGGCAGTGGAAGCACGAGCTGGTGCGGCGGACCTCGCTCACCGAGGACGAGATCGGTGAGTACAGCGGGACGAAGAAGGAGATCCGACCGGTCACCATCGCCACCTACCAGGTGCTGACGACCAGGCGGAAGGGCGTCTACCCCCACCTCGAACTCTTCGACTCCCGCGACTGGGGACTGATCCTCTACGACGAGGTCCATCTGCTTCCCGCTCCCGTCTTCAAGTTCACCGCCGACCTCCAGGCGCGGCGGCGGCTCGGACTGACCGCGACGCTGGTCCGCGAGGACGGCCGCGAGTCGGACGTGTTCTCCCTGATCGGGCCCAAGCGGTTCGACGCGCCCTGGAAGGAGATCGAGGCGCAGGGCTACATCGCGCCCGCCGACTGCGTCGAGGTCCGCGTCAACCTCACGGACTCCGAGCGGCTCGCCTACGCCACCGCCGAGACCGAGGAGAAGTACCGCTTCTGTGCGACCACCGCGACCAAGCGGAAGGTCACCGAGGCGATCGTGCGCAAGTTCGCCGGGCAGCAGATCCTGGTCATCGGGCAGTACATCGACCAGCTCGACGAGCTGGGCGAGCATCTGAACGCGCCCGTGATCAAGGGCGAGACCTCCAACGCCCAGCGCGAGAAGCTCTTCGACGCCTTCCGTGAGGGCGAGATCAGCGTGCTCGTGGTCTCCAAGGTCGCCAACTTCTCCATCGACCTGCCCGAGGCGACGGTCGCCATCCAGGTGTCCGGCACCTTCGGCTCGCGCCAGGAGGAGGCACAGCGGCTCGGCCGAGTGCTGCGGCCCAAGGCGGACGGGCACCGGGCGCACTTCTACTCGGTCGTCGCCCGCGACACCATCGACCAGGACTTCGCCGCCCACCGCCAGCGGTTCCTCGCCGAGCAGGGGTACGCCTACCGGATCGTGGACGCCGACGACATCCTCGCGGACGCGGCCACGAAGAACCCTCCGGCGGACTCGCCGGGCACCTCGGCGGAGGAAGCGGCCGAGGGGTAGGAGCCCGAGGGCTCGAAGGGGCGGGGCGTCATCTGCGGTGGACGCCCGCCTCCTCGCCGTACTCCCCGAGTATCACCACGCCGAAGGCGGCCTGCGCGTAGACCTTGACCGCGCGCAGGGCGTCGCCGAGCAGATGGCGGTGGGACGCTCCGGCGAGGGCCGTGGCGCCGTTCGGCGGGCGGGCCTGGAGCGAATGGACGGGATGGATGGCTGCTGCGCTCATGTCTCCATGGTGAGACTTCGGCCATCGGAGTGGTATCGGCTCACGGGTGGGTCTTCCCGGCGTCCGTCTGGACCTCCGGGTGGAGATCCCCCCTCCACCCTCGGGGTTCCGCCCCCTAGGGGTCGAAGCACCACCGCGGCTCCCCCGCAACCCGGCACCGGCCAGAACCCCGCGCGCCGACCGGGCACAGCCCCGCCCCCGACCAGCCCCATATCCATTGGCACCCGCCCCACCACCCCCTCTACAATCTCCGCTCTTGCCCGCCTCCACCTCGGAGCGCCGCCGTCCGGACGGCAACCGGACGGCACCGTCACAGCCACGCAGCAGGCCCTTCCGGAGGCACACCCTTGTCCGCGACCGCCCACGACGCACCCGCCAACCCCCTGACCCGCGAGCGCGCCCACCTCGCCGCGTCCCGTACCGCCCTGCGTGCCATGCGCGAGGACGCCCAGTCGCTGAACATCAAGGACGTCACCGCGAACTGGGTCAACGCGGCGGTCCTCGCCCGCCAGATCGAGGAGCGGATCAAGGCACTGGCCGACCTCAGCGACACCCCGCTGTTCTTCGGCAGGCTGGACTATCTGCACGCGCCGGGGGTGGAGCGGACGGAAGGCGCGGAGGGCGATCAGTTCTACATCGGGCGGCGGCATGTGCACGACGCCGACGGCGATCCCATGGTCATCGACTGGCGCGCCCCGGTCTCGCAGCCGTTCTACCGGGCGTCCAAGAAGGACCCGATGGACATCGCGCTGCGCCGCCGCTTCGGCTACACCGGCGGCGAGCTGACCGCGTACGAGGACGAGCATCTGTCGGACCCGGCGGAGGCGACTGCCACCAGCAAGCTGCTCCAGCAGGAGATCGAGCGGCCGCGCGTCGGTCCCATGCGCGACATCGTCGCGACCATCCAGCCCGAGCAGGACGAGATCGTCCGCAGCGGGCTCGGTGGCACCGTCTGTGTGCAGGGCGGACCCGGCACCGGAAAGACCGCCGTCGGTCTGCACCGTGTCGCCTATCTGCTCTACGCCCACCGGGAACGCCTCGCCCGCACCGGCACCCTGGTGATCGGACCGAACCGGTCCTTCCTCCACTACATCGAGCAAGTCCTCCCGGCGCTGGGTGAGTTGACCGTGCAGCAGGCGACCGTGGACGACCTGGTCGCACACGTGGAGGTACGCGGCACCGACGACGCCCGCGCGGCGGTGATCAAGGGGGACGCGCGGCTCGCGGAGGTGCTGCGCAGAGCGCTGTACGCGCACGTGACGATGCCGACCGAGCAGGTGCTCGTCGTGCGCGGCTCGCGGCGCTGGCGGGTCGCGGCGTACGAACTGGAGGAGATCGTCCGTGAGTTGCTGGAGCGCGACATCCGCTACGGCGCCGCGCGCGAGGCGCTCCCGCAACGGATCGCGCACACGGTGCTGGTCCAGATGGAGCGCGCCGGTGAGGCGCCGGACGACCGGGTGCAGGACGCGGTCGCGCGCAACAGCGCGGTCAAGGCGGCGGTCAAGTCCCTCTGGCCGCCCGTCGATCCGGCGAAGCTGGTGCTGCGGCTGCTGACCGACGAGGCGTTCCTCGCGGAGCACGCGGCGGGCGTCCTGGACGAGGACGAGCAGAAGGCGATCCTCTGGGCGAAGCCGGTGCGCAGCGTGAAGTCCGCCAAGTGGTCCGCCGCCGATGCCGTGTTGGTGGACGAGGCGGCCGACCTGATCCAGCGCACGTCCTCGCTCGGCCATGTCGTGGTGGACGAGGCGCAGGACCTGTCCCCCATGCAGTACCGCGCCGTCGGGCGCCGCTGCACCACCGGTTCCGCGACCGTCCTCGGCGACCTCGCGCAGGGCACCACGCCCTGGGCGACGCGGAGTTGGGAGGAGGCGCTGGGTCATCTCGGCAAGGCGGACGGCGTGATCGAGGAGCTGACGGCAGGTTTCCGTGTGCCGACGGACGTGATCACGTACGCCTCCCGGCTGCTGCCGTACATCGCACCCGGTCTCACGCCGGTCGCCTCGGTGCGTGAGAACCCCGGTTTCTTCGAGGTGCGTACGACCGAGGGCACGGACGAAGTGATCGCCGCCTGCGAGGAGTTGCTGCGCAACGAGGGCTCGACCGGTCTCATCGCGGCAGACGCCCGCGTCCCCGCGCTCGCTCAGGCGCTGACGGCGGCCGGGATCGGCTTCCTCGCGCCCGGCGAGGAGACCACCCGCGAGACCCGGCTGACCCTCGTACCTGCCTCACTGGCCAAGGGACTTGAGTACGACTACGTCGTCCTGGACGAGCCGCGGGCGGTGGTGGACGGCGAGCCGGACGAACGCACCGGGCTGCGGCGGCTGTACGTCGCCCTGACCCGTGCGGTGTCGGGTCTGATCGTGACGCACACGGCCGCGCTGCCCGCCCAACTGGCTGGATAGGGTTGCCGGGACTGCCGTCACGCCATCTCTCCGCAGAAGGACTCCCGTTGAGCGCGCCCCCGCCTCCCGCCGCCCCCGCCTCGCAGCCGTATCCGAACGGGCCGGGAGGTGCACCGGGACCGTACGGGTATCCGGCGCCGGGACCGTACGCGCAGGCACCGGGCGCACCGACGCCGTACGCGCAGGCACCGGGCCCGTATCAGCCGCAGCCCGGCACGCCGCCGTACCCGCAGCACCCCGGGCAGCCGCACCCGCACACCCCCGACCCCTACGCGCACGTGACCGCGCCCCCGTACCCCCAGCCTCCCGCCCCCTACCAGGGCGCCCCCGGACAGACCCCGTACCCCGCGCCGCACTCCCCCTACGGGACGGATCAGGGTGCCTGTCAGGTGTGCGGGGCGGTGCCTGCCGCGCAGGTGACCGTGCGGGGGCATCAGGGGATGCTCGTGATCATGCGGTCGCTGCGGCGGCGGGGGGTGTTCTGCCGTCCGTGCGGGCTGGCGGTGTTCCGGGACATGCAGGCGAACACGCTGGTCGCGGGGTGGTGGGGTCCGCTGTCGGCGTTCATCACGCCGGTCGTCCTGCTGATCAACCTCGGCGCGCTGTCCCGCGTGAAGAAGCTGCCGGAGCCGGTCGCGTTCGGACCGCGTCCGCCGCTGGACCCGGGGCGCCCGGTGTTCCGGCGCCCGCAGGGGATCATCGCGCTGATCCCGCTCGGTCTGCTGGCGCTGCTCGTCCTCGCCGTGCCGCTGCTGGCGATCGTCGGCGCGGTCACGGACTCGGGCGAGCCGCAGCCGCTGACGGCGGGTTCGTGCGTCCACAACGACGGCACGGTCACCGACCAGGACCTCGGCGTGGTGCCCTGCGACTCCTCCGCCGCGCAGTACCGCGTGCTCTACCAGTCGGACGACAAGTGCGGTCCGGGCGACTATCTGGCGGACCCGCAGTACAGCACGGACGGCGTGACGGTGCTGTGCCTCCGGCCACTGGACGCGGCGGACCAGTAGCCGAAGTCGGCGCAGCGGCGGATCAGTTGCCGACGCGGCTCACGACCGTGCCGACCCGTTCCGGCTCCCCGTCCAGCTCGGCCCGCCAGCGGGCCACCGCCTCCGCGCAGACCGGACCCTGCCACCCCTGCGGACGGGCGGCGCCGCCGATGTGGAAGGCGTCGATGCCGGCGGCGCGCAGGCGGGGGACGTGGTCGAGACGGAGTCCGCCGCCGACCATGATGCGGGGCTCGTAGCCGGGGCGTCCGGTGTGCGCGGCTTCGGTCAGCAGCGTGTCGATGCCGTCGTCGACCCCGCCGGGGGCGCCTGCCGTGAGGTAGGTGTCGAGTCCGGGCAGCCCCGACAGGGTCGTGCGCAGGGTGTCGCGGTCGGCGGCGCGGTCGATGGCGCGGTGGAAGGTCCACGGGCTGCCGTCGAGCGCGCCGACGACGCGTTCCACGGCGGCGAGGTCCACCTCCCCCACGGGGTCGAGGAAACCGAGCACGAACTGGTCCGCGCCCGCCTCCCGCAGCTCGCCCGCCACCTCGACCAGGTGCTCCACGTCCCCGGCCGCGAAACCGTCCGCCAGCCGCAGCATCACGCGCAGGTCGATCCCGACGGCGTCCCGGATCGCGGCGACGACGGCGGGCGCCGGGGTGAGCCCGTCGGCCGCCATCTCCGTGACCAGCTCCAGCCGGTCCGCGCCTCCGGCCTGGGCGGCCACCGCGTCCTCGGCATCGAGGGCGATCACCTCCAGGACTGCACGCTCACTCATGCGACCCCTTCCGTCGATGGCCCCTGAGCCGGGCACAGGTCTAGTCCAATCCTCAGGGTACGTCGGAAGGACACCGCGCTGTAACCACGCCGACCCCGGGGGTGTTCGACACCGCCACCCAGTGTGAAACGCCCCTCCCCCGGGGTGACGACCCGCCGCGAGAGAATCGCCCCATGCCCGACCTCGACGCCCTCCGCACCCGCTTCACCCGCGCCCTCGAATCAGCCCGCACCCCCCGGGGCACCCCTGAGACCACCCCCGAGACCGCCCCCGACCCCACCCCCTACGCCGACAACCTCCTCACCCGCTGGCAGGAGCCCCAGCGCAAGTACCACACCCTCGACCACCTCACCGCCGTGCTCGACCGTGTGGACCTCCTCGCGGAGTACGCCGACGATCCCGACCTCGTCCGGCTCGCCGCCTGGTTCCACGACGCCGTGTATCTGCCGGACCGCTCGGAGAACGAGGAGCGGTCGGCGCGGCTGGCCGAACGGGCGCTGATCGAGGCGGGGTTGAGCGAGGAGCAGACCGCCGAGGTGGCCCGGCTGGTGCGGCTCACCGTGGACCACGACCCGGCGGAGGGCGACCGCAATGGGCAGGTGCTGTGCGACGCCGACCTGGCGATCCTCGCCGCGCCGCCGTCCGCGTACGCCGCGTACACCGCCGAGATCCGCGACGAGTACCACTTCGTGCCCAACGACGCCTTCCGCGAGGGGCGTTCGGCGGTGCTGCGGCAACTGCTCGGTCTGCCGAGGCTGTTCCACACCCCCTACGGGCGGGAGCACTGGGAGGCGACCGCCCGCTACAACCTCGGCGGCGAGCTGGAAATACTGTCGCCCTGACCCGCCCGGCGCCCTAGGGTTCGCCCCATGCGAGCGATGAGCGGGGACCGGGTGACCGAGGCCGTGGCCGGATGCGTGGCGGCGCTGCGCCCGGCGGTGGACCGCGACTGGAGCGCGGTGAAGGCGGGCGGTCTGGAGTGGGACTGCCACGCCACCGCCACGCACGTCGCGGACGACCTCGTGGCCTACGCCGCGAACCTTGCCGGGGGCGCGCGCGACGCCTACGTCCCCTTCGAGCTGACCCTGGACCCCGGCACGGACAACGCCGGGCTGCTGCACGTGATCGAGACGACCGGCGCCCTGCTCGCCGCCGCCGTCACCACCGCGCCGCCCGGCGCCCGCGCGTACCACCCGCACCCCTTCGGCAGCGCCGACCGCGAGGGCTTCGCCGCGATGGGCGTCGCGGAGGTCCTGCTGCACACCTACGACATCGCCCAGGGTCTCGGTCTGCCGTACGAGCCCGCCGACGACCTCGCGGACGCGGTCCTGAACTGGCTCTTCCCGCACGTCCAGCCCGGTCCGGACGCCTGGCCGACCCTGCTGTGGGCCACCGGCAGGGGCGAGCTGCCCGGCCGCCCGCCGGTCACCGCGTGGCGCTGGCGCAACAACCTCGCCCTCCCCACCGAACGCCTCACCCTGACCGGCGTACGCCCCGCCGCCGCCCGCGACCTGCGCCTCGGCGGCGACGGCGGCTTCGACTGGCTCGGCGGCGGACCGTACGAGGGCACGCGCGAGGCGGCCGGTTTCCTGGTCAAGGCGTACGAAGCGGGGTTGCTCCGCCCCGAGTTCGGCGTCTTCGCGCTCGTCCGCGCCGAGGACGGCCGCGCCGTCGGCGGCATCGGCTTCCACGGACCGCCGGACGCGTACGGGCGCGTCGAGATCGGCTACGACCTCGTCCCCGAAGCCCGCGGGCACGGCTACGCCACCGAAGCCGCCCGCGCCCTCACCGCCTGGGCGCTGACCCGCGACGACGTCCGTACGGTCATCGCCACCGTCGAACCGGAGAACACCCCCTCCCACCGTGTCCTGACCCGCGCCGGTTTCCGCCCGGCGACGCCGGAGGAGGAGCGGGAGGCGCAGGAGCGGCACGGGACGGCGGAGGATCTGCGGCTGTATCTCCACGCGGGCTAGCGGTCGTTCGCCGCGCCGACCGCGCCCGGAGGTACGGCCGACGCCTCACGCCTCCTGCCGGGCGCCGGGGAGCGCGGGCAGGACGCGGGTCAGCAGGAGGTCGAGGAACAGGTCGGGGCGCCGGTAGACGGCGAAGTGACCGGCGTCCTCGATGAGGGTGAAGTCCTTGACCGGCGCCTGGACGTCGTCGAAGAACGCGCGGGCGCGGGCGGGCGTGTTCACCAGGTCGCAGGCGCCCTGGACGACGAAGAACGGGACGTCGAAGCGGGTGCCGTCCGCCCAGTCGTCGAGCGCGGCGGTGCCCGGCAGCACCGGCGCGGAGACCATGAAGCTCCTGAAGAAGGTGACGATCTCGCGCAGCGAGTGCAGCGGCGAGTACCAGAGCGACTTCATCACCACGGACTTCATCGCGGCGAAGGTGTGCGGGTCGGTGGCGGAGGCGAAGCGGCTGAAGTGGCTGAACTGCTCGGCGGTCCAGGTCCGTTGGTCGGCTCCCATCGCCCGTACCGCCGTCAGCTCCTTCTTCTTGCCCGCCCGCTCCAGTCGGTCCAGCGCGGCGTGGTAGTCGGAGGTGTCGCGCCCGCCGTCGAAGATCTTCTGGTCGGTGCCGACGTACACCGCGACCAGGTCGGGGCGGCTGCGCGCGACCCGCAGCGCGATCGCGCTGCCGAACGAGCACCCCATGAGGATCACCCGCCGCACGCCGAGGCGCTCCCGTACGTGCTCGACCACCTCCACGGCGTCTTGGACGAGCCGGTCGAACGTCATCTCGCGCTGCCCGTCGGCGCCGGAGCGGCGCAGTGTCTTGCCCGTGCCGCGCATGTCCCAGCGCACCAGGGTGACGTGCCGCTCCCAGTCGCGGGAGACGCCCGCCAGGATCGAGTTGGACGAGCCGGGTCCGCCGTGCAGTTCGACCACGACGGGGTTGTCGCGGTCCTCGCCGCGGACGGAGACCCAGTGGTCGAGCCCGCCGATCCGGACGTAGGACTGCTCGTCGATGCCGTTGACGCCGTCGATGCGCAGCCGTCGGGCGGTGCCGGAGCGGACGATCGCGCGGTGCGTGAGGAGACCGGCGACCGGGGCGGCGAGGGCGGCGCCCGCGGTGACGGTGAGAACGGTGCCGAGCATGGAAGCCTCCAGGGACACTTGGACTCGCGAACTGTGTACGTGCTACACCGTTAATTGCTGTGTATCTTATACACAGTTACCGCGCCGGAGGGCAACACCCCTGCCGAAGAACCCCGTTGAAGGAGGCCGGAACGTGCCGGCGAACAAGGAGAGCAACCGGGACCCGGGCGCCGCCCTCGCGCTGCTGTGGGGCGAGGGCGACAGCCGCCCGCGCCGGGGACCGAAGCCGAAGTTCACCCCCGTCCAAGTCGCCCGCCGGGGTATCGAGATCGCCGACGCCGAAGGGCTCGAAGCGCTCTCCATGCAGCGGGTCGCCGAGTTGCTCGGGCTCACCACGATGGCGCTGTACCGCTACGTCCCCGGCAAGCCCGCCCTCGTCGACCTGATGGTCGACACGGTGCTGAGCGATCCGC
Source organism: Streptomyces sp. DSM 110735 (assembly GCF_016482685.1). Lineage (GTDB taxonomy): Bacteria > Actinomycetota > Actinomycetes > Streptomycetales > Streptomycetaceae > Streptomyces. Next base: position 137,767 of record NZ_JACYHF010000015.1, on the reverse strand, counting down.
CCGACCTCGACCGGGTCCCGGGCAACTGGCGCACGCGGCTCGAAGCCTGGGCGCGCGCCTGCTGGGACGTCTACCGCGCCCACCCCTGGATCCTGACCGCGACCGGTCTGCGACGGCAGGCCATGGGACCGCACCAGGTCGCCTGGCTGGACGCCGCCCTGGCCGCCCTGGAGCCGACCGGGCTCACCGCCCGTCGGCGCCACGACGCCGCCATCCTCGTCATGAGCCTGGTCCGCAGCCTCACCCAGACGGCGCTCGACAGCACCGAGCAGGGTCACGAGGAGTGGGACCGCCTCACCGCCCACCAACTCACCACACACGCCGACCGCTTCCCCGCGCTCACCCGCGCCGCCACCGAGGGCGCCTTCGACACCGCCGACGAGGACCCGCTGACCTTCGGCCTGACCTGCGTGCTCGACGGCATCCAGCGGCTGGTGACCTTGGCGGCGGGCGCCCAGGGGGACGGGTCTCGCTGATGCGGCGGGGCGGATCTGGCTGGTGCGGCGGGCGGGTCTGCCGGGCGTAGCGGGGCGGGTCCGCGTCGTGCGGGGCAGGCGGGTTTGCCTCGTGCAGCAGGGCGGGTTGCCGGGCGCGGCGGGACGGGTCTGCCTCGTACAGCAGGGCGGGTCCGCGTCGTGCGGGGCGGGCGGGGCCGCCTCGTGCAGCAGGGCAGGTTTGCCTGGCGTAGCAGGGCGGGTCCGCGTCATGCGGCGGGCGGGTCTGCCTCCTGCAGCAGAGCGGGTCCGCGTCATGCGGCGGGACGGGTCTGCCTCGTACAGCAGGGCGGGTTGCCGGGCGCGGCGGGCGGGGCTGCCTCGTACAGCAGGACGGGTCCACCTGGCGGCCGGGCGGGTCCGTCTCGTCCGACGCCCCGTCCCTCACGGCAGGCGCGACCCGCTGCCCTTGCGCCGTCGCAGCCCCGCCGCCAGCAGCAGTCGTACGACCTCGCGGCTGCGGACCTCCACCGCGCCCGCGGCGACCGCGTCGGCGTAGCGGTGGGCGGGGACGTCGTAGTGGTCGCGCTCGAAGGCGCGGCGCGGGAGGTCGAGGCGGGCGGCGAAGTCGTGGAGTTCGTCGTACGACGCGTCGCTGACCAGGTGGGACCACATACGTCCGTGTCCGGGCCAGGTGGGCGGGTCGATGTAGACGGTCATGGGCGCCTCGGGGGGTCGCCCGCGGGCCGGGACGGGGGGCCGTCGACGGGGGCGGGTACGGGCCGGGGTGCGCGGCTGCCCACGGGGGCAGGTCTACGGTCGCTCACAGGGCCGCCCACAGCCCGAGGCGTACGGTCGCTCACGGCATCACGCACCGCCCGAGGCGTACGCCCACTCACGCCCGCCCCCGGCGTACGACGCGTCCCCGTACCGCCCCTCACGCCGACGTGTTCCCGCCCAGGGCGTGCCCCAGGTGGCCGACCGGAGCCACGTCGATGCCCGCCTCGTGGCAGACCCAGTGGGGGTCGGGACCCAGTTCGGGTTCGACGTCCAGGGCGTGCGGGTCGCCCGAGCCGCAGGCGGGGCACAGGGGCCAGCGGCCCTGCCGTTCGAGCAGGGCGTCCTGGACGTCCTGGGCGACGAGCCCGGCCAGGAAGTCGGCGCCCTCGGGCCACTGTTCGACCCACCAGCGGCGCTGGGAAAGGGACTCCTCCACCAGCGAGACCACGTCTGCCTGCGCGACCTCGCTCGCCATCAGGTCGGCGAGGACGAGGGCGCGGGCGGCGTGCAGTGCCTGTTCCAGCGGGGTGACGGACGCGGAGCCGTCGGCCACGGCGGAGGCGCCGGGCTCGGCGGCTCCACGCGACTCGGCGGGCTCGACCAGCCCACCCGCCTCACGCGGCTCACCCGTCACACCGGGCTCGGCAAGCTCAGCCGCCTCCCCAGCCGCCCCAGCCTCAGCCGCCCCGGCCGACTCGACCGGCTCAACCGGCTCCGACGCATCTGCGGAATCTGCGGGTTCTGCGGGATCTGCCATGCCCCCATTGTCCGCGCTCTTGACCCCACCGCCGAGCCGAAAATATCTTTCAGGGGTGACCCGGGACGTGAAGGAAACTTTCGGCAGTCCGGGCGGCTCCCTCGCCGCCAAGGTGCGTACGCTCGGCCCCTCCATGACCCGCTCCATGCACCGCGTCGCGGAGGCGGTCGCGAGCGATCCGGCAGGCTGCGCGGCGCTCACGGTCACCGGTCTCGCGGAGCTGACCGGCACCAGCGAGGCGACCGTCGTCCGCACCGCCCGCCTGCTCGGCTACCCCGGCTACCGCGACCTGCGCCTCGCCCTCGCCGGACTCGCCGCCCGGCAGGAGTCCGGGCAGGCTCCCGCCATCACGACCGACATCGCGGTGGACGACTCCCTCGCCGACGTGGTCGCCAAGCTCGCCTACGAGGAGCGGCAGACCCTCGCGGACACCGCCGCCGGACTCGACACCGTGCAGCTCGGCGCCGCCGTCACCGCGCTCGCGGGCGCCCGGCGCACGGACGTGTACGGCATAGGCGCCTCGGGTCTCGTCGCCCAGGACCTCACCCAGAAGCTGCTGCGGATCGGTCTGCTGGCCCACGCGCCCGGCGATCCGCACCTCGCGGTGACGAACGCGGTCCAGTTGCGCGCGGGCGACGTGGCGATCGCCATCACCCACTCGGGCTCGACCGGCGACGTCATCGAACCCCTGCGGGTCGCGTTCGAGCGCGGCGCGACCACCGTCGCGATCACCGGGCGCCCGGACTCGCCCGTGACGCAGTACGCGGACCACGTGCTGACCACCTCCACCTCGCGCGAGAGCGAGCTGCGGCCCGCCGCGATGTCCTCGCGGACGAGTCAACTCCTCGTCGTGGACTGTCTGTTCGTGGGCGTGGCGCAGCGGACGTACGACAGCGCGGCTCCCGCCCTCGCGGCGTCGTACGAGGCGCTGGCCCACCGCCACCGGAGTGCTCCGCGCTGACCGCGCCCGGACCATCGGCGTTACAGGAAGACCTGGGAACCCACCGGAAAGAGCCGCACCTCGATGACCGATTCCCCCCGTCTCCAGACCGAACTGGCCGCGCTGACCACCGAGGCGTTCCGCCCCGAGCTGGCCGACATCGACGTCCTGCCCACCCTCGACATCGCCCGCCTGATGAACGGCGAGGACGCGGGCGTACCGGCGGCGGTTGCCGCGCGCCTGCCGGAGATCGCCGCCGCGATCGACGCCGTGGCCGACCGCATGGCGCGCGGCGGACGGCTGATCTACGCGGGCGCGGGCACCGCCGGACGCCTCGGCGTCCTCGACGCCTCCGAGTGCCCGCCCACCTTCAACACCGCCCCCGGCCAGGTCGTCGGCCTCATCGCGGGCGGACCGGAAGCGCTGGTCGTCTCGGTCGAGGGCGCGGAGGACTCCCCCGAACTGGCCCGCGCCGACCTGGACTCGCTCAAGCTCACCCCCGAGGACGCGGTGCTCGGCGTCTCCGCCTCGGGTCGTACGCCGTACGCCGTCGGCGCGGTGGAGTACGCGGGGGCGCTCGGCGCGCTCACGGTGGGCCTGTCCTGCAACGCCGCCAGCCCTCTCGCTGCCGCCGCCGAGCACGGGATCGAGGTGGTCGTCGGCCCCGAACTCCTGACCGGCTCCACCCGCTTGAAGGCAGGCACCGCCCAGAAACTCGTCCTCAACATGATCTCGACGATCACCATGATCCGCCTCGGCAAGACCTACGGAAACCTGATGGTCGACGTCCGCGCCTCCAACGCGAAACTCCGCGCCCGCTCCCGCCGGATCGTCGCCCAGGCGACGGGGGCGCCGGACGCGGAGATCGAACGGGCACTGGAAGAGGCGAACGGCGAGGTGAAGAACGCGATCCTGATCCTGCTGGCGGGGGTGGACGGGGCTACGGCGGCGCGGTTGCTGGAGGAGACGGGGGGACGGTTGCGGGAGGCGTTGGGGGCGGGGTGAGGGGGCGGGCGGAGAGGGCGCGCGACGCGCGGACGGCCCTGGTGGACCCCGCCTTACGGAGGACTCCGCAGCCCGCACGCGTGCCGTGCCCACGGTGCCGCACCCCCGACGCGCACGCTCAGGATGTGCGCAACGACTCCGTCCTCGCCTCCTCGATCCTCTCCCTGACCGGCGGTCCCGCCAATGTCACCGCCGTGACCCACTGCCTGACGCGCCTGCGGCTCACCGTCGCCGATCCCGAGGCGGTGGACGGGGAGGCGCTGGGGGCGCTGCCCGGGGTGCTGGGGGTGATCGGGATGGGGGGTACGGCGCTTCAGGTGGTGCTGGGTCCCGGGGTGGTGGAGGGGGTGACGGCGGCGGTGGAGAAGCAGACGCGGGCGACCGCCGCCGCTCCCGCCCCGACGAAGCCGACCGGCCCCGCCGCACTCCGCCGCGTGGCGAACGTCTTCGTCCCCCTGATCCCCGCCCTCATCGGCTGCGGCGTTCTCGCGGGGTTCAACGGCCTTCTCGTGAACGCCGGTTGGCTGCCCGGACTTACTCCCGCCCTGGCGGCCATCGCCTCCGGGTTCATGGCGCTGATCGCGGTGTTCGTCGGTTACCAGGCGGCGAAGGAGTTCGGCGGGACACCGATCCTGGGCGGTGCGGTCGCGGCGGTGGTCGTCTACCCGGGGGTGGAGAAGGTGACCGCGTTCGGCGTCCACCTCTCCCCCGGCCAGGGTGGAGTCCTCGGCGCGCTGGCCGCCGCGCTGCTCGCGACCCGGGTGGAGAAGTGGTGCCGGGGTCGCCTGCCGGGCGCGCTGGACGTCCTCGTCACCCCCACGGTGACCGTCCTCGTCGCGGGCCTGGCCACGCTGTACGGGCTGATGTACGCCGCCGGAGTCGTCGCCACCGCCATCGGCACCGGCGCGAACTGGCTCCTCACCACCACCGGCGCCTTCGCGGGTCTGCTCCTCGGCGGACTGTTCCTCCCCCTGGTGATGCTGGGTCTCCACCAGGCGCTGATCCCCATCCACACCACGCTCATCGAGCAGCAGGGCTACACCGTCCTCCTCCCCCTCCTCGCCATGGCGGGCGCGGGCCAGGTCGGCGGCGCCCTCGCGGTGTACGTCCGCCTGCGCCACGACACCGCCCTGCGCACCACGATCCGCTCCGCCCTCCCCGCCGGTCTCCTCGGCGTCGGCGAACCCCTGATCTACGGCGTCTCCCTCCCCCTCGGCCGCCCCTTCGCCACCGCCTGCGTCGGCGGCGCGGCGGGCGGCGCCTTCGTCGGCTTCTTCGCGATGCTCGGCACGAAGGTCGGCGCCACCGCCATCGGCCCCTCCGGCTGGGCCCTCTTCCCCCTCCTCACGGGCAACCGCGGCCCCGCCGTAGCCGCCGCCATCTACGGCGGCGGCCTCCTGACGGGCTACGCGGTGGGCTTCGCGGCAACGTGGGCGTTCGGCTTCCGCCGGGGTGCGGGGGTGGAGACAGAGCGGGTGACGACGCGGGCTCGGGAGACGGCGTGAGGGGGGCGAGCGGTCAGATCCCGGGCTTCGCAACGGCTTACGCCTCGGCTTCCGACGGAGACACTCGACCGGGAGGCGGCACCACGAGAACCGGCGCCAGGCGGACAGAGCAGCAGGACATCGACGGACCGCGCCAAGCCCCCGGCACAGGAGACCGCGTGAGGGAAGGCAAGCCGTCCAAAGCCCCGCAGGGACGCCCGCCCCTCCCGGGCGACCCCCCGTAACACCCACGCGTCCCCGCTCGTTCCCCCGGCATGATGAAAGCCCTGCTCACCGCTGCCGTGCTCACCGTTTCCGCTGCCGCGCTGGCCGCGCCCGCGCAGGCTGCCGCTGCCAAGGGCGACGGTGGTGACCGTTGGACCGCGACCGATACCGCGGGGTGTGCGGCCGGTATGGCCGTGGCGCCCGTGTTGAAGGCGGCGTCGCCGCTGCCGCTGGGGGAGGCGCCTCAGGCGTGCGGGAAGGGGAGCCTCATCCAGCACAAGTGAAGGGACCGGCGCTACGCGGCGCCGCCCGTGTACTGGGCGATCTGGATCAGGTTGCCGCACGTGTCGTCCAGGACGGCAATGACGACCGGACCCATTTCCGTCGGCTCCTGGGTGAAGCGCACCCCGCGGGCGCGCAGGCGGTCGAACTCGGCGCGTACGTCGTCCACGGCGAAGGACGTCGCCGGGATGCCGTCCTGGACGAGCGCGGAGGTGTACGCCTTGGCGGCGGGGTGGGCGTCGGGCTCCAGCATCAGCTCGGTGCCGTCGGGCTGCTCGGGGGAGACGACGGTCAGCCAGCGGTACTCGCCGACCGGTACGTCGGCTTTCTGCACGAACCCGAGCACTTCGGTGTAGAAGCGCAGGGCCTTGTCCTGGTCGTCGACGAAGACGCTGGCCAGGTTGATCCTCACAGGGAACCCTCCGGTCACATGGGGTTTCGGCACATGGGCTTTCAGCACATGGAGCTTCGGCACATGGAAGCTCGGCACATGGAACTGCCGCCATTCTCGGTGCTCCGGCCGTTTTCCCGGGGAGCCCGCCCCGGGTGAGAAGCTGGATCCATGAATCACGCCCAGCTCACCGCGCTCGGTCGTGCCCTCCGGCTGGTCGGGGAGCATGGCGAGTCGCTGACCACCGACACCCCGGACGCCCGGCTGCACGAGGTCAAGGCAGATCTGCGGCGCGCGCTGGACCTGCTGGAGGAGAGCCTGGAGGCGGGCGCGCCGCTCACCCGCTGCCCCGAGCACCCGCAGGGACCGGTGGACACGAGCGCCCCGGACCTGTGCCTGCTGTGCGAGACCCGGCGCCGGTCGGCGCAGCGCGCGGAGTACGGCGGCTCCTCCCGCCCGACGGACGCCCCCGCGAAGTCCCCCTCCCGCTACGGCGTCCGCGCCGAGCGCCCGCAGCCGCAGCAGCGCTGGCTCCCGGAGGCGTGGAACGGCCGCGAGTGGCAGCTCTGCGGCACCCCGCGCCGGGACCGGGCGGAGGCGGAGGCGTACCTGGCGGCGCAGCGACGCGGCTCCCGCCCCGCGATGGCGTACCGCCTGGTGCACGAGTTCACCGACTACGAGGTGCTCCGGGTGTGGGGCACGCCCACGTATGTGGACGTCGAGCCGATGGGGAATATGTAGCCGCGCCCTATGTGGGCGGCAGACATGTGGCCCACCCACATGTGGCCCACCCACATGTCGGCTGCCGCCGACTCCCACATGGGCGGCCCACACAGGCCCACCCCACACATGGCCACCCCACATAGACGCCGCCCACATACGACGCCCCACACAGGCACCCCCCACACACACAGGCACCCCCCACACACGACAAAGGCGCCGAGCAGGACGACACGTCCCACCCGGCGCCCAAGTCAGGCGCCGAACCTCAGCTCAGCGACTGCAGCGCGGCAGCGTCGTACGCCTTCAGCTCGTCGAAGCGGCCGGAGAGGACCTTCGCCGCCCACTCCGGGTCCTGGAGCAGCGCGCGGCCGATGGCGACCATGTCGTACTCGCCGCTCTCCAGACCGTCGAGGAGGTCGTCGATGCCCTTGACCGGGGCGCCCTCGCCCTGGAACGCCTTGACGAAGTCGCCGTCCAGACCGACCGAGCCGACGGTGATGACCGGCTTGCCGGTGATCTTCTTGGTCCAGCCCGCGAGGTTGAGGTCGGAGCCCTCGAACTCGGGCTCCCAGTAGCGGCGCGTGGAGGCGTGGAAGACGTCGACGCCCGCGGCGGACAGCGGCGTCAGGATCGCCTCCAGCTCCTCCGGAGTCTCCGCGAGGCGCGCGGTGTAGTCCTGCTGCTTCCACTGCGAGTAGCGGAAGATGACCGGGAACTCGGCGGACACGCGCTCGCGCACAGCCGCGACGATCTCGGCGGAGAACTGGGCGCGGGCGACCGGGTCGCCGCCGTAGGCGTCGGTGCGGACGTTGGTGCCCGCCCACAGGAACTGGTCGAGAAGGTAGCCGTGGGCACCATGGATCTCGACACCGTCGAAGCCGATGCGCTCGGCGTCGGCGGCTGCCTGCGCGAACGCGGCGATGACGTCGTCCACGTCGGACTGCGTCATCGCCTTGCCCTTGGGCTCGGCGCCCTCCTTGTGGATGCCGGAGGGACCCACGGCGGGGGCGTCCGCGAACGGCGGCTCGCCCTGCTTGCGGACCATGCCGATGTGCCAGAGCTGCGGGACGATCGTGCCGCCCGCCGCGTGCACCTCCTGCGCGACCTTCGCCCAGCCCGCGAGCTGCTCCTCGCCGTGGAAGCGCGGCACGCTGTCGCTCTGACCGGCGGAGTCGTGGCCGACGTAGGTGCCCTCGGTGACGATGAGACCGACGCCGTTGGCGGCGCGGCGGGAGTAGTACGACACCACGTCCTCACCGGGGATGCCGCCCGGCGAGAACATGCGGGTCATCGGCGCCATCACGATCCGGTTCGGGACGGTCAGGCCGTTGAGCTGGATCGGGCGGGACAGGAGCTGGGCCGCGCGGGAGGCGGCGGGCGTCGTGACGGTCACGTGGGGGGCTCCTCGTGAGTACGGTGGTTGTTGACCGAGCGGTATGTGCGCACGCAATTGTGCACCCCCTGAAACAACCCCGCCCCCACGACCCCGTATTCCACCCTCCCGCACGCCACCTTGTGACCCCGGCCACCGCCCCGCACGCCCCGCGCACCAGCACACCGACCGCCGTCACGCCTCCTCCACCGACTCGTCCAGCGCCTCCCGCGCCAGGGGGACGAACCGCCGCCGCCACTGCGCCACCCGCGCCTCCGTCTCGGCGGCGCCCGAGCGGTACCGCTCCGCCTCGCCCTCCGCCAGCGGACCCTCGCTCATCCGCATCAGCGCCTCCACCGGTGGACCGATGTGCCGGTCGACGGCTCGCGCGTACTCCTCGGCGGCGAGCGCGACCTCCTCCGGCCCCTCCAACTGCACGGCGTCGGCAGCGCGCCGGGTCGCCCGTACGGCGTCGATCGCGGCGCCCCGCCGGAGGTCGTAGCGGTGCTGGTCGAACGGTTCGAGGGTGAGCCGCCCCAACTGCCAGACGGCGCCCTCCGCTTCATGCGCGGCGTCCATCAACTCCTGGTACGCCGCCTGCCTGCGGTCCCTGCGCCACTTCAGGTGCTCGGACCGCAGCTCGCGCCGCCGCTCCCGCTCCCGCGCGGCTTCTTCGCGTATCTGCTGCCGCTCCAGCGCCTCGGTCCTGCGCCGCTCGGCCAGCGCCGCCGCCCACGCGGTCAGACCGCTGCCGAGAAGGGTGCCGCAGATCGCGATGACCGTCGTGCTCAAGCTGTCCGCCATGCCGGAACAGTCTGCTGGACGGAGCGCCGGACCGGGCTACGACCGCGTCACCTCGGGCGCCGGTCTGCGCAGCAGCCACTGTCCGAACGACCGGCGCGGCGGTCGCACCACCACGTTGCCGTGCGCCTTCTGGCCGACCAGCTCGACCCGCAGCGTCGTCGGCGTGCCCGGGGAGGTCCGGGCGCGGCGGTGCCGGAGCCTGCAGTGGACGAGGGTCAGACCGTCGACGTCGACCTCGATGCCCGGGCGCGTGATCAGCGTCAGGCTCTTGCCCGCCATGGCGACGTCGATCCGCAGCGTGTCCTGCGTGATCACAGCCTCGGTGAGGTCGAGCGTCACGTCGCAGTAGGTCACCGCGAGCTCCAGCCGCCGCGGCAGCACCCAGCGACCCGTCCGCTCGACCCCGCCGCTGAACACCTGCTCGATCCGGACGACGTCCTTGACCTCGGCGACCCCCGCGGCGCTGCCGTCCGCCGCGATCGACACGGCGGGCAAGTCGGCGGTGAGTACGGCCAGTTCATTCAGCGTCCGCGCCGACAGGGCGGCTTCCAGGCGCTCGTCCAGCTCGTCCGACGCCAGCAGACCGTCCCCCGCCGCCACGCGCAGCACGTCCACCACCCGGTCCCGGTCCGCGTGCGAGGCGCGCAACTCGGGCGACGAGCCGGGGGCGCTCCGCTTCCCGGCGGGCGAGATCTCTTCCGGCATGTTTCCCCGTCCCGGTCGCGTCGAAGGTCCCCGCGCGACACGCGCGCGGCGCGACCGGAAGACTAGCGCTGTATCGCGATACAGATCCATACCGGGGCTCGTCGTTTCGAGGTCCGGGCGAGAGGCTTTACGGCCGCTCCATCCCCGCCCGGAGCCGGGCGTCGCGGTTCAACCGCCGTACACGTTCCCGCAGTACGTCGGCGGGCGGCGCCTCTCCGAGTTCGGCGGGCGGTACGTCCCACTCCCTGCCGCCGCCGATGGGGCGCAGTTGCACCCGCCCGCCGACCCTGCCCATCACCTCGCCGATACGCCCGTTCCGCGCGTCCACGGCGTACGTGCCGACGGCCGGGGGCTCGGGTGCGGTCACTCTTCATCACCCTGCGCGGCGAGTACGTCCGCCAGGCGGGCGGCTACGGCGACGTTGCAACGACCCAGGTCGATCAGGGCGTTGGGATCGCCGTAGATGCCGGTGACGGGGTCGATCCGCAGCGAGGGCAGCACGATGCCTGCCTCTCCGAGTGCGGTGCGGAGTCGCTCTACAGCCTGTTCTGCGGTGGCTTGCGGCTTCATCGGTGATTTTTCCTCCACGCTGAGTGTTCTTGTTTTGCACACAGCGTGGTCGCTCCGCTTTTACGCTGGCCAGAGGGGGAGCCCCAACAACTCCGTCTGTGGGACGAGGAGCATGCCGATGCCAGGGCCAAGGGATCTCGACCCGTCGTCATCCCCGCGAGCGATGATCGGCGCGGAGTTGCGCCATGCGCGTGAGCGAAAGGGGCTGAGTCAGAGCGAACTTGGCGAGCTGTTGTTCGTCAGCGGTTCGTTCATCGGGCAGTTGGAGGCGGGTACGCGCCGGATGCAGCCGGAGTATGCACGCCTTCTGGACAAAGCCTTGGACACGGGCGACTTTTTCACACGCAACTGCGCTGCTGCGGCCAAGTCCAAGCATCCGGAGCACTTCGCCGAAGCGGCGGAAGCAGAAGCCCAGGCCACGGCGATCAGGCAATACACGCCTCTGCTGATCCCCGGACTGCTCCAGACGCCCGGTTACGCGCGTGCCGTCTTCCGCGCCTACCGACCGACCGAGTCGGAGCGAAAGCTCGATGACCTGGTGGCCATGCGCATGGCGCGCACGCTCCTCCTCGACGATCCAACAGATCTGTTGTTCTGGGCCGTGATCGACGAGGCAGCGCTACGCCGCGTGGCAGGGGGCCAGGCAGTAATGGCGGAGGCAGTACGACGAGTGGCCGACGTGGCCCGGGAGCACCGGGCTATCGTGCAGGTACTGCCCTTCGACGCGGGCGCCCACGTCGCGATGGAGGGTTCCATCAAGTTGATGGACTTCGAAGCCGCTCCGCCCGTGCTCTACTTCGAGGGGGTCGGCACCGGGCAACTGGAGGACGACCCGTCCATCGTCAGGCACCACAGACGTACCTTCGAACTGCTGGCAGCCGCGGCTCTCTCACCAGCCAACTCCCTTGTCCTGCTTGACGCAATTGCACAGGATTACGCACATGAGGAACACCCCTGAGGCGGGCTCGGACACAGCCCCTTGGCGCAAGTCGACGTACAGCGGCGGCAGCGCAGGCGACTGCCTGGAAGTAACCGACGCCCACCCCACCCACATCCCCGTCCGCGACTCCAAGGACCCCCACGGCCCCAACCTCCTGCTCCAGCCCGAGGCATGGTCCGCGTTCGTGGAAGGCATCAAGCGCGACTGACCGGATGCCGCTTGCAAAGGACAGGACACGTGGACCTCACCTGGCGCAAGTCGACGTACAGCGACGGCACCGGCGGCGACTGCCTGGAGGTAGCCGACGCCCACCCCACCCACATCCCCGTCCGCGACTCCAAGAACCCCCACGGCCCCAACCTCCTGCTCCCGCCGGAGGCATGGTCCGCGTTCGTGGAAAACCTCAAGCCCCGCTGAACCGCCACCCACTAGCCTCGGGATCTTCGGCAAAAGACAACCCGCCGGAGTCACCCCGAGGCTGTGCCGATGACGAACCCCGCAGACAGCACCACCCGCGCCCGACTCGACCGCGCCCTGGCAGCCCTCGCCCACACCTTCCACGGCATGACCGCCCGCGCGGACGAAGTCCAGTGCACATGCCACTGGGGCGGCGAGGAAGAGCTGGCGCTGCTGAAGCTCCCCGGCAGGGAACTCACCCCGGACCTCCTCCACCGCACCTGGAGCGCCCCCGACTGGCGGGACCACGGCGCCGTACTCCGCCGGATCCTCCCCCAGTTCGCCAGGGCACTGGTCGCCGGAAGCACACACCACTGGACCGGCGCGAGCGAGGTGGGTCAGGCGTTCGCCAAAGGGGACTGGCAGTGCTGGTCTGCACAACAGCGCGCCGCCGTACAGGAGTTCCTGGGCGCCTGGTGGGCGTACACCCTGACCGACCCGGCGCCGACGACTCCCGTTCACGACCTGCTCGCCCTGTGCACGGAGGCGTCCGGCACGCTCGCCCCCTGGCTCACCGCCTGGGAGACCACCGAGCACCCCACAGCCGACCGTCACCTGAAAACCGCCGCCGCCCACTGGGAGTACGACCTCCTGCGCGACGAACTCCCGTGGTACACCTGCCACGACGAGACCTCACTGCGCACCGGACTCACCACCTGGCTCGCCCACCACGCGCCACCACGCCTGCGAGCCGGGAACACCGAAGACCTGCTCCACCGCATCCGCCTGGCAGCCGCCCCCACCCCGGCCCGCTGGGAAGACCCGCACTGGCCCGAGCGCCCCTACGCCCCCGAGGTGGACCGATGAGACCGAGCACCAACCTGCTGAAAGGACTCGCGGAGGCGTGCGCGTGTCTGGTCCTCGGCGTGTTCAGCGTCTCGCTGATACCGGGCGGACACTACCTCGCCTGGGTCTACGCCCTCGGCAGCCTGTCCTTCGGGTGGGACGCGTGGCGCAGATACCGCCGGACCCGCCGCGCACAGCCCCCGGACACCCCGGACACGCCCGAGGGCGGCACCTCCCCCGGAAACCCGGAGGGAAGTGCCGCCCTCGGCAAGGACAGTTGATCCGCGAGGGATCAGAAGTCCATGTCACCGCCCGGCATACCGCCCGGAGCAGCCGCGGCGGCCTTCTCCGGCTTGTCGGCGATGACAGCCTCGGTGGTGAGGAACAGCGCGGCGATGGAGGCGGCGTTCTGCAGAGCGGAGCGCGTGACCTTCGCCGGGTCGATGATGCCCTCGGCGATCATGTCGACGTACTCGCCGGTCGCGGCGTTCAGACCGTTGCCGACGGGCAGGTTGCGGACCTTCTCCACGACGACGCCGCCCTCGAGACCACCGTTGACGGCGATCTGCTTCAGCGGAGCCTCGAGCGCGAGCTTGACCGCGTTGGCACCGGTCGCCTCGTCGCCCGACAGCTCCAGCTTGTCGAAGACCTGGCCGGCCTGGAGCAGAGCCACGCCACCACCGGCGACGATGCCCTCCTCGACGGCAGCCTTGGCGTTGCGCACGGCGTCCTCGATGCGGTGCTTGCGCTCCTTCAGCTCGACCTCGGTCGCGGCACCGGCCTTGATGACCGCCACGCCACCGGCGAGCTTCGCGAGGCGCTCCTGGAGCTTCTCGCGGTCGTAGTCCGAGTCGCTGTTCTCGATCTCGGCGCGGATCTGGTTCACGCGACCCTGCACCTGCTCCGAGGAGCCGGCGCCGTCCACGATCGTGGTCTCGTCCTTGGTGACGACGACCTTGCGGGCGCGGCCCAGCAGGTCCAGCGTCGCGTTCTCGAGCTTGAGACCGACCTCCTCGGAGATGACCTCGCCGCCCGTGAGGATGGCGATGTCGCCGAGCATGGCCTTGCGGCGGTCGCCGAAGCCCGGAGCCTTGACGGCGACGGACTTGAAGGTGCCGCGGATCTTGTTGACGACCAGGGTCGACAGAGCCTCGCCCTCGACGTCCTCGGCGATGATCAGCAGCGGCTTGCCCGACTGCATGACCTTCTCCAGGAGCGGGAGCAGGTCCTTCACCGAGGAGATCTTGGAGTTGGCGATGAGGATGTACGGGTCCTCGAGCACCGCCTCCATGCGCTCCATGTCGGTCGCGAAGTAGGCGGAGATGTAGCCCTTGTCGAAGCGCATGCCCTCGGTGAGCTCGAGCTCCAGACCGAAGGTGTTGCTCTCCTCGACGGTGATGACGCCTTCCTTGCCGACCTTGTCCATCGCCTCGGCGATCAGCTCGCCGATCTGGGTGTCGGCGGCGGAGATGGAGGCGGTGGAGGCGATCTGCTCCTTGGTCTCCACGTCCTTGGCCTGCTCAAGCAGGGCGGTGGAGACGGCCTCGACGGCCTTCTCGATACCGCGCTTGAGGGCCATCGGGTTGGCACCGGCGGCTACGTTGCGCAGGCCCTCCTTGACCAGGGCCTGGGCGAGCACGGTCGCGGTGGTCGTACCGTCGCCGGCGACGTCGTCCGTCTTCTTGGCGACTTCCTTGACCAGCTCGGCGCCGATCTTCTCGTACGGGTCCTCGAGCTCGATCTCCTTGGCGATGGAGACACCATCGTTGGTGATCGTGGGGGCGCCCCACTTCTTCTCGAGGACGACGTTGCGGCCCTTGGGGCCGAGCGTCACCTTGACGGCGTCCGCGAGCTGGTTCATGCCGCGCTCGAGGCCGCGCCGCGCCTCCTCGTCGAACGCGATGATCTTGGCCATGTGAAGTGGTCCCTCCAGGACTGGGGGTGATTCCTTCGGACCGCGCCCGCGCCCGCGACGGACGGCTCGCCGGCCTCGTGGTTCCTTGCCCCACCCGGCCCGCGGGCCTCACCGACCCGGTCCTTCGTTGTCACTCTCACCTTCAGAGTGCTAACGCAATGATTAGCACTCGGCATGGTCGAGTGCAAGCGCCTTCGAGGGATCGGACGGGGGACGCGCGCGGGGCGGGCGAGTGGCGGGGACAGGACGAAGGGCCCGCACCCCGTGCCGGGTGCGGGCCCTTCGAACGTGAGACGTGAAGCGGACGTGTGACGCGATGAGACGTTCAGTGCGAGAAACGTTCAGGCGCTGAGGCGAACCATGTCGGCCTGCGGGCCCTTCTGACCCTGCGAGATCTCGAACTCGACCCGCTGGCCCTCCTCAAGGGTGCGGTAGCCGTCCATCTGAATCGCGCTGTAGTGGACGAAGACGTCCGCACCACCGTCTACCGCGATGAAGCCGTAGCCCTTCTCCGCGTTGAACCACTTGACGGTGCCCTGAGCCATGCCTAACTCCCCTATTACTGGCCCTTGCGCAGATCCACCCTTCGCGGACCCGGGTCAGACCTCACCCCCCATGGGTTCGGGGGCGTGCGCCGGAACGCGTCGACCGCGGCTGAATGTATCTGTCCAACTGCCGTCTGCAACAGGTCAATCGGACGAGAAATCTGGACGAGACCGGTCCGGAATCTGGCGAGAATTCGGCTGAATTCAGGGCAAGTCGGGCCCCATAAAAACAATAAATGCCGCATAAGACCCGTGCATTTTGGCTGCTTCTTGTCGGGCGTGCGGCATGAATCCAAGGTTCCCGACCTGTCGGCCGGGGAGCGCGTTCCCCAACTCTATCGCGCTCAATCACGCAGAATGACCCCCTCCGTTTCTCTTACGGAGGGGGTCATTCGATGAACACTTCGTCACCGACGTTACCGTCGGTAATTCTCAGCCTCCGGCGACCGCCGGAATGATCGACACACCGGCGCCGTCCGGGGTCGGCGTCTGGAGACCGCCCTCGAAGCGGACGTCGTCGTCGTTGACGTACACGTTGACGAACCGGCGCAGCTTGCCCTCGTCGTCCAGGACGCGCCCGGCGATGCCGGTGTGGTGCTTCTCCAGGTCCTCGATCACCTCGGCGAGCGTCGCCCCCTCGGCGGCGACCTCCGCCTGCCCGCCGGTGTAGGTACGCAGGATGGTGGGGATGCGAACGGTCACGCTCATACGAGGCCAGCCTCTCGGAAGGAGTCCAGGTTCGGTCGGATGGTCGCGGTCAGGCCCGTGCCCGCCACCGCGTCCAGGGTCTTCAGACCGTCGCCCGTGTTCAGGACGACGGTGGTGAGCGTCGGGTCCAGTACGCCGTTCTCCAGCAGCTTGCGCGTCACGCCGACCGTCACGCCGCCCGCGGTCTCCGCGAAGATGCCCTCCGTGCGGGCGAGCAGCTTGATGGCGTCCACGATCTGGGGGTCCGTCACGTCCTCCACGGCGCCGCCGGTGCGACGGGCGATGTCGAGGACGTAGGGACCGTCGGCGGGGTTGCCGATGGCCAGGGACTTGGCGATGGTGTCCGGCTTCTGGGGGCGTACGACGTCGTGCCCCGCCTTGTACGCCGCCGACACCGGCGAACAGCCCTCCGCCTGGGCGCCGAAGATCTTGTACGGCTTGTCCTCGACCAGACCGAGCTGGATCAGCTCCTTGAGCCCCTTGTCGATCTTCGTGAGCTGGGAGCCGGAGGCGATCGGCACCACCAACTGGTCCGGCAGCTCCCAGCCGAGCTGCTCGCAGATCTCGTACGCCAGCGTCTTGGAACCCTCGGCGTAGTACGGCCTGAGGTTCACGTTGACGAAGCCCCAGCCCTCACCCGCCGGGTCGCCGATCAGCTCGGAGCAGAAGCGGTTCACGTCGTCGTAGTTGCCCTCGATGCCGACGAGTTCCCCGCCGTAGACCGCCGCCATGACGATCTTGCCCTGCTCCAGGTCGTGCGGGATGAACACGCAGGAGCGCAGCCCCGCGCGCGCCGCGGCGGCGCCGACCGCGCCCGCGAGGTTGCCGGTGGAGGAGCAGGAGAGCGTGGTGAAGCCGAAGGCGCGGGCGGCTTCCAGTGCCTGGGCGACCACGCGGTCCTTGAAGGAGTGGGTGGGGTTGCCGGAGTCGTCCTTGACGAACAGCCCGCCGGTGACGCCGAGTTCACGGGCGAGGTTGTCCGCCTTGACCAGGCGGGTCCAGCCGGGGTTGAGGTTCGGCTTGTCGGCGACGTCGGCGGGAACGGGCAGCAGCGGGGCGTAGCGCCAGATGCTGGCGGGTCCTGACTCGATGCGCTTGCGGAGGCTGTCGGTGTCGTAGCCGGAGAAGTCGTAGGCGATCTCCAGCGGGCCGAAACACTCCTCGCAGGCGAAGACCGGACCGAGCGGGACGCGGTGTCCGCACTCCCGGCAGCTCAGAGCGGCGGCGGGGCCGAGGTCGACAGCGGGGGTGGCAATGGTCTGCACAGCCATGGGAGGCGAGGCCCTTTCTCCTCATCTTCCTCACGACGCACTTCGCCGTGAGACGGATTTGGCACCTTCCCGAGCCGGGAGCCTCGCGGTGTCGCGGTGTGTCCGCGCACGAGACCGGCTGGAGGGTTGCCGGGGCTTCGCAGGGCCGTTTCCCTCTGCCCCTCTGGATGAGCTGTATGCGGTTGTGGACGCCGATCGTCTCGGACATGCGATGGTCATCGGCGTTGTTCAAGACTGTAACCGAAGGCCAGCACAGTTGAAGGTGTCGTCCGAACCGCGAGACGGGTTCCCGGACACCGGCACGTGTGACCCTACGTCCCCGCTGAGAAGGAGCCGCAGCCCATGCTGGAAGAAACCGAGCGCTGGCTGGCCACCCGCTCCTGGTCCGTGGCCGACCGCCCGCTGCACCGTGTCCTCGCCGCCAAGCAGCGCTCCGGGCAGACCGTGTCCGTGGTGCTGCCCGCGCTGAACGAGGAGGAGACGGTCGGTGACATCGTCTCCGTGATCCGCCACGACCTGGTGACGCAGGCGCCGCTGGTGGACGAGATAGTCGTGGTGGACTCCGGGTCCACCGACCGCACCTCCGAGGTCGCCGCGGCGGCGGGCGCGCGCGTCGTGCACCGCGACGCGATCCTGCCCCGGCTGCCCGCCGTGCCCGGCAAGGGCGAGGTGCTGTGGCGGTCGCTGCTGGCGACCAGCGGGGACATCGTGGCCTTCGTGGACGCGGATCTGAAGGAGTTCTCCTCGGACTTCGTCCTCGGCATCGTCGGACCGCTGCTCACCGATCCGCAGGTGGACCTGGTCAAGGCGATGTACGACCGTCCGCTGGGCGGCGCCGCCGGGCAGGGCGGGCGGGTCACCGAGCTGATGGCGCGACCGCTGCTGAACATGCACTGGCCGCAGTTGGCCGGTTTCGTACAGCCGCTGGGCGGGGAGTACGCGGCTCGGCGCTCCCTCCTTGAGCAGTTGCCGTTCCCCGTGGGGTACGGGGTGGAGCTGGGGATGCTGGTGGACTCGCTGCATCTGGTCGGGCTCGACGCGCTGGCGCAGGTCGACGTGGGGGTCCGCAAGCACCGGCATCAGGACGGGCAGGCGCTGGGGCGCATGGCGGCGGCGATCTATCGCACGGCTCAGTTGCGTCTTGCCCGGGGGCATCTGGTCCGTCCTTCTCTGACCCAGTTCGAGCGGGGGGTGTCCGGGTTCGAGCCGCGGACGTACTCGGTGGACACGGAGGAGCGACCGCCGATGGCGGAGATCGCGGAGTATGCGGAGCGGCGGGTGGCTTGACGGCGGCGACGCCTCGGCTTCGCCTTCGGCGTCGGCGGCGGCGGGTGCGTCCTGCGGCGTAAACGGAGGGATGTATACGAGGCGCCGCGTCGCGTCGCGCGTACGTTTGAGGGTTTCGGTGCCGGGCTAGGTTGAGGACCATGGCTTCAACGCAGGGTGCTGAGGTGCTGGTCGCGTCGAATCGTGGACCGGTGTCGTACACGGTGGGTCCGGACGGGGCGCTGACCTCGCGGCGCGGTGGTGGCGGGCTGGTGTCCGGGCTGTCGGCGATCGGTCCCGACACCGACGCGGTGTGGGTGTGCGCGGCGCTCGGGGACGGTGACCGGGAGGCGGTGCGGCGCGCGGACGGCGGGCTGCTGCCGGAGGCGGACACCGGCGGGCAGCGGGTGCGGATGCTGGGCATCGACCCGCGGACGCACGCCGAGGCGTACAACGGCATCGCCAACTCCGTGCTGTGGTTCGTGCACCACATGCTGTACCAGACCCCGCTGGAGCCGGTCTTCGACGCGGAGTTCCGTCAGCAGTGGGAGGCGTACCGGGAGTACAACCGGGCGTTCGCCGAGGCGCTCGCCGAGGAGGCGGCGCCGGGCGCGGCGGTGCTGATCCAGGACTACCACCTGGCGCTCGCCCCCCGGATGCTGCGCGAGCTCCGCCCCGACCTGCGCATCGGCCACTTCTCGCACACCCCCTGGGCGCCGCCGGACTACTTCCGGCTGCTCCCCGACGACATCGCCGCCGAGCTGCTGAGCGGCATCCTGGGCGCGGACCGGGCTGCGTTCCTGACCCGCCGGTGGGCGGACGCGTTCACCGCGTGCTGTCACGCCGTGCTGGGTCCGGGCATCCCGTCCGGCACGGAGATCGGCGTGCACGGCCTTGGCGCGGACGCGGACTTCCTGCGGGAGCGGGCACACCGGGCGGACGTGTCCGAGCGGATGGTGACCCTCCGGGACGAGATCGGCGAGGGGCGCCGGACGATCGTCCGGGTCGACCGCACCGAGCTGTCGAAGAACATCGCGCGCGGGCTGCTGGCGTACCGGCGCCTCCTCGTGGACCACCCGGAGTGGCGCGAGCGGGTCGTGCACGTCGCCTTCGCGTATCCCTCCCGGCAGGACCTGGCGGTGTACCGCGCCTACACGGACGAGGTGCGCCGGATCGCGGAGGAGATCAACGCCGAGTTCGGCACGGCGGACTGGACGCCGGTCCTCCTGCATGTCGAGGACGACTTCGCCCGCTCGCTTGCCGCGTACCGCCTCGCCGACGTCGCCCTGGTCAACCCCATCCGCGACGGCATGAACCTGGTCGCCAAGGAGGTCCCGGTCGTCTCCGACGAGGGCGTCGCCCTGGTCCTCTCCCGCGAGGCGGGTGCCTACGAGGAACTGGCCGAGGACGCGATCACGGTGAACCCGTACGACGTCGTCGGCACGGCGGAGGCGCTCCACGAAGCGCTGACCCTGCCCCCCGCCGAACGCGCGGAACGCTCCAAGCGCCTGGCGACGGCGGCGACGGCGCTGCCCCCGACCCGCTGGTTCCTGGACCAGTTGAACGCGCTGCGGGGCTGAACTCCCTTGCTGTGAGCGCCTGTTGGCCAGCTCTGCGCGTCAACCGCTTCCGTGCGGTCGGCGCGTCCGACGCGGACGGCGCCCCGAGGGGGGGTCAGTCCATGTGCGCGGCGAGGGTACGGAGCAGGTCCACCACACCCTCGGGACCGTCCACCACCAGGTCCGCCCGTTCCGCGAGTTCCGGGACCTCTGTGCTGCCGCTGCAGACCAGGAGACCGGGGGTGCCGCCGGTGCGGAGCTTCTCGACGGCGGCGAAGGCGGGGAGGTCGCCGAGGTCGTCGCCCGCGTAGAGGACGGCGTCGGCGCCGAGGGCGCGGACGTGGTCGAGGAGAGCGACGCCCTTGTCCATGCCGGGCGGGCGGAGTTCGAGGACGAGGCGACCGGGTTCGACGATCAGCCCGTGCCGGGTGGCGAGGTCGGTCAGCGGAGCGCGCAGCGCCTCGAACGCGGCGTCCGGGTCCTCCGCGCGGCGCGTGTGCACGGCGACCGCGCGCCCCTTCTCCTCGATCCAGGTCCCGGGCCACGCCCCCGCCCGGTCCAGCACGCCCGGCAGTTCCGCCCGGACGGCGGCGATACCGGGGTGCGGCGCGGGGGCGCTGACGTCACCGGTGGCCGCGTCCCAGCGCTCCGCGCCGTAGTGCCCGAGGACGACGAGATGCCCGAGCCCCTCGACCCCGGCGAACCCGCCGTTGCGTACGGCCACCCCGGCGGGGCGCCCGGTGATCACCGCCACGGACGCCACCTTCGGCGCCAGCTCCACGAGCGCGGGCACCGCCTCGGGATGAGCCCGCGCCTGCGCGGGATCGGCGACGATGGGAGCCAGCGTCCCGTCGAAGTCCAGACCGATCACAGCCCCGCGCGCCCCCTCCACCAGCGCGCGCAGACCGTCCCGTCCGGCCGGAGTCGTCGGAACCGGCAGGTCCCTCGGGGTGGCGGAGTCCGTCTCGGGGATACCCATGAAACGACCCTATCCACGAGGCGCCCTCCGCACTCCTCCCCGGCGGGGAGTCGTGGTCCGCTCGGGGGCGGGGATCCGCGCCGAGGGTCGGTGCGGGGGCATCGGCGCTCAGGGTCGGCGCGGGCGGTGCCGGGCACAGGGCGTCGGCCCGACGTGTCGACGCACGGGGCAGGCGCGGGCAGGCGCTCAGGTCACCGCTCCCGGAGCCACCGCGCCCCGCACGACCCGGCGCCCACCCGTCGAAGCCGGCGCAGCGTCACCGTTCGGAACGTCTCGCTTCTCTCACCCGGCGCAGCCGGTTCACCGTCACCGGGTCGTGGGCGAGGGCGCGCTCGTCGTCCAGGAGGGCGTTGAGGAGTTGGTAGTAGTGGACGGGGGTGAGACCGAGCTGTTCGCGGATGGCGCGTTCCTTGGCGCCGGGGCCCGTGAAGCTCCGGCGCTCCAGCGCGAGGATCGCCTGCTCGCGGGGGCCCAGTTCCATGTCGGCAACCGTAACCCCCGCCGAGGACAGCGGGTCAGCGGGCGGCCACCCGGCTGTCCGCCAGCGTCGCCGTGGACTGCAGCCGGGTCAGCACGCCCGAGGGGCTGCCGTCGGTGTCGACCGCCTGGCCGATCTGCTGCTTGACGGCCGCGCTGACCTCGGCCCAGGAGGTCTTGTCGACGGGGTACTGCTCGGCGGTCTGGAGCTGGTCCAGGAAGGGGTGCAGCGCCTTGTCGCGGGGCGCCTCGGAGTCGCCCATCGCCTCGGAGGCGGAGGTGGTCACGGGCAGCAGTCCGTACTCGTGGGAGAAGGCGAGCACGTTCTTCTCCTGGTAGACGAAGTCGAGGAAGCTGCCGATCTGGTCGGCGTGGCCGCGCTGCTTGAAGCCCATCATCCAGTCGGCGACGCCCATCGAGGGCTGGTGGTCGCCGTCGCGGGTCGGCATCGGGACCATGCCGAACTTCACGCCCTTGGACTCGGCCTGCTGCATCAGCGTGGGGTGGCCGTTGAGCATCCCGACCTCGCCGTTCGCGAACGCGGAGAACGCGGCGGCGCGGTTCAGGCGCCCCGGGGCGACCGGTCCGGTCAGACCCTTGTCGACCAGGTCGTCCTTGAGCCAGGCGAAGGTGCGGGTGTTCTGGCTGGAGTCGATGGTGTACGTACCCATGTCGTCCGTGTAGTTGCCGCCGCCGCTCAGCAGCCACTGCATGGTCTCCGCCTGCGCCTCCTCCGGCCCGAGCGGCAGCGCGTAGGGGTACTTCACGCCCTTCGCCTTGAGCGCCTCGGCGTCGGCGGCCAGCTCGTCCCAGGTGGTGGGCGCGTCGGTGATGCCCGCCTTCTCGAAGAGCGTCTTGTTGTAGAAGAGGACACGCGTGGAGGCGGCGAACGGCATCCCGTACGGCGTGTGGTCCCACTCGCCCGCGTCGGAGAGCTGCGAGACGAGGTCCGCCTGGGTGCGGATGGAGAGCAGGTCGGAGGCGGAGTAGAGCTTGCCCTTGGCCGCGTAGTCGGCGTAGGCGCCGATCTGCGCCATGTCGGGGGCGTGCCCGGCGGCGACCATCTGCTTGACCTTGGCGTCGACGTCGTTCCACGAGTACACGCTGACGTCGACCTTCACGTCGGGGTGCTTCTTCTCGTACGCGCTGACCAGCGTCGCCCAGTACTTCTTGGAGCTGTTGGCCGGGGAGTCGCCGTAGTCGGCGGCGACCAGCTTGAGGGTCACGTGCGAGGAACCCGTGGTCCCGCAGCCGCCGAGGACCGCCGCCATGCCCAGTGCGGACACCACCGCGATCGTTCCTGCCGTACGCCGACGCACCGTCAAAACCCCGATTCCCTTTACTGACTGTTCGCTATGTGAACACATGTCTACACCACGTAAGTGGACTAGACCTCTCATGGGTCACCGGGTCACACTGGACGGGTGAGACATGTCATCGCCCTGGACGTGGGCGGCACCTGGATGAAGGCCGCTCTCCTCGGCGTCGACAGCGCGCCTGCCCCGGGCACGGCGCCCGTACTCCTGCACCGCGAGCGCCGCGCGACCGGGCGCGAGCGGGGTCCCGAGGCGGTGGTCGCGGAGATCCTCGGCTTCGCCGCCGACCTCGCCGCGCACGGCGCCGCGCACCTGGGCGGACCCGCCGTCGCCGCCGGGGTCGCGGTGCCCGGCATCGTGGACGAGCGCGGCGGACGCGCGGTCTACGCCGCCAACCTCGGCTGGCGCGACGTCCCCCTGCGCGAGCTGCTCGCCGAGCGCCTCGGCGTACCCGTCGCGCTCGGCCACGACGTGCGCACCGGCGGACTCGCCGAGGGCCGGATCGGCGCCGGGAAGGGCGCCGGGCGCTTCCTGTTCGTGCCGCTCGGCACCGGCATCGCGGGCGCCATCGGCATCGGCGGCGGGGTCGAGGCGGGCGCCCACGGCTTCGCCGGTGAGATCGGCCACATCGTCGTACGCCCCGGCGGCGCCGACTGCCCCTGCGGACAGCGCGGTTGCCTGGAGCGGTACGCCTCCGCGGCAGCCGTCGGTGAGGCGTGGGCGCGCGTGTCCGGCAGGGACGACGCCGACGCCGCCGACTGCGCGAAGGCGGTCGCGAACGGCGACCCGGGCGCCGAACGGGTCTGGCACGACGCGGTCGACGCGCTCGCCGACGGCCTCGTCACCGCGCTCACCCTGCTCGACCCGGGCACCCTGATCATCGGCGGCGGACTCGCGGAGGCGGGCGAGACGTTGTTCCGCCCCCTGCGGGAAGCCGTGGGGCGCCGGATCACCTTCCAGACCCCGCCGACCATCGTCCCGGCCGCACTCGGCGACACCGCCGGGTGCCTCGGCGCCGGACTGCTCGCCCGCGATCTCCTGGGCCCCGCCGGCCCGGACCGCACCGACCCCACGGAGGTAACCGCCTGATGGCTCCCAGCTTGGTACTCACCGGCGCACGGGTGGTGCTGCCCACCGGCGTGGTGGACGACGGCCGCGTGAGCGTGGAGGGCACGCGGATCACCGCCGCGGGTCCTGCCGAGGCGGCACCTCCCGCCCCGGCAGGCGCCGAGGTCGTCGACGCGAGCGGCCACTGGCTGGTCCCCGGCTTCGTGGACCTGCACAACCACGGCGGCGGCGGAGCCTCCTTCGCGGTGGGCAGCGCCGAGGACGCGCTGACCGCCGTACGCGCCCACCGCGCGCACGGCACCACCACCCTGGTCGCCTCCACCGTCACCGACGACCTGGACCTGCTGGCCCGCCGCGCCGGACTCCTCGGCGAGCTGGCCGAGCAGGGCGACATCGCGGGCATCCACTTCGAGGGACCGTTCATCTCCCCCTGCCGCAAGGGCGCGCACTCCGAGGCGCTGCTGCGCGACCCCGACCCCGCCGAGGTCCGCAAGCTGCTCGACGCCGCGCGCGGACAGGCCCGCATGGTCACCCTCGCCACCGAACTCCCCGGCGGTCTGGACTCCGTACGGCTCCTCGCCGAGCAGGGCGTCATCGCCGCCATCGGGCACACGGACGCGAGCTACGAGCAGACCGTCGAAGCCATCGACGCGGGCGCGACCGTCGCCACCCACCTCTTCAACGCCATGCCCCCGCTGGGCCACCGCGCCCCCGGACCGATCACCGCGCTCCTGGAGGACGAGCGGATCACCGTCGAGCTGATCGACGACGGCGTCCATCTGCACCCGGCCGCACTCCAGTTGGCCTTCCACCACGCGGGCGCCGACCGGGTCGCCTTCATCACCGACGCGATGGACGCGGCGGGCTCGGGCGACGGGCGCTATCTGCTCGGCCCGCTGGAGGTCGAGGTGCGCGAGGGCGTGGCCCGCCTCGTGGAGGGCGGATCCATCGCGGGGTCCACGCTGACCCTGGACCGCGCCTTCCAGCGGGCGGTCACCGTCGACCGGCTGCCGGTGACCGACGTGGTGAAGGCGCTGTCCGTCAACCCGGCCCGGCTGCTCGGGCTTTCGGACCGGATCGGTTCCCTGGAGCCCGGCAAGGACGCCGATCTCGTGCTGCTGGACGCCGAGTTCACGGTGAAGGGCGTCATGCGCCGGGGCGAATGGGTTCTCGCGCCCCAACTGCCCTGATCCGTACCCCGCTTCATCCGACGGCGGTCGTCCCCGAGGTGGGCCGGCCGCCGTCTCTTTGGCATGATCGGGGCCCCGGAAACCGAAGCCGCGCCAACTTTCGAGGGAGGTCGGACCGGGTGATCCTCACGGTCACACTGAACACCGCTCTCGACATCACCTACCGCGTACGGTCGTTGCGCCCCCACGCCTCCCACCGCGTCTCCGACGTCGCGGAACGACCGGGCGGCAAGGGCGTCAACGTGGCGCGGGTGCTGGCCGCGCTCGGGCACGAGGTGACGGTCACCGGGTTCGCGGGCGGCGCGACCGGAGGGGTGCTGCGCGAGCGGCTCGCGGGGACGGCGTTGCTCACCGACGCGCTGGTGGAGGTCGCGGGACCGACCCGCCGCACCGTGGCGGTGGTCGACGAACTCACCGGCGACACAACCCAGTTGAACGAACCCGGACCGCAGATCTCCCCCGCCGAATGGGCCGCCTTCCTGCGCGCCTACGACACCCTGCTCACCGGCGCCTCGGCGGTCGCCCTCTCCGGCAGCCTGCCCCCGGGCGTGCCGGTGGGCGCGTACGCGGGTCTGATACGCGTGGCCCGCTCGGCGGGAGTACCGGTCCTCCTCGACACCAGCGGCGAACCCCTGCGCCGCGGCGTCGCCGCCCGCCCCGACATCGTGAAGCCGAACGCCGTGGAACTGGCCGAACTGACGGGCTCCCACGAGCCCTTGCGCGCCACCCGCGACGCCCGCCGCCGAGGCGCCCACGCCGTAGTCGCCTCCCTCGGCCCAACCGGCCTCCTCGCCGCCACCCCGGAAGGCCACTGGCGCGCCACCCCACCCTCCCCCCTGTGCGGCAACCCCACGGGCGCGGGCGACGCGGCAGTCGCGGGCCTGCTGTCGGGCCT
This sequence comes from Streptomyces sp. DSM 110735, assembly GCF_016482685.1. Lineage (GTDB taxonomy): Bacteria > Actinomycetota > Actinomycetes > Streptomycetales > Streptomycetaceae > Streptomyces. Next base: position 111,924 of record NZ_JACYHF010000015.1, on the reverse strand, counting down.
GGTGGAAAACGCCCCCTGGCCCACCCGCCTGACCCGCGCCACCGCCCTGTCGGCGGCGGCGGTAGTGGCTCCGGCGGCGGGGGAGTTCGACCGGGCGGTCTACGACGAGCTGTGCGGGCGGATCGAGGTCACGGGCGCGGCCGAGGCTGCCTGAAAGCCCGGCCGCGAGGGACAACGCCCTAGCGCGTGACGTGGCCCTTCTTCACCCAGAGCTGGTCCAGCAGCACGTTGCACTTGTCGCCCGCCTGGCAGGAGACGGAGATCGTGTTCGCGCCCTTCTTGAGGTCCGGGTACACGAAGGTGGTCGCCCAGCCGTTCTCGAAGTCGTTGGCGGCCGCGTGCCGGTAGTTCTGCAGGTCGGCCTTGCTGCCGTACTCCTTGCCGTTGACGGTGATCGTCATCGACTGGTCCTCGCCCGTCACGCTGTAGCGCATGAAGAAGGTGTACGCGCCTTCCTCCGGCACGCTCACACTCCATGTCGCCGACGCACCGGCCTGGTTGAGACCGCCCACGTACGTGCCGCCCGCCGCTTCGGCACCCTTGACGTCCGACGCGGGTGCCGCGCCGCCCGCGAGCTGGACCGAGCTGTCGGCCGCGTCGGCCTTCGGGAGTTCGCCCGGGGGCGCCGAAGCCGTGGTCTTGGGATGCGGCGCGGTGCTCTTGGACTGGGTCGGGCTGGGGCTCGCGGCACCGCCCGCGTCGTCGCCCGAGTCACCGTTGAACATCGCCACGCTGATACCGATGACGACCACGGCGACCACGGCGATCGCGCCGATCAGCAGACCCTTGGTGTTGGGACCACGCCGCCCGGCGTTCTGCTGCACCCGGCTGCCCGTCGGGACGGCGCCGGGCGCCGCCTGCGGGGTCTGGACCGTCTGCTGGCCGTAAGCAGCCTGCTGCGGGGGGACCTGCTGGCCGTAGGTCTGCTGCTGGGGGTACTGGCGTTCACCGACCGCGCGCACCCGGCTGACCGCGTTCGGGTAGCCGTAACCGCCGGACGGCGGCTGGGCGCCTCTGGCCTGGCCGTCTGCGTACAGGTAGCCGAACGGGTCGTCTTCCTCGGGCGTGCTCGCGCCGTTGTCGCCGGGCGTCATCCCTGGTACTCCTCAAGCAGGTGCGGGCGGATGGGGTACGGGTTGGCATGGCGAGCCTACCTTCCCGCATACCCGAATTCGCTCGAACGGGTGAGGCCCCCGAGCCCCCCAAATCGGGCGAGTCGGCCCGTCTCAACCCACTGACCTGCGGATCACCCGGCACGCCGGTGCTGTTTGGGACGAGATCGTTTCTCTACGTACATCCGCTCGTCGGCTGACTTCAACACCTCGTCCGCCGTCATTCCGCAGTGCGCCCAGCCGATGCCGAAACTCGCGCCCACCCGCACGGCCCGCCCCTCCGCCCGGATCGGCTGGATGATCTCGCCCCGCAGCCGCCCGGCGAGGTCCTGCGCGTCCGCCCGCCCGAGCCCGTCGGCGAGGATCACGAACTCGTCGCCGCCGAGCCGCGCGACCGTGTCGCCGTCCCGTACGCCGTTGCTCAGCCGCCGCGCGACCTCGATCAGCACCGCGTCGCCCGCGTTGTGCCCGAAGCGGTCGTTGATCGACTTGAAGCCGTCCAGGTCGCAGAAGAGCACCGCGAGACCCTTGGCGCCGTCGTCGTGACCGCCCTCGGGCGCGATGGTGTGCACATGGTGGTCGAAGGCGTCGTACGCCTCGGCGCCCGAGCCGAAGTCGAAACCGTGCCCGGCGTCCGCGTCGCCCGGGTGGCCGTAGGCGGCGTCGAGCGAGTCGAACCCGCCCGCCTGCGCCGGACGGCGGCACAGCCGGGCGGCGAGCCGCGCGCGCAGCTCGGCGGAGTTCGGCAGCCCGGTCAGCGAGTCGTGCGAGGCGCGATGGGCGAGCTGCAGCTCGCGGCGCTTGCGCTCCTCGATGTCCTCGACGTGGGTGAGCAGGAAGCGGGGTCCGTCGGTGGTGTCCGCCACGACGGAGTTGCGCAGCGACACCCAGACGTACGTGCCGTCCCGGCGGGCCAGCCGCAGCTCGCCCCGACCGCCCTCGGGCGAGGTGCGGCGCAGGGTGGTGACGTCCTCGGGGTGGACGAGGTCGGCGAAGGAGTAGCGGCGCATCGCGGCGGCGGGACGCCCGAGCAGACGGCACAGCGCGTCGTTGGTGCGCAGGATGCGGCCCTGGTGGTGGTCGCCGTCCATCTCCGCGATGGCCATGCCGGAGGGGGCGTACTCGAACGCCTGGCGGAAGCTTTCCTCGCTGGCGCGAAGTGCCTGCTGGTCACGCTCCAGGCGGACCAGGGCGCGCTGCATGTTGGCGCGCAGATGGGCGTTGCTGAGGGCGATGGCTGCCTGGAAGGCGTACATCTGGAGCGCCTCGCGCCCCCACGCGCCGGGACGGCGGCCACCGTGCGGGCGGTCGACGGATATGACGCCGATCAGCTCGCCCCGCGCCCCGCCCTGGACCCCGGGCGTGTACATCGGCGCGAAGAGCCGGTCGCCGGGGTGCCACCCCTCCTCGAACCGCGGGAGGGGTCCCTCGGTGTACCACTGCGGTACGTCGTCCTCGTCGAGGACCCAGCCCTCGTGGTGGGGGATGAACACGAGGTCCCCCCACAGCTCGCCCATGCGCAGCCGCCGCTCCCAGGACTCCCGGGCACCGACCCGTCCCATGATCAGCGCCTCGGCCGCCGGGTTGCCGGAGAAGGCGGCGACGACGAGATCGCCGTCGGGGCGGACGAGGTTCACGCACGCCATCTCGTACCCCAGCGCGGTGACCGCGCCGTCCGCGACGATCTGGAGGGTGTCCGCCAGGCTGCGTGCCGTGTTCATCTCGGCCATGACCTGATGCAACTGACGCAGGGATGTGAGCGGGACGTACGGCTCCGAATCTGTCTCCATGCTCGCCCTCCCCCTCCCCCGAGACCTCGCCGCGCATCAAGGCTTCTTCTCGCCACTGAATCACAGCGCGCTCCTCACTCGGTACACAGGGTCAACAATTATTGCCCCTTGTGACTCAAGTCACAGCAGAACGTGAACAATTGAGTGGAGTTTCTGCGTTTTCCCGGCACTGTTCTTGAACGCAAAGTGAGTGAACATGCGCATATGCCGTACGAATCGGCAGGAGGGCGGGTCGGGACGGTTGTCCGGGGTCCCGGTCCGGGTGCCCCGGAGTCCTGGTCCGGGCGCTCGCGGGCGTGCGGCCCGGGTCCTAGGACCCCTCTCGGGCGGAGGGCCGATGCGGCGGACCCGGGTGGCCGATTAGCGTTTCCGGCGTGCTGAACACCTCCGCCTCCGCCTTGTCCCCCGCCGCCCGGGCCGCTTCCGGGCATCCTGAGGGGGTGAGCGACGACGAGTTCCGGGCCGCGATGTCCCGGCTGGCCGCCGGAGTGGTCCTGGTGACCGCGCAGGAGCCGCCGCTGGACCCCGACGACCCGCACGCGCCGGGCACGGAGGACGTGGGCATGACCGCCACCGCCTTCCTGTCGGTCTCCCTGGACCCCCCGCTGGTCATGGTCAGCCTGCGCACGGGCGGGCGCATGGACGAACTCCTGGAGGAACAGCCCCTTTGGGCGGTCTCGGTCCTCGCCGACCACCAGCGCCAGATCGCCGGTCGCTTCTCGATGAAGGGCCGCATCAGCGACCGCCTCCTCTTCGCCGACCTCGACCTCACCCGGGGCGAGGCGACGGGCGCCCCGCTGGTCTCCGGCGCGCTCGCGACGCTGGAGTGCCGTACGGAACAGCGGGTCCTCGCGGGCGACCACACCCTGGTCATCGGCCGCGTCCTGACCGCCCATGTGCCGAGCGCCGAGGGCGGTCCGCTGCTGTACTTCCGGGGGCGGTACCGGCACCTGGGCTGAGAGCGGGAACCGGGGCGGCTGCCGCCGCCGTCCGCCGTTGCGTGACGACTCCCCTGGACGATCTGGCCCCGGCCTTCTACATGGCGGCGCTCTTCGCTCCGCTCACGATGCCCGGCCTGGCCGCCGTGACAGCCTTCCTGCTCGCGGTGCGCCTGCGCCGCCACGGCTGGGGCCGCGCCTGGTACGCGCCGGACCCCGTCCCCTGCGGGCAGACGATGCTCCTGGCGTCCGCCACGGCCTTCGGCGCCTACGGGTACGGCGTGGGGCGCGGCTTCTACCTCCTGGACCCCGACCAGATGTGCGCGGCCATGGGCGTACCCGGCGACGGCATCGTGACGGACCTGGGGCTGCCGGTCAGCGCGCGCTGCGTCACGGACAGCGGGGCGGCGACCGAGCTGGTCCCGTTCTGGGTGAACCCGCTCGTCTACGGGTCGCTGGCGGTGAGCGTGGTGGCGGCGACGGCGGGGGCGGTGGCTGCCTGGCGTCGGCGCGGGCAGGGCGTACGGGGTCCTGACGCGGCGTCGGCGGACGGGTGAGCCCGCCAACTGGCCGGATCTCTATCCCCAGTCCCGCCCCGAGCGCCCCCGCTTGGTGTCCGAGCGCTGCTTCTTCTGTCTGAGGCGGCGTTCGTTGATGCCCCGTGGGATACGGGTCGCGCGGCGGGGCTTGGGCGGGGGTGCCGTCGCCTCGGCGAGGGTCGCGGTCAGGCGCACGAGCGCGGACTCGCGGTTGCGCCACTGGGAGCGGTGCTCGGAGGCGCGGACGATCAGGACGCCGTCCACCAGGCGCCCGGCCAGCCGCTCAAGCGCGCGCTGCTTCCACACCTCGGGCAGCGCCTCGGTGCGCGCGAGGTCGAAGCGCAGCTCGGCCTGGGAGTCACTGGTGTTGACGTGCTGCCCGCCGGGCCCGGAGGAACGCGAGAAACGCCACGTCAGCTCGGCCTCGGGAAGCGAGACCGAGCCGCGGATGAGATAGGGCCCGGACATGACTCCATGGTCCCTGCCCGCACGGTCCCGCGTCACCCCGTTTTCCCCCAGCTCGGTAAAAAAGGTAAAGCGAGCAGGAACCTCCGGTACCCCTCCCGGCGTTCTTCCGGGTGACGTAGCTTCGTCGGGACCGACGGAGCGACAAGTACTCCGCCACGTACGCATTAAGGGAAGGGACTCCCAATCATGGCTGTAAGCCTGTCCAAGGGTGGCAACGTCTCGCTCACCAAGGAGGCTCCGGGCCTGACCGCCGTCACCGTGGGCCTCGGCTGGGACGTCCGCACCACCACCGGCACGGACTTCGACCTGGACGCCTCCGCCATCGCGGTCAACGGCCAGGGCAAGGTCTACTCCGACCAGCACTTCGTCTTCTTCAACAACAAGCAGACCCCGGACAGCTCCATCGTCCACACCGGTGACAACCGCACGGGCGAGGGCGCGGGCGACGACGAGGCGATCAACGTCAACCTCGCCGCCCTCCCGGCCGACGTCGAGAAGATCGTCTTCCCGGTCTCCATCTACGACGCCGAGAACCGCGGCCAGAACTTCGGCCAGGTCCGCAACGCCTACATCCGCATCGTCAACCAGGCCGGCGGCGCCGAGATCGCCCGCTACGACCTCTCCGAGGACGCGGCCACCGAGACGGCGATGGTCTTCGGCGAGCTGTACCGCAACGGCGCCGAGTGGAAGTTCCGCGCCGTCGGCCAGGGTTACGCCTCCGGCCTGGTCGGCATCGCCCAGGACTTCGGCGTCAACGTCTGACGCACACCCGCTCACGGACCCCGGACGCCCCGCGCGCCCCGGGGTCCGCGAGGGTCTGCCGTGCGGGCGGACGAGTGCGCCGCCGGGCAGGGCGCCGAACGGACCGTCTGAGCGGACCGGCAGAGCGGACCGGCAGAGCGGACCCGCTGAGCGGACCGGCTGAGCCGAGCGGCGAGCGGAGCGGCGAGCGGACCGGCTGAGCCGAGCCGCGCCGGTGGCGTGGGACGATCTGCGACGTGCTCGACATCGGCTATGCCCTCTCCAACCGGTTCCCGGACCCGCCCCAGACCGACTACCGCCGTGCGGACGCGCGGGCGTTGCGGCACGACCTGTTCTGCGGGGACGTGTATCTGGCCGACACCGAGAAGGACCAGGAGGTGTCCACAGCCTGGGGATGGGTGCCGGTGCTGGACTTCGCGTGGGCGCTGTGCGACATCGTGGAGCGGCTCGACCAGGACCCGATGGGCTCCCGGGCGTCCCGCCCGCAGCGGGCGGAGCTGGACTTCACCGAGTCGACCGACCGGATGCTCTTCGAGCGCCGCTTCGGCTGGGTGGACATCGAGGCGGACTGGATGCGCGCCGAGGAACCGCCGATCACCTTCTCCCACGCCGAACTGCGCCGTGAGGCCCGCGACTTCCTGCACGACGTGCTCGCGGACCTCACCGACATGCACGAGGACCTGGCGGAGAACCCGGTGATCTGGACCCTCCAGGCGCGCTACCCCCGGATCTCCTGACCGGTCCGCCCGCCCAGTCCGCTCAGCCCTCCACCCTGATCCCCAGCTCCACCGCGAGCAGCGGCGCCAGGTCCAGGAGCTGACCGGTGCTGATCACCGCGCCGGACAGCCGGTCGAGTCCCCGCTGGACCTCCAGCGGGGCTGCCCCGCGCAGATCCACGTCCTTCAGCACGGCGTTCCCGAAGTCCGCTCCCTTCAGCGCGCAGTCCACGAACTCCACGCGCTCCAGGCGCGCCCCCGCGAAGTCCGGCTCGACCAGCACACAGGACTCGAACACCACGTCCTTCAGCCGTGCCTCGCGCAGATTGAGGAAGTCGAGCTTGCCGCCGCGCACGACGACCCGCTCCAGCGTCGCCCCGTGCAACTGGACCCCGCCCAGCCGGGGCGCGCTCAGCTCCACGTCCCGGAAGACCGCCTCCGCGAGATGGGTGCCCACGCCCCGCAGCCCGGTGAGCACCGAGTCCAGGAAACGGGCGCGCCCGAGCGCCGTCTCGTCGAGCGCACAGTGGGTCAGCGCACAGTCCATGAAGCGCGCCCCCGCGCCCCGCTGCCCGGACAGATCCGCCTCCAGGAACTCCAGCCCGTCGTAGTCCCCGTCCGCCGCCAGCTCCCGCTCCGCCCACGGCCGCAGCGGAGGCAACCGCACCTCCGGACGCCGCGCGCCCTTGACCGCCGTACGCCCCGCACCGCCCGTACGCCCCGTAGCCGTACCGCCCGCACCCACCGCTTTCCTCACCATGCCCCTCATGCTGCACCCGGCCACTGACAAGCGGTCCTGACAAGCCGCTCCGACAAGCCGCCCTTGACCTCAAGTCCGGTCGAGGTTGAAGAGTGGGACCCCCGGCAGCCACGGGAACGACGACCACCACTCCAGGGGGACCACATGCACGCCGTCCGGCTCCACTCCTTCGGACCGCCCGAGAACCTGGTCCACGAGAAGACCGAGGACCCCGTCCCCGGACCGGGGCAGGCGCGGATCGCCGTCGCCGCCGCCGGGGTGCACCTGCTCGACACCGCGCTGCGCGAGGGACGGCGCGGTCCGCTGCCCGCGCTGCCGGAGCTTCCGACCGTTCCCGGCCGCGAAGTCGCGGGGGTCGTGGACGCCCTGGGCGAGGGCACGGACCCGGTCTGGCTCGGCAGGCGCGTCGTCGCCCACCTCGGACCCGTACCCGGCGGATACGCCGAACTCGCCGTCACGGACACGGACCGCCTGCACGAGATCCCGGCGGGTCTGGACTTCGCGGCGGCCGTCGCGATGATCGGCACCGGTCGCACCGCGCTCGGGATCGCCGGGTTCGCGGAGCCGGAGGCGGACGACGTGGTGGTCGTACCGGCGGCGGCGGGCGGCATCGGCACCCTGCTCACGCAGCACGCGAAGAACGCCGGTGCCACCGTCGTCGGGCTCGCGGGCGGTCCGCAGAAGACGGCACGGGTGCGCGCGAACGGCGCCGACCTCGCCGTCGACTACACCGCCCCCAACTGGTCCGAGGAGGTCCGCGCCTTCCTCGCCGGGCGCCCCGCCACGCTCGTCTACGACGGTGTCGGCGGCGAAGCAGCCCGCGTGTGCGTCGCCCTGCTCGGACCCGGTGGGCGGCACCTGGTCTTCGGCTGGTCGGCGGAGGGCATCGGGGACGAAGCCCGGGGTCACTTCGTCGAGGGCGTCTCCGAGTCCGTGCTCGGGCCGGAGATGCTGCGCCGGGCGGGCGGTCTGCGCGCCCTGGAGGAGCGGGCGCTCGCCGAGGCGGCGCGGGGTCGGCTGCGCCCGGCGGTCACCCGATTGCCGCTCTCCGAGGCGGCAGCCGCGCACCGGGCGCTCCAGACGCGCGGCACGATCGGAAAGGTGGTGCTCGAACCATGAGAAAGCGCCCGGGAGCGGGCGGTGAAGGGCCCGCCGACGCGGATGCGACATGCACCGATCCATGGTCTTCTGGCCCAATGAGCAGCGGCCGAACGGGTGAGTCGACACCGATACCCGCGAGGGCCGAGGCGGTCGATCCCCGCCGCTGGTGGGGTCTGGTCGTCATCGCCCTCGCCCAGTTGATGGTGGTGCTGGACGCGACGATCGTGAACATCGCGCTCCCCTCCGCCCAGCACGATCTGCACATGTCCGACGCGAACCGGCAGTGGGTCATCACCGCCTACACCCTCGCCTTCGGCGGTCTGCTGCTCCTCGGCGGGCGCGTCGCGGACCTGGTGGGCCGCAAACGCACCTTCGTCATCGGACTGATCGGCTTCGCGGCGGCTTCCGCGTTCGGCGGCGCGGCCACCACCCCGGCCATGCTCTTCGGCGCCCGAGCCCTCCAGGGCGTCTTCGCCGCCGTCCTCGCGCCCTCCGCGCTCTCCCTGCTGACGACGACGTTCACCGACCCGCGCGAACGCGGGAAAGCCTTCGGCATCTACGGCGCCCTCGCGGGCAGCGGCTCCGCCATCGGGTTCATCCTCGGCGGTCTGCTCACCGAGTACCTGAACTGGCGCTGGTGCCTCTACGTCAACGTGCCCATCGCGATCCTCGCGGTGATCGGCGCCTTCGTCCTGCTGCACGACCGCCCGGGGCACGGGGAGTCCCGGCTCGACGTGCCCGGCGTCGTCCTCGGCTGCGGCGGTCTGGTCGCCGTCGTCTACGGCTTCAGCGAGGCGCAGCCGCGCGGCTGGACCGACCCCGTGGTGCTCGCCCTGTTCGCGACCGGGATCGCGCTGCTCGCGGTGTTCGTGTGGTGGCAGAGCCGCGCCCCGAGCCCGCTGCTGCCGCTGCACATCGTCCGCGACCGCAACCGCGCGGGCTGCTTCCTGACGATGATGCTCGCGGTGATCGGCATGTTCGGGCTGTTCCTGTTCATGACCTACTACCTCCAGGTCATCCTCGGCTACTCGCCCGTCCGCGCGGGGCTCGGCTTCCTGCCGCTGACCGCCGCGATCATCACCGGCTCCACCCAGATCGCCGCGCGCCTGCTGAACCGGGTCGCGCCGCGTCTGCTGATGGTCCCGGGGCTGCTGCTCGCCGCCGTCGGGCTGGTGCTGCTGACGCGGATGACCGTCCACTCCTCCTACGTCTCGGACATCCTGCCCGCCCTGATCCTGCTGGGACTCGGCATGGGTCTCACCTTCATGCCCGTGTTCGCCACCGCCACGGCGGGGGTCGCCCCCAGGGACGCCGGGGTCACCTCGGCGACGGTGAACACCGCCCAGCAGGTCGGCGGCTCCATCGGTACGGCACTGCTCAACACCATCGCCACCACCAGCAGCGCCGCCTACATCGCCGCGCATCTGCGCGGTCCCGCCGAGCGCGCCGCCGTCGTCCCGGTGGGCGTGGTGCACGGCTACACGGTCGCCATCTGGTGGGCGGCGGGCGTGATGCTCCTCGCCGCCCTGGTCGCCGGTCTGCTGGTGACCGCCCGCCCGGCCGGGCGGGGCGCGGCGGCGAAGCCCCGGGTCCGGGAGTCAGTGGGCTGAGCGGGCCAGCTCCGCGAGCGGGGCGTCGGCGAGGCGGTAGACCGTCCACTCGTGCTGGGGGCTCGCACCGAGGGACTCGTAGAAGCCGACGGCGGGGGTGTTCCAGTCCAGCACCGACCACTCCATGCGCGCGTAGCCGCGCTCGGCGCAGATGCGGGCCAGCTCGGTGAGCAGGGCGCGTCCGTGACCGCCGCCGCGCGCCTCGGGGCGGACGTAGAGGTCCTCCAGGTAGATGCCGTGGACCCCGCGCCAGGTGGAGAAGTTCAGGAACCACAGCGCGAACCCGGCGGGCTCGCCGGTGGTGTCGTCCACCGCGAGGTGCGCGAAGGCGGCCGGGCGCTCGCCGAACAGCGCCTCGCGCAGTTGCTCCTCGGTGGCCCGCGCCTCCTCGGTCGCCTTCTCGTAGGTGGCCAGCTCGCGGACCATGCGGTGGATCGCGGGGACGTCGTCGGGGGTCGCGGTACGGATCATGGACGGCAGGGTAGTCAGCCGCGCGGCACGCTCAGCGCACCGCGCGGGCGCCACGCCCTGCCCCGACCCCGGACCAGCGGATAGCAGGCGAGCCCGATGAGGACCGACAGCACATGGCCGAAGTCGGTGAAGGTGCGGGCGGTGACGAGCGGTACGGCGTAGACGACGGCGAGGAAGACCAGGTAGGCGTACCGCCAGGGCGGGGCGATCCGGTAGGTGAGGACGGCCATGACCCCGGCGAGGGCGTAACTGACGCCGATGTCGAGCGTGTTGACCGCCGAGGGCGGGGCGTGCCCGTTGTTGATCGCCATCAGCAGGGCCAGCTCGCTGATCAGCGTGGCCAGCACATGGGCGGCGGCGCACACCGCGAGCCAGCGCAGGGTGCCGAGCCAGCGCTCGGCCTGGGCGTGGAAGAGGGTGTACAGCGCGGCGTACGGCAGCCAGCGACCGCTGTCGATCCACATCGCGCTGGTGATGAGCACCCGCACGGGGTTCTGGGACAGCTCGTGGATGTTGGTGGAGTGCTGCCGCAGGAACTCCTTCTCGAACTCCGGCGACATATGGTGCAGCGCCACCGTGGTGAAGAAAAGGATGGTGAGCCACACATAGGTGCCCGGGGCGGACCGCAGATAGTCCGCGATCACCCCGAGTCCACGCCGCACACGACTCACCCGGCTCACACGGGCCAGTATGGTCGCGCGGGTGACGGTGCTGCCCGACGAGCCCGAACCCCGGGAGGACCTGCGGCAGCGGACCGTACGGTTCCTCCGCCGCTGGCATCTGCGCGCGGACGGCGCCGCCCGCTCCGGCACGTCGTCGCTGGTCACACCGGTGACGGCGCCCGATGGAACCCCCGCCGCGCTCAAGGTCCAGCACCTGGACGCCGAGTGCGCGGGCGAGGCGACCGCGCTGCGCGCCTGGTCCGGCGACGGCGCCGTACGCCTCCTGCGCGACGACCCGCCGACCGCCACCCTCCTCCTCGAACGCTGCGACGCCACGCGCCCCCTGACGACCCTTCCGGACCCCCGCGCTGCCGTCACCGTCCTGGCCACCCTCCTCACCCGCCTGACCAGCCGCCCCGCCCCACCGGGACTGCGCCACCTGGGTGACATCGCGCACGGGATGCTGGAGCGCACGTCCTGGGCGCTGCGCGCCGAGCCCGACCCCGCCGTACGCGCCCTGCTGCGGGACTGCGCCGCCGCCCTCCGCGAGGTCGCGGACGAACCCGGCGACCGCCTCCTCCACTGGGACCTGCACTACGGCAACGTCCTGGCCGCCGACCGCGCCCCCTGGCTCGCCATCGACCCCAAACCCCTCTCCGGCGACCCCGGCTTCGAGCTGCTGCCCGCCCTGGTCAACCGCTACGACCCCGCCGACACCCTCCACCGCTTCGACTCCCTGACCGCCACCCTCGCCCTGGACCGCGAGCGCGCCCGCGCCTGGACCCTGGCCCGCGTCCTCCAGAACCGCCTGTGGCAACTCACCGACCCCACCGCCCCACGCCCGGTCCCCGACCCCCGCCTGGAGGTCGGCGCGGCGCTGCGCCACCGCTGACCACTCGCCTGCCCGGCGCCGACTACCGGGGCGCCTTCCGGAGCCGCCGCGAACCGGCGCTGCCGCCGAGCCCGGCGCCCCGCCGGACCCGACCCGTCGACCGGCTCCACCCGCCACGCCTGCCCACCACGCTCGCCCGGCCCGCCTCCCCCAGCCCCCGTTCGCCACCCCCGCCCAGCCGCCCGGCCCCGCCCCCGGACGCCCCCCTGAAAACCCCTGACACTCCGGGCGCCCCCTGACACGCCGCCGGACGGCCTATATCAGACCTTCTGGATAATCGGGTCATACCGTACGCGGTATGAAGAGATGTCACCTCGCATATCTCGCCTGCACCGCCGCCCTTCTCGGCGGCGGTCTCGGCGCCGCGCCCGCCGCTGCGGCGCACCAGACCCTCGTGGTCCGCCCCGGTCACTCGATCCAGAAGGCGGTGAACGCCGCGCAGCCCGGCGACACCGTGCTGGTGCTGGCCGGGACCTATCACGAGAGCGTCGTCGTCGACACGCCCTGGGTGACCCTGCGGGGCGTCGGGGCGCGTACCGTCGTCAAGCCCGCCGCCACCAAGACCGGCAAGGTCGCCAACACCTGCGCCCAGCACGGCGACGGCATCTGCGTGCTCGGCACCAAGAAGAAGAACGTCGAGGGCGTCACCGTCGCCGACCTCAAGGTCACCGGGTTCAGCCACGCCGGGGTGTTCGGCATGGCGACCGACAGCCTGACGGTCCGCCGGGTCCAGGCCGTCGACAACAAGGTCTGGGGCATCGCCACCGAGCGCTCGGTGCACAGCCTGCTGCGGGAGAACCAGGCCCGCCGCAACGGCGACGCCGGACTCTTCCTCGCCAACACCATCAACGAGGAGGGCGGCGCCTACGACTCCGGGGCCACCCGCGTCGAGCGCAACCGCCTGGAGAACAACCGCATCGGCGTCACCGTGCGCCGCCTGCGGAACCTGACCGTCTCGGACAACACCATCACCGGCAACTGCGGCGGTGTCTTCGTCGTCGGCGACGAGAACAAGCCGCAGGGCGGAAACCTCACCGTCGCCTCCAACGACGTCGTGGAGAACAACAAGTACTGCGCGAAGACCGCCCGCCTCCCCGTCATCCAGGGCTCGGGCATCGTCCTCACCGGCGCCGAGAAGACCCGCGTGACCGGCAACCACGTCGCGGGCAACCGCGGCAAGTCCCCGCTGTCCGGCGGCATCGTGCTGTTCAAGAGCATGGTCGGCGCCAAGGGCGTGAACAACCGGATCGACCGCAACACCCTGGAGAACAACGCCCCCGCCGACCTCGTGAACACCGAGCCGGCCAAGAGCAACAACGTCTTCGAGCGCAACTCCTGCCGGGCGTCCAAGCCCGCGGGCCTGTGCTGACCGCCCGAACAGCAGCGAACAGCAGCGAAGAGCCGAGGAACCAGAAAGGGCGGCAGATGACGACCGCTGAGACTGCCCCACCACCCCCCATGCGCCTGCGCGAGCTGGTGTTCGGGGCGGCCTGCGCCGCCGCCGTCCGGGCCGCCGCCCGGCTCGGCGTCGCCGACGCCCTCACCGACCGGCCGACCGCGGTCGAGGACCTGGCGGCCGCGGTGAAGACCGAGCCCAAGCCGCTGCGCCGACTGCTGCGGGCCCTGTCCTGCTACGGCGTCTTCGCCGAGCAGCCGGACGGCACCTTCACCCACACCGAGATGTCCCGCCTGCTGCGCGAGGACGACCCGAACAGCCTGCGCGCCATCGCCCTGTGGTGCACCGAGCCGTGGACCTGGGACGCCTGGCCCAAGCTGGACGAGGCCGTGCGCACCGGGAACAACGTCGTGGAGTCCCTCTACGGCAAGGAGTTCTTCCACTACCTCAACGAGGACGCCCCCGAGTCCGCGGACGTCTTCAACCAGGCCATGACCCGCTCCAGCGAGCAGTCCGCCCGCGAGGTCGCCGCCCTGCTCGACCTGTCCGGCGCCTCCTCGGTGGCGGACCTCGGCGGCGGCCAGGGGCACGTGGTCGCCTGCCTGCTGGACAAGTACCCGGCCATGCGCGGCAGCCTGCTGGACCTGCCCCGCGTCGTCGAGAACGCGCTGCCCCGGCTGCGCGAGGGCGGCGACCTGGCGGACCGCGCCGAGATCGTGCCCGGTGACGTGCGCGCCTCGGTCCCGGTCAAGGCCGACGTCTACGTCATCAAGAACATCCTGGAGTGGGACGACGAGAGCACGGCCCGCCTCCTGGGCAACGTCGTCAAGGCGGGCGGCAAGGGCACCCGGGTGATCGTCATCGAGAACCTCGTCGACGAGTCCCCCTCGATGCGCTTCAGCACCGCCATGGACCTGCTCCTCCTGCTCAACGTGGGCGGCGCCAAGCACACCACCGAGAGCATGGTCGGCCGCCTCACCGCGGCGGGCCTGGCCGTGGACGACATCCGTCCCGTCAACCCGTATCTGCACGCCTTCGAGTGCCACGTCGTCGGCTGACCTGCCCTCGACCGATTCAACCGGCTCAACCGACCCAACCGGCGCCCACCGGAAAACCGGCCGCCGGGCCCGCGACGCTGCGGGCCCGGCGGCCGGTTGCTGTTCCGGGGCGGTCCCCGGTGACGGTCCGGTGTGAACCGGAGAGGGCTAGTCGCGCTCCCACAGGTAGAAGCGCTGCGCCATGGCGTCCTTCGGGGAGCGCCAGGTCTCCGGGTCGTAGGCGCTCACGTACGCCGTCAGGCGCTCGCTGATGCCGCGGAACTCCGGGTGCCCGGCCACCTTGGCGATGGCGGGGGCGGGGTCGGTGTCGGACTCGACGAGGTGCATGTACACATCGCCGAACTGGAACAGGCTGCGGCGGCGCACCCCGACGAGGTGCGGCAGCTCGCCCCGGTCGGACTCCGCGAAGATCTTCGCGATGTCCGGGGCGGAACCCGGCGCCATCCGGGCCACGATCAGTCCCTGGTGCATGACGTTCCTCTCGCGCGGGCTCAGTCGGCCAGAACCGGCGCGGACTCGCGACCGGCGGCGGCCTTCTCGATCTTGTCCCGGATGAGGGCCATCTGGACCTTGGAGTTCTTGTTGATGTTGTCGGTCATCCAGTCGTCGTCGACCGGAGCCTCCGGCTTCATCGCGAAGTCCTGCGTCCACACCATCCGCGTACCGGCGGGCACTTCCTCGTACCGCCAGTGGATGTTCATGTGGGCGAAGGGACCGGTCTCCACGCGGCGGGCGTGGACCTCCAGGTTTTCGCGGTGGGGCTCGCGCTCGGAGACCCAGCTCCAGACGGTGCCGTTCTCGTCGGGGTGCATGGTCAGCCGGAAGGTCGTCTTGCGGCCCTCACGCGAGATGATCTCGACGGCGGCGTACTCGCTGAACAGGCGGGGCCAGTTCTCCAGGTCGTTGGTCATGTCCCAGACCAGGTCGAGCGGTGCCGCGATGGTGATCTCGTTCTGGGTGTGCCCTGTCATCTCAGGCTCCTGCCAGTAGTGCGCTGTTGACGAGGTCGAGGAACTGCTTGGGGGTCTTGCAGCGCTCGGCGTCGGGCGGCATCGGGACGCTGTGCCGGTTCTCCAGCTCGCCGACGATGCCCAGCAGGCCGAGCGAGTCGAGCCCGAGCGTCTCGAAGGGGGTCTCCGGCTGCTCCCGCAGCACCTGCGGTGCGACGGTGATCCCGGCGGCCTTCTTCATGAGGGCGGCCAGTTCTTCCTCGGTGATCTGCGCGTTCATGCCGTTTCTCCTTTGCTGTTCGCCTACGCGGCGCCGTGCCGCAGCACGAGCGCCGAGTTCGACCCCATGAGTCCCCGGCTGAGGACCAGTGCCGTGCGCGGCTCGGCGACGCGCGCGCGCCCGGTCACGAGGTCGATGTCGTGGCAGACGTCGAACACGTTCGGCGTCGGCGGGATCAGGCCGTGCTCCATCGCGAGCACGGCGGCCGACACATCCAGCACCGGCGCGGCGCAGTAGCCCCGCCCGATGCCGGTCTTGGGCGCCGTCACGGGCACCCGGCGGCCGTGCTCACCGAGCGCGTCCACCAGGGCCAGCGCCTCGGCGCGGTCCGCCTCCGGCACCCCGAGGGCGTCGGCGAAGACCACGTCGATCTCCTCCGGGGCGCAGGCTGCCTCGGCAAGCGCCTGCCGGATCGCCTCGGCGAGCCCGGCGCGGGACTCCGCCCAGCGGGAGGCGCCGGTGAAGGTCGCCGCGTGGCCCGCGACGATCGCCCGGACGTCCGCACCGCGCTCCCGCGCGGCGGGCTCCGCCTCGATCACGAGCATCGCGCCGCCCTCGGCCGGTACGAACCCGCACGCGGCCGCGGTGAACGGCCGGTACGCGCGCGCCGGGTCGGACTCGGCGCTCAGCTCCTGGTACCCGAGCTGGCAGACCACCGAGTACGGCGCGAGCGGCGCCTCGGTGGACCCTGCCACCACCCGGTCGGTGCCCCGGCGCACGGCACGCGCCGCGTGCGCGAGTGCGTCCAGACCGCCCGCCTCGTCGGAGGCGACCACCGAGCAGGGTCCCTTGAACCCGCGCCGGATGGAGATCTGGCCGGTGCTCGCCGCGTAGAACCAGGCGATCGACTGGTACGGACCGACGAACCGGCTGCCCTTGCCCCACAACTGCTGGAGCTCGCGCTGACCGAACTCGCCGCCGCCGGAACCCGCCGCGGTGACCACGCCGATGGAGTACGGGTCCGCGTCGGTGTCGGCCTGGCCGAGCCGGGCGTCCTCCAGGGCGCGGTCCGCCGCCGCCATCGCGAAGTGCGTGAAGCGGTCGGTCTGCACCAGGAACCGCTCCTCGACCACCGACGGGTCGAACTCGCGGACCTCGCCCGCCACCTTCAGCGGCAGGTGCTCACAGCCCTCCCGGGTCACCCGGTCCAGGAGGCTGAGCCCCTCCTGGGTGGACTTCCAGAAGGTCTCCGTACTGATGCCGTTGGGCGCGACGACACCGATGCCGGTGACGGCCGCCCGACGTTCCTCGGTTGCGCTCATCGTGTCCTCACTCCCTCGGCCGGGTCAGGATCACCGCGGACTGGAAGCCGCCGAACCCGCTGCCCACCGACAGCACGCCGGACAGCTTCCGCTCGCGGGCCTCGCGCGGCACGTAGTCCAGGTCGCACTCGGGGTCGGGGGTCTCGTAGTTCGCGGTCGGCGGGACGGTCTGCCGGGCGAGAGCCAGCACACACGCCACCACCTCGATCGCCCCGATCGCCCCGAGGGAGTGCCCCACCATCGACTTGATGGAGCTCATCGGGGTGTCGTAGGCGTGCTGTCCGAGCGCCCGCTTGACCGCCGCCGTCTCGTGGCGGTCGTTCTGCCGGGTGCCGGAACCGTGGGCGTTGACGTAGTCGATCGCCGTCGGGTCGAGCCGGGCCTGGTCCAGGGCCGTCTCGATCGCGCGGGCCATCTCCAGGCCCTCGGGCGTCAGACCGGTCATGTGATACGCGTTGCCGAACGTGGCGTAGCCGCTCAGTTCGCAGTACACGTGCGCGCCGCGGGCCCGCGCGTGCTCCAGCTCCTCCAGGACCAGGACCGCGCCGCCCTCGCCCATGACGAACCCGTCACGGTTGTTGTCGAAGGGGCGGGAGGCGTGCGCCGGGTCGTCGTTGTTCGGGGAGGTCGCCTTGATCGCGTCGAAGCACGCCATCGTGATCGGCGAGATCGGCGAGTCGGAGGCTCCGGCGATGCATATGTCCGCCCGCCCCTCCTGCACGGTGTGGAAGGCGTAGCCCACCGCGTCCAGACCCGAGGTGCAGCCCGTCGACACCGTCTGCACCGGACCCTTGGCCCCGAACCGCTCGGCCACCGAGGAGGCGACCGTGCTCGGGGAGAACGCCCGGTGCAACTGCGGGCGCGCCTTGGCGTGGTCCACGTCCCAGCGCTCACCGCCGTTGCTGACGAGGACGTAGTCGTTCTCCAGGCGGGTGGTGCCGCCGACGGCGGTGCCGACCGAGACCCCGATCCGCCACGGGTTCTCCCGCGCGAGGTCGAGCCCCGAGTCGTGCACCGCCTCGTCGCCCGCCACCAGGGCGAACTGGATGTACCGGTCCGCCCGTTCGACCTGCTCCGCGTCGAGCCCGTACGCCGCCGGGTCGAAGTCGCACTCGGCGGCTATGCGCGAGCGCAGTCCGGAGGCGTCGAAGAAGGTGATGCCCCGCGTCGCGGTACGACCGCTCGACAGCAGGTCCCAGAAGGCCGGGGCGCCGATGCCGCCCGGGGCCACGATGCCTATGCCCGTGACCGCCACCCGGCGGGTCATGAGGGCACCTGCTCCCGGCCGGCCTTGGCCCGGCCCGCCTCCGTCCCCACCGCGGCGGCGCCGATGACATCCGTCTCCTCGGTGTCGACGTGCCCGAGCTGCGGGCGCGGGGCCAGCGGACCCAGGTGGAAGACGAGGCGCGCCTCGTCGTCGCCCACGTTGCGGAAGCGGTGCCGCATGTTCATCGGGATCATCAGACCCTGCTCCGGCAGGAGGGGGTGCGCCTCGCCGTCGAGGTCCACCTCCAGACGGCCGCAGATCACGTACACGAACTCCTCGGAGTACGGGTGGTAGTGCTCGCCGATGCGGTCGCCGGGCTGGATGAGGGCCACGCCCATGAAACCGCTGGTCGAGCCGACCGTCGCCGGGGTGAGCATGGCGCGCAGGTCACCGCCGCGCCGGGTGTTGGGCTCGGCGTCCATCAGGTTCACGATCTTCGGACGGGGTTGGATCACAGCTTCCTCCGTGGGGTGTGCCGCGTCGGCTTGTTCGGGGTGGGAGAAGGACACGGATCAGGCGCCCTGGGACCGGCGGTCGGTGACCATGGCCATCCGGGATGCCTCGCCGTCGAGCAGGGCGCGCACCTCGGCGGCGGCACCCGCGTCACGGGGCAGGAGGGCGACGTCGTCGCCGCTGACGTCCACCAGACGGACCACCACGTCGTCGCGCTGGAACACCGTGCTGCGCAGCACCGCGCTCCTCGGGTCGTCGACGAGCGCCTGGTCGCTCTGCGAGAGCAGCTCGGCCAGCCGCATCCCCTCGCCGGAGCTCGCCGGGTAGAGCAGGGCGATCCGGGCGCTCTCGGCACCGGCGCCGTCCGCCATCACGTGGTGCACGGCGGGCAGCGCCGCGCGGGTGAAGAACATCCGCGCCGACTCCTGGTCGTCCAGGTCGCGGTCCTGCTCCAGGTAGGGGTTGATGGCTTCCTCGACCGCGCGGATCTCCGGCTGCCGGGCCACGTGACGCAGCGCCGCCAGCAGGTCGCCGCGCACCTCGATGGCGCGCACGACACGGTTGCCCTCCATGAACAGCGAGGTGCGCAGCAGCCGGGTGCCGTCGTCCACCCGCGCCTCGGGCGAGGCGTAGTCCGCGAGGATCTTGCGGACCTTGTCCTCCGTGCCCGGCTTCACCGTGAAGGTGAGCGCGTGCCGGATGACACCGTCGCCGATGCGCGGACGCTCCTGCAGACGCCGACCACCGGGGGTCTGGGCGGCGGCGGAGGCGCCGTTCGTCTCGCGGACGATGTGGAAGCGCAGCGAGCGGGTGTCACGGACGCAGGAGTGCAGCGGCTCCACCATCGCCACGTGATCCTCGCTGTTCACCCAGGTGAGGAACGGCGGGGCGCTCTCCCACTCGCTGGTGATCAGCCACTGCGAGGGGTTCTCGATGGACTGGCAGAGCTGGTCGCTGACGTGTCCGGGCACCTGGGCGACCTGCGCGCAGAGCTGCTCGTACGCCTCCAGGAACTGCTGCTGCGCGCCGTCGAACACGTCGACCAGCAGGACGACCCGCAGCGGCGAGCCGTCGAACACGGACTGGGAGACACGCTTCGAGACCTCGCGGGTCAGCGTTCCTGAGGGCCGTTCAGACGTCGTGGTCATCCTGCACACATCTCCTTCGCGGGGCTTCGCCGGTGCCGGCCACGGATGGGCACGGCAGCGTTCCTTGATCCTGTGACGACCCGCAGCGCCCCGCGACTCGTATGAACCACGTGGGTGATTGGGCGGGCGGAGCGGGCGGCACCGGGCATGAAAAGTCACGTACGCCTCATACGCGCACCCTCGTCACAGGAGGCTTCGATGCATCAAAAAGCCGACCACCACGTCCCCGTCCTCATCGTGGGCGGCTCACTGGTGGGCCTGTCCCTGTCCGTGTTCCTGGGCCGTCTCGGTGTGCGGCACCTGCTCGTCGAGCGGCACTCCGGCACCTCGAAGCACCCGCGCGGGCGCGGCAACAACGTCCGCACCATGGAGCTGTTCCGGGCGGCGGGCATCGAGCCGGACATCAAGGCGGCGGCCTCCCTGCTCGCCGACAACCACGGCATCCTCCAGACGCCCACTCTTGTGGGTGACGCCGGGGAGTGGCTCTTCAAGACCATCGACCCGGGCGGCGGGCTCGCGCGGTTCAGCCCCACGGCGTGGTGCCTGTGCAGCCAGAACGACCTCGAACCCGTCCTGGTGGACAGCGCGCGCGAACTCGGCGGCGACCTGCGGTACTTCCACCGGATGGAGTCCTTCGCGCAGGACGCCGACGGGGTGACGGCGACGGTCACCGACCGGGACACCGAGGAGCGCTGGACCGTCCGCGCCGACTACCTCGTCGCCGCCGACGGTCCCCGCAGCCCGGTGCGCGAGGCTCTCGGCATCGGACAGAGCGGTCCCGGCGAGCTGTTCGCCAACGTCAGCGTGACCTTCCGCTCCGCCGCGCTGGCCGACGTGGTCGGGGACCGCCGCTTCATCTGCTGCTACCTCACCAGCCCGGACGCCGACGGCGCGCTGCTCCCCGTCGACAACAAGGAGAACTGGGTCTTCCACGCGCCCTGGCACCCCGAGCGCGGCGAGAGCCTGGACGACTTCCCCGAGGAGCGGCTGCGCGACCACATCCGGCGCGCCGTCGGGGTCCCGGAACTCGACGTGAAGATCACCGGGATGGCCTCCTGGCGTGCCGCCGAACGCGTCGCCGAGCGCTACTCCTCCGGGCGCGTCTTCCTCGCCGGGGACTCCGCGCACGAGATGTCCCCCACCGGCGCCTTCGGCTCCAACACCGGCATCCAGGACGCCCACAACCTGGCCTGGAAGCTCTCCGCCGTCCTCTCCGGCTGGGCGAGCCCCACCCTCCTGGACTCCTACGACGCCGAGCGCCGCCCCGTCGCCCTCGCGACCAGCGCCCGCGCCTCCGCCCGCTCCGTCGAGCACAGCCACCCCGGCTTCGCCCCCGCCCCGGGTGTCGGCGGCGGCAAGCGGCGCGGCATCCTCAACGTCGTCCTCGGCTACCGCTACCCCTCCGGCGCGGTCCTCGGCGCCGACCCCGCCCACCCGGTCGTCGGCGACACCCTGACCCTCGACGGCAGCCCCGGCACCCGCGCGCCGCACCTCTGGGTCAGGCGCGGCGGCGTCCGCCTGTCCACCCTCGACCTCTACGAGCGCTCCCTGGTCCTGCTGACCGACGCGCCCGACGACGCGGGCTGGTACGCCGCCGCCCGCCGCGTCGCCGCGCAGGTCTCCGTCCCCCTGGAGGCGTACCGCGTCGGCCCGGGTCCGGACGCCGACCTCACCTACGACCCGGCCGACCCCGTCGGCACCGACTGGGCCGACCTGCACGGCACCACCGCCGACGGCGCGGTCCTGATCCGCCCCGACGGTTTCGTCGCCTGGCGCACGACCTCCGCCGCCCCGGACCCGGACGGCGTCCTGCGCGAGGTCCTGGGAACGCTGCTGAGCACGCACTGAGTCCGCACTGAGCCCGTCGGTGGCGGCGGCATTACCTCAGCGGTAATCGACCCCCGCCGACGGCGGCGGCAGGCTGTGGGAGCAGGCAGGGCGACGCGCTCCACGCGAGGTCACCCGCCCGCTCCCACCAGTCCGTGCAGACGAGAGGACACCGCCGTGACCATCCACGAGGACGCCGTCGAGCGCTACTTCGCCGCCTGGAACGCCGCCACCCCCGAGGACCTGGCCAAGGCGGTAGCCGCTGCCTTCACCGAGGACGGCACCTACACCGACCCGCTGTGCGACGTGCGGGGCCACGACGGCATCGCCGCGGCGATCAGCGGCGCCCACGCGCAGTTCCCCGGCTTCGCGTTCCAGCCGACCGGCACGCCGGACGCCCACCACGACCTGGTCCGCTTCACCTGGGACCTGGTCTCCACCGCCGACGGCTCAGCCCCGGCCGCCGGATTCGACGTGATCACGCTCGCCGAGGACGGTCGCATCTCCCGCGTCACCGGCTTCCTGGACCGGCTCCCGGGCGCCTGACCCGCCGCTCCGCGCCATCTCCGCAAGGATGGCGGCCGTCTCCGCGTCGGCGGGCAGGAACGTCTCCACCGCCAGCTCGGAGACGGTCACATCCATCGGGGTGTTGAAGGTGGTGGCGGTCGACAGGAACGACAGCACCCGGCCGCCCACCTCGATCCGCAGCGGCAGCGCGTACGGATGGGACACCGGGGCGGGGCTCTCCTCCCCCGGCACCGGATAGGCGGCGACCTCCTCGTACAGCTCGCGCAGCGCCTCGGAGGCACGCAGCGTCGCCTGCCGCTCCATGCGCTCCAGCAGGTGCGCCCGCCATTCGCCCAGGTTCCGGATGCGCGGCGCCAGCCCCTCCGGGTGCAGGGTGAGCCGCATGGCGTTCATGGGCGCCCGGAGCAGGTGGGCTGCCACCCCGCCGAGCAGCGTCTCCACCCCCTTGTTCGCCGCCACCACGTCGTACATCCCGTCCATCACCAGCGCGGGATGCGGCTCGTAGGCGGTGAGCAGTTGCTCGAGTCCGCTCCACACCGGCGCCATCGCGGGCGCGGACAGCGGCGTCTCCGGATAGGACGGGGCGTAACCGGCCGCCACCAGAAGGGCGTTGCGCTCCCGCACGGGCACGCTCAACTGCTCCGCGAGCTGCAGCACCATCGACCGGCTCGGCACGGACCGCCCGGTCTCGATGAAGCTGATGTGCCGCGCCGAACTGTCCGCCCTGAGCGCCAGCTCAAGCTGAGTGAAGCGCCGCATCCGGCGCCAGCCGCGCAGCAAACTCCCGACATGCCCCGCACCGGCCGCCCCGGCCACCGTCCCGGTCGTCATGGCAGGGACGGTAGCCGACCGGGCGCGAACGCCTCGCTCGGATTCCTAGATCCTCGAGTTGCGCAGCGACTGCCACACGGCACCGGCCAGCGCCCGCGTCGCCCGCGGGACCGACAGCCCTTCGTGGGCGCGGTACAGCTCCCAGTTGTACGGCACGAGCGAGAGCTTGTTGGAGGACAGCGAGCCCGCCTGGTGGGACCGGTACACCGCGAGCGGCTCGGCGAGACCGCGGGCGTCGGCGCCGTCCCGCATGATCGACAGCCACAGGGCGTAGTCCTGCCGCTTGCGCATCTCCGGCATCAGCCTCGTGCCCAGGACGGTGCGGTCGTACATCGCGGTGAGCGCGCCTATGTGGTCCCGCACCAGCATCGCGCGGTAGTCCACGTGCTCCGTCGCACGCACCACCCGCCCGTTGGGGACGAAGTCGGTGCTCTCGCCGTCGTAATCGGCGTCCATCTTGTAGTACGAGGTGAACGTCAACGGCGCGTCGCCTCCGGCGGCGAACTCGAGCTGCCGCTCGGTCTTCTCCGGGAGCCACATGTCGTCGCTGTCGAGAAAGGCGACGTACTCCCCCCGGGCCCGCTCGATCGCGAGGTTGCGCGCCCGCCCGGCACCGCCCTGCTCGGGCGCCGACCGCGGCAGCACCCGCTCGTCCTGGCGGGCGAACTCCATGAGCAGGTCCATCGAGCCGTCGGTGGACTTGTCGTCGGTGACCAGCAGCTCCAGGTCGGCGTGCGTCTGCGTGAGCACCGACCGCACCGCCGCGCCGAGCGTGGCCACCGAGTTG
Organism: Streptomyces sp. DSM 110735; assembly: GCF_016482685.1. GTDB lineage: Bacteria > Actinomycetota > Actinomycetes > Streptomycetales > Streptomycetaceae > Streptomyces. The sequence goes on along the minus strand of NZ_JACYHF010000015.1, from coordinate 88,316 downwards.
TACACGGGCATCACGACCGACACCAGGGGCACTGCGCTTCTCCTCGCCATACGGACCTCAGACATCACAAAGGCCCAGGTCAGAGTGCATCTGTCCTGAGCCTCCCAGAGCCCCCTGTCGGATTCGAACCGACGACCTACGCATTACAAGTGCGTTGCTCTGGCCAACTGAGCTAAGGAGGCGGGACGGGCGCTCGGGGCGCTCGTGCCTGTGAAGTGTACCCAGGTGGCGGGGCGGGGCCACGGGGAATTCCCTGGAAGATCCGGGCGCCGGGGTACTGACAGAACGCGGGGGCTGCGGGTACGGTCCGAGGCAGTTCACCCAGGTGGACTACTCCAACCACCTTCCTACAACGGATCGTCCGGCACGTTCCTGCCGGTAGAAGGGGGCCCATCCAGCATGGCCACTGTCACGTTCGACAAGGCGACCCGGATCTACCCGGGTTCCACCAAGCCCGCCGTCGACGCGCTCGAGATCGCGATCGAGGACGGGGAGTTCCTCGTCCTGGTCGGCCCGTCCGGCTGCGGCAAGTCCACCTCGCTGCGGATGCTCGCGGGACTCGAGGACGTCAACGGCGGCGCCATCCGCATCGGCGACCGCGACGTCACGCACCTGCCGCCCAAGGACCGGGACATCGCGATGGTGTTCCAGAACTACGCGCTCTACCCGCACATGACGGTGGCCGACAACATGGGCTTCGCGCTCAAGATCGCCGGTGTCAACAAGGCGGAGATCCGGGCCAAGGTCGAGGAAGCCGCCAAGATCCTCGACCTCACCGAGTACCTGGACCGCAAGCCCAAGGCGCTCTCCGGCGGTCAGCGCCAGCGTGTCGCGATGGGCCGCGCGATCGTCCGCGAGCCGCAGGTCTTCCTCATGGACGAGCCGCTGTCCAACCTGGACGCCAAGCTCCGCGTCTCCACCCGTACGCAGATCGCGTCCCTCCAGCGCCGCCTCGGCATCACCACGGTCTACGTCACCCACGACCAGGTCGAGGCCATGACCATGGGCGACCGGGTCGCCGTGCTCAAGGACGGTCTGCTCCAGCAGGTCGACACCCCGCGCAACATGTACGACCGCCCCGCCAACCTCTTCGTCGCCGGCTTCATCGGCTCCCCCGCCATGAACCTGGTCGAGGTCCCGATCACCGACGGCGGCGTGAAGTTCGGCAACAGCGTAGTGCCGGTCAGCCGCGAGGCGCTCTCCGCCGCCGCCGACAAGGGCGACACCACCGTCACGGTCGGCGTGCGCCCCGAGCACTTCGACGTGGTCGAGCTGGGCGGCGGCGAGGCGGCGAAGTCCCTCTCCAAGGACTCCGCCGACGCCCCGGCCGGTCTCGCCGTCTCGGTGAACGTCGTCGAGGAGCTGGGCGCCGACGGGTACGTCTACGGCGCCGTCGAGGTCGGCGGCGAGGTCAAGGACCTGGTCGTCCGCGTGAATGGCCGCCAGGTGCCCGAGAAGGGCTCGACCCTGCACGTCGTCCCGCGTCCGGGCGAGATCCACGTCTTCTCCAGCTCCACCGGCGAGCGCCTCTCCGACTGACCCGCGGTCACCAGGGCATCGAAAGAGAGGGGTCCTTCGGGGCCCCTCTCCCGTTTCCGCCCACCGCCCCGCCCCGCCCGAAAAACCCCGGCACAGCGACCATTCCGGGCTCCGGCGTCAACCCCCTACCCAGAAAGAGCCACCAGTTCATCCCCCATAAGGGTGACTAAATGTCGCCAAATCATTACCGGGCGCTACCCTCACTCGCGTGAAGCACTCCACCACCTCTCAGACGCGCCGCGGCCACCGGGGCGGACCCGCCCGCCGGGCCGGCCGCACGCTCGCCCTCGTCCTGCCCGTCGTCCTGGTGCTCTCCGGAACCCTCGCGGTCACCCGGGTCAACTGGACGGGAAGCCCCTCCAGCTCGGTGCTCACCGCGTCGGACGTCTCCGCGGCGGAGGTCTCCGGCAAGGCGCCCGCCGCCCGCCCCGCCCAGCACAGGTCCGCCGCCCCCGAGGACGCGCTGCGCGACCGCCTGATGGGCGAACTCCAGCACAGGAACCCCGGCGTCGTCCTCACCCACCTCCAGCAGGCGGTCAACGGGCGCCCCTCCCTCGCCGCGCACTGCTCCGACATCGCCCGCGCCCTCGGCAAGGCAGCCGTGCGCATCTACGGCGCCTCCCGCGCCCAGTCGTACGCCCGCCCGGTCTGCGACACGTCCTTCGCCTCCGGGGTCCTCACCGCACGCGGCTGATCCGCGCCGGGGCGCCACGTACAGTTCGGGGCATGACCCACCCGAGCGCCGCGTCGCGCCCCACTCAAGCCGTCGTCCTGGCCGGTGGCCAGGGTTCACGGCTGCGCCCCTACACCGACGACCGGCCCAAGCCGATGGTCGAGATCCCCGGCACGGGCACCCCGATCATCGGCCACCAGCTCATCTGGCTGGCCGAAGAGGGCGTGACCGACGTGGTGGTCTCCTGCGGCCACCTCGCCGACGTCCTGGAGAAGTGGCTGGCCACGGCCGACCTGCCGGTGTCCGTCAGCACGGTCGTCGAGACGGAGCCGCTGGGCCGCGGCGGCGGTCTGAAGTACGCCGCCGCGCACCTCCCGCACCCCGACCGGCCCTGGTACGCCACCAACGGCGACATCTGGACCCGCTTCTCACTGCGGGACATGGCCGACTTCCACACCGAGCGCGACGCGGTCGCCACCCTCGCCCTCGCCCGCCCCCGGCTGCCCTGGGGCGCGGTGAAGACCGACGGCTTCGGGCACATCACGGACTTCATCGAGGCGCCCCCCTCCACCGTCGAGATCAACGCGGGCGTCTACGTCTTCTCCCCCGAGTTCCACGGGCTGCTGCCCGAGCGCGGCGACCACGAGCGGACCACCTTCCCCCGGCTGGCGCGCGAGCGCAGGCTCGCCGGGTTCCCGATCCCGCAGGGCGCCTACTGGCGGGCCATCGACACGGTCAAGGACCTCAACGAGGCCGCCAAGGAGCTGGACCCCCAGCGCGGCGCCTGAGCCCCCGCACCGGGCGCCAGGCGTCAGACGCCCGCAGGCACACGACAGGGCCCGTACCGCGAGAAGCGGTACGGGCCCTGTCGTACGTCCTGACAGCCGCTCAGCCGCCGCCCAACAGACCGCCCACGAGCCCCGGTTCCCCGGTGGACGTGCCGCCCGCCGCCGAGTCGGCGCCCGAGGGCGCGGAGTCGGTGCCGCCGGTGGCCGCGCCGCCCGTGCTCGTCGGACCCGCCGACGTGCTCGGCGCGCCGCCGCCGCTGGTGGAGGGCGCGGTCCGGCTGGGCGGTGCCTGTCCGGTGGTGCCCTGGGTCTGGCTGGGCGCCGCCGTGGTGGCACCCGCGGTGCGTCCGGCGGAGGGCGCGACCGCCGACGGGCTCGCCCCCGCCGTGGCGCCGCCCGAGGGCGCGCCGGTCGCGGACGGGCTGGCGGAGTGCCGCTTGCCGGGCTCCTGGGGCAGGGAGGAACCGGGCAGGTTGTTGCGCGGCGCCTCGTCGGGACCGGGGACGACCACCCGGCTGGAGGCGCGCACCGCGCCGCCGAGCACCGAGCCGACCAGCAGCGTCAGACCGATGGTGACCGCCGTGATGAGCGCGCCCCGGCGCAGCACGTAGCGGCGCAGGTCCCAGATGTCGGCGCGCGGTCCGAGCGTGCGCCAGGCACCGGCGGCGAGGCGCCCGTCCACGGAGTAGACGGGGGCGCCCGCGATGATCAGCGGCGACCAGGCGGCGAGGTAGATGATGTCCGGCGCGTCGTAGGCGGGGACGGTCTTCCAGCTCACCGTGACGATCAGCGCGGCGGAGAGCAGCGCGCCCCCCACGGCGGCGACCCGCTGCCAGCAGCCGAGGATCGTCAGCACGCCGACGATCACCTGGAGGAAGGCGATCACCAGCCCGGAGCCCACCGGGTGGTGCAGCGCGAACTGGCGCAGCGGCTCGGCGACGTCCCACGGGTGCAGGGTGTTGAGCCACTTGACCATGGAGCCGCGCTCGCCGCCGTCGAAGTAGACGGGGTCGCAGAGCTTGCCCATGCCCGCGTAGATCGAGATGAAGCCGAGGAAGACGCGCAGCGGGAGCAGGACGACGCCGAGGTTCAGCCGCCGTCCGGGGTAGTAGGCGTGCCGGGCCGCCTCGTCGCCGTGGCGCCGGGCGGCGCGCGGTCCTGGGGGTGTCTCGGGCTCGTCGTACGCCTCGAACTCGCCGCTGTCGTACGCCGGTTCGTCGTAGGCGCCGCCTCCGCCGCGCAGCGGGGGCAGCAGCGGACCGTCGTCGGAGGAGGTGCGCTGGTGACCGAGGACGGGGGTCTCGACGGTGGCGTCGAGGCGGTCGTAGCCGTCGTCGTAGCCGTTCCCGGCGGTGCCGACGCGCGGGATGACCTGGGTGGCTCCCGCCGGTTCGTCGGGGTGGCGGACGCTGCTGCCCCGGACGGCCTGGAGCAGCCGGTGGGCGCCGGTGTCGTCGGGCGCGGACCGCCCGGTCCAGACGACGGGACGGCGGCGGCCTGCGCCGGTCCGGCCCGCCGTACCCACGGACGCGGACGACAGGTGGGCCGGGGTCTGAGCGGTGCTCAGATGCCGGGCGATCCGGGGCGACGGGTTCCGTCTGGCCGCCGCGCCCAACTGCACGCGGAAGCTGGCGTGGTTGACGATGACCTGCGCCGGATCGCTCGGCACCTTCACCATGCTCAGCGCGGGAACGTCGTCGTAGCCCGACGAGCGGTCCCCCGTGGGTGTGCGGGGTGTTCTGGTGTCCACACTCATCTAACCGAGTGATGTGGAGTTAGGACACTGCCCCGACGCGGCCCGATGTGTCCGGGCCGCGTCAAAGTCGTCCTGAACTCCGGATGGACCCCGGAATTACCGCATCAGAGTGAAGTGACGAACACCCGTTCAGGCGCGGCGGCGGGACGCCTCGTACAGCACGATGCCCGCCGCGACACCGGCGTTCAGGGACTCCGCGCCACCCGGCATCGGGATGCGCACGCGGACGTCGCAGGTCTCGCCGACCAGGCGGGACAGCCCCTTGCCCTCGCTGCCGACCACGACGACGACTGGACCGCCCAGTGCCGCCACGTCACCCAGCTCGGCCTCACCGTCGGCGGCCAGACCGACGACCGTGATGCCCTCCTTCTTGTACTGCTCCAGGACCCGCGTCAGGTTGGTGGCGCGGGCCACCGGCGTACGGGCGGCCGTACCGGCGGAGGTCTTCCAGGCACCGGCGGTCATCCCCGCCGAGCGGCGCTCGGGCACGACCACGCCGTGCCCGCCGAAGGCGGAGACGGAGCGGACGACGGCGCCGAGGTTGCGCGGGTCGGTGACGCCGTCGAGGGCGACGATCAGCGGGTCCTCGCCGTTGTCGTAGGCGGCCGCGGTGAGGTCCTCGGGGTGCGCGTACTGGTACGGCGGGACCTGGAGGACGAGACCCTGGTGGTTCAGGCCGTTGGTCATGCGGTCCAGCTCGGGGCGCGGGGCTTCCATCAGGTGGATGTTGCCGCGCTCGGTGGCGAGCTGGATGGCCTCGCGGACCCGCTCGTCGTTGTCGATGAACTGCTGGACGTAGAGCGTGTTGGCGGGCACGCCCTCGCGCAGCGCCTCGAACACCGGGTTGCGGCCGACCACCAGCTCGGAGGTGGACTTGCCACCGCCCCGGCGCTGCTGCGGGCGGGCGCCCTGGGCGCGGCGCGCCTTGGCGGCCGCGGCGCGCTGCTTGACGTGGCCCTTGCGCATCTCGGCGGGGGGCGTGGGGCCCTTGCCCTCGAGGCCGCGGCGCCGCTGGCCGCCGCTGCCGACCTGTGCACCCTTCTTGCCGGACATGCGGCGGTTGTTCGCCATGAGTTACCCGTCTCCGTGAGCTTTCGTACGTATGTATGCAGTGTGCCGCCCGGAGAGCCGGGCGGCACAGTCGATCAAGCAGGGGTCAGCGGGCGCCGAGGCTCCAGCGCGGACCCTGGGGGCTGTCCTCGACGACGAGCCCGGACTGGCCGAGCTGGTCGCGGATGGCGTCGGCGGTGGCCCAGTCCTTGCGGGCGCGGGCGGACTCGCGCTGGTCGAGGACGAGCCTGACCAGGCTGTCCACCACCCCGTGCAGGTCCTCGCCGCGCTCGCCGCCCTCCCCGGCCCACTGGGGGTCCAGCGGGTCGAGACCGAGCACGCCGAGCATGGCGCGGACCTCGGCGAGGCGGGCGACGGCGCCCTCCTTGTCGTCGGCGGCCAGCGCGCTGTTGCCCTGGCGGACCGTGGTGTGCACGACGGCGAGCGCCTGCGGGACGCCCAGGTCGTCGTCCATCGCCTCGGCGAAGGCGGGCGGCACCTCGGCGGCCGGTTCGACCGTGCCCCCGGCCTTCTCCAGGACGCGCTGCACGAAGCCCTCGATGCGCGCGAACGCGGTCTCGGCCTCGCGCAGCGACTCCTCGCTGTACTCGATCATCGAGCGGTAGTGCGGGGTGCCGAGGTAGTAGCGCAGCACGATCGGGCGCCACTGCTTGACCATCTCGGAGACCAGCACGCTGTTGCCGAGCGACTTGGACATCTTGTCGCCCGCCATGGTGACCCAGGCGTTGTGCACCCAGTACCGCGCGAACTCGTCGCCGTAGGCCCTCGCCTGGGCGATCTCGTTCTCGTGGTGCGGGAAGATCAGGTCAAGACCGCCGCCGTGGATGTCGAAGACCGAGCCCAGGTATTTGTGCGCCATGGCCGAGCACTCCAGGTGCCAGCCGGGACGCCCCGGTCCCCACGGGGTCGGCCAGCTCGGCTCGCCCGGCTTGGCCGCCTTCCACATCGCGAAGTCGCGCGGGTCCCGCTTGCCGGTCTCGCCGTCGCCCGAGGGCTGGAGCAGGTTGTCCAGCTCCTGGCGGGACAGCTCCAGGTAGTCGGGGAAGGAGCGCACGTCGAAGTAGACGTTGCCGTCCGCCGCGTAGGCGTGACCGCGCTCGATCAGGCCCTCCATCATCTCGATCATCTCGGTGATGTGGCCGGTGGCGCGGGGCTCGTAGCTGGGCGGCAGGCAGCCGAGGGCGGTGTACGCGTCGTTGAAGGCGCGCTCGTTGTCGTACCCGATCGACCACCAGGGGCGGTTCTGCTCGTGAGCCTTGGTGATGATCTTGTCGTCGATGTCGGTGACGTTGCGGATGAACGTCACGTCGTAGCCGCGGTAGGCGAACCAGCGGCGCATGATGTCGAAGTTCAGCCCCGAGCGGATGTGCCCGATGTGGGGGGCCGCCTGCACGGTGGCGCCACACAGGTAGATCGAGACACAGCCCGGCTTGACCGGGGTGAAGTCGCGAATCTGCCGGGCGCTGGTGTCGTACAGGCGAATAGTCACCCCCCCAGGGTAGTGGGCGCGTCACCGTGCCATGCACAGGACGGCGATGAAGGCGCCGTACCGTGCCGCCCGCCGCCGTCAGAGGCTGCCGACCACCTTGCGCGGGGTGATCCGGACGACGACCCGCTCGGCGTCCTGGGCGGCGGCCGGGTTGAAGTCGGCGTACTTCTTGCCGGTGTACTTCTTCGACAGCTCGTCGATCAGTTCCTGCCCCCCGTCGGTGGTCATGTCGGCGGTGCCGCGGATCTCGGCGTACTCGTAGGGGCGCTCGGGGTCCATGACCACGACGGACACGTGCGGGTCGCGGTCCAGGTTCTTCTTCTTGCGCCGGTCCACCGTGGTGGAGAAGAGCACGTCGTCGCCGTCCCGCTTCACCCATACCGGCGACAACTGGGGGCTGCCGTCGGGCTGGACGGTTCCGACGACGATGAAGACGGGACCGTCCAGCAGTGCCTTGAGCCGGTCGGACAGGGCGGCGGACATGGGGGTACCTCCTCGGTCGGCGATGACTCTGCGGGTACCCTCGCACGCCCTCGGCTCACCCGCACGACGAGCCCGGCCCGTCCCACGCGTTACCGGGCGCGGTCAGCCCACCCGCACGACCAGCGCGGTCGCGACCGCCATCAGCCCTTCCTCCCGGCCGGGAAAGCCCAGCCCGTCGGTGGTGGCGCCGGACACCGACACCGGCGCGCCGACGGCGGCGGACAGGATCTGCTGCGCCTCGTCCCGGCGCTTGCCGATCTTCGGGCGGGGTCCGACGACCTGGACGGCGACGTTGCCGACGGCGAACCCCGCCGCGCGCACGATCCGGGCCGCCTCGGTGAGCAGCGCGACCCCGGAGGCGCCGGCCCACTCGGGGCGCCCGGTGCCGAAGTGCTGCCCGAGGTCACCGAGACCGGCGGCGGAGAACAGCGCGTTGCAGGCGGCGTGCGCGACGACGTCCGCGTCGGAGTGCCCGGCCAGTCCCGGTCCGGCGTTCTCCCACTTCAGACCCGCGCACCACAGCTCGCGACCCTCCTCGAAGGCGTGGATGTCGGTGCCGATGCCGACCTGGGGCAGCGCCGGGATCTCAGAAGCCATCGTTGAGCCTCCTGCGGTTGAGGACCGCCTCCGCGAGGACGAGGTCGAGGGGACGGGTGACCTTGAACGCCTCTTCGTGCCCGGGCACGGTCACGACCAGCGCGCCGAGCCGCTCGACCATGCTCGCGTCGTCGGTGACGTCCTCGGTCACGCTCTCGTGGGCGCGCACCAGCGTCGCCCGGTCGAAACCCTGCGGGGTCTGCACCGCGCGCAGCCGGGCGCGCTCGGGCGTGCCGAGCACGGGCTCGGGCTCGCCGGGCACGGCGGCGGGCTCGACCTCCTTGACGGTGTCGGCCAGCGGCAGCGCCGGGACCACGGCGGGAGCGCCGGAGCGCACCGCCTCCACGACCGCGTCCACGGTGTCCACCGGGACCAGCGGGCGGGCGGCGTCGTGCACGAGGACGACGTCGTACTCCGGCGGCAGCGCGTCGAGACCGAGCCGGACGGACTCCTGGCGGCTCTCCCCGCCGGGGACGACCAGGAAGTCGGTCCGCTCGGGCAGCGCGTGGTCGTCCAGCAGGGACTTCACCTCGGCGGCGCCGTCCGGGGGCGCCACGACGACGACCAGGGAGACGGACCGGGAGGCGGCCAGGGCGCGGATCGCGTGGATCAGCATCGGCGTGCCGTTCAGCGCGCGCAGCGCCTTGGGGGCGCCCGGACCGAGGCGTACGCCCCGCCCGGCGGCCGGGATCACGGCGGCGACACGGCTCCCGGAAGGGGACTCGGCGGGCGCGGGACGCGATTCGTCAGACATCGGTTCCTGTCAGGTTTGTGTGCTCGTCCTGGGTGGGTATGGCCTGGAGGAGTGCCGGGCGGCACGCCTTGACCGGACCCTTCCGTGACCCTGGTCGAGCCGTCACCCGGACCCGGCACACCAGTATCGGGGGTTCTCCGAGTCGTACGACAGGTTCCGCGCGTGGTGTGGCGGTGGCGGGGTACGAGAACGCCGCGGCGCCCGCGACAGGTTCAGTGTCGTCGGGCACCGCGGCGTCGTGGCTGTGCCTGGCGCGCCCACTCGTGAGCGGCGGCTCAAAAGTGCGCGCGTCGGAAGCAGACAGGGGGCTGCCTGCCGGGCGTCAGGAGGCGAGTACCTCGTCGAGCAGCGCCTCGGCCTTGTCCTCGTTCGTGTTCTCCGCGAGAGCCAGCTCGCTCACCAGGATCTGGCGGGCCTTGGCGAGCATGCGCTTCTCACCGGCGGAGAGTCCGCGCTCGCGCTCACGACGCCACAGGTCACGCACGACTTCCGCGACCTTGATGACATCGCCGGAGGCGAGCTTCTCCAGATTTGCCTTGTAACGACGCGACCAGTTCGTGGGCTCCTCGGCATACGGCGCGCGCAGCACCTCGAAGACCCGGTCCAGCCCGTCCTGACCGACCACATCACGCACGCCGACGAACTCCGCATTGTCCGCTGGCACACGTACCGTCAGGTCACCCTGGGCGACCTTCAGCACCAAGTAGGTCTTGTCCACGCCTTTGATCTGGCGAGTTTCGATGGCCTCGATCAGCGCGGCCCCGTGATGGGGATAGACCACGGTGTCGCCAACCTTGAACGTCATGTGACAGGTACCCCTTCCGTGGCTATCCAGGGTAACACGGATACGGCGTCTTCTGAATGGCGTTTTCGCAGGTCAGGGCATATCTCGGGGCTTGACAACAGCGACCGGAACGTGCTGCGGGCCACCTGCGGAACCGGGTATTCGCAGGTCGGAGCGGCTCTGCGGGCGGCGTGAAACGCGTACGTCACACGCTCCTCAGATCCACTCCGAGCGGACGAATGTCCCGGTTTGCCCACTCTCAAGCGTACGACTTCCGGTGCTCCGTTCGATGACCGGGGGCCGGTACGAGACGAATCCGGAATTGATCACAGGCGCCCCGGCGGACGGTGGATCAGTGACGGATGTTGCCGATGATGATGAAGCGGATGAAGAGACGGATGGGGCACTCCGATGATCCGAAGGATCACCCGGAACGCTCATTGCGGACCGGCAATACGGCGCGTCAATAGGGGTCGGTCATTCAAGTGGCTCAATCAAGTGGCTCAATCCCGCTCAATCACGTGGGTCAATCGGCCGGGCGAAATCCCGGGCGCCGCATTCCTTCACCGGAAATTCGGCGGTGTGTCACGGGGGGGGAGAGAGAGGGCGTGCCCGGGGGCGTGCCGCTCGGTGTGTCGCGCCGTGCGTCGCTGTGTGTGTCGCGGTCGTCCGGTGTGCCGTACCGGCGTGTCGTGGCGGGTTCTCCGCTCGCCCACCCGGAGGGACGGCGGGGTCTTGGGGAGGGTCGGGTGCGGCCGACCTGGAACGGCTCGGTAGCCTAAGCCCGCTGACTGATACTTAGGGCGGCTTTACAAAGAAGGCCGTCCGTGCGTTCAAGGAGTTGCCGCCGCCGTGAGCAGCAGCCTTCGACGCGGCGCCCTCGCCGCCTCCGCCATCGCCTTCCCGCTGGCCATGCTCGCCGCCTGCGGTGCCGGCAACGACGCCCAGACCCTGGAGATCAGGCCCGACAACGCGGCGACCAGCGTCGGCACCATCAAGGTCCAGAACGCCCTGGTGATCACGCAGCCCGACGCCAAGGCCGCGGGCCCCCTCGCGATCTCCGCGACGCTGTTCAACTCGGGCAAGGACGCCCAGACCCTCCAGTCGATCAGCGTCCCGGGTGCCGGCGACAGCGTCCAGCTCAAGCCCGCCAAGGGCCAGAGCCTGACCGTCCCGCCGCACGGCTCCCTGGTCATCGGCGGCAAGGACAACGCCTCCGCCATGCTCGCGAGCGGCGGCGAGGTCGTCCGCAACGGCAACGCGCAGAAGGTGACCTTCACCTTCAGCCAGACCGGCGCGGTCAGCCTGCGTGCCTTCGTGGTCCCCGCCACCAGCTACTTCACCAAGTGGGGTCCGAGCGAGATCCCGTCGGCTCCCGCCGCCGCGTCCTCCCCGTCCTCCTCCGCCTCGGCGTCCACCTCCCCGGAGCCGGGCAACAGCGCGTCCGCGGACGGCAAGGCGTCCGCCCCCGCCGCGGGTGCCTCGCACAAGGCGGGCGACAAGGTGACGCCGACCGACTCGGCGTCCCAGTCGGCCGCCGGTCACTGAGCGGACGTACGACACACGAAGGGTGGGCGCCCCGGAATCCCGGGGCGCCCACCCTTCGTCGTACCGCCCGATACCGCCGGTACGGCTTACGGCTCGAACTTGTAGCCAAGACCGCGCACGGTGACCAGGAAGCGCGGCGCGCCCGGATCCGGCTCGATCTTGGCGCGCAGGCGCTTGACGTGGACGTCGAGGGTCTTGGTGTCGCCCACGTAGTCCGCGCCCCACACCCGGTCGATGAGCTGCATCCGGGTCAGCACCCGGCCCGCGTTGCGCAGCAGCATCTCCAGCAGGTCGAACTCCTTCAGCGGGAGGTCGACCTTGGCGCCGCCGACGGTCACCACATGGCGGTCCACGTCCATGCGGACCGGACCCGCCTCCAGCGCCGCCGGGGTGACCTCCTCCGGCTCGCCGCGCCGCCGCAGCACCGCGCGGATGCGGGCGACCAGCTCGCGCGAGGAGAAGGGCTTGGTCACGTAGTCGTCGGCCCCTATCTCCAGGCCGACGACCTTGTCGATCTCACTGTCCTTGGCGGTCACCATGATCACCGGGACGTTGGAGCGGCCGCGCAACTGACGGCACACCTCCGTACCGGGCAGCCCCGGCAGCATCAGGTCGAGGAGCACGAGGTCGGCGCCGTTGCGCTCGAACTCTTCCAGTCCGTCGGGGCCGGTCGCCGCCACGGCGACCTCGAAGCCCTCCTTGCGGAGCATGTACGACAGGGCGTCGGAGAAGGACTCCTCGTCCTCGACGACGAGCACTCGGGTCACGGAAGGACCTCCGGGGCGGGAAGCGGTTCGTAAGGGGATGAGTCGCCTGACCCGTCCTCGTCGTCGAGGCCGGGGTGCTGTGCCGCGCGGGCGCGGGCGGCGCCCGCCTCCGGCAGTCGCAGGGTGAAGGTGGAGCCCTGGCCCTCGGCGCTCCAGACCGAGACCTCGCCGCCGTGCGAGGCGACGACGTGCTTGACGATCGCGAGCCCGAGACCGGTGCCTCCGGTGGCGCGCGAGCGGGCCGGGTCGACGCGGTAGAAGCGCTCGAAGATGCGCTCCTTGTCCTTGTCGGAGATGCCGATGCCCTGGTCGGTGACCGCCAGCTCGATCAGGTCGCCGCCGGGCGCGGCGACCCGCCGGGCGGCTATGCCGACGCGGGTGCGGGCCGGGGAGTAGTTGACGGCGTTCTCGACCAGGTTGCCGAGGGCGGCGGCGAGCTGGCCGCGGTTGCCCCAGACGCGCAGTTCGGTACCGGCGCGGCGACCGCCGCCCTCGGAGGCGGGGCGCTCGGGACCCTGGATCGCGGCGGCCATGGTGATCTGCTTCGTACCCGCCTGGTGGCGGCAGCGGTCGACAGCCTCGGCGACCAGCTCGTCCACCCGGACCGGCTCGGCGTCCTCCAGCGGGTCGTCGTTCTGCACCCGGGAGAGGTCGATCAGTTCCTGGACCAGGTTGGTCAGCCGGGTCGCCTCGATCTGCATCCGGCCCGCGAAGCGCTGGACCGCCTCGGGGTCGTCGGAGGCGTCCATGACAGCCTCGGAGAGCAGGGAGAGGGCGCCGGTCGGGGTCTTCAGCTCGTGGCTCACGTTGGCCACGAAGTCGCGTCGTACCGCCTCGATGCGGCGGGCCTCGGTCAGGTCCTCGACCAGCAGCAGCACCAGGCGGGAGCCCAGCGGGGCGACGCGCGCCGAGACCGCGAGTGCCTCGCCGCGTCCGGTGCCGCGCCGGGGCAGGTCCAGCTCGACCTGGCGTATCTCGCCGTCGCGCCGGGTGTCCCTGGCCATCTGGAGCATCGGCTCGACCGCGAGCTTGCCGCCCCGGACCAGACCGAGGGCGTACGCGGCGGAGCTGGCCTTGACCACGGCGTCCGCCTCGTCCAGTACGACCGCCGAGGAGCGCAGCACCGACAGCACGGTGTCCACGCCGGGCGGCAGCACCGCGTCGGTGTGCAGCGAGGTCCGGGTGGGCCGCTTCTGGTCGCGCTCGCTCCAGCGGAACGCCAGCACGGCGATGACGCCGGTGAGCACCCCGGCGATCGCCGCCGCTGCGGCGACCGCCGCGTTCACGTCCATGTGACCAGGTTAGGCATGGGGTACGACATGCCCACAGCCACCGGAGTGCGACCTCGGACACTCGTCGCCCAGAGTTCACCTTCAGGCCAGTGGGCGTTCACGCCGGGTGGCGGAAACGGACGCGTACGGGGCGGAACGTGGGAGCGTGGGGCGGTGTGGACGTGGGTCCGCGCGAGGAGCCCCGGCTGTACGCAGGACTGTACGTATACGTAGGACTGTCTGTAGGAGAGGGAACCGATGCGGGACGCGTACCACGAGGAACTGGACTCGATCGGCGACGGTCTGGTGGAGATGGCCCGGCTGGTCGGCTCGGCGATCGGGCGCGCCACCACCGCCATCCTGGACGCCGATCTGAAGCTGGCCGAGAGCGTGATCGAGGCGGACCAGAAGGTCGACGAACTCCAGCACGACCTGGAAGCCCGGGCGATAGCCCTGCTGGCCCGCCAGCAGCCGGTGGCCACCGATCTGCGCATCGTCGTCACGTCGCTGCGCATGTCCGCCGATCTGGAGCGCTCGGGCGACCTCGCCCAGCACGTGGCCAAGCTGGCCCGGCTGCGCTTCCCCGAGCGGGCGGTCCCGCAGTACCTGCACGCCACCATCCTGGAGATGGGCCAGCTCGCACAGCGGCTCATGGCCAAGGCGGCGGAGGTCATCATCACCAAGGACGTCGACCTCGCGCTCCAACTGGAGCAGGACGACGACGAGATGGACCTCCTCCACCGCACCCTCTTCCAGCACCTGATCGACGACCGCTGGAAGCACGGCATCGAAACGGCGGTCGACGTCACGCTGCTGGGCCGCTACTACGAGCGGTACGCGGACCACGCGGTGGCTGTCGCGAAGCGGGTGGTTTATCTGGTGACGGGGGAGCACGCGGACGAACTCCAGCAGCAGGATGTGCCGCCTACGGGGGGCGGGGCGGAACAGGGGTGAGGGGGAAGGGGGTTGAGGGCAGGGCGGTGGTCTCCGGGACCCGGTGAAGTGTCCAGCGGGTGCCGGGGGTTACCGGCGATGGCTGGCAGGACGGGAGTTGCCGGTGGGGCGGAGGGTTGCCGGCGGGACGGCCGAGGCTTTTGGGGACCCCCATACGTGACACGGGAGTTGCGTGCGGGGCGGGCGAGGCGCGGTGAACCTCCCTGCCCCTGCCGGGACTTGCCCGGGGGCGTGCGGACGCCCCCATGCGCCCTGAATGCGCCGTTGATACCCCGTAGGCACGGCCCTGGAATTGGGCATGGAACGGTCGGGGCCATCTGGCCCCCGTGTCGAGGAGGACCCATGCCCGAATCCCCCACCACACCCGACCCCACCCAGCCCGAGCCCACGGACCACCCCGCCAACCCCCTCTCCCTCCCCCTGATCGCCGCCTGCGGCTGCGGCTCGGGCTGCGGCTGCGGCTGCCAGTCGGGGGCGCCTTGCCAGTGCGGCTGAGGATGTACGGGCGGTGAGGGGGTCGGCCTGTCAGTGGGGCGGGACCCCTCATTGCCTGAACGGCGGCGCGGCGGCTTTGCTCTGCGAAAACAACGCGACTGGTTGGAAGCCCTGTTGACCTCCGACGACGAGGCCGCGACAGACGCCCTGACCGCCCTCCGCGCCAACGCCTCATACGTGATCTAGGGAAGAGAGCACTTCGTCACCGGAGTTGGCTCACGCCTACGCACGCGTCTACGACTGACCCGCTACCACGACACGGAGGCTCTGGACCTGGAACACGCCGTAGCTCAACCCAGAGGCATCGATGCAGGCGCGCAGCCGCTCGCTCCCGCTAATCGGCCTTGGAGGCACACCCGTCGTAGGAATCGTCACGGAGTTCAGAGCGAGAACACCCCTTCCACCCCAGCGAAGATCCGGTCACCGGAGCTCTGTCTCGCTCCCTAACGTCGCCGGCGCCGGTCAATAGCGCTGCACAACACTTCGAACCAACTCACGCAGAGATACCGCAGTCTCCACAACCAGCCCCTTCGCTTTCTTTGGCGCTGAGGCCCCAAGCCGTGTGACACCCCTGCAGGCACTGGAGGTTGGCGGAGCATCAGTGCCCGACTTCGTCCGCCACCACCGTGTAGGTGGCAAAAGCCGTTCTGGCCAGCAGAGTTTCGACAAGCTAGGCCCTGCCGCGTCACACCAGCACAACGTCCCATGGATCGATTCTGACGTGGGCAGGAGGAGTAGAAGCGCCAGAACCAGTTTGAGAAGCCTGAGAGATTCAGGGAGACGCTCGCTGAACTGCAGCGCAACGCGTGTCAAGTCTTGTGCTAGCGCTGGCGTTTCCTGGCTGCACGCCCTTGGAGTTCTGCGAGCGCGTCACCCACGCCCCGGACGCTCCCCCCGACCACGGCGCGCACCCGCTTCCTCAATCGCGTGGCTCTCCGCGCGCCCCGCATCCGCTGTCGGCGCCGCCACCCACCAACAGCGAACAGCCTGGGGAACGTCAGTCGGCGGAAGCAGCCCGCCACTGCACAGTGACGCACCCCTCCTCCATGTGCCACCACTCCTTGTCGACGCCGTGCCGGAGCAGCCGTTGCACCTTGGCGAGGTCGGCGGTGGGCGGAATATCCAGGGCGCCGATCCCGAACCGCTCGATGCCCTCTCCGCCGACGCCGAGCCCCCGGAACGCGTTGAGCACGCTCTGCCGTGCCGGTCGAGAGCCGCCGTCCCGGAGCACGATCAGGCGGACGGTGCAGTTCTCCGAACGCCGGACCACCTCACCACCCCACCGCACGCCCTCCTCATCAGCCTCGGTGGCCACGACGTCCCCACAGGCAATACCCCGCACGAACCAGGGCACGTTGTCGAGCCGCACGGTGCCGTCCCCCAGATCGACAGCCCACAGACTCTCCACGGAGACCGGAGGCCAGTCGTCCTCGACCTCCATCCGGAAGTGGACCTTCACGTAGGGGATTTCGGGGTTGGTCACGCTGTCCACTCCGCCCCAGGATGCCGCCATGCCGGACACAGAAGGCGAGCCTCTGACACGGCAAGACCCAGGCGCCCCAGCCGCCCGCCACGATCCTCAAAAAGCCTGGGCCGGTCCACTTGTCACGAACCAGAATGCCCGCATGACGCATCCCGAGCTAGCGCCGGAGATCATGAGGTTCTACACCGAGACCGCCGACGAGGCGGACAGGCTGACCACCACGGCCGACGGGCGCCTGGAGATGGTGCGCACCCGGGAGTTGCTGCGCCGGTACCTGCCGACACCACCGGCCCGCGTGCTGGACGTCGGAGGCGGCCCCGGCGCCCATGCCCGCTGGCTGGTCGAGGACGGCTACGGCGTGCACCTCGTCGACCCGATCCCCCGGCACGTCGATCAGGCCAGGGGGACCGGCGCCACCGTCGAAATCGGTGATGCCCGCAGCCTTACGGCCACGGACGCCTCCTTCGACGTGGTCCTGCTGCTCGGACCGCTGTACCACCTGGTCGCCCGCACCGATCGCGACCAAGCACTTGCCGAGGCTTACCGCGTACTCAAGCCGGGCGGCCTGCTGGCCGTGGCCGGCATCAACCGGTACGCCAGCCTTTTCGAACACGCCGCGTTCGGACACCTCCACAAGGAGCCGATGCGGAACAGCATCGGCCAGATCCTGGCCTCGCAGATCCACGACGGGAAGAAAGCGTTCACCGCGGCCTACTTCCACAGCGGCGAACAACTCCGCGACGAAGTGACGGCCGCGGGCTTCACCGAAACCCAGGTCTTCGGCATCGAAGGACCAGCCTGGTCCATGCTCGCCGCAGCCGAACGAAACACCGGCGGCGACTTCCGGGACACCCCGCTTTTCGAATCAGCACTGACCGCAGCGCGCATGGCCGAGCCGTACCCCGAGCTTCTGGCCGCCAGCTCGCACCTGCTGAGCATCGGGCGTCGACCGACCTGAGCGCCTGCGCTCTGCAGCGGCGACGGTGACCGGGGAGAGACAAGTGGGCGAGAACCAGCAGGCCATCACCGAGGACCAGTGGCAGCGGGCCGCGCTGATCTGGGACTACCACCAGATGCACCACGCGCTGCGTCCCGTCGACGTGGCGATCGGACTCGGCAGTCACGACCTCGGCGTCGCCACCCACTCCGCCGAGCTGTACCACGCCGGACTGTTCCCCACCCTCGTCTTCACCGGCGGCAACAGCCCCACCACCGCCCAGGTCTTCCCCCGAGGCGAAGCCGTCCACTTCCGCGAACACGCCATCACCCTCGGCGTCCCCACCGAAGCGATCCTGCTGGAACCGAACGCCGCCAACACCGGCCAGAACATCACCCTCTCCCGCGACATCCTCACCACCGCAGGCATCACCCCGACCACGATCCTGCTGGTCTCCAAGCCCTACATGGAACGCCGCTCCTACGCCACCGCCCGCAAACTGTGGCCCGACGTCCAGATCCTCTGCGCCTCGGAACCACTCGAACTCGACGACTACGTGAAGTCCATCGGCAACGAGAAACTCGTCCTGGACATGCTCGTCGGCGACCTCCAGCGGGTCATCGAATACCCCAAGCGCGGATTCGCCATCGAGCAAGAAGTCCCCGAGGACGTGCACGGAGCGTACGAATCCCTCATCCGCGACGGCTTCACCAGCCGCCTCATCGTGTCCTGACAACCGGCGGACCAGAGACGGCCCCACCAAAAAGCCCCCGCCTTGCCGAGAAACAGCAGGTCGGGGGCTCTGTGGCGGTCGCGTTACTTCTTCTTGCCCTGGTTCTTCACAGCCTCGATCGCAGCAGCCGCCGCCTCCGGGTCCAGGTACTTCCCGCCACGCGTCACCGGCTTGAAGTCCGCGTCCAGCTCGTAGTAGAGCGGGATGCCCGTCGGGATGTTGAGGGACGCGATGTCCTCGTCCGAGATGCCGTCCAGGTGCTTGACCAGGGCGCGGAGGGAGTTGCCGTGGGCGGCGACCAGGACCGTGTTGCCGTCGAGGAGGTCGGGGACGATGTTGTCGTACCAGTAGGGGAGCATGCGGACGACGACGTCCTTGAGGCACTCCGTCTGGGGGCGCAGCTCGGGGGGGAGGTCGGCGTAGCGGGCGTCGTTGAACTGGGAGTACTCCGCGTCGCGCGGGAGGGGCGGCGGCGGGGTGTCGTAGGAACGGCGCCAGAGCATGAACTGGTCCTCGCCGAACTCGGCCAGCGTCTCCGCCTTGTTCTTGCCCTGGAGCGCGCCGTAGTGCCGCTCGTTCAGGCGCCAGCTCCGGTGGACCGGGATCCAGTGGCGGTCCGCGGCCTCCAGCGAGAGCTGGGCCGTGCGGATCGCGCGCTTCTGGAGCGACGTGTGGACCACGTCGGGCAGCAGGCCGGCGTCCTTCAGCAGCTCACCGCCGCGGACCGCCTCCTTCTCGCCCTTCTCGTTGAGGTTGACGTCCACCCAGCCGGTGAACAGGTTCTTCGCGTTCCACTCGCTCTCGCCGTGGCGGAGGAGGATCAGCTTGTACGGTGCGTCGGCCATGGGTCAGAGCGTAATCCACCTCCGGAACGGCCGTCCCGGCTGCCCACGGCACCGCCGACAGCGCCGCCGAAAGCACCGCCGACGGCACCCATCGCCGTACCCACGGTTGACGGCATCTGTTAATTGAGTGGCTCCCGACAACACCGCCATCGTAAGTTGCGCTCACCGCCAGCACCGCTTACCGGGGGGTCCCGCCCACATGTCCGCGTTCGCCGCGCCCGTCGGCCGTCTCACATCGGCCGTCCGCGCCTCCGTCTCCGGTATGCCCCGCGCCTTCTGGTGGCTGTGGACCAGCACCCTGATCAACCGGCTCGGCGCGTTCGTCGCCACCTTCATGGCGCTGTATCTGACGCTCGACCGCGGCTACTCCGCCTCGTACGCCGGTCTCGTCGCCTCCCTGCACGGGCTCGGCGGGGTCGTCTCCTCGCTGGGCGGCGGGGTGATGGCGGACCGGTTCGGCAGGCGGCCGACGCTGCTGGTCGCGCAACTCTCCACCGCCGCCGCGGTCGCCCTGCTCGGTTTCGTGCGCGACCCGGTCGCCATCGCCGCCGTCGCCTTCCTGGTCGGCGCCGCCTCCAACGCCTCGCGGCCCGCCGTGCAGGCGATGATGGCCGACATCGTGCGCCCCGAGGACCGGGTCCGCGCCTTCTCGCTCAACTACTGGGCGATCAACCTCGGTTTCGCCGTCTCCTCCATGGGCGCCGGTTTCATCGCCCGCTACAGCTACCGCGCCGGGTTCCTCATCGAGGCGGGGATGACGCTGATCTGCGCGGTCGTCGTCTTCCTCAAGCTGCCCGAGTCCCGCCCGGCGCCCGCCGCCAAGGAGACGGGGGACCAGGTCGGTCTCGGCACCGTGCTGCGCGACCGGCGGTACATGGCGGTCGTCGGGCTGTCCTTCCTCATCGCGCTGATCTTCCAGCAGGGCTCGGTCGGACTGCCGGTGGCCATGGGCCGCGCCGGGTTCTCCCCGGCGGACTACGGTCTGGCCATCGCCGTCAACGGCATCCTCATCGTCGTCCTCCAGATCCCGGTCACCCGCTTCATCGAGCACCGCGACGCCCGGATGCTGCTGGTCGTCTCCTCGCTGCTCGCGGGGTACGGCTTCGGGCTCACCGCCTTCGCCGGGTCGGTCGGGCTGTTCGCGCTGACGGTCGTGGTGTGGACCCTCGCCGAGATCGTCAACGCGCCGACCCAGACCGGGCTCGTCGTCCGCCTCTCCCCCGTCCACGGGCGCGGGCGCTACCAGGGCGTCTACGGACTGTCCTGGTCCGCCGCCGCGCTGGTCGCCCCGCTGGTCGCCGGCGCGGTGATCGACCGGTTCGGCGCGGCGTGGCTGTGGGGCGGGTGCGCGGTGATCGGCACGGTGGCGGGGCTCGGGTACGGCGTGCTGATGCGGGGGCTGCCGAAGGAGGAGACGGTCGCCGTCCAGACCGACCCGGTCCAGGCGGAAGCCGTCCCGGCGGACACCGGCGCCGAGGTCTCCGACAGTGCCCCCGCGGAGCTGCGCACCGCCTGACTCCGCACGCCGCTACGGGTGCATCCGCGCCCCCTTCACCACCTTGTCCACCCCGTTCCTCGGGCCGTACACCGCGAGACCGACCAGGTCGAGTTCCGCCGTGGGTACGGCCCGTACGGCTGCCCGGTTGTCGTGGTCGTTGCCAGTGGCGAAGAGGTCGGCGGTGAACAGGGCGCGGGGCAGAGCGCGGGTGAGCGCACGTGTGTGGGCGGCACACAGGGTCTCCTTGGAGCCCTCGAAGACCATCACGGGCTGCCGGAACATGGGGAGGTAACCCACACCGTCCGCGTCTTCGTACGGCGCGCCCACCACCTCGGGCACCTGGCTGCCCAAGCCGCTGACCAGGAACGCGGTGACGTTGAGCCGCTGCCAGGTCTCCAGGTCGTCCCGGAGCAGCACGGCGATCTTGGTGTCGAACCGGGTGACGGGACCATCGGCGGAAAGGGGCTGTTCGTTCATGCCCCGAGACTGCCGACCGGGGCGCGGCAGCGTCTTGTACGTTGTTTGCGTGCCCTCCGACCAGCGTGACGTCTCCGCCTGGCGCCCACGGGTGCCGGGTGTCGTGGAGGTGTTCCACGCGCGTTTCACGGAGTACGCGTATCCGATGCACGTCCACGACGCCTGGACGCTGCTGATCGTGGACGACGGCGCGGTGCGGTACGACCTCGGGCGGCAGGAGCACGGGACTCCGCGCGACACGGTCACCCTGCTGCCGCCGCATGTGCCGCACAACGGCGCCGCCGCGACCCCGGACGGCTTCCGCAAGCGGGTGCTGTACCTCGAAGAGAGCCTGCTCGGCGAGGAGTTGATCGGTGCCGCCGTGGACGGTCCCGACCTCGTGGACGCGGTGCTGCGCGAGCGGGTGGGGCGACTGCACGGAGCGCTGCGCCGGGCGGGGGACGAACTGGAGGCGGAGAGTCGGCTGGCGCTGGTCGGGGAGCGGTTGCGGGGGCATCTCAGGCGGCTGGAAAGGCAGTCGGGTCGCCCTGATCCCGTACTGGCCCGTCTCCTACGGGAGTTGCTGGACGAGCAGATCGCCGGGCGGCTCACCCTCGCGGACGCCGGTCGGCTGCTGCATGCCCATCCCGCCCATCTGGTACGGACGTTCAGCGCCGCCTACGGCATTCCGCCCCACCAGTACCTGACCTCCCGCCGCGTCGGTCGCGCCCGTCGTCTTCTGCTCGACGGTCTGCCGCCGGGCGAGGTCGCGACGGTCACCGGATTCTGCGACCAGGCTCATCTCACGCGGCATTTCAAGCGGTTGGTGGGGGTGACTCCGGGGCGCTACCGGAGCGGTCGCGCCTGACGCCGCGTCAGCTTTCTTCGCGGCGGAGCAGGTGCGCGAAGGCGTCCAGGTTGCGGGTGGACTCGCCTCGGGAGACGCGCCAGGCGTGTTCCTTGCGGATCGCGGTGGCGAAACCGAGTTCCAGGAGGGTGTTGAAGGCGCCGTCGGCCGCTTCGAGGACCTGGCCGAGGAGGCGGTCGATCTCGTCGGGGGTGACGGCGGCGAGGGGGAGGCGGGCGGTGACGTAGATGTCGCCGAGGCGGTCGACGGCGTAACTCACGCCGTACAGCTTGAGGTTGCGCTCCAGGAGCCAGCGGTGGACGCCGCCCTCGTTCTCGTCGGGGTGCCGGATGACGAAGGCGTTCACGGAGAGGGTGTGGCGGCCGACGAGGAACGACACGGTGGTGGAGAGCTTGCGGGTGCCGGGGAGCTTGACGACGTAGGACCCGGTTTCGGGGCTCTCCCACTCCAGCTCGGCGTCCTTGAGGGCGTCCTCGATGACGCGCGCGGCGCTGTCAGTGTCGGTGTCGACCGTGTGCGCGTCGCCTGTGTGCGCGTCGCCCATGTGCGCCTCGTCCGTGTGCGCTTCACCCATGTTCGCCCCGTTACCCATGTTCGCCTCGCCCATGTCGTCAGCCCCCATGGGGGCACGGGGTCATGTTTCTCGGACCACCCATGTCCGTCCCACCCATGTCGGGCGCGTCCATGTGAGCACGGCCCATGTGCGCACCGCCCATGTCGGCCGTCACCAGGCAGGCGGGCGCCTCCATGTCGGCTGCGCCCATGTGCGCACCACCTATGTCCGCCGCCCCCATGTGGGCACCACCCATGTGGGCACCACCCATGTGAGCACCGCCCACAGCCCCCACCTCACCCATGCGGCGAGCGTACGCGACGCCGGTGTGTCGCCATCGCGGCCGTGTACACGTCCGCCGTCGCCGCCGCCGAGGCGTCCCAGCCGAAGCCGAGGGCGTGGCGGGCGGCGGCGGTGCCCATGTGGGCGGAGAGGGTGGGGTCGTCGGCGAAGCGGCTGAGGACGCGGGCGTAGGCGGCCGGGTCGTGGCCATCGACGAGGAAGCCGGTCTCGCCGTCGCGGACGGCGACCGGGAGACCGCCGACGGAGGCGGCGATCACCGGTGTGCCGGTGGCCTGCGCCTCGATGGCGACGAGCCCGAAGGACTCGCTGTAGGACGGCATGACCAGCACGGACGCGGCGCGGAACCAGTCCGCGAGCTGTTCCTGTCCGACCGGCGGGCGGAACCGTACGACGTCCGCGATGCCGAGCCGCGCGGCGAGCTTCTGCAGCCCCTCGGGCTTGGCCAGTCCGCTGCCGCTGGGTCCGCCAACGACGGGCACGACGATCCTCGGGCGCAGCTCGGGGCGCTCGTCCAGCAGATGGGCGACGGCGCGGAGCAGCACGTCGGGAGCCTTGAGGGGCTGTATCCGCCCGGCGAAGAGGGGGATCAGGGCGTCCTGCGGCAGACCGAGCCGGGCGCGGGCGGCGGCGCGGCCGTCGGAGACGCGGAAGCGGCCGAGGTTCACACCGGGGTGGACGACGGCGACCTTGGCGGGGTCGGCTTCGTAGTGCCGGACGAGTTCGGCGGCTTCCTCGGCGGTGTTGGCGATGAGCCGCCCGGCGGCGTGCACGATCTGGGTCTCACCGATGACGCGCGCGGCGGGCTCGGGAGTGTCACCGGCGGCCAGGCTGGCGTTCTTGACCTTGGCCATGGTGTGCATGGCGTGGACCAGCGGGACGCCCCAGCGCTGGGCGGCGAGCCAGCCGACGTGCCCGGAGAGCCAGTAGTGGGAGTGGACGAGGTCGTAGTAGCCGGGGCGGTGTCCGGCCCATGCCTGCATCACGCCGTGGGTGAAGGCGCACAACTGGGCGGGCAGGTCCTCCTTGGCCAGACCCTCATAGGGACCCGCGTCCACGTGCCGGACCAGGACGCCGGGGGCGAGCTGGACGGTGGGGGCGAGGTCGCCGGAGGTGGCCCGGGTGAAGATCTCGACCTCGATGTTGATCGCGGCCAGGCGCTGGGCCAGTTCCACGATGTAGACGTTCATGCCGCCCGCGTCGCCGGTGCCGGGCTGGTGGAGCGGGGAGGTGTGCACGGAGAGCATGGCGACCCGGCGCGGCTTGCGGTGCAGCCTCAGCCGGGGCGGCGCCGCCGGGGAGCGACGCCCGAGCCTGCTGACGTACTGGCTCACGTGGCGTTCCTCCTCCTCGGCACGGCCATGACGACCGGAGGACCGACCCAGCCCTCCCGGACGTGCAACACCCGACGGGTGTCCGCCCATTTCCCGATGACCGGCCCGATCAAGCGGCTTTACCCAATCATGACCATGATTCGCTCAACCGTTCGGGATCGGCGCGAGTCCAGGACCGGCGCGCCACCGGGAACGGCACGAGTCCGGACCGGGACGCACCCCGGCCCAGCACACACCCGGACGGACCCCCCTCCCCGCCCGCTTACCCTCGTATCCATGGCATCCCGCGCGACCTCCCGACCCGTAGGCACGGTGACGCGCGGTACCACCAACCCCAACCGGCTGCGCCGCATGGACCGCTGGATCGCGGCCACGCACGGCGCCGAGCTGCGCCGCGCGGACGCGCCGGTCGCCGTCGACCTCGGCTACGGCGCCGCGCCCTGGACCGCCGTGGAGCTGCTCGCCCGTCTGCGTACCGCCGCGCCCCGCGCCCAGGTGGTCGGCGTCGAGATCGAACCCGAGCGGGTCGCGGCGGCGCGGCCGTACGAGCGCGAGGGGCTGACCTTCCGGCACGGCGGGTTCGAGATCCCGGTGCCGGGGCGGCCGACGCTGATCCGGGCGGCGAACGTGCTGCGGCAGTACGACGAGGAGCAGGTCGCGGCGGTGTGGCGGCGGCTGTGCGCGCGGCTCGCCCCGGCGGACGGTGTCTCGCGCGGCGGGCTCCTTGTCGAGGGGACGTGCGACGAGATCGGGCGGCGGCACGTGTGGGTCGCGCTCGGTCCCGAGGGTCCGCGCACGGTGACCTTCGCGACCCGGCTCGGCTCCCTGGAGCGCCCCTCCGACCTCGCCGAACGGCTGCCGAAGGCGCTGATCCACCGCAACGTGCCCGGCGAACCGGTGCACGCCTTCCTGCGCGACTTCGACCGCGCGTGGGCCGGCGCCGCGCCCTTCGCCTCCTACGGCGCCCGCCAGCGCTGGCTGCGCACGGTCCGGGACCTGGCGGCCGACTGGCCGGTGACGGACGGTCCCGCACGCTGGCGCCAGGGCGAAGTCACCGTGGACTGGGCCGCGTTGGCACCTCGCGGACACTGAGCGCGCACCGAGCCGGCACTCAGCGGGCACTCAGCCCCCAACTGCCCCGGGAAACACGGTGGAACGATCTCCGTGCGCTGTACGTCACACCCGCGGAAGATCGTCGTAACCGCTCCCTTCGGGGGGAAGTGCGGGAGGGGCGAGTGTCGTAGCGGTCCGAAAGAGGCAACAGGGAGTACGACTTCGTACGACCTCTGTCACTTCGGGCCCATTCGTGGCACGATCCCTCGGGCAGCACAGGTTACTGACGGTAAATCAGTTTGGGGGGACGTATGGGTTCGGGCAAGCGCGGACTGCTCGCCGCCGCCGTGACCGTGGTCTGCGCGGTGACCGTACTGGCAGGCGCCGGTACGGCGTTCGCTTCGGTGCCGCCCGACCCCTCCGCGCCGCCGACCGCGTCCGGCTCGCCCTCGCCCACGCTCCCGGGGAGCCCCGCGCCGGGCGCGGCGCCGACGCCCGCCCCCGACAAGGACCTGGAGAAGATCCGCAAGCAACTCGACCGGCTGTACCACGACGCCGCCGTCGCCACCGACGCCTACAACGCGGCGGAGGAGAAGGCGGAGAAGCAGTCCGCGCGGGTCGACGACCTCAACGAGCGGATCGCGGAGGGCGAGAAGAAGCTGAAGCGGCTCAAGGACCAGGCGGGCGCCGCAGCCCGCGCCCAGTACCGCAACGGCGGACTGCCGCCCACCGCGCGGTTCCTGCTCAGCGACGACCCGCAGCAGTTCGCGGACTCGGCGGCGACGATCCTCAACGGCGAGCGGGCGACCAGGAAGCTGCTCACCGAAATGGCCCGCACCCAGAAGGAGTTGCAGGCCGACTCGGACGACGCCGCCGCCCGGATGAAGAAGCTGGAAGCCGACCGCGAGGACAAGGCAGCCGCGAAGAAGAAGATCAAGAAGCGGATCGCGGACGCCGAACTCGTCGAATCCGGGCTGGAGAAGAAGGAGAAGGAGCGGCTGGCCCAACTGGAACGGCAAGCCGCGCACGCGGCGCAGACCGCCTGGGTGGACACCGGCGTCCTCGACGGCATCAGCGACAAGACCTCCGCCGAGGGGAAGAAGGCGGTCGCGTTCGCCACCGCCCAGCTCGGCAAGCCGTACGTGTGGGGTGCCGAGGGTCCCGACTCCTTCGACTGCTCCGGGCTCACCTCGCAGGCGTGGGCGGCGGCGGGCCACCCGATCCCGCGCACCTCGCAGGAGCAGTGGCGGCAGCTTCCCCATGTGGCGGTGAAGGACATGCGCCCCGGGGACCTGATCATCTACTTCGACGACGCCACGCACGTCGCGATGTACGCGGGCGACGGCAAGATCATCCACGCGCCGCGCCCCGGACGCACGGTGACGGTGACCGGCGCCGGGACGATGCCGATCCTGGGCGTCGTACGACCGAACGGCTGACCGCCGCCCCCGGCGAAGCCGTACGCCGTCCGGCGGGACCCGCGCGACCCCGGACGCCCCCGTACCCGCGTGCCCCGCACCACCCCCCGCGCCCCCGTACCCGTGTGACCGACTCCACCCGGACCCCCGTCCGCCGAGTGAGCTTCGTCATCCCGGCGCGGTCCGGCGCACCCCGAACCCCCTTGCGCCGCACGGCACATGGCGGGCACCCGCACGCGAGCGACGCGGCTCACACCATTCCGCCGGAACCGCCGCAACCGCTATGGTCACCCGACGGTGGATCGAGACCCCTCGACACCACCACCCTCGGGGGGAGCGAAGGAACCCAGGAAGATGCCCGTACCCATACCGCGGCAGAGGGCGATCCCGGCCGTGGAAAGTGGTCAGGCGCGGGCCGCCACCGTGTTCGGCGGCCCCCTCGAACAGGAGGCCGGCCGCGACACCACGCCCCACGGCGCCACCGCCGGACCGCTCACCCTGCTGCTGATCGAGGACGACCCGGCCGGGCCGATCGTGCCCGAGCTGCTGGACGCCTCCGGCAAGCCCATCCGCGTCCGCACCGCCCGCAACCTCACCGAGGCGGGGCGGCTGCTGACCGACGACGTCCACTGCATCCTGCTGGACCTCGCGCTGCCCGCCTCCGGGCGCCCCGAGGACCCCGACGAGCTGGCCGTACTGCGCCAGGTGCTTGAGCTGGCCCCCCGGCAGGCGGTGATCGCGCTGACCGCCTCCGGCGACGCCGAGCGCGGCGCCGAAGCCGTGCGCGTGGGCGCCCAGGACTATCTGTTCCGCGACGAGCTGGACAGCAGGCTGCTCAACCGCGCCATCCGCTACGCCGTCGAGCGCAAGCGCTCCGACACCGCCGAGCGGCGCCTGGCCGAGGGCAAGCTGCGCGCGCAGGAGAACCGGCGCCTGGAGCGCGGTCTGCTGCCGACCCCGCTCCTTGAGGGCTCCGGGCTGCGCTTCGCCGCGCGCTACCGCCCCGGCCGCTCCCGCGCACTGCTCGGCGGCGACTTCTACGACGCCGTACGCACCCCCGACGGCACCGTGCACGCCATGATCGGCGACGTCTGCGGCCACGGCCCGGACGAGGCGGCACTCGGCGTGGAGCTGCGCATCGCCTGGCGGGCGCTGACCCTGGCCGGGCTGT
Source organism: Streptomyces sp. DSM 110735 (assembly GCF_016482685.1). Lineage (GTDB taxonomy): Bacteria > Actinomycetota > Actinomycetes > Streptomycetales > Streptomycetaceae > Streptomyces. The sequence goes on along the minus strand of NZ_JACYHF010000015.1, from coordinate 60,698 downwards.
GCGGGGACCAGCTCCTGGACACCCTCCAGGAGGTACTGGTCCACGAGCGCGCCCACGAGGAGATCTTCGCGACCCTGTGCACGGTGGACATCTCCCCGGACGGCCGCCGCGCCGGACTGTGCCTGGCGGGTCACCCGTCCCCGCTGCTGGTACGCCCCGGCGCGGGCACGCCGGTGCCGCGCCTGCTGCCGTACGAGAACAACGGTCCCGCGCTCGGGCTGCTGCCCGGCGCCCGCTGGCCGCGCATGCAGGTCGAGCTGGGTGCCGAGTGGAGTCTGATGCTCTACACCGACGGACTGATCGAGGGCCATGTCGGCACCGAGGGCGACCGCCTCGGCCAGGACGGCATGACCGCCATGATCCACCGCCAGCTCTCCGAGGGTCTGCGCGGCGAGGAACTCCTGCGCGCGGCGGTCAACGAAGCCCGCGACCTCAACGGCGGCGACCTCACGGACGACGTGGCGGTCGTGCTGCTGGAACGCCAGCGGTAGCGGTCCCCTGGGGGCGGCGGAATGGGGCTGGTCCCTTGTGGCGGCTGCCCGGGAGGGGCTCGGGGGGTGGCCGACCGGGAAGGCTCCTGGGGCGGCTGACCGGTGGCGGCCCTTGAGGCGCCGATCGGCCCACGGCCCCTTGAGACGGCTCACCGGGAAACCCCCTGGAGCGGCAGACTGGTGGCGGTCCCTTGAGATGGCTGACCAGGAACGGCCTCTTGGAGTGGCGGACCGGTGGCGCCCCCTTGAGGCGCCTGATCGGCCCACGGCTCCTTGAGACGGCGGACCGAGAACCGGACCGTCGGAGCGGCGACACGGTGGCGCTCGCCTCGGCGCCGTGGCCCGGGCAGCGGGTCTGTCGTAAGGGCAGAGCCGCAGCGCCCCTCAGGGGTCACCGACCGGGGAGCGGGCGCCACGGAACCGCGGTGCGGCGGCGGTCGTCTCGGGACGGCGATGCGGCAGCAGGCGCCTCGGGACGACGGTGCGACAGCAGGCGCCTCGGGACGACGGTGCGGCAGCGGGCGCCTCGGGAGGGCGGTGCGACAGCAGGCACGTCGGGACGACGGTGCGACAGCAGGCACGTCGGGACGACGGTGCGGCAGCAGGCGCGTCGGGACGGGCGCATCAGGTGCGAGCCCCTTGGGGCGGTGCGCGGGAACGGGTGCGGTGGGGCGCTCCGCGGCGGGGCGGGGCCCGTGGTCGGGGGGGCTGGTCCGGCGCCGGGCAGGTCTCGGCGGACCCGCACCCCGTGCCCCGCTGAAGCCCCGCAGGGCTCAGCGGCGGGTGCGGTTCCAGAGGCGCCCGCCGGAGACGCGGGTGAGGGCGGGGCGGACGTCCACGAAGAAGACGATCGTGGCGACCAGGCCCGCGAGCTGGAGGAACAGCATCGGCACGAGCAGGTTCACCGCGACGGCGACGCCGAGGATGATCAGCCAGAAGCCCTTGTTCTGCTTGTCGGCCGCGCGGTAGGCGTCCTCGCGGAACAGCAGCGCCATGGCGAAGGCCACCACGGCCAGGACGAGCATGGCGGTGTAGAGCAGCCACATCACGTCACCGAACGCCGTCATCAGCACAGTGCCACCACCCGGTTCGAGTCGTCAGTAAAGCCACCGTACCCAGAGAACGGGCCGGGCACCCCGATGGTGCCCGGCCCGTTTCCGGTGGTGTCCGCCGGTGTCACTTGGCGGGCGGCGTGGTCTTCTTCGCGGTCGGCGGCGTCTTGCGGGCGGCCGACGGGGACTTCTTCGGGGCGACCGGCTTCTTCGCGGCGGCGGCCGACTCGGGCGTGGTGACCGGCGTGGGCTGCGCCGTGAGCGGGGTCGCGGCGGGGGCGGGGGCCGGGTCGGGCGCGCCCTCGACGGCGATGGCGAGGTCCTCGATCTCCTCGGCCGCGTCACCGCGCCAGGTCTTCACGGCCTGCTCGCCGTGCTCGGCGACCTTCTCGTAGGTCTCGCGGGCCTTGACGGCGTACTCGGCGGCGACGCCGACACCGCGCAGGGCGAAGTCCTGGGCGGACTCGCCGAGCTTCTTGATGTCCACGTCGAGGGTGCCGAGGAGCTGGTTGAGCCGGGACTGCAGGCCCTCCTGCGCCTCCTTGGCGCGGGCGGTGGCCTTGGCCTGGACCTCCTTGGGGTCGGTGGCGCGCACCTTGTCGATCCGGGCCGGAGCCTCGGTGCGGAGCTGCTCGACCAGCGCGGGCACCTTCTTGGCCTGCTGGAGAGCGAGATCGGCGGTTCCGGCGGCGAAGTAGAGCGGGGTCGGGTCGCTGAAGGTCTTGCGCAGGTCGTCGGTGATGGCCATGGTGAGGGTCCTCCCGGATTCGATTCGCGTTCGGCTGAGGTTGTGCTGGTCCGCGTGCGGCGACCGGAGCCCTGGTCCGGCTACTGTCCGGCCGTCCGCCGCGGACCGGCATCGCTGCCGCCGGCCGTGCGGGTGCCGCGTGCGGTGGTGTCGCCCGTGTCGTCCTCGGCGCTGCCGGGCCGTTCCTCCTCCGTCGCCTCCTGCTCCGAACCGCCGGTCCCGAATCCGTTCTCCTTGCGGAAGGACTCGTAGATCTGGAGCAGCACCTGCTTCTGCCGCTCGTTCAGCGAGGGGTCGGCGAGGAGGACGGCGCGCGTCTCGACCTCGTCCCGGTCCCGTTCGGCGTCGAGGATTCCGGCGCGGACGTACAGCGTCTCGGCGGAGATGCGCAGCGCCTTGGCGACCTGCTGCAACACCTCCGCGCTCGGCTTGCGCAGCCCGCGCTCGATCTGGCTCAGGTACGGATTGGACACCCCGGCGGCATCGGCGAGCTGCCGCAGCGAGAGCTGAGCGTTGCGCCGCTGCTCGCGCAGATACTCACCGAGATTGCCGACGTTGAGCGATGCCATGCCTCCACCATGCCTCACCCTTGCTAACTATTGCAAGCATCCGCTAGCAGAAGTGTGTCGCCGACGGGGATGGCGGTCCGCCCCTGCCGAGATCCATGATCCGGTCATGGACATCTCCCACGACGGATCGGAGTTGGCGCCCCGCCTCCAGGACGCCGACAACAACCTGTCCGGCATTCTGCGGGGGCGCGACACCTCGTCCGTGGCCGCGCGGTTCGTCGGGGCGGGGTGGAGGTCCCGGTCGTCGTCGTGGGAGGGGTACGAGGTCGGGACGGACTGGTGCGAGGTGGAGCTCGATCCCGTCGGCAGGAGGGAGACCCTGCTGAACGGTGTCGTCGACCCGGACGGACTCGACGCCCTCGCGGCGCTGCTCACCCGCGTCGGGGTGAGCTTCCAGCTCGAACTGTGCGACGAGAGCGGCAGGACGGTCCGGGAAGTCTCCGGGGGGACTCAGCCCCGGTCGCCCGGTGCCCCGGGCGGAGCCGGAGAGTGAGGGCTTCCAGCTTCCGGCTCGCTGGCGACAAGGCGATCCTCACGGACGAGACCCTGGAACCGATCGACGCGATCGTGTCGCCCGGTACGGACGTCGGGCGGCACGACCTGGACTACGCCCCGCCCGCCATGGAGCGCCGCCGCTTCCCGGAGGACCGCCCGGCAGCGTGATCCCCGGGCTGCCTAAGCGGAGATTCCCTGCTCCCCCAGCCACCCCCGCACCGCCCCGAAGTCCGCCTCCGTCAGTCCGTACACATGGTTCACCCGGTGCAGCAGCGCCGGTCCCCGGTGATGCACGGCGACCCACGCGCGGTCGGCTTCCGTCAGCTCGTCGTCGATCCAGACGAACGGGCGTCCCGCCGCCCACGCCACCAGGGGCTGTGTCTTCCAGTGGAGCAGTCCCGGCGGCTCGTCCTCGTCCGGCCACTCGACGACCGGCAGCGGGGGCAGTCCGAGCCAAGGGGCGATGATCTCGTTGGCCTCGTCCATCCAGGTGGACGCCCACACCAGTTCGCAGCCCAGCGCGGTCAGCCGCGCGCCCAGGGCGGGGTCGACCCGCCAGAGCAGCGGATGCCCCTCGGACGGTCCGGCCACGCCCCGCTCGTACACCGGGTAGGCGCTGTCCGGCGCCCCGTAGGGGATGAGGGCGCCGTCGACGTCGAGGAAGAGCAGCATGTCCGGCAGGATGTCCTATCCCCGCCGCCACCGCCGCAGCGCGTCCGCGACGGACGGGGCGTCCGGCGGGGTGAGGCTCAGCGGACCCGCGGCTTCCGCCAGGACGGCGACGAGCTTGCGCGCCGCCTCGGTCACCGGGGTGGGGGCGGGCGGCAGGGACAGTGCCGTACGGATCACGTCGGTGAAGACGGACTGCGCGCGCTTGTAGGCGAGCAGCCGCTCCAGGTCGTGCCGCCAGCCGCGGGTGGCTCCGGGTCGTACGGCTTCGGCGACCGCGCTCCACCGCTCGGCCATGTCCCGCGCCTGCGGGTCCGGGTAGCGCATCAGGTGGAGGTGGGTCGCGAGGTCGTAGAGGGGGTCGCCGACCATCGCCAGCTCCCAGTCGATGACCCAGAGGACGCCGCCCGGGTCGACGATCAGGTTCTCCCGGTGCAGGTCCGCGTGGAGGAGCCGGAAGGGACGGCGGGCCAGCCCCGAGACCTGCTTGCGGAGGTGGGTGAAGGACTCCTCCTCCAGCCCCAGCTCCGCGAACAGCTCCCCGAACCGGTCGAGGTTGGCGCGGTACACCTGGTGCTCGGTGAAATGGACGAGCCGTTCCAGGAAGCCGTCGGTGTCGCCGTCCGCCGGACGGTCCTGCTCCTGGCAGCGCCGCTCGACCGCGAGAGTCCAGGGATCGACCCGGGCCAGCCTGCCGAAGAGCCGGACGACCTGGTGGGCGAGCAGCTCCGGGACCTGGGTACCGGAGGGGTGCAGCGCGCCGAGCGTACGGCCCTCCACGAACCGCATCAGCCGCAGCCCGCCGACCTCCACGATCTCCGGTACGCCCCGCACCCTGCCGCCGAGCGCCGCCAGCAGCCGCTCCTCGGAGGCGAAGCAGCGCCGGTCGAACCAGAGCAGCCCCTCCCTCGGCTCGCGGCACTTCCACCGCCCCGCCCTCTCCCCGCCCGCCTCGCCCGGCAGGGGGAACACATACGTCTCGTGGTGATAGCCGTGCAGCGGACCTTCGATCACGCTGTCGTCGCCGCTCATCTCGGCAGCGCGCTGCCGAGCGGGGGAAGTCGTTCCGTGGGACATGCGCCCGTATCTCTCGCCGTGCGCGCCCTGCCCGGGGGGCGCGAAGTGGCAGCAAGGTACCGGTTTTCCGGCCGGGTGGCGGTCGTTACGGCCGCGCCGCTCCGTACCCGATCGCCCTGAGCGGCGAGCGGACGTACACACGTACCAGCGACGCGACCGCAGCACCCGGAACCGGAGCGTCCGCTAGCTGCGCAGCGCCACGAGGAGGGGCTCCAGGGAGGGCAGGACCGTGCGCGCGCCGGAGTCGCCCAGGAGCCCCGCGCGGCGCTCGTCGCGGGCGTAGCCGACGAAGCGGACGCCCGCCGCGCGGGCGGCGACGACGTCGGCCGGGGAGTCACCGATCATCAGGGCGGCGGAGGGTTCCGCGCCCAGGGCGTCCAGGGCGCGGTTGAGGCAGTCGGGGTCGGGCTTGAGGCGGTGCGGGTCGGGGGTGCGGCCGTAGACGTGCGGGCCGAAACAGCCGGTCAGACCGCGTCCCGCCAGATAGGCGTGGACCACGAGCGGGGAGTTGTTGGTGGTGATGGCGAGGCGGGAGCCCACCGCCGTCCAGGTGCGGATCAGCGGGTCGGCGTAGGCGGTGGGCATCGCGGAGGCGGCGGCGCGCAGCTCCTCCTCGGTCAGGAGTCGCTCCAGCTCCGCCACCAGCTCGCTGCCGGGATGGGCGCGGTCCACCGCGCGCAGCACCACCTGGGGGTCCAGGGTGCCCCGCTCGGCGGGGGTGAGCAGCCCGGTCAGCCCGCGCTCCGCCAGCCAGTCCACCAGCCCGACGGCCACGCTCTCCGCCGTGTGCCCGGCGAACAGCCGGCAGATCGGTCCGTCGAAGTCCCAGAGCACGATCCGGGTGCCGATCAGTTCCCGTAGCTTCTCGATCTCGTACGCGGTCGGTTTCTCAGCCGATTCGGTCGCCACCGGTTCAGTCTGCGTCGTCGTCTCAGAAGTCACCAGGAGAGTGTCAGGTCCGATGCGATGGTTTCCCAGAGGGCGTCGAACCAGTTCTGCGACTGCTCCACGAACGCGGCGTCCCGTCGGCCCGCCCGCTGGTCGAAGGAGAACAGCAGGGACTCGGAGCCGAGCGTGTCGTACATCTCCAGGGTGCCGCTGTCGGTGGGCTCCTCGCGGCGCGTGACCATGTAGTACGCGTACAGCGCCTCGGTGCCGTTGAGCAGGTAGAGCTTGGCGGGCGGGGTGAACGGCAGGGCGCGGAAGGTCACGTTCACCTCGACGCCGTGGGTGGAACGCAGAGCCTCCAGGTTGTACTGGAGGACCTGCCCCTGGGCGTTGCGCATGGCCAGCCAGCGCCGGTGCACCGGGTCGTCGTCGCGGTGGCGCGCGGGGTCCTGGTCCGGTGCGCGGGGGGCGGCCGAGACCGGGAAGGCGAGGTCGATGTCCCGGGAGGGCAGCAGCACGCGGACGTCGATGCGCTCGGGGCGGACCCTGCCCTCGTGGATCAGCCGCAGCGGCTCACCGAGGGCGGGGGTCAGGCTCTGCGCGGTCAGGCACACCGCGTCCACGCGGACGTGCGGCGCGGTGAACGCCTCGGCCAGGCGGGGGGCGAGTCCCACCATCGTGGGCTGCGGCTCGTCCAGGGCGGGGGCGGGTTCCGCGATCCTCGGCGGGCTGCCCTTGCTGACCCCGCTGAGCAGACCGGCGCCGTGCAGCACGCGCAGCGCCTGGCGCACGGCTCCGCGCTCCACGCCGAACTCCTCGGCCAACTCGGCTTGAGTGGGCAGGCGTTGGCCCGCTCTGAGGTCGCCGCTGCGTATGCGTTCCCGGAGGGTGTCGGCGATCTCCTGCGCGGTACGCCGCCCGCCGTTCACGGCCACGTTCTCCTGGGTCACGACCAAACGGTACAACTTACCGTCATCTTCCGGGAGTTGTTCCGAGAAGGAACCAAGTGGGAGCCATGGCCAGAGGAGTTGGCAGCCAACTCGGAGCAACGGGCGAGCGGACGCGGTCCTACGACGTCAGCACCAGCTCCGAGCTGATCGTCCCCCACAGCGCCTCGAACCACTTGCGGGACTGGTCCACGAACGCGGTGTCGCGCGGCGCCGCCCCCCGTTCGAAGGCGAACAGCATCGCGCGGGTGCCCTCCGCGTCGTACACCACCAGATGCTCATGTGCGACCTCGCGCTCCAGCTTGGCGAGCGTGTAGTACGCGAAGAGCGCCTCGGAGCGGCCGAGCAGATAGAGCTGGAGGGGCGGGGTGAACGGCAGGGCGCGGAAGCGGACTTGGACGTCGACACCGTGCGTGGTGCGCAGGGCCAGCAGGTTCTCGCGCAGCACCTGCGCCTGGGCGTTGCGCAGCGCCAGCCAGCGGCGGCGCAGCACCGGGGCGTCGTGACCTGCGGCGCGGTCGTCGGCGGGGGCGGGGAAGGCGAGGTCGATGTTCCGGGAGGGCAGCAGCACGCGGACGTCGATCTTGGCCGGTTCGAGCCGCCCGGCGTGGATCTGCCGCAGCGGCTCGCCGACGGCCAGGGTGAGGGAGACGGAGGTGAGACAGAGCGCGTCGATCTCGACGTGCGGGGCGGCGAAGGCTGCCGCGACGCGCGGCACGAGGGCCGCCATGGTGGGCTGGGGAGGCGCGGGGGCGCCGGGCCCGGTGGCCACGTCGTGCTGTGACCGCCGTGACCTCTTCCGGCCAGTGGTCGAGGTGTGTTCCGGGTCCACGAGAAAACGGTACAACTTCCCGCCATCTTGCGGCAGTTCACCGAAAGGTGGTTATGAGCCGCTTCCAGGCGGCTATAAGAAGAGGGAGTTGGTAGCCAACTCGGCCAACATGGCCCAGGTTTCCAGTGGTTGGCCGCCGGGCTCCCTTCCGGAGGGGAGCCGGGAGTCCGGACAGGGGACGGCCACCGGAGCGCACAGCCACAACTGAATCGGCACAGCCACAACCGAACATGACAGCGCACAGCCACAACCGAAGAGCGCGTGGCGGGTCGGGATCAGGTCCCGGCCGCGCCCACGCGCACCGTTCGTTCGCTACGGATCTCCAGTCAACGTCAGCGCGAGAAGGGACCGTTCAGAACACGTCGGGGCACCACTGCCGCCCGGACGTACGGAACAGGGCGTCGGCCTCCCGGGCGGCGCCCGTTCGCTCTTCCCGGATCCGTCCGAGCCCGGCGAGCCGCGTCAGCGAGCCGTCGCCGAGCCACACGGTCGCCAACTCCGCGACGGGCAGCGTGAGATCGGCGCTCGCACCGGGCGCCGGGGTGCAGGAGGCGCCCTCGGGGGACACCTCAAGGCGGTAGCGTCCGCCGGCCGGACCGCCCTCGTCCAGCACGTCGAGGACGAGCGCACCGGTCCGCTCGTACGTCCGCGCCTCCAGGGCCGCCGCGACGTCCAGGATCCGCACCCACAGCCAGTCGGAGTGCCGCTCGATCCGCGCCGCGCGCGGGTCGGGCAGCAGATGGGGCAGCAGGTCGTCCGGGGAGCGGCGACCGGACTTCACCCTGGTCACCCAGTCGATCGAGCACAGGAACCGCCACAGGTCCGCCTCCGCCGCCGGGGTGGCACCGAGCAGCCCGTCCACGACCACGGCGTACCGGGGCTGCTCACCGAGACTCGAGTCGACCTCGCAGCGGTACGTCACCAGTCCCTCGACCTCGCCGGAGGCGGAGCGCAGCACCGCGTGGTACGGCTCGGTCCAGTCGCCGCCGAAGCGGAGGACGCCGGTGCGGGACTCCCACCACACCTCGCTCCGGTCCAGGAAGCCGGGCAGGGCGGGGCGCAGCTTCTCGTAGAAGGCGGGACCCAGTTTGCGCACCTCGGCGCCGTCCACCAGGTCGATCCGGGCGCCGTCGGCCGGGACCGGCGGGCGCGCGTCGAGCCCGGAGCGGGTGACGTCCACGCTCCAGGCGGTGGCGTGGGTCGCGGGTCCGAAGCCGTAGCGGCCGTAGATCGGGTACTCGGCGGCGATCAGGGTCGCGAGGGCGTCACCGCGCTCCTCGGCCGCCGCGAGGTCGCGGCGCATCATCTCGGTGAGCAGACCACGGCGGCGGTGGGTGGGGCTGACGGTGACGTTGGTGACGGCGTTCGACCGGACCGGCGCGCCGCCGACCGCCGTGACCTCCTGCGCGAAGGAGCGGAAGGTGCCCACACAGCGACCGCCGTCGAAGGCGCCGAGCGAGCGGCTGTTCCCGAAATGCCGTCTGTTCGCCTCCAGTTGATCAGCAGTCGGGGCCGGCCCCAGCAGGAAGCCGGTGTGCATGGCGCGCTGCCATTCCTCGAACTCGTCCTCTTCGACGGGTCGGATCTCGATCATGTGGGTCACGGTAGGTGCGGAAGCGGTGACATGTCGCCCGCATTTCCGCCCGCCGCCACGCCCCCGTCCGCCCGGCTCAGGTCAGCAGGTCGTCCACCTGCGCCTCGCCCACCCGGTAGCGGCGGGCGATCTCGCCGCTGCAGCCGTCGGCGGTGCGCTGGAGGTGCTGGCGGCGGCGCGAGATCTCCTGCTCGTACCCGGTCAACCGGGCCATGGCGGCGTCGAGTTCGGCGTCCGTGCGGGCGGTGAGGTCGGACAGCTCGACCTCCCCCAGCATCTCGGCGGCCAGCTTCCCGTACTCCTCGTTGTGCGGGGTGCCGAGCGTGACGTGGCGGGCGGAGGAGCGGTGCCTTGCCGGGGCGTCGGTCAGGATCTCCGAGAGCCGCTCGACCACGGAGGCGTCCGGCGGCGCGGGCACGGACGACCCGCCGCGCCGGGCGGACTCCGCGCGCAGGATGTCGATACGGCCCTGCAGCAGGCGGCGTACGTAACTCAGGTCCGCCTCGTCGCGCTGGGCGTCGCGCCACAGGGCGCGCAGCTCCGGCAGGCTGAGCCGGGTCAGGTCGTGCTCCGGCGGCTCCACGGGCAGCGACGGGCCGGGCGGACTGTCCGCGCGCTGCGCGGGCGGGCGGCGCGTCTCCAGCCTGCCGCTGGTGCTCGGTGTGCTCATGTGGTGGTGACCGTCCCCTCGACCGGCGTGTGGGAAGCATCGTGCCACCCCGCGTGGCCGCTATGTGACCGACTGCCCCCGAACGGCCCTGGATGGGCGGTAATGACGGGTCCGGGGCACCCGGGCGGCGCATTTCTCCCCACCGGGCATGATGGGGGTCATGCGAGCTGTGGTGCAGCGGGTGGACGGGGCGAGTGTCGTCGTGGACGGCGAGACGGTGGGGTCTCTCGACGGGGAGGGGTTGTGTGTCCTCGTGGGGGTGACCCACGAGGACACCAAGGAGAAGGCGGCGCAGTTGGCGCGGAAGCTGTGGTCCGTGCGGATGCTGGCCGACGAGAAGTCGTGCAGTGATGTGGACGCGCCGTTGCTGGTGATCAGTCAGTTCACGTTGTACGGGGATGCGCGGAAGGGGCGGCGGCCTACGTGGAACGCCGCGGCGCCGGGGGCGGTTGCCGAGCCGCTGGTCGACGAGGTCGTTTCCCAGCTCCGCGCCCTGGGCGCCACCGTTGCCACGGGGCGGTTCGGGGCGCAGATGCGGGTGTCTTTGACAAATGACGGGCCGTTTACGGTGCTGCTCGAGATCTAGGTGCACCTGGGCTGCGGGCGGGGGGGGGGACTTCGCTTACCCGCGCTTGCGGGGTGCCTCCCCCAAGCTCTTCGAGCAGGGGGTACCCCCAGCCCACCCGTGCCGCCCCTAGCGGCACGACTGCCCGCAGCTAGGGGGGTGAGGTGGGATAACGGCGGCACGACTGCCCGCAGCTACCGGGGGGGATGCGGCGGCACGACTGCCCGCAGTTAAGCCCTTACGGTTCGACGATCGTTTCCTGGGAGGCTGCTGTGTCTCCGGCCAGGAGCGGCGCGTCCACCGGGGTGTTGCGCTTTACCAACGCCAAAGCGACCGGGCCGAGTTCGTGGTGGCGTACGGAGGTGGTCACCGTGCCGAGTTTGCGGCCGTCGGGGCCCTCCGATGCCAGGCGGAGTTCCGTGCCGGGGGGCGGGAGGTGGACGTCGCTGCCGTCGAGGTGGAGGAAGACGAGGCGGCGGGGGGGCTTGCCGAGGTTCTGGACTCGGGCGACGGTTTCCTGACCGCGGTAGCAGCCCTTCTGGAGGTGGACGGCGGTGCCGATCCAGCCCAGCTCGTGCGGGATCGTGCGGTGGTCGGTCTCGAAGCCGAGGCGGGGGCGGTGCTGTTCGACGCGGAGCGCCTCGTGGGCGAGGAGACCGGCGGCGGGTCCCGAGCGGGCGGCGAAGTCCTCCAGGTCGGCGCGCGGGAGGAAGAGGTCGCGGCCGTAGGGGGTCTCGCGGACGACCGCGTCCTCGGGGACCTCGGTGATGGAACCGGCGGGGAGGTGGACCACCGCGTGGTCGGCGGTGCGGTCGGCGACCTCGACGCGGTAGAAGAACTTCATCGACTCCAGGTAGGCGATCAGCGCCTCCTGAGTGCCCGGCTCGACGTGCGCCCAGACGGTCGTGCCGTCGTCCACCAGGTACAGCGCGTGCTCGATGTGCCCGTTGGCGGAGAGGATCAGCGCCTCGGTCGCCTCACCGACGGGGAGGTCGCTGACGTGCTGGGTGAGCAGCAGATGCAGCCAGCTCAGCCGGTCCTCGCCGGTCACGGTGACGACGCCCCGGTGGGAGAGGTCGACGAAACCGGTGCCGTCGGCGAGGGCGCGCTGCTCACGGAACAGGTCGCCGTAGTGGGCGGCGACGCCTTCGTCCACGCCCTCGGCGGGAACGGCGCCGGGCAGGGACAGCAGGGGGCTCTTCATACGGGCCAGCCTACGACGCGGTGGTCGGAGTCTTCCGGACACAGTCCCGGCACCGGCCGAAGATCGCGAAGTGCTTCATGTCGGTGTCGAACCCGAACTGCTGCCGCAGCTTGGCGGTGAAGTCCGCGGCGACGTCCACGTCCGCCTCGATCACGTTCTCGCAGTCCCGGCACACCAGATGGAGATGGTGATGGCGGTCGGCGAGGTGGTACGTGGGCGCCCCGTGCCCGAGGTGCGCATGGCTGACCAGCCCCAGCTCCTCCAGCAGCTCCAGGGTGCGGTACACGGTGGAGATGTTGACCCCGGAGGCGGTCTTGCGGACCTCGACGAGGATGTCGTCCGGGGTCGCGTGCTCCAGGGTGTCCACGGCTTCGAGCACGAGTTGCCGTTGCGGCGTCAGCCGGTAGCCGCGCTGCCTGAGGTCGCTCTTCCAGTCGGTGCTCACCACAACTGGAAGTCTAGGGCCTGCGGGCCCGGGCGCCCCGGTGTGAACGGGGCGCCGCAACGCCACAGGGACCTCTATGAAATCCGCGATGACCTACTTGAAGAACGCGATGCCGTCGTCCGGCATGTCGTCGGGCAGGGCCTTCGCCCAGCGCTCGACCTCTTCCGGGGTGACGGCCTTCTTGAGCTGGGCGGACATGTAGGGGCGCAGCTCGACCTCGGGGGTCTGCTTCTCGCCGACCCACATGAGGTCGCTCTTGACGTAGCCGTACAGCCGCTTGCCGCCCGAGTACGGCGGCGCCTCGGGGGTACGGGCGACGGCGTCGGTGGCCAGCTCGATCTGGGGCTTCTTGTCGGCCATCTCGCCGTACCAGATCTCGACCACACCGTCGTCACGGGTCATCGTGACGGTGACCTTGCGGTCGGAGTCGATGCGCCAGAAACCGGACTCGGACTCCAGCGGGCGGACCTTGTTGCCCTCCTTGTCGAGGACCCAGGTGCGCGACTGGTACTCCAGGAAGTCCCGGCCGTCGTGGGTGAAGCTCACCTCCTGGCCGAAGTTGCACTTCTCCGAACCGGGGAAGTCGTGGACGCCGGCCCCCACCCAGTTGCCCAGCAGAAAGGCGAGGGGGACGAGGTCCTTGTGCAGGTCAGACGGGATCTCGATCATGAGCGGCCGTTCCTGGTCGATTCCTTGCGGTGGGTCAGCGCTGGCCCTGGTACAGCTTCTTCACGGTCAGCCCGGCGAAGGCGAGAACACCGACGCAGACCAGGACCAGCAGCAGTTCGAAGAAGATCTCCACGGAATGTGCTCCTTGAAGCGGAAGTAGGCGTACGACAGAGCCGGGGCCAGCTTACGCGGCCGGGCCCCGGCTCTCCTGGCGAGGTCGGGTCTCAGCCGAGCAGCTCGCTCTGGAGCGTCAGGGTCTGCCAGAACGGCACGGCTCGGGCGACGCCCTTACGGGACTGCGTGATCATCGCGATGGTGTCCCCCGCGCCGAGGTACGCCATCCTGAGCTGCTCCTTGCCATACGGCTTGACCTCGGTGAAGTAGACCGGCGTGACGCCCTTGACCGTGGGTCCCACGAAGTCGTCCTCCTGGTTGAAGGAGGCGGCGCCGGTGAGCGGGAACCGGGGACCCGAGTAGCTGACGAGGTCCTTGTTCAGCAGGCCCTCGGCGACGGCGGCCGTGTCGAACTGGAGCAGGTAGACCCGGGTGCGGGTGCCGTCCGGGGTGGTCCAGCCGCGCGCCGCGACGTGCCGCAGACCGTAGTCGACGAGCTTCTGGCGCAGTGCGGGGCGGCTCGCCTCGGTGTACGGCGCCAGGAAGTCCTTCGTCGTCACCCAGCCGTCCTCGCCCTTGAGCGCCGGGTCGGGGGTGGCGCCGCGCGGGGCGGGCAGCACCAGGGCGCGCAGGTCGGCGTAGTGCGCGCCCGCCTTGTTCGCGGCGGCCACCGGACCCGGGCTGCCCGACGGCAGCGGGGGCTTCACCAGCTCCGGGTAGTCCCAGCGGCCGTCGGAGCGGGTGGCGAGTCCGGGTACGTCGGTGCGGTCCATGAGGGTGATCCCGTACGCGGTCCCGGTCCCGGTAATCGCGAACACGGCGACGGCGGCGACCCAGCGGAGGGCCGCGCGCAGGCGGGGACGGGGGGTGACGGTCTCGGCAGGGAAAGGCACCGGCTGCCGCTCGGGCTGCTCGTCGGTGGCCGGCAGGGTCTGCTGGTCGGTCATACGGCCTCACCCGGGTCCTTGATGCGGTCGAACTGGGCGCGGATCATCTCCGCGGCCGCCTTGCGGTCGAGCGGGGCGGCGCCGTGCGCCCACGCGGCGACGTCCACGTCACCGATGTGGCCGAAGCACAGCATCGAGTCGATGTCCTCGTGGAGCCCGGCAGGCGGCAGGAAGCAGGCGGCGTCGCGCTCGTGCCCCTTGAGCCCGGGACCCTTCCGGAGGAACTTCAGCCCCTCGCGCAGCGCGGCGACCGAGCGGGAGGAACCGGGGTGCGCCCGCTGGGTGAGCACGACCTGCACGGTGAAGACGGAGTCGCCGCCTTCCGGGTCCGCGCCGCCCACATAAGTGCGCATCGCCATCCCCTTGAGCGGGTCCTTCTCGTACTGCTTCTCGATCAGCCGCCGCTCCGAGCGGGGCAGATCCTGGTACGGCTGCTTCCGCAGCTCCTCGGCCTGCCGCCCCGACAGCTCCACGTCCGACCCGAACTCGTCCATGTCCGGACCGCGCCCGTACGTCTCGCCGTACGGCAGCAGCATCCCGCGCAGCCCGCCCGGCTCCGGCGCCGCCTTCTCCTTCACCGCCCTGGGCAGCTTCCACACGGGCTTCCCCGCCTCGCGGTCCGCCCCGCCGACGACAACGGCGGTGACGGTCACCCCGGCGAGGGTGACGAGCGCGAGGGCGGCGGCACCGAGAACACGGGCGCGGCGACGGGGGCGGGACCCCTCCGGGGCGGGGACGGGGGTGTCCCCCGCCGGTGCCCCCGGGCTCGCCTCGACGCCCTCCGGGTCCACGGGCTCCGGGTCCACGGGCTCCGGGTCCACGGGCTCCGGGACCGGCGCCGTCTGATTCTCCTCGTTCACAGCCGCTCCATCTGCCGCTTGGCCAGGTCCCGGACGGTGGTCGCGGGGATCGGCTTCGTGTCGTAGATCCAGATCGCCATGGCGACGTCGCCGCGCCAGGCTTGAACCTCCGCCTCGTAGACCGTGACGCCGTACTGGGTGGTGGGGCGGTCGTGGACGTAGGAGAGACCGTCGCCCGTGCCGGGGACGGGCCAACTGCGGGTGCCGGGCTTCTTCTCGGCCCAGTACTGGCCCTCTTCGGATGCGGCGGCGGCGCTGGTGTCCTCCTCCTGGCGGTACTGGACCAGGCGGATCTCCGTCGAGCGCTGCCCCTGCCGCCAGCCGGTGGTGGCGGCGCGGCGGAACTGCGCCCGGACCAGCAGGTCGAAGGCGACCTTCGGCTTGGTGAAACTCGCGGCGTAGGCGGGCAGGCTCAGCCAGCCGTCCTCGCCCGTCGCGTCCGCGCTGTCGCGGGCGCCCGCGGGCTTGCGCAGCAGCATCCGGCGCAGATCGCCGTCCATCCTGACCTGGCGGTCCCGCGCGGCGGCCAACGGCTCGGGCGCCGCGCCCCGCGCCTGCGCAAGTGTCGGCTGCGACAGCGGCGGCAGCGCGCCCGGCTCGCGGGCGGACTGCACGAGGTAGCCCGCACAGGTCCCGGCGATCACCCCGAGCGCGACGGCGCAGGTCAGCAGCCGGGCGGTACGGCGCCGAGGGCGAGGCTCCCCGGTCCCCTCGGATCCACCGACCGGTCTTTCGGATACGTCCAACGTCCCCTCCCAGAACGGGAAGCACGGGTTCCGTCCCCGCGCCTCACAGGAGACTCATGGCATGTCCATGGAGTTGTGGGCAACCGGATTACGATTCGGGCATGGCGAAGAAGCTCGTGATCAAGGTGACCGCGGGGGCCGACGCCCCCGAACGCTGCTCCCAGGCATTCACCGTGGCGGCGGTGGCCGTGGCCAGCGGGGTCGAGGTGTCGGTGTGGCTCACCGGGGAGTCGGCGTGGTTCGCGCTGCCGGGGCGCGCCGCCGAGTTCGAGCTGCCGCACGCCGCCCCGCTGGAGGAGCTGCTGGGCGGGGTGCTCGCGGCGGGGCGCGTCACGCTGTGCACGCAGTGCGCCGCGCGCCGGGACATCACGGAGAAGGACGTGCTGGAGGGCGTGCGCATCGCGGGCGCGCAGGTCTTCGTGCAGGAGATCATGGCGGAGGACACGCAGGCCCTCGTCTACTGATCACTCCCCTGCCAGAATCGCCCCATGCTGAGGCTGGGGACGATCGTGCTGGGAGCCGCCGACGTACGGCGCGCCGCGGAGTTCTGGGGCGGCGCGCTGGGGTACGTCCCGCGCGACGGTGAGGTGTCCGGGGACTGGACGGTGCTGGTCCCGGCGGGCGGCGGCTCGGGTCCGGGCATCGCGCTCGGGCTCAGCACCACGCCCGTGCAGGACCGTCCGAGGGTCCACCTCGACCTCTACGCCGCCGACGCCGCCGAACAGCGGGCGGAGGTGGACCGGTTGGTCTCCCTCGGCGCCGAGCGCGTCGACTGGGACCTCTACCCCGAGGACCCCGACTTCGTGGTGCTCGCGGACCCGGAGGGCAACCGCTTCTGCGTCATCGACGCGACCCACGGCCAGAACCCGCAGGACACCCCTTAGGGCTTCGGTCCCTTCTTCTTGCCGTCCAGTTCGTCCCACCACTCGTCGGACTGGGGGTCGCCGGAGGGCGCGTCCCACCACCGGTCCTCGGGACCGCGCCGGTTGGCGACCATCGCCGCCACCGGCGGGATCACCATGGCGAACAGGCACATGCCGACGGCCGCCGGGACGGACCAGATGCGGACGACCGCCCAGGCGAGGACGAAGATGACGACGCAGACCCCCATCATCACGAAGTACCAGCGCCGCCGCCGTGCGTACATGAGTCCAGAGTAGGACCGGAACGCCCGAAGGGCCGCGCCCCGGGTGTCACACCCGGGAGGCGCGGCCCTCGAAGCCGTCAGGTGCCGCTCAGACCGCGATCGCGACCTCCGCGAGCCCGCCCGGCTGGGCGACGACCGTGCGGTCGGCGGTGCCGCCGGGGACCAGGGCGCGGACGGTCCAGGTGCCCTCCGCCGCGTAGAAGCGGAACTGCCCCGTGGCGGAGGTGGGGACCTCCGCGGTGAACTCGCCCGTCGAGTCCAGCAGGCGGACGTAGCCCGTCACCGGCTCGCCGTCCCGCGTCACCTGCCCCTGGATCGTGGTCTCACCGGGCTTGATCGTCGAGGCGTCCGGGCCGCCGGCCTTCGCTCCGCACATGTCTTTCTCCGTAAGGGGTCTGACCGGAAGGCCGGTCGGGTCGGACTTGGTCTGTCGGTGTCCCCGGGGGGACCTACTTGTTCGCGCCCAGCTCGATCGGCACGCCGACCAGCGAGCCGTACTCGGTCCAGGAGCCGTCGTAGTTCTTGACGTTCGTCACGCCGAGCAGCTCGTGCAGCACGAACCAGGTGAGCGCCGAGCGCTCGCCGATGCGGCAGTAGGCGATGGTGTCCTTGGCGAGGTCCACGTCCTCCGCCGCGTACAGCTCCTTCAGCTCCTCGTCGGACTTGAAGGTGCCGTCGTCGTTGGCGTTCTTGGACCACGGGATGTTGCGGGCGCTGGGCACGTGACCCGGGCGCTGCGACTGCTCCTGCGGCAGGTGGGCCGGGGCGAGCAGCTTGCCGGAGAACTCGTCGGGCGAGCGCACGTCGACGAGGTTCTGGGAGCCGATGGCCGCCACGACGTCGTCGCGGAAGGCGCGGATCGCGCCGTTCTGCGGCTTGGCCTTGTACTCCGTCTTGGCGCGCTCGGGCACCTCGTCACCGGCGACCAGCTCGCGGGCGTCCAGCTCCCACTTCTTGCGGCCGCCGTCGAGGAGCTTGACGTTGTCGTGGCCGTAGAGCTTGAAGTACCAGTAGGCGTACGAGGCGAACCAGTTGTTGTTGCCGCCGTAGAGGATCACCGTCGTGTCGTTGCCGATGCCCTTCTCCGACAGGAGCTTCTCGAAGCCCTCCTGGTCGACGAAGTCGCGGCGGACCGGGTCCTGGAGATCCTTGGTCCAGTCGATGCGGATCGCGTTCTTGATGTGGTTCTTGTCGTACGCGGACGTGTCCTCGTCCACCTCGACGATGGCGATGGACGGGTCGTCCAGGTGCTCCTGCACCCAGTCGGCGTCGACCAGTACGTCGCTGCGGCTCATGCTCTTTCTCCTCCGGGGCAGTCACGGTGGGCGTGCGGTGAGAAGGGTGCGCGCGCACGGGGGTGCGACGGCGCACGGATGCCCTACCAGCAGGGCGGCCGAGAGATGCGGAAGCGCGGGGACTTCCGCTCAGAAGGGGCGACAGAGCATGGCGGCAACGCGGCACAGGTCAACTGCCCGCCGCTTGGTGAGATCCGCCTGTCGCTTCATGCCGTCGATCGTAAGGAGGTCCGGGCGGGCATGTCACCGCCGTGTCGGATGATGAGACACGATCGTCCGCATGTCGGAAGCGGGGAAGCTTCACGAACCCTCGGACGCCCGCTGTGGCCCGGTTCCGGGCAGGCGCGCGCGTGACGACGTTCGTCATATCTACGGTACGGACGGCGGCGTCTCGCCAGTCGGACAGCGCGCCGGTCCCGCCGGGGGCTTCCTACCCAGCCCCCCGTTCCGCTATCCGGCCAGCTTGAGGTCGGTGCCCTTCACCGTGATGCGGAGACCGTCCGGGGTGGCCCGCACCCGGTCCAGGGCGATCCCGCCGGGCAACTGGTCGAGAGCCTGCTGGAAGTCGGTGACCTTCCGCAGGGTGCCGTCGGCCAGGTTGGCGCCCGCTATGGCCGGGAGCGCGTCGGCGTGCAGCGAGACCTTGCCGCCCTTGACGTCGACCGAGCTGAGCACCGAGATGGTCGGGTTGATGCCGAGCGCGGGGATGCCGACCTTCACGGCGACCTTGATCTTGCCGTCGCCGCCGTTGCCGAGACCGGTGATCTGGGCGGTGACGCCGGGCGCCAGCTCGGTCGGCTCGGTCTTGGCCGCCTTCATGAGCTGGTCGTAGGCGATGGTCGCGGAGCCGGTGCCGCTCGCTGCGGTGGCGGAGGAGTAGTCGCCGGAGAACTTCACGTCCCTGAGGTCGGCCTTGAGGTCGTCGACGCGGATCGTGCCGCCGTCGGTGCCGGTCGGCGCGGGGTAGGAGGCGATGCCCAGGTCCACCTCGTCCAGCGTGCCCCCGGCCACCTGGGTCAGGAAGGGGAAGCCCTTGATGTCGACGTCCGGCGTGGACGGCAGGTTCTCCCGCGCCTTCACCCGGTCCGCGACCTCGCCCTCGGCGAAGTGCACCGCCACCCGGTCCGCGATCACGAACAGTCCGCCCAGAATCACGACGAGAACGACGATTATTCGCAGGGCACGCATCATTTCCCCAGGGGTCGGCGAACGGCTTCCGGCGCCCTTCACCGTAGCCCTCACGACCCCGCGCCAGGCGCATTGTGGATCACCTGTGACAGGGCGGCGGAAGACTGCGGCATTTCGCGTAGTTCCCGCCGTCCCTTTTCGGAAACGCGGTCCGGAAATCGCCGTAGGACATGCGGAGCGCGGTGCGCGATCGGCTTACGGAAACCGGACCGTCGTACGACGGCACGCCCCTGACCTGGTCCGACCCGGGAGCCGCCGGGTCCCGGCACCGTACGTTCCCGGCCGCCGAAGGGCTGGAAACAGCCGCGTCGTCCGCCGGTCGCGTGGGGAGATTGCAGCAGTTGTCGGTACGCGGTGATCAAGGAGCGACGTGCGGTGGAGACGGGCATTCGGCGAGGCGATGAACGAGCTGGAGGCGACGCGTAAAAAGCTCGAAGGCATAGAGGACCCCCGCATCGGGCTGGCCGCGCTGCGCGGTGAGGTCGCGCGCAGCCGGGTGGAGATACAGGAGTCCGTCCGCAACGGCGTGACGGAGATACGCGAGGAGACCCTCGGCACGCGCCGGTTCCAGGACCGTACCGCCGACGAACTCGGCGAGGTCCGGCGCGAGATCCGGGATCTACTCGACCGTCTGGAGACGCTGCGTGCCGCGGCGCCGGACGAGGAGAGCGGCACCGAGCACGAGGCGGCGCCGGACGAGCCCGGCACCGACGAGCGGGGGGAGCGCCCCGGCACCGACACGCAGGAAGAGCACCAGGAAGAGCACATGGAGAACACGGAGCCCGGTCCCCGGTCCGGAGCCGACCTCAAGAGCGCCATCGAGGCGGCTTGTTGGGGCGAGGAGAGCGGCGAGGAGAACACCGCGCGGGAACCGTCCGCCGCCCCGCCCGAGGACCCGCGGGTCGCCCACGGGGTGCTGCTGCTGAAAGCCGCCGGAGTGGCCTCGGCGGAGCTGATCGCGCACCGCGACACCTGGGAGTGGCTGATCACCCTCGCGGTCCGGCACGGGCACTTCCGCGTCCCGCCCGCCGTCGAGGCCATCCACGGCGGTCAGGTGCGGACCGTCGTGTCGGGGCGCTCGCTCATCGCGCTCCTGATCGAGCTGTGGAACGTCCGCACCACCGCCGAGGTCGGCGCCGAGTGGGCGCTGGCCACGACCGCGTACCACCGCCTGTCGGCAGGTCTCGGCCGAGCCGTCGCCCGCGGCGGCACGATCCGCATCACCCTCGACGACGGTCTCCCACCGGACGCGGACGCCTGACCGCAGACGGAACACCCCTGGGCGGCACCGTCCGCCCAGGCACGGACCGCCCGGGCACCGTCCGCCCGGGCACCGTCCGTCCGCGCACGGACCACCCGGGCACCGTCCGTCCGCGCACCGTCCGTCCGCGCACGGACCACCCGGGCACCGGTCAGCCGAGCACCGACCGCCCAGGCACGGACCACCCGGGCACTGGTCAGCGGGGCACCGACCGCTCAGGCGGCGTCCGGCCGGGCACCAACCGTCCGGGCACGGACCGCCCGAGCACCGACCGCCCCCGCACGGACCACCCGAGCACCAGCCAGCCGGGCATCGACCACCCGAGCATCGACCGCTCAGGCACCGACCGTCCGGGCACCGGTCAGCCGAGCATCGGTCAGCCGGGCATCGACCACCCAGGCACCGACCACCCGCGCACCAGCCAGCCGTGCATCGACCACCCGAGCATCGACCGCTCAGGCACCGACCGCCCAGGCACCAACCGCCCCCGCACCCGTCAGCCCAGTGCCCGCCCCAGGACCCAGACCACCGGACCGGCGACCGCGAGCGGCAGGGAGACGCCTGCTGTGAAGTGGACGAAGCGGGAGGGGTAGTCGTAGCTGGCGGCGCGGTGGCCGATGAGGCCGCAGGCGGCGGCAGCGGCGCCGAGGAGGGCGCCGTTGGTGCCGAGACCGTTCATGCCGCCGACGGCGAGACCCGCGCCCGCGGCGGCGAGCACGGAGATGACCACGGAGACCGGGGTGGGCAGCGGCAGCGCCCGGACCACGGCGGCGACCGCGACCGCCGCCGCGCCGACGGAGACCGCGTCGGCGGTGGCGCCGAGGTAGCCGGTGGCGAGGATGGCGAGGGCCGAGGAGGCCACGGTCGCCATCAGGCCGTACATCCGCTCGTCCGGCGAGGCGTGCGAGCGCAACTGGAGGACCAGCGACAGCACGACCCAGGCGCCGAGCGGACCGAGGATCGCGGCGGGCGCGTGGTCGCGCCCGGCCGCCAGTACCGCCACGTCCGCGACGAGTCCGCCGAGGAACGCCAGCGCGATGCCCTGCCGGGCGGGCCACATGCCGTTGAGCCGGAACCAGCCCGCCGCCGTCACCGCCTGGAGCGCCACCAGCGGCACGACCAGCGCGTACGAGCCGAGCGGCGCCGCGACCGCGAGCAGCGCCCCGAGCACGGCGGTGAGCAGCGCGGGCTGCATCCCGGGCTCGATGATCGGGGAGCGTCCCTCCAGCCGGGCGCGCTGCGCGTCGGTGATGCGGGCGTTCCCGGCGAGGGTGGCGGGTCCGTAACCGGCGTCGGCGTCCGCTGCGACGGCCTGCGCGGCGTGCTGCGGCTCGGGCACCGGCTGCGGGCGCACCCCGGTCGTCATCGGCTGGTACGGCTGCTGCGGAGCCGGTGCCTGCGGGTACGGCTGCTGGGGGTACTGCTGCTGCGGATACGCCTGCTGCGGCGCGGGCTCGTACCCCTGGTACGGCTGCTGCTGCGGGTGTCCCGCCCCGGCGCCGGGGAGCTGCGCGTGGTTCTGGGTGTCCCAGGTGTGCCCCTCCCACTGCTGGGTCTGCTCGGGGTCGTACCCGGCGTAGGGGTCGTACTGATCGCTGCTCAACGCCTCATCCTCCTGCGAACGGCGGGAGCACCTCGACCGTGCCGCCCTCGGCCAGCCGTACCGTCTCATGCGCGCGCGTCCCGACGGGATCGCCGTCGACGAGGAAGGCGCACCGGCGCAGTACGGTCGCCAGCTCGCCGGGGTGGCGCTCGCGCACGGCGGTCAGCGCCTCGGCGAGGGTGGCCGCGTCGTACGGCTCGTCGGCGACGCCTGCCGCGGCCTTGGCGGCCGCCCAGTAGCGCACCGTGACCTTGGGCATCTCGTTCCTCAATCGACGGTCAGGAAAGAAAAATTAAAGACGGTGGTGCTCAGGCTAGTGCGTCCGGGCGCGGACCCACTCCCCGATCCGGGCGAGCAGGGCGTCGTCCGCCGCGTGCTCGGCGTGACCCATGCCCGGCTCCAGCCAGAGTTCGCCGTGCTCACCGGCCGCCTCGGCGAGCATCCGGGGGTGGTCGAGCGGGAAGTAGGCGTCGCTGTCGCCGTGCACGACCAGCAGCGGGACGGGGGCGATCCGGGCTGCCGCCTCGACCGGGGAGAGCGGCACCGGGCTCCAGTCGCGGTGGTGGATGCGGGTGTGGAAGCCGTAGCGCCCGACCAGGCGGCCGGCGGGGCGGGTGACCATCCAGTGCAGGCGGCGCATGGGGGCGGTGCCCCGGTAGTACCAGCGGGCGGGCGCGCTGACCGAGACCACCGCGTCCACCGTGCCGGGGTTCAGGGCAGCGTGCCGCAGCACCACCGAGCCGCCCATGGAGAAGCCGACGGTCACCAGGCGTGCGTGCCCGAAGCCGCGCGCCCACGCCACGGCCGCCGCGAGGTCCAGGACCTCCTGGTCGCCGACGGTGGAACGGCCGCCGGAGGCGCCGTGACCGCGGAAGGAGAAGGTGACGACGGCGCCGTACGCGGCGAGCGCCCGGGCGATCCGGCGCACGTGCGGGCGGTCGGCGTCGCCGGTGAAGCCGTGGGCGACGACGAAGACGATGTCCGTCGCCTCGTGACCGGTGGATTCCGCCGCCGGTCCGCCGTCCGAAGGCATTTCGTATACAGCCGCACCCGGTTCGTATACGGAATCGATCGGAATTCCGTCGTCCGTGCGCAGAAACGTCCGGATAGGTGCGCGTCTGCCTGTCTCGGAATTCGGACGAACGGTGGAACGTGCCGCATGACCTGCCGGACGGTTGCTCATGTGGGCTATTCTGCTGGGCAGAGGACTCGGGCAGCGCAGCCCCCGGGTCCTTTTGTGCTTTCGGTAGCGTTGTATACGAAGCGGGAGACCGCCGGGTGTACGGGGCCCCGGGATCGCAGAGCAGTGCCGCACCGCACACGTCCTCGCAGGGACCGAGGAGGAACCAGACGTATGAGTTCTCTGCTGCTCCTGACCAACGCCCTCCAGCCGTCGACGGAGGTGCTCCCCGCCCTCGGCCTGCTGCTGCACAACGTGCGCGTGGCACCCGCGGAGGGACCCGCCCTGGTCGACACGCCGGGCGCCGACGTCATCCTCGTCGACGGCCGCCGCGACCTGCCCCAGGTGCGCAGCCTGTGTCAGCTCCTGCGCTCCACCGGGCCCGGCTGTCCGCTCGTCCTGGTCGTCACCGAGGGCGGTCTCGCGGCCGTCACCGCCGACTGGGGCATCGACGACGTCCTGCTCGACACGGCGGGTCCCGCCGAGGTCGAGGCGCGCATCCGGCTCGCCCAGGGACGCCAGCAGCTCGTCCACGACGACTCCCCCATGGAGATCCGCAACGGCGACCTCTCCGTGGACGAGGCCACCTACTCCGCCAAGCTCAAGGGGCGGGTCCTGGACCTGACCTTCAAGGAGTTCGAGCTGCTCAAGTACCTCGCGCAGCACCCGGGCCGCGTCTTCACCCGCGCCCAGTTGCTCCAGGAGGTCTGGGGCTACGACTACTTCGGCGGCACCCGCACCGTGGACGTCCACGTACGGCGCCTGCGGGCCAAGCTCGGCGTCGAACACGAGTCCCTGATCGGCACCGTCCGCAACGTCGGCTACCGCTTCGTCACCCCGGAAAAGGGCGACCGCGCCACCGAGGAACCCAAGCGCGACCGCACCGCCCCGTCCGACACGGAAAGCCCGACAGAAATCCCGGCGGACGCCTGAGCGAGGCGCTGCGAGCGGGTCGCGGTCCCCTGCGGGTCGGCCCGAGATCCCTTACGGGCCGCCCCGCAGGGAACCGCGACCACAGCCGCGCACCACCACACCGGTCGCCGCGCGGTCCAGCCAGCCCAGATCCGTGCCCCCCGACCTCCCAGCGGCGCGAGCCGGGCGATGGCCACGCCCGCACGCCGCCGCACGGTCCCTACGGACCCACAACCCCGCGCCCCCGGCGAAGGAGTGCCCCCGCCACCGAGGGGTGAGACCCCCGACCGAGGCGTAAAGCCTCCGACCGGGGCGGGAGACCTCCGGCCAAGACGGGAAGCAGCACCCCGGTGGGGTGAGAGCCCGCCCGCCGGGCGCCCGGGACGGACTGTGCGTCGGTGGGCGCGGGCCGGTGCGTGATGTCGGGTGCCGGGCCGCCGTCTCATGCGCGCCCCCGCATGCCGATGCGTGAAGCGGTGTCGGCGTGGGCAGAACTCTGGCAGGTCTCACCGCGTCGCCCGGCCTCGCGGTCGCTGCCGGATACCGTGTTTTTGCCCTGCCCAGGGCGGGTCAATCCGCGTAGACTCCGCGCGTGGCGAAGGTGACTCGGGATGATGTGGCACGGCTGGCGGGGACCTCGACGGCCGTCGTCAGTTATGTCATCAACAACGGACCCCGGCCGGTCGCCCCGGCCACGCGCGAGCGTGTCCTCGCGGCGATCAAGGAGCTGGGGTACCGGCCGGACCGGGTCGCCCAGGCGATGGCGTCGCGCCGTACCGACCTCATAGGGCTGATCATCCCGGACGCCCGCCAGCCCTTCTTCGGGGAGATGGCGCACGCGGTCGAACAGGCCGCCTCCGAGCGCGGGAAGATGGTCCTGGTCGGCAACACCGACTACATCGCCGAGCGCGAGGTCCACTATCTGCGCGCCTTCCTCGGCATGCGGGTCTCCGGTCTGATCCTCGTCTCCCACGCGCTGAACGACCAGGCGGCGGCCGAGATCGACGCCTGGGACGCCCGCGTGGTCCTGCTGCACGAGCGCCCCGAGGCGATCGACGACGTGGCCGTGGTGACGGACGACCTCGGCGGCGCCCAGCTCGCCGTACGCCACCTCCTGGAGCACGGGTACGAGTACGTGGCCTGCATGGGCGGCACCGCCGACACCCCGGCCGTCGGCGACCCGGTCTCCGACCACGTCGAGGGCTGGAAGCGCGCCATGGACGAGGCGGGACTGCCCACCGAGGGCCGTCTCTTCGAGGCGCCGTACAACCGCTACGACGCCTACCGCGTGGCCCTCGGCATCCTCGCCGGACCCGAGCGCCCGCCCGCGATCTTCTGCTCCACCGACGACCAGGCCATCGGCGTCCTGCGCGCCGCGCGCGAGCTGCGCCTCGACGTGCCCGGCGAGCTGGCGGTGGCCGGGTTCGACGACATCAAGGAGGCGGCGCTCGCCGACCCGCCGCTGACCACGGTCGCCTCCGACCGTCCCGCGATGGCCCGCATGGCCGTCGACCTGGTCCTGGACGACGGGCTGCGTCTGGCCGGCTCGCGCCGCGAACGCCTGAAGACCCTCCCCTCCCGCCTCCAGATCCGCCAGAGCTGCGGCTGCGCGCGCCAGGAGCCCTGACCACTCCCCCGCCGTCCGCCTGCCGCTTCCCCGCCGCACACCCGCCCCCACCAGCACTCTTATCGGGCTCTCATCCCCGGCTGAGCGGGGCTCTCATGAAGCGGGCCCCCGCTTCTGCCGGGGTTCTCAGGGTGGGCTCAGGAAGCTCTCATGGTCGCGGGACATGCTCTTCTCATGACCGACGAGAGCACGCGCCGCAGCGGCGCCGACGGGTACGAAAGCCCCGAGGGGTTCAGCCCCTACGGGTACGGCAACCCTCACGGGTCCGACACCCCGCCGGCCGCCCACGCCGCTCCCGGCCCGTGGCCGTCCCCGCCGCCGTACGCGCCGGGTCCGGCTCCGGAGCGGAAGCGGACGCGGGGCCCGATCGCGCTCCTCGCGGCGGTCGCGCTGGTCGCGGCCGCGGTCGGCGGAGGCACCGCCTACGCCTTCCAGGAGCTGGCGAACCACTCCGACTCCGCTTCCGCCCAGGCGGGCACCCCCGTGGTGACCGCGGGCAAGAAGGGCACCGGCACCGTGGCAGCCGTCGCGGCGGCCGTCAGCCCCAGCGTGGTCCAGGTGGACGCCACCCTCCAGGACGGCTCCTCCACCGGCTCCGGCGTCGTCGTCACCAGCGGCGGCGAGATCATCACCAACAACCACGTGGTCTCCGGCGCCTCCTCGGTCAAGGTCCGCACCAGCGACGGCAAGAGCTACACCGCCGACGTGGTCGGCACCGACAGCTCCAAGGACCTGGCACTGCTGAAGGTCTCCGGCGCCTCCGGTCTCAAAGCCGCCACGCTCGGCGACTCCTCAGGCGTCCGCGTCGGCGACACGGTCGTCGCCATCGGCTCCCCCGAGGGGCTGAGCGGCACCGTGACCAGCGGCATCGTCTCGGCACTCAACCGCGACGTGACCGTCTCGACCGACGAGGGACAGAGCCAGGGACAGGGCGGGCAGCAGGGCGGGGACGGCGACTGGCCGTTCCAGTTCGGCGGCCGTGAGTTCAACGGCGACACCGGCTCGTCCACCACCACCTACAAGGCGATCCAGACGGACGCCTCACTCAACCCCGGCAACTCCGGCGGCGCCCTCTTCGACGCCTCCGGCCGCGTCATCGGCATCAACTCCGCGATGTACTCCTCGGGTTCGCAGGCGTCCTCGTCCTCGGACGCGGGCAGCATCGGCCTCGGCTTCGCGATCCCGGTGAACACCGTCAAGACCGACCTCGCCAAGCTGCGGGCGGGCTCGACGGACTAGGACACCTTTCCGGATCCCTCCGGCACGGTCCTGGGCAAGCGCACCACCGAACAGCAGGGAGCACGTCATGATCTCGTACACCACGCACCAGACCCCTGTCACCGGCCCCGCCGACGTCGCCCTGGCCCTGGAGGTCGCGCGCGAGCTGAACGCGCCCGCCCCGGCGCCCCGGCTCCCCGAGCTGCCCAGCCCCGCCCCCCAGCTCATGGGTCTGCGCACCTCCGCCGCCCGCCCGCACCGCCGCAAGGTGCCGCTGAACCGCCTGACCGCCCTCAACCGGCTGACCCCGGCCGGCGTCTGACCGGCGGCAACCACGCCGGAAGCCCGAAACGTGCGAGGCTGAGAGACGCCCCGACCCGACAACACCATCCCGAGGAACCGCGAGCGATGAGCCCCGCCGAAGGCGACCGTGACCCCCAGCGCATCCTGATCGTCGACGACGAACCGGCCGTACGCGAGGCACTCCAGCGCAGCCTCGCCTTCGAGGGGTACGACACGGAGGTCGCGGTCGACGGCGCGGACGCGCTGGAGAAGGCCGCCGCCTGCCGCCCGGACCTGCTGGTGCTGGACATCCAGATGCCCCGCATGGACGGTCTGACGGCGGCCCGGCGCATCCGGGGCACCGGGGACACCACCCCGATACTGATGCTCACCGCCCGCGACACGGTCGGCGACCGGGTCACCGGACTCGACGCCGGGGCAGACGACTACCTGGTCAAGCCGTTCGAACTGGACGAGCTGTTCGCCCGCATCAGGGCCCTGCTGCGGCGCAGCACCTACGCGGCGACCGTGTCCGCCGAGGCGCAGGAGGACGAGGCGCTGACCTTCGGGGACCTGCGGATGGACCTCGCGACCCGGGAGGTCACCCGGGGCGGGCGGCCGGTGGAACTGACCCGTACGGAGTTCACGCTCCTGGAGATGTTCATGGCCCACCCGCGCCAGGTCCTCACCCGGGAGCAGATCCTGAAGGCGGTCTGGGGCTTCGACTTCGAGCCCTCCTCCAACTCCCTCGACGTCTACGTGATGTACCTGCGCCGCAAGACCGAGGCGGGCGGCGAGCCCCGGCTCGTGCACACCGTCCGGGGCGTGGGGTACGTACTGCGGCAGGGCGGCGGCGAGTGAGGAGGCTGGTGCGCCGCTACCAGGCGCTGCCGATCCGGGCGCGGCTCGCGATGCTGGTCGCGGCGGCGGTGGCGTTCGCGGTGGCGGCGGTGTCGGTGACCTGCTGGTTCATCGTCCAGCGCAAGCTGGAGGACGAGCTGAACCACCGGCTCACGAGCCTCGGCCGGCCGCTCAGCGCCGACCAGGTCGCCACCCTGCTGCTGACCTGCCCGCAGTCCCCGAACGACACAGTCGGCGAAGGACCGCCCAGCTACCTCTACCTCCAGATCATCACCTCCGACGGCAAGACGTGCGTGCCGCCCTACTCCGAGGGCACCGTCAAGGTGACCGCCGGGGACCTGGCGATCGCGCGCAATCACGACCCCCACACTCGCTGGGTGCGCGACGGCACCGACTCCAAGGGCGACGACGTACGGGTGATGACCGGCGCCGTGCTGGTGGGCGGCGGACCCGACGTGGCGACCTACCCCGACGTGGCCGTCATGGTGGGCATCTCCCTGAAGGACACCGAGCGCACCCTGGACGACCTCGCGCTGATCCTGCTGCTGGTCTCCGGCATCGGGGTCGTCGGGGCGGGGGCGGCGGGGCTCGCCGTGGCCCGGGCGGGACTGCGACCGGTCGACAAGCTCACCGAGGCGGTCGAGCACGTGGCCCGCACCGAGGACCTCGCCATCCGCATCCCGGTGGTGGACGAGAGCGACGACGAGGTGGCCCGGCTCTCGCGCTCCTTCAACTCCATGACCACCGCGCTGGCCAGCTCCCGCGACCTCCAGCAGCAGTTGATCGCGGACGCCGGGCACGAACTGCGCACCCCGCTCACCTCGCTGCGCACCAACATCGAGCTGCTCAGCCGCAGCGAGGAGACCGGGCGCCCGCTGCCCGCCGAGGACCGCAAGGCGCTGCTCGCCTCCGTCAAGGCACAGATGACCGAACTCGGCGCGCTGATCGGTGACTTGCAGGAGCTGTCCCGCTCCGAGGGGCAGCACGGCGAGCGCGTCCAGGTGGTCTCCCTGCAGGAGACGGCGGAGGCGGCGCTGCGCCGGGCGCGGCTGCGCGGTCCCGAACTGAC
The DNA here is from genome assembly GCF_016482685.1 of Streptomyces sp. DSM 110735. GTDB lineage: Bacteria > Actinomycetota > Actinomycetes > Streptomycetales > Streptomycetaceae > Streptomyces. The sequence continues at coordinate 31,473 of NZ_JACYHF010000015.1, read as the reverse complement.
CATCACCGCGGACCTGGAGCCGTGGTACGTCCGCGCGGAGCCGTCCGCGCTGGAGCGGGCGCTGGTCAACATCCTCGACAACGCGGTGAAGTTCAGCCCCGAGGGCGGCACGGTCGAGGTCCGGCTGACCGACGGCACGCTGACCGTGCGCGACCACGGACCCGGCATCCCCGCCGAGGAACTCCCGCACGTCTTCGACCGCTTCTGGCGCTCCCCCAGCGCCCGCGCCCTCCCCGGCTCCGGACTCGGTCTCTCCATCGTCGCCCGCACCGTCCGCCAGGCAGGCGGCGAGGTCACCCTCTCCCGCGCCCCGGGCGGCGGCACCCTGGTGACGGTACGGCTGCCGGGGGCGCCGGTACCCCCACCGGACACGGCGTGACGCTGCGCTGCCGCTGTGGCTTGGGGGCGGTACGCGGGAGCCCCGTTGCTTCAGGGCACCGCGACGCCGACGGGCCATGCCGACCCACCGACCCCGACGCCGCGCGACCCGGGTCGCCGTCGGGCCGAGCCACGGGGTCGCCGAGCCGGGGCGCGGGGCCGCCGTGACCCCGCACGACCGAACCGCCGCCGCACCGAGCGACCGGGCAGCGGGGCAGCGGGGCAGCGGGGCAGCGGGGCAGCGGGGCAGCGGGGCAGCGGGGCAGCGGGGCAGCGTACCTGGCCGCCGTAACACGGCACGCCCAGACCGCCGCCGCACCGTCGCGCCGGGCCACCAGGTCGTCGTAACACTGCACGGACTGGCCGCCATCACCCTGTAGCGCCGGGCCACCGGACCTCCAGACCACCGGGCCGCCGTGGCACCGGGTCGCCATCGAGCCAGGGCACCGAGCCGCCGTGGAGCCGGGTCGCCGGTTCCGGGCATCGGGCATCGGGCATCGGGCATCGGGCATCGCACGGCCGAACCGCCGTCGCGCCGGGCCACCGGGCCAGGGCACCAGGTCGCCGTAACACCGCACGGCCGGACCGCCATCGCCCTGCCGCGCCGAACCACCGGACCACCGGACCACCGGACCACCAGGCCACCGAACCACCAGGCCGCCATCGAGCCACGCCACCAGCCCGCCGTAACCCCACGCAGCCCGCCCGCCGTCGCGCCGCGCCGCCAGGTGCCATCGTCCCGCCCGGCCGTACCCAGCGGAGCGCCCCCCGTACCCTCATACGCATGAGCAGCGACGACTCCGAGCGGGCCGTGCAGGGCCGTTCCATCGAGACCCACGCCGAACTCACCCCGGAGCAGACCCGGGCCGTGCTCGATCTGCTCGCGGCGGCTGCCGCCGCGGACGGGCAGCAGCCGGTGTCCGAGCAGGGGCGGCTCCAGTTGCGCGGCGGGGCGCGGGAGGGCGTCTCGCATCTGCTGCTGAGCTACGGCGGCGAACTCGTGGGCTATGCCCAGCTCGAGGACACCGACCCGGTCGAGGCACCCGCCGCCGAGCTGGTCGTCCACCCCGCCCACCGGGGTCACGGCCACGGGCGCGCGCTCGGCACCGCGCTGCTCGCCGCCTCCGGCAAGCGGCTGCGGGTCTGGGCGCACGGCGGTCACCCCGCCGCCCGGCATCTCGCCCAGGTGCTCGGTCTGACCCTGTTCCGCGAACTGCGCCAGATGCGCCGCCCGTTGACCGGTCTCGAACTCCCCGACCCGGTGCTGCCGGAGGGCGTGACGGTCCGCGCCTTCGTCCCCGGACAGGACGAGACCGCCTGGCTCGCGGTCAACGCCGCCGCCTTCGCCCACCACCCCGAACAGGGCTCGCTGACCGAGCGCGACCTGGCCGACCGCGAGGCGGAGCCCTGGTTCGACCCCACCGGCTTCTTCCTCGCCGAGCGCGGCGGGGAACTGATCGGCTTCCACTGGACCAAGCCCCACCCCGACGAGGGACTCGGCGAGGTCTACGTCCTCGGCGTCCGCCCAGGCAGCCAGGGCGGCGGACTCGGCAAGTCCCTGACCACGATCGGTCTGCGCCACCTCGCCGCCCAGGGTCTGCCCACCGCGATGCTCTACGTCGACGCGGACAACAAGGCGGCGGTCTCGGTCTACGAACGCCTGGGCTTCACCACCCACGAGACGGACCTGATGTACCGCACGGAGACGTGAACCGAGCGTTATCCGCGATGAGTTGAGGGGCGTCCACGCTTGACGGGCGCCCCTCTTCCGCACCATCATTCCACTACTCAATTAGTGAAAGGGTGGTTCAGCGCGTGGTCGAATACCGCATCGACCGGCACAGCGGGGTCGCCACCTACGTCCAGATCGTCCAGCAGACCAAACAGGCACTGCGCCTCGGTCAGCTCCGCCCCGGCGACAAGCTGCCCACCGCCCGCGAGGTGGTCGAGGCGACCGCCATCAACCCCAACACCGTCCTCAAGGCGTACCGCGAGCTGGAGCGGGAGGGGCTGGTGGAGGCGCGGCGGGGTCTGGGCACCTTCGTCCGCCGCACGCTCGGCGCCGCCCCTGCCGACTCCCCGCTGCGCGCCGAGCTGGAGCAGTGGGCGGCGCGGGCGGTCCGGGAGGGCTGGGACCGGGACGACATGGCGGCGCTCTTCACCTCCGTACTCGACAAGAGCTTCCAGGGAGAAGGTTCATGAGCGACACCGCGATCGAGGCGGACGGCCTTGGCAAGCGCTTCGGGCGGCGGGGCACCTGGGCGCTGCGCGACTGCGCGTTCCGGTTGCCCACGGGCCGGGTGTGCGCCGTCGTCGGACCCAACGGCGCCGGGAAGAGCACCCTGCTCGCCCTGACGGCGGGTCTGCTCCGGCCGACCGAGGGGGAGATACAGGTGCTGGGCGTACGCCCCGCCGAGGCGCGCGTCCGCGTCGGGTACGTGGCGCAGGACAAGCCGCTCTACCCGCGGCTCACGGTCGCCGAGACGCTGTGCATGGGCGCCGACCTGAACCCCGGTCACTGGGACGCGCCGCTCGCCGGGCGGATCGTCGCGGGCGGCGACCTCGACCCCGGCGCCCGGGTCCGCTCCCTGTCCGGCGGTCAGCGCACCCGCGTCGCGCTCGCCCTCGCGCTCGGCAAGCGGCCCGAACTGCTGCTCTTGGACGAGCCGATGGCCGACCTCGACCCCCTCGCGCGGCACGAGCTGATGGGCGTCCTGATGGGCGTGGCCGCCGAGCACGGCACCACGATCGCGATGTCCTCCCACGTGGTCGCGGAGTTGGAGGAGTCCTGCGACCACCTGCTGCTGCTCGGCTCCGGCCGGGTCCGGCTCTGCGGTGACATCGACGACCTGCGCGCCGCCCATCGCCGTGTCACCGGTCCCGCCGACGCCGCCCTCGCCCCGCACACCGTGGTGGAGTCCCGCACCACGGGGCGTCGCGTCACCGCCCTGCTCCGTCCGCAGGGTCCGCTCCCGGAGTCCTGGGAGACGGAGACGCCCCGCCTGGAGGACCTGATCCTCGCCCACCTGCGCAACCCGGAAGCCCCCGCCCTGACCGCGACGACCTTCGAGGAGCGCGCCGCATGAGCACTCTCACCGTCCCCCCGCCCCGGCCGCGTCCGGCGCGCTGGGTGTTCCGGCTGCACCGGTGGGCGCTGTACGTCTGGGCAGCCCTGGTGCTGACCGCCGCCGCCCTGCTGCTGTGGGCGGCGGGTCCGCTGGCGGACCGGGCGACACGCGGCTGGCACCGGATGCTGGAGTGCCCCCGCCAGGGTCCGTGCAGCGTCGACGTGGGCTTCTACTACACCGTGTTCGACCTGCTGTCCTACGCGATGATCATCCTGCCGTTCCTCGTGGCCGCCTGGGCGGCCGTCGCCCTGACCGCGCCCGGCACGGAGTCCGGCAGCGCGCCCTCGGCCTGGCTGCAGGGCATCACCCCGGCACGCTGGCTGACCGCCCGGCTGGCACTCCCGGCCGCCGTGATCACCGCGGGCACCGCCCTGCTGGTGATACTGCACCGGTACGCCGGGGCGGCGCCCGAGGACCGGCGGGGACCCGGTCCCGAGTGGTGGATGCCGCGCGCCTTCTACACCAACGGTCCAGCCCTCGCCGCCGCCTGCCTGACCGCACTGGCGGCGGGCGCGCTGACCGGACTGCTGGTGCGCCGCACACTGCCCTCCCTGGGCATCACCCTCGCCGCCACCACCCTGCTGTTCACCGGCGTCCACCGGCTCATGCCGCACCTGTGGCCGCTGGCGACCAAGGTGAACGACTTCCAGCACGGTTACGCGGTCCGGCCCGGCGCCCTGGAGGTCGTGCACGGCATCGCGACCCGGGGCGGGGGACGCGTCCCCGCGCCCGAGTGCACGGTGGACTCGGCCAAGGCGCTGGCGGCGTGCGAGCGGCTGTACGCGCGGCACGGCGGCACCGGGTACTTCACCCAGTACCACCCCGCCTCCCACTACTGGCCCCTCCAGCTCACCACCACCGCCCTGCTGCTGCTCCTGACCGCGCTGCTCACCGCCGCGACCTTCGCCGTACTGCGCCGCCGCACCGGCTGACCGGCGGCGACAAGGCGGAGGGCGGTTCCCCTGGGAGCCGCCCTCCGCTGTCCCCCACGTCATGTCCCCGTAACCGCCCATTCAGCAGCGCTTGCGAGGCTCGGGGAATGGCGCACGTCGGCAGTGGGGCTTCGGCGGAGTCCGAGGGGGACGCGGGGCGGAAGGTCATCAGACTTCCCTCCGCGAAATTCGACGCTGCCGTGACGCCTCTGACACGGAAGAATGGGTTCATGAGTCAGCGAGAAGCCCAGGCACCGGCCCAGTCCTCCTCCAGCGCGGCCTTCGGCGCCGATACCGCGGGCCTCGGGTCCGAGGTCCCCGGCCGGCCGCAGCCGCAGCCCCCCGTGGGCTCCATCGCCGCGCACCGCCCGCACACGGTCGCGGCGGCCGTCTCCGACCTGGACCCGGATCTCGACGCCGATCTCGACGCCTATGAGGACACCCAGGCCGACGGCGCCCCGCTCCCGCAGGGCCGCTTCCTGGACCGGGAGCGGAGCTGGCTCGCGTTCAACGAGCGCGTCCTTGAGCTGGCCGAGGACCCGAACACCCCGCTCCTGGAGCGGGCCAACTTCCTCGCGATCTTCGCCAGCAACCTGGACGAGTTCTTCATGGTCCGGGTCGCGGGGCTCAAGCGCCGTATCGCCACCGGCGTCGCCACCCGCTCCGCCTCCGGGCTCCAGCCCCGCGAGGTGCTGGAGATGATCTGGGCCCGCTCGCGCGAGCTGATGGCCCGGCACGCCGCCTGCTACCACGAGGACGTCGCCCCCGCGCTCGCGGAGGAGGGCATCCACCTGGTCCGCTGGAGCGAGCTGACCGACAAGGAGCAGGCGCGCCTGTTCACGCTGTTCCGGCACCAGATCTTCCCGGTGCTGACCCCGCTCGCCGTGGACCCCGCGCACCCCTTCCCGTACATCTCGGGTCTGTCGCTGAACCTGGCCGTCGTCGTACGCAACCCGGTCAGCGGGCACAAGCACTTCGCCCGCGTCAAGGTGCCCCCGCTGCTGTCCCGCTTCCTGGAGAGCAGCCCCGGACGGTACGTCCCCATCGAGGACGTGATCGGCGCGCACCTGGAGGAGCTGTTCCCGGGCATGGAGGTGCTGGAGCACCACGCCTTCCGGCTCACCCGCAATGAGGACCTGGAGGTCGAGGAGGACGACGCGGAGAACCTGCTCCAGGCGCTGGAGAAGGAACTCATGCGGCGCCGCTTCGGACCGCCGGTGCGCCTGGAGGTCGAGGAGGACATCGACCGCGAGGTACTGGACCTGCTGGTGCGCGAGCTGAAGATCTCCGAGGCGGAGGTCTACCCGCTGCCCGGTCCGCTCGACCTCACCGGTCTGTTCCGCATCCACAGCCTGGACCGCCCCGAGCTGAAGTACCGCAAGTTCGTCGCGGGCACCCACCGCGACCTCTCCGAGGTGGAGTCCGCCTCCGCGCCGGACATCTTCGCCGCGCTGCGCCAGCGGGACGTGCTGCTGCACCACCCGTACGACTCCTTCTCCACCTCGGTGCAGGCGTTCCTGGAGCAGGCGGCGCAGGACCCGGACGTGCTGGCGATCAAGCAGACGCTGTACCGCACCTCCGGCGACTCCCCGATAGTCGACGCCCTGATCGACGCCGCCGAGTCCGGCAAGCAGGTCCTCGTCCTGGTCGAGATCAAGGCACGCTTCGACGAGCACGCCAACATCAAGTGGGCGCGCAAGCTGGAGGAGGCGGGCTGCCACGTCGTCTACGGTCTGGTCGGGCTGAAGACCCACTGCAAGCTGTCGCTCGTGGTCCGCCAGGAGGGCGACGTGCTGCGCCGCTACAGCCACGTCGGCACCGGCAACTACCACCCGAAGACCGCCCGCCTCTACGAGGACCTCGGGCTGCTCACCGCCGACCCGCAGGTCGGCGCCGACCTCTCGGACCTCTTCAACCGGCTCTCCGGCTACTCCCGACGCGAGACCTACCGCCGCCTCCTGGTCGCCCCCAAGTCCCTGCGGGACGGGCTGATATCGCGCATCGACAAGGAGATCCAGCACCACCGCGCGGGGCGCCCGGCGTTCGTCAAGATCAAGGTCAACTCCATGGTCGACGAGGCGATCATCGACGCCTGCTACCGGGCTTCCCAGGCGGGCGTGCCGGTGGACATCTGGGTGCGCGGCATCTGCGCGATCCGCCCCGGCGTCCCCGGGCTGTCCGAGAACGTCCGGGTCCGCTCGATCCTCGGCCGCTTCCTGGAGCACTCCCGCGTCTTCGCCTTCGGCAACGGCGGCGAGCCCGAGGTGTGGTTCGGCAGCGCCGACATGATGCACCGCAACCTCGACCGCCGGATCGAGGCGCTGGTCCGGGTCACCGACCCCGGACACCGGGCGTCCCTGAACCGCCTGCTCGACACCGGCATGTCCGACACCACCGCCTCCTGGCACCTCGGTCCCGACGGCGAATGGACCCGGCACGCGACCGACGCCGAGGGCCAGCCGCTGCGCAACATCCAGGAGATGCTCATAGACGCCCGGAGGCGCCGGCGTGGCACCGCGACACCCTGACCCGGCGGACTCCGAGCCCGGGGAGGCGACCGGAGAGGCTCTCGCGGCCCATCTGCGCGCCCGGTCCACGGAGTTCCTCCGCGCCCTGCGCCTGCACCGGGAGACCGGGAACGGCGCCTCGGGCGCGGACGGGTCGGCCGAGGCGGCACGCGCGCTGCGCCGCTCGGCCCGCCGCGTCAGCGCGGGCCTGTACACCTTCCGCGGGCTCCTGGAGCCCGACTGGGCGGACGAGACCCGGGCCGAACTGGCCTGGGTCTCGGGCACCCTCGGTCTGGAGCACGCCTGCGCCGCCCGCCTGGACCGGCTGCTGCTCGCCCTGCACCGGCTCTCGGGGACCACCCCGGCACCCGCCGCGGTCGCCGCGAAAGTGCCGGTGACGGCACCCCCCGCCGCCCCCCTCACCGTCGGCGCCGCCCGCGCCGCGGCCCTGCTCGACCGCAGGCTCACCCTGGCCCGCGCCCGCGCCCACTCCACCGCCCTGGAGGCGCTCGGCTCCGCCCGCTTCCACGCGCTGGCCGACCGCATCGCCGTACTCGCCAGCGACGTCCCCCTCGCCCCCGGCGCCGCCGGGGCGGACCTCGGCCCGTACGCGACGGCCGCCGAGGACCGGCTCACCAGCGCGGTCGCCGCGCTGCCCCTGGTCACCGCCGGGCACCCGTACAACGCGCAGGCGCTGGCCGACGGTCTCTCCCCCGACCCCGCCCCGCACTCCCAGGACGGTCCCTGGCACCAGGTCCGCCTGCTCCTTCGCCTGCACCGCTACGCCCGCGAGGTGCCCCACGGCGCCGCCACCCCGGCCGAGGACCCCCGGCTGCGCGCCGCCGGGCACGCCCTGAACCGGCACCGGGACGCGGCGGAGGCGGCGGTCGCGGCGGCGCAGGCGGCGCGTACGGCCCGGATCGCGCCCGCGACCGCCTACGCGCTCGGCGTCCTCCACGCCGACCAGCGGCACGAGGTGGAGGCGGCGCGCTTCGCCTTCCAGCAGGCGTGGCAGCGGCGGACGGTCCCGGCACGGTGATGGAGCGAGGAGACGCCATGAGCGACGACACGGACCTTCCGCCGGTCCTCGCCGCGGGCTGCGTGCTCTGGCGCCGCTCACCCTCCGGCGCCCTGGAGGTCTGCCTGGTCCACCGCCCCAAGTACGACGACTGGTCCCACCCCAAGGGCAAGCTCAAGCGGGGCGAGGACGCGCTCGCGGGCGCGCTGCGCGAGGTCGCCGAGGAGACCGGGTACGCCGCCGAGCCGGGCGCCGAGCTGGCGACCCTGCGCTATCCGGTCGCCGGACGCCCCAAGGAGGTCCGCTACTGGGCGGCAGAGGCGCTGCACGGGCACTTCATCCCGGGCTCCGAGGTGGACGAGATCGTCTGGCTCGCCCCCGCCGCCGCCCGCGAGCGGCTGACCCAGCCCCGCGACCGCGACCTGCTGGACACGCTGGCCCACGCCTTCGAGCGGCGCTGAGCGGGCACTAGGCGGGCACGGAGCCGGTGTTGAAAGGGCGCTGAGCGGCGCGCGCGCCCGGCGTCACGGCGCGCTGCCGTGCGCCTCCGCGTCCGCGCGCGCCTGACTGCGCGCCCGGCGCGCCGGACCCCGCCAGCCGCAACTGCATCTGGCCACACAGAACCGGCCCTGCTCGCTCGTCGTCGTGCGGTGTTCCCGCTCCTGCCGCGCCCCCACCGGGCCGTCCTGCCACGCCACGGTGCCACCGTACCCGCCCCGAACAAGACGTTCGTTCGGGCATCTGAAGCGTTTGTACGGGCGTATGACCCGCTGACTTCTCGCGTGCTTGACGCCACGCGTGACGGCGCCCCCTACCCGTCGTTAACGGGAACGACAGGGGGCCCAACGGACGCAACCGGCTGGGGGTAAGGCAGGCCATGGATCGGCGGCAGCACACGCGCGCGGGCAGGACGGTCGTAGCGGCGGGCGTGATGGGACTCACCGTCGGACTCGGAGCGGGCACCACCGGGTGTTCCTCCAGCGGGGCCGCCGCCGAGGGGGTGAGCGGCGCGAGCGGCGATCCGGTGGCCGTCCTGCGGCAGGCCGCCGACACCCTGCGCGGTGCGGGCACCTCCCGGGCGTCGACCTCCATGGAGATGGCCACCGGCGGCACCCGGGTCACCATCCGGGGCAGCGGGGTGTACGACTTCCGGCGCCGCCTCGGCAGCCTGACCGTCGTACTCCCGGAGGACCCCACGGGCGCCCCGGAGCACCGGCCCATCACCGAGCTGCTCGCCCCCGGCGCCCTGTACATGAAGAACCGGGGCGCGGGCGTGCCCGCCGACAAGTGGGTCCGGGTCGAGACGGCGAGCGTGTCCGACGGCAACCTGGTCACCGGCGGCGCGACCGATCCGTACGCCGCGGCGGAGGTGCTGCGCGGGACGCGGACGGCGGCGTTCGTGGGCCGTACCCAGGTCGGTGGCACCGCGGTGCGGCACTACCGGGGCACCGCCGACCTGGGCGCGGCGGCGCGCGCCGCCTCGGCGGACAACCGCGCCTCGCTCGCCGCGGCGGCGAAAGGGTTCGCCACGGCCGTCGTCCCGTTCGACGTCTACCTGGACGACCAGGGCCGCGTCCGCAAGCTCCGCCAGCGCTTCAGCTTCGTCAACAGCAGGCAGGCGGCAGCCGTCGCGGTCGCCTCGACCACCCTGCTCTACGACTTCGGCACCCGCGCCGAGGTGCTGCTCCCGCGCCCCGAGGACATCTACGCGGGCAAGATCGCGGACGACGAGGGCGCGGCGGGACCGCCTGCGGGATAGTCCGCCCCGCCGGGGTCGAACTAGCCCGTCCGTGCCATGCGCGCCATGTGAACCGCTGCCTACTCTAGATAGCCGGGTCCGGCATCGGTGACGGCAGGAAGAGGTGACGCGCGTGGCTCCGGTCGGCGGTACGGCGGTGCAGGACCACGTGGCCCTCGCCGAGATAGAGCTGTGCGGCGAGCTGATCATCGCCGCCTCGGCGGCGGAGGACCGGCTGAGCCTGGCCAGCATCGACGAGGTGCTGCGGGTCACCGAGGAGCGCGGCGCCGCCCTGGCATAGGGCTCAGGTGCGCAGCAGACGCCCGATGGCCTTCGTCGCCTCCTCCACCTTGGCGTCGATCTCCTCGCCGCCCTTGACCGCCGCGTCCGCGACACAGTGCCGCAGGTGTTCCTCCAGGAGCTGCAGCGCGAAGGACTGCAGCGCCTTGGTGGAGGCGGAGACCTGGGTGAGGATGTCGATGCAGTACGTGTCCTCGTCGACCATGCGCTGCAGACCCCGGATCTGGCCCTCGATCCGGCGCAGCCGCTTGAGGTGCTCGTCCTTCTGGTGGTGGTAGCCGTGCGTGGCGCCGGCCTCGGTCGTCGTCATCGCTGGCCTCCATCGGGGACGGGCTGACGGGGAACGGACCCCGCTCTGGCCGAAAACAGCCGGAACGTATACCCCTGGTGGGTATATGGTAACCAACTTCACGGGGTATCGGAGCCTTGGCGCAACGCCCCCGTGCCGAGCATGCTTCCTGATGGGCGACACTGGGGAATGGCCCGATAGCCGTGGCCGGATGATGCGCCTAGCATCAGCCTGACCCAACCGAAGCACCCCGAGGACCTCAACGTGCGCTTTCGTCTGACCCCCAGGGAGACGAGCTTCTACGACATGTTCGCCGCGTCAGCGGACAACATCGTCACGGGCTCCAAGCTCCTGATGGAACTGCTCGGGGCGGACTCCTCCGCCCGGGCCGAGATCGCAGAGCGTATGCGGGCCGCGGAACACGCCGGTGACGACGCCACGCACGCGATCTTCCACCAGCTCAACTCCTCGTTCATCACGCCGTTCGACCGCGAGGACATCTACAACCTCGCCTCGTCGCTCGACGACATCATGGACTTCATGGAGGAGGCCGTCGACCTGGTCGTCCTCTACAACATCGAGGAGCTGCCGAAGGGCGTCGAGCAGCAGATCGAGGTCCTGGCGCGGGCGGCCGAACTCACGGCCGAGGCGATGCCCCACCTGCGCACGATGGACAACCTCACCGAGTACTGGATCGAGGTCAACCGGCTGGAGAACCAGGCGGACCAGATCCACCGCAAGCTGCTCGCCCAGCTCTTCAACGGCAAGTACGACGCCATCGAGGTGCTCAAGCTCAAGCAGGTCGTGGACGTCCTCGAAGAGGCGGCGGACGCGTTCGAGCACGTGGCGAACACGGTGGAGACCATCGCCGTCAAGGAGTCCTGAGGCGTCGATGGACACCTTCGCCCTGATCGTGACCGTCGCGGTCGCGCTCTTCTTCACGTACACGAACGGCTTCCACGACTCCGCCAACGCGATCGCGACCTCGGTCTCGACCCGCGCGCTGACCCCCCGGGCGGCGCTCGCGATGGCGGCCGTGATGAACCTCGCCGGTGCCTTCCTCGGCTCCGGGGTCGCCAAGACCGTCTCCGAGGGCCTGATCGAGACACCGCACGGCGGCAAGGGGATGGGCATCCTCTTCGCCGCGCTGGTCGGCGCCATCGTCTGGAACCTGGTGACCTGGTACTTCGGTCTGCCCTCCTCGTCCTCCCACGCGCTGTTCGGCGGCATGGTGGGCGCGGCGCTCGCGGGCGGCATCGACGTGCTCTGGAGCGGCGTCGTCGAGAAGATCGTCATCCCGATGTTCCTCTCCCCGATCGTCGGTCTGGTGGTCGGCTATCTGGTGATGACAGCCATCCTGTGGCTCTTCCGCAACGCCAACCCGCACAAGGCCAAGCGCGGCTTCCGCATAGCCCAGACCGTCTCGGCGGCGGGCATGGCGCTGGGCCACGGTCTCCAGGACGCGCAGAAGACCATGGGTGTCGTGGTCCTCGCGCTGGTGATCTCCGGCAACGAGACCTTCGGCGACCCGATCCCGGTCTGGGTCAAGATCGTCTGCGCCCTGATGCTCTCGCTCGGCACCTACGCGGGCGGCTGGCGCATCATGCGCACCCTGGGCCGCAAGATCATCGAGCTGGACCCGCCGCAGGGCTTCGCGGCCGAGGCGACCGGCGCGTCGATCATGTTCACCACGGCGTACCTCTTCAAGGCGCCGATCTCCACGACCCATGTGATCACCTCCGCGATCATGGGCGTGGGCGCCACCAAGCGGGTCAACGCGGTCCGCTGGGGCGTCGCCAAGAACATCGTGCTCGGCTGGTTCATCACCATGCCCGCCGCCGCCCTGGTCGCGGCAGGCGCCTTCGAGCTGGTCAACCTGACCGTGCTGTAGCTCCCGCCGACACGGCGATGGGCCCGCCCCCGGGATTCCGGGAGCGGGCCCTTCTCGCATCCCCGCGGTGGCACCGCCATGCAGCACCGCGGGGAGTCCTCGACTGCTCGGCTCAGCCGAAGCGGCCCGAGATGTAGTCCTCGGTCGCCTGGACCGAGGGGTTGGAGAAGATCCGCTCGGTGTCGTCGATCTCGATCAGGCGCCCGGGCTGGCCGACGCCTGCCAGGTTGAAGAACGCCGTACGGTCCGAGACGCGCGCCGCCTGCTGCATGTTGTGCGTCACGATGACGATCGTGAACCGTTCCTTCAGCTCACCGATCAGGTCCTCGATCGCGAGCGTGGAGATGGGGTCCAGGGCGGAGCAGGGCTCGTCCATGAGCAGCACCCGGGGCTCGACCGCGATGGCGCGGGCGATGCACAGCCGCTGCTGCTGACCGCCGGAGAGACCGGCACCGGGCCGGTTCAGGCGGTCCTTGACCTCGTTCCACAGGTTCGCGCCGCGCAGCGAGCGCTCCACGATGTCGTTCAGTTCGCTCTTGCGGAAGCCGCCGTTCAGGCGCAGCCCCGCCGCCACGTTCTCGAAGATCGACATGGTGGGGAACGGGTTGGGGCGCTGGAACACCATCCCCACCTCGCGCCGCACCGAGACCGGGTCCACGCCGGTGCCGTAGAGGTCCTCGTCGTCCAGGAGCACCTTGCCGTCGACGCGGCCGCCGGGGGTGACCTCGTGCATCCGGTTGAGGGTGCGCAGGAACGTCGACTTGCCGCAGCCGGAGGGGCCGATGAACGCCGTCACCGAGCGCGGCTCGACGGTCATCGAGATGTCCTCGATCGCCTTGTGGGAGCCGTAGTAGGCGGTGAGTCCGCTGACGTCGATTCGCTTGGCCATTACCGCTTCACTTCCAGTCACTGAAATGGTCGCGTCAGCGACCGGTCTGGGGGGCCTTCCAGCGGGCTACGCCGCGGGCCACCAGGTTGAGGATCATCACGAACGCGATCAGGGTCAGCGAGGCAGCCCACGCGCGGTCGTAGGCCGCGTCGGCACCGGCGGCGTACTGCTGGTAGATGTACAGCGGCAGCGACGCCTGGGCGCCCTCGAAGGGGTTCGCGTTGATGAAGGAGTTGCCGAACACCAGCAGCAGCACCGGCGCGGTCTCGCCCGCGATCCGGGCGACGGCCAGCATGACGCCGGTCGCGATGCCGCCGAGCGAGGTCGGCAGGACCACCTTGAGGATGGTGCGCCACTTGGGCACGCCCAGCGCCAGGGACGCCTCGCGCAGCTCGTTCGGTACGAGTTTGAGCATCTCCTCGGTCGAGCGCACGACCACCGGCATCATCAGGATGGCGAGCGCCAGCGACCCGGCGAAGCCGAAGGGCTGCAACTGGAAGATGAGCATCAGGCTGAGGATGAACAGTCCCGCGACGATGGACGGGATGCCCGTCATCACGTCGACGAAGAAGGTCACCGCCTGGGCGAGGCGACCGCGGCCGTACTCCACCAGGTAGATCGCGGTCAGCACGCCGATCGGGGCGCCGATCAGGGTGGCGAGACCGACCTGCTCCAGGCTGCCGAGGATGGCGTGGTAGATGCCGCCGCCCGGCTCGGAGTCGGCGACGACGCCCATCGAGTGGCTCAGGAAGTACGGGCTGAGGACCTTCACGCCGCGCGAGACGGTCACCCACACCAGGGAGACCAGCGGGACCACGGCGAGCAGGAAGGCGACCCAGACCAGCGAGGTGGCGATCCGGTCCTTGGCCTGTCGGCGCCCCTCCACCCGGGCGGCGACGGTGTAGGTGCCGAGGATGAAGAGCAGCGCGGCGATCAGACCCCACTGGACCCTGGAGTGGAGCCCGGTGCCGAGCCCGATCGCGACGGCGATCGCCACCGACGCGGCGGCGATCGCCCACGGGGTCCACTTCGGCAGGCTCGCGGCGCGCAGGTTGCTCACGCCGGTGCCGTTGACTGCGGTGCTCATGCGTTGGCCCCCGAGTACTCCTTGCGGCGGGCGATGATCGCGCGGGCCGCGCCGTTGACCAGCAGGGTGATGACGAACAGGACGAGACCGGAGGCGATCAGCGCGTCACGCCCCTGCTCGGTCGCCTCGCCGAACTTGGAGGCGATGTTCTGCGCGAAGGTGCCGCCGCCCGGGTCGAGCAGGCTGGCCTGGATCTCGTAGCTCGGGGAGAGCACGGTGGCCACGGCCATGGTCTCGCCGAGCGCGCGCCCGAGTCCGAGCATGGAGGCGGAGATCACGCCGGAGCGGCCGAAGGGCAGCACCGCCATACGGATGACCTCCCAGCGGGTCGCGCCGAGGGCCAGGGCGGCCTCCTCGTGCATCCGGGGCGCCTGGCGGAAGACCTCGCGGCTCACGTTGGTGATGATCGGCAGGATCATGATCGCCAGCAGGATGCCGACGGTGAGCATCGCGCGCGGGGCACCGCCGTTCCAGGCGAGGACGCCGGTCCAGCCGAAGAACTCGTTCAGCCAGCCGTACAGCCCCTGCATGTGCGGGACCAGGATCAGGGCGCCCCACAGGCCGTAGACGATGGACGGCACGGCGGCGAGCAGGTCGATCACGTAGGCGATCGGACCGCTCAGCCGACGCGGGGCGTAGTGGGTGAGGAACAGCGCGATCGCGACCGCCACCGGGACCGCGAGGGCCATGGCGACGACCGAGGAGACGACCGTGCCGAAGGCCAGCACCGCGATGCCGAAGACCGGCGGGCTGGCGTTGGTGTTCCACTCGAAGGTGGTCAGGAAGTTGCCGTGGTCGGCGCTGATCGCGAGGCTGGCGCGGTAGGTGAGGAAGACCGCGATGGCGGCCATGATCACCAGGAGCAGGATGCCCGAGCCCCGCGAGAGGGCGAGGAACACCCGGTCACCGGTGCGGGAGGTGCCCCGGGCGGTGTCCGCGCGGCGGGCGGCGGCCCGGCCGGTGGGGGGAGGTACGTCGGTCGTCGATATGTCCATCGGGTTTCTCCGGTCTGCTGAGCCGCGTCAAGTGGGCGGCTCACGGGAGCCGGGGACGGGCCCCGGCTCCGGGCGGCGGTGCACCGGACGGTGCGGCCGGACCCCGAAGGACCCGGACCGCACACTCGGATCAGGTCAGCTCAGGCCGTCGATGGTGCTGCGGACCTTGGTGATGATCTCGTCGGGGATCGGGGCGTAGTCGTTCTCGCCGAGGACCTTCTGGCCGTCCTCGCTCGCGATGTAGCTCAGGAACGCCTTGGTGGCGGGCAGGGTGTCCGCCTTGTTGCCCTTGTCGCAGACGATCTCGTAGGTGACCAGGGTGATCGGGTAGGCGCCCTCGGCCTTGGTCTTGTAGTCGAGCTGCAGGGAGAGGTCCTTGCCGGTGCCGACGACCTTGGCGGCCGCGATGTCGGCGGTGGCGGAGTCGGTGGAGGGCTTCACCGGGGACTTGGCGCCGGTGTTGAGGGCGACCGTGTCGATGTCCTTGGCGTAGGACAGCTCGAAGTAGCCGATCGCGCCCTGGTTCTGCTTGACGCCCTGGGCCACACCGGCGGAGCCCGCCGCCGCCTGACCGCCCTTGGCCTGCCACGCCTTGCCGCCGGAGTACTTCCAGTTGTCCGGCGTGGTGCTCATCAGGTACTTGGTGAAGTTGTCCGTGGTGCCGGAGTCCTCCGAGCGGTGGAACGCCTGGATCTTCAGGTCGGGCAGCTTCGCCGAGGGGTTCAGCTTCTTGATCGCGGCGTCGTTCCACTTGGCGATCTTGCTGTCGAAGATCTTCGCGAGGGTCGGCGCGTCCAGGACCAGGTCCTTCACACCCGGGACGTTGTAGCCGATCGCGATCGGACCGCCCACCATCGGCAGGTCGATGCCCTGGCCGCCCTTGCAGATCTTCTTGGAGGCGGCGACCTCCTCCGGCTTCAGCGCGGAGTCCGAGCCGGCGAACGCGAGCTGGCCCTGGTTGAAGGAGGTGACACCGGCGCCCGAACCGGCGCCCTTGTAGTTGATCTGCACGCCGCACGCCTGCGAGAAGTTCTTCACCCAGGCGTCGATCGCGTTCTTCTGCGCGGAGGAGCCGTCCGCGAGGAGCTGGCCCTTCGCACCGTCGCACTTGATGGACCCGGCGCTCGCCGCGGAGGAGGAACCGCCACCCGCCTGCTTGCCGGTGTCGTCGGAGCCGCACGCCGTCAGGGCCAGGGCGCCGGAGACGGCGAGAGCACCGAGAGACAGGGCGCGCAGCCGGTTCTTGCGCTGAAGCATCACTTTCGGGAGTTCCTTCCAGGAGCCGCCGCAGCGGGCGGCGTGCGAAGTCAGGGGGACACGCGAGTGCATCTATGGCCGCACTCCGCATCTGGTACGGCCGAAATTAGGCAGAACAGGTGAAGCCGCCGATGGCCCGAAGTGAACGAGGGGTGAACCCCTGCCGTCGGCCCGGTGAGGTCACGGAACGCTCACGAGGAGGCCACGTGGAGATCCCGGCCCCGCACTCTTCTCACACCTTGTCACCCTTCCGTGGAACCCCGCCCGGTGGGGCGCCGTCTCGTTCCACGGGAAGGTCACGACGGCCGGAGGGCGGGGACATGCAACGGCGTACGTTCATCTCGGGAGGCGCCGCCGCGCTGGCCGCGACCGCGCTCGGCGCCTGCGAGGCGGCTCCGCGCCCGGCGGCGGGTCCCTCGTCGGCCACGCTGCCCTCCAGCACCACCGCCCTGACCGCCCACGGCACCCCCGGCTCCGGCTCGCCCGTCGCCAGGCCGTGGAGCGGGCTCGGCAAGGACCTCGACGGCACCCTGGTCCGCCCCGGCGACGCCAACTGGACCCCGGCGAGCAGGCTCTACAACACCCGCTTCGACGGGCTGCGCCCGGCCGCCGTCGCCTATCCGGCGCACACCGGCGACATCCGCACCGTCCTCGCCTACGCCCGCGCCCGCAAGATCAAGGTCGCGATCCGCAACGGCGGTCACTCCTACGGCGGTTACTCCTCCGGCGACGGGCGGCTGATCCTCGACGTCTCCGCACTGAACAAGGTGAGCGCGAGCGGCGGACAGGCGGTCGTCGGCGCGGGCGCCAAGCTGATCGACGTCTACCGGGGACTCGCCGCCAAGGGCGTCACCATCCCCGCCGGTTCCTGCCCCACCGTCGGCGTCTCCGGTCTGGTCCTCGGCGGCGGTCACGGCGTCGCCTCCCGCGCCTACGGGCTGACCTGCGACAACCTCACCCAGGCGACCCTGATCACGGCCGACGGCACCGAGGTCACCGCCGACGCCAAGCACCACGCCGACCTGTTCTGGGCACTGCGCGGCGCGGGCAACGGCAACTTCGGCGTCGTCACCGAGCTGCGCCTGCGCACCCACCCGGTGCCGAAGGCGGTGACGGCGTACCTCGCCTGGCCGTGGGCGAAGGCGGCGGCCGTGGTCAAGGCGTGGCAGGAGTGGGGTCCCGCGCAGCCGGACGAGATCTGGTCCGCGCTGCACCTGGAGTGCTCCCCGGGGCGCACCCCGACCGTCTCCGTCTCCTGCTTCTCCGTCGGCTCCTACGACGGTCTCCAGAACGCCGTGGACCGCCTCGCCCACAGCGCGGGCGCCAATGCCTCCTCGGTCAGCCTGCGCCGCCGGGGCTACGAGGAGGCCATGGAGATCTACGCGGGCTGCTCGACGTTCGCCACGGACGCCCAGTGCCATCTGCCGGGCACCGCGCCGGGCCGCTCCCCGCGCGGCGCGCTGCGCCGGGAGACCTACGCGGCGCACTCGGACTTCTTCGACCGCTCCCTGTCGGCGGCGGGCATCCAGACCCTGCTGAAGCATATCGGCGCGGTGCGCGGCGGCGCGGGCAGCGTCGCCCTCACCGCGCTCGGCGGCGCCGTCAACCGGGTCTCGCCCACCGCGACCGCCTTCGTGCACCGGCGCTCGCGGATGCTCGCCCAGTACATAGCCTCCTGGAGCGAGGGCACCTCCGGCACCACCGCCCGCTCCTGGCTGGACGCGGCACACGGCGCGATGCGGCCGTACGCGTCGGGAGCGGCGTACCAGAACTACACGGACCCGACGCTCACCGACTGGCGCACCGCGTACTACGGCACCGCCTCCGCCCGCCTGGCGGACGTGAAGAAGAGCTACGACCCGGACCGCTTCTTCGGCTACCCGCAGGGACTCTGACGCCGCCTCAGCGGCACCGGGGGGGCACCGAGGAGGACCGGCGGACCCGCGCCGCCGGGCAGCGCCCTACGCCGCCAGGTCCTTCTCGCCCGCGCCCGCCCCGGTGGCCCGGCGCCCGCCGGAGAGCACGGCGCCGTCCCGGTCGCCGGGGGCGGAACGACCGCGCACCAGCCAGCCCGCGCGCTCAGAGCGCTCGATCGCCTTCATCAGGGGGGTGAGCAGAGCCGTGGCGGGCGGGGAGAGCAGCAGCGCGACCGCCGTGCCCAGCGCGAAGCCGCCGATCACGTCGGTCGGGTAGTGCACGCCCATGTAGACCCGGCAGAAGCCCTCGAGCAGGGCGAGCGCGATGCCCGCCATGCCGAAGCGGCGGTTGGCGACGAACAGACCGACGGCCATCGCCATGGTGATCGTCGCGTGGTCGCTGCAGAACGAGAAGTCGCTCTTGCCCGCGATCAGGACGTCGAGCCCCTGATGGTCGACGAACGGCCGGGGCCGCTCGACGAAGTTGCGGATCGGCGCGTTCACCACGACGGCGAGCGCCGCCGCGAGCGGCGCCCACACCAGCGCGGCCACCCCCGGCGCCGCCTCCCTGCCGCCCCGGCGCCGCACGCTCAGCCAGCAGCCGAGGATGAGCAGCACCATGGCGACGGGCAGCCCGTACTCGCCGACGAACTCCATGACCCGGTCGAACCAGTGCGGCGCGGACTTCGCCAGGCCGTTGATGTCGTACAGCAGCTCGACGTCGGGGTTCGATCCGGATTCGGCGAGTACAGCCGATGCGGCGAGTACAGCCATGGTGCTGCGGCCCCTTCGTCGTCTTCCCGGCACGCCTGGTGCGCGCCGTCCGGCCCCCGTGGTTCGTAGATCCGCTTCCGCTGCACTGCGCACTGACGTCCGCTCGGCTACGCCAACAGGAACGCACAGCCCCTGCCGGTGCGTTCCACCCTCCACCGAATGATCACGCAGACGTTATCGAAGAGAGACTCATCGCCGCAGCTCAGGGGGTTGGTTCACGCTGTGCTCACACCTTCGTGGGCAGTGCTTTCGCGCCATCCTCGGTGACACGGGTGGCACCGAAGTACTCGGAGGTGTCGATGGGATCGAACCGGATCACCGCCCCGGTACGGGGGGCGTCGATCATATAGCCGCCGCCGACATAGATGCCCACGTGGTGGATGGCACGTGAATCGGTCAGGTCGTGCGAGAAGAACACCAGGTCCCCCGGGAGCAGTTGGTCCCGCGAGGGATGCGGTCCCGCGTTGTACTGGTCGTTGGCCACCCGGGGCAGGCTGATCCCCACGCTCGCGTACGACGCCTTGGTCAGCCCCGAGCAGTCGAACCGGCCGTTCTGCGCCGCCGTGCCGTTCCCGCCCCACAGATACGGCGTCCCGAGCTTGCTCTGCGCGAACCCGATCGCCCCGGCCGCCTGCCGGGACGGGTCGATACGGGTCTCGGGCGCCGCGAAGCTCTTCGAGAGCGCGCGGATGCGCTTGACGTAGTTCTGCGTCTCGGAGATGGCGGGAACACCGCCGGATCTGATGACCCGGTAGGCGCCCGCGTTGTAGGCGGCGAGCATGTTGTCGCTGGTGTTGCCGGGCACGTCCTTGACGTACTTGGCCAGTTCGCAGTCGTAGGAGGCGGCGGAGGGGATCGCGTCGTCCGGGTTCCAGATGTCCCGCTTGCCGTCGCCGTTGCCGTCGATGCCGTGCGTCGCCCAGGTGCTCGGGATGAACTGCGCGATGCCGCGTGCGTCGGCCGGGCTGGTGACGGTCGGGTTCCAGCCGCTCTCCTGGTAGAGCTGCGCGGCGAGCAGGGCGGGGGTGAGCGCGGGGCACAGATTGCCCCACCGCTGCACGAGGTTCTGGTACGCGGCCGGCACGGCGCCCTTGGCGAGCCCCCTGCCCCCGGCGACGACCCCGTTCACGAGGTTCCCGCCGACGACGTACACCCCGACGACGAGCAGCATGACGAAGCCCATGCCGAGCCCTACGGCGGCCCCGCCGATCACCCATACCTTCCGCACGCCCCAACACTGCCCCATGGACGCGCGGTTCATCGCCATTTCTTGTCGAAGTGGCGTCATTTCACGCAGGATCCCGGGCAGATGACGCTTTTACGGCTGTCGGCGGACGGTGCCCCTTCGGCGGATGCTCCTTCGGCGGACGGTGCTCCTCAGCCCGCCGCCGCGCGCTCGTACAACCGGGCAGCCCCGCGCCCCAGCACCACGCTGTAGGAGACGTCCGCGGTGGAACCCCCGCGCTCGTGCCCGCCGAGCACCCCGACGACCTGTCCGTCCCCGTTGATCCAGGGACTGCCACTGGTGCCCCCGGTGAAGTCCGGGCAGGCGATGCGCTGTTGGGTACGGCTGTGCGCGACGGGCTTGTTGGTGCAGCGGATCGGCACCTCGCGCGCGTCGGGATAGCCGGTCACGGTCACGGCGGTCGCGCCGGTGGCCGTACCGGTGACGAACCGGTTGCCGCCCACGACGTCCTCGACCCGCCTGCCGCCCCGCTCGTCGAGGTGCGCGAAGGCCACGTCGCTGTCCTCGTCCCACCCCTCGGGCACGACCCGCGCCCCGAGTTTCCACACCCCGTACGGCGCCCAGCCGTCCCGGTACCCCGGCGCGAACACCAGGTCGCCGCGGACCCCGTCCAGACAGTGCGCGGCGGTGACGATCAGGTCCCGGTGCGCGCTGTGCACCACGGAGGCGGTGCAGTAGTGCCCGCCTTCGAGCCGCCCGCCCCGGTCCGCCTGGAACAGCGCCCCCACCCGGGACCCCCGCGCCGACACACCGGCCACGGCCGTGACCCCGAGGGGTCCCGGCCCGTCGTCGGCGGCGGCCACGGACGCCGACGTCAGGGCGAGCATCACCACCGCCCCGAGCAACGCGGGCCGGGACGTGACCGGGATGCGAGTGCGCTTCATCAGGGGTCACTGTTCCCCGGGGAGGTGAGAAACCCGCTGCGACTCTCTGAGATTTTCCTGTGAAGCGCTCGCGCCCCGGGCGTCACGCCCGGCTGTCGCCCCCGGCCGCGGCCGGTGCCGTCAGCCCCCAGCCCACGCCCGTCAGCTCCTCCGAGAGGGTCCACAGGCGGCGCGCCGCCCCGGGGTCGCTGGCGGCGTGGCTGCGCCCGGCGAGGGCGGGGGCGCCGCGCATCCCGCCGAGCCCGCCGGGACCGACGTAGGAGGCGCCGGGCAGGTCCTGGGTGGCGGCGTAGAGGGTGGGCAGGGCGCCGCCCCGGTCGTCCTGGGCGAAGACCTTGTTGCCGACGGCCATGAAGCCCCGCATCAGCGGGTTCGCGGCGTGGCTCTGCAGGTTGGTGGCGGCGTACCCGGGGTGGGCGGCGAGGGCGCGCACCGGGGAGCCCGCCTCGGCCAGACGGCGCTGGAGCTCCAGGGTGAACAGGAGGTTGGCCAGCTTGGACTGGGCGTAGGCGCGCGTCGGGGTGTAGCGGCCGCGCAGGTTCGGGTTGTCGAAGTCGATCACGCCGTCGCCGCCCCGGTGCAGCTCGGAGGAGACGGTCACGATCCGCTCGGTGAGGTGCGGGAGCAGCAGGTTGGTGAGGGCGAAGTGCCCGAGGTGGTTGGTGCCGAACTGGGTCTCGAAGCCCTGCTCGGTCCGCCCTTCCGGGAGCATCATCACGCCCGCGTTGTTGACCAGCAGGTCCAGCGGTCCCGACCACGCCTTTGCGAAGGCGCGCACCGAGTCCAGGTCCGCCAGGTCCAGGCGGCGCACCTCGGTGCTGCCGGGCACCCGTGCCGCCGCCGCCTCGCCCCGCGCGGGGTCGCGCACCGCGAACACCACGTGCGCCCCGGCCCGGGCCAGCGCGTCGGCGGCGGCGAACCCGATGCCGCTGTTGGCACCGGTGACCACGGCCGTGCGGCCGCTCTGGTCGGGAAGCTGGGACGCGTTCCATGCGCGCGCTCGGCGCGCCTTGTCGCTCGTATCGGCCATACCCCCAAAGTAGGCATCGACAACAATGATGTCAACGACAACAAAGCTGGCGTCGTCAACATCGGGATACCATGACGCCCATGCCGCGCACCGCCACAACCCGCCCGTACCACCACGGAGACCTGCGCGCCGCCCTGCTCGAGAGCGCCGAACGCACCCTGCGCGAGAAGGGCGCGGGCGCCCTCTCCCTGCGCGAGCTGGCCCGCGCCACCGGCGTCAGCCACGCGGCACCCGGCCGCCACTTCAAGGACAAGCAGGCTCTCCTCGACGCCCTCGCCCTCGACGGCTACGAACGCCTGGACCGCACCCTGACCGCCGCCACCGCCACGGGTCCCGGCGCGGTCCCCGGCGCGGACCTCGACCGGCGCATGACCGCCCTCGCCCGCGCCTACCTCGGCTTCGCGGTCGAGAACCCCGAACTCCTGGAGCTGATGTTCGCGCGCAAGCACGAGCCCGCAGGCTCCGAGCACCTCGCGGCCGCCGTCGACCGCACCCTCGGCTCCCTCACCCGGCTGTTCACCGACGCCCAGGAGCGCGGCGAGATCGTCCAGGGCGACCCCGAGCGCATCACCCTGGTCGCCGCCGCGAGCCTGCACGGGCTGGCCGCCCTCATCGCGAGCTGCGCCCTGGACGCCGACGAGGCGATGGCGGGTCTCGACGAACACGTCCGCCTTCTGCTGCACGGACTCAAGCCCCGCTGAACTCCCGCACCCCGTGAGAACATCGACTCGACGTCTCACCCGACCAGCCGTCAGAAACCGTTTCAGGCCATAGAAAGGCCCAACGACGAAACCTCACCCCAGGTTTCGCACCTGCGTCGTTGCCCGGCGTGACCTGCCGTGATACACAGAGTCACCGTACGAAGTATTCGTACGAAACCCGCCAGTCAATGACGTCAAGTCGACATACGTCGGCGACGTTGTCGGCGAGAATGAGGCGTGACCTCTGCACACCGCGGGGTCCTCTCGGAACTACCCATCAGGGGCGGTGACTTACATGCTCTTCGCGGCCGACAAGGGAGACATCAACACCATCATCGGCGGGATCGCTCCGGACTGGGGCCCCTTCGGCACCCTGGGCAACGAAGCGAAGGTGATGATCGAGGTGGTGATGGCCGTCGCCATCCTGCTCTGCCTCGGCATCGCGGTCTGGGGCGCGGCCAAGCAGCGCATCGGCGCGACGGCACTCCGCGACACCTTCAGCGCGGAACAGGGCAAGGGACTCATCATCGCGGGTCTGACCGGGGTGTTCATCATCGGCTCCCTCGGCACGCTGTTCACGATCGTGTACGGCATGGCGGTCTGACGCTCCCCCTCTCGTCCCATCCGTCCGTCGTGCCCACCGGCTGAGGTTGCGTTTCCCTGATGTCGAGTCACCACACCGCGCCCGCGCGGGAACCAGCACGGCTACCGTCGTATGTCTACGAGGCGGAGAGGGCGTACGCGGCATGAGTCCCGGAGACGAGCACGGCTACCCCGACACGGGCCGCACCCGCACCCGCCTGCCCGAGGACCCCTACACCAACTCCCCCCGCCGCACCTCCTCCCGCAGCCTGGTCACGGTCGTCGGCGTGGTCGTCCTCCTGATCGCGGCGATCGCCTTCGCGAACCGGGGCACCTCGTCCAAGGACGACGGCGCCAAGGCACGGACGGTCGAGCCGGAAGCCGCGCCGACGGCACCCTCGGGAACCAAGCCGGTGGGGACGAAGAACACCGGGGTACCGACCGGTTTCGCGCACACCGCGCAGGGAGCGCAGTCGGCCGCCTCGAACTACGCCGTGGCACTGGGCTCGACGAGCATGTTCCAGCGGGACAGCCGCCACGCCCTCCTGAAGGTCCTCTACACCCCCACCGCGGCAGCCTCCCTCCAGCAGCCCATGGACAAGGCGTACTCGGCCCAGTTCCTGGCGCGGATGGGCCTCGACGCGCAGGGCAACCCCCCGAAGAACAGCACGTTCGTCTCCCGCGTGGTGCCGATCGGCACCTCGGTGCGCGCGTACGACGACGACAAGGCGAAGATCGCGGTCTGGTACACGGGGCTCATCGGCATGGCAGGCAGCGACTCCACCGACCCCGTCACCTCCTCGTGGAAGACCTGGACGTTCGACCTCGAGTGGTCCGGCGGCGACTGGAAGATCGCCGCCGACACCCAGAAGGACGGCCCGGCCCCGGTGCCCGGTGACGACAAGGCCGCCACCTCCGACGAGATCAGCAAGGCCACCGAAGAGTACGGAGGGTTCACGTATGCCCGGTAACCCGCGACGTGCACTCCGCCTCGCGAGCATCGTGACAGCCGTACAGACGGCCGCCGTGCTCACGGCCACCGCCGCCTTCGCCGCGCCGTCCCCTCCGGCCACCCCCTCCGGCAGCCCCTCGCCGTCCTCCGGGGCGGACTGCAGCATCATCCCGGGCGAGGCCAAGAAGTACTGCGAGCGGGGCAACGCCCGCAGCGGGTCCGGCGGCGCCACCACCCCGGACGTCACCTCCCCGCTCGACCCCCTCTCCTCCCTCGCCAAGGGCTGTGCCGACGCCGCCTCCTGGACCATTCAGAAGCTGAGCCATGCGGTGAAGGAGACGGCGAACGTCGACTTCACGAATCAGAAGTTCCTGCAGCAGTACGCGATCGTGTTCGCGGCGTCGACGATCCTGACGCTCGTCCTGTGGCTGCTGGCGGTAGCCAAGCGCGCCGTGCGCGGCGTCCCCCTCACCACCGCCATCTCCGAAGCCGTCGGCTTCCTGTGGCTCACCGTGCTCGCCTCCGCCTTCACCCCGCTGATCCTGTACACCGTCGTCTCCGCGACCGACGGCGTCACCGACGTCCTCGCCAAGGCGACCGGCGACCAGGCGGACGCGTTCTTCGGCACCTTCTCCGGCGCCCTCGGCAAGGGCGACGACATCGGCGGCGGACCGATCATGCTGATCGTCGTCTCCCTGGTCAGCATCCTCGCCGCGGGCGTCCTCTGGCTGGAGCTGGTCATCCGCGCCGCCCTGCTCTACGTCGGCGCCCTCCTCGGCACCGTCGTCTACGCCGGACTCGTCGACAAGAACCTCTGGGGCCACGTCCGCCGCTGGGCCGGGATCATGATCGCCGTCATCCTGGTCAAACCGGTCATCGTCATCGTGCTCGGTCTCGCCGGCGCCCTCTCCGGCGACAACGGCCCGGACGCCTTCGGCGCCGTCGTCTCCGGTCTCGCCATCATCCTGCTCGCCATCTTCGCCAGCGCGATGATCTACCGCTTCGTCCCCGGCTTCGGCGACGAGATCGCCGGCTCCCGCAACAACCGCATCATGCAGGGCGCCGAGAACAAGGCCGCCGCCGTCATCAGCTCCCCCGCCACCCTCGTCGCCCAGGGCATCAAGACCCACAGCACCCGCGCCGACAGCAACGCGGGCGGCGGCGGAGGCGGCGGGTCCACCCCCCGCCCCGCCAACCCCGCCAGCGGCGGCGTGGCCGCCCACAGCGGCCGTACCCCGCAAGGAGGCGGCGGCGCGGCGACCCCCGCGCCCCGCGCCCCCAGCCCGGCCGCCACCCCGCACGCCGGAGACACCCGCAACAGCAGCACCAACCGCACTGGAGGTGAAGGGCGTTGACGACCGAGTCCCATCTGTCCCATCCGGTCACGCCCCGCCGTACGTATCTCATCGGCCGGGCCCGGCCGAACGCGATCATCGGCCGCAACCGCGAGTCCGGCGAGATCGCGCTCATCGTCGTCGGCGCCTTCCTCGGCATGATGTGCGGCCTCCTCGTCCCCGCGCTCCCGCTGCGCATCGTGCTCCTGACCGGCTTCCCGCTGCTCGCGCTCGCCGCCGTCTACGTGCCGTACAAGCGCCGCACCTTCTACAAGTGGTTCGAGATCAACCGCAGTTACAAGCGCACCGTCAAGCGCGGCGCCACCTACCGCTCCACCGTCATGGAGGCGGGCACCCGCCTGGACGGCCGCGAGGTCGAGATCGGCCCGCCGCCCGGCATCGGCCGCATCAACTGGCTCGCCGCCCCCTTCGGTCCCGACGAGATCGCCGTCCTGCTCCACGCCGACCGCAAGACCGTCACCGCCGCCATCGAGATCGAGGGTCCCGGCGTCGGACTGCGCGACTCCGAGGACCAGGAAGCCCTCGTCGACCGCTTCGGCACCCTCCTCAAGCACGTGGCCAACGGCGACGGCTTCGTCCGGCGCATCCAGATGCTCGCCCGCACCCTGCCCGCCGACCCCGACGCCCACGCCAAGGACGTCGCGCTGCGCGGCGACGGACGCTCCCCCGAGTGGCTCCAGCGCTCCTACGACCAGCTCCAGTCCATGGTCTCCACGAGCAGCGAGCAGCACCGCGCCTATCTGGTCGCCTGCATGCCGTTCAACCGCGAACTCGCCTCCGAGGCACACGCCATGGCCCGCGCCGCCCGCCCCCAGGCGGGTCGCAGGCTCGACCGCGACGCCGGGCTCGCCATCGTCATGGCCCGCGAGCTGACCGACATCTGCTCACGGCTCCAGGAAGCCGACATCCGCGTCCGCCAGCCGCTCGGCCAGAGCCGCCTGGCCTCCCTCGTGCACTCCATGTACGACCCGGACCACCCCATCGACCACATCCAGGCCATGACCAAGCGCAACGCCTGGCCCGCCGAACTCGACGCCATGGAGCCCACCTACCTCCAGGCCAAGACCCGCGAGTCCTCCACCCGCGCCCCCTGGTGCCACGCCACCGCCTGGGTGAAGGAGTGGCCGATGACCCCCGTCGGCGTCAACTTCCTCGCCCCGCTGCTCGTCCACACCCCGGACGTCATCCGCACGGTCGCCGTCACCATGGACCTCGAACCCACCGAGGTCGCCATCGAGCGCATGCTCACCGAGAAGACCAACGACGAGGCCGAGGCGTCCCGCGCCGCCAAGATGAACCGCACCGTCGACCCGCGCGACATCGCCGCCCACAACCGCCTCGACCAGCGCGGCGAAGACCTCGCCAGCGGCGCGGCCGGCGTCAACCTCGTCGGGTACATCACCGTCTCCGCCCGCTCACCGGAGGCCCTCAACCGCGACAAGCGCACCATCCGGGCCTCCGCGGGCAAGTCGTACCTCAAGCTGGAGTGGTGCGACCGCGAGCACCACCGCGCGTTCGTGAACACCCTCCCGTTCGCCACCGGCATCCGAAGGTAGGGGCTCTCCATGCGAGATCCGCTGTCCGCCGTCACCGACGCCTTCACGTCCTTCCTCTTCGGGAAGGTCGAGACCACCCGCCTCCCGGTGCGCACCTCCACCGGCCAGGCCCAGGCGGTCTACCTCCCCACCGCGGCCCCCGGCCTCGGTGACTCCGGCGTCATCATCGGCCGCGAGGTCTACTCCGGGAAGGGGTACATCTACGACCCCTTCCAGCTCTACGGCCAGCAGCTCCCCGCCCCGCACTGGCTCGTCCTCGGCGAGTCCGGCAACGGCAAGTCGGCGCTGGAGAAGACCTACGTCCTGCGCCAGTTGCGCTTCCGGGACCGCCAGGTCGTCGTCCTGGACGCCCAGGGCGAGGACGGCGTCGGCGAATGGAACCTCATCGCGGAGGAGCTGGGGATAACCCCCATCCGGCTCGACCCGACCGCCGCCCTCAACCACGGCATCCGCCTCAACCCGCTCGACCCCGCGATCACCACCACGGGCCAGCTCGCGCTGCTCCGCACGATCATCGAGGTCGCCATGGGCCACGGTCTGGACGAACGCGCGGGCTTCGCCCTCAAGGTCGCCCACTCCTACGTCAACGAGACCATCGTCGACCGCCAGCCCGTCCTCACCGACATCGTCGAGCAACTGCGCCACCCCGAACCGGAGTCGGCGGAGGCGATGAACGTCGCCCTGGACGACGTACGCGCCTGGGGTCTGGACGTCGCCCTGGTCATCGACCGCCTGGTCGACGGCGACCTGCGGGGCATGTTCGACGGTCCGACCACGGTCGGCATCGACCTGGACGCCCCGCTGATCGTCTTCGACCTCTCCCACATCGACCGCAACTCCATCGCCATGCCCATCCTCATGGCGATCGTCGGCGTGTGGCTGGAGCACACCTGGATCAGGCCCGACCGCAAGAAGCGCATCTTCCTGGTCGAAGAAGCCTGGCACATCATCAACAGCCCGTTCG
This sequence comes from Streptomyces sp. DSM 110735, assembly GCF_016482685.1. GTDB lineage: Bacteria > Actinomycetota > Actinomycetes > Streptomycetales > Streptomycetaceae > Streptomyces. Next base: position 3,104 of record NZ_JACYHF010000015.1, on the reverse strand, counting down.
TGGCCCAGTTGTTCCAGCGGCTGCTGAAGTTCGGCCGCCGCCTCGGACTCTCCTTCGTCGCGGTCGTCCACCACCTCTCCGACGTGGTCGACGGCGCCGCCGCCAAGGAAGCCGCCGCGATCCTGAAGATGGCGTCGACCAGGACGATCTACGCCCAGAAAGCCGACGAGGCACGGGCGACGGGACGCGTACTGGGGCTGCCCCGCTGGGCCGTCGAGATCATCCCGACGCTCACCCCCGGCATCGCCGTCTGGGACGTCAACGGCAACGTCCAGGTGGTCAAACACCTGATCACCGAGACCGAACGCCCCCTGGTCTTCACCGACCGCGCGATGACCGAGTCCTCCAGCGAGCTGTCGGCCGACGACGCGCTCTTCGCCGCCGAGCTGGAGGCGGAGCGCCGGGCGGCCGCCTTCGTAGAACAACACCTGGGCGACTCCGAATCGACGGTCGCGTAGACGACGACGCCGGTGGCATGACGGAGAGGGCGAGGAAGCACGCGTGAGAGCGGACGACCGAGGCGGCAGCGGCGCGGGGCAGGAGACCCGGGGCGGCGTCCCCGACGGGCTGCTCCTGGGCCTGCTCGCCTTCCTCCTCGGCATGACCCTGCTGGTGTGGACGGCGACGGGACTGGGCGCTCTGCTCGCCAAGGGCGGCTGGCCCGCCCCGCTCGCCTTCACCCGCACCCCGCTCGCCATGCGCCACCTCATCGGCGACCCCCACGACATCGCGGGCGCCTGGCCCGGCACCCCACCGGACGACCTGCCCAACTGGGGACTGTTCTGGGGACTGTTCATCGGCCAGCTCATGATCCTGTTCGTCCTGGCGGTGTTCGTGCTCGGCACGTTCGCCCGCTGGCGCGCGGGCAAGGCACGCCGCGCTGTCGCGCCCACGCCCTCGCCCTCGCCCTCGCCACAGGAGGTCGCCGCACCGGTCCACGAGGTCTCCGTACCCCGCCCGGAGCCCACCCCCCAGGCAACCCAGGAGCCCCGGGCAGCCCAGGAGCCTCAGGAGACCGAACCCCCGCTCCCGGAAGCCCCCGTGGCGGCTCCCACCGCCCCCCTCCCCGCCGTGAGCCCCGTCTTCTACGGCACCCCCGAAGACCGCCGTACGACAGCCGCCCAGGCCCTCCAGGACGCCCCCGGCGCCGCCGTGGTCGTCACCTCCGACCCGGCGCTGTGGGCGGCCACCAAGGACGCCCGCGCCAAGCTCGGCCCAACCCTCCTGTACGACCCCACCCACCGCTGCGACACCCCCGCTCGCCTCCACTGGTCCCCGACGGCGGGCTGCGAGGACAAGGCGACGGCACTGGAGCGAGCGACCGCCCTCCTCGCCCCCGTACGCCCCTCGGCGAAGATCGACCAGGCGGTCACGGACACCGCCGTCACCCTGCTGCGAAGCTGTCTGCACGCCGCCGCCCTGGACGGCCGCACCGTCCGCCACGTCCACCGCTGGGCCCAGGGCACCCAGATCCAGGACGCGGTCCGCGTCCTGCGCACCCACCCCAAGGCCGCGCCCGGCGCCGCGGGCGAACTCGAGGCGGCGCTCACCGCGCACCCCGAACGCCGCGACATCGCCCAGGAACTGACCGGCCGTGCACTCTCCGCCCTCGCCACGGTCAACGTCCGCGAGTCCTGCACTCCGCACCGAACCGACACGCTCGCCCTGGATTCCTTCGTCCACGAAGGGGGCACGCTCTATGTGGTCGGTGAAACCATCGAGGACCCCCGCACAAGCCCGGGCGCGATGCCCCTGCTGACGGCCCTCGTCTCCAGCGTGGTCGAGCACGGCCGGCGCATGGCCGAACGGTCATCCTCCGGTCGGCTCGACCCACCACTGACCCTGGTCCTGGAGGACGTGGCAGCCGTCGCCCCCGTCCCCCAGCTCCCCGGACTCCTGGCCACCGGCATCACCCAGGGCCTCGACACCCGGGCCCTGCTCCGCTCCCGCGAACAGGCGAGGGCCCGCTGGCCGCACGAGGAGCTAACGGTCTAGGGCGAACTCCAGCTCGTTGGCCGTCTCGTCGTTGGAGAAGGCCAGGACAAGCCCGGTGGGCCCGAACCCCGCCTTCAGATAAGCCTTCTGCGCCCGCTCGTTCTCCTCGTGCACGAACAGCCGCACCCGCTCGGCGTCCTGCTCCCACGCCCACGCCACACCGGCCTCCAGCAGAGCCTGGATCAGCCCGTTGCCCCGGTGACCGTCCCGCAGGAACACCCCGACGACATGCCCCTGCCGCCGCTCGACCGGATGCCCCGCCCAGTCCACGGTGCCCGGCTGCTCCATGAGCACGGTCACCGACCCGACCCAGCTCCCGTCGGCCGCCTCGGCGATGAACTGCCGCCCCTTGGTGGCCCCTTCCGCCGCCAGCTCGGTCCGCTCCCGCCAGAACCGGTCCTCCTTCTCGACAGCGTTCTCGTACGTGTCCAGAAAGGCGAGCGCCGCGACCGGATCGCGCAGAGCGACCAGCCGCAGCTCCTTCACCCGCTCCCACTCGTCGGCGCGTATCCCCCGGACCACGTAATCAGCGACATCCACAGAGCTCATACGTTTCACGCTAATACCGGCACCCCACCCGCTCCCAGCGGATTTCCGCAACCCGTCCACGCGTTGTCGGCGGACCGCCCTAGGGTGCCCGCATGACCACACTCTCCGCCCGGCCGCACATGGCCGTCCTCGTCATCGACGTCCAGAACGGCGTGTTGGATCAGTCCTCCGACGCGGGCCTCCCGAAGGACAGCAAGGAGTGGGAGTACGTCCCCGAGCTGGAGCGCCGTGCCGATGAGCCGCTGATCCACAAGCTCTACGCGGACTCCTTCGACGACACCGACCTGGTGGTCGGCGACGCCCGCACGACGGACGACATGACGCAGTACAGCGCCCCGACACCGGACCTGGTCATCGCCCACACCAACCTCTACTGGAAGTCCCACCGCGCACCGGGCCGCGAGGCCGACGTCGTGGAAACGGCGGACATCACTTTCTGAAAAGGCGACCTGGAAAAGGGCCTGGGAAAATGTCCTGTCCCGGAACGCAGAAAACCCCCGCACCAACGGTGCGGGGGTTTTCCCTAAAATTTGTTCGGCGGCGTCCTACTCTCCCACAAG
>NZ_JACYHF010000014.1 GCF_016482685.1 Streptomyces sp. DSM 110735 | reverse complement strand
GACTCTATCAGATCTTTTTCCGATCCGATTTCCTCGGTGCTTTCCAGGTTCTCGCTTTCGCGTTTCCCTTTCCGGCGATTCCGACTCTATCAGACGCTTTTCGGTGTCCGATTCCCGGTCGGCGGGATTGTCTGGGCTTTTCGGCTTTCGCCGTTCGGCCTTTCGACATTCACTACGTTAGCCGATTCCCTCGCGGACTCATAATCGAGCCCTTGCGGATTCAATTCGGACATGCGGGCACGCCGAATCGACCCCCGCTGAGGGGAAGTCGTAGGTAGTGGGTTTGCCGCTTCCGTCTACTGGCGATCGCCGTACCCGGGTCAAGCGGCTCGGGCTACATTACGCACCTTCCAAGAGCGAGTCAACGTGACCTGCGTCTCGGTACATGGGGGCGGTAGGGGCTCACCGTGGGGTCGCCGTCGACCCAGTAGCGCCAGGGGTGGACACCGCCGTCGCCGGAGACGCCCGTCCTCGGTCCGTTGCACACCTGGTCGGCGGGGACGGGGGTGCCGGTCAGGAGGTGGAGCGGGGCTGCCTCGGGGCCGCAGACGTCGGTGCCGTCCAGGGAGCGGTCGATGTCCATGGCGGTGGCGAGGCGGGCCGGACCCTTGGCCAGTTCCTTGTCGTTGCGGGCGGAGAGGCGGCGCTCGCGGGCCAGCTCGGCGCCCTCCACGATCTCGCCGGCGCGGAGCAGTACCCCGCTCGCCTGTCCCTCCGGTCCGCAGACGAGGTTCATGCAGTGCCACATGCCGTAGGTGAAGTAGACGTACGCGTGGCCGGGCGGACCGAACATCACGCCGTTGCGGGCGGTGCGACCGCGGAAGGCGTGGGAGCCGGGGTCGTTCGGGCCGTCGTACGCCTCGACCTCGGTGAGGCGGGTGACGATCGGACCGTCGGGTGTCGTGCGGACCAGGAGGCGGCCGAGGAGGTCGGGGGCGACCTCCAGGACGGGACGGTCGAGGAACTCCCGGGGCAGTGGCGTACGGTCCGGTGGCGTGATCATGCCCTCCGAGGGTAGTGCAGCCCGGGTCGCCGTCATGGCGGAACCGGTCGGGCCCGGATCGCGTTTGTACGGGGCGAAGGTCCATTCGTAAGGGGAGAGTAAATGGCGTTCAAGAAGCTGCTCGCGAGCCTGGGTGCCGGTGGCGCCTCGGTGGAGACGGTGCTGACCGAGGTCAACGTGGTGCCCGGTGGTGTCGTGCAGGGCGAGGTCCACATCCAGGGCGGCTCGGTGGACCAGAACATCGAGGGGCTGTCGGTCGGTCTTCAGGCGAAGGTCGAGGTGGAGGGCGGCGACCAGGAGTACAAGCAGGACATCGAGTTCACGCGGGTGCGGCTCGGCGGTGCCTTCGAGCTGAAGGCGGGGGCGGTGCACGCGGTGCCGTTCGGTCTGGAGATCCCGTGGGAGACGCCGGTCACGATGATCGACGGGCAGGAGCTGCGCGGGATGCACATCGGGGTGACCACCGAGCTGCAGATCGCCCGTGCGGTGGACTCCTCGGACCTGGACCCGATCAACGTGCACCCGCTGCCCGCGCAGAAGGCGATCCTGGACGCCTTCATCCAGCTCGGCTTCCGCTTCAAGAACGCGGACATGGAGCGCGGTCACATCCGGGGCACCCGGCAGCGGCTGCCGTTCTACCAGGAGATCGAGTTCTACCCGCCGTCGCAGTACCGGGGTCTGCACCAGGTCGAGATCAGCTTCGTGGCCGACGAGCACGCGATGGACGTCGTCCTTGAGATGGACAAGAAGCCGGGTCTGTTCAGCGAGGGCTCCGACACCTTCCGCTCCTTCCAGGTGGGCCTGCACGACTTCCACGCCACCGACTGGGCGGCGTACCTGAACCAGTGGCTGTCCGAGGTCGGCAGTCGCCGCAACTGGTTCTAGGCTCGGGGGCACTGAACGGAATCGATCAGGAGGTACCGAGGTGACCGAGCTCAAGCGGCGGCCGCTCCCCCATGACTTCCATCCGCCCGTGCCGTCGTTCACGGTGACGAGTGAGGACATCGAGCCGGGCGGGGTGCTCAAGGGCGCCCAGGTCTACTCCGACGGGAATGTCTCGCCGGAGCTGAGCTGGGAGGGGTTCCCGGCGGAGACGAAGAGCTTCGCCGTGACCTGCTTCGACCCGGACGCGCCGACCGGCAGCGGGTTCTGGCACTGGGTGGTGTTCGACATCCCTGCCTCGGTGACGTCGCTCCCGGCCGGTGCGGGCAGCGGGAAGTCCGGCGGACTGCCCGAGGGCGCGATTCAGGCGCGCAACGACTACGGGACCAAGGACTTCGGCGGGGCAGCCCCGCCGCCCGGGGACGGCCCGCACCGCTATGTGTTCACGGTGTACGCCGTCGACCAGGAGAAACTCGGTCCGGACGCGGACGCCTCGCCGGCCTTCGTCGGTTTCAATCTGCGTTTCCACGCGCTCGCGCGCGCCCAGCTCATCGGGGAGTACGAGATTCCCGCGGAGAGCTGATCCCCGCTTCGGTGTTTGCCCGCCCCTGGTCTTGGAAGTGATCAGGGGCGGGCGCTTTTTTATTGCGTTGTCCATCTCGACGCGCCCGTCCAGAGTTGATCCACGTCCGCCGGGGGGTGGGCGGGCACACGGGAGGTGGGCTTGATGCGTGGCACCTTGGTCCTGAACGCGAGCTTCGAACCGCTGTCGACGGTGACGCTGAACCGTGCTGTCGTGCTGGTCCTCCAGGACAAGGCGGTCGTGGAGCAGGCGCACCCCGTGCTGCGGATGCGCGGTGCCGACGTGGACATACCCGCGCCCCGGGTGATCCGGCTGTGCAGATACGTACGGGTGCCGTTCCGAAGACAAGCGCCCTGGTCGAGGCGGGGTGTGCTGGTGCGGGACCGGCACCGGTGCGCGTACTGCGGGCGCTCGGCGAGCACGGTGGACCATGTGGTGCCGCGGGCGCAGGGTGGTGGGGACACCTGGCTGAACACGGTGGCGTCCTGCGCGGAGGACAATCACCGCAAGGCGGACCGGACTCCGGAGCAGGCGGGGATGCCGTTGCTGTGGGAGCCGTTCGAGCCGACGCCTGCGGACGCGATGCTCCTGGCGCTGGGGAACGAGGACTTCGACGCGCTGCCGGACTGGCTGGCGCTGCGGGCAGCGTAGGTCTGGCTTACGAGGACTTGTGAAACAGCGGGGCCCGCCTTCTTCGGAGGAAGGCGGGCCCTGTCGCGTACGGCGTCGTGCGGACCGGGGTCAGTCGATGGACGGACGCTCGCGGCGGTCGGTGCCGGTGCCCTTGTGCTGCTGGGGGACGGAGCCGCCGCCACCACCGGTGCTGCCGCCGCCTCCGCCGAAGTTGCCGAAGTTGCCCATGGCGCCGGAGAGTCCCTTGAGGGCGTCGCCGATCTCGCTGGGGACGATCCAGAGCTTGTTGGCGTCGCCCTCGGCGATCTTCGGGAGCATCTGGAGGTACTGGTAGGAGAGCAGCTTCTGGTCGGGGTCGCCCGCGTGGATGGCCTCGAAGACGGTGCGGACCGCCTGGGCCTCGCCCTCGGCGCGCAGGGCGGCGGCCTTGGCCTCACCCTCGGCGCGCAGGATCTGGGACTGCTTCTCGCCCTCGGCGGTGAGGATCGCGGCCTGGCGCGTGCCTTCCGCGGTGAGGATCGCGGCGCGCTTGTCGCGGTCGGCGCGCATCTGCTTCTCCATCGAGTCCTGGATGGAGGTGGGCGGCTCGATGGCCTTCAGCTCGACGCGGTTGACGCGGATGCCCCACTTGCCGGTGGCTTCGTCCAGGACGCCGCGCAGGGCGGCGTTGATCTCCTCGCGGGAGGTGAGGGTGCGTTCCAGGTCCATGCCGCCGATGATGTTGCGCAGCGTGGTGACGGTGAGCTGCTCGATCGCCTGGATGTAGCTGGCGACCTCGTAGGTGGCGGCCCGGGCGTCGGTCACCTGGTAGTAGATGACGGTGTCGATGTTGACGACCAGGTTGTCCTGGGTGATCACCGGCTGGGGCGGGAACGGCACGACCTGTTCGCGGAGGTCGATGCGGTTGCGGATGGTGTCGATGAACGGGACCACGATGTTCAGGCCCGCGTTCAGGGTCCGCGTGTAGCGGCCGAAGCGCTCGACGATGGCGGCGCTGGCCTGTGGGATGACCTGGATGGTCTTGATCAGGGCGATGAAGACCAACACCACCAGAATGACCAGGACGATGATGACCGGTTCCATCGTGTTCCCCGTACCCCTCTCCGCTGTCGAAGATCTTGCTGGTCGAGTCTGTCAGACCGTTGCCCAACTCGGGGGCAGATGAATCAGATGACGAGCGCGGTGGCTCCCTCGATGTCCACGACGTCGACTTCCTGACCGATCTCGTAGGCGCGTGAGGCGTCGAGGGCGCGGGCCGACCAGATCTCCCCGGCGAGCTTGACGCGGCCGCCGGAGGCGTCGACGCGTTCCAGGACGACGGCCTGCTTGCCCTTCAGCGCGTCCACACCGGTGGCCAGTTGGGGGCGCTGCCGGTCGTGCCGCAGGGCGATGGGGCGGACGACGGCGATGAGGGCGACGGAGACGATCACGAAGGTGAGCACCTGGATCACCACGCCGAAGCCGAGCCCCGCGACGACGGCGGCGGCCACGGCTCCCACCGCGAACATGCCGAATTCGGGCATCGCGGTGATCACGAGGGGGATTCCGAGCGCCGCCGCGCCGACGAGCCACCACACCCATGCGCCGATGTCGTCCACGGGCTCATGGTAGGGCCGTGGGGCGGGCCGCCGACAGGGTGCGGACGGGGGCCGCCCGGATCAGGAACGGATGCGTGGCGGATGCGTGGCGGATGCCGGACGGATCAGGACAGGGGCAGGCCGCGCGCGGTCCAGCGGTCCCCGACCTGCTCCACGACGAGCGGGAGGCCGAAGCACAGGGAGAGGTTGCGGGAGGTCAGTTCCAGCTCGATCGGGCCCGCGGTGAGGACCTTGCCCTGGCGGATCATCAGGACGTGGGTGAAGCCGGGGGCGATCTCCTCGACATGGTGGGTGACCATGATCATGGAGGGCGCGATGGGGTCGCGGGCCAGTCGGCCGAGGCGGCGGACCAGGTCCTCGCGGCCGCCGAGGTCGAGTCCGGCGGCGGGCTCGTCCAGGAGCAGCAGCTCGGGGTCGGTCATCAGGGCGCGGGCGATCAGGGTGCGCTTGCGCTCGCCCTCGGAGAGGGTGCCGAAGCGGCGGTCGAGGAAGTCGCTCATGCCGAGGCGGTCGAGGAAGGCGCGGGCGCGCTGCTCGTCGACGTCCTCGTACTCCTCGTGCCAGCCCGCGGTCATGCCGTAGGCGGCGGTGAGGACGGTCTGCAGGACGGTCTGGCGCTTGGAGATCTTCTCGGCCATGGCGATGCCGGCCACGCCGATGCGGGGGCGCAGTTCGAAGACGTCGACCTTGCCGAGGGTCTCGCCGAGGATGGTGCTGGTGCCCTTGGTGGGGAAGAGGTAGCTGGACGCGACGTTGAGGAGGGTGGTCTTGCCCGCGCCGTTGGGGCCGAGGATGACCCAGCGCTCGCCCTCCTTGACCGACCAGTTGACCTGGTCCACCAGAGCCCGGCCCTCACGGACCACGGATACGTCCTGAAGCTCCAGAACATCGCTCATGAGCGCGTTGTCTCCCCTTGCGTTGTGGCCGGTCTCGGCTGTCGCGTACGCCTGTGGCTCGGGCCGCCACGCCAATGGGCGCAGCCCATATGAAATCTACGCCACGAGTGTGGTGCTCCATTCCATCGGTCCGGTCCTTAGGGTGGGGGGATGCTCACGGAACCGCGTTCAGGACGCCTCGCCGCTTGGGGAAATGCCCTTTTGGCCGGACTTGTCTCCCCGGATGACGCCGTACTCGCCGTCGTGGGCGAGGACGCGGTGCACCGGGTCGCGGGGTTGCCGGGCGAGGAGGGCGTGGTCGGTCTCACGCTGGCGCTGGGGAAGCTGCGGGGGCTCGGGGTGACGGGGTTCCGGGTGGCGCTGCCCGCGCCGGGGCATCCGCTGGGGCTGAGCGGTCCGCCGGAGTTCAACGCGCGGGCGCTGGAGGCCGAGGAGGCGGTGGTCTGTTCCGGGGCGGCTTTCGGTCTGGTTCCGGAGGTGTCCGAGGCGGGACCCGAGGGTGATGTGCACACCGAGGTGGTCTGGCAGGTGCTGCCGGTGCGGGAGGCGCCCCCCGCCGACGTGCCCTCGCTGGGCGAGGCGGAGCGGGAGCTGGCGGAGGCGCTGCGCGAGGCGACGGAGGTGCTGACGCGGCTGGACGTGGCGGCGTCGGGTCCGGTGGCGGAGGCGGCGATCGACGCGTACCGGGCGCGGGCGGAGGCGCCGCGCCGTGCGGGGGTGCGGGTGACGGGCGGCCACGGATACGAGGTGCTGTCGCCGGGGTATCCGCCGCGCGCGGTGCGGGTGCTTGAGCTGGCGGAGCGGATCGGGCTGCTGGTGTCCCTGGCGTACGGGGGCGGGCACGGGGGTGCGGTGAGCGCGTCGGAGATGGCGGCGCGGTCGGCGGCGCTGCGCCCGGTGGAGCGGACGGCGCGGCGGGCACGGGTGGCGGCGTACAACTCGGTGGTGGAGGAGCGGGAGCGGCGCTGAGGCGCGGGCGCTCGCGGTGAGGTGCCGGGGCTTGTCGGTCGGGCACCGCGCCGCGCGGGGCCGGGCTGCCGGGGCTCGGGATGAGGCGCCGGGGCTCGCGGCCGGGCTGCCGGTGACGGCGCCCCCGCTCGCGGTGAGGCGCGGGAGTTCACCGGTCAGCCCCCGCGCCGCGCGGGGTCGGGCTGCCGGGGCTCGCGGGCAGTCTGCCGGGGGCTCGGGGTGAGGCGCCGGGGTTCGTGTCGGGCTGCCGGTGATGGTGCCCGTCCGGCGGAGGTTCGGGGCAGACGCAGGGCCCCCGGTGGGGGTGCCGGGGGCCCTGCGGGTTTGTGGGGGCGTGTCAGCCGTTAATGCCCGTGTTGCCGAAGGCCGGGTTCAGCAGGCCGATGACGTCGACGGTGTTGCCGACGACGTTCACCGGGACGTGCACCGGCGCCTGGATGACGTTGCCCGAGACGACGCCCGGCGAGCCCGTGGCGGCACCGGCGGCGCCGCTGCTGGCGGAGGCCATGCCCGCGCCCGCCGCGATCAGTCCGCCGGTCACCATCGTCACGGCCGCGACCTTCTTCAGGTTCTTCATGTCCAACCCCTCCTTGGCATTCACCGCGGCGGTTCGCCGCGGCACGCACTGGAGAACGGCGGGGGCGGGACGAGGTTGCGCCGTACGGGTGACATTCCCACGACGGTATGAATCTCGGATCGGACGGTGACCTTTCGGATCGCCGTTCGTAGGGCGGGAATTGACGGCGTTTCAGCCGGACACACCGTGACGTACCGCCCACAGCGCGGCCTGGGTGCGGTCGGCCAGGTCGAGTTTCATCAGGATGTTGGAGACGTGCGTCTTGACGGTCTTCTCGGACAGGACGAGGGCGCGGGCGATCTCGCGGTTGGAGCGTCCGTCGGCTATCAGACCGAGCACCTCGCGCTCCCGTTCGGTGAGTGAACCGCCCCTGCCCTGACCGGGGTTGGTCTCCTCCTGAGAGAGCAGCGCGTCGGCGACCTCCGCCTGGAGCAGGACGTGTCCGGCGTGCACGGAGCGGATGGCGGCGGCGAGGGCGTCGGGGTCCACGTCCTTGTAGACGTACCCGGCGGCGCCCGCGCGCAGGGCGGGCACGACCGTACGGCGCTCGGTGAAGCTGGTGACGATCAGCACCCGGGCGGGGTTGGCGAGTTCGCGGAGGCGGCGCAGTGCCTCGATGCCGTCGGTGCCCGGCATTTTGACGTCCATGAGGACGATCTCGGGGCGCAACTCCTCGGCCAGGGCGACTCCTTCGGCGCCGTCGGCCGCCTCGCCGACGACCTCGATGTCGTCCTGCACCTCCAGGAAGGTGCGCAGTCCCCGGCGGACGACCTGGTGGTCGTCGACGAGGAGCACCTTGATCGGGTCAGCCACCGGGCACCTCCATCTCGATCGCGGTGCCCTTGCCGGGCGCCGATTCCACGGTCAGCGTGCCGCCGACCCCGCTCGCGCGGTCCCGCATGGAGACAAGGCCCAGATGGCGTCCGGCGCGGCGGACCGCCGTGGGTTCGAAGCCCTCGCCGTCGTCGGTGACGCGCAGGACGGCGCCGTTGCCGTGCCGGGTCACGCTCACGTCGACGTGGGCGGCGCCGGAGTGGCGCAGGGCGTTGTGCAGCGCCTCCTGGGCGACTCGGAGCAGGGCTTCCTCCTGGGCGGCGGGCAGGGCGCGGATGCCGTGCCCGGTGAAGGTGACGCGGGCGCTGTGGGCGCGGTCGAGGACCTGGACCTGGGTGCGCAGGGTGGCGACGAGTCCGTCCTCGTCCAGCGCGGCGGGGCGCAACTCGACGACGGCGGCGCGCAGTTCGTCGGCCGCTTCGGCGGCGAGGGCGGCGACCTGGTGCAGTTCCTCCTTGGCGCGGGCGGGGTCGCGGTCGACGAGGGCGGTCGCCGCCTGGGCGGTCAGGCGGAGCGAGAACAGCTTCTGGCTGACGGCGTCGTGGAGTTCGTGGGCGAGGCGGGAGCGTTCCTCTGCGATGGTCAGCTCGCGACTGCGTTCGTAGAGGCGGGCATTGGTGAGGGCGATGGCGGCGTGCTGGGCGAGGATGCCGAGCAGTTCCTCGTCCTCGGCGGTGAAGCCGCAACCGCCTTCCGGTTTCCGGCAGTTCTTGTTGGCGAGGAAGAGGGCGCCGATGACCTCGTCGCCGTCGCGGATGGGCAGACCGAGGAAGTCGGCGAGTTCGGGGTGGGCGTCGGGCCAGCCCTCGAAGCGGGGGTCGCGCCGTACGTCCGCCAGGCGCTCGGGGCGGGCTTCCCGGAGCATCGCCGCGAGCACGCCGTGCTGGCGCGGGAGCGGTCCGATCGCCTTCCACTGCTCCTCGCTCACGCCGTCCACGACGAACTGGGCGAAGCCGCCGTGGTCGTCGGGGACGCCGAGGGCGGCGTACTGGGCGTTCAGCAGCTCGCGCGCGGAGGCGACGATCGTCTTGAGGACGTCGCGCACCTCCAGGTGTCTGCTCATGGCCAGCAGCGCGGAACTCACCGCGGCGAGGCCGGACCGGGGGCCGTAGCTCATGTCCTCACGGTACCGGCGGGGTGCGCCGGGGCGGATCGGCCGGGTGACCTGCCGTTCGGGTCGCTGGACGTAGGGCCCGGGGCGTAGGCCGCCGGTCCCCGCGCCTGGTCGGGCGCCGGACGTACGGCGAAGGGACCGCGCGGGTCGGGGCCGCGGGCCGAGGTGGGCGGGGGCGGGGCGTTCCTAGGTTGAGGTCATCGCCCGCCGGGGCGGTCGAGGGTGAGCCGAGGGGTTGATGAGGATGGCTGTCGCGATCATCACGGGGGCGTCGAAGGGGCTGGGCCGGGCGCTGGCGGAGGCGCTGGCCGCGCGGGGCTGGGATCTGGTGCTCGACGCGCGGGGCGAGGGGGCGCTGAAGGAGTGCGCCGGGGCGGTCGCCGGGCACGGTACGCGGGTGGTGGCGCTCGCCGGGGATGTCACGGACGCCGGGCACCGGACCGCGCTGGTGGCGGCGGCGCGCGGGCTGGGCGGAGTGGACCTGCTGGTGCACAACGCGAGCGCGCTGGGCGCCGAGCCGCTGGTGGGGCTGGCGGAGCTGCCGCTGGACGGGCTGCGGCGGGCGCTGGAGGTGAACACGGTCGCCGCCCTTGGGCTGGTGCGGGAGGCGCTGCCCGCGCTGCGGGCGTCGCTGGCGGGCGCCGTGATCACGGTCAGCTCGGACGCCGCGGTGGAGGCTTATCCCACCTGGGGCGGTTACGGCGCCTCGAAGGCGGCACTCGATCATCTCGCGGCGGTGCTCGCCGAGGAGGAGCCGGGACTGCGGGTGTGGGCGGTGGACCCGGGCGACATGGCGACCGAGCTGTACGCGGCGGCCGTACCCCTGGACGACGACCCGCGTCCCGCGCCCGGAACGGTGGTGCCCGCGTTCCTGCGGCTGCTGGAGGAGCGCCCGGCGAGCGGGCGGTACACCGCCGAGGCGCTGCGGGAGCGGCGATGAGGACGGTCCCGCCTCTCTCCCCTATGTACACGTGGAAGCTGCCCCGGGAGCTGTCCGCGCCGGTGCCCGCCGAGCAGCGCGGTCCCGGGCGCGGACGGGATTCCGTACGGCTGCTGGTCTCGCGCGGTACGGAGGTGACGCACCACGCGTTCGGGGAGCTGCCCCGGTTGCTGCGGGCCGGGGACGTGCTGGTGGTGAACACCTCGGCCACGCTGCCCGCGGCGGTGGACGGGCGGATGGGGTCCGATCCGGTGGTGGTGCACTTCTCGACCCGGGGTGACGACGGGCGGTGGGCGGTCGAGCTGCGGGAGCCGGACGGGCGGGGCACCACGCGCGCGCGGGCGGGCGGACCCGCGCGGAGTGAGGTGCTGCTGCCGGGCGGGGCGCGGCTGGTCCTGGAGGAGCCGCTGGCCCGGGACGGGGAAGGGGACGGCGGGCGGCTGTGGTGGGCGCGGGTGTCCGGGGCGCCGGTCTCCCGGGTGCTGGGCGAGCACGGGCGCCCCATCCGTTACTCCTATACAACGCGGGACCAGCCGCTCGCGGCGTACCAGACGGTGTTCGCGCTGCCGTCGGCGGACGGGGCGGGCAGTGCGGAGATGCCGAGCGCGGCGCGTCCGTTCACGGCGTCCACGGTGGCGGAGCTGGTGAGCCGGGGGGTGTGGCTGGCGCCGGTGACGCTGCACACCGGGGTGGCGTCGGCGGAGGCGCACGAGCCGCCGTATCCGGAGCGGTTCGCGGTGCCGGAGGCGTCGGCGCGGCTGATCGGGGCGGCGCGCGCCGGGGGCGGGCGGGTGATCGCGGTGGGGACGACGGCGGTACGGGCCGTGGAGTCGGCGGCCGGGTCCGACGGGGTGGTGCGGGCTGCCGGGGGCTGGACGGATCTCGTGGTCACGCCGGAGCGCGGGGTGCGGGCGGTGGACGGGCTGCTGACCGGGCTGCACGAGCCGGAAGCCTCGCATCTGCTGATGCTGCGGGCCGTGGCGGGGCGGGCGGCGGTGGACCGGGCGTACGCCGAGGCGGTGCGGCAGCGGTACCTCTGGCACGAGTTCGGGGACGTGCACCTCCTCCTTCCCGACTGACTTCCGACTGACTTCCTGGCTGACCCACGAGTGAGTGCTTACGCAAAGCACTTCACCGGCGACGCCGAGTGAGAAGGGGGCGTTACCGGTGTGAGCCCTCGCATAGGGCGCACATCACGTACGAACGGACATAGGAGACAAGGTATCCCACGGTGAACGGGACGGATGCTCTAATCTGTCCCGATTTGCCCTTACCTGATCCACTATGCAGGGTCGTACGTCACATCGTTGCCATGGCATTTTGCGGCCGCTAAGAATTGCTCTCGTCGCTCAGCGCCGCGGGTTCCCCCGCGGCGTTCGTGCGGGAGGAGCCGATTCCTCCGGCGGACGCAGGAGCGACCTCCGCGCTTACTCGAAGAGGTCCATCAGCCATGCCCCAGAACATTTTCGACACCGACCGTCTCAGTCGTTCCATGAACAAGCTCGGCACCTTCGCCTCGGCCAAGGTGAGCAAGTTCAACGCGCTCGACAAGCAGCGCAAGATCGCGGTCGCCGGTGTGAGCACCCTCGGTGCCGCCGCCATCGCCTTCGCCGCCGTCCCCGGTGGCAGCACGGCCGTCGCCACCGGCGTCCCCGCCGCGCACACCCAGGTCGCCGCCGAGCACTCCCAGGTCCAGGACCTGAAGAGCACGTTCACCGACCCGGCCGCCGACCAGCAGGTCAAGCTCGACGCGATCGCCGCCAAGGCGAAGGCCGAGGCCGACGCCGCCGCCAAGAAGCGCTCCGCCGACGCCGCCGCGAAGAAGAAGGCCGCCGACGACGCCGCCCGCAAGGCCGCCGCCGCCCGCTCCGCCAAGAAGGCCGCGAGCCGCTCCGCCGAGCGCCCGCAGATGGAGACGGTCGCCGCGCGCACCTACGCGAACAACCTCGACGGGTGGATCCGCCACTCGCTCGACATCATGCACTCCAAGGGCATCCCGGGCAGCTACAGCGGTCTGCACCGCAACATCATGCGGGAGTCCTCCGGCAACCCGCGTGCCATCAACAACTGGGACATCAACGCGATCAACGGCATCCCCTCCAAGGGTCTGCTCCAGGTGATCCCGCCGACGTTCGCCACGTACCACGTGTCCGGTACCTCGTGGAACATCTACGACCCGGTCGCCAACATCACCGCCGCCGCCAACTACGCGGCGCACCGGTACGGCACGATCGACAACGTCAACAGCGCGTACTGAGGCCGGCGCGGACCTCTGAGACACGCCGAAGGGCGGCACCCCTACGCCGGGGGATGCCGCCCTTCTCGCACCTCACGAGGACGCTACTTGCGCATGACCTCGGGCTCGTGCCGCCGCAGGAAGCGCGAGACGAGGAAGCCGCACAGCACGCCGAGCACGATCAGCGCGACCATGTCCAGCGTCCAGGCTCCCGCCGTGTGGTTCCACAGCGGGTCCGTGCTGGTCGGGTCGTCGGTGTTGGGCGCGATGTTGTTGAAGTCCAGCGTGGCGCCCGCCGCCGCCACCGCCCAGCGCGAGGGCATCAGGTACGAGAACTCGTTCACCCCCGGCGTGCCGTGCAGGGCGAAGAGGCAGCCGGTGAACACGACCTGGACGATCGCGAACATCACCAGGAGCGGCATGGTCTTCTCGGAGGTCTTCACCAGCGAGGAGATGACAAGCCCGAACATCATCGACGTGAAGCCGAGCGCCATCACCGGCAGGCACAGCTCAAGGAGCGTCGAGCCGCCGAGCACCACCCCGCGCTCGGGGATCTCCCGGCTGGAGAAGCCGATCAGGCCGACCATCAGACCCTGGAGCATCGTGACCGCGCCGAGCACGACCACCTTGGACATCAGATACGCCGAGCGGGACAGACCGGTCGCGCGCTCGCGCTCGTAGATCACCCGCTCCTTGATCAGCTCACGAACCGAGTTCGCCGCGCCCGCGAAGCAGGCGCCCACCGCGAGGATCAGCAGCACGGTCGTCGCCGTGCCGTTCGGGACGTGGATGCCCTCCTTGTTGACCGGGTTGACCAGCAGACCCTTGCCGTGGTCGATCAACAGGCTGACCGCGCCGAGCACGGCGGGCAGCAGCACCGTCAGCGCCAGGAAGCCCTTGTCGGAGACGATGACCGCGACATACCGCCGCACCAGCGTCAGCAACTGCGAGCCCCAGCTCTGCGGCTTGGCGGGCTTGGCCGCCTTCGACTTCGGCACCGCTACGGACTGCGGGGCCACCGCGTCGATGTCGGCGGCGTACATCTGGTAGTGCTGCGAGCCCTTCCAGCGACCCGCCCAGTCGTAGTCGCGGTAGTTCTCGAAGGCGGAGAAGACGTCGGCCCAGCTTTCGTAGCCGAAGAAGTTCAGCGCCTCCTCCGGCGGACCGAAGTAGGCGACCGCGCCGCCCGGCGCCATCACCAGGAGCTTGTCGCACAGCGCCAGCTCGGCCACCGAGTGCGTGACGACCAGGACGGTACGGCCGTCGTCCGCGAGACCGCGCAGCAACTGCATGACGTCGCGGTCCATGCCCGGGTCCAGACCCGAGGTCGGCTCGTCCAGGAAGATCAGCGACGGCTTGGTCAGCAGCTCCAGGGCCACCGAGACGCGCTTGCGCTGACCGCCGGACAGGGAGGTGACCTTCTTGTCCTTGTGCACGTCCAGCTTCAGCTCGCGCAGCACCTCGTCGATGCGGGAATCGCGCTCGGCGGGCGTGGTGTCGGCGGGGAAGCGGAGCTTGGCCGCGTACTTCAGTGCCTTCCGGACGGTCAGCTCCTTGTGCAGGATGTCGTCCTGCGGGACCAGACCGATGCGCTGGCGCAGCTCGGCGAACTGCTTGTAGAGGTTACGGCTGTCGTACAGCACCTCGCCCTCGTTCGCGGGCCGGTAGCCGGTCAGCGCCTTGAGCAGCGTGGACTTGCCGGAGCCCGACGGTCCGATGACCGCGATCAGCGACTTCTCCGGGGCGCCGAAGGACACGTCCTTCAGGATCTGCTTGCCGCCGTCGACCGTCACGGTGAGGTGGCGGGCCGAGAAGGAGACCTCACCGGTGTCGACGAACTCCTCGAGGCGGTCGCCGACGATCCGGAACGTGGAGTGACCGACACCGACGATGTCGTCCGGTCCGAGCAGCGCGGTGCCGCCCTTGCCGATCGGCTGACCGTTGACGTACGTGCCGTTGTGCGAGCCGAGGTCGCGGATCTCGAAGCGGCCCTCGGGCGTCGTCTGGAACTCGGCGTGGTGCCGGGAGACCTGGAGGTCGGAGACGACCAGGTCGTTGTCCAGCGAGCGGCCGATGCGCATGACGCGGCCGAGCGCGAACTGGTGGAACGTGGTGGGGCTGCGGTCGCCGTAGACCGGCTCGGCGGGGGTCTTGTCCACGGACGCCGACGCCGACGCCTGGTCGGGGGCGGGGTGTTGCTGGTGCGGGATCTGGCCGGACTGGTGCCAGTCCGGTTCGGCGCCGGGCTGGGGCTGCGGGGTCTGCTGGGGGCCATGGCCCCAGGCGCCCGCGCCCTGTGCGGCGTACGGCGCTCCCTGCTGCACCTGTGGCACCGCTTGCGTCGGCATCGCGTGGTGCGCCTGGTGCGGCTGCTGGGTCTGGTGGCCGCCCGAGAGGTTCACCTGCGGGCCGTCGGTCGCGTTGCCCAGGTGCACCGCCGAACCGGCTCCTAGCTGCGCCTGGCTGATCCGACGGCCCTGTACGAAGGTGCCGTTGGTGCTGCCGTGGTCCTCGATGACCCAGCCCTGGCCGTCGAAACGGACCGTGGCGTGCCGCCAGGAGACCCTGGCGTCGTCGAAGACGATGTCGCCCCGCGGATCACGTCCGAGGGCGTAGGACCTGGACGGATCGAGCGTCCAGGTCCGTCCGTTTGATTCCAGTACGAGTTCCGGCACTCCATGCCCCACTGAGTTGTCCCCCGAATTACCCCCGACACAGGGAGTTTAGGGATGTCGAACATCGTGGGGAACTATTCCAGGCGGAGGGCTGTCGTCCCAATCCGGTCCGGGCGCCGTGTGCTTGCGTGCGCTGCGGCTCGCGCCGTTGACGGGGTGGAAAACGGGTCGGAAAGTGGTAATCCCGACGGGGTGCCTCCGGCGGGTCGCGGGGGTGGGGCTGGGGGGTCTGGCGTGGGTTCTGTGGGTTCTGCGGGTTCTGCGCGGGGTGGGGTCAACGGGGGTTCGGGGCGGGGGCGTTCGCTGCCCTGGGGGGACGCGGTTCTTTCCGCTGTCGCGGGGGTCGGGTGGGCGGTCGTCGGGATGGGGGGTACGGCGGCGCTCGGACTGCATCTCGTCGGGGCGGATGCCCGGGGGTCGTTGGGGGCGCTCACGGCGGCGGTCGTGGCGCTCGCGGTGGGGGGTTCTGTCTCGCCGTCCGTGGATGTGTCCGCCTTCGGGATGACGGGGGCTGAGGCTCATGTCGCCTTTCAGGCAACGCCGTTGGGCGTGAGTCTGGTGGGGGCGGTGGTGCTGGGGTTCTTCTTTCTGCGGTCCCTGCGGGGGGTGGGGGGTGCGGGTGCGGGTGCGGGTTCCTGGCGTGAACTGGTCCTGCGGGCCGGTGTGTTGGTGGTGCTCTTCGGGAGCGCGGTGCTGGGGATCTCGTGGGTGGGGCGGGGGGTTGTCAGGCTCGACGGGGGTGACCTCGGGCTGCGCCGCGTTGCGGGGGGTGGGGGGTGGCTCGGGGGGCTCGTGTCGGATCGGGTGGGGGATCTGGCGCGGGCGGAGGTGGCGGTCCGGTTCGTGGTGGACCTCGTTCCTACGGTGCTTGGTGGGGTGGGGTGGTGTATCGGTGTACTCGTCGTCGCGCTTCTGGCGTCCCGCCGTACTTCGCTGCCCGCGGGGTGGGAGCCCGTGCGGCGAGTGGTGCGGCCTGCGGTGTCCGCTGTGGTCACCGTGTTGCTGGTCGCCGTGGGGGCGGGGGTGGCGGCTGCCGGGTACGCGGCGGTGGGGGACGATCATCCGGGGCGGGTTGTGGGGGCGGCGCTGCTGGGGGCGCCCAATGGGGCTTGGCTCGCTGTGCCGTTGGGGTTGTTCGTGCCGTGGGACGGCAGGGCCGGCGGGGTTCTGCGGATGGTGCTTCCGCACCCCGTCGACCAGTTTCTGACCGGCTCCCCCGGGCGGGCCGTCACCGTGGGGCGGTTGGCGGAGCTGGACGGGCGGGTGTGGTTGCTTGCCGTGGGGGCGGGGTTGTTGATGGTGGGGGCGGGGGTGCTGACCGCTGTGCGTACTCCTTCGGGTACGCGGCGCATTGTCTTGTGGTGCGGGGTTCGGCTCGGGGTGGCTACGGGTGTTGCCTTGCCGGTTCTTGTCTGGCTCACCGGTACGTCGGTGGACGCGTCTCTGTCTGTGCTGGGGTTCGATGCCTTTGGTACGGGGGTGGAGTTGCGGGGGCGGGTGGGGGTGGCGGTGGTGGCGGGGGTGGTGTGGGGTGGAGTTGCGGGGGTCTTGGGGGGTTGGGTTGTGGGGCGGCGGGTGGGGGCGGGTCGCAGTTCGGTTCCGGGGGCGGTGGGTGGGCCCTATTCGCCTAGTCCGCCCTATCGGGCGCCGAATCCTGATACGAACCCGTATCTCCGGTTGCCGGAGGTGCCGCCGGTGTCGGGTGGGGACGATGTGTCCGGGGCGCCTACTGTCGCCAGTCCTACGCTTCCGCCGCCGCCTCGGCGCCGGCACCGGTCCTCGGGGGCGTCCGATCCGGGTCCGCCGCCTCCCCCGCCTCGGGAGCCGGGTGGCTGACGCGCCTGCGGTTCGGTGGGGGGCGGGGCCGCGGCGGGGGGTATCCGTCCTCGGTCCGGCGGTCTGCCTGCTGACATGGGCACCCTGAGTTTTCGCCGGCCGCTGCGGGCGGACACCCCCCGCCACGTCCCCTCACCGCCGTACGCGGCCCCAGCACCGTTTCGGGCGGGGGTGGGGGCGGCGTTCGTCGCGTTGGCAGGTGCGGTGCGTGGTCGCTTTGCGGAGCGGCCCCCCGTCGCGTCCCTTTATCGCCGTACGTGGCTGCGGCGTCGCTTCGCGTACGGGGTGGGTGGGCGGCGGGCGTCGCGTTGGGCGGGTGCGGTGCGCTTTCGCGCCCGCCTCCGGAGTGCTACGGGGGAGCGTCCCCGGAGCGCTGGTCTTTGCTGGGGGCGGCGCTCCTGGTGTCAGAGGTTGCTGCCGCCGCTTGCCCTCGTGGAGCGGTGCGGTCCGGGTGGTGGACCCGGAGGCGGGGGGTGGTGGGGGGCGGATACGGTGGAGGGACCATGAGCGCTACGCAGAATGCCGCTTTGCAGGCTGTTGACGACCCGACTCTGCTGGTGAAGATATTCGGGAAGGACCGGCCCGGGATCACGGCCGGGCTGTTTGACACGTTGGCCGCGTTTCGGGTCGATGTGGTTGATATCGAGCAGGTTGTCACGCGGGGACGGCTGGTGCTGTGTGCGCTGGTGTCGGCGCCGCCGGTGGGGCTTGAGGGGGATCTGCGGGCCACTGTGCATAGCTGGGCCGAGTCGATGAAGATGCAGGCCGAGATCATTTCGGGGCACGGGGACAACCGTCCTCGGGGGGTCGGGCGGTCGCTCGTCACCGTGCTGGGGCATCCGCTCACCGCCGAGTCCACCGCCGCCATCGCCGCGCGGATAGCGCAGGCCGGGGGGAACATCGACCGGATTTTCCGGCTGGCCAAGTACCCCGTCACCGCTGTCGAGTTCGCCGTTTCCGGTGTGGAGACCGGGTCGCTGCGGAGTGCGCTCGCCGCGAGTGCGTCGGCGCTGGGGGTCGACATCGCCGTCGTTTCGGCGGGGCTGCATCGGCGGGCGCAGCGGCTCGTGGTGATGGATGTGGACTCCACGCTGATCCAGGACGAGGTCATCGAGCTGTTCGCGGCGCACGCGGGGTGTGAGGCGGAGGTCGCCGAGGTGACCGCCGCCGCGATGCGGGGGGAGCTGGACTTCGAGCAGTCGCTGCATGCCCGGGTCGCGCTGCTGAAGGGGCTGGACGCCTCGGTGGTGGAGAAGGTGCGCGATCAGGTACGGCTGACGCCGGGGGCGCGGACCTTGATCCGTACGCTCAAGCGGCTCGGGTATCAGGTCGGAGTCGTCTCCGGTGGGTTCACGCAGGTCACCGATGATCTGAAGGAGCGGCTGGGGCTGGACTTCGCCCAGGCGAACACCTTGGAGATCGAGGACGGCAAGCTGACCGGGCGGGTCACCGGGGAGATCGTGGACCGGGCGGGCAAGGCGCGGTTGCTGCGCCGGTTCGCCGCCGAGGCGGGCGTGCCGCTGGCGCAGACCGTGGCCATCGGTGACGGCGCCAACGACCTCGACATGCTGAACGCCGCCGGGCTCGGCGTCGCCTTCAACGCCAAGCCGGTCGTCCGCGAAGCCGCGCACACCGCCGTGAACGTCCCCTTCCTCGACACCGTCCTCTACCTCCTCGGCGTCACCCGTGAAGAGGTCGAGGCCGCCGAGACCCACGACGAGGACTAGCACCAGGGCAACACGAAGGGGTCCCTGCGCCGCTTGTGGCGCGGGACCCCTTCGTCGGTTTCCGTCACTCCGACGGCGCCCAGTACTCGGTCAGCACCGCCTTGCCCGGTTCCAGGTTCTTCCAGTCGCCGTCGTAGGACAGCACCGCGAAACCGGCGGCGGGG
Source organism: Streptomyces sp. DSM 110735 (assembly GCF_016482685.1). Lineage (GTDB taxonomy): Bacteria > Actinomycetota > Actinomycetes > Streptomycetales > Streptomycetaceae > Streptomyces. Next base: position 140,256 of record NZ_JACYHF010000014.1, on the reverse strand, counting down.
AAGCCCCGGCGGTTCATGCGCTCGCGGGCGTCGCCCTCCGAGGAACCGGCCAGGAGGTCGGCCAGGTGGTGGATGCCGGGGTTGTGGCCGATGAGGATCAGCGTGCGCACGTCGTCCGGGGTCTCGTTGAGCACGGCGATCAGCTCGCCGGGGGAGGCGTTGTAGACCCGGTCCTCGTAGACCGTCCTCGGGCGGTGTTCCAGCTCGTGGACGGCGAGCTTCCACGTCTCGCGGGTCCGCAGGGCGGTGGAGCAGACGGCCAGGTCGAAGGCGAGGCCGGTGTCGGCCAGTCTGCTGCCCGCGACCGTGGCGTCCGTGCGGCCCCGCTCGGCAAGCGGGCGCTCGTGGTCGGACACCTGGGGCCAGTCGGCTTTCGCATGGCGGAAGAGGACGATCCTGCGGGGTTCAGCGACGCTCATGGCACCCAGCTTCGCACGAAAGATGTGCCCTGGCGCAGGGAGTTGACATGCGGATTCACCGTACGAGCGAGGGTCTCGCACACCGTGGTCTCACCGTACGAGGAGTGTGCGTATCTGTTCGACGAGATGGGCGATCACGGGTTCGCCGGTGGCCGCGTGGGCGTCGGACGGGTTCAGTATCAGCGCGAGCAGGAGGGCGAACGCCGGCACGGGCAGCGCCAGGGCCCACCAGGGCAGTCGCGTGCCGTCGGCGCCCGTGGTCGCCGGGTGGGTCCGGGGGTGGGTGCGGACGGACATGGTCGCCTCCGTCGGTCTTCGCAGCGGGTGCCGCGACCCCGCGTCGCGGCACACTTCGAAGTTACGGAATCACCGTCCGTGGGCCCATCGGGAAAGCCACCCACTTGACCCTGAGTCTCGTCCCCTAGGGGATGGGGGGTCAGCCCCACCTCCGGGTGGGACTCAGGGCGAGGCGATCGTCGCGATGATGCCGATGATCACGAAGAGGGCGAGGAACGAGCCGAAGACGAGGAGCATCTTCTTCTGGCCGTTCTTCGGGTTCGGGTCGAGCACAGGCTGCATGGCGTCAGTCTCGCACCCTTCGTCCGGTACAAGTCCGGCGGGGGCGGCTCAGCGGGCCGCCTCGTCCTCCACCGTGCGGTCGCGGCCCGCGAGGACGCCGACGATCATCTGCGGCACCATGAGCCCCGCCATCAGGGCGAGCGGTACGCCCCAGCCGCCGCTGCGCTGGTAGAGCACGCCGACAAGGAGCGGACCCGGGATCGAGATCAGATAGCCGGTGCTCTGCGCGAACGCGGACAACTGAGCCACGCCCGCGCCGCTGCGCGCCCGCATGCCGACCATGGTCAGCGCGAGCGGGAACGCACAGTTGGAGACGCCCAGCAGCAGCGCCCACGCCCAGGCGCCGGAGGCGGGCGCGAGGTAGAGACCGGCGTAGCCCGCGAGACCGCACGCGCCGAGGGTCAGCACGATCGGACCCTGGTGGGGCAGCCGGGCGGCGACCCTCGGGATGACGAACGCCAGAGGCACGCCCATCACCATGGTGACCGCGAGCAGGACGCCCGCCGTGCCCGCCGGTACGCCCGCGTCCCGGAAGATCTGCGGCATCCAGCCCATGGTGATGTACGCCCCGGTCGCCTGGAGCCCGAAGAACACGGCGAGCGCCCAGGCGGTACGGCTGCGGGCGATGCGGAGGGGCGCGTGCTGCGCCGCGGGGCTCGGCGCCTGCGGAGCGGCTCCCTCGGGGGCACCGGCGCGTGCGCCCTCCTCCCGCTTCCTGACCAGCGGCAGCCACGGCAGGATCGCCGCGCCCGCCAGTGCCGCCCAGATGGCGAGCCCCTGCTGCCAGCCGCCGAGTGCGTGGGCCAGGGGGACGGCGACCGCCGCCGCGACCGCCGTGCCCGCGGCGAGCGCCATGGAGTACAGACCCGTCATGGAGCCCACTCGGTCCGGGAACCAGCGCTTGACGATGACCGGCATCAGGACGTTGCTGACGGCGATGCCCATGAGGGCGAGCGCGCTGGCGGCGAGGAAGCCGGGGGTGCTCCCGGCGAAGGGGCGGATCAGGAGTCCCGCGGTGATGGCGGTCATGCCCGCGCAGACCACGGCGCCCAGACCGAAGCGGCGGGCGAGGCGGGGCGCGGTGGCGCCGAAGACCGCGAAGCACAGCGGGGGTACGGAGGTCAGCAGACCCGCCACGCTGCCGCTCATGCCGAGCCCGTCGCGGACCTCCTCCAGGAGCGCGCCGAGGCTGGTGATGGCCGGGCGCAGGTTCAGCGCGGACAGCACGATGCCGACGACCAGCAGCCGCGTCATCCACGCGCGCGGGGACGACACGTCCCGTCCGGCCGTGTCGCGCGCGGGCACCGGCGTCTCCGTACGGGTCGTCACGGTTCCGGTCTCTTCACTCGCCATGAGACCCATCATAGAATCATGGGATGATTGGTTGTCCATCCCCGGAGCGGTCGCACCCCGCGTTCGCGTGCGAAGGTGTGCCATGCCCCTGAGTCACCCCCGACGTTCGGCGCTGTCCGAGCAGGTCATCGCCGAGCTGCGGAATCAGATCGCCTCCGGCGAGTGGCCGGTCGGCTCGCGCATTCCGACCGAGCCCGAACTGGTCGAGCAGCTCGGCGTCGCCCGCAACACCGTCCGCGAGGCGGTCCGCGCGCTCGCGCACAACGGTCTGCTGGACATCCGCCAGGGCTCCGGGACGTACGTCGTGGCGACCAGCGAGCTGGCGGGCGTCATGCACCGCAGGTTCGCGGACGCCGATCCCCGGCACATCGCGGAGCTGCGGTCCACGCTGGAGTCGGCGGCGGCGCGGCTGGCGGCGGCGCGGCGCACCGAGAAGGACCTCAAGCAGCTCGACGCGCTCCTGGGCAGGCGCGAGGAGGCGTGGGAGACCGGGGAGGCGGAGGCGTTCGTGGCGGCCGACGCGACCTTCCATCTGGCGGTGGTGGCCGCCTCGCACAACGACGTGATGACGGCGATGTACGCCGATCTCGGCGAGGTGCTGCGCGACTGGCTGCGCGCCGACGTGAGCGACGGGCTGACCCCCGAGACGCACATGGACCACGCCCGTCTGGTGGACGCGATCCGCGTGGGCGACGCGGAACTGGCAGCCGCGGAAGCCGCCAGCTATCCGTTCCTGTGCCGCGCGGGGCGGTTCAGCGCACCTTCTGGTGGCTGATCCACACCGAGCGGATCTCCTTCCAGCAGCGCCCGGTCAGCTTGACCGTCATGGCGGCGTCGGTGTCCACGGGCGCACTGTCGGTGTCGATGTCCCACCAGCGCGCGCACTCGATGTGCAGACGGACCCGGTCGGTGTCCACGTAGGGGTTGTGGCAGTAGGCGACGACGTGCGAGCCCTCGACGGAGGTGCGGCAGGCGGCGCCGAAGAGGCTGGGGGCGGGCGCGGAGTCGTCCGCGCGGGCGGGTGCGAGCGCGGCGGACGGCAGGGACAGGACGAGGGCCAGGGCCACCGTCACCGGGGCCAGGCTGCGGGACAGGCGCACAAAAGAACCTCCTCGGCCGGGCTGCGGAGGGGCGGGCGGGACAACGCCTGCTTCGAGCGTGCGGCGCGGGGGCGGGTACGGCCCGGCAGGTGAGCCGAACGAGTGACGCGGCTCGGGCGGGCGGACGTCCCTCGTACGGGTGACGCCTCCTACGGCGCCCCGGCGACTCCCCTACGGCGGCGCGGCCACTCCCCTACGGCACGCAAGCCGCTCCCCCTACGGGACGAGGCCCGCACCCCCTACGGGACGAGGCCCGCACCCCTTACGGGACGCGGGCCTCGCGGCACAGCCAAGGCGCGGACGCGGCTGCGGCTCAGGCGCCGATCGCGTGCAGACCGCCGTCGACGTGGATGATCTCGCCGGTGGTCTTCGGGAACCAGTCGCTCAGCAGGGCGACGATGCCGCGCCCGGCGGGCTCGGGGTCCTTGAGGTCCCACTCCAGCGGGGAGCGGGTGTCCCACACGGCGGCGAGGTCGGAGAAGCCCGGGATGGACTTCGCGGCCATGGAGCCGAGCGGACCGGCGGAGATGAGGTTGCAGCGGATGTTCTGCTTGCCCAGGTCGCGCGCCATGTAGCGGCTGGTGGCCTCCAGGGCGGCCTTGGCGGGACCCATCCAGTCGTACTGCGGCCAGGCGTACTGCGCGTCGAAGGTGAGACCGACGACCGAGCCGCCGTTCTGCATCAGCGGCAGGCACGCCATGGTCAGCGACTTCAGGGAGAAGGCGGAGACGTGCATGGCGGTGGCGACCGACTCGAACGGCGTGTTCAGGAAGTTGCCGCCGAGCGCGTCCTGCGGGGCGAAGCCGATGGAGTGGACGACGCCGTCCAGACCGCCCAGCTCCTCGCCGACGATGTCGGCCAGGCGCGCGAGGTGCTCCTCGTTGGTGACGTCCAGCTCGATGACCTTGGCGGGCTTCGGCAGCTTCTTGGCGATGCGCTCGGTCAGCGTGGGCCGCGGGAAGGCGGTCAGGATGATCTCGGCGCCCTGCTCCTGCGCGAGCTTGGCCGCGTGGAAGGCGATGGAGGACTCCGTCAGCACACCCGTGATCAGGATGCGCTTGCCCTCGAGAATTCCGCTCATGGTGATCAGTGACCCATTCCCAGTCCGCCGTCAACGGGGATGACGGCTCCAGTGATGTACGAGGCGTCGTCCGAGGCGAGGAAGCGCACGGCGGCGGCGACCTCCTCGGGCTGCGCGTAGCGGCCGAGCGGCACCTGCGACACGATGCCCTTGCGCTGCTCGTCGGTGAGCGCCTTGGTCATGTCGGTGTCGACGAAGCCGGGGGCGACGACGTTGAAGGTGATGTTGCGCGAGCCCAGCTCACGGGCGAGGGAGCGCGCGAAGCCGACCATGGCGGCCTTGGAGGCGGCGTAGTTCGCCTGCCCCGCCGAGCCCAGCAGACCGACCACCGAGGAGATCAGGACGACGCGGCCCTTCTTGGCGCGCAGCATCCCGCGGTTGGCGCGCTTCACCACACGGAAGGTGCCGGTGAGGTTGGTGTCGACGACCGAGGTGAAGTCCTCCTCGGACATGCGCATCAGGAGCTGGTCCTTGGTGACGCCCGCGTTGGCGACGAGCACCTCGACCGGGCCGTGCTGCTCCTCGATCTCCTTGTACGCCTGCTCGACCTGCTCGGCGTCGGTGATGTCGCACTTGACGGCGAGGAAGCCCGCCGGGGGCTCGCCCGAGCGGTACGTGATCGCGACCTTGTCGCCGGCGTCGGCGAAAGCGCGGGCGATGGCGAGGCCGATGCCCCGGTTGCCTCCGGTGACGAGAACCGAGCGGCTCAACGGATCACCCTTTCGATTAGCGGTCTGCAGCGTTCCGACAATCCGCCCGGACGAATCGACGTCCGTCGGACAGGCGGCTTCACCGAAAACCTATCGGTCGCGCCGCGTCCGAGGGCAAGCGGGCACCGACAGTGGCTCACGGCGAGTGCTGTCGGGTTCCTACAGGCTGGAGTGTCGTCAGTCCGCCATGCCGGGGGCGTAGGCGGGCAGCCCCTCGGCGCGGGCCGTTTCGAGCATCCTGCGGTCATACGTCACCACGGCTGTCAGGTCGTCGCGCAGCGACAGCGCACTGGCCACATGGATCGCGTCCAACGTCCGCAACCGCCCGACCAGTAGAGCCGCTCCGTCACGCACCTCCCGGGTGAGGAGGATCTCGGTGATCCGGGCCTCCAGATCCTCCATCGCCTTCGGAAAGTGCCCCATGAGATCCACTGTCCGTACGGTCTCCACGAAGCCGAGCGTGCTGGTGGCGAGTATCTCGGTGACCTGCTGCTGCAGGAAAGCGTCCAGATCCCCCCAGTGGTTGCGGCGGGTCATCCAGGTGACCAGCGCGGACGCGTCCATGTAGATCAACGGTCGTCCTCCTCACGCTCGGCCAGGAGCAGCGCCAGAGGATCGATGTCTTCGGGCACCTCGTAATGCGGCATGTCGTGCCGGTCGGCAGCGGTGACCGGCTTCAGCTTGATCTTCCCTTGGGCCACCAGGTGCGCGTACCGCTCCATGGGGCCACCGGCCGGAGACAGTATGGCGATCACGTTGCCGTGCCGGGTGACCTGAATCGCCTCTCCCTTCTCGACACGAGCGAAGACCGCGCTGGGGTTGTACGAGAACTCGCGGACGGAGATGGTGCTCATCCCAGACTCCCTCACTTCGACCGGTTGTGCCTACATATCGCCGATCATACCTACAAACCTAGGTCACTTTGTAGGTACCGGCGCACTCCGCCTCACGAGGAAGAGCGCGCGCAGCAGATTCGGCAGCACCTCGATCACGTCCATGCCTCCAGCCTGCGCGGGCTCCCCCGCCGCCGGGCGGGCGTTCGCCCACGGCTCACCGCCGCGCCGCGACCGCGCACTCCGCCCACACCGTCTTGCCCGGTCCCTTGCGCGCGTGGACGCCCCAGCGGGTGGAAAGGGCGGCGACGAGGAGGAGACCGCGACCGCCGTCCGTCTGCGCCGGGCTCAGCATGGGGTGGGCGGGGTGGGTGTCGGACACCTCCACACGGACGGTGCCCGCCGGGTCGTAGCGGAGGCACAGTTCGAAGTCTCTGCCGGGTACGCGGCCGTGCAGCACCGCGTTGGCGGCGAGCTCCGCGACGACCAGGGCGACGGTCTCCGACCCCTCGCTGCCGTACGGCACGTGCCAGGTGTCTAGCTGGTGCACGGCCAGCCGTCGCGCGAGGCGCGCGCCTCGGCGGGTCGCGGAGAAGCGCTGGGCGAACACACTTACGGTGACGGCCTCTTGGGCCTGTGGTACGGACATGGTGTCCAGGGTTCTGATTCCGCCCGGCTGGCAACAGGAACGAAACCCATACAGAGGCGGCTGTACCAGTGCACACTCTGGACTGGGTGAGTGACGGACCGTGACGATGGGGGGATTGGGCGGCTTGAGCAGGACACGGGAGGCGGCGGCGATGACGGCAGACCAGGGCGGGAGCACCACCAGCGAACCCGAATCCTCCGAGAGCCTCAAGATCTTCGGCGCAGTGCTGAAATCGCTGCGGGAGCAAGCCAACCTGACACAGGAGGAGCTCGCGAGGCGATTGGGGTATTCGTCCGCGTACATCGCCAAGATTGAGCAGGGCAAGCGGTTCCCGCCGTCGGATCTACCCTCGCGAGCCGCCGAACCTCTGGGGACGGTCGGAGCCAAAGTGCTCGCAGCAGCGGTACGGAGCCTGACCAGGCGACCGGGGCTGGCGTCCTGGTTCCAGCAGTGGGCGGGGATCGAGGAGGAGGCGATCTCCTTGTACGCGTACGAGTGCCGAGCGGTTCCGGGACTGTTACAGCCGGAGAGCTACATCCGCGCGGTGTTCGACCAGCAGATCCCGCCCCTGTCAGAGGAGCAATTCGAGCAGCAGGTGACCGCTCGGCAAGAGCGGCAGCGCATCTTGGACGAGCGCCCCAACACCGAGTTCTCCTTCCTCATCGAGCAGGCCGTGCTGGAGCGCGGGCTCGGGGGTGCGCAGGTGACGCGCGAGGTCATCAGCAACCTCCTGGAGCAGGGGAGCCGCCGGAACGTCCAGATCCTCGTCATGCCCCTCCGCCAGGAGGAACACGCCGGTATCGACGGTCAGATGTACCTCGCTGAACGCGACACCCACCAGTGGGTCGGCTACATCGAAGGGCACGACAGCAGCACCCTGCTCACCCAGCCAAAATTGCTGAGTTCCATGCTTCAGCGCTATGGGAAGATGCGCTCACAGGCCCTGAGCCACGCGGCCACCGCGGATCTGCTGAGAAAGATGCAAGGAGCGCTATGAGCACGGAACTGACCTGGTTCAAGAGCAGCTACAGCGGCACCAGTGGCGGCAACTGTGTCGAGGTCGCCATGCGCCCCAATTCCGTCCACATCCGCGACTCCAAGGACAAGCGCATCCGCCCCCTCACTGTCACTGCCAATGCCTGGGCCGCGTTCACATGCCTCGCAACACAGCCGTCTGGTGAGTGAGTCGGCGCCGTACAGAAATCATCGGGCGGGTACAGGATTTGCTCCTGTGCCCGCCTCTTGCGTGGCCAACTGCTGAAGGGAACCCCCGTGCCCCAAGACATCGACCCCTCCTTCCTCGCGCTACCACTCCGCGCCCTCGCCGACGCCGCCCTCGCCCGTGCCCGTGCCCTCGGTGCCGAGCACGCGGACTTCCGGCTGGAGCGAGTCCGTAGCGCGTCGTGGCGGTTGAGGGACGCCAAGCCTGCCGGGTCGTCGGACACGACCGACCTCGGGTACGCCGTACGGGTCGTGCACGGCGGGAGTTGGGGGTTCGCCTCCGGGGTGGACCTGACCATGGACGCCGCCGCCAAGGTCGCCTCGCAGGCAGTCGCGATGGCGAAGCTGTCCGCGCAGGTCATCAAGGCGGCGGGGTCCGATGAGCGGGTTGAACTCGCCGACGAGCCCGTGCACGCGGACAAGACCTGGGTGTCGTCGTACGAGATCGACCCCTTCTCCGTGCCCGACGAGGAGAAGGCGGCGCTGCTCGCGGAGTGGAGCAACCGGCTGCTGGTCGCGCAGGGTGTGAGCCATGTGGACGCCTCGCTGCTCACCGTGCACGAGAACAAGTTCTACGCGGACACCGCGGGCACCGTCACCACGCAGCAACGCGTGCGGCTGCACCCGGAGTTGACCGCAGTCTCCGTGGACGACTCCAGTGGCGAGTTCGACTCGATGCGGACCCTCGCTCCGCCGGTGGGGCGTGGCTGGGAGTATCTGAAGGGCACCGGCTGGGACTGGGACTCCGAACTGGAGCAGATCCCGGAGCTGTTGGCCGAGAAGATGCGCGCGCCGAGCGTGGACCCGGGGCTGTACGACCTGGTCGTGGACCCGTCGAACCTGTGGCTCACCATCCACGAATCCATCGGTCACGCCACGGAGTTGGACCGCGCCCTCGGCTACGAGGCGGCGTACGCCGGTACTTCCTTCGCCACCTTCGACCAGCTCGGCAAGCTGAAGTACGGCTCCGACCTGATGAACGTCACCGGTGACCGCACCGCCGAGCACGGTCTCGCGACCGTCGGGTACGACGACGAGGGCGTGGCGGCGCAGTCCTGGGACCTGGTGAAGGACGGCACGCTGGTCGGGTACCAACTGGACCGCCGTATCGCGAAGTTGACCGGGTTCGACCGGTCCAACGGGTGCGCCTTCGCGGACTCGCCCGCGCATGTGCCGGTGCAGCGCATGGCCAACGTGTCGCTCCGCCCGGACCCCGCCGGGCTGTCCACCGAGGACCTGATCGGGGGCGTGGACCGGGGGATCTATGTCGTCGGGGACCGGTCCTGGTCCATCGACATGCAGCGGTACAACTTCCAGTTCACCGGGCAGCGGTTCTTCCGGATCGAGAACGGGCGGATCACCGGGCAGTTGCGGGACGTCGCCTACCAGGCGACCACCACCGACTTCTGGGGTTCGATGGCCGCCGTGGGCGGTCCGCAGACCTATGTGCTCGGCGGTGCCTTCAACTGCGGCAAGGCCCAGCCGGGCCAGGTCGCCGCCGTCTCGCACGGCTGCCCCTCCGCCCTGTTCAAGGGCGTCAACATCCTCAACACCACGCAGGAGGCCGGTCGATGAGCCCGCGCACCAGCAAGCCGCACGAGGTCGTCGAGCGTGCCCTCGCGCTGTCCCGGGCGGACGGCTGCGTCGTCCTCGCGGACGAGTACTCCACCGCCAACCTCCGCTGGGCGGGCAACGCGCTCACGACCAACGGGGTGACCCGGGGTCGTACCCTCACGGTGATCGCGACCGTGAACGGGCAGCAGGGCACCGCCGCCGGGGTCGTCTCCCGGTCCGCCGTCACGGACGAGGACCTGGAGCCGCTGGTCCGGGCAGCCGAGGCAGCCGCGCGCGCCGCAGGACCCGCCGAGGACGCGCAGCCGCTGGTCACCGGGGTGCCGCAGTCCCCCGACTTCACGGACGCGCCCCTGGAGACCTCCTCCGCCGTCTTCGCAGACTTCGCGCCCGCGCTCGGCGAGTCCTTCGCCCGCGCGCGGGCGGGCGGGCGTGAGCTGTACGGCTTCGCCAACCACGAGATGGTCTCGACCTACCTCGGCACCTCCACCGGACTGCGCCTGCGGCACGACCAGCCGACCGGCACCCTGGAGCTGAACGCCAAGTCGCCCGACCGCACCCGCTCGGCGTGGGCGGGGCGCTCCACGCGGGACTTCAAGGACGTCGACCCGGCGGCGCTGGACGCCGAACTGGCCGTACGCCTGGGCTGGGCGGAGCGGCGCGTGGAGCTGCCCGCCGGGCGGTACGAGACGCTGCTGCCGCCGTCCGCCGTGGCGGACCTGCTGATCTACCAGCTCTGGTCCTCCTCGGGCCGGGACGCGGCGGAGGGGCGCACGGTGTTCTCCAAGCCGGGCGGCGGCACCCGGGTCGGCGACCGGCTCAGCGAGCTGCCGCTCACCCTGCGCAGCGACCCGAACGAGCCGGGACTCGAGTGCGCGCCGTTCGTGGTGGCGCACTCCTCCGGCGGCGACCAGTCCGTCTTCGACAACGGGCTGCCCGTCCACCCCACCGACTGGGTCGGGCAGGGCGTCCTGCGCAACCTCACCACCACCCGGCACGGCGCGGGTCTGACCGGACTGCCCGTCGCCCCGGCGCTCGGGAACCTCATCCTGGACGGCGGCGAGGACCGCTCCCTGGACGAGATGGTCGCGAACACCGAGCGCGGGCTGCTGCTGACCTGCCTCTGGTACATCCGCGAGGTGGACCCCGCGACCCTGCTGCTCACCGGGCTGACCAGGGACGGCGTGTACCTGGTGGAGAACGGCGAGGTCACCGGGCAGGTGAACAACTTCCGGTTCAACGAGTCCCCGGTCGGGCTGCTCGGGCGGGCATCCGAGGCGGGGCGCACCGAGCGCACGCTGCCGCGCGAGTGGAGCGACTGGTTCACCCGGGCAGCGATGCCCGGCTTGCGCATCCCCGATTTCAATATGAGCTCTGTCAGCCAGGGCGTATAACCTCGTAGTCGGCTGTCACCCGACTGCCGACTGATCTTCAAGGAGACACGAGAACCGTGACGGACATCGTCGACGAACTGAAGTGGCGCGGGCTGATCGCCCTCTCCACCGACGAAGACGCGCTGCGCAAGGCGTTCGCGGACGGTCCCGTCACGTTCTATTGCGGCTTCGACCCGACCGCGCCCAGCCTGCACCTCGGCAACCTGGTGCAGATCCTGACCATGCGCCGCATCCAGGACGCCGGGCACCGCCCGCTGGGTCTGGTCGGGGGCGCCACCGGTCTGATCGGTGACCCCAAGCCCACCGCCGAGCGCACGCTGAACGCGCCGGAGATCGTCGCCCAGTGGGTGGAGCGGCTGCGTGGCCAGATCCAGCCGCTGCTGGACTTCGAGGGTCCGAACGCGGCGATCATGGTCAACAACCTGGACTGGACCCAGGGCATGTCGGCCATCGAGTTCCTGCGCGACATCGGCAAGCACTTCCGGGTGAACAAGATGATCGCCAAGGAAGCCGTCTCCCGCCGCCTGAACTCGGACGCGGGCATCAGCTACACCGAGTTCAGCTACCAGATCCTCCAGGGCATGGACTTCCTGGAGCTGTACCGGCGCTACGGCTGCACGCTCCAGACCGGCGGCAGCGACCAGTGGGGCAACCTCACCTCGGGCACCGACCTGATCCACCGCGTCGAGCCGGACGCCGTGGTGCACGCGCTGGGCACCCCGCTGATCACCAAGGCGGACGGCACCAAGTTCGGCAAGACCGAGTCGGGCACGGTGTGGCTGGACGCGGAGATGACCACGCCGTACGCCTTCTACCAGTTCTGGCTGAACGCGGACGACCGTGATGTCTCCAAGTTCCTGCGCATCTTCAGCTTCAGGTCCCGCGAGGAGATCGAGGAGCTGGAGCGGCAGACCGAGGAGCGTCCGCAGGCGCGTGCCGCGCAGCGCGCGCTGGCCGAGGAGCTGACGACGCTGGTGCACGGCGCGGACCAGACGGCCGCCGTGGTCGCCGCGTCCAAGGCGCTGTTCGGGCAGGGCGAGCTGGCGGAGCTGGACGAGCGCACCCTCGCCGCCGCGCTCTCCGAGGTCCCGCACGTCCAGGTCGCCGAGCTGGGTCTGGTGACCGACCTGTTCGCCGAGGTCGGTCTGGTGGCGAGCAAGTCCGCCGCGCGCCGCACGGTGAAGGAGGGCGGTGCCTACGTGAACAACGTCAAGGTCGCCGCCGAGGACGCCGTTCCCGCCGCCGGGGATCTGCTGCACGGGCGCTGGCTGGTGCTGCGCCGGGGGAAGAAGAACCTGGCCGCCGTCGAGGTCACCGGCGCCTGATCCAGGTGCCTGAGCACGGTCCGAGGGGGTGACTTCCGCTGGGGAAGTCACCCCCTCGGCATGTCCGCCGGGTCTCGGCGTGGCGTTCTCAGACCTGGTGTTCTCAGACCTGCCGCTGTTTTCTCTTGCCCAGCGTCTCCACGTAGAGCCGGTCGACGATGAACACGATGATGATCGCGGCGACGAGCTGGAAGAGATGCCGGGTCCAGTCGATGCCCCGGGTCTCCCCGACCCCCACCGCGCGGGCGACCGCGTTGCCGACCAGCCCGCCGATCGTGCCGCAGATGACGGTCAGCCACAGCGGGCTGTGCTGCTTGCCGGGGATGATCGCCTTGGCGATGACGCCCAATACGAATCCCACGATGATCGCCCACAGCCAGCCCATGGCCGCCTCCTCGTCATGGTCCGACACGGTCCGGCCGGGTCCTCTCCCAGGTCCTGTCCCGTGTCCTCGCCCCAGTCTGTGCGCGGGGCGCGGGGCGCGCACACCGGGTTCCGCCGTATGCGCCGGGGCATCCCCCGGGTCGCCGCAGGCGGCGGGCGCCCCGGTATCGAGCCGGGGGGCGGGGCGGCGTACCGTGGGGGGTGTCCCGGACCGGTTCCCCGACGGACCGGGCGCTCGTACGGGACGGGGACGAGTCCCTTGCGGTCGGATGGTGGACTGAGATGCTCAAGCAGCGCGGCGACGCACAGGTGTTCCGGATCACCGGCGCCCGGACCGGACTCGCCGAGGACGTGCGGGGCCGGCAGCGGCGGTACGTCATCTCCATGTCGATCCGGACCGTCTCGGTGATCCTCGCCGCCTCCCTGTGGAACGTGGAGCGGTACGTCGCCATCGTGGCGCTGGTGCTCGGCGCCCTGCTGCCGTACGTCGCCGTGGTGATCGCGAACGCGGGCCGGGAGCGACCGCCGTCGCTGCCCTCGACGTTTGCCGTGACACCGTCCAAGCCGATGATCGCCCCCGCCGCGGACGAGCGGGAGGCACGGTCGGAATCCGGCCCCGCGGGACCCTCGGCGGGTCCTGCGGCGGAGGCGCACCGCGAACGACCGGACCGCTCCTGAGCTGGGAAGACGCCCGAAAAGCGGAAGACGACTTCCCGCCAAGCTCAGGAAAAGCTCAGTTCAATCGCGCTGTTCCGGTGCCGGGTCGCGGGTGATGCGTGACATACTTCGTACGCGCTCCGCATCCCCCGTCGGAGCGACGGACCGACGCCGGGCAGCTCCCCCCGTGGCTGCTCGGCGTCGCCACGTTCAGAGCCTTTTCGCAGCCCCTCCGCTGCCCTTCCGCAGCCGTTCTTGTGAGACGAAACCGTGAGTGACACACCGATCTGCTCCGCCAAGGGCTGCCGCGTCGACGCCGTGTGGGTGCTGGCGTGGAACAACCCGAAGATCCACACGCCGGAGCGGCGGAAGACCTGGCTGGCGTGCGAGGAACACCGCGAGCATCTGTCGCAGTTCCTCGGCGTGCGGGGCTTCCTGAAGGACGTCGTGCTGCTGACGGAGTGGGAGGAGCGGGGTCCGGCGGAAGGCTGAGCCTCAGCCGCCGATCGCCGACATCGGGCGGTCGGGCTGTATGAACGACGGGTCGTCCAGACCCGCGCCCGCCTTCTTGCCCCACATCGCGGTGCGCCAGATGTCCGCGATCTCCTTGTCCTCGGCGTCCGAGCGCAGGGCGGCGCGCAGGTCGGTCTCCTCGGTGGCGAACAGGCAGGTGCGTATCTGTCCGTCGGCGGTGAGCCGGGTGCGGTCGCAGGCGGCGCAGAACGGGCGGGTGACCGAGGCGATGACGCCGACCCGCTGCGGACCGCCGTCCACCAGCCAGCGCTCGGCGGGGGCGGAGCCGCGCTCGCCCGCGTTCTCGGCGGTGAGGTCGAAGCGGGTGCGCAGCGAGGCGAGGATGTCGGCCGCGGTGACCATGCCCTCGCGCTTCCAGCCGTGCTGGGCGTCGAGCGGCATCTGCTCGATGAACCGCAGCTCGTACGCGTGCTCCAGGGCCCAGGCGAGCAGGTCGGGTGCCTCGTCCGCGTTGAGACCCGGCATCAGGACCGAGTTGACCTTGACCGGGGTGAGTCCGGCGTCGCTCGCCGCCTTCAGCCCGTCCAGCACGTCCTTGTGGCGGTCGCGCCGGGTGAGGGTCTTGAAGACGTCGGGGCGCAGGGTGTCCAGGGAGACGTTGACCCGGTCGAGCCCTGCCTGCTTGAGGGCGGCGGCGGTGCGCTTGAGACCGATGCCGTTGGTGGTGATGGACATCTGGGGGCGCGGTTCCAGGTTCGCGACGCGCTCGACGATGCCGACCAGACCGGGGCGCAGCAGGGGCTCGCCGCCGGTGAAGCGGACCTCCTCGATGCCGAGCAGGCGGACCGCGATGTCGATCAGCCGGACGATCTCGTCGTCCGTGAGCAGGTCGGGCTTGGCGAGCCACTGGAGACCCTCTTCGGGCATGCAGTAGGTGCAGCGCAGATTGCACCGGTCGGTCAGCGAGACCCGCAGGTCGGTGGCCACTCGGCCGTAGGTGTCGATGAGCACGTGGGCCCCCTCCCTCGCTTCCCGGTCTGGACCGATCGTTTCCCGGACCGCTCTTTTTCCGTCACCTGCGAGCCTACGCGAGTGTGATGACATCGACAGCCGCGAACGGACGGGGCTGTGGAGAAACGGTCCGGCCGCGCCGTACGGGCGAGGTGCCCGCGCGGCGCGGCCGTGATGCCGTGACGTGGTGCTCAGTGACGTGGTGCTCAGTGACGTGGTGCTCAGTGCGCCCCGGTGCCGGTCAGGGACCGTACCTCCAGCTCGGCGTACTTGCCCGCGTCCGGGACCTCCTTGGACAGCAGGGTGCCGACCACGCCCAGCAGGAAGCCGACCGGGATCGAGATGATGCCGGGGTTCTCCAGCGGGAACCAGTGGAAGTCCACGTCGGGGAACATCGAGGTGGGCTTGCCGGAGACGACCGGCGAGAACAGCACCAGACCGACGGCGGTGACCAGTCCGCCGTAGATCGACCACAGGGCGCCGGTGGTGGTGAACCGCTTCCAGAACAGGCTGTAGAGGAGCGTCGGCAGGTTTGCCGAGGCGGCGACCGCGAAGGCGAGCGCGACCAGTCCGGCCACGTTCAGGTCGCGGGAGAGCGCGCCGAGCACGATGGAGACGGCGCCGATGCCGACGGTGGCCCAGCGCGCCGCGCCGACCTCCTGCTTCTCGGTCGCCTGACCCTTCTTGATGACGTTGGCGTAGATGTCGTGCGCGAAGGACGATGAAGAAGCCAGCGTCAGACCGGCGACCACCGCGAGGATGGTGGCGAAGGCGACGGCGGAGATGGTCGCGAGGAGCACGGCGCCCCAGTTGGAGTCGACCCCGCCGAGATGCAGCGCGAGCAGGGGCGCGGCCGTGTTGCCCGCCTTGTTGGAGCCGATGATCTCGTCGGGCTTGATGAGGGCGGCGGCGCCGAAGCCCAGGGCGAGGGTCATCAGGTAGAAGGCGCCGATCAGACCGATGGCCCAGATGACGGACTTGCGGGCTGCCTTGGCGGTGGGGACCGTGTAGAAGCGGATCAGGATGTGCGGCAGTCCGGCGGTGCCGAGGACCAGGGCGATGCCGAGCGAGATGAAGTCCAGCTTGGTGGTGCCGGTGGCGCCGTACTTCAGCCCGGGCTCCAGGAAGGCGGAGCCCTTTCCGCTGGTGTCGGCCGCCTTGCCGAGCAGGTCGGAGATGTTGAAGTGGAACTTCAGCAGCACCAGGAAGGTCAGCAGCAGGGCGCCGACGATCAGCAGGACCGCCTTGACCATCTGGACCCAGGTGGTGCCCTTCATGCCGCCGATGGTGACGTAGACGATCATCAGGACGCCGACCAGGGCGACGATGCCGATCTTGCCGCCGTCGCTGGTGATGCCGAGCAGCAGCGAGACCAGGACGCCCGCGCCCGCCATCTGCGCGAGCAGGTAGAAGATCGAGACGACGATGGTGGAGACGCCCGCCGCCGTACGCACCGGGCGCTGGCGCATCCGGTAGGCGAGCACGTCGCCCATCGTGTAGCGCCCGGAGTTGCGCAGCGGTTCGGCGACCAGGAGCAGCGCGACCAGCCAGGCGACCAGGAAGCCGACGGAGTACAGGAAGCCGTCGTAGCCGAAGAGGGCGATGGCGCCCGCGATGCCGAGGAAGGACGCGGCGGACATGTAGTCGCCGGAGACGGCGAGTCCGTTCTGGAAGCCGGTGAACTGGCGACCGCCCGCGTAGAAGTCGGCGGCACTCTTGGTCTGGCGGCCCGCCCACACGGTGATGACGAGGGTCGCGAGGACGAACACCGCGAACAGGCTGATGATCAGCGGCCGGTGCTCGCTCGCCTCTCCTGCCGCGAGCAGGGTGTGCTGCGCCGGGATCGTGTGCTGTGCGGGGCTCATGCGCCGCCCTCCATCCGGGACTTGATGGCCTCGGCCCTGGGGTCGAGCTTGGCGGCGGCGTGGCGCGCGTACCACCAGGCGATGAGGAACGTGGTCAGGAACTGGGCGAGCCCCAGGATCAGCGCCACGTTGACGTTGCCCGCGACCTTGGTGCCCATGAAGTCCTCCGCGTAGCAGGAGAGCAGCACGTAGAGCAGGTACCAGGCGACGAAGGCGATCGTCAGGGGGAACGCGAACGAGCGGTGTGCGCGGCGCAGTTCACCGAACTCCGCGCTCTGCTGTGCCTCGGTGAACTCCTCGGTGGAGGGAAGGTGTGGTTGGGGCTTCGCGGGGGGCGGTGTCTCGGTGGCCACTCAAGTCTCCTCGCGTCCGGGCGTGCGCTTGCCGACCTCATGGGACGTGATCACGTTACCCGGAGTCAATACCCGGCTCCGTACCGTGATCCCGCCGGGGGAGCGTGATCCGCACGCACCCCTGTCAGGGGCCACGGCGCCCCGGCCGGAGTGGTTCAACTCCCTTTCGCCCTTTCGGACATCGCGTCGACAGGGATAGTTTCGCTCTGCCCACCCGTCATGTACCTGCCCGGCGGTCCCTTGCGCCCCGGGCGGTCTGTCATCCGGATGATGTGGAGTTTTCATGGCTCATCTGCGCTCCCGGCGCCGTTTCGCGCCGGCCGTGCCGCTCGTGCTGTCCCTGACCGCCTCGCTCGGCTTCCTGCCGACGACGGCCTCGGCTGCCGCGCCGACGGCCCCGGCGTCGGACGCCTCCGCCCGCGCGTACGACGGTCCCGAGCTGTCGTACGTCGTCAACACCTCGGCGGACCGTCGCACGATCGAGTCGGTGCGGCGCGCGATAGGACGCAACGGCGGCACGGTCGTCACGAGTTACGACCGGATAGGCGTGATCGTCGTCCACTCCGCGAACCCGGACTTCGCCAAGGTCATCCGCCGCGTGCACGGCGTCGACTCCGCCGGTGCCACCCGCAACGCCCCGCTGCCCGCCCAGTCGACCACCGACCTCGGCACGCCGAAGGCGCTCAGCGCGGCGCAACTGGCCGACGCGAAGAAGTCCGCCGCCCAGGGCGAGGACCCGCTGGAGCCGCTCCAGTGGGACCTGCCCGCCATCAGGGCCAACAAGGCGCACGAGAAGACCCTCGGCAGCCGCAAGGTCACCGTCGCCGTCATCGACACCGGGGTGGACGACACCCACCCGGACATCGCGCCCAACTTCGACCGCTCCGCTTCCGTCAACTGCGTCTCCGGCAAGCCGGACACCGCCGACGGCGCCTGGCGCCCGAACGCCGGGGAGAGCCCGCACGGCACGCATGTCGCCGGTGAGATCGCGGGCGCCAAGAACGGCGTCGGCATCACGGGCGTGGCGCCGGGCGTGAAGGTCGCGGGCATCAAGGTCGCCAACCCGGACGGCTACTTCTACACCGAGTCCGTGGTCTGCGGCTTCGTGTGGGCGGCCGAGCACCACGTGGACGTGACCAACAACAGCTATTACACCGACCCCTGGTACTTCAACTGCGCCGACGACCCCGACCAGAAGGCACTGGTCACCGCCGTCGAGCGCGCCTCGCGGTACGCCGAGCGCAAGGGCACGGTCAACGTCGCGGCGGCGGGCAACGAGAGCTACGACCTCGCCGCCGACTCGATCACCGACCCGGTCTCCCCGAACGACGGCACCGCCTCGGACCGGACGATCGACCCGCGCAAGTGCTTCGACATCCCGACCCAGCTCCCGGGCGTGGTCACCGTCGCCTCGACCGGCGCCAAGGGTCTGAAGTCGTCCTTCTCCAACTACGGACTCGGCGTCATCGACATCGCCGCGCCCGGCGGCGACTCGACCGCCTACCAGACCCCCGCTCCCCCGGCCGTCAGCGGTCTCATCCTCGGCCCGCTGCCCGGCGGCACCTGGGGCTACATGGCCGGTACGTCGATGGCGACCCCGCACGTCGTGGGCGTGGCCGCGCTGATCAAGTCGACCCACCCGCACGCCACCGCCGCCCAGGTCAAGGCGCTGCTCTACGCCGAGGCGACGCCCACCGCCTGCGACGACCCGTACGACATCAACGGCGACGGCAAGGTGGACGCGGTCTGCCAGGGCACGAAGAACCGGAACGGGTTCTACGGGCGGGGCATCGCGGACGCGCTGAAGGCTGTGACGCGCTAGACGCTGCCGCTTCGGCGGGTCCGCACGGGGACGACAGCGAGCTGATGCGGCCTGGTGGGCGACGGCGAGTACGCCGGTGCGCCCGCCAGGCCGTGCCTCTCTCCCGGCTGGTCTAGGTTGATCTCCACCGACGGCCCAACCGGGCTGTTCACGGCAGGACTTCGGGAGGACTTCGCCACGTCTGACAGCCGGAACACCCACGCCCGCACCGTCGTCCGGTCCCGCGAGGTCCACCGGCTCGTCGGCCTCGGCAAGGCATCCGCCGTCACGGGGATCGTCTGCTATCTGCTCGGCTGCCTCCAGGTCGTCCTGACCATCCCGGCCCACGCCTGTCCCGACCGGCTCGAACTGCACCCGCCGGTCCATCTGCTCCGCTACGACAGCGGCGTCCTGCCGCCACGGGTGACCTGCCACTGGGACGACGGCACGCACAAGGACTTCGTGAGCGGCTGGATCAATCCGCTCACCCTCGTCTGCGCGGTCGTCCTGGCAGCCTGTCTGGTGCGGGCGCTGGTCCTCCTCCGCCGCCGGACCGGACGCGCGGGCTGAGGGGACCGACCCGGTCGGCGCGACGGACGGGCGCCTCCTTGTGGGGGTCGGGCGGCTGATGCATAGTGCAGCGATGACCGATCCCATGATCAAGTCCGCCTGGGCCGCGCTGGGCGGCGATCCCGAGCTGCTCGCGCGGCTGGTCTCCGTCGAGCGCCCGACGGCTCTGATCTCCCGTCTCCCGGTGCAGCGGCTGGCGCGCGCGTGCGTGGGCACGTGCGCGCTGGCCGCCGCCGAGCTGGGTGCGCTGCGGGCCGGGCTCGGCGCGGTGCCGCGCGCCGTGGTGGACGACGGGGCGGTCGCCACCGCCTTCCACAGCGAGCGGGTGCTACGGATCGACGGGCGGGCACCGGTCAACTTCGCACCCCTGTCGCGCTGGTGGCGGGCGGGCTACGGCTGGGTGCGCACCCACGCCAACTACCCGCACCACCGGCTCCGGCTCCTCGGCGCGCTCGGACTGCCCGATGGCGCGGACCCCGAGGACGTGGAGCGGCTGTTCCTGGAACGCTCCGCGCTGGAGATCGAGGAGGCGGTGTACGCCGCCGGGGGTCTCGCGGTGGCGCTGCGCACGCCGGGGCAGTGGGTGGCGCATCCGCAGGGCGCCGAGGTGGCGCAGCGTCCGCTGGTGGAGCGTGCCCCGATCGGCGCGGCGTCGGCACGCGAACTCCCGCCGCTGGACGGCAAGTCGGCGCCGCTGCTGCCCGCCGCGGGGCTGCGTGTCCTGGACCTCACCCGGGTGCTCGCCGGTCCCGTGGCCACCCGCACGCTCGCGCTGCTCGGCGCCGACGTGCTGCGCGTGGACGGGCCCGAGCTGCCCGAACTCGCCGACCAGCACGCGGACACGGGCTTCGGGAAGCGGTCCACCACTCTCGAACTCAGCGCCGACACCAAGGTGCTGGAGGAGCTGCTGGCCTCGGCGGACGTGGTCGTCACCGGCTACCGCCCCGGCGCCCTGGACCGCTTCGGGCTCTCCCCCGAAGCGCTGTCCGAGCGCTTTCCCGGGCTGGTCGTCGCGCAGGTCTCGGCGTGGGGCGCGTACGGTCCCTGGCGCGAGCGGCGCGGCTTCGACAGCCTGGTCCAGGTCGCGACCGGCATCGCCGCGACCGAGGGCTCGACCATGGAACCCGGCGCCCTGCCCGCGCAAGCCCTGGACCACGGCTCCGGCTATCTGATGGCGGCGGGCATCCTGCGCGCCCTGGGCGAGCGGTCCCGCGACGGACAGGGACGTCTGGTCCGCCTCGCCCTCGCCCGGACCGCGCACTGGCTGACGAACGAGGCGGGTCCCGACCCGTCCCTTGGCGGTCCGAAGTACGAGGAGGAGGCGTGGCTGGCCGAACGGGACAGCCCGCTGGGGCGGTTGCGGTACGCCCGCCCTCCGGTGTCGTTCACGGGCGGACCGACGGACTGGGCGGCGCCGCCGGTTCCGTGGGGGTCCAGCGCGGCTACTTGGAGCTGAGGGCACGCGCCAATCGGCTTCCGCCTAGGCGCACTTGTCCGGTGAACGCCCAATTGGCCAGTATCGGCAGGTGAGTTCTCCGCGAAGCGCCTCCGCCGTCGACGCGTCCCCGGATGTGCGGACCGGTGTGCGGCGGGGCGGGGCGGTGCTGGTGCTGGCCCTGCTCGCCGCCGCCATACCGCTGTGGGGTCCGAGTGCCGCGCTGCACGGCACCGGGGAGGCGGCGGCGCCCGGTGCGGGCGGGACGGCGCTGCTGCGCGGGGTGCTGTTCGCCGCGCTGAGCGTGTCGCTGGGTGAGCTGTTCACGGGGAGGCTGGCGGACGGACTGCCGGGTGCTCCCGGTGAACGCCCCTCCCGTTGGGCGCCGTTGGCGAACGGGGTCGGCTGCGCGGCGGCACTGGCGCTCGCCTCCG
Organism: Streptomyces sp. DSM 110735; assembly: GCF_016482685.1. Lineage (GTDB taxonomy): Bacteria > Actinomycetota > Actinomycetes > Streptomycetales > Streptomycetaceae > Streptomyces. The sequence goes on along the minus strand of NZ_JACYHF010000014.1, from coordinate 119,036 downwards.
TCGTCGCCACCGGCAACCTCGTCCCGCGCGACCTCGGGCAGATCGACCTCGGCGGTCTCTACGCCTCCCGCGACGGCAGGCTGGCCCTGCTGGAGGTCAACGCCTTTCTGCTGGCCGCGCTGTGCGCCCGTTCGCGCCGTCCGGGGCTCCAACTGTGGCCACTAACAGGTGTGTTGATCGCGGAGGCGTTGCGTGCCCACCTAGTCGCCGAGCAGGGTCCGCTCACCGGTTCGCTGCTGACGCTCACGCATCTGACCTGTGCGGCGCTGTGGACGGGCGGACTGCCGTACACGCTGCGGGTGTTGCGGTTGTGGCGGGGTGGTCCCGCGAGCGCGGCGCTGCTCGGGCGGTACGCGCGCCTGGCGGCGCTGCTCCTCGCCGCGCTCACCGCGACCGGTGTGTGGAGCGCGCTGCGCCGGATGCCGCCGGGCACGGTCCTGGACCAGCTCACGACGACGGCGTACGGGCGCACCCTGCTGGCCAAGGTGCTGCTCGTCGCCGTCGTCGCCGTGCTCGCGCTGTGGGCGCGGGTGCGGCTGGGCAGGAGCGGTGACCCGCTCGCCGCAGCCGCGCCCGCGCGGGCGGAGGTGATCGCGCTGGGCGCGGTGGTGGCGGTCTCGGGACTGCTCACGGCGCTGCCGCTGCCGATCCGCTGGTCCTGAACCGCCGTACCCGCCCGGCGTTCAGCCGTTGGTGACGAGCACCTTGAGAGCCGTGCGCTCGTCCATCGCCTTGTAGCCGTCCGGGACGCCCTCGACGTCCACGGTCATGTCGAAGACCGGGGAGGGGTCGATCGTGCCGTCGAGCACGTCGGGCAGCAGGTCGGGGATGTAGGCGCGGACCGGTGCGACACCGCCGCGCAGGGCGATGTTGCGGTCGAACATGACGCTGAGGTCGAGCCCGGTGCCGCTGCCGTGGGGCACGCCGACGTAGCCGATGGAGCCGCCGTCGCGGGTGATGTGGACGGCCGTGCTCATGGACTGCTCGGTGCCGACGGCCTCGATCACGCAGTGCGCGCCCTGGCCACGGGTCAGCTCGCGGACGGCGGCGACGGCCTCCTCGCCGCGCGAGGCGACCACGTCGGTGGCGCCGAAGCGGCGGGCGATCTCGGTGCGGACCTCGTGCCGGCCGAGCGCGATGATCCGCTCGGCGCCGAGCCGCTTGGCGGCGAGCACGGCGCACAGTCCGACCGCGCCGTCACCGACGACGGCGACCGTGGAGCCGGGGCGGACGCCCGCGCCGAGGGCGGCGTGGTGGCCGGTGCCGAGCACGTCGGAGAGGGTGAGCAGGGAGGTGAGCAGGTGGTCGTCGGTGGCCGCCTCCTTGGGCAGCGCGACGAGGGTGCCGTCGGCGAACGGCACGCGCACGGCTTCGCCCTGTCCGCCGTCGTAGCCGACCGAGCCCCAGAAGCCGCCGTGCACGCAGGAGGTGGTCAGACCCTCGCGGCAGTACTCGCAGGTGCCGTCGGACCACATGAAGGGGGCGACCACGAGGTCCCCGCGCCTGACCGTGCCCACCTCGGAGCCGGTCTCCTCGACGACGCCGAGGAACTCGTGCCCGATGCGCTGACCGGGCTGCCGGGCGGCTTCGCCGCGGTAGGCCCACAGGTCGCTGCCGCAGATGCAGGCGCGCAGCACCCGTACGACGGCGTCGGTGGGCAACTGCACCACCGGCTCGGGCACGTCCTCCACGCGCATGTCGAAGGGGGCGTGGATGGTGGTGGCGCGCATGGTGCGGGTCTTTCTTGTACGGGGGGGCTCGGCGGTGGTCGAGCGCGTCTCACGGTACGCCGTGCCGGGGGCGTGCCGCGCGCCCAGGGGGCTCCGGACCAGGGAAAAGGGAGCGGTGCGGGTGAACTCGGCGTCCGCTCGGCGGGGTTCGCGGGGTGCCGCCGCCCGGGTGCGCGCGCCGGGCACGAACAGGCGCTCGCCCGGAGCCGTACAGGCATACGGACCGGGACCGTACAGGCATACGGGCCATGGCCGCACAGGCATGCGACGGCCGACCCGGGAGGGCGGGGAGTGCGCCCCTGGGGGCCCTCGGTGTCGGTGGTGGCCCGTATCCTCAGTGACCATGCTCGAAGACCGTGCGACCGCTGTGTCCTCCCCCGCCCCGTGGCCGGCCGTGTATCCGAAGGGATACGCGGTCGTTGACGTGGAGACCACCGGCCTGGCCCGCGACGACCGGATCATCTCGGCCGCCGTCTACCGCCTGGACGCGCGCGGCGAGGTCGAGGACCACTGGTACACGCTGGTCAACCCCGAGCGCGATCCGGGTCCGGTGTGGATACACGGGCTGACGAGCGACGTCCTCGAAGGGGCGCCGCTCTTCACAGAGGTGGCGGAGGAGTTCGCGGCCCGGCTCGCGGACCGGGTGCTGGTCGCGCACAACGCGGTCTTCGACTGGCAGATGATCGCGCGGGAGTACGCGCGCGCCAGCAAGGAACCCCCGGTGCGGCAGCGGCTGTGCACCATCGCCCTCTCCAAGGAGCTGGGACTGCCGCTGCCCAACTTCAAGCTGGAGTCCCTCGCGGCGCACTTCGGGGTCGTGCAGCAGCGCGCCCACCACGCCCTGGACGACGCGCGGGTGCTGGCCGAGGCGTTCCGGCCGAGCCTGCGCGCGGCGGCGGCGGGGAACGTACGGCTGCCGCTGCTGGAGTGCCGTCCGCTCACCGAGTGGTCGGACGCGCCCCGCATCGGCCGCCAGGGCGGCGGCGGTTACGGCGGCTCGTCGAGCTGGCGTCCGGCGCGCAAGCGACCCGCGTGCCCGTACCCCAACCCCGGGCGGTACGAACCGGGCAAACGTCTCAAGCAGGGCATGCGGGTGGCGTTCTCGGGCGACACCTCCACCGAGCGCGACCTGCTGGAGGACCGGGCGACCGAGGCCGGGCTGCACGTGGCGACGAGCCTGTCCCGGCTCACCAGTCTGCTGGTCACCAACGACCCCGACTCGGGCACCTCGAAGACGGCCAAGGCGCGCCAGTTCGGCACCCCGGTGGTGGACGAGGCGGCGTTCGGGCAGTTGCTGCGGGACGTGGAACCCGCCGAAGAGGCGCCGTAGCCCACGCGGACGAGTGGCCCACGCGGACCGGTGGGCATGCCAGGCGACCGGGCGGACGGGTGATTCGCCGCGACTCGCCCCGCCCCCGCTCGCCCGGCGCCCCTGGACGGCTCACCCTGAGCCGCATGGCGAGATGCGAAGTCTGCGGCAATGACTACGGAATGACCTTCGAGGTCCACGCGCAGGGCGCGGTGCACGTCTTCGACTGCTTCTCCTGCGCCATTCACCGCATGGCCCCCATCTGCGAGCACTGCCGGGTGCAGATCATCGGGCAGGGCGTCGAGGTGGAGGGTCACTGGTACTGCGGTGCCCACTGCGCGCGGGCCGAGGGCAGGACGGGGGTGGTCGACCGGGTGTGACCTGGTGCCCGGGTGTGACCCGGTACCCGCCCGAATGCGCCCCACGGCTCAGGAGTACCGTCGTGGGGTGCACCGCTACCGCTTCCTGCTGACCCTCCAGTGGGTGATCCTCACCCTTGTCGCGATCGCGCTGATCCCGACGATGATCAGGCTCGGCTTCTGGCAGCAGCACCGGTACGAGGAGCGCACCGCGCGCAACAACCTGGTCTCGCGGGCGCTGCACGCCGAGCCGGTCCCGGTCGAGCGGCTCACCTCCCCCGGGCACGCCGTGACCCGTCTGGACAAGTACCGCACCGTCACCGCGACCGGCACCTTCGACACCGCCCACGAGGTGGTCGTCCGCCGCCGCACCAACTCCGACGGCGAGGTCGGCTTCCACGTCCTGACCCCGCTGCGGCTGACGGACGGCGCGGTCGTGCTGGTCAACCGGGGCTGGATCCCCGCCAACGGCGTGCAGACCGCCTTCCCGAAGATCCCGGCGCCTCCGGCGGGCAGGACCACCGTCACCGGGCGGCTCATGGCCGACGAGACGACGGCGGCCAGCGGCATCAAGAACGTCAAGGGGCTGCCCGACCGGCAGATCATGCTGATCAACAGCGCGACGGAGGCACGGCGCCTCGGCGCGAAGGTGGTCGGCGGCTACATCGAGCAGACCGCGCCCGCGCCCAGGGGCGACACCCCGGAGCAGATCTCCAGCCCGGGCAGCGAGGACGCTCCGCTGAACTACGCGTACATGATCCAGTGGTGGCTGTTCGCCGCCGCCGTGCCGGTGGGCTGGTGGTTCCTGGTCCGCCGCGAGATCCGGGACCGGGCGGAGGCAGCGGCCGGGGGCGACGCGCAGGACAACTCCCCGGAGACCGAGCCCGCCGCCGTGTAGCGCCCCTACCGGGGTGGCAGGGGCGTCACTCCCCCGGCCGCACCACCTGATTGCCCCTCAGACCCGCCGGGAACCGCCTTCCCGTGAGAGCGCGCATCGAGGACTACGCCGTCATCGGCGACGAGCAGACCGCGGCCCTGGTCGGCATGGACGGCTCGATCGACTGGCTGTGCCTGCCCCGCTTCGACTCCGGCGCCTGCTTCGCCCGGCTCCTCGGCGACGACGACAACGGCCACTGGCGGATCGCCCCCAAGGGCGCGCACACCTGCACCCGGCGCGCCTACCGGCCCGACACCCTCGTCCTGGACACCGAGTGGGACACCCCCGACGGGACGGTGCGCGTGACCGACCTGATGCCGCAGCGCGCCCGGGTGCCCGACGTCGTACGGATCGTGGAGGGACTCAGCGGGCGGGTCACCGTGCGCGGCACGCTGCGGCTGCGCTTCGACCACGGCTCGATCGTGCCGTGGATGCGGCGCTCGGACGGTCACCGGGTCGCCGTGGCGGGACCCGACTCCGCCTGGCTGCGCACCGTGCCGCCGGTGCGCACCTGGGGCGAGGACTTCGGCACTCACTCGGAGTTCACCATCGGCGAGGGCGAGCGGGTGGCGTTCGTGCTCACCTGGCACCCCTCGCACGAGCCGCGCCCCCGGCTGATCGACCCGTTCGACGCGCTGGAGTCCAGCGTGCGCGACTGGCAGAGCTGGGCGCGCCGCTGCCGCTACGAGGGGCCGTACCGGGACGCCGTGGTCCGCTCGCTGATCACGCTGAAGGCGCTCACCTACCGCCCGACCGGCGGGATCGTCGCCGCCGCGACCACCTCGCTGCCGGAGAAGCTGGGCGGGGTGCGCAACTGGGACTACCGCTACTGCTGGCTGCGCGACTCCACCCTCACCCTCGGCGTGCTGCTCGCGGCGGGCTATCACGAGGAGGCGGAGGCGTGGCGCGACTGGCTGCTCCGGGCGGTCGCGGGCAGCCCGGAGGACCTTCAGATCATGTACGGGGTCGCGGGCGAGCGGCGGCTGCCGGAGAGCGAGCTGCCCTGGCTCTCCGGGTTCGCGCGCTCGGCGCCGGTCCGGATCGGCAACAGCGCGGTGGACCAGCTCCAGCTCGACGTGTACGGCGAGGTGATGGACTCCCTCTGGCTCGCCCGGCAGTCGGGTCTGTCGCCCCGCCCGCACATGTGGTCCCTGCAGTGCGCGCTGATCGACTTCCTGCGCTCGGAGTGGCGCCAGCCGGACGAGGGGCTGTGGGAGGTGCGCGGGGGACGCAGGCAGTTCACGCACTCCAAGGTGATGGTGTGGGTCGCCGTCGACCGCGCCGTGCGCACCCTGGAAGAGCACCCCGGGCTCGAGGGCGACCTCACGGGCTGGCGGGAGCTGCGCGACGACATCCACCGCGAGGTGTGCGAGAAGGCGTACGACCCGGAGCGCAACACCTTCACCCAGTACTACGGCTCGCGCACCCTGGACGCCGCGCTGCTGCTGATCCCGCGCGTCGGCTTCCTGCCGCCGGACGACCCGAGGGTGATCGGCACCGTGGACGCGATCCGCGCGGGGCTCGGCCAGGACGGCTTCGTGCGCCGCTACGACACCGACGACACCGAGGGTCCGGTGGTGGACGGGCTGCCCGAGGGCGAGGGCGCGTTCCTCGCCTGCTCGTTCTGGCTGGCCGACGCCCTGCACATGACGGGTCGCACCGAGGAGGCGCGGGACCTCTTCGCCCGCTTGGTCGACCTGTCCAACGACGTGGGGCTGCTGGCCGAGGAGTACGACCCGGTGACCGGCCGCCAGCTCGGCAACTACCCCCAGGCGTTCAGCCACATCGCCCTGGTGAACACCGCCCGCACGCTCTACGGGGGCGAGGGGGCAGGATAGGGGGCATGGATCTTGGACTGAAGGACCGGGTGTACATCGTGACCGGCGCCTCGCGGGGGCTCGGCAACGCCGCCGCGCGGCAGTTGGTCGCCGACGGGGCGAAGGTGGTCGTCACGTCACGGGACGCCGAGCGGGTGGCCGACGCGGTCGCCGAGCTGGGACCGGACGCGGTGGGCGTGGCCGTGGGCAACGCCGATCCGGAGGCGCCGGAGCGGCTGATCGCTGCCGCCCGTGAGCACTTCGGGCGGCTCGACGGCATCCTCGTGAGCGTGGGCGGACCGCCGCCCGGGTTCGTGGCGGACGTGACCGACGAGCAGTGGCAGGACGCCTTCGAGTCGGTGTTCCTCGGCGCGGTGCGCCTGGCCCGCGCGGCGGCTGCCGAGCTGGAGCCGGGCGGGGTCATCGGCTTCGTGCTCTCCGGCTCGGTGCATGAGCCGATCCCGGGGCTGACCGTCTCCAACGGGCTGCGCCCCGGACTCGCCGGGTTCGCGAAGTCCCTCGCGGACGAGCTGGGACCGCGCGGCATCCGAGTCGTCGGACTGCTGCCGGGCCGGATCGACACCGACCGGGTGCGCGAGCTGGACCGGCTCTCCGCCGACCCCGAGGCGACCCGGGCTGCCGCCGAGTCCCGTATCCCGCTGCGCCGTTACGGCGCCCCGGAGGAGTTCGGGCGGACCGCCGCCTTCCTGCTGTCCCCGGCGGCGTCCTATGTGACGGGCGTGATGCTGCCGGTGGACGGCGGGATGCGGCACGGGTTCTGACGGACCATCAATTCCGGCTGCGGGGAGGTGACTTGCTCGCCCGGTGATCAGGTGACGCGTTCGGCGCGGTGCCTGATCACCCGCAGCCGGACCTCGGCGGGCAGTGCCGTAAGACCCGCCGAGTCCCGGGCGCGGGCCAGGGGTCCGGAGGTGAACTCCGCGAGCGCGGCTCCGGGGGGCATGTCCGGCTCCAGCCGGAACCACGCCCGTACCGCGGGCGCGCCGCGGCGACCGGTCAGCAGCACGTCGCTCTGGGCCACGCCCTCCTGCCCCGAGGCGTCCCGGGCCAGGGCGTTCTGCAGGGCGGAGCCGCGCAGCCGCGCGGTGCCGCCGTCGCCGGTGTCGACCCGTACCTCGGAGACCCGGTGACGGCGCAGGACCGACACCAGCCACCACACGCCGATCAGGAACAGGATCGCCAGACCCGCGATGAGGGCGGGCCACCACCAGTCGGTGTCCCGGAAGCTGGTGCGCTCCGCCCGGCTGAGCAGCACGTCGTGCGCGCTGGTGTGGATCCACCAGCGCGGGAAGGGCGCCCCGAGTCCGGCGGCGAGGACCACACCGCCGAGGGCGAGCAGCAACAGCCCCGCGAGCGCGAGCAGGACCCGGTTGACGATGCCGGTGCGCATCGGGCTCACCCCTTCTTCCCCGGGCGGCGGACCCGGACCGACAGCTTCGGCGGGCGGCTCAGCCCCAGCTCGCGGACCGCGCCGTCGAGCGTGGTGTCGAGGTCCTCGCGGACCTCCTCCGGTTCGCGGAAGTGCGAGACCACCTTGACGTCCGCCTTTCTGCGTCCGACCCGGACGTGTGCCTCGCGGACGCCGGAGATGTCCATGGCGCGGTCGCGCAGCAGCACCGCCGCCGCCTCGCGGCGCAGCGCGGCGCGCACGTCGGGGTGCGGGCGGCTCATGGGCAACAGGCGGCGCAGTCCGGGCGTGAGCGCGAGGAGGAGCAGCCAGAGTCCGACGGCGGCGACGAAGGCGGCGCCCGCCAGCACCGGGATCGCGTCGACCCGCTGCTCGGCGAGCTGCCGGGCCAGTTCGCGGCGCCAGTACATCGCGGGGTGCCCGGCGCGCACGGCGGCCACGTCGTACAGCAGCAGACCCGCGCCGCCGATCAGGCACAGGGCGACGAGGGCGGCCGGGACACGGCGCGCGGACCAGAAGCGGCCGCTGCTCTTCTCGGGCGGGGGTGCGGGCTGCTCGTCGGGGTCGAGGACGGGCAGGCGGTGGGTGGTGTTCTCGCTCATGACGTCCTCCCGTGCGCGTCACCGGGGGCGGCCACCGGGTGCAGCCGCTCGACCTGGACGACCACCTCGGGCACCGTCATGTTCGCCAGCGCGCTCACCCGTTCGGTGACCCGGCTACGGACGGCGGCGCAGCGGGCGCCGATGTCCGCCGGGTAGGCGAGTTCGAGGGAGACCCGCACGCGTGCCGTGCCGAACGGACCGCCCTCGCCGCGGTGGGTGCCGGAGCCGTGGGAACGTACGGCGACGGTGGCGTGCGGTTTTCCGACGCCCGGCGGGAGCGGGGCGAGCGCCTCGCGGGCCGCCTGGGCGGCGATCTTCGCGACGGCCTTGTCCGCGATCCGGGTGGCGCCGCGCTCGCCCGCCGGGGTGGGCTCCGTGGCCGGACGGCCGGCCGCCGTCGCGCTCACGGTGTTCACCGCCGCCGGTCGCGCCGGCCGTCGCGGGCGCGGAAGAAGTCACCCGGCTCCAGGTCGCCGTCCAGGAAGCGGCCGACGACGAACCCGACGGCTCCGAGCGCCGCCACCAGCAGGAAGGCCCCGAATCCGCCGAAGTACCCGGCGAATCCCAGCGCCAAGCCGGCGATCATGCCGGCCACGGCCATGCTCATAGCGCTCCTCAGTTCGTCAGGCCCCCACAACCCGGATTCCCCCTACGACGCGGTGAATACGCGCAGCTCACTGAATACGTGGCTGGGCGGGTTCCTCGTCGTCCTCCTCGTCGGGCAGCTTGACGTCGCTGACCGCGATGTTGACCTCCACGACCTCCAGCGAGGTCATGCGCTCCACGGCGGCGACCACGTTCTCGCGCACCGCGCGGGCGACGTCGCCGATGGAGTAGCCGTACTCGACGACGATCTCCAGGTCGAGCGCGGTCTGCACCTCGCCGACCTCTGCCTTCACGCCCCGGGTCACGGCCTTGGAGCCGCCCGGCACCCGGTCGCGCACGGCGCCGAAGGTGCGGGCGAGCCCGCTGCCCATGGCGTGCACGCCGACCACGTCGCGTGCGGCCATTCCGGCGATCTTCTCCACCACGCCGTCCGCGATGGTGGTGCGTCCCCGGGCCGCCGGGTCACCGCCGCCGCGCCGGGTGGTCTTGCGGGTGGACACCTGCGACTCGTCGTTTCCGCCGGGGCTCGTCGTCGTCTCGGTCATCGCCGTAGGTCCCTTTCGGTCGTGGTTCCTGGACCACCGTAAGCACGGCTGCGCGAATGCGCGCCAGGTATACGGCAGGCTGGAGGAATGACGGCTGAGTGGACACAGGCGGTGCGTCAGCGGCTGGGCGTGGGCAGACTTCTGCCGCTCGGCGGGAGCCGCGACGGCGCGTGGATCTCGGAGCAGGCGGCCGGGGCGGTGCTGGGGAGCGCGGCCACGGACGAAGTGCCGGGGGTACGGCTGGGGGCCCTCAGGATCGGGCTCGCCGATCCGGCGGACGCCGGGGAACCGGTCGTACCGCCGCCGCCGAGCGCGCTGCCGCCGGGCGCCCTGCGGGTGACGGCGGACTTCGCGGCGGGCGCGGAACGCCCGCTGCCGGTGACGGCGGAGCTGCTGCGCGCCGCGCTCGCGGACGCGGCGGTCCGGCGGCTCGGGCTGGTGGTGACCGAGGTGGACCTGCGGGTGACGGATCTGCTGGGTCCGGCGGATCCGCCGCCCGAGCCGCGCCGCGCGCCCGCGCCGCCGTCCGCCGCCGAGGCGACGGATCCCGACGGCTATCTGGTGGCCACCGCCGCGCGGGCGGTGCCCGGGGTGACCCGGCTGACGGCGGTGCTCGGGGACCGCTGCGGGGTGGTGCGGACGGAACGGCCCGCCGTGCCCGCCTCGCTCCCCCGGCGCCATGTGTGCGTGGAGCTGGCCGCCGACCCCGTCCACCGCACCGCCGACGTGGCCCGCGCGGTGCGTACGGCGGTACGGGACGCGTTGGAGGACCGTCCGACGGTGGCGGTGCTGGTGACGGCGGTGGAGGAACCGGAAGCGGAGTCCGGTCCCCTCACCTGAGCCGTGAGTCGCGGCTTTCGCGGGGTGACGCGGGGGCTCAGTCGCCGATGCCCGCGAGGTCGCGCAGACGGCGGGTCTGGGCGGCGCGCTCGGCCGTGCGCTGCTCGTCGTAGGTGCGCTCGGGGGCGCCGCGCAGCAGTGCCTTGGTCTCCACCACGGCGTCGCGGGGCGCGGCGAGGAGCGCGGCGGCCAGGTCGGCGGTCGCCGCGTCGAGTTCGGCGACCGGGACCGCCGCGTTGGCAAGCCCGGAGACGACCGCCTCCTCGGCGTGCACGAAGCGGCCCGTCACGCAGATCTCCAGCGCGCGGGCGTATCCGACCAGGCCGACCAGCGGGTGGGTGCCCGTGAGGTCGGGCACCAGCCCCAGGCTCGTCTCTCGCATGGCGAACTGCACGTCGTCGGCGACGATGCGCAGGTCGCAGGCGAGCGCGAGCTGGAAACCGGCCCCGATCGCATGGCCCTGGACAGCGGCGATGGACACGAGGTCGTTCCGTCGCCACCAGGTGAACGCCTCCTGGTACTCGGCGATGGTCGCGTCGATCCCGGCGTCGTCACGGCGCGCGAGGTCGACGAAGGTCGGCTCGCCCTCGATCCCCTCCGGCGTGAACATGCGTCGGTCGAGACCGGCGGAGAAGGACTGGCCCTCGCCGCGCAGCACGACGACACGCACGGTGCCCGGCAGCAGCTTCCCCGCCTCGGCCAGCGCCCGCCACATGGCGGGGCTCTGCGCGTTGCGCTTGGCCGGGTTGGTCAGCGTCACCGTGGCGAGCGCGTCGTCGACGGTGAGCCGTACGCCGTCCTTGTCGAGTACAGGAGCGAGGTCCTGGTCGGGCGAAGCCATGGGGCGCCTCCGATGGGTGCGGTCATCACGCGGTGCCGTACGGCACGCGAAGTGACTGCACAGTAACCACCCGGGCGATCACACGACCGACCGGGTGGCCACCATCGAAGCCGATGGGCCGCCCGGAGTCAGGACGATGCGGCCTTCTTGCCCCGGGTCGCTCCGCCACGCCCACGCAGCGTGACGCCCGACTCGCTGAGCATCCGGTGCACGAAGCCATACGAGCGGCCGGTCTCCTCGGCCAGCGCTCGAATGCTCGCACCGGAGTCGTACTTCTTCTTCAGGTCTGCCGCGAGCTTGTCGCGCGCGGCGCCGGTCACCCGGCTGCCCTTCTTCAGAGTCTCGGCCACCCGTGCCTCCTCATGGGAAGTGCGCTCTGGTCTTCTCATGATCACCCCTCCGGGGCGGGTTGGCCACCCATTCGGCAAGGTCCGTGAGACAAGGTTGTGACGACAGGAGCACATCCCCACATGCGGAATCCCGTATTCCACGGCTGGATGCGCGGGCTTTCCGCGCGGCTTTCTGGTGAATCACCAGGTCACGGACGCGAAGCGGCCGGCCCCTCCGCACGGGAGGGACCGGCCGCGAAATCCGTGTACGACACACCTCGGTACGAGGAGATCTCACACAGATGAGGGATCACCGATCGGCCGAATGATCCATGTCCGTGGATCACGCAAGGGCGACGAGGTCCGCGTAGTCGGAGCCCCAGAGGTCCTCGACGCCGTCCGGGAGCAGGATGATCCGCTCCGGCTGGAGCGCCTCGACGGCGCCCTCGTCGTGGGTGACCAGGACGACCGCGCCCTTGTAGGTGCGCAGGGCGCCGAGGATCTCCTCGCGGCTGGCGGGGTCGAGGTTGTTGGTGGGCTCGTCGAGCAGCAGGACGTTGGCCGAGGAGACGACCAGGGTGGCGAGCGCGAGGCGGGTCTTCTCGCCGCCGGAGAGGACGCCCGCGGGCTTGTCCACGTCGTCGCCGGAGAACAGGAACGAGCCGAGCGTCTTGCGGACCTCGACCAGGTCCAGGTCCGGCGCCGCCGAGCGCATGTTCTCCAGGACCGTGCGCTCGGGGTCCAGGGTCTCGTGCTCCTGGGCGTAGTAGCCGAGCTTGAGACCGTGGCCGGGGACGACCGAGCCGGTGTCGGGCTGCTCCGCGCCGCCCAGGAGGCGCAGCAGGGTCGTCTTGCCCGCGCCGTTGAGACCGAGGATAACGACGCGGGAGCCCTTGTCGATGGCCAGGTCGACGTCGGTGAAGATCTCCAGCGAGCCGTACGACTTCGACAGCCCCTCCGCCATCAGCGGGGTCTTGCCGCAGGGCGCGGGCTCGGGGAAGCGGAGCTTGGCGACCTTGTCGGACTGGCGGACCGCCTCCAGACCGGAGAGGAGCTTGTCGGCGCGCTTGGCCATGTTCTGCGCGGCGACCGTCTTGGTCGCCTTGGCACGCATCTTGTCGGCCTGCGAGTGCAGGGCGGCGGCCTTCTTCTCGGCGTTCTGCCGCTCGCGCTTGCGGCGCTTCTCGTCGGCCTCGCGCTGCTGCTGGTAGAGCTTCCAGCCCATGTTGTAGACGTCGATCTGGGCGCGGTTGGCGTCCAGGTAGAACACCTTGTTGACGACCGTCTCGACCAGGTCGACGTCGTGGGAGATCACGATGAAGCCGCCGCGGTAGGTCTTGAGGTAGTCGCGCAGCCAGGCGATCGAGTCGGCGTCGAGGTGGTTGGTGGGCTCGTCGAGGAGCAGGGTGTCGGCGTCCGAGAAGAGGATGCGGGCCAGCTCGACGCGGCGGCGCTGACCGCCGGAGAGGGTGTGCAGGGGCTGGCCGAGCACGCGGTCGGGCAGGTTCAGCGCGGCGGCGATGGTGGCTGCCTCGGCCTCGGCGGCGTATCCGCCCTTGGTGAGGAACTCGGTCTCCTGGCGCTCGTACTGCTTGAGCGCCTTCTCGCGGGTGGCGCCGGAACCGTTGGCGATGCGCTGCTCGTTCTCGCGCATCTTGCGGATCAGGGTGTCCAGACCGCGCGCGGAGAGGATGCGGTCACGGGCGAGCACGTCGAGGTCGCCCGTGCGGGGGTCCTGGGGCAGGTAGCCGACCTCGCCGGAGCGGGTGATCTGCCCGGCGGCCGGGATGCCCTCACCGGCCAGGCACTTGGTGAGGGTGGTCTTGCCGGCGCCGTTGCGGCCGACCAGACCGATGCGGTCGCCCTTGGCGACACGGAAGCTGGCGTTCTCGATGAGGATGCGGGCACCGGCGCGCAGCTCGATACCGGAGGCGGAGATCACGGACAGGCTCCTGGGCGTACGGGACGGGATCGTCGGGCGGTCTGCTGAGGGCGTTCCCGCCGTCTAATGCGCGAGGAGAAAGGCCATGCGGGCAAGTCTAACGGGGGCGGGCAAGGGGATTTCCTGACGCGGGGACCCTCCGGGGGTTGGCGGGGGTTCGGCGGGGGCGGGGGGTGTCTTCGGGGTGTGCGGGGGTGGGGTCGGCTCCGGAGAGGAGGAGGTGCGCCCGGTGGCGGGTGGTCGTGCGCGAGTGAGTCGGCTTCGGGGGTGAGGGGGTGCGCCCGGTGGCGGGATGGTCGTGCGCGGGTGAGTCGGCTCCGGGGGTGCGGGGTGGCTCCGGGGGTGAGGGGGCGCGCCCGGGGGCGGGATGGTCACGCGCGGGTGAGTCGGCTCCGGGGGTGAGGGGTGGCTCCGGGGTCGGGGTTGGCTCCGGGGTCGGGGTTGGCCGTCCTCGCAGGGGCACTGCTCGCGCGGGGGATCGTCGCCTGTCCCCGCGGGACCATCCCCCGTCCGCCCAGGATCACCGCTCACGCGCGTGAGACCACTCCGCGTTCCCCGCGGCCACCGGCCGCCCTCGCTGCCACAGCGGGAGCTGCCCTCGCACGACGCCCCTCCGCCGCGAGCGAGCGACCTCTGCCCGGCTGCTCAGCGCCCAGGGGCGCCACTGGACCCGCGAGGGGCCGCCGCCCGGTCCCGCAGGGCCGTCGCCCCGCCGCTCTTGCCGCTCGCATGACCCCCACTCGCTCCACGGGACCGCCGCCCCGCACGGGACCTGGTGGAAGCCCCGCAGGGTTCCGCGGTGGTCGGGGGCAAGTGGACGGGTAAGGATGGCGGCAGGGCGCCGGATGTGAGGGCGGCGTGGGACGGAAGGTGTGGGGTCGGTGCAGTTCGACGACGACGCGAATCTCGACACGTCCGAGGTGCAGGACGTGCGCGGGAGCCGGATTCCGGGTGGGCGGGCGACCATCGGGGGTGGCATCGGCGGGCTGATCGCGCTGTTGCTGGCGCTGTTCCTGGGGGTCGGGCCGGATCAGCTCGGGCTGTCGTCCGGGGGCGATCAGGCGGCGCCGCAGCCGTCGTCGCTGGGGCAGGTGCAGGAGTCGTGCCGTACCGGCAAGGACGCGAACACGCGGACCGACTGCCGGATGGTGGCGGTGGTCAACAGCGTGCAGGACTACTGGTCGCAGGAGTTCCGCTCCCAGGGCCGTACCTACACCCCGGCGCCGACCGTGCTGTTCACCGGCCAGATCCGTACCGCCTGCGGGGCGGCGACCTCGGCGGTGGGACCGTTCTACTGCCCCGGGGACCGCAAGGTCTATCTGGACCTCGGCTTCTTCGACGAGCTGCGGACGAAGTTCGGGGCGAGCGGGGGTCCGTTCGCGCAGGCGTACGTCGTCGCGCACGAGTACGGCCACCACGTGCAGGACCTGGAGGGCACGCTGGGCCGCACCCAGGACGGGATGACCGGCGAGAACAGCAACTCGGTGCGCACCGAGCTGCAGGCGGACTGCTACGCGGGCGTGTGGGCGCACCACGCGACGACGACCCCGGACCCGGCGACCGGGCGCCCACTGATCACCAGCCTGACCCCGGCGGACATCAAGGACGGTCTGGACGCCGCCGCTGCCGTGGGCGACGACCGCATCCAGCAGGAGTTCCAGGGCCGGGTGACCCCGGAGACCTGGACGCATGGCTCCTCACTCCAGCGCCAGCAGTGGTTCGACCAGGGCTACCGCACGGGCGACCCGGCGCGGTGCGACACCTTCGGCTGACGGGCAGGGGGAAAGACCCGGGGCGTTGTCAGTGGCGGGTGTCACACTGAGCGGCGAGTCACCACGGATCCGGACAGGACCGTCCGGAGTACCCGGCGCACAAGGGAGTGATCGCCATGACGGTGAGGGACGGACGGCCGAGCGTCTACCCGACGGTGCTCTACGCGGACGCGAAAGCCGCGATCGGGCAGCTCACGGAGGCTCTCGGCTTCACCGAGCTGACGGTGTACGAGTCGGAGGACGGCATGGTGCTGCACGCCGAGCTGGCCCAGGGCAACGGCGCGGTGATGGTCGGCTCCAAGGGCCGCGGCGGCGTCTTCGACTCGGTGATGAAGGACGCCGGGCCCGCGGGGGTGTACATCGTCGTGGACGACGTGGACGCCCACCACCAGCGGGCCGTGGAGCACGGCGTGGAGATCCTGATGCCCCCGACGGACCAGGACTACGGCTCGCGGGACTACATGGCGCGCGACGCCGAGGGCAACGTCTGGAGCTTCGGGACGTACGCACCGGCGATCGCGCTGTGAGTTCCTGAGCCCCGCGGGGGCGCGCCGCTAACCGCCGGTGTGCACCTGGAAGGCGGCCCGGCGTACCGCTTTGGCGAGCGCGGGGTCGGGGTGGGCGGCGGCGAGCGCGACCAGGACCTGCACGGTGCGGGGGTGGCCGACGGCGCGCACCTCCTCCAGGAGGGCGGGGACGGTCGGCTGCACGGCGGCCTCCAGGTGCCGCACCAGCATCTCCGTCTCGCCGTGGTCGGCGACGGCGGCGGCGGTGTCGACCCAGAGCCAGGTGGCTTCCTCGCGGGTGAGCACCTCGTGCGCGTCCTCGGGGTCCACGCCGTCGTGCTCGGCGAGCCACAGCAGGGCGTACGGCCGCAGCGCGGGCTCCTCGACGACCGCGCGGACGTCGGGCTCGGCGGGGGCGCCGACGACGCGCAGCGCCTCGAAGGCGAGCCCGCGCAGCAGGGCGTCCTCGCCGCGGGCCGCCTCGATGAGCTGGCCGACGGCACCGCCGACGGGGCGGGCGGCGAGCCAGGCGCGGTACTCGGCGCGGGCCGCGTTGGGGCGGAGCTGGGCGCAGCCGCGCAGCATGTCCTCGGCGGACTGCTCGATGTTCCCGGCGGGGCTCTGCGCGGCGACGCAGATCTGCTCCAGCTTGACCCAGACGGCCCAGTTGCCGAGCGGGGTGAGGGTGGCGTGGCCGTCGCCGTAGGTGAGGGCGCCGACCGAGGCCAGCGCCCGCACGGCCCAGTCGAGGAGCGGGGCGAGCGGGGCGTCGGCGGGACCGTCGTCCGGGGCGGCGAGCGGGGCGGGGACGCCGGGAGCGTAGGAGACCTCGCAGCGCTCGGTGCGCAGTTCGGTGACGCGCTGCTCAAGCAGGTCCAGGAGCTGTTCGACGGGCACGGGTCCCGCGGACAACTGGAGGAAGGAGAGCACCTGGGGCATGGCCGAGACGACCTCGGCGACGGCGGCCGGTTCGTGGCCCGCCGGTTCGGGGCAGGCGAGCGACCAGGCGTCGAAGAGGGCGACCCAGCCGCGCAGCACGGCGCTGTCGTCGCGGTCCCAGGCGCGCAGGCGCCAGCCGGGGCGGGCGCTGTCGCCGTGCACCTCGACGAGTCCGGCGAGCCGGGCGGTGTCCCAGTCGGCGCGGATCTGACGGGTGGTGAGACCGAGGTCGGCGGCGGCGCGGGCGGCGGTCGCGTCGGAGAGGGTGGCCTTGCCGTCGGCGGTGGCGGCGTCGCTGCCAGGACCGAGGGCGGAGTCGGCCCAGCGTGCGACGCGGACGGCGCCGGCCAGTCCGGTGCGGGCCATTCTGGCCAGTTCGGCGGGGGCCGGGGTGCCCTCCGGGGGCCGGGGTGCGGCGCGGCGCGGGCGCCGCTGGTTCACAGCTCTGGGGGCGGCGGCCAGGGGTCGCGGTCGGACGAGTCGGAGCCTGGAGTCGCGCGGGATACGGGACGTCACGGGTGCAGTCTTCCGGTTGACGGTCCGAAAACCCAAACGGGATGTCACGGGCGGCGACGGAGAAGGCCAACGCACCAGGTCGGGCGAGGGGCACGGAGTCAGGATCAGGCCATGACCCCGGGGACCTCCGGCGGGGTACGAAGCGGTACGGAACCGGGGATTCCGGCTGGCTGAGGGGGCGTACCGGTGTTCGCGCCCGGGTTCACATCAGCGGGACCAGGAACCGGCGCAGCCGCTCCTCGTACTCCTCCGGACCGGCGTTCCACATCGCGGCGTGCGGGGCGCCGGGGACGGTGTGGAGGGCGACGAGGTCGGGGCGGCGGTCGGCGAGGCGGCGGGAGTACTGCCAGGGGGCGACGGTGTCACCGGGGCCGTGGATGATCAGGGTCGGCGCGGGGACCTCGGGCGGACCCGAACCGGCCGCTCCGGCGGCGCGCCCGGGGCGCAGTCCCGCCCTGCCCTGCGCGGCGCGCACCGCGAGCGGCAGCAGGGGGCGCGGGAGGTGCCGGGCGTGGGCGAGGGCGCGCAGCGTCGACTCCCAGTCGAGGACGGGCGAGTCGAGGATCAGCCCGGCGACCCGGTCGGCCAGCGGGGAGTGCTGGGCGGCGCGCAGCGCCATGGTGGCGCCGGTGGACCAGCCGAGCAGGACGACGCGGCGGGCGCCGTGGCCGACGGCCCAGCGGATCGCGGCGTCCACGTCGCGCCACTCGGTCTCACCGAGATGGTTGATGCCGTCGGGCGGCGCCGGGGCTCCGGTGTCGCCCCGGTAGGACAGCGCGAGCACCGGAAGGCGCAGCGCGTGCAGGGCGCGCAGCACGTTCAGGGACTGCTCGCGGGTGGCGCCGAGCCCGTGCACGGCGATCACCCAGGTGTCCCGCTGCCCGGGCACGAACCAGGCGGGCAGCAGACCGTTCTCGCTGGGCACCTCGACGTCGGCGAAGTCCAGCCCGAGCGCGGTGCGCGGGTCTCCGACGTGGACGTTCGGGGTCAGCCGCACCGACTCGCCGGGGGTGAGCGTGCCGTGGGTGACGCGTTCGAGGCGCCGTACGACCGTGTCGGCGGTGTGCTCGGCCGAGTCCAGGACGGGTCCGACGACCGCGTGCGTGCCGTGGCCGGTGATGCCGTACGTCCCCCGCCGCAGCGAGGCGAGATCCCGGGTGAGCGTGATCCGCCCGGCCTGCGTGGCGTGCACGGTGAGCCGGGGCTCGGTCGGCAGCGGTCGCCCGGCGGGCGCCTTCAGCGCGGCCCCGCTCGCATACCGCCCCACGGCCAGGGACACGGCCCCCGCCGCGACGACGGCACCGACGACAGCAGCGGACACTTTGACTGTACGCACGGCTCCAGTGTCGGGGGACGGGGCGGGGGCGGCCAGTGGAAGCGGCGTCCCGACGGGAGCCGGGGGCTGGCGGAGACCCGGCAGGCGGCGGAACCCGGGGCCGGGACCGGCGGCCGGGCGTCGAGATCGGAGCCCGGGGGCCGAGGCCGGGAGGAGGCGGGAACCGGCCCGGAGCCGGACCGACCCCGAAGCCGGACCGGCCCCGAAGCGGCGCGCCGCCGGAGGAACGGGGAGACACGCCACGGCTCCCGGCGCGAGCGGGAACGGTCGGCGGGGCGGCTCGAAAAGGTCGGCGTCGCGTCAGCCCTGCTGGCCGTAGCCCTTCAGGCGGTCGGTCGCCTCGGCCAGTTCCGCCTCCGTCAGCAGGGACGGGGTGTGGCCGGGGACCGAGGAGGCGGTGAGCCACAGGTGGCACATCCACTCCAGTTGGGCGGTGCGGTCGTACGCCTGGGCGAGGGTGGTGCCGTAGGTGAGGGTGCCGTGGTTGCGCAGGAGGCAGCCGGTGCGGTCGGTGAGGGCGGTGACCGCGTGGGCGGCGAGTTCGGGGGTGCCGTAGGCGGCGTAGGGGGCGACGCGGACGGGTCCGCCGAGGGCGCAGGTCATGTAGTGGACCGGGGGCAGCTCGGGGACCAGCGTGGAGACGGCGGTGGCGTGTACGGCGTGGGTGTGGACGACCGCGCGGGCGTCGGTGGCGCCGTAGACCGCGAGGTGCAGGGGGAGTTCGCTGGTCGGCTTCAGCGTGCCGAGCACCTGGTGTCCGCTCAGGTCGACGCCGGTGATGTCGTCGGGACCGAGCCGGTCGTAGGGCACGCCGGTGGGGGTGACCAGCACGGTGTCGCCGACGCGCGCGGAGACGTTCCCCGAGGTGCCGACGACCAGCCCCTCGGCGGCGGTGCGCCGTGCGGTGGCGACCACCTCCGCCCACGCCTCGGCCTCCGCCGCGCCGATCCGCCCCGTGTCGCCCCGCGTGTCGCCCCGCTGCCGGTCCATGCGCCGATCCTGCCAGCCGGACGGCGACGGCGGGCGGTGCTCCGGGGACTCCGGGGCCGACCGGACCGTACGTCCGATCGAACGAAAATCATGACACAGCATCACAAATCAGCCCCCGCACCCCGCCCCGCACCTTGAATGGGGCGTCCGCCGACCGACCGGACGACGACGTTTCACCGCCACCCCGGGGGACGCATGGCCTTCTCTGCCCACCGCCGCGCCGGAGTCCTCGCGACCGCCACCGCGGCGCTCGCCCTGACGGGCACCCACACCAGCGCCGCCGGACCGCTCCACGCGACGGCCGCCGACCGGGCACCGCACCGCGCCGTCCTCCCGGCGCTCCCCCGGGGTCACGACGTCTCCTCGCACCAGAAGCGCGTGGACTTCACCCGCGCCCGCGCCAGGGGCGCCCGGTTCGCCTACGTCAAGGCGACCGAGTCGACGAACTACCGCAACCCGTACTTCGCCGGGCAGTACGACGGCGCCCGCCGCGCGGGACTGATCCGGGGCGCCTATCACTTCGCCCGCCCCGACCGCTCCTCCGGCGCCCGCCAGGCCGCGTACTTCGTCCAGCACGGCGGCAACTGGCGCGCCGACGGCGTCACGCTGCCGCCCGCGCTCGACATCGAGTACAACCCGTACGACAAGCACCACAAGTGCTACGGGCTGAGCCACCGGAAGATGGTCCGCTGGATCTGGTCGTTCAGCGACGAGGTCCGCCGCGAGACGGGGCGCCGCCCGGTCATCTACACCACCGCCAACTGGTGGAACGCCTGCACGGGGCGCAGCCGCGCCTTCGCCGCGAGCCACGCGCTGTGGGTCGCCGGACACGGCTCCTCGAGCCCCGGGACGCTCCCCGCGGGCTGGCGTTACTGGACGTTCTGGCAGTACGGCGTCAAGGGTCGGCTGCCGGGTGACCAGGATCTCTTCAACGGCTCCGTGAACCGCCTGCGGACCTTCGCGCTCGGCCGCTGACCCAAGGGGCGTACGGGCACTGCGGAATCACAGATTCCGGTCGGAATCCGGACCCTCCGTTTCCGACACCGTGATGCCCGGCCGAGTTCACCTTCCGTTCACCCAGGTTGCCTACGTTCATCCAGCCAATGACGCTCGAACGATTGCCTGGGTAAATGGAAAGCTTCTCGCTGATCCTCGCGATTGTGGTGGTCACCGCACTCGCGTTCGATTTCACGAACGGTTTCCACGACACCGCCAACGCGATGGCCACGACCATCTCGACCGGTGCGCTCAAGCCCAAGGTCGCGGTGGCCATGTCGGCCGCTCTCAACCTGGTGGGCGCTTTTCTCTCGGTGGAGGTCGCCAACACGATCTCCAAGGGTCTCGTCGACGAGGCCGGCATCCGTCCCGAGGTCATCTTCGCCGCGCTGACCGGCGCGATCCTCTGGAACCTCCTCACCTGGCTGGTGGGTCTGCCCTCCAGTTCCTCGCACGCCCTGATGGGCGGTCTGATCGGCGCCACCGTCGCGTCGGCGGGCTTCGGTGCCGTCCACGGCGACGTACTGGTCACCAAGGTGCTGCTCCCGGCCGTCGCCGCCCCCGTGGTGGCAGGGCTGGCCACCATGCTCGCCACCCGGCTGTCCTACGGCGTCTCCAAGGACTCCGGCGGCGCGGCGACCCGCAAGGGCTACCGCGCGGGCCAGATCGCCTCGGCGGGTCTGGTCTCCCTCGCCCACGGCACCAACGACGCCCAGAAGACGATGGGCATCATCACCCTCGCGCTGATCACCGGCGGCGCCATCGCCCCTGGCTCCAACCCGCCGGTCTGGGTCATCCTCTCCGCGGGTCTGGCCATCGCGGCCGGTACCTACATCGGCGGCTGGCGCATCATCCGCACCATGGGCACCGGTCTCACCGACCTGGAGCCGCGTCAGGGCTTCGCCGCCCAGACCAGCGCCGCGACGGCCATCCTGGCCTCCTCGCACCTCGGCTTCTCCCTGTCCACCACCCACGTCGTCTCCGGCGCGGTGATGGGCGCGGGTCTGGGCCGCAAGGGCGGTGTGGTCCGCTGGTCCACCGCGACCCGGATGTTCGTCGCCTGGGCGCTGACCCTCCCGGCCGCCGCCCTGGTCGCCGCGGGCGCCGAGTCCGTGACCGACCTGGGCGACTGGGGCACCGCCGCCGTCGCCGTCTTCCTGATCGCCGCGAGCGCCGCGATCTGGAAGATCTCCCGCCGCGAGGTCATCGACCACACCAGCGTCGCCCCGACCGGCGCGCACGAGGAGCCCGCCGGTGTGGTCACCACCGCCATGGCAGCGGTCACCCCGCCCCCCGCGGGCACCGTCGCCGAGAGCCTGAGCACCGAGAGCCTGACGGCCACCATCCCCGCCCCGGCCGTCGTCGAACCGGCCACCGCGACCCCCGTCGCCCCGCCCGCCTCCGCGGCCTGACCCGGAATCCGAAGGAGCAACCCCATGCAGATCGACTGGGCGGCCATCGGTTCCGTCTTCGGTGTCAGCCTCGTGGCGAGCGTGGCCCTGGTGGTCCTGTTCACCCTGGGCGTCGGCGGGCTCGCCCGCCGCGAGAAGGCCGCCGCGCGCGGCGAGTCGGCCGCCCTCGCGGTGACCGGCGCGTACGTCTGCTTCGCCGCCTGCGCGGCGGCGGTGGCGTACGGGTTCTATCTGATCGTGGCGAAAGCCTGAGCCGACAGCCTTGATCGTGGCGAAGACCTGAGCCGACAGCCTTGATCGTGTGGCCCCTTCCGGCACCCGCCGGGAGGGGCCACACGCGTTGCCGAGCCCCCCGACGTACGCCCCGCCCGCGCCTGATATGGCCCCGATGTGGGCCCGCCCACACTCTCCCTCCGCAGGTCAAGGGCAGGTTGACGGCCCTTCGGGGGGCGTGGTGGACTTCCGGGGCCATGTACGGCGGCAGAAGAGGAAGCCGGTGCGAATCCGGCGCGGTCCCGCCACTGTCACCGGGGAGTGATCCCCGGAAGCCAGGAACTCCTGCCGCCGGTCTCGTCGAACCAGGGCGTGGACACCCTGAGTGAGGACATACCGCCATGCCCGGCTGCCCGTCGAGTACCCCTCCCAGGACCACTCCCGCGCCCACGGCCGGCTGAGCCGATGGGTGCCGATCGCTCCTACGCGTACGGCGCCGCCGCCGGTCTCCTGGGCGACCTGCTCCTCGGTGATCCCCGCCGCCGCCACCCCGTGGCGGCGTTCGGACGCGCCGCCGGAGCCGTCGAGCGCGCGCTGTGGCACGACCACCGCGGCTGGGGCGCCCTGCACACGCTGGTGTGCGCCGGGGGCGCCGTCGCGACGGGCGCGCTGGCCGAACGCGCCGTACGCCGCTCCCCCGCCGCGACCCTCGCGCTGACCGCCGCCGCCACCTGGGCCGTCGTCGGCGGCACCTCGCTCGCCCGGGAGGCGCGCGCCGTCGGCCGTGCCCTGGCCGACGGGGACCTGACCGCCGCCCGCGCCCGCCTTCCGCATCTGTGCGGACGCGACCCGCAGGCGCTGGACGCCGACGGGATCGCCCGCGCGGTGGTCGAGTCGGTCGCGGAGAACACCTCCGACGCGGTCGTGGGCGCCCTGGTGTGGGGCGCGGTGGCCGGGGTGCCCGGGCTGCTGGGCTTCCGGGCCGTCAACACGCTGGACGCCATGGTGGGGCACAAGTCGCCCCGGCTGCGCCGCTTCGGCTGGGCCGCCGCCCGCCTGGACGACGTGGCGGGGTGGCCCGGTGCCCGGCTGACCGCCGTGCTGGCGACGCTGGCCGGACCCGATCCGCGCGGTGCCGTCCGTGCCTGGCGGGCGGACGCCCACCGGCATCCGAGCCCCAACGCCGGTCCGGTGGAGGCGTCGTTCGCGGGCGCCCTCGGCGTGCGCCTGGGCGGCACGCTGTCCTACGCCGGACGGATCGAGCACCGGCCCGTGCTCAACGGCTCCGGGCGCGCGGTCCGGGTCACCGACATCGACCGGGCGGTACGGCTCTCCCGCCGCGTCGGTCTGCTCGCGCTCGGTGTGAGCGCCGGGGCGAGCCTGATCCTGAAGGGACGCGGGAAGTGAACGGTGGTCTCCTCGTCGCGGGTACGACCTCCGACGCGGGCAAGAGCGTCGTGACGGCCGGGATCTGCCGCTGGCTGGTCCGCCAGGGCGTGAAGGTGGCGCCCTTCAAGGCGCAGAACATGTCCCTCAACTCCTTCGTCACCCGCGAGGGCGCCGAGATCGGACGCGCCCAGGCCATGCAGGCGCAGGCGTGCCGCGTCGAGCCGACCGCGCTGATGAATCCCGTGCTGCTCAAGCCCGGTGGCGAGCAGAGCAGTCAAGTGGTGCTGCTGGGCAAGCCGGTGGGCGAGATGAGCGCCCGCGGCTATCACGGCGGGCGTCAACAGCGGCTGCTCGGCACGGTGCTGGAGTGCCTTGCCGAGTTGCGGGGCACGTATGACGCGGTGATCTGTGAGGGGGCCGGTTCGCCCGCCGAGATCAATCTGCGGCGCACCGACATCGTGAACATGGGGATCGCGCGCGGCGCGCGGCTGCCCGTCCTCGTCGTCGGCGACATCGACCGCGGCGGCGTCTTCGCCTCCTTCTACGGCACGCTCGCCCTGCTCTCCCCCGAGGACCAGGAGCTGGTCGCCGGGTTCCTGGTGAACAAGTTCCAGGGCGACGTCACCCTGCTGGAACCGGGGCTCGACATGCTGCGCGGTCTCACCGGGCGCGGCACCTACGGCGTGCTGCCGTTCCGGCACGGGCTCGGCATCGACGAGGAGGACGGACTCCGCGTCTCGCTGCGCGGCACCGTCCGCGAGTCCACGGTCGCCCCGCCGGTCGGAGAGGACGTGCTGCGGGTCGCGGTGTGCGCGGTCCCGCTGATGTCCAACTTCACCGACGTGGACGCACTCGCCGCCGAACCCGGTGTGATCGTGCGGTTCGTGGACCGCCCGGAGGAACTGGCCGACGCCGACCTGGTGGTGGTCCCGGGCACGCGCGGGACGGTACGGGCGCTGGCCTGGCTGCGCGAGCGCGGTCTCGCGGACGCGCTGGTCCGCCGCGCCGCCGAGGGGCGCCCGGTGCTGGGCATCTGCGGCGGCTTCCAGGTGCTCGGCGAACGCATCGAGGACGAGGTGGAGTCGCGCGCCGGAACGGTCGAGGGACTCGGACTGCTGCCGGTGCGGGTGCGCTTCGCCCGCGAGAAGACCCTCACCCGCCCGTCGGGGGAAGCCCTCGGCGAACCGGTCGAGGGGTACGAGATCCATCACGGGGTCGCCCAGGTCCTGGGCGGCGAAGCCTTCCTGGACGGCTGCCGGGTCGGCCAGGTCTGGGGCACCCACTGGCACGGCTCGCTGGAGTCGGACGGCTTCCGGCGCGCCTTCCTGCGCGAGGTCGCCGCCGCCACCGGGCGCCGCTTCGTCCCGGCCCCCGACACCTCGTTCGCCGCGCTGCGCGAGGAGCAGCTCGACCGGCTCGGCGACCTCATCGAACAGCACGCGGACACGGACGCGCTCTGGCGGCTCATCGAGTCCGGCGCGCCGCGAGGACTGCCCTTCATCCCCCCGGGAGCGCCCGCATGAGCACAGTGTTGTTGTTGTCGACCGCCGACACGGACCTGCTGGCCGCCCGCGCCAGCGGCGCCGACTATCGCATCGGCAACCCCGTCCGCGTGGACGTCACCGGCGAACTGCCGGGGCTCCTGGAGGGCGCCGACCTCGCGGTCGTACGGCTCCTCGGCGGCAAGCGCGCCTGGGAGGACGGGCTCGCCGCGCTGAAGGCGTCCGGCGTGCCGACCGTGCTGCTCGGCGGCGAGAGCGTGCCGGACGCCGAGCTGATGGCCGAGTCCTCGGTGCCCGCCGGGGTCGTGGCGGAGGCGCTGCGCTATCTGGTCGAGGGCGGTCCGGAGAACCTCCTCGAGCTGTCCCGGTTCCTCTCCGACACCGTGCTGCTCACCGGCGAGGGCTTCGAACTCCCGCGCTCGATGCCGGAGTTCGGCGTGCACGGCGCGTACGCGCTGCGGGAGGGGCGCCCGACGGTGGGCGTGCTCTTCTACCGCGCCCATGAACTCAGCGGCAACACCGGCTTCGTGGACACCCTGTGCGAGGCGATCGAGGCGCGGGGCGCCAACGCCCTTCCGGTGTACTGCGGTTCACTGCGAGGTGCGGACCCGGCGCTGTACGAGCTGCTGGGGCGGGCCGACGCGCTGATCGCCACGGTGCTCGCGGCGGGCGGCACGCACGCCTCTCAGGCTTCGGCGGGCGGCGACGAGTCGTGGGACATCGGCGCGCTCGCGGACCTCAACATCCCCGTGCTGCAAGGGCTTTGCCTCACCTCCTCGCGCGCCGCGTGGGACGCCTCGGACGCCGCCCTCTCCCCCATGGACGCGGCGATGCAGGTCGCCATCCCGGAGTTCGACGGCCGTCTGATCACCGTGCCGTTCTCCTTCAAGGAGCAGGGTCCCGATGAGGTCCCGGTCTACGTCGCGGACCCCGAGCGGGCCGCGCGGGTCGCCGGAATCGCCGTACGGCACGCGGCACTCGGGCACAAGCCGAACGCCGAGAAGCGCATCGCGCTCGTCTTCACCGCCTACCCGACCAAGCACTCCCGCGTCGGCAACGCGGTCGGTCTGGACACTCCCGCCTCGGCGGTCCGCGTCCTGGACGCGCTGCGGGACGCCGGGTACGGGGTGAGCGGATACCCGTCCGGGGGCGACGAGTTGATCCACCGGCTCATCGAGGCGGGCGGTCACGACGTGGAGTGGCTGACCGAGGACCAGCTCGCCGCCGCGCCCGCCCGGGTGCCGCTCGCGGACTACCAGGCGTGGTTCGCCACGCTGGACCCGGCGCTGCGCGACGCCATGGTGGAGGCGTGGGGCGAGCCGCCGGGGAACCTGTACGTGGACGGCGACGACATCGTGCTCGCCTCCCTGCGGTTCGGGAACGTCGTCGTGATGATCCAGCCGCCGCGCGGCTTCGGGGAGAACCCGATCGCGATCTACCACGACCCCGACATGCCGCCCTCGCACCACTACCTCGCCGCCTACCGCTGGCTGGAGAACAGCTTCGGGGCGGACGCGGTCGTCCACATGGGCAAACACGGCACGCTGGAGTGGCTGCCCGGTAAGGGACTTGGACTGTCGGGCGGCTGCGCGCCGGACGCGGTGCTCGGTGAACTCCCCCTGGTCTACCCGTTCATCGTCAACGACCCCGGCGAGGGCACCCAGGCGAAGCGGCGCGGGCACGCCACCGTGGTCGACCATCTGGTCCCGCCGATGGCCCGCGCGGACACCTACGGAGACCTGGCGAAACTGGAGCAACTCCTCGACGAGTACGCCCTCGTGTCCGACCTGGACCCGACGAAGGCGCCAGCCGTCCGCGCCCAGATCTGGACCCTGGTCAAGGCGGCCGAGCTGCATCACGACCTGCATGTGGACGCGCAGCCGGAGGACGACGACTTCGACGCGTTCGTCATGCACATCGACGGCTATCTGTGCGAGATCAAGGACGTGCAGATCCGCGACGGACTCCACATCCTCGGCGGCGGTCCTCTCGGTGAGCCGCGCGTGAACCTGGTGCTGGCGGTGCTGCGCGCCTCCCAGGTGTGGGGTGGCCAGGCGAACGCCCTGCCGGGTCTGCGGGCGTCGCTGGCGGCTCATTTCGGGCTGGTGGAGAAGGAGCTGCTGGCGGAGCCGGGCGCGGCGGTGAAGGTGCCGGTGGAGCTGACCGCGCTGGTCGAGGGTCCGGCGCGGACCGGTGCCGACGCGATCGACCTGCTGGAGCAGTTGTGCCGCCGGATCGCGGAGGGGATGGAGGCGCGGGACTGGGACGCGGCAGCCGTGCCGACGGTCCTGGAGGAGGTGCTCGGCTTCGAACTGGGCGAGGCGTCCTCCGTGTTGGAGTTCGCCTGCACGGAGGTCGTGCCCCGGCTGGCACGCACGAGTGACGAGATCGGGCACATCCTCCGCGCCCTGGACGGCGGTTACGTCCCGGCGGGTCCCTCGGGCTCTCCGACGCGCGGTCTGGTCAACGTCCTGCCGACAGGACGGAACTTCTACTCCGTCGACCCCAAGGCGATTCCCTCCCGGCTGAGTTGGGAGGTGGGGCAGTCCCTTGCGGACTCGCTGGTGCAGCGGTATCTCACCGACACCGGGGGCTATCCGCAGTCGGTCGGTCTGACGGTCTGGGGCACCTCCGCCATGCGCACCCAGGGCGACGACATCGCGGAGATCCTGGCGCTGCTGGGCTGCCGCCCGGTGTGGGACGACGCCTCGCGCCGGGTCACCGGCTTCGAGATCGTCCCGCTCCCGGAGCTGGGGCGTCCGCGCATCGACGTCACGGTCCGCATCTCCGGCTTCTTCCGGGACGCGTTCCCGCACGTGGTCGGGCTGATCGACGACGCGGTGCGGGCGGTGGCCGAGCTGGAGGAACCCGCCGAGTCCAACTACGTGCGGGCGCACGTGGAGGAGGACGCCGCCGAACACGGTGACCGGCGGCGCGCGACGGCCCGTATCTTCGGCTCCAAGCCGGGGGCGTACGGCGCGGGGCTGCTGCCGCTGATCGACGCGCGCAACTGGCGCTCGGACGCGGACCTCGCCGAGGTGTACGCG
The DNA here is from genome assembly GCF_016482685.1 of Streptomyces sp. DSM 110735. Taxonomy (GTDB): domain Bacteria; phylum Actinomycetota; class Actinomycetes; order Streptomycetales; family Streptomycetaceae; genus Streptomyces. Next base: position 91,132 of record NZ_JACYHF010000014.1, on the reverse strand, counting down.
GTGTGGGGCGGTTACGCCTACGGGCGCGGGCTCGACGGGCGGGCGGCGCGCGGGGACATGGAGACGGCGTTCCGGCGGATCGCGGTGGCGGCGAAGAACGTCGACACCCGCGAGCACGATCTCGTCGACGCGGACGACTACTTCCAGTACCACGGCGGCATGGTCGCCATGGTGCGACACCTCACGGGCGACAACCCCGAGGCGTACGTGGGCGATTCGGCGGTGCCGGACCAGGTGAAGACGAGGACGCTGGGCGAGGAGACCCACCGCGTCTTCCGCGCCCGCGTGGTCAACCCCCGCTGGATGGCGGCCATGCGCAGGCACGGCTACAAGGGCGCCTTCGAGATGGCGGCGACCGTGGACTACCTGTTCGGGTACGACGCGACGGCGGGCGTGGTGGACGACTGGATGTACGAGAAGTTGTCCGCCGAGTACGTCTTCTCGCCAGAGAACCAGGACTTCATGAAGAAGTCCAACCCCTGGGCTCTGCGGGGCATCACCGAGCGCCTCCTTGAGGCGGCGGACCGGGGGCTGTGGGCGGAGCCGGACCAGGAGACGCTGGAGCGGCTGCGGGCCACGTATCTGGAACTCGAAGGGGAACTGGAGGGAGACGAGTGAGCACGCATTTCCCGTTCACGGCGGTGGTCGGGCAGGAGGACCTGCAACTGGCCCTGCTGCTCAACACGGTGGCGCCGAACATCGGCGGGGTGCTCGTGCGGGGCGAGAAGGGGACCGCCAAGTCCACGGCGGTACGTGCCCTTTCGGCGCTGCTGCCGGAGGTGCGCGTGGTCTCCGGGTGCCGTTTCTCCTGCGATCCGGACTCTCCCGACCCCGACTGCCCCGACGGACCGCACGAGTCGGTGGCTTCCGGACCCCGCCCCGCGCGCATGGTCGAGCTGCCGGTCGGTGCGTCCGAGGACCGGCTGGTCGGTGCGCTGGACATCGAGCGGGCACTCGCGGAGGGCGTGAAGGCGTTCGAGCCGGGGCTGCTCGCCGCCGCGCACCGGGGGATCCTCTACGTGGACGAGGTCAATCTGCTCCACGACCACCTGGTGGACCTGCTGCTGGACGCCGCCGCCATGGGCGCTTCGTACGTGGAGCGCGAGGGCGTCTCCGTGCGGCATGCGGCGCGGTTCCTGCTCGTGGGGACCATGAACCCCGAAGAGGGGGAACTGCGACCGCAGTTGCTGGACCGGTTCGGGCTGACCGTGGAGGTCGCGGCGTCGCGGGAGACGGACCAGCGGGTGGAGGTCGTACGGCGCAGGCTGGCGTACGACGACGATCCCGCCGGGTTCGCGGCCCAGTGGGCGGGCGAGGAGGCTTCCGTACGGCAACGGGTCGTGGCGGCGCGGGAGTTGCTGCCCAAGGTGCGACTCGGGGACGGGGCGCTGCGGCAGATCGCGGCGACCTGTGCCGCGTTCGAGGTGGACGGGATGCGGGCCGACATCGTGATGGCGCGTACCGCGACCGCGCTGGCCGCGTGGGCGGGGCGTACGGACGTGCTCGCGGAGGACGTGCGGCAGGCGGCGCTGCTGGCGCTGCCGCATCGCAGGCGCCGTAATCCCTTCGACGCGCCGGGACTTGACGAGGACAAGCTCGACCAGACCCTGGAGGAGTCCTCGGAGTCCTCGGAGTCCTCGGAGTCTTCCGGGTCCTCCGGGGACGACGATCCCGATCCCGACGGACCCGGTGGCGGCGGTGGGCAGCCGTCCCCCGACGCCGGTCCGCAGGACGGTGACGGGGGTGCCGCCGCTTCCGAGGGCGGGGAGTCGGAGGGCGCCGGTGCCGGTGCGGGCGAGCAGACGCCCGCGCGGGCGGCAGAGCCGTTCAGGACCCGGATGCTGAGCGTGGACGGGATCGGGGAGGGCGCGGCCGGGCGGCGTTCGCGGGCGCGGACCGAGCACGGGCGGACCACGGGGGCACGGCGCCCTCAAGGCGCCCTGACCAAGCTGCACTTGGCGGCGACCGTGCAGGCGGCGGCGCCGCATCAGCGGGTGCGGGGGCGTTCCGGACCGGGGCTTGTGCTGCGGCGGGACGATCTGCGGCAGGCGGTGCGGGAGGGGCGGGAGTCCAACCTCGTGCTGTTCGTGGTGGACGCCTCCGGGTCGATGGCGGCCCGGCAGCGGATGAGCGCGGTGAAGGGTGCCGTGCTGTCGTTGCTGCTCGACGCGTATCAGCGGCGGGACAAGGTGGGGCTGGTGACCTTCCGGGGTGCGGCTGCCGAGGTCGCGCTGCCGCCCACCTCGTCGGTCGACGCCGCCGCCGCGCGGCTGGAGTCGCTGCCCACCGGTGGGCGTACGCCGCTGGCGGCGGGGTTGCTGCGAGCGCACGAGGTGCTGCGGGTGGAGCGGTTGCGCGATCCCTCGCGGCGACCGCTGGTCGTGGTGGTGACGGACGGGCGGGCGACCGGTGGTCCCGAGCCGGTGGCGCTCGCGGGGCGGGCGGCACGGCTGTTCGCTGCCGAGGGAGTCGCGTCGGTGGTCGTGGACTGCGAGTCGGGTCCGGTGCGGCTGGGGCTCGCCGGGCGGCTCGCGGGTGAACTGGGCGGCACGGCGGTGACGTTGGACGAGTTGCGGGCGGACTCCATCGCCGGGCTCGTGAGGGATGTGCGGGGTATGTCGAGGAGGGCCGCGTAGTGCCGCAGGGACAGCCGAGTGTCGTACCGGACGACGGACTGACGACGCGTCAGCGGCGCAACCGGCCGCTGGTGGTGGTGCACACCGGGATCGGGAAGGGCAAGTCGACCGCCGCCTTCGGTCTTGCGCTGCGCGCCTGGAACCAGGGGTGGCCGATCGGGGTGTTCCAGTTCGTCAAGTCGGCGAAGTGGAAGGTCGGCGAGGAGAACGCGCTCCGGGTGCTCGGTGCCTCCGGGCAGGGCGGGTCCGTGGACTGGCACAAGATGGGCGAGGGCTGGTCCTGGGTGCAGCGGGACGCGCAGTGGGACAACGAGGAGAAGGCGCGGGAGGGGTGGGCGCAGGTCAAGCGGGACCTGGCTGCCGAGACGTACCGCCTGTACGTGCTGGACGAGTTCGCGTACCCGATGCACTGGGGGTGGGTGGACACGGAGGAGGTCGTCTCCGTGCTGCGGGACCGGCCGGGGAATCAGCATGTGGTGATCACCGGGCGTAACGCGCCTGCTCCGCTGGTGGAGTTCGCGGACCTGGTGACCGACATGTCCAAGGTCAAGCACCCGATGGACGCGGGGCAGAAGGGGCAGAGGGGCATCGAGTGGTGATGTCCGTACCCCGGCTGGTCATCGCGGCGCCGTCCTCCGGCAGTGGGAAGACCACGGTCGCCACGGGGCTGATGGCCGCGTTCGCCGCGCGCGGGCTCGCGGTGTCTCCGCACAAGGTGGGTCCGGACTACATCGATCCCGGGTATCACGCGCTCGCGACCGGGCGGGTGGGGCGGAATCTCGACGCGTATCTGTGTGGCGAGGAGTTGATTGCTCCGCTGTTCCTGCACGGTGCGCGGGGGTGTGATCTCGCCGTGGTCGAGGGGGTGATGGGGCTCTTCGACGGGGCTGCCGGGCAGGGGGAGCTTGCGTCTACGGCGCAGGTGGCGAAGTTGCTGCGGGCGCCGGTGGTGTTGGTCGTCGACGCCTCGTCGCAGTCCCGGTCCGTCGCCGCTCTGGTGCATGGGTTCGCTTCCTGGGACACGGGGGTGCGGATCGGGGGCGTGATTCTCAACAAGGTCGGTTCCGACCGGCACGAGGAGTTGTTGCGGGAGGCGCTGGAGTCGGTGGGGGTTCCGGTGCTGGGGGTGTTGCGCCGGTCGGCGGGGCTGGAGACGCCTTCTCGGCATCTGGGGTTGGTGCCGGTCGCCGAACGGCGGGCTGCTGCGGTGGAGGCTGTGGCGGCGATGGGGGCGGTGGTGTCCGAGGGGTGTGACCTCGATGCGCTGCTGGCACTGGCTCGGGGGGCGGGGGCGTTGTCGGGTGCGGCCTGGTGTGCGGCTGAGGTCACGGAGTCGCACACTCACGACCACCCGTCTCGGTTGGCTGAAAAGGGAACGTCCGGTGCGGATCGGGTCGCTGAAAAAGCTCGGCCCCTCATCGCCGTCGCCGGTGGACCCGCCTTCTCCTTCTCCTATGCCGAGCACACCGAGTTGTTGACCGCCGCCGGAGCGGAGGTCGTCGCCTTCGACCCCCTGCGGGACGAGGAACTGCCCGACGGCTGTGCCGGGTTGGTGATCGGAGGCGGGTTTCCCGAGGTGTACGCGGGCGAGTTGTCCGCCAACGAGAGGTTGCGGAAGTCCGTCGCGGAGTTCGCGGAGCGCGGGGCGCCGATTGCCGCCGAGTGTGCCGGACTGCTCTATCTGTGCCGGGAGTTGGACGGGGCGCCGATGTGCGGGGTGCTGGAGGCGTCCGCGCGGATGAGCGAGCGGCTGACGCTGGGGTACCGGGACGCGGTGGCCGTCGGCGACAGCGTGCTGGCGGCGGCCGGGACGCGGATGCGGGGGCACGAGTTCCACCGGACCGTCGTGGAGCCCGGTGCCGGTGCCGACCCTGCCTGGGGGGTGCTCTCGCCCGTCCGGAGGGTCGAGGGCTTCGTACGGCGGGGCGTGCACGCGAGTTATCTGCACACCCACTGGGCGGCCGAGCCCTCGGTGGCCCGTCGGTTCACGGAGAGGTGCCGTACGTCATGAGCAGCAGGCTGATCGGGGTCGGAGTGGGTCCCGGCGACCCGGAACTGGTGACGGTCAAGGGGGTCAACGCGCTGCGCGGCGCCGACGTGGTCGTCGTACCGGTGATGGACACCGGGGAGCGGGGGCGTGCCGAGGCGACGGTGCTGCACTACGTGGACGCCGCGAAGGTGGTCCGGGTGGTGTTCGCGCTGAACGAGCGGACCGACCGGGCGCGCCGGGAGGCGGCGTGGGACGCGGCGGGCACGCGGGTGGCGGAGCTGCTCGCGGCGCACGGGTGCGTGGCGTTCGCGACCATCGGCGACCCCAACGTGTACTCGACGTTCACCTATCTCGCGCAGACCGTCGCCGGGCTGGTGCCGGGGGTCGTGGTGGAGACGGTGCCCGGGATCACCGCGATGCAGGACCTGGCGGCGCGGTCGGGTGCCGTACTGACGGAGGGCACCGAGCCGCTGACCCTCGTACCGGTGACGGCGGGCGAGTCCGCACTGAAGGAGGCGCTGGCCGGTCCCGGCACGGTGGTGGCGTACAAGTTCGGGCGCCGGGCCGCCGAGGTCGCCGAGGCGCTGCGCGAGTCCGGCCGCCTCGACGACGCGGTGTGGGGTTCGGCGCTCGGTCTGCCGGAGGAGTCGATACGCCCCGCCGCCGAGTTGGACGGCGCCGCGCTGCCGTATCTGTCGACCCTGATCGCGCCGCCGAGGCGGGACGGCGGCAGGGGCGGGAAGCTGTGAGGAGGACGCGTACGGAGCGAGCGGTCTCAGCCGCCCGACAGACCCACCACCAGCCAGATGAACGCCGCCCCCGCCACCGTGCACAGCAGCGTCGAGCGCGCCGGGTGGTCGTGGTGCGCCTCGGGGAGGATCTCCGCCGCGGCGAGGTAGAGCAGGGCGCCGCTGAAGAGACCGAGGTAGCCGCCGAGCAGGGGCTCGGGGATGTGCACGAAGACCGTGGACAGGGCGCCCAGCAGGGGTGCGCAGGCGTCGGCGACGAGCATGGCGACGGCGCGGCGGCGGGCGTTGCCGTAGAGGCTCGTGATGGTGAAGGTGTTGAAGCCGTCGGCGAAGTCGTGCGCGATGACGGCGAGGGCGACGGAGAGACCCATGCCGCCGCCGACCTGGAAGGCGGCGCCGATGGCCACGCCGTCCATGAGGCTGTGGCCGACCATCGCGGCGGCTGCCGTGAGACCGACCTCGGGGGCGCGGTGGTGGTCGTGCTCCTCCCCGCCGTGCGCGGCCTGGCGCGCGGCGAGGAGACGTTCCACCAGATGGGCCAGCAGGAATCCGCCGACGAAGAGCAGCAGGGCGGCGGGTACGCCGAAGACCTCGCGGCCGGCCGCGTGCAGCGCCTCCGGCAGCAGGTCGAGGCCGACCACGCCCAGCATCAGACCGCCCGCCAGGCCCAGCACCAGGTGGCGACGGTCGGTCACACGCTGTGCCGTCCAGCCGCCGGCCAGCGTCATCACAAACGCGCCGAGCGCGACGAGGACCGCCATAACGACCTTGGTATCCGATGAAGGGCCCTCCGCGCACATCCGACGCCTGTGAAACCTCCGCAGACCCTGACATTTCCCTCACTTCTTTTCGTACGAGAGGACCTTTCCCCATGGCCGAGCCCCAGCCCGCGCCGCAGGACGCCCCCGTGGCCGAGCCCTCAGCCGCCGCCCCCGCCCCCACCGGCAAGGTGACCTTCGTCGGTGCCGGTCCCGGCGCCGCCGATCTGCTGACCTTCCGCGCCGCCCGCGCGATCGCCGAGGCGGACGTGGTGATCTGGGCGGCGAGCCTGGTCCGGGCGGAGGTCCTGGAGCACGCGCGGGCGGACGCGGAGGTCCTGGACTCGGCCGCGCTGTCCCTGGAGGACGTGGTGGCGGTGTACCGGCGCGCCCTGGCCGAGGGGCTCAAGGTGGCCCGTGTGCACTCGGGCGACCCCTCGCTGTGGGGCGGTACCCAGGAGCAGCTCGACCGGTGCGCGGAGATCGGGATCGCGACGGAGATCGTGCCGGGCGTGTCGTCGTTCTCGGCGGTGGCCGCGCTCGCGGGGCGCGAGCTGACGATCCCCGAGGTGGCGCAGTCGGTGATCCTGACCCGGCTCGGCGGCGGCAAGACGCCGATGCCGCCGGGTGAGGAGGTACGGGAGTTCGCCCGGCACGGGACGACCATGGCGGTGTTCCTGTCGGCGGCGCGCAGCGGCCAGTTGGTGCGGGAGCTACTGGAGGGCGGTTATCCGACGAGCACACCGGTGGTGGTCGCCCATCAGGTGACCTGGCCGGAGGAGCTGGTGGTGCGCTGCACCATCGGCACGCTGGAGGAGACGGTCAAGGAGCACCGGCTGTGGAAGCACACGCTGTTCCTGATCGGCGCCGCCCTGGACGCCCACGGCACCCGCTCGCACCTCTACCACCCCGGTCACTTCCACGGCTTCCGCAAGGCGGACCCCCAGGCGCGGCGGGCGCTGCGGGAGCGGGGGGCGAGCAGTTGACCGCGTCGGTCGCCCCGCTGATCACGGTCGTCGGCACCGGCACCGGCGCGCCCCTTACGGCGGACGTCCTCGCCCAGGCCGCGCTGGTCGTCGGTGGCCAACGCCATCTGGACGCCGCCGGTCTCCCCGAGGACGTACGGCGCATCGCCCTCGGCTCCCTCTCCCCCGCCCTGGACGCGATCGCCGAGACCCTGGCCAAGGACCTGCCGGTGGTCGTGCTGGCTTCCGGCGACCCCGGGTTCTTCGGGATCGTGCGGGTGCTGGCCGAGCGGTTCGGTCCGGAGCGCCTCGACGTGCGACCCGGGGTGTCCTCGGTGGCCGGGGCGTTCGCGCGGCTGGGGCTGACCTGGGACGACGCGGTGGTGGTGAGCGCGCACGGGCGTGATCCGCGTACGGCGGTGCAGTTGTGCCGGGCGTATCCGAAGGTCGCCGTGCTGACCGGACCGGGGTCGGGTCCCGCCGAGCTGGGTGCCCGGCTGGCCGGCAGCGGTCGGACGCTGGTCGTGGTGAGCGCCCTCGGTGAGCCGGAGGACGAGCGGGTGGAGCGGGTGACGCCCGCCGAGGCTGCCCGGCGGGACTGGGGCACGGCGGTGAACGTGGTGCTGTGTCTGGACGAGTCCCGGGCGCCCCGGGGACCGCGCACGATGGCGGGTCCTGCCGTCGGACCGGGGCGCTGGGCGCTGGAGGAGGACGCGTTCGCGCACCGGGACTCGATGATCACCAAGTTCGAGGTGCGGGCGCTCGCGCTCGCCCGGCTCGGACCGCGCCCCGGCGATCTGGTGTGGGACGTGGGCGCGGGGTCGGGCTCGGTGGCGGTGGAGTGCGCGCGCCTCGGCGCGGCCGTGGTCGCGGTGGAGAAGACCGAGGACGGCTGCGAGCGGGTCCGCGCCAACGCGCGCGCCCATGACGTGGACGTGTCCGTGGTGCACGGTACGGCTCCGGAGGCGCTGGCCGGTCTGGACGACGACCCCGACGCCGTGTTCGTCGGCGGCGGGGGGCGTGAGCTGGGCGCGGTGGTCGAGGCGTGCGCGCGGCGGGCGCGGCGCACGGTCGTGGTCGCGATGGCGGCGCTGGACCGGGTGCCCGAGGCGCGCGCGGCGCTCGCGCGGGCCGGATTCGGCTGTGACGGCGTGCTGTTGCAGTCCTCGCGGCTGGCACCGCTGCCCGGTGACGTGACCCGGCTCGCGGCCACCAACCCCGTTTTCCTGCTGTGGGGCGAGCGTGCCCCGCGGCCGAACGAAGGAGCAGTTCAGTGATCGGCCTGATTTCCGCCACCTCGGCGGGGGCTGCGGCGCGGGACCGCCTTGCGGCGGCGTGGCCGGACCGTACCCGGGTGTACGAGGGCCCGGTCGGGGACGCGGTGCGCGCCGCGTTCGCGGAGTGCGAGCAGCTCGTGTGCTTCCTGGCGACGGGCGCGGTGGTGCGTCTGGTGGCGCCGCTGCTCGGGGACAAGGCGGCCGATCCGGGTGTGGTGTGCGTGGACGAGGGTGGCCGGTTCGCGGTGTCGCTGCTCGGCGGGCACGCGGGCGGTGCCAATGAACTCGCCGGTGCGGTGGGTGAGTTGCTGGGTGCGGAGCCGGTGGTGACGACCGCGACGGACGCGGTGGGTGTCGCCGGGCTGGACACGCTGGGGCTGCCCGTCGAGGGCGCGGTGGCGGCGGTGTCGCGGGCGCTGCTGGACGGCGAACCGGTGGCTCTGGAGGCGGAGTTGGCGTGGCCGCTGGCTCCGCTGCCGGTGGCGGAGCGCGGGGCGTACACGGTACGGCTCACCGACCGTGCCGTCGAACCGGGCCCGCGTGAGGTGCTGTTGCGTCCCCCGTCGCTGGTGGTCGGGGTGGGTGCCTCGCGGGGCGCGCCCGTGGACGAGGTGCTGGAGCTGATCGGGTCGGCGCTCGCGGAGGCGGGGCTGTCGGTGCGGTCGGTGACTCAACTGGCCACGGTGGACGCCAAGTCGGAGGAGCCGGGGCTCGTGGGCGCCGCCGAGCGGCTGGGCGTTCCGCTGATCACTTATACGGCAGAGGAGTTGGCGGGCGTCGCCGTGCCGAATCCGTCCGACGCGCCCCTCGCGGCGGTCGGCACCCCGTCCGTCGCGGAGGCGGCGGCGCTGCTCGGCGGAGGTGAACTCCTCGTGCCCAAGCGGAAGTCGGCGGGCAGTCCGGCGATGGCGACCTGTGCGGTCGTACGGCGTCCGGCGCGCGGGCGGCTCGCGGTGGTGGGGCTCGGTCCCGGCGCCCGGGACCTGGTCACGCCGCGCGCGGTGGCCGAACTGCGGCGCGCCTCGGTGCTGGTGGGGCTCGACCAGTACGTGGACCAGATCCGCGATCTGCTGCGTCCGGGCACCCGGGTGCTGGAGTCGGGGCTCGGCGCGGAGGAGGAGCGGGCGCGGACGGCTGTCGCTCAGGCGCGCGCCGGACACGCGGTGGCGCTGATCGGCAGCGGGGACGCAGGGGTGTACGCGATGGCGTCCCCGGCGCTCGCGGAGGCGTCCGACGACATCGACGTGGTGGGCGTGCCGGGGGTGACGGCGGCGCTTGCGGCGGGGGCGCTGCTCGGCGCGCCGCTGGGCCACGACCATGTGTCGATCAGCCTGTCCGACCTGCACACGCCGTGGGAGGTCATCGAGCGACGGGTGCGCGCGGCGGCGGAGTCGGACCTCGTGGTGACGTTCTACAACCCGCGCTCGCGCGGCCGTGACTGGCAACTCCCCAAGGCGCTGGCGGCGTTGGCGGAACACCGGGCGCCTTCCACCCCGGTCGGGGTGGTCCGCAACGCCTCGCGCCCCGACGAGTCCAGCCGGGTGACCACGCTGGCCGCGCTCGACCCGGCGTCCGTGGACATGATGACCGTGGTGACCGTGGGCAACACCGCGACCCGGGAGATCGCCGGGCGCATGGTGACCCCGCGCGGCTACCGCTGGCAGGCGAGCGCCGAGGAGGGTGCCCGGTGAACCGTGTGGTCCATCCCATCGAACAGGAGTCCTTCCGGCGGCTGCGCGCCCGCCTGGACACCTCTGAACTCCCCTTGCTGACCAGGGCGGTGGTGGAGCGGGTGATCCACTCCGCCGCCGATCTCGACTACGCGACGGATCTCGTCCTGGCCGAGTCCGACCTCGCGCGCGGACATGCCGCGCTGCACGCGGGGGCGCCCGTCGTGGTGGACGTGGAGATGGTCGCGGCGGGGATCACCCGGCGCGAGACCGTCTGCCGTCTGAAGGACGCCGAGTCCGGTCCCGGACTGACCCGTTCGGCGCACGCCGTGCGGCTCGCGTACGAGGAGGTCGGACCCGGCGCCCTGTGGGTGATCGGCTGTGCGCCGACCGCCCTGGAGGAGTTGCTGACCCTGGACGCCGACCCGGCGCTCGTCATCGGTCTGCCCGTCGGCTTCGTCGGCGCGGCCGAGTCCAAGGAGGCGCTGCGCGCGAGCGGGCTGCCCGCCGTGAGCAACGTCTCCGAGAAGGGCGGTTCGGCGGTGGCCGCCGCCGCGCTCAACGCCCTGCTGTACCAACCGATTTCCCCCGAGGAGAAACAGTGACCACCCAGCCGCCCGCCCTGCTCGTCGCCGGACACGGCACCCGGGACGAGGCCGGAGCCGAGGCATTCCGTGACTTCGTGAGGGAGTTGGGCCGTCGTCGCCCCGAACTGCCCGTGGCGGGGGGCTTCATCGAGCTGTCCCCGCCCCCGCTCGGCGAGGCCGTCGCCGAGCTGGTCGAGCGGGGGGTGCGCAAGTTCGCCGCCGTACCGCTGATGCTGGTCTCCGCCGGGCACGCCAAGGGCGACATACCCGCCGCGCTGGCCCGCGAGAAGGAACGGCACCCGGGTCTGACGTACACCTACGGCCGCCCCCTCGGCCCGCACCCCGCCCTGCTGCGGGTGCTGGAACGCCGCCTGGACGAAGCCCTCGCGGGCACCGACCGGAGTGACGTCACCGTGCTCCTCGTGGGGCGCGGCTCCACCGACCCGGACGCCAACGCCGAGGTGTGCAAGGCGGCGCGGCTGCTGTGGGAGGGACGCGGATTCGCCGCCGTGGAGACGGCGTTCGTCTCGCTCGCGGCGCCGGACGTGCCGAGCGGACTCGACCGGTGCGCGCGACTGGGGGCGCGGCGGATCGTCGTCCTGCCGTACTTCCTCTTCACCGGCATCCTCCCGGACCGCGTACGGCGCCAGACCGAGGAGTGGTCCGCCGCCCACCCGGACACCGAGGTCCGCTCGGCCGACGTCATCGGTCCCGAGCCGGAGCTGCTGGACCTTGTCCTGGAGCGGTACGAGGAGGCGGTGCGCGGGGATCTGCGGATGAACTGCGACTCCTGCGTGTACCGGATCGCGCTGCCCGGCTTCGAGGACAAGGTGGGGCTCCCCCAGCAGCCGCACTTCCACCCGGACGACGACGGGTCCGACAGCCATGGTCACGGCCACGGACATGGGCACCACCACCATGGCGGACACACCCACAGCCATGCCCACTGAGGAGGACGGCGGCGCCCCGGACCTGCGCCACCACGGTGACGCGGAGGTCCGCGACGACGGCGCGGACCTGATCGACCTCGCGGTCAACGTCCGCACGGGGACGCCTCCGCTGTGGCTCCGCGAGGAGATCGCCGCGTCGCTGTCCTCCCTGGCGACCTACCCGGACGGGCGTGCCGCGCGGGCGGCGGTCGCCGCGCGGCACGGGCTGCCGGTGGAGCGGGTGCTGCTGACCGCCGGGGCGGCGGAGGCGTTCGTCCTGCTGGCGCGGGCGCTGAAGGTACGGCGTCCGGTGGTCGTGCATCCCCAGTTCACGGAGCCGGAGGCGGCGCTGCGGGACGCGGGGCACACCGTCGACCGTGTGCTGCTCCGGGAGCGGGACGGCTTCCGGCTGGACCCCGGGCTCGTCCCCGAGGACGCGGACCTGGTGGTGGTCGGCAACCCGACCAACCCGACGTCCGTACTCCACCCCGCGTCCGCGCTGCTGCGGCTCGCCCGCCCCGGGCGGACGCTGGTCGTGGACGAGGCGTTCATGGACGCGGTCCCGGGTGAGCGGGAGTCCCTGGCGGGGCGGTGCGATGTGCCGGGGCTGGTGGTGCTGCGGAGCCTGACCAAGACATGGGGGCTCGCCGGACTCCGGATCGGCTATGTCCTCGCGGAACCGGAGATCATCTCCCGGCTTGAGCGTGCTCAGCCCCTATGGGCGGTCTCCACACCCGCACTGGTGGCGGCACGGGTCTGCGTCACACCCCGGGCTGTCACGGAGGCGGAATCGGCTGCCCGTCAGATCGCCGTGGACCGGGAGTTCCTGGTCAAGGGGTTGGCGGAGCGGGGCGTGGAGGTGACCGGCCCAGCGGAGGCGCCGTTCGTGCTGGCCCGGATTCCCGGGGCAGCCGAAGTACGGTCACGGCTGCGGGACTTGGGCTACGCGGTCCGCCGGGGCGACACCTTCCCCGGTCTCGGGGCGGAGTGGGTACGGGTGGCGGTACGCGACGCGGCCACGACAGCGGGATTCCTGACGGCACTCGGCACCGTTCTGAGCCAAGCGGGCTAGCGCTCCTGGCGGTTACTCCAGTCGGACAAAGCGCGTGGCCCGGTACCGCCGATTCGTTCGGCGGCACCGGGCCAACTCGCCCAGGAAACCGGGTCGTTCGTCAGCCCCGCCGACGCCGTGCCAGCACCGCCGCTCCGCCGCCCAGCAGCAGCAACGCCAGTGCGCCGCCTGCCAGATAGGGGGTGGAGGAGCTGGCGCCCGTTTCCGCGAGGTCGCTCTTGGTGCCGCCCTGGGGCTTCACGTCGGAGGCGGGCTTGGCGGGGGCGGGAGAGGCGGTGTCGGAGGACGACGGGGCGGGCTTGGTGCTCGGGGCCGTGCCGCCGTCGCTCGGGGGTGTGCTGGCGGTCGGCTCGTCGTCGTCGCCCGGCTCGTCCGTCTTCGGCGGGGGCGGGACCTGGCCACCGTCGTGCCCGTGACCGCCGCCTCCGTGACCGCCGCCGCCCCAGCCGCCGCGAGGCGTCTCGCAGGTCGCCTTCGCCAGCGTCACCGTGCCCTCGACCTCCGCGACGTTGAGCCGCAACGGGTTGACGGAGACCTTGAGTTCGAGGGCGGTGGCGGCGGCCGTGCGGGAGGTGGTGTGGCGCTGGGAGAGGTCGAGGCGGACCTCACCGACACCGGGGACCTTGACGATGGACGGACCGCCCGCCGTGAGGTTGACGTGCTTGCCGAGGACGGTGACGCCGCCGAGGACGTTGGCGACGGCTTCCGGTCGCTCCCCCGCCTCGCAGGTGGCGCGGGCGGTGACCGTGCCGACCTCGATGAGGGACAGCAGCGGCAGCCCGGGGACGTGCACGCGGGCGTGGACCAGTCGTACGGAGCCCTCGGCGCGCTCGGCATTGGCGGTGGCGTGCGCTCGGGCGACCTCGGCGCCGAGGACGGAGAAGGGACGGTCTCCGTTCACCCCGTCGAGCCGGGCCGTGAGGGCGGTGCGGTCGGCGTCGCCGGGCGCCTCGACCTCGTTGAGGGTGACCTGGAGCGGGACGTCCACGGTCTTGTGGAGCAGGGACACATCGAGCCCGGTGCGCAGGACGACGGCGGAGGCGTGGCCGTGACGACCGGTGGCGTGCGCGGTGCCCGCGCCCAGGACCGCGGGACCGGCGGTGAGGGCGGTGACGGTCGCGACGGCGGCCAGACGGCGTGCGGGCATGCGGAAGTTGAGGCTGTTCAAGGCGGTGGGCTCCCGAGAAGGAACTTGCTTGGGACGCGTCAACTTTTACGCACTGTGGGTGAACGGTCAGCAATCCTGGGTTACTTCACTCCATCGTGGAGATACCGCACGCCTCTTCGATTCCCGGGGCACAGGAGTTCTCCCACGCCCCGGCAGGTCACTGCATGACTCGCCCGTTCAGCACCACGCGACGCGGGGCGGCAAGCACTCGTACATCGGCGCGGGGGTCGGACTCGTAGACGACGAGGTCGGCGGGCGCGCCCTCCTCAAGGCCGGGGCGGCCGAGCCACGCGCGGGCGCCCCAGCTCGTCGCGGAGAGCGCGGCCAGGGACGGGATGCCCGCGGTGACGAGTTCCTCGACCTCCGCCGCGACCAGACCGTGGGGCAGGGAGCCGCCCGCGTCGGTGCCGACGTACACCGCGATCCCGGCGTCATAGGCGTCGCGCACCGTGTCGTAGCGGCGTTCATGGAGGCGGCGCATATGTGCGGACCACCGGGGGAACTTGGTGTCGCCGCCCGCCGCCAGGCGCGGGAAGGTGGCGATGTTGACCAGGGTCGGGACGATCGCCACACCGTGCTCGACGAAGAGCGGGATCAGCTCGGGGGTGAGTCCGGTGGCGTGCTCGACGCAGTCGATGCCGGACTCCACCAGGTCGCGCAGCGAACTCTCCGCGAAGCAGTGCGCGGTGACGCGGGCGCCCTGGCGGTGCGCCTCGGCGATGCCCGCCGCGACCGTCTCGCGCGGCCAGCAGGGGGCGAGGTCGCCGAGGTCGCGGTCGATCCAGTCCCCGACCAGCTTGACCCAGCCGTCCCCGCGCCGCGCCTCCTGGCGGACGTAGGCGACGAGGTCGTCCGGCTCGATCTCGTGGGCGTAGCCCCGGATGTAGCGGCGGGTACGGGCGATGTGCCGCCCGGCGCGGATGATCTTCGGCAGGTCGTCGCGCTCGTCGGTCCAGCGGGTGTCCGAGGGCGAACCGGCGTCCCGGATCAGCAGCGTTCCGGTCTCCCGGTCGGTCAGCGCCTGTTTCTCGGCGGTCTCCGCGTCCACGGGACCCTCCGCGCCGAGCCCCACATGGCAGTGCGCGTCGACCAGACCGGGCAGCGCCCATCCCGTCACCGTCGTCACGTCCCCGGCGCCCACAGGACGGTCGTACGTGACCCGTCCGCCGACCACCCACAGCTCGTCCCGGACGTCCTCGGGCCCGACGAGCACCCGCCCCTTGACGTGCAGCACCGACTGATCGCTCATGTACGGCACCCTAAACCGCCTTCCCGGCGGCGCGGCAGGTCCGGTAACGTCCTCCGGCGTGAACACCGGACCGGCCCCTTCGCGGCCACTCACGGACAGGCGACCCGGTGGGTAGCTGATCGCCACATGGGTGCGCCCCACATGGTTGCGCCACACATGGGCGCGTCCCACATGGGTGCGCCGCACATGCGCCGCCCTCGCCAGGTGTCCCCGCCACCCGTCCCGCGGACCTCCCCGCGCCCGAGCACCGAGCCATCTCTTACTCCGTGCCGGACCACAGCGAGGTCAGCCGTATGACAGTCACGTTCAACCACACCATCATCGCCGCCAGGGACCGGGACGTCTCCGCCAGGTTCTTCCGGGAGCTGCTGGAGCTTCCCGAAGCGCCGTCCTGGGGACCGTTCCGCAACATCCAGCTCACTGACGGGGTGCTGCTCCAGTTCGCGGAGCCGCCGGTGGAGATCCAGATGCAGCACTACGCGTTCCTGGTCGACGACGAGCTGTTCGACCGGGCGTACCGGCGGCTGTGCGAGGGGGGTGTCACGCACTGGGCCGATCCGCAGATGCGGCGCCCCGGCGAGATCAACCACGAGCACGGCGGCCGGGGCGTCTACTTCAAGGACCCCGCCGGGCACGCGATCGAGCTGATCACGCGCCCGTACCTGTAGGCGGACACCCCAGGCGCACATGGAAGGACCGGGCACCCCAGCACAAGGGAGCCCGGCCGTTCCGGGAACACAGCGAAGCCCTCAGGCGCCGGACTTCTCCGGACCCGCCCCCACCGGTCCGTCCGTCTCCTCCACCTCGGCCATCGCCGGGTCGAGGACGCGGGAGAGGAAGTGGCGGGTGCGTTCGTTGCGGGGGTTGCCGATGACCTGCTCGGGCGTGCCGTCCTCGACGATGACACCGCCGTCCATGAAGACGACGCGGTCGGCAACCTCGCGGGCGAAGGTCATCTCGTGGGTGACGACCATCATGGTCATGCCCTCCTGGGCGAGCCCGCGCATCACCGCGAGCACGTCCCCGACCAGCTCGGGGTCGAGCGCGGAGGTCGGCTCGTCGAAGAGCATCACCTCGGGTCCCATGGCGAGCGCGCGGGCGATGGCCACACGCTGCTGCTGACCGCCGGAGAGGGCGGCCGGGTGCGCCTCGGCCTTCTCCGCGAGACCCACCCGCGCGAGGTTCTCGGCGGCGATCCGCGCGGCCGTCGCCTTGTCCCGGCCGAGGACCCGGCGCTGGGGCAGTGTGAGGTTCTCGGTGACGTTCAGGTGCGGGAAGAGGTTGAACTGCTGGAAGACCATGCCGATGCGGCGGCGGGCGGCGTCGAGGTCGACGTCCGGGTCGGTCAGCTCGGTGCCGCCGACGAAGACCTTGCCCTCGCTGGGCTCTTCGAGCAGGTTGACGCAGCGCAGCAGGGTGGACTTGCCGGAACCGGAGGGGCCGATGACGCAGACCACCTCGCCCTGGCCGATCTCCAGGTCGACGCCGCGCAGGACGTGGTTGTCGCCGAAGGACTTGTGCAGGTGCTCGATACGGATCTCGGGGGTGCTCACCGGATCGCCTCCTGGGACCTGGACTCCATGCGCCGCACGACGAAGCCGAGCGGGACGGTGACCAGCAGATAGCACAGGCCGGCCACCAGGATCGGCGTGGAGTTGGCGGTGGTGCTGGCCAAGTCGTTGCCGAACTTGGACAGTTCGCGCTCCTCCAGGGTGACGCCGAGGAACAGCACCAGCGAGGAGTCCTTGAAGAGCAGGACGAGTTCGTTGGTCAGCGGCGGCAGGATGATGCGGAACGCCTGCGGGATGACGATCGAGATCATGGCCCGCGCGGGTGAGAAGCCGAGCGAACGGGCCGCCTCCATCTGCCCCTTGGGCACGGCCTGGATGCCCGCGCGGATCGTCTCGGCCATGTAGGCGGCGGAGACGAGTCCGAGCGCGACGGCGACCTTGCCGTAAGTACCGCCCGGATACTGCACGTTCGGGAACGCCAGCGGCACGCCGACGCCCACGAAGATGAAGATCAGCAGGGCGGGCAGACCGCGGAAGATCTCGATGTAGACGCCGGCGACCCAGCGGTAGGGCGCCACGGAGGACAGCCGCATCAGGGCGACGACGATGCCGAGACCGAGTCCGACGACGAAGCCGGACAGGGTGTAGAGCACGGTGTTCTTCAGCGCCAGGGTGATGACGTCGGGGAACATCTGCTCGGCGATGGGCAGTTGCAGGAACTGGTTCTGCAGCCGTCCCCAGTCCGCCGAGAACGCGAAGGCGAGTACGGCGGCGACGAAGACGGCGTACTGCACGCCGCGCGAGACCCGCCGTCGCTGGCGGCGGGTCAGTCCCTGCTTCTTCGGTTGGCTACGGGTGTCCGTGTCGGTCATGGAGTCAGCGGATTCAGGAGGAGGGCGTCGCGGCCGGGGAGGCGGCCGAGGCGTCGTACGGGCCGATCCACTTCTCGTAGATCTTCTTGTAGGTGCCGTCGGACTTGGCCTTGGCGAGCTGCTTGTTGACGGCGTCGAGGAGGGCGGTGTTGCCCTTCTTCACCGTGAAGCCGTACTGCTCGCCGGTGCGCAGATTCCCGACGATCTTGAAGGCGTCGGCGTTGGACTTGTCCTTCAGCCAGCTCTGGACCACCGGGTAGTCGACGATGATCGCCTGGACCTGGTTGGTGCGCAGACCGTTGAGGAGCGCGTCGGAGGAGTGGAAGGAGACCGGGTCGAGACCCTTGCTCTTCGCGTAGTCCTCGCCGGTGGTCTGCGCCTGGGCGCCGAGCGACTTGTGCTCCGCCTTGATGTCCTGGAAGGACTTCAGACCGCTGTTCTTGCCGACCAGGACGGCCTGGGTCGCCTCGAAGTACGGGTCGGAGAAGTCGACGTTCTTCTTGCGCTCGGGCGTGATGGTCATGCCCGCCGCCGCCAGGTCGCACTGGCCGGAGTTGAGGAACGCGCCCGTCTTGAAGTTCTCGAAGGGCGTGTCGAGGATCTGCTGCTTGACGCCCAGGTCCTTGGCGACGAGGTCGACCAGGGAGACGTCGAAGCCCTGCACCTTGCCGTCGATCACCGACTGGAACGGCGGGTAGGGCAGATGGGTGCAGACGGTGAGCTGACCGGCCTTGACGAGGTGGACCCCCTTGGCGGTGGCGTTGCCGCTCCCGCCGCCGTCCGAAGAGGAACAGCCCGCGACGAGCGCGACGGCGCCCGCCACGGTGGCGGCTGCCAGAAGACGGGTCCGGCGCCCGAGGAGCGTTTTCATGGGGGATCTCCCTGTGGGGGAACTGTGGGTTCCGATTATAAGGAGAGGTTTGGGTCTCTCAAATCAAACCGATGGCCTGGAGGCCGTCCGGCCTAAGAACTCGCCGGTCAAAGCGGCATGGAGACCGCGAGTTACCCTCGTCACCGTCGGCCTCCGGCCGGTTCCGTGTACCCATGCGAGCGAAGAGAGCACCCCGTGACCCACCCCTTCCTCGACCTGCCCCCGCTGACCGCCGCGCGGTTCGCCGCCATCGAGGACCAGGTGGCCGCGCTCCTCGAGACCGGGCAGGACGTGCTGATCACCCAGGGCGAGGCGCTGCTGCCGCTGGAGGGCGCGATCCGCGCCGCCGCGGGTCCGGGCACGGTCGCCCTGAACGTGATCACGGGTCCCTACGGCCAGACCTTCGGCAACTGGCTGCGCGACAGCGGCGCCACCGTGCACGACCTCGCGGTCCCCTTCCACGCGGCCGTCACCGCCGAGCAGATCCGGGAGGCGTTCGCCGAACACCCGGAGATCGACTTCGTGTCTCTGGTGCACGCCGAAGCGGCGACCGGCAACACCAACCCGGTCGCGGAGATCGGCGAGGTGGTGCGCGAGCACGGCGCCCTCTTCTATCTGGACGCGGTCGCCTCGGTCGGCGCGGAGCCGGTGCTGCCGGACGCGTGGGGCGTGGACCTGTGCGTGATCGGGGCGCAGAAGGCGATGGGCGGACCGGCGGGGGTGTCCGCGATCTCGGTGAGCGAGCGCGCCTGGGCCCGGATGGCCGCCAACCCGGACGCCCCGCGCCGCTCCTATCTGTCGCTGCTGGACTGGAAGGAGCGCTGGATCGACGCGGGGCGCGCCATCCTGCCGCACGCCCCGGCGCAACTGGAGATGCTGGCTCTCGAGGCGTGCCTGGAGCGCATCGAGGCGGACGGTCTCGACGCCGTGATGGCCCGGCACCGGGCGGCCGCGCGGGCGACGCGGGCGGGCGCGCTCGCGCTGCGCGGCGGTCTGGAGCCGTACGTCCACCAGGCACGCGACGCGGCTCCGGTGGCGACGACGCTGCGGGTGCCGGAGCGGGTGGCCGCCTCGGAGCTGGTGGCCGAGGCACTGCGCACGGACCCGGGGCTGCCGCTGGCCGCCGGGGGCGGCGCGCTGGCCAAGGAGATGATCCGGGTCAACCACTACGGTCCCGACGCGACCTTGGACGCGGTGCGCCGTTCGCTGGCGGCGCTGGGCGCGGCCATGGCCGCGCAGGGGATCGCGGTGGACCCGGAGGGCGCGCTGCGGGCGGCGGGGGAAGCCTGGCACTGACCGGCAGCCCGAATCCTGCCGACGGCCCGCGCGAATTCGCGCGGGCCGTTTTCCATGCCCGCTTCCATGCCGTCTTCCGCGCTCGCCCACTCTTTCACCAATTCCACATTCTTCGTTCAATTCTCAGGGGGCAGCGCCCGGGTATTCGTCTGCCCGCTTTTTGCAACGCTAAACAAGATGAAACACGGGCGGTTTTCGGCGCTGTGACACACCCCACAGCGCGCCCCTTTTTGTCCGTGTTTTTCCCAGGTCAAACCAGGCATATCGCCGACCCGGTCGTACACAACCCGCTGTGCGCCCGTGCATTTACGCATTCGCCTCGCTAAATTCGTGCCGCATGACCGCAGCACCCACAGACCTGATCGTCGACAGACCGGCGGTAACCGATGGAGCCGCCCTCTGGCGTCTCGCCAAGGAATCGAAAACCCTCGACCTGAACTCCTCGTACAGCTATCTGCTGTGGTGCCGGGACTTCGCCGACACCTCGGCGGTGGCACGCGGTAGGGACGGCGAGCCGATCGGTTTCGTGACCGGTTACGTACGGCCCGACCGTCCGCACACCCTGCTCGTCTGGCAGGTGGCCGTCGACGACGCCCACCGGGGGCGCGGGATCGCCGCCGCGCTGCTGGACGGGCTGACCGCCCGGCTGGCCGCCGAGCGGGGGATCACCGGCCTGGAGACCACGATCACGCCCGGGAACACCGCCTCCGAGCGGCTGTTCACCTCGTTCGCCGCCCGGCACGGCATCGAGCCGGAGCGGGAGACGCTGTTCCCCGCCGAGCTGTTCCCGGACGGTCCGCACGACCCCGAAGTCCTGTACCGCATAGGCCCGTTGACGCACACCCCGGCCCACTGAACGCCGCACCGAGGAGCGAATCACCGTGACCATCACCCAGCCCGACCTGAGCGTGTTCGAGACCGTCGAGTCCGAGGTGCGCAGCTACTGCCGCGGCTGGCCCACCGTGTTCGACACCGCGCGGGGCAGCCGGATGTACGACGAGGACGGCCGCGCCTGGCTCGACTTCTTCGCCGGCGCCGGATCGCTCAACTACGGCCACAACAACCCCGTTCTCAAACGGGCGTTGATCGACTATCTGGCCCGGGACGGCGTGACCCACGGACTGGACATGTCGACCGTGGCCAAGCGGTCGTTCCTGCGCACCTTCCAGGAACTGGTCCTCGGCCCGCGCGAGTTGCCGTACAAGGTCATGTTCCCGGGGCCGACCGGCACCAACGCGGTGGAGTCCGCGCTGAAGCTGGCCCGGAAGGTGAAGGGGCGCGAGGCGATCGTGTCGTTCACCAACGCGTTCCACGGCATGTCGCTGGGTTCGCTCGCGGTCACCGGCAACGCCTTCAAGCGCGCCGGGGCGGGCATTCCGCTGGTGCACGGCACGCCGATGCCGTTCGACAACTACTTCGACGGGCAGGTCCCGGACTTCCTGTGGTTCGAACGGCTCCTTGAGGACCAGGGGTCGGGTCTGAACAAGCCCGCCGCGGTGATCGTGGAGACCGTGCAGGGCGAGGGCGGCATCAACGTCGCCCGGCCCGAATGGCTGCGCGCGCTCAAGGAGTTGTGCGAGCGGCAGGACATGCTGCTCATCGTCGACGACATCCAGATGGGCTGCGGGCGCACGGGCGCGTTCTTCTCCTTCGAGGAGGCGGGCATCGTCCCCGACATCGTCACGGTGTCCAAGTCCATCAGCGGCTACGGGCTGCCGATGTCGCTGTGCCTGTTCAAGCCGGAGCTGGACATCTGGGAGCCGGGCGAGCACAACGGCACCTTCCGCGGCAACAACCCGGCGTTCGTCACCGCGACCGCCGCGCTGGAGACGTACTGGGCCGACGGCGCCGCCATGGAGAAGCAGACCCGCGCCCGGGGCGAGCGCGTCGAGCGGGAACTGGTCTCCATAGCCGAGGAGAACCCCGCCGCGGTGAAGGACTACCGGGGGCGCGGTCTGGTCTGGGGTCTGGAGTTCCACGACAAGGAGCGGGCCGGCCGGGTCGCCGCCCGCGCCTTCGAACTCGGGCTGCTCATCGAGACGTCGGGTCCCGAGAGCGAGGTCGTCAAGCTGCTGCCCGCGCTCACGATCACCCCGGAGGAGCTGGACGAGGGCATGAGCATCCTCGCCCGGGCCGTCCGCGAGACCGCCTGACGCCCGGGCCGTCCGGAACCCCGACCGTCCGGCACCCCGACCGTCCGGCGCCCTGACCGCCTGACCACGAGACCGCCGCCGACACGGAAGCAACAGGAGGCACCCACCCGTGATCGTCCGATCGTTCAAGGACATCGAGGACACCGACCGCCACGTCCGGGCCAGGTCCGGCACCTGGGAGAGCAAGCGGATCGTGCTCGCCAAGGAGCGCGTCGGCTTCTCCCTGCACGAGACCGTCCTGTACGCCGGGACCGAGACGTCGATGTGGTACGCGAACCACATCGAGGCCGTCGTCTGCACCGAGGGCGAGGCCGAACTGACCGACCACGAGACCGGGGAGACCTACACGATCACCCCCGGCACGATGTACCTCCTCGACGGGCACGAGCGGCACACGCTGCGCGTCAAGGAGGACTTCCGCTGCCTCTGCGTGTTCAACCCGCCGGTGACCGGACGGGAGGACCACGACGAGAACGGCGTCTACCCCCTGCTCACCGAACCCGAGGAGGTGTGATCCCATGACCACGACCCCCACCGCGCCCGTCACCGATCTCTACCCCACCCGCGGCACCGCCGAGGTGGCCGTCCCGCGCAAGGACCCGGTCGTCTGGAGCGCCCCCGGCGCCTACGGCCCGATCCCCACCGCCGACCTGGAGGGGTACGAGCGCGACGGCTTCCTGGGCGTGGACCAGCTCATCACCCCCGCCGAGGTCGAGGTGTACCGGCGTGAGCTGGAGCGGCTGGTCGCCGACCCGGTGATCCGGGCCGACGACCGGGCGATCGTGGAGCCCCGCTCGAAGGAGATCCGCTCGGTCTTCGAGGTCCACCGGCTCAGCGAGCTGTTCGCGAACCTGGTGAGCGACGAGCGCGTGGTCGGCCGGGCGCGGCAGATCCTCGGCTCGGACGTGTACGTCCACCAGTCCCGGATCAACGTCAAGCCCGGGTTCGGCGCGAGCGGCTTCTACTGGCACTCGGACTTCGAGACCTGGCACGCCGAGGACGGGCTGCCCCGGATGCGCACGGTGTCGGTCTCGATCGCGCTGACCGAGAACCACGACACCAACGGCGGCCTGATGATCATGCCGGGCTCGCACCGGACGTTCCTGGGCTGTGCGGGCGCGACGCCCGAGGACAACTACCGGAAGTCGCTCCAGATGCAGGACGCGGGCACCCCGTCCGACGAGGCGCTCACCCGGATGGCGGGCGAGCACGGCATCCGCCTGTTCACCGGCAAGCCGGGCTCGGCGACCTGGTTCGACTGCAACTGCATGCACGGCTCCGGCGACAACATCACGCCCTTCCCGCGCAGCAACGTCTTCATCGTGTTCAACAGCGTGGAGAACACGGCGGTGGAGCCGTTCGCGGCGCCGGTGCGCAGGCCGGAGTACATCGGGGCGCGGGACTTCGCGCCGGTGCGGTGATGTCTGTGCTGCCGGGGGTCCGGGGGTCGTCCCCCGGAGGATGCGGCATCGGGGCGCGGGACTTCACGCCCGTGCACTAGCCGCACACCTCGAACCCCGGGCCGGGGCCTCCTTGTTGTGGGACGGGAGGCTCCGGCCCGGTCATGTACTCGCGCGTTCAGCCGGACAGCGCGTCCAGCAGCCGGTCCACGTCCGCCTCGGTGTTGTAGAGGTGGAAGGCGGCGCGCAGGTTGCCCGCCCGTGCGGAGACCTCGATGCCCGCGCGGCTCAACTCCTCCTGCCGGACGCCGAGTCCGGGTACGGAGACGATCGCGGAGCCGGGTGAGGGCAGCGGCTCGTGACCGAGGGCGGCAAGTCCCGCGCGGTAGCGGTCGGCCAGCGCCGTGTCGTGGGCGTGGATCGCGGACACGCCCACTTCCTCGACCAGTTCGAGGGAGCGGCGCAGTCCCGCGTAGCCGAACAGGGCGTGGGTGAGGTCGAACCGCCGCGCGGAGTGGGCGAGTTCGGTGACCGGACCGTAGCAACTGTCCCAGGGGCGTTCGCCCGCGACCCAGCCGGCGAGCAGCGGGGTGAGACCGCCGAAGTCCTCGGGCAGGACGAGGAAGGCGATGCCGTGCGGGCCGAGCAGCCACTTGTAGGCGACGGAGGCACTGAAGTCCCACTCCCCCGCGTCCATCGGGAGCCAGCCCGCGGCCTGGGAGAAGTCGACGTAGGTGCGGGCGCCGTGCGCGTGGGCTGCCTCGCGCAGTGCGGGCAGGTCGGCGATCCGTCCGTCGGCGGACTGCGCGGCGCTGACCGCGACCAGGTCGGTCTCCGGGCGGACGGACTCCGCGATGCGCTCGACGGGCACCGCGCGCACCTTGAGGTCGCCGCGGACGTGGAACGGGTTGAGCACGGAGGTGAAGTCGCCCTCGGCGGTGAGGACTTCGGCGCCCGGCGGGAGCGACGCGGCGATCACCCCGGTGTGCGCGGCGACCGAGGCGCCCGCCGCGACGCGCTCGGCGGGGACGTGGGCGAGCCGGGCGAAGGCGGCCCGGCACTCCTCCACGTCCTCGAAGAGCGCGGTCAGCGGGCGGCCCTGCGCCCGCAGCAGCGCCGCCTCGTGCAGGGCGGTGACGGTGCGGGCGGGCAGCAGGGAGCTGCTCGCCGTGTTGAGGTAGGTGCCTACGGGGGTGAACTCGGCGCGGACGAGGCTGTCGAACGTCTCCGTGGTCTCCATGGATCCACTGTGCGTCCACGGGGAGTCACCGTCCATTGCGCGTTTTTACGCGGTGCCTCTCAGCGATCCTTATGGATCGGCTCCCACCTGCGGTTTTCTACTGCTGCGGCACCGCGCACCCGTCCGGGCCGCAGGTGTCGGCGTCGTCCTGCCCGAGCACGGTGAGCGGGGAGCGCGCGTCCCACGCCTGGGTGAGCGCCCGGGTGAAGACCTCGGCGGGCTGGGCGCCGGAGACGCCGTAGGCGCGGTCGAGGACGAAGAAGGGAACGCCGTTGGCGCCGAGCTGAGCCGCCTCGCGCTCGTCGGCGCGGACCTCGTCGGCGTAGGCGGTGGGGTCGGCGAGGACCGCGCGGGCTGCCTCGGGGTCCAGACCCGCCTGCCCGGCCAGCTCCACCAGGCGCTCGTCGCCCTCGGTGAAGACGGACCGCTCCTCGGCGAAGTTGGCGCGGTACAGCAGTCCGATCAGCTCGTCCTGCCTGCCCTGCTCCTTGGCGAAGTGCAGCAGGCGGTGCATGTCGAAGGTGTTGCCGTGGTCGCGTCCCCGGGTGCGGTAGGGCAGTCCCTCGGCGGCTGCCTGGGCGCCGAGGTTGTCCTCGCCCGCCTCGGCCTGGGCCTCGCTCATGCCGTACTTCTTGGTGAGCATGGTGAGCACGGGCTGGACGTCGCCCTTGGCGCGGCCGGGGTCCAGTTCGAAGGAGCGGTGCACGACCTCGACGTCGTCGCGGTGCGGGAAGGCAGCGAGCGCCTTCTCGAAGCGTGCCTTTCCTACGTAGCACCACGGGCAGGCGATGTCGCTCCAGATCTCGACGCGCATTCTTCGGGCTCTCTTCGGTTCGTACCGGGTGAGGGATCTCCCCACCCGGTACGTGAACCTTCAAGCAGCCGGGTTCATTCCCCGGGCGCGCTCCAGCGCAGGAAGAGGTGGTGGTCGCCCTCGGCGGGCGGGTTCTCGGGGTCGGGCACCCAGCCCTGGCGGGCGTAGAAGTCCTGGGCGCGCCGGTTGTCCACGTGCACGTCGAGTACGGCGACCCGTCTGCCGTCGGCCAGCCAGTGCTCCACGCAGGCGGCGTGCAGGGCGGTGCCGAGTCCCGCGCGCCAGTGGTCGGGGTCGACGTGGAACTGGAACAGCTTGACCTTGTCCGCGGGCGCGCCCTCCGGGGTGCGGAAGGAGGCGATGGCGACGATCCGGCCGTCCTGGACGCCGCACAGGACCCGTCCGTCGGGCCGCTCGATGGAGGCGCGCCAGGAGTCCGTCCAGTCGAAGTCGGCGGGCGGCAGTCCGCCGGGGTAGTAGGTGGAGCGGGCGCGCTCGTGCAGCGCGGCGATCGTCGCGGCCTCGGCGGGCTCGGCGGGGCGGATCACCAGGGCGCTGTTCGCTCGTTCACTGATCATGCCGGTGAGGACGTGGCACCGGTGGGCGCGGTTGCGTACCGGCGGAACTGGGCGCGGTAGGCGCTCGGGGTCAGTCCGGTGCGGCGCACGACGTGGGCGCGCAGCGAGTCGGCGGTGCCGAGACCGCAGGCGGTGGCGACCTGGTCCATGGGCAGGGTGGTGGTCTCCAGGAGTTCCTTGGCGCGTTCGACGCGCTGGTGCAGCAGCCACTGCAGCGGGCTGACCCCGCTCTCGGCGTGGAAGCGGCGGGTCAGGGTGCGCACGCTGACGCCGGAGTGGCGGGCGAGGTCGGTGAGGGTGAGCGGCTTGTCGAGGTTGCGCATGGCCCAGCCGCGCACGTCGGCGCAGGCGGTGCCGCGCTCGGGCGGCAGCGGGGTGTGCGTGAACTGGGTCTGCCCGCCCGGGCGTACGGGGGCGACCAGGGCGAGCCGGGCGACCTCGTTGGCGACGGCGGCGCCGTAGTCGGTGCGGACGATGTGCAGGCACAGGTCGATTCCGGCGGCGTATCCGCTGGAGGTGAGGAACTGGCCGTCCTCGGTGTAGAGCACGTCGCCCTCGAAGGCGATGGCGGGGTGGCGGCGGCGCATCTCGTCGGCGTGCGCCCAGTAGGTGGTGGCCCGGCGGCCGTCGAGGAGTCCGGCCTTGGCCAGCGAGAAGGCGCCGGTGCAGATGGAGGCGATACGGGTGCCCGCGTCGGCTGCCTCGCGCAGCGCGGCGACCACGCGGAGGTCGGGTTCGTAGGTCTCGCCGGTGCCCGCGACGAGCACGGTGTGCGCCTCGCGCAGCGCCTCCAGACCGTGCGGCACGGTGAGTTCGAGCCCGCCGGAGGTGGCCACCGGACCGGGGTCCGGCGCGCAGACGACGACCTCGTAGCCGCGTCCGCCCGCCACCTCGACCTTGCCGAACAGCAGGTCGGGGATGGCGAGGTTGAACATCGACACGGGCGGGGCGGCGATGACGACGACACGGATCATGGCCAGAACCTCCGGACGTATGGCAATCAGGCCACTACTGTACGCGCCGCGTCCTCCGCAAGCTGGAGTCATGTCCCTGAACAAGACCCTCAGCCCTCCCCAACCCGTCCTCTCCGAAAGCCCGTTGGAGCAGCGGACGGCGCCCGCTCTCGCCCTGGCCGCCGCTCTGCTCGGCTCCGCGCTGATCACCCTCGACGCCTCGATCGTGAACGTCGCCCTCCCCGCCATCGGCTCGGGGCTCGGCGGCGGACTGCGCGGACTGCAGTGGGTGGTGGACGCCTACACCCTGCCCTTCGCCGCCCTGATGCTCTCCACCGGTGCCTTCGCCGACCGGGCGGGGGCGAGCCGGGCGTACGGCATCGGCATCGCGGTGTTCACGCTGGCGTCGGCGGCGTGCGGCTTCGCGCCGAACCTCGCGGTCCTGACCGCCGCCCGGGTGGCGCAGGGCGCGGCAGCCGCCGTGGTGCTGCCCGCCTCGCTGTCCCTGGTGCGCGAGGCGTACGCGGACGCGGCGCGCCGGGCCAGGGCGGTGGCCGTATGGGCGGCCGGGGGCTCGACCGCGCTGGCCCTGGGTCCGGTGGCGGGCGGCGCGCTGACCACGGCCTGGGGCTGGCGGGGCATCTTCTTCGTCAACCTGCCGGTGGGGGCGGTGGCGCTGGTCCTGCTGCTGCGCGCCCCGCGCTCGACGCGCCGGCCCGCCCCGCTGGACCTGCCCGGACAGACCGCTGCCGCGCTCGCCCTGACCGGTGTGACCTTCGCGGTGATCGAGGGCGGTACGACCGGCATGGTGGCGCTCGCGGTGGCGGTGGTCGCGGCGGCGGTGTTCGTGCGGGTGGAGACGCGGCGGGCGCATCCGGTGGTCCCGCTGGGGATGTTCCGCGACCGGGCGGTGCGCGCGGCGGTCGCGGCGGGGGCGGCGTGCAGCGTGGCGTTCTACGGCGTCCTGTTCGTCTTCTCGCTCTTCTTCCAGCAGGTGCAGGGTCGTTCGGCGCTGTACGCCGGGCTGATGTTCCTGCCGATGACCGGCGTGATCGCGGTGACGAACCTGGTCTCGGGCAAGCTGACCGGGCGCTACGGTCCCCGGGTGCCGATGACCGCGGGTCTCGCGCTCTCCGTGGTGGGCGTGCTGGGGCTGCTCGGGGTCGGCACGTCGACGCCGACCGTCGCAGCCGCGCTGCTGCTGGTGCCGCTGGCGCTCGGCTGCGCGCTGGCCATCCCGGCGCTGACCGCCGTGATGCTGGACGCGGTGCCCGCCGGGCGGTCCGGGCTCGCGGCGGGCGTGCTCAACGCGGCGCGGCAGGTGTCCGGCGGGCTCGGCATCGCGGTGTTCGGGGCGCTGATGGCGGGCGGCTTCGTGACGGGGCTGCGCATGGGCCTGGCCGTCTGCGTGGCCGCGCTGCTCGTGGCCCTCGCGCTCAGCTTCCGTCTCGCAGGTCGTCCGGCCACCGGGGTCTGAACTCCAGGCGGTCGTAGGTGACCACACAGCCCGCGCCGAGCGGCGACTGGGTCATGAAGCCGACCAGGGCGTTCGACGTCTCCTTCTCGTCGCCCAGGGTGAACAGGCGGACGAAGGTCCAGCGTTCACCGTCGCGGGAGGCGTGGAAGGCGAGGGCGCGACCGGTGCGGCTCAGCCGGAGCCAGACGGAACTGCCGCTCACGGTGAAGGAGTTGGCGTCGTCGGAGTGTCCCCGGGTGACGACCGTGCAGACGGTGGCCACGTCCGGGGAGTACTCCAGGCAGAGCTTGGCCCAGGCGCGGTCGCCGACGTGGACGTAGAGCGCCCCGGCGTCGAAGGAGGCGTTGAAACCGACGGTGACCCGGGCGATCAACTGGAAGTCGCCCTCGGGCGATCCGAGCAGCCGGGGCGCGTCGGTGGCGGGGTCCAGAGCCTCCCCGGTCGGGGTGACGAACCGGTCCTGGCGGGGTCCGGCCCAGCCGGTGAGCACGCCGTCCTCGTGGGACCAGTCGCCGTCGGGTCCGTAGGTCCGCAAGGGGAAAGGGAGTTCGGGAAGGGCTATGTCCATCCGGGGATTCTCGCAGGGGGCGGGGCGCGGACCGGGGTGTTCCGCCCCCTTCACAGGGGCGGTTCACCCGGCGGGCGTTCAGCGTTCCAGTACGCCGTCGCAACGGCGGGGCAGACCCAGCGGGTTGTCGTCCCGCAGCTCCGGCGGAAGCAGCGGCGCGGGGGTGTTCTGGTACGCCACCGGGCGCAGCCACCGCTCGATCGCCGTGCCACCCACCGAGGTCGAGGTGGAGGTGGTCGCCGGGTAGGGACCACCGTGGTGCTGGGCCGGGGCGACGGCGACGCCGGTCGGCCAGCCGTCGACCACCAACCTGCCCGCCAGCGGGATGAGTCGGGCGAGCAGCTCGGTCGCGTCCCCCTCGCCCGCCGCCTCCGCCGAGGACAGATGGACGGTGGCCGTGAGACTGCCGGGCAACCGGGCGAGGACGGAAGTCAGTTGGTCCTCGTCGTCGTAGCGTGCCACCACGGTGACCGGTCCGAAGCACTCCTCCAGGAGCAAGTCGTGGGAGGCGCCGGTCAGTTCGGTCGCCGGGACGGTGAGGAAACCCGCGCTGACCGTGTGCGGACCGCCCGCGCCCGGGGTGAGCGGTGACTCGACGCCGGGCAGCGCCGCGCGTTCGGCGACACCCGCGACGAAGGCGTCCCGCATCCGGGGGTCGAGCATCACGCCGGAGTCGGTGTCGCTCACCGCGTCCACGAGCGCCTTGACCACGCCGTCGCCGGACGTGTCCGAAGGCACCAGCACCAGTCCGGGCTTGACGCAGAACTGGCCGACGCCGAGCGTCATGGACCCGGCGAGACCCAGTCCGATCTCGTCGCCGCGCTCGGCGGCGGCCGCCTCGGTCACCACGACCGGGTTCAGCGAGCCGAGTTCGCCGTGGAAGGGGATCGGCACCGGGCGGGCGGCGGCGGCGTCGAACAGCGCCCGGCCGCCGCGCACCGAGCCGGTGAACCCGGCGGCGGCGAGCAGCGGATGCCGGATCAGCTCCACGCCCGCGTCGAAGCCGTGCACCAGTCCGACGACAGCCTCGGGGAGACCGTGCGCGGCGGCGGCGCGGCGCAGCACCTTGGCGACCAGCTCGGACAGCGCCGGATGGTCGGGGTGGGCCTTGACGACGACCGGGCAGCCCGCGGCGAGCGCGCTCGCGGTGTCGCCGCCCGCGACGGAGAAGGCGAAGGGGAAGTTGGAGGCGGCGTAGACGGCCGCGACCCCGAGCGGGATCTTCATCCGGCGCAGGTCGGGGACCGGCGGGACGGCGGCGGGGTCGGGGTGGTCGATCACCACGTCCAGGAAGGCACCCTCGGCCACGATGCCCGCGAACGCCCGCAACTGATAGGCGGTGCGCGCGAGTTCACCGGTGAGCCGGACGGGTCCGAGGGCGCTCTCGGCGTCGGCGACCTCGATCAAGAGGTCCCGTACCGACTCCAGGCCGTCCGCCGCCGTGCGCAGGAAGGCGGCGCGGACCGTGCGGTCGGCGAGACTGCCGCGCGCGGCGTGCGCCGCCCGGACGGTCGCGTCGACCTCCTCGGCCGTTGCCTCCACCGCCACTTGCTCCCGCCGCTTCCCGGTGCGCGGGTCGACGCTCCACACTGGTGCTGCTGCCACCGCGGGTACCTCCAGACAACGCCGTACGGTCGAGGTCGCTCATCAGCCGTGTTCGCTATATTGAACGCCGTCTTCGATGGTGAACCGGCAGTGCGGAGTCTAGGGCTCCGGGTCCTCGGACTTCCAGGTCGCCGTCGGACGAAGTCGAACGAGATCGAACGACGCCGAACCGGACCCGGCGCGAGCACGCGGGACCGGACGAGGGCGAGCGAAGGAGCCGGGGGCGATGTCGGCAGCGGAGGCGGGCGGCGGGGCGCAGGTGAAGTCCGCGGTGCGGACGGTGGAACTCCTCGAGTACTTCGCCGGGCGCCCCGGGATGCACTCCCTCGCGGATGTGCAGGAGTCGGTCGGCTACCCCAAGTCCAGCCTGTACATGCTGCTGCGCACGCTGGTGGAGCTGGGCTGGGTGGAGACGGACGCGACCGGCACCCGGTACGGCATCGGGGTGCGCGCGCTGCTGGTCGGCACCGCGTACATCGACGGCGACGAGGTGGTCGCCGCCGCCCGCCCCACCCTGGACCGCCTCGCGGACGACACCACGGAGACCATCCACCTGGCCCGGCTCGACGGCACCGACGTGGTCTACCTCGCCACCCGCCAGTCGCAGCACTATCTGCGCCCCTTCACCCGCGTCGGGCGCCGGCTGCCCGCGCACGCGACCTCGCTCGGCAAGGCGCTGCTCGCCACGCACACCGACGAGCAGGTGCGGGCGCTGCTGCCGCGCGAGCTGCCCGCGCTCACCGAGCACACGGTCACCGACCGCGAGAGGCTCATCGAGGAGCTGCACCGCATCCGCGAGCAGGGCTTC
This sequence comes from Streptomyces sp. DSM 110735, assembly GCF_016482685.1. Classification (GTDB taxonomy): domain Bacteria; phylum Actinomycetota; class Actinomycetes; order Streptomycetales; family Streptomycetaceae; genus Streptomyces. The sequence continues at coordinate 59,936 of NZ_JACYHF010000014.1, read as the reverse complement.
GCCGTGGACCGCGAGGAGAACACGCTCGGGCTGCGCTGCTTCGGGGTCGCGGTCCCGTACCGGACCCCCGCGCGGGACGCCGTGAGCTGCTCGGTCCCGGTGGCGCGGCTGACGGACGCCCACGAGCAGACGATCAAGGACGCGCTGTTCGACGCGCGGGAGCGGCTGACGCTGGCGACGCGGCGGCTGTGAGGACAGAGGCTGTGAACAGGGTCAACAGGCGCATCGGCGTTTGACCGTGCCCCACAGCCGCCTGAGCGTTCCGTGAGAAACACAAACGGAGGGGAACGTTCCGATCTGATCGGTCGTCTGTCCGAGCGGGATGAACAAGACGATCAGACACGCGTCCGTCTTCGCACTGCTGCTCGTCCTGGGGCTGCTGCTCCGGGCGACCTGGGTGCAGTTCTACGAAGGCAAGGCGCTCGCGGACGACAACGACAACCGCCGCAACGCGATCGCGACGTACTCGCGCCCGCTCGGGGACATCATCGTGGCCGGTAAGGCGGTCACGGGCTCGGCACGCACCAAGGGCGACCTCGCCTACAAGCGCTCCTACAAGGACGGCGAGCTGTACGCCGCGGTGACGGGCTACGCCTCGCAGGCGTACGCCCCGACCCAGTTGGAGGGCGTCTACGCCGACCTGCTCAACGGCACCGACAACCGGCTGACCACAATGATGGACACCGTCACCGGTCGGCGCCCCGATCCCGGTGACGTGGTCACGACCATCGACCCGGACGTGCAGAAGGCGGGGTACGCGGCGCTGGGCGACAAGAAGGGCGGCGCCGTCGCGATCGACCCGAAGACCGGGAAGATCCTCGCGATGGTCTCCACCCCGTCCTACGACCCCGGGCAGCTCACGGACGCGAACACGGCGGGCTCCGCCTGGGTGCGGCTCACCAAGGACCCGGACAAGCCGCTGAACAACCGCGCGATGCGCCAGCCGCTGCCGCCGGGCTCGACCTTCAAGCTGGTCGTGGCCTCGGCGGCGCTGGAGGACGGGCTGTACTCGGACGTGGACCAGCGCACGGACAGCCCGGCGCCGTACATCATGCCGGGCACCAGCCGCCCGCTGCCGAACGAGAGCGCCTCGGCGCCGTGCGAGAACGCCTCGATCCGGGTCGCGCTCCAGTACTCCTGCAACAACGTCTTCGGCAAGCTGGCCGTGGACCTCGGGCAGGACAAGGTGCGGGCGATGGCCGAGAAGTTCGGCTTCAACAGCGAGAAGCTGGACGTTCCGGCGCGGGCGTACACCAGCGTGTACCCGTCGAAGATGGACAAGGCGCAGACCGCGCTCTCCGGCATCGGACAGTTCGACGTGACCGCCACCCCGCTCCAGATGGCCATGGTGTCGGCCGCCATGGCCAACGACGGCAAGCTGGTGTCCCCCCATATGGTGTCCCAGCTCACCAGCGGCGACGGCGACCTGCTGAAGGACTATGACGGGGACGCCGGGACCAAGCGGATCGTCAGCTCCCGTACGGCCGAGCAGTTGCGCTCCGCGATGGAGACGGTCGTCCGCGACGGCACCGGGCGCAACGCCCTGATCGACGGCGTGACGGTCGGCGGCAAGACGGGCACCGCGCAGCACGGCGAGAACAACAGCGGTACGCCGTACGCCTGGTTCACCTCGTACGGCAAGTCGGACACCACCGGCAAGGAGGTGGCCGTCGCGGTGATGGTCGAGCAGTCGAACGCGGCGCGGGGTGAGGTCAGCGGCAACGGGCTCGCGGCTCCGGTGGCGCGGGCGATGATGGCGGCGGCGCTGAAGTAGGCGTCCGCGGACGGGCGGGGGCGGCCGGTGTCGCGTGCACCGGCCGCCCCCGTGCGCGTACGGCTCGGCTCACTGCACGCCGAGGAGCTGCTCCACCGGGTCGATCGCGAAGTAGACCAGGAACAGCGCCGAGACCGCCCACAGCAGCCAGTTGACCTCCTTCGCCTTGCCCACGACCGCCTTGATGACGACGTAGGCGAGGAAGCCCGCGCCGATGCCGTCGGTGATGGAGTAGGTGAAGGGCATCGCGGCGATGGTGAGGAATGCCGGGACGGCGATCTCGTAGTCGTCCCAGTCGATGTGCTTGACGTGGGTCATCATCAGGAAGCCCACCGCGATCAGCGCGGGCGCCGCCGCCTGGAGCGGGACGATGGTGAGCAGCGGGGTGAGGAAGAGCGCGAGTCCGAAGAGACCGCCGGTGATCACGTTGGCGAAGCCGGTGCGGGCGCCCTCGCCGACCCCGGCGGCGGACTCGATGTAGGCGGTGTTGGAGGAGGCGGAGCCGACACCGCCCGCGACGGCCGCGGCGCCGTCGATGAACAGCACCCGTCCGATGCCGGGCACCTTGCCCCGCTCGTCCAGGAGTCCGGCCTCGGCGCTGATGCCGACGATGGTGCCCATGGCGTCGAAGAAGTCGGACAGCACGAGGGTGAAGACCAGCAGGACGGCGGTCAGCACGCCCGCCTTGGCGAACCCGCCGAACAGGTCGAAGTGTCCGACGAGCCCGAAGTCCGGCGCGGCGACGACGCTGTCAGGGACCTTCGGGGTGGTCAGTCCCCAGCTCTTCACGTCCGCGACCGCGTTGACGACGATCGCGACGACGGTCATCGTGACGATGCTGATGAGGATCGCGCCCTTCACCTTGCGGGCGAGCAGCGCGATGGTGAGCAGGACGCCGATGCAGAAGACGAGCACGGGCCAGCCGGTCAGCCGCCCGGTGGCGCCGAGCTGCACGGGGACCGTGGTGTGGGCGACGTCCGGGATACGGCTGACGAAGCCCGAGTCCACGAGTCCGATGAAGGCGATGAACAGACCGATGCCGACGCCGATGGCCTGTTTGAGCTGCTGCGGGATGGCATTCATGATCGCCTCGCGCAGTCCGGTGAGGACCAGGACGCAGATGACGACGCCCTCGATGACGACCAGACCCATCGCGTCGGACCAGCTCATCAGCGGGGCGAGCTGGAAGGCGACGACGGCGTTGAGACCGAGGCCAGCGGCGATGGCGAGCGGGAGGTTGCCGCCGACGCCCATGATGATCGTCATCACGCAGGCCACGAGGGCGGTGGCGGTGGCGAGTTGGCCGGTGTCGAGGGTGTGCCCGAACTTGTCCTTGGCGCTGCCCAGGATGATCGGGTTGAGCACGAGGATGTAGGCCATGGTGAAGAACGTGGCGACGCCGCCGCGTATCTCACGCCCGAAGCTCGATCCCCGCTCGGATATCCGGAAGTACCGGTCGACACCGTTTCCGGCGGGGGGCGCGGCTCTGCCGGGCTGTGAATCCACCTTCTGCGTCTCGGACATGGGCGTACTCCTCGTCGCGCCGCCGTGGCGGGTGTGTGTGCGGATGCTGGCTGGATTGTTCCCCTGTTCCACCGGTTTCAGGTTTTCCCCGTGTAACGGAATCGGACATGACTCCGGCCCCGGCGGGAGGGCCGGGGCCGGACGGCAACTGCCGTGTCTGTCAGCTCGGTTGGGACTTAGCTGACGAAGTACGTCGGGTTGGGCAGCTTGTACGTGCGGTCGGCGTAACCGCCGTCCAGGTCCGAGTACTGGTCGCCGAAGTTGGCGATGATGTCGTACCCGAGGTCCTTCTCGATGTGCTGGCGGGTACCGGCCTTGTACTGCACGGTCGTGCAGGTCCAGGTGCCCGGCGTGGCACAACCCGACAGGTAGGCGGGCGGGTTGGCTTTGTCCTTGAGGAACATGTGCGCCGGGTCGAGGTTCACGTCGGCGCCGACCTTCTTCAGGTTCTCCACCGCACCGGCGCGCTGCGACTCACTGAGCCCGGAGTTGTAGAAGACGGCGACACCCTTGGACTCGGCGTACCGCACGAGGGCGGGGCTGCCGAAGACCTCGGGCCGGTCGGCACGGTTGACGTAGTCGTTCCACGTGGCGGGGTCGTACGTGTAGTTGTACCGCTTCTCGTAGTCGAGGCTCAGCAGCAGCGTGTCGTCGATGTCGAACACGACGGCCGGCTTGTGCCCCCGGTGGTGCGTCTTGCGCGCCGCCTGGTCGATCCAGCGCTTGGCATCGGCGTCGATCCGCGCCAGGTCCTTGGCGTACGGGCTGGCCGGCGACGCCTGGTACACCCCGTTGCTGTCGGCGGTGGTGCCGTAGTAGGTGTCGATGTCCTTGACCAGAACCCCGATGTTGTAGGGCTCGTGGGTGGAGTTCGCCGTCGACTGCCCGGCGGTGGCCGCACCGGCGCCGTACAGCAGTCCCCCGGCGAGCGCACAGGCGGCGGTGGCCGCCGCGATCCGCAGTGATTTATGCATGACAGGTTTTCTACGCGCGTCATCGCTGCGGCGGGGCGGACGTTGCACGATCGATATCAAGCCATGACCCCTCCGGGGGGAGGCGGAGGGTCGGCCGGACATGGGGGACCTCGCGCGGGGCACACCACGTGAGCGAACCGGCGGAGCACAGGCCACCGTTCGCGCCGTTGCGTCGAGCAGGGAACCGCCTGTTCTCGTGGAGGCGCCGCCGGTTTCCGCGCTACCTCCGCCACCCCGGGTCGCGTCCGCTCAGCCCCAGTGCTCGGTCCAGCAGGGACGCGTCCTCCGGGACGGACACGATCGGGCCGAAGAGTCCGGCGGGGCGGTCGGGGAGGGTGGCGGCTGCCCGGAGGAAGGTGTGGGCGGAGGACAGGGCTTCGGGGTCGGGGGTGTAGGGGAGGTCCAGGGCTCGGGCGAGGTCCCAGGCGTGGATCACCAGTTCGTCGGCGGCCACGGCGCCCGCGACCTCGCCGGGGAGGGCGACGCCACCGGCGCGGGTGTCGCCGGTCCAGGCGGAGGGGTCGCGCCAGGCGTCGGCCAGGGCGTCCAGGGCCTTGGGCAGCTCCGTGCGCCAGTCCGGGGAGAGGACGGGCTTGGCGGTGGTGGGGGCGGTGTCGGTCCTCGGGCCGAAGTCCTTGAGCGCGGCCGACCGGAAGGCGAGGGACAGGTTGTGCAGGTGGGCCAGCAGGTCGCCGACTGTGTAGTCCGGGCACGGGGTGGGGGCCGTCAGGTGGTGGTCGGCCACATGGTCGGCGAGTTGGGCCACGACCCGGGTCTGGGGGCCGAGGTCGGGCAGCGGGGCGGTCGGATCGGTCATGGCGGGCTCCTCACGCGCAGGGGGCACGGCGAGCGTCCGTGTCTGGAGGTGTGACCCGGTCGAGGGGGTGAACTCATCGGCGTCTCCCCGGACAGACCCCTGACCGGTCCCGAATTCGACCCCGAATTCGGCCCCGAATAGGGCATCCTCCCGATCCCCCGTCCCCCTCCTCAGACCCACGATCGGTGGGCATGACGACTTTCTCGACCGTGCGGCGCGTGCTGCGGGACCGGTCCGCGGGGCTGTGTCTGGCGACCACGGTGGTGTCCGGGTTCGGTTCGTCCGCGCTGTGGCTGGCGTCGGGGGTGTGGGTCAAGGACATCACCGGGTCCGACGGGCTGGCGGCGCTGTGTGTGTTCGCCCTGTGGGCGCCCACGCTGGCCGGACCGGCGCTGGGCGCGCTCGCGGACCGCGTGCGCAGACGCCCCCTGATGATCACCATGAACCTGGTCCTGGCCGCGCTGCTGATCCCGCTGACCACCGTCGACTCCCCCGCCCGCCTCTGGCTGCTGTTCGCGGTGCTGTTCCTGTACGGCGCCGCCGACGCCGTGCACGACGCGGCCGAGTCCGCCCTGGTCGGAGCCGCCGTGGACCCCGAGCTGCTCGGCGCCTTCAACGGGCTGCGCATGACCGCCAGGGAGGGCATGAAGCTGCTCGCACCCCTGGCGGGCGCCGGTCTCTACACCGCGTACGGCGGTCCGGCCGTCGCCCTGCTCGACGCGGCCACCTTCGTGCTCGCCGCCGCCCTGTGCGCCCTGCTCCGGGTGCGCGAGGAGCGTCCGGAGGGACACGAGCCCCCGCACATCACCCAGGGCGTGCGCCACGTGTGGTCCCACCCCACCCTGCGACCGCTCGTCATGGCGGCAGGCACCACGATGCTGCTCGCCGCGCTGAACGGCGCCACGGTGTACGCCGTCGTGGACCGCCTCGGCCGCGCCCCCGCCTACGCGGGCGTGCTGTACGCCGCCCAGGGCGCCGGTTCGGTGGTGATCGGCGTGGCCGCCGGACCGCTCCTCGCCCGGTTCGGCGCCCACCGGTTCGCTGCGGCCGGGATCGCCCTGACGGCGCTCGCGGTGGCGGCACGGGTGGTGCCGTCCGCCCCGGTGGCGCTGGCGGCGGGCGCGGTGGCCGGGATCGGGCTGCCGTGCGCGCTGATCGCGGCGTTCACGGCGGTGCAGCGCGAGACGCCCGAGGACCTCCTTGGTCGCGCCTCGGCCGCCACGAACACCCTGGTGTTCGCCCCGAACGTGCTCGGTCTGGCCCTCGGCGCCGCCCTGGTCGAGACCGCCGACCTGAGGCTGCTCCTGCCGCTCTACGCCCTCCCCCTGCTCCTCACGGCGGTCCTCCTCGCTCAGTGCCCCGACAGCGCCTCCCGCACCGCCGCGAGGTCGCCGTCCGATGCCAACCCGGCGTGATAGAGCCGCAGTTCGGTGGCCCCGGCGTCCTGCGCCCGGACCGCGTCGGCCGCGAGGGTGCCCGGACTGCCGCCGAGACCGGAGACGATGGTGAGGTTGGCGGCCAGCACCGTGTCGAGACCGGCCCGCGCGGCGAAGGGCGCCAGCCGCGCCGTACCGTCCACAGCCGTACCGCCCACACAGGGCACCACCACACCATCCGCCAGGGAGAGTATGTGGGCGGCATCCACCCCGGCGTTGGCGCCGCAGTGGTACGACACCGGGTCCGCGTGCAGGAGCACCTGGAAGCCCTCGGGCGCGGCGGCGCGTACGGCCGCGACGGCGTCCTCCTGGAGGGTGCGGGCGGTGTGCTCGCGCCAGGCCAGCGTGGCCGCCGCCGTGTCCGCGCCGAGCAGCCGCTCCACGTTCGACCAGCCCTCGCCGTCGTCCGCCGCCCCGCGCCACACCGGCTCCAGGGCGCCCCGTACGACGGCTGCCAGCTTGTCGGCGTCCAGGCCGTGTTCGCCGTACCCCTCCCGGCAGTCGGGGCAGAAGCAGAGCGACATCAGATACTCGCCCGCGTCCCCGAGGGCGACCCCGCCCGTCTTGTCGTGGGCGTGCAGATGGCGCAGCCCGTACCAGCCGAGGGACTCCAGTTCGGTGCCGTGCGCGCCGGGGCGTACGGCGGCTTCGGCGGCCAGGTCCACCAGATAGGCGCGGACGGCGGGCTGGGCGATACAGGGCGCCCAGGGGTAGCGGTCGCCGTAGGCGTTGACGACCGAGGTGTGCGGATGCTCGGCGCCCAGGCGGGAGTTGTGGGCGAGCACCACCCAGGTGTGCACCTCCAGACCCGCCGCCGCGAGCGCCCCGGCGGCCTCACCCCAGGCGTCGCCGGGCGCCCAGTCGCCCGCCACGTGGGGGCGGAGCACACGGTCCGCCCACCGGTCCCCCGGCGGATAGAGCACCGCCGTGTGCTCGGCGGTGACGATCCGGTGGCGGGGATGGCGCGGGGTGAGCGCGCGGGTGGAGTGGTAGGCGGCGGCGAGCGTGGCCTGTTCCACACCGAGCCCGGCGATCCGGTCGGCCGCGGCGGGATCACCGACCACGTCCCAGGGGTAGACGAACGCCGACGCCTTCACGTCTCCACCTCCGGCGGCACGGCCGGAGCAGCGTACGGGGTGTATCCCTGACCGGCGTCCAAGTCCATGAACAGCGGCACGCTACGGTCCCGCTCTCGGGCGGGTCAAGGCATCCAACAAGCCACCCGCACACGGGCGTTCCGTCCCGGGATGTCCCCTTGACCGGTCCCGGCGGCGCTCCATAGCTTGCCCATGTATGTGAATCACGTTCGCGCATACGACCGGCAGCCCAGCGGCAAGGAGACCACATGTCCGCCCCCCACACAGCGCCCCGCACCCTCCTGCTCACCGGCGCCTCCGGCGGAGTCGGCACCCTGATGCGCTCCCTGCTGCCCCAGTACGGCTACACGCTGCGCCTGCTGGACGCCCGCCCCGTCGAGGGTGAACCGGACGCGATCATCGCCGACCTCGCGGACCGGGAGACCCTGCGCGAGGCGGTGCGCGGGGTGGACGGGATCCTCCACCTCGCGGGCATCTCCCTGGAGGCGCCGTTCGAGAAGATCCTCCGCGCCAACATCGAGGGCACCTTCAACCTCTACGAGGCCGCCCGCCTCGAAGGCGTCCCGCGCGTGGTCTTCGCCTCCTCCAACCACGCCGTCGGCTACACCTCCGCGCCCCTGGACGGCGGACGCCCGATCCCCGCCGACACCCCGCACCGCCCGGACACCTTCTACGGTCTGTCCAAGTGCTTCGGCGAGGACCTGGCCCAGCTCTACTGGGACAAGCACGGCCTGGAGACCGTCTCCGTGCGCATCGGCTCCTGCTTCCCGGAGCCCACCAGCGTGCGGATGCTGTCGATCTGGCTGAGTCCCGCCGACGCCGCCCGCCTCTTCCACGCGGCGCTGACCGCCGAGGGCGTCGGCCACACGGTCGTCTACGGCGGCTCGGCCAACACGCGCGCGTGGATGGACCTGAGCGGTGCGCGGGCGCTCGGCTACGAGCCGCGCGACGACTCCGAGCCGTACGCGGCCGATCTGATCGCCGAGGAGGGCGAGCTGGACCCGGCGAACCCGGCCCATCACCACCTGGGCGGTCCCTTCCTCGTCGACCCGCCGATCTGGCCGTACTGAGACCCGCCGCGCCCCGGTGCGGCCGAAAACGATCCCTCGCGGCGGCGGGCGGGCACCAAACGGGCCCGCCCGCCGCCGTTTCGGGCACCCGTTGCGCCCGCTTCGATCTCCGTTCGGGCAGCCGCGCAGGTCCGGGGCGGGCATGGCGCTGTGTGAACGGGCACACACGGGCAGGATCGGACACCCAACAGACCTGGTCAGCGCCGCGCGACCGCTGTAGAACTCTCCCCAGGGCCCGAACGGGCATCTCAATGACGAGAGCGGGTGACTACATGGGCACCAACACGGCCGAGGAGCGCCAGCGCGCGATCGTGCGCGCGGCACGCGAGACCGGCGCCGTGGACGTCGCCGCTCTGGCCATCGAGCTGGGCGTGGCCAAGGAGACCATCCGGCGCGATCTGCGCGCGCTGGAGGACCACGGTCTGGTCCGCCGTACGCACGGAGGCGCCTACCCGGTCGAGAGCGCCGGATTCGAGACGACGCTCGCCTTCCGTGCCACCAGCCACGTTCCCGAGAAGCGCAGGATCGCCGCCGCCGCGGCCGAACTGCTCGGGGACGCCGAGTCGGTCTTCGTCGACGAGGGCTTCACCCCGCAGCTCATCGCCGAGGCCCTGCCCGCCGACCGCCAGCTCACCGTGGTCACCGCCTCCCTGCCGGTCGCGGGCGCCCTCGCGGAGGCCGAGAACGTCTCGGTCCTGCTGCTGGGCGGCCGGGTCAGGGCCGGAACGCTCGCCACGGTCGACCACTGGACGACCAAGATGCTGGCCGGGTTCGTCCTGGACCTCGCGTTCGTCGGCGCCAACGGCATCTCCCGCGAACACGGTCTGACCACACCCGATCCCGCCGTGAGCGAGGTCAAGGCACAGGCCGTCCGCGCCTCGCGGCGCACGGTCTTCGCGGGCGTCCACACCAAGTTCGGGGCGGTCAGCTTCTGCCGGTTCGCCGATGTCGGCGCGGTGGACGCGATCGTCACGAGCACCCAGCTCCCGGCCGCCGAGGCCCACCGCTACTCACTCCTCGGACCGCAGGTCATCAGGGTCTGACCGCAGGGCCCGAAGCCGCCTCCCCGCACGCACCGCCCCCCATGTACCCGCACCACCCGGCCGTCCGCCGTACCCCCGGCGAGCCGCACGGCCGGTCCCGCCACACCCCGAGCACCACCGGCACCACCTGAGCACCACCCGCATCACCCGCCACCGCACCACCCGCACCACCCACCTTCCGCTTACGGGACCGACAAGCGATCAGGAGCACCCCAGCCATGCCAACCCAGAGCCGACGTACGCCTCGCGTTCTCCTCGCCGCCGCTGCCGCGGGAACGCTCGTCTCGCCCCTGCTCACCGGCTGCGCGGGCGCGGGCGGCGCGGGAGGCGGCGGGTCCACCGCCCACTCCATCAACGTCCTGATGGTGAACAACCCGCAGATGGTGGAGCTGCAGAAGCTCACCGCCGCCAACTTCACCAAGAAGACCGGCATCAAGGTGAACTTCACGACGCTGCCGGAAAACGATGTCAGAGACAAGATCAGCCAGGACTTCGCCAACCAGGCGGGCCAGTACGACGTCGCGACCCTGAGCAACTACGAGATCCCGATCTACGCCAAGAACGGCTGGCTGCACTCGGTCGACAGCTACGTCAAGAGCGACAAGGGCTTCGACCAGCAGGACATCCTCACGCCGATGACGCAGGCGCTGACCGGCACGGACGGCAAGCTCTACGGCGAGCCGTTCTACGGCGAGTCCTCCTTCCTGATGTACCGCAAGGACGTCCTGGCGAAGAAGAAGCTGACGATGCCGACCCACCCCACCTGGCAGCAGGTGGCCGACATCGCCGCGAAGGCGGACGGCGCCGAGCCCGGCATGAAGGGCATCTGCCTGCGCGGTCTGCCCGGCTGGGGCGAGGTCATCGCCCCGCTGACCACGGTGGTCAACACCTTCGGCGGCACCTGGTTCGACAAGGACTGGAACGCCCGCCTGACCTCCCCCGAGTTCAAGAAGGCCACCAAGTTCTATGTCGACCTGGTGCGCAAGCACGGTGAGTCCGGCGCCGCGCAGTCCGGCTACGCCGAGTGCCTGAACAACATGACCCAGGGCAAGACCGCCATGTGGTACGACGCCACGGCGGGCGCGGGCTCGCTGGAGGCGGCCGGTTCCCCGGTCAAGGGCAAGATCGGCTATGTGTCGGCGCCGGTCGAGAAGACCAAGAGCTCCGGCTGGCTCTACACCTGGGCGTGGGGCATCCAGAAGGCGTCCAAGCACCCCGACGACGCCTGGAAGTTCATCTCCTGGGCGTCCGGCAAGGGCTACGAGAACCTGGTCGGGCAGAAGGCCGGCTGGTCCAACGTGCCCGCGGGCAAGCGCGCCTCGACCTACGAGATCCCGCAGTACACCAAGGAGGCGGGCGCCTTCGCGGACGTCACCAAGGACGCCATCGCGAGCGCCGAGCCGAAGAACCCGGGCGTGCAGCCCCGGCCCGCGCCGGGCATCCAGTTCGTCGGCATCCCCGAGTTCACCGACCTGGGCACCAAGGTCGCCCAGGAGATCAGCTCCGCGATCGCCGGACGTCAGTCGGTGGACAGCGCGCTGAAGAAGTCGCAGGCGTACGCCGAGACCGTCGGCAAGAAGTACCGGAAGTAAAGAAGTACAAGGATCATGACCGTCACGACATCGGCCCCGGCCGCCGCCACCACGGCGCGGCCGGCGGCCCGGCGGCCCTCGGACCGCCTGCGCGCGTGGGCGACCCGCGCCCCGCTCCTGCCCGCTCTGGTCTTCATGATCGCGGTGACCCAGTTGCCCTTCGTGGCCACGCTGGTGATCTCGTTCTTCGACTGGAACGCCCTCTACCCGAAGGCCCGCCACTTCGCCGGGGTCGACAACTACCGCCAGGTGCTGACCGACGCGGACCTGCGCCACTCGGTGTGGGTGACCGTGCTGCTCACCGCCGCGGTGGTGCTGACCAGCCTGGTCATCGGGCTGGCTCTGGCGCTGCTGCTCGACCGGAAGTTCCCGGGCCGCGGCGCGGTGCGCACCCTGCTCATCGCGCCGTTCCTGGTGGTGCCCACCGCCGCCGCCCTGCTCTGGAAGCATGTGCTCTACAACCCGGAGTACGGTCTTTTCAATGGGTTGCTGCACTATGTGGGCGGCCCACAGCCCGACTGGATCTCGAACACCCCGCTGCTCGCGGTCGAGGCTTCGCTGGTGTGGCAGTGGACGCCGTTCATGATGCTGATCCTGCTGGCCGGACTGCAGAGCCGGGACCAGCAGCAGATCGAGGCCGCCCGGGTGGACGGGGCGAGCGACTGGCAGATCTTCCGCCATCTCACCCTGCCGCACCTGCGCCGTTACCTGGAACTGGGCGCCCTGCTGGGTTCCATCTACATCGTGCAGAACTTCGACGCGGTGTTCACGCTGACCTCCGGCGGTCTCGGCACCGCCAACCTGCCCTACACCGTGTACCAGACCTTCTACCAGGCGCACGAGAACGGCCTGGCGTCCGCCGCGGGCGTGCTCGTCGTCATCGGTTCCATCGTCATCGCGACCTTCGCCCTGCGCGTGGTGTCGTCCCTGTTCCGCGAGGAGGTGTCGCGCGGATGAGCGCCCTGACCGCGAAGCGGCGCGGCGGCATCGGTCTTGGCCTGGTGGCCTGGCTGGCCGGCATCGTCTTCTTCCTGCCCATCGCCTGGATGGCACTGACGTCCTTCCACTCCGAGACGGACGCGGCGACCAACCCGCCGTCCTTCGCCGCCGCCCTCACCCTGGACGGCTACCGCGACTTCTTCGGCGCGAACGGCGGGGCGAGCCCGTGGCCCGCGCTGATCAACTCGGCGATGGCGTCGGTGCTCTCGACCGTCTTCGTGCTGCTGCTCGCCCTTCCGGCGGCGTACGCGCTGTCGATCCGGCCGGTGCGGAAGTGGACGGACGTCCTGTTCTTCTTCCTGTCCACCAAGATGCTGCCCGCCGTGGCGGGTCTGCTGCCGCTGTACCTGTTCGCGAAGAACACCGGGATGCTGGACAACATCTGGCTGCTGGTCATCCTCTACACCTCGATGAACCTGCCGATCGCGGTGTGGATGATGCAGTCGTTCCTCGCCGAGGTGCCGGTCGCCATCATCGAGGCGGCGCGGGTGGACGGGGCGCCGCTGCCGATGATCCTGGCGCGCGTGGTGGCCCCGATCGCCCTTCCGGGCATCGCGGCGACGTCCCTGATCTGCTTCATCTTCAGTTGGAACGAGCTGCTGTTCGCCCGGGTCCTGACGGGCGTGGTCGCCCAGACCGCCCCCGTGTTCCTGACGAGCTTCATCACCAGCCAGGGCCTGTTCCTGGCCAAGGTGTGCGCCGCGTCCCTCGTCATCTCCCTGCCGGTGCTCGCCGCGGGGTTCGCCGCCCAGGACAAGCTGGTCCAGGGCCTGTCGCTTGGAGCCGTGAAATGAAGGCCGCCGTCATCGAGTCCGTGGGCCGCGCCGTCGTCATGGAGGTCCCCGACCCGACGCCCGGACCCCGCGAGGTCGTCGTCGAGGTCGCGGCCTGCGGCCTGTGCGGCACCGATCTGCACATCCTCCAGGGCGAGTTCGCGCCCAAGCTGCCGATCATCCCGGGCCACGAGTTCGCGGGCGAGGTCGTCGGGATCGGCAGCCAGGTCACCGAGGTCGCGGTGGGCGACCGGGTCGCCGTCGACCCCTCGCTCTACTGCTACGAGTGCCGTTTCTGCCGCGACGGCCACAACAACATGTGCGAGCGCTGGGCCGCGATCGGCGTGACCACGGCGGGCGGCGCCGCCCAGTTCGCGGTGGCGCCGGTGGCCAACTGCGTGAAGCTGCCCGAGCACGTGCGCACCGAGGACGCGGCGCTGATCGAGCCGCTGTCCTGCGCGGTGCGCGGCTACGACATCCTCAACTCCCGCCTCGGCGCCCATGTGCTGATCTACGGCTCGGGCACCATGGGTCTGATGATGATGGAGCTGGCCAAGCGCACCGGCGCCTCCAGCGTGGACATCGTGGACATCAACCCGGCCCGCCTGGAGACCGCCAAGCTGCTCGGCGTCTCGGGCGCGGCGGCGAACGCCGACGAGCTGGACCGGCCGCAGGGCTGGGAGGTCGTGATCGACGCGACCGGCAACGCGGCGGCGATCCAGGACGGTCTGGGCCGGGTCGCGAAGGCGGGTACGTTCCTGCAGTTCGGCGTGGCCGACTACGCGACGCGGGTCACCATCGACCCGTACCGCATCTACAACCAGGAGATCACCATCACGGGCTCCATGGCCGTGCTGCACAGCTTCGAGCGGGCGGCGGAGCTGTTCGCGAACGGGGTGCTGAACCCGGAGGTGTTCATCAGCGACCGGATCGCGCTGGACAACTACCCGCAGGCGCTGGAGCAGTTCGCGGCGGGCGTCGGCCGCAAGATCGTCGTGGTGCCCTGACCCGGGCACCGTCGCGGCGCCCCACCCCCGCCCGGGGCGCCGCCACCGACCCTGCCTGACCCAGGGCACTGCCCGGTGCCGTGACCCGAACGGGGGTCGCGGCACCGGGTAAGGGAACGGCAAAGTGATGTCGTTCGTTCACCCGGCATGACCGCTATGACCCCCGGTTCGAACGTCCCGCTGCCGGCCGCCCGTGTCTCCGTGGATGTCGCCGCGCCCGTCCGGCTCGACGTGTCGGGCCTGCTGCTCACCGCCGACGGCAAGGTGCGCTCCGACGCCGACTTCATCTTCTACAACCAGCCGTCCGGACCCGGTGTGTCCTACACCTCCGGCGGGGGTGCCGCGCCGGACGCGATCACCGTGGACACCGCCGCCGTGCCGCCGGACATCGAGAAGATCGTGGTGACCGCGAGTCCGGACGCGGCGGGCCAGACCTTCCAGGGCATCGAGCCGACGGCCACGATCCGCGACGCGGACGGCGGCGCGGTCCTGGCCACCTTCACCCCGCCCAGCCTGGGCAGCGAGACCGCGCTGGTGGTCGTGGAGGTCTACCGGCGCAACGGCCAGTGGAAGGCCCGCGCGGTCGGCCAGGGCTATGCGAACGGTCTGGCGGGCATCGCCACCGACTTCGGCGTGACGGTGGAGGAACCGGCACAGGCGGCGCCCCAGTCCCCCGCTCCCCCGCAGCCCGCGTCCCAGCAGCCCGCGCCTCCGCAGCCGGTGTCCCCGCAGGGCACGCCGCCGATGCCGTCCGCTCCTCCCGCCCAGCCCGCTCCGCCCGCTCCCGGCGCGGGCAAGGTCAATCTGGACAAGGGCCGGGTCAGCCTCCGCAAGAACGAGACGGTGTCGCTGGTCAAGGGCGGCACCCCGCTGCTCTCCCGGGTCCAGATGGGCCTCGGCTGGGAGCCCGCCTACCGGGGCAAGGACATCGACCTGGACGCCTCGGTCATCGCCTACGGCCCGCAGCGCAACGTGGTCGACGCCTGCTACTTCGGCAAGCTGTCGATCCTGAACGGCGCGATCAAGCACTCCGGCGACAACCTGACGGGCGAGGGCGGCGGGGACGACGAGGTGATCACGGTCGACCTCGGCCGCATCCCCCAGGAGGTCACCGGGCTGGTCTTCACCGTCAACTCCTTCTCCGGCCAGAAGTTCACCGAGGTCGCCAAGGCGTACTGCCGCCTGATCGACCCGGTGACCGGCGACGAACTGGTCCGCTTCGACCTGACCTCCGCCGAGCCCCAGACCGGCGTCCTCATGGCCAAATTCGTCCGCCAGTACTCCGGCGAGTGGGACATGACCGCCCTCGGCGACTTCGTGAAGGCCCGCACGGTGAAGAACATGATGGACCCGGGCGCCCGAGCCCTCTGACGGACCGCGCGCTCAGCACACGTCGGCCGCCGGTCTCCGCCTCCTCCCCTCCGGGGTGAAGCGGAAGGACCGGCGGAACGGCTCGTCGGACCGGCGGACGGCGAGAAGTGACGGCTGTTCACGCCCGGCGTCCGCCGACGCGCCGTCGTTCCACAGGTCGAAGAGGATCATCGGCTGGGTGAGGTCGGCGCAGAGATAGCCGAGCGTCTTCCCGTACCTCGGGTTGCTCCCTCCGAACAGGACGGAGGGGGCGCCGAACTCGGCGGTGATGTCCGGCCAGGTGCGGTCCTCCTCAGCCCACTGACCGACCCGCCCGGCGAGCACCGCGTACTCCTCGGAGGTGAGCGTCCGGTCCGGCACGAGCCAGCCGCGCCGCCGCGCGAACTCGGCGTACACGGAAGCCGATCCGCACTGGTAGGAGCGGTCGGGGATCAGAGTGTGGAAGGCACCGGTCACGCCCAGCGGCGACCAGGCGCCCTCCTTCTCCCAGCGCCCCCGCAGTTCCTCCCATGCCTCCGGCTCGCGCTCCACGAAGAGCAGATGCTCGACGAGGGCACGCAGGGCAGGCTCGCCGCCGAACATTCCGGTGAGACGGAGCGCCGAGTTGAGCTGCTCGACGAAGTGGGCGTGGATCTCTTCGACGGTCGCGTACGCGGGCGGAGGCGTCATGCGCCCAGTCTTCTACGGCCGCAGCCCCTCCGTCAGCAGGGTCAGATAGCGGCGGATCTCGCGACCCTCGCCGTCCGCCAACTCCGAGGCGGTGGCGACTCCGTGGGCCAGGCGAAGAAGATCGACCGGGGTGAGGTCCTCGCGGAGGGTGCCCTCAGTCTGGGCGGCGGAGACCAGACGGGTCACCGCGCCCTTGACCACCGCGCCGCAGGTGGTCAGCGGGACCGGGCTGCCGTCGCTGACGGCGTTGCCCAGCAGGGACTTCATACCGCGGACCTGGATCGAGGCGACACAGAGTTCGTACAGCCACTCCGAGAGCGCCTCACCCGGGGGCAGACGTTCGGCGAGGGCGTCGGCGCGGGCCCCGAGCGCCTCGATCCGTTCCACGTACGCCGCCTCCAGCAGCGCCTGGCGGGTCGGGAAGTGCCGGTAGAGGGTGCCGGAGCCGACCCCGGCGCGCTTGGCGATGTCGTCGAGCGAGGCGTTCTCCCCATGCTCGGCGAACGCCTCGGCCGCCACCTCCAGCAACCGCTCGTAGTTCCGCCGAGCGTCCGCCCGCATGGGCCTGACCCGCGCCATCACCTGACTCCTCCCCCGCTCAAAGCCCTTGCTGCGACCGTGCCTTGAACGCCGCCTTGCGGGCTTCCTTCGCCACCCGCTTGTCGGGATGGAGGCGGCCCATCGCCTCCAGGACCTCGGGGGTCGCGGGATGGTCCACGCGCCAGGCGGCGGCGAAGAAGCCGCTGTGCTGGGCGGCCAACCCCTCGACCAGTGCCTGGAGTTCCTCGGAGTTCCCCTCCGCCTGGAGCTGGGCGGCGATGGTGTCGACGGTCAGCCAGAACACCAAGTCCTCGGTGGGCGGCGGCACATCGGCAGCGCCGCGCTCGCTGAGCCAGACCCGGGCGAGTCCGCCCAGCTCGGGGTCGTCCAGCACCTCGCGCAGCGCGGGCTCCGCCTCCGGGCCGACCAGGGACAGCGCCTGCTGGCAGTGCAGCCGCCGCAGCGGGGCACCCGAGTCGGCACCGCGCGCCGCGGCGAGCAACTCCTGTGCGGCGGCGAGGGGTTCGCGCTCGGCGAGCCACCGCTCGGTCTCGGCGAGCGCGGCGCGCGGTCCGAACCCGGCGGTGCCGTCGAGCAGCGCGTCGGCGCCCTTGTCCGCGAAGTCACCGACCGCCGGTGCCTCGAACCCCGCCTCCAGCAGCCGGGCGCGCATCCCGTACACCCCGAGCGGGGTGAGGCGGACCATGCCGTAGCGGGCGATGTCGTCCTCGTCCACGGGCGCGGCGGGCTCGGTGTCGGCGTCGCCAAGCAGCGCCTCGTCCATCGGCTCGTACTCCACCGCGCCGACCGGTGCGAGGAGGCGGAACTGGTCGTCGAGGCGCATCATCGCGTCGGAGACCTGTTCCAGGACGGCGTCGCTGGGGTTCTCCATGTCGCCGGGCACGATCACGGAGGCGGCGAGGGCGGGCAGCGGCACCGGGCTCTCGCCGGGACCGACCTCACCGGCGGACAGCAGATAGAGGTTGCCGAGGACGTTGTCGAGGAACTCCGCCTCCGCCTCGGGGTCCCAGCCGAGCGAGGCGAAGTCGATCTCGCCGCCCCCCTCCAGGGCGTCGACCAGACCGTCCAGGTCGGGCACGCTCGCGTCCGCGAGGACCGTCTCCAGGGCCGCCAGCCAGATGCCGAGCACGTCCTGCGGGGAGCCGGTGAGCAGCGCGAGACCCTCGCCGGGCGCCACGGTCCCCGCCTCCTCGTCGGTGATCTCGACCAGCCCGGCGTCCACCGCGACCCGCCAGGCACCGGCGGCGTCGGCAGCCGCGTCCTCGTCGTCGAGCCCGAGCAGCGCGGCGGCGGCCGGGAGCTGCTCCTCGACCAGGCTGCCGCCCGCGTCCACCCGGGTCCCGGGACCGGCCCAGCGGGCGAGGCGGGCGGCGCGGGAGAGCAGCGGGGTGGACAGCGCGGCGCGCGCCAGCTCCGCTTCGGGGCGCAGCCGCACGGGCGGCAGGGGTGCGCTGTCTGACATCGGCTGGTTCTCCTCGGACCGTGAACGGGCTCGACCGCTCAGCCTAGACGGGTTTGCCGCCATGACCCCCGGTTCATCTGTGCGCCATCACCCGTCCATGGCGTGAACCTTGACAACTCCCGTCACCAGGCAGGAGATTGACGCGCGTAGAAGTCGGGGGGACTCCTGTTCGCTCGGTTCTGCACGCGTCACGGAGGGCCACCGGCCCGACACGCAACCGTATTTCCACCCTCGTTCCGGCGTTCTCGTACGTCCCCGGAGGCATCCCTTGCCGAGCAGGTCTTCCGCGCGTCTCGCCGCGCTCACCGTCGCCGCCGTGTGCAGCGCGACGTCCGTCGTCGTCCTCACCTCGCCCGCGCACGCGGACGCGGTGCGCGTCCACGACATCCAGGGCACCACCCGTCTCTCGCCGTACGCGGGCCAGAAGGTCGCGGACGTGCCGGGCATCGTCACGGCCGTGCGGGACTACGGCTCGTCCAAGGGCTTCTGGCTCCAGGACCCGACGCCGGACGACAACCCGGCCACCAGTGAGGGCGTGTTCGTCTTCACCAGCTCCGCGCCGAAGGCCGCCGTCGGTGACTCGGTCACGGTGTCGGGCACGGTCTCCGAGTACGTGCCGGGCGGCACCGCCTCGGGCAACCAGTCGGTCACCGAGATCACCAAGCCGGTCGTCACGACGGTCTCCACCGGCAACCCGGTCCCGGCCCCGGTCGTCATCGGCAAGCACTCCGTGCCGGACCGCTACACCCCCGCCGGGGACGCGAACGGCTCCGTCAACAGCACGCAGCTCGCCCCCTCGACGTACGCCCTGGACTACTACGAGTCCCTGGAGGGCGTGAACGTCCAGGTCGCCAACACCCGTGTGGTCACCGGCACCGACCCCTACAGCGAGCTGTGGGTCACCGTGAAGCCCGGCGAGCACCGCACCCCGCGCGGCGGCACCCTCTACGGCTCGTACGACGCGCAGAACACCGGCCGTCTGCAGATCCAGTCGCTCGGCGCGACCGCCGACTTCCCGCAGGCGAACGTCGGTGACACCCTCAAGGGCGCCACGACCGGTCCGCTGGACTTCAACCAGTACGGCGGCTACACGCTCGTCGCGAGCAGCCTCGGCACGCTGAAGAGCGGTGGTCTGGAGCGGGAGACGACGCGCAAGCAGTCCGCGGGGCAGCTCGCGGTGGCGACGTACAACGTCGAGAACCTGGACCCCTCGGACAACACCTTCGCGCAGCACGCGTCCGCGATCGTGAACAACCTGCGGTCGCCCGACGTGGTGTCCCTGGAGGAGATCCAGGACGACAACGGCGCCACCGACGACGGCACGGTGTCGGCGGGCGTGACCGTGAACAAGCTGATCGACGCGATCGTGGCGGCGGGCGGTCCGCGCTACGACTGGCGCTCGATCGACCCGGTCAACGACCAGGACGGCGGCGAGCCCGGCGGCAACATCCGCCAGGTGTTCCTGTTCAACCCGGAGCGGGTGTCCTTCGTGGACCGCGCGGGCGGCGACTCCACGACCGCCGTCGGCGTGACCAAGGACCACGGCAAGGCGCATCTGACCGCCTCGCCCGGGCGGATCGCCCCGTCCGACGCGGCGTGGAACGCGAGCCGCAAGCCGCTGGCGGGCGAGTTCGTCTTCCGAGGGAAGACGGTCTTCGTCATCGCCAACCACCTCAACTCCAAGGGCGGCGACCAGCCGCTGACCGCGCAGTACCAGCCGCCGACGCGCAGCTCGGAGACGCAGCGGCACGCGCAGGCGACCCTGGTGAACGGGTTCGTCAAGGACATCCTGTCGGTCCAGAAGGACGCGAACGTCGTCGCGCTCGGTGACATGAACGACTTCGAGTTCTCCGACACCGCCAAGATCCTGGAGGGTCGCGGCGAACTCTGGTCGGCGATCAAGTCGCTGCCCAAGAAGGAGCGTTACACCTACGACTACCAGGGCAACGCGCAGGTCCTGGACCAGATCCTGATCAGCCCGGAGATCAGGCGGGACGGCTCCTTCGCGTACGACAGCGTGCACATCAACTCGGAGTTCCACGACCAGATCAGCGACCACGACCCGCAGGTGCTGCGCTTCCGCCCGTAACTCTTCAGGGCTGCTTAGCGATACCTCGCAGCAGATTTAAGTGGAGCTTTACGGTCGAGGGTGCCGAGACTACGTCCATGACGCCTCGCACCGCACCCTTCGGCCGTACGCTCTGCGCGATGGTCACCCCGTTCACGCCGACCGGCGCGCTCGACGTGGACGGGGCGTCGCGCCTCGCCGCCCACCTGGTGGCGCAGGGCTGTGACGGTCTGGTCCTGAACGGCACCACGGGCGAGTCCCCGACGACCACGGACGCGGAGAAGACCGAGCTGATCGCGGCGGTCCGCGCGGCGGTGGGTCCCGGGGTCCCCCTGGTCGCGGGCGTCGGCACGGCGGACACCCGCCACACGATCGAACTGACCCACGCGGCCGAAAAGGCGGGCGCCGACGCCGCGTTGGTGGTCACGCCGTACTACAGCAAGCCGCCGCAGGAGTCGGTCGAGTCCCACTTCCGCCGGATCGCGGACGCGTCCGGACTCCCCCTGATGCTCTACGACATCCCCGGCCGCACCGGCACCCGCATCGAGCCGGAGACGATGATCCGCCTCGCCGAACACCCCGGGATCGTGGCCGTCAAGGACTGTTCCTACGACTTCCTCGGCACCCAAAAGGTGCTCGCCGCAACCGACTTGGCCTACTACGCGGGCTGCGACGAACACATCCTCGCCCTGTACGCCGTGGGCGCGGCGGGCTGCGTGAGTACCATTGCGAACGTCGTCCCGCGCCAAGTCGCCGCCATCCTCGCCGCGTTCGACGCGGGCGACACGGCACGCGCGACCGAACTCCAGCTCCGCGCCACCCCGTTGATCGAGGCGATGATGAACGCGGGTCTGCCCGGCACGGTCACGGCCAAGGCTCTCCTCACCGAACTCGCCCTCCCCGCAGGGCCGGTACGCGCCCCGCTGCTGCCCGCCGACGAGAAAACCACGGCCGCTCTCGTGGCCCACCACAAAATGCTGACCTGCCGACGGTGAGCCCGACCTGTATGCGACCGAGCCGGGTGGTTCACCTCGAGACGAGCGGGATGAACCACCACCGGCCCTCTGTCTTTCTACGCGCTACCCGCGGGCTTCATCCGCTCAGTTGGCGATGTTGGTGCGGTGCCAGCCGTAGAACGGTGCACGGTGGGAGCCGTAGTCGGCGACAAGGCGGCCCTCGAGGGTCTTGGCCGCAACGGCCAGGTCGGGCGTGGAACCACTCTTCGGATTGACGGCGATGGTGCCGTCCCCGGTGACGTAGACATATCCGTGCTCGAAGAGCTCGTCACAGCCGATGAGACAAGCAGGCATGATGTTGGCCATCATCAGCCGCTCCGAGCGCGTGGCAGCACTGCGGCGCTTGATGTGCGCGGCCCTGATGAGCCGACTGGGCAAGACACGCCCGCAGAGGGCGCAACCCATCTCGGCGGCACCGCGGAGCAGCGCTTTGCGCAACTTGGCCTGTTCGCGGCGAACGAATACCTGGGCGACGGCACTGTCGGCGCCGTCGTGCTCCACTGTCATGTCTGACGGAGCGTCCGCCGCCAACGAGAGCGCGTCAGCGAGCCGGACAACCGCCGCGATATCGGACCGGAGAACTGCGGCACCCTGCTTGTTGGCGGACAGCCGCAGAGCTTCCATGGCATCGGCACCGAGGGCGTCGCCCTGAACGTTCCGCTCCTCCTCGAGAACGTTGATACCGATGCGCTCCGGATAGTCGTCATCGGGCCAGACCGGAGCGCCGTCGGTGTAATAGGGCCGACTGACTTCGGCAACGACGACATGCTGCAGCGTTATGTCGGCCCAGCCGCCCGGAGCAACCCGGCTGTTCGGCCCCTTGTGCCCCAGAACGAGGAAGTCCCCCTCGCTCAGCGACTGAACGGCCTGGCGAGCGCCGGCGCGGTCGAGAGCGCTGCTGCGCCATCCCCACACACCTTGATCGAGCCCGATCTCGAGGTTCGTGCGGGAAGCGCTGGGAACGTACGTGTACGCGGTCTTGGGCATGAGCCCTCCATCACTCGGCCTCCCGCCGGGGAGGGTGCAGTGGGCTGCGCCGACAGCGAGTCGGTTGACTGGAAGCGACGCAGACAGCCTGAGACTCGATAATACGATCACCGCACAAAGAGTTCGTTCGGGCGGGTCGGTTCTCGGCCATCCGCTGAACATGAGCGCCCTCCCGGCCGACCCAGGAGGGGCGGTGGAAGGGCGCTCGGTGAAAGGGCGGCGGCAGCCGGTCAGTTGTGGCTGTGCAGTACGTCGTTCAGGCCGCCCCAGACCGCGTTGTTCGGGCGGGCCTCCACCGCTCCCGTCACCGAGTTGCGGCGGAAGAGGATGTTGGAGGCGCCGGAGAGTTCGCGGGCCTTGACGATCTGGCCGTCGGGGAGGGTGACGCGGGTGCCCGCGGTGACGTAGAGACCCGCCTCGACCACGCACTCGTCGCCCAGCGCGATGCCGACGCCCGCCTCGGCGCCGACCAGGCAGCGCTCGCCGATGGTGATGATGACGTTGCCGCCGCCGGAGAGGGTGCCCATGGTGGAGGCGCCGCCGCCGATGTCCGAGCCGTCGCCCACGACGACGCCCGCGGAGATGCGGCCCTCGACCATGGATGTGCCGAGCGTGCCCGCGTTGAAGTTGACGAAGCCCTCGTGCATGACCGTGGTGCCCTCGGCCAGGTGCGCCCCGAGGCGGACCCGGTCGGCGTCGGCGATGCGCACGCCCTTGGGCGCCACGTAGTCCGTCATGCGCGGGAACTTGTCGATCGAGGTGACCTGGAGGTGCAGGCCCTCGGCGCGGGCGTTCAGCCGCACCGTCTCGATGGCGTCCACGGCGACCGGACCGAGCGAGGTCCAGGCGACGTTGGCGAGGTGGCCGAAGATGCCGTCCAGGCTCACGCCGTGCGGCTTGACCAGGCGGTGGGAGAGCAGGTGGAGGC
The DNA here is from genome assembly GCF_016482685.1 of Streptomyces sp. DSM 110735. Taxonomy (GTDB): domain Bacteria; phylum Actinomycetota; class Actinomycetes; order Streptomycetales; family Streptomycetaceae; genus Streptomyces. The sequence continues at coordinate 36,768 of NZ_JACYHF010000014.1, read as the reverse complement.
GCAGATAGGCGTCGTGCGCGTCGACCGGCTTCTCGTCCAGCGAGCCGATGACCGTGCGCACCGCGACCACGTCGACACCGCGGCGGGCGTCCGGGCCGAGCGTGGAGACGACCTTGTCGCCGAGGAACTCGGCGGCCCGGTCGGCCGACAGCCGCTCGGTGCCGGACGGACCCGGCTCCGCGACCAGCTCGGGGGCCGGGAACCAGGTGTCGAGAACGGTGCCGTCGGCGGCGATGGTGGCGAGACCGGCGGCGACGGCGCCGGTGGTACGGGAAGCGGTGTCGGTCATACGGAAAACCTAACGTGGGGTGGGGGCGGGTACGCACCCGCGCGCCGGACATACGAACGCGCCGGGTGTGCGAAGGCGGCGGCACCCGAAGGCGCCGCCGCCTCGCTCACAAAGCTCACAGGCTCACTGAAGAGCCCCGAGGGGACCTCAGACGTTGAACCCGAGGGCCCGCAACTGCTCGCGGCCCTCCTCGGTGATCTTGTCGGGACCCCACGGCGGCATCCAGACCCAGTTGATGCGCAGCTCGTTGACCAGACCGTCCGTGGCGGACTTGGCCTGCTCCTCGATGACGTCCGTGAGCGGGCACGCCGCGGAGGTCAGGGTCATGTCCAGCGTCGCGACATTGGAGTCGTCGATGTGGATGCCGTAGATCAGGCCGAGGTTGACGACGTCGATGCCCAGCTCGGGGTCGACGACGTCGTACAGGGCCTCGCGGAGTTCTTCCTCCGAGGCCGGCTTCATCTCAGCGGTGTCGGTCATGCCGTCTTCCTTTCGGCTTCGGCGCCACCCAGCGCCTGGGCCGTCGCGTCCTTCCACGCCATCCAGCTCAGGAGGGCGCACTTGACGCGGGCCGGGTACTTGGAGACACCGGCGAACGCGACCGCGTCCTCCAGCACCTCCTCCATCGCGTCGTCGGGCTCGATCCTGCCCTTGGACTGCATCAGCTCCAGGAAGGTCTCCTGGATCTTCTGCGCCTCGGGCAGGTCCTTGCCCACCAGCAGTTCGTTGAGCACGGAGGCGGACGCCTGGCTGATGGAACAGCCCTGCCCCTCGTACGACACGTCGGCGATCCGGCTGCCGTCGTACTTCACCCGGAGGGTGATCTCGTCGCCGCAGGTCGGGTTCACATGGTGCACCTCGGCGTCGCCGTCCCTGAGGCCACGCCCGTGCGGATTCTTGTAGTGGTCCAGGATGACTTCCTGGTACATGGAGTCCAGCTTCATGCGATCGCTCGTCCCGTCAGCCGAAGAAGTTCCGTACGTGCTCCAGCCCCTCGACCAGTGCGTCGATCTCGGCGGGCGTGGAGTACAGGTAGAACGACGCCCGGGTGGTCGCCGGAATTCCGTACCGCAGGCAGACCGGTCGCGCGCAGTGGTGGCCGACGCGCACGGCGATGCCCTGCTCGTCGAGGACCTGGCCCACGTCGTGCGGGTGGATGTCGCCGAGGGTGAAGGAGATCGCCGCGCCGCGGTCCTCGGCCGTGGAGGGACCGATGATGCGCAGGTCCGGGACCTCGCCGAGCCGCTTCACCGCGTACTCGGTGAGCGCGTGCTCGTGGGCGAGGATCTTGTCCATGCCGATCGAGTTCAGGTAGTCGATCGCGGCACCGAGACCGACCGCCTGGGCGATCGGCGGGGTGCCCGCCTCGAACTTGTGCGGCGCCGGGGCGTAGGTCGAGGAGTGCATCGAGACGGTCTCGATCATCTCGCCGCCGCCGAGGAACGGGGGCAGGTCCTCCAGGAGTTCCTGGCGGCCCCAGAGCACGCCGATGCCGGTCGGACCGCACATCTTGTGACCGGTGAAGGCCACGAAGTCGGCGCCGAGCGCCTGCACGTCCAGCGGCATGTGCGGCGCGGCCTGCGAGGCGTCGACGCACACCAGCGCGCCGACCTCCTGGGCGCGGCGCACGATCGCCTCGACCGGGTTGACCGTGCCCAGGATGTTGGAGACCAGCACGAAGGAGACGATCTTCGTCTTCTCGGTGATGATCTCGTCGATGTTGGACAGGTCCAGGCGGCCGTCGTCGGTGAGACCGAACCACTTCAGCTTCGCGCCGGTGCGCTGCGCGAGCAACTGCCACGGCACGATGTTGGAGTGGTGCTCCATCTCCGTGATGACGATCTCGGTCTCGTGGTCGACCCGGTAGGGCTCGTCCGCCCAGCCGAGCATGTTGGCCACGAGGTTGAGGGACTCGGAGGCGTTCTTGGTGAAGATCACCTCGTCGCGGCTGGGCGCGTTGATGAACGACGCGACCTTGTCCCGCGCGCCCTCGTACAGCGCCGTGGCCTCCTCGGCGAGCACGTGCACGCCGCGGTGGACGTTGGCGTTGTACCGCTCGTAGTACTCGCTCAAGGCGTCCAGCACCTGGCGCGGCTTCTGCGAGGTCGCCGCGTTGTCCAGGTATACGAGCTTCTTCCCGTCGTGGACCTGGCGGTCCAGGATGGGGAAGTCCTTGCGGATCGCCTCTGTGTCGAGGAGGCCCGGCATCTGTGTCACGCGCTTACGCCACCCTTCGTGTACGCCTCGTAGCCCTCGTTCTCCAGCTTGTCGGCCAGCTCCGGACCGCCGGACTCGACGATGCGGCCACCGGCGAAGACGTGGACGAAGTCGGGCTTGATGTACCGCAGGATGCGCGTGTAGTGCGTGATCAGCAGGGTGCCGGTCTCGCCCGTCTCGCGGACGCGGTTGACGCCCTCGGAGACGATGCGCAGCGCGTCCACGTCGAGGCCGGAGTCGGTCTCGTCCAGGATCGCGATGTGCGGCTTGAGCAGTTCGAGCTGGAGGATCTCGTGGCGCTTCTTCTCACCGCCGGAGAAGCCCTCGTTGACGTTGCGCTCGGCGAAGGAGGGGTCCATGTGGAGGCGCTCCATGGTCTCCTTGACCTCCTTCACCCAGGTGCGCAGCTTGGGCGCCTCGCCGCGGATGGCGGTGGCGGAGGTGCGCAGGAAGTTGGAGACGGAGACGCCGGGGACCTCGACCGGGTACTGCATGGCGAGGAAGAGACCGGCGCGGGCGCGCTCGTCGACGGACATCTCCAGGACGTCCTCGCCGTCGAGGGTGACGGTGCCGCCGGTGATCGTGTACTTCGGGTGACCCGCGAGCGAGTAGGCGAGGGTCGACTTGCCGGAGCCGTTGGGGCCCATGATGGCGTGCGTCTCGCCCTGCTTCACGGTGAGGTCGACGCCCTTGAGGATCTCCTTCGTGGCGTTGTCGGCCTCGACGGTGACGTGCAGGTCTCGGATTTCAAGCGTTGCCATGGATGCCTCAGGACTCCTGGGAGAGGGAGACGAGCACGTCGTCCCCTTCGATCTTTACGGGGTAAACGGGGACGGGGCGCGTCGCGGGCGGGCCGGACGGCTTGCCGGTGCGGAGGTCGAAGCACGAGCCGTGCAGCCAGCACTCGATCTGGCCGTCCTCCACCTCGCCCTCGGAGAGGGAGACGTTCGCGTGCGAGCAGATGTCGTAGATCGCGTACACCTCGCCCTCGGTCTTCACGACCGAGACCGGCGTGCCGTCGAGCTCCACCCGCTTGGGGGTGTCCTCCGACAGCTCGCTCAGCCCACAGGCGCGTACGAAGCTGGTGGTGGTCATGCGACCGACGCCTCCAGCTCCTCCTCGATCTTGGCGAGCAGGCGCTCCTCGATGTCGGTGACACCGATCTGCTGGACCAGCTCGGCGAAGAAGCCGCGGACCACGAGGCGGCGGGCCTCGTGCTCCGGGATGCCGCGGGCCATCAGGTAGAAGAGCTGCTCGTCGTCGAAGCGGCCGGTGGCGGAGGCGTGTCCGGCGCCGACGATCTCGCCGGTCTCGATCTCCAGGTTCGGCACCGAGTCGACGCGCGAGCCGTCGGTGAGGACCAGGTTGCGGTTCATCTCGTAGGTGTCCGTGCCCTCGGCCTTGGCCTCGATGAGCACGTCACCGATCCACACCGCGTGCGCGCCGTCGCCCTGGAGCGCGCCCTTGTAGGCGACGTTGGACTTGCAGTGCGGGGTGTTGTGGGTGACCAGGAGGCGGTGCTCCTGGTGCTGACCGGCGTCGGTGAAGTACAGGCCGTACAGCTCGGCCTCGCCGCCGGGGCCCGTGTACTCGACGCGCGGGTGCAGGCGGACCACGTCGCCGCCGAAGGTGACGACCACGGACTTGAAGGAGGCGTCCCGGCCGATCAGCGCGTTGTGCTGGGCGACGTGCACGGCCTTGTCGTCCCAGTCCTGCACGGAGACGACGGTCAGCTTGGCGCCGTCACCGAGGACGAAGTCCACGTTGGCGGCGAGCACCGTGTCACCGGTGTGGTCGATGACCACGACGGCCTCGGCGAAGGCACCCAGCTCGATCACCTGGTGGCCGAAGGCGACCCCGCCCTCGCCGTGCACCGCGATGCGGATCGGCTCGGTGAGGACGGTGTCCTTCGCGACGGTGACGACCGACGCCTGCTCGAAGGCGGAGTACGCCTGGGCGGCGACGCGGTCCACCGGGGTGCCCGCCTTGCCGATCCGGGCGTCGTCACGGCCGACGGTCTCGACCGTGACGCCCTCGGGCGCCTCGACGGCGACCTTCACGCCCTCGCCGGTGGCGACGGCGGTGCCGTCGTGCAGACCGCGCAGGCGCTCCAGCGGGGTGAACCGCCACTCCTCCTCACGGCCGTGCGGGACGGGGAAGTCCGCCACGTCGAAGGAGGGGGGCGCGCTCATGCGCGAGACGACGGTCGACTCCGCGGCGACCGCGATCGAGCCGGCGGTGGTGGAGCCCACCGGGATGTTCTGAGCCTCAGCCATGGCTGTCGTAGTGCTCTCTTTCCTGAGTTCGGGCGGCTGCTTGGGGTGGGGGCGGTCTTAACCGACCGCGCCCTCCATCTGCAGCTCGATCAGCCGGTTGAGCTCCAGCGCGTACTCCATCGGCAGCTCCTTGGCGATGGGCTCGACGAAGCCGCGCACGATCATCGCCATCGCCTCGAACTCGGAGAGACCGCGGCTCATCAGGTAGAAGAGCTGGTCCTCGGAGACCTTGGAGACGGTCGCCTCGTGACCCATGGACACGTCGTCCTCGCGGACGTCCACGTAGGGGTAGGTGTCCGAGCGGGAGATGGTGTCGACCAGCAGCGCGTCGCACAGCACGTTGGACTTCGATCCGGCCGCGCCCTCGCCGATCTCGATGAGACCGCGGTAGGAGGTACGGCCGCCGCCGCGCGCCACCGACTTGGAGACGATGTTGGACGACGTGTTCGGCGCCATGTGGACCATCTTGGCGCCCGCGTCCTGGTGCTGGCCCTCGCCCGCGAAGGCGATGGAGAGGGTCTCGCCCTTGGCGTGCTCGCCCATCAGGTAGACGGCCGGGTACTTCATCGTCACCTTGGAGCCGATGTTGCCGTCGATCCACTCCATGGTCGCGCCCTCGTACGCCACGGCGCGCTTGGTGACCAGGTTGTAGACGTTGTTCGACCAGTTCTGGATGGTCGTGTAGCGGCAGCGGGCGTTCTTCTTGACGATGATCTCGACGACGGCGCTGTGCAGCGAGTCCGACTTGTAGATCGGCGCCGTACAACCCTCGACGTAGTGCACGTAGGCACCCTCGTCGACGATGATCAGGGTCCGCTCGAACTGGCCCATGTTCTCCGTGTTGATACGGAAGTACGCCTGGAGCGGGATCTCCACGTGCACGCCCTTCGGCACGTAGATGAAGGAGCCGCCGGACCACACGGCCGTGTTCAGCGAGGCGAACTTGTTGTCACCGACGGGGATGACGGTGCCGAAGTACTCCTTGAACAGCTCGGGGTGCTCACGGAGCGCGGTGTCGGTGTCCAGGAAGATGACGCCCTGCTCCTCCAGGTCCTCGCGGATCTGGTGGTAGACGACCTCCGACTCGTACTGCGCGGCGACACCGGCGACCAGGCGCTGCTTCTCCGCCTCCGGGATGCCGAGCTTGTCGTAGGTGTTCTTGATGTCCTCGGGCAGGTCCTCCCAGGACTCCGCCTGCTTCTCCGTGGAGCGCACGAAGTACTTGATGTTGTCGAAGTCGATGCCCGAGAGGTCCGAGCCCCAGTTGGGCATGGGCTTCTTCTCGAACAGCTTCAGGCCCTTGAGCCGCAGCTTCGTCATCCACTCCGGCTCGGACTTCTTGTCCGAGATGTCACGGACGACGGCCTCGTTCAGGCCACGCTTCGCTGCGGCACCGGCCACGTCGGAGTCGGCCCAGCCGTATTCGTACTTGCCCAGACCCTCGAGTTCGGGGTGGGCAGTCTCCGTGGGGAGAGTCATGCGGGGTTCCTCCCGGCCGTGCTTGCAGGTGCGTCGGTGTTGGTCTTGGGGATGAACGTCGTGCAGACGCCGTCGCCGTGCGCGATGGTCGCCAGCCGCTGGACGTGGGTTCCCAGCAGTTCGGCGAAGAACTCCGTCTCCGCCTCGCAGAGCTGGGGGAAGCGTTCGGCGACGTGGGCGACCGGGCAGTGGTGCTGACAGAGCTGCTCGCCGACCGGTGCGCTGCGCGCTGTAGCAGCGTACCCGTCCGCGGTCAAGGCCCTGGCCAGGGCTTCGGCGCGGTGCTCGGGGGCGACGCCCTCGACGGCCTTGCGGTAGCCGTCCGCCTGGGCGGCGATCCGGGCGCGGGCGAAGGCGGCGACCGCCTCGTCCCCGCCCTCGCGCTCGGCGATCCAGCGCAGGGCGTCCACGGCGAGCTGGTCGTAGGACTGGTCGAAGGCGTCCCGGCCGCAGGGGGTCAGGGCGAACACCTTGGCGGGGCGACCGCGGGTACGGGCTCCGTACACCCGCTGCTCGCGTGCCTCCACGACGTCGTCGGCGGCCAGCGCGTCGAGGTGCCGGCGGACGGCGGCCTGGGTCAGACCCAGCCGTCCCGCCAGCTCGGCGACGGTGGACGGGCCGTGATCCAGGATGGACCGCGCGACCCGGTTGCGCGTCGAACGCTCACCGGTCGCTAGCTCCTCCTGCGGGGTACCCACCGGGGTCTCCCGAGCCTCGCCGACGTTTTTCACAACGCCATTGTTGCGTAATTCCTCAGAGCCTGACAAGCCGGGTCCCGCCGGGCGGACGGTGCCCTGCGTCACTTAGGCACACCTAACCTGACCTGCGGAAACGATCTCCGGATCATCGAGCGCGGCGCCCCTCACCAGGCAAAACCACTGGCACCCCGCACCCCGGCGCGGCACACTCCGGTCATGCCGAAACCCGCCCCGAACGGCCCGCTGATCACCCGCGACACGATCTCCGCACGGCTGCGCGAAATGGGTGTCGCACCCGGCGAAACCCTCCTCGTCCACTCCTCGCTGAGTTCCCTCGGCTGGGTGAACGGCGGACCCGTCGCCGTCGTCCAGGGACTCCTCGACGCCCTCGGTCCGGCCGGCACGCTGACGGTCCCCACGCACTCGACCCACCTCTCCGACCCGGCCCGCTGGCGCAATCCCCCGGCGCCCGAGGAGTGGTGGGACGCCATCCGCGCCACGATGCCCGTCTACGACCCCCGGATCACGCCCACCCTGGGCATGGGCGCGATCCCGGAGACCGTCCGCACCTGGCCCGGAGCCCTGCGCAGCGCCCACCCCCAGACCTCGTTCGCCGCGCTCGGACCGCGCGCCGCCGAGATCACCGAGGGCCACGCACCCGACTGCCGCCTCGGCGAGCACAGCCCGCTGGCCAGGCTGGAGCGGGCCGGGGCGCGGGTCCTGCTGCTCGGCGTGGGATACGGCTCCTGCACCGCGTTCCACCTGGCCGAGTACCGCGTACCGTCCCCGTCGGCGCGGATCGAATGGCCCGCGCCCGGCGGCGGCTGGGAGGAGGCGACGGACGGGTCCATCGACTCGGAGCGGTTCGAGGAGCTGGGCCACGACTTCGAGCGGGACCGCCCGGTCGTGCGCGCCCGGATCGGCACCGCCGAGGCGCGGCTCTTCCCCCTCGCGGACGCCGTGTCGTACGCCGAGCGCTGGCTGCCGGTGCACCGGCCCCGCGAGGAGGAGTTCTCCGACCCCCGCGCCTGAGTGCCGGCGGGGCTCCCTAGACTCTGGAGTCATGCGAAGTGAGCCCGTGGTCCAGGTCCAGGCCCTGGTGAAGCGGTACGGCCAGAAGACCGCGGTGAACGGCCTCGACCTGGAGGCGCGGGCGGGGGTGACCGCCGTGCTCGGTCCCAACGGTGCCGGGAAGACGACCACCGTCGAGACCTGCGAGGGGTACCGCAAGCCGGACTCCGGCACGGTGCGGGTCCTGGGGCTCGACCCCGTGCGCCAGTCCGCCGAGCTGCGCCCCCGGATCGGGGTGATGCTCCAGTCCGGCGGCGTCTACTCCGGCGCCCGCGCCGACGAAATGCTCCGCCATGTCGCCAGGCTGCACGCGCACCCGCTGGACGTGGACGCGCTGATCGAGCGCCTCGGGCTCGGCTCCTGCGGGCGGACCAGCTACCGGCGCCTGTCCGGCGGGCAGCAGCAGCGGCTCGCGCTCGCCATGGCCGTCGTCGGCCGACCCGAGCTGGTGTTCCTGGACGAGCCCACCGCCGGACTCGACCCGCAGGCCCGCCGCGCCACCTGGGACCTCGTGCGCGACCTGCGCACCGACGGTGTCTCCGTCATCCTCACCACTCACCACATGGACGAGGCAGAGCAGCTCGCCGACGACGTCGCGATCATCGACGGCGGGCGGGTCATCGCCCAGGGCTCCCCCGAGGAGCTGTGCCGCGGCGGCGCCGAGAACACCCTGCGCTTCACCGGTCGTCCCGGACTCGACCTCGCCGCGCTGCTCAAGGCGCTCCCCGCCGACTGCACCGCCGCCGAGCTGACCCCGGGCTCCTACCGGGTGACCGGCAAGATAGACCCCCAACTGCTCGCCACCGTCACCTCGTGGTGCGCGCAGCACGGGGTGATGCCGGACCGGATCTCGGTCGAGCGGCACACCCTGGAAGACGTGTTCCTCGAACTGACCGGCAAGGAGCTGCGCTCGTGACCACCCCCGCGGACACGACCGCCCCGGGCACCACCCCCTCGGGCACCTACGCCCCGCGGCCCGGAGCCGCCCCGCTCCCCCGCATGATCGCCGCGCAGACCGCGCTGGAGACGCGGATGCTGCTGCGCAACGGCGAGCAACTGCTGCTGACCGTGGTCATCCCGACCCTGCTGCTCGTGCTCTTCAGCACGGTCGACATCACGGACACCGGTCCCGGCAAGGCGGTGGACTTCCTCGCCCCGGGCATCCTGGCGCTGGCCGTCATGTCGACGGCGTTCACCGGCCAGGCCATCGCGACCGGCTTCGAGCGCCGCTACGGCGTCCTGAAGCGGCTCGCCGCCTCGCCGCTGCCGCGCTGGGCCCTGATGACCGCGAAGACCGCCTCCGTGCTGGTCACCGAGGTGCTCCAGGTGATCCTGCTGACGGTCATCGCCTTCGCGCTCGGCTGGTCGCCGCACGGCAACCCGGCCGCCGTCCTGCTCCTGCTGGTCCTCGGCACCGCCGCCTTCTCCGGGCTCGGTCTGCTGATGGCGGGCACGCTCAAGGCGGAGGCGACGCTCGCCGCCGCCAACCTCGTCTTCCTGCTGCTGCTCGTCGGCGGCGGGGTGATCGTGCCGCTGGAGAAGTTCGGCGCCGCCGGACAGCACGTGCTCGGTCTGCTGCCGATCTCCGCCCTCTCCGACGGTCTGCGCGACGTCCTCCAGCACGGCGCCGGGATGCCCTGGGGCGACCTCGGCATCCTCGCGGTGTGGGCGGTCGTGGGGCTCGCTGCGGCGGGGAAGTTCTTCCGCTGGGAGTAGCGGAACCAGCCACAGGGCGCTGACCTCGGGAAACCGGCGTACCGCAACCCTAGTGAAAGCGTGCACAAGCGGGGCATCTACTATTACGCGCGTGCCAAAGCTGACCCCCGCCGACACCGCAGCGGCCCTGCGCAACCCGCTCGCCTTCATCGCCGAGCGCTGGACCCCGGACCCCCGTACCGTCCGCCGGGCCGCGCTCGCCGCACTCGTGATGGCGGTGGTCATCGTGGTCACCGGCGGCGCGGTGCGGCTGACCAGTTCGGGTCTCGGCTGCCCGACCTGGCCCACCTGCACCGCCGACTCGCTGACCACGACCCGCGCGATGGGCTTCCACGGCGCGATCGAGTTCGGCAACCGGATGCTGACGTACGTGCTGTGCGCCGCCATCGGCTGGGCGATCATCGCCGCGCGCTCGGCGAAGCCCTGGCGGCGGAGCCTGACCCGGCTGGGCTGGGCGCAGTTCTGGGTGGTCATGGGCAACGCGGTGCTCGGCGGCATCGTCGTGCTTGTCGGTCTGAACCCCTACACCGTCGCCGCGCACTTCCTGCTCACCACCGCGCTGATCACCGTCGCGACCGTGATGTGGCAGCGCACCCGGGAGGGCGACGGCGAGGCGCGTCCGCTGGTCGGCGGAGCGGTACGGCAGCTCGTGTGGTTCCTGGTCGTCGCGTCCGTGCTGCTGATCGCGGTCGGCACCGTGGTGACCGGCGCGGGTCCGCACGCCGGTGACTCCAGCGAGGTCGAGCGCATCCCGCTCGACTGGGAGATGATCGCCAAGCTGCACGCGGTGCTCGCCTGGATCGTGGTCACGCTGACCTTCGCCCTGTGGTTCGTCCTCAAGGCGGTCGACGCCCCGAAGGGACCCCTGCACCGCACCCGCGAGCTGTTCGTCGTCCTGCTGCTCCAGGGCGTCATCGGCTACGTCCAGTACTTCACGCACCTGCCCGAGGCGCTGGTCGCCCTGCACATGCTGGGCTCCTCGGTGATGTGGATCTGGGTGCTGCGCGTCCTGCTCTCGCTGCGCGAGCGTCCCTCCGACGCGGTGACGGTGCCCGGTCCCTCGGCCGAGGTCACGGTCGGCACCTCCGCCTGACGCCTTCGGGCGCCGAGGGGCTCACTCCAGCCCGTACACCCTGAGCGCGTTCTCCGCCGCCACCATGCGGGCCACCCGGCGCGCGTCCGTCAGGGACCAGGCGCCGTCGGTGACCCAGGTGCCGAGGACGCGGTTGAGGGACTCGCGGAAGAGCTGGGCGGCGACGACGTGCAGCTCCGGCAGGGAGCGCGCCCCGCTGGAGAAGAGGATCTTGCCGAAGGGCGCCAGCTCCAGGATCTCCGCGAGCACGGTGGCCGCGCGGGCGCCGGTACGGACGAGCGCGGCGCCGGAGTCGGCGTAGACGTGCGGATGGGCGGCGGCGAGATGCGCCGCGTACCGGTGGTGCGGGTAGCCGTGCAGCAGGACCAGGTCCGTGCCGAGACCGGCGGTGGCCCGTACGAAGCCGGTCAGCGGACCGGGGTCGACCGGCACGCCCGGCGCGCCGAGCCCCGCGTGCAGTTGGAGCGGGCGTCCGGAGGCGACGGCGGTCCACAGCAGATGGCGCAGCAGCACCGGATCGACCGGCGCCTCCCCCACCCGCCGCCCCGCCAGCCAGCGCGAGACGGCGCCCCGCACCTCGCCGGGTCCGGGCGGCTCGGGCGAGAGGGCGGCGCCGTCCGCGAACCCCGCCCCGGTCGTGAAGGCGACGGCGTGACCCGCCGCGCCGTGCACCGACTCGGCGAGGTTGGCGAGGAAGGACGCGACGCTGCCCGAGGTGTCCGCGACCTGCGCGGCCAGCGGCTCCAGGCGGACGATCTCCCGCGCCTCGGCGTCCCCGGCGGTGGCCATCTCCTCGGGTCCGGTGAGATCCCCGGGCAGTCCGGTGTCGACCAGATAGGTCGTGATCCCGCTCCCCCGCAGCAGCCTGCGCCCCGCCTCCAGGACGCCCAGCTCCCGCCGCCGCGCCAGATACCGCGCGGGCGCGCAGTGCGGCTCAAGCCCCAGCAGCGGCGGACACCACCGCCGCACCGCGAACCCCGTCTGCGTGTCGAACAACGTGGTCCCCGCCGCGGGCGCCCCCTCCATCCGCCCGAGCTGAGCCTCGAACGTCCCGAGCCCCAACTCGGTCCGCAGCACCCCATGACAGTGCTGATCCACGAGCGACGCCGTTTCGATCATCGAGAACTCCCGCAAGGACGGTGTACTGCCTTACCGTCCTAACGGCACGAATGAGACTCAGGTGGCGCTGCCCAACCTGAAAGGGGCGCGGGACCGTATCGATCTGCGGCTCCGCCGCGTGGGCGCGATCAACCACGACGCACCCGCACCCTGCAACGCACCCACACCACCCGAGCTGGATTCAGATCTGAATCCCAGCCATCCGCTTCCACTCATACGCACTCGTACGAATCTTCGCCGCGAACTCCCCGTCGAACTCCTCGTGGATCTCGACCCCCGCCCGCTCCAGCGCCTGCCGCCCGATCTCCACGCTGGGCGCGACCAGGTTCCCCCACTCCCCGTCCTCGCCGACGAGGGCGATCCGCGCCCCCCGCTCACCGAGGTACGCCACGTTGCCCCCGGCTCCGCCGTGCGCCTTGGCGAAGGTGCCGATCTCGTGGGCGAGGCGCTTCACCTTGCGCTCGGTCTTCGCGTCAACCTGCTCCGTGTCTGCCATGGTCAGGATGCTACCGACGGGTAGACGCAACGGCGAAGGGAGGGGCGCGTGGCCTTGACCACGCGCCCCTCCCTTGCTCGACATCAGTGCGGCGCTACCTCAGGAACGGGTCCACCGCGACCGCCACGAACAGGATCGACACGTACGTGATCGACCAGTGGAACAGCCGCATCTCCTTGAGCTTGACGCCCGTCACCTCGGCCCGCGCCCGGTTCTGCAGCCCGTGCGCCTCCCACAGCCAGAAGCCGCCCGAGGCCAGCGCGACCGCCGTGTAGAACCAGCCGGTGTAGCCGAGCGGCTGGAGCAGCAGGGAGACGGCGACCATCACCCAGCTATAGATGACGATCTGCCGGGCGACGACCTTGTTGGAGGCGATGACCGGGAGCATGGGCACGCCCACGCGCGCGTAGTCGTCCTTGACCTTCATGGAGAGCGGCCAGTAGTGCGGCGGCGTCCAGAAGAACATGACGAGGAAGAGGATGACCGGCGCCCACGACATGGAGTTCGTGACCGAGGACCACCCGATCAGCACCGGCAGACAGCCCGCGATGCCACCCCACACGATGTTCTGCGACGTACGCCGTTTGAGGATCATCGTGTAGACGACGACGTAGAAGAGGAGCGCTCCGAGCGACAGCCAGGCGGACAGCCAGTTGACGGTGAATCCGAAGAGCAGGGTGGAGACGACCGCCAGGCTGATGCCGAAGGCGAGGCACTCGCGCGGGCTGACCATGCCGGTCACCAGCGGTCGCTGCGAGGTGCGGTCCATCAGGGCGTCGATGTCCCGGTCGATGTACATGTTCAGCGCGTTGGCGCCGCCCGCGGAGAGGTAGCCGCCCACGCAGGTGAGCAGCACCAGCTTGAGGTCGGGCACGCCCTGCTGGGCGAGGAACATGACCGGCACCGTGGTGATGAGCAGCAGCTCGATGATCCGCGGCTTGGTCAGCGCCACGAAGCCCTTGACCCGGGCGCCGAACGGCCGGTGGACCGGGCTGCGGCTCGCACCGAGCGCAGCAGCAGGACGGGATTCGACGGCCGTCACGCACACCCCTGACAGAGACATCCCAGCGGGCCACCCGTGTGAAACCGGTGTAAAGGCCCGCGCGTACCACGCCACTTTAGACGTTGCCCATACCTCGCCTTTCGCCGGGGTCCGCTCGTGTTGGCGCGGGGCGCGCCGGGGGGCGTTTGAGCAGGACGGCGAGCCTCTCCGTATTCATGTGCCAAGCCGCCTCCGGGCCGGTCGGGAGGCGGATCGCAGCGAGTCCCGGCAGTCTGGAATGACTCGAAAAAACGCACGTCCCCTCGGGGGTAGGCTCGACAACGGCCGGTGGACACGCTGTCCACCGGCGGCCGGACGGGCCCTGTCCCGACGACCGGCGAACAACATGTGGAGAGGAGCCCTGACCCAGGGTGAGCACCAAGCCGACCACCACAGACCTTGAGTGGACCGAGCTGGACCAGCGGGCCGTGGACACCGCTCGTGTCCTGGCCGCCGACGCCGTACAGAAGGTCGGCAACGGCCATCCCGGCACGGCGATGAGCCTGGCCCCGGCCGCCTACACCCTCTTCCAGAAGGTGATGCGGCACGACCCGGCCGACCCGGAGTGGGTGGGGCGGGACCGCTTCGTGCTGTCCGCCGGCCACTCGTCCCTGACCCTCTACACGCAGCTCTACCTGGCCGGCTTCGGCCTGGAGCTGGACGACCTGAAGTCCTTCCGCACCTGGGGCTCGAAGACCCCGGGCCACCCGGAGTACGGACACACCAAGGGCGTCGAGACCACCACCGGCCCGCTGGGCCAGGGTGTGGCCAACGCGGTGGGCATGGCCATGGCCTCCCGCTTCGAGCGCGGTCTGTTCGACCCGGAGGCGCCGGAGGGCTCGTCCCCCTTCGACCACTACATCTACTGCATCGCCGGTGACGGCTGCCTCCAGGAGGGCATCTCCTCCGAGGCGTCCTCGCTCGCAGGCCACCAGAAGCTCGGCAACCTGATCCTGCTGTGGGACGACAACCACATCTCGATCGAGGGCGACACCGAGACCGCCGTGTCCGAGGACACGATGAAGCGGTACGAGGCGTACGGCTGGCACGTCCAGCGCGTGGAGCCCAAGCCGGACGGCGACCTGGACCCCGAGGCGATCTACGCGGCGATCGAGGCGGCCAAGGCCGTCACCGACCGCCCGTCCTTCATCGCGATGCGCTCGATCATCGCCTGGCCCGCGCCGAACGCCCAGGACACCGAGGCGGCGCACGGCTCGGCCCTCGGCGACGACGAGGTCGCCGCCACCAAGCGCGTCCTCGGCTTCGACGACAAGCAGACCTTCGCCGTCGCCGACGAGGTGCTGGCCCACACGCGCGGCGCCCTGGAGCGCGGCCGCGAGGCCAAGGCCGAGTGGGAGAAGTCCTTCCAGGAGTGGCGGGACAACAACGCCGAGCGCGCGGCCGAGTTCGACCGCATCGCCGCGGGCGAGCTGCCGGCCGGCTGGGCGGAGAAGATCCCGGTCTTCGAGACCGGCAAGAGCATCGCCACCCGCGCCGCCTCCGGCAAGGTCCTCCAGGACCTCGGCGCGGTCGTGCCCGAGCTGTGGGGCGGCTCCGCCGACCTCGCCGGTTCGAACAACACGACCATCGACAAGGACAGCTCCTTCCTCCCGGCGGGCAACCCGCTGCCCGAGGCGGACCCGTACGGCCGGACGATCCACTTCGGCATCCGCGAGTTCGCGATGGCCGCCGAGATGAACGGCATCACCCTGCACGGGAACACCCGTGTCTACGGCGGTACGTTCCTCGTCTTCTCCGACTACATGCGCAACGCCGTGCGCCTGTCGGCCCTGATGCACCTGCCGGTGACGTACGTGTGGACGCACGACTCCATCGGTCTGGGCGAGGACGGCCCGACCCACCAGCCGGTCGAGCACCTGGCCGCGCTGCGCGCGATCCCCGGTCTGAACGTGGTCCGCCCGGCGGACGCCAACGAGACCGCCATCGCCTGGCGCGAGATCCAGCAGCGCTGGACGAAGGAGTTCGGCAAGGGCGCCCCGCACGGTCTGGTCCTCACCCGCCAGGGTGTGCCGACCTACGCCCCGAACGACGACGCCGCCCGTGGCGGTTACGTCCTGTTCGAGGCCGAGGGCGGCGAGCCCGAGGTGATCCTGATCGCCACCGGTTCCGAGGTGCACGTGGCCGTGGAGGCGCGTGAGCAGCTCCAGGCCGAGGGTGTGCCGACCCGGGTGGTCTCGATGCCGTCGGTGGAGTGGTTCGAGGAGCAGGACCGGGGGTACCGGGAGTCCGTGCTGCCGCCGTCGGTCAAGGCGCGGGTCGCGGTGGAGGCCGGTATCGGTCTCACCTGGCACAAGTACGTGGGCGACGCCGGCCGCATCGTTTCCCTGGAGCACTTCGGTGCGTCTGCGGACGGCAAGGTCCTGTTCCGCGAGTACGGATTCACTCCGGAGAACGTGGTCGCGAAGGCGCGGGAATCCCTCGCCGACGCCCAGCGCTGACGCCCGTAAACGACACGTAGGAGATGCATTTTCCATGACAGACGCACTCAAGCGCCTCTCCGAGGAAGGCGTCGCGATCTGGCTGGACGACCTGTCGCGCAAGCGGATCACGTCCGGCAATCTCGCCGAGCTGATCGACCAGCAGCACGTCGTGGGCGTCACCACCAACCCGACGATCTTCCAGAAGGCGATCTCCCAGGGCGACGGCTACGACCAGCAGTTGGCCGACCTCGCCGCCCGCGAGGTCACCGTGGAAGAGGCCATCCGCATGATCACCACGGCGGACGTCCGTGACGCCGCCGACATCCTGCGCCCGGTCTTCGACGCGACGGGCGGCCAGGACGGCCGGGTCTCCATCGAGGTCGACCCGCGCCTGGCGCACAACACCCGCGCGACCGTCGCCGAGGCCAAGCAGCTCGCGTGGCTGGTGGACCGCCCCAACGCGCTGATCAAGATCCCGGCCACCGAGCCGGGTCTGCCCGCGATCGCGGAGACGATCGGCAACGGCATCAGCGTCAACGTCACGCTGATCTTCTCCCTCGACCGGTACCGCAAGGTCATGGACGCCTACCTGACCGGCCTGGAGAAGGCCAAGGAGCGCGGTCTGGACCTGTCGCAGATCTACTCGGTCGCGTCCTTCTTCGTGTCCCGCGTGGACACCGAGATCGACAAGCGGCTCGCGGCGCTCGGCACCGACGAGGCCAAGGCGCTGCGCGGCAAGGCCGCCATCGCCAACGCCCGGCTCGCCTACCAGGCGTACGAGGATGTGTTCGGCTCCGCCGACAATTCGACGCCGCCCTCGGACCGCTGGAAGGCGCTGGAGAAGGCGGGCGCGAACAAGCAGCGTCCGCTGTGGGCGTCGACCGGTGTGAAGGACCCGGCGTACTCGGACACGATGTACGTCACCGAGCTGGTCGCGCCGAACACGGTCAACACCATGCCGGAAGCCACCCTTGAGGCCACCGAGGACCACGGGCAGATCACCGGGGACACGGTGTCCGGCACCTACGAGCAGGCGCGCGCCGACCTCGACGCGCTGGAGGCGCTGGGCATCTCGTACGACGACGTCGTCAAGGTCCTGGAGGACGAGGGCGTCGACAAGTTCGAGGGGTCCTGGAACGACCTGCTGAAGTCGACCGAGGCGGAGCTCAAGCGGCTCGCCCCTTCGGAGGGCTGATTTGTCACCCCTCAACGGTTCCGGAGCCAACCCGCTTCGTGATCCCGCCGACCGACGGCTCCCGCGCATCGCGGGGCCGTCGGGCCTGGTGATCTTCGGTGTCACCGGCGACCTGTCCCGCAAGAAGCTGATGCCCGCGGTCTACGACCTGGCCAACCGCGGTCTGCTGCCGCCGGGCTTCTCCCTGGTGGGCTTCGCCCGCCGCGACTGGGAGCACGAGGACTTCGCGCAGGTCGTGCACGACGCCGTGAAGGAACACGCCCGTACGCCGTTCCGCGAGGAGGTCTGGCAGCAGCTCCTGCAGGGGATGCGCTTCGTCCAGGGCACCTTCGACGACGACGAGGCGTTCGAGCGGCTGCGCGCGACCATCGACGAGCTGGACAAGGCGCAGGGCACCAGCGGCAACTTCGCCTTCTATCTGTCGGTGCCGCCGCGCGCCTTCCCCGTGGTCATCCAGCAGCTCAAGAAGCACGGGCTGGCCGACCAGACCGGGGGCTCCTGGCGGCGCGCGGTCATCGAGAAGCCCTTCGGCCACGACCTGAGGTCGGCCGAGGAGCTGAACAAGGTCGTGCACGAGGTGTTCGAGCCGGACCAGGTGTTCCGGATCGACCACTACCTCGGCAAGGAGACCGTCCAGAACCTGCTGGCGCTGCGCTTCGCCAACACCATGTTCGAGCCGATCTGGAACCGGTCCTACGTGGACCACGTGCAGATCACCATGGCGGAGGACATCGGCATCGGTGGCCGCGCCGGGTACTACGACGGCATCGGCGCCGCCCGTGACGTCATCCAGAACCACCTGCTGCAGTTGCTCGCGCTGACCGCGATGGAGGAGCCGTCCTCCTTCGACGCGGACGCGCTGGCGGCGGAGAAGACCAAGGTGCTCGGCGCCGTCCGGCTGCCGGACGAGCTGGGCCGGCACACGGTGCGCGGTCAGTACGCGGCCGGGTGGCAGGGCGGTCAGAAGGTCATCGGCTACCTCGAAGAGGACGGGATCAACCCCGAGTCGAAGACCGACACCTACGCGGCGGTGAAGCTGGAGATCGACAACCGCCGCTGGGCGGGTGTCCCCTTCTATCTGCGCACCGGCAAGCGGCTCGGCCGCCGGGTCACCGAGATCGCGGTGGTCTTCCAGCGCGCCCCGCACTCCCCGTTCGACCACACGGCGACCGAGGAGCTGGGCGAGAACGCGATCGTCATCCGCGTCCAGCCGGACGAGGGCATCACGGTGCGCTTCGGCTCCAAGGTGCCGGGCACCTCGATGGAGATCCGGGACGTGTCGATGGACTTCGCGTACGGCGAGTCCTTCACCGAGTCCAGCCCCGAGGCGTACGAGCGGCTGATCCTCGACGTGCTCCTCGGTGACGCCAACCTCTTCCCGCGCACGGAGGAGGTCGAGCTGTCCTGGGAGATCCTCGACCCGGTCGAGGAGTACTGGGACACCCACGGCAGGCCCGCGCAGTACAAGTCGGGTACGTGGGGTCCGGCCGAGGCGGACGAGATGCTCGCACGAGACGGACGGAGCTGGCGCCGGCCATGAAGATAGACCTGACCGGAACCACCGCCGGAGACATCAACAAGGCGCTGGTGGAGGGCCGCCGGGCGATCGGCACCCCCGCCGTCGGCATGGTCCTGACCCTCGTCATCGTCACCGACGAGGAGAACGCCTACGACGCGCTGCGCGCCGCCAACGACGCCTCGCGCGAGCACCCCTCGCGCACCCTGGTCGTCATCAAGCGGCACGCCCGCACCCTGCGCGACCGCACCTCCTCCCGGCTCGACGCCGAGGTCAGGGTGGGTGCGGACGCGGGCACCGGGGAGACCGTGGTGGTGCGGCTGCACGGCGAGGTCTCCGACCACGCCGACTCGGTCGTGCTGCCGCTGCTGCTGCCCGACGCCCCCGTGGTCGTCTGGTGGCCGGTGGCGGCGCCGCTGGACCCGGCCAAGGACCCGCTGGGCGCGCTCGCGCAGCGCCGGGTCACCGACACCTACGCCGCCGAGCAGCCGGTGCGGGAACTGGCCGCGCGTGCCGAGACGTACACCCCCGGCGACACGGACCTGTCCTGGACCCGGATCACGCCCTGGCGCTCGATGCTGGCGGCGGCTCTGGACCAGGTGAGCTGCGAGGTCACCGGTGTCGAGGTGGAGGGCGAGGAGTTCAACCCGAGCTGCGAGCTGCTCGCGATGTGGCTGGCGGACCGGCTCGCGGTGCCCGTGCGGCGGACGCTGTCCTCGGGTCCGGGGCTCACCGCCGTCCGCATGGACACCACATGCGGTCCGATCGTCCTCGACCGGGCGGACGGTTCGCTGGCCACCCTGTCCATCTCGGGTCAGCCCGCTCGCGCGGTCGCGCTCAAGCGGCGGGACACCGCCGAGCTGATCGCGGAGGAGCTGCGCAGGCTCGACCCGGACGACACCTACGCGGCGGCGCTGCGCTACGGCGTGGAGCGGCTGGCGAAGGCGGAGGACGCGGTGGCGGGGCTGTCCGAGGTGGTGGCCGAGGACGTCGCGGCGGAGGCGGCGGCGGCCGAACAGGCGGCGGCGGAGGACGCGGCGGTAAAGGTCGTGGCCGAGGAAGCCGCGGTCGAGGAGACGGCGGTCGAGAAGCCGACTCCCAACTCCCTGGCGAGGAAGGCGGCGTCGAAGTGAGCACTCCGCAGTTGGTCGTGCACCGCGACAAGGAACTGATGGCCGAGGCAGCCGCGGCGCGCCTGATCACGAAGATCGTGGACGCGCAGGCTTCGCGCGGTCACGCCTCCGTGGTCCTCACGGGCGGGCGCAACGGCAACGGTCTGCTGGCCGCGCTGGCTTCCGCGCCCGCGCGGGACGCCGTCGACTGGAGCCGTCTGGACCTGTGGTGGGGCGACGAGCGCTATCTCCCCGAGGGCGACCCGGACCGCAACTACACGCAGGCTCGTGAGGCGCTGCTCGACGCCGTACCGCTGGACCCGGCGCGGGTGCACCCGATGCCCGCCTCGGACGGTCCGTACGGCGCGGACGTGGACGCGGCTGCCGAGGCGTACGCGGCGGAGCTGGCCAAGGCGGCGGGCCCCGAGGACCACGCCGAGGTGCCGGAGTTCGACGTGCTGCTGCTCGGCGTCGGTCCGGACACCCATGTGGCGTCCCTGTTCCCGGAGTTGCCCGCTGTCCGGGAGACCGAGCGCACGGTGGTGGGTGTGCACGGCGCGCCCAAGCCGCCGCCGACCCGGGTCTCGCTGACGCTGCCCGCGATCCGCGCGGCGCGTGAGGTGTGGCTGCTGGCGGCGGGCGAGGACAAGGCCGAGGCGGTGGCCATCGCGCTGTCCGGCGCGGGCGAGATCCAGGCTCCGGCGGCGGGTGCCCAGGGACGGGCGCGGACGCTGTGGCTGCTGGACTCGGCGGCGGCGAAGGACCTGCCGCGTTCGCTGTACCCTCCGGCTTCCCCGTGAGCTGAACCGGCAAAGGGCGGTGGGAGCTTGAGGCTCCCGCCGCCCTTTCGCGTATTCGGCTCGTGCGGGCGGGTTCAGCGGACGGCGGCGACCTGGTCGGGTCCGCCCTGGAGGCGTCCGGCGCGGCGCAGTTCGGCGATGTCGGCGGCGAGCCGGTCGCGGATGTCCTTGCCGGTGCGCCGCCAGCCGAAGAACTCGCAGGCCAGCTTGACCAGTTCGTCCTCGCTCAAGCCGGGGCACTCGACGGCCAGTTCGTACAGGGCGACGTGCCGCTCCCCCGGCGCTATGTGCACGACCTTGCGGGGCGTGTCGCCGCCCTGCGGGTGACGGGCCCTGGTCGGACCGGACTTGGCGAGCGCGTAGAAGCCGTCGGCCGAGGTGAGCTTCCCGGAGCGCACGAGGGCGTCGGCCACCGCGCGCACGTTGTCGCGGATCCGGCTGCCCGCGCGCCCGACACCCCACGCCTCGCGGGCTCGCTGGACCAACAGGTCCTCGTGGACGGGTCCTTCGGCCTCGACGATCCGGGTCAGCGCCTCGCGCAGGGCGGGCCGGGCTTCCTGGGTGTGGAGTTCGTGGCGGGGGGTGACCGTGACGGCGGCGGGTGTGTAGGGGGCGCTCCATTCCCGCTCGGTGGCGGGGTCGACGGGGACGCGCTCGACGACCGGCTCCGGGGGCGTGTCGGCGGTGGGTGCGGTGCCGCTGGTCTCGCCCGGCGTCGGCGTGGTGGGCGGGGGTCCGGTCACGGTGAGCAACGGGCCGTCGGCAACGGCCTGTTCGACGGCTTCGCGCAGCCGGAGTTCCGCCGCCGCGCGACCCCGGTACCAGTCGGTGCCCCAGATGCGGTGCAGCCGCCAGCCGAGTCCGTTCAGTACCTGTTCGCGGAGCCGGTCGCGGTCGCGGGCGGCCTTGGAGGAGTGGTACATCGCGCCGTCGCACTCGATGCCGAGGGCGTAGGCGCCGGGCAGCGCGGGGTGGCGTACGCCGAGGTCGATGCGGTATCCGGCGACACCGACCTGCGGCTGGACCCGGTAGCCCCAGCCGCGCAGGACGGCGAGGACGGACTCCTCGAAGGGGCTGTCGGGCTCGGCGTCCGACTGGACGACGTCGCGGGCGAGGACGGAGGGACCGTTCTCGGCGTATTCGAGGTAGCGCTTGAGGTACTGCACGCTTTCGTTGGGGCTGTCGGCGAGGGCGGTGCCCCGGAAGGAGGAGACGACCTCCATGCGGTAACGGGCGCGGGTGACCGCGACGTTGAGGCGCCGCCAGCCGCCGCTCTTGTTGATGGGTCCGAAGTTGAGTCCGAGGCGGCCGTGTTCGTCGGGTCCGTAGCCGATGGACATGATCATCACGTCGCGCTCGTCGCCCTGCACGGATTCGAGGTTCTTCACGAAGAACCCGTCGAGCCGGTCCTCGGTGAAGCAGTGGTCGAGGTCGGGGCGGGCGAGCCGGGCCTGCTGCACGGCGAGGTCGATGGCGGACGCCTGGGCCTGGGAGAGGGCGACGACGCCGAGGGTCCTGCCGGGGCGGGTGTCGAAGTGGTGCAGCACGCGGCGGGCGACGTACTCGGCCTCGACGCGGTTGTCGCGGCGTCCGCCCCGGTCGTAGGCGCCCGCGGCGTCGAGGAAGGCCACGCCGACGTCGTCGCCCTCGGCCACCGCGCCGGGGAAGGTGATCATCGAGTTGGCGTAGAACTCGCGGTTGCTGAAGGTGATCAGGTTCTCGTGGCGGCTACGGTAGTGCCAGCGCAGCGGGAGTTCGCGCATGGCGCCCGCCTTGCAGGCGTGCAGCAGGGACTCGAAGGAGTCGGGCAGGTCG
The DNA here is from genome assembly GCF_016482685.1 of Streptomyces sp. DSM 110735. GTDB lineage: Bacteria > Actinomycetota > Actinomycetes > Streptomycetales > Streptomycetaceae > Streptomyces. Next base: position 14,393 of record NZ_JACYHF010000014.1, on the reverse strand, counting down.
TCGGCGTACTCGTCGGAGTCGTCGTCCACGGCGGAGTCGAAGAACGAGGTCGGCGGCAACTGCTTGTCGTCACCGGCGACGATCAACGTGCGCCCCCGGTAGATGCAGTTCACCGCGTCGCTGGGCCGTACCTGGGACGCCTCGTCGAAGACCACCACGTCGAAGTGGAAGTCCGGCGGCAAGAACTGACTGACCGTCAGAGGGCTCATCATGAAACAGGGCTTGACCGCCTGGACGACCTCGCGGGTGCGGCCGAGCAGTTCGCGCACCGGCATGTGGCGGGTCTTCTTCTCCGCCTCGCGGACGATGACGGCACCGGCGCCGCCCGCGAAGTTGCGGGGGCGCCGCTTGTTGCACGCCTCGGTCACCGCGCCGCCCGCCGCCGCGATCAGCCGCAGGTCGGCGGCGCGGAAGTCCGCGACGCGGGTGTCCAGGTCCTCGGAGCGGGTGCTGCGCAGGCGCGGGTCGGTGGCGAGGAGGTCGTCCGCCCAGGCGCGCAGCACCGCCTGTTCGGCCACCTCGGGCAGCCTGGCGGGGTCGAGCCCGCGTTCGGCGGCGCCGGTGACCAGCGCGTCGGCGCCGTGCCGGGCGAGCACGGCGAGACCGGCGAGGTGGGCGTGCCAGACCTCGGGACCCTGGGGGTCCTCGCGCAGCACGTCGACGGCCTGTCCCGCCTCGGCGAGGGTGCCGAGCAGGGCGGGCGAGAGCTGGGTGCGGCGGGCGGTGTCGAACTGGTCGAGGAGATCGGTGACGGCCCGGTTCCAGCGCTCGGCGCGGGCGTCGGCGGCCGCGCACCAGGCGCCGAGCGCGCTGTGGACGTGGTCGACCAGGAGGGCGGGCAGCGGGTCGGGCTCGGCGTCCGCGGCGAGCCGGTCGACGAGCGCGCCGGGGCGTTCGGCGGTGCCGCCGAGCACGGCGATCCGGTCGGCGGTGGCCAGGGCGCGGTCGAGGGCGGCGCACGCGTCGAGGGTGCGCGGGGTGTACGGCGCGAGCAGGGCGGCGTGGGTGTCGGCGAGGCGGGTCACCTCGGCCGCCGTCTCGTGCCAGGCGAGCGCGTCGTCCAGCCGCGCGGGCAGGGACTTGTCCCAGGTGCCGGTGCGGGCGAGGTCGGTGACGGTGGCGCGGTCCGCCTTGTACTGCGCGGAGAAGCGGGACATCAGACCCCGGTGCTGCTGCGCGAAGCGCTTGACCAGCTCGGGCAGTCCGGTCTCGGTGAGCACCTTCTCCCCGAACACGTCGGCGGCGGTCGCGCGGGCGCGCTCCTCGGCGTCGAGGGCGGTACGCAGGTCTCGCGCGGCTTCGTGGGCGCGGCGCAGGGTGTCGGCGTCGAACCAGCCGCGCGGCGGGCGCTGCCCTGCGGTGGTGAGTCCGGCCAGCTCGCACAGGGCGAAGGCGTCGGCGGCGCGGTCGGGTTTGGGCATCCCGAAGAGGTCCGCGAGCTGGGCGGTGCGGTCGGTGACGTCGTCGGGGAGGATGCCGTCGACCGGGGCGGGGGCGTTCGGCAGGTCCGCGCGCAGGGTGCGCACGAGCTGCTGGAGTTCGCGGACGGTACGGGGTGCGGGCTCGCTGACGGCGAAGGGGCGGCGCTCGGCGGCCGTCACCAGCGCGCCGAGGGCGTCGGCTGCCTCGGAGACGGCCTGGTGCGGGGCGGTGCCGACGAGCCCGCGCCAGGGGAAGGCGTCGCCCTCGGCGGCGGGGCGCCAGGCGCGGGCGACCGTCCCCGCGGCGGCGGTGAGGTCGCGCAGGGCACCGGCGCTCAGCGTGCGCACAGCCCTGGCGCTCTCGGTGCCGAGCGGGAGCCGCGGGGTGTCGTCCTGTTCCAGCAGGACGAGCCGGCCGAGCACGTCGTGCAGGGTGCGGCCGAGCGGGGCGCGGGTCTCGTTCATGGCGGCGGCGTAGGCGGACAGCTCCTCGCGCAGCCTGCGGGCGTGCTCCAGCTCGTGCGCGGCGGCGCCGGTGACGCGCGCCTCGGTGGTGAGGACCCGGGCGAGTTCGGTGGCGACGGCCTTCTTGCTCGTGTCACCGCTGTGCAGGGCCATGACGAAGTCGCCGAGACCGACCCCGCGCAGCCGGTTGCGCACGACGTCGAGGGCGGCTGCCTTCTCGCTGACGAACAGCACGCTGCGGCCCGCGTGCACGAGGGCGGCGATCAGGTTGGTGATGGTCTGGCTCTTGCCGGTGCCGGGCGGTCCGCTCATCACGAAGGAGCGACCGTCGAGGGCAGCCGCGACGCACTGGCGCTGGGAGGCGTCGGCGTCGAGCACCAGGGGCGTCTGCTCGGGCAGTTGGACCTCGTCGATGCGGTCGAGTCCGGCGGGCTCGAAGTCGACGAGACCGTCAGGGAGTTCGGCGTCGGGTCCGAGGGCGACGGCGCGGACCAGCGGGTGGGCGAGGATCTGCTCCTCGTTCTGCTGGAGGTCCTGGTACATCGCCTCGCGGTGGGAGGCGAACAGTCCGAGCACCACGCGCTCTTCCACCGCCCAGTCCTTCAGGGCACCGGTGGCCCTGCGGGCGGCGGCGAGGACGCCGGGCAGGTCGGCGGGGTCGGTGGCGGTGACGGCGCTCCAGTCGACGCCGAGCCGGTCCAGCTTCACGGCGAGCGCGGGGTTGTGGATGCGGTCCTGGCCCTCGGCGGGGTGGAGCCGGTAGCGGCGGTTGCCGTCGCGGCGCAGCTCCACGGGGACGAGGAGCAGCGGGGCGGCGCTGCTCTCGTGGGCGCCGGGCTCGCGCCAGTCGAGGATGCCGACGCCGAGCCACAGCACCCACAGGCCGTAGTCGTTGTACATCTGGCCGGACTTCTGGCGCAGTTGGTACAGGGAGGTGTCCAGGGACGCCTGGGTGGTCTTCTGGGTGACGAGCCCGGGGCGGGAGCGCCGTGCCGCCGCCCCGCCTCGGGAGGCGCCGGTCCCGTCGCTCTCCTTGGCCAGCGCCACGCCCTCCGGCCGCTCGGCGACCGGTGCGAACTCCCAGCCCTTGCCCAGTTCCGCGAGGAGCGCCGCCGCCTCGGGCGTGGTGATCTCCAGCGTGGCGGTCCTGGTGTGCCGGAAGTTGAGCAGCCGGTTGCGGCCGCCCATGTCCAGCAGGGAGTTCCGCCATCCGTCGAGCACGGCCTTCAACAGATTCTGCGGCTGGTGGGCCATGGGGTGGGTACCTCCCGGAGCTGGGCAGGGGAAGCCACCCTCACCGGCCCCCCTGGAGATACCTCCCTATCAGGTGTTTTTCTACGCCACGCCGAAGATCGACGATCCGAGATGAACTTGTTGTGAACAAACCGGGGATGTCCTGTGCCCCGTCGTCGCCGTCACTTGACGGAGCCCGCCATCACGCCCTGCACGAAATGCCGCTGGAAGGCGAAGAAGACGACCACCGGGACGATCAGCGAGAGGAAGGCTCCCGGCGCCAGCACGTCGATGTTGCTGCCGAACTGACGGATCTGCGACTGGAGTTGGACGGTGAGCGGCTGGGACGAGCTGTCCGCGAAGAGCAGGGCGACCAGCATGTCGTTCCACACCCACAGGAACTGGAAGATGGCGAGGCTCGCCAGGGCGGGGCGCCCCACGGGCAGCACCAGTTGGGTGAAGATTCGCCACTCGCCCCCGCCGTCCATGCGAGCCGCCTCCAGCATCTCCTTCGGGATCTCGGCGAAGTAGTTCCGCAGCAGGAACACCGCGAACGGCAGCCCGTACGCCACGTGGAAGAGGACCACGCCCGGGATCGTGCCGAACAGGCCCAACTGGCCGAAGAGTTTGGCGACGGGCAGCAGACCGATCTGCACCGGCACCACCAACAGCGCGACCACCAGCAGGAAGAGGGGTTCCCTGAGCGGGAACTCCAGCCAGGCGAAGGCGTATCCGGCGAGCGCCGCGAGCACGACGACCAGGGCGGTGGTCGGCACCGAGATCAGCACGGTGTTCCAGAACGCCTGCGTCATCCCGGAGTTCTTCAGCAGCGCCGTGTAGTTGTCGAAGGACAACTGACCCGGACTCGTCAGCGCCGTCCACCAGCCGCCCTTGGCGGTGTCCTCGGGGGTGCGCATCGAGGAGACGAACAGCCCCGCGAGCGGGGTCAGCCAGACCAGCCCGATCACCACCAGGAACGCCTGGACCAGACCGTTGCCCAGACCGCGCCGGACCGCGTTCATCGCTGACTCCTCTTGAAACGCCGGACGTTGAAGACCATCGCGGGGATCACCAGGAGCAGCAGGAGCACGCCGAGGGCGCTGCCGAGACCCTGGTTGTTGCCGCCGCCGAAGGAGACCAGCCACATCTGGGTGGCAAGCACGGTGGCGTCCTCCTGCACCGGTCCGGGCGCGATGATGTAGACGAGGTCGAAGACCTTCATCACGTTGATCACGAGGGTCACGAAGACGACCGTGAGCACGGGTGCGAGCAGCGGGACGGTGATGCGGCGGAAGATCTGCCACTCGTTCGCGCCGTCCACCCGGGCCGCCTCCAGGGTCTCCCGGGGCAGCGTGGACAAACCCGCGCCGATGAGCACCATGGCGAACCCGGTCCAGATCCACAGGTACGCGCCGATGATCGCGGGCGTGACCAGCGCCGGACCGAGCCAGGAGACGCCCTGGTAGGGCGGGGCGAAGTTGGCGCCGGGCAGCCGGAGCGCGTACGTACCGGCGGCGAGGTGGGTGAAGCGGAAGGAGCCGTCGGCGGCGGTGGTCGCGGTGGCGGCGGTGTGCCCGTCGCGCACCGCCTCGACCTTCATCCCGGGCAGCCCGCTCTCCTTGGCGTCGACCTGCCCCTGCTTTCCTCCCCCGCCGGGGGTGAAGTCGAGGTAGACGACACCGCGCACCTCGCCGGAGGGGGCGTGACCCGCGGGCTGCCGGGCGGGTTCGGCGCCCTTGGGGAGGTCCTTGGGCAGGACGCCGACCATCGGGAGGACCGCGGGCGCGCCGCCCGGCGAGATCCCGGCGGCCGTGGTGTACGCGCCGCCGGACGCCGGGGTGAGCCCGTGACCGTCGCGGGCGCGGGCGGTCGGGTAGGTGGAGGTCCCGGCGAAGGCGTCGTGCACGGAGACGACGGCGGCGTTCAGGACGCCCTTGTCGGGGTCCTCGTCGTAGGCGAGCCGGAAGATGATCCCGGCGGCGAGGAAGGAGACCGCCATCGGCATGAACAGCAGCAACTTGAAGGCGGTGGCCCAGCGGACCTTCTCCACCAGCACGGCGAGGATCAGACCGAGCCCGGTGAGCAGGGCGGGAGCGACGACGACCCAGATGGCGGTGTTCCGGATGGCCTTCACGGTGGCCGGGTCCTGGAACATCTCGGCGTAGTTGCCGCCGCCGACGAACCGGGTGCCGGAGGCGTCGAAGAAGCTGCGCCCGATCGAGAAGAGCACCGGGTAGACGACGAGGGCGCCGAGCAGGAGCAGCGCGGGGAGGACGAAGAGGAGGGCGACCGCCCGGCCGCGCCGCCGGGTGCGGCGCTGGCGCGCCGGCCCGGCGGCGGACGGGGCCGCCTGTTCCTTGACGGGGACGGTGGCGGTCATCGGGCCACTCAGTCCTGGTACGCCTTGGCCGCCGCGGACTCCAGCTTCGCCGCGGTGCCCTTGGGGTCGGACGGGTCGCGCAGGAAGTCCTGGAGGAGCTTCCACTCACCGGCGCCCTTCGTGCCGCCGAACGCGGCAGGTGCCTGGTCCGACATGTCGAAGCGGACCGAGTCCCCGGCGCCGACCAGGGACTTGGCGGTGGCGCGGGTGACGTCGTCGCCGTAGGAGGCGAGGTCGAGGTTCTTGTTCGGGGAGAGGAAGCCGCCCGCCTTGGCCCAGACGGCGGCGGCTTCGGGCGTGGCCAGGTACTCCAGGAGCTTCATGCCCGCCTTGGCGTTCTTGCCGTCCTTGAGGACGACCGCCGCGTCACCGCCGCTGACCACGGGCGCGGTGCCGCCGTCGACCGCCGGGAAGGGGAAGAAGTCGGCGTCCTTGCCGATGGTGCGGTGGAACTGGTCGTGGGCGACACCGGCCACGAAGTCGCCCTCGTAGACCATGCCCGCCTGCGGCTTGGGTCCGAAGACCTTCTCGACGGAGCCGGGGAAGTCGGTGTTCAGCGCCTCCTTGCTGCCGCCCGCGACGAGCTGCTTGTCCTTGAACAGCTTGCCGAGGGTGGTGAGCGCCTTGACCACACTGGCGTCGGTCCACTTGAGCTTGTGGGCGGCGAGCGCGTCGTACTTCTCGGGTCCCGCCTGGGAGAGGTAGATGTTCTCGAACCAGTCGGTGAGGGTCCAGCCGTCCTGTCCGGCGACGGCGAAGGCGGCGAGCCCGGAGTCGGAGACGGTGTGCCCGGCCTTGAGGAGGTCCGCGTACGTCTTCGGGGGCTTGACGCCCGCCTGGCTGAGCGCGTCGGGGCTGTACCAGACGGTCGACTTGTGGGCGGCCTTGAAGTAGAGCCCGTAGAGGGTGCCGTCGACGCTGCCGTACTTCTTCCAGACCGGGGCGAAGCCCGCGTCGACCGACTTCTCGGTGGTGGCGGACAGCGGCTTGAGCCAGCCCTTCTTGGCGAACTGCTGGAGCACGCCGACCTGCGGGACCATCACCACGTCGGGGGCGTTGCCGCCCTCGATCTTGCTGCCGACGACGGTGGAGACGTTGTCGCCGGTGGAGGTGAACTGGGTCTTCGCGCCGGTCTTGGCGGTGAAGGCGTCGAGCACCTTCTGGAAGTTCTTCTGCTCGCTGCCGGACCAGACACCGGCGACGGTGACGGTCTGGCCGGTGAGCGCCTTGTCGCCGCCCCCGGCGGAGACGGGCTTGTCGCCACCGCACGCGGTCGCGCCGAGCGCGAGGACGAGGGCGGTGCAGCCGGTGAGCAGGGTGGTACGTCGTCGCATCATCGTTGATGCCCCTTCAAGGAGGTGGGTGTTGACGGCGGATCAGACGTCGGCGAGCCACCAGGCGGCGGTGGAGCCGGGGAGTTCCCCGGCCGGGCAGGGTCCGCTGGCGAGCAGCGGGGTGCCCGGGACAGGCGCGGTCGTGGGCGCGGTGGAGAAGTTGACGGCGCAGACCAGTCCGTCGCCGCGCGTGAAGGCGAGGACGCCGGGCTCGGTGTCGAGCCAGCGCAGCGTGCCGTCGCCGTCGCCCAACTGGGGCAGGGAGGCGCGCAGTTGGAGTCCGTCGCGGTAGAGGTGCCAGAAGGAGCGGGTGTCGGCGAGGGCGCGCTCGGTGGCGTACTCGGCGAAGTAGTCGGGCTGCGGCAGCCAGGTCCTGACGCCCTCGACGCCGGTGGTGAAGCCGAACGGGGACGCCTGTCCGGACCAGGGCAGCGGCACCCGGCAGCCGTCGCGGACCCGGGCGCGGCTGCCGGTGCGGTGGAAGACGGGGTCGGTGAGCACGTCGTCGGGGAGGTCGACGACCTCGGGCAGACCCAGCTCCTCGCCCTGGTAGATGTACGCGGCGCCGGGCAGCGCGAGCATCAGCAGGGCGGCGGCGCGGGCGCGGGCGGCGCCGAGTCCGCTGCCTCCGGGTGCGGGTTCGCCGTAGCGGGTGACGGTGCGGACCTGGTCGTGGTTGTTGAGGACCCAGGTGAGCGTGGAGCCGGTGCCCGCGATGTCGCGCATGGCTTCGGAGATGACCTTGCGGAAGGCGTCGGCGTCCCAGGGGGCGCCGAGCAGGTCGAAGAAGAACGCCTGGTGCAGCTCGTCGGGGCGGACGTAGGCGGCGTGCTCGCGGGCGGTGGGCACGGAGACCTCGCCGACCAGGAGCCGTTCGCGGCCGTCGCGGGCGGTGTACTCCTCGCAGACCGCGCGCCAGCGGCGCCACACGTCGTGCACCTCGGGCTGGTTCCAGGCGAGCGGGTTGACCGAGTCGCGGGTGCGGGCGTCGGCCTCGGGGTCGTCGGAGTCGGGCAGCTCGGGGTGCTTGTAGAGTCCGGCGGCCACGTCGATGCGGAAGCCGTCCACGCCCCGGTCGAGCCAGAAGCGCAGGACCTCCTCGAACTCGGCGGGGATCTCGGGGTGGCGCCAGTTCCAGTCGGGCTGCTCGGGCGTGAACATGTGCAGGTACCACTGGCCGTCGTCGGTCCGGGTCCAGGCGGGACCGCCGAACATGGCGTGCCAGTTGTTGGGCGGCTCGGCGCCGTCCGGGCCGCGTCCCTCGGCGAAGTGGAAGCGGGCGCGCTCCTCGCTGCCCGCTGCGGCGGCGAGGGCGGCGCGGAACCAGGGGTGCTCGCTGGAGCAGTGGTTGGGGACGATGTCGAGCAGGATCTTCAGCCCGAGCCGCCGGGCGTCGGCCATCAGCAGGTCGAACTCGGCGAGGTCGCCGAAGAGCGGGTCGACGTCGCGGTAGTTCGCCACGTCGTAGCCGTGGTCGTGCTGGGGCGACGGGTAGAAGGGGCTCAGCCAGACGCCGTCCACGCCGAGCTTCTTCAGGTACGGCAGTCCCGCGCGGACTCCGGCGAGGTCGCCGACGCCGTCACCGGTGCTGTCCAGGAAGCTGCGGACGTACACCTGGTAGATCACCGCGTCGCGCCACCAGTGGTGCCTTTTCATGCATGCATGTTAGGTAGCTGTTTCTCAGGGGTGTCAATGAGAAGAACGCACGGCGTCGCCAAGTGAGGCACACAAAAGGGGACTTACCCGGGCAGGAAGAAGCGCTTCGATATGAGCGCGTTACCTAACAAGTAACTATCTGAGCTAGCGACTGGCGACGGCGTCGAGTTCCCGGGCCAGCCTGCGGACGGCGGCTGCCGGGGTCTGCCGACCGGTCAGCGCGTCGTGCACGACCGCCTGGACGACCAGGCTGACCTGGTCGTAGCGCGGGCTCTTGGGGCGCGGGGCGGCGGTGAGCACGGCGGTGCGCAGGGTCGGCAGATAGGGGAAGCGCCGGATGAGGTCAGGGTCCTGGTACAGCGCGGCGCGCACGGGTGGCAGCGCGCCCCGGGTGAGGACCTGGCGCTGGACGGGCTCGCTGGTGAGGTAGGCGATCAGGCGCGCCGCCGAATCGGGGTGCCGGGCATGGCTGTTGACGGCGAGGTTGGAGCCGCCGAGCACGCTGGTGCCGGGACCGTGCGGTCCGGGCAGCGTCACGGCGCCGATCTTCCCGGCCACCTTGGAGCCCTTGGCGGAGGCGACGGCGTAGGGCCAGTTGCGCAGGAAGAGCAAGTGACCGTCCTGGAACGCCTGTTTGGACTCCTCCTCCTTGTAGGTGAGGGCAGCCTTCGGTATCCAGCCCTCGCGCACGCCCCGGGCGAGGAAGCCGATGCCCTCGCGGGCGGCGTCGGAGTTCACGGTGACGCGGGTGCCCTCGCCGCCGAGGATGGAGCCGCCGGCCGAGTACACCGCCTCGGCGGCGTTGACGGTCAGCCCCTCGTAGGGCAGGAACTGACCCGCGTAGCCGTCCAGTCCGTACTTCGGGGCGATGGTCCGGGCGTCGTGCTCCAGCTCGGCCCAGGTGCGCGGGGGCGGCACGCCCTCCTTGTCGAGGACGTCCTTGCGGTAGAGCAGCAGTCCGGCGTTGGTGACGTACGGGACCGCGTAGAGCCGCCCCTCGTAGGTGGCGGTGTCGACGACCGGGGGCAGGAAGGTCTTCAGCGGGAAGCGGCTCGGGGGCAGCGGGCGTATCCAGCCCGCGGCGGCGAACTCGGAGGTCCAGTTGACGTCGATGTTGAGGACGTCGAAGCGGCCGCGGTCGCCGCCGCGCAGGTCGGTGGTCATCTGCGCGTGGGTCTCGTCGGCGGAGTCCGGGAGTTCGACCAGGGTGACGCGCTCGGCGGGGTGGGCGCGGTTCCAGCCCGCGAGCAGCGGACCGAGATAGCCGGTGAGGTCGCCCGCGGTGGCCAGGGTGAGCGGTCCGCGCCCGTCTCCGCCGTCGGCACGGGCTCCGGAGGACACACATCCGGCCAGCACCACGGCGAGAACGAGGACTCCCCTACCGGCGGCGCGCATCCACCGCATAGGTTCCTCCCAGTGCACCCCACGCCACCGGGCATCATCGCCCGGGACCGAGCCATGTATACCTGTTAGGTATGCGCGATACTAGGGGGTGGAGCACATTCGGCGGACAGGAGGACAGCACGAGTGCGTCTGCCCCTCCTGGCACTCCTCGCGCGCGGCCCCGCCCACGGCTACGAGCTGAAACAGGACCTTGAGCAACTGCTGGGCTCCGCGTACCCTCAGCCGAACGTCGGGCAGATCTATGTGACCCTCGGGCGCCTGGAGAAGTCGGGGCTGATCGCGGGCGAGGACGTCGAGCAGTCCGGCCGTCCCAACAAGAAGGTCTACCACCTCACCGACGCCGGGCGTGAGGCGCTGCACGTCTGGTTCGAGGAGACCGAGGGCGAACCCCGGGTGCGGGACGAGTTCTTCATGAAGCTCGCGCTGGCCCCGAGGACCGGTCTCGCCGACCAGATCGACCTCATCAACCGGCAGCGGCGCCGCTATCTGAACACCATGCGGGACCTGTCACGCCTCGCGGCGGCCGAGGACCGGGACAACCGTGTCGCCCAGTTGCTCATCGAGGGCGCGATGCTGCATCTCCAGGCGGACCTCGACTGGCTGGAGCGCTGCCAGGAGGAACTGGAGGGGCCTCAGTGAGCGAGAAACCGGGCGAGAAGCCGCAGTCTCCCGTGCCGCCGCCTCCTGTGCCGCCGCCTCCTGTGCTGCGGGCCGAGGGTCTGGAGAAGACCCACCACGGCGAGGGCGCCCCGGTGCGGGCCGTGCGCGGGGTCGATCTGACCGTGGCGCGCGGCGAGTTCGTCGCCGTCACCGGACCCTCCGGCGCGGGCAAGTCCACGCTGCTGCATCTGCTCGGCGGTCTCCAGCGCCCCGACGCGGGCAGCATCTGGCTCGACGGCCGCCCGACGGACTCCTTCACCGAGGCGCGCTGGGCGGTGGAGCGCCGCAGATCCATCGGCATCGTCTTCCAGTTCTTCAACCTGGTCTCCAACCTGTCCGTCGCGGACAACGTGGAGCTGCCCGCCCTGCTCGCGGGCGTCCCCCCGAAGCGCGCCCGCGCCGAACGCGAGGCACTGCTGGCCGAGCTGGGTCTCACCGGCAAGGAGCGCGCGATGCCCCGTGAGCTGTCCGGCGGCGAGCAGCAGCGGGTCGCGCTGGCCCGCGCGCTGGTCAACCACCCTCCGCTGCTCCTCGCCGACGAACCCGCGGGCAGCCTCGACAGCAAGGGCACCCGTGAGGTGATGCGGCTGCTGACCCGCTTCCACGCGCGCGGCCAGAGCATCGTCCTGGTCACGCACGACGCCCGCCTGGCGAGCGCGGCGGACCGCGTGATCAGCTTCTTCGACGGCCGTATCGCCGACGACGCGGTCCTCGCGGGCACGCCCTCCCCGAGGTCCGGCACTTCGGGCGTGCTGGAACTGAGGGACTGACGACCGTGCCCGACCATCCCCGCCGTCCTGTCGGTACGAGGAGCTGAGCCCGTGCGTGCCACCCTGCGCTGGGCCCACTCCGATCTGCGCGCGCACCGCGGCGAGGCGCTGTTCCTGTCCCTCGCCACCGCCGGGATCGTCGCCTCCCTGCTCCTCGCCGCCGCCCTGTTCGGCTACGCGACCAACCCCTGGCAGCGGATCTTCACCCAGGCTCACGGCGCGCACGTCTGGCTGCACACCGCGCCCTCTGCCGACGCCGCCCGGCTCGCCTCCCTGGACGGGGTGCGCGCGGTCGCCGGACCGTACGCCACCGAGACCGCCACCGTCTCCTGCCGGGGCACCCGGGCGTCGGTGGAATTGCGCGCCGCTGTGCGTCTGCCCTCCGTGGGACGCCCGTTGCTCACCGCCGGGCACTGGCTCGACGCCGCCCGGCCGGACGGCGTGGTCCTGGAGAGCGGGCTGGCCCGCGCCCTGCTGGCCGAGCCCGGAGACACCCTCACGCTGCCCGGCACCGCCCGCACCCTGACCGTGGAGGGCATCGCCGACAGCGCGGAGCCCCGCTACAGCGCGGGCGAACAGCCGGGGCTGGTCTGGGCGCTGCCCTCCGCCGTGCGCGCCCCCGGCTACCAGGTCACCGGGCTGCGCCTGACCGACCCCGCCGACACCGACTACGCCGTCCAGCGCGCCGTGACCCGGCTGGGCGCGGGCGCGGTCGGGGAGGTCTCCACCTGGCAGCAGGCGCGGGCACAGGCACAGGGCGACAACCGGCTGCTCGGCCAGGTGCTCGGGGCGTTCGGGCTCGGCGCGCTGGCCGCCGCCGGGTTCGCGGTGCACGGGGCGATCGGCACCCGCATCCGGGGGCATCTGCGGGACATCTCGGTGCTGAAGGCGATCGGGTTCACGCCCGCGCAGGTCGTACGGGTCTTCCTGCTCCAGCATCTGGCGTACGCCGTGCTCGGCGCGGTGGTCGCGGCAGCGCTCATCGAGGGGCTCGGCACCCGGGTGCCGGGGCGGCTCGGGGACGCGGTGGGCGTGTGGCAGGGGCTGCCGGGGCACACCCTGGCGCTGTCCGCCGTCCCCGTGGGCACGGTGCTGCTCATCGGGCTGACCACCGGACTCGCCGCCTGGCGCGCGGGGCGGGTTCCGCCCGTCCCGGTACCCCGTCCGGCGGGACCCTCGGGCGCCGGGCTGACCGAGGTGGCCCGCCGGGCACTCGGTCTACGGCTGCCCGCCGCGCTGGTCCTCGGCTGCCACCGCGCCTTCGCCGGGCGCGGCCGCTCCTCCGCCGCGCTGGCCCGGCTGACGCTTCCGCTGCTGCTCATGGTGGTCGCGCTGAGCGCCTGGACCACCATCGACCGCTTCCACACCGAACCCTCCCGCGTGGGTCTGCCCGCCGCGCTCACCGTCCGCGCCGACGACGGACTGAGCGACCAGCGGATACGGCATCTGCTGGCGGCCGACCCCCGGATCGCCGAGGCGTACCCGGGTGTGGAGCTGGCCGCGCTGGTCCCCGGGCAGACCGGCACCATCGCGCTGCGCGGTCTCGGCACGCGTGAACGCCCCTACCCCTACGCCCTCGTCGAGGGACGGCGCGCGCACGGACCCGACGAGGCGGTGGCGGGTCAGGGACTCCTCGACCTGCTGCACGTCCGGGTGGGCGACTGGGTCCGCATGACGGTCGGCGACCAGCCGCAGATCCTGCACATCGTGGGCCGCGCCCTCGAACCGCAGAACGGCGGCCGGACCGTGACGACCTCCCTCGACACCCTCCGCGAGAACGACCCCACTCTCTCCCCCGCCTTCTACCAGCTCCGGCTGCGCCCGGGCGCCGACCCCGCGTCGGTCGCCGCCGCGCTCACCTCGGCGGGCGGCGGCCACCTCGACGTACACACCGTCACCAACCCCGCCGACGGTCTCTCCCCGCTCCGCGCCGTGGTCGCGGGCCTGATCGCCGTCCTCGCCCTCGTCGGTCTGGTCGAACTCCTCACCGCCATCGGCGGCACCGTCCGCGAAGGCGAACGAGACGTCCTCGCCCTGCGCGCCATCGGCATGTCCCCCCGCCAGATCACCGCGATCACCGTCACCTCGATCAGTTGCACAGCCCTGGCAGCAGCCCTCACCGCCACCGCCCTCGGCGTCCCCCTGGCCCACCACCTGATCAACGCCCAGGCCAACTCCACCGGCATCGGCTCCGGCCTGGCCCGCGCCCCCTCCCTCGGCCTACTACTCCTGATCGGCGCGGGCGCGGTGGCGGGCGCGGCGGCGCTGGCCACGGTGCCTGCCGCCCGGTCGGCACGCGGTCGACCGGCGGATACGGTGAGCGCGGCGGGGTGATTGCCTGACGGCGACGGGGGCGGGGCCAGGGGCCCAGGCTACGGGGGCAGCCCCGGGCGGCACGCCCAGGAGCCCTGGGGGCGGACCCGGGTACGGGCCGGAAGTCCGGGGGCGGACCCGAGGGCAGACCCGGGAGCCCTGGAGGCAGACCCGGTACGAGCCGGGGACCCAAGCGGTAGACCCGAGGGCCAGGGGGAGACCCGTAGGCCCGGGGACAGAACCAGGGCGCGAACCCGGGGCCCGCGGAGGAGAGACGCGAGGAGGGAGCCGCCAGGAGCCAGGGAGCAGACCTTGGCGGCAGGCACGGAGGCGCCGGGGGCAAACCCGGCGAGCCGGGGGGACAGGGGGAAGACCAACCTTGGACCCCCGGCCGAGGGCAGACCCTGAGCGGCAGCTCCGAGGTCCCCGGCGGGACCGGGGGGGCAGCCCCGGGGCACAAGGTGGGAACAGACCCGGGACACGGAGCCCGGGGCCGGGGCGGCAGCCCGGGGAGCCGACCCCAGGGGCAGGTCCCGGGCTCGGCCCCCTGGCGTCAGCCTCGGTCGCGCATCTCGCGGTACTCGGTCACCAGTGCCTTGGTCGACGGGTCGAGCCCTGGGACCTCGGCGCCCTCGGTCAGGGCGGGCTCGATCCGCTTCGCGAGGACCTTGCCCAGCTCCACGCCCCACTGGTCGAAGGAGTCGATGTTCCAGACCGCGCCCTGGACGAACACCTTCTGTTCGTAGAGGGCGATGAG
>NZ_JACYHF010000013.1 GCF_016482685.1 Streptomyces sp. DSM 110735 | reverse complement strand
TTTTTTTTATACCCCCCGGGGGGGCGGCCGGGGGGGGGGGGGGGGCCCCCCCGCCCCCCTCCCCCCCCCCCCCCCCCGCCCCCCCCCCCGGGGGGGCCGCCCCCCCGGCCCCGCCACTCCCGATGGGCCAAATGCCTTAGCTCACCTACGACTTGACACCCCGCCCCCGTACAGCCGAACCCCCCGGAGACCACGCCGGGAAGACTCTGACATATGCCAGAAGCACCACCGCATCGGGTGTTGCCAAATCCCTTACGGGGGTTCGCCCGCTGTGCGACAGTCGTAGCGGTTCCACCGTTCTCCCGGCCGTACCGTTCCCATCGGAGTGCGTCATGCCGTCCCCTGTCTCCGCGGACCGCCCCGCCCCGTCGCCCGGACGCGGCTCGGTCGAGGCGCTCATCTCGCAGACACGGCGACTCAAGGGCGACATGGCCGCCGTACGACGCGACACCCCGGGCGAGGGATCAGCCCCGGAGGAACGCTGGCAGCGCGCCCTGTACGAACTCGCCCTACACCAACTCGACGACCTCGACGCCCACTTGGCCCAGCTCCGGGACGGTCCCGACCCCCGGCGCCCCGAGGACGACGGCGCATCGCTGCTCGGCCGGGTCGGCAGCGCGGAGTGGAACCTGCTGACGGACGCGGCGAGTTGGTCCGCCGAGCTGTACGGCATCCTCGGCCTGGACCCGGTCGAGCCCGCCCTCACCCTGGACGAACTCCCGTCCCTGGTGCACGAGGAGGACCGCCCCCGGCTGACCGCGATGGTGACGTCCTGCCTGATCGACGCCAAGCCGATCGACGGCGAGTTCCGCGTCGTACGACCCGACGGCTCGGAGCGCACCGTGCACATGATGGGCGAGCCCGTACTGGACGCCGACGGCGGCACCGTCTCGATGTGGGCCGTGCTCCGGGACGTCAGCGAACTGCGCCGCCGGGGACGCACGGTGCGCGAGACCGGCGACTCCTTACGCCTCCGTCAGCGACCCGCGACACCTTCAGGCGAAACCTTGCTGCCGCTGTGGAGCGAGCCCACACGACATGGCACGGGCACCCTCGACGTCGCCGCCCGGCATCTGCCCTCCGAGTCGGTCGCCACGGCTGGCGGCGACTGGTGCGACGCACTCGAACTGCCGGACGGCGCTTTCCTGTTGAGCGCCGGTGACCTCACCGGACAGCACGGCAGCCCGGTACCCGCCGTAACGGTCCTTCTCGGCGCCGTACGCGGCATGGCCCTGTCCGGCACCGGACCCGGCAGGCTGCTCGCCGTGCTCGACCAGGTGCTGGGCGCCTCCGCGCCGCCCGCCCGGCTCAGCGGCGCCGTCTGCTGCCACTACGCGCCCGGCGACCGCACCCTCATCTGGGCGCGCACGGGCCACCCCGCCCCGCTGCTGTTCCGCGCCGGGACGGGGCGCGTGCTGACCGCACCGGACGGCGCGCCCGGAAGCGCCACAAGGCAGGCCGAAGTCACCCTGGAGCAGGGCGATCTGCTCCTGCTGCACACCGAGGGACTGCTCCTCGGCGCCGGTGGGTCCACGGCACTGGACCGGCTCCTCGGACTCGGTCCGCTCCTCGACGCGGCGTCCACCGCGCCGGAGTGCGCGCGGATCGTCGCCGAGTCGTTCGGCACCCGGGGGCGGGCGTACGACGCCTGCCTGCTGGTGGCCAGGGTCACCGCGTAGGGCCCTGGCTCAGGCTTCCGTACTCCTCCCCCGCTGCTTGGGCAGCGCCATTCTGATCTCCTCGCGCAGTTCGTGGATCCTCGGGTAGCCCGCGTACTCCGCGCTGAGCCGGTACATCTGGCGCAGCCGGTCCCAGGTGCGGCGCGAGGAGTTGGCGCCCATCGCCATGAGGGCGAGCCGGGCGTACCGGTCGGCCTGCTCGGGGTCGTCGGCGATGAAGCAGGCGGAGGCCATGGAGAGATGGTCGAAGATCTTCGACCGCTCCCGTCCGTCGACCCTCAGCGCCAGGGCCTTCTCCGCGTAGTACTGGGCGTGCGCGGCGGCGCTCGGGTCGAACTCGGCCAGGGTGCGGTAGGCCAGGGCCTGCATCCCGTACAGATCCTCGTCCTTGAAGGTCTGCATCCAGTCCGGCTGGGTCTCGTCCCGGCGGTCGGAGACGAAGAGGTCCTCCGCCTGGCCGAGCGTGCGCCGCATCGCCTGGCCCTTGCCCATCGCGGCCTGCGCCCACGCCTCGATGGTGTGGAACATCGCCTTCGTGCGCGGCTGGAGACGTTCCCCCGAGCCGGAGTGGGCGAGCTTCATCAGGTCCAGGGCGTCGTCGGGCCGCCCCAGGTGCACCATCTGGCGGGCGGCCCGGGACAGTGCCTCCCCGGCGCGCGGCCGGTCGCCGCCCTCGTGCGCGGCGTGCGCGGCGATGACGAAGTACTTCTGTGCCGTGGGTTCCAGGCCCACGTCGTGCGACATCCAGCCCGCGAGGACCGCGAGGTTGGCCGCGACGCCCCACAGGCGCCGCTGGAGTTGGGGTGGGTGGTGGTAGGCGAGCATGCCGCCCACCTCGTTGAGCTGGCCCACGACCGCCTTGCGCTGGAGACCGCCGCCGCGTGCCGCGTCCCAGGCGCGGAACACCGTGACGGAGTTCTCCAGTTCCTCGACCTCCTGCGTCCCGATGGGGGCGGCCTCGTAGCGGTCGAACCCGGCGGGGTCGGCGTGCAGGGGATCGTCGAAGACGGGGGCGTCGGCCTTCAGGGCAGGGTCGGTGTGCAGCCAGTCGCGCATGGAACTGCTGAGTGTGGCTCCCGCGGCGAGCACGGCACCCGCGCCCACCAAGCCGCGTCGGTTGAGCATGAGGTCCATTCCCGTGAATTCGGTGAGGACCGCGGCGGTCCGTCCGGGCGTCCACAGCACGCCGTCGGGATGATCCGTCTTCCCGTCGCCCTGCCGTTTCCCCGCACGCCCGTGCCGTACCAGACCGAGGTCCTCCATGGTCACGACACGGCCGAGTCGCTCGGTGAACAGAGCCGCCAGCACCCTCGGCACCGGATCGCGCGGGATCTCTCCCGTGTCGATCCACCGCCGCACCCGCGAGGTGTCGGTCGAGAGCTGGGGGTGGCCCATGGCCGCCGCCTGCCGGTTGACCAGTCTCGCGAGTTCGCCCTTCGACCAGCCGGCCAGGCCGAACAGGTCAGCGAAGCGGGTGTTGGGTGGTCCGCTCACGTCAAGCCCCCAGGTTCTCGGCTGAGTTGACAGTAGCCCCGTGCCGGTTGCCGGGCGACTATTCGCCAGGGTTCGCCAGGGTGCGCCAGATGGTGTGCCAGTGGACATCGGGTGTCAGGTAGGAAAGCGCCACCCCGACCCGGTCACCCCGGGACATTCCCCAGGGTGTTCCCGAGGGACCGGGCCGGGCGGCGCGAGCACAGCTCATGGACTGTCAGGACAGGCACCGCAGGCACACGAAGGGATCTGTATCTCCCATGTACGCAGCATCGTCCTCCGTGTCCGCTCCGCCCCGGCCACCGCGTCCCCGCCCGGCGGGCGGCGGACCGTATCTCGACCCGGCGGCGCGGCCCGGAACATCCGTGCCGGTCGTGGGCCGCGCCGCGCGCATCCCGGGCCAGCCCGGCGCGCAGCCGCTCAGCGGCAGACTGGACCTGTCCGGCCCCCAGGGGGCCCAACTGCGCGGCGCCATCAACGCCGTGCACCGCATCTGCCCGGAGTTCGCCCCGGTGCAGGTACTGCGCCGCACCGGCCGCTCCGTCACCCTCGTCGGCACGGCGGGCCGCACCACGGCCGTGGCGAAGTGTCTGCTGGACCTGTCGCCCTCGTGGGCCGAGCGCGTCCGGCACGAGATAGCGGCATACCGCTCGTTCGTCCGGCACCGCCCCCCTGTGCGGGTGCCGAGGCTGATCGCGGCGGACCCGGACAACTGCACACTGGTGATCGAGCGCGTGCCCGGCCGGGTCGCCGCGCTCCAGCGCCACCCCATGGACGCCCCAGCCCGCCCGGACATCCGGACCGCGCTCGGCGCGATCTGCCGGCTGAACGCCTGGCGCCCCCCGGCGGGCACCTTCGACGCCCCTCTGGACTACGCGGACCGCATCAACCGCTACCACGAGCTGGGGCTGCTCACCGACCGAGACCTGGGCGACCTCCAGAAGCTGCTGCACGGCATCGCGCACTCCTCGGGCCGTCAGGGCATGGGGCAGTTCTGCCACGGCAACGCCCTGCTGTCGAACATCCTGTTCTCGCCCGCGGGTCCGGTGCTTGTCGACTGGGAGCACGCGGGCTGGTACCTGCCGGGGTACGACCTGGCCACCCTGTGGCTCGCCCTGGGCAGCGCCCCGGACGCGCGGCGGCACATCAGCCAGATCGCCCAGCTCGGCGGTCCCGCCTCGCGCGACGCCTTCCTGGTGAACCTGATGCTGGTGCTGACCCGGGAGATCCGGAACTACGAGACGGCCGTCCAGCGCTCGATGCACGAGACGACCCCGGCCGCGCCCCGGGCGGGCGGCGTGCCGAGCGGGGAGGAGCAGCGGCTGGTGCTGCGGCGCCTGCACGACGACTGCCACCTGGCCCGGCAGGCGGTGCGGGCGGCGGTGGGCACCCGCTGACCCAGACTCCGCGGTGCGCCCGGAGCGGCGGCGCACCGCGGATTCTCCTTTCCGGGGGCGGCTATTGGTCTACGCCACTGACGCCCCGCAGGCCCGCCACCCACCACCGCGAAACTCGCCGGACCCATCTGTGACATGGGAAATCGCCTCTCCGAGGGCATGATTGACGGATCGTCGGCCAGCCGGTACCACTGACCCAGCTCGGCGCCGCCCGCCCCGCCACGCCCGCCCGTCACAGGAGGCCGCATTGCGAGGATTCGCCACCGCCCCGACATCCGCACCCGGCCGCGGACGGCTGCACCGCACCACCGGCGCCCTCGCGGGCGCCGTCCTGCTGTTGCCGCTGCTCGGCGCCGCCCCGTCCACGGGCGCGGACCCCGCCCCGTCCGACGGCACTCTCCAGCGCGCCTTCGCCGACGCCTCGGCCGAGTACCACGTGCCGCAGAGCCTGCTGCTCGCCGTCTCCTACCTCCAGTCCCGCTGGGACACCCACGCCGGTGCCCCCAGCGTGAGCGGCGGGTACGGACCGATGCATCTGACCGACGCCCGCACGGCGCTCGCCACCACCGAGCACTACGCCGAGGGCACCGAGGACCCGCGCGGCGACAGCGCCCGCGCTCCCCTGCACCCGCGCGCCGAGACGCCGCCCGCTTCCGCGATCCCGGCGCGGCTGACCACGCTGCGCCGCGCGGCGGAGCTGACCGGTCTGTCCGCGTCCAGGCTGCGTACCGACCCGGCGGCGAACGTCGCCGGGGGCGCCGCGCTGCTCGCCGCCGAGCAGAAGCAGCTCGGCGAGAAGCCGGGCGCCGATCCGGCCGAGTGGTACGGCGCGGTGGCCCGGTTCTCCGGTGCCGACGACTCGGCGACTGCTGCCGCGTACGCCGACGACGTCTTCGACGTGCTGCGCACCGGCGAGTCCCGCACCACCGACTCCGGCCAGCACGTCGCCCTGAAGGCAGCCCCCGGAGTGCGCGGCGACACCGCCCAGCTCAAGCGGACCGGTCTGCGCACGCCGAAGACGGACGGCGTGGAATGCCCGGCGTCGGTGTCCTGTGTGTCGGTCCCGGCGCCGTACGAGGAGTTCGGGGACAACGACTACGGCAACCACGACCTGGGCGACCGCCCTGCCTCG
Organism: Streptomyces sp. DSM 110735; assembly: GCF_016482685.1. Lineage (GTDB taxonomy): Bacteria > Actinomycetota > Actinomycetes > Streptomycetales > Streptomycetaceae > Streptomyces. Next base: position 158,535 of record NZ_JACYHF010000013.1, on the reverse strand, counting down.
CAGCGGATCAAGTACATCGTCATCCATGACACCGAGGGCGGCTGGGACGGGGTGATGAACCTGATCCAGGACCCCACCTATGTGTCCTGGAACTACACGATCCGCTCCACCGATGGACTGATCGCCCAGCATGTGAAGGCGAAGGACGTCGCCTGGCACGCGGGCAACTGGGACGTCAACGCCCGCTCGATCGGCATCGAGCACGAGGGTTTCCTCACGGCGCCGGACGCCTGGTACACGGAGGCGATGTACCGCTCCTCGGCGCGCCTGGTGCGCTATCTGTCGCGCACGTACGGCATCCCGCTGGACCGGCAGCACATCCTCGGTCACGACAACGTGCCGGGTCCGACCGCCTCGACGGTGCCCGGGATGCACACCGACCCGGGTCCGTACTGGGACTGGCGGCACTACTTCCACCTGCTGGGCCACCCGTTCAGGGCGACGGGCACCGCCCGCTCCGGGCTGGTGACGATCCGGCCGGACTACGCCGCCAACCAGCCGGTGTACACGGGCTGCGACGCGGCTGCCGCCTCCTGCCCGGCGCACGGCTCCGGCGAGGTGCGGCTGTACACGGACCACGACGTGAACGCCCCGCTGGTCAAGGACGTCGGGCTGGGCACCGCGCCGACGACCGGGGTGAACGACCTGTCCTCACGCGTCTCCACCGGCCAGCAGTACGCGGTCGCGGACCGCTGGGGCGACTGGACGGCGATCTGGTACCTCGGCCAGAAGGCGTGGTTCGAGAACCCGAGGCGGCACGCGACGGCGGTTCCCGCGTCCGGGTTCACGATCACCCCGAAGGACGGTCTGGCGAGCGTGCCGGTCTACGGCCGGGCGTACCCGGAGAAGGAGGCGTACCCGGCGGGCGTCCCCGCGCAGTCGGTGGTGTCGCTGCCGTACACGATCCCGGCCGGGCAGAAGTACGTGGTCGGTGACGAGATGCCGGGCGAGTACTACTACGCGGTCACCTTCACCGAGGACTCCCACAAGGTGGTCGTCGGCAAGGACCTGTACTACGAGATCCAGTACGGCCACCGGGTGGCGTTCGTCCGCGCGGCCGATGTGACACTGGCGGCCGCGCGCCGCTGAGGCGGGGCCTCAGCCCTGCTGGAACAGCTCCGCCGGGAGCGGTTTCAGCAGGGCGTACAGGTCGTCGGTGATGGGCCGGTCCCAGGCGGCGATGGTGACGAGCACGCCGTCGCTGCGGTCGAACTGCACGCAGGAGATACGGCTCTCGGAGAGCTTGAGTCGGCGCACGATCAGCAGGTTGTCGCCCTGGAGGACGGGCGTGTCCTCGGTGCCGACGACGGTGACCTCCTCGTCGTTCTCCAGCGCGAGCAGCAGTTGCGCGACCTCGAAGGGGATCTCGCCCTCGGCGGTCTCCCGGGCCGGGGAGCCCTCGGGGAGATTACCGATGATCATGGCGGGGCCGCGCCCGCCGAACAGGTCGTAGCGCAGGAAGACACCCTGGCAGGTGCCGTCGGGAGCGGGCAGCAGGCCCGCGCCGAGGTTGCCCGGCCAGTCGCCCGGGTCCATGGCCAGCACGTCGAAATCGGGGCCGGCGGGGGTTGCGCTGCGGCGGCGGAGGAACGACATGCGGCAATGGTACGTGCCCGGGAGCGCGCGGCGGCGTGCGGGCGCCCCTGGACAACGGCCGCGCGCGGCGGGGCACACGGAAGGACCGGGCCCGCCGCCCGCGCGGGTCACTCGTCCGTGGGAACGGGCGGTACGACGGCGACGGGGCTCGCCGCGTGGAGCAGCACGGCGTGGGTGACCGAGCCGAGCATGGGGGCGGGAGCGAGCGGGCGGCGCCGGTGGCGGCCGACGACCACCAGGTCGGCTCCGGCGGAGGCGCCGACGAGCAGTCCGGCGGCGCTTCCGGGCAGCGCCTCGATGTCGGTGCGGACCCCGGGGTGGCGCTCGCGGTAGGGCGCGAGGCAGGTGTCGGCGAGCGCGCGGGTCTCGGTCTCGACGGCGGCCTGGTCGACGGCCGGGGGCACGAGCTGGCCGGGCGCCGACCAGGACTGCACGGGCCAGGGGTAGGCGGCGATCACCTGGACGCGCGCGTCGCGCAGGGCGGCGGCGGTGAACGCGAAGTCGAGGGACGCCTCGTCGGGGTGGTCCACGTGCACGCCGACGACGACGCGGGGACCGGGTTCGGCGGGTTCGCCGTCGACCTCGCGGCCGGGGCGGGGCACGACGACCACGGGGCAGCGGGCGTCGCGGGCGGTGGCCACGCCGTTGGAGCCGAGGAGCAGTCCGGTGAAGCCGCCCCGGCCGCGCGAGCCGAGGACGAGGAGCTGGGCGTCGGCGCCGAGTTCGGGCAGGACGGCGGCGGGCGCGCCCTCGACGGTCACGTACTCCGTCTCGGGGACGTCCTCGCGGTCGCGCAGCAGGGTGCGCACCTCGTCGAGGACGGGGTCGCCGTCCTGCTCGGCGGCGTCGGCGACCAGCACGTCCTCCTGGCCCCAGGGGGCGTACTGGCGTACGTGCACGATCCGCAGCGGTGCCTGGCGCCTGCGGGCGTCGTCCAGCGCCCACTCCAGTGCGCGCACGCTGTCCTCGGACCCGTCCACCGCCGCGATGACCGGCGCTGCGCTCATCGTTCCTCACCTCCGGAACACGACCTTCCCCTGTCGGGGCCAGCCTGGCTCAGCAGCCCGCTCCGGCGGGCCGCCCCTGGTCGCGTGTCCGGAAATCGGGCGTGAACACCCCCGGTTCGGCTCCGGATGTCCTGGTGGGGACGCTCAGGTCAGGTCGAACTCCCCGGCGCGGGCGCCCGAGACGAAGGCGCCCCATTCGGCGGGTGTGAAGATCAGGGAGGCGGCCTCCGTACGGTCGCCGTTGCGCATCGCGACGAAGCCCTCGACGAAGGCGATCTGGACGTCTCCCAGCCCCCGGCTGCCGGAGCGCCACTGCGCTCCGCTGAGGTCGAGGTCCGGCTTGTCCTTGTCCCAGTCCGCGAGCGGCTGCCGCTGGGTGATGCTCTCGGCCACGTCCGTGCTCCTCCCGGTTCGTCGTCCGCGAGTCAGCCTAGCGACCGGTCCGGGCGGCGGACAGGCCACGTGAGGGGGACGTGCGGACGGCGTGCGCCGGTCGGCGCGCGCCCCTGGGAAAAATCCGGGTCCCCGCCTCTTGCCTCGGAACCGTCGGCCTGAATTACTTGCCTCGAAGGAAACGACCGAATGATCGGTCGTCCGTATTGCGTATGTGCGTGGCGCGTGAGGGGGCCTTTTCCGATGACGGACACGGCGGATCTGCTCGACGCGGGCGAGCGGCTCGGACTCGACGAGCTGCGCGCCCTCCAGTTGGAGCGCCTGCGCGCCACGCTGCGGCACGCCTACGAGAACGTACCCTTCTACCGGGAGTCCTTCGACAAGGCCGGAATACACCCGGAGGACTGCCAATCGCTCGCCGACCTCGCGCGCTTCCCGTTCACCGTGAAGAGCGACCTGCGGGAGAACTACCCGTACGGCATGTTCGCCGTCCCCCGCGAGCGCATCCGCCGTCTGCACGCCTCCAGCGGCACCACGGGACTGCCCACGGTCGTGGGCTACACGGAGGGCGACCTCTCTCTGTGGGCCGACCTGGTGGCCCGCTCGATCCGCGCGGCGGGCGGGCGCCCCGGCGACGTGGTCCATGTGGCGTACGGATACGGGCTGTTCACGGGCGGGCTGGGCGCGCACTACGGCGCCGAACGCCTCGGCTGTACGGTCGTGCCCGCATCCGGGGGCATGACGGCGCGGCAGGTGCGGCTGATCCAGGACCTGGAACCCCGGGTCATCATGGTCACGCCGTCGTACATGCTGACGCTCCTGGACGAGTTCGAGCGCCAGGGCGTGGACCCGCGGAGCACCTCGCTGCGGGTCGGGATCTTCGGGGCCGAGCCGTGGACGGAGGAGATGCGGCGGGAGATCGAGGAGCGGTTCGCGATCGACGCCGTCGACATCTACGGGCTGTCGGAGGTGATAGGTCCCGGCGTGGCCCAGGAGTGCGCCGAGACCAAGGACGGTCTCCATGTGTGGGAGGACCACTTCTATCCGGAGGTCGTCGACCCGGTGACCGGCGAGGTGCTGCCGGAGGGCGAGCCGGGTGAGCTGGTGTTCACCTCGCTGACGAAGGAGGCGATGCCGATCGTCCGGTACCGCACGCGGGATCTGACCCGGCTGCTGCCGGGCACGGCGCGGGCGTTCCGCCGGATGGAGAAGATCACCGGACGCAGCGACGACATGGTGATCCTGCGCGGGGTCAATGTGTTCCCGACCCAGTTCGAGGAGATCGTGCTGCGCACGCCCGGTGTGGCGCCGCACTTCCAGTTGCGGCTGACCCGGGAGGGGCGGCTCGACGCGCTCACCGTGCGCGCGGAGTCCCGGCCGGGTGCCACGCCCGAGGTGCGGGAGGCGGCGGCGCGGTCGATCGCCGCCGCGGCGAAGGACGGCATCGGGGTGTCGGTGTCCGTGGAGATCGTGGAGCCGGAGTCCCTGGAGCGGTCGGTGGGGAAGATACGCCGGATCGTGGATCTGCGACCGCGCTAGCGCCGGGTCGTCGCCCGGTCCGGACCGCCGCTCAGTCGCCGAACCTGTCCCGCAGCTCCCGCTTGAGGATCTTCCCGCTGGCGTTGCGGGGCAGCTCGGTGACGAAGAGGACCCGCTTGGGCGCCTTGAACGCGGGCAGTGTCTCGCGGACATGGGCGACGAGCTGCTCCTCGGTGACCTCGCCGCGCGGGACGACGACGGCCGTGACCGCCTCGATCCAGCGTTCGTCCGGCAGCCCGATCACGGCGGCTTCGGCGACACCCTCGTGGGTGTAGAGCGCGTCCTCGACCTGGCGGGAGGCGACCAGGACACCGCCGGAGTTGATGACGTCCTTCACCCGGTCGACGATCGTGAAGTAGCCGTGCGCGTCGCGGACCGCGAGGTCCCCGGAGTGGAACCAGCCGTCACGGAAGGCGGCGGCGGTCTCCTCGGGCTTGTCCCAGTAGCCCTCGCAGAGCTGTGGGGAGCGGTAGACGATCTCGCCGGGCGTCCCGTCGGGCACGTCCTCGCCGTTCTCGTCCACCACCCGGGCGTCCACGAACAGCACGGTCCGGCCGCAGGAGTCGAGCCTGCCCTTGTGCTCGGTGGGTGCCAGCACGGTGGCGAGCGGACCGATCTCGCTCTGCCCGAAGCAGTTGTAGAGGGCGAGCTTCGGCAGCCGCTCGCGCAGCCGCTCCAGGACGGGCACCGGCATGATCGAGGCGCCGTAGTACGCCTTGCGCAGACCGGTGAGGTCGCGGTCGGCGAAGTCGGGGCGGTTGGTCAGCGCGATCCACACGGTGGGCGGGGCGAAGAGGCTGTCGGCGCGACCCTCCTCGATCAGGTCGAAGAGACGGTCGCCGTCGGGCGCGTCGAGGAGGATGCTGCTCGCGCCGACCGCGAGGTAGGGCAGCAGGAAGACGTGCATCTGCGCCGAGTGGTAGAGCGGCAGCGCGTGCACGGGCAGGTCACCGGCGCTCAGGTCGAGGGCGGTGATCGCGCTCAGGTACTCGTGGACCAGCGCCCGGTGGGTCATCATCGCGCCCTTGGGCAGCGCGGTGGTCCCGGAGGTGTAGAGCAACTGCACCAGGTCCTCGGTGCGCGGCTCGGGTCCGTCGTACGGCTCGGTGCCGGGCAGCCGGGCGAGCAGGGAGTCGTCGGCGTCACGCAGGGGCATCCGCCGTACGTCCGGCGGGAGTTGGGCGGCCAGCTTCGGGTCGGTGAGCACCAGCGCGCTGCCCGACTGGCCGAGGAGGTAGGCGAGGTCGTCGCCGGTCAGGTGCTGGTTGACGGGGACGTGCACCAGGCCCGCGCGGGCGCAGGCGAGGAAGGCGATCAGGTAGGCGTCGGAGTTGTGACCGTAGGCGGCCACCCGGTCGCCGGGGACGAGTCCCTCGGCGAGCAGCAGCGCGGCGGCGCGGGAGACGGCGTCGTCGAGTTCCGCGTACGTCCAGGTCCGTTCGCCGTACTCCAGCGCGACGCGCGCCGGGACGCGCCGGGCGCTGCGCCGCAGCACCCCGTCGACCGTGCTGCCCTGTCCCTGTGTCATGTCAGCCCCTGTGTCATGTCAGCCGATCCTGGGGCCGGCCGGGCCCCAGGTCAAGATCCTCGGGGCTCGGCCGGACGGGTTGCCGAAGGGCCGGGGTGACTCTCGCCGAGGTGGCTACTCCCCCAGGACCGCCATCGCCGCGTTGTGTCCCGGTACGCCGCTCACCCCGCCGCCGCGCACCGCGCCCGCGCCGCACAGCAGGACGTTGGCGTGCCGGGTCTCCACGCCCCAGCGGCCGGTGTCCTCCTGGGCGTAGGGCCAGGACAGGGCGCGGTGGAAGATGTTGCCGCCGGGCAGCCCGAGGTCGCGTTCGAGGTCGAGCGGGGTCTTCGCCTCGATGCAGGGGCGCCCGTCGGCGTCGGTGGCGAGGCAGTCCGCGAGGGGTTCGGCGAGGTGGGCGTCGAGCTGGGCGAGGGTGGACTTGAGCAGTTCGTCGCGTACGGCGTCGTTGTCCCGGGCGAAGAGCCGGGCGGGGGTGTGCAGGCCGAAGAGGGTGAGGGTCTGGTAGCCGCGTGCGGCGAGGTCGGGGCCGAGGATGCTGGGGTCGGTGAGGGAGTGGCAGTAGATCTCCGAGGGCGGCGCGGCGGGGAGTTCGCCCGCGGCGGCCTGGGCGTGGGCGGTGGCGAGCTGCCCGTAGCCCTCGGCGATGTGGAAGGTCCCGGCGAATGCCTCGCGGGGGTCGACCGTGCTGTCGCGGAGCCGGGGCAGCCGCTTGAGCAGCATGTTCACCTTGAGCTGGGCGCCCTCGGCGGGTTCGGGAGCGGTGTCCCCGGTGAGCGCGGCCAGCTCTCGCGGCGACGCGTTGACCAGGACGTGCCGTGCGACGGCGGTGCCCTCGCCGTCGGCGGTGCGGTAGGTGACCTCGGCGGTCTGCCCGTCGGTGTCGATGCGGACCGCCTCGTGCCCGGTGGCGATGACGGCTCCGGCGGCGCGGGCGGCTCCGGCGAGGGCGTCGGTGAGGGCGCCCATGCCGCCGACGGGCACGTCCCAGGCGCCGGTTCCGCCGCCGATGACGTGGTAGAGGAAGCAGCGGTTCTGGGCGAGGGAGGCATCGTGGGCGTCCGCGAAGGTGCCGATCAGGCCGTCGGTGAGGACGACGCCCCGGACCAGGTCGTCGCTGAAGTTCTCCTCGATCGTGACACCGATCGGCTCCTCGAACAGCGCCCGCCAGGCGGTCTCGTCGTCGACCCGGCGGCGCAGCTCCTCGCGGGTGGGCAGGGGTTCGGTGAGCGTGGGGAAGACGCGTTCGGCGACCTGCCCGGTCATGCCGTAGAACCGCTGCCAGACGGCGTACTCGCGCTCGCCGCCGGTCAGCGCGGCGAACGCCTCACGGGTGCGCTCCTCCCCGCCGCCGACGAGGAGTCCGGTGGCGCGTCCGCCGCGCTCGATCGGGGTGTACGAGGAGACGGTCCGGCTCTGGACGCGGAAGTCGAGACCGAGATCGCGCACGATCTTGTCCGGCAGCAGGCTGACCAGGTAGGAGTAGCGCGACAGCCGGGCGTCGACCCCGGCGAACGGGCGGGTGGAGACGGCGGCGCCCCCGGTGTGGTCAAGCCGCTCAAGCACCAGTACGGAGCGGCCGGCGCGGGCCAGATAGGCGGCGGCGACCAGGCCGTTGTGTCCGCCGCCGACGATCACGACGTCGTACGTCCGGGTTCCCTCGCGTGCAGGCATGGTTCTTGGTAACACGGGATGATCTTCGACGGATAGAGGTGCGTGTCCGGCGCCTCACCGCACCTTGCGCGGCGAGGGACTGGCCGCCGGACCGAGCCGCGCCACGGCGTGCAGGACGTGCTGCGGCGGCAGCCGTCTGCGCAGCCGACCGGGGACGGCGCGCAGCAGGGCGCCGGTGGCCCGCAGCCGCCGGTCGACGACGGCGGGCTCGGGCGCCGGGCGGCCGTACAGCTCGTGGGCGTACGGCGGCAACGAGGCGTAGGCGAGCCGGGCCACGTGCCGCCACAGCAGTGCGCGCGCCGGGACGAACACGGGGTGGATCGGCGGTCGCCGCAGGAAGTCGTCCACCTCGCGGGCGTCGGGTCCGGCGACGAGTTCGGGGCGCGTCTTCTCGAAGTACGCGGCGAGCGCTGCCCGGTCGGCGGGCACGGTGTCCGGGTCGAGACCGACCAGGCGGGCGCTGACGCGGTGTTCGGCGAGGTAGCGGTCGGCCTGGGCGTCGGTGAGGGGGAAGCCGGAGCGGCGCAGCACTTCCAGATAGGAGCCGATCTCCGCGCAGTGCACCCAGAGCAGCAGGTCGGGACGGTCGATGCCGTAGCGTTCGCCGGTGTCCGGGTCGGTGGCGGACAGTGTGCGATGGATGCGGCGGACCCGGGCGCCCGCCCGTTCGGCGGCGTCGGTGGTGCCGTAGGTGGTGACCCCGACGAAGTCCGCGGTGCGCATCAGCCTGCCCCAGGCGTCGCGCCGGAAGTCGGAGTTCTCCATGACGCCGCGCACGGCGCGGGGGTGGAGTGCCTGGAGGTAGAGCGCGCGGATCCCGGCGATCCACATCATCGGGTCGCCGTGCATCTGCCAGGTCACCGAGCGCGGGGTGAACAGGCCGGGGTCGGCGGACCGGATGCCGTCCATGGGCGCAGGTTAACGCGGAGACGTGGGCGACGGGGAGGGTCCGGGCAGCGCGAGTGCGCTCTCGGGTACGCGTCACCGGAACGGCGAGTGCGCTCGCGTGTGCGGGTCAGTCGAGGGCGGCCATGAAGGCCGTGCACGCCTCGGCGCAGGTCCGGCACGCGGTCGCGGCTGCCTCGGCGCCGGTCAGCCCCTCGAAGGCGTGGACGCCCTCCAGGCAGACGGAGCGGCACCACTCCAACTGGAGCCTGATCCGTGTCTCGGTGCCGTCGACCTCCACGCTGCCCTCCTCGGACAGCAGATGGCAGGTCGTGTCGCAGACCTCCGCGCACATGATCCCGATCCGCCGCGCGGAGCCGTACGCCCCGACGAGGCTCGCGCGGACCGCGCACTCCCGCGCGCACTCGGCGCACGCCTGCGCGCAGGCGAAGCGGTCCTCCAGGAACTGGTAGGGCGCGTCTCGCGGGGGCGGCGGTGTGGTCACGAAGGGGCGGGTAGCCGTGGCGGGGCGGCGTAAACGCGTCGGCGCGACGCCGGTGCGACGCCGGAGGGGGGGTTGCGCAGGGTGCGCGTTTCCCCACTCATCGAGTCCGGTTCATCCCGTTTCGTACGGGGTACTCCGGTCGTATGAGTACTCCAATGGTCCAGTTGGCGGCGCCGAGCGGCCTGCTGAGTCTCGTACTGTTTCTGATCGCCGTCGCACTGCTCGCACTGCTGGGCGGCGGCTTCTGGATCACTTCCCGCGTCAAGCAGAGCGAGCCACCCCGGCCGCGCCCCGAGGAGCAGCCACATCTGCCTCCGGAGGGTGCCACCCGGGAGGTTCAGGAGAACCGGGAGCCCGACGAGGTCCCGCAGATGCCCAAGGGCGGGCGTCCGCTGACCCCGTACGAGCTGTCCAACATGGGTACGAAGCCCAGCACGGCGAAGGAGCGCCCGCGCTGGAGCAAGGGTTCGAGCGGCTCCTTCGGCGGCGGGGGCCTGGGCGCCCACTGAGGGCACTGAGGTCCCGTCCCACGGCGGGCCGGAGCCGGTGACGGCGGCGGAGCGGGTTACGACCCTGTTCCGCCGCCGGTCAGTTGTGCGCGCGCCCTCAGCCGGGGACCGCCGTCAGTCCTCCGCGTCCTTGCGAGCGTCCGGCGTGCTCCAGCCGACGCCCTCGCGGCTCTCGATGCCGCCCCGGCGCGCCTGGGAGCCGGGCGCCGGAGTCGACGCGCGGCGCTCGCGCGCCCGTCGGCTTCCGAGCCAGAACGCGCCGAGCAGGACGACGGCGACGATGATCCCCACCACGAGGAACCACAGCGAGCCGCCCCCGGACAGTGCGATGTATTCGGCGGAGTTGTTCATGAGGTGCCGGTTACCCCGACGCACGCCGATCATCCCGGCGGGTCGCCCGTCCGGGCGGGGTGCGGCGGACGGCTGGGGTTCGACGGACAGCCGGGGTCCGGCGGACGGGCAGGGTTTGGTGAGCCGCCCACGGGAAACCCCGGGGACCGGGAGATGCGTCCGCAGGAGTCGCCGGAAGGCAGGTGACCGCCCATGCGATTCCCCGACCGCCGCCACGCCGGCCAGGAACTGGGCGTCCGGCTGATGGAGTGGGCCGCCGACGGCGATCTCGTCGAGCCCGTGGTTCTGGCGCTGCCCCGGGGAGGTGTCCCGGTGGCGGCCGAGGTCGCCCGAGCACTCGGGGCACCGCTCGACATCCTGGTGGTCCGCAAGATCGGCGTACCGGGTCGCCCGGAGACCGGCATCGGCGCGATCGTGGGCGACGACCCCCCGCTGTTCGACCGCCGCGCACTGGCGGTCCTCGGCCTGAACGAGGAGAAACTCGCCCCGGACGTGGCCCGCGAACGCACCGAACTGCATCGCCGCGAGCACCTCTACCGCGGCGACCGCCCCACCCCCGACCTCACGGCCCGGACGGTGATCCTCGTGGACGACGGCCTGGCCACCGGCGCCACCGCCCGCGCCGCCCTCCACCACCTGCGCACCCGCTCCCCCGGCCGCCTGATCCTCGCCGTCCCCGTCGGCGCCCCCGGCGCCGTGCACGACCTGCGCCCGGTCGCCGACGACATCATCTGCCTGTACCAGCCGACCGACTTCCAGGCCGTCGGCCAGTGGTACGACGACTTCGACCAGACCACCGACGAGGAGGTCCTCCGCGCCCTGGAGGAGTCCCGCACGGACAGCAGTCCGTCGGGGTGACCACCCGGGTCCCGTATGCGTCACGTCCCGCCAACTCACGCCAGGGCGAGCCACGTTGACTCGTGCCGCCCTGCCTCTCGACCCTGATGAGGAGTGACGGGCGGGTGACTTCCGGTCGGACGTCTGAGCAAAACCGGACTTTTCTGCGATTCCCTCTCCCGAGAAGGCGGCGACGGGCACCATGTGTGCCCGGGGGATCACAGTGAGTCCAGGAACCAAGGAGCATAGGTGGCCAAGCAGTTGCCCATCCCCGCGGAGCCCGACGACGGCTCCGGCCAGAAGGCAGGGCGTAGGGGTGCGGTGCGCTACCTGCAGAACGAGGCAGCGCCGTTCGCGGCACGCATGGTGCTGGGCAACGCCCTGCGCCATCGCCGGGAGGCCATCGGTCTGAGCGCGGGTGAGGCAGCCCGGCAGTTGGGGGGCTCGCCCTCGAAGGTGAGCCGGATCGAGTCCGGCACGTTCGCCCTCAAGCAGCAGGATCTGCTGAAGTTCTACGCGCTGTACAGGATCACGGATCCGGAAGAACAGGCGCGGCTGTACGAGTTGTCCGTGACGGCCAGTCAGCCCGCTTGGTGGCAGCCCTGGTCGGCGGTCGCGCCGAAGTACCTTCAGGCCGTGGTCAGCTTCGAGGACATGGCCACCCGGGTCAGGTCCTTCGAACCCATATATCTGCACGGCCTGTTGCAGACGCCCGAATACGCCCGCGCGCTGATCGAGCGAGGCCGCGGCTCTGCGAGCGGGCACGACGAACTGGCCCGGTTCCGCACCGAGCGCCATGAGCGGTTCACCGCGGAACCGGACAGGAAGTTGATCTGCGTTGTGGACGAGGCCACGCTGAAGCGTCCCGTCGGATCAGCGGAGATCATGCGCGGACAACTGCAGCACTTGATCACGCTGACAGCCGATCCTCGCTTCCAGCTCCACCTGGCCCCGCTGAACGACTACAACGTGCACGTCGAGCTGGGCGCCACGACCATTTTCGACTTCGCGGGCCGCCTCCCCACGATCGCCTTCGCGGAGGGGTACGACGGGGGCCTGGTCATCGACGATGAGCAAATGGTCGATCGCCGGGTGAAGGCGTTCGACGCGCTTGCCGCCAGTTCGCTCGCGCCCCACGCGATGAAGCGGCGACTGACAGACATGCTGACGACCGGCTTCTACAAGAAGTGACCGCGCCGGCCTGGCGCCGTCAGACCTTCTGCGCGACCCCGGCATACAAGGACACCAGCCGGTCACTCAGAACCCCCGGTCCGCTGCCCACCTCCGGGCGCCACTGGTGCGCCGGTACCAGTCCGGGTTCGACGAGCTCCAACTGGTCGAAGAAGCGCAGGACTTCCGCCCGGGTACGTACCTGGGCGGGGGTTCCGCGCCGCACATAGGTGTCGATGATGGCCTGCCACGCCTCGGGGGCGAAGTCGCCCGTGCAGTGGGTCAGGCTCAGACAGGAGCCGGACGGCAGCCGGTCCATGAATCCGCGGACGATGTCGTACGGCGCCTGGTCATCGGGGATGAAGTGCAGCAGCGCGTGGAGGCTGAGACCGACCGGCCGGCTGAAATCCACGATGTCCTCAGCCTCGACCGCGGCGAAGAGCCGCTCCGGATCGGTGGCGTCCGCCTGGACGAAGGCCGTTCGACCCTCCGGTGTACCGGCGAGAAGCTCGTCCGCGTAGACGAGGACGATCGGATCGTTGTCGATGTAGACGACCCCGCACTCGGGGGCGACCTTCTGGACCACCTCGTGCAGGTTGGGCGCCGTGGGGATTCCCGTCCCCACATCGATGAACTGCCGCACTCCCCGCTGTGCCATGTACCGTGCGGCGCGGTGCATATAGGCGCGGTTCACACGGGCCACGGTCTCGATCGCCGGAAACAGTTTGATCACCGCCTGGGCCGCCTCGCGGTCCACGGCGTAGTTGGTCTTGCCGCCCAAGTAGTAGTCGTACATCCGCGCGCTGTGTGCGCGGTCCTGCCTTAAGAACAGATCGCTATTGTCCGGCCCGTGCCCATGTGCGGCCCGCTCCCCCACCATGCTCCTCCCCGGCATTCGCGAACACCCGTCCGTGCCAGGTGCGGAATGCACTTGCATTATTCCCATCCGTACCGGCCGTTCAGCGGCGATGTCCATAGCTGAACGATTTTCTCGACTTCCCGAACAGATGTCACTGCCGAGTTGACCGCACGGACCGCACGAACACGGCTCCGCGCAAAGGCCGCCGGGAGAAACCGACCGCGGCGGCGGCCGATATCTCCCGGCGACCCGGTCGGCTGCCTCAGAGGTCGCCGCTGTCGACAGCGGCGACGAACGCGGCGGCAGTCCCCTTCGACACCGCCATCACCGGACCGCCCTGGTCCTTGGAATCACGGAAGAGCACGTGGTCACCGGTCGGCTCCGCGACCTCCACGCACGACCCCTCCGGGAGACTGTACGAACTCTTCCGCCACGCGACACCAGCCCGCTGCGCGCTGTGCCGCTTCACAATCGTCGGTTTCCCCACCGGGCAACCTCCTGCGGTGAACGAACTCCCCGTTGCCGGGATGCAATTGCATCCGGCCCGACGTGGGGAGGATCGCCGCTCCCCGCGCCATGTATGCATGGTTGAAGCAACAATGTCTTGATTCGATTGGCTCGCCCGTGCAAGTGCGCCGGACGTTCCGGCGAGTTCGCCGCCCCCCGGACCGCGAATGCAAAATACCCTGGAATATGCACCCGGCACAGCCAGGCGCCAGGTATTTCGTACACCCTAAGAAAAGATGACGAGTTGCACCGCGCCACAGGGGCTCTCAACAGGAAATCAAGGGGCGCGTAAATGGGGCGCACACTTCGAGAAAATCGAACGCCGCGCGGGCTGCGCTCGTGAATGCGCCGCGCAGTCGAGTCGCCGACCGGACTGGCAATGCCATGTTCTGCCGCTCAAGTGGATTCCGCAAAGCCGGAGTTCGCCCTAGCGTCCTTCGTACTCGGCGATGCGCCGAGCGGCACCGGGGCCCCGGTGCAGTGATTTCGAGGTCAACGACCGGGGCCCGGCGTCAACGACATCCCCTAGGAGGCCGCCATGTCCCTTTCCCCGGGGCGACGGCGCCGTAAACCGCGCCATGCCCGCCCGCGCCGTATGCGTCTCGTCCACCCGTGCCCGGTCTGCGTGGTGGAGGCACTCGAAGCGGCCACCGGGCCCGCCGGGCAATCGCTCTTCACGCACCCGTCCGAACACTGGCTCAGCATCGCGATGAGTGCCGGTCTTCTGCTGCTGCGCGTGGTCGGACGGCGCTGCCCCCATGTTCCCCGCACGCACGACCGACCCGCTCTGGAGACGGAGCGCCCCCAGGACTCCGGCGCCCGCGAGGCTCTCGATGTCACCTGAATCCAGCCACGCGGGGAGCAGCCCGGCTCACATCGGACACGTCATGGAACGAGTCCGCAGGCAAGCCGACTTGAGCCCGGAAGCCCTGGCACGGAAGACCGGCACGGGCCTCGACCACATCACCGGCGTTCTCACCGGGCGCCGGTTCCCCACCCGGCGCTTCACCATCGTCTACGCCAGGGCGTGCGGCGCCGACCCCCAAGTCCTGCTGATGGTCTGGGAGGACGAGCACGACCGTCGAAGCGCGCCCTCCCGGTAGAAGTCAGTCGGCGTCACACCACCGGCGGCCGCCCCGCCCGCGTCAGTCGCCACACCGTCCGCCAGGACATCGGTCGCCGCTCCCCGTGGCCTCCGCGCAGCCCCTCCGCGAAGCCCTTGAGCCAGACGGTCAGGTTTCCGGAGGTGCGCAGGCGCCACAGGCTGAGCACCGTCCAAGTCGTCAGGTAGACGGGGATGAGGGGAGCGGGGAGGCGGCGTCGGGCCAGCCAGACCCGGTTGCGGGCGACCAGGCGGTAGTAGGGGCCGTGCCGGGCGGGGTTCGTCGCCGGATGGTGGACCTCGGTGTCGGCGGCGTACCAGCCGGTGCGACCGAGGTCCCACAGGCGCCACGAGAGGTCGATGCCCTCGTGGAAGAGGAAGAAGTGGCCGGGCCAGCCGCCCGCGGTGTCGAAGTCCGCCCGGCGGACGAGGACGACGCCCTCAGCCATGACGGTCACGACGCCCGAGCGCCGGGCGTCCCCGGCGCGCAGCCGGGGCACCCAGCGGCCCAGGGTCTCGCCGGTGGCGGGGTCGGCGATGCGGGGCTGGACGTAGGCGGCGTCCGGGTGGCGGTCCAGTTCGGCGATGAGCCGGGTGAGGGTGTGCGGGTCCGGGAGGACGGCGTCGTTGTCGAAGAACAGCACGAACTCGGCGCCGCCCGCGGCAAGGGCGTCCGCTCCGACGTTGCGACCCTCCGGGATACCCGTGTTGGAGGCGAGCGCGACGCCGAGTACGCCGTCGGGTACGTGGTCCGGCTGCACGCCGTTCCCGACGATCACGACGCGCAGGTCCACGTCCTGCTGGGCGAGGACGGACGCCGTCGCCGTACGGAACTCCTCGTCCCGGTCGTTCATGGTGAGCACGACGACGTCCACCCTGCGCTTCCTGCTCACCTTGATCCGCCCTTCGGCTCACGAGACCGGCAACCTTCCAACGCCTCCCCCACGGATCGAGACACGCATGGCGCAATTCGGGAACACCACCAAACGGGTCGAAACCGCCTCCCCGGCACACGCCCCCCGCAGGGGTACCGTCGCCGCCATGCACGCGATCACGATTTCCGAACCCGGTGGGCCCGAGAAGCTGACGTGGAGCGAGGTGCCCGATCCGGTGCCCGGCGAGGGTGAGGTGCTGGTCGATGTGGCGGCGGCTGCCGTCAACCGGGCCGACATCATGCAGCGGCAGGGGGTCTACGATCCGCCGCCCGGCGCGTCCCCCTACCCCGGTCTGGAGTGCTCCGGCAGGATCGCCGCGCTCGGTCCCGGCGTCTCCGGCTGGTCCGTCGGCGACGAGGTGTGCGCGCTGCTCACGGGCGGTGGGTACGCCGAGAAGGTCGCCGTTCCGGCGGGGCAACTGCTGCCCGTGCCGAAGGGACTCAGTCTCGTGCAGTCCGCGGCGCTGCCCGAGGTGGCGTGCACGGTGTGGTCGAACGTCTTCATGGTCGGCCATCTGCGCGCGGGCGAGGTGTTCCTGGTGCAGGGCGGGTCCGGCGGCATCGGGACGATGGCGATCCAGCTCGCCAGTGCCCTCGGCGCCCGGGTCGCGGTGACCGCCGGATCGAAGGCGAAGCTGGACCTCTGCGCCGAGCTGGGCGCCGACATCCTGATCAACTACCACGAGCAGGACTTCGTCACCGAGATCAAGCGCGCCACCGACGGCGCGGGCGCCGACGTCATCCTGGACAACATGGGCGGCGGCACGTACCTGGACCGCAATGTCGCGGCGCTCGCCGTCAACGGACGCCTCGTGATCATCGGTCTCCAGGCAGGCACCAAGGGCGAGCTGGACATCGCCGCCCTGCTGATGAAGGAGGGGTCCGTCGCCGCGACCTCGCTGCGGTCCCGGCCGCTGAAGGAGAAGGCCGCCATCGTCGCGGGTGTGCGCGAGCACGTCTGGCCGCTGATCGCCTCGGGGAAGATTCGCCCCGTCATCGACCGCGAACTGCCCCTGCGCGACGCCGCCGAGGCACACCGGGTGATGGACGAGAGTCATGTCGGCAAGGTGCTGCTCACCGTGCCGTAGCCGCTCGACCGCCCACGGCCTTGTCGACGGGCGCCCCATGATGTGCACGGTCGGGGTCGTGCACCCGGACAACTCCCCCTTAAATCGCGAAGGGTTCACTGATGGCGACGGTTCTGTGCGTGCTTTATCCCGATCCTCAGTCCGGATATCCGCCGGTCTATGCCCGGGACGACATCCCGGAAGTCCCCTGGTATCCGAACGGTCGACCGGCTCCCGCTCCTCAGGGCCCTCTCGGATTCACTCCGGGTGAGCTTGTCGGATGCGTGTCGGGCGAACTCGGATTGCGTGACTATCTCGAAAAGCTCGGTCACACGTTCATCGTGACGAGCGACAAGGACGGAGAGCAGTCCGAGTTCGAGAAGTACCTCCCCGAGGCCGAGGTCGTCATCTCGCAGCCGTTCTGGCCCGCGTATCTCACGAAGGAGCGCCTGGCCAAGGCGTCGAAGCTGAAGCTGGCGCTCACGGCGGGGATCGGCTCCGACCACGTGGATCTGGGAGCCGCCGCGCAGGCGGGCGTGACGGTCGCGGAGGTCACGGGCTCGAACAGCAAAAGCGTGGCGGAGCACGTCGTCATGATGATCCTGGCCCAGGTCCGCAACTACCTTCCGTCGCACACCATTTCCGCCGGTGGCGTCTGGAACATCGCGGACTGTGTGGAGCGCGGCTACGACGTACAGGGGATGAAGTACGGAGCCGTCGGCGCCGGGCGGATCGGCCGTGCCGTGCTGGAGCGGCTGAAGCCCTTCGGCCTGGAACTGCATTACCACCAGCGCCACCCTCTCGATGCGGAGATCGAGAAGGAGTTGGGCCTCACCTATCATTCCGATCTGGAATCGATGATCCGTGACATCGACATCGTGAGCCTGCAACTGCCGCTGTATCCGTCGACGGAGAACATGCTGGACGCGGAGATGTTCGGCAAGATGAAGCGCGGGACGTACGTCATCAATTGTGGACGCGCACGCCTGGTGGACCGGGACGCCGTCGTTCAGGCGCTCAAGTCCGGTCAGATCGCGGGTTATGCGGGCGACGTGTGGTATCCCGAACCCGCGCCGCTCGAACACCCCTGGCGCACCATGCAGTTCAACGGCATGACGCCCCACATCTCCGGTACGACGCTTTCCGCGCAGGCGCGTTATGCCGCCGGAACCCTCGACATCCTGCAGTGCTATTTCGAGGGGCGTCCGATGTGCGAGGAGTACCTCATCGTCGACGGGGGCAACCTCGCGGGCGCGGGCGCCCAGTCGTATGAACTGGGCTGAGGTCAGCGGCTGTTGAACGCGGATCAGCGGCTGTTGAGCACGGAGACGACCTTCTCGGCCAGCGGTCCGGCGGACGCCGGATTCTGGCCGGAGAGCAGGTTGCCGTCGACGATGACGTGCGGGTCCCACGCCTTGACATCTTCGACCGTGCCACCGCGCGCCGTGAGCATGTTCTGCAGCAGCCAGGGGGCGTGTTCCGCCGTGCCGTTGAGTTTCTCCTCCTCGTTGCTGAACGCGGCCATGGTCCGCCCCTCGAAGAGCCAGCGGCCACCGGGCAGGTTCGCCGACAGCAGCCCGGCGGGACCGTGACAGACCGGCGCGATGATCTTCTTGACGGCTTCGGCCTCCTGCAGGATCCGGCCGAGATCGGGGTCGTACGCGAGGTCCTCCATCGGGGAGTGCCCGCCGGGGATGAAGATCGCGTCGTACAGGTCCACATCGACCTCGGACAACGGCAGCGGGCTCGCCAACTCCGCGGCGTGCTCCTTGATGTACGCGGCGTACTCGGGCGCCTTCGGACCCGCGACCTCGGGCTTGAGGCTCACCGGGTCGGGCACGGGCTTGCCGCCGTCGGGGGCGGAGATGTCCACGGTGAACCCCGCCTCGCTCAGGACGCGGTGCGGGACCACGAACTCCTCGGCCCAGTAACCGCACGGGTGCTTGTCGCCGTTGTCGAGCGTCCAGTAATTGACGCCCGACAGCACCATCAGGATCCTTGCCATGATCGCCCCTCGCTTCCTCGGCTCACTCGGCGTGGCTGTCCAGACCCCACGCCTCGGCGAGCAGCGCGAACGAACGCGTCCGGTGCGCGGGGTCGTACGTGTAGGTGGTGATGATGAGTTCGTCGGCCTCCAGGTCCGCGACGATCGCCTCCAGCTCGGCTACGGCCGTCTCCGGCGAGCCGACCGCGCGCACCTGCTGGAAGTCGTCCACGAAGTGGGCGACCTCGTGACTGAGCACGGCGGCCAGGTCCTGGACCGGCGGTTGCAGCGGACCGCGCCGACCGGTGTAGATGCCCGCGGCCATCTGCTGGGCCGTGGTGAACAGGTACCGCGCCTCGTCGTCGGTCGGCGCCACGAGCACGTTGACGCCCACCATGGCGTACGGGCGCTTGAGCTCGGCGGTGCTGAACTCCGTCGAGAAGCGTGAGCGGTACAGCGACAGCGCCTGGTGCCGCATCTGGGGCGCGAAGTGCGAGGCGAAGGCGTACGGCAGACCCAGATAGGCGGCGACGGCGGCGCCGTCGAGGCTCGATCCGAGCATCCAGAGCGGGACCTCGGTGCCCCGGCCCGGCAGCGCCTTCACCGTTCCCGGTCCCCCGTCGCGGGAACCGAGGTAGCGGTGCAGCTCCACGACGTCCTCGACGAACGTGTCGGTGGCGGCGGCGCCACGGCGCAGCGCGGCGGCTGTCGTCGGATCCGTTCCGGGGGCGCGGCCGAGTCCGAGGTCGATGCGGTCGCCGTACATCTCGGCGAGGGTGCCGTAGTACTCCGCGACCATCAGGGGGCTGTGATTGGGCAGCATCACGCCGCCCGAGCCGAGCCGGATGCGCTCGGTGTGCTCGGCGGCGCGGCCGATGAGCAGCGAGGTGGCGGAGGAGGCGAAGGTGACGACGTTGTGGTGCTCGGCGTACCAGTAGCGGTGGTAGCCGAGCGAGTCGGCGAGGCGTGCCAGTTCCACGGACTGGTTCAGCGCGGTGGTCGTGTCGGTGCCGGAGGCGACGGGCACGAGGTCGAGGATCGACAGCGGAACGCGCGAGGTTGTCATACCGGCTCGGTCCTTTGCGGCTGTTTCGCTTCACGCCCTGCGGGACGGACCACGGACAGCGCTCGATCGGAATGCCCGTGCTCGGTTTCGGCGCCACAATCGTCGGGGGCGCCACGATCGTCGGGAGGGAGTGCCTCCACAGCGAAGGTGTCACACGCCGGACGGGTGTGCAAACAGAGCCGGAGCCCGGCCCGGGAACGCCCGGAGAGCACGGAGGTACGCGGTGCGAGCAGTCGTGATGGAGCGCTACGGAGGGCCCGAGGTCCTTGAGGTGCGGGACGTTCCGGAGCCGGGGATCGAGCCGGAGCACCGGCGCATCGAGGTGACTCGCTCGGGGGTCAACTTCGCGGATCTGCTGGTCCGCGAGGACGACTACCTCACCGGCGTGCCGTTGCCCTTCGTCCCGGGGAACGAGGTGGTCGGCCGCTCCGACGGTGAGCGCGTGGCCGCGCTGATGCGAGGCGGCGGCTACGCGCAGGTCTCGCAGGCCCGGCTCGCCACCGCCTTCCCCGTCCCGGACGACATCGACGACGACACCGCGCTGGCGCTGACCCTCCAGGGGCAGAGCGCCTGGCATCTGCTGCACACGGTGCTGCAGGTGCGGTCCGGGGAGACCGTGATCGTCCCGGCAGCCGCGGGTGGCATCGGCTCGCTCGCCGTCCAGCTCGCCAAGCGTGCGGGGGCGCGCGTGGTGGCGATGGCGGGGTCGCCGGAGAAGAGGGCGTTCGCGGCGGAGCTGGGCGCCGACGCCGTCGTGGACAGCAGGTCCGACTCCCTCGCCGACGATCTCGCGGAGGCGGCGGGCGGCGGCGCGAACGCCGCGCTGGAGATGACCGGCGGCGACACGCTGCGCGCGACGATGGACGCGCTCGCTCCCCTGGGACGCATGGCCGTGTACGGCGGCGCCGTCACGATGGAGTCCCCCGTCAACACCCGGGAACTGATGTCGACCGGCAAGTCCATCCAGGGCTTCTGGCTCCCCCTCCTCTACGGAAAGCGCGAGCTGCTGACGGACGCAGCGGACGATCTGTTCGCTGCGGTCCGATCCGGGGACCTCCGGGTTCCCCCCGTCACCGTCTATCCCCTCACCGAGGCGGCTCGCGCCCAGGAGGACCTCCGTGCGCGGCGGACGGTGGGGAAGGTGGCGTTGGACCCGGCGTACTGATGCCTCGTACGACGTGAGAGCGGTGTGCGTGGGCGCGAACCGGCACCGTCCGGCATCGTTGTTCTTGCCAGGCACCGACATCTCCGGAGAACGGACGACCCATGCGCAAGCTCTCCCTGGACGCCGAAGCCCGCTCGCAGCTCCAGCGTGCGAAGGAGGCCACCACCGGACGCAGCGCCACGACGGTCTACGGCGGCCACGAGCACACACTGCGGCAGACCCTCATGGCCCTGACCGAAGGAACCGTCCTCGCCGAACACGAGAACCCGGGCGAGGCGACCGTCCAGGTGCTCGGCGGGCGGGTACGGCTCACCAGCGCCGACACCTCCTGGGAGGGGCGCACCGGTGACTTCCTCGTCGTACCGCCGACCCGGCACGGGCTGGAGGCGCTGGAGGACTCGACGTTGCTGCTGACGGTGGCGAAGGTCCTCTGACGGGAAGTCGTCGGGCGGGGCGACGGCGGGTGCGGCGGCCGTCGCCGACTCGCCCGGTTCCCCCGGCTCGACGTCGGCAGTGTTATTTACGGTCCGTCAAGAACACTGCCGACGCGTCGACCTTGGTGCCCGCGCAGAGACCGCCGACAGCCGGAGCACCCGGTCCTCAGGTGGCGGGTGTTCCGGGCCGGGGGCGGTCCGGGGTGTCTCCGCCGCTGAGGACCATTTCCTTCGCCCGCTGGAACTCCTCCTGCGTGATGTCACCGCGCTTGCGGAGTTCGGAGAGCTTGGCGAGCTGATCGGCGCTGTTCGGCACCGGACCGCCCGCCGCGTCCTTGACGTAGGCGTCGAAGGCCGCGCGCTGCTCCGTCATGTGCTTGCGCTCGCGTCCGCCCATGCCCTTGCCTCGGGCGACGACGTACACGAAGACGCCGAGGAAGGGCAGCAGGACCACGAAGACCAGCCAGCCGGCCTTCGCCCACCCGTGCAGGTCATCGTCGCGGAAGATGTCGACGATGACCTTGAAGAGCAGGAAGAACCACATGATCCACAGGAAGAACCACAGCATGGTCCAGAAGGCGTTCAGCAGAGGGTAGTCGTACGCGAGATTCATCGGCGCTGTCCCTTCGTCGTCCCTCCGGCGGCTCTCCGGAGGAGTCCGTGCCTCGGGGGGACCTCGCACCATCGGGAACGGATGACGAGGCGGGGGCACCGGGCGGGCGCGTCCGCTGCCGGTCCGGGGCATCGCGGTGCCCCGTGCCATCCATGGTGCGCCGAGTTGATCCGGGCGGCCAGCCGGGGCTTTTCGGCGCACCGGCGTACCCGTCGGCGGCGTGAGTGCGGCAGTTCCGCGGCGCTCCGGCTCGGCACGCACCGACGACCCTTCGGTGGTTAGCTGGAGATATGCCGCCGCAGGCGGGGGGTCCACGGTCCGTGGAGGGCGGTGCCCGTTCCCCGCAGCACCGAAAGGCGGTTCACCATGGCCACCGCATCTGCCCCCGTGATCGACACGATCGCCGCCATGACCCTCGATTCCCTCGAGCGCTGTCACATGGACGACAACACGCTCGTCCTCAGCCGCATCGCCGCGCTCGTGGCGATGGACGCCCCGGCGGTCTCCTACCTGGCGCACATAGACCCCGCGCTCAAAGCCGACTTCACCGCCGAGCAACTGCAGGATCTTCTCGTCGCCATCGCCCCCATCGTGGGGACGGCACGCGTCATGTCGGCAGCGGGCCACATCGCCAAGGCGTTCGGCGTCGCGATCGCGCTGGCCGATGCCGAAGCCGAGGCCATCGCCCGCGCCGAGGCCGACAGCCGTAACTCTTTCTGACGGCCCTGGTACGACGCGTCCGGCGCGACCCGTCGCAGCCATCGCCGAAACGCCCTGTCCGGAGCATCCGGACGGGGCGTGTTCCTCTCTGTGTGTCTCGGGCTCCTCGCGCACCTCGTGGGAACCGTGGCCCTGTCGCCCGGACCGCGTTGGACGCGAACGCCGCCCGCCTGGACGGGGCTTCTCCTGGCAATTCGTGCTTACGGGCGCCCCGTTGGGCGTGTCGCTGACGCCCACGAGCCGGAGCCGGCTGGAGCCTGAGAGCATGACCGACCCGACACAGGACCCCCGCTTCCTCCAGGACCCGTACCCCGCTTACGCGACCATGCGGGCCGCCTGCCCCGTACAGCCCCTACCGGGCGGCTCCGGCGGACGCCCCAGCTATCTGGTGACCGGTTACGCGGAAGCACGAGCGGCCCTCGGCGACGCTCGGCTCTCCAAGGACACGGTCACCTTCTTCGCGGGCAGGGAATCAGGACGTCGCCTGCACCCCGCCGTCGCACACACCATGCTGGCCACCGACCCGCCCCGGCACACCCGGCTGCGCCGACTGGTGACCAAGGCGTTCACGACGGGGGCCGTCACGAAGCTCCGTCCGTTCATAGCCCGGGTCACCGACGAGTTGCTGGACCGATGGCGCGCCGACGGGCTGCCTGTCGACTTCGTGGCCGAACTGGCCGTGCCGCTCCCCGTCATCGTGATCTGCGAGCTGCTCGGAGTGCCGCAGGAGGATCGGTCCGAGGTCCAGCGCTGGTCCGGGGAGCTGTTCGCGGCGGGGAAACCGGATGTCATCGATGCCGCCTCGCATTCCATGGCCGACTACATGACGGACCTGATCGCCACCAAGCGAACGAACCCCGGCGACTCCTTCCTCGACCAGCTCGTCGCGGCTCGCGACGGACACGACCGGCTGAGCGAGGAGGAGTTGGTGTCTCTGGCGGTCCTGCTGCTCGTGGCCGGACACGAGACCACCACCAACTTCCTCGGCAACGCTCTCCTCGCCCTGCTGCAACACCCCGCGGAACTGGACCGCCTTCGGAAGAACCCGGACGAAATCCCGTCCACACTGGACGAGTTGCTCCGGTTCGACTCCCCCGTCAGCACCGCCACCTTCCGCTTCACCACGGAGCCCGTCACGCTCGGCGGTACGGAGATCCCCGCCGGTGCCCCGGTCCTGGTCGCCCTCGGCGCGGCCAACCGCGACCCGGAACGGTTCCCTTCGCCTGACCTGCTCGACCTGTCCCGAGACGCCACCGCGCATCTCGCCTTCGGCCACGGCATCCACCGCTGCGTCGGCGCTCCGCTGGCCAAGGCGGAAGCGGAGATCGCCCTGTGTGCGGTACTGACACGGTTCCCCGGAATCCGGCTGGCCGTACCGCCGGATCGACTGGGGTGGCGGCACACCCGTCTCGTTCGCGGGCTGGATTCGCTTCCCGTGATGCTCTGATCCACGCAGCGCACTCCACTCATCGCCCTCTGCATCACCTGCTGTCCGCTGGGCCCCACGCCGTCAACACGCTCTGCAGCCGCAGCCCGCACCCGGTCACCCGACGACCGCACCGTCCTCAGCCGGATAGGGCACGAACGTGCTGCTGTTCTGGTCGATGAGCAGGGGGCGCCCCAATGGTGGCGCCGCCCGCTGGGAGCAGTCGAGGCGTTCGCAGACGCGGCAGCCCATGCCGATCGGGGTGGCCGCGGAGGTACGGGAGAGGTCGAGGCCGTCGGAGTAGACGAGGCGGTGGGCGTGGCGGATCTCGCAGCCCAGGCCGACGGCGAAGGTCTTGCCGGGCTCGCCCCAGCCGCCGCGGTGCCGGGTGACGGCTCGCGCCGTCCACAAGTACCGTCGCCCGTCGGGCATTTCGGCGACCTGGACGTGGATGCGGCCGGGCGCGGCGAACGCGTCGTAGACGTTCCACAGCGGACACGTGCCGCCCGCGCGGGAGAAGTGGAAGCCGGTGGCCGACTGCCGTTTGGACATGTTGCCCGCCCGGTCGACCCGGACGAAGGAGAAGGGAACCCCGCGCAGGCGCGGGCGTTGGAGGGTGCTGAGCCGGTGGCAGACGGTCTCGTAGCCGACGCCGTGGTGGTCGGTGAGGCGTTCGATGTCGTAGCGCGCTTCTTCGGCGGCCGCGTGGAAGGCGGTGTACGGCAGGATCAGCGCGGCGGCGAAGTAGTGGGCGATGCCGATGCGGGCCAGGGCGTGCGTGGGTGAGCCGGGCTCGAAGTCCTCGGCGGCCAGCAGCGTGAGGTCCTCCTCGTGTTCCAGCAGGGCCAGTTGGGTCGCCATGCGGAAGGCGCGCTGACCGGGGCGCAGCCGGGACGACAGGTGGAGGGTGCGGCTCTTGTCGTCGTAGCGGTGGAGGCGTTCACCGGACTCAGCCGAGAGGCGGACGCCGTGGACCTCGGCAAGTCGCGTCGTCAGGGCGCCGATCACCTCGCCGGGCCGGATGCCGATCTCCTCGGCCAGGCGCTCGGCCGCGAGGTCGGTGTCGTGCAGGTAGTTCTGGCGGCGGTAGAAGAAGTCCCGGATCTCCTCGTGGGGTGAGGAAACGGTCGCTCCGTCTCCGCCTCGGCCGTCCGCCGCTCCGGCCAGGCGTTCGGACAGCCGCTGGTTGCGGCGGCCGAGGTCGACCAGCACCTGCGCGATGCCGGGCAGCCGGGCGGCGAGGTCCGTGATGTCGGCGGCGGAGACACGGGACTCGGCGATCTCCCCGGCCAGCGCCTCGCGGAGGTCGGCCACCAGCCGGGTCGCGTCCCGCTCGGAGAAGAAGCCGGGGTCGACGCCGAAGGTCTCGGTCAGCCGCAGCAGGACCGGGACCGTGAGCGGCCGGGAGTCGTGCTCCATCTGGTTGAGATAGCTCGGCGAGATGCCCAGGACCCGGGCCAGTTCCGCCTGGCTCATCCGGCGCTCCTCGCGCAGCCGCCGCAGCCGCGCCCCCGCGTACGTCTTGCCCACCGACCGCTCCTCCGTACCGGGGACTGGATTCGGTCAGCGTACGGGACCGAAGCCCTGTCAACTCCTTCGCAAAGTTGGCAAAAGGCGGCGAGAAGATTCGCAGAAGTTGGCACTGATCCCCGCTTGATGGCACTCGGTGCCAGTGCCAGAGTCGAAGCACGGCCCGCCGGAACCCAGCGGCCACCGCCCGGAACCGGGGTGCGATTCACTGCCCTGACGTCGGACATCCCGGCAGTGGCGGGGGCTTGTACCGCACCATCGCTCAGTTCCGCCTCCCGGGGCTCCGGCGGGCCGCATCCCAACATGACGACACACAGTGCCACCCCCGGTTCATCCGGACGGCGGGATTGGCAACCGGCACAGATCGAGGAGACGGTGACAGTCATGGCAGAAGCGAGGACGCAGGCGGCCGAGGAGCTGGCGCGGCGCTGGGCCACCGACCCGAGGTGGCAGGGCATCGAGCGCACCTACACCGCCGAGGACGTCGTACGGCTCTCCGGCAGCGTCCGCGAGGAGCACACGCTGGCCAGGCGCGGCGCCGAGCGGCTCTGGCGCCAACTCCACGAGCTGGACTACGTGCACGCCCTGGGCGCGCTGACCGGCGGCCAGGCGGTGCAGCAGGTCAAGGCCGGTCTCCAGGCCATCTATCTGTCCGGCTGGCAGGTCGCCGCGGACGCCAACCAGGCCGGGCACACCTACCCCGACCAGAGCCTGTACCCCGCCAACTCCGTTCCCCAGGTGGTCCGTCGGATCAACAACGCGCTGCTGCGCGCCGACCAGATCGCCACCGCCGAGGACGCGGGCGACACCACCGACTGGCTGGCGCCGATCGTCGCCGACGCCGAGGCGGGCTTCGGCGGTCCGCTGAACGCGTTCGAACTGACCAAGGCGTTGATCGCGGCGGGCGCGGCGGGCATCCACTACGAGGACCAGCTCGCCTCCGAGAAGAAGTGCGGCCACCTGGGCGGCAAGGTCCTGGTCCCGACCTCGCAGCACATCCGCACCCTCAACGCGGCCCGCCTCGCCGCCGACATCGCGGACGTGCCGACCGTCATCGTCGCCCGCACCGACGCGCTGGCCGCCAACCTGCTGACCAGTGATGTCGACGAGCGCGACGCCGAGTTCGTGACGGGTGAGCGCACGGCTGAGGGTTTCTACCGCGTCCGAGGCGGCATGGCGCCGGTCATCGCGCGCGGTCTCGCCTACGCCCCGTACGCCGACCTCCTCTGGGTCGAGACCGGCACCCCGGACCTGGAGCAGGCCCGCGAGTTCGCCGAGGCGATCCACGCGCGGTACCCGGACCAGATGCTGGCGTACAACTGCTCGCCGTCCTTCAACTGGAAGGCGGCGCTGGACGACGACCAGATCGCCAAGTTCCAGCGCGAACTCGGCGCGCTGGGCTACCGGTTCCAGTTCATCACCCTCGCGGGCTTCCACTCCCTCAACCACGGGATGTTCGACCTGGCGCGCGGCTACGCCGAGCACGGCATGACCGCCTATGTCGACCTCCAGGAGCGGGAGTTCGCCGCGCAGGAGCACGGGTTCACCGCCGTGAGGCACCAACGGGAGGTCGGCACCGGCTACTTCGACCTGGTGTCCACCGCCGTCAACCCCGCCTCCTCCACCACCGCGCTGTCGGGCTCCACGGAGCAGGAGCAGTTCCACTAAGCCGCCGTAGCCGAGCGGAGGGGGACGACCGTCTCCGTCCCCCTCCGCTCCCACCCCCGAGGAGATCCCGATGTCCATCACCACGTTCACCCAGCGGGTCCGTGTCCTCGCCGCACCCGGCCACCGGCACGACGAGATCCTCACACCCGCCGCCCTGGACTTCGTCGGCAAGCTGGCCGAGGAGTTCGAGCCGCGGCGGCGCGATCTGATGAAGGAGCGCCGTCGGCAGGCGCTTCGACTGGCGTCGGGCTCCCCGCTCGGCTTCCCCCTCGTCACCACCGCCCTGCGTGACGATCCGGGCTGGCGGGTCGCGCCGCCCGCGCCCGGGCTCACCGACCGGCGCGTGGAGATCACCGGTCCGCCCGACCGCCGGATGACCGTCAACGCCCTCAACTCCGGTGCCCAGGTGTGGATGGCGGACTTCGAGGACGCCACCGCGCCGCTGTGGGACAACGTGATCGGCGGCCAGCTCAATCTGCTCGACGCCATCGAGCGCCGGATCGACTTCACCACGCCCGAGGGCAGGGAGTACCAACTGGGCGAGCAGGTCGCCACGATCATGGTCCGCCCGCGCGGCTGGCACCTGGACGAGGAGCACCTGGAGTACGACGGGCGCCCCGTGTCCGCCGCGCTCGTCGACATCGGTCTCTACTTCTTCCACTGCGCGCGGCGCCAGATCGACGCCGGGTACGGGCCGTACTTCTACCTTCCCAAGCTGGAGAACCGGTACGAGGCCCGGCTGTGGAACGACGTCTTCATCGCCGCCCAGGACCTGCTCGGCATCCCGCGCGGCACCGTCCGCGCCACGGTCCTGATCGAGACGATCACCGCCGCGTTCGAGATGGAGGAGATCCTCTACGAGCTGCGCGAGCACAGCGCGGGCCTGAACGCCGGTCGTTGGGACTACCTCTTCAGCGTCATCAAGACCTTCGGGCACCGCACGGACTTCCTCCTCCCCGACCGGGCCAAGGTCACGATGACCGCGCCCTTCATGCGGGCGTACACCGAACTCCTCGTCCGCACCTGCCACAAGCGCGGCGCCCACGCCATCGGGGGCATGGCCGCACAGGTCCCGAGCAAGGACCCGGCAGCGAACGAAGCCGCGACGGCCAAGGTGCGCGTGGACAAGGAGCGGGAGGCGGAGGACGGCTTCGACGGGTCCTGGGTGGCTCATCCCGCGCTCGTCCCCGTGTGCCGCGAGGTGTTCGACGGCGTCCTCGGCGACCGGGCGCACCAGATCGACCGCACCCGGGACGACGTGGCGGTGACACCGGCCGACCTGCTGTCGGTGCGGCGGATCAGCGGTCCGCCGACCACCGAGGGCGTGCGCACCAACATCTCCGTCGCGCTGCGCTACTTCGCGGCGTGGCTGCGCGGGCAGGGCGCGGTCGCGCTGGACGGGCTGATGGAGGACGCGGCCACCGCCGAGATCGCCCGGGTGCAGATCTGGCAGTGGCTCCGCCACCAGGTCGTCGACCGGCGGACCGTGGAGCGGATACTCGACGACGAGATCGTCGCGCTCGGCGCCGAGTACCCGTGGGCACCCGTCGACGAGATCCGCGCCCTCTTCGAACGGACCGCCATGAAGGGTGAGTTGCCCCTGTTCTTCACCCCGGATGCCTACACCCACCACCTCGTGCACCGGACGGAGGCTCGGGCGTGAGCGCGGTGATCGCACGCGTCGGCGTCGTCGGGGGTGGCCAGATGGGCGCAGGTATCGCGGAGGTCTGCGCGCGGGCGGGGCTGGACACCGTGGTCTGCGAGGTGGACGCGGTCGCCGCGCGTGCGGCACGCGACCGGGTCGCCGCATCGCTCGACCGCGCGGTACGGCGCGGAAGGCTGGAGCGGGCGGCGGCACGGGACGCGCTCGCCCGGCTGGTGTTCACCGGCACTCTGGACGACCTGGCCGACCGGCAGCTCGTCGTCGAGGCAGTCGTGGACAACCCGGACGCGAAGACCGAGGTCTTCGCCGCCCTCGACAAGATCGTCACGGATCCGGCGGCGGTTCTCGCGACCAACACCTCCTCCCTCCCGGTCATGCGGCTCGGCATGGCCACCTCCCGCGCCGACCGGGTCGTGGGCCTGCACTTCTTCAACCCGGTCCCCGTCCTTCCCCTCGTCGAGGTGGTCAGCTCACTGCACACCTCGGCCGAGACGACGCTCGCCGTCGAGGACTTCGCCACGCGCACGCTGGGCAAGACGGTGATCCGCTCGCGGGACCGCGCCGGTTTCGTCGTCAACGCCCTGCTCATCCCCTACCTGCTCTCCGCCGTCCGGATGGCCGAGTCCGGCTTCGCCACCGCCGCCGGCATCGACGCCGGAATGGAGCTGGGCTGCACCCATCCGATGGGTCCGCTCAAGCTCGCCGACCTCATCGGTCTGGACACCGTCGCCTCGATCGCGGAGTCGCTGTACGACGAGTTCCGCGAACCCCTCTACACCCCTCCCCCGCTGCTCCAGCGCATGGTCGAGGCCGGGCTCCTCGGACGGAAGACCGGGCGCGGGTTCCACGTCTACGACGAGGGGTGAGGGCCGGAGTTCAGGAGGTGCCGGTCTCTCACGGCGCCGCGAACCGCACCGGCGCCCGGAACCGCGCCCGCCGGGCCGCCCGGCGGAAGGTCGTGAGCACCGCCGGTCCCGCGAGGAGCACGCACACGAAGTTGGTCACCGCGCGGCCCGTGTCCCAGCCCAGCGAGGTCGCGAGGTCGAAGGCGACGTAGCGGTGCCACTGCTGGGTGAAGGGGAGGCCAGGGAGGTAGGCGATGGAGCTGTTGGGGTCGAGGGCGAAAGGCCAGAAGGAGAGGTTGAGGAGGAAGCCGAAGAGGTAGCCGGAGAGCGAGCCGTAGACGGCGAGCATCAGCACTTCGCGGCGACCGCTCGCACGCGGCAGGAATCCGGCGAGCATCCCGACGAACGCGCAGCCGAACATCTGGTACGGCATCCAGGGACCCACTCCCCCGGTGATGAGCGCGGAAGCGAAGAGTGAGGTGCAGCCGAGGGTGAAGCCGAAGCCGGGGCCGTAGACCCGGCCGGCCAGGACCAGCACGAAGAAGACCGTCTCGATGCCCGCCGTTCCGGCGCCGAGGGGGCGCAGGGCAGCGTTGACGGCGGACAGGACACCGAGCATGGCGAGCGCCTTGGAGTCGATGCCGCCCTCCGCGATCTCCGAGAGCACCACGCACAGTACCAGCACCAGCAGGACGCCGAAGATCAGCGGCGGCGCGTAGCTGGAGCCGAAGGTGCCGGGCGCGACGACGAACGGCCAGAAGAACGCGACCACTCCGAGGAAGGCGGCCAGGACCATCACCACGCCGACGCGCAGGGTGAGCCGGATGGCGTGCGGCGTCATGCCGGGTCCCCCGTGCAGGTGCGAACCTGATTGACCGTCAGGAACGGCGCGGGTGCCAGGATCTTCGCCGTCTGGGGCGCGAACACCGGTGAGGAGACGATGACTTCGGCGGTGGGACCGTCGGCCACGATGTCCCCCTCGGCCATGACGATCACGCGGTCGGCGGCACGGGCGGCGAACTCGACGTCGTGGGTGGAGATCACGACGGTACGGCCCTCGGCGGCGAGCGCGTCCACGATGGCGATGAGCTGTTCCTTCGCCCGGTAGTCCAGACCCCGGGTCGGCTCGTCCAGGAGGACGACCTCGGGTGCGGCGGAGAGCTGGACGGCGAGGACGAGGGCGAGTTTCTGTCCCTCGGAGAGGTCGCGGGGGTGGGTGGTGTCGTCGATGCCGGGCGCGAGCCGGTCGAGCAGTTCGCGAGCCCGTACGTCCGTGCCCGACTCGGCGTCCGCCTGGTCGAGTTCCTGTGTGACGCTCTCCAGATAGAGCAGGTCGGCGGGGGTCTGCGGGACAAGTCCGACCAGGCGCCTGGCCCGTGCGGCGGGCACGCTGTGCGGGTCGACCGAGGTGCCCGCGTGCTCGACCTTCACCGTGCCGGAGCGGCGCGGTCCCGAGCCCTGCAACGCCCAGAGCAGGGAGGACTTTCCGGAGCCGTTGCGGCCCATCAGCGCGGTCACCTCCCCTGCGCGCAGGTCCAGTTGGACTTCGCGGACGGCGGGCACACCCCGGTAGGCGACCGTGACACCGCGCGCGGTGAGCAGCGTCGCCGGGGTGGTCGCCGGGGGCGTGCGGACCGGGTCCGGGACCACGTCCGCGAGCCGGGTGCGCAGGGGCGCTGCCGCGCGGCGGGCGTCCCGGATGGACAGCGGGAGCGGTGACCAGCCCGCGAGCCTGCCCAGCTCCACGATCGGCGGGGCGATGGACGAGGTGCGCAGGATGTCGGCGGGCGTTCCGATGCGGGCGTGGCCGTCGCCGGGGAGGTGGATGACGCGGTCGGCGTACTGCACGACGCGTTCGAGGCGGTGCTCGGCCATCAGCACGGTGACGCCGAGGTCGTGCACGAGCCGGGTGACGGCGGCGAGGACCTCTTCGGCGGCGGTGGGGTCGAGCGCGGAGGTGGGTTCGTCCAGGACGAGCACGCGGGGGTGCGCGGTGAGCACCGAGCCGATGGCTACGCGCTGTTGCTGTCCGCCGGAGAGTTCACGCAGGGCGCGGTGGCGCAGGTCCGCCAGGCCGAGCAGGTCCAGGGTCTCCTCGACGCGTTTGCGCATGGTCGCGGGCGGGATCGCCAACTGCTCCATGGCGTAGGCGAGTTCTTCCTCGACGGTGTCGGTGACGAAGCCGTCAAGCGGGTCCTGGCCCACCACCCCCACCACGTCCGCGAGTTCACGCGGCGGATGCCGGGCGGTGTCGCGTCCGTCCACGGTGACGCGACCGTACAGGGTGCCGCCGGTGAAGTGCGGCACGAGACCGTTGACGGCGCCGAGCAGGGTGGACTTGCCGACGCCGGTGTGCCCGACGACCAGGCAGAGTTCGCCCTCCTCCACGGTGAGGTCGACGTCCCGCAGGGCGGGTTCGGGCATGTCGTCGTAGTGCAGGGTGACCTGGTCGAAGGTGATCACGCGGGTCCCGCCTTCCGGTGCGGGTGGGGCGGGGGTGCGGCGAAGGCGGCCGTACCGGCGAGGAGGATCGCGGCGGTCGGGACGAGGGGGAGTTCCGGCCAAGTCAGCGGATAGTAGGTGGGGTTGAGCTGGGCGGGGTCGTAGCCGAGGTTGGCGAAGAGGAGGACGGCGGACAGCACGCCGCTTCCGGCGACGGCCCATTCGGGCAGCCGCCAGGGGTCGGGCCGGTAGGCGGTGCGGGTGACACGGCGCCCGCCGAGCCGTAGTCCCGCCCCGCACAGCGCGGCTCCGACGCCCATCGCGGGCAGCCCCAGGAACGCGGGCGCACTGGCGTCGAGCAGTCCGTAGGCTCCGGCGCACAGGCCGCACATGCCGAGCAGCATCAGCGCGCCGGTGATCCGCCGGGAGCGGCGGGTGGCGGTGCCCGCGCGACCGTAGCCCCGGGAGTCCATGGCGGCGGCCAGGCGCAGGGAGCGCTCGAGCGCGTCCTCAAGGACGGGTACGGCGATACCGCGCAGCGCCTTGGCGCCCTTGGTCCGTCCGGTGCGCAACTTCCGTGCGCGAGAGACTCGTTGAACGCTCTGCACGAGCTGGGGGGCGACGCTGATCGCGACGGTGACGGCCACGCCGAGTTCGTGCAGCGCGCCGGGCAGTACACGCAGGGCGCGCTTGGGGTTGGCGAGGGTGTTGGCGGCGCCGATGCAGCACAGCATGCAGGCGAGCCGCAGTCCGTCGGTCGCCGCCGAGAGCAGCGCCTCCAGCGAGACCGGGCCGCCGAGCTGGATGCCCGCGTACCAGTCGGGGGTGGGGATGTGGGGCAGGGAGAAGAGGAAGTGGTCGTGCGGGGTGACGCCGGTGGCGAACACGGCGCGGAAGACCACCCGGATCGCGACGACCGTGAGCGCGAGATACAGGTAGTACGTGAAGCCCCGCGCCCAGGGCGCCTCGGTGCGCCGCGCGGTGACGACGTAGCCGAGGACGGCGAGCACGAGGAAGAGCAGCAAGGGGTTGTTCGTCCGGCTGACGGCGGTGGCGAGGGACAGCGCCCACACCCACCAGGCGACCGGATGCAGCGTGCGCGGCAGGCGCCTGCCGCCCGTGTCCGGCGCCGGACCGACCGGGGTGGCGGGCGCCGCCGTGAGGGTCGTACGGGCCATCGGGGTCACTCGGCGCGACGGCGTCGGCGTGCCTCGAACACGGCCGCGCCGCCGATCAGCACGACCAGTCCGCCCGCGGCGGCGACGGGCAGCACCGAGCCGGAGTCGTGCTGGGCGTCGGCGGCGGGGGCCGCGTCGACGACCTTGGTACGGGTGGTGGGCGCGGCCTTGACCGACACGGTCGGGGCAGGGCTGGCGGTGGACGACGGGGTGGCGCTCGCGCTCTTCGACGGATTCGGCTCGGCCTTGAGCTTGTACGTGGGCGTGGGCTTCTTCATCGGCGGCTTCGGTACGGCGGGTGCGGTACGGGACGGCCGGTCAGGCTGCCGTCCGGGCGCCGGACCGGTGTCGACGTCCGGCGGCAGCGGGGGCGCCTTCGCGGTGGAGGCGGGTTTGCCCGCGTCGCCCTGCGGGGCGGTGTTGCGGGCGCGCACCTGGTCGGGGCTGACCTGGGGGCGGCCCTGGGTGCCCTCGATGTTCGTGCCGCCGAAGACCCACAGGTCGACGCTGCCGGGCTTGGGACGGTAGAGCATCGCGCCGAGCTGGCTGTAGGTCCAGTCCTTGGCGCCGGGGTCGGCGTGCCAGTAGAACCAGTAGGCGGAGGCGGGCGGGGTGAGCACGCAGTCGTCGTCGGCGGGGGTGGGGTACTGCCTGCCGCCCTGGTAACCGCTGTAGCCGATACGGCAGATGAACGCCGGACCGTCGTGACCGGTGCCGGTCGTCCGCCAGCCGCCCTGGTTCAGCAGCGCGTAGCCGGTGGTGGGGGTGGTGCCGCAGGAACGCAGGATCGGTCCGCCCCAATGGCTGAAGTCGACGGCGAGGACGACGCCGGAGGTGGTGGTGCAGCGACCCATGGCCTGCGGGTCCGCGCTCGCGGGCGGGGAGGTCGCGGTGAGCAGGGCTGCCGTGAAGCCGAGTGCCGCGAGGAGTCCGGCGAGTCTGCCCCGCCTCCGCGTGTCTCTGTGCCCCGGTGTGCCCATCGCCGTCCCCCTCGTACGCGTCGAGACCGGCGCAGGCGGGAACGTGGCTCAAGGCTCCCGCACCGGGCTCAAGTGCCCTGGGTACGACAGCCGTTCGCACCACGCCGTAGTCCGCGACGGCGTCAGTTGCTCTCTGAATCTCGCTCCAGGCATTCCGGCTCGCCCACCTCCTGGTGGGCCCACGGCTGCGGGTCAGCGCCGGTTTTCGACCGGCTTCCCCTGGAACTTGTTGCTTCTCAGGCGGATTTGAGCACGATCCGAAAGGGCCGTCAAGGACGGGGCTGTGCGGCCGTCAAGGACGGGCCGGCGCGCACGCCCGCCGTCTCAGCGGCGATGTGGCCACCCATTGACGCGGGCGGCTCGACCGTGGTCGCATGACGCGCTTTCACTTCAGCACTCAGGGGAAGCCGGTCGAAGTCCGGCGCTGTCCCGCAACCGTAGGCCCGTCGGCGGATGGGCGAGCCGGAGCACCTGGGCTGGAGCCAGGACCGAAGCGCCGTCGTGGACTGCGGCGTGGACCGGAAGGCGGTACGGGGCTGTGCCCGTGCGCCGCCGACCTTCCACGCCCGGTCGCCCACGGCCGAGTTGGAGGGGCTGCCATGAAGAACGCCACCGAACGCACCGTTGCCGGACGTGCCGTTGCCGGACGTGCCGTTCCGCGAGCGCTCGCGGCGGCCGCGCTCGCCCTGGCCGCGACGGGAGCCGCCGTGACGGGTACGGCGACCCCGGCGGCGGCCGATCCGCTGTCGAGCTGCACTCCGACCAAGGGCGCGATCGTCGCGGTCGACTTCGCGCCGTGGGGCGGCTCGGTGGTGCGCGGCTGCGACGCCAGCCCGACCACTGGTTACAACCTGCTGCACAACGGCGGCTTCACCACCGCCGGTACGCAGCACGACGGTCCCGCCTTCATCTGCCGGATCGGCAACTCGGGCTTCAACAGCGGGACTCAGTACCCGACCCCGGCGCAGGACGCCTGCGTCCTCACCCCGCCCGCCTCCGCGTACTGGTCCTACTGGATCGCCCCGGCGGGCCAGTCGACCTGGACGTACAGCCCGCTCGGCGCCATGAGCGACAAGCCGAAGGCCGGTGAGGTCGAGGCGTGGGTCTACGGCTCGACGAGCATCGACGGGACGACCGGGAAGCCGAAGTTCACCCCGGACTCGGTGCGGGCGCACTGAGACGCGGGCGGGAGCCGGGGCGACCGCCTCGGCTCCTCCCACTCAACTACTCACTCGTCGTGACGCGTTGACGACGCCTCCCGGCCATGGTGAGATGCTCTGCGTTTCAGCGGCCAGGGGAAGCCGGTCGGAATCCGGCGCTGACCCGCAACCGTGGGCTCATCGGGAGATGGGCGAGCCGGATTACCTGCGCTGAGACCGTCACACGATCCAACACCGTCGAGGACTGCGGTGTGGAGCGCTCCTCCGGGTTGCCCCGGTCCGGACTCCGCCTCCGCGCACGCGTCGCTCGCGGCCGACCGAGGGGGACGACGTGCACCGAGTTCCGAGTGGAAGACCGAGCAGCGGGGGGAGAACGGCGGCGGTCGCCACCGCGTTCCTGCTGCTGTCGGCGCCCGGTGTCTCCCTCTGGACGGCGGCTCTCCCTGCCCACGCCGCCCCCCTGGCCCCGGCGACCCCCTCGGCGTCCGGGGCGGCGCCGCTCAGGGTCCCCGCCGTACGGGCCGCGACCCCCGACCTGGAGAAGGGCACCGCCTATCTGGTCGCCCCGGCCCAACTGACCGACGGGCACTACTACGAGCCCTTCGGCGGCGGCTTCGCCGACTTCGGCCTGACGATCGACGGGGCGTACGCGCTGGCCGCGACCCGCAAGAACGACGCCGCCTTCACGAAGATCGTGGACTTCCTCGACCAGCGGAAGACCGACGGCACCGCCCGTACGGTCAACGACTGGACAGGGATCGGCACTTCGTACGCGAGCGGCGGCGCGATCGGCAAGGAGGCGCTGCTCGCGGAGGTGGCGGGGAGGGACCCCCGCGCATTCGGCGGCCAGGACCTGATCGCCGCCCTGGACAACGCCGTGTGCACCGAGGCGAGTACGGCGGACACGAGTTGCCCGGCGCCGGGCGCCTACAGCTACGCGCCGTCCGTCTTCTCCCAATCCCTCGGTGTCATGGCCCAGTTACGGGCGGGCGACACCGCCAACGCGGCCGCGCCGGTCGCGTACCTGAAGAAGCTCCAGAACGCCGACGGCTCTTGGCCGAGCCTGATTCCCTCGACCGGCGACACGGACGTGGACTCCACCGCGATGGCGGTGATGGCCCTGGCGCTCCTCCCTGACGACGAGTCCGCCTCGGCCGCCGTGACGAAGGGCGTCGCCTGGATCGCGAAACAGCAGAAGGCGGACGGCGACTTCCCCGGCGCCGCGGGCGACTCCACCAACTCGGCGGGCCTGGCGGTGCAGGGCCTCAGCCTGGACGCGGACACCTACCAGGCGCAGATCACCAAGACCCTCGCCTTCCTCGCGGGTCAGCAGAACGCCGACGGCGGTTTCAACGTGGCCGCCGACGGCCAGCAGGGCTCCGACGTACGCGCCTCCACCCAGGCGCTGGGCGGCTCGACGGGGATCTCCTTCGGCACCCTGTCCCTCAGCGGCACCCCGAGTTCTCCGCCGCCGTCACCCAGCGAGAGCGCTTCCACCTCACCGTCGCCCACGCCCCGTCCCTCCCACACGGGCACCGCCTCACCCTCGGCCACGTCGTCGGCCGCACCCCCCGACATCAGCACCGTGCCCGACACCCCGACCCCGTCGGACACCACGAGCGCCTACGTACCGGGCGACACGAGCGGGAACGACGCGACCGCCGACGGCGAACTCGCCGCGACCGGCACCGACGCGCGTACCGAGGCGCTGTGGGCACTGGCGCTCCTGGTGGCGGGCGGCAGCGCCGTCACCGGGGCTCGGCGGCATGGCGTCAGGGGCGCGCGGCATCAGTGACCGAAACACGGAAAGGGCTGGCCAGCACGCCCCAGCCCGTTCCCTGCGTGGCGTCGGCGCCCTTGGACGTCTGGGTCTTGAACCAGGCGAAGTCACCGAAGGATTGGGCGATGGTGTCCGCGAGTTCGCCCGGGCCGTCCTGCGCGAGTGGTTCGCCGCCGCCCTCGCGCGGGGTGGTCAAGTTCTGTCCGTAGATGCTGTGCAGGACGTG
Organism: Streptomyces sp. DSM 110735; assembly: GCF_016482685.1. Classification (GTDB taxonomy): domain Bacteria; phylum Actinomycetota; class Actinomycetes; order Streptomycetales; family Streptomycetaceae; genus Streptomyces. The sequence continues at coordinate 121,192 of NZ_JACYHF010000013.1, read as the reverse complement.
ACCGGAGCGGTTGCAGGCGATGTGTCACGCCGACCTCTCGGCCGTCGACCGGCGCGAAGATCGCCGCGAAAACTCCGTAGCCGGTCCAGCTCCGATGAAGGAAGACGGCCGCAGACTCCGCGGCAGCCTCATGGTGAAACGACATGTAAGTAGACATCACAGAGCAGAGCCATACCCTGAATCGTATGGATCATGACTGAATCATGTATTGGACAGACGCCAGCCGACGGGTGTCAACTGGTTCACAGGTGCTCGAATTGACCAAGCGGGCACACCGGACTGGGCCACCCCTTCAGAACAAGGCAATTCCGGGCCGAGCGGATAGAATATGTAATTGACCCCGGCGTGTCGCCCTCTTGCCCTCCAGGTGTCTTGTCACCCGACATGGGTTGCCGACTGCTGGTGTCACCTCGGAAGGAAGAGGCAAAGCGATGAATTTGACCAAGCGGCTTCGTCATGCGCTCGAGAACCCGATCACGTCGGACGAATTCGATTTCGCTGGGCACCTCGAGGAAATCCTGCGCGAGGCCGGCTTGTCGCCGGAGGACTGCGGCGGTTCGGTGTCGTTCACCTCGGGGGCGGATCCCCTGGTACCCGGTCGCTTCCGGTTCGGGTCCGCTGCCGCGATCGCCCTCGCGGGCAAGGGGGTCGCGGCGTCGGCGATCTGGCGGGACCGCGGAGGAGAGCCCCAGGATGTCACCATCGACGTCCGGAAGGCGTTCCGCCGGTTCGCCGGTTTTGCGGACCTCCGGTGGGAGCTGATCAACGGCAGGAAGCCGTCGATCAAGTGGAACAAGCGCAACCCCTTCGTGAACCTGCCGTTCTTCCGCCGGACCAAGGACGGCAAGAGCGTCGTCACGCTCAACGTCTATCCGGGACTCCGCAGCAAGGCGCTCGCCCTCCTGGACTGCCCGGACACGACCGAGGCCCTGGACGCCGCCATCGCCGGCTGGGACGCGGACGAGCTCGAAAAGGCGGCGGCGGACGCGGGCATCGTCCTGGCCAAGGTGCGCTCCCTGGAGGAGTTCCTCACCGAGCCCCAGTACACCGACGTGCTCGCCGACCTTCCGCTCATCGAGGTCGAGAAGATCGCGGACAGCGCGCCCGTGCCGTTCACGGACGGTGCGCGACAGCCGCTCGACGGCATCCGCGCGCTCGGCATGGGCCACGTGATCGCGGGCGCGGCGATAGGGCGCGATCTCGCCTCCTTCGGCGCGGACGTGCTGAACATCTGGCGTCCCGACGATGTCGAGATCGAGCCGTTCTACTGGGACACCCAGGTCGGTATGCGTTCGGCCTATCTCGGCGACTCCGAGCCGGACCGTGAACGCCTCGAACAGCTTCTCGCGGACGCCGACGTGTTCTTCTCCAACCGGCACCCCGGGTTCCTCGCGAAGCAGAAGCTGACGGCCGAGGACCTTGCCGCGAAATACCCCGGGCTGATCCACACCGAGGTGACCCTGCACGGCCCGTCCGGTCCCTGGGCGAACCGCCCCGGGTTCGACGAGATCGGTGCCTGCGTCGCGGGAATCTTCGCACTCGAGGGCACCCTCGAAGACCCCAGGCAGCCCCCGATCCTGCCCATCGTCGACAACGTGGTCGGGTGGCTGGGGACGATCGGCACCCTCGCGGCGCTGCGGCGGCGGGCGAGCGAAGGCGGCTCCTACCGCGTCAGGGTCTCGCTGACGAAGATCTGCCTGTGGCTCATGTCCCTCGGTGTCTTCGACCGGGACTACGTGCAGGCCACCGTCGACTCCACTCCTGAGCACACCCTCGTCGACCCCGACCTCTTCACCGCGAAGACCCCGCTCGGCGCCTACCAGGGCATGACCGACCAACTGGAGTTCTCCTCCCTGCGTCAGGGGGACTTCACGACGGTGCTCAGCCCCATGGGGGCCGACAAGCCGGCCTGGCGCACCACACCGCGCTGACCCTTCCCGCCTTCCCGTCCGGTCGCCCGACGGGAAGGCGCACGTCTTTCCTCGTCTCCTTCACTCGGCAGGAGTGTTTCGTCATGGCAGTAGTCACAGTCGTAGGTGCGGGCGTGATCGGGCTCTCCTGGGCCCGTCTGTTCGGCGCGGCCGGGTGGGAGGTGCGGATCAGCGATCCCCGGCCCGACTTGGCGGAGGTGGTGGAGCAGCAGCTCACCGGCGTGCCGGTCACGCTCTTCACCGACCTCGCCGCCGCGGCCGACGGCACCGACTTCGTTCAGGAATGCGGGCCGGAGCGGATCGAGATCAAGGAGCAGATGTTCGCCACGCTCGCCGCGCACACCCGTGACGACGTGGTGCTGGCCTCCTCCTCGTCCTCGCTTCTGCCGTCCGACATCGCGGCCGGGAATCCGGCGGCCGACAGGATCGTGATCGGCCACCCGTTCAATCCGCCGGAGCTGATGCCCCTGGTCGAGGTGGTGCCCGGACCCGCGACCTCGGAGCGCACGATGGACCGGGCGGTCGAGGTCTACCGCGAGCTGGACAAGCTGCCGATCCGGCTGAAGAGGGAGATTCCGGGTTTCGTCGGCAACCGGCTGCAGAAGGTCTTCAACGAGCAGGCCACCTACCTGGTACAGCAGGGCGTCATCGACGTGGCGGACCTCGACGACCTGGTCCGGGCCTCACTGGGCCTGCGTTACGCGACCGTCGGTCCGTTCCAGAGCGGCGCCCTCGGGGGCGGTCCGGCGGGTCTTCGGCACCTGGCGGAGCATGTCGGCTCGCAGATGACCTTCGAGATCGGCCAGCCGGATCCCTCCCGCATGGGCGAGGTCTTCGACGCGGTCGAAGAGGCGTACGGCACCGGCGAGTCGGCTTACGAGAAGCTCGTCGCCCTCCGGGACGGGCGCACCCGCGCCGTTCTCGAACCGCTGGGCTGGCCACAGCCGCCGACCGCCGACGACCAGGAGAAGTGACCGGGCTCCGTGACAGGCGCCACGGCGAGCGACGACGAGAAAGGATGACCGCGATGTGGCAAGAACTGCTGGCCCTGGAGATCAAGTCGGGCAGGGTGCTCCGGGTGAGCGTCCCGGACGGCCGGGTGTCCACCTTCCTGCCGGACGCGGGTCCCGCACCGGACGGCATCGTGGTGGAGGACGGCACCGTCTACTGGACGACAATGGGCGAGCCCAAGATCGATGAAGCCACTCCCGGGGAAGCCGGACTGGACTTCTCCGCGCGCAACGGCAGCGTGCACGCCGTGAACCTGGACGGCGGAGGGCGGCGTGACCTGGTCCCGCTCGGGGCGATGACCACCGGCAAGCAGTTGGCTTCCGACGGCAGGGGCAGGCTCTACTGGGGTGACCGCGAGGGGCACCGGGTCAGCAGCGTCCGCGTGGACGGCACCGGGCTGACCGATCTGGTCGTGAACCCCGCCGACGAGGGGATCATGGGCGAGTGCGTCGGCGTGGCCGTCGATCCCGCCCACGGGCACCTGTACTGGACCCAGAAGGGTCCCGCCAAGGGCGGCGTGGGCCGGATCCTCCGGGCCGGGCTCGACATACCCGCCGGTCAGACCGCCGAGAACCGCTCCGACATCGAGGTGCTGTGGGACGGCCTGCCGGAGCCGATCGACCTGCACGTCGACGGCGACCGGCTGTACTGGACCGATCGTGGCGCACCGCCGACCGGGAACACGCTCAACCGGGCGCCCCTTCCGGCGGCCGGAGAACGGGGCGAGGCGCCCGAGATTCTTGCCGACGGGTTCCAGGAGGCGATCGGTCTCGCTGTCGACGGGGAGGCGGGTGTCGCCTACGTCTCCGATCTCGGCGGCAATCTGCGCGCCGTGCCGCTTCCGGACGGACCGGTCGCCGAGCAAGCGCCCCGCGAGATCGTCTCGGTGGGATCGCTGACCGGGCTGGCCGGGGTCGGCGCGCCCGCCCGTTAGAGTCCCTCACCACCAGAGGGCTCCGCTATGCCGTGCTTCCGGGCGGCTGAGCATGGCTCACCTCGTCCGCGGTCGGCGCGAGCGGCGGTTGCAACACCGACGCCCCCAGGTGCTGACACGCCAGGAGGGCGACCTCCAGATCCGTCCGCCGGTCGCTGATCGACTTGCCGATGGTCTCCTCCGCTCGGCGCACCCGGTACTGCACGGTGTTCCTGTGCAGGATCTGCCTGCTGGCCGTGGCGGTGTAACTGCAGCCGGCGGTGAGGAACACGTACAGGGTCTCCCGAAGCCGAGCGCAGTACTCGTCGTCCACGGCGAGATCTCCCAGGACGTGCTGCACCCAGCCACGCGTGTCGTCGATGTCGGCGCACAGCAGGGCGATGGGGCTGACGGACTCGAAGACGGTGACCCGCGTACCGGGGTTCGCCGCCATGGCCAGCTCCTGGGTCCTGACGGCTTGTCTGTGCGTTCTGCAGAAGCCGCTGGTGCCCCGCTCGACAGCGCCTACCGTGACGCGCACCGCGGGATCCCGGTCCTCGACCACGTCCGCGACGAGGTCGAGGGAGAGTGATCGCGTTTCGCCGCCGGGCAGCCATCCCCAGGCCAGGGATTCGTCCTGGGCGACGAACAAGGGGCGCTCCTGGCGTCCGACCCGTTCGGCGATCTCGCTGGTGAGCCGGTCCAGGCGGGCAAGCCCTTCCCCGGGAGGGGTCACCTCCGGCAGCCACAGAACGATGCCCACGTGGTTCTGGTCCAGCCGGTATCCGAGCGTCTCCTCGGCACGGCCGGTGTCCACCTGCTCTCGCCCCAGCAACGCCCGCACGCATGCCGCGCGCTCCGCGCTCTGGTTGCGCAACCAGCGGTCCCGTTCGACCTGATGTTCCTCGATCACGGCTTCGGAGACGCGGTCGATGTACCTGAAGCTGATACGCAGCATCCGCTGCGTGGCCGCGGCATGGACCTGGTCGCCGGTCGACTGCCTGCGAAGTTCGTCGAGGCACCACTGCAGAAAACGGCAATGCCCCATGCGATACGCCCTTACGAGCGCAGTCACCGAGATGCCCCGCTGTGCCAGTCTCCGCGAGTATTCAAGGGCCGCCGGAGGGCTTCCGACATTCTCTACGGGAATACTGCTTTCGAACGTATTCAGGACCGCGGCGACGTTCTCTTCGACACTCGCCCGATGCATGGCGAGAATTGCTTCATCGCCACGGAGTTCCGGAACTTCGGAAATAATGTGATCCCAGATGTCTCTGTTGACCTCAGCGACATACACCTTGACTCTCGATGCCACCGCCGACAGCAGATCGGTCACTTCAATACTGTCCGTATCCACGGAAACACCGTACAGCGGATGAACGGCCTGACGGCTGCTCGGCGTGCCGTCTCCAGCGCCTCCGACAAACAGCCTAAGCACGTCTCAGAGCATGCGAAATGGACTGCAAGCACCAACATCGCCCGGCAGTTCGTGCTCTCCGCACAGCGGCGGCGGCACCGCCCGCTGGTTCGCATACACCATGTATCGGATACACGCTGCATTCAGTGTCGTGACGCCCGTGGAGTGAGCCGACCGTCGAACCGCCACTCCCGGAGGCACGTGCGTCCCGGACATCGAGAACCACTAGTGCAACCCCGCAGGAACGCCAGTGGTTCCTGGTGTCCATGGAGTTCACGCGGCACGCGACCCGACGTTGGCCAGGGAACTGGCCGTCCACGAGGAACGCCTCACCCAGGGGCTGGCCGACGTGCTCACCACCGCGGTCGCGCACACCGGCTGACACCCCATCTGATATACGCCCTGCCAGCTCCACTGGACCCGGCGGCTCCAGCCCCCACGGCTTCCCCCTCCTGGCAGCGGGCGACCCCGCATGTACGCGCCCGGCTCCATGGGGCTACGGCATCGCAGGGCGCCGACAGGAATGCCGTACGGCGTGAAGCGCCTGCGGAGGGTCACCTCCATGCCCGAATTGCAGGCAGCCGCGCGGCTCCTAGCATGGAAGAAGGGAGACGCACCCCGATGCTGGATCCTGATCCCGAAGAGCCGTAGCGAGGCCACCCGCGCTGGGCGACTGCGAGCACGCTCCGCGTGCGGGCCCACTTGGTCCTCGTCGCCGAGGGAAGCCATGCCGCTGCCACGCCATCTGAGGACACTGCGCCGTGAGAGCGCCCGCGAGCTACGCGATCTCACCCTCGACGAGTTGCGCGAGGAACTCCGCGCGGTCCAGACAGGCGTACAGATTCTCTTCGCTTTTCTCCTCGGCCTGGCCTTCAGTGGGCGCTTCACCCTGCTGGACGACTTCGAAGTCGGCGTCTACATCGGAACTCTCATCCTCACGGTCGTCACCACCGCCATCATCGCGACCCCTATCGCACTGCACCGCCGCATGGGCCACAGCGGAAGGAACCCGACCATCGTCCCCATAGCGGCGTATCTGGCGAGGACCGGTCTTGCGTGTCTCGCCCTGGCTCTCAACGGCGCCGTTCTGCTGGTGACCGACTTCGTCCTCGGATTCCCCACGGCCATCGGCATCACGGCGGGGACCCTGATCATCTTCACCATCCTGTGGTTCCTCCTGCCGCGAGCACTGCGCCCGGGAAAGAAAAGGAGAACCGCAAGGCGAGTGCGCACACCGGCCTCCCAGGAGAACACCAAATAATCGCGCCAGCCAAGGGGAAACGAACCGACCTGCTGTACCCTGAAAGCTGTCTTCGGTGGACGTTCCGTGTCCACCGAAGACAGCATTCCTCACCTGTTCACACCAACTGCCGCGTCAGAATCGCTCTGTACGCTCGCTGTTGTTGTGCCAGCGGTTCTCGCCGTAACCGTACTGGTTGCCGTGGCCGAACCGGTCGCAGTCGCGGTCCCCGTGACGGAAGCCGTCGCGGTCGCGGTCCCAGCCACGGTTCGCGTCGTGCCGACGCTCTCCGTGGTTCGAGTTCCCGTAGTGCCCCCATACACCGCGGCCGCTTCCGTCGTGGGAGGCGAATCCGGCGGACTCCACAGAGGCGGAGACCGGGGAGTGGGCCGGCTGAGTCGCGGCCGAGGCCGAACCGCCGGCGGCGAGAAGCGCGCCTCCGGCGACAGCGACGGAAGCTGCCGCAATGCCGGCTCGACGCGCAATCTTGAATGCCATCATCTTTCCTTTCTTTGCCCCTCAAGATTCTTGGAGAATGAAGCTCAAGGGCTTACTTTCAATGGCATCTTCGACCATACTCCTCAATTTCCATGAAACTGGCGGAAATTGACGTGATGTATGCCATGACCGTATGGATTCGGCGTCGGAACAGGCATGACGACTTGACGCATGCACAGAGAACAAAGACCAAGCTCCGTAAGGCTTTTCAAGGCATGCGCTGGTCCGACTCGAAGCCGCTCCCGCCGCTCAGGGGATGAGCACCAGGCGGATGGGGTCGCCGGTCTTGTTCTCCAGACGGTGGACCGCTTCCGCCGCCTCGGCCAGCGGGATATGGCCGCTGATGGAAGGAGACAGGTCGAGGCGGCCGACGGAGGCCAGGCGGATCAACTGCTCGACGTGCTCCGGCGAGGAGCCGTAGTGACCGCGGATCTGATTGCGGTTCCAACTGAACCGCGTGCCTTCGGTGATGGTGAGCGGATGAGGCGTGAGACCCGCCAGGACCATGATCCCGCCGCGGCAGAGGACCTTGGCTGCCTGTTCCCGCACGGCTGGTACACCGGCGAAGTCGAGAGCGACGTCCAGACCCCGGCCCCCGGTGGCTCGCAGCATTGCCTCGGCGAAGTCCGGGGCGGCAGGGTCCAGGGCGAGGTCGGCGCCGAAGGCGAGGGCACGCTTTCTGGCGCCGGGCAGCGGGTCGACGGCGACGATCGGCGCGGCACCGGCCAGCCGGGCGAGCTGGATGCCATGGGCTCCCAGACCACCCGCGCCCCACACGCCCACGGACTGGGCCGGGCGTACCTCTCCCGTGGTCACGACGGCCGCGTACGGGGTGGAGACCGCGTCCGGGATGATGGCGGCCTGGTCGAACGGCAGGTCGTCCGGGATCGGGGCGAGGGTGTCCTCGCGAGCGATCGCGTACTGGGCCCAGCCGCCGTCGTAGTCGACGCCCCGGGTACGGGAGTTGAGGCACGGCGTACGGCGGCGTCGGCAGTTGGCGCAGGCACCGCAGCTCTGGCCGGCCTGGAGCGCGACGCGCGTACCAGGGGTCCAGTCGCCGAGGAGTCCGGGGCCGAGGACGTGGATCACTCCGGAGACCTCGTGTCCGAGGGTGAGGTCCTCGATGGGCCCGAACGGCTTCAGGCTGCCGTCGATCAGGTGCACGTCGGACAGACAGACCCCGGCGGCCTTGACCTCGATCAGCACCTCCCCCGGTCCGGGGACGGGCACGGGGACCTCTTCGACGCGGAACGTTCCGCTGGGCACGTGGAGACGGCCGGCGAGCATGGTGTCCATGAAATGAAACCTCCTGTGGGATGGGGGGACCGCCGGTTCAGCCTGCGGCGTAGACGTCCTCGATGTAACGGCCCTGCGCCACCAACGAGTCGAGCCAGGCGGCGGCTTCACCATCGTCGGCGCCGGGGGTGTGCTCCTTGTACACGGCGCGGAACGCGTCGCGCACACCCGGGGCCATCCGACCGCCGTCACCGCAGACGTAGACCTTCGCGCCGGAGCCGAGCAGCTTCCACACCGTGTCGCCCTCGGCGGCGATGCGGTGCTGGACGAACATGTGTCCGTCGACGGGTGCCTCGCTGAAGACGGGGCGCATCTTCACCACCCCGGCCAGCTCGGCGGTGCGCAGTTCCGCGCTGTGCAGATAGTCGGCGTCGGGTGCGTCGCAGCCGAAGTAGCACAGGGCGGGGGCGAGTTCGGTACCGCTGACGGCGAGGGCGAGCCGGTCCGCGACGGCGCCCCGGAAGGGCGCCAGACCGGTGCCCGCCGAGACCATGATCACCGGGGTCGTGGCGTCGTGCTCGATCCGGAAGACCTCCCGGCACGGCTGGATACGGGCGTACACGGTGTCACCGGCGCGGACGCCGTTCAGGTAGCCCGAACCGGTGCCGCGGAAGGCGCCCCGACCCGACCTGGCGGGAGCCTGGAGGAGAGAGACCATCAGGTCGACGTGGTGGGGGTCGGTGGCCGGAGAGGACGAGACCGAGTAGTGGCGCGGGCGGATCGGCGGCAGCAGGTCCAGCAGAACCGGCCAGGTCAGGAACTCGCCCAGCGCGGGATTGTCCTCGACGACGTCGAGGAGGCTGCGGTGGTCGGCGGCGAGGGCGTCGGCGTCCTCGGCCAGGGCCTGCAGCGCCTTCTTCTCGGGCGGGCAGGGGTTGAGACCGGCGAGGACGGTCACCTGCGCGGCGGTCGGGCGGTCCTGCAACTCGACGTACCGGCTGAGCAGTTCGCGTACCGTCACGGGACGGTCGACGGCGATGCCGTCGCGGCGCGGTCGGGCGGCGCCGATGGTGAGGACCGTGTCCGGGTTCACCCGCAGAATCCGGGCGGCGCGCTCGACGAGGGCGGGGTCGTTGGCCGGGAGCACGGTGAAGTGGTCCGCGGTGCGGTAGGTCTCGCCCTCGGGCAGGGCGAGGCGTACGAAGCGCTTGGCACGCGGGTGGCCGGGCCGGGTGAGGCTGCCGGTCTCCGTGACGGTCATGGCGGTCATGCCGTGCCGGGCGGCGAGCGCGTCCACCGCGTCACCGGTGACCTCGGTGACGGTGTACGCCGGGCTGTCCGAGGGCGTCTCGGGGACGGCGCCGACGGTGGCCAGGTCGCCGTACTGTTCGAGGAGGGCGGTGCGCAGCGTGCTGGTGAACGTCTTGACCCCGCCGGTCAGGTCGCCCGCGGCGTCGCCCTCGGCGCGCTCCAGGAGGCGGGTGCCGCCGAGGGCGGCGAGGCGGTCGTCGATGAGAGTGGGTATGCGCTGGTAGGTGGCGGACCAGTTGCGGTCGCCGATGCCAAGGACGGCGTAGGTGACGCCGTCGGCGGCGCCGGGTTCGGCGGTCTCCAGCCACTGGACGAAGGCGGCCGCGTCGTCGGTGGGCTGGCCGTTGTAGGAGGCGGCGGTGATGACGACCGGTCGGTCGGTGGGCAGGGCGCCGGTGTGGGCGTCGAGCGGGGCGACGGCGGTGTCGCAGCCGATCTCGGCGGCCGCGTCGGCCAGTCGGTCCGAGAAGTCGCGGCAGGTGCCGTAGTTGGAGCCGTGCAGCAGCAGTACTCCCGTGTCCTGCTGGACCCGGGTGGGCAGCCCGCTGGTGTCGGCGGGTGCCGCGTCGGTGGACACGGCGGCGCCGGACGTGGGCAGGGCGGCGCGGTTGGCGGCGCGGTCGGCCGGGGTGCGCGGGGCGAGGCTGAGGGTGAAGCCGTCGGGCTTAATGGTGAGCGCCTGCTTGAGGTTCATCCGGTAGTCGGCGTGGTCGAGCAGCCGGTAGCGGTGGACCAGCATGGCGAGCAGCATGGTGGCCTCGTGCAGGGCGAACTGCCGTCCGATGCAGGCGCGTTCGCCGGTGCCGAAGGGCTTGAAGGCGTGCGGCGAGCGAGCCGCCTCCGCTGCGGGGGCGAAGCGGGAGGGGTCGAACAGCTCGGGGTTGTCGCCCCAGACCGGGTCGCGGTGCAGCATCGGGGTCACGACCGCCGCCCACTGGCCCGCCTTCATCGGGATGCCGCCCAGGACGGTGTCCTCGCGCGCCTGGCGTGAGAACTGCGGGGCGGGCGGGAACATCCGGAGCGTCTCGTTGAGGACCTGGCGGGTGTACCGCAGGCGGCCGATGTCCTCGAAGGTCGGCTCGGGGTCGGTCTCGTCGCCCCACAGCTCGTCCACCTCGCGCTGGACCAGACGCAGCGCGGCCGGGTGCTTGACCAGGTTGTACAGGGCGAAGGACATGGTGCCGGAGGTGGTCTCGTGTCCGGCGATGAGGAAGGTGATGACCTGGTCGAGGGTGGTGCCGTCGAAGGGGTGAGGGGCGTTGAGCATCAGACCCAGCAGGTCCTCGTGCTCCGGAGCCGCCGCGCCCGGCGCGGTGCGCGCCTCGATGACCTCGTCCACCACGGAGGCCAGGAAGGCGGAGTCGGCGCGGAACGCCTCGTCGGCCGCCGTGTGGTCGGCGCCGGGGGCGCGGCTGAGCTTGTTCATCGACCACTGCAGGGCCCGCACCAGGGCGTCGACGAACGGATGCGGCTCGTCGCGGTCGAACGACTCGAAGGTGAAGCCGAAACCGGCCAGACCGATGGTGTCCAGGGTCATGCGGGTCATGTCGTCGGGCACGTCGACCGGGGTACCGGCGGCGCTGTGGACGTCCCAGCTCTCGATCAGGCGCCGGGCCACCTTCAGCATCACCGGGTGGTACGTCCGCATCGAGCCGAGCGCGAAGGCGGGCATCAGGATGTCGTGCGCCTTGGCCCAGTTGGGCTCGTCGTTGTACGCGGTGAACAAGCCGTCGTGAGCGAACTCGCGGACGTTCTCCAGGGCCGGTCCGATGGCCTTGCCGAACCGCTGCTCGTCGGACAGCTCGGTGACCAGGTCCAGGCTGCTGACGAAGAGGGTGTCCTGGCCGTGCTGGCGCTGGATGAACGCCGGACCGTTCTTTCGGGCCAGGTCCATGGTCCTCAGGATGGGCGTGCTGGTCGGAGAGTGGGAGACGTCGACGACCGGAGTTCCGTCGTGGCTTTCGGGCTGCGGGGGGAGCAGAGTCGCGGTCATGGAGGCGAACCACCTTCCGTGGGTCGGGAGAGACCGGGACCGTTCACGAGGGCGATTCCGGCAGTCCCTTCAAAGGTCGCCCACCTCCAGCACCACGAGTCCGCGAAATCCTCAATAATTGTGTAGTGCGCTGCCCCGTGTCGGGCTTGCGAAGGCGGACGGGATGCGCAGCGCCGTGGAGGAAGCACGTCCAAGGAGCCCGGATGGACCTCGGAGCGAGCGGACCGCCGGACGATTCTCCGGCCTCGCGGGAATGGCATCGGCAGGCGATCACCTGGCGTAATCGCGTCATGCTTCTCCTGGACCATCTGCCGCTCCCGGTCGCGCTCTGCGACCCCCAGGGTGTGATCATCGTGGCGAACCCGGCGATGGCGGCGGAATGGGGCATGCTGTCGGGCCAGTTGCAGGGACGCAACGCTCTGGACTTCTTCCATCCCCGCACCCCCACGCGGCTCCATCCGATCGCGGAAGCGGTCCGGCTGCGCCGCAGGTCGCGCTATCCGGTGGAGGTGACGTGGTCGACCCCGGACGGCACGGAGCGGTACGGCGAGATCGACGTGGACCCGGTCAGCGACACTCCGGAAGCCGCACCGGCGCTGATGCTGCTGCTGCGGATCGGGGGCGAGCGCCCGAGCGGCGGCGCCGCAGAAAAGGAGCCGCTGGTCAACGAGATCGAGGCGCGGATCCTCGCCCTGGCGGCGGTCGGCGACACGACCGCCCGGATCGCCAAGGCGGTCGGCCTGACCGCGGACGGAGTCAACTACCACCTGACCCAACTGTCCCAGCGCTGGGGCGTGCGGGGCAAGGCGGCGCTGGTGGCCCGCGCCTACGTCACCGGCGTACTCGACCCGGCCGCCTGGCCACCGGCCGTTTCCGGCAGCGAGTGATCACGGAGGCGGCACAGCCGTCACGGGTGGGCACCGAGCTCGGCCAGAGCGCGACGTGCCCGAGCGTGAGGAGGAAGGTATGCGGTCACCGTGCGGTACGCCTTCGCCGCCTGCTCGTCCTGCCCCTGGTGCTGAAGTGTGTGTCCCCAGTTGAACAGCATGGAGGCCAGCGGCAGCGGGGACGGGCTCGTGTAAGTCCGCAGAGCCTCCCCGAGAAGCTCTCGCGCCTGTTCCTCGTTCCCGGCACGAAGGTGCAGACACGCTGTGCGGGCCATCTGCTGCGGTTCGGTGTGGCCGGTGCGTTCTGCAAGGCGGATTCTCAGCGCGGCGGCATTCCGCCCGCGGGCTTCCAGAAGATCGGCGTGTTCCTCGGACACCGCTGCCGGTGACACCCCCAGTCGCACGGCTCGTGCCAGGGCTTGGCCGGCGTCGTCATGGTGATGCGTCGCGATGTCGACCCGAGCGCGGGCAATCCAGCTCGTCGAGTCGTCGCAGGCACGCTCGACCAGTTCCGCGGCGAGCCGACGGGCGGCGTTCAGGTCGCGGTCATCGGCTGTGACGCCGTGCCGCGCGAGCAGCCCGTCGATGAGACGTGACCCCGTATCGGGCGACGCCTCTTGCCCGTATTGCTGGACGAGCCCCGCGATCTGGGCGTCCAGATTCCCGAGGGCGATCGTGGAGGAGGTGCACCGCGGCAGGCACGGGTCTTCCATCGCTTCGCAATCAGTCGGAGGCGTCAAACAGGGCTCCCAGCGTCGGTACGTGCGGGTGGGGATTGGGCTCGGCCAGATAGGGGAAATCCCGCGCGGCGGGGACGACGGCGGCGTCCACTCCGTCGCGCACCCGGGTGCCGTCCCAGCCCCCCACGATCACCGAGTACAGGGTGTCGATGACGTCGTCGTTGAGCCAGCGGCCACCGCATGTGTCGTGCTCCTGGCCCGTGAGCGCGGCCCGCTCGATGTCCAGGTAGCCGCGTTCGCTGAAGGGCTTCGTGGTGTCGAGGACCAGGTGGTCGTGCAGGATCACCTCGGTGAGCGGGTGGTGCGCACCGTCCGCGACAGGCCACGCGATGGCGTCGTCGAGCCGATCGAACATGGCGAGGTTGGCGTCGAGACGGCTTCGGTAGGCGTCCGCGGACTCCGGCGGGACGTCGAAGGGATCGTCCAGGTTGTAGAGGTCGCGCAAGTCGACGGTCCTGTTCACGTCGTCGTTTCCGTTGACCGACAGGAGAACGTTCTTCGCTTCCGGCCGTCCGATGCGTTCGAAGCGAGCTGTCGGCGTGCCACGGCTGAGCGACTCCGCCGCGGCAGCCCACAGAGGGGCTGCGTCCAGCACCGAGTACCGCGTCCGCGTCAAACTCCAGGACGATGCTCAGGACGTTCAACCCGGCGACACTGTCCTCACCGGGGTCGGTGAACGCGAGCTGCCGGGTGGCGCGCGTGCGGACCTCTTTTGCCACGTCCATGAAGAAGGGGTCCCGCCGCAGACCGATCACCGTTCGGCCCGACATCGTCGAACGTCACGTCGAAGACGATTTCGTCCTGCGCGTCGGCCCGGATCACACCGTCATCTCCGACAGTCGCGGGCGCCATGCGAATTCGATAGGTGACCGCGTCGGAAAAAGCAGCTCCTGGTTGTGCCGCGGGAAACAGGTTCAGAACTGCGGTCAACCGGCCCGGCGCGTCGGGAGCGGGAAAGAAGTAGAGGTCGGTGAGGTCGATGACCGGATCGCGCAGCGCACGGACGCTGGACAGGTGGTCCGACACGACAACCTCCCTTGCTGGAACTCTTTCTGACTGATGCTATGTCCCTGCCCCGCGGCAGGCTCGTCGAGTGCGGGCGTCTTCTGTTCCTGACCCGGCCGTCCGGTTGTGAGATCCCCTTCCGCACGTATCGTGGTACGGACTGGGACTCTCGCCCCTGAGGGGATTGCATTGGTCGCTCCGGTGAGTCAGCCCGACGGACCCAAGGTTTTCCGGGAGCGGATCAAGAAGGCCCAAGTCGAGGCGCCGTATGGGGAAGGACGCCTCGGAACCGTTCACGACCTGCGTGTCTGCTTGATCAACAACGACCAGCAAATCCTGTTCGCGGCCACCTACAGCGACGAGTTCAAGCCGTACGTGCAGGACGTCATTCGCTTTGCCCAGCCCTGGATCGACTACATCTTCACCGACGTCGCCGAGGGCTTCCCCGGCCTGAATTCCGACGAGGCGCTTCCGTACATCGCGAAGTATCAGGTGGAGGCAGGCGTCTGGTACGGAGGACCTGATCCCGACGCAAGCCCTCGCGACATCACGCGCAGCTTGAAGACCTCCGAGGCATTCGGTCGGCTCCTCGACACGGTGCAGGAATGAACGCAGTCCCCGAATTGCAGTTGGACGACATCCAAGGGACCGTACTGCGCCATCGACCGGATGAATACCACGGCGTGTACGCGCTGTACCGGATCGATGACCCCGAGGCGGCCAAGCAGTCACTGCGCGATCTTCTGCCCAAAATCACGAATGCGGCGGAGTGGGAGACCCCTCGCCCCTTCACTCTCAATATCGCCTTCACCTACAGCGGACTCGAACGGCTGGGAGTTCCTGAGGACTCCCTCGACACGTTCTCCCCGGAATTCCGCGACGGCATGGCCTCCCGTCAGGCGGTTCTCGGTGACACCGGGGCGAACGATCCCAAGAACTGGAAGACACCGCTGGGCAGCCGGGACGTGCATATCGGCGTGCTCATCTTTTCGACCAAGGCCGACGATCTGCGGGAGCCGATGAGCAACGCGCGACGCCTTGCCGGGGTGAGCACGCTCTACCAGATCGAGGTCAGCGTCCCGAAGACAGGTCGCGAGCATTTCGGGTACCGCGACAGCATCGGCGGTCCTCACATCATCGGCAGCACGGACAAGCCGCTCCCAGGGCACGATCCGGTGTGGCCCGGCGAGTTCATCTTCGGCTACCCGGACGAGTCCGGAGCGCTCCCCGCCGCCCCGCAGCCGGAAAAGCTCGGCAAGAACGGGACCTATGTCGCGTTCCGGCAATTCCACTCCGACGTCGCAGGGTTCCGCCGGTATCTGCGCGACCACGCCCGGTCGCCCGAGGACGAGGAACTGGTCGCGGCGAAGATCGTGGGTCGCTGGCGAAGCGGTGCCCCCCTCGCTCTTTCACCGGACCACGACGACCCCGAGCTGGCGGCGGATCCGGCGCGCAACGACGACTTCACGTACTACGACACCGACCCTCACGGACAGCGCGTACCGCGTGGGGCGCACATCCGGCGCGCCAATCCCCGGGACAGCCTCAAGGACGGCGTGGTCGCGGTGGAGACGCACCGACTGGTCCGGCGGGGCGCCGCATACGGCCCGCCGCTTCCCGACGGGGTACTCGACGACGACGGAGTGGACCGGGGGATCATCTTCATCTTCATGGGCGCGAGCCTCTCCCGGCAGTTCGAGTTCATCCAGCAGGTGTGGATGAACGACGGCGACTTCGCCGCGCTCGGAACCGAGAAGGACCCGCTCATCGGTAACCACGACGGGAGTGACAGCTACACCATTCCCGACAAGCCGATCCGGCGCCGCCTCACCGGCCTGCCGCGATTCGTGACCGTCCGGGGCGGCGAGTATTTCTTCCTGCCCAGCCTCACCGCCGTCGAATGGCTGACGTCGCTCCCCTGAGCCGAAGCCCGGAATCAACTGTCGACGACGGTGCGACGTGTGATCATTTCGAGAAGGCGCAGCACGGCGGCGTCGGCCTGCGGGTGACGCACCGCAACAATCTTGGTTTCCAGATACCCGGAATCTCCGCGCAACGGCACGAAGGAAACTCCCGCGACAGCGAAGTCGCGCAGCAGTTCGGGGAGGAGACTGACGCACAGCCCTGATGCGACGTAGCTGATGAGTCCGCTGAGGTCGTCGGACACGGCCCGGGTACGCGGCAGGAATCCCGCTTCGTGACAGGCGAGGTGAACCTGCTGGGCCAGGGCGGGCAGTGACCGGGGGTCGGGGAGAGCGAACTCCTCGTTCTGCAGGTCTTTCAGACCGATTTCCTCGGCTGCGGCCAGCGGATGATCGACCGACACGGCGGCGGCGATGCGTTCGGTGGCGAAGGTCTCGCTCACGAGATCGGTCGAGAGATTCGAGGGGTCGCGGAGGAAGACGAGGTCGAGCTCCCCGGAACGGACGAGTTCGGCGAGAGCCGCCGCCGAGTCCTGATGGAGATGGATCCGCAGGCCCGGCAGTTCCTCGGCGGCGACCCTCAGGAGCTTCGGGAGGTACTGGTGGCTCAGGATCGTCACGTAGCCGATCCGGATGTCGCCGTCGAGGCCGCTGGCCACGCGCCGCACCCGCTCGATGGCCGCCGCCTGCGCGGCGAGGAGGCGCGGAGCGTCGACGCGGAACGCCTCGCCCGCCAAGGTCAGGGAGACCCCGCCCGGGCCGCGCTCGAACAACTGGACGCCCAACCCGCGCTCCAGTCGCTGGATCGACTGGCTCAGCGGCGGCTGGCTGATGCCGAGGCGTTCCGCGGCGCGCCCGAAATGCTTCTCGTCGGCCACCACCAGGAACTGCTCCAGCAGGCGCTTCGTCAGATTGATATCCTCGACCATATGGATCATGAGCCAATCGTATATTGGACAGACGTGCGTCGATGAGTGTCCACTGGGTCGTGGGCGTTACGCAACACAACAACGCCCCACTCAGCGTCGAAGATTTGATACGCAAGAGACCGATTTGTCCATCACGTAGAGCTACTTTTTCCGCTCTGCCGACAGATCCGTCTCTTTGGAGACTCTCATGCAGAAGCAAGACGTCGCCCGGCTCTTCACCACTCCGGTGGACTCCCCCGCCTACGCGCCGGCCCGGTACCGCTTCACGAACCGCGAGTACCTCAACATCTACTACCGCACCGACCCCGAGGTGCTGCGCCGGCTCGTACCGGAGCCGCTGACCGTCACCGACCCGGTGGTCCGCTTCGAGGTCATGCGCATGCCTGACACCACGGGCCTGGGCGACTACACCGAGGCCGGCCAGCTCATCGCCGTCGAGCACGAGGGCGAGAAGGGCGAGTTCAACCTCGCCATGTACGTGGACAGCGTGCCCGCCATCTCCAGCGGCCGTGAGTACAGCGCGTACCCGAAGAAGTCCGGCTCGCCCTCCCTCTACGTGGACTCCGACACGTTGGTCGGCACGCTCGACTACGGCACCCTGCGCGTGGCCACCGCGACCATGGGCTACAACCATCACGCCATGGATCTGGAGGAGGCGCGGGCCGAGGTCTGTACGCCGACCTTCATGATCAAGACGATCCCGAACTACGACGGCAGCCTGCGCGTCTGCGACCTGGTCCGCACCCAGATCGAAGACGTCACCGTGAAGAGCGCCTTCACCGCGCCGGGACGTCTGGAGCTCTTCGCCCACGCGATGGCCCCGCTCGCCGACCTGCCCGTCCTCGAGGTCGTGGGCGCCAGCCACATCGTCACCGACCTCACCCTCAACCCCGCCGAGCCGGTCTACGACTACCTCGCCGACTGAGCCGGCAGCGGACGGCGGAGCCCTCGCCCCCTAGGCATCCGCGTCGACTCGTACGCACTCCCAATCTTCGAGAAAGGCTCGAAACATGCCCCCCACTTCTGAGCCCGTACTGGACTCCTACAAGCGTGCCGCGATCATCGGCGGTGGCGTGATCGGTATCTCCTGGGCCGGTCTTTTCCTGGCCCGTGGCATCGACGTGGTCATCAACGACCCGCGCGAGGACATCGCCGACCTCGTGCTCGCCGGCCTTGAGGAGATCACCCCGGCTCTGGAGGAACTCGGGCTCCCCACCGAGAACCTCGCCGACGGTCTGTCCTTCGAGGCCGACCTCGCGACCGCCGTCACCGACGTCGACATCGTCCAGGAGAACGGCCCCGAGCGGCTGGAGCTCAAGCAGCAGATCTGGCGGACCATCGAGGACGCGGCGCCCGCGCACGCACTGCTGGCCACCTCGACCTCCAGCATCCCGGCCTCGGCCATCGCCGAGGCGATGCGGCAGCCCGAGCGACTCGTCGTGGGACATCCCTTCAACCCGCCGCACCTGGTGCCGCTGGTGGAGATCGTGCCGGGCGAGAAGACCTCCGAGGAGACCGTCCGCCAGGCCGACGCGTTCTATGCCGCGCTCGGCAAGAAGCCCCAGGTCCTGCGCAAGGAAGTGCCGGGCTTCGTCGCCAACCGTCTGCAAGCCGCGATCTTCCGCGAGTGCGTGCACCTCGTCGCCGAAGGCGTCGTCACGGAGCAGGAGCTCGACGACATCGTGACCGCCTCCATCGGTATGCGCTGGGCTGTCGCGGGTCCCTTCCGCACCTTCCACCTCGGTGGCGGTCCCGAGGGGCTGCCCCACTTCATCACGCACCTCGGCCGCGCCATGGAGACCGGGCTGTGGCCGGTCCTGGGCACGCCGTCCTTCGACGACGCCACGGTCGCCCTACTCACCGAGCAGGCCCACGCGGCCTTCGGCAACGGCACGGTCGAGGAGCTCGCCGCCGAGCGGGACCGCGCCCAGATCGCGCTGATGCGCGCCCTGGGCGAGACCCCGGACGCGCACAGCCGCGCCTGACCTTCCCCCCACCGAAACACACGTGAAAAGCAAAGAAGTCATGAACCTCACTGACAAGATCAAGAAGGCAATCGACAAGCCGGCGACCGACGACGCGTTCGACGTGCACGCCGAGACGAACGAGGTCCTCGCGGGCATCGGTCTGAAGCCCGGCGACACCGGCGGCCACATCACCTTCGAGGGCGCCGACCCGGTCGTACCCAGCACCCTGCGCCTCGGCGCCGCCTCCGGCATCTCCCTGGTCGCCAAGTCCGCGGCCATCGCCGCGCTGTGGAAGGACCGCACCGGTCGCGGCCAGGACATCCACATGGACCTGCGCAAGGGCCCGCACCGCCTGTGCCCCTTCTACGAGCAGAAGTGGGAACTCCTCAACGGCTACGTCGGCGGTACCCCGTCCCTGCAGAACCAGGCGTTCGTCAACTCCTTCTACCGCAGCGCGGACGGCCGTTGGATGATGCCGTTCAACATCTATCCCAACATCAGGGTCGCCGCCCAGCGGCTGCTCGGTGTCGGTGAGGTGCCCGAGCACGTCGAAGCCGCGATCTCGAAGTGGAACGCCCGGGAGCTGGAGCAGGCCGGTGCCGAGGCCGGCTGTGTGATGCCGATGGTGCGCACGCCCCGGGAGATCCTGGAGGAGCAGCAGTACCAGCAGGTCCTCTCCAAGCTGCCGCTGGTGGAGATCACCCGCGTCGGCGACAGCGACCCCGAGCCGCTGCCCGCCGACCCGATCGCCCCGTTCGACGGCGTCCGCGCGCTCGGCATGGGCCACATCATCGCGGGCGCGGGCGCGGGCCGGGCCATGGCCCTGCACGGCGCGGACGTGCTGAACCTGTGGCGCCCCTACGAGCTGGAGCACGACGTCACCTATCTGACGACGAGCGTGGGTGTCCGTTCGGCCACGGTGAGCCCGTACACCAAGGAGGGCCTGGCCCTCATCCACCAGCGCCAGTCCGAGGCCGACGTCTTCTACGCCAACCGCCGCCCGGGATTCCTGGACCGCATCGGTATGTCGGAGGAGGAGGCGATCGAGCGCCGCCCCGGCCTGATCTACGCCACCGTCTCGCTGAACGGCAAGACCGGTCCGTGGAAGGACTACCTCGGCTTCGACCAGACCGCGGGCGCCCTCACGGGTCTGCTGCACCTGGAGGGCGACGGCGACAAGCCCGCCCTGCCGCCGATCACCGTGGTCAACGACTACCTGGTGTCCTGGTTCATGACGGCCGGGATCGCCGAGGCGCTGCGTCGCCGCGCAGTGGACGGCGGCAGCTACCGCGTCCACGTCTCGCTCTCCCGCGTGGCCCTGTGGATTCTGTCCATGGGCATCTTCGACCAGGACTACGCGAAGCAGATCGCGGGCACCGGCGAGCTCCACGCCTACCCCGACCCGGAGATCTTCACCGCCGAGACCCCCCTCGGCCACTACCAGGGCATCACCGACCAGGTGCGGATGTCGGACACCCCGGGCTCCTACCGCCAGATCCTCGTCCCCCGCGGCTCACAGCGCCCGGAATGGCTGACCACCGCCTGATCGTCCGGCCGAAGTGCCACGAGTGACGTGCCCGCGCCGGAGCGGTCACAACCGATCCGGCGCGGTCGCGTCGCTCGCCACGACCACCATGCCCGAGACGCGGGCGCGGTGGTGTCCGGGGCGGGCACGCCCCGAAGTCTTCGCGCCATGCCACCGCCGTCAGCGCGCCGCCATTCACGTAAAAGGGAGCCGGCCTCTTCATGACCACTCCGACCGACACCCACTCCGATCCCGTACCGAATCACCACGCCGCGCCCCACCGACGCGCCAAAGTGATCCACTTGGCCGTTGTACTGATAGGCCCGGTACTGGTGTGTCTCGGGCTGGCCACGACCTACCTCAGCGCCTTTCACCACCCGCAGCCCAACGGGCTCAAGGTGGCGGTCGTGGGCACGACGCCCGAGACCAAGGTTCTCGCGCAGACCATCAAGGACAAGGCCGGTGACGGCCTGAACGTCATCACCCTGCCGGACCGACGAGCGGCTCGCGCGCAGATGATGGACCGTGACCTCGCGGGCGCGTACATCCCGGCCAAGTCCCACCCCGAACTGCTGGTGGCGACAGCGGGTTCCAGTTCGACCGCGAGCGCCACGCAGACCGTCTTCCGCACGGTCGCCGACGAACAGGGCGTGCCCCTGAAGGTCACCGACGTCGCCCCGCCCACCGCGAAGGACCCCAACGGCAGCGGCCCGTTCTTCCTCCTGATCGCCCTCAGCGTCTCCTCGTACATCAGTGTGCTCGCGCTCGCGCCCATGGCAGGCTCCCTGTCCATGCGCTGGCGAGCGGCGGCCGGTCTCGCCGTCTCGTTCGTCATCAGCGGCGTCGGGATCCTGGTCGCGGGACCGGGGTTCGATGTGATCGACGGCTCCCGCGCGACCGTCTGGAGCATGTGCCTGCTCTACAGCGCGGGAGTGGTGGCCATCGGACTCGGGCTGCAGACGTTCCTCAGGCAACTGACCCCGCTCGTCCTCATGGGCCTGTTCGTCATGCTCAACCTGACCAGCGCCGGCGGTCTGATGGGCCCCGAGCTGCAGAACGACTTCTACGGGTCGCTGCACTCGTTCTGGAACGGCGCGGCCTTCGTCGAAGGCGTCCGCAGCGTCCTCTACTTCGACAACACCGGACTCGGCTCCCACTTCCTCGCCCTGTCGCTGTGGCTGGGCGCAGGAGTCGTACTCACCCTTCTGGCAGCGCTCGCCGAGAAGCGCCGCGAGCCGCTGTCCCGGACCGACCAGGACGCCCTGCGGAAGTCCGCGACGCAGGAGCTCGCCATCGGAGGGTGGGAGCAGGAATGAACCGGAACAACCTTTTTTCCCGACAGCTTGTGAATGTGTTCACATTCACGAAGGAGGTGAAGGATGATGGATCTCGCCCTGGCGCCCGAGACGCTCGCCCGCTGGCAGTTCGGCATCACCACCGTCTACCACTTTCTCTTCGTCCCGCTCACCATCAGCCTCGCCGCGATCACGGCGGGCCTGGAGACCGCCTGGGTACGCACGCGCAAGGAGAAGTACTTCCACGCCACGAAGTTCTGGGGAAAGCTCTTCCTCATCAACATGGCGATGGGCGTCGTCACCGGCATCGTCCAGGAGTTCCAGTTCGGCATGAACTGGTCCGACTACTCGCGTTTCGTCGGCGACGTCTTCGGTGCCCCGCTCGCCATGGAGGCGCTGATCGCCTTCTTCTTCGAGTCCACCTTCATCGGGCTGTGGATCTTCGGCTGGGACAAACTCCCCAGGAAGCTGCACTGCGCCTGCATGTGGATCGTCTCGCTCGGCACCATGCTCTCCGGTTACTTCATTCTGGCGGCCAACTCCTGGATGCAGCACCCGGTCGCCTACACGATCGACAAGAAGACGGGCAAGGCGCAGCTCACCGGCATCTGGACGGCGCTCACCCAGAAGACCACGGTCGTCGGGTTCGCCCACGTCCTCACCGCGGCTTTCCTGACCGGCGCCGCCTTCATGGTCGGTATCTCGTGCTTCCACCTGTGGCGGGCCAGGCGTGCCGAGGGCGCGGGCGAACTGCCGGACAAGAAGCGGTCCAAGCAGGTCTCGGCGATGCGGATGTCGCTGCGGACCGGTCTCGTCATCGCGGTGATCGCCGGCCTCGGCACCGCGCTGAGCGGCGACAAGATGGGCGAGATCATGTTCGAGCAGCAGCCGATGAAGATGGCCTCCGCCGAAGCCCTGTGGGACACCCAGAGCCCCGCTCCCTTCTCCGCGTTCGCGGTCGGTGACGTCAACGAGGGCCGCAACAGCGTCGAGGTGGAGATCCCCGGGCTGCTCTCCTTCCTCGCCCACAAGAACTTCCACGACGCCGTGCCCGGCATCAACGACATCGCCGCGCACGAGGCGAAGCTCTACGGCGGCGTGCCGCACGACTACCTGCCGAACATCTTCATGACGTTCTGGGCCTTCCGCCTGATGATCACGTTCGGCATGGCGTCCTTCACGTTCGGCCTGGCCGGTCTGTGGCTCACGCGTCAACGGCGCTTGCTCGCACCGAAGTTCCGTACCCGCGAGGACGAGGTGCCGCGGCTGATGCTGACGGCAGAGCGCGAACTGAACCCCCTCCTGACGAAGTGGTTCTGGCGGATCGGAGTCCTCACCATGGGGTTCCCGCTGATCGCGAACTCCTTCGGCTGGATCTTCACCGAGATGGGCCGTCAGCCCTGGGTGGTCAACGGCCTCATGCGGACCGCCGACGCCGTCTCCCCCGGCGTCAGCACGACCCAGGTGATCACGTCCATGAGTGTGTTCACGGCGCTGTACGCGATTCTCGCCGTCATCGAGGTCCGGCTCATGGCCAAGTACGCCAAGGCCGGACCCGACATCGCCGAAGTGCCGCCCACCACGGATCCGAGTCTCCGGTCCCGCGGCACCGGCCCGGGCTCCCCCGAGGACGCCGAGGCCGACAAGCCTCTGTCGTTCGCCTACTGACCTGTCGAAAGGAGACATGGTCATGCACCTTCACGACCTGTGGTTCGTACTGATCGCCTTCCTCTGGGTCGGCTACTTCTTCCTTGAGGGCTTCGACTTCGGTATCGGCGTCCTGACCGGGACGCTGGCGCGGGACCGCACCGAACGCCGCGTCCTCATCAACACCATCGGCCCGGTCTGGGACGGCAACGAGGTCTGGCTGCTGTCGGCCGTCGGCGGCACCTTCGCCGCCTTCCCCGACTGGTACGCCACCCTCCTCAGCGGCTTCTATCTGCCCATCCTGCTCATCCTGGTCTGCCTGATCGTGCGCGGAGTCGCCTTCGAGTACCGCCACAAGCGCAGCGAGGAGCGCTGGCAGCGCAACTGGGAGCGCGCCATCTTCTGGTGCTCCCTGATCCCCGCGTTCGTCTGGGGCGTCGTCTTCGCGAACCTCGTCCGCGGCGTGCCGATCGACGCCGACAAGAACTTCGCGGGTGACCTGGGCGACCTGGTGGGCGGCTACGCCCTGCTGGGCGGCGTGTTCACCCTGGTGCTGTTCACCTTCCACGGCGCGGTGTTCGCCACCCTCAAGACCCTCGGGGACATCCGCGCACGGGCCAGGAGCCAGGCCCGCGTCCTGGGCCTTCTCGCACTGGCCCTGGGGGCGGCGTTCCTCGTCTGGACCCAGGCCGACTACGGCAGGGCCCGCAGTCTGGTCGCCGTGGTGATCGCGGGTGTCGCCCTGGCCGCCGCCCTTGTGCTGAACGGGCGCGGCCGGGAGGGCTGGGCGTTCGCCCTGTCCGGCACCGCCGTGGTCGCCACGTTCTCCTCGCTGTTCCTGTCCCTCTTCCCGAACGTCATGCCCTCCACGCTCGACCCCGCGTGGAGCCTGACCGTGACCGACGCGGCATCCGGTCACTACACGCTCAAGATCATGACCTGGGTCGCCCTCGCGGTCACCCCCCTGGTCATGGCCTACCAGACCTTCACCTACTGGGTGTTCCGCCGCCGCATCGGCACTCAGCACATCCCTGGCGCGACGACGTCCGCCGCGCTCTCCCCGAAAGGAAACGCCATGTCCCCCGCTCACGCGGCCCAGCCTCCCCGGATCCTGATCGTCGGCGGCGGCTACGCCGGTCTGTACACCGCGCTGCGCGTACTGAAGAAGCTCCGCGGCAACGAGGCCACGGTCACCGTCGTCGACCCCCGCTCCTACATGACCTACCTGCCGTTCCTGCCCGAGGCCGCCGGGGGCAACGTCGCCGACCGCAACCTCGTCGCCCCACTGCGGCCCACACTGGAGAAGGCCGACGTCGTCACCGGACACGTGGTCGCCGTCGACCACACCCGCAAGACCGCGACGGTCGTCCCCGCGGCCGGTGACGAGTACGAACTCGCCTTCGACTACCTGGTCGTCGCCACCGGCTCGGTCTCCCGCACCTTCCCCATCCCCGGTCTCGCCCAGCACGCCATCGGTCTGAAGACCGTCGAAGAAGCCGTCTCCCTGCGCAACCACGTGCTCTGGCAGCTCGACAAGGCCGACTCCACCACGGACCCCGAAGCACGCCGCAAGGCCCTCACGTTCGTCTTCGTCGGCGGCGGCTTCGCCGGTGTCGAGGCAGTCGGCGAGGTCGAGGACATGGCCCGCGACGCGGTGAAGAACTACCGCAACATCAGCCGTGCGGACATGCGCTTCATACTCGTCGAAGCCGCCAACCGCATCCTGCCCGAGATGGGCCCCGACCTCGGCGTGTGGACGAAGGAGAAGCTGGAGCAGCGCGGAGTCGAGGTGTACCTGAACACCTCGATGGAGTCCTGCGCCGACCAGCAGGTGATCCTCAAGAACGGCGTCGAGACCCCCGCCTCCACCATCGTGTGGACCGCCGGTGTCAAGCCCAGCCCGCTCCTCACCGGCTTCGGACTGCCCCTCGGTCCCCGCGGGCACATCGACACCGCCGCCACCCTCCAGGTCCAGGGCTTCGACTACGTCTGGTCGGCGGGCGACAACGCCCAGGTGCCCGACCTCGCCGTCGGTGACGGCGCCTGGTGCCCGCCCAACGCCCAGCACGCCTACCGCCAGGCCAAGGTGCTCGGTGACAACATCGTCGCCCATCTGCGCGGTCGTCGGCAGAAGGAGTACAAGCACGCCAACCTCGGCGCGGTCGCCAGCATCGGCGTCCACAAGGGCGTGGCCATCATGTTCGGCAAGATCAAGCTCAAGGGTCTGCCCGCCTGGTGGTTCCACCGCCTCTACCACGGCGCCATGATGCCCACCGTCAACCGCAAGATCCGCGTCTTCCTCGACTGGACGCTCGCCATGTTCCTGCGCCGCGAGACCGTCGCGCTGCCGGAGATGGCGCACCCCCGGGACGCGTTCGTCGACGCCGCCCTCCCCCAGCCGCGACTGCGGCGCGCCGACCGGGCAGGTGGCCTGTCGTTCGCCGCGGGCAACGACCACACCGGTGGCGTGACGGCCACTCCATGACAGCAGGGCTGTTCGGTGGCACGGGCGGCTGAGCCGTCCGTGCCACCGAGAGGTCCCTCCTCCACTCGACGCCCCCGCTCCTCCCGGCGAAAGGACCGACGTGCCCCTACCGCTTCATGACGCCCTGGACCGGCAGGTCATCGCCGCGCAGGACAAGTCGGCGTCCCTGCTGCGCACGCCGGCTCGCCGGGGCGTTCAACGGCATGGCGGTGGTGCTGATGCTCATGGTGTGCGGCCCGCTCCGGATGGACCGGGCTGATCCAGGGCGCGGTGTTCGGTGTCGCCACGACTGATACTGATCTTCTGGGGCGTGCTGCCCTTCGCGGGTTCCGGTTTCGAGCACGTGGTCGCCAACATGACCGCCTTCTCCCTGGGCCTGTTCGAGGACGTGCCCGGTGTGACGGTCGGCGCCTTCACCCGCAACCTGCTCTTTGTCGGTCTGGGCAACCTCGTGGGCGAGCTGCTGGTCGGCACGGTCTACGCCTTCGCCGGGCGACGCGCTCCCACCGGCACCGTGCGGCGCGAGCGGCCGGGCGACGATCTCGGACCTGTGCTCTCGCTCGTGACTTCGGCGGGTCCACCGCGTCTGCACGGCTGAGAATCGGCCTCGGGGACCGGTCACGGAAGCCGTGGGGTTGGCGTCCCTAGTGCTGCTGACTCTCCGGGGTTTCTGGGGCTTCCGGGCGCGGCCAGGGGCGTTCCTCCAGTGCCTCGGCGCTGCGGTTGAAGCGGAGGAGAACGTTCTCCAGTTCCCGTACCTCGTCCTCCGACCAGTCCGCAACCACTTGCCTCAGGAACGAACGGCTGGCCTCACGGTCGGCAGTGAGCCTGCGCTCACCTTCATCGGTGATCCGCAGCCTGCGGGCGATGCCGCCTTCCGGATCAGGGACACGTTCGGCCAGACCGGCGCGCAGCAGCGCCGTTGTCCGGCGGTTCACGGTCGACGTGTCGAGCCCGAAGGCGTCCGTCAGTTGTCCGATGGACATGGGGCCCTGGGTGTCGATGCGGCTGAGCAGCAGATAAGCCGAACGGTCGCCACCCCCGTCACGGGCCGCCTCGGCGACATGTTCGGCAAGCGGCGGATCCTGCAGGGCGGTTCGATGGGCGTGATTCCGCTCGGTGTCAGCATGTGCTTCTGGTCTGGCGGTGCGTGCCCGAGTCGCCCGTGCGCGCCCCCGGGCGCTTCGACATCATCGGAGCGGGCGGGCTGTCCGCGGGTCTCGTCTGTCTGCTGCTCGGCATCTCCAAGAGCGGCGACTGGGGCTGGGGAAGCGGTACGACGCTCGGGCTGTTCGCCGCCTCGGTGGTGATCCTCCTCGCCTGGGGCGCCTTCGGACTCCGCGTGCCGCACCCGCTGGTCGACCTGCGGACCACGGCACGCCGCCAGGTACCGCTGACCAACCTCGCCGGGATCGCCGTCGGTTTCGCGATGCTCGCCCAGTCCCTGGTGCTCCCCCGGCTGACGCAACTGCCCGCGGCCACCGGGTACGGGCCGGAGCAGTCCATGGTGGTCGCGGGACTGGCCGTGGCGCCGGTCGGAGTGGCGATGTGGCTCTTCGGCCCGGTCGCCGCCAAGATCTCGGTGGCTCTCGGCATGGTGCACGCGGTGTGGCAGACAGCCATCGTCTCGGCCGTGATCGGCGTCGGCATCGTACTGGCCTACGCCGCCATGCCCGCCCTGATCTCCGGCGCGGTGCCGCCCTCGGAGACAGCCGCCGCCAACGGCCTCAACACCCTGATGCGGGCCATCGGCACCTCAAGTGCCAGCGCGGTCATCGGAGTTGTTCTCTCCCACATGGCACAGCCGCTGAACGGTGTTCCGCTGCCCTCCATGAACGGCTTGCGCACCTCGCCGGCCATCGCGTGCGTGACGGGCGTGCTGGCGCTGCTGATCTCCGCGTTCCTGCCGAGGCGGGGCGCGAACTCCCCCACCCCCTCAGCACGGATCGCCCAGTCGGCCCACGGAGGTCCGAACGCGGTACCCACTGCCGCAGCCACGACGGCACCCGCAGCCTGATGCCGGATGGTGATCGCCGAGCCGGAGCACGAGGCCGCGGAAGCTGCCGCCGTCCACGGCACGGCGGCACAGCGCCTCGACGATGCCGACCGTCATGCTCGTCGGCGTGCCGGATCACGTACAGGGGCCGCAGTCGGCACACACCGTGCCGACTGCGGCCCCACGCACCGCTGGTGAGGGCGAGTGTCAGAGACTGCCCTTGTCCGGGACGCCGGCCGGGAGCGCGTCGAGGACGACGACATCAGGAGCCCCGTCCAGGGCGTCAGCGAGGGCCTTTCCGACCTTGGCCATCGCCGGTCCCTTGCGATGCGCCTGGAGGTCCTGCTCGGATTCCCACTTCTCCACCATGACGAAGTGACCTTCCGTTCCCTGCTTCTTGTGCAAGGAATAACGGGAACAGCCGGGCTCGGCATGCACATCCGGCACCGCCTCCCGAAGAACCTTCTCCACGAGATCCTCCTGGCCCGGCTTCGCGATCAGATGGGCAACGATGACGAGGGACACAATAACCACTCCTTAATGTGGACTCATTGTTGGCGCTGATTGATTTTGTCGAGTCGGCGGGTAAATCCTCAGCCCACTTCTTCCAACACATCACGCAGCTCGTCCTCCAGGTCGAGAAACTTCGACTCCCGGCCTGGCGGCACTTCTTCACAGGTTCTGGCGAGCCACGAGCGCACGTCCTCCAGCGGACCCTCGAACAGAGCCTCCTGGCCGGGTGCGGAAAGGGCGATGCTCACGATGTCGCCGTTGGGACTCCGCCCCGGCCGGATCCGCACATCGCCCTCACCGCACGGCTCCCGCACTCCCAGAGCGAGCAGCTCCCGTGCGAAGACCCAGGTGGCCGCGCTGGCCGTGCCCGCGGCGAAGGTGAAATGGACGGCATAGGGGTCGTAGGGGCTGTACGACAGTCGGGTGGGTACGGGAATGTCCAGACCCGGTGCGGCCACGAGCCGCATTTCGCAGACATCCTCGATGAAAACATCCATCAGCGTTCTTGCCGAGCTAACGATGGGGCATTTCATCGTCGCAGAACTGCACCAACTGGTCGTACACCCACGGGTAGTAGCGACTGTCGAGAACAGTCCGAGTCCAGGACGAGTCATGGGAGTCGTGGCCGACGGTGTGCTCCGCGTAGACGTCCGCGCAGTGGGCGGGGCGGTGGTCGGAGCCGCTCCGTACGGCGCTCTCCGCCACGGTCACACGCGGCCCGTGTCCATCCACCGGCGCGGTGGCCGCCGCTGCGGAGCCACCCGCGGCAAGCAGAGCACATCCGGCAATCGCCACGGAGGCGGCCGCCTACGCTGCTCGCACTATGAGCTTGCTCATGATCATCCCCTTGCCTTGTACACCCCTTCTTTCCGGAAGGGAGGAGCCGGTTGAGTTCCATGACGAACCTACGCGCCCGCTGCTTCGCCCCAGCGCCGCTCTCCTACATGTTTCTGTAGCAGATCTTTTTTCCGTGAGGTGAGGTGTTTCAGAGCCCTGGCGGCGGCGTGAGCACCGCACATGCCGTGGGCGCCGGGACCGGGCGGTGTAGCCGCCGAACAGATGAAATGCCCCGGCACGCCGGTGTCGTACGGGTGGGTCACGGCGCCGGGTCCAAGCAGCATCTGCCGGACGTCCTTCGCACCGGTGAGGATGTCGCCGCCCACGAAGTTGGGATTGTCCGCGGCGAAGGCGGCGGGTGGATGGGGCGCGGCTCCGACGATCCGTTCCCGGAAGCCGGGAGCGAACCGTTCGATCTGGGCGACGACGGCTTGCGTGATGTCGCCGTCGTAGCCGTGGGGGACGTGGGCGTAGGCCCAGACGGGGTGGACGTCGCCGACCGAGCGGGAGGGGTCCGCCAGGTACTGCTGGCCCACGAGGACGAAGGGCCGCTCAGGGAGATGTCCGGCGTGTACCGCGCGTTCGGCGGTGGCGATCTCGGCGGGCGGCCCGCCGAGATGCACGGTGCCGGACCTGCGTGCGGCTTCGGCTCGCCACGGCACGCCGTCCTCGACCGCGAAGTCGACTTTGTGGGCCGCGGGACCGTGGCGGAACCGTTCGTAGGCCCGCCGGACGCGCGGCGGCAGTCGATCGCCCAGGATCTGGGCCAGTGCGGTCGGGGCCAGATCCCACAGGACGACGTCCGAGGGAGGAATCCGGGACGCCGACCGCACCCACACCCCCGTTTCGACCTTGCCGCCGAGGTCGCGAAGGAGTGCGGCCAGCGCATGGGTGATCGCGCGCGATCCGCCTTCGGCCACCGCCCAGCCGTGCCGGTGGCCGGCGGTGAGGATGCCGAGCCCGATCGCCGAGGAGAACGGCTCGTGGAGGGGACGGAAGGCGTGTGCGGCCACGCCCAGCCACAGGGCACGGGCCTGCGGCGTACGGAACACCCGGGCGAGGGCGAGCGCGGGCAGCGGGGTCGGCGCGCCGAAGCGGGCGAGCCTCAGCGGATGAGCGGGCAGCCTCAGCAACGGGCCGAGGATGTCCTCGCTGAGCGCGTCGTAGCCCCTCACCGGTGCCTCGAACAGGGTGCGCCAACGACGTTCGTCGGGCCCCAGGTGGGCGGCTGTCTCGGTGACCGAGCGGTACAGCACCCCTGCCGTGCCGTCGTCGAGCGGATGGACGCAGTCGATCTCCGGCAGACGCCACCGCAGCCCGTAGCGGTGAAGCTCCAGGCCGGTCAGGAGCGGGGATCCCACGGCCATGGGGTGGACGGCCGAGCAGTGGTCGTGCAGGAGACCCGGCACGATCGCCTCGACCGTGCGCGTGCCGCCACCGATCTCGGGGGCACCTTCGAGCACGGTGACGTCGACTCCCGCGCGGGCCAGTACGACGGCGGCGGCCAGGCCGTTGGGACCGCTGCCGACTACCGT
This sequence comes from Streptomyces sp. DSM 110735, assembly GCF_016482685.1. GTDB lineage: Bacteria > Actinomycetota > Actinomycetes > Streptomycetales > Streptomycetaceae > Streptomyces. Next base: position 90,359 of record NZ_JACYHF010000013.1, on the reverse strand, counting down.
CGCGGTGGTCATCGTTCCTCCACTGTGCAGCGGCTGCCGTTCACGCCGAACTCCCCAGGGCAGCGCCGTCGTGGCCCGCGGCGGGGTCCGCCTCCCGCTGCTCTCGTCGGAACGTGACGGTCAGTGGGATCGGCCCGTTCGGCAGCCACGGCTGCTCGTTCACCGCGTCCGTGACCTTCCAGTAGCCGCGCTCGACGACTCCGAGAGCGGCGTCGATCACCTTGTAGTGCTGCACCGCGGAGTGGATGGCCTGGGACTCGACCCAGACGATGATCCACTCCCCCGGCGCGAAGCCGACGCGCCGCTGCACGGCACGGATCAGATCCTCGTCGTGCAGGTGGCCGTCGCCGAAGTTGAAGCCGATCAGCGAGTTGCATCCGAACTCGGCCTCACGGATGGTCCGGGAGTCCAGGTCGGGGAGAGTGTTCGCCAGCACACTGAGCAGGCCGCGTCCCTGACTGTGCATCGACCGCCACGCCACCGGCTGCTGCATGGTGATCTCAGCCGCTTCCGGGGAGTAGCCCATCGCCCGTAGCTGATCGATCTGGTTCACCGTGGGCCGGTGGGCCACGGTGTTGAGCTTGGCTTCCGCACCCGGGGCGAAGGTCCAGAGCGCCGAGGCCCAGTTCCCCGCGTACTGCCGCATCGACGGCAGGAAGGAGACGAGGTCCGGCCGCAGGTTGCCGAGGACGGGGAAGAACACCAGCCCGGCGGTGATCAGCAGCGTGAGCCAGACGGAGGACATGTCGGTGACGCCGTAGCCACCGTCGTTCGGGAACCCGAGGAACAGGAACACCGCGAGGTAGCCGAAGAGGATGTTCCACTCCAGCGGAACCGCCAGGGGGAACGTCGAGGTGATGAACAGGTGGAACACCACCATGAGCACCACGGCGGCGGCGGTGAGCCGGTGATCGGTGGAGAAGAGCAGGATCAGCGGGGTGACGACCTCCACGGTCGTGCCGCCGACGTGTGCCATGAACGTCGCGAGCCTCGACGGGCGCAGATCGCGGGGGAAGTCGCGGTAGTGCGCCCGCCTGATCCATTTGCCGGGCACGCAGGGGCTGTTGGAGACCATCGGCGGGACGACGTTGCTGAAGTGCCGCCCGAACTTCGACACCCCGGCACCGACCCAGACGCACACGATGAGCAGCTTCGCCGCGACGATCATGTCGACGAACGGCAGGAAGGCGAAGAACACCAGCGCGGGCAGGTACTGTTCGCCGCGGAACGCGAGGAAGAGCGTCTTGTCCCGTAGGCCGATCAGGACGTACAGGACGATCGGCGCGTACAGCAGCCTCGGATCGACCAGCCCGGTGGTGTTGCCCGGCAGGGCCGCCGCCAGGGTGCCGCTGTGGACGCCGGGCAGCACGAGGGCCGTCAACGCGGTTGCCAGGAAGGCGAGATAGAGGATCACGTCGATGACGCCCCGGGTGTCACCGCCGGTGAAGGGCACTCGTTTCCACGGCCGCAGCCGGATGCTTCCGGGGCGTGCCCAGAAGAGGATGCCGCCGGTCATCGGTGTGAACTTGCCCGCCAGCGGTCCCCAGGAGCCGGCCAGCCCGACGGCCTCCAGCAATACGGTCCACAGCACGAGCTTCTGGTAGACGATCGGTTCGTTCCACCATGCGGCGACGTCCCAGAAGGGGGCGGTGCCGGAGGTCAGGGTGGCCAGCGCGGTACCGACGCCCACGTACAGGACGAGCAGTTTCACGACGTACACGGTGTGGATCATCTTCGGGCTGCCGAAGCCGTACTGCACCCAGTGCAGTGCGAGTGTCTTCGTTCGTTCGAACAGTGGCTGGTCGAGGAAGGTCTCGGGATCGACCGGGGGGAAGTTCCCCGTCTTGAAGCCCATTCTGGCTCTCCTTCGAGCGTGTTTCAGGGCAGAGCGGTTGCGCGGGGTGTGCCGGGTGATTCCGTTCTCCGGGTCTGTCAGCCGGTGGGCGCCAGTTCACGTCGTAGCGTCGGCTTGTCGAGCTTCCCGACCGGGTTCTTCGGCAGCTCGTCCCTGATGTCGATGCGGGCCGGGATCTTGATCTTCGCGAGCCGCTCGGCGCAGTGGGCGGTCAGGTCGTCGACCGTGGCGTGCGCGCCGGGGTACAGCGTCACGAAGGCGACCGGTATCTCGCCGAGGACCGCGTCCGGGGCTCCCACGACGGCCGCCTCCAGCACCGCGGGATGCGCGTGGAGCGCGTTCTCGATCTCCTTGGGATAGAGGTTCTCGCCGCCCCGGATGATCATGTCCTTGATGCGGTCCACGAGGACCAGATAGCCGTCCTCGTCGAACCGGCCGACGTCGCCGGTGTGGAGCCAGCCGTCGACGATCGTGGCCGCGGTCTCCTCCGGCCGGTTGAGGTAGCCGCGCATCACGTTCGGGCCCTGGACGACGACCTCGCCGGTGCCGTCGGTGACGATCCGCCCCTGCGGGTCCATCAGCGCGACGCGCTGACCGGGCAGGGGGAGTCCGACCGTGCCGGGCTTGCGGCGGCCGTCGAGGGGGTTGGTCGTCGTCGCGCACGTTCCCTCCGACAGCCCGTAGCCCTCCACCAGGGGCACGTCGTAGCGCTCCTCGAACCGCGCGATGAGCTGCGCGGGCATCGGCGCGGCACCGCACACGGCGACGCGCAGCGACGACACGTCGGGCCGGACGTCGGCCGGGAGTCCGGCGAGCATCGCGTAGATGGCGGGGACGGCCGAGAAATAGGTGGGCCGCACGCGTTCGACCGTCTCGAAGAAGGTCGTCGCGCTGAACCGCCCCGCGATGGTGGCCCGTCCGCCGGCCCGCAGCGGGGACAGGATGCTCACGACGATCCCGTTGACGTGGAACAGGGGCAGGATGAGCAGGCTGTGGTCACGGGGGCCGATGTCCAAGCGGGAGACGATCATCTCCGTCATGGCCCGTACGTTCCCGTGGTCGAGCATCACGCCCTTGGGGCGGCCGGTCGTGCCGCTGGTGTAGATGAGCAGGGCGAGTGCGGAGTCGTCCGGGTGGTCGGAGGAGGCGTCGTCCCCCGGGTCCCCGGTCTTCCGCGGGTCGGCGAGGTCGTTCACGTCCAGCGTGACGAGTTCCCCGCCGGCCTCTCCGACGACGACACGGGCGCCGGCGTCCGCGATCTGGTAGCGGGCTTCGTCCACGGTGAGGGCGGGGTTGACCGGCGTGAGCGCCGCGCCGAGCCGCCAGGCCGCGAACAGGGCGATCACCAGCTCGGCACGGTTGGGCAGCAGGACGGCGACGACATCGCCCCTGGACACCCCGTGGGCCCGCAGTACGGCCGCGGCGGTACGCACCCGGACGGCGAACGCGGTGTTGTCCAGGGTGGTCCGATCGTCCGACAGACCGGGTCCGAGCGGGTCGCGCGCGGCGCGCTCTTCGGGCAGCAGGGCAAGGTGCATGGGCGTCGTCCTCTCGTCTACGGCCGCGACACCACGTGGTCCCCGGGTGCCGCGCCGTCGCGTCACTGTGCGATAGGACCGTAGAAAGCGGATGTGACGTGGACCATGGGCCGGGGAACCGAAGCTTCCACGAGACGTTGTGCCGGCGTCACAACGGCGTTACAGCGAGGTGACTCGCGCGCGTCTGCCGCATGAGGGCAGGTCTTGCTACGGTGCGCGCCATGCCCACTGCTGTCGACGCTCTCGTGGCCGAGGTGGCACGTGCCATCGAGGCGGACCTGCCCGCGCTCACCGAGGAGATGACCACCTGGTTCACGGAGGTCATCCCGGAGTTCCAGCACGACGAGACGGTCCGCGGACTCATGGTGGCGAGCACGTCGTCCAATCTGGTGGCCATCGTCGACCTGCTCAGGCACTCCATCCCCGTCGAACAGATCTCCGTCCCGACGGCCGCCGCGGAGTACGCCCGCCGGTTCGCCCAGCACTCCTTGTCCCTGGAGGCATTGCTGCGGGCGTACCGGCTCGGTGAGAACCGGTTCACGACATGGGGCATCACGGCACTGGACCGGCTCGACGGAGTCCCGACCGGGCTGGCGCTCGCCGCCGTCGCCGAATTGTCTGTTCGTACCAACAGTTACATCGACCAGGTCATCGAGGGCTTGATCGCGATCTACGAGACGGAACGACGGCTCTGGAACAGCCGCATCGGAGCTGCCCGAGCCGCGCAGATCCGCCTCGTGCTGCAGTCGGAGAACCTGTCGGAGGCGGAGGTCTGTCACCTCCTCGGCATCCCGATGACGTGCTGGCACACCGCCGCGGTCGTGTGGCTGCCCGCCGAGGGACCGAACACGGCTGGGTCCCTCGACGCCGCCGCGCGCCTGATGCAGGAGGTCTCCGGATCCGGAACACCTCTGACGCTGCTCAACGACGAGCGCACGATGTGGATCTGGACGCAGCACCCGGCGCCCCGGCGCCTCGACCTCGACCGGCTTCGCGAGGGCGTGCTCGGTCTCGGCACCGACGTGCGGGTCGCACTCGGCGGCCAGGCACCAGGACTGGACGGGTTCCGCGGCTCGCTGCGTGAGGCCATGCGCGCCAAGGCGGTCGCCGAGACCGGGCAGAACGGCTCACCCGTTGTCCTCGCCTTCGATGACATCGCGGTCGCCGCGTTGCTCACGGAGAATGCGGATGACCTCGAACGCTGGGTCACTCGCGTGCTCGGCGCTCTCGTGACCGACGCCCCCGGCAACGGTCAACTCCGCGACACCGTCATGGCGTACCTCAAGTCGGGGGGCAGCTACACCCAGGCGGCGGCGCGGCTGCACCTGCACAAGAACACCGTGCACTACCGCATCCGCAAGGCCGAGGAACTGCTCGGCCGTCCGCTGACCGAGGACCGCCTGGACGTCGAGGTGGCTCTCCTGGCCAGAGCCCTGCTGTGGCGGCGGCGCCAGTGACCGGCGCGCTTTCACGGAGCCCGGCGCTTCATGACAAAGCCTGCCGATATCGCCACTCCCCCATGAAGCATCCACGCGCCTGCTTCTCACGCCAGGACCACCCGTATGGCTGACGCGCGCCCCCCTGAACCTTGAAGTCGATGCCGCCGGGCACCCGCACCGACTGTATGACCAGCACACACCACGCTTCCACAGGCCGAGCACGCCGGCGGGCACGTCACGATCTTTGAGCTGACCCCCGGCGTGCGCGCAGCGCAAGCACGACCACCTTCCGCACTCCACGTGACCTTCGCTGCCACAAGGTCGATACTGCCGACAGCAGGGGCCCCGTCTGTCAGCCTCATCAGGAGGTACCGATGAAGATGTTGATCAACGTCCCGGAGACCGTGGTGGCGGATGCGCTGCGGGGTATGGCGGCCGCGTATCCGGATCTGAACGTGGACGTGGAGAACCGGATCGTCGTGCGGCGGGACGCGCCGGTCGAGGGGCAGGTCGGGCTGGTGTCGGGCGGGGGGTCGGGGCACGAGCCGTTGCACGGGGGGTTCGTCGGGCCGGGGATGCTGTCCGCGGCGTGTCCGGGTGAGGTGTTCACCTCGCCGGTGCCGGATCAGATGGCCCGGGCGGCTGCCGCCGTGGACAGCGGGGCCGGGGTGCTGTTCATCGTGAAGAACTACACCGGCGACGTGCTGAACTTCGACATGGCGGCCGAGCTGGCCGAGGACGAGGGCATTCAGGTCGGCAAGGTACTGGTCAACGACGACGTGGCGGTGACCGACAGCCTGTTCACCGCCGGGCGGCGCGGCACCGGGGCGACGCTGTTCGTGGAGAAGATCGCCGGGGCGGCAGCGGCCGAGGGACAGCCGCTGGAGCGCGTCGAGGCGATCGGGCGGCAGGTGAACGAGAACGCGCGCAGCTTCGGTGTCGCGCTGAGCGCCGTCACCACCCCGGCCAAGGGGTCCCCGACCTTCGATCTGCCGCCCGGCGAACTGGAGTTGGGCATCGGCATCCACGGTGAGCCAGGTCGCGAGCGGCGCCCGATGATGACCTCCGGCGAGATCGCGGACTTCGCGGTGAACGCCATCCTGGAGGACATGCCGCCGCGCAACCCCGTGCTGCTCCTGGTCAACGGCATGGGCGGCACCCCACTGCTTGAGCTGTTCGGCTTCAACGCCGAGGTGCAGCGGGTGCTCTCGGAACGGGGGGTCGCGGTGGCCCGTACCCTCGTCGGCAACTACGTCACCTCCCTCGACATGGCGGGCGCCTCCGTGACCCTGTGCCAGGCCGACGAGGAGCTGCTGCGGCTGTGGGACGCGCCGGTGAAGACCCCGGCGCTGCGCTGGGGGATGTGAACCGCCGCCCGGCAACCCACCAGCCCGCCCGCCCGCGCGCCCGGTGACCCGACCGTCCCCACCGCCCGCGGCCCGGTGTTCCCCGCCACCGCCGGAGGCACACCGTCCCGCCCCTTCAAGGAGGCCCAGTGCTCGACGCCGATTTCTTCCGCCGCTGGATCACGGCGGCCGCCTCGTCCATCGACCAGCAGGCCGACCGGCTCACCGCTCTCGACTCGGCCATCGGTGACGCCGACCACGGCAGCAACATGCAGCGCGGCTTCGCGGCCGTGGTGACCGCCCTGAAGGAGGAGGCGCCGGACACCCCGGGTGCGGTGCTGACGCTGGCCGGGCGCAAGCTGATATCGACGGTCGGTGGCGCCTCCGGACCGCTCTACGGCACGCTGCTGCGCCGGGCGGGCAAGGCGCTCGGTGACGACACCGAGGTGAGCGAGGCGCAGTTGGCCGAGGCGCTCAGGGCCGGGGTGGACGGGGTGCGGGCGCTCGGCGGCGCGGCGCCCGGTGACAAGACGATGCTCGACGCCCTCGTCCCGGCCGTGGACGCGCTCGCCGACGGTTTCGCTGCCGCGCGCTCGGCAGCCGAGGAGGGCGCGGTGGCCACCGTTCCCCTGCTCGCCCGCAAGGGGCGGGCCAGTTATCTGGGCGAGCGCAGCATCGGCCACCAGGACCCGGGCGCCACGTCGTCCGCCCTGCTGATCGCGGCGCTCGCGGAGACGGCGGAGGTGTCCGGTGAGTGACGGAGCGCTGGTCGGGATCGTGCTGGTGTCGCACAGTGCCGGTGTCGCGGAGTCGGTGGCGGAGCTGGCGAAGGGGCTCGCGGGCGGAGCCGAGTCGGTGCCCGTCGCGGCGGCGGGCGGCACCGAGGGCGGCGGGCTCGGGACGAGCGCCGAGCTGATCGGCGCCGCTGCCGCCGCCGTGGACCAGGGAGCCGGGGTCGCCGTCCTCACCGACCTCGGCAGCGCGGTCCTCACCGTGAAGGCACTGCTCGCGGAGGGCGACGAACTCCCCGCGAACACCCGCCTGGTGGACGCCCCGTTCCTGGAGGGCGCGGTGGCCGCGGTGGTGACGGCGGGGACGGGCGCCGATCTGGACGCGGTGGCGGCGGCGGCCGAGGAGGCGTACGACTACCGGAAGGTGTGAGCGGTCCCGCACACGGGCTGCACAGGCTGTACGCAGAGTACGGCGCCCCTCGCGCCGGCCAGAAAGCCGAGCCGGACCGCCCCCGCCCCCTCAGCCCGCGTGCCGCACAAGGCGCCGAGCCAACCGTTCTCCCAGCGCCACCGCCTCCGCGTGGTCCTCGATCGGCCTGGCCCGCGCGCCCTTGAACACGATGTACGTGACACCCGAAGGCACGCCCCCGTAGCGGGGGTTGGGGTCGAAGCCGAGCGCACGCGCCGTCGCGTAGGACGCCTCACCGATGACGTCGCGGGGGCCGGTGTCGCCGACGACGGCGTACGCGACCCGGTTCCGGTACAGCACGGCGGCGACCGAGCCGCCCCGGATGCCGTGGGCGCGGAAGTTCCAGCGGGGTCCCGCGGGCGGGAGGACGATGTAGGGCAGCTTCTCGGCGTTCAGCATCCGGCCGTCGGACTGCCGGAAGGCGGTGGTCGCGGCGAATGCGGGGTCGGTGCGGTGGTTGCAGTGGACGGTGGGGCGGCCGTCGCAGTCGACGTCCAGGTCCGCCTTCCAGTGGACCGCCTCGCGGGTGCCGCAGATCCGGACCCGGGCCGGGGCTCCGGCGTCCTCGCGGTACCGGCCGCGCGAGATCTGGTCGCATCCGCCGACCGCGCGCCGCAGTTGGGCAGCGCTCACCCCGACCACTTCGTGGAACACGACGCGCTTCGGGTACGGCACGGATGCGGCGGCGGGACACACGGTCGGGGCGAGAAGGGCAACGCCTGTGGCGGCCAGCGTCAGCGTCCGGACACGCACTCTGTGGACCCTTTCGTGGGGGACATTTCCGGCCCACCTTGCACAATCGGGGTGCGCGGCAACGTGCTCGTCCACCCGGTTGGGGCCGGATGGAGCAGCGTCCTGACACTCGACGAGAAACCGGCGGGGGCCGGGGTCCGAGCCTGCGGCGGCTCGCCCCGGCCACCCGCGACGGCGCGGCTCAGGCGACGACAGCGTGTCCGCGTCCCACTGAACTCCTGCCGTTTCCGGTGGAGTTCAGCCACAGGGTGCTCTCAGCATACGTAACTCCCCCACATAACTCACCACCGCGCCCCCTTGCCGTGACCGGTCCCGCCCGGCATATTGGTCCGGACCTTTGCCGTGACGCCGTCCCCCGGGAGGCAGCACCGTGCGCTGTGTTCCGCTCCGCTTACTGGTGGTCTGTACGGCGCTGCTGCTGGTCGCGTCCTGCGGCGGAGCGGACGGCGGTGACGGCGACGACGGCCGGGCACCGGGTGCTCCGACGGGCGTCACGGCCATGGCGGGGAGCGCCACCAGCGTGCACGTCATGTGGAACGCCTTCGCGGAGCGGACCGGTGCGCACACCTACGAGGTGTATCGCGGCACCACGAAAGTCGCGGAAGTGCCGGGCTCGCAGCACATGGTGGATGTCCCCAGACTCAAGCCGTCGACCATGTATGTCTTCACCGTGCGGGCGCGGGACGCCGACGGCCGGGTGGGCCCGCCGAGCCGCCGGGTCCGGGCGCGGACGCCGGTCGAGGTGGCCGCCGACGACTCGGCGCCGACCCGGCCGGGGCACATGGCAGGGGAACCGGTCGGCAGCAAGGCGGTCCGGCTGTCCTGGTCGGCCGCGCGGGACGAGCGGGGTGTGCGGTCGTACGCCGTCCTCCAGGGCGGCACCGAGATCCACACGGTGGACGGGGAGCGGACCACGGCCGTGGTGACGGGTCTGCGGCCGGGCACCCGGTACACGTTCACCGTCCGGGCCCGGGACACGGCGGGCAACCTCTCACCGGCGAGCACCCCGGTCCGGCTGACCACCCCGGGCACCGACGACGGCCGGGGCACCGCGCCGACGGACTTCACCGCCACGACACACCGGTCCGGCGGCGCGTACTACATCGACCTGGCCTGGGACCCGCCGCGCGTCGACGGGGTGATCACCGAGTACGACATCCAGTTGGACGGGAAGACGGCCACCTCGCTCGTGTGGGGCGGCGAGCCGCCGCGCGGCCGGGCGCGCTACAGCTTCTACGCCGGGCGGGAGGCGGGGACCGAGCACCGGGTACGGCTGCGGGCGCGGCTGCCGGACGGCACCTGGGGCGGACTGTCGGCGGAGTGGACGGTGACGACCGGCGCGCAGGGCTGACCTCCACGAGGGAGCGCGGGCGCGGAACTCCCGCACCGGACGGCCCAGTCCGTCACCTGTGCGGGCGCGCTACGGGTGCGGCGCGGTCCGGGGGCGCGTTTGCTGCCGTTGAGGCAGCACGGACGTTTCGCGATCTCGGCGGCGCACGGGACGTACCGCCGAACCCGCCGCCGGAGGCCAGTCATGCGCAATCCGCGACCCCTGTTCCGCACCGGTCTGTCCCTGGCGGGCGCCGCCGCGCTGCCGGTCCTGTGTGCCGGTCCGTCCGCCGCCGTCTCCGGTATCTCGGTGAGCGCCAACGGGTCCATAGTCTCGGTGGTCACCAGCGCGTGTTCCGCCCAGACCAACGGGAGTTGGGGCAACGCCTCGCTGCTCGTCGGAGGTCAGTCGAGCTTCGAGCAGGGGGTGCGGTCGGCGCTGTCGGGTACGGCGGGCAGCCAGTCCGCGGCCTGGTCGGGGGTGGGCCCGGGGACGTACACGGTGATGGTGATCTGCGCCAACGGCGTCAGCGCGGGCACCAGGTCCATCACGGTGGGGACAGCCTCCGCGCCGACGACCTCCTCGACCTCCCGGCCCACCGCGACACCCTCCCGCAGCGCGGCGGCGCCTTCACCTTCGCGCGGTACGGCCACCCCCTCCCGCAGCGCGGCGGCGTCCTCCCGCATCACGCCAACTCCCTCTCGCGGTACGGCAACCCCCTCCCGCACGGCGGTCACGCCCTCCCGTGGAGTGGCGGGCGGACTCGGCGGCGCCGTGAGCGACTACGGCCCGGTCACCCTCGGCATCGGCTCGGGTCTCGTGGGCTCGGCGGTCATCGCGACGGCCTGGTTCCTGCGCCGCCCGAAGGCGCGTCGGCGATACTGAGCGCGAGCGACTCGGAAGCGGCCCGGGACTGGCCCGGACACGGCGCCCTCAGTCCGCCGAAGCCGCCGTGTCCGCCGTGTCCACCGCGTCCGCCGCGTCCGCCGAAGCCCCTCCAGACAGCGCGGCCACCTCCTCCAGCGCCCCCGCGAGCCACCCCGTCCAGAAAGTCTCCAGGTCGATCCCCGCGCGCAGCACCAGATGCCGGAGCCGGTCCTCGGGGGTGTCCCGGTCCGGCGGGAAATCGCGCCGTTCGATCTCCTCGTACTCCGCCAACTGCCGTCGGTGCAGCTCCAGATGGCGGTGCAGGTCGGTTTCGAGACCCGCCGTGCCGACGACCGCCGCCGCCCGGAGCCGCAGCAGCAGGGTGTCCCGCAGGGGCCTCGGGTCCTGGGCGGCGGCGGTCCAGCGGGCGAGTTCCGCGCGGCCCGCGGGCAGGACCTCGTAGCTCTTCTTCTGGCCCCGGGCCGGCTGCGCGGCGGGCAGCTCGCGGATGAACCCCTCGGCCTCCAGTTTCCCCAGCTCACGGTAGATCTGCTGATGCGTCGCGGACCAGAAGTAGCCGATCGACTTGTCGAAGCGGCGGGTCAGTTCGAGACCGGACGACGGCTTCTCCAGCAGGGCGGTGAGGATGGCGTGCGGGAGTGACATGGGGCTCATCCTAGGGAGACGGTCGCTACAGGCTCGCCGCCAGCTCGGTGCCCTGCTTGATGGCGCGCTTGGCGTCGAGTTCGGCCGCGACGTCGGCGCCGCCGATGAGGTGGGCGTGGTGTCCGGCGGCGATCAGTGTGTCGTAGAGGTCGCGGCGGGGTTCCTGCCCGGTGCACAGCACCACGGTGTCGACCTCCAGGACCGTGCTCTCGCCGTCGACGGTGATGTGGAGTCCGGCGTCGTCGATGCGGTCGTAGCGCACGCCGGGGACCATGGTGACGCCCCGGTGTTTCAGCTCGGTGCGGTGGATCCAGCCGGTGGTCTTGCCGAGTCCGGCGCCGACCTTGCTGGTCTTGCGCTGGAGGAGGTGGACGGTGCGCGGGGGCGCGGGGCGGGTCGGGGCGGTGAGCCCGCCGGGTGCGGTGTAGTCGGTGTCGACGCCCCAGTGCCGGAAGTACGTCGCGGGGTCCTCGCTCGCCTTGTGGCCGCCGTCGGTGAGGAACTCGGCGACGTCGAAGCCGATGCCGCCCGCGCCGAGCACGGCCACGCGGTCGCCGACGGGGGCGCCGTCGCGGAGCACGTCGAGGTAGCCGAGGACGGTCGGGTGGTCGGCGCCGGGGATGTCGGGGGTGCGCGGGGTGACGCCGGTGGCGACCACGACCTCGTCGTACTCCCCGAGGTCGTCGGCGCTGGCGCGGGTGTTCAGGCGTACGTCGACCGCGTGGGCGTCGAGCTGGTGGCGGAAGTAGCGGAGCGTCTCGTCGAACTCCTGCTTGCCGGGGACCTTGCGGGCGACGTTGAGCTGGCCGCCGATCTCGCTCGCGGCGTCGAACAGGGTGACGGCGTGGCCGCGTTCGGCGGCGGTGACGGCGCAGGCGAGGCCGGCCGGACCGGCGCCGACGACGGCGACGCGCTTGCGCAGCCTGGTCGGGGAGAGCACGAGTTCGGTCTCGTGGCAGGCGCGCGGGTTGACCAGGCAGGATGTGATCTTGCCGCTGAAGGTGTGGTCCAGGCACGCCTGGTTGCAGCCGATGCAGGTGTTGATGGCCTCCGGGGTGCCCGCGGCTGCCTTGGCGACGAAGTCGGGGTCGGCCAGCATCGGGCGCGCCACGGAGACCATGTCGGCGACGCCGTCCGCGAGCAACTGCTCGGCGAGATCGGGGGTGTTGATGCGGTTGGTGGTCACCAGCGGGACGGACACCTCGCCCATGAGCTTCTTGGTGACCCAGGTGTAGGCGCCGCGCGGCACGGAGGTGGCGATGGTGGGGATGCGCGCCTCGTGCCAGCCGATGCCGGTGTTGATGATCGTGGCTCCGGCCGCCTCGACGGCCTTGGCGAGGGTGACGACCTCGGGCAGCGAGGAGCCGCCGGGGACCAGGTCCAGCATGGAGAGCCGGTAGACGATGACGAAGTCCTCGCCCACGGCCTCGCGGACGCGGCGGACGATCTCCACGGGGAACCGCATCCGGTTCTCGTACGAGCCGCCCCAGCGGTCGGTGCGGTGGTTGGTGCCCGACGCGATGAACTCGTTGATGAGGTAGCCCTCGGAGCCCATGATCTCGACGCCGTCGTATCCGGCGTGCCGGGCGAGGCGGGCGGCGCGGACGTAGTCGTCGATGGTCCGCTCCACGTCCGCGTCGGTGAGTTCGCGCGGTACGAAGGGGCTGATCGGCGCCTGGAGGGGGCTGGGAGCGACCAGGTCGCGGTGGTAGGCGTAGCGGCCGAAGTGCAGGATCTGCATCGCGATCCGGCCGCCCTCGTGGTGGACGGCGTCGGTGACGACGCGGTGCCGCTCGGCTTCCGCCTCGGTGGTGAGCTTGGCGCCGCCCTCGTAGGGGCGCCCCTCGTCGTTGGGGGCGATGCCGCCGGTGACGATGAGACCCACTCCCCCGCGTGCCCGGGCGGCGTAGAACGCCGCCATCCGCTCGAACCCGCGCTCGGCCTCCTCCAGACCCACGTGCATGGAGCCCATGAGCACGCGGTTGGGGAGTGTGGTGAATCCCAGGTCGAGCGGGGACATCAGGTGCGGGTAACGGCTCATCGGGCCCTCCGTGCGAAATGCGGTCGACCTTTGTTGTAGAGCAAGCTCCCGGGTTTGTGCAACTAGTTGCACAAAGAGCGGCTCGTTTCTGTAACTACCAGTATGTACACTCACGGAGCAAGAAGATCGCGGCAGCAACGGAAGGAACTCCCATGCCCTTCGTCCGTATCGACACGATCGGCGTCGACCCCGGTCGCCTGGACGCGCTCGGGCGCGCCGTGCAGGAGGCGCTGGTCGAGACGCTCGGCGTGCCGCCCGACGACCGCTTCCAGGTGCTCACCGGGCACGACGGCTCGCACGGCACCCTGCGCTACGACGACTTCCTGGGCGTCCACCGGGACGAGGGGATCGTCTTCGTGGCGATCACGATGCGCTCGGGGCGTACCCCCGACCAGAAGCGCGCCCTCTACGGGCGGATCGCCGAGCTGGCACAGGCGTACGCGGGCACCGAGCCGCGCAACGTGCTGATCACCGTGACCGAGAACGAGCCGGTGGACTGGTCGTTCGGGAACGGCGAGGCGCAGTTCGCCCCGGCCGGTACGTGAACCGGCCGGGGCGTACGGGGGACCTCGGTCCGCGTCAGCGGCTTTCCAGGCGCAAGTGGAGTTCGCGTTCCTGGTCGCCGGAGGCGGTGCCGGTCTCCTCGACGGTGAAGATGTCGTCGAGGGTGTGGCGGAACCGGTCCACCGCCCAGTAGCCGCCCTGTACGTCCGCGAGGACGGACGACTCGAGCCGGGCGGGCTCACAGCCCTCGCGGGCCTCGGTGACGACATAGGTGCCGAGCCACACCATCGGACGGGTCTCGTGGAGTTGCTGCGGGACCTCGTCCGTGTCCCGGTCGGAGGCGAAGCAGGCGCTCAGTACGTCGAAGACCACTCGGGCGTCCTCCTTGGAGCATCCGCTGATCTCCACCGAGACGCTTTCCGGGTGCGACGGCTCCGGATTGCTCATGACCGCTCCTTTCCCTGGCCGTGCCGCCCGGACGGGTACCCCGAGGGACGCTCGCCACGCACGAGGAGCGGAGCGACAAAAAAAGGGGGCGCCACGGCCGACCTCGTCAAGAGGAGGCCGTGGCGCCCCGTACGGCTGTCAGCCGCGCGTGAACTTGTACGTCTTGCTGTCCGTCAGCACGCAGAACCCGGGCGACACCACGATCACCCGCAGGGTGCCGGTGCGGCGGTCGTAGTCGATGCCCTCCGCCTCGAAGTTCCCGGAGCAGGAGCTGCGCAGGGGCAACTGGCGCAGCGCCGTGACGTGCCCGGAGACGTTGCCGTTGCCGCCGGGCTGCGCCGAGAGGTCGATCTGGAGCAGCGGCTTGGTCATGCCGAACAGCGAACCCTCCGGGTCGTCGGAGGAGCACAGCAGCGTGGTCGGGCCGGAGAAGTCGCAGCCCTGCACGTCGCGCACCGGGTGGTCCAACTGGACCGTGGAGGCGAGCGGCAGGTCCGCCGAGGGCGAGGTGGAGGCGTTGATGCCGGGGGTGGGGAAGACCAGGAGGCGGTTCATCGTGCCCCACTCCCCCGAGAGCATCCACTGGCCGTCGGGCGAGATGGCGTCCCAGGAGTTGTTGATCGCCTCGCCGGGAGCCAGCGTGTGGACGTACTCCGACCAGGCGCCGCCGGGTGCCTGGACCCGGTACATCTTGGAGTTGCCGGAGTCCCGCTGGTAGGGCTCGATGTAGTAGCCGTTGTACGAGGCGTCCGGGTCGCCGACGTGGTTCCAGCCCCGGGTGGACAGACCCAGCGGGATGGTGCCGATGCCGGTGTAGCGGTTGGGGCTGTTCGCGGGGACCTCGACGGAGGTCAGACCCTGGCTCTCGGTCAGCGGGTCGGCGCGGTCGGAGCCGGTCTCGGTCCAGGTGTCCGCCGCCGAGGCGGGGGTGGCGCCGAGGGACATGACGGCGGCGGTGGCCAGGGTGACGAGGCCGGTGACTAACGCTTGACAGCGCAGCCGGGCAGGCGCGGGCATGGGCCTACTCCTTGAAAAAAAGGGGGGTGGGACATTCGGTCGGCGGACAGTCTGGCCCGGCCGCACGGGCATGTACATACCAATCCGGGAACGTGGTGTGCACAACGGGGTGTGACATCCGTCGCCACGGGAGACGATCGCGGTCCCGCGTGTCCCCGCACGCGGCGGCGCCGACGTTCGCGCGGCCGCGTGTTGAGGGATGGTGGAGTCAGACGGCCACGGCGGCGGAGAGTCGATGTGCACGGTGGAGCGACGGGAGCCGGCCCCGGTGACGGCGTGCCGGGCGGACGGGCGGAGGCGGTGCGTGGGATGAGTACGGCCGGGACCGGCGCGCGGGACGGCGGCGAGCCCGAACGGGGTCCGGAGCGCCCCGGCGGGCTCCTCGACGTGCTCGGCGTGGCATCGGTGGTCCTCGACCCCACCGGGCGGATCGTGCTGTGGAGCCCGCAGGCGGAGGAGCTGTTCGGCTACACGGCGCGCGAGGCGCTGGGCCAGTACGCGGCGCGCCTGATGGTGCACGAGCGCCACCTGGAGCTGGTCAAAGAGCTGTTCGCCACCGTGATGAGCA
The DNA here is from genome assembly GCF_016482685.1 of Streptomyces sp. DSM 110735. Classification (GTDB taxonomy): domain Bacteria; phylum Actinomycetota; class Actinomycetes; order Streptomycetales; family Streptomycetaceae; genus Streptomyces. Next base: position 74,788 of record NZ_JACYHF010000013.1, on the reverse strand, counting down.
CCGGGCAGAGCTGGGCGGGCGGTTTCCCGGTCCGCCACAAGGACGGCAGCACGCGCCTGGTGGAGTTCCGGAACATGCGGCTGCTCAACGACCGGGGCGAGGTGTACGCGCTCGGGCTGGCCGCCGATCAGTCGACCGTACGGCGCCTGGAACAGGACGTGGCGCTCTCCGAGCGGATGGTGCACCAGTCGCCGATCGGGCTCGCCGTGCTGGACACGGGGCTGCGGTTCGTGTCGGTCAACCCGGCGATGGAACGGCTCAGCGGTCTTTCCGCCGGGCGCCACAAGGGACGTACGCCGCGCGAGGTGCTGCCGCTCCTTGACGCCGAGACCGTGGAGGAGACGGCGCGCGGGGTGCTCGGTACGGGCGAGCCGGTGATCGACCGCAGCGTCGTCGGCCGTACCCCCGCCGATCCGGACGCGGATCACACCTGGGCCCTGTCGCTGTACCGCCTGGAGGACTCCAGCGGCAACGTGCTCGGCGTCGCCCTCTCCCTGGACGACATCACCGAGCAGCATCGTGCGTTCGTGCAGGTGGAGGCGGCGCGGCGCAGGCTCGCGGTGATCGCGGACGCGACCTCCCGGGTCGGTACGACGCTGGAGCTGGAGCGCACGGCGTGCGAGCTGGCGGAGGTGGCGGTGCCGGTGCTGGCGGATGTGGCCGCCGTCGACCTGCTGGACGCGGTGCTCGACGGGCGGCGCAGCACGCTGACCCCCACCCAGACGGCCGTGATCCGCGCCCTCGCGGTGCGCCCGGAGGACGGCGGCGACGCGGTGCGGGCCGCCGATACGCCCGGCGGGATCGCCCGGTACGCGCCGGACCGTCTGGTCACCGAGTGCGTCCGCACCGGGGAGGTGGTCCTGGTGCGGGCCGTGACCGAGGAGGATCTGCCGCGCATCGCCCGTTCGGCGGAAGCGGCGGAGATGCTGAAGCGGGCGGGGCTGCACTCCTATCTCGCGGTGCCGCTGATCGCCCGGGGCGAGGTGCTGGGCGCCCTGGACCTGAAGCGCACCAGCAATCCGGTGCCGTTCGACGAGGACGACGTGCTGCTCGCCCGGGAGCTGGCGGCGCGCGCCGCCGTGCAGATCGACAACGCCCGCTGGTACCAGAACGCCCGCAACACCGCGCTCGCCCTCCAGCGCAGCCTGCTGCCGAGCAGCCCGCCGGAGACGACCGGTCTGGAGGTGGCCTCGCGCTACCAGCCCGCGGGCGCGGCCGGGGAGGTCGGCGGCGACTGGTTCGACGTCATCCCGGTGGCGGGCGGCAAGACCGCGCTGGTCGTCGGGGACGTCATGGGCAGCGGCATCAACGCCGCAGCCACCATGGGTCTGCTGCGCACCGCCACGATCACACTCGCCTCGCTGGACCTGGACCCGGCGGCTCTGCTGGAGCGCCTCGACAAGGCCACCTCGGCGCTGGACGACTCCATCGCCACGTGTGTGTACGCCGTCTACGACCCGAAGCTGCGCCAGTGCCGGATCGCCTCCGCCGGTCATCTGCCGCCGGTGCGGGTACGGCCCGGGCGACCGCCGGAACTGCTCAGTCTGCCCACGGGGGTGCCGCTCGGGGTCGGTGACGTGAGCTTCTCCGCCGTCACGGTGCCCTTCGAGCCCGGGGACGAGCTGGTCCTCTACACCGACGGTCTGGTGGAGACCCGCTCCCACTCCCTGGACGAGCGGCTCGACCTGCTGCTTTCCGTGCTCGACACCCGGCCCCGGCCGCTGGAGGAGATCTGCGACCTCCTCCTGGACCGGCTGTACGACGCCGAGAACCACGACGACGTGGCGGTGCTGATCGCCCGGGCGGCGGAGCTGCCGTAAGGGGGGTGCGGGAGACGGGAGTTGGGGTGCTCCCGGGAGTTGGGGTGCTCGGGGCGGGGTGGGGGTGGGGGTGGGGGTGGCTCAGACGGCCACCGTCTCCTCGGTCTCTTCCTCGGCGTCCTGCTCTGCCACCCGCGCTGCCTCCCGGTCGGTCTTCTCGGCGGCGGAGGCGGTGCGGGGCTCGGCGGCCGGGGTCAGGGCGACGCGGGAGCGTTCCCAGGCGGCGGCGATGCCGGTGACGACGAGGCCGACGGCGAGCCACGCCGCGAGGGTCCACACGTTCCTGCCGATGCCGTCGTCGCCGAAGTAGAGCAGCGAGCGGACGCCCTCGACGAACCCGGCGCCGTTCCAGAAGGCGTGCAGGGAGCCGAAGAAGCCGTTCTGCAGCTCGGGCCGGAAGAGACCGCCGGAGCTGGTGAAGTTCAGCATCACGAACAGCACCATCATGGTCAGCGTGGTCCAGCGCTTGAGGAAGGTGTGCAGACCGACGCCGATGAGCAGGATGCCCGCCGAGTAGAGCCACGCCATGCCCCACACCGCGCCGAGCGCGTGGTGGGCGAGGTGGAAGACCGGTCCGGCGAGCAGGGCGCCGATCCCGGCGACCACGGCGGACACCCCGACCGCGAGCAGCGCGCGGATACGCATCGGCAGCGCGGCACCGGCGGCGCCGATCGCGGCGACCGAGGCGTAGGAGCCGATGCTGACCGCGATCAGCAGGAAGAACAGACCCTGTCCTGTGGGGTCGTCCTTAACGGGCGGGGCCACGTCGGTGACCTTCAGCGGGGCACCCTCGTGGGCGGCGACCGGCGTGAAGACCTTTTCCACAGCGGTGGCACCCATGTCGGAGGCGGCGCTCGCCACCAGCAGCTCGGGAGTATGTGCGCTGGGCACATAGGCGCCGGTGACATGCCGGGACTTCAGCAGGGAGACGGCGGCGGCACGGTCGGGAACCGTGCGCACGTCGAGCTTGTCCCCCGCGGTGTCCTTGACCGTCTGAGCGAACACAGCGGTGCGCGGACCCGTCCCGACCACGGCGACCGGCATGTGGTGCGGCTCCGGGGTGACGAACGCACCCATGTAGGCCAGCCCCATGCCTATGCACATCAGCAGCGGGGTGAGCAGATGCGTGAGCACATGGCGCAGGGCCGGTGACATCACCGGGGACTTCATCGGGCAGGACCTCCGACAGTTGGCTTATACAACCTTCGATTCAAGTTGTACTATACAACGAGATGGCGTGGAAGGCATTCGGCGGAGGTGGACGCCCATGACGGCGGCGGAGACTGCGGTGGAGACGATCCATCGCGAGATGACGGCGTTCGCCCGTCGCGCCCGGGCTTCGGCGGGCCGGATGCACCCCCAGCTCTCGCTCGTGTCGTACACCCTGCTCGGGCATCTGGAGGAGCGCGACGACTGCCGGGCGACCGACCTGGCGGCGCACTACGCGCTGGACAAGTCGACGGTGAGCCGCCAGGTGGCGGCGCTGGAGCGGGACGGGCTGATCGAGCGGCGGCACGATCCCGAGGACCACCGGGTGCAGGTGCTGCGTCTGACCGACGCGGGCCGGGAGATCCTGGCCGAGGTCACCAGCAGCCGCCGGGCCGCCTTCCGGGAACGGCTCGCGGACTGGCCGGAGGAGGACCTGGTCCGCTTCGCCGCCTATCTGGAGCGGTACAACGCCGGTCCGTCGGGGACCGGGACCGGCTGAGGGCGGACCCCGGCGCGGGGCGTGGAGCGGCTGTGGACCACGCCCCGGACCGCCGAACCAACTGGTACCGCTAGACCGCCGGGATCGCCAGGTGCTCGGGCGCGCGGGCGGCGCCGAACGAGGTGCGCAGGCGGAGCCGGAAGCCCAGGGACTCGTAGAGCCGGATGGCGGTCGTGTTCGTGGCGCCGGTGTGCAGGAAGGGCGTCTCGCCGCGTTCGCGGATGCCGTGCGCGACGGCGAGGATCAGCCGGGTGGCCAGTCCCTCGCCCCGGTGGGCGGGGTCGGTGCAGACGGCGCTGATCTCGGTCCAGCCCGGCGGGTGCAGCCGCTCCCCCGCCATGGCGATCAGCCTGCCGTCGCGGCGGATGCCCAGGTAGGTCCCGAGTTCGACGGTGCGGGGCAGGAAGGGTCCCGGGCGGGTGCGCTCGACGAGGTCCAGCATCTCGGGCACGTCGGCCGGACCGAGCCGTATCGCCTCGGGTTCGGGCGCGGTGACGAGTCCGTCGTCCACCAACTGGACGCCCTCGATCCGGAAGGTGACCTCCCAGCCCTCCGGCACGTCTCCTCGGAAGCCGAGCAGCGGCACCTCGGCGCCGGGTCCGCTCAGGGCGGCGGCGTCGGCCCAGTCCCGCGCGTCGGGCTCGTCGGGCAGCGCGAGCCACGGGGTGACGTCCGCCGGGTAGCGCAGGATCCGGCCGCGCCGCTCGGCGAAGTGGGCGTGCGGTCCGGTCAGGGCGGCGAGGGCGGGGTTGTCGAGGACGCGAAGATCACTGCCGGGCAGCGGTCCGGGCGCGGGACCGGTGGCGGGCGGCGGTCCGGGCTCGGGTCGCGTGGCGGGCAGCGGTCCGGTGGCGGTGCCCGTGCGGGCGGCTGACCCGCCAGGGGCTGGAACCGGCCGGTCCGCGCCCGCCGTCACCTCCGCCTCCCGGTCGCTGTGCCGCGTGGAGACGTACGCCTCGGGCATCCTCTGTCCTCGCTTCCCTCGCCTCGTGCCCGGCGCGACGGCGCCGGTAATCGCCCCAAGTGTGAACACCGGTGTCGCTATTCCCGGCGCCGTACGCAGTTCACGGGACCGCAATGATCGGGGCACGGGTCATGGGCGGACGCGGGGAAGAAGCGCCGGAGACATGGGCCGAACGGGGAAGGCCGAACGGCCCGTCTTCCGGCCAGAGGTGAAGTGGCGACGCGCACGAGGAGCGAGGTGCGCCATTCGGGGTACGGAACGGGTGGGAACGCTCGTGTGCGTACGCGGGCGACGGCCACCCGGTCCCCCGCCACTCCCGGGGCGTACCCGGGTCCGGCCCGCCGCGGCGAGGAGGTGGACATGCGTACCCGGGTGCGCGGTTGGCGCTGGCGGCACAATCCGCTGCGCCGCAGGTCGGACGTGGTGGAGGCGTGGACGGTCCTGCTCGTCGCCGTGCTGGTGTGCGTGGTGGCGCCCCTGATTGGGGCGGTCGCAGGCCTGAACGCCCACGGCCAGGCCCAGTCCCGCGCCGTCGCGCAGCGCGCCGAACGGCACCAGGTGCACGCGAAGGTGGTCGGCCCGGTCTCCGACCACTCGCCGCTGGTCCACCGCGACCGGGGCCACACCTACAGCGCCGAGGTCCGCTGGACCGACCCGCACGGCACGACCCGTACCGCCCTGGCCCGGGTGCCCGCCGGGACGCGCACCGAGGACACGGTGCCGGTCTGGTTCGACCGGCGCGGCCACAGCGTGGCGCCCCCGGCGAACGACATCTCCGTCTGGCAGCACACGGTCGCCGTGGGCCTGTGCGCGGCGGGCGTCACCGTCGCCGCCGCCCTCCTCGCCCGCACCGCCGAACGCCGCCTCGCCCTCCGCCGCCGCCTCGCCGAATGGGACCGCGACTGGGCCCGCACGGGCCCGAAGTGGACCCGGCCACGCGCCTGAGCCCCGGGCGCGGGATCAGACCACGGCACTGCCGCGCGCGCCCACGAGGCGCTCGGCGAGCACGTCGGAGAGGTCTGCGCCGGAGCCGGATTCGCCGTCGGTGGCCCAGCAGACGTATCCGTCGGGCCTGATGAGCAGCGCGGCGGCGCCCAGATCCTCGGCGGACGTGGCGGGGACGAGGTCGACGCGAGGCGGGAGCCGGAGACCCGCCGGGGTGACGCCTCCCAGGTCGAGCAGTACCGCGTGGCCCGGGGCGAGGAGCGCCGACAGCCGGACGGGACCGTCCTCGGTGACGAGGTCGGTGTCGGGCACGCGGTCGCCGGTGAGCGGGTGGTCGCCGGGGAGGTCGTAACGCAGCGAGAGTCCGGACATCAGGCCCGCGATGTGGCGATTGGTGTCGGGCAGGCGGAGCAGATCGGTGACGATGTCGCGCAGGGCGGCGACGTCCTCGCCGGGGTTCGGGTTGGCGAGGACCCGCTGTGCCGAGGTGTGGTGCAGGACCTGGGCGCCGACCGGGTGGCGTTCGGCGTGGTAGCTGTCCAGGAGGTCGCCCGGTGCCCGGTCCTGGAGGACGGCGGCGAGTTTCCAGCCGAGGTTGAAGGCGTCCTGCATCCCGAGGTTGAGACCCTGGCCGCCCAGCGGTGGGTGGATGTGCGCGGCGTCGCCCGCGAACAGGACGCGACCCGTGCGGTAGTTCTCGACCTGACGGGTGGCGTCGGTGAACCGGGAGGCGTTGTCCACGACGCCGAGGGTGGTCCCGGGTCCGTACACGGCCCGCAGGGCGGTGGTGATCTCCTCGGGGGTGACGGGGGTGTCGCGGGAGGTGTCGGCCTCGCCCGCGCGTCCGAAGGTGATCCGGTAGCGGTCGCCGCCGAGCGGGGCCAGCATGGCCCAGTGGCCGCCGCCCTGCCGGGTGAGGGTGCTCATGTGGCCCAACTGCCGTGGCACCAGTGCCGATACGGCGGTCAGACGGATGTCGGCCAGCACCGCCTGATGCGTTCCGGGCCTGCCGGGGAACGGCACGCCGAGCAGTTTGCGCACGGTGCTGTGGCCGCCGTCGCACGCGACCAGGTAGCGCGCCCGCACGCGCACCCCGTCCGCCGTCACGAGCACGCCGTCGTCGTCCTGTTCGACCCCGGTGACGGGGGTGGCGCGCAGCACCCGCGCCCCGGCGGCGGTCGCCCGCTCTTCGAGCACGTCCTCGATGTCGCCCTGGGAGATGGCGACGGGGAAGGGGTGCCTGGTGTTCCAGGGGGTGCAGTCCAGCGGGACGGGGAGCATCGCGAAGTGGCCGCCCACCTGTTCGCGGGGTGTGGCGCGCTTCAGCAGCGGCTCCAACAGACCGCGGTTCTCCAGCAGTTCGGCCGTGCGGGGCTGCACTCCGCCGCCCTTCACCTGGTCGACACGTTGCGGCAGCTTCTCCAGCACCAGGGTCCGGACCCCGGCGAGGGCCAGTTCGTACGCCAGCGTCAGTCCGGTGGGACCCGCGCCCGCGACGACGACCTGGGTCTCGGTCTCTGTCGGCATCATCCTCGGTCCATTCTCTCGCCTGAGGTTAAATGTATACCAGGTGCAGAAATCTCCTCGGGGCAACTCTCTGTTACGGTGGCGCCGTGGACGGCAAGCCAGGACTGCGGGAACGGAAGAAGCAGCGCACGCGGGAGGCGATCTCCGACGCCGCGATCTCGCTGTTCCTGGAGCACGGCTTCAACCAGGTCTCGGTGGCCCAGGTGGCCGAGGCGGCCGAGGTGTCCAAGCGGACGCTCTTCGCGTACTTCCCGACCAAGGAAGACCTCGTCGTCCACAGGCTCGCCGACCATGAGACCGAGCTGGCTCGTGTGGTGCGGACCCATGTGCCCAGCACCGATCCGCTGAGCGCGGTACGCGAGCACTTCCTACGGGGGCTGCGCGAGCGCGACCCGATCACCGGGCTCAACGATCTCCCCCCGGTGCGCAGACTCCACCGGATGATCGTCGACGCACCCTCCCTGATGTCCCGGATGGAACGGTTCAAGACCGTCGCCGAACGCGCCCTCGCCGAAGCCCTGCGGGAGACGGCGGGCACCCCGGAACTCACCGCGCGCCTGGCCGCCGTGCAGATCGTCGGCGTGCACTGGGCGCTGGCGCAGGACAACGCGGACCGTCTGGCGTCCGGGGAGTCCGCGGACGAGCGCTACGCGGGCGCGGTGGCCGACGCGGAGCACGCCTTCAGGCTGCTCGAGAACGGTCTGGGCGACCTGGCATCCCGGCGGTAACCCCTCAACTCCCGCTGCACAGCGACGGATTTCGGCCGAACACCCGGAATTCCCTTCCCAAGTGGTTTAGACCAATGCTAGATACGGTGGCGCAATGAGCCCGAGCGGCTACGTCTTGTCACCGACAGGAGGGGCGGCATGTCCCGCACCACCCCGCAGGAATCCCGGCAGAGCGACGAGCAGACCCTGTATCAGCGGGTCGCGTCCCGGTTGCTCGAGGAGTTGCGCGACGGGACGATCCCACCGGGTGAACGGCTGCCGGGGGAACGACATCTCGCGCGGCACTTCGGGGTGAGCAGGGCGACCGTCCGGCAGGCGCTGGACGTGCTGCGGCGCGGCGGGATGCTGAGCACCGACCGACGGGGCAGCCACGCCACGCTGCCCGGGCGGCCGGTCGAGGAGCCGGTGTCGCTGACCTTCCCGGTGGGGACGGTGCCCGCCGGTCCTGGGGCGGTCGACCGGGCGACGGTGACCTGGGAGGCGCCGCCGCCGGAGCACGCGCGGGCGCTGGGTCTCGCCCCGCACCGGCCGACGCTGGTGCACCGCTATCTGTCGGCGGGGGCGGACGGCCGCTCGCTGCGCACGGCGGTGACGTCGTTCTCGGCGGTGGCGCTGGCCGAGGTCGCGGAGCTGGCGCGCTATCGCGAGCGGGCCGACGGAGCCACCCCGGCGCAACTGGGCCGGGCCTACGACTGGATGCGCAAGGCGGGGCTGACCCTGCACCACCGGGACTCCATCAGCCAGGTGGGCGACGCCTCTTCGGTGCGGGTGACCCGGCGGGTGCGGGACCAGTACGCGCGTCCGCTGGAGATCACGGACCTGGTGGTGAACGCCGAAGAGGACACGCTGGTCTACGAGTTCACGCTCCCGGCGGCGGGCTGACCTCCGCCGCGCGCCGGGCGACGAGGAGCCGGGCGCGCGGGGCGCCGTCGTCGCGCCGCCCGAACTCGGGCAGGTCCCGCAGCTCGACAGTGAATCCGGTGCGCTTCAACTCCCTGGTGACATGGCCGAGTCGGAAGGCGCGGTAGTACATGACGAACGGCGGACGCCACACGGAGTTGCGCACCCGCATCGCCGCGTCGAAGCCGAGCAGCGCCCAGTACGCGAGGCTCGTCGGGCGGGGCGGGGCGAGCACCGGGAAGACGAATTGCCCTCCCGGGCGCAGGGAGTTGTGGACCTGCTGGAACAGCCCCGGCAGTTCCGCGGGGAGGAAGTGCCCGAACGCCCCGAAGCTGACGACGAGATCGAAGGCGGCCGTGAAGGGCAGCGCGCGGGCGTCCGCGCGCACCCACGCGACGGACGGCTCGCCGGACCCGGCGGCGGCGCGCTCCCGGGCGACGTCGAGCATCCCGGCGCTGAAGTCGACCCCGGTGACGCTGCGGCGGCACAGCCCGGTCAGCACGTCGAGCCCGGCGCCGGTGCCGCAGCACAGGTCGAGTCCGTCCTCGTACGGACCGAGCGGGCCGAGCGCCTTCGCGACCGCCTCCAGGACCGGGTCCGGCGTCCGGAAGGGGGTGCGGTCGAACTTCGGCGCGAGCAGGTCGTAGCCCCGCTCCACGGACGACAGGGCCTGTACGGCGAGTTCGCGCAGGGTGGGACCTTCGGGGCTGAACATGCCCTCAGCCTAGGGCGCGTGACCGGGGTCCGCTCAGTCCTTGAGTCGTTTCAACGTGGCCTTCGTGTCGGTCTTCAGCCAGTCGGTGACGTCGTCGAGGGCGGGCGGCTTGTCGTCGCTGTCGTAGGAGGTGAGGTAGACGCTGTAGCCCATGGTGTACGTCGTCCAGCCGTCCCGTACCGCCAGGGTCGCGAAGCGGGAGCCGCTGGAGGAGCCGCTGGTGGTGTCCCGGCTCACCAGGTACGCCTCGTCGCCGATGCCCGCGACCGGGCTCACGTCGTAACCGGTGTGGCTGTCGTCGTAGTTCTTCCAGGTGGCGGTGAACTCCGGTGCGGGGTCGGTCTTGCGGTGCAGGTCCAGTTGCAGGGAGAGATAGGCGTCGGCGTAGGACGAGCCGGTCTTCTTCAGGCTGACGCTGCAGTAACTCTCGTGCAGCGCCGGGTCCTTGAGGGAGCTGTGCGTCGGGGCGGCGTCGGTCGCGGGGTACTCGTCCTTGAACGCCGAGTAGTCGGCACTGGTGCACAGGTCGGAGGGGGCGGCGTAGCCGCGCAGGTCGGCGTCGCCCGGGGCGCCGATCAGGAACACTCCGGCCGCCCACGCGGCGGACGCCACGACGGCGCCGACCACGGCCCACAGCACCGCCCGTCCGGCGGCGCCTCCCCCGCCCCCGGACGGCGGACCGACCGGCGCACCCGGTGGCGGGCCGAACTGGGCGGGTGGTCCGTAGGGGTGGGGCGGCTGGGCGTAGGGGTTGACCTGCGGGGGCGACTGCGGGTTCGGGTAGGAGTAGGCGGTCGGCTGCGGCGGCACCGAGGGCTGCGGCGCGGGCGAGCCGGACTGTGCCGGAGGCGGCGAGCCGGGCTGCGCCGTGGGCGGCGGGCCCGGCTGCGGGGCGGGCTGTCCCTGCGGCGGAGGAGGCGGCGGTCCAGGCTGTCCGGGCGGCTGAGGAGGCTGCGATGGCTGCGGTGGCGTGGACATGTCGTCACGGTAGTGCGGAGCGCGGGGTCAAGTCCCCGTACGTCCGGGATCGTTACGGTCCGGGGACGTCCGGGGCGGGCTCGTGACGGCGTACACCCCCTGAGGGGGCGCCGGTCCGGGGCTCCGGCTGGGCCGGGTGGGTTCCCGCGTGCGGCATCCGGGTTGCTCCGCTGGGCCGTCCGGCGCGGGTGGCTCGCCGCACCTCCCTCCCCTTCATACGTTGATCATATGAGCACCGGATTCTCTCGTCGGGCGACCGTGTCCCTCTGTTCCCTGTGTACGGCAGGGGTGCTGGCCCTCGCGCCGGCCGCCTCCGCCCTCGGACACGGCGCGGGGGAACCGGCACCCCCGGCCCCGCGTGCGGCCGTCCCCCAGCCGTCGCTGCTCTACGGCTCCGGCACCCAGGTGCGCCCCCTGCGCGGCGCGCCCGAGCTGCCGGAGGTCTCGGCGCTGTCCTGGCTGGTCGCCGACGCCGGGACCGGCGACGTCCTGGCGGCCGACGGCGCCCACCGCAAGCTGCCCCCGGCCAGCACGCTGAAGACCCTGTTCGCGCTCACCGTCATGCCGACACTCCCCTCGACGGAGAAGCACACCGTCCGCTACGAGGAGCTGGCCGACGTCGGCGAGGGCAGCAGCCTGGTCGGTGTGGAGGAGGGCCACACCTATCAGGTGTCGGACCTGTGGCGTGGGGTGTTCCTCAGCTCCGGAAACGACGCCGTCCATGTGCTCGCCGCACTGGACGGCGGGGTGCCGCGCACGGTGAGCCGTATGCAGACCAAGGCGCACGCGCTGGGCGCCCTGGACACCCATGTGGTCTCCCCCGACGGCTACGACGCGCCGGGCCAGGTGTCCTCGGCGTTCGACCTCGCGGTCTTCGGGCGCGAGGGGCTGCGCAACCCCGACTTCGCCCGGTACTGCTCCACCGCGCAGGCGGAGTTCCCCGGGGACGGTCTGCCGTTCGGGATCGAGAACACCAACCGGCTGCTGACCGGCGAGGACGGGGTGGCCCGCTATCCGGGGCTGCTCGGCATCAAGAACGGCTACACCAGCAACGCGGGCAACACGCTGGTCGCCGCCGCGCGCCGGGGCGGCCACACCCTCGTGGTGACCGTGATGAACCCCCAGGAGGGCGGCGGTCTCGCGGTCTACGAGGAGGCGCGGTCCCTGCTCGACTGGGGGTTCGCGGCGAATGGTCGGGTGGACCCGGTCGGCTCCCTGGACGGGCTGCGCACCGCACCCGCCCCGAAGCCGAAGCACTCCGCCGTACCGGTCGCGGCGGCCACCTCCCCGACCCCGCCCGACGACACGGACTGGGCGGAGACCGCCACGGTCGCGGCCATCTCGGTGCTGGGCGCTGCGGTGGTGGCGCTGATCCTGCGGTCGAAGGGACCGCGCTCCAAGGACGTCTGACGGGCGACCGGTCCCCCGCCTACCCCGCCCCCACCCCTCACGCGCAGGGCGTCAGCGGAGCCTCCGTCAGCGCGGGTACCGGACGGACACTGCCGACCGGACGGCCACCGCCGAGCAGGGCCTGGCCCTCGAAGGCGGTCAGCAGGGCCGGGTCGACACCGGCGCGGGCCAGGGCCGCCGCGGCGACGGGGACGCGTGCCCGGTCGGCGCCGTCGGCGATCTTGACGGCGACGGCGCGGCCGTCGGGCAGCGCGGCCACCTGGACGCCCTCGAAGCCGTCCTTGGCGAGCAGACCGGGGACTGCCCGCATGAGCGCGGCCACGTCGCGGCGGGTGCCGGACGCCGTCTCGGCGTGCTCGCGCATGGCGTCCGCCACCCGCGCCTCGGGCGTGCCGGGCGCGGCCGTGGTGATGCGGGCGGCGGCGCGGGCCAGACCGTGCAGGGAGACGGCGAAGAGGGGCGCGCCGCAGCCGTCGACGGTGACGTGGGCGGGAGGCTGCCCGGTCAGGTCCGCGACGGTGCGGGCGACGGCCCGCTGGAGGGGGTGGGCCGGGTCTAGGTAGTCGGGCAGGGACCAGTCGTTGAGGCGGGCGGTCCACAGCATGGCGGCGTGCTTGCCGGAGCAGTTCTGGGCGAGCCGGGAGGGGGCGCGTCCGGCGCGGATCCACTCGTCGCGGACGACGGGGTCGTACGGCAGGTCGGGGACGTTGCGCAGGTCGTCCTCGGTGAGTCCGGCGAGGTCGAGGAGGCGCCGGGTGGCGGCGAGGTGGGTCTCCTCGCCGGAGTGGCTGGCGGCGGCGAGCGAGAGCAGCTCGCCGTCGAGCGGCAGCCCGGCGCGCAGCATGGCGACGGCCTGGACGGGTTTGAGGGCCGAGCGCGGGTAGAAGGCGGCCTCGATGTCGCCGAGGGCGAACTCGACGCGGCCGTCGGTGCCGAGCACGACGACGGAGCCGTGGTGGACGCCTTCGACGATCCCGCCGCGTACGAGGTGGGCGACGGGGACATGGCGGGGTTCGCGGACGACGGGGGCGTCGGCGGGGAAGCTGCTGTACATCTCTGCCTGAATCACGAGGTGGGGCGGGCCGGTGTGCGCGGGTCACGCGTCGGCGGGGGCGGGCGGACGGACGATGCCGTCGAGGCTGGTGGCGACGCGGTCGAGGTGGTGGCTCATCGCGTCGGCGGCGCCGGGTCCCGAGCCGTCGAGGAGTGCCTCGACGATGGCGCGGTGTTCCCGGTTGGACTGCTCGCGGCGCCCTGCCAGCTCGGTGAGGAAGGCCGACTGGCGGGCCAGGGCGTCCCGGATCTCCTCGATCACCTTGCGGAAGACCGGGTTCTGCGCGGCCTCGGCGACGGACAGGTGGAAGAGGGTGTCCATGGCGACCCAGGCAGTGGTGTCCGTCTCCCGGTCCATGCGGTCCAGGAGTCCGGTCAGCCGGTCCAGGTCCTCCGGGGTCCGGCGCTGTGCCGCGTATCCGGCGACCGGGACCTCGATGTGGCGGCGCACCTCCAGCAGGTGCCCGGCCGTGTAGTCGCCGAACATGGGGTCCGCGACCGTACGGGCGACGACGAAGGTGCCCTTGCCGGTCCGGGAGACGGTGAGACCCATCGTCTGGAGGGCGCGCAGCGCCTCGCGGAGCACGGGCCGCGAGACCTCCAGGGTGCGGCACAGCTCGGCCTCGGAGGGCAGCTTGTCGCCGATCGCGTACGTGCCGCGTTCGATGGCGCCGCGCAGATGACCGAGGACCGCCTCCATGGCGCTGACACGCCGGGGAGCCGGGACGGTTGTCTGGCTGTCTGACAGGTTCACGAAGGCGATCCTGCGGTGTGCGGGGAAAACATGTCAAGGCGTCACACCCAAAAGCGCGCACGGGGTGCGGAAGCCCACATATGGGCTCCGCACCCCGTGCGCGACGGAAGGGTGGGGTCAGCTATTGAGCACACCGGTGGCGAGCAGGCCGAAGAGCAGCGCGCCGATGACGATGCGGTAGATCACGAAGGCGTTGAAGGAGTGCTTGGCGACGAACTTGAGCAGCCAGGCGATGGAGGCGTAGGCGACGACGAAGGAGACACCCGTGCCGACGGCCAGCGGGGCGGCGCCCACACCGGCGCCGAGGGCGTCCTTCAGCTCGTAGATGCCGGCGCCGGTCAGGGCCGGGATGCCGAGGAAGAAGGAGAGGCGGGTGGCGGCGACGCGGTCGAGGTCCAGGATGAGCGCGGTCGACATGGTGGCGCCGGAACGGGAGAAACCGGGGAAGAGCAGGGCGAGGATCTGCGAGCAGCCGACCAGCATCGCGTCCTTGAAGGAGGTGTCGTCCTCGCCGCGCTTGTGGCGGCCCATCTGGTCCGCGCACCACATGACGACCGAGCCGCCGATCAGCGAACCGGCGACCACCCAGAGCGAGGCGAGCGGACCGTCGATCAGCGGCTTGGCGGCCAGACCCACCACCACGATCGGGATGGTCGCCGCGATGACCCACCAGGCGAACTTGTAGTCGTGGCGGTAGCGCTCCTGGGGACGGACCAGACCGGTGAACCAGGCGGTCATGATCCGCTTGATGTCCTTGAAGAAGTACACGAGCACGGCGGCGATGGCGCCGACCTGGATGACGGCGGAGAAGCCGACGACGGACTTGTCGTCGACCGGGATGTGCATGAGCCCCTCGGCGATCTTGAGGTGGCCGGTGGAGGACACGGGGAGGAACTCGGTCACCCCCTCGACTACACCGAGGACGACGGCTTGACCGACGGAGATGGCGCTCATGGAATCCAGTTCTGGGGAGAGGAGGTCGACAGTGCTGTAGTCAGTCTTACTATGCCCGGCCGCGTACGGCCCCGGCGCTGGCGGCAGCGTAGAGGCACCCGCCCGCGCGGTGACGTCCGGGGTGGCCGGGGCGCGCGTCGCACATGCGCGTGCCAGGCGGGGGCGCGGTGCGGCGTGGTGGGGACGCGCTACCGTCCCGGCGCTCGCCCGTCCCCGGCGTCCGACTGTTTCACAACGACTTCTTACCGCGTGAGTCCGCTTTGCCCGAGCCGGTGTGGCAGGGGGCGTGGCTGCGGCAGCGCTCGCACCGGATCGCTCACCAGCCCTTTTCGAAGAGCTGGGCGACCTCGGCGATGCGCGGTTCGTCGCGGCGGTAGTGGGTGCGCAGCCGTACCCGTCGTGTGCGCAGCAGACCGAGACCGGCCAGGAAGTCGAGGTGGGCGGCGACGGTCCGGCGGGGCAGACCGAGGTGGGCGGCGATCGCCCGCGCGGTGACCCCGGTGCCGACGGGGTCGCGGTGGCGGCGCGCCTCGGGGAAGTGGGCCGCCGGGTCCTTGAGCAGTTCCAGGACGGTCTGCCGTACGCGGCCCGTGGGCCTCCCCATCATGCGTCCGCCTCCGATCCCGGGCTCATCGTGGGCCGTGTCCCACTGTGGCGCAGGCGGTGGCACCGCGTCCGCGTCTCGGTGTCCGTTGTCCGGTACCGGACCCTCGGCGCGGCCGGGACCGGACCCCCGGGCGACAGGGCGGAGAAGGTGGATACGGCGGACCCGCGAGGGGGCCGGAACCGGTACTACTTGCACACTCAAGGAGTGGCTGGATCGGTGCTACGGTGCGGGTATGGCAGTCAAGACGGCCGACGCCCGGCTGGAAGAACGGTGGCGGGGCATCCTCTCGATCCACGCGCGCACCCTGTGCGAGATCGATCGCGTCCTGCATCCGCACGGGCTCGGTGCCAGCGACTTCGAGGTGCTGGACATCCTGGCCGCCGAGTCGCCCGCCGAGGGGGACCAGTGCCGGGTGCAGAACCTGGTCGGGCGGGTCCATCTGAGTCAGTCCGCGCTGTCCCGGCTGATCGGCCGCCTGGAGAAGGAGGGCCTGGTCAAGCGCTCGGTGTGCGCGGAGGACCGGCGCGGGGTGTGGGTCGCGCTCACCCGCAAGGGCCGCGATCTGTACGCCGAGGTACGCCCCCTGCAGCGCGCCGTGCTGGAGAAGATGCTGGCCGGGGAGGACTGAGCCGCCCGGCTCCGGTGTGAGGCACGCCGTTTGTGTGGGCGCGCCCTAGGTGGAACCCACCTATGTGAGAACCACACATGTGCGCACCCCACAGGCACGCACGCCTCCCCGAAGACGGAGCCGCCCGTACGGCACGGCTCCGTCTCCAGGTGGTCCGCTCATCGCGCGAGCAGCGTCCGCACTCCCTGCGACGTGAGCGTCAGTCCGTGTTCGGAGCTGCCGTCGATCGTGAGCGAGAGTTCCTCCTCCGGCCACTGGGCGGCGAGGGCGCCGAGCTGGATCAGCCGGTAGCGGGAGATGGACGGCAGCAGCCCGGCCATCTCGATCTCCGAGGTGAAGACGGGGACGACCTGTTCGCCTCCGGGCTGTTCGAGGACGGGCAGGGCGACCGTCGAGGAGTCGGCGCCCTCCATTTCGGCCGCGTCGTCCGGCATCGGGACGAGAACGTCGCTGTGCGCGAGGGTGTCCAGCGCCGCTTCGTCGGCGGTGTTGACGGCCAGCACGTCGAGAGCCTGCTGAGCCGGCGTCTGGTGGTCGTCGTGAGCGGGTGTCTCCATGGCACATCCCCAGGTAGAGCGGTCGTACGGCCACGCACGCGGACGGGAGCCCGGCGCGCTCCCGCGCCGCGTACCCCATCGGGCACGGACCATGCGTGCGATTCCCCGGACGGCTCAGCGCGCTCCCGCGCACCCGCCGGTCCCCGGGCATCCGGCGGTCCCCGGCGTCAGGGGAGCTCGCGCGCGCCCAGCTCCGCGGTGGTGACCACACGGACGAGCGGGCCGTACAGCTCAAGCAGGCGCAGGGTCTCCCGGTGGGCGTGGTCGTCCACGCCCGCGCAGGCGTCCGCGACGACCAGGACCTCGGTGCCCGCGTCGGCGGCGGCCAGGGCGGTGGTCAGGACGCAGCACTCGGTGCTGACGCCCGCGAGGACCAGGGGCTCATCCGGGCTCAGGCGGGCGGCGAGTCCCGAGGTCCACTTGCCGAAGGTCTCGGTGTCCAGGGTCGGCCCCGCGAGGTCCGCGAAGTCGTCGGCCAGGCGCCACAGCGGGGCGTCCGGGGGCTGGAGCGCGAAGGGCCAGCGGGCGTAGTAGGCGCGCCAGGCGCCGGTGGGCAGGGAGGGGGCCAGGAAGCGGGTGAAGACGGTGCGGTCGCTGTAGGCGGGCAGCAGGCGCCGTACGCCCGCCGCGGCGTCGGCGAAGCGAGGCACTCCCCAGGGGCTGTCCGGGTCGGCGAAGACGCGCTGCATGTCGATGACGGCGAGCAGTCCCGCGGGCGCCGAAACCGGGGCGGTCATACGGCGGGGCTCCCCTCGTACGGCGGCGGGCTCGGCGGCGCCGCCTCCTGTGCGCGCACCCGTCCCCGGCCGAACAGCAGGGTGCCGAGGAAGGAGAGCGCGAGGGCGACGAGGACGCCGAGGTTGGCGTACGCCCACTCCCCCGACTTGCCGCCGAGGCCGAGCGGGCCGAGCAGATAGCCCTGCCAGGTGAGCCAGTTCGCGGCGGTGTTGGTGACCAGACCCCAGCCGACGGCGGTGGCGGCGACGGTGAGGGCGAGGGGCAGGACGGGCGCGTCGCCGTAGCGGCCCTCGGGGCGGTACAGGTCGCCCTCGTCGTAGTCGCGGTGGCGCAGGGCGAGGTCGGCGAGCATCACCCCGCACCACGCGGCGATGGGCACGCCGAGGGTGGTGAGGAAGCCCATGAACTCGTCGAGGAAGGCTCCGCCGAAGAACACGATGTAGATGGACCCGGCGATCATCAGGACACCGTCCACGAACGCGGCCAGATAGCGGGGCACGCGCAGTCCGGCGGAGAGGAGGGCGAGGCCGGAGGAGTAGATGTCGAGGACGGCGCCGCCGATCAGACCGAGGACGGCGACGAGCGCGAAGGGGACCAGGAACCAGGTGGGCAGGATGGTGGTCAGGGCGCCGATGGGGTCGGCGGCGATCGCCTCGCTCAGCTTGTCGGAGGAGCCCGCGAGCAGCAGGCCGAAGACCAGCAGGAGCAGCGGGGCCGCGGAGGCGCCGAAGGCGGTCCAGCCGATGACGCCCCGGCTGGAGGAGTCGCGGGGCAGGTAACGGGAGTAGTCGGCGGCGGCGTTGACCCAGCCGAGGCCGAAGCCGGTCATCACGAAGACCAGCGCGCCGATGAACTGCTGGGCGGAGCCCGCGGGGATGGCGCTGACGGTGTCCCAGTCGATGTGGTCGGCGACCAGGGCGATGTAGATGACGGTGAGCACGCCGGTGATCAGGGTGATGACCGTCTGGATCCGCATGATGAGGTCGAAGCCCATGACGCCGCCGACCACGGTGAGCGCGGCCACCACGAGGAGCGCGACGGCCTTGGTCTCGGTGCCGCCGCCCCAGCCGAGCCGGGCGAAGACGGTGGCGGTGGCGAGGGTCGCGAGGGTGGCGAGGGCGGTCTCCCAGCCGACGGTGAGTATCCAGGAGACGACGGACGGCAGACGGTTGCCGCGTACGCCGTAGGCGGCGCGGCTGAGGACCATGGTGGGGGCGGAGCCGCGTTTGCCCGCGACCGCGATGAGGCCGCAGAGCACGAAGGAGGCGACGATGCCGAGCACTCCGGCGACGAGAGCCTGCCAGAAGGAGATGTGGAAGCCGAGCGCGAAGGCGCCGTAGCTGAGCCCGAGGACGGAGACGTTGGCGCCGAACCAGGGCCAGAACAGGGTGCTCGGGGTGCCCTTGCGGTCGGCGTCGCCGATCACGTCGAGGCCCTGCGTCTCCAGATGGATCTGGCGGTCGGCTCCGCTGTGGCGGGGGTCCTGCGGATGCGTCATGTCGGCCTGCCTGTCCTGACGTGTCGAGCCAGAGGCTAAGCGCGGGGGCCAGGGGATACAAGGAATGACCCGGACCCGCCGCGTCCTGGGGGCGGGTCCGGGCCGTCCGTCCGCCCGTGCCTCGGTGTCACTCCGTGGCGCGCAGCGTGGGGGCGGCGAGTGCCACGGGCCCTGCCGTCTCCGCGCTCTTGCACCGGTCGTGGCAGTCCTTCTCCAGGCTGCAGCACAGGGAGCAGACGGTGCCCTGGTGGAAGGGGCAGTTGGCCATGTCGGGACGCTCGAAGGCGGTGGCGCACACGGCGCAGTCGAGGGTGCCGGGGGCGTCGGACATGTGCGGCGCGCCCATGTGGGGTTCGTCCATGTGCGGCTCGCCCATGTGCGCCGCGACCATGTGCGGCGCTCCCAGGTCATCCACCCGCGCTATGTAGTACCGCCCCTTCGTCACCACCGCGAACAGCGGCGACAGCACCATGGCAAGGACCAGTGCCACGAACGGCGAGAACGCCTTGCCGTACGCGCCGAAAGCCCCGAAGTACGCCGCGATGGACACCGCCGAGGCGATCAGCATCGAGCCGAAGCCGACCGGGTTGAAGTGGTGGAGGTGGGCTCGCTTGAACTCGATGTACGACGGGCTCAGTCCGAGCGGCTTGTTGACGACCAGGTCGGCGACGACCGCGCCGATCCAGGCGATGGCCACGTTGGAGTAGAACCCGAGCACGGTGTTGAGGAAGCCGAAGACGCCGAACTCCATGAGGGCGAGCGCGATGCCGACGTTGAGGAAGATGTAGACCACGCGCCCGGGGTGACGGTGGGTCAGCCGCGAGAAGAAGTTGGACCAGGACAGCGAACCGGAGTACGCGTTCGTGGAGTTGATCTTTATCTGGGACAGGATCACGAAGAACGTGGCGAGACCCAGGGCGACGGGCGCGGCGAAGGTGCCGAACCCGTGGACGTACTGCTGGATCGGCTCGTTGGCCATGCCGAGCCCGACACTGCCCGCGATGTAGAAGGCGAGGAAGGCGCCGCCGATCTGCTTGAGCGCGCCGAGGACGACCCAGCCGGGTCCGGCGCTGAGCACGGCGGCCCACCACTGCCTGCCGTTCGCCGCCGTCTTGTCGGGCATGAAGCGCAGGTAGTCCACCTGCTCCCCGATCTGTGCGATCAGGGAGAGCGCCACGCCCGCGCCCGCTCCGACCCCGATCATGCTGAGGCTGGAGCCGGTGGGCGAGTTCCCGGCGAAGTGGGTGAACTTGCCGAACTTCTCCGGCTCCTGGACGGCGATGGAGACGAACGGCGCGACCATCAGCACCAGCCAGACCGGCTGGGTCCACACCTGCATCCGGGAGAGCGCGGTCATGCCGTACACGACGAGCGGCAGGACGACCAGGGAGCAGATGACGTAGCCGAGGGCGAGCGGGATGTGCAGGCCGAGTTCGAGGGCCTGCGCCATGATCGAGCCCTCGAGCGCGAAGAAGATGAAGGTGAAGCTGGCGTAGATGACCGAGGTGAGGGTCGAGCCGAGGTAGCCGAAGCCCGCGCCCCGGGTCAGCAGGTCCATGTCGATCGAGTACTTCGCGGAGTAGTACGAGATCGGGATGCCGGTGAGGAAGATGACGACCGCGGCGGTCAGGATGGCCACCATGGCGCTGGTGAAGCCGTGGGAGACGGCGATGGAGCCGCCGATGGCGAAGTCCGCGAGGTAGGCGATACCGCCGAGCGCGGTGGTGGCCACGACGTAGGGGCTCCAGCGGCGGAAGGACTTCGGCGCGTAGCGCAGGGAGTAGTCCTCCAGGGTGTCGTTGCGGGCCCACTCGTTGTAGGTCCGGCTGCCGGGCGGGGCCGGTGGGGCGGCCTGCTTGTCGACGATCTCCGTCACGGCTGATCCCTCTCCGTCGGCCGCTCCGGACTGTCCGGAGGCGTGCTCGGAAGGGTCGCGGCAGGCGGTTTCCCCGCCGTTTCGGCGCGCTTAAGGGGAGGTTCCCGGGTACTTCGGCGGCGTAAATCCTGGTCGGGGCGCGGGCGGGACCTGCCATTGATTCACGCTACACGTATCTGCATAATGGAGTTATGGATAAGCGGGTTATGGACTCCGGCGGGGCGCGGCACGACGCGTCGGCCGACGATCTGATGATCGCCGTGGAGCACCTGGTGCGGTACGTGCGCCGCAGCGCCACGGCGGGCGGACTGAGCACCGCCGCCTCCTCCGCGCTCGGCCGGCTGGGTCGCGAGGGTCCGCAGCGGCTGACCGAGCTGGCCCGGGCCGAGAACGCCACCCAGCCCAACATGACCCAGCTCGTCACCCGTATGGAACGCGCGGGTCTGGTGCGGCGCACCGCCGACCACACCGACGGCCGGGGCGTGCTGGTCGAGGCGACCGAGACCGGTCTTGAGGTGTTCCGGCGGCGCCGGGTCGAGCGCTCGGAGGCGCTGGGGCTGCTCCTGGAGCGGCTGCCCGAGGAGGAGCGGGCGGCGATCCGTACGGCGCTCCCGGCACTGGCCCGCGCGATCGAGGAGGACGGAGCGCACTAGCGCCCCGGGCGCCTCACCCCCGGCCGGACCCGAGGCGCCCGTCCCGTACCCGTACACAACGCACAACCCCCACAACGCACAACCCCCTTTCAACTCCATCCCCTTGAGGTCTCTGTCCCCGTCACGTCATGACTGGAGAGAAGCGGTAATGACTGCACCGCATGGAAAGGCCGCCAGCCCGTTCCGGCAACCGAAGGCCGTCTGGGCCGTCGCGTTCGCCTGTGTCATCTCGTTCATGGGCATCGGTCTGGTGGACCCGATCCTGCCCGCCCTGGCCAAGAACCTGCACGCCACCCCCAGCCAGGTCTCGCTGCTGTTCAGCAGCTATCTGATCGTCACCGCGGTCGCGATGCTGGTGGTCGGCTGGTTCTCCGGCCGGTTCGGCGCCAAGCGCACGCTGGTGATCGGCCTGGCGATCATCGTCGTCTTCGCCGCCCTCGCCGGGTGCAGCGGTTCCATCAACGGCATCGTCGGCTTCCGGGCGGGCTGGGGGCTCGGCAACGCCTTGTTCATCGCCACCTCGCTGGCGGTCATCGTGGCCTCCGCGAGCGGTGGCTTCGGCGGCGCGATCATCCTGTACGAGACCGCGCTCGGTCTCGGCATAGCCGTCGGACCTTTGCTGGGCGGCGAGTTGGGGGCGATCAGTTGGCGCGGTCCGTTCTTCGGCGTCGCCGTGCTGATGGCCATCGCGCTGGTCGCCACGCTCGCCTTCGTACCGTCCCTGCCGAAGCCCGCCCGGCCCACCTCGCCGCTGGCCCCGCTCAAGGCGCTGCGCCACCGGGGTCTGTTGACCATGGGCATCATGGCGCTGCTGTACAACTGGGGCTTCTTCACCATGCTCGGCTACGCGCCGTACCCCATGGAACTGGACGCCCACAAGCTCGGGTTGGTCTTCACCGGCTGGGGGCTGCTCGTCGCCGCGTTCAGCGTGTTCTTCGCCCCTCGTCTCCAGGCGCGCTTCGGCACGGCGCCGGTGCTGTACGTCAATCTCTTCTGCCTCAGCGTCGTGATGGCGGTCATCGCGGCGGGGGTGGACAGTCCGACGGTCGTGATCACGGCGGTCGTGATCTCCGGTGCCTTCATCGGCATCAACAACACGCTGACCACGCAGGCGGTCATGCTGGTCTCCCCCGTGGAGCGCCCGGTCGCCTCCTCGTCGTACGGCTTCCTGCGCTTCATCGGCGGCGGTCTCGCGCCGTACGTCGCGGGTAAGTTGGCCGACGCGACCGATCTGAGCGTCCCGTTCTACCTGGGTGCCACCACGTTCCTGCTGGCGATTCCCGTGCTGGCGGGCGGACACCGGCTGCTGCGTCAGGCCGAGGAGCGCCCGGAAGAGGGCGCGCCGCTGACGCCGTCGCTCACCGCCGTGGGCGCTCCGGCCACGACGGACGTGCCGCCGGTGGTCGTCGCCGTGGGAGCGCACGACGGTGCCGACGCGATCGTGGACGCTGCCGCCCGGTTGGCCCGCGAGTCCGG
Organism: Streptomyces sp. DSM 110735; assembly: GCF_016482685.1. GTDB lineage: Bacteria > Actinomycetota > Actinomycetes > Streptomycetales > Streptomycetaceae > Streptomyces. Next base: position 52,299 of record NZ_JACYHF010000013.1, on the reverse strand, counting down.
CAGCCCACTGGAGGTGGTGCATGTGCACGAGACCGCCGTGGTGGAGGAGCAGGCGGCGGAGACGGAGAGCACCGCGCGGGCGCGAGCCGCCGTCACCGCGCACCTCGACCGGCTGGCGGCGCACGGGATCGCCGCCACCGGTCAGGTCCTGGCCAGCGTGGGCGACCACGCGGCCGCGGGCCGGGTGCTGGCCGAGCACGCCGCCCGGGTCCGTGCCCGTGTGGTGGCGGTGGGCCGCTCGCCGCGCGGCGCGCTCGCCCAGTTCGCGGACGGCAGCCTGACCGCCGCGCTGGCGCACGGGGCGTCCTGCGACGTGGTCCTGGTGGAGGGCGACGGGCTGCCCCGGCAGGTGACGACGGCGACGCTGGCGAAGCTGCGCGACAGCGCGGTCTGAGACGGCACGGCAGAGGACAGGGTCCCGGTGCGCACAACGCGCCGGGACCCGACTCATGTGCCACGCAAGGGAGCTCGCCCGCTCAGCGCCCCGTCAGCTCGACCACCTGCGACTGTACGGTCTCCCACGCCGCGGCCACCTCGCCGACCGGCGTCGCCCGCAGCGCGCGCAGCGGTTCGCGGGGGTCGGCGCCGCACTCGGTGGACTCGCTGAGGACCTCGTAGCCGTCGCGGACGGCGACGCACAGCCGGTAGCGGTCGCCGCCGAGGGCGTGCAGCGCGGAGGCGACGACGAGCGGCGGGGGTCCGCCCGGCTCGCCGGGGAGCTTGCGGTAGGCGCTGGCGACCGGCGTACGCCAGCGCAGGCTGAGCAACACCGGGCGCTTGGCGAGGACTTCGGCGAAGTCGGTCTCGTAGACCCCGTCCGCGGTGAGCACCTTGGCGCGAGCCTCCAGGACGAGCGCGGCCGGGAGCAGACAGCGCAGGCTGCTGCCCGCTATGTTGCCGCCGACGGTGGCCGCGCGGCGCACGGCGCCGGTGCCGACCGATCCGGCGGCCCTGCGCAGGACCTCGGGGACGCGCTCGTCTATGCGGTGGAGGACGACGGCGCCGCCGAGTTCCTCGCGGCCGAGGACGTTGGCCTCGGGGAGTTCGCGCAGGGACAGTGCCTGCGCGGGGAAGCCGTCGCGTTGCCAGGTGGCCCAGACCAGCGTCGCCCCGCCTACGGGGACGGCTCCATCGGCGAGATGTCCTCGCGCCTCGGACACGGACGTGGGCAGACGCAGCAGCACGTGGCCAACCTGCCTTCCTGGGAAGCCGGGCGGCCGGGGGAACGGCCGTTCGCCTGTCGACACGGCGCATTCTCGTCGCTCGCCCGGGGGCGCGTCCAGGGCTCAGGCAAACAGGGCGTGCGCCCCTTTGCCGGGGACGCACGCCCTGAGTTGACTGCCCGTCAGGCTCTAGCGGCGGGAGCGGACGAGCAGGTACAGGAAGTACGGCGTGCCGATCGCGGCGGTCATCAGACCGGCGCCGAGCTGGGCCGGGGCGATGACGGTGCGGCCGAGGAGATCGGCGGTGCAGACCAGCACGGCACCCAGGAGCAGGGCGACCGGGACGACCCGCGCGTGCCTGCGGCCGACCAGGGCGCGGGCGGCGTGCGGCGCGACCAGACCGACGAAGCCGATGGTTCCGGCTGCCGCGACGGCGGTCGCGCTGAGCAGTACGGCGACCACCAGGAGTCCGAATCTGGCCGGTGCGGTGCGCAGTCCGAGCAGCCGGGGCGTGTCGTCGTCCAGCGAGACCAGGTCGAGTTCGGTGCGCCGTACGACGGCGACGACGATGCCGAGCACCAGCGCCCCGGCGACGGGCAGCGCGTCGGTGAGCGTACGTCCGTAGGTGGAACCGGACAGCCAGGTGAGCGCCTTGGTCGCGTTGAACGGGTCGGTGAGCACGATGAGCAGGCTGATCAGCGCGATGGCGGCGGTGGACACGCCGATGCCGACGAGGACGAGTCTGCTCTGCCCGAAGCCGCCGCGTGCCGCGAGTCCGAAGACGAGCAGCGAGGCGAGCCCGGCGCCCGCGAAGGCGGCGCCGGCGATGCCCCAGGACCCCGCGACCGGGACGGTCGTCACGAGCAGGACCGCGCCGAGGGCGGCGCCGCCGGAGACGCCGAGGATGCCGGGTTCGGCGAGCGGGTTGCGGGTGACCGCCTGCACGAGGGTGCCGGACAGGGCGAGGGCCGCGCCCGCGAGGAGCGCCGCGAGGACTCTCGGCACCCGGGTGTCGAGGACGAAGCCGACAGCCTGACCGGCTTGCCCCTGGGCCCAGTTGGCGACGTCCCCGAGGAGGAGCTTGGTGTCGCCGAGCAGCACTCCGGCGATGGTGATCCCGACGAGGGCGGCGACGAGTACGGCGACCGTGGCGAGGAACGCGGCGCGGCTCGGGATGCGCAGCCGCTCGGGCGCGGCTGCGCTGGTGGTGTCCCGCACGCGCAGGGCCATGCCGACGAGGAAGACGGCGCCGAGGAGGCTGGTGACGACGCCGGTGGGGACGGCGACGGACAGTTCCTTCGACATGCTCGCGCGCAGCAGCAGGTCGGCGCCGAGCACGAGTGCCGCACCGGCAAGTCCGGCGGCGGGCAGATGGACCCGGACGCGGACGAACGGCCGGAGCCTGCGGGCCAGGGGCCGTACCAGGGCGGGGGCGCACAGACCGACGAAGCCGACGGGACCGGTCAGGGTGACGGCCGCCGCCGAGAGCAGCGCGGCGCACACCACCACGGTGATCCGGGTGGCGCGGACCGGGACGCCGATGCCGCGCGCGGCTTCGTCGCCGAGGGCGAGGGCGTCGAGTCGGCGGGCGACCAGGAGGAGTCCGACGAGTCCGGCGACGGCGACGGGGGTCATCTGGAGGACGCCGTCGAAGCCGTTCTGGCTGATGCTGCCCTGGTTCCAGAGGTAGAGGCCGTGGGTGCGCTCGGGGAAGAGCAGCAGCAGGGCGTCGGTGACGGCGGACAGACCGAGCGAGAGGGCGCTGCCCGCGAGGACGAGCCGTACGGTGCCCGCGCCGGGTCCGGCGAGCGAGAGGACGACGGCCGCGGCGGCGAGTCCGCCGGTGAAGGCGACGCCGGAGGAGGCGAACAGGGGCAGCGTGGCGCCGCTCGCGCCGAGCACGCCGAGACCGAGGTAGGAACCGGCGTTGACGGCAAGGGTGTCCGGGGAGGCGAGCACGTTGCGGCTGACGGTCTGCAGGGCGGACCCGGCCATGCCGAGGGCGGCTCCGGCCAGCAGTCCGGCGGCGGCGCGGGGCAGCCGGGAGGCGATGACCACGGAGGCGTCTGCCTCGTCGGCGCGGCCGGTGAGCGCCTTCCAGACCTCCGACGCGCCGACGGAGGAGGTGCCCTGGGTGATGTCGAGGACCGCGAGGACGGCGACCAGGCACACGAGCAGGGCCGCCACCGCGACCGCGCCCGTCCTGGAGCTGTCCGCCGGTACCGCGGCGGCGGGGGCTGTTGCGGTGGCGGCCATGGCGCTACTTCGTCAGGGCGGTGACGACGGCGTCGACGTACGCCTGCATGGACCGCGGACCGCCGAACATCCAGATGCCGTCGGGCAGTTGGTGCACGTCGCCCTTCTTCACGAAGGGCAGGGACTTCCAGGCGGCGTTCTTGGCGAGGTCCTTCTTGAACGGGTCGGTGCCCTCGCTCTCGTTGCCGATGTAGGCGAAGCGGGCGTGGCCGACGGCGGACAGGCCCTCGACGTCGGTGGAGGCGAGGCCGTAGGCGGGGTCGCCCTTGAGCTTCCAGGCGTTCTTCAGCCCGAGGCGTTCGTTGACGGCGCCGATGAGCGAACCGCTGGTGTAGGGGCGGATGGAGACCTGGTTGGAGGCGACGTAGCCGTCCGCGAAGGCGATGGAGTCACCGGCGTGCCCGGCGGCGGCCAGCTTCTTCTTTCCCTCGGCGAGCTTGGCGTCGAACGCCTTGTTCACCTCGGTGGCCCGGGCGGTGGTGCCGGTGGCGCGCGCGATGAGGTCGAGGTTGGTCTTCATCTGCCCGATCTGGTCGGACGCCTTCGCGGAGCGCACCTCCAATACCGGGGCTATCTTGCGCAGTTGCTTGACGGCGGCGGCCGGGAGGTCGGTGGTGGCGACGATGAGGTCGGGCGAGAGCGAGGCGATGGTGTCCATGCTGGGCTCGCCGCGGGTGCCGATGTCCTTGGGGGCGCCCTTGAGGGGGGCGGCGGTGTCCCACGCCTTGTAGCCCTTGACGTCGGCGACGCCGACGGGGTCGACGCCGAGCGAGACGAGGCTCTCCACGACGTTCCACTCGGTGCCGACGACCTTCTTGGCGGGACCGTCCAGCTTGACCTTCGCGCCGGTGGCGTCGGTGAGGGTGATGCTCTTGGCGGCGCCCTTGCCGGAGTCCTTGGCGGCGGGCTCGGTGGTGCCGCAGCCGGTCAGGGCGACGGCGGTCGCGGACAGGGCGGCGAGGGCGATGAGGTGGCGTCTCATGAGGTGGTGCTGAGCCTTCCGGTGCGTGCGTGGTGGCGGCCGACGGCGCGGGTGCGCAGGCGGCCGGTCAGGGGGTCGGGGTCGACGTCGATGCGGATGCCGTAGGTCTCGGTCAGGCGCTCGGACGTGAGGACGTCCTCGGGGCGGCCGTCGGCGACGACGCGTCCCGCGCTGAGCAGGGTGACGCGGTCGGCGACGGCGGCCGCCTGGTCCAGGTCGTGCAGGACGGCGCCGACGGCGATGCCGTGGTCGTCCGCCAAGTCCCGCATGAGGTCGAGCAGTTCGACCTGGTAGCGCAGGTCGAGGTAGGTGGTGGGTTCGTCGAGGAGGAGGACGCCGGTGTCCTGGGCGAGGCAGCTCGCGAGCCAGACGCGCTGGAGCTGGCCGCCGGAGAGGTGCTCGGCGCCCCGGTCCGCGAGCGCGTCCAGGTCGGTGAGGGCGAGCGCGCGGCGTACGGCGTCCGCGCCGTGGGGGTCGGCGCGGGACCAGCGGCTCCGGTGCGGATAGCGGCCGAACTCCACGATGTCCCGCACGGTCAGCCCGCTCGGGGTGGGGCGGCCCTGGGTCAGCAGGGCGACGCGGCGGGCGAAGTCACGGGCGGTCAGGGCGAGTCCGTCCAGCGGCTGCTGGTCCTGACCGGCGCCGCCGGTCCCGCCGCTCGCTCCTTCGCCGGTTGGTCCCTCACCTGTTCCCTCGCCGCCGAGCGTGAGCGTGGCGGAGCGGGGGCGCTGGAGGCGGGCCAGGGTGCGCAGCAGCGTCGACTTGCCGCTGCCGTTGGGGCCGACCAGGACCGTGACCTCGCCGGGTCGCAGCGTGATCGCCGCGCCGTGCACCACGTCCGTGCCGCCGTACGCCACGGTCACGTCGTGCGCGGCCAGTTCGTGACCGCGCATACGGGGGACCTCGGGTTTCTCTTCACCGGAACTCACGAGGGAAGGTTAGCCTATCCTTACCTGTGCTGGTCAGCCCCGGCGCGGAACCGCTCCCCCGGAGTCAGCGCGCCGGCCAGGTGTCCGGGTTCCACACCCCCGAACGGCGCAGCGACTGCGGGCAGTGCAGATAGATCTCGTCGATGTCGAGGACGAGCGCGAGCAGGGGGCGCCGTCCGTCGCGGGTCATCGCGTCGAAGAACGGCGCGTCGGTCAGGATGCGGGCGCGGCCGTTGACGCGGAGCACGTCCGTGCCGCCGGGGACGAGGTAGAGCAGTCCGGCGTGCGGGTTCTCCAGGATGTTGTGGAAGCTGTCGGCCCTGCGGTTGCCCAGCCGGTCGGGAATGGCCAGGGTCGAGGGCCCGAGGACGTGAGTGAAGCCGGGTCCGTCCCCGCGCGGCGAGACGTCGCAGTTGCCCCGGCTGTCGGAGGTGGCGAGCAGACAGAAGGGCGAGCGGGCGAGGATGTCCCGGTCCTGGTCGTCGAGTTGGCCGTGGACCTTGTCGATGACGAGCGGGAACGGCTCGCCCAGCAGGGTCCGCAGCTCCTCCTTGGAGCCCAGCTCCACGTATCCGTCGGTACCGGCGGGGTGGGGCGCGGTCGTGTCGATGGTCTGGGACAAGCGGACTCCCGGGATCGGTGCGGTGAGCTGCATGGTAGTCGACATTAGGTTTGGCTTACCTAAGTTGAAACCGGTCCGTGAGGGTGCGCGGAGACCGGTGGGGTGACGCGGCCTGTGATGGGATGGCCGCGAAGACCGTTCCACCGTGGCGCACGGAAGGAAGTGGGGCAAGGCGATGAGCGACAGGGCCGTGACCAACCGCCAGCTCAACAGGGCGACTCTGCAACGCCAGTTGCTGCTGCGCCGGGACGAGCGGTCCGTGTCCGAGGCGCTCGGCCGACTGGTGGCCCTCCAGGCGCAGGTGGCCAACGCCCCCTACGTCGGCCTGTGGTCGCGGCTCGACGGGTTCGACAAGGCGGACCTCACCGGTCCGATGGAGCGCCGCGAGGTGGTGCGGGCCACCCTGCTCCGGGCCACGCTCCAGGTCCTGACGGCCGAGGACTACCTACGGCTGCGCACCTCGCTGCGCCCCGCCCTCGTCAAGGCGATGCGGGGTTTCATGGGCAAGCGGGCGGAAGGGCTGGACTTCGACGAACTCGCCTCCGCAGCGCGCGAGTTGCTGGACCAACACCCGCACGCGCTGGGCGAACTCGGCGAGGCCTTGCTGAAGTCTCACCCCGACCGCGACGCCTCCGCCCTCGCCTACATCTCACTGCGCTGCGAACTGCCCGTGGTGCAGCGGCCGCCGGGTGGAACCTGGGGTTCGGGATCGAGCGCCACCTACGTGACGGCGGACGCCTGGCTGGGCGCCGCCTGCCACGACGCGGAGGAGCCCGAGGAGTTGGTGCGCCGCTACCTGGCGGCGTTCGGCCCGGCGAATGCCAAGGACATCCAGGTGTGGTCGGGGCTCACGGGCATGTCAGCGGTACTGAAGCGCATGCACGGGGAGTTGACGGTTCTTCGGGACGAGAACGGCATCGAACTCCTCGACCTCCCGGACGCGCCCCTCCCCCACGCCGACACCCCCGCCCCGGCACGGCTCCTCCCCGAGTACGACAACCTCCTCCTCTCCCACCACGACCGCACCCGCGTCATCCCCGACGCCTACCGCCCCCACGTCTTCCGCCCCGGCGGCCGCGTCCTCCCCACAGTCCTGCTCGACGGCTTCGTCGCCGGAGTATGGAAAACGCAACGCCAACGCGCGACAACCCGCCTGACCGTCACCCTGTTCACCGACGTACCCGAGCGGGACAAGGAGGCGGTCGCCGAAGAAGCCGCGCGCCTGCTGGAGTTCATCACCGGGGAGCCGGGTCATCCGGTGGAGCTGGTGACGGCGGGCTGAGACCCAGCCCCTCACGCGCGTCCAGCAGTTCGTCCAGATGACCTTCCGCCCAGACGCGGGCCGCGTCGAGCAGGGGCAGCAGGCTCCGCCCGAGCGGGGTCAGCGCGTACCGCACGTCCCGGGCGGGCCCCACATGGACCGTACGGATCACGAACCCGTCCCGCTCCAGTGCCCGCAGCGACCGCGTCAGCACCTTGGCCGTGATGTCCCGCAGCGGCACCCGGAGTTCGGAGAAGCGCCGGGGTCCGCCCTCCAGGCACCGGACGATCATCCCGGCCCACTTGTCCCCCACCCGGAACGGCATCAGACCGGAGGGGCAGAGCGGGTCGAACATGTCCGGATCCAGGGGTTCGGTCACGGGGTCACGGTAGCGCGGGACGTGGTGTCCGGAAGGTAACCAGGGGTCCGACTACGTTGCCAGAGGGGTGCCGTAGAGAGCGGTGTCCGACGAGGTGAGGTGGTCGGGCGTGAGCGAGGTCATCGTCTTCGGGGCGGGTGGACGGATCGGCCGGGCGGCTGTCGGCGAGGCGTCACGCCGGGGGCACCGGGTCACGGCGGTGGTCCGAGACCCGGACGGGCAGAGGGAGTTGGGAGCGGCGCGATGGCGATCCGGTGACGTGACCGACCCGGACGCGGTGGCTCGTCTCGCTGCCGGTCACAGCGCCGCGATCCATGCCGCGTACGACGCCGGCTCCCCTGCCGACGTGTTCTTTCAGGCCGCCGCCCGTGCGCTCGTCAACGGCCTGGCGCGAGCGGGAGTGGGCAGACTGGTCGTCGTCGGTCTGGCGGCTCTGCTCGAAACCCCGGACGGCACACGGCTGTTGGACGCACCGACCTTCCCACCGCAGTACCGCCCCTTCGCCCTCGCCCACGCCGCCGGAGCTGCCGTACTTCGTGACTCCCCCGCCGCACCGGACTGGATCGTCGTCAGCCCGGCCGGTGACTTCGCCCCCGACGGCCCCCGTTCCGGCGGCTACCGCCTCTCCCCCGCCGATCCGGACGCCCGCATCACACCCGAGGACTTCGCCCTCGCCCTCCTCGACGAGATCGACACCCCGCGCCATCACCGCGTACAGCTCGGCGTCGCCCCGCGAGGAAACTCGCGAGGGAACTAGCGAGAGAACTAACGCCGGACCAACGCCACCAGGCTCAGCCCGAACATCAGCACCCCCAGCGGCAGATGGACCGACGGGACGTGGGCGATGCCGAGGGCGACCTGGAGGGAGGCGAGGGTGAGGAAGCCGGTGGCGTGCCAGACGGGGCGGAGGGAGCCGCCGCCCGGCTTCCAGGCGAGGACCGCGGCGAGGACGTAGAGCATCGAGGCGGCGTACATCACCCGGGCGCCGATGCTGTGGAGGGTCTCGCCGTAGGAGGAGGTCAGCAGCAGTCCGGCGGAGACCGCCTGGAGGAAGATGGTCAGGGTCTGCAGGGCGATCGCGGTGCGCAGGAACGAGGAGGTGCGCTGTGCGGTGGGTGTCGCCGTCGCGTCGGTGGCCATGTCACGGTCCCCTTTTCCGCCCTCGGGCAGGTGGGTCGGTCGATAAGGTCTCACCGGTCCGACGACGCGGACCCGCGAAAGGTAAGGCGAGGGAGCTGCCGGAAGCATGGGGAGTGTCGGGGGTCACACGGACGGGACGACCGGCGAGCGGCGTCAACTGATCAATGTCGCCTACCGGTTGCTCGGTTCGGTGAGCGAGGCCGAGGACGCCGTGCAGGACGCCTACGCCCGCTGGTACGGGCTGCCGCCGGGCCGCCAGGAGGAGATCGTGTCGCCCGGCGCCTGGCTGACGACGGTGACCAGCCGCATCTGCCTGGACCTGCTCGGCTCCGCGCGGGCGCGGCGTGAACGCTATGTCGGCGCCTGGCTGCCCGAACCGCTGCCCGACCGCACCGAGTGGGACGGGACGGACGCCGCCGATCCCGCCGACCAGATCGTCCTGGACGAGTCGGTGGCCATGGCGTTCCTCGTCGTGCTGGAGTCGATGACGCCCGCCGAGCGGGTGGCGTTCGTCCTGCACGACGTCTTCCGCTACCCCTTCGCCGAGATAGCGGCCGTCCTCGACCGCACCCCCGCCGCCTGCAAGCAGCTCGCGTCCTCGGCCCGGCGCCGCGTGGGCACCACACGGATTCCCGCACGGGCGACCGACCGCGCCGACATGGTCCGGCGCGTCAAAGAGGCGTGGGAGGCGAAGGACATCACGGCTCTCGTCGCCCTTCTCGACCCCGGCGCCGTCATGACCGCCGACGGCGGCGGACTGGCCGGTGCCGCTCTGCACCCGGTCGAGGGCGCCGCGCGCATCGCCCAGTACATGCTCGCCATCGCGGACCGGGCTCCGGGGCTCGAACTCCTCGAACGGTCGGTCAACGGGGTGCCGGGACTGGTGGCCCGCCGGTCCGGCGTCGTCCTGACCGTGGCGGCGTTCGACGTCTCGGACGACCGTGTCACCCGGATCTGGGTGGTCCGCAACCCGGAGAAGCTGCGCCCCTGGGCGCGGGAGGACTGAAGCCCGTCACGACCGGCGGCAGGAGCAGCCACCGGAGCCCCTGCGCCTTACGGAACCCGCGCCACCCCCACATAGATTCCGCTCCCCTCTTCCTCCGGAGCCTCCGCTCCCCGGTGCCACTCGGGTGCCGTCACCAGCCCCGGGTCCACCAGTTCCAGCCCGTCGAAGAAGCGCAGGACCTCGGAGCGGGAACGGAAGGCGAGCTTGATGCCGCCCTTGGCGTACTCCTCCGTCACCTGGGCGGAGAGTTCCGGGTAGATGTCGGAGGAGGCGTGGGAGAGGACGAGGTGGCTGCCGGAGGGGAGGGCGGCGAGGAGGTCCGCCACCAGGGTGCCGGGCTTCTGGTCGTCGCCGAGGAAGTGGAGCAGCGCTATCAGGGAGAGGGCGACGGGGCGGTCGAAGTCGAGGGTGCGGCGGGCGCGTTCGATGATGGTGCCGGTGTCGCGGACGTCTGCCTGCACATAGTCGGTGGCGCCCTCGGGGCGACCGGTGAGCAGCGCCTCGGCGTGCCGGAGGACGAGCGGGTCGTTGTCGGTGTAGACGATCCGGGCGCTCGGGACGACGCGCTGCACGATCTGGTGGAGGTTCGGCTCGGTGGGAATACCGCTGCCGATGTCCAGGAACTGGTCGACGCCCTGTCCGGCGAGCCAGGCGACCGCGCGGTGCATGAACGCGCGGTTCTGCCGGGCGCCGTCCCGCGCTTCCGGGGGCAGCATCTTCCCGACCGCGACGTCCACCGGATAGTTGTCCTTGCCACCCAGCAGCCAGTCGTACACGCGCGCCGGATGAGCCACGCCGGTGTCGATCTGCCGAGGGTCGGGGGTGCCGGTCGTCATGGCGGACTCCGTCGCAAGAAATTGGCCGGATGAATGCTGACGATCATCGAGTGTCGCACATCATCCGGCAAGCTCTGTACGGGAGTTGAGCACTCCGGTTGTGACGGACGGAACGTCTCCGAGCGGGCGCGGGCGGTGTCTTCCAGTGCCGTCGCGCAAAAGCCGGGGGCAGGTCGTTCATCCCTCACACAATGCGCGGTCATGCTCCTGCCAATTACATCCCGACCGTTTCGATCACATACCCGGCGCCCTTCGACGCGTAACAGACCCTGACCCCCTGGGCTCGAAAGTATGAGCTGATAATTTGTGAAGCTCGCGAGCAGATGTAGGACCAGGGGGAAAGAAAAAGGGCACCGGTGCCGTAGTTCCGGTCACCGGGTCCGCCCAGTGCGTCTGCCCTCGCGAGCACCACCGAGCGGGGAGGAGACTCTGTCGTGACCGAGGCAGGGCAGGGGGCGGACGCCAGGGACGGCGGCCGGCGGGGGCACGGACGGCGCGCGGCGTCGAAGCGGTCGTGGGGACGCAAGGGGCGGGACACCGACCACGCCGCCCCGGCGGACCAGGACGACACGCCGGTGTCCGGCGACGCCTCGGAGACGACGGACGAGGGCGGAACGACCACGGGCGGTGCGACCACGGGCAAGCCCGGTTTCGAGCCCGAGGCCACCATGCAGCTCCGGGTCGCCTCGATCCGCCCGGACGAGACCATGCAGCTCAAGATCGTCTCGCCGCCGTCCGACGAAACGATGCAGCTCGCCCTCCCCCCTGCCCCGAAGGACCGGGAGACCAAGCCAGCCGGGGCCGCCACCCCCGGTCGCCGCGCCGAGAAGCCGACCGGACGCCTCGCCGTCGTGACGGTCCCCGTGCTCGCCGCGCTCGCCCCCGTCACCCGCGCCCTCGCCCCCTACGCGGAGAAGGCCGCCCCCTACGCCCGCCGTCTGCGGCCGGTCTATCCGCGCCCCGGACGCGACGACTGGCGGCGCTGGATACCCTCCTGGCGCCAGTGGCTCGCCGCCTTCCTCAGCACCGTCGGTCTGACCGGTCTCTTCCTCACCGTCGCCTACGCGACCACCGACATCCCGACCAACCTCAACACGTACGCCACCCAGCAGGACAACGTCTACTTCTGGTCCGACGGCACCCCGATGGCCCGTACCGGCTGGGTGCGCCGACAGGCGATGCCGCTCAAGGACATCCCCGAGGGCGTGCGCTGGGCGGTCCTCGCCGCGGAGAACGAGAGCTTCTACACCGACCCCGGAATCTCCGTCAAAGGCATCAGCCGCGCGGTCTGGCGCACGATCGGCGAGGGCGACACCGAGGGCGGCTCCACCATCACGCAGCAGTACGTGAAGAACGTCTACCTCACCCAGAACCAGACGGTCAGCCGCAAGATCACCGAAGCCATGATCGCCCTCAAGCTCGACAACCGGATGAGCAAGGACAAGATCCTCGAGGGCTACCTCAACACGAGCTGGTTCGGGCGCGGCACCTACGGCATCCAGCGCGCCTCGCAGGCGTACTACGGCAAGGACGTCAGCAAGCTCAACCCGAGCGAGGCGGCCATGCTCGCCTCGCTGCTCAAGGGCGCGGGTCTGTACGACCCCACGCTGAGCAAGGCCAACCACCACCGCGCCGTGGAGCGCTGGAACTGGATCCTCGACCGCATGGTCAAGATCGGCAAGCTCTCCCCCGCCGAGCGCGCCAAGTACACCAAGTTCCCCGAGCCGCTGAAGACCGCGCAGGTCTACGACACCGGTAAGCAGAGCGACTACCTGGTCGAGCTGGCCTCGCAGTACGCGAAGAAGTCCGCGCACATCTCGGCCCGCCAGTTCGACCTCGGCGGCTACCAGATCTACACCACCTTCGACCGCGAGCGGGAGAGCAAGCTGACGGCAGCCGTCACCAAGGCGCGTGAGGAGGCGGCGAAGAAGGACCCGAAGGGCGCCAAGTCGGCGCACTACGGCGCGGCTTCGGTGGCCACCGACGGCCGGATCGTCGCCGTCTACGGCGGACCCGACCACCGCAAGCAGGGCTACAACGAGTCCAACGCGACGACGGTGCCCGCCGGTTCGGCCTTCACCCCGTTCGTCTACGCGGCGGGTCTGGAGCACGGCGTGATGAAGACCCGGGAGGGCACCCGCACCCCGGTCGGTCCGGACTCCGTCTACAACGGCGACGACGGCGTGCCCGTCACCACGCCCGAGGGTCCGTACTGGGACCGCAGCGGGCGCAAGGTCGCCGCGCACAACGACGGCAACAAGTCCTACGGGCAGCTCAGTCTGCGCCAGGCGCTGGCCAAGTCGGTGGACACCCCCTTCATGCAGCTCGGCATGGACACCGGTCTCAAAGCGGTGACCTCGACCGCAGAGCGCGCCGGTCTGCTCTCCTCCAGCATCGGACCGCAGGTGCCCGCGCTGTCGCTCGGCAACTCCACGCCCAGCGCCATCCGCATGGCCAGCGGGTACGCCACCTTCGCAGGCAGCGGGGTGCACACCGAGCCGTACTCGGTGCGCCGCATCACCCGCAACGGTGCCAAGGTCCCGCTGACCGCCCCCGACCGGCGCCGGGCGGTACGCCCTGAGGTGGCCCAGCAGGTCAACGAGGCGCTCGCGGACAACTTCCGCGCCGCGCACCCCACGGCGGCCGCCACCACCCCGGCGGCCGGCAAGGACGGCACCACCGACAAGGACACCGCCCTGTGGTACACGGGCAGCCTCAAGTCGGTGTCCACGGCCGTCGTCGTCTACCGCATCGACCTGTCCGAGAGCCTGGAGCCACTGCCTCTCGAGGGCGTGGCCGGCACCACCGCCGACAGCGTGCCGTTCGGCATCTGGTCGAGCGCCGTGGGAACCGGCTGATCCCGAGGGCCGTCACCGGCCGCCCCCTCCCCCCGACTTGTCACCCGCACCCGCACCGGAGATTGAGTCCGTATGAAGTCGAGCTCAGGCCGCCGCCGCAAGGAACGCACCACCCCGCAACGCGCCGTGGGGCCCGGCGCCCTCGCCCTGGCCCTGCTGCTGGTGGCCGGCTCCACTGTCGGGGGCTATCTGCTGCTGGCCCACGAGGACGGCACCGCCTCGGCCGCCTCCTCGGCCAAGCAGCCCGACACGGCCAAGGAGCCGCAGTGGGACGGCAGGACGAAGGTGCTCGGCGACGGGTCCACGTCCTACACCGGTCCGCAGAAGGGTGAGTTGAAGGCTGTCCGGCTCAAGCCCGGTGAGAAGCCGCCCCAGTTCGTCGTCTTCTCCTGGGACGGCGCGCTGGAGGGCAGCGACCATCTCTTCTCGCACTACCGGGAGCTGGCCAAGGAGTACAACGCCCACATGACGTTCTTCCTCACCGGCATCTATCTGCTGCCGAAGGCGAAGAAGGACCTCTACCACCCGCCGCAGCACGGCGTGGGCGCCGCGGCCATCGACTACGCGACCGACGAGCACATACGCGAGACGCTGGAGCAGTTGCGCAAGGCGTACGACGACGGCAACGAGATCGGCACGCACTTCAACGGGCACTTCTGCGGCGCCAAGGGCGGCGGCGACTGGAGCGTCAAGGAGTGGCGCAGCGAGATCGACCAGTTCTACTCCTTCGTGGAGAACTGGAAGACCAACACGGGCTACAAGGACATCGCGCCGCTGCCCTTCGACTTCAAGAAGGAGGTCACCGGCGGCCGGGCGCCCTGCCTGGAGGGCCAGGCGAACCTGCTGAAGGCCATCAAGCCGCTCGGCTGGCGCTACGACGCCAGCTCCGCCGGTGACTTCCAGATCTGGCCGACGAAGAAGAACGGCGTCTGGGACTTCCCGCTGCAGATGCTGCCGTACGAGTCGGGCAAGTTCCAGGGTCTGTCGATGGACTTCAACTTCCTCTACAACCAGTCCAAGGGCGAGACCCACGGCGACCCCGCCGAGTACCCCAAGTGGGAGCAGCAGACGGTGGATTCGTACATGGCGGGCTTCAACCGCGTGTACTACGGCAGCCGTGCGCCGCTGTTCATCGGCAACCACTTCGAGGACTGGAACGGCGGCATCTACATGAAGTCGATCGACCAGGTCATCAAGAACGTCTGCACCAAGAAGGGCGTGAAGTGCGTGTCCTTCAAGGAGATGGCGGACTGGATGGACGCGCAGACGCCCGAGACGCTGGCGAACCTCCGCAGCCTGGACCCGGCGCAGTCGCCGGACTGGTCCGCGGTCGTCAAGTGACGTTTGAAACGGTCTGGTTCCACTTGTGCACACCTTCTTCACACCCGTCACATGCGGCATGCGAAGATGCGTTCGCCCGGTCTCTGTAACCGGAGTCCCGGTCTGTGTACCGGAGTAGAGGGGATCATCATTGAAGTCGAGAAAACTGAGCCGTAAGCGCAGCCGTGCCGCCATAGTGTCGGCCGCTGCCGCTTCGGTGGTCGCGGGCGTCGCGCTCGTGCCCAACTGGAGTGCGGGAGCGGCGGTCGTCGACGATCCGACCGTGGACGCGGCCACCAAGGCGACCTTCCAGAAGCTGGCGGACGCGGTCTTCACCGACCGCACGCAGGCCCTGGTGGGTGGCACCACGCAGAGCGCGCCGCAGCAGCGCACGCACCGGTTCTCCGGCGACGTGCGGATGTCGGGCACGCAGACGCGGCAGGAGAAGTCGGCGCTCACCGAGCTGCGCGGCCGCAAGGACCGCCTGGCGAAGCTGGGCGAGCAGTACAGCGCGGGCAGCACGAGCGTGAAGCTGGACGCCACGCAGGTCAAGGGCCGCCGCGCCACGGTGGACGTCACCGAGACGACCTCCCTGACCTACAAGAAGGTCGAGGCCAACCAGCCGAAGACCACCGGTTTCCAGGCCCACCACGAGCTGACGTTCAAGGCGGACCGCGAGGGCAACTGGCAGCTCACCGACGTCAAGGACACCGACGACGGTTATCTGGCGGTCAACCAGGTCGCCAAGCCGGAGGTCGCCAAGCCGGCCACCGCCGCCGACGACGGCCCGCCGGACGCCCCCAAGGCGGCCACGACGCGGCCCGCGCCCGCGAACCCGAAGAACATGACGGCGTCGGGCTACGACTACAAGGCCATGGTCGCGTACGCCACGAAGTACTGGAACAACTACAACACCGAGTACCCCGACTTCAACGGGGAGGGGGCCGGCGGCGACTGCACCAACTTCGTCAGCCAGTCCCTGAAGGCGGGCGGCTGGAAGCACGTCCCGGGTTCCACGGACGACTTCCACAAGTGGTTCGGGACCAAGGACATCCAGTCCGACTCCTTCATCGGTGTGAACGAGTTCTCCTGGTTCGCCCTGTCCTCGAAGCGCGTCACCCCGCTGGCCAACGTGTTCCAGGCCGACATCGGTGACGTGATCCAGATGGACTTCAACAAGGACGGGTCCAAGGATCACTCGATGATCGTCACCAAGCGGGACGCCCAGGGCGTGCCGTACGTGACGTACCACTCCACCAACACCTACAACAGGTCGGTGGCGTCCCTCGTCGCGTCGTACCCGACGGCGGCGTTCTACGCCTACCGCACCTGATCACCGGGTGTCCCGGCCGGGAGCGGCGTCCTCGTGGGCGTCGGTCCCGGCCATGACGAAGGCCCCCGCCTCGTGCGGGGGCCTTCGTGCGTCCGGGGTCTTGCGGTCAAAGCGCCTGCGGGCAGGGGGTTTTCGGTCAGGGCGCCATGCGGGCGGCGATGTCCTCGGCGCACTCCGTCAACGCCGTTGCCTGCTCCCGCAGTTGGTCTGCCTCGGTGAGGATGACGGTGGCGGCGAGGGAGACGGCGAGCAGCGGACCGCGCCGGGACGCGCCGGGCAGGGCGGCAGCCAGCGAGCGGACGCCGATCTCGTTCTCCTCGTCCACCTCCGCCCAGCCCCGCTCGCGCACCCGGGCGAGTTCGGCGCGCAGCAGACCGGGGTCGGTCACCGTGCGCGGGGTGACGGCGGGCAGGGGACCCTTGAGCAGCTCCTCCCGTTCCGCCTCGGGGAGTTGGGCGACCAGCGCCTTGCCGAGGGAGGTGGCGTGCCAGGGGTTGCGGGTGCCCTCGGCGCTGCGCAACTGCAGGTGCTGGGTGCCCTGGACGGTGAGGACGAGGAGGACGTCGGCGCCGTCGAGGACGCCCGCGATGACGGGGAGTCCGGTGCGGGCGGCGAGGCGGCCCATGGGTCCGGCGGCGGCCGAGTATCCGGCGGCGGAGCGCTGGAAGCCCCGGGAGAGTTCGAGGACGCGGGAACCGAGCGCGTAGCGGCGGGCATCCTCGTCGTAGGTGGCGAAGCGTTCCTCGACCAGGCGGCCGAGGATGCGGTGGGCGCTGCTCACGGGGAGCCGGGCGGCACGGGCGGCGGCGCTCACACCGAGTCCCGCGGGGTGCTCGGCGAGCACGCTCAGCAGGCGCAGTCCCCGGCCCAGCATGTCGTCGCCGGATGGTGTGGTCACCGTGTGGTCCTCCGTGGTGGGGCGGTTCTCTGGGGCGGGCAGGCTCTGGGGGCGGGCGATCTCTGGGGGGGGCGGGCCCTCCGGGCGACTGCCGGGGCGGGTGGCCCGGCAGCCGCTTGGATGATCACCGTACCGGGGCGGGCCGGACGGCGGCGGTCCTCGGCTCGGGGACGGCGAGGGTGAGGGCCGCCGCGATCAGGGCGCAGACCGCCATCAGGACGAAGGCGCCCGCGTCGCCGAGGTCCGTGCCGCGCACCCAGCCGACCAGGTAGGTCCCGGCGAAGGAGCCGAGCGCGCCGAAGGAGTTGACCAGCGCGACGGCGGCGCCCGCGACGCCGGGCGGGGCGAGCGTGGAGACGAGGGCGAAGTAGGGGCCGTAGGGGGCGTAGAGGCACAGTCCCGCGACGACCAGCAGAGTGAGGGCCAGCGGGAAGTCGTCACCGGCCGCGTAGGAGGCGAGCAGGGCGAGTCCGCCGCCCGCGAGCCAGGGCCAGACGGCGGCGCGGCGGCGCCCGCTGCGGTCGGACAGGCGGGAGTTGAAGAGCATGGCGGCGGCCGCGCAGGCGTAGGGGATGGCGGTGAGCAGTCCGGTGGCGCCGATGCCCTCGCCGGAGCCCTTCTTGATGATGGCGGGCAGCCAGAAGACGAAGCCGTACATGCCGAAGGACCAGAAGAAGTACTGGGCGGCCATGAGGAGGACGCGGGAGGAGCGCGCGACGCTCGCGTACTGCTCGCGCAGCGTCCCCGCGACCGGCTGGGCGGTGGCCCGCTGGTCGGCCAGGTCGGCTTCGAGGTGACGGAGTTCGGACTCGGGGAGCTTCGCCTGCTCGGGGCGGTCCTTGATGAGCCACAGACACGCCAGACCCCACAGGATCGAGGGGACGCCCTCGGCGACGAACATCACCCGCCAGTCGGAGACCGACACCAGCCAGCCGGAGACGGCGGACAGCCACATCACGGTGACCGGATTGCCCAGGATGAGCACGGTGTTGGCGCGTCCGCGCTCGCCGCGGGTGAACCAGCGGCTGAGCAGCATCACCATCGAGGGCAGGACCGCGCCCTCGACCACCCCGAGCGCGAAGCGCACCGCGACGAGCTGCGCCGGGCTGCTCAACAGGCCCTGGATCACGGCGAGTACGCCCCAGGTCACGGTGGACCAGGCGACCAGTCGGCGGGCGCTGCGCTGCTCGGCGTAGATCGTGCCGGGTATCTGGAAGAAGAAGTAGCCGAGGAAGAAGGACGCGGCGATCAAGGAGTCGGTGCCTGCCGACAGATGCAGCTCGTCCGCCATGCCGCCCGCCGAGGCGATCGCGTAGTTCGACTTGTCGAGGTAGGCGAGCGAGTACGTGACGAAGGCGACCGGCATCAGATACCGGGCGCGCGCCGAACGCCAGAACCCGGTGGGCGCCGCCTCGGGCACCGCGGTCTCGGTGGCAGGTGACGTCGCTGTCATTCCTGCACCCCCTGTTTTCCGTGAGGTGGAAAGTGTTTCACTGGACGGGAAGAACCGTACGAGAAGGAGACCCCGTTGACCAGAGCTGTGCACGACTCCGCCACCGACGTGCTTCTCCCCTGGCCCGACCTGGACCGCGGCCACGGCGCCTGGCCCGAGGGCGTGCGGACGCACGTCTGGGACGGGGTGACGCCCGACAGCGAGCCGGACGCGGAGACGCTCGCCCGCGTCGGCCTGTGGGTCATGCCGTACGCCGTTCCTGACGCCGTACGGCTGCTGCCCGCACTGCCGAACCTCAAGGCGGTGCAGTCGCTGAGCGCGGGCGTCGAGAAGCTGCTCCCGCTGCTGCCGCCCGGCGTCGATCTGCACAACGGGCGCGGGCTGCACGACGCCTCCACCGCCGAGCACGCGCTCGGGCTGATCCTGGCCGCGCAGCGCGATCTGCCGCAGTGGGCCGCCGACCAGACCGCCGGACGCTGGGAGCCGCACTTCACCCGCTCGCTGGCGGACGCGCGGGTCACGATCGTCGGCTACGGCTCGATCGGCGCCGCCCTGGAGCAGCGCCTGCTGGCCTGCGAAGCCCAGGTCACCCGGGTCGCGCGGCGGGCCCGCCCGGAGCAGGACGTGCACTCCGTCTCGGAGCTGCCGGAACTGCTCCGCACGACCGACATCGTCGTCCTCGTGCTGCCCGAAACGCCGGAGACGGAAGGGCTGTTGGGCGCGAAGGAGCTGGCGGCGCTGCCCGACGGCGCGCTGGTGGTCAACGTGGGGCGCGGGCGCACCCTGGACACCGGCGCGCTGCTCGCGGAGACCGCCCGGGGCAGGCTGCGCGCCGCCCTCGACGTGACCGACCCGGAGCCGCTGCCCGCCGGTCATCCGCTGCGCCACGCCGCGGGCGTGCTGATCACTCCGCACGTCGGCGGTGGTTCCGCGGCGTTCCGGCCGCGTGCCGAGCGGCTGATCGTGGAGCAGGTGCGCCGCTTCGCCGCGGGACTGCCGCTGCTCAACGCCTTCCCGCGCGACTGACGCCTTCCCGCGCGGCTGACGCCCGGTGTGCCGTGGCCCGTGCCGGACGGGTCACGGCACACCGCGCTCCCGGACCTCCTCGCGCCGCTTTTCCGGAATCGGGGCGCGAGCGTGTGTGGGCGCCCGTCGGATGGAAACCCGTACGGACGGCGAGGGCGGGCGCCGTGCGCGTACCGCTCGCCGGCCTGACGGAACACGCGATCCTGTCGACGGGTGCGGTCCACCCCCCGTGGCTCCCCGCCGACGGCACGCGAACGGACGCTTCACGACGCGGACGACAACCTGGGAGGCCGCGATGCAGGACCGGAACGACCAGCGGAACGACGGGCAGGACAGCGGCGCTTCGAAGACCCCGGGCGAGCGACCCCCCGAGTCGGCCGCCGACGTCCTGAGCGGACCGGGGGTCGACCGTCCCTCGTTCGACGAACCCACCGAGCCCACCGGACCGCCGCCCGCCCAGCCCGACCAGACGGCGCCTCCCACGGTCGGTCCCACCGGCCGCCCGAGCGGAGCCGAACGGGACCTCAGGGAGCAGGACGGCGAGTGGCTGACCACGGCCCAGGGCAATCGGCTGTACGACACCGATCACTCGCTGAAGGCGGGCGCGCGCGGTCCTGTGCTGCTCCAGGACCACCATCTGCGCGAGAAGATCACCCACTTCGACCACGAGCGGATCCCGGAACGTGTGGTGCACGCACGGGGTGCCGCCGCCCATGGTGTGTTCCAGGCATATGGGAACGCCTCCGGGGTGACCCGGGCGGGCTTCCTCCAGGAGGGCGTCGAGACGCCGGTGTTCGTGCGCTTCTCGACCGTGCTCGGCTCGCGCGGCTCGGCGGACACGGTGCGCGACACGCGCGGGTTCGCCACGAAGTTCTACACCGACGAGGGCACGTTCGACCTGGTGGGCAACGACATCCCGGTGTTCTTCATCCAGGACGCGATCAAGTTCCCGGACGTGATCCACGCGGGCAAGCCGCAGCCCGACCGGGAGATCCCGCAGGCGCAGAGCGCGCACGACACCTTCTGGGACTTCGTCACCCTGCACACCGAGGCCACTCACCACACCCTCTGGAACATGTCCGACCGGGGTCTGCCGCGCTCCCTGCGGACGATGGAGGGCTTCGGCATCCACACCTTCCGCCTGCGGAACGCCGACGGCGAGACCACCCTCGTCAAGTTCCACTGGAAGCCCCGGCTGGGCGTGCACTCCCTGGTGTGGGAGGAGGCGCAGCTCATCTGCGGCATGGACCCGGACTTCCACCGGCGTGACCTCGCCGACGCCATCGAGGCGGGCGCGTATCCGCAGTGGGAGCTGGGCATCCAGACCTTCCCGGACACACCGGACCAGACCTTCGAGGGCATCGACCTGCTCGATCCGACCAACCTCGTGCCCGAGGAGCTGGCGCCCGTGCAGCCGATCGGGCTGCTCACGCTGAACGCCAACCCGG
Source organism: Streptomyces sp. DSM 110735 (assembly GCF_016482685.1). Lineage (GTDB taxonomy): Bacteria > Actinomycetota > Actinomycetes > Streptomycetales > Streptomycetaceae > Streptomyces. The sequence goes on along the minus strand of NZ_JACYHF010000013.1, from coordinate 31,389 downwards.
TCAACTACTTCGCCGAGACGGAGCAGGTCGCCTTCCACCCCGGGCATCTGGTGCCGGGCATCGACGTGACCGACGACCCCCTGCTGACCGGGCGGCTGTTCTCCTATCTGGACACCCAGATCAGCCGTCTGGGCGGTCCCAACTTCGCGCAGATCCCGGTCAACCGCACGCTGGCGCCGGTCAACGACATGCTGCGCGACGGGATGCACCAGACGGCCGTGCACACGGGTGTGGCCGCCTACCGGCCCAACTCCCTCGACGGCGGCTGCCCGTTCCTGGCCGGTCAGGCGCAGCACGCCTATGTGGAGACCCCGGTGACCGTGCCCGAGGGGCAGAAGGTGCGCGAGGCGCCGGAGACCTTCGCGGACCACTTCAGCCAGGCGCGCCGGTTCTGGCTGAGCATGAGCCCGGTCGAGAAGGAGCACATCGTCGCGGCGTACACCTTCGAGCTGGGCAAGTGCTACGAGAAAGCCATCAAGGAGCGCGGTCTCCAGGTCCTCGCGAACATCGACCCGGAGCTGTGCGCGGGCGTGGCGGAGGGTCTCGGGCTGCCCGTCCCGGAGCCGACGGTGCCGCTCGCGGACGTGGAACCGTCGCCCGCGCTGTCGCAGGTGGGGCGGGTCTGGCCGGTGGACGGGCGGGTCATCGGGATCGTCGCGGGTCCGGACTCCGACCCGGAGTCGGTGCGCGCGGTGCAGAAGGCGGCCCTGGCGGCGGACGTCGTCCCGCTGATCGTCGCCCCGACCGGCGGCGAGCTGCCCGCCGACGGCGATCCGCTGACGGTGCAGCGCTCGTACGCCACGACGCGCTCGACCGAGTTCGACGCCGTGCTCCTCGCCGGACCCGCCCCGGTCGGTGACGACGCCTACGGCGCCCGTGACGCGAAGGCGGGCGGCGCGGACGGCACCGGGGTCGATCCCCGGGTGGCGCTGCTGCTGGACGAGGCGTTCCGGCACGGCAAGGCGCTGGGCGGCTGGAACGGCGCCGAGGAGACGCTGCGCGCGGCGGGCATTCCGCAGGACGCGCCCGGCGTGGTGACCGGCGCGAACGCGACCGAGGTGCTGGAGCAGATCCTGACCCTGCTGGGCGGTCACCGGGTCTGGGAGCGGTTCACGCCCCAGGTGTGACCGCGTCCCCCTGCCGGAGCGGGCCGGGTCGATTCGGCCCGCTCCCGTCTGTTTTCCGTGAGCGAGAGCGGGGACTCGGGCATCTATGGTGCGAATCGGATACACGATGATGACCGAACAGGCCGGACCCCGGGAACTGGTGGACCATGTGGTCCGCGCCGAGGAGGCGGGGTTCGACTTCTCCGTCACCTCCGACCACTACTTCCCGTGGCTGCGCTCGCAGGGCCACGCCCCCTACGCGTGGACGGTGCTCGGCGCGGCGGCGCAGGCGACCTCGCGGATCCCGCTCATGACGTACGTGACCTGCCCGACGGTCCGCTACCACCCGGTGGTCGTGGCGCAGAAGGCAGCGACTCTGCAACTCCTCGCCGAGGGCCGGTTCCGGCTGGGGCTCGGTTCGGGCGAGAACCTCAACGAGCATGTGACCGGCGGCGGTTGGCCCGCCGTGGACGTGCGGCACGAGATGCTGGAAGAGGCGGTGGAAATCATCCACGCGCTCTTCGAGGGCGGTCATGTCACCCATCACGGCACGTACTTCGACGTGGAGTCGGCACGGCTGTGGGACCTGCCGGAGAAGACGCCGCCGATCGGCATCGCCGTCTCGGGCGAGCAGTCGTGCACGCTGGCCGGGCATCTGGGCGACCTGGTCATCGCGACGGAGCCCAAGAAGGAGCTGCTGGACGCCTTCGACCGGCACGGCGGCGCGGGCAAGCCCCGGGTCGGGCAGCTCCCGGTGAGCTACGGTCCCGACCGCGAGGCGGCCATCGACCGCGCGCACGACCAGTTCCGCTGGTTCGGGCTCGGCTGGAAGGTCAACTCCGAGCTGCCGCACCCGGACTCCTTCGCCTCGGCCACGCAGTTCGTGACCCGCGAGGACGTCGCCGCCTCGATTCCGTGCGGCGACGACCCGGAGGCGTTCGTGGAGGCGGTACGGCCGTACGTGGACGCCGGGTTCACCGAGGTCGCCCTGGTGCAGATCGGCGGCGAGACCCAGCCGGACTTCATCGACTGGTCGCGCAAGACGCTGCTGTCCGCCCTGCGCGAGGCATTCGACTGACCCGTACGGCCCGGGGGCGCGGCGTGTGAGCCGTACCCACGGGGTTACTCGGGCACCCGGGAACGCAGCGCCGTCCGCGAGGAGGAGACCGTGGCGATCCGGTACCAGCTCATCGAACGCGCGCCCGCCGACGTGTGGAGCGTGCTGGCGGACCCCTACCGCTACGCGGACTGGGTCGTCGGCACCGCCGAGACCGCTCCCCGCGAGGGCGACTGGCCCGAACTCGGCTCGTCCCTCTCCTACACGATCCCGCTCGGTCCCCGGGTGGCCGAGGGATACACCGTGGTCCGCCGCTTCGATCCGCCGCAGTATCTGGAGCTGGAGGCGCGCAGCGGGATCGGCAGCGCGCGGATCGCCTTCGAGATCCGTCCCTGGGGCGAGAACACGCTCGTCATCGTGGACGAGCATCCGCTGAGCGGACTGGGCAACCGGCTGCACAACACCCTGCTCGACGCGGTGATCCAGCTCCGCCACCGGGGCATGCTCGCGCGGCTGGCCCGGGTGGTGGAGGAGACGCATCCGAGGGCGCGCGGGGAGAAGGGCGCCGCCTCGCCCGCGCGGTCCTCGGCGAGCGGGGAGGCGGGTCATGACTGACGCGGTGGTGATCGGGTCCGGACCCAACGGGCTGGTGGCGGCGAACGTACTGGCCGACCACGGCTGGAGCGTGACCGTGCTGGAGGCGGCGGACACGCCCGGCGGCGCGGTGCGCAGCGACCACGGCGTGCACCCCGACTTCGTCAACGACATCTTCAGCTCCTTCTATCCGCTCGCCGCCGCCTCCCCGGTCATCGAGGGCCTGCGCCTTGAGGAGGAGGGGCTGCGCTGGTCCCACGCGCCGACGGTGCTGGCCCATCCGCTGCCGGACGGGCGCTGCGCGGTCCTGGACCGGGACCGTGAGGTCACCGCTGAGAACCTGGACAGCTTCGCCGACGGCGACGGACGGTCCTGGCAGGCGCTGTGCGAGACCTGGGACCGGGCGGGCAAGGACCTGCTCGGCGCCATCTTCGCCACGATGCCGCCGGTGAAGCCGCTGGTGTCGCTGGGTCTGCGGATGCGGGCCCACGGAAGCCTCCAGCTCGCGCGGAGCCTGCTGCTGCCCGTGCGCCGCTTCGGCGAGGAGGAGTTCGACAGCGAGGCGGCGCGGCTGCTGGTCGCGGGCACCGCCCTGCACGCCGACCTGGGCCCGGAATCGGCGGGCGGCGCGGGCTTCGGCTGGATCATGTCGATGCTCGGGCAGACGTACGGCTTCCCGGTGCCGGTCGGCGGCGCGAGCGCCCTGACCCGCGCGCTGCAGAGCAGGCTGGAGCGCCGGGGCGGCGTCATCCGCTGCGGCGCGCGGGTGACCCAGGTGGTCGTCCACGACGGCCGTGCCCTCGGAGTGCGCACGGCCGACGGCGACGCGATCCCGGCGCGCCGCGCAGTCCTCGCCGACGTGTCGGCGCCCGACCTGTACGGCGCTCTGGTCGCGCCCGAGCATCTGCCGGAGCGGGTCCGCTCGGACATGGAGCGCTTCCAGTGGGACTTCGCCACCTTCAAGGTCGACTGGGCGCTCAGCGGCCCGATCCCGTGGAAGGCCGAGGAGACGGGGCGGGCGGGGACGGTCCACATCGCCGACAGCGTCGACGACCTGACCCGGTTCGCGGCGCAGATCGCCATGCGGCTCGTCCCGGACCGCCCCTTCCTGCTGCTCGGCCAGATGACCACCGCCGACCCGACGCGTTCGCCCGCGGGCACCGAGTCCGCGTGGGCGTACACCCATCTGCCCCGTGACCCGCGCGGTGACGCGGCGGAGGGCGGTCCGCTCAAGGGGAACTGGGACGCGGCGGAGCGCGAGATCATGGCGGACCGGATCGAGCAGCGGGTGGAGGAGCACGCGCCGGGCTTCCGCGAGCGCATCCTGAACCGGCGCGTCCTGGCACCGCCCTCGCTCCAGGCGGCCGACGCCAATCTGAACGAGGGCGCCCTCAACGGCGGCACCACCAATCTGCACCAGCAGGCGGTCTTCCGTCCGATCCCGGGCACCGGGCGCCCCGAGACGCCGATCCGGGGTCTGTATCTGGCCTCGTCCTCCGCGCATCCCGGCGGCGGGGTGCACGGCGCCCCCGGTGCCAACGCGGCTCAGGTCGCCCTCGGCGCGCGCCGCCCGCTCGTGTGGACCGTCGCCGCCCTGCACCGCGCCCTCCAGGGGCGCTGACGGGCGGGCGGTGGCGAAGCGCCGTCGCGTGTCCGATGCTGGTCTGGCCGGATCGCCCCGTCACGAACGGCGTCGGGGTGACCACGCACAGCACCGTGACAGCCGCACGACGCTCACCGGGAGAGGCCAATGGACTACTCCGCCTCGCAGAACGCACGATCCGCCGCCGCCAAGCACGCCCTCGACACCGAGCCGCAGTACATCGACGCGCCGCTCACCGCCGCCGCCGCGTTCCTGGTCCTCACCGTCAATTCCGGCGAGCAGGCGATGGACAAGGCGCGCTCCGTGGTCGCGAGCACGGACGACCTCGTCAAGGACATCCAGATCCAGCAGGTCAATTCCTCGGTCTTCACCTGCAATGTCGGCATCTCCCACCACGTCTGGGAACCACTGACCGGGAAACCGCTGCCGAAGGAACTCCGCCCCTTCCAGGAGGTCCGGGGCGCCCAGCACACCGCGGTCGCCACCGAAGGCGATCTTCTCTACCACATTCGCTGTGATTCGGTCGATCTGGTCATCGAATTCGAGAAGATCCTGCTGGAGGCGTTCGGCGATTCGGTGACGGCGGTGGATGACGTCACCGGTTTCCGTTACTACAACGGCCGGGACCTTCTCGAATTCGTCGACGGCACGGCGAACCCCAACGGCCTGGACCTGCCGGAGGCCACGCTCGTCGGCGAGGAGGACCCCGCCTACGAGGGCGGCAGTTACGTGGTCATCCAGAAGTATCTGCACAACCTGACCGCCTGGCGGTCGCAGACCACGGAGACCCAGGAAGCCGTCATCGGGCGCACCAAGTTCGACAACATCGAACTGCCCGACGCGACTGAGGGCCAGAAGTCGCACAAGACCCTCTGCACCATCCAGGACGCCGAGGGCGAGCACGACATCCTGCGCGACAACATGCCCTTCGCCCATCCCGGCCGGGGCGAGTTCGGCACGTATTTCATCGGCTACTCGCGGCATCTGTGGGTCATCGAGAAAATGATGGAGCGCATGTTCATCGGGGACCCGCCGCCACTGCACGACCGCATCCTGGACTATTCGCGGGCGGTGACCGGGGTGACCTTCTTCGTCCCTGCCCGGAAATTCCTCAGCAATCTGGACGGCTGAGCCGCTCGGGGCGCCGCAAACTCCGTGAGGCGGGGCGGGACTTCGGCGCCCGGTCCGCCGTACGGGAGGGACGCCCGAGCACGACTCCGGCCAGGACGAGCAGCAGCCCGCCCCACTGCTGTACGGTCAGCGCCTCGGCGGCGACCAGCGTGCCGAGCAGCACGCCCGCGACGGGATTGAGCAGCCCCACCAGCCCGACCGTGCCCGCGGGCAGACGCCGCAGCCCCGTGAACCAGGCGACGCAGGCCAGCGCGGTGGCGATCAGCCCGACATAGCCGAACGCGAGGATCGCCGGTGCGGAGAGCACGGGCGGCGTCCCCTCCACGGCGACGGCGGCCGGGAGCAGCATCAGCCCTCCGGCGGTGAGCTGCCAGGCTGTCGAGGCGAGTACGTCGGTGCCCGCCTGGCCACCGGTGCCGGTGCTCCACCGCTTGGCCAGGATGTAGCCGAGGGACGACACCAGCATGGCGGCGACGGACGCCCCGACTCCGGGCAGGCTCACGGCTTCCGCACCGGTGAGCAGCAGGAGGCACACCCCGGCGAGCCCGGTCACGGCACCGGCGAGATGGGCACCTCGGGGACGCTCCCCCACCAGCAGCCAGGCGATCAGCATCATCGTCAGCGGCGACACCGCCATGACGGTCGACGCCACGCTCGTCGGCAGGAGCTGCGCGGCGACGTAGACGAGCACGAAGAACACGCTCACGTTGAGCAGCCCGAGGACGGCCGACCGCCACCACCAGGCGCCGTGCGGGCGCTTGCGGGCGAGGGCCAGCAGGACGAGACCGGCGGGCAGCGCCCGCAGCGCGGCCCCGTACAGCGGGCGGTCCGGCGGCAGGAACTCGTGCGTGACGAAGTAGTTGGTCCCCCACGCCACCGGTGCGATCGCGGTCAGCGCCACCCAGCGCGCATTAGCTTCCATGGAAGCCAATATAACTTCCCGGGAAGCTAAAGTGGAGGCATGGAGAACCGTGGCATGGAGAACCGGCACCCCGTGGACCGTGTGGCCCACATCCAGGAGGAGTGGCGCCGTGAGCGCCCCGACCTCGACGTCTCCCCGCAGGGCGTGATCGGCCGACTGCACCGGCTGGCGGACCGGCTCACCGAGGAACTGTGTCTGGTGTACCGCCGATACGGCCTCGGCGAGGGCGAGTTCGACGTGCTGTGCGCGCTGCGCCGCGCGGGTGCCCCCTACGAGCGGGCGCCCGGCGAACTCGCCGCGCACACCATGGTGACCACGGGCGCGATGACGAAGCGGATCGACCGCCTGGAGCGCGCCGGACTCGTCACCCGGCGCCGCTCGGGCGACGACCAGCGCGGCCGGATCGTCGCCCTTACCGAACCCGGACGCAAGCTGATCGACGAGGCGTTCACCGACCACATGCGCAACGAGCGTCAATTGGTGGGCCTGTTGAGCCCCGCCGAGGCGGAAGCGCTCGAAACCCTGCTGGGGGTGTGGCTGTTGCGCCTGGACGATCCGCGCGGCTGACCCCTCAGTCGCGCGGACTGTCCGGCGAGTCCGGAGAGGCTGTGTCTCTCGCGGTGTCGAGCGCCTTGGCCACGGCAGCGGAGACAGCCTCCTCCACCTTGCGCCTGCGGCGCCCGCGCAGGAGCACGTATCCGCCCGCGAGCGCCACGAGGGCGGCGAGCACGAGGAGTTGACCCCACGGCCACGCCCACACGGACTCACTCGCCATCGCCGGGGCGACCCGTACGGGTGTGCCGTCGCCGTCGGAGGCGACCGGCTCCAGGACCGGACCGGCGTTCAGCCGGACGGCGGGCCAGACGCCCTTCACCGTGACGGTACGGGTGAGCGAGTCGCCGGGCAGGATCTCCGGCAGGTCGCCGACGGGGGCGCTCTGTCTGATCAGCCCGAACAACCCGTCGGACTGGACGAGTTGGCGGGCTCTCAGCCGTGTGTTCCCGGTGTTGGTGACCGTGTAGGTGAGCCGCAGACTGCCGCCGCCGAGCGGGTTGAGAGTGCCCGCGTAGTCGGCGTGCAGTCGGCTCACGGTGAGGGCGGGCTTGAGCGGGCCGGTGACCTGGAGGTAGAGGCGCGCGCCGAGCCTGCGGTCGAGGCGTACGGTGCCGTCCTCGGACTTGGTGATCAGCGAGGTCACCACACCGCCGGAGTGGTCGCCCGGGGTGGCGTCGGCGGGGACCCTGAGCGTGAAGGGCACGGTCTTGGACTGCTGGCTCTTCAGCGTGAGCGTGGTCGACTTCATGGTGATCCAGGAGCCGACGTCACGGGGCTTCTTGTCACCGGCGAGCAGGTCGAGACCGCCACTGGGCGTGGTGAACGCGTCACTGGCGTAGACGCGGAGGCGGATCGTGCTGTCGCCGCGGTTCACCACGGAGAGGGCGTCGGTGACGCGGGCGCCGGGGGCGAGACGGTAGACGAACCGGCTGCGCCCCTTGCCGACGTGGCTGTCGGCCGGTGCCGCTCCCCAGGAGATCGCGCCGGGCGAACTCGGCGGTGCGGCCCAGGAGTTCGTGGCGGTGCCCAGCAGGACCGTGAGCGCCGTCAGTACCACGGCGAGGAGGAGCGGGAGGAGGAGACGGGGCGGCGCGGGTGTGGCGGGTCTTCGGTTCATGGTTCTCTCCGTCGTCGAACGGCCGGCCGCGCCGTGGGGGGTGAGCCGGGTCCGGCCGCTCGCGACGTGGTGCCTGCCCGGCACGGGCACAGCGGGTGAAGGCGGTTGCCCGTGCCGGGAGTTGTGCTGGTGTGAGGGGTGTCAGCTCAGCGCGGTCAGCGTGAGGGTGGTGGTGTAGGTGCCGGACTCGGTGGTGGCGGGCAGCCGCAGATCGAGCGCGGCACCGAGGGTCGCGGTGCCCTTGGCGTGCCCGGCGTCGGCGGAGCCGAGCACGGCGGACCCGGTCAGCCCCGCACCGCTGTCGATGCCGGACGCCACGGCGGCACCGGCGTGCGCCCCGGCGCCGTCGGCGAGCACCGAGGGCGTCCAGCCGAGGTACTTGCCGGACAGCCCGCCGGTGAAGTCGCCGGTCTGACCGGAGACGGACCAGGCGGGGGCTCCGGCGCGCGTGTCGGTCACCTTGACCGGCTTCAGATCACCGGTGGACCGAAGGTACGCCCCCTTGTTGACGGCGTCGGTCAGGGTCACGGCGTGGTCGGTGCCGTCGATGGTCCAGGTGAACTCACCTGCCTGCTCGGGCACGGTGGCCGTGATGGTCTGCTGCCCTTCCGAGGGCGCCGGGTCGTCACCGCCCGCCGCCGCGGTGTAGGAGACGCTGAGCGGGGTGGCGGGCTTGGCCGCGTCACGCGCGCCACCGGAGGTGAACCAGTACGAGGACTGACCCGTCGACTGCTGGAAGTCCACGAAGCTCTGCGGGAACGCACCCCAATACGGCGCGTTCGCAGCGGACTTGGCGGGCTGACCGGTGGTACCGGAAGGTACCGACACCGCCACACCGAGGTAGTCCGGCGTCACCGTGAAGCCCGACTCCCCCAACTCGACGTGACTCAGGTTCGCCAGCGTCACCGTCGTCGCGGGCAACGGCACCCACTTCCCAGGGTCGTTCATGTCAGCGCCATAGCCGGAGGCGGTCGCGGTGAGCGTCCCCGTACCGTCCGCCTTCACCGTCAACGTCGGGTCCGTGGCGGACCAGTACGTCAGACCGCCGTAGAAGACGGACGTGAAGGACCCCTGCCAGTGGATCGTCGCCGTACCCGCCGAACGGTCCACCGTGCCGGTCCCGTTGTGGAACACCACCCGGTTCCGCGTGAGCGAGGTCGTCGAACCCGCCGACACGGCAGTGCCGTTGGGGTCCTGGCACTTGGTCGCCCACGACGGCTCGGCCCAGGCACCGGCGCTGTCCGGCTTCTCGACCGTGACATCGCCGTCGTGCGTCGCGTAGAAGCCGTCCGACTGGGTCCACAGACGGCTCGACCCCGTGTTCCCGGCCTTTCCGGCGGAGAGGAAGTTGCACCCTCCGAAGAACGCGCCACCTCCCTGCTCACCGCTCAGACCCCACGCGAACGACGCGCCCGACACCTGCGCCGGGGCGGCGGAGGCAGGACCGGTCCCCGCGATCAGGCCGGAGACGGCCAGGGCGCCGACGACCACGCCGGTGAGGGTGCGGCGGGTGTGCGTTCTCGCGCCGGACCGGCGCGCAGTGATTCGATACATTTGCTTCTTCTCTCCCGTAGAGAAATCAGGTGGGACACGCGGTGTCCCACCGGTCGAGGGGCCGGGCGGGCAGGCCCGGCCCCTTCGGCTTGTGGTGGGCGCCCTCAGCGGCGCGCCTCAGTGGTGCGTCCTCAGCGATGCGCCCCGGCGGGCTGCCTGCGGCGCGCGAGGGCGACCAGCGCCAGACCCGCCGCCACGCAGGCGGCGGCAGCGGCGGAGGTGCCGAGGACGGGGGTGCCCGTGCCGGTGCTGGCCAGCGTGTCGCCGGGCCGGTACTGGAGGTCGGGGACGAGCGCGGAGTCGTCGGCGTCGGAGCCTCCGGTACCTCCCGTGCTTCCGGCGTCCGTGCCGCCGCCGGACGCGTTCCCGCTTCCCGTGCAGCCGGACAGCACCACGGTCGCGTCGTCGAGCTGCTGGCCCTTCTGGTAGAAGCTCGTGCCCTGGAAGGTGAACGCCTTGGTGTCCAGGATCGCGGTGTGCACGGTGCGGGTGATGCCGGAGGTGCTGGTGCGCGGGGTGCCGCCGGTCAGGTCGAGGGAGGCGAGCGCGACGTCCTCGCGGGCGTCGGTCGTCGGCTTGCTGCCCGGGGCGCTGACGGTCAGGCTGACGTCGGCGTACAGCTTGCCGGTCTTGCCGTGCACGGTCAGGCGCGGGTCGGCGATGACGACCTTGAAGTAGTGCGCCGGGTAGGAGTAGGTGATCTTTCCGCCGTACTGCACGGTGAAGTCGTCCGCCGAGGTGTACGCGGAGCTGGACTCGAACGGCCAGCGGTAGGTGCCCGTGCTGTCCTTGCCCGTGACGGCAAGGTCCTCGGAGAGGATCTTCAGCCCGTCGGCGGCCGTGATGCTGTTGCCCGCCGGACCACCGACGTACGACCGGAAACTCTTCTTGAACCCCCAGGTCAGGCTGCCGCCCTTCACCCCGTCGGTCAGCTCGCAGCCGCCCCGTCCGGTCGCGGTGGCCGAGGGCGAGCCCGTCGGCTTGTCCGCCGGGGTGGACGCCGTGGTGCTGGGCGTGGGCGAGGTGGTGGCGGGATCGCTGGGCGTGGGGTCGTCGGTGCCACCGGCGGCGGTGTAGGAGACGCTCAGCGGGGTGGCGGGCTTGGCCGCGTCACGGGCGCCGCCGGAGGTGAACCAGTACGAGGACTGCCCGGTCAACTGCTGGAAGCCCACGAAGTCCTGCGGGAACGCACCCCAATACGCCTCGTTGGCAGCCGACTTGGCGGGCTGTCCGGTCGTCCCCGAAGGAACCGACACCGACTCGCCCAGGTAGTCCGGCGTCACCGTGAAGCCCGACTCCCCCAACTCCACATGGCTCAGGTGCGCCAGCGTCACCGTCGTCGCGGGCAACGGCACCCACTTCCCCGGGTCGTTCATGTCCGCGCCGTAACCGGAGGCGGTCGCCGTCAACGTCCCCGTACCGTCCGCCTTCACCGTCAACGTCGGATCGGTGGCGGACCAGTACGTCAGACCGCCGTAGAAAACGGACGTGAACGAACCCTTCCAGTGAACCGTCGCCGTGCCCGCCGAACGGTCCACCGTTCCCGTCCCGTTGTGGAACACCACCCGGTTCCCGGTCAGCGAGGTGGTCGAACCGGCGGTCACCGCCTTGCCGTTGGGGTCCTGGCACTTGGTCGTCCAGGTCGGCTCCGACCAGGCGCCGGCGCTGTCCGGCTTCTCCACCGTGACATCGCCGTCATGCGTCGCGTAGAAGCCGTCCGACTGGGTCCACAAGCGGCTCGACCCGGTGTCCCCCGCCTTCCCGGCGGACAGGAAGTTGCACCCTCCGAAGAACGCGCCACCTCCCTGCTCACCGCTCAGACCCCACGCGAACGACGCGCCCGACACCTGCCCCGGGGCGGCGGAGGCGGAACCGGCTCCGACGACGACGCCCGACGCCAGCACCACCCCCACGAGGGCGCTGCGGACTACGGGGCCACGGCGTCTCTTGCTCTGGGTACTCACTTCTCTCCCGAATTCACGGACGTGCCACCGCGCTTGCGTCGGCGCGACAGCCAGAGGGCGGACAGGATGACGGCCACCACCACGACGACGGCGCATCCGGCCACGAGCAGCCCGGTGCCGGAGACGGAGGTGGCGCTCACGACCGGGTCCGCCGCCACGGCGGGCGTCGAGGAGGGGGACGCGGTCGGGGTGGCCGGTGCGGAGGTGCTCGCCGCGGCGGCGGACGAGGACGGGCTCGCGGCGGGCGTCGGCTTCGCGGACTCGGCGCGCTTCGCCTTGGACGGACTCGGGTGTGCCGACTTGGTCGCTGGTGCCCGACCGGCGCCGGGCGCCGCGAAGTCGACCGGAGTGAAGGTCTCGTTGCGCGGGTTCGCCACGCCGTGCGCGCCGATGGTGATCACTCCGCACCGGACCTTGCGGCAGTCGATCTGACGGACGGCGCCGTCGCGGCCCTTGGCGGGGAAGACGGCGCCGGGCACGACCAGGGTGGCGTCCCAGGTGCCGTCCGCGCGGACGGTCCCGCCGTTCGCGGCGTACGCGGTGGGGTCGCCGGGGAAGGCGACGAACCGCTGGTAGCCGTGGTTGTCCTTGGTCTCGGAGTCCTGGACGTAGACGTAGTCGATGCCGCTGGTACCGCCCTGGCTGGGGCGCCAAGTACCGCTGACGGTGCCGAACAGCACGTAGACGCCGCCGAATCCGTTCTTGACGGACTGGAACCCCGCGCCGTGCAACCGCAGTTGCGTGGCGTACTCGGGATCGGCGGTGGCCGGGCTCGCGCTCACCCGGGCGGCCGCCATGGCGGGCGGTGCGGGGGCGAGGATGGCGGCCAGGGCGAGGAAGGCGGCGGCCACGAGGTAGGAGAACAGACGAAGTCCCGTTCTCCGCCGTCCCGGTGGGGCCGGTATCTGATCGGTGGACGTGGTCATGAGGAGGGCGTTCCTTTGCCGTTCCGTCGGGGACCGACCAGCACCGCGCCGGTGACGGGGTGCCGGAGGACCTCGACGGGGAGCTGGTAGACCTCTTCGAGGAGAGGTTCGGTGAGTACGGTCGCGGGCTCGCCGCGTTCGACCAGGCGGCCGTCGTGCAGTACGGCGATCTCGTCGGCGTACGCAGCGGCGAGTTGCAGATCGTGCAGGACGGCCAGCACGGCGTGTCCGGCGTCGGCGCGCTCGCGGGCGGTGCGCATGAGCTGTTCCTGGTGGCGCAGGTCGAGTGCGGCGGTGGGTTCGTCGAGCAGCAGGACCGGGGTGTGCTGGGCGAGGACGCGGGCGAAGGAGGCGCGCGCCTGTTCACCGCCGGAGAGCGTGGGGTAGCGCCGGTGCGCGAAGCCGGTCATGCCGGTGGCGGTCAGTGCCCCCGCGACGGCGTCCTCGTCGTCGTCCTCCGCGTCGGTCCCCGCCCAGGGCGCCCGGCCCATCGCCACCACGTCCGCCACGGTGAACGGGAAGGACAGCAGGGGGCGTTGGGGCAGCACGGCGCGGCGGCGCGCGAGGTCGGCGGGGCGCGTGCCGACTGTGGGCAGTCCGTCGACGTGCACGGTCCCGGTGGTGGGCGGGCGGTCCCCGGCGAGCAGGGACAGCAGCGTCGACTTGCCCGCGCCGTTGGGTCCGACGACCGCGAGCAGGGTACCGGCGGCGAGGTCCAGGTCCACGTCCCTGAGCAGCCAGGTGCCGCCGACGCGCAGACCGAGACCGCGCGCGGAGAGCAGCACCGCGCCGGGTTCGGGGGTGCGGGGCGGTCCGGGTCTGCGGCGGGTGAACCGGGTCAGCGCGGTGCGGGGGTTCAGCGAGGCACGGATCTTCGGCGCGGTGCGGGCGTTCGGCGCGGTGGGGGCGTTCGGCGCGGTGCCGGCATTCGGCGCGGTGCGGGCGGTCACGTCCAGCCTCCCGCCCGTGCGCGGGTGGTGCGCAGCAACCAGAAGAAGAAGGGGCCGCCGACGAGGGCGGTGAGCATGCCGATCGGCAGGTCGGCGTAGGCGACGGCGGTCCGCGCGACGACGTCGGCGACGGCGAGGAGCACCGCCCCGCCGAGCATGCTGGCGGGGATCAGCACCCGGTGTCCGGGACCGACGGCCATGCGGACCAGGTGCGGTACGACGAGCCCGACGAAGCCGATGACCCCGCTGAACGCGACGGCGGCGGCGACCATGACGGCGATGAGCACGATGGCGGTGACGCGGAGGCGTTCGACGTCGACCCCGAGGTGCCGGGCGGCCCGGTCGCCGAGCGCGAGCAGGTCGAGGCGGCGGGCCAGCAGACAGGCGCCGAGCAGTCCGACGGCGGCGAACGGCGCGACACTGCCGACGTACGCCCAGCGGCTGCCGTTGAGGCTGCCGAGCTGCCAGAAGACGATCTGGTCGCGGGCGGTCTGGCTGCCGAAGAACATGCAGAAGGCGAGCCCCGCCCCGGCGACGGCGTTGATCGCGATCCCGGTGAGCACCAGCGTGACCACCTCGGTACGGCCGCCCGCGCGGGAGAGCAGATACACGAGCAGCACGGCGACGAGTCCGGTCACGAAGGCGGCCACCGGGACGGTGAACTGACCGAGCACGTCCACCCCGGCCACGATCACGAAGGCGGCGCCGAGCGCGGAGCCGGAGGACACGCCCACGACTCCGGGTTCCGCGAGCGGGTTGCCGAACACGCCCTGCATCAGCGCGCCCGCGGTCGCCAGGACGGCGCCGACCAGGAGCGACATGACGACCCGGGGCATCCGGATCTCCCAGAGCGCGGACTCCGCGAAGGAGTCGCCGACGGGGTGCCCGAGAGCGAGCGGTCCGGAGAGGCGGTGCAGTACGGAGTCGGCCACGTCCGCGAACCCGATGCCGTACTGGCCGACGGCTGCCGAGCCGAGGGAGACCAGGATCAGGGCGGCGCCGAGCCCTGCGAACAGGGCAATGCGGGCTGTGGAGTTGGCGGACTTCACCGGTTGCGGACCGGTCGGCGGCTTCCGGGACGCAAGGGCGCTGTCTGCCTGCGGGGTGGTGTCGAGTGTGGTCATGGCCGCGCTCCGGCGGTGGGTCCGGGGACGGAGTCGGGCGCGTAGACGGCGCGGGCGAGCGCGTCCAGGACCTGGGCGGTGAGCGGTCCGAAGGACAGCACCTGGTAGTCGCTCATGTCGACGATGCGGTGGTGCCGCCCCGCCGGGGTCTGGGCGACACCGGGGAGCTTGAGGGCGCCGTCCACGCCTCCGACGGAACGCAGTCCCTCGCTCATCATCAGGATGACGTCGGGTCTCGCCTTGGCCATCGCCTCGGCGTTGAGCGGGGTGAAGCCGTTGATGCCGGAGTCGCTCGCCACGTCGACCGCGTGCAGCGCGGAGATGAGGGAGTCGGCGCCCGAGCCCTTGCCGAAGAGGTAGTAGACGCCCGCCTGTCCGCGTGCGTAGAGGAAGATGACGCGCGGGCGCCGGGCGGCGTCGGCGGGCACGATGTCGGCGATCTGCCGCTGTTCGGCGGCGAGTTCGCGATCGAGCCGCGCGCGCAGTTGCCGTCCCTCGGCCTTCACGCCGAGCCCCGCGGCGACCTGGTCCACGAGGGTGCCGACGGTGTCCAGCGAGCGCTTGGCGCCGACGACGACCACCGGCACGCCGGAGTCGCGCAGTTGGAGCACCGCGTCCCAGGGTCCGAGGGTGGTGTCGGTGATGAGCACGGTCGGGTGCAGGGCGAGGATCGCCTCGGCGTTGAGCTGGTGTCCGCCCCGGGTGACCAGCGGCAGCTTCCTGGCGGCGGGGAATCCGGTCGACTGGTCGCGTCCGACGAGCCGGTCCCCGAGCCCGAGTCCGTAGACGGTGGCGGCGAGGCTGCCGTAGAGGTCGAGCGCCAGGATCCGGTCGTCGCTGCGGACGGTCACCTTGGTGCCCTGCGCGTCGGTGACGGTGGCCGGGAGGCGGGGGTGGGCGGTGCGGGTCACCGGGGTGATACCGGGGTCCGCGACCCGGGCCGTGGTGGGACCGTCGTGGGAGCGCGGGTCGGCCAGCGGCTTCACCTTGCTCCAGGGGACGGTGCGGGCGGTTCCGGTGGCTTCCGCTCCCGCGTGCGTGCCGCCGCCGGTCGCCCGGCAGCCACTGAGGAGCAGCGGGACGACCAACAGGAGTGCGACAAGGGCGCGTTGGGACAGGGGGACAGCCGGGCGGGGTGGCCCACCGCCGTGGGCGTGTGCCGACGGCGGTGAACCCGGGTGCGGGGCCGGTCTGTTGCTGCCCGTCACGGGGCTGCCTCCAGGTAGGGCGGCGGAACGTGCGGGGGCACGGGCCGACTACGGCGCCGGTTCAACCCCCCACGCGAAACTTAGGTAAGGCTAACCTAATTGAACAACGCTCGCGTGTCACCGTCGCCCCCCGAGGAGGCACCCCGCCTCAGGCTCCGAGCGGGAACAGCGCGTCGAGATCCGCGAACACGGCACTGTTCAGCGCGAAGGCGTTGCGGCACTCCTCCACCACGCGCTGCTTCTCCAGCTCGTCCACCGGCAGGGCGTCGAGCATGTCCCGGTACTGCCGCTTGAAGGCGGCCGGGTTGTCGATGCCCTCGAAGACGTAGAAGCGCACGCCGTCACCCTTGTGTTCCAGACCCCAGGTGCGCTCCGCGATGCTCCGGATGACCTGACCGCCCGACAGATCGCCCAGGTAGCGCGTGTAGTGGTGCGCCACATAACCGGCCGGCCACTTGGCGGCGACCTCCGCGATCCGGTCCACGTACCGCTCGGTCGCGGGCAGCGGCGCGATCCGCTCGCGCCAGCCCTCCCCCAGCAGGTGCCGCAGATCGCGCTCGACCTCCGCGACCCGCATCAACTCCGGGCGCAGGAACGGCCCGGCGACCGGGTCCTCGCGCAGCGACGCGGCGGCGCTCTCCAAGGCCCGGTACACGAAGAGCAGTTGCTCCGTGTAGCGGATGTAGGCGTCCACACCGAAACGACCGCTGAGCAGGTTGTGCATGAACGGCGCGCTCTCGGCCTCGGTGTGCCGGTCCTGACTCGCCGCGCGAATGACCGTCGAGAAAAGGGGCGTTGACAACGATTCCTCCCAAGCAGGGCTCGCAGTCATGCTGCAACTTAGGTTCCCCTAAGTCAACACCTTGCCGACGCCTTGTCGGCAAGAATTTTTAGGTTAGGCTCACCTAAGTTATCCGGTCGGCGCGTGGTCTGGCGAGAGGTCGCGACGGGCCCGTGGACACGCGTCAGCCGTACTCCCCCCGACGAACGGACGTCACCGTGCCCTCCAGACCGTTACCCGCACGACGCACGACCCTCGGCATCGCCGCAGCGGCATCGGCCCTCGCCCTGGCCGTCACCACACCGGCCCACGCACAGTCCAACGCCCTTGCGGCACAAGGGAGTTCAAGCACCGCGCACACCCTCCACCGCGTCACCCACGCGAGCCTGGAGTGGGGCGTCAACGCCATCTACCAGGGCGGCAATCCGGCCAACGCGAACTGCAACTTCTTCTCGGCGGGGACACAGAAGGAGTTCCGCCCCGTGCGCGGGCACGTGCGCGTCGTCCACCGGATGCCCGACGGCACCGCACAGGGCGTCTCCGACGCCACCAAGTGCGTACCGGGTGGCCCGGGGACGCGCCTGAGCCAGCGCGTGCTGTTCACGGACGGCACCGGGAGGGCCGACCGCGCGACCGGCCAAGCCACGATCCGCTGGAGGGGCGCCTTCACCGCGAACGCGTACGGCGGCCTGGTCACCTGGTACCTCAAGGACCCCACCCTCACGGTCGCCCGCGACGGTTCGGGAACCCTCACCGCGACCGGCGGCGGCACGGGCGCCGACCGGAACGACCCGGAACAGCAGACGAAGGTCCCGCCCCGCCGCGTCACCGTGGCGACCTTCGACCGGGTACGGCTCGCCCGCACGACCGGCCGGGGCGGCGGCGCACAGATCTCCCCGCGCTTCTCGGGCGTGGACTACTTCCCGCTCGTCGACGGGGTGCGCTCGGCCACCTCCGCGATCCCCGACGCGGTCAAGAAGGCGAAGCCCGACTGGGGTTCGTGGCCCGAGTCGTTCGTGGACCTCCAGTACGAGACGGGCCTGTCCAGCTACTGGCACACCAGCGGCCTGAGCGCCGACCCGGACAAGCCGCCGTACGACCTCTCGGTACGGTTCGACTCGGCGCCCGAGATCCGGAACGTCCCCGTGATCCGCGCGAACCCCGCCACCACGGCCACCGCGCCGTACATCGAGGGCCGCGACCTCTTGATCAAAGCCGATGCCCGGCACGCCACCGCCCTCCAGTGGGAGCGCGCCGCCTCGGCGAACGGTCCCTGGTCCCCCGTCGACGGCGCGACCGGCGAGAGCCTGACCATCCAGGCTCTCGACTCCTCCTGGAACGGCACGCACATACGCCTCGCGGCCACCAACTCCGCGGGCCGCGCCGTCTCCGCCGCGCTGCGCCTGACCACCGCCCCGTACGCGGCACCCGTCTTCTCCGAGCAGCCCCACGACCTGGCGGCGATCCAGGGCACGGACGCGGCGGTCACGTTCCGGGTGACCGGCAACCCGGCGGTCGACCCCAAGTCGGTCGCACTGGAGCGGAGTTCGGACGCCGGAGCCACCTGGAAGCCCTGGACGGAAGCCCGATACGGCGGCGGCGCGGGGCAGTTCACCATCCCGGCGATCCCGCTGACGGCGGACGGAGACCTGGCCCGCGTGAGGGCGGCGAACACGGAGGGCACGACGGTGACGTCGGCTCCGTTCTCCGTGCGCGTGTTCCCGGCGACGGGCAGACCGCAGCTCGTGGTGGTACCGGACGATCCCGTGGACCCGTCGACCCCGACCCGGCTGACCGTGCTCGGGGCGGGCTTCGACGTGCCGGACTGGGCAAGTCCCACGCTCACCTACTCGCTCGACCTGGGCCTCTTCGACGCCGCGGTCTGGCAGCCGGGGCGGCAGGGCACGCGCGCCTGGATCGCCACATCGCCGCAGACCAGTGGCGGACAGCTCTACCACGACGCGCTGCGGGCGAGCGGGGGCGCCTTCACCGTCCCCCTGACCGTCCCGGCGGGCCGACTGGAGCCCGGCCGCGACTACGGGATCGGGGCGTTCCTGCGGCTCACCGACATCGAGACCTGGCGGGACACCTTCGACAACCGGTCCCTGGACGCGTGGACGCCCGTATCGGTGTCGCCGAAGTGATAGGTTAGGTGAGGCTAACCTAAGGAGGGTTGATGGCTCCCGGCCCCACCAACGCGGAGCGGGTGCGCTCGGTCCTGGCTCGTGCCGACTCCCTGAGTCTCACGACCGACGCCACCCGTTACGAGCTGATCTCCATGCACACCGTCGACGGCGGCGGCACGCTGCGCCTGCGCGTCCCCGCGGCAAGCCCGCTCGCCGCCGAGGCGGTGTCCGCGCCGCGCGCCACGCTGCCGTGCCGACTGCACTTCACCGACGTCGCCCCGACCCCGGTGCGCGACCGGGTGCGCAGCCGTGTCGCCCTCGCCGGACGCCTCACCCCGGCCGAGGTCCAGGCCGAGCCCGACATCCTGGTCCTGCGCCTGGACCTCGCCCGCGCCGCCCTCCAGCGCGACGGCAGAGCGGCCCGCATCGGCCTGCGCGAACTGGCCGCTGCCCGCCCGGACCCCCTGGCCACGGCGGAGTCCGCCCTCCTCACCCACCTCGACCACGACCACTCCGACCTGGTCACCGAGCTGAGCCTGCTGGCCGACCCGCACTTCCACGACTCCCTCCTCCGCCTCCGCCCCGTCGCCCTCGACCGCCACGGACTCGTCCTGCGCTTCGAGTACGCCCGCACCCACCGGGACGTGCGCCTGACGTTCCCCTCCCCGGTCCGCGACACGACGGAACTCGCCGCCCGCCTGGACCAGCTCCTGCGCCTGCGCGGCCGCACGACCCAGCCGTAGCCTTTCGCTCACCCTCATGTGGTTATCGTGTTACCAAGCCGAGCCGAACGATCATGAGGGGTACGCGTGCGAGAGCCTGGCCGGCTGCCGGTGCCCCTGCACCCGGACCGGCAGCGCTGGAGCACGGTGCACGCGGAACGCAGCGTCCTCGGCATCGTCCACAACGTGACCTCCGCGACCCGCCTCCTGGACCTCCTCTCCGTCTTCGACGGGGACGAGCGGGTGCAGGTCCTCTTCACCCGGACGGGGTCCTCGGCGCTGGACGAGGGGACGGACGAATTCCTCTCGGCACGGGGAATGCTGCAAATCCCCTGGAACGAGGCGATCACCCAGCCTTTCGATCTGGCGATCGCCACAAATCGGGGCGGAAATCTTCACGACATACCGTTCCCGCTCGTTGGAGCACCGCACGGAGCTGGCTACAATAAAAAATTGACCCGGAACCCGGAACCCGGAACCCGGAACCCGGAACCCGGAACCCGGAACCCGGAACCCGGAACCCGGAACCCGGGGCTTTCGGGCTGACGGAGGAATGGCTGGTGCATGAGGGGCGGCTGATTCCCGCCGCCATCGTGCTGTCCCACGCCGAGCAGCTCGACCGCCTCGCCGACGGCTGCCCGCAAGCCCTCCCCCTGGCCCACGTCGCGGGCGACCCCTGCCTCGACCAGCTCACCTCCGGACGGGCGTTCCGTGAGACCTACCGGCGGGCCCTGGGTCTCCTCCCCGGTCAGCGCCTGGTGGTCGTCTCCTCGACCTGGGGACCGGGCTCGATCCTCGGCTCTCCGCGCGCCCACATTCTGCGCCGCGCACTCGCGGAACTCCCCGCCGACGAATTCCGAATTCTTGCCGCCATACACCCCAATGCCTGGTACGGACACGGCGCCTGGCAAATACGCACCTGGCTCGCCCCGTTCCTCGACAGCGGGCTTCTCCTCCCCTCCCCCGAAACCGAAACCTGGAAAGCCGCGCTCTGCGCAGCGGATTTCCTCATGGGCGACGCCGGATCACTGACCCTCTACGGCGTCGAACTCGGCATACCCGCAATCCTGGGCGCGTTCCAGGATTCCGTGATCGCCCCCGGTTCCCCCATGCGCGAAGTGGGCGGAATTCTCCCCCGGCTCCACCCCACCCGCCCCCTGCTCGACCAGCTCACGCACGCCGCCCGTACCCAGCCGAACGACCCGGAACTCGCCGCACTGCGCGGAAGCGTCACGTCGGAACCCGGCAGATCGGCCGCTCTCCTGCGCCGTCTCCTCTACGGCCGGCTGAACCTGCCCGAGCCCGCCCACCCGGCAGCGACCCGGGCGATCCCCGTGCCGTCGCTGTCGTCGCCGTACGCCCGGCGGCAGCCCCACCTCCCCGCCCTGCTGGTCACCGCCGAGGTGAGCGAGGCGGAAGCAGGGTCCGCCGTGTCCCTCAGGCGCTTTCCCGGTGGTCTCCAGGGCACCCTGAGCGGTCACCTCGTCGGTGCTCATCTGGCCGCCGACCCGGACGACCCGGACCCCCGCTGGCCCCGGTCGGCCGAGGTGCTGGTCCTGCCGCGCGAGCGGTGTCCGCGTCCGGCGGAGGCGAAGTGGTCCGACTTCGCGGGGCGGTTCCCCGGGTGCGAGCTGGTCGCCCTGGAGGACGACGACCGGGGGTGCACGGTCCTGTTCGCCGATGACACGCGGCTGCGGGTGAACTGGCTCGACCGCCCGGAGTGGGCGGACTTCACCGTCGCCGCGTCGGCGGTCCACGCCTGGGCCCGCTGTGCCGGGGCGGGAGACGGTCTGCCCGTCTCCGAGGTCCGGCTCACCGTCACGGCGGGCGACGGAATGCCCCCGGCGCTATGCGGGCTCGCCCCCTGAGCCGTCCAGCCGTTCCTGCGCCTCGTCCGCACGGCCGCTGCGGGCCACGGTGAACAGCTCCCGCGCGCTCTCCCAGTCCGCCGCCGCCCGAAGGGTGTCACCCCGGTCACGGTGGAGGTCGCCGCGCAGCAGATGGGCGACGGCGAGGTTGTACGCGGACTCCGCCTTCGGCAGTTCCGCGACGGCGGAGTCGGCGGCGCGGACCGCCTCGTCGAGCCGTCCGCAGACGCGCCGGTCCTCGGCGTACCTGAGCCAGCTCTTGCCGATGTTGAGCGCGATGTCCTTGCCCGCGCCGAGCGCCGCGAAGCGGTCCCGGGCCTCTCGCAGGGTGCGTTCGGCGTCGTCGTGGCGGCGCAGGGCCGTGCAGGCGGCGGCTCGGTGGTAGGCGAGGAGGGCGAGACCCCGGGGGTGTTCGACTCCGTCCAGGGCCGCTCCGGCTTGGTCGAGACGGGCGAGGGCCTGCTGCGGGCGCTTGAGTTTCAGCTCCAGCATGCCGAGTGCTTCCAGCGCGCTGGATTCCGTGCGCCGCTCTCCCTCGCTCCGGTCCGGCGCGTCGGGACGGACGAGGTCGAGGGCCGCCTCCAGGTGCTCGCGCGCCCGGCCCGCGTCGCCCTCCTCGACGTTCCAGCGGTCCAGGTGCGCGAAGCCGAGCTGGAAGCGCATCCGGGCGGTGGCCATGGGGTCGGCGCCGCGCCGGGCGGCGGCCAGACCGGTCTCGTGGGACTCGATCCACTCGGCGTGGGCGGACGTGCGCAGATAGAAGGTCCACAGCCCCTGGCACAGCCGCCACGCCTCCTCGTCGAGGCCGATGTCGTGGGCGAGCCGCACGGCGGCGAGCAGTCCGGCGCGGCGGCGGCCGAGTTCGCGCTCGGCGTGGGCGTTGCGCCCTGCGGAGCGGGCGTACTCCGCGTAGACGTTCATCGGGTCGTAGCGCCAGCGCGAGGACAGCGCCGCCTCGGCGGACTCGGCGGTGTGCAGATAGTGGCGGACCATGCGGGCCACCACCTCCCTGCGCTCGGGCTCGCCGACCTCGCGCTCCGCGACGCTCGCGGCGTGGTCGTGGACGAGGGGGTGCAGCCGGTAGGTGTCGACGCCCTCGAACTCGACCAGCCGGGAGGAGATCAGTTCCTGGAGGGCGTGGCGCGCGGTGGACGGTTCGCCGTCGGTGCCGAGTGCGAGCACGGTGTCCATCTGGAAGTCGACGCGGGGCACGATGCCGAGGTGGCGGTAGAGCCGGGCGGCGTCCGTGGCGAGGCAGGTGTAGCCCGCCTCCAGTGCGCTGGGGAGGTTCGGCGCGTCGTCCACGGTCAGCAGCTCCTGTCGCGAAGTCCGGTCGGCGAGGCGGGCGGTGATGTCCTCCAGCGTGCCCGGGACCGGTGACTTCAGACGGCCCGCGACCAGCCGCACCGCCAGCGGAAGTCCGCCCAACTGCCGCACGATGGGCCGGAGTCGCTCGGGGTGCTCGGTGCTGTGGCTGACCTTGACGAGGAGTTCGAGGGCGTGGTCGTCCGCGAGGGGTGCCACGTCCACGGGTGCGAAGTCGAGCAGCGACTCCAGTGCGGGCGGGACCTGCTGACCCGTCATCAACAGGACGCAGCTCGGCGAGTCCTGGAGCAGGGGCCGTACTTGGCCGAGTCTGGTCACGTTCTCCAGGAGGACCACCGTCGGTCGTCGGCGGACAAGTCGCCGTACGTCCTCGGCTTTTCGGTCGAGAGCGGCGGGGCGGTCCTCGCGTGGGACGCCGAGTTCGTCCAGCCAGCGTTCCAGGATCGCGGCGAGATCGGCGGGGCGCCCGCGTTCGTCGGGCGCCAGGTCGGCGTGCAGGACGTCGTGGGGAAGCGCGTCCTGGTGGGACTGGAGCCACTGGCGGAGTGTGGTGCGCTTGCCCACTCCCGGCAGGCCGGACAGGAACATCGCGGTCATGCGGTGCGCGGCGGTGCAGCGCGCCCAGTAGTCGTTCATCGCGCGGAGCACGGCGGTGTTGTTGACGTAGTGGACGATGTTCGCGAAGGCGACCGGGGCGGGGCTGCGTTCGATGGTCTCGCCGACGACGGCCCGGGCCCGCTCCGCGATCTCGGGATGCTGGGCGAGCAGTCCCTCGAAGCGCTGCGCCCACGCGGCGAACGCGGCCTCGACCGCGTCCTCGTCCCCGGTGCGGCGCGCGTCGAGCAACGCCTGCCGCAGGTTCTCCAGTTCCGCCTCGACGGACGCGTGCTCTCCGCGTGTACCCCGGTCGAGGAGCGAGACGAACCGCTTCTTGCCCCACCCCCACAGGTCCTGGAGAACCAGTCCCATGAGGCTGCTGGCGCACATGGCGGCCAGCGCCATCATCTCGGCTTCCACCGTTCTCCCCACGCTCCGGTCGCCATCGTCCACCGACGGGACCAACCGTAGAGATCATGCGGGGGTGTTGGCACGTGTTCACGGCAAATGTCGGCCGTATCAAGACACCGGTGCGGGGTTTGGGGAGGACGGCGCGTCCACGATGAGCGGGACGACGGAAGAAGGGCCACTCCTCTCCCTATTAAACATATAGCGCATGGGGGCCCTTGCGGCAAGGCCCCCATGGTGCCTCAGAATGGGCGGCCGACGCCCGGAGTCGGGTGGAATCCGAGCTTCGCTACGTATCGACGCATTCGCTGGCATCTGGGCATTCGGCCGGGCGGCGAAGGGCGGGCGGGTCGGACTTCTTGTGGGACAGGGGATTCATGGTTGACGTGATCGTGGTCGGCGGCGGGCCGACCGGGTTGATGCTGGCGGCCGAGCTGCGGCTGCACGGTGTGCGGACGGTCGTGCTGGAGAAGGCGGTGGAGCCGAGCCCGCAGGTGCGGGCGCTGGGGCTGCATGTGCGCAGTGTCGAGGTGATGGATCAGCGCGGGCTGCTCGACCGGTTCCTTGAGCTGGGGAAGAAGTTCCAGGTCGGCGGCCCGTTCGCGGGGTTCGCCGCGCCGTGGCCGCAGGGCGTGGACACCGCGCACCCGTACGGCCTCGCCATTCCGCAGGTCGTCACCGAGCGACTGCTGGCCGAGCGCGCCGCGGAACTGGGTGTCGGCATACGGCGCGGGTGCGAGGTGGTGGGGCTGAGCCAGGACGAGGACGGGGTGAGCGCGGAACTGGCCGACGGCACCCGGCTGGAGGCCCGCTACCTCGTCGGGTGCGACGGCGGCCGCAGTCTCGTACGCAAGCTGATCGGCGTCGGCTTCCCCGGCGAACCCTCCACCGTCGACACCCTGTTGGGCGAGATGGAGGCGACCGCGGACGCGGCGACACTGGCCGCCGCGACGGCGGAGGTCCGCAAAACCGAACTCCGCTTCGGCGCGATGCCGCTCGGGGACGGGGTGTACCGGATCATCGTGCCGTCCCGGGAAGTGGCCGAGGACCGTACGACCGCGCCGACCCTGGAGGAGTTCCGGCAGGCGCTCCGGACGCTGACCGGCACCGACTTCGGGGTGCACTCACCGCGCTGGCTGTCCCGGTTCGGGAACGCCACCCGGCAGGCCGAGCGCTACCGGGTGGGGCGGGTGCTGCTGGCCGGCGACGCGGCGCACGTCCATCCGCCGGTCGGCGGTCAGGGGCTCAACCTCGGTGTGCAGGACGCTTTCAACCTGGGCTGGAAGCTGGCTGCCGAGGTCAACGGGTGGGCGCCGGAAGGGCTGTTGGACACGTACCACGCCGAGCGCCACCCCGTGGCCGCACGGGTGCTCACCAACACCCGTGCGCAGTTCGTGCTGTTGCGCACCGACCCCGGCGTGGTGGCGTTGCGGGAGCTGTTCTCGGACCTCCTGGACTTCGAGGAGGTGAACCGGTACGTGACTGAGATGATCACCGCGATCTCGGTGCGCTACGACCTCGGCGAGGGCCACCCGCTGCTCGGACGGCGTCTGCGGGACCTGCCGCTGAAGCGCGGTCGGCTGTACGAACTCCTGCATGGCGGGCGCGGGTTGCTGCTCGACGGCACCGGCACGCTCTCGGCGGCGGGCTGGGACGACCGGGTCGACCACGTCGTGGACGTGAGCGACGACCTGGACGCACCCGCCGTACTGCTCCGGCCGGACGGACACGTGGCATGGGTCGGGGACGAACAGGATGAGCTGGAAGTCCAGTTGGCGCGGTGGTTCGGTACGGCGGCCGTCCGCTGAGCCGAGGCGGGCGGGGCTCGGACTCCGAAGACGGACGCCTCGCCTCGGAGCCACCCCGCGTCACCGCCGCACGGCACCCCGCCCCCACCAGGACTGACCCGCCCGACCGAGGGCAAGCGGAGGATGACCCGGGTCGCAGCCATGGCCCGGTGGCTCCCGTACGTCCGGTCGGTCGTACGAGTCGGCGTCGCCCGGTCTCCACGGCCCCCGGCGCCGCCGCTCGTGCGAGAGTCGCCGCAGGGAGCCGGAGCCGGACGGTCGAGGGAGGATGAGGCGTGCGGAGCTTGGGAGTGGAGGAGGAGCTTCTCCTGGTCGACGCGGAGACGGGCGAGCCCCGGTCCGTGTCGGCGGCGGTGCTGGCCTCGGCGGGCCGGGCGGCCGAGGACGGCGAGGACCAGGTGTTCGAGCCGGAGCTGCAGCGCCAGCAACTGGAGTTCGCCACCCATCCGCAGACCCGGCGGGACGAGCTGGCGGCGGAGATCCGCCGTTTCCGCGCGGAGGCGGCGCGCCACGCCGAGCACACCGGCGCCGCCGTGGCCGCGCTGGCCACCTCTCCGCTGCCGGTCAGCCCCGCGCTGACCCCCGACCGGCGCTACCGCTGGATGGCCGAGCGCTTCGGGCTGACCCTTCAGGAGCAGCTCACCTGCGGCTGCCATGTCCACGTCTCGGTGGAGTCCGACGAGGAGGGCGTCGCCGTCCTCGACCGTATCCGCCCCTGGCTGCCGGTCCTGCTGGCACTGAGCGGCAACTCCCCCTTCTGGCAGGGCCAGGACAGCGGATACGCCAGTTTCCGCAGCCAGGTGTGGGGGCGGTGGCCCTCCGCCGGTCCCACCGAGATCTTCGGGTCCCCCGAGCGGTATCACGCGCAGGTGCGGGACATGGTCGGTACCGGGGTCCTGCGGGACGACGGGATGATCTACTTCGATGCCCGCCTCTCCCACCAGTACCCCACCGTCGAGATCAGGGTCGGGGACGTGTGCCTCGACGCGGACTCGACGGTGCTGCTGGCCGTGCTGACCCGCGCGCTCGTGGAGACGGCCGCGCGCGAGTGGCGGGGCGGGGAGCCTCCGGCCCGGCACGGAGTGGCGTTGCTGCGGCTGGCCGCGTGGCAGGCTGCCCGCTTCGGACTGGAGGGCCCGCTGCTCCACCCCGGGACCATGCGCCCCGCCCCCGCCGAGACGGTGGTGCGCGCGCTGTACGACCATGTGCGCGACGCCCTGGACGACCACGGGGACGCCAAGGTCGCCGGGGACATCCTGGCGGGGCTCCTCCGGCACGGGAACGGCGCGGTGGTGCAGCGCGCCGTCCTGGAGCGGACCGGCAGTCTGCGGGACGTGGTGACCGAGTGCGCCCGGCTCACCCAGGAGGAGCGGGGCACGCGGCCGTGACCCCCTGAACGACACGTGCACGTGCGGCTCGGTGCGAGGCTCACGGCGTGCGGACCGAGCCCCGCTCAGGCGGTCTCGGCGCGCACGATCACCACCGGGCAGGTCGCGTGGTGCGACAGGTGCTGGCTGACGGAGCCGAGCAGCGCGCGGGCGAACCCGCCCCGCCCCCGGCTGCCCACCACCAGCGCCTCGGCTCCCTCCGCAGCTCGCAGCAGCACGTCGGTGGCGTTGCCGTGCACCAGATGCATCTCGACCGCGTCGAACCCCTCCCCGCCGAGCACCTCGGTCAGCTCCAGCCGCATCCGGTCGCGCGCCTCCTCGGCGTCGACGTCCATGTCCACGGCGGGCGCCGACCAGCCGTACAGCCCCGGCAGCTCCCACACCGCGACCGCCTCGACGATGCCTCCGACCAGAGCGGCGTAGCGCGTGGCCCAGCGCAGGGCCGCGTACGAGGACGGCGACCCGTCGATGCCGACGACGACCCTCGGCCTGGAGACATCCGCGTCCATCTGTCACACCTCTCGCCCGACCGGTCGCACTCTCCCCTCCACGCTGCGGGAGACCCCGCCGCACCGCCAGAGATGGACCTCCGAGCGCATGACGGACGCGCCCGTTCGGCGGAGCGGGACATCGGCCGGGCGCCGATCTCGGTGTACGACACATTCACCGGGCTCTGGTCATCACCGAAAGCACCTCACACCCCTTACGCGAGCGGCAGCCCGGTGAACTCGCCCCTCTGTGAGCCCGCAAGGTCTCTCATCTGCGTGAACGCCCGTTCCTCACAGGCTTGTTGAGATCACCGTTTGGCCAACGCTTTCCCATACGTTGACCACATGTTCACCACCCACCCCTGATGCATCACGCCGTCCCGGGCGGAGAGTGATCGGCGGCCCGCGGAGCCACCCGGGCCACCGACGTTCCGGAGTGCTTCTCTCGCTCAAGAAGGGGCAAACATGGCCGAGTTGACCCGTCGTAGAGTCCTGGGTTCCGCCGGTGCGCTGGGCGCCGCCGCGGCGATCTCCCTCCTCCCGCCGAGCGTCCAGAAGGCCGTGGCCGCCGACCGGCCCAGGCGCGGTTCGCTGCGCGACATCGAGCACGTCGTCATGCTGATGCAGGAGAACAGGTCCTTCGACCACTACTTCGGCACGCTCTCGGGGGTCCGGGGCTTCGCCGACCGGCACGCCCTCACGCTGGACGACGGCAACTCCGTCTTCTACCAGCCCGACACCGTGAACCCGAAGGGGTACTTACTCCCCTTCCACCTCGACACCCACAAGTCGAGCGCCCAGGCCATCCCGTCCACCAGTCATGCCTGGTCCGTGCAGCACCAGGCGTGGAACAACGGCAAGATGGACCAGTGGCTGCCTGCCCACCGCAAGGCCGACGGCGTCAACGGTCCTTATGTGATGGGGTACTACACGCGCGAGGACATCCCGTTCCAGTTCGCGCTCGCCGAGACCTTCACGGTCTGCGACAACTACTTCTGCTCGGTGATGGGTCCGACCTGGCCCAACCGCCTGATGTGGATGACCGGTTCGATCGACCCGTCCGGCCAGAACGGCGGCCCGGTCATCAGCAACAAGGCGCCCACGCCGTACCGCTGGACGACGTACGCCGAGCGCCTCCAGGCGGCCGGGGTGAGCTGGAAGGTGTACCAGCAGGACGACGACTACGGCTGCAACCTGCTGGAGCAGTTCGAGAACTTCCGTACCGCGCAGCCCGGTTCGGACCTGTACGAGCGCGGTGTGCGTCCGCAGCCCGAGGGCACCTTCGAGGACGATGCCCGCAACGACCGCCTCCCGGCGGTGAGCTGGATCATCCCGACGAGCACCCAGTCGGAGCACCCGGACTACCTCCCGGCCGCCGGAGCCGACTTCGTCGCCTCGAAGATCGAGGCGATCGCGTCCAACCCGAAGGTGTGGCGCAAGACCGCCTTCATCCTCAACTACGACGAGAACGACGGCCTGTTCGATCACGTGGTCCCGCCGACCCCGCCCGCGGGAACGCCGGACGAGTTCATCCAGGGGCTGCCGATCGGTGGCGGCTTCCGGGTTCCCGCCATCGTCATATCACCCTGGACCATCGGGGGCTGGGTCGCCTCCGAGGCGTTCGACCACACCTCGGCGCTGCAGTTCCTGGAGCGGTTCACCGGGATCGAGGAGCCGAACGTCAGCGACTGGCGCCGGGAGACCTTCGGCGACCTGACAAGCGCGTTCCGCTTCCGCGACAGCCACCACCGCCCGCCCCGGCTGCCCGACGACACCGCCGAGCAACTGGAGAAGGCGAAGGAAGAGGTGGCCACGCTGCCGGAGCCCACGCTTCCCGGCGAGGAGCAGACCTTCCCGCACCAGGAGCGGGGACACCGTCCGCACGTGTGACGGTCTCCTGTGAGACAGCTTCATAGGTGCCGCCCACGTGTGCGGCGACCACATGTGGGGTGACGACACAGGCGGCGGCCACATGTGGGCCACCTCCATGTGGGCCACCTCCATGTGGGCCACCCACGTGTGGGCCACCCACGTGTGGGCCACCCACGTGTGACGACCATGATCCGTTCCGGACGGTTCCCGCCGTCCGGAACGCATCCACACACCCGCGGACCCGCACCCTCACCCCGCCGCCCGCAGCGCAGGCAGCGTCAGATGCCACCAGTCCGCCACCCGGTCGCTGACGGTGGCGGCGCCCTCGAGAGCCTCGGTCAGCGAGCACAATCCGAAGAACGCCCGGACCAGAGCGCGCGCCGCCTGGGCGGGTCGCACATGGGTGGCCAGGTCCCCCGCGACCCGCGCCTGTGCGAGCAGCCGCGTGACGGCGGTGGTCCAGAGCCCGAAGGGGTCGGGGAGCGTGGTGTTGATGGTGTCCCGCTCGGCCCACAGCCGGGCGCCCGCCCGCGTCACCGGGTCCTCGGCCAGAGCCTGGGCGATCTCGTAACTCAGCGCGACGAGCCGGTCCATCGGCGGGACCTCCTCGTCGGCGTAGCGCAGGGCGAGTTCCGGCCAACTCGCGAACCGGTCCTGGACGACGGCGAGGGCGATGCCCTCCTTGCTGGCGTAGTGGAAGTAGATGGAGCCGCTCGTACGGCCCGACCTGGCACTTATGTCATTCACGCTGGTGCCCGCGTAGCCGCGTTCGGCGAAGAGTCCGGCTGCCGCCTCCAGGAGTGATCTGCGGGTTACCCTGGCCCGTTCCTGCAACGTCCCGTCCACCCTCGCTCAGCCTGCGTGACAGCGGAGAATGTAGTGCGCCCGCGTGCGCCCGGAGCGCCCCGCACCCATACTCGCGCGGTTATTGCGTATTTCTTTCGAGGATGAACGCCGACGAGTGGCAATGGGCCCGATCCGCCGCCGTTTCGGCACCCGACCCCTCCCCGGCAGCCCCGGCGCGACGAACACGCGCCGTCCCGCGAGCACACCTCAACTCGCTTCGAAACAAGCCGTTTTGGGAGCCTCGCCCCTCACCCTGCGCCACCCCGCTCCCCCGCATCCCATACACCCCGCCACCCACCTCCGTCGATAACTCCTTGTAGTCATTGCAGGGCTCTCCGTCGCGGAAATAACGTAATGACTGCGATGTTTCCGTTTCGTCACTGAAGATCGGGAATACCCCATTCCTGCAGCAGGCTCCGCCGCGCAGGCGCTCATTCCCGGCGCGTCCGGCACACGGGACACCGCCAGACCGAAACCGCGGCTCTGCCGCGCGCGACTGCTCGCTCCCCAGGAGGCCCCTGTGACCACCACGGCCCATCCCCTCTTCAACTGGTCCCCGGATGCCGTCGTCTTCGACTGCGACGGGACCCTGATGGACAGCGAACGCCACTGGCAGGACGCCCGCGCCCAGGCGTTCCGGGACTTCGGACTCCGTGCCCCCGCGGGGTTCGCGGAGCAGGCCAAGGGCGTGCACTACGCCGACTGCGGGCGGCTCATGGCCGAGTCCGTGCACAAGCCCGAGCTGACCGCCGACCTCACGACCGCCCTCCTGCGCCACTTCCTGGCCCTCGTCGCCGACGACCCGGTGACGATGCCGGGCGCCGTCGAGCTGGTGCGCTCGCTCTCGGGTCGGCTGCCGCTCGCGGTGGCCAGCAACTGCCCGTCCGAGGTGGTGGAGGGCAGCCTCGAACGGGCGGGTCTGCGCGGGCACTTCGAGCACATCGTCGTCCCGTCCACGGGACCGGACGGCACCCCGGTACGACCCAAGCCATGGCCGGACGTGTACGCCACCGCCGCCCGCCTCTGCGGTGTGTCCCCGGAGCGCGCGCTGGCGGTCGAGGACTCCCTGACCGGGATGGAGTCGGCGCGCCGGGCCGGGCTGCGGGTCGTCGGACTCGGTCCCCGCCCGGACGGCGACCAGGCGGAACACGCCGACCTGTGGGTACCGGCCCTGCACAGCCCCGAGTTGCTGGGCTGGACCGGCTCCTGGGCGCCTGCGGCGTCGGGCGGCGACGTCGAATAGCCGCGCGGGCGGCCAGAACAGGCGGTCCGGCTAGGGCCTGTCCGGCGGATCTTCGTGGAGCAGCCCGCGGCGTCTGGTGCGTGCTCTCGGCGTGCGCCCGGATCT
>NZ_JACYHF010000012.1 GCF_016482685.1 Streptomyces sp. DSM 110735 | reverse complement strand
AGGCACCGGAGGAGCCCCGCACCCCCGCCCGACCCCGCCGCACCCGGAGCGCGAGCGACGGCTCGGTGAGCCAGACACAGGACCCGGAGCCCGCACCGGAGGAGCCCCGTACTCCGCGCCGCACGCGCAGCGCCTCCCAAGGCTCCGCGTCCCAGCAGACGCAGAGCCCGGACCCGGCTGCCACCCCCGAGCCCCCCGCCCGCCGCAGCACAGCCCCCCGCAGCGCGGACGCCCCCTGGCACCACGCCCGCCCGGCTTTCGACGAGCCGACCCCGGACGAAACCCCGGAACCGAACGACCCCCCACAGGGCGGCCGGACCCCGGACAGCGCACCGGAGACCGGCGCGACTCCGACCCCTTCCCGGGTGTCGGAGCGGACAGGCGACTCGGCTCCGGCCTCCCACCGGACCGCCGAGCCCGACCAGGCCCCTGACCCCGGCTCGGAATCGGACAGCGCACCGGAGACCGGCGCGACTCCGACCCCGCCCCGGGTGTCGGAGCGGACCCACGACTCTGCCTCGGTCCCCGACCGGACCCCCGAGCCCGACCAGGCGCCTGAGCCCGCCCCGACTCCGGACAGGGGAAGCGCGTCCGGCGCGGTTCCCGCCTCGGAGCCGACCCCGGACCAGGTGCAGGACCGGCCCGCGAGCCAGGTGCCCGAACCCGACCACGCCTCAGGCACCGACCAGGCTCCCGGGCCCACCCGGGCTCCGGACAACGCGCCGCAGCCCGGTCCGCCCCCGGCCACGGACTCCGAGCAGACCCCGGACCCGGACCGGACCCCCGATCCCGACCCCGAAGACCCCTCAGGAGACCCGCGGTGAACGACGTATGGCCCGTCGCCCTGCGGCTGCTGATCGTGTTCGTCGTGTTCCTCACGTTCCCGCTGATCGTGGGTCAGACGGAGCACAAGGTGATGGCGCACATGCAGGGCAGGCTGGGCCCGATGTACGCGGGCGGGTTCCACGGGTGGGCGCAGCTCGTCGCGGACGGGGTGAAGTTCGCGCAGAAGGAGGACGTCGTACCGGCGGGAGCCGACCGGCGGATCTTCCAGTTGGCACCGGCGGTCGCGCTGCTGCCGTACCTGCTCGTGCTGCTGGCGATCCCGATCGGACCGGGCAGCGGCGCGGTCGGGCAGGTCGTGGACGCGGGGATCTTCTTCGTGCTGGCCGTGATGGGCGTGGGAGTGCTCGGTTCGCTGATGGCCGGATGGGCCAGCGCGAACAAGTTCTCGCTGCTCGGCGGTCTGCGGACCGCCGCGCAGTTGCTGGCGTACGAGCTGCCGATGCTGCTCGCCGCCGCGTCGGTGGCGATGGCGGCGGGGACGGTGTCGCTGCCCGGGATCGTCGGCGCGTTCCACTGGTGGTGGGTGCCCTGGCAGCTCGCCGGCGCGGTCGTCTTCTTCGTGGCCGGACTCGCGGAGCTGCAACGCCCGCCGTTCGACATGCCCGTGGCGGACTCGGAGATCATCTTCGGCGCGTACACGGAGTACACCGGACTGAGGTTCGCCCTGTTCCTGCTCGCGGAGTACGCCGGGATCGTCGTGCTGTGCGGTCTGACCACCGTCCTGTTCCTCGGCGGCTGGCACGGACCCTGGGGCGCCGACGGACTCGGCTGGGTGTGGACCCTCCTGAAGACCGCGCTGCTCGCGTTCCTCGTCATCTGGCTCCGCGTCACCTACCCCCGCCTGCGCGAGGACCAGCTCCAGAAGCTCTCCTGGACCCTCCTCGTCCCCCTCGCCCTCGCCCAGATCGCCCTCACCGGCGTCGTCAAGGTGGTGATCTCCTGATGCCCCGCATCCCCGGCTCCGGTCTGGCCAAGGGCCTGGCCGTCACCCTGCGCACGATGACGAGGAAGACCGTCACCGAGCGGTACCCGGACGTGGAGCCCGACCTGCCGCCCCGCACCCGCGGAGTGATCGGACTGTTCGAGGAGAACTGCACGGTCTGCATGCTCTGCGCCCGCGAGTGCCCCGACTGGTGCATCTACATCGACTCCCACAAGGAGACGGTCCCCGCCGCCACCCCCGGCGGACGCGAGCGCAGCCGCAACGTCCTCGACCGCTTCGCCATCGACTTCTCCCTGTGCATGTACTGCGGCATCTGCATCGAGGTCTGCCCCTTCGACGCGCTGTTCTGGTCCCCGGAGTTCGAGTACGCCGAGACCGACATCCGTGAACTCACCCACGAGCGCGACAAGCTCCGCGAGTGGATGTGGACCGTCCCGGCGCCGCCCGCCCTGGACCCGCACGCCGAGGAACCCAAGGAGATCGCCGCCGCCCGCAAGACCGCCGACAAACTCGCCGCCGCGCAGGCAGCCGAGGCAGCCAAGTCCGCGCAAGCAGCCGAGTCCGCCGCCCAAGAAGCAGGGACCGCGGACAAGTCCACCCAGCAGGAGGGAGAGTCGTGAGCCCTACCGCAGCCACCCTGGCCGCCGCCGCGCCCCCCGGCTTCCTGTCCCCGACCGGCGTCGAGATCGCCTTCCTGCTCGTCGGTCTCGCCACCTTCGGCGCCGCGCTGATCACCGTCACCACCCGGCAGCTCGTGCACGCCGCCCTCTGGCTGGTGGTCGCGCTCGGTGGGCTCGCCGTCGAGTACCTCCTGCTGACCGCCGAGTTCATCGCCTGGGTGCAGGTCCTCATCTACGTCGGTTCCGTCGTCGTCCTCCTCCTGTTCGGGCTGATGCTCACGCGGGCTCCCATCGGCCGCTCCCCGGACGCCGATTCCGGCAACCGCTGGGCAGCGCTCGCCGTAGCGGTGGGCGCCGCGGGCGCGCTGGTCTGGGTGGTCGTGGACGCCTTCCGCGCCACCTGGATCGACCTGGACGGACCTGCCGCCGGGACCACCCGCGTCACCGGCGAGAGCATCTTCCGCGGCTGGGTCCTGCCCTTCGAGGCGCTGTCCGTCCTCCTCCTCGCCGCCCTGGTCGGCGCGATCGTCCTGTCCCGCAAGGCCAAGACCGACGAGGACCAGGACCAGTCCGCCCCCGGCGCCCCCGGCCGCACGAAGACCCCCGGCGTCCCGAGCCCCACGCGGACGACCGGCGAGCCCACCAAGACCCCCGGCGAGCCGGAAGGCGCCCGCTGATGCACCTCGCCTATCCCGCTGTACTCTCCGCCCTCCTCTTCTGCACCGGTCTCTACGGCGTCCTCGCCCGCCGCAACGCGATCCTGGTCCTGATGTCGGTCGAGCTGATGCTCAACGCCGTCAACCTCAACCTCGTCGCCTTCGACGTCTGGCTCAGCCGCGCCGCCCGCGACACCCTGCACTCCGGGCAGGCGCTGACCCTGTTCACCATCGCCATCGCCGCCGCCGAGATCGGCATCGGTCTGGCGATCGTGCTCGCCGTGTACCGCAACCGGGGCACCTCCGACATCGACCGACTCCGCGACACCGCCGAGAGCACCCCCGAGGGCCCCGGCGCCGCCCCCGGGGCCGAGAAGGCTGAGGCCACCGCGTGACCACGACCACCCTCGCCGCCCTCGTCCCCGTCCTCCCCTTCCTCGGCGCCGCCGCCGGACTGCTGCTGGGTCGCACCGCGCCCGGCTTCGTCCGCCCGCTCGCCGTACTGCCCGTCCTCGCCTCCCTCGTGCTGACCGCGCTCGTCGCGGCCCGCCAGGGCGGTGGCCGGGCGATCGACGCGTCCACCCTGCTGACGCCCACCGGTTCCGTCCCGGTCGACCTCGCCCTGCACATCGACGGCTTCGCCGCGCTCGTCGCCGTCCTGGTGGCCTTCGTCGCGAGCTGCGTGCAGATCTACTCGACCGGCTATCTGCGCGAGGACCCCCGCTACCCGTCGTACGCGGCCCTCGTCTCCCTCTTCACCTCCGCCATGCTTCTCGTCGTCTACTCCGGCGATCTGATCGTGCTGCTGGTCGGCTGGGAGGTCATGGGCATCTGCTCCTACTTCCTCGTCGGCCACTACTGGGAGACCCCCGAGGCGCGCGCCGCCTCCCTCAAGGCGTTCCTCGTCACCAAGCTCGGCGACGTGCCGTTCCTCATCGGTCTGTTCGCGCTCGGCACCGACGCCGGGTCCTTCCGCATCACCCGCGTCCTCGCCACCGTGGCGAACGGCGGGCTCGACCACCCGACCCTGATCGCCCTGCTGCTCCTCGCGGGCGTGGCGGGCAAGTCGGCGCAGTTCCCGCTGCACACCTGGCTCCCGGACGCGATGGCGGGTCCCACGCCCGTCTCCGCGCTGATCCACGCCGCGACCATGGTCGCCGCCGGTGTCTACTTCACCGCCCGTCTCCTGCCCGTCTTCGAGGCGTCCGCCGCCGCGATGGTGGTCCTCGCCGCGATGGCCGCCGTCACCATGGTGGGTTCCGGTCTCTCCGCGCTCGCCCAGGACGACATCAAGCGCGTCCTCGCCTACTCGACGATCGGTCAGCTCGGCTACATGACCGGCGCCCTCGCCGTCGGCGACCGGGGTGCCGCCGTCTTCCACCTCCTGTCCCACGGCGCCTTCAAGGCGCTGCTGTTCCTCGCCGCCGGAGTGGTCATCCACGCCGCCGGCACCAACTCGCTCGCCGCCATGTCCCGCATGAGCCACCTGCGCGACCGTGTCCCGGACGCCTTCTGGACGATGACCGTGGCGCTGCTCGCGCTCGCCGCGATCCCGCCGTTCAGCGGCTTCTTCTCCAAGGAGTCCGTCCTCGGCGCCGCCGAGCACACCGCCACCGGGCACGACGGCTCCGTCCCCGGCGCCGCGGGCTGGATCGTCCTCGTCGCCGGTCTCGCGACCGCCCTGCTCACCGCCGCCTACGCCACCCGGCTGTGGCTGCTCGCCTTCTGTGGCCGAGGCGCCGAAGCCCCCGCTCACATCCGTGAACCGCTCACCATGACCGTCGTGCTCTGGGTGCTCGCCGTGCCCTCGCTGGCCTTCGGCGCGCTCGCCTACCGCACGCTGCCCGGCTGGTTCGACGGCCGAAGCCTCGCGCCCACCCTGCTCACCTCCGTCCTCGGCACCGGTCTCGCCGTCGTCGGCGCGCTGCTCACCTACGGCGTCTGGCAGCGCACCTCCGCCCGCGCCGCCCGCGTGCCCCTGGGCGCCGTCGCCGCGCACCCCGAGGGCGACGCGGGCCAGGTGGAAGCCGAGGCCATCGCCGCGCACGAGGCCGCCTACGGCGACATCGCCCGCGCCCCCGACCCGGCGGACCCCGCGCGCGTCCTGCTCGGCCCGCTGTTCAAGCCCGCCGCGACCGGCTTCCACCTGGACGCCGTGTACTCCGCGCTGTTCGTCCGCCCGGTCCTCGCCGCAGCGAGCCTCGTCCGCTTCCTCGACCGCGAGGTCGTCGACACCTACGTGCGCGGCGCCGCCGCCCTGCCCCGGCTCCTCGGAGCCGCCGTACGCCGGGCACAGACCGGCAACGTCCAGACCTATGTGAGCGCGCTGCTCGCCGGCACCGTCGTCCTGACGGTCGCCGTCCTCCTCGTCGCCTCGGGAGCGTGAGCAGGCGTGATCGGTATCAACGAGTCAGTGATGCAGTTTCTTCTGGCGTTCATCGTCGCCGTCCCGCTTCTCGGCGCAGCCGCCGCTCTCCTGCCCGCCCCGCCCGGGCTCAGGGGCAGGTCCCCCGACCAGGCCGTGCTCCGCCACTGCGTGACCGTGACCGGCGTGGTCCTCATCGCCGCGATCGTCCTCGCGCTCGGCTTCGACCACGACCACCCGTCGAGGATGCAGGCCCAGACCGACATCAGTTGGATCCCCGCGCTCCACGTGCGCATCCACCTCGGCATCGACGGCATCTCGCTCCCCCTCGTCGTCCTGACCGCGCTGCTGACCTTCCTCTGCGCGCTCTACTCGTACTTCAAGCCGCCCACGGGCCCGTCCCCGAAGGCGTTCACCGCCCTGGTCCTGCTGCTCGAAGGCGGCACCCTCGCCTCCTTCGCCGTGCTCGACCTCGTCCTCTTCTTCCTCGCGTTCGAGACCGTGCTCGTCCCCATGTACTTCCTCATCGCCCGCTGGGGCGGCGAGGGCCGGAGCAGGGCGGCGTGGAAGTTCATCCTGTACACGCTGCTCGGCTCCGTGATCATGCTGCTCGGCCTGCTCCTGATCGGGATCAAGGCGGGCACATTCGACATGGTGGCACTCGCCACTGACAACGGGCGGTCCCTGAGCACATCCGTGCAGGTCATCGCCGTTCTGGCGATCGGTCTCGGGCTCGCCGTGAAGACCCCGATGTGGCCCCTGCACAGTTGGCTCCCTGACGCCCACACCTCGGCGCCGACCGTCGGCTCGGTCCTCCTCGCCGGCGTCCTGCTGAAGATGGGCACCTACGGGTTCGTCCGCATCCTGCTCCCCGAGGCACCGCAGGGCTTCCACGTCTTCGCGCCCTACCTCGCCGCCTTCGCCGTGGTCGGGATCGTCTACGGCTCGCTGGCCTGCCTCAACCTCGCCAAACCCGGCGCCAAGGGCGACCTCAAGCGGCTCATCGCCTACTCCTCCGTCGGCCACATGGGCTTCGTCCTGCTCGGCATCGCCACGATGACCCCGACCGGCGTGAACGGCGCCCTGTTCGCCAACATCGCCCACGGCCTCATCACCGGGCTCCTCTTCTTCCTCGTCGGCGCCCTCAAGGACCGCACCGGCAGCACCGACCTCGACACCCTCGCCGAGCACACCGGCGCCGCCCTCTACGGCAGGGCACCGCGCCTCGGCGGACTGCTCGCCTTCGCCGCCGTCGCCTCGCTCGGACTGCCCGGGCTCGCCGGGTTCTGGGGCGAGATGCTCTCCCTGTTCGGCGCGTTCCGCCCCGCCGCCGACCTCAATCGCTCCGCCTACCTCGTCTTCATGGCGATCGGCGCCTTCGGCACCCTGCTCACCGCCGCCTACCTGCTCGTCGTGGTCCGCCGGGTCTGCATGGGCGACATGAAGCGCGACCTGCCCGAACTCACCGACGTCCGCGGCTACGAGCTGGCCGCCTGGACCCCGCTCGTCGTCCTCACCCTCGTCGCCGGACTCTGGCCGAGGTCCCTGCTCGGACTCACCGACCCGGCCGTGCAGCAGCTCCTCGCGGGAGGCACCCGATGACCGCCCTGGCCCAGCCGCTCGCCCAGTCGGCGGTCCAGTCGGCGGTCCAGTCCGTCGACTGGCTCGCGATCGCGCCGCCCGTCATCGCCGCCGTCACCGCCCTCGTGGTGCTCGTCGCCGACCTTTTCCTGCCGGAGCGCCGCAAACCACTCCTCGGACGGGTTTCCGTCGCGGGCCTGGCCGCCGCCGGGCTCATGCTGCTGCCCCTGCTCGACGGCGACCGCGCCACCTTCTGCGCGGGAAGCGGCGCCGCGCGCGCGTGCAGCTACCGCGCCGACCACTTCACCCTCGCCATCCAGCTCCTCGTCCTCGGCGGCGCCCTCCTCGCGGCCCTGCTGTCGATGACCGGTCTCAAGGACGAGCACCGGCGCGTCCCCGCCGGGGAGTTCTGGTTCCTGCTGCTGTCCTCGGCGGCCGGAGCCGCCCTGCTGCCCGCCTCCCGCGACCTCGCCACCCTGGTCGTCGCCCTGGAGGTCGCCTCGCTGCCCGCCTTCGCCCTCGTCGGCATCCGGCACGGCGACCGGCGCTCCGCCGAGGCTGCCCTGAAGTTCTTCCTCTCCTCGGTCACCGCCACCGCCGTCAGCCTGATGGGCGTCAGCTTCGTCTACGCCTCCACCGGCAGCCTCTACCTCACCCGGATCGCCCAGCGGCTGCCGCACGTCGACGGACAGTTCCACGTCCTCGCCCAGACC
Organism: Streptomyces sp. DSM 110735; assembly: GCF_016482685.1. GTDB lineage: Bacteria > Actinomycetota > Actinomycetes > Streptomycetales > Streptomycetaceae > Streptomyces. The sequence goes on along the minus strand of NZ_JACYHF010000012.1, from coordinate 181,648 downwards.
GGCGTCGTCCTCACCCTGATCGGCTTCGCCTTCAAGACGGCAGCCGTCCCCTTCCACTTCTGGGTGCCCGAGACCTACGTCGGCGCGCCGCTGCCCGTCGCCGCCTACCTCTCGGTCGTCGGCAAGGCGGTCGGCTTCTCCGGGCTGATCCTCGTCACCGTGATCGGCTTCCCCTCGTACGCCGACGTCTGGGGTCCCGCCCTCGCGATCCTCGCCGCGCTCACCATGACCGCCGGAAACGTCGGCGCCCTGCGCCAGAGCGGCACGCGCGCGTACAGCGCGGTACGGCTGCTCGCCTGGTCCTCCGTCGGCCAGGCGGGCTACCTCCTCGTCCCGATCGCCGCCGCCGGATACACCCGCGACGCCCGCCAGGCCATCGGCTCCACCGTGGCGTACGCGCTCATGTACGGCGCGGTCAACCTCGGCGCCTTCGCCGTGGCCGCCCTGGTGGGCCGTACCCGCTCCGCCAACCGCATCGCCGACTACCGGGGTCTGTACGCCACCAACCCCGTCACCGCGCTCCTGCTGGCCTTCTTCCTGCTGTGCCTCGCGGGACTGCCGCCCGGCGTCATCGGGCTCTTCGCCAAGGTCACCGTGTTCTCCACCGCCGTCCACGCGGGTCTCGGCTGGCTCGCCGTCCTCATGGCCGTCAACGTGGTGATCGCGCTGTACTACTACCTGAGGTGGACGGCCCTGCTCTTCCGTACCCCCGAGGGCGAACCCGCCCGCCACCACGTCCCCGCCCCCCTCACGCTCGCCCTCGCCCTCACCGGAGTCGTCGGCGTCGCCCTGTCCGGCGCACCGGAACTGGTCCTCCGCTTCGCCGCCACCAACCTGTTCTGAGCCACCCGCCCCACCCGTACGGACGTACGGCACCCCCGCCCGCACCTGGGAACTCGCGGCCGCCGCCTGGCGTTGACCAGTGCGGGAGGGTCCACTGGACCGAAGGGTTCGCTGCACGACTTGGAGGGCGCACCGTGCACCGCCGGCACAACGGGCTCAGGACCGCAGTACTCCTCGGGGGGCTGTCGGCGCTCATCATCGTCATCGGCAGCCTCTTCGGGCGTACGGGTCTGATCGTCGCCGTCCTGGTGGCGCTGGCCACCAACGCGTACGCGTACTGGAACAGCGACAAGCTGGCCCTGCGCGCCATGCGCGCCCGCCCGGTCAGCGAGTTCGAGGCGCCGGGGCTCTACCGCATGGTGCGCGAGCTGTCCACGCAGGCCCGCCAGCCCATGCCGCGCTTGTACATCTCGCCCACCGAGGCACCCAACGCCTTCGCCACCGGCCGCAACCCGCGCAACGCGGCCGTCTGCTGCACCGAGGGCATCCTGCGCCTGCTCGACGAGCGCGAGCTGCGCGGGGTCATCGGCCACGAGCTGAGCCATGTCTACAACCGCGACATCCTCATCTCGTCCGTGGCCGGCGCCCTCGCCTCGGTGATCATGTTCCTGGTGAACTTCGCCTGGCTGATCCCCATCGGCCGCTCGGACGACGACGACGGTCCCGGCCTGCTCGGCATGCTGCTGATCATGATCCTCGGCCCGCTCGCCGCCACCCTCATCCAACTGGCCATCAGCCGCTCCCGGGAGTACGAGGCGGACGCCTCGGGCGCCCAGCTCACCGGCGACCCGCTCGCCCTCGCCGGGGCGCTGCGCAAGCTGGAGACGGGCACCCAGCAGTTGCCGCTGCCTCCCGAGCCGCGCATCGAGACCGCGAGCCACATGATGATCGCGAACCCGTTCCGCCCCGGTCAGGGGCTGTCGCGGATGTTCTCCACGCACCCGCCGATGGCGGAGCGCATCGCCCGACTGGAACAGATGGCAGGTCGAAACCGGTGAAGACACTCCTCAACATCATCTGGCTGGTCCTGAGCGGCTTCTGGCTCTTCCTGGGCTACCTGCTCGCGGGCCTGCTGCTGTGCGTCACGATCATCGGCATCCCCTTCGGGATAGCCGCCTTCCGTATCGGCATCTACGCCCTGTGGCCCTTCGGGTACACCACGATCGAGCGCCACGACGCGGGCGCCCCGTCCTGCGTCGGCAACGTCCTCTGGCTGGTCCTGGCGGGCTGGTGGCTGGCGCTGGCCCACATCACGACCGGCGTCGCGCTGTGCCTGACGATCATCGGCATCCCGTTCGGCATCGCCAACTTCAAGATGATCCCGGTCTCCCTGCTGCCGCTGGGCCGCGAGATCGTGCGCACCGACGAGCCCTTCGCGGCGCGCTGACGCAACCGTCACCTGCCCGGACGGCGTCTTCCCGGACGAACCGGAAGACGTACGCCTCGTCTCCTCACCCACATGGTCCTCACCGAATTCTCAGCGGTCGGACAGTGAGGAGACAGCGCGGAAGGGCAGGTAACTCGGCATGAGCATCATCGGTTGGATCATCCTGGGCCTGCTGGCCGGCGCCATCGCCAAACTCCTGCTCCCGGGCCGCGACCCGGGCGGCTTCATCGGCACCACCCTGATCGGCGTCGCGGGCGCCTTCATCGGCGGCTGGATCTCGTCCCGCTGGCTCGACCACCCGATCAGCAAGCACTTCTACGACGGGGCGACGTGGGCGGCGGCGATCGGCGGCTCTCTGGTGCTGCTGATCCTCTACCGGGTGCTGTTCGGAAACTCGCGGGACTGACCTCCCGGCGGAGAGCGCCGGACCGTGTCAGTCACCGGAGCGCTGCTCGCGGCGATGGGTGCCGCGGGCCAGCTCCTGCAGGATCTCGTGCTCGGACCGCCCGGTCGTACGGGCCAGCGCCTGCAGGAGCGCGGCGCACAGGGCGGCCGTGCCGTCCAGCAGCGTCTCCGTGGCGGCGGTGGGGTCCTCACGCCGCCGCTCGCCCAGATACTCCGTCAGGAGCTCGTCCCCGGAGACGTAGGCAGTCATGAACTCGATTCCGGTCCGGACCCGGTCGTAGTCGCTGCTCATGCCGGAACGATCGCACATGCCGGGGCGTGTGGCGACGGGAACGAAGCGGGCACGGGCGACGGATGGCCGGCGAGGAGGACCTCGCCGGCCGCTCGGCTCACCGGTAGTTCACGAACTGGAGGGCGAAGTCGAAGTCCTTGCCCTTCAGCAGCGCGATGATGGCCTGGAGGTCGTCACGGCTCTTGGAGCTGACGCGCAGCTCCTCACCCTGGACCTGGGCCTTGACGCCCTTGGGACCCTCGTCACGGATGATCTTCGCCACCTTCTTGGCGTTCTCCTGGGAGATGCCCTCCTCGATGGAGGCGAAGATCTTGTACTCCTTGCCGGACAACTGGGGCTCACCCGCGTCCAGCGCCTTCAGCGAGATGCCACGCTTGATCAGCTTGGACTCGAAGACGTCGAGTACTGCCTTCACCCGGTCCTCGGAGTTCGCCTCCATGAGGATCTTCTCGCCGGACCACGAGATCGAGGCACCCACGCCCTTGAAGTCGTAGCGCTGCGAGATCTCCTTGGCGGTCTGGTTGAGGGCGTTGTCGACCTCCTGCCGCTCGACCTTCGAGACGATGTCGAAACTGGAGTCGGCCATGTCCTGTGGCTCCTTGCATCGGGGTGCGGATCGAGTGCGGCCCGGCCCGAGGGGCGACGGCCGCCGCGCCCGGCATCCAGCCGGGCCGCATCCGCACCAGCCTAGCCACCCCGCCCGCCTCGGGGCGGAGATCAATCGGGTGGCGAAGCACCCCTCCGCATCGGGTATTGTTTACGTCGTTGCCAAGGAGCACCGCGAACAGCGGGCCCTCCCGAACCAACACCCCCCGGCGGTGTGCCCGAGCGGCCAAAGGGAGCAGACTGTAAATCTGCCGGCTCAGCCTTCCCAGGTTCGAATCCTGGCGCCGCCACACGGGAACGAAGGGCCCGTGACCTGCTGTCTCAGCAGGTCACGGGCCCTTCGTCGTGTCTGCGGGCGATTCGCTACTCTCCGTCGATGACCTCCCTCGTCCCCGACCTGCCGCCCGGATACCGCTCTCGGCCCGCGACCGTCGATGACGTTCCGGCGATTCACGCGCTGGTCGTGGAGTGCGAGCGGGAGGTGTACGGGCGGGGGCGGAGTGACGTCGGGGCTGTGGCCGCCGATCTCGCGCGGCCGGGGCTGGTGGCGGAGTCGGACACCGTGCTCGTGCTGGATCAGGGCGGGAGGGTTGTCGCGCGGGCGTGGGTGGACCGGCGGTCCGAGGTGGATGTGCGTCCGGGGCACCGGGGGCGGGGGCTGGGGGCGGCGCTGCTCGGGTGGACGGTGGCTCGGGCGCGGCAGGCGGGGGTTGATCGTGTCGTGCAGACCGTGCCGGACGCGGACACGGCGGCCGTGGCGCTGTTGCGGGCGAACGGGTACGAGTCGTTGGTGACGGCTTGGCTGCTGGAGGTCGACCTGTCGGTCGAGCCATCCGTGCCCGAGCCTCCCGTGGGTGTCACCGTGCGGTGCTTTCAGGCAGGGGATGAGGTCGCGGCGCATCTCCTCGTCCAGGACGCGTTCGACGAGTGGCAGGAGCGGCGGCAGTCGTACGAGGAGTGGGCGGCGCACACCGTGGAGCGGCCCGCGTTCGCCCCCGGGCGGTCGGCTCTGGCCTTCGCCGGTGGCCAACTGGTGGGCGCTGCCCTGGCGTTGGACGTGCCGGGCACGGGTGAGGGGTACGTCGAGCAGGTCGCCGTGCGGCACGATCACCGTGGTCGCGGCATCGCCCGGCTCCTGCTGCGTCACACCTTCCGTGCCTTCCGTCACGCGGGGCTCGATGCCTGCACCCTGTGGACCCACTCGGACACCGGTGCGCTCGACCTCTATCTGCGCGTCGGCATGACGGTCCGCCACAGTTCCACGGTCTTCCGCAAGGAACTTGGCGCGTAGTCGGACGCCGGCTGAAGTCCGGCCCGACCGCCGGAGGCGCAGGTCGGGGAAACGCCGAGTGGCGCGGGGGAACGGTCAGAGACGGTCAGCGGCGGTGGTCGCGGCCGTGGCCACGGTCGTCGCCGCGGTGGTCGCGGCCCGGACCGCGGTCGTCGTCGCGGCCGCCACGGCCGCCCCACGACGCGTCGTCGACGAGGCGGCGGTGGTCGTCGCGCAGCGTCGCGGTGTCGCGGTTGTTGTCCCAGACGTAGTTGCGGCGGTCCAGGTAGACGTCGCGGAAGGTGTCACGGCCGACGCCCGTGTGGACGCGGACGGTCGAGTGGCCGCCGAGGCTGAAGTGGCGGAACGTGTAGGTGACACCGCGCCGGCTCTCCGACAGCGTCCACCCGTCGAGGTTGACGCGGTTGCGGGAGTTGTTGGTCAGCTCGACCCACTCGTTGTTCAGCGAGCGGTTGGAGCCGTTGTCGAAGCCGGGGGAGTCGTACTGCACACGGCTGATCTGAACGTCCGCCCGGTGCGGGCGGGCGTCCGCCGCGGAGGCCGGCAGGGCCACCGAACCGACCAGAGCACCGGCCGCGATGGCGACGGCGGCCAGGCGGCGAGCGGTCACGGAAGCTGAAGCAGTCACAGGTTCTCCTGCATGGTGCGGGCACATCCGCATACGGGCGTCGTATACGGAGTCGTGCGGTGTGCGGATGGCGACCAACTGGCCGCGCATCCACACCTTGTCCGGGATGCGGACGTGATGTGGGGAAAACGTGAATCGTGTTACCGATCGAGCATGTATCTGTGACTCTTACCTGTAACGTCCATTCATAGGAAAAATGCACCGAGTTGACCGCTTTGGAGGGTCGGAACCCTTGTGATCACTGGGTCCGGGGCGTCTTCCGCCACACCACGCCACCCCGGTCGCCGAGGCGCCGTCACCCGAAAGTGAGTAACAGAGGCGCGTGACGAAACGGCGCTCGTCGGTCACCGCACGCGCCCCTGACCGGTGCGCCCGCTCCCGTCCGGGGCAGACTGACGGCATGTCCTCCCGTCGCAGAACCTGTCCCGTGTGCCGCCGCGAGATCGCCGTCGTCGCGGGCCGCTTCGCCCGTCACGACCCGCCCGGCGCGCGCGAACACGGTGACCTCGTCTCCTGCTCCGGCTCCCGCAGCCAGGCCCACATCGGTGCCGCCCAGCCCACGCTGGACGGCTACGCCGTACCCGAGTTCCCCGGCCAACTGCCCCTCTTCTGAGACCCCGGCACCCGCGCCGACCGCCCTGACGGGCGGGCATCGGTCACGTGCCGCCTCAGCCGCCCGCCACCGCCTTCACCGCCACCGCCACCGGCGTCGACCCCGCGATCAGCTCCAGCGTCAGCCCCGTCGTCGCCGAGGACTCCACCAACTCCGCCAGCACCGCCGCCACATCGTCCCGGGAGACCGGCCCGCGCCCGGTGTGCGCCGCGAGGGTCACCAGACCGGTGCCGGGCTCGTCGGTCAGCGAACCGGGGCGCAGGACCGTCCAGTCGAGGCGCTCCTGCCGGGTGACGTACGCGTCCGCCTCGCCCTTGGCCCGCAGATACACGTCGAACACCTCGTCACCGGCGTGCGCCGGGTCCGCGCCCATCGAGGACACGATCAGGAACCGCCGTACACCCGCCCGTACCGCCGCGTCCGCGAACAGCACCGCCGCGCCCCTGTCCACCGTCTCCTTGCGGTCGGTCCCGCTGCCCGGACCCGCACCGGCGGCGAACACCGCCGCGTCCGCGCCGCGCAGGCACGCCTCGACCTCCTCGGGGGACGCCGACTCCAGGTCGAGCACGACCGGTTCGGCACCGGCCGCCCGCAGGTCGTCGGCCTGCCCCGGGTCGCGGATGATCCCCGCCACCTCGTCCCCGCGCGCGGCGAGCAGACGCTCCAGCCGCAACGCGATCTGACCATGCCCTCCAGCGATGACGATGCGCATGTCTTCGACCGTACGCCCGCCCTCCGCCATCCGCCGAACGGGTGGACGCCCGCCCGCCGAAGCACCCCCGCGATCCGCACGCCCGCCCGTCGCAGCGCCCCCGCGCCCCGTACGCCCGTCCCTCACGACAGCTTCCCCCGCCCCTGCCGGGGCAGCCCCAACTCCTCGGCCGCCGCCGAGTTGCAGTACTCCCGCACCGCGCTCGTACGCGCCACCACGCGCCCCCGGTGCACCACGATCCGGCTGTAGGCGAGGGACAGCGCGCCCGGCAGCCGGTCCCCGCGCACCGCGAGGAGTTCGGCGGGGAAGCCCGCCTCCACGCGCACCTCGGGCAGCCCGAGCGCGGTGCGCGCCGAGGCGCTGACCGCCTCGTAGGCGTCCTCGGGGCTCAGCCCGTGCGCGGAGGCGAGGAGATACGCCGCCTCCAGCGGATCGCCCCGGCCGACCGGGTTGGCCACGTCGCGCATCGCACCGCTGCCCGCCGCCACCTTCACCCCGGCCGCGCGCAGCAGCCGTACCGGCGCCGTGCCCCGGATGTCCGCGGCGCCGCAGACGCCCTGGGGCAGGCACATCACCGTCACCCCGGCCGCCGCGAGCTGGTCCGCCGCGCGGCGCGCGATCTCGAGGGGCAGCCGGGCGAGCCCCGCGCAGGGACCGATGGTCACCCCGGCGCGCAGTCCGCCCGCCATGGCCGCGAGCCGGGCGAGACGGGCCGGGTCGGCGGCGTCCGTGTGCAGGTCCACCGGGGCGCCGTGCTCGGCGGCCAGCTCCAGGACCGCCGCCGTGTACCCCGTGGGGTCCGGGTCCACGTCCGGGCAGCCGCCCACCACCGAGGCGCCCATCTTCACCGCGTCCCGCAGCAGCGCGAGCCCGTCCGCCCCGGCCGTCCCGGTCAGCAGCCGGGGCATCGCCACCGCCGTCAGCTCCGCGAGCCCGCGCAGCGAGCGCCGGGCCTGCAGGACCGCCTCCAGCGCGCCGAGCCCCCGCTCCTCGCCGACCCGGACGTGCGCGCGGACCGCCGTCGCCCCGTGCCCGAGCTGGAGCAGCGCCGCCTCGGTGGCGCGGCGCTGGACGTCCTCCGGGGCGTACGACACCGGTCCGGGCTGCTCGGCGCTCAGCGCGGTGTCGGCGTGGGCGTGCGGTTCGGCGGGGGCGGGCAGCAGCAGATAGCCGCCGAGGTCGACGCGGGAGACGACGCCCGGCGGTCCCGGGGCCAGGCTGCCGGCCGTGCCGACCGCCTCGATGTGCCCGCCCGACACCCGCACGTCCACGGTCCGGCCGTCGGTCAGCCGTGCCCCGCACAGCAGGAGCGCGGCCGGTTCGGGGCGGTCGGGGGGCCCGGGTGGATTCGGCGGCTGCGGGTGGCTGTCGGGCATCGGTCTCCAGGGGCCGGAACGGAACGAGGGAACGCAACGACGGATCGGGCGGATCGGGGTGACGGAACGGGACGGAAGCCGCGGCGGTCGCGGCTCAAGATCACGCTGAGTAGTCCCGAGCGTAGGGTCGCCGCCCGCGAGCGCCGTGGAGGACGCATTAGTCGTACCGGCGTGGTCACCCCAGGTCAGCCGCCTGCCGCAGAGCGGTCCCGGCCGGGCGCGGAGGGGGTCCGAGGGGCGGGAGAGGCGCCCGGGACGGGCGCCCGGATACGGATTTGGGCGAACGGCGGCGGACCGTGTAATGTCTTCCTCGCTCGCCCCAATAGCTCAGTCGGCAGAGCGTCTCCATGGTAAGGAGAAGGTCAACGGTTCGATTCCGTTTTGGGGCTCTGGTGTGAGAGGTTCCCGTCGCAAGGCGGGTTCCGATCTCATCAAAGCGGTGTAGCTCAGTCGGTAGAGCAAGCGGCTCATAATCGCTGTGTCACCGGTTCAAGTCCGGTCACCGCTACACACGGTAGCCGATTGCGGGGTCGGTCCTTCGATCGGCTACTCTTTCTTGCGTTAAACCCATCCGTTCGTCCTAGGAGCACTCACGTGGCTGCCACCGACGTCCGCCCGAAGATCACGCTGGCCTGCGTGGAGTGCAAGGAGCGGAACTACATCACCAAGAAGAACCGGCGTAACAACCCGGACCGACTGGAGATGAAGAAGCACTGCCCGCGTTGCAATGCGCACACCGCGCACCGCGAGACGCGATAAATCAGGCTCGTACATGAGGCCGCCCCCAGACACACGGGGGGCGGCCTCATGTCGTTTTATCTCACGTGTCGTACCCGGACACGCGAGCCGATGCCGCAGCCAGCCGCAGCTAGACCAGGAGGTTCCGGGCCATGGCGCTCGACCAGTCCTTCGTGGGGCGTACGTACCCGCCCACCGCGCCCTACGAGGTGGGCCGCGAGAAGATCCGCGAGTTCGCCGAGGCCGTCGGTGAGGCCAACCCGGCGTACACCGACCCGGAAGCCGCCCGCGCGTTCGGTCACCCCGATGTGATCGCCCCGCCGACCTTCGTGTTCTCCATCACCTTCCGCGCCGCCGGACAGGTCGTCCAGGACCCCCAGCTCGGTCTCGACTACAGCCGCGTCGTGCACGGCGACCAGAAGTTCGCCTACCGCCGCCCGGTGCGCGCCGGTGACCGGCTCACCGTCACCTCCACCATCGAGGGCATCAAGTCCCTCGCGGGCAACGACATCCTCGACATCCGGGGCGAGGTGCACGACGAGGACGGCGAGCACGTCGTGACCGCCTGGACCAAGCTGGTGGCCCGCGCCGCCGAGGAGGGCTGAGCACCGATGACGGCGAAGATCGCCTACGACGACGTCGAGGTCGGCACCGAGCTGCCCGCCCAGACCTTCCCCGTGGACCGCGCTGCCCTCGTGCGCTATGCGGGCGCCTCCGGGGACTTCAACCCCATCCACTGGAACGAGCGCTTCGCCAAGGAGGTGGGTCTGCCGGACGTCATCGCGCACGGCATGTTCACCATGGCCGAGGCGATCCGCGTGGTCACCGACTGGACCGGCGACCCGGGCGCGGTCCTGGAGTACGGCGTCCGCTTCACCAAGCCGGTCGTCGTGCCCGACGACGACAAGGGCGCGGAGATCCACGTCTCCGCCAAGGTCGCGGCCAAGCTCGACGACCACACGGTCCGCGTGGACCTCGTCGCCACCAGCGGCGGCCAGAAGGTCCTGGGCATGTCCCGGGCGGTCGTCCGGCTGGCCTGAGGGTCACCACCGCCCGCGTGAGCGGTGCGTAAGGGGCGTTCTCCACAGCGGGCGCCCCTTACCGCTGACCGGGTCTCGTAGTCTGTGCCCGTGCACGTACTCCACGACGCTCCCCTCGCCCCGCTGACCACCTTCCGTCTGGGCGGTCCCGCCACCCGGCTGGTCACCGCCGTCACCGACGCCGAGGTGATCGACGCGGTCCGGGAAGCCGACGACAACGGCACCCCGCTGCTCGTGATCGGCGGCGGCTCCAACCTGGTCATCGGCGACAAGGGCTTCGACGGCACCGCCCTGCGCATCGCCACGCGCGGTCTGGAACTGCGCGGCACCACTCTGGAGCTGGCCGCGGGCGAGGTGTGGAGCGACGCCGTCGCCCGCACCGTCGAGGCCCGGCTCGCCGGGATCGAGTGCCTGGCCGGCATCCCCGGCTCCGCGGGCGCCACCCCGATCCAGAACGTGGGCGCGTACGGCCAGGAGGTCTCCGCCACGATCACCGAGGTCGTCGCCTACGACCGCCGGGCGGGGGAGACGGTCGTGCTGAGCGGCGAGGAGTGCGGCTTCTCCTACCGCCACAGCCGCTTCAAGGCCGACCCCGAGCGCTACGTCGTCCTGCGCGTCCGCTTCGGTCTGGAGGATGCCGACGGGATGTCCGCGCCGGTCAAGTACGCCGAGACCGCCCGCGCGCTCGGCGTCGGGGTCGGTGACCGGGTGCCGCTGGCCGACGCCCGCGCCACCGTGCTGAGGCTGCGTGCCGGGAAGGGCATGGTGCTCGACCCCGAGGACCACGACACCTGGTCCGCCGGGTCCTTCTTCACCAACCCGATCCTCACCGAGGAGGAGTTCGCCGCGTTCCACGCGCGCGTGCGCGAGCGCCTCGGCGAGGGCGTCGAGCCGCCCGCCTACCCGGCGGGGGAGGGGCACCGGAAGACCTCGGCCGCCTGGCTGATCGACAAGGCGGGCTTCACCAAGGGTTACGGCACCGGTCCCGCCCGCATCTCCACCAAGCACACCCTCGCCCTCACCAACCGCGGCGAGGCCACCACCGAGGACCTGCTCGCCCTCGCCCGCGAGGTCGTCGCCGGGGTCCGCGAGACCTTCGGCGTCACACTGGTCAACGAACCGGTGACGGTGGGCGTCAGCCTCTGACGCCCCGGGTCAGTACGCGACCCCGACGCCCTGCTTGACCGTGGCCGCGTCGTCGACCATGGCCAGCATGGCGTGCGCCACGTCCGCGCGCCCGATGAAGCGCCCGCCGTGCGGAAAACCGCCGATCACCATGCGGTACCGGCCGGTGAGCGGCTTGTCCAGGAGCTTCGGGGGGCGTACGGCCGTCCAGTCGGTGCCGCTCGCCGCGAGCGCGGTCTCTGTCTCGCGCAGGTCGGCGTAGATGTCCTTGAAGACCGCCGACACCACGCGCCGCATCCCCCGGTCCAGGGCGCCCTCCCGCTCCGGAGCGGGACCGATCGGCGCGGCGGTCACCACGAGCAGGCGGCGTACCCCCTCCGCCTCCATGGCACCGAGGACCGTACGGGTCAGCGGGGCGGCCACCCCGGCGTCCTTGCGCGTGCGCGCGCCGAGCCCCGACAGCACCGCGTCCCGGCCCGCGACGGCGGAGCGCAGCGCCCCGGGGTCGGACAGGTCGGCGCGGACCACGTCGAGCCGCTCGCCGGTGACGGTCAGCCGCGCCGGGTCACGGACCACCGCGGTGACCTCGTGCCCAGTCCCCAGAGCCTGACGGACGATCTCGCCACCGATACCGCCGGTGGCACCGAAAACGGTGAGCTTCATGGCGACTTCCCTTCCTAGGACACACCTCGCCGACAGGTGGGTGAGCATTCACTCACCCCCGTCCCTTCTAGAGTGGGTAAACACTCACCTGTTCGTCAAGGACGATTGGACGACCCATGCAGACGAAGCCGGCCCGCGTCCGCATCCTCGACGCCGCCCACGAGCTGATGCTCACCGTCGGCCTCGCCCGCGCCACCACCAAGGAGATCGCCAAGGCGGCCGACTGCTCCGAGGCGGCCCTCTACAAGTACTTCGACAGCAAGGAGGACCTGTTCGTCCAGGTCCTCCACGAGCGACTGCCCGGACTCACCCCGCTGCTCTCCGGCCTCACAGCCGCGCCGGGGCAGGGCACCCTGGAGCGGAACCTCACGGACATCACCCGCGAAGCCGCCCTCTTCTACGAGCAGAGCTTCCCGATCGCCGCGTCCCTTTATGCCGAGCAGCAGCTCAAACGCCGCCACGACGACGCCCTGCGCACCCTCGGCTCCGGACCCCACGTGCCCATCGAGGGACTGGACGCCTATCTGCGGGCCGAACAGGAACTCGGCCGCGTCCGCCCCGACGCCGACACCTACGCCGCCGCCCTGCTCCTGCTCGGCGCCTGCGTCCAGCGTGCCTTCGCCTACGACGCGAGCCCCGACGGCACCCGGCCGCCCGTGGACGACTTCGCCGCCCGTATGGTCCGCACCGTGCTGACCGGCATCGCCGCCTGAGCCCCTGCCCCCGCGCCTCAGACCGCCGGGCGGGTCAGCCAGTCGTCCACGCCCGCGAGCAACTGCTCCTTCTTCGCCTCCGGAGCCGCCGAGCCGCGGATCGACTGGCGGGCCAGTTCCGCCAGCTCCGGGTCCGAGAAGGCGTGGTGGCGGCGGGCGATCTCGTACTGCGCGGCCAGGCGCGAGCCGAACAGGAGCGGGTCGTCGGCGCCCAGGGCGAGCGGCACGCCCGCCTCGAAGAGGGTGCGCAGCGGGACGTCCTCCGGCTTCTCGTAGACGCCGAGCGCCACGTTCGACGCCGGGCAGACCTCGCAGGTGATGCCCCGGTCCGCCAGCCGCTTCAGCAGGCGCGGGTCCTCCGCCGCGCGCACACCGTGCCCGATCCGGGAGGCGTCCAGGTCGTCCAGGCAGTCCCGCACCGAGGCGGGTCCGGTCAGCTCGCCGCCGTGCGGCGCCGCCAGCAGACCGCCCTCGCGGGCGATGTGGAAGGCACGGTCGAAGTCGCGGGCCATGCCCCGCCGCTCGTCGTTGGAGAGCCCGAAGCCCACCACCCCCCGGTCCGCGTACCGCACCGCGAGGCGGGCCAGGGTGCGCGCGTCCAGCGGGTGCTTCATCCGGTTCGCGGCCACCAGCACCCGCATCCCGAGCCCGGTGTCGCGGGAGGTGGTCTCCACCGCGTCCAGGATGACTTCCAGAGCCGGGATCAGACCGCCGAGCCGGGGGGCGTACGAGGTCGGGTCCACCTGGATCTCCAGCCAGCCCGAGCCGTCCTTCAGGTCCTCCTCGGCAGCCTCGCGGACCAGCCGCTGGATGTCCTCCGGCTCGCGCAGGCACGAGCGCGCCGCGTCGTACAGCCGCTGGAAGCGGAACCAGCCGCGCTCGTCCGTGGCCCGCAGTCTCGGCGGCTCGCCGCTGGTCAGCGCCTCCGTCAGCGCGTCCGGCAGGCGCACGCCGTACTTGTCGGCCAGCTCGAGGACGGTTTCCGGCCGCATCGACCCGGTGAAGTGCAGATGAAGATGGGCCTTCGGCAGCTCAGAGACATCACGTACACGCTCCATCCCCAGATCCTGCCGCACCCGTGCGTCACATCGGTAGCGGGTTCCCCTTTAGTGGGCTTGCTCGCACACAGAAGCGGGCGCGACCTCCTCTCACCGGAGATCGCGCCCGCTTCCGAGGAGAGGAACCTCAGTCCCGCGCCTCCGCCAGCAGCTTCTGCAGCCGGCTCACGCCCTCGATCAGGTCCTCGTCGCCGAGCGCGTACGACAGCCGCAGGTAACCCGGCGTGCCGAACGCCTCGCCCGGCACCACCGCGACCTCCGCCTCGTCCAGGATCAGCGCGGCCAGCTCGACCGAGTCCTTGGGACGGCGCCCCCGGATCTCCTTGCCGAGCAGCGCCTTGACCGACGGGTAGACGTAGAAGGCGCCCTCGGGCTCCGGGCAGACCACGCCGTCGATCTCGTTGAGCATCCGCACGATCGTCTTGCGGCGCCGGTCGAACGCCTCGCGCATCGCCGCCACCGCGTCCAGGTCGCCGGAGACGGCGGCGAGGGCGGCAGCCTGGGCCACGTTGGAGACGTTCGAGGTGGCGTGCGACTGGAGGTTCGTCGCCGCCTTGATCACGTCCTTCGGACCGATCACCCAGCCCACCCGCCAGCCGGTCATGGCGTACGTCTTGGCGACGCCGTTGACCACGACGCACTTGTCGCGCAGCTCGGGCAGGATCGCCGGGAGCGAGGTGAAGGTCGCGTCGCCGTAGACCAGGTGCTCGTAGATCTCGTCGGTCAGCACCCACAGACCGTGCTCGACGGCCCAGCGGCCGATCGCCTCGGCCTCGGACTCCGAGTACACCGCGCCGGTCGGGTTGGACGGGGAGACGAAGAGGACGACCTTGGTCTTCTCCGTGCGCGCCGCCTCCAACTGCTCGACGGTGACGCGGTAGCCCGTGGTCTCGTCGGCCACGACCTCCACCGGGACACCGCCCGCGAGCCGGATCGACTCCGGGTAGGTGGTCCAGTACGGCGCCGGGACGATGACCTCGTCGCCCGGGTCGAGGATCGCGGCGAACGCCTCGTAGATCGCCTGCTTGCCGCCGTTGGTCACGAGGATCTGGGACGCGTCGACCTCGTAGCCGGAGTCGCGCAGCGTCTTCGCGGCGATCGCGGTCTTCAGCTCGGGCAGGCCGCCCGCCGGGGTGTAGCGGTGGAACCGGGGGTTCCGGCACGCCTCGACGGCCGCCTCGACGATGTAGTCGGGGGTCGGGAAGTCGGGCTCACCGGCGCCGAAGCCGATCACCGGACGTCCGGCGGCCTTGAGGGCCTTGGCCTTGGCGTCGACGGCGAGGGTGGCGGACTCGGAGATCGCGCCGACTCGGGCGGAGACCCGGCGCTCGGTGGGAGGGTTTGCAGCGCTCATGGGGCCCATCGTTCCAGACCCGAAACGCCCCGGGTACACGGGTTTCACAGACTGAACGGCTACCGGTCCACGGCAGAACCGGTGTCCGAATCCGCGCCCCGGCCTGGACGATCACCGCTGCGCGGTACCCGGTCAGGCACTTTCTGTTCGACGCCGGGCCCCGGACCACGTACACTCACACCTCGTTGGTCTCCAGCGGCCTCGCACGGCCGGTGCACACCGGGCACTCGGTCGGATGCGGTACGTTGGGGAGCACACAAAGGGTCGTAGCTCAATTGGTAGAGCACCGGTCTCCAAAACCGGCGGTTGGGGGTTCAAGTCCCTCCGGCCCTGCTACACACACCGCCAGGATGTGTGCGCATGTACGTACTGCAATGCACCGCCGTGCGGCTCAGGAACCGGGCGCGGCACGGCCACGACCCGGGATCAGGTGAGGACGCATGACGGACGCCGTGGGCTCCATCGACACGCCTGATGCTCAGGACGAGCTGCAGAAGAAGCCCCGCAAGGGCGGCAAGCGCGCCAAGAAGGGCCCGCTGAAGCGCCTCGCGATCTTCTACCGCCAAGTCGTCGCGGAACTCCGCAAGGTCGTCTGGCCCACGCGCAACCAACTGACGTCCTACACCACCGTGGTGATCGTCTTCGTTGCCGTCATGATCGCCCTGGTGACCGTGATTGACTATGGGCTCAACCACGCGGCCAAGTACGTTTTCGGCTGAGCCAAAAGCGAAGGGCGCCGTGGTACCGGCGCCCGTTTTCGCATGTTCCACCCCTATGTATCCAGGAAGAAGCAGCCATCGTGTCTGACCCGAACCTGAACGACGCCACCGAGCCGGACGAGACGGTCGACGACGAGCTCGACATCGTCGAGGGCGCGGACGAGCGGGACGAGTTCGAGGCTGCCGAGGAAGAGGCGGGCGAGCCGGCCGAGGAGGCCGCCGTGCACGTCGAGGGCGACGCCGAGGCGGTCGTCGAGGTCGCCGAGGACGTCGTCGAGGTCGAGGAAGAGACCGAGCCCGTCGACCCGGTCGTCGCACTCCGCGAGGAGCTGCGCACCCTCCCCGGCGAGTGGTACGTCATCCACACCTACGCCGGTTACGAGAACCGCGTGAAGACCAACCTGGAGCAGCGCGCCGTCTCGCTGAACGTCGAGGACTACATCTTCCAGGCCGAGGTGCCGCAGGAAGAGGTCGTCCAGATCAAGAACGGCGACCGCAAGACGATCAAGCAGAACAAGCTGCCGGGTTACGTCCTGGTCCGCATGGACCTGACGAACGAGTCCTGGGGCGTCGTCCGCAACACCCCCGGCGTCACCGGCTTCGTCGGCAACGCCTACGACCCCTACCCGCTGACCCTGGACGAGATCGTCAAGATGCTCGCCCCGGAGGCCGAGGAGAAGGCCGCCCGCGAGGCCGCCGAGGCCGAGGGCAAGCCCGCCCCGCAGCGCAAGGTCGAGGTCCAGGTCCTGGACTTCGAGGTCGGCGACTCGGTCACCGTCACCGACGGTCCCTTCGCCACCCTCCAGGCCACGATCAACGAGATCAACGCCGACTCGAAGAAGGTCAAGGGCCTCGTCGAGATCTTCGGCCGCGAGACCCCGGTCGAGCTGAGCTTCGACCAGATCCAGAAGAACTAGCACCCGCCGGTTCCCGCTGGGCACACGCTTCCGGGCAGGTCAGACGAGCTCTCGCAGCACGTCTGACCTGCCCGGTTTTCAGCCGCGCATCTATACCCGTTATCGTTGTGCGGTATGCCTGCATCCGGGTGGTTCCCCGGGCGCGGGCAGGACCCGAATCGAAAGGACCCGGAGAGCTATGCCTCCCAAGAAGAAGAAGGTCACGGGGCTTATCAAGCTCCAGATCAACGCCGGTGCGGCGAACCCGGCTCCGCCGGTCGGCCCCGCGCTCGGTCAGCACGGCGTCAACATCATGGAGTTCTGCAAGGCGTACAACGCCGCGACCGAGTCGCAGCGTGGCTGGGTCATCCCGGTGGAGATCACGGTCTACGAGGACCGTTCCTTCACCTTCGTGACCAAGACTCCGCCGGCCGCCAAGATGATCCTCAAGGCCGCGGGTGTCGAGAAGGGCTCCGGCGAGCCGCACAAGACCAAGGTCGCCAAGATCACCGAGGCGCAGGTCCGCGAGATCGCCACGACCAAGATGCCCGACCTGAACGCCAACGACCTGGACGCCGCGTCGAAGATCATCGCCGGCACCGCCCGTTCCATGGGCATCACGGTCGAGGGCTGATCACCCCCCTTGCAGTCGCGGCCATGACCGGCCGCACGTGGCAGGGCCTGCTCGGCCCGTACCACGACTCCTTTCCCCAGAACACACAGGAGCAGTTGTGAGCAAGCGCAGCAAGGCTCTCCGCGCTGCGGACGCCAAGGTCGACCGGGAGAAGCAGTACGCCCCGCTCGAGGCCGTCCGTCTCGCCAAGGAGACCTCCACGACCAAGTTCGACGGCACCGTCGAGGTCGCCTTCCGCCTGGGTGTCGACCCGCGCAAGGCCGACCAGATGGTCCGTGGCACCGTGAACCTTCCGCACGGCACCGGTAAGACCGCCCGGGTCCTGGTCTTCGCGACCGGCGACCGTGCCGAGGCCGCGCGTGCCGCGGGCGCCGACATCGTCGGCTCCGACGAGCTGATCGACGAGATCTCCAAGGGCAACCGCCTGAACGAGTTCGACGCCGTCGTCGCCACCCCGGACCTCATGGGCAAGGTCGGCCGCCTCGGCCGCGTCCTCGGCCCGCGTGGTCTGATGCCGAACCCGAAGACCGGCACCGTGACCCCGGACGTGGCCAAGGCCGTGTCCGAGATCAAGGGCGGCAAGATCGAGTTCCGCGTCGACAAGCACTCGAACCTGCACTTCATCATCGGCAAGACGTCCTTCGACGACACCAAGCTGGTGGAGAACTACGGCGCGGCGCTGGAGGAGATCCTCCGTCTGAAGCCGTCCGCCGCCAAGGGTCGCTACATCAAGAAGGCCGCCGTCAGCACCACGATGGGCCCCGGCATTCAGATCGACCCGAACCGCACCCGCAACCTCCTCGTCGAGGAGGACCCGGCCGCCGTCTGAGCCCCCGGCTCGTGAGGCAGCCGCGTCGGTGACGCGTCAGCAGGGCGGACCCCGCAACCGTGAGGTGGCGGGGTCCGTCCTTTTTTCTGTGCGCGCGCTGTCGGTGCTCCACGCTACGGTGCGAACACGACAACACACCAAGGGGTGGGGAACACATGCAGAGCACGACCGTCCGCCGTACGGCCCTCGCGGCCGCCGTCGCCGCCGCGCTGTCCGGGGTGGCCGCCTGCGGCGCCCAGGACGACGGGAAGGGCGGCAAGGCGTCCCACGACGTCGTGCCGGTGAGCCCGATCGCCGCGCTGCGCGCCGCCGACAAGTCGACCGACCGGGCGGAGTCCGCCAAGGTGCGCTCCACCATGAGCCTCGGCAAGCTCATGGACACCTCCGCCGACGGCGTCCTCGCCTGGGGCGACGGGATGCGCGGTGAGATGACTATCACCTACACCGGCGGCGACATGGCCGAGCTGATGCGCAAGGCGGGCTCCGCCTCCTCCGAGGCCCGCTATCTGCCGGACGCCTTCTACTCCCGGATGAGCGACGCCTTCGCCCGGCAGAACAGCGGCAAGCACTGGGTCAGGTACGGCTACGCGGACCTCGCCAAGCTGGGCGGGCGGGGCTCGACCGCCTACCTCCAGGACCAGGTCCGGCACAGCTCCCCGAACCAGTCGGTGAAGCTGCTGCTCGCCTCCGGCGACGTGAAGAAGGTCGGCGAGGAGAAGGTGGACGGCACCGCCACGACGCACTACGCGGGCACCGTGGACATCGCCGCCCTGGCCCGCAAGAACAGCGGTCTGACCGCCTCGCAGCTCTCCGACCTCAAGAGCGAGCTGACGCAGGCGGGTGTCACCACCGAGACCATCGACGTCTGGCTGGACGGCAAGAACCTGCTGGTCAAGAAGGTCGAGCGAGCCAAGACGGCGAACGGCACGATGGTCAGCACCGCCCACTACAGCGACTACGGCGTGAAGGTCACGGCCGAGGCGCCCGCGGCGGGCGACACCAAGGACTTCAAGGACCTGATGAAGGCCACGACCGCAGGCAGCGGCGTCACGTCCTGACCGTCCCGTCCTGACCGTCCTGCCCTGAAACGCGCAGGTCCCGGGGTCCGGAGGGCACCGATTTGCTCGACGGTGCCCCGGTCCCGTACTCTCTCGGAGAAGCCAAAGACCGCTGGTCGTTGCCGTGCGCTGTAATGAGCGCTCGGTGGCCGAAGGACCTACTGAAAAGTGGGCGACCCGCGCAGGTGATTGTGGAAGAACTCCCGGAGCAGACGCGCTCACGCGTGTGCGGCCGGTCGAGTCCGCCCCGAGCGCCTGCGCCGGGGCGTTTCGTTTTGCAAGTCCTCCTTCGGGTCCGCGCGGTCAGAATCACCCGGAAGGAGGCCGAGGCTCTATGGCGACGCCCGACAAGGCTGCCGCGGTTGCCGAGCTGACGGACAAGTTCCGCAGCTCCAACGCCGCCGTGCTGACCGAGTACCGCGGTCTCACCGTGGCGCAGCTCAAGACGCTGCGCCGGTCGCTCGGTGAGAACGCCCAGTACGCCGTGGTGAAGAACACGCTGACCAAGATTGCGGCCAACGAGGCCGGGATCACGCTGGACGACCAGCTCTTCGCTGGTCCGACGGCCGTCGCCTTCGTCACCGGTGACCCGGTGGAGTCGGCGAAGGGTCTGCGTGACTTCGCCAAGGACAACCCGAATCTCGTCATCAAGGGCGGTGTCCTTGACGGCAAGGCGATGACCGCCGACGAGATCAAGAAGCTTGCGGACCTCGAGTCCCGCGAGGTTCTGCTCAGCAAGCTGGCCGGTGCCTTCAAGGGCAAGCAGTCTCAGGCTGCTCAGCTCTTCCAGGCGCTGCCGTCGAAGCTCGTCCGCACCGTGGACGCCCTTCGCGCCAAGCAGGCCGAGCAGGGCGGTGCCGAGTAATTCGGCTCGCTTTCTGATCCTGGCCGCCTGACGCGGCGAGGGTCGCAGCGGGCCCTAAGTACGCCCGCCTCACCCAGTACATCCGGCACCTGCCGAATTAGTGGAAGGACCGCCATCATGGCGAAGCTCACCCAGGACGAGCTGCTGGCCCAGTTCGAGGAGATGACCCTCATCGAGCTCTCCGAGTTCGTGAAGGCCTTCGAGGACAAGTTCGACGTCACCGCCGCCGCTGCCGTCGCCGTCGCCGGCCCGGCCGCCGCCGGTGCCCCGGCCGAGGCTGCCGAGGAGCAGGACGAGTTCGACGTCGTCCTCACCGGCGCCGGCGAGAAGAAGATCCAGGTCATCAAGGTCGTGCGTGAGCTGACCTCCCTGGGTCTGAAGGAGGCCAAGGACCTCGTCGACGGCACCCCGAAGCCGGTCCTCGAGAAGGTCAACAAGGAGGCCGCTGAGAAGGCCGCCGAGGCCCTCAAGGGCGCCGGTGCCTCCGTCGAGGTCAAGTAAGACCTCACGGGGTTCAGCGAACCTCACCGCGCGCTGATTGCGGCCCGAGAGGGTCTGTAACGCGAACGCACCGAAGAGCGATCATCCATCCGGGTGGTCGCTCTTCGGCGTGTCCGGAGGGGGACCACGGTTGCCTTGCACTCGTGGTGGCGAGGGGTATGGTGATCATCGTCGTGTCTCCGGACGGCTCCGTTCCGGCTGGGGGGCCTTGACGAACCGCACGCAGCGCGCAATTCTCAGGACGCGTCGTCACAACGATCCGAATCCGAGGCATGGATCGACGGCGAAGAGGGCAGTATCACCGTGCGTTGAGGGCAACATGCCGAGGGCGTCGAAGACGAGGGCGTTGAGAAAGACGAAGGGTCTGCGAAACCCGGACTGGACATCAGTGTGCCAAGTGGCTACACTGACCCTTTGCGCTGCCTGTTAGCTGTCCCCTGCCCGTCACCAGGGGTCTGCCCTCACCCGAGCACCGACGGCCGAACTTCCCTGACCTGGGGTTTTCCGTCTCGCCGCTGGGAGAGGGGCCGGTACGCGCGTAGTGAGTCCGAGCCCTCGGAAGGACCCCCTCTTGGCCGCCTCGCGCACTGCCTCGACCGCGAATACGAACAACGGCGCCAGCACCGCCCCGCTGCGCATCTCCTTTGCAAAGATCAAGGAGCCCCTCGAGGTTCCGAACCTTCTCGCGCTCCAGACCGAGAGCTTCGACTGGCTGCTCGGCAACGACGCCTGGAAGGCTCGCGTCGAGAAGGCTCTCGAGAACGGTCAGGACGTCCCCACCAAGTCCGGTCTGGAGGAGATCTTCGAGGAGATCTCCCCGATCGAGGACTTCTCCGGGTCGATGTCGCTGACGTTCCGCGACCACCGCTTCGAGCCGCCGAAGAACTCCATCGACGAGTGCAAGGACCGCGACTTCACGTACGCCGCTCCGCTCTTCGTCACCGCTGAGTTCACCAACAACGAGACCGGCGAGATCAAGTCCCAGACGGTCTTCATGGGCGACTTCCCGCTCATGACGAACAAGGGCACCTTCGTCATCAACGGCACCGAGCGTGTCGTGGTGTCGCAGCTCGTGCGTTCTCCCGGTGTCTACTTCGACTCCTCCATCGACAAGACGTCCGACAAGGACATCTACTCCGCCAAGATCATCCCGTCCCGGGGTGCCTGGCTGGAGATGGAGATCGACAAGCGCGACATGGTCGGTGTCCGCATCGACCGCAAGCGCAAGCAGTCGGTCACCGTCCTGCTCAAGGCGCTCGGCTGGACCACCGAGCAGATCCTCGAGGAGTTCGGCGAGTACGAGTCGATGCGCGCCACCCTGGAGAAGGACCACACCCAGGGCCAGGACGACGCGCTGCTCGACATCTACCGCAAGCTGCGTCCGGGCGAGCCGCCCACGCGCGAGGCCGCGCAGACGCTGCTCGAGAACCTGTACTTCAACCCCAAGCGCTACGACCTGGCCAAGGTCGGCCGCTACAAGGTCAACAAGAAGCTGGGCGCGGACGCTCCGCTGGACGCGGGCATCCTGACCGTCGAGGACATCATCTCGACGATCAAGTACCTGGTGAAGCTGCACGCCGGTGAGACCGAGACGGTCGGCGACAGCGGCCAGTCGATCGTCGTCGAGACCGACGACATCGACCACTTCGGCAACCGTCGTCTGCGCAGCGTCGGCGAGCTCATCCAGAACCAGGTCCGCACGGGTCTGGCTCGTATGGAGCGCGTCGTGCGCGAGCGCATGACCACCCAGGACGTCGAGGCGATCACGCCGCAGACCCTGATCAACATCCGGCCGGTCGTCGCCTCCATCAAGGAGTTCTTCGGCACCAGCCAGCTCTCGCAGTTCATGGACCAGAACAACCCGCTGTCGGGTCTCACCCACAAGCGCCGTCTGTCGGCTCTTGGTCCGGGTGGTCTCTCCCGTGAGCGGGCCGGCTTCGAGGTCCGTGACGTGCACCCCTCGCACTACGGCCGCATGTGCCCGATCGAGACGCCCGAAGGCCCGAACATCGGTCTGATCGGCTCGCTCGCCTCCTACGGCCGGGTCAACGCGTTCGGTTTCGTCGAGACGCCGTACCGCAAGGTCGTCGACGGTCAGGTCACCGACGAGGTGGACTACCTGACGGCCGACGAAGAGGACCGATTCGTCATCGCGCAGGCCAACGCCACGCTCAATGACGACATGCGGTTCGAGGAGTCCCGCGTCCTGGTCCGCCGTCGTGGCGGCGAGGTCGACTACGTCCCCGGTGACGAGGTCGACTACATGGACGTCTCCCCGCGCCAGATGGTGTCGGTCGCGACCGCCATGATCCCGTTCCTCGAGCACGACGACGCCAACCGTGCCCTCATGGGCGCGAACATGATGCGCCAGGCCGTGCCGCTCATCAAGAGCGAGGCCCCGCTCGTCGGCACCGGCATGGAGTACCGCTCCGCCGTCGACGCCGGTGACGTGGTCAAGGCCGAGAAGGCGGGTGTGGTCCAGGAGGTCTCCGCGGACTACGTCACGACCGCCAACGACGACGGCACGTACATCACGTACCGCCTGCACAAGTTCTCGCGCTCCAACCAGGGCACGTCGGTCAACCAGAAGGTCATCGTCAACGAGGGCGACCGGATCATCGAGGGCCAGGTCCTGGCCGACGGTCCGGCCACCGAGAACGGCGAGATGGCCCTGGGCAAGAACCTGCTCGTGGCGTTCATGCCGTGGGAGGGTCACAACTACGAGGACGCGATCATCCTGTCGCAGCGCCTCGTGCAGGACGACGTCCTCTCCTCGATCCACATCGAGGAGCACGAGGTCGACGCCCGTGACACCAAGCTCGGCCCCGAGGAGATCACCCGGGACATCCCGAACGTCTCCGAGGAGGTCCTGGCGGACCTGGACGAGCGCGGCATCATCCGCATCGGCGCCGAGGTCACCGCGGGCGACATCCTCGTCGGCAAGGTCACGCCCAAGGGTGAGACCGAGCTGACCCCGGAGGAGCGTCTGCTCCGCGCGATCTTCGGTGAGAAGGCGCGCGAGGTCCGCGACACCTCCCTGAAGGTGCCGCACGGCGAGACCGGCAAGATCATCGGTGTCCGCGTCTTCGACCGCGAGGAGGGCGACGAGCTGCCCCCGGGCGTCAACCAGCTCGTCCGCGTCTACGTCGCGCAGAAGCGCAAGATCACCGACGGTGACAAGCTCGCCGGCCGCCACGGCAACAAGGGTGTCATCTCCAAGATCAACCCGATCGAGGACATGCCCTTCCTGGAGGACGGCACCCCGGTCGACATCATCCTCAACCCGCTGGGTGTCCCGTCCCGAATGAACCCGGGACAGGTCCTGGAGATCCACCTCGGCTGGCTCGCCAGCCGCGGCTGGGACGTCTCCGGTCTCGCGGAGGAGTGGGCCCAGCGTCTGCAGGCCATCGGCGCCGACCAGGTCGACCCCGGCACCAACGTCGCGACCCCGGTCTTCGACGGTGCCCGCGAGGACGAGCTGGCGGGTCTGCTGCAGCACACCATCCCGAACCGGGACGGCGAGCGCATGGTGCTCCCGACCGGCAAGGCGCGGCTGTTCGACGGTCGCAGCGGTGAGCCGTTCCCGGACCCGATCTCGGTCGGCTACATGTACATCCTCAAGCTGCACCACCTGGTCGACGACAAGCTGCACGCGCGCTCGACCGGTCCGTACTCGATGATCACCCAGCAGCCGCTGGGTGGTAAGGCTCAGTTCGGTGGCCAGCGCTTCGGTGAGATGGAGGTGTGGGCGCTCGAGGCTTACGGCGCCGCCTACGCCCTCCAGGAACTGCTGACCATCAAGTCCGACGACGTCACCGGCCGCGTGAAGGTCTACGAGGCCATCGTCAAGGGCGAGAACATCCCCGAGCCCGGCATCCCCGAGTCCTTCAAGGTGCTCATCAAGGAGATGCAGTCCCTGTGCCTCAACGTGGAGGTGCTGTCCTCGGACGGCATGTCCATCGAGATGCGCGACACCGACGAGGACGTCTTCCGCGCTGCGGAGGAGCTCGGTATCGACCTGTCCCGGCGCGAGCCGAGCAGCGTCGAAGAGGTCTGACGGGAGTCCGGTACGGGGGCTCGGTCCCGCAAGGAACCAAGCCCCCTTACCGGCCCCAGGACCCCCGTTTCAGACCCCATGACTCACAACCCTGAGAGGGATTGACGCATAGTGCTCGACGTCAACTTCTTCGACGAGCTCCGGATCGGTCTGGCCACCGCTGACGACATCCGTCAGTGGAGCCACGGCGAGGTCAAGAAGCCGGAGACCATCAACTACCGCACGCTCAAGCCCGAAAAGGACGGACTCTTCTGCGAGAAGATCTTCGGTCCGACCCGGGACTGGGAGTGCTACTGCGGCAAGTACAAGCGCGTCCGCTTCAAGGGCATCATCTGTGAGCGCTGTGGCGTCGAGGTCACCCGCGCCAAGGTGCGCCGTGAGCGGATGGGCCACATCGAGCTGGCCGCTCCCGTCACCCACATCTGGTACTTCAAGGGCGTTCCGTCGCGCCTTGGCTACCTGCTCGACCTCGCCCCGAAGGACCTTGAGAAGGTCATCTACTTCGCCGCGTACATGATCACGTACGTCGACGAGGAGCGCCGTCAGCGCGACCTGCCCTCGCTGGAGGCGCACGTCTCCGTCGAGCGTCAGCAGATCGAGAACCGCCGCGACTCCGACCTGGAGGCCCGCGCCAAGAAGCTCGAGACCGACCTGGCCGAGCTCGAGGCCGAGGGTGCCAAGGCCGACGTGCGCCGCAAGGTGCGCGAGGGTGCCGAGCGCGAGATGAAGCAGCTCCGCGACCGCGCGCAGCGCGAGATCGACCGCCTCGACGAGGTGTGGAACCGCTTCAAGAACCTCAAGGTCCAGGACCTCGAGGGCGACGAGCTGCTCTACCGCGAGCTGCGTGACCGCTTCGGCACGTACTTCGACGGCTCGATGGGTGCCGCGGCGCTGCAGAAGCGCCTGGAGTCCTTCGACCTCGAGGAGGAGGCCGAGCGCCTCCGCGAGATCATCCGCACCGGCAAGGGCCAGAAGAAGACCCGTGCGCTCAAGCGCCTCAAGGTCGTCTCCGCGTTCCTGCAGACCAGCAACAGCCCCAAGGGCATGGTGCTCGACTGCGTGCCGGTCATCCCGCCGGACCTGCGTCCGATGGTGCAGCTCGACGGTGGCCGCTTCGCGACCTCCGACCTGAACGACCTGTACCGCCGTGTGATCAACCGCAACAACCGTCTGAAGCGCCTGCTCGACCTGGGTGCTCCGGAGATCATCGTCAACAACGAGAAGCGCATGCTTCAGGAGGCTGTTGACGCCCTCTTCGACAACGGTCGTCGTGGTCGCCCGGTCACCGGTCCCGGCAACCGCCCGCTGAAGTCCCTCAGCGACATGCTGAAGGGCAAGCAGGGTCGTTTCCGTCAGAACCTGCTCGGCAAGCGAGTCGACTACTCGGCGCGTTCCGTCATCGTCGTCGGCCCGCAGCTCAAGCTGCACCAGTGCGGTCTGCCCAAGGCCATGGCGCTGGAGCTCTTCAAGCCGTTCGTGATGAAGCGCCTGGTCGACCTGAACCACGCGCAGAACATCAAGAGCGCCAAGCGCATGGTGGAGCGCGGCCGCACGGTCGTGTACGACGTCCTCGAAGAGGTCATCGCCGAGCACCCGGTTCTGCTGAACCGTGCTCCCACCCTGCACCGCCTCGGCATCCAGGCTTTCGAGCCGCAGCTCGTCGAGGGCAAGGCCATCCAGATCCACCCGCTCGTCTGCACCGCGTTCAACGCGGACTTCGACGGTGACCAGATGGCCGTGCACCTTCCGCTGTCCGCGGAGGCGCAGGCCGAGGCCCGCATCCTGATGCTGTCCTCGAACAACATCCTCAAGCCCGCCGACGGCCGTCCGGTGACGATGCCGACCCAGGACATGGTCCTCGGTCTGTTCTTCCTCACCACCGACGGCGAACTGCGTGACACCAAGGGCGAGGGCCGCGCGTTCGGCTCCACGGCCGAGGCGATCATGGCGTTCGACGCCGGCGAGCTGGCCCTGCAGTCGCCGATCGACATCCGCTTCCCGGTGGGCACCATCCCGCCGCGTGGCTGGACGCCGCCGGCGCGCGAGGAGGGCGAGCCGGAGTGGCAGCAGGGGGACTCGTTCCGTCTGCGCACCACCCTGGGTCGCGCGCTCTTCAACGAGCTGCTGCCCGAGGACTACCCGTTCGTCGACTACTCGGTGGGCAAGAAGCAGCTCTCCGAGATCGTCAACGACCTGGCCGAGCGCTACCCCAAGGTCATCGTGGCGGCGACGCTCGACAACCTGAAGGCGGCGGGCTTCTTCTGGGCGACCCGTTCCGGTGTCACCGTGGCCATCTCCGACGTCGTCGTTCCCGAGGCGAAGAAGGAGATCGTCAAGGGCTACGAGGCGCAGGACGAGAAGGTCCAGAAGCAGTACGAGCGCGGTCTCATCACCAAGGAAGAGCGCACTCAGGAGCTCATCAACATCTGGACCAAGGCGACCAACGAGGTCGCCGAGGCGATGAACGAGAACTTCCCCAAGACGAACCCCATCTTCATGATGGTTGACTCGGGTGCCCGAGGAAACATGATGCAGATGCGGCAGATCGCCGGTATGCGTGGTCTGGTGTCGAACGCCAAGAACGAGACCATCCCGCGTCCGATCAAGGCGTCCTTCCGTGAGGGCCTGTCCGTGCTGGAGTACTTCATCTCCACGCACGGTGCCCGTAAGGGTCTGGCGGACACCGCCCTGCGTACCGCCGACTCGGGTTACCTGACCCGTCGTCTGGTGGACGTCTCGCAGGACGTCATCATCCGCGAGGAGGACTGCGGCACCGAGCGTGGTCTCAAGCTCCGTATCGCGGACCGCGGCGCGGACGGTGTGCTG
Organism: Streptomyces sp. DSM 110735; assembly: GCF_016482685.1. Taxonomy (GTDB): domain Bacteria; phylum Actinomycetota; class Actinomycetes; order Streptomycetales; family Streptomycetaceae; genus Streptomyces. The sequence goes on along the minus strand of NZ_JACYHF010000012.1, from coordinate 154,419 downwards.
CGCAAGGCCGACAACGTCGAGACCAGCGTGTACGCCCGTGCGCTGGCCGAGGACATCGTCGTCGACGGTGTGGTGCTGGCCCCGGCCAACACCGACCTGGGCGACGTCCTCATCGACGAGCTGGTCAAGCACGGCGTCGAGGAGGTCAAGACCCGCTCGGTCCTGACCTGCGAGTCCGCCGTCGGCACCTGCGCGATGTGCTACGGCCGTTCGCTGGCCACCGGCAAGCTGGTCGACATCGGTGAGGCGGTCGGCATCATCGCCGCCCAGTCCATCGGTGAGCCCGGTACCCAGCTCACGATGCGTACCTTCCACACCGGTGGTGTGGCCGGTGACGACATCACCCAGGGTCTGCCCCGTGTCGTCGAGCTCTTCGAGGCCCGTACCCCGAAGGGTGTCGCCCCGATCTCCGAGGCCAGCGGCCGCGTGCGGATCGAGGAGACCGAGAAGACCAAGAAGCTGGTCGTCACCCCGGACGACGGCAGCGACGAGACGGCGTTCCCGATCTCCAAGCGCGCCAAGGTCCTGGTCCGCGAGGGCGAGCACGTCGAGGTGGGCCAGCAGCTCACCGTGGGTGCCACCAACCCGCACGACGTGCTGCGCATCCTGGGTCAGCGTGCCGTCCAGGTCCACCTGGTCGGCGAGGTCCAGAAGGTGTACAACTCGCAGGGCGTGTCGATCCACGACAAGCACATCGAGATCATCATCCGGCAGATGCTCCGCCGCGTGACGATCATCGAGTCCGGCGACGCCGAGCTGCTGCCCGGCGAGCTGGTCGAGCGCTCGAAGTTCGAGCACGAGAACCGTCGTGTGGTCCAGGAGGGCGGTCACCCGGCTTCCGGTCGTCCGCAGCTCATGGGTATCACCAAGGCGTCGCTGGCGACGGAGTCGTGGCTGTCCGCGGCGTCCTTCCAGGAGACGACCAGGGTCCTGACGGACGCGGCGATCAACGCCAAGTCCGACTCCCTGATCGGCCTCAAGGAGAACGTCATCATCGGTAAGCTCATCCCGGCCGGTACGGGTCTGTCCCGCTACCGCAACATCCGGGTCGAGCCGACCGAGGAGGCCAAGGCCGCGATGTACTCGGCCGTCGGCTACGACGACATCGACTACTCGCCGTTCGGCGCCGGTTCCGGTCAGGCCGTGCCGCTGGAGGACTACGACTACGGTCCGTACAACCAGTAAGCGAGCAGTTCCGAAGGGCGGCACCCTCCACGGGGGGTGCCGCCCTTCGGCGTTGTCCGGCTGACGCCGTCTGCGGGCATTTCCGCCCGGGACGGGGCGATCGGGCGCATCATGGAGGGACTCCGCCGGGGGTTTCGGGAGGTGCTCCGTGTCGTATCCGTCGTGGTGGCAGGGGAACGGCCGCGTGCCCGGACCGGTCCCTGGCAGTGGTCCGGCGTTCCTGCTGGCCTCGCACGCCGACCGGGAGCGCACCGTGGACGTGCTGCGCGCCGGGTACGGCGAGGGACGGCTGGACAAGGGGGAGTTCGACCGGCGCGTGGAGCGCGCCTACGCGGCCCGTACGGTGGGCGAACTGGCGCTGGTGGTGGCGGACCTGCCCCATGGCCCCGCACCGCAGCAGACGGCCCTCGGGCCCGTCCCGCCGCCCTTTCTGCCGCCCCCGCGGCCGGCGACCAACGGCAAGGCGGTCGGAGCCGCCGTCTGCGGGCTGCTGTGCCTGCTGACCGCCGGGCTCACCGGCATCCCGGCGATCGTGCTCGGCCACACCGCGCGCGGCGAGATCCGGCGCACCGGCGAGGACGGCGACGGGCTCGCGCTGATCGGGCTGGTCATGGGCTGGCTGTCGGCGGCCGGCTGGAGCGTGTTCTGGCTGCTGCTCATCGTGGCGGCCGCCGCCGGAACCTGAACCGCGCCAGTGTCCACGGGTGTCCGGCATGTGAAATCCCCGGGCACTCGCGGCCGGGGGACTTGACATGCTCCGTCGGTCACGTGCGGGTGCACCGCATTTGTTTTGACCGAAGTCCGTGCGGTAGGTACGCTCATACCTTGTGCCTGGGGTGTGCCCTGGCTCCCGTGCGTGCCTTCGACCGCGCGGCGAGCCGTCACCGGCCATCGCAATCCGCGCCCTTCCTCCCTTGCGGTGGAAGTCTGGCGGGTTCGACACACCCGACCGCGTGGGTCGGCGTAGTTCCAGGTTAGCTTCACCATTCGGCACACAGAAACCGGAGAAGTAGTGCCTACGATCCAGCAGCTGGTCCGTAAGGGCCGGCAGGACAAGGTCGAGAAGAACAAGACGCCCGCACTCGAGGGTTCCCCTCAGCGTCGCGGCGTCTGCACGCGTGTGTTCACGACCACCCCGAAGAAGCCGAACTCGGCCCTGCGTAAGGTCGCGCGTGTGCGTCTGACCAGCGGCATCGAGGTCACGGCCTACATTCCGGGTGAGGGACACAACCTGCAGGAGCACTCCATCGTGCTCGTGCGCGGCGGCCGTGTGAAGGACCTGCCGGGTGTTCGCTACAAGATCATCCGCGGCTCGCTCGACACCCAGGGTGTCAAGAACCGCAAGCAGGCCCGCAGCCGCTACGGCGCCAAGAAGGAGAAGTAAGAATGCCTCGTAAGGGCCCCGCCCCGAAGCGCCCGGTCATCATCGACCCGGTCTACGGTTCTCCTCTGGTGACCTCCCTCATCAACAAGGTGCTGCTGAACGGCAAGCGCTCCACCGCCGAGCGCATCGTCTACGGCGCCATGGAGGGTCTGCGTGAGAAGACGGGCAACGACCCGATCATCACGCTGAAGCGCGCGCTGGAGAACATCAAGCCGACCCTCGAGGTCAAGTCCCGCCGCGTCGGCGGTGCGACGTACCAGGTGCCGATCGAGGTCAAGCCCGGTCGCGCCAACACGCTCGCGCTGCGCTGGCTCGTCGGTTACTCCCGCGCCCGTCGCGAGAAGACGATGACCGAGCGTCTGCTCAACGAGCTTCTCGACGCTTCGAACGGCCTCGGTGCGGCCGTCAAGAAGCGCGAGGACACGCACAAGATGGCCGAGTCCAACAAGGCCTTCGCGCACTACCGCTGGTAGTCGCTACCCACATCGAGACCGAGAGAAGACTGAAGCCTTATGGCTACCACTTCACTTGACCTGGCCAAGGTCCGCAACATCGGGATCATGGCCCACATCGACGCGGGCAAGACGACCACCACCGAGCGGATCCTGTTCTACACCGGCGTGTCGTACAAGATCGGTGAGGTCCACGACGGCGCCGCCACGATGGACTGGATGGAGCAGGAGCAGGAGCGTGGCATCACGATCACGTCTGCTGCCACCACCTGCCACTGGCCCCTCGAGGGCAGTGACTACACCATCAACATCATCGACACCCCGGGTCACGTCGACTTCACCGTCGAGGTGGAGCGTTCGCTCCGCGTGCTCGACGGCGCCGTGACGGTGTTCGACGGTGTCGCCGGTGTGGAGCCGCAGTCCGAGACGGTGTGGCGTCAGGCCGACCGTTACGGCGTGCCGCGCATCTGCTTCGTGAACAAGCTGGACCGTACCGGCGCCGAGTTCCACCGCTGCGTGGACATGATCTCGGACCGCCTGGGCGCTCAGCCGCTGGTCATGCAGCTCCCGATCGGTGCCGAGGCCGACTTCAAGGGCGTCGTGGACCTGGTCCGCATGAAGGCGCTCGTGTGGTCCGCCGAGGCGGCCAAGGGCGAGATGTACGACGTCGTCGACATCCCGGACACCCACACCGAGGCTGCCGAGGAATGGCGCGGCAAGCTCGTCGAGGCTGTCGCGGAGAACGACGAAGAGATCATGGAGCTGTACCTGGAGGGCCAGGAGCCCACCGAGGAGCAGCTCTACGCCGCGATCCGTCGTATCACCATCGCGTCCGGCAAGTCCGACGGCACCACCGTCACCCCGGTGTTCTGCGGTACCGCGTTCAAGAACAAGGGCGTCCAGCCCCTGCTCGACGCGGTCGTGCGCTACCTGCCGACCCCGCTCGACGTCGAGGCCATCGAGGGCCACGACGTCAAGGACCCCGAGGTCGTCGTCAAGCGCAAGCCGTCCGAGGACGAGCCGCTGTCCGCGCTCGCGTTCAAGATCATGAGCGACCCGCACCTGGGCAAGCTCACCTTCGTCCGGGTCTACTCGGGCCGCCTGGAGTCCGGCACCTCGGTGCTGAACTCCGTCAAGGGCAAGAAGGAGCGCATCGGCAAGATCTACCGCATGCACGCGAACAAGCGTGAGGAGATCGACTCGGTGGGCGCCGGTGACATCGTCGCCGTCATGGGCCTGAAGCAGACCACCACCGGTGAGACGCTGTCCGACGACAAGAACCCGGTCATCCTGGAGTCCATGGACTTCCCGGCGCCGGTGATCCAGGTCGCCATCGAGCCCAAGTCCAAGGGTGACCAGGAGAAGCTGGGTGTCGCCATCCAGCGTCTCGCGGAGGAGGACCCCTCCTTCCAGGTTCACTCGGACGAGGAGACCGGCCAGACCATCATCGGTGGTATGGGCGAGCTGCACCTCGAGGTGCTGGTCGACCGTATGCGCCGTGAGTTCAAGGTCGAGGCCAACGTCGGCAAGCCGCAGGTCGCCTACCGCGAGACGATCCGCAAGGCTGTCGAGCGTCACGACTACACCCACAAGAAGCAGACCGGTGGTACCGGTCAGTTCGCCAAGGTGCAGATCGCGATCGAGCCGCTCGAGGGTGGCGACACCTCGTACGAGTTCGTGAACAAGGTCACCGGTGGCCGTATCCCGAAGGAGTACATCCCTTCGGTGGACGCCGGTGCGCAGGAGGCCATGCAGTTCGGCATCCTGGCCGGCTACGAGATGACGGGCGTCCGCGTCATTCTTCTCGACGGTGGCTACCACGAGGTCGACTCCTCCGAGCTCGCCTTCAAGATCGCCGGTTCGCAGGCCTTCAAGGAGGCCGCGCGCAAGGCTTCGCCCGTGCTCCTTGAGCCGATGATGGCCGTCGAGGTCACCACGCCCGAGGACTACATGGGTGAGGTCATCGGCGACATCAACTCCCGCCGTGGCCAGATCCAGGCCATGGAGGAGCGGGCCGGTGCCCGCGTCGTGAAGGGCCTCGTGCCCCTCTCGGAGATGTTCGGCTACGTCGGAGACCTCCGCAGCAAGACCTCGGGTCGCGCAAGCTACTCGATGCAGTTCGACTCCTACGCCGAGGTTCCGCGGAACGTCGCCGAGGAGATCATCGCGAAGGCCAAGGGCGAGTAACGCACCCCGTTTACACGCTTTAGGCTTGACACCGACCGCCGGGGTCGGACCACTCGGAAACACCCCGGCGGGCGGCATCCCAGCAAAGATCACCTGGCGCCGATGAGTAAGGCGTACCAGAACCACTCCACAGGAGGACCCAGTGGCGAAGGCGAAGTTCGAGCGGACTAAGCCGCACGTCAACATCGGCACCATCGGTCACATCGACCACGGTAAGACGACCCTCACGGCCGCCATTACCAAGGTGCTGCACGACGCGTACCCGGACCTGAACGAGGCCACCGCGTTCGACAACATCGACAAGGCGCCCGAAGAGCGTCAGCGCGGTATCACCATCTCCATCGCGCACGTCGAGTACCAGACCGATGCGCGTCACTACGCCCACGTCGACTGCCCGGGTCACGCGGACTACATCAAGAACATGATCACCGGTGCCGCGCAGATGGACGGCGCGATCCTCGTGGTCGCCGCCACCGACGGCCCGATGCCGCAGACCAAGGAGCACGTGCTCCTGGCCCGCCAGGTCGGCGTTCCGTACATCGTCGTCGCCCTGAACAAGGCCGACATGGTGGACGACGAGGAGATCCTGGAGCTCGTCGAGCTCGAGGTCCGTGAGCTCCTCTCCGAGTACGAGTTCCCGGGCGACGACGTTCCGGTCGTCAAGGTCTCCGCGCTCAAGGCCCTCGAGGGTGACCCCGAGTGGACCCAGTCGGTTCTCGAGCTGATGAAGGCCGTCGACGAGGCCATCCCGCAGCCCGAGCGTGACGTCGACAAGCCGTTCCTGATGCCGATCGAGGACGTCTTCACGATCACCGGTCGTGGCACCGTCGTCACCGGTCGTATCGAGCGTGGTGTCCTCAAGGTCAACGAGACCGTCGACATCATCGGCATCAAGCCGGAGAAGACCACCACCACGGTCACCGGCATCGAGATGTTCCGCAAGCTGCTCGACGAGGGCCAGGCCGGTGAGAACGTCGGTCTGCTGCTCCGCGGCATCAAGCGCGAGGACGTCGAGCGCGGCCAGGTCATCATCAAGCCCGGTTCGGTCACCCCGCACACCGAGTTCGAGGCCCAGGCCTACATCCTGTCCAAGGACGAGGGTGGCCGCCACACGCCGTTCTTCAACAACTACCGTCCGCAGTTCTACTTCCGTACGACGGACGTGACCGGCGTGGTGACCCTCCCCGAGGGCACCGAGATGGTCATGCCGGGTGACAACACCGAGATGAAGGTGGAGCTCATCCAGCCCGTCGCCATGGAAGAGGGCCTGAAGTTCGCCATCCGTGAGGGTGGCCGCACGGTAGGCGCCGGCCAGGTCACCAAGATCACGAAGTAAGTTCCCTTGCTTCGAGGTCACTGACTGACCTTCGAGAGGCCCGTACGACTCCGGTCGTACGGGCCTCTTTGTCGTATCTACGGCTTTGTCGTATCTACGGCGGCGTCAACCCGGGTCTCCGTAACCCACCGTGACGAAGACCGGCGTCCTTCGGTTGGGGGTGGTGGACGGCTGATCGGAGGGTGGACGGTGGACGGACCCGGTGTTTCTCTCGTACCCGGTGGTGGTTCCCCAGGTGGGGGAGGGCTGCTGGCTTCCTCGCCCGCGCGGCAGCGGGCGGCGGCGCGGGCGCTCCAGGACTGCCTGGAGCCGGACACCCGGGCGGCCGGGGGACGGGCGGACGACGAGACCTCTGCCGCCGTGAAGGCGTTCGGCGCCCGGGACGGCGACGGCTGGCTGACCTCGGCTGCCCTGCGCACCGCGCACGCCGCCTGGGGCGCGCAGGTGCGGAACCTGCTGGACCGGCTGGGCGCCGAGAAGGACGCGCTGGGCGGCACGATCACCGTCCTGACGGCAGCGGACCTGGACGTCGGCGCGCGGGTACGGCACGTGTCGGCGCTGGACCGGTACTGAGCGGGGGCGGGACGGGATGCCGACGTACCACGAGATCATGACCGCCGACCTCGCCGCGCTCACCGGCGCCGCCGAGCGGTGGGACGGCATGGCGGGGGAGTTCGCGCGGCAGGAGAAGGCGTACCGGCGGCAGGTGTACGGCATCACCCTCGCGCCCGCCTGGTCCGGCATGAGCGCGGAGGCGGCGCACGGGCGCTTCGGCGTCACCCTGGGGGAGTTCCGGTCGGCGCAGACGGAGGCGAAGGCGATCGCGTCACTGCTGCGGGACGCGCACGCCCAGTTCACGGAGCTGCGGGGGCGGTTGAGCGGGGTGCGGCGGGAGGCGGCGGCTGCGGGGCTGCGGGTGTCGGACCAGGGGGTGGTGACGGGGGACGGCGCCGAGTCGTCCGTGGTGCGGGCGTGGCAGGAGCGCGTCGATCACGCCGTACGGGCGGTGTCGGACGCGGACGAGGGGGTGCGGATCGCGCTGACCTCGGCGGTGGACGGTGGCGGGTCGGGCCGGGGCTTCAACGGTTCGGCTCTGGGGGACGTCGAGAAGTACGAGGCGCTGGCGGCGGAGGGGGCGCTGGAGCGGCTGAGCCGGGGCGGGCGGCTGTCCGCGCGCGAACTCGCCGAGCTGCGGCGGGAGTTCCGCGACAACGCCGGCGACGAGGTCTTCTCCCGCATGATCCTGGACGACCTCGGTCCGGCGGGCACGGTCCGCCTCACGAACGAGCTGAACGACCTCCTCCACGGTCCCCGCGGTGTCCCCGGACTCGGTTCGGTGTACGGCGAGTTGGAGTCCGGGCTCGCGAACAGCCTGGCCACGGCTACGCGGGACACGGAGTCCGCCTGGTACCGGCACTGGCGCGCCGGTATGCGCCGGGCGGGCGTCCGCGCTGGGCCACCGACGCGCAGGGCGAGCGCCTGGACAAGGCTCTCGGCTACCAGTCCCTGGTCACCCTGATGCGCGCGGGGCACGGCTACTCCGGTCGCATGCTGGAGGACCTGACCGACGACCTGATCGCCGCTGAGCGGCACCATCCCGGGATCTGGCAGTCGAAGGGGCGGTACGCGGGTGCCCGGTCCGGCTGGTTCGCCAACGACCCCGTGGACGGCGCGCTCGGTCTCATGGCCCGCGATCCCGCCACGGCGGCGCACTACCTCTCCTCCGACGCCCATATGCGGTACCTGGTGAAGGAGCGGGACTGGGCGGTGAGTCTTCGGGAGGGGAGATCCGGTTCGTACACGCCTGTCCTGGACGGTGACGACCGCGCGGGGTTCGGGGCGGCGCTGGAGGCGGGCGCGACGGGGGTCTCCTCGACGGGCGGTCACTGCGTCCCGCACACCGCGCGGAACGAGACCGTCCTGCGCTCCGCCCTCCACCACCTCTCCGCCCAGGGCGACGACCTCCCGCCCTCCCTGCGGCGCCCCCTCGCGAACATCCTCGTCAACCACGGTCCCACCGTCCACGCCGCGATGAGCGAGGTCGACATCTCCCGCTCTCCCCTGCCCCAGGACGAACTCTTCGAAGTCACCAAACAGGTCTCCAGGACCAGGGACGCCTACGACACCCTGAACGGCGGCCTCAACCAGGCGATGGTCTCGGGCATCCACGCCACCCCCTCCCCGTCCCCCGAACCCCTCCTCCGCGCCGGCCGCACCATCGGCTTCCTGGAGGAGGCCCGTCTCCAATCCCAGGGTGACCCGAAAACAGCCACCTTCGAAACGAAGCCGCTGTTCGACAAGGCGATCGGTTATCTCCCTGTCGCGAGTGAGGACGTGCAGGAGGGGTTCGATTACGTCACGGGGAAGTGGTTGGAGGATGAGCAGAAGAGGCTGGACGACAAGCAGTCGGAAGAAAACATCAAGGCGTTCGATGTGAGGAATGGCCAGTTGATGAGCTTGGCTGCGGAATGGGCCAAGACGCAGAAGCCGGGTGGTGCAGCGGACTTCGACACCAAGGCGGAAGTCAGTCGATCTGCTCAAGACGGCATGCAACATGCCAACGGTGTGTCAGGAGCGCAGCCTCGATGAACCGGCGCCTGTGCGGGGCTCTCTCGCTGGCAGTGCTGGCTACCCTGGGCACGTCTTGTAGCCCCGCCAGGGAATACGTCCCCGAGAAGATCTGCGGAACGCACGTCGATCCGAGTCTTACGAGGTCCCTCCTCGCTCCCAGTAGCAAGTGGGATGAGTACGACCGCGTCAGCCGCTCGGAAGGAGTCACGGCGCCCTGTCTGGTTCTCTCTCAACGCCAGGTCGTCATGCGATTGCGTTTTTCGTGGGACAGCGGCGCGGCAGATCTCATGCATCTGGCGAGCGATACAGGGGACGTTTCCCGAGTGAGCTCCCCCCGCTACGTGACAGCAAATTCGTACACGATGCTGGGCGGAACCGACGGTGCCATTTCCCAAGCCCCCTGCAAAACCAAAACCGGGAACTACTTCACCCTCACCCTCCAGCTCCCCCAGATCAAGCTCGCCGATCAGACCCACCGCAACGACATCGAGAAGTTCATGCGGGTCTACTTCCCGGCGACGGTGGGGACGTTGGGGTGTCGTCGGTGAGCCGGAGGTTCAGGGGTGTCCGGACCGCACCGGACCCCCGCCCCGCGCGCTGGTGTTTGACCTGCGTCACTCCCGGGGTAATCTCTTCGGCTCGATTGGCCAGGGGGCTGCCCCATATGGCAGACTGTCCGAGTTGCTCGGTCGAGTGTTGATGCTGCGCGCCTCCCGCCGGGAGGACCGGAAGCGAGTCCCACAGTACTCGTCAACCCCCCGCGGGTTGGACGTACGGGAATCTTCCGGGAAGCGTGGGTGCGGCACCGGCCAGGCACTCGGTGGGCCTTCCGCCCCCGGTCCGCGGTTCCGGACGGGCCGTGTGCATTCCCCGTAGGGATGTTCCGACTAGGGACATCTTTGTTGGCGGGAGCGCGACACGCCCGACCGCGTGGGTCGGAGAGAAGGCAATCGGAAACCACCGGGTTCCAGAGCGTTGAGAGACAGGACTACTGAGTAGCCATGGCGGGACAGAAGATCCGCATTCGGCTCAAGGCCTACGACCACGAGGTCATCGACTCTTCGGCCAAGAAGATCGTCGAGACGGTGACGCGCACTGGTGCGTCGGTCGCGGGCCCGGTGCCGCTGCCCACTGAGAAGAACGTGTACTGCGTCATCAAGTCGCCGCACAAGTACAAGGACTCGCGCGAGCACTTCGAGATGCGCACGCACAAGCGCCTGATCGACATCCTCGACCCGACGCCCAAGACCGTTGACTCCCTGATGCGACTCGACCTCCCGGCCGGTGTCGACATCGAGATCAAGCTCTGAGGGTCGGTGATCTGAGAATGGCTAAGCAGATCAAGGGCATCCTGGGCGAGAAGCTCGGCATGACGCAGGTGTGGGACGAGAACAACCGTGTTGTTCCGGTCACCGTCGTCAAGGCCGGCCCGAACGTCGTGACCCAGGTCCGCACGAACGACGTCGACGGCTACGAGTCGGTCCAGATCGCCTTCGGCGAGATCGACCCGCGCAAGGTGAACAAGCCCCTCAAGGGCCACTTCGCCAAGGCCGACGTCACCCCGCGCCGCCACCTGGTGGAGCTCCGTACCTCCGACGCCAGCGAGTACACGCTGGGTCAGGAGATCACTGCCGAGGTCTTCGAGTCGGGCGTCAAGGTCGACGTCACCGCGAAGAGCAAGGGCAAGGGCTTCGCCGGTGTCATGAAGCGCCACAACTTCAAGGGTGGCAAGGCGTCCCACGGTGCCCACCGTGTGCACCGCATGCCCGGTTCCATCGGTGGCTGTGCCACCCCCGGCCGTGTCTTCAAGGGCATGCGCATGGCGGGTCGCATGGGCAACGAGCGGGTCACCACCCAGAACCTGACCGTCCACGCCGTTGACGCGGAGAAGGGTCTGCTGCTCATCAAGGGCGCGGTTCCTGGTCCGAACGGCGGCCTCGTCCTGGTCCGCACCGCGGCCAAGGGGGCCTGAGGTAACCGATGAGCACTGTTGACATCCTTTCGCCGGCTGGCGACAAGGCCGGTTCCGTCGAGCTCCCCGCGGAGATCTTCGACGTGGAGAAGATCAGCATTCCGCTGATCCACCAGGTCGTCGTCGCCCAGCTCGCCGCTGCCCGCCAGGGCACCCACAAGACGAAGACGCGTGGCGAGGTCCGCGGCGGTGGCCGCAAGCCGTACCGCCAGAAGGGCACCGGCCGCGCCCGCCAGGGTTCGACCCGCGCCCCGCAGTTCGCCGGCGGTGGCGTCGTCCACGGCCCGCAGCCGCGTGACTACTCGCAGCGGACCCCCAAGAAGATGAAGGCCGCGGCCCTGCGCCACGCCCTCACCGACCGGGCGCGTCACAACCGCATCCACGTCGTCTCCGGCGTGGTCGAGGGTGCGAACCCGTCCACGAAGGCCGCCAAGAGCCTGTTCGGCAAGATCTCGGAGCGCAAGAACCTGCTCCTGGTCGTCGAGCGCGCCGACGAGGCCGCGTGGCTCTCCGCCCGCAACCTGCCCCAGGTCCACATCCTGGAGCCGGGCCAGCTGAACACGTACGACGTTCTCGTCTCGGACGACGTGGTCTTCACCCAGGCCGCGTTCGAGTCCTTCGTGTCTGGCCCCAAGGCCGCTGACACCGAAGGGAGCGAAGCCTGATGGCTACGCGTCACCCGAGCATCGCCTCGAAGGCCGCCAAGGCCGCCAAGGCCGCGCGCGTCGCCAAGGCGAAGCGCCACGCCACCGAGGGCAAGAACACCGTCGAGACCCCGCTGAGCAAGTCGTACACGGACCCCCGTGACGTCCTGCTGAAGCCGGTCGTCTCGGAGAAGAGCTACTCGCTCATCGACGAGAACAAGTACACGTTCATCGTCGACCCGAACGCCAACAAGACCCAGATCAAGCAGGCCGTCCAGGCGGTCTTCGACGTCAAGGTCACCGGGGTCAACACGATCAACCGCCAGGGCAAGCGCAAGCGCACGAAGACCGGCTTCGGTCAGCGTGCCGCCACCAAGCGCGCGATCGTGACCCTCGCCGAGGGCGACCGTATCGACATCTTCGGCGGTCCGACCGCCTAAGGGCGGTCTGGATCGTCCGATATCGGACGAGGACTGAGAAATGGGAATCCGCAAGTACAAGCCGACTACGCCGGGCCGTCGTGGTGCCAGCGTCGCCGACTTCGTCGAGGTCACGCGGTCCACGCCGGAGAAGTCGCTGGTCCGCCCGCTGCACAGCAAGGGCGGCCGTAACAACGCCGGTCGTGTGACCGTTCGCCACCAGGGTGGCGGACACAAGCGCGCCTACCGAGTGATCGACTTCCGTCGTCACGACAAGGACGGCGTGCCGGCGAAGGTCGCGCACATCGAGTACGACCCCAACCGCACCGCGCGCATCGCGCTGCTGCACTACGCCGACGGCGAGAAGCGCTACATCCTCGCCCCGCGCAACCTGCAGCAGGGTGACCGCGTCGAGAACGGTCCGGGCGCCGACATCAAGCCGGGCAACAACCTGGCCCTCCGCAACATCCCGGTCGGTACCACGATCCACGCGATCGAGCTCCGTCCCGGTGGCGGTGCCAAGTTCGCCCGTTCCGCCGGTGCCTCCGTGCAGCTCCTTGCGAAGGAGGGCGCCTACGCCCACCTGCGCATGCCGTCCGGTGAGATCCGTCTGGTCGACGTGCGCTGCCGCGCCACCGTCGGCGAGGTCGGCAACGCCGAGCAGAGCAACATCAACTGGGGTAAGGCCGGCCGTAAGCGGTGGCTGGGCGTTCGCCCGACCGTCCGTGGTGTCGTCATGAACCCGGTCGACCACCCGCACGGTGGTGGTGAGGGCCGGACCTCCGGTGGTCGCCACCCTGTGTCCCCGTGGGGCAAGAAGGAAGGCCGTACTCGTTCGCCCAAGAAGGCGTCGAACAAGTACATCGTCCGCCGCCGCAAGACGAACAAGAAGCGCTAAGGACGGGTTGAGATGCCTCGTAGCCTGAAGAAGGGGCCCTTCGTCGACGACCACCTGATCAAGAAGGTGGACGCCCAGAACGAAGCCGGCACCAAGAACGTCATCAAGACCTGGTCCCGCCGCTCGATGATCATCCCGGCGATGCTCGGACACACCCTCGCGGTGCACAACGGCAAGACCCACATCCCGGTGTTCGTCACCGAGTCGATGGTCGGCCACAAGCTCGGCGAGTTCTCGCCGACTCGCACCTTCCGGGGCCACGTCAAGGACGACCGGAAGTCGAAGCGCCGCTAGTAGCGGATCGCATTCAGACACGTAAGTAACTGAGAGGGACAACCATGGAAGCCAGGGCCCAGGCGCGGTACATCCGCGTTACGCCCATGAAGGCCCGCCGCGTGGTGGACCTTATCCGTGGCATGGATGCCACGGAGGCTCAGGCTGTTCTGCGATTCGCTCCGCAGGCAGCCTCCGTGCCGGTCGGCAAGGTGCTCGACAGCGCCATCGCCAACGCCGCGCACAACTACGACCACACCGACGCCGACAGCCTCTACATCTCCGAGGCGTACGTCGACGAGGGCCCGACCCTGAAGCGGTTCCGGCCGCGCGCCCAGGGCCGTGCCTACCGGATCCGCAAGCGGACCAGCCACATCACTGTGGTCGTCAGCAGCAAGGAAGGAACCCGGTAATGGGCCAGAAGGTTAACCCGCATGGGTTCCGGCTCGGTGTCACGACCGACTTCAAGTCGCGTTGGTACGCCGACAAGCTGTACAAGGACTACGTCAAGGAAGACGTCGCCATCCGTCGGATGATGACGTCCGGCATGGAGCGCGCCGGCATCTCGAAGGTTGAGATCGAGCGCACCCGTGACCGCGTGCGGGTGGACATCCACACCGCTCGTCCGGGCATCGTCATCGGCCGCCGTGGCGCCGAGGCCGACCGCATCCGCGGCGACCTCGAGAAGCTCACGGGCAAGCAGGTCCAGCTCAACATCCTCGAGGTCAAGAACCCCGAGACGGATGCGCAGCTCGTGGCCCAGGCCGTTGCCGAGCAGCTCTCCTCCCGCGTCTCCTTCCGTCGGGCCATGCGCAAGAGCATGCAGTCCGCCATGAAGGCCGGCGCCAAGGGCATCAAGATCCAGTGCGGCGGCCGCCTCGGTGGCGCCGAGATGTCCCGCTCGGAGTTCTACCGCGAGGGCCGCGTGCCCCTGCACACGCTCCGTGCGAACGTGGACTACGGCTTCTTCGAGGCCAAGACGACCTTCGGCCGCATCGGCGTGAAGGTCTGGATCTACAAGGGCGACGTCAAGAACATCGCCGAGGTCCGCGCCGAGAACGCCGCGGCCCGTGCGGGTAACCGCCCGGCCCGTGGTGGCGCCGACCGCCCGGCCCGTGGTGGCCGTGGTGGCGAGCGCGGCGGTCGCGGTCGTAAGCCGCAGCAGGCTGCCGGCGCCGAGGCCCCCAAGGCCGAGGCTCCCGCCGCCGCCGCTCCGGCTGAGAGCACCGGAACGGAGGCCTGACCGACATGCTGATCCCCCGTAGGGTCAAGCACCGCAAGCAGCACCACCCGAAGCGCCGTGGTCAGGCCAAGGGCGGTACGACGGTCGCGTTCGGCGAGTACGGCATTCAGGCCCTCACGCCGGCGTACGTGACCAACCGCCAGATCGAGGCGGCCCGTATCGCGATGACCCGTCACATCAAGCGTGGCGGCAAGGTCTGGATCAACATCTACCCGGACCGCCCGCTGACGAAGAAGCCTGCCGAGACCCGCATGGGTTCCGGTAAGGGTTCTCCGGAGTGGTGGATCGCGAACGTGCACCCGGGCCGGGTCATGTTCGAGCTGTCCTACCCCAACGAGAAGATTGCGCGTGAGGCCCTCACTCGTGCGGCTCACAAGCTGCCGATGAAGTGCCGGATCGTCAAGCGCGAGGCAGGTGAAGCGTGATGTCGGCCGGTACCAAGGCGTCCGAGCTGCGCGAGCTGGGCAACGAGGAGCTTCTCGCGAAGCTCCGCGAGGCCAAGGAAGAGCTGTTCAACCTCCGTTTCCAGGCGGCGACTGGTCAGCTCGAGAACCACGGCCGTCTGAAGGCGGTCCGCAAGGACATCGCGCGGATCTACACCCTGATGCGCGAGCGTGAGCTGGGCATCGAAACGGTGGAGAACGCCTGATGAGCGAGAAGAACGTGACTGAGAACGCAGAGGCCCGCGGCTTCCGCAAGACCCGTGAGGGTCTCGTCGTCAGCGACAAGATGGACAAGACCGTCGTCGTCGCCGTCGAGGACCGCGTGAAGCACGCGCTGTACGGCAAGGTCATCCGCCGTACGAACAAGCTCAAGGCGCACGACGAGCAGAACGCCGCGGGTGTCGGCGACCGTGTCCTCCTCATGGAGACCCGGCCGCTGTCCGCGACGAAGCGCTGGCGCGTCGTCGAGATCCTCGAGAAGGCCAAGTAATCCCTGCGGGGCTTTGACCCGCAGACAGATTCGCCGTCCCGGCGGGGGCTCCGTGAGGTGACTCACGGACCCCCCGCCGGGAAACCGGCAAGGTAATTCCTGCGGGAGTTCACTCGCAGGAGAGTTCCGCCAGGCTCTTCGGGCTCAACCCCCGGAGGGAACCGGCAGACAAACAGGAGATAGACGTGATCCAGCAGGAGTCGCGACTGCGTGTCGCCGACAACACTGGTGCGAAGGAAATCCTTTGCATCCGTGTGCTCGGTGGCTCCGGTCGCCGCTACGCGGGCATCGGTGACGTCATCGTCGCCACCGTCAAGGACGCGATCCCCGGCGGCAACGTGAAGAAGGGTGACGTCGTCAAGGCGGTCATCGTTCGCACCGTCAAGGAGCGCCGTCGTCCGGACGGCTCGTACATCCGCTTCGACGAGAACGCCGCCGTCATTCTGAAGAACGACGGCGACCCTCGCGGCACCCGTATCTTCGGCCCCGTCGGCCGTGAGCTGCGCGAGAAGAAGTTCATGAAGATCATCTCGCTCGCGCCGGAGGTGCTGTAAGCATGAAGATCAAGAAGGGCGACCTGGTCCAGGTCATCACCGGTAAGGACAAGGGCAAGCAGGGCAAGGTCATTGCCGCTTACCCGCGCGACGAGCGTGTCCTGGTCGAGGGTGTCAACCGGGTCAAGAAGCACACCAAGGCCGGCCCGACCGCCAGCGGCTCCCAGGCCGGCGGCATCGTGACCACCGAGGCCCCCATCCACGTCTCCAACGTTCAGTTGGTCGTGGAGAAGGACGGCAACAAGGTCGTCACGCGCGTCGGTTACCGCTTCGACGACGAGGGCAACAAGATCCGCGTTGCCAAGCGGACGGGTGAGGACATCTGATGACTACCACCACTCCGCGTCTGAAGCAGAAGTACCGCGAGGAGATCGCGGGCAAGCTGCGTGACGAGTTCAAGTACGAGAACGTCATGCAGATCCCCGGCCTCGTCAAGATCGTGGTCAACATGGGTGTCGGCGACGCCGCCCGTGACTCCAAGCTCATGGACGGTGCCGTCCGTGACCTGACCACCATCACCGGTCAGAAGCCGGCCATCACCAAGGCCCGCAAGTCCATCGCGCAGTTCAAGCTGCGCGAGGGTCAGCCGATCGGTGCCCACGTCACGCTCCGTGGCGACCGCATGTGGGAGTTCCTGGACCGCACCCTGTCGCTCGCGCTCCCGCGCATCCGCGACTTCCGTGGTCTGTCCCCCAAGCAGTTCGACGGCCGTGGCAACTACACCTTCGGTCTCACGGAGCAGGTCATGTTCCACGAGATCGACCAGGACAAGATCGACCGCGTCCGGGGTATGGACATCACCGTGGTCACCACGGCGACCAACGACGCTGAGGGCCGCGCGCTCCTTCGTCACCTCGGCTTCCCGTTCAAGGAGGCGTGAGCGAGATGGCGAAGAAGGCTCTTATCGCTAAGGCTGCTCGCAAGCCCAAGTTCGGTGTGCGTGGCTACACGCGCTGCCAGCGCTGCGGCCGTCCGCACTCCGTGTACCGCAAGTTCGGCCTCTGCCGCGTGTGCCTTCGTGAGATGGCTCACCGTGGCGAGCTGCCGGGCGTGACCAAGAGCTCCTGGTAATCCCCCTAAACAGGGATTCCTGAAGCTCTCGGTAAGCATCTGGGTCGACAGAGGCCCTTCCCCACATGCCGTAGGCTTGCGGGGTTGGGCGTCTGTCGCCCGTACGACTTACTACGCCGTAGGTCCACCGCGCCGCACCCGCCCCGTCCCGGATCGGGGAGAGGGATGGCGCACCAGGAAACCCCGGCGAGAGAGGCCGAAGGCCAATTCATGACCATGACTGATCCGATCGCAGACATGCTTACGCGTCTGCGTAACGCGAACTCGGCATACCACGACTCCGTGACGATGCCGGCGTCGAAGATCAAGTCTCACATCGCGGAGATCCTCCAGCAGGAGGGCTTCATCACCGGCTGGAAGACCGAGGACGCCGAGGTTGGCAAGAACCTCGTCCTCGAGCTGAAGTTCGGTCCGAACCGTGAGCGCTCCATCGCGGGCATCAAGCGGATCTCGAAGCCCGGTCTCCGGGTCTACGCGAAGTCCACCAACCTGCCCAAGGTGCTGGGTGGCCTCGGCGTGGCGATCATCTCCACGTCCCACGGGCTCCTCACCGACAAGCAGGCCGGCAAGAAGGGCGTAGGCGGAGAAGTTCTCGCCTACGTCTGGTAACGGAAGGGAACGGAGGAAACAGCTATGTCGCGTATTGGCAAGCTCCCCATCACGGTTCCCGCCGGCGTGGACGTCACCATCGACGGCCGTACGGTCTCGGTCAAGGGCCCCAAGGGCACCCTGTCCCACACCGTCGTGGCGCCGATCGACATCGCCAAGGGTGAGGACGGCGTTCTGAACGTCACCCGCCCCAACGACGAGCGTCAGAACAAGGCCCTGCACGGCCTGTCCCGCACGCTGGTGGCGAACATGATCACCGGCGTGACCCAGGGTTACGTGAAGAAGCTCGAGATCAGCGGTGTCGGTTACCGAGTGACCGCCAAGGGTTCGAACCTCGAGTTCGCGCTCGGCTACAGCCACCCGATCGTCGTCGAGGCCCCCGAGGGCATCACCTTCAAGGTGGAGACCCCGACCCGCTTCCAGGTCGAGGGCATCGACAAGCAGAAGGTCGGCGAGGTTGCGGCGAACATCCGCAAGCTGCGCAAGCCCGACCCGTACAAGGCCAAGGGCGTCAAGTACGAGGGCGAAGTCATCCGCCGCAAGGTCGGAAAGGCGGGTAAGTAAGCCATGGCATACGGACAGAAGATCCTCAAGGGCGACGCCTACAAGCGCGCCGCGATCAAGCGCCGTCACATCCGGATCCGTAAGCACATCTCGGGTACGGCTGAGCGCCCGCGTCTCGTCGTGACGCGCTCGAACCGCCACATCGTGGCCCAGGTCATCGACGACATCAAGGGTCACACCCTGGCGTCGGCGTCGACCCTGGACGCCTCGATCCGCGGCGGCGAGAGCGACAAGTCGACGCAGGCCAAGTCCGTCGGCGCCCTGGTCGCCGAGCGCGCCAAGGCCGCCGGTGTCGAGGCTGTCGTATTCGACCGTGGTGGCAACCAGTACGCCGGGCGCATCGCCGCCCTGGCGGACGCCGCCCGCGAAGCCGGACTCAAGTTCTGAGTCGCCCGTCGCGCAGCGACTTTCAGACGCTGCGTAGCTAGCGGATAAAGAGAGAGGTAATTCCAATGGCTGGACCCCAGCGCCGCGGTGGCGGTGCCGGTGGCGGCGAGCGGCGGGACCGGAAGGGCCGTGACGGCGGCGCGGCTGCCGCCGAGAAGACCGCGTACGTTGAGCGCGTTGTCGCGATCAACCGCGTCGCCAAGGTTGTGAAGGGTGGTCGTCGCTTCAGCTTCACCGCGCTGGTCGTGGTGGGCGATGGTGACGGCACCGTCGGTGTCGGTTACGGCAAGGCCAAGGAGGTGCCGGCCGCCATCGCCAAGGGTGTTGAGGAGGCCAAGAAGCACTTCTTCAAGGTCCCCCGTATCCAGGGCACCATCCCCCACCCCATCCAGGGTGAGAAGGCTGCCGGCGTCGTCCTGCTCAAGCCCGCGTCCCCCGGTACCGGCGTTATCGCCGGTGGCCCGGTGCGTGCGGTGCTCGAGTGCGCCGGTATCCACGACATCCTGTCGAAGTCCCTGGGCTCCGACAACGCGATCAACATCGTGCACGCCACCGTGGCGGCCCTCAAGGGCCTGCAGCGTCCCGAGGAGGTCGCGGCCCGCCGCGGTCTGCCGCTCGAGGACGTCGCCCCCGCGGCTCTGCTGCGTGCGCGTGCCGGGGCTGGTGCGTAATGGCGCAGCTCAAGATCACGCAGGTCAAGTCCTACATCGGCAGCAAGCAGAACCACCGTGACACCCTGCGTTCCCTTGGTCTCAAGGGCATCAACACGCAGGTCGTCAAGGAGGACCGCCCCGAGTTCCGCGGCATGGTGCACACCGTCCGCCACCTCGTGACGGTCGAGGAGGTCGACTGATCATGGCGGAGCAGAACCCGCTCAAGATCCACAACCTCCGTCCCGCCCCGGGCGCCAAGACCGCCAAGACCCGTGTGGGTCGTGGTGAGGCGTCGAAGGGTAAGACGGCCGGTCGTGGTACCAAGGGCACGAAGGCCCGTTACCAGGTTCCGGAGCGCTTCGAGGGTGGCCAGATGCCCCTCCACATGCGTCTCCCGAAGCTCAAGGGCTTCAAGAACCCGTTCAAGACCGAGTACCAGGTCGTGAACCTGGACAAGCTGGCCTCCCTCTACCCGCAGGGTGGAGAGGTCACCGTCCAGGACCTCGTGGCCAAGGGTGCCGTTCGCAAGAACAGCCTCGTCAAGGTCCTCGGCCAGGGCGAGCTCTCCGTGGCGCTGCAGGTGACGGTGGACGCCGTCTCCGACTCCGCCAAGGAGAAGATCACCGCCGCCGGCGGTACGGTCACCGAGCTGGTCTGAGTCCCTCAGGTCTCTCGATGACATAGACGATCCCGACCGGGGATACCTCACAATGGGGTATCCCCGGTTGGTCGTTCCTAGGGGGGCAGTGTCGCCGGTAAGGTGGCCTGCACTGTTCTTATTCGTATTCGTCGAACCTCTAGACCGTCACCCTTGACGCAGTTGCGCGGGGGTCGCAGGAGGCACCGTGCTCACCGCGTTCGCCCGGGCGTTCAGGACGCCCGACCTGCGCAAGAAGCTGCTCTTCACGCTGGGCATCATCGTGGTCTACCGGGTCGGTACCCACATCCCGATCCCCGGCGTCAATTACAAGGCCGTCCAGCAGTGTGTGACCGAGGCGTCCGGCAATCAGGGCCTCTTCGGACTGGTCAACATGTTCAGCGGTGGCGCGCTGCTGCAGATCACGATCTTCGCCCTCGGCATCATGCCGTACATCACGGCCAGCATCATCCTTCAACTGCTGACCGTGGTGATCCCGCGTCTGGAAGCCCTCAAGAAGGAGGGCCAGGCGGGCACGGCGAAGATCACGCAGTACACGCGGTATCTGACCGTGGCGCTGGCCATCCTCCAGGGCACCGGACTGGTCGCCACCGCCCGCACCGGCGCGCTGTTCAGCGGCTGCACCGCCGCCCCGAGCATCGTCCCGGACCAGTCGATCTTCATCACGATCACCATGGTGATCTGCATGACCGCCGGTACCTGCGTCGTCATGTGGCTCGGTGAGCTGATCACCGACCGCGGCATCGGCAACGGCATGTCGATCCTGATGTTCATCTCGATCGCCGCGACCTTCCCGTCCGCGCTGTGGGCCATCAAGAAGTCCGGCACCCTGGCCGACGGCTGGATCGAGTTCGGCACCGTCATCCTGGTCGGCCTGGTCATGGTCGCGCTCGTCGTCTTCGTGGAGCAGGCCCAGCGCCGTATCCCCGTGCAGTACGCGAAGCGCATGATCGGTCGCCGGTCCTACGGCGGCACCTCGACGTACATCCCGCTCAAGGTGAACCAGGCCGGTGTCATCCCGGTCATCTTCGCCTCGTCGCTCCTCTACATCCCGGCTCTGGTCGCGCAGTTCGCGGGCGGGGACTCGGGGTGGAAGCGCTGGATCACGGCGAACCTGACCAAGGGCGACCACCCGGTCTACATCACGATGTACTTCCTCCTGATCGTGTTCTTCGCGTTCTTCTACGTGGCGATCTCGTTCAACCCCGAGGAAGTCGCCGACAACATGAAGAAGTATGGTGGCTTCATCCCGGGCATCCGGGCTGGCCGACCGACCGCTGAGTACCTCAGTTACGTGCTCAACCGGATCACCTGGCCGGGTTCGCTGTATCTGGGTCTGATCGCTCTTGTGCCGACGATGGCGTTGGCGGGCTTCGGGGCAAGCCAGAACTTCCCGTTCGGCGGGACCAGCATCCTCATCATCGTGGGTGTCGGCCTGGAGACCGTGAAGCAGATCGAGAGCCAGCTCCAGCAGCGCAATTACGAAGGGTTCCTCCGCTGATGCGTATCGTCCTCGTCGGGCCGCCGGGTGCCGGTAAGGGAACGCAAGCCGTCCGCCTCGCCGAGACCCTGTCGGTCCCGCACATCTCCACGGGCGACCTGTTCCGGGCCAACATCAGCCGGCAGACGGAGCTGGGCAAACTCGCGAAGTCCTTCATGGACGCCGGAAACCTCGTCCCCGACGAGGTCACCATCGCGATGGCCAAGGACCGCATGGAGCAGCCCGACGCCGAGAACGGCTTCCTGCTCGACGGGTTCCCGCGCAACGTGTCGCAGGCCGAGGCGCTGGACGAGCTGCTGCGCGGCGAGGGCATCAAGCTGGACGCGGTGCTGGACCTGGAGGTCCCGGAGGACGAGGTCGTCAAGCGGATCGCCGGTCGGCGCATCTGCCGCAACGACTCCTCGCACGTCTTCCACGTGACGTACAGCAAGCCGAAGCAGGAAGGCGTCTGCGACGTCTGCGGCGGCGAGCTGTACCAGCGTGACGACGACTCCGAGGACACGGTCCGCAAGCGCCTGGAGGTCTACCACACGCAGACCGAGCCGATCATCGACTACTACCGGTCCCAGGGCCTGGTCGTGACGATCTCCTCGCTCGGTCCGGTGGACGAGATCACCCAGCGCGCGCTGGCCGCTCTCAAGAGCGAGCAGACCGAGAGCGAGTAACGAGCGGTCCCTCCGGCCGCGGTGTCCCTCATGGGCGCCGCGGCCGTAGTGTTGTGTCCCTAACAGTCGATGAGTGACGGAGAGCGCAGGCCCCCCATGGTGCAGATCAAGACCCCTGAGCAGATCGCCAAGATGCGTGAGGCGGGGCTGGTCGTCGCCGCGATCCACGCGGCCACCCGTGAGGCGGCGGTGCCCGGCGCGACCACCCGCGACCTGGACCAGGTCGCGCGCAAGGTGCTCGACGAGCACGGCGCCAAGTCGAACTTCCTGGGGTACGGCGGTTTCCCCGCGACGATCTGCACCTCGGCCAACGAGGTCGTCGTCCACGGCATCCCCTCCGACGAGGTCGTCCTCAAGGACGGCGACATCATCTCCATCGACTGCGGTGCGATCGTCGACGGCTGGCACGGCGACGCCGCGTACACCGCTTTCGTCGGCTCCGGGCACGCGCCCGAGCTGATCGAGCTGTCGCGGGTCACCGAGGAGTCGATGTGGGCGGGCATCGCGGCGATGAAGCAGGGCAACCGGCTGGTGGACATCTCGCGGGCGATCGAGACGTACATCCGTCGTCAGCCGAAGCCGGGGGGCGGGCGGTACGGGATCATCGAGGACTACGGCGGTCACGGCATCGGTACCGAGATGCACATGGACCCGCATCTGCTGAACTACGTCGAGCGGCGGCGGGGGAAGGGACCGAAGCTGGTGCCGGGGTTCTGCCTCGCCATCGAGCCGATGGTGTCTTTGGGTACGCCTCGCACGGAGGTGCTGTCCGACGACTGGACTGTCATCACCACGGACGGGACCTGGTCTTCGCACTGGGAGCACTCTGTCGCTCTTACGGCTGAGGGTCCGCTGGTGCTGACCGCGCCCGACGGGGGTAGGGCGAAGCTGGCTGAGTACGGGGTTACCGCTGCGCCGGATCCGCTGGCGTAGGGGCGGGGCGCCGTCGCCGGCTGCGGGTCACGGCTGTGCCCACCCGTTCCGCCCCAGCGGAACGACTGCCCACAGCCTGGGCGGTCGTGATGAGTGGCACCCCGGGTGCATGATGATCTACTCGGCAGGGCAGACTTCTGCGATTCGTGTTTCCGGGTGCGCTGACGTAGACTGACTCGTCGGCTCTCGTGCACCCGCATGTCCGCATGCGCTCGCAGCTCGCCCCTCGGGGTGGGTGAGAGAGTCGATCAAGGTAGTCGATTCGAAGGGCGAAGCGTGGCCAAGAAGCAAGGTGCCATCGAGATCGAGGGCACTGTCGTCGAGTCTCTGCCGAACGCCATGTTCAAGGTCGAGCTCCAGAACGGCCACCAGGTCCTGGCACACATCAGCGGCAAGATGCGTATGCACTACATCCGCATCCTCCCTGACGACCGGGTCGTGGTGGAGCTGTCTCCGTACGACCTGACGCGTGGCCGGATCGTCTACCGGTACAAGTAGATCTTGCCCGCATTCCGGCATCCGCCGGGATGATGGCACTGACCCGGAGAACCTCACCCATGAAGGTCAAGCCGAGCGTCAAGAAGATCTGCGACAAGTGCAGGGTGATCCGCCGTCACGGCCGGGTCATGGTCATCTGCGAGAACCCGCGCCACAAGCAGCGCCAGGGCTGACGCACGACCGATCCCTCTGCACCCGCAGAGATTCGCGCGACGCAAGCTGAATATGTTCATACGCAGAGCCCGAGCCATCCAGCTCGACACCCTCGGTTCGGAGGCCGAGGACCCGGTTCGTACCTAGTACGGCGGCCGGGAACCGGTTCTGTGGAAGACCTCCGAAGATTCACCAGGAGCCATTGAATGGCACGCGTTTCCGGTGTTGACATCCCGCGCGAAAAGCGCGTGGAGGTCGCCCTCACCTACGTGTTCGGCATCGGCCGGACCCTCTCCCAGGAGACGCTGGCTGCGACCGGCGTCGACCCGAACACCCGTGTCCGCGACCTGAGCGAAGAGCAGCTCGTCGCGATCCGCGAGTACGTGGACGCCAACATCAAGACCGAGGGTGACCTCCGTCGCGAGATCCAGGCCGACATCCGCCGCAAGGTCGAGATCGGTTGCTACCAGGGTCTCCGTCACCGTCGTGGTCTGCCCGTCCGCGGTCAGCGCACCAGCACCAACGCCCGCACCCGCAAGGGCCCGCGTCGCGCCATCGCCGGCAAGAAGAAGCCGGGCAAGAAGTAGTCCTCAGCGGACAACGCTTCATCAGCGGTCTTCGCTGTAGGACCGACCACCTCCCCGTAGGAGTTTGTAGATGCCCCCCAAGGGTCGTCAGGGCGCTGCCAAGAAGGTGCGCCGCAAGGAAAAGAAGAACGTCGCTCACGGCCACGCGCACATCAAGAGCACGTTCAACAACACGATCGTCTCCATCACGGACCCGTCGGGCAACGTGATCTCCTGGGCCTCCGCCGGTCACGTCGGCTTCAAGGGCTCCCGGAAGTCCACGCCGTTCGCCGCGCAGATGGCCGCCGAGTCGGCTGCCCGCCGCGCTCAGGAGCACGGCATGCGCAAGGTCGACGTGTTCGTGAAGGGCCCGGGTTCCGGTCGTGAGACCGCGATCCGCTCCCTGCAGGCCACGGGCCTCGAGGTCGGCTCCATCCAGGACGTCACCCCGACCCCGCACAACGGCTGCCGCCCGCCGAAGCGCCGCCGCGTCTGACGCACAGCGCTCCGCTGCTGGTTTAGCGGTTCCGGGCGGTACGGCTCCTCACGGGGCCGTGCCGCCCGTACCCTTGCAGTACAAGTCGGGCGTCAAATAGCGGGCGCCCCTGACTGAAGGACTCACTCCATGCTGATCGCTCAGCGTCCCTCGTTGACCGAAGAGGTCGTCGACGAGTTCCGCTCCCGGTTCGTCATCGAGCCGCTGGAGCCGGGCTTCGGCTACACCCTCGGCAACTCCCTCCGCCGTACCCTCCTGTCGTCGATCCCCGGCGCTGCTGTCACCAGCATCCGCATCGACGGTGTCCTGCACGAGTTCACCACCGTGCCGGGCGTCAAGGAGGACGTCACCGACCTGATCCTCAACATCAAGCAGCTCGTGGTCTCCTCGGAGCACGACGAGCCGGTCGTGATGTACCTGCGCAAGCAGGGCCCGGGTCTGGTCACCGCCGCCGACATCGCGCCCCCGGCCGGTGTCGAGGTGCACAACCCCGACCTCGTCCTCGCCACGCTCAACGGCAAGGGCAAGCTGGAGATGGAGCTGACCGTCGAGCGCGGTCGCGGCTACGTCTCCGCCGTGCAGAACAAGCAGGTGGGCCAGGAGATCGGCCGTATCCCGGTCGACTCCATCTACTCGCCGGTTCTCAAGGTCACGTACAAGGTCGAGGCCACGCGTGTCGAGCAGCGCACCGACTTCGACAAGCTGATCGTCGACGTCGAGACCAAGCAGGCGATGCGTCCGCGTGACGCCATGGCCTCCGCCGGTAAGACGCTGGTCGAGCTGTTCGGTCTCGCCCGCGAGCTGAACATCGACGCCGAGGGCATCGACATGGGTCCGTCCCCGACGGACGCCGCCCTGGCCGCGGACCTGGCTCTGCCGATCGAGGAGCTTGAGCTCACGGTCCGTTCCTACAACTGCCTCAAGCGTGAGGGCATCCACTCCGTGGGTGAGCTGGTCGCGCGTTCCGAGGCGGACCTCCTGGACATCCGTAACTTCGGTGCGAAGTCCATCGACGAGGTCAAGGCGAAGCTGGCGGGTATGGGTCTCGCGCTCAAGGACTCGCCGCCCGGATTCGACCCGACCGCTGCGGCTGACGCGTTCGGCGCGGACGACGACGCGGACGCGGGCTTCGTCGAGACCGAGCAGTACTAAGAGCTCGGGCCTTCTGGTCCGTACTTGGGTGCGGGTGCGCTGTGCTTGATCGCGCAGTTCCCCGCGCCCCTTCCGGACGACTCGCCCCTTCGGGGCTTGTCGTCCGGATCTCTGACAGACAACCGTCTGCTCAGATACTGACTTCGGTACCTGATACGGCCGGGGCAGACACCTAGGAGAAACACCATGCCGAAGCCCACCAAGGGTGCCCGTCTGGGCGGCGGTGCCGCGCACGAGAAGCTGCTGCTCGCGAACCTCGCGAAGAGCCTCTTCGAGCACGGCCGCATCACCACCACCGAGGCGAAGGCGCGCCGCCTGCGCCCGTACGCCGAGCGTCTGATCACCAAGGCGAAGAAGGGTGACCTTCACAACCGCCGTCAGGTGCTCCAGGTCATCACGGACAAGGGCATCGTCCACACGCTCTTCACCGAGATCGGCCCGCGGTACGAGAACCGCCCCGGTGGTTACACCCGCATCACCAAGGTCGGTAACCGCCGTGGCGACAACGCGCCCATGGCCGTCATCGAGCTGGTCGAGGCCCTGACCGTCGCCCAGCAGGCGACCGGTGAGGCCGAGGCCGCCACCAAGCGTGCGGTCAAGGAGTCCGAGGAGGCCAAGGTCGAGCAGACCGAGGCTGCCGAGGCTCCCGCCGAGGAGTCCAAGGACGCCTGAGGCTGACGCCTGAGAGCGGGTCTGCCCTTGCCGGGCAGGCCCGCTTTCGCGTACCTGAGAGGATTTCCCCGTGAGTGACGAAGCACAGCCCGGCCATGTCCGTATCCGCCTCGATCTGTCGTACGACGGCACCGACTTCCACGGCTGGGCCAAGCAGGCCGGCGGGAGGCGGACCGTGCAGGGGGAGATCGAGGACGCCCTCAGGACGGTCACGCGGTCCAAGGAGACGTACGAGCTGACCGTGGCGGGGCGCACGGACGCCGGGGTGCACGCGCGCGGGCAGGTCGCGCACGTCGACCTGCCCGAGGACGTGTGGGCCGAGCACCGGGAGAAGCTGCTGAAGCGGCTCGCCGGGCGGCTGTCGAAGGACGTACGGGTGTGGAGCCTGACCGAGGCGCCCCCCGGGTTCAACGCGCGTTTCTCGGCGGTCTGGCGGCGCTACGCCTACCGCGTCACCGACAACCCCGGCGGGGTCGATCCGCTGCTGCGCAACCATGTGCTGTGGCACGACTGGCCGCTGGACGTGGACGCGATGAACGAGGCGGCGCGGGCGCTCCTCGGCGAGCACGACTTCGCGGCGTACTGCAAGAAGCGCGAGGGCGCGACCACCATCCGCACCCTCCAGGAGCTGAGCCTGGTGCGCGGGGCGGACGGTGTGATCACCGCCACGGTCCGCGCGGACGCCTTCTGCCACAACATGGTGCGCTCGCTGATCGGCGCGCTGCTGTTCACCGGCGACGGGCACCGGGGTCCCGAGTGGCCGGGGAAGGTACTGGCCGCCGGGGTGCGGGACTCCGCCGTGCATGTCGTACGGCCGCACGGGCTGACGCTGGAGGAGGTCGGCTACCCGGCCGACGAGCTGCTGGCCGCCCGGAACAAGGAGGCGCGCAACCGGCGCTCGCTGCCGTCGGCGGGCTGCTGCTGAGCGAGGGGGACGCGGGGGCCCGGAAAGCCCCCGCGCGGCTACTTCGCGGCTGCCGACGCCTGAGCCTCGCCGCGGCGCAGGAGCTGGCGGAAGGTGAACTGCGCGAGGTCGTTGCCCGCCGAGAACACCTTGTTGTCCTTGAGGGTGACGTCCTTGCCGTTCGTGAAGCCCGCAGTGGTGAAGTAGGCGTACCTGCCGAGGGTGTTGGTGGTCGTGCGGCAGATCGCCGAGTCGCAGAAGGACTTCACGCCCTTGCCGGGCAGCGAGGAGATGATGCTCTTCGTGTCCGTCTGCCCCTTGAACTTGGCGGCCTCGGCGGCGGTGTCGAAGACGGCCACGCCCGCGGTGACGGCCACGCCGTCCTTGACGTAGCTGACCCGCATCAGCCGGGTGCACTTGTTCGCGGTGAGGAGCTTGGGGAGGGTGCCGCGCGCGCCGGTGGCGCAGTTCTTGGTGTCGGCGGTGGCGCCCTTCTTGTACACCGTGTCGCCCATGGTGAGCTGGGTGCCCGGGAACAGGGTCTCGGGGCTGAGCGGGGCGGTGTCCTTCTTGGCGCTGGAGATGAATTCCTTCGGGTCCAGCGGGGGCGGCGCGCTGGTCGGCTCGAAGGACGGTGCCGTGGCGCCGCCCGGCAGCGAGGCGCTCGGGGGCAGGGCCGAGGGGCCGCCGGAGGCGTCGTCGTCGCTGCCCGAGTTGACGACGGCCATCGCGACGGCGGTGCCTATCGCGGCCGTGGCCAGGGCACCGCCGACGATCAGCAGCACCTTGCGGCGCTTGCTGCGGTTCTCGGACTGGTCCGCGAGCGCGGCCCAGTCGGGAGTCCCGTCGTCGCCCTTGGCGCTCCACGGCTGCTCGGATTGAGGTGTCCAGGGATCCCACTGGTTCTGGGAGCCCCCCTGCCCGTAACTCATGGGGCGCATCTTAGAGGGGCTCCGAGAGTGCCGGTACGCCCGAGGGCACGGGCCCGGGAGGCGATAGGGGGACCTTCCGCGCAGGGGGGAACATCTCGGCGCGCCGGGTTTCGGTTCCGACGCGTTTTGACCCGTCCGGGGGTGCCCCGGTAACCTGGCTCCTCGTTGTGTATTGGCTTGCTCATTCTCACGGGACGGGCCCTTACACCGGTCCACCGGGCCGATGACCAGCGATCCGCACGCGGTTGCGTCACCGCAGTGCGATCGAGGCTGTCGTGATCGTTTCGGTGACCTGTTCAGGACCATTCACTCGAAGCGAAGGCTACGAACCGTGCGTACGTACAGCCCCAAGCCCGGCGATGTGACGCGCCAGTGGCACGTCATCGA
The DNA here is from genome assembly GCF_016482685.1 of Streptomyces sp. DSM 110735. Classification (GTDB taxonomy): domain Bacteria; phylum Actinomycetota; class Actinomycetes; order Streptomycetales; family Streptomycetaceae; genus Streptomyces. Next base: position 125,567 of record NZ_JACYHF010000012.1, on the reverse strand, counting down.
CGCTCAGGACGTTGTCCTGGGCCGTCTGGCCACCACTGCCGCCACCCTGCTGCGCGGCAAGCACAAGCCGATCTACGCGCCGCACGTCGACGCTGGCGACTTCGTCGTCATCATCAACGCCGACAAGGTGCACCTGTCCGGCAACAAGCGGACCCAGAAGATGGCGTACCGCCACTCCGGTTACCCGGGTGGTCTGCGCTCGGTCCGCTACGACGAGCTGCTCGACAAGAACCCCGAGAAGGCCGTCGAGAAGGCCATCAAGGGCATGCTCCCCAAGAACACCCTCGGCCGTCAGATGCTCTCGAAGCTGAAGGTCTACAAGGGCGACCAGCACCCGCACGCTGCCCAGCAGCCGGTGCCGTTCGAGATCACCCAGGTCGCGCAGTAATTCCGGCCGCCCTTTAACTGACAGAGAATCTGAGGAGAATCGTGGCCGAGACCACTGCCGAGCAGCCGCTCGAAGAGACCGAGCTCGTCGACATCGAGAGCTACACCACCGAGAGTGACGTCCCCGTCGAGGGCGAGTACACCTCGGAGTCCGTGGCGTCCCGCTTCGGTGAGCCCCAGCCGGCCGCCGGCCTGGGCCGTCGCAAGAACGCCATCGCCCGTGTCCGGATCGTTCCGGGCACCGGCAAGTGGAAGATCAACGGTCGCACCCTCGAGGACTACTTCCCGAACAAGGTGCACCAGCAGGAAGTCAACGAGCCCTTCAAGGTGCTCGAGCTCGAGGGCCGCTACGACGTCATCGCCCGTATCTCGGGTGGCGGTGTCTCCGGTCAGGCCGGTGCGCTCCGTCTCGGTGTCGCCCGTGCGCTGAACGAGGCCGACGTGGACAACAACCGCGGCGCCCTCAAGAAGGCCGGCTTCCTCAAGCGCGACGACCGTGCGGTCGAGCGCAAGAAGGCCGGTCTGAAGAAGGCCCGTAAGGCCCCGCAGTACAGCAAGCGCTAAACAGCGGCGCTTCGCGCGTACTCCGAACGCCCCGACGGCACGCCTGTGTGCCGCCGGGGCGTTCGTTTATCTCTGTCAAGGGCGTATAACGACACAAGACGCTCAAAGGCTTGTGCGATTGGATGCTCTGGCACATGCCATGATTCCTCGCAGCAGTTGCGCTTCTTCAGGAGGACAAGTGGGACGACTCTTCGGCACCGACGGCGTGCGTGGCGTCGCCAACGCGGACCTGACGGCCGAGATGGCGCTCGGTCTGTCCGTCGCGGCGGCGCATGTGCTGGCCGAGGCGGGTACTTTCGCGGGTCACCGGCCGAAGGCGGTGGTCGGTCGCGACCCGCGGGCGTCCGGGGAGTTCCTGGAGGCGGCCGTGGTCGCCGGGCTGGCGAGCGCGGGCGTGGACGTGCTGTGCGTGGGCGTGCTGCCGACGCCCGCCGTGGCGCATCTGACCGGCTCGCTCGGCGCGGACCTCGGCGTGATGCTCTCCGCGAGCCACAACGCCATGCCGGACAACGGCATCAAGTTCTTCGCGCGCGGCGGTCACAAGCTCGCCGACGAGCTGGAGGACCGGATCGAGGCGGTCTACGAGTCCCACCGCCACGGCGAGCCCTGGGAGCGCCCCACCGGCTCCGGGGTCGGCCGGGTGCGGACGTACGACGAGGGCTTCGAGACCTACGTCGCGCATCTGCTGTCGGTGCTGCCGAACCGCCTCGACGGGCTGACGATCGTCCTGGACGAGGCGCACGGCGCGGCCGCCGGTGTCTCCCCGGCCGTGTTCGCGCGCGCCGGTGCGACGGTCGTCACGATCGGCGCCGAGCCGGACGGGCTGAACATCAACGACGGCTGCGGCTCGACCCACCTGGGTCCGCTCAAGGCGGCCGTGATCGAGCACGGCGCCGACTTCGGCATCGCGCACGACGGCGACGCCGACCGCTGCCTCGCCGTGGACCACACCGGCGAGGAGGTGGACGGCGACCAGATCCTGTCCGTGCTCGCGCTGGCGCTGCGCGAGCGCTCGGAGCTGCGCTCGGACACCGTGGTCGCGACCGTGATGTCCAACCTGGGCTTCAAGCTGGCCATGGAGCGGGCGGGCATCCGCCTGGTCCAGACGGCGGTCGGTGACCGGTACGTGCTGGAGGAGATGAAGGAGCACGGCTACGCGCTCGGCGGCGAGCAGTCCGGGCACGTCATCGTCCTGGACCACGCGACCACCGGCGACGGCACGCTGACCGGGCTGCTCCTTGCCGCGCGGGTCGCGGAGACCGGGCGGACCCTGCGCGAGCTGGCCTCCGTCATGGAGCGGCTGCCGCAGATCCTGATCAACGTCCCGGACGTCGACAAGTCCCGCGTCCAGACCTCCGCCGACCTCGCCGCCGCCGTGGGTGAGGCCGAGCGCGAGCTGGGCCAGACCGGTCGCGTCCTGCTGCGCCCCTCCGGCACCGAGCCGCTGGTCCGCGTGATGGTCGAGGCGGCCGACATCGACCAGGCACGCTCGGTCGCGGGGCGCCTTGCCGACGCGGTGAAGTCGGCGCTGGGCTAACCGGCGCCGGGCTGAATCGCCTTCGCCTTCCTGGCCCAGAACCACTTCTGGGCCAGGAGGGTCAGGACGCCCGCCAGCACGATGCCGAACAGGTTCAGCAGAAGCTGCTCGCTGGAACCGACGGTCTGACCGGTGTCGCCGTAGGCGAGGGCGACGGCGGCGTTGGCGGCGGCCGGGACGGTCGTCACCGAGATGGCGACGCCGACCAGGGCGCCGGACTTGGCCGAGGTCAGCGAGAGGGTTCCGGCGGCGCCCGCGAGCAGCGCGACCACGAACGAGAACGCGTCCGGCGCGTAGACGAACGCGGTGTTGGGGCGCTCGCCCTCCAGTCGCGCCTCGCTGAACAGCCCGGCCGCGTCCATCAGGACGGCGAAACCGGCCGTCAGCGCCATCGCGGCGGCGAAGCCGACCAGCAGGGCGATCAGCGAGCGCGCCGCGAGCCGGGGTCTGCGCCGGACCACGGCGGTGCTGATGCCCGCCAGCGGTCCGAACTCCGGACCCACCGCCATCGCGCCCACGATCAGCACCGCGTTGTCCAGGACGACACCGCAGGCGGCGATCATCGTGGCGATGGCGAGGAACGCGACGTAGGTCACCGAGAGGGTGGACTCCTCGTGGGTCTCCTCGACCAGGTGCTCCCACAGCACGGCGTCCGCCGCCTCGCCGGGCGCCTCCTCCTCCGCCCGGGCGGCGCGGTGGGACAGCGACAGGTCGATGTCCTCCACGGCGATGGAGCCGTCGCGGTCGACGCCGAGCCGCTGGAGCCCGGAGAGCAGGGCGTCGCCCGCCTCCCGCGCGACGTCGCACATCACCACGTCCCCGACCGGGTTCCGGGCGGCGCCCGGCAGCACCACCAGGTGGGTGGTGCCGACGGTGTCCTCGATCAGGCGTACGGCGTCGTCCGAGCGGTCGGGCGGGACGATCAGGCGCAGATGCAGCATGGCGCCCATCCAACCGGAGGCGCTACAGCTTGCGCAGGCGCAGGCGCTGGACCGTGTGGTCGGGTCCCTTGCGCAGGACGAGACCGGCGCGGCCGCGGGTGGGGGCGATGTTCTCGGTCAGGTTGGGCTTGTTGATCGTGCGCCACAGTCCGCGGGCGTAGTCCAGTGCCTCCTCCTCGGAGACCTGGGTGTACTTGCGGAAGTAGGAGTCCGGGTCCTGGAAGGCGGTCTGGCGCAGCTTCTTGAAGCGGTTGAGGTACCAGCGCTCGATGTCCTCGGCGCTCGCGTCGACGTACACGCTGAAGTCGAAGTAGTCCGCGAGACCGACGCGGGTGCGGCCGTCCTTGCCGGGCAGGGCGGGCTGGAGGACGTTCAGACCCTCCACGATCAGGATGTCCGGGCGGCGCACGGTGAGCTTCTCGCCGGGGACGATGTCGTAGATCAGGTGGGAGTAGACGGGGGCGGTCACCTCGTCCTTGCCCGCCTTGATGTCGGCGACGAAGCGGGTGAGCGCGCGGCGGTCGTACGACTCCGGGAAGCCCTTCCTGGACATCAGACCGCGCGCCTGGAGCTCCTTGGTGGGCAGCAGGAAGCCGTCGGTGGTGACCAGCTCGACGCGGGGGTGCTCGGGCCAGCGGGACAGCAGCGCCTGGAGCAGGCGGGCCACGGTGGACTTGCCGACTGCGACGGAGCCCGCGACGCCGATCACGAACGGCGTGCCCGACTGGGAGCCCTTCTCGCCGAGGAAGGTGTTCAGCGCGCTTCTGAGGCTGTCGGTGGCGCCGACGTAGAGGTTCAGCAGGCGGGAGAGCGGCAGATAGATGTCCCGCACCTCGTCGAGGTCGATCACATCGCCGAGCCCGCGCAGCTTCTCCACCTCCTCGGCGGTGAGCGGCAACGGCGTCTTGTGGCGCAGCGCGCTCCATTCGGCACGGGTGAGGTCGACGTAGGGAGTCGCCTCCGGGCGGTGCCGGTGGGCGCTCCTCTGGAACTCGGAGACCGGTGAGATCACATTCCATTGTTAACGGAGTTTGAACGGAGGCGCGGGGTGGGGTACGTCACGCTGGGCGCTCGCCCTCGGCGGCTCACAGGGGCTGCGCCCCGAGCAGGGCCGCAGTGAGGCGATGCCGGTCCCGGAGTGCGGGCGCCCCGCTCCCGGTGGGCGCTCGGGCCAGGAGTTGCGGGAAGCCGCTTTTCAGCATCGCGAGGGCCGGTGGGGTGGGTGTGTCATGTGCCGGTTCGGGGTGATTTCGGGGTGGTCTCTGAGGCGGGATCAAGCATGCCCGGTTTGGGGGGACTTGGGGGTGAGGGGGTCGGTCAAGTGCCCCGCACAGGGGTGCGTACCCCCGTGGGAATTTCCGAAATCGGGCACGCGGCGCCTCTTTTGGGGCCGGGATTGACCGTAGGCTGCCGCGCATGTGCGGAATCGTGGGATACGTGGGAGCGCGGTCGGCGCTCGAAGTCGTGATGGCGGGGCTGAAGCGGCTGGAGTACCGGGGGTACGACTCCGCCGGTGTCGCGGTGCTCGCGGACGGGGGACTGGCGTCGGCCAAGCGGGCCGGGAAGCTGGTCAACCTGGAGAAGGAGCTGGGGGAGCGGCCGTTGCCCGCCGGGACGACCGGCATCGGGCACACCCGCTGGGCCACGCACGGCGGTCCGACGGACGCCAACGCCCACCCGCACCTGGACAACGCGGGCCGGGTCGCCGTCGTGCACAACGGCATCATCGAGAACTTCGCGGTGCTGCGCGCCGAACTCGCCGAGCGCGGGCACGAGCTGACCTCCGAGACCGACACCGAGGTCGTCGCGCACCTGCTGACCGAGGAGTACTCCGCGACGGCGGACCTCGCGGAGGCGATGCGGCTGGTGTGCCGCCGTCTGGAGGGCGCCTTCACGCTGGTCGCCGTGCACGCGGACGCCCCGGACGTGGTCGTCGGCGCGCGCCGCAACTCCCCGCTGGTGGTGGGCGTCGGCGAGGGCGAGGCGTTCCTCGCCTCCGACGTCGCCGCGTTCATCGCGCACACCCGGGACGCGCTGGAGCTGGGCCAGGACCAGGTCGTCGAGCTGCGCCGCGAGGGCGTCACGGTGACCGGGTTCGACGGCTCCCCTGCCGAGGTCCGCGCCTTCCACGTCGACTGGGACGCCTCGGCCGCCGAGAAGGGCGGCTACGACTACTTCATGCTCAAGGAGATCGCCGAGCAGCCGAAGGCGGTCGCGGACACCCTCCTCGGGCGTGTCGACCCCTCCGGCTCGCTCACCCTGGACGAGGTGCGCATCGGCGCGGCGGAGCTGCGCGAGGTGGACAAGGTCGTCATCGTCGCCTGCGGTACGGCCTTCCACGCGGGGCTGATCGCCAAGTACGCCATCGAGCACTGGACCCGCATCCCCTGCGAGGTCGAGCTGGCGAGCGAGTTCCGCTACCGCGACCCGATCCTGGACGGACGCTCCCTGGTCATCGCGATCTCCCAGTCCGGCGAGACCATGGACACGCTGATGGCGCTCAGGCACGCCCGCGAGCAGGGCTCCAAGGTGCTCGCCATCTGCAACACCAACGGCTCCACGATCCCGCGCGAGTCCGACGCGGTGCTCTACACGCACGCGGGACCCGAGGTCGCCGTCGCCTCCACCAAGGCGTTCCTGACCCAGTTGGTCGCCTGCTACCTCGTCGCCCTCTATCTGGGCCAGGTGCGCGGCACCAAGTGGGGCGACGAGATCCGTGCCGTCGTGCGCGACCTGTCCCGGATCTCCGGCGAGGTCGAGCGCGTCCTGGAGACCATGGAGCCGGTGCGCGAGCTGGCCCGCTCCCTGGCGGGGCACGACACGGTGCTCTTCCTCGGCCGGCACGTGGGCTACCCGGTCGCCCTCGAAGGCGCCCTCAAGCTCAAGGAACTCGCCTACATGCACGCCGAGGGCTTCGCGGCGGGCGAGCTGAAGCACGGTCCGATCGCGCTGATCGAGAAGGACCTCCCGGTCGTCGTGGTCGTGCCCTCGCCGCGCGGTCGTTCCGTCCTGCACGACAAGATCGTCTCCAACATCCAGGAGATCCGCGCCCGGGGCGCCCGCACCATCGTCATCGCCGACGAGGACGACGACACGGTCACTCCGTACGCCGACCACCTCATCCGCATTCCCGCCACGCCCACCCTGCTCCAGCCCCTGGTCGCCACGGTCCCGCTCCAGGTCTTCGCCTGCGAACTGGCCGCCGCCCGCGGCAACGAGGTCGACCAGCCGCGCAACCTCGCCAAGTCGGTGACGGTGGAATAGCCCGGTGCCGACGCCCCTTAGGCTCCTCGCATGGGCATTGTCGGGGTCGGGATCGATGTGGCCGAGATCGAGCGGTTCCGGGCGGCACTGGAGCGCACGCCAGGGCTTGCCGACCGGCTGTTCGTGGCGGGGGAGTTGCTGCTGCCGGGCGGTGAGCGGCGCGGGATCGCCTCCCTGGCGGCGCGCTTCGCTGCCAAGGAGGCGCTCGCCAAGGCGCTGGGCGCGCCGTCCGGGCTGCTCTGGGTGGACGCCGAGGTGTACGTCGAGGACAGCGGGCAGCCCCGGCTGCGGGTCAAGGGCACGGTGGCCGCCCGCGCGGCCGAGCTGGGCGTCAGGTCCTGGCACATCTCCCTCAGCCACGACGCGGGCGTCGCCTCCGCCGTGGTGATCGCCGAGAACTGATCCATCCGGGTGCGCGGGTCCGCGCTCGCGGGGCAGACTCGAAGACATGCGTACGGCGTACAGCGTGGAGACGGTACGGGCGGCCGAGCGGGCCCTGATGGCACGGCTGCCGGAGGGCGCGCTCATGCAGCGGGCGGCGGCGGGGCTCGCCGCCGCCTCGGCGGAGTTCCTGGGGCGGGTGCACGGCAGCCGGGTGGTGCTGCTGGTCGGCAGCGGCGACAACGGCGGCGACGCGCTGTACGCCGGTGCCAGACTCGCGCGGCGCGGCGCGGGCGTCACCGCCGCCCTCCTCTCACCCGAGCGGGCGCACGCGGGCGGACTGCGGGCGCTGCGCCACGCGGGCGGCACGGTCGTCACGGCTCCCGAGGACGCCGTCGCGGCCGTCGAGCGGGCGGATCTCGTCCTGGACGGCATCGTCGGCATCGGCGGCAAGGGCGGGCTGCGCCCCGACGCCGAGCGGCTGGTGGACGCCGCCGCGCGCTCGCGGGCCGGGATCGTCGCCGTGGACCTGCCCAGCGGGGTGGACGCGGACACCGGCGAGGTGCGCGGGGCGGCGGTGTGCGCGGATCTGACGGTCACCTTCGGGGCGTACAAGCCGGGGCTGCTGATCGACCCCGGGCGCGAGTACGCCGGTGCGGTCCGCCTCGTCGAGATCGGGCTCGAACTGCCGCCCGACCCTGCCGTGGAGGCGCTCCAGCACGCGGACGTGGCCCGGCTGCTGCCGGTGCCCTCGGCGGAGAGCGACAAGTACCGGCGCGGGGTGCTCGGCGTCGCCGCGGGGTCGGCGCGCTATCCCGGCGCGGCGGTGCTCGCCGTCTCGGGCGCGCTGCGCGGGGGCGCGGGGGCGGTGCGGTACGTCGGTCCCGCCGGGGACGCGGTGATCGCCCGGTTCCCCGAGACGCTCGTCTCCGACCAGGGACCCGACCACGCGGGGCGCGTGCAGGCGTGGGTGGTCGGACCCGGCGCCGGGGACGACGCGGCCACCGTCGCCAAGGTCCTCGGCGCGGACGTACCGGTCCTGCTCGACGCCGACGGGCTCCGGCTCGCCGACCGCGACACCGTGCGCGGGCGCAGCGCACCGACCCTGATGACCCCTCACGCGGGCGAGGCGGCAGCCCTGCTCGGCGTACGGCGCGAGGAGGTGGAGGCGACCCGGCTCGCCTCGGTGCGCGAGCTGGCGGCGGTCTACCGGGCGACGGTCCTGCTGAAGGGCTCCACCACGCTGATCGCCGCCCCCGACGGCGGTCCGGTCCGGGTCAACCCCACCGGCACCGCCTGGCTCGCCACCGCGGGCAGCGGCGACGTGCTCTCCGGACTCACCGGCTCGCTGCTCGCCTCCGGGCTGACCCCGCTGGACGCGGGCAGCGTGGGCGCCTATCTGCACGGTCTGGCCGGGCGGTTCGCCTCCCGGGGCGCCCCGATCGCCGCCCTGGACATCTCCGACCGGCTGCCGGACGCGTGGCGGGACGTACACCGGGAGCTGGACTGGGACTGAGCCCCGGCGTGGCACAGGAGCCACCGGGAACGCGTGCCGGACCGGTGGACCGGGCACCCGGCAAAGGACCGCCGAGGAGTGCTTCCGGGGGCCGGGCGGGGCCTCTGAGAGACTGGGGGCGCCATGAACGAGACAGCAGCAGTGCCGACGGCGCCCCTGCGCGCCCGCGCCGAGATCGATCTGGGTGCCCTGCGCGCCAACGTACGGGCGTTGCGCGCCCGGTTGACCGGCGCGGCCCTGATGGCCGTCGTCAAGTCGGACGCCTACGGCCACGGCGCGGTGCCCTGCGCCCGCGCCGCCCTCGCGGCCGGGGCGACCTGGCTGGGCACCGCCACGCCCGAGGAGGCACTCGCGCTGCGCGCGGCCGGGCTGCCGGGCCGGATCATGTGCTGGCTCTGGGTGCCCGGCGGTCCCTGGCGCGAGGCGATCGACGCCGACCTCGACGTGTCCGTCAGCGGCATGTGGGCGCTGCGCGAGGTCACCGGAGCCGCCCGCGCGGCGGGGCGTACGGCACGCGTGCAGCTCAAGGCGGACACCGGGCTCGGGCGCAACGGCTGTCAGCCCGGCGACTGGCCCGAGCTGGTCGCCGAGGCGCTGAAGGCGGAGGCGGACGGGCTGATCAAGGTCACCGGTCTCTGGTCCCACTTCGCGTGCGCCGACGAGCCGGGCCACCCCTCCATCACCGCCCAGCTCGACCGCTTCCGCGAGATGACCGCCTACGCCGAGGAGCAGGGGCTGCGCCCGGAGGTGCGGCACATCGCCAACTCCCCGGCCACGCTGACCCTTCCGGAGACCCACTTCGACCTGGTGCGCACCGGCATCGCCATGTACGGCGTCTCGCCCAGCCCCGAACTGGGCACCCCGGCGGACTTCGGACTGCGCCCGGTGATGACGCTGCGCGCCTCCCTCGCCCTGGTCAAGCGGGTGCCCGGCGGCCACGGCATCAGCTACGGCCACCACTACACCACCCCCGGCGAGACGACCCTCGGTCTCGTCCCGGTCGGCTACGCGGACGGCATCCCCCGGCACGCCTCGGGCACCGGACCCGTGCTGATCGACGGCAAGTGGCGCACGGTCGCCGGGCGGGTCGCGATGGACCAGTTCGTGGTCGACCTCGGGGGCGACGAGCCCCCGGCGGGCACGGACGCGGTCCTCTTCGGTCCCGGCGACGCGGGCGAGCCCACCGCCGAGGACTGGGCACAGGCGTGCGGGACGATCGCGTACGAGATCGTCACCCGCATCGGCGCCCGGGTGCCCCGCGTGCACCTGAACGGGGAAGAAAAGGGGTAACCACCCCGCCGGGCCGGGCAGTTGAGTCCCTCAAGCCCCCTGGGTGAGTCATGTCCCCGTTCTCTACGAACATGAGTACGGCGAAGATCTGAGCACGGCGGTACGGCGAGGAGGAGCGGTACGTGAGCGAGAGCAGTGCGGAGGGCGTGGCCGAGGCCGTCGCCGCGGTCGCCGCCGCCGGGGAGGCGGCGGGGAGCTGGCGCCGGGCGACGGGTCTCGCCGGGGCCGCGATAGGCGTCCTGGCCGCGGGCGCCGCCGCCGGAGTGGCCATCGAGCGCATGACGGTCGGGCGCGGAATGCGCCGCAAGGCGCAGCTCGCCCTGGACTCGGCAGGTCCCTACGGCACCCTGCGCGGCACCCCCGGCAAGGCGGTCGCGGACGACGGCACCGAGCTGTACTACGAGGTCGACGACATCGAGCCCGACCCGGGTCCGCACGTCTCCCCGCGCCGCCGCAGGCTCTTCGGCCGCAAGGCGCCCGCGCCCGTGACCGTCGTCTTCTGCCACGGCTACTGCCTCGGCCAGGACTCCTGGCACTTCCAGCGGGCCGCGCTGCGCGGTGTCGTGCGCACCGTCCACTGGGACCAGCGCAGCCACGGCCGCTCCGGGCGGGGCGTCGCCCAGACCCGCGACGGCGTGCCCGTCACCATCGACCAGCTCGGCAGCGATCTGAAGGCGGTCCTCGACGCGGCGGTGCCCGAGGGTCCGATCGTGCTGGTCGGCCACTCCATGGGCGGCATGACGGTGATGGCGCTCGCCGCACAGTTCCCGGAGCTGATCCGGGACCGCGTCGTCGCCACCGCGTTCGTCGGCACCTCCTCCGGACGGCTCGGCGAGGTCAACTTCGGTCTCCCGCTGGCCGGGGTCAACGCAGTGCGCCGCGTCCTGCCGGGCGTGCTGAAGGCGCTCGGGCAGCAGGCGGAGCTGGTGGAGAAGGGGCGCCGGGCCACCGCCGAGCTGTTCGCCGGGGTGATCAAGCGGTACTCGTTCGCGGGGCGGGACATCGACCCGGCGATCGCGCGGTTCGCGGAGCGGATGATCGAGTCCACCCCGATCGACGTGGTCGCGGAGTTCTACCCGGCGTTCACCGACCACGACAAGACCGAGGCGCTGGCCGCCTTCCGTGACATGCCGGTGCTCGTGCTCGCCGGGGTACGCGACCTGGTGACGCCGAGCGAGCACAGCGAGGCGATAGCGGACCTGCTGCCGGAGGCGGAGCTGGTGCTCGTGCCGGACGCCGGGCATCTGGTGATGCTGGAGCATCCGGAGGTGGTCACCGACCGGCTCGCGGACCTGCTCACCCGCGCGGGAGCGGTACCGGCAGGGGCTACCGTTGGCGGTTATGGAAGAGGCAGCAGCACCGCACAGCCCGGCTGAGATCCGGCTCACCGTCACCTCCCCCGAGCAGATGCGCCTGCTCGGACTCCGCCTGGCCGGGCTGCTGCGCGCGGGCGACCTCGTGATGCTCAGCGGGGAGCTGGGCGCGGGCAAGACGACGCTGACCCGGGGGCTCGGCGAGGGGCTCGGGGTGCGCGGCGCGGTCACCTCGCCGACCTTCGTGATCGCGCGGGTCCACCCCTCCCTGGTCGACGGACCGCCGCTGGTCCACGTCGACGCCTACCGGCTCTCCGGCGGGCTCGACGAGATGGAGGACCTCGACCTCGACGTGTCGCTGCCCGAGTCCGTGATCGTCGTGGAGTGGGGCGAGGGCAAGGTCGAGGAGCTGACCGACGACCGCCTGGAGGTCCTGATCCACCGCGCGACCGGGGACACCACCGACGAGGTACGGCACGTGACGGTCACCGGGCTCGGCAAGCGGTGGGCGGAGACGGACCTGGAGGCGCTGGGGGCGCTGGAGGGCTGAGCCCGCCGAGGGTGCCGAAGGGCGCCGCGAGGGGGAGTGCGCGTCCATATCCCGACATGCTGTCGGGATCGTATTGCGCGGGACGTACCGGGCGTGGTCACATGGTATCCAGCCCGTGGTTAGGCATACCTAACCACACCCGCCCCCGCAGCTCAGGAGGCGTCATGTCCGCTCCACGTCCCACGGTCCGGCCCGAGCGGTCCGGGCTCGCCCCGGTGACCCCGCAGGTGTCCATGCGCGACCTGCTGGCCTCGTGCGCGGCGGCGAAAGCGGTCTCCACCCCGCCGCCCGCCCCGGACCCGGCCGAGCACACCCCGGACCACCGCGAGGCGGCGTAACCGCGTCACGGCGGGGGAGTCAGCGGATCACCATCACCGGGACGCCGATCGTCGCGAACTGCCACATGGCGTTGCCGTCCGGCCGGGTCTCGCGGATGCCGCCGGTCTTCACCGAGCCGGTGCCGGCGTCGTTGTCCGCCGGATCGTCGTCGGCGGCGGCGCTGAAGCCGATCGTCACGCCGCTGCGTGTCGCGAAGCGGACCACGTGCTCGACGAGCACGCCGTCGGTGCCGGTGACCTGCTTGGAGCGCGAGGTCACCCAGTAGGCGCCGAGCCGCGGGTCCACCTGCCCGGGGCGCACCTTGAAGGTGCGCCGCACGCGATCCCGGTCGTCCACCAGCCAGACCCGGTCGTCGTCCACCGAGTACACGACCCGCTCGCCCTTGCCCGAGTTCCGCGGCAGTGCGGTCGGGTGGCGGCGGTCGCGCGGTGCCTTCACGGCGGCGGAGGGGGAGGCGCTCGCCTTGGAACCGCTCAGACCCGGCGGCACGGTGGCCTGCGCCTGCCAGGCGAGGAGGGCGACGGTGCCGAGGGCGGCCGCGGTGAGACCGGCCACGATTCCCGAGCTGGTGCCTGCCACGTGGGACCGCCTTCGCTTCGTGCCCATATGTCGTACTTCATACAGACCGTAGCAGCCGGTGACCGTCCGTCCGGGGCGGGCGTGCGCGAGCCGCGGGCGCCGTAGGCTGTTCGCGTGCTCTTGCTCGCTCTGGATACCGCCACCCCCGCCGTCACCGTCGCCCTGCACGACGGCACGGACGTCGTCGCCTCGTCCGGCCAGGTGGACGCGCGCCGCCACGGGGAGCTGCTGCTGCCCGCCGTCGACCGTGTGCTCGCCGCCGCCGGGGTCAAGCTCGACGCCGTCACCGGCATCGTCGTCGGCACCGGACCCGGTCCCTACACGGGTCTGCGCGTCGGTCTCATGACCGCCGACACCTTCGGTCTCGCGCTCGGCGTCCCCGTGCACGGCGTGTGCACCCTGGACGGTCTCGCCTACGCCGCCGACATCGAGAAGGGACCCTTCGTCGTGGCCACCGACGCCCGGCGCAAGGAGGTCTACTGGGCGACCTACGCCGACTCGCGCACCCGGCTCACCGGTCCCGCCGTGGACCGCCCGGCCGACATCGCGGAGCGCGTCGCGGGACTGCCCGCCGTCGGCGCGGGCGCGCTGCTCTACCCGGACACCTTCCCCCAGGCACACGAGCCGGAGCACGTCTCCGCCGCCGCGCTCGCCTCCCTTGCCGCAGAGAAGCTGGCCAGGGGCGAGGAGCCGGCGGAGCCCCGGCCGCTGTATCTGCGCCGCCCGGACGCGCAGGTGCCGAAGAACTACAAGGTGGTCACCCCCAAGTGACCGCGAAGCTGCGCGAGATGCGCTGGTGGGACATCGACCGGGTCCTTGAGCTGGAGAAGGACCTGTTCCCCGAGGACGCCTGGTCGCGGGGCATGTTCTGGTCCGAGCTGGCCCACTCCCGGGGTCCCGAGGCGACCCGGCGCTATCTGGTCGCCTCGGTGCCGGACGGCCGGATCGTCGGCTACGCGGGACTCGCCGCCTCCGGCGACCTCGCCGACGTGCAGACCATCGCCGTCGCCCGCGACCAGCAGGGCACCGGTCTCGGCGCCCGCCTGCTGACCGAGCTGCTGCGGGCGGCGACCGCCTTCGAGTGCGCCGAGGTGATGCTGGAGTGCCGGGTGGACAACACCCGCGCCCAGAAGCTCTACGAGCGCTTCGGCTTCGCCCCCATCGGCTTCCGGCGCGGCTACTACCAGCCGGGCAACGTGGACGCCCTGGTGATGCGCCTGACCGACCCCTCTTCCTCCCTGGAAGACGTACAAGGAACCGAGATCAATGGCTGACGAACCCCTCGTCCTCGGCATCGAGACCTCCTGCGACGAGACCGGCGTCGGCATCGTCCGCGGCACCACCCTGCTGGCGGACGCCGTCGCCTCCAGCGTCGACGAGCACGCCCGCTTCGGCGGCGTGGTCCCCGAGGTCGCCTCCCGCGCCCATCTGGAGGCGATGGTCCCGACCATCGACCGCGCGCTGAAGGAGGCGGGCATCACCGCCCGCGACCTCGACGGCATCGCGGTGACCGCGGGACCCGGTCTCGCGGGCGCCCTGCTGGTCGGCGTCTCCGCCGCCAAGGCGTACGCCTACGCCCTCGGCAAGCCGCTCTACGGCGTCAACCACCTCGCCTCGCACATCTGCGTGGACCAGTTGGAGCACGGCCCGCTGCCCGAGCCGACCATGGCGCTGCTGGTCTCCGGCGGGCACTCCTCGCTGCTGCTGTCCTCGGACATCACCTCCGACGTCCGCCCGATGGGCGCCACCATCGACGACGCGGCGGGCGAGGCGTTCGACAAGATCGCCCGCGTGCTGAACCTGGGCTTCCCCGGCGGTCCGGTCATCGACCGCTACGCCCGCGAGGGCGACCCGACGGCCATCGCCTTCCCGCGCGGTCTGACCGGTCCCCGCGACCCCGCCTACGACTTCTCCTTCTCCGGTCTGAAGACCGCCGTGGCCCGCTGGATCGAGGCGAAGCGCGCCGCGGGCGAGGAAGTGCCCGTCCGTGACGTGGCCGCCTCCTTCCAGGAAGCGGTGGTGGACGTGCTCACCCGCAAGGCGGTGCGCGCCTGCAAGGACGAGGGCGTCGACCACCTCATGATCGGCGGCGGTGTCGCCGCCAATTCCCGGCTGCGGGCGCTCGCCCAGGAGCGCTGCGAGGCGGCGGGCATCCGGCTGCGGGTGCCGCGTCCCAAGCTGTGCACGGACAACGGCGCGATGGTCGCCGCGCTCGGCGCCGAGATGGTCGCCCGCAACCGGTCCGCCTCCGACTGGGACCTGTCCGCCGACTCCTCCCTGCCGGTCACCGACCCGCACGTGCCGGGCACCGGGCACACCCACGACCACGACCACGTCCACGAGGTCAGCAAGGAGAACCTGTACTCGTGAGCGTCGCCCTGATGTGGGAGGCGAAAGCCGCCGAGGACCGGGGCGCCGACCTCCTCGCCTGGGCCCGCGCCCAGGAACTGCCCGCCGAGCCGCTGCGCCGGGAGACCTTCCGGGCGCCGGGGGAGCGGGTGCTGGTCATCACGTGGTGGGACGCGGCGTACGACGCGGACGTGCCGGAACTGCCCGAGCCGGAGGCGGGGTTGGTGTCGCGACCGGTGCACCGGTGGCGGTTCGAACCCGTCGGGAACTGATCTCGCTGCTTGCGCGATCAGGGCTGGCGCTCGGCGGCGATCTCTGGCTATGATCATCACAGAGCGAACGGGCCGGAACAACTCCGGTCAGAACGCCAGGCGTTGGTGGTCCAAGGAAAGACGCCCCGCTTCCTGCGGGGAAATGCAGGTGCAAGGCCTGCCCGGCGCTCAGATCAGAAGGCGCCCCGGTTTCGACCGGGGCGCCTTCGCCGTTTCCCCCTCACCCCGCCGGTGCCACCCGCGCGTCCGCCGTCTCGCAGCGCAGCACCCGGTCGGGACCGACCAGCCGCACCGGACCCGTCAGCGTCACCTGCGCGGTGTGCCGCACCTCGGCGCTCGACGGGCCCAACCGCAGCTCCAGCAGCCCCGGTTCGACGATCCGGCTGCCCGAACGCCCGGTGAAGGACGCCAGGTCGGCATGGAAGCGGAAACTCACCCGCCGCTCCTCGCCCGGCTCCAACTCCAGCCGCCGGTAACCGATCAGGCGCACCTCGGGACGCGTCACCGAGGCGACCGGGTCGTGCAGATAGAGCTGCACCACCTCCGCGCCCGCCCGCTCCCCGGTGTTGCGCACGCTCAGCGCGAGGTCGTACACCCCGTCCGTGCCGATCTCCACGGGCTCCGCGGAGCTGAACTCCCCCCAGGCGAACGAGGTGTACGACAGTCCGTGGCCGAACGGGAAGAGCGGCGCCGGGTCCAGGGCGCTGACCTCACTGGGGAGTCCGAGCGGTGGCTGGAGGTAGGTCCAGGGCTGGCCACCGGGGTCGCGGGGCACGCTCAGCGGGAGGCGTCCCGAGGGGTTGACCCGTCCCGAGAGCACTCCGGCGACCGCCGTGCCGCCCTCCTCGCCGGGGAGGAACGCCTGGACGCTCGCGCCGAGTTGCGCTTCCCAGCGACCCAGCGCGTAGGGGCGTCCGGTGAGCAGGACCAGGGCGACCGGGGTGCCGGTGGCGACCAGCGCGTCCAGCAACCCGGCTTGTACGCCCGGGAGTTCCAGGTCCGCCACATCGCACCCCTCGCCGGAGGTGCCCCGCCCGAACAGGCCCGCCCGGTCGCCGAGCACCGCCACGCACACGTCGGCGTCCGCCGCGAGGGCGACCGCTTCCGCGAAGCCGGAGGTGTCCGGGTCGGAGACGCCGCAGCCTTCGGCGAACTTGACCTCCGCGTCCGGGAGTTCGGCGCGCAGGGACTCCAGGACCGTCGGGATCTCGATGCCGAGCGGCACGTCCGGGTGGTGGGGGAGGACGTGGGAGGGGAAGGAGTAGCAGCCGAGCATCGCGAGCGGGTCGGCGGCGCGGGGTCCCACCACCGCGATCCGGGCGGCGGGGGAGAGGGGGAGCAGCCCGGTCGGGTTGGCCAGCAGGATCACCGACTCCTCCGCCAGGCGGCGGGCCAGGGCACGGTTCCCGGGCGGGTCCAGATCCACCGGGCCCTCGCGCTCCGGGGTGAAGTCCTCGTCCAGCAGCCCCAGTTCGCACTTCTGGAGCAGCACACGGCGAGCCGCGCGGTCCACCAGTGACTCGGGCACGTCCCCGGTTCGTACCGCCGCGACCAGGTCACTGCCGTAGCAGTCCACGGTGGGCAGCTCGACGTCGATCCCGGCGGCCAGCGCCACGTGCGCCGCCTCGGTCTTCGTGGCGGCCACCCGGTGCAGGGTGCGCAGGAAGGCGACGGCGAAGTAGTCCGCGACCACCGTGCCGGTGAAGCCCCACTCCTCGCGCAGCAGGTGGGTCAGCAGCTCCGGGTCCGCCGAGGCGGGGACGCCGTCGGTCTCGGTGTAGGCGGCCATCACCGACCGCGCGCCGCCTTCGCGCAGCGCCAGCTCGAACGGCGGCAGCACGACGTCCGCCAGCTCGCGGACGCCCGCCCGCACCGGCGCCAGATTGCGGGCGCCCGCCGAGCCCGCGTACCCGGCGAAGTGCTTCAGGGTGGCGACCACCCCGGCGGACTCCAGCCCCCGTACATAGGCGGCGCCGACCGTGCCGACCAGGTACGGGTCCTCCCCGATGGTCTCCTCCACCCGCCCCCAGCGCAGATCGCGCGCCACGTCCAGCACCGGGGCGAGCCCCTGGTGCACGCCGACCGAGCGCAGGTCGGCGCCGATCCTGCGCCCCATCTCCTCCACCAGCTCCGGGTCGAAGGAGGCGCCCCAGGCGGGCGGCACCGGGTACGCGGTCGCGCCCCAGGCGGTGAAGCCGGCCAGGCACTCCTCGTGCGCGAGCGCGGGGATGCCGAAGCGACCCGCGGCGGCGATACGGCGCTGGGCGGCGGCGAGCGCACGGGCACCCGCCGCCGCGTCCACGGGGGCGGTGCCGAACGAGCGGGTCAACTGGCCCAGCCCGTACGCGATCAGCCCCTCCCAGTCCGTCACCCGGCTCATCTCGCCCTGCAGCGGCGCCACTTCGCCGCCCTCCGCGTCCGCGCCCACCCACACGCCGTACAACTGGGCCGTCTTCTCCTCCAGGGTCATCCGGGACAGCAGGTCGGCGACGCGGTCGGCGGCGGGCAGCGCGGGGTCGCGCCAGGCGGGGGTGGTCATGGAACTCCTGTCGGGGATGTCGTACGAGGGGACGCCGTGCGCGAGGGGCTACGCGGGGGTCACTTGCCGCCCACGCCCATCAGTCCGCCGACCAGGGCGCGCCGGGCCACCAGGTAGACGGCGAAGACCGGGATGCCGGAGAGGACGACGGAGGCGAGCAGCGCGGGGATGTTGACGCCGAACTGGCTGACGTAGGTGAACAGTCCCAGGGTGAGGACGCGGGGACCGTCGGACTGGGTGAAGATCAGGGGGAAGAGGAAGCCGTTCCACGCCTGGAGCGCCGCGTAGACGACGACGGTGCCGATGCCGCCCTTGGCCAGCGGGATCACGAGCTGGAAGAGCATCCGCGCCGGGGAGGCGCCGTCCAGGGCCATCGCCTCGTACAGCTCCTCGGAGATGTCGCGCAGGGTGCCGGTGAGGACGAGCACCGACACCGGCATCGCGAAGGCGGCGGTGGGCAGGATCACCGCGAGCAGGCTGTCGTACAGGTTCAGCTTGGCGATCATCAGATAGAGCGGGACCACCACCGCCTGCGCGGGGATGGCCACGCCGAGCAGGAACAGCCGGAAGGCGGCGCCCGACCAGAAGCCCCGGGTGCGGACGGCGACGTACGCCAGCGGCACGCACAGGACCAGGACGATGGCGACGACGGCAGCCGCGACCAGCACGGTGTTGGCGAGGAAGTGGCCGAAGCCGCTGTGCAGGACGGTGTCGTAGTTGGCCAGGGTGGGGTGGCGCGGCGGGCGCAGGGCGTTGTGGCCGAGCGCCTCGTCCTGGCCGGTCAGGGACAGCGAGATCATCGCGTAGACCGGGACGATGACGACGGCCAGCCAGATCACCGAGCCGAGTCCGGCGAGCGGGTCGGCGCGCCGGGTCCGACGGCGGTGCGGGGGCAGGGGCTTGGCAGGCGCGGGGGACTTCACCGGCGGGGTGAGGGTGTCGGGTGCCACGGTGTCACATCCCTTCCCTCGTGCTGCGCATGGCGCCGAAGCCGGACAGCCGGATCAGCAGCAGCGACAGCGCGGTGGCGGCCACGACGAGGAAGGTCGCGACGGCGCTGGCGTAGCCGAAGTCGTAGCTCTTGAAGCCCGCTTCGTACATCAGGTACGGCAGGATCGCGGTGTCCGTGCCGGGACCGCCCTGGGTGAGGATCAGGACGGTCTCGAAGTAGGTCAGCGAGCCGACGATCATCAGCACGCTCGATGTCGTCGCCGTGTGGCGCAGTTGGGGCAGCGTGATGGAGACGAACCGGCGCAGCCGTCCGGCGCCGTCGATCGCGGCTGCCTGGTAGAGCACGTCGGGGATCTGCCGGGCGCCGCCCTGGTAGATCATCGTGTGGAACGGGATGAACTGCCAGCCGCCGACGAAGACCAGCGCGAGGAACGCGCCGGAGGTCGAGCCGAGCGTGTCGCCGCGCACGATGCCGAAGTTGGGGTCGAGCAGGGCGTAGAAGAGCAGCGAGATCGCCGTCGAGGACAGCAGGAACGGCACGAAGAAGACCGCCGACAGGATCGCCCGGTTGCGCTGCCGTCCCGCCGCCCAGACGCCCAGGAGCAGGGACGCGAGCGTCTGGAAGACCCAACTGGCCACCGTCAGCAGGGCGGTGGCGGTCAGGGACTGGGTCAGCCGGTCGTCCCCGATCAGCTTGTGCCAGTTGGCCAGACCGGCTGGGCGGGGGTCGCCCAGACCGTTCCAGGTGGTGAAGGACAGACAGAACGCGAGAACCATGGGCAGGAGGGCGAAGAAGCCGAAGAAGAGCACGGCGGGCAGCGCCCAGGAGGGGTGGGGGCGCCCGGCGCGCGCCGCCGACCGGCTTGTCCCGTCGCTCACTTCAGCTCCTTGAGCGCCGACACGAACCGCTCCGGCGACGACTTGCCGACGAACAGTTTGTTGACCTCGGTGAGCATCGGGGTCGAGGCGTTCGGGTCGACCGCCTGGTCCCAACTGAGCGTGAAGGCGGGGGCGTTCTGGACCATGCGGTACTGGAAGCGGGCGAACTCCGGGTTGGGGGAGGCGTCGAGCAGCTTGGCCGCGTTGGAGGTGGCCGGGATGTCGCCGTTGGCGATCAGCGCCTTGGCGTAGCGCTCGGAGGCGCAGTCGCGGAGGAAGGCGAGGGCGGCGTCCTTGTTGCTCGTACGGGCGTTCACCGACCAGTAGTTGGTGGGGTTGCCGACCACGTTGCGGATGTCGCCCGCGCCGCCCTCGAACTCCGGGAAGGGGCACCACCCGAGGTCCTTCTTCGCGAAGTCGGGGAACTTGCCGAGCTGGGTGGAGTACTCCCACGAGCCCATCAGGTGCATCGCCGCCTTGCCCTTGGCGAAGGCTGCGGGGGCACCGCCGTTGGTGTACGCGACCGAGCTGTAGCCCTTGCCGAAGGCGCCGTCGTCGATGAGTTCGCGCACGGTCCGTGCCGCCTTGAGGACGGCGGGGTCGCCCCAGCCCGCCGGGTCGCCGTTCTTGATCCGGTCGAAGACCTCGGGTCCGCCGATGCGGTCCACGAGGTACTCCAGCCACATGAGTTCGGGCCAGACGTCCGCGCCGCCGAGCGCGAACGGGGTGATCTCGGCTTTCTTCAACTTCGCGTTTGTGTCGAGGAGTTGGTCCCAGGTGGTGGGCGGCTTCAGCTTGTGCTCGGTGAACAGGCGCTTGTTGTAGAAGAGGATCACCGGCTGCATGCCGCGCATCGGGATGCCGTACTCGCGCCCGCCGAGCGCGCCCGCGGCGAGGACGGAGGGCAGGAAACCGCCCTTGAGGACCGGGTCGGAGGCGATGGTGCCGGTCAGGTCGAGGAGCTGGTGCGCCTCCTCGTACGCCTTGATGGAGCCGCCGCCCCAGTTGAAGAACACGTCGGGGGCGTTCGGGGAGCCCATCGCGGTGCGCAGCTTGGCGGGGTACTCCGCGCCGGGCACCTTCTCCAGGCGGACCCTGCCCTTGGTCTCGCGGGCGGCTGCCGAGGAGTTGAACCGCGTCACCGCCGCCGCCTGCACCTTCGCCGCGTCGTCGCCGTACACGAACGCCGTGAGCGTGCCGTCCGCGCCGGAGCCGCCGCCGGAACCGCAGGCGGTGAGCCCGGCGGCCAGGGTGGCGGCACCGGCGCCGAGCAACCAGCGTCTGCTGTAGGTCTCCATGAACGGGCACCCCTCACGGATCGCTCGCGGATGGCTCCGCGAAAGTCTTCGAATGTTTCGAAAGACAACTCGAATGTTCCGGGAACGTAAGACGCCCGAGAGAGCCCGTCAAGAGGTCTCGCAGAGATACGATCGCGGCCATGAAGCCGACGAAGAACGGAACGGCGCAGAGCGCCACGCTCGCCGAGATCGCCCGGGAAGCCGGGGTGTCGGCTCCGACTGTTTCGAAGGTGCTCAACGGGCGCGCGGACGTCGCCGCCGCCACCCGCGCCCGGGTCGAGGAGCTGCTGCGCGCCCACGGCTACCGCCGCAGACGGGCCGAGGCGACTCGCTCGCCGCTGATCGACCTGGTCTTCCACGAGCTGGAGAGCGCCTGGGCGATGGAGGTCATCCGGGGCGTGGAGAACGTCGCCCGGGAGGCGGGACTGAGCGTGGTGCTCTCCGAGAGCGCCGGGCGGCTCACCCCCGGGCGCACCTGGGCCGACCAGGTCGCGGGGCGCCGCCCGCACGGCGTGATCCTGGTCCTGTCGGACCTCGACGACTCCCAGCGCGCCCTGCTGACCAGCCGCCGCATCCCCTTCGTGGTCCTCGACCCGGCGGGCGACCCGGGCGCCGACGTGCCCTCCATCGGCGCCACCAACTGGCAGGGCGGTCTCGCCGCGACCCGGCACCTCATCGACCTCGGCCACACCCGCGTCGGCGCGATCAGCGGACCCTCCCGCATGATGTGCAGCCGCGCCCGCCTCGACGGCTACCGGGCCGCGCTGGAGACCGCCGGTCTGCCCGTCGATCCGCAACTGATCAAGGCGGGCGACTTCCACCACGACTCAGGGCGCCGCCTCGGCCTGGAGTTGCTCCGCGCCCCCGACCGCCCCACCGCCGTCTTCGCGGGCAACGACCTCCAGGCCCTCGGCCTCTACGAAGCCGCCCGCGAACTCGGTCTCCGCGTCCCGGACGACCTCAGCATCGTCGGCTTCGACGACCTCCCCGTCGCCCGCTGGGTCGGCCCCCCGCTCACCACCGTCCGCCAGCCCCTGACCGAAATGGCCGAAGCCGCCGCCCGCCTGGTCCTCGACCTCGGCCGCACGGACTCCGCCTCCACCCGCGTGGAACTGGCGACGAGCCTGGTGGTGCGGTCGAGCACGGGGGCGCCGCCCGCCTGAGCGTAGCCGGGTGAGCGCCGCCGTGTGAGTGCCGCTACGCCGCCGGACGCCCGATCAGCATCGTCGGTGCTCCCGCCACCCGGGTCAGGAACACCGTCGCGGAGTGGGGGCCCTGGGGCTTCACCTTGCGGCGGAGTTCTTCCGGTTCTACGGCCGAGCCGCGCTTTTTGACGGTGAGGGTGCCGACCTGGCGTTCGCGGAGGAGGGCTTTCAACTTCTTGAGGTTGAAGGGGAGTTGGTCGGTGATCTCGTAGGCGGTGGCGTAGGGGGTGGGGCGCAGGGTGTCGGAGGTGATGTAGGCGATGGTCTCGTCCAGGAGACCGCCGTCCACGGCTTCGGCGACCTCGGCGACCAGGTGGGCGCGGATGGCGGCGCCGTCGGGCTCGTAGAGGTAGCGGCCGACCGGGCGCACCGCCGGGTCGGGCAGACCGCGTCCCTCAAGGGTGCGCGGGCCCGGGAGCAGGGTGGCGCGGACGCCGCCGGGGGCGCCGGTGCCGAACCACAGCACCGCCTCCTTCACGTCCCCGGCGTCCGAGATCCACTCCGCCTCGGCTTCCGCGGGCACCGCCTCGTGCGGGATGCCGGGGGCGATCTTCAGCGCGGCGCGCGGCGCCGTACGGGCCGCCGCGACCGCCCAGGACAGCGGCGGTGAGTACGCCTCCGGGTCGAAGATGCGACCGCGTCCGCCCCGCCGCGCCGGGTCCACGAACACCGCGTCGTACCCGGCCGTGTCCACCTCGGTGACGTCCGCCTCGCGCACCTCGATCAGGTCGTCGAGCCCCAGCGCCTCGGCGTTCGCCCGCGCCACCGCCGCCGTCAGCGGGTCGCGGTCCACGGCGAGCACCCGGACGCCCGCGCGGGCCAGCGCGAGCGCGTCGCCGCCGATCCCGCAGCACAGGTCCGCCACCGAGGTCACCCCGAGCGCCCGCATCCGCTCCGCGCGGTACGCCGCCACGCTGGTCCGGGTCGACTGCTCGACCCCGTTCGGCGTGAAGAACATCCGCTCCGCGTCCTCCGCCCCGAACTTCGCCGCCGCCCGCTGCCGCAGCCGTGCCTGCCCCAGCGCTGCCGACACCAGCTCGACGGGGTGGGTGCGGCGCAGCCGGGTGGCGACGGCGAGTTCGTCGGCCGGGGCGGTGCCGCGCACCTCGTCGAGCAGGGCCCTGCCCTCGTCGGTGCGCAGGGCGTGGAAGGAGGAGAGCTGGTCGTTCACCGGCTCATTGTGGGCCAGTCGGTGGACCGTACGCCTCCGACGGCGGTGTCGGGCCGGTCACGGGGCTCCGGCCTGCCAAGATCCGGCACCATGCGAGCCGTCGTACAAAACGATAAAATTCGGGCGCGTTGGCGCTCGACCGCCCTGCGCTGCGGCGCCGCCGCACTGACCACCGCCGCCGTCCTCACCGGTTGCGCGGGCCCCGGCGACAGCGCCGCCCCGCACAAGGCACCCGCCGGACAGCCCGGCCCCGCCAAACCCCAGGACGCGGCAGCCGCCCGCCTCGCCGAACAGCAGCGCATGGCGGCCGCCGCCCGCAAGTGGGGCCTCGCGCAGGTCCCGGTCACCCCGCCCGCGCCGCCCCGGGTCAAGCCGAGGATCACCGCGCGCGCCGGTTTCGAGGTCGACCACCAGGACGACTGGGACCTCCCCCCGGTCTTCACCACCGTCCCCACCCGGCAGAAGGTCGTCTTCCTCACCATCGACGACGGCGCCGAGAAGGACCCCAAGTTCCTGGAGATGATGCGGGAGCTGAAGATCCCGTACACCGCCTTCCTCAGCAACTACCTCGTCAAGGACGACTACGGCTACTTCCGCACGGCGCAGTCGTACGGCAACACCCTCGACAACCACACCCTCACCCACCCCTATCTCCCCGGTCTCTCCTACGAGGAGCAGCGCCACGAGATCTGCGGGATGCAGGACATCATGGAGAAGCAGTTCGGCAAGCGCCCCACCGTCCTGCGCCCGCCCTACGGCGACTACAACCAGGACACCCTGCGCGCCGCCAAGTCCTGCGGCATCAAGTACGCGCCGATCTGGAACGAAGAGGTCTACGTCGACCACTGGGAGTACCGCGAGGACGACCGCCAACTGCGCCGCGGCGACATCGTCCTCACCCACTTCCGCGGTCCCGACGAGTGGAACGGCACCATGGTCGACGACATGCGCCGCTTCCTGAACAAGGTCACGGCCGAGGGCTACGCGGTGGCCCGCCTGGAGGACTACCTGTGAGCGACGGGGGGCGGGGGCGCTCGATGAGAGGCGGAGGCGGCGGGTCCGGGACCGGGCGCGGGAGCGCGGGTGGGGGCGCGCGCACCGCGCTGTGCGCCGTACTGGCCACCGCCGCCCTCCTGACCGGCTGCGCCCAGTCCGTCGACCCCATCGAACGCCTCGGCAAGAAGGCCGCCGAGGGAGTGCACCGCCCCGTGGTCCGCGCCGACCGCGCCTACCGCCACTGGGGTCTGCCCGCCCCCCTCGCCACCGCCCCCCACCACGCGGCGACCACCCGCACGGCCACCCGCCTCCCCGCAGTCGTCGACCGCGTCCCCACCACCGACAAGGTCGTCTTCCTCACCTACGACGACGGCGTCGGCCAGGACCCCCGCCTGGCCACCCTGATCCGCGAACTCCACCTCCCGGTCACGGTCTTCGCCACCGCCCGCCAACCGGCGCTCCGCCGGGCAGGCGCGACGGTCGAACACCGAGCCCCCCGCCGCGGCACCCTCCCCGGCCTCCCCTACACCCGCCAGCGCACCGCCCTGTGCACCCATCCCACCGCCCACCTCCTCCGCCCCCGCCACGGCACCTACGACCACACCACCCTCCGCGCCGCCGCCCACTGCGGCATCACCGCGCTCGTCCTCTGGCGCGCGACGGTCACCCCCACCGGCGTCGCCTACACAAGAGGCCCCCACACCCTCCTCCCGGGCGACATCGTCCGAGTGGGCCCAGCCCGAGGCCCGGCAACGGCCCTGGGCGAACGGACGGCGCGACTGCTGCGCAAGGTGCAGGAACGCGGCCTGACGGTGGGCCACTTGGAGGACTACCTGTAGTCAACTCCGCTCACTGTCAGCCCGTCCGGCGTTTGAGGACGAGGCCCCTTGAGGGCCGAAAGCGGGGGTCCGGGGGCGCAGCCCCCGAAACGGTGGACGCGACTCCCCGCACCGACATCCCCGACGCGCCGCACGGCAATTGGCACTCCGCTTGACCGAGTGCTAACCCCGGTCATAGTCTCGGCTCTGGCACTCGGCAGCAGAGAGTGCCAACAAAGCGACGGGCAGGTCCGGCACCCGCGACGACGGATCCACCTGGTCGCCACCTCAGACAGTCAACCCCGTGTGATCTCAGAAGGGGGAGGTCGGATCGTGACGACCGCCAGCTCCAAGGTTGCCATCAAGCCGCTCGAGGACCGCATCGTGGTCCAGCCGCTGGACGCCGAGCAGACCACGGCCTCTGGCCTGGTCATTCCGGACACCGCGAAGGAGAAGCCCCAGGAGGGCGCCGTCCTCGCCGTGGGCCCGGGCCGCTTCGAGAACGGCGAGCGCCTGCCGCTCGACGTCAAGGTCGGCGACATCGTGCTGTACAGCAAGTACGGCGGCACCGAGGTGAAGTACAACGGCGACGAGTACCTCGTCCTCTCGGCGCGCGACGTGCTCGCGATCATCGAGAAGTAGTTCACCCGAAGCAGCCTCTGCTTCACCACTGCGCCCCTGGCCCCCCGCGACCGAGAGGAAGCCGGGCGGCCGGGGGCGCGGTCACATCCACCCAGATTTTCGAGAGGGCTACCGCTGTCATGGCGAAGACTCTGAAGTTCGACGAGGACGCCCGTCGCGCCCTTGAGCGCGGCGTCAACAAGCTGGCCGACACGGTGAAGGTGACGATCGGCCCCCGGGGTCGCAACGTCGTCATCGACAAGAAGTTCGGCGCGCCCACCATCACCAACGACGGTGTCACGATCGCCCGTGAGGTCGAGATCGAGGACCCGTTCGAGAACCTCGGCGCCCAGCTCGTGAAGGAGGTGGCGACCAAGACCAACGACATCGCGGGTGACGGCACCACCACCGCCACGGTGCTCGCCCAGGCGCTCGTGCGCGAGGGTCTGAAGAACGTCGCCGCCGGTGCCTCCCCGGCCGCCCTGAAGAAGGGCATCGACGCCGCCGTCAAGGCCGTCTCCGAGGACCTGCACGCCGCTGCCCGTCCGATCGACGAGAAGTCGGACATCGCCGCCGTCGCCGCGCTCTCCGCGCAGGACGACCAGGTCGGCGAGCTGATCGCCGAGGCCATGGACAAGGTCGGCAAGGACGGTGTCATCACCGTCGAGGAGTCCAACACCTTCGGTCTGGAGCTGGACTTCACCGAGGGCATGGCCTTCGACAAGGGCTACCTGTCCCCGTACTTCGTCACCGACCAGGAGCGTATGGAGGCCGTCCTCGACGACCCGTACATCCTGATCAACCAGGGCAAGATCTCCTCGATCACCGAGCTGCTCCCGCTGCTCGAGAAGATCATCCAGACCAACGCCTCGAAGCCGCTGCTGATCATCGCCGAGGACGTCGAGGGCGAGGCCCTGTCGACCCTGGTGGTCAACAAGATCCGCGGCACCTTCAACGCCGTCGCGGTGAAGGCTCCCGGCTTCGGCGACCGCCGCAAGGCGATGCTGCAGGACATGGCCGTCCTCACCGGCGCCACCGTCATCTCCGAGGAGGTCGGCCTCAAGCTCGACCAGGCCGGTCTGGACGTGCTGGGCACCGCCCGCCGCGTGACCGTCACCAAGGACGACACCACGATCGTCGAGGGCGGCGGCAACGCGGCCGACCTCACGGGCCGCGTCAACCAGATCAAGGCCGAGATCGAGAACACGGACTCCGACTGGGACCGCGAGAAGCTCCAGGAGCGCCTCGCGAAGCTGGCCGGCGGCGTGTGCGTGATCAAGGTCGGCGCCGCCACCGAGGTGGAGCTGAAGGAGAAGAAGCACCGTCTGGAGGACGCCATCTCCGCGACCCGCGCCGCGGTCGAGGAGGGCATCGTCTCCGGTGGTGGCTCCGCGCTGGTCCACTCCTCCAAGGTCCTGGACGACAACCTCGGCAAGACCGGCGACGAGGCCACCGGTGTCTCGGTCGTCCGCAACGCCGTGGTCGAGCCCCTGCGCTGGATCGGCGAGAACGCCGGCCAGGAGGGCTACGTCATCGTCTCCAAGGTCAAGGACATGGAGAAGGGCCAGGGCTACAACGCCGCCACCGGCGAGTACGGCGACCTGATCAAGGCCGGCGTCATCGACCCGGTCAAGGTCACCCGCTCCGCCCTGGAGAACGCGGCCTCCATCGCCGCCCTCCTCCTGACGACCGAGACCCTGGTCGTCGAGAAGAAGGAAGAGGAAGAGGCTGCTGCCGGCCACGGCCACAGCCACGGTCACGCCCACTGACCCACCCTCACCACACCAAGGCCCGGCCTCCCCACGGGGACGCCGGGCCTCGGCGTTGCAGGACCTTTGCTCTCCCTTTGCGATCATCGCGACAGCGAAGCGAGACTGGCCACTAAGGTCGAACACCCGTGCAGTCGGTGGAGGGGGAGAACCCACGTCATGGGTGAGAGCGGCGAGATACTCGATATCAAGATCGCTGACATCAAATCGACGGCGCCTCGTTTTCACCACGAGAGCGTTGCCCTCGCGCATGCTCTGACCAAGCTGAGGCACGGACTGGCCGCGGCCGGTGCGCCGTGGGGCGACGACGAGCAGGGCGAGAAGTTCCACAAGCTGTACGGCCCGCACGTGAAGAAAATGGAGCACGCCACCCAGATCCTCGTCGACGGTCTGGCGAGCATCCACGACGCCATGGTGGACATGGCCGACGGGCACATCGACAACGAAGAGCTGATCCGGGGCATGTTCAGCCGCGTCCGAATCGGACACGACGACAAGGGTGACGACAAGGGCGACGGCAAGTGAGCGTCGCGGACAAGGCTCGCAAGGTCGTCCAGGACATGACGGGCATGTGGTGGCCGGACGCCGACGAGGACGGGTTGCGGGACGCCGCCAAGGCGTGGCGGTCCTTCGCCGACGACGTCGACGACGTCACCTCTGCCGCCAACAAGGCGGCCGGATCCCTGATCGAGAACAACAAGGGCGAGGCCATCTCCGCCTTCGCCGACCCGTTCTGGCGTCGCTACCACCACGACGGCCACGGCTGGCTGAAGGATCTGGCCGGCGCCGCCCGCGCCATGGCCAAGGGACTGGACGCGTACGCGGACACCGTGCACGGCGCCAAGAAGAAACTCGAACACGAACTGGAGATCGTCGGCGCGACGCTCGTCGCCAGCACCGCCCTGGCCGTGTTCACCGCCGGTATGTCGGAAGGCGCGGCGGTGGCGGCGGCGGCCACGGTCACGGAGGTCGCCGCCGGTCTGGGCGTGGCCGTGACCGAGGAGATCGCCGCCATCGCGGGCACCACCTTCGCCATGGCGTTCTTCGGCGGCATCGAATCCGTCACGGTGGACCTTGCCGTCACCCAGCCGGTCTCCATGGCGGTGGGTGAGCAGAAGGGCGGGCTCGACCTGGCGGAGGTTCATGACGCCGCGGCGTACGGCGCGTTGCTGGGCGGTGGCCTCGGCGGTGCCGGGGCCACCGTTCGAGCCGCGCGCAGCGCGGGAGGTTTTACGGAGCTTCTCGGCGGCGTGCGGGTGCCCTCTTTCGGACCCGAGCCGGCCCTGGCCGGCGGTGCGGGCCCGGCTCTCGACGATCTCGGTCTGCTCATCAAGGGGGACGGAGAGCCCAACGCCTGGCCACGCAGTAAACGAAGAGGACCGGTCAAACCGAAGTACCGAGCGGATCTCGCGGGCGACGAAGGCAAGGGGAGCCCGACCACATCCCACACGTTGGCCAAGCATGTGGAGAAGACCGACCAAGAGCTGAGATCCCGGCTGCGGGCGGAAGGGAACATCAAAGGGAGCTCGAGCTTCATCAGCGAGGAGTCGGCACAGGACCTCACGGACCGGGTCATGCTCAAGGAACAATCAGCGGTGAAGCGCTGGCTCGAGAAGGGGACCAAGAGGGACCTGGAGCTCGAATGCGACTTCGGTCAGGAGGCCACCGGGCGGAGCCTGTCCCGAGAGGACTTCATTCGCGGCACCGGACCTCACGACGTTCACCGGGTATTCGTGCTTCTCCGCCGCGATCCCGAGATGCCGAACGGCTACCGTATTCACACCTCCTTCCCGAAAGCCTGAGGCCAGAACCACCCATGATTCGACCGGAGGACTCCATGGAGGAGGGCGAACGCTTTCCCGAACTCCACGATCTGCTCAGCTCCTACGCCTTCGCGGGTAACACGTTCACGGACACTGCCGAGGAGCCCGGCCCGGCTCTGCACGCGTATGTGCGTCAGGCGCTGCGTACACCAGGGGCGCTGGACCGGGTGATCGCCGAGATCGACGACCTGCTGGAGACCGGTCTGTTCAGCGATGACATCGCTGATGACGTGGACGCCTTGCCCCATGTGAATCCTCCCGTCGGCCGCACGGTCGAGCAGTGCCTTGCCGTTGCCCGCGCCCATCTGCGGCGGATCAGGGAAGGCGGAACACATCAGCACTCTTCCGTGCCGCAGACGGACTGGGAGTGGCGCAAGCGGTTTCCCGAGCTTCGGCATCTCCTGGCCGCCCAGTTCCACCAGGACTTCTCACGGTTCTACGGATCGCACGGGGAAGCTCTGGACGACTACTTCTCGGCAAACCCGGCGGACGCCGTTTCCGAAGCGGCGCGCGAAATCGAGTCGCTGCTCGCCATGGTCGAGACGGATGACGAACTCGACCATGTGACGGAGATTCTCGGACTCCAGGTCTATCCACCCGACGGCGTTTCGCTGCGCCAGTGGCTCACCGACATCCAGAACATCATCAGGCACCGGTCGTCCACGCGGCCTTGACCTGCGGACACCCTCGACGACGGCTGCCACGCCCGACGAACCGGGTGGTGCGAGCGAACCGCTGATCCGGATCGCGGACCGCGTTCCACTCGACCACGGGGCGAACGACCCGCTGCGCCCGGCCACCGTCACGGAATGCCGGGACGACCTCTCCGCCGCCGTGCATCGGTTTGCCGAAGCCCGCCCCCGCACAGCCCGCCCCCGCACCGGCCCGGGCGCCGGTCAGCCGTTCACTGCGGCCCGTACTTGCGTCCCGTCCGTGCGCTGAGCGTCCCCAGCAGCCCCCGGGGCGCGACCTTCGCCAGGCCCATCAGGGTTTTGTAGCGGGGGTCGGGGATGGACAGGGTCTTGCCGCGGGAGAGGTCTTCGAGGGCTTCGGCGACGACCTTGTCGGCGTCGAGCCACATCCAGCCGGGGATGTTGTCGGTGCCCATGCCGGCGCGCTCGTGGAATTCGGTGCGGACGAAGCCGGGGCACAGGGCCATCAGGCGGATGCCCGTGCCCGCGAGGTCCTTCGCCGCGCCCTGGGTGAACTGCACGACCCACGCCTTGGAGGCGCCGTACGTGCCGCGCGGGACGAACGCCGCCACCGAGGCGACGTTCACCACGCCGCCCCGCCCGCGCTCGCGCATCGCCTCCGTCGCGGCCGAGGTCAGCCGCAGTACCGCCTCGCAGTGCACCTTGAGCATCCGCAGCTCGTCGGCCATGGAGACGTCGAGATAGCGGCCCTTGTTGCCGAAGCCGGCGTTGTTGACCAGCAGGTCGACGGCGTTGCGGCGGTCGCCGAGGCGCTCGGCGACGGTCTCGATGCCCTTGTCCTCCGCCAGGTCGGCGGTGAGCACCTCCGCCTCGATGCCGTGCCGGTCGTGCAGCTCGGTCGCCTGTTCCCGCAGCCGCCCGGTGTCGCGCGCCACCAGGACGAGGTCATGCCCGTCAGCCGCCAGCCGCCGCGCGAACGCGGCGCCGATCCCCGCGGTCGATCCCGTAATCAGAGCCGTTGTCATGGCCCAAGGGTAGTGACCCCGGGCGGCGCCGTACGTCCCCGGTGACGCGTCCTCAGCCCGTCTGCTCCGCCACGTACTTGCGCACCTTCGCCCGCGCCTCGGGGTGCAGCGCGTCCATCGCCGGGAGCAGCAGCGGCAGCAGTTCCCGCTCCGTGGTGACCGCACGGAACTGCATCGCCGCCGTCACCCCGTGCTCCGGCCGGTGCACGATCTCCACCGCGTCGCCCGCCCGGATCTCGCCCGGCTCGATCACCCGGAGGTAGGCACCGGTCGCCGCCTTCCGGGTGAACCTCTTCACCCAGCCCCGTTCGTCCAGATGGCCCTGGAACGTACGGCACGGGATCCGCCCCGAGGTGACCTCCAGAATCAGCTCCGGACCGATCCGCCACCGCTCGCCGATGACCGCCCCGGACACCTCGACGCCGTCCAGGGTCACGTTCTCGCCGAAGCAGCCGTTGGCCAAAGGTCGGCCCAGCTCCCGCTCCCACTCGTCCAGGTCCTCGCGCGCGAAGGCGTACACCGCCTGGTCGTCCCCGCCGTGATGGCGCAGGTCGCACACCGCGTCCCCGGCGAGCCCGCTCCCGCCGACCCCCTTGGGACCCGGGGCCGTCACCCGCACCGGTCCCTCGACGGGGCGCTTGTCGATGCCCGTCAGACCCTGCGCCTGGTCCGTGTACGGCACCGCCTTGGGGTGCCCGAGATTGACGGAGAGAAGCTTCATGTGCGCACGGTACGTGACCGTCTCCCAAAGCGTCGACGCGATATTGGCCACCGTTCCCAAGCGCGGCTTATGCTCGAAGGGTGATCGAGGCACGTCATCTCCGCGTCCTGCGCGCCGTCGCCACGACCGGCTCCTTCTCGGCGGCCGGCCGCGAGCTGGGCTGCACCCAGCCCGCCGTGAGCCAGCAGATGAAGGCGCTCGAAGCCTCGGTCGGCACCCCGCTGCTGGTGCGCGGCGGCCGCGAGATGCGGCTGACTCAGGCCGGAGAAGCCCTGGTCAGACACGCCTCCGGCATTCTCGCCGGACTCACCGCCGCCGAGGAGGAGGTCGCCGCGATCGCGGGTCTGCGGGCCGGCCGGGTCCGGCTCGTCTCCTTTCCGAGCGGCAGCTCCACCCTGGTCCCCACCGCCCTGGCCGCCCTGCGCGCCGCCCACCCCGGCACCCGCGTCTCCCTGGAGGAGGCCGAGCCGCCGAAGTCCGTCGAACTGCTGCGCGAGGGCGACTGCGACATCGCCCTCGCCTTCCGCTACGCGGGCGCGGCCGCCGAGGAGTGGGACGACCTGGTCGTACGGCGCCTGCTGACGGACCGTCTCGTCGCCCTCGTCCCCGAGCGCCACCGGCTCGCCCGCGCCGAATCCGTCGCCATCGGGGAACTGGCCGAGGAACCCTGGATCGCGGGCTGCCCCCGCTGCCGGGGGCAGTTGGTGCAGGTCTGCGAGGGCGCGGGCTTCACCCCGCGCATCGACTTCGCCACCGACGACTACCCGGCGGTGATCGGCCTGGTCGGCGCCGGTCTCGGGGTCGCGGTGCTGCCCCAGCTCGCGGTCGACTCGGTACGGCCTCGGGGCGTGCGCGTGGTCCGCCTGGAACCGGCGGTACGACGCGAGATCGTCGCCCTCACCCTCCCCGACCTGGCCCAGGTCCCGGCAGTGGCGGCGACGCTGGAGCAACTGACGCGGGCGGCGGAGGGTTTGAGGCGGCAGGCGTAGGCGCGCGGACGCCACACAGGCGTCATGCGGGCGGAGGCGTTGCGGGGGAACGGGCGAAGGCGCTGGTCACGGCTGGTCTACGGCACCAAGGGTCCGGGGCACGCGTGGGCGTGCCCGGTGAGAAGCGTATGCAGAAACGTTCCTTCAGGTATTGGGAGCGGCGCCCCCGCCGGTGGTCGACGCCGACACCAGGCGGTTGCGTGCCCGCCCCATCAGCTCCTCGCGCTCGTCCTCGGTGAGGCCGCCCCACACGCCGTACGGCTCCCGTACCGCCAGGGCGTGTGCCGCACATTCGGCCCGGACCGGGCACCTCATGCAGACCTCCTTGGCCGAGTTCTCACGAGCGCTCCGAGCCGCCCCGCGCTCGCCCTCCGGGTGGAAGAAGAGCGAGCTGTCCACCCCGCGGCAGGCGGCCAGCAACTGCCAGTCCCACAGGTCCGCGTTCGGTCCGGGAAGGCGGGAGAAATCTGCCATTACGTGACCCCTTGTAGCCGTTCTGGGCGGATACGGTGCCTTCGACCGTACATCTCCGGTCTAAGGAGATGAAAATATGACTCATTGCGAATCTAGCTCTAGACACCGTGAAATGGGAGCAAAAAGGTCTAAATGGGGCATGGGTTGTGATGAAACGGCGAGGGTCCGTCGGCCATGTCTCCACCGTGTCGGCCCCCTCACGTAGAGTGCCGAAGACAGCGTGTGGCCCCGTAACTCTTTCGAGTGACCATCGTTGAGAGTGCGGAGGCGGTTGAAAACACAAGTGCTCGGGCAGGCGTCCGAGACGGTCGACCGCACAGGTGACGATTCCGTACCAGCCTGGAGGCTCAAGGTGACGCGCATCAGCTGCGGAGGGCGGTCATGACATCCGTCCTCGTCTGCGACGACTCCCCGCTTGCCCGAGAGGCGCTCCGCCGCGCGGTCGCGACCGTGCCCGGCGTCGAGCGCGTGACGACGGCTGCCAACGGCGAGGAAGTCCTCCGCCGCTGGGGTGCCGACCGCTCCGACCTCATTCTCATGGATGTCCGCATGCCCGGCCTGGGCGGTGTCGAGACCGTGCGTCGGCTGCTGTCCGCCGACCCGGGCGCGCGGATCATCATGCTCACCGTCGCCGAGGATCTCGACGGCGTGGCCCTGGCCGTCGCGGCCGGGGCGCGGGGCTATCTGCACAAGGACGCCTCGCGCGCCGAACTGCGGGCCACGGTGACGCAGGCTCTCGCCGACCCGACCTGGCGGCTGGCCCCGCGCCGGCTGCGCTCGGCGGAGATGGGCGCCGCGCCCACGCTCACCGCGCGGGAGATCCAGGTCCTCGAGGGCATGAGTCATGGCCGCTCCAACGCCGAGATCGGCCGCGAGCTGTTTCTCTCCGAGGACACCGTCAAGACCCACGCCCGGCGCCTGTTCAAGAAGCTCGGCGCCTCCGACCGCGCCCACGCGGTGGCACTCGGCTTCCGCTGGGGTCTGGTCCGCTAGGACATGCGCGGCGGCGGTGCCCCGGCCCGCCACCCGTCGCTCCCCGCCTGCCGGTCGGCGGGCGGGGCGGACCGGGTGGGCGGGGGCTCGCGCTTCCGGCTGTCTGTCCGCCCGCGCTCGCGGTGCGCTGTCGCACACCGCGTGGCGCCGGTCGCTCACGGGGGCTGTCCGAGGGGCTTTCGCTGTGGAGCCGGTCGTACGACCGGCGTCCGGAGGTGGGCTGTGATGCGGTCACCTGGCGGTGGGCCGGGGCGGTTTGCTGTCGCCGAGGTCGGGCGCGCGCGTGACGGTGTGCGTTGGTGCTCGGGGGTGGTGGTGGCGCGTGGTGCCGGGTTGCTACGGCGTGGTGTCGGGCTGCCGCGTGGTGCGTGGCTATGTGGTGTGTCGCCACGGGGTGGCTGGCCACATGGGGTGTCGCCACGTGGGTCCTCGCCGTATGAGGTCATGGCGTGTGGGGTCTGGCTGCGTTGGGCTTCGGTGCGTGGTGTCTGGCCACACGGGGTCGGTCCACATGGGTCCTCGCCACACGGGGTCGGTCCACATGGGTCCTCGCCACATGGGGTCGCTGCACATAGGTCCGCGCCATATGAAGTCCGGGTACATGGGGGCTGGCTGCCCAAAGTCTCTGGGCGTGGGGGCTGGCCGTACAGGGTCGGTCCACATGGGTCGTCGGCACATGGGGGCGCTCCACACAAAGCCGTGCCATATGAGGTCCGGCATGGAGTCCGGCTGCCCAGAGCCTGCGGTCGTGGGGTCTGGCCACATGGGGTCGGTTCACATGGTTCCTCGGCACACGGGGTCGATCCACATAGGACCGCGCCACATGGGGTCAGCGCACATGGGTCCTCGGCACATGTGGTCGGGCTGCACGGGGCGGCGTCACATGGGGTCCGCGCACATGGTCGCCTGCCACACAGAGCTGGCGCACGCGCCTCGAACGAACCGCCCGTACCCCCGTTTCACCCCCCACTCCACCCACCCCCGAAGGTGCCCGCTGCTTGTTTCCGTGGGGATGCCGCATCCTTGAGGTGTGGAGTCTCTCGGGGAGTCGGTCAAGCGGAAGGGGAGGGTGCGGCGGATGACTGCTGCGGGCGCACCTGCTCATAACGCTTCGGTGCACAACCACGAACGCGATGCGACGGACCGGACGGCCGCAAGGCACCATGGACCGATGCGCGACGAGGAGGCGAGCACGGCTCACGGGGCGATCGGCGCCCTGGTGCACCGTGCCGTCGACGGGGACGAGCAGGCCACGCACGATCTGCTCGCGCACGTCCACCCCCTCGCCCTGCGCTACTGCCGCACCCGCCTGTCCCGGCTGCCCGGCGACGCGCGCCACTTCGTCGAGGACCTCGCGCAGGAGGTCTGCGTCGCGGTGCTGCTCGCCCTGCCGCGCTACCGCGACACCGGCCGCCCCTTCGAGGCGTTCGTCTTCGCCATCGCCTCGCACAAGGTCGCCGACCTCCAGCGCGCCGCGATGCGGCACCCGGGGTCCACGGCCGTGCCCTCGGACGAGATGCCCGAGCGCCCCGACGACTCCCTCGGTCCCGAGGAGCGCGCCCTGCTCAACAGCGACGCGGCGTGGGCGAAGAAGCTGCTGGCCAACCTCCCCGAGAACCAGCGCGAACTGTTGCTGCTGCGTATCGCCGTCGGCTTGACCGCGGAGGAGACGGGGCAGATGTTGGGAATGTCACCAGGAGCGGTACGGGTGGCGCAGCACCGCGCGCTGAGCAGGCTGCGCGCGCTGGCCGAGCAGTAACCCGTAAGCCGTTCCCTGGCGGTCCGCCGACGTCGGCACGACCGGCCGGTGCGGAGCGAAAAAGCGGTGGTGGGACGGCCGGAGGCCCACCCGGGCAGGGCGGGCGCGAGGTCGTGCGTGAACGCGCGCGCCACCGTTTCCGTACGAAAATACGAAGCCCGCGGTGCCCCCACAGCGTGGAATGTGATGGCGACGCTTCCCGTTAGCATGGACATCCGCACCGATCAAGGCCATTTGGGGAAGGTGTCATGACTGCCAACGTCGACGGAGTGCCCGGTAAATTCGCGACACTCGGGCTGACCTACGACGACGTGCTGCTGCTCCCGGGCGCGTCGGACATGGCGCCCGAGGACATCGACACCTCCTCGTACGTCTCCCGCAACGTCCGTGTCAACATCCCGCTGCTGTCCGCCGCCATGGACAAGGTGACCGAATCCCGCATGGCGATCGCGATGGCGCGCCAGGGCGGCGTCGGCGTGCTGCACCGCAACCTGTCGATCGAGGACCAGGCGAACCAGGTCGACCTGGTGAAGCGGTCCGAGTCCGGCATGGTGACCGACCCGATCACCATCCACCCGGAGGCCACGCTCGCCGAGGCCGACGCGCTGTGCGCGAAGTTCCGCATCAGCGGCGTCCCGGTGACCGACGCGGAGAAGAAGCTCCTCGGCATCGTCACCAACCGAGACATGGCCTTCGAGACCGACCGCAGCCGCCGGGTGCACGAGGTCATGACGCCCATGCCGCTGGTCACGGCCAAGGTCGGCATCTCCCGCCCCGAGGCGATGGAGCTGCTGCGCAAGCACAAGATCGAGAAGCTGCCGCTGGTCGACGACCGCGGTGTGCTCAAGGGTCTGATCACGGTCAAGGACTTCGTCAAGGCGGAGCAGTACCCGAACGCGGCGAAGGACGGCGAGGGCCGGCTCCTGGTCGGCGCGGCCGTCGGTGTGGCCGGTGACTCCTTCGAGCGCGCCCAGGCGCTGATCGAGGCCGGTGCCGACTTCATCGTCGTGGACACCGCGCACGGTCACTCCCGGCTGGTCGGCGACATGATCGCCAAGATCAAGTCGAACTCCTCCGGCGTCGACGTCATCGGCGGCAACATCGCCACCCGCGACGGCGCCAAGGCGCTGGTCGACGCGGGCGCCGACGGCGTCAAGGTCGGTGTCGGACCGGGCTCGATCTGCACCACCCGCGTGGTCGCCGGTGTCGGCGTCCCGCAGGTCACCGCGATCTACGAGGCCGCGCTGGCCGCCAAGGAGGCCGGGGTCCCGGTCATCGGCGACGGTGGTCTGCAGTACTCCGGCGACATCGCCAAGGCGCTGGTCGCGGGCGCCGACACCGTGATGCTCGGCTCGCTGCTCGCGGGCTGTGCGGAGTCCCCGGGCGAGCTGCTGTTCATCAACGGCAAGCAGTTCAAGTCGTACCGCGGCATGGGTTCGCTCGGCGCGATGCAGACCCGCGGCGACCGCAAGTCCTTCTCCAAGGACCGCTACTTCCAGGAGGGTGTCGCCTCCGACGAGCAGCTCATCCCCGAGGGAATCGAGGGGCAGGTGCCCTACCGCGGCCCGCTGTCCTCGGTGGTCCACCAGTTGGTCGGCGGTCTGCGCCAGTCGATGTTCTACGTCGGCGGCAGCACCGTGCCCGAGCTGCAGGAGCACGGCCGGTTCGTCCGGATCACCTCGGCGGGTCTCAAGGAGAGCCACCCGCACGACATCCAGATGACGGTCGAGGCGCCGAACTACAGCAACCGCGCCTGACCCGCATCCACGCGGAGCACCTGACGAGGGCGGTCCCGGTTCCACCGGGGCCGCCTTCGCCATGGGTGTCGGGGATACTGGAAGAGCCGAAACGCAAGAGGAAAGGCATGACGTGACTGAGATCGAGATCGGGCGCGGCAAGCGCGGCCGCCGGGCGTACGCCTTCGACGACATCGCCGTCGTCCCCAGCCGCCGCACGCGAGACCCGAAGGAGGTCTCGATCGCCTGGCAGATCGACGCCTACCGTTTCGAGCTGCCGTTCCTGGCCGCTCCCATGGACTCGGTGGTCTCCCCGGCCACCGCGATCCGCATCGGTGAGCTGGGCGGCCTCGGCGTGCTCAACCTGGAGGGTCTGTGGACCCGCCACGAGGACCCGCAGGCGCTGCTCGACGAGATCACCGAGCTGCCGGACGAGCTGGCCACCCGCCGTCTGCAGGAGATCTACGCGGCTCCCATCAAGGAGGAGCTGATCGGCGCGCGCATCAAGGAGGTGCGCGACTCCGGCGTGGTCACGGCGGCGGCGCTCTCCCCGCAGCGCACGGCGCAGTTCTCCAAGGCGGTCGTCGACGCGGGCGTGGACATCTTCGTCATCCGCGGCACGACCGTCTCGGCGGAGCACGTGTCGTCCTCGCACGAGCCGCTGAACCTGAAGCAGTTCATCTACGAGCTGGACGTCCCGGTGATCGTCGGCGGCTGCGCGACGTACACCGCCGCGCTGCACCTGATGCGCACCGGCGCGGCCGGTGTGCTGGTCGGCTTCGGCGGCGGCGCCGCGCACACCACGCGCAACGTGCTCGGTATCCAGGTTCCGATGGCGACGGCGGTCGCGGACGTGGCGGCGGCCCGCCGTGACTACATGGACGAGTCCGGCGGCCGGTACGTGCACGTGATCGCGGACGGCGGTGTCGGCTGGTCCGGCGACCTGCCGAAGGCGATCGCCTGCGGTGCCGACGCGGTCATGATGGGCTCCCCGCTGGCCCGCGCCACCGACGCGCCCGGCCGCGGTCACCACTGGGGCATGGAGGCGGTGAACGAGGAGCTGCCGCGCGGCAAGAAGGTGGACCTCGGCACCGTCGGCACGCTGGAGGAGGTGCTCACCGGTCCGTCGCACACCCCGGACGGCTCGATGAACTTCTTCGGCGCCCTGCGCCGCGCGATGGCCACCACCGGCTACAGCGAGCTGAAGGAGTTCCAGCGCGTCGAGGTGACGGTGGCGGACAGCCAGCACCGCCGCTGACCCCTGCGACAGCACGAGGGCCCGGACACCATGACGGTGGCCGGGCCCTCGCGGTGTGCGAGGGCTGTTATCCGGCGGCCTTGCGGGTGCCGGTGAACGCGGTGTACCCGGCTATGACGAAGAAGAGCCAGGTCAGCGGGTCCATCTCCTCCTGCCAGGCGTCCTGGACGACGGAGAAGTGGCTCAGGAAGACGGTGAGGAAGTCGCGGTGCACCAGCTTCGAGATGATCATGGCTTCGCCGACCAACTGGCCGAGGTACACGGCGGCGAGCGCGAGCACCACGCTGACGACGGGGAGGACGGCGTTGCGGCCGCCGACCTTGCCCGCCGCGAGACCGATGACGAAGCCGACGCCCACGGCCGCCCAGCCGATCTCGTGCTCGGTGAGGCCGATGACGACGCCGTAGAGCCCGCCCGCGACCACGGCGGCGCCGAGGGCGGTCAGCAGCCCGCCGACCAGGTTGCTCCGGACCGGCGCGGCCGGCTGCGGCGCCGGGGGCGCGACGGGTACGGCGCCCGGCTCACCGGCGTACGGGTTGCTCGCGACCGGCTCCCCGGTCTGCGGAGACTGCGGGACGGGCGGCGGTGCTGACTGGCTCATGACGAAATCCCCCCGAGTGCCGTGGCACCCCTGGATCAAGAAGAAGCGGAAGACGACGCGCACATCTGTGCGACGAGTCCGGGGGAGATTAACAGCCGGGTACGACAACGCCCGTCTGGTTTTTCCGTCTGAGGACGTTTCAGAGCCGGTGGGCGGCTCCGGTGGGGGTGACGCCGCGGGTGTCCAGCAGTAGTTGTGCCTTCACCGACAAGCCCTGGAGGTCGTAGGTGCGGTGGGGCTGGAGGAGGACCGTCAGGTCGGCGTCGGCCGCCGCCTCGTAGAGGGAGTCGGCGCGCGGGACCGGGTGGTTCAGGACGCTCCAGGAGGGGACCAGCGGGTCGTGGTAGCTGACGGAGGCGCCCAGTTCCATCAGGCGCAGGGCGATCTCGTGGGCGGGGGAGCCCTGCTGGTCGGCGAGGTCGGCTTTGTAGGTGACGCCGAGGAGCAGTACGCGCGCGCCCCGGGCGGACTTGCCGTGCTCGTTGAGGAGGGCGGCGGCGCGCTGGACGACGTAGCCGGGCATCCGGCTGTTGACCTGCTGCGCCAGTTCCACCATGCGCAGACCCCGGCTCGCGTGGCCGGTGAGGTCCTGCGGGACGGAGTGGCCGCCGACGCCGGGTCCCGGCCGGAACGCCTGGAAGCCGAACGGCTTGGTCTCCGCGCAGCGCACGACGTCCCACAGGTCGACGCCCAGTTCGTGGCAGAGGACGGCCATCTCGTTGACGAGCGCGATGTTGACGTGCCGGAAGTTGGTTTCCAGGAGCTGGACGGTCTCCGCCTCGCGCAGTCCGCGCGCGCGGACGACCTTGTCGGTGAGGCGTCCGTAGAAGGCGGCGGCCGATTCGGTGCAGGCGGGGGTGAGACCGCCGATGACGCGGGGAGTGCCCGCGGGGGTGCGGTCGCGGTTGCCCGGGTCCACCCGGCTGGGTGAATAGGCGAGGTGGAAGTCGCGCCCGGCGCGCAGCCCGGAGCCGCGTTCCAGCAGGGGGCGCAGGAAGTCCTCGGTGGTGCCGGGGAGGACGGGCGACTCCAGGACGACGGTGGTGTGCGGGCGGAGCTGTCCCGCCAGGACGCGCGCCGCGGCCTCGACCTGGCCGAGGTCGGGGGAACCGTCGGCGCCGCGCGGGGTGGGCGCGCAGATGACGGCGGTGCGGACGCGGCCGAGGTGGACGGGGTCGGTGCCGGGGCGGAAGCCGGTGGAGCGCATCCGGCGCAGTTCGGCGGGGCTGAGCGAGCCCGCCTCGGGACCGGTGGCGTATCCGATGGTCGGGATGCCTGCGGCGACGGCGGCCTGGGCCAGCGGCAGGCCGTAGGGACCGAGTCCGATGACGGCGAGGTCTGCGGGCATGGCGTGGGCCGTCCTTCCCGTTAGCCGAAGTGGGACAGGTGCGCAAGCGGTGTGGACCGGCTGAGCGAGCGCACTGTCAGACTAGGTACAAATATGACCGTTATGTGTGATTGTGTTCGTGTGTCTTCCGTGTCATGCGGGGGACACGGGGGAGTTGTCCACAGGACGGAAGTCCGTGGTGGCTGAAGCCGCGCGAGGCGGTCAGAATTTGGGCATGAGGAGGGGGTGAACCGGGCTTCGCCCACCGGGTGCGGCCGACGCGAGCAGGTTCTGCGAGGAGCGGGAGGCAGCGGTGAGGACAGCGAGTCTTGATCCGGCGCAGCGCGCCGAGGCACTGGCGGAGATGGCGGAGCGCGAGCTGGACGTGCTGGTCGTCGGCGGCGGCATCGTGGGCGCCGGGACCGCACTGGACGCCGCCACACGCGGGCTGTCCACCGGGATAGTCGAGGCCCGTGACTGGGCCTCCGGCACCTCCAGCAGGTCCAGCAAGCTGATACACGGCGGTCTGCGCTATCTGGAGATGCTCGACTTCCCCCTCGTCCGC
The DNA here is from genome assembly GCF_016482685.1 of Streptomyces sp. DSM 110735. GTDB lineage: Bacteria > Actinomycetota > Actinomycetes > Streptomycetales > Streptomycetaceae > Streptomyces. The sequence goes on along the minus strand of NZ_JACYHF010000012.1, from coordinate 84,114 downwards.
GAGGCACTGAAGGAACGCGGACTGCTGCTGGAACGGCTCGCCCCGCACCTGGTCAAACCGGTGCCGTTCCTCTACCCGCTCCAGCACCGCGGCTGGGAGCGGCTGTACGCGGGCACGGGCGTCGCGCTCTACGACGTGATGTCGATGGCCCGGGGGCACGGGCGGGGTCTGCCCCTGCACCGCCACCTCAGCCGCACCCGCGCCCTGCGCGTCGCCCCCTGCCTGCGCAAGGACGCCCTGGTCGGCGCCCTGCAGTACTACGACGCCGAGGTGGACGACGCCCGCTTCGTGGCCACCCTGGTGCGCACGGCGGTGTCCTACGGCGCGAAGGCGGCCAACCGCGCCCGGGTGACCGGGTTCCTGCGCGAGGGCGAGCGGGTGGTCGGCGTCCGGGTGGAGGACGTGGAGGGCGGCGGGGAGTACGAGATCCGCGCCCGCCAGGTCGTCAACGCCACCGGGGTGTGGACCGACGACACCCAGGCACTGGTGGGGGAGCGCGGCCAGTTCCACGTCAAGGCGTCCAAGGGCATCCATCTGGTCGTGCCCCGGGACCGCATCCACTCCAGCACCGGTCTGATCCTGCGCACCGAGAAGTCCGTGCTGTTCGTCATCCCCTGGGGCAGGCACTGGATCGTCGGCACCACCGACACGGCGTGGGACCTCGACAAGGCGCACCCGGCCGCGTCCAGCGCCGACATCGACTACGTCCTGGAGCACGTCAACTCGGTGCTCGCGGTGCCGCTCACCCGGGACGACGTCGAGGGCGTCTACGCCGGGCTGCGTCCGCTGCTGGCCGGGGAGTCCGAGGCCACCAGCAAGCTGTCGCGCGAGCACACCGTGGCGCATCCGGTGCCGGGGCTCGTGGTCGTCGCGGGCGGCAAGTACACGACGTACCGGGTGATGGCCGAGGACGCCGTCGACGCCGCCGTGCACGGTCTGGACCGGCGGGTGGCCGACTCGGTGACCGAGGAGATCCCGCTGCTCGGCGCCGAGGGCTACCCGGCGATGTGGAACGCCCGCGAACGCATAGCCGCCCGCTCCGGACTGCACGTCGCCCGCGTCGAGCACCTGCTCAACCGGTACGGCTCCATGACCGACCAGCTCCTGGACCTCATAGCCGCCGACCCGAGCCTGGGGGAGCCGTTGCGGCACGCGGACGACTATCTGCGCGCCGAGATCGTCTACGCCGCCTCGCACGAGGGCGCCCGGCACCTGGACGACGTGCTGACCCGGCGCACCCGCATCTCCATCGAGACCTTCGACCGGGGCACCCGCAGCGCCCGCGAGGCCGCCGAGCTGATGGCGCCGGTGCTCGGCTGGGACCAGGACCAGATCGACCGCGAGGTCGAGCACTACGAGAAGCGGGTCGAAGCCGAGCGCGAGTCCCAGCGCCAGCCGGACGACCTCACGGCGGACGCGGCGCGGCTGGGGGCGCCGGACATCGTGCCGCTGTAGGGACGGCGGGGTTCCGGGGCGCGAGAACCTCGGTTCACTCGAACGAGTGACCGAATCCGGGATCTCCGGTCGGAACCCGCGCGTTCTACCAGGTGCGGGGGCAGAACTCGGCGGCGAGCAGAGCCGGTTCGAGCCGGGGGTCTGTCATCGCGTCCGTGTTCACGCGGAAGGTGAGCACATGGCCGCCGTCGGCCGTGGCGGCCGTGCGCACATAGCTTCCGCTGATCCGTCCGTTGTGTCCCCAGACGGTGACCCCGCACGGAAGCCGGGCCGGATACAGGCCCATGCCGTACTCACCTTGTGCGGCACGCGTGTCCTTCATCTCGCGCAGCCAGCGCGGGGTGAGCAGCTCGCCGCCCAGCAGGGCCGCGTAGAAGCGGTCCAGGTCGTCGAGCGTGGTCACCAGCTCGCCCGCCGCACCGGCCACGCGCGGGTCCAGCTCGGTGACGTCGGAGCCGTCGGCCGCGAAGGCGTGGCCGTGCGGCGCGGGAAGCGAGCGGCGCGAGCCGGGGAAGGAGGTGCCCGTCAGACCGAGCGGGGCGATGATCCCGCGCTGTGCCTCGGCGGCGTAGGAGTGGCCGGTGACCTGACGGATCACCATGCCGAGCAGGACGTAGTTGGTGCTGGAGTAGGAGTAGTGGCCCCGGCGGGTCGGAGGGAGGGTGAGCGCGAGTCCGACGGCCTGAGGCGGTGTCAAAGGCACGGTGCCACCGGTGACCTGGGTGAAATCGGGCAGTCCGCTGGTGTGGGTCAGCAACTGACGCAGGGTGATGCGGCGGCCGTCCGGCAGCGGGCCGGAGCGGGGTCCGGTGGTCCGGGACGGCCGCAGCAGACCCGGCAGGTGCTCGTCCACGGTGTCGGACAGCGACAGCCGGTGCTCGGCGGCCAGTTGCAGCACGACCACCGCGACGAACGTCTTGGTGATGCTCCCGGCCCGGAAGTGGTCGGTGCGCGCGATGCCCCGACCGGTGTCGGCGTAGCGGGAGACACGCCCGGGACCGGTGCGGATCCGGTTCAGCAGCGCGGCGGCCGGGGCGCCGCCCTCGCTGACCAGCCGGGGCAGCACCGCGTCGGTGGAACCGGCCGTGGCGGTGGTGCCGGACGTGTCGGGTGACAAGGTGGGAGAAAGGAGCAGAGCCGCCGCGAGAACCGGTATGGACAGGGCTGTCCGAAGCGTCGGCATGTGCGTCTCCTCCCTCGCCGGGGGACATCATCCCGGCAACTGGAACATCTGGTTCAGGCGCCCTCCGGATACGGGGGACCGGCGGCGAGAACAGGGGCCCCCAGGGCATCGGCCACTTGTCGGGTGAGGGACAATGGAGGCTCTGTCAGGGCGGGTTGCATGAGGGGACGCATGTCGGAGGCGGAGCGGGCGGGGACATCCCGTCAGGAGACTCGTCAGGGCAAGAACGAGCGTCGTCTTCTCGCCGGGCGGTACCGGCTGGGGGACGTGCTGGGCCGGGGCGGCATGGGCACGGTGTGGCGTGCCGAGGACGAGACCCTGGGCAGGACGGTCGCCGTCAAGGAGCTGCGGTTCCCGTCGAACATCGACGAGGACGAGAAGCGGCGCCTGATCACGCGCACCCTGCGCGAGGCCAAGGCGATCGCCCGGATCCGCAACAACAGCGCGGTGACGGTCTTCGACGTGGTCGACGAGGACGACCGGCCGTGGATCGTCATGGAGCTGGTCGAGGGCAAGTCCCTGGCCGAGGTCATCCGCGAGGACGGCCTGCTGGAGCCGCGGCGCGCCGCCGAGGTCGGTCTCGCCGTCCTGGACGTGCTGCGCTCGGCGCACCGCGAGGGCATCCTGCACCGTGACGTGAAGCCGTCCAACGTGCTGATCGCCGACGACGGGCGGGTGGTGCTCACCGACTTCGGCATCGCGCAGGTCGAGGGCGACCCGTCCATCACCTCCACCGGCATGCTCGTCGGCGCGCCCTCCTACATCTCTCCGGAGCGCGCCCGGGGTCACAAGCCCGGTCCGGCGGCGGACCTCTGGTCGCTGGGCGGTCTGCTGTACGCGGCGGTCGAGGGCACCCCGCCGTACGACAAGGGTTCGGCCATCGCCACCCTCACCGCCGTGATGACCGAGCCCCTGGACGAGCCCAAGAACGCGGGCCCGCTGCGGGACGTCATCTACGGCCTGCTCACCAAGGACCCGGCGCAGCGGCTCGACGACGCCGGTGCCCGCGCCCTGCTCAACGACGTGATCCGCGCCCCGGAACCCCAGGTCCTGGAGCCCACCCGGGTCGTGCCGCTCCCGGTGCAGCCCGGTCCCGAGGAGAAGCGGGGCGAGGAGGCGTCGGACAAGCTGCGCGGGGCGCTGCGTTCGGTCCGCAAGGCGGGCGGAGCGGGCGCGGCCGGCGGCGCGGGGGCGAAGGCCGCCGGTCAGGGTGCGCCGAAGACCACGACGGCTTCCGGACCGGCGTCGCAGGGCGCCTCCGGGACCTCCGACTCCGTCGGCAACAAGCCAAGTTCGGGCTGGCCCGTCATGCCGCCGCCGGACCTCGACCTGCCGCCGCGCCCGGTGCCCAAGGCGCCGCTGACCGACGTGGTGCCCCGGCGCACGCTGGTGATCATCGCGGTGGTGGTGGCCCTCGCGGTGATCGGTGTCGTCCTCGCCGTCGCCCTCAGTGGTGACGACGGGTCGGACAAGGGGGGCGGCTCCAAGGCGGCTCCCTCGTCCTCCGCCTCCGTCAAGCAGGACGACCACGACGGCAGGGGCAAGGGCGGCGGCGCCGCGCCCGACGGCGGTTCCTCGGCGAGCACCGCGAACGGCACGTCGGCGAGCGCGGAGACCGCCTCCTCCGAGTCCGGCTCGTCCGGTTCGGACGACGACTCCTCCGGCAAGGGCGGCGCCGCACCGGTCGCCTCGACCCACAAGGCGGCCCAGGGCTACTCCATCGGCCTCCCCAAGGGCTGGTCCTACGAGTCGTCCTCGGGCGCCGGTGACCGGTACACAGGGCCGGACGGCCAGAAGCTGCTCGTCGGCTGGACCAGCACGCCCAAGGACGACCCGGTGGCGGACTGGCAGAACCAGGAGCACGCCATGGTGCGTTCCCAGTACCAGCGGGTCCGCATAGCCAAGGTGCACTACCGCGACTGGAACACCGCCGACTGGGAGTTCACCTACGTCGACGACGGCACCAAGTACCGTTCCATCGACCGGGGTTTCGTGGTCAACGACCACCTCGGGCAGGCGCTGATGTACACCGCGAAGGCGGACCACTGGGACAGCGCGCTGCGCAAGGACACCTGGAAGACCCTGACGGAGTCCTTCGAGCCCAACTCGTGACCTGAACGAGCCCAGTTCGGGAGCGCGAGAATCCGTCATCCCCTCAATGCGGGTTGCCTCCGGCACGTATCGTGAGGGGTCGCGGACCGTACGCAGCGGGGTGTACGCGCGAAGCGGACCGTCAGGGGAACGATCCTGGGCGACCGTACGGCAGGGGGTGGCGACGTGGACGAATACGCGGGCCGAGTGCTCGCCGACCGCTACCGTCTGCCGTTGCCGCCCTCCGACGAGTACGAACTGACCGAGACGCGGGCCTTCGACACCTACAGCGGCCAGGAAGTGATGGTCCGCCAGGTGCCGTTGCCCGAGGTCGTCGAGGCGGAGGTCATCGACGCCGAGGGGCTGCCCGACGGGTTCACCGCGCGGGAGCGCGGGCGGCGTCCCTCGGCTGCCCGGGGTGCCACCCGCAGGCCGGCCGACCCCGCCGTGCGACGCGCGCTGGAAGCCGCGCAGGCGGCCGCCCGGATACCGGACCACCCGCGCCTGGACCAGGTCTTCGACGTGTTCGCGGAGGGCGGTTCGCTCTGGATCGTCAGCGAACTGGTGTCCGCACAGCCCCTGTCGGCGCTCCTCGCCGAGCAGCCGCTCAACCCCTACCGCGCCGCCGAGGTCGCCTCCGACGTGCTGATGGCGCTGCGCGTCCTGCACGCCCACGGCTGGACCCACCGCAATGTCACCGCCCGCACCGTCCTCGTCTGCGACGACGGACGCGTCCTGCTGACCGGGCTCGCGTCCGGGGCGGCGGAGGAGGCGCTGTGCGGGTACGACCCGGTGCCGGTGGAGCCCGGGGAGCTCCCGCCGCCGCAGCCGCGTCAGGTCGGCGCGCCGCCCGGTCCGGGTGGCCCGGGGAAGCCGGTCGAGGGGTCCGGCGGCGGAGGTACCGGTGCGCCGCTCGGCGCCGGTGCGACCGACGCTGGCGCCCTGCCCGCCCGCCCAGGACCCGGTCCCGGTACCGCTCCCGACGCCGGTGCCGACACCGACCCCGAAGCCGCCCGGCGTGCCGCGATCCAGGCGCGGGCCGCCGCCGCGGGCGGGGAGTCCGGGGCGTCCGGACGGCGCGCGCTGGAGAGCGGGGAGGACATCCGCGCCGCCCGCGCCGGTGCCATCGCCGCGTACCGCGCGGGAGCGCGGGCGGCGGCCCGGGTGCACGAGACCCAGGACCGTACCGCCCTCCCCGGCGCCCGTACGCCCGAGCCGGGCGAGACGAACGACGCCGAGGCGGGGTCCCGGTCCCCGTACCCCGAGCCGCGCCCCGCCGAGCCGCGCCGTGGCGCGCTGCCCGCCGCCGGGCCGCACGCCGAGCGGCCGTACGCCAACGGGCGGGAGTCCGCCCCGCCCGGCACCATCGCCGACCCCTACGGCGTGGCGGGCAGGCCCTGGCACGGCGCCGCTCCCCGCACCGGAGGCGTGCCGTCACCCGCGCCCGCCGCGCCGAGGGCGCTCGGTGGTGACACCGGTAACGGCGCCGCCGCGCACGGCGTCGAGCACATCCACCCCCAGCCCGCGATCCCCGCGCAGAACGGCGGGGTCTCCCGGTGGGACGAGATCGGTCCCGTCGGGGGCGCTCCGCGCGGACCCGGCAACGCCATCGCCGCCGAGCGGGCCCGGCAGATGCGGATGAGCGTCGTCGGGGCGGTCACCGAGCGGTGGGCGCCGGAGCAGGCAGGACCGGTGCACGAGAACTGGCAGTTGGCGGCGCCGATCGGTCCCGCCACCGATCTGTGGGCGCTCGGGGCGCTGCTGTTCCGCGCCGTGCAGGGGCACGCGCCGTATCCCGAGGAGGCGACGGCCGAGCTGGTGCAGTTGGTGTGTGCCGAGCCGCCCGCCTTCGCGGAGGAGTGCGGGGCGCTGCGCCCGGTCGTGGAGTCGCTGCTGCGTCAGGACCCCACCGAGCGACCGGACGTCGAGGAACTCGCCGGATGGCTGCGCTCGTTGGTGCGTTCCGCGCCCGAGCCGGACGCCGGTGCGCATGTGGTGCCCGTGCCGCCCGCCGACCCGCGCAGGCTGCCGATAGTGCGGCGGCGCGGCGAGCTGGTGCGACGGCGCCGCAACCGCGCGCCCGCCCGGAACCCGCACGCCCGGCACAAGCGGGGGCGCCCCGAGCCGGAGCGTTCACCGCGCAGCCTCGGACGGCTCCTGGTGCTGCTCGTCCTGCTCCTGCTGGCCGGGGCGGTCGCCTTCGCGATGCTGTTCCTGCCCAAGCGCGGGGAGGACGGCGCGGCGGGACGCGACCACGCCGGTACGGCCGGACAGGCGAGCCCCGCCCCCTCCCACGAGCAGCGCCCAAGTCCCGGTGACGGCAAGGGCGATGACAAGGGGGACGACAAGCCGACCGCCTCCGCCCCCGCCGCCGAGACCCAGACCGGCGGTGCCTCGGTGGCCGACGGTTTCACCCTGCGCTCGGACCCGGACGGCTTCCGGGTCGCCGTCGCCAAGGGCTGGGACCGCGCCCCGCGCAACAACAGCGGTCAAGTCGTCTACAGCCACGGGAACTTCGAGCTGATCGTCGTCCCCGGCAGGGACGGTACGGGCTCCAACGGCACCGACCCGATGGTGTACCAGCGGGACAAGGAGCGCGAACTCCAGCCGTACCGCTCCTCCAGTTGGGCCACCGCGACCGGTCTGAGGACCATCGAGGTGGGCGGACGCACCATGGCCGAGGGGCAGTTCACCTGGACCGACGCCGACGGGCGCGACCTGTACGTGCGCAACATGGCGATGCTGCTGAACGGCCGCTACCACGTCGTCCAGGTCCGGGGTCCGGAGGCGGAGCGGGACGAGGTGACACGGCTGTACGACCAGGCCACGTCGACGTACCGCTACACGGGCTGAGCGGCGCACCGGCACGTCGGCGCGCTGAGCCACCGTCACGAGGCGGGCGAAGCGGCTAAACCCAGTGGGGGAGCCGGGGTTGGGTTCCCGGCACAGTGCGGAAGCGACAACCGTCACAGTGCTGTCTCCGTAGGACCCCACCGGTTCCCTGCGGGGCGGCCGGTCCTTAGTCTGACCCTGTCAAGAGCATTGCGGGGCAACGTGAATCAGATGCAGGGCCTGCTCATAGCGGGCCGCTACCGGCTCGCCGATTCCATCGGCAGCGGCGGCATGGGCCGAGTGTGGCGTGCCCACGACGAGGTGCTGCACCGGAAGGTCGCCGTCAAGGAGCTGACCGCCGCGCTCTACGTCTCCGACAGCGAGCAGAGCGTCCTGCTGGCCCGCACCCGTGCCGAGGCCCGCGCCGCCGCGCGCATCAACCACTCCGCCGTCGTCACCGTGCACGACGTGCTCGAACACGACGGCCGCCCCTGGATCGTGATGGAGCTGGTCGAGGGCGAGTCGCTGGCCGACGCGGTGAAGGAGCGCGGTCGCATCGAGCCGCGCGAGGCGGCGCGCATCGGGCTGTGGGTGCTGCGGGCGCTGCGCGCCGCGCACGGGGCGGGGGTGCTGCACCGCGACATCAAGCCCGGCAACGTCCTGCTCGGCCGCGACCGGCGCGTCCTGCTCACCGACTTCGGCATCGCCCAGATCGAGGGCGACGCCACCATCACCCGCACCGGAGAGGTCGTCGGCTCGGTCGACTACCTCGCCCCGGAGCGGGTGCGCGGCCACGACCCGGGCCCGGCGTCCGACCTGTGGGCGCTCGGCGCCACGCTCTACACGGCGGTCGAGGGGCGCTCGCCCTTCCGCCGCACCTCGCCGCTCACCACCATGCAGGCGGTCGTCGAGGAGCGCGAGGCACCGCCGGAGCACGCGGGTCCCCTCGGTCCCGTCATCTCCGCCCTCCTCCAGAAGGAACCCGCGCTGCGCCCGACCGCCCAGGACGCGGAACGGATGCTCTCCGACGTGTCCGAGGGCCGCGCGACCCACCCGGTCCGCGTGCCCGCGCAACCGGGCGCGGGAGGAACCCCCACCGCCGGAGCGGGTCTCCCCGGCGTCCCGACGGCGACGAGCCCGACGGCCCCGGTGTCCGCCACGCCCCGCACCGGGCTGGTACGGCGCAGGCACCGCAACCGCACCGTCGCCCTCGTCGTCGTCCTCGCGGTCGTCCTCGGCGCGGCCGCCGCCGTCGGCTACCAGAAGTGGGGCGCGTCGAGGCACACGGAGAGCACGGGGGACCCCACCCGCGCGCCGGAGCCGACCGGCACGCCCACGAAGGGCACCGGCGGCGTCCCGGCCGACTGGGAGCGCCACGACGACCCGGTGGGGTTCAGCCTCTCGCTGCCCCCGGGCTGGAAGCGGTCCGTCTCCATCGACCAGGACGGTCTGCGGCAGGTCGACTACTCGCCCGACAAGGGCAAGCACCTCGTGCGCGTCGCCGTCGACACCGCGCCGGACTTCCCCACCTCGTACGACCACCTGAGCAACCTGGACCAGCAGGTCTCGCACCGGCTGCGGTTCCAGGAGTACAAGCGGCTGAGCCTCAAGGAGGAGGTCTTCCGCGACCAGCCGGGCGCCCACTGGGAGTACACATGGAACGCGCTGGCCAAGGACGCGCCGCACTACTTCCCCGGGCCCTATCACGCCATCGACGTCGGCTTCATGGACGGCGACGGCACCGAGTACGCCCTCTACGAGGCGTCACCGGCGGACGACTGGCCCACCACCAGGAAGCAGTTCGACTGGATCCTGCGGAGCTTCCGGAAGGACTGATCCGCAGGGGGCGTCCGAGACTCAGGCGGCGTCCGAGCAGGTACGGACGATCTTGCTGCCTTCCATGACCGCCACCTGGGCGCCGATGTAGTCGAGCGCGTCACCGGAGGGCGACGCGTAGGTGCTGAAGGAGAGGGTCGTCCCGTTGCCGTTGGAGTTGGCGTGCCAGGGCCAGTCCGTCACCCATCCGGTGTGGTCGTCGATGGAGTAGAGCCGGATGGCGACGTGGTGACCGTCGGCGGACGTGTCCTTGACCCAGCCCTTGATGTCCACGTGGTGGGCGGTCCAGTTGGTGAACGTGAGACTGCCCGAGGCACCGGTCACGGAACAGGCGGCTCCGCCGCTCGCCGCGCTGGCGTTGGTCACGGTGGCGGTGGCGAAAATCGCCACCGCCGCGACGCCGGTGACGGAAAGACGCTTCAACATGTTTCCCATAAGGAAAAGGTAAGACGTCCATGATTCACACGGCAGTCTGATTCCGGTCGCCCGTTCTGTCCCGTACGGGGCATAACTCTTGGCAATTCACCGTGCTTTGTATTTTTTTCGAAGCGGAGCGCGGCCGAAAACGATCGCGCCGGGCTCCGTGGTGCCGTCTCGTCTTGGCTGGTCACCGTCACGGAGGGTGTACGTCCGGTACGGCATGATGGGGACCATGGGGACCGAGGGGCACGACTTCCGTGTGGTCGCGGGCCGTTACCGCCTCCGGGCGCGCATCGGACGCGGTGGGATGGGCGTCGTATGGCGGGCCGAGGACGAGGTGCTGGGCCGCCTTGTGGCGGTCAAGGAGATCGTCCAGGACGACTCCGCGCCGGACGCGGACGCCCGGCTGCGGCGTGAGCGGACCTTCCGCGAGGCGCGGGCGGTGGCGCAGTTGCACCATCCGCACATCATCGTCGTGCACGACGTGGTCGAGCAGGACGAACGCCCGTACATCGTCATGGAGTTGATCGACGGCGGCTCACTCGCCGACCGGATCGCCGAGCAGGGCCCGCTCACCCCGGAGGAGGCGGCCCGGATCGGCGCCGACCTGCTGAGCGCGCTCAGCACCGCGCACGCCGCCGGGGTGCTGCACCGGGACATCAAGCCCGCCAACGTCCTGGTCGAGTCGGGCACCGACCGCGCCGTCCTCACCGACTTCGGCATCGCCCGGGTCGCGGGCGCCACCACGCTCACCGAGACCGGCTCCTTCGTCGGCTCGCCCGAATACACCGCGCCCGAGCGGATGTCGGGTCTGCGCAGCGGTCCGGCGGCAGACCTGTGGTCGCTCGGCGCGCTGCTGTGCACGGCGCTCAGCGGCGAGTCGCCGTTCCGCCGCGACTCGCTCGGCGGCATCCTGCACGCCGTCGTCAGCGACGAGATCCGGCCGCCCGCCGAAGCCGAGCCGCTGCTGCCGGTCATCCGGGGGCTGCTGGAGCGCGACCCCGAGCGACGACTCGACGCGGCCGACGCCGAACACATGCTGCGCGCCTACCTGGAGACGGGACGCACGCCACCCCTGCCCGGCACCCCGACCCGTGCGCCCCGGCTGCTGAACGCGGCCCGCGCCGTCAGATCCGCCGCCCACCCGGACCGTACGGCGGACACCCCGCACCCGCCGACCGAGCACGCGGCACCCCCGCCCGTCGCCGCCGCCCCCGTCCCGGCGCCCGGCACCAAGTGGCCGAGCCGGAGTGCCCTGGTGGCGGCGCTGCTGGTGGCGGCGGTGGCCGGAGCGGCGGCGTCGGCGGCGGTCCTGCTGACGCACCAGAACGGCGGCGAACGCGGCGGCACCCCCGGCACCACGGCGACCCGCCCCCCGACCGACAGCCGGAGTCCCTCGCGCACCCCCAGCGTCCCCGCGACCCCCACCACCCCGTCCCGTCCCGTCGCCCCCTCCGGCTACCGCACCGCCCGCGACCCGGCGGGGTTCTCCCTCGCCGTGCCGCTTGCCTTCACCCGCGAACGGCAGGGCGAGCGGGTCTTCTACTTCTCCGCCGGGGACACCTTCCGGCTCGGCGTGAAGGTCGCCCGCCCCGAGACCGGCGGTCCGGCGGCAGTCCTCGACCGGGCCGCCGCCGACGGCACCGACACCAACCCCGGCTACCGCGACGGGCGGGTCACCGAGACCACCCGCGCCGGACACCCCGCCGCCCTCTGGGAGTTCACCTGGAACGGCTTCAGCACCGCCGAGGGCGCCCGGCACACCTACGACCTGTGCTGGGAGGAGGGCGGCCGGATGTACGACGTGTGGGTGTCGGCGCCGGTCGGCAAGGTGCGCGAGGCGCGGGAGTACTTCGACGTGGCGGTCGGGACGTTCACGGTGACGGCGCGCTGAGTCCCCTCGGCGCCGTCAGGCGCCTCACGCCGCCCGTGCCGCGTCCCGGTACTTCCCCGGCGTCACCCCGAACTCCCGGCTGAACGCGTGCGAGAGGGCGTACGGGCTGCCGTACCCGCTCACGCGGGCGACCGTCGCCAGCGGCGCGTCCGAGGCGCGCAGGGCGGTGGCGGCGAGCGTCAGCCGCCACCAGGTGAGGTACGCCATCGGCGGACGCCCGACCAGCGCGGTGAAGCGGCGGGCCAGGGTGGCGCGGGAGACGCCCGCCTCGGCGGCGAGCCGCTCCATGGTCCAGGGGGCGGCGGGATCGGAGTGCAGGGCGCGCAGCGCCGCCGTGGTCACCGGATCGCTCAGCACCGCCGGCCACACCCCGGACCCGGCGCCGTCGAGGCAGGCGCGGACCATGTAGACGAGGAGCAGGTCGAGCAGGCTCGGCAGGGCGAGACACGAACCCGGGCGCCGCTCGTCCAGCTCCCGCGACAACAGGTCCACGGCGGAGCGCAGTTCGGGATGCGCGCCGACCCGGTGGGGGAGGTGCACCACCTGCGGCAGCTCGGCCAGCAGCGGATGCGTACGGCTGCGGTCGAGGCGGTACTTGCCGCACAGCAGCTCCACCTCGGACCCCGTCCCGCCCGTGCCCCGCGCCTCCTCCAGCGGCACCGCGCGCCGCGCCGCGTCCGGTCCCGCCGTACGGTCCGCCAGCACATGTCCCGCGCCGTGCGGCAGCAGCACCACGTCCCCGGTGCCCAGGGTCACCGGATCGCCGTCGTCCGGCAGCAGACGGCAACCGCCGCTCAGCACGACATGGAAGCCCGCCCCCTCGTACGACGGCAGCCGCACGCTCCAGTCGCCGCCGACCCGGAGCCGGTTCGAGGAGGGGCTGCCCACCCGCACCGCCGAGATCGCGTCGCTCACCACGTCCATGGGGTCGATCCTATCGAGGAGGGCGCTCGGGTGAGACGCTCGCGTATCTGGTCGAGCCTGTCGAGCATGGAAAGGATCACCAGTGATCCCTATCGTCGGAGACATGGCTGACGACAACGCGCAGGGTTTCGTGATCGGAGACGTCGAGGTGTTCCCCGTCGTCGAGTGGGCGGGACCGTACGTGCCCCTCGACACCCTCGTCCCGGACCTGCCCCCGCAGGCGTGGCGGGCGGACGAGGACCGGCTCGTCCCGGACCACCTCCAGGACGGGCGTGCCGTCGTGGCGCTCCAGACCTGGGTGGTGCGCGGCGGCGGCCGTACGGTCCTGGTGGACACCGGGGTCGGGAACGGGCGCGAGCGGCCCGGCAACCCGCTCTTCCACCAGCGGCAGGGCGACTTCCTGGAGCGGCTGGAGCGAGCCGGGGTGCGCCCCGAGGGCGTGGACGTCGTCGTCAACACCCACATCCACGGCGACCACATCGGCTGGAACACCCATGAGGTGGACGGCAATTGGGTGCCGACCTTCCCCAACGCCCGCTATCTGGTCCCCGGCGCCGACGACCGCCACTTCGGTCCCGAGGGCGGTTACGCGGGCGGGACGCGCCCCGACGACCGGCTGATGTACGAGGACAGCATCGCGCCCGTGCACCGTGCCGGACAGACCGTGCTGTGGGACGGCGCCCACCGGCTCGACGGCGATCTCGTCCTGGAGTCCGCCCCCGGACACACCCCCGGCTCCTCCGTCCTGCGCCTCCAATCCCGGGGCGAGCGCGCGGTGTTCGTCGGTGACCTGCTGCACAGCCCGGTCCAGGTCCCGCATCCCGAGTGCGGGAGCCGCTTCTGCCTGGACCCCCGGCAGGCTGCCACGACACGGGTCCGGGTGCTTGAACGCGCCTCCGAAGAGCGGGAGTTGGTGATTCCCGCGCACTTCGGGGGAAGTGGTGCGGTGCGCGTCTCGAAAAGGGGCGGCGAGTTCGTCTTCCACAACGCCTGACCCTTCGACAAGGGCGGGGTGCGCACGGTACTCATGAGGCATGAGTGGAGACGGTGAACTCGCGTCCGGTGGACGGCTGATCGGCGGACGCTACCGGCTCGTCGCCCGTATCGGGTCCGGACCGACCGGCACCGTCTGGCGCGCCCGGGACGAGCGGGACGGGGGCGAGGTCGCCGTCAAGGAGCCCTCGCTGCCCGGGAGTCCGTCCGACGACGAGGACAGCGCCCGGATCGCCCACCGGCTCCACCGCGAGGCACGCGCCGCCGCCCGGGTGCGCCACCCCGGCGCCCTGACACCGCGCGAGGTGCTCACCGAGGACGGACTCCCCTGGATCGTCATGGAGTTGGTCGAGGGCGAGTCGCTGAGCGAGGTCGTGGCACGTGGTCCGCTGCCCCCCGCCGAGGCTGCGCGAGTCGGGCTCGCCGTACTCGCCGCGCTGCGCGCCGCGCACGCGGTCGGCATCGTGCACCGGGACATCAAGCCCGCCAACGTCCTCGTCGAATCCGGCACCGGACGCGTCCTCGTCACCGACTTCGGCATCGGGGACGGGCACACCGAGGCGGCTCCGGCCGGATTCGTCGCCCCGGAACGCGCCTCCGGACCCGGCGCGGGACCCGCCTCCGACCTGTGGTCCCTCGGCGCCCTGCTCGCCCTGGCGGTCGAGGGCGGCGACGCCGGTCCGCTCGCCCCGCTCCTGGACCGCCTGCGTGCCCCGTCCCCGGCGGCGCGCCCGACGGCGGACGAGGTGGCGGCGGCGCTGGAGGCGTGCCGGGCGGGCGGGTCCGTGGGCGCCGGTGCCGATGCGGTCGCCGGTGCCGGTGGTGCCGCCGCTTCCGTGCCCCGGGACCGGGCCACCGCTCCCGCGCCGACCGAATCCGCCCCCGCCCTCGTTTCCGACGCGGTCCGCTGATCCGCGCCGACAACGCCCTGATCAGCGCGTTTGCCGCCAGTGATCACTGGCGTGATGTGTGCGGCCGGTGAAAGGGCATTACCGACGGGTACACAAAGCGTCCGGCCCGGCATACCCTGCGGCTCATGACGGACTCGCAGGCCCCGGAAACCACCGGCACCAACCCGCTCGCCCCGGCTCCCGAAGGCGTCCGCACCGCCGCCGACGTGGTCACCCCGGAGCTGGTGGCCCAGTTGACCAAGGGCGTGACCGGCTCGGGCCGTACCGCCAACCACACCCCCTTCACCGGCGAGAAGCTGGCCGACCTGCCCGAGTCCACGCCCGAGGACGTGCTCAAGGCGTTCCAGGCGGCCCGCGCGGCACAAGCCGTCTGGGAGCGGGTCCCGGTGCGCGAGCGCGCCGCCGTCCTGCTCCGCTTCCACGACCTGCTCCTGGAGCGCCAGTCCGAGGTGCTCGACCTCGTCCAACTGGAGACCGGCAAGGCGCGGTTGCACGCCCACGAGGAGGTGCAGGCGGTCGCCGTCGCGGCCCGCCACTACGGCCGCAAGGCGCCCGCGTACCTGCGCCCCAAGCGGCACACCGGCGCCATCCCCACCCTGACCAAGGTCACCGAACTCCGGCAGCCGCGCGGGGTGGTGGGACAGATCGCGCCCTGGAACTACCCGCTGGAGCTGTCGGTCGGCGACGCGCTGCCCGCCTTCGTCGCCGGTAACGCGGTGGTGATGAAGCCGGACACCGAGACCTGCCTGACCGCCCTGTGGGCGCGCGACCTGCTCATCGAGGCGGGGCTGCCCGCCGACGTCTTCCAGGTCGTCCTCGGTGAAGGACCGGTCGTGGGACCCGAGTTGGTCAAGCACGCCGACTACGTCTCCTTCACCGGCTCCACCCGCACCGGACGCGAGGTCGCCCAGGGCGCCGCCGCCCGCCTGGTCGGCGTCTCCCTCGAACTCGGCGGCAAGAACGCCATGCTGGTCCTGGAGGACGCCGACATCGAGAAGGCAGCCGCAGGAGCCGTCCGCGCCTGCTTCTCCTCGGCCGGTCAACTCTGCATCTCCATCGAGCGGTTGTACGTCCACGAGTCCATCGCCGACGCCTTCCTCGACCGCTTCACCGCCCGCACCCGCGCCCTGCGCCTGGGCAACTCCCTCGCCTACGGCGCCGACATGGGCTCCCTCGCCGGGGAACGCCAGCTCAAGGCCGTCGAACGCCATGTCCAGGACGCCGTCGCCAAGGGCGCCAAGGTGCTCGCGGGCGGGGTCGCGCGCCCCGACGCCGGACCGTACTTCTTCGAGCCCACCGTGCTCGACGGGGTCGAGGACACCATGGCCGTGTGCGAGGAGGAGACCTTCGGTCCGGTCGTCTCCGTCTACCGCTTCCGCACCGACGACGAGGCGATCGAGCGCGCCAACGCCACGCCGTACGGCCTCAACTCCTCGGTGTGGACCGAGAGCGCCCGCCGTGGCCGGGACGTCGCCGCCCGGCTGCGCACCGGCACCGTCAACGTCAACGAGGGCTACGCCCCCGCCTACGGCAGCGCCCAGTCCCCGATGGGCGGCATGAAGGACTCAGGGCTCGGCCGCCGCCACGGCTCCGAGGGCATCCTCAAGTACACCGAGGCGCAGACGGTCGCCCAGCAGCGTCTGCTCCCCATGGCCCCCTCGCTCGGCATGGACGACGCCGCCTACGCCGCCTTCATGAGCCGCAGCCTCAGGCTGATGAAGGCGTTCCGCTTCCGCTGACCCCCACCCGCCCCGCCGTACCACCACCGTTCTCGACGAGGAGAGCACGTGTCGCAGGAGAAGACTGTCCAGACCCGGAACGAGGAAGGGCGCGACGAGGGTCGCGACGACGGTTACGACTACGACGTGCTCGTGGTCGGCTCCGGCTTCGGCGGCTCGGTGACCGCCCTGCGCCTGACCGAGAAGGGATACCGCGTCGGCGTCCTGGAAGCCGGGCGCCGCTTCACCCGCGACACCCTCCCCAGGAACTCCTGGGACCTGCGCAACTACCTGTGGGCTCCCAAGCTCGGTCTCTACGGCATCCAGCGCATCCATCTGCTCGGCAACGTCATGGTGCTGGCCGGTGCGGGCGTCGGCGGCGGCTCGCTGAACTACGCCAACACCCTCTACGTGCCGCCGAAGGCGTTCTTCGACGACCCCCAGTGGCGGGACATCACCGACTGGCAGGAGGAGCTGAAGCCGTACTACGACCAGGCGAAACGGATGCTCGGCGTCCGGCTCAACCCGACCGTGACCCCCTCAGACACGCATCTGCGGGCCGCCGCCGCGCGCATGGGCGTGGGCGACACCTTCCACATGGCGCCGGTCGGCGTGTTCTTCGGTGACGGCGAGGACGCCGACGGCACCGCGAAGGCGCGCCCCGGGGAGCAGGTCGCGGACCCGTACTTCGGCGGCGCGGGACCCGAGCGCCGCGCCTGCACCGAGTGCGGCGAGTGCATGACCGGCTGCCGCCACGGCGCCAAGAACACCCTCAACGAGAACTACCTGTACCTCGCGGAGAAGGCGGGCGCGGTCGTCCACCCGCTCACCACGGTCGTCTCGGTCACCGACGACTCGCGCGGCGGCTACGCCGTCGCCACCCTCCCCACCGACCGCAAACGCACCGGCCAGGGGCGCCTCTTCACCGCCCGCCGCGTCGTCCTCGCGGCCGGCACCTACGGCACCCAGACCCTGCTGCACCGCATGAAGGCGGGGCGCCAACTTCCTTACCTGTCCGACCGGTTGGGCGACCTCACCCGCACCAACTCCGAGGCGCTGGTCGGCGCCCAGACCGACGACCGCCGCTACCGCAAGGCGCACGGCGCGGACAAGGTCGACTTCACGCGCGGGGTGGCCATCACCTCCTCCGTCCACCCGGACGACAACACCCACATCGAGCCGGTCCGCTACGGCAAGGGCTCCAACTCGATGGGCGGTCTCACCATCCTCCAGGTGCCCTACGCCGAGGGCTCCTCGCGCGTCCTCGGCTGGCTCGCGCACGCGCTGCGGCACCCGGTGCAGCTCGCCCGCTCGGTCTCCAACCGGCGCTGGTCGGAGCGGACCATCATCGGTCTGGTGATGCAGTCGCTGGACAACTCGCTGACCACCTATCTGAAGCCCGGCGGCGTCGGCAAGGGGCTGCTCACCGCCCGGCAGGGGCACGGCGCCCCCAACCCGACCCAGATCAGGGCAGCCACCGAGGCCGCCTCCGCGCTCGCCGCCGAGATCAACGGCTTCCCGGGCAGCAACGTGGGCGAGCTGATGGGCACCCCGCTCACCGCGCACTTCCTCGGCGGCTGCCCCATCGGGGACTCCCCTCGGACCGGCGTGATCGACCCGTACCACCGGCTCTACGGCCACCCCGGCATCTCGGTGGTCGACGGCGCCGCCGTCTCCGCGAACCTCGGCGTCAACCCCTCGCTCACCATCACCGCGCAGGCGGAGCGGGCCATGTCGTACTGGCCGAACAAGGGCGAGGAGGACCCGCGCCCGGCGCAGGGAGTGGCGTACGAGCGGCTGAAGCCGGTGGCGCCGCGCAGTCCGGCGGTCCCGGCGGAGGCGTTCGGGGCGTTGAAGCTGCCGCTGCTGAAGGTGCCGACGGTGCCGAAGCGGGACTGAGGACTCCGGGGCGGCGATGTCGCGGCCGGGAGGTTTCCGGACCCGGACATGCCACGAGGGACCTGTGTCCCCCTCCGAACGCAGGTCCCTCGACGCTTACCGTTTTCTTGATCCGGCAGCAGGTTCGATCGGTGAGGGCCCGGAAGGGTTGCGCCGCCGTACGGGTATTTCCGGTGTGGCGTCGGTCACAGGGTGAGAGCGCAGTGCTGTATGTACGGTTTTCCGCCGGACGGCCCCGGGCGTCCCCGGAGCCGACCGTTTCTCTTGGGTGACCGGGCTGCTGTCCCCTGCCGTCCGATCACTTTCCTGGAGCGAGGTCCCACGGCGCACGGCACGACCCGTACGCCTCATCGCTCCAGCGAGCCACGCGTGGTTCTGTCGGGCCCGCCCCTGGCTGGCACGGACACCGGGATCAACGAAGCGGCGCGCGCGGCGGTCACGCGCCGTACGGGTGAGAGCGGCACCGAACTCAGATACGGCCCTTGACCCGCGCGGCGCCCGGGCCGTGACGTGCGTGGCGCACGCGCTCAGACGCGCCCCCGGCACAGTTCGAGCAGGGTCATCGCGAGCGTGGTGCCGGGCTTGCCGAGGGCGTCGCGGTAGCGGCCGAGGATCTCCATCTCGCGCGACAGGCTCACCCGGCGCCCGCCGGAGGCGATGCGCGCCTCCTGGACGACGGCGGAGACGGCCATGCGCTCCTGGACGAGACCGAGGATGCGGTCGTCCAGGGCGTCGATGCGCTCACGGGCGCCGGCGATGGTCTCTTCCGCGGTGACGGTGGTCATGTTCGGGGCTCCTCGAAGAAGGGGTGCGACCCGGCGGTGACAGAACCCGGAAAACGACAGGCGCCCCGGGCCTTGTCGGCCCGGGGCGCCTGGTAAGTGCTTGGCGTTGGCTCAAGCAGCACGACCATGGCGACCGGCGGGCCGGTTGCCATAGGTAAAGACGAAGGTCGTCTGCGTGAACATGCGGCCAGTATGCCACGGCGGTCCGGGGCGCGGTCCCGGTTTCTCCCGGGCCGCCCGGCGCACGGGGAGGGTGCCCCTGCCCGCCCCGTTAGAATCGGACGTACAGACCCCCGCCCAACCGCCGGAAGGCACCCCGTGTCATCAGCGACCCAGTCTGCCGCCGCCCCCGACACCGTCCTGGTCGTCGACTTCGGCGCGCAGTACGCCCAGCTCATCGCCCGTCGCGTCCGCGAGGCGCGGGTCTACAGCGAGATCGTGCCCAGCACCACGCCGGTCGCCGAGATGCTCGCCAAGAACCCCGCGGCGATCATCCTCTCCGGAGGCCCCTCCTCGGTCTACGAGGAGAACGCCCCCCAGCTCGACCGCGCCCTGTTCGAAGCCGGTGTCCCCGTCTTCGGCATGTGCTACGGCTTCCAGCTCATGGCGCAGACCCTCGGCGGCACCGTCGACAACACCGGCGCCCGCGAGTACGGCCGTACCGACCTGCACGTCTCCAAGTCCGGCTCCACCCTCTTCGAGGGCACCCCGGACGAGCAGCACGTGTGGATGTCGCACGGCGACGCCTGCTCCGCCGCCCCCGAGGGCTTCTCGGTGACCGCCTCCACGGACGTGGTCCCGGTCGCCGCCTTCGAGAACGACGAGAAGCGGCTCTACGGCGTCCAGTACCACCCCGAGGTCATGCACTCCACGCACGGTCAGCAGGTCCTGGAGCACTTCCTCTACCGGGGCGCGGGTCTGACCCCGTCCTGGACCACGGGCAACGTGATCGAGGAGCAGGTCGCCGCGATCCGCGAGCAGGTCGGCGACAAGCGCGCCATCTGCGGTCTGTCCGGCGGCGTGGACTCCGCCGTCGCCGCCGCCCTCGTGCAGAAGGCGATCGGCTCCCAGCTCACCTGCGTCTACGTCGACCACGGTCTGATGCGCAAGGGCGAGACCGAGCAGGTCGAGAAGGACTTCGTCGCCGCCACCGGCGTCCAGCTCAAGGTCGTCGACGCCGAGGAGCGGTTCCTCAAGGCGCTCGCCGGGGTCTCCGACCCCGAGGAGAAGCGGAAGATCATCGGGCGCGAGTTCATCCGCGTCTTCGAGCAGGCGCAGGCCGAGATCATCGCGGACGCGGGTCCGGCCGTGGAGTTCCTGGTCCAGGGCACCCTGTACCCGGACGTGGTCGAGTCCGGCGGCGGCACCGGCACCGCCAACATCAAGTCGCACCACAACGTCGGCGGTCTCCCCGAGGACCTCGAGTTCCAGCTCATCGAGCCGCTGCGCAAGCTGTTCAAGGACGAGGTCCGCATGGTCGGCCAGGAGCTGGGTCTGCCGGAGGAGATCGTCCAGCGCCAGCCCTTCCCGGGTCCCGGTCTCGGCATCCGCATCGTCGGCGAGGTCACCAAGGAGCGCCTTGACCTGCTGCGTGACGCCGACGCCATCGCCCGTGAGGAGCTGACCGCCGCCGGTCTCGACCGCGAGATCTGGCAGTGCCCGGTGGTCCTGCTCGCGGACGTCCGCTCGGTCGGCGTCCAGGGCGACGGCCGCACCTACGGCCACCCGATCGTGCTGCGCCCGGTCTCCTCCGAGGACGCCATGACCGCCGACTGGTCGCGCCTGCCGTACGACGTGCTGGCGAAGATCTCCACCCGGATCACCAACGAGGTCCGCGACGTCAACCGTGTCGTCGTCGACGTGACCTCCAAGCCGCCGGGCACCATCGAGTGGGAGTGACCCCGGCGCGGGTCCTCTGACCAGCTCCACCGGAGGTGGAACGGCTCCGGCCGTTCCACCTCTTTTGGTACGCGCCGCACGACGGTACGTTCCGGTCCGTAAAGCACCCCCAGCGCTGGAGGACCCATGCAGCGGCCCACCCCTCCCTCGCCCATGCCCACCGACCGGCTGCGGTTCGCGATGCCGCCCATGCACGAGTCGGTCGAGGACGAACGCCGCCACCGCAAGGAACGGCTCGCGGGCGCCCTGCGGCTCTTCGGGCGGGCGGGGTTCGAGGACGGGGTGTCCGGGCACATCACCGCGCGCGATCCCGAATACAGCGACTGCTTCTGGGTCAACCCGTTCGGGATGCCCTTCAAGCACGTCACCGTGAGCGATCTCGTCCTGGCCAACCAGGACGGGCAGGTCGTCGAGGGGCGCTACCACGTGAACCAGGCCGCCTTCACCGTCCACGCCCAGGTGCACGCCGCCCGCCCCGACGTCGTCGCCGTCGCGCACTGCCACTCCGTGCACGGCCGCGCCCTCGCCGCCCTCGGCGACCTCATCGCCCCCCTCACCCAGGAGAGCTGCGCCTTCTACGAGGACATCGCGCTCTACGACGCCTACACCGGTGTCACGGTCGACGCCGAGGAGGGACGCCGTATCGCGGACGCGCTCGGCTCCCGCAAGGCGCTGGTCCTGCGCAACCACGGGCTGCTCACCGTCGGGGACTCGGTGGACGCCGCCGCCTGGTGGTTCATGTCCCTGGAACGCTCCTGCCAGGTCCAGCTCACCGCCCGCGCCGCCGGACGCCCCGTCCTCATCGACCATCGGCAGGCCGTCGCCACCCGGGAACAACTCGGGGGCGACCTGGTGGCGTGGATCAACTACCAGCCGCTCTGGCAGGACATCAGCCGGAGCGAGCCGGACCTGCTGAGCTGAGGGGGGCGTACGGCGGCGTGCGGGGGGCGTGCGGGGTCGCGCCGCGGGCGGTGCGGGGGGCGTGCGGGGGCGACGCGGGGTTGTGCGGGGTCGTGCGGCGTCAACACGGCGCCATCCGCTTCACCCGCCACGACCCGGACCGGCTGCGACCGGCGCCCCGAGGTAGGGCACAATTCGCTTTGATCACAGGGGAGTTGTGTCGGGGCCGAAGTGCGCGCTGTGGGTGACTTCGGCCGGGTCCGGATGCGCGGGGAAGGCGGTCGGGGGTTGTGGCGGTACAGGAGGCGAGACGGGGCGCGTCGGTGGACGCCGACGGCGCCCACACGGGCGGCTGCACGTGCGGCGACTGCCCGCACGGCGCGCGCGAGGGACACCGGCGCGCGGTCGCCGCGTTCCTGCGCCGCCGTGACGAGTTCGCGGCCGGTCACGGGCTGCCCCAGGCGGTGGCCCACTCGGCGTCGGCATCGCGGCAGTGGGTGTCCGCCGAGCTGACCCAGCGCGCGGAGACCATCGCCGAGCGCGGTCGCGCGGAGGGCGAGGCGTGGCTGGCCGGGCTGTGGACGCGGACCGTGTGCGTGGCGTGGGGCGCGGTCGTCGTCCTGCTCCTCGCGCAGGCGCTCACCGCGATCGGCGCGGGCTGGAGCAACGCCCGCACCGCCGGTCTGCTCGCCGCCGTGGTCGTCGCGGGCGCGCTGACCACCGCCTCCTGGTTCCACCGGAGGCGCGGTGGGGTGCTCGCCCCGGTGATCGGCGAGGACAACCGCATGTCCACCTCCCGTACCGTCGCCGCTTCCTGGGTGCTCTTCGTCGCCTACGCCGTCCTGCTCCTGGCCGGGCGCCTTGCCGCCGCCTCCGACCCCGCCGAGCGCGACGCCCTGATCGCGGGTCTCGACCTCGCGCGCGGCGTGGGCGTGGTGACCGTGCTCGCCGTGGTCTGCGGCATCGCCGTCCTGGTCCGCCGGGTGGTCGGACTGCGCGTGCTCGGACAGCGGCTCCAGAAGGTCTCCGCGCACCGGCCGCGCGCCGCCGACCTGCTGACCGACGACGCGGGGCGGGGCGCCTTCGCCGACATCCAGTACGTCGTCATCAGCGCCGTCGCCCTCCTCTTCGCCGCCGTCCGCCTCGGGCGCCGCCCCGACCAGTTGCCCGACCTGCCCTGGGGTCTCGCGGTCGTGGTGCTGATCTCCGCCGCGACCTACCTCGCCGGGAAGTACGCCGAGGGTGGCCGCCCGGTGATCCTCTCCGTGGTCCGCGCCCGCGAGCCCGGCGACCTGGACGGTCCGATCCGCACCGGGGACGACATCGAGATCCGCGGCAGCGGCTTCGTCCCGCCCGGCGCGCAGGGCGCCGACCGGCTCGCCCGTCTGGTCGTCCGCATCGGCGTGGTCGACGTCCACGTCCCCCTGGTCCCGGTCCCCGGCGGCTTCCGCAACCCGACGGACAGCGTCCTGACGGTCCCCGTACCGGCCGAGGTCGAGCCCGGCCCGGTGGAGGTCCAGGTGGTGACGGCGGCCGGGGTGGGCACGAACCGGTACCCGGTCGAGGTCGTCGACTGAGCGGGCTCTCATCCGACCGCTCTTTTGCCACATGTGCGGTGTGCCGGTGCCCCCGATAACCGGAAAAACCGCCGGGGGAGGATTGAACCGGCCCCGTTTGTCATACGTATCGTCCTGTTGAGGGGTCCGGCACGGCGAGCGAGAGGCGGCTGGCAGTGATGACTCACGGTATGCGTATGGAAACGCACACCTCCCGACTGGACGGCGGCCACACCTGGCGGGAGACCGCCGTCCGCTACTCACTCCTCCCGCTGCGGATCTTCCTCGGCGTGACCTTCGTCTACGCCGGGCTGGACAAGCTCACCGACAGCGCGTTCCTGAAGTCCGGTGGCGCGGGCTCCATCGGCGACACGATGCGCTCGGCGCGCGACTCCGCCGCCGTCCCGGCCCTCATCGACCTGGCCCTGCACAACCCCGTCGGCTTCGGCTACGCCATCGCCTTCGGCGAACTCGCCGTCGGCATCGGCATCCTCCTCGGCCTCTTCGGCCGCCTCGCCGCCCTCGGCGGCGCCCTGATCTCCCTCAGCCTCTGGCTGACCGTGAGCTGGTCCTCCACGCCGTACTACTACGGCAACGACCTCCCCTACCTGATGGCCTGGCTCCCCCTGATCCTGGCGGGCACGCCGTATCTCTCCCTGGACGCGGTGTGGCAGGGGCGGCGGAGGCGGGGGATGGGTGGGTACCGGTAGGGGTTTGTACCGGTAGGGGTTCGCCCGGCTGGTGACCGCCGGGCGCCTCAGCCGTACCGCAGAACCTTCCGCATCTCCGCGATCAACGCTGCCCGAGTCCGGCGGGCGGTTCGCCAAGCACTGACGTACTCGGGCGATCCCGATGCGTGCCCGGCGACCACC
The DNA here is from genome assembly GCF_016482685.1 of Streptomyces sp. DSM 110735. Taxonomy (GTDB): domain Bacteria; phylum Actinomycetota; class Actinomycetes; order Streptomycetales; family Streptomycetaceae; genus Streptomyces. Next base: position 59,946 of record NZ_JACYHF010000012.1, on the reverse strand, counting down.
GCGTCATGAAAGTCGAGCACGGCGAGCGTGGCGCGACCGGCCTTGTCGACGAGTGTCCGCCGCGTCACCAGTTCCAGTTGATGCTGTGCCGCGTAGACCCCGTGCTCGCCGAGCGCGACGTGTCCCTTGCCGACGGCTTCAGGGGAAGGCTCGGTCCGGGAGAACGCGTCCCTGGCTGCCGAAAGGGCCGTCAGGTACTCCGTGAAGGCGGCGCGCAGCGTGTCCCGCTCCCGCTCCGAGCGATCTCGCCGCCAGCGGACGTGATCGGCCATGAGTGTGGCGAGTACCCCAAGCACGGTGCCCACGGCTGTCGCCACGAGCGTCGACCACGGCATGTTCCCCCCTGGAAGGTCGGGTCGGTCCCTCCACAGCTCACTGGTGCGAGGAGGTCAGGGCGCGATGAGGCGGCTGGTGAAGCCGTCGTGGATGAGGGATTCGTACGCTCCGTGCACGTCCTCGGGGACTTCCTGCTCGACGGCGAATCCGCGCTTCGGGTATTCGATGACCCGCTGGAGGTCGCCGACGAGCATGTCCAGGACGAGTTTCTCGTCCCCGATGGACTTCACGTAGTCGTCGAGTTCCAGCGGCTCCGACGCGCAGAGGATTTCGATGTCGGGCCACAGCTTGCGGGCGGTGGCGTAGGAGCGGCGTTCCATGTAGGGCTTGGAGACCAGCAGGACCGTGGTCGGGGTGATGCCTGCGGTGGTGAGGACCTGGCGGGAGAGGGTGATGTTCTGGCCGGTGTTGGCGGCGTTCGGTTCGAGGAGGATCGCTTCGGTGGGTACGCCGAGGGTGATGGCGTGTTCGCAGAAGTGGACGGCTTCGCCTCGGGGGAAGACTTTGGCGGTGGTGGGGCTGTTGCCGCCGGTGAAGACGAGGGTGGGGAACAGTCCGGCGTGGTACAGCTCGGCGGAGTGGGTGGCGACGCCGAGGTCGTGACTGCCGAGTCCGATCGCCACGTCGACGGGACGCAGCGCGTGGTGCATCTGGTGGTAGTCCCAGATCAGCGCGGCCCGCTGCCACTGGTCCTCGGTGATGGCCTGCTGGTTCTCGCCCACGCGTCTCTCCCCGGTCACCGTCGCCGGGGGCCGGTCCGGCTCTCGCTCATGGCCTTGATGCCCTCGATGCTGCGCAGTTGGTGCACGAGTCCGTACTGGGCGGCCGTGCGGCTGGCTTGATCAAGGACGAGGAGTCCATCATCCCGGGTCGCGGTGTCGGAGAGCAGGATGTGGCCGTAGGCGGTGTCCAGCCGTACGCGTTGCATCGGTGAGTCGGTGGTCCCGCTGCTGCGGGCGATGCCGATGAAGTGCAGGGCTTGGGTGAGGTCACCCGCGCCACGGCGGGCGAGGGCGAGTTTCTGGTGGGCGACCGACCAGTCTTCGGGTTCGGTGAGGTCTTCGAAGTCGCGGGTCGCGGCTTGCATGACGCGGGTCGCGTAGTCATGTCGGCCGTTCTTGCCCAGTGCGGTACCGACCCACAGGCGGGCTCTGGCGCGGTCCCGACGGGAGAGCCGGTCGTCGACGGCGAGGGTTTCGTATCGGCGCGGTCTCTAACCTGCCGGACATTTCCGCGATCACCGCGAGGGAGAGGTCGAGCTGGGCGACACGGCGCGGGATGTTGAGCTGGGTGAAGACCGCGCGTGCCCCGGCGTAGGAGTGCTGGGCGGAAAGCGGGCCGAGGACGGAGCCCTGGTCGCGCCTGAGGTCACCGAGTAGCGCGGTCGAGCGGGCGAAAAGGTACAGGCCCTTTTCATCCAGTTCCCGGGCATCGAACCGGACCAGCCAGCGGCTGAGGAGGCTGTCGGCGAAGGTGAAGTTCTGCTGGGAGAGCGCGACTACGACGCGGTCCAGGTCCTCGGTCCACGATTCGTACTCCCAAGCGCGAGGGCTGGCGTCGAGGTCGCGCCGGGAGGCATTCGGCACGGGGCCGGCCAGCTCGGGCCGGAGCGTCTCGAAGCGCAGACGGGCGGCGGCGTCCGCACGTCCGAGGGCGGTGTCGAGGATGGCCTGGGTGTCGGGTCGGGGCGCGGTTCCGGCGCGCTTGCTCTCCCACTTCGAGACCGTGGCCACGGCCACGCCCAGGTGCTCCGCGAAGGCCCGCACGCTCAGTCGTAAGGCGAGACGCAGTGCCCTGGTCTCCAGGCCGGTCCACTGGTGCACGGTGGCCACGCGGTCGCCCCCTTCCACCGTCATCGAAGCAGATGCGCGCGGGTGGCGGGACGAAAGTGGAACGAAAGTAGAACAGCGGGTGATTGGCCGCGAGTTCGGCGACGTTCATGCTCGGGATCGTCATGAGTCGTCGCCCTTGGGGTGGTCCCCGGCATGAACCCCGTCACGGCACACGGGCTTGCTCAACGCCCTGACGAACGGGCAAACGACCCCCGGGGCTCGGTCGATCCGAGAAAGCAGAGCGACATGCCGCAACCTACAACTCGGGCCCGCCCGACCGGGCATCCCGGTTACAGCGAGAGCTGGCCCCGCAAACCCGAAAGTGCCGCCACAGCCCGTCGCTTGGTCCGCTTGGCGCTCACCGCGTGGAGGCTGGACAACCTCGCCGACGACGGTGCCTTGATCGTCTCCGAACTGGTGGCGAACGCCGTACGGCACGCCCGACGGCAGTCCATCCGCGTGGTGGTGGAACGCGTCGCGCCGCGCACTGTGCGGGTAGCCGTCGCGGACTTCTCCCGCACGCTGCCTGTGCCCTGCCCGCCGAAGGGTGACGCAGAGGCAGGACGCGGCTTGGCCCTCGTCGCGATGCTCGCCGTGAACTGGGGCACGGACGAACGGCGCTGGGGAAAGGTCGTGTGGGCAGAGCTGGAGACACACAGGCGGTTCCGCTGCGGACAATGCTCCTGCCTTCGGCTGGCACTGACCGTGTTGAGCCGACGCGCGCCTAGCCGTCCTCCGGCGCCCTGCGCCTCCCGCGTATCGCTCGGGCTACCGCATCCGTGAGCCCCGCCAGGAACAGCGCGCCCGCTGTGATCGGGAGGGCGGTGTACCAGGGGATGTGCCAGAGGTGTTGGGCGTTGCCGAGGTAGAGGGCGGCCACGGTGGTGAAGGCGAGGCCCGCCAGGAGGCGGCCGGGGTGGAAGTCACGGCGTGGCATGGGTGATCACCACCTGTCCTACGCCTACTTCGAGGGCGATCGTCAGGGTGCCGGTGGGCTTGGTGTTCGTGGCCGGGGCGAAGGTCACCTGCTTGTGGCGGTCCGGCTGCACGTCGATGTCCTTTCCGTTGTCGCCGGGCAACTGGACGTCGCCGACGCCGAGGTCGATGCGGACCTTGGCGGTCGTGTCGGCCGGGATGATCAGCCGGAGGCGTCCCGCGCCCACCGCGGCGTGGGTCGTTACCGTCCGGCCCTTCGCGGGGTGGACCCGGCTCAGGTCGAGGGTGGCGGCGCCGGTTCCGAGGTCGTAGGAAGGGCGGACGTCCGTCGCGGTGGTCGGCTGCCAGGTGGTCTGGCGCCATTGGGTGGTGACGTCCGCGGGGAGGGCCGTCACTCCGGCGAGCAGGGCTGCCGTGAGGATCGCCAGGAAGGTCGTACCGGCTCCCGTGCGCCCGAGGAACGAGCCGAGGGCCATGCCCAGGCCGAGCACCGCGAGCGCACTGGCCAGACCGAGCTGGAGGCTCGTGCCCGGCGGGTGGGAGTGCCAGGTCAGTCCGGTGACCAGGCCGCCCGCCAGGAGGGCCAGGAGGAACACCCAGCCACCGATCCGGCGCGGGCCGCGCGGTCTCGGGGGGCGAGGCGCGGTGCCGGTGCTCGGCGGGGGTGTGGCGGTGTCGTGCGGCCAGGGGTCGGCCAGGCGTAGGCGCAGGTCGAGGACCGAGGTCACGTCCTGTCGGCGGGCGTCGCCGGGTCCCCACAGATAGCCGGTGCCGCCGACGTGGGTGCCGTCCTTGACGATCGGGTCGCGCCACCAGGAGGGGAAGTACGTCGAGACCGGCGGTGCCTGTGCCTCCGGCGGGGCGTCGGCGGCGGCTTGCGCGGCTATGGGGCTGGAGCGCGGGCGCGCACTCGGGGAGCTGGGGGAGGGGTCGGGGTCCGGGGTGCCCCGGTGGCGGGACCAGTACCCGGCACCGGCGAGCAGCAGGGAGAGGACCACCGCGAAGGTCAGCGCCCCGGCGTTGCGCAGCGTGGTCAGGACCACCCCGCAGCCGACCAGCGCGAACAGCACGGCGGCCAGCGCCTGGCCGTCGACCCGGCCGGTGAGCAGCTTGCGGACCTCGTTCTCCTCCTCGTCGTCCTGCGGCACGAGGAGCCAGGCGAAGCCGTAGAAGATCAGACCGATGCCGCCGGTCGCCGCCAGCACGGCGAGGGTGATGCGGTAGATCACCGGGTCCATGTCCGTCTGGCGGCCCAGCCCCGCGCACACGCCCGCGATCATCTTGTGTCTGCGGTCGCGCCGGAAGGGGCGGGAGTCCGGGGCGGCAGGGGGCGTCCCGTCCGCACCGGGAGTGCCTGCCGGGCCCGTGGCTCCGGGCATGTCCGTCGTACCGGTTCCCGAGCCCGGGCGCGGGCCGGAGCCAGGTCCCGGACCCGTCGCTGCGTGCTCGTGATCCGTCATGCGTCCATCGTGACGGTTCCGCCGCCCGACCGGCAGTCGGATCAACCCTGGCCGAACCCTGAAATCGGCCCTGAGGCGGAACCGGGGACCTGTTCGAATCCCCGGCTCCGCCGCCGGTCGGGGCGTCCGGACCCGTCTCGGGGGTACCCCGAGCGAAGATCAGGGGAGTCTCGGGGGCCGACCCTGATGACCCGCTGCCACGGCCGTGTGACCATCGATGACATGCCGGAAGCCGCAGCACTGCCCCTCGAAGACCCGCGGCCGCCGCGCAAGCTCTACCGCAGCGGTGACGGCCGCTGGCTCGGGGGAGTGGCGCGGGGGCTCGCCGGGCACCTCGGGCTGCCCGTGGTGTGGGTGCGGCTCGCCTTCGTCGGTCTGTTCATGGCCAACGGACTGGGCGCGCTGCTCTACGCCGCGTTCTGGTTCTTCGTGCCGCTCGGCGTCGGCGGCGTGGGCGCCCACAAGCCGTCCTCGCTCGTCGGCACCGAGACCTCCCCGGACGGCCGCCGCCGACTCGTGGCGCGCAAGCCGGACAAGGGGCAGATGGTCGCCCTGCTGCTCATGGTCATCGTGTCGATGGTCTTCGTGGGCAGCGTCAACGTGACCAACACGGCGAAGGCGTACCTCCTGCCGACCGTCCTGGTCGCGGCCGGTGTCGCCCTGGTCTGGCGGCAGGCGGACAACGCCCGCCGGGCCCGCTGGGTCGAGGTCGGCAGCAGACGGCGCACCCTCACCCTGCTCCGCGCGGGCGTGGGCGTGCTGCTGGTCACGGCCGGGGTGTCCGCCATATTCGTCATGCAGGGCTCCGCGGCCCACCTCGGCGCGGTGTTCCAGGCGGCGCTCGCCGTCCTGGTCGGTATCACGCTGCTCGCCGGCCCCTATCTCGTCCGGGTCACCCAGGACCTCTCCGAGGAGCGCCTGATGCGCATCAGGGCCCAGGAGCGCGCCGAGGTCGCCGCTCACGTCCACGACTCCGTGCTGCACACCCTGACCCTGATCCAGCGCAACGCCGACAACGCGGGCGAGGTGCGCCGCCTGGCCCGCGCCCAGGAGCGCGACCTGCGCACCTGGCTGTACAAACCGGAGGGCACCGGCAAGGACGAGGCCGACGAGCCGGACACGGTCGCGGAGGCAGTCCGGCGCAGCGCCGCCGAGGTCGAGGACAAGCACGGCGTGCCCATAGAGGTGGTCGTGGTCGGCGACTGCCCGCTGGACGAGAGGACGTCCGCGCAGATGCAGGCCGCGCGCGAGGCGATGGTGAACGCCGCCAAGTACGGTGGCGACGGCGGTCCCGTGCAGGTGTACGCGGAGGTCGAGGGGAGGACGGTGTTCGTGTCCGTCCGCGACCGCGGGCCAGGTTTCGACCTCGACTCGATACCCGCGGACCGCATGGGGGTCAGAGAATCGATCATCGGCCGTATGGAGCGCAACGGCGGCACGGCCCGGCTGCGGTCGGTGCCGGACGGCGGCACGGAGGTCGAGCTGGAGATGGAGAGGGCGGAGAAGACGGCATGAGCGAGGCGACCGAGACGAACGGCACGGCGGGGGCGGCGGAGGCGGCCGGTCCCGGACGCGACGCCGGGGGCGGTGCGGACCGCCGGGTGCGGGTGGTGCTCGTGGACGACCACCGGATGTTCCGCACGGGTGTCCAGGCGGAGATCGGGCAGACCGAGCGGACCGGGGTCGAGGTGGTCGGTGAGGCCGCGGACGTCGACCAGGCGGTCGCCGTGATCACCGCGACGCGGCCCGAGGTGGTCCTGCTCGACGTCCATCTGCCCGGCGGCGGCGGAGTCGAGGTGCTGCGCCGCAGCGCCGCGCTGATGGCAGACCCGGAGCGGCCGGTGCGGTTCCTCGCGCTGTCCGTGTCGGACGCGGCGGAGGACGTGATCGGGGTGATCCGGGGCGGCGCCCGGGGCTATGTCACCAAGACGATCACCGGCACCGACCTCGTCGCCTCGATCTTCCGGGTCCAGGAGGGCGACGCGGTCTTCTCCCCGCGCCTGGCCGGGTTCGTCCTGGACGCCTTCGCGTCCACCGACGCCCCGCCGGTCGACGAGGACATGGACCGCCTCACCCAGCGGGAACGCGAGGTGCTGCGCCTGATCGCCCGGGGCTACGCCTACAAGGAGATCGCCAAGCAGCTCTACATCTCGGTGAAGACGGTCGAGTCCCACGTCTCGGCGGTCCTGCGCAAGCTCCAGTTGTCCAACCGCCACGAGCTGACCCGCTGGGCGACGGCGCGCCGCCTGGTCTGAGCCGTGCCCGTGCCCGTGCCCGGTCCGTCAGGCCGGGTCCGGCGCCTCGTGGAGCCGCAGCGGCGCGCGGGCGGCGGCGTCACGCCACCCGTGTCGCCCCCGCGAACGGCATCTGACTGATCGGCGCGATGCGCACCGGCGCCGAGGGATTCGGGGCGTGGATCATCTTGCCGCCCCCGATGTAGAGCCCCACGTGACTGACGCCGGAGTAGAAGAACACCAGGTCACCGGGGCGGAGCTGGGAGCGCGAGACGCGCCGTCCGGCGTTGATCTGGGCGTAGGTGGTGCGGGGGAGGGAGATCCCGGCGGAGCGGTAGGCGGCCTGGACGAGTCCCGAGCAGTCGAAGGCGTGGGGACCGGTGGCGCCCCAGACGTAGGGGCTGCCGAGCTTGCGGTAGGCGTAGGCGACGGCCGCGGCGGCGCGGGAGCCGGTGGCGACGGCCGGGGCGGCGGGCGTCTTCGCCGTGCCGGTTCCGGCGGTGCCGTTGCGCGGGGTGTGCGCACCGACCGGGCGGGCGGCCGTGGTGGCGCGACCGGCGTGGGTCGGGGCAGTGTGGGTGACCTGCTTCCGCTCGCGGGGGGTGAGCCGGTTCAGGAGCCGCTGGGCCTCGTGCAGCTTCGTGGTGACTGTCTTCTTCTGCCGCTTCAGCTCCGCCTGGCGGGCGCGCAGCGACTTCAGCTCCACGCGGGCGGCGCCGCGCAACTGCTCGATCTCGCGGAGCTGGGTGCGCACCCGGCTGACGGCACCGGTCTGCTGGTCGCCGACGCGCTCGGCAAGGGCGGCGCCGTCCAGATAGCGGTCGGGGTCGCTGGAGAGGGCGAGCTGCCAGGTGGGCGAGATGGAGCCGTCGCGGTACTGCGCGGCGGCGTAGGTGCCGAGGGCGTCGCGGGCGGTGTTCAGCCGGTCCTGCCTGCGGGCGGTCTCGTCGTGCAGCGTGTTCAGCCGCCGCTGCGCCGCGTCCGCCTTCTCCTTGGCGCCGTTGTACTTCTCGGTGGCGTTCTCCGCCTCCCGGTACAGCGTGTCCACTCTGGTCCTGACCTGCGCCGGGGTGAGCTGGGGCTCGGCGTGGCCGACTCCCTCGAAGGCTGTCGCGGTCGCCGCCCCCGCGAGGGCGAGGGTCGCGGCCGTGCGGGCGGTGTTGCCACCCAGCGAGCGATGTCGGGGCCTCCGGTGCGTTGCCACCTGGACCGTCACGTCCTTCCCTGGACTCGTACGGCCGAGGACCCGTACGACTCGAGCGGCCGGTGTCCGGTGCCCGCCCGCACAGGGGAGACGGGCGGCCACCGGACGTTCCTCGGCGGTGGTGTCCGGCTGCCGCCCCTGGTCCGGGCGGCGTGGGGAGCCGGTCACCTGGGGGAGGACGCTAGGCGGGTGTGTGACAGCTTGGTAACGGGTGTGCGGAATTGTCCGTGACAGACCGGATCGAGACCGTTTACGACCGGTCCGCCGAAGTGGAGGCGCCGCCTTCGCGCAGCCTGGTGACCGATGAGCGCATTGCGGACACATGGGGCGGGAGAGGTGCTACGGCACACCCCCGCTAGGCTCCGGAGCATGGACGTACTCATCCATCTCTTCGTCGGCCTGCACATCATCGGCATCGCCGCGCTGCTCGGCGGTTTCCTCACCCAGATGAAGGCGATGGGCCGGGGCACCGCCCGCTTCGTCCCGGGGATGCTGCACGGCGCGTTCACCATGCTGGTCACCGGCGTGGTCCTGGTCGGCCTCAACGAGGCACAGGGTCACCACGTCAACACCATCAAGATCGGCATCAAGCTGGCCCTGCTGATCGTGATCCTCGGCCTGGTTTATGTGAAGCGTGACGAGGAGAAGGTCGACAAGGGTTCCTTCGCCCTGGTCGGCGCGCTGACCACGGCGAACATCTTCATCGCCGTGCTGTGGACGTGACGCCGGACCCCTCGGGGCCGTCGTCCTGACCGCCCCGGGTCCCGGACCGCGCCGCGAGCACCGCGCCCGCGGCGGCCGCGAGCCACACCGCGAACGACACCCACACCAGCACCCGGCCCGGCACCCGCAGCCAGTCGACGTGCAGGGCCGCCGCGACCGCCAGCACCGTCGCCCCCGTCATCCCCATCGAGAAGACCGTCGCCCAGCGTCCGAGGCCGTAGCGCGGACGCGGGCGCGCCAGCTCCGCCACCAGCAGGACGGCGTACCAGGCCAGGTCGAGGACGAGCAGGGCGACCGTCACATCGCGCAGGACGCCGCTGTCGTCCAGGTTCCACAGATACAGCCGCGGGCTGTCGGCGGCGATCAGCCGGGCTCCGGCCAGCGCCGAGATGGACAGTGCGCCGCCCGCGATCCAGTGGTCGCCGGGTCCCCGCGTCAGCTCGCGCGGATCGAAACGCGGCAGGGCGAGACCGTAGAGCAGCAGCCCCACCCCGAACAGCACCAGCGCGGTGTGGGCGAGCCACGCCACCGCCTCGGTTCCGGCGAGCGTGGCGGCCAGTACCGCGAGCGCCTGTGTGGCCACACAACACAGGAACACCGCTCCGGGCATGCGATGACCCCAGTGCCGGGTGACGACGTAGAGCAGCACCGGCCAGAACAGCGCCGCCAGCGCCAGCAGCGCCTCGGCGAGGACGGACCAGCCGAGCAGCGCGAACCGGGTGCCGAGCACCGCCGTCGCGGCCACGGCGGTCAGCGCGCCTGGGGTGCGGGCCTCGGTCAGCCAGCGCTCCCGCCGCCGAGCCAGTCGCAGGGCGAAAGCGGCGCCCAGGGCGAGCCAGCCGACGCTGGCGAGCGCCAGGAAGATCAGGGACACCGTCTCTGCGCCGGCCAGCCGCAGCCCGATCGAGACGACGGCGGTCGCCATCACGGCGGTACCCGCCGCCGGAGGGCGTTCCCACCACCACGCACGCAGACCTGAGATGCCGGACATGCCCCGATGCTAGGGAGCGGTACCGCCCCGGACCGGAGGGCACGCGCGCGTGGGGCTCGAAAGGACGCGCGCCCGAAATCCCCGCCCGACCGGGTCCGCGCCGACGTGTGCCACATCACCCCGGCCCGCTGCGACCAGGCCCATACGCCGTTCCACCGCCGCTCCACCGAGATCAACTCCCCGGAATTCCGACCGGGTTCCTCACGTGGGGACCGGTTGTCGGTGGGGCGCCCTAGACTCGTAGAGCGATGAGCAGCCTCTTTGACGACAGCTTCCTGGCGGACCTCCAGGCCCCGCACGGCCACGAGGAACAGCCCCCACCGCCCGAGGACGAGCACGCTCCGGAGCAGGTTCCGGACGATCTGTTCGGCGGGAAGTTCGACCTGCCCCCGGACCGCGACGCGCACTACCGCGACGGCGCCCCGCGCCCCGCGATCGACGCGGCGGCCCTCCTGGACGGGCTGAACGAGAACCAGCGTGCCGCGGTCGTGCACGCGGGCTCCCCGCTGCTCATCGTCGCGGGCGCCGGTTCCGGCAAGACGCGGGTGCTGACCCACCGCATCGCCCACCTCCTCGCCGAGCGCCATGTGCACCCGGGTCAGATCCTCGCGATCACCTTCACCAACAAGGCCGCGGGCGAGATGAAGGAGCGCGTCGAGCAGCTCGTCGGTCCGCGCGCGAACGCGATGTGGGTCATGACCTTCCACAGCGCCTGCGTCCGCATCCTGCGCCGCGAGTCGAAGAAGCTCGGCTTCACCTCGTCGTTCTCGATCTACGACGCGGCGGACAGCAAGCGCCTGATGGCCCTGGTCTGCCGCGATCTGGACCTCGACCCCAAGCGCTATCCGCCCAAGTCCTTCAGCGCCAAGATCAGCAACCTCAAGAACGAGCTGATCGACGAGGAGGACTTCGCCGCCCAGGCCACCGACGGCTTCGAGAAGACTCTCGCCCAGGCGTACGCGCTCTACCAGTCGCGGCTGCGCGAGGCCAACGCGCTCGACTTCGACGACCTGATCATGACGACGGTCAACCTGCTGCGCGCCTTCCCGGACGTGGCCGAGCACTACCGCCGCCGCTTCCGGCACGTCATGGTCGACGAGTACCAGGACACCAACCACGCCCAGTACGCGCTGGTGCGCGAGCTGGTCGGCACGGGCGCCCACGATGAGGACGTGCCGCCGAGCGACGCCGACCTGCCGCCCGCCGAGCTGTGTGTCGTCGGTGACGCGGACCAGTCGATCTACGCCTTCCGGGGCGCGACGATCCGCAACATCCTCCAGTTCGAGGAGGACTACCCGAACGCGACGACGATCCTGCTGGAGCAGAACTACCGCTCCACGCAGACCATCCTCTCCGCCGCCAACGCGGTCATCGAGCGCAACGAGTCCCGCCGCCCGAAGAACCTGTGGACCAACGCGGGCCAGGGCGCGGGCATCGTCGGCTACGTCGCGGACAACGAGCACGACGAGGCCCAGTTCGTCGCCGAGGAGATAGACCGTCTCACCGACGCGGGCGACGCCAAGGCGGGGGACGTCGCGGTGTTCTACCGCACCAACGCCCAGTCCCGTGTCTTCGAGGAGATCTTCATCCGCGTCGGACTGCCCTACAAGGTCGTCGGCGGCGTCCGCTTCTACGAGCGCAAGGAGGTCCGGGACGTCCTGGCCTACCTGCGCGTCCTCGCCAACCCCGAGGACTCGGTGCCGATGCGCCGCATCCTCAACGTGCCCAAGCGCGGCATCGGCGAGCGCGCCGAGGCGATGATCGACGCCCTCGCCCAGCGCGAGAAGATCAGCTTCCCGCAGGCGCTGAAGCGCGTGGACGAGGCGTACGGCATGGCCGCGCGCTCCACCAACGCGGTCAAGCGGTTCAACACGCTGATGGAGGACCTGCGCACGATCGTCGAGTCCGGCGCCGGACCGGCCACCGTCCTGGAGGCGGTCCTCGAACGCACCGGATACCTGGCCGAGTTGCAGGCGTCCACCGACCCGCAGGACGAGACCCGCATCGAGAACCTCCAGGAACTCGCCGCCGTGGCGCTGGAGTTCGAGCAGGAGCGCGAGGACGGCGAGGACCAGGGCACCCTGGCCGATTTCCTGGAGAAGGTCGCCCTCGTCGCGGACTCCGACCAGATCCCCGACGAAGAGGACGGCGACGGCGTCATCACCCTGATGACCCTGCACACCGCCAAGGGACTGGAGTTCCCGGTCGTCTTCCTGACCGGCATGGAGGACGGCGTGTTCCCGCACATGCGCGCCCTCGGCCAGGTCAAGGAGCTGGAGGAGGAGCGGCGCCTGGCGTACGTCGGCATCACGCGCGCCCGTGAGCGGCTCTACCTCACGCGCGCGTCGATGCGCAGCGCCTGGGGCCAGCCCTCGTACAACCCGCCCTCCCGTTTCCTGGAGGAGATCCCGGCCACCCACGTCGAGTGGAAGCGCACGGGTGCGGCTGCCGCGCCGCCGTCCTCCCGGGCGGGCTCGATCGCGTCCTCGCTCTCCTCCTCCCGCTCGCGTTCGTCGGCGGCGGGCGCGTCCGGGTTCGCCACCCGTCGCGCCTCGGAGAAGCCGGTGGTGGCGCTGGCGGTCGGGGACCGGGTCACGCACGACCAGTTCGGGCTCGGCACGGTCGTCGCGGTGGCCGGTGCGGGCGACAAGGCGCAGGCCACGATCGACTTCGGCGGCGGCAACGCCAAGCGGCTGCTGCTGCGGTACGCGCCGGTCGAGAAGCTGTAGCCGAACGGGGAGCCGCAGACGAGGCCGCGGACGACGCCGTAGACGAGTGAGCCCCCGCCTTCGAGGCGGGGGCTCGTTCTGTGAGTCGGGGGCGATCAGGTCGGGTCGAGCCCGTGGCTGCGCAGCCACGGCAGCGGGTCGATTGCCGCGCCGCCGCCCGGGCGCACCTCGAAGTGCAGGTGCGGACCGGTGGAGTTGCCCGAGTTGCCGGAGAAGGCGACCGGCTGGCCGGCCTTGACGGCCGTACCGCTGGCGACGCGGTAGCTGGAGAGGTGGCAGTACCAGGTCTCGGTGCCGTCCTTGGCCGTGATGATCATCATGTTGCCGTAGGCGCTGTTCCACTTGGTGGAGACGACGCCGTCGGTCGCCGCCATCACGGTGGTGCCGTAGGAGACGGGGAAGTCGATGCCGGTGTGGACGGACATCCAGTTCACACCCGCCTGGCCGAAGTAGGCGCTCAGACCCTTCTGGGCCACCGGGAGCACGAACTTGGGGCGCAGCCGCTCCTTGCGCGCCGCCTCGGCGGCGGCTTCTTTCTTCTCCTGCGCCTGCTGCGCCTTGAGGTCGATGCGCTCCTGCGTGCGGCTCGCCCGGTCGGTGAAGTCGTCTACCCCGGCGGAGAGCGTCTTGAGCTGGCTGTCCAGCTTGCTGTTGGCGACGGACGGCTTCACCGTGTGCGCGTCCGAGGCGGTCGCGCTGGTCTCCTGGGCGTCGTCGGTGAGGTTGCCGACCGACGCCGCGGCGATCCCGGCCACGCCCATCACACAGACCGAGGGCACGGCGACCGTCAGCAGGGCCGAGCGCTTGGCGGGCGTACGGCGTCTGGAGCGGTTCGCCGCGCGACCGCCCGTCCGGGGCGCCGGTACGGTCTCCTCCTGGTCGTCCAGGAGGTCGGGCACGACGGGCAGTTCGCCGGTGGAGTCCGACTCCTCCTCGGGCAGGGCCGTCTCCCCGAACTCCGCCATCGCGGCGTCGTCGCCATAGGGGGAGTGGTGGTCGGTCCGCTGCTCGAAGGCGGCGGTGTGGTCGTACGAGGCGTGGTCCTGCGGGTCGTACGGCGCCTGGTGTTCGTGGTGCGCCTGGTGTTCGTGGTGTTCCTGGTGGCCGTTCGCCGCGCCGCCGTCGGAGTTCCACTGCGTGGCGTCGTAGGCGCCGGTGTCGTAGCTCTGCGCGTTCCAGTCCCACTGCTGGGTCTGGTCGTGGCCCGGCGCGCCGTCGGTCTGGAGCCAGGCGCTCGCGTCCCACTGTCCGCTGACGTCGTGTCCGGTCGCCTGCGCGGGGACCTGCCAGGCGGTGGTGTCGTAGGCGCCGGTGTCGGGGACGGCGTGGTGCTGGGTGGCGTACGGGTCGTGGTCGTAGCCGGTCTGCCAGGCGGAGGTGTCGTAGCCGCCGGTCGGGGCACCTGTGGGGACGCCGTAGTACGCGTCGGCGGGGAAGGCTCCGGTCTGGCCCGTGCCCACCGCGAAACCAGTGGCGTCGTAGCCGCTGTAGGTGGTGAGGTCGTCGTACGGGACTTCCGGGGCTCCGTACGGCGCGTAGTGCGCGGTGGAGGCGTCGGAAGCCGGGGCCGGGGAGGTCATGGTCCCCGACGGGTGACGGTCGTTCACCAACTTCTCTTTCGCCTCGACAACAGGGGCTGCCAGAGCAGTGCGGCGACTGTACCCGGCGGTACACGGGCGCCACAATCTTCCGCCGGTTTCGCGGCGGCGGGAAACGGGCATTCGGCCGTGTTTCGGGGGTCGAGGACGCGAGTTTGGCTTTGTGTTCGAAGAATGTTCGATGGTGAGTGACGTTGTGTCACCTGTGCGCGGGCTGTGTCACGGCTGTTTCCGATGCCGGTGGGGCGGTCGCGGGCGAGGGCGGTCGGTGCGACGCGCGTTCACAGGGCGGTCAGGCATCCCGTGGGCAGTGCGACGCCGTGGTCGGTCTCGAAGGACCGGATCTCCGGCTCGGGGAGCGGGGGCGCAGTTCGTAACGGTGCGTGTTCGACCCGAAGCGCTTCCTCGACGGGTCGCTCGCCGCCGCCTCTCGCGCGTGTCCCGGACCGTGGTCAGGCCACCGTCAGACCGCCCGCCTCGCGCTTCGCGGCGGACTCGGCGTCCAGGGCGTCCCGTATCCCGGCGGCCACGGCGGGGTGGACGGGGAGGGCGAGATGGCCGATGCCCGTGACGCGGACGTTGAGCGCGTCCAGGTCGGGGTGCTCGACGCAGGCCGCCTCCAGCGGGTCCATCACGGAGTCCAGGTCGCTCCAGAAGCTCACGAACCGCGTGCGGCAACCGGGCGCCGGACGGGACAGCTCCTCGATGACCGCGGAGTCCGGACGCATCTGCCGGACGATGGGGTGGGCGTTGGCCAGCGGTATCGCGCGGGTGCCCGCGTGCGGCGTGCCGAGGGTGACCAGGGTGCGAACCCGCAGGTCACCGCCGAGGCACTGCACGTAGTAGCGCGCGATCAGACCGCCCAGGCTGTGGCCCACGATGTCTATCTGCCTGCTGCCGGTGCGCTCGCAGATCTCCTCCACATGGCGGGCGAGCAGCTCGGCGGCCGTGCGGATGTCGCAGGTCAGCGGCGAGTAATTGAGCGATTCGACGCGCTGGCGGCCGTGCTGCGCGAGGCTGCGGCGCAGGAGCACGAACACCGAACGGTTGTCGATGAAGCCGTGTAGCAGGATGACCGGCGGGCCCGCCGGGACGGGGAGCCGGGCGGCGCCGTCCGGTGCGGGCAGGGCGGCCTGGCGCCGCTCCTGTGTGAGACCGGTCGGATACAGCAGCACGTGTCCCGCGAGGATCGCGGCTTCGAGCGCGGTGGCTTTGAGCAGCGTGACGGACAGAGAGGCCAATCTGCCGGGCCAGAGGCGGCGGCAGACGGGGAGGAAGAGCGGAAATACTCCGGTGACCTTCATTGGCCGACCTCCTGTCGGCGCGCGGGAGGCGTCTCTGTCCCCCGCGCGCCCTCATGTCCCACTATGTGATTTCCCCCTCCCCGCCGGTCGTAAAACTGCCGGTTGCGGGATCCTGGCGATAACGTTCGTTCACTTCGCGACGGTGGCGGAACGTGCCAGAGATGCGGTACTTGTCGGTATGACGGAAGCGGCCGCTTCCGGTGGCTCGATGGAGGCAGTGATGGGTGTGGCAGCCGGTCCGATCCGCGTGGTGGTGGCCAAGCCGGGGCTCGACGGCCACGATCGCGGGGCCAAGGTGATCGCGCGGGCGCTGCGCGACGCCGGTATGGAGGTCATCTACACCGGTCTCCACCAGACGCCGGAGCAGATCGTCACCACCGCGATCCAGGAGGACGCCGACGCCATCGGGCTGTCGATCCTCTCGGGCGCCCACAACACGCTCTTCGCCGCCGTTATCGACCTCCTCAAGGAGCGTGACGCCGCGGACATCCTCGTCTTCGGCGGCGGCATCATCCCCGAGGAGGACATCGCGCCGCTGCGCGAGAAGGGGGTCGCGGCGATCTTCACCCCGGGCGCGACGACCGGGGCGATCGTGGAGTGGGTGCGGGAGAACGCGCGGCAGCCTGCGGCGTCGGGCGGCTGACCAGCGCTTTCACGCTCCTTCGGGTATCAGCTCCGCTGCCATCGCCGTGCGCAGCCGCAGGGTGGTGGCGAGCCGCTGGAACGCCTCCGCCCAGTAGCCCCCGGCGCCCGGCCGACCGTCCTCGCGCTCTTCGGGGCGCGCCAGCAGGGCGTCCAGACGGGTGGTCTCCGCCGGGTCGAGGCAGCGCTCGGCCAGACCCATCACCCCGCTGAAGCTCCACGGGTAACTGCCCGCCTTCCGCGCGATGTCGAGCGCGTCCACCACCGCCCTGCCGAGCGACGGCGCCCACGGCACCGCGCACGCGCCGAGCAACTGGAACGCCTCCGACAGACCGTGCCGGGCGATGAACCCGGCCACCCAGGTGGCGCGCTCGTCCGCTGCCAGCGTGGCCAGCAGTCTCGTCCGGTCCGCGAGGGAGACGGCACCTGGACCGCCCGACTCCGGCGCGGCGGGCGCGCCGAGCAGCGCCCTCGCCCACTCCGCGTCCCCCTGCCGCACCGCCGCCCGGCACCACGCCGCGTGCAGCTCCTCCTGCCAGCCGTCGGCCACGGGCAGCGCCACGATCTCCTCCGGGGTACGGCCCCCGAGCCGCGCCGACCACACCCCGAGCGGCGCCGCCTCCACCAACTGACCCAGCCACCAGGACCGTTCCCCCTGCCCCTTCGGCGGCGTGGCCGACACCCCGTCCCGCTCCATGCCCGCGTCGCAGACGTGCGGTGCCTCTACGGCGACGGTGGGTTCCGCGCCCGTGTGGTCGAGGGCCACACAGGTCAGGGCGCGTTCCGCCATGCGCGCGGCGAGGGCGGAGCCGGGGAGGGCGGACAGCAACTCGGCGGCTATGGCACGTACGTTGCGGCTGCGATCAGCCAAGCCCCGTTCCAGAAAGGGTTCGTCGGCTGCAGAGAGGTTCGTGCGCAGCGAGTCGAGGAACATCAGGCGGTCCTCGGCACGCTCGGTGGACCAGGTGGACTCCAGCAACTCCTTTGCCTTTGAGGGGGCGTGGGTGCGTACGGCTGTCAGTACGGCGACCCGCTCGGCGAACAGACCCTCCTGCCAGAGGTGTCGTACGGCCTCGCTGTCCTCGGGGTCGGGCAGGGCGGAGCCTCCGGGAGCTGTACGGCGGGCGAATCTCCAGTCCGGGTTCAGCCGGGCGAGCCACAGGGCTCTCGGACCCGCGAACTCCAGTGTCGCCGGGCGGAGATCGGTCCGGCCCCGGGCGGCGTCGAGGAGGGCGGGCAGCAGGTGCGGGGGCGGGGCGTAGCCGTATGTGTTGGCTGCCGCGAGCCACTGGGGGAGGAGTTCGGTGAGGTCGGGGGTGCTGCCGCGTCGGGTGCCCGCGGTGGAGCGGTCGGTGAGGAGGGCCGCGAGTCTGTGGGCGGCGCGGGCGGGGAGGGGCGGGCGTGGGTCGGCGGGGGCGGGTTCGGGGCGCGGTGCGGCGGGTCCGGCGCGGAGACCGGCCCGGCGTCGGACGGTCGCCATGGCGGCGGCGTCGAGCAGGCTGAGGGGCGCGGGGCGGGCGTCGTTGGGTGCGGGTGCGGGTGCGGGTGCGGGTGCGGGTGGGGCTGTGGCTGTGGCTGCGGGCACAGGGCGGCGGTCGGTGCCGAGCAGGGCGGTGGTGAGGAGGTCGTCCCAGGAAGGTGCGGTGGTGGCCGTCGTCTCGTGCATCGGGGTTCCCTTCCGTGTGGGCGGGGGCAGTGCGGCGGCGGGGTCAGTGCAGCGTCACCGGGGTGCCGGGGTGGTGTGCGGGCCAGGCGGTGAGCGGGGTGAAGCCTCGGTGGCCCAGCTCGCCGAAGACGGTGAGTGGGGTGCCGCCGGAGAGGGCGATCAGCCGCCAGAGGCCGGGGCGGGTGAGGCAGGTCGGGGTCAGGGGGAGTGCCGTGGCGGATGCGGGGTCGGTCTTCGGGTCCGCATCCGCGTCGGTCAGTTGCCAGGAGCCCGGGCGTTCGTCCGGCACCGGTATGACCCCGGCCAGGATGACCGGGACCCTGTCGAGCCAGGGGTCCTCGCGCAGCGCGTCGCCGTAGCGGGCGGTCGCCTGCGCGGTGGTCAGACCGTTGGGGCGGACGGTGGCCGGGGTGGGCGGGGCGTACCGCTCGCCCAGCGCGGCGCGGAGCTGCCCCGCGCCCGGGTAACCGGTCAGGTCCGCCTCCAGGGTGTGGCCGACCGGCAGGGACAGCTCGGGGGCGCGTCCGGCGGCGCCGTAGGAGAGGAGCAGCCGGGTGTGGCCGGAGCCGGTGCCGTGCAGCCAGATGCGGCGGGTCGTCAGTTTCGCGTCGGCGGTGTCGTACTGGGCGAGGACCAGCCAGCGGTCGCGCAGCGGTGGGCCGTCGGCGGAGGCGGGCAGGCCGAGCCGGGAGCGGACCGTTGCCGCGAGGGCGTCGGGAAGTTGGTCGCGGTGCAGCCAGCCCTGGCCGAGGAGGTGCAGCAGGGCGCACTCCTCCAGGAGTCTGGTCGGCCAGTCGGGTCCGGAGGCGGGTATCGCACCCAACTCCCTTACTTTCGCCGCAAGTCCGGGTGCCTGTGCGTCGACCATGCGGGCGGCGGTCTCCTCCCACAGCGTGTACCTCGCCTGTTCGGCCGAGGCCAGACCGCCGCGCAGCAGGTCCGCCAGGCGCTGTTCCAGCTCGGTCACGCCCGCTGTCACCCGTTGCTCACGGCGCTCTGCCCGGCGTCGGGCCGCCTCGGGGTCTGCCGGGCCGCCGGAGTCCCGTTTCCGCCCTGCTCTCTCCTCCGTCTTCCGCTCCTCCGCCCGCTCTCCGAATCCGCCGTCCGCGCTGCGTGAGGCGGCGTCAGGTGCCGGGGTCGGCACCCGGTCCGCGCTCCGTCGCACCCCCTGCTGAGTCATGCGAACGACGGTAGGTCCCGCCACTGACAATCGGCCCGCGGCAGAGTTATCCACAGGCCGAAGCGGTTGTCAGTGGCGTGCTGCATGGTGGAACCAGCTCGCCGACCGGCCGAGCCGAAGGGGGCCTCAGCCATGTCTGTGTCCACGGGGACGACCGCCGAACCGACCACCGAACCGACCGCTGGAGCAAGGGCGGCCCAGGCGTTGCGACCGCACGCCGAGCACGCCTTCGCGGCCGAACTCGCCGCGCTGGCCGCCCACGACGACAGACCGCGCCCGGCCCGCTGGAAGCTGTCGCCCTGGGCCGTGGCCACCTATCTGCTCGGCGGCACGCTGCCCGACGGCACGGTGATAACTCCCAAGTACGTGGGCCCGCGTCGCATCGTCGAGGTCGCCGTCACCACGCTCGCCACCGACCGCGCCCTGCTGCTGCTCGGCGTGCCCGGCACGGCCAAGACCTGGGTGTCGGAGCACCTGGCCGCCGCCGTCAGCGGCGACTCGACCCTGCTGGTGCAGGGCACGGCGGGCACCCCGGAGGAGGCGATCCGCTACGGCTGGAACTATGCCCGGCTGCTCGCTCACGGACCCAGCCGCGAGGCGCTTGTGCCGAGCCCGGTCATGCGCGCGATGTCCGAGGGCATGACGGCCCGGGTCGAGGAGCTGACCCGCATCCCGGCGGATGTCCAGGACAGCCTGATCACCATCCTCTCCGAGAAGACCCTGCCCATCCCCGAGTTGGGCGAGGAGGTCCAGGCCGTCCGGGGCTTCAACCTCATCGCCACCGCCAACGACCGCGACCGGGGCGTGAACGACCTCTCCAGCGCGCTGCGCCGCCGCTTCAACACCGTGGTGCTGCCGTTGCCGGAGACCGCCGACGCCGAGGTGGACATCGTCACGCGCCGCGTCGAGCAGATCGGCCGCTCCTTGGACCTGCCGACCGCGCCCGACGGCATGGACGAGATCCGCCGTGTCGTCACCGTCTTCCGCGAGCTGCGTGCGGGCATCACCGACGACGGCCGGACCAGGCTCAAGTCGCCGAGCGGCACCCTGTCCACGGCCGAGGCGATCTCCGTCGTCACCAGCGGTCTCGCCCTGTCCGCCCACTTCGGCGACGGCGTACTGCGCGCCGGGGACGTGGCCGCGGGCATCCTGGGCGCCGTCGTCCGCGACCCGGCAGCCGACCGGGTCGTATGGCAGGAGTACCTGGAGACGGTCGTGCGCGAGCGCGACGGCTGGACCGACTTCTACCGGGCCTGCCGCGAGGTGAGCCCATGAACGCGGTGAGCGGCGGGGCGTTCGCGTCCGGGCCGCTGCTGCTGGGGGTACGGCATCACGGACCCGGTTCCGCGCGAGCCGTCCGCGCGGCGCTGGACGCGTCCCGGCCCGCCGTCGTCCTGATCGAGGGACCGCCCGAGGCCGACCCGCTGATCCCGCTCGCCGCCGACCCCGGCCTGCGACCGCCGGTCGCGCTGCTCGCCCACGTCGTGGACGAACCGGGCCGCTCCGCCTTCTGGCCACTGGCCGAGTTCAGCCCGGAGTGGGTGGCGATCCGGTGGGCGGTCGAGCGGGGGGTTCCGGCTCGGTTCGTCGATCTGCCTGCGGCGCACACGTTGGCGGAGTCCGGGGACGAGCCGGGCGCCGGTCCCGGGTCTGCTGAGGGGACGCGTCTCGATCCGCTCGCCGCGCTGGCCGACGTCGCCGGGTACGACGATCCCGAGCGCTGGTGGGAGGACGTGGTCGAGCACCGGGGTGGGGGAGCGGAGGATCCCTTCGCGCCGTTCGCCGCGCTGGAGGAGGCGATGGGGGCGCTGCGTGAGCGGTACGGGGATGGCGGTCGCTCCCGGGACCAGGTGCGGGAGGCGTATATGCGGCTCCAACTGCGTTCGGCGCGACGTGAGTTCGGGGACGCGGTGGCGGTGGTGTGCGGGGCGTGGCACGTGCCCGCGCTGCGGACCGGGGTCACCGTCGCCGCCGACCGTGCCCTGCTGAAGGGGTTGCCCAAGGTGAAGACCGAGCTGACCTGGGTGCCCTGGACATACCGCCGCCTCTCCCGCTTCAGCGGCTACGGCGCGGGGATCGACTCACCGGGGTGGTACGCCCATCTGTTCCGGGCGCCGGACCGGCCGGTCGAACGATGGCTGACCAAGGTCGCGGGGCTGCTGCGGGAGGAGGACCGGCTGGTGTCCTCCGCGCATGTCATCGAGGCGGTCCGGCTCGCGGACACCCTCGCCGTGCTGCGTGGGCGTCCGCTGCCCGGGCTGAGCGAGACGACCGACGCCGTGCGTGCGGTGATGTGCGACGGATCGGACGTGCCGCTGTCCCTCGTGTACGACCGGCTGGTGGTCGGGGACGTACTCGGGGAGGTGCCGGAGTCGGCGCCCGCGGTGCCGTTGCAGCGGGACCTCGCCCGGGAGCAGCGCCGGTTGCGGTTCAAGCCGGAGGCGGCGGAACGGGAGGTGGAGCTGGACCTGCGCAAGGACACCGACGCCGCGCGCGGCAGGCTGCTGCACCGGCTGCGACTGCTCGGCGTCGGCTGGGGCGAGCCCATCACGTCACGGGGGAGCACGGGCACCTTCCGCGAGACCTGGCGGCTGCGCTGGGAACCGGAGTTGTCGGTGAGGGTGGCGGAGGCGGGCGTGTGGGGGACCACTGTCCTCGGCGCCGCGACGGCCAAGGTGGAGGCGGACGCGATTACCGCCCGCGCTCTCGCCGACGTCACCTCGCTGGCCGAGCAGTGCCTGCTCGCCGGGCTGCCGGACGCGCTGCCCGTGGTCATGCGCGTGCTGGCCGACCGGGCGGCTCTGGACTGCGACGTGGGGCATCTTGCACAGGCCCTTCCCGCGTTGGTCCGGTCGCTCCGCTACGGCGATGTGCGCGGCACCCATACCGGCGCGCTTGCCGATGTGGCGGCAGGTTTGGCCGACCGGATCTTCGTCGGGCTGCCTCCGGCGTGCGTCGGGCTGGACGTGGACGCGGCGCACGAGATGCGGGGGCACGTGGAGGGGGTGCAGGGGGCGGTCGCCTTGTTGTCCGAGGTGTGGGGCGGGTGCCGCTTGGACGGCGAAACGGGGTCAGGTGGCGAGGGCTCGCAGGGCGACGGCAACCGCGAAGGCGCCGGTCTCCGCGACCGCTGGCGCGGCGTCCTCCGTACCCTCGCCCTCCGCGACGCCGTCCCCGGTGAGATACGGGGGCGCGCTGTCCGACTGCTGCTCGACGGCGGGGCGTTGGCGGACGGGGAGGCGGCGCGGCTCATGGGGCTGGCGCTGTCCCCGGGGCCACCGCCCGGGGATGCGGCCGCGTGGGTCGAGGGGTTCGCCGGGGGAGGCGGGGGCGGGTTGCTGCTGGTCCACGACGAGCGGTTGCTGAGGCTGGTCGACGGGTGGTTGACCTCGGTGTCGACGGAGGCGTTCACGGACGCGCTGCCGTTGCTGCGGCGGACCTTCTCCGCGTACGAACCCGGGGTGCGGCGCACGCTCGGTGAGCTGGTCCGGCGCGGGCCGGAAGGCGCCGCCGGACCCGTGACCGGCGCGACGGCACCGCCCGGTTTCGCGGCCGAGCCGGACCCGCGGCGCGCCGATGCCGTGGTGCCGGTGCTGCGGTTGCTGCTCGGGCTGGAGGAAGAGCGGACCGTACCCAGGGACGACAACACGCTTGCGGGGGTGGGCGGATGACGACGGACATGCCAAGGACGACGGACGCACCTAAGGCGACAGACGCACCAAGGACGGCGGTCACGCCAAGGACGACGGACGAACCAAAGGCGACAGACGCGCCGACGCCGACAGGCGCACCAAGGGCGCCAGGCACCGCACCTCGCGAAGCTGACGCTGACGCCCGCGCCGACGCCCGCGCCGACGCCGAGCGGTTGCGTCGCTGGCGGCTGGTGCTCGGCGGGGAGCAGGCCGACGGCACCGGATGCGTGCTCGCGGGGCGGGACGCGGCGATGGACACGGCGCTGACCGCGCTGTACGGAAAGCAGGACCGGGGCGGCAAGGGCGCCGGGGGCGGGCGGGAGCGGGCGGCGGGGCTCGGTGGTTCGGTGCCGTCGGTGGCGCGCTGGCTGGGGGACATCCGCACGTACTTCCCCTCCTCCGTCGTCCAGGTCATGCAGCGCGACGCCATCGACCGGCTCGGGCTCGCCGCGCTGCTGCTGGAGCCGGAGATGCTGGAGGCGGTGGAGGCGGACGTGCACCTGGTCGGCACGCTGCTGTCGCTGCACCAGGCCATGCCGGAGACGACGAGGCAGACCGCGCGGGCGGTCGTGCGGAAGGTGGTCGAGGATCTGGAGAAGCGGCTGGCGTCCCGTACCCGGGCGACCCTCACCGGGGCGCTCGACCGCAGCGCCCGGATCGGCAGACCGCGCCACCGGGACATCGACTGGAACCGCACGATCGCGGCCAACCTCAAGCACTATCTGCCCGAGCACCGCACGGTGGTGCCGGAGCGGCTCGTCGGATACGGGCGGGCGGCGCGGTCGGTGAAGAAGGAGATCGTGCTCTGTGTCGACCAGTCCGGGTCGATGGCCGCGTCGGTCGTGTACGCGTCGGTGTTCGGCGCGGTGCTCGCCTCGATGAGGTCGGTCAGTACGCGCCTGGTCGTCTTCGACACCTCGGTCGTGGACCTCACCGATCAACTGGACGACCCGGTGGACGTGCTTTTCGGCACTCGGCTCGGCGGTGGCACCGACATCAACCGGGCGCTGGCGTACTGCCAGTCGCGGATCACCCGCCCCGCCGAGACGGTCGTGGTGCTGATCAGCGATCTGTACGAGGGCGGGATACGGGACGAGATGCTGAAGCGGGTCGCGGCGATGAAGGCGTCCGGCGTCCAGTTCGTGACCCTGCTCGCGCTCTCGGACGAAGGCACCCCCGCCTACGACCGCGAGCACGCGGCAGCCCTGGCCGCCCTCGGCATCCCCGCCTTCGCCTGCACCCCCGACCACTTCCCGGAGGTGATGGCGGCGGCACTGGAGAAACGGGCCGTCCCCGTCCCGCACCCCTCCTGACCCTGCCCCACCCCGCCCCGCTCCACCCCCGACCTGACCTGCGACAACCCCGCACCTGCGCCGAGCCCCCGGGCAGGGTCACGGCACCGCGTGTCACCTCATCCGGCATCATGTGACAGGTATCACCGCTCGGGTGTGACCCGCGATTTAGAGGGCCCCGGCAAGCAGCGATAACCTGCGAGGCGGACATGCCGCGCGCTCGGACACCGTGTGCGCCCCCCTAGTGACAAGCGGACGTCACGTTGCCCTTCGCGGCACGCCCACGCATCCAACGAACCGCGAGATCACTGATAGGGACGGAAGCGCGTGGACCTGTTCGAGTACCAGGCGAGGGACCTCTTCGCCAAGCACGATGTACCGGTGCTGGCCGGTGAAGTCATCGACACGCCTGAGGCGGCGCGCGAGATCACGGAGCGTCTGGGCGGCAAGTCCGTCGTCAAGGCGCAGGTGAAGGTCGGTGGTCGTGGCAAGGCCGGCGGCGTCAAGCTCGCCGCCACCCCGGACGAGGCCGTCGCCCGCGCGACGGACATCCTCGGCATGGACATCAAGGGCCACACGGTCCACAAGGTGATGATCGCCGAGACCGCTCCGGAAATCGTCGAGGAGTACTACGTCTCCTTCCTCCTCGACCGTGCGAACCGCACCTTCCTCTCCATCGCCTCCGTCGAGGGCGGCATGGAGATCGAGGAGGTCGCGGCGACCCGCCCCGAGGCCGTCGCGAAGATCGCGATCGACGCCATCGACGGTGTGGACGAGGCCAAGGCCCGCGAGATCGTCGAGGCCGCCAAGTTCCCGGCCGAGGTCGCGGACAAGGTCGTCAACGTCCTCATCAAGCTGTGGGACACCTTCATCAAGTCGGACGCCCTCCTCGTCGAGGTCAACCCGCTGGCGAAGGTCGCCTCCGGCGAGGTCCTGGCGCTTGACGGCAAGGTGTCGCTCGACGAGAACGCCGAGTTCCGTCACCCCGAGTACGAAGAGCTGCACGACAAGGACGCGGCCAACCCGCTCGAGGCGGCCGCCAAGGCCAAGGGCCTGAACTACGTCAAGCTCGACGGCGAGGTCGGCATCATCGGCAACGGCGCGGGTCTCGTCATGAGCACCCTGGACGTCGTCGCGTACGCCGGTGAGAAGCACGGCGACGTGAAGCCCGCCAACTTCCTGGACATCGGTGGCGGCGCCTCCGCCCAGGTCATGGCGAACGGCCTGGAGATCATCCTGGGCGACCCGGACGTCAAGTCCGTGTTCGTCAACGTCTTCGGCGGCATCACCGCCTGCGACGAGGTCGCCAACGGCATCGTCCAGGCGCTGAAGCTCCTGGAGGACCGCGGCGAGAAGGTCGAGAAGCCGCTCGTCGTCCGCCTCGACGGCAACAACGCCGAGCTGGGCCGCAAGATCCTCACCGACGCCAACCACCCGCTGGTGCAGCGCGTCGACACCATGGACGGCGCGGCCGACAAGGCCGCCGAGCTGGCCCACGCCGCAAAGTAAGCACTCAGGACGAGGACACAACACACCATGGCTATCTGGCTCAACAAGGACAGCAAGGTCATCGTCCAGGGCATGACCGGTGCCACCGGCATGAAGCACACCAAGCTCATGCTGGGTGACGGCACCGAGGTCGTGGGCGGCGTGAACCCGCGCAAGGCGGGTCAGACCGTGGACTTCGACGGCACCGAGGTACCCGTGTTCGGCACGGTCGCCGAGGCCATCGAGAAGACCGGCGCCAACGTCTCCGTCATCTTCGTGCCGGAGAAGTTCACCAAGGACGCGGTCGTCGAGGCGATCGACGCCGAGATCCCGCTGGCCGTCGTGATCACCGAGGGCATCGCCGTGCACGACACGGCGTCGTTCTGGGCGTACGCCGGCAAGAAGGGCAACAAGACCCGCATCATCGGCCCGAACTGCCCCGGCATCATCACCCCGGGCCAGTCGAACGTCGGCATCATCCCGGGCGACATCACGAAGCCGGGCCGCATCGGTCTGGTCTCGAAGTCCGGCACGCTGACGTACCAGATGATGTACGAGCTGCGGGACATCGGCTTCTCGACCGCCGTCGGCATCGGTGGTGACCCGATCATCGGCACCACGCACATCGACGCCCTGGCCGCGTTCCAGGACGACCCCGACACCGACCTGATCGTGATGATCGGTGAGATCGGTGGCGACGCCGAGGAGCGCGCTGCCGCGTTCATCAAGGACAACGTGACCAAGCCGGTCGTCGGCTACGTCGCGGGCTTCACCGCGCCCGAGGGCAAGACCATGGGCCACGCCGGTGCCATCGTCTCCGGTTCGTCCGGCACCGCCCAGGCGAAGAAGGAGGCCCTGGAGGCCGCGGGCGTCAAGGTCGGCAAGACCCCGACCGAGACCGCCAAGCTGGCGCGGGAGATCCTCTCCGCCTGATCGGCCGATCACCCGATCGCCCGTTCATCGGCATACCGGTGGGCCCGGTCCCCTCTCGTGGGGGACCGGGCCCACCGGCGTTCGGGGACCGGCTCACCCGGGGTCCGGTGCCAGCCGATCCGGTCCGTTGGTCTGCTCCCGGCGCAGCTTGGCGCGCAGGTCCTGCTCCGCCTTGGACAGCGGACCCATGGCCGGGGCCGCGGGTACGCCGCGTACCGCCTGGGCGGGGGCGATGGGCGCCTCGTAGTGCGTCGGGGCGGAGCGCAGGGTCAGCGCCGTCGCGCCGATGATGGCGACGGTGAAGGCGATGGCGGCGCGGGTCCAGAAGACGTTGCGGCGCTCGCCCACGGTGCGCACCGTGGTGGGGGCGTCGGCGCGCAGCCGTTCCGTGGAAGCCAGTTCGGCCAGCCGCCGGTGCAGCGCGGCGGGGTCGGCGAGTTCCGGGACGTACGCGGCGACCGCCTCGCGAGCGCGGGTCAGCCTGCCCGCGGCGGCCGGGGTGCTGGCCTCCGTCTCGGCGGCCAGCTCCGGCAGGTCCAGTCCGACGCCGTCGTAGAGCACGAGGGTGCGCCGGTACGACGCCGGGAGGCTCAGCAGCGCGTCCAGCAGGGCGCGGTCGGCCGGGTCGGCGGGCGGGGGCTCGGGGGTGCGGTAGCGGGGGCGGAAGCGGTGCCAGGGGGAGAGGGCGTACTCGTACGCCGGCGCCCGCACCCAGCCGCCCGGGTCGCGGTCCCGGGCCACCTCGGGCCAGCGCTGCCAGGCGAGCTGGAAGGCGCGCTCGACCGCCTCGCGGGCCAGTTCGCGGCGCCCGGTGAGGAGGTAGGTCTGGCGGACCAGGGCGGGGGCGCAGAACGCGTAGAGCGCGTCGAACGCCTGAGCGGGAGTCAGGGGAGGCGGCTCGGGGGCTCTCGGCGGGGGAGGGCTCGCGGCGGATGGCTGACTCGCCGTCTGTTCGGCCAGATCGGTGAGCAGGCGGGCGTACGCCTCGTGGCGCGGGCCGCTCGGAGTGCTTCGGCCGCGTTCCCAGGCGCGTACGGTCGCCCGGCTGACACCGAGTCGCCTGGCGACCTGAGCCTGCGTCAGCGCGTGGTGCTCGCGCAGGCGTCGGCGTTCGTCCGGTGGTGGCAGCGGACCGGCGTAAGTCTGCGTCACGGCTCACCCCTCTGCGTGAAAAAGCACATAAACACATATTGGGCGACACTACGGGGGTTCGCCTGTTACGCCGGGAAAGCGCGTGTCGTTGGGAGCATGTCGGCGTGATCCTGCCGACCGATCGCCCCCCGTCGTCGTCCCCGCCGCCCTCCCTGTCGTCGTCCCTGCGGACCCGGTTGCGCGACCGTTCACCCGGTCTGGGCGCGAGCCTCGTGGGCGGCGCGCTCGCCGCCGCGCTCGGACTCGCCGCGTGTGCCGCGCTGGTGATGGTGCTGTGGGTCAGCTCGCCGTACCCCGACAGCGGTCCGGGCAGCGCGCTGCACATCGCCGCCGCGCTCTGGCTGCTGGCCCACGGCGCCGAACTCCTGCGCGCCGACACCCTCTCCGGCGCCCCGCAGCCCGTGGGTCTCACCCCGCTGCTGCTGCTCGCCCTGCCGGTGTGGCTGCTGCACCGGGCAGCGCGCGACGCGGTGGACGCCCCCGACGCCACCGATGCCCCCGACGCCACCGGCCGTCCCGGTCACCCCGACTCCACCGGTCACCGCGACTCCACCGACGCGTCCGACGCCCCGCCCCCCGTCCCCGCCCGCACCGCGTGGACCGGCGTCGTCCTCGGCTACCTCGGCGTCGGCACCGCCGTCGCCCTCTACGGCTCCGGCGGCGAACTCGGTCCTTCCTGGCCCTGGGTGACGGTCTGTCTCCCGCTGATCGCCGCTGCCGCCGCGTCCGGGGTCTGGTCGGCGTACGGCAGACCGCTCGGACCGCTGCCGGGACCCGTGCGGGGACTGTGGGCGGGGGCACAGGCGCGGGCCCGGCTGCGTACGGCGCTGCGCGCCGCCGTGGCCGGTACGGCTGTGCTGACCGGCGGCGGGGCGCTGCTGCTCGCGGTCTCGCTGGTGTGGCACGGGGACGCGGCGCGGCAGTCCTTCACGCAGCTCACCGAGGGCTGGACCGGTCGGTCCACCGTCCTGCTGCTCGCGGTCTCACTGATCCCCAACGCGGCGGTGTGGGCCGCCTCCTACGCCCTCGGTCCCGGGTTCATCCTCGGCTCCGGTCATCTGGTGCACCCGCTGCTCTCCGACCCGGCGCCGCTCCTGCCCCCGTTCCCGCTCCTCGCCGCCGTCCCCGACCCGGGCGCGGCGACCCCGCTGAACTGGGCGGCGGCAGCGGTTCCCGTCGCCGCCGGGGTGACCACCGGCTGGTTCGTGGCGCGCGGAGCCACCCGGCGCCGGGACGCACCGTGGACGGCGCTGCGCACCACCGGGGTGCTCGCGCTCGCGGCTGTGCTCTGCGCCGGGGCGCTGGCCCTGCTCGCCGCGCTGTCGGGCGGTCCGCTGGGCGTCGGCGCGCTGGCGGACTTCGGTCCGGTGTGGTGGCTGACGGGTCCCGCGGCGGGCGGGTGGGTCCTGGTGACGGGGCTGCCGGTGACGTGGACGGTACGAGCCTGGCGGCTGCGCGGCACCCGGAAGCGGGGCGCGGTCCCCGCCCGGACCACGGAGCCGAAGGGCGTGTTCACCGGGCGGCGGAAAACCGCCCCGCGCAAGACCCAGGAAGCCGCCGTACCCGAGCAGCAGAACCCTCAGCCTCCCGCCGAGGAGCTGTACGACTTCCTCGACGCGGACGACCCCTTCGCCCCGGACTGGTCCGACGCCCTCACCGGAGCGACCCCGGTGCCCAAGCCCGAGCTCGAGCCCCGCGAGGACAGGCCCTAGCCCCGCTCGGCTCCCGCCGACCCCAGCACCCCGCGCAGCTCCTTCGGCAGCAGCGTGTCGCAGGACTGCTTGGCCTTGTTCGTCAGGGCGTCGTCCACGCACGTGTAGTAGTCGCGGTAGACGAGCTGGACGGTGAAGACCGAGGCGGTCAGGCACAGGGCGAGCGCGGCGGCGATCATGCCGCCGATCGCCGCAGTCGCCTGGGGGCGCCCGTGCTGGGGCGGCTGCGCGGCGGCGGGGGCGTCCGGGTCCGGGGTACGGGGCTTGGCGCGCAGGGAGCTGCCGCCCCAGTACAGCGAGAGGGCGCCAAGCAGCAGCGAGACGTACGGCCAGCCCAGGAGCACGAAGAAGACGGCCCACATGCCGGCCAGGAGCGCGTAGCGCGCGCGGCGCTGTGCCGGGTCGGTCAGGTCCCAGCGCTTCTTGTCCGGACCGCCGCCCGGACGCTCGGGTCCGCTGCCGGGGCGCTCGCCGAAGGTGCCGGGGGCGCGGCCGGGCTGCCGGTCGCTCCACTGGCTGCCCCAGGGCGAGCCGTGTCCCTGACCGCCCGGTCCCTCGGGACGCTTGCCCCACGGCGACCCCTGGCCCTCGCCGGAGTCGGAGCCCTCCGGGTGCCGGGGACGCCACGGCTGGTCGGGGCTGCCCTCGGGCGGGGGCGCGAACGGGTTGTCGTCCTGCTGGTCGCCGCCCTGGCCGCCGTCGCCGCCCGTCGGTGCCTGGGGCGGCGTGGAGGGCCGCTCCCGCAACAGCGTGAAGCCGCGCTCGGGCAGCACGGAGCCGCGCTCGCCTCCCAGGTCCGGACGCGGCGGGAACGTGAGGAGTCGCGGGCTGCGATCGGGCATCAAAGGAGCGTCTTCCCCTAGGTCATGACGTAGGCAACTGCTCAGGCTGTGACAAGTGTCCGTGACAACTGTCCGGCACGAGCTTCCGTCCCGTGAACGGACCGCGCCACCACGGCGTTCCCGAGCCGGTTCCTGGCGAACGCTACCTTCCGGCCACGCCCCCGTCCCGTGGGGGCCGTCCGGAGTGCCGGTATCGTTGCTGGCGGCCGGCCGCTTCGTAGACTTCCCCGTATCCGGGGGCGCGAAGCATTCGTACGACCGTACAAACGCGACCGTACGACCCGGCCGGACCTACCGCCGTCCCGAGAAAGGGCCCCATCGTGGCCGCCACCCCCGCCGGTCCGGCGGTCAAGCGTCTGGTCGTGCTGGTCTCCGGCTCCGGAACCAACCTCCAGGCGCTGCTGGACGAGATCGAACGCGTCGGAGCGGAGGCGTACGGCGCCCGGATCGTCGCCGTCGGGGCCGACCGCGACGGCATCGAGGGGCTGGCCCGCGCCGAGCGCGCCGGGCTGCCCACCTTCGTGTGCCGGGTGAAGGACCACGGGAGCCGTGAGGAGTGGGACGCGGCGCTCGCCGGGGCGGTCGCCGCCTTCGAGCCCGACCTCGTGGTCTCCGCCGGGTTCATGAAGATCGTCGGCAAGGAGTTCCTGGCCCGGTTCGGCGGGCGGTTCGTCAACACCCACCCGGCGCTGCTGCCGAGCTTTCCCGGGGCCCACGGTGTGCGCGACGCGCTCGCGTACGGCGCCAAGGTCACCGGCTGCACCGTCCACTTCGTCGACGACGGCGTCGACACCGGGCCGATCATCGCGCAGGGCGTGGTGGAGATCCGGGACGAGGACGACGAGAGCGCTCTGCACGAGCGCATCAAGGACGTCGAGCGAAGGCTGCTCGTCGAGGTCGTGGGACGGCTCGCCCGCCACGGCCATCGCATTGAGGGACGAAAGGTAGTTATCCAGTGACCGCCACCGCCGAGAGCACCAAGCGGCCCCTTCGCCGGGCGCTCGTCAGCGTCTACGACAAGACCGGCCTCGAAGACCTCGCGCGCGGGCTGCACGAGGCCGGTGTGGAGCTGGTCTCCACCGGTTCCACGGCGTCCCGCATCGCCGCCGCGGGCGTCCCCGTCACCAAGGTGGAGGAGCTGACCGGCTTCCCCGAGTGCCTGGACGGGCGGGTCAAGACCCTGCACCCCAAGGTCCACGCGGGCATCCTCGCCGACCTGCGCCTGGACAGCCACCGCGCGCAGTTGGACGAGCTGGGCGTCGCGCCGTTCGACCTCGTCGTCGTCAACCTCTACCCGTTCCGCGAGACCGTCGCCTCCGGCGCCTCGCCCGACGAGTGCGTGGAGCAGATCGACATCGGCGGACCCTCCATGGTCCGCGCCGCCGCCAAGAACCACCCCTCGGTCGCCGTGGTGACCAGCCCCGAGCGGTACGCCGACGTGCTCGCCGCCGTGCAGGACGGCGGCTTCGACCTCGCCGCCCGCAAGCGCCTGGCAGCCGAGGCGTTCCGGCACACCGCCGCCTACGACGTGGCCGTTGCCGACTGGTTCGCCACCGCGTACGCCCCGGTGGACGACTCCCCGTTCCCCGACTTCCTCGGCGCCACCTGGGACCGCGCGCACACCCTGCGCTACGGCGAGAACCCGCACCAGCCCGCCGCGCTGTACGTCGAGCAGGGCGCCGAGGGGCTCGCCCAGGCCGAGCAGTTGCACGGCAAGGAGATGTCGTACAACAACTACACGGACACGGACGCCGCGCGCCGTGCCGCGTACGACCACGACGAGCCGTGCGTCGCGATCATCAAGCACGCCAACCCGTGCGGCATCGCGATCGGCGCGGACGTGGCCGAGGCGCACCGCAAGGCGCACGCCTGCGACCCGCTGTCCGCGTTCGGCGGGGTCATCGCGGTGAACCGGCCGGTCAGCAAGGAGCTGGCCGAGCAGGTCGCGGAGATCTTCACCGAGGTCATCGTGGCGCCGGACTACGAGGAGGGCGCGCTTGAGGCGCTGACGCGGAAGAAGAACATCCGCGTCCTGAAGGCGCCGCACGCGCCCGCCTCCCGCGTCGAGGTCAAGCCGATCGACGGCGGTGTCCTGGTCCAGGAGACCGACCGGCTCCAGGCCGACGGCGACGACCCGGCGAACTGGACCCTGGCCAGCGGTGAGGCGCTCTCCGCCGAGGAGCTGGCGGAGCTGGCCTTCGCCTGGCGGGCGTGCCGCGCGGTGAAGTCCAACGCGATCCTGCTCGCCAGGGACGGCGCCTCGGTCGGCGTCGGCATGGGCCAGGTCAACCGCGTCGACTCCTGCAAGCTGGCGGTCGAGCGGGCGGGCGAGGAGCGGGCGCGGGGCGCCTTCGCCGCCTCCGACGCGTTCTTCCCCTTCCCCGACGGACCCGAGATCCTGATCGGCGCCGGGGTCCGCGCGATCGTGCAGCCCGGCGGCTCGATCCGCGACGAGCAGGTCGTGGAGGCGGCGAAGGCGGCGGGCGTGACGATGTACTTCACGGGGACGCGCCACTTCTTCCACTGAGCGCACCGAGCGCGCTCATCGCGCTGAGCTGAGCGGACATACAGCCGAGGGCCGTGTCCCACCCGACCCGGGTGGGACACGGCCCTCGTCCGTGAACCGCGCGCTCAGTCCTTGTGCGCGACCACGGTGCCCGCGACCTTGTCGTGCCAGCCCTGCTGGCGTCCGGAGTTGTCCCAGAAGGGGGACAGGTAGACGAGGAGCTGGCCGATGCCGCAGCTCACGTAGCCCGCGGCGGTCGGGATGATCCAGCGCAGGAAGGACTTCAGCAGCCCCGGCTTCTGACCCGTGTCGGCGCGCAGGACGCGGATGCCGACGGCCAGCTTGCCCAGGGTCGCGCCGACCAGACCGATCATCAGCCACTCGTAGAGCAGGGTCGCGAGACCGAACAGGAGCGCGATGGGGATGATCTTGCTCACGATGCCCTGGCTGGCGCTCTGCACGCAGGCGTCATAGGCAGCCGAACCGGCGTTGGGGTCGCAGTCCTGGGCCGAGCTGACGGCGCCCGCGATGCCGATGGACGCGAAGATGATGTAGATGACCGAGATGATCACGACGTCGATCGCGCGGGCGCCGAAGCGGCGGCCCATCGAGGCCAGACGGGGACCGGGACCGCCCGGGTAGCCGACGCCGGGCTGCTGCGGGTAGCCGTAGCCCTGGGGCGGGACGCCGCCGCCCTGCGGGTAGCCGTACTGCGGCGGCACGCCCTGCGGTGCCTGGGGGTAACCGGGCTGCTGCGGCTGGCCGTAGCCCTGCTGGGGGTCCTGGGGCTGACCGTACGGATTGTTGGGCGAGCCGAAACTCATGGCTGGTTTTCCTCCGTTGACCTTGCGGGGACGACGCGGAAGGCACGGAGGTATGACACGTTATGAGCGGTTAGCCCCCCACCGGACCGCGGCTTGTGCGCCATTCATCGTTGTGGAGCGGCAAGATCTTGTCCACCCGCATTCGCGATGTGTTGTGCAAGTGCAACATCAACGATCATCAGTGATCATCGGCGGACATCCCGGGAGGTGCGGGACGTGCGGGACGCCACTCCGCGAGGGCCCACCCGGATTGGAACCGGGGGCCCGTCATCCGCGAGGATGGGGGTATGACCGCCCAGATTCTCGATGGCAAGGCCACCGCAGCCGCGATCAAGTCCGATCTGACCGCCCGCGTGGCGGCGCTGAAGGAGAAGGGGATCACGCCCGGCCTCGGCACCGTCCTCGTCGGGGAGGACCCCGGCAGCCAGAAGTACGTCGCGGGCAAGCACCGCGACTGCGCCCAGGTCGGCATCGCCTCCATCCAGCGTGAACTGCCCGCCACCGCCACCCAGGAGGAGATCGAGGCGGTCGTCCGCGAGCTGAACGAGGACCCGGCCTGCACCGGTTACATCGTCCAGCTCCCGCTGCCCAAGGGCATCGACGAGAACCGCATCCTGGAACTGATGGACCCGGAGAAGGACGCCGACGGTCTCCACCCGACCAACCTCGGCCGCCTCGTCCTCAACGAGCCCGCTCCCCTGCCCTGCACCCCCAACGGCGTCCTCACCCTGCTGCGCCGCTACGGCGTCGAGACCAAGGGCGCCGAGGTCGTCGTCGTCGGGCGCGGGGTGACCATCGGGCGCTCCATGCCGCTGCTGCTCACCCGGCGCAGCGAGAACGCCACGGTGACCCAGTGCCACACCGGCACCCGTGACCTGGCCGCGCACCTCAAGCGCGCCGACATCGTCATCGCCGCCGCGGGCTCCCCGCACCTGATCCGCGCCGAGGACATCAAGCCCGGCGCCGCCGTGCTCGACGTGGGCGTCTCCCGCAACGCCGAGGGCAAGATCGTCGGCGACGTCCACCCGGACGTGGCCGAGGTCGCCGCGTGGATCTCCCCGAACCCCGGTGGCGTGGGTCCGATGACCCGTGCCCAGTTGCTGGTCAACGTGGTCGAGGCGGCGGAGCGCAGTGCCGGCTGACGACGTGCGCGAGGACGCGGAGACCCGCGCGGAGAGCGGCGAGGAGGCCGGGACGGTGGAGACGCAGGACACTCCCGCGGGCGAGGTCCGCAAGCGCCGCTTCCCGCTGTTCACCAAGGACACCGCGCGCCCCGAGGGCGGTGGCCGGGCCGCTCCCGGTGACGCCCCGGCGCCCGCGCGGCAGTGGCCCATGCTGGTCGTGCTGTCCCTGGTCGGGCTCGGTCTGCTGCTGACCGCGTTCGACCTGGTCCGCGCGGGCACCCTGCTGATCGGTGTCGCGCTGCTCACCGGCGCGGTGCTGCGCTGGCTGCTGCCCTCCGTCGGCATGCTGGCGGTCCGCTCGCGGTTCACGGACATCGTGACCTACGGCATCCTCGGCGTCGTGATCACCCTGCTGGCCCTGATGGTCCAGCCGAACCCCCTGCTGGTGATCCCGTTCCTCAAGGACGCGCTGCACTTCACGGTGAGCAAGTAACGCCGTTCGCACGGGAGTCACGGCTCCCGCTGGCGCTGTGGCCGATGGGCTCGCCCCCTCCCCCGACCGGGGGCGAGCCGCCGGGAATCAGCGTGGCGCGGTCCGGCGGGGCTGTTCAACGCCTGTCCGTCGGCTGTGGCACGGAGGTGACGGTTCCGCTACGGGTCCGCGCCCTGGGCGCCGCCGGTTCCGGGCAGTTCGGGGGGAACGACGCGAACACCCCGTAGCGACCGGGGAACCGGGCTACCGTGGTGAAGGTGCGTGAAAGCGCCGGATCGACGGGGACCGTCCGGTTCCGGCGCGGCCGTGGGGAGACGGCTCTCGCCGGGGGACGAGTGTGGGGGGAAGAGCGATGCCTCGTTGGAAACCGCTGCCGGACGAACTCGATCCGCAGATACGGGAGTTCACCGGTCAGTTACGGCGGATCGTCGACCAGGGCGGACTGAGCGTCGCGGCGCTGGCGGACCGTACCGGCTACAGCAGGACGTCCTGGGAGCGCTACCTCGGCGGTCGCCTCCTCGCCCCGCTCGGCGCGGTCGTCGCCCTCGCCGAGGCGACCGGCACCAGCCCCGTCCACCTCACCACGATGTGGGAACTGGCGGAACGCGCCTGGAGCCGCGCGGAGTCCCGCCAGGACCGCACGATGGAAGCGATCCGGATCACCCAGGCGCGGGCGGCGCTGGGGGACGCGGGGGTCGGTGGAGCGGGCGCGGCTCCGGCGGTGGGCGGTGGTGACGGGGCGGGTGGTGCGGGTGCGGCTGCTGGTGCTCCGGGGCACGTCCCGGGTCCGGGTGACACGGTCGCCGACGCCGTTCAGGCGCCGGGTGGCGCGGGGTTCGGCGCCGCGCCCGCAGTGGGTGGCGCGGGCACGGGCGGTCCCCCGCCGTCGGGCGGCTTCGGTCCGGCTCCCGCGCCGGGTCGTACCGGTGGCGGCAACGGCACGGCACCTCGAACACCGGACGGCACCGGCGCCCCCGAGAACCCCGGCGCCACAGACCCCGGCGGCGCGGCGCCCGGGATCGCCGGACCGGCGGGCGTCGTGCCCGTGGGCGCTCCGCACATCCCGGCGCAGCCGACCGCGGCGGACGTGGACCGCGCCGCCCCGCCCGCCGGGGACACCGGTCGCGCACGGCGTACGACGCTCTTCGCGGCCGGGGCTGCCGTCGTGCTCGTCGCGATCGGGGCGGTCCTGCTGTTCACCGGGCGGGACGACGGGGGCGGTGAGCCCGGGAGAGCCGTCAACTCGCCCTCGGCGCAGGCGCGTACCCCGCAGGCGCTGCCCTCGGGCGTCAAGTGCGCCGGGGCTTCCTGCGCCGGGAAGGACGCCGAGGCGATGGGGTGCAGCGGAGCCCGGGCGGCGACGGTGAGCAGCGCGGTCGCCGGGACGGTCACGCTGGAGGTGCGGTACAGCCGGATCTGCGGCGCGGCGTGGGGGCGTATCACCGGAGCCGCGCCGGGGGACCGGGTGCGGGTGCTCGCGGGCGGCGAGCGGCCGGGCGCGGTCACCGAGACCGGGGACACCCTCGCGTACACCCCGATGGTGACGGTGGAGAAGGCGTCCGGCGTCCGGGCCTGCGCGACCCTCGCGGGCGGGCGGACGGCCTGCACGAAACCGGCGAAGTAGCCGCCCG
The DNA here is from genome assembly GCF_016482685.1 of Streptomyces sp. DSM 110735. Classification (GTDB taxonomy): domain Bacteria; phylum Actinomycetota; class Actinomycetes; order Streptomycetales; family Streptomycetaceae; genus Streptomyces. The sequence goes on along the minus strand of NZ_JACYHF010000012.1, from coordinate 23,422 downwards.
CCCCGAACGAATTCCGCCCCGCCCGGCATGGCTCGCCCGAACCCGGGCACTCGCACTTGTACCCCCCCACGGGAGAACCGGTGACGGCCGGTACCCCCGCCGGCGGCCGCCTTCGTCTCCCTCTCCCGGACGGGCGGCCGCCTCATATGTTTCCGGGGTCAACTCCGCGGCGGAACCGCCCTGTGGGGTGAGCCACAGGGCCCCGGACGTCCGGGATGCGGGATGCGCGATAGCCTGACCGCTGGATCTCTCTTGACGCCAAGAGATCGATCATCCGCCCGGGGCAGGGACGCCCCACCGCCTGTCATACGGAGAACGCCATGACCCGCACTCCCGTGAACGTCACCGTCACCGGCGCGGCCGGCCAGATCGGTTACGCCCTGCTCTTCCGCATCGCCTCCGGCCAGCTCCTCGGCGCGGACGTGCCGGTCAACCTGCGCCTGCTGGAGATCACCCCGGCGCTGAAGGCGGCCGAGGGCACGGCCATGGAGCTGGACGACTGCGCGTTCCCGCTGCTGAACGGCATCACCATCACCGACGACCCGAACGTCGCCTTCGACGGTGCCAACGTCGCCCTCCTCGTCGGCGCCCGCCCCCGCACCAAGGGCATGGAGCGCGGCGACCTCCTCGAGGCCAACGGCGGCATCTTCAAGCCCCAGGGCAAGGCGATCAACGACCACGCCGCGGACGACATCAAGGTCCTCGTCGTCGGCAACCCGGCCAACACCAACGCCCTGATCGCCCAGGCCGCCGCCCCGGACGTACCGGCCGAGCGCTTCACCGCGATGACCCGCCTCGACCACAACCGCGCGCTGACCCAGCTCGCGAAGAAGACGGGCACCCCGGTCTCCGAGATCAAGCGCCTGACGATCTGGGGCAACCACTCCGCGACCCAGTACCCGGACATCTTCCACGCCACGGTCGCGGGCAAGAACGCCGCCGAGGTCGTGAACGACGAGCAGTGGCTGGCCGACGACTTCATCCCGACCGTCGCCAAGCGCGGTGCCGCGATCATCGAGGCGCGCGGCGCCTCCTCGGCCGCCTCCGCCGCCAACGCCGCCATCGACCACGTGTACACCTGGGTCAACGGCACCGCCGAGGGCGACTGGACCTCCATGGGCATCCCGTCGGACGGCTCCTACGGCGTCCCGGAGGGTCTGATCTCCTCCTTCCCGGTCACCACCAAGGACGGCAAGTACGAGATCGTCCAGGGTCTGGACATCAACGAGTTCTCCCGCGCCCGCATCGACGCCTCGGTGCGGGAGCTGGCGGAGGAGCGCGACGCGGTCCGCGGTCTCGGCCTCATCTGAGCCTGAGCCACGCGCACGGCTGACGGGCTCCCACCGGTCGTTCCGGTGGGAGCCCGTCCCGTGTTTCCACGCCTACTCCACGCCTACTCCATGCCGCGCTTGCCCGGCGTCCAGAACGGCTTCGTCAGCACCGAGCGCCGGTCCCAGCCCGCGTCGCGCAGCACATGCCGTACCGCCTGCACGGTGCGCGCCTCACCGGCGACGTACGCCACTCCGCCGGGCGCGGGCGCGAGGCGTCCCACCGCCTCGGGCAGCGGGATCTCGCCGCGCAGGATCCACTCGATGCGACCCGCGTGGGCCAGCGGCAGCCGGTCGCCCACCGTGTCCGTCTCCACGCAGCCCGAGACCCGCGCGCCGTCGGGCAGCGCGGCGAGCATCGCGCCGAAGGCGACGGACGCGGTCTCGTCGCCGACGAAGACGTGGTGCGCGGCGTCCCTGCGCAGCGTGAAGGAACCTTCCGGCTTGCCGAGCCGCACCTCGTCGCCGACCGCCGCCTCGCGTCCCCAGCGCGCGCCCGGACCGTCGCCGGGGTGGTCCAGGACGCACAACTCCAGGGCGCCGGTGGGCTCGTAGCGCCAGATCGAGTACGTACGACGGGTCACCGCGGTGCCGACCAGGACCCGTACCTGCTGGCCCGGCAGCACGTCCAGACCGGCGAGCGCCGCGCTCTCGACGCGCAGGCGCCGCATCCGGGCGGTGAACCGCTCCACGGCGGTGACGGTGCCCCGGAGCATCAGCAGATCGAGGACGGGATTCAGCAGCGCGGGCATGCACGGCTCCTTGAAGTGCGACAACTCGGCCGAAAGGAACCCGAGTTGATCATCGGTGGGGGGTGGTGGGCGATGCTACGCGCTCCCGTTCCGGCGCCGTCGCCGGGAGGGGTCGTTCACGTCCGCCGTAGCCCGCGACCACCAGCGCCGTCGCCGCGAGCACGATCAGCGCGACCGTGCGCAGCGCGGGGCCCATGCCCCCGGCGAGGTCGGTGTGGGCGGCGAGCACGGTGCCGGTGACCGCGACGCCGAGCGCGGCGCCGGTCTCGCGGGCGGTGGTGCCGAGCCCGGAGCCGAGACCCGCCTGGTGCGCGGGGAGCGAGGTGACCACGCCGAGGGTCAGCGCGGGCATGGAGAGCCCGGTGCCCGCCGAGGTGACCAGGAGCCAGCAGGCGTAGAGCCCGTACGAGGTGCCCGCACCGGCGGTGGACGCGCCCAGCAGCCCGGCGCCGATCAGGGCGAGCCCGGTGCCGACGACCGTCCTCGGCTGGACCCGCCACCGCGTGGCCAGCTTCTGCGACAGGGCCATGCCGACCGGCAGCGGCATGATCGCCAGACCGGTGAGGGCGGCGCCGTAGCCCTTGACGCCCTGCAGGTACTGGGAGTTGACGAAGAACAGGGCGAACAGACCGAAGAATCCGGTGGCTGTGCCCAGCGAGGCGGAGCGCAGCCGGGGCGAGGCGAAGACCCGGGGGTCGAACAGCGGCGCCGGGGAGCGCAGGGCATGCCGGGTGAACACGGCGATCAGGACGGCTCCGGCGAGGAAGGCGCCGAGGATGCGGGCGGAGGTCCAGCCGTAGGTCGGACCCTCGATGATGCCGAACAGCACCGCGACCAGCCCCGCCGTCAGCAGTACGGTGCCGAGCGGGTCGGGGCGGGCGCCCGGTGAGCGCTCGGTGCGCGGGGTGGTGACGGCGACCGCTGCGGCGAGCAGTACGGCGAGCGGGACCATCACCGCGAACAGCGCGCGCCAGCTCAGATACTGCCCGGCGAGCCCGCCGCCGAGGTTGCCCGCGGCGCCGCCGAGCCCGAGCGAGAGCGTCCACGCGCCCATCGCCGCCGCCCGGGTGTCGGGTCTGGAGAGCTGCATCAGGATCGACAGCGTGGCCGGGGTGATCAGGGCGGCTCCGGCGCCGGACAGTCCCCGGCCCGCGATCAGCACGGCAGGGTCCGTCGCGAGCGCGCTGGTGGCGGCGCCCGCGGCGAAGAGACCGAGCCCGGCGAGCAGCGCGCCCTTGCGGCCGTAGCGGTCGCCGGTCGCGCCCGCCGGGATGAGCAGGGCGGCGAAGGCGATGACGTAGGCGTCCACCATCCACAGGACCTCGCTGTGCGAGGGGTGCAGGGAGGACGCGATCAGTTGCGGGATCAGGAGGTTGATGGCCGCGACCATGCTCTGGGCGACCAGGACGCAGGCGCACAGGGCCAGCAGGGTGGGGCGTTTCAGGGCAGGCGAGGGCACGGCTCCTCCGGGAGCTGGGTGGGGTTTGGGGTGGGTGCTGAGCGGGTGCTGGTGCGAGGTGCCCTGTCACCGTAGGGTCGGCACCGACCTGCTTTCCAGTGCAACTTTCGCAAGGAGTGATTGCGTGTGACGCAATCCGTGGGCGCCGATCCGTCGACAGCCGCCGGGGTGGACCTCAACCTGCTGCTCGCGCTCGACGTGCTCCTGGAGGAGCAGAGCGTGCGGGGCGCCGCCCACCGTCTGCATCTGTCGGAGCCCGCGATGAGCCGCACCCTCGGGCGCATCCGCAAGGCGCTCGGCGACCCGGTGCTGGTGCGCGCCGGGCGGCGCATGGTGCCGACCCCGCACGCGCTGGCGGTACGGGCGGAGGTGAGCGCGGTGGTCGAGCGCGCCCGCGCGCTGTTCGCGCCCGGGCGGGACACCGACCTGCGCACGGTGAGCCGTACCTTCACGATCCTCGGTCACGACGCCACCGCCGCCACCCTCGGTCCCGCCCTGCTCGCCCGCGCGGCGCGCGAGGCGCCCGGCGTCCGGCTGCGGTTCCTGTCCGAGAGCCCCGTGGACGCCCCCTTCCTGCGCCAGGGCACCGCCGACCTGGAGGTCGGCGTGGTGGACACGACCGCCCCCGAGGTGCACACGGAGACGCTCCACGAGGACCGCATGCTCGGCGTCGTACGAGCCGGACATCCGCTCCTTGAGGGGGAGTTGACCCCGGAGCGGTTCGCCACCGAGTCCGGGCACCTCAGCGTGTCCCGGCGGGGCAGGCTGCGCGGACCGATCGACGACGAGCTGGCAGCGCTCGGTCTGGAGCGGCACGTGGTCGGCAGCGTCGGCACCTATCCCGCCTCGCTGTTCGTGCTCCGCGAGAGCGACCTGATCGGGCTCGTGAGCGAAGGAGCCCGCGCCCTGGCCGAGACGCTCGGTCTGGTCGTCTTCCCGGTCCCGCTGCCGCTGCCGCCCCTGCCGGTGGGCATCGCCTGGCACCCCCGGCACGACGCCGACCCGGCGCACGCGTGGCTGCGGGGCTGCGTGCGGGACCTCATCCCGGGGGCGAGCGCGGCGAGTTGACGCCGCTTCACAGGCTTCACACAAGCGCCGGACGGCAAAACGGGTGCCGTGGTCCCCGCGTCCCCTCTATCCTCGGGGTTCGTCCGCCGGCCCACTGACACGGGTCGCGCGTCACCACTTTTCGGGGGAGTGGCATGAGCGCCGCACAGGTGCCGGAGCAGAGCCGGCCCACGTCCGCCGGGGCGCCGTCCGCGCTGCCGGGCACGCCACCGCACGCCAGCGAGGCAACCCGGCTGCTGTGCGCGGGGGTGTATCTGGACTCCGGCTACCGCGACCGGGTCATCGAGGAGCTGCACCTCAACGAACAGCGCGTCGTGGCACCGTCGTTGGGCTTCGACGCGGCGCGGGTGCTGGCGCACGCGCTGCGCGCACGGCGGCACGAACTGCTGTGGGCCGGGGCGATCACCGGGCTGTGGCTGGTGGGACTCCCGCTCAGCGGAGGCGTGCTTGCGCTCGCCCTGTGGCCCAGCATCATGCTCGCCGCCGCCCCCGCGATCCGCGGGCGCGCCGCCCAGCCGCCGCTGTACCGCCTTGTCATCGCGTTCCTCGTGCGCTGGTCGGGGCGCCTGTACTTCGCGGTGCTGCTCGCCCTGACGGTCGCCGCCGCGTTCGGCGCCGCGATGGACGACGAGCCGTCGTACCGCTCCTACGACCCGTACGACCCCTACGGCTCCTCGTCCTCCTCCGGCGACTTCCTCGACGGGCTGACCACCGCCGTCCAGCCGCTGCAGGCGTGGCTCACGCTCGTCCTGCTCGCCGCCATCGCGCTGTGCGTGCACCTCCAGCGCACCCAGTTCAGCCGGGCGCTCGCCGCCGAACTCTCCCCGCGGCGCTTCCCGGACGCCGCGGGCGACCCCGCCGAGCGGGCGGAGAACCCGCGCTTCCGGCGGGTCCGCCGGCGCATCCGCCTTGAGCAGCACGCGCCGCTGGTCCTCTACAGCGAGGCGCGTCCCTTCTGCGGCGCCGGAGCGGCGTACGACACCTGGGTGCTCGCCGTGGAGCTGAAGCCGGACGAGCTGAAGAAGCGGCAGCCGCTCAGCAACCGGGCCATCCTCGACAAGATCCGCCCGCTGCTCGAACAGTTGCGGATCCCTGCGGAGTACGCCGGTCCCGCCGTGCGCGACCGGCTGCGGCGGATGGAGGTCGACGAGTGCGTGTTCCTGCCCGCGGAGGGGCTGCTCACCCGCGACCAGGCGCCGTACACCGAGCAGGCGTTCGAGGAGCACCGGGCGCACGCGGTCGAGGAGGGCGCCGAGAAGCGGCGGCACTTCCTGCGGGTGCGCGTGGGCGGCTGGGAGGAGGAACTGGTCGTCACGGTCTTCGTGCGCGTGCACACCCAGGGCCGGATGCTCGTCCTGGAGATCGCCCCGCACGTGCTGACGCCGGTGCGCGAGGAGTTCAAGGACGCCGACCGTACGGCCCACCGCTTCCGCAACAACAACGCGCTCGGCAAGGCGGCCACCGCCCTCGTCCTGGTACCGGGCTCGGCGGGTCGCGCGCTGGCCCAGCTCGGACGGGGTCTCGTCTACGTCTGGCGACTGCTGACCGGCGGTCACTCCGGCGCCCTGCCCGACGGTCCCGCCCTCTCCGTGCGCGAACTCGGCTCCCGGTCCGACGGTTCGCTCTTCCAGGAGATGGACGTGGCCCGCTACCTCAAGGTCGTGCAGGACCGCGTCGCGGGCGGGGTGCGCTCCGCCCTCGCCGAATACGGCTACGAGACCGGCGAGTTCGTCCAGAAGGTCGTCAACATCAGCAACGGCGACGTCACCATCGGCCGCGTCGAGGGCAGCACGTTCGCGGTGGGCAGCCACGCGTCTGCCTCCGGCGGTTTCGCGGGTGGGTCGGCGCCGCAGAAGGGAGCCGAGTAGCCATGTCCGGTGACGAGCCCAAGGTCAGCTTCGGGGACGTGCGTGCCTGCGGCGCGATCGCGGGTGGCCCGGTGTCGCGGAAGGGAACCGAGAACCATGTCCGGTGACGAGCCCAACGTCAGTTTCGGGGACGTGTCGCACAGCACGTTCGCGGTGGGCAGCCACGCGTCTGCCTCCGGCGGTCTCGCGGGTGGGTCGGCGCCGCAGAGAGGAGCCGAGTAGTCATGTCCGGTGACGAGCCCAACGTCAGTTTCGGGGACGTGTCGCACAGTACGTTCGCTGTCGGCAGCCACGCACACGCCGAGAGCCACCATCACGGCGGGAGTGTCTCGCCCGACCCCGCCACCGAGGAACTCCTCGCCGCTGTACGTGAGTTGCGCGCCGACCTCGCCCGGGTCCGCGCCGACGACCGCACCGCCACGCTGGACGCCGCCCTCGCCGACACCGAGTCCGAGATCGCCCGTACCGGCCAGGCCGCCCCGACCCGCCGCGAGCGCCTCCGGGAACTCCTCACCGACTCCCAGGCACTCATGACCGTCCTCACCTCGGCCGGCACCCTCGCCGGTCTCCTGGGACTCTGACGACACAAGGGGGGCCGCGATGAGCGGGGGACAGCGGTACTGGAACGAGGACGCCCAGCGGTGGGAGGACGGCACGGGGGACTCCCCGGCGACACCGACCCCTCCACCCCCGAACCCGCCGGGCGCCGATACGACACCGGTCGCGCCCCCGGCGTGGCCTCCGGCGGCGGGGCAGGACGCGTGGCCCCCGGCGGCGGGCCAGGGTGAGTGGCCTCCGGCCGCCGGTCAGACCGCGTGGCCTCCGGCGGCAACCGGGGCGGAGTCCCCGACCGAGTCGGGGGTCGGTCGCGCGGGCGGAGAGCCCAGCGCCGGGCTGGCGTCCGGTGGCCAGAGCGGGGACAGCCCGGACGGGTCGTCGCCCGGCGGGCGCGGCGGCGGCTTTCCGGAGGGGCTCAGGTCGTGGGGCGCTGGTGAGGGGTCCTCGGGGCGTGACGCCGAGGCGGGGGCTCCGGGGGAGTGGTCTTCCGGGGGTCGTGAGCCGGGCTTTTCGGCGGGGTCCGCGGTGGGGGGTTCCGGTGCGGGGGTCCCGGAGGGCTCCGACACGGTGTCCCCGGCCGAGGCTTCGCCCGGCGGTCATGGCCGGGGTGTCCCGGTGCCGCCCGCGCCAGGGGTTTCTGGTGCCCCGGCTGGGTCTTCGGCACGGGGTTCCGGAGCGGGGTCTTCGGGCGAGGATTCGTCCGGCAGGAGCGGCTCGGGTGCCCTGGTGGACTCCGCGCGGGGTGGTTCCGGTGGTCGGGATACGGGGCTGCCGGAAGGGTTCGGGCGGAAGGGCGCCGGTCGGGGGTCCTCGGCGCGCGACGCGGGGGCTGGGTCTTCGGCTGGGGCGCTGCCGGGTGGTCGGGGTGCGGGGCTCCCGGAGGGGTTCGTAGCGAAGGACACCGGTGCGGAGGCTTTGCCCGGTGGGCATGGCTCCCCGGCGGACTCCGCCTCGGGGCGTTCCGGCACAGGGGTCCCGGGCGGGTCCTCCGCCAGCGGTCCCGGCGTCGAAGCGCCGACCCACGCTGCGCCTGGCGGCTCCAGTACAGGGCTGCCGGTCGGGCCCTCCAGCAGCGACCCCGTAGCTCCGACCCACGCCGCACCCAGCGGCTCCAGCACAGGAAGCGGTCCCGGCGCCGAAGCCCCGCCCCACGCTGCGCCCACCGGCTCCAGCACAGGGCTCCCCCTCGGGTCCTCCGACAGTGACCCCGGCGCCGAAGCGCCGACCCACGCCGCGCCCAGCGGTTCCGGCGCAGGATTCCCCGCCTGGCCACCCGTCGGCGGAACAGCCCGTACCTCCGTGTACGCCCCCGACGACGGGTACCCCGCCGAGGTCGGCACGCCGTCGTACGCAAACGGATGGCCGCCCCCCGACGACCAGCCCGACGAGCCCCACGCGGGGCGCGCCCGGCGGCTGTGGCCCGTTCTTGCCGCTGCCGCCGTCGTAGGCGTCGCCGTCGGGTTCGCGTTGGTTTTTGTGCTCGGTGGGGACGGGGAGGGGCGGCGTGCGGTGCAGGGGAGTTCCGCGTCGGCACCGGCGCCGAGCGGGGGCGGCGAGTCGTCCGCGTCGGGCAGTCCCTCGCCGTCGGGCTCGGCTTCGCAGCCGCCCAGGGGGTACGAGGTGCGGGACGACCGGGAGGGGTTCAGGATCGCCGTGCCGAAGGGGTGGACGCGTAGCAGCGCGCCGTCGATGTACGGGATCAAGGTGGTCAACTACCGCAGCGCGGACAGCAGTCACCGGGTCCAGATCTATCAGGTCGCGGAGGAGTCCCCGGACGCCTCGTTCGAGCTGTATCTGTCGCCGGACACCCGCAAGCCGGACGGCTTCGAGAAGCTCGCCCTGCGGAACATGGACGACGGCGACTTCACCGGCTCGCGTCTGGAGTATCTGGCCGACACGATCCACGGCGAGCCGGACGTGGGGACCTGGCACGTGCTGGACGAGCGGTTCGTGGCCGGGGACGGCAGGATCTACGCGATCGCGGTGTACGGACCCGACGACGACGGCAGGGACGACGAGCTGGAACTGCTCACCACCGCGCTGAAGTGGTTCTGCCCGCCCGACATGGGCTGTGACGCGGAGGCGTCGGTGGACTGAGCCGGCGGACGAGCCCCCAACGAGCCTCAACGAGCATCCCCTTTGTCTGTATTTCCTCCGTAATTTCAGTGACCCAGCCCACTTTCACCCCCCGAACGCGCATGTGCTTCGGAGGGCGAGGGAATGCGGTCCCGGTCCTTGGAGGTGGCACCTCTGTCACACAGGGACGCTGAACAGGAACGGAAGGCAATACCGATCATGGCGGACAGAACGGAACGACCGGTGGGGGCGACCATTCACGCCGGAGGCGAGTGGCTCGACGCCGCCTCCGGCGCGACACGCGAGATCCTGGACCCCGCGGACGCCCAACCCTTCGCCGTGGTCGCGGAGGGTGACGAGAAGGACGCGGACCGGGCGATCGCCGCCGCCCGGCAGGCGTTCGACCACGGCCCCTGGCCGCACACCCCCGTCGCGGAGCGCGCCGCCCTGCTGCGCCGCGTGGCGGACCTCCTCATACGCGACCGCGAAGCCCTCGGTCTGCTGGAGAGCCGCGACGCGGGCAAGACCGTGGAGGAGGGCCGCGTCGACATCGACTGCGTCGCGGACGCCTTCCGCTACTTCGCGGACCTCGTCGCCGCCGAGGCGCCCGGCCGCGTGGTCGACGCGGGCTCGCCCGACGTCCACAGCGTGGTCGTGCACGAGCCGGTCGGCGTCTGTTCGCTGATCACCCCCTGGAACTACCCCCTGCTCCAGGCGAGTTGGAAGGTCGCTCCCGCGCTCGCCGCGGGCAACACCTTCGTCGTCAAGCCGAGCGAGATCACCCCGCTGACCACGGTCAAGCTGATCGAGCTGCTCACCGAGGCGGGACTCCCCGCGGGCGTCGCGAACCTCGTCACCGGTCCGGGTCACACCGTCGGCGCCCGCATGGCCGAGCACCCCGACGTCGACCTGGTCTCCTTCACCGGCGGTCTGGTCAGCGGCACCAAGGTCGCCCAGGCGGCCGCGCCCACCGTGAAGAAGGTCGCCCTCGAACTCGGCGGCAAGAACCCCAACGTGGTCTTCGCGGACGCCTGCGCCACCGAGGAGGGCTTCGACACCGCTGTCGACCAGGCGCTCAACGCCGCGTTCATCCACAGCGGCCAGGTCTGCTCGGCGGGCGGACGCCTCATCGTCGAGGAGCCCCTCCGGGACCGCTTCGTCGCCGAACTCGCCCGGCGCGCAGGGAAGATCAGGCTCGGTCGCGGCACCGCCCCCGGCGTCGAGTGCGGTCCCCTCGTCTCCGAACAGCAGCGCGCCAAGACCGAGGCGTACGTCGCCTCCGCACTGGAAGAGGGCGCGGTGCTCCGCAGCGGCGGCAAGCGCCCCGAGCCCACCCCCGACCGCCCCGAGTCCGGCTACTTCTACGAGCCGACCGTCCTCGACCACTGCCACCGCGAGATGCGCGTCGTGCGGGAGGAGGTCTTCGGACCCGTCCTCACCGTCGAGACCTTCCGCACCGAGGACGAGGCGATCGCGCTGGCCAACGACACCGAGTACGGTCTCGCGGGCGCCGTCTGGACCGCCGACCCCGGCCGCGCCCGGCGCGTCGCCGCCCGGCTGCGGCACGGCACCGTCTGGATCAACGACTTCCACCCCTACCTGCCGCAGGCGGAGTGGGGCGGCTTCGGCAAGAGCGGCACCGGTCGCGAGCTGGGACCCGCCGGACTCGCCGAGTACCGCGAGACCAAGCACGTCTACCAGAACCTCGCCCCCCGCCCGGTGCGCTGGTTCGCGGGCTGACCCCCGGCGCCCCCAGCGCCGCGGACTGACCCCGGCGCCCCCGGCGTCGCGGACTGACCCCGGCGCCCCCGGCGCCCTGCCCCCGCACGACTTCTCCGTACGCCCCCTCCGTACGGCCTCCCCGCCCCCCAGGAGCAATCACCCCATGCCCGAACACACCCACGAGTACGACTACGTCGTCATCGGCGGCGGCACCGCGGGCTCCGTCATCGCCTCCCGCCTCACCGAGAACCCCGATGTCACGGTCGCCGTCATCGAGGGCGGACCGAGCGACGTCGACCGCGACGACGTGCTGACCCTGCGCCGCTGGATGGGACTGCTCGGCGGCGACCTCGACTACGACTACCCGACCACCGAGCAGCCGCGCGGCAACTCCCACATCCGGCACAGCCGCGCCCGCGTCCTCGGCGGCTGCTCCTCGCACAACACCCTGATCTCCTTCAAGCCGCTCCCGTCCGACTGGGACGAGTGGGAGCAGGCGGGGGCCAAGGGCTGGGGCGCCGTCCCGATGGAGGCGTACTTCGCCCGGCTGAAGAACAACATCGTCCCGGTGGACGAGCAGGACCGCAACGCCATCGCCCGCGACTTCGTGGACGCCGCGCAGGCGGCGCTGGACGTGCCGCGCGTGGAGGGCTTCAACAAGAAGCCGTTCACCGAGGGCGTCGGCTTCTTCGACCTCGCCTACCACCCGGAGAACAACAAGCGCTCCTCCGCCTCCGTGGCGTACCTCCACCCGGTGATGGACGAGCGCCCGAACCTCCACCTCTTCCTGGAGACCTGGGCGTACAGGCTGGAGCTGGACGGCACCCGCGCCGAGGGCGTCCACGTGCGCACCAAGGACGGCCAGGAGCTGCTGATCAAGGCGCGGAACGAGGTGATCCTCAGCGCGGGCGCCGTCGACACCCCGCGCCTGCTGCTGCACTCCGGCATCGGTCCCAGGGCGCAGCTCGAAGCGCTCGGCATCCCGGTCGTCCACGACCTGCCCGGCGTCGGCGAGAACCTGCTCGACCACCCCGAGTCGGTCATCGTCTGGGAGACCGACGGACCGATCCCGGAGAACTCCGCGATGGACTCCGACGCGGGTCTGTTCGTCCGCCGCGACCCCGAACACGCGGGTCCGGACCTGATGTTCCACTTCTACCAGATCCCGTTCACGGACAACCCGGAGCGACTGGGCTACGAGCGCCCCGAGTTCGGCGTCTCGATGACCCCGAACATCCCGAAGCCCCGTAGCCGCGGCCGTCTTTACCTGACCAGCGCCGACCCGGCGGTGAAGCCCGCGCTCGACTTCCGCTACTTCACCGACGAGGACGACTACGACGCCAAGACCCTGGTCGACGGCATCCGCATCGCCCGCGAGATAGCGAAGACCGAGCCGCTCGCCCACTGGCTCAAGCGCGAGGTCTGCCCCGGACCCGAGGTGCGGGACGACGAGGCGCTGAGCGAGTACGCCCGCAAGGTCGCCCACACCGTCTACCACCCGGCAGGCACCTGCAGGATGGGCGCCGCAGACGACGAACTGGCGGTCGTGGACCCCGAATTGCGCATCCGAGGACTGGAGGGCGTCCGTATCGCCGACGCCTCGGTCTTCCCGACGATGACGGCGGTGAACCCGATGATCGGAGTACTCATGGTCGGTGAGAAGGCTGTCGACCTGATCGGTGGTGACGCCCGATGACGCTCACCGTGCCGACCCGCAAGCCGCCCACCCCCGCCGCCTCCGCCGCGCCCGTCTTCTCCGTGGACGGACTGTGGAAGGTGTTCGGACCCAAGCCCGAACGCGTCCCCGCCGACCCCGAGTTGGCCGCCCTGTCCCCGGCCGAGCTGCGCGCCCGCACCGGCTGCACCGCCGCCGTCCGCGACGTCTCCTTCGACGTGCGCAAGGGCGAGGTCTTCGTCGTGATGGGGCTGTCCGGCTCCGGCAAGTCCACCCTCGTGCGCTGCCTGACCCGGCTCATCGAGCCCACCGCGGGCACCATCGCCATCGACGGCGAGGACGTGCGCGCCATGGACCGCACCCGGCTGCGCGAACTGCGCCGCCACCGCGCCGCGATGGTCTTCCAGCACTTCGGTCTGCTGCCGCACCGCACCGTCCTCGACAACGTCGCCTACGGGCTGGAGATCCAGGGCGTCGGCAAGTCCGAACGCCGCGAAACCGCAGCCGAGTTCGTCGCCAAGGTCGGTCTCGCGGGCATGGAGAAGCGCCGTCCCGGCCAGCTCTCCGGCGGTCAGCGCCAGCGCGTCGGTCTCGCCCGCGCGCTTGCCGTCGACCCCGAAGTCCTGCTCTTCGACGAGCCGTTCAGCGCGCTCGACCCGCTGATCCGGCGCGACATGCAGGACGAGGTGGTCCGCCTGCACGAGGAGGAGGGCCGCACGATGGTGTTCATCACCCACGACCTCTCCGAGGCGCTCAAGCTTGGCGACCGCATCGCCCTGATGCGCGACGGGCGCGTGGTCCAGCTCGGCACCCCCGAGGAGATCGTCAACTCCCCGGCCGACGACTACGTGCGCGAGTTCGTCCGCGACGTACCGCGCGAGCAGGTCGTCACCTGCCGTACCGCCATGCGACCCGCCTCCGCCGAGGAAGCGGGCAGCGGTCCCGCCGTGCGCCCCGAGGCGCCGGTCGTGGAGGCCATCGAAGCCGTCGCCCGCGCGGGCGAACCCGCCCGGGTCATGGACGCCGGTCGCTGCATGGGCGTGGTCGACTCCGAGGCGCTGCTGAGCGTGGTCGCGGGGACGAACACGCCGGACGCCGGGGGCGCCGGGGGTGCCGCCGCCGGTGAGCGCGCCGCCTCGGCCGACGGAGCCGCGCCGGAGACCCGGTCCGACCGGAAGACCGCGACCGACCGGAAGACCGCGACCGAGCGGAACAAGACCGCCACCGAGCGGAACTCCGAGCCGAGCCCCGCCGCCGATGCGAAGGCAGCACCCCACCCGGACGCCGCCCCCGACCCCGAGCGTGAGCCGGAGGCCGCCTGATGGCCACGATCACCGTCCCGGCCGCCGCCCGGCGCGCGCTCCCCGGTGCCCTCGGATCCCGCCCCGCCGCCAAGCTGCTCGTGCTCGCCGTCGCCGCCGCGGTCCTCGTCCCGCTGCTCAGCGCCCGCTGGGGCAGCGGCAGTTGGCCGCACGCGCTGACCGTCAGCCTGGTGAAGCCGCTCGGCGCCGCCAGCGACTGGGTCATCGACAACCGGGACAGCCACCCGCTGTTCCTCTACTTCTTCGGCCACATCAGCAACGCGGTCGTCCTCGCCGTACGCGGCGTCTACCTCACCCTGCTCGCCGCCGGATGGCCCGGTGTCACCGTGCTCGGCGCCCTGGTCGCCTGGCGGGTGGCCGGGGTCCGGCTCGCGGTCGGCACCGCTGTCGCGTTCCTCGCCTGCGGCGCGCTCGGCATGTGGCTGGCGACCATGCAGACGCTCGCGCTGATGGTGGTCGCGGTGCTCGCCTCCGTCGCCGTCGGCGCCCTGCTCGGTCTCGGCGCCGGGCTCTCCGACCGGCTCGACCGCGCCCTGCGCCCGGTCCTGGACACCATGCAGGTGCTCCCCGCCTTCGCCTACCTCCTCCCCGTGGTGCTGGTCTTCGGCATCGGCGTGCCCGCCGCCGTCCTCGCCACCGTCGTCTACGCCGCCCCGCCCATGGCCCGCCTCACCGCGCTCGGACTGCGCGGCGCCGACCCCGAGGTCCTTGAGGCGGTGCGCTCGCTCGGCGCCACCTCGCGCCAGCGGCTGCTGACCGCGCGCCTCCCGCTGGCCCGCAAGGAACTGCTGCTCGGTCTCAACCAGACGATCATGATGGCGCTCTCCATGGCCGTCATCTCCTCCGTGATCGGCGCGGGCGGTCTCGGTGACCGCGTCTACCAGGCGCTCGCCTCCGTCGACGTCGGCGCCGCCCTCGCCGCCGGTATCCCGATCGTGCTGCTCGCCGTCGTCCTGGACCGCGTGACCGCCGCCGCGGGGCGCGCCACCGAGGGCGCCGAGCGCCCGCGCGCCCCGTGGCTGTACGCCCTCGGCGGCGCCGTCGCCGTGGCGGTCCTCGCGCGGCTGCTCGGTCGCGCCGACTGGCCCGCCGGGCTGACCCTCGACATCGCCGCGCCCGTCAACGACGCCGTCGACTGGATGACCGCGCACCTCTACTCCGGCGTCCCCGTCGTCGGCGGCACCGCCGACTGGGCGGGCCACTTCACCACCTGGATGCTGGACCCGCTGCGCGACGGTCTGCGCGCGCTGCCCTGGTGGGCGGTGCTGCTCGTGGTGGCCGCGCTCGCCTGGCTCATCGGCACCTGGCGCACCGCGCTGACCGCCGTCCTCGCCATGGCCGCGATCGGCGTGCTCGGCGTGTGGGACTCCTCGCTCGACACGCTCTCCCAGGTGCTGGCCGCCGTCGCCGTCACGCTGGTCCTCGGCATCGCCACCGGCATCGCCGCCGCGCGCAGCGAGCGCGTGGAGCGGGTGCTGCGTCCGGTCCTGGACGTGTTCCAGACCATGCCGCAGTTCGTGTACCTGATCCCGGTCGTCGCGCTCTTCGGCGTCGGCCGCGCGCCCGCCGTCGTCGCCGCCGTGGTCTACGCGCTCCCGGCGGTCGTCCGCATCACCGCGCAGGGTCTGCGCCAGGTGGACCCTGCCGCGCTGGAGTCCGCCCGCTCGCTCGGCGCGACCGGGCGCCAGCAGCTCTGGCAGGTCCAGTTGCCGCTGGCCCGGCGCTCGCTGCTGCTCGCCGTCAACCAGGGCGTGGTCCTGGTCCTCGCCGTCGTCATCATCGGCGGTCTGGTCGGCGCGGGCGCGCTCGGCTACGACGTCGCGTTCGGACTCGCGCAGGGCGACCTCGCGACGGGTCTGGTCGCCGGTGCCGCCATCGTCTGCCTCGGTCTGATGCTCGACCGGGTGACGCAGCCGACGGAACGCGGCGCGAAGAAGGGAGCGTGAGATGCGTATCCGTACGACGCTGGGCGTGACTGTCGCCGGTGCCTCGGCGCTCGCCCTGCTCACCGGCTGCGGCGCGGCCGACATGACCAAGCAGGCGAGCCCCTTCGCCAACGCGGGCGGCCCGAAGAGCGTCACCCTCTCCGTGCAGTCCTGGGTGGGCGCGCAGTCCAACGTGGCCGTCGCGCAGTACATCCTCCAGCACAAGCTGGGCTACCACGTCGACACCGTCCAGGTGGACGAGATCCCCGCCTGGGACGCCCTCAGCCAGGGTCGCGTCGACGCGCTCCTGGAGGACTGGAGCCACCCCGACCAGGAGAAGCGGTACGTCGACGACAAGAAGACGGTGACGCCCGCCGGGGGACTGGGGGTGACCGGGCACATCGGCTGGTACGTCCCGACGTACTTCGCCAAGAAGCACCCGGACGTCACCGACTGGAAGAACCTGAACAAGTACGCGTCCCTCTTCCGCACCCCCGAGAGCGGCGGCAAGGGCCAGCTCATGGACGGCTCCCCTGCCTACGTCACCCACGACAAGGCGCTGGTGAAGAACCTGAAGCTGAACTACCAGGTCGTCTTCGCCGGCTCCGAAGCCGCCCAGATCACCCAGATGAAACAGTTCGCCAAGGAGAAGAAGCCCTTCCTGACCTACTGGTACACCCCCCAGTGGCTCTTCAAGAAGGTCCCGATGACAGAGGTGAAGCTGCCGCCCTACAAGTCCGGCTGCGACACCGACACCGCGAAGATCACCTGCGCCTACCCCCACACCCCCCTCCGCAAATTCCTCAACACCGACTTCGCGAAGTCCGGCGGCAAGGCGGCCACCTTCCTGAAGAAGTTCAAGTGGACCACCGAGGACCAGAACGAGGTCTCACTGATGATCGCGGACCAGAAACTGAGCCCGGAGGACGCGGCGAAGAAGTGGGTCGACACCCACCCGACGGTGTGGAAGCGCTGGCTGTCCTGACCACTGCCGTCACCAACAGACCGCCGGGCGGCGGAGAGTGGGCCGCCGCCCGGCATCGAGCCCTACACTCCGTTCGACGCCATGGCGTCGAGCTCCCCGCTTGCGCCGCCTGCGGCCCGGTCGAACGGAGAAGCACATGCGAGATGCCATTCCCGCGGAGCACTCGACGGGCGCGGACAATGTGCCGCCGAACCGGCTCGCCGACGGCCCTGCAACTCTCTTCGTCTACGGCACCCTTCAGTTCGAGGGCGTTCTCCTCGGTCTCATCGGACGCGTCCCCGAACACAGTCCCGCGACCGCCCCCGGCTGGCGTGCCGCAGCGCTCGACGGCCGCGTATACCCCGGCCTGGTCCCCGCTCCCGCTTCCGAGGCTCACGGTCTGTTGCTCACGGGCATGAGCGAACGGGAGTGGAGGATCCTCGACACCTTCGAAGACGATCGGTACGACCTGCGGCGCCTCGGTCTGGCGGGCGGGGCTGCTGCCTGGGCGTATGTGTGGCCAGGTGGGGAAGTACGCGCGGAGGACTGGAACATGCGGGATTTCCAGGATCGCCACCTGCAGGACTACGCGGCGCGGTGCGCGCGGATCGCTCCCGGGCTGGAAGCCAAGGCGTCCGCCTGCCCGACACAGGCGGACACCACACAGGCTTGACCGAGTCGGCGTGGGGGCCCACCAGACCTCACGCGGGACCCGCGAGCCCGCGCCGGTCCTCCACGTGGACCACGTGCGGTGCGGTGCCGTCCTCGTGGCGGCGGGAGCGGCCGCAGAGGCCGACGGAGAGGTGGTCCTGGCCGCCGGGTTCGTCGGGGGCGACGTAGGTGAGGACGTCCGGGTGGTGGCCGGTGACCACCCAGCCCTCGGTGTCCTTGACCTCGATCACCCTGAAGTCGCCCGAGGGACCGCCCGCGTGGACGGGACCGAACTCCGCGAGGATCTCGGTGGCCTGCGCGGCGAGGTCCTCCCCGGGGGCGGTCAGCACCACACAGGTGCCGTGTTCGAACACCACCCACGACGTGCCGGGGTCGGTGAGAAGACGCCTCCAGGCGTCGATGAGTATGTCGCTCTCCATGGCGATCATCATGCCGCAGAGAGCCCCGGCACACGGTGCCTATTCACGCGTGCTGACCCGGCGTGTAGTGCCCCGGCACCATCCGCGTCGTCACCGCGAAGCGGTTCCAGGCGTTGATCACGGTGATCGCGGCGATGAGGTGGGTGAGTTCCGCCTCGTCGAAGTGCTTGGCGGCGCGGGCGTAGACCTCGTCCGGGACGAAACCCTCGGTCAACACCGTGACCGCCTCGGTGAGTTCGAGGGCGGCGGCTTCCCGCTCGGTGTAGAAGTGGCGGGACTCGTCCCACGCGCTGAGCTGGACGACGCGTTCCACCGTCTCGCCCGCCGCGAGGGCGTCCTTGGTGTGCATGTCGAGACAGAACGCGCAGTGGTTGAGCTGCGAGGCGCGGATCTTGACCAGTTCGAGGAGACGGGGGTCGAGACCCTGCCGGGCGGCGATGTCGAGGCGGACCATCGCCTTGTAGACGTCGGGCGCGTGCTCGGTCCAGGCCAGACGGACGGGGTGCTCGGGGGCGTACTCGGTGGTGTCCTGTGCGGTGTCCATGCCGCGAGCCTAGGAGCGGAGCGGCCCAGGAGTATGGTCCATTCCCATGGCGGAATCGTGGGCCAATCTCGGCATCGACCTCCACCTGGAACCGGCCGGGAGCACCGGTCTGCGCCAGGGTCTGACCGACGCGCTGCGCGACGCGGTACGCGGCGGACGGCTCGCCCCCGGCACCCGGCTGCCCTCCTCCCGCGCGCTCGCCGCCGACCTAGGGCTCGCCCGCAACACCGTCGCCGAGGCGTACGCGGGTCTGGTCGCCGAGGGCTGGCTCACCGCCCGCCAGGGCTCCGGCACCCGCGTCGCCGAGCGCGCCACGCCGCCCGCCACGGCACCGGCGGCTCCCGTCCGGCACCGCCCGCCCGGGCGCCCCGCGCTCAGCCTCGTCCCCGGCACCCCCGACCTCGCCGCCTTCCCGCGCACCGCCTGGCTCCAGGCAGCCCGCCGCGCCCTGGCCACCGCCCCCTTCGACGCCCTCGGCTACGGCGACCCGCGAGGGCGCCCCGAACTGCGCGCCGCCGTCGCCGGATACCTCGCCCGCGTCCGGGGCGTCCGCGCCGACCCCGACCGCGTGCTGATCACCGCCGGTTTCTCCCACGCCCTGCGCCTCCTCGCCGCCGTCCTGCGCGCCCGCGGCGCCCGCACGGTCGCCGTCGAGTCGTACGGTCTCGACGCGTACACCGCCCTGCTGCACGAGGCGGGACTCACCACGACCCCACTGCCGTACGACGAACTCGGCACGGACACACGTCCGTTGGGCTCGGAGGACGCCGTACTCCTCACCCCCGCCCACCAGTTCCCCATGGGCACCGCACTCCACCCCGACCGCCGCGCCGCCGTCGTCGACTGGGCGCGGCGCACCGGCGGACTGATCCTGGAGGACGACTACGACGGCGAGTTCCGCTACGACCGCCGTCCCGTCGGCGCCCTCCAGGACCTCGCCCCCGACCAGGTCGTCTATCTCGGCACCGCCAGCAAGTCCCTCGCCCCCGGACTGCGCCTGGGCTGGATGGTCCTGCCCCCCGCCCTGCACGCGGCGACGGTCGCGACCAAGGGCCGCATCGACACCTGCGGTGTCCTCGACCAGCTCACCCTGGCGGAGTTCCTCACCTCCGGCGCCTACGACCGCCACGTCCGCGCCGCCCGCCTGCGCTACCGGCGCCGCCGCGACGCCCTCGCCACCGCCGTCACCGACCGCGCCCCCGGCGTCCACGTCACCGGCATCGCCGCCGGTCTCCACGCGGTACTGCGCCTGCCGCCCGGCACCGAACGCTCAGTCGTCCAAGCCGCGGGCTGGCAGCACCTCGCCCTCCACGGCCTCTCCTTCTACCGCCACCCCGCCGCCGCCACCGCCCCCCTGGACGCCCTGGTCGTGGGCTACGGGACGCCGCCGGAGAGCAGGTGGACGGAGGCGCTGGAGGCGCTTTGCCGGGCACTGCCGTGACCCTGGCGGGTGCGGGTGCGGGTGCGGGTGCGGGTGCGGGTTGCGGGGAGGCTGGCGGGCTGCGTGACCCTTGGGTGCGGTGGTGGGACGGCTCGCGGCGGCGGACGGCGGGCAGCGCCCTCTCGGGTGCGTGGTGGGGGAGCCCGCAGCGGGCGAACGGCGGGGCTGCGCCTCCCGGGTGCGGCGGCGGGGAGGCGTGCAGGTGGCAAACGGCGACCCGCGCGCCCCTCGGGTGCGGCGGTAGAAGCTCGCGGTGGCGGACGGCGGGTCGCGCCCTTTCGGATACGGCGGTGGGGGAGGCGTGTGGCAGCGGACGGCGAGCCGCGCGACCCCCGGGCGCGGCGGTGGGCAAGGCTCGCGGCGGCGGACGGCGGGCAGCGCCCTCTCGGGTGCGTGGTGGGGGAGCCCGCAGCGGGCGAACGGCGGGGCTGCGCCTCACGGGTGCGGCGGTAGAGGGTGGCAGCGAACGGCGAGCCGCGCGACCCTCGATGCGGCAGCGTGGGAGGCGTGCGGCGGCGGACGACGGGTCGCGCGACCCCCGGGCGCGGCGGTGGGCAAGGCTCGCGGCGGCGGACGGCGGGTTGCGCCTCTCGGGTGCGGGGTGGGGGAGTCCGCAGCGGGCGAGCCGTGGTCCGCGCCCTCTCGGGTGAGGCGCGCGGCAGCGAACGGCGCGCCCCCGCGCCTTAGCCCCCCGACCCGGTGCCCGCCCCCGCGCCTTCCCGCGTGGCGGTCGAGCCGTCTCCCTCAGGCTCCGCCCCCGGCGCCTCCCCGAACCGCGCCAGCGCCAGCGCCCCCGCCACCGCCACCACGAACCCCAGTACCGCGAGCGGAGCGAACCCCGCCCGTGTGCGGTCGCCCAGCCAGAGCACGCCCACCGCGGCCGGGCCCAGGGTTTCGCCGAGGACCATTCCGGCTGTCGCCGTGGTGACCGAGCCGCGTTGCAGCGCCGAGGTCAGCAGGAGGAAGGCGGCGCCGCCGCCGAGGAGGAGGGCGTAGAGGGCGGGGTCGGTCAACAGGTCGTACGGATCAAGGGAGTTCACCAGGCGCACCGCCACCTCCACCACCCCGAAGCCGCACCCCGCGCCGAGCCCCAGCAGCAGCGCGCGCGGGCGCCCCGAGAGCCGCCCGCCGACCGCGCCGAGCAGCAGCACGCCCGCGGCCGTACCGAACAGCGCGTACCGCAGCCAGGACGGTCCACCGCGCTCGCCCTCCGCGCCCGAGGCGAGGGCGAGCATCGCGAGCCCCGCGCACACCACGCCGACCGCCGCCCACTCCGCCCCGCTCAGCCGGACCCGCAGCAGCCGCGCCGCGACCACCGCCGTCACCGCGAGGCTCGCGGCAAGCGCGGCGCCCACCGCGTAGATCGGCACCGAGCGCAGCGCGAGGATCTGGAACACGAAGCCCAGCCCGTCCAGCGCGAGCCCCGCCGCGTACCGCCACTGCCGTACCGCCCGCAGCAGCAGCGCCGCCTCCCCGCCGCCCTGCCCTCCGGCTTCTCCGGCAGCCCGCGCGGCCACCGCCTGGAGCACCGTCGCCGTACCGAAGCAGACCGCCGCGCCGAGCGCGCACACCATTCCAAAAAGCACAAAGCGACTGTAGGACAGCGGACGCACGCGGGGCCGCCCTGCCGGAAACTCACACCGATCTCTAGGCTGACTGCCGAACGCATCACCGACGGGGGAGAACAGAATATGGCGAACACCCGGGACCGGCTCCGCTCCACGACGGTCGTCCTCGGCGGCATGGGTCTGCTGGCCGCCGCCCTGACCGCCTGCTCGTCCGACCCGGACAAGCGCTGCGTGGACCAGGACAGCTACACCGCGACCAAGGGCTACAAGGTCGTGTCGGACAAGAACTGCCGCGACGGCAAGTCCGGTACGACCTGGTACTACGGCGGCAGCCGGAGCGGCTCGCGGATCAAGGGCGGCTCCTTCACCGCGCCCCGCAAGGGCTCCGGCGGCGGGTCCGGGCACAGCGGCGTCCACCGGGGCGGCTTCGGCGGCGGCCACGGCGGCTCCGGCGGCTGACCGGACCGGAACCGACCCCCATGCAACGCCACACCCTCACCCCCCGCCCCGACTGGCAGCGCACCGTCGAGGAGCAGGGCGTCATCTACCCGCTCACCCGCCACCCCGACGACTCCCTGCGCCCCTACTGGGACGAGAGCGCCTACTACGCCTTCTCCCTGCCCGAGATCGAGGCGCTGGAGGAGACCGTCGCCGAGCTGCACGCCATGTGCCTCGCGGCAGCCGGACACCTGGTCGAGCACGACCGCCTGGCCGAACTCGGCATCACCGACCCGCGCGTGGCCCGCGCGGTCACCGAGGCATGGCACCGCCGCGCCGAACTCCCCTCCCTCTACGGCCGGTTCGACCTGCGCTACGACGGCACGGGACCGGCCAAGCTGCTGGAGTACAACGCCGACACCCCGACCTCGCTCGTCGAGGCAGCCTCCGCGCAGTGGTTCTGGATGGAGGACCGCTTCCCCGGCGCCGACCAGTGGAACTCCCTGCACGAGCGTCTGGTCGACGCCTGGCGCACCCAGGCCGAGCTGCTCCCGCCCGGCGCCCCGCTGCACTTCGCACATTCCTCCGCCGACGAACTCGGCGAGGACCTGATGACGGTCGCCTACCTCAAGGAGACCGCCGAACAGGCCGGGCTCGACACCGACTGGCTCACCATGGAGGAGATCGGCTGGGACACCCTCTCCGGGCGCTTCGTGGACAACCGGGTGCGGTTCATCCGCGCGATCTTCAAGCTGTACCCCTGGGAATGGCTCACCACCGACACCTTCGGCGGCCACGTCCTCGACATCCTCGACAACGGCGGCGGCACCGGCAGCACCCTGTGGATCGAACCCGCCTGGAAGATGCTGCTCAGCAACAAGGCGCTGCTCGCGATCCTGTGGGAGCTGTACCCCGGTCACCCCCACCTCCTCCCCACGTACCTCGACGGTCCCCGCGACCTGGCCGCCACCACCGGCTACGTCGCCAAGCCCCTGCTCGGCCGCGAGGGCGAGGGCGTCACCCTGCACCCACCCGGCTCCCCGCCGCCCCCGCAGTCCGAGGACCCTTGCTGCTACCAAGCCCTCGCCCCCCTCCCCGCCTTCGACGGCAACCACGTCGTCCTCGGCGCCTGGACCGTCGACGGCGAACCCGCCGGCCTCGGCATCCGCGAGTCCACCGCCCTGATCACCGACTCCTACGCCCGCTTCGTCCCGCACGTGATCCTTTAGCCCTGGTCGCTGGGGAGCCCTCGGTCACCGGGCAGCCGCCGGTCGTTGGGGAGTCCCCGGTTGCCGGGCAGCTCCCGGTTCCTGGGCAGTCCCCGGTTGCTGGGCAGCTCCCGGTTCCTGGGCAGTCCCCGGTTGCTGGGCAGCTCCCGGTCCCTGGGTAGCCCCGGATTGCCGGGCAGCCCCTGGGGTCGCCGCGTCCGCCCCCGCCCGCCTTCTGCCCGCGCCCCGTCTGCTCCCCGGGCGGGGCAGCTCCCCAGTCCTTGGGGAGTCCCCGGTCACCGGGCAGCCGCCGGTCCCTGGGGGAGTCCCCGGTCACTGGGCAGCCGCCGGTCCCTGGGGGAGTCCCCGGTCACTGGGCAGCCGCCGGTCCCTGGGGGAGTCCCCGGTCACTGGG
>NZ_JACYHF010000011.1 GCF_016482685.1 Streptomyces sp. DSM 110735 | reverse complement strand
GGAAGCCTGGTAACGGGTGGAGTTGACTGGTACTAATAGGCCGAGGGCTTGTCCTCAGTTGCTCGCGTCCACTGTGTAAGTTCTGAGGCAACGAACAGTTGCCGGTTCAGAGCTGAACTCACAAATAAAAAGTGTGCTTGTTCGCTCGAAACCATTAGGGTTTCGGTGGTCATAGCGTGAGGGAAACGCCCGGTTACATTCCGAACCCGGAAGCTAAGCCTCTCAGCGCCGATGGTACTGCAAGGGGGACCTTGTGGGAGAGTAGGACGCCGCCGAACAATCTTTGGAGGACCCCTGGTCCCAGCGTTCAGCTGGGACCAGGGGTCCTTTTGTTTTTACAATGCTTGTTGTACCTGAAGACAGGAGTCATCCGATGGCCACCAACTCTCCCGACGACCGTCCGGAGCGCGACCAGCGGCGACGGGACAGTGGTGACCGCGGTGAACGCGGCGGCTACCGCGGTGCCCCG
The DNA here is from genome assembly GCF_016482685.1 of Streptomyces sp. DSM 110735. GTDB lineage: Bacteria > Actinomycetota > Actinomycetes > Streptomycetales > Streptomycetaceae > Streptomyces. The sequence continues at coordinate 222,103 of NZ_JACYHF010000011.1, read as the reverse complement.
CGCCGTAGCGGCGGCAACGACCGTGGCGGCGACCGCCCTTCGTACCCCCGCCGTGACGACGACCGTGGCGGCTACGGCCGACGCGACGACCGTGACCGTGGTGACCGAGGCGGCTTCCGCCGCGACGACCGGGGTGACCGGGGCGGCGACCGTCCCTCCTACCCGCGTCGTGACGACAACCGTGGTGACCGTGGCGGCTTCCGTCGCGACGACCGTGGTGGCGACCGTCCGTCGTACCCCCGTCGTGATGACGACCGTGGTGGTTTCCGCCGCGACGACCGTCGTGACGACAATCGTGGTGGTTTCCGCCGGGACGACCGCAGCGGTGGCGACCGTCCGTCCTACCCGCGTCGCGACGACCGTGGCGGCGACCGCCCCTCGTACCCGCGCCGCGATGACGACCGTGGTGGCTACCGTCGCGACGACCGTCGGGACGGTGACCGCAGTGGTTTCCGTGGTCGTGACGACCGTGGCGGTGACCGCTCGTCGTACCCGCGTCGTGACGACAACCGTGGTGACCGCGGTGGCTTCCGCCGGGACGACCGCAGCGGTGGCGGCGACCGTCCGTCCTACCCCCGTCGTGACGACCGTGGTGGGGACCGTCCGTCGTACCCGCGCCGTGATGACGACCGCGGTGGCTTCCGCCGGGACGACAACCGTGGTGGCGACCGTCCGTCCTACCCGCGTCGCGATGACCGTGGTGGGGACCGTCCGTCGTATCCCCGTCGTGATGACGACCGTGGTGGTTTCCGTCGCGACGACCGTCGTGACGACAACCGTGGTGGCGGCGACCGTCCGTCCTACCCGCGCCGTGACGACCGTGGTGGGGACCGCCCGTCGTACCCCCGTCGTGACGACAACCGTGGTGACCGTGGTGGCTTCCGCCGGGACGACCGCAGCGGCGGCGACCGTCCGTCCTACCCCCGTCGTGACGACCGTGGCGGCGACCGCCCGTCGTACCCCCGTCGTGACGACGACCGCGGTGGTTTCCGTCGCGACGACCGTCGCGATGACCGCGGTGGCGACCGTGGTGGTTTCCGGGGTCGTGACGACCGGGGTGGCGACCGTCCGTCGTACCCCCGTCGGGACGACCGTGGCGGGCGACCCGCCGGTGGTGGGTTCCGTGGGCGGGACGACCGGCGTGGTGGGGACGACCGGCGTGGTGGTTACCGGGGCCGGGACGACCGGGACCGTGACCGTGACCGGGAGCCGATCAAGCGGCTGCCGATCCCCGAGGACGTCACCGGTGACGAGATCGACAAGGACGTGCGGCAGGAGCTCCAGAGCCTGCCGAAGACGCTCGCCGAGGACGTCGCGCGCAACCTGGTGATGGTCGCCCGGCTCATCGACGAGGACCCCGAGGGTGCCTACGGCTACTCCCGGGTGGCCCTGCGTCTGGCGTCCCGTGTCGCCGCCGTCCGCGAGGCAGCCGGTTTCGCGGCGTACGCGAACCAGAAGTACTCCGAGGCGCTGGCAGAGTTCCGGGCCGCGCGGCGGATGACCGGCAACACGGACCTGTGGCCCGTGATGGCGGACTGCGAGCGGGGTCTGGGTCGTCCGGAGAAGACGCTGGACATGGCGGGTGCCCCCGAGGTGCAGAAGCTGGACAAGGCGGGTCAGGTCGAGATGCGGCTCGTCGCCGCCGGTGCCCGGCGTGACATGGACCAGCTCGACGCGGCGATCGTGACGCTGCAGAGCCCCGAGCTGGCGTCCAACTCGGTGCAGCCGTGGACCGCCCGTCTGCGGTACGCCTATGCCGACGCGCTGTTGGCCGCCGGTCGGGAGACCGAGGCGCGCGAGTGGTTCGCCAAGGCGGTCGAGGCGGACCGCGACGGCAGCACCGACGCCTCCGACCGGCTCGCCGAGCTGGACGGCGTGGAGTTCGTCGACGCCCTCGGTGAGGACGAGACGGACGCCGAGGGCGAGTCCGGCGTCACCGTCACGGAGACCGTGACCGAGACCCCGGCCGCCGAGGACGAGGACGCGGACGACGCGGACGACGACGAGCCCGTCGCGCGCGACACCGACCGCGACACCGACAAGGACTGACGCGTCACGCGCTGACCACAGCACATGAGTGAGGGGCGGAACCCGGCCGGGTTCCGCCCCTCACTCATGTCCGGACTCATGTCCGGGTCCGGGATCTCAGATGTCCAGCACCCGCAGCACCAGACCCGACGCCGGCTTCGGACCGAACGAGGTCGACTTGCGGGGCATCGTCACGCCCTGGCGGGCCAGTTCGCGGACGACGTCCTCGCGGACCGGGTGCAGCAGGACCGCCGTGCTGCCGTCGTGCTCCGCCTTGGCGACCGTGGCGGTGGCGTCGTGGATGTAGGCGATGTGGGCGGGGGAGTCCTCGGGGATGTGCCACACGTGGTCGAGGAGCGTGGCGTGCAGGACGGTCGCGTCCAGGGAGCGCCAGGCGGCGGGCTGGTCGGCCGGGACCGTGCGGGCCAGCAGGTCGGGGTCCGGCTTGTCCAGGAGGTGGAAGGCGCCGTCCCCGGCCAGCAGGAAGGCGTTGCCCTCGGCGGCAGCCTCCGCGAGTTCCGCGAGCGCCTCGGCCAGCGGCAGCTCAAGACGCCGTACCCGGAACAGGTCCCGTACCGCCGCCACCGCGTCCGCCACCCGCAGACCGTGCAGCAGCCGGTGGATGGCGCGCACGCGCAGCGGATAGCGGACGGTGTCGACCAGCAGGACCAGACCGTGGTCCCAGGGGCTGGGCGAGGGGTGTTCCGCGCGGAGCAGCCGGTAGGTGGCCCAGCGGTGGTGGCCGTCGGCGATGAGCGCCTGGTGTCCGGCGAGGTCGGCGCGGACCAGGGTGAGGTCGTCGGGCTCGGTGACCGCCCAGAGGCGGTGGCGTACGCCGTCCTCGGTGGTGGTGGCGAGCAGCGGAGCGTGCGCGACCGTGCGCTCCACGACCTCGGCCGTGGCGCCGTTGCCGCGGTAGGTCAGGAGCAGGGGTTCCAGGTTGGCGCGGGTGGCGCGCATCAGGGCGGCGCGGTCCGCGACCACCGGGGGCATGACGTCCTCGTGCGGGAGGACCACGCCCTCCTCCGGTTCCGAGACGCGCAGGGCGCCGATGACACCGCGCTGGACCCCGCCCTCGCCGTCGCGCTGTTCGTAGACGTACAGCGCGGGCTCGGGGTCGGCTCGCAGGACGCCCTCGGTGAGCCAGCGGCGCAGGGTGCCGGCCGCCTGGTCGTTGCGGACGGTGGGGGTTTCGGCCTGGGGGAGGATCAGCCGGACGATGTTGTGCGGGTCGGCGTCCTGGAGGTGGTGCAGGCCGTCGGGGCGCACGACCACGTCGTACGGCGGGGAGGTGACGGAGGCGAGGCTGCCGACCCGTTCGGGGTCGTAACGAAGGCCCCGGAACGGTGTGAGTTCCAGCCCTCGGGGCGCCTTTGCTTCCGAGTGACCTGCGATGTTCATCCCGGCATCGTACGTGTGCGGGGGCTGTGGGGGATGATCGGGGGAAAGAGCGTCGAACGAGGAGCGATACCGCATGAGCCAGAGCGTCAGGACGAGGCCCGAGGGCAGTGGGCGCCCCCTGAGCGAGGCGTACGACACGGCGCTGCTCGATCTGGACGGGGTGGTGTACGCGGGCGGGGAGGCCATCGCGCACGCCGTGGACTCGCTCGCGGTCGCGCGTGAGGAGGGCATGCACCTCGCGTACGTCACCAACAACGCGCTGCGCACCCCGGACACGGTCGCCGGACACCTCACCGAGCTGGGCATACCGACCGGAGCCGACGATGTGATCACCTCCGCGCAGGCGGTGGCGCGGCTGATCAGCGAGCAGGTGCCCGCGGGGGCGAAGGTGCTGGTCATCGGCGGCGAGGGGCTGCGGGTGGCGCTGCGCGAGCGCGGTCTGACGCCGGTGGAGTCGGCGGACGACGACCCGGTGGCCGTCGTGCAGGGCTACGGCGGTCCCGACCTGGCGTGGGGGCGGTTCGCGGAGGCGTCGTACGCGGTGGCGCGCGGGGTGCCGTGGTTCGCGTCCAACACCGATCTGACGATTCCGAGCGGGCGGGGTATCGCGCCGGGCAACGGCGCTGCCGTGGAGGTCGTGCGGATCGCGACCGGTGCCGAGCCGCAGGTGGCGGGAAAGCCGCTGCCCCCGATGCACAAGGAGACGATCCTGCGCACCGGCGCGAAGCGGCCGCTGGTGGTCGGGGACCGGCTGGACACCGACATCGAGGGCGCGTTCAACGGCGAGGTCGACTCGCTGCTCGTGCTGACCGGTGTCACCGACGGCGCCCTGCTGCTCGCCGCGCCCCCGCGGCACCGGCCGACCTATGTGGACGCCGATCTGCGCGGGCTGCTCACCGGGCAGCCGGAGGTCACGGAGGCGGGCGAGGGGTTCCGCTGCGGTGGCTGGACGGCGACGGCGGGCGCCGAGCGGCTGGAGCTGACGGGTGACGGCGAACCGCTGGACGGGCTGCGGGCGCTGTGCGCGGCGGCGTGGACGGCGGCGGGCGAGGGCACGTGCACGCTGGACGGGGGCAAGGCGCTGGCCCGGCTGGGGCTCTGACCACGGCGTATGCCCCGGACCGGGCTCGTCCCGGGCTCGTGCGTGGGCCCGTACCGGTCACTTGATCACATGGGAGGATAGGCTAACCTAACCTCGTGTTGGTCGAGAGTCCTCCGGAACCGCGCGCGGACGTCAGCTCCGCGCCCCCGAAGCGACGCGCGGTACGGGCCCTCGGGCTCCTCCTCGCCGTCGTGCTCCTGGCGTTCGTCGCCATGGCGAGCATCGCCATCGGCGCGAAGGCGCTGTCGCCGGACCAGGTCCTGCACGGCCTGTTCCACGACACCGGGACGTACGGCGACACGGTCGTGGGCGCCCGGATCTCGCGGACCCTCCTCGGTCTGCTGGCGGGGGCTGCGCTCGGTCTCTCCGGGGCGGTTCTGCAGGCGGTCACCCGCAATCCGCTGGCCGACCCCGGTCTGCTCGGCATCAACGCGGGTGCCTCCGCCGCCGTCGTCACGGCCATCACCTTCCTCGGCGTGACCTCGCTGACCGGCTATGTGTGGTTCGCGTTCGCCGGTGCGGCCGTGGTGGGCGCGCTGGTGTGGTTCCTCGGCGGCAGCCGGGGCGCCACCCCGGTGCGGCTCGCCCTTGCCGGTACGGCGATCAGCGCCGCGCTGTACGGCTACCTCCAGGCCGTGATGATCTCCGACGACGCGGCGCTCGGCCGGATGCGGTTCTGGACGGTCGGCTCGCTGGACTCCGCGACGAACGGGACCATCGTCCAGGTGCTGCCGTTCCTCGCGGTCGGCATGATCCTCGCGCTCGCGCTCGCCCGGCCGCTGAACGCCATGGAGATGGGCGACGACACCGCCCGCGCGCTCGGCGCCAACCTCCACCGCACCCGCGGTCTCGCCATGCTGGCCGCGACCGTGCTGTGCGGCGCCGCGACCGCCGCCTGCGGTCCGATCGTGTTCGTCGGTCTGATGGTCCCGCACGTGGTGCGCTCCTTCACCGGACCCGACCTGCGCTGGATCCTGCCGTACGCCGCCGTCCTCTCGCCGGTGCTGCTGCTCGGCGCGGACATCGTCGGGCGGCTCGTCGTCCGCCCGGCGGAACTGCAGGTGGGCATCGTCACCGCGATCATCGGCGGCCCGCTGTTCATCATGCTCGTACGACGCCGGAGGACGGCCCAACTGTGAAGACGCACTCCCGGAGCCGTGCGGTACGCGCCCCCGGCGGGCTCTCCCTGCGCGTGGACCCGCGCGGTCTGCTCGTCGTCCTGCTGCTGATCGTGGCCGTGCTCGTCGCGGGCGTGGCGCTGATCGGCACCGGCGACGCGAAGATCCCGGCGGCCGACGTGCTGCGGACGCTGGCCGGGAACGGCACCGCGTACCAGGACTTCATCGTCAACGAGCTGCGGCTGCCGCGGCTGCTCGTCGCCCTGCTGGTGGGCGGCTCGCTGGGGCTGGGCGGCGCCCTGTTCCAGTCGATCTCGCGCAACCCGCTGGGCAGCCCCGACGTGCTCGGTCTCTCCCAGGGCTCGACCGCGGGCGCCCTGGTCATGATCGTGCTGTTCTCCGGCAGCGCCACCGCCGTGACGCTCGGCGCGCTGGTCGGCGGTCTGGTCACGGGCGTCGCCATCTATCTGCTCGCCTGGAAGCAGGGCGTGCACGGCTACCGGCTCGTCCTGGTCGGCATCGGCGTCTCCGCGATCCTCACCGCCGTCAACGGCTATCTGATCACCAGGGCCGACATCGTGGACGCCGCCCGCGCGGTCGTGTGGATGACCGGCTCGCTCGACGGCCGGGACTGGTCCCAGGTCTGGCCGCTGCTCGCCATGTGCGCGGTCCTCGTCCCGCTGGTCCTCGCCAACGGGCGGGGGCTGAGGATGATGGAGATGGGTGACGACGTGTCGTACGCGCTCGGGGTGCGCGTGCAGCGGGTGCGCCTCGTGCTGATGGTCTCCGCCGTCCTGCTCACCGCCGGTGCCACCGCCGCCGCCGGACCCGTCGGCTTCGTGGCGCTCACGGCGCCGCAGCTCGCCCGGCGGCTGACCCGCTCGCCGGGACCCAACCTGGTGCCCTCCCTCTTCATGGGCGCCGCCCTCCTCGTCACCGCCGACTGGCTCTCGCAGCGCGTCTTCGGCGCCGACCAACTGCCCGTCGGCGTGGTCACCGGCGTCCTCGGCGGCGCCTATCTGCTGTGGCTGCTGGTCACCGAGCGCCGGGCGGGCCGGATATGAGCGGCGCCCCGCACCCGGACGGCACGACGACGAACATCCCTAGGAGCACTGTGAACCGCCTGTCCGCCGAGAACGTCACCCTCGCCTACGAGCAGCGGGTCATCGCGGAGAAGCTGTCGGTGGAGATACCGGACAACTCCTTCACCGTGATCGTCGGTCCCAACGCGTGCGGCAAGTCCACGCTGCTGCGGGCGCTCTCGCGGATGCTGAAGCCCAGCGAGGGCCGGGTGCTGCTCGACGGCCAGGTCATCCAGTCGATGCCCGCCAAGAAGGTCGCCCGCACCCTCGGTCTGCTGCCCCAGTCCTCCATCGCGCCTGACGGCATCACCGTCGCGGACCTCGTGGCCCGGGGGCGCTACCCGCACCAGGGCATCCTGCGCCAGTGGTCCGCCGAGGACGAGCAGGTCGTCGCGGACTCCATGGCGCGCACCGGTGTCGCCGAGCTGGCGGAGCGGTACGTCGACGAGCTGTCCGGCGGTCAGCGCCAGCGCGTCTGGATCGCCATGGCGCTCGCGCAGCAGACCCCGCTGCTGCTCCTGGACGAGCCGACCACCTACCTCGACATCCAGCACCAGATCGACGTCCTCGACCTGTGCGCCGAGCTGCACGAGACCCAGGGGCGCACCCTCGTCGCCGTCCTGCACGACCTCAACCACGCCGCCCGCTACGCCACCCACCTCATCGCCCTGCGCGGCGGCGAGGTGATCGCGGAGGGCGCGCCCGGCGACATCGTCACCGCCGAGCTGGTCGAGAAGGTCTTCGGGCTGCGCTGCCAGGTCATCGACGACCCCGAGACCGGCACCCCGCTGGTGGTCCCGGCCGCGCGCAAGGCGCGTCCGGTGGCGAAGGCGGCTACGGCGTCCTGAGCCGCGAGGCGGTGGTCACAGCAGCTTTCTCAGCCGGAACAGGTCCAGCAGGCTCGCCTCCAGGCGCACCCGGCCCGAGCCCCAGGCGGTCGCGAAGTTCAGCTCGCCGTCCACCAGGGACACCAGGTCGTCGCCCGCCAGGGCGAGCCGGATCTGCGCCCGCTCGCCCGGCGGACCCGGCAGGGTCCGGTCCACCTCGATCCGGCCGCCCGTCATGCGGCCGGTGAAGGTGACGTCCAGGTCGGTGATGTGACAGCTCACCGAGCGGTCCAGGGCTGCGGCGGCGCGCACGTCGCCCTCGGCGCCCCGCATGTTGTCCGAAAGCTTCTCCAGTGCGGCGCGGCACTGCTCGATCGTGGCCATCGCGCACGACGGTACCCCAGTCGTTCGCGGTAGCGTCTGGGCATGAGCGAGTCCGCCGCCGAGCCGCAGGGCGCCACCGAGCACGACACCGGGTACGCACCCGAGGTCCCGGCCCCGCTGAACGTGCCCCGCACCCCCACCGGCGACCCGGGCGTGGACGCCCGCCTGACCCGGCTTGCCGACGCCGACCGCCTCACGACCGACGGACACCTCGCGGTGTACGAGGATGTACACGCGGGGCTGCGCGACGCGCTGAGCGCGCTCGACGCCCGCTAGATCCGCATCACCGTGAGAAGTCAGGAGCTGAACCGAACGTGGCTGGAGTCGTACGCCGCCGTCTGGACGCCGAGCTGGTCCGCCGGAAGCTGGCGCGCTCGCGCGAGCACGCGAGCCAGTTGATCGCCGCCGGGCGGGTCAGCGTCGGCAAGACCGTGGCGACCAAGCCGGCCACCCAGGTCGAGACCGCCGCCGCCATCGTGGTCCAGTCCGACGACTCCGACCCCGAGTACGTCTCCCGGGGCGGTCACAAGCTCGCCGGGGCGCTCGCCGCGTTCGTGCCCGAGGGGCTCGTCGTCGAGGGGCGCCGCGCGCTGGACGCGGGCGCCTCCACCGGCGGCTTCACCGACGTGCTGCTGCGCGCGGGCGCCGCGCACGTCGTCGCCGTGGACGTCGGCTACGGCCAGCTCGCCTGGTCTCTGCAGAGCGATGAACGCGTCACCGTCAAGGACCGTACGAACGTACGGGAGTTGACGCTTGAGGCGATCGACGGGAAGCCTGTGGACCTGGTGGTGGGCGATCTGTCCTTCATCCCGCTGGGGCTGGTGCTGCCCGCCCTCAAGCGGTGCGTGACGCCGGATGCCGATCTGGTGATGATGGTCAAGCCGCAGTTCGAAGTGGGCAAGGAACGGCTGGGCAGCGGGGGAGTCGTACGGAGTCCGCAACTGCGGGCGGAGGCCGTGCGCGGGGTGGCCGAGAAGGCCGGGGAGCTGGGGCTCGGGGTGCGAGGAGTGACCGCGAGTCCGCTGCCGGGTCCCTCGGGCAATGTCGAGTACTTTCTCTGGCTGAAGTCCGGTGCACCCGAACTGGACCCGGCCGACGTCGATCGTGCAGTGGCGGAGGGGCCGCGTTGACACAGAACCGAGCGCGTACTGTTTTCCTGCTCGCCCACACCGGGCGCCCGGCTGCGATCCGCAGCGCGGAACTCGTGGTCAAGGGGCTGCTCTCGCACGGCATAGGCGTGCGGGTGCTGGAGGAGGAGGCGCGCGACCTGCCGCTGCCGGGCGAGGTCGAACTCGTCGCGGAGGCGACACCGCAGTCCCTGGACGGCTGCGAGCTGCTGATCGTCCTCGGCGGCGACGGCACCCTGCTGCGCGGCGCCGAGTTCGCCCGCGCCTCCGGGGTGCCGATGCTCGGCGTCAACCTCGGCAGCGTCGGCTTCCTCGCCGAGGCGGAGCGGGACGACCTGGACCGGGTCGTGGACCGGGTGGTGGCCCGCTCCTACGAGGTCGAGGAGCGCATGACCATCGATGTGGTCGTGCACCGCAACGGTGACATCGTGCACACCGACTGGGCGCTGAACGAGGCAGCCGTCCAGAAGGTCTCCGCCGAGAAGATGCTCGAAGTGGTCCTGGAGATCGACGGCCGTCCGGTCACCGCCTTCGGCTGCGACGGCATCGTCCTTTCCACGCCCACCGGCTCCACCGCCTACGCCTTCTCCGCCGGGGGACCGGTGGTCTGGCCCGAGGTGGAGGCGCTGCTCATGGTGCCGATCAGCGCCCACGCGCTGTTCGCCAAGCCGCTGGTCACCTCCCCGGACTCGGTGCTCGCCGTCGAGGTGCTCCCGCACGTCCCGCCGGGCGTGCTGTGGTGCGACGGGCGCCGCACCATCGAGCTGCCCCCCGGCGCCCGCGTGGAGGTCCGGCGCGGAGCCGTGCCGGTCCGCCTCGCCCGGCTGCACCACGCCTCCTTCACCGACCGCCTCGTGGCGAAGTTCGCCCTGCCCACCACGGGCTGGCGCGGGGCGCGGCAGGACCACACCACCGAGTGACATGGGCGGCCTGTGTGCGCATCCCGCCCCGGACCTCGTATGGTCTGTTCCGTGTTGGAGGAGATGCGCATACGGTCGCTCGGGGTCATCGACGACGCCGTGGTCGAGCTGTCGCCCGGGTTCACCGCTGTCACCGGTGAGACGGGCGCGGGCAAGACCATGGTCGTCACCAGCCTGGGGCTGCTGCTCGGCGGGCGCGCCGACCCGGCGTTGGTCCGGCTCGGCGCGGGCAAGGCGGTGGTGGAGGGGCGGATCGCCGTACCCCCCGGTGCCCCCGCCGTCGTACGTGCCGAGGAGGCAGGCGCCGAGCTGGACGACGGCGCCCTGCTGATCAGCCGCACCGTCTCCGCCGAGGGACGCTCCCGGGCGCACCTCGGCGGTCGCAGTGTCCCCGTCGGACTGCTCGCCGAGCTGGCCGACGACCTGGTGGCCGTGCACGGCCAGACCGACCAGCAGGGACTGCTCAAGGCGAACCGGCAGCGCGGCGCCCTCGACCGGTACGCGGGCGACGCCGTCGCGGTGCCGCTCGGCGCCTACACGGACGCCTACAAGCGGCTGCGCGCCGTGAGCGCCGAGCTGGACGAGATCGTCACCCGCGCCCGCGAGCGCGCCCAGGAAGCCGACCTGCTGCGCTTCGGGCTGGACGAGATCGCGGCCGTGGAGCCGCGCGCCGGGGAGGACGTGGAGCTGGCCGAGGAGGCGGAGCGGCTCGGGCACGCCGAGTCCCTGTCCTCCGCCGCGACCGCCGCCCACGCCGCCCTCGCCGGGAACCCCGAGGACCCCGAGGGCATCGACGCCGCCACGCTGATCGCCGGTGCCCACCGGGCCCTTGAGGCGGTCCGCTCGCACGATCCGGCGCTGGCCGCGCTCGCGGACCGCATCGGGGAGATCGGCATCCTCGCCGGGGACGTGGCGGGCGAGCTGGCCGGATACGCCGACGACCTGGACGCCGACCCGCTGCGCCTTGCCGCCGTGGAGGAGCGCCGGGCCGCGCTGAACGCGCTGACCCGCAAGTACGGCGAGGACATCGCCGCCGTGCTGTCCTGGGCCGAGCAGGGCGCCGCCCGGCTGACCGAGCTGGACGGCGACGACGAGCGGATCACCGAGCTGACCGCCGAACGCGACGCGCTCGGCGCCGAACTGGGCGCGCTGGCCGAGCAGTTGACCACGGCGCGCACCGAAGCCGCCGAGCGGTTCGCCGCCGCCGTGACCGCCGAGCTCGCCTCCCTCGCCATGCCGCACGCCCGGGTGTCCTTCGACATCCGGCAGACCGAGGACCCCGAGGGCGTCGAGGCGGGCGGTCGCACGGTCGCCTACGGTCCCTCCGGCGTGGACGAGGTCGAGCTGCTCCTCGCCCCGCACCCCGGCGCCCCGCCCCGCCCCATCGCCAAGGGCGCCTCCGGCGGTGAGCTGTCCCGGGTGATGCTCGCCGTGGAGGTCGTCTTCGCGGGCACCGACCCGGTGCCGACCTACCTCTTCGACGAGGTGGACGCCGGTGTCGGCGGCAAGGCGGCCGTGGAGATCGGGCGCCGTCTGGCCAAGCTCGCCCGCACCGCCCAGGTCGTCGTGGTCACCCACCTGCCCCAGGTCGCCGCCTTCGCGGACCGGCAGTTGCTGGTGGAGAAGACCAACGAGGGCTCGGTCACCCGCTCCGGCGTCAAGGTCCTGGAGGGCGAGGACCGCGTCCGCGAACTCTCCCGGATGCTGGCGGGCCAGGAGGACTCCGAGGCGGCGCGGGCACACGCGGAGGAACTGCTGGCGACGGCGCGCGGGGAGGCGTAGCCCCTCGCCGGGGAGGTGCGCGCCCTCGCGGGGACCGTCCTGCGAGGCTGCCCCAACTCCCTTCTACAGTGGCCGGATGACCACCCGCACGACCACCTTCGCGACCGCCGCCCTCCTCACCCGGGGCGCCACCGCCGCCCTGCGCGCCCTCGCCCCCGGCGGCGCCGACCGCTGGCGGCGGAAGAACCACGCGGGCCGGACCGTGGAGCTGTACTGCGGCCCGGCGTGCGCCGCCGCGACCGCCCTCGCCGCCGCGCGCGTCCACCCCGCCGCGGGGCTCGCGGTGTTCGCCGCCGGTGCCTGCGGGGCGTACGACGACATCGCGGGCGCCGACGATCCGCGCCGGGGCTTTTGCGCCCACCTCGGCGCACTGCGCCAGGGCGAAGTCACCTCCGGCGCGGTGAAGTTGTTCGGCATCACCGCCGCCGCACTCGTGGCCGGGACGTTCCTCAAGCAGCGCCCGCTGGACCGGCTCCTTGCGGGCGTCGTGATCGCGGGCGCCGCGCACACCGTGAACCTCCTCGACGTGCGCCCCGCCCGCGCCGCCTCGGCGGTGCTCGCGCTCGGGGCGCCGGGGCTCCTTCGCTCCGCACCCGGGGGCGCGCTGGCGGCGGCAGCCGTGGGCGGGGCGGCGGCGGTGCTGCCCGAGGACCTGGGGGAGCGGGCGATGATCGGGGACACCGGCGCGCACGCCCTGGGCGCCGCGCTCGGAACCGCCGTGGTGGCGGCCAACGGCCGCGCGGGACTGCTCGCGCACGCCGTCGCCGTCGTCGCCGCCACGGTGTACGGGGACCGGGTGAGCGACTGGGCGCGGGCGCTCGGGACCGCCGACGGCACGGTCCGGTCGGCTCACCCGCACGGGTGATATGCGCCTGTGTGTTGCCTCTCCCCGCCGGGACCCGCGCCGACCGGCGATTCCCGGAACGGCCTTGGCTCCTGGCATCCTTGAGGGAGAAAGCGGCCGGGGCGAAGGGGGCGCGGCAGCTCCTCGCGGCGCCGCCGACCGCTACCGTCTGTACGTCCCTTCGTGAATGCCCGCCGAATCAGGAGCCGGCCCCGTGAGCCCCGTGAGCAGCACCGCACCGCCCGGCCAGTCGCCGCTGCGCACCGTCCAGGTGCTCGGCGGAGGCAACGCGGGCAGCAGCGCGCATGTGCGCTCCCTGGCGGCGGGTCTGGTCGCGCGCGGGGTCCGGGTCACCGTGTGCGCGCCCGCCGAGGCGGACCACGCCTACGACTTCAGCGGGACCGGCGCCGAGCACCTGCCCGTGCCGCGCAGCAGCGACCCGGCGGCAGTCGCCGCGCTGCGCGCCGCCTGCGCGGACGCCGACCTGGTCCACGCGCACGGTCTGCACGCCTCCTTCCGTACCGTCCTCGCGCTCGGCGGGCGGACCACCCCGCTGGTCGTCACCTGGCACAACCGCGCCCGTGCCGAGGGCGCGCGGGCGCATCTGCTGCGGTTGCTGGAGCGGCGCGTGATGCGCACCGCGACAGTCGTGCTCGGCACCAGCTCCGACCTCGTGGACCGGGCGCGCAGGACCGGGGCGCGCGACGCCCGGCTCGCCGCCGTCGGTCTGCCGGGCGGCAGGTACGGCGGACGAGGACCCGACCCCGAGCGCCCCGCCGACAAGGTGCGGGCCGAACTCGGCGCCACCGGGCGCCCGTTGCTCGTCTCGGTCGCCTCCCTGGACCGGCACCGCGGACACGAGACGCTGCTCGACGCGGCCCGCGCCTGGCGCGACCTCGATCCGCAGCCGCTGGTCGTCGTCGCGGGGGAGGGACCGCTGCGACCGGAGTTGCAGCGCCGGATCGAGACCGAGCATCTGCCGGTCCGCCTCCTCGGCTTCCGCGACGACGTGCCCGACCTGCTCGCCGCCGCCGATCTGGCACTGCTGACCGGCCGTTGGGAGTCGCGCTCGGTGCTCGCGCAGGAGGCGCTGTACGCCCGGGTGCCACTGGTCGCGACCGCCGTCGGCGGGGTCCCGGACCTCGTCGGCGACGCGGCTCACCTCGTCCCCTACGGCGACGGACCCGCCCTCGCCGCCGCCGTCACCGATCTGCTCGCCGACGCCGAGCGGCGCGAGGGCTTGCGCGAACGGGGTGTCCAGCAGGCGGCCACCTGGCCGACCGAGGACGAGACGGTCGCCCAAGTTCTCAGCGTCTACGACGAGTTGACCCTGCCGGTGCCGCTCGCCTGAGGTCCCCTCCCTACGCCACGTGCTCCCGGGCGCGCAGCGCGAGGCTCAACGCCAGTACCGTCTGCGGGTCGTCGAGGTCCGTGCCCAGCAACTCGCCTATCCGGGCAAGCCGGTTGTAGAGGGTCTGCCGGTTCAGATGCAGTTCGCGGGCGGTCTCCGCCTTGCAGCCCGCGTGCGCGAGATAGGTCTCCAGGGTCGGCAGCAGCGGCGGACGCGAGCGCGCGTCGTGCTCGAGCAGCGAGCCGAGCGCGCGGTCCACGAACGCCGCCAGGTCCGGGTGGTCGCGCAGCCGCCACAGCAGCAGGTCGATGTCGAGGCGCCGCGCGTCGTACCAGGGCCGGTCGGCCGGACCGCGCAGCGCCGTCGCCGCCTCCGCCGCGTGCCGCAGCGCCGCCGGTACGGCCGTCCAGTCGCCCGCCGCCCCGACCACCACCAGCGGCGCCGCACCGCCCGGGTGCAACAGCCCGGCGCGCTCCACCCCCGTCCGCAGCGCCGCCGCGACCCGGTCCGCGACCGCCGACCGCTCCGACTCCGTGCGCAGCCCCGCGAGCACCGGCACCCGTCCCTCCACCGGCCGCACCCCAAGCAGCACCGGCACCCCCACCGAGGCCAGCTCCTTCGCCACCGCCTGCGCCAGCACCGCCCACCCCGCGCCCGGGGCGACACAGTCACCGACCCGCATCACGACCGGCAGCAGCGGACCCTCGCCAGAACGGAAGCCCAGCACCCGGGCCTGCGCCGGGGCGTCCTCGGCGGCGATCCGCCCCTCGGCGAGATCACTCAGGAAGTCACCCCTCCCGCGTGCCGCCAACACCTCCTCCTGCCGCGCCTGCATCAGCACCACGGCGACGATCCCGGCTGCCCGCTCGGCCGCCATCCGGTGCACCGGCGCCAGCGGACCGCACACCGGCAGCAGCACCAGACGCGCCCGCACCGAGCCCGGACCGGGACCGCCGCCGGGCACGTCCACCAGGACCGAACCCGCCGGGGGCGGCACGTCCCGCTGCTTCGCCCGCAGCCCCTCCCACACCTGCAGCGCGTCCGCGCCCTCGGGTCCAGTCCCGGCGGCGTAGAGCAGCCGTCCGTCCGGGGTCTCCAGGAACACCGGGTTCGCCGCGAAGTCCGCCAGGATGCGCAGCATCTGCGGCACCCCGCCCCCGCCGAGCAGCGCCTCGGTGCAGCGGCGGTGCACCTCCTCCGCCCGCTGGAGCAGGGCGTAGTGCCCGTTGACGATCTCGGTGTGGATCTCCTCGGTGACCGTCACGAACGCCACCTCGCGATGCAACTGCACCAGCGGCAGCCCGGTCGCCCGCGCCGTGTCCACCAGGGCGGCGGGCAGCCGGGTGAAGCGCGGGCCCAGCTCCACCACCAGCGCGGCGATGCCCCGCTCGGCCAGCGTCCGCACGAACGCCCGCTGCTCGGCGGGGCGCGTGCCGAGACCGTAGCCGGTGGTGAGCAGCAGCTCGCCGCCCTTGAGCAGCGAGGCGATGTTCGGCACCTCGCCCGCATGCACCCAGCGCACCGTGCGACCGAGCCGGTCGCCGCCCGCCAGGATCTCCGGCAGCCCGCCGCGCAGCCCCGGCAGCTCCAGGGCGCGCCGGACGGTGATCCCCGCGCCGCGCGGGGCAGCCCCGCTCTCCGTACCGCTGTCCATGCGCCGGACGCTACCCGCGCGGTCGCCGCTCCGACAGCCCCGGCCGTGGCGCCCCGGAACCGGCGCTCCGGACCCGCGCGCCAACTCCGCTACAGCGGACGGATGTTGTGGTTGAAGCGGAACACGTTGTCCGGGTCGTACGCCCGCTTCACCTTCTCCAGGCGCAGCAGGTTCTCCGCGCCGAGCCCCGCGCGGACCCGCTCCGCGCCCTCGTCGCCGATGAAGTTCAGGTACACGTCGCCGGTGCTCCACGGCTTCACCGCCGCGCGGACCTCGCGCACCCAGTCGACGGCGCGGGTGTCGTCGGCGGGGTCCTCCCACACGGCGAAGGGGTGCGCGACCCAGGCAGCGTCCCGGTACGGCACCGGGTACGCGTGCGGTCCCGCGGCGATCGCGCCGCCCTGCGGGAACAGGATGTGCTGGGTGGCGGTCGGCACGGGCTCGCCCGCGGACAGCGCGCAGTACACCTCCACCAGGTCGTCCGGCATCCCGGTCAGATACTCGGCGGACCAGTAGTTCCGCAGCCCCGGCGGGTCGTCGATCATGCACTGCACGTCCGCGTACGGCATCTCGCCGACCAGCCCGCCCTCGTACGGCAGCGCGAGCAGCGGCGCCGCCAGTTCGTGCAGGAGGTCGAGGGAGCCCGCGTGCGTGACCAGCACCGCACAGACGAGTTGCCCCACCATCTGCTCGGGGACGAACTCGAGGGGCGGTCCGGTGAGGTAGATCGTGGCGCCGCTCAGCCCGTCGGGTCCCGCCGCGATCACATCCCGGAACGTGCGGACCGCCTCGGGACCGTCCTCCGGCGCGAACAGCAGCAGCGCGATCGAGAACTCGGGCAGCTCGTGCAGACCCAGCGTGAGCGCGGTCGCCACGCCGAAGTTGCCGCCACCGCCGTGCAGCGCCCAGAACAGCTCGGGGTTCTCCCGGGCGCTCGCGCGCACCTGCTCGGCGTCGGCGGTCACCAGCTCCACCTCGCGGAGGTTGTCGACGGCGAGCCCGAAGATCCGGTCCAGCCAGCCGGTGCCGCCGCCGAGCACGAACCCGCCGACCCCGGTGGTGGAAGCACGCCCGCCCGTGGTGGCCAGACCGTACGGCTGGGTGGCCCGGTCCAGGTGACTCATGGTCGCCCCGCCCCCGACCCGGACCTCACGGGCTTCCAGGTCGACGTCCACCTGACGCATCCGGCGCAGATCCACCACCACCGCGCCGTCCCCCAGCGCCGTACCCGCCACACTGTGCCCGCCCCCGCGCACCGCGACCGGCAGATCCAGCTCCCGCGCGAACCGCACCGCCCGGATCACATCGCCGACATCCACGCACTGGGCGATCACCGCCGGGCGCCGGTCGATCATCCCGTTGTAGACAGCCCTGGCCTCGTCGTAGCCCGCGTCCCCCGGCGCGAACACCTCTCCGGCCAACTCCTCGCGCAGCACGGCGAGCGCCGCACCCGCCTTCGAGAGGGAAGCCATGGCCGCCCCCTTCCGAGATCGGGGGCAGAATGCGCTTTCAGCCTAGGCGCGCGGGGCACGGCGGTCATCCGCACCCCACGCCACCCCGGCGGTCAGCCGCCGTACGCCCCGGACGCCGTCAGCCGCAGCGCCGTGTCGATCAGCGGCACATGGCTGAACGCCTGCGGGAAGTTGCCCACCTGGCGCTTGAGGCGGGAGTCCCATTCCTCGGCGAGGAGACCGAGGTCGTTGCGCAGTGCGAGGAGCTTCTCGAAGAGCTTGCGCGCCTCGTCGACGCGGCCGATCATCGCGAGGTCGTCGGCCATCCAGAAGGAGCAGGCGAGGAAGGCGCCCTCGTCGCCGGGGAGACCGTCGACGCCCGCGTCCTCGCCGTCGGTGGGGTAGCGCAGGATGAAGCCGTCCGGGGTGGACAGCTCGCGCTGGATCGCCTCGATGGTGCCGATGACCCGCTTGTCGTCCGGGGGCAGGAAGCCCATCTGGGGGATGAGCAGCAGGGAGGCGTCCAGCTCCTTGGAGCCGTAGTACTGCGTGAAGGTGTTGCGCTCCGGGTCGTACCCCTTCTCGCAGACCTCGCGGTGGATCTCGTCGCGCAGTTCCTTCCAGCGCTCCAGCGGTCCTTCCGCGTCGCCCGACTCGATCAGCTTGATCGTGCGGTCCACGGCGACCCAGGCCATCACCTTGGAGTGCACGAACTGGCGGCGCGGTCCGCGCACCTCCCAGATGCCCTCGTCCGGCTCCCGCCAGTGGTCCTCCAGATAGCGGATCAGTTTCATCTGGAGCACCGAGGCGTAGTCGTTGCGGGCGAGCCCCGTCATGTGGCCCAGGTGCAGCGCCTCGATGACCTCGCCGTACACGTCGAGCTGGAGCTGGTGCGCCGCGCCGTTGCCCACCCGGACCGGCGTCGAGTGCTCGTACCCGGGCAGCCAGTCCAGCTCCGCCTCGCCCAGCTCGCGCTCACCGGCGATGCCGTACATGATCTGCAGGTTCTCCGGGTCGCCCGCGACCGCCCGCAGCAGCCACTCGCGCCAGGCGCGCGCCTCGTCGCGGTAGCCGGTGCGCAGCAGCGAGGACAGCGTGATCGCCGCGTCCCGCAGCCAGGTGTAGCGGTAGTCCCAGTTCCGCACGCCCCCGATGTCCTCGGGCAGCGAGGTCGTGGGCGCGGCGACGATGCCGCCGGTCGGGGCGTACGTCAGCGCCTTCAGGGTGATCAGCGAGCGGATCACCGCCTCGCGGTAGGGACCGTGGTACGTGCACTGCTCGACCCAGTCGCGCCAGAACTCCTCCGTCGCCTCCAGCGACTGCTCCGGCTCGGGCAGCGGGGGCGGCGTCTTGTGCGAGGGCTGCCAGGAGATCGTGAACGCGACCCGCTCACCGGCGGAGACGGTGAAGTCGGAGTACGTCGTCAGGTCCTTGCCGTAGGTCTCGGCGTCCGTGTCGAACCACACCGAGTCCGGACCCGCGACCGCCACCGTGCGGTTCTCGTGCTTGTGCACCCACGGCACCACCCGGCCGTAGGAGAACCGCATCCGCAGCTCCGAGCGCATCGGCACCCGGCCGCTGACGCCCTCCACGATCCGGATGAGCTGCGGGGCGCCGTCGCGCGGCGGCATGAAGTCGGTCACACGGACCGTGCCGCTCGGGGTGTCCCACTCCGACTCCAGGATCAGCGAGTCGCCCCGGTAGCCCCGCCGGGCGGCCTTGGGCGGCGGCGCGTCGGCCGCGTGCGCCGGACCGAGCCGCCAGAAGCCGTGCTCCTCGGTGCCCAGCAGGCCGGCGAAGATGGCATGGGAGTCGAATCGGGGCAGGCACAGCCAGTCCACCGTGCCGTCCCGGCAGACCAGTGCGGCGGTCTGCATGTCTCCGATGAGTGCGTAGTCTTCGATGCGCCCGGCCACGTGCAACTCCAGTCGAACGGCCACGTCACCCCCGCGCGAGGGGGCTGTCGCTTGGTGCGGTCAAGGGGTCGTTGTTGATGCGTCGTTGAGCGGTGAAGCAAAGCAGCCGTCCGAGCCCTGAGGCAAACGGCAGTCCCGCTCGACGAACTGCCGCGCTGTAGTTGTCTCCGGCGGGTGGTGCGGGCGGGGGTGTGCCGTCGTTCCGGCCGGGCTCGGCAGCGAGTGTCCGAGCAGGATACGACGCACGTAGATGATCTGCGCGCCGCTCCGGACAACCCGTGTGAGCCGAACGAGTGAGCACCGGGTGAGAACCCCGTGACCGCCCCGGAAGACCTCCCCGCACTGGTCACAGCCGCGTGCCGGGACCGTCGCGGAGCGTGCCCGGGCGCCATCCCCTCCGGGCGCTGATACCCTGGTAGCCCGTGGACCGGTGGGCGAAAAACCCCCGAACCGCAGCGACGGCGCCACCGCGAGGAAGACATGATCCTCCGGGCCGACGGCCGTTCCGCATCACAGACAGCGACCACGGGAGCCCCCTCTTGGCCATGCCGCCGAAATCTACGACGACCAAGCACATCTTCGTCACCGGGGGTGTCGCCTCCTCGCTCGGCAAGGGCCTCACCGCCTCCAGCCTGGGCATGCTGCTCAAGGCCCGTGGCCTGCGTGTCGTCATGCAGAAGCTCGACCCGTACCTGAACGTGGACCCGGGCACGATGAACCCCTTCCAGCACGGTGAGGTGTTCGTCACCAACGACGGCGCCGAGACCGACCTGGACATCGGCCACTACGAGCGCTTCCTCGACCGCGACCTCGACGGCTCCGCGAACGTCACCACCGGCCAGGTCTACTCCACGGTCATCGCCAAGGAGCGGCGCGGCGAGTACCTGGGCGACACCGTGCAGGTCATCCCGCACATCACCAACGAGATCAAGCACCGCATCCGGCGCATGGCGACCGACGAGGTCGACGTCGTCATCACCGAGGTCGGCGGCACGGTCGGCGACATCGAGTCGCTGCCGTTCCTGGAGACCGTCCGCCAGGTCCGCCACGAGGTCGGCCGGGACAACGTCTTCGTCGTGCACATCTCGCTGCTGCCGTACATCGGTCCCTCCGGCGAGCTGAAGACCAAGCCGACCCAGCACTCCGTCGCCGCGCTGCGCAACATCGGTATCCAGCCGGACGCCATCGTGCTGCGCTGCGACCGCGAGGTCCCCACCGCCATCAAGCGCAAGATCTCGCTGATGTGCGACGTGGACGAGGCTGCCGTCGTGGCCTGCCCCGACGCCCGTTCGATCTACGACATCCCGAAGGTCATCCACGGCGAGGGCCTGGACGCCTACGTCGTGCGCAAGCTCGACCTGCCCTTCCGCGACGTGGACTGGACGACCTGGGACGACCTGCTGGACCGCGTCCACAAGCCGGACCACGAGATCACCCTCGCCCTGGTCGGCAAGTACATCGACCTGCCCGACGCCTACCTCTCGGTCACCGAGGCGCTGCGCGCGGGCGGCTTCGCCAACAAGGCGCGCGTCAAGATCAAGTGGGTCACCTCGGACGACTGCAAGACCCCGGCCGGTGCCGCCGCCGCCCTCGGCGACGTGGACGGCATCTGCATCCCCGGCGGCTTCGGCGACCGCGGTGTGCTCGGCAAGGTCGGCGCGATCCGCTACGCCCGCGAGAACAAGATCCCGCTGCTGGGTCTGTGTCTCGGCCTGCAGTGCGTGGTGATCGAGGCCGCGCGCAACCTCGCGGACATCGCCGACGCCAACTCCACCGAGTTCGACCCGGCCACCGCCCACCCGGTCATCTCCACGATGGCCGAGCAGATGGACATCGTCGCCGGTGAGGGCGACATGGGCGGCACCATGCGGCTCGGCATGTACCCCGCCAAGCTGGCCGAGGGCTCCATCGTCCGCGAGGTCTACGACGGCAAGGAGTACGTCGAGGAGCGGCACCGCCACCGCTACGAGGTCAACAACTCCTACCGCGCCGAGCTGGAGAAGAAGGCGGGTGTCCTTTTCTCGGGCACCTCGCCCGACGGCAAGCTCGTCGAGTACGTCGAGTACCCGCGTGACGTCCACCCCTACCTGGTCGCCACGCAGGCGCACCCCGAGCTGCGCTCCCGGCCGACCCGGCCGCACCCGCTGTTCGCGGGTCTGGTGAAGGCTTCCGTCGAGCGCAAGACGGCGGGCAAGCCGAAGAACTCCAAGTAACACACCGATTGTTACGGTGACCGGGGTGCGAACCTTCAACAGGGACGCACCCCGGTTTTCTTTGCGCGACGGGAAGGACAGGGCATGACGATCAAGGACACCCCCGAGGAGTGGGAGGTCCGCGGCACCGCGACCCCCTTCACGGGCAACAAGACTGCCGTCCGCACGGACGACGTGGTCATGCCCGACGGCTCGGTGGTCCGCCGCGACTACCAGGTCCACCCCGGCTCGGTCGCCGTCCTCGCCCTGGACGAGCGGGACCGGGTCCTGCTGATCAACCAGTACCGCCACCCGGTGCGCCACAAGCTCTGGGAGATCCCCGCCGGTCTGCTCGACGTGCCCGGCGAGAACCCGCTGCACGCCGCCCAGCGCGAGCTGTACGAGGAGGCGCACGTCAAGGCCGAGGACTGGCGCGTGCTCACCGACGTCTACACCACCCCGGGCGGCTGCGACGAGGCGGTGCGGATCTTCCTCGCCCGCGATCTCTCCGAGGCGGAGGGCGAGCGGTTCGAGACCGAGCACGAGGAGACGGACATGCAGTACGCGCGCGTGCCCGTCGACGAGCTGGTCCGGCTGATCCTCGCCGGGGACGTGCACAACAACTGCCTGGTCGTGGGCGTCCTCTCGCTGGTCGCCGCGCGCGGCGGCGAGGGTCTCGACGCGCTGCGCCCGGCGGACGCGCCGTGGCCCGCGCGCCCCTTCAGCGCCTGACGAGGCAGGTGACGGTATTGGTGTGACCATCGCTTGATCCGATCGGGGGATGTCTCCGCCCCGCTCCCACGGGAAGGTCGCAGAGCGTGAACTAGGCTCTGGAATCGCCCGTACCGGAAGAACCGGCGGGCTGTGCGCGTGCGGTGGGACGGGAGCGTGACCCGTGACGGATCAGGCGGTGGACCAGGACGACGTGCGGACGGCGGAGCCTCCAGCCGCACCGGACTCATTCCTGGGACGCACACGGGAGTTGAAAGAGCTGCGCGCCGACATCGAGCGCGCGGGACTGGACACCCTCGCCGGTCGCAAGGCCCCCCGCGCACGAGTGCTCCTCATCGCCGGACGCCCCGGCTCCGGGCGCACCGCACTCGCCGGTGAACTCGTCCGGCAGCTCGCTCCGCGTTACCCCGACGGTGTGCTGCGCGCCCGGCTCGCCGACCCCGACGGCACTCCCGTACCGGTCGAGCGCACCGCCCGCGACCTGCTCACCGCCCTCGGCGTGCGCGCCCCCGCCGGAGCCCCCGAGGACGTGCTCACCGAGGCGCTGCGCACCGCCCTCACCGGCCGCCGCGTCCTGCTCCTGCTGGACGACGCGAGCGGCGCCGAACAGGTCGACGCCCTGCTCCCGGACGCCCCCGACTGCCTGGTCGTCGCCGTCTCCGCGGGCCCGCTCACCGGCATCCCCGGCGTCCGCCCCTGCACCCTGGGCGGTCTCGACACCAAGTCCGCCGTCGAACTCCTCACCCGCTGGGCCGGATCGGTGCGCGTCACCGTCGACCCGCGCTCCGCCGAGAACCTGGCCGAGATCTGCCAGGGACAGCCCGCCGCGCTCACCCTCGCCGGGGGCTGGCTCGCCTCCCGCCCCCAGGCCGGGATCTCCGACCTCGCCAAGCGGATGCACGCCGACTCCGACGACGGCAGCGACAGCCCCCCGCTCACCCGCGTCCTCCGGCTCGTGCACGACCGCTTGCCCGTCGCCTCCGCCCGGCTGCTGCGCCTGCTCTCGCAAGCCCCGGCCGGGACCGTCGACCCGCACACCGCCTCCGCCCTGGCCGGCTGCTCGCCCGCCCGCGCCCGCGCCGTCCTCGACGACCTCACCGCCCTCGGTCTGCTGCACGCCGCCGGTGCCCCGCTGCCCGAGTACGAGGTGCCCGGCTGTCTGCACCCCCTGCTGCGCGCCCTCGCCGAGAAGGAGGACCGCCCGGCCGAACTCCAGTTGGCCCGCGCCCGCGTCCTGGAGCGCGACGTACGGCTGCTCCAGTCCTGCCGCGCCGCCGCCGAGACCGACAGCCCGCAGGCCCGCGAGAAGCTGCGCTCGCTGCCTCCCGCGCTGCGCTTCGCGAGCCCGGAAGCCGCCGCCGAGTGGCTGACCGTCCGCCGCCCCGCCCTGCTGGCCGCCGCCCGGCTCGCGGTGGCCGATGGCGACCTCGACACCCTCGCCCGCCGACTGATGTCCCAGCTCGTGCGCGCCATGGTCGCCCACTTCGGCACCCAGGCCGCCGCTGCCGACCTCTACGGCATCCACGGTCTCGTCCTCGACGTGGCCGAGCGGCGCGGTCTGCCCCGCGAGAAGGCCGCCGCCCTGCTCAATCTCGGCGACCTCGACGCCCAGACCGGACGCGTCCGCGACGCGCTCGCCCGCTACCGCGCCGCCCTGGACGCCGGACGCGCGGCGAACGACCCCTACGCCACCGGGCGCGCGATGGAATCCGTCGGCGGCGCCCACCAGGAGCTGGGCGACCACGACCGCGCCGCCGACTGGTTCGGACGCGCGCTCGCCGACCGGCTCGCCCGGGGCGAACGCGCCCACGCCGCCCGGCTCTACGGCCGCATCGCCACCGCCCACACCTACGCGGGCCGCTACGGCGAGGCACTGCGCAACTGGCGCTCCGCGGCAGCCGGTTACCGCAAGGAGGGCGACACCGCCGCCTACGCCCGGGCGCTCAGCGAGACCGCCCGCGTCCAGGAGTACGCCGGGCGCCCCGAGGAATCGCTGCGCACCTGCCGCGAGGCGGCCGAGTGGGCGCGGCGCGCCGAGGACACCCGGCTCCAGGCCGCGCTCCAGTTGCGCATGGCCGACACCCTGGACCGTCTCGGCGACCCCACCGCCGCCCGCCTGCACCGCGCCGCCGCGGAGCGCATCCTGGGGGAGGAGGGCCCGGCACGGGACCCGGAGCCGGACCGCGCGGGGGCGATCGATCCGGAACCCGTCGCCAACGCCTGCGAAATCCGTAGTTCCTCCGCTGAAGATTGATGCAATGAAAGGCTAGACACGCAGAACACCTTCATTAAACTGGCTCTGCCGCACGTTCTCCTGCGGTGTCTCCCGGTGTGCGCCAGCGCGCCCGGTATGTCTTTCAGTGCACCCCCCTACCCTCTGAGCCAAGGACCGTGATCGACGTGAAGGTCGGCATCCCCCGCGAGGTCAAGAACAACGAGTTCCGGGTGGCCATCACCCCCGCCGGCGTGCACGAGCTGGTGCGCAACGGCCACCAGGTCGTCGTCGAGCGCGGCGCCGGCCTCGGCTCCTCGATCACGGACGAGGAGTACATCGCCGCCGGGGCGGGCATCCTCGACACCGCCGACGAGGTGTGGGCCACCGCCGACCTGCTGCTGAAGGTCAAGGAGCCCGTCGCGGAGGAGTACCACCGGCTGCGCAAGGACCAGATCCTCTTCACCTACCTGCACCTCGCCGCCTCCCGCGAGTGCACGGACGCGCTCCTGGAGTCCGGCACCACCGCCATCGCGTACGAGACGGTCGAGCTGGCCAACCGCGCGCTGCCGCTGCTCGCCCCGATGTCCGAGGTCGCGGGCCGCCTCGCCCCGCAGGTCGGCGCCTACCACCTGATGCGCCCGGCCGGTGGCCGCGGTGTGCTCCCCGGCGGCGTGCCCGGCGTGACCCCGGCCAAGGCCGTCGTCATCGGCGGCGGCGTCTCCGGCTGGAACGCCGTGCAGATCGCCGTCGGCATGGGCTTCGAGGTGACGCTGCTCGACCGCGACATCAACAAGCTGCGCGAGGCCGACCGGATCTTCGGCAGCAAGGTCAAGGCGATCATGTCCAACGCCTTCGAGCTGGAGAAGGCGGTCCTCGACGCCGACCTCGTCATCGGCGCCGTCCTCATCCCGGGCGCCAAGGCGCCGAAGCTGGTCACCAACGAGATGGTGTCCCGGATGAAGCCCGGAAGTGTCCTTGTCGACATCGCGATCGACCAGGGCGGCTGCTTCGAGGACTCCCGTCCGACCACGCACGCCGAGCCGACCTTCCGGGTGCACAACTCGGTCTTCTACTGCGTCGCCAACATGCCCGGCGCGGTGCCCAACACCTCCACCAACGCGCTCACCAACGCGACGCTCCCGTACATCGTCTCCCTGGCCAACAACGGCTGGGTCGAGGCGCTGCGCCGCGACGCCGCGCTCGCCCGGGGTCTCAACACCCATGACGGCAAGGTGGTCTACAAGGAGGTCGCCGACGCCCACGGTCTCGACCACGTGAGCATCGACGCGCTGATCGGCTGACACCGACGGCTCGGGCGAGTCGTCAAGTCGTCAGCGTCGTAAAGGCGATTCGTCAACACATCACGTCAACACCGCACATCCGGCCGGACCTTGCCCGAAGGTCCGGCCGGATGTGTGTATGGTCACTTTGCGACACTCGGTCAACTCGCCTCGAACGTAACCCTTCGACCGATTCGTACACCGGTGAAACCTGCTGTGCGACGGTCGTACGCCCTTGACAGAGGGATGTTTCATTGTCGACACATCCGGCCGGGTCCGGCGGATTGTGTTGCTGCGGACCGCCGACACGCCATAGAGTCGCCAACCGTCGGCATGGTGCCACGCTGACCTTGTCTAGAAGTTTCCTGGTCACCAAGGAGGTAAGACGACTTGTGAATGAGTCGACATTTTCTCCCGGGGGTGGTCAACCAGGAATGCCGGCACGGGGTCACCAGGACCCCACGGGATTCGAGGCTGTCGGCTCCGTAGCTGTGCGCACCTTCGCAGCCCACCAGAGTCCGGAACCGCAGACGGTCCGGACAGCACACCAGAGCATGGATGGCCATCACGTGAACGCCATGGCCGGCGACGGAAGTGGCGCGCCCCACAACCACTTCGCCGACTACGACGAACTGCCCGAGGGGCACTTCTACGACCCCGACGCCGAGTACGAGCCCGATCCGGAGTACGCGGCCACGCTCGCGCCCGACGCGGCCCGTCAGCGCCGTGAGCGCGTCGGTCCGACCGGGCGCCCGCTGCCGTACTTCCCGATCCCGGGCCCGCTGACCGACCACGGACCCGCGAAGATCATCGCGATGTGCAACCAGAAGGGCGGCGTCGGCAAGACCACGTCGACCATCAACCTGGGTGCCGCGCTCGCGGAGTACGGGCGGCGCGTGCTGCTCGTGGACTTCGACCCGCAGGGCGCGCTGTCGGTGGGTCTCGGCGTCAACCCGATGGAGCTGGACCTCACCGTCTACAACCTGCTCATGGAGCGGGGCATGTCGGCCGACGAGGTCCTGCTGAAGACGGCGGTCCCCAACATGGACCTGCTGCCCTCCAACATCGACCTGTCCGCCGCCGAGGTGCAGTTGGTCTCCGAGGTCGCGCGCGAGTCCACGCTCCAGCGCGCCCTGAAGCCGCTGATGGACGACTACGACTACATCGTGATCGACTGTCAGCCCTCGCTCGGCCTGCTCACCGTGAACGCGCTCACCGCCGCGCACAAGGTGATCGTGCCGCTGGAGTGCGAGTTCTTCGCGCTGCGCGGTGTGGCCCTGCTGACCGAGACCATCGAGAAGGTCCAGGAGCGGCTCAACCCCGAGCTGGAGCTGGACGGCATCCTCGCCACGATGTACGACTCGCGCACGGTGCACAGCCGTGAGGTGCTCGCGCGTGTGGTCGAGGCGTTCGACGACCACGTGTACCACACGGTCATCGGGCGCACGGTCCGCTTCCCGGAGACCACCGTCGCCGGTGAGCCGATCACCACGTACGCCTCCAACTCCGTCGGTGCCGCCGCCTACCGCCAGCTCGCCAGGGAGGTGCTCGCCCGGTGTCACGCCGAGTGAGTCTGCCCGGAGCCGACGAACTGTTCCGTACGACCGGAGGGATGGCGCTCCAGCCCTCGTCCCCCCGGCGGGGGGAGCCCAGGGTGCCCGCCCCGGCGGGGGAGAGCGACCCGGCTGCCGCCGCCGCGCAGGCGGAGGACGCGCCGCAGGCGGTGCCCGCGCGGGGGGGCGACGGCGACGGCGCGGAGCACACGGCGGCGGTCGGCCCGGAGTCCTCCGAGACCGGCGAGTCCCGCATCCGGCCCGCGCGGCGGCAGCCCCCGCCGGACGGGTCCGACGGTGAGCAGCCCCGCAAGCGCGGGCGCGCCGCCTCCCGGCGGCCCAGCGGGCGCGAGCGCCACGACGAGAAGATCACCGTGTACGTCTCCGCCGAGGAACTCATGGACCTCGAGCACGCCCGCCTGGTGCTGCGCGGCGAGCACGGACTCGCCGTCGACCGCGGCCGCATCGTCCGCGAGGCGGTCGCCGTGGTCCTCGCCGACCTGGAGGCCCGCGGCGAGGCCAGCATCCTGGTCCGCCGCCTCCGGGGACGCTAGCCGCTGACCTGGCAGGTCGAGCGGTAACCTGGCGACCCCCATGACCCCGAACTCCACCCCCACCCCCGGCCCACGACGCCCCCTGGGCCGGGGTCCGGGCGCCCCGCCTCCGGCGACCGAGGAGCCCGCCGCTCCGCCCACGGGGTCGCCTGCGGCGCCGGCGGACGATCTGGAGACCACGCCGGAGGTTGCGCCCCGGCCGTCGACGGCGCCTTCGGGCGAGCCTGAGCCGACATCCGGCGCCGCCGGACCGTCCACCCCGACTCCGGCGGTCGCCGAGCCCCTGCCGGGGGCTGCCGCCGGGTCGCCTGCGGCGCTTTTCGCTGGGTCGGAGTCTCTGTCGGGGGGCGTCTTTGGGTCGTCTGCTGCGGCTCCGGCGGGTGCCGAGCCCGTGCCGGGGGGTGCCGCCGGGTCGCCTGTGGCGCCATCTGGTGGGCCCCGGTCCGCATCGGGGGCTGTCGCCGGGTCGTCTGTCGTAGCTTCGGCGGGTGCCGCGTCCCCGTCGAGGGGCGCTGCCGGTTCACCTGCGGTGCCTGTCGGGGGGGCTGAGCCTGTATCGGCGGCTGCCGCCGCTTCGGTGGACGCCGAATCCGCGCCGGAGGCTGTCGCCGGGCCGCGAGCCGCGGCTCCGGCGCGGGAGGCTGCCGTGGGGGCGTCTGCGGCGTCTGCCGGGGGCTCCGAGCCGGGATCGGGCGCCGCCGCCGGGTCGTTCGGGGTGGCCGCGGCGGACGTCGAGTCCGCGCCCGCGTCGGAGGACCCCGAGGACGGCAGTGTCTTCAGGGTGCGGCTCGACAACTTCGAGGGGCCGTTCGATCTGCTTCTGCAGCTCATCTCGCGGCACAAGCTGGATGTCACCGAGGTGGCGCTGTCCAGGGTGACCGATGAGTTCATGGGGCACATCCGGGCGATGGGGGCGGAGTGGGATCTGGATCGGACCACCGAGTTCCTGGTGGTCGCCGCCACGCTGCTGGATCTGAAGGCCGCCCGGTTGCTGCCCGCCGCCGAGGTGGAGGACGAGGCGGATCTGGCGTTGCTGGAGGCGCGGGATCTGCTGTTCGCGCGGTTGTTGCAGTACCGGGCGTACAAACAGATCGCGGACATCTTCAACGAGCGGCTGGAGGACGAGGGGCGCAGGCACCCCCGTACCGTCGGGCTGGAGCCGCACCACGCCGAGCTGTTGCCCGAGGTCGTCATCAGCATCGGACCGGAGGGGTTCGCGCGGCTCGCCGTGAAGGCGATGCAGCCGAAGGCGGAGCCGCAGGTGTACGTCGATCACATCCACGCGCCGCTGGTCAGCGTGCAGGAGCAGGCCGGGATCGTCGTCGCGCGGCTGCGTGAACTCGGTGAGGCGGACTTCCGCGCGCTGGTGGCCGACACCGACGACACCCTCACGGTGGTGGCCCGCTTCCTCGCCCTGCTGGAGCTGTACCGCGAGAAGGCGGTCGCCCTGGAGCAGGAGGCCGCCCTCGGCACCCTGCTGGTCCGCTGGACCGGCGGGGAGAGCGGCGCCGCCCTCAGGGTCACCGACGAGTTCGACCGGCCCCCCGAGAAGGTCCGGGACGAGAACGCCGAGGAGCTGAAGACGTGAACCACGAGACCGCCGTCGCCGGGCTGGACCTCAAGCCCGCCCTGGAGGCCGTCCTCATGGTCGTGGACGAGCCCGCCTCCGAGGAACGCCTCGCCCGCCTCCTGGAGCGCCCCAGACGCGCCGTCGCGGACGCGCTGCGCGAGCTGGCCGACGACTACACCGCCCAGGGCCGCGGCTTCGAGCTGCGCTACGTCGCGGGCGGCTGGCGCTTCTACAGCCGCCCCGCCTACGCCCCCGCCGTCGAACGCCTCGCCCTGGAGGGCCAGACCGCCCGCCTCACCCAGGCGGCGCTGGAGACCCTCGCGGTCGTCGCGTACCGTCAGCCGGTCAGCCGCAGCAGGGTCTCCGCGGTGCGCGGGGTCAACTGCGACGGCGTGATGCGGACCCTGCTCCAGCGCGGTCTGGTCCGCGAGGCGGGCGCGGAACCCGAAACAGGTGCGATCCTGTACGTGACGACGGAGTATTTCCTGGAGCGGTTGGGCCTGCGTGGCCTGGACGAGCTTCCGGAGCTCGCCCCCTTCCTCCCGGAAGCGGCGGCGATCGAGGCCGAGAGCCAGGAGGGTGTCCCGTCGTTCGACCCGGACGCGCCCGACGCGCCCGGCGGTCAGTACGCAGACGACTAAGACGGAAACCTTGATGCGAAGCAGCGGCAGCGACAGGAACAGCGGACGCGGGAACCATCGCGGCGCCGGCAACAACCGGGACGAGCGCCAGGGGCAGGGCGGCCGCCCCCGCAAGCCCCGCCCGGAGGAGCGCCGCTACGACGTCGGTCCCGGCGCCACGCAGGACGGCCCCAAGTCGGGCCGCGGCGGCGCGGCGCGCGGCGGCGCCAAGGGCGGCCCCAAGCAGTCCCAGGGCGCCGGGCGCGGTCGTACGGCTCCCGCGCGCTCGCGTGAGTACGAGACCCGGACCGAGGAGCGCAACCGGGAGCGGTACGCGGGCAAGAAGGACGTCAAGCTGCCCAAGACCTTCCCCGGCGCCGAGCAGGAGGGCGAGCGCCTGCAGAAGGTGCTCGCGCGCGCCGGTTACGGCTCCCGCCGCGCCTGCGAGGAGCTGATCGAGCAGGCCCGCGTCGAGATCAACGGCGAGATCGTGCTTGAGCAGGGTCGCCGGGTGGACCCGGAGAAGGACGAGGTCAAGGTCGACGGTCTGACCGTCGCCACCCAGTCGTACCAGTTCTTCTCGCTGAACAAGCCCGCCGGTGTCGTCTCCACCATGGAGGACCCCGAGGGTCGTCAGTGCCTCGGCGACTACGTCACCAACCGTGAGACCCGGCTGTTCCACGTGGGCCGGCTCGACACGGAGACCGAGGGCGTCATCCTGCTCACCAACCACGGCGAGCTGGCGCACCGTCTGACGCACCCCAAGTACGGCGTGCGCAAGACGTACCTCGCGCACATCGTCGGCCCGATCCCGCGCGACCTCGGCAAGCGCCTGAAGGACGGCATCCAGCTCGAGGACGGGTACGCCCGCGCGGACCACTTCCGCGTCGTCGAGCAGACCGGCAAGAACTACCTGGTCGAGGTGACCCTGCACGAGGGACGCAAGCACATCGTGCGCCGGATGCTGGCGGAGGCGGGCTTCCCCGTCGACAAGCTGGTCCGTGTCTCCTTCGGCCCGATCACCCTCGGCGATCAGAAGTCGGGCTGGCTGCGCCGCCTGTCCAACACCGAGGTCGGCATGCTGATGAAGGAAGTCGACCTCTAGGCCGACCTCTGGACCGACCCCGGGGCGGGTGCCCTTGCCGCCCGCCCCGGTCCGGCTTTATGGTCAACCTGACGATTAGTCGGGCGGGCCATGCGGCCGGACCAACGGGGGCCGGGGCGGGGTGCGTCCGGAAGGGCGTACCCATGACCACCACCCCCGCGGGAAAGCGCGCCGCCACCGGTTCCCTGCTCGGCCTCGCCCTCGGCGACGCCCTGGGATTTCCCACCGAGTTCAACGACGTGCCCTCGATCCTCGCCAAGTGCGGTCCCTGGCGCGAGAGGGAACTGCCCGGGCGCGCCTTCGTCTCCGACGACACGCAGATGACCCTCGCGCTCGGGCGCGCCCTGCGGACGGCGATGGAGCGGGGGCATCTCGCGCCGAAGCGGCTGGAGCGGCCGCTGCGCGAGGAGTTCGTGGACTGGTACGAGTCGCCGGAGAACAACCGCGCCCCCGGCCGGACCTGCCTGACGGCGTGCGAGCTGCTGAAGGCGGAGGGCCGGGTCTGGCAGGACGCCAGCCAGATCCACTCCAAGGGATGCGGTGCCAACATGCGGGTCGCCCCGCTCGGTCTGGCGCCCGGTCTGAGTCCCGAACAGCGCTCCGGCGCCGCCCAGTTGCAGTCCGCCCTCACCCACGGACACCCCACCGCGCTCGCCGCCTCCGACCTCACCGCGCACGCCGTGTGGCTGCTCGCCCAGGGCACCGACCCCACCGGACTGGTCGGCCGCCTGCGCTCCTACGCCCTCGACCACCGCACCCACTACGACCACACCTGGCTCGGCGACCTGTGGACCCGCGCCCAGGACCCGAGCCCCGAGCACTTCATCGCCCGGGGCTGGGACGAGTGCCTGGCGATCCTCGACCGCCTCCAGGACGCGGTCCGTACCGTCTCCCCGGAGACCGACCCCTGTCTGGCCACCGGCGAGGGCTGGATCGCCGAGGAGGCGCTGGCCACCGGGCTGCTCTGCTTCCTGTGGTTCCCCGCCGACCCCGTCCTCGCCCTGCGCCGCGCCGCCTGCACCGCCGGTGACTCGGACTCCATCGCCTGTCTGACCGGCGCCTTCGCGGGCGCCTGGCTCGGCGCGGACGCCTGGCCGCAGGCGTGGGCGGAGCGCATCGAGTACCGGGACGATCTGCTGGAGCTGGGGACGCTCTGGGATGCTTAGGCCCATGATCGACGCTCTCGGCATGGACCTGACGCCCGTGATCGCGGAACAGCCCCACCCCCTGCTGTTCGCGACCGTCTCCGGAGCCCACCTCTACGGCTTCCCGTCCCGGGACTCCGACGTGGACCTGCGCGGTGTCCATCTGCTGCCCGCCGCCGACCTGGTCGGACTGCGCGAGCCGGAGGAGACCCGCTCCCGGGACTGGGTCCGCGACGGCGTCGAGATGGACCTCGTCACCCACGACCTGCGCAAGTTCGTCCGGCTGATGCTCCGGCGCAACGGCTACGTGCTGGAGCAGCTCCTCTCGCCCCTGGTCGTCCACACCACCGACGCCCACAAGGAACTGGCCGCCCTCGCGCCGGGCGTCCTCACCAGCCACCACGCCCACCACTACCGGGGCTTCGCGGCCACCCAGTGGCGGCTGTTCGAGAAGACCGGCGAACTCAAGCCCCTGCTCTACACGTTCCGCGTCCTGCTCACCGGCGTCCACCTGATGGGCACCGGCGAAGTGGAAGCCCATCTGCCCACGCTGCTCGGCCAGTTGGACGCCCCCGGCTATCTGCCCGAGCTGATCGCGGCCAAGGCCGAGCGGGAGCACGGGGACGCCGAGGTGGACCGCGAGCGCGTACGCGCCGATGTCGAGCGGCTGCACGTACGGCTCGACGAGGCGCAGACCGCCTCAGTCCTGCCGGACGCCGTCACCGCCCACGACGCCCTGCACGAGTTCGTGGTGCGCCTGCGACTGGGCTGAGGCCGACCGGGCTGAGTCCCGGCGCGCGCGGTAGAGGAAGTCGGCCACGCGGGCGTGGTCCGGCTCCGCCGGGAGCGGGGTGCGGCGCAGCGCCTCGTCGGTCTCCTCGGACAGCCTGGCCATGCGGGACTCGATCTCCGCCCAGGGGATCTCACCCCGCTTCACCGCGAGGAGGGGCTCGCGCTCGGCGCCCACGTCCAGACGGAGTTCGCCGGTGCGCAGGAGATCGCGGGCGCTCGTCAAAAGGCGCAGGAGGTGCATCGCGTGCTTCCAGCGGGGGGCGCCGGTCGTGCGGACGTCGGCGTCCAGCTTGCGGCGCTGGCCGAGCGCGTACCCGGTGAAGGTGGCGTGGACCCGGCGGGAGAGGAAGGCGCCGCGCAGCGAGAGCAACTCGCGCCCGGTGTCGGTCAGTTGCTCCACCAGCGGGGAGTGCAGACACTCCAGGATGTTCGGGTTGGCGCGCAGGGCCAGCTCGCAGAAGCGCTCCAGCTCCCAGGAGAACCGCTCCTCGCCCGGACCCTCGACATGCGTCGGCGGCTTCTCGAAACGCCAGAACAGGGGAGTCGGGGCCAGATAGACGCCCCGCCGGTCGGTGTCGCTCGCGCCGGTGGCCAGGCCGAAGGCGCGTGAGCCCATGACACAGGCGTAGACGGTGTGGTCGCGGACCAGGTCGGCGGGGTGCATGGCGGGAGCGTACGCGGTGGGGTCACCCCAGGGTGATCGAGTTTCCCTGCACCTTGATCGGCTTGGCGGCAAGAGGCTGGGTGGCCGGACCGTGCGCCACCGAGCCGTCCGTGATGCGGAACCTGGAGCCGTGGCAGGGGCAGTCCACCGTGCCGTCCGCGACCTGGTTCAGCGCGCAGCCCTGGTGGGTGCAGAGGGCCGAGAACGCCTTGTACTCGCCCTTGACCGGCTGGGTCACCACGATCTTCTCGTCAGCGAAGATCTTGCCGCCGCCCTCCGGGATGTCGGCGGTCCGCGCCAGCGCCTGCGCGGCCGGGGCGGAGCCGTTCTCGGGGGTGGCGGGGGTCGCGTCGGCGGTGGAGCCCGCCGAGTCCTCGCCACCGCATCCCACACAGCAGACGGCGAGCGTGGCGGCGCCCGTCGCGAGAAGCGTGCGCCGTGTCGCGGGCTGGGTCATGTCGTCACTCCGAACGTACGTCGCGCCGCCCGTCGGCGACGGACAGCCGCAAAGGTGAGGAAAGCCGGATGCCCGGGCATTTTGGCACCGATGCGGGCCGGGACGAAGGAAGCGGCAGCCCCCCGTCACCGGATCGGCCCCTCCTGCCGTCCGTCCCCACCGCCCGGGCTGACTAGGCTGGACGCCTACGCAGCGCGCCGGGTCCGGTCGGCGCGCGAGCCAGTGAGGAGCAGGGCAGTGGCGGTACGAGCGGTCCGGGGGGCGGTCCCGCGGCGGCGGGACGAGGCCGGTCCCACACGGCGTCCCGAGGGCTTTTCCCACGTGAGCGGCGTCCGGCGGCAGGGCGGCACCCGGTGAGGACCGCACTCGTCATCGGCACCGGGCTCATCGGCACCTCCGCCGCGCTCGCCCTCACCCAGCGGGGCGTCACCGTCCACCTCTCCGACCACGACCCCGGGCAGGCCCGTACCGCCGCCGCGCTCGGCGCCGGTACCGACGCGCCGCCCGAGGGTCCCGTCGACCTCGCGATCGTCGCCGCCCCGCCCGCGCACGTCGCCGCCGTCCTCGCCGACGCCATGCGCCGGGGCGTGGCCCGCGGCTACATCGACGTGGCCAGCGTCAAGGGCGGTCCGCGCCGCGAGCTGGAGGCGCTCGGCCTCGACCTCTCGGCGTACATCGGCACCCACCCCATGTCCGGGCGCGAGAAGTCCGGCCCGCTGGCCGCCACCGCCGACCTCTTCGAGGGGCGCCCGTGGGTGCTCACGCCCACCCGGGACACCGACACCGAGGTGCTGAACCTCGCCCTGGAGCTGGTCTCGCACTGCCGTGCCGTGCCGGTCGTCATGGACGCCGACGCCCACGACCGCGCCGTCGCCCTCGTCTCCCACATGCCGCACCTGGTCTCCAGCATGGTCGCGGCGCGTCTGGAGAACGCCGAGGAGGCTGCCGTACGGCTGTGCGGGCAGGGCATCCGGGACGTGACCCGGATCGCCGCCTCCGACCCCCGGATGTGGATCGACATCCTCTCCGCCAACCCCGGACCCGTCGCCGACCTCCTCGCGGACGTCTCCGCCGACCTGGACGAGACCGTGCGCGCGCTGCGTGCCCTGCAGTCCTCCGACGAGGACAAGCGGCGCGCGGGCGGCGCGGGCATCGAGGACGTGCTGCGGCGCGGCAACGCCGGACAGGTCCGGGTGCCCGGCAAGCACGGCTCCGCCCCGCGCGCCTACGAGACCGTCGCCGTCCTCATCGACGACCAGCCCGGACAGCTCGCCCGCATCTTCGCGGACGCGGGCCGCGCCGGGGTCAACGTGGAGGACGTCCGTATCGAGCACGCCACCGGGCAGCAGGCAGGTCTCGTCCAGCTCATGGTCGAGCCCAAGGCGGTGCCCGTCCTGACCGAGGCGCTGCGCGAGCGCGGCTGGGCGCTGCGGCAGTAGCGAAGGTCCGGCAGCTCAAGGTCTGCTGGTCCCGGGGCGGACGTACGTCCGTACGAGTGACCCACACCCAGTAACCTTGTGCGGGGCGCCCTCGCGTCCCGCACCCCACCGCCCACCCTTCACCAGGAAGGTGCCCTCCCGTGGAAAACGGCGCCGCCCCGACCAAGCCCGTGATCGTCGCGATCGACGGCCCCTCCGGCACGGGCAAGTCGAGCACGTCGAAGGCCGTCGCCGCGCAGCTCGGTCTCAGCTACCTGGACACCGGCGCGCAGTACCGGGCCATCACCTGGTGGATGGTGACCAACGGCATCGACCTGGACGACCCGACCGCGATCGCCGCCGTCGCCGGGAAGCCCGAGATCGTCTCCGGCACCGACCCGTCCGCCCCCACCATCACGGTGGACGGGTACGACGTGGCCGCCCCGATCCGCACCCAGGAGGTCACCTCCAAGGTCAGCGCGGTCAGCGCGGTGCCCGAGGTGCGCACCCGGATCACCGAGCTGCAGCGCACGATCGCCACCTCCGCCGAGCTGGGCATCGTCGTCGAGGGCCGCGACATCGGCACCACCGTGCTGCCCGACGCCGACCTCAAGATCTTCCTCACCGCCTCCCCGGAGGCCCGCGCCGCCCGCCGCAGCGGTGAGCTGAAGGGCGCCGACGTCAACGCCACCCGCGAGGCTCTGATCAAGCGGGACGCGGCCGACTCCAGCCGCAAGACCTCCCCGCTCGCCAAGGCGGACGACGCGGTCGAGGTGGACACCACCGAGCTGACCCTCGCCCAGGTCATCGAGTGCGTCGTCACGCTGGTCGAGGAGAAGCGGGCCGGGAAGTGAGCGACCCGGCTCTGCCCTCCGAGCGGGGCGCCGAGATCGGCCGGCGCATCGGCGTCGGCCTGATGTACGGCCTGTGGCGACCGCGCGTGCTCGGCGCCTGGAAGGTGCCCGCGAGCGGACCGGTGATCTTCGCCGTCAACCACTCGCACAACATCGACGGACCCATGGTCATGGGCGTGGCGCCCCGGCCGACGCACTTCCTGATCAAGCAGGAGGCGTTCACCGGTCCGCTGGACCCCTTCTTGACCGGCATCGGCCAGCTCAAGGTGGACCGCACGAGCGCCGACCGCACCGCCATCGCCCGGGCGCTCGGCGTCCTGGAGAGCGGCGGCGTCCTCGGCATCTTCCCGGAGGGCACCCGGGGCGAGGGCGACTTCGCTTCGCTGCGCGCGGGGCTCGCCTACTTCGCGGTGCGCAGCGGTGCGCCGATCGTGCCCGTGGGCGTGCTCGGCAGCGCCGAGAAGCCCGGGCGCCTGATCAAGGCGCTGCCGCCGCTGCGCTCGCGCGTGGACGTGGTCTTCGGAGACCCGTTCGAAGCGGGTGACGGCAGCGGGCTGCGTACGCGCAAGGCGCTGGACCAGGCGACCGAGCGCATCCAGAAGCGGCTCACCGCACACCTGGAAAACGCCAGGCGCCTGACCGGGCGCTGGGCGACACTTGAGTAGTGGAACCGCCCGAATCGGGCCACTTCCACCGATCACCACGAACGACGACGAGGTACGGACTTCATGAACGACCAGAACCAGCCCGACGGCTCGGCCGCGCACGAGTACGAGCACGGGGCTCTCGGCGACGCCGAGTACGCGGAGTTCATGCAGCTCGCCGCGGACGAGGGCTTCGACATCGAGGCTGTCGAGGGCGCCATCGAGGAGGCGGGCCACGGCCCCCTTCCCGTGCTCGCCGTCGTCGGCCGCCCCAATGTCGGCAAGTCGACCCTGGTGAACCGGATCATCGGTCGCCGTGAGGCGGTCGTCGAGGACAAGCCGGGCGTCACCCGCGACCGCGTCACCTATGAGGCGGAGTGGGCGGGCCGCCGCTTCAAGGTCGTCGACACCGGCGGCTGGGAGCAGGACGTCCTCGGCATCGACGCCTCCGTGGCCGCCCAGGCGGAGTACGCGATCGAGGCCGCCGACGCGGTCGTCTTCGTGGTGGACGCCAAGGTCGGCGCCACCGACACCGACGAGGCGGTCGTCCGGCTGCTGCGCAAGGCGGGCAAGCCGGTCGTGCTGGCCGCCAACAAGGTTGACGGTCTGTCCGGCGAGTCCGACGCCGCCTACCTGTGGTCCCTCGGTCTCGGCGAGCCGCACCCGGTCTCCGCGCTGCACGGCCGCGGCACCGGCGACATGCTGGACGCCGTCCTGGAGGCGCTGCCCGAGGCGCCCGCGCAGACCTTCGGCGGTCCCGGTGTCGGCGGTCCCCGCCGCATCGCCCTGATCGGCCGCCCGAACGTCGGCAAGTCCTCGCTGCTGAACAAGGTCGCGGGCGAGGAGCGCGTCGTCGTCAACGAGCTGGCGGGCACCACCCGCGACCCGGTCGACGAGATGATCGACCTCGGCGGCAAGACCTGGAAGTTCGTCGACACCGCGGGCATCCGCAAGCGCGTCCACCTCCAGCAGGGCGCCGACTACTACGCCTCCCTGCGCACGGCCGCCGCCGTGGAGAAGGCGGAGGTCGCCGTCATCCTGCTGGACGCCTCCGAGAACATCTCGATCCAGGACCAGCGCATCGTCACCATGGCGGTCGAGGCGGGCCGCGCCGTGGTGCTCGCCTTCAACAAGTGGGACAGCCTCGACGAGGAGCGCCGCTACTACCTGGAGCGCGAGATCGAGACCGAGCTGGGCCAGGTCGCCTGGGCCCCGCGCGTCAACGTCTCCGCCCGTACCGGGCGCCACATGGAGAAGCTGGTCCCGGCGATCGAGACCGCGCTGGAGGGCTGGGAGACCCGCGTCCCCACCGGCCGTCTGAACGCCTTCCTCGGCGAGCTGGCCGCCGCCCACCCGCACCCGGTCCGGGGCGGCAAGCAGCCGCGCATCCTGTTCGGCACCCAGGCGGGCACCAAGCCCCCGCGCTTCGTCCTCTTCGCCTCCGGCTTCATCGAGGCGGGCTACCGGCGCTTCATCGAGCGCCGCCTGCGCGAGGAGTTCGGCTTCGAGGGCACCCCGATCCACATCTCGGTGCGGGTGCGCGAGAAGCGCGGCGCGAAGAAGAAGTAACGGGCACGACGAAAGGGCGGTCAGCGGTTCTCCTCGGAACCGGTGACCGCCCTTCGGCGTCTGTTCAGCTCCCCTGGCGCGGCGCCGGGGGCAGCGCCGCCCGGTCCGGGCGCGGCGCCTCGGGCTCCTGCGGGCGCCCGATCGTGCCGATCCGCTGCCACTGGGACTGCGACTGCTGCCGCGCGCTGTACGCCCCCGCGCTGTAGGCGCTGTAGGAGCTGCTGAACGAGCCCGGCCGGTGCCCGCCGTACGAACCGGTGCTCTGCGGCAGGCTGCCGAAGGCCGTGAACTCCAGATCCTCCTCGCCGCTGCGGTCGCCGGGCAGCGTGCGGAAGGTCTTGACCCACTCCGCGTAGAGCGTGTCGTAGATCGGCGTGGCCGAGGGGGCGCCGGTGCCGTCCTGCCCCGGCCGGACGAGCGGTACGGGGGTGAGGGCGGTCGGCCGGCGCTGCGGGGTGTCGTATGCGTGCACGTATGTCCAAACGACGCCGCGCGCAAAGGGATGCGGGGGGCCTGCGGCGCTTCAGCGGGCGCCTGGTCTCGCGCCCGGGCGCGGAGTCGCGGTGCGCGGGCGCGTGGGGGGTCCGCGCGGGCGTACGGCTTCCGCACGCGGGCGTACGGGAGGCGGTGCCGGACCCAGCGGCGCCCTCCTCGGACTGCTTTCGCACGCGGGTGGACGGGAGTTGGCCGACGCGGCGCCGGTTCGGGCGGGTGCGCGGGCCCGGGTGGAGCGGGCATGGCCCGGGCCGGGGGTGCCGGGACTGGGGGGCCGTATGCGGGCTGGGTGGGGCGCGCGGGATCGGGTGGGCCCGCACGTGGTCCGGGTGGGGCGTGCGTGGCCGGGGGTGGGGTGGTGCCGGATCGGTGGGCCCGCATGGGGTCGGGGTGGGGCGTGCGGGGGCCGGGCGGTCCGTATGCGGGCTGGGTGGGGCGTGCGGGATCGGGTGGCGGGCCGCACGTGGCCTGGGCGGGGTGGGCGTCGCCCGGGCGGGGGGTGCCGGGCCCGGGTGGCCGTACGCGGCTCGGGCGGGGTGTGCGGGATCGGGTGGACCCGCACGTGGCCCCGGTGGGGTGCGCGCGGCTCGGTACCCGGACGTCCCCGCCCATCACACCCGTCAGGTCCCCGCGAGGGGCAGCGCGGCGGCGACCAGCTTGCCGGTGGCCGCCGACTTGTCCAGGGCGTCGCGCAGCAGGTCCTCGCGGGGCTGGCGGCCGATGGAGCCGACGGGGGCCGCGAACATCAGTACCTGCTGGTGCTTGTTGGCGGCGGCGCGCCAACTGTCGGTGACCTGGAGCGGCTGGTGCGCCTGCCACCAGGCCACCTGCTGGCCGCTGTTGGGTCCCGGCTGGAGCACCGCGTGGAGCTGGCCCACGGCGAGCAGCACCGACCAGCCGTGCAGCACCGGCGGCACGGACGTCAGCTCGGTGACCGGCATGAAGCCCTGCTCGATGAGGAGCGGCAGGAAGTCGTCGCCGGGTCCGGTGCTGCCCGGGCGCACGATCGGCGCGGTCGGTTCGACGACGAGCGCCGGGTGCAACTCGCCCTCGATCAGGACGAGTCCGCTGGTCACCCCGAGCACGGCGGGCTCGGGCGCGGGCGGGGCGGCGGTCTGGGGCGCCTCGGCGCCGGGGGTCACTCCGTCCCCGATCGAGCGGACGGCGCCCTGCAGTTGCTCCTCGGTGACCTGCACGACCTGCGAGGGCAGACAGCCCGCGTGGGCGAAGGCCAGGACGGCGGTCTCCTCGCCGACGAACAGCACGGTGCTGGTGCGCTCCAGCTCCGAGTTGCCGGGCGTGCGGCAGGAGGTGCAGTCGTAACTGCCCGGGGCGTTCTCTCCGGCGAGCAGCCGGTCGGCTTCTTCGTCGCCGATCTCGGCACGTACGGCGTCACTGACGTCGAGCATGGGCGGCACGGTGACTCCCTCGGGATGCTGTGCTGGGGCCGGCCGGGTCGCTCCCGGTCGCTGAGCCCGGCGTCGCGGGCTCATGAAGAAGACAACGGGCGTCCTGTGGTGGGAGTCACGCCTTCAGGCGAACGGAATCGAACCATCCCGCCGACGCCGTCACGTTTGGTGCGGAATCGGCCACTCAGCGTCAATTTCGCGCACAGTCAAGGGACTTGAACGAGTGAACTGGGTCACAGTGCCCAAAGGTGACCATCCGTTATGTCGCTACATAGCGGCATCTAGTGGGTGGCCGGAAATCGCCGATACCGGCGGTAACAACCAACTGGCCTGGAAAGAAGGGGTGTTGGTTGAAATCCGCGAGCTGTCCTCCCTAGATTCCTCCGCCGTGTGCAACGAGCACCGCTCGGGCAAGTCCGCCGGCCGTCCGTGGTCGGACACGATCGCATCGGTCGTGGCGGACGGGGCCGGGCGCGAGGAACCGCGGTCCTGTGCGGTGAGGCGCGCCCCGCCCTGGGGGAGCCCGGGTACGTGGAGAGGGAAATGCATGACCGAGTGTGCCGATACCAACCGTCCCGCCGCCCGTCGTGAGGGCGCCCGCAAGGGCCGTACGACGGCCGTCCTCGCCGGAGCGGCGCTCCTGGCCCCGCTGGGGCTGCTGGCCGCGACGGGCAGCGCGGACGCGGCGGACAACGGGGTGTGGGACCG
The DNA here is from genome assembly GCF_016482685.1 of Streptomyces sp. DSM 110735. Lineage (GTDB taxonomy): Bacteria > Actinomycetota > Actinomycetes > Streptomycetales > Streptomycetaceae > Streptomyces. Next base: position 181,140 of record NZ_JACYHF010000011.1, on the reverse strand, counting down.
CATCGCCCAGTGCGAGAGCGGTGGCAACTGGCACATCAACACCGGCAACGGCTACTACGGCGGACTCCAGTTCTCGGCGAGCACCTGGCGGGCCTACGGCGGCACCGCCTACGCGCCGACGGCCGACCAGGCTTCCAGGAGCGCGCAGATCGCGGTTGCCACCAAGGTGCAGAGCGCCCAGGGCTGGGGAGCCTGGCCCGTCTGCTCGGGCCGTGCCGGGGCTTCCGGCGGGGCACCGCGGGCAGCGTCCCCGAACGCGGACACGAAGAGCGGCGCGACGGTGAAGCGGGCCCCCGCCCAGCCGCACAAGCCCGCGAAGGCGCCCGAGCGCCCGGTGGAGCACACCGGTCGCAGCGCCACCCGCGGTGCCTACACCGTCCGTGCGGGCGACACGCTGAGCACGATCGCCGCCCGGCACGGCACGACCTGGCGTCAGGTCTTCGCCGACAACCGGAAGGTCATCGGCTCCGACCCGGACCTGATCGTGCCGGGCCAGCGTCTGGCGCTCTGAGCGCGGACGGGCGAAGACCCCCGGCAGCGACAGCCGCCGTCCCCCCGAGGGGCGGCGGCTGTCCGCGTGCGGCAGGGGTGTGGTGAATCCGTGAATTTCCTATGAGCCGTCAGGTTCTCCGCGGGGTCACCGGATTCCCCGTCAAAACAACTTTCGAACCTGTGCGACGGAATCCGGCCGGAAACGTTCGGCGGGAGAAATTGGGCGGCACGATCCCGCCCTGAGGAAATTCTGTTCGATTGCCCCGACGAGGTGAACGGTAACGCCCATACGTGTGACGGAGTTCGGCGGTAACGGGTGCCGGGAAGCTGTGACAGAAGTGTGACCGTGCGCAGCGCATGACCTCCGCCGGGCCGGGGTTCCGTCACCGCCCGCGGCCGCCTAGCGTGGCCGCATGGCACAGATTCCCGCTCCGCCGCCGGAGCCGAAGGACAGTCCGGACACCTACGTCGGCCTCGACGCCGACAGCGCCGAGCGCCTGGCCCGGGACCGGGGCTGGAGCACCGTACGGTCCCTGCCGCCGGGCACGGTCGTCACCATGGAGTACCGCGTGGGCCGGATCAACTTCGAGGTGGACGACGGCCGGGTCCGGCGGGCCTGGAAGGGCTGACCGGACCCGGACGCTGACCTCGGGCGGCCCGGCGGCGGGTTCGTGTGCGTACCCGCCCGCCGCCGGGCCGCCCGGCCGTCAGGGGCGGGCCGGCTGGGAGGAGGCGCCGCGCGGCAGCCGGTCGGCGTGCGCCGGACGACGGCTGCCGGCCGGGGTGACCGGGGTGCGCTCCGAGCGGGCCGTGTGCGGACCGGGAGCCAGATGGATCGGGGCACGCCCGCCGCGCGCGGTGGCCACCGGCTCGCACGCCACCGGGTGCGCCTCGGACTGCGCGGTCTGCGGGCGCAGCGGCACCGGGGCGACCGGGGTCGCCGGAACCGCCGCCGTACGCCCGCGCCGGTCCCGCAGCCGGTCGCGCAGGGCGAACAGGGCGTCCTCGGTCCGGGAGATCAGCGGCTCGAACCAGGGCAGCGCGAGCAGGATCAGCAGACCGGCGGCCCAGCCGAGGAGCACGTCGCTCAGCCAGTGCGTACCGAGGTAGACGGTGGTCAGACCGACGCCGAGCGAGGTGACGGCCGAGAGCGCGGACAGCCAGCGGCGCGCCCTCGGGGTCGAGGCCAGATACGCCAGGATGCCCCAGGTCACGACCGCGTTGGCGGTGTGACCCGAGGGAAATATGTCTCCGCCCAGACCCATCTCGTTCGAGCCGATCACGGTGGCGTAGTGCGGTCCCAGTCGGCCCATGCCGAGCTTGGCGGCGCCCACCGTGATGTTCAGCAGCAGCAGCGAGGCCGCCAGCGTCAGCAGCGGCCGCAGCGTGTGCTGCCGCCAGGAGCGCCAGCCGAGCCACGCCGCGACCATGACGGCGGTCGGACCGCGCTGGCCCAGGACCACGTAGTAGTCGAGGAACGCGTGGATCTCCGGCCACTGCTGGTACGGGCGGAAGAACATGACCCGCCAGTCCAGCCGCACCAGCCAGGACGTGGTGATGACGGCCCACACGATCGCCAGGTAGAAGGCCAGGGTCGAGGAGAACAGCACGACCCGGTGCCGGGACATCCGCGGCACGTCGATGTGGGCCGGCCGTTCCGGCTCACGGTCCAGCCTGGCGAACACCCGGTCCAGACGCCGGGTGAGGTTTCGTTCGGTACGCACCCAATCGACGTTACAGCGAGTGAGCGGTGTTCCCGGTCGATACAGAGGCTTTGTGATGACGATGTGATGTGGGAAACCTCTCAGGAGAGATCCCCAATTCCCGCGATTCGGCAATGGCGCCCGGGCGGTTCCCGGAATTGTTTTGGTCATGCCGAAGGGGGCGGTTTTTGGTCGCTTATGAATTCGTTAACCCGGGCATCGCGGCGAATTCAGGAGACGCTCACCGGACCCGCCGGAGTCGATCATGGTCGCCCGGCGGGGTCCTCGCGGTGCGGGTCAGGGGGGTCCGGAGCCGTTCAGCCAGAGGGCGCCGTAGACCGCGGCTGCTGTCGCGACCACCGCCACGAGCGCGGCAGCCCGCGCCGGACGCGCCGCCGCGAGCGCCCTGGCCAGCGGGAAGAGCACCGGGAAGGCGGGCATCAGCAGCCGGGGCTTGGAGCCGAAGTAGCTCGACGCGCACAGCGCGAGCGCCAGCACCACGCCCGTGTAGACCAGCACCGGAAGCGGCTGCCGCTGGCGCACGCCGGTCAGGTACAGCCGGATCAGCAGGACGACACCGACGACCAGGACCGCGCCCCCGAGGGCCGACGGGAAGGACGTGAACATGCCCGCCACGAAGCGGGCGAAGGCGTAGCCCCCGTCGAAGCCGTTGCGCCATCCGGCCTGCACGCGGAGATAGCCGAACGGTCCGTCCCCGGTGCGCAGACCCACCCAGAGGACGTAACCGGCGGCGCCGAGGGGAGCGAGCGCCAGACCGAGCAGACGGCGCGCGGGGGTCTCCGCACCCGGCGCGGGGGAGAGAAGGGGGGCGCGTACGTCCTCATGCGCGCCCCGCACATCATCCGCGCTCCGGGTTCCCTCGAAAGAGGTAACCGGTGAAGTGGCGCCCGGCGACGTCCGCCCGGCCATATAAGAAGCCACGCCCGCCACCCACACCGCCGCGACCACCGCCATGCCCACCGGCCGGGTCAGCCCCGCCAGCGCCGCGAGCAGCCCCGCCGTCACCCAGCGCCCGGTCAGCACCGCGTACAGCGACCAGGCGGCCAGCGCCGTGAACAGCGACTCGCTGTACGCCATCGACTGCACGATCCCCACCGGCAGCACCGCCCACAGCAGCACCGCGCAGACCCCCGCCCGCGCGCCGTACAGCCGGTCGGCCACCGCGAAGATCCCGCCCGCCGCCGCCAGCGAGGCCAGCAGCGCGACCACGAAACCCGCGTCCGCGTACGACAGCGGAGCCACCGCGTGCCCCAGTCGCTCCAGCCAGGGCAGCAGCGGGAAGAACGCCAGGTCGGAGTGGACGTCGCCGTTCGGCAGCCGCACCTCGTAGCCGTAACCCGAGGCGGCGACCCGGGCGTACCAGAGGGAGTCCCAGCGGGCGGTGAGCAGCGTGTACGCGTCCTTGTCGCGCGCCGCGCTCCAGATGGCCAGCACGGCCAGGCCCAGCACGCGGATCGCCGCGTAGCCGAGCAGGGCCGGGACCGCCCGGCGCGGGAGCGGGGCGCGCGGCGGCGCCGGGCGCGTCACGAGTTCGGTCACGGGCTCGATTATCGACCGGCCCGCACACCACCCCGGCCGCCCGGACGGTCCGGGCGCCTCCACCGCCCCCGCGCCGTCCCCTCGTACGCACACGCGCGCGCGAGGAGGCGAGTGGCGTACACCACACGGGTTCGCCCGAGCAGGTGAGAGGTCCACCACGTGGGGCCGGGCCGAACTCGCGTACGCTGACGAGCCACCCGCGTGGGAAAGGCGCGGGCCGGAGCGAACCGCTCTTCTCCGGCCGTACGACGGGGAATCCCCGACCCCGTCGGTCCGCCGCGCACGAGGGATCATCTGGGAGGTAGTACATGTCCGGGACGACCACGGCCGAAATCGGGCCGTGCCGTCGGACGACCGGGACCGGTGCCAACCGCTGGGTCGTCCTCGTCGTCCTCTGTGTCAGCCTGCTGCTCGTCGCTCTCGACGCCACCGTGCTGCACGTGGCGGTACCCGCCGTCACCGAGGACCTTCGGCCCGGTGCCGAACAACTGCTCTGGATCGTCGACGTCTATCCGCTGGTCTGCGCCTCGCTGCTGATCCTCTTCGGCACGCTGGGCGACCGCGTCGGACGCAGACGCGTCCTGCTGCTCGGCTACGCCCTCTTCGGCGTCGCCTCGGCCGTCGCCGCGCTGTCCCACAGCGCCGACACCCTGATCTTCGCCCGCGCGCTGCTCGGCGTCGGCGGTGCCATGATCATGCCCGCCACGCTGTCGATCCTGCGCCAGGTCTTCCCCGACCGGCGCGAGCGCGCGCTCGCCATCGGCATCTGGAGCGCGGTCGCCGCCGTCGGCGCGGCCGTCGGACCGCTGCTCGGCGGGTTCCTGCTCGAACACTTCTGGTGGGGCTCGGTCTTCCTGGTCAACATCCCGCTGATGCTGGTGAGCCTGCCCATCGGCCGGATGCTGCTGCCCGAGTCGCGCGGCGAGCGCGACGGACCCTGGGACGTGCTCGGCGCGCTGATGGCGGCGGCCGGACTCTTCGGCGTCGTCCTCGGCGTGAAGCGGCTCGGCGGCGGCGACGCGCCCCTGAGCGTCCTCACCCTGGTGCCGCTGCTCGTCGGCGCGGTGCTGCTGGTCCTCTTCGTCCGCCGCCAGGGCCGCCGCACGCATCCCCTGGTCGACCTGCGGATGTTCCGGCGTCCCGCGTTCAGCACCTCCGTGGGCTGCATCGTCCTGGCGATGCTCGCGCTCGTCGGCCTGGAGCTGATCGCGGCGCAGTATCTGCAACTGGTCCTCGGGCTGTCCCCGCTGGCCACCGGTCTGCGGCTGCTGCCCCTGACCGCCGCCGCGATGGCTGCCGGGCTCGCCGGGGCGCGGATGCTGCGCGGGCTCGGTCCGCGCCGGATGGTCGTCTCCGGTTTCTGCCTCACCGCCGCCGCCGTCGTCCTGCTGACGGCGATGGGCGGCGAGGACAACACCCCGCTGCTGCTCTCCGGCTTCGTGCTGCTCGGCTTCGGTCTGGAGACGACGCTCTTCGGGGCGTACGAGTCGATGCTCAGCGAGGCTCCCGCCGACCGCGCGGGCGGCGCCGCCGCGATCGGCGAGACCTCCTACCAGCTCGGCGCGGGCATCGGCATCGCCCTGCTCGGCAGCGTCATGAACCGCGCCTACGCCCCCGCCCTCACCTCGGTGCCCGGCGTCCCCGCCGCCGACCGGGCGGCGGCCGGACACTCGCTGGGCGAGGCGTACGAGATCGCCGGACGGCTCGGCGGCTCCGCCGGGGAGGCGCTGCGCCAGGCGGCACGCGACTCCTTCGTGCACGGACTGCATGTGACGCTGCTGGTCAGCGCGGGTCTGCTGCTCCTCGGCGCGGTGATGGCGCTGCGGCTGCCCCGGACGATGAACTGCGCGCCGGAGAACGGTGTGGTGGACGGGGCGGACGGGCCCGTCGCGGACCGGATCGGGGTGACGGAGCTGCCCGAACCCGTCGGTGCCGCCCTGTCGGAACCACTGGTGTCCCGTGCCGCCGAGCCCGCCGCGTCCACCGTGACCGAGCTGCCCCCGCCCCGCGAACCGGGCAAGCCGAGGGCGATCGCCTGACCTCGCGCGGGCCGCCCTGGACGCCGGGCGGCCCGCGTCGTAACGTCGGCCGGAGCATTCAGACTAGCGCCGCTAGTTTTCCGTGTGCCCACTGTGCCGGAGGGTGTTCCATGTCCGCGTCCGCGAAGCTGCCCCCGTTCGACCCCGCCGACCCGCTCGGCGTCGACGACCTCCTCGAACCGGAGGACCTGGCCGTCCGGGACACCGTGCGCGGCTGGGCTGCGGACCGGGTGCTGCCGTACGTCGCCGAGTGGTACGAGAAGGGCGAACTGCCCGTCATCCGCGAGCTGGCCCGGGAGCTGGGCTCGATCGGCGCGCTCGGCATGTCGCTCACCGGGTACGGCTGCGCGGGCGCGTCGGCGGTGCAGTACGGGCTCGCCTGTCTGGAGCTGGAGGCAGCCGACTCGGGCATCCGCTCGCTGGTCTCGGTGCAGGGCTCGCTCGCCATGTACGCGATCCACCGCTACGGCAGCGAGGAGCAGAAGACCGAGTGGCTGCCCCGCATGGCGTCCGGCGAGGTGATCGGCTGCTTCGGGCTCACCGAACCCGACCACGGCTCCGACCCCGCCGGGATGCGGACCTTCGCCAAGCGGGACGGCGAGGACTGGGTGCTCAGCGGGCGCAAGATGTGGATCACCAACGGCTCGGTCGCCGGGGTCGCGATCGTCTGGGCGCGTACCGAGGACGGCGTCCGAGGCTTCGTCGTCCCCACCGACCGCCCCGGTTTCTCGGCGCCCGAGATCAAGCACAAGTGGTCCCTGCGCGCGTCGGTGACCAGCGAACTCGTCCTCGACGACGTACGGCTGCCCGCGGACGCGGTGCTGCCGGAGGTCACCGGGCTGCGCGGACCGCTCGGCTGTCTCTCGCACGCCCGGTACGGCATCGTCTGGGGTGCGATGGGCGCCGCCCGCAGCAGCTTCGAGGCGGCGCTGGACTACGCGCGGACGCGGGAACAGTTCGGGCGTCCCATCGGCGGCTTCCAGCTCACCCAGGCCAAGCTCGCCGACATGGCGGTGGAACTGCACAAGGGGATTCTGCTCGCCCACCATCTGGGGCGGCGCATGGACGCCGGCCGCCTGCGTCCCGAGCAGGTCAGCTTCGGCAAGCTCAACAACGTCCGCGAGGCCATCGAGATCTGCCGTACGGCGCGGACGATCCTCGGTGCCAACGGGATCTCCCTCGAATATCCCGTGATGCGGCACGCGACCAATCTGGAGTCGGTGCTCACCTACGAGGGCACCGTCGAAATGCACCAGCTCGTGCTGGGCAAGGCGCTCACCGGGCTCGATGCCTTCCGGTGAGCCCCCGAGGGAGCGGGGCCGCGACGAACGGCCCCGCCTCAGCTCTGGTTGAAGAAGCCGTCCTCGCGACGGCCCGCGGGCTCGCCGCTGACGACCTCGGTGTGGGCGGGCGTGAGCAGGAAGACCCGCGTGGCGACCCGTTCGATCGTGCCGCGCAGGCCGAAGGTCAGACCGGCGGCGAAGTCCACGACGCGCTTGGCGTCGGTGGCCTCCATCGCCGTGAGGTTCATGATGACCGGGACGCCGTCCCGGAACATCTCGCCGATGGCGCGGGCGTCCCGGAAGCTGTCCGGGGTGACCGTGCCGATCCGGCGGCCCTTGTCCTCGGCCGTGTCCGTGGCGACCTTGACGCGCGGGTCCGTGACCCAGGCGTCCGCGGACTGAGCGCCCTCGGAGTAGTCGTCGTCGTAGTAACGCTCGTCATCGTTGTCGTCGACCAGGCCGAGCCACGCGCTCGCCTTGCGTACCGATCCCATGGACGCCTCCTCTCTCAGCGGTTTCTTTTGCTCTTCCCATCCCTATGGTCATCCATGATGCTGACAGCGCGCCAAGTGGATAGTCGGCGCGCGGGGGGTTTGTGACGGTACTGGTGCGCGGTCCATACGTCGAGAGCCCTTGTGTCACAAGGGCTCCGCCCCGTACGGCTGCTGACTGAGAGTGAAATATGATTGTTCGCGGCGGATGGGTGATGTGTGGTGTGTCAGGGTGAACGAACTGCCCTGTGCGCCCTGATTGTCCGCTGATAGGAAGGTCTGGGACGGAGTGTGACGAGCCGTCAGGCAGATGTCAGTTCTTCAGCTCCGGCGGCGAGATCCGGGACGTGTCGATCGCCGAGCCCGTCGTCCCCCACTTCTTCAGGATGCGGGCGTACGTCCCGTCCTTGATGAGCCGGTTCACCGCCGCGCGGAAGGCGGGCGCCAGCGGGGTGCCCTTCTTGAAGGCGAAGCCGACGTCGAGCCGGTGGTACTCGTTGAGGAACCTCAGCCCCTGCTGGTGCGCGACGGCGTAGCGCAGCCCGTTGATCGTGGACATCACGACATCGCTGCGGCCCTGCTGGAGCGAGGACCAGATCGCGCTCTGCTCGGCGTACGTCTGCACGTGGTACGCCTTCTTGCCCGCGTCCGCGCACACGTGCGTGTTCTGCTCCAGCGTTGCCTCGAACGTGGTGCCCGCGCTGGTCGCGATGTTCAGACCGCAGAGCTGCTTCAGATCGGTGATCCTGGCGAGCTTGCTGTCCTTGCGGGTGGCGAAGCCCTGCCCGTCGTTGACGTAGGTGACGAAGTCGATCGTCTTGCGGCGCTCGTTCGTGACACCGAAGTTGCTCGCCCCGAAGTCGTACTTGCCGCTCTCCAGCGCCGGGAGGATCGCCTCGAAGCTCGCCTGCTCGATCTTGAGTCTGATGCCGAGCACCTTGGCTGCCGCCTTGGTGAAGTCGACGTCCTGGCCGGTCAGGGTGGTGCCGTCGGCGAGGTACGTGGTGCCCGGCGGGGTGCCGCCGACGGCTACCGCGACGGTCAGACGGGTGGTGCCGGGCGGCAGCAGCTTCGCGGCAGCAGGGTCCTTGGCGATCCGGGAGACGACATCGGTGGTGGGGATCGCGTCCGTTCCTGCCGCGACGCGGGTGCCAGAGCCGCCGGAGGCGCCGGAGTCGCCCGAGCCGCAGGCGGTCAGCAGCAGCGCGGCGGAGGCGAGGGCGGCGACGGGGGCGAGGAGACGGCGGGCGGACGCGGACGGACGGCGCGAGGGCGCGAGAAGGCGGCGCGGGGACACGGGCAGGCGGCGTGCGGGCATGGCGGGGTGACGCGTGGGCGCGGGCATCGGGAAGCGGTCTCCTGGGAGAAGAGGAAGGCGAGCCGGACGCGAGGGGAGGAGGCGGTACGACGGCAGGGCGCGAGGGGAGGGGAGAGTGCGGAGGCAGGGCGCGCGCGTGAAGGCCGGAAAGGGAAGGGGAGAACGCGAAGGAGAGAACGCGAAGGCGCTCGGCAGCGAGCGCGGGCGCGCAGGGGGTCAGCTCAACAGGACGCGGACCACACGCGACCGAAGTCGATGTGGGAGCGGGTGACCAGCCACTGCTGTGGGCGCATGCGCCAAGTGGAACAGGCATCCGGTTGGCCCGTCAACCGACTTGAGACGGGCCGCTCACAGTCCGGACACCCTTGACAACGCAGGGAAACCGCGACGTACTCTCGAAGGACGGCCCTGCTGAGGGGCTCGGCCGTGACCGCGCCCGAGGGCGCGGGGGAGTGCGGGCATGGCGCGTCGGGTCCGACGTGTCACGGAGTCCCGCATGTCATCCGACACCCTCGCCAAACCCGCCGCACCGTCCCCGGCGCCCTCGCGCCCGGACGGTCCCACGATCGTCCCCCGCCGCCGTCACGGCCAGCGGGTCGCCGCTGTCGCCGTCCTGGTGCTGCTCGGGCTCGTGATCAACTCGGTGCTGCGCAACCGGGCGTTCCAGTGGGACGTGGTCGCCGACTACTTCACCTCGGTCTCCGTGCTGCGCGGACTCTGGCTCACCCTGTGGCTCACCGCCGTGGTGATGGTCCTCGGCTTCGCCCTCGGCACCCTGCTCGCCGTCCTCCGGCTCTCCACCAACTCCGTGCTGAGATCGGTGAGCTGGGGATACGTGTGGCTGTTCCGGTCGATCCCGATCCTGGTGCAGTTGCTGCTGTGGTTCAACATCGGGGCGCTGTACCCGCAGGTGTTCGGGATCAGGACCGTCAACCTGCTCGGACCGGTCGCCGTCGCCGTCGTCGGACTCACCCTGCACGAGGCCGCCTACGCCGCCGAGGTCGTGCGCGGCGGCATCCTCTCCGTCGACCACGGGCAGACCGAGGCCGCCCAGGCGCTCGGGATGACCCCCTGGCAGCGGTGGCGGCGGATCGTGCTGCCGCAGGCGATGCGCTCCATCGTGCCCGCCGCCGGGAACATGCTCATCGGCACCCTCAAGGGCACCTCGATCGTCAGCGTCATCGCCGTCAACGACCTGCTGTTCTCCGCCCAGTTGATCTACCACCGCACCTATCAGGTGATCCCGCTGCTGATGGTCGCCACCCTCTGGTACACCGTCGTCACCTCGGTGCTCGGCGTCGGCCAGTACTACGTCGAGAAGTACTACGCCCGCGGCACGGAGACCGCCCGATGAGGCGCCGGCTGGTCGTCGTGGGAGCCGGACCCCGAGCGACCGGACTCCTGGAGCGCATCGCCGCCAACTCCCCGGAGCTGTACGGCGGTCAGGGGCTCGACATCCATCTCGTCGACCCGCATCCGCCGGGCGGCGGACGCATCTGGCGCGAGGCGCAGTCCGAGCTGCTCTGGATGAACTCCCACGCCGCCGACATCACCATGTTCACCGACGAGACCGTGACCATGGAAGGACCGGTCCGCGAGGGACCCACCCTGCACGAGTGGGCACGCCTCGACGGGCGCACCTTCGCCGACCGGCGCATCCAGGGCCGCTATCTGCACTGGGTCTACGAACAAGCCCTCGCCGACCTGCCGCCCAGCATCACCGTCCACCATCACCCCACCCGCGCCCTGCGCGTGACCGGACCGTCCGACGGCCGTCAGCGGGTCTGGCTGGAGGGCCGTACCGAACCGCTCGTCGCGGACCTGGTCGTCCTCGCCCTCGGTCACCTCGACTCCGAACTCGACCCGGAGCAACAGCGGTTGGACGCCTATGCCCGTGCGCACGACCTCGTCCATCTGCCGCCCGACTTCACCGCCGACAGCGATCTGTCCGCGCTCGCGCCGGGAGAGCCGGTACTCGTACGCGGCTTCGGGCTCGCCTTCGTCGACCTGATGGTGCTGCTCACCGAGGGGCGGGGCGGGCGGTACGAGGAGGACGGCGCGGGCGGTTACGTCTATCTGCCCTCGGGACGGGAGCCGGTGCTGTACGTCGGTTCGCGCCGCGGTGTGCCGTACCACTCGAAGATCGGCTACGACTGGACCGGACCACGCCCGCCGCTGCCCCGCTTCTTCGGACCGGAGGAGGTGCGGTCGCTCCTTGAACGGCCCGACGGGTACGAATTCCGGCGTGACATATGGCCGTTGGTGGAGAAGGAGCTGGGATTCGCCCACTACCACCGGCTGTTCACCGCCCACCCCGAGCGGACCGCCATGGAATGGGCCGACTTCGAGGAGAAGTACGCGGTGGCGGACGGGGCGGAGGAGGTACGGGCGCTGGTCGCGGCGGCGGTGCCGGACCCCCGGGACCGGCTGGACCTCGCCGCGCTGGACCGGCCGCTTGCGGGGGTGCGGTTCGGATCGCACGCGGAGTTCCAGGAGGGGCTGCGGGCGTACGTCTCCGAAGACCTGACGCGACGTCACAACACCTCGTTCAGCGCGGACTTGGGCGTCTTCCTCGGACTGCTGTCCGTCTACGGGCAGTTGGTGCGGCTGGGGAATCTCGGGTCCTGGTGGCACGGGTTCTTCAGCTATCTGGCCTCCGGTCCGCCCGGTCCCCGGCTGCGGCAGATGCTCGCGCTGTCCCGGGCGGGGCTGCTGCGGTTCGTGGGGGCGGAGATGGAGGTCGCCGCCGAGGACGGGGTGTTCCGGGCGTCGTCCGCGACCGTGCCGGGGTTCTCGGTGAGCGCGCGGGCCCTGGTCGAGGCACGGCTGCCCGATCCGTCGGTCGGGCGCGCCCGGGACACGCTGCTGCGGGAGCTGCACGCCGAGGCGCTGGAGACGGTCGACGGACTGCTGCGGGTCGACCCCGCCGACGGGCGCGTCCTCGGGCGGGACGGGCGGCCGCATCCCCGGCGGTTCGCGCTCGGTCCGTACACCGACGCGCGCACGCCGGGGGCGTTCACCCGGCCGCGCACGGGCGGGGCGGCGTTCCGGCAGAACGACGCGGTGGCGCGGGTGGTGTTGCGGGAACTGGGGGGTGGGTGAGGGCGCCATAGAGGGAGCGCGGTCGCGGTTTCGGTGGGGCTTGAGGGGGCGCCGGTGATGAATTTGACGCGGATTCAAGGGGGTTGAGCTGGGCGGCGGGCCGCCCAGGCCGAAACGCACTCTTGTGCCGACCGGCCGTTCGGCCGAATACTCCCCCTCAGCGCTTGTCAGGGTCATGAGTGCCTGACCGGTACTCGTCCTGGCTGCGCCTCACGGGCCCCGACCCCACGCGGGCCCCCGACTTCCCTTGGGAGGGAACGAAAAGTGAGGATCAAGCGCACAACTCCCCGCGGCGGCGCTGCGAGACGGACCCGGCTGATCGCCGTGGCCACCGGCTTCCTGGCCGCTGCCGCGTTCGCCGCCCCCACCGCGAACGCCAGCGAAGTCCACACGTTCAGCGCCAGCCAGCTCACCCAGGCGAGCGACTCCGTCCGCCAGTCCGACATCCCGGGCACCGCCTGGGCCGTCGACAGCGCGAACCACCGGGTCGTCGTGACCGTCGACAGCACGGTCAGCGCGGCCGAGATCGCCAAGATCAAGGAACAGGCCGGGTCGAAGGCGGACGCGCTCACCATCAAGCGCACCCCCGGCAAGTTCAACAAGCTGATCAGTGGTGGCGACGCCATCTACGGCGGTCAGTACCGCTGCTCGCTCGGCTTCAACGTGCGCAGCGGCAGCACGTACTACTTCCTGACCGCCGGGCACTGCGGTGAGGTCGCCTCCACCTGGTACAGCGACTCCGGGCACAGCACGGTGCTCGGCACCAACGTCGGGTACAGCTTCCCCGGCAACGACTTCGCGCTGGTGCGCTACACCAACTCCTCGGTCTCGCACCCGAGTGCGGTGGGCAGCCAGACCATCTCCAGCGCGGCGACGCCCTCCGTGGGCACGACCGTCTACCGGCGCGGGTCCACCACCGGCACGCACAGCGGGCGCGTCACCGCGCTCAACGCCACCGTCAACTACGGCGGCGGTGACGTGGTCTCCGGGCTCATCCAGACCACGGTGTGCGCGGAGGGCGGCGACAGTGGCGGTCCGCTGTACGCGGGCAGCGTCGCGTACGGGCTCACCTCCGGTGGCAGCGGGAACTGCAGCTCCGGCGGTACGACGTTCTTCCAGCCGGTCACCGAGGCGTTGAGCTACTACGGGGTGACCCTCCCCTGATGGGTCCTCGACGGGCCGTCCTTCCCTGACGGGTCGGTTCGGCGGGCCCCCATGCGTGTGTGTCGCGCGTGGGGGTCCGTTTTTGTTTGGGGTGGTAGCGGCTTCGGTCGAGTGTCGGGTGGCGGGTGGCGGGGCGGTTCTGGGGGTGAGGTGGGGTGGCGGCTGGGCTGAGGTGAGTGGCGGTTCGTGGTGGGGGTGGGGTGGTGGTGCGTGGTGAGGGTGGGGTCGTCTTGCGGGGTGAGGAGAGCGCGTGGGGCTTTTGGGGGCGGGGTGTGGGGAGAGGGGTGGGGTTCGGGGGCGGTCCGGCGTCGGTCTTGTGGGCCGGCTGTGCGGTTCGGAAGAGTGAGCGACTGTCAACCAGCCTTCCGGCTCGGCAGGTCCCCACGCTTTCCGGGCCGAACCCCCCACAGGAGGACGTGAGTTGAAGCACCGACACATACCCAGGCGGAAGGCTGCCCTCGCGGGCGCCGCCGCCGTCGCGCTCGTCGCCGCGGGTGTCACCCTGCAGAGCGCCAACGCCAGCGAGGTCGGCTCCGCCGGTCAGCAGGGTTCCGCGGGGCAGTTGAAGGTCCTCTCCGCTCCGGCGGCCGGCAAGCTCGGGTCCTCCCTGCTGGGTGACCTCGGGTCCGCCGCCGCCGGCAGCTACTACGACGCCCAGGGCAAGAGCCTCGTCGTCAACGTGCTGGACGGCTCCGCGGCCCGTACCGTCGAGGCGGCCGGGGCCCGGGCCAGAATCGTTCGCCACTCGCTCGCCCAGCTCGATGGGGCCCGTTCCACGTTGAAGCGGCAGGCCAGTATTCCCGGGACCTCCTGGGCGGTCGACCCCGTCAGCAACAAGGTTGTCGTCACGGCCGACCGGACCGTTGACGCTGCCGCTTGGGGCAAGCTGGGGCGCGTCGTGGACGGGCTGGGCGGCACCGCTCAGCTCAAGCGGTCCAAGGGAGAGTTCAAGCCCTTCATCGCCGGGGGTGACGCCATCACCGGGTCCGGTGGGCGGTGCTCGCTCGGCTTCAACGTGGTCAAGGGCGGGGCGCCGTACTTCCTCACCGCCGGGCACTGCACCGCGGCGATCTCCAGTTGGTCGGACTCGTCCGGCAACGTGATCGGGGAAAACGAGACGTCCAGCTTCCCCGGGAACGACTACGGGCTGGTGAAGTACACCGGGTCCGTTGCCCATCCGAGCGAGGTCGATCTGTACAACGGGTCCTCGCAGGCGATCACGGGGGTGGCTGAGGCGACCGTCGGGATGAAGGTCACGCGGAGTGGGTCCACTACGCAGGTCCACGACGGGACTGTCACCGGGCTCAACGCCACCGTGAACTACTCCGAGGGGACGGTCTCCGGGCTGATCCAGACCGACGTGTGTGCGGAGCCTGGGGACAGCGGGGGGTCGTTGTTCTCCGGGAGCAGTGCGGTGGGGCTGACGTCGGGGGGCAGTGGTGACTGCACCTCCGGTGGGGAGACGTTTTTCCAGCCGGTGAGTGAGGCGCTGGCCGCTACGGGGGCGCAGATCGGCTGATCTTCGTCCGGTTTCGGGTTCTGGGTCCCGTCCTCCCTTCGGTGGGGGCGGGGCCCTGTCCTTTGTCCGCGGGCCGTCTCGTCCTGCGTCCGCCGTCCGTGGGGTCGGGGCCGCGCCGGGGGGTATCCGTCCTCGGTCCGGCGGACTGTGAGGGGAGAAGTGAGCGGCGTTCGCGCCGGCCGCTGCGGGCGGACACCCCCCGGCACGTCCCCTTCTCGCCGTACGCGGGTGCGGGTGGGGGGGCGCCCGTCTGGTGTGTCCCCTGTGTCGTGGGTGGGTGCGGGTGGGCTCGCCCTTCCGGTGTGTCTCTGTGGGCCCGCCTTTCGGTGTGTCGCCTGGGTTGTGGGTGGGTGCGGGGGTCTGGGGGGCGCGTTTGTGCAGGTCAGGGTGGGGGTGGTTGGGGTCGTACGGGTGTTCGAGGGTGGGGGTATGGTGGAAGGGAACGGGTGTTCGATAGTGGTGGGAGGTGCTCGTGGCGGGGTTTGTGCATGTGCGTGTTGTTTCTGGGTTTTCCTTGCGGTACGGGGCCTCGCATCCGGAGCGGCTTGTTGAGCGGGCTGAGGAGAGGGGGATGGGGGCTCTTGCGTTGACCGATCGGGACACGCTGGCCGGGGCTGTGCGGTTCGCCAAGGCTTGTGCGGGGAGGGGGGTGCGGCCGGTTTTCGGGGTGGATCTCGCCGTGGAGGGAGAGGGGGGTCGGAGGTCTCGGAGGCAGCCTGTTCGGGGTGGGGCTTTTGTGGACGAGTCGGCTCCCCGGGTCACCTTTTTGGCTCGGGACGGGGCTCGGGGGTGGGCTGATTTGTGCCGGGTTGTCAGTGCCGCTCATGCGGGGGGTTCCGCTTCGCCTCGGCTTTCCTGGGAGAGCAATCGGGGGGACGGGCTCACCGTGCTGCTCGGGCCCGATTCCGATGTGGGGCGGGCTCTCGGCGCCGGGCAGGCTGGTCGTGCCGCTCGGCTGCTCGCCGTCTGGCGTGAGGTGTACGGGGACGCCCTGCGGATGGAGGTCGTCTGGCACGGGCGGGGCGGGGTGGGTGCCGGGTCCTTGCGGCTGGCCGCTCGGATGCTCGGGTTCGCTGTGGAGCAGGGGGTGCGGCCTGTGCTCAGTAACGCTGTGCGGTATGCCGATCCGGGGCAGGGGGTCGTCGCCGATGTGCTGGATGCCGCGCGGCGGCTCGTACCCATTGATTTCCGGAAGGAGCTGGACTCCGGGGAGGCGTGGCTCAAGGGGGCGCCCGACATGCTTCGGGTCGCCGAGCGGGTGGTGGAGGCCGCCGGGTACCGGCGGGAGGTGGGGTGGCGGCTCGTCGAGCAGACGCTGGCCACTGCCGGGGAGTGTCTTGTCGATCCCGAGCGGGATCTGGGGATCGGGAGTGTGCGGTTTCCCGAGGCCCGGCTCGTGGGAGCCGGGCGGCGGACCGCTCAGCGGGCGCTCGCCTCGCGGGCCGCGGCGGGGATGGTGCGGCTGGGGTACGGCGGGCGGCGGACCTACTGGGAGCGGATGCACGAGGAGCTGGACGTCATCGCGCATCACGGGTTCGCTTCCTACTTTTTGACGGTCGCTCAAGTTGTCGATGACGTACGAGGGTTGGGGATTCGGGTTGCGGCTCGGGGGTCGGGAGCCGGGTCGCTCGTCAATCATCTGCTGGGGATCGCTCATGCCGATCCGGTGGCGCACGGGCTGTTGATGGAGCGCTTCCTGTCCAAGGAGCGTGTCGTACTGCCCGATATCGACATCGATGTGGAGTCCGCTCGGCGGCTCGAGGTCTACCGGGCGATCATCGGGCGGTTCGGTGCCGAGCGGGTCGCCACGGTGGCGATGCCCGAGACGTATCGGGTGCGGCACGCCGTGCGGGACGTGGGAGCCGCTCTGTCCATGGACCCCGCCGAGATCGACCGTGTGGCCAAGTCCTTTCCTCACATCCGGGCGCGTGACGCGCGTGCCGCGCTGGAGGAGCTGCCCGAGCTGAGGCGGTTGGCGGCGGAGAAGGAGCGGTACGGCAGGCTGTGGGAGCTGGTCGAGGCGCTGGACGCGCTGCCGCGCGGCGTCGCCATGCATCCGTGCGGGGTGCTGCTTTCGGACGCCTCGCTGCTCGCCCGTACGCCGGTGATGCCGACCAGTGGTGAGGGGCTGCCCATGTCCCAGTTCGACAAGGACGACGTGGAGGACCTGGGGCTGCTCAAGCTGGACGTCCTCGGTGTGCGGATGCAGTCGGCCATGGCGCACGCCGTCGCCGAGGTGGAGCGGGCCAGTGGGGAGCGGGTCGATCTGGAGGAGCTGCCGGAGGGGGATGAGGAAACGTATCGGCTCATCCGGTCCACCGAGACGCTCGGCTGCTTCCAGATCGAGTCGCCCGGACAGCGGGATCTCGTGGGGCGGCTTCAGCCGGAGTCCTTTGAGGATCTGGTGGTCGACATCTCGCTCTTCCGGCCCGGTCCTGTCGCCGCCGACATGGTGCGGCCGTTCATCGAGGCGCGGCACGGGCGTGCGCCGGTGCGGTTTCCGCATCGGGATCTGGAGGCGCCGCTGAAGGGAACGTACGGCGTCGTCGTCTTCCACGAGCAGATCATCGACATCGTCTCGATCATGACCGGCTGCGGGCGCGGCGAGGCCGACGCGGCGCGGCGGCTGCTGTCCGACGCGGAGCAACAGGGGCGTATCCGGGTGTGGTTCGCGCAGCGGGCGGAGGAGAAGGGGTACGACGCCGCGACCGTCGAGCGGACCTGGGAGATCGTCCAGGCGTTCGGGTCCTACGGGTTCTGCAAGGCGCACGCCGTCGCCTTCGCCGTGCCCACCTATCAGTCGGCGTGGCTCAAGGCGCACCATCCGGCGGCTTTCTACGCCGGGCTGCTCACCCACGACCCCGGGATGTATCCGAAGCGGCTGCTGCTGGCCGATGCGCGGCGGCGGGGTGTGCCGGTGCTGCCGCTCGATGTGAACGTGTCCGCCGTCGCCCATCGAATCGAACTGGTGTCCGGTAAGTGGGGGGTGCGGCTGGGGCTCTCCGACGTGCACGGGATCAGCGGGGCCGAGGCGGAGCGGATCGCCGCCGGGCAGCCGTACGCCTCCCTGCGGGACTTCTGGGAGCGCGGGCGCCCCGGACGTCCGCTGGCCCAACGGCTCGCGCAGGTCGGCGCGTTGGACGCCTTCGGCGGCAACCGGCGTGATCTCCAGTTGCATCTGGCCGAGTTGCACCGGGGAGCCCGGGGCGGGCGTGGGGACCAACTGCCGCTGGGCGGGGGCAGGCGGACCGCTGCGGCCGGGCTGCCCGATCTCTCCCCGGCGGAGCGGCTCAGCGCAGAGCTGGGCGTGCTGTCCATGGACGTCTCCCGTCATCTGATGGACGACCACCGGGAGTTCCTGGCCGAGCTGGGCGTCGTGTCCGCGCGGCGACTGCGCGAGGCACGGCACGGGGAGACGGTGCTCGTCGCGGGCGCCAAGGCGGCCACCCAGACCCCGCCGATCCGCTCCGGCAAGCGGGTCATCTTCAGCACCCTGGACGACGGCACGGGCCTGATCGACCTCGCCTTCTTCGACGACTCCCACGACGCCTGCGCCCACACCGTCTTCCACTCCTGGCTGCTGCTGGTGCGGGGCGTGGTGCAGCGGCGCGGTCCGCGCAGCCTGAGCGTCGTCGGCTCCGCCGCCTGGAACCTCGCCGAACTGGTCGAACTGCGCGCCGAGGGCGGTCTCGACCGGGTGGCCGCCCAACTGGCGGAGTCCGTGGAGCCGGTGGGCGAGGACCGCGTCGGTGGCCGTCGTATCCGGATGGCCACCGGGTACGACATGCACCCCTGGGCCGATCTGCGCCCCGCCGGGGAAGGGGTCGCCCAAGGACCCGCCGCCGCACGGAAGTTGTGGCATCAGAGTCCGGGGAGCGCGGGATGACCGTTCTCTGTGTGCGATTCCGGCTGGCGCCCGAGCGGGAGGGGCTGCTGCCCGCGCTCGTCGGGCTCGTGGAGGAGTTCACCCCGGTGGTGCAGGCGCTGGTGCCGGACCGGGTGCTGGCCGATCTCGGCGGCGCCGAACGGTACTTCGGGCGCGACGCGGTGGAGATCGCCCCCGTCGTCCGGGTCCGGGCGCTCGCGCGGTACGGCGTCGACTGCGCCGTCGGCGTCGGGCCAGGACCGATGCTCGCCCGGCTGGCGCTGCGTGCCGCCCGGCCCGGGGGTGTGCGGGTCGTGCCCGAAGAGGCGTGTGCGCGCGCGGAGTTCCTCGCCGGGCTGCCGGTCGCCGCGCTGCCCGGGGTCGGCTCCGCCACCGCCCGCACCCTGTGCGAGTACGGTCTCGACACCCTGGGCCGGGTCGCCGCCGCGCCCCCGTCCACCCTCCAGCGGCTGGTCGGCGCCCGCGCGGCGCGCGAACTGCGGGACGGGGCGCGGGGGATCGACCGGGGGAAGGTCGTACCGAACGCGGTCGCCCGGTCCGTCTCGGCGGAACGCGCCTTCGGTACGGATGAGTTGGACTCCGACCGGCACCGCGGGGCTCTCCTGAGCGCCGCCGGTGAGCTGGGGTTCCGGTTGCGCGGGGAGGGACAGGTCTGCCGGACGCTGACGCTCACCGTGCGCTACGCCGACCGGTCCACCACGACGCGTTGCCGCACCCTCGCCGAGCCGACCGCGCACTCGGCCGCCCTCACCCGGACCGCCTACGGCATGTACGAGACGCTCGGTCTCCAGCGGGCCCGCGTCCGCGCCGTCACGCTGCGCGCCGAGGGGCTGGCGCCCGCCGAACACGCCTCGCATCAGCTCACCTTCGATCCCGTGGACGAGAAGGTGCGCCGGATCGAGGAGGTCGCCGACCGGGTGCGGGCCAAGTTCGGTCCCCGCGCGGTGATTCCGGGGACGCTTGCGGCGTGAGTGCGGCGAGTTACGCGTGTTGTGGGTGATTTGGGAGTGACTGGAGTTCTGTCGCCGGGTCAGACCGGTCTGGTGACGGTTCCTCAGTGTGCGTGTGCGTCTGATGCGTGATGGAACTTTTTACCGACGCGTAACTTCACAGTTGCACTACTCGTCCGTAACTTGACGAGTGAACCAGCATCCCGTGATCCGGATCACAGGGTCAGTCCCCGTGCACCCCCCTTGAGCCGCAAGGAGATCACACGATGCTGCCCTGGAAGCGAGCGCTCAGACCGCTCGCCGCGCTGCTCCTGGCCGCCGGCCTCGCCACCGTCCCCGCCGCCACAGCCCACGCCGCGACCGCGCCCAGCTCCGGCTGGAACGACTACTCCTGCAAGCCCTCCGCCGCCCACCCGCGCCCCGTCGTCCTCGTCCACGGCACCCTCGGCAACTCCGTCGACAACTGGCTCGGACTCGCGCCGTACCTGGAGGACCGCGGGTACTGCGTCTACTCCCTCGACTACGGCAAGCTCGCCGGTGTCCCCGTCTTCTACGGCCTCGGACCCATCGACAAGTCCGCCGAGCAGCTCTCCGCCTTCGTCGACAAGGTGCTCGCCTCGACCGGCGCCGCCAAGGCCGACCTCGTCGGGCACTCCCAGGGCGGCATGATGCCGCGCTACTACCTGAAGTTCCTCGGCGGAGCCCCCAAGGTGAACGCCCTCGTCGGGATCGCCCCGAGCAACCACGGGACCGACCTCAGTGGTCTGACCAACCTGCTGCCGTACTTCCCCGGCGCCGAGGACCTCATCAAGGCCACCACCCCGGGTCTCGCCGACCAGATCAACGGCTCGGCCTTCCTGACCAAGCTCAACGCGGGCGGCGACACCGTCCCCGGAGTGCACTACACGGTCATCGCCACCAAGTACGACGAGGTCGTCACGCCCTGGCGCAGCCAGTACCTGACCGGCTCCGACGTCCACAACGTCCTGCTCCAGGACCTCTGCCCGCTCGACCTGTCCGAACACGTCGCGATCGGCCTGATCGACCGCATCGCCTTCCACGAGGTCGCCAACGCCCTCGACCCGGCGCACGCCACCGCCACCACCTGCGCGTCGGTCTTCAGTTGACCGCCGCCGGGTCCTGTCCGACCTGAGCCGCCGGACAGGACCCGGCACATCCCGCGCGCGCCGCTCAGCGCCCGCCCCGCTCCCGGCCGGTCGAACGCTGCCGCACCGAGAGGAACAGCGCCGCCGAACCGAGCGCCAGCACCCCGGCACCGACGACCGCCCCGTACGAGGTGTGCGGGGCGGCGCCCGTGTCGGCGAGATGGAGTGAGGTCACCGTCGTGACAGGGAAGTCGGCGGTCGGGGAGGGGGCGGCAGAGGGCGCGGTGGCCGTCGGGGCGGGAGCCTTCCGCTCGTGCCGCTCCTGCGGTTCCGCCGTCGGTGTGGCCACCGCCTCCGCGATCCGTACGTCCGCCGGGGCGACGGGAGTTGACGCCGGAGCCGTGGGGACCGGAGCCGCCCGGTGGGTCGTCGGCGCCGGGGACGGCGGGGGAGTCGTCCCGCCGAAGTCCACGTCCTCGCAGGAGCGGAGCGTCCCCTGTCCGTCCGAGCGGTGCCACACCGCGTACAGCACCTGTCTGCCGGTGCGCTCGGGGAGGGTGCCCGTGAACGTGTAGAGACCGCCCGAGGGCGTCGCGTCCGCCACCCATGCCACCGGATGCGCCAGGTCCAGCGCCGACCAGGTCAGGGGGCGCGCCGGGTCGAAGTCCGCCTTGGTCACGTACACCGTGAGGCGGCCCTGGTGGTGCGTGGTCACCCGGTACGTGAAGGGGTACGGACCGCTGTGCACCCGGGGCGTGGACCAGTCGGTGCCGACCAGGTCGAGACCCCCGAACTGCCCGTTCTCCGCGCCGCACAGCTCGCCGCTCCGGGAGCCGTGGCCAGAGCCGTGTGCCGTGGCGGGCGCGGCGGTGAGCGTGAGCGGGACCAGCCCGAGCACGGCCACCGCCGCTGCCGCGCGCAACCGGGACATCCCCTGCCCGGGGTGAACCGAGAGCATGGGGAAGGGCATCGGGACTCCTCGCGGCATCGCGTCGTCCGGCTGCCGGACGGCCCGGCTTCCGTGGGGGGTGTGATCAGAAACTAGCCGTGTACGCGGCGGAGTTGGGGTCGTCCGGGCGGTCCGGGCGGATCTTTATGGTCGCCTTAAGGACGTGCTCAGGCTGGGCTCAGGTAGCGGGCGGCGCAGGGGCGGTCCGGAGCCGGTCCGGGGCTGGTTCGGGGGCGTTGTCAGTGGGGGGTGCCATGCTGCGGGCATGAGTGATGTGGGTGGGTCGGTGGACTGGGACGTGCGGGCTGCCTCCTTCGACGAGGAGCCCGATCACGGCCTGCGCGCGCCCGAGGTGCGGGACGCGTGGGACGCGCGGTTGCGGAGGTGGCTGCCCATACGCCCTGCCGACGTGCTCGATCTCGGCTGCGGCACCGGGAGCCTCGCGCTGCTCGCCGCCGAACAGGGGCACCGGGTGACGGCCGTCGACTCCTCTCCCGCCATGGTCGAGCTGGCCCGGGGCAAGCTCGCCGGGCACGACGCGGTCGTGCTGCGCGGGGATGCCGCCGAGCCGCCGGTGGGGGAGGGGAGCGCGGACGTGGTGCTCGTCCGGCATGTGCTGTGGGCGCTGCCCGAGCCGGAGAAGGTGCTGCGCCGCTGGCGTGAACTGCTGCGACCCGGCGGGCGGTTCGTGCTGGTCGAGGGGGTGTGGGGGACGGTTGCCCCGGCCGGGATACCCGCGGACCGGCTCGCCGCGCTGCTGGCGCCGGTCGCGCGGGAGGTGCGGGTGGAGTCGCTGTCCGGCGATCCGCTGCTGTGGGGGAAGACCGTGGAGGACGAGCGGTACGCGGTGGTGGGCACGGTGTGAGGCGCGCGCTCCGCCCCGCTACGGACGCCGCGCTGCGGGCTCGGTTCAGGCGAGAAGGGCGTCGAAGCCGCTCGTCCGGGCCAGCGTCTCCAGCGCGGTCAGGGCGGACACGGCCGCCGTCGCCGCCTCCGGGTCCGACTCCGCGAGACCGCTCGCGGCGAACTCGTCCTCGTCCAGGCGCCGTACGTCTTCGCCGTCGGCCGACAGCCAGAGGTCCAGGTCCAGGTCCTCGACGGTCAGCTCGGCGCCGGAGCGGACGGCTGGGCGGGTGATGTCGCAGTACCAGCCCTTCAGCGTGCCGTCCCCGGCGCGGACCTCTTTCACCGCGTACCACCGGTCGCGCCAGTAGTACTCGGTGAACACGTCCCCCGGCTCGAAGCGGACGAAGCCGAAGTCGCGGATGCCGTCGCCTGCCCAGGGGGCGCGGACGGTCAGCCGGGTGCCGTCGTCGGAGAGGAGCGCCGCCGGGTAACGGATCTTCGTACGGCCCGCCTTGGTCAGCACGACCTCCAACACGCCCGCACCGTCAGCCGAGTTCGCGGACATACTGCACCTCCGTCGCGCACGTCTCGTAGCCGAGCCACTTGTTGACGGCGAGCATCGGACCGTTGGTCGCGTCGTTGCCGGTGAACGCCTCGGTGACACCAGCCGCGCGGGCGCGGTGCAGGGAGTGCGCCTTGGCCAGCTTGGCGAGACCGCGGCCCCGGTGGGAGCGGGCGGTGCCGGTCATGGCGGTGAGGTAGCGGGTCGCGCCGTCGGTGCGGGCGGCGGTGAACGCGACCGGGCGCCCGTCGGCCACGCAGACCACGGTCAGCTCGCGGTCCAGCAGCGGGTGTTCCCAGGTCTCCTCCAGCCATGCCTCGTAGTCCGAGTAGGACATCGTCACCGCGCTCGGCTCGTCCGACGCGGTCTCCGCGTCCAGTGCGAACACCGGCCGGGGATCGTCCGCGAAGTCGGCTGCCGTGCGCAGCTCCACGCCGGGCGGGGTCGCGGGCAGCGCGGGGAGGTCGCCGGCGGTCAGGTCGCGGCGCAGGAAGTGCGCGGTGTGGCCCGGGGCGTAGCCGCGCCGCTCGGCGAAGGCGCGGTTGCCGGGGGTGTCGAGGACCCAGGAGTGGGACCTGGTCGCGCCGACGGACGCGAGATGCGCCTCCCCGGTCTCCAGCAGCAGCCTGCCCGCGCCGCGCCCGGTTCTGCCGGGGTGGACGTACACGTTCACATACCCCTGGCCCGGCTCGGTGCTCTCGTGCGCGACGCTCACCTGGGCGGTGCCGATCACCTCGCCGTCCTCCTCGGCGACGAGCGCGCGGTAGTGGGCGTCCGGGTGGATGCGGGCGATGACATGGCGGACGGATTCCGGGGTGAACAGGACGTACGGCAGGGCGAGCCGTCGTACGCGGACGAAGCCCTCCGGGTCGGACGGGACGTCGGGACGCAGATCACGCACGAGGACGGTCATGGGCAGGCACGCTACGAGCCCGCCGGGCGCAGGCGCCTCCCATTTTTCGCGCGCGGGCGGGACGCGTTCCGCCCGCGCCGCGCCCGCCCGCTCCGCACCGCGCCGCGCGTGCGGGACAATCGGGGGGTGAGCCTGAAGATCCACATCGATGACGGCGCCCCGCCCTACGAGCAGGTGCGCGCGCAGATTTCCGAGCAGGCACGGGCGGGTGTGCTCCCGGTGGGGTACCGGCTGCCGACCGTGCGGGGCCTGGCCGAGTCCCTGGGGCTCGCGGTGAACACCGTCGCCAAGGCGTACCGCGCGCTGGAGGCGGACGGGGTGATCGAGACCCGCGGGCGCAACGGCACGTACGTCGCCGCCGCGGGTTCCGCCGCGAGCAAGGAAGCCGCGGCGGCCGCCCAGGCGTACGCGGAACGCGCCCACCGGCTCGGTCTCCCGGAGGACGAGGCGCTGGCCGCCGTACGCGACGCCCTGCGCGCCGCCTACGGGGAACAGGGCTGAGCGACGCCCCCTAACGCCGTGCCGTCGGCTCCGGTGTGCGCGTCACCGGCAGACCCGCCTTGCGGGCCAGGGCGCCGAACTCCGCCGCGTCCTTCACCGCCGCGCCCCTCGGGTCGTTGTTGAAGTACGCGTACACGTCGTCCGCGCCGTCCCAGGTCGAGGCGATGCGCTCCACCCAGCTCTCCAGCGCGGTGTGCCCGTAGCGCGGCCAGGGACGGGCGCGGCCACGGTGGAAGCGGACGTACCCCCAGTCGGCGGTGCGCCACAGCGGGGTGACCGGGCGGGACAGCACGTCCGCCCAGCACAGCGCCGCGCCCCGCGCCTCCAGGACGCCCTTCGTCTCGGGCGTCCACCAGGACTCGTGGCGCGGCTCCACCGCGACCCGGGTGCCCTTCGGGAAACAGGCGAGGCACGCGTCCAGCAGGGGCGGGTCCGCGCGCAGGGTCGGCGGCAACTGGAGCAGGACCGGACCCAGCCGGTCGCCGAGCCCCTCGGCGTGGCTCATCAGCCGGTGCACCGGCTCCTCGGGGTCGCGCAGCCGCTTGATGTGGGTCAGATAGCGGCTCGCCTTGACCGCGACCACGAAGTCCTTCGGCACCCGCTCCCGCCAGGACGCGAAGTTCTCGCGGGAGGGCAGCCGGTAGAAGGCGTTGTTCAGCTCGACCGTCGCGAACAGCTTGGTGTACTCCTCCAGCCACAGCCGCGCCGGGCAGCCCGTCGGGTACACCACGCCCCGCCAGCTCTTGTACTGCCACCCCGACGTGCCGACGAACAGGGTCATACGTCCATGAAAGCACCGAAGCGGGAGTCGTACCGGTGCGGACCGAGGTGTACCGGTGCGGACCGAGTCGTACCGGTGCCGCCACGGACCCGGACCGGGTGCCGCTACAGATACAGCCCCGCGTCCACCCCCTCCCGCGCCCCCGGCACCGACGTCGGACCCGTGCCCCGGCGCAGCGCGTACAGCTCGGCCAGGGTCGCGCCCTCCCGGCCCACCGCGCTGTCGTGCTCGGAGCCCTCGGCGCCCAGCCAGTCCATCGCCTCCGGGCGGGTCAGCGGACCGACCTCGATGCGGGCCAGACAGCGCCCTGGACGGACCACGGCGGGGTGCAGCCGCTCCAGGTCCTCGTTGGTGGTGACCCCCACCAGGACGTTGCGCCCCTGGCCGAGCAGCCCGTCGGTCAGGTTCAGCAGCCGGGACAGCGCCTGGCCCGCGGTGTGCCGTGCCTCGCCCCGGATCAGCTCGTCGCAGTCCTCGAGGAGGAGCAGCCGCCAGCGGCCCTTGCCCGTGCCGTCCTCCTCGCCGATCGCGATGTCCATCAGATAGCCCACGTCGGAGAAGAGCCGCTCCGGGTCGAGCACGCAGTCCACCTGGCACCAGTCCCGCCAGGAACGGGCGAGCGTCCGCAGCGCCGAGGTCTTGCCGGTGCCTGGCGGTCCGTGCAGCAGGAGCAGCCGCCCGGCGATGTCCTCCGGGGTCGTCTTCATCAGGCGGTCCATCGCGGAGGCGACCGGCGCGGTGTAGTTGGACCGCACCTCCTCCCAGGTGCCCGCCGAGATCTGGCGGGTGGTGCGGTGCGGACCGCGCCTCGGGGAGACGTACCAGAAACCCATGGTGACGTTCTCCGGCTGCGGCTCGGGCTCGTCGGCCGCGCCCTCGGTTGCCTGGCCGAGGATCTGCTTGGCCAGGTCGGCGGTGGTCGCGGTCACGGTCACGTCCGCGCCCCGGTTCCAGCGCGAGACCAGCAGGGTCCAGCCGTCGCCCTCCGCGAGGGTCGCGCTGCGGTCCTCGTCACGGGCGACCCGCAGCACGCGGGCGCCCTCGGGCAGCAGGGTCGCGCCTGAGCGCACCCGCTCGATGTTGGCCGCGTGGGAGTACGGCTGCTCGCCCGTCGCGAAACGGCCGAGGAACAGCGCGTCGACGACATCGGAGGGCGAGTCGGAGTCGTCGACATTGAGCCGGATCGGCAGGGCGTCGTGTGGGTTGGCGGACATGCCGCCATGATCTGTCACGGATGCCCTCCGCGCACGGCATTTCCGCCCCTTCCCGGAGGGTGTTCCCAAGACCTGCCCGACGCCCCGATTCCGCCGTTACTGTGGTCCTGATGGCACGTCATGGGTGGTACACGGGGGATCGGCGGTGGCGGCTCACCGCACTGCTCGGCGCGGGCGTGCTCGCCCTCGCCCTGGTGGTGACGCTGCTGGGCACGCTTCCCGGGCGCGGCGCGGACACCTCCGGCACCTCGCGCGACGGCGACCGGGTGCACGGCACGCCCGCCACCCCCGCCGGACGCGCGCAGCCCTCGGTGGGCTGGGGCTTCACCCACACCCAGTACAGCGCGGACCGGGGCGGCGGCGCCGCCACCGAGCGCGTCGAGAAGCTGCTCGCCGGGGACGGCGGTCTGCCGCAGGACCAGGCCATCATGGGCTGGGGCGCCGACAACCCCGAGCCGGTGAAGGGGCGTTACGACTTCGGCGCCCTGGACCGCCGCATCGACTTCGTCCGCGCCTCCCACGGCACACCCGTGATCACGCTGTGCTGCTCGCCGGACTGGATGAAGGGCGGCAAGGCGGGCGCCGACCGCACCGACTGGAGCCAGACCGCCCTGGAGACCGCCCCCACCCCGGACCACTACGCGGACTTCGCCAGGCTCGCCGCCACGGTCGCCCGCCGCTACCCCGACGTACGCCACTTCGTCGTGTGGAACGAGTTCAAGGGCTTCTGGAACGACTCCGCCGGACGCTGGGACTACGAGGGCTACACGAAGATGTACAACCTCGTCTACCGCGCCCTGAAGAAGGTGAACCCCGACATCATGGTCGGCGGTCCCTATCTGGTGATGGACAGCGTCGGCACCGGACAGCAGCACGCCTCCGACACCCTGCGCGGCGACTGGGGCGCCATGGACCAGCGGGTCCTGGACGCCTTCCGCTACTGGAACACCCACAAGGCGGGCGCCGACTTCGTGGTCGTGGACGGCTCCAGCTACACCAACGACGACAAGTCCCTCCCCGACGAGTTCGCCGCCACCGCCAAGTTCACCGACGTCAGCGCGTGGCTGCGCCGCCAGACCCACGACCTGCCGCTGTGGTGGGCCGAGTACTACGTCGAGCCCGCCGACGCCGACGACCGGCGCGAGGGCTGGTCCGAGGACCACCGGACCGCCGTCCACGCCACCGCCCTGATCGCCATGGTCGACGGCGGCGCCGACTCCGCCTTCTACTGGAACCCCGAGAAGAAGAGCGGCACCGACTGCGCGGGCTGCCTGTGGACCCCGACCAGCGAGGCGGACGGCGGACGCGCCCTGCCCATGTACGGTCTGCTGTCCCGCTTCCACGCCGCCTTCCCGCCCGGCACCCGGTACGAGAAGGTCTCCGTCGCCCCCGACGACCGCTCCAACGTACGGGTCCTCGCCAGCGACCGCACGATCCTGGTCGTCAACACCCTGAACCGGTCGATCAGCGCCCAAGTGGACGGAAAACGCTTCACGATGGGCGCCTACGGCGTGAAGTGGCTCAAGCGCTGAGCCACTTCACGCCGTAGGCGCCCGCGGTGCGTCGTTCAGCTCATCGTCACGAACCGCTGGACCAGCGACGCGAGGAACACCGCGAGCAGCGGCAGCGAAAACCAGAACCCCGTCTGCAGCAGCCGCAGTTGGCGCACGCTCGGTCGCATCGCGACCCGTACGACCTCCCGCGTGGTGAGCAGCAGGATCAGCAGGACGGCCGCCAGCGCGCCCACCACCGACCACGGAGTCCACGTGATCTGCGGTCCGATCGGTCCCGGGTCCGGCTCCGGCACCGCGCCCGCGGGGCGCTCACGCAGCGCGTACACGGTCACGTCGTCGTTGACCAGGACCCGGCGCAGCTCCCGGCGCGCGTCCAGGTTGGCCAGCAGCCGGGGCTCCCAGCTCGCCGAGTAGCCCGAGTCCAGCTCCAGATAGCGGGTCTGGCTCTCGTTGATCATCAGATACGAGTTCGGACCCGCGTCCTTCAGCGCCGTGACCAGGCCGGACACCAGCACCGGGTCGGGCGGTGCCAGCGTCGGCAGGTAGTTCACCCGCTCCATGTCCCGCGCGCCCCACGGCAGGGCGGGGGTCACGTCGTTCACCGGGTCGTTGCTCAGCCACAGCAGCCGCAGGGTCGGCTTGTCGTGGGCGTACGCCCAGTTCATCGCCGCGACCTCGCCGGGGCGGGTCCGCTCGAAGGTCTCGTTGCCCCAACGGGCCACCAGGAAGCCGCCGATCAGCAGCAGCCCGGCGAGCAGCGCGGCCAGCGGAGCGAGGCTCACCCGGTCCTTCTCGCGCTCCTCGGCGGTGGCGCCGGTGCGCGGGAAGAGGGCGAGCGCGCCGAGCAGGGCAGCGCCCGGCAGGGCGAACATGAAGACGCGCAGCGCCATCTCGCCGCCGTACGACTGCATCCCGAAGCCCAGGAACGGCACGAAGGCAAGCACCAGCAACGAGCGCTCGCGGTACCGGTGTTCCCGCCTGCGCCACCAGCCCCAGCAGGCGAGCGCCAGCACCGAGCCCGCCAGCAGCACCCGGGTGTAGAGGACCAGCTTGTGCGTCGAACTCCCGCCCTGGATACGGCCGGAGACCGAGCTGGAGACATTGCCGCCGACCCCGCCGAGCCCGCCGAAGAGGTCGTCGAAGTGCCCGGACCAGTACGGCTCCGCCATGAAACCGAGCCACGCCACCACGACCACCGCGAACAGCAGCGGCAGACCGCGCAGTTCGCACCGGTTCAGGACGACGAGCACGGCGACCACGCCGAGCATCACGAACGGGGTGAGCTGGTGCGCCGGGACGCTCGCCGCGAACAGTCCGGTCAACACCAGGAGCAGCACGGCGCGTTGACGCCGGTCGGTGGGCTCCACCTCGGACTCGCCCGGGCGCAGCCGGGTCCAGATGACGTGCGGGGGGCGGAACCAGACCAGCAGGATCGCCGCGAACGCCAGATACAGCAGATAGGTGAAGCCCTGCGGGGAGAAGTAGTCCTGACCTACCCAGCCCGCCAGGACGAAGATCCACACCCCGGTCCACTTGGCGCGCCAGCCCGCCCGCAGTGAGCGCGTCAGCAGGAACATCGGTGCCAGGTAGGCGAGTTGGATGACGGTCGGCCACCAGCGGATGACCTCCGTCAGATCCCGCACCCCGCACGCCCGCGCCACGAACGCCGTCACCGCGAAGAAACCCGGCCAGCTCCAGCGGGCGTCCAGGTCGGGCACGGCGGAACCGGTGCGGTCGATGTAGTCGAGGAAGCCCAGGTGCTGCCACGCCGTGGGGAAGCGCGGCGCGCTCTCGATCACGGCGGGCAGCGCGTGCAGGCTGATCACGGTCGCCAGCAGGGTGATCAGCAGCAGGGCACGGTGTTCCCGGCGCAGCCACAGCAGCACGGCGAACACCGTCACCAGCAGCGCGGTCCCGGCCAGCGTCGGCAGCGGCAGCACGGAGACGAGCCCGAGCCCGCCCATCGCGTCGAGGTCGGCGTCGTCCAGCCGGAGCGCGGGCACCCAGTACAGGAGCAGCGCGGCGATGAGGAGACAGCCGAGGAGGAGTCCGGAGCGGGTGGGGGCGAAACGGGAGCGACCGGGTCCGGGCTCGGCGCCGGGGTCGTCCTGCGTGTCGGGCGTCCGGGGCGCTCGTTCCGCCTGCTCGGCGGGGGCGGGCTCGGGCGCGACCGGCTGCGTCGGGCTCCGCTTGAGTCCGCTCTCGGGCAGCGACGTCGCGAACGGCGCGTCCAGTTCCTCGTGTCGTCCCGGCAGCACCGGTGTGCCTCCCGGCGGTGTTCCCGGACCCGGTCGTACGTCCGGCCGGCGCTCCACATGGTCGAAGTCCACCCGCACCCCGAGCGCGACCGTGTCCTGGTCCAGCGCCCAGCTCGGTCCTCGCCGACGCGCCGTGCCCACGGTCTTCGCCTCGCGGGCGCCCAGGTCGGCGAGGTCGCCGTCGGGTGCGGTCGCCGGGGGAGTGTCCTCCGGACCGGAGCGGATCGTGCGCCACAGCTTCGGCGCCGCGATCGCCACGATCACCGCGAGGCTGGAGATCTCCGCGACACCCGCCCCTGTCAGCCCCATCCGGGGCAGGAGCAGCAGCGTGAGACCCAGGACCAGGACGCACAACAGCCCCTGGAGCCAGGCGAGTCCGGAGGTGCGGCTCTGTGCGCGCAGCACCGCGAAGTACGTCTCCATGACGACCCGCAGCACCGCGCCGACCGCGAACCAGCGCAGCAGCGGGGTCGCCGCGTCGGCGTAGCCCGCGCCGAAGACGCCCAGGATCCAGGGGGCGCCGACGAACAGCACCGTCGCGATCGGCAGCATGATCCGCGCCATCCGCTTGAGCGCCGCGCGGGTGTTGGCCGCGAGCCGGGCCGGGTCGTGCGAGCCCTCCACGGTCAGCGAGGCGCCCATGTTGATGGCGAGCAGGTTGGTCGTGCCGCCGATGGTGGTGGTGATGTAGAAGTACGCGTTGTCCTCGCTGCTGACCTGCGAGGCGATGATCACCGGGACCAGGTAGACCACCGCGAGGGAGAACAGCGAGCCGGTGTAGTCACCGGCCAGGAACCTCCCGATCTCCCGCAGCGACGGGGGACTGGCGTGCCCCTTGGTCGCCTCGACGTGCCGGGGCACCAGGCGCCGGAACACCAGCCAGCCCAGCGGCACCACCGAGGTGGCGATGGCCGCGACCCAGGACACGAAGACACCGGCGGCCGGGATCGCCACCGCGAACGCCACCAGCAGCGCCAGCTTCACCGCCGAGAACACCGTGTTGCCCACCGGCACCCACGGCGCGCTGCGCAGCCCGGTCAGCACCCCGTCCTGGAGCGTGAGCAGGTTCCAGGCGACGACGGCGGCGATGAAGCCGAGCCCGTTCACCGTGCCGTGCAGGAACCGGTACGACGGACCCCACTCGTTCAGCGTCAGCAGGAACACGACCGCCGCGAGGGCCACGACCAGCGAACTGCCCGCGTACGTACGGCGGATGAGGCGTCCGGTGTGCCGTCCCGCCACCGGGATGAAGCGGGCGAGCGCGCCCGTGAGCGTCACCGCCGTGAGCCCGGCGAGCAGCTTCATCGCGGCGATGGCGGCCGAGCCCTGCCCCACGGCGGACTCGGAGTAGTAGCGCGCCGCCGCCAGCCAGAAGCCGAGCCCCAGGACGGCGGAGATGCCGGTGTTGAGCATCAGCGCGTAGGCGTTGCGGAACAGCGGGCTGCCGCCGCTCGCAGCGCTCAGACCCGGCAGGCGCAGGCGTCTGCCGGTCCGCTCGGGCGGCTCGGCACCGGGCGCGGCGGGCTCGGTCGTGGTGGTCGTCGTGTCAGACACGGGAGCTGATGGCCTTCCGGCGGACCTGGCGTGCTCTTCGGACGAGTGCGTAACCTTTGCTGAGCGCGCGGTCCTTGACGAAGTGACGGGCGATCGCCCGCCCTTGGACCAGCCGCTCGAACTCCTCGACGCCGGTGGCGCGGCGCACGGTGACCCGCCGCAGGGCGTACGGACCCTGCGCCCGCCGCGCGAGCGTGTTGCCGACGGCGAGCGCCTGCGTGTACCCGGCCGAGCGCACGGCACGGCGCACCCGGCGGTCGGAGTAGCCGTACGGATAGGCGAACGACCGTGGTCGCACGCCCAGTTCGCCGGTGACGATGTCGGTGCTGCGGGCCAGCTCCCACTCCAGGGCGGTGTCGTCGAGCTGGTCGAGCTGCGGGTGGCTGTGGCTGTGACCGCCGATCTCGACCCCGGCGGCGCACAGCGCCCGCACCTGGTCCCAGTCGAGCATGGTGTCCAGGGCGCCACCGGTGTCGTACCGCCCCCTCACCCAGCCGGTGGAGACGAACACCGTGGCAGGGAAGCCGTGTTGGGCGAGGACCGGCAGGGCGTGCCGGTGGACGCCCTCGTAGCCGTCGTCGAAGGTGATCAGCACCGGGCGGCGGGGGAGCGGGCGGTGAAGACGCCAGTGCTCCGCGAGCGCCGCGGTGGTGAGCGGGGTCAGACCCAAGTCGCCGATGAGCGCCATCTGTTCGGCGAACGCCTCGGGGGCGACCGACAGGGCGCGGGTGGCCGCGTTCGGTGCGGCGGCGACCGCGTGGTACATCAGAACCGGTACGGCCGCCTCGCTCATCCCTGCGCTCCCTTCGCCTCCGGCGCCGCCGTCATCCCTGCCCCGATCGGCGCCACGGAGAACGCGGGGGCGCCCCGCCGGGCGCGTGCGCTGCCGATCGCGTAGCCGCCCGCCGCCGTGAGCACCCCCGCGACGATCGCGCCCGCGCGACCCGCGCCGCCCGGTCTGCCGAGCAGCGTGTCGCGCAGACCGCGCACCACCCCGGCGGGCAACACCCGTGTCGTGTACCGGCGTTCGGACTCCAGTCCCTTGGCGGCACCGACACTGCGGGCCACCAGCGCCTTCGACAGACCCTCCGCGTAGGTGCGGGTGCGGAAGTAGGCGAAGCGCTCGCGTGCCTTCGGCACCCGGTGGTGGATCACCGCGCGGTCGTCGACGAGCAGCACGGCGTCCGGGCGGGCGCGGGTGAGGCGGATGCACAGTTCCGTCTCCTCGCAGCCCAGCGGGCGGCGGTCGCCGTCCCGTCCGATGCCGGTGGCGAAGCCGCCCGCCGCCTCGAACGCCGTGCGCCGGAAGGAGGCGTTGCCGCCGAGGACGTTGCGCACCCGGACCCGGCCGGGCGCCAGACCCCGGTAACTGCAGCCGACGACCCAGTCGAACTCCTCGGGGAACCAGTCGGGGCGCCGTCCGGACGCCCACACCGGGACCGTACGGCCGCCGACCGCAAGGACGCGCGGGTCGGCGTACCCCTCCGCGAAGTGGCGCAGCCAGTGCCGTTCGGCCACGGCGTCGTCGTCCAGGAAGGCGATGACCTCGCCGTGCGAGGCGGCGATGCCGGTGTTGCGGCCGGAGGACAGACCGCGCGGACCGGCGTTGGCGAGCACCCGGACGGGACCGGGACCGGGACCGGTGCCGAGGGCCTCCCCCGTGGCGGACGTGTCCGTGCCCTCGGCCGAGTCGTCCTTGAACTCCCGCGCCAGCCGCTCGAGGAGCGCCGGGTTGTGGTCCACGACGAGGAGGGTCTCCAGCGCCGGGTACGACTGGGTGCGCACCGAGGAGACCGCCGCGAGGATGTCCTCCCAGCGGTCCTCGGTGTACACACAGATCACGACGGAGATGCCGGGATCTCTCAAGACACCTCTCCCCGGAGCGTGTTCGCCAGCGCTGCCCGCCGCTCGCGGCGCAGGGCACGGCGGTTGGACCGCTCCTGGAGGATGACCCGCAGCACCCGCAGCCCGTCGCGCACCGCCCGCAGATTGCTGGCGCCGTGGATGCGCAGGTACTCGTGGCTCGGGATCTCCTGCACGCGCAGCCCCGCCTTGACGACTCTGATGTTCATCAGGGTCTCGACCTCGAAGCCGGTGCAGTCGAGGTCGATCTTGTCCAGGCAGTGCCGCCAGAAGGCGTTGTAGCCGTAGCACAGGTCGGTGTAGCGGGCGCCGAACTTGCGGTTGACGACCGTGCACAGCGCCCAGTTGCCGAGCCGGCGGATCAGGGTCATGTCATCGGTACCGCCGCCGTTGGCGAACCGCGATCCCTTGGCGAAGTCCGCGCCGGAGACCAGCGCGGAGACGTACGACACGATCTCGTTGCCGTCGGCCGAGCCGTCCGCGTCGACCATCACGATGATGTCGCCGGAGCAGGCTTCGAAGCCGCTGATCAGGGCGTCCCCCTTGCCCTTGCCGCGCTGCCCGACGACCTTCACGCCGGGCCACAGCGAACGCGCCACCTCCACGGTGTCGTCGGTGGAATTGCCGTCGACCAGGACCACTTCGTGGATCCAGTCCGGAAGGGTCTTGAAGACGTACGGCAGGTTCTCCGCCTCGTTCATGGCGGGAATCACCACGCTGACCGGCGGAGTGATCGCCAGATGCGAGGAGATGGGCCGATAGGAGCCCGCGACCACGGGCTCGGGGCCCGGACTGGACATGGGCAGAACGGAACTCATGACGGTGTGATCCCTCTCGTCCGGTGGACCGCCCGCCCCTGGGCGGCCCGGCTCTGTGTCCGGTTCGAAAGGGGGGTACTCACCCGCGGGGCACGGCGAAGTGGTCTTCCGTGTCCGTGGACGAGCTGGCAAAGCTGCCGGGCTGCCTACGTGCGGGCAGCCGGTCGCGCGGCCCGGCCCGGTCACCTGATGCGGTCACCGGACACGGCACCCCCCTACCGCGCCCCGCCTCGGAATGTCGCCGGTCCTGAGCCCTCCCCTGAACCGAGTGCGACGGACCGATGCGGGTGAGATGTACGACGGTATTGACGATTGAACCTGAATGGCAAGGTCTGGACGCGGCCTCACCTTTTTGTTGGTCTGTCCGTTACACAACCTTGGCCCATGTTCCTCATTCCGGCAGCCGTTTTCCCGAACTCGCCTTCATACGGCGGAAGATGACCAGAAAGAGCAGCAGACTCAGACCGGTCACGGCTACGATCCCGCCCCGCACCGACCAGCGGTGCACGGCGAGCATGGCCTGCGCCACGAGCATGTCGAGGACGATCGCCCCCGCGAGCGCGACGACGAGTCGGCCGTAGGTGTCGAGCCCGCGCAGGGCGAGCCAGATCGCCGCGGTCGGCGCCGCCAGCAGGAAGAACAGGGTCGACGGACCGCGCAACGGCGTGTGCGCGTCCGCGAGCGCGAGCAGCGCGCCGCATCCGGCGACGGCCGTCGCGGCGCCCGCGAGCAGTGAACTCGTGTTGCCCGATGATGACTTGACAGAAATTGACCGCATGGGCCGACTTGCCCCCCGACGCGCCGGATGCCGGGCTTCAATGTGTCCCAGTCGTGCGCGGGCCGTCAAGACGGCCTGTTTCGTACGGGCGTTCCCGTTAATGGTGTGAACGGTGTGAATGCCGTGCTCAAGGCGCTCTTGTGATCTGCCGTCAACACGTCTGTAAAGCCTGCGCAATATGTGGGTCCGTGAAGTTCCTGGGGCGATCCTGTCGAGAGATAGTTGAGAGCCAAATAGTTTTGGCATGAACACTTCCGATCAACGCGCGTAGCCGGTACCACAGTTGCGGCAGAGATCCTGCTAAAGGGAGGTTCCATGAGACGTACCCGACTTGCGGCATACGTGACTTCACTCCTCCTCGCCACCGGCCTCGGGATGGCCGGAGCCGGACAGGCCCAGGCAGCCGGTGGCGGCTATGTGGCGCTCGGCGACTCCTACTCCTCCGGAGTCGGCTCGGGCAGCTACATCAGCTCCAGCGGTGACTGCGACCGCAGCACCAAGGCGTACCCCTACCTCTGGAACGCCGCGCACAGCCCGTCCTCGTTCGCCTTCAACGCCTGCTCGGGCGCGCGCACCGACGATGTGCTCGCCAACCAGCTCGGCTCGCTCAACTCCTCGACCGGACTGGTGTCCATCACCATCGGCGGCAACGACGCCGGCTTCGCCGACGTCATGACCACCTGCGTCATCCAGTCCGACAGCACCTGCCTGTCCCGCATCAACACCGCGCGGGCGTACATCGACTCCACGCTCCCCGGCAAGCTCGACGCCGTCTACAACCAGATCAGCGCCCGCGCCCCGTCCGCCCGGGTCGTCGTCATCGGCTACCCCCGCTTCTACCTCCTCGGGCAGAGCTGCCTCGGCCTCTCCGAGACCAAGCGGACCGCCATAAACGCCGCCTCCGACTACATCGACAGCGCCATCCAGAAGCGCGCCCAGGCCCACGGGTTCGTCTTCGGCGACGTCCGCAACACGTTCTCCGGCCACGAGATCTGCTCCGGCGACTCCTGGCTGCACAGCGTCGACTGGCTCGACATCGGCGAGTCCTACCACCCCACGGCAGCCGGGCAGTCCGGCGGCTACCTTCCCGTCCTGAACAGCGCGGCCTGACCCGAGTCACCCGTCAGGGTGAATAAGAGGCCGAAGCGGAGGCCCCGTCCGACGGGGTCTCCGTCGTCTTCCGGCACGTCACCGAGAACGGCACCTGGTCCGACTCCGTCTTCACCGGCGAGCGCACCTCCACGCCGATCGCGTTCTCGATCGTCCCGCTGTCCGACCAGGTCGTCACGGTCACCCGCACCCGCTTGGTCCGCTCCCCGCCCTCCGGGAACGACAGCGTCCGCCAGCCGTCGTCCGGCAGCGAGCCGTGCCTGAGCTTCCAGCGGTACTCCACCTCCGCGGGCAGCTTCCCCACCGTGAACGTCGCCGTGAACGCGGGGGCGTCGTCGGTCGGGGGCGGGCAGGTGTCGTCGTACTCCGTGTGTTCCCCCACCACAGTGACGTGCACGGACTGGGCGGGTGTGGTGCTCGCCGCGCCGCTGGAGTGGGCGGGAGGTGGCGCGGCGGTCTTCGTGTTCCGGGTGGGGGAGCGGGTGGTGGTGGCGGCGGTCGGGCTTGTGCCGGACTTGCCCTCGTCGCCCTGGTCCCCGTTGTCGCGGTTGAGCAGGGCGTACGTCAGACCCGTCACCGCCAGGACCAGCGCGAGGACACCCGCGATCAGGGCGACCCGGGCGCCTCGGCTCGTCGTCGCGGGCTGCCGGGGATCCTCCGGGAGCGGGGTGGGGACGGGCAGCGGCGGGGTGGGGGACGGAGGTCGGGGAGTCCAAGCGGTGGTGGCGTACGGCGAGACGTGCGCCGTGTCCGTACGGGGCGTGCCGCCCGCCGCGACGAGGCGCAGATCCTGCTCGGCGCGGTCGGCGGCCAGGCGCTCTGTGGGGTCCTTGCGCAACAGTCCCTGGACGACGGGCGCGAGCGGACCGGCACGGCGCGGCTCCGGCAACTCGTCCTCGACCACCGAGCGCAGGGTGTTCAGCGGGGTGTCCCGGCGGAACGGCGAGCCGCCCTCGACAGCGGCGTACAGCAGCACGCCCAGCGACCACAGGTCCGACTCCGGACCCGGCGTACGTCCCAACGCCCGCTCCGGCGGCAGGAATTCGGGCGAGCCGATGACCTCGCCGGTCATGGTGATGGCCGAGCTGCCCTCGACCGTGGCGATGCCGAAGTCGGTCAGCACCACGCGCCCGTCCTCGGCGAGCAGCACGTTCGCCGGCTTCACGTCCCGGTGCAGCACCCCGGCGACGTGCGCGGCGCGCAGCGCGGCCAGCACCTCGGCGCCGATCCGTGCCGCGCGGTCCGGCGGCAGTGGTCCGTCCGCCTCCAGCGCGTCCGCGAGCGAGCGACCGCGCACCAGCTCCATGACGATCCAGGGGCGACCGCCCTCCATCGCCACGTCGTACACCGTGACCACGTTGCGGTGCGAGATACGGGCCGCCGCCCACGCCTCACGCTCCAGCCTGGCGTACATCCGCTCCACGTCGGAGGCGGGCAGACCCGCGGGCGCCCGCACCTCCTTGACGGCCACGTCACGGTGCAGCACCTCGTCACGGGCGCGCCACACCGTGCCCATGCCGCCCTGGCCCAGCGGGGACAGCAGTCGGTAGCGGCCCGCGATCAAGCGGTCGCGTCCGGGTTCCTCTGACACGGGCGACCCCCACGGCATCTCGCGTGATTCCTCCCCAAAAGTAGCTCAGCCCAAGGCTGTTGCGACCCCCTTGAGCATCAATCCGGCGCCGAGGGCGACGACGGTGAGGGCGGAGGCGAGCGGGAGGGAGCGGCGGACCAGGGCGGTCAGGGGGTGCGCGGTGCGGCGGGGGTGACGGTCGAGGACCCGGTTCACCCGTGAGCCGAGCCGGACGACGGCGAAGCCCGCCGCCGTCAGCGTCAGCGCGAGCCCGGCGCCGTACGCGACGACCAGGAGCAGCCCGAACCAGGCGTGGCCGAGTGCCGCCGCGCCGACCAGCACGACGACCGCGGAGGGGCTGGGGACGAGACCACCGGCGAAGCCGAGCAGGATCGTGCCGCGGAGGGTGGGGGCGGTGGGGTGGGAGTGGGTGTGGCCGTTGTGGGTGTGGACGAGGGGGTGGGGGGTGTCGGGGTGGGGGTGGTCGTGTGTGTGGTCGTGCGCGGGGGTGTCGTCCACGTGTGTTCCGTCCACGTGTGTTCCGCCCACATGGTGCTCGTGCACGTGGTGTTCATGCACATGGTGCTCGTGCACATGATGCTCGGCTCGGGTGTGTTCGTGCCCCGCGCCCACCAGGGCCAAGGGCCGGGACTCCGCGTGCTCGTGCTCGTGCTCGTCGGCGTGAGGGTGGGGGTGCGGATGCTCGTGACCGTGGTCGTGGTGGTGCTCGTGCCCATGGTCGTGGCCGTGCTCGTGCCCGTGCGCGTGTTCCTGCCCGTGCCCCGCGAGCTGTCGCCCCCGCCACGCCCTCCGTACCAGTGTCGCCCCCGCCACGAGCACGAGCGCGCCGCTCGCCACGCCCAGCCAGGCGATCACGGAGGGGGCGGCGGCGGAGCCCGCCGTGACCAGGACGCCGAGTCCGACCACGCCGAGGGTGTGGGTGACGGTCACCGAGGCGGCGAGGGGGAGCACGTCCCGCATCCGGGCGCGACCGCCCCGCGCGGCGGCGGCCGCGGCCATCATCGTCTTGCCGTGTCCGGGGGCGAGCGCGTGCATCGCGCCGAGCACGACGGCGATGAGCAGCGCCAGCGCGGCGAAACCGGCCGTGAGGTGATGCCGGGCGACCAGGTCGTTCAGGGCCTGGGTCCAGCGGTCGGCGCCGCGCGGCAGCACGGAGGCGGCGGGCGCGTCGCGTTCCGCCGACAGAGCCGGTCCGCCGGGGCGCACCCCCAGCCGGGCGGTGGAGGTGTCGGCGGGGGAGGACAGCAACTGGGCGGGGTACTTGGTGAGTTCGCGGGAGACCGACTTCTCCGGCACGTCGGAGCGGGTCAGCGTCATCCGGTCGCCCCGCGCGGTGATCTCCCGCCAGCCGGGACCGGAGGAGACCCCCGCGCTGTGGAAGCCGACGGTCAGCGTCGCGCCCTTGGGCAGCGGAGCCCGCTCCGCGCACTCGACGCGCAGGGTCTGAAGGCCCGCCTGTCCGGGTCGCAGCCGTGCGGTGGCCGAGGTGACGGTGAGCGCGACGGGGCGCCCCTCGACGGTGAGCCTGCTGCCCCGCGCCGCCGCCGCACAGCGCCGCTTGGCCCACTCCGCCCTGCCGAGCCGTTCGAGGTCGGGCTTGGCCTGGGTCGCCGGAATCTCCGCCAGGTCCTCGACGTGCGCGACGCGCAGCTCCCCGGGCGCGGCCACGAGACCGTCGTAGTGGTTGACGGTGAAGTTGCCGAGCGGGTGCGCGCTCGCCGCCGTCGCCGGGCCGAGCGCGAGGGCGCCGGCGCCGGTGAGGACGGCGGCGGCGAGCGTCAACGAGCGCCGGAGTGACGTCACTTGGTGTCCTCCAGCGCCTTGCGGGCGGTCGCGGCGCCGAGCGGGGAGAAGCCGGGGTTGAGCTTGAGCGCGGACTTCAGTGAGGCGCGGCCGTCGCTCCGGTGTCCGGTGGCCAGCTCGATCATGCCGCGGTGGTAGCGGAAGAGGGCGTTGCGGTAGCCGGTGGCCGTGGCGCGGCGGGCGTACGGCAGCGCCTCGCGGTCGTGGCCGTTGACGTGCAGCGCCCAGGCCAGCGCGTCCGCCGTGTGCACGGTGTGGCGGCGGGACCACTCGGCGCGAGCCGCGTGCAGGGCGGCTTTCTTGTCGCCGTGGTCGGCGGCGGCAAGCGCGGTGTCCAGGTCGGCGTCGACGCCGTTGGCGCGGGCGATCCGTATCCACGCCTCGACCAACGCGTACTGTTCGTGGGCGCGTTCGCGGTCACCGGTCGCGCCGCGCGCCTCGTACAGCTCGCCGAGTTCGACCAGCGGGGCGGGCAGCGGGTAGCGCGAGACCACCGTCTCCATGCCCTTGAGCGCCCCGGCCCGGTCCCCGCTCGCCGCCTGCGCGCGGGCGCGGCCCTCCAGCGCGGGGAGGTAGTTCTCGTCGGCGGCGAGGGCGCGGGCGTAGTAGGTGAGGGCGGACTTGTAGTCGCCCTGGTTCCAGGCGAGTTGACCGAGCTGCGCGGCGACGTACGCGATGTCGCCCTTCGACGTGGCCGCCCCGAGCGCCTGCTCAAGGACGCGCCGTGCCGCCGGTACGTCGCCGCGCAGCTCACGGACGTAGGCGTACCGCGTGAACACCGGCACCCCCGGCTTGCGGGCGTCGGCGGTGTCGGCGGCGCGGGACGCCTCGTCGTACCGGCCGAGTTCGACCAGCGCGTCGATACGGGACGACAACGCCCGTTCGCTGTACGGGTTTTGCGTCAGCGCCCGGTCGGCTTTCGTCAGCGCGCCCTTGAAGTCGTGCCGTGCCGCGGCGAGCGCCGCCTGCCCGGCCAGCGCCTGATCACTGTGCGGGGACAGCGTGAGGGACCGCTTCAACGCCGCCTGCGCCTGCGGATATCGCGCCGGGTCCCCCTTGGTCCGCGCCTGTTCCACATACGCGAGCCCCAGCGTCGCCCACCCGTCGGAATCCCTGGGCTGCGCCTTGAGATGCGCCTGCAACGCGGCGATCGCCGCATCCGGATCGCCGCTCGCCAGCGCCCCCGGATCAACCGCCGCCGACACGGCCACGGCGGTCACCGGCGCCTTGTCCCGCGCCGCGTCGACCGCGACGGCCCCGCCGGTGACGGCGACGGCCAGCAGCACGGCGATCCCGGCGCGCTGGGCGAGACGCCGACCGCGGCGGGGTGTTTCGGTGGGGCGAGCGGGGGTGTCCTGCGCTGCGGGGGAGGGTTCCGCCGACGGAATGCTTCCCGGCGTCTCCCCGGTCGTTCCGCCGGAGGTCGTCTCGTTCGTGCGCGGGGTCATGCCCTCTCCAAGGTCGCCTGCTGGGGTGGGAAGGGGGGGCGCGGTCCGCCGTGGGGGAGTGTGCGGACCGCGCCCGGTCGGGATCAGTACGGGCGCTGCATCCGGCGGCGCCACCAGCCGAAGGCGGTGCCGATCAGCAGGACTCCGGCCGCGCCCGCTGCCGCCGAACCGGCGATCAGGACGGTGTTGTCGGAGCCGCCGGAGGCGGAGGCGGGCTGGAGGGCGTCACCGAGGGCGCTGCGCACGTCGGCACCCGCGGTCGTGCCCTTGGCGAGCTTGCCGCGCGAACCGGCCGTGGGCTCCGCGACGTACGGGAAGTACTTCTCGAACTTCTTGTCGTTCTTGTCGACCGCGTCACCCAAGTCGTTCTTGGAACCGACCAGTTCGCCCTCGACGACCTGGAGCGCCTCGTCCACGACGTCGTCGGTGAGCCGACGCCCGTTCGGGAAGCCCGCGTTGTCCCCGTCGAGCACGCCGAGCCGCTTGGGGTGCATGGCGGGCTTGATGGAGGTGTTCAGCCGGAGCTGCTCCGAAGGCTTCACGTTCGGCGGCTGGTTGAGCCCCTTGACGCCCTTGAGGAACACGTCGACCAGGTCGTTGCGCGGCTCGGCGGGCGCCTTGATCTTGTAGATGCCCTCGATGAGCTTGGGCAGTTCGGGGTTGGTGACGTTCTTCAGGAACTGCGCGTCGTACGCGGGCTGGGACGCGTTGAAGCGGTCCTTGTCCTTCTGCGGGTTGACGACCTCGTTGACGAGCGGGTTGCCGAGCCGCGAGACCTGCGAGAAGTAGCCCTGGGCGTTGCGCCGTTGGGTGGTGGACCAGATGCCGACGACCGGCTGGTCGGCGGACTCGCGGATCAGGCTGGTGGGCACCTGGAGGGCGATCGTGTTGACGTTGTAGCCCTTGAGGGTGTCGCGTCCGACCTCGCTGAGGTTGCCGCCGTAGAGCAGGTCGAAGACGCGCAGGTCCAGGAAGAACGGGTCGTCGGCCTGGCCCGCGAACGTCGCCGCACCGGACGCCGACTTCTGGATCGCCTGCTCACGCAGCTTCGCGTACTGCGGCATGGACGCCTTGCCCACGTTCGACGGCGCGACCGGGGCGTTCCGGACCATCTTCGACTTCGACACGACGTGATGGTTCTTCGACCGGATCACTTCGATGTCGTACGTCTGCGTCACGTTCAGGTCGGGATCGTCCAGGCTGGTGACCGGACCGGTGTTGTAGAGGAACGTGTTCCCGTTCTTCGTATGCGTCTTGAACGTGTAGCGGAACGTCAGGTCGTCCTGCGCGTCGCCGTTGCTGTCGATGTGGATGTCGTACTGCGCGTCGTCCGCGAACGTGTAGAAGTTCGGGCCGCCCGCGGGGTCCTCGAACGGGATCCAGTTCGCCACGATCGTCGTCGTGTCCGGCTTGTCCGGGCTGACGAACGCGTACAGGTCGGTGTTGTCGTACTGCGGGGTGCCCGAGATCAGCGGGGCCTCGCGGTGCGAGGAGGCGGAGGCCGCCCCGGGTGCCAGTGCGGCGGTACCGGCGGCCGCCAGACCGCCGGCGGCCAACGCGCCGCAGATGAGCGGTATCAGGCCCTTGCGCCCCGAGCCGCTCCTGGAGAAGAGAGGTGTCATGCCGTCCGTCCTCAGTGCCAACTTGCCTTGACGGACGGGTATACGGAGCGGAGCGCGCTTTCGGATTGGCCGCCGGGGAAATTTCTTTTCCTCGTTCTCGACCCGCGTTTTCGCGCCGCCCATCCGTATCATCCGCCGGAGGTGTGCGTTCGTGCGGATGCATGGGGTCACGGGCAGCTCCGGCTGCGGCCGGGGGAGCCAGGTGAGGGGAGCCCGGATGGAGGCGGACCAGCTTCTGGTGCGCGTGGCCGGCGGCGACCAGACGGCCTTCGAGGAGTTGTACGCGCTGGTGTCCGGGCCGGTGTTCGGACTGGTCCGGCGTATCGTGCGCGACCTCGCCCAGTCCGAGGAGGTCGTGCAGGACGTGCTCCTCGAACTCTGGCGCTCCGCACCCCGGTTCGACCCCGCGCGGGGCAGCGCGCTCTCCTGGATCCTCACCCTCGCCCACCGCCGCGCCGTGGACCGGGTGCGCAGCGTCCGCGCGGCAGGGGAACGCGAGCAGCGCGAGGCTCTGCGCGCCGGGGAACCCGCCTTCGACCACGTCTCCGAGGAGGTCGAGGCCGGACTCGAACGCGAATGGGTGCGCCGCTGCCTGGACCGGCTCACCGCACTCCAGCGCCAGTCCGTCACCCTCGCCTACTACGACGGCTACACCTACCGCGAGGTCGCCGAACGCCTCTCGCTGCCGCTCGGCACCGTCAAGACCCGGATGCGCGACGGACTCACCCGGCTGCGCCACTGCCTCGGAGGTGCCGCGTGAGCCTCCTCGGACGGCTGCTGCGCCGCGACGACCCGCACTCCCTCGCCGCGCCCTACGCCCTCGACGCCCTCGAACCCGGCGAACGGCGCCGCTTCGAGCGGCACCTCGCCACCTGCGAGCGGTGCGCCACCGAGACCCGCGCCCTCGCCGACGACGTGGTGCGGCTCGCCTGGTCCACCGCCGCCCCGCCGTCCGACGCCCTGCGCGAGCGGGTGTTCGCCGCCGTCCGCGTCACCCCGCAGGAACAGCCCGCCACCCCACATGTCCGCCCCCGTGTCGCCCAGTTGCCCCCACATGTGTGGGGCGCACAGCCGCCACCGTCCCGCCGTACGCGCCCGCTGCTCGTGCCGTTCGCCACGGCGACCGCCGCGGCCGCGCTCGTCGTC
Organism: Streptomyces sp. DSM 110735; assembly: GCF_016482685.1. GTDB lineage: Bacteria > Actinomycetota > Actinomycetes > Streptomycetales > Streptomycetaceae > Streptomyces. Next base: position 137,256 of record NZ_JACYHF010000011.1, on the reverse strand, counting down.
GCCTCCCTCTTCGCGGTCCAGGCGGACCGCACCCAGGACCGGCTCGCCGCCGAGCAGGCGCGTTCGCGTGAGATCGCCCACGTCCTCGCCGCGCCCGACGCCCGCGCCACCAGCGGCGAGGACGCGCGCGGGCGGAGCATGGCCGTGATCGCCTCCGCCGCCGAGGGACGGGCCGTCGTCACGCTGAGCGGTTACGGCACGCCGCCCGGCGGGCGCGTCCACCAGTTGTGGCTCGTGCGCCCCCACGCGCAACCGCGCTCCCTCGGGCTCCTCACCGGCGACACGCCCTTGGTCGCCAAGGGACTCGACAAGTCCTCGGCGTCACTCGCGGTGACGGTCGAGCCGGACGGCGGCTCATCGCGTCCCACTGGCCAGCCCATTGTCCAACTCACCCTGAAATCGGTCGGATTCGGAGAGTAGTCAAAGCGGGATGATCAACCACCTTGCGGGGAAGGTGAATCCCGTGGCCGAGATACACGTGGGCCCAACCGGGACGATAGGGTTACCCTGCCCGGGCCGGGTGGATTCGTACGGGTGGGGAGTGACATGGAACAGATAACGATGCGCAGCAGGGCCAGGGTTCCTGCGATCACCTGCGGGAGCAGCGCGAGCAGTTCGCGCCTGGACCGCCATCTCTCGGTGCTGGCGGGACCCGCCATCCCGCAGCAGAAGACGGCAGAAGCGACCTCGCTGATGCGCGAGCTGACCGCACGCGACACGGCGCACCGCCGCAGCGACCGGGGTGCTCGGGTCCGCCGGGTCTCCCTCTTCGCCCCCCTGCGCCGTCTGCGGCGCTCCCTCTTCGGCAGCCACTGACCGGACACCGGACCGCACCAGGGTTCTCTTCGAGCCCACCCCGCGCGTCCGGTTCCGGCCCGCGTCCGCACGACCCACGCCTCAGGCTGCCACGCCGCCCCGGCACACCGCCGCGCCCCGCCGTCCGTCATTCCCACGGCGCGCTCCGCGGCGGACCGGCGTGTCCCGCCCTGGACGTTCCCTGCCCCGTGCTCGCGCTGCCGCCCGTCCGGCGTGAAGGCACCGCCGTCAGAGCAGCGCGAACTGCCCCTCAGGACCCTCCTCCTGGTGATCCAGAACCGAGGCGGGACGACGCATCGAAGGCGGGGACGGAAGCACTCCCGCCTCGTGGAGGTCCGCCGCGGTGAGTGGCGACGTCACCTTCAACTCCGCCCTCGTCGGGGCGATTTCCGCCAGCAGCGCCAGGACCGTGATCAGCTCCAGCAGCTCCGAGGTCCAGGGCTGTGGCCAGGACGCCGGGCGGATCGCCGAGAGGGTGCCCGGTGTCGGCGCGGTCGTCCGAGCCGTGAACCAGGCTTCCAGGGTGCGGACTTCGGACACCTCGTGCTCCCACGCCGCGAGCGGCACGGGAGAGATACGACCCTCGTCCAGGCACAGGGTCTCGGTCTCGGGCTCGTAGCTCACGGTGCTCGGCCACGCGGGCAACGGCGCCCGGACGTACGGGCGTCGGCCACCGGGCAGCTTGGGGCGGTCGCCGTCGCGGCGCATCAGCCAGAGCAGGCGGTGACCCAACTCCACGCCCCGCGACCAGACTTCGGTGTCGGACGTGAGCGGGACCGTGCAGTCCGGTCGGATCGTGGCCAGCGTCCACGCCAGGAAGTCCTCCGGCGTGGGGCGGGCGCCCAGTACCCGCGCCAAGTGGTCCAACAGGCCCGGCGCCAGGTTGGGTTCGATGCCGCCGGGGCGCCGGTACAGCGGGCGGACGCGGCCGGAGGGGATCGTGGGCAGGAGAGAGGTCGCCAGCAGCGCGTCGCCGGTCTCCACCACGAACACCTGGTGCGCGTCCGCCACCCGCCACAGCTCCGGACGGGCCGCGTCGAGCAGCCGGTGGTCCGGGATCAGCCACCGCTCGTCGAACGGCGCCGCCAGCACCCGTACCGGCTCCGCGCACGGACCCGAGGCGCGCGCCAGCCGCTCCGTACCGGCCGGATGACCCGGCAACTGCGAGACCGCCGACCGCGTCGACCGCGCCCGGGTCGCCTCGAACAGACCCTCGCGGTCCGCCCCTTCGGCCGAGAGCAGCGCCGCCCAACGAGCCTTCAGTGAGGCGGCGTCGGGCGCCGTCGGCCACGCGCGGCCGGGTCGCAGCGGTGCGACGGACCACGGCATGAGGTCCGCCAGCGGCGGAGCGTCGTCGTCGTACGTCACGCCCGGCATCGTACGACCTGTCCGGCTCCCGGACACGGGGATGAGCGCCACGCGTACCCGCTCACACCAAGCCCGCCCGCACCGCTCACGTCGCGTCCAGCGTCACCGTGAACGAGAACCGGTCCCCCCGGTAGTGGATGACCGCCACGTCCAGCACCCGCCCGCCCGCGTCGTACGTGATCCCCGTGTAGTGCAGGATCGGGCTCAGCAGGGGGACTTGGAGCAGTCGTGCCGTCTCCGGGTCGGCGAGGCGTGCCTCCACCGTGTCCGTGATGCGGCTGATCCCCGCGCCCACCACGTCCCGCAGCACCTTCGTCATCGGCTGACGGGCGAGGTCCGCCGGGTCGATGCGGGCTGCCAGCTCCGGGCGGACGTGGTTGACGGCGTGGTTGGTGGGCTCGCCGGTGCTCTCGTCGCCGCGCAGACGGTGGTAGACGGCGACCTCGGTGAGGTCGGGGAAGTACTCGGCGAGGGCCGAGGGGACCGGTACGCGGCGGTGTTCCAGCAGCTCGCTGGTCATGCCGGACTGCTGGGCCACGATCGCGTCGACCGAGCCGAGCAGCCGCACCGGGGCACCGCGCCGGGCATCGGGTTCGATGAAGGTGCCGCGCCTGCGGTGGCGGCTGATCAGACCCTCGTCCTCCAGCTCTTTCAGCGCCTGCCGCATGGTCAGCACGCTCACTCCGTAGTGCCGCGCGAGATCCTCCTCGGTGGGCAGGCGCAGCGGGTCCTGGGGCGAGCGGCCGAGGATGGAGGCGCGCAGGGACTGCGACACCTGGTACCAGAGCGGCAGCTTGCGGTTCAGGACGATCGAATCCGGAGCGAATGAGGTCACGCGGCTATCCGTACCTGTCGGAGAGGATCAGCGCAATGGAGCGGTCGGAGCGAGGTCAGGGCGAGGTCAGGGCGCCCGGAAGTGCCGCTCCAGTCCCCGCCACACATCGTCGTAGCGCGGCTGGAGATGGTCGGCGCCTGCCGCCTGCGGGGTGAGGGTGACCGGCCAGCGCGTCTCGAACATGAAGGCGAGACCGTCGTCGATCCGCTGCGGTCGCAGTTCCGCCGCGCTCGCCCTCTCGAAGGTCTCCCGGTCCGGTCCGTGCGCCGACATCATGTTGTGCAGCGAGCCGCCGCCCGGCACGAACCCCTCCGCCTTCGCGTCGTAGGCGCCCTCGACCAGACCCATGTACTCGCTCATCACGTTCCGGTGGAAGTACGGCGGCCGGAAGGTGTCCTCACCCACCAGCCAGCGCGGCGCGAACACCACGAAGTCCACCCCGGCGAGCCCGGGAGTGTCCGACGGTGAGGTCAGCACCGTGAAGATCGACGGGTCCGGGTGGTCGTAGGAGATGGTGCCGATCACATTGAACCGGCGCAGGTCATAGACGTACGGCACATAGTTGCCGTGCCAGGCGACCACGTCGAGCGGGGAGTGGTCGTACGTGGCCGTCCAGAGGTTGCCGCAGAACTTGTTCACCACCTCCACCGGACCCGTCTCGTCCTCGTACGCCGCGACGGGCGCCCGGAAGTCGCGCGGGTTGGCCAGCCCGTTGGCGCCGATGGGACCGAGGTCGGGCAGCCGGAGGGGCGCACCATAGTTCTCGCACACATAACCCCGGGCGGTCGGGCTCTGCCCGCTGTCGGACTCGGCATCCAGCAGCTCCACACGGAAACGCACCCCACGCGGGATCAGCGCCACATGTGCGGGCTCCACATGGAGCCGCCCGAACTCGGTGTGGAGCAGCAGTCCGCCCCGCTCCGGCACGATCAGCAGCTCCCCGTCGGCGTCCGAGAAGACGCGCTCCATCGAGGAGTTGGCGTGGTAGAGGTGCACGGCCATGCCGGTGCGCTGGGTCGCGTCGCCGTTGCCGCCCAGGGTCCACAGCCCCGCGAGGAAGTCGGTCCCGGCGGGCGGCTCGGGCAGCGGGTTCCAGCGCAGCCGGTTCGGGTCCGGCACCGTCTCGGTGAAGGGCGCCGTACGGATCGCGCCGTTGCCGGTGCGGGTGAACTCCGGATGCGCGGCTGAAGGACGGATGCGGTACAGCCACGAACGCCGGTTGTGCGCCCGGGGCTCGGTGAACGCCGTACCGCTGAGCTGCTCCGCGTACAGCCCGAACGGCGCCCGCTGCGGCGCGTTGCGGCCCTCGGGCAGCGCGCCCGGTACCGCCTCCGAGGCGTGTTCGTTGCCGAACCCGGTGAGATACGACAGTGCCTCGGCGGTCTTCCGCGCGTCCGCGCCCATGATCGCTCCCTCGCGCCCGGGACGCGCTCCGTCGGCCGCCCCATTCCTCTGTAGCACCGTAGGAATGAGCGGGCCCCGGCGCAAGGGGGCGCGCTTCACCGGAACGGTGTGGCGAGGCATCATGTGGCCGTGCCCCATGCGACATCGCTCCGCCGCGCGCCCGTCCAGCGGCGCAGCGCCGAACGGCTGACCCGGATCCTCGACGCCTGCGCCGCGCTCCTCGACGAGGTCGGCTACGACGCGCTGAGCACCCGCGCCGTGGCCGAACGCGCCGGTGTCCCCATCGGCTCCGTCTACCGCTTCTTCGGCAACAAGCGCCAGATGGCCGGCGCCCTCGCCCTGCGCAACCTCAACCGCTACACCGAGCGCGTCACCGAACGCCTGGAGCAGACCCCCAAGGGCGACTGGCGGGCGGCGATGGACGTGGTCCTGGACGAGTACCTGCACATGAAGCGCACCGCACCCGGCTTCGGGCTCGTCGACTTCGGCAACCAGATACCGATCGGCACCCGCCAGTCCGCGCCCAACACCCGCGTCGCGGACCGCTTCACCGACCTGCTCTCCGGTCACCTCGGCCGCACCCCGGACGACGATCTGCGCCGGGTCTTCCTGGTGGCGGTGGAGAGCGCCGACACCCTCGTCCAGCTCGCCTTCCGGACGGACCCGCGCGGGGACGCCGCGATCATCCACGAGACCCGGGAGCTGCTGCGCGCCTATCTGAGCCGCGTACTGGACTGAACCGGGCGGGATCGCGCACGGGTCTCCCCGTCATGCCAACCGGTCGGTATGCTCGCCCCCAGCCCGTCGGCCAGGTCCAGGTCCAGCGTTCAGGTCCGCGTCCAGGCTCCGGGAGGCAGCGCCGCCGACCCCTCCGGGAGGACCCGTGTCCCGCACCGCCCTGCGCATCTGCCCTCTGTGCGAGGCCACGTGCGGACTGACCCTCACCATCGAGGGCACCCGCGTCACCGGCGCCCGGGGCGACCGGGAGGACGTCTTCAGCAAGGGGTTCATCTGCCCCAAGGGCGCCGCCTTCGGTGCCCTCGACGCCGACCCCGACCGGCTGCGCACCCCGCTCGTCCGGGTCGACGGCGAGCTGCGCGAGGCGACCTGGGAGGAAGCCTTCGCCGCCGTCGCCGCGGGGCTGCGCCCGGTGGCGGAGCGGTACGGTCGCGACGCGGTCGGCGTGGTCCTCGGCAACCCCAACGTCCACACCGTGGCGGGCGGTCTCTACCCGTCCGTGCTGATCGGCGCCCTGCGCACCCGCTCGGTGTTCACCGCCTCCACGGTCGACCAGATGCCCAAGCACGTCTCCAGCGGACTGCTCTTCGGTGACCCGAACGCCATCCCGGTACCCGACCTCGACCACACCGACCATCTGCTGCTCATCGGCGCCAACCCCCTTGAGTCCAACGGGAGTCTGTGCACCGCCCCCGATTTCCCCGGGAAACTCAAGGCACTTCGCGCCCGTGGCGGACGCCTCACCGTGATCGACCCGCGCCGCACCCGCACCGCCCGGCTGGCCGACCGGCACATCGCCGTACGCCCCGGCACCGACGCGCTGCTGCTCGCCGCGCTGGCCACCACCCTGTTCGAGGAGGGGCTGACCGACCTCGGCGATCTCGCCGCGCACGTCGAAGGACTCCCCGAACTCCGTGCGGCGCTCAGCGACTTCACCCCCGAAGCCGTCGCCCCCGCCTGCGACGTCGACGCCGCTCTCCTCCGCACCCTCGCCCGCGAACTCGCCGCCGCCCCCACCGCCGCCATCTACGCCCGCATCGGAAGCTGCACCGTCCCGCACGGCACCCTGGCGAGCTGGCTCGTGGACGTCCTCAACACCCTCACCGGCAACCTCGACCGCCCCGGCGGCGCCCTTTTCCCGCAGGCCGCCACCGACCGCACACCCCGCCCGGCCGGACCCGGGCGCGGCTTCATCCTCGGTCGCTGGCACTCCCGGGTGCGCGAACTTCCCGAGGCGAAGGGCGAGTTGCCGCTGTCCGCGCTTGCCGAGGAGATCGACACCGCGACCGAGCAGGGCGAACCGCTGCGTGCCCTCGTCGTGATCGCGGCCAACCCGGTGCTGTCCGCCCCCGACGGCGACCGGCTCGACAAGGCCCTGGAATCACTGGACTTCATGGTCGCCGTCGACCCCTACCTCAACGAGACCTCCCGCCACGCCGACGTCGTCCTGCCGCCGCCCCCGCCCGCGCAGAGCCCCCACCACGACTTCGCCTTCAACACCCTCGCCGTCCGCAACCAGGTCCGCTACAGCCGCCCCGCCGTCCCCCTGGAACCGGGCAGGATGGCCGAGACCGAGATCCACGCCCGGCTGGTCCTCGCCGCGATGGGGATGCCCGAGGCCGATCCCGGCTCGGTGGACGCCATGGTCGTCGAGCAGACCCTCGCCAAGGCCGTGAAGGAGCCCCACTCCCCGGTCCACGGCCAGGACCCGCAGGACCTCGCCGCCCGTCTCACCGGCGACGACGGTCCCGAGCGGCGCCTGGACCTGATGCTGCGCCTCGGACCCTACGGCGACGGCTTCGGCGCCGACCCGGACGGTCTCACCCTCGACCGGCTCCTCGCCCACCCGCACGGCATCGACCTCGGACCGCTCCGCTCCCGCCTGCCCCAGCCGCTGAAGACGGTCAGCGGCAGGATCGAGCTGCTGCCCGCCCCCGTCGCCGCCGACCTGCCCCGACTCCGGCAAGCCCTGCGCGAGCGTCCCGCAGGACCGGTCCTCGTCGGCCGCCGCCATCTGCGCTCCAACAACAGTTGGCTGCACAACCTCCCCGCCCTCACCGGCGGCACCAACCGCTGCACCCTGCACCTGCACCCCGAGGACGCGGCCCGGCTCGGCGTGCGCGACGGGGAACCCGTACGAGTGAAAGGCGCCGGGGGAGAGGTGACGGCGCCCGCCGAGATCACCGACGGCATCCGGCCCGGCGTGGTCAGCCTCCCGCACGGCTGGGGGCACGACCGCCCCGGCACCCGCCAGAGCCACGCCGCCGTCCAACCCGGCGTCAACGTCAACCAGTTGCTCGACGGCACCCTGCTCGACCCGCTCTCCGGCAACGCCGTCCTCAACGGCATACCCGTCGAGCTGACCCGCGCGAGGGTCCCGGAACCCCGGTGACCGCCCCGGAACCCCTGGCGGCGGAAAACTAACGCCGCTAGTTTGTTTCTCGGCCCGCCCCGCACCACGCTGGAGCACACGCCGTACGCCGGACCCGCCGGGAGGAACACCATGAAGGCACACGACGGTCTCTACATCGACGGCGCCTGGCGCCCCGCCGCCGGGCGGGACATCATCGAGGTGGTCAACCCCGCCGACGAGCAGATCATCGGCCGTGTCCCGGCGGGCGACGCGCAGGACGTGGACGCCGCCGTGCGCGCCGCCCGCGCCGCGCTCCCCGACTGGGCGGCCACACCTCCGGCCGAGCGCGCCGCGCGCCTCGCCGCCCTGCGGGACGCGCTGGCCGCCCGCGCGGACGAGCTCACCGAGACGATCACCGCCGAGCTGGGCGCCCCGCCGGACTTCGCGCGGAACGTGCAGGCAGGGCTGCCCGTCGCGGTCGCCGGGTCCTACGCCGAACTGGCCGCCACCCACCCCTTCGAGGAGAAGGTCGGCAACTCCACCGTCCTGCACGAACCCGTGGGCGTCGTCGCCGCGATCACCCCCTGGAACTACCCCCTCCACCAGATCGTCGCCAAGGTCGCCCCGGCACTCGCCGCAGGGTGCGCGGTCGTCCTCAAGCCCGCCGAGAACACCCCGCTGACCGCCCAGCTCTTCGCGGAGGCGGTGCACGAAGCGGGCGTGCCCGCAGGCGTGTTCAACCTCGTCACCGGACTCGGCCCGGTCGCCGGGCAGGCGCTCGCCGAACACCCCGGCGTCGACCTGGTGTCCTTCACCGGCTCCACGGCGGTCGGCCGCCGCATCGGCGCGGCGGCGGGCGCGGGCGTCAAGCGCGTCGCCCTGGAACTCGGCGGCAAGTCCGCCAACGTCATCCTGCCGAGCGCCGACCTCGCCAAGGCGGTCAAGGTCGGCGTCGCCAACGTGATGGCCAACTCCGGCCAGACGTGCAGCGCGTGGACCCGCATGCTGGTCCACCGCGACCAGTACGACGAAGCCGTCACGCTCGCCGCCGAGGCCGCCGCCAAGTACGGCGACCGCATCGGCCCGGTCGTCAGCGAACGCCAGCGCGACCGGGTGCGCGGCTACATCGAGAAGGGCGTCGCCGAGGGTGCCCGCCTGGTCGCGGGCGGACCCGAATCCCCGCGCGAACAGGGCTGGTTCGTCAGCCCCACCGTGTTCGCGGACGTCACCCCGGACATGACCGTCGCCCAGGAGGAGATCTTCGGCCCGGTCCTGTGCGTCCTGCCCTACGACGACGAGGACGACGCCCTGCGCATCGCGGACGGCACCGTCTACGGTCTCGCCGGAGCCGTCTGGGCAGGCGACGAGGACGAAGCCGCCGCCTTCGCGCGCCGGATGAACACCGGCCAGGTCGACATCAACGGCGGACGCTTCAACCCCCTTGCCCCCTTCGGCGGTTACAAGCAGTCCGGAGTCGGCAGGGAACTCGGCGCCTTCGGACTGGCCGAGTACCTCCAGACCAAGTCCCTCCAGTTCTGAGGAAGTCGGTGACCATGGCCGTACGAGCCGCCGTCCTGCCCGCCGTCGGTGAACCCCTGGAGATCACCCGCATCGAGCTGCCCGCACCCGGACCCGGCCAGGTCCGCGTCCGCCTCGCCGCCGCCGGGGTCTGCCACTCCGACCTCTCCCTGGCCAACGGCACCCTGCGCGTCCCCGTCCCCGCCGTCCTCGGTCACGAGGGCGCCGGAACCGTCGTCGCCGTGGGGGAGGGGGTGACCCATCTGGCACCCGGGGCACCCGTCGTCCTCAACTGGGCGCCCGCCTGCGGAGATTGCCCTGCCTGCGCACGCGGCGAGGTCTGGCTGTGCGGCAACGCGCTCAACGGCGCCGCCGCCGTCCACGCCCACACCACCGACGGCACCGCACTCCATCCCGGTCTCAACGTCGGCGCGTTCGCCGAGGAGACGGTCGTCCCCGCCTCCTGCGCGCTGCCCCTGCCCGACGGCATCCCGCTCACCGACGCGGCCCTCCTCGGCTGCGCCGTCCTCACCGGCTACGGCGCGATCCACCACTCCGCCCGCGTCCAACCCGGCGAAACCGTCGCGGTGTTCGGGGTCGGCGGCGTCGGACTCGCCGCGCTCCAGGCCGCGCGGATCGCGGGCGCGGAACGGATCGTCGCCGTCGACGTCTCCGCCGACAAGGAGGATTTGGCGCGCGGCGCGGGTGCCACCGACTTCCTGCTCGCCTCCCCGCAGACGCCCCGCGAGATCCGCGCCCTCACCGGCGGCGAAGGTGTCGACGTCGCCGTGGAGTGCGCGGGCGTGGCCACCGCCATCCGCGCCGCCTGGGAGTCCACCCGGCGCGGCGGTCGCACCACGGTCGTCGGTATCGGCGGCAAGGACCAGCAGGTCACCTTCAACGCCCTCGAACTCTTCCACTGGGGACGGACGTTGTCCGGCTGCGTCTACGGCGACTCGGACCCGGCCCGCGACCTCCCTGTCCTCGCCGAGCACGTCCGCGCGGGCAGGCTGGACCTCAAGGCGCTGGTGACCGAACGGATCACCCTCGACGGCATCCCCTCCGCCTTCGAGAACATGCTCGCGGGCAAGGGTGGACGCTCCCTGGTGCTCTTCGAGGACGCCGACTGAGTCCGGCGGATCAGCCCTCCTCGGGCCGCCGCCCGGTCACCGGTTCCACCACCGGCTCTCCCTCCGGCCCGGCGGCGGCTCCGACCCGGACCACCCGCGCCCGCGCCCTGGACCGCGACACCGCCACACCCGCCAGGCACAGCACCCCGCCCACCAGCGTGAGCGGTCCCGGCACCTCGTCCAGCACCAGCCAGGACAGCAGCACCACCAGCGCCGGGACCGCGTACGTCGTCGCGCCCATCCGCGAGGCGGTCGTCCGGGCCAGCGCGTAGGCCCAGGTGGTGAAGGCGAGCGCGGTCGGGAAAACGCCCAGGTACACCATGTCCAGGGTGGCCGGGAGTGAGGCACGCGACGCCTCCGCCACCAGGTGCCCCGCGAACGGCAGGCAGCACACCGCCCCGACCAGACAGCCGAACGTCGTCACCTGCAGGGCGCTCGCCGACCCGAGCGCGGGCTTCTGCGAGACCACCCCGCCCGCGTAGGCGACCGCCGCGAGCAGGCACAGCACCACACCGAGCACCGAGGAACCGCCGCCCCCGGACGACATCGAGAGCCCCACGACCACCGCGCCCGCGAACGACACCGCCATCCCCGCCAGCAGCCGGGGCGGCATCGGATCCCCGAGCAGCCGTGCGCCGAGCAGGGCGATCAGCAGCGGACCCACGTTCACCACGAGCGCGGCCGTACCGGCGTCCACCTGCCGCTCGCCCCAGTTCAGGACCACCATGTAGAACCCGAACCACAGCACCCCGGAGACCAGGATGCCCCGCCACGCGGCACGTGGTGGCCACCCCTCACGCCGCAGCAGACACAGCGCCCCCAGCGCGACACTCCCCGCCAGCATCCGCCCGAGCGCCAGCGCCCCCGGCGAGTAGGCGTCCCCGGCGGCCCGGATCGCCACGAAGGCGGAGGCCCACAGCAGAACGGTGACGACGGCAGCCGCGGTGGGCAGCACGGGACGAGACGAGGCGTTCATCAAGCTCCTTGAAGAGAAGGGCACTTCACAGCCAACGGCACCACACGAAAGGGGCGCGGGGAACGGCGCGACCAGCCCCATCGGACCCGCACCCAACCCGCGACATCAGCCCATCCGCCCCCGCCTCAAACACATCACCCCACCGAAACCCCGAGCAACTCATAAAGCTTCCGGGACCCCGACGGAGTCACCCGAACCGCCCGCCCCGACCCGATCCGCTCGCACCACCCCGACTCCAGCGCGTGCCGGCACAGCCCCGCGCCCGCCACCCCGGCGAGATGCGGACGCCGCTCGGTCCAGTCGAGGCAGGAGCGGGCCAGCGGACGCCGCCCGGAGCGGTCCAGCTCGATGCCCACCGCGCCGAACCACTCCACCCCCGCCTCCGTCAGCGCGAACCCGGTGTCCTGGCGCAGCAGCCCCCGCGCGGTCAGCCCGTCCGTGAGCGTGATGCCGAGGTGCCCGGCGAGATGGTCGTAACAGGTCCGGCCACGCGCCATCGCCGCCCCGGCGCTCGACTCCCGCAGTGTGCGCGGCTGTTGGCGTACCGCGTCGGCGGGGAGCCGTGCGGTCAGGTCCTCGACCAACTGGGCCACCTCGGGTCCGGCCAGGCGGACGTACCGGTGCCGCCCCTGGCGTTCCTCGGCGAGGAGACCGCCCGCGACCAGCTTGCCCAGGTGCTCGCTGAGCGTGGAGGCGGCGACGCTCGCGTGCCGGGCCAGCTCACCCGCCGTCCACGCCCGCCCGTCCAGCAGGGCGAGCAGACACGCGGCGCGCGTCTCGTCCGCGATCAGTGCGGCGAGCGAGGCGAGTCCGGGAGCCCGGGGGTCCTTGGCGGTCATGCGTTCCAGCATGGCGGACGGACACTTCGGCGCCCACCGAACGAACCCCACCCCGGGCTCAGCCCGCCCGCTCCACCCCCGCGAACTGCCCCTCCAGCCCGTCGAGCAGCGCCGCGAGCCCCGTCTCGAAAGCCCGCTCGTCGATCTTCTCCTGCTGCTCGGCGAGGAGATGCGCCTGCCCGAGGTGCGGATAGTCGGCGGGGTCGTAGGCGCTCTGGTCGTCCACGAAGCCCCCGGCGAAGGAGCCCAGCGCGGAGCCCATGATGAAGTACCGCATCAGCGCGCCGATGGAGGTGGCCTGCGCCGGGGGCCAGCCCGCGTCCACCATCGCGCCGTAGACCGCGTCGGCCAGCCGCAGCGCTGCGGGGCGGCGGCCGGGACCACGCGCGAGGACCGGGACGATGTTGGGGTGGTCGCGCAGGGCGGAGCGGTAGGAGACCGCCCAGTCGTGCAGCGCGGTCCGCCAGGGGCGGCCGTCCTCGAACATCGACAGGTCGACCTGCGCGCTCACCGAGTCCGCGACCGCCTCCAGGATCTCGTCCTTGGTGCGGAAGTGGTTGTAGAGCGAGGGCCCGCTCACGCCGAGTCCGGCGGCGAGCCGCCGGGTGGAGACGGCGGCGAGCCCTTCGGCGTCCACGAGTTCCCGCGCCGCCGCGACGATCCGGTCGGTGCTGAGGAGGGGCTTGCGCGGTCGGGCCATGGCGCACATAGTAGGGCTGCCACAAGAAACTAGCACTGCTAATTTAACGCGGGTCCGGTGCGACCCGGGGTGAGGTGATCGCATGGTGAACCTGGAGCTGAGCGAGGAGCAGGCCGCCGTGCGCCGCCTGGCCCGGGACTTCGTCGCGCGCGAGATCACGCCGTACGCGACCGGGTGGGACCGCGCCGAGGAGGTCGACCGGGGCATCGTGAAGAAGCTCGGCGAGGTCGGCTTCCTCGGGCTGACCGTCGACGAGGAGTACGGCGGCTCGGGCGGCGACCACCTCGCGTACTGCCTGGTCACCGAGGAGCTGGGGCGCGGCGACTCCTCGGTGCGCGGGATCGTCTCCGTCTCCCTCGGACTCGTCGCCAAGTCGGTCGCCGCCTGGGGCGACGAGGAGCAGAAGCGGCGCTGGCTGCCCGGGCTCACCTCCGGCGCGTACGTCGGCTGCTTCGGTCTGACCGAGCCCGGCACCGGCTCCGACGCGGGCAACCTCACCACCCGGGCCGTACGCGACGGCGGGGACTATGTGATCAACGGCGCCAAGACGTTCATCACCAACGGCACCTGGGCCGACGTCGTCCTGCTCTTCGCCCGCTCCACCGACGCCCCGGGGCACAAGGGCGTCTCCGCCTTCCTGGTCCCCACCGACACCCCCGGTCTCACCCGCCGCGCCATCCACGGCAAGCTCGGGCTGCGCGGCCAGGCCACCGCCGAGCTGGTCCTGGAGGACGTGCGGGTGCCCGCCTCCGCGCTGGTCGGTCCTGAGGGCAAGGGCTTCTCCGTCGCCATGTCGGCGCTCGCCAAGGGGCGGATGTCGGTCGCGGCGGGCTGCGTCGGCATAGCCCAGGCCGCCCTCGACGCGGCCGTGGGATACGCCGGGGAGCGCGAGCAGTTCGGCAGGTCCATCGCGCACCACCAGCTCGTGCAGGAGCTGATCAGCGACATCGCCGTGGACGTGGACGCGGCCCGGCTGCTGACCTGGCGGGTCGCCGACCTGATCGACCGGGGGCAGCCGTTCGCCACCGAGTCCTCCAAGGCGAAGCTGTTCGCCTCCGAGGCGGCCGTGCGCGCCGCGTCCAACGCCCTTCAGGTCTTCGGGGGTTACGGCTACATCGACGAGTACCCGGCGGGCAAGCTCCTGCGCGACGCCCGCGTGATGACGCTCTACGAGGGCACCAGCCAGATCCAGAAGCTGCTCATCGGACGGGCGCTCACCGGGGTCTCGGCGTTCTGAGGTGCCTTCTGAGTATCCGCACTGAGTACGTCGGCGGATGTGGCGCGCGCCGCGTCCGCCGACACTCGTGCCATGAGCGACACGCCAGTCAAGCAGCAGAGCACGGCCGCCTTCTACGGACAGGCCGTCGCCTCGTTCGCCGTCGCCATGACGGCCACCGCGATCGGCATCTACCGGCTCGACGCCAACGCCTGGGTGCGCGCCTTCCTCGCCATCGCCGTCCTCTATCTCGTCACCTCCGCCTTCACCCTCGCCAAGGTGATCCGGGACCGGCAGGAGGCCGGGGAGATCGTCAGCAGAGTCGACCAGGCGCGCATGGAGGAGCTCCTCACCTCCCACGACCCGTACCGCAAGACCCCCGACCCCCGGCAGTTGCACTAAGCGGTCGCTCACCTTCGGCGGTATGGTGGTGCTCCTGTCAGCGAGAGGGGCCAGTGAGCGATGAGTACGGCGGAGGAGACGGCCGGCGCCGAGATGGAGCCGTGGGCCGAGGTCACCCCTGACGCGGCCCGGCGCCTGCTCGTCGCGGCCGTGGAAGCCTTCGCCGAGCGCGGCTACCACGCGACGACGACCCGCGACATCGCGGGCCGCGCGGGCATGAGCCCGGCCGCGCTCTACATCCACTACAAGACCAAGGAAGAGCTGCTCCACCGGATCAGCCGGATCGGCCACGACAAGGCGCTGGACATCATGCGCACGGCCGCCCGGCGCGAGGGGAGCGCCGCCGAGCGGCTCGCCGACGCGGTCGGCTCCTTCGTGCGCTGGCACGCCGGGCGGCGCACCACCGCGCGGGTCGTGCAGTACGAACTGGACGCGCTCTCGCCCGACGCCCGCGCCGAGATCCTCGCGCTGCGCCGCCAGGTGGACGCCGAGGTGCGCGGGATCATCGAGGACGGCGTGGCCGCGGGCGAGTTCGACGTGCCCGACGTGCAGGGCACCACCCTGGCGGTGCTCTCGCTCTGCATCGACGTGGCCCGCTGGTTCAACGTGGACGGACCGCGCACCCCGGAGCAGGTCGGCGCGCTCTACGCCGACCTGGTGCTGCGGATGGTGGGGGCGCGCTGAGCGCGCCCCGCGCCGCCCGCCGGTGGTCCGTAGGACGGCGTACCGCTCAGAAGTAGTACCGGGACACCGACTCCGCCACGCACACCGGCTTCTCGCCGCCCTCGCGCTCCACGGTGAAGGCGACGGACACCTGGACACCGCCGGGCACGTCCTCGACGTTCGTGATCGTCGCGGTGGCGCGCAGGCGCGAGCCGACGGGTACGGGAGCCGGGAAACGGACCTTGTTCGTGCCGTAGTTGACGCCCATCTTCACGCCCTCGACCGCGATGAGCTGCGGTCCGAAGAGGGGGAGCAGGGAGAGGGTGAGATAGCCGTGCGCGATGGTCGTCCCGAACGGACCCGCCGCGGCCTTCTCCGGGTCGACGTGGATCCACTGGTGGTCCCCGGTGGCCTCGGCGAACAGATCGATCCGCTTCTGGTCGACCTCCAGCCAGTCGGTGTGGCCGAGCTGCTCGCCCACGGCCGCCTTCAGCTCGTCGGGGGAGGTGAAGGTCCTCGGTGCTGCCATGTTCCCGGCCTCTCGCTCGCGTCTCTCGCATATCTCTAAGCAACTGCTTAGCATGGTCGGGAGCGGGTCGCCTGTCAACGGAGTCCGCGTGGCGGGTCGGTAGGCTCTGAGGAGTGTCCCGGATTCCCGAGAAGATCCACGAGCTGACCGTCGGGCAACTGTCCGCGCGCAGCGGCGCCGCTGTCTCCGCGCTGCACTTCTACGAGGCCAAGGGCCTGATCCGCAGCCGGCGCACCTCCGGCAACCAGCGCCGCTACTGTCGCGACACCCTGCGCCGCGTCGCCTTCATCCGCGCCGCCCAGCGCGTCGGCATCCCGCTGGCCACCATCCGCGAGGCCCTCGCCGAACTCCCCGAGGAACGCACCCCCACCCGCGAGGACTGGGCCCGCCTCTCCGAAGCCTGGCGCACCGAACTGGACGACCGCATCGCCCAGCTCAACCGCCTCCGCGACCACCTCACCGACTGCATCGGCTGCGGCTGCCTCTCCCTGAAGAGCTGCGTGCTGTCCAACCCGGACGACGTACGCGGCGAACAGCAGTCGGGCTCCCGGCTGATGCGCGAGCACCGCTGAGGACGTGGGCGACGTGACACGACCGCGGTGGAGGCGCGGATGAAGGGGATCACGTTCCCCGCCTGGCACGGAAAGCACTACGTGACCCTGGCCGAGCTGCTGGTCCGCCTCGGCGGCTCCGGCCTCGACCTGACGTGGCGCGTCGCATGCGACGAGATGGTCGATCCCCGCTGTGCCGAGATCGAGCGCCGGTCCGCCGCCACCGGCATGGACACGTTGACGCTGTTGTCGCTGACGACCCCGTTCCTCCAGCTCGTCGACGCCGAGGCGCGGGGGTCCGCCGGGGGCGAGCCGGTGGTCGTGCTGACCGAGGTGGACAGCTCGTGGTGGGAAGTCAGGTCGGTCGACGAGCGCGTACTGGGCGAACTCCGGCGCCACTACCCGGGCGCGACGGAGCTGCCCTGACCGCGGTGCGACAGCGCGAGCGGGGCGACTCCTCCGAGCGCGCGGCGCACGGGAGCGCGCCGGACCCCCGCACCACCTCCCTCACGCCGTGCGTGGGGCGCGCGAGCCCCCACCCCCGCGCCCCTCGGGCATCCGCACCACCGGTCCAGGCAGCTCACCCCCCGAACCGGCGGAGCCGTCACGCCGACATCAGCAACCGCTCCCGCCGCGCCGCCGCCAGTGCCCTGGGTGTCAGGACCGGGCGTGGCACGAGGATGCCGCAGTCGGTGCAGACCGGGCCGGAGGACGGGGCGTGGGCGAGGCCGTAGCGCCAGAGGAGGCGGTCACCGGCGCAGACGGGGCACACGGAACCCGGTTCGCGTTCGAGCGCGGTGATCAGGCGGCGCAGTACCTCGGCCAGCGGCTCACGGGGGTGCAGCCGCGGGTCGTCGCACCAGGCGACACCGAAGCCGCCCCAGGTCATCCGATGCCAGTCGTCCACGCTGCCCGGCCTGCGCAGCCCGTCGTGCTTCTCCTTCCTGCGCCGCTCGGCGAAATCAGCCTCGTAGGCCAGCCACACCGCACGCGCCTCCTCCAGCTCCACCAGTGCGGCCACGAGCCGCGCTGGGTCCGGGGAGCGGTCCTCCGGGCCGAAACCTGCCCGGGAGCACAGATGGTCCCAGGTCGCCCGGTGCCCGTAAGGAGCGAACCGCTCCAGGCACTTGCGCAGCGAATAGCGCCGCAGCGCCAGATCGCATCGCGGATCGCGCACCTGTCTCGCCAGACTTCGGAATCCGGCCATCGCCCTGCACCTCCGTCACCTCTGTGTCGCACGTCGGTCACCTCGGCTTCGCCGTACGGCATCGCGTGCGACGTTGCCGGATAGACGTGCCGCCGGTCCATCCGGCTCCATCCGATTTCCGATGCCCTCCCATAAGGCACCCCGGGTTGACCGCCCGGACCGCCGACCGGGTCACCGGACCGGCAGAGCACGGAAGTTGACGCATGTTCACCTTCCATCGCGGGGATACCGCCGGTAACGTCCGGCCCACCCCCAGTCGGGAGGAGCTGCCATGGCACGGCGCACCCCACGTAACGCGTTGTCCGACAGAGCGAGAACTCCCCGCACTCTTTCCGGGTTCCTGAAGACGGCGTCCATATGCGTCCTGATCGCCGGTCTTCTCTCACCTCTCACCCAGGCGGCGGCAGCCGGAACCCCTGCCGCGGCCCCCAACGACTACTGCGGCGGCCAGTGTTCCGACATCCTGCCGCCCGGCGAGAACGGCAACGCCACCCTCGCCCAGATCCTGCTCAACCAGGCGTTCGGCACCCAGCCCGACCACGCCGAGGACCAGCTCGGTCCCTACGCCAACCTGGCCACCGGCTACACCGGTCTGACCGACGCGAAGATCAACACCTTCTTCAACGACTCCTCGTTCGGCGTCCCCGCCGACCAGGTCGCCTCCACCGAGAAACCCGCCGGACGCACCGACGTGTCGATCGTGCGCGACAAGAAGACCGGCGTGCCGCACATCACCGGCACCACCCGCTACGGCACCGAGTTCGGCGCCGGATACGCCGCCGCCGAGGACCGGCTGTGGCTCATGGACCTGTTCCGGCACGTGGGACGCGGCCAGTTGACCACCTTCGCGGGCGGCGCGCCGGCCAACCAGGGTCTTGAGCAGCAGTTCTACCGCAGCGCCCCCTACACCGAGGCCGACCTCCAGGCGCAGATCGACAGCGCGGTGGCCCGCGGCGGCGACCGCGGGCGCCAGTCCCTCACCGACGCGAACGCCTACCTCGACGGCATCAACTCCTACATCGACGCCTCCGACAAGGGCCGTTACTTCCCCGGCGAGTACGTCCTCACCGGCCACAAGGACTCCATCACCAACGCGGGCACCATCGACCACTTCAAGATCACCGACCTGGTCGCGCTCGCCTCGGTCGTCGGCGCCCTCTTCGGCTCCGGCGGGGGCGGCGAGGTCGACAACGCCGTCTCGCTGCTCGCCGCCCAGTCCAAGTACGGCGTCACGGAGGGCACCAAGGTCTGGGAGTCCTTCCGCGAACGCAACGACCCCGAGGCCGTCCTCACCGTCCACGACGGCGAGAGCTTCCCCTACGGCACCCGTCCCGCCGACGCCAAGGGCGAGGCGCTGCCCGACCCCGGCTCGGTCGTCCAGGAACCCCTGGTCTACGACCGCACCGGCAGCGCGGGCTCGGCGAGCGCCAAGTCCGCCTCGACCACGGCAGCGAAGACCACCCTCGGCTCGGCGAAGCGCGGCATGTCCAACGCCCTCGTCGTCAGCGGCGCCCACACCGCCAGCGGCCACCCCGTCGCCGTCTTCGGCCCGCAGACCGGCTACTTCGCCCCGCAGTTGCTGATGCTCCAGGAGATCCAGGGTCCCGGCATCAGCGCGCGCGGCGCCTCCTTCGCGGGGCTGAGCATGTACGTCGAACTCGGCCGGGGCCAGGACTACTCCTGGAGCGCGACCACCTCGGGCCAGGACATCATCGACAGCTACGCGGTCGAACTGTGCCAGGACGACTACCACTACCTGTACCACGGCACCTGCACCGCCATGGAGCAGATCGAACAGAAGAACGCCTGGAAGCCGACCGTGGCCGACGGCACCGCCGCCGGTTCGTACACCCTGCGCGTCTGGCGCACCAAGTACGGTCCCGTGCAGTACCGGGCGACCGTCGGCGGCAAGAAGGTCGCCTACACCGCCCTGCGCTCCTCCTACTTCCACGAAGCCGACTCGATCATCGGCTTCCAGATGCTGAACGACCCCGACTACGTCAAGGGCCCGGAGGACTTCCAGAAGGCAGCCCAGCACATCAACTACACGTTCAACTGGTTCTACGCCGACTCCCGGCACACCGCCTACTACAACAGCGGCGACAACCCGGTCCGCGCCGACGGCGTCGACAGCGAGTTCCCCGCCTGGGGTCGCGCCGACTACGAGTGGCGCGGCTGGAACCCGGACGGCAACACCGCCGACTACACCCCCGCCTCCGCCCACCCCCAGTCGGTCGACCAGGACTACTACATCTCCTGGAACAACAAGCAGGCCAAGGACTACGCCGCCGCCCCCTGGGGCGAGGGCTCGGTGCACCGGGGCGACCTCCTGGAGGACCGGGTGAGCAAGCTCGCCGCCGCCGGTGGGGTCACCCGCACCAAGCTGGTCCAGGCGATGGCCGGCGCCGCCCTCGCCGACCTGCGCGCCGAGGACGTGCTGCCCAAGCTGCTGAAGGTGGTCAACTCCTCGCCGGTGACGGACAGTACGGCCGCCTCGGCGGTGAGCAAGCTCCAGGCGTGGGTGACCGCGGGCGCCCAGCGCAAGGAGACCTCGGCGGGTTCGAAGAAGTACGCCGACGCCGACGCGATCCGCATCCTGGACGCCTGGTGGCCACTGCTGGTGAAGGCCGAGTTCGAACCCGGTCTCGGCACCGACCTGTTCAGCGCCTTCACCACCAACCTGCCCGTGGACGAGGCGCCTTCGGCCGGGCACGGCCCGACCGGCTCGCACGCCGGAAGCTCCTTCCAGTACGGCTGGTGGAGTTACGTCGACAAGGACATCCGGTCCGTCCTCGGTGAGTCCGTGCAGGGTCCGCTCGCCCGGACGTACTGCGGCGACGGCAGCCTCACCGCCTGCCGGGACGCGCTGATCAGCACCCTCAAGCAGGCAGCCGGGCGCACCGCCGCCCAGGTCTACCCGGGCGACGACCAGTGCTCCGCCGGTGACCAGTGGTGCGCCGACTCCATCGCCCAGCGCACCCTCGGCGGCATCAAGCACGGCAAGATCAGTTGGCAGAACCGGCCGACCTTCCAGCAGGTCGTGGAGTACACCTCGCACCGGTGACACGCGTACGGTCTCCAAGTCACCGTTTGCCCAGGTGACTTGGAGACCGTCGCTCAGCGGTGGATCAGCGGTAGAGCAGATACTTCCCGCGCGTCCTGCGGAACGCCGCCAGCTCCGGCTGCCACGCGGCGGTCACCTCGTCGGTCCTGGCGCCCGCGTCGATCATCGTGCGCACCTTGTCCGAACCGGTGAGCTTGTCGATCCAGTTGTCCGTCCGCCAGGCGAAGTCCTTCCACACCCGCTTCGCCGTCACCAGCAGCCCGATCCCGGTGCGCACCGGGTCGTACGCCGACCGGTCGTGCACATGGATCTGCACCCCGCCCACCGTCCTGCCCTGGAACTTGGAGAAGGTGGGCGCGAAGTACGCCTCCCTGAACCGCACGCCGGGCAGCCGGAGTTCGTTCGCCGCCTCCGCCCAGCGGCTGTCGATGCCCTCCGCGCCGAGGAGTTCGAAGGGACGGGTGGTGCCGCGCCCCTCGGAGAGGTTCGTGCCCTCGAACAGACAGGTGCCGGAGTACACCAACGCCGTGTCCGCGGTAGGCATGTTGGGGCTCGGCGGCACCCAGGGCAGCCCGCACGCGTCGTACCACATCGCGCGCCGCCACCCCGTCATCCGCACCGTCTCCAGCGGCACCGGCTTCTCCAGGAACTCCCCGTTGAACAGCAGCGCCAGCTCGGCGGCGGTCATCCCGTGCGCCTGGGCGATCGGGCGCCGTCCGACGAAGCTCGCGAACTCCTGGTGCAGCACCGGTCCTTGGGCGGAGCGTCCGGTCACCGGGTTGGGGCGGTCCAGGACCATGAACCGCTTGCCCGCGAGCGCGGCAGCCTCCATGCAGTCGTACAGCGTCCAGATGTAGGTGTAGAAGCGGGCGCCCACGTCCTGGATGTCGAAGACCACCGTGTCCACCCCGGACGCGGTGAACACCTCGGCCAGATCGGCGCCGCTCTTCAAATAGGTGTCGTAGACCGGCAGTCCGGTCGCCGGGTCGTCGTAGCGCCCCTCCGAGCCGCCCGCCTGCGCGGTGCCCCGGAAGCCGTGCTCGGGTCCGAACACGGCGGTGAGGCGTACCCGCGGGTCGGCGTGCATCACGTCCACGATGTGCCGGACGTCGCGGGTGACCCCGGTCGGGTTGGTGACGATCCCGACCTTGCGGCCCGCCAGCGGCGCGTACCCCCCGGCGACGAGCCGCTCGAACCCCGTGCGCAGCCCGCCCGCGCCTCCACCCGCGTCCCCGGCCGTCGACGCCGGGACGGGGACCACCCCGGCGACCGTGGCCGTGGCGGTGGTGGTGAGCAGGCTCCGTCTGGACAGCGTCATGCGGTGACCTCCGTGATCGCGGCGGACGAGCGGACGTACGGGTCGGGCGATGTGCGGCGGGCGTGGCCCCGGGGACGCTAGCGCGGGACCGCGCCTCAGGGAACGAGCCGGACCGCGGCCGTCCGTGTTTTCCCTTCCACCGGGCATACCGACTGGTTAGTCTGGCGCGAGTGGCGCCGGAAACGCGCCACGCCGAGTCGTGTCGAGCCGTGTCGCGTGTCGAGGGAGACCGAGCGTGGAAGCTGTGCGGGATGCCGCAGTCGTCGTCACCGGGGCGGGCGGAGGGATCGGAGCCGCGCTGGCCCGCCGGTTCGCCGCCGAGGGCGCCCGGGTGGCCGTCAACGACCTGGACGCGGTCAAGGCCAAGGCGGTCGCCGAGGAGATCGGCGCGGTCGCCGTGCCCGGGGACGCCTCCGCCGTCGTCGAGGAGGCGCGCGAGGCACTCGGCGGCACCATCGACGTCTACTGCGCCAACGCGGGCGTCGCCTTCGAGGACTCCCTGCCCGAGGGCCCGCTGGACGAGCGCTCCTGGCAGACCTCCTGGGACGTCAACGTGATGGCCCACGTCCGCGCCGCCCACGCGCTGCTGCCCGACTGGCTGGAGCGGGGCACGGGGCGGTTCGTCTCCACCGTTTCCGCCGCCGGACTCCTCACCATGATCGGCGCCCCCTCCTACAGCGTCACCAAGCACGGCGCGCTCGCCTTCGCGGAGTGGCTGTCCCTCACCTACCACCACCGGGGCGTCAAGGTCCACGCCATCTGCCCGCAGGGCGTGCGCACCGACATGCTCGCCGCCACCGGCAGCGCGGGCGACCTGGTGCTCCAGCCCACCGCCATCGAACCGGAGGACGTCGCGGACGCGCTCCTCAAGGGCATCGCCGAGGACCGCTTCCTGATCCTCCCGCACCCCGAGGTCGCCGACTACTACCAGGCCCGCGCCGCCGCCCCCGACCGCTGGCTGGCGGGCATGAACCGCGTCCAGCGCACCTGGGAGGAGGGCCGCTGACGGCCCGCCCGGGTCCGGACGGAGAACCGGGGGCATCCGTCCGGGACCGGTAATGGGAAGATCCTCCGGCGGGACACGCGTCCCACGCGTGCGACCAGGACGACGACAGTCGGCGACGACGACGGAAAGGCAGGTGGCGACAGTGCCCAGGACGACGGACGGGGACGGGACGCCCGTACCCCGGCGGCTGCTGGACGCCGCCACCCGCCTCTTCGCCGAGCAGGGCTACGACCGCACCTCGGTCCAGGAGATCGTGGAAGCCGCCGGAGTCACCAAGGGCGCGCTCTACCACTACTTCGGCTCCAAGGACGACCTTCTGCACGAGGTGTACGCGCGCGTGCTGCGCCTCCAGCAGGAGCGCCTGGACACCTTCGCGGACGCGGACGAGCCGATCGAGAAGCGGCTGCGCGCCGCGGCGGCCGACGTGGTGGTCACCACCATCGACAACCTGGACGACGCCGCGATCTTCTTCCGCTCCATGCACCATCTGAGCCCGGAGAAGAACAAGCAGGTCCGCGCCGAGCGCCGCCGCTACCACGAACGCTTCCGCGCGCTCATCGAGGAGGGCCAGCGCGAGGGCGTCTTCTCCACCGCCACCCCGGCCGACCTCGTCGTGGACTACCACTTCGGCTCGGTCCACCATCTGTCGACCTGGTACCGCCCGGAGGGTCCGCTGACCCCGCAGCAGGTGGCCGAACACCTGGCGGACCTGCTGCTGCGCGCGCTGCGCCCGTAAGGCGTACGGGATACGGCTCACCGGGCACGAGTAAGGGGCGCCCGCCATGGCGAACGCCCCTTACCTCAGACCCTGTCGACTCCGGGTCCCTCCTACAGGTACTTCTTCAGCTCCCGCCGCGCCAGCGACCGCTGGTGCACCTCGTCGGGACCGTCCGCCAGCATCAGCGTGCGCGCGCTCGCGTACACCTCGGCCAGCGGGAAGTCCTGGCTCACCCCGCCCGCGCCGTGCAACTGGATCGCGCGGTCCAGGATCTCCACCACCGCGCGCGGCGTGGCGATCTTGATGGCCTGGATCTCGGTGTGGGCGCCCTTGTTGCCGACGGTGTCCATCAGCCACGCCGTCTTCAGCACCAGCAGCCGCAACTGCTCGACCGTCACCCGGGCGTCCGCGATCCAGTTCTGCACCACACCCTGCTGGGCCAGCGCCTTGCCGAACGCCGTACGGGACACCGCCCGGCGGCACATCAGCTCGATCGCCCGCTCGGCCATGCCGATCAGCCGCATGCAGTGGTGGATACGCCCCGGACCGAGCCGCGCCTGTGCGATGGCGAAGCCGCCGCCCTCCTCGCCGACCAGGTTCGACACCGGCACACGCACCTGGTCGAAGACGACCTCGGCGTGACCGCCGTGCGAGTGGTCCTCGTAGCCGAAGACCTTCATGGCGCGCTTGACCGTCAGACCGGGCGTGTCGCGGGGGACCAGCACCATGGACTGCTGGCGGCGGATGTCGGCGCCGTCCGGGTCGGTCTTGCCCATCACGATGAAGATCTGGCAGTCCGGGTTCATCGCCCCGGAGATGTACCACTTGCGCCCGGTGATGACGTACTCGTCGCCATCCCGCTCGATGCGCGTGGTGATGTTGGTGGCGTCCGAGGAAGCCACCTCCGGCTCGGTCATCGCGAACGCCGAGCGGATCTCCCCGGCGAGGAGCGGCTCCAGCCACTGCTTCTTCTGCGCCTCGGTGCCGAACTGCGCCAGCACCTCCATGTTCCCGGTGTCGGGTGCCGCACAGTTGGTCGCGGGCGGCGCCAAGTGCGGGGAACGACCGGTGATCTCGGCCAGCGGCGCGTACTGGAGGTTGGTGAGCCCCGCGCCGTACTCGGCGTCGGGCAGGAACAGGTTCCACAGCCCCTGCCTGCGCGCCTCCGCCTTCAGCTCCTCGACCACCGCCGGGGTGTCCCACGGCGAGGCGAGCTGCGCCCGCTGCTCCTCGGCGACCGGCTCGGCGGGGTACACGTACTCGTCCATGAAGGCGAGGAGCTTGGCCCGCAGCTCCTCGGTGCGCGCGTCGAACGCGAAGTCCATGTGCGGTCAGCCTTCCTGAAGAGTCGTCAGTCCGTGGTTGATGAAGACCGGCACGAGGTCCCCGATGCGGTCGAAGCCGCGCCCGACCGTCTGGCCGAGGGTGTAGCGGTAGTGGATGCCCTCCAGGATCACGGCGAGCTTGAACCAGGCGAACGCCGTGTACCAGTTGACGTCCGACACATCGCGCCCGGAGCGCGCCGCGTACCGCTCGATCAGCTCGCGCGGCGCGGGGTGACCCGGCGCCTCGGCGGTGGTGGAGACGGGGGAGTCGGCCATGCCGAGCGGCTGGCTGTACATCACCAGCAGACCCAGGTCGGTCAGCGGATCGCCGAGCGTGGACATCTCCCAGTCGAGGATGGCCTCGATCCGGTCGTCGGTGCCGATCAGCACGTTGTCCAGGCGGTAGTCGCCGTGCACGACCGTGGGGGCGGGGGAGGCGGGCAGCGAGCGGCCGAGCGCCGCGTGCAGCTCGTCGATGCCCGCGAGGTCGCGGTTGCGGGAGGCGTCCAACTGCTTGCCCCAGCGGCGCAGTTGGCGGTCCAGGAAGCCCTCGGGGCGACCGAAGTCCGCGAGCCCCACCTCGCCGGGGTCCACCGCGTGCAGCTCGACCAGGGTGTCCACCAGCGAGAGCACCGCGTCCCGGGTGCGCTCCGCGCCGAGCGGGGCGAGCTGGTCGGCCGTGCGGTAGGGGGTGCCCTCGACGTACTCCATGACGTAGAACGGAGCCCCGAGCACCTCCTCGTCCTCGCACAGCAGCACCGGACGGGGGACCGGCACGTCGGTCGGGTGCAGGGCGCTGATCACCCGGTGCTCGCGCCGCATGTCGTGCGCGGTGGCGAGCACATGACCCAGCGGCGGACGGCGGACGACCCACTTCGAGGTGCCGTCGGACACCGCGTAGGTGAGGTTCGACCGTCCGCCCTCGATCAGCCGGCCGGTCAGGGGTCCGCTGACCAGACCGGGGCGCTCACGGTCGAGCAGCGCGCGCAGCCGGTCGGGATCGAGTCCGGGCGGGTGGTCGGCGCTCATACATCACTCCTGGGAACGGGCGGACAGGAACGGGTGAACAGGAACCCGTCTCATGATGCCGACCGGTCGGTATGTCGTCCAGTGTGTTCACCGGAACCGGTCCGATCAGTGACCGGGACCACAGTGACGCGCGAGGGCCCCTCCGGCGCGGCGCCGGAGGGGCCATGGATGTGGAGCGGGCTCAGTGGTCGTCGTAGTGGTCCCCGTGCTCGGCGTGCCGGTGCCCGTCGTGCAGATAGTCCACATGGTCGCCGTGCACCACGCGCGCGTGCCCGCACTCCTCGTGGTGCACATGGTCGTGGCCGGGGTGCGCGGTGTGCCCGGCGGGCTCGCACTCGTCCCAGTGGTCGCTGTGGGCGCGGTGCAGATGGCCGTCGTGCGCGTAGTCGACGTGGTCGCCGTGCGGTACGGCGGAGTGCCCGCAGCCCGGCCCGTGACTGTGCGCGCCGTGCTCGGAGTGTTCCTGGTGAAGGTCGGTCATGGGGCTCACCTTCGAGAGGCGGGATGGGGGGGTGTCGGGGGACGACGACCGACAGGCTACGCGCGAATGGGGCGTATCCCGGCATATGGGTTGCGTGGCGTCCGGGTACCCAGGAAGGTCTAGGACATGAAGGCGATCAGCTACCGCCGCTACGGCGGACCCGAGGTGCTGGAGTACGGCGACCGGCCCGAACCCAAGCTCGGACCCGACCAGGTGCTGGTCCGGGTGCGCGCGGCAGCCGTCAACCCGGTGGACTGGAAGTGCCGCGAGGGTTACCTCGACCCGATCCTGGAAACGGTGTTCCCGGTGATCACCGGCTGGGACATGAGCGGGGTCGTGGTCAAGCCCGGCGCCTCGGTCACGGAGTACGCCGAGGGGGACGAGGTGATCGGCTACGTCCGCGAGGACTTCCTCTCCCTCGGCACCTTCGCCGAGTACGTCTCCGCCCCCGTGCGCACCCTCGCCCCCAAGCCCCGCGCCCTGTCCTTCGAGGAGGCGGCGGGGCTGCCCCTGGCCGGGCTGACCGCCTATCAGTGCGTGGTCACCGTCCTCGGTGTCAAGCGCGGCGAGACCCTCCTCGTGCACGCCGCCGCGGGCGGGGTCGGTTCCCTTGCCGTCCAGATCGGCGTCCACCTCGGCGCCCGCGTCATCGGCACCGCGAGCGAGCGCAACCACGACTACGTCCGCTCCCTCGGCGGCGAACCCGTCTCCTACGGCGAGGGGCTGGCCGAGCGCGTGCGCGGGATCGCCCCCGAGGGCGTCGACGCGGTCTTCGACACCATCGGCGGCGAGACCCTCAAGATCTCCGCCAACCTGCTCGCTCCCGGCGGTCGCCTCGTCTCCATCGCCGACCCCGAGGTGGTCACGTACGGCGGCCGCTACTGGTTCGTCCGCCCCGACCCCGAAGACCTCACCAAGCTGTCCCAGTGGGCCGACCAGGGCGTGGTCTCCGTCCACGTGGACAAGGTCCTCCCGCTGGAGGAAACGGCGGAAGCCCAGAAGCTGAGCGCGAGCCATCACGCCCGCGGCAAGATCGTCGTGACGGTGCCGGAGAAGTAGCGGCGCGGGGGAGCAAGTGGCGCGGGGGAGCAAGTGGCGCGGGGGAGTGGCGCGCTGCCCTCAGACCAGCAGCGCCGCCGCGCACACCGCCAGCGTCGCCGCGCACACCGCCGCCGCCGTCGCATGACGCGGGGTCAGCGCGGCGGGGCGGTCGTCGGTCGCCAGGGCGCGGATGCGGTGGTGGGCGATGCGCAGGAACCCCAGCCACAGCCCGCAGCTCGCCGCGCACAGCAGCGCGGCGGCGACCGGCTCGCCCGCGCGCAGCGCCGCCCGCACCGCGAGCACCGCCACCACCGTGCACGCCAGCGTCGTACGCCGCCAGGCGAGGCGGGTCCGCTGCGGCTGGAGCCCCCGGTCCTGGCCGGACGGCGTGCCGCCCGAGCCCTGACCCGTACTCACCCCGCCCACCCCGCCAGCACCACCACGACCATCGCGAGGGCCACCACCGCGACCACCAGGCTCAACAGCACCGGGAAGCGGGAGACCGGCAGGTCCTCGCCGCGCCGCATCGCCCGCTCGCAGCGCACCCAGTGGTTCACCGCGCGCAGCGCGCACAGCACCCCGGCCGCGAGCAACGCCAGCGCGAGTCCCGCGCGCCACGCCCAGCGCAGGTGCGGCAGGAACTGGTCCACCGCGAAGCCGCCGCCGATCAGCGCGAGCGCGGTGCGCAGCCAGGCGAGGAACGTGCGCTCGTTGGCGAGCGAGAACCGGTAGTCGGGGGTGCTGCCCTCGTCCCGTACCCGCTCGGGGGCGAACCAGAGGCGGACGTTCCGCGCGAATTCGATCACGCCACGGACACTACCGGCGCCTCACGCGCCCGCCCGGAACGCCCTCAGCCGCTCGTACGCCGCGAGCCCGTCCGGCACCCACTCCCACGCGCCGAGTCGCCGCTCCACCTCGTCCTCGGTGAGGAAGTCGTGCCACTGCACCTCCTCCACCTGCGGCTGGACCGGCAGCTCGCAGCGCACCTCGTACACCGCCGACCACCAGCTCCTGCCCGACCCGTCGTCGTAGAGGAACTTGAACAGGAACTCCGGGCGGTCAAGACCCGACACCCCCAGCTCCTCCTCCGCCTCCCGCAGCGCCGCCTCGTCGTAGGACTCGCCCGCGCCCACCACCCCGCCGACGAACATGTCGTACAGCGCGGGGAACACCAGCTTGGTCGCGGTGCGGCGGTGGACGAAGAGCCGCCCGTCCGCGTCCCGGGCCTGGACGAAGACGCAGCGGTGGCGCAGCCCCCGGGCGTACGCCTCACCGCGCGGGACCTGGTCCACCACCCGGTCCCGCTCGTCCACGATGTCGAGGATCTCGTCGGCAGGATTCATACGGCCATCCAAGCAGGCACGCCCCGGATTCAGTTCCGCTGAAGGTCCCGCACCCGCCGCTCCTCAGCCGTCCCGCACGGCATCGCCGGATGCAGTCCAAGGAGCACGATGCCCGCCACGATCGCCGCGAGCCCCGCCGCCTCCCAGGCCAGCGCCCCGGTGTCGGTGTGCAGCCGGTCGCCCAGGAAACCCACCCCGCACAGGATGCCCGCGAGCGGCTGCGCCGCCGTCAGCGCGGGCAGCGACATCCGCAGCGGCGCCGTCTCGAACGCGCTCTGCACCAGCATCAGCCCGGTCACCCCGAGCACCAGCACGCCGTACGGCTGCCAGCCGGTGAACAGCTCCGCCGGACCGCCCTCCGCCCAACGCGTCGCGCTCACCCGGGTCAGCGCGTCCTGGACGCCGTACAGCAGCCCCGCCGCCGCGGCCAGCAGCACCGCGCCCCAACCCGTCCGCGACCGCTTGGCGTACCCGGCGAGCGCGAGCGCCGTCGCCAGCATCGCGCCCATGATCAGCCAGTGCCGCAGCGGATCGGTGACAGCGGTGCCCGCCTGCGGGCGGCCCGCCAGGATGAACGCGCTCACCCCGCCCGCCAGCAGCGCGAGCCCGGTCCAGCCCTGACGGCCCAGCGGCTGCCCGGTCTGACGGCGGGACAGGGCGAGCGCGAAGAGGAGGTTGGTGGCGAGCAGCGGCTCCACCTCGGAGATCTCGCCCTGCCCGAGCGCGACCGCGCCGAGCGCCATCCCCGCCACCATCAGCGCCGTACCGCCCAGCCAGCGCGGCACCCGCATCAGGTCGAGCAGCAGCCGGAAGGACAGGAAGTCGCTGAGCGGAGCCCGTTGCGCCACGTTCTGCTGGAGCACGAACCCGAACCCCACACAGCACGCGGCGCCCATGGCGAGAAGGACAACCAGAAGGGACACGCTGCGTACCTCGATCATCGGCCGGGCCACGATTGCGTGTGGCCGACTGTAGCGCCCTCGGACGGCGTCGCCGCGGAGAGCGCCCGGATGGGGGCGGGTTGGCGCGGTCCCGTCGTCCGGCCGGACGGGGCACCGGACCGGGGTCGCGGGGCCGTTCCGGACAGCGGCGGGCGGAACCGTCGGCTCATGTTCCGCCGCCCCGCCCCCGGGCGCCATGGCGTACGACACAATCGGGTCCCCGAACCCCCGCGCCGGGCCCGTCACCAGGTCTCCCGAACCCCAAGTGCCCCTGAAGCAACGCTCGTTGAACCCAGTAACACTCGGATTCCGCTTGACGCAATCCCTGGCGGGGAGTTTGCTGTGCGTGATCGGCCGATGGCAGCCCGAGAAACAGGAAGTCCAGCGGTGCCCCCACTCCCGTCCCTGCTCGGCACATGCCGGGCCCCCGCTCAACCGTCCGGCGACACCGCTCCCGACGACCCCCGCGGCTCCGACGACCCCCGCGGCTCCGACGACCCCCGCGGTTTCGACGCCGCCCTCGGCGACGCCGAACTGCAAGCCGCCCGCGCCGCCCTGGCCCGCGGCAGATGGCAGCCCGTCCGCTCCCTGCTGGCACACACCGGCGACGAATGGGACCGCCGGGGCCACCGGATCACCGTGCTCGCCCAGGAGCCGTACACCGAGGCGCGCGTCCGCGAGTGGCTCCTCGCCGAACCCGGCTCCGCCGACGCCACCGCCCTGCTCGCCCTCACCCAGGTCCACCGCGCCCTCACCGGCCGCGAGGAACCCGACCGCGCCCGCGCCGCCTGCCACGCCGCCGCCACGCTCGCCCCCGCCGACCCCACGCCCTGGCTCGGTCTCCTCCTGCTCGCCCGCGCCCTCGGACCCGAGCCCGAGCTGTGGCGCGCCTTCGCGGAACTGCGGCTGCGCCACCCCGAGCACCACCACGGCCACCATCTGATCGTCGCCGCCCTGGCCGAACGCCCCGCCGCCGCCCGCCCCGAGTCCCACGAGGCGTACGACCTCGCCGAGCACGCCGCCGCCCAGGCACCGGCCGACTCCCCGCTCGCCGTCCTGCCGGTCGTCGCCCACACCGAGCGCCACCGCCACCTTGCCGCGACCGGGCTCGCCCCCGCCGACCCGGCAGCCGCCGGGCACTGGGGCGGACGACGTGCCCGCCGTGCCCTGCGCGCCGCCTTCGACTGGTGGCTGGAGTGGGAGCACGACGACCACCCCCGCCGCCACCTCGACCTCAACCACCTGGCGTTCGCCATGTCCGCCGCCGGACGCCCCGCCGAGGCCGCCGCCCTCTTCCACCGCATCGGCCCGCACGCCACCCGCGAACCCTGGTGCCACCTGGGCGGCGACCCCCGTACGGCCTTCCACGAGGCCCGCGCCCGCGCGCTCGGATTACCGAACTCTGACATCCGCCCGGATCCACTGGCCCCACCCGCCCCGACGGTGTTCGAATGACGGCGTGAAGCCCGAAGAACCTCCGGAGGACGGCGCGGACCTCCCCGAAACCGAAGCCGGTGCCGACGCCGAAGCCGCTTCCGCTGCCGACACCGCTTCCCCTGCCGAAGCGGACGCCGCTGCCGAAGCGGACGCCACTGCTGCCGCCGAAGCCGCTGCCGCTGCCGAAGCCCGCGGCAAACCGATCGGCCGCCGAATCTTCCTCGGCACCGTCGCCCTCGGCGCCCTCGGCGTGGTCACCGCCCCCGCCCTCCAGCGCGGCTTCGAAGCGCTCTCCGGCCAGGACCCCACCGGACTGAGCGGCCTGCTGCCCAACGGCGGCGGCTTCCGCTACTACTCCGTCACCGCGTCCGTCCCCCGCAAGGGACCCGCCGACTACCGGCTCACCGTCGGCGGCATGGTCGACCGCCTGCACACCTACACCCTGGACGACCTGCGCGCCCTGCCGCAGACCCGGCTCGTCAAGGACGTCCAGTGCGTCACCGGCTGGCGCGTCCCGGGCACCCCCTTCCAGGGCGTACGCCTGGCGGACCTGCTGGACGCGGCGGGCGTCCAGTCCTCCGCGCGGGCCATCCGCTTCACCTGCTTCGACGGCGCCTACACCGAGAGCCTCACCCTCGACCAGGCTCGGCGCGCCGACGTCCTGGTCGCCCTGCGGATGCAGGACAAGGACATCGGCCACGACCACGGCGGGCCCGTCCGCCTCTACGTCGCCCCGATGTACTTCTACAAGTCCGCCAAATGGCTGTCCGGCATCACGGTCACCGACCGCGTCCGCCCGGGCTACTGGGAGAACCGCGGCTACGACGTCGACGCCTGGGTCGGCCGCTCGAACGGACGGACCGATGACCCCACCAACTGACACCGCCGCCCCGACCGGGACCCGCGTCCGCCGCTTCACCCCCGCCGAACGCTGGACCCACCGCGTGACCGCGCTCCTGATGGGCGTCTGCGTGGCGACCGCCGCCTGCCTCTACATCCCGCAACTCGCCGTCCTGGTCGGCCGCCGCGACCTGATCGTCCGCATCCACGAATGCGCGGGGCTCGCCCTCCCCGTCCCCGTCCTCCTCGGCCTGACCTCCCGGGCACTCCGCGCCGACCTCGGCCACCTGAACCGCTTCGGCCCCCACGACCGCGCCTGGCTCCAGGCCGTACTGCGCCGCACCCCCCACCGCCCCGCCGCCAAGTTCAACGCGGGCCAGAAGATCTACACCGCCTGGATCGCCGGAGCCACCCTCGTCATGCTCGGCACCGGCCTGATGATGTGGTTCACCCACCTCACCCCCCTGATGTGGCGCACCTCCGCCACCTTCGTCCACGACTGGCTCGCCCTCACGATCGGCATCGTCCTCGCCGGCCACACAGGAATGGCCCTGGCAGACCCAGAAGCCCGCCAGGGCCTACGCACCGGCACGGTGAGCCGCGCGTGGGCGGAACGGGAACATCCGCTGTGGCGCCCTTAGCGGTCTCGCCTCACCGGCAGGCGCTCGACTTCTCCACCGCCTCGGTGTAGCTGACGATCAGCTTCTTCATGGCGGCGGGGTCGCGGTGCTTGGAGCCGAAGGCTTGGACTCCTGTGTAGAGGACACGATCGACGCGGTGCTTGCTGTGGTCGCAGTCGGTGATCTTTCCGTAGGCCAGGTACCCGGAGTAGATGAAGCGCCTGTCCTTGGTCTGGTGATCGAGCGCGTCGGGCGTCAAGCCCATGGTGTACTGCCGCATCGACATGTCCTCCCACCACTCCTGGGAGGTACGGACGATCTTCTTGCCGTCAACCGTCAGCGCGCACCAGGTCACATTGGCCGACTTCTTGGTGATCCGCGATGACACCTTCTTGCCGGGAGGGAGGAACGCGTACAGCTCCTTGGACTCCACCGGCGTGCCACACAGGGAACGGGGAGCGGCGTACTCGCGCTTCGGGGCATCGCCGGAGCAGCCGGAGAGGGCGACAAGAACGGCACACAAAGTGCCGGCCAGACCCGCGCGGCGAAGGCGGCGGTGAGACAGGGACGCGTTCATGGTGATGCCACTTCTCGCAGTCGGAACGGGGTCAGGAAGAGGTGGTGATGCTGCCGGGCGCCTGCCCGTTCAGCAGGGGTCCGGAGTTGAGAAATCCCTGTCGGGCGCCATCCCGGGCCCACCTTGCGATGTCGTCGGAGTTGGACAGGTGGTGCCTGTCCGCCGCCGCGTGCGCACCCGCAGCCACGTACTCGTTGTTCCTCGTCATGGCCGCCTCCCAGCGTTCGCCTCTCGTGTTGGCGATCTCGTCGAGGGACGACCCCTCCGCATCCTTGAACACCCGCTCCAGCACCACGCTCGTGGCAGTCCCCGCCACGCCACCCGCCGCCGCGCCCACCCAGGGCGTCGCGACGAACGAGGTGCCGACGCCGACGACCGTGCCGACGCCGCCGGAGATCCAGTTCTTCCGCTGGGAGATGCTGTACTCGAAAGCCTTGTCCTTCTCACCCGCCGGATTGGCGAGTTCCTCCTGGCGGCCGAGGCCGAGGACGCCCGAGACCTCGCCGGAGCGCTCGGAGATGTAGCGGACGGTGGTCTCCTGGTCCTGGGAGAAACGCTGGTCCGCCGGAAGGTCCGGGTCGAGGTGGTACGCCATGAGCTTGGACATGTACGCCTCCTGGCCCACCTCCACCGCCGCGTAGCCCGACGGGTTCTGGCCGACGGCGAAGAGGAACTTGTTCACGTCGCGGTGGTCCACCCGGGCGTCCGTACCGGCGATCGGGTAGAGCTTCTCGATCTTGTCCCAGTCCTCGGAGTCCCGGCTCACGTCGGCTGCGGCGCGGTTGATGTCGGGGAGGTATTCCGACGCGATCTGCCCCATGCTGTCGGACATGTAGTCGTGCCCGGTGAGCCGCTCCGGCTCGTCGCCCACCGAGGACACGATGGCGTTGAAGAGCTTGGCCTGGGCCGCGCTGTGCGCCGGAGTGTCGAGCGTCGGCATCTCCCCGGCCGGATGGCCCGTCGTCGCCGCTTCCAGAGCCGACGCGAGGTTGTTCCGTCCGTCGTTGCTCATGTCGCCGCTGAAGTCGTTCTTGATGCTCTCCGGCCAGTGCCGGTCCTCGAAGAGGTACGTGAAGTTGGAGACGGCGTGCTTGTGGTCGCCGCCCTTCGGGAGGAAGTCGTCGTTGAAGAACTCCGTCGCGGCTTCAGGGCTGTTGGAGAGCCCCTTGAGGTAGCCGCTCAGCGGATCCCAGCCCGTGTCTCCGTTCATGCGGTTGAGGAAGGGGCTGAATCCCGTCGGCCGCCAGGAGGTGTGCTCGCCGCCGTCCGTGAACTTCCGCTCGGTGGCCATGAGTTTCTTGCCGTACTCGGTCATGAACGCGTCGTCGTAATCGCCCGCGCGCATCAGGTTGCTCATGACCTGGACACCGAGGACGTCGGGACGGTGGCCCACCGGCTGGTCGCCGAGCTGGATGACGCCGCTCTTCCACCGGGCCATCGCCGGGCTGTCGCTCTGGCTCGCCTCGGCCAGTGTCAGGCTCAAGTTCTTCTGCAGTGAACCGAGTTGCTTGAGGCGCTCGCGCGTGAGATCCGGCGTCACCTGAGGGTCGGCGACCCCGGCCCAG
This sequence comes from Streptomyces sp. DSM 110735, assembly GCF_016482685.1. Taxonomy (GTDB): domain Bacteria; phylum Actinomycetota; class Actinomycetes; order Streptomycetales; family Streptomycetaceae; genus Streptomyces. The sequence continues at coordinate 102,706 of NZ_JACYHF010000011.1, read as the reverse complement.
AACTCCAGGGTCTTCTTCGGACCGAGGTCGGAGGCGAACCGCTCCGCGAAGAGGGGATCGGAGTGGTACTTCTTCAGCCCGGCGTTGAGACGGTCGAACTCCGCGACCGTGAGGTCCTGCGGATCCTGCTTCGCCAACTCGGCCAGCTCGTCGGCTTCCTTCACGGCTGCCGCCGCGGCGTCCCTGTCCTTGTACGCGGCATCCGTGAACCCCAGCGCCGCCCGGTCCGCGATCGCCTTGAGCACCGTCCGGGCCGAGTTGTCGCTCTCCGTGGCCTTGCGCAGAATCCCCTGCACCTCGTCCCGCAGAGCCGTGACGTCGGACTCGTCGTGCTCGGGGACGGTGGTGCCCTGCGCGGCCCGGTCGGGATGGATGTTCATGCTGACCGTGAAGCTTCCGTGGCCCGTGTCCATCACGGTCAGGTTCTTCTTCAGACCGCGCTCGATGGCCGCGTCGAGGTCCTCGCGGTACTGCTTCAGCTCGCCGACCGTGTCGCCGAGGATGCTGTGAATCGTCTTCGCCTGGGTGTGGGCGTCCGCGAACTCACCGGCGGTCTTGCCGATGAACTCCTTGGTGACCTGCGCGTTGATACCTGCCCAGTCGGCCTGGTTCGCGGCGCGGTGCAGACCCTGTTCGGCCTGCTTGCGCAGATCCTCCAGGTTGCGGACCAGCAGGCCCCAGTCCGTGACAGCCTCGGTGACCGAGGCGAAGTTGGCGAAGCGCAGGGTGTCGAGATCCACGGGTACGGCTCTTTCGCAGAAGGGGGAACGGTGGGGGACAAGGGCTGCGGCGCCCTCAGCCGCCGGGCTTCTCGCCCTTCTCCTGCCTGCCGTACTCGTTCTTCCCGCCCGGGGCGCCGACCCGTTCGTCGAAACCCGCGTCCAGGGCGGCGATGCCGCTCATCTGCCGCTGGATGTACGACTCGTCGCCGGCGTGGATCTTCTTCGTCGTCTGCATGTGGTTCGAGATCTGGGCACAGGCGTCCATGAGGGACTTCAACTGCTCCTCCCAGCGGTTCGACACGTGCTGGAGCCCGCCGCCCAGGGCGAAGCCCTGCGACGAGAGGTCGTTCGCCGCCGAATCGCTGCTGGGAACGCTCACCCGGGCCTTGTCCCACAGTTGGTTGTACAGCTCGTGAGCGCTCTTGCCGAGCTTGACCAAGTCCTCGTGGCCGACCCGGAGATCACCGGTCCGGCTCGGCACCACGTACGGTCCGTAGGTTCCGCCGCCGTCAGGCGCGCTGTTCAGCCGCGTGTGCGCCGACTGATGCTCAGCCTTCAGCTCTTCCCACTCGTCCCATGCCATGGTCGGCTTTTCCCCCGGTACCTCAGGCCCCCGGCACTTCAGTCCCCCGTTGGACCGGTGCTGCGGCTTCGCTGGTGTGACGCCGTACAAATTAGCAACCTTGGCCAAGCCAAAAGTAAGTCATGTACATGAGGCAAGAATCGTCTCCGGCCAATCCGGCACAATGACCCCCATGCCCCGACGCGCCCCCCGCCCCGCCCCCGTCACCCCCACCACACCCTGCCCCTGCGGGCTGCCCAAGGCGTACGGGGAGTGCTGTGGGCGGTTCCATGCCGGGGCTGCCGTCGCGCCGAGTGCCGAGGCGCTCATGCGGTCGCGGTACTGCGCGTTCGTCGTCGGGGATGTGGCGTATCTACTGAAGAGCTGGCACCCGCGTACCCGCCCGGCGCAGCTCGAACTCGACCCCGACATGCGGTGGACCGGGCTTGAGATCCTCGACCGCGCCGACGGGTCGGCGTTCCACGACCGGGGGACCGTGACGTTCCGGGCGTCCTACCGGGGCGGGGAACTGTGCGAGCGGAGCCGGTTCGAGCGGGTCGGCGGGGAATGGGTGTACGTCGACGGGGAGTTCCTCGACTGACGAGGGGTCACAAAGAACACCCCCCGCTCAACTCCCCTACGGCACCAGGATGTCCAGCTCCTGGAGCGCCCCCACCGTGATCTCGCGGGTGAGTTCCTCCGCGCGGGCGCTGTCGCGGGCGCGTACCGCTTCGGCGACGCGGACGTGAAGGGTGACGGCGGCCGGATCGGGGTCCTCGAACATGACCTCGTGGTGGGTGCGGCCCGCCAAGACCTCGGCGACGACGTCGCCGAGGCGGGCGAACATCTCGTTGCCGGAGGCGGTGAGGATGATGCGGTGGAAGGCGATGTCGTGGATCAGGTACTGGTCCAGCCGGTGGCCGCGTGAGTTGGAGACCATGCCGAGCGCGCACTCGGTGAGTTCGGCGCACTGTTCGGCGGTGGCCAGGCGCGCGGTCAGGCCCGCCGCGACCGGCTCGATCGCGGAGCGCAGCACGGTCAGGGAGCGGAGCTGGTACGGCCGGTCGGCGCCGGCCAGCCGCCAGCGGATGACCTGCGGGTCGTAGACGTTCCACTCGGCCTTGGGGCGCACCGTCACGCCCACCCGGCGGCGGGATTCGACCAGGTGCATGGACTCCAGGACGCGGACCGCCTCGCGCATCACGGAGCGGGAGACCTCGAAGTGCTGGGCCAGCTCGTCCGTGCGCAGCACACTGCCCGGCGGGTACTCGCCCGCGGTGATGGCAGGGCCGAGGGTGTCCAGTACGCGGCCGTGCAGCCCCCGGCCCGGTGTGCTCATGCACTCAGCGTACGGCCTGGATCACAGAGACAAAAAGTCAGACTTATATGTCACAGACTCTTGAATTTGTCGTACCTAATAGGTTTCAGTGTGGCGACGCCGGAGTTCGGCGTCGGATGTCGAAGAAGACAGCGAGGCAGTCATGCGCACCCCCCAGGTCGTCGTCGTGATGGGCGTCGCCGGGACGGGCAAGACCACGATCGGTCCGTTGCTCGCCGCCCGGCTGGGCGTTCCGTACGCCGAAGGCGACGACTTCCACCCGCAGGCCAACATCGACAAGATGTCGGCCGGGATCCCGCTCGAGGACGCCGACCGGTGGCCGTGGCTGGACGCCATCGGCACCTGGGCGCACAGCCGGGCGGGGCTCGGCGGGGTGGTGAGCAGCTCGGCGCTGAAGCGGTCGTACCGCGACCGGCTCCGCGCCGAGGCGCCCGGGATCGTCTTCGTCCACCTCACCGGCAGCCGCGAGCTGATCGAGGGACGGATGTCCCAGCGGCAGGGGCACTTCATGCCGACCGCGCTGCTGGACTCCCAGTTCGCCACGCTCCAGCCCCTTGAGGCGGACGAGGCAGGAGTCGCCGTGGATGTCGGCGGCGGCCCCGAAGAGATCACCGAGCGTGCTGTCCAGGCCCTGGAAGCGCTTCCCGTCGCATCCCAGTAGTGCCCCAGCGGGGCGCAGTAGTGCCCTCGTAGCACCCCGTAGCACCTTCACCCACGTCCCCCGTACCTGCAAGGGAACCCCGTGACCAGACTCAGCGTCGAGATGCTGGCAGCGGACAGCGTCCAGCCGATCACCTCGGCCGGCCACGCCCAGTTGGGCATAGCCGTCCTGGCGGGCATCGCCGTCATCGTTTTCCTCATCACCAAGTTCAAGCTCCACGCCTTCCTGGCCCTGACCATCGGTTCGCTGGTCCTGGGCGCGGTGGCCGGTGCGCCGCTCGACAAGGCGATCGTGAGTTTCACGACCGGTCTCGGCGGCACGGTCGCCGGTGTCGGCGTGCTGATCGCGCTGGGCGCGATCCTCGGCAAGCTGCTCGCCGACTCCGGCGGCGCCGACCAGATCGTCGACACGATCCTCGCCAAGGCGGGCGGCCGTGCGATGCCGTGGGCCATGGTGCTCATCGCGTCCGTGATCGGTCTGCCGCTCTTCTTCGAGGTCGGCATCGTCCTGCTGATCCCCGTCGTGCTCATGGTCGCCAAGCGCGGCAACTACTCCCTGATGCGCATCGGCATCCCGGCGCTGGCCGGTCTGTCCGTGATGCACGGTCTGATCCCGCCGCACCCCGGCCCGCTGGTCGCGATCGACGCGGTCAAGGCCAACCTGGGTGTCACCCTGGCGCTCGGTCTCGTCGTCGCCATCCCGTCGGTGATCATCGCCGGTCCGCTGTTCTCGAAGGTCGCCGCCCGCTGGGTGGACGTCCAGGCGCCCGAGCGGATGATCCCGGAGCGCGCCTCCGAGAGCCTCGAGAAGCGTCCGGGCTTCGGCGCGACCCTCGTCACGATGCTGCTGCCGGTCGTGCTGATGCTGGCCAAGGCGCTGGTGGACATCGTCATCGACGACCCGGCGAACATGACCCAGCGGGTCTTCGACGTGGTCGGCTCCCCGCTGATCGCGCTGCTCGCCGCGGTGATCGTCGGCTTCTTCACGCTGGGCCGGGCCGCGGGCTTCACCAAGGGCCGGATGCAGCAGACCGTCGAGAAGGGCCTGATGCCGATCGCCGGCATCCTGCTGATCGTCGGCGCGGGCGGTGGCTTCAAGCAGACGCTGATCGACTGCGGTGTGGGCCAGATGATCCTGGACATCTCCAAGGACTGGTCGATCCCGGCGCTGCTGCTCGCCTGGCTGATCGCGGTGGCGATCCGTCTCGCGACCGGCTCCGCCACGGTGGCCACGGTCTCGGCGGCCGGTCTGGTCGCGCCGCTCGCGGCCGACATGTCCACCACGCACACCGCCCTGCTGGTCCTGGCCATCGGCGCCGGTTCGCTCTTCTTCAGCCATGTCAACGACGCCGGCTTCTGGCTGGTGAAGGAGTACTTCGGCCTGAGCGTCGGCCAGACGGTCAAGACCTGGTCGGTGATGGAGACGATCATCTCGGTGGTCGCGGGCGCCCTGGTGCTGCTGCTCTCCTTGGTGATCTAGGGACGGTCATACGACGATGACGGCTCACCCTCTCTTCGACATAGGCGGCCGTACGGCACTGGTCACCGGGTCCAGCCGGGGCATCGGCCTCGCGCTGGCCCGGGGGCTGGCGGAGGCGGGCTGCACCGTGGTCCTCAACGGCCGCGACGCGGACCGCCTCGCGCGAGCCGCCGCGGAGCTGCCCGGCGACCGGGTGCACGCGGCGGTGTTCGACGTGACCGACGGTCCCTCCGTGGCCGCGGGCATCGCGGACGTCGAGGAGCGGGTGGGCCCGCTCGACATCGTGGTCAACAACGCGGGTGTCCAACTGCGCGCGCCGCTCACGGAGTTCACCGACTCCGACTGGCGGCACGTGCTGGACACCAACCTCACGAGCGCGTTCCTGGTCGGCCGCGAGGCCGCCCGGCGCATGACCGAGCGCGGCCACGGCAAGATCGTCAACATCTGCTCGCTCCAGAGCGAGGTCGTCCGCCCCGGCATCGCCCCGTACGCGGCGGCCAAGGGCGCCCTGAAGATGCTCACCAAGGGCATGTGCGCCGACTGGGGCCCCTCCGGCATCCAGGTCAACGGCCTCGGCCCCGGCTACATCGAGACCGACCTGACCCGACCCCTGGTCGAGAACCCCGAGTTCAGCGCGTGGGTCCGCGGGCGGACTCCGGCGGGGCGGTGGGGCCGTACGGAGGACCTGGTGGGCGGGCTGCTGTTCCTGGCGTCGCCTGCGGCGGACTTCGTGAACGGGCAGGTGCTGTATGTGGACGGCGGGATGACGAGCGTGCTGTGACCGGCTGCGGGGCTCCCGCTCGAGCAGCCTCCAGCCTCCCGCCCCCTCAGCCCAGTGATCCCAGCGCGGCCGCTATCAGAGAGCGTGCCGCGCTTCCTCGTACGGTCCCCTGCGAAAGCCGCTCGAAGGCGCGGGTGTACAGCTCGACCTGGCTGGGCTGGGTGAGGGTGGACGCGGCGTCCAGTGTGTCCGCGTGCACTCTGGTGTCGTCGAAGATCGTGAAGGTCGGCATGGGCCACACGGTCCGCTGCTCGGAGAACGGGACGATGCCCACGGCGACGTTCTGCAGATCCATGACCGCGAGCAGGTGTCCGAGCTGCGCCGCCATGGTCTCCGTGCCACACAGCCGGTACCGCAGCACTGATTCCTCCAGGACGAACGAGAACCGCCGGCTGCCGTTGTTCAACACCTCGTTGCGCCTCATGCGGGCCGTCACCGCGCCCTGATGTCCGCGTCGGAGGGCGGCGTTCTGGCGTTCTCGATCCGGGACGACTTCGACTCCGACCAACCGCATCTGGCCGCCAGCTCCCGTCCGGTGGTCCCTGCGTCCTTCCGGATCTCACGGAGATGGCCGGCGAGGCGTTCCCGCGCTTTCTGGAGGCTGGACGAGGGGTGCGGGGGCATGGAGCCGACTTCCGTCAGATCGTCTACTGGTGGTGCGGGATCGCTCGCTCCGTGGTCTCATCCACGAACACGCCCCTGGCACTGGAGAAGTGGTGTGCGAAGCAGCGCGCTGTCGAACAGTGGCCCGTCGTCTCGGAGGCCACCTGTCCTCCTCGCTCGCCGTGACGTTGGCTTGTGTGACGCAGCGCTTCCAGCGGTGTACTCCGGTACGGGCTCGGATCGGCTGGTCGTACGAATGTCACCAGGACTCGCGGTCCACACTTGCAACAGTGGGGCGGTGTCAAGGTCGATCCCAACGAACTTTACGGCCGTGGCTCGCTCCTTGGCCAAGCAAAGGACACGCCGCAGAGTTGAGAGCCTCCGCTTGTCATTCTTTCCCTGTGTTTCCTGCCGTTTCGGACCGCTGTTGGCCATGCGTTGGTCGCCATGCCAACCCGGCCTCGCAGAGATCGTTTATGCCGGGTCGGGAATAGTCCGGAGTCGGCATGGACGAGGGACGATGCCCTGCATACCGTCGTCGGACGGTGGCCCCGACCGGGGCCGACGACGGAGGGGACGCCATGGCGCGCAGCGAACTGACCCGGCTTACCGGCAGGCTCGACGGGCCCAACTGCGACGACGACGATTGCCCGAACGTCTACCGCGCGATGAGCGGCGCCATCGTGGTCCAGGGGAACCTGTCGGACGCCTTCCAGCCGCCGGAGGGTGAGGCCCTGGTGGAGATCCCGGAGTCGGTCCTGAGGGAGGCTGTCCGTGTTCTTGGATGGTGACGAGTGGCGGCAGACGTTCGACACGTACCAGCATTCCGCGTGGCGGTTCGAGGCGCAGCCCACGTACACCATGCCGAAGGAGGCTGAAAACGTCGCCCGCTTCCTTCGGGGAGAGCTGAAGCCTGCGGACCACAATGCGCGGTGGCACGAGCGCGTCCGTGGCTATCTGGCATCGGGGCGCACCATCGGGCGCGTACGAATCGTGCGGAAGCCGCTGACCGACTACCAGCGGTATCAGTTCGCCTGGGGGATCCCCGGCAACGTCCAGGCCGGGGAAGACATCCGTGTCCTGGACGTCACCCAGGACGACTACGGGCTCCCACTGTCGGGAACCGACTGGTGGATGTTCGATGAGTCACGAGTCGTGCACCTGAACTTCCGGCCGGACGGTACGCAGATCAACCGAGAACTGTTCACGGGCGACGTGACTCCGTACCTGGAGTGGCAGCGCATCGCCCTGGCCCATGCCGTGCCGTTCTCCGAGTACGTGAAAGACACCGTGTGACATTCGAGCCCGAGCAGCTTGGCCAGTCGAGAACCGACCTGGCGGAAAAGCTCCGCGAGCTACGGAAGCGAGCCGGCCTCACAGGGGACCGGCTCGCTCGGCGCTGCAACATGTCTCAAAGCCAGATCAGTAAGTTCGAGACGGGCAAGAAGACCCCGAAGCTCGTGGATGTCGAGCGCATCTTGCGGGCGGTCGATGCTCCCCCTGAGATGGTCGCAGAGATTACCGCTCTCGCGCGGGTCGCCAATACCGAGTGGCAGGACAAGCGTTCTTCCTGGCGCCGTGGGATGGAGAAGCGACAAGCGGAGCTTGCGGCCCTGGAGTCAGACGCCACAGAACTCAGGTACTTCCTGCCGTCGATGGTTACCGGGCTGCTGGCCACGCCCGAGTACATTCGTGCCAGCCTGAGCCATACCCCAGGTGACTCGTCTCGGACCGTGGCGCGCAAGCTGGAACGGCAGGCTGTCCTGTACAACACGGCGAAGCGGTTCACTTTCCTGATCACGGAACAGGCGGCACGTTGGGCCGTCGTTCCCGCTCCCGCGATGTCCGTGCAGATTGACCGGCTGGCTTCGCTGTCGCATCTGCCCAATGTGAGGATCGGGGTTGTTCCTCTGGGCACGCCCACGGGCCGTGGCCCGATGAACACGTTCACGGTCTATGACAATCGGCTGGCGACGGTAGAGAACTTCACCGGCAGAATGGTGTTCCGAGATGCGCGCGACATCTCTGAATACCTTGCCGTGTTCACCCAGTTCGAACAGCACGCCCGCTTTGGGGACGACGCCAGATCCTTGCTCCGGCATTGGGCGGACGACTGTCGCAACTGATCTTTAGTCCGCAACGGGAATAACCCTCGGTGGTATCGGTCAACCGGCAGATCATGGGTGAACCACGAAGCCGGGGAGGACTGATGGCGAATACGGAGACGCCCAAGGAATACGGGCTGACGGAACTTCCCCCGGAACCCAAGCCCGTTCCGAGTTGCAAGATCTGCTTGGGTTTCAGCGTACGGCGCGGGAACGCGCGCTCAAGAGGCGACTACAGCGGTGTCTCCGACGCGAACGTCGAGATGCGCCGGCACCAGCGGGGCGCGCACCCGGAGGATCGGTTGTGAGCGTGTCGACCGGCAGGCGGGTGGCGAACAACGCCGGGCGAGTGGGCATCCTTCGTGCCGTGATCCCGGGCTGGGAGGACCCGGCCAAGCACCCGGCGAGCGCCGCAAGGTTCCGACAGCCTTTGTGCTGCCCGGGGAGTGGCCGCTTAGGTTCCCGGCCCTTGGTGAGGCCCTGTCATCCGTACTGTCGCCGACACGGGCGGCTGGGGGCACGACAACGGCACGGGGACCGTTTCCCCGTTCGGTGTGTCGAAAGGATGGCACGGTGACCGGAGTTCCGGAGTTCGAGTTCCGCACGTCGAGTGCGTGTAAGTACGACAACAACAACAAACTGTGCGTTGAGGTCGCGACCAACGTTCCCGGCAAGGTGGCCGTCCGCAACTCCGGGACCGGCCGCACCGTCGAGTTCACGGCCGCCGAGTGGGCCGCGTTCCTTCCCGGTGCCAAACTGGGGGAGTTCGACGTCACGGCGTAGGGAGTCATCATGCAGGAGTGCCCCCGGTGTGGTGGCGGCGCGGTTGGTGATCCGGAGCATTCCGGGGTGATGCGCTGCATGTCGTGCTGGGAGGCGTGGACGCTGCCTGCTGAGCAACGCTGTCCCGGTGTGGGCCGGGGCAGCTTCGCCCCCGCGCTGCGGGTGCTGGAAGAGTGTCGGGATCTGCGACGCTGACTGAACCAAGGTAAGCGTTGAGTGGGACGACCGGTCTTCATTCTCCGTTCCACGATCACAGGGGGCCAGGCGCCTTTCCCAAGCGTGACCACGCGCGCCGAGCCGTGGTTCAGCCGTTGTCCCTGGTCCGACAGGCGTGTTGGCCGCGCCACAGCACAAAAAACAGAAAGACCCCAGATCGACTGGGGTCTCTCGCTGGTGTCCGAGGGGGGACTTGAACCCCCACGCCCGATAAAGGGCACTAGCACCTCAAGCTAGCGCGTCTGCCATTCCGCCACCCGGACAAGGTGTCTGTCGTGCGGGGTTTCCCTCGCGGCGACAGAGGAAACATTACCAGGCTTTCGGGGGTGTCCGATCACCCCCCGGGTCGCCCGCCGGTCGCCCCCGGGTCGTGGGGGCCGTTCCCGTGAACGGTGTGTTGCCGAGGGGGCCCGGTCTTGGACGCGGGCGGGGGCGGGGAGAGGATGAAGGGGGAGCCGGCGGACACCTCGGCGGAACCCCACCAGCACATCCACCAGCAGTGACAGCGGGAGGAAGCAGCGTGAGCGAGACGGACACGGCCAGGGGCGTCACCGGTGAGGACGAGGTCGTGGACCTCTGCCGCGAGCTGATCCGGTTCGACACCAGCAACTACGGCGACCACTCGGGCCCCGGCGAACGCGCCGCCGCCGAGTACGTCGCGGAGAAGCTCGCGGAGGTCGGGCTCCAGCCGGAGATCTTCGAGTCGCACCCGGGGCGCGCCTCCACCGTCGCGCGGATCGCGGGCGAGGACCCGTCCCGGCCCGCGCTGCTGATCCACGGCCACCTGGACGTCGTACCGGCCAACGCCGCCGACTGGACCCACGACCCCTTCTCCGGCGAGGTCGCCGACGGGTGCGTGTGGGGGCGCGGGGCGGTCGACATGAAGGACATGGACGCCATGACGCTCGCCGTCGTGCGCGACCGGCTGCGCAGCGGGCGGCGTCCCCCGCGCGACATCGTCGTCGCCTTCCTGGCCGACGAGGAGGCGGGCGGCACGTACGGCGCCCGCTACCTCGTGGACAACCACCCCGAGCTGTTCGAGGGCGTCACCGAGGCGATCAGCGAGGTCGGTGGATTCTCGTTCACCGTCAGCGAGCAGCGTCGGCTCTACCTCATCCAGACCGCCGAGAAGGGCATGCACTGGATGAAGCTCACCGTGGCCGGCACCGCCGGGCACGGCTCGATGATCCACCGGGACAACGCCATCACCGAGCTGTCCGAGGCGGTCGCCCGGGTCGGCCGCCACAAGTTCCCGGTACGGGTCACCAAGACCACCCGCGCCTTCCTGGACGAACTCGGCGACGCGCTCGGCACCGAGCTGGACCCCGAGGACATGGAGGCGACGCTCGCCAAGCTCGGCGGCATCGCCAAGCTCATCGGCGCCACCCTCAGCAACACCGCCAACCCCACCCAGTTGAACGCGGGCTACAAGGTCAACGTCATCCCCGGCGAGGCGACCGCCCACATCGACGGCCGCTTCCTGCCCGGTCACGAGGAGGAGTTCCTCTCCGACCTCGACCGGCTGCTCGGCCCGCACGTGCGCCGCGAGGACGTGCACGCCGACAAGGCGGTCGAGACCACCTTCGACGGCGCCCTCGTCGAGGCGATGCAGTCCGCGCTGCTCGCCGAGGACCCCGCCGCCAAGGCGATCCCGTACATGCTCTCCGGCGGCACCGACGCCAAGTCCTTCGACGACCTCGGCATCCGCGGCTTCGGCTTCGCGCCGCTCAAGCTGCCCCCGGAGCTGGACTTCGCGGGCATGTTCCACGGCGTGGACGAGCGGGTGCCGGTGGACGGTCTTCAGTTCGGTGTGCGCGTGCTCGACCGGTTCATCGACGCCTCGTGACCCTTGCGGGGGCCATTAATCAGGCAGGCGTACGAGATCTACTGAGAAGGGTGAATGCGACCATAAGCTCGTAGCTCCATTACTCCCTCCTCGTTACACGTGATGCGACTCCGCACCTGGGAGCCGCAGTGCCAACTAGGAGGAATGATGATCAAGAAGGTCGTCGCTGCCGCGGCTGCCACCGGTGGACTGGTTCTCGCCGGCGCGGGTATGGCCGCCGCCGACTCGGGTGCCCAGGGTGCCGCCGTGGGTTCGCCGGGTGTGCTGTCCGGCAATGTCATCCAGGTGCCGGTGCACGTTCCCGTGAACGTCTGCGGCAACACGGTCAACGTGATCGGGCTCCTGAACCCCGCCTTCGGCAACACCTGCGTCAACGACTGACGCGGGCTCCCCGAGGGGCGTCTTTTACGAGCCGTCGGCCCCGTGGTGCGCGCCATGCGCTACGGGGCCGACCGGCCTTTTCCGTAGTCGAGGGCAGGGAATTTCAGGGGGGAACAGAGTTATGCGACAGGGCACCCGTAAAGGACTGCTCACCATGGCCGCCGCCACCGGTGTGATCGCCGCCGCGAGCGGCTACGCGCACGCCGACGCGGGCGCGGGCGGCTCCGCCGCCGGATCACCCGGCGTACTGTCCGGCAACAGCGTGCAGGTCCCGGTGCACATCCCGGTGAACGCCTGCGGCAACACCGTCAACGTGGTCGGACTGCTCAACCCGGCCGCGGGCAACGCCTGCGGCAACTCCGGCGGTGGCGGCAACGGCAGCGCCGGGGGCGCGCACGCCGGCGCACACACCGGCAAGTCGCCCGGCGTGGGCTCGGGCAACACCGTCCAGGTACCGGTCGACGTCCCGGTCAACCTGTGCGGCAACACCGTCAACGTCATCGGTCTCGGCAACGCCGCGGGGGGCAACGACTGCGGCAACGGCGGGAGCGGCCACCAGAACCCTCCGGGTGGGGGCCAGGAGAACCCGCCGGGAAACCCGGGACACCCTGGTCACCCCGGCCACCCTGGGCATCCGGGCAACCCCGGTACGCCCGGTCACCCGGGGAACCCCGGTACGCCGGGACACCCGGGTCATCCGGGCCACCCCGGAAACCCGGACGAGCCGTGCCCTCCGGGACACCACCACCCCGGTCACCCGGGTCACCCCGGTCACCCGGGTAACCCTGGGACTCCTGGCCACCCGGGACACCCTGGTCATCCGGGACACCCCGGCCACCCGGGTAACCCCGGCACCCCTGGAAACCCGGGCACTCCGGGAACCCCCGGTACGCCGAGCAATCCGGGCACCCCGGGCACGCCCGGCACCCCCGGTACGCCGAGCAACCCGGGCACCCCCACCACCCCCGGAACGCCGAGCACCCCCACCACCCCCGCCAAGCCCACCACCCCGAGCCACCACGGCTCCTCCCAGGTGAGCACCGGCGGCGGCTCGGTCCAGTCCCCGGCCGGAGGCCAGCAGCTCGCGCACACCGGTGCCGACGTACCCCTCGGCCTCGCCCTCCCGTCGGGCGCGGTGGCCCTGCTCGCAGGCGCGGTCCTGTACCGCAAGGCTCGCCGAGCCGCGTAGCGGAACCGAAAGACCGGGCCGAAGCAGCGCAGCGCCACCGCAAGGCCCGCCGAGCCGCGTAACCGCGCCGGGAAAAACGGAGCGGGCCCCACCGCAGTAGGGGCCCGCTCCGTTCAGTCGTCCTGCTTCACCACGTGGCCCGCACCTGGCGGATGATCCGCCGGCGCAACCGCACCCTGCGGCTGCCGTCACGCAGCAGGCTCAGTCGGTCCAGCTCCCAGTGTCCGTACTCGGCATGGTCCGTCAGCAGACGCGTGGCGTCCTTGCGGGAGACCCCGCGAGGTACGTACACGTCGACAAATTCGTATTCCGGCATCGCATCTATTGTGCGGGCACGCGCCCGGTACGGATAGCGTCTGCACTATGTCTGATGCTGCGCAGCCCACCGCTGCCGAGGTACGCGCCGCCGCCGAGGCCGTCAAGACCGCGCTCGACCGCCACCTGGCGGCTGTCGAACGCCGGTCGGGTGAGGACGACCCGGCCGTCTACGAGGCGTTCAACAACCTGGCAGCGGCCGCAGAGGTGTACGACGAGCTGCTCTACGACCGCTACGACGAGGTCACCCCGTTCGAGATCCCCGGCGGGGACGACTCCCTGCCCCCGTACGCGGGCCCCGAGGAGCCCCACGCGATCAGCGTGCTGATCCGTCGTGACTACGCGGTGTCCGAGCCCCAGCGGCTCCTGGCGCAGGCCGAGCGCGTCGAGGCGGCGGAGTACGAGAGCGCCGGACTGGACGACGACGCCGCGGCCACGGTGCCCGGCGCGCTGACCATCCTGTTCGGGGAGTTCGAGCCCGACGAGATCGCCACCCGGCACAAGGAGTTCGGGCTGACCGAGGGCGATTCCACCCTGTGGGTGACCGCGGCGGAGGAGGCGGCAGAGCCGGGCGAGTGGCTGGAGGCACCCTTCGAGCAGCTCGACCCGCAGCACGTGGTCTGCCGGTTCGACGTGAGCGCGGTCTTCGACCAGGACGAGGACGCCGAGTCCGACGACGAGCTGGACGACGACATCGTGGAACTGGACGGCGACGACGACCTGGAGCCCCTGGACGCCGACCGCTGAGCCTTGAACGGTGGCGGTGCGGACCCCGGTCCGCACCGCCACCGTTCACATGAGAATCCCGCTCAGCCCGCCACCGGCACCTGCGCGCCGAGCAGCGCCCGCAGCCGGGTCGTACGCGGCTTCGCCGGGACCTCCGCCACCGCCTGGGGCAGCGCCTGCTCCACCCCGTGCACCACGGAAAGGTGCCGCTCGGCACGCCCGAACGCCGTGTACACCCACGGCCTGCTGAGCGCCTGCGCGGCGTCGCCCGGCAGCACCACCACGGCGGCGGGCCAGCGGGCGCCCACCGCCTGGTGCGCCGTCACCGCCCAGCCGTGCCGCACCCGGCTCTCCACCAGCTCCTTCGGTACGACCACGGGACCGCCCGCGCACTCCAGGCGCAGCCCCTCGGCGTCCGCCCCTACGACCCGGCCCGGCACCGCACGGCCCGGGGCGGGGGAGTGGACGACCACGTCGCCGGGGTCGAAGCCGCCGAAGCGGCCCGGCCCGGGATTCAGCCGTTCCTTGAGCGCGGCGTTGAGCGTGCGCGTACCGGCCGCGCCGCCGTGACCCGGGGTGATCACCACCGTCTGCTCGGGCCGCACGCCGAACGCGCGGGGGACCGAGTCCGCGACCAACTGCACGGTGCGGTGCACGGCCTCGCCCGCGTCGCGCACCGGGACGATGACGATCTCCTTGCCCGGCGCCTCGACCTGGCCCAGCTCGCCCACGCCGATCCCGGACACCAGCTCACCGAGCGGACCCGGGTCGGGGACGCGGGAGGCGAGCTGCGGGCAGGCGCGGGAGGCGAGGAGGTCGGCGAAGACCCGGCCGGGTCCGGCCGACCACAGCACCGCCGGGTCGCCGCTCAGCAGCAGCCGCGCCCCGTCGGGCAGCGACTCCGCGAGCATCGCGGCGCTCTCCACGTCGAGCTGGGGCGCGTCCAGCACGATCAGCAGATCGAGGTCGAGGGCGCCCTCCTGGTCGCGGCCGGGACCCTCGGTGCCGGAGAGGACACCGGCGACGGTGCCGACGTACGAGGCGGCGTCGGACAGCAGCGCGGCGAACCGCCGGGCGCCGTCGGGCGTGTGGCAGACGGCGAAGGCGCGCAGCCCCGCCGCACGGGCGGCGTCCAGCAGCGCGGCGGGTTCGGCGCGGGCCGCCTCGCCGCCGGTGTGCAGGACCAGACCGTGCCCGGCGACCGCGCGGACCAGCTCGGACGCGCCGGAGGACACCGCCTTCTCCCACGCGGGCGGGGTCTCCTCCGACGGCGCGTTGATCAGCCGGCCCAGCGCGTCGGCCAGGCTCTCCTCCGCGAGCGCGTACCGCTCCAGACCCGCCAGCACGCGGACCGGGCGCTCCTCCTCGCCCTCGGACTCCTCGTCGGCAGCAGGGGTGACCGCAGGCGCGGCGGCGGGACGGGCAGGCGCGCCGGGTTCCTCCAGGGCGTCCTGGAAGGCCAGCGCGTCCCCCTCCGCGAGCGCCGCCTGCACCGCCGCCTCCGCGTCCGGGACACCGCGCTGGGCGAGGGCCGCCGTCAACGCCGGGAGTTCCAGGGCGGTGTGCCCGGCGAGCGCGGCCTGCTCAAGCAGCCACACGGTGAGCGCGCGGCCGCGCCGCTCGTCGTCGGGACCGCAGTCGGCGCCGAGCAGGGCGCGCGCGAAGCCGTCTGCCTGCTCGGGGCGCACGCCGGTGATCCGCAGCAACTGCCAGGGGTCCTCGTGGAGTACGGCGTCGGCACCCTCGCCGAGCACCGAGGTCGCCTGGGCGGCCAGGACCGGCGGCGCACCGCCCTCGGTGAGGACACGGCGCACGGCGTCGACCGCCTCGGCGGGCGGTGCGACGGGCGCGCTGGGTACGGGCGCGGGCCGGGGCGGGGTCACCGGCGCGGGGGCGGGGCGGCGCGGGGCCGGGGCGGGCTCGGTGAACGCGGGGCGCGCGGGCTTCTCGCCGCTCTCCACCGCGCGGACCGCCGCGAGCAGATCGGCGGCCGTGCCGCTCAGCTTGGCGCCGCTCGCGACGGGCCCCGTCTTCTCGGCCTTGCGCCGCTCGATCCGCTCCCGCTCAAGGCGCTGCGCGGCCAGCTCGGCCGCGGCCTCGGACAACTTGGGCGCGTCGTCACCCTCAGGAGTGCTCTCGGCGTCACCCGAGGCGATGCCCTCACCCTCAGGAGTGGACCCCGCGTCAGCCGGGTCGCCGCCCCCGTCACCCTCACGAGCACCCTCGACCCCACCCGGGACGGCACCCATGTCCTCACCCGAAACGGCGCCCGTCTCCGCACCCGGGACCGCACCCTCGGCGCTCTCCGGGACACCCGGGCTCTCCGGGACGCCCTCCGCCCCGGTCTCCTCCGTGGTCTCCGGCTCCGTGCTCACAGCGTGCTCCAGTCGTGATCGGGATAGCGGTGCACGGGCGCCGACACGTCGTCGAGAGCCCGGCAGATCTCGTCAGGAAGATTAAGCGCCTCCACTGACAACGCCGCCGCGAGCTGCCGCGCGGTGCGCGCCCCGACGACCGGCGCGGCCACGCCTGGCCGGTCGCGGACCCAGGCCAGGGCCACCTGGAGCGGGGTGACCGCGAGCCCGTCGGCTGCCGTCGTCACCGCGTCCACGATGCGGCTCGCGGTGTCGTCCAGATACGGCTCCACGAACGGCGCCATGTGGTCGGAGGCGCCGCGCGAGTCCGGGGGAGTGCCGCCCCGGTACTTGCCCGTCAGCACGCCCCGGCCGAGCGGGGAGGAGGGCAGCAGCCCGATCCCGAGGTCCAGCGCGGCGGGCAGCACCTCGCGCTCGACGCCCCGCTGGAGCAGCGAGTACTCGAGCTGCGTACCGGCGAGCCGGGTCCGCGTGCCCGGAGCCGCGAGCTGCCAGGTGGCCGCCTTGGCGAGCTGCCAGCCGCAGAAGTTGGACACGCCCGCGTACCGCGCCCGGCCGCTGCTCACGGCCAGGTCGAGCGCCTGGAGCGTCTCCTCCAGCGGGGTGTCCGGGTCGTAGCAGTGGATGTGCCACAGGTCGACGTACTCGGTGCCCAGGCGGGTCAGGGAGGCGTCGAGGGCGGCGAGCAGATGGCCGCGCGAGCCGTCGGCGCGGCGGTCGGGGTCGGGCACGCTGCCCGCCTTGGTGGAGATCACCAGGTCCTCGCGGGGGACGAGACCGTCGGTGAGCCGGCCGAGCAGATACTCGGCGGCGCCGTCGCCGTACACGTCCGCCGTGTCGACCAGGGTGCCGCCCGCTTCCCAGAACGCCTTCAGCATGTCCGCGGCGTCGTGCTCCTCGGTGTCCCGGCCCCAGGTGAGGGTGCCGAGCCCGATCCGGGACACGCGC
This sequence comes from Streptomyces sp. DSM 110735, assembly GCF_016482685.1. GTDB lineage: Bacteria > Actinomycetota > Actinomycetes > Streptomycetales > Streptomycetaceae > Streptomyces. The sequence continues at coordinate 85,675 of NZ_JACYHF010000011.1, read as the reverse complement.
AGGCCGGTACGGCCGAGATGCCTCTGCTCCATGTGCGCGAGATTACTGGCCAGAGGTGGTGCCGTGGGTTGCCTGTGGACAACCGGATCGGGTTGCCTGTGGACAACCGGATCGGGCTGCCTGTGGACAACGGGATCCGGCCGTGGCCCGCCGAACACGCCGGGCGGGGTGGGCCACGCGGGAAAGGGTCGCTAAGGTCGGCCGCAGGTACGTTACTTGCGAGTAAGGGGATCGGTCATGCAGCTCGGGATCAACCTCGGCTACTGGGGCGCCGGGATGGACGGGGACAACCTCGCCGTGGCGCAGGAGGCGGACCGGCTCGGCTACAGCGTCTGCTGGGCCGCCGAGGCGTACGGCTCCGACGCCGCCACGGTGCTGAGCTGGGTCGCCGCGCAGACGGAGCGGATCGACGTGGGCTCGGCGATCTTCCAGATCCCGGCGCGCCAGCCCGCCATGACCGCGATGACCGCGGCGACGCTCGACTCCCTCTCCGGCGGCCGCTTCCGCCTCGGTCTCGGCGTCTCCGGACCGCAGGTCTCCGAGGGCTGGTACGGCGTCAAGTTCGACAAGCCGCTCGCCCGCACCCGCGAGTACGTGGAGATCGTCCGCAAGGCGATGACCCGCGACCGTCTGTCGTACGAGGGCGAGCACTGGACGCTGCCGCTGCCCGGCGGCCCCGGCAAGCCGCTCAAGCTGACCGTGCACCCGGAGCGCGAGCACATCCCGCTGTACATCGCCGCCATCGGTCCGAAGAACCTGGAGCAGACCGGCGAGATCGCCGACGGCGCCCTGCTGATCTTCCCGGCCGCCGAGCACCTGGAAGAGACCGCCATCTCCTCGCTGCGCGCGGGCCGCGAGAAGGCGGGCAAGACCATGGAGGGCTTCGACGTCTGTCCGACCGTGCCGGTCGCGGTCGGCGCCGACGTGGACGTGACCCGCCTCGCCGACACCTTCCGCCCCTACACCGCGCTCTACGTGGGCGGCATGGGCAGCCGCAAGCAGAACTTCTACAACCGGCTCGCCCAGCGCATGGGGTACGAGAAGGAGGCCGCCGAGATCCAGGACAAGTACCTTTCCGGCGACAAGCAGGGCGCCGCGGCCGCGATCCCGCACGACCTCATCGACAAGACCACCCTGCTCGGCTCCGTGGACCGCATCGCCGACCGTATGAAGGCGTACGCGGCCGCCGGGGTCACCACCCTCACGCTCGCCCCCGCGGGCTTCACCCTGGAGGAGCGGATCGCCTCCCTGCGCGGCGGCGCCGAAGCCCTGGAGCGCGCCGGGCTCGCGTAAGCGCGGGACTCGCGCAAGCGCCGGTCACGCACAAGCGCCGGTCACGCACAAGGCGGGGCGGCGGAAGTTTTCGCGGCCGTGGTGGGGGCTCGGGGGTCTTCCCCGCCACGGCCGTCACGCGGAACAACGCGCCGGTCCCCGCCCCGGTTACGCCCTCGCTCTTCCCTCTTTCGGCCCAGTGCGCGCACACCGCGGTTGCGGGTCCTCTTTATCCGCATTTGACTTTTTCACTGCGGAGACCTGCAGAGAGGTGCCCACGATGCTTTCGGCCAAGAGCCTGTTCCAGGAGATCCTCGACAACGACGCGTCCTTCCGGCTCTTCTGCTCCATCGCCGCAAGCGGGGAGGCGCAGGGCGGCTGGGAGAACGGCCGCATCGCCGCCCTCGTCCCGCAGAGCGAACGCGCCCTCGCCCCCAAGATCGCCCGCCATGGTGCCGACGAGGACAAGCACGGGCGGATCTTCCACGCCCTGCTGCGCAAACGCGGCCTCGCACCCGTGCCCGTCCCGCCCGACACCGACTACACGATGCTCCTGGAACGGCACGGCATCGGGCTCACCCACGACAAGCTCACGGCCGACCGGCCGCTCACCGTGGCCGACATCGTCACCTACCTCGCCCACAGCCGCGTCACCGAACAGCGCGCCTCCGAGCAGATGCGGCTGCTGCGCAGACACTTCGCCGACCACCCGGACATCGGGCGCGCCGTCCGCATGATTTCCAACGACGAGGACAACCACCTCGCCTACTGCCACGAGGAACTCCTGCGCCTCGCCCACGCCGGACACGGCCGCGCCATCCAGCGCGTCCTGCGCGAGTGCGCGCTCGCCGAGATCCGGATCTACCGGGACGTCAGCCTCGCCGTCATGACCCACATGGGCCGCGTCCTGCGCTGGTCCCGCCTCCGCAACGCGCTGCTCGCCGCCGGTATCCACGCCCTCTACGCTTGGGAGCGGGCCGTCGGCTGGCGCCGCATGGTCACCCTGGAGATGCCGGAACGGCGCGACGCGCTCGGCGGTCCCGCCCCGAAGGCGGCCGAGTTCGCCTGAGCCCGGAAAGCCCCCGCAGCCGTCCCGGAAGGCTCCCTACAGCCAGCCCCGCCGCCGGAAATTTCGGTACAGGAAGACCTCCAGCAGCACCATCACCGCCACCACCGCCGGATAGCCCCACACCCAGCGCAGCTCCGGCATGTTCTCGAAGTTCATGCCGTAGATCCCGGCGATCAGCGTCGGCACCGCCGCCATCGCCGCCCAGGACGAGATCTTCCGCATGTCGTCGTTCTGCCGCACGCTCATCTGCGCCAGATGCGCCGAGAGGATGTCGGACACCAGCCGGTCCAGACCCTCCACGGACTCGTTCACCCGGGTCAGATGGTCGTTGACGTCGCGGAAGAACGGCCGCGCCCCCTCGTCCACGAACGGCACCGGCGCGCTGCTCGTGCCCGTGCCCGAGAGCCGGGTGAGCGGCACCGTGAGCGGCACCGTCGCCCGCCGGAACTCGAGGACCTGCCGCTTGAACGTGTAGATCCGGGACGCCGTGTTGCGCGACCCGGCGTCCGACGGCGAGAAGACCTCCGCCTCCAGCTCGTCCAGGTCCGTGCCCAGCTCGGTGGCGACCTCCAGATAGGCGTCCACCGTGGCGTCCATGATCGCGTAGAGCACCCCGGTCGGACCGTGCCGCAGCTTCGCCGGGTCCGACTCCACCCGGCGCCGCACCTCCTCCAGCGGAGCCGCCTTGCCGTGCCGCACCGTCACCACGAACGAGTCGCCGATGAACACCATGACCTCGCCGGTGGTGACCGTGTCCCGCTGCTGCTCGTAGAACACCGGCTTGATCACGACGAACACCGAGTCGTCGTACACCTCCATCTTCGGCCGCTGGTGCGCCTTCAGCGCGTCCTCCACCGCCAGCGGATGCAGCCCGAACGCCTTGCGGACCAGGTCGAACTCCTCCGCCGTGGAGTCGTGCAGCGCGATCCAGACGAACGCGTCGTCCTGCGCCCGCGCCTCCTTCAGTGCCTCGGCCGGGTCCTTGAAGGCTTTGGCGCGGCGTCCGTCACGGTAGATGGCACAGTCGAAGATCACGGGGAGCATTTTCCCGCCCACCGGCGGCTTACGCACGCGGGGTCCCCGAATCGCCTTCCCCGGCCGCCCCGCGCGCCCGCCGGTCTACGCTGGGGCGCATGCCGACCCTGATCCTCGTCCGGCACGGACGCTCCACGGCCAACACCGCGGGCCTGCTCGCCGGATGGACCCCCGGTGTCGCCCTCGACGAGCGCGGCACCGAGCAGGCCGCGGCGCTGCCCGGCCGCCTCGCCGCGCTGCCGCTGCGCGAGGTGGTGGTCAGCCCGCTCCAGCGCTGCCAGGAGACCATGCGGCCGCTCCTCGACGCCCGCCCCGACCTGCCCGTCCACACCGACGAACGCATCGGGGAGTGCCACTACGGCGACTGGTCGGGGCGCAAACTCGCCGAACTGAAGGACGAACCCCTCATGGAGGTCGTCCAGAGCCACCCCTCCGCCGCCGCCTTCCCCGGCGGCGAGTCCATGCGCGCCATGCAGCACCGCGCCGCCGAAGCCGTACGCGAGTGGAACGCGCGCGTGGAGCGCGAGCACGGCGCCGACGCCGTCTACCTCATGTGCTCCCACGGCGACATCATCAAGGCGCTGGTGGCCGACGCGCTCGGACTCCACCTCGACCTGTTCCAGCGGGTCGCCGTCGAACCCTGCTCCGTCACCGCGATCCGCTACACGCGCCTGCGCCCCTACCTGGTGCGCCTCGGCGACACCGGCGACCTTTCGTCGCTGGCCCCGCGCGAAACACCCCCGGAGGACGACGCACCGGTCGGGGGCGGCGCGGGCGCACCGTGATCGCCGCCCGCAGTAGGGTGAGGCCACCCGAACCCACTCGATCCCATGGAGACAGGACGTGTCCCGTCAGGTGTTCCTCTACGACCCGCCGGACCGCTTCGTGGCCGGCACGGTCGGACTGCCCGGACGCCGTACGTTCTTCCTCCAGGCCATCGCGGGCCCCCGGGTGACCAGCGTCGCCCTGGAGAAGACGCAGGTCGCCGCCCTGGCCGAACGGATGGACGAACTGCTCGACGAGGTCGTGCGGCGCAGCGGCGGCAACGCGGCCGTGCCCGCCGTCGCCCCCACCGAGATCGCCGACACCGGCCCGCTGGACACCCCCATCGAGGAGGAGTTCCGCGTCGGCACCATGGCGCTCGCCTGGGACGGCGAGGAACAGCGCATGATCGTCGAGGCGCAGGCGCTCGTCGAACTGGACGCCGAGACCGAGGAGGACCTCGCCCAGGCCGAGGAACGCCTCCTCCAGGACGAGGAGAACGGACCCCCGATGCTGCGGGTCCGGCTCACCGGCGCGCAGGCCCGTGCCTTCGCCAAGCGCGCCCTCGACGTCGTCAACGCCGGGCGGCCGCCGTGCCCGCTGTGCAGCCTCCCGCTCGACCCGGAAGGACACGTATGTCCGCGCCAGAACGGATACCGCCGGGGAGCGTGACCGCCACCGACGCGGACCTCGCGGAGCTGATCGCGCGGGGCGAGCTGACCGTACGCGGCCGGATCCGCGACGCCTCCAACGCCGCCCTGTTCTGCACGGTCGCCCTGGACGGCCGGGAAGCGTCCTGCGTGTACAAGCCCGTCGCCGGGGAGCGCCCGCTGTGGGACTTCCCCGACGGCACCCTGGCGGGCCGCGAGGTCGCCGCCTACGAGGTCTCCGAGGCGACCGGCTGGGGACTCGTGCCGCCCACCGTGCTGCGCGAGGGCCCCTACGGCGAGGGCATGTGCCAGCTCTGGATCGACGTGAGCCCCGAGGCCGAACTCCTCGCCCTGGTCGACGGCGAGGAGCCGGAGCCGGGCTGGAAGGCGGTCGGCTTCGCCGAGGTCGGCGAGGGCCGCACCGCGCTCCTCGTGCACGCCGACGACGTACGGCTGCGCCGCCTCGCCGTCCTGGACGCCGTGATCAACAACGCCGACCGCAAGGGCGGTCACCTCCTGCCCACCGCGACCGGCGCGCTCTACGGCATCGACCACGGCGTCACGTTCCACACCGAGAACAAGCTGCGCACCCTGCTGTGGGGCTGGGCGGGCGAACCGCTGGCCGAGGATGCCGTCTCCGTCCTCGACCGCCTTCAGGACGAGCTGGCCGAGGGCGCGCCCCTGGCCGGGCGCCTCGCCCCGCTGCTCACCCCCGCCGAGATCGAGGCCACCCGCGCCCGCGTCGCCGACCTGCGCGCCTCGGGACGCCACCCGGAACCGTCGGGCGACTGGCCCGCGATCCCCTGGCCACCGGTCTGACGACAACGCCGACATCAGCGGCGTTCTGCCCGGCGACAGCGGTGTCCTGCACGGAATCCGCCGCCGCGCAAGAGCGCCGAACCGGCCATCCGGCCCGATCCGGTTCGTATGCGCCGCTCGCGGGCGGTTAGTCTCATGTACATGCATGCCTGGCCCGCTTCCGAGGTCCCCGCCCTGCCCGGTCAGGGCCGCGACCTGAGGATTCACGACACCGCGACCGGCGGTCCGGTCACCCTGGACCCCGGTCCTGTCGCCCGGATCTACGTCTGCGGCATCACGCCGTACGACGCGACCCACATGGGTCACGCGGCGACCTACAACGCGTTCGACCTCGTGCAGCGCGTGTGGCTCGACACCAAGCGGCAGGTCCACTACGTCCAGAACGTCACCGACGTCGACGACCCGCTCCTGGAGCGGGCCGACCGGGACGGCGTCGACTGGGTCGCCCTCGCCGAGAAGGAGACCGCCCTCTTCCGCGAGGACATGACCGCCCTCAGGATGCTGCCCCCGCAGCACTACATAGGCGCCGTCGAGGCCATACCCGGCATCGTCCCCCTCGTGGAGCGGCTGCGTGACCTCGGCGCCGCCTACGAGCTGGACGGCGACATCTACTTCTCCGTCGAGTCCGACCCGCACTTCGGCGGCGTCTCCCACCTCGACTCCGCCGCCATGCGGCTGCTGTCCGCCGAGCGCGGCGGCGACCCCGACCGGCAGGGCAAGAAGAACCCGCTGGACCCGATGCTGTGGCTGGCCGCCCGAGAGGGCGAGCCGAGCTGGGACGGCGGTTCGCTCGGCCGCGGTCGCCCCGGCTGGCACATCGAGTGCGTCGCCATCGCCCTCGACCACCTCGGCATGGGCTTCGACGTCCAGGGCGGCGGCTCCGACCTCGCCTTCCCGCACCACGAGATGGGCGCCTCCCACGCCCAGGTGCTGACCGGCGAGTTCCCCATGGCCAAGGCGTACGTCCACGCGGGCATGGTCGGTCTGGACGGCGAGAAGATGTCGAAGTCGAAGGGCAACCTCGTCTTCGTCTCGCAGCTCCGCCGCGACGGCGTCGACCCCGCCGCCATCCGGCTCGCCCTGCACTCCCACCACTACCGCTCCGACTGGGAGTGGACCGACCAGGTCCTCCAGGACGCCGTGGACCGCCTCGGCCGCTGGCGCGCCGCCGTCTCCCGGCCCGACGGCCCCTCCGCCGACGCGCTGGTGGACGAGGTCCGCGCCGCCCTGGCCGACGACCTCGACGCGCCCGCCGCCCTGGAGGCGGTGGACCGCTGGGCGGCCCGCCAGGAGACCGAGGGCGGCACCGACATCGGCGCGCCCGGTCTGGTCAGCCGTACGGTCGACGCGCTGCTCGGCGTGGCGCTCTGACGCCCGCACGGCTCTGACACCCGCACAACGCGGTGGGGCGGTACCCGATCCGGGTACCGCCCCACCGCGTTCACTCAGTCCTCCGAGCCGTCCGCGTCCTCGCCGCCTTCCGACGCGCCCGGCGCCTCCGGCTTCGGGGGCTTGGGCGGTCGGGTCCGCCCGCTCGGCGTGTCGCGCCGGAACGGTCCGCTGTCCGAGCCGTCCGCCGTGGCGTGTCCGCCGCCCGGTCCGACGTCCCGCCGCCGCAGATAGCGCTCGAACTCACGCGCGATGGCCTCGCCGGACGCCTCCGGCAGCTCGGCGGTGTCCCGCGCCTGCTCCAGCGTCTGCACGTACTCCGAGACCTCGCTGTCCTCGGCCGCGAGCTGATCCACGCCCACCTGCCAGGCACGCGCGTCCTCGGGCAGCTCGCCCTGCGGGATGCGCAGGTCCAGCAGATCCTCCAGACGATTCAGCAGCGCCAGGGTGGCCTTCGGGTTGGGCGGCTGCGACACGTAGTGCGGCACCGCCGCCCACAGCGACACCGCCGGGACCCCGGCGTGCGTGCAGGCTTCCTGGAGGACGCCGACGATGCCCGTCGGGCCCTCGTACTTCGTCTCCTCCAGATCCATCCGGCGCGCCAGGTCCGCGTCCGAGGTCACCCCGCTGACCGGGACCGGCCGGGTGTGCGGGGTGTCGCCGAGCAGCGCGCCCAGGATCACCACCAGCTCCACGCCCAGCTCATGGGCGAAGCCGAGGATCTCGTTGCAGAACGAGCGCCAGCGCATCGACGGCTCGATGCCGCGCACCAGCACCAGGTCACGGGGCTTGTCACCGCCGACCCGGACCACCGAGAGCCGCGTGGTCGGCCAGGTGATCTTGCGTACGCCGCCCTCCATGAAGACCGTGGGCCGGTTGACCTGGAAGTCGTAGTAGTCCTCCGCGTCCAGCGCGGCGAAGACCTCGCCCTTCCACTCGCGTTCCAGATGGCCGACCGCCGTGGAGGCGGCGTCACCGGCATCGTTCCAGCCCTCGAACGCGGCCACCATGACTGGGTCGATCAGCTCGGGAACACCCTCCAGCTCGATCACCCAGTGCCTCCTTCCGACGTGCTCTCGCCTGACCACCCAACCTTACGGCGTCCGGCCGGAGCGCCCGCAGCCCCCTGGACGGGGGGTTGAACGGATCACTGCCCCGATCCCCGGCCCGGAACACCCCGCACGCGCGGCGATCCGGACCGGGGGAGCCGGCGGGCTAGCGCTGGTCGAGCAGACCCTGCACCCCGGCGCGTATCTCGTCGGTGGCCAGACCCCGGATCGTCAGCGTCGTACGGCGGCGCAGCACGTCGTCCGGCGTCTCCGCCCACTCGTGGTCACGCGCCCACACCACCTGCGCCCAGATCTCCGGCGCGTCGGGGTGGACACGCTCGGCCAGCTCCGGGTGCTCGTTGGCCAGGCGCGCGATGTCGAAGGCGAGCGAGCCGTAGTGCGTGGCCAGATGCCGGGCGGTGTCGGCGCCCATGCGCGGACCCGGCGCCGGACGGTCCACCAGGAGCCGGTGAGCGACCGCGCGCGGATTGGCCACACCGGGCAGCGGCAGCCGCTTGGGCAGCGCGGAGACCGGCTCGAAGTCGTCCCCGAGCGGGTGACCCGGCAGCTCCTCCAGCTTCTTCATGACCGTACGGCCGATGTGCCGGAAGGTCGTCCACTTGCCGCCCGCGACGGACAGCATCCCGCCCCGGCCCTCGGTGACCACCGTCTCCCGCTTGGCCTTGGCGGTGTCACCGGGTCCACCGGGCAGCACCCGGAGCCCCGCGAAGGCGTACGTCATCAGCTCCCGCCTGAGCTGGTTGTCCCGGACGGAGAACGCCGCCTCGTCCAGGATCTGCGCGATGTCCTTCTCGGTGACGGACACCTCGCCCGGGTCGCCCTCGTACTCCTCGTCGGTCGTGCCGAGCAGCAGCATGTCCTCCCAGGGGAGGGCGAAGGTGATGCGGTACTTGTCGATGGGCGTCGCCAGCGCCGCCTTCCAGGGCGCCGTGCGCTTGAGCACCAGGTGCGCGCCCTTGGACAGCCGGATCGACGGCGCCGCCTGCGGGTCCTCCAGACGGCGTACGTGGTCGACCCAGGGACCGGTGGCGTTGAGCACCAGCCGGGCGTTCACGCCGAACTCCTCGCCCGACACCCGGTCCCGCAGCTCGGCTCCGGTGACCCGGCCGCGCGTGAAGCGCAGCCCGGTGACCTCGGCGTGGTTGAGGACGACCGCGCCCGCGTCGACCGCCGCGCGGACCGTCATCAGCGCCATGCGCGCGTCGTTCATCTGGTCGTCGCCGTAGACGGCCACGGCCTTCAGGTTCTCGGTGCGCAGCTCGGGCACGTCCCGCGCGGCCCGGGACGGCGAGAGCAGATGCCCCACGCCGTCCCCGAACGCGGAGAGCGCCGAGTACGCGAACACGCCCGCGCCGAGCTTCGCCGCGCCGTGCGGCCCGCCCTTGTACACCGGGAGGTAGAAGGTGAGCGGGTTCGCCAGGTGGGGGGCCACCTGGCGGGAGACCGCACGGCGCTCGAAGTGGTTCTCCGCAACCAGCTTCACCGCGCCGGTCTGCAGGTACCGCAGACCGCCGTGGAGCAGCTTGGAGGAGGCGGAGGAGGTGGCACCGGCGAAGTCACCGGCGTCGACCAGCGCCACCCTGAGCCCGGACTGCGCGGCGTGCCAGGCGGTGGAGATGCCGAGGATGCCGCCGCCGATCACCAGGAGGTCGTAGGACGCCCTGGCGAGCTGCTCCCTGGTCTCGGCCCGGCTCGGGTTGGACCCGGAGGCGGGGCGCGTGCCCAGGGTGGGTACGGGCGGCAGGGTGGTGGGACTGGTCATGTCGGGTACTTCACTCCTCGTCAGAGCCGGATGGGCGGTCCTTGCCGCCCGCTCAGCTCTCGTCCTCGAGCCAGCCCATGGTCCGCTCGACGGCCTTGAGCCAGCTCTTGTACTCACGGTCGCGGGTCTCCGCGTCCATGCGGGGGGTCCACTCGGCGGCCCGGCGCCAGTTGGCGCGCAGCTCGTCGGTGCTGGACCAGAAGCCGACGGCGAGGCCGGCGGCGTAGGCGGCACCGAGACACGTGGTCTCGGCGACCATGGGGCGCACCACGGGGGCGTCGAGCACGTCCGCGAGCTGCTGCATCAGCAGGTTGTTCGCGGTCATGCCGCCGTCGACCTTCAGCGTGGTCAGTTCCACGCCGGAGTCCTTGGTCATGGCGTCCGCGATCTCCCGCGTCTGCCAGGCCGTGGCCTCCAGGACGGCGCGCGCGAGGTGCGCCTTGGTGACGTACCGGGTCAGACCCGCGATCACACCGCGCGCGTCGGAGCGCCAGTGCGGGGCGAACAGGCCGGAGAAGGCCGGTACGAAGTAGGCGCCGCCGTTGTCCTCGACCGAGAGCGCGAGGGTCTCGATCTCGGCGGCGGTGGAGATGAGGCCCATCTGGTCGCGCATCCACTGCACCAGCGAGCCGGTGACGGCGATGGAGCCCTCCAGGGCGTACACCGTCGGCTTGTCACCGATCTTGTAGCCGACCGTGGTCAGCAGACCGGCGTAGGAGTTGATGATCTGCTCACCGGTGTTCATCACCATGAAGGTGCCGGTGCCGTAGGTGGACTTGGTCTCGCCCTCGGAGAAGCAGGTCTGGCCGAACAGGGCCGCCTGCTGGTCGCCGAGCGCGGAGGCCACCGGGATGCCGCCGAGCAGCTCGCCGAGGCTGCCGCCGGTGATGTCGCCGTAGACCTCGGCGGAGGAGCGGATCTCGGGCAGCATCTGCTGCGGGACGCCGATGGACTCGCAGATCTTCTCGTCCCACTGCATCGTGTGCAGGTTCATCAGCAGGGTGCGGGAGGCGTTGGTGACGTCGGTGACGTGCTTGCCGCCGTCGACGCCGCCGGTCAGGTTCCAGATGACCCAACTGTCCATGGTGCCGAAGAGGATGTCGCCCGCCTCGGCGCGCTCGCGCAGACCCTCGACGTTGTCCAGCAGCCAGCGGGCCTTGGGCCCGGCGAAGTACGAGGCCAGCGGCAGCCCGGTCTGGCGGCGGAAGCGGTCCTGGCCGACGTTGCGGCCCAGCTCCCGGCAGAGGGCGTCGGTGCGGGTGTCCTGCCAGACGATGGCGTTGTGGACGGGCTCACCGGTGTTCTTGTCCCACAGCACGGTCGTCTCGCGCTGGTTGGTGATGCCGATGGCCTTGATGTCGTCGCGGGTGATGCCGGCCTTCTCGACGGCTCCGGCGACGACCTCCTGGACGTTGGTCCAGATCTCGTTCGCGTCGTGCTCGACCCAGCCCGGCTTGGGGAAGATCTGCTCGTGCTCCTTCTGGTCGACGGAGACGATGCGGCCGTCCCGGTCGAAGACGATGCAGCGCGAGGAGGTCGTGCCCTGGTCGATCGCCGCGATGAACGGTCCTGCGGTGTGGGCGTCGGTCACTGTGTGCTCCTGGGAGATCCGAGGTGAGGGTGCGGTGCGTGCGGTGTGTACGGCGCGTACTCGAATGATCGGCTCTTTTGCGGCAAATCGTTACTCATCAAGCAAAAGCGACGTTGTAGATGCCCGCAGCGATCGCGCCGCCGATCAGTGGACCGACGACCGGAATCCACGCGTAGCTCCAGTCCGAGCCGCCCTTGTTCGGCAGCGGCAGCAGGGCGTGCACGATGCGCGGGCCCAGGTCGCGGGCCGGGTTGATCGCGTACCCCGTCGGGCCGCCGAGCGAGAGGCCGATACCGACGACCACCAGCGCGGTGATCAGGGCGCCCAGGACGCCCAGACCGTTGCCCTTGTCGTTCAGGCCCTGGGTGAGCACCGCCAGGACCAGCACCAGCGTGCCGATGATCTCCGTGAGGAGGTTCTGCACCGCGTTCCGGATCTCCGGACCGGTGGAGAAGATGCCCAGGACCGGGCCCGCGGCGGCTTCCTCGGCCTCGACCGCCTTGACCGTGTCCTGCGCGCCCGGACCGCCGACGATCTCCCGGTCGGTGAGGTGGGCGTGGAACTGGCCGTAGTAGGCCACCCAGACCAGCGTGGCGCCGATCATCGCGCCGAGGAGCTGACCGCCCCAGTACTCCGGGAGGGTGCTGAAGTCGTGGTCCTTGATGGCGAGCGCCAGCGTCACGGCCGGGTTCAGATGCGCGCCGGAGAGCGGCGCGGAGGTGTAGACCGCCGTCAGAACGGCGAAACCCCACCCGAAGGCGATGGCGAGCCAGCCGGCGCCCCGCGCCTTGGAGGCCTTCAGCGTCACGGCGGCACACACACCGCCGCCGAGCAGGATGAGTATGGCGGTACCGATGGTCTCGCCGATGAAGATGTCGGAGCTGGACACCCGCGACTCCTTTGTCCTTCGTCCAGGGAATGCCGAACCCCGCGTCCCTTCGGGGGTTCTCGTGCCCTCGGGGGTGAGAGCGGTGTCGGTCCTGGGCGCTGTCACACCCTAACGTGCATTACCGGTAAGTGTTCGACAATGCCGACCGATGGACGGGAGTCTCGCTTTGGGGTCGTCCATGCGTCAAGGGTTCTGTAATCGAAAACGCGATCGTTACTGATCGGCGGGGGCTATCGCCCGGCGTGGCACGAGGGGCGCGTGGGGCGTCAGGGGCGGCGCAAGGTGTGACGGGCGCGCCACGGCGGGCGCGGTGCGTGCAGGGCGCGCGGGGCATGAGGGGCGTGCGGGCGAGCGCGGGCACGCGTACGACCGCCCCGGCGCGACGGCCCGGGCGGGGGAGTGCGGGCAAGGGCCGGCGGAGACCCGGCGGGACCCGCCTCAGAAGCGGGCCGCGCCCAGGTCCCGGGAGACCGCGCGGGCGCAGTCCCGCACCGCCGCGATCAGCTCCGGGCGGAGTTCGCCCTCGCGGCCAAGACGCTCCACGGCGCCGGTGATGCCGACCGCGCCCACCGGCATGCGGCGGCGGTCGTGGATGGGGGCGGCGATGGACGCCATGCCCTCCCAGGTCTCCTCCACGTCGGCGGCGTACCCCCGCGCGCGGGTGAGGTCGAGGATGTGCTCGAAGTCCTCGGGACCGCACACCGTACGGTCGGTGAACGCCTTGCGCGGGGCTTCCAGCGCCTCGCTGTGGGCCACCGGGTCGTACGCGGCGAGCACCTTGCCGAGCGCCGTCGAGTGCAGCGGCTGCATGGCGCCGATCTCCAGCACCTGCCGGCTGTCGTCCGGACGGAAGACGTGGTGCACGATCAGCACGCCCTGCTGGTGCAGCACCCCCAGGTGCACGCTCTCGCCGCTGGAGCGGGCCAGGTCGTCGGTCCACACCAGTGCCCGTGCCCGCAGTTCGTGCACGTCCAGATAGGTGGTGCCCAGGCGCAGCAGCTCCGCGCCGAGCTGATAGCGCCCGGACGCCTCGTCCTGCTCGACGAAGCCCTCGTGCTGGAGGGTGCGCAGGATGCCGTGCGCCGTGCCCTTGGCGAGGCCCAGCGACGAGGCGATGTCCGACAGTCCGAGCCGTCGCTCGCCGCCCGCGAGCAGGCGCAGCATCGCGGCCGCCCGTTCGAGCGACTGGATGTTCCGTGCCATCGCCGTCCTACCTCCGTCCGCCGGCCGCCATCGAAAGACACCTCAGGCATCGTTCGACAATGCCGAACACTACCGGTCCATGCCGACCTCCCGCCAATGACCGCGCCGTACCGGCACGGCGCGCGGACCCGGCCGCGCTTCCCCAAGGGGCCGGTTCCGCCGTCCGCGTCCGTGTGGTGGACGCCGGTGCCCATCCAAGCCCACCGCCGGTTAGTCTGACGCCGTGCCCCTCGCCCGGCTCGCCGGGGCAGGGCGCATAGCCGACAGCCGTCGCATCCCAGGGAGCCCCTTCATGGCCTCGTCGCCGACGTCCCCCCACGCCGACCTCCGGACCCGTGTGTCCGCGCTCCGAGAGGCACTCGCCGCCCGCGTGGTGGTCGCCGACGGAGCGATGGGCACCATGCTCCAGGCCCAGGAGCCCACGCTCGACGACTTCCAGCAGCTCGAAGGCTGCAACGAGATCCTCAATCTCACCCGCCCCGACATCGTCCGTTCGGTCCACGACGCCTACTTCGCCGTCGGCGTCGACTGCGTCGAGACCAACACCTTCGGCGCCAACCACTCCGCCCTCGGCGAGTACGACATCCCCGAGCGCGTCCACGAACTGTCCGAGTCCGGCGCCCGCGTCGCCCGCGAGGTCGCCGACGAGTACACCGCGCGCGACGGCCGCCCCCGCTGGGTCCTCGGCTCCATCGGACCCGGCACCAAGCTGCCCACCCTCGGACACGCCCCGTACACCACCCTGCGCGACGCCTACCAGCGCAACGCCGAGGGACTGGTCACCGGCGGTGCCGACGCCCTGCTGATCGAGACCACCCAGGACCTGCTCCAGACCAAGGCCGCCGTCCTCGGCGCCCGCCGCGGTCTGGACGCCCTCGGTCTCGACCTGCCCGTCATCGTCTCGGTCACCGTCGAGACCACCGGCACCATGCTGCTGGGCTCCGAGATCGGCGCCGCGCTCACCGCGCTCGAACCGCTCGGCATCGACATGATCGGCCTGAACTGCGCCACCGGTCCCGCCGAGATGAGCGAGCACCTGCGCCACCTCGCGCGCAACGCCCGCATCCCGCTGTCCTGCATGCCCAACGCCGGTCTGCCCGTCCTCGGCAAGGACGGCGCCCACTACCCGCTGACCGCGCCGGAGCTGGCCGACGCCCAGGAGACCTTCGTCCGCGAGTACGGTCTGTCGCTGGTCGGCGGCTGCTGCGGCACCACCCCGGAGCATCTGCGTCAGGTCGTGGAGCGGGTGCGGGATCTGACGCCGGGGGAGCGCAGCCCGCGCCCCGAGCCGGGTGCCGCCTCGCTCTACCAGTCGGTGCCGTTCCGTCAGGACACCTCCTACCTGGCCATCGGTGAGCGCACCAATGCCAACGGCTCCAAGAAGTTCCGCGAGGCCATGCTGGAGGGCCGCTGGGACGACTGCGTGGAGATGGCGCGCGAGCAGATCCGCGAGGGCGCGCACATGCTCGACCTGTGCGTGGACTACGTCGGGCGCGACGGCGTCACCGACATGGCCGAGCTGGCCGGACGCTTCGCCACCGCCTCCACCCTGCCGATCGTCCTGGACTCCACCGAGGTGGACGTCCTCCAGGCGGGTCTGGAGAAGCTCGGCGGGCGCGCGGTCATCAACTCCGTCAACTACGAGGACGGCGACGGTCCCGACTCCCGCTTCGCCAAGGTCACCGGGCTGGCCCGGGAGCACGGCGCGGCGTTGATCGCGCTGACCATCGACGAGGAGGGCCAGGCACGGACCCCCGAGAAGAAGGTGGAGATCGCCGAACGGCTCATCGACGACCTCACCGGGAACTGGGGCATCCGTGAGGAGGACATCCTCGTGGACTGTCTGACCTTCACCATCTGCACCGGCCAGGAGGAGTCCCGGGGGGACGGCATCGCCACCATCGAGGCGATCCGCGAGCTGAAGCGGCGTCACCCGGACGTGCAGACCACGCTCGGTCTGTCCAACATCTCCTTCGGTCTCAACCCCGCCGCCCGCATCCTGCTCAACTCCGTGTTCCTGGACGAGTGCGTCAAGGCGGGACTGGACTCGGCCATCGTGCACGCCTCCAAGATCCTGCCCCTCGCCCGCTTCAGCGAGGAAGAGGTGCGCACGGCACTCGACCTCATCCACGACCGCCGCGCCGAGGGCTACGACCCCCTGCAGAAGCTGATGGCGCTGTTCGAGGGCGCCACCGCCAAGTCCCTCAAGGCCGGCAAGGCCGAGGAACTGGCCGCCCTGCCGCTGGACGAGCGCCTCAAGCGCCGCATCATCGACGGCGAACGCAACGGTCTGGAAGCCGACCTCGACGCCGCACTCCAGGACCGCCCCGCCCTCGACATCGTCAACGACACCCTCCTGGACGGCATGAAGGTGGTCGGCGAGCTGTTCGGCTCCGGCCAGATGCAGTTGCCGTTCGTCCTCCAGTCCGCCGAGGTCATGAAGACCGCGGTGGCGCATCTGGAGCCGCACATGGAGAAGTCCGACGCCGAGGGCAAGGGCACCATCGTGCTGGCCACCGTCCGCGGCGACGTCCACGACATCGGCAAGAACCTCGTCGACATCATCCTGTCCAACAACGGCTACAACGTCGTCAACCTCGGCATCAAGCAGCCCGTCTCCGCGATCCTGGACGCCGCCGAGGAACACCGCGCCGACGTCATCGGCATGTCCGGTCTCCTGGTCAAGTCCACCGTGATCATGAAGGAGAACCTGGAGGAGCTGAACCAGCGCGGACTCGCCGCCGACTACCCCGTCATCCTCGGCGGCGCCGCCCTCACCCGCGCCTACGTCGAACAGGACCTCCACGAGATCTACGAGGGCGAGGTCCGCTACGCCCGCGACGCCTTCGAGGGACTGCGCCTCATGGACGCCCTCATCGGCGTCAAGCGCGGCGTCCCCGGCGCCAAACTGCCCGAACTCAAGCAGCGACGGGTGCGCCCGGCAGCCGTAGAGGTCGAGGAACGGCCCGAGGAGGGCCACGTCCGCTCCGACGTCGCCACCGACAACCCCGTCCCCACCCCGCCCTTCTGGGGCACCCGCGTCGTCAAGGGCATCCAGCTCAAGGAGTACGCCTCCTGGCTCGACGAGGGCGCGCTGTTCAAGGGCCAGTGGGGCCTCAAGCAGGCGCGCGCCGGAGACGGTCCGACCTACGAGGAACTGGTGGAGACCGAGGGCCGCCCCCGGCTGCGCGGACTGCTCGACCGGCTCCAGACCGAGAACCTGCTCGAAGCAGCCGTCGTCTACGGCTACTTCCCCTGCGTCTCCAAGGACGACGACCTCATCATCCTGGACGAGGGCGGCAACGAGCGCACCCGCTTCACCTTCCCGCGCCAGCGCCGGGGGCGCCGCCTGTGCCTCGCCGACTTCTTCCGCCCGGAGGAGTCGGGGGAGACGGACGTCGTCGGACTCCAGGTCGTCACCGTCGGCTCCCGCATCGGCGAGGAGACCGCCCGCCTCTTCGCCGCCGACGCCTACCGCGAGTACCTCGAACTCCACGGACTGTCCGTGCAGTTGGCCGAGGCGCTGGCCGAGTACTGGCACGCCCGCGTGCGTTCGGAGCTGGGCTTCGCCGGGGAGGACCCCAGCGAGATCGAAGACATGTTCGCCCTCAAGTACCGGGGCGCCCGCTTCTCCCTCGGCTACGGCGCCTGCCCCGACCTCGCGGACCGCGCCAAGATCGCCACGCTCCTGGAACCCGAGCGCATCGGCGTCCACCTGAGCGAGGAGTTCCAGCTCCACCCCGAGCAGTCCACGGACGCCATCGTGATCCACCACCCCGAGGCGAAGTACTTCAACGCACGCTGACGAACGCGGCGCGCCGGGCCCGCCACAGGGCTCGGCACGGCAGGCACCGGGCGCGTCGAGGGCACGCCGGAAACCCCCCCTGGCCTGCGGCGCAGGCTTATCCGGTGTACCCCGGCGCGCCCCGGATAAACGAGGCGATTCGCCGCGCGGAGTCGTACACTGGTCGGTCCATCGCAGGCCGGCTCCCTGTCCGGGAGCCGGCCTGGTCGTCCCTCAAGGAGGTGCGCCCGGATGACCAGTACGGTCCCCGCGCCCGGACCCGCTCGGGCAACGCAGACCACCACGGCCGAGGATTTCGCCCTGCAGGCGGTCCTGCTGGACATGGACGGCACCCTGGTGGACACGGAGGGCTTCTGGTGGGACGTGGAGGTCGAGGTCTTCGCCGCCCTCGGTCACGCCCTCGACGAGTCCTGGCGGCACGTCGTCGTCGGCGGTCCCATGACCCGCAGCGCCGGTTTCCTCATCGAGGCCACCGGAGCCGACATCACCCTCGAAGAGATCTCCGTCCTGCTCAACGACGGTTTCGAGCGGCGCATCGGCCGCGCCCTGCCGCTCATGCCCGGCGCCGCCGACCTCCTCGCCGAACTCCACCGGCACCGGGTCCCGACCGCCCTGGTCTCCGCCTCCCACCGGCGCATCATCGACCGTGTGCTGACCGTCCTCGGCCCGCACCACTTCACCCTGTCCATCGGCGGCGACGAGGTCTCCCGCACCAAGCCGCACCCCGACCCCTACCTCCTCGCCGCCGCCGGACTCGGCGCCGACCCGGCCCGCTGCGCGGTCGTCGAGGACACCGCGACCGGCGTCGCCGCCGCCGAGGCGGCCGGCTGCCATGTCGTCGCCGTGCCCTCCATCGCCCCCATCGTCCCCGCCCACCGGCGCACCGTCGTCACGTCCCTGGAGGACGTCGACCTGGCCTTCCTGCGCGGGCTGCTGGCGGGCAGTCGGTGACGGGCGCCCGGGACGCCCCGATCGTCACTCAGCGAATTCCGTTCCCGGCCACCGGAGTTGAATTGTGAGGTTCGCCACTCCGTAAGGTCTGGACAGCGCGGGAGTCCTGTGCCGACCACCCCGAAAGCGGGGTGGTCGGCCGGTCTTTGTGTCCCAGTTGATGATCCGTTGCACCAATCCTGCCGCTGTCGGTTTTTCGGTGCGTCCACACCCGGTTTCACTGCGTGATGAGCCCTCAACTCGGGCACCCGTCGGCCCGTCGGCGGGCGCGGACTAATGTCGTCGCGACAACATCGCAGCAACTCCCGTGAACCGCCGCGCCACCCCTCGTCGCCGGGTCCACGGAACCGAACGCTCTGGAGAAAAGTCCCGCATGAACCGCAAGACTCTGGTGCTGCCGGCAGTGGCCGGCCTGCTTACGCCGGTGCTCGCCGCGTGCGGTGGATCGGACAGCGGGAGCCAGGGCGGCAAGCCCATTGTCGTCGGTACCACGGACCAGTTCACGGCCACCTCGGACGCCCCCGCGCCGCTCGACCCCGCCTACGCGTACGACGTCGGCACCTGGAACGTCCTCCGCCAGACCGTGCAGACCCTCATGACCCAGCCCAAGGGCGAGGGCAACCCCGTCCCGGAGGCGGCCGAGAGCTGCGGCTTCACCGACTCCGGCAACGAGCGCTACGCCTGCAAGCTGCGCGACGGCCTGAAGTTCGCCAACGGCGACGCCGTCACCGCCGCGGACGTGAAGTTCTCGATCGACCGCGCCATCCACCTCAAGGCGGACAGTGGCGTCTCCGCCCTGCTCAACACCATCGACACGGTGGAGACCCAGGGCGACCGCGAGGTCATCTTCCACCTGAAGACCGCCGACGCGACCTTCCCGTACAAGCTCTCCACCCCCGTCGCGGGCATCGTCGACCCGAAGATCTACTCGGCCGACAAGCTGCGCAACGGCTTCCAGGTGGACGGCTCCGGCCCGTACACCTTCAAGGCCGAGGTCAAGAACAACGCGGTCGTCAGCGCCACGTACACGAAGAACCCGAACTACAAGGGCAGCACCAAGCTCAACAACGACAAGGTCGAGATCCGGTCCTTCGCCGACGCGCAGGCCATGGGCTCCGCCCTCGACCGCGGCGACATCGACGTCATGACCCGCACCATGACGCCGTCGCAGATCCAGAAGCTGGACTCCGGCTCCGACGAGAACGCCGAGCTGGTCGACATGCCCGGCCTCGAGATCCGCTACCTCGCCTTCAACACCAACGCCACGACCGTCAAGGACAAGGCCGTCCGCCAGGCCATGGCCCAGGTCATCGACCGCGGCGAACTGGTCTCCAAGGTCTACGGCACCCAGGCCGAGCCGCTGTACTCGCTCGTCCCGGCCACCCTCGCGGGCCACTCCAACTCGTTCTTCAACAAGTACGGCGACCCGAGCGTCCCGAAGGCCAAGGACCTCCTCGTCAAGGCCGGCATCACCACGCCGATCAAGCTGACGCTGCACTACACCACCGACCACTACGGCTCGGTGACCAAGCAGGAGTTCGAGATCCTGCAGAAGCAGCTCAACAACAGCGGTCTGTTCGACGTGAGCATCCAGGGCCACCCCTGGGCCACCTTCCGCCCCGCGGAGCAGAAGGGCCAGTACGACGTCTACGGCATGGGCTGGTTCCCCGACTTCCCCGACGCCGACAACTTCGTCGCGCCCTTCCTCGACAAGGACAACTTCCTCGGTTCGCCCTACTCGAACACCACCATCCAGCGCACTCTGATCCCGCAGAGCCGCCGCGAGGCGGACCGGCTGGACGCGGCCAAGACCCTGACGACGATTCAGGACGACGTCGCGGAGGACGTCCCCGTGCTGCCCCTGTGGCAGGGCAAGCAGTACGTTGCCGCGCGGGACGACATCACGGGCGTCTCCTACGCCCTGAACTCCTCCTCGACGCTGCAGCTCTGGGAGCTCGGCCGCGGCGTGAGCGGCTGACGGCTCCCTCCCCGGGGCCGGGACGGCGGTCCCGGGAGGCCCCCGACGAGAAGGCACATGCTGTGAACATGCGCACCCACTGGCCAGTCCTGCCCATCGCGGCAGGGCTGGCCTGCGGCCTTTTGACCGGCTGCGGCACGAACGGCGACGGCTCCGGGACCGAAGGCAACCGCGTGGTGATGGGGATGTCCGACGACGTCCTCGCCACCGACCCGGCCTCCGGCTACGACCCCGGCTCGTGGCTGTTGTTCGACAACGTCTTCCAGTCGCTCCTCGGCTTCCCCAAGGGAGGCACCGAACCCCAGCCCGAACTCGCCAAGTCCTGCGGGTTCAGCGACACCCGCGCCACCGTCTTCAAGTGCGAACTGAAAGACGGCCTGAAGTTCAGCAACGGCGACCCGCTCACCTCCGAGGACGTCAAGTACTCCTTCGACCGGATGCTGAAGATCAACGATCCGGGCGGCCCCGCCGTCATGTTCCCCTCGCTCGGCAAGGTCGAGACCCCCGACGAACACACCGTCGTCTTCCGGCTCACCACCCCCGACGCCACCTTCCCCAGCAAGGTCGCCTCCGGCGCCGGATCCATCGTCGACCACCGCCAGTACCCGGCGGACCGGCTGCGCGCCGACCACAAGGCCATCGGCTCAGGGCCCTACACCCTCGACTCCTTCGACAAGGGCCGGGCGGTCTTCTCCGTCAACCCGCACTACAAGGGCACCGCCGAGGTCAAGAACGCGGGCGTCACCCTCACGTTCTTCCACGGCAACCAGACCGCGCTGAAGAAAGCCCTCCTCGGCGGCTCCGTCGACATCGCCTACCGCGGACTGAGCGCCCGCGACATCGACGACATCGACAAGCAGGACGGCACCAAGGGCATCGACGTCGTCGAGGGCAGCAGCGCCGAGGTCCAGCACCTCGTCTTCAACATGAAGAACCCCGTCGCCGGAAAACTCGGCGTCCGCAAGGCCATGGCCTACCTCATCGACCGCGACGCCCTCATGCGCGACGTCTACAAGAACACCGCCACCCCGCTCTACTCGATCGTCCCGGCCGGCATCCTGGGCCACAACACCGCCTTCTTCGACACCTACGGCGACCACCCCTCCCGCGCCAAGGCCGCCCAGGCCCTGCGCGCCGACGGCATCACCGGCAAGGTCAAGCTCACCCTCTGGTCCACCCCGGTCCGCTACGGCCCCGCCACCGACGCCGAACTCAAGGCGCTCGCCGGTCAGCTCAACGCCAGCGGCCTCTTCGACGCCGACGTCAAGTCCGTCGCCTTCGACCAGTACGAGAAGGACATAGCCGCCGGAAAGTTCGGCGTCTACGTCAAGGGCTGGGTGCCCGACTACCCCGACGCCGACAACTTCACCGCCCCGTTCTTCGGCAAGGGCAACGTCCTCGGCAACCACTACGACAACAGCCGGATCACCCGCACCCTGCTCCCCGCCACCGCCGCCCAGAGCGACCGCGCCGCCACCGACAACTCCTTCGCGGAGCTCCAGGACATCGTCGCCCGGCAGATCCCCGTCCTGCCCGTCTGGCAGGGCAAGCAGTACGCCGTCGTCCGCGACGGGGTCTACGGCCTCGAGTACTGCCTCGACGCCTCGACCGTCTTCCGGTTCTGGGAACTCAGCAAGAGCTGACGCCGTACCGGCACCGGACACGCCAAGGGCGCCCCTCCCTCAGGAAGGGCGCCCTTCGCCGTCGTACCTCACGCGCCGCCCGCTACTGCTGCGCCCCCGGACGCACCAGCCCGCTCTCGTACGCGTACACCGCCGCCTGCACCCGGTCGCGCAGACCCAGCTTCGTCAGCACATGCCCCACATGGGTCTTCACCGTCGTCTCGCTGACGAACAGATCCGCCGCGATCTCCGCGTTCGACAGCCCCCGCGCCACCAGCTTCAGCACCTCGACCTCACGGTCCGTCAGCGTGTGCAGCGTGTCCCGCACCGGCTCCTCGCCCGAGGGCAGATGCGTCGCGTACTTGTCCAGCAGACGGCGCGTGATGCTCGGCGCCAGCATCGCCTCGCCCGCCGCCACCACCCGGATCGCCTGCACCAGCTCGTTCGCCGGGGCGTCCTTCAGCAGAAAGCCGCTCGCCCCCGCCCGCAGCGCCTCCACCACGTACTCGTCCAGATCGAACGTGGTCAGCACCAGCACCTTCGCCGGACCGTCCCGGCCAGGACCGGTGATCTGCCGGGTCGCCTCCACCCCGTCCATCCGGGGCATACGGATGTCCATCAGGACCACATCCGGCTGCAGCGCGCGCACCTGGTCGAGAGCCTGCAGACCGTCCCCGGCCTCACCGACGACCGCGATGTCCGGCTCGGCCTCCAGGATCATCCGGAAGCCCGTACGCAGCAGCGGCTGGTCGTCCACCAGCAGGACACGGATCGCCACGTGACAACTCCTTCGCTAGTCGGACCCCATTCTGCCCAACGCCTCCGCCCCGGACTCCGGCGCCCTCACCGGCAGCGGATACGGCGGGGGAGTACCGCCGAACTCCGGACAGCACGCCTGGTGGTCGCACCAGCCGCACAGCTTCGTCGGACGGGGCCGCCACTCGCCCGTCTCCGTCGCCCGCGAGATCGCCTCCCACAGCGCCAGCAGCCGCCGCTCCATCCGCTCCAGATCCCCCGGCACCGGGTCGTACGTCAGCACGTCCCCGCTGCCCAGATACACGAGCTGGAGCCGCCGGGGCACGACCCGCTTCAGCCGCCACACCACCAGCGCGTAGAACTTCATCTGGAACAGCGCGCTCTCGGCGTACTCCGGGCGGGGCGCCTTGCCCGTCTTGTAGTCGACGATCCGCACCTCACCCGTCGGCGCCACGTCCACCCGGTCGATGATCCCGCGCAGCCGCAGCCCCGACTCCAGCTCCGCCTCCACGAACAGCTCACGCTCGGCGGGCTCAAGACGCGTCGGATCCTCCAGCGTGAACCAGCGCTCCACCAGCCGCTCCGCCTCACCCAGCCAGCGCGCCAGCCGCTCGCCCTCCGGGTCGTCCGCGAACAACTCGCCGATCTCCGGCCGGCTCTCCCGCAGCTTGTCCCACTGCCCGGGCACCAGCGACTTCGCCCGAGGCGCCGTACGCTCCCCCGCCGGGGCGTCGAAGAGCCGCTCCAGGACCGCGTGCACCAGCGTGCCCCGCGTCGCCGCCTCGCTCGGCTTCTCCGGCAGCCGGTCGATCACCCGGAACCGGTACAACAGCGGACACTGCATGAAGTCACTCGCCCGCGACGGCGACAGCGACGAGGGCGCCACCGGAGCACGCCGGGCCACCGCCCCGCCCGCACCGTCCCCGGCCTGCGCCGGTACGGCCACGGACACGGGCGCGCTCGCGGGCACCGTCACGCCCACCGGAGCCGCGCCCTCCACCACGCCCGGCGCCGTCCCCGTGTCCTCACTGCTGCTGTCCATGACCCAAGACCATACGGCCCACCACTGACAGCGACCCACCCCCGAGGTGCGTCACCGGCGCGCGGCCGGGGCAAAGTCAAGGGGTGCCGAGGCGTACCGCGCCACCCCGGCCGCATACCATCGACCCGAGACCCTTGTGCCCCCAGGCGCGAGGACGCTTCGAACGAGGGGACACCGTGGACGTGAGCGGCGGGAACGGGCAGCCGCGGTCCGGCAGCGACGAGCCGGCCGACCGGCCCGAAGTCCCTGCGACCCCCGGCCCCCAGAACCCGGACCCCGGCCGGGAGACGGACCACGACAGCCACGACAGCCACAGCACCGAAGGCGCGGTCCCCGAGGAACGCCCCCACGTCGGCGACCCGGGTCACGACCACCGCTCCCTCGCCCACTCCGGCACCGGGACCGGCGCAGGCACCGGCTCCGGCAAGGGCGAGCCGCCCCAGCCCCCCGCCGAACCCGGCGGCGGCATCCTCATGGGCCGCCCGTTCGGCGTACCGGTCTACGTCGCACCGAGCTGGTTCCTCGTCGCCGCCCTCATCACCTGGGTGTTCGGCGGACAGCTCGACCAGGTCCTGCCCGAACTCGGCGCCGCCCGCTACCTCGTCTCCCTCTTCTTCGCCGTCGCCTTCTACGCCTCGGTCCTCGTCCACGAACTCGCCCACACCGTCGCCGCCCTCCGCTTCAAGCTCCCGGTGCGCCGCATCCAGCTCCAGTTCTTCGGCGGCGTCTCCGAGATCGAGAAGGAGGCGGAGACCCCCGGACGCGAGTTCGTCCTCGCCTTCGTCGGACCCCTGCTCTCCCTGATCCTCGCCGGGATCTTCTACCTCGCCCTCAAACCCGTCGAACCCGGCACCGTCCCCGGCGTCCTGCTGGCCGGACTGATGATCTCCAACCTGATCGTCGCCATCTTCAACCTGCTCCCCGGACTGCCCCTCGACGGCGGCCGGATGCTGCGCGCCGTCGTCTGGAAGATCACCGGACGCCCCATGACCGGCACCGTCGCCGCCGCCTGGGTCGGCCGCGCCCTCGCCCTCAGCGTCCTCATCGGCCTGCCCCTGCTCAACCACTCCGGACTCTTCGGCGGCGACGCCGACATCAGCAGCATGGACACCGTCACCGACGCCCTGCTCGCCGCCATCCTCGCCGCCATCATCTGGACCGGCGCCGGAAACAGCCTCCGCATGGCCCGGCTGCGCGAACACCTCCCCGAACTGAGCGCCCGCACCCTCACCCGCCGCGCCGTCCCCGTCGAGACCGACACCCCGCTCTCCGAGGCACTGCGCCGCGCCAACGCCGCCGGAGCCCGCGCCCTGGTCGTCGTCGACCCCGACGGCACCCCCCTCTCCCTCGTCCGCGAGTCCGCCATCGTCGGCGTCCCCGAACACCGCCGCCCCTGGGTCGCCGTCAGCGGCCTCGCCCAGGACATCACCGACGGCATGCGCGTCTCCGCCGAACTCTCCGGCGAAGAACTCCTCGACACCCTCCGCGCCGCCCCCGCCACCGAATACCTCGTCGTCGAGAACACGGGCGAGATCTACGGCGTCCTGTCCGCGGCGGACGTGGAACGGGCTTTCGTGAAGGCGATGGCAAGGCCGAGCTGACACCAGCGCGGGGGCGGGCGGGCCATTCCTGGGGGCGCGGGGAACTGCGCGAGCGACCACACGCGGACCCGCACCCGCCGACCGCCGCTCGCCGCCCCCGTCGCCGGTCAAACCCCCGGCAGGGAACCGGTAGGCTGGTCTTATGTCCGAACCGACCGGTGCCGCCCGCAGGCGCGGGCCCTTCAAGGTCGGGGACCAGGTTCAGCTGACCGACCCCAAGGGTCGCCACTACACGTTCACGCTCGAAGCCGGGAAGAACTTCCACACCCACAAGGGCTCCTTCCCGCACGACGAACTGATCGGCGCCCCCGAGGGCAGCGTTGTCCGTACCACCGGCAACGTCGCCTACCTCGCGCTGCGCCCCCTGCTCCCCGACTACGTCCTCTCCATGCCCCGAGGGGCAGCCGTCGTCTACCCGAAGGACGCGGGGCAGATCCTCGCCTTCGCCGACATCTTCCCCGGCGCCCGCGTCGTCGAGGCCGGCGTCGGCTCCGGCTCGCTCAGCAGCTTCCTGCTGCGCGCCATCGGCGACCAGGGCATGCTGCACTCCTACGAGCGCCGCGAGGACTTCGCCGAGATCGCCAAGCAGAACGTGGAGCGCTACTTCGGCGGCGAGCACCCCGCCTGGCAGCTCACCGTCGGCGACCTCCAGGACAACCTGTCCGACACCGACGTCGACCGCGTCATCCTCGACATGCTCGCCCCCTGGGAATGCCTGGAAGCCGTCTCCAAGGCACTCGTCCCCGGCGGCATCCTCTGCTGCTACGTGGCCACCACCACGCAGCTCGCCCGGACCGTCGAGTCCATCCGGGAGATCGGCTCCTTCAACGAGCCGACCGCCTGGGAGACGATGATCCGCAACTGGCACATCGAGGGCCTGGCCGTCCGCCCGGACCACCGCATGATCGGCCACACCGGCTTCCTGCTCACCGCCCGCCGCCTCGCCGACGGCGTCGAGCCCCCTATGCGCCGCCGCCGCCCCGCCAAGGGCGCCTACGGCGAGGACTACGCGGGACCCAACGCCGACGGCGGCTCCGGCCGCTGACCGGACCCCGTCCCCTCCAACGCGAAGGCGCCGTGGCCGAGTTTCCGGACCCCCTCCGGAACTCGGCCACGGCGCCTTCCGCTTGACCCCGCACCAGAAACCGCGCCCCCGCGCACACCCCGCCCGCCACCACTGGAAACCGGCCCCCACCCCGCCGTTCCCCCCGCACAGTGACCTGTGGCACCATGCTGGCCACCCCCTCGGCACAGCCCTCACAGGAGACACTCCTAGTGCAGCAATCCGCCGTCCCGGAGCTCGCCCACGCCCACCCCAGGCCCATCCACTGGGTCGGCACCGCCACCGCGGTCGCCGGGGTGATCGCGCTGTGCTCCCTTGTGCAGCCCGGTCCGGCCACCGCCGCCCAGGCGACCCCGGCGACACCCGCGCCCGCCCCCGCCCGCACCACCGCCGCGCCCCCTCCCACCGAGGGCGTCGCCTTCCCGCTCCAGTGCGGCCCGGTCAAGCCCGTGGTCGCCAAGAAGACCACCGGGGACCTCGACGGGGACGGCAACCCGGAGACCGTCGCGGTCGTCCACTGCGACGCCCCCATGGGCACCCCGCCCGACGGTGTCTACGTCCTGACCCGGAACGCCGACGGCACCGGCTCCCGCGTCGTCGCCACCCTGGTCGACCCCAAGGACCGCATCACCGTCACCGACCTCGCCGTACGCGCGCGTACCGTGAGCGCCACCCTGCTCGGCTACTCCACCAACGACGTGCCCAGGTGCTGTCCCGACGTGAAGAAGCCCGCCCAGTGGCAGTGGAAGGGCAACGCGTTCATACGCTCGACGCCGACGGCGTCCCACAGCGTCTGACCGCCGCCCGTCCCACCCGTACGCGCATACACGCGCGCGCGTGCCGCCGGTCCCCACCGGTACGCACGCGCGCCCATCACACCGGGTCCGCCCGGCCCCCGCTCACTCCGCCTCGGGGCCGTACACCTCGACCTTGTCCGAAACGCGGCGCACATGGATGCACGCGCCCGGACACTCCTTCGCCGAGTCCACCACGTCCGTCAGCAGCGGCAGCGGCACACCCGTGGTGGCCCCCACCTCCTGGAGCAGCTCGTCGTCGGCGCTCTTCACATAGGCCAGCCCGTCGATGTCCAGCTCGAACACCTCCGGCGCGTACTGGGCGCAGATGCCGTCGCCGGTACACAGGTCCTGGTCGATCCAGACCTCCAGCGCCTCGCCGCCCGGGGCCTCCTGCTGCACGGTCACCTCTCCTGCCGTCGGTTCGCCGGACGACGGTCCGGGGGCGCGCCCCGGCCCGGTCGGTGCCGGACGCTCATGAACACCCCGACCCTACCTCCCGCCCGCTTTTCCCTCCTGTGCGCCGGGGTGCGGGGGTTTCTCCCCGCGCACGGCAGGTACGGCGCGCGCGGTCGTACGCCACCGGGCACCGGCGAAATCAAGCCGCCCCCGAGCACCCCCCGAAGCCCCCTCGCATCACCCCGGCCACCCCCGTCATCGCTCTGTGTGATCATCGTACGAACTCTCGTACTCCTGCCCAGGAACCGGCCGGACGACCCGCACCGGACAACTCCAGCCACTCCTGAAGGGTCTTGACCACACCCGGCACGGAACAAGCGGCTTCCGAATCACGTTGAGTGGGTATCCCCTCCGTGCGAGAGGGAGCGCACCGGGTGACCGACGACACACCTTGACAGTCTTTGTGATCTAGGGGTTTCAATCGACACCCACCCAGGTAGGGTCTGGAAGCGTCCAGCTCCCCTTGGAGGAGGTGAGGACCGTGGCAGCCCACGACGACGACATGAACCGCGGCATCCGCCCGGGACGAGGGTCCGACGACCCGGCCGGGCAGATCGCCTACCTTGAGCAGGAGATCGCCGTCCTGCGACGCAAGCTCGCCGACTCTCCGCGGCACACGAGGATTCTCGAGGAGCGGATCGTCGAGCTGCAGACCAACCTGGCCGGCGTCTCCGCGCAGAACGAACGCCTGGCCAACACACTCCGTGAGGCACGCGACCAGATCGTGGCCCTCAAGGAAGAGGTCGACCGGCTCGCCCAGCCCCCCGCAGGCTTCGGAGTCTTCCTCCAGGCCAACGAGGACGGCACCGCCGACATCTTCACCGGCGGCCGCAAACTCCGCGTGAACGTGAGCCCCAGCGTCGAACTCGACGAACTCAGGCGCGGCCAGGAGCTGATGCTCAACGAAGCTCTCAACGTGGTCGAGGCCATGGAGTTCGAGAGCGTCGGCGACATCGTCACCCTCAAGGAGATCCTCGAGGACGGCGAACGCGCCCTGGTGCTGGGCCACACCGACGAGGAACGGGTGGTCCGGCTCGCCGAACCCCTGCGGGGCATCACCATCCGCCCCGGCGACGCCCTCCTGCTCGAACCCCGCTCCGGATACGTCTACGAAGTCGTGCCCAAGAGCGAGGTCGAGGAACTCGTCCTCGAAGAGGTCCCCGACATCGGCTACGAGCAGATCGGCGGACTCGGCGGCCAGATCGAGGCCATCCGCGACGCGGTCGAGCTGCCGTACCTCTACCCCGACCTGTTCAAGGAGCACGAACTCCGCCCGCCCAAGGGAGTCCTCCTCTACGGCCCCCCCGGATGCGGCAAGACGCTCATCGCCAAGGCCGTCGCCAACTCGCTGGCCAAGAAGGTCGCCGAGGTCACCGGACAAGCCGCCGGCAAGAGCTTCTTCCTCAACATCAAGGGCCCCGAACTCCTCAACAAGTACGTGGGCGAGACCGAACGCCAGATCCGGCTCGTCTTCCAGCGAGCCCGCGAGAAGGCCAGCGAGGGTACCCCCGTCATCGTCTTCTTCGACGAGATGGAATCCCTCTTCCGCACCCGCGGCTCCGGCGTCAGCTCGGACGTGGAGAACACCATCGTCCCCCAGCTCCTCGCCGAGATCGACGGTGTGGAGGGACTGCAGAACGTGGTCGTGATCGGCGCCTCCAACCGCGAGGACATGATCGACCCCGCCATCCTGCGCCCCGGCCGCCTCGACGTGAAGATCAAGATCGAGCGCCCGGACGCCGAAGCCGCCAAGGACATCTTCGGCAAGTACCTCACCGAGCGCCTCCCCCTGCACGCCGACGACCTCGGCGAGCACGGCGGCGACAGGACGACCACCGTCCAGAGCATGATCCAGACAGCGGTCGAGCAGATGTACGCCGAATCCGAGGAAAACCGCTTCCTGGAAGTCACCTACGCCAATGGCGACAAGGAAGTCCTGTACTTCAAGGACTTCAATTCCGGCGCCATGATCGAGAACATCGTGGGCCGCGCCAAGAAGATGGCGATCAAGGACTTCCTCGAAAAGACCCAGAAGGGCCTCCGCGTCTCCCACCTCCTCCAGGCATGCGTGGACGAGTTCAAGGAGAACGAGGACCTGCCCAACACCACCAACCCGGACGACTGGGCCCGCATCTCCGGAAAGAAGGGCGAGCGGATCGTCTACATCCGCACCCTCATCACCGGAAAGCAGGGCGCGGACACCGGACGCTCCATCGACACGGTGGCGAACACCGGTCAGTACCTGTAAAAAGGCCGGCCGGCTGCGGGTGCCCCACGTCGGGCACCCGCAGCCGCCTGCTTTCCGGACCGCCACCGCAGCAGGCAATGACGCAAATGATCTCCACACCAGCGCAAAGGCGTTCTAGGCTCTTTCCTACCGCCGAGTCGCGCAGTGCGGGGACGGGCACCGCACACGCACCGGAGCGCCAGCGGTACGCGAGCGGCGCCCACCACCGAGGGCGCCGCCGGGCAAGGAGGGCCGCATGACCGTACGGCGAGTAATGGGCATCGAGACGGAGTACGGCATCTCCGTCCCCGGCCACCCCAACGCCAATGCCATGCTCACCTCGTCCCAGATCGTCAACGCCTACGCGGCGGCGATGCACCGGGCCCGCCGGGCCCGCTGGGACTTCGAGGAGGAGAACCCGCTGCGCGACGCGCGCGGCTTCGACCTCGCACGGGAGGCCGCCGACTCCAGCCAGCTCACCGACGAGGACATCGGCCTCGCCAACGTCATCCTCACCAACGGCGCCCGCCTCTACGTCGACCACGCCCACCCCGAGTACAGCGCCCCCGAGGTCACCAACCCGCGCGACGCCGTCCTGTGGGACAAGGCGGGCGAACGCATCATGGCCGAGGCCGCCGAGCGGGCCGCCGCGCTGCCCGGCGCCCAGCCCATCCACCTCTACAAGAACAACACCGACAACAAGGGCGCCTCCTACGGCACGCACGAGAACTACCTGATGAAGCGGGAGACCGCCTTCTCGGACATCGTGCGCCACCTGACGCCCTTCTTCGTCTCCCGCCAGGTCTTCGCGGGCGCCGGACGCGTCGGCATCGGACAGGACGGCCACGAACACGGCTTCCAGCTCAGCCAGCGCGCCGACTACTTCGAGGTCGAGGTCGGACTGGAGACCACTCTCAAGCGGCCCATCATCAACACCCGCGACGAACCCCACGCGGACGCGGAGAAGTACCGCCGACTGCACGTGATCATCGGCGACGCCAACCTCTCCGAGATCTCGACCTATCTCAAGCTCGGCACCACGGCGCTGGTCCTCTCCATGATCGAGGACGGCTTCATCGCGGTGGACCTCGCCGTCGACCAGCCCGTACGCACGCTCCACCAGGTCTCGCACGACCCCTCGCTCAAGCACCTCGTCACCCTGCGCAGCGGCCGCACGCTCACCGCGGTCCAGTTGCAGATGGAGTACTTCGAGCTGTCGCGCAAGTACGTCGAGGAGCGGTACGGCGCCGACGCCGACGAGCAGACCAAGGACGTCCTCGCCCGGTGGGAGGACACCCTCACCCGGCTCGAGAACGACCCGATGAGCCTGGCGGGCGAGCTGGACTGGGTCGCCAAGCGGGAGCTGATGGAGGGCTACCGCCGCCGCGACAACCTCGACTGGGACGCCGCCCGCCTCCACCTGGTCGACCTCCAGTACGCCGACGTACGCCCCGAGAAGGGGCTGTACAACCGGCTGGCGGCCCGGGGACGCATCAAGCGGCTCCTGACCGACGACGAGGTCGAGCGGGCGCGCACGGCGCCGCCGGAGGACACCCGGGCGTACTTCCGCGGGCGCTGCCTTGAGCAGTACGCGGACGACGTCGCCGCGGCGTCCTGGGACTCGGTCATCTTCGACCTGCCGGGACGCGACTCGCTCCAGCGGGTGCCGACCCTGGAACCGCTTCGCGGAACGCGAAATCACGTCAAGGAGCTGCTGGACCGCTGCCGCACGGCGGACGAGCTGGTCAGGGTGCTCTCCGGCAATTGAAACCCCTGCTAGGGGCATTGATTGGGTTCTCTTCGCAGGGTGGAAAACCCGGCGTCAGGGAATCATCGAGATGGCCCCCGTACGTTCCCTGAACTACGGGGCCGATGTCGGACCCGGCTTGTAGGGTCTGATCATCACCGAACGGCGAACTGAGCGGGGTGAGGGTTATGGCAACCAAGGACACCGGCGGCGGCCAGCAGAAGGCCACACGCTCCACCGAAGAGGTCGAGGAGCAGACACAGGACGCACAGGGCTCCGAGGACCTCAAGGAGCGCCAGGAAAAGCTGAGCGACGACGTGGACGACGTCCTCGACGAGATTGATGACGTCCTCGAGGCTAATGCCGAGGATTTCGTTCGGAGCTTCGTTCAAAAAGGCGGCGAGTAGCCTTTAGATCGAAGGTTCGGGGGGCGTCAGGGTTGGCAATTGAAGAAGGTGTGAAACGCTGCCCGCGGTGTGCGGAGCTCAAGCCGCGAGCAGCGTTCGCACGAAACAAGGCGATGCGGGATGGCTTGCAGGCCTACTGCAGGGAGTGCTCGGCCGCTTACCACCAGGCACGTCAGGTGGCCAAGGGTCGCAACGTTCGGCCTCGAGTGGATGTGCCGAACGGGCACAAGTACTGCCGGACGTGTGGTCAGATCAAGCCGCACAGCGAGTGGCATCGCAACGCCACTGCGTCCGACGGCCTGTCGACCCGCTGCAAGTCATGCCGGGTCGTCCAGGGGCGGCAGGGGCACCTGAAGCGCCAGTACGGAATCACCGAGGCTGAGCGCGATGAACTAATCGCCTCGCAAGGCGGTGTCTGCTGCATCTGTCTTTCCGCTCCGCCTGCGCATGTGGATCACTGCCATGAGACGGGTAGGGTCCGAGGCGTACTGTGCTTCAGTTGCAATGCCGCGCTGGGGCAGTTCAAGGATCGGCCCGATGTCATAAGGCGGGCTGCCGAATACGTGGAAGGAAACGCGTGGAAGCCAACACTCGTAGCACCGGGCGTCTACCGGCTGCCTTCCTGACGCCTGGGTCGTCCTCCTTCATGGACTTCTTGTCCGACCACCAGCCCGAGCTGCTGCCCGGTAAGCGGACCTTGCCGCCCATGCAGGGGGTGATCGAGGCTCCGCACGGGACGACCATCGTGGCCGTGACGTTCCCGGGGGGCGTCGTGCTGGCCGGTGACCGCCGGGCGACCATGGGCAACGTCATCGCGCAGCGGGACATCGAGAAGGTGTTCCCGGCGGACGAGCACTCGGCCGTCGGTATCGCCGGTACCGCCGGTCTCGCCGTGGAGATGGTGAAGCTCTTCCAGTTGGAGCTGGAGCACTTCGAGAAGGTCGAGGGCGCCCAGTTGTCGCTGGAGGGCAAGGCGAACCGCCTGTCGACCATGATCCGCTCCAACCTGGGCATGGCCATGCAGGGTCTGGCCGTGGTCCCGCTGTTCGCGGGGTACGACCTGGACCGGGAGAAGGGCCGCATCTTCTCCTACGACGTCACCGGCGGCCGCTCCGAGGAGCACAACTTCGCGGCGACGGGCTCCGGCTCGGTCTTCGCGCGGGGTGCGATGAAGAAGCTGTTCCGGGACGACCTGACCGAGGAGCAGGCCACCACTCTGGTCGTGCAGGCGCTGTACGACGCGGCCGACGACGACTCGGCGACCGGTGGACCCGACGTCGCCCGCCGGATCTACCCGATCATCACCGTGATCACCGACGACGGTTTCCGCAGGCTGACCGAGGAGGAGGCGTCGGAGATCTCCCGCGCGGTGCTCCAGCGGCGTCTCGAGGAGCCGGACGGCCCGCGGGCCGCGCTGCTCTGAGCGCGGGCCGGGTGCTCCCGGCCGGTCTTCTTCATCCGAGGTGATCCAGTGACCATGACAGAAAGGGACGGATAACCGGTGTCGACGCCGTTCTATGTCTCACCCCAGCAGGCCATGGCGGACCGCGCGGAGTACGCCCGCAAGGGCATCGCGCGCGGTCGCAGCCTGGTGGTCATGCAGTACGCCGACGGCATCGTGTTCGTCGGTGAGAACCCGTCCCGTGCGCTGCACAAGTTCAGCGAGATCTACGACCGGATCGGTTTCGCGGCCGCCGGTAAGTACAACGAGTACGAGAACCTGCGCATCGGTGGTGTGCGCTACGCGGATCTGCGTGGTTACACCTACGACCGTGACGACGTGACCGCGCGCGGTCTGGCGAACGTGTACGCGCAGACGCTGGGCACGATCTTCTCCTCGGCGGCCGAGAAGCCGTACGAGGTGGAGCTGGTGGTGGCGGAGGTCGGTGAGACGCCGGACGGCGATCAGATCTACCGGCTGCCGCACGACGGTTCCATCGTGGACGAGCACGGTTCGGTCGCGGTGGGTGGCAACGCGGAGCAGATCAGTACGTTCCTGGATCAGCGGCACCGGGACGGGATGACGCTGGCGGAGGCGTTGAAGCTGGCGGTGCAGGCGCTGTCGCGGGACACCAACGGCAGCGAGCGGGAGATCCCGGCCGAGCGTCTTGAGGTGGCGGTGCTGGACCGTACGCGTCCGCAGAAGCGGAAGTTCAAGCGGATCGTGGGTCGTCAGCTCGACCGTCTGCTGGCGGGGG
The DNA here is from genome assembly GCF_016482685.1 of Streptomyces sp. DSM 110735. Taxonomy (GTDB): domain Bacteria; phylum Actinomycetota; class Actinomycetes; order Streptomycetales; family Streptomycetaceae; genus Streptomyces. The sequence goes on along the minus strand of NZ_JACYHF010000011.1, from coordinate 51,514 downwards.
ACGGTGCGTCGACGCTGTCGAAGAGTGCGGGGGAGGACGACTCCGAGGAGGAGTGAGTTTCCCGCGACCTCCAGGTGTGCGAGGCGGGTGTGCCCCGGCCGGTTCTCCGGCCGGGGTTTTTCCGTGTTCGGGGCGCCGGTTGTCCGGTGGTGGCCCGCTAGGCGTCTCTGGCGGGGCCTGTGGAGCCGCGTACGACGAGCTGGACGGGGATGTCGCCACCGGCGGGTGCGCGGCCGTCCAGGACGGCGAGGAGGGCTTCCATGCCGCGTTCGCCGAAGAGTTCGGCGTCGAGGCGGACGGTGGTGAGTTCGGGGTCGATGGCGGTGGCGAGGGCGAGGTCGTCGAGGCCGGTGACGGAGATGTCGTCGGGGACGCGGAGTCCGAGGCGGCGCAGGGCTTTGTAGGCGCCCGCGGCGAGTTTGTCGTCGTCGCAGACGACGGCGGTGGGGCGGGGTCCTGGTGCGGTGAGGGCGGTTTCGGTGGCGGCGCGGGCGTCGTCGATGGTGATGGGGGCGGTGGCGGTGCGCAGCCGGGTGCCGGGTACGGCGGCGAGGCGGTCGGCGAGTTCGCGGGCGCGGGCGCGGAAGGTCCAGGAGGGGATGTCGGCGGCGAGGTGGAGGACGTGGCGGTGGCCGAGGGCGAGGAGGTGTTCGGCGACCTGGCGGACGCCGTCGGCGATGTCGAGGTTGACGGTGGCGGCGCCGAGGCTGCCGTGGGGGTCGCTGTCGAGCATGACGAGGGGGAGTTGGTCGCCGCGGATGGCGGTGAGGGCGTCGGCGGCCATGGAGGAGGCGATGACGCCGTCGAGGGCGGCTTCGGCAGAGGCGAAGGGGTCTGGGATGGGGGCGGCCCGCAAGGGCCTTCCTTTGAGGGCGGTGGTGGGAGACGGGTGGGCCGGTCCGACGCCTTCGGGGGAGGGGTAGAGGACGACGCCGAAGCCGTGGGTGGCGGCGACGCGGGCGGCGCCGGTGTAGACGCCTGCGAAGAATTCGGTGGTGAGGGCGGGGACGACGAGGAGGACGGTGCGGGTGCTGCCGAGGCGGAGGTTGCGGGCGGCGAGGTTGGGGCGGTAGCCGAGGGCGCGGGCGGCTTCGCGGACGCGTTCGGCGGTGGTCTCGGAGACGCGGCCGCGCCATTTGTCGCCGAGGACGAGGGAGACGGCGGCCTGGGAGACTCCGGCGGCCTGGGCCACGTCACGGCTGGTCGGGCGCGTGCTGCTGCTGCGTGCCACCGTGGGCCTGCTCCTTCGTGTGGACGGGTGAACAGCGCACATGGTACGTATGAATGCGTTAGTTATACGTAACACTTCGGAGGCGTCGAGGCGGCCCGGAGGGGCTGGGCGAAGGGCGGCTGGGCGGCACATGGCGACGGGGTATCTGGAGATCCTGCGGGCGAGACACGCGATGCGGCTGCTGACCGGCACCCTGGTGGGCCGTTTGCCCAACGCGGTGGCGTCGATCGCGCTGTTGCTGTTCGTGCGGGCCGAGGGGGGTTCGTACAGCCTGGCGGGGGCGCTGGCGGCGGTGTACGGGGTGGCGAACGCGGTGGGGCAGCCGCTGCTGGGCCGTCTGGTGGACGTCCATGGGCAGCCCCGGGTGCAGTTGCCGGCGGCGGTGCTCTCCGCGCTGGCCATGGTGGGGTTCGCCTTCGTGGGGATCGGTCCGCTGCCGCTGGCGTATGTCCTGGTGGCGGCGTCGGGGCTGTTCACGCCGCCGCTGGAGGGCGGGTTGCGGGCGTTGTGGCCGTCGGTGCTGCGCCGGGAGGACCAGGTGCACACGGCGTACGCGCTGGACGCGGTGGCGCAGGAGGTCATGTTCACGGCGGGTCCGCTGCTGGTGACGTTGTGCGTGTCGCTGTGGTCGGAGCGGGCGGCGCTGCTGGTGCTGAACGGACTGGGGGTGCTCGGGGCGCTGTCGGTGGTGCTTTCGCGGCCGTCGCGTCAGTGGCGTTCGGAGCCGAGGGAAGCGCACTGGCTGGGGGCGCTGCGGTCGCCCGGGCTGCTGGCGCTGCTGGCGGCGTTTTTGTTCGTGGGGATCGCGATGGGGTCGATCGCGGTGGCGGCGGTGTCGTACGCGGACGGTCACGGGGGTGACGCGGTGTACGGCTGGATGATGGCGGGGGTCGGTCTGGGCGCGCTGGTGGGCGGCACGGTGTACGGGGCGCGGCGCTGGGCGGGGGCGCCGGAGCGGCGGCTGCGGGTGCTGGTGGCGCTGCTGGCGGTGTGTTACGTGCCGCTCACGCTGATGCCTGGTCCGGCGTGGATGGTGCTGCTGTCGGTGCTGGCGGGGGTGTTCCTGGCGCCGTGCATCGCGTGTGCGTTCGTGATCGTGGACCGGCATGCTCCGGCGGGGACGGTGACGGAGGCTTTCTCGTGGCTGGTGACGACGTTCGTGGTGGGTGCGTCGGTGGGTACGGGTCTTGCCGGTCCGGTGGTGGAGGCGGGCGGGGCGCTGTGGGGTTTCGCGCTGCCGGGTGTGGCGGGGGCCGTGTCGTTGCTGGTCCTGCTGGCCACGGGGCGGGTGCTGACGGGCCCGGCGGTGGGCGGGGTCGTGGTGGTGTCCTCGGAAAATGATCCGAATCGTGCTGCCCAACCCCGTTTCAGTTCAGGGGATCGGGCGTAATGTTCATGCATGGACCGCCGCATTTTCGGGCTGGAGAACGAGTACGGCGTCACGTGCACGTTCAGGGGACAGCGGCGACTGTCTCCTGACGAGGTGGCGCGGTACCTCTTCCGCCGTGTCGTGTCATGGGGTCGCAGCAGCAATGTCTTTCTGCGAAACGGCGCCCGGCTGTATCTCGACGTGGGCTCACATCCGGAATACGCGACACCCGAGTGTGACAATGTGACCGAGCTGGTCACTCACGACAAGGCTGGCGAGCGCATTCTCGAAGGACTCCTGGTGGACGCGGAACGACGCCTGCACGAGGAGGGAATCGCGGGCGACGTCTACCTTTTCAAGAACAACACCGACTCGGCGGGCAATTCGTACGGGTGCCACGAGAACTATCTGGTGGCCCGGCACGGTGAGTTCTCCCGCCTCGCGGACATTCTCATCCCGTTCCTGGTGACGAGGCAGTTGCTGTGCGGCGCGGGCAAGGTGCTCCAGACGCCGCGGGGCGCGGTGTACTGCGTCAGCCAGCGCGCGGAGCACATCTGGGAGGGCGTGTCGTCGGCGACGACGCGTTCGCGGCCCATCATCAACACCCGCGACGAGCCGCACGCGGACGCCGAGCGCTACCGGCGTCTGCATGTCATCGTGGGCGACTCGAACATGTCCGAGACGACCATGCTGCTGAAGGTGGGCGCGACGGACCTGGTGCTGCGCATGATCGAGGCGGGCACCGTGATGCGCGACCTCACCCTGGAGAACCCGATCCGGGCGATCCGCGAGGTGAGTCACGACATCACCGGGCGGCGCAAGGTGCGCCTGGCCAGCGGTCGCGAGGCGTCCGCGCTGGAGGTGCAGCGCGAGTACTTCGACAAGGCGGTCGACTTCTGCGACCGGCGGGGTATCCGTACGGGCACGGTGGCGCAGGTCCTGGAGCTGTGGGGCCGCACGCTGGACGCGATCGAGACCGAGGAGCTGGACCGGATCGGTACCGAGATCGACTGGGTGATGAAGTACAAGCTCATCGAGCGGTACCGCGAGAAGCACAACATGACGATGTCGCATCCGCGGGTCGCGCAGATAGACCTCGCGTATCACGACATCCACCGTCGTCGTGGGCTGTACTACCTGCTGGAGAAGAAGGGTCAGGCGGCGCGGATCTGCAACGACCTGAAGATCTTCGAGGGCAAGTCGGTGCCGCCGCAGACGACTCGGGCGCGCCTTCGCGGTGACTTCATCCGGCGCGCGCAGGAGCAGCGCCGGGACTTCACGGTGGACTGGGTGCATCTGAAGCTCAACGACCAGGCGCAGCGCACCGTGTTGTGCAAGGACCCGTTCCGTTCGGTGGACGACCGGGTGGAGAAGCTGATCGCGGGAATGTAGTGCCGACCGCGTGAAGGGGTGGTTTTCCGTGGGTGTCTGACGGATCGCCACACGGGCGCCGTACGTTTCCCGTACGGCGCCCTTCTCACGCCGTAGAGTTGCGCGCACGCCAATCCGCAAGATCGACCGATTACGAGGCATCTCCGTGCGCCGACGTTCACTGCTCCTCGCCGCCGTTCCCGCAGGACTGGTCACGCTCGCCGGGTGTGGCGACGGCGATTCGAAGTCCAGCAAGGCGAGCGCGTCTCCGTCTCCGTCGGCGTCGTCCGCGCCGCCGCCGAAGATCGTGGACGGTCCGCTGCCGGCGATCACGGGGGGCAAGGAGTTCGGCCAGAAGCCGACGGTGGCCAAGGGCGAGGGGGAGCCGTCGAAGAACCTGGCGGTGCGCACGGTCATCGCGGGCAACGGCCGGGCGGTCGCGGAGAACGACTTCATCCAGGCGAACTACCTGGGTCAGATCTGGAGCTCGGGCAAGGTCTTCGACAACTCCTACGACCGGCAGCCGCTGGTGATCCAGTTGGCGCAGGGCAGCATCATCGACGGCTGGCGGTACGCGCTGGCGGGCAAGAAGACCGGCAGCCGGGTGGAGATCGCGGTGCCGCCGACCTGGGGGTACGGCGAGTCGGGCAACTCGCAGGCGGGGATCAAGGGCACCGACACGCTGGTGTTCGTCATCGACGTGATCGACTCCTTCAACTCCAAGAGCTCGGCCAAGGGCAAGGCCGTCCCGCAGGACGACGCGGCGCTGCCGAAGGTCGCCACGAACACCGACGGCGCCGCGCCGAAAGTGACCGTTCCGAAGTCGGCGCCGCCGAAGAAGCTGGTGTCGAACTACGTACTGGAGGGCGACGGCCAGGCGGTCAAGAAGGACCAGACGGTGCTGTGCCAGTTCCAGGGTCTGGTGTGGGACAGCGGCAAGGTGTTCCAGCAGACGTACGGCACCGGGCGGCTGAGCCAGTTCTCGGTGGAGCAGATGGAGCAGGTCGTCAAGGGTCTGGCGCAGGGGATCACCGGGAAGAAGATCGGCAGCCGGGTGCTCGTCGTGGTCCCGCCGGACCTCGCCTACGGCGACAACCCGCCCGGCGGGGGCGACATCAAGAAGGGCTCGACGCTGGTGTTCACGGTGGACATCCTCGCCGCGATGTAGGGCGTGCCGGGTGCCCCGTACGGGGCGCCGCGGCCGTGAGCAATGAAAGACTGTCCGTGTTACGTGTCGTACACAAGCAGGAGCTTTGACGTGAACATCGACAAGCCGGAGATCGACTTCCCGGGCGGCGAGCCGCCGGCGGACCTCGAGATCAAGGAGATCTGGGAGGGTGACGGCGAGGTGGCCGAGGCGAAGGACTTCGTCAAGGTCCACTACGTGGGTGTCGCCTTCTCGACCGGCGAGGAGTTCGACGCCTCCTGGAACCGCGGTACGCCGCTGGAGTTCCAGCTCGGTGTCGGCCAGGTCATCCAGGGCTGGGACAAGGGCGTGCAGGGCATGAAGGTCGGCGGCCGCCGCCAGCTCACCATCCCCGCGCACCTCGCCTACGGCGACCGCGGTGCCGGTCGCGCGATCGCCCCGGGCGAGACCCTGATCTTCGTCTGCGACCTGGTGGGCGTGAACAAGCGCTGACCCGGTGACCGACCGGATCTGATCGAGGAAGGGCTCGTACCCCGGGTACGGGCCCTTCTTTTATGACCTTTGCTGTCCGTAATGGCCCTTCTTCTTTGTTCTGGCTTTTGCCGTGCCACCGCTGGGCGGTACGGTCGACGATCGGAAGCACCAGAGGAAGGCGAAGGGCGTCGATGGCCATTGCCAAGGCCGAGCGGCTGATGAACCTCGCGCTGTGCCTGCTCGGCACACGGCGGCCGCTCAGCAAGCGCGAGCTGCGCGAGTCCATCGAGGCGTACCTGGAAGCGGGCTCGGACGACGCCTTCAACCGCATGTTCGAGCGGGACAAGGACGATCTGCGCGAGCTGGGACTCGTCATCGAGACCGTCGAGAACATCGAGGGCGAGGTCGGCTATCTCGCCCGCGGCGACAGCAACCGGCTGCCGCCCATCACCCTGGACGCCGAGGAGGCCGCGGCCCTCGGTCTCGCCGCCAAGGTCTGGCAGCAGGCGCGGCTCGCCGGTGCCGCCAGCGGCGCCCTGCAGAAGCTGCGCGCCGCCGGACTGCCCGAGGACGTCGACCCCTACGGCGCGCACAGCGCCCTGGAGCCGCGCATCCCGGTGCACGAGGCCGCCTTCGAGCCGCTGATGCTCGCCTGCCGTGACCGCCGCCCGGTGCTCTTCGACTACCGCAAGGCGTCCGCCGCCCACCCCGAACCCCGGCACGTCGAGCCGTGGGCGCTCGAGTGCTGGCGCGGGCACTGGTACCTCGCGGGCTGGGACCGCGACCGGGGCGCCGAGCGCGTCTTCAGGCTCTCCCGGATCACCGGCAAGGTCCGCGCCCGCGGCACCGGCTTCACCGCGCCCGTGCCCGACGTCGTCACCGTGCGCGAGACTGTGGCCGGGTGGGCGGGCGAGAGCGCCGACCGCTCGGCGCTGATCCGGCTGCGCTCGGGCGCCGGGTACCCGCTGCGCGCGAAGGCCGTCAAGGTCCGCGACCTCGGCGACGGCTGGGACGAGCTGGAGATTCCGTACGGGCACGGTCTCGACGCCTGGCTGGTGGAGTTCGGACCCGACGTGGTGGTGCTTGAACCCGCCGAGCTGCGCGCGGACGTGGTGGACCGGCTGCGTGCCGTGGCCAAGGGCTGATGGGGGAGCTGAGCACAACCATGGCAGGAAAAGCGGTCAGGCCCGCGAGCGCCATCGACCAGACCCGGCGGATGCTGTCCCTGGTGACCTATCTGCGCGAGCGCCCCGGCGCCCGCATCGCGGACGTGGCCCGCGCCTTCGGCATCACCGAGGACGAACTGGTCTCCGACCTCGACGTGCTGCCCATGTGCGGCACCAGCTTCCGGGGCGGCGACCTCCTCGACATCGACACCGACGGCGAGCGCATCTGGTGGCACAACCCCGCCGCCCTGGGCGCCGACGCCGCCGAACCGCTGCGGCTGGCCGCCGACGAGGCGACCGCGCTGCTGGTCGCCGCCCGCGCGGTGGCCACCCTGCCCGGTCTGCGCGAGAGCGACCGCCAGGCTCTGCTGCGCGCCACCGCCAAGGTCGAGACCTCGGCGGGCGACGCGGCGGGGGCCAGCTCGCGGCTCTCGGTGACCTTCGAGTCCGAGGGCGGCGTCTTCGCCGACGTGGACCGCGCCATCTCCGAGCGCCGCAGGCTGTGGATCCGCTACTACTCCCCGGCCCGCGACGAGCTGACCGAGCGCGAGATCGACCCGATCCGGCTGGTCAGCGTCGGACACACCTACGTCGAGGCGTGGTGCCGCCGCTCCGAGGCGCGCCGCACCTTCCGCCTCGACCGCGTGGCGGAGATCCGCATCCTGGACGAGCCGTCCGCGCCGCCCGAGATAGCACCCCGCGACCTCTCCGAGGCGCTGGTGCAGCCGGCCGCCGAGGATCCCGAGGTCGTGGTCGAGGTCGGCCCGGGCGGGCGCTGGGTCGCCGAGTACTACCCGCACGACAGCGCCGATGAGCTTCCCGACGGCGGGCTGCGTATCACTCTGCGCACCCCCGATCCGGCCTCGCTCAGGCGGCTCGCCCTGCGGCTCGGCCGCGACGGCCGGATCGTCTCGCCGCCCGAACTGGCCGACAGCGCCCGCCGGGCGGCCCGCGAGGCGCTGGCGGCGTACGAGTCCTACGACGCCGACGACAGCGCCGACGGCGCGGCCGAGGGGGTGTCCGGCGGCGCGGACGGGACGTACGAGCGGGGGGAGCACGGGCTGTGAGCGAGATTTCGGTGCCGGAGGCGCGGACGGCGGGCGGTGGCCGGGGGACAGGGGTCGGGATGACGGTGGCCGCCGCCTTCGCCGGGATGCGACGCGTGGTGCCGGTGGTGTTCAAGGCGGGCTGCCCGGACTGCCGGGGCCGCTTCGAACTGGCGGCGAGCGCGCTGCGCCTGGCCGTCGGCGCCTCCAGCCGCACCACCTTCTACGCCTTCACCTGCCCCAACTGCGGGGCGGCGGTGCGCAAGCCCGCGGGGGAGCGGATCGTGGAGCTGCTGACCGGCGGCGGGGTGCGCACCCTGCGGCTGCACTCCACCGCGTGAGCGCGACCGTGGACTGCGGGACCGTGCACGGACGGCCGTCCGGAACCGTCTAGGCTCTTCGGCATGTTCTGGCCGATGTTCGCGGTAGCCATGGGTTTCCTGGGTCTTGTCGTCCTCGGGGTGCTCGCCGTCCGGGTGTTCCTGGCGGCGCGGGGCCTGGGAGAGCAGGTCGCGCGGTCGGCCGACCGCATCGGCCGGGCGGCGGAGGACCTGGAGCGGGCCGCGGTGAGCGCGGCACGGGCCGCCGACACGCTGTGACGTCCGCCATCCCCGGGCCCGCGGGTCCCGGCCGTACCAAGGGCGGGACGGCCCTCCTCCCTGTCGGACGACCGGGGCGGGCAGGTACGCTGCTTCTCGCGGTGCGCAGATCGAGGCTCGCATCGCGGACCGGGACGATGCGCGGGGATCGCTTCGCGTTCACCTCTGAGCGTTACGATCGCCGCGACCACGATCGCTCGGACGCCTGCCCGACTGGTCGGACAAGCCCCCACCCAGCCGCCTCGGTGAGAAGGTAAAGACTTATGTTCGGAAGGCTCGGAGCCCCCGAGATCATTCTCCTCCTCGTCGTCATCATCCTGCTGTTCGGCGCGAAGAAGCTTCCGGACATGGCCCGCTCGCTCGGCAAGTCCGCGCGCATCCTCAAGAGCGAGGCCAAGGCCATGAAGGAAGAGGGCGGCAGCAACCAGGCCGGTTCGCCGACCGGCGAGCAGCCCCCCGCGCAGCGCACCATCCAGGCCGCCCCGGGCGACGTGAACAGCGCGCGCCCGGTCAACGAGCCCACGGACACCACCCAGCGCTGACCCGCGGCCGGACCCCCGGCCTGCCGCACGAGATGAGGACGTGGGTTGCTCAAGTCTGCCCGCAAGCAGGAGAAGGACCCCGAGGGGCGGATGCCCCTGGCGGACCACCTGCGTGAGCTGCGCAACCGGCTTGCGAAGGCGCTGCTGGCCGTCACCGTGGTGACGTGCGTCGCCGCCTTCTACTACAACGACATCATCAATGTCGTCACCAGGCCGATCATGGACTCGGTCGGCTGCACCAAGTCCTTCGCGGAACTGGCGAAGGCGCACGACGGTCACACCTGCGCGCGGATCACGGTCAACGGCCTGCTCGGACCGTTCACGCTGGCGCTGAAGGTCTCCCTCATGGCCGGTGTCGTGGGCGCCTCCCCGGTGTGGCTGTACCAGCTCTGGGCGTTCATCGCGCCCGGTCTGCACCGGCACGAGAAGAAGTACGCCCTCGGCTTCGTCGCCACCGGCGCCCCGCTGTTCTTCGCCGGCGCCTACTTCGCCTACAAGGTGCTGCCCACCTCGGCGAAGGTCCTGATCGGCTTCACCCCGCAGAACGCCGACAACCTGCTGCCGCTGGACGATCTCCTCGACATCGTCATGCGCATGGTGCTCGTGTTCGGTCTCTCCTTCGAGCTGCCGCTGCTGCTGGTCATGCTCAACATGACCGGCGTGCTCTCCGGCAAGCGGATGCTCGGCTGGTGGCGGGGCATGATCCTCGGCATCACCGTGTTCGCCGCCGTCGCCACGCCCAGCACCGACCCGCTGACCATGCTGGCGCTCGCCGCCCCGATCTGGGTGCTGTACTTCGGCGCGGTCGTCCTCTCGCTGCTCAACGACCGCCGCAAGGCCCGCCGTCTGGCCGCCGGACCCGACGACGACGAGGCGTCCGAGCTGGACCTCACCCCCGAGGCCATAGACGAGGTCGAGCCGGTCCGCGCCGGGCGCACGCTGCCTGAGCAGGCGAGCGGGGAGCGGTCGGGCGACTACGACGACGTGACCTGAGCGCCGCCGCGCCGGGCGGTCTCGTGCGCCGGGCGCCGCCGCGCCGTCACCGGATGCCCCCTCCCACCTGGGACGGGGGCATCCGGCGTCCCGGGGCAGCCCGGAGCTTTCCGGATCTTCAAGGATCCCCCGACTTCCGGATAATGATCGTCCTGTTGTCGGTGCGGCCCGGTACGCTCGAAAGCACGATGACAGAGGACCTCTCACCGGCCGAGCGGTACGCGGCGTCCCGAGTGCGGGCAGCCGAGCAGGCCACCGCGCTCGCGGACTTCCGCGAGATGTACGACTTCGGCCTCGACCCCTTCCAGATCGAGGCGTGCCAGGCGCTGGAGGGCGGCAAGGGCGTCCTGGTGGCCGCCCCCACCGGCTCCGGCAAGACGATCGTGGGCGAGTTCGCCGTCCACCTCGCCCTGGAGCAGGGCAAGAAGTGCTTCTACACGACGCCCATCAAGGCGCTGTCGAACCAGAAGTACGCCGACCTGTGCCGCCGCTACGGCGCGGACAAGGTCGGACTCCTCACCGGTGACAACAGCGTCAACTCCGACGCCCCGATCGTCGTCATGACGACCGAGGTGCTGCGGAACATGCTGTACGCCGGTTCCCAGACCCTCCTCGGTCTCGGCTACGTGGTCATGGACGAGGTGCACTACCTCTCCGACCGCTTCCGGGGCGCCGTCTGGGAAGAGGTGATCATCCACCTGCCCGAGTCGGTCACGCTGGTCTCGCTGTCCGCCACCGTGTCCAACGCCGAGGAGTTCGGCGACTGGCTGGACACCGTGCGCGGCGACACCGAGGTGATCGTCTCCGAGCACCGCCCCGTCCCGCTGTTCCAGCACGTGCTCGCCGGACGGCGGATGTACGACCTGTTCGAGGAGGGCGAGGGTCACAAGAAGGCCGTCAACCCCGACCTCGCCCGGCTCGCCCGCATGGAGGCCACCCGCCCCTCGTACCAGGACCGCAGGCGCGGTCGTGCCATGCGCGAGGCGGACCGGGAGCGCGAGCGCAGGCAGCGCTCGCGGGTGTGGACGCCGAGCCGTCCCGAGGTCATCGAGCGCCTCGACGCCGAGGGTCTGCTGCCCGCCATCACCTTCATCTTCAGCCGCGCCGCCTGCGAGGCAGCCGTCCAGCAGTGCCTGTACGCGGGACTGAGGCTCAACGACGAGGAGGAGCGGGAGCAGGTCCGCGCCCTGGTCGAGGAGCGCACCGCCAACATCCCGCCGGAGGACCTGCACGTCCTCGGCTACTACGAGTGGCTGGAGGGTCTGGAGCGGGGCATCGCCGCCCATCACGCGGGCATGCTGCCGACCTTCAAGGAGGTCGTGGAGGAGCTGTTCGTGCGCGGGCTGGTCAAGGCGGTGTTCGCCACCGAGACCCTGGCGCTCGGCATCAACATGCCCGCCCGCTCGGTCGTGCTGGAAAAGCTCGTCAAGTGGAACGGCGAACAGCACGCCGACATCACCCCGGGCGAGTACACCCAGCTCACCGGGCGTGCGGGACGGCGCGGGATCGACATCGAGGGTCATGCCGTGGTGCTGTGGCAGCGGGGGATGAGCCCGGAGCACCTGGCCGGGCTCGCGGGCACCCGCACCTATCCGCTGCGCTCCAGCTTCAAGCCGTCGTACAACATGGCGGTCAACCTGGTCGAGCAGTTCGGGCGGCACCGCTCGCGCGAACTCCTTGAGACGTCGTTCGCGCAGTTCCAGGCCGACAAGTCGGTCGTCGGGATCTCCCGGCAGGTGCAGCGCAACGAGGAGGGTCTGGAGGGCTACAAGGACTCCATGACCTGTCACCTCGGCGACTTCGACGAGTACGCGGGGCTGCGCCGCGAGCTGAAGGACCGGGAGACCGAGCTGGCCCGGCAGGGCGCCAACCAGCGGCGCGCGGAGGCAGCCGTCGCGCTGGAGAAGCTCAAGCCGGGCGACATCATCCACGTGCCCACCGGCAAGTACGCGGGTCTCGCGCTCGTCCTCGACCCCGGTCTGCCCGCCGGGCGGACCGGCGGGCACCGCGGCTTCGACCAGCACGACGGACCCCGCCCGCTGGTGCTCACCGCCGAACGGCAGGTCAAGCGGCTGGCGTCCATCGACTTCCCGGTGCCGGTGGAGGCGCTGGACCGGATGCGCATCCCGAAGACGTTCAACGCGCGCTCCCCGCAGTCCCGCCGGGACCTCGCCTCCGCGCTGCGCACCAAGGCGGGGCACATCCCGCCGGAGCGCGCCCGCAAGAAGCGCTCGCAGGCCGCCGACGACCGCGAGATCGCCCGGCTGCGCACGGCGATCCGCGCGCACCCCTGCCACGGCTGCGACGACCGCGAGGACCACGCCCGCTGGGCCGAGCGCTACCACCGGCTGCAGCGCGACACCTCGCAGTTGGAGCGGCGCATCGAGGGCCGTACCAACACCATCGCGCGGACCTTCGACCGGATCGTGGCGCTGCTGACCGAGCTGGACTATCTGCGCGGCGACGAGGTCACCGAGCACGGGCGGCGCCTCGCGCGGCTCTACGGCGAACTCGACCTGCTCGCCAGCGAGTGTCTGCGCGAGGGCGTCTGGGAGGGGCTCAGCCCCGCCGAACTCGCCGCGTGCGTCTCGGCGTTGGTCTACGAGTCGCGGGTCGGCGACGACGCGATGGCGCCCAAGCTGCCCGCGGGGCAGGCGAAGGCGGCGCTCGGCGAGATGGTGCGGATCTGGGGGCGCCTCGACGCACTCGAAGAGGACTTCCGGATCAGCCAGACCGAGGGTGTGGGGCAGCGGGAGCCGGACCTCGGGTTCGCCTGGGTCGCCCATCAGTGGGCCTCGGGGAAGGGGCTCGACGAGGTGCTGCGGGAGGCGGAGATGCCGGCGGGGGACTTTGTCCGCTGGACGAAGCAGGTGATCGATGTGCTGGGGCAGATTTCCGCGGCGGCGCCGGCTCCTTCGGAGGGATCTACGGTGGCCAAGAACGCGCGTAAGGCTGTTGATCAGTTGCTGCGGGGTGTGGTGGCCTACTCGTCCGTGGGGTAGCTGTCGTCGGGCGGCTGCGGGTTGTACGTGGCTTGTCGCGCAGTTCCCCGCGCCCCTAAAAGCAAAAGGCCAACTGTCCTTCTCTGGGTTGAGATGTGGTGGTTGGCCTTTCGCGTGCCCGTACCTCGCTACTTGCTGTGTTCGAATAACTGCCCTGCGTGTAAATGGGGTTGAGGTTACTCCTGGTATCGCGGCGATTTCAGGTGCTTGCCGAATATGACACCGCGATGATCCGGTCGGACTAAGCTCGCCCGCGGCGCACCCGGTTGAGATGAATTCGGGTGCCTGTACCCAAACATACGATTCGCCCCAGAAGGCATCCATGGTGAGTGTTCAGAAACCTCCCGGTGTCCGTGAACGTCCTTACGTACGCGTGTTGTTGCCCCCCGGTCTGCTGATGATCGCCGTGACCGCCGCCGCCGTCACCCTGACGCCGGCCGCCGCCCGGATCGCCGTCGCCTGCTGCGGTGCCGTCGCCACGCTGCTGGTGCTCGTCACGGCCGGTGAAGCCGTGCGGCGCGGGCGGGAGTTGCGGGCGGTGCGCGCCGAACACGCCCGGCACACCGCTTACTTGGAGCAGCGCGTCGCCGCCCACGACGCCCAGCTCGACCGGCTGACCACCGATGTGCTGCCCACGGCGGTGTACCGGCTGCGCGGCGGCGACCTGCTCCGGGAAGTGCTGCCCAAGGTCGTCGACAACGACCCCGAACTGCGCAACATGCCGCGCTCGCAGCGCGATCTGCTCTACGCGGCGCTGCGCGCGGTGGACCGCGAGATCTCGATGCGTGACGCCTCCGAGCGCGCGTTCGTCACCATCGCCCGCCGCGTCCAGGCCATCGTGCACCAACAGGCCAAGGAACTGCGGGAGATGGAGGAGGACCACGGCCGCAGCCCCGAGGTCTTCGACGACCTGCTGCGCATCGACCACGGCACCGCGCTGATCGGCCGTCTCGCCGACACCATCTCCGTCATCGGCGGCGGACGACCCGGGCGTCAGTGGCCCAAGCCCGTGTCGCTGTACAGCGTGCTGCGCGGTGCGATGTCCCGCATCCTGGAGTTCCCGCGCATCAACCTGAGTTCGATCGTCAACATCAACATCAAGGGCACCTCGGTCGAGCCGATCATCCACGCGGCCGCCGAACTCCTCGACAACGCCACGCGCTACTCGCCGCCCACGGCCAAGGTGCACGTCACCGCCGTCGAGGTGCAGAGCGGTGTCGTCATCGAGATCGAGGACGCGGGCGTCAGCCTCAGCGAGGAGTCCCGCGCCCGCATCGAGAAGATGATCGACGACGCCAAGCACGCGGACGACGCCGACTCCCTCGGTGAGAACCCCCGGCTCGGACTCGCGGTCGTCGGCCGGCTGTGCACCTCGTTCGACATGGACGTCTCGCTGCGCGCCTCCGCGTACGGCGGCGTCCGCGCCATCCTCATGGTGCCGCGCAACATGACCACCACCGAACCCGGTGTGGGCGTCGCCCACGGCATCGGCGCCACCGCCGTGCCCATGCCCGAACTCGGCGCGCTGGAAGGTCCCAAGCGGCCGCCCAAGAAGCGCCGCCCCACCAGCCCCCGCATCCCCGCCGGTGTCTCCCTGGAGGACGACGTCCCGGAGGTCACCGAGTGGACGGCGGGCGGGCTGCCGCAGCGGCGCAGCCGGGTGAAGACCCCGCTCGCCCAGCGGTACGCCGAGCAGGAGGCGATCGAGCGCGCCGAGGCCGAGGGCAGGCCCACCATCTGGTCCCAGCGGCAGGAACCGGAGCCCGAGATCGACCCCGAGCGGCAGAAGCTGCTCGACCGGGAGCCCGGCCTGTGGGTCGACGCCTTCTGGGAGGGGCTGAAGAAGGACAACCCGGGCGTGCACCCGACCGACTTCACGCGGAACCCGACCGCCTATCTGCACCTGATCAACGACTCGGCCGACACGGAAGCCGGCGACGAGGGGGACCTCAAGTGATCCAGCAGCGCGCGAACTTCGACTGGATGCTCAAGCAGTTGCACGACGGCGTGCCGGGCATCGAGATGATCGTGGTCCTCTCCGCGGACGGACTGCGCATCGCCCGCTACGGCGGCGACCCGGACGCCGCCGACCGGATGGCCGCCGCCTGCGCGGGAGTTCAGAGCCTCGCGGGCGCGGTGGCACAGGAACTGCCGGGCAGCAGCGGGGAGATGAAGCTCGTCGTCATCGAGATCGACGGCGGCTACTTCTATCTGATGGCCGCGGGCGACAACGCCTATCTCGCGGTGCTCGCCGACGTGGTGTGCGAACCGGGCCGGATGAGCGGCATGATGCGCGACCTCGTCGTCCGGATCGGCGCCCACCTCACCAGTCCGCCCCGGCGGAACGGGCAGACCGTATGACTCCACCGCGACGCACCCGGCGGGCGCCGAAGGAACCGCCCTCGCCGCCGCCCCTCCCCGCCCCGGCGCCCGCCGCACCGGCCGAGGGCGAGGAGAGCCCGGGCAACCCGGAGCGGCTGTACGCCCTGACCGGGCTCAGCGACGGCGGACGGATGCACCTCGACCTGGTCACCCTGGTCGTGGCGCGTTCCGCCCCGCCGCGCTCCGGCACCCCCGAGCAGGCGGCCGTGCTCCGGCTCTGCGGCAACCCCTTGTCCGTGGCCGAACTGTCGGCCTATCTGAAACTGCCGTTCAGCGCGATGACCGTACTGATCACCGAGCTGATCACGGCCGAACTGGTGCAGGTGCGCGCCCCGATCGTGCGGCAGGCGAGGCCCGACCGTTCCATCCTCGAAGCGGTGATGCATGGACTTCAACGGCTCTGACACCCGGAGCGCCCCGATCCCCGGACCGCGCACCGAGGACCGGCTCCCGCACACGGCGCAGGCCGCCGTGAAGATCGTGATCGTGGGCGGCTTCGGCGTCGGCAAGACCACCATGGTCGGCTCCGTCAGCGACATCCGGCCGCTGACCACCGAGGAGACCATGACCCAGGCCGGCATCGGCGTGGACGACAACTACGGCTCCGACACCAAGACGGCCACCACCGTGGCCATGGACTTCGGCCGCATCGGCATCACCGAGAAGCTGGTGCTCTACCTCTTCGGCACCCCGGGCCAGGAGCGCTTCTGGTTCCTGTGGAACCGGCTCTTCGAGGGCGCCCTCGGCGCGGTCGTCCTGGTGGACACCCGGCGCCTGGAGGTCAGCTTCGACGTCATGGGGCGCCTGGAGGAGCGCGGCGTGCCCTTCATCGTCGCCGTCAACTCCTTCCCGGACGCGCCCCGGCACCCCGTCGAGGAACTGCGCACCGCGCTCGACCTCGCCGAGGACATCCCGATCGTCGAGTGCGACGTACGACGCCGCGCCTCCAGCAAGGACGTGCTGCTGACCCTCATGCGGTTCCTGCACTCGCTGGCGCTCTCCGGAGCCCTCGTCTGACCCGCGCGGGCCCACCGACCCGCCTCCCCTCCGTCCCGGAGCGACACTGTGACGCCTGAAACCCACCCCCCGACGGGCACCCACGACCCCGGCGCGGGACCGCCCCCCGGCTGCCCCGCCCACCACCTCGGACCCGGCGCCCTCCACCGGCTCCACGGACCCGGCGCCGAGGACCTCGACGACCTCTACGAGTGCCTGCGCGAGCAGTACGGCCCCGTCGCCCCCGCCCTCCTGCACGAGGACGTGCCGATGTGGGTCGTCCTCGGACACGCCGAGAACCTCCAACTGGTGCGCAGCCCCTCGCAGTACACCCGCGACAGCCGCATCTGGACCCCGCTGCTCGACGGCCAGGTCAAGCCCGACCACCCGCTGATGCCGCACATCGCCTGGCAGCCCATCTGCTCGCACGCCGAGGGCGACGAGCACCAGCGGCTGCGCGACGCGGTCACCTCCGCGATGGCCACCATCGACCACCGCGAGATGCGCCGCACCATCGGCCGCTACACCCAGGGTCTGGTCAACGCGTTCTGCGAGCGCGGCCACGCCGACCTCGTCCCGCAGTTCGCCGAGCATCTGCCGATGGCCACGCTGTGCGCGATCCTCGGGATGCCCGAGGAGTACAACGACCGGATGGTGCAGGCGGCCCGCGACGCGCTCAAGGGCACCGAGACCGCCATCCAGAGCCACGCCTACGTCATGGAGGCGCTCGGCAGACTCGCCCTGCGCCGCCGCGCGCGCCCCGAGAACGACTTCACCAGTCACCTCGTCACCCATGAGGCGGGGCTGAGCGACGACGAGGTCCGCGAGCATCTGCGGCTCGTCCTCTTCGCCGCCTACGAGGCCACCGCCAACCTGCTCGCCAACGCCCTGCGCATGGTGCTCACCGAGCCCGGTTTCCGCGCCCGGCTCAACGGCGGTCAGATGACGGTGCCGGAGGCGATCGAGCAGTCCCTGTGGGACGAGCCGCCGTTCTCCACCGTCCTCGGCTACTACGCCAAGCAGGACACGGAGCTGGGCGGTCAGCGCATCCGCCGGGGCGACGGGCTGCTGTTCGCGCCCGCCCCCGGCAATGTCGACCCCCGGGTACGGTCCGATCCCCGGGCGCAGATGAAGGGCAACCGCTCCCATCTCGCCTTCGGCGGCGGCCCGCACGAGTGCCCGGGACAGGACATCGGGCGTGCCATCGCGGACGTGGGCGTGGACGCCCTGCTGACCCGGCTGCCGGACATCCGCCTCGACTGCCCGGAGGAGGACCTGCGCTGGCGTTCGTCCATCGCCTCCCGGCATCTGGTCTCGCTGCCGGTGCGGTTCGAGCCCAAGGTCCAGCAGGACGTCTCCCTGCCGCCCAGCCAGTCCCCGATCCCGCGCCCGCGCGAACAGTGGCAGGTCACGGCTCCGGCGAGGGCGGCTGCCCCGGTGCCCGAACCGCGCCCGGAACCGGTACGGTCCGCGCCCGAGGCGGTACGGTCCGCGGCCGAGCCGGTGCGCGTGCGGGAGTGGGAGTCCGTGCCGATGCCCGAGCCGGTCGGCGCGGGCGTCCCGGGTGGGGAGTCCGGCCGGGAGAGCGTGTGGCGGCGGCTGATGCGCTGGTGGGTCGGGGAGTGACGTCCCCGCTTCGGGGGTGAGCGGACCCGGTCAGTCCTCCCCGGCCCACGCGGCCGAGGAGGACCACGCCTGGAGCGTGCGCCCGCTGGTGAACGCGTGCCGCGCCCCCGTCACCGGGTCGGTGAACTCCAGCTCGCGCGCCAGCAGTTGCAGCGGGCGCCGGAAGACACCGGGCGGTTCCGGCTCGGCCACCTCGGGATAGAGGGGGTCGCCGAGGATGGGGATGCCGAGGGCGTTCAGATGCACCCGGAGCTGATGGGTCTGCCCGGTGCGCGGCACCAGCCGGTACCGGGCGAGTCCGTCCCGTTCGCGGTGCTCGGCGCACTCCACCAGCGTCTCGGCGTTGGGTTCGCCCGGCACCTCGAACGCGGCCAGCGTGCCGCGCTCCTTCACGATCCGGCTGCGCACGGTCCGGGGCAGGACGAGTTCCGGGTCGTACGGCGCGATCGCCTCGTACTCCTTGCGCACCAGGCGGTCGCGGAACAGCGTCTGGTAGGCGCCGCGTTCCTCGGGCCGTACCGTGCACAGGACCAGTCCGGCGGTGAGCCGGTCCAGGCGGTGCGCGGCGCTCAGCGCGGGCAGGTCGAGGTCACGGCGGAGCCGGGCGAGCACGGTCTCGGTGACATGGCTGCCGCGCGGGGTGGTGGCGAGGAAGTGCGGTTTGTCGGCGACCACGATGTGCTCGTCCCGGTGGACCACCTCCACCGCGAACGGCACCGGCGTCTCCGGCGGATGCTCGCGGTGGAACCACACGTACATCCCCGGCACGTACGGCGCGTCCGGCGCCACCGGTTGCCCGTCGGCGCCCACGATCAGCCCGGCCTCGAACATCGCGGCGATCGTCCCGGGTCCCGCCCCGGTCAGCCGCTCCACCAGGTGTTCCCGCACGGTGGACCACGCCCCGTCGGCGGGCAGTCGCACCCGCACCGGGTCGATTCCCCCGCGCTGGGGGAGCGGGGCGGGCGGGGGCGGGGTGCGGCGTCTCATCGGGTCCCAGGGTACGGGGGCGGTGCGGGGCGGAAATGCGGTGCGCGCGGGGGCGGGGCGTTGGCAGGATGCGGTCCATGCCGATTCTCGTACCCCCCGTCCTGCCCGCCGGCGCCCTCGCGCGTCTTCCCCAGCCCGTGATCCCCGCCGCCGACGGTCTGCTGCTGCGTCCCTGGCGCAAGGAGGACGCCCCGGGCGTGCACGCCGCCTTCCAGGACCCGGCGCAGCGCCAGTGGCACGGCAGGTTCAGCGAGTCCGTGGACGAGGTCGAGGGCTGGATCGAGCGCTGGCTGGACGACTGGACGGAGGAGAGCCGGGCTTCCTGGGCGGTGGCGGAGGCGGACACCGGCGAGGTGGTGGGGCGGGTCGCGCTGCGCGAGATCCATCTGGAGGACGGTTGCGCGGAGGTCGCCTACTGGACGGTGGCGCGCTCGCGCGGGCGGGGCGTCGCGGTGACGGCGACCGGGGCGCTCACCCGCTGGGCGTTCGAGGACATCGGCTTCCACCGCCTGGAACTCACGCACTCCACGGCCAACGAGGCGTCCTGCCGGGTCGCCGCCAAGGCGGGGTACGACCTGGAAGGCACCCGGCGCAGCTACGTCCTGCACCAGGACGGGTGGCACGACATGCATCTGCACGCGCGCGTGAACGAGCGCTGACCCGCCGCCCCGGGTCGGCGTGCCGGGGCGGGGTCAGGCGGCGGTGCCGTCGCTCTCCTGCTCGGCCTCGATGCGGGCGTTCCACTCGCGCTTGGACGCCTGCCAGCCGTCCTCGTTGTGGCCCAGGCGCCAGTAGCCGGAGATCGACAGGTCCTCGCGGGGGAGCTGCCGCTCGACGCGCAGCATCCGGCGCAGCTCCTTCACGAAGGACGCCTCGCCGTGCACGAAGACATGGGGGCGCCCCTCGGGGAACTCCAGTGCCTGGACGGCTTCCACCAGCGCCTCGCCCACCGGGCGGTCGCCACGGTGCAGCCAGACGACCTCCACGTCGGAGTCGATCTTCTGCTCCTCCTCGGGCCCGGACACCTCCACGAAGGTGTGCGCGCGCGAGCCCGGCGGCAGTGCCTCCAGGGCGCGGGCGATGGCGGGCAGCGCGCTCTCGTCCCCGGCGATGAGATGCCAGTCGGCGGTGGGGTCGGGGGCGTAGGCGCCGCCGGGACCCATGAAGCGCAGGGTGTCGCCGGGGCGTACCCGCAGGGCCCACGGTCCGGCCACGCCCTCGTCGCCGTGGATGACGAAGTCCAGGGTGAGCAGCCGCTGTTCGGCGTCCCAGTCGCGCACGGTGTAGGTGCGCGTCACCGGCCAGCTCTCGCGCGGGAGTTCGGCGTGGATGAGGTCCAGGTCGAAGGGCTCGGGGTAGACGATCCCGGGGTCGGGGGCGAAGAGCAGCTTCACATAGTGGTCGGTGTGGGTGTCGGCGGAGAACTCGGCGAGGCCGTCGCCGCCGACCACGACACGCTGGGTGTGCGGGGTCAGCCGCTCGGTGCGCACCACCTGGGCGGTGTGGAGCTTGCGCGGCTTTCGCCCCGGACGCTCTGCCATGACGGCCTCCTGCTGCCTTGGTTAGGTTTACCTAAGCTAGCATCCCGGTCCGTGAAGCACGCTCCCTGCGGGGGAGTGGGTGGCTATGTCCGGAACATTCCGTCCGGTCGGTCCCCCTGGAAAGCGCCGTCGCCCCCGCTCTTCCCGGGGTCACGCGCCAAGCGTGCCCAGGAGTCGCTGCAGGGAACCCCCCAGACCCCAGCGCGCCGCCAGTGCCTCCAGTGCCGCCGGGTCGCGCGGGGTGTGCGGAAGCGCGGTGTCCACGGCGGGCAGTGGCACGTCACCGGCCACCCGGACCACCTTCGGCGCCACCTCCAGATAGCCGCGCGCCTCGGTCAGCCGCCTGCGCTGGGTGGGGGTGAGCCGGGAGGCGGGGTCCTCGGCGGCCGCGACGATCCCGGCGAGGTCGCCGTACTCCGCGAGCAGCTTGGCGGCCGTCTTCTCGCCGACCCCGGGCGCGCCCGGCAGACCGTCGCTCGGGTCGCCGCGCAGCAGCGCCAGGTCCGCGTAACCGCGGCCGTCGACGCCGTACTTCTCGCGCAGGACCGCCTCGTCGGTGAGCTGGAGGGTGCCGACGCCCTTGAGGGGGTACAGCACGCGGATGGAGCGGGCGTCGTCGACCAGTTGGTAGAGGTCGCGGTCGCCGGTGACGATGTCGACCGGGCCGTCCGCGCGGGCGGTGAAGGTGCCGATCACGTCGTCGGCTTCGTATCCGGGGACGCCGACGCGGGCGATGCCGAGCGCGTCAAGCACCTCCTCGATGACCGGCACCTGGGGCGTGAGGGTGTCCGGCACCTCCTCGGTGTCCGGTCCTTCCGGCTGCTCCTCGGCGACGCGGTGCGCCTTGTAGGAGGGGATCAGCTCCACGCGCCAGGCGGGGCGCCAGTCGGCGTCCATGCAGGCGACGAGCCGGTCGGGGCGGTGGTCCTTCACCAGGCGGTCGATGAAGTCGAGCAGCCCGCGCACGGCGTTCACCGGCGTGCCGTCCGGCGCCCGCACCGAGTCCGGCACGCCGAAGTAGGCGCGGAAGTAGAGCGAGGCGGTGTCGAGGAGCATGAGTCGTCCGGTCACGCTCGCATCATGCCGTACGGCACCGACAGCGCGGTTCATACCGGACGGCAGCGGGGAGGTCGCCCCGAATGTGACCTGGATCACTCTTACGTTTGTCATGTGGGCGTCCGGGCAGGCGCCGCCACGGAGTGGAGTAGTTGCTCATGTAAACAACAGAACGACCGCTCGTCTCCTCACCTTGCCGCCGAGACGAGAGGTATGCATGTCCGCCAGACTTGCCGCCGAGCACCTGTACAAGGTGTTCGGACCAGAACCGGACCAGGCAGTGCAACGGCTCGAACAGGGCGCCGACCGTGAGGAGTTGAGGGCGGAAGGCGTCACCGCCGCCGTCATCGACGCCTCCTTCGCCGTCGAGCCGGGGGAGATCTTCGTGGTCATGGGCCTGTCCGGCTCCGGCAAGTCCACGCTGCTGCGGATGCTCAACGGCCTGCTGGAGCCGACCTCGGGTCATGTCTCCTTCGACGGGCAGGACCTCACCCAGCTCACCGCGGCGCAGATGCGCGAGGTGCGCGCACGCAAGATCAGCATGGTCTTCCAGCACTTCGCGCTCTTCCCGCACCGCAGCGTCCGCGCCAACGCCGCCTACGGCCTTGAGGTCCAGGGCGTGCCCCGCGCCGAGCGCGAACGCCGCGCCGACGAGGCTCTCGCGCTGTGCGGTCTGGCCGGGTGGGAGGACTCCTGGCCCGACGAACTCTCCGGCGGCATGCAGCAGCGCGTCGGACTCGCCCGGGCGCTGGCCACCGACGCCGACCTGCTCCTCATGGACGAGTCGTTCAGCGCGCTCGACCCGCTGATCCGCCGTGACATGCAGGACCAGTTGCTGGAACTGCAGAAGACGCTGCGCAAGACCATCGTCTTCATCACCCACGACCTCAACGAAGCCATGCGCCTGGGCGACCGCATCGCCGTCATGCGCGACGGCCGCGTCGTCCAGACCGGCACCGCCGAGGACATCCTGCTGCGCCCCGCGGACGACTACGTCGCCTCCTTCACCCAGGACGTCGACCGCGCCCGGGTGCTGACCGCCGGAGCCGTGATGGACACCGACGTGCGTGGCGACGAAGCCGACTGCGCCTGCGAGACCGCCACGCCCGAGACGCCGTTCACCGACCTGTGCGCGATCAGCGCCCGGCTCTCGCACCCCGTGGCCGTCGTCGACGGCTCGCGCGGGCTCGTCGGGGTCGTGCCCCGGCAGCGGCTCGTCGGGTTCCTCGGCGAGGAGGAGGGCAGCCCCGAACCCTGCGACAACCGGCGCGACCAGGGCGGGAAGAAGGTGACCGCCCATGCCTAGGATCCCGCTCGGCAACTGGGTCAACGACATCGTCGACTGGCTCACCGGTCACATGGCGTGGCTGTTCGACTTCTTCAAGACCGTTTTCCAGGGCACCTACGACGGCATCGACACCGTCCTCCAGGCGCCCCAGCCGCTGATCCTCGCGGGCATCCTCGCGATCGTCGCCTTCTGGCTGCGCGGCACCGTCGCCGGAGTCCTCACCTTCGTGGGATTCGCCTTCATCGACTCCCTCGGGCTGTGGGACGACGCGATGATCACCCTGTCGCTGGTGCTCGTCGCCACGATCATCGCCCTGGTGGTCTCGGTGCCCGTCGGCGTCTGGGCGGCCCGCTCGGACCGCGTCAGCGGTCTGATCCGGCCCGTCCTCGACTTCATGCAGACGCTGCCCGCGATGATCTACCTCATCCCGGCCATCCTGTTCTTCGGCACCGGAGCCCCCGCCGGAATCGTCGCCACCCTGATCTTCGCGCTCGCCCCCGGTGTGCGCATGACCGAGCTGGGCATCCGGCAGGTCGACAAGGAACTGGTCGAGGCGGCCGACGCGTTCGGCACCACGCCCCGCGACACCCTGCTGCGCGTCCAGCTCCCCCTGGCCCTGCCGACCGTGATGGCCGGCGTCAACCAGGTGATCATGCTCGGGCTGTCCATGGCCGCGATCGCCGGCATGGTCGGCACCGGCGGACTCGGCGGCGACGTCAACGAGGCCATCGGCCAGCTCGACGTCGGTCTCGGCTCCGAGGCGGGCATCGCCATCGTCATCCTCGCCATCTACCTCGACCGGATGACCAGCGCCCTCGGCACCCAGGTCTCCCCGATGGGGCGCCGCGCCGCCGCCAAGCTGCGCGCCGTGCGCGGGGTGCGCATCCGCTCCTACCGGCCGCGTCCGGCCGTCGCCGTGATCGGCATCGTCGTGCTCGCGCTGGTCGCGGGCGGCATGGGGATCTTCGGCGGCAGCCACACCGCCACCACCACCGCGGACGCCGACAACGTCGGCCAGGGCAAGAAGATCAGCATCGGCTACATCCCCTGGGACGAGGGCGTCGCCTCCACCTTCCTCTGGAAGGAGATCCTGGAGCAGCGCGGCTACGAGGTCGATGCCAAGCAGTTCGACGCCGGACCGCTCTACACATCCCTCGCCCAGGGCGACGTCGACTTCGAGACCGACTCCTGGCTGCCCACCACCCACGCGCAGTACTGGAAGAAGTACGGCAAACGGCTCGACGACCTCGGCTCCTGGTACGGGCAGACCTCGCTGGAACTCGCGGTGCCCTCCTACATGAAGGGCATCGACTCCCTCGCGGACCTCAAGGGCCAGGCGTCGAAGTTCGGCGGCAGGATCACCGGCATCGAGTCCAGCGCCGGAGAGATGGCCCTGCTCAAGTCCAAGATCCTGCCCGCCTACGGTCTCGACAAGGAGTACAAGGTCGTCGACAGCTCCACCCCGGCGATGCTCGCCGAGCTGAAGCGCGCCTACGCCAAGAAGCAGCCGGTCGTCGTCACCCTCTGGTCCCCGCACTGGGCGTACAGCGACTACGACCTGAAGAAGCTCAAGGACCCCAAGGGCGCCTGGGGCAAGGGCGACGGCGTGCACACCCTCAGCCGCAAGGGCTTCGCCGCCGACAACCCCGTCGTCGCCAAGTGGCTGAAGAACTTCAAGATGAGCGAGCAGCAGCTCACCGGTCTGGAAGCCGAGATCAACAAGGCGGGCAAGGGCAAGCAGCAGGACGCCGTCCGCGCCTGGCTGAAGAAGAACCCCGGCGTCGTCGACAAGCTCGCCCCGGTGAAGAACGCGGGCGGCGCCACGCCCGCCGAGGCCAAGCGCCCCGTGAACGTCGCCTGGTTCCCCTGGGACGAGGACGTCGCCGTCACCTACCTGTGGAAGAACGCCCTGGAGCGGCGCGGCTACAAGCTGAACCTCAAGCAGATGGACGTCGGCCCGGTCTACACCGGTCTCGCCTCCGGCGACCTCGACGTCAACTTCGACGCCTGGCTGCCGTACGCCCAGAAGAACTTCTGGGACAAGAGCAAGGACCGGCTCAAGGACCTCGGCACCTGGTACAAACCCACCTCGCTGGAGGTGGCGGTGCCCTCCTACGTCAAGGGCGTGAAGTCCCTGGCCGACCTCAAGGGCAAGTCCTCGACGTTCCACGGGAAGATCATCGGCATCGAGCCCGGCACCGGCGAGATGAACCTGCTCAAGAACAAGGTCCTGCCCGGATACGGACTGGACAAGGAGTACAAGGTCGTCGACGGCTCCACCCCGGCGATGCTGGCCGAGCTGAAGCGGTCCTACGCCAAGAAGGAGCCCGTGGCCGTGGTGCTGTGGTCGCCGCACTGGGCGTACAGCGAGTACGACCTGACCAAGCTGGCCGACCCGAAGAAGGCGTTCGGCGTGGGCAACACCATCCGCACCATCTCCAGCCAGAAGTTCCCGGAGCAGTACCCGCAGCTCACGAAGTGGATCAAGGGCTTCACGATGAGCGAGGGTGAGCTGGGCAGCCTGGAGGCGCAGATCACCAAGGCGGGTCAGGGCAAGACCGAACAGGCCGTCGCCGCCTGGGCGAAGCAGCACCCGGACGTCGTACGGCGCATGACCCCGCAGTGACGACGCGGTAGACCGGGCACAGCAAGGATCCGGCCAACCACACAGCGCGAGGCGAAGCCCCGAGCGCCGCACCCCACCCGTCCGCCCGGCACCGCACCCAGGTGCCGGGCGGACGGCGCGTACCAGGGAACACCACGGGCGGCGAAGGCATTGAAAGGTACGCCAAGGGTGTCCGGCGCGCCCGCGAGGAGGGACCTGCCGGACGCCGGGCGACCGACCGACGGTCACCGGCCCCACGGCGCTGCCGCCGGACCCGTGGCGTGAACCGTCGCGTCGGTCATGACCGGTATGACATCGATGCGACAGACGCGCGAAACGGTTTGCCGAACATGCGTAGGGTGCAGACAACCTTGCGGACAACGTTTTGGGACACGGGTGCCGCCGAATGGGTACCCGGGCAGCCGCGCGACGCCTGAAGGAGGGAGCCGCAGCGATGGGCGACCACAAAGAGCGACAGCCCGTGCGGGTCGGCGCGGCCGTCCGGCGGCGTCGCCGCGCCCTCGAACTCACCCTCGCGGTCGTGTCGGAGCGCAGCGGCCTGTCGGTGCCCTTCCTCAGCCAGGTGGAGAACGACCGGGCCCGCCCGAGCCGCACCTCCCTGGAGAAGCTGGCCGACGCGCTGCGCACCACCGCCGTCGAACTCCTCGCCGCCGCCGACCCCGCGTGCAGCGTCGACGTCGTACGCGCCGAGCACGTCGAGGACGGCGACTTCGAGCCGCGCACGCGCCCCCTGGTGCGCGGACACCACCAACTGCACGCCTCCGAGTTCACCGGCGACCACGACGCGGGCCGCGAGTTCCGCCACCGCAACGACGAGCTGATGTACGTCGCCGACGGCGCCGTGGAGATCGAGGCGGAGGGACGTGCCTACCGCCTCGGCAAGGGCGACACCCTCTACCTGACCGGCGGGGTACGGCACCGCTGGCGGGCGACCGTGCCGGACACCCGGGTGATCGTCGTCGCCGTCGCCGAGCACATCGAGGCGGTCAAGGACCGGTCCCGCTAGTGCGGGCGGTGTCCCCGGCGCGGGTGGTCTCCCTGGTCCCGTCCCTCACGGAGGCGGTCGCCACCACCCTGCCGGGCGCCCTCGTCGGCGCCACCGACTGGTGCACCCACCCCGCCGACCTGGCCGTCACCCGTATCGGCGGCACCAAGAACCCCGACCTCGCACGGATCACCGCCCTCGCCCCCGACCTCGTCGTCGCCAACGAGGAGGAGAACCGCGCCCCCGACCTCGCCGCCCTGCGCGCCGCGGGCCTGGAGGTGCTGGTCACCGAGGTGCGCACCCTCCCGCAGGCTCTCCGCGAACTGGACCGCGTGCTCAGGGTCTGCGGCGCCCGCACCCGCCCCCGCTGGCTCGACGACGCCGAGTCCGCCTGGACCGCGCTCCCCGCGCCGGAAACCCCGGCCACCGCTGTCGTACCGATCTGGCGCCGCCCCTGGATGGTCCTCGGCCGCGACACCTTCGCCGGTGACGTCCTGGCCCGCCTCGGCATCCGCAACGCCTACGCCGGTCACGCCGAGCGCTACCCCCGCATCCCGCTGCCCGAGCTGTGCGCGACCGCCCCCGACCTGGTCGTCCTGCCCGACGAGCCGTACCGCTTCACCGCCGACGACGGACCCGAAGCCTTCCCCGCACTGCCCTGCGCCCTGGTCAGCGGACGGCACCTGACCTGGTACGGACCCTCGCTGGCCGAGGCTCCGGACGCGCTCGCGGAGGCGCTGCGGGCAGCCGTCCGCTGAGCAGACCGCGCAGCGTGCCGGACGCGGCGGCGGTCCACGCGGCCAGCAGCAGGACGTACAGCCCGACCGCGAGCACCGCGTACGCCGCCAGCCCCGTGTGCCGGGCGAGCGACGCCGCGCCCGTCACACACGTGCCCACCGGGAAGGTGAACGCCCACCACGTCAGCGAGAACCCCATCCCGCGCCGCCGCGCCCGCACCACCTGCGCGGCGGCGAACGCCAGCCACAGCAGCGCGAACCCCATCACCGGCACGCCGTAGAGCACGGCGAACACTGTCAGACCGTGCGCGTACGGCTCCGGTACGACCCCGGGCGCCAGGTCCGCGACGGCGCCGGTCGCGGTGGTGGACTGCCCCAGCGGGCCGAGCACCAGGAACAGGGTCGGGGTGAGCGCGAGCGGCAGCGGACCCGCGAGGAGGAGGCGCGCGAGGATCAGCGGCAGCATCAGCAGCGTGGCCAGCAGGCTGAGCCCGAACAGCGCGAAACAGCCCAGCAGCAGGGTCGCGCGCGGCTGCCCCGGCGGCAGATGCGGGACGAGCGCCGGGCCCAGCGCGGCGGACACCATCGGCGCGACCAGCGGCAGCAGCCAGACCGGAGTGGCCTGCTCCGGCTCGATCCGGTGCCGTACGACCATCAGATACGGCACCGCGACCGCCGCCGCGAGCCCCACCGCCGTACCCGACGTGAACAGCACGGCGTCCAGCGCGACCGCCGTTCCCGTGCCGAGCAGACCCCGCCCCGCCGTCAGGGCGGCGCCGCCGACCGCCAGCAGCGCCATCGACAGACAGCCGTAGAACGGCGCCGTCGCCGGGTCGAGGAGGTGGGCGCGGGCCTGGTCGCGGTGGTGGGTCCAGTGCAGGGCGCGGGCGGCGAGGAGCGCGGTCAGGAGGACGAGGGACAGCGCCCAGACGGCGGCGAGGACCGGCTGCGGGGGTCGTATGTGCGCGGGCAGCGCGGCGCCCGCTCCGGCGAGGGCGGCGGTGCCCATGACGGCGGAGTACCAGTTCGGGCCGAGGTGCCGGACGCGGGGGACCCGTACGGCGGCGGGGTGGCCGGGGGCGGCGGGCGGACAGAGGGCAGGGGTGACCATGACCTCAGCCTCCCCGCCCGTACCCGGTCCGACCAGGGACCTTGTCTCTATCAGGACATAAGCTGGGTTTATGAGTGAGAGCGAGGTTCCGCTGGCGCACCGGGTGCCCGACCTGGGCGCGCTGGAGCTGCTGCTGGCCGTGGCGCGGCTCGGCAGTCTGGGCGCGGCGGCGCGGGAACTGGGCATCACCCAGCCCGCCGCCAGCAGCAGGCTGCGGTCCATGGAACGGCAGCTCGGCGTGGCCCTGGTCGACCGCTCGCCGCGCGGCTCGCGCCTCACCGACGCGGGCGCCCTGGTCACTGACTGGGCGCGACGGGTGGTGGAGGCGGCGGAGGCGTTCGACGCGGGCGCGCGCGCCCTGCGCGACCGGCGGGACTCACGGCTGCGCGTGGCGGCCAGCATGACCATCGCGGAGTACCTCCTGCCCGGCTGGCTGCTCGCCCTGCACGCCGGACGCCCGGGTACGGCGGTCTCGCTGCTCGCGGGCAACTCCGCGCGGGTCGCCGAACTGCTGCTCGCGGGCGAGGCGGACCTCGGCTTCGTGGAGGGGCTGTCCGTGCCGACGGCGCTGGACTCGGCGGTTGTCGCCCGGGACCGCCTGGTCGTCGTCACCGCGCCCACCCATCCCTGGGCCCGCCGCAGCCGCCCGCTCGCCCCCGAGGAACTCGCCGCCACCCCGCTCATCCTGCGCGAACGCGGCTCCGGCACCCGGCAGGTCCTGGACGCGGCACTCGGCGGACTCGCCCGCCCGCTGATCGAGCTGTCCTCCACCACGGCGGTGAAGGCGGCTGCCGTGGGCGGGGCGGGTCCCTCGGTGCTCAGCGAGCTGGCCGTGGGGGAGGAGCTGGCGACCCGGCGTCTGGTGGGGATTCCGGTGGCGGGACTCGCGCTGCGGCGGGAGCTGCGGGCGGTGTGGCCGGTGGGGCACCGGCCCACGGGTCCGGCACGGGAGCTGCTGGCGCTGACGCGGAGTTGAGCGGGGGCGGGGGCGCGGTGGGTCGAGGCGCGCTGAGGTGGGCCGGGGCGCGCTGAGGTGGGGCGGGGCGCGCTGAGGTGGGCCGGGGCGGGGCGAGGCGGACCGGATTCAGGAGGCTGCCGCGTCCACCAGGGCCCGCATGACCCGGACGTCCTCGCCCATCTCGGGGTGCCACTGCACACCGAGCACCCACCCCTCGGTCGCCGGGAGTTCGACCGCCTCCACCGTGCCGTCCGCCGCGTGGGCGGAGGGGATCAGGTCCCGGCCCAGACGGTCCACGCACTGGTGGTGGTACGTCGGCACGTGTGCCGTCTCCTCCGGGGCGATCTTGGCGTACAGCGTGCCCCCGACCGGGGTCACCGGGTGCGTGCCGAAGACACCGGTCTCCACCACGTGACCGTCCAGGTGCTGGACGAGGGTGCCGCCCAGGGCGACGTTCAGGAGCTGCATCCCCCGGCAGATGCCGAGGAGCGGTACGCGTGCCTCCAACGCCGCCTCGATCAGGGCCAGTTCCCAGACGTCCCGGTCGGGGGCGGGCGGTCCGGTGCGGGGGGAGCGCTCGGCGCCGTAGCGGGCGGGGTCCACGTCCGGGCCGCCCGCGATCACCAGCCCGTCGAGGCGGGCCACCGCGGCGGCGGCGCGCTCGGGGGCGTCCGGCGGGAGCAGGGCGGCGATGCCTCCGGCGCGCTGGACGAGGCGGGGGTAGGCGGCGGGCAGCAGGGCGGCGGGGAGTTCCCACACGCCCCAGCGGGCGGCGCCCTCCAGGTAGGTGCTCACGCCGATCAGCGGCGGCTGTCCGGTCACGCGGTTTCTCCCGTCGTACAAAGGTTTCCGTGCCTACCTTTGCAGAATCCGGCTCACGCCAGGAAGCCCCGCAGGAGTGCCGCCGTGCCCGCGCAGTGCTCGCGCGCGATCTCCCGGGCCGCCTCCGCGTCGCCGGTGAGCACCGCTTCCACCAGCGCGGTGTGCTGGCGCTGGGAGTGCTCCAGGTTGCGCACCAACAGGGGGATGCAGTCGAGGAGTTCGTTGACGCTCGCGCGCACCGACGCGTACTGCGCCGCCAGTGAGGGCGAGCCGCACAGCTCGGCGAGGGTCAGGTGCAGCAGGGTGTCCAGGCGACGGTAGTCGGCGAGGGGGGCGTCGTGGGTGCGCTCCAGTGCCCGCCGCAGCCGGGACGCGCCGTCCTCCGTGAGCCCGTGCGCCGCGCACAGTCCTGCCGCGCCGGTCTCCAGCACCTCGCGGAAGCGGAGCACGTCCTCGATGTCGACCTCGGTGACCCGCCGCCGCAGCTCGTCCTCGCCGCCCGCGTCCGGACGGGGTCGTACGAACGTGCCGCCGTACCTGCCGCGCCGCGACTCGACCAGACCCTGGTCGTGCAGCACCTTGAGGACCTCGCGCAGGGTGACCCGGCTGATGCCGAGACGTTCGGCCAACTCCCGCTCCGCGGGCAGCCGTTCGCCGCCGGGCACCAGTCCGAGGCGGACCACCTGGAGGATCTGCTCCAGTGCCTCCTCGAAGCCGTTGCCCGCGCGGACGGGGCGCAGCACGGCGCCGAGGCGGTCGGCGGGCTCGCGTGCGCCGGCTTCCGGCGCGTGCGTCTCCGGTACGTGAGTGTCCCGTACGGGAGTGTCTCGTACGTGACTCTCCCGTACGTCAGTCTCCTGTACGTGGGTGTCCCGTATGTCGGTGTCCCGCGGCATCCGGCCGCGCCCCCTTCCCAAGCAATGGTCTCCGGCAATACCTTATGGCCACCGGACCGGCCGCACCGCGTGAAGGAGCCTAAGGAGGCTTTTCTGGTGGCAGACCGCACACCCCCGCTGACCGTCGAGGAACTGCGGGCGCTCGTCGCCGGCGGCGAGATCGACACCGTCGTCCTCGCCTTCCCCGACATGCAAGGGCGGCTCCAGGGCAAGCGGTTCGCCGCGCGCTTCTTCCTCGACGAGGTCCTCGGTCACGGCACCGAGGGCTGCAACTACCTCCTCGCCGTCGACACCGAGATGAACACCGTCGACGGCTACGCCATGTCCTCCTGGGACCGCGGCTACGGCGACTTCGCCATGCGCCCCGACCCCGCCACCCTGCGCCGTCTGCCCTGGCACCCCGGCACCGCGTTCCTGCTGGCCGACCTCGCCTGGGAGGACGGCTCCCCGGTCACCGCCGCCCCGCGCCAGATCCTGCGCCGCCAGCTCGACCGGCTCGCCGCGCTCGGCTACACCGCCCAGGTCGGCACCGAGCTGGAGTTCATCGTCTTCAAGGACAGCTACGAGCGCGCCTGGGACGCGAACTACCGGGACCTCACCCCGGTCAACCAGTACAACGTCGACTACTCCATCCTCGGCACCGGCCGCGTCGAGCCCCTGCTGCGCCGCCTGCGCAACGACATGGCGGGCGCCGGGCTCACCGTCGAGTCCGCCAAGGGCGAGTGCAACCCCGGGCAGCACGAGATCGCCTTCCGCTACGACGAGGCGCTGGTCACCTGCGACCAGCACGCGCTGTACAAGACCGGCGCGAAGGAGATCGCCGCGCAGGAGGGGGTGTCCCTGACGTTCATGGCGAAGTTCAACGAACGCGAGGGCAACTCCTGCCACATCCACCTCTCGCTGGCGGACGCCTCCGGCGGCAACGCGATGGCCGGGTCCGACGGCGGCATGTCCGACGTGATGCGGCACTTCCTCGCGGGACAGCTCGCCGCGCTGCGGGACTTCTCCCTGCTCTACGCGCCCAACATCAACTCGTACAAGCGCTTCCAGCCCGGCTCCTTCGCGCCCACCGCCGTCGCGTGGGGGCACGACAACCGGACCTGCGCGCTGCGGGTGGTCGGGCACGGGCGCTCGCTCCGCTTCGAGAACCGGCTGCCGGGCGGCGACGTCAACCCCTACCTCGCGGTCGCCGGGCTCGTCGCGGCCGGGCTCTACGGCATCGAGCAGGGGCTCGAACTGCCCGAGCCGTGCGCGGGCAACGCCTACGCCGCCGAGTACGACCACGTCCCCGCGACCCTGCGCGAAGCCGCCGACGTGTGGGCGGCGAGCCCGCTGGCGAAGGAGGCGTTCGGGGAGGAGGTCGTCGCGCACTACCTGAACATGGCGCGGGTGGAACTGGCCGCGTTCGACGCGGCGGTGACGGACTGGGAGCTGCGGCGATCCTTCGAACGGCTGTGAACCGGGTTCACGGGCAGCGGGGGTGGTGGCCGGTTCACGCGGGGCGGGGCTTGTGAACTGTTCCGCGCGCTCGGCGCGTGTGAACCGCTCCGTGCGCTGGGGGCGTGTGAACCGCCCCCGCCGCCAGGCGCCTGTGAACGGCCGCACCCACTCGGCGCCTGTGAACCGCCTCGCCCACCCGGCGTCTGTGAACAGCCCCCGCCCACTCGGCGCCTGTGAACAGCCCCCGCCCACTCGGCGCCTGTGAACGCCCCCGCCCACCCGGCATCTGTGAACCGCCCCGCCCGCCGAACCCCTGTGAACCCCCCTCCCCGCCCCACCCCCCGTGAACCGCCCTCCCCGAAAGGTCACCCCTTGACGGACCCGCAAGAACTCCAGGTGGTCAACCCCGCCACGGAGGAACTCCTCGCCACCGTCCCCGCCGCGAGCGCGGACGACGTGGCCGCCGCCGTCACCCGCGCCGCCCGCGCCCAGGAGACCTGGGCCGCCCTCGCCCCCGCCGACCGCGCCCGGCTGCTGCGCCGCTTCGCCGATGCCGTCGACGCCCACACCGAGGAGCTGGCCCGCCTGGAGGTCCGCGAGGCCGGGCATACGATCGGCAACGCCCGCTGGGAGGCCGGCAACGCCCGCGACCTCCTCCTCTACGCGGCCGGTGGCATCGAACGGCTCCTCGGCAAGCAGATCCCCGTGCCCGGCGGCTGGGACATCACCTTCCACGAACCCCTCGGCGTGGTCGGCGTCATCGCCCCCTGGAACTTCCCCATGCCCATCGCCGCCTGGGGCTCCTTCCCCGCGCTCGCCGCGGGCAACGCCGTCGTCCTCAAGCCCGCCGAAGCCACCCCGCTCACCGCGCTCCGGCTGGCCGAACTCGCCCTGGAGGCGGGCCTGCCCGAGCACCTTTTCCAGGTGCTGCCGGGCTACGGCCACACCGCAGGACGCGCCCTCGTCGAGCACCCCGGCGTCGCCAAGATCGTGTTCACCGGCTCCACCCGCACCGGCCGCGAGGTCATGGAGCGCTGCGCCCGGCAGGTCAAGCCGGTCACCCTGGAACTCGGCGGCAAGAGCCCCAACGTCGTCTTCGCCGACGCCGACCTCAAGACCGCCCTCGACCCCTTCTCCTTCCTCGACAACTCCGGCCAGGACTGCTGCGCCCGCACCCGCGTCCTGGTCCAGGAGGAGATCTACGAGGAAGCGCGCGCCTTCCTCGCCGACGCGCTCGCCGCCGTCGTCGTGGGCGACCCCGCCGACGAGAAGACGCAGATGGGACCGCTGATCTCCCGCGCCCAGCTCGACCGCGTCCGCTCCTACGTCCCGGGCGACGCCCCCGCCCTGCGCGGCACCGCGCCCGAAGGACCCGGCTTCTGGTTCCCGCCGACCGTCCTCACCGACACGACCCCCGACAGCCCCGCCGCCCGCGAGGAGATCTTCGGACCCGTCGCCGTCCTGCTGCCCTTCACCGACGAGCGGGACGCGATCCGGCTCGCCAACGACACCCCCTACGGGCTCTCCGGGTCCGTCTGGACCCGCGACCTCGGCCGCGCCCTGCGCGTCACCCAGTCCGTCCGCGCGGGCAACCTGTCCGTCAACTCCCACTCCAGCGTCCGCTACTGGACCCCGTTCGGCGGCTTCAAGCAGTCCGGACTCGGCCGCGAACTCGGTCCCGACGCCCTGACCGCCTTCACCGAGACCAAGAACGTCTTCATCAGCACGGAGGGCCCCGCACAGTGACCGAGAACCCTGTCTGCCGCCGCCTGATCGGCCGCACCGCCGTCGTCACCGGAGCCGGAAGCGGCATCGGCCTCGCCACCGCGCGCCGACTGGCCGCCGAGGGCGCGCACGTCGTCTGCGCCGACATCGACGAGACCGCCGGAAAAGCCGCCGCCGAGGAAACCCGCGGACTCTTCGTCAAGACCGACGTCACCGATCCGGAGCAGGTCGAGGCGCTGTTCCAGGCCGCCTTCGACACCTACGGCAGCGTCGACATCGCCTTCAACAACGCCGGTATCTCACCGCCCGACGACGACTCCATCCTCGACACCGGGCTTGAGGCGTGGAAGCGGGTCCAGGAGGTCAACCTCACCTCCGTCTACCTGTGCTGCAAGGCCGCGATCCCCTACATGCGCCGCCAGGGCAAGGGCTCCATCATCAACACCGCCTCCTTCGTCGCCCGCATGGGCGCGGCCACCTCCCAGATCTCCTACACCGCCTCCAAGGGCGGCGTCCTCGCCATGTCCCGCGAACTCGGCGTGCAGTTCGCCCGCGAGGGCATCCGGGTCAACGCCCTGTGCCCCGGACCCGTCAACACCCCACTCCTGCAAGAACTGTTCGCCAAGGACCCCGAGCGCGCCGCCCGCCGCCTCGTCCACATCCCGCTCGGTCGCTTCGCCGAGGCCGACGAGATCGCCGCCGCCGTCGCCTTCCTGGCCAGCGACGACTCCTCCTTCGTCAACGCCACCGACTTCCTGGTGGACGGAGGAATCTCCGGCGCGTACGTAACACCGCTGTAGCACAAGGGTGTACGGTCCCCGTCCTATGCGACAGCTTCTCGCCTGGACCCTGGCCGCGGCCGCCGCCCTGGCGGCCGCCCCGCCCCTCGCCCCCACCGCAGCGGCAGCCGACTCCAACTGCCCGAGACTGAGCACCAGTTGGTACGGCAACAACCGCGCCCGACTGCAACACGTCATCGACGCGTACGGCACCTGCTCCGGACACCGGGGCGCGGTCGCCGCGTTCGACTGGGACAACACCATCACCAAGAACGACGTCACCGACGCGACCATCTCCTGGGCGCTGCGCCACGACGTCCTGCCCCGCCCCGCCCGCTGGAAGGACACCAGCGCCTGGATGACCGACGCCGCCGACCGCGCGCTCACCGCCGCCTGCGGCACCGGCGCGGGCGTCTCCCTGCGGACCTCCCGGATGCCCCGCTGCACCGACGAGATCCTGGAGATCCGCGAGAACGCCAAGACGGTGAGCGGCGCCCCCGCCTTCGCCGGCACCTGGAACCACCGGCACACCGTCCCGCAGTACGCCTGGGTGCCCCAGCTCTTCGCGGGGCGCACCGTCGCCCAGCTCACCTCCTACGCGAGCGCCGCCCGCCGCGAGGCGCTCGCCGCCCCCGTCGGCGCCACCCGCACCCTCGGCACCCACACCGTCCCCGCCTACGTCCGCTACTACGACCAGCAGCGCGACCTCGTCCGCACCCTCCAACGGGCCGGATTCCGCGTCTACATCGTCTCCGCGGGCTCCGAACCCGTCACCGAGGTCTGGTCCCGCGCCATCGGCGTCGACGCCGCGCACACCATCGCCATCCGCTCCGTCCTCGACCGCCACGGCCGCATCACCTACGCCAACGAGGGCTGCGGCGGCGTCCCGGCGGGCAAGGGCACCGCGATCCCGTACATCGACGGCAAGCGGTGCTGGATCAACCAGGACATCTACAAGATCCACGGTCCCGCCGCCTGGAAGAAGCAGCCCGCCGCGAAGCGCATCGCGATCGGCGGCGGCGACGCGGACACAGACGTCACCTTCGTCGGCGACGCCACCGGCGCCCACCTCGTCCTCAACCGCAACAAGGCCGAGGTGATGTGCCGTGCCTACGACAACGCCGACGGACGCTGGGTGATCAACCCCATGTTCATCGACCCGCTGCCCCGCAAGTCCGACCCGTACCCCTGCTCCACCACCGCCTACAACGCCCCCGACGGCAGCCACACCCCGGTGCGGCGACCCGACGGCTCGGTGGTGCCGGACCAGGCGGACACCGTGTACTGACCTTCTTTCGCGACCTGTTGACGAGGGGTTAGAGGAACGTGTGCCCCTCACCCCGGTAGGTGGGCACGGTCTGCGTGACCGTGTCCCCCTCCAACAGGTGCAGTACGTCGAACCGTTCGCACAGCTCGCCCGCCTTCGCGTGCCGGAACCACACCTTGTCGCCGATCAGCAGATCGTCGGCGGGCGAGCCCAGCAGCGGGGTCTGCACCTCACCGGCGCCTTCCTGCGGGTCGTACCGCAGCCCCTCGGGCAGATACGGCTCCGGCAGCCGGTCCCGGCCCGCCGCGCCGGACGCCGGATAGCCGCCGCCGAGCACCGTGACGACCCCGACACCGGGCCGCCGTACGACGGGCAGCGCGAACAGGGCGGCCGGACGGCCCCTGAACGACGTGTAGTTGTCGAACAGCCGGGGCACGTACAGACCCGAACCGGCAGCGATCTCGGTGACCGCGTCCTCCGCCGCCGTGTACTGCACACTCCCCGTGCCGCCGCCGTTGACGAACTCCAGCTCCGGCGCCACCGCCCGCACGGCACGCACCGCCGCCCCGCGCCGCTCGGCCAACTCCCGCCGCGCCGCCGCCTGCATCAGCCGGATCGCCCGCGAGCGCACCGGACGCCCGGCCAACGCGTCCCCGACGCCCGCGACATGACCCTCGTACGCCATGATCCCCACCAGCCGGAACCCCGGGCGCCGCGCCACCGACCGCGCCAGCTCCGCCAGTTGGGCGGGGGAGTGCAACGGAGAGCGTCGCGCGCCGACCCGTATCCGACCGCCCAGCAGTTGCAGCGAGGTGTCCAACTCCAGGCAGACCCGGACGACTTCACGACCCCCTTGCCGCGCCGCGTCGATGAAATCCAACTGCGTCACGTCGTCCACCATCACCGTGACGGCCGCGGCAGCCTTCGGGTCGGACGCCAGCTCCGCGTAGCCCGCCCGGTCGGCGGACGGATACGCCAGCAGCACGTCGTCGAACCCGGACCGCGCCAGCCACAGCGACTCCGCCAGCGTGAACGACATGATCCCCTGGAACCCGTCCCTCGCCAGCACCCGCTCAAGCAGCGCCCGGCACCGGACCGACTTGGAGGCGACCCGCACGGGTTTCCCCTGAGCCCGGCGCACCAGATCGTCGGCATTGGCATCGAAGGCATCCAGATCCACCAGAGCGAGCGGAGCATCCAGAGCGGCGGTGGCCCGGTCGTACCGGGCCCTGTCGGCGGCACGCGCAGTCATGACGGCAGCCTGCCAGACGCGATTACCGCAGGGTAGGGGGACGTTCCGGGCAGATGCCGCGGGGGTGCGGACTGGTTCCGTCCGTGGGGGTGGCAGCCCGTAGAGTGACGCGCACGTACGGCGGAACGCCCCCGGCCGCATCGGCTGAACAGGGATGGCCGTCCGGCCGTACGGGTATGCGTGCCCGGACGGAACTCGCCCGCCGGGCCCGGCCGACCAGTCAGAACGGCCCGCGCACGAGCAGTCGGCCCGGGCAACAGGAAACGGGGGGTGCATGAGCACGGAAGCGCGCCGCGCCCCGTCCTCCGAGGCCGACGACTCCGGCAGTCCGTCCACGGGTACCGCGGAGCCCTCTGTGTTCACTCCGCGTCCGCGTGGGGAGAAGAAGTCGGCGGCCGCCGTGCCCGCCCCGGACGCGCCGACGAGTCCGCCTCCGCCGCCTGCTTCGGCGCGTTTTCCCGACGCACCGCCTGTCTCCGCGCCTTCGGGCGAGCGGGCTGCCGCACGGGCTGCTGATCCGGTCGCTCCCGCCGCCTCACCCCGCCCCGCCTCGCGACCTGCCCCTCCCGCCGAGGCTCCCGAAGAGACCACCACCCGGCTGCGTCCCGTACCGCCCGCGCCCAAGGTGACCGATCCCGCAACGACCGTGCGCAGCAGCGGAGTTGGGGCCAGTACTCGTCCCGCGACAGCCCCCGTCGCCCCGGCGCCCCCCGCCACCGACTCCCGCACGGCCTGGAGCCCCACCGCCCCCACCGCGCCCCTTCTCGGCAGCCCCCCGCCCGCGCCCGACCCCTCCTACTCCTGGAGTGCCGGGGCGCCGACGTGGTCGCTGGGGACGTTCGGGGAGCCGGAGCCGTTCGACGGCGGAAGTGCCTCAGGGTCGATGGCGTGGGCGCGGGGGCGTGTCGTCGGGGCGGCGGTGTGTGTCGTGCTCGGGCTGGGGCTCATCGGCGGTGCCGCCGTGGGGAGTTGGCTCAGCGGGGACGGGGATGCTCCCGCGCCCGCGAGTGCCTACGAGGCTGCCGGTGGGCTGTGGCACAGCGTGCCCGTGGACAAGCTCTTCCCGCCCACCCTCGACGGCAAGGGCGCCGGACCCGGCGGAGCCGACCGCACCTGGACCCGGATCGCCGTGGCACCGGACAGCGGCTGCGCGGACGCCTTCGACCCGTTGCTGCGCAAGGCGCTCGCGCCCGTCGGCTGCCGCAGACTGCTGCGTGCCACCTACACCGACGCCACGCAGAGCTATGTCACCACCGTCGGACTGCTGTTCACCAAGGCCGACCCCGCCGCCATGACCTCGCTCGCCAACCGCTTCCGCGGCGAGCACCTGGACCGCCGTACCGACCTGCTGCCCCGCCCTTACGCCGCCAAGGGCACCGCGGCGGCGAAGTTCGGGGACGCGCAGCGCGCGAGCTGGACCATCGACGTCCTCACCGACGCCCCGGTCGTCGCCTTCGCGGTCTCCGGCTGGGCAGACGGCCGGAGCGTCGACGCGCCGGAGCCCGCGGCGGACGCCGTACGCGCCGGTGCCACCAGCGCACCCGCCCAGGCGGGTCTCGGCAACGAGGCGCAGGGTCTGGCCGACCGTGTCGAACGGCGGCTGCGGCAGAGAGTCGGACCGGCCACGGAGAAAACCGCATGAGGCGTCCCACCCGTCCCTTCCGTCCCATCCACCCCACCCGCACCGTCCGTCGCACGCGCGCCGCCCGCGCCGTCACCCGCGCCCTCACCCGCCCCGCGCTCAGCCTCCTCGCCGCCGCCTCCCTCGCGCTGCTCCCGGCGACCGCCGCCCACGCGGACAGCATCCGCGCCCAGCAGTGGGGTCTGGAGGCTCTCCACCTGGACGAGGCGTGGCGTACGACGCAGGGGCAGGGCGTCACCGTCGCCGTCCTGGACACCGGGGTGGAGGACGACCACCCGGACCTCGCCGGGAACGTGCTGACCGGCAAGGACATGATCGGTTTCGGCGCCGGACCCGGTGACCGCGCCTGGGCGCGGCACGGCACCGCCATGGCGGGCATCATCGCCGGGCACGGCCACGGACCCGGGAACGCGGCCGGGGTCATGGGCGTCGCGCCCAAGGCGAAGATCCTTCCCGTACGGGTCATCCTGGAGGACGGCGACCCCGCCCGCGCCAAGGCCCGCACCACCCGCGCCAACGCCCTCGCCGAGGGCATCCGCTGGGCCGCCGACCACGGCGCCGACGTCATCAACCTCTCCCTCGGCGACGACTCCGACTCCGCGCACCCCGAGCCCACCGAGGACGAGGCGGTGCAGTACGCCCTGCACAAGGGCGTGGTCGTCGTCGCCTCGGCGGGCAACGGCGGCGACAAGGGCGACCACGTCTCCTACCCGGCCGCCTATCCCGGCGTCGTCGTCGCCACCGCCGTGGACCGCTACGGCACCCGCGCCTCCTTCTCCACCCGCCGCTGGTACGCCACGGTCAGCGCGCCCGGCGTGGACGTCGTGATCGCGGACCCCGACCATCGCTACTACGAGGGCTGGGGCACCTCCGCCGCCTCCGCCTTCGTCTCCGGCGCGGCGGCGCTGATCAAGGCGGCCCACCCCGACCTCACCCCCGCCCAGGTCAAGAAGCTCCTGGAGGACACCGCCCGCAACGCCCCGGCCGGGGGACGCGACGACTCACGCGGCTTCGGCATGATCGACCCTGCCGCCGCCCTCAAGTCCGCCGCCGGTCTCAGGACACAGGGGCTGAACTCGGCGGCGTACGGCGGGAAGTACTTCGGCACGGGTCCCGACACCCCCAGGTCCGCGGGCAGCGCGACCGACTGGGCGGCACCGCTCGCGGGCGGCACGGGCGGGGTGCTGCTGGTGGCGGCGGCGGTGCTGTGGCGCGGTCGCCGGGAGAACAGCGGGAGCCTGATCCCCTAGGGCTGTCCCACGTGCCTTCAGGAGTCTCCGGGGTAT
Source organism: Streptomyces sp. DSM 110735 (assembly GCF_016482685.1). GTDB lineage: Bacteria > Actinomycetota > Actinomycetes > Streptomycetales > Streptomycetaceae > Streptomyces. The sequence goes on along the minus strand of NZ_JACYHF010000011.1, from coordinate 11,172 downwards.
GAGTCCGTGCCGGACCACGGCGACGACGGAGAGGAACAGCCCCCGTGACCGAATGGCAGCTTTCGGAGACCTTCCCCAGCACGTCGGGCGATGTCCGCTGGGCGCGCCTCGGACCCTCGGGGCGGGACCCGGTCGTCCTCCTGCACGGCACGCCCTTCTCGTCGTACGTCTGGCGCGCCGTCGCCCGCGCGCTCGCCCGGCGCCACGAGGTGTTCGTGTGGGACATGCCGGGTTACGGGGCGTCGGAGAAGTCCGCGGGGCAGGACGTCTCCCTTGCCGCCCAGGGGAGGATCTTCACCGAGCTGCTGGCGCACTGGGGTCTGGAGGAACCGTCGGTGGTGGCTCACGACTTCGGGGGTGCCGTCGCCCTGCGGGCGCATCTGCTGCACGGAGCGCGCTACCGGGCGCTCGCGCTGGTCGACCCGGTCGCGCTGGCTCCGTGGGGCTCCCCGTTCTTCCGGCTCGTGGGCCGGCACCCCGAGGTCTTCGAGCAACTGCCGCCCGCCCTGCACCACGCGCTGGTCCGCGAGTACGTCACCTCGGCCAGCAGCCCGGGTCTGCACCCCGCCGTCCTCGAACGGCTCGTCGAGCCCTGGCTCGGGGACCCCGGTCAGGGCGCCTTCTACCGCCAGATCGCCCAGGCGGACCAGCGCTACACGGACGAGGTGCAGGACCGGTACGGGGAGATCGGGGTCCCGACGCTGGTGTGCTGGGGCGAGGACGACACCTGGATCCCCGCGGCGAAGGGACGGGAACTCGTCGACCGCGTCCCGGGCGCACGGCTCGAACCCGTCGCCGGGGCGGGACACCTCGTCCAGGAAGACGCCCCCGCCGAACTCACGGCACTGCTCGTCGACTTCCTCCAGCAGCCGGGCTGACACGGGCACACCCCCGGTGACGGTCACTGCCGGTGACGGTCACTTCGCGGTGAACGCCGACACCGCCGCCCCCGCCGCCGACTCCACCAGCGATATCCCCTTCGCCTGGGTCGCCGTCCCGCTGGAGAGCACCGCGACGAGGTAGGAGGTGCCGTCGGCGGCGCGTATCCGGCCGATGCTGTTCACCACCCACAGACCCGTCGTGCTGCGGGGCAGCCAGCCGTTCTTCAGGGCGGTGGTCCCGCCCTCGGCGGCGGCCGAGACGCCCCAGCGCTGATCGGCGTTCACGGACTCCATCAGCTCGCGCACGTACGCCCGCGAGGCGCTGCTCAGCAGCGAGTCGGTGCCGAACACCTGCTGGAGGAGGGTGAGTTGGTCCTTGGCGGTGGTACGGGTCAGCCCCCACAGCCCGTCCGCTCCTGCCGAGGTGTCCGTCATCCCGAAGCGCTTGTTCGCCGCGTCGAGCCCGTCCGCCTTGCCGATGGCGTCCCACAGGGCGGTCGCGGAGGCGTTGTCGCTGGCCTCGATCATCTTCACGGCGTACGCCTTCTCCGCCGCCGTCAGATGCCGTCCCTCGTCCTGCGCCCGGAGCAGCAGCGCGGCGAGGACGTCCACCTTGACGATGCTCGCGGTGGCGAAGTCCGCCTCGCCGTACACCGCGCTCTGCCCGGAGTCCAGGTCGAGCACCGCCGCCGAGACGGCCGCGCCCGAGGGCAGGCTCACCGCCTTCATCGCCTTGCCGAGCAGCGCCGTACGGTCCACGGCAGGCTGCGTCACGGGTTCCACCGATGCCTCCTCCTCGACCGCCGGGGACGAGCCCGACGCCGACGCCGCCGACGATACGGCCCGCCCGCCGTCGTGCGCCCGCGCCTTCACATAGACCGTGCCGCCCGCCGTGACCCCGCTGATCACGACGGCCACCAGCGCCGCGTACAGCAGCGGACGGCGGCGGACACGACGGCGACGGCGGCTCCGGCCGCTCCGGGAGGACTCCATGCCGCGATGCTCGGGGCGCGGGCTGTGCGTTCCGTTAGGCGGAGGTTAGAGGTACGTCAGGGAATCCCGGGTTCCTGTGAGCCGGGTGACGGGCGGGTTACCGTCCGGCACAAACCCGCCGACTTCCCCCGGGTCCGCCCCCGCTAGGCTCGGGCACCGTGGCGAACAAGAACATTCCCGACCCCGGTTTCTCCGACGACGACGGCTCCGCCGACCCCCGGCTGACCGCCGCGCTCGCGGGCTGGGCGGAGGACCGCACCGCCGTGGGACCCGTGCTGGAGGCGCTGAAGGGCGCCCGGCTGCTCGTGCCTGTCGTCGCCGTGCTCGGGGAGGTCGAGACGGACGAGAACGGGCTGCGCCGGGAGAAGACCAGCGACATGGCCGTGCCCACGCTGAAGGCGCAGGGGCGCACCGCGCTGCCCGCCTTCACGTCGACGGAGTCGCTCGCCCGCTGGGACGCCGCCGCGCGTCCCGTCGCCGTACCGCTGCACCAGGCGCTCCAGGCCGCCGCGCACGAGAAGGCGGACACGGTCGTGCTGGACCTGGCCGGTCCTGTGCCCTTCGAGCTGACCGGACCCGCGCTGCTCGCGCTCGCGGAGGGCAGGACCGGCGTCGACCCGCTCACCGACCCCGCCGTCGTCGCCGCCGTGCGCACGGCCGTGGCCGCCGAGCCCGCCGTGCTGCGCGCCCACCTCGGTCCCGGGCAGGCCGACGGCACCCTCGCTCTCGTCCTCGACCCCGCCGCCGCGCCCGCCGAGGCAGCCCGCGCGGTCGCCGGGCGCCTGGCAGCCGACGACACACTGAGGGCCCGCCTGGTGCGCGGTCTCGACCTGGCACTGCTGCCGGCCGGGACCACGCCTCCGGGCGAGCCCTTGTACGTACGCGACTGAACCCGAAGGGCTAGCCGTACACCGGTCCCGTGTACTTCTCGCCGGGACCCTGGCCCGGGTCGTCCGGGACCAGGGACGCCTCGCGGAACGCGAGCTGGAGCGACTTCAGACCGTCGCGCAGGGGGGCGGCGTGGAAGGAGCTGATCTCGGTCGCGCTGGCGTCGAGCAGACCGGCGAGCGCGGTGATCAGCTTGCGGGCCTCGTCCAGGTCCTTGTACTTCTCGCCCTCCTCGCTCAGCCCCAGCTTCACGGCGGCGGCGCTCATCAGGTTGACGGCGACCGTGACGATCACCTCGACGGCGGGGACCTCGGCGATGTCGCGCGTCATCTCGTCGAAATCGGGGTTCTCAGGAGGGGTTTCACTCATACCCCACACGATAGGCGGCGGGGTGGTCCGGACTTCGGGCCGGGCACGGTTACGGCTGGTCGGGCGTTCCCCGATTAGTGCCGGGAAAGCAAGCCTGCTAACCTGGTATCCGACCGGCCGGACAAGCGCGCCCTGCGGCGAGCGTTCCGGCCCACAAGTGGAGGCTTCGAACTCCCACCTGATCGCCCTCCGGGCGGCGGGTCACCGGTCAGACGGACCGCGGCTCTGCCGACGGCGTCCGTCCGAAGCGCGCCCCGCGACTGTCGCGGCGGTGTTCCGGTAGTTCGAGGAACCCGCCTGTGATCGTCCGGGGCATTTTTTGTGCTTCGGCGCGGTTAGGTCTTACGAACACAGACGTTACGCGGCTGTCCGCCAGACCGCCGTGTGGTGCTACCGAGGAGGATCCATCAGCGCCGAGCCCCGCATCAACGACCGGATTCGCGTTCCCGAGGTGCGACTTGTCGGTCCCAGTGGCGAGCAGGTGGGCATTGTCCCGCTGGCCAAGGCACTGGAGCTTGCGCAGGAGTACGACCTGGACCTGGTCGAGGTCGCGGCGAACGCCCGTCCGCCCGTGTGCAAGCTCATGGACTACGGGAAGTTCAAGTACGAGTCGGCCATGAAGGCCCGTGAGGCGCGCAAGAACCAGGCGCACACGGTCATCAAGGAGATGAAGCTCCGGCCGAAGATCGACCCGCACGACTACGACACCAAGAAGGGTCACGTCGTCCGGTTCCTCAAGCAGGGCGACAAGGTCAAGATCACGATCATGTTCCGTGGCCGTGAGCAGTCCCGCCCCGAGCTGGGCTACCGACTGCTGCAGCGCCTCGCGGAGGACGTCCAGGACCTCGGTTTCGTCGAGTCGAACCCGAAGCAGGACGGCCGAAACATGATCATGGTCCTCGGTCCGCACAAGAAGAAGACCGAGGCGATGGCCGAGGCCCGCCAGGCGCAGGAAGCCCGCAAGGCGGACGCGAAGGCCAACCCCGGCAAGTCGCAGAACGCCGCGGACGCCGACGGCGTCGAGGACACCGACAGCGTCGAGGTTCCTGCCGAGGACGTCGCCGAGGCTCCCGCCGAGGCGTGATCCCAGGGGCGCGAGCCCCGGGGAAGCAACCCATACAAGAGCGACGCTCCACCGTGCCCGGTTTCACGACCGGGCACCGGAGCGCCACCGACGAGGAGATAACGGCGCTATGCCGAAGAACAAGTCGCACAGCGGTGCCAGCAAGCGCTTCAAGGTCACCGGCTCCGGCAAGGTGCTCCGTGAGCGCGCCGGCAAGCGCCACCTGCTCGAGCACAAGTCGTCCCGCGTGACGCGCCGCCTCACCGGCACCGCCGAGATGGCCCCGGGCGACGCCGCGAAGATCAAGAAGCTTCTCGGCAAGTGACGCCTCGGCGCTGACCAAGCGCCGTACGTCTTCACCGGGACCCAATCGTTTCCGGGTCGTGCGAGTCTGAGTCCACTCCACGGCCCCGCTACAAGGAGTTAAAAAAGTGGCACGCGTCAAGCGGGCAGTCAACGCCCACAAGAAGCGCCGGGCGATCCTCGAGGCGGCCTCCGGCTACCGCGGTCAGCGTTCGCGCCTGTACCGCAAGGCCAAGGAGCAGGTCACCCACTCGCTGGTCTACAACTACAACGACCGCAAGAAGCGCAAGGGCGACTTCCGCCAGCTCTGGATCCAGCGCATCAACGCTGCGGCCCGCCAGAACGGCATGACGTACAACCGCCTCATCCAGGGTCTGAAGGCCGCGAACGTCGAGGTCGACCGCAAGATCCTGGCCGAGCTGGCCGTCAACGACGCCGGTGCGTTCGCCGCGCTCGTCGAGGTCGCGCAGAAGGCTCTCCCGGCCGACGTCAACGCGCCGAAGGCCGCGTGACGCTGCGCCGGCTTTAGGCCGGCGCGATTCTACGGACCCGTGGGCTTCGGCCTGCGGGTCCGTTCTCTGTGTGGTGCGGCTGGTTCGGCACCGTCGAAATCCGCCGTCGTGGCCGAGCGCCGTCGCGACGGGAAAACCCGAGGTGAAACTTCCCATGGCTCCCGCTCACCCCGACGCCACCCCCGAGCTGGTCTCTCCCCGGTCCTCGCGCGTCAGTGCCGCCCGGCGGCTCGCTCGGCGGAACTTCCGGGGCAAGGACCGGCTGTTCCTCGCGGAGGGACCGCAGTCCGTGCGGGAGGCGGCCGCGCACCGGGCGGCGGACGGTACGGCGACGCTGACCGAGCTGTTCGCCACCGTCGAGGCCGCGGAGCGCTACGCCGACATCGTGGCCGAGGCGCGGGACGCCGGAGCCCGGGTGCACCTGGCCTCCGAGGAGGTCATCGCCGACATCTCCACCACCGTGACCCCGCAGGGGCTCGTCGGGGTCTGCCGGTTCCTGGACACCCCGTTCGACGACGTCCTCGCCGCCCGCCCGAAGCTCGTCGCCGTCCTCGCCCACGTGCGCGACCCCGGCAACGCGGGCACCGTGCTGCGCTGCGCCGACGCCGCGGGCGCCGAGGCCGTGATCCTCACCGACGCCTCCGTGGACCTGTACAACCCCAAGGCCGTACGCGCCTCCGTCGGCTCCCTGTTCCATCTGCCCGTCGCCGTGGGCGTCCCCGTCGAGCAGGCCGTCCAGGGGCTGAAGGACGCCGGGGTGCGCATCCTCGCCGCAGACGGCGCCGGGGACCGCGACCTGGACGAGGAACTGGACAAGGGCGCGATGGGCGACCCCACCGCCTGGGTGTTCGGCAACGAGGCGTGGGGGCTCCCCGAGGAGACCCGCGCGCTCGCCGACGCCGTGGTCAGCGTCCCCATCCACGGGAAGGCCGAGAGCCTGAACCTCGCCACCGCCGCCGCCGTATGTCTCTACGCGTCGGCCCGTGCACAGCGCGCCCCCGGAGGGTGCCGTTCCGTCACCAACAGCTAGTAGGGTGACCCACTCGGGGCCCTGCGCAGCCTGAGAGGTGGGGTACGGGGATGAGTGTGGTCGGCACGAGCACCGCGCCGGACGGACGTGCGGCGCGCCCCGCGCCCGAAGCCGGGTTCCGGACCACGGGCGGTATCGATCCCGACCAGCTCCCCGACGGCCTGGTCGTCGCCGACGAGCACGGCCGGGTCGTCTGCTTCAACGCCGCCGCCACCCGCGTCACCGCCGTCCGCGCCGCCGACGCCCTCGGCGAGCCCCTGGAGAAGGCGCTGCCCCTTGAGGACCTGGAGGGCAGGCGCTGGTGGCAGCTCACCGACCCCTACGGCGGTCTCGCCATCCGCGTCCGCCAGCCCGAGCGCAACCTGCTGCTGCCCGGCGGCCGCGAGGTCCTCGTCTCCGCGCGGTACGTGCGCGCCGCACCCCTCGGACCCGTCCAGCGTCTCGTCGTCACCCTGCGCGACACCGAGGCGCGGCACCGCACCGAGCGCAGCCACGCCGAGCTGATCGCCACCGTCGCCCACGAGCTGCGCTCCCCGCTCACCTCCGTCAAGGGCTTCACCGCGACCCTGCTCGCCAAGTGGGAGCGGTTCACCGACGACCAGAAGCGGCTGATGCTGGAGACCGTCGACGCCGACGCCGACCGCGTCACCCGGCTCATCGCCGAGCTGCTCGACATCTCCCGCATCGACAGCGGCCGCCTGGAGGTGCGCCGCCAGCCCGTCGACATAGGCGCCGCCGTCGGACGGCACATCCAGGCCCATGTGGCCGCCGGGCAGTCCGCCGACCGCTTCCTGCTGCGGGTGGAGAACCCGCTGCCCGCCCTGTGGGCCGACCCCGACAAGGTCGACCAGGTGCTGAGCAACCTGCTGGAAAACGCGGTGCGCCACGGCGCCGGAACCGTCACAATCGACGTCACGCCCGCGCCCTCCCCGCGCGAGGGCGAGGAGACAGGCACGTCGGTCACGGTGAGCGACGAGGGGCCCGGCATCCCGGAGGAATCCATGAACCGCGTCTTCACCCGCTTCTGGCGGGGCAGCAAGCGCGGTGGCACCGGCCTCGGGCTCTACATCGTCAAGGGCATCGTGGAAGCCCACGGCGGCTCCATCACGGTCGGCCGCGCCCCCGGCGGCGGCGCGCAGTTCCGATTTACGTTGCCTGTGAGCACCCCGGCCTATCTGGCCTAGGCGCCCGCGGGCCATTCGTCCACCCCGTCCCCGTTAGACTCGGCCCCTGGCACCTTTGTGCCCGCACACGGCCCTGGCGAGTCCCGGAGCCGGTGACGGGGACCATCAGCCGGGGCACCTCCCAGCCGTAGCTGGGGGCCAATCGGAAGCACAGGAAGAGATGTCGGCACCGAATAAGTCGTACGACCCTGTCGAGGTCGAGGCGTTGAAACCGGAAGAGATCGAGCGTATGCGGGACGAGGCGCTCGCCGCCTTCCGTGCCGCGGACTCCCTCGACGCGCTGCACGAGGCCAAGGTCGCCCACACCGGCCCCGCCTCCCCGCTGTCCCTCGCCAACCGCGAGATCGGCGCCCTGCCCCCGCACGCCAAGGCCGAGGCCGGCAAGCGCGTCGGCATGGCCCGCGGCGCGGTCAACAAGGCGCTGGCCGGCCGCCAGACCGAGCTGGAGGCCGAGCGGGACGCCCGCGTGCTGGTCGAGGAGGACGTCGACGTCACGCTGCCGTACGACCGCGTCCCCGCCGGTGCCCGCCACCCGTTGACCACGCTCTCCGAGCGCATCGAGGACGTCTTCGTGGCCATGGGCTACGAGGTCGCCGAGGGCCCCGAGGCCGAGGCGGAGTGGTTCAACTTCGACGCGCTCAACATCGGCCCGGACCACCCCGCGCGCGGCGAGGCCGACACCTTCTTCGTGCGGGGCGAGAAGGGCGGCACCGACTCCGGCGTCGTCCTGCGCACCCACACCTCGCCGGTCCAGATCCGTTCGCTGCTCGACCGCGAGCCGCCGGTCTACGTGATCTGTCCGGGCCGCGTCTACCGCACCGACGAGCTGGACGCCACCCACACCCCGGTCTTCCACCAGGTCGAGCTGCTCGCCATCGACGAGGGCCTGACCATGGCCGACCTCAAGGGCACCCTGGACCACATGGTCCAGGCGCTGTTCGGCCCGGACATGAAGACCCGGCTGCGGCCGAACTTCTTCCCGTTCACCGAGCCGTCCGCCGAGATGGACATGGTCTGCTACGTCTGCCGCGGCGAGTCCGTCGGCAACCCCGACCGGCCGTGCCGCACCTGCTCCAGCGAGGGCTGGATCGAGCTGGGCGGCTGCGGCATGGTCAACCCCAAGGTGCTGACCGCCTGCGGCGTCGACCCGGAGAAGTACAGCGGGTTCGCCTTCGGGTTCGGCATCGAGCGGATGCTGATGTTCCGCCACAACGTCGAAGACATGCGAGACATGGTCGAGGGTGACGTCCGGTTCACCCGGCCGTTCGGGATGGAGATCTGATGCGTGTCCCGCTTTCCTGGCTGCGGGAGTACGTCGACCTGCCGGAGTCCGAGACCGGCCGTGACGTACAGGCCAAGCTCATCGACTCCGGCCTGGAGGTCGAGACCGTCGAGCAGCTCGGCGCCGGACTCAAGGGTCCCCTCGTCGTCGGTCAGGTGCTGACCATCGAGGAGCTGGAGGGCTTCAAGAAGCCGATCCGCTTCTGCACGGTCGACGTCGGCACCGCCAACGGCACCGGTGAGCCGCAGGAGATCGTCTGCGGTGCCCGCAACTTCGCGGTCGGCGACAAGGTCGTCGTGGTCCTGCCCGGCGCCGTCCTGCCCGGCGACTTCGCGATCGCCGCCCGCAAGACGTACGGCAAGACCTCCCACGGCATGATCTGCTCCACCGACGAGCTGGGCATGGGCGACGACGGCACCCACGGCATCATCGTGCTGCCGCCGGAGACCGAGACCGGGCAGGACGCCATCGAGCTGCTCGAGCTGGTCGACGAGGTCCTGGACATCGCCGTCACCGCCAACCGCGGCGACTGCCTGTCCATCCGCGGCGTCGCCCGCGAGACCGCCATCGCCTACGGCCTGCCGCTGCGCGACCCTGCCCTGATCGACGTGCCCGCGCCCAACGCCTACGGCTACCCGGTCAAGGTCTCCGAGCCGATGGGCTGCGACCGCTTCACCGCCCGGACCGTCACCGGTCTGAGCCCCGAGGCACGCTCCCCGATCTGGCTGCGCCGCCGGCTGCAGAAGGTCGGCATCCGCCCGGTCTCGCTCGCCGTGGACGTCACCAACTACGTGATGACCGAGCTGGGCCAGCCGCTGCACGCCTACGACCGCTCGCTGGTCCAGGGCACCATCGGCGTGCGCCGGGCCGAGGAGGGCGAGAAGCTCGTCACCCTCGACGGCGTCGAGCGCACGCTGCACGCCGAGGACCTCGTCATCACCGACGACCGCGGTCCGATCGGTCTCGCCGGTGTCATGGGCGGCCGCAACACCGAGATCGCCGACCACGACGACGAGGAGCACTCGACCACCGACGTGGTGATCGAGGCCGCCCACTTCAACGCCGTCTCCGTCGCGCGCACCGCCCGCCGCCACAAGCTGTCCTCCGAGGCGTCCCGGCGCTTCGAGCGCGGCGTCGACCCGCAGGCCACCGCGGCCGCCGCGCAGCGGACCGTGGACCTCCTGGTGCTGCTCGCGGGCGGCACCGCCGAGGCCGGGGTCACCGAGATCATCGCCCCGTCCGCGCCGCACAGCATCACCATCCCGGCCGACCACCCGGACAAGGTCGCGGGCGTGACGTACGGCCGCGAGACCGTCGTCCGCCGTCTCCAGGAGATCGGCTGCGACGTGTACGGGCAGGACGAGCTGATCGTCACCGTCCCGTCCTGGCGGCCCGACCTCACCGAGGCCAACGACCTGGCGGAGGAGGTCATCCGCCTGGAGGGCTACGAGAACCTGCCCTCCACGCTGCCCCGCCCCACCTCCGGACGCGGTCTCACCCACCGCCAGCGACTGCACCGCAAGATCGGCCGCGCGCTGGCCGGTGCCGGGTACGTCGAGGCGCCGAACTACCCGTTCGTCTCCGAGCAGGTCTTCGACCAGTTGGGTCTGGACGCCGAGGACCCGGCCCGCCGGGTCGTCACGCTCGCCAACCCGCTGAACGACGAGGAGCCCGCGCTGCGCACCACGCTGCTGCCGGGTCTGCTCGGCGCGCTGCGCCGCAACGACGGCCGCGGCTCGCACGACCTGGCGCTCTTCGAGACGGGTCTGGTCTTCCTGCCCCGCGCGGAGCGCGCCGCCGCCGTGCACCCGGCGGTCGACCGCCGTCCCACCGACGAGCAGCTCGCCGGGCTGAACGCCGCGCTGCCCGAGCAGCCGCGCCACGTCGCCGCCGTCCTCGCCGGGGCGCGCGAGCAGGCGGGCTGGTGGGGCAAGGGCCGCCCGGCCGACTGGGCCGACGCGATCGAGGCGGCGCGGACCGTCGCCCGTGAGGCGGGCGCCGAACTGATCGTCCGCAAGGGCCAGTACGGTCCCTGGCACCCCGGCCGCTGCGCCGAGCTGCTCGTCGTCGAGGACGGCGCCGAGCGGGTCGTCGGGCACGCGGGCGAGCTGCACCCGCGCGTGCTCAAGGCGCTCGGGCTGCCCGAGCGGACCTCCGCGATGGAGCTGGACCTGGACGCCCTGGAGCGCGTCGGCGACGACACCCCCCAGGCGCCGGGCATCTCCACCTTCCCGGTCGCCACGCAGGACGTCGCCCTCGTGGTCGACAAGCCCGTACCGGCCGCCGAGGTCGAGGCGGCGCTGCGCGACGGCGCGGGTGAACTCCTGGAGTCCATCCGGCTGTTCGACGTCTACGAGAACGCCGAGCAGCTCGGCGACGGCCGCAAGTCGCTGGCGTACGCGCTGCGCTTCCGCGCCGCCGACCGCACGCTGACGGTGGACGAGGCGTCCGCCGCGCGCGACGCCGCGGTCGCCCTCGCGGGCGAGCGGACGGGGGCGGTCCTGCGGGGCTGATCCTTCGCGAGGTGCCGTGAGGTGCCGCGAGGTGCTTCGTCGGAGCACATGTGACGGCGGCGGGGGGGGGGGGGGGGGGCCCCCCCCCCCCCCCCCCCCGGGGGGGGCCCCGGGGGGTTTTTAAAAAAAACCCCCCCCCCCCCCCCGGTTTTTT
>NZ_JACYHF010000010.1 GCF_016482685.1 Streptomyces sp. DSM 110735 | reverse complement strand
CGGTGGCCCGGTGGCCCGGTGGCCCGGTGGCCCGGTGGCCCGGTGGCCCGGTGGCCCGGTGGCCCGGTGGCCCGGTGGCCCGGTGACCCGGTGACCCGGTGGCCCGGTGGCCCGGTGGCCCGGTGGCCCGGCGGGCGGGTGGCCTGGTGGTGCGGTGGTTCGGTGGCCCGGCGGGCGGGTGGCCTGGTGGTGCGGTGGTCGGGTGGCCTGGTGGTGCGGTGGAGTGGTGGCCGGGTGGCCCGGTGGCCCGGACCGTGCCCCGCGTCGCGTCCCGTGTCCACCCGGGCCCGCCTCAAGTTCACCCCCGCTCGCCCCCCACGGCGCGGTGAGATGCGGGATCATGGCTGGCATGACCGAGGTGTCCTCGCTCACGGGGCGGTTGCTCGTGGCCACGCCCGCCCTGGCGGATCCGAATTTCGATCGTGCGGTGGTGCTGCTCCTCGACCACGACGAGGAGGGGTCGCTGGGGGTTGTGCTGAACCGGCCCACGCCCGTGGGGGTGGGGGACATCCTGGCGGGGTGGGAGACGCTCGCGGGGGAGCCCGGGGTGGTGTTCCAGGGCGGTCCCGTCTCGCTGGACTCCGCGCTCGGGGTCGCCGTGATCCCGGGCGGCGACGGCGGGGACACGGCACCGCTCGGCTGGCGGCGGGTGCACGGGGCGATCGGCCTGGTGGACCTGGAGACCCCGCCGGAGCTGCTCGCGTCCGCGCTCGGCTCGCTGCGGATCTTCGCCGGGTACGCCGGGTGGGGCCCGGGCCAACTGGAGGACGAAGTGGCCCAGGGCGCCTGGTACGTGGTGGAGTCCGAGCCGGGCGACATCTCCTCCCCGGCGCCCGAGAAGCTGTGGCGCGAGGTGCTGCGCCGACAGCGCAACGAACTGGCGATGGTGGCCACCTATCCGGACGACCCGTCGCTCAACTGAAGCGGCCCGGCTTCAGTACCCTTGGCGGTATGAGCACTCTCGAGCCCGAGCGCGGGACTGGTACGGGAACCCTCGTCGAGCCGACGCCGCAGGTCTCCCACGGCGACGGCGACCATGAGCGCTTCGCGCACTACGTCCAGAAGGACAAGATCATGGCGAGCGCGCTCGACGGCACGCCCGTCGTGGCGCTGTGCGGCAAGGTGTGGGTGCCCGGCCGCGACCCGAAGAAGTACCCCGTCTGCCCCATGTGCAAAGAGATCTACGAATCCATGAGCAACGGCGGCGACGACAAGGGCGGCGACAAGAAGTAAAGAAGTAAGGGCCCCCTCCCGTCCTGACCTCACGAGGCTCCCGGCACGCGCGTGGACGCGTTTCCCGGGAGCCTTCGTGTTTCCCCGGGAACGCGCCTGCGGTGCCGTCCGGCGTGTTTCACGCGTATTACGTGTGAACCCGGTTCACACCCCACCCGCCGTACACCGCCGTTTCACGCCCGCCCCGTGTGAACGCCATTCGCCCCCGCCCCACCGGTTTCGCGCGCACGTTCGCAAGATCGTCGGACCGCGTGTTTCCGCGATTTCCCGACGGGGCGTTCCCCCGCTCCCCGAGTTTTTCGCCGCGCCCCTGGGCACCGTCCCTCCTGTGACGAGAGACAAGGGGTGGACAGAAGTGACGGATGTGATTCCCGCGCCCGTCGCCACGGCGGAGAACGGGCCCGCGGGATTCACCCTCGCGGAAGCCACCGGCATCGCCGCCGGACCAGGCGCGAGCGGCACCGCGCGCTGGCTGAGGTCGACCCTCGGCGCCGCCACCGGCCTCCCCCTGCCCCCGGCAGCCGCGGACCGGTCCGGCACCGTACGGCTCACCGTCGACCCCGCCGTCACCGCCCGCCTCGGCCTGGAGGGCTACCGGCTCACCGTCACCCCCACCACCGCCGACCTGCGCGGCGGCGGTCCCGCCGGGCTGTTCTGGGGCGCCCAGACGCTGCGGCAACTGCTCGGTCCCGACGCCTTCCGCCGCGCCCCGCTCCCCGGGCGCACCTGGCGGCTCCCGCCGGTGCGGATCGAGGACGCCCCCCGCTTCGCCTGGCGCGGACTCCTGCTCGACGTGGCCCGGCACTTCATGCCCAAGGAAGGCGTACTGCGCCTCCTCGATCTGCTCGCCGCGCACAAACTCAACGTGCTGCACCTGCATCTGACGGACGATCAGGGCTGGCGTATCGAGATCCGACGTCATCCGGGGCTCACCGAGACCGGCGCCTGGCGTGCCCGGACCAAATTCGGCCACCGCGCCTCGCCCCTGTGGGAACACAAACCGCACGGCGGTCACTACACCCAGGACGACATCCGGGAGATCGTCTCCTACGCCGCCGAGCGGCATATCACCGTCGTCCCCGAAATCGATCTTCCCGGTCACTCCCAGGCGGCCATCGCCGCGTATCCGGAACTCGGCAACACCGACGCCGTCGACACCGCCGCGCTCACCGTCCGGGACGACTGGGGGATCTCGCCGCACGTCCTCGCGCCCACCGAAGCCGTACTGCGTTTCTACGAGGGCGTGCTGGAAGAGGTGCTGGAACTCTTCCCCTCGCGGATCGTGCACCTCGGGGGCGACGAGTGCCCGGTGGACGAATGGCGGGCGTCGCCCGTCGCGCGGGCGCGGGTCGAGGAGCTGGGGCTCGCCGACGCGGAGGCGCTGCGCTCATGGTTCACCGGGCACTTCGGGGCGTGGCTCGCCGCGCGCGGGCGGGTGCTCGCCGGGTGGGACGAGATCCTGGACGGTCCCGTCCCGGACGGCGCGGTCGTCTCCTGCTGGCGCGGCGTCGCGGCAGGTGCGCAGGCTGTACGGTCCGGGCGCGACGTGGTGATGTGCCCCGAGCAGCACGTCTACCTGGACCACCGCCAGGCGCCCGGCACCGACGAGCCGGTGCCCATCGGCTACGTGCGCACCCTGGAGGACGTCTACCGCTTCGACCCCGTACCGCCCGGTCTCACCCCGGACGAGACGCGCCGCGTCCTCGGCACCCAGGCCAACGTGTGGACCGAGACGATGGAGGACGCCGGACGCGTGGACTACCAGGTCTTCCCGCGCCTCGCCGCGTTCGCGGAGGCTGCGTGGAGCCCGCTGCCGCCGCCCGCCGAACGGGACTTCGCGGACTTCGAGCGCCGTATGACCGCCCACTACCGCCGCCTGGACGCCCTCGGCGTCGCCTACCGTCCGCCCGCCGGACCCCGCCCCTGGCAGCGCCGTCCGGGCGTGCTGGGCAAGCCGTTCCCCGGACCGCCCCCGGCGCCCTCGACCCGACCGCACCCCGCCCCGGCGCCCGGGCTGCCCGCGCCCGCCGCCCCCGCCGACTCGAACGAACTGCCGACGAACACGTAATGGAAAAAGCCCCCGGGACTCGCCGAAGCGGGTCAATCGGACCAGCCGTGCGATGGCGGTGGAAACCGGGTCGTACGGCCGGAGGCGCGGCTCAACACCCCTGGCGGACCCCGGCGTCCGGGGCTTGCGAAGATGTGCCAGAGTTGCCACGTCCGCCCTGTCAGGCCGTACCGTACGGCAGCACAGGCGGGGACCAGGTGGGGCAGCGGGAAGGGGCAGCCGGTTTGACCACGCACGCACCGCAGGCGGCGCAGGTCGTCACGCTGCCCACGACACTGGACGAGGCGGTGGCGGCCCTGACCGCCAACCCGACCGCCGTCCCCGTCGCGGGCGGCACCGATCTGATGCACGCGGTCAACTCCGGCAGGCTCAGGCCCGCCGCGCTCGTCGGCCTCGGCCGGATCAGCGAGATCCGCGGCTGGCAGTACCAGGACGGCCACGCCCTGCTCGGCGCCGGACTCACCCACGCCCGCATGGGCCGCCCCGACTTCGCCGCCCTCATCCCGGCGCTCGCCGCCGCCGCGCGCGCCTCCGGCCCGCCGCACATCCGCAACGCGGGCACCCTCGGCGGCAACATCGCCTCGGCCGCCCCGACCGGCGACGCGCTGCCGGTCCTCGCCGCGCTGGAAGCCACGCTGATCATCGCCGGGCTCGACGGCGCCCGCCGCGAGATCCCGGTCTCGCACCTGCTGGCCGGGGTCGAGATGCTGAACGGCGGCGAAGTCATCGGCTACGTCCGCGTCCCGCTGCTGCACGCCCCCCAGGTCTTCCTCAAGGCGACGGGGCGCACCGGACCCGGCCGTGCCGTCGCCTCCGTGGCGCTTGTGCTCGACCCCGCCCGGCGCGGCGTGCGGTGCGCCGTCGGCGCCATCGCGCCGATGCCGCTGCGCCCGCTGGAGGCGGAGCAGTGGGTCGCGCAGCTCATCGACTGGGACAACGACCGCGCACTGGTCCCCGAGGCGCTTCAGGCGTTCGGGGAGTACGTCGCCGCGGCCTGCATCCCCGACCCGGCTCCCGCGCCGGACGGCACGGTGGCAGCGCTGCCGCCCGCCGTACTGCACCTGCGGCGCACCGTCGCCGCGCTGGCCCGACGAGCACTGGGGAGGGCGCTGTCGTGACCGACGACCAGCACGGAGAGGGCACGTCCCAGGGCGGCGGCCGGTGGAACCCGCTGCCCCAGGGCGAGTACGACGACGGCGCCACCGCCTTCGTCCAGCTCCCCGAGGGCGGCATCGACGCCCTGCTGTCCGGTGACAGCCCGCTGGCCGCGCCGGGCCACGGCTACGTGCCGCCCCGGATCGACCCCGCCCCGCCCGCCGAAGGGCAGGCACCGCCCGCCGCGCCGGGCGGCTGGGGCGCGCCCGCCGACGCCCACCAGTGGCCCGTACCGGGCGAGCAGGGCGGCGGCGACCGCTTCACGTACGACCCGCGGATGACGCCGTATCCGCAGGACGGTCACCCCGGACAGCACGACACGGGTCAGCACCCCGCCGCCGACTACTCGGGTACGGGTCAGTACCCCGGCGCCGACCAGCACGGCATGGCGCGGCACCAGGGACCCGAGCAGCACACCGCGCCCCACCAGCCCGCCGCCGACCAGCACTGGACCGTCGAGGAGCCCCCCGCGCCGGGGCACGACGTCACCGGGCACTGGTCCGTACCTGTTGCGGGCGGTGAGCTGCCGGACGAGTCGGGCGAGTTCACCACCTCCGCGCTGGCGGAGCAGTGGGGGACCGGCGCGCCCCCGACCCTGCCCGGCGGCGCGGCGGCGCCCTGGGCGACCGAGCCCGCGGGCGAGACCTGGGGGCGTCCGCAGGAGCCCGGTGGGCACACCCCGGCGGAGGGCACGCCCCTGCCGGAGGAGGCGTACGCGGGCGGCCCGGACGAGGACGCCTACGGCACCGGGTCCGACACCGCCGAGGAGGCGCCTGAGGGCCCCGCTGACGGTCCGGCAGCACCCGGTACGGCCACGGAGACCGGTCCCGCCCCGGAAGCGGCGGAGTACGCCGACGAGGACGGCGGGGCGGAGCCGGAAGCGGAGTTCGCCCCCGAGGGCGAGACGGACGACCCGGCGGCAGCCCCGGAGCCCGAGCCCGACGCCGAGCCCCTCCCGCCCCACGACGACCACCCCCTCGCCTCCTACGTCCTGCGGGTCAACGGCGCCGACCGCCCCGTGACCGACGCCTGGATCGGCGAGTCCCTGCTGTACGTGCTGCGCGAGCGGCTCGGTCTCGCGGGCGCCAAGGACGGCTGCTCGCAGGGCGAGTGCGGTGCCTGCAACGTCCAGGTGGACGGCCGCCTGGTCGCCTCCTGCCTGGTCCCGGCGGTCACCACGGCGGGCAGCGAGGTCCGTACCGTCGAGGGTCTGGCCACCGACGGACACCCCTCCGACGTGCAGCGCGCGCTCGCCCGCTGCGGCGCCGTGCAGTGCGGTTTCTGCGTGCCCGGCATCGCGATGACCCTGCACGACCTGCTTGAGGGCAACCCCGCCCCCACCGAGCTGGAGACCCGGCAGGCGCTGTGCGGCAACCTGTGCCGCTGCTCGGGCTACCGGGGCGTCCTGGACGCCGTGCAGGACGTCGTCGCCGAGCGCGAGGCGCACGCGGCAGCCGAGGCGGACGCCGGGGCGGACGGCGACACCGCCCGCATCCCGCACCAGGCGCCCCCCGGCGCCGGAGGCGTCAACCCCTCGGCGTTCGAGGCGCCCGGCGCCTTCGACACCCCCGGGGACCAGCACCAGCAGTACCCGCCGCAGGGTCCGTACGCCCCGCACGAGCAGGACCCGTACGTCCAGCAGGACCCGTACTACGGCCAGGACGGAGGCCAGGCGTGAGCAACGAAGCCGCCACCGCGACCCCGGCGGCGGAAGCGGTCCCCGCTCCCGAGCCGCTGCCGCACGGCCTGGGCGCCTCCCTGCCGCACGCCGACGCCCGCGCCAAGACCGAGGGCACCTTCCCCTACGCCGCCGACCTGTGGGCCGAGGGACTGCTGTGGGCGGCCGTGTTGCGCTCCCCGCACGCGCACGCGCGGATCGTGTCCATCGACACCACGCACGCGCGCGAGATGCCCGGCGTCCGCGCCGTCATCACCCACGAGGACGTGCCCGGCACCCCCCGGCACGGCCGGGGCACCCCCGACCGTCCGGTGTTCGCCTCCGAGGTCGTACGCCACCACGGCGAGCCCATCGCCGCCGTCGCCGCCGACCACCCCGACACCGCGCGGATGGCCGCCGCCGCCGTCATCGTCGAGTACGAACTCCTCGACCCGGTCACCGACCCGGAGCAGGCGTTCGAGGCCGAACCCCTGCACCCCGACGGCAACTTGATCCGGCACATCCCGCTGCGCCACGGCGACCCGGAGGCGGCGGGCGAGATCGTGGTCGAGGGGCTGTACCGCATCGGACGCCAGGACCCCGCGCCCATCGGCGCCGAGGCGGGACTCGCCGTGCCGCGTCCCGACGGCGGGGTGGAGCTGTACCTCGCCTCCACCGACCCGCACACCGACCGCAACACGGCCGCCGCCTGCTACGGACTGCCCGCCGACCGCGTGAAGATCGTCGTCACCGGTGTGCCGGGCGCGACCGCCGACCGCGAGGACCAGGGCTTCCAACTCCCGCTCGGTCTCCTGGCGTTGAAGACCGGCTGCCCGGTGAAGCTCGCCGCCAACCGCGAGGAGTCCTTCCTCGGTCACGCCCACCGCCACCCCACCCTGCTGCGCTACCGCCACCACGCGGACGCCGAGGGCAAGCTGGTCAAGGTCGAGGCGCAGATCCTGCTCGACGCGGGTCCCTACGCGGACACCTCGGCGGACGCGCTCGCCGCCGCCGTCTCCTTCGCCTGCGGTCCGTACGTCGTCCCGAACGCCTTCATCGAGGGCTGGGCCGTGCGCACCAACAACCCGCCCTCCGGCCATGTGCGCGGCGAGGGCGCGATGCAGGTGTGCGCCGCCTACGAGGCGCAGATGGACAAGCTGGCCAGGAAACTCGACCTGGACCCGGCCGAGTTGAGGCTGCGCAACGTGCTCGCGACCGGTGACGTGCTGCCCATCGGGCAGACCGTGACCTGCCCGGCGCCGGTGGCCGAACTCCTCCAGGCGGTACAGGAGTTCCCGCTGCCGCCGCTGCCCAAGGACACCCCCGAGGAGGACTGGCTGCTGCCCGGCGGTCCCGAGGGCGCGGGCGAGCCGGGCGCGGTGCGCCGGGGCGTCGGCTACGGACTCGGCATGGTCCACATGCTCGGCGCCGAGGGCGCGGACGAGGTCTCCACGGCCACCGTCAAGGTCCACGACGGCGTCGCGACCGTGCTGTGCGCGGCGGTGGAGTCCGGTCAGGGCTTCACCACGCTGGCCCGGCAGATCGTCCAGGACACCCTGGGTGTGGACGAGGTGCACGTGGCGCCCGTCGACACCGACCAGCCCGAGGCGGGACCCGGCTGCCGGGGACGGCACACCTGGGTCTCCGGCGGCGCGGTGGAGCGCGCGGCCAAGATGGTCCGCACCCAGTTGCTCCAGCCGCTGGCGCACAAGTTCGGCATGTCCACCGAGCTGCTCCAGATCACCGACGGCAAGATCACGTCGTACGACGGCGTGCTCTCGACCACCGTCGCGGAGGCGCTGGAGGGCAAGGAGCTGTGGGCGACCGCCCAGTGCCGCCCGCATCCGACCGAGCCGCTGGACGGCGCCGGACAGGGCGACGCGTTCGTCGGGCTCGCCTTCTGCGCGATCCGCGCGGTGGTGGACGTGGACGTGGAGCTGGGCGCCGTTCGGGTGGTCGAGCTGGCGGTCGCGCAGGACGTGGGACGGGTGCTGAACCCGGCGCAGTTGCGCGCCCGCATCGAGGGCGGGGTCACGCAGGGCGTGGGGATCGCGCTCACCGAGAACCTGCGCACCCCGCGCGGTCTGATCCGGCACCCCGATCTGACCGGGTACGCCCTCCCGACGTCACTGGACGCGCCGGACATCCGTATCGTGAAGCTCGTCGAGGAGCGGGACGTGGTCGCGCCCTTCGGCGCCAAGTCGGTCTCGGCGGTGCCGGTGGTCACCGCCCCGGCCGCCGTCGCCTCCGCCGTCCGCGCGGCCACCGGCCGCCCGGTCAACCGCCTCCCGATCCGGCCTCAAGCAGCAGTGGTGACCTCGCAGTGACAGACGAAGCGGCAGACGAAGCGACAGGCGAGCCCCGATACGAACCCGCCCCGAGCGTGGGCAAGTTGTTCCTGTGGGTGCTGTTGTTCATCGTGGCGGCGGTCGTCGTGGTCCTCGGCGGGATCTACTTCACCTGAGGCGAGGGCGGCGCCCGGTGCCCCGGGGTGCGGGGGTGTCTCGTACGTCACGTCCTTTTCTCACGCCGTGACGCAACGTGCGGCGGGGGCGGGGCGTCTTTACTGACGGGCCGTTGTCAGTGGCGCGGCGTAATGTTCCGGGCGGTGGGTTTCCCGGCCGCGTGCAGCGGGTGAGCCCGGACGCGTCCCGTCTCCAGGGAAGCCGTACGACGACGTACCGACGTACCTATGAAGATCGCGGGGGAAGCGATGAGCACGACCGAGACCGAGGTCACGGCGATCACACTGACCGAGGCCGAGCTGGACCGCTACGTCACCCACGCGCCCACGCGCGGTCTGCTCTCCGGTCCCGGACTGCCCGCGCACACCGGTCTGCTGACCTTCGCCGCGCTCCGCACGCACGGACTGCGCCGCCTGGGCGATGCCGCCGAGGCGGCGGAGGGGCCCTTCCGGCTCGCGGAGGAGCTGCGGGACCGGCTGGTGATAGGCGAACTGCTCGGTCCGGCCGGTCTCGAACAGCAGTCGATCCTGCTCGACGGGGTGACGGGCGAGCTGACGACGGCGTACCTGTACGACCCTGCCCACGCGCACCCCTTCGCCCCCTCCCTCGCCACCCTGCTGCGCTTCGCCGCCGTCACCGAGGAACTGGCGGGTCTGCGCGGCAGGTTCGCGAGCCTGCGCGGGCGGTACGGCACGGAGACGGCGGCCGAGGCGTCCCGCCGACTGCTCGCGCTCTTCGAGGAGGGCACGGACGGCGCGGTCCCCGCCTACTGGAAGGTGGCGGCGTTGATCCGCCCGCTGTCCCTGGTCGCCGCGCCGGGACGCTCCGGCGGTCTCACCCTCGACCTTCCCGGGCGGCTCCTGGAGGAGGAGTTCGGCTCGGGCCGGGTGGTCCGCTTCGAGGAGGTGGACTTCCCCCGCACGCTCACCCACGAGCCGACACGCCGCTTCCTGCGGGAGACGGGGCTGCCGGAGGAGGCGGTGCTGTTCCACGCGGACGCGGACGGCCCGCTGCGCACGCTCACCGAGTACTTCTCGGAGGAGGGCGCCGAGGACTACCCCCTCGACCTCCTCCCCGCCCACGCCGACCACCTGATCCGCCTCGGCCACCTGGTGGAGGACACCAGCCTGGTGCTCGACGGCCGCACCGGCGCCGTCCTCAGCTACTCCGAGCCGGACGGCACCCTCCACCCCCTCAACACCGACACCTCCACCCTCGCCTACACCCTCTGGCTCCTCCACCACGAACGCACGATCGACGACCACCTCTCCCACGAGCTGACGACCTCCGCGTACGACCAACTCGCCCTGACGATGCTCGACACGCTGGCGTCCCTCGACCCCACCGGCACCGACCCGTCGACGGACTGGCACTACTGGACGGAACTGTTCGCGGACGAGGCGGGCGGGGCGCTCTGACGCCCGCGGCTGCTGCAGTCGGTTTCGCGGATCGTGCGGATACGCCAGGATTCGCTACCCTCGCAAGCCCGCGACCAGTGCATTCCCAAATTCGCCACTTGTCACGCCACCCCGTTCGCAAGGCCGATTCGCTACCCAAAGTGGGGCAAGTTGCCGAACTCGTCTTGGTCATGCTTGAGTGCGCCGTCGACTTGCGGTTATCTCGTCTGGTGACGCCGGGTGAAGCGGTCGCCCGGCGCAACGGCTTCCCGTGGATACACGAGGCCCGGCCGCGGGGTGCATCCCGAAGCCGGGCCGGTGTGCGGGAACAGGGTGGGTCCGGCCGGGTATGAAGCGGTCGGGCCCACTCGCCCTGACCAGCCGTCCGGTTCACCCTCTTACGCGTCACATGAAGTGATCAACGCATCCCGCAATGGCAGTGACCGCCGTGAGGAACAAGGCCGCTAACTGCACCCAGTCCGACACCTGGCGGTGCCGTCGGCGCCTTCCCCGTCTCGTCGATCGCACCATCTCGCCGATCTCCCGTCTCTCAGCATCCCCAACGTCGTTGGGACCTGCCGATCCGGCAGGCGTTCCAGGAGAGACACATCGGCCTCTGGCAACCTACCGGCACGCCAGGGGTCCGCACGACCGGACGCCCCTGTTCGCCAGGCTTCGCCAGGGTCAACCCCGGGGACCGCTACCGGGACGGCCGACAGCGGTGCTGTCCGGTCCGGCCGAGACGGAGCCGGGACGGACGAACGAGGGGACGGCAGCCGGGTGGGCTGCCGTCCCCTCGTTCGTCACGTCAAGGCGCCGGAGGCCGTGGCGGGAATCGAACCCGCGTAACTCGCTTTGCAGGCGAGTCCCTGAGCCACTCGGGCACACGGCCGTGTGTTGTGGAATGAACGTAGGTGGGGGTCGGAGGGTGGGGCAAGGGGTGCAATGTGACTGTCATGGGGCGTTCATGAGCGGGGGAGGGATGGTGGGGCTCTGGACAGGGGTCAAAGGGGGGAATGGGACTTACGCTGGCCCGCATGACCGCCGTTGAGCAGCCCGACAGTGTTGTTGTGGATGGAGCCGCCGCCGAGTCCGATGAGGGTGGGGTGCTGGGGCGGGCTTATCGGGCGCTCAGTGTCGGGGTCGTGTCCGTGGTGCTGCTCATTGCTTTTGAGGCGACTGCCGTGGGCACGGCCATGCCCGTTGCCGCGCGGGAGTTGGGCGGGGTGGCGCTGTACGCGTTCGCGTTCTCCGGGTACTTCACGACCAGCCTCACCGGGATGGTGCTCGCCGGGCAGTGGGCGGACCGGCGGGGGCCCCTGGGGGCGCTGAGCGCGGGGATCGGGGCGTTCGCGGGCGGGCTTGTGGTGGCGGGGACCGCGCAGGTGATGTGGGTGTTCATCCTGGGGCGGGCGGTGCAGGGGCTCGGCGGCGGGCTGGTGATCGTCGCGCTGTACGTCGTCGTCGGGCGGGCGTACTCCGAGCGGCTGCGGCCCGCGATCATGGCGGCGTTCGCGGCGGCGTGGGTGGTGCCGTCGGTGGTCGGGCCGCTCGCGTCCGGCGCGGTGACCGAGCATCTCGGGTGGCGGTGGGTGTTCCTCGGCATCCCGGCGCTCGTCGTGCTGCCGCTCGGGCTCGCCCTGCCGCAGATCCGGCGCCTGGCCGGCGGACCGGTCGGGGTCCGGGGCGCCTCCTCGCTCGACCGGCGCCGCATCCGGCTCGCGCTCGCCGTGTCCGTCGGCGCCGGACTGCTCCAGTACGCCGCCCAGGACCTGCGGCCGCTGTCCGTACTGCCCGGACTCGCCGGTGCCGCGCTGCTCGTGCCCGCCACGCTCCGGCTGCTGCCGCGCGGCACCTATCGCGCCGCGCGCGGGCTGCCCGCCGTCGTGCTGCTGCGCGGGGTGTCCGCGGGGTCCTTCATCGCCGCCGAGTCGTTCGTACCGCTGATGCTCGTCACCCAGCGGGGGCTCTCGCCGACCCTCGCCGGGTTCTCGCTCGCCGCGGGCGGGGCGACCTGGGCGCTGGCCTCGTGGGTGCAGTCCCGGCCCGCGACCGCGCCGTACCGGGAGCGGCTGATGACGTTCGGGATGCCGCTGGTCGCGGGTGCGATCGCCGCGGCGCCGAGCGTGCTGGTGCCCGCCGTACCGGTGTGGGTCGTCGCCGTCGCGTGGGGGTTCGGCTGCTTCGGGATGGGGCTCGTGATCAGCTCCACCAGCGTCCTGCTGCTCCGGCTCTCCGCCCCCGAGGAGGCGGGCGCCAACTCCGCCGCGCTCCAGATCTCCGACGCCCTGTCCAACGTCGTCCTGCTCGCGGCGGCGGGCGCGGCGTTCGCCGCGCTGGGCGGGGGCAGCACGGCGGCGCACACCACCGGCTCCCACCCCGCCGCCTTCGCGGTCGTCTTCCTGCCGATGGCGGGGGTGGCGCTGGCGGGGGCGTGGGTGACGACACGGCTGGGTGAGCAGCGGGGCGAGTAGTACCAACGTGACCCCATGCGGTGGTACCGTTTTGGTATGGCTATGAATCTGCGTCTGCGCGACGACCAGACGGAAGCACTGAAGCTGCGAGCCGAAGAAGAGGGTGTCAGCATGCACGCCATACTGCTGAGAGCCGTGGACGACTATCTGGCTCGGACGGCTCACGAGGCACTGGTCCGCAAGGCCGCGAAGGAGCAGACCGTCAAGTGGGCCGAACTCCTGGAGCGGCTCAAGTGACGTACATCTATCTGTCGGCCGAGGATGTCCTGGCCATCGCGGCGCGTGCCGTCGATGACCAGGACATCGTCGTACGCGACCTGGGGCTGCTGGAGTCCGCCGTGCACCGCCCCTCAGCCTCGATGTTCGGACAGGAGGCGTACACCGACCTGTTCGAGAAGGCGGCGGCGCTCCTGCAGTCGCTGGCTATCAATCACCCCTTCATCGACGGTAACAAGCGCACGGCCTGGGTGTCCTGCGTCGTCTTTCTGGCGATGAACGACGTGCAGTTGCGACCGGACATCGACGCGGCCGAGCGGCTCGTCATCGCTGTGGCGACGGGGGATACGGAAGAGGTCAAGGCCATCGCCGAGGCTCTGCGCGACCTGTCGGAGTGACCGATGTGACGTCGGTCCCAACCGGGACGGCGTCCGCCTCGTCCGCCCTCGGGGGGCGGTTGCGCGCCGGTAGGGTGGCCCGGTTGTTCTTCGTAGTCGAGCCGCCCCCAGCCCCCACCCCGGAGACCGTGACTACCACCGCCGCCTCAGCCGCCTCCCACCATCTGTCCCCCGCCTTCCCCGGCCGCGCCCCCTGGGGCACCGCCAGCAAGCTGCGTGCCTGGCAGCAGGGGGCGATGGACAAGTACATCCAGGAGCAGCCGCGTGACTTCCTCGCCGTCGCCACCCCCGGCGCAGGAAAGACGACCTTCGCGCTGACGCTGGCTTCCTGGCTGCTGCACCACCATGTCGTGCAGCAGGTGACCGTCGTCGCGCCGACCGAGCACCTGAAGAAGCAGTGGGCGGAGGCGGCGGCCCGGATAGGGATCAAGCTGGACCCGGAGTACAGCGCGGGTCCCGTCGGCAAGGACTACCACGGCGTCGCCGTGACGTACGCCGGTGTCGGGGTGCGCCCGATGCTGCACCGCAACCGCTCCGAGCAGCGCAAGACGCTCGTGATCCTGGACGAGATCCATCACGCCGGTGACTCCAAGTCCTGGGGCGAGGCGTGCCTGGAGGCGTTCGAGCCCGCGACCCGGCGCCTGGCGCTGACCGGTACGCCGTTCCGCTCGGACACCAACCCGATCCCCTTCGTGACGTACGAGGAGGGCAACGACGGCATCCGGCGCTCCGCCGCCGACTACACCTACGGCTACGGCAACGCGCTCGCGGACCACGTCGTCCGCCCCGTGATCTTCCTCAGCTACAGCGGTCAGATGCGCTGGCGCACCAAGGCGGGCGACGAGATCGCCGCGCGGCTCGGTGAGCCGATGACCAAGGACGCGGTCAGCCAGGCGTGGCGCACCGCGCTCGATCCGCGCGGTGAGTGGATGCCGAGCGTGCTGCGCGCCGCCGACCAGCGGCTCACCGAGGTCCGGAAGGCGATCCCGGACGCGGGCGCGCTCGTCATCGCCTCCGACCAGGACTCCGCCCGCGCCTACGCCAAGCTCATCCGCGAGATCACCGGCACCAAGGCCACGCTGGTCCTCTCGGACGACACCGGCGCCTCGAAGCGGATCGACGACTTCAGCGCGAGCGACGACCGCTGGATGGTCGCGGTCCGCATGGTGTCCGAGGGCGTCGACGTGCCGCGGCTCGCGGTGGGCGTGTACGCGACGACGATCTCGACGCCGCTGTTCTTCGCGCAGGCGGTCGGGCGTTTCGTACGGTCCCGGCGGCGCGGCGAGACCGCGTCCGTGTTCCTGCCGACCGTGCCCGACCTGCTGACCTTCGCCAACGAGATGGAGAAGGAACGGGACCACGCCCTCGACAAGCCCAAGAAGCAGGGCGAGGAGGACCCGTACGCCGAGTCCGAGAAGGAGATGGACGAGGCGAACAAGCAGCAGGACGAGGACACCGGCGAGCAGGAGCAGTTCTCCTTCGAGGCGCTGGAGTCCGAGGCGGTCTTCGACCGGGTGCTGTACGACGGTGCCGAGTTCGGCATGCAGGCGCATCCGGGGAGCGAGGAGGAGCAGGACTACCTGGGCATCCCGGGGCTTCTTGAGCCCGACCAGGTGCAGATGCTGCTCCAGAAGCGGCAGGCACGGCAGATCGCGCACAGCCGCAAGAAGCCGGACGCCGAGGCGGACCTGCTGGAGCTGCCCGCCGAGCGGCGCCCCGTGGTCAGCCACAAGGAGATGATGGAGCTCCGCAAGAAGCTCAACACGATGGTGAGCGCGTATGTGCACCAGAGTGGCAAGCCGCACGGGGTGATCCACACCGAGCTGCGGCGGGTGTGCGGGGGTCCGCCGAGTGCGGAGGCTACGGCGGGACAGCTCAGGCAGCGGATCGAGAAGGTGCAGGAGTGGGCTACGCGGATGAGGTGACGCTCCGCTGGGTTCGACGACGATGTCCCACCCGCCCATCCGTCTCGGTCCGCTGAGAAGCGGGACTCACGGGGCTCCGCCCCGGACCCCGTAGGGCTCCGCCCCGGACCCCGTGAAGGACAACCCCGGGTCCCTCTCCGGCCTACCCATACACGGCCAAAACACCCACCCCGCCCCACTCCCCGCCCGGATTGTGGACGAAGCCTTCCGCTGAGCGAACCCGCTTCGCTACTGTCCCGCTACGCATACGCCCCGTGGCAGCGCCGCCGCGGAGCGCAGCCGTGAAAGCGACAGGGTCCGGAGCCGCCGGGCCGTCCTGCCGATCGGCGCCCTCGCAGCGCGTCGCCGACGGGATCCGCCCGGCGCCGGTCGTCGCTCGCGGGCGCCGACCTCACCGCCGAAGGAGTGGGCGTCGTGACCGCGGAGACCTCCCAGACGCTCGACCGGGGACTGCGCGTCCTCAAGCTGCTGGCCGACACGGACCACGGGCTGACCGTCACCGAGCTGTCCACCCGGCTGGGAGTGAACCGGACGGTGGTGTACCGCCTCCTCGCCACGCTCGAACAGCACGCCCTGGTACGCCGCGACCTCGGCGGACGCGCCCGCGTCGGGCTCGGAGTACTGCGCCTCGGACGCCAGGTGCACCCCCTCGTACGGGAAGCCGCGCTCCCCGCGCTGCGCTCGCTCGCCGAGGACATCGGGGCGACCGCCCACCTCACCCTGGTCGACGGCACCGAGGCGCTCGCCGTCGCCGTGGTCGAGCCCACCTGGACCGACTACCACGTCGCCTACCGCGCGGGCTTCCGCCACTCCCTGGACCGCGGCGCCGCGGGCAGGGCCATCCTCGCCGCCCGCCACTCCCGCGCCGCCCACCCCGGCTACACCCTCACCCACGGCGAACTCGAAGCCGGAGCCAGCGGCGCGGCAGCCCCCCTGGTCGGCGTCACCGGTCTCGAAGGCAGCGTCGGCGTCGTCATGCTCACCGACGCCATCCCCGACCGCGTCGGCCCCCGCGTCCTGGAAGCAGCCCAGGAAATCTCCGAGGCGCTGCGCTGACGCGGGGCGCGCCGCTCGGTTCGACCCGTGCCTTCGGGGGCCCTGTCGCCCGCGCCGCGCGGTCCGGCGCGCGCTGTCCGCGGGTGCGGCTGAGGGATGCCGACTCCGGCTGCCGTGCCCGGTTCAGGCTGCGCCGCGTCATCGACGTGCCCGACTCCGCCTGTTGGCGTGGTGCGTTGCCCCGACAGGTATGCGGCGTGGTTCCGGCGCCCGGCCTGGGTCCGCCCCCGTTCGCGTCACCCGTCGCCAGGCCGCCTGCCCGGCAGGCATGCGGAGCGGTACCGACTCGCGCCCCGGTCCCCGCCCCTCGCGTCGTTCGCCCCGGCCCGCCCCTCCGGAGCCCCGGCAGCCCGGCAGGTGCGCCGAGTGGCTCCGGCGCCCACTGGGCCCGCTCCGAATCCGCTCCCGGTCACGGGCTCGCTCCCGCTACCGCCCCCGGTCCGGCCGTCCGCCCTCAGGTCTCCCCGCCCCAGCCGACGTACCGCCCCATCAACCCCACCTCCACCCGGAGCCGCCCCCGCCCCACCCCACCCGGCGCGTTAGATTGTGGGCGTGTTTTCTCGTCTCTCGCGTCTTCAGGCCGTTGCCGTGTGTGCTGTGCCCGTGGTCGGGCTGATCGTCACGGTGGCGGTCGCGCCGTTGCCGTTCGCGGTGGCGCAGCCGGGGATGACGGCGAACGTGCTGGGGAAGAACCACGGGACGCCGGTGATCACCGTGTCCGGGGCGCCGGTCAGGAAGACCAGCGGTGAGCTGCGGATGACGACCATCGAGGCGACCTCGCCGGACGCGCGCGTCAGCCTCGGGGACGTCGTGGACAACTGGTTCCGGACCGACCGCGCCGTCATGCCGTACGGCTCGGTGTATCCGACCGGCAACTCCCTCAAGGAGATCGAGAAGCACAACTCCGCGCAGATGCAGGAGTCCCAGAACGCCGCCACCGACGCCGCGCTGAACTATCTGCACCTGGACCCCGACCACGTGAAGGTCGACCTGCGGCTCGCCAACGTCGGCGGACCCAGCGCCGGGCTGCTCTTCACGCTCGGCATCGTGGACAAGCTGGAGGGCGACGGCAGCGGCGGCGACCTGACCGGCGGTCGTACCGTCGCGGGCACCGGCACCATCGACGCGGACGGCAAGGTCGGCGCGGTCGGCGGGGTGCCGCTGAAGACGCGGGCCGCCCGGCGCGACGGCGCCACTGTCTTCCTGGTGCCGAAGGCCGAGTGCGCGGACGCCAAGGCGGAGCTGCCCAAGGGGCTGCGCCTCGTCGCGGTCACCGACCTCAAGGGCGCCGTGAACTCCCTGGTCGCCCTGGAGAAGGGCAAGGGGAAGATCCCCAGTTGTTGAGAGGAGACGCCCCCTAGCCCGGCGCTTCCCCCGCCGCCTGCTCCACCAGCGGGATGATCCGCAGCGGCACCGGCGTCTCCATCACGATCGTCGTCGACGCCCGCTCGATCCCCTCGAACCCCACCACCCGGTCGATCACGCGTTGCAGATCGGCGTTGGAGCGGGCGACCAGGCGGCAGAGCATGTCACCGGTGCCCGTCGTCGTCAGCAGCTCCAGGACCTCGGGGACGCCCGTGAGGTGGGCTCGTACGTCCGGTCCCCGGCCCTGGCGGATCTGGAGGGTCGCGAAGGCGGTGACCGGGTAGCCGAGAGCCGCCGGGTCCACCTGCGGACCGAAGCCGCGGATCACCCCGCCCGCCCGCAGCCGGTCCAGGCGCGCCTGCGCCGTACCCCGGGCCACCCCCAGACGGCGGGACATCTCCAGCACACCGATGCGCGGCTCCTCGGCAAGCAGCACGATGATCCGGCCGTCCAGATGATCGATCGCCACGACGCCCTCCCGGGATGGTCATCCTGTACAGAAAGTCCGCCGGTACGGCCGTACGGCTGAACAGACTGCCCAGTCAATACGCGAACTATTGCGCACCTTGCGGACCGGAGCCACCCTTCGGCTATGACGCAGACCACAGACCACACTCCCGACACCGCCCGGCAGGCCGACCCCTTCCCGGTCAAGGGAATGGACGCGGTCGTCTTCGCCGTGGGCAACGCCAAGCAGGCCGCGCACTACTACTCCACCGCCTTCGGCATGACCCTGGTCGCCTACTCCGGACCGGAGAACGGCAGCCGGGAGACCGCGAGTTACGTCCTGGAGAACGGCTCCGCCCGCTTCGTGCTCACCTCGGTGATCAAGCCCAGCACCCCGTGGGGCGAGTTCCTCGCCCGGCACGTCGCCGAGCACGGGGACGGCGTCGTCGACCTCGCCATCGAGGTCCCCGACGCCCGCGCCGCCTTCGCCTACGCCGTCGAGCACGGCGCCCGCCCGGTCACCGAGCCGTACGAGGTGAAGGACGAGCACGGCACCGTCGTCCTCGCCGCCATCTCCACCTACGGCGAGACCCGCCACACCCTGGTCGAGCGCTCCGGCTACGACGGTCCGTACCTGCCCGGGTACGCCGCCGCCGAGCCGATCGTCGCGCCGCCCGCCCAGCGCACCTTCCAGGCCGTGGACCACTGCGTCGGCAACGTCGAACTCGGCCGCATGAACGAGTGGGTGGAGTTCTACAACAAGGTCATGGGCTTCACGAACATGAAGGAGTTCGTGGGCGACGACATCGCCACCGAGTACAGCGCGCTGATGTCCAAGGTGGTCGCGGACGGCACCCTCAAGGTCAAGTTCCCGATCAACGAGCCCGCCGTCGGCAAGAAGAAGTCCCAGATCGACGAGTACCTGGAGTTCTACGGCGGCGCGGGCGTCCAGCACATCGCGCTGAACACCAACGACATCGTGCGCACCGTCCGCACCATGCGCGCGGCCGGAGTCCAGTTCCTCGACACCCCGGACTCCTACTACGACACCCTCGGCGAGTGGGTCGGCGACACCCGCGTGCCGATCGAGACCCTGCGCGAGCTGAAGATCCTCGCCGACCGCGACGAGGACGGCTACCTGCTGCAGATCTTCACCAAGCCGGTCCAGGACAAGCCGACCGTGTTCTTCGAACTCATCGAGCGCCACGGCTCGATGGGCTTCGGCAAGGGCAACTTCAAGGCGCTGTTCGAGGCGATCGAGCGGGAGCAGGCCAAGCGCGGGAACCTGTAGGCGAGTTGGGGGCGCCGCAAGCTGCTTCGAGAGGTCGGCGCCCCCACCACTGGCTACAGCGCGTCCTCCGGCAGCGTCCCGTCCTCCGGGTCGCCCAGCCCCGCCACCGCCCGCCGCGCCTCGGGCGCCCACACCGGCGAGAAGTACGGGTTCACAAGCAGCGCGTCCGACAACTGCCGCCGGGCGAGCCCCACATGTCCCAACTCCCGCTCGATCATGCCCCGGTGGAAGGCGTGGAGGGAACTGCGCACCCCGCCGCCCTTCGCCTTGTCCGTCGCGACGGTCGCGTACTTCAGCGCCTCCTCCTCGTCGCCCGCCCGGTGCAGCGCCCAGCCCAGCGCGTCGGCCACCTCGATGCCGGGCTGGCGCTTCCACTCCGCGCGCAGCCGGGTCACCGCCTCGTCCGGGTCGCCGTGGTCCGCCTCCAGGCGCCCGAGCACCAGCTCCTCGTCGACCCCGCCGGAGGCGGCCCGCGCGGACAGCGTCCGTACCGCCGCGTACTGCTTCTCGGCGTCCTGCGCGCGACCCAGCGACTCGTACAACTCCCCGAATTCCAGGGCGGTCCGGGGGTCCGGCTGCTTGGCGAGGGCGTCGCGGTACGCGGTCAGCGCCTGGTCGGTGCGGCCCAGCGCGGCCAGCGTCCGCGCCCGCCCCGCCGCCGCCGTACCCTGCGCCGGGTCGAGCCGCAGCGCCGCCTCGAAGTGCCGCAGCGCGTCGTCCCGGTCGCCCCGCTCCCACGCCAACTGCCCGACCCCGGCCAGCCACGCCGCCTGCTCGGCGGGCGTACCGGCGGAAGCCGCCGCGTCCGTCAACTGCGCCACCGCGTCCTCGCGCCAGCCCCGGTCCCGGTACACGGCGGCCGCCCGCGCCATCACCGCGGGTCGCTCGGCCGGGGAGGTGCGCAGCGCCATCAGCTTGTCGAGGGTGCTCCGTGCCCTGGTGTAGTCACCGAGCCCGTTGTACGCGTCGATCAGCGGCGGATACGCCGACCAGCGCTTCGGCGTCAGCTTCAGCGCCTGCTCGCCGTACCGCTTCGCCGCGGGGAAGTCCCGGCGCGCGTTGGCCAGCGCCGTGAGCGCGCCGAGCGCCTCCGCGTTCCGGGTGCTCCTCACCTGGAGCGAGGTGTTCAGCGCCCGCTCCGCCTTCGGGAAGTCCGCCGCGTCGGCCGTCTGCCGCCCCCGCGCCACGTACGCCGCGCCCAGCGCCGCCCAGGCTCCCGCGTCGGCGGGGTGCTGCCGCACCGCACTCTCCTGCCGGGCGATCAGCTCCGTGAGCTGGGGCAGCGCGGCGGGCAGCCCGGTGGTGACCGCCGTCAGCGCCATCGCCCGGGGACCCGGCGCCGGAGCCGGGGGACGCTGCTCGCGCGGCCGGGGACCGGTGGGCGGCAGGGCGAGGACCGCCCCCGCCGCCGCCCCGCTCACCAGCGCGACGGCCAGCAGCCGCCGGGGCCACCGCCGCCGACGGCGCGGCGCGGACTCGGCCACCAGGGACGTACCGGGACCGGCGTGCCCGTACTGTCGCTTCTCCATGCGGCAACTGTGCGTCAATATGACAAGCGCATCCGGGTGGCTCAAGGGCGGCGCGTGCGGGGTTCACACCGATGGCCCCGAGTGCGACGCTCGGATCATGAGCCGTATCGAAGCGCCCCGCGACGACGACACCATGACCGTCGGCAGCCTCACCGACCGGCTCCTCGCGGGGCTGCCCGCCGAGGCCGTGCTCACCGACCCCGAGGTCACCGTCTCCTACGCCAACGACATGGCGAGCTTCTGCCCCGCCGGAACACCAGCCGTCGTCGTACTGCCCCGGACCGTCGAACAGGTCCAGCACGTCATGCGCACCGCCACCGAGCTGCGCGTGCCGGTCGTCCCGCAGGGGGCGCGCACCGGGCTCTCCGGCGCGGCCAACGCCTCCGAGGGGTGCGTCGTGCTGTCCCTCACGAAGATGGACCGCATCCTGGAGATCAACCCCGTGGACCGGGTCGCCGTCGTCGAGCCCGGCGTCGTCAACGCCACGCTCTCCCGCGCCGTCGGCGAACACGGTCTGTACTACCCGCCGGACCCCTCCAGTTGGGAGACCTGCACCATCGGCGGCAACATCGGCACCGCCTCGGGCGGGCTGTGCTGCGTCAAGTACGGGGTCACCGCCGAGTACGTCCTCGGGCTCGACGTCGTCCTCGCCGACGGCAGGCTCATGTCCACCGGGCGCCGCACCGCCAAGGGCGTCGCCGGGTACGACCTCACCCGGCTGTTCGTCGGCTCCGAGGGCTCGCTCGGCATCGTCGTACGCGCCGTGCTCGGTCTGCGCCCCAAGCCGCCCGCGCAACTGGTGCTGGCCGCCGAGTTCGCCTCGGCGGCCGACGCCTGCGACGCGGTGTGCCGGATCATGGCGGGCGGACACGTGCCGTCCCTCCTGGAGCTGATGGACCGTACGACCGTCAAGGCGGTCAACGACTTCGCCCGCATGGGACTGCCCGAGACCACCGAGGCGCTGCTGCTCGCCGCCTTCGACACCCCGGACCCCGCCGCCGACCTCGCCGCCCTCGGCGCGCTGTGCGAGGAGGCGGGCGCCACCCAGGTGGTGCCCGCCGAGGACGCCGCCGAGTCCGAACTCCTCCTCCAGGCCCGGCGGCTCTCGCTGACCGCGCTGGAGGCGGTCAAGGGCACGACGATGATCGACGACGTGTGCGTGCCCCGCTCCCGGCTCGGCGAGATGCTCGCCGGGGTCGAGCGGATCGCCGCCGCGTACGACCTCACCATCGGGCTCTGCGCGCACGCGGGCGACGGCAACACCCACCCCACCGTCTGCTTCGACGCCCTCGACCCCGACGAGTCCCGCCGCGCCCGCGAGTCCTTCGACGAGATCATGGCGCTCGGACTCGAACTCGGCGGCACCATCACCGGGGAGCACGGGGTGGGGGTGCTGAAGAAGGAGTGGCTGGCCCGGGAGATCGGACCCGTCGGGGTCGAGATGCAGCGCGCGGTGAAGGACGTCTTCGACCCGCTCGGCATCCTCAACCCCGGCAAGCTCTTCTGAACACCCGCCGGGTGCCCCGCCGTTCACCTGGCGAGCAACTGGTCGAGCGCGGCGTCGATCCCCAACTGCTCCGCCTCGGCACCCGGCGCCACCACCCGCAGCGTCCGCTCCAGCCACGCCGAGACCTGCGGCGTCGGCGCCTCCAGGAGGGCGTCCCCGTCCGGCGAACTGAGCGCCATCAGCACGACACTGCGACCGTTCACCTTCGTCGGCCACACCCTGACGTCCCCGTGCCCGCACGGCCGGAAGACCCCCTCCACCAACAGCTCCCGGGCGAACGTCCAGTTGACCGGGAAGTCGGAGTTGATGTGGAACGTGACGTGGATCGCGTACGGGTCGTCCGAGCGGTAACTCAGCCGCGCCGGGACCGGGATGCTCCGCTCCGGCGAAAGGATGAGCTTGAGCTCCAGTTCCCGCTCCACCACCGTGTGCTCCATGACCTGCGTTTCCTCTCTCACCGGGACCTCCTGGACGGGCCCACGGGAAGGGAGAGGGCGCTGAGGCTCCGCCATTACGCGACTTCCGAAAACTTTTTTCCGACGCCTCCCCCGCTCCTTCGCGCACAGGTCCGGCATCGCCCGGAAAGGGTGGGTCCGGCCGGACTGGCGGTGCCGGATGCGCGGGTCTGATAGATGTGGGGGTTCCTATCCCACCTCCGAGCAAGCAGATACGGGACGGACTTGGCTTCTCCCTCGCCTAACGGCGGGGGATTCCAGCGGTCGCCCGCTGGGCTTCCTGCTTCGTCGACGACCGCCCCGTCCGGGAGGACTCCCGTTGAGGTCTTACACCGCCTCCACAGGCAACGGCCGCCAGCCCGGCGGCCAGAATGTTGCGTGCCGCGTTCACGTCGCGGTCGTGCAAGGTGCCGCACGCACACGTCCATTCGCGGACGTTCAACGGCAGGCTCTCGCGGATCTCACCGCAGGTTCCGCACAGCTTCGAACTGGGGAACCAGCGGTCGACCACGACCAGGTCGCGCCCGTACCAGGCGCACTTGTACTCCAGCATCCATCAGAGTTCCGCCCACGAGGCGTCCGAGACGGCGCGCGCGAGCGTGGCGTTCTTGAGCAGGTTGCGGACGGTGAGGTCCTCGATCACGACCGTTTGGTTCTCACGGACGAGACGAGTGTTCAGTTTGTGCAGGAAGTCCCGGCGCCGGTCGGCGACCCGGGCGTGCACCTTGGCGACACGACGCCGGGCCTTCTCCCGGTTCGCCGAGTCCTTCCGCTTGCGGGACAGCTCCCGGTGGGCCTTGGCGAGCCGGACGCGGTCCCGGCGTTCGTGCTTCGGGTTGGCGACCTTCTCTCCGGTGGACAGGGTCACGAGGGAGGTGATCCCGGCGTCGATGCCGACCGCTGCCGTGGTGGCCGGGGCGGCGGCGACGTCGTCCTCGCACAGCAGGGACACGAACCAGCGCCCGGCCGCGTCACGGGACACGGTCACCGTGGAAGGCTCCGCCCCCTTGGGCAGGGGGCGCGACATGCGGATGTCCAGCGGCTCCGGCATTTTCGCCAGCGTCAGACGGCCGTCGCGCCATGCGAAGCCGGACCGGGTGTACTCGGCCGCGGCGCGGGACTGCTTCCTCGCCTTGAAGCGCGGGTACTTCGCCCGCTTGGCGAAGAAATGCGTAAAGGCCGCCTGAAGATGCCGCAGCGCCTGCTGGAGCGGAACCGAGGAGACCTCGGTGAGGAAGGCGAGTTCCTCGGTCTTCTTCCACTCGGTCAGCATGGCCGACGACTGGGCGTAGGAGATGCGGCGTTCCTCGCCGCGCCAGGCGCGCGTGCGCTCCTCCAGCGCCTTGTTGTAGACGAGCCGGACACAGCCGAAGGTGCGGGACAGCTCCGCCGCCTGCTCGCCCGTGGGATAAAAGCGGTACCGGTACTTGAACGCCCGCTTCACCTGCCGCCCCATGCGTCACACTCTCTCAGCTCCCGTGTGCACCCAGGGGGACAATCGGCAGTCGACGGACGCCGAATCGCCCGGGCGGCGATTCGCCCTACCCTGTCCTGCCCCGCAGGAGTCCGTTTTCTCCCCGGCACGAAGGCCGGGGCATCCACGGAGGAACCCCGATGAGCGCCCCTACGCCGGCCCACGGTGACGACAGGCCCCGTGAGGGCTACTACCCGGATCCGTCCATTCCCGGTTACGTCCGCTACTGGAACGGCACGGCCTGGATGCCCGGGACCAGCCGTCCCGCACCGGCCGACGGCGAGCCGCTCACCCCGCCCGGTGGCCGCGCGGCCAGTCCCGCGGTGGTCGAGGAGACGGGGCCCCACTTCTTCGACGAGGAGCCGCCCACGGGGAGTCCGGCGTGGGACACGGACGCGCCGGTGGCGGACACGTTCCTGAGCCGTCGGCCTACGCCGGGGCCGGGGGCGCCGCCGGTTCAGGGGGCGTCGGGGTTCGGTGCGGGTGGGGACGGTTCGGGGGCGGGTGTTCCCTTCGCGCAGGGTGGTGCCCAGGGGGCGGACGGTTCCGGGTTCGGGGCGGCTCCGCAGGGACCGGTCGGTGGGGGAGTTCCGGGGGCGCGGGGTCCGGGTGGATCCGGTGAGGGGGTGCCTGTGGCGTCGGGCGGGCAGTTCGCCGCTCAGGGGGGTGCCTCCGGTGGTGCTCCTGGGGCAGGTGGGGCGGAGGGTGGCAATTGGGCTCCGGGCGGCACCCCCGGTGGGGCGAACGGTCCTGCCGGACCTGAAGCCCCGGGTGTGGCCGCCGGTGGGTTCGGTGGCGTTGGCGCTCCCGGTGTGCAGGGGCAGGGCGGAGTCGACAGTCGTCCCGGTGGGCAGGTACCCGCTGGGGCTGGTGATGCCCATGGTGCTCAAGGTGCCACTGGGGGCGGTGGTCCCGCGGCGGGCGCCGGTGGCTTCGGTCCCGCGCACTCCGGGAACCGTCCCGGCGGGGCGGGTGGCCGTCCCGAAGGCGCGGCCGCTCTGGGGTTCAACGTCGTCACCCCGCCCGGTGCCCCCGGTGGGTTCGGGTCCGTCGTGCCCGGGGCGCGGAGTGCGCAGGCGGGTGGTCCCACCGCGCCGGATCGCGGCGGGCAGAACGCCGGAGGCGGGCAGGCGTCGTGGGCTCAGCAGGTGCATCGGTTGGCCGGGGGAGGGGAGGAGCAGACGGTCGCGCCGTGGAAGCCGGTGGTGGAGGACCCGTTCCTCGCCGCGGTGAGACGGCAGGCGGCGGGGCGCCCCGCAGGGCTCGGCAAGCGACTGGTGGCGCGGCTCATCGACAGCCTCTTCGTCGGCGCGGTCACCGCGGCCGCCGCCGTACCCCTGGGCGTCCGCACCGTGGACCACCTGCGGCACAAGGTCGAGGCGGCGCGGCTGTCGGGCCGTACCGTCACCGTCTGGCTGATCGACGGCACGACCGGCACGTACCTCGCCGTCGTCCTCGCCGTCCTGCTCCTCTTCGGCGTCGCCTACGAGGTGCTGCCGACCGCGAAATGGGGCCGTACCCTCGGCAAGCGGCTGGTCGGGCTCCAGGTGCGGGACATCGAGGCGCACGAGCCGCCGACCTTCGGCGCCGCGCTGCGCCGCTGGCTGGTGTACTGCGTGCCCGGACTCCTCGGGATCGGGGCGGTCGGGGTGCTGTGGGGGCTGTTCGACCGCCCCTGGCGCCAGTGCTGGCACGACAAGGCGGCGCACACCTTCGTGGCGGACTGAGGGCGCCGGACGGTACTCCGTACGGCCGCCCGCCGGGTGCGGAGCCGGGGCGTTCGCGGTCCACTCGGGCCATGAGCAGCGAACCGCCCTCCGGCTCCGGACCGCAGCCCCCCGACGACGATCCGCTGAGGAAGCGCCCCCCGTCGGAGCAGGGGTGGGGCTCGCCGTACGACGCACCGCACGGCGGCCGGCAGCCCCCGCCCCCGGGCGGCGGTCAGCAACCACCCGGCGGTCAGCAACCACCCCCCGGCGGTCCCCAGCAGCCCGGCGGCAACCCCTACGGCCCGGGCAACCCCTACGGCGGTCAGGGCGGCGGCGGTCCGTACGGCGGTCAGGGCGGTCCCTACGGGGGGCAGGGCGGCGGTCCCTACGGCGGTCCCGGAGGGCCAGGCGGTCCCGGTTATCCCGCCGACCCCCTCGCCGGGATGCCCCCGCTCGCCGAGAGCGGCAAGCGCACCATCGCCCGCATCCTCGACATGATCATGGTCGGTATCGTCGTCTGGCTGGTGACCTGGGCGTTCGGGGTGCACCAGTACGACGT
The DNA here is from genome assembly GCF_016482685.1 of Streptomyces sp. DSM 110735. Lineage (GTDB taxonomy): Bacteria > Actinomycetota > Actinomycetes > Streptomycetales > Streptomycetaceae > Streptomyces. The sequence continues at coordinate 210,626 of NZ_JACYHF010000010.1, read as the reverse complement.
GAACGGCCAGGGCATGAACGCCGGGAAGTCCTTCGCGCAGTCGATCATCGCGGCGATCCTCTACATCGCCTACGACACGATCCTGATCGCCAGGACCGGCCAGACGCTCGGCATGAAGTGGTTCCACATGCGCGTGGCCAACCTGGACAACGGCTCCACGCCCTCCCCGCAGACCTCCCTGGTCCGCGCCCTGGTGCTGTGGCTGCCGTTCGCCTTCTGCTGCGCCTGCATCTGGACCGCGATCTGCGGCGGCTGGAGCTACTTCGACCGCCCCTACAAGCAGGGTCTGCACGACAAGGCGGCCAAGACGGTGGTGGTCAGCACGCGGTAGCCGACGGCGGGCACAGGGCGGCGCTCACGTACGGAGAGGGGCGGACCGGGGCGAGACACCCGGTCCGCCCCTCTCCGTACGCGTGCGAAGCGGGGCGCGAACTCCCGTCAGGAAGCCGTCCGTTCACGCACCGGCTCGGCCGAGGCGCCGACCGGCTCGCGGCGCGCGCTCTCCAGCCGCGTGGGCGCGGGCATGGTCCGCGGCGCGGTCTCGGGGTGCGCGGCGCGCGCCCGGCGGGGGTGCGGCACGGTCATGGCCACCAGGACGCCGAGGGCGAGCGCGGCCAGGGCGATCACGGCGATCCCGGGGCCGGAACTCGTCTGCGACAGCAGCAGCATGGCGAGGGTGGAGAAGATCACGGTGCAGGAACCGTAGGCGAGCTGTGCGGTGGTCGGACGAGGCATGGCAATCGTGTCCTCGGAAGATGAATGTGGGGGTGCCATCGGACTCTCCCCGCGTCCATGCCCGAGTCACGCGCCGGGTAAGCGTGACCTTGCCCGGGGCGCCGGTGCACAGGGGGCGCACGGAGTCATGACCTTCGCCAACTGGGCGGATGCACGCGCCCGTTGAGGGGACGCGCTCATCCGTAAAGCGGACCCCCGCTCCGCATAGTGCACCTGTCCTGTACAAGTCAAGGTCTGTCTTTTCTTCTAAACCTCTAGTCAAATAACGGCACTTGACTACACGCGTTGATCGTGCGCGCACGGATCCTTCCATGAACCGGAACCCTCCTGCCGTGCGCGCGGCGCGGGGGAGGAAATCAAGTGACCAGCAGATCCTGGACGTTCAGAACCACGGCGATAGGCGTAGCCCTCGCCGCGGCCTCCGCCACGTTCGTGACGTTCGCCGTCGCGGAGGCGAGCGCGGCGCCCCGGTCCGCGGCCGAGAACCGGCACGACCCGGCGCCGGTCGCCCAGCGGAAGCACGACCTCGACGGTCCGCTGAGCAAGACCCAGCAGGCCCAGCGCCGGGAGGCGGTCTCCCAGCTCATCGCGGGCAAGACCAAGCTGCAGGACCGCCACGGCTCCAAGGTCGTCCAGCTCAAGAGCAAGAAGGGCGACAGCAAGTACGTCGAGCTGGGGCGGGAGAAGACCGACAAGATCTTCACCATCCTGGTGGAGTTCGGCGACAAGACGGACTCCCGGTACGGCGGCACCCCCGGGCCGCTGCACAACCAGATCGCCGCGCCGGACCGCAAGAAGGACAACTCCACGGCCTGGCAGAAGGATTACAACCAGGCGCACTACCAGGACCTCTACTTCGGCACCGGCAAGAACACCGAGTCGCTGAAGAAGTACTACGAGAAGCAGTCCTCGGGCCGCTACTCGGTCGACGGTGAGGTCACCGACTGGGTCAAGGTCCCCTACAACGAGGCCCGTTACGGTTCCAACAAGGCGTCCACCGGCGCCTGGTACGCGGTCCAGGACGGCGTCAACGCCTGGGTCGCCGACCGCGAGGCGGCCGGTGACAGCGCCGCGGAGATCCACGCGGAGCTGGCCAAGTACGACCAGTGGGACCGTTACGACTACGACGGCGACGGCAACTTCAACGAGCCCGACGGTTACATCGACCACTTCCAGATCGTGCACGCCGGTGAGGACGAGTCCGCGGGCGGCGGCGCGCAGGGCGAGGACGCCATCTGGGCGCACCGCTGGTACGCGTTCGGTACCGACGCGGGCGCGACGGGTCCGTCCGACAACAAGCTCGGCGGCACCCAGATCGGCGACACCGGCATCTGGGTCGGCGACTACACCATCCAGCCGGAGAACGGCGGACTCGGCGTCTTCGCCCACGAGTACGGTCACGACCTCGGGCTGCCGGACGAGTACGACACCGCCGGGGGCGACAACTCCACCGGTTTCTGGACCCTGATGTCCTCCGGTTCCTGGCTCGGCACCGGCAAGGAGTCCATCGGTGACCTGCCCGGCGACATGAACGCCTGGGACAAGCTGCAGTTGGGCTGGCTGACCTACGACACCGCCAAGGCGGGCGTCTCCTCCTGGCACAAGCTGGGTCTTGCCGAGTACAACACCAAGTACCGTCAGGGGCTGGTGGTTTCGCTGCCGGACAAGGCGGTCACCACCGAGGTGGTCACCCCCGCGCAGGGCGCCAGCCAGTGGTGGAGCGGCAGCGGCAACGACCTCAAGAACACGCTGACCCGGTCCGTCGACCTCACGGGCAAGTCCTCGGCCACGCTGAGCCTGGACGGCTGGTACGACATCGAGGCCGGCTACGACTACCTCTACACCGAGGTGTCCACCGACGGCGGCGCCAACTGGACCGCGATCAACGGCACGGTGGACGGCGCGGCCATCCCGGAGGACGGCTCCGGCAAGCCCGCGCTCACCGGCACGGTGGACGCCTACAAGAAGCTGTCGTTCCCACTGGACGCCTACGCGGGCCAGAAGATCCAGGTGCGGTTCCGCTACCAGACGGACGGCGGGGTCGCGCTGAAGGGCTTCGCCGCCGACGAGATCACGGTCACCGCAGACGGCTCCGCCGTCTTCTCCGACAATGCCGAGTCGGCGGACGCCGGTTGGACCGCCACCGGCTTCTCCCGGATCGGGGCTTCCTTCACCAAGGACTACGCGCAGTACTACATCGCGGAGAACCGGCAGTACGAGTCGTACGACAAGACCCTCAAGGTCGGTCCGTACAACTTCGGTTACGCCTCGAAGCCGGGCTGGGTGGAGCACTACCCGTACCAGAACGGCCTGTTGATCTGGAAGTGGGACACCTCCCAGGCGGACAACAACACCAACTCCGAGGACGGGCACCCCGGTACGGGTCTGATCCTGCCGGTCGACTCGCACCCGGCGGCGATGAAGTGGTCCGACGGCACGCTGCTGCGCAACCGCATCCAGGCGTACGACTCGCCCTTCAGCCTCTACGGCACGGACGGGATCACGCTGCACAAGAGCGACGTCGCGACGAAGTTCAAGGCGTCGAAGGGGGTGTCGGTCTTCAACGACCACGCGAGCACCTACTACGACCCGGCGAACCCCACCGGGGGCGTCAAGATCACTGACACCAACACCAAGATCAAGATCACCAAGGAGGCGGCGGACGGCTCGACGATCGAGCTGGAGGTCGGGCGCGCGGTGAAGTAGTCGACATCATCGCAGGTCACAGACGTATCGGCGGCAATCCCCTGGCGGGTTGCCGCCGATCGTGTTTAGGTGCGTCCTGTGGACGGCTTATTGACACCGGACGGAACGGGGATGTGACCGCATGGCCGCAGGAGGCTTCAGCAGACTGCCGAACGGCACGGTGGTGGTGGCGCTCAACCTGCCGCACGGCTCCGCCGGGGTCCGCGTCCTGGTGCACGCCCGCAACCGGGCTCGCGCCCTGACCCGCCTGCGCAACCTCGGTCTCCGAGCGGTGTACCTCCGGGGGAACACGGCGCCTCCCACCCCGGACGAGATCACGGCGGTCCTCCACCACCCGGACGGCCTGGTCTGGCGCACGACCCCCCTGGACGGCACGTCGCCCTCCGGCCTGTGGCGCCCCATCCGCTCCCTCCTACGACCTGCGGTTTTGCCGGGGCGGTGAGGTCCGCCGTCGGCTGCGGGTGCGTTGTGGCCGGTCGCGTAGTTCCCCGCGCCCCTTGGGTGGGACCGGTTCCGTCGGCTGCCAGGTGACCCGGCGGTTCTGTCGAGGGGTGAGGTGCGTTGTCGGGTGCGGGTGCGTTGTGGCTGGTCGCGCAGTTCCCCGCGCCCCGTGGGTGGGACCGGTTCCGTCGGCCAGTGACAACGGGGGCTCCTGCTGACCGACGTCGCTGGTCCCACCCCAAAGGGGCGCGGGGAACTGCGCGACCAGCCACCGCGTACCCGCACGTCGGACGGAGTCCTCAGCCGCTGACCACCGGCTTGCCCGTCAGCTTTACTCCGGCTTCCCGCAGGGATTCCAGGGCGCGGTCTGTTGTTTCCTGGGACACGCCTGCGGTGAGGTCCAGGAGGACGTGGGTTCGGAAGCCTTCCCGCGCCGCGTCCAGGGCGGTAGCCCGCACGCAGTGGTCGGTGGCGATGCCCACCACGTCGACCTCCTCCACGCCCCGTTCCCGGAGCCAGGAGGCGAGGTCCGTGCCGTTTTCGTCGGCGCCTTCGAACCCGCTGTAGGCGGCGGAGTACGCGCCCTTGTCGAAGACCGCGTCGACCGCGCCGGAGGCGACCGCGGGGGCGAAGTTGGGGTGGAAGCCGACGCCCTCGGTGCCGGCGACGCAGTGGGCGGGCCAGGAGTGGACGTAGTCGGGGTTGTCGGCGAAGTGGCCGCCGGGGGCGATGTGGTGGTCGCGGGTGGCCACCACGTGCCGGTAGCCGGAGCCGGCCGCCTGGCCGATCAGCTCGGTGACGGCGGCGGCCACGTCGGCGCCCCCGGCCACCGCGAGACTGCCCCCCTCGCAGAAGTCGTTCTGCACGTCTACGACGATCAAGGCGCGGCGCATGCTGGTGTCCTTCGAGTGGGGTCCAAGGAATCGAGCCTAGAGACTTCCGGGCTCCGGCGGGAGAGGGCGTGAACGGCGTACAGCGGTCCCGCTCTAGCTACCCGAGCCCAGGTGCACGTACTCCGTCGGAAGGACCGGCTCCCCCCGGGAGAGCTGGGTCGCCGACAGCGGCAGGTTCGCGCGGGCGGCGCTGTGCCGGTCACGGGCCACGTCCAGCGGCTCGCGGGCGATCACCTCGCCGCCCTTGACCAGCTCGACCAGCAACTGCCGGTCCGCCAGCTCGTCCGGCACCGCACCCGTGCCCACGACCTCCGCCTCCGCGATCCCGGAGCCGTCCAGCCGCCGCGCCGCCCACTTGCGCCCGCCGATGGAGGTCTTGCCGCCGCTGGACTTCTTCGCCACCGGCACCAGCGGCGCGGCGGGGTCCGCGGACTCGGCGCGCGCGACCAGCTTGTAGACCATCGAGCAGGTCGGATGCCCGGAGCCGGTCACGAGCTGCGTGCCCACCCCGTACGCGTCCACGGGCGCCGCCGCCAGCGAGGCGATCGCGTACTCGTCCAGGTCCGAGGTGACGACGATGCGCGTCTTGACCGCCCCCAGCTCGTCGAGCTGCCGCCGCACCCGGTGCGCGACCAGCAGCAGATCCCCGGAGTCGATCCGCACCGCGCCCAGATCGGTCCCGGCCACCTCCACCGCCAGACGCACCGCCTCGGCGACGTCGTAGGTGTCCACCAGCAGCGTCGTCCCCGCGCCCAGCGCGTCGACCTGGGCGCGGAAGGCGTCCCGCTCGTGGTCGTGGAGCAGGGTGAAGGCGTGCGCGGAGGTGCCGACGGTCGGGATGCCGTAGCGGAAGCCCGCGGCGAGGTCGGAGGTGGTGGCGAAGCCGCCGATGTAGGCGGCGCGCGCGGCGGCCACGGCGGCCAGCTCGTGCGTGCGCCGGGCGCCCATCTCGATCAGCGGCCGGTCACCGGCGGCGGAGGACATGCGCGAGGCGGCCGCCGCGATGGCCGAGTCGTGGTTGAGGATCGAGAGGATCACCGTCTCCAGCAGCACGCACTCCGCGAAGCTGCCCTCGACCCGCAGCACCGGCGAGCCGGGGAAGTACACCTCGCCCTCGGGGTAGCCCCAGATGTCGCCCCGGAAGCGGTAGTCCGCGAGCCAGTCGAGGGTCGCCGCGTCGACGATCTCCCGCTCGCGCAGGAAGTCGAGCATGGGCGCGTCGAAACGGAAGTTCGTCACCGCGTCCAGCACCCGCCCGGTGCCCGCGACGACTCCGTACCGGCGCCCGTCGGGCAGTCGCCGGGTGAAGACCTCGAACACACTGCGCCGCTCGGCCGTTCCGGCCCGCAGGGCGGCCTGCAGCATGGTCAGCTCGTACTGGTCCGTGAAGAGCGCCGTCGAGGGGACGTCGACCGGCAGCCCAAGGTCCGCTGCGTTCATGGGGAGCGATGGTACTCCCATTTCGTCAGTGTGACGATTTCTGGGGCACGTGGCAGCATTGCTGTGTGACGTCACCCGCTCCCGTAGAGATCGAACGCACCGAGTCGGCGGAGGAGGTCTTCGCCGTACCCGAGCCCGACGTCCCCTGGGTCACGATCGTCCACAACGACCCGGTCAACCTCATGAGCTATGTGACGTACGTCTTCCAGACGTACTTCGGCTATCCCAAGGACAAGGCCACCAAGCTCATGCTCGACGTCCACCACAAGGGCCGGGCGGTCGTCTCCAGCGGCAGCCGCGAGGAGATGGAACGCGACGTGCAGGCGATGCACGGCTACGGTCTGTGGGCCACCCTCCAGCAGGACCGGAAGTAACCCAGACACATGCCCGGACACTTCGAACCGCTCCCCGGCGGCGGCGCGGCCGTCGCGCTCGACGACGTCGAGATCTCCATCATCCGGTCCCTGGCCGTGCAGCTCCTGGAGCTGATCGGTCCCGGTCCCGCCGAGGACGCCTCCGCCGACCCGCTGGCCGGGCTGTTCGCCGAGGGCCCGAGCGAGCCGCCGAGCGACCCGGTGCTGCGCCGGCTCTTCCCGGACGCCTACACCGACCCCGAGCGGGAGCCGGACACCGCCGCGGAGGCGGCCGAGCGCGAGGAGCACTCCGCCGAGTTCCGCCGCTACACCGAGAACGACCTGCGCGCGGGCAAGCGGGAGAACGCGCTCGCGGTGATCCGCACCCTGGACGCCCCCGCCTCGGCGGCGGCGGACGAGGGCGTGGCGGTGCTGAAGCTCTCCCCGGACGAGTCCCGGCAGTGGCTGACCGCGCTCAACGACCTCCGGCTCGCGATCGGCGCCCGGCTGGAGATCACCGACGAGGACGACACCGATCCGCTGTACCACCTCCCGGACCACGATCCGCGCAAGCCGATGGTGCTCGCCTACCTCTGGCTCGGCGGGCTCCAGGAGACGCTCGTCTCCACGCTGCTGCCGTAAACCCCGCTGCCGTAACCCTGTTGCCGTAGCCGTTTGTAACGATCCGCCGGATTTTGTGTTCGCTCAGAGGACGCTCAAATCCGGATAACGATCGCGTCACCGTTGCGGCCTGGTATGTCCTGTTCGCGCGCTCTTTGTCCGCTTCTTCCAGTGTGATGCGCCACACGGACCCCCTGTGATCATTGTTGCGGTCGTGATAAATCTTCACGACCGCCCGGCGAACACCACCCATGTTCGACCGGGTGCGCCACCGAGCCGGCGACCGCCGGCCAGGCACGGGCGGGCTCGCAACCCGCCCAGCTCCATCAGTTCCGGGGGGATCGAAACCCGATCCGAGGCCGCTGACCGGCCGCGGGTCGGCATGGAGAAAGGCGCACCACCATGGCCTCTGAGAAGGTCACCGAAGCCCCTGAGGAGGGGTACGAGCGAGGACTCGGCAGCCGCCAGGTCCAGATGATCGCCATCGGCGGCGCGGTCGGCGTCGGCCTGTTCCTGGGAGCCGGGGCGAACATCGCCAAGGCCGGTCCCAGTCTGATCCTCATGTACGCCCTCGCGGGCGCGATCATCTTCTTCATCATGCGGGCCCTGGGCGAGCTGCTGCTCTACCGCCCGGTCTCCGGTTCGTTCGCCGAGTACTCGCGCGAGTTCCTCGGCCCCTTCTTCGGTTACTTCACCGGCTGGACGTACTGGCTGATGTGGGTCGTGACCGGCATGGCCGAGCTGACGGCTGCCGCGATCTACGTCGACTACTGGTTCCCGGGCGTCCCGCGGTGGGTCACCGCGCTGGTCTTCCTGGTGGTGCTGTTCGGCGTCAACCTGATCTCCGTGAAGCTCTTCGGCGAGCTGGAGTTCTGGTTCTCGATGGTCAAGGTCACCGCCCTGATCGGCATGATCGTGATCGGTCTCGGCGTGCTGACCTTCGGCTTCAGCGCCGCCGGTGACACCGCCTCCGTCTCGAACCTCTACGCGTTCGACGGCTTCTTCCCCAAGGGAATCGGTTCTTCCCTGATGACGCTCCAGGGCGTCATGTTCGCCTACCTCGCCGTCGAGCTGGTCGGCGTCACCGCGGGCGAGTCCGAGGACCCCGAGAAGACCCTGCCGAAGGCGATCAACACGCTGCCCTGGCGCATCGCCCTCTTCTACGTCGGCGCCCTGACCGTGATCCTGTGCGTGGTCAAGTGGACCGAGTTCTCGGCGGGTGTCAGCCCGTTCGTGAAGGCGTTCGCGGAGATCGGCATCCCGGCGGGCGCGGGCATCGTCAACTTCGTCGTCCTGACCGCCGCGCTCTCCTCCTGCAACTCCGGCATGTACTCCACGGGACGCATGCTGCGCACCCTGGCGGACAGCGGCGAGGCGCCGAAGATCTTCTCCCGCCTGTCGTCCTCCAAGACCCCGGCGATCGGTGTCACCGTCTCGGTGCTCTTCATGGGCATCGGCGTGGTCCTGAACTACGTCGTCCCGGCGAAGGCGTTCGGCTACGTCACCTCCATCGCCACCGCCGCGGGCATCTGGACCTGGCTGATGATCCTGATCAGCCATGTGCTCTACCGCCGCAAGGTCGTCGCGGGCAAGCTGCCCGCCTCGTCCTTCCCGGCGCCGGGCGGCTCGGTGTGCTCGTACATCGCGATCGCCTTCCTGCTCTTCGTCACGGGCTTGATCGCGTACGATGCCGACTCCCGCATCTGCCTGTACGTGATGGCGGTCTGGGCCGTCGCCCTCGGCATCGGCTGGTTCGTCATGAAGTCGCGTACGCCGCAGACCGGGGAGCGCGACGAACCCGCTCTGGAGAAGGTGGGCTGACCCCACCGACAGGACCATCCAGGACGCCCGGCCGTCGGGAGTACTCGTGGCACTCCCGCCGGCCGCCGCTCAGGGCGTCCGCCATGTGGGCCGTCCCGTACCGCACCTCGGTACGGGACGGCCCATGCTCCTATCCTGGCGACCATGCTGACCATCACCCAGGACCTGTACGACAAGATCGTCGCCCACGCCCGCGCGGACCACCCCGACGAGGCGTGCGGCGTGGTCGCGGGACCGGAGGGCACCGACCGCCCCGAGCGCTTCGTCCCGATGCTGAACGCGGCACGCTCGCCCACGTTCTACGAGTTCGACTCGCAGGACCTGCTCAAGCTCTACCGGGAGATGGACGACCGCGACGAGGAGCCGGTGATCGTCTACCACTCCCACACCGCGACCGAGGCGTACCCCTCGCGCACCGACATCGGCTACGCCAACGAGCCCGGCGCCCACTACGTCCTGGTCTCCACGGCGGACGCCGACGGGCTCGGCGATTTCCAGTTCCGTTCCTTCCGCATCCTGGACGGCGAGGTCACCGAAGAGGAGATCAAGGTCGTCGAGGCGTACTGATCTCACATCGCGGTCGGAAAATGTCCGGCATGTGGGAACACCTTCCGGGCGGCGGTCCGGGAATCGATACGATGAGCTCATGGTTCTGACCGTGGTGTGGGCCCACCGCCGACGTCCGCGGTGGACGTAGCGAGCCCGCAGCCCCGACGACCCCTTCCGACAGGAGCCCGCAACCATGGCCATCGAGGTCCGCATCCCCACCATCCTCCGCCAGTACACCGACGGCCAGAAGGCGGTCGAGGGCGCCGGGGCGACCCTCGCCGAGCTGTTCGCCGACCTGGAGACCCGGCACGCGGGCATCCGGGACCGGGTGGTCGACGCCGGTCAGTTGCGCCGGTTCGTGAACGTCTACCTGAACGACGAGGACGTGCGCTTCGTGGACGGCATCGACACCAAGCTGTCCGACGGCGACACCGTGACGATCCTGCCGGCGGTCGCCGGTGGGATGGTCTGATCGGTCGTCGGGCTCCATGCGCTACGACTCCCCGCTGGCCGCGGTGGGCGACACCCCTCTGGTGCGTCTGCCGCGGCTCTCGCCGTCCCCCGACGTCCGCCTCTGGGCCAAGCTGGAGGACCGCAACCCCACCGGCTCGGTCAAGGACCGCCCCGCGCTGCACATGATCGAGCAGGCGGAGAAGGACGGCCGGCTCACCCCGGGCTGCACGATCCTGGAGCCCACCTCGGGCAACACCGGCATCTCGCTCGCCATGGCCGCCAAGCTCAAGGGCTACCGGATGGTCTGCGTCATGCCGGAGAACACCTCGCAGGAGCGCCGTGACCTGCTCGCCATGTGGGGCGCGGAGATCATCTCCTCCCCGGCGGCGGGCGGCTCCAACACCGCCGTGCGCGTGGCCAAGGAGCTGGCGGCGGAGCACCCCGACTGGGTGATGCTCTACCAGTACGGCAACCCGGACAACGCGGGCGCCCACTACGCCACCACCGGACCCGAGATCCTCGCCGACCTGCCCTCGGTCACCCACTTCGTGGCGGGGCTCGGCACCACCGGCACCCTGATGGGCGTCGGCCGCTATCTGCGCGAGCAGAAGCCGGACGTGAGGATCGTCGCCGCCGAGCCGCGCTACGACGACCTGGTCTACGGGCTGCGCAACCTCGACGAGGGCTTCGTGCCCGAGCTGTACGACGCCTCGGTGCTCACCACCCGGTTCTCCGTCGGCTCGGCGGACGCGGTGGCCCGTACCCGGGAACTCCTCCAGCAGGAGGGCATCTTCGCGGGCGTCTCCACCGGCGCCGTGCTGCACGCGGCGATTGGGGTCGGGCGCAAGGCGGTCAAGGCGGGGGAGAGCGCGGACATCGTGTTCGTGGTCGCCGACGGCGGCTGGAAGTACCTCTCCACCGGCGTCTACACCGCCGCGACCACAGAAGAGGCGGTCGAGGCGCTGCACGGCCAGCTCTGGGCCTGACCCGCCTCAAGACCACCCGCCTCAAGACCGCCCGCCTCAAGACCACCTGCCACAAGGCTCCTTCCGGTCAAACCCGGGAGGCGCACAAGATCGCGTCAGCCCCCTCCTATGAGGGGGCCAACCGCTTTCTATGGCGGGGCAAAGAATTCCCTGCGGTACTGCCGGGCGTCCGCGCCCCGGGGCTACGTTCCTCCCGCGACCTGTCATGTCACGCTCATCGACATGCCGGACGTCTGAGAGTGTCATGCCCATGACCGCGCGCTCTGCCGCCGCTACGCGCGTCACGTGCCTGCCAATCCAGTGCGAGAACCCCACTTCCCATGGAGGCAGTTCCCCATGCGTGAGTCACGCACCGGCGGGCGGAGACGGAGTCTGTCCAGACTCCTCGCCGTCGCCCTCCCCGCACTCGCCCTCTCCGTCGCCGGATTCACCGCGGCCCCCACGGCCTCGGCCGGCACCACCGCCCCGGCCACCTCCCACGCCTCGCGCACCACCCAGAACCACAAGGCGCTGACCGACCCGGACCGGCAGACCTTCCACACCACCGGCAAGGCCGGCCAGAAGGTCCCGACCACCCATCTGTGCGCCACCGCGAAGGCGGGCCAGGCGTCCTGCTTCGCCCAGCGCCGCACCGACATCAAGCAGCGGCTCGCCTCCGCGGTCGCCGCCGCCACCCCCTCCGGCCTCTCCCCGGCCAACCTGCACAGCGCCTACGCCCTGCCCTCCACCGGCGGCTCGGGGCTGACCGTCGCGGTGGTCGACGCCTACAACGACCCCAACGCCGAGGCGGACCTCGCCACCTACCGCTCCACCTACGGTCTGTCCGCCTGCACCAAGGCCAACGGCTGCTTCAAGCAGGTCTCCCAGACCGGCTCCACCACCTCGCTGCCCACCAACGACAAGGGCTGGGCGGGTGAGGAGGCGCTGGACATCGACATGGTCAGCGCGGTCTGCCCCAACTGCAACATCATCCTGGTCGAGGCCAGCTCCGCGAACGACACCGACCTCGGCAAGGCCGAGAACGAGGCCGTCGCGCTGGGCGCCAAGTTCGTCTCCAACAGTTGGGGCGGCAGCGAGTCCTCCTCCCAGACCACCGAGGACACCCAGTACTTCAAGCACCCCGGCGTCGCCATCACCGTCTCCGCCGGTGACGAGGGCTACGGCGCCGAGTACCCGGCGACCTCGCAGTACGTGACCGCCGTCGGCGGCACCGCGCTCACCACCGCGTCCAACTCCCGCGGCTGGAGCGAGTCCGTCTGGCACACCAGCTCCACCGAGGGCACCGGCTCCGGCTGCTCCGCCTACGACCCGAAGCCCGCCTGGCAGACCGACACGAGCTGCGCCAAGCGCATGGAGTCCGACGTCTCCGCCGTCGCCGACCCGGCCACCGGCGTCGCCGTCTACGACACCTACGGCGGCTCCGGCTGGGCGGTCTACGGCGGCACCAGCGCCTCCGCCCCGATCATCGCCGGTGTCTACGCCCTCGCGGGCACCCCGGGCGCCTCGGACTACCCGGCGCAGTACCCCTACAACCACACCGCGAACCTCAACGACGTGACCAGCGGCAGCAACGGCTCCTGCTCCACCTCGTACTTCTGCACCGCGCGCGCCGGTTACGACGGTCCGACCGGCTGGGGCACCCCCAACGGCACCGCCGCCTTCACCTCCGGCGGCTCCAGCGGTGGCGGGGGCGGCGGCACCTGCACCTCGGCGCAGTTGCTCGGCAACCCCGGCTTCGAGTCCGGCAACACCACCTGGTCCGCCAGCAGCGGGGTCATCAACTCCGACAGCGGCGAGGCGGCGCACGCCGGTTCGTACAAGGCGTGGCTCGACGGCTACGGCTCGTCGCACACCGACACGCTCTCCCAGTCGGTGACGATCCCCGCGGGCTGCAAGGCCAGCTTCACCTTCTACCTGCACATCGACACCGCCGAGACGGGCAGCACCGCGTACGACAAGCTGACCGTGACCGCCGGTTCGACCACCCTGGCGACGTACTCCAACGTCAACGCCGCCTCCGGGTACGCGCAGAAGACCTTCGACCTGTCGTCCTTCGCGGGCCAGACGGTCACCGTGAAGTTCAGCGGCGTCGAGGACTCCTCGCAGCAGACCAGCTTCGTCGTGGACGACACCGCCGTCACCACGAGCTGAACCGCACCAGCACCTTTGGTCCCGCGCGCGGAAGCCGTCCGCGCGCGGGACGCGCGCGTTTGCGGGGAGCCGATCGCGCCGGTGGTACGTCACATCACCAGCGGTGCCGAGCGGCACCGGACACGACGGAGAGGCGGACCCCATGCGCCGTACGACGTCCCGCGCCCTCGCGGCGACGGCCCTGCTCCTGCTGCTCGCGGGCTGCGGGGGCGAGTCCACGCCCTCGGCGTCGACCAAGCCGTCCGCCGTCCCCTCGCGCCCGGGCGGCTGCGCGGACCAGGTGCGGCTGACCTCCGCCGCCGCGGGGAAGACGGTGTGCCTCAAGCGGGGCGGCGAGCTGCGGCTCACCCTCGACGGCACCAGGTCCCGCCCCTGGGAGCCGGTCCGGACGAGCGGTCACGCGCTGACCGCGATCAACGCCGGGATCGTGCTCCAGCCCGGCGACGCCACCGCCGCCTACCGCGCCGCCGCCACCGGCACCGTCCACCTGACCTCCAGCCGCCCCCTGTGCGCGCAGCCCACCAAGCCGGGCGGCGTCTCCTGCAAGGGCATCCAGGAGTTCCGGGTCACCGTGCGGATCGGCTAGGACAGGCCCTAGCTCCCGGCAGCCGGTTCGGTCAGCGCCTCGATCAGATGCGGGGTGACCCGGCGGGCCAGACCCTGGACGGCGTCGTCGCGGGTGCTCTGGATCAACTGGAGCGCGGTCAGACCCTCGGACAGGGCGACCACCAGCCGGGTCAGGTCCTCGGTGGGCACCGCTGCCTGCCGTCCGGTGGCCGCGAGCGCGCGGGCGACCAGTCGGGCGAGCCCCTGGGTCAGCCGCTCCTCGTGCACGGCGAGCGCCCGCGCGGTCCCGGGGTCACGGGCGGCGTGCAGGGTGAACTCCATCGACACCAGGAACCAGCCCCGCTCCTCGGGGCTCTGCCCGATCCGGTCCAGGAACCGCGCGACCGGATCGCCCTCCGCCTCCAGACCGGACCCCGCCTCCGCCAGCCTGGCCAGCAGCCGGTCGGTGTGCGCGTCGTACAGGGCGAGGAACAGCTCTTCCTTGTCACGGTAGTTGGAGTAGAAGGCGCCGCGCGTCAGCCCCGCCCGCTCGACGATGTCGCTGATCGAGGTGGCGTGGAAGCCCCGCTCGGTGAACAGGGCCAGCGCGCTCTCCATCAGCCCGGCGCGGGTCAGCGGGCGGCGCTTGGTGGGTGACTTGGGCACGGCGGAACCTTTCGTACGGCAGCGGGGCGGCGGGCGTTGCCGGACTCCAGTGTCCGGGCTCCCGCTCCGGCGGTGCGCGCGGGGGCTCAGCTCCCGGTGCCGTAGTCGTCGTAGAAGCCGCGACCGGTCTTCACGCCGAGGTGTCCGGCGTCGACGTAGGTCCGCAGCAGATCGCGGGGTCCGGTGGGCAGACCGGGGCGCTCGGCGGCGTAGTGCTCCTCGATGTCGAGGACGACGTCCAGTCCGACCCGGTCCATCATCCGGAACGGACCGGCGGGGGTGTGCATGTTGATCTGCCACATCCGGTCCACCTCCTGCGGGGTCGCGACGCCCTCCGCGACGACGGACAGCGCCTCCCGCTTGATGGCCGCCCAGACCCGGTTGAAGATGAAACCGGTGCTCTCGCGGCGCGCCTCGAAGGGGAAGATCCCGTACTCCGGCAGCACCCGCAGCAGCAGATCGAGGACCGCGCGGTCGGTGCTGCCGCTGGACATCAGGTCCACGGCGGGCTGCTCGGGCGGCATGTAGAAGTGCATGTTCACCACGCGCTCCGGCTCACGCACCCGGTCGGTGAACTGCCGGGTGGGGTACGACGAGGAGTTGCTGGCCAGGATCGCGTCCGGGTCCGCGAGCCGGTCCAGGTCGCCGAACACCTGCTTCTTCAGCTCCAGCTTCTCCGGCACCGCCTCCACCACGAGCCAGCTCCCGGCCAGCGCCGCCGCGAGGTCCTCGCTCGCGACGACCTTCCCGGGCGCCCCGCCGAGGACGGAGGCGGCGACCTCGGGAAGGTGCTCCCCGACCCAGGCGCGGGCGGCGTCGGCGGCGCCTGGGAAGGGGTCGTACACCCGGACCTCGCCGCCCCGGTCGGCGAACATCAGCGCGATGCGGCGGCCGAGCGTACCGGCGCCGATGACGGTCACCGGGCGCTCGTCGACGTCTTCGGGAAGGGTGAAGGACATGGCCGTGCTCCTCTGCGGGCGGATGCATCCCCTGTCGGATACACCATGTATCGAATACATCGTGCATCCGATACATGGTGTACGCAAATGGCGCGGGCGTGCCGAGGGCAGGGGAGTCCCGGACTCGGGACAGGCTGGTGCTCCGCCGGGCGACCTAGGGCCTGTCCGGTGGATCTTCGTGGGCCCGCGACGCCTGGCACGCACTCTCGCCGCACGCCCGAATCACCCGAGTACGTCCAGTACGAGGGAGATCCGGGCGCACGCCGAGAGCACGCACCAGACGCCGCGGGCTGCTCCACGAAGATCCGCCGGACAGGCCCTAGCGCGCCAGGTGGCGGACCTGGTCCCACAGGGCGGGGTCGACGACGCCCACCCGGCGCCGGAAGTCGCGCACGCGGACCTCGCGCAGCTCGTCGGTGCGCAGGAAGCTGGGGCGCCCCTGGGCGTCGCCCACCGAGCCGGGCGGCAGCGGGATGACCCCGGCGCGCTGGTCGTGGTACTTGCTGGTGATCTTCGCGACCGTGACCCGGTCACCGCGCACCGACAGCACCAGACACGGCCGGTCCTTGGAGTCCGGGCGGTCTTCGTAGGGCACGTCGGCCCACCAGATGTCGCCCGGTCGCGGACGGTCCGTCAGAGTCCGCGCGCCGTCCGGGGATCGGGTGCCCGGGCGGGGTCCCGGCGCGGGGCGACCGGGCGGGCGCAACCGCCGTCTGCGCGGACGGTGACCGCGCCCCCAGCCGTCCACCAGCGTGGCGACCAGCGCGAGCAGCACCACCGCCGCGAGCGCGAGCCACCAGGACGTGTCCATGAGGACGACGTTACCGGCGCGCGCCACGCCTCGCGCGCCCTTGGCGCATCCCAACGCGCCCCCGATCCAGCCGAACCGGTGACACCGCAGGTGAGTTCGCCCACAACGGCGCCGGGCGGAGGAGCGACCCGTGCTTTCGCGCCTTACGCTCGACGAACCGCACGCCCCGCCCTTCCGTAATCCGCCCATCCGTCCCCCGCCAACGGAGGTTTCTGCTTCATGAAGCTCACCGTCGTCGGCTGCTCGGGGTCGTTCCCGTCCGCGGAATCGGCCTGTTCGAGCTACCTCGTCGAGGCCGACGGCTTCCGGTTGCTTCTCGACATGGGCAACGGCGCCCTCGGCGAGCTGCAGCGCCACATCGGTCTCTACGACCTCGACGCGATCTTCCTCAGCCATCTGCACGCCGACCACTGCATCGACATGTGCGCCTACTTCGTCGCGCGCTACTACCGGTACGACGGCGGCCGCTGCGCCCCCATCCCGGTCTACGGCCCCGAGGGCACCGAGCACCGGCTGACCACCGCCTACGCCGACACGCCCTCGGCGTCCTCGATGAGCGAGGTCTTCGACTTCCACACGGTCAAGCCGTCCACCTTCGAGATCGGTCCGTTCACCGTGCACACCGAGCGGGTCCGGCACCCGGTGGAGGCGTACGCCATCCGCATCGAGCACGCGGGCAAGTCCCTGACGTACTCCGGCGACACCGGCGTGTGCGAGGCGCTGGACGAGCTGGCCCGGGACACCGACCTCTTCCTGTGCGAGGCCGCCTTCACCCACGGCAAGGAGAACATCCCCGACCTCCACCTCAACGGCCGCGAGGCCGGCGAGACGGCGACCCGCGCGAACGCCGGTCTCCTGCTCCTCACCCACATCCCCCCGTGGACCGACCCCCAGGTCAACCTGGCGGACGCCCGCGCGGCGTACGCGGGCCCGGTGGAACTGGCGCTGCCTCGCACGACGTACGAGCTGTAGCCGCACGGCGCCTTTCGCGCTCGCGGCGCGACGAAGGCCCCGGGACCTCATCGGTCTCCGGGGCCTTCGTCGCGCTGCGGGGAGGACTCACGCCTTGGTGAGGTCCTCCACCTCCTCCTCGGGCTCACGGCCCGGGGTCGGCAGGTCGAACTTGGTGATCGCGAAGCGGAAGAGCACGTAGTAGACCGCGGCGAACACCAGACCGATCGGGATGATCAACCAGGGCTTGGTGGCCAGGTTCCAGTTCAGCACGTAGTCGATGGCACCGGCGGAGAAGGTGAAGCCCGCGTGCACGCCCAGCGCCCAGGTGATGGCCATGGACAGGGCGGTCAGCACCGCGTGGATCGCGTAGAGCACCGGCGCGATGAACATGAAGGAGAACTCGATGGGCTCCGTCACGCCGGTCACGAAGGAGGTGAGGGCGAGGGAGATCATCATGCCCATCACGGCCTTGCGGCGCTCGGGGCGGGCGGAGTGCGCGATGGCGAGGGCGGCGGCCGGGAGACCGAACATCATGATCGGGAAGAAGCCCGACATGAACTGTCCGGCGGTCGGGTCACCGGCGAAGAAGCGGTTCAGGTCGCCGTGGACGATGTCGCCGGCCGCGTTCTTGAAGTCACCGAGCTGGAACCAGGAGACGGCGTTCACGAACTGGTGCATGCCGACCGGGATCAGCGCACGGTTGACCAGACCGAACAGACCGGCACCGAAGGCGCCCAGACCCGTCATCCACTCGCCGAAGTTCGAGATGCCCTCGCCGATCGGCTCCCAGATCAGACCGAAGACGACACCGACCAGGGTGCCGACGAAAGCCATGATGATCGGCACCAGACGGCGCCCGTTGAAGAAGCCGAGCCAGTCGACCAGCCGCTTGCGGTGGTAGCGCTGCCAGAGCACGGCGGCCAGCAGACCCATGATGACGCCGCCGAGAACGCCGGGGTTATTGTAGGTCGCGGCGATGTCCGCGCCCTTCTGGACCTTCGCCTCGGTGACCGGGAACGCCTTGAGGACGTTGCTGTACACCAGGAAGCCGACCAGTGCGGCGAGCGCGGTGGAACCGTCCGCCTTCTTGGCGAAGCCGATGGCGACGCCGACACAGAAGAGAAGGGGCAGGTTGTCGAAGAGCGCGCCGCCCGCGGTGGCGAAGACCGCCGTGACCTTGGCGGGCACATGCAGCTTGTCGTGAATATCGGGCTGGCCGAATCGGAGCAGGATGCCAGCCGCCGGCAGTACGGCGATCGGGAGCTGAAGGCTCCGGCCGACCTTCTGCAGGCCCTGGAACAGGCCCGATCCCCGCTTCTTTGCGGGGGCCGCCTCTGCGGTGGCGGTGCTCATACGTCCTCCATCGGTGATGGTCTACACCACTCAGTGGTGTAGACCTGTTTGTAGCACGATGGCGTCGATATAAGGAACCCGTGAGAACCGGGGGGTTTGGCGGGGCTCCGGGGCGTGGTGTAGACCAGTCTGCGGACCAGCAGCGGTTCCGATGGGTTCGGATCAGGGAGAAGGAACATGGCCACCAAGGCTGAGAAGATCGTCGCCGGGCTCGGCGGCATCGACAACATCGACGAGATCGAGGGCTGCATCACCCGTCTGCGGACCGAGGTCCACGACGCCTCCCTGGTCGACGACGCCGCCCTGAAGGCCGCGGGCGCCCACGGTGTCGTCAAGATGGGCAACGCCATCCAGGTCGTCATCGGCACCGACGCCGACCCGATCGCCGCGGAGATCGAAGACATGATGTGAGCCGACCGGCTCGCCGCGCAGGGGCTCCTTCCCTCCCGACCGGGAAGGAGCCCTTCGTCGCGCCCGCGGGGGAAAGGGACCCCGCCCGCGCCCGATAGGGTCGTCCCCATGTCTCGCATCGACGGCCGCACGCCCGAACAGCTCCGCCCGGTCACCATCGAACGCGGCTGGAGCAAGCACGCCGAGGGCTCCGTCCTCGTCTCCTTCGGCGACACCAAGGTCTTCTGCACCGCCACCGTCACCGAAGGCGTCCCCCGCTGGCGCAAGGGCAGCGGCGAGGGCTGGGTGACCGCCGAGTACTCCATGCTGCCCCGCTCCACCAACACCCGCGGCGACCGCGAGTCCGTGCGCGGCAAGATCGGCGGTCGCACCCACGAGATCTCCCGCCTCATCGGCCGCTCCCTGCGCGCCGTCATCGACTACAAGGCGCTCGGCGAGAACACCATCGTCCTCGACTGCGACGTCCTCCAGGCCGACGGCGGCACCCGCACCGCCGCCATCACCGGCGCCTACGTCGCCCTCGCCGACGCGATCGCCTGGGCGCAGGCCAAGAAGCTCGTCAAGCCCGGCCGCAAGCCGCTCACCGGCACCGTCAGCGCCGTCTCCGTCGGCATCGTCGGCGGCGTCCCGCTGCTCGACCTCTGCTACGAGGAAGACGTGCGCGCCGAGACCGACATGAACGTCGTCTGCACCGGCGACGGTCGCTTCGTCGAGGTCCAGGGCACCGCCGAGGCCGAGCCCTTCGCCCGCGACGAGCTGAACGCCCTGCTCGACCTCGCCGTCACCGGCTGCGACGAACTCGCCCTGCTCCAGCGCGCCGCGCTCGAGACCACCCTCGGCGCCTAGGGCCCTAGGCAAAGCGGCGGTCAAAACAGGGGGGGGGCGCCGGGCAACCCCCGCTCGCCCCACGGCGTCTGTGACGGTACGGGCGCGCGGCCGAAAGACCGCGCGCCCGGCCAGCCGTACCAGGGGAGGAGCACGACATGGCCGCCGGCCGCCGCCGTACCACCGCCATCGCCGCCGCACTGGCGGGCGCCGCGCTCACCGCCGGGCTCGTCGGCGGCTGCGGCGCCGTGGACAAGGCACTGGACTGCGTGCGGACCGCCGACTCCGTCGCGGACAGCGTCACCGACCTCCAGCAGGCGGTGGAGAACGCGAGCGACGACCCCACCCAGGCCGACGCCTCCCTCGACGCCATCCAGAAGGACCTCGACCGGATCGGCGACCGGACCGACGACGCCGGCGTCAACAAGGCCGTCGACCACCTGGACCGCGCCGTGGCGGGCGTCCGCCGGGCGATCAAGGACGGCGACGCCACCCCGGACGTCACCCCCGTCACCGACGCGGCGGGCGAACTCACCAAGGTCTGCACGCCGTAAGGGCGTTGAGCCACGGGGCTCAGTGACCCCGGTGGCGCTCCCGCTGCTCCTCGCGGCGGGCGCAGCGCCGCTCGTGCCGCTCCTGACGGCGCAGGTCCCGCTCCTGGCGGCGCAGCTCCTTCAGGCGCAGCCGCTCGGCCCGGGTCACCTTGCGCTCCACACTGACCCCGCCCCAGAAGGCGAACCCGCTGATGATCACGCGGGGCGCCCCGGGCTCGCCCGGCTCGTCCCACTCGGGGTGCTCGAAGCCGCCCATCACGCCGATGCCGCGCACATGGACCTCGACGCCCGGCGGGACGGTGATCTCCATGCCGCCCAGCACCGCTACGCAGTTGATCTCGACCTCGCGGTCCGCGAAGTTCGCCTCGCGCAGGTCGATCTCGCCGCCGCCCAGGAACGCGAAGCAGGTGAACTTCTTCGGCACCGTCCAGCGCCCCTTGCGCTGGAAGCCCGACAACACCGCCACCGCACCCGTCGAGGAACCCTCCCCGCCGGTGATCCGCGACGCCCAACTCCCCTCGGGGACAGGCTGCTTGACGAACGACACGGGCGACGGCGCCGCCACCCCCGCCACCGGAAGATCCCGGGTCAGCGGGGTCAGCTCGCCGTACGTACGCGCCGTGTACGCGCCCTCAAGACGCTCCTCGAACTCCTGCATGTCCAGGCGTCCTTCGGCCAGGGCGTCGCGCAGCACCTCGGCGACGCGCTCACGGTCCGCGTCGGAGGCCCTGAGGTCCGGGACGGCATCGGGAGAGCGAAGGTCCGGAACAGCGTCGTCGGTCATGACAGCAGACTACGAGACCGCCTTCTCCGCGTACATCTTGGCGATGACCGACTCGATGTCGGGTTCGCGCACCGAGAGGTCCACCAGGGGATAGACCGCCGCCAGATGCGCCACCAGCGGCGCCGCCGACTGCCCCGCCGGGAACGCCAGCCACTGCCGGGGACCCTCCACCCGGACCACCCGCGCCGAGGGCACCTCCACCGGCGGCAGCTCCCGCTCCAGGTCCACCACCAGCGTCCGCTCGCCGTCCGCCGCCTCGTGCAGCCCCGCCAGCGCGCCGTCGTACATCAGCCTGCCGTGGTCGATCACCATCACCCGCGAGCACAACTGCTCGATGTCCTGGAGGTCGTGAGTGGTCAGCAGGACCGTGGTGCCGCGCTCGGAGTTCAACTCCTTGAGGAATCCCCGGACTTTCGCCTTCGAGACGACATCCAGACCGATCGTCGGCTCGTCCAGGTACAGCACCTCGGGGTCGTGCAGCAGGGCGGCGGCGATGTCGCCGCGCATCCGCTGGCCCAGGGAGAGTTGGCGTACCGGAACATCCAACAGGTCCTGGAGTTCGAGGAGTTCGACGCAGCGGTCCAGGTTCTCCCGGTAACGGGCGTCCGGGACGCGGTACATGCGGTGCGCCAGCCGGTACGAGTCGATCAGCGGCAGGTCCCACCACAGCGTCGTACGCTGCCCGAACACCACCCCGATCCGGTGCGCGAGGCGCGTCCGCTCCCGCGACGGGTCGATCCCGGCCACCCGCAGCCTGCCCGCGCTCGGCGTCAGGATGCCGGTCAGCATCTTGATCGTGGTCGACTTCCCGGCGCCGTTCGGACCGATGTACCCCACCATCTCGCCGCGCGCCACGGTGAACGACAGCGAGTCCACCGCCCGCACCTCGCGCCGCTCCCGCTTCAGGAACCCGGTCTTCCTGCGCACCTGGAAGACCTTCTCGACCTTCTCCAGCGCGATGAAATCAGCGTCCGCCATCCGCTAGCTCCCTGTGCTCCGATACGAACGAAGTCCCGCCCGCCACGCCAGCCCCGCCAGCGCGCAGCAGCCCACCGCGACCGGCAGCGGCGCGAACGCCACCCACGCCGGAAGACGCAGCGGATACGGCCGCCCCAGCACATAACAGGCGGGCAGCCAGTTGACGAAGGCCAGCGGCAGCACGAACGTCACCCCGCGCACCAGCTCCCGCCCGAACACCGTCGGCGGGTACTGGAGCAGCGTCGTACCGCCGTAGGTGAACGCGTTCTGCACCTCCGAGGCGTCCTGCGCCACGAACTGGAACGCCGCCCCCGCCACGAACACCGCGCAGAAGATCCCGAACCCGCTCACCACCGTCAGCGGCAGCAGGATCAGCTTCGGCGCCGTCCAGTCGACGTCCAGCTCTGCCAGCGACCAGCCGAGCACCAGCGCGCCCTGCGTCACCCGGCCAAGGCGCCGCAGCGCGAACTTGTCCGCCGCCACCTGCGCGAGGACCGGCGCCGGGCGGACCAGCAGGGTGTCCAGCGTGCCGTCGCGCACCCGGCGCCCGAGGCGGTCCATCGAGCCGATCGCCAGGTCGGCCAGACCGAAGGACAGCCCCGACAGCCCGTACAGGAACGCCACCTCCGGCAGCGTCCAGCCGCCCAGCTTCTCCACCCGCGAGAACATCAGCATGATCGTCACGAAGTCGAAGGAGGTCGCCGCGAAGTTCCCGAACGCGGTCATCGCGAAGGACGCGCGGTACGCCATCGTCGAGCGCAGCCACATGCCCGCCACCAGCCGGTAAGTGCGGGCGCCCTCCCGCACCCGCCCCACGGTGTCCTCAGCCACCCTGGACCACCACCCGCCGCGTCGCCGCCGACTGCAGCAGCCTGCCCGCGCCGAGCAGCGCCACCGCCCACGCGCCCTGGAAGAGATACGTCCCCAGCGGGTCCGCCCGTCCCAGCAGCACGTCCGCCGGAGCCTGAAGCAGCGAGGACCACGGCAGCGCGCGCACGACCTCGCCGAGCGCGCCCGGGAACACGTTCAGCGGCAGCAGCATCCCCGAGCAGAACACCCCGGCCAGCCACGCCATTTGAGCCATTCCGACCCCGTCCATGAGCCAGAACGCGCTCAGCGCGACGAGATAGCGGATGCCGAAGCCCACCAGCATCGCCAGCACGACCGCGACGAGGAAGGCGAGCCACGTGCCCGCGTCCGTGGGCAGATACGCCGGGTAACACAGGACGCCCACCACGAACGGCACGACCCCGCGCCCCAGCAACTGGAAGAACGCCCGCCCCAGATCCGTGGCCAGCCACCACAGTTGAAGATCCGCGGGGCGGTACAGGTCGATCGCCACATCACCCGTACGGATGCGTTCCATCAACTCCTCCTCGGCGCCCCCGCCGCCGATCGCGAGCGTCGACAGCAGCGCCTGCCCCAGCCACACGTACGTCACGGCCTGCGCCTCGTCGTACCCCCCGAGGTGCGGGCGGGCGTCCCACAGGGCGCGATAGGTGGAGACGATGACGAGTCCGAAGACCGTGTTGGTGAACACCCCTGCCGCAGTGGCTGCCCGGTAGGTCGCGTACCGTCTGAATCCCCCTGCTGCGACGGCCGCGTACAACCGTCCCGCGCTCACGTCGGTCCACCTCCTGGACTCTTCGACACCGAAGCGCAGGAGCCTAGTCCGGAGGCCCGGCGACCGGCCACGCATTTTCCGTGCCGGAAGCGTGCCTGAATCCGGGAACGGAACGCCAGGTGCGAGAGTCTTCAAACTGGGGGCGCAGGTAGGCGTACGAGGCGTACGGAAACGTACGACGCGAAACAGGAGTCCGTGCACGAGATGAGCGACGAGCAGCCGCATCGGCCGACCGAGGGCGGGGCGCCCGGCGCACCGCAGCCGGCTGAGGGGCCCGAACCGGGCCACCAGGCGAAGCCGGTCCCCCGGACCCCCGGGGGTCCGGGGGGCGGGACGGCCGAGGGGGACCAGCCACGTGACGCGGGCGATTCCCCTGCGGGGCGCCCTGCCGGAGGTACGGACCGCCCGGGTCCGACTTCCGACGCGGGGCGCCCGGGGCAGGGTGGACGGCCGGGCGAGGGTTCCGGTGCGGGGCGTTCCGGGGCGGGGCGTCTGTCGGGCGACGGCTCCGGTGCGGGTCGTCCCGGTCAGGGTGGCCAGCCGGGTCAGGGTTCCGGTGCGGGTCGCCCGTCGGGCCAGGGTTCCGGTGCGAGTGGTCCGGGGCAGGGCAGCCAGAGCGGTCAGGCCGGTGGTCCGGGTCGCCCGACACAGGGTGGCCAGGCTGGCGGCGCGGACGGCGCGCGTTCGGGCGGTCAGGCTTCCGGTGCGGGGCGCCCCGGTCAGGGCGCGGGCGCCGATTCTCCGGGTCGGGTCGCTCAGGCGGGTCAGCCCGCCGGTACGGGTCGGAGTGGTCAGTCGAACCAGGCGGGGCAGGGCGGACAGCCGGGCCAGGCTTCTGGTGCGGGCGCTCAGACCGGTGGTCCGGGTCGTCCGGCACAGGGCGGTCAGACCGCCGCCGACCGCGCGTCTTCGCAGGGCTCCGGCGCGGGTCGTCCGGGCCAGGGTGCTGGTCAGGTCGGCGGTTCGGGTGGTTCCGGCCGCGAGGGCCAGGGCGCTCAATCCGCTGGCGCCGACCGTCAGGGCCAGGAGCCGTCGGCGGCTCGTACTGCCGACCGTCCGGGCCGGACCGGCCAGGCGCCCCAGGGCACCGGTGCCGAGCGCTCGACGCAGGGCGGCCGGGCGGACCAGCTCGGCGGCGCGAGCCGTCCGGGCCAGTCCCCGTCCGGCGGCGCGGGTCGCCCCAGTCAGACCGGTGACGCGTCCCGTTCCGCGCAGGGTGGCCAGACGTCCCAGGGGACTGGTGCCGAGCGCTCGACGCAGAGCGCCCAGGCGTCCCCGTTCGGCGGCGCGAGCCGTCCCGACCAGGGCTCCGGTGCCGAGCGTCCGGCTCAGGGCGGCGGCGCGTCCCGTCCTGGCCAGACCGGCCAGACCGGCGGAGCCTCCCGTCCCGCTCAGGGCGGCGGTCAGGCAGCCCAGCTCGGCGGCACGTCCCGCACGGGCCAGACCGGCCAGACCGGCGGCGCCGCCGGTCAGGGACCCGGTGCCGACCCCTCCGGGCGCCCCAACCAGGCTCCCCAGTCCGGCCGTTCGGCCTCCGGTGCCCCCGGTGCCAAGCAGGGCACCGCCCAGACCCCCTCCGTCCCCGGACCTCGTTCCGGTGCCGAGGAGACGCCCGCTGCCGAGAGCACGCAGGTGCTCCGGCGGATCAAGGCGCCGCAGGGCGCCAAGGGCGGGAACCAGAGCGAGCCCCCGCCCACCGAGAGCACCCAGGTGCTGCGGCGGATCAAGGACCCCAAGGGCGAGCCGCCCGCAGACGAGCACACGCAGGTGCTCCGGCGCGTCAACGCCCCCCGCCAGGGGGACAAGCAGCCCACCACGCCCGCCGCCCCCACCGTCACCGGCACGGGAAGCGCCGCCGCGGCCACCAGCGTCATCCCCCGTACCTCGGACACCGCCCCGGAGACCACCACCGCAGCCAGCGGCAGCGGTAACGGCAGCGGTAACGGCAACGGCAAGAAGCCCAAGCGCACCGGCTGGCGCCGCTTCGTCCCCGGCTGGCGCCTGATCCTCGGCACCGTCGTCGTCGGCGCACTGCTGCTCGTCGGGCTCTTCTTCCTCGGCTACTCGATGGTGAAGATCCCGCCCGCCAACGCCCTCGCCACCAAGCAGAGCAACGTCTACCTCTACGCCGACGGCTCCCAGCTCGCCCGCGACACCCGCGACAGCCAGGTCAACCGCGAGAACGTCAACCTCTCCGAGGTCTCCAAGAACGCCCAGCACGCCGTACTCGCCGCCGAGGACCGGGACTTCTACACCGAGCCCGCCGTCGACCCCAAGGCGATGCTCCGCGCGGGCTGGAACATGGCCACCGGCAAGGGCAAGCAGTCCGGCTCCACCATCACCCAGCAGTACGTGAAGAACTACTACCTGGCGCAGGAACAGACCCTGACCCGCAAGGCGAAGGAGTTCTTCATCTCGGTCAAGCTCGGCCGCGAGAAGTCCAAGGACGAGATCCTCCAGGGCTACCTCAACACCAGCTTCTTCGGCCGCGGCGCCTACGGCATCCAGGCCGCCGCCCAGGCGTACTACGGCAAGGACGCCGTCAAGCTCGACGCCGCCCACGCCGCCTACCTCGCCGCGCTCGTCAACGCGCCCAGCGAGTACGACGTCGTCGCCCACCCCGAGAACAAGCCCGCCGCCGTGGCCCGTTGGAACTACGTCCTGGACGGCATGGTCAAGAAGGGCTGGCTGTCGCAGTCCGAGCGCACCGGACTGAAGTTCCCCATGCCGAGGGAACAGACCATCTCCACCGGTCTGTCCGGCCAGCGCGGTTACCTCGTCGAGGCGGTCAAGGACTACCTCACCGACCACCACATCCTCACCAAGGAGCAGATGACGCGCGGTGGTTACCGCATCACGACCACCATCCAGAAGGACAAGCAGGACGACTTCGTCAAGGCCGTCGACGACCAGCTCATCTCCAAGCTGAACAAGAACAACAAGGCCGACACCTACGTCCGCGCGGGCGGCGCCTCCGTCGACCCCAAGACCGGTCGCGTGGTCGCGCTCTACGGTGGCATCGACTACCTGAAGCAGTACACCAACGGCGCCACCCGCGGTGACTTCCAGGTCGGCTCCACCTTCAAGCCGTTCGTGTTCACCTCGGCGGTCCAGAACGGCTCCACCACCCAGGACGGCAAGCCGATCACCCCGAACACCTACTACGACGGCACCAACAAGCGCCCCGTACAGGGCTGGAGCGGCGGCGCCTACGCCCCGGAGAACGAGGACCAGAAGTCGTACGGCCAGATCACCGTCCGCAAGGCCACCGACCTCTCCGTGAACTCGGTGTACGCGCAGATGGCCGCCGACGTCACCGGCGCCAAGGTCAAGAAGACCGCGATCGACCTCGGCATCCCCGCCGACACCCCCGACATGTACCCCTCGCCGTCCATCGCGCTCGGCACCGCCAACGCCAGCGTCCTGGAGATGGCCCAGGCGTACGCCACCCTCGCCAACCACGGGCGGCACGGCACGTACACGCTCATCGACAAGGTCACCAAGGGCGGCAACCCGGTGACCCTCCCCGGCGGGCAGTCCAAGCAGGTCGTCAGCCGTGAGGCAGCCGACACCACCACCTCCGTGCTCCGGAGCGTCGTCGAGACCGGTACCGCCATGGCCGCGAAGGCAGCGGGGCGCCCCGCCGCGGGCAAGACCGGCACCGCCGAGCGCGACACCGCCGCCTGGTTCGCCGGGTACACCCCCGACCTGGCCACCGTGGTCGCGGTCATGGGCCAGGACCCGGTCACGGCACAGCACCAGCCGCTGTACGGCGCGCTCGGCCAGCCCCGTATGAACGGTGGCGGTCCGCCCACCGCGATCTGGGCGCAGTACACGAAGGACGCCCTCAGCGGGAAGCCCGCCGCCACCTTCGACCTGGACCTCCAGCAGGGCGCCGAGGTCGAGGCACCCGCCACCCTGGCGCCCACCGAGCCCGGCACCGACGCGGGCCAGGACGGCGGCACCGCCACCGGCACGCCCAGCCAGGGCGCCACGCCGACCGACGGCGGCCAGACCGGCGGCGCCGCCACCGGCACGCCCACCGACGGCGGCGCGACCGGCGGCACCCCGACCGACGGCGGCGCCACCGGCGGCGCCCCCACCACCGGCGGGGCGGCGACCGGCGGAGACGCCGCGGGCGGCGCGGCCACCGGCGGCACCCCCGGCGGCGCGACCGGCGGTGACGCCACCGGCGGCGGTGGCGCGGCCGACGGCGGCGCGGGCGGTCTCCCGGCCGGGCTCGGCGGTCCGGCGCTGAACGGGCGCCGCGACTGACGCCCGTACGGCCGCACGGCTGTACGACTGCATGACTGCACGACGGAGGGGCTGGTGACCAGGTCACCAGCCCCTCCGTCGTATCAGCGGGTCCTACAGGTACAGCCCCGTGGAGTCCTCCGACCCCTCGAACCGGTCGGCGGCCACCGCGTGCAGATCACGCTCGCGCATGAGCACGTACGCCACCCCCCGCACCTCGACCTCGGCCAGGTCCTCCGGGTCGAACAGCACCCGGTCACCGGGCTCCACCGTCCGCACGTTCTGCCCGACCGCCACCACCGCGGCCCAGGCCAGCCTGCGCCCGACCGCCGCCGTGGCGGGGATCAGGATGCCGCCGCCCGACCGCCGCTCGCCCTCACCGGTCTCCTGCCGCACGAGAACCCGGTCGTGCAGCATCCGGATGGGCAGCTTGTCGTGGTGGGGCGTGCTCTGCTCGTCTCTGTTGGCGCTCACACCCCAGAACCTACCCGCCGCGGCTCAGCGCCTGCGCCGCCGGGTCGCGCCGACCACGACCAGACCCACCGCGCCCGCCACGATCAGCGCGGCGGGCACGATCCGCTCCATGCGGGGCGCGCCGTCGTCGTCCACGAACTGGTCCCGTACCTCGGTCATCACCCGGTTGGCCGTGACGAACGCCTGGCCGAAGACGTGGTCGAGGTTGGCGACGGCCTTCGCCTTGGCATCGCCGACGATCGTCTTGGGGTGCACGCGCACCCCGATCTCGTCGAGCGTCTCGGCCAGCACTTCACGACGGCGCTTGATGTCCGCCTCGATCTGCGCCGGTGTTCTGGTGTCCGACGTCTCCGCCACCGTACGGCCTCCGAAGTCTGCTGATGCTTTGTGGTGAACAGTCTGTCAGTTCCTGGCCGCTCCGCACGGCGAGGGGCCCCGGTCCGTCCGATTAGGCTGGCGGGATGAGCGAGCGACTCCAGCCCGGGGACCCGGCCCCGGCCTTCACCCTCCCCGACGCCGACGGCAACGAGGTGTCCCTGGCGGACCACAAGGGCCGCAAGGTCATCGTCTACTTCTACCCCGCGGCACTTACCCCCGGCTGCACCAAGCAGGCGTGCGACTTCACCGACAACCTCGCGCTGCTGGCCGGCGCCGGCTACGACGTCATCGGCATCTCCCCCGACAAGCCGGAGAAGCTGGCCAAGTTCCGCGACGCGGAGTCCCTGAAGGTCACCCTCCTGGCCGACCCCGACAAGCAGGTCCTGGAGGCGTACGGCGCCTACGGCGAGAAGAAGCTCTACGGCAAGACCGTCGTCGGCGTCATCCGCTCCACGGTGATCGTCGACGAGAACGGCAAGGTCGAACGGGCCCTCTACAACGTCAAGGCGACAGGTCACGTAGCGAAGATCATCAAGGACCTGGGCATCTGACCCCACCCCGCCCCACGAACGGCCCGCCCCGGACCCTTCCGGCGCGGGCCGCACTTCTCTCCGCCCCCCCGCTTTCCGTTTTCCGTGCGCGACCGTCCGATAACCGGTTCGTTAGTCCAAGCGGGCGACGAACGTGCGGCCGGGGCGGAGGGGCTGGAGGTGGATCCGAAGAGCTGGAAGCGGCGGTACGTCCACGAGCGGATGAAGAAGCTCGGGGTGGACGTCTCGCACTTCGAGCGTGAGGGAGCCAAGTGGACCAAGCAGGTCCTCGAGCCAGTCGTCGCTCGGTCGAAGAGTGTCAACGAGGTCCTGCGGCGGCTCGGGCTCGACTTGGTGGGCGGCAACCACACGAACATCTCCCGTCGGATCAAGGCCTACGGCATCGACACGTCGCACT
Organism: Streptomyces sp. DSM 110735; assembly: GCF_016482685.1. Classification (GTDB taxonomy): domain Bacteria; phylum Actinomycetota; class Actinomycetes; order Streptomycetales; family Streptomycetaceae; genus Streptomyces. The sequence goes on along the minus strand of NZ_JACYHF010000010.1, from coordinate 180,958 downwards.
TCACGCCGTTGGCCCCCAGGGAGAACCAGAGGCGCGGCCGGACCGGCGTGCAGCTCCTGGCCGAGGACACGTCGGCACACGCCAGACGCATCCCGAGCAGTCGGCTCAAGAAGGCGCTGCGCGAGCTGGGCGTGGAAGAACGGTGCGCCTTGTGCGGTATCGAGCCGGTGTGGCTCGGCGAGCCGCTCCCCTTGGAAGTCGACCACATCGACGGCAACTGGCGCGACAACCGCATCGAAAACCTGCGTCTGCTCTGCCCCAATTGCCACTCCGCGACGGACAGCTACCGGGGCCGGGGAAAGGGGCGCTCCTCGTGAGCAGCGGTGTGCGGTACACCCGAGAGCGCCTGGCCGAAGCCGCAAGGCGGTGCTCAGACATCGAGGAGGTCATCGTCTTCCTCGGCGCCGGTTCGTATGGCGGCCTGCGCCGATACCTCATGAGGCGCTTCGCTCATTTCGGTATCGACGTCTCTCATTTCCCGCCCTTCGGAAGGCGGGGGCGACCCACACCCGAGGAGTTGCGCGTGGCGGTCGCCGCATCGGCTTCTCTCACCGAGGTGCTCCGCCGTCTGGGCCGGAAGAACAACGGCACACAGCGAGCGAACCTCCACCGGTGGATCGCCGAGGACCGTCTGACGACCGCGCACTTTCTCGGGCAGGCTCACCAGCGAGGAAGGCCGGCGGTCAATGCCCGGCGGGCACAGGACGTTCTGGTCCGGCACGACGGCGGGCAGCGCATCGCAACCAAGAGCCTGCGTCGCGCGCTTCACGAGGTTGGCACCCCTGATCGCTGCGCGAAGTGCGGTGTTGGTGCCGAGTGGATCGGCAGACCCATGACGCTGGAGGTCGATCACATCAACGGGGACTGGCGGGACAACCGCCGCGAGAACCTGCGTCTGCTGTGTCCCAACTGCCACGCGATCACGGCCACCTGGTGCCGAGGTGGTCGGCGACGGCATACTTTTCCCCGGTAATGTATGGCCGAGGCAGGCGCCCGTACGCCAACGGCCGAGCGGCGATCTTTAGGTGGTCGTGTTTGTCGGTTCGAATCCGACCGGGCGCACAGGAAAACGGAGTCCCGCACCTTCGAATCGAAGGCGCGGGACTCCGTCGTGAACTCAGCCCAGCAGCTCCCGCACCACCGGCACCAACGCCCGGAACGCCTCCCCCCGATGGCTGATCGCGTTCTTCTCGTCCGCCGACAGCTCCGCGCACGTCCGGGACTCGCCCTCCGGCTGGAGGATCGGGTCGTAGCCGAAGCCGTTCGTGCCGGACGGGGTGTGGCGCAGGGTGCCGCGGAGCTGGCCTTCCACCACGCGCTCGGTGCCGTCCGGCAGGGCGAGGGCGGCGGCGCAGGCGAAGTGGGCGGCGCGGTGTTCGTCCGCGATGTCGGAGAGCTGGGCGAGGAGCAGGTCCAGGTTGGCCCGGTCGTCGCCGTGGCGGCCGGCCCAGCGGGCGGAGAAGATGCCGGGCGCGCCGTTCAGTACGTCCACGCAGAGACCGGAGTCGTCGGCGACGGCGGGCAGACCGGTGGCCTGGGCGAGCGCGTGCGCCTTGAGCAGCGCGTTCTCGGCGAAGGTGACGCCGGTCTCCTTGACGTCCGGCACCTCCGGAAAGGCATCGGCGCCGATCAGCTCATGGGGCAGTCCGGCTTCGGCGAGAATCGCCCTCAGCTCGGTGATCTTTCCGGCGTTACGGGTGGCGAGGATCAAGCGGGTCATGGGGTCAGTATTCACGCCCCCGACGCCGGCCTTGCCCGGCCCCCTGCGGCGCGGGTGCCCGTAGGACGGCACCCAGAGCCGCACCCGCGAGCCCCCGAACCCCCGGAGGGCTAAAGCTCCGCCTGCCCCGCCCCCCGCAGCATCCGCAGGTCGAAGACCTCCGCCATCTTGTGGAAGCCCAGGTCGCTGGGGTGGAGGTGGTCGCCGGAGTCGTACTCGGGGCGGAGGTGGTGGGGGGCGTAGGGGTCGCGGAGGGCGGCGTCGAAGTCGACGACCGCGTCGAAGACCTTGCCCGCGCGGATCTGGGCGTTGACCTGCTGGCGGACGACCTCGCGGGAGGGCGTCCAGCCGAGGTGTCCCTGGAACGGCATCAGCGTGGCGCCGACGACCTTCAGCCCGCGGGCGTGCGCCTGGCGGACCAGCGTGCGCAGACCGTCGGCGATCTTGTTCGGGTCCGCCCGGCGCGGGTTGCGCAGGATGTCGTTGATGCCGAGGTCGATGATCACGACCTTGGTGTTGGGGCGGCCGAGCACGTCCCGCCCGAAGCGCCCGATGCCGCTGGGGTTGTCGGCGGGGCGCCCGAGACCGTCCGCGAGGACCTGGTTGCCGCTGATGCCCTCGTTGACGACGGTGTACCGGGGCAGATTGTCCCCGCTCTCCACGGCCGCGCGCAGCCGCTGGGAGAGCGCGTCGGGCCAGCGCCGGTTGGCGCCGATCGTGGAGGTCAGCCCGTCGGTGATGGAGTCGCCGAAGACGACGGCGGTGCCGTCCGCCTCGTGGCTGATGACGTCCAACGCGGTCAGGTACCGCCAGAAGGGCGTCTGCGCGGTGTACGGCGTCCCGGTGGCGTCCTCGGTGCGGTCGCCCGCCGCGATGTACGAGAGCTGCCGGGCGCGCGGGTGGTAGGTGACCGGACCGGAGGGGGTCGGGGAGTACGTGGTGACCAGCACGTCCGTGTCGTGCGGGATGTTCACCCGCACCGCGTCGCTGGTGATCTGCTCGCCCGCCGGGATGACGACGCTCGCGGCGCCGTTGAAGCTGAGCCGCCGCATCGTTTCCGCACGGGCGGCGGCGGTGTTCTGGCCCGCGGAGACGGCGAGCGAGGCGTGCGTGATGGTCAGCGGGGTCTGGCCGTAGAGGTTGGACAGCGTGATGCGGGCGCTCGTACCGCCCGTGCCCACGTGCACGACGTTGCGCACCGAGCGCCCCGCCATGCCGAGGGTCTCGGTGCCGGGCTCGGCGCCCGCGGGCGCGGCGGACCAGGCTCCGACCCAGGTCCCCGTGGAGGCGGGGGCGACGGTGGAACCGTGGTGGGGGCCGCTGTCGGCGACCGTGCCGCGCGTGGTGTCCTCACCGCGTGTCGTCGTGACGTAGATGACGCCGGACAGGATCACGACGAGTGCGGCGAGCGCACTGAGCAGGGCATAACCGTGGCGCTTGGTCACGCTGGTGCTGATCTCCTCGGGGCCTGGAGCCGGGGGCTCCGCTTCCAAAGATCCCATGATGGGCCATGGGACCGACGGGGTTGACAGGACCCTGCCCGAACCACCCCTCTGACAGACGTGAGGAACCCGTGTTCCGTTCCTGAAGTCCCCAGGAAGGGACAATGTGTGTGCGAGATCACCGGACGGGTGGAGCGAGATGGAACACGCGGAAGAGGACAGGCCGGACGGCGGGGGCGGCGCCCCGGGCGGTACGGCTGGTACGGGCGCTACGGCGGGTACGGACGGTACGGCTGGTACGCCCGGCGCTGTCGGCGCGGTCGGACAGCGGCGGCCGGGCGGCGCGGCGTCGTACCGCACCATGACCGCCTTCACCCCCGCCGACGAGGAACGGCGGCGCGGGGTACGGAACATGAAGCTCACCGCGACCGGGATGCTGCTGTTCGTCGCGGTGGTCTACGTCCTGGCCACCTGGGCGGAGCACGCGGGCGCGGGTCCCTGGTCGGGGTACGTCGCGGCGGCGGCCGAGGCGGGCATGGTGGGCGCGCTCGCGGACTGGTTCGCGGTGACCGCGCTGTTCCGGCACCCGCTGGGGCTGCCCATCCCGCACACCGCGATCATCCCGACCAAGAAGGACCAGCTCGGGGTGTCGCTGGGGGAGTTCGTGGGGGAGAACTTCCTCTCCCAGGACGTCGTACGGCAACGTCTGCGCGCGGTCGGCATCGGCAGCCGGCTCGGCGCGTGGCTCGCGGAGCCGGAGAACGCCGACCGGGTCACCGCCGAGCTGGCCACCGCGCTGCGCGGCGCCCTGACCGTGCTGCGCGACTCCGACGTGCAGGCGGTGGTGGGCGAGGCGATCACCCGCCGGGCGGACTCCCGCGAGATCGCCCCGGCGGTGGGCAAGCTGCTCGACCGGATCGTCGAGGACGGCGGGCACCGGCGTGTCGTGGACCTGGTGATCTCCCGCGCCCACGACTGGCTGGTACGGCACCGCGACGATGTCATGGTCGCGGTGGAGGGCGGCGCGCCGGGCTGGACCCCGCGTTTCGTGGACCGCAAGGTCGGCGAGCGGATCTACAAGGAACTGCTGCGCTTCGTCACCGAGATGCGCGAGATGCCGACCCACCCGGCGCGGGGTGCGCTGGACCGTTTCCTGGTCGACTTCGCCTCCGACCTCCAGTCCGACACCGAGACCCGGGCGCGGGTGGAGCGGCTCAAGAGCGAGGTGCTGGGGCGGGGCGAGGTGCAGGACCTGATCGCGTCCGCGTGGACGGCCGTGCGGTCGATGATCGTCGCGGCGGCGGAGGACGAGCGCAGCGAGCTGCGGCTGCGGGTGCGGGCGGGGCTGATCTCGCTCGGGACGCGGATGGCGACCGAGCCGAAGATGCAGGAGAAGGTGGACCGCTGGGTGGAGGGCGCGGCGGTCCACGTCGTCACCACCTACCGCGACGAGATCACCTCCCTGATCACCGACACGGTGGCGGGCTGGGACGCGGAGCACACGACCCGCAAGATCGAGGCGCACATCGGGCGCGACCTGCAGTTCATCCGGATCAACGGCACGGTGGTGGGGTCGTTGGCGGGGCTGGTGATCTACGCGGTGTCGCGGGGGTTGGGGGCGTAGGGCTGCGCCGCTTCGGCGGGGGTGGGGTGCGGTGGGTTGGTATGCCGGGGGCGAGCTGTTGTTGGGCGAGGATGCGGGGCGGGGCGTTGGCTTGGGTGGAGGCGCCGCTGTCGGTGGTGCGGGTCAGGGCTTTTGCCCGGGTGGGGTGCCGTTGCCAGGGGTGCGGGGCGGGGGATTGCCTCGGGCGGGGGAGTCGCTGGCGGGGGAAGCGGGTGGAGCCTTGGCTCGGGTGGAGGTGTCGGTGACGGGAGAGTGGGCCGGGGCCGTAGGCGTCGACCGGGGGTTGGGGTCGTAGGGTCTGCGCGGCTTCGGCGGGACGGGGGTCATAGCCCTTGGCCGGGGGTCGTAGCCGTTGGTCGGGCTGGCATGTGGGCGTGGGCGACGCTGAACGGGTGATCGTCGGGCCTGTTTCCTTCCGGCCGGGGAACCTGGATCTGCACCTTCGACGAGGAGGCAGCAGCCCATGAGCCGAGCCGAGACACCGGCGTCCCGCCGTACCGCTCCCACGATCACCACCGACATCCCCGCGAGGCTGGACCGGCTGCCCTGGTCCCGCTGGCACTGGACCATCGTGGTCGGTCTGGGCACCGTATGGATCCTGGACGGTCTCGAGGTCACGGTCGTCGGCAACATCGCGAGCCGGCTGTCGGAGCCGGGCAGCGGGCTGACGATCTCGTCGGGGCAGGTCACGGGCGTGGCGGCGGCGCTGTACGTGGCGGGCGCGTGCATCGGCGCGCTGTTCTGGGCGCGGCTGACGGACCGGTTCGGGCGCCGCAAGCTGTTCATGATCACGCTGGCGGTGTATCTCGCGGCGACGGCGCTGACCTCGCTGTCGACCGAGGCGTGGTGGTTCTTCCTGTTCCGCTTCCTGACGGGCTTCGGCATCGGCGGGGAGTACGCGGCGATCAACTCCGCGATCGACGAACTGATCCCCTCCGAGCACCGGGGGCGGGTCGACCTGATCATCAACGGCAGTTTCTGGCTGGGCGCGGTGGGCGGTTCGCTGCTGTCGATCCTGGCGCTGGACACGGCGTTCCTGCCGGAGAACCTGGGCTGGCGGCTGACGTTCGCGCTGGGCGCGGTGCTGGCGCTGGTGATCCTGCTCGTACGCCGTCACGTACCGGAGAGCCCGCGCTGGCTGCTGATCCACGGCAGGGACCGGGAGGCGGAGGAGATCGTCGCGGGGATCGAGCGGAGGATCGAGGCGGACAGCGGCGAGCGGCTGCCGGAGCCGTCGGGGCGCCTGGAGATCCACCAGCGCGGCACGGTGACCTTCCGGGAGATCGCCCACACCCTCTTCGCCCGCTACCGCAGGCGCGCGATCCTCGGCTTCTCTCTCTTCATCGGCCAGGCGTTCCTCTACAACGCGATCACCTTCGGTTTCGGCGCGATCCTGACGAAGTTCTTCGACGTCCCCTCAGGGCGGACCGGCTACTACTTCGCCGTCATCGCCGTAGGCAATTTCTTCGGCCCCCTCCTCCTCGGCAAGCTCTTCGACACGGTCGGCCGCCGGATCATGATCTCCTCGACGTACCTGCTCTCAGGAGTGCTCCTCTTCGGCACCGCCTGGCTCTTCGACCGCGGCGTCCTGAACGCGGCGACCCTGACCGCCTGCTGGTGCGCGGTCCTCTTCTTCGCCTCCGCGGGTGCCTCCAGCGCCTACCTCACCGTCTCCGAGATCTTCCCCATGGAAACCCGCGCGATGTCGATCGCCTTCTTCTACGCCCTCGGCACCGCGGCGGGCGGCATCAGCGGCCCCCTCCTCTTCGCAGACCTGACGGCCACGGGCCACGTCGGCGACACGGTCCTCGCCTTCCAGATCGGCGCGGCGCTGATGTGCGTGGCGGGGCTGGTGGCGGCGGCGCTGGCGGTGAACGCTGAGCGGCGGGGGCTGGAGGATGTGGCTGCGCCGCTGACTGCGGTGGGTGGGGGTGGGGAGGAGAAGTGAGCCGGGGGAGGGCGCAGGCTGGGGCCGACGGGTGACGGGGTGCGGCCCCCACCGCCCTAGGCGGGAAGGCCGCCCGGCGACGCGCCCCCTCGGCGGGACGACCCTTGACCCGGCCGGCCTGCGACGCTCCGGGAGGCGAGGGCGCCGGAGACGCCGAGGACGCACGGCCAGACGTCCACCGCCATGGACGGGACTGAGCGGTGGTGGTCCGGTGACGGCCCAGGAGGCGAGGGCGCCGGTGACGCCCAGGACGGACGGCCGGGCGCCCACCTCCAGGGACGGGGGAACCTAACCCCGTCGGTCCGCGCCGGCCCAGGACGCGAGGGCGACGGCACCGGCGACGCCGAGGACCGACGGCCAGGCGCCCACCTTCTTGGCCAGCGGGTGCGAACCGGCGAAGGCGGCGACGTACGCGGCGGTGAGCCCGCCGGCAACCGCGTTACCGGCCTGAGCCTGCCACTGCCGGGCAGCGGCCGCACCGGCGGCAGCCAGGACAACCCCGCCGAGCGGACGCTTCTTGGTCCAGCGGGCAACGCCGTACCCCCCGACAAGCCCAGCGGCAGCGATCGCCGCACTCGGAACCCTGGCCATGAACGCCTCCTGATTGTTCCCGTATGTCGTGTCTCGGCCGAGGCTAACGCGCGCCGCGGGCCGGGCTTCGACCGGGGCGGACGCGCGCCGGCGAGCGGCCTCCGGCCGGGTGGCGGTGGAGCGGACACGCGCCCACGGACCGCCCCCTACCAGGCAGCCACAGTCGGACATTGGCTGAAACCGCACCTCATACGGCTGGAAGGACGGGGTATCCGGAGCTTTGCCACCCCATGCCACAGCACGCAGGAGGAGCACAGATGACCGTGACGACGTCGCAGCCGAGAACCACCATCCCGGCGCCCCTGTCCCTGACCGACGCGATACGCGAGGCGGGCCAGTACGGGACCAGGGCGGAGGCGGCAGCCGTCACGCATACCGTCCTCACGGCCTTGGCCGCGCTCGTCCCCCTCGAAGACCGCGAGGCTCTGACGGCCACCCTCCCCCCGGAAGCCGCCAACCCCCTCCTCACCCAGCCCCCGGCCCCTCACGCCCTCACGGCCCGCGAGTTCGTCGACTCGATCGCGACCGAGATGAACGTCCCCTCGGCCACGGCCCGCTGGCACGTGACGTCGGTGCTCACCGCCCTGTCCCACCAGTCGGCTACCGTCGCGACGCGCCTCATCAACTGCCTTCCGCCGGGCTACGCGTTGCTGTTCGGTCGGGCGGAGTTGGTGACCGCGGCGTAGGCGTCAGGACTCCAGCGTGCCCGCGAAGTAGCCGAGACCGGGGTCGTCCGGGGTGCCGACGAGAAGCCCGCGATCGAGCAGGATGTTGTTGTGCTCGCAGCTCGTCTCGGGGAGCATCACGCAGGCGTGGCAGGCGGCGAGGTTGGTCCCGATGGCGCCGGACGCCTCGGACTCGACGCACAAAGGGTCTGCGGAACACCACTCGGCGCGGCGAACGGCCGACCGGATCACCCGGTCGAGGCGTTCCGGCTCGCCCTGAGCCACGAGGCCTCCGAGGCTGCCCGCCGAGTCGCTGGTCGCCGTGTACACGAGCACGCCCGCCATGTCGTCGGTGGCGTACAGCCGCTCACGCAGGGAGGCGGCAGGATAACCCGCTTCCAGACTCCACTCGTTGATGAGGGTGTGGGCCAAGGTGTGCAAGAGCACCATGCGAGGTGTCGCCGGAGACGGCACGGCACGGCTCGGATCGTCGGCGCGCTGCTCCAGCACTCGCTGGTGGGCCGTCCGCATGCGTTCGGCCCGGGCCGCCACCGAGGACGTCTTTTCCCAGAGGCCCAGGCGTTCCTCGTCGAGACGCAGGAAGACGCCCTCGCCGCGGACCTCCATGGCCGGCAGCCACCGGAGGGGCTTTTCGGAGAGCGGCATCTCCTTCGCGTCGGTGGTGGACTCCGCGTCGACGAGCCTGGTGAATGCCTTCAGGACCCGCACCTCACGAAGCTTCTTGACCAACATCGGGCCGGTGACACCCAGGGGATCGAGCACACTGCCGTCACCGAGCGGCGTCTCGCAGAGGAATTCTTCCTCACGGGAGTGTTCGCTCTCGTCGTTGCCGGCGCGCAGGCGCTCGTACTCCTTGTTACGCAGGGCGCGGTATCGATGATCGAAGGACGGGGCTGCGTCGCCCTCGGCCTCCTCCTCGCGTTCCGCGTCGAGCAGGGTCATGACTTCGTCCAGGGATAGGGGCCACGGCTCGTCGAAGACGGCGTCGAGATAGGCCTCGACACGCGTGCGGTCGTCGTACTTCCTGAGCTTTTCCCAGTGGTCGGCGAGTGGATCGGAGCGGCGGCTGCTCCACGGCGGGATGGAGAGTGCCGACTTCAGCACCGGCTGCCAGACAGAGGAGGAACCGCGTTGCAGCGTGCGCAGCGGGCGTCCGCAACCCTCGGCGGGGACGGAAGCGCCGAGCCAGGGGCGGGTGCCCCGGCACGTCAGCCCGAGATCCTTCAGCGCGCTCCTGCGGAAGGAACCCTCCATCGAGACCTCGGGCACCTTCCCGCAGGTGCAGGAGACGAGGATCGAGCGGAGCGAGGAGGTACGCCCGGAGGTGCGCATCATGAGCTTGCCCCCGCAGTTCCCGGACGCCCCCGAACCGCCGTCGGTCGAGCGGTGCACCCACTGCCGGTAGGGGAACTCGTCGAGGTGCCCGGCCTCGCAGGCGACGACGAAGCGGGAGGGGACCAGATCCACCTCGCATGTGCCGCAGACGCTCCGACCGGGTGGTGGAGCGAAGTCCCGATGCCTCTGCAGTTCGTTGCATTCGGGGCAGGAATGCATCAAGGGGAAGCGGCGCACCCGCAGACCGTCGTTGCTGTCGTCGTCGGACGCCGGCGGCAGCCGGAAGTGATCCACCCCGAGCAGCCGTTCCAGACGGCGTTCGTGGACGCGCGGCGCCTCGCGGTCGCTCCAGCTCCGGTCGGCCTCGTCCAGGCCGGAGACGATGAAGGACTCGTGGTCGACGGCGACGAGCGAGCCGACGCCGTATGTAGTGATCGCCTGGGCACGACGGACCGTGCCGCGTCGCAGCAGGTTGAGGGCGGGCGTGGAGCCGTTCGCTCCGGTCCGGCGGCGGCGCGTGGGCGGCGGGGTCATCGGGTTCCCTCCATGAACAGAGCAGACTCGGCGTCGACGTCGCGCAGGCTCCACAGCGTGGACCACGCCTCGACGTTGGACTCGTCGTCGTACGGTTTCAGGAGCGCGGGCGCACGGCTGCCCTTCTGCGGTTCGAAGAGCAGCCGGTTGTGAATGTCGGCCATCTCGAGCCACCACATGACGAACTCCTCGAAGCCGTCGTCGACGGCGCGGAGCTCCGTCTCGTCCACCGCGCGGACACGCTCCAGCAGCAGGTCCTTGATACGCCCGCGAAGGACGTCCTCGTAGACCTCGACCTTGCCGGCGCCGTCGTTCGGACGGGCTTCAGGGATCAGGATGCGGGCGAGGGCCACGATCACCGCGTGCAGGCCCCTTTCACGGGCGCGGGCGGAGAACGGGGTCACGGACGTGGACTCGACCTCGCGGTAGAGAGCCGAGTGGTAGTGCTGGAAGTTCTCGTAGTGGGAACGGTCCCGGGCCCGAGCGGAGTTGAACATGACCGCGACCAGGCCCGGATGGGCGCGCCCGACGCGGCTCGTCGCCTGGATGTACTCGGCGGTCGTCTGCGGTTGGCCCGTCACGGCCATCAGACCGAGCCGGTCCACGTCCACGCCCACCGCGATCATGTTGGTGGCGAGCAGGACGTCCACGGTGTCCTCGTCGGGGAGCCGCTTCTCGATGCCCTTGAGCCGCGTGGGGATCTCGCTGGCGTCGATGCGGCTGGTCAGCTCCGAGTAGTTGGCGACCTGGCGCACCGCGACGCCCTCGCGCTCGGCGAGCAGCTCCGAGTAGGCCACGACGTCGTCATGGACCTGGAGTTCGGCCGCGGAGAGGAGTCGCAGACTGTTGAAGTAACCGACGAGACTCCAGTACGCGTCGCGCACCTTGTCGTCAGTGTCCGCGTGCATCGCCCGGTGCAGCAGCGTGGCGTAGGTACGGATCAACAGCGTCGACTGGCTGGTGCCGGGGGCCAGCAGACCGACGTAGCGGCGGCTCGCCTTCTCCTCGCGGGGGGTCTCCACGGCGAACCACGAGTCACGCGCGTCCAAACCGGCGGGCGGGAACTGCCGCACCTCACGGGCGAAGAGGTGGCGGCCCTGGTCGGCCGCACGACGGATGGTCGCCGTCGAGGCGATCACTTTGGGGCGGTCGGCCAGGGCGTCCACGGCGGTCTCGTACAGGCCGGTGAGTGTGCCCAACGGGCCGGAGATCAGGTGGAGTTCGTCCTGGACGATCAGCTCCGGGGGAGGGGTGGCGTCGTGCGGGTCGTCGAGGTTGAAGAGCGCGGACGTCGCCGGGCGCCACGGCATCGAGGCGAACTTGTCGACGGTGGCGATGACCAGTGTCGGGCGTGCGTCGTAGACCGCCTCGTCGATCAGGTGGACAGGCAGTCCGTCGGCGAAGTCGCAGTCCGTGCCGGGGCAGCGTATGTACATCCGCTGGGCGATCGTGTCGGCCTCGTAGTTCCTTGCGTCGAGGCGGGTGCCGCACCAGGGGCAGGCATGCAACTGTACGGGGTTCTCGGTGGCGAGCCGCTTGTCCAGGTCGGCGCGCAGGTCGTCGAGCCTTTCGGCGGCCTCGGCCAACGTGTTCGGCGTGGCCGAGCGGCCAACCCACATACCGACGGAGAACTCCTCATCACCCAGTTCGGGCGTGTGGCGCCGCATGCGCTCCATGGCACAGAGCAGGATCGCCGCACGCTCGAACTGCTGCAGGGTGAGCAGCCGCAGTGTGTAGCGCATGAGGACGGTGACACCGCCGCCGTCGGCCCCCTTGCGGATGCGGCGCAGGAAGGACGTGAGAGCGATCAGTCCGAGGTAGGCCTCCGTCTTGCCGCCACCCGTGGGGAACCACAGGAGGTCGGAGATCTTCCGATCGTCGTGCTTCGGATCGTCGATACCGGCCAGGCAGAGCAGCAGGAAGGCGATCTGGAAGGGCCGCCAGCGGCCGGCGGACGGATCGGGGCTGCCGACGCGTCCGCCCTTCACCCAGGCGCTGCGCGCGCGCTGATCGGCCATGGCGCGGTTGGCGAGCCGGAACGCCCTCATCAGTTCGGGCTTGGCACGGAGCAACCCGATGCCCTCACGGATCCGGCCGAGTGCCTCGCGGCAGGCCTTCACCTGGTCCCGCGCCGGCTTCTCATGAGGACCGCCGATCAGGGCGTCCGCCTCGACCGTCTTCCGGTCGATCCAGTCCTCGTAGCCCCTGGCCAGTGCCTCCAAGGCCGCCAGGACCTCGGCGTCGGGCCGCTCCGCCAGCCCCAGCATCGACAGGGAGGAGCTGTCGATCTCCGGGTTGGAGTCGGTCAGCAGCACCTCCACGCTGGGCACGAACTCGCTGCGCACCTCGGCGACGGCGGCCTCGCGCGTCTCGGTCACTCCGATCGGCGAGGGCACCCAGTCCCATGAGGCGGCGCAGCCGTGCCCTACCGCGAAGGTCGGGGCGTGGCGGTGCAGCAGCCGACTGGTGGCGATGTCCGGGTCGTGCGCGGCGGACGGGGCGGGGCGCTCGACGATCGCGCTGGAGCCGTCGGTGGCCCGGACCTTCAGACCGCACTGGAACAGGGCGAAGGCGTCCTGGAGGTCCCATTCGCCGACCTTCTGTTTGTTGACCAGCGTCACCGTGATCGTGACCGTCCCGGTGATCGGGTCGGGACGGCGGACGACGACGCGCAGCTGTGTCCTGTCGTCGAGGTCCACCCCCAGGCTGCTGGCGGGGGTGGTGACGTCGACCGGCACGTCGGGGAGGTCGAGTTCCTTGCGGTGCCACCGTTCCCGCTGGTCGGCCGTGGTCCGGGCCTCGGCGCGGCGCGCCGGGGTCGGATTGCCCTCCGCGTCGGTGGGCTCGTAGACCGCAGCCCGCGTGGAGACCACGATCGTGCTTATGCCCGGAGCGACCGCGAAGGTCAGACCCATGGAAGAAGGGCGCTTGTCTCCCGAGACGCCGACATCCTCGGCACTGCCGGACTCCTCAGCGTCCCCGCGGTTGGAGACCGGAGCGGCGTCCAAGCCGTCCTGTTCGGCGGCGTTCTCACCCTTCCGTTCCTTCGAGGCACGCGGGTACAGCACGCCTGTCAGGTAGCGGTCGATCGGTGCGTCCTGGGCGAGTACCTCGGCCCGGTCCTCCGGCGCCGCATCCTCGGCAGGGCCGAAGAGCTCACGGCGGAGGCCCGCGAGGAGTTCTTCGTCCCGCACCCGGTAGTGCTCGGAGTGCCGACCTGCCTCGTGCGTCATGCGCCCTGCTCCTTGCCCTCAACTCGTCGAAACATGCCGATGCCGGTGATCCGGGGAACGATCCAAACTCCTCGGTCACCGAGGCCGGCGTTGGCGCCGGCAGCGACGCCACCCGCCACGGTCTCCAGAGAGTCGATCCGCAGCCCATGGATCTCGTCCGGCCACCACGGGTCCCACGTCCGGCTCACCTTCTGCACCCGGAACAACTCCTCCCTGAAGCGCTCTGACGCCTCGCCGATCTCCCGTCCTTCGTGGACCAGGGCGTACGGCGGACTCTGGGACTCGCCCATCGGCAGGTCGTGGCGCTTGCACAGGACCACCTCGTGCCCGGGGCGGACCCGCTCCAGGAGGTACGCCTGGGTCGCTACGGCGTCGGACGCGTGGCCGGGCGGGTCGTCCCCGCAGACGTCACCGGCCTCGGCGACGATCCCGTACCTGTCGTACGACCGCCATCCACCGACGTACCGCCGACCGTTCTTGCGGCCGCCCGCTCTCCGGAAGAGCGGCAGCTCGGGCGGACTCATGTGGTACAGGTCGTGCCGAGCGCGCGTCATCGCCACGTACAGCGCTCGGGCCTCTGCGGGCAGGTCCAGTTGGTCCTTGTACTGCTTGTGCAGCTCGGCGACGCTCGGCGGGGTCAGTATGATCACTCGGTCGAACTCCAGGCCCTTGGCCCGGTGCACGGTGGAGACGACGATCCGCGCGGCCTCCGGGTCGGCCGCCTCGTCGGGAAACCGGCCGTCGGCGAGGAGACGGCGCAGCCGGTCCAGATCGAGCGCGGTGCGCCCCGGCGAGCGCGTGGCGCGCCGCAGCACCGTCCACAGAGCCGCAGCATTCGGTTCATGGGCCAGCGGGATCTCTGCGAGCAGGGAGCGGAACCGCTCCTCGGTCAGACCGGTCGCCTCGGTACGACGCAGCAGCTCTGCCACCCAGTAGGGCACCGGCCGCTCCTCAAGCGGGCGGCGTAGGCGGTGCTCGACGCCGTTCTCGTGGAGCAGGCGGGAGACCACCAGCGCCTGCCGGTTGTCGCGGGTGAGGATCGCGCAGGTGTCGGAGAGCGCCCGCAACCCGTCCAGGGAGAGCTGATCGGTGAGGTCGCCCATGCCGTTCGCTGGGGCGAGAAGCAGGTCGCGCAGCTCCTCGTAGAGAGCCCCGGCATCGTCCGCGTCGGTGATCCGCTGGAGCCGGGGACCGTGCGCCAGCGCGACCCGCGCCTCGGGCGTGGCCGCCCGGAAATTCTGAGTGAGGTGCAGTTCCACCAGGTCGTCCGGGTAGGAACAGCGCAACCAGTCGAAGAACCGGCCGGTCTCGTCCGCGCGCTCGGCCGGGTCCTCGATCTGGAAGCCGTAGACGGACTGCGCGGCGTCGCCGACGACGGTGAAGCCGCAGCTCTCCCGGTAGCGGTCGAGGAGCGTCTCCACCAGTTCGCGGCGGGCGCCCAACAGGTCCTGGACCTCGTCGATCACGACATGGGCGGGATGGACGGCCTCCCCTCCCTCCAAGGCGCCCTTCTCGATCGCCTCGGCCGCGGCGGTGATCCGCTCGTCGAAGCCGACGGCGTGCCACTCGCGGTCCGGGTACGCCTGGCGGAGGATGCCGTACGCCCAGGCGTCGAAGGTCTGGGCGCGCACCCGGCGGGCCCGCTCCCCGTGCCGGGCTATGCGCTCGCGCAGCTCGCGGGCCGCGGCCCGCGAGAAGGTGAGGACCAGGATCTCGGCCGCGTCCAAAGCCTCCTCGGGGTCCTCGTGACCGCACAGGGCGTCGAGCCGGCGCACCAAGGTGTGCGTCTTGCCCGCCCCGGCGCCCGCTGTGACCAGCACCCGGGCGTCCCAGGGCTGCTCGACCACGGCCCGCTGCTCGTCGGTCAGCGGGGGGCTGTCGAGGTAGGCGTCGGTCACTTACGGCTCCAGAGGTGCTCGAACTGGGTGAAGGCGAGCTGGGTGTCGAAGTTGGCGATGTTGTCGCTGACGTCGAGGATCAGACAGGTGTCCTCGCCGCCGTTCCTGGGGCCGCGCAGACCGCGACCGATCATCTGCTGGTAGACGTTGGTGCTGTAGACCGGTCGGGCCACCACGACGACGCGGGTCGCGGGGGCGTCGAACCCCTGGGTGAGCACGCCGTAGTTGGTGAGGACCCGGACACGACCGGCACGGAAGTCCTCGATGCGTCGACGCCGGTCCTGGGCACTGGTGGTCGCGTCCACCGCGGCCGCCCGGATGCCACGGTCGTTCAGCATGGCCGCGAGATACTTGGCGTGGTCCACGGAGGTGGCGAACAACAGCGTCGGCCAGTCCTTCGGGAGTGCGGACACCTCGTCGACGATGCGGCGGCTGCGCGCATGGTCGTCGGCGAGTCGCTGTTCCGCGGCACGGGAGAGCGTCGCCATCCGCTCGGCCTGCGCCTTCTCGTCCCGGGTCAGTTCGATCCGGCCGCCTTCCAGCGTGCGGTGCTCGACCTGTGCGAGCATCCCCCACTCCACGAGGTCCCGATAGGGATCGCCGGAGGGGAAGACGCCCTCGTCGAGCCGCCGGTTGCCGAAGCGGTTCACCAACCGGCGGGTCTCCTCCTCGTTGGTGTTGCGGAACGGGGTGGCGGTCAGACCCAGCAGATGACGCCTGGTCTCGTACTGCGTGAGACCCAACTGCCCGAGGATCTCCGTGTACCGCTTGGACACGGCGGTGTGCGCCTCGTCCACGATCACCAACGACGCCTGCCGCAGCCAGGTGTACGCGTCGGTGCTCAGACACCGTTCCAGCTTCGCGTCCGTCGCGACCACCAGATGGGGGTGGCCCACGACCTCGCCGACCTCGTTGCTGCTCCACAGTCGGCTGATGGTCAGCGGCCGCTCCGCGCCCACCTTGCTCCAGACGAACTTCCAGCTCTGTACCGCCTGTTCGCACAGCTCGTCGGTCTGCGCGATCCACAGCAACGGGCCGTCCAGATCGCCCGCCTGCTTGACCCAGCGGATCACCGCCTCGGCGGTGACGCGTGTCTTGCCGGCGCCGGTGGGCAGCGACAGCATCGCGCGCTGGGGTGCGAGCCGGTCGAGCAAGGTCATGATGTTCCGGACCAGGTCCTCCTGGTAGCCGTGCAGGCCCGGGAAGTCCCGAGGGCCGTCCACGGTCTCGAAGGCGGGAGGGGCGGGCGTCCTGGAGCCGGCGAACGCGGCGGGCAGTCTCAGGTCCGACACGAAGGCGACGGCGGCCGCAGAACCCCCGTAAGCCACGGGTGCGTTGGGGAACCGGGCCTGGATGTCCCGGGCGTGCTGCTGAAGGACGCCGTCGCCGTGCGCGTTGAAGGCCATCTGGGCGATCCTGTGGCCGGAGGGTTCGGCCCCGCCGCTGTCCTGCAGCTCGGTGTCCATCAGGCCCTCGGGGAGCCCCGAACGGAGTGCCTCCGCGCCGATCAGCAGCTCGAGCTTGTCGACCACGTCCTCGGCGTCGCGTACGGCCTTGAGCGCCGCCTTGGTCGCGCCGTCCCGAGCCATGCGCTCCTGGTGCTCGAGCACCGCCCGGCAGCCGGCGGAGCCCAGTCCGAGTTCCAGCTCGCGGTCGATGAGTCGCAACATGGGTTCGGCGTCGAGAGGCACGCGTACCTTGACCGTCCCACCCTGACGCACCGCGTCCAGGGGGCGTGGCTTCGTGCCATTGGGAGTCCGGGTCACCTCCTCCAGCTCGGTGCAACGCTGCACCATACTGTTCCGGTTGCCGCTGTTCAGCCGCTGGCGCAGCGCCGGGTACAACTCGACCAGGGGGACCGGGTCGCCCTCGGGAACCTCGCGTGTCTCCCGGCTGATGACATCGGCGTAGCGGAGCATGCCCCATTTCTCGACCATCAGCTCGGCGTCCGCGGCAGTTGCGACCAGCAGGGCGGGAAGCTGTTCGGCACGCAGCGCCTGGTACTCGGCGGTCCCTACGGCGACGGTGATCTCGTCGTCGGGGCGAGTGTCCCAGGTGTCACCGACGCGGCAGCGGGTCAGGGAGTCCTCGGGGAAGTCGGCCCCGAATCGGGTCAGCATCGCGTAGGTGGCGCCCACGAACGCATCGTCCATGCTCCGGGACACCTCGGAGAGCAACGCGTCCCAACGGTCGGACGGCACCTCGTCGATCGTGGCGGGCAGCCGCAACTTGCGGGCCTTCTCGGGAGAGACGTCGGCGACCGGCAGCACATCGCGGTAGTCCGCGAGCTGGGGTCCGACGGCTTCCCGCAGCGGCTTGATCCCCTGCGAGGTGGCGACGGTCCCGTGCTCCTTGAGCACCCATCGGATGGGCGAGATCACGGCCTTCCGGGTGCTGGACTGCGCGCCGATCCGAAGCGTCCAGTTGTCCACCACGGCGTCGTCGGGGAGAACCCTGAGGAAGGCCGCACGCGATTCCGCCGACAGGGACCGGAACAGGTGCAGCGGTCCACCGATCGCCGAGCCCTCCACCTTCATGCGATTGAGAGAGGGGGGACGGGTCGTACCCTGCTGGGCCAGTACGCGCAGATAAGCGGCGTGAACAGCCTCCCGGTACTCCTCGAACCAGGCCTCGCCCTCCGGCCGCACCGACGACGACGGCCTTTCCCGCAGGCCGATCTCCGGAAAGACGGAGAGGTCGTCGGAGTGGAACTTCTTGTCCACGGCGATGCTCGGGTCGCGCTCGGCATCGACCACCACACCGGGCAGCATGCAGTCGCGTACCGGTCGGAACCTGCCGTCCGCCGTCCGGACCCGCAGCGTCTCGCGTGGATCGGGCACGCGCTCCAGCACCTTGTTCACCAGCCGACGCCCACCGGCCCGACGGAACAGCTCCCAGAACCGCTCCCAATCGGTGCTGCCGTAGCCTTCGAAGCCCCGGTCGAGGACGCTGATGAAGCGACCTTCGGCATCGGCCTCCCGGATGCCCAGGACGTTCAGCGCGTGGGCGAGCGACGGGTCTCCGCCGACCTCGCCGGCCACGTACACCAAGGACTCGCGCAACCCTCCGTCGTCGGCGCGACGGAACACGCGGCCGGGGACGGGAGCGACCATGCCGTGCTCCTCGGTGAGCACGATCCGAGCCTGTCGGGCCTCTTCGGCGTGGGGGTTCTCGACCTCGATCATCTCCGCGAGGATGCGGATCGCCGTGGCGGACGCCTCGGCGGTGCCGCAGGCGACGAGTGCCTCCAACCACTCGCGAACATCGCTTCGTTCGTGTCCGGCCGCTCCGAGGATGTGCTCGACCTTGCCGGACCGGGTCGCGTCGTCCGCCTCGACGCCGGGGTGCAGCCAGTCGGCGGGACGCCCGGGGCACTCGTGCCACATGCGCAGCCAGCGGGCGAGGTGCTTCTGGTCCTTCTTCTCGAAGCGAGGGTGCACGCGCAGCTCGGTCGGCACACGCAGCACCCCTTCCTGGTCGGGGAGCGAAGGGCTGACCGCCGACCGGGACCAGATCTCGCGGGTCAGGAATTCGTCGGCCCAGCTGATCGATTCCTTCACCCGGCCGGGCAGCAGCTTGAGGTACGCGGCAGGGTCCTCGGCGGGGGACAGTCCTGGGAGCGAATCGACGACAAGTGCCGCCGCCGCCCTGATCATCTCCTGGTTGAACGGCGAGGAGTCGAGCAGATTCTGTCGGTCCTCGTTCGTCTTCCAGGCGCCGTTGAGGATGCCGCTCAGGGACATCTCGTACTTGGTCGGGAAGAAGGACCAGAACTTGCCGCGACCACGGGCTCGCGAGTTGACGTACAGTCCGCTCTCCGGGTCCTTCTCCAGGGCGGGAACGCCCCAGGAGAGGTCGAGCGACACCCGGTCGTGGAGTTCGCCGGCGTCCGCCCGAGCCGCGGGGCCGGGAGTGTGGGTGGTGGTGAACACGCGCCACCGGATGGTGGCGGCGGCTTTCCCGGTCCTCTCCTCGATCACGGTGTGCAGGTCACCGGCCTGACGGGCGGTCAACACCCGGCGGACCACGGGCCGGGGACGCCGGTCCTCCAGGACGACCTTCGCGACATGCGGGGAGAAGAGCTGGAAGCCCACCGGGAACTCTTCGCGGGTTTCGCCGTTCTCCTTGGTGCGGTTGCCGTGCATGTCTCGGCCAAGCCGGTCGTCCGCCTTCGCCAGCAGCGGGAGACGGACCACGGTGGTGGCCCAGGTCAGCAACTCGTCCAGGACGGGATCGGCGGCACGTTCGACCTGCATGTCGAGCGGACGGGCCATGCGCAACACGGGGGCGTCGAACTCCGGGCCGTAGCGCTCGACGACACCGGGCACGGACTTGATCTGCTCGTACGACCAGGCACGGTCGAAACCGAAACTTCCGGTGCGGCTGAAGAATTCGGGGGCGTCGGTCACCACGAGGACCGATTTCACACCGACACCGAATCGTCCGATCTGGCCACCGCGTTTCTTCGACATGCTCATCCGGAGAATGGTCTCCGCACCCTCAGGGGTGACGGGATTTCCCTCGTTGGCGCAGTACAGATGCGTCTCGGTGAGTACGGCGTGGACCTTACCGCCCGGCTCTTCGGAGATTTCGTCGGCTGCATTCTGGACGAGTTCGAAGAGCTGGCGATCGCCGTATCCGCCCTGAGTGATGCGACGTTCCCCATTTGCGTGCTCGGCGATGAGGCCGGCGTCCACCGCATAAGTCTGAAGAACGCGGGAGGACTGTTGGAGAACGGTTTCGATGACCGACGGGGACGAAGTCGACACTGTTTCTGCACTCCTGGGATGTCGAGATCCGGGACAAGGCGCGAGCGACGGGCCGGCTGCCGACTCGGGACAGCCGGCCCGTCGCTCGGGCGAGTGATGCCGAGAGGCGCATGGCAACGCCCCGAATCAGTGCTCGTCGCAGCATGCGGATCGTGCTGCGGGCAGCCGGAAACCTGCGGTGAGCTGCTGCTCGGACCGTCAGAAGGTGTCGTCAGGCAGTCCCTGGACCCACTTGGCGAGCTCAGGGAAATACTTGATGAATTCGTCTTCCGTGATTTCGTGTATCTGGATTGTTTCCCGGGCCCGGGCCTTGTTCTCCGCCGTCAGGATATTCAAATGAAATGTGCTGAGGTTGCGAGAATCGGTCAAGTGGTCGCCATGGTCGTCATGGCTCTCGTCGTCCATCGAGTGGTTCCCCCCACAGTGTCGACTTGTCGAAAATGTGTGCGCATGCGGGCACACAAGTCCCCCATGGGCAGGTTGCTCTCCTCGATGGAGACGCTCCCTTTCGAGCAGGCTAGCGGGTTCGGAACCCGGTCCGCCAATGTCTTGCCGGATCCTTTTTCTGGACCCGCGGACGGTTGTTTTTCCGCCTCCGAATCCGGATGGTGGGCATGGCTCCGTCCCGGCCGTCCGCTTTCCCGATTTCGGTTCCGCGAACGAGGAGGCCACTCCACCGGAATCGACGGTATAGGGCGTCTCGCGCGACCGCAAGACCCGACTTCCTTGGAATTCGAGTGCGAAGCGAATGGTTCCGCTTACTGATTGATGGGCAATTCGTCGGAACGGTGGTCAACTCGGCCATATAGGACACTCGGCTGGCACGGTTCGGGCGGTCGAGTGCGGTCAACTGTTGTTTGACAGTGTCGCGTTCGTCAAATTAGCCTCCTGGTCTGCCATACGCGAGCGGGCGTGCGGCTCGGAGGGGAAGCGCAGGTGGCATGTGGAGACAGGTGAGGAGTTCGGGCCCTGGCTGGCCCGGCAGCTCAAGCTCGCGGGGAAGACGCAGGCCGAGTTGGCCGACGAGCTGAAATTGACCCGTGCCGCCGTCTCCGCGTGGATCACCGGCAGGTCGACTCCGCGCCCGACCGTGATGGCGGACATCGCCAAGGCGCTCGGCACGGACGTCGGCACGGTGCACACCCGCACCACCGATACACAGCTCGGCCTTCCGACCACCTGGTACCACCGCCCCGGTCACCCCGACGGAGGCCGCGAACTCGGCAACGCCGCGGCGTTCGCCTTCGACGCGGACGTCCAGGTGCTCGCCCGGGAGACCTGCCAGAACAGCCTCGACGAACGGCTCACGGGGAATGGCCGGCCTGTCAAGGTTCGTTACACCTTGCACGAGCTGACCGGGAAGATGCTCGAGGACTTCCGTGAGGCGATCCTGTGGAACGACCTCTACCCCCACTACGCGGCCGTCTCGGAAAGCACTGGGCACCAGAAGGTCGGACGGGTCGTCGATGCCGGTGTCCGGGACATGTACGAGAAGGGCCGCCTGGTCCTGCTGCGGATCGACGACTACAACGCGTCCGGTCTCACCGGCGACGACTACGCGGACGGGAAGTTCGCCGCCGTGGTCAGAAGGCAGTTGGAGAGCCTCAAGTCCAGCAGCGGAGCGGGTGGTTCGTACGGCCTCGGCAAGGCGACCCTGTGGGCCACGAGCGCGCTGGGGCTCGTGTTCATCAACTCGACCCTGTCCGCGCCCCATGAGGGACGGACGGAGCGACGGGTCATCGGTCGGCTCGAACTCCCCTGGCGGCAGGTGGCCGGTGAGGCGTACGCGGGACCTGCGTGGTTCGGGCGGCCCGACCCCGACTCGCCCGGTGCCCGGGTCGCCCGCTCGTGGTGGGCGGACGAGGAGACCGTGGCTCGTCTGCACCTGACCCGTGAGGGCGACGAGCCCGGTACCTCCTTCCTCGTCGTCGGCGCGCATGACGTCGCCAGCATCGAGGAGAAGGGTCGCTCGGACGAGGACAAGGCGGTGGACGACGACGGGGTGGAGGACACCCGCGACATCGAGCGGATGCACGCCCGACTGGTCGAGGCGCTGAGTCGCGACTTCTGGGCCGCGATGATCGGTGGCGGCGGCAGGCCGCCGTTGCTGGAGGTCTCCGTCCGGTCCCTGCGGAACGGCGAGGAGGTCATCGAGGAGGAGCAGGTCGACCCGTCGTCCATGCAGCCGTCCCGAACCCGTGCCCTGCGAGCCTACTTCGAGGGCACCACCGTCGAGCGCCTCACGGAGGCCGGGCAGGTGGCGGCACGCAGAGTCCCGCTCAAACTGCCCCTGTCCGGAGGAGCCCGGGGAACCCTGGGCACGCACGAAGCGGTCCTTCTGCTCACCGACGCCGCGGAGAACGACAAGGTCAAGAACCGGGTGCATTCGTTGCGCGGCAACCGTATGACGATCAAGAACGCCACGGTGTCGAGCCTGCCGGTGGGGACCAATCCTTTCCAGGCGGTCCTGCTCGCGGGTGAGGCGGCGGGGGAGTCGGCCCCCTTCGCGGCGGAGGCGGAGGATTTCCTTCGGGCTGCGGAGCCGCCCGAGCACGACGGCTGGGGGCAGACCGAGGAGCTGACGCTGCGGTGGTCGCCCTCCGCGTACCGACGCATCAACTTGCTGACGCGGGAGGCCAACCAGGCCGTCAGGGAACTCGTCGCACGATCGAGGCGGAGCGATCGTGCAGGCGGGGAAGTGCTGCGCAAGGCGCTGACGGTGAAGACGAGACCCAAGGCCAAGAAGGCGTCGACCGGGCCGGTGGTTCCCGTGCTGGCCGATCTCGACGCGACTGTCGGTGAGGGTGGGGAGTGGCAGATCGTCGCCGACGTGAGCATCCCGCGCGGTGACGAGATCACGCCCATGGTGCCGGTCGCCCAGTTGGACGTCCGCTCGGGGGGCCGTCCTCGGCTGGAGTGGGCCGAACTCGTGGCCGTCGAGGGCTGTGAGGTGGAGGACGGCGTCCTGCGGTTCGCCCCCGGTGTCCGCCGAGCGAAGTTCCGGGGCTCGACCGATGTCGGCAGCCATCCGGTGAGGACCACGCTCACCCGCCTGGTCGTGGAACTCCGCGCCGGCACGGGGGAGTGACGCGTGAAGATCTATCCGTACAAGCGACTCAACAGGCCGGTCGCGCTCAGGGTGACCTCGGTCTCCCTCAAGCTTCCCGACGGCACTCGCGATCGACTCGAGACGTCCGCGTACTCGACCCAGCAGCAGACCGTCGCGCTCGGGACGGCGGGTCACCACGACTGGGTGACCGCGACCATCGGGCTGTCCGCCACTCTGCCGCCCGGCGCGAACGCGTCGGACGCGCCCTGGTCGGACCTGCAGGTCCTGGCCGTGCTGAGCGACGGGGAGACCAACAGCCGCACCGTGGCACGGTTGAGGAGGGACAGGGACGACGGTCGGGACTGGTCCGGCTCCCTGGAGGTGCTCCGAGACGATCACATGAGCCGAGCCTTCCTCGCCGTGCACGCCGTCGGAACCGTGGACGGAGTGCGTGGCCGGGCCATCGCCGAGACCGATCGAAGCTGGATCGTCGACACCGTCTCGGACGAGCCAGTTCGTGGGCTCCAGCTGGATGTCCAGAAAGCTTCCTTCAGCAAGACCTCCAGGGAGTGGTTGCACGCCTACACCGACGCGCCCTGGATCGTGGACACTGCGGCCCGCGTTCCCACCGTGTTCGTGAACACCGACGTCGAGGGGGTCATGAGGCTGCTGGACGGTGGTGGCTCCGGAGTGGAAGGAAAGGTGCGTGACCTCCTGGTCGCGCAGATGTCCACCGATGTCTGGACCGCCGTGTTCCATGCCGCCGTCGGCGACCTGGAGGTGGAACCCGGCAGCGGCCCGGTCTTCCCGACCGACTGGAAGGGCGAGGTGCTGCGGGAGATGCTCCCGGACGTGGTTCCCGGCGTCCATGTCGAGCAGGCTCTGCGCGAGGTCCATCGCCGGCGCACCGGCGACTCGGGCTGGGCGGAACTGCAGACCCGTATCCATTACGCGGCGGTCCGCCGGGCAGATGCCGCCAAGGCGCTCGGCTACGCCATCCGCAGCCTGGAACAGATGAATCGTGGGAGTGACACGTGATCACCAGACCGAACCACGTGCCGGAGCGGCTGGCCCTGCTCGCCACCTCGGCCGCCGAACCGTTCCTCACGGAGGAGCTGCTCAAGGCTGAAGGGGTGCACGCCGGCATCGATCTCGCCAAGGTCGTCGAGCCGCTCCCCGAGGACGACGCCAGGTGGTCGGTCGAACCGATACGGAGTCTGGTGGAAGACGCCATGTTCGCGTTTCGCGAGGATCGCACCCGAGCCGACGCGTGGCTCGCGCCGCGGCTTCACGCCACGCTACGCCTGAGTCGGCGGGAGGCGGCGGACAAGCGGCTGTGGAACCACCTGGCCCTGGCCGTCGCTCCCGACTATGTCGCCTGGCGTCATCTGGCGGAGCCGACGGCGAAGAAGCCGGAGCCTCGCATCGCTGCGGAGCGCTTCCGAGGTCCTGGCGACCGGCAGTGTTTCTCCCGTCTGTGGTGGGCGGCAGAGCTCTTCCGGAACGGACCGGATTACGAGCCCGTGGAGGTGGCCTGCGGCAACCAGGACCTCATCCATACGGTTCTCCGCCTCGAACTGATCGACCACCGCCCCACGGCTCAGGCCCTGGTCCGGCTCCTGAAGAACGGCCGGGTCGCCAACGGCAGGGAGGTCAACGGCCTGAGCACGGCGATCAACGCGGCCGGTGCGACGCTCGTCTACGACGTCCTGGCGCCGGACGAACCTCGAGATCCCACGCCGTTGCGGGACTGGATCGCAGGTGCGGCCTCGGCCGGACCGGTCGCACGGCGCGGACTGCCGGAAGGCCCGGACGAGGCTCCCGCTCCGGAGGAATCCGTGGCCGCGCTCACCGAGTACTTCGCGGAACTCTTCGAGACCGCGCCCGTCAGGGGCCGGGACAAGAGCTGACCGACCTACCGCTTGGCCGGCGCCGTCCTGCGCGGGCGTGAGGAGGGCGGCGGCACCTGGTCCTCGGCGCGCGGGCACTTGTCCGTGCAGTGGTCCGCGTCCCCACAGCCGTGGGTCCGCAGCTTGGCCCGCTGCTCCTCCGTGGCCGCCTGCCACGGCTTGCGCAGGACCTCGACGTCGGGCGCGGGGAGGCCGAGCGCGGCGCTCAACAGGTGCATACCGAACGCGGGCGGAACGGCGTTGCCCACCTGCTGGGCCTGCGCCTTGCCGGACCACGGATAGTCCGGGGGGAAGCTCTGCAGCATCCCCGCCTCGTTCATGGTGAACCGCGCGCCCTCGTGGACGATGTTCTCGTCGAGGTGTTCGAAGACCACGAAGCGAGAGATCCGCCCGGTGACGGTGGCAGCGGGCTGCTGATCGGTCCGTACACCACGGCGCCCCGGGTTTCCGGCGCTGCCGTAGTTCGAGCGGACCAGGAAGGACGCCGAACGACCGAGATGAGTGCCCACCGGCCGGCGCAGCGCGTCGGCCATCGACCGCCACGAGGGCAGGTGCTCAGCCGCTTCTTCTCCGCGCTGCCGGGCCTTCGACGCGCCGGTGTCGTCCAGGGTCGGCTGACGGACCTGGTCACCGGTCGAGGTGGCCCGCTGGTTCCATACCTTCCGTTCGTAGGCGCGATGGGTCGGAGACGGCAGCGGAGGCGTGCCGAGTCCTACGCGTCGGGCGATCAGCACCGCACGCGATCGCGTCTGAGGCACCCCGTACGTCTCGGTGGCGAGAACGCCGACAGCGACCTCGTACCTCGTCCCGTCGGGCAGCCCCTTGTCCCGCAGCGCCTCGGCGTAGCGCGTCCAGACCGGGGCGACCGTGGGCACCTGCTCCAGGACGATGACGTCGTACGGACGGTGGTCCCGGTTCGGACTCCTGGTCGCCCGGACGGCGTAGCGGAGAGGCTCCAGGACCAGTGCGGTGCGCGGGTCGCTGAGTCTGCTCAGGCCCTTGTCGATCTCTTCGTCGGACTCGCCTGCTATCAGACGGTCGATGAATTTCTTGACCTTTTCCAGGGCCTCACGACCGGCGCCGTGTCCGGCCACCGAGTACGTCTGGCACGGAGGACCACCGGCGAGGATGTTGATCTCCGGCGGAAGCGACTCGAAGCTGTTCCGACGAAACGCGCTCACATCGGCGTGGAGGGTGTCCAACCCTGCTGCGTACCGGGTCAGGCAGGCGCTCTTGTCCCACTCGATGCCGAGACTGGGGATGTCCAGTGCGTGCGCCGCCACGTCCAGCCCTCCGGGGCCCGAGAACAGATCCAGGACAAAAGGGTTGTCGAGGACGTGCTGGGGGGGCGCCGAACTGGTCATGAGGGTGAAGTCTAGCCGGCTCCGGAAGGTGCCGGATCACTGTTCAGGGCCTCGGCGACGGCTCGTCCCAGGGCGTTCCCCACCGGGGGCGGGGTCGCGTGGCCGACCTGCCGGTACCGCGCCGTCTTGAGCCCGCTGATCTGCCAGGACACGGGGAACCCCTGCAGCACCGCGGCCTGCTCGACCGTGAGTTTCACCATGTTGTCCCTGCCGAGTGCCGGGGCCCAGATGAAGTCCGGGCCGGGAACCCGGTCACCTACGGTATGCGCGTTCACGCCCATCGTCGCCCACTTCTGCTTCGCCCTGCTGGGGCCGAGGTCGGCGCCGCCCCGGTTCTTCGAACCGCCCACCAGCGTCGGAGCGGGCTGGTCGGCGCCAGCGGCCCAGCGGTCGGCGTCCGCCCAACCGCGTGCGGCCATGGACGGCCGCAGAGCAGTGCCGACGGTCATCGGTTCCGTGACTGTCGGCACCGGCGGTCGAAATGCTTCGGCCCACTCCTGGCGTACGGCCACCAGCACGCCGTGCTTCCGGCTCTGGGGAACACCGAAGTCGACTGCGTTCATGACGAACCAGTTCAACGCGTACCCCAAGTGATGCAGCTCGGAATGCACGAAGTCACGGAAGCGTCGATGGGCGTCCGCGTGGACGAGCTCCGGAACGTTCTCGATCAGCACCGCGCGCGGTCTGATCGCGTGGACGAGATACACGGTCGCTTCCAGGAGCCGCTCCTCGATGCCGGTGTCCACTCGGCGCGCGGTCGCACTGGATCTCACTCTGGGGAGGCCAGCGGCGAGGAGGTCCACGTCGTAACTCACTGGGTGTTCGGACGGGTCGAAATCCAGCAGATCAGATGTCAGTACGTTCCACTGCGGCCGGTTGGCCCGCAGAGTCGTGACGGCGAGCTCGTCGTCGTCCAGCAACAGGCGCGGCTCGAACCCCGCTTGCTCCAGTCCGAGAGCCAGGCCGCCCGCTCCGGAGCACACGTCGACGAAGGTCAGATCCCCCACGCTTCTCCCTTCGGCGCGCGTTCTGCCAGACGCTGTTCCACAGTGGCGCGTACGCGCGCGGTCACTTCCTCGGGAGCTTCGTGCTCCCAGAACCGCAACACCGTCCAGCCTTGTGCCGTCAGGTGTTCCGTCGTCTCCCGATCACGGGCCATGTTCCGGTCGAGCTTGTTGCGCCACCACTCGGCATTGGCCTTCGGCTGCGTGGCGTGAAGTGGGCAGCCGTGCCAGAAACACCCGTCGATCAGAACCGCGACCTTGGTCCGGGTGAACGCCACGTCGATGCGTCGCCGAGCCATGCCGGGCACGGGGTACTCCACGCGGTAACGCATACCGGCCGCGTGCAGCAGACGGCGCACGGCCAGCTCGGCATTCGTGTCCTTGCCGGCCTGGCGGGACATGCGCGCCGAGACGTCAGGGGAGGAGGGTTTCACGTTGTCCAATGGTGTCGCGCCTCAGGCGTACATGTCGTTCGGACGCGGGCGCCCGGCCGAGGCGACCGGCTCCGCATTCTGGGACGCCGGTCACCTCAGGCTTGCGGAGTCCTGTGGCATTCCGTGTACGGCGTCCCCGACCCGCACCAACACCCCGCCCCCCGCTCCGGCGGCCACTCCGCCGCCAACCCCCGTGCCGCCAGAGTCGTCGCGTACTGCGGGAGCAGCGCCGCGTCGGAGGGGGACGCGCCCTCCGAGGCCGCGAACGCCTCGTAGGAGGGGACCGTGCCGGTGACGATGCCGAGGTTGGGGGTGCCGGAGGTGGCGAGTTCGCGGAGGGAGGTTTCTATGAGGTGGAGGTGGTGGTCGTGGGTGGGGTATTCGGAGGTCAGGGAGGGGTACGCCGTGAGGAGTTCGGTGAGTTCGGGGGCGGGCCAGTGGAGGACGGCGACCGGGAAGGGGCGGGAGAGGGCCTCGCGGGCGGCGTTGAGTTCGGCGTGGAGGCGGGAGATCTCCGCTTCCAGTTCGGCGGGGTTGTCCGAGCCGAGGGACCACACGCGCTTGGGGTCGTGGAGTTCGTCCAGGGAGACCGGGGAGGCGTGCAGGGTGTCGGCCACGCCGTCCCAGTCGTCGTGGGGCAGCCCCAGCATCCGGCGGACCCGGTGACGACCGAAGAGCAGGGCGTGGGTCGCGTACGGCGGGCGCTCCGGGACGTCGGCCAGGAGCAGCCGCGCGCCCTCCGAGTACGTCTCGTGCGCCGCTTCCAGTTCGTCGTGCGACTCCAGGGACTCCGCCACGATCACCCAGGGCGCCGGGTCGCGCGGAGCCGCCATGCGGATGCCGTCGATGATCGCGCGCGCCTCCGCCTCGTGACCGTACTCCCACAGGTTCGACGCCTTGAGCGCGCGGACGAGCTGAGGGTGGTCCAGCGGAGCCGCGCCGGACAGCAGGCGGTCGTACAGCGCGGTCGCCGCGGGGCGGTCGCCGGACAGCTCCAGGTGGGCCGCGGCGCGCAGCAGCAGCGCTTCCGCGTCCTCCGGATACAGCCCGGCGGTCCGCTCCAGGCGTGCCGCCTCAGCGGTGTGGTCGACGTTCTCGGCAGGCGTGTCGGGGCGCATGGGTGACACCGTACTGCCGACCACCGACACAGGTGGAGGGTGCGTCCGGCATCGACCTCCGGGGGAATTCCGGGATTTCTCTTCGAATCCGGAACCACTGCGGGATCTCCCGCGTTCCCAGACAAGAGAAGATCCACGAGCGAGTGCAGGGGCAGGGGGTGGTGTCGGTGCGACCGGTCGTCGTCCCGCTCGTCTTCGTGCAGCTTCTGCTGCTCCAGGCCGCCCTCCTCGGCACCGGCACGCTCTCCGCCGCCGTCGCCCTCGCCGCGACCACCGCGGCCGCCTCCGCGCTCACCGTCTGCTCGCTGGTCGCCCGCCGCGTCCCCGCCGTACCCCGCACCCGCGTGCGTACGGCGATACGCGACCGGGACCGGCGTACGGCCTTCCTGCCGCAGCGTGATCCCGATGCGGCCGGCCGCCGTCGGCCCCGGGCTCCCGGAATCGCCCTCCCGGCGATCCACGCGTAGCCGGAGAAGCAATAGGGAACCCCGACCGGGTTCCGGGCTTCTTCGTGCTTCCCGCGTGCGTCGTCATGCCGCCCTGCCATGCGCCACACCCGGCACGACGCACCCCACTTCCGGAGGGTCCCACCCATGTCCGTCTTCGCCCGGCTCGTCGAGCAGCTCGCGAGCCTGCTCCAGCCGCTCTGCCACGCCTCCGCGGCCGCCGCCGCGATCGTCCTGTTCACCGCGCTCGTACGGCTCCTCGTGCATCCGCTGTCCCGCGCCGCCGCGCGCGGACGGCGGGCGCAGACCGCGCTGCGGCCACGGCTCGCGGAGCTGCGGACGCGGCACGCGAAGGACCCGGAGCGGCTGCGGGCGGCGGTGGCGCGACTGCACGCGGAGGAGAAGGTCTCACCGTTCGCGGGACTGCTGCCGAGCCTGCTCCAGATGCCCGCCTTCTTCCTGCTCTACCACCTGTTCTCCAACACGACGATCGGCGGCGGGAGCAACGGGCTGCTCGCGCACGACCTGTTCGGTGCCCCGCTCGGCGGCCGCTGGGCCGACGCGCTCGGCACCGGCGGGGTGTTCGGGGCGGCCGGGGTCGTCTACCTCGCCCTGTTCGCCGTCGTCGCGGCCGTCGCCACCGTCAACTACCGCACCACCAGGAAGCTGGCGGCCGAGAACCCCGTCATGACACAGGAGAACGCCGTCCCGGGGCTCGGCACCGTCGGGAAGGTCATGCCGTTCATGTCCTTCCTCACCCTGGTCACGGTCGCGGTCGTGCCGCTCGCCGCCGCGCTGTACGTCGTCACCAGTACGGCGTGGAGCGCGGCGGAGCGGGCGCTGCTGTAGCCCGCCGCGCTCCCGGAAACCGTCGGAACAGGTCAGAACAGGATCGACGCCAGCCTGCGCCACGCCTCGCGCGGCAGGTCGTCGCGGGAGGTGTCCTCCTCGACGACCTGGAGGGCGACATGGTCGGCGCCCGCCGTGAGAAAGGACTCGACGCGGTCGCGGATGCGGCCGGGGTCGCCCCAGGCGTACAGCGCGTCGATCAGACGGTCGCTGCCGCCGTCGGCGAGGTCGGCGTCGGTGAAGCCGAGGCGGCGCCAGGCGTTGGTGTAGTTCGGGAGCTGGAGGTACATCGCGACATGGCCACGGGCCAGCGCGCGGGCGCGGGCCGGGTCGGGCTCCAGGACCACGCCGAGTTCCGGCGCGAGCAGCGGCTCGGGACCCAGGATGTCGCGCGCCTCGGCGGTGTGCTCGGGGGTGACCAGGTAGGGGATCGCCCCCAGGGCGCGCTCGCCGGACAGCTCCAGGGTCTTGGGACCGAGCGCCGCCAGCACCCGGCGCCCCGCCGGGACACCTGCCTTGTCCAGCTCGTCGAGGTAGGAGACCAGCGCCGAGAACGGGCGCTTGTACTGCTCCGCCAGCTTGGCGTGGCTCACGCCGAGACCGAGCAGGAAGCGACCGGGGTAGGTGGAGTCCACCTCGGAGAACTGCGCCGCGCTGTCCGCCGCGTCGTACTGCCAGATGCTCTGGATGCTCGTGCCGACGACCAGACGGGAGGTCGCCCCGAGCAGCGGGAGGGCGTGGCGCGGGGCGCTGCTGCCGCCCAACCAGGCGGCGCCGTAGCCGAGTTGTTCCAGTTCCGCCGCCGCCTCGGCGATCGCGTCGCGCCGGTCGGGGTACTCGGAGCGCAGTCCCACGCTCCAGACGCCGTACCGGCCGATCGCGTCCTTGGCGATGCGTTCGCTCGTCGACTCGCTCATCGGGTCTGTCCCTCCGGCTGGGTTGGTGCCGTCGATCGTCGGTACTCGATCGTCGTGCACACCGGTCCCAACCGGAGGGAGCCGCGCGGTAATCCCGGGGCGCGTGAGACGGATGGGGGCGCTCAGCGCGCCAGGAACCGCTCCAGCGCCTCCACCACCAGCCGGTGGTCCTCCACCTGCGGCAGCCCCGAGACCGTCACCGAGCCGACGACACCCACGCCGTCGACCGTGATCGGGAAGGAACCGCCGTGCGCCGCGTACTGATCGGGGTCGAGGCGGGAGGAGTCCTCGAAGGTCGTGCCCTTGGCGCGGAAACGGGAGCCGACCAGGTACGACGCGGCGCCGTAGCGCTCCACGACCCGGCGCTTGCGGGCGATCCAGGCGTCGTTGTCCGGGGTCGAGCCGGGCAGCGCGGCGTGGAAGAGCTGCTGGCCCGCGCGGTGGATGTCGATCGCGATGGGCGCCTGGCGCTCGCGGCCCAGTTCGACCAGGAGCGAGCCGAGCGCCCAGGCGTCGTCGTACGTGAACGTACGGAAGACCAGGCGCCGTTCCTGTTCCTCCAGGTCCGCGACGTCGGGAGCCGGTGCGGGAGTGGACGTCATCAGAGGGTCACCGTCACCTTGTCGAGAGCGGAGCGGCGAGCCGCCTCCAGGACGTCGAGCGCCTCGGCTGCCTCCAGGGCGGACACCGGGTTGGGAGCGGTGCCGCGCACGGCGGCGGCGACGGCCGCGTAGTACGCCGGGTAGTCGCCGGGCAGGGTCTCGACGGCGGTGCCGCCGCCGGTCACCGGGGACTCGCCCGCGCCGAGGCGGCCCCACAGCTCCGACTCCTCGGTGCCCCAGGCGGTGTCCGTGCCGGGGCGGGCGCCGTCGCGCAGCGCCGCCTCCTGCGGGTCCAGACCGTACTTCACGAAGCCCGCGCGCGAGCCGAGCACCCGGAAGCGGGGACCGAGCTGGGCGGTGGTCGCGGAGACGTACAGGTGGGAGCGGACGCCGCTCGCGTGGGTCAGGGCGATGAACGTGTCGTCGTCGGTCTCGGCGCCGTCGCGGCGGACGACCGCCTCGGCGTAGACCTCGGTGACCGGGCCGAACAGGACCAGCGCCTGGTCGACGACGTGGCTGCCGAGGTCGTAGAGCAGACCGCCGATCTCGGCCGGGTCGCCGGACTCGCGCCAGCCGCCCTTGAGCTGCGGGCGCCAGCGCTCGAAGCGGGACTCGAAGCGCCAGACGTCCCCGAGACCGCCGTCCTCGATGAGCTTCTTCAGGGTCAGGAAGTCGTTGTCCCAGCGGCGGTTCTGGAAGACGGAGAGCAGTACACCGCGCTCGTCCGCGAGGGCGGCCAGCTCGCGCGCCTCGGCGGCGGCGCCCGCGATCGGCTTGTCCACGACGACCGGCAGACCCGCCTTCAGGGCGGTGGTGGCGAGCGGCACGTGCGTCTTGTTCGGGGACGCGATGACGATCAGGTCCAGCTCGTCGGCGCGCTCGAACAGCTCCTCGGGCGTGGCGGCCACGCGTACGTCGGGGAACTCGGCGCGGGCCTGCTCCTGCCGCTCGGGGTTCGCGGTGACGACCGTGTCCAGGACGAGGTCGTCGGTGGCGGCGATCAGCGGGGCGTGGAAGACGGAGCCGGCGAGGCCGTAGCCGATCAGGCCGACGCGGAGAGGGGTACCAGTCATGCGTCCCACTTTCGCAACGCTGTTGCCAAAGTGCAAGCGGCGGGGACAATGGACCGTGTGAACAGGACGAAGAGCGGCCCCGGCCCGGTGGGAGCGAACCTCCTCGCGGTGCGGTCCCACAACACCGCGCTCGTGCTCGATCTGCTGCGGGGCGCGGGGGCGGAGGGGATCAGCCGTCTGGAGCTGGCCGAGCGTACGGAGCTCACCCCGCAGGCCGTCAGCAAGATCACGGC
This sequence comes from Streptomyces sp. DSM 110735, assembly GCF_016482685.1. GTDB lineage: Bacteria > Actinomycetota > Actinomycetes > Streptomycetales > Streptomycetaceae > Streptomyces. The sequence continues at coordinate 148,179 of NZ_JACYHF010000010.1, read as the reverse complement.
GCGGCTGCGGGAGGAGGGGTTCGCGGCGGAGGCGGGGCGCCGGGCTTCCACGGGGGGCAAACCGCGGACGGTGCTGCGGCTGGTCCCCGAGGCGGGGCACGCGGTCGGTGTGCACCTCGACCGGGACGAGTTGCGTACGGTGCTGCTCGATCTGAACGGGACGGTGGTGGGGGAGCGGTACGGGACTGTCGGGCTCGGTGGTGGGGCGGAGGCGGTGCTCGATCTGGTCGCGGCGGAGGTGACGGCGCTGGTCGGGTCGGTGCTGGGATGTGGTGTGCCTGCCGACGCGCCGACGCTGCTCGGGGTGGGGGTCGCGCTGCCGGGACCGCTCGATCACGTCCGGGGTGTACTGCACCGGGTCACCGGGTTTCCCGAGTGGGCGGGGTTTCCGCTGCGGGACGCGCTCGCGGAGCGGCTGGGGGTGCCGGTCGTGGTGGACAAGGACACGAATGCCGCTGCGCTGGGGCTCGCGGCTGGGGGTGAGGGCGGGTCCTTCGCCTACCTTCACCTCGGTACGGGGCTGGGTGCGGGGCTCGTGATCGGGGGGCGGGTGCATCGGGGGGCGCGGACCGGGGCGGGGGAGTTCGGGCACCAGGTGCTTCAGCTCGACGGGCCGGTGTGTCCGTGCGGGAACCGGGGGTGCGTGGAGGTGCTGTGCCTTGCCGCTGCGGGGCGGGGGGAGACGTCCGAGGCGGCGCGGGTGCTGGGTGTGGGGGCGGGGAATCTGGTGGGGTTGCTGGACATCGACCTTGTGCTGCTCGGGGGGCGGACGGTTGCGGGGGCGCCGGAGGTTTATGTGCGGGGGGTGGCGGAGGTTCTCGCGGAGCGGGCTCGGCGGGCGGGGTTGTCGGAGGGGGTGCCGGAGGGGGTGCCGGAAGGGGTGCCTGTACGGGTTGCCTCCGGCGGGGAGCGGGGGGTGGCTGTGGGGGCGGGGCAGTTGTTGTTGGGGTCGGTGTTTGGGCGGGATGGGTAGGTGGGGGTGGTGCCGGGGTTTCCGCCTCGGCTTCGCCTTCGGCGGGGTTGGTTCCCACCCGCACCACCCGTGCGGCTTTCGTTGTCGGGTGCGGGTGGCCCCTGTGGGGGGTTCTCGCCGTCGGCGGCCTTGGGTGCGTGGTGGGGTGGTGCGGTGTTCGCCGCGTGCGGCTTTCGTTGTCGGGTGCCGGTGGGCGCCGTGCGGGGTTCTCGCCGTCGGTGGCCTTCGCGGTGTGCTGCCGTTGGGGGTGGTTGGCGGAGCCGGTTGGGGGAGGGGGGTGCACTGATCGGGGGGAGTTGGTGTGTCGTCCGGGGGTGGGGGGCGGTGTGGTGGGGTTTGTTGGGAAGTTCATATGGTCATGCGATCGTTTTCCCTCGCTTCTCTTCCTTCCGTTTTCTGTCTTGCCTCGGCTTCCGTTCTGCTCCCGTTGAGCCCCTCCGCCGCTTATGCCGCCGCCGGGTGCGCGCCCACCGGGGACGGTCGGACCTTCCCGCTGGAGACCCGGATTCACGGGGGGCCCAACTCCTATGCGGCGGGCGGTGATTACGGGACCTGGTACATCGACCTCACCAACACCGCCAAGGTCGCCTGCACCGGGGTGCACCCGGTCGTCGTCCTCGTGGACGAGCGGCGGGCGCTGAAGCCCGCGCAGCCGAGGATGGATTTCTACGACGGCTCGCGGGCGCGGGCGGTCCGGTTCGTGAGTACCGATGAGCAGGAGCTGATCGGTGTGCTGGAGGGCGACGGGTTCGGGGGGTTCACGGTGGCTCCCGGCAAGACGGTGAGCGTCAAGGTGCGTCTCGCCCTCGCCGCCGACGCCGCCCCCGAACAGGTCACCGCGAACGCCGCCGTCATCCAGCGCAAGGGCGACGACGGGGACTGGGTGGGGGAGTCCAACGCCTACCGGTTCGGCATCACCGACGAGGAGAGCGGCGAGGAGGAGCGGGGTGAGGAGGAGGTGCCGTCGGCACCGGCGATTCCTTCGGCGCCAGCGGTCCCGTCAGCACCGGCGGTTCCGTCGGTACCGGCAGTTCCGTCAGCCCCGACAATGCCGACAGGCGTGCCCGCCGTACCCACCGGCAGCGCCAGCCCCGGTCAGGACAGCACCGGCACCAGCACCGCCGAGACCAAAGCCTCCGGCACCACAAGCCCTCGGACCCCGGCTCCCACCCTCACCGGCGCCGAATCCCCCGGTCCCACCCTCTACCCGACCACCCCCCGCCCCACCCCGACCGCCAAGGCACCCGGCACCGCCGAGACCGCCGACACCGACACCCCCGCCGCCCCCGACGACGTAACGGAGCCGGAGGACACGGAGACCTCGGACGACACAGGGACCTCGGACGACACGGAAGGCACCGACTCCACCCAGGACTCCGACGACTCGGAAGCCCCGGAAACCTCGACCGACCCTGCCGACCGCCCGGAACTCGCCGCAACCGGCCCCACCCCCACCACCCCCCTCCTCACCGCCGCCTCCGCCCTCCTCGCCCTCGGCGCCGCCGCCTCCCTGATCGCCCGCAGGCGCCCCCGCACCCACCCCCGCCGACGTCACTGACCCCGTCACCCTCACTACGCTGGGGGCTGCACCGCACTCAAGCCGGGAGACGGAGACGTACATGGCAGACCGCAAGCCCATCGAGTCGTGGCTCACCGACATGGACGGGGTGCTGATTCACGAGGGTGTTCCGATCCCCGGTGCCGATGCCTTCCTGAAGAAGTTGCGGGAGGCGGAGCGGCCGTTCCTGGTGCTGACCAACAACTCCATCTACACCGCCCGTGACCTGCACGCCAGGTTGCGCAGGCTGGGTCTGGACGTGCCGGTGGAGAACATCTGGACCTCCGCGATGGCCACGGCGCAGTTCGTGAACGACCAGCGCCCCGGCGGCAGCGCGTACGTCATCGGGGAGGCTGGGCTGACCACCGCGCTGCACGACGTCGGCTACATCCTCACCGACCACGAGCCGGACTTCGTGATCCTCGGGGAGACCCGCACGTACTCCTTCGAGGCCATGACCAAGGCGGTCCGGCTGATCAACGACGGCGCCCGGTTCATCGCCACCAACCCGGACAACGTCGGTCCCTCCACCGAGGGCGCGCTGCCCGCCACCGGGTCGGTCGCCGCGCTGATCACCGCCGCCACGAAGAAGAAGCCGTACTTCGTCGGCAAGCCCAACCCGCTGATGATGCGGGCCGGGCTCAACGCGATCGGCGCGCACTCGGAGACCTCCGCGATGATCGGCGATCGCATGGACACCGACGTGCTCGCGGGTCTGGAGGCGGGGATGCGCACCTTCCTCGTCCTGACCGGCGTCACCCAGCCCGACGAGGTCGACCGCTACCCGTTCCGCCCCTCCGAGGTCGTCGACTCGATCGCGGACCTGGTCGACCTGGTCTGAGGTCCGGGACGGGGTCGCGGCGCGGGGTCGCGGCGCGGGGTCGCGGGGCGGGGAACGAGCCGGGGCTCGGGTCTCGGCGCCGAGACCGCGCGCCGAAACCCGCCCGCACCCGAGCCCCACCCGGGTCCCGCCCGGACCCACCCGTTCGGAGCAAGCGCCCCCCTTCCGGGGATGCGGGGGCGCTCCGCTCGGGGGAGCCTCCAGATATCTGGAGGTTCACGATGTGCTCAGCTCGCCTCACTCTCTGTACGTCACTTCTGGCGGCGGTCGCCCTCGCTCCCGCCACGCTCACCACCACCGCCCACGCGGCGGACGGCGGGGTGACCGTGTCCCCGGCCGCGCCCGCACCCGGCTCCGACGTGTCCCTGCGGGTGAACGGCTGTTCCGGCTCGCAGGGCAGCGCGGTGTCGTCCGCGTTCGTCTCCGCCGCCCGGCTGATCGGCAGCGGGGGCGCGCTGACCGGGGACACCCGGGTGCGCACCGCGCTGCAGGCGGGGGCGTACGACGTCACGGTCACCTGCGCCGGACACTCGTTCACCAGCCGGATCAAGGTGGCCGACCGGGCCGCCGGTGACTCCGGCCAGGCGACGGGTCCCGACGACCCGGCGGACGACTCCGGCGAGGAGCCGCTGACCGCCGCCTCGCCCATCGCCCCGGTCCACGCGGGCGGCGGCGGCACGGCGCAGGGCGTCACGGCCCAGGGTCTAGCGGCAGACGACCTCGCGGCAGACGGTCTCGCGGCGGACGGGAAGAGCGACACCCTCTTCGCCACGGTCGCCCCCACCGGCTCGGGTCCCGGCGCCGCGCAGGCGCTGTCCGGGCTGGCTCTCGCGGGCTGCGCGGCGGCGGGAGTCGTCCTTCTCCGGTCCCGCCGGAGACGCGGCACCGACTGAGGGCACGGAACGCGTCATGCCCGATGAATCCACCGCGTCCGGCGAGGGCGCGCACACCTCCGGAACCGGTCGGCTGGTCATGCTCACAGCCTGGGCTGTCCTGCTCCTCGGACTGTGGCTGTGGGGCCGCGAGGCGACCGGACTGCCGGACACCTCGACCGGCGACCTGGCCGGGCTCGGCAGGGCGTACGACGGCACCCCCCTGCCCGCCCCGGCGAAGCCGCTGGACGCCTCGGCTCCGACCCGCCTCGACATCCCCCAACTCGACGTCCAGGCACCGGTGATGTCACGCGGACTGGACAGCAAGGGCGCCATCGTCCCGCCGCCCTTCGACCAGCCGGGTGTGGTCGGCTGGTACGGCGCCGGAACCGCGCCGGGCGCCCCCGGCACCGCGCTGGTGGTCGGGCATGTCGACACCACGACCCGCGCCGCCGTGTTCTACCGGCTCAGCACCCTCAAGCCCGGCGAGAAGGTCCGTGTCGTGCGCGCGGACAACAAGGTCGCGGAGTTCACCATCGACGGCGTCCAGGTGATCCCCCTGACCGACTTCGACGCCGACCGCGCCTACGGCACCCGCAAGCCCGGTCGCGCCGAGCTGCGCCTGATCACCTGCGGCGGCACCTTCGACCGCACCACCCGGAGCTACACGGCGAACGTCGTCGTCTCGGCGTACCTCACCGCCACCGGTCCCTGACCCCGGCCATCCGAAAGCCTCAACTCCCTTTCCTGGACGACCTCGTGGCGTCCGCACCGGTATGCCACGATTGGTACCCGACCGGATGCGCTCCAGGGGGGAATCGCATGTACGACGGCAGGGGGGACCGTCCTTCGGGACGGGCACGGATGTCCGCGATGCTGCTGGGGGCGGCACTGCTCGCGGCAGGGTGTTCCTCGGGGGACGGCGGCGGCAAGGACGCGGGAGCCAAGAACACCGGCGCGCGGATCACCCAACAGCCGCGCGCCACCGACCCGTTCTGGGTCAACCCGGACGGCAACGCGGCCCGCCAGGTCGCCGCCTACGAGAAGGCGGGCAGAAAGACCGAGGCGGACCGGATCCGCAGGATCGCCGAACAGCCCACGGGGGAGTGGATCGGCCCGGAGAACCCCGAGCAGGAAGCCCGCGGCTTCACCGAGGCAGCCGAACGCTCAAGCCGCACCGCCCTGTTGGTGCTCTACAACATCCCGCACCGCGACTGCGGCCAGTACTCGAGCGGCGGCGCGGCCGACGGCGACGCCTACCGCGCCTGGATCGACGGCGTGGCCCGGGGCATCGGCGACCGCCCCGCCACCGTGATCCTCGAACCGGACGCCCTCCTCCACCTGGTCGACGGCTGCACCCCCGCCGAGTTCCACGAGGAGCGCTACGACCTGCTCTCCGGCGCGGTCGACCGGCTCAAGTCCCTGAAGAACACCAAGGTTTACCTGGACGCGGGCAACGCGGGCTGGGGTCACCCCGACCAGATCTACGCCCCGCTGCGACGCGCCGGTATCGCCCGCGCGGACGGCTTCGCCGTCAACGTCGCCAACTTCTACTCCACCAAGGACTCCCTCACCTACGGCAAACGCCTCTCGTCCAAGGTCGGCGACAAACACTTCGTGATAGACACCAGCCGCAACGGCAACGGCCCGTACACAGGCGGAAATCCGGACGAGCGTTGGTGCAACCCGCCGGGGCGGGCGCTGGGCGCCGCCCCGACCACGACGACGGCGGACCCGTTGGTGGACGCCTACTTGTGGGTGAAACGCCCGGGTGAGTCGGACGGCACGTGCAAGGGAGGTCCGAAGGCGGGAGATTGGTGGCCAAGTTACGCCTTGAAGCTAGCGGCGCCCCCAACTCCCTGAAAGGGGCGCGGGGCTGTGTCGATTTGCGGCTCCGCCGCGTGGGCGCGACAAGCCACAGCGCTCCCGCACCCATCCACGAACCCGCGGGAGCGCTATGGAACTTGGACCCACTTCGCCACAGACGGAGTCCCCTGATCGTCATCCACGAACAGCATGTACCACCCCGACGGCACCAGATTCCGACTCGTCGGCACGGTCACAGTGACCCGATCCCCGGACGTCTTGAAGTCCAGCGCGATGGACCGCTGATCCACATCAGTGACATGCGTGGACGCACTCGGCCGGATCAACCGCACCTTCCGAACACTGCGCGCATGCCGAGAGGTGAACGTCCCCGAGTCCCCCCGCGCGATGACACCGGGTCCCCCGCTCAACTCCGGCCGGGCGTCCCGGTAGAGATACGGCGGGCTGTAGACCTCGACCCGCTGCTCGAACACCCCCGGCTTGGTGTTCGCCCTGTCCCCGTACAGCGAGTCGGAGCCGAAGAACAGCACGCGCCCGTCCGGGAGCAGCAGGGAGCCGGAGTGGTAGTTCCGGCCCACCAGCGGGTCCGCGACGCGGGTGAAGCTGTTGCCGTCGGGGTGGTAGAGCCGCGCCTGGTGGATGTTGGAGTCGCCGCGCCCCCGGTAGTCCTCGGAGCCGCCGGAGACCAGCACGGTGTCGTCGGGCAGGATCGAGGACTGCGGATACCTGGTCCCCTTCTCCAGTCGCGGACCGTCCGTGAAGCGCGGTCGCTTGGCCTTGAGATCGATGAGCCGAGTCTTCTTACTGGACAAAGAAGACTCGCCCACCCCGCCCCCGCCGATCACCAGGAACCGCTCGTCCTGGGCCGGAGGCAGCAGCACGGTCCCGGAGGTCTCCAACCGGTCCGGGTCACTGAGCCCGGGCAGATCGGTGAACCTGTTGCTGTCCAGGTCCCAGATGCCGGGCGTGCGCCCCACGTCGTCGGGACCGTAGCCCGCGTTCGACCCGGAGTAGAAGATCTTGCCGTTCTGCAGCAGGAACAGCGCCGGGTAGGTCGGGAACTGGCGGATCTTCTTGGTGTACGTCCACTTCCGGGTCCTGGGGTCGAAGACCTCGTTCTTGCCGGGGACGAGCTGACCGATGTCGTCGAGCCCGGAGACGCTGAGGATCTTGCCGTCGGACAGGGTGGTGAGCGTCGGGTACCAGCGGGCCTCGTGCATCGGGTCGACCTTGATGTACCGCTCGGCCACCGGGTCGAACTCGTAGGCGTCGCGGATGCCTTGGAAGTCCTTCTTGTCGAGCGCGAGCTTCTGCGCGATGCCGTACGTGTTGCGCGCGTCGGCGCCCTTGAGGCCCTGGACACGGTAGTTGTCCTGCGTACCGGTCTCGTACGTGGCGCCGCTGCGCTGCGCCTCGACGTAAATGCGCCCCAGACCGGGGTCGTTGCGCAGGAACTTGCCGGTCTTGCGGTCGAAGACCTTCTTCGCGCGGGCGACGAGCACCGGGTCCTTGGAGACGAACGTCTTGCCGTTGGACCGCCCCGTGAAGCGCGTGCCCGCGGGCAGCGTCATCGGCTTGTCCGGGTTCTCGTTGTGGACGATCATCAGCCCGCCCGCCTTGGTGACGTCGCCCTTGAGCTTCTCGTACCGCTTGGTGCCGCCCGCGATCAGCAGGTTGCCGTTGGCGAGCTGGGTGTGGCCGGTGCAGAACAGGTCACTGGGCGTGGGGATCTTCTTGATCGTGCCCTTGACCGGGTCGTAGAGCCGGGTGTCGAACTTCTTCCGGTCGAAGTTGTCCTGGTTGTTGCCCGACCCGGCGACCAGCAGCACCTTGCCGGTGTGCAGCAGCGCCGCGTGGATGGTGTCCTGGCGGTACTGCTTGGGGAACTCGATGACGTCCCAGTGCCCGTTGGCCGCCTTGTACTCGGGCTCGTTGATCTTGTACTGGTGGTACTGCGCGGTGCCGAAGCGGTAGAGCCAGGGGCCGTTCATGCCCGCGAGCGCGAGCACGACGACGCTGCCCATGGCGAGCCTACGGACCCGGCGGCGACCGGTGTGGTTTCTCATTCGGTACGCCCCCCGAGCCCGCCGAGGGCGATCGGCAGGGTGCCGTCGCGCTCACCGTCCGGCGGTGGTCCGCTCCAGGCGGGGCGGGGGTGCGGGATCTGCCTGGCGGGCTCGGTCACCACCTCGGCTTCGACGACTACCTTGGATCCTGTCACTACCTGGGCCCCGGCGACCGTCTCGGCCTCGCCCATGACCTCGGTCCCCGAGTCCGTCACCCGCCCGACCCCCCGCCGCTCCTGCCACAGCGCATACCGCCACGCGAAGACCGGCGCCGCCGTGATCAGCAGCGCGAACACCGCCCAGGTGATCATCGCCGGATGCGCGTGCCCGAGCGCGAAGCCCGCCGTCAGCGACCCCGCGAAGACGGCGATGAAGAACCAGTGGATGCGGAAGGTCCCGAACAGCGTGTCAGGGCTGGCGGATTCGCCCTTCGGCGTCACCACGAAGCGGCTCTTGCGGCGCAGTACGGCGTCCAGCAGCGAGCGGGCGTAGACCGGCGCGGACAGCGCCGACATCACCATGCCCGCGACCCCGCCGGAGCCCTCCGGCTCGTGCGGGGAGACGTTGTGCCGCCGGTTCCAGACGTACAGACCGATCTGGAGCGCGGAGGCGTTGCCGTAGAGCATCAGCCACACGGTCGGGTCGATGTTCACGCCCGAGGCGCCCAGACCCAGGAACAGGGCGCAACTGAGCGCCGCCAGGATCCAGTTGAGGGCGGACATCGGGTAGAACACGATCATCATCGTGTAGTTGAAGAGCTTGCCGGGCGGCAGCGTGAACAGACCCTTCCAGTACTGCTTGAGGATCGTCTCGTACGTGCCCCGGGACCAGCGCAGTTGCTGGGTGAAGAAGTCGGTCCAGGCGTTCGGACCCTCGCCGACCGCGAGCACGTCGGGCGTGTAGACGGACTTCCACTTGCGTCCGGTGGCGGGGTTCCGCGTCCGGTGCATCTCGAAGCCGGTCGCCATGTCCTCGGTGATCGAGTCGTACAGCCCGCCGATCTGCCGGATGGCGCCGATGCGCACCGCGTTGGAGGTGCCGACGAACATCGGACCGCCGTACCGGTTCCCGGCGCGCTGGATCAGCGCGTGGAAGAGGAACTGCTGCGACTCGGCCGCCTTGGTGACGAAGGTGTCGTAATTGCCGTACACCTGCGGTCCGATGACGAAGCCGACGTCCGGGTCGCGGAAGTAACCCAGCATCCGCTCCAGGTAGTTGGGGAGCGGGACGTGGTCGGTGTCGACGGAGGCGAAGAAGTCGTACGCCTCGCCGTGCGCCTCCAGCCAGGCGTTGTAGTTGCCGTGCTTGGTCTTCGCGCGGTACGGACCCTCGGGGCGGTTCCAGCGCTCGACGCCCTTGCGGCTGAAGTGGTGGACGCCGAGCCGGGCGCAGACCTCCTTGACGGCAGGGTCGTCGCCCTCGTCGAGGAGCCAGACGTGCAGCAGACCCCGGTGGCGCAGCCGGACGGCGGCTTCCAGGGTGCGGGTGACCATCTCCAGCGGTTCCTTGCCCGGCACGAAGGTGGTCAGGAACGCCACCCGGGTGCCGTCCTCGGGCACCACCGGCACCGGGTCGCGGGCGACGAGGGTGGCGTGCGCGTTGGACAGCACGTTCACACAGCGGAAGAACTCGATCAGACCGATCGAGACCAGCATCACCGTGTCCAGGGCGGGCAGCGCGGCGAAGGCGGGATAGTCGCGCTCGGTCCAGTGCTCCGGCTGGAGCAGCCAGCCCAGCAGGACGAGCGAGAGCAGCGGGGCGGCGCCGAGCATGAGCGCCGCGCGTATACGGTGCGGCTCCTGCGCGAGCAGCGAGCGGTAGCGGACGGTGTAGGGCCGGCCGGGCGGCGGCTCGGTCAGCGGTCCGGCGAGGCGGCTGTAGTGCTCGTAGTCGTATCTGGGCAGGTTCCTCCTGATCCTTCGGAACTGGCCGTCCCGGTGCTGGACGGCGCGGAGCCGCGTGGTCCGCGACGGATCGTCGCTCTGGTCATGGCTCTGCCGGGCGCCCTGCGGCGTCGACGTCATGAGTGATCCCCCCACACGCGCGTCGGCGCGTGTTTCGTCGGTCTTCCGCCCCGCCGGTGCCCCCTCGGCCGTCGCGGGACGGTGAACTCCGGTTGACGCGGCATCCCCCTCGGCGCCGCTCGGTCGGCGGGCTCCCCTCCCGCCGGTCGACCACCGGTATCAAACCCCCAACTGCCGTGTTTCCACGGCATGATGGACAACAGGGTTCTACGGCGTCGAGCATGATCGCAAGATGCGAAACGCGGTGTTTACCGGTCAAAAGTGTTCATGTACCGCACAACGCGATCAGGCCCCTCGTTTTCACGAGGGGCCTGATCGTTGTCTGTGCGCCGCCAGGGACTCGAACCCCGGACCCGCTGATTAAGAGTCAGCTGCTCTAACCAACTGAGCTAGCGGCGCCTGCTGACAGAGAAAACTCTACATGACCTGGAAGGGTGCTCCGACCACCGTCGGGGCGGTCCCGGGCGCCCCGGCCTGCGGGGGAGTGGTCGGCGTACATCATTCGGACCGTCAACATGCGCGTCCCGCCGACAGTTGTGAGACTGATCGACGTGCACACTCGCGGACAAATCCACCCCGAATGTGAGGTAGATCGCATGATCGCTCCGGTGTTCGAGGAAATCGAGCCCGTGAGCGACTGCGACTGCCCCGGCTGTGTCCTCGGGCGGCGGACGGCGCCCCGTCCGTCGCCCGGCGGTTTCCACGGCCGCCCGGTGGCGCGGGGTGCCGCGGTGGTGGCCGTGGCGTCCGCCGCGTCCGCCGCCTTCGGGGCCGTACCACAGGCCGTCGCGCTGGCCGGGGAGCACGCCCCGGCCCGTCCCGCCCGCCCCGGCGCCCCGACGGCGGACGGTACGGCCGGCACCCCGCAGGGCGGCACCGCCCCGCTCTTCGGGTCCGGCACCTCACAGCCCCTGACCAGCCGCTCCCCGGCCATGACCCGGACCCAGATCATCAACCGGGCCAAGCTGTGGGTGGACGCGCAGGTGCCGTACAGCACGAGCAAGTACTGGTCCGACGGCTACCGCCAGGACTGCTCGGGCTATGTCTCCATGGCCTGGGGGCTGCTCTCCAACGAGTGGACGGGCAGCCTCGCCCAGTTCGGCGTGAGGATCACCAAGGAGGAGCTGCAGCCCGGCGACATCCTGCTCTTCCACAACGCCGCCGACCCGCAGAACGGCTCCCACGTCGTGATCTTCGGCGGCTGGACCGACTACACCCGCACCGCCTACACCGGCTACGAGCAGACCCCGCCGCACACCCGCCGCCAGAGCACGCCGTACCCCTACTGGAACAACACCACCAAGTACGTCCCCTACCGCTACAAGAACGTCACCAGCGGGGCGTCCGGTTCGGAGCCCACCGGGGGCGCGCTCACCCCCTTCCCCGGCGCCTCGCGCTTCGGTCCGGGCGCGAACAACGCGTACGTCACCCAGCTCGGACAGATGCTCGTCGCGCGCGGCGGCGCCTCCTTCTACACCACGGGTCCGGGACCGGTCTGGGGCGAGGCGGACCGGCGGGCCACCGAGGCGTTCCAGAAGGCGCAGGGCTGGACCGGCTCCGCCGCCGACGGGCTGCCGGGTCCGCGCACCTGGGAACTGCTCGTCACCGGCACCGGCAAGGACATCCCGCCCGTCAAGACGGGCTCGGTGCCCGCCTACCCAGGGCGGGACTACTTCCGTCCCGGCGCGAACAACGTCTACGTCACCCGGCTGGGGCAGCAGCTCGTGAAGAAAGGATTCGGCAGCTACTACGCCACCGGTCCGGGACCCCGCTGGAGCGAGTCCGACCGGCGGGCGGTGGAGGCGTTCCAGAAGGCACAGGGCTGGCGCGGCTCGGCAGCCGACGGCTACCCGGGTCCCGACACCTGGCGCCGCCTGTTCACGTAGCCGCACCGCACTCGCACCCGCACCCGGACGCGGACGCGGAGCCGGACGCCCCCGGCCCGCACCGCCCGACCCCGTCACCCACCCACTGATCCCCGATCTCACCCCTTTGTCATGACGCATCTGGCGCGGAGGCTGGAGGCACCCATGAGCACGACCGCACCGCACACGCACGAGTCCGAGTCCGAGGAACAGCCCGAGGGCGCCCCGGCCCCCACGGGCGCGAACGGCCACCGGCCGCCCCGGCTGATCCACAACGAGGTGACCACCGAGATCCCCGTCCATCTCCTCTTCCGCGACGACCCCGCCCCCGCGCCGGTCCCGCTGAAACCCGCCGTGGTGGGACGCAGACAGGGCACCGGCGAGCAGCCGCGCCTCGCGCGCCCGGCGCCGCGGACCCGCCCCCGCCCGGTGCCCCCCGCCGACCCGGAGCTGGTGGAGCGCCCGGCGCGGGTGCTGCCCGGCGCCGTCGGGGTGTGCGCGGGGCTCGGCGGGGTCGCCGGGTGCCTGGCCACCTCGTGGTGGGCGGGGGTGCTGCCGCCGCTCGCCCTGGAGTCGCTGCGGCTGCCGTCGTACACGGGCGCGGGGCTCGGTCCGGCGCAGTGGGCGGCGTACGCCGGTGCCGGGGCGGTCGGGCTGTTCGGGTTCGCGGGGCTGGCCCGGGGGCGCACCGGACGGGCCTGGGTGCTCGGGATGTTCGGGCGCTACCGGGGCACGGTCCGCCGTACCGGACTGCTCTGGGTGAACCCGCTGCTGCGGCGGCGCCGGGCGGACGTACGGCTGCGGCACTGGCGCAGCGAGGCGATCCCGGCGGCGGACGCGAGCGGGGTGGCGCTGCGGGTGTCGGTGCTCGTGGTGTGGCGGGTGCGGGACACCGCGCGGGCGCTGCTCGGGATCGAGGACCACGAGGGCTATCTGCGCGAGTGCGTGGAGGCGGCTCTCGCCCGGGTGCCGGTGGAGGCGCCGGGCGGTACACGCGGTGGCGCGGACGCGTCGGCGGAGGTGCTGACCCGGCTGGTGGCGGGCGACGCGACCGCAGCCGGTCTTGAGGTCTTCTCGGTACGGCCGCTCCGGGTGGAGTACGCCCCCGAGGTGGCCGCCGCCATGCACCGGCGCCGGATCGCCGCCCTGGACGCCCAGCAGCGGGCCACGATGCTCAGCTCGGTGGTGGACTCGGTGGAGGACACGGTGACCCGGCTGACCGTGCGCGGTCTGGTCGAGCTGGACGACTACGAGCGCAAGGCGCTGGTACGGGACCTCACCGTGGCGTTCTGCTCCGGGCGCGGGGAGCCCGCCTGAGGTCCGCCCGCCCGGGGTGCGCGCACGGTATGGACATGTTCAACTCCCGGTAATAATCTGGCACTTGGTCTAGACCTACTGCACGGCTCAGTGAACTTCCCCCACGTTCTCCCAGGAGCGGCAGCATGAAGACCAAGTTGTCCGCCGCCCTGCTCGTCGCGGTGACCGCGGGAGCCTTCGGGCTCTCCACCACCGCGGCCAGCGGGCACGGCTACACCGACCTCCCGGTCAGCCGGCAGAAGCTGTGCCAGAACGGCACCGTGGCGAACTGCGGCGACATCCAGTGGGAGCCGCAGAGCGTCGAGGGTCCCAAGGGCTTCCCCGCCTCGGGTCCCGCCGACGGCCAGCTCTGCAACGGCGGCGTGAGCCGCTTCGCCCAGCTCAGCTCGCCGGTCACCCCCTCCGGCGGAGCCTGGCCCACGACCCGGGTCACCGGTGGCCAGTCGTACACCTTCCGCTGGCAGTTCACCGCCTCGCACGCCACCACCGACTTCAGCTACTACGTCACCAAGCAGGGCTGGAACCAGAACCACGCGCTCTCCCGCTCCGACCTCAACCTCACCCCGTTCCTCAAGGTGCCGTACAACAACCAGCGCCCGCCGTCCTCCCTCAGCCACAGCGGGACGCTGCCGACGGGGCTCAGCGGGCATCACGTCATCCTCGCGGTGTGGACGATCGCGGACACGGGCAACGCGTTCTACGCCTGCTCGGACGTCACGTTCTGACCTCCGGCCGATCTCTGAGCTTCGCTTGAGTCCGGCCGCGTCGCCGTGCGGGTAGGGTCCGCATGCGCCTGGTGGGCCGACCGGGTCCACCGGGCGCACGAGTCCCGGATCCGACGTACGGGGGGTACGCGCGCCCATGGATTTCTTCGACCTCTGCATGATGCTGATTCTCGGTGTGATAGCCGTCACCGCCGTGGCCCTCGTCCGGCGGGCGCGGCAGCGGCGTGCGGCCTGGGCGAGCGGGCTGACCGCCCGGGCCCGGGTGGTCCGGGCGTGGACGACGGCGCGGGTGGTCAACAACGTGCCGCAGCGGGTGCAGTGGCACGAGTACGACTTCACCACCGGCGACGGCCGCGCCGTCCGCTTCAAGGAGAGCGGAGGTCCGCGCGACCGCGACGAGGGCGACGTGGTCGTGATCCACTACGCCGCGCACGAGCCGGACAAGGCCACGGCCGGTGAGCCCCTGCCGGGCGCGGAGATGGTGAGCACCACCGTGTGGCTGCTGCTCCTCGCCGTGATCGCGGGCTACGTGATCCACGAGTGGGTCACCCTGTCCCGCTTCTGAGCGGCGCCGTCACCCGCGGCTCGGGGTCACGCCTGCTCGTCGTTCGCGTCCTCGGCGCCGACGGCCGGTTCGGGTTCAGCGGGGGCGGTGTTGATCCGCAGGCACCCGTCGTGGCCGAACATCTCGATCAACCGGGACAGGTGGGCTCGGGCCGCGCTGCGGCCGGGGGTGTGGTCGCTCACCGTCGCCCCTCCAGCTCCGCCCACACGATCTTGCCCCAGGGCTTCTTTTCCGTGCCCCACTTGGTCGCCAGCCCCGTCACGAGGGCCAAGCCGCGTCCGCCTTCCTCGTCGTCCTTCGGCGTGCACAGTTCGGGCAGCACGTGGGAGAAGTCCGACACGGCCACGCGGACCAGGCGCCGGGCGGTTGCGGCGCTCTTGGGGTCACGTGGAAGGGTCTCGCTGTACCCGGGGTGTCCGGTCGGACGGGCCCGGGTTGTAGGTTGCGGCATGTCGGTCTGCTCCTTCAGAACGGCCACGCCCCGGGACCGGTCGCACGGTCGCCGGGGCACTGTCCGCTCATGTAAGCGACATGCCAGGGACGTTGACAGGGGCGCAGCGTCCCACTTTCAGCACGCTATTCGCCGACTCCCAGGAACTCCGCCAACGGCCGCAGTCCCGCCGGGTGGTTGGGGAGCGTCCACAGGTCCCGCACGATGGCCACGGCCAACGTGTGGTGCTGCATCCATGTGGGCGCCACCCGGCGCAGGGACTCCAGCGCTTTCACCGCTCCTGCGGCATCCCCGGTGTCCGTGTGCGCCCGGGCCACGTCCAGCAGCAGCCACGTCCGCCAGGACGGCGGGGTGTCCTTGCTCAACCGCATCCCCTTGGCCAGCGCCAAGGCGTCTTGTGGGTGCCCGTACTGCACGGCGAGGCGGACGCGTTCGATGCGGACCGACGACGGGCTGAAGACGCTCACCATGCGGTTGTCGCTGCCCGCAGGCAGCTTGGAGACGCGGGCCGCTTCCTTCTCCGCTTCCGCCATCAACTCCGCCGCACGCTCGTAGTCGCCGCTCCGCGCGGCGGACGTGGCGGCGCTCATGGTGAGGGCGCCCCACACCTTCAGCCCGTCGGCCGTGTCGGTGTGCCCGCCGCTTTCGATGGCTTCGGCCGAGCGGAGGGCGATCCCCAGGGCGTCTTCCAGGCGGCCTTGCCGCTGGTAGGTCCAGGCGACAGAGTTCACGATCATGGGGACCAGGAGCGGGTCCGCGGATTGCTCCGCCGCGCTGATGGCCCGCTCCAGGCTCGTCAGCGCAAGGTCCGTCTTGCCCATGCGCACGGCGACGTGTCCGGCGAGCTGGAGCGCCTTGCCCAGAGCTGCGAAACCGGCCCTACGGTCGTCGTCGCTCCCGGACACCGTGGCGGAACGCGCGTCGGTGATCAGGTCGGGCAGGCTCTTCATCACGGAGTCGAACTCGGCCGCGTGATACCGCGACCACCCGTCCGCGATCTGCTCGCGCAGCCGCTCCATGGAGAAGTCCGGGCCGGTCGGTTCGGGCTGAGGTCCCCACAGCGAGGGCATCACGGCCCGGCGTACAGCGACGAAGCGCGGGCCGTCGCTCTCTCCGCCTGCCGCGACTGCCGGAGGGTCGCCCAGCAGTGTGGTCAGCTCCACGCCCAAGCCGTTGGCGAGAGCGTGCAGCATGGGGAGGCGCGCCGAGTGCTTCCGCCGCTGCTCAAGCTGCCGGATCACATCGACGGACACACCGGAGCGCTCGGCCAGCTCTTCTTGCGTCAGGGAGGCCAGACGGCGCAGCCGACGCAGCGTCTTCCCCAGGTCTTCGTTCGCCACGCCGCCACCGTACGCTGCCGCACCCCACGGGCAGCCGAAGTGCCTGCCGATCCGAAGGGAGCCAAGCCCGATGACCTCCACTGTGCGCTTGCGTCACTACGGCGACGAGGTAGTGGGCTTCGCCTACGGGGCTCCCGCGGCCGAGGGCCGGGAGTGGTGGCGGGAGCACCTGGAGGCGGCACCGGAGCGTACGGCGACGTTCCACGTCTCGGAGCTGATGGTCCGCGCGCCGTGGCGGAAGACGGGCACCGCCGAGCGGCTGCACCGGGCGCTGATGGACTCCCGTGCCGAAGCCCTGGCCGCGCTGCTGGTGGACGTGACCCACCCGAAGGTCCAAGCCTTCTACGAGTCCTGGGGCTACCGGAAAGTCGGGGAGGACCAGCCGTTCCCCGACTCCCCGGTGTACGCCGTGATGGTCGCGGATCTGCCGCTGTCCTGACCGGTACCGGAGCGGCTTCCGAGAACGCCGAAGGCCCCCCGCTCGCGCGAGGGGCCTTCGTTCTGTGCGCCGCCAGGGACTCGAACCCCGGACCCGCTGATTAAGAGTCAGCTGCTCTAACCAACTGAGCTAGCGGCGCGTGACTCTCGCCTTCCGCTCTTCGCGGCTGGCGACAGAGAAAATACTACCCGGTCCCCGGGGGTGCTCGTGACCACCCGCCGAGCGCCTACAGCGCGAGCGACAGCAGTACCGGCGCCGCGCTGCGGTGGAGCGTGTCCGCCGCCTGGCGGAGGCGGTGGGCGCGTTCCACCGGGAGGGAGACGGCGAGGCAGCCGACGGCGGAACCGGCGGTGACGGGGACGGCCGCGCAGACCGTGCCGACCGCGTACTCCTGGAGGTCCAGGACCGGTGCGGTGGGCGGCTGTGCGGCGAGGCGGGACAGCAGCAGTTTGTCGCTGGTGATCGTGTGCGAGGTGAGGCGGGCCATCCGGTGCCGGGACAGATGGTCGCGGCGGGCGCCCGGGTCGAGCTGGGTCAGCAGGCTCTTGCCGACCGCCGTGGCGTGCGCCGAGCAGCGGAAGTCCACCCACTCGTTGACCGCCGGGGCGGCCGGTCCCGCCGCGTACTGGGTGACGTGGACCTCGCCGTCCACGTACCGGCTCAGGTAGACCGCCGCGCCCACCGAGTCGCGCAGCCGGTCCAGGACGTGCTGGATTTTCTCGCGCAGCGCGCGCTCCCGGCCGTGCGCCGAGGTGAGCCGGCGCAGCGCGTCCCCGGTGATCCAGGCGCCGTCGGTGAGCTGCTCGACGTACCCCTCGCGGCGCAGCATGCGCAGCAGGACGGTCAGCCGCTCGGCGTCCAGGCCGGTGCGGCGGGACAGGACGGCGTCGGTGACCCCGGCGGAGTGACGCGCCACCCACTCCAGCACGCGCAGCGCGTCCTGGGCCGAGTGGTACGGGGCGGTCGGCTCGTGCTTCAGCGCCACGGTTTCCCCCTGCGCTCGCTCGCTTGTGGCCGCGAGGTCCGGTCGGGACCGTTTTCCACGATAACGGCCAACGGGCCCCGGAGAGGAGGGGGTTGACAAACTCGCCGGTCCCCCTCCCGGACCCCTCCGAGCTGCGGCGCAGACCCTGTGGCATATGCCGGAGGCATCACCCAACGCCTGGACCTCGGCTTCCCGCGTTCACCCTCCGCGCTCACAGCACCGCGCTGAGGAACTCCCGGGTCCGCTCCTCCTCCGGATCGCTGAAAATCCTCTCCGGCGGACCCGACTCCACGATCCTGCCCTGGTCGAACATCAGCACCTGGTCGGAGATGTCCCGCGCGAAGCCCATCTCGTGGGTCACGCACAGCATGGTGATGTCGGTGCCCCGCGCGATGTCCCGCAGCAGGTCGAGGACGCCCGCGACCAGCTCGGGGTCGAGCGCGCTGGTCACCTCGTCCAGGAGCAGCACCCGGGGTCGCATCGCCAGCGCCCGCGCGATCGCCACGCGCTGCTGCTGGCCGCCGGAGAGCCGGGTGGGCCGGGCGTCGCACTTGTCGGAGAGCCCGACCAGCTCCAAAAGCTCCCGCGCCCGCGCCTCCGCCTCGTCGCGGTCCATGCCGAGGACCTGGACGGGCGCCTCGGTGATGTTGCGCAGCACCGACATGTTCGGGAACAGGTTGAACTGCTGGAACACCATGCCGATCTTCTTGCGCACCTCCCGGATCTGCTTCTCCGGGGCGGGGAAGAGTGCCTCGCCGTCCACGGTGATCGTGCCCTCGTCCGGCTTGGTGAGGGTCATCAGCATCCGCAGGATCGTGGTCTTGCCCGAGCCGGAGGGACCGATCAGGGTCACATGGCGACCGGCGTCCACGGAGAAGTCGAGCCGGTCGAGGACCGTGTTCTCGCCGAACTTCTTGCTCACCCCGGCCAGCCGGATCAGCTCGCCGCCGGGGGCGCTCCCGGCCGGGGTGAGGTCGGCGGCCGTCGGGTTGATGTCAGCGGACAAGGCGTCGCTCCAGGGCTCGCAGGAGAAGGGAGGCCAGATAGGACAGGACGATGAAAGCCACCCCGATCACGGTCAGCGGCTCGGTGAACTGGAAGTGCTGCTGGGAGAAGAGCCGGGCGCGGCCCAGCATCTCCAGCACGGTGATCACCATCAGCATCGGTGTGTCCTTCAGCATGGAGATCACGTAGTTGCCGAGCGCGGGCACCACCCGGCGCACGGCCTGCGGCAGGATCACCGCCGTCCAGGTCCGGCGCCGCGACAGGCTCAGCGCGGTGGCCGCCTCCCACTGCCCGGCGGGCACCGCCTCGATACCGGCCCGGTAGACCTGCATGGTGTACGTCGAGTAGTGCAGCCCGATCGCGACGACACCGGTGGTCAGCGCCGAGAAGGTCAGCCCCCACTCGGGCAGCACGTAGAACAGGAAGAACAACTGCACCAGCAGCGGGGTGTTGCGCACGAACTCGGTGACCGTGCCCACCGGCCAGCGCACCCAGCGCGAGGGCAGCCGCATCAGCAGCGCCCACACCAGACCCAGCGTGAAGGACAGCAGCGAACCGAGCGCCAGCACCTTCAGGGTGACAAGGAGCCCCTGCCAGAAGTACGGCATGAAGCCGCCGACCGCGTTCCAGTCCCAGGTCATGCCGCACCACCCCCGCCGGTGGCGACACCGGTCGTCTGCGCGCGCTTTTGTTCACGCGCCGCCGTCTCGGTCCCCGCGTCCTTGCCGAGCCCCGCCTTCAGCCGCTTCTCCAGCATGCGCATCAGCCGGGTGAGGACGAAGGCGATCACGAAGTAGATGAGCAGCACGTACGCGTAGATCTCCGCGCTCTGCTGGAGCGCGAGCCGCACCAGATTGGCGCTGAACGTCAGATCGCCCATGCCCATCACCGACACCAGCGCGGTGCCCTTGAGCAGCTCGACCAGCAGATTGCAGAACGAGGGGATCATCTCCGGCACCGCCTGCGGCAGCAGGACCAGCCGCAGCCGCTGCCAGGGCGTGAACCCGAGCGCGATCCCGCCCTCGCGCTGCGCGGGGTCGACCGCGTTCAGCGCGCCGCGCACGATCTCCGCGCCGTACGCGCCGTAGGTGAGACCGAGCGCCAGGGTGCCCGCCCACAGCGGGACCAACTGCCAGCCGAAGGCGATCGGCAGCACGAAGAACACCCAGAAGATCATCACCAGCGCCGAGGTGCCGCGGAACACCTCGGTGTACAGCCCCGCCAGGAAGCGGGTGATCCAGCGCTGCCCGGTGCGCGCGACGCCGACCGCGAAGGAGACGACGGTCGCCAACGCCGTGCTGAACAAGAGCAGTTGGACCGTGGTCCAGACGCCCTTGAGGACGAGTATCCAGAGCCCTGAGGTCATCGGCCGCACAGCTCCTTCGCGGTCAGGTCCGTCATCTCGTCCTTGGTGAACCCGAAGGGACGCAGAATCCGGAGCAGTTCGCCGCTCTTCTTCAGCTTGTGCAGCTCGGTGTTGAAGGCGTCGCGCAGACGCGTCTCGCCGGGACGGAACGCGAACGCGCCCCCGTCGATCTGCCGTTGACCCTTCACCACGGGCGCGAACGGCTCGATTGCCTCCGTCTTCGCGGACTTCCTCACCACCTGGCGGACGGTGACCGCCGTACCGGCGAACACGTCCACCCGCCCCGCCTCGACCGCGTTCAGCCCGGCCACCTGGTCGGGCACGATCAGGATGTCGCTCTCCTTGTAGCCCGCGTCCACGGCGTGCTGGATCTGGGCGTACCCGGTGCCGGTCGCGAACCTCGCCTTCTTCGCCACCACGTCCTTGTACGAGCGCAGACCCTTCGGGTTGCCCTTGCGGACGACGAAGGAGTCCAGCATCTGGTAGTCCGGGTCGGCGAAGATGACCTGCGCACAGCGCTCGGCGTTGACGTACATCCCCGCCGCGACCACGTCGAACTGCTGGGAGTTCAGACCCGGGATGAGCGAGCCGAACTCGGTCGGCACGGGCTGCACCGCGTCCACCCCGAGCCGCTTGAAGATCACCCGGGCCAGCTCGGGCGCCTCGCCCGTCAGCCGCCCCTGCCGGTCGATGTACCCGAAGGGCACCTCCCCGGCGATCCCGAGCCGTACGACGCCCTGCGCCCGCAGCCGGTCGAGCAGTTCACCGCCCCGCGTGCCCGCCGCCGGAGCCACCCGGGTGCAGCCCGCCGCGCCGAGCCCGCCGAGCCCGCCGAGCGCCGTCGCGCCGAGCAGCAGCGAGCGTCTGCGCAGGTGTGGCCGGATTCCGTCTCTGCCGTTGCCTGGTGGAGAAGCCATGGCGGCGCCGCTACCCAGCCGATCACGGTGTATGCCCGCCGGTTCAGGACGAGATCAGTGGCCGGGGACGTACCCCCGCTTCTTGTCCACCACGTTGACCAGCGGCCGGCCCGCCGCCCAGCGCTCGTACAACTCCACGAACTGCATGCCCAGTTCGTCGCGCCAGCCGACCGTGTCACCGGCCATGTGCGGAGAGACGAGCAGCCCCGGCGCGTGCCACAACGGGCTGTCGGCGGGCAGGGGTTCGGCGGCGAACACGTCCAGGGCGGCGCCCGCGATCCACCGGTCGCGCAGCGCCCCGGCGAGCGCGTCCTCGTCGACCAGATCGCCCCGGCCGACGT
Source organism: Streptomyces sp. DSM 110735 (assembly GCF_016482685.1). Lineage (GTDB taxonomy): Bacteria > Actinomycetota > Actinomycetes > Streptomycetales > Streptomycetaceae > Streptomyces. Next base: position 126,702 of record NZ_JACYHF010000010.1, on the reverse strand, counting down.
TCACGAACACCGCCGAGGGCTGCATGACCCCGAACCGGCGCGTGTCGAACATGCGGTACGTCTTCTCGGTCAGCGGCGCCGCCGCGATCACCCAGTCCGCGCGGGCGATCAGCCGGTCCAGGTCGGCCGGTCCGTGCACCCCGGTCCTGGGCACCCGGCCCACCAGCGCCGGGGTCACCCCGAGCGCCTTCAGGGTGCGGGCGATCGCCCGGCCGATCGGTCCCGAGCCGACCACGCACGCCCGGGTGCCCGCGACCCGCCGCGTCTCGCGGTGCCGCCACTCGCGCCGCCGCTGGAACTCCACCGTCCCCGGCAGGTCCTTGGCGACGGCCAGCACCAGCGCCGCCACGTACTCCGCGACCGGCTGCTCGAACACCCCGCGCGCGTTGGTCACCACCGTCTCGCTCGCCGCCAGCTCCGGGCACAGCAGATGGTCCACGCCCGCGCTCGCCGTGTGCACCCACACCGGGCGCGGACCGTCCCCCGGCCACGCCGCGCGGACGGCGGTGGAGGCGAAGTCCCACACCAGCAGCACATCCGCCTCGGGCAGCCGCCCGGCGAGTCCGGCGGCGTCGGTGCGCAGCACACGGACCCGGCCGGTGAGCCTGCCAAGGCGGGGCGGCGGATCGGTGTCGAGGACCAGCAGGGTGGGACGGGTCGGAATGTGCATCGGCCTCCCGGGTCCGGGGGCGCGCGGAGCGTCCGGCACTGGCGGACCGACCACGTTGGCACGCCCACCGGACCCCGTCAACGACCACGGCCCGCTCGGCCACGCGGGGACGGTGGCGCCCTTCACCCCATGGGTTCGGCTCCGACGGGGTACGTGACCGGGAGGCGCCGCCCGGCAACCGGGGCGGCGCGCCGACGGCCGGACCCGCACAGGACCCGGCCCGCACACGAACCCGACGGAAGGGCCGACATGACCGCACTCGGACTGCTCTGCACGGACCACCGGGGCGAGGACGACTACCCCCGCATCGAGCAGCTCCTCGGCAGCGACGTCCGGGTGGACCTCGTACGCCTCGACCCGGGCGCCGGGATCACGGGCGCCGCGGAGGAGCTGCGGCTGTCCGGAGCCGACGCGGTGGTGCGTACGGGGGAGGGCTTCACGCACGACGCGGAGGACGAGGCCAACCGGGTGGAGGAGCTGGCCCGGCAGACCGGGATGCCCGCCTCCTCCACCGCGCTCGCCTTCGTCAACGCCGCCCGCGACCTCGGCGCGACCCGCGTCGCGGTGGCGGCGCCCGCGGGCACCCACGAGGACACCGCCCGGCTGCGCGGCTTCCTGCGCGCGGGCGGGCTGGAGGTGACCGGCACCCACACCGCCGAGTCCGGCGGCGACGAGGACGCCCTGCTCGCGCTCGTGACCGCTGCCGACACCCCGGACGCCGAAGCCGTGCTGCTCACCGACCCCGCCCTGGAGGCAGCCGCGCAGGTGCCCGCGCTGGAGAAGGCGGTCGGCAAGCCGGTGCTCACTGCGAGCCAGGTCACCGTGTGGGAGGGACTGCGGCTGGCCGAGCGCCGGGTGCACGCCCCCGACCTGGGCGCCCTGTTCACCCGCACCCCCGCCTCGGAGCTGTGACAGCGGGAGACCGGGGGCGGGGCGGGAAATAAACGGGGACCGTCTCCTGTTGGCCCGTGGCAGGACAGCCACGCCGGACAGCAGGAGGCACCCACCGTGTCGGCAGACGAGATCCGGGGCGCCGCCCTCGGCACCGCCCCCGTCCCCCTCTCCGTACTGGACCTGGTCACCGTCGGCGCGGGCAGCACCGCCACCGACGCGCTGCGCACCAGCGCGGACCTGGCCCGGTTCACCGAGGGGCGCGGTTTCCACCGCTTCTGGGTCGCCGAGCACCACTCCATGCCGGGCGTCGCCTCCTCCTCGCCCGCGGTGATCCTCGCCCACCTCGCCGCCCACACCGAGCGCATCCGGCTCGGTTCGGGCGGCGTCATGCTGCCCAACCACGCCCCGCTGGTCATCGCGGAGCAGTTCGGCACCCTGGAGGCGCTCGCGCCGGGCCGGATCGACCTCGGTCTCGGTCGCGCCCCCGGCACCGACGGGGCGACCGCCGCCGCGCTGCGCCGCAGCGACACCCTGCACGAGGGCGCCGACGACTTCCCGCAGCAACTGTCCGAGCTGACCCGCTTCCTGGACGACGACTTCCCCGACGGCCACCCCTACGCCCGTATCCACGCCGTACCCGGACCGGTGCAGTCCACCAGCCCCGGCGGGGTGCAGTCTCCGCACCGCCCGCCGATCTGGCTGCTCGGCTCCTCCGGCTTCAGCGCGCAGCTCGCCGGAATGCTCGGTCTGCCCTTCGCCTTCGCGCACCACTTCTCGGCGCACAACACCATCCCGGCGCTCGACCTGTACCGGGAGACCTTCCGCCCCTCCGCCGTGCTCGCCGAGCCGTACGCCCTCATCGGCGTCTCCGCGCTGGCCACGGACGACGAGCGCGAGGCGGCACGTCAGGTGCGGGCGGCGGCGCTGAACATGGTCCGGCTGCGCACCGGGCGCCCCGGGCTCTTCCCGGACCCGGAGGAGGCGGCGAAGCACGAGTTCAGCCCGATGGAGGAGGACTTCGCGTCCTCCTGGACGAAGAACATCGTGCACGGCGGCGCCGAGGAGGTCCGCGCGGGTCTGGACGACCTGCACAAGCGCACCGGCGCCGACGAACTGATGCTCACCACCCACGCCCACCGCGGCGAGCTGCGCCTGCGCTCCTACGAACTGATCGCGGACGCCTACGGTCTGCCGACCGCGTAGGAACCCCTGCCCGCCGCGCAGGCGCTCCTACGTGCCGAGCGGCGGGGCGGCGTGCGACGGTCCCGCCGCACAGGACCGCACCCCGAGCAGCTCGGAGATGCCCTCCGGCGGCACCGGGCGGGAGTAGAGCCAGCCCTGCCCGGTGTCGCAGCCGATCCTGCGCAGCCTCGTCGCCTGCGCCGAGGTCTCCACGCACTCGGCGGTGACGGTCAGCCCGAGCCGGTGCGCGAGCTGGATCATCGCCTCCACGATCACCTCGTCGGCGGGGTTGGCGGGCGTGGCCGAGGTGTCGCGCTCGCCCTCGTACTGGAAGCCGCGCACGAAGGAGCCGTCCAGCTTGAGCACGGACACCGGCAGTCGGCTGAGGTAGGCGAGGTTCGAGTAGCCGGTGCCGAAGTCGTCGATGGCGATGCGCACGCCCATGTCACTGAGCGCCTGGAGCGCCTGGATGGGCCGTCCGGCCGAACCCATCACGGCGGACTCGGTCAGCTCCAACTGGAGCAGATGCGGGGCGAGACCGGTCTCGGCGAGGACCGTCGCCACGTCCGTGACCAGGTCGGAGTCCCACACCTGGCGCACGGCGACGTTCACGCTGACGAAGATGGGCGGCTCGCCCGGATGGTCGAGCTGCCACTGCCTGGCCTGGCGGCAGGCGGTGGCCAGCGCCCAGCGGCCGAGCGGCACGATCGAGCCGTCCTCCTCGGCCAGACCGATGAACCGATTCGGCGTCAGGGTGCCGAACTGCGGGTGGTGCCAGCGGATCAGCGCCTCCACTCCGCTGAGCGAGCCGTCCTCCATGCCGACCAGTGGCTGGTACTCCAGGGCGAACTCGCCGCGCTCGATGGCGGGGCGCAGCGCGGAGGTGAGCGCCTGACGGGTCATGAGGTGCGCGTTGCGCTCGGGGTCGAACAGGGTCCAGCGCGCCTTGCCGTCGGTCTTCGCCCAGTACAGCGTGGTGTCGGCCGCCTGCATCAGACCGGTCGCGGTGGTCCCGGCGGCGTGCCGTTCGACGACGCCGACGGAGGCGGTCAGGTTCAGCCGCCGACCGCCCAGGTCGAAGGGCTCCTCCAAGGCGTTCAGCGCGGACCTGGCGAGGTCGGAGAGCTGGTCGGTGCCGGTGGAGTCCTCCACGAGCAGCGCGAACTCGTCGCCGCCGAGCCGCGCCACCAGCGGCGTACCGGCGCGCCCCTGGCCGCACTCGGTGGCCACCCGGGTCAGCCGCTCGGCCACGGCGGCGAGCAGCCGGTCGCCGACGCGGTGGCCGTGGGTGTCGTTGACCGCCTTGAAACCGTCGATGTCCAGATGGCACAGCCCGATCCGCCCGGTGCCGCCCGACTCGCCGGGCTCGGTCTCCAGCGCCGCCGACAGCCGCTCGAAGAACAGCGTGCGGTTGGGCAGCCGGGTCACCGGGTCGTGCATCCGCAGATGCCGTATCCGGGCCTGGAGTTCGCGGCGGGCGCTGATGTCGGTGAGCGACAGCAGGACACCCGGACGGCCGTCGGCCAGCGGGGCGACGGTGATCCGCGCCCACACCGCCGTGCCGTCGGGGTGTTTCAGGCGCCGGGTGCAGCGCAGCCGGGCGCGGCGCCCGCGCAGCACCTCGCGGTAGGCGTGCCAGGCGCGGGCGTCGGTGGTCAGGCCGGTCAGATCGGCTGCCGGACGGCCCGTCAGGGTCTCCGCGTCGGTGCCGAGAAGGCGGCCCAGGGCGGTGTTCGCGCTGACCACGAGCCCGTCGCCGTCCACGAGGGCCATGGCGAGCGGGGCGGCCGCGAAGACGCGCCGATAGGTCATGTAGTCACTGTCTGTGACGGCTGACCGGTCGAGGTCTGCCGCGGGCGTCGGCCCTTCGGACGTTCCGCTCACCGCTCGCTCCCGCAGTGCACTCGATCGTTGTCCGTCGTTGTCCGTGCCGGAAAGTGTGCCGATCATAGAGGCTGGTACCGGGGCCTTCCAGCCGGTCTTCAGTGTCCCCGGCGGACCCCACGTTCCGACAGATCGTTTCTGCTCGCACCTGGACGGGTTCTTCAGGGCTCCGACCGGTTGTGACGTTGCGTGAGTGATTCGGGGTGTCGTCCGCCGGTGCACACCGGCGCACGAACGGGCGCACTCACCCTTCCGGTTCAGATAAACAGGGCATCTTCTGACAAACCGCCACAGGCTGGATTCGGTGTCCCCTGAACCGCGTCCGGAGGTCTGTCCGTGCCCAAGCTGCGCAGTGCCGCCGCCGTGGCCACCACGATGTCGGCGCTCGCCGCGACCTCGATCCTCGGCGGTCCCTCCGTCGCCGAACCCTTCTCCACCGCGCCCTGCGCCCTGCACCGCACCACCGCCCACCACTCGGAGGGCGCGGACACCTGGAACCCCGCCTACGCCCGCCCCCTCGGCACCCGGAACGCCGTCCTGGTCTTCCTGTCCTTCCCGGACGCCGTCCCGCGCACCACTCCGGCGCAGTTGACGGCCGACCACTTCCCGGAGACCAGCGACTTCTACACCCGCGCCTCCTACGGCCGCTTCACCCTGCGCCCGCACCCCGTGAACCGCTGGCTGCGGATGCCGCGCCCCTCCACGTCGTACGCCATGAAGCGCGACTGGGCCGCCGCCGACCGGTCCGCCTATCTGCGCGACGCGTTCACCGTCGCCGACAAGGCGGTGGACTTCTCCCGCTACGACGTCGTCTACCTCGTCGCCGACCCGGACGCGCCCGGCGTGGACTCGGACGCGACGAAGGTCGTCAACCTGGACACGCCCGTCCGGCTGGACGGCAAGGACGTACGCCGGGTCGTCACCGTCTTCGAGCAGCATCCGCCGGACCGGCTGGTCCTCGCCCACGAGACCGGCCACGTCTTCGACCTGCCCGACCTCTACCACCGCCCGCTGGACAACAAGGGCGACTGGGACACCTATGTGGGTGACTGGGACCTGATGGGCAGCCAGTTCGGTCTCTCCCCCGACCTGTTCGCCTGGCACAAGTGGCGGCTGGGCTGGCTCGGCCCGCGCCAGGTGACCTGCGTACGGGGCACCGGTCCGACCCGGCTCACGCTGGAGCCGCTGGAGGCAGGACCCGGGGTGACGGTGCCGGGTGCGGCGGGAGCCCCCGCCTTCGGGCTCGGGCGCGGTACGAAGCTCGCGGTCGTGCGCACCGGACCGGACAGCGCGCTCGCCTTCGAGGCGCGCGCCTCCGCCGGGAACGACGACTCCGGCTGCCGGGAGGGCGTCCTCGTCTACCGCGTCCGCTCCCGCGCCGAGTCCGGCGACGGACCCGTCCAGGTGATCGACACCCATCCGCACAGCTCGGCCTGCTGGGAGAACTCCGTCTACCCGCCGCTCGCCGACGCCCCGCTCACGGCGGGGGAGAGCTTCACCGTGCCGGGGGACGGCGTGAAGGTGGAGGTGGAGGAGCGGACGGCGTCCGGGGCGTGGACGGTCTCCATCACGCCGGGCGTGACAGGGTGAGGGACAGGTCCGCGCAAGGGATGCCGGAACGCGGTCAGGCCCCCCGCTCGCGCGAGGGGCCTGACCGTTGTCTGTGCGCCGCCAGGGACTCGAACCCCGGACCCGCTGATTAAGAGTCAGCTGCTCTAACCAACTGAGCTAGCGGCGCCTGCTGACGTCGTAGACCTTAGCATCCTGGTCGGCGGGAGGAAAAATCGATATCCGCACCGCCGCGCGGGCCGCCCGGACCGCCGCCCAGAGCACCACCTCGGGTCCCGGCAGCCACGGCTGCCGGGTGTCCGGCGCGACCAGCCAGCGCGAGCCCGCCGGGCCCGCGGGGTCCTCGCCGTACAGCGCCGGGACGGTCACCGCGTCCCCGGTGCCGTGACACAGCAGCGGCGGTACGGCGTGGGTGCGCGGACCCCACTCCTCCCAGGTCAGCAGGGAGGGCAGCCGCTGAGCCGTGCCCGGCGCGGTGAACAGCAGCGTCCGTCCCCGGTGCACCGCGACCGGACCCGAACCCGGACCCTCGCCCCACAGCCGGTCCAGCATCCGCCGGCCGAAGATCGCCGGGGCGCTCACCACGTCGAAGACGCTCCCGCAGGGCAGCACCACCGGGGCGCCCGGACGCTCCTCCCACAGGGCGAGCGTGCTGCGCGGATACGTTCCGGCGGAGGCGAGCCAGGCGGCGCCGTCGGCGGTGGCTGCGGTGACGTTCGGTGCGCTGCTCATACCGACAGGTCTACCGCCGGTGAGCATCCGCTTCCCCTGGGTTGCGGAAAATAGGGACAGGGCGGTGCGGGAGGGGGTATCTTGCCCGCTCGGCATATGCCAGACGGGTCGGACACGGATGGCGTCGGCGGCGTCAGCGCGGGTCGACGGGCGTACGCCCCTCCGTCTCCGCCCCGCGCATCAGATCCCGCCCGAACTCCACCATTCTCCGGGCATAGTCCTCGGTCCACTCCGCGCGCTCGGCGAGGTCCGCCGAGGTCAGCCGGTCGAACCGGCGCGGGTCGGCGAGCTGCGCCGCCGCGATCGCCTGGAACTCCATCGCGCGGTCGGCCGCCGCGCGGAACGCCTGGGTCAGCTCCGTCGCCCGGGTCAGCAGCGTCCTCGGGTCCTCGATCGACTCCAGGTCGAAGAAGTGCTCCGGGTCTGCCGCCGCCTCGGCGGGCTCGAAGAGCAGGGGCGCGGGGCGTAGCCGCGGTTCGTTCCGACGCGGCGTGGGCTCCGCCATGTCCACATCTCCTCCTCTACGTTTCCGGCCCCCCTCGGGGTGGGCCACCGTCCATTGTCCCGTATGCACGCAAGGGCGCGGCGGTCATCGCGCGGTCGCGCCGGACGCTTGTCGCGGCGCCTCCTTCGAGCTCGGTCATGTGCGCCACCGCGATGACTCAGTGGAACAAAGGTGATCCGTCGAAGGCGCCCGCGTTCAGCGTGATGCCGTGGGCTTCCCCCCTCTCTGCCTTGGGATCGATTCCCTCGGGACTGACGCGCATGCCTGGAACGACAGACATCGGCCGCCCCGCGCCTGCGGACGAGTGAGTTCACCCGAAGCCAGAGTTCTTTCGAGCTCCGCCTCGGCCCGTTCCAGGAGCGCGTTCAGCTCGGCCCCCGTCATGGACTGTGCTTGCCTACATGTCGGGCCCGAGGGTGGTCAGGTCGAAGCTGTCGCTGATGGCCTTGTAGCCGTCCGACGTGAGGTTGACGTGGTCTCCGGTGTCCGAGTCGAAGGGGGCCGGGTCGCTGTTCAGCTTGAGGGAGGGTGGGTCCGTGGTGCTCGCCGGGTCCGGGACCGCCACGGCCGACTCCGCGTCGACATAGCTCACGGTGGGCGTCGTGAAGTCGACCTGATCGGTGATCCAGGTGTTGGCGTCGCCCCTGTTGCCGTCGACGGCGGCGGTGCAGGGGGCATAGCCGTCGCACGGGGTGAGGGTGGTGAAGACCGTCTTGAGGCCCCACGCCTTGAGCTGGTCGCGCAGGAGCCCGTACGACTCCTCCAGGGTGGTGTCGTCGGTGCCCGCCACGATGTCCTTCAGGCCCTCGTCGACGACCACGGTGGTGATGCCGGGCAGGTCGAGAACGTCACGGTCGAGACGGGTCAGTACGGCCGGGCCGCCCCGGTCGCTCTGGTCGGCGGCGAGACGGTTGTTTTCGATGCCGGACGCGACGACGCCGTAGTCGGGAACGCCCTGATCGTTGTTCTGAAGGGCGGTGGCGAGGTCGTCGGCGAGACGGGGGGTGCTCAGCCCCGGGGTGGTGCCGTCGGCGAAGGCGTCTACGAGCTGGTCGCCGAGTACGGCGACGGTGGGCTGATCGCCGCTGGTGGTGACGTCGATCCCGGTGAGGACGTTGGTGAACCAGCCCCAGAACGTCCCCGTGCCGGTGAAGGCACCGGTGCCGGTGTCGGCGGTGTGGTCCCCGGCGCCGACGGCGCTGACGTACTCGGTGGCCGAGCCGGCCCAGCTGTGCTGCACGAGATAGGGCACGTTGTTGGAGAGATGCAGGCTGATCAGGACGGGTACGCCGGCGCTCGCGGCGAAGCCGATCGGGTCGCTGTAGACCTCACCCCCGACGGGAATGGTGACGCTTCGGCTGCCCGAGTTGAAGGTGAGGTCAGTGGGCACCGCGGTCGGGGCGGCACCGGAGGACTGGGTGGCGATCGTGGTGTGGTCGATGGTCAGCGGTGTGCGGCCGAGAGCGTTCGACAGACGGATGCGGACATGCGATCCGCTCACGCTCGGGGTGGCGGCGATGCGGAAGGTCTGGTCCTTGTAGTCGGTGCTCTCGTAGTTGAAGGCACCCTCGTCGGGGGAGCTCCAGGCGCCGGTCCACTTGCTGCCGCCGGGCGCCGTGCCGGTGTCTCGGATGGCCAGGCCCATGATGTGCAGACCAGGCACGTACTTGCGTGCGGCATCCGTCAGGTCCGGGAGCGTTACCGAACTGATGGGAGCGCCTGCCTTGAGGGGGACGGCGAAGGCGTAGATGTTCGCGCTGCGGGTCTCCTGGGAACCGTTGGTGTGGTTGCGGTGCGGGAGGGTGACGGCGGCAAGGGAGTTGGAGCCGTACACCCAGTCGGGGACGTTGAGGTGATACGTCTGCGGATCACTGCCGTCCGCGTAGGTGATCGCACCGCTGGGGCCGCCCGCCTGGCAGTCCTCGTACTGACCGTTGCCGAGGGTGCATTCGCCGTCGCCGACGGAGGTGCCGTCGGGTACGACGGGACTGGTGAAGTCGTCGTCATCGCGCTGCGAGGCGACGAAGCCGTAGGTGGAGAAGCCGAGGAAGACCAGCGCCCGGCCGCTGCCGTTCATCTGGATTGTCTGGTTGGCGGCCATCACGTTGTCGCCGGAGGCGGAACCGAAGTTGGGCAGTGTGAAGGTGGCGCCGTCCACGGTGATCTTGCCGTTGGGCTGCCATCCCGCGGCCTTGAGATCCTGGAGGGACACGGTTGCGCCGACGCCGTCGGCATCTGCCGCGTCCTGGGCGTGGTCGTCCGTGACCGCGGTGTTGTTGAAGGCGTCCTTGAGGCCGGCGTACGTCTTTCCGGCGTGACCCAATGCCGTGAACTGGTACTGCTCCTGAGCGGAGACGTTGCCTGCCGAGTCGATGGCGTACACGTACAGCGTGTGCGTTCCCGGCGCGGTGGGAGTGAGCGTGATCGTCGCGGCGTTGCCCGAGGCCGTGACCGTCTCGGCGCTCGGCGTGTTCGAGGTGGGCGGGCTGGCGTCCAGGTTGTACAGGAACTTGGTCGCGCTGTCGGTGCTGAACTTGAACTTGCCCGAGACCCCCGCGCCCGTGATGCCCGCCGTGTCCTCGGGGTAGAGACCGTCGGTGTTCGTGACCGTCGGTGGTGCGGGAGCGGTGAGGTCGACGGTGAAGTGGCAGCTGGACGAGGCCGCGCTGGTGTCCTTGCCGTCGCTGGACGTGACGTTCCAGCCAACGGTGTCGCCGCTCTTCAGCCCGCTCATGAAGCCGGCGGACAGTTGTTTGGGAGCGTTGGCCCCACTGGCGACGGTGGCGCTGGTGGTCGTGGTGGCCGAACCGCTGTTGCCCCAGTACTTGTAGGTCGCGGCCAGATCGTCCTTGTCCCCGTCGCTGACGGTGGCATTGAGGGTGGGGGGCGTGGTGATGAGCGTCTTGCCGATGACCGGGTACGGGGTGGACGTGCCGCAGCCGACCGAGTGTGTACCGAACTTGGCGGCCAGACTCGCCGGTTTGCCGGGTACGTGGTTGTACTCGATGGACATCGAGGGGTTGTTGGCGAAGCGCTTGAAGTAGTCGCCGTCGCCGCTGTCGTCATGGCTGTTGACCAGGGCGAAGGTCCAGCTGGAGTCGTGAGCGGCCGCCTTCTTCGCGATGGCGGAGGTCACCGAGAAACCGCCGGAGGGCTCACTGGTGCAGGCCGGGCCGAAGCTCTTGGTGGCCAGGAGGCTGGACAGGGACGGCTTGTTGTTCCACGTGGTCTTCGAGCTGATGGAGCCGGACAGGTAGAGCTTGATGTCCGAGGAGAGGCTGCAGCTGGCCGAGTAGTTCTCCTTGGCATCCACCGTGGCGGAGACGATGTGGGTGCTCCAGACGGCCGAAGGGATGCCGAGCTGGAAGTACGAGCGCTCGAGGCCGATGCATCCGGACCAGGCGTTGTAGCCGACCCCGGGGTCGCCGTACTGGGTCGAGTCGTAGTTCTTCGCCGACGGGCACCCCTGCTGGGTCTCGATGTAGTGCTGTTTGCCGCCGGAGGCGTAGTGCGGGTTCCAGGTGGGATCGATGTAGACGGGGTATTGGGTGCTCGAACCGGTGAGCAGTTTCTGATCCGGAGTCAGTGAGAGGGTTGAGCCGGTGACGTCGTCGGCGACACGGGCGACCTTGGCGCCGATGCCGGGAGTTCCGTCGTCGGTGGTGCCGTCCGGGGACCCCGTGGCCTCCGTGTGCGAGCTGGTGCTGACGAGTTCAGTCGTCATGCCGCCGGTGGTGGAGTCCCACATCACCGGCTGAGGGGCGCTGAACATCACCTGCCCCGCCGGAGTGGCTGCTTCGAGGTTGTCGTGACCGTCGTCGGACACCTTCACACCGACGGCGTGCGTGGTTAGTTTCAGGGTGTCGAGAGCCGGATTCGCGGCCGCCGCCGCGGTCTTGACGACGATCAGTTCCGAGAAACCGCCCAGGGGGTTGGCGGTCAGTCGCAGATCCACGTCGTCGAGGACGTCGGGGTAGGTGATCGTGGCGCCGGACACGGTCGGCTGCGGCAACTCCTGGGGCCAGGAGAAGGACAGTTGAGCCTTGCCGCTGGTCATGGAGACCAGCGCGCCGGTGCCGCCGCCCGAGAAGGTCAGTGGTTCGGATGCGGCCTTGGGGCTGTAGCTGCCGTCGGTGTTCTGCCGGAGCGTGGCGTCGACCGGCACCCAGGAACCGTCCTGGCGGACTCGCTGGGGCATGAGACTGGTGGTCCAGGTGACGGTGCCCGACGGGTTGGCCTGGACCGCGGCGGTTTCCGTGGTCAGTGCGTCAACTTGGGCCGGGCTTCCTGTGGAAGCTGCCTTGCTCTGGGCTGTGGCCAGCGCCGCTTGCTGATCCTTCGACAGCCCCGAGGTGTCGCCCGGGCGCGTGGTGCCCAGCGGCCCGTCCGGGTCGGCCTCGGGCAGCGTCGGCGCGGGCTTGGTCCCGGGGGGCGTGGCCGAGCCCTGCGTACCGGAGCCCGCGTCGGCCACGGCGGGTTGCGCCGCCGGGCCGGTGGCGGACAAGGGCAGCAGGAGAGCGAGCGCGATGGCAGCGGTCCGGAATCGCGGCCGTATTCGCCGCTCTCTTCGCATGGAACGACGGCGGGGCTGTTCGGGCACCTGATTCCCCCCAGAAAAACGTGTTCTGACGATGTCAACCCAAGGCGAGAGGACGCTACCGGCGCATCCATGCATCGGACAAGCAGTGTTTTGCATCGAATCCGACCGGCTCAAAGTGAACGAAGAACAACCGGACATTTCTTCCCTAAGAGATGCAACGGCAGACATCTCTGATTTCAAGCATCGCCCTAAATAACACGGGAATTGAAGGTGGTCGGAAAGTTGGGAGATCCTTTGTGATCTTGGCGTGCCCGTGGAGCAGTCTTGATCGTGTGTATGCGGACTTACCTGCAACTACTTGCTAGCTTCACCATGCCTTCACTAGGGGATGGGATTCTAAAGTGGGTGAATGGGCGAGATTCGGGCGGGGTGTGGAGAGGCTCGTCAGGCGGAAAACGTCCGCTCGACTCTGGCTGATCCTCGTCACATTCATGGCGCTCCTGGTGCCTCTTTCCGTGGCCACTCCGGCGCTTGCCGCCGGGGTGGCCAAACACAGTTACCTCGTCAAAACCGGCAGGGAAAAATCCGTTCCCGTCACGCGCGTCAAGGGGCGCCCTGTCAAGCGCCCGCACATGACGCGCTGGAATGCGAAAGACGCCCGGAGAACCTGGCCCCGAGCAGGTGAAGCCGATGCGGCATTGCCGGCGGCCGCCCCGAAGAAGGCGGATGCGCGGTCTGGTACGCAGGCCCGGGCGGGGAATCTGCCCGTCGTCGTCGCCCCGGCGACGAAGGGTGCCCACCGGGCGGCCGCAGGTACCCGGTTGCGCATCTCCCTGCCAGGGCAGTCGGCGGCCCGGCATCTGGGAGTGCGCGGGGTGCTCCTCACCGTGCGGCCCCAGACCGCCACGGCGGGTGGAAGTGCCCAAGTCGGCCTGGACTACTCGGCGTTCAAGGGCGCCTACGGTGGTGACTGGGCCACGCGCCTGCACCTCGTCCAACTGCCGGCCTGTGCCCTCACCACGCCGAGTGCCGCTCACTGCCGCAAGGAGACCCCACTCCCCTCGGCCAATGACGCGAAGCGGCAGCAGGTGACCGCGGCCATTCAGCTGCCGGACACGAAGAACACTGCACACGCGACGACCTCAGACTCCGCGACCGCCTCCCCGATGGTGCTGGCGGCAGTGGCCGGCGCTTCGGGCGGTGGCGGCACCTACGGCGCGACCTCGCTCGCCCCGTCCGGCCAGTGGTCGGCCGGCGGCTCCACCGGAGCTTTCTCCTACTCCTACCCCATCTCCGTACCCGACGTCCCCGGCAGCCTGGCGCCGAGCATCTCGCTGGACTACGGCTCCCAGAGCGTGGACGGTCGCACCTCGTCGACGAACGCCCAGTCCTCCTGGGTCGGCGACGGCTGGGACTACGAGCCGGGTTTCGTCGAGCGCAGCTACGCGTCCTGCGCCGACGACGCGACCGGAGGCTCCCCGAAGACCTCCGACGAATGCTGGTCGGACGACGTCGACACCCTCACCCTGTCGCTGAACGGGGGGTCCAACACGCTCGTCCACGACGACGCCACGAACACCTGGCACCCCCAGGGCGACAACGGCGAGAAGGTCGAGGTCAAGACCGACACGGTCAACGGCGACAACGACAACGAATACTTCGTCGTCACCACCGCCGACGGCACCAAGTACTACTTCGGCCGCAACCGCCTCCCCGGCTGGACCTCCGGGAACGCGACCACCAACTCGGTCTTCACCACGCCGGTGTACGGCAACGACGCGGGTGAGCCGTGCCACGCCTCAACGTTCGCCGACTCCTGGTGCCAGCAGGGCTACCGCTGGAACCTCGACTACACGGTCGACCCGCACGGCAATGCCATCAGCTACTGGTACTCGCCGGAGACCGACTACTACGGCCGGGACAACACCACCACCCCGACCCCGTTCACCCGCAGCGGCTATCTGGCCAAGATCCAATACGGGCAGCTGGACGGGAAGGTCTACGACAGCACCGCGCCCGCCGCCGCTCAGGTGTTCTTCGACACGGCCGAACGCTGCCTTCCCGACTCCGGGTTCGACTGCGCGGCCTCGAAGATGACGTCGGCCAACGCCTCGCACTGGCCGGACGTCCCCGTCGACCAGGTGTGCGCCTCTTCGGGCAGCTGCGACAACCACGGCCCGGCGTTCTTCACCACCAAGCGGCTGACCGGCATCCGTACGCAGGTCCTGGTCGGCACCACCTACAGCGACGTGGACGCCTGGTCCCTCAATCACACTTTCCCCACCACCGGGGACACCACCACCCCGTCGCTTTGGCTCCAGTCCATCACCCGCACCGGCAAGGACGGTGGCAGCCTCGCCTTGCCTGCGATCACCTTCGACGGGCAGGCGCTGGCCAACAGGGTGGACGGCCTGGACGGCTACCAGCCGATCACCCGCTACCGGCTCACCACGATCACCACCGAGTCCGGTGAAGTGATCGCGGTCAACTACAGCGACCCCCAGTGCCACCGCGCGGACACCACCGTGCTGCCCTCCAGCGAGGACGACAACACCTATCGCTGCTACCCGCAGTACTGGACACCACCGGGGCAGACCTCGCCCCAGCTGGACTGGTTCAACAAGTTTGTTGTCAACTCCGTCACCACGGAGGACCCCACGGGCGGCGGCCTGCCTGTCCAGACCTCGTACAAGTACGTGGGCAACCCAGCCTGGCACTTCAACGACGACCCGCTCACCCAGGCCAAGTACCGCACGTGGAACCAGTGGCGCGGTTACGGCACGGTCGAGACCCGCACCGGTACCTCGCCGGAGAAACTCACGCTTTCGCGGCAGATCTTCTTCCGCGGGATGGACGGCGACAAGACCTCGTCGGGCACTCGCAGTGTCACCCTCAACGACAGCGCGGGTGACGACTCGCAGAAGGACTCCGACTGGCTCGCCGGCCAGACCTTCGAGTCACAGTCGTTCAACGGTGACGGCGGAGCCCTGCTGTCGGACGGCGTCTCCGACCCGTGGAGCTCGTCCGCGACAGCCACGCAGTCCCGCACGAAGGCGGGCCTGGACGCGCTGGTCGCGCGTCGTACCAACGTCCAGCGGGCCCACACGGTCACCACCAAGGCGGACGGAACCAAGCAGACCACGGAGATCGACTACACGATCGACGGCTCGACCGGTCTGCCCACGGCTGTGGACGACAAGGGCGACACCGCGACCAGTACGGACGACACATGTACCCGTACCTGGTACGCGAAGGACGCCTCCGGTAATCAGCTGCCGATCCCGCGCCGGGTCCAGGAGGTCTCGGTCGCCTGCTCCTCGACTCCTGACTACGCCAAGGACCTGATCAGCGACGACCTGACCTTCTTCGACAACTCCACGGACAACAACGCCGTACCTACCAAGGGCGACGTGACGATGGTCCAGAAGGCCGACTCGGTCACCTCCGACGGCACCATCCACTACATCACGGCACTGAAAAACACCTACGACTCCTACGGCCGCGAGGTCACCGAGACCGACGCGGACAACCGCGTCACCACCACCGACTACACCCCTGTGAGCGGGGCTTCGCCGACCTCTGTCAAGGTCACCCAGCCGAAGGTCACCGGGCAGACGGCCGGCTTCGCCACCACGACCACGCTCGACCCGGGCCGTGGCGTGGACCTCAAGACCACCGACCCGGCCGGGTACTCCTCCACCAGCGCATACGACCCGCTGGGTCGGCTCACCTCGGTGTGGAGTCCGGGCTTCTCGACCAGCAACAACCCCAACACCAAGTACAGCTACGACCTCAATCCCGGCGCTCCGTCGACGGTCACCACCCAGACCCTGCTCGGCAACAACACTTACCGCACCTCGATCTCGCTCTACGACGCGATGCTGCGCCCTCGCGAGACGCAGACGGCGACCCAGGACGGCGGCCGGGTCATCACCGACACCGCCTACGACAGCCACGGCTGGGCGGTGTCCAGCTCCGACCCGTACTACAACAGCGGCAGCCCGGACCACACCCTCGTGGACGCCGCGGACTCGCAGACACCGTCCCAGACCGCCACGCTCTACGACGGCGCGGGCCGGGCCACCGCCTCCATCGCCTACCACTTCGCCACCGAGAGCTGGCGCACCACGACCGCCTACCCGGGCTCCGACCGGGTGGACGTCACCCCGCCTGCGGGCGACACTCCGACCACGACCTACACCGACGCCCACGGCCAGCTGGTCAAACTGCTTCGCTACCACGGCAGTTCACCCACCGGTGATGCGGACACGGTCACCTACACCTATGACGCGGCGGGGCACCAGGTCGGCCAGGACGACGGCCAGGGGCACACCTGGTCCAGCCACTACGACCTGCTGGGCCGCCGCACTTCGCAGAACGATCCCGACGCCGGGCAGTCCTCGTCGAAGTACGACAACGCGGGCCAGCTGCTGTCGACGACCGACGCTCGCGACAAGACGATCAGCTACCAGTACGACGAGATGGGCCGCAAAACGGCCGAGTTCGACACCACAGGCGGCGCCGACCCGTCCGCGGCCAACGAATTGGCCTCATGGACGTACGACACGCTGAAGAAGGGTGAGCCAACCTCCTCCACCCGCTACGTGGGAGGTACCAGCGGCACCGCCTACTCGGACAAGGTTCTCGGTTACGACAGCCACGGCTGGACGCAGGCCACCGAACTCGTGGTTCCGTCGGCCGAGGGCGCGCTGGCGGGCAATTACATCCACCAGAACACGTACAACCTCACGGGAACGCTGAGCAAGTACACCGACCAGGACCCGGCTGCCGTCAAACTGCCGCAGGAGACCGTCGGTTACACCTACGACTCCTTCGACCGCCCTGTCGCGGTCGGCGGTGTCGCCGGCTGGGAGTACGTCAACAAACTCACCTACACCGAGTTCGACGAACCGCAGCAGTTCACCTACGGAACGTCCGGAAACTTTGCCCAGCAGACCCTGGCCTACGACGACCAGACCCACCGCCTGACCGGCTCCACCACCGTCACCCAGTCCGGCGCGGCGATGGCTGACCAGACCGGCTACACCTACCAGCCCTCCGGCAACGTCACAAAGATCACCGATAAGCTGGAGACCGGTCGGACCGACACCCAGTGCTTCACCTACGACTGGGCGCAGCGGCTCAAGGCCGCATGGACGGCCACGGACAACTGCGCGGCCACGCCCGTGCCGGGTTCCGCCACGACGGTGGGCGGCCCCTCGCCGTACTGGCAGTCGTGGTCCTACGACGCCACCGGTGCGCGGAGCACCCAGGTGGACCACGACCCGTCGGGCAACACCGCCCACGACGCGACGTCCACCTACACGCCTTTCGCGGCGGGCAAGGGCCCGGCGCACGCCGTTTCCCAGGTGGATACGGTGGTACCGGGCGACGCGGCTTCCGACACCACCAACTCCTACACCTACGACGCGGACGGCAACGCCACCACCCGCACCACCCGGGCGGGCACCGACACCCTCACCTACAACGACGAGGACGACCTCACGGAGCTGTCGTCCACGGGCTCGATCGGCGACACCAAGTACCTCTACGACGCCGACGGCAATCTGCTGCTCCGCCGCAGCCCCGACGCCACCACGCTCTACACGGGCGACGAGGAGATCACCCTCAAGAAGAACGCCACCAGCTGCGACGGAGTGCGCTACATCTCCCTCGGCGGTGAGACAGTGGCCAGCCACTCCTCCGACGGCCACGACACCTACCTCGTCCCCGACCGGCAGGGCACCGGCACCCTGGCCATCGACTCCCAGACCCAGCAGGTGGTCCGCCGGCAGTACAAGCCCTTCGGCGAGTCCCGCGACGCGACCGGCACCTGGACGGCCGGGCAGCGTGGCTACGTCGGGGGCACCCAGGACGACAACACGGGCCTGACCAACCTCGGCGCCCGTGAGTACGACCCGTCCATCGGCCGCTTCCTCGCCCCGGACCCCCTGCTGGACCCGAGCGACCCGCAGTCCTGGAACGCCTACGACTACGCCGACGACACCCCGGTCACCGGCTCCGACCCCTCCGGCCTGTGCATGGCCGACCTGTGCGGCGTCGGCTATCCCATCGGCGGCACCGGAACCGGCAAGAACAACCCCAAGCGCTACGTCACGACCGGCCCCGTCGACCCGGGCGGCCCGAACCACACCATGTGCCACTACGGCCAGTGCACCGACGGCCACGCGCTCGGTGGGGGCAAGGGCACAGGTGGCGGCAATATCAGCACCAAGACGTCCGACCGGCAGGCCGAGGCCAAGGCGGCGCAGCGGGCCAAGGCCACCGCGAACGCGGCCGCCGCGGCGGCGAAGAAGCAGACGTCCGGCCTGAAACACCAACTGCTCGGCCTGGTGGCCGATGTCATCGGCGTCACCGACGCCTACAACTGCTTCACCAAGGGCGACGTCATGGGCTGCATCAACACAGCCCTGACCTTCGTCCCCTGGGGCAAGGCATTCGAGGCCATCAAGGTCGGCATCGAAGCGGTCAAGATCTGGCGGGAACTGGACCGCGCCTACGCCGCCGTCAAGGACGCCGAGGAAGCCGCGAAACTGGCCGACGACGCGCTGGACGCGGAACGCGCGGTGGCGAAGGCGGAAGAGGCGGGCTCGGACGGGGTGGGCTGCTTGGAGCAGGCCGCCCACAGCTTCACTCCCACCACCGAGGTCAGACGCGCGGACGGCACATCAATACCGATCAGCAAGGTGAAGGCCGGCGACACCGTCCTCGCGACCGACCCGCAGACGGGCATCACCGCGCCGGAGAAGGTCCAGCGGGTCATCGTCACCACCACCGACAAGGACTTCACCACCCTCACCCTGGACACGGCCCCCACCCGCGGCCCCCCGTCCCGCAAGCCCGCCAAGCAGCAGACCCTCACCACCACCTGGCACCACCCCTTCTGGGACGCCACCCACCACCGCTGGACCGAGGCCCACGACCTCACCCCCGGCACAAAACTCCGCACCACCGCCGGCCACACCCTCACGGTGACGGAAGCCCGCAACTTCCACCACCACGGGATCACTTACGACCTCACTGTCGGCACGCTGCATACGTACTATGTGCTGGCGGGGGCCACGCCGGTTCTTGTGCATAACTGCAACAAGAATCAAGGGATTTACGAGTTCGAGGATCAGCTGAACCCCGGAAAGACGTATGTCGGCAAGACGAAGAACTTCAATAACCGCTTGCAGGATCACATCGACAGTGGGCGCCTGAAGAGTCGCGGAGATGCGACCTGTACGCACGTTTGCGGAACGAATGATGACTTGTTCGTTGCCGAACATCTCCGGATGGAAGAACTGCGCGGTCAGGGAGTCGATCTGTCGAATGACATTGCGTCGCCGGGCAAGAAAATCTTGGAGCAAAGGCAAGATGCCGAAAAATTCGAACAACTCGAACTCTGGTAGGAGCAGCTCGAAGTGACTGATTTCTGGAAGGTCATCGGCTCAAGCTCCGTCCAGGATGAGAGCGAGATCGACTCTGCCCTGGAGCGGATCTCCGGGCAGCTCAGCGTGATGACGCCCGATGCCTTGACTCGATTTGTTGAGCGACTTCGGGAGTCGCTCTATCGGATCGACAGGAGGGATCTGGCGGAGGTGCCAGTGGTGCTTGCCAATGGTTTGAAACTCCCGCAGACGAGCGACCACTTCCTTTATGCCCGATGCGCGTGCATCTTGGCGGGAGAAAGGGCGTACGGCGATGTCCTGAGTTCTGGTGTCGGATTCGATCGCTTCGTTGCGCCGTTTGCTCAGGAGGCTGAGGGGTTGCTCTACCTCGCGTCGGAGCAATACGAAAGGAAGACCGCCTCCAGGATGAACGTCGAGGGCTATTTCTCGATCGAGTCGAGGTCGAACATTCAGGGATGGGTCGACTGATCCCTGCTGGGATTTGATTTACCTGAGGACGTACTGAAGGCCCGCCGGAATGGTTCCGGCGGGCCTTCAGGGTCTTTTGACGGCAACCCGACAGCTACAAGAGGATGCGCGGAGGTGCACTGTCTAATTCAGGCGCAGGCGGCGGAGGGGTCCGAGGCCATCAGGGGTGGGACCATACAAACGGTAAGGACGCGGAATAACTCCATGCCGACATCGAATACGGATGGGCATGGTGAACCGGCTCACCCCTGCGGTCGTTGTGGCCGACTGCCGGAAGACCTGGAGATCAACTGATGTCCCTGATTCGCTTCGACTCGCTCAGCGAGGATCTGCTTGGGGCGCTCGTTGTGTCCGGATGGAGCGCAGGCAGGAAGGTTGATCCAGGTCAATGGGTCGTGCCGCTGGAGGGTGAAGGGTACCGGTCCCATCCATTGGCAGAGGAAATCCTCGCGGCGATGGGTGGGCTCTCGATCGAGCCGGTCAATCCAGTCGGTCCGAATTTCAGTAATGACGAGCCTTACAATTTCGATCCCCTCGCCGCTGGATCAGGGCGGCGTGGTCTAGGAACAGAGGTGGAGGGGCGTTCTCGGTGGGGACTTTTCCCATCGGTGAATGGCTCAGTTATTCCAGCGTGTTCGTCGAAGCTGGGGGGAGGGTGGTTGCTGCTGGCATGGGTTGGATTTGGGAGCTTGGTTCCACATTTGAAGACTCCCTGGAATTGGCGGTCTGTGCGAATCGCCCACTGATCTGTCTGTATTCCGATCCGGGACTCGATCCTTGGCCGACACCTGATTCTCGTTAGCCAATCTCGGCCGCGTAGAGCGTCGCCTAACGGGGCTTCCGGCCGAGTTGACGGCAACTGCTCTCGGAGCTTTGCTGCTCGGCATCCCATACCGAAATCCTCGCCTTAGCACGACACTCCAGCCCTGCTGCTTCGATGGGTGCCTCCTGAGGACGTGGGGAGCTTGCCCATGCACCACACGCAGAGGCTGGGGTCGGCCCACTGCCTGGTTGAACCGTCAGGAACCGGTGACACTGATCGTCCCTGACCCAGGGGCCCAACTCAGCCGACTGCAAGCAGGGGGTGATGCCGGCTAAGTAAGGGCATGGCGTGGTGGACGCGGACTTTGTGATCAGGGGCGCCAGCTCACCCGGTGTTCCGCCAGATGCGCCAGCACCGCATGATTCGCCTCCCACCCGTCAGGAAACTTCACCAGCGTGCCGAGCTGGACCGGTTCTGTGGAGGGGTAGTCGTCCAGGAGGGTGTCGACGCCGGCGCGGCAGACGACGACGCAGGCGTGGCGGTGGCGGGAGGCGAGGACGCAGAGGCGGCCGGTTTCGAGGTGGAAGGCGGTGGCGTCGGGGCGGCCGGAGAGGGGGTGGAGGACGACCGTGACGTCGTACTCGCGGCCCTGGAGGCGGTTGGCCGTGTCGACCGTGACGCCCGTCATGCCGAGGTCGGACAGGGCCGTGCGGATCGCCGCCGCCTGGTCGCGGTGGGCGGTGCCGACGGCGACGCGGGCGGCGGTCAGGGGGGTCGGGTCGGGGGAGCGTTCCGAGAGAGCCGCGCCGCCCCGGTCCAGCAGGCGGCGTACGACCAGGGCCACCGCCCGCACCGCCTCCGGGTCCGTGCGCGGGGTGTGGCGGGCAGGCAGCTCCAGCAGACCCCAGCCGGACTCCGCCGCCTCGTCGATCACCCGGTCCGGACCCGAGCCGTCCGAGGGCACCGCGAAGGACAGACGGCGGTCGCCGTGCCCGGTGCCGCTGCGGAACGGGGTGTACGGGTAGAACGCCGCCGAGACCAGCGGAGCCGCCGAGGCGGGCAGCCGCCAGGACACCGGCAGCCGGTGCTGCGGCAGCCGGGGGTTGTGCGCGAGGAGCGTGCTCACGGCCGACGCCGACGGGTCGTACGACAGCCCCGCCCACTGCTCGCCGCCCACGATAGAGAACGGGTCGAGCTGCCCCGGGTCGCCCACGAACAGCGCCCGCTCGAAGAGCCCGGCCACGGCCAGCAGCGAGTCCGAGCGCATCTGGTACGCCTCGTCCACGATCGCGTGCCGCCACGGCTCGTCCACCGTCACATGCGCCCACTTCGCGGCCGTGGACAGCACCACGGGGAGCCCGGCGAGGTCCGCCGCCTTCGCGGAGGCGCGCACGTTCGCCAGCGCGTCGAGCGAGCGGTCGTAGGCGTCGGCGTCGCTGCTGTGCAGACGGCCCACCGGCAGGTCGGGGTTCTTCTCCGCGAGCCGCAGCACCAGGTCGTCCACCTGCGCGTTGGTCTGCGCCACCACCATCAGCGGGCGCCCGGCGTCCGCGAGTTCGAGCGCCGCGCGGACCACGAGGGTCGACTTGCCCGCGCCGGGCGGGGAGTCCACCACCACGCCCCGCTCGGTGCCGTTGAGGGTGTCGTGGAGGATCGCGTCCGTGGCGCGCCCGGCGGCGGTTCCCGGATCGAAGTCCACCGTGGTCACAGCACGTCCTCCTCGGTCATGGCGTCCGGCGCCTCGGTCACGGTCCCGTCCGGCGGACCGCCGTGGGTCCACGGGGTGTCCTCCTGGTCGGGGAGCTTCGCCCCGCCCCGCTGCTCGTGCTCGAAGAGCGTGAAGCAGAGCCGGTCGCCCTTCTCCGGCACCGAACCCGCCTCGGGCTCCCTGCCCCGCCCCATCTTGTCCGTGATCCGCAGCACGAGCAGCCCCTCCTCGGGGTCGCCCTCGTATCCCGTGAACTCGGCGGACTGCGGCTTGCCGTTCAGCGAGCGGTACGCCTTCGCGCGCTCCGCCAGATGCGGACGGTCCTCGGTGCGCACGGTCACCAGCGGGCGCGGGCTCGGCCGCTTGCCCTCGCTGTACGCCATGACCACGTCGACGACCTCGCCCGCGAACGCCTCCCCGGCCAGCCGCCGCCCCGCCATCACCAGCGGATCGTCCAGCGCCTCCTGCGCCTCCAGACGGGACTGCTCGCGCTCGCGCGTGGCCAGCTTGTTCGCCGCCGTCACCGCGTCGTCCCGGCGCGGCTGCGGGGGCTCGCCCGCCAGCACCCGGTCCCGGTGACCGGTGAACGACCAGCGGTCCCGCGTCCACCGCTCCTCGACGTGCGCCCCCTCGGGCAGCGCCCGCAGCAGGTCGAGGCCGTCCCACACCGCGTCCCAGGTGGGCCGGGTGACCTGTTCCACCAGTTCGCGGATCCTGTGCTCGGCCCGGGTGACGGCGGCCGTGCGGTCCTCCGCGTCCACCGGGTCCTCGGCGGCGGCGAGGGCGGTCCGTGCGCGGTCGTACGCCTCGATGGCCGGGGCGAGGAGCTTGTTGTCGAACGCCGGGTCGGTGGCCGGACCGGCGGGCGGGCAGGTGAGCTGCCCCTGGGCGTCCCGCTCGCGCTCCGCGCGGAAGGCGGCTTCGGCGCCCGAGCCGCCCGCGGGCGGCTCGATCCAGGCGAGGAGGGCGCCCAGATGCTGGTCCTCCAGGCTGCTCTGCCCGGTCGCCCAGTGCCGGGACAGTACCTCGGTGAGCGCGAGCAGCAGCGAGGAGCCGGGCACGCGCGCCCGCTCGCCGTAGTGGGTCAGCCAGCGCCCGAGCAGCGGCACCCGGGGCGGCGCCGGGTTCGGCGCCTCCGGCTCCTGCTCGGCGGTGCGCCGGAAACGCGTCGAGCGACCCAGCAGGCGCACGTACTCCACGCCCGCCCGGCTCGGCACGACGAGCTGCGCCGCGTCCGCGCACAGGTCGACCTCGACCTTGACCCGCTTGCCGGTCTCCGGGTCGGTCTCGGTGCGCTCGGCCGCCTCCACCGCCTCGGCGTGGGAGTCGATGTACGGCAGCACGACGTCGGCCAGTTCGGCGAGGAACGCGAAGCGCAGGTCGCGGTCGCGCGGCTGGGGCACGACCAGCAGCCGCGGCGCGTCCCGGTCGGTGCCGACCAGCGCGCCGAGCGGGGCGCCCGCCTCACCGGAGGTGGTCAGCGGCACGAACACCAGCGGGCGGTCGGAGAGATGACGGTGCCGGACCGTCGTGAGCGGCTGTGCCACGCCGGTGCCGACTGCCTCCAGGCGGGCGAGGGTCGCGATCAGGGACACAGGGACACCTCCCGCGCCGCCGCCGCGTGCGCGAGCGCCTCCGCGCGCAGGGCGGCGGCCCGGCGCAGCGCGGCCACCGCCGGGTCGTCCGGGTCGCCGCTCTCGCCGCGCGCCGCCGAGAGGACCTCCTCCACCGTGCGCAGACCGCCCAGTTCGGCCCGCAGGGGTCGTCCGAGCCGGGTCACCGCGCCGGACGCGCGCGAGCGCTCCCGGCAGTGGAAGGCCAGTTCGCAGGAGGACAGACACTCCGGCGCGTACGTCGCCGGAACCGCGTCGACCGCCGCCGTCAGCTCCTCGGGCGTGCGGTCCGGGGCGAAGCAGGTGCCCTCCGGCAGGGTGTCGGCGATCTCCTCGATCCGGGTGAGCCGGGTCAACTGCCGTGCCGTCACCGCGCGCTGACGGCGCACGTCCACCGCGCGCGCGGTGGGCAGGTTGGAGAAGTCCTTCGGGCACACCAGCAGCACCTCGTGCCGTACCCGGAGCGCCGGGTCGAGCCGGGCGGCGACCTCCTCCAGGGCCAGCGCGTACACCGCCGACTGGCGGGCGGCCGCGCCCACCTTCGACGGGTCGGCCGAACCGTCCAGCATCGGGAACGACTTGATCTCCACGACCGTCCACACGCCGTCCGGGTGCACCACCACCGCGTCCGGCTCCAGGTACACGGGCGCCCCCGCCACCTCCAGGGTGAGCATCGGGTGGTCCAGGAGCGTCCAGCCGCCCGCCTCCGCCGCCTCGCGCAGCGCCAGTTCCGTACGCGCCGTACGCCCCTTGGGACCGTCGGCGGTCAGGTCGGGCACGGCGGCGCCCGCCGGGGGCTCGGTGGCGGGGTCGAAGCAGGCGTGCGCGAGGCGCAGCAGCTCGGCGCCGCGGTCCGCCTTCACGCGCGCCTCGAAGACGTTGCCCCGGATCAGGGCGAACTGGGACTGGCCGTAGTCCGAGGGGGAGCCGAGACCGGTCGCCAGGCGCGCCTTGTCCACCCCGGCGCCGTCCAGGATCGCGCGGCGGCTGCAGCCCGGGTTGGACGCGAGCGCCGCGAGGGCGCGGGCGTCCAGGGGCTTGGCCGGAACCTCGGGACCGCGCAGCTCAGCGAGCCGGTGCCGGAGTGCCGTCGCCCGCTCCGCTGGGGGAGGCGTCCGGTCCTGCCGGGGGATCGACCCGAGACTCGCGCTGCCGTGGAATTCGCTCACCCGCGGAAGTCTGGCATCCGCCACTGACAACGGGGGAGAGAACACCGGCCGGAGCCGCCCCGGCGAGGCTCAGCCGCGCCTTCACCGCGTCCGCCGCGCGCAGCACGTACGGCGCGAGCAGCAGCCCGGCGCCCATCACCGCCGCGCCTGCCACCGCGTCCAGCAGATAGTGGTTGGCGGTGCCCATCACCACGAGCGCGGTGAACAGCGGATAGATCACCGCGCCCGCCCTGGCCAGGGGTCCGCGGCCGTAACGCCACAGCATCACGCCGCAGAACAGCGCCCAGCCGACGTGCAGGCTCGGCATCGCCGCGTACTGGTTCGTCATGCCGCCCATGCCGCGCGGGGCGCTCGCCTCGCCGCCCCACCAGCCGTACGAGCTGTAGTACGCCATGGTGTCGGTGAAGCCGTGCCCCGGGTGCAGCAGGCGCGGCGGGCAGGTCGGCAGCAGCGTGAAGCCGATCAGACCGATGAACGTGGACGTCATCAGCCAGGTGCGCGCCGCCCGGTAACGCGCCGCGTGCGAGCGGAACAGCCAGACGAGTATCGCGGGCGTGACCAGGTAGTGCAGCGAGGCGTACCAGAAGTCCGCGGGCACGCCGAGCCAGGGCTCGCGGGTGAACAGACGGTTGAGCGGGTGCTCGGCGTCCAGGTGCAGCAGTTGCTCGATCCGCAGGATCGCCAGACCGTGGTCCACGGCAGAGGAAACGTCCCCGCGCGCGAGGAGCCGGCCGGCCGAGTAGCAGCCGTAGACCAGCAGGATCAGCGGCAGTTCGGTCCACCAGCGCAACCGGGGTCGCGGCGCCGCCTCGGTGCCCGGTGTCTCGGTCTGCCGCATCCGATCGCCCTCCCCCTTCTGTGCCCCTGCGCGTACGGCCTGTGCCCCTGCGCGTACGGCGCCCCCGTCGGGCGCCGTGACACTTTACGTGCCGGTCTCCGCCCCGCGGGGGCGCTTCAGCCCTGGAAGACGCCGTCCTCGCCCGCCGGGTTGCCCGCCCCGCCGGTGCGCGATGATGGAGGGACCTGGGCTGTCGTTACCCCGGCGGCCACCTGGCATTCCCTTCCCGGAAAGGTCTCCCATGGCACCGCGCATCCTGCTGGCCCGGCACGGACAGACGGCCTGGTCGCTGTCCGGCAAGCACACCGGCAGGACGGACATCCCCCTCCTGGAGGAGGGACGGCGCGGCGCCAAGCTCCTCGGCGAGCGGCTGCACCGCTCCCCGCTGGGCGGGCTCCCGCACGCGGAGGTGCGCACCAGTCCGCTCGTGCGCGCGAGCGAGACCTGCGAACTGGCCGGTTTCGGCGAGCGCGCGACCACCTGGGACACGCTCATGGAGTGGGACTACGGCGCCTACGAGGGGCTGACCCCGGCGGAGATCCACGCCGACCGCCCCGGCTGGCTGATCTGGCGCGACGGGGTGCCCGGCGGGGAGAGCGTCGCGGACGTCACCGCGCGCGCGGACGAGGTCGTCGAGTGGGCGCGCTCCGCCGACCGCGACGTCCTGGTCTTCGCCCACGGTCACATGCTGCGCTCCATCGGCGCCCGCTGGCTCGGTCTGCCCCTGGACTTCGCCGCCCGCATCCGGCTCAACCCGACCTCGCTGTCGGTGCTCGGCTGGGCTTACGGCGAACCGGCGATCGAGAACTGGAACGACGTGGGGCACCTGGTGGGCTGACGGGCGCGGGGCGACGGGCGCAGGGCGACGGACGCGGGGCGGCGGGCCCGGGTCGGCGGGCTCCTCCGCGCGCGGGGTGGCGTACTTCGCGGAAGGCGGCCGTACGCGCGCGTGCCCGTGCGCTCAGACCTGCCGGGGGCGCGGCACCGACGCGTGGCGTTCCAGGAACTCCGACACACCGGACGCGCGCCGGTGCGGCAGCAGCACGCGCGCGGTGCCCGCGAGCATCGTCTGGATGCGCGAGGACTGCACCTGGGCGAGCAGTTCCAGCACCCGCAGTCCGGCGGAGGCTGCCTCGTCGGGGCGGCCGTCGCGGGCCAGGTCGTCGGCGAGCTCCGCGGTGTACAGCGCGATGTTCCGGGTGAAGTGCGGGTCCTGGAGGTCCGCCGCGCGCCGCGCGTGCCGGGCGGCGCGCCACCAGTCGCCCAGCGTCGACCAGCACTGCGCCTCCAGACCCGCCAGCTCGGCCTGCCCGTAGAAGCTCATCCACTCGGGGTCGGTGTCCGACTCGCCCCGCGCGAACAGCGCCTGCGCCCGCGCCATCGCCTGACGGCAGCCCGCGCGGTCCGCGAGCCCCGCCCAGCCGCCCGCCTCGCGCAGCGCGAGCAGCGACATCAGCCGGGGCGAGCCCAGCGGGCGCGCCGCACGCTGCGCCGCCTGCGCCGCCCGCACCGCCTCCCGGGGGCGCCCCGCGTCCCGCGCGAGGAACGCCGTGTTGCAGAAGGCGTGCGCCTCCAGAGCCGCGTCGCCGGTCATCCGGGCGGTGGCCAGCGCCTCCGCGTAGTGCGAGCGGGCGTCGTCGAAACGGCCCGAGTCGTGGGCCAGCCAGCCGACCGAGATGGCCAGTTCACCGGCGCCCGAGTGCAGCCGGTCGGCGGTGGACTGCCGGGTGGCGCCCGCGTCGAGCAGCTCGTAGGCGAGGCGCAGCGGCTGGGCGGCGTGCCGGTACAGCCCGTCGGCGCCGTGCTGGTCGTCGAGCACCCGGATGCGGCGGACCGCCTCCTCGACGGCGGCTGCCTCCGTCGTGCCGGGGCGGCGCGGTGTCCCGGCCGCCGAGGCGTCCGTGGTGAGCCCCAGGGGGCCCAGGGCGGCGGCGGCCATCGTGGCGCCCCCGCCGGTCATGAATGCGCGACGCAGCACGTCGCTCTCCTCGTGGTTCAGTGGGTCGTTCTCGTCCGGCTCGTCCGGGCGGTACGGGTCGTGCGGGTGCGGGTCGTACAGGCGCGGCCGGTCGTACGGGTGGCCCCGTGGCTGCTCCCGCGCGGCCGGCGCCGGACCGGACCGCTCCCTGGCGGGAGCGGCCGGACGTGCCGCCCGCCCGCGGACGGCCGAGCGCGGCGCGAAGCCGAGGTCGGTCAGGGTGCGGCCGGGGAACATGTGCAGGAACACCCGCTCGTACGCGTAGTTGGGACAGCGGATCTCACCCGCCTCGACCCTGCCGACATAGCGCGCGTCACAGCTCACCCGCTCCCCGATCTCGCGGGCCGCGCGCCGTACCAGCGCGGCGAACTCCGCGGGGGAACGGCGGCCGCGCAACTGCCGGAAGGCGGTGTTGGGCCGGGGCGGCCGGTCGGGCTGCGCCGAGGTCTCGGTTGACGACGCCATGGCGGTCCTCTCGTACGAACCGTCGAACCGTGCCCGAGCCGGGGCGAATTCGGGCAGAGCTGCCCGGACGACACCCTGGTTCCGGCGGGCACGAACGTACCGGCTGTGTCCGGCCCGACACGCAGTGTTTGGCTACAAAACGGATATCTCATCCACGATCTGCCATGAACTGCCATCCTTTGCGGCACACTTGCGCCGTAGCCGTTGACGGCATCGCGCGTTGTACCCCATGGACCGCAACGGGGCAGCGTGTGGAGGCCGGCATGGAGACCAGCCAGAACAACGAACCTTGTACGGCGCCGACATGGTCACGGGCGCCGGGCGACGCGGGGTGCGACCTGGTGACGGTGCCGACCCGGCAGGGGCTTGAGGCAGTGGACATCCTGCGCCGGGGCGCGGTCGCGGCGGTCGGCCCGGTCCTGCACGACGACGGCCGCGACACCCTCGGCTTCCTGGTCCCGGCCGGTACGGCGGCGGGCTGGGACCTGCCGGGCAGCACCTGCGTCCGCACCGAGGGCCGCGGTCTGCGCCTCACCCCCGACCCCCCGCTCGCGGGCTCCGACTGGCTCCTGCCCCCCGACGACGGCGACCCCGCCACCGACCCGGCGGTACTGCGGCGGGCGCTGGGGGAGGCGGCGCGGTTGATCGAGGCGGCGGACAGTTGCCGGTGACGGAGCGCTGCCGCTGAGCTTGGCGAGAGGGGTCGACTGCCGTTCACCGCGCGGCCGGGGTGAGCCGGTCGGTAGCGGCCTTTCGTCGGGAGATCGAAGGCGAGCCGGACAACAGCGACCGTTCGCCGGGAGGCCGAGGTGGACTGCCGAGCGCCGCCGGGAGGCTGGTGGGAGCCATCTGCGGCTGCCGCTCCGGGGCGGTCGGCAGGAGGCATCGCTTGCCGGTTCGGGCGCCCCTGAGCGGGGTCCGCCGCCGCGTAGGCGTCGGGGCAGGGCTGCGCCGCTCGCCGCCCCGGGTGTCGCTGACCGAAGGCTGCCGCCGCGTCGGCGTCGAGGTCGGTCGGGGTCGCGCCGCCCGCCGCTTATCCCGCCGCCGAGGCCAGTCGGGGTCGGTGGCGCCGCCGTCGATCTGCGGCCCGGGCGCGTCCGTGCCGTCGTGGTCGCCGCCCCCCGGGGCCCCGTCCGGCGCTCCCCCGTGTCACCTGCGAGAATGGGGGGATGGGCAGGGCCAGGAGCAATCGGCGCGGGGCGTCCGCCGAGGCTGTCGTGGAGGCGGTCGACGGGGGGCTCGCCGAGCTGATCCCGGACCCGGACCGCTCCCGCGCCTGGACCCTCCTGGTCGACGGCGCGCCCCAGTCGCACGTGGACCTGGACGACCCGGCGCATCTCACCTTCGAGTACCAGCGCCGCATCGGGCACGTCATCGACCTCGCCGCGCCGCCCGGCAGGCCGCTGCGCGCCGTCCACCTCGGCGGCGGCGCCCTCACCCTGGCCCGCTACGTCGCCGCGACCCGGCCCCGCGCCACCCAGCAGGTCGTCGAACGGGACGCGGCGCTCGTCCAGTTGGTCCGCCGGGAACTGCCGCTCGACCCCAACTCCCGGATACGGGTGCGCTCGGCCGACGCCCGTGAGGGTCTGGCGAAGGTGCCGGACGGCTGGGCCGACCTGATCGTCGCGGACGTCTTCAGCGGCGCCCGCACCCCCGCCCACCTCACCTCCACCGAGTTCCTGGACGAGGTCCGCCGCGCCCTGAGCCCCTCCGGCATCTACGTCGCCAACCTCGCCGACGGTCCGCCGCTCACCCACCTCCGCGGTCAAATAGCCACCGCCGCCGCCCGGTTCGCGGAACTCGCCCTGATCACCGACGCGGCGGTCCTGCGCGGCAAGCGCTTCGGCAACGCGATCCTCGTCGCCGCCGACACCCCGCTCCCCACGGCGGAGTTGACCCGCCGAGCCGCCTCCGACCCCCACCCCGGCCGCGTCGAACACGGCCGCGCCCTCCTGGACTTCACCGGCGGCGCCGCCCCGGTGACGGACAGCGCGGCGGTGGCGTCACCGGCTCCGCCGTCGGGAGTGTTCCGCTCCAGGTGACCGCTCGGTCTCAGGGGTTTCGCGGCGGCACGGTGTCCCGGTCGACGCGGGTCGGCGGAGTGACCGGCAGGGTTTCGAGCGCGGGTTCGTCCAGCAGCAGTCGGGCCGTCTCCGCCGAGCAGCCGACGTAGGTCGACAGCAGGTCGTAGTCGGTGGTGACCACCCAATCGCGGTCCCGCGGCCACCGGAACTCCGGTCCACTGTCCCCGACCGCGTCCCGCACCGCCTCCCGCACGCTCGCCAGTTCCGTCAAAGTCCCGGTACGGACGAGTGGTTCGTCCTCGCCCCAGAGCAACGCCGCGAGATCGTAGGCGAAGTGGACCGGCTGGTCACCTGACACCTCGGCGAGCACGCGGGCGAGCGTCCGTCGGCTGCCGCTGTCGAGCGCGCCGGACTCGGCCGTCCAGAGCGGGTGTTCCGCACCGTCGTCCGCGTTCCGCAGCCAGTGGTGGGACAGTTCGGCGCAGAAGGGGACGCCCGAATCCTCGGCCCACGCCCGCCAGGTGCGGTCGTGACCCGATCCGTCCGTCGCCTCGAAGCGGTGGAAGATCCGCACGTACGCCTCGAACCCGCTCGGCACCAGCTCGGACACCACGTGCCCAGGACCGGGCTCCGGGCGGCCGAGCCGGTCGTGGAGCCAGTCCAGCTCGGTGCCGTCGTACGTCCAGGGGCGCGTCTGCGTCATGGCGCCATTCTCGCCGCCGGGCGGACGGTGACCGTCGATCAGTACGTCTGTACGTCCACGTGCGGCGGACCGTCGTGCCAGTCGCAGAAGACCGTCACGCGGTCCGTGCTGCGGCTGAACTCGACCCGGATCCAGGTCTCCGTCTTCCACACCTGCATCGACCAGCCGGTCCCCGGGGACGCGGAGACGAGGGTGGCACTGGCCGGTCCCACGTCGAAGACCGCGCGGCCACCGGGGGTGTCGTACGGCTTGACGTCGCCCGCCGGAGCGGGAGCCGAGGTCGTGGGGGAGGAGGGGGTCGGTTTGGAGGAAGGGGTGGTCGTACGGACCGGGGGGCGGGACGGGGTGGGGGTCGCCGCGCGGGGGGTGCCGCCGGACCTCGGGGACGGGCGGCTCGTGGCGGGCGGGGACGGTGAGGCATGGGCGGCGGCTGCCTCGGCGGCCGTGATCGGGACGGCGCGCGGCGGGTCGTACGCCGTGCCCGCCATGACCGTGTGCACGCCCCACCAGGAGAGGGCAACCGCCGCTCCCGTGGCGAGCAGCCACGCCAGTACGTGTACGAGTCCTCTGCGCATCGGGGCCATACTGCCTCAGCCGCCACCGGCCGCGCACGGGGCCCTAGTTGTCCACAGGGAGTTGTCCACAGGCCACGACCCGGCTCGTCCGCATGGCGTACGGTGCGGCGCATGGCAAGTGTGCTCGTGGTCGAGGACGATCAGTTCGTCCGCTCGGCGCTCATCAGGCATCTCACCGACGCCGCCCACACCGTGCGCAGCGTGGGCACGGCGCTGGAGGCGCTGCGCGAGGTCGCCCACTTCCGGTTCGACGTGGTCATACTCGACCTCGGACTGCCGGACCTGGACGGCTCCGAGGCGCTGAAGATGCTGCGCGGCATCACCGACGTGCCGGTGATCATCGCGACCGCGCGGGACGACGAGACGGAGATCGTCCGGCTGCTCAACGCCGGTGCGGACGACTATCTGACCAAGCCGTTCTCCGTCGAGCACCTCTCCGCCCGCATCGCCGCCGTGCTGCGCCGCGCCCGCTCCGGCGGCGGGGAGGCACCGCCCCCGGCGGTGATCCGGGTCGGCGGTCTGACCGTCGACCCGCTGCGCCGCCAGGCGGAGCTGGACGGCAGCCGACTGGACCTGACACGCCGGGAGTTCGACCTGCTCGCCTTCCTCGCCGGGCGCCCCGGCGTGGTCGTCCCGCGCAAGGAACTGCTCGCCGAGGTCTGGCAGCAGTCGTACGGCGACGACCAGACCATCGACGTCCATCTCTCCTGGCTCAGACGCAAGTTGGGCGAGACGGCAGCCCGCCCGCGCTATCTGCACACCCTGCGCGGGGTCGGCGTGAAGCTGGAGCCGCCGCTCGCGGGGGAGTCGCCGCGATGAGATGGGCCCTGGTCAAGGTGTGTCTCGCGGTCACCACGATGGTCGTCGTCGCCTTCGCCGTGCCGCTCGGTCTGGTCGTCCAGGAGATGGCCCGCGACCGCGCGTTCTCCAACGCCGAGCGCGAGGCGGCCGCCGTCGCTCCCGCGCTGTCCATCACGACCGACCGGGACAAGCTGGAGCGGGTGGTGGCCGCCGCCGGGGTCGAGTCCGGCATGGCCGTGCACCTGCCCGCCGAGGACGGCCGCGCCGCCACCGACCTGGGGCACGGCCGGGCAGCCGCCCGCGACATCGAGGCGGTGCGCCGGATGGGCCGTGCCTCCACCGCCGAGGTGCCCGGCGGTTCCGCGCTGCTCCAGCCCGTCGCGCTCGGCTCCGGTGCCATCGCGGTGGTCGAGGTGTGGGTGCCGGAGGCCGAGATGAGCAACGGCGTCGGCACGGCCTGGGCGGTGCTCGCCGCCGTCGGCATCGCGCTGATCGCCGGTTCCGTCGCGGTCGCCGACCGGCTCGGGGTGCGCATGGTGCGCCCCGCGCGACGGCTCGTGGAGGGGGCGCGCGAACTGGGCGAGGGGCACCTCGGCGCCCGGGTGCCCGAGGACGGTCCGACCGAACTCCGGCTCGCCGCCGTCGCGTTCAACTCCATGGCCGACCAGGTCGTCCAGCTCCTCGCCAACGAGCGCGAGCTGGCCGCCGACCTCTCGCACCGGCTGCGCACCCCGCTCACCGTGCTCCGGCTGAACGCGGCATCGCTCGGCGCCGGAGCCGCCGCCGACCAGACCCGCGCCGCCGTCGCCCAACTGGAGGGCGAGGTGGACACCATCATCCGCACCGCCCGCGAGGCCAAGCCGCAGACGGCCGCCGCGGGCCCTGGCACGGGCTGCGACGCGGCCGAAGTGGTGCGCGAGCGCATGGAGTTCTGGTCCGCGCTGGCCGAGGACGAGGGTCGCAAGTGGCGGGTCGCGGGCGCCGAGCGTCCGGTACGCGTCCCTGTCGCCCGCGCCGACCTCGCCGCTGCTCTCGACGCCCTGCTCGGCAATGTTTTCCGGCACACCACGGAGGGAACGGCTTTCGCGGTGGACGTGCACAACGCCGACGACGCGGTGATCGTGCTCGTCTCCGACGCGGGCACCGGCATAGCCGACCCGGAGACCGCCATGGCGCGTGGCCAGGGTTCCGGCACGGCGGGCTCGACGGGTCTCGGGCTGGACATAGTCCGCAGGCTGGCGGAGTCCACCGGCGGCGACGTCCGGATCGGCTCCTCGGTCCTCGGCGGTACCGAGGTGCGCATCTGGCTCCAGCTCGACGGCCGCAAGCCGGACCGGCGCGGCCACCGGGGCACCGAGCGGCGCCGCAGGCGCACGCCCGCGCTGCGCTGACGGACGGACCGCCCCGAGGAGCGCCGCCGTGACACCGCCGAGGCGGCCGGGAGACCACGAATCCGGCGTATTGGTCTCGACCTTTAACCGCTCCCGATCTCTTCCTTAAGCGCACCCTAAGGTCTCGAACGGCCGTCCCTATCAAGCCGATTGCCCGATTCCGCATCGGTAGCGTGCTGCCTCACCACCCCCCACCCCGCTACGAAAGACAGGCACGCGCATGAGCAGCACGCACCGGCGCAGGATCAGCGGCAGGAACAAGGCGATAGGCGGCATCGTCGCCGCGGCCGTCGCCGGTGGCGGCGCCTTCTTCGTGACCGGAATCGCCCACGCGGCCGGTGTCGGCGCCGTCTACACCAAGAACAGCGACTGGTCCTCCGGCTACAGCGGCCAGTACGTCATCTCCAACGACACCGACCAGACCGAGAAGTCCTGGACCCTGGAGTTCGACCTCCCCCAGGGCGCCAAGCTCAGCTCCCTGTGGAACGCCGACTCCAGCGTCAGCGGACAGCACGTCACCGTGAAGGCCGCCAAGTGGGACGAGGGCATCGCCCCCGGCAAGTCCCTCACCGTCGGTTTCGTGGTCAACGGCGGCGGCGACCCCACCGGCTGCCAGATCGACGGCACCTCGTGTTCCGCCGACTCCACCGCCACCCCCGAGCCGAGCGGCCGCCCCACGGACACCCCCTCGGCCGAGCCCACCCAGCCCGCCCCCACCAAGAGCGACACCCCCGCCCCCACCCAGAGCACGGGCAGCGGCACCACCAAGAGCGCCGGCTTCGCGCCGTACGTGGACACCTCGCTCTACCCCGCCTTCGACCTCGTCGGCACCGCCGACGCCACGGGCGTGAAGAACTTCAACCTCGCCTTCGTCACCGACGGTGGCGGCTGCACCCCCAAGTTCGGCGGTGTCTCCGACCTGACCGCCGACGGCGTTGCCTCGCAGATCGGCGCCCTGCGCGCCAAGGGCGGCGACGTCCGGGTCTCCTTCGGCGGCGCCACCGGCACCGAGCTGGCCACCACCTGCTCCTCCGCCGACGCGCTGGCTGCTGCCTACGGCAAGGCCGTGGACGCCTTCAAGCTCACCAAGGTCGACTTCGACATCGAGGGCGCCACGCTGCCCAACGCCGCGGCCAACACCCGCCGCGCCCAGGCGATCGCCAAGCTCCAGGCCGCCCACCCCGACCTGAACGTCTCCTTCACCCTCCCGGTGATGCCCCAGGGTCTGACCCAGGACGGCGTCAACCTGCTCTCCGACGCCAAGTCCAACGGCGTGCGCGTCGACGCCGTCAACATCATGGCGATGGACTACGGTCCGGCGTTCAGCGGCGACATGGGCGACCTGGCCGAGCAGGCCGCCACCGCCACCCAGGCGCAGATCAAGGGCGTTCTCGGTCTCTCCGAGGAGGACGCATGGAAGACCGTCGCGGTCACCCCGATGATCGGCGTCAACGACGTCGCCTCCGAGATCTTCAAGGTCGAGGACGCCACCCAGCTCGTGAACTTCGCCAAGTCCAAGGGCCTGGGCGCGCTGTCCATGTGGTCCGGCACCCGCGACAAGCAGTGCGACGGCGGCACCAAGCCCACCGCCGACGCCACGTGCAGCTCCATCAACCAGGACAAGTTCGCCTTCTCCAAGGCGTTCGCGGCCTACAACTGACCTGCTGATCAGGGGGGACTGATCAGAGGAGCGCCGATCGGCGGAAACGGATCGGCGGCTGACGGCGACCGATGACCCGGGGGCCCGGCGGTGACACACACCGCCGGGCCTTCGCCGTACAGCCGTACAGCCGTACCGCCTTGCAGTCCGCCCGGACGGGCGAGGGCTCAGCCCGCCGACTCCACCGTCGGCAGCGCGCCCGTGCGCGCCACCTCCGCGTACCACCGCGCGCTCGACTTCGGCGTGCGCTCCAGCGTCGCGTAGTCCACGTACACCGCGCCGAACCGCTTCTCGTAGCCGTAGGACCACTCGAAGTTGTCCATCAGGGACCACAGGTAGTACCCGCGCACATCGGCGCCGTCGGCCAGCGCCCGGCGTACGGCGGAGAGGTGACCGTGCAGATAGGCGACGCGCTCGGGGTCGTGCACGCGGCCGTCGGCGTCGGGCTTGTCGTCGTAGGCGGCGCCGTTCTCGGTGATGTAGAGCGGCAGCCCCGGTGCCTCGCGGGTGTAGCGCATGAGCAGGTCGTACAGTCCGCTCGGGTCGACGGTCCAGCCCATCTCGGTGCGCTCGCCCGGGGTCTGGTGGAAGAGGACGTCGTCGGCGGCGGGCCAGGGAGAGTGCTCGCTCGCGCCGTGACCGTCGGCGCGCGGTCCCTTCAGCTCGCCTTCGGCGGCCGAGACGAGGGCGGGGCTGTAGTAGTTGAGACCGAGCGCGTCCAGCGGGGCGTTGGCGGTGCGCAGGTCGCCGTCGAGCACGAAGGACCAGTCGGTCAGCCGGGAGGTCGCCTTCAGCAGCGAGTCCGGGTAGGCGCCGCGCAGCAGCGGACCGTGGAAGACGCCGTTGGCGAGGTCGTCGATGCGGCGGGCGGCTTCGAGGTCGGCCGGGCTCTGCGACAGCGGGCGTACGACCGCCGAGTTGAGGCTGATCGCGACCTTGTTGCGGGCGGGCATCGCCGCGCGCAGCGCCGAGGTGCCGAGTCCGTGCGCGAGGTTGAGATGGTGGGCCGCCTTCAGGGTGGCCACCGGGTCGGTGCGGCCGGGGGCGTGGACGCCGGAGCCGTAACCCAGGAAGGCGCTGCACCAGGGCTCGTTGAGGGTGATCCAGTTCTCCACGCGGTCACCGAGCGCCTCGCCGACCAACTGCGCGTACTCCGCGAAGCGGTGGGCGGTGTCGCGCTCGGGCCAGCCGCCCGCGTCCTCCAGCTCCTGGGGGAGGTCCCAGTGGTAGAGGGTGACGGCGGGCTGGATGCCCTTCTCCAGGAGCTCGTCGACCAGGCGGCGGTAGAAGTCCAGACCGATCTGGACGGCCGGACCCCGCCCGGTCGGCTGCACGCGCGGCCAGGAGACGGAGAACCGGTAGGCACCGAGACCCAGGTCCGCCATGAGGGCCACGTCCTCGCGGAAGCGGTGGTAGTGGTCGACGGCGGTGTCACCGGTCTCCCCGCCCGCCGTCTTGCCGGGCGTATGGCTGAAGGTGTCCCAGATCGACGGCGTACGGCCGCCCTCGCGCACCGCCCCCTCGATCTGGTACGCGGAGGTCGCGGCGCCCCAGAGGAAGCCGGGCGGGAAGGTCACCGGGGAGGTGGCGGCGGAGGTGACCGGCGAGGCGGCGGGGGAGTCGGTGGGGGAGGTGACCGGCGAGGCGGTGGGGGAGGAGTCGGGCATGGAAGCGCTCCCATCGAGAGTCGGGAAGACCGAGAGTCGGCAAGACCTGGGGGAACCTGGGGAACCTTGGGGAAGGGGAGAAGGGGCCGGGGCGACGCTGACCCGGCCCCCGGAGCGGAACCGGTCAGCCCTTGATCGCGCCCTGCATGATGCCGCCCACGATCTGCTTGCCGAACAGCAGGAAGGCGATCAGCAGCGGCAGCGTGCCAAGCAGCGCGCCCGCCATGATCACCGACTGGTCCGGGACATAGCCGGTGCCGAGCGAGTTCAGGGCTACCTGCACGGTGGGGTTCTGCTGGTTCAGGGCGATGATCGGCCACAGGAAGTCGTTCCAGGCGAACACGAAGGTCAGCAGCCCGAGCACCGCCATCGCGGGCCGCGCGGCCGGGAAGACCACGTGCCAGATGATCCGCAGACTGCTCGCCCCGTCCACCCGCGCCGCCTCGATCAGCTCCGTCGGCAGCGCCTGCACCAGGTACTGCCGCATGAAGAACGTGCCGAACGCGGTCACCAGGCTCGGCAGGATCACCGTCTGGAGCTGGTTCGACCAGCCGAAGTCGCTCATCCACAGATACAGCGGGACGACCGCGAGCTGCGGCGGGATCATCATCGTGCCCACGGTCAGCAGGAGCAGCAGCCCCGAGAAGCGGAACCGCAGCTTGGCGAAGGCGAACCCGGCCAGCGTCGCGAAGACCACCGTGCTCACGGTGATCGTGCTCGCCACCAGCAGCGAGTTGAGCATCGCGGTGCCGAGCCCCGCCTGCTCCCACGCCGCCTGGAGGTTCTTGAACAGATTGCCGCCGAACCACAGCGGCGGCGGGGTCTGCGCGAGCCGCCGGTCGGTGCGCGAGGCGGCGATCGCCGTCCACACCAGCGGCGCCAGCGAGACAAGCGCGAACACGGTCAGCGCCACGTACGTCACCGGGCCCGCGTGCAACTGCTTGCCCGCGCCCGTGACCCGGCGCCGCCCGGGCGAGGGCACCGGCTTCGCCGCCTTCGGCAGGGTCAGTTCACTGGTGGTCATTGGGACTTCCTCAGCCATCGGGTGAACAGCAGGTTGACCGCCGCGACGATCAGCAGGATCAGGAACATCGACCACGCGATGGCGGACGCCTTGCCGAGGTTGCCGATGATCCAGCCCTGGTCGTACATGTACAGACCGAGCGTCTGGTACTGGTGCTCCGAGCCGCCCTTGGACCCGCTGACCCCGCCGAACAGCAGCGGCTCACCGAAGAGCTGGGTGGAGCCGATGGTGGAGACCACGATGGTGAACAGCACCGTCGGCCTGAGCTGCGGGATGGTCACGTGCCGGAACTGCTGCCAGCGGTTGGCTCCGTCCAGCGCCGCCGACTCGTACAGGTCCGCCGGGATCGCCTGCATCGCGGCGAGATAGATCAGCGCGTTGTAGCCGGTCCAGCGCCAGACGACGATCGTGGACACCGCGAACTGCGAACCCCAGTCGGATTCGCGCCAGTTGACCGGGTTCACACCGAAGAAGTGCAGAATCCAGTTCACCATGCCGCCGTCCCACGAGTACAGCAGCGTGAAGACGAGCGTCGCCGCCGCGACCGAGGTGGCGTACGGCGTCAGCATCACCACGCGCCACACGGTCGAACCGCGCAGCCGGTAGTTCAGCATGTGGGCGAGCCAGAGCGCCGCCAGCAACTGCGGGACCGTGGAGATCACACCGATGGTGAAGGTGTTCTCCAGCGCGTTCCAGAAGAACTCCGAGGAGAGCAGGTTGCGGTAGTTCGCGAAACCGGTCCAGGACTGGTGGTCGAGCGCCGAGAGCTGTACGTCGTGCAGCGAGTACCAGGCCGTGTAGAGCAGCGGGACCAGGGTGAACGCCGCGAACAGCAGGAAGAAGGGGGACACGAACGCGTACGGCGACGCCTTGGTGTCCCAGCGGTAGAGCCGGCTGCGCCAGGAGACGGGCGCGGCCGGCGCACCGCGGTCCCGAGCGCCCCGGGCCGCGCCCGGCGGGGTGCCGGGCGCGGCCTCGGCGCTCGACGCGGGATGCGCGAGAGCCTCTTTGGACGTCACTGGCCGAGCACGTCCTTGATCTCGGCGGACGCCGCCTTCCAGCCCTCGGCCGGGGACTTGCCCTTCTGCTCGACCTGGAGGATGCCGATGTCGCTGATCGCGCCGTCGATCGGCTTGTCCTTCGGACCGAGCGGCTGGGCCGGGATGGTCTTCGCGGCGTCGGAGAAGATCTGCGTGAGCGGCGCGTCGGAGAAGTACGCGGTGGTGTCCGCCGCGGGCTTCAGGTCCGCGTACGCCGCCGGGGTGGACGGGAAGCTGGCCTGCTTGGCGAAGACCTTGGCCTGCTGCGCGGGCGCGGTCAGCCACTTCGCCAGGGCGACCGCCTCCTTCTGGTGCTTGCTCGCGGTCGGCACGCCGAGGAAGGAACCGCCCCAGTTGGACGCCGCCGGGGCGGGCGCCACGTCCCACTTGCCCTTGCCCGAGTCACCGGACTTCTGCTCGATGTAGCCGATCATCCAGGCAGGGCAGGCGACCGTGGCGAAGGAGGCGTTGGCGAAGCCGTTGTCCCAGGTCGGGTCGAACTGCTTCAGCTTGGCGGACATGTTGCTGGTCGCCACGCTCATCGCGGCGTCCCACGCGGCCTTCACACCGGGGGACTTGTCCCAGACGACCTTGCCGTCCTTGTCGTAGTTCCGCTCGGAGGCGCCGCCCACCGCCGCGTTGTACACCGAGGCCGCCGAGTCGACGTACTTGGTGCCCTTCGGCGCCTTCTTCATGTACTTCTTGCCGAGGTCGACGTACTTCGACCAGTCGCCCTTCCACAGCTCGGCGAGCTTGGTGCGGTCGGTGGGCAGACCTGCCTTGGCGAAGAGGTCCTTGCGGTAACAGACCGCCATCGGACCGGTGTCCGTGCCGAGACCGATGAGCTTGCCGTCCTTGGTGGTGGCCTGGGCGAGCTTCCAGTCCAGCCACTGGGACTTGTCGACGTCCTTGCCGAGGTCGACGAACTTGTTCGCCTGCGTCTGCACCGCCTCGGTGATGTTGCCGACCTCGATGGCCTGGATGTCGTCGGTGCCCGCGCCCGCCTGGAGGCGGGTGAGCACCTTCGGCCAGTACACGTCGGTACGGGTGGTGACGTTCTCCTTGATGGTGATGTCCGGGTGGAGCTTCATGTACTCGTCGTACAGGCCGGCCTGCTTGTAGCCGAAGACGCCGAAGGTGCCGACGGTCAGCGTGGTCTTGCCGCCGCCACCGCCGTCCGCGTTCGACGAGCCGTCGTCCGAGTCCTTGGAGCAACCGGCCAGCAGCCCCGTGGTCAGCGCGGCGGCGGCCATCAGGGCCACCGTTCCGCGAGACCTGCGGATGCTCGTGCGCATTGCGTCCT
The DNA here is from genome assembly GCF_016482685.1 of Streptomyces sp. DSM 110735. GTDB lineage: Bacteria > Actinomycetota > Actinomycetes > Streptomycetales > Streptomycetaceae > Streptomyces. The sequence goes on along the minus strand of NZ_JACYHF010000010.1, from coordinate 86,121 downwards.
CCTGTTGCCTGACGTGCCGACCCCCCGGCCAACTGCATGGAACTACTGCTGGAGCTGGGCCCGTTCGTACGCACTGCGGCTCGGGCGGGGAACGTGCGGGATGTGTAGGTGTCAGGTACCGTGGGAGCGCTCCCACGAGTGATGTGTTGAAGGGTCGTCCGTCCGGGGCGGGGTGTCAAGGGAGTGCGCATGCCCAAGTCCCTTCAGTTATCGGGCTGTTAAATAGTCCGGCGCGGCAAGGCGGCACGGACCGGGTGGCGTTGCCGCAGGGCACTGTTACATTCCAGGCCGGGGGCGGGTAAGGCCCGAGGCGCGGGCTGTCGGACGAGTTCGGGTGCGGGTACGGGTACGGCGGGAAAGGCGGAGGCCATGGCGAGCCACGGAGCGCGGGGCGGCCGGAGTGGGGGACGGCCCACGCTCGAGGAGGTGGCCGCCCGTGCCGGGGTGGGCCGGGGCACGGTCTCCCGGGTGATCAACGGCTCCCCCCGGGTCAGCGACGCGACCCGCGCCGCCGTCGAAGCCGCCGTCGAGGAGCTGGGCTACGTCCCCAACACCGCCGCCCGCGCGCTGGCCGCCAACCGCACCGACTCCATCGCGCTGGTCGTCCCCGAGCCGGAGACCCGCTTCTTCGCGGAGCCGTACTTCTCCGACATGCTGAGCGGAGTCGGTGCCGAACTCGCCGACACCGAATGGCAGTTGCTCCTGATCTTCGCGGGCAGCGACCGCAAGCGGCAGCGGCTCGCGGACTACCTCTCCGCCCACCGCGTCGACGGCGTCCTCCTGGTCTCCGTCCACGCCGACGACCCCCTCCCCGACCTCCTCGACCGCCTGGAGATCCCGGCCGTCATCAGCGGTCCCCGCTCGGCGGGCGAGACCCTCACCTCGGTCGACTCCGACAACTACGGCGGCGCCCACTCGGCGGTCTCCCACCTGCTCGCCCGCGGTCGCCGCCGCATCGCCCACATCACCGGCCGCCCCGACGTCTACGGCGCGCAGCGACGGGCGGACGGCTACCGGGACGCGCTGCGCGAGGCGGGCGTGGGCGTGGACGAACTCCTCCTCGAACCCGGCGACTTCACCGAGGACGGCGGCCGCCGCGCGATGACCGAGCTGTTGAGGCGCCGCCCCGACCTGGACGCGGTCTTCGCGGGCTCCGACGTCACCGCCGCCGGCGCCCGCCGCGTCCTGCGCGAAGCGGGCCGCCGCATCCCCGAGGACGTGGCGTTGGTCGGCTACGACGACTCCGCCATCGCCCGCCACATGGACCCACCCCTGACCAGCGTCCGCCAGCCCATCCAGGAGATGGGGCGGGCGATGATCGGGCTGCTCCTGGAGGAGATCGCGGACCGCCGCCCGGCGGCTGCGCGAGGGCTGGAGCGGCGGCATGTGGTGCTGCCCACGGAGCTGGTGGGGCGGGAGTCGGCGTAGTCGCCGCCCCGGAGCGAGCCCTGTTCTCTTCTCTCAGGACCTCCTACTTCTCCCCGTCGGCGGACCGGAGCTGGAAGTCGACGACGACGCAGCCGACCTGTCCGTCGTCGGTGCGGCCGATCCAGACGGGGTAGGACCCGTCGCCCCGGCCGGCACGGAAGGCGATGAGGTTCGGCCCGGACTCCGTGCCGGGCAGTTCGACGCTGAACTTGCTGTCGAGGGGCAGGAACACGTCCTCGTCCAACTGCTCTTCGGTCACCCTGCGCGTCGCATCCAGGAAAGCCGCTGTGCCGGTGTCCACGCCGACCCCGTGGAACTGGCCCTCGCCGAGCAGCCCGAGGTCCTCGTCGGGCCGGAGGAGCATGTCCCACTCGCTGGGCGGGACGTCCAGGAACGTCACCCTGGCCGCGGCGACACCGACCTCGCGTGCCGTGCGCAACAGCGACAGCGTGACCGGGAACTCGCCCGGTGGCACGGCGACGCCCCGCGCGTTCTCGTCGATCCAGCCGGGGTCCGAGACCGCCAGCCGCCCTGACGTGATCCGCAGCAGACCGGCGTCGACGGGCTCGACGACGCCCGGGCCGTCCGGAGTGTCGCACGCACCCGGACTGAACAGTTGCTCGATCCCGGTGGCGCGCAGCGGTCCCGCCCCTTCGTCCACCGACACGTCGTTCAGGACGACGGTCGTGGCGGGCTCGTGGCCCTGCTGGGCGAGGAGCGGTGCGAACACCTGCCAGTCGCCGAATTCCGGTACGGGGTAGAGGAAGTCCTCGACGGGCGCCGGGAACGGTCCGGATGTGCCGGCGCGCGAGGGCTCCGTCGACGCTCCCCTCGGCCCGGCGACCTCGGACCTCACCTCGACCTGCCCGTCGGCCGAGACGGTCGTCGTCTCCGTAATATCCCGCTTCCCGGACGCGTGTTCCCGCTCGCCCGCGAACTGCCATCGGACGTTCCGGTGAGCCAGCAGCATCCCCGTGCCGTGCGGCTTGAGGTCGATCATCTGCATGCGCCAGGACCTGTCGTCGAACAGATACACACGCCACATCCGGCGCGGCCAGAATTCGACCAGCGCCAGCGGTCGCTCCCCCGCGGACAGCAGAACCGCGTAATCCTTCCCGGCGGCATGCTTGCGTGCCGCCACCGCGCGCGACATCGGGTCCGGATGGGTCATTCCCGGATGAGAACCCCACGTCTCGCCGTACGACACATCAAGACTGTCCACCATCACAGCCGCACATCTCCCCCCGAGCATCCGAAGCTTCGCCGTGCCGTCAGTCTGCCAGTGGGGTGTGACACACAGGATTGTCGGAGGCCGGCGGCATGGGGGTACCGACGAAATGGGCCGCCCCAGGTGAATGGCCGCACAGCTCGGCTACCTGCTCACCGCCGGCGCCCTCCCGCAGGTCTCCCTCGGCATCATCCCCACGGACACGGCGTACGGAACCCCCAACCGTCTGAGATCGAACTCCACTTGGCGGCGTTCGAACAGCTCCGCTCCATGGCCGTCTACGGCCCCGACGCCCGAACTCTGATCCGCCGCGCCATCGAGGCGCTGGACCGCCCGAGGAACTGAGTCGACACGCGCCCCCCGTCCCGCCAGACTCCCCCGATGACCAGACGAACCGACACGCCCCCCACGTGGGACGAGCGTGCGCAGCTCACCACGTTCCTCGACTACGCCCGGGACACCGCGCGGGCCAAGTGTGAGGGGGTGTCGGAGGAGGATGCGCGGAAGGCGCCGTTGCCGGGGTCGCCGTTGATGACGTTGTGTGGGTTGATCAGTCATCTGCGGTGGGTGGAGTACTACTGGGTCCAGGTGATGTTCCTCGGGGAGGAGCTTCAGGGACCGCTGGCCGGTGCCACCGAGGACGATCCGGATCCGGAGATGCGGACGGCGGTCGACGTTCCGTTGGGGCAGTTGCTCGCCGAGTACGAGGAGCAGAGCGACCGTTATCGCCGGTTGGTGTCCGAGTACGAGCTGGACGCGAAGGCGAAGCGGCCCATCGGGGACGGGCGGCACGTCGATCTCCGCTGGGTGATCCTGCACCTCATCGAGGAGACCTCCCGGCACAACGGTCACCTCGATGTCGTACGGGAGCTTGTGGACGGGCGGACCGGCGCCTAGCCCGTCGTCTCGTCCACGTGCGTCAGCCGCCCGTCCGTCAGATGCCAGTACCTCTGGTGAGGGGTCAGGCGCCAGGTTTCGGTGGCGGTGAGGGACTGGGTGATCCAGGTGTGGAGCTGGGGGAGGGCCTGGGTGCGGAGGAGGGGGCGGGTGGTGGCGCGTTGGGGGGTGGGGACCGGGTGGACGTAGAGGGAGAAGCCGACCGAGTCGGGGTGGATGCTACGGCCGTAGGTGCGGGGGAGGGGGGCTGTCCAGGACGCGCTCAGGACGATGGTTCCGCCGGCCGGGCCGGTGAGGAAGTCCAGATCTCTGACCTCACTCATGAGCGGACCCAGGTGTTCAGTGATGTCGGTCGTGGTGAGGGGCCAGGCGAGGCCGCGGGGCAGGCGGCGGTTTCGTGCGGACATGACAGAGAGGGTGGCAGAGAGGGTGCCCGGTGCGGAAACGACTTTGGGCCGATCCGTCGGAACGGATCGGCCCAAAGTCCATCAGGGTGAGTGACGGGACTTGAACCCATTTTTTACACAGTTGACCTGCAAGGGTGTCGAGAGGTTGGACAAAGTACCCCCGTTCGATGACGCTGTCCGTACGGTCAACCAGGAGCTGGGGACACTACGCGACAGGCTCGGGCTCCTGTCGACCTATCAGCTCATGGCCTGGTGGTCTACGAGCGACGACTGCGGATGCCCCCGTACCGGCGCAGGGTCAGTGACCGTCTCCGAGCCGAAAGGCTCCATCAGAACCTCAAGCAGCAGCACGTGTACCTCCAGGCGGATGTCGATCGGAAAACTCTGCAGGCCATCGAGGCCGGCCGCAGCGACCCCACCCTCGAAGTCCTGCTCCGGCTCACATACGTCCTCGGCATGCCGATCGAAGATCTCTTCACGGAACGGCCGCCCTCGTCGGAGGGGCGAGGGCGGCCGGACCACTAGGTGTGATACCTCGGGACGCGAGTAGGCGGCCCGGGTCAGGGACGGTAGAACGGGATTGTCGGCCGGTACGGCTCAGGCATCTGCGGGAGCCGCCCGTAGTCGGGAAGCGGCACTCTCTGAGCGCGGGAATCCGCGTCCGTACCAGCTTCAGCAATCGCAGCGGAGTGGTCTTCGCTCACGCCGGTCGGCACCCAGTCCTGTCCGTCCCATTCCTCTACACCGCGCGGCGCATCCGGGTGGACATGCGCGCCGGTGGGTTCGTTACCGAGGGACGCCGCTCGCCGCTCGCCCTGCTCAGGGCGGCGGGCGTCACGGCGTGCGGCCCATTGGTCCAAAGGCTCGTTGTCGTCCGCCACGCGGCGCTCCTTTCTGACTGCGCGATCCAGTGTGTCCCGCCAACGCGGCTGTGGGGAAGGCTGGTTCAGAGAGTGGCCGTCCATCCGCCACGTGCCAGCGTGGTCTCACCGTCGGGTGCGACGGTGACCTCCGCTCCGTAGACCGGGAGTTGACCGGTCTCCACCCAGCGCCAGCGGATCTTGTCGAGGATGTCGTACAGGCGACGCGGGCCACCTTGGTAGACGGTCGCCGTGCGCTCGCCGGGTGCGGTGCGGGCGCGGGCCCAGGAGCCGTCGGGGTGCAACATCCAGGTCATGCGGGCGCCGTCGTCGTCGCTGCCGTTACGGTGCTCGATGCCGGGCGCGGTCAGGGAGAGCATGGACCACACCTCCCACGCCTGCATCACATCCAGCACAGGGAGGGAGGACAGGCTGACCTCGCCGTCGTCGGTGCTGGCCCTGGTGAACAGGTCGTTGAGCGCGGGCGGGTAGTCGTCGCCGGTGCGGGTGGTCATGAACGCCGCCCGGTCCCATTCGACCCGGCCGGTCGCGCCGCCGTCCGGGGTTTTGTCGGCGGTGACGATCAGTCCGGTGCCCGCGATGGTGGTCACCAGGCGGCCGCCCGGCGCGAGGGCGTGGAGCCAGGTGGCGGGGATGCGGGGCACGGACACCATGGACACGATCCGGTCGAAGGTGCCGGGGAGTTCCCCGGCCGCGTCACCCGTGAACACATCGGGGTGATGGCCGATGCAGTCGAGGCGGTCGGAGGCGGCCTCCGTGAGGTATGGGTCAACGTCCATCGTGGTCACCAGCCGGTCGCCGAGCAGGTCGCAGGCGAGAGCGGCGCTGTATCCGGAGCCGGTGGCCAGGTCGAGCAGCCGGTTGCCCTGCATGACGCGGCCGTGTTCGAGCATCGATACGACCAGGCCGGGCAACGTCGACGACGACGTGGGGTGCCCGGTGACCACCTGCCCGTCGGGGGTGTGGTCGGCGTGGACGGGCCCGACGCGGGTGACGAGCGTGGTGTCCGAGTACGCGGCCTTCACCCACGCCTCCTCGTTGGCGGGGCCGTCCACGGCGGTCCAGCCACCGCCACCCGGCACGAACCAGCGGGGGACGAAGAAGTGGCGGGGAATATCGGCGACCGCTGTCCACCAGGCCGAGCTGGAGTGGGCAGCCTCTGCTGCGAGGTCGGCCGCGTACGGCTTCCAGTCCATGTGCATCAGATGACTCCTTGTAGCTCGTCGGCGAGCGCCTGGACGATCGGTAGGCCGGTCTCGGCCTGGATCCAGTCCCATTGCCCGCACGGGTTGACCTCCAGGAACGTCCACGTGCCATCGGGACCGACCACGAAGTCGGCCGCGCCGTAAGCCAGTTTGAGTCGGCGCATGAGACGGCCCATTCCCGCGGCCACGTCGTCGGGCACGGCGGTGACGGAGTAGCTGAGGGACCCGTAGTCGCTGCGCCAGTCCTCGTGAGAGGCGTCGCTGCCCGCGTGGATCGCGGCCGCGAACATCCGACGGCCGACCACGGTCAGCCGGACTTCGTGATCCTTCGGCACCCACGCCTGGAACAGGTGCGCGGTGGTGTCGATGCCGTCCAGGTCGGTGAGGTCGCCGGGGGCCAGGCGGTGGGTGTAGACGGACTTGAGCTGCCCGTCCTCGATGAGTACGGGCGAGGCCACCGGCTTGCACACGATGCCGCCGTCCGCCCGAGCGACGAAGTCGCGTACCGCTGCAGGGGAATTGGTGAGCATGGTAGGCGGGACGCTCAGTCCGCACGCGCGGGCGGCGGCGAGCTGTACCGGCTTGTACTCGGCGCGGGCCATGGTGGTGGGGTGGTTCACCCAGCGGCACTCCAGCGCCGACAAGACCCCGCCGAGACCGGCGCGCGCCTGGGCGGCGGCGAACCTCTTCTCCGGGCCGGACATGTTCTCGGGGAACCGGAACGCCCCGGGGGCGCGGTAGTAGACCGCGCCGACCCGGGACAGATCCACCGCCCGGTGCTCGGTGGCCCGTCCACTCAGTTAACTGGTCGATCCGCGCGGCCAGAGCGAGCTGCTGCGGGAAGTCGGCGGTGTCCATGCGGAACACCTCGACACCCCGTTCGGTCAGCTCTGTGACGACGCGGTCCGTGGGCCAGTCGTCGTTGGCCGCGATGATCAGGACGGGCGAGTTCATCAGTCCTTCGCCCCCTCGTCCAGCGGCGGCGGGTTCTTGACGTTGCCGTCCGGAACGGTCGGCGTGTGCGTGTTCGCCATGCAGGTCAACAGGCCGCCGTCGTACGACAGGTTGACCTGCCGGTCGCGGTCGTAGTGGTGCTGCGGGAGGCGGATGGCGTTGGTGGAGTCGGGGACGCGGGCGAACCGCAGCGCCCATGGACGGGTCTGCGACTCGGACGGCGCCTCCTCGCTGTGCGGGATACGTCCTCCGGGCGGTGCGAGCGGGAACGCCTCGCGGTCGAGAGCGGTGGTCATGTGCTTCTCCCATCAATTCGGTCGTGCACGGAGTGCGGGAACGACCCGGCGCGGAGCGGATGCCTTGCCGCAGGGGAGCGCTTCGAGCTGTGCGCTCTGCGCCGGGAGTTGTGCTCTGCCCGAGGGCCGGGAACAGGCGGCACCGAGTCGCCGGGCAGAAGACTTCGCGGCCTACCCGGTCGGCGTCCGGGTCGAGCCCGGACGGTTCTGCCCGGCCCAGGCGCGGATGACGAGGTTGAAGACGTGCTCGAGGGAGCAGAGGTCGTAGCGGTACCGCGGCGGCGCGACCCAGTAAGGAATGGGCGGGTTGACCCTGGTGAGGGACGGCACGGTCAGGTGGTGGCCCGGGCCCAAGTAGGGGGTGCTGGTGAGGAAGTCGGGCCAGTAAGTGAGTGGCCGCCAGGGGGCGAGCGCCCAGTAGGCCCGCTGGCGGGCGAACGCTCCGGCGATGATCGGACCGCGCAGGGTGTCGCGGGCAGCGGCGGCGATCACCTTGTCATCGTCGCTGTCCACGGCGGTGTGCAGGATGTCGGCGGGGATGCGCACCGCCCCGAATCGCCCGCCGAGCGGCAGTAACGCGCTCCCGAACCTGGTCCAGCTCCGAAGCACTACCTGCGGCTGCGCGTGCGTGCCGGACAGCCAGGAGATGACGGCTTCGGGCGGGTCAGGCTCAGAGCGGACATGGGCCGCCCCTCCGAGCGACGACAGGGACGGCGGCGCGGGCAGATCGTCAGTTTCCTGCGGCACGGCGATGCCTCCCCGGCTGTTTATGAGCCTTGCCCAGCCCCCGGACCGTTCGCACGGTCGCGGGGACCTGTCTGTTAGCAGGATGCCGACGCAAAGAGGCCCCAACTATCAGTCCGCACTGATAGCCGGGGTCAGAGATTGACGCTCAGTTACATGCCGAGGTAGGCGCCGAAGTTTCTGAAGCTGTCGGGCAGTTGGCGTTGGGCTGCTTCCAGTCCGGTGAACGTCTCGCGGACGGTCGGGTGGTAACGAGTCTGCTGCGGGGCGAGCTTCCGCGCCGCAAGCAAGCTCTGAAATGCCTCCTGGACCTGGCCGGTCCACATCTGCGCCCGCGCCACTTCGGCGTGATGGTGAGCGAACCGGGATGGCGCCCAGCCTTCGGGGATCACCATGTCCTTCGCCTGGCGCACTGCCTCCGGGTACAGGTCCAGCTCCGCGTACACGCTCACCCGGTGCACGCCGACGTTGGTGGGCCCGAAGCTGAGCCAGTGGACTGTCTCCGCCGGGCCGGTGCGCTTCGCGATACGGTCCGCCTCGGCGAGGTACTCCTGGGCGGCGTTCTTGTCTTTGTCCCGGCCGGCGAGGACCGCCGCGCCCAGGTGTAGCTGTCCGGCGACGACGTCCCGGACGCGACCAGCCTCCGCCTGTCCGAGGGTCGCCATGCCGAGGCCGACCAGCCGCTTGCCCGTCTTGTAGTCGCTGGCCCGCAGGTAGGCCAGGGCCCGCAGGTACTGGCGCATACCGCCGAGCACGGGGTCGGAGGCGCGCTGTGCCGCCCAGTCCATCCGGTCCAGCGCGACGGTGCACAGGTCCGGGTAGCCGAGCTTGGTGGTGACGTCGTACGCGGTGCGGTAGGTGCTGGCCAGCAACTGCCAGGTGCGTGCGGAGCCGCCGGTGTGCGCCACGGTCGTCGTCTCGTGGATCAGCGCGGGTAGCTCCGTGGCGACCTGCTTGATGTTCGTGGCGCGGACCAGGGCGCACAGCTTCTCGGCCTCCGCCTCCAGATCCTCAATCGGGCGCGGAGCCACGTCAGGGTCGGGCCCGAGGTCGTAGACGTTGAGCGCCTCGCGGATCGGGTTGATGAGGCCGTCGAGCTGGTCGCGCCGCAGCTCCTCGAGGTAGGGCTGCCCGTTCAGCTCGGAGACGGCCACCGACAAGGCGCGGGCGAGCGCTCCCGTCACCGACGGGCTGGCCGCCATGACCCCCTGCTCCACCTTCGTCAGTGTGCTGTAGGACACGTGAGAAAGGTCGGCCAGCTCGCGCTGAGTCAGTTGACGGATTTTGCGGAGGTGCTTGATGCGTGCGCCTGTGTGTTCTTCAGAGTGCCGGGGCATACAGGTCTCCGTTCTGAACTCGACACTCGGAACGGTACCCCGGAGCCACAACTGTGGTACCGGCTCAACGGCCCCCGCTCTACCGCCACATGTGGCGAAGCGGGGGCCGTTGTCGTACGCCGAGATGTGTCCGAGAACGACGAAGCAGCCCCACCCCCCAGCGTGGAGGGTGGGGCCACGTCACAGGTTCAGGACGTCAGGTCGAGGTCGTGGCCGCGTGGAAGGCGCAGTACGGCAGCCCGTGCCAATTGGCGATGCGCTTGGGGCTCGCGGGGCGCCGCACCCACTCACCCTCTTTCGCCGGATGGGGCACTCTCGCCTCTGGTTGGCGAGCCACAACGCCATGTCGTCCGGTGTGACATTGCAGATCGTCGCCTGAACCGCGTCGCCCGTAGTCGGCATTCGTTCGCTTGTCCACGCCGGTCCCACGAACCCGCGGCCTCGGACCCACCTGTGCGGCCACCTGTCGCCGTATGCCTTGACCAGTTGGCGGAACAAGAAGGGTTCCGTTCCCAACTGTTCCCAGGATCACAGAAATGATCAAGGGCTGACCTGCTTTCGCAGGTCAGCCCTTGATCATTTAGGGTGAGTGACGGGACTTGAACCCGCGACATCCTGGACCACAACCAGGTGCTCTGCCAGCTGAGCTACACCCACCACGACCGGCGGTTGAACTTGTCGTTCCCCGACCGGCCGAGAAGAAGTCTACAGGGTTCTCGGGGGTGCTCGCGCACACGTTTCCCTGCGGGGGCTACGGGCGGGGCAGCACGTACTTCGCCGCGATCGTCTTCGCCGTCTCCGAGTCCGGTCCCGGCTGGGGGACGAAGACCGCCTCGCGGTAGTAGCGCAGCTCGGCGATGGACTCGCGGATGTCGGCGAGCGCGCGGTGGTTGCCGTTCTTCTCCGGGCTGTTGAAGTACGCCCTCGGGTACCAGCGCCGCGCCAGCTCCTTGATCGAGGAGACGTCCACGATGCGGTAGTGGAGGTGCGCCTCCAGCGTCGGCATGTCGCGCAGCAGGAAGCCGCGGTCGGTGCCGACCGAGTTGCCGCACAGCGGTGCCTTGCCCGGCTCCTTGACGTGCTCACGGATGTACGCGAGCACCTGCCCCTCGGCGTCGGCCAGCGTCGTACCGCCCGCCAGCTCCTCCAGCAGGCCGGACGCGGTGTGCATCTGGCGCACCACCTCCGGCATCGTCTCCAGCGCGGCGTCCGGCGGACGGATGACGATGTCCACGCCCTCGCCGAGCACGTTCAGCTCGGAGTCGGTGACGAGGGCGGCCACCTCGATGAGCGCGTCGTCGGACAGCGAGAGGCCGGTCATCTCGCAGTCGATCCACACCATGCGATCGTTCATGTGTCTCACCTTACGGTGAGCCGACCCCACCTGAACCCGGCCGTGCGCGAGGTATGGGGGAGGGGAGGAGGCGTGTGACTTCCGCCTCCTCCCCTCCCGCCGACATCCCTACGGGGTCCGTACGGCATCCCGTACGGCATCCCCTACGGGTCAGACCCCGCCCCGCGCCCCCGGCAGCAGACTCACCGCACCCGCCGCGTGCCTGCGGCTCTGGAGCGGGACTCCCCCGTCACGCTCCGAGTGCAGTACGGCGGGCACCTGCCCGACCACGCCGTGACCGGCCAGACCGACCCCGGCACCGGACACCCCGGGCGGCGGCGGCAGCGGGGACTCCTGCTCGACCGGCCGTTCGCCCTGGGGCCTGCGGGCCCGGTAGGCGGCACGGTAGGCGGCAGGCGACGAGCCGAGCTGGCGGCGGAAGTGCCCGCGCAGCGCGACCGGCGAGCGGAAACCGCACCGCCCCGCGACCTCGTCCACGGAGTAGTCCGAGGTCTCGAGCAGCCGCTGTGCCTGGAGCACCCGCTGGGTGATCAGCCATTGCAGCGGCGCGCTGCCGGTGAGCGAGCGGAACCGCCGGTCGAACGTACGGCGGCTCATGTAGGCGCGTGCCGCCAGCGTCTCCACGTCGAACTGCTCGTGGAGGTGTTCCAGCGCCCAGGCGACGACCTCGGCCAGCGGGTCGGCGCCGATCTCCTCGGGTAAAGACCTGTCGAGGTAGCGCTCCTGACCGCCACTGCGGCGCGGCGGGACCACCAGGCGCCGGGCGAGCGCGCCCGCCGCCTCGTTGCCGTGGTCCGTCCGCACGATGTGGAGACAGAGGTCGATCCCGGCCGCCGTCCCCGCGGAGGTCAGCACGTCGCCGTCGTCCACGAAGAGTTCCCGTGGATCGACGTGCACCGACGGATAGCGCTTGGCCAGCGTCGGCGCGTACATCCAGTGGGTGGTCGCCGGGCGGCCGTCCAGCAGACCGGCCGCGGCCAGGACGAACGCCCCGGTGCACAGGCCGACGATGCGGGCCCCCTCCTCGTGCGCGCGGCGCAGCGCGTCGAGCGCCTCCTCCGGCGGCGGGGAGGTGATCGAACGCCAGGCCGGTACGACGACCGTCCCCGCGCGGGAGATCGCCTCCAGGCCGTGCGGCGCGGTGAGTTCCAGTCCCCCTGTGGTCCGCAGCGGGCCGTCCTCGCCCCCGCACACCAGCAGTCGGTAGCGCGGTACTCCGGCGTCCTGGCGGTCGATCCCGAACACCGAAAGCGGTATGGAACTCTCGAAGATGGGGCCGCCGCTGAACAGCAGCACCGCGACGATCTCCTTGCGGCGTCGCCCGGCGAGCTTCCGGGCTGCGGCATCCGGCGCTGCGGTGGAGTCGTGGCTCATACTGCTAAGCCCCCCTCGGTGGTCGCGGCTCCTCGGTTGTGTCGCTCCTGCACGTTTCCCCTCGGTCCTGCACGAGTCCCCCGCCGTAAGACAGTCAAGATCGAATCTACTGGCTGCCGTGGTCTGCCGGTGGCCAGTTCTCCACGTCACGCATTGTCGACATGACAACTTGGCGTGAAGCATTCGATCACGAAGGGTTGCACTCGTGGGCCGCGCAGGGAAGTACGCCTCGGCGCGGTGGCCAAACCGCATAGGGTGCGTGGGGTCTCGTGGACCCTGTTTGTGCAGGTGGAACGGGGGATGAGGGGTGGTTGCGACCCCTCCGGAGCGATATTCAGAAGTTGGCTGAAAAGCAGCGTTCCGAGGCGCGGAAACCGGTCAGTCAACCGGTGTCTGTCGTTCCGCCTCCGTCGCGGCGCGCTCGAAGTGGCGCAACAGGACCCAGCATGTCCCCGTCACCGCGGTGAGCCCCAGACCCGCGCCGGCGGCGGTCACCGGCGCCGTGCCGCACCACAGCAGGACCACGGGGACGAGCAGACACCCGAACACACCCCAGCCGATCACGTCACGCACGGTGTCCGGCACGGACGGCGCGGACGGCGCGGACGGCGCGGACAGGGCGGACGGCGCGGGCGACGCGGACCGCGTGGATGCAGCAGAGGGCGCGGAGGGAGCAGACCGCACCGACGACGCGTACGGCGCCGACGACTCGGCGCGCGGTGCGGCGGCGGCGCGGGGCCGGGATGCGGGCATCGGGGTGCTCCCTGGGGGCTGCGGTTCAGCGGGTTCAACGCGGCCGCGCCCGCTCGGTCACCGGTCGGGCGCGGATTTCCGTACAACGGTCACCCATCGGCGTTCCGTACAACGGTCACCCGTCGCCCCCGGACGGGTCCCGCACCCGCCCGCCAATCCCGCACAAAACCGCGTGTACGGGGCAGCGACCATTGCGCCCCGGGCGTCGCTCGTGCATTCTCCGGGGAACCCCCTGGGGCACCCCGGAGGGCCGCTCACGGAGCGTGCGGGAGATCTGGGCCCGGGAGGCGTGCCGCCGTACCCTTGGGGGTATGGGCTTGGGAAGACGAATCCCGGACACAGCTCCGCCGCACGATGTCCCCCTCCCATAAAAGGATCACAACGCCGAGACAGCCATGGCCGGTCACGAATTCTTCGAACCCGCGGACCGCAAGCGGCCGGTTGCCGAACCGACGGCGGCCGACCCCCTGGCGGCGGAAGAGGCACGCCCTTCCTGCGATCCCGCCTTCCAGCACGGAGTGGTCGTCGGCTTCGACGGCTCCACCTCCAGCGAGCGCGCCCTCGCCTACGCGATCGGCGTGGCCCGGCGATCCGGCTCCGGCCTGATCATCGTCCATGTGGCCAACCGGCTGCCCACCACCGTGTGGGCGGGCTGCGAGCCGCCCGTCTTCGTCGACGTCCCCGACCACCGCACCGAGGTCCTCGGTCTGGAGCTGGCCTGCGCGGACCATCTCGCCGAGGTGCCCTGGATCCTGGTCGAGCGCGGCGGCGACATCTGCCACGAACTCGAGGAGGTCGGGCGGGAGTACGAGGCGGACGCGATCGTGGTCGGCTCGACCCACGGTCTGGTCGGCCGGCTCTTCGGCTCGGTGGCGGGACGGCTCGCCAAACGGGCCCGCCGTCCGGTGATCGTGATCCCCTGACGTCCCGTAAGGGGCGCGCGCGAAGGCGTACGAGACCCCAACGCGCCTGCTGATGCGCCTGGTTGACTCTTGAACCAGGTGTCCGGAAGCCCCCGGCGGGGCATGAACCCGCCGGGGGCTTCGGTGCGTGTCGCAGCGTCGGCGGGTGACGGCCGCCGACCGAGGGGGCGGCACGGAATGGACCCCCACGTCGGGCACGTAGGGGTCCGTTCTCCGAAAGGGAGCGGGTGGACTACTCCACCGTCACCGACTTGGCGAGGTTGCGCGGCTTGTCGATGTCGCGACCCAGGACCTTCGCCGCGTGGTAGGCGAGAAGCTGGAGCGGGATGCCCATGAGGATCGGGTCCAGCTCGTCCTCGTTCTTCGGGACCACGATGGTGCGGTCCGCCTTCTCCTGCTCCTGGTGGGCGACCGCGAGGATCTGACCGCTGCGCGCCTTGATCTCCTCAAGGGCGGCGCGGTTCTTCTCCAGCAGGTCGTCGTCGGGGACGATGGCGACCGTCGGCAGGGCGGGCTCGATCAGGGCCAGCGGACCGTGCTTCAGCTCGGAGGCGGGGTACGCCTCGGCGTGGATGTAGGTGATCTCCTTGAGCTTCAGGGACGCCTCGCGGGCGACCGGGTAGCCCCGGACGCGGCCGATGAAGAGCATCGAGCGGCTCTGCGCGTACTCCTCGGCCAGCTCGCGGACCTGCTCCTCCTGCTTGAGGATCTCGGCGATCTGGGCGGGCAGCTTGCGCAGACCCTCGATGATCCGCTTGCCGTCGCGCACCGACAGGTCACGGGTACGGCCGAGGTGCAGCGCGAGCAGCGCGAAGGCGACCGTGGTGTTGGTGAAGCACTTGGTGGAGACCACGCACACCTCGGGTCCCGCGTGCACGTAGATGCCGCCGTCCGCCTCGCGGGCGATGGCCGAGCCCACCACGTTGACCACGCCGAGGACGCGGGCGCCCTTGCGCTTCAGCTCCTGCACGGCGGCCAGTACGTCGTACGTCTCACCGGACTGGGAGACCGCGACGTACAGCGTGTCGGGGTCGACGACCGCGTTGCGGTAGCGGAACTCGGAGGCGGGCTCGGCGTCGGCGGGGATGCGGGCCAGCTCCTCGATCATCTGGGCGCCGATCATGCCCGCGTGGTACGAGGTGCCGCAGCCGAGGATCTTCACGCGGCGGATGCGGCGCGCCTCGCGGGCGTCCAGGTTGAGACCGCCGAGGTGCACGGTGGAGAAGCGGTCGTCGATGCGGCCGCGCAGCACGCGGTCCACGGCGTCGGCCTGCTCGTGGATCTCCTTGTGCATGTAGGTGTCGTGGCCGCCCATGTCGTAGGAGGCGGCTTCCCACTCCACGGTGGTGGGCTCGGAGCTGGTCCGGGTGCCCTCGGTGGTGTAGGTGCGGAAGTCGTCCGCCTTCAGGGTGGCCATCTCGCCGTCGTCCAGGGTGACGATCTGGCGGGTGTGGGTGACCAGGGCGGCGATGTCCGAGGCGACGAACATCTCCTTCTCGCCGATGCCGAGCACGACGGGGGAGCCGTTGCGGGCCACCACGATGCGGTCGGGGAAGTCGGCGTGCATGACGGCGATGCCGTAGGTGCCCTCGACGACGCGCAGCGCCTCGCGGACCTTGTCCTCCAGCTTCTCGGCCGCCGAGCGGGCGATCAGGTGGGTGAGGACCTCGGTGTCGGTGTCGGAGAGGAACTCGACACCGTCCGCCTCCAGCTTGCGGCGCAGGTCGGAGGCGTTGTCGATGATGCCGTTGTGGACGACGGCGACCTTGTCGTCGGCCGACATGTGCGGGTGGGCGTTCACGTCGGAGGGGGCGCCGTGGGTGGCCCAGCGGGTGTGGGCGATGCCGGTGGTGCCCTTGAAGCGCGCGGGGACCTTGGCCTCCAGGTCACGGACCCGGCCCTTGGCCTTGACCATCTTCAGACCGGCCGACTTCGGGGAGGAGACGACGATGCCCGCCGAGTCGTAGCCCCGGTACTCCAGGCGCTGCAGACCCTCAAGCAACAGCGGGGCGACGTCCCGCTTACCGATGTATCCGACAATCCCGCACATATAAGTCTTCCCTCACCCTGGAGTTTCTCAGCCGTAGACCATGCGGCGCAGTTGCCTGAGCGTCAGCTCCGGCGGCGCCACGGCCCGGTATTTCAGGTCCGCCTCGATCTGTTCGAAGATCGCTGTGTTCCGCAGCCCCTCGGCCTGCAGTTCACGGTGGCGGCGACGGACGTACTCCTGGGTCGTCTCGTCGAACCACGCCAGCACGTCCTGTATCACCCGCAGCGCTTCGCCCCTGCTCAGCGGGGTGGAGCGCGTCAGATGATCGACAAGTTCCTCGTGCACCCGGTAGATCCTGGGGCACGATCGCGACTTTCGCAAGAATCCTGCCCGAAATCGGGCAAGCGCCTGTTGGGGCTCCGATGGGGTGCTGTTAGCCGGAAATCCACCCCGCGTCCTGGGCGGCGTCGCCCGCGCCGGGCACCTTCTGGTGACATGGACATTCCTCGTATGGGCGTACCCGAGAAGCTGGCCGACCGCATGAGCATGGCCGAGCAGCACGAGTATCTGCGCTCCAGGTTCTCCCGGCGGACCATGATCAGAGGCGGCGCGGTGACGGTGGGCACCGTCGTCGGCGGCGCGTTCGTCTCCGGCGCCTCGGCCCAGGCGGCAGCCCCCACGGCGGGTACCGCCGCCACGCTCCCCGCCCACCGCCCCGCCGAGAGCGTCGACGGCGCCCTCGTCGCCCCCTTCGGACGCCATCTCGCCTGGGGCAACGACCCGCGCACCGAGGTCACCGTCTCCTGGCAGGTGCCCGTCGCGGTCAAGCGGCCGTTCATCCGGATCGGCGCCCACCCCTGGGACCTCTCCCGCAAGATCCAGGCCGAGGTCCGCACCCTCTACACCCCCGCCGGAGTCGGCGCCAGCGGCGACCACACCCAGTACTACGTCCACGCCAAGCTGACCCACCTGCGCCCCGGTCAGACCTATTACTACGGTGTCGGACACCAGGGCTTCGACCCCGCCGCGCCCCACCTCCTCGGCACCCTCGGCACCTTCACCACCGCCCCCGCCGGGAAGAAGCCCTTCACCTTCACCGCCTTCGGCGACGAGGGCGTCGGCTACCACGGACTCGCCAACAACGCCCTGATCCTCGGCCAGAACCCCGCCTTCCACCTGCACGCGGGCGACATCGCCTACGGCGACCCCTCCGGCGCGGGCAAGACCGCCGACACCGGCTTCGACTCGCGCACCTGGGACCAGTTCCTGCACCAGACCGAGTCCGTCGCCAAGCAGGTCCCGTGGATGCCCGCCTACGGCAACCACGACATGGAAGCCTGGTACTCGCCCAACGGCTACGGCGGCGAGGAAGCCCGCTGGACCCTCCCCGACAACGGTCCGGACCGCAAGAACCTCCCCGGCGTCTACTCCTTCGTCTACGGCAACACCGCCGTGATCTCGCTCGACGCCAACGACATCTCCTACGAGATCCCGGCCAACCTCGGCATCTCCGGCGGCACCCAGACCAAGTGGCTGGAGACCCAGCTCAAGAAGTACCGCGCCGCGAAGGACGTGGACTTCGTCGTGGTCTTCTTCCACCACTGCGCCTACTGCACCTCCACCGCCCACGCCTCCGAGGGCGGGGTACGGCAGGAGTGGGTGCCGCTGTTCGAGAAGTACACCGTGGACCTGGTCATCAACGGCCACAACCACCAGTACGAGCGCACCGACGTCATCAAGGGCGACAAGGTCGTCAAGAAGCTCCCCATCGGCGGCACCGCCTACCCGGAGAGCGAGGGCGTCGTCTACGTCACCGCCGGTGCCGCCGGGCGCAGCCTGTACGCCTTCACCGCGCCCGACTCCTACGAGGGGCACGAGCACGAGGTCGAGTCGGTCGCCTCCTTCGTCAACCTCAAGGACGGCAAGCACAACGAGTCCGTCACCTGGTCCCGGGTGCGCTACCTCGACTACTCCTTCCTGCGCGTGGACGTCACACCCGCGCCGAAGGGGCACACGGCGAAGCTGACCGTGTCCGGCATCGCGGAGACCGGCGAGCGGATCGACCACTTCACGGTGGCGCGCAAGGCGAAGTAACGCGTCGAGCGGCACGGGAAACGGGCACCCCGGAGGACCGTACTCCGGGGTGCCCGTCGCTTCTGCTCCCTGGTGGGAGCCCTCAGCGCCCGGCGAGCGGGTTCTCCAGGGTGCCGATGAGCTGGAGCGCGCCGGAGGGGTCGGCGAGGTCCACCATCTGCTTGTTGTTGCGCAACTGGAGCCGGTTCAGGCAGGACAGCGCGAACTCGGGGGCGAACATGTCGTACTGCGCGAACTTCTCCGTGAGCTGCGGGTTCGCCGCCTGGTACTCCCGGGTGACCTCCGCGACCGTGCCCCAGAACGCGTCCTCGGTCAGGACGCCCTCGGCGGCCAGGTTGGACGCCAGGAAGCGGAAGAAGCAGTCGAAGACGTCCGTGAAGATCGACAGCAGCTTCGTGTCCTCGGGCACCTCGACCCGGATGCGCCGGACCTCGGGCGGCAGCACCGCGTCCGGGTCCATCACGGCGATCTCCTCCGCGATGTCCTTGTACACCGCGCGCCGGACCGCGCCGTCCTTGAGCACCAGGATCACGTTCTCGCCGTGCGGCATGAACACCAGGTCGTAGGCGTAGAAGCTGTGCAGCAGCGGCACGTAGTACGCCCGCAGATAGTCGCGCAGCCAGTCCACGGGCGTCTGCCCCGAGCGCTCGATCAGCGCGCCCGCGAAGGAGGCGCCGTCCTGGTCGGTGTGGAGCAGGGATGCCATGGTCGCCAGCGACTCGCCCTCGGCGAGCCGGGACACCGGGGACTCCCGCCACAGCGCTGCCAGCATCTTGCGGTACGGCGAGTAGCGGTCGGTCGCCTGCTCGTACTCCAGGTGCCGGTAGCCGACGGCCGCCTGCTCGCGGATGATCGTCAGACCCGTCTCCCGCAGCACCGGGTCGCTCTCGATCAACTGCGCCAGCCAGTCGTTGATCGCCGGGGTCGCCTCCATGTAGGCGGCGGAAAGACCGCGCATGAAGCCCATGTTGAGGACGGACAGAGCCGTCTTCACATAGTTCTTCTCCGGGTGCGAGGTGTTGAAGAACGTCCGGATGGACTGCTGGGCCAGATACTCGTCCTCGCCCTCGCCCAGGCACACCAGATGGCGGCGCGCCACCTCGGCGGCGAACGTCACGCTGAGCTTGTTCCACCACTGCCAGGGGTGGACCGGGATCAGCAGATAGTCCTCCGGGTCCAGACCCTGCCCGGTGAGCACGCCCCGGAACCGCTCCAGGGTGGCATCCCCCAGCTCCCGCCGGAAGAACTCCTCGTACTCGACGCCCGCCCCGGCGGTGAACGCCGCCCGCGAGCGGTGCGCGGCCAGCCAGACCAGTTGCACCGGGCTCGCGGTCTCCGGCGCGTACGCCAGATACTCGTGCACACCGAAGCCGAGCCGCCCGTTGTTCGCGACGAAGCACGGGTGACCCTCGGTCATCCCGGTCTCGATCTCCTGGAACGAGCCGGTCGCCAGCTCCTTCGCGGTGACGCGGGGCTTGGTGAGCTTGTAGCAGGTGCCGGACAGGGTGGAGGAGATCTCCTCCAGATAGACCGGCAGGATCTCCTCGCTCAGCCCGAGCGCTTCCTTGAACTCGATGAAGAAGTCCAGGGCGGCGAGCGGGAGTTCGGAGCCGTCCCGGTGCCGGGTGATCGAACCGGCGTCGACCTGCCAGTGGTCGAGTCCCCGGCGGACGGCGGAGAAGCGGTACGAGGTGAGCTTGTCGTCGCTACGGACGACGTACCCCTCCCCGTCCTCCTCGGGCGTGAGCAGCCGCTCGTGGGCGAACTCCGCGAGCGCCTTGCGGATGAGCAGGCGGTTGGCCTGCTCCCAGCGCTCGGGGGAGAGGTGGGCGACGGAATCGGCGAGCGTCACGCGGCCACCCCCGTCGCCGCCTCGAACCGCTCCCGCGTGCAGAAACTCAGCAACGCCCGCTTCTCCGGCTTCTCTATCTCCCGCACTGCCTCGAAGCCGACAGCCTCGTTCAGCACGTGCACCGCCTTGTTGTGCACGTCCGGCTCCACGACCACGCGCCGGGTCGCCGGGTCCGCGAACAGATGCGCCATCACAGCCGTGATCACCGACCGGGTGAACCCGTGCACAGGCGTGTCCGTGGGCGGCACCAGGAAGTGCATCCCGACATCGCCCTCCTCGGGCTCGTACAGCCCGACCAGCTCCCGGTGCGCGGGGTCGTAGCTCTCCATCAGGAAAGCCGGCACCCCGGACTCGTCCAGCCCGATGAAGGCGTGGTGGTGCGCGTCGGCCGCGATCTCCATGTAGGCACGCTCGACGTCGACGAGCCGCGCGTCCTGCATCATCCAGAACGCGGCCTTCGGGTCCGTGACCCAGCCGTGGACGAGACTGGCGTCCTTCAGGGGGTCGAGGGGACGGATCGTGAAGGTCATACGGCGAACTCCTGGAAGGCGATGGTCTTCTCCACCGGGTAGTACTCCCTGCCGAGCAGGTCGCGGATGATGGAGGCGTTCCGGTAGGGGCCCATGCCCAGGTCGGGGCTGGTCACGCTGTGGGTGTGGACGCCGGCGTTCTGGAGGAAGACGCCCCGGCCCGTGGTGTCGATCGCGTAGTTGCGGGCGATGTCGAAGTTGCCGTGGGAGTCGTAGCGCAGGCGGTCGCGGACCGGCTTGAGGAACTCCGGCTCGCGGTACTGGTAGCCGGTGGCGAGGACCAGGCCGTCGCTCTCCAGCTCGAAGTCCTTGCCCTGCTCCTCCTGGCGGAAGGCGAGGCTGTAGGTGCCGTCCTCGTAACGGGCGCTCGTGAGGGCGGAGTTGGTGAGGAGGCGGGTGGGGACCGGGCCGCCGAGGTTCTTCTGGTAGAGCAGGTCGAAGATCTCGTTGATCAGCTCGCCGTCGATGCCCTTGAACAGACCCTTCTGCGCGGTGGCGAGCCGGTAGCGGGTGTCCTCCGGGAGCGCGTGGAAGTAGTCGATGTACTCCGGGGAGGTCATCTCCAGCGTGAGCTTGGTGTACTCGAGCGGGAAGAAGCGCGGGGAGCGGGTGACCCAGTTCAGCCGGTAGCCGTGGACGTCGATCTCGCTGAGCAGGTCGTAGTAGATCTCCGCCGCCGACTGCCCGCTGCCGACCAGGGTGATGGAGCGCTTCTTCTGCAGCTCCGCCTTGTGCTGGAGATAGCGGGAGTTGTGCAGGAAGTCGCCGCCGAGGTCCTGGCACGCCTCGGGGATGTACGGCGGGGTGCCGGTGCCGAGGACCAGGTGCTTGGCGCGGTAGGTGTCACCGGCGTCGGTGTGCACGGCGTACACGCCGTCCTCGTGACGGACTTCGGTGACCGTGGTGTTGAACCGCACGCTGGTCAGCTTGTTGGCGGCCCAGCGGCAGTAGTCGTCGTACTCGACCCGCAGCGGGTAGAAGTTCTCGCGGATGTAGAACGAGTACAGACGGCCCTTCTCCTTCAGGTAGTTGAGGAAGGAGTACGGCGAGGTCGGGTCGGCCAGGGTGACCAGGTCCGACATGAACGGCGTCTGGAGGTGGGCGCCGTCGAGGAACATCCCGGCGTGCCACTCGAAGTCCGGCTTGGAGTCGAGGAAGACGCCGTTCAGCTCGTCGATGGGCTCGGTGAGGCAGGCCAGTCCGAGGTTGAAGGGACCGAGGCCGATCCCCACGAAGTCAAGGACGGGGCTGGCTTCAGGAAGCGCGGTCAAGGGACTCTCCCAGGTACTGCTCGGCGTGGCCGGCGATCAGATCGAGGACGGCGGCGATGTCGGCCGCGGTGGTCTCGGGGTTGAGCAGGGTGAACTTCAGGTAGTGACGTCCGCCGACCTTGGTGCCCGCGACGACGGCGTCACCGGAGGCGAACAGGGCCTTGCGGGCATAGAGGTTGGCGCGGTCGATCTCGGCGGGGTCGGTGACACCGGCCGGGATGTAGCGGAAGACGAGGGTGGAGAGGGTGGGCTCGACGACCACGTCGTAACGGGGGTCGGTGGCAAGGAGCTTCCAGCCCTCCCGGGCCAGTTCGCAGACCTCATCGAAGAGTTCGCCGATGCCGTCGGCGCCCATCACGCGCAGCGTCATCCAGAGCTTGAGCGCGTCGAAACGGCGCGTGGTCTGGAGGGACTTGTCGACCTGGTTGGGGATGCGCTCCTGGACCATGCGGCGGGGGTTGAGGTACTCCGCGTGGTAGGTGGCGTGCCGCAGGGTGGCCACGTCGCGCACCAGGAGGGCGGACGAACTCACCGGCTGGAAGAAGGACTTGTGGTAGTCCACGGTGACCGAGTCGGCGCGCTCGATGCCGCTGAGGCGGTCGCGGTGCTTCAGTGAGGTGAGCAGTCCGCAGCCGTACGCGGCGTCGACGTGCATCCACACGCCGAACTGCTCGCACAGCTCGGCGATTTCGGGCAGCGGGTCGATGGAGCCGAAGTCGGTGGTGCCCGCGGTGGCGACGACGGCCATCGGGACAAGACCGTCCTGCGCACAGCGCTCCAGCTCGTGGGCGAGCGCGACGGTGTGCATCCGCTTGTCGTGGTCCACGGGGATGGTCACGACGGCGTCGGGTCCGAGACCGAGCAGTTTCGCGGACTTCTTCACGCTGAAGTGGCTCACCTCGGAGGCGAACACCCGCAGTTTGTCGAGCGATTCGGTCTTGGTCTCCTCGCGGGCGAGCAGCAGCGCCTGGAGGTTGGACTGGCTGCCGCCGGAGGTGAAGACCCCGTCGGCGTTCTCACCGAGACCGATGCGCTCGGTGGTCCAGTCGATCAGTTTCCGCTCGATGAGCGTGCCGCCCGCCGACTGGTCCCAGGTGTCCAGGGAGGAGTTGACGGCGGAGAGCACCGCCTCGCCGAGCACCGCCGGTATGACGACCGGGCAGTTGAGGTGGGCGAGGTAGCGGGGGTGGTGGAAGTAGACGGCGTCGCGGAGGTACAGCTCCTCCAGCTCGTCCAGGACGGCGGCGGTGTCGCCGAGCGGGCGGTCCAGGTCGACGGCGTCGATGCGGGGGGTGAGGTCGTCGACGGTGACGCCGGTGAACGGACGTTCGGTGGTGGCCAGTTTGGCAGCCACCCGCTCTACTCCTTCGGTCACGGAGCGGCGGTAGTGCTCCGCGGTGAGGCCATTGAGCAGGTGCGAGCGCATGTGGGGGTCCTCCGAGGGGACTGTCCGTGCGGGAACATCAACTTAGGTTAGCCTAACCTAAGTTAGCTCGCGAGTGATCACGGGGGTGCGGTGACGGGAGTCACGTCGGCGCGGCGCTCGGCTTTGGCGGGCGGGGGCGGGGGGTGCGGTTGCCCGCGCTCGCTCACGTGGGGGTACCGGGGTGCGCTGCCGGTGCGGGCTTGCTACGTGGTCGGCCGTCTGTGGGGCTGGACCGGGCTGCCGATGACCGCTCGCGGGGGAGCGGGGGTGCGGCTCTTGGTGGTGAGCCTGGTGAATTGGCGGGGGGTGGGTGCGGGCCGGGTGAGTCCGACCCCGTCTCCGGCGGCGGCGCGGGGCTGGGCGGGACAGGTGGGATTCGGCGTCATCGCCCCTGCACCGTCCCGGTGTTCAGCCCGCTGTGTCGCGGTGGCGGTTCGCTCCGTGCGTGAGTGACCGTCCCGCACGTGAGCCGCGCCGTCCGTACCCGAACCGGGTCGTCCCGCAGGCGAATCCGGCCGTCTCGCACGCGAACCCGGTCGCTCCGGCGCGATGGCGGCGCGGTCGGCACGTGAAATGGCGCGCCCCGTAGGCGAATCCGGCCGCTCCGCACGTGACGTCAGTCGTGCCGCACGCGCACCCGACCGCTCCGCCCCGGCGGCGAGCCGTCCCGTACACGAACCCGGCCGCCCCTTCCGTGAAGCCCGGTGGGACGGGCTGGGGAACGGGGCGGCCGGGGCCGTCGTCATGCGGGGCTCCTGAAGGTCAGGAAAGGACGGCTCAGCCGACCTTCTTCGCCGTCTCGATGGCCTTCGCGAGGTTCTCGAGGAGCGGGGCGCACTTGGCGTAGGACAGGATCGGCTCGGCGGAGCGCGGGATGACCTGGCCGGCCTTGACGGCGGGGAGCTTCTTCCAGGTCGCCTTGGTGATGTCGGCGGGCTGGAGGGCGGAGGTGCGGTCGTCCATCATGATGATGTCGGCCTTGTACTTGTCGACGTTCTCCCAGCTCAGCGTCTCGAACCAGCCGCCGGTCGCCTTCTTGGCGGACTCCGAGGGCTCGACGAAGTTCACGCCGAGGGACTTGAAGTACTCCAGGTCGGCGGAGAGGTTCGTGCCGGAGACGTAGAAGACGGTCGGCGCGGCGGAACCGGCCATGACCTTGATCTCCGGGCGGGACTTCGCGGCCTTGCGCAGCCGCTCGGAGGCGTCCTCGAAGCGCTTCTTCGCCGCGGTCACCTCGGCGGCCTTCATGTCCGCGCCCAGCGACTCGGCCAGCTCCCACACGCGCTGGAGCGGCTTGGACAGCGGGCGGTCGAAGACGGAGATCGCGACGCTCGGCGCCAGCTTGGCGATCTTCGAGGCGGACTCCTGCGGCACGTACCAGAGGGTGCCCTTGGCGTCGTAGGTCGTGGAGATGAGGACCTCGGGACCGAAGGCGGCGTACTTCTCGATGTTGAACTGGTCCCAGACGTTGCCGAAGACCGTGAGCTTCTTGACGTCCAGGTCGCCCGCCTGCACGTCCGCCTTGCCGTCCTTCGTCGTGGTCGGGCCGAACACGCCCTTGACCTCGACGCCGTAGTCGTGGAGCGCGGCGGCTATGCCGGTGAAGGCGACGATCTTCGTCGGGACGCTGTCCAGCTTCACGGTGGTGCCGCGGTCGTCCTTGTAGCTCCACGCGCCGGACTTGCCGGGCTTGGACTGCCCCTCGGAGCCACCGCTCTTGCCCTTGTCGTCCCCGCAGGCGGCGAGCGCGACGCCGAGCCCGAGAGCGCCGCCCGCGGCGAGCAGACCGCGACGAGTGAGGGTGGTACGCGTGTGGGACATGGAGTGACTGCTTTCGACCGGGGCTTGATCGCCCGCCGGACTGGTTCGGGGCAAGGTTAGCCTAACCTTGCCCTTTGTCCAGGGGGTGGCAGGGGCCTTCCGGTGCGCAAGTGATGCCCGATGGGCCGTCAGAACCTGTGATTCGTGACGACGGCGTTGCCGTAGACGTCGTAGACGGAGACGAATCCGGCCGTGGAGTCCTTCCACGAGGCGAACGCCTCCGCGATGGCGTCCGCCGCGCCCTGCGGGTCCGCGACCGGGGTACGTCCGCCGCCGATGTCCGTGGCGACATAGGCGTTGCCCGCGTGTGCGTCCCAGGTGCCGACGATGCGGTCCACGCGGGCAGCCGCCGACTTCTGCGCGTCGGTGCCGTGCGCGGCGGTCCAGGTCCGGAACTCCCGCGCGTTCGCCTTCGAGCGCGTCCGGTCCTGGTCGGCGGGGAGCCTCTCCGCCGCCCGGGTCGTGCCGTCCGGGCGCGCGGTGTCCTCCAGCACCGAGCAGCCGGTGCCCCCGCCGACCAGGAACGCGGTCAGGGCGAGGGCGGCGAGTGCCCGCGAGCGGGGGCGTGCGGGACGTACGACTTGAGACGTCATGGTCCCAAACCTACTGAGAAATAGCGTAGTTGACGTGACATCAGGTGATCGCGGGGGTGGGATGTGTCACCCCCGCGATCACCTCGGCGGCGGGCCGGAGGCGGCGGAGCGGATCGTCGGAACCTCAGCCCGTCAGACCCAGTTCGCGGGCGATCAGCATGCGCTGGACCTCGCTCGTGCCCTCGCCGATCTCCAGGATCTTGGAGTCGCGCCACATGCGGGCGACCGGGTACTCGTTCATGAAGCCGTAGCCGCCGTGGATCTGGGTGGCGTCGCGGGCGTTGTCGACGGCGACCGTGGAGGAGTAGAGCTTGGCGATGGCGGCTTCCTTCTTGAAGGGTTCACCGGCGACCAGGCGGGCAGCCGCGTCGCGCCAGGCGAGGCGGGCGGTGTGCGCCTTCATCTCCATGTCGGCCAGCTTGAACTGGATGGCCTGGTTGGTGCCGATGGGACGGCCGAAGGCGTGCCGCTCCTTGGCGTAGCGCACCGACTCGTCCACGCAGCCCTGGGCGAGCCCGGTGCCGAGGGCGGCGATGGCGATGCGCCCCTCGTCCAGGATGCGGAGGAACTGGGCGTAGCCGCGGCCCTCCTCGCCGAGCAGGTTGGCGGCGGGGACGCGCACGTCCTGGAAGGACAGTTCGCGGGTGTCGGAGGCGTTCCAGCCGACCTTGGAGTACGGCGCCGCGACCGTGAAGCCCGGGGTGCCGGAGGGGACGATGATCGCGGAGATCAGCGGCTTGCCGTCGGGCTTGCGACCGGTGACCGCGGTGACCGTGACCAACCCGGTGATGTCCGTGCCCGAGTTGGTGATGAAGCACTTGGAGCCGTTGATCACCCATTCGTTCGTGTCCGGGTCCAGGCGGCCCGTGGTGCGCGTGGCACCGGCGTCGCTGCCGCCGTCCGGCTCGGTCAGCCCGAACGCGCCGAGGATCTCGCCCGCGCACAGCCGGGGCAGCCACTCGGCCTTCTGCTCCTCGGTGCCGAAGAGGTGGATCGGCATGGCGCCCAGCGAGACGCCCGCCTCCAGGGTGATGGCCACGGACGAGTCGACCCGGGCCAGCTCCTCCAGCGCGATGCCGAGCGCCAGATAGTCGCCGCCCATGCCGCCGTACTCCTCCGGGAACGGCAGCCCGAACAGACCCATGCGGCCCATCTCGCGGACGATCTCGTACGGGAACTCGTGCCGCTCGTAGAAGTCGCCGATCTTCGGCGCCACGACGTCGTGCGCGAACTCCTCCACCGTGCGGCGGAGTTCCTCCAGCTCGGGGCTGAGACGGTGGTCCATGCTGATCACTGGTCCTTGTCGGGCTGAGTCGTGTTGCCGAGGGCGCGGACGGTTCGGGAGGGGCTCGGGCGGCCCAGGTGCCCGGCCATCCACACGCTGGTGGCGGTCAGGCGGTCGAGATCGACCCCGGTCTCGATGCCGAGGCCGTGCAGCATCCAGACCAGGTCCTCGGTGGCGAGGTTCCCGGTGGCGGACTTGGCGTAGGGGCAGCCGCCCAGACCCCCGGCGGAGGCGTCCACGGTGGTCACCCCGTGCTGGAGGGCGGCGAAGGTGTTGGCGAGCGCCTGGCCGTAGGTGTCGTGGAAGTGCACGCCGAGGGCGTTGGTCGGCACGCCCGACTCGTTGAGCAGGGCGAGCAGTTCGAGCACATGGCCCGGGGTGGCCACCCCGATGGTGTCGCCGAGGCTCAGCTCGTCGCAGCCCATGTCCATGAGCGCCGTGCACACCTTGACGACCTGGTGGAGCGGGACGGCGCCCTCCCACGGGTCGCCGAAGCACATCGACACATAGCCGCGTACGTGGGCGCCCGCGTCCTTCGCCTGCCGCACCACCGGCTCGAAGACGGCCAGCGACTCGTCCACCGAGCGGTTGAGGTTGGCCTTGGCGAAGGACTCGGTGGCGCTCGCGAACACCGCGATCCGGCGGGCGCCGAGCGCGAGGGCACGGTCCAGACCGCGCTGGTTGGGCACCAGCACCGGGAGGTCCGCGTCCAGATCGCCGAGGAGCGGGAACAGCTCCTCCGCGTCGGCCAGTTGGGGCACCCACTTGGGGTGCACGAAGCTGGTCGCCTCGATGGTGGTCAGACCCGCGTCGGCCAGGCGGCGCACGAACTCCGCCTTCACCGCCGTCGGTACGGCCGTCTTCTCGTTCTGCAGTCCGTCGCGCGCGCCCACCTCGTGGATGCGCACCCGGGCCGGGAGATCCGGCGCCGGTACGACCATGGGCAGTCCCTCGGTGCTCACTCCGCCGTCTCCTTCGGCTCGATGACCGCCAGGACCTGGTCCATGGCGACCGTGCTGCCGGGGGTCACGTCGAGTTCGGCGACCGTGCCCGCGTGCGGGGCGGAGACGACGTGCTCCATCTTCATCGCCTCCACGACCAGCAGGCTCTGCCCCGCCTCCACCTCGTCGCCCACGGCCACCTTCACCACGGTCACCGTGCCGGGCATGGGCGCGGTCAGCGAGTCGGCGCCCGCGTGCGCGGAGCGGGTGAGGGAGGCGACGACGGGGTCGTGGTCCCGGACCTGCCAGGCGTCGCCGTCCCGGCCGAGCCAAGTGCCGTCCGGCGGCGTGGCGAAGGTGTACGACACCCCGTCCAGCTCGAACGCGAAGCGGTGCCCGTCCGCCGAGAAGGCCCCTGGGGTCACCCGGACCGGGGTGTCCGCGCCGTCCGGAAGCAGCTCGGTCCCGCCGTCGGCGGTGCGGCGTACGCGCACGGTCACCGGCTCTTGGCCCGGCGCCCGCAGGGGGTGAGGCGTCCAAGCGCGCGCACCACCGAGCCGCCACCCATCGGCTGCGCCGAACGGATTCACCCAGCCGGTCCCGGCCGCCGGGGCGAGCGCCGTCTGTCGCAACAGCGCTGCCGCCGCGTACACCTCCTCCGGCACCTCGGTGGTGACCAGCTCGTCCACCACCCGCTCCACAAGACCCGTGTCCAGCTCGCCCGCCACCACCGCCGGATGCGCCAGCAGCCGCCGCAGGAACCCCGCGTTGGTCGGGACGCCCAGGGTGACCGTCTCCGCCAGGGCGCCGCGCAGCTTCCGCAGAGCCGTCGCGCGGTCGGGGCCGTAGGCGATGACCTTGGACAGCATCGGGTCGTACAGGCTGCCGACCTCGGTGCCCTCGGAGAGACCGGAGTCCGTGCGGACCCCGTCGCCCTGCGGTTCGCGGAGCAGCAGGACGGTGCCGCCGGAGGGGAGGAAGCCTCGGGCAGGGTCTTCCGCGCAGACGCGCGCCTCCACCGCGTGCCCGGTCAGCGTCACGTCCTCCTGGGCGAAGCCCAGCCGCTCACCGGCGGCGACCCGGAGCTGCCACTCGACCAGGTCCAGTCCGGTGACCAGCTCGGTGACCGGGTGCTCGACCTGGAGGCGGGTGTTCATCTCCATGAAGTAGTAGGAGGAGGGGTCGCCGCCCGGCACGATGAACTCCACCGTGCCCGCGCCCCGGTACCCGCACGAGCGCGCCGCCTGCACGGCCGCCTCGCCCATCGCGGCGCGGGTCGCCTCGTCGAGCAGGACGCTGGGCGCCTCCTCGATGACCTTCTGGTGGCGCCGCTGGAGCGAGCACTCGCGCTCACCGAGGTGGACGACGTTGCCGTGCCCGTCCGCGAGCACCTGGATCTCGATGTGCCGGGGGCGGTCGATCCACCGCTCCACCAGCAGGGTGTCGTCGCCGAAGGAGGTGCGGGCCTCGCGGCGGGCGGCCGCGATCTCCTCCTCCAGGGCGGAGACGTCCCGGACGAGACGCATCCCCTTGCCGCCGCCGCCCGCCGAGGGCTTGAGCAGCACCGGGGTACCGATCTCCCGCGCCGCGTCGGCCAGTTGGGCGTCGGTCAGCCCGCTGCCGCTGGAGCCCGGCACGACCGGGACCCCGGCCGCCGCGACCGTCTCCTTGGCGCGGATCTTGTCGCCCATCAGGGCGATGGCGTCGGCGGACGGACCGATGAAGACCAGCCCCGCCTCCTCGCAGGCGCGCGCGAAGCCCGCGTTCTCCGCGAGGAAGCCGTACCCCGGGTGGACGGCCTGGGCGCCGGTGCGGGCGGCGGCTTCAATCAGCCGCTCCACCGACAGATAGCTCTCCCCGGCGGGCGCCGGGCCGATCCGGACCGCCGTGTCGGCCTCCCGGACGTGCCGCGCGTCCGCGTCGGCGTCGGAGAAGACCGCCACCGAGCGCACACCGAGCGCACGGAGCGTACGGATGACCCGTACGGCGATCTCGCCCCGGTTGGCGACCAGCACTGTGTCGAACACGAATTCCCCTCCCGCTACATCCGGAAGACGCCGAACCGGGGCTCTCCCAGCGGCGCGTTGGCACAGGCAGTCAGGGCGAGGCCCAGGACCTGGCGGGTCTCCAGCGGGTCGATCACGCCGTCGTCCCAGAGGCGGGCGGTGGCGTAGTACGCGCTGCCCTGGTCCTCGTACTGCGCGCGGATCGGTGCCTTGAAGGCGTCCTCCGCCTCGGCGGACCACTCCTCGCCGCGCGCCTCCATCTGGTCGCGCTTGACCGTGGCGAGCACGGACGCGGCCTGTTCGCCGCCCATGACGGAGATCTTGGCGCCGGGCCACATCCACAGGAAGCGGGGGGAGTAGGCGCGACCGCACATCGAGTAGTTGCCCGCGCCGTACGAACCGCCGACCACGACCGTCAGCTTCGGCACGCGCGTGCAGGCGACGGCGGTGACCATCTTGGCGCCGTGCTTGGCGATGCCGCCCGCCTCGTAGTCCCTGCCGACCATGAAGCCGGAGATGTTCTGCAGGAAGACCAGCGGGATGCCGCGCTGGTCGCACAGCTCGATGAAGTGGGCGCCCTTCTGGGCGGACTCGGAGAAGAGGATGCCGTTGTTGGCGACGATGCCGACGGGGTGACCATGGATGCGGGCGAAGCCGGTGACCAGGGTCTGGCCGAACTCGGACTTGAACTCGCTGAAGCGCGAGCCGTCCACCACGCGCGCGATGATCTCGCGGACGTCGTAGGGGGTGCGGGAGTCGACCGGGACCGCGCCGTACAGCCCGAAGGGGTCCACCTTGGGCTCGACGGGCGCCGTGACCTCCCAGGGGGCGTCCTTGCGGGCGGGGAGGGTGGCGACGATGTTCCGCACGATCCTCAGCGCGTGGGCGTCGTCCTCCGCGAGGTGGTCGGTGACGCCGGAGACGCGGGAGTGGACCTCGCCGCCGCCCAGCTCCTCCGCGGTGACGACCTCGCCGGTGGCCGCCTTCACCAGCGGGGGACCGCCGAGGAAGATCGTGCCCTGGTCGCGGACGATCACCGCCTCGTCGCTCATCGCCGGGACGTACGCCCCGCCCGCCGTGCAGGAGCCGAGAACGGCGGCGATCTGCGGGATGCCGGCGGCGGACATGCGCGCCTGGTTGTAGAAGATGCGGCCGAAGTGGTCGCGGTCGGGGAAGACCTCGTCCTGCATGGGCAGGAAGGCGCCGCCGGAGTCGACCAGGTAGACGCAGGGGAGGCGGTTGTCGAGGGCGACCTCCTGGGCGCGGAGGTGCTTCTTGACCGTCATCGGGTAGTACGTGCCGCCCTTGACCGTGGCGTCGTTGGCGACGATCACGCAGGTGCGACCGCTGACCATGCCGATCCCGGCGATGACTCCGGCGGCGGGAGCCTGTCCGTCGTACATCCCGTCGGCCGCGAGGGGGGCCAGCTCCAGGAAGGGGGAGCCGGGGTCGAGCAGTGTGTCCACCCGGTCCCTGGGCAGCAGCTTGCCGCGCGCGGTGTGGCGGGCGCGCGCCTTCTCGCCGCCGCCGAGGGCGGCGTGCGCGAGCTTCGCGCGCAGCTCCTCGCCGAGGGCGAGATGGGCCTGTTCATTGGCCCGCCAGGCCGTCGACGCGGGATCCGCCGCGCTCGTCAGCTCCGGTGCCTCGTGCATCCTGCGAACCCCTCACCTTGTTAATGAGCGTTAACGCATTTCCCTCAGGTTAACGACCGCTAACCTCGCTGTCTAGAATGAACCGCATGGCCAGCAGAACCGACGCCCCGACCCGGCGCCAGCAGATCCTCAGGGAGGCCGCGCGCCTGTTCGCCGAGCGCGGCTTCCACGGTGTCGGCGTGGACGAGATAGGAGCGGCGGTCGGCATCAGCGGTCCCGGGCTCTACCGGCACTTCCCCGGCAAGGACGCGATGCTCGCCGAGCTGCTCGTCGGCATCAGCGGTCAGTTGCTGACGGGCGCCCGGCGCCGTCTCTCGGAGGCGGACGGCCACGCGGACGCCTCCGCCGTCCTCGACTCCCTCATCGAGGGGCACATCGACTTCGCCCTCGACGACCGCCCGCTGATCACCCTCCACGACCGCGAACTGGACCGCCTGCGCGAGAGCGACCGCAAGCTCGTCCGCCAGCTCCAGCGCCAGTACGTCGAACTCTGGGTGGAGGTCGTCCGCG
Organism: Streptomyces sp. DSM 110735; assembly: GCF_016482685.1. Classification (GTDB taxonomy): domain Bacteria; phylum Actinomycetota; class Actinomycetes; order Streptomycetales; family Streptomycetaceae; genus Streptomyces. The sequence continues at coordinate 54,369 of NZ_JACYHF010000010.1, read as the reverse complement.
AGGTCCACCCACTCCTCACCGAACCCACCGCCCGCTCCGCCGTCCACTCCGTCTTCGGCCTCCTCAACTCCACCCCCCACCTCGGCCGAGCGGGCACCCTCCCCGGCCGGGGCACCACGGCAGCGCTGCTGCACCGGATGGCGCGGGGGGCGTTCGCGTCGGCGGGCGCGTGACGGCTCCGCCGGTGGGGCGGGTGAGATGTGTGGGCTCGCCGGATTCTGAGCGGGCACGCTTCCCGGCCGGGGCTGTGGCGGCGTTGTCGTGCCGGATGGCGTGGGGGCGTTCGCGTCCGTGATCGGCTGGGGCTTCGCCGGTGGGTTGTGGTGGTGGGGCGGGCGGGATGTGTGGGCTCGCCGGATTCTGAATGGGCATGCTTTCCGGTCGGGGTTGTGGCGGTGTTGTCGTGCCGGTTGGCGTGGGGGCGTTCGTGGGCGGGAGGGGCTGGGGCTCCGGCGGTACGCTGCGGTGCCGTGGACTACGTCAGGATGCGTGCCCTCGTCGAGGAGCTGGATGCCTTCGCCTCCGGGCTCGAAGGGGCGTGGCAGGTCGAGATCGGGGCGGCGGGGCCCTCGCTTGCCTTGCGGCGCTGCCCGAAGCGCCACGCGGGGATCGTCCGCAGGCTGCGCGAGCAGGTGGACCGGCAACTCCGCGCCACCCACCCGGACCACATCTGTGCGTCCCCGCACATCGAGCACCCGACGCTGGGCCGGATGCTCCACCCGGACCTGGCGGTCGTCCCGCGGGCCGCGCTCGACGAGGACGGCCCGGCGGTGGACGCCTCGCAGGTTCCGGCGTCCGCCGAAGTCGCCGTCGCGGCGGACGGGAGGCCGGCCGCCTTCGCCGCCATGGGCATCGCCCACTACCTGATCGTCGACCCCCGCACCGGCACCATCGAGGTCCACTCCGACCCCTGCAAGGGCCGCTACGCCCGCAAGGACGCGTACATCTTCGGCGACGCCGTCCCCTTCGGTTCCTGGCTCATCGACACCGCCGACTTCCGCCGGTACGGCAAGGCCGGTGACTGACACCGCTGACACCGCGTACGCGGGCAGGTGGGGAAGCTCACCCTGGACGGTGACCGTACTCGCCGGTACCTTCGGTTGAGCAAGCGCTTAGACATGCCCGATGTCATGCCGAGGTACGTGGAGGTGGCGGCGTGCGCCGTACGGTTTTCAACGAGGATCACGAGGCGTTCCGGGAGACCCTTCGGGACTTCATCGAGGCCGAGGTCGTGCCCGTCTACGACGAGTGGTTCGCCGCCGGCCAGGCTCCCCGCGACTTCTACTACAAGCTTGGCGAGCTGGGCATCTTCGGGATCAACGTGCCCGAGGAGTTCGGCGGCGCGGGCATGGACAGCCACAAGTTCGAGGCGGTCCTCTACGAGGAGACCGCCCGCGCGGGCGTCCAGTTCGGCGGCTCCGGCGTGCACGTGCTGCTCGCCCTGCCGTACATCAAGATGCTGGCCACGGACGAGCAGAAGAAGCGGTTCCTGCCGAAGTTCGTCACCGGCGAGGAGATGTGGGCCATCGCGATGACGGAGCCCGGCACCGGTTCCGACCTCGCGGGCATGAAGACCACCGCCAAGCTCTCCGAGGACGGCACGCACTACGTCCTCAACGGCGCCAAGACCTTCATCACCGGCGGCGTCCACGCCGACAAGGTGATCGTCTGCGCCCGCACCTCCGCCCCGAAGGAGGACGACCGCCGCTTCGGCATCTCCCTCTTCGCCGTGGACACCAAGTCCGAGGGCTACTCGGTCGGTCGCAAGCTCGACAAGCTCGGTCTGAAGACCTCCGACACCGCCGAACTCGCCTTCGTGGACGTCAAGGTCCCCGTCGAGGACCTGCTCGGCGAGGAGAACAAGGGCTTCTCTTACCTCGGCCACAACCTCGCCTCCGAGCGCTGGGGCATCGCCTTCGGCGCCTACGCCCAGGCCAAGGCAGCCGTCCGCTTCGCCAAGCAGTACGTCCAGGACCGCACGGTCTTCGGCAAGCCGGTCGCGCACTTCCAGAACACCAAGTTCGAGCTGGCCGCCTGCCAGGCCGAGGTGGACGCCGCCGAGGCGGTCGCCGACCGCGCCACCGAGGCGCTGGACGCCGGTGAGCTGACCCCCGCCGAGGCCGCCTCCGCGAAGCTCTTCTGCACCGAGGTCGCCCACCGCGTGATCGACCGCTGCCTCCAGTTGCACGGCGGCTACGGCTACATGAACGAGTACCCGATCGCCCGCCTGTACGCGGACAACCGCGTCAACCGCATCTACGGCGGCACCAGCGAGATCATGAAGACGATCATCGCCAAGGACATGGGCCTGTAAGCCCCCCGAAATGACTGGCCGATACCACTACACGTCATGAGCCAGGCACTTCAGGACCTCCTCGATCTGCTCGACCTCGAACGGATCGAGGAGGACATCTTCCGCGGGCGGTCCCGCTCCGCCGTCGTCCCCCGTGTCTTCGGCGGACAGGTCGCGGCCCAGGCGCTCGTCGCCGCGGGCCGCACCGTCCCCGCCGACCGCCACGCGCACTCCCTGCACGCCTACTTCCTGCGCATGGGCGACCCCGGAGCGCCGATCGTCTACAGCGTCGACCGCATCCGCGACGGCCGCTCCTTCACCACCCGCCGCGTCGTCGCCGTCCAGCACGGCAAGCCGATCTTCCATCTCTCCGCGTCCTTCCAGACGTTCGAGGACGGTCTCGACCACCAGTCCGCCATGCCGCTGGCGCCCGACCCGGCCACGCTGCCCACCTCCCCGGAGCGGCTGCGCGGCTACGACCACCTCGACCCCGAGGTCGTCGAGCGCTTCCTGGAAGCCCGCGAGGCGATCGACCTGCGCTACGTGGACGAGCCGCCGTACGGCGAGTTCGGCACCCCGCGCGAACCGCACAGCCAGGTCTGGTTCCGCACCAACGGCAAGCTGGACGACGACCCCCTGCTCCACGTCGTCCTCGCCACCTACGTCTCCGACATGACCCTGCTCGACTCCGTGCTGCTCGCGCACGGGCGCGGAGGGTGGGCCGTCGGCGACGTGGTCGGCGCCTCGCTGGACCACGCGATGTGGTTCCACCGCCCCTTCCGTGCCGACGAGTGGCTGCTGTACGACCAGGAGTCACCGTCCGCCCACGGCGGCCGGGGTCTCGGTCAGGCGCGCATCTTCACCCGGGAGGGGCAGCTCGCCATCTCGGTCGTCCAGGAGGGCGTCGTCCGCGTCCCGCGCTGAAAATGGCACCGTCAACAACCGTGTGGCGAAGGGGACTTGACACTGCCGTCAGATACATGGTTGCTCGAAGTGACGAGTGGCGCATGGGGTACTAGGCTCTATCAGTGAAAGCCGCAACGCACGGTTTGCCCGGCCGACGAGCTTCCGGACGCCCGGATCTCAGCCGCAGCACCCGGTGACGCACAGCGTACGGATGACTGACAGGCGTCGGCGGCTCCACATCGTGCCGCTCAGACATTGCGGTGACATCTGAAGACCGCGCCGCATCTTCCTCTTCGCGGCGACGGCCATCCACCTCGCCCCCAGCCTGGGGACACGCGAGAGACGATGGAGATGGAAGGTATTCCCATGCGATCACAGCGCACGAGGCGCCTCGTCGCGATGTCCGCCACCGGCCTGCTGCTGGCCGGAGGAGCCGCGATAGGCACCGCGGGCACCGCCTCTGCAGCCCCGTCCCACAACAACGACCGCAGCTCCTACGGCAACGACTGGGGCGGCAGGAACCACAACGGCTGGAACAACGGCTGGAACGACAACAACTGGGGCAACAACGGTCGGTACCACCACAACAACTGGTGGAACGACAACGACTGGGGCTGGGGTGACTGGGGCTACGGCCATGGCCACAACGGCTACGGTCACGGCGGCTACGGCCATGGCGACTACGGCCACGGCGGCTACGGCCACGGTGGCGGTCATGGTGGCGGCCACGGCGGCGGTCATGGTGGCGGCCACGGTGGCGGCGGCCACGGACGCTGACTCATTCACCGCGATCTGAGCGCGATGTGCGGCCCTGGACGGGGCCGTGCATCGCGCTCGGCGCGTTACAGCCCCGCTTCCGCCAGGAGATAGGCGGTCATCGGGTCGTAGAAGCGAGGGCTCACCACATGGTCGTCGAGCGGCACCGCGACCTGGAGGGTGCCCTCGGACTCGGCGAGGAAGAGCGCCGGGTCGTTGCAGTCGGCGTAGCCCACCGCGTCCACGCCGTGCTGCGCGGCGTATCCCGCCCAGCCGTGATCGGCGACCACGAGATCGGGCAGCGGGCGCCCGGCGCGCTCAAGTCCGGTGAGAATGGCGCGCATCGGCTCGCCCGAGTGGGTGTGCCAGAGGGTCGCGCCGTGCTCCAGGACGGCCACGTCCGCGAACTGCATGACGTACCCCTCCTCCGTCGTCAGCCCGTCGGGGATGACGGTGATCTCGCAGCCCGCGGCGCGCAGCGCGGCGGCAGTGGCGCGGTGCACGTCGAGCAGCCCGCCCGGGTGACCGGTCGCGAACAGCACCCGCTGCTCGCCCTCGGCCGCCTTGCGCAGCCGTGCCGCCATGCGGTCCAGCGCGTCCACGGTCAGCTCGGGGTCGATGGTGTCCTGGCCGTACCGGTGACCGGGATCGTCGTTCACGCCGACGCGTTCGGCCATCACCGCGAGCACGTCCTGCTCGTCGGACCAGCGCTCGCCCAGCTCCAGACCGAGCCAGAAGTGACGGTCTCCGTTGGCGAGCCTGCGGTAGTGGGAGAGGTTGTTCTCGCGGGGGGTGGCGACCTCGCCCGCGATACGTGTTCTCACCAGATGCTCGACCAGCTCGGCGCGGCTGGGTGTCCCGGGTATCGGCATGCCCCCCATTGTGGGGCAGCGGGCCGGGTGCCGTCTCCGGCATCGCGCCGCCGCGGGTCTCAGCCCCGGCGCAGCGCGAACCACAGCTCCATCCGTACGTCCGGATCGTCCAGATCGGCGCCGAGCAGCGTCGCGCAGCGGGCGATCCGCTGGCGCACGGTGTTGCGGTGGACGCCGAGCGCGACCGCCGTACGGTCCCAACTCCCGTGCAGCGAAAGCCAGGCGCGCAGGGTCTCGGCGAGCGCGGGTCCGGCGGCGAGCGGGGCGAGCAGGGCGCGGGCGTGCGCCTCGGCGTCCGCCGGGGGCACCAGGTCCGCGAGCCCCGGGCGGGCGCCGTGCCGTACCAGCGCGGTGCGGGTCGCGCGGGCGCGGGCCAGCGCGCGCGCCGCCTGCGCGTCGGCGGCGGACCAGTCCGCGGGCTGGGCGGGCGCGCTCACCCCGAGCGTCCACCCGGGCTGCGGCTCCGGCTCGCGCCCGCCGGGCACCAGCACCCGTACGACGTCCCGCGCGAGGTCGGTCAGCGGCGAGCCCAGCGCCGCCCCCAGCGCGGCGGCGGTTACGGCGTCCGGCGTCCTTCCCTCGGGCCGTGCGTGCACGACGACCCATGGCTCCTCCCGCCCCGGGCGCAGCAACGGCACGACCTCCTCGGCGGACGCCCCCAGCAGCAACCGCACCAGCGCCGAGGACCGGTCCGCGCCCGCCCCGCTCTGATGCTCCCCGGTCAGCAGCGACAGCAGCACGGCGGCGACGGACGCGATGGTGTGGTCCCCGGCGGTCCGCTGCCCGGCGGCGACCCCGAGCACGAACCCGCCCGCGGTACCGAGGGCGTAGGCGGCGAGGTGGGTGCCGTGGTGGGTGTCGGTCGCGGAGGTGGGGGTGGGGCGGGGGGTGCTGCCGGGGCGGGGTTCGGGGTCCGTCCCGGGTCGAAGGGCGGCGTCGGCTTCCGGCGCGGGCTCGGGCTTGAGGGGGGCGTCGATGTCGGTGCCCGGGGGTCCCGCCGCGGTGCCGTCCTCCCGAGCCGTGCCGCCCGCCGCATCGCCCTCCCCGGCTCCTGCGGACGGCGTCCGCAGTGGCCGTACCACCGACGCCAGCCGGGCCAGTGCCTCCCGGGTGTCCGGGGTCGTGGGGGTGCGGCCCGCGGAGGCGATCAGTGTGCCGTCGGGACCGTAGAGGACCGCGTGGCCCGCGAGGCGCTGGGCGAGCTGGCGGAGGACGGAGGGGACCGGGTCGGGGCGGGAGGCGGCGGCGGTCAGGCTCTGCTGTGCCTCGGTGACACGGCGGAGTTCGGCGAGGCGCGCCTGGGCCATCAGTTGCCAGACGGCACGGGCGACACCGGAGAACGTCGTGCGCGGAGGCACATCAAGGAGGGGCAGCCCGTGCGCCTCGCAGGCGGCGACCAGCGCGCGCGGCACCGTGTCGTGCACCGGGGCGAGTCCGAAGCCGAGTGCGGCGCCGCCCGCCGCGACGATCCGGGAGACGTAGTCGTAGAAGTACGCCCCGGAGCCCGCCGCCTCCGGCACGTGCACCCCCGCCGTGAGCAGCAGCTCGCCGCCCAGGAGATAGGGGTACGGGTCGGCCATCTCCGAGGTGTGCGCCCAGTGGATCACCGTGTCCGGGTCCTCGGGTCCCGCGATCTGCCGCAGCCCCAGGTCCTCCCGCGCGAGCAGAGCGGCGAGCGGTACGGGCGGGGTCGGCGGCACAGCCGGGGCGATCGGTTCCGTCATGATGTGCGATTCCTCCGTCCCACCCCGTTCAAGTGGATGAAACGTACACTTCGCAGTCGCTTTCCGGCCACCTAATCTCTAGGCGGAACGGCAGCCACGGGTACGGGCGGATGTCCCCGCGAGAAGCTGCCGTCGCACCCCCACGACACCGCACGACACGCCACCGGACTGCGCGAAGGAGGGCCCCGCCCATGGCCGTCGACTACACAGTGATCGTCGTCTATCTCGTCGGAATGCTGGCCATGGGCTGGTGGGGGATGCGCCGGGCGAGGTCGAAGAGCGAGTTCCTGGTGGCGGGCCGCCGCCTGGGTCCCGCGATGTACTCCGGCACCATGGCCGCGATCGTCCTCGGCGGCGCGTCCACCATCGGCGGCGTCGGACTCGGCTACCGCTACGGTCTCTCCGGCGCCTGGATGGTCTTCACCATCGGTCTCGGGCTGCTCGCCCTCTCGGTGTTCTTCTCGGCCCGTATCGCCCGCCTGAAGGTCTACACCGTCTCCGAGATGCTGGACCTGCGCTACGGCGGTCGCGCCGGGGTCATCTCCGGCGTCGTCATGTGGGCGTACACCCTCATGCTCGCGGTGACCTCGACCATCGCCTACGCCACGATCTTCGACGTGCTGTTCGACATGAACCGCACCCTCGCGATCGTCCTCGGCGGCTCGATCGTCGTCGCGTACTCCACCCTCGGCGGCATGTGGTCGATCACGCTCACCGACATGGTGCAGTTCGTGGTCAAGACCATCGGCGTGCTGCTCCTGCTGCTGCCCATCGCCGTGGTCAAGGCGGGCGGCTTCGCCGAGATGAAGGCGAAGCTCCCCACCACGTACTTCGACCCGCTGGGCATCGGCGGCGAGACGATCTTCACCTACGTGCTGATCTACACCTTCGGCATGCTGATCGGGCAGGACATCTGGCAGCGCGTGTTCACCGCCCGCGACGACCGCACCGCCAAGTGGGGCGGCACGGTGGCCGGCACCTACTGTCTCGCCTACGCCGTCGCGGGCGCCGTCATCGGCACCGCCGCCAAGGTCCTCTACCCGAAGCTCGCCAACCCGGACGACGCGTTCGCGACCATCGTCAAGGACGAACTCCCCATCGGCGTACGGGGCTTGGTGCTCGCCGCCGCCCTCGCCGCCGTGATGTCCACCTCCTCCGGCGCGCTGATCGCCTGCGCGACCGTCGCGAACAACGACATCTGGTCCCGGCTGCGGGGTCTGGTCCGCCCGCAATCCTCCGCGGACGAGCCGCACGACGAGGTCAGGGGCAACCGCGTCTTCATCCTGATCATGGGTCTCGCGGTGATCGGCACCGCCATCGCCCTGAACAACGTGGTCGAGGCGCTGACCGTCGCGTACAACCTCCTCGTCGGCGGGCTCCTCGTGCCGATCCTCGGCGGTCTGCTGTGGAAGCGCGGCACCGTGCAGGGCGCGCTCGCCTCCGTGATCGTCGGCGGTCTCGCGGTGATCGGTCTCATGGCGGGCTACGGCATCCTCGCCAACGAGCCCGTCTACTACGGTCTGCTCGCCTCCCTCGTCGCCTACGTCGTCGTCTCGCTGGCCACCAAGCCCACCGACGAGCGCGTCCTCGCCGTCTGGCGCGACCGCCTCGCCGGCAAGTCCCCCGAACTCCCGTCCGAACCGGTCCCGGCTCACCAGTAGAGTCGTACGGAAAGCAGTACATGCGCGACGAAGCGCAAGGAAGAAGGCATTTCAGCATGAGCAGCTCCGAGACGCCCCGCGGGCCCGTCGACTCCTCCCGCGTCCCGCGCTACGCGGGCCCCGCGACCTTCGCCCGGCTGCCCCGCCTCGACGAGGTCGGCCGCGCCGACGTCGCCGTGGTCGGTGTGCCGTTCGACTCCGGCGTCTCGTACCGGCCGGGCGCCCGCTTCGGCGGCAACGCCATCCGCGAGGCGTCCCGGCTGCTGCGCCCGTACAACCCCGCGCAGGACGCCTCCCCCTTCGCCCTCGCGCAGGTCGCGGACGGCGGCGACATCGCGGTGAACCCGTTCAACATCAACGAGGCTGTCGACACCATCGAGGCGGCGGCGGACGACCTGCTCGGCACCGGCGCCCGCCTGATGACGCTGGGCGGCGACCACACCATCGCGCTGCCGCTGCTGCGCTCCGTCGCCAAGAAGCACGGTCCGGTCGCGCTGCTCCACTTCGACGCGCACCTCGACACCTGGGACACCTACTTCGGCGCCGAGTACACGCACGGCACGCCGTTCCGCCGGGCGGTGGAGGAGGGCATCCTCGACACCTCCGCGCTCTCCCACGTCGGCACGCGCGGTCCGCTGTACGGCAAGCAGGACCTCACGGACGACGAGAAGATGGGCTTCGGCATCGTCACCTCGGCGGACGTCTACCGCCGGGGCGCCGACGAGGTCGCCGACCAGTTGCGCCAGCGCATCGGGGACCGCCCGCTGTACATCTCCATCGACATCGACTGCCTCGACCCCGCCCACGCCCCCGGCACCGGCACCCCCGAGGCGGGCGGCATGACCTCCCGCGAGCTGCTGGAGATCCTGCGCGGGCTCGCCTCGTGCAACCTGGTCTCGGCGGACGTGGTCGAGGTCGCCCCGGCGTACGACCACGCCGAGATCACCTCGGTCGCGGCGTCCCACACCGCGTACGAACTGACCACCATCATGAGCCGTCAGATCGCGGCGGCCCGGAAGGACGCGTAAGCGCAGTGACTCACGACCACGACCTGGTGCTCCGCCCGACCGAGGCGCAGATCTCCGCCGCCCTGAACCCTCCTCCCGGGCGCAACGGCGGCGACCTGGTCGTGGAGACGCTGGCCGGGCTCGGCGCGACGACCGTCTTCGGGCTGCCCGGCCAGCACGCCCTCGGCATGTTCGACGCCCTGCGCCGCTCCGCGCTGCGCTACATCGGGCTGCGGGTGGAGAACAACGCGGGTTTCGCGGCGGACGCGTACGGCAGGATCACGGGGGAGGCGGCGCCGCTGCTGCTCTCCACGGGTCCGGGCGCGCTGACCTCGCTGGCCGCGCTCCAGGAGGCGGCGTCGGCGTCGGCGCCGGTCCTGGCGATCAGCAGCCAGATCCCGACGGCGGGGCTGGGCGGTGGCCGCCACGGTTATCTGCACGAACTCCCGGACCAGTCGGCGTCGTTCCGGGGCGTGGTGAAGTCGGTTCACACGGTCCGCTCGCAGTCGCAGATCCCGTCGGCGATCGCGGAGGCGTGGCGCTCCGCGCTGACCGCTCCGCACGGTCCGGTGTGGGTGGAGATCCCGCAGGACGTGCTGCTCGCGGAGACCTCGCTGCCGGTGGTGACGGCACCGGACGCGACCCCGGAGGAACTGGTCCCGCGCGTCGAACTCACGGCGGTCGCGGCGGACTTGCTGTCCCGTGCGGAGCGTCCCGCGATCATCGCGGGTGGCGGAGTCGTACGGTCGGACGCCTCGGGCAAGCTGCTGGGGCTCGCGGAGGCGCTGGACGCCCCCGTGGTGACCACCTTCGGTGGCAAGGGCGCCTTCCCCTGGGAGCACCCGCTGTCCCTCCAGTCCTGGCTGGAGGACCGGCACACGACGGACTTCCTGGAGGACGCGGACGTTCTCCTCGTCGTCGGCTCCGGACTCGGTGAACTCTCCTCGAACTACCACACGTTCAAGCCGCGCGGCCGGGTCATCCAGATCGAGGCGGACCTCGGCAAGCTGGAGTCCAACCACCCGGCACTGGGCATCCACGCGGACGCCCGCCTCGCGCTTCAGGCGCTGCTGGAGACGGTGTCGCCGCGGACGGACGAGACGGCTCCCGCGCGGGTACGAGAACTGCTGGACAAGGTCACGGCACGCATCTCCTCCCAGGAACTCACCCTGGAACAGGACGTGCTGGCGTCGGTACGCAAGGCGCTGCCTCCCGGCTCCCCGTCCTTCTGGGACATGACGATCCTCGCCTACTGGGCCTGGTCCGCCTTCGACCCCCGCGGCTCCAACACCATGCACTCCGCCCAGGGCGCGGGCGGCCTCGGCTACGGCTTCCCCGCCGCCCTCGGCGCTGCCGCCGCCGACCCCACCCGCCCGGTCCTCGCCGTCTCCGGCGACGGCGGCGCCCTCTACTCCATCGCGGAACTGGCGACCGCCCGCCAGTACGACCTCCCGGTCACCTGGCTCATCGTCGACGACGGCGGCTACGGCATCCTCCGCGAATACATGACGGACGCCTTCGGCGAACCCACCGCGACGGAACTGACCCGCCCGGACTACGTCGCCCTCGCGGAGTCCTTCGGCGTCCCCGGCGTCCTGACCTCCCCAAAGACCCTGGAGACGGACCTGTCGAAGGCGCTGGCGACTCCGGGACCTTCCGTGGTCGTACTCCCGGCGGTACTGCGGATGTTCGCACCGACACACCTGGACTGACCGGCGTCACTCCCCGGCCGCGCCGAGCAGCACCTCTGCCAGCTCGCGCGGCCGGGAGAACATCGGCCAGTGCCCGGTGCCCATCCGGACGAGCCGCCAGTGCCCGTCGACCACCAACTCGGCTACCTCGTCGTCTAGTTCGTCCCCGGCGAGTTCGCACAGGACGTAGGTCGCCTTCAGCTCGCCGAGCGGCCGGGTGAGCACGGCGGGCTCGGTCAGGGTGCGGCCGGGGTGGGGCGTGGCGTTGTCCACGATCCGCGCGATCTGCTCCTCGGCGAGGCCGTGCCCGTCGAAATGGGACGCGGAGACGAGCGGCCAGAAACCCTGGTTCCCGGCGATGGACGCCTCCACGGCGGCCCCGCCGTCCGGCCACTGCGACACGAACGACTCGCCGTCCGCCGGAACGCTGGAGTCGACGAACACGGTGTGCGTCACCCGCTCCCCGATCCGCTCCGCCGCCTGCCCGACGGGAATTCCGGCGTAGCTGTGCCCCACCAGGACGACATCACGCAGATCGTGCCGTCCGACCTCGTCGACGATGTCCTGGACATGCGTCTGCTGCCCGGCCGGGACACCCTGCCGATCGGCGAGACCGGAGAGCGTCAACGGGTGCACCCCGTGCCCGGCTGCCCGCAGATGCGGTACGACGTCGTCCCATGCCCAGGAGCCGAGGCGTGCGCCCGCGACCAGTACGAAGTTCGCCATGGAGGAACCGTAGCGAGCGGGGCGCCCAAGGCGCCCGGCAATTCCTCCCGCCCGGCCGGACATGCCGGCACTCCTGCGCGGACGACTGAACGGCGGGCGGAACACGACCTAGGGGCGCTCGGAGCCGCCCCGGAGGAACCCCGCGCTGGTAAGCACCCCCAGGAGCACCAGCGCCGCGTTCATCGCGATCGCCGTCTTCAGCCCGCCCAGGACCGCGACCGCACCCGTGCCGGTCATCGCGCCCGTCGTGATCGGCAGCTCCGCCGCCACCGAGGGCACCGCCGAACGCCGTCCCGGTCAGTGCGGAGTCGCTCGCCTCGTCGGCTCACCAACCCGAAGACCCCAGTTCGACCGCACCGTTCGCAATCGGAAGCAACATCAAGCACCAGTAAAGAACCAGTCAGGCGTGGGCAAGTTGTGAGGGGAAGTCGTGCGAATTCGGACAGGGTCCGTGCAACCCCCGCCAGGGTCCGTTAGTCAACTGGACATGAAATCCCGGACTCCACGTCGTACCGGAGCGGTCGCCGCCGCGCTCGGTGTCGCGTTGCTCATACCGGCCGTGGCCGCCACTCCGGCGTCCGCGGCCTCGGCCGTCAGTTGTACGTCGTCGAAGGCGGGGCTGGCGGACAAGCTGGAGAAGGACATCACGGCGGCGCTGGCGAAGCGGAAGAGCAGTGTCGCGCTCGGTGTGTACGACCGCTCGACCGGCACCACCTGCTCCCTGCGGGCGACCAGCGCGTACGACTCGGCCAGCACCGTCAAGGTCACCGTGCTCGCCACGCTGCTCTGGGACGCCAAGAAGCACAACCGGTACCTGACGAGCACCGAGACCACGCTCGCCAAGGCGATGATCACGCAGTCGGACAACACCGCCACCAGCAAGCTGTGGAAGCAGCTCGGCGTGACCAAGGTCAAGGGCTTCCTGGCGGCGGCCAAGATGACCAAGACCACGCCGGGGGCGGACGGTTACTGGGGACTGACCCAGATCAACGTCACCGACGAGCAGAAGCTGCTCAAGCTCGTCACCGCCAAGAACAGCGTGCTGAGCGACAGTTCGCGGGCGTACATCCTCAAGCTCATGGGCCAGGTCGTCTCCTCCCAGCGCTGGGGCACCCCGGCAGGCGCCCCCTCCACGGTCGCCGTGCACGTCAAGAACGGCTGGCTCCAGCGCTCGACCCACGGCTGGCGCGTCCACAGCCTCGGCACCTTCGACGGCGCCGGGCACGACTACATGCTCACCGTGCTGACGCAGGACAACAGCACGATGGACTACGGCGTCACCACCATCCAGAACGTCTCCAAGGTCATCCACAAGGACCTGGTCCCGACGGCGTCCAAGTCCGCCGTCTACGTCCCGACCAGCACCCCGCGCGAGGCCGTCGTGGCCACGCCACCGCAGGGCTGACACCCCCTCGTCACGGGCCCGGTTCCTCCGTCCACCGGAGGAACCGGGCCCGTGCTCATGCGTCAACAGCCGTACCGCTGTGCGTCCTTGGGTCCCGCCCCCTACCGTGACCCCCATGACCTTGCGCAGGAGAACCCGCCCCGTCCTCTCCGCAACCCTCGCCGCCGCGTTCTGCCTCGCGGCACCTGGAGCGGCGGCGCACGCCAACGCATCGCGGAATCACGCCTGTTCCCCCGCCGTCACCCTCGACCGCTTCTCCGACGCGCTCGACAAGACGACGTACGACGGCAGTTACGTCGGCAACCTCTCCGCCCTCGCCGTGGACCGCGACGGATCGCTCGCCGCGCTCGCGGACCGCTCCACGCTGTTCCGGCTGGACGCGAAGACCCTGCGGCCCACCGGCGCGACCAACCTCGCCGACGAGAGCGGAAAGGAGCTGGACTCCGAGGGACTCGCCGTGGACCGGGACGGCACCCGGCTGGTGACGTCCGAGACCGAGCCGTCCGTACGGCGGTACTCCCGCGCGGGGAAGATCCTGGAGCGGCTGCCCGTCCCCGACGACCTCCGCGTCGCCCCCGCCGGACGCGCCACCGCCAACCAGACCTTCGAGGGGCTGACCCTGCTGCCCGGCGGGCACACCCTGCTCGCCTCGATGGAGTACGCGCTCGACGGGGACGACCCCGGCACCGTCCGCTTCCAGACGTGGACGCGGGAGCACGGGCGGTTCCGGCTCGGCGCGCAGTACGCGTACCGCACCGACGACCCGAGCCTCGGCGTGCCCGAGGTGCAGTCCACCCCCGACGGGCGCCTCCTCGTGCTGGAGCGCGGCTTCACGGCGGGCGTCGGCAACACCGTCCGGCTCTACCTGGCCGACCCGCGCCACGCCACCGACACCTCACGCGTCCCGGACCTCACCGGACAGCCTGGCGTACGCCTCCTGCGCAAGACCCCGCTCGCGGACATCGCCGACTGCCCCTCCCTCGGCGCGACCGCCCGCCAGCCCCAGCCCAACCCGCTGCTGGACAACATCGAGGGCATGACGGTCACCGGGCGGGACGGCACAGGTCGGCTGAAGGTGCTCCTGGTCAGCGACGACAACCAGAACCCGGCCCAGACGACCCGCTTCTACTACCTCCGGGTGCGTACGGGCGCTACCGGGTCTGTTCGCAGTGCACCGGGCTTCAGCCCGGTAGTGAAGCGCATCTGAGTTCTGCTCTGGCCTGCCCGCCAGTAGTGGCGGACGAGATCGGGGAACTCCTGGCGGAGCCTGCGCGAGGACACGCCCTTGAGGGAGTTCACCAGCCTGGACGCGGCGACCTTCGGCGGGAAGTTCACGAGCAGGTGGACGTGGTTGGCCTCGCCGTTGAACTCGACCAGCTCGGCCTCGAAGTCCTCGCACACGGCCCGCATGATCTGTTCGCAGCGCGTCAGGTACCGGTCGGTGAAGATGGTATGCCGGTACTTCGTCACGAAAGCCAGACGGACACGCGTACGGACCAATGGTGATGGATCGTATGAATGTTCCCATCGATACTTGCCATCCCGCTGCGTACGGTGATCGGTGTGCAGCTTCGGTACAGCTTCCGCCTGTACCCGGGCGCCGGACAGCGCGCGGCGTTGGCGAGGGCGTTCGGGTGCGCGCGGGTGGTCTACAACGACGCGCTCCGCGCTCGGGAGACCGCCCGAAGCGAAGACATGCCGTTCCCGAAGACCGGGGACCTGTCCAAGACGCTGATCACCGAGGCGAAGAAAACCCCCGAGCGGGCCTGGCTCGCCGAGGTGTCGGCGGTGATCCTGCAGCAGTCCCTGCGGGATCTGGACACGGCGTACCGGAACTTCTTCGACGGCCTGAAGGGCAAGCGCCCGCGCATGGGCGCACCCCGGTACAAGTCCCGCAAGGACACCCGGCAGACGGTCCGGTTCACCGCGAACGCCCGCTGGTTGATCACCCCGGGTGGGAAGCTGCGCCTGCCGAAGATCGGCGACTTGCAAGTGAAGTGGTCGCGGACGCTGCCCTCGACGCCGTCTACGGTAACGGTGGTCAAGGACAGCGCGGGCCGGTACTTCGCGTCGTTTGTGGTGCAGACCGACCCGTCGGAGGTGCTGCCCGAGGTGACGCCCAAGGTGGGTATCGACCTGGGCCTGACGCACTTCGCGGTCCTCTCGGACGGCCGGAAGATCGACAGCCCGCGCTTCCTGCGCCGGGCCGAGAAGCGCCTGAAGAAGGCCCAGCGGGAGTTGTCCCGCAAAGAGAAGGACAGCAAGAACAGGGACAAGGCCAGGGTCCGCGTCGCACGGGCACACGCCCGCGTCGCCGACGCGCGCCGCGAGTTCCACCACCGGCTCTCCACGAAGCTGATCGGCGAGAACCAAGCGATCGCGGTGGAGGACCTGGCGGTGAAGGGACTCGCCCGCACGCGCCTGGCCAAATTCGTGCACGACGCCGGGTGGTCGGCATTCGTGAACATGCTGGAGTACAAAGCCGCCCGGTACGGGCGCACCTTCATCCGGATCGGCCGCTTCGAGCCCACGTCTCAGGTGTGCTCGCAGTGCGGCGTCAAGGACGGCCCCAAGCCCCTGCACGTCCGTGTGTGGACGTGCTCGGCGTGCGGGGCCATCCTTGACCGGGATGTGAACGCGGCGGTCAACGTCGCCAAGGCGGCCGGACTGGCCGTGTCAGCCTGTGGAGCGCAGGTAAGACGGGCACCCGTGCCCGCACCGCGCAGCGAAGCAGGAACCCACCCGACATCGCAGCCTTCAGCGGCGCGGTAGGCGGGAATCGTCGTCCTTCAAAGCGGCGAGGATGTCAATCGCTGAGGCTCCCGTCCGCGTTCCAGTCGTCCGGGATCTCCGAGGACAGCCCGAGCGCGCGGGCGCGGTTCATGATGTGGCGGCGGATCGTGTCGTGCGGGTCGCGGCGACCCCGGCCGACCGCGTGGATCGCCCGGCGCAGATCCTCCGCGCCGTGCAGGTCCGCCGGGCGGACGGGGTAGCCGCCGTCCGGCAGTGCCCAGCCCTCGGCGGCGCTGTGCCGCCGGGCGGCGGCGTCCAGGTCGGCGGCGTCGGGCGTGTCGATGTTTCCCTTGTCCATGCGTGCGCCTCCGGCGGTTCTGCGGTGGATCCCTGCACCGCGACGCATTCCAGCACAGATGCGGACACCCCGCCCGGTGGGCGCCGCCCGCCGTACGGCAGCTCGTACGGAATACCCCCCTGCCACCCCGCGTTTGTGCCTCACGGAAGATCAGGGCGATGGACGGAGGACACCCGCGTGGGACCGCAACGGGGATGGGCACGGCGACTGGCGGGATACGCCTGGCGGTATCCGAAGGACGTCGTCCTCGCCCTCGGCTCCTCGCTCGCCGGGATGGCCGTGATGGCGGTCGTGCCGCTGATCACGAAGGTGATCATCGACGATGTGATCGGCGGGCACACCCGGGCGATGGCTCCCTGGGCGGGCGCCCTGATCGGCGCCGCGCTCCTCGTGTACGCGCTCACGTACGTCCGCCGCTACTACGGCGGCCGGGTCGCCCTCGACGTGCAGCACGATCTGCGGACCGAGATGTACCGCACGATCACCCGGCTCGACGGGCGCCGTCAGGACGAGCTGTCCACCGGGCAGGTCGTCGGCCGGGCGACGAGCGATCTCCAGCTCATCCAGGGTCTGCTGTTCATGCTGCCGATGACCATCGGGAACGTGCTGCTGTTCCTGATCTCGCTCGGGATCATGGCGTGGCTGTCGCTGCCGCTCACCCTGGTCGCGCTCGCGGTCGGACCGGCGCTCGGCTGGATCGCCCGGCGCAGCCGGAGCAGGCTGCACCCCGCCACCTGGTACGCGCAGGCGCAGGCAGCCGCCGTCGCCGGGGTGGTGGACGGCGCGGTCAGCGGCGTCCGCGTGGTGAAGGGGTTCGGGCAGGAGGAGCAGGAGACCGGGAAGCTGCGCGAGGTCGGCCGCAGGCTGTTCGCGGCGCGGCTGCGGACCATCCGGCTGAACAGCAAGTACACCCCCGCCCTCCAAGCCGTGCCCGCGCTCGGCCAGGTCGCCATGCTCGCCCTCGGCGGCTGGCTCGCGGTCGGCGGGCACATCACGCTCGGCACGTTCGTCGCCTTCTCCACCTACCTCGCCCAGTTGGTCGGTCCGGTGCGGATGCTCGCCGTGGTGCTCACCGTCGGCCAGCAGGCTCGCGCGGGCACCGAGCGCGTCCTGGAGCTGATCGACACCGAGCCGACCCTGAAGGACGGCACCAAGGACCTCCCGCCCGACGCCCCCGCCTCCGTCGAGTTCGACGACGTGTCCTTCGGCTACGACGCCGACCGCCCCGTCCTCGACGGGCTCAGCTTCGAGATCCGTCCCGGCGAGACCCTGGCCGTCGTCGGCACCTCCGGGTCCGGCAAGTCCACCCTCTCCCTGCTGCTGCCCCGCTTCTACGACGTGAGCCGCGGCGCCGTCCTGGTCGGCGGGCACGACGTGCGCGAGCTGACCCTCGACTCGCTGCGCGCCGCGATCGGTCTGGTCCCGGAGGACTCCTTCCTGTTCTCGACCTCCGTCCGCGAGAACATCGCCTACGGCCGCCCCGACGCCACCCAGGACGAGATCGAGACCGCCGCCCGCGCCGCCCAGGCGCACGGGTTCATCGGCGAGCTGCCCCAGGGCTACGACACCAAGGTCGGCGAGCACGGTCTCACCCTCTCCGGCGGGCAGCGCCAGCGCGTCGCGCTGGCCCGCGCCCTGCTCACCGACCCCCGCCTGCTGGTCCTGGACGACGCCACCAGCGCCGTCGACGCCCGGGTGGAGCACGAGATCCACGAGGCGCTGAAACAGGTGATGGAGGGTCGTACGACCCTGCTCATCGCCCACCGCCGCTCCACCCTGAACCTCGCCGACCGCATCGCGGTCCTGGAGGGCGGGCGCCTCGCGGACATCGGCACCGACGCCGAACTCCAGAAGCGCTCCCCGCTCTACCGCAGGCTGCTCACCGACCCCGACGAGCTGGGCGGAATCTCCCCGGGCCACGCCGTCCCCGCCGAACCGCGCGAGGACACCACCGTCCGCGAGGAGCTGGACGCCGAGTTCGACGCCGAGCGCGGTCTCACCCCGAGGCTGTGGACCGGCGACCGCGCACCCCGCGACCGGGCGCTCGCCGGTACCCCCGCCACCCCGGAACTCCTCGCCAAGGTCGAGGCGCTCCCCCCGGCCACCGACACCCCCGGCGTGGACGAGGCGCGCGCGGTCCGCCCCGAGGACTCCTACGGACTGCGCCGTCTGCTGCACGGCTTCGGGCGCCCCCTGCTGATCAGCCTGCTGCTCGTCGCGGTCGACGCGGGCGCGGGTCTGCTGCTCCCGATCCTGATCCGGCACGGCATCGACCAGGGCGTCACCCGCGCCGCCCTCGGCGCGGTCTGGGCGGCGTCGCTGCTCGGGCTGCTCACCGTGCTGGTGCAGTGGGTCGCGCAGTACGGCGAGACCCGGATGACCGGACGCACCGGTGAGCGGGTGCTCTACGCGCTGCGCCTGAAGATCTTCACCCAGTTGCAGCGGCTCGGTCTGGACTACTACGAGCGCGAGCTGACCGGTCGCATCATGACCCGGATGACCACCGACGTGGACGCGCTGTCCACGTTCCTCCAGACGGGTCTGGTCACCGCGTTCGTCTCGGTCGTCACCTTCTTCGGGATCATGGGCACCCTGCTGGTGCTCGACCTCCAGTTGGCGCTGGTCGTCTTCGCCACGCTGCCCCCGCTGATCGTGGCCACCTTCTTCTTCCGCCGGGCGAGTGTGAAGGCGTACGAGCTGGCGCGTGAGCGGGTCTCGGTCGTCAACGCCGACCTCCAGGAGTCGGTCGCCGGGCTGCGGATCGTGCAGGCGTTCCGGCGCGAGGGCGACGGCGGGCGCCGGTTCGCCGCGCGCAGCGACAGCTACCGCCAGGCGCGCATCCGGGGTCAGTGGCTGATCTCCATCTACTTCCCGTTCGTCCAGTTGCTGTCCTCGGTCGCGGCCGCCGCCGTGCTGATCGCGGGCGCCGGACGGGTGGAGGCGGCCACGCTGACCACCGGCGCGCTGGTCGCCTATCTGCTCTACATCGACCTGTTCTTCGCCCCCGTCCAGCAGCTCTCCCAGGTCTTCGACGGCTACCAGCAGGCGACCGTCTCCCTCGGCCGCATCCAGGAGCTGCTGCGCGAGCCCGCCTCCACCGGCTCCGCCGCCGAACCCCTGGAAGTGCTCTCGCTGCGCGGCGACATCGCCTTCGAGGACGTGTCCTTCGCGTACGGCGACGAGGAGGAGGCGCTGACCGGCGTCGCCCTGACCGTCCCGGCGGGGCAGACGGTCGCCTTCGTCGGCGAGACCGGCGCGGGCAAGTCCACGCTGGTCAAGCTGGTCGCGCGGTTCTACGACCCGACCTCGGGCAGGGTCACCGTCGACGGCACCGATCTGCGCTCCCTGGACCTCACCTCGTACCGCCACCGGCTGGGGGTCGTGCCGCAGGAGGCGTACCTCTTCCCCGGCACGGTCCGCGACGCCATCGCCTACGGACGCCCCGACGCCACCGACGCCGAGGTGGAGGCGGCGGCGCGGGCGGTGGGCGCGCACGAGATGATCGCCACGCTGGAGGGCGGCTATCTGCACGAGGTCGCCGAGCGCGGGCGCAACCTCTCTGCCGGTCAGCGCCAGCTCATCGCGCTCGCCCGCGCCGAGCTGGTGGACCCCGACATCCTGCTCCTCGACGAGGCGACCGCCGCCCTGGACCTGGCCACCGAGGCGCAGGTCAACCAGGCCACCGACCGCCTGGCGGGGCGCCGTACGACCCTGGTGGTCGCCCACCGGCTGACCACCGCCGCCCGCGCCGACCGCGTGGTCGTGATGGACCACGGCCGGGTCGCGGAGGACGGCACCCACGACGAACTCCTCGCCCTGGACGGCCGGTACGCCGAGCTGTGGCGGACCTTCGTGGGGGAGTCGGAGCCGGAGGAGCCGGTGGGCGTGACGGGCTGAGCCGGACGCCCGGCGCGCGGGAGAGTCCGTGCGCCGGGGCGCCCGCGCTCCGCGCGTTTCGCTGACGGTCGTGCAACCGTCCGGCACATCCCGTGCGTCCGTACACCAGTACGTACATCGAGGGCGTATGCGCGGGGCGCGGGGGAGGCACGGAGAGTGGCCGGTGATGCGATACGTCGGCTGTCGGCGGCCGTCGTGGCCGTGCTGACGGTCCTCGGGGTGCTCGTCCTCGCCGCCCCCGGCGCCGGTGCCGCCCCGCGCCGGGACTGCCCGGGGCACCAGGTGCGCAGCCTGCCGTTCCGCACCGGTGTCGTCCGGCTCTACAAGCGCGACGGCTACGTCTGCGCGGTCACCGTCGCCAAGGCTCCCGGCGCCCCGCGCCTGATGTCCCTCAGCGTGCAGGCGCGCGGCAACCGACCGGTGACCGACAAGGGGCACTACCGCGACCACGCGGGACCGGTCACCGTGCACGCCGGACACCGCTGCGTCCGGGTGCGCGGCGCGGTGGGGCGCGGCTCGGTCAGCTCCGGCTGGATCCTGTGCTGACCCCCGACACGCCCGGTAGACCCAACACCCCCTGGTGTCACACCAGTTGCTCGGATAACTTCCGGCGCACATGTGTCTCACAGGGGAGAGTCGAATGCGCAAGGCCCTCAGATGGCTGCTGGCGCTCACGGTGCTGCTCGGCACCCTGAGCGCGGCAGGCACCGCAGGGGCGGCCACCGCCGCGCCCGCCGACATCAAGGACCGGCTCCTCGCCATACCCGGCATGAGCCTGATCGAGGAGAAGCCCTACTCCGGCTACCGCTTCTTCGTCCTGAACTTCACCCAGCCCGTGGACCACCGGCACCCGGACCGCGGCACCTTCCAGCAGCGGATCACCGTGCTGCACAAGGACACCAGCCGCCCGACCGTCTTCTACACCGGCGGCTACAACGTCTCCACCACGCCGTCGCGCCGCGAGCCGACCCAGATCGTCGACGGCAATCAAGTCTCCCTGGAATACCGCTACTTCACCCCGTCCCGTCCGGCGCCCGCCGACTGGTCCAAGCTCGACATCTGGCAGGCGGCGAGCGACCAACACCGCGTATTCCAGGCACTGAAGAGCATCTACTCCGCCAACTGGCTGGCCACCGGCGGCTCCAAGGGCGGCATGACCGCCACCTACTACGAGCGCTTCTACCCGCGCGACATGGACGGCGTGGTCGCCTACGTCGCCCCCAACGACGTGGTGAACAACGAGGACTCGGCATACGACCGCTTCTTCGAGCACGTCGGCACCAAGGAGTGCCGCGACCGGCTGAACGCCGTCCAGCGCGAAGCCCTGGTGCGCCGCGAGGCGCTGGAGAAGCGGTACGCGCAGTTCGCGACCGAGGGCGGCTACACCTTCACCACCGTCGGCTCCCTGGA
The DNA here is from genome assembly GCF_016482685.1 of Streptomyces sp. DSM 110735. Taxonomy (GTDB): domain Bacteria; phylum Actinomycetota; class Actinomycetes; order Streptomycetales; family Streptomycetaceae; genus Streptomyces. The sequence goes on along the minus strand of NZ_JACYHF010000010.1, from coordinate 32,930 downwards.
CAAGGCGTACGAGGCTGTCGTCCTCGACTACGTGTGGGGCTTCTGGCAGTACAACGGTCCCGACTGCGACAGCATCCCGGCCGACGCGGCGCACGCGAGCGACGACGCCATCTGGGACTCGGTGGACACGATCTCCGGCTTCTCCGCCTACACCGACCAGGGACTGGAGCAGTACACCCCGTACTACTACCAGGCGGGCACCCAACTGGGCTCGCCCACCATCCACTTCCCGCACATCGAGCGCCGCCTGATCCGCTACGGCTACCAGCCGCCGCGCGACTTCGTGCCGCGCTCCATCCCGATGCGCTTCCAGCCCGGCGCCATGCGGGACGTGGACACCTGGGTCCGCCACCACGCCCGCCACATGCTGTTCGTCTACGGCCAGAACGACCCGTGGGGCGCCGAGCGCTTCCGCCCCGGCGCGGGCGCCCGTGACTCCTACGTGTTCACCGCGCCCGGCATGAACCACGGCGCCAACGTCGCCGGTCTGACGGGCGGTCAGCGCACCCTGGCCACCGCCCGGATCCTCGACTGGGCCGGGGTCGCCTCCCCGGCGGTCCAGGACGACCCGGCGGCGGCGAAGCCGCTGGCCCGCTTCGACGCGCGGCTCGACGTACGCGACGTGGAGCGCGAGCCCGCGCTGCGGCCGTAAGGCGCCACGGCAGTAAGGGCGCCGACCGGGAGGGAACCGGTCGGCGCCCTCGCCCGTCCAACCCCCGAACGCCGGACCAGTGCGCGGTGCGGTGTCGGCCGGGTCCGCAGACCAGGAACCGACATCACCCTCCCAAGCCGCACCGCGACCGGCGTCCCCGCCACCGGCGCGCCCCCCTCCCATGCGCCGGTGGCGGCCCCGTTCCCGGGCTCCGCTCGCCCCGGTGACCCGCCCTGTGCGGTCCCTTGACGGAAAGAAACTTCCCGGATATTGGTGATTCCTCGGAAGTTTCCTTCAGCTTTTCTCCTCCGGAAGGGGCGCACGTGCCCGACACCCGCACGGCAAGCACGGGAAACACCGCACGACCGTCCAGACGCGCCGTCCTCGCCGCCACCGCCGCCCTCACCGCGACGCTCGCCGCGCCCGCCCCGGCAGCCCACGCCGCCGTCACGCCGGACGACAAGGCGCTGCGCGCGCTGATCGCCGCCATGACGCTGGAGGAGAAGGTCGGCCAGCTCTTCGTGATGCGGGTCTACGGCCACTCCGCCACCGCCCCCGACCAGGCGGACATCGACGCCAACCGCCAGGAGCTGGGCGTCGCCACCGCCGCCGAGCTGATCGCCAAGTACCGCGTCGGCGGCATCATCTACTTCACCTGGGCGCACAATACCCGCGACCCCAAGCAGATCGCGGACCTGTCCAACGGCATCCAGAAGGCGTCCCTCGGTCTCAAGCGCGGGCTGCCCGTGCTCGTCGCCACCGACCAGGAGCACGGCGCGGTGTGCCGGGTGGGCAAGCCCGCCACGCTGTTCCCGGGCGCGATGGCCGTCGCCGCCGGGCGCTCCTACACCGACGCCCTCGCCCTCGGCCGCCTCTCCGGCACCGAGCTGCGCGCGATGGGCGTCAACCAGGACTACTCGCCCGACGCGGACGTCAACATCAACCCGGCCAACCCCGTCATCGGCGTGCGCTCCTTCGGCGCCGACCCGCAGCTCGCCGGGCTCCTGGTCTCCGCCGAGGTGAAGGGCTACCAGACCGCCCGGGTCGCGGCGACCGCCAAGCACTTCCCCGGGCACGGCGACACCGCGACCGACAGCCACACCGGCTTCCCGGTCATCACCCACACCCGGGAGCAGTGGGAGAAGCTCGACGCGGTGCCCTTCCGGTCCGCGATCTCCGCGCGCATCGACTCGATCATGACCGCGCACATCCAGTTCCCCGCGCTCGACCCCTCCGGCGACCCGGCGACCCTCTCCCACCCGATCGTCACCGGCATCCTGCGCGGCGACCTCGGCTACGACGGCGTGGTCATCACCGACTCCCTCGGCATGGAGGGCGTGCGCACCAAGTACGGCGACGACCGGGTGCCGGTGCTCGCCCTCAAGGCGGGCGTGGACCAGCTCCTCAACCCGCCCTCCATCGACGTGGCCTGGCGCGCCGTACGGGACGCGGTGCGCGGGGGCGAGCTGACCGAGTCCCGCCTCGACGAATCGGTTCTGCGCATCCTGCGGATGAAGGCACGCCTCGGACTCTTCGACCACGCCTACACCACCCACGCCCGGGTGACCTCGGCCGTGGGCACCAAGTCCCACCTGGCCACCGCCGACCGCATCGCCGAGCGCACCACCACCCTGCTGGTCAACGACGGCAAGGTGCTCCCGCTCGACCGCCGCCGCACGCCCCGCGTCCTGGTGGTCGGCGCCGACCCCGCCTCCCCCTCCGGCACCGACGGACCGCCCACCGGGGTCATGGCCGCCGCCCTGAAGGAACTCGGCTTCACCACCACCGTCCTCGCCACCGGCACCGCCCCCTCCTCCGCGACCGTGACCAAGGCGGTGACGGCGGCAGGGAAGGCGGACGCGGTGGTCGTCCTGACGTACAACCTCACCGCCACCGACCCCCAGCGCACCCTGGTCGAGAAGCTTCTTGCCACCCGGCGCCCGGTGGTCGCCGTGGCCGTCCGCAACCCCTACGACGTCGCCCAACTGCCCGCCGTCAAGGCGTACTTGACCTCGTACGGCTGGACCGACGTCGAGGTGCGCGCCGCCGCCCGGGTCGTCGCGGGCAAGGTCGCCCCGCGCGGCAGGCTCCCGGTGCCGGTCCAGCGGGCGGACGATCCGGCGCAGGTGCTGTACCCGCTCGGCCACGGGCTGACGTACTAGACATACGTCACGCACCGGGCAGGACACCCCCGAAGGGCGGAAAGCACCCCTGTCGACTGGCGCGGCGCCCGCGCGGCGCGTCAGGCTGAGCGGGGTCTTCGGGGGGAGTGCGATGCGCGGGAACGGTGCCGTGGGCACGGCGGCACGGCTGCCGTCCGCGTTACTGCTGGCGCTGGCGGTGCTGTGGAGCGTGACGGGCTGCCAGAGCACGGCACCCTCGGCAGGGGTGCGCCCCTCCTCGGCGCCGCCGACGCACGACGGCACGTTCCTCGCCCTGGGCGAGTGCAGCTCCTTCGGTCCGACCAGCTTCACCGAGGTGCCCTGCTCGGGGGAGCGCGCCGCCGCCCGGGTCGTCGCCCGCCACGACGGCCCGGTGACCGAGGGACCGCCCTGTCCTCCGGCCACCGACTTCGTCCTGCACATCGGCGGCGGGCGCCCCACCACCGGACGCACCACCGCCCCCGCCGTCCCGCGCGGCTACGCCTGCATGCGCAACCTCCAGCCCCCGCACCCCGGCGACCCCGGTCACGGCGGCGGTCCCCGCACCGTCCCCGGCGACTGCGTCTACGACTCCGGCGGCGGCCAGGTCCGCGAGACCGCCTGCGACGGCACGGGCACCCACAAGCCGGGCTACAAGGTCACCGAGACAGCCCCGAACCGCCGCGCGTGCCCGCCGTCCACCTCCCTGTACGTCCAGGTGGGCGGACCCGACCCGGTGGGGTGCGCGCGGCGGCTGTGACTCGGCAAGGCGGTGACTCAGCCCGGCAGCGCCGCCACCTCGTCCGCCGTCGGGTACGACTCCTGCGCACCCCGGCGCGTCACCGCCACCGCCCCCACACGGGCGGCGTGGGCCGCCGCCTCCGCCAGAGGGGCACCGGCGCCCAGTCGCCACGCCAGCGCGGCGGTGAAGGCGTCACCGGCGCCCGTGGTGTCGACGGCGCTCACCCGCACCGGGGGCACGAGACGGACACCCGACTCGTCGCACACCAGCGCCCCCTCGGCGCCCAGGGTCACCACGACCGACCGAGGTCCGAGGGCGAGCAGCGCGCGAGCCTGAGCGGCGGGGTCCTCGGTGGAGCCGTCCAGCAGGACGCGGGCCTCGTGCTCGTTGACGACCAGCGGATCGCAGGCGGCAAGCACCTCGGGCGACAGCGGGCGCGGCGGAGAGGGGTTGAGCACGAAGCGGGTGCCCTCGGGCAGGCGCCGCACCACCTCCGTCACCGTCTCCGGCGGGATCTCCAGTTGCGCCGACACCACCCGCGCCGCGCGCAGCAGCGGCTCGGCGACGCGCACGTCCTCGGGGGTGAGGCGGGCGTTGGCGCCGGGGGAGACGACGATGCTGTTGTCGCCCGAGGGGTCGACGGTGATGAGGGCGACGCCGGTCGGGGCGCCCCCGGTCAGGACGCCCGCCGTGGCGACCCCGGCCGAGCGCAGGGAGTCCAGGAGCAGACGTCCGTGGCCGTCGTCGCCGACCCGCGCGAGCAGCGCCGTACGGGCACCGAGGCGGGCGGCGGCGACCGCCTGGTTGGCGCCCTTGCCGCCCGGGTGGACGGCGAGGTCACCGCCGAGGACGGTCTCCCCGGCGCCGGGGCGCCGCTCGACCGCCACCACGAGGTCGGCGTTGGCCGAGCCCACGACCAGCAGGTCGTAGTCGTACATGAACAGGACTCCCTGAGCAGTGAGTTGGAGCGTCAGCCGGTGAAGCCGGCCACGTTCTCGCGGGTGACCACCTTCACCGGCACCTTGACGGTCGGCGCGGTCTTGCCGCCGTGGAGCGCCTTGAGGGCGTTGTCCACCGCGATCCGGCCCAACTGGGTGGGCTGCTGCGCGACCGAGGCGTACAGCGTGCCGTCCTTCACGGCCCTCAGACCGTCCGGGGTGCCGTCGAAGCCGACGACCTGGACGGACTTGCCCGCCTTGGCGCCGAGCGCCTTGACCGCGCCGAGGGCCATCTCGTCGTTGGCCGCGATGACGCCCTGGACGTCGGGGTGCGCCTGGAGCAGGTTCGACATGACGTCCAGACCCTTGGCCCGGTCGAAGTCGGCGGGCTGCTGGGCCAGCACCTTGATGCCGGGGTAGTTCTTCAGCCCCTGGGCGAAGCCCTGGGCGCGCTCACGGGCGGCGGAGGTGCCCGGCTGCCCCTGGAGGACGACGATCTTCCCCTTGCCGCCGAGCTTCTCGGCGATCGACTTCGCCGCCAGCTCACCTCCGGCGACGTTGTCGGAGGCGACCAGCGCCGCCACGGACGCCTTGTTGACGCCCCGGTCCACGGCGATCACCGGGATCTTGGCCCGGTCCGCCGCCTTGACCGAGTTGGCGGCGGCGTCCGAGTCCACCGGGTTGACGACGATCGCGTCGTAGCCCGAACCCGTGAAGTTCTGGAGCTGGTTTGCCTGCTGGGAGGCGTCGTTCTGGGCGTCCGTGACGGTCAGGTCGATGCCCCGCTTGCGCGCCTCGGCCTGGGCGCCCGAGCGGATCTGCACGAAGAACGGGTTGTTCAGCGTGGACAGCGACAGACCCATGCGCGGGTTGGCGGCGGCGGAGGAGCCGCTGTGCAGGAACGAGGTCGCGCCGACGATCGCCACGGTCACCACGGCGGCGAGCCCGTAGGTCGCCGCCTGCCTGCCCTTGGGACCGCCCGCGCCGGGCACCGGCGACGTGCCCGCCTTGCGGCGCACCGCGTCGAGCAGCACCGCGAGCGCGATGACGACACCGATGACGACCTGCTGCCAGAAGGCGGAGACGTTCAGCAGGTTGAGTCCGTTGCGCAGCACCGCGAGGATCAGCGCGCCGACGAAGGTGCCGGACGCCTTGCCGGTGCCGCCCGCGAGCGAGGCGCCGCCGATGACGACAGCCGCGATGGCGTCCAGCTCGTAGCCGTCGGCCGCCTGCGGCTGCGCCGAGCCCAGGCGGGCGGCGAGCACGATGCCCGCGACGGCGGCGAAGACACCGGAGAGCGCGTACACGGCCAGCTTCTGCCGCTTGACCCGCAGACCCGAAAGGCGCGCGGCTTCCTCGTTGCCGCCGATCGCGTACATCGAGCGTCCGATGTAGGTGCGCCCGAGGATCAGCGCCGCGAGCAGCCCCATGACCACCATGACGAGCACCGGCACGGGCAGCCTGCCGCCCAGGTTGTCCCCGAGGTGGGAGACGGAGTCCGGGAACGGGATGGGCACGCCGCCGGAGATGACCAGCGACAGACCGCGCGCCACGGACAGCATGGCGAGCGTCGCGATGAACGGCGGCAGCTTGCCGTAGGCGATCAGGAAGCCGTTGACCAGACCGGCTGCCACACCCGTGCCGAGTCCGAGGACGACCGCGAGTACGACCGGTATCCCGGACTGCGTCGCGCTCCAGGCGAGCACGGTCGAGGTGAGCGCGGCGACCGAGCCGACCGACAGGTCGATGCCCGCCGAGACGATCACGAAGGTCACGCCGAAGGCGAGGATCGCCGTCACGGCGGCCTGGACGCCGATGTTGAGCAGGTTGTCCGTCGTCAGGAAGTCGCCGGACAGCGCGGAGAGCGCGACGACCAGGACGATCAGCGCGGTCAGCGCGCCGTTGTCGAGCAGCAGGCGGCGCAGGCCGCCCGGGGCGCCCTTCGCGCCCGTCGTGCTCTTGAGCGTGTCAGTTGCCACGGGGGGCCTCCGTTCCGGGAGTGGGAGTGGGGGTGGTGTTGTCGGTGTCGGTACCGGTGGTGCTCGTGCTCACGGCGAGGGACATCACCGCGTCCTGCGTCGCCTCGGCGGCGGTCAGTTCGCCCGCGATCCGCCCCTGCGCCATCACCAGCACCCGGTCGCTCATGCCGAGCACCTCGGGCAGATCGCTGGAGATCATCAGGACGGCGGCACCGGCGGCCGTGAGTTCGTTGATCAACTGGTAGATCTCGACCTTGGCGCCGACGTCGATACCGCGCGTCGGCTCGTCGAGGATGAGGACCTTGGTGTCGGCGAGCAGCCACTTGCCGATGACGACCTTCTGCTGGTTGCCGCCGGAGAGCGTGCGCACCGGCTGACCGAGCCCGGCCATGCGCACCCCGAGCTGCCCGGCGATCCGCCCGGCCGCCTCGTGCTGCCCCCTGCGGTCCACAAGCCCTGCCCGGGTCGCGGACCGCAGCGTGACCAGACCCAGGTTCTCCGCCACGGAGGCGTCGAGCACGAGCCCCTGGCCCTTGCGGTCCTCCGGCACGAGCCCGATCCCGGCGGCCATGGCCGCGTTCACGTCGCCCCGGCGCAGCTCGGCGCCCGAGACCCGCACGGCACCGGCGTCGTACGGGTCCGCGCCGAACACCGCCCGCACCACCTCGGTACGCCCCGCGCCGACCAGCCCCGCGATGCCGACGACCTCACCGGCGCGCACCTCGAAGCTCACGTCGTGGAAGACGCCGTCGCGGGTCAGCCCCTCGACCGAGAGCAACGCCGCGCCCCGCTCGGGCCGTTCACGCGGATACTGCTGCTCGATGGAGCGGCCCACCATGAGCCGGACGAGTTCGTCCTCGGGCGTGGACGCCGGGACCTGCCCGACGCTGCGCCCGTCCCTGAGGACGGTCACCCGGTCGCCCAGGGCGGCGATCTCCTCCAGGTGGTGGGTGATGAACACGATCCCGACGCCGTCCGCGCGCAGCCCGCGCACCAGCGTGAACAGCCGCTCGACCTCCTCGGAGGTGAGCACGGCGGTGGGCTCGTCCATGATCAGCACCCGGGCGTCCAGGCTGAGCGCCTTGGCGATCTCCACCATCTGCAGCCGGGCGATGCCGAGTTCACGCACCCGCGTGCGCGGCGAGACCTGGACGCCGACCCGCGCGAGCAGCTCCTCGGCGTCTGCCTCCATCCGCCTGCGGTCGACGAGTCCGAACCGGCGCGGCTGCCGTCCGAGGAAGATGTTCTCCGCGACGGTCAGCTCGGGCACCAGGTTGAACTCCTGGTAGATCGTGGCGATCCCGAGCCGCTCGGCGTCCTGCGCGCTCTGCACGCGGACCTCCTCGCCGCCGACCAGGATCCGTCCGCCGTCCGGCGTGTGCGCCCCGGACAGGGTCTTGATGAGGGTGCTCTTGCCCGCGCCGTTCTCCCCGAGCAGCACATGGACCTCGCCCCGGCGCAGCGCGAAGTCGACGCCGTCCAGCGCGATCACGCCGGGAAAGGACTTGCGTATCCCTTCGACGCGCAGCAGTTCTTCGGGGTCGCTCACGGTGTGCTCCTTCGCACGGGGGTGGGGGACACGGGGGTGGTGGGCTGAGGGACGGAGGGTTCCGGTACGCGGGGTGCCGGGCCGGTGGGTTCCGGGGCGGCGGACTCGCCGCACGAGCGGCGGACGACCAGCCGGGCGGGCAGGGTCAGGGAGTCGGCGGACCGCCCCTCGATGCGGTCCACCAGAGCCCGTACGGCCGCCCGGCCCAGCTCGCCCGTCGGCTGGGCGATCGCGGTGATGGGCGGGTCGGTGTGCACGAACCACGGGATGTCGTCGAACACGGCCAGCGCGATGTCGTCGGGCACGCGCAGCCCGCGCGCCCGGATCGCGTCCAGGGCGCCGAGCGCCATCAGGTTGTCGGCGGCGAACACCACGTCGGGCGGCTCGGGCAGATCGAGGAACCCCTCGGTGATCCGCCGTCCGCTGCCGGCGCGGAAGTCGCCCCGGCCGATGTACTCCTCCGGCAGCGGCAGCCCGAACGCCGCCATGGCCTCCCGGAACGCCTCCACCCGCTCGCTGCCGGTGGTGGTCGCCGCGGGACCCGCGATGATCGCGAGCCGCCGGTGCCCGAGCCGGTGCAGATGCGCCACGAGGTCGCGTACGGCACGGCGTCCGTCGGCTCGTACGACCGGCGCCCGCGCGCCCGGTATCCACCGGTCCACGAACACCATCGGGGTGCCCGCGCGGGCCGCGTCGAGCAGCAGCGCGGAGTCCATGTCGGCGGGGGAGACGAGGAGACCGTCGATCCTGCGGTCCAGCAGGGTCCGTACGTGATGGTCCTGGAGGTCGGGTCGCTCGTCGGCGTTGCCGATGATCACGCTGTAGCCGAGGGCGCGCGCCTCCTCCTCCACCGAGCGGGCCAGCTCGGTGAAGTACGGGTTCAGCACGTCGCTGATGACCAGCCCGAGCGTGTGGGTCTGGTCGGTGCGCAGCGAACGGGCCACGCCGTTGGGGCGGTAGCCCAGCGCGGCGACCGCGCTCAGTACGCGGGTGCGTGCGTCCGCGCTCACCGACGGGTGCGCGTTCAGAACGCGCGAGACCGTGGCGACCGAGACGCCCGCTGTGGCGGCGACGTCCTTGATGCTCGCCATCGACGGCTCCACCTCCTTGTGGAATCGTTTTCAACGACGTGTCCGGAGGATTGGAATCGATTACACGGGCGTTCGGCAACCCCCTTCGGGCAGGCCGAAATCGGATTGTGATGAAGTGCGCTCAGATGAGCGCCCTTGATCCGCGCCCGGTCCGGGGCCGTTCCGTGCCCGCTCAGCCCGCCCCTGTCACCCCTCACCGATACCGTCACCCCCATGGCCCAACAGTCGGGAAACCCCTCCGGCGAGCACCGCGCGGCTCAGCTCGAAGGGGTGCTGGAGCGCATCACCTACGCCAACGAGGAGACGGGCTACACGGTCGCCCGCGTCGACACCGGACGGGGCGGCGCCGACCTGCTCACCGTGGTCGGCGCGCTGCTCGGGGCGCAGGTGGGGGAGTCGCTGCGGATGGAGGGGCGCTGGGGCTCCCACCCGCAGTACGGCAAGCAGTTCCACGTCGAGAACTACACGACCGTGCTGCCCGCCACCGTCCAGGGCATCCGGCGCTATCTCGGCTCCGGACTGGTCAAGGGCATCGGACCGGTCTTCGCGGACCGGATCACCCAGCACTTCGGCATCGACACCCTGCGGATCATCGAGGAGGAGCCGGGGCGGCTCATCGAGGTCCCCGGGCTCGGTCCCAAGCGCACCCGGAAGATCGCCGACGCCTGGGAGGAACAGAAGGCGATCAAGGAGGTCATGCTCTTCCTCCAGACCGTCGAGGTCTCCACCTCCATCGCCGTGCGGATCTACAAGAAGTACGGCGACGCGTCGATCTCGGTGGTGAAGAACCAGCCCTACCGGCTCGCCGCCGACGTCTGGGGCATCGGCTTCCTCACCGCCGACAAGATCGCCCAGTCCGTCGGCATCCCGCACGACAGCCCCGAACGCGTCAAGGCGGGACTCCAGTACGCCCTGTCCCAGTCCACCGACCAGGGGCACTGCTACCTCCCCGAGGAACGCCTCATCGCCGACGCGGTCAAGCTGCTCCAGGTCGACACCGGTCTGGTCATCGAGTGCCTGGCCGAACTCGCGGACCCGGAGCGGGAAGAGCCCGGCGTCGTACGGGAGAAGGTCCCCGGACCCGACGGGGGCGAGGAGGTCACCGCCGTCTACCTCGTCCCCTTCCACCGTGCCGAACTCTCCCTCGCCGCCCAGGTGTCGCGCCTCCTGCGCACCGGCGAGGACCGGATGCCCGCCTTCCGCGACGTGGCCTGGGACAAGGCGCTCGGCTGGCTGAAGAGCCGTACCGGCGCCGACCTCGCGCCCGAGCAGGAAGCCGCCGTACGGCTCGCGCTCACCGAGAAGGTCGCCGTGCTCACCGGCGGACCCGGCTGCGGCAAGTCTTTCACCGTGCGCTCGATCGTGGAGCTGGCCCGCGCCAAGCGCGCCAAGGTGCTGCTCGCCGCCCCCACCGGACGCGCCGCCAAACGGCTCGCGGAGCTGACCGGCGCCGAGGCGTCCACCGTGCACCGCCTGCTGGAGCTGAAACCCGGAGGAGACGCCGCCTACGACCGCGAACGCCCGCTGGACGCCGACCTGGTGGTGGTCGACGAGGCGTCCATGCTGGACCTCCTGCTGGCCAACAAGCTGGTCAAGGCGGTGCCCCCGGGCGCCCACCTCCTCTTCGTCGGGGACGTGGACCAGTTGCCCAGCGTCGGCGCCGGGGAGGTGCTGCGCGATCTGCTCGCCGAGGGCGGACCGGTGCCCGCCGTCCGGCTCACCCGCGTCTTCCGCCAGGCGCAGCAGTCCGGCGTGGTCACCAACGCGCACCGGATCAACGCCGGGCGGCATCCGCTCACCGACGGGCTGAAGGACTTCTTCCTGTTCGTGGAGGACGACACCGAGGAGGCGGGGCGGCTCACCGTGGACGTGGCCGCGCGCCGTATCCCCGCCCGCTTCGGGCTCGACCCGCGCCGCGACGTGCAGGTGCTCGCGCCGATGCACCGGGGACCGGCGGGCGCGGGCGCCCTCAACGGTCTGCTCCAGCAGGCGATCACACCGGGGCGCCCCGACGTCCCGGAGAAGCGGTTCGGCGGCCGGGTCTTCCGCGTCGGGGACAAGGTCACCCAGATTCGCAACAATTACGACAAGGGCGAGAACGGCGTCTTCAACGGCACCGTCGGCGTGGTCACCTCCCTCGATCCGGTCGAGCAGCGTCTGACGGTGCGCACCGACGAGGACGAGGAGGTGGGATACGACTTCGACGAACTGGACGAGCTGGCCCACGCCTACGCGGTGACCATCCACCGTTCGCAGGGCAGTGAATACCCGGCGGTGGTGATCCCGGTCACCACCAGCGCCTGGACCATGCTCCAGCGCAACCTGCTCTACACGGCGGTCACCCGGGCCAAGCGGCTGGTCGTCCTGGTCGGCTCGCGCAAGGCGATCGGGCAAGCTGTGCGCACCGTCTCGGCGGGACGGCGGTGCACCGCGCTCGACTTCCGGCTGACCCCGAGGTCCGCCCGCGAACCCGCCCTGGAAAAATGATCGATCAAACGAGTCACGAAGGTCACAGAGCACTTCCGCAGGGTCCGCGCAGGCGGCAGGATGTGCAGGTTGACGGCACTGAGTGCCGCCAACAGGCCAAGTGGCGACCCCGAGTGCACTCTCCTGAGCCAAATGGGGGATGGTAGAGACAGTCAGGGCACCTCGAAGATGAGGCACTAAGTCGGTGAGGGAAGACGTGAGCGACAACTCTGTAGTACTGCGGGTCGGCGACGGCGAGTACACCTATCCGGTGGTCGACAGCACCGTCGGTGACAAGGGCTTCGACATCGGGAAGCTCCGCGCCCAGACCGGTCTGGTCACCCTGGACAGCGGCTACGGCAACACGGCCGCGTACAAATCCGCCGTCACCTACCTCGACGGCGAGGCGGGCATCCTCCGCTACCGCGGCTACCCGATCGAGCAGCTCGCCGAGCGCTCCACCTTCCTCGAGGTGGCGTACCTGCTCATCAACGGCGAGCTGCCCACCGTCGACGAGCTGACGACGTTCAAGAACGACATCACGCGGCACACCCTGCTGCACGAGGACGTCAAGAACTTCTACCGGGGCTTCCCCCGCGACGCCCACCCGATGGCCATGCTGTCCTCGGTCGTCTCGGCGCTGTCCACCTTCTACCAGGACAGCCACAACCCCTTCGACGAGCAGCAGCGCGACCTCTCCACGATCCGCCTGCTCGCCAAGCTGCCGACGATCGCGGCGTACGCCTACAAGAAGTCGATCGGCCACCCGTTCGTCTACCCGCGCAACGACCTCGGCTACGTCGAGAACTTCCTGCGCATGACGTTCTCGGTGCCGGCGCAGGAGTACGACCTCGACCCGGTCGTCGTCTCGGCGCTCGACAAGCTGCTGATCCTGCACGCGGACCACGAGCAGAACTGCTCGACCTCCACGGTCCGCCTGGTCGGCTCCTCGCAGGCCAACATGTTCGCCTCGATCTCCGCGGGCATCAACGCGCTGTGGGGCCCGCTGCACGGCGGCGCCAACCAGTCGGTCCTGGAGATGCTGGAGGACATCCAGGCCAACGGCGGTGACGTCGACTCCTTCATCCGCAAGGTGAAGAACAAGGAGGACGGCGTCCGCCTGATGGGCTTCGGCCACCGGGTGTACAAGTCCTTCGACCCGCGCGCCAAGATCATCAAGGCTGCCGCGCATGACGTCCTCTCCGCGCTCGGCAAGTCCGACGAGCTGCTGGACATCGCGCTGAAGCTGGAGGAGCACGCGCTCTCCGACGACTACTTCGTCTCGCGCAACCTCTACCCGAACGTCGACTTCTACACCGGTCTGATCTACCGCGCCATGGGCTTCCCGACCGAGATGTTCACGGTCCTGTTCGCGCTTGGCCGCCTGCCGGGCTGGATCGCCCAGTGGACCGAGATGATCAAGGAGCCCGGCTCCCGCATCGGCCGTCCGCGCCAGATCTACACGGGCGTCGTCGAGCGCGACTTCATCCCGGTGGAGGAGCGCTGATCCCAGCGCCGTAAGGCTTCGGACTCCGGGGTGCCGCAGGGCGCCCCGGAGGCGGAACGAGCCTGAAAAGCAAAGAAGAAGGCGCCCTGGCGCGTCGGTCCCCCCACGGGCCGACGTCCAGGGCGCCTTCCCATGCCCCGGTGCGGATTCCCCCCACGGGATCCGGGCCGGGCGCTCGGAGAGGCAGCGCCTGAATTCGCTGCCTGAGCACGGCGGGCGAACCCACCGCGCTCCAGTGATGCACAACGGTTGCGGTCTGCCGGGACAGCGCACGCTGGGAGGGCCGCTCAAAGCTTCCCGGTGTACGTGCCCCGGCAACGCATCTCTGGAGAAGTCCCCCAAGACGACTCCAGATGCCAGCCGGCGCCCCCCAAGACGCTGGACTGACACCGCCAACTTAGACCTTCGAACCCCTTCGATGGTTACGTTCGCATCACTGTGATCTGCGTCTCTTGCATATGTCCTTTAGGTGCACAAGAGCCCCGATACGGTGATCGGGTGCCCAAGCGTAAGGATGATGCGCGAGCCTTGTGAAGAGCTTATGTGAGGCAAGGGCCCGACTCTAGAGGGACTCTTACTTCTCCCGGCCCGAACCGCCGGTAACCGGGGGGTATTTCAGGCAAAGCGGCGCAGTCGCAGGCTGTTCGTGACGACGAACACGGACGAGAAGGCCATTGCGGCGCCCGCGATCATGGGGTTCAGCAGCCCCGCGGCGGCCAGCGGCAGCGCGGCGACGTTGTAGCCGAAGGCCCACACCAGGTTTCCCTTGATGGTGGCGAGGGTCTTCCGGGACAGCCGGATGGCGTCCGCGGCCACTCGCAGATCGCCGCGCACCAGGGTCAGATCGCCCGCCTCGATGGCCGCGTCGGTCCCGGTGCCCAGGGCGAGTCCGAGGTCGGCGGTGGCGAGCGCGGCCGCGTCGTTGACGCCGTCGCCCACCATGGCCACGGTCCGCCCCTCGCGCTGGAGCCGCCGTACCGCCTCCACCTTGTCCTCGGGGAGGACCTCCGCGATCACCTCGTCGATGCCGACCTCCCGCGCGACCGCCTCCGCGACCGTGCGGTTGTCGCCGGTGAGCAGGACCGGGGTGAGACCGAGGGAGCGCAGCTCGCGCACCGCCTCGGCGCTGGTGTCCTTGACCGCGTCCGCGACGGCCAGCACCGCGCGGGAACGCCCGTCCCAGCTCACCGCGACGGCCGTACGCCCCGCCTCCTCGGTCATGGCGCGGGCGGCGACCAGTTCCTCGAACAGCTTGTGGTCCAGGCGCCCCACGACCACGTCATGACCCTCCACACGGCCGCGTACGCCCCGTCCGGGGACGTTCTCGAAGTGCTCGACCGGCGGCAGCGTGCCGACGCGCTCCTCGGCTCCTGCGGCGATCGCACGGGCGACGGGGTGCTCGGAGGCGTGCTCCAGGGCGCCCGCGAGCCGCAGCACCTCTTTTTCGTCCTCGCCGAAGGCGGTGTGCACCTCCTGGAGCGTCATCCGGCCCGTGGTGACGGTGCCGGTCTTGTCCAGCAGGACGGTGTCGACGCGGCGCGTGGACTCCAGGACCTCGGGACCCTTGATGAGGATGCCGAGCTGGGCGCCCCGCCCGGTGCCGACCATCAGCGCGGTCGGGGTGGCCAGACCCAGGGCGCACGGGCAGGCGATGATCAGCACGGCGACGGCGGCGGTGAACGCGGCGGCGGTGTCCCCGGTGACGCCCAGCCAGACGCCGAAGGTGCCGAGCGCGATCAGGATGACGACGGGCACGAACACGGCGGAGATCCGGTCGGCGAGGCGCTGTACCTGAGCCTTGCCGTTCTGCGCGTCCTCCACCAGGCGGGCCATCCGGGCGAGCTGGGTGTCCGCGCCGACCCGGGTCGCCTCGACGACCAGCCGTCCGCCCGCGTTGACGGTGGCGCCGGTGACCCGGTCGCCGGGGCTCACGTCCACCGGCACGGACTCGCCGGTCAGCATGGAGGCGTCCACGGCGGAGACGCCCTCGGTCACCGTGCCGTCGGTGGCGATCTTCTCGCCGGGCCGTACGACGAACCGGTCACCCACGGCCAGCGAGGACACCGGCACCCGCGTCTCGCGCCCCTCGCGCAGCACGGTCACGTCCTTGGCGCCCAGCTCCATCAGCGCCCGCAGCGCGGCGCCCGCACGGCGCTTGGAGCGAGCCTCCAGGTACCGGCCGAGCAGGATCAGCGCCACGACCCCGGAGGCGACCTCCAGATAGATCGAGGAGGCGCCCTCGGCGCGCGAGACGGTGAGGCGGAAGGAGTCGTGCATCCCGGCCATGCCCGCGTCCCCGAAGAACAGCGCCCACAGCGACCAGCCGAACGCCGCCAGCGTGCCCACCGAGACCAGGGTGTCCATGGTCGCCGCGCCGTGCCGCAGATTCGTCCAGGCGGCCCGGTGGAAGGGCAGCCCGCCCCAGACGACGACGGGCGCGGCGAGGGTCAGCGAGAGCCACTGCCAGTTGGTGAACTGCAGCGCCGGGACCATGGCGAGCAGGACCACCGGGACGGCGAGGGCGACGGAGACCAGCAGCCGCTGTCGCAGCGCGGCCGACTCCGCATCGCGCCCCTCGGCGCTCTCCCCGGTCCCCTCCTCCGGCTCGGGCTCCGGCGGCGGGGGCTCCTCGGCGGTGTACCCGGTCTTCACGACGGTGGCGATCAGGTCGGGGACCGTGACGCCGGGACCGTAGCTGACCTTCGCCTTCTCCGTGGCGTAGTTGACGGTGGCGCTCACGCCGTCCATGCGGTTGAGCTTCTTCTCCACCCGGGCGGCGCAGGACGCGCAGGTCATGCCGCCGACGAGCAGCTCGACCTGCGTGGTGGTGCCGTCCGTCTGCCGTGGCTCTGAGGTGGTGCTGGTCATGTCCGGACTCCAGACATCGGACCGGGCCGTACGGAATCCAGTATGAGCTGGTCGGTACGGCCCGGTCGGGGAAGGTGTGCTCCGGTCGCGCTCGGGGTGCGGGCCGGACGTGTGACGGGTGCCGTCAGGCGCGGCCGGCCAGCTCGAAGCCCGCCTCGTCGACGGCGGCGCGGATGGCGTCCTCGTCGAGCGGGGCGGCGGAGACGACCGTGACCTCGCCGGTCGAGGCGACCGCCTTGACCGAGCTGACGCCGGGGATCTCGGAGATCTCGGCGGAGACGGAGCCCTCGCAGTGGCCGCAGCTCATGCCGCTCACCTGGTAGACGGCGGTGACGGAGCCCGGGGTGTCGGTCTGGGCGCTCATGTCGTTCTCCTCGTCGGACGTGCGTGGGGCGGGGCCCGTGTGGCCGGTGGGGTTCTCGGGGAACCTCACCTCTGTCAACACTATACCCCTAGGGGGTATTCCCCAAGGGCTCCCCGATGGTGGGTGAATCCTCCCGCACCCTATGTATACGCGCGCTTTGTCGCAGTACGGCGAACGCCCGCGCACCGCCCCTCGGGGGACGGCGTGCGGGCGTTCGGGGCACGGGATGGTGACGGAGGCTCAGTCTCTGCGGCCGCGGTTGCCCGGGCGCGAGGCGACCCAGGCGCGCACCGTGTCGGCGTACCAGTAGGGCTTGCCGCCCTCCACGAGGTCGGGCGGGGGCAGCAGGCCGTGTTTGCGATAGGACCGCACGGTGTCCGGCTGCACCCGGATGTGCGCCGCGATCTCCTTGTAGGACCAGAGCCTTCGGTCGGTCATGAGTCGCACCTCCCTGCGCGCGCGCCGCGGGCACGACCGGGGGCGGCCGTCGGGGGACCGGGCGCAGCGCTGGTGATCACAAGCCTGTGCCGACTCAACGACACAGAGTGACCACCGGGAGGGGTTTGTGGGTCGGGTGTGACGGAGAACCCGCGTACGCGCGACGTATGTGACAGGAGGGGCGTATTCGTGACGGAACCGCAGCCGATCAGTATGACGAGCGGCGGGCGTGGGAGATTGACGCGCGGGGGCGCGGCTGATCCGGCGAGGGGCGGGGCGTCAACCTCCGGCCCGTGTCATACCCCGCACGAGCGCAGGAACGCCCGGGTCCGCCGCGCGATCGGCAGCGGACGGTCCGGCGCGCACGGGTACATGTCCTGCTCGACGATCGCGAACAGATCGGTGTCAAGGCGCGCCGCCGCCTCCAGGACCGGACCGAGCGCGGGCACCCCGGCGGGGGGCTCGCACATCACGCCCCGCGCGACCGCCGGACCGAACGGCGTGCCCTCGGCGCGCACCCCGGCCAGGATCTCCGGGTCCACCTGCTTGAGGTGGAGGTAGCCGATCCGCTCGCCGTAGGTCTCGATCAGCTTGACGCTGTCGCCGCCGCAGTAGGCGTAGTGCCCGGTGTCCAGGCAGAGCGACACCTCGGCGGAGTCGGTGCCGTCCAGGAAGCGGGTGACGTTCTCTTCGGTGTCGATGTGGGTGTCGGCGTGCGGGTGGACGGCGATCGTCAGGCCGTACCGCTCGCGCACCTCGTGGCCCAGGCGCTCGGTCAGCGCGGTCAGGTTCCGCCACTGCTCCGCCGTCAGCTCCGACGGCTCCAGCACCTCGCCGGTCTTGTCGTCGCGCCAGAAGGAGGGGATGACGACGAGATGGCGGGCGCCCGTCGCCCGGGTGAGGTCCGCGATGGCCGCGACGTGCTCCCAGGTCTTCTCCCACACCGCCGGACCGTGGTGCAGCCCGGTGAAGACCGTGCCGGCGGACACCTTCAGACCGCGCCGGACGGTCTCCTCGGCGAGCACGGCGGGGTCGGTCGGCAGATAGCCGTACGGACCCAGCTCGATCCACGCGTACCCGGCGTCCGCGACCTCGTCGAGGAAGCGCTGCCAGGGCACCTGCCGGGGGTCGTCCGGGAACCACACACCCCAGGAGTCGGGGGCCGATCCGACGCGGATACGGGACAGTGGGGAAGTCGGCAGCGACGTCATGGGCGCCAGCGTGGGCGCCTGCCGGAAGGGGTGTCAATACCTGGTCCGAATGTCCGGACAAAACATTGACAGGGCTCACCGGACCGGACTAGAACACCGGGAAGAGACCCGGGACGAAGGGGAGCCGATGGCGTACGACCTGATCACCATGGGGCGGATCGGGGTGGACCTCTACCCGCTCCAGACCGGGGTCCCGCTCGACCGGGTGTCGTCCTTCGGCAAGTTCCTCGGCGGCTCGGCGACCAACGTCGCGGTCGCCGCCGCCCGGCTCGGACTCCGTACGGCGGTGATCACCCGCACCGGCGCCGACCCCTTCGGCGACTACCTCCACGAGGCGCTGCGCGGCTTCGGCGTGGACGACCGCTGGGTCACCCCGGTCCCCGGACTGCCCACGCCGGTCACCTTCTGCGAGGTCTTTCCGCCGGACGACTTCCCGCTCTACTTCTACCGGCTGCCCAAGGCGCCCGACCTGGAGATCCACCCCGGCGAACTCGACCTCGACGCGATCCGCGCGGCGCGTGTCTTCTGGGTCACCGGCACCGGACTGAGCGAGGAGCCGAGCCGCGGCGCCACCCTCGACGCCCTCGCCCATCGCGCCCGCTCCGGCGTGACCGTCTTCGACCTGGACTGGCGCCCGATGTTCTGGAGCGACCCCGACATCGCGCGCCCCTACTACGCCGAGGCGCTGCGGCACGCCACGGTGGCCGTCGGCAACCTGGACGAGGTGGAGATCGCCACCGGGGTCCGCGAACCCCGCGCCGCCGCCGAGGCGTTGCTCTCCGCCGGGGTGGAACTCGCCGTGGTGAAACAGGGACCCAAGGGGGTCCTCGCGGTGAGCCGGGACGGGGAGAGCGCCGAGGTGCCCCCGCTCCCGGTGACCGTCCTCAACGGTCTCGGCGCGGGCGACGCGTTCGGCGGCTCGCTGTGCCACGGGCTGCTGGCGGGCTGGGACCTGGAGACGGTGATGCGGCACGCCAACGCGGCGGGCGCCATCGTGGCATCGCGCCTGGAGTGCTCCTCCGCGATGCCGACACCGGACGAGGTGGCGTCCGCGCTGGCGGCGGGAGCGGTGCGGTGAGCGCGGGCCGCGCCACAGACGGCGCTCCCGTCCGCCCGGGGGCCCCTTTCGGGAGTCGGGGCCCAGCCGTCGTCAGGGCCCAGGCCGCCACCGCCGCCACCGCCGCCACCGCCGCCACCGGCGGGGCCGGAGTCCGCGCCGAGGCGCGTGACGCTGCCGATGCCCGAGCCGTCCCCAGGGTCCGCCCCGGCACCGGCCCTCGCGTCGACGTCTCCGCCCTGGTCCACCTCCGCACCCGGCACCCCGAAGCCGTCGCCGAGGCAGCCGCCCGCCGCGTCCGGCGTCCGCTGCTCCGGGCCAGTGAGCGGCTGCTGATCGTCGCCGCCGACCATCCCGCCCGGGGCGCGCTCGGGGCGGGCGGCCGGGAGTTCGCGATGGCCAACCGGGCGGATCTGCTGGAGCGGCTGTGTCTCGCGCTGTCCCGCCCGGGGGTGGACGGCGTGCTCGCCACCGCCGACATCCTGGACGACCTGCTGCTGCTCGGCGCCCTGGACGGCAAGGTCGTCATGGGGTCCATGAACCGGGGCGGACTCCAGGGCGCGAGCTTCGAGCTGGACGACCGCTTCACCGGGCACCGTCCGCAGGACATCGAGCGGCTGCGCTTCGACGCGGGCAAGCTGCTGCTGCGCGTCGACTACTCCGACCCGGGCTCGCTGACCACGCTGGAGAGCGCGGCGCGTGCGGTCGACGCGATGGCGGAGCGTCAACTGCCGCTGTTCATCGAACCGTTCCTCAGCAGACGCGGCGCGGACGGACGACTGCGCAACGATCTCTCCGCGGAGGCGGTCACCCGCTCCCTCGCCATCGCCTCCGGGCTCGGCGGCACCTCCGCCTACACCTGGCTGAAGGTGCCCGTCACCGAGCATCCCGAGGACATGGCCGAGGTCATGGCGACCACCACACTGCCCGCCGTGCTGCTCGGCGGCGAGGCGGGCGGCACGGCACAGGAGCAGGCAGCCGCCTACGAGAAGTGGCGCGGCGCGCTCCAACTGCCCACCGTGCGCGGTCTGGTGGTCGGCCGCTCGCTGCTGTACCCGGCGGACGGCGACGTGGCCGCCGCCGTGGACACCGCCGCCGGACTGCTGGGAGAGCCGCATGACGACCAGTGACGGACTGCATCTGCCCGCCGGAACCGCGGCGAACGCCCCGTACGTCCTCGACGTCGGTCCCGGCTCCGGGCGCTCCGGGCGCTCCGGCTGGGCGCACACCGCCCTGCGCGTCGTCGACCTGGAACCCGGTGCCACGCATACCTTCGACACCGGGGACGCCGAGTGGATCGTGCTGCCCCTGCAAGGCGCATGTACCGTACAAGTTGACGATGAGAAATACCAGGTCCAGGGCCGGGTAAGCGTTTTCGCGGAGGTCACCGACTTCGTGTACGCACCCCGGGACGCCCGGGTCCAGATCGCCTCCGGCGCGGGAGGCCGCTTCGCCCTGGCAGGAGCGAAGTGCGAGCGACGACTCCCCGCCCGCTACGGCCCCGCGCCGGAGGTCCCCGTCGAAGAGCGCGGCAGCGGCACCTGCGCCCGCAGAGTGCGCAACTTCGCCGCCGCCGACACCTTCGACTGCGACAGGCTCATCGCCGTCGAGGTGATCACCCCCGGCGGCAACTGGTCCTCGTACCCGCCGCACAAGCACGACGAGCACCTGCCGGGGGAGGAGTCCGAGCTGGAGGAGATCTACTACTTCGAGATCGAGGACGGCGGTCTCGGCTACCAGCGTGTCTTCCCCTCCCGCGAAGGCGGCGCCGACGTGCTCGCCGAGGTCCGCACGGGTGACGCGGTGCTCGTCCCGGACGGCTGGCACGGACCGTCGATCGCCCAGCCCGGACACGCCATGTACTACCTGAACGTCATGGCGGGACCCGGCGCCACCCGCGAATGGCGCATCCGCTTCCACCCGGACCACACCGCAGGGGGGTACCGATGACCACCGTCCGGCTCACCGTCGCGCAGGCGCTCGTCCGCTTCCTCGCCGCGCAGCACACCGAGCGCGACGGTGCACGACGGCGGCTCATCGGCGCCACCTGGGGGATCTTCGGGCACGGCAACGTCGCGGGACTCGGTCAAGCCCTGGTTGAACACCGGGAGTTGATGCCGTTCCACCAGGGTCGCAACGAACAGGCGATGGTGCACGCGGCGGTCGGCTACGCCCGCCAGTCCAACCGCCTCTCCACCCACGCGGTGACCACCTCCATCGGACCCGGCGCCACCAACCTCGTCACCGGCGCCGCCCTCGCCACCATCAACCACCTCCCCGTCCTGCTCCTCCCCGGCGACGTTTTCGCCGGCCGCCCCGCCGACCCGGTCCTCCAGCAGCTCGAAGTCCCGTACGCGGGCGACGTGTCGGTGAACGACACCCTGCGCCCGGTGTCCCGCTACTTCGACCGCATCACCCGCCCCGAAACCCTGATCCCGAGCGCACTGGCAGCCGTACGCGTCCTCACCGACCCGGTCGAGACCGGTGCCGTCACGCTCGCCCTCCCGCAGGACGTGCAGGCGGAGGCGTACGACTGGCCCGAGGAGTTCTTCGCCGAGCGGGTGTGGACCGTACGGCGTCCGGGAGCCGATCCGACCGAACTCACCGAAGCGGTAGGGGCGATCAGGCAGGCACGGCGCCCTCTCGTGATCGCGGGCGGCGGGGTCCACCACAGCCGCGCCGAGGAGGCGCTCGCCGAGTTCGCCGCCGTCACCGGCATCCCGGTCGCCTCCACCCAGGCGGGCAAGGGGTCCTTGGCGTACGACCACCCCCAGGACGTGGGCGGCATCGGGCACACCGGCACCGCCACCGCAGATGAACTCGCCCGCGCCGCCGACCTGGTGATCGGCGTCGGCACCCGGTACACCGACTTCACCACCGCCTCCGGCACCCTCTTCGAGCACCCCGGCGTGCGCTTCCTCAACCTAAACATCGCGCCCTTCGACGGACACAAGATGTCCGGACTCCCGCTCATCGCGGACGCCCGCAGCGGGCTCGGGGAGCTGACCGAGGCGCTTCAGATGCACGACCACCGGGTGCCGGAGGAGTACATCGAGGGCTACTCGGCGGCCAAGGCGGACTGGGAGCGCCGGGTGGACGCCTGTTTCGCCGCCGCCGACCCGGACGCGGTGCCGACCCAGCCGCAGGTCGTCGGCGCGCTCGACGCCCTCGTCGACGAGAGCGACATCATCGTGAACGCCGCCGGGTCCCTCCCCGGCGACCTGCACAAACTCTGGCGCGCCCGCTCCCACGACCAGTACCACCTGGAGTACGGCTACTCCTGCATGGGCTACGAGATCCCCGCCGCCCTCGGCGTGAAGCTCGCCGCGCCCCACCGGAACGTCTGGGCGCTCGTGGGCGACGGGACGTATCTGATGACGCCGACCGAGATCGTCACCGCCGTGCAGGAGGGCGTGGCGGTCAAGATGGTGCTCATCCAGAACCACGGGTACGCGTCCATCGGCGGTCTCTCGGAGTCGGTCGGCGCCGAGCGCTTCGGCACCGCCTACCGCCACACCGTGCCCGACGGGACCTACACCGGCGCCCCGCTCCCCGTGGACCTCGCCGCCAACGCGGCGAGCCTCGGGATGCGGGTGCTGCGCGCCCGGACGGTGGGGGAGCTGCGGGACGCCCTCGCCGAGGCGCGCGCCGCCGACACTCCCACATGTGTCTACGTGGAGACCGAAACGTCCGACAGTGTGTCGGGCGCGCCCCCGGCCGCGGCCTGGTGGGATGTTCCCGTGGCCGAGACCGCGACCAGGCCGTCCGCGGTCAAGGCACGCGAGCTGTACGAACGGCACCGGTCGGCCCGCCGCCGCCCTCTGTGACAAGGAGCCCGAGGACATGACGAAGACCGTCAACCACTGGATCGGCGGCAAGACCGCCGAGGGCGCGTCGGGTACGTACGGGCCGGTCACCGACCCGGCGACCGGCGAGGTCACCACCCAGGTCGCCTTCGCCACGACCGAGGAGGTGGACGCGGCGGTCGCCGCCGCCAAGGACGCCTTCGCGACCTGGCGCCACTCCTCGCTGGCCCAGCGCACCACGATCCTCTTCAAGTTCCGCGCGCTCCTCGACGAGCACCGCGACGAGATCGCCGCGCTGATCACCGCCGAGCACGGCAAGGTGCACTCCGACGCGCTCGGCGAGGTCGCGCGCGGTCTGGAGATCGTGGACCTGGCCTGCGGGATCACCGTGCAGCTCAAGGGCGAGCTGTCGACGCAGGTGGCGACCGGCGTCGACGTGTCCTCGATCCGCCAGCCGCTCGGTGTCGTCGCGGGCATCACGCCGTTCAACTTCCCGGCGATGGTGCCGATGTGGATGTTCCCGATCGCCGTCGCGTGCGGCAACACTTTCGTGCTGAAGCCGTCGGAGAAGGACCCGTCGGTCTCTCTCAGGATCGCCGAGCTGCTGGCCGAGGCGGGTCTGCCGGACGGCGTGTTCAACGTCGTGCACGGCGACAAGGTGGCCGTCGACCGGCTCCTGGAGCACCCGGACGTCCAGGCGGTGTCGTTCGTCGGCTCGACCCCGATCGCCCGCTACATCCACACCACCGCCTCCGCCCACGGCAAGCGCGTCCAGGCGCTCGGCGGCGCCAAGAACCATATGCTGGTCCTCCCGGACGCCGACCTGGACGCGGCGGCGGACGCGGCGGTGAGCGCCGCCTACGGCTCGGCGGGCGAGCGCTGCATGGCCATCTCCGCGGTCGTCGCGGTCGGTGCCATCGGCGACGAACTGGTCGACAAGATCCGCGAGCGCGCCGAGAAGATCAAGATCGGTCCCGGCACCGACCCCACCTCCGAGATGGGCCCGCTGATCACGGCGGCCCACCGCGACAAGGTCGCCTCCTACGTCTCCGGCGCCGCCGCCGAGGGCGCCGAGGTCGTGCTCGACGGCACCGGCTACACCGTCGAGGGCTACGAGGACGGCCACTGGATCGGCATCTCCCTGCTCGACAAGGTGCCGACGACCGCCAAGGCGTACCAGGACGAGATCTTCGGCCCGGTCCTGACCGTGCTGCGCGTGGACACCTACGACGACGGCATCGCCCTGATCAACGCCTCCCCCTTCGGCAACGGCACCGCGATCTTCACCCGCGACGGCGGCGCCGCCCGCCGCTTCCAGTTGGAGGTCGAGGCCGGCATGGTCGGCGTCAACGTCCCGATCCCGGTCCCCGTCGGCTACCACTCCTTCGGCGGCTGGAAGGACTCCCTCTTCGGCGACCACCACATCTATGGCAACGACGGCACGCACTTCTACACCCGCGGCAAGGTCGTCACCACCCGCTGGCCCGACCCCGCCGACGCCCCGGCAGGCGTGGACCTGGGCTTCCCGCGCAACCACTGAGCCGTACACCCGTCCGGGCCCGAAGGCGTGCACAGCGCCTCCGGGCCCGGTTTTTTTCGGCTCGGCACCTGCGGTTCCCGTACCGGTGACAAGCGGGGAACCACCCGCGAGATGCCGCTGTATGCGTAGCCGGAGAGGCGGTTTGGCTACGGAATCCGTAGATGAACACCCATTGACGCGCCGGTTTTCGTCGGTGTTCGATGCAGCCGCCGGGAGCGAGAGACATGACGTACGCCACGAACCGCCGGAGGCGATAGCGCTCCCGCCCGAGCCCTCACCGCACGAGTCGATCGGACCGCCGCATGACCGACACGCTCCGCCCCGCCGAGGCCGCCACCCCCGGGCAGCCGGCCGACAGCCCCCAGAAGCTCAAGCGTTCCATCGGCGTCGTCGGCGGCACCCTGCTGACGCTCTCCTGCGTGACCCCCGCCTCGACCCTCTTCGTCGTCGTCCCCGACCTCTTCGGCACCCTCGGCACCGCCACCGCGCTGACCATCGCCATCGGCTCGCTGCTCTGTATCGCCGTGGCGTTCTGCTACGCCGAGCTGGGCACCCTCATCCCGAGCGCGGGCGGCGAGTACGCCATGGTCTCCACGCTCGCCGGACGGCTCACCGGCTGGCTGGTCTTCGTGCTCTCCCTGCTGGTCGTCATGATCGTGCCGCCCGTCATCGCGATGGGCACCGCCGACTACCTCGCCCCCGTCGTCCACCTCGACCCCTCGCTCACCGGCGCGGCGGTCATGCTGCTCGCCACCCTCGCCGGACTGCTCGACCTGCGCGCCAACGCCTGGATCACCGGGATCTTCCTGGTCCTGGAGGTCATCGCGGCAGCCGTGGTCGCCGTCCTCGGCTTCGCCCACGGGCACCGCGGGCTCGGCAGCCTCGTCTCGATGCAGGTCGCGGGCGCCCACGGGCACACGGACGCGGTGACCGGGGTCCTTGTCGTCTCCGGACTCGCCATCGCCCTCTTCGTCACCCAGGGCTTCTCGACCGCCGTCTACCTCTCCGAGGAACTGGAGCACCCGCGCCGCGACGTGGCCCGTACCGTGCTCGCCACCCTCGCCATCTCCACGGTGATCATCCTGGTGCCGGTCGCCGCCATCACCATGGGCGCCACCGACCTCAAGGAGCTGACCGGCGGCGACATCAGCGCCATGGTCACCGCCTGGTCCAACACCGCCGTCGGCACCTTCGTCAGCCTCTGCGTCGCCCTCGCCATCGTCAACGCGGGCATCGTGATGGTCATCCAGAACTCCCGCGTCCTGTTCGCCTCCGCCCGCGACAAGGCGTGGCCCACCCCGGTCAACACCCTCTTCTCCCGCCTCGGCCGCTTCGGCTCGCCCTGGGTCGCCACCCTCGCCGTCGGCGTCCCCGGCGCGCTGTTCTGCTTCGTCGACCTCGACACCCTCTACGGCGTCACCGGCGTCTCCGTGACCGCGATGTACCTGCTCGTCGCCGTCGCCGCCCTGCTCGGCCGCCGCGACGCCCACCGCCACACCCCCGCCTGGCGGATGCCGCTGTGGCCCGCGATGCCGGTCCTGCTCATCGTCGTCCTCGCCTACGTCCTCACCCAGCAGGACGTCAGCTATCTCCTGTGGACCGGCGGCATCACCGCCGTCGCCACCCTCTACTGGGCGCTCTACCTCCGCCCCCGCGCCGCCACCCACTGGCTCGTCTCCCTCCCGGAGGACACGCGCCCCTGACAGCCCCTCGTCCGCGCCCCGGCCGCATACCGCACTCGCGGTACACCCGGCCGGACGCGTACTCCCCGGGGAGGGGCGGGGGTTCCGCCCGGCGGCGCCGTCCGCCGCCGCCCCGGGCCCTTACGGTGGGGACATGGATCTTCGAGTGCCCGCGGCGCGGCTCCTGAAGGGGCCGCGCCGGGCAGCCGCCGCCCTCGCCGCCGCCGTGCTGCTCGCGGCCGCCGGAACCTGGACGGCGACCGCCTCCGGCGACGACACCCCCCGCGTGCACCAGGTCAACCAGAGGCTGACCACCGCCGACGGCACCCACCTCGCCACCTCCTTCTTCACCGACGGCCGCCCCGGCCGCCACCCCGCCGTCCTGCTCGCCCACGGCTTCGGCGGCAACAAGAAGGACATGCTCGGCCAGGCACAGAACCTCGCCCGGCACGGCTACGCGGTCATGACGTGGTCCGCGCGCGGCTTCGGCGGCTCCACCGGCGAGATCGGTCTGAACGACCCGAAGCACGAGGTCAAGGACGTCTCCCAGCTCATCGACTGGCTCGCCAGACGCCCCGAGGTCCGCCTCGACGCCCCCGGCGACCCCCGCGTCGGCGTGGCCGGAGCCTCCTACGGCGGCGCCATCTCCCTGCTCGCCGCCGGATACGACCACCGCGTCGACGCCATCGCCCCCGCCGTCACCTACTGGAACCTCGCCGACGCCCTGTTCCCCGACGGCGTGTTCAAGAAGCTGTGGGCCGGGGTCTTCTTCAGCTCCGGCGGCGGCTGCGCGGACTTCGAGCCCGCCCTGTGCCGGATGTACCAGCGCGTCGCCCAGTCCGGCACCCCCGACGCCGACGCCCGCCGCCTCCTCGAAGAACGCTCCCCCTCCGCCGTCGCCACCCGCATCAAGGTGCCCACCCTCCTCTTCCAGGGCCAGACCGACTCCCTGTTCACCCTCGCCCAGTCCGACGCCGCCGAACGGGCGATCAAGGCCAACGGCGCCCCCGTGAAGGTCGACTGGATCTCCGGCGGCCACGACGGCGGCGACAACGAGACCGACCGCGTAGCCACCCGGATGCGCTCCTGGTTCGACCGCTACCTCAAGGACGACACGTCCGCCGCCACCGGTCCCGCCTTCCGCGTCACCCGCACCGGAGGCGTCGACTCCACCGACGGCACCGTGCGACTGCGCGGCGCGAGCGGCAACGCCTACCCCGGTCTCCACTCCCACCAGCACACCGTGAAGCTGACCGGCGGCACCCAGCACGTCGCCAACCCGGCCGGCGCCGGACCGCCCGCCGTCTCCGCGCTGCCCGGACTCGGCAGCCTGGCCCGGCTCTCCGCCCTCGGTACCGGTGTCTCCCTCGACTTCCCCGGCCAGAACGCCCACTTCGACTCCGCCCCGCTGCGCTCCACCCTCCGCGTCACCGGCTCGCCCACCGCCCGCGTCCACGTGAAGTCCACCTCCGACGACGCGGTCCTCTTCGCCAAGCTCTACGACGTCGGACCCGGCGGCACCCGCGTCCTGCCCTCCCAGTTGGTCACGCCCCTGCGCGTCACCGGCGCCCGCGCGGGCAAGGACGTCACGGTCACCCTCCCCGCCGTCGACCACGAGATCCAGAAGGGCCACCGCCTCCGCCTGGTCCTCGCCTCCACCGACCTCGCCTACGCCTCCCCGACCGCCCCGGCGACGTACACCGTCTCGCTCCAGGGCGCCCTGAGCGTGCCCACCGCACCCGGCGTCACCACCGCCCGCACCCCGCTGCCCTCCTGGGTCTGGTGGCTCCCCCTCGCGGGCGCCGCCCTCGCCGCAGCCCTGCTCCTCACCGCCCGCCGCCCCACCAGCGCCCCCGCCCCCGACCCGGAACTGGCCGAAGTCCCGCTCGTCATCGGCGACCTGAGCAAGCGCTACGCCGGTTCCGCCGACCGGTACGCCGTACGCGACCTCTCCTTCCGCGTCGACAAGGGCCAGGTCCTCGGACTCCTCGGACCCAACGGCGCGGGCAAGACCACCACCCTGCGGATGCTGATGGGACTCATCCGCCCCGACGCGGGCGAGATCCGCGTCTTCGGCCACGCCGTACGCCCCGGCGCCCCCGTCCTCTCCCGGGTCGGCGCCTTCGTGGAGGGCGCGGGCTTCCTGCCGCACCTGTCGGGGCGGGAGAACCTGGAGCTGTACTGGCGCGCCACCGGCCGCCCCGCCGAGGACGCCCATCTGGAGGAGGCACTGGAGATCGCGGGACTCGGCGACGCCCTCGACCGCGCGGTGCGCACCTACTCCCAGGGCATGCGCCAGCGCCTGGCCATCGCCCAGGCCATGCTCGGACTGCCCGACCTCCTCATCCTCGACGAGCCCACCAACGGACTCGACCCGCCCCAGATCCGCGAGATGCGCGAGGTGATGATCCGCTACGCGTCCGCCGGGCGCACGGTCATCGTCTCCAGCCACCTCCTCGCCGAGGTCGAGCAGTCCTGCACCCACCTCGTGGTGATGGACCGGGGCAGGCTCGTCCAGGCGGGACCGGTGCGCGACATCATCGGCTCCGGCGACACCCTCCTGGTCGGCACCGGCACCCCGGTGCGCGAACCGATCGTGGAGAAGGTCGCCGCCCTGCCCGGCGTCGCCTCCGCCGTGCGCACCGAGGACGGGCTGCTGATCCGCCTGGAACCCGGCGCCACCGCCGAGGCACTGGTCGTGGACCTCGTCCGCCTGGAGGTGCCCGTCGCCTCCGTCGGACCGCACCGGCGCCTGGAAGACGCCTTCCTCACCCTGATCGGAGGCACCCCGTGAGCACGCTCACCCCGGGCGCGGACACGGCACCCGGCTACCGCCCCGTCCGCACCCTGCCCGTGCGCGTGGAGCTGATCCGCCAGCTCAAGCGCCGCCGGACGCTGGTCATGGGTCTGCTCCTGGCCGTGCTGCCGTTCGTGCTCCTCGCCGCCTTCGCCATCGGCGGCGAGCCCGGCAGCCGCAGCTCCCGGATCACCCTGATGGCCACGGCCACCGACTCCGGCGCCAACTTCGCCGCCGTCGCCCTGTTCGTCTCGGCCGGCTTCCTGCTGGTCGTCCCGGTCGCCCTGTTCTGCGGGGACACGGTCGCCTCCGAGGCGAACTGGTCCTCGCTGCGCTATCTGCTCGCCGCGCCCGTGCCCCGGGTCCGGCTGCTGTGGTCGAAGCTGGTCGTCGGGCTCGGGCTGAGCCTCGCCGCGATGGTGCTGCTGCCCGCCGTCGCCCTCGTCGCGGGCACCGCCGCCTACGGCTGGGGTCCGCTGCGCATCCCCACCGGGGGCGCGCTGGAGCCGGGCGTCGCCGTGCAGCGCCTCGCGGTCGCGGTGGCGTACATCTTCGTGTCCCAACTGGTCACCGCCGCGCTCGCGTTCTGGCTGTCGACGCGTACGGACACCCCGCTCGGCGCGGTCGGCGGCGCGGTGGGTCTGACCATCGTCGGCAACGTCCTGGACGCCGTCACCGCGCTCGGCGACTGGCGCGACTTCCTGCCCGCGCACTGGCAGTTCGCCTGGGCGGACGCCCTCCAGCCGCACGCCGAGTGGGCCGGGATGATCCAGGGCGCCTCGGTCTCGGTGTCCTGCGCCCTCGTCCTGTTCGCCCTGGCGTTCCGGGGCTTCGCCCGCAAGGACGTGGTGTCGTAGGGCACTTGGGCATCCCGACGCGAGGCGTCCGGACATACGAAACGGCGGGCCACCGGGGAAACCGGTGGCCCGCCGTCGCGGTACGGGCTCGATCAGCCGTTGCCGGCGCCGTTGCCGGACAGGGCGGAGATGTCGTCCAGGATGTGCGAGAGCGGCTCGTCGCCCTTGGCCTGGGTGGAGTTCTCCACGCACTGCTGGTTCTGCGGCGAGGACAGCACCGGGATGTCCTGGACACCGACGTTGACCAGCGCGAGCACCGACTGGGCGTTGAGCTTCGCGGGCAGGCCGATGCACGGCTTGTTCAGCGAGCCCTGGACCAGCGCGAGCTGCGGGCTCATGTCACCGAAGGTGGCCGAGTTGCCGAACGACTGCGAGGCGCCGTTGCCGCTGAACGAGGTGGTGCCGTGGTCGTCCCCGATGGCGAGGGCCTGCGGGGCGGCCACGCCCGCGAGACCGGCGACGGAGGCGGCGACAGCCGCGGTTGCCCACAGCTTCTTCATGTGCGTTCCCTTTCGAAAGGCGGACTCCGGGGAGGAGTTGCGTGATCGTCAACGGGCCGGCGGACACCGGGGTTGCGGTCTGTGCCCCTAACGGGGCAGCGCAGTGCGATGAGTTCACAAGCGCCCCCTCGTTCGTGGAGTCACGCCCAAGTCCCTTGACTCATAAGTGAGTTCAGCAGTCCCTGGACATGCCGACGGGCCGCCGATCGCTCGGCGGCCCGCCACGCGGGGCCCGCGAGGGGCCCCGCACATCTCCGGATCAGTGACTGATCAGTTGTTGCCGGCGCCGTTGCCGGACAGGGCGGAGATGTCGTCCAGGATGTGCGACAGCGGCTCGTCGCCCTTGGCCTGGGTGGAGTTCTCGACACACTGCTGGTTCTGCGGCGAGGACAGGATCGGGATGTCCTGGACGCCGACGTTGAGCAGACCCACCAGGGACTGGGCGTTGACCTTCGCGGGCAGACCGATGCAGGGCTTGTTCAGCGAGCCCTGGATGAGCGCCATCTGCGGGCTCATGTTGCCGTAGGTGGCGGAGTTGCCGAACGCCTGCGAAGCACCGTTTCCGCTGAACGAGGTGGTGCCGGTGTCGTTGCCGATGGCCAGGGCCGGCGACGCGGCGACTGCGGACGCACCGACAACGGAGGCGGCGACCGCGGCGGCGGCCAGAACCTTCTTGATCACTTGCGATTCCCTTCTGGAGAAACCCCGTCACCGGAGTGCACGGCTCAACTGCCCCGCCCACCGCGGGGTTCCTCCCGTTCACTCCGATGGCCCACACGGGATGCCGCCGAAAGCCCGGTTTCCCAAGGGAAATCCGCATCCACTCCGCGCCGCGGTCCGATCCGATCGGGTGACATACCGCAACCATTTCGCCGCCCCGGGGTTGATGCCGGACAGGAACGTGCGTCTTGGCGTGGAGCCAGGGAAAGGAAAGCGAAATGCTGAAGAAGGCAATGGCCGCGGCCGCGGTCGCCGCGTCCTTCATCGGGGTGTCGGCGGCTGCCGCCCCCCAGGCTCTCGCCATCGGGAACGACACCGGCACCACGTCGCTGAGCGGCAACGGCGCCTCGGAGGCGTTCGGCAACAACGTCACCGGCGGCAACCTCAGCCCGCAGGCCACCCTGGTCCAGAGCTCGCTCAACAAGCTCTGCGTCGGGCTGCCCGTCAAGGCGGACGTGCAGTCGGTCCTCGCGCTGGTCAACGTGGGTGTCCAGGACATCCCGGTGCTGTCCTCCCCGCAGAACCAGCAGTGCGCGGAGAACTCCACCCAGGCGAAGAACGACGAGCCGCTCTCCCACCTGGTGGACGACGTCTCCGTCCTCGCGGGCAACGGCGTCGGCAACAACTGACGCCCCACGGACCGGTTCGCCGGTCCGCACCGAAGGCCGCTCCCGCACGGGGGCGGCCTTTGCCGTTTCCCCGTGATTTCCCGCGTTTTCCGCCCCGGTCGAATCCTCTCCGACTGCGCCAAGCTGTCAATTCCGTGGAGGCGTTCGAGTGAATTCAGGGGCGACGCGCGTTCCACGGTTTCTTCGGCTGTCTATCCCTCGTTTCACAGCCTGCCGGTCATGGTGCGAGCCGTTCAAGCTGTGCTCGCTCGGTTTCGGCCGACATAAGGACATGACCGCAGAGAAGGGAAACACCATGAAGAAGACCGCTGCTGTCGTCGTCGGCGCCATCCTGGCCCTGGGCGGGGCGGCCCCCGCCTTCGCCGACGCCGGTGCCGAGGGTGCGGCCGTCGGTTCGCCGGGTGTCCTGTCGGGCAACGTCGTCCAGATCCCGGTCCACGTTCCGATCAACGTGTGCGGCAACTCGGTCAACGTCATCGCGCTGCTGAACCCGGCGTTCGGCAACGCCTGCGTCAACGGCTGACCCCACCGCCACAAGGCACCAGCTGCACGGCTGCGTTCAGGCCGGCCCCGGACCGTCGATCCCTTCGAATCTGCGTTCCGGGGCCGGCCTTCCCACTTCTTCGAGCAGGAAGACCACGAGAGTGAGACAGACCCTCAGCAAGGGCATCGTCGTGGCCGCCGCCGCGGCCGCGACCGGCGTGCTGTCCTTGTACGGCAGTCAGGCGCTCGCCGATTCGGGAGCGCCCGGCGCGGGACAGCGCTCGTCCGGCGCACTGTCCGGCAACACCCTGCGGGTACCGGCGCACGTGCCGGTCACCATCTGCGGCAACACCGTCGACGTGTCGGCAGCCCTCGACCCGGCCCTCGCCGAGTCCTGTGTGACCGGCAAGAGCGCGCGCCACCACGACTCCTACGGTGACGACGACTCCGACGACTCCGGCTACGGCTCCGGCGGCCACACCACCCCGCCGCCCGCCTACGGCCACGCGACCACGGCGCCCGCGACGACCCCGCCCGCGTCCTACGGCCACGACGAGACGACCGCTCCCGCCTCGTACGGCGACGACGACGAGGACGAGACCACCCCGCCGCCGTCCTACGGCCACGACGAGACCACCCCGCCCGCGTCCTACGGGGACGACGACGAGGACGAGACCACCCCGCCCGCGTCCTACGGGGACGACGACGAGGACGAGACGACGCCCCCCGCTTCGTACGGGGACGACGACGAGACGACCCCGCCCCCCGCGTACGGCGGCCACGAGACCAAGCCGCCCGCGTCCTACGGGGACGACGACGAGACCACGCCGCCGCCCTACGGCGGTGAAGAAACGACTCCTCCGCCGTACGGCGGTGAGGAGACCACGCCTCCGCCGCACCACAGCACGCCGCC